>JADKBN010000001.1 GCA_016715065.1 Fibrobacterota bacterium
AATCCGTTGCGTACCGGAGATCAACGCGCGGCGGATGTCGTCCGAAAGTCGACTGCCATCCGAATCCGCCACGCCGATTCCATCCACGAGGCTCCCCACCACATCTTCGGAACACCTACCGACCAGATGCAGAAACGAGCCGTTGACTTGCACGATCTTCCCGTCCCGGTCCACGTGCACGATTCCATCCGGATGTCCATCCAGGATCCGGTCGGCGACTCGCTGGCGAGAGAGATCGGCCTCGTGGTCGTTTCGGATTTGAGTGATATCCTGCATCACCCCGATGAAGACGTTTTTCCCGCCACTCTTGGCATCGTCGATCCGCTTGCCCGTGGCTCGCATGGTCCGCCCTCGCTCACCATCGGCGTTCAGACGGAACTCCGACACCTTGCCGCCGTCGAGGTTGGAAACCGGATCCGTGAAAAGCGCTTTCACCGTCCGCAAATCGTCGGAAAACACGACATCCTCCAGGATGCCCGAGATGGATCGGCCGGCGGTTCGTTCGGATCCAAGCAAAGCGAAGAGTTCGTCCGACCACTCGATCTGCCCGGATTGCAGGTCGCGGGTCCAAGTCCCGAACCTCGCGATCCGTTCACCCTCCCGCATGGCTCCCTCCGACCACCGCAGACGGCGCTCGAGGCTGGCGACACGTAGATGGTATCCATTCGCGCCAAAACCTCCATCAGGTGGAATGGCTTGGTGATGTAATCGCAAGCGCCGAGTTCGAATCCCTTCGTCTTCGACTCGGTCTCGCCCAATGCGGAGAGCAACAGCACCGGGATGGACTTCGTCGCGGGATCCTTCTTCAGCGACGCAAGGACTTCGTAGCCATCCATGCCGGGCATCAAAATATCCAGCAAGACCATGTCAGGTGGGGCCAGCAGCGCCGATTCCAGCGCATCCAAGCCATTGGTGGCTACGGAGACGACATACCCTGCTCCACACAGGATTTCGTTGAGCAATACGAGGTTGGAGCTCGTGTCGTCGACGATGAGAATCCGCTCGGTCCTGCGTTTTTGACTCATGGTGTTTCCTCCGCATCGCACTGTTCCCTGAGGCGCTGAGCGACTTGCGCAGTTTCCGGGTATCCATGGCAGCCACGAGCTTCACGATTTCCTCGGAAACCAGGGGGAATTCGGATGCCGATTCCACCGCCATCGCTTGGATCCCGGAAAGATCGCCTTGGCGCACGAGCAGATCGAACCGATCCAGCCAGTCCGCTCCGATCTCCAGATCCGAAGGCGTCGGGAAGATGGACGAATCTTGTCTGGACTGGTCCGTTGGTTCCGATTCATGCACCTCGAGGGGACAATGCCTGGCCAGGGCGAGCGCGAGGCAGGTCCGCGATACGGGTTTGCTCAGGACATCGTCCAACCCCGACCGGCGGAATTCCTCCTTCTCGTCGGGCAGGGCACTCGCACTGAGTCCGATCCGACCACCTTCCGGTCGGCGTGGTCGCGGCGGATCCGACGTGTGGCCTCGGCGCCGTCGATGGCGGGAAGCCAAAGGTCCATCAGGACGATTTCCGGCGATTGTGAAGAAACCTTTGCGACCGCATCCAGACCATCGGAGGATTCCAGGACGAGAAATCCCATCGGCTCCAGCAAGCACCGCAGAAACTGTCGATTCGCTTCGATGTCATCCACCACGAGAACGCGTACGGGAGAGACTCCGGGAGGTAGGCGCGCTTGCACCTGCACCGGCAACGTCACCTCCTCCGGCAAGCCCGCCGCCGATAGAAACGGGAAGTGGAGATAAAACCGACTTCCGTGGCCCACTGTGCTTTCCACCGAGACGCTTCCGCCGAGCTCTTCGGCGAACTTCGCGCAGATGGCCAACTTTAATTCGGTTCCGGAAGCGGTCGCCGCCCCCATCATGGTTCGTTCGAACGGACGGAAGATGTTCCCGATGCTTCCCGGCTCGATCCCGTTCTCCGTGGCGGCGACTTCCACCGAGATCCGCTCGGATATTTGATCGCGTTCCGATCAGGTTTGTCAGTATTTGTCGGATCTTGGATGGATCCGTGACCACGCGACGAGGAATCGAAGGATCGATGTGGACCGCCAGTTCGAGCCTCTTCCCCGAGGCGGAAGGATTGAACAGCGACTGCAGGTCGAACACAAGCTCATGGAAATCCAAAGGGACCAATTTCAGGTTGCCATCCCCCTTCGATTCGGCCCGCGAAATCTCCAGGATCGCATTGATGGTTTCCAGAAGTTGGCGACCATTGCGATGGATGATCCGGAGTTTTCCTGGCGGTTTGCAGAAGCGTCGTGTCGTCGGCCAGGATTTCGGCGAATCCCAAAATGGAATTCATCGGCGTGCGGAGCTCGTGGCTCATGTTGGCCAAGAACATCGATTTGACGCGGCTGGCTTCCTCCGCGCGCTCCTTTTCAGGATGGCTTTGGCGCTGGCGGTGTGCATCCGCTGGGCGATGAGGACCATGAACGCGCAATTCAGGACGTATGCAAGTACCACTCCAGGTGGATTCCTTTTTCGAATGGGCACTCCCCCGTCAGCAGGTACAAAACGAACGGCTCATCGATTCCGCTCCTATCCGATCATCTCGGATGCGATCCGTGCCGCGTCTCTGTCGTGACGGATTCCTTCATGAAACTTCCCATCGACGCGTCGATGCTGGTCGCAAGTCCCGCCACCGACGTGGCACCGGCACGGGAGGCTTGCGCGACCTCGGCGCCTTCCTCCGATACCCGGGCCAATTCCCGGATGGCTCCGCGAATTTCCCGCGTGGCTCGCGAAGACTCTCCCACGCTGCGCGCGATTTCGCGCGAAGTGGCGCTTTGCTCTTCCACCGCCGCGGCGATGCTGGTCTGCAGCATTTCGATGCGTTCCACCACCTCGCGAACCTTGCCCATCGCCTCGATGGAGCCGCCCACGTCCCGCTGGATGGTTTCCACCATGCGTCCGATTTCTTCGGTGGCGTTTCCGGTCTGTTTGGCCAATTCCTTGACCTCGCCGGCCACCACCGAAAATCCCTTGCCAGCTTCTCCAGCCCGTGCCGCCTCGATCGTGGCGTTGAGTGCCAACAACTTGGTCTGGTCGGCGATGTCGTTGATCACGTTCACCGCTCGGGTGATTTCCGCGCTCGAGGCCCCCAGATCGATGATCCGTTGGTTGACCACCACCGTGGTGCGGCTGGCGTCCTTGGCGACCGCGGTCGCCTCGGTGACGTTGCGGGAAATCTCGCCCACGCTCGCGCTCATCTCTTCGGTGCTGGCCGCCACCATCGCGATCTGCCTGTCCAGATCTTCCACGGATCCTCCCGTGACGCCCGCCGCCTTGGCTGTCGACTTGCTGGCAGACAGAATTTGATCCGCGCCTTCCGAAAGGCCGGTCGAAGCCTCCTTGAGTTGGGTCACCTGGGCGGCGATCGACTCCTGCAATTGCTTGGTTTTCTTTTCGGTTTCGATCTTCTTGGTGACCAGCTCCCAGGTGAGCATGGGACCGATGTATTTGCCCTTCTCGTCGCGAACCGCCACGACCCTCTGCTGCATCCAGTCGTGTCCCACCATGATGGTGGCCGTGTGGGGCAGGTTCGATGGATCCGCCAAGATGCGCCGAACGCGCCCCGGATCCTTGTGGAACATGTCGATGCATTTGCCCACGATGTCTTCGGCCTTGCAGTTCATGGCGTACTCGATGCCCTTCAAGGTCTCGATCGACTGGCGGTTGGCGTAGGTCACATTGAGGTCAAGATCCGTCATCATGATGTTGACCGGCGCGAAGGACGCCAGGCGTTCGTACACCACCGCCTTCTGCAACTCGCGACGGGAATACACCACCATCCAGCCGATCAAACCAAGGAAGATCGCCAGAGCCGCGATGGAAACGTTCGTCCGCAATCCCACGGTTTGTTCGACCGCAGCGCGTTTGACAGAGTCGCGCTGCATCAATTTCTCGATGAGGGCCTGGTTCAAGGAATCGTGCAGATCATGCGCCGGTGCATACTCCTTGGCCAAAAATTCGATCATGGCCGCCTGGTTTCCGGATTCCATGAGGGGCACGAATTTGGCGTCCATCACTTGGAGGAATTTTTGCATCGGATCCACGGCCGCGTGAAGATCCTTGAGGACCGGCTCCCCGGAGAACGACGACTCGAAATGGCGCAAGGACGAATCGAATTCCCGGCGATGATGCACGAACTCCTCCCAGTTCGCCTTCCGCACCTGTGGGTCTGCCGAAATGGCCACCTGGTGCAGATGCATCCCCGCTTCCACCAAGAACAACTTGGGCGGCGCGACATCCACCTCCAACCGGGTTTCCTTGAGAATTTCCGCATCGAGTGGACCGCCAACTCGCACGGTCTGCATGCCGCGGAACACCACAGCCCAGACCGCGATGGCGACCAATGCGCTTGCTACCAAAAGGACAGTCACGCGATCACGTATGGACATAGCTCCTCCGCAGGTGTTCATCGACGGACTCAGCCTACCATCTCCGGAGTTTCCAGGGAAGGCGGATTTTTCCGGACCGGACCTGGTCGCCGACTCCTCTCAGCTCTTCCGGACACGCTCCAATGCAACGGTGAACCAAAATTCCGAACCGGCACCTTCTTGCTTTCACCCCGATCTGGCCACCATGAGCTCGACCAATTGCCGGGTGATCGCCAGTCCGAGTCCCGTTCCACCGAATTTTCGCGTGGTGGAGCTGTCCAGCTGGGTGAATTGCTGGAAGAGCCGACCGACGTGCTCCTTCGAAATCCCGATCCCGGTATCTTGCACGCCCACGCGCAAGGTCACACGACGATCGTCGTGGGGAAGCTCCGCGACATGGATCGAGACACCGCCCTGCTGAGTGAACTTGATCGCGTTGCCCACCAGGTTCAGCAGAATCTGTCGCATCCTGCCCGGATCGCCCGTGTAGGTCCCCCGCAACGCTGGAATCCACGAGGCGAACCAAACTCAATCCCTTTTCCCTCGCACCAGGACCCATCAGACGGACAACCTCGTCGAGCACCCGCAACAGATCGAATTCCACCCTCTCGAGCTGGAGCATGCCCGCCTCGATCTTGGAAAAATCGAGGATGTCATTGATCAAAGCCAACAGCGCTTCCCCGCTGGAATGGACCGCGTGGGCATATTGTCGCTGTTCTTCGGTAAGGGGCGTGTCGAGCAGGAGATCCGTCATCCCGATCACGCCGTTCATCGGGGTGCGGATTTCATGACTCATGTTGGCCAAGAATTCCGATTTGGCCCTGTTGGCCGATTCCGCCTGCTCGGCCAGCGAATTGGCCACGCGGGACTGCTCCTCCAGTTGCACATTGTTGGCTTGCAACTCGTTCGTCAGTCGCGACATGGAATAATCGTAGATGCTGGAGATGACCAGCGAGAACACGAAGACCCCCCCAAGCCGGGTCACCATGTCCATCGAGGCGATTCCAGGAAATCCACCGAGAGCATGGTGGACCACCGCCACGGCACAGATGGCGGCCGAAACAAGCGAAACAACCAATCCCCAGCGCCAACCCAGGAAAAAAGCCCCGCAAAGAGGAATCAAGACGATCCAAATCGATCCTATGCCTCGATTGGCTCCGCCTACGAACAAGTACACGAAAAAACTCGAGGCGAACAGGATCAGTAAAAAGTATGGCGTGCGCGACGAAGGCTTCCTGAGCGCCACGAAGATGGATCCGAGAAACAGCACCGACATCAGAAAGTCGATTGCTGCCAGCCAGGTCATTCCCTTGGCCAATGTTTCCAAGCCGAACACCAAGCCGAAAACACTACCCAGCGAAGCCACCACCAGAAACACGTTCGTTTTCACGTTCCATTGTCTGGGCCTCGTTTCGCTGCCTCTTGCCGGCTTTCGAGCGGATGTACCCAATTGATTTTCGGGGAGACTTGGACGCATGGGCCCGATCCCATCCCTTCTGCAAAGAACATTCGGTTCAGGAGATTTTACGCAAAACTAAACACGCCCCTTCGCGGATCGGGCGAATTCAATGATCACCGCGCAGGACCAGAATTGAATTGCGCCGGGATACCCGATCCTCGTCTACTTTTTCTCACAACATTTCCGGAGGACTTCCTGTGAAGTCAGGTGTTTGGCCCGTTCTCGCCTTGATCAATGGAATCGCCGGTGCCGCCGTTGTCGATGTTCTCCCGGGAGATCCCTCCATCCGCTACCTGGGACGCTACGGCAAGGACAGCAGCTCTCCCGATATCCAGTGGGCCTGGTCCGCTTCCGGCGCGGCCATCGTTCAACGGCACCTCCTGTTCGATCCGCATGCAAGCGAAGGGATCCGTCTACAGCGTATCGGTGGACGGAAAAGAGACCAAGGTCCTGGATCTTTCCAACGCATCCAACGACACCATCTTCCAACTGGCTTCCGGTCTGAGCCAAGGCACGCACACGGTTGCCGTGCGACTGCGCACCGAGGCCCAACATTCGCTCACCCATTTCCGGGGATTTCGCATCGACGGCACTCCCGGAGTCGCCCCTGCGGAAGGTGACCGCCGGATCGAGTTCTATGGAAATTCCATCACGCGTGCGGGTACGGCATCCTGGATTCAGTGGCTTCCACCCTTTCAGGTCCAAACCGAAAAACGAGGCCCTCACCTACGCGGCCTTGGCTGCGGACTCCTTGGGCGCAGAGCGGCACACCATCTGCTGGTCGGGGCGCGGGGTGATCCAAAAACTACGGCGGTGACACCAAATCCGCGACAGTCCCCAGATGTACAAGCAAGTCCTCACTTGGGATACGTCCGTGCGGGGTTCACTCGCTGGATCCCGCAGGTGGTGGTGATCGACCTGGGCACCAACGATTATTCCACAGCCAGCGCCCAACCGGATTCCACCAAGTTCTTCCGCACCTACCGCGACTTCGTGGACACGCTCCATGCACGCTATCCACAAGCGCGATTCGTGGTGGACGGCCCCATGATGTCCGACAACTACCCTTCCGGGCTGAAAACCCTCACCAAAATCCGTAGCCATCTGGACAATGTCGTGGCCGACGTGACCAAGCGCGGGCTCAAGGCCACCCACCTCAGCTTGACTCCCCAAGAGGACAGCCGCGGATACGGCGCCGACTACCATCCCAATCGTTCCCAGGCGAAGCTCAACGGCGCGGAACTCGCCGCACACCTGCGTCAGATTTTTGCCAGAGTGGGACAACAGTTCCACTCGTTCCTCCGTTCCCGGTTCGCGCCGATCTCGTTCGTCTTCCTGCCGGACTGGCCATCCACAACCCGAGCCAAGTCGCATGGAACGCCAAGATCGTGGACCTTCGCGGTCGCAGCAGATGGAACCAGGTTGTGCCAGCTTCCGCAACAATGATTCTTCCTGCAACAAAATCCGTCCAGTGGCTTGTGCTGGAATCTTCCGAGGAACGCAGGTGCTGCCCCGCAGCCGGACCTTCGCTGAACCGTAGAGCTCGCGGGCATCTCAGCCGAACAGCCGCCAGGCCGGGATCGCCCAGATGGGCTCGTTCTTCGCGCCTGGAACCAACCGGCGCGCCACGGGATCCTGGCTCACCACCAGGCCCGCCAACAGCGGTTTGTCCAGGATCTCGGAGAGATCGCGCAGGTGCCTTGCGTCGGAATCCGTCACACGCTCGGCAAGCTTGGCTTCCATGGCGATATAGCCCTGGTCCAACTCCAGCAACAGATCCACTTCGCGACCATCCGAAGTTCGCAGATGGGAGAACTCCACGCCGGTGCGCGTGAGTGCGCCCTGCTTGATGGATTCGGCGACCACCACCGTTTCCAGCTCATGGCCATCGGGGTCGCCCGTGCGTCGCAGGATCCCTCGACGAATGCCGTTGTCCAGAAAATGAAGCTTGGGAGACTTGGACAGGCGCTTTTCCACGTTGCGAAACCAAGGCTGCAGCATGACAATCTGGAAACTGAGCTCCAAATATTGCAGATAGCGCTTGGCCGTGGCAAGCGCTCACTCCACAAGCCGCGCCCAGCGCCGTGAATGGATCAGCTCTCCCCGGAACGCAACGCGGCGATCTTCTGCGCTCGGGCGAACGGTTCCAGATCGGATAGTCGTGCAAGATCGGAAGATCGCGCTGCAGATAGAGTTCCTGGTAGTCGCGCAACCAATCCATCCGGTCGGCATCATCCATTCCATCGGCGATCAGGAAGGCATCCCACCCCATCGCACGAGATGATTCCACCAACGCTTGGCCTCGGATTCCCGAGCGGTCAGGCCGTTTCCGGATTCACCAGAACATCCAGGATCGACGCGATTTGGTCAGTATTTGTCAACATCATCTGGTATGGCGTGGCGGGCATCAGGTCTTTCGAATCCATCAGCCTGCCAAGGTGAGCGAATGGAGTCGCAACAAGGCCGCACGTCCCCAGGGTCCGTCGCACCCTTGCAACAGATGGATCCTGACTCGAGTCCCAGAGCAGGTAGCGAACCTGAGGCGCCTGATCGTAGCAGCTTTGATGGTGTCGAAGATCTCCGGCGACTTCTGAACCTCATCCAGGATGGCCACGGGGAAGCGTGCGATCCAATCCGCCGGCGTGAGGGGACTGATAGGCCAATCTCTCGGCCAATGCGTCGAAGCGAAGCAAGGGAATTTCCGGGAAGGCCATCTTCATCAGTGTGGTCTTCCCACTTGGCGAACCCCGGTCAGCACAGTGATACGACCTCGAGGGGATGACCAGAGGCTTTTCAGTCGTTCTTGGAGCAACTGATGGCGATCCATAGTCGAATTTATAACGTAAATTCGACCAGGATCATTGGCGGTTGTAAATCTACCGCCACGTCGTGGCTACTATTTGCCAAATCCGCTCTTTTACTAAGTGAACCCCGCTTTGGGCGGGAAAACCTTTACGGCGCGACCACTCGCAACGATTGGTGGATGATACCGACGGCCGGTCTGGTCCCAGGAAATACTTTCTTCCTAGAACGAGTATCTCACCCCTCGATCCAGAGGTCGAAATGCGCGGAGTTTTCCTCGATGGGGTCTCGCCATGGATTTTGCCTACTGGTGGCGATGGCGATGACACCAGGATACCTCGCCACGCTGCGTATTCCCGCCTCGACTCGCGGTTGCTGTGGGAGGCGAGGACCCTTGGCCCGACTCAGGCTCACGGGATGGGTCTCGCCTCCAGGGTGAAAACTCGTTTTGCCGGAACAGGGGTCCGGGCGCGAATCAACACCTGGTCGAACCTGGTGGAACCTGACTTTGGACAATCGGCGCCAGGTTGCATTGCGTCCCTCTCGATCCGACACGCTGGTGCTGGCAACGGGCTTGACCGAAGGGACACATGGAGCCGCCTGGCCAAAACGGAACCGGAACTGTTCGTCGGCTCGGCGCGAGTGCATTGATGGATCATCGAGGCGCGAATCCCCGACTGTTGCCTCCGCCCAGCCAAACTGCATTGAGAAATCGAGTTCGTGGGCAATTCCACCACCTGCGGCTGGCGTCCATGCGCCGGATCCGCGGTGAAGGGATTCCGGGATTCACCGAAGACGCCGAAGCCACCGATGCGCGCCGGGCAGCGCGCGCGCGCTTATAGGTGCCGAGGTTCGAGTGGCTTTGGTATTCCGGCTACGGTGTCTTTCAGGACCCGCGCCTTGAGCCAAACACCCCTCCCGGGCATCTACGATTTGGCCGATCCCAACCAACCGGGTTGGGACCCATGCAGGTGGCATCCCCACATCGTTGGCGGCAAAACCTGGGAACGAACGAGATTATGCCCTGGGAATTCCCGATTCCGTGGCGTTTTCCAAGGCCTTGGCCGATTTTTTTTCTTGACCCAAACCTCATTGGAAGTCCATCCCGGAGTTTCCACCGCTCTGGTCCACGGCCATCGATGATGGCCGACGGGTTCCCTCCGAAACAGTGCCGGCAATCCCTTGTGCCGGCGAGCGCCACCAGTCTTCGAAACCGGATCGCCCGACTCGCCCAAACATGGCGCCGAAACCGGGGCGTAACGATCGATACCATTCTCCTACCTGAAACGCAGCAGGTGGGATGGGGCGGCGACTACCACCCGAACCTGGAGCAGAGCCGGACCAACGGCCTGGTGAAGCCAGGCTGCGCCGCTTCCCAGGTGATCGAATCCGCCGTTCACTCAACCCTTCGTCACCTGCCTGTCCGATCATCAATCGCTGGTCGTGGGCGGGGTAAAAGCCCTGGGTATTGACCCATCTGCGATCTCCGCACGCACCATCGCCCGACTCTCCGGGGAAATGGGATAGGTTCTCTCCAATCGATCCCGATTCCGGCAGGGTCCCATTTCTGCACATTGACCGGATGGCAGGCGCCAATCTTTCGGGTTTTCCGGCGGGGAACCACTTTTGTCTCAAATGGCGGCATTTGGCTTGACTCCGGTCTTTGAGGGCGATCCCCTGTATCCTGGAGAACCCGTTTTGGCACAGGTGCGAAATCCCTGTAAAGGAAATCATCCTTTCCGTCCACTGTGGCGACATATTCCAGTGCCATCCAACACCGCGGGTTTAACCGCGACCCTTGTTCGCCCATAGAGAATCATCCATGCACGGCTTCCTTCGCTCTGGCCTTCTACCGATCCCGCAATCGCCTACATGGCCAACGCCGGGACGTTTCCACCCACGGCGCTCTGAAGGTGGCCAACGCCAAGCTCGCCAACGCCGCCGGCACCATCCAGTTGGCGGGATGAGTCGGTGCCTGGCCGCTGTGGGGCGACGAAGTTCAACTTCAACAGCGGCTCCGTTGTTCCCCACCGCCAAGTTGGGGCGCCAGCATCGTGCGTGTCCCCATGGCAGGGGCAACGGCTCCGGAAGCCTCTACACAGGCAACACCGGTCTCAAAGCCGCCGTGGACGCCGCCATCGCCAACGACGATATGCGTGATCATCGACTATGCACGTGGAGCAAGACGCCCCGCAAGGACAAAGGCGATCGCCTTCTTCGCCGACATGGCCAAGACCTACGGCGATAAGCCACGCGGGATGTTCGGATCTGGAACGAACCCGCCGAGTAGGCCGGTTGGAGCTGGATGTGCGTTCGTATGCCATCGACTGGTGGCGGAGATCCGCAAGTGACGGCTGGAACGATGATCATCGTCGGATCCCCGACTGGTCGAAGGCGGTGGACCAGGCCTCGCCAATCCGGTCCCAGGCGAAAACATCGCCTGCACCTTCCACTTCTACGCCTGCACGGCGCCACCTACCGCACCAGGTCTCCGCAACGCCTCCAGCAAGATCGCGATCACATACACCGGAGTGGGGCACCACCCGAGGGTCCGGTGGCGGCAGCGTGCATCTCCGAAACCGACGCATGGCTGCACTTGGCCGGCAGAGGATCCGCTGGGCCAACTGATCACTTTCTGACAAGGCGGAATCTTCCGCCGGCTCACCGGGTAAGCGCCTCCACCAACGGCGGGCTGGAACGACGGCAACCTCACCGCTTCCGGCACGTGCGTATTGCGAAAGGAAAGATCGGCGAAGTCGCGAAACCCTGGGCCGCCATGCCACCACGCCGGTCACGCCCGTGGATCCCGTCGTACCTGTCACCACCCAAGGTCGATACCGTGGCGGTTCCCGGGAAGATCGAGGCGGAGAAGGCCTACCCCTTCCACCGACACCGAGATCGAGATTCTCCACCGACGCCGGTGGCGGATCGGCGCTGGGCTACACCGCCAGCGGTTCGGCCGAATACACCATCAAGTTTCGACCTTGACAGGGAAACGTCGTCATCCGTTCCCGGGAAGCTACCCGAGAACGGGACCAAGAATTCCAAGCTCACAACAACCTGATCGCGACCTCTCGGTGGAGAACACCGGTGGATGGCAGACCTGGCACCAGGAGACCAAGGCCCGGATCGACAACGGCGCCACCGCCAGAAAAACTGCAGATCCAGTGGACAGGCGCGGTGAACCTCAACTGGGTGGAGATCGTCTCGAGCAATCCAGCGTGTCCACCAGCGCTTCCAGCCGGATTCAAGGTGGCCGCAGGGCCGGGTGGCTGGTTGACCTGCCCAGAGCCCGTGAACGCTGGTGGTTTCCGACCTCCAGGGCCGTGTTCTCGTCCGGGGAGTCGGTGGTGGAAAAGAGGTCAAGCGCGAATCGGGCCAGCGCAAACGCACGCGTGAAGCGCCTGGAGTCTGGACGGAACCGGCTCGACCCGGCGGTTTCCCGGGACCTGATCGGACTCGGGGCCCCCACTTGGTGGCTTGATACCTGATGTTGTCGTAGCCGAACTGTTTGGCGGAGTAGATGCCACCGAACTCTTCACCAGGTAGGATTGGACCTTGGCTGGGAGCGCGAAGTAGGCGGCATCGCCCCAGGAGCGTTCCGTTGTCCAACGTACCGGTGATCGCGTCGAACGAAGACCTTGCGCCCTTGTGCACGATCACTGTCCTCATGCGCCCACTCAGGGATCCCCGTCGTAGCCACCATTGCCATCCTTTTCGCAAAACCGGAAGACCACGATGGGATCCACCAATCCGTCTCCGTCAATATCGACATCCAGGAGCTTGGGAAACGGAAGTACCCACCCGCTTCGGAGGTGGTGGAGGTTGCCCGCACCGTGGTGGAGATCACGGGGCTGCGGGTGGGGATCTTGACGATCTGGGGCTCCAGCACGTTGGAAAGCGGCGCCTTCCCGGGAACCCGTCCAGCTTCTCCGTGAGAATTTGGCCTGGTAGGATCCGGATTTGTCCGTGAAGCGGTAGGTCTTCACGGGCTCATATGGTAATCTTCAAGCCAGGCCAATCCCGCGGCGTCGAGGCCCTTGCACGGCTGGGAGCGGCGGCCGATGCCAGGAAATCTAGGGAAAAGGCCAGGCAGAGAGCGGCTCGGGGGCAAAAGCAATCTGAGGCTTCCTCGAGAGGAATGAAGGAGTACCAAGGTACTTGTCCTCCCGCCTTCTTCAGGTTGTTCCGTGCGGCGCCTCAAATCCCCAGTTGATCCAGCCTTCCGTTCGCGCCCTGGATGCGAATCACTTTCTGAACGCCCAGCTGGCGCAGTCGCTTCCACGCACCTTCGCGTAGGTCCCCTGCGGCGATCACCGAACCATCCAGCCCGCAGCAACGCCACCGACCCGATGGACCGTCGTTTGATTCCACACGAACATTCCTGCCCATGCGGCGGAATCTTGCAGGTCTCGGCCAGCGGCGACAATTCCCGTCCCGGTATCGGAGCCAACCAAGCCGAGTCCTCCGTGCGAACATCCCGGATGATTCCGCAGATGTCGTGCCACAGCCCGAACGGACCGTCGGCTCGCGCTTTGAGGTCAGTCCAACCGCGTACCAACGCTCCAATCGAATGGCAGCGCTATCGTGCCTACTGAGAAGCGTAACGAGCACGGGAAAACCAAGTGGCGTAGGCGTTCGTTTCTCTTATAAGTTCGGGAGACGTGGTCGTAGCGGACCTGGATCTGGGAGTCCACCCGGTTGGTCAGGATCAGGACTCCGCCAGAAAGATCGAGGTGCAGGTCGCTGGCCGTCCAGATGGTTGTCCGGCTCCGCAAAACGGATTCCGTCCCCCCCAAGTCCTCCGCGTGCGCCAAGTCAACAGGTCACGCCAGCGCAGAAATCAAACAAAATGATGGGAAGTAAAGCCGGAGGCCAGTTGTATGCGTTGTAGGTGAGTCCTGTCCTTCGATGTAGCTGGAATCCGCATTGGGTATTCGTGGTTTCGGCCCATTCTCCGCACTCACGCCGCCCAGGTACGGAGACAGGGCAACCCACTCCTTGTGTTAGCGTTTCGCCTCGCGAACCAGCGAATCGGAAAGTTTGGGCTGGGTGCGCGACAGCGCCACTCCACCAACGCCATGTAGAGGTTGGTCGCTGCCCGGCGATTCAACAGCTACCACTGCGAGATGTGTTGGCGATCGAGTCGCCTGGAATGTGGTGGTCATTCCCAGGCCAGTTTAGAAGCAGCGCCATTCCTTTGCGCAGAGAATGGTCTTCTTGTTCACGATTGGGAAAGTTAAATTTCAGAACAGTTAAGTATTTGCCACAAAATGAACCTCGACCTGGACGCGAACCAGTGCTCAAGCTGTCCCGCTGCACGGGCGTCGCTTGTTCCCGCACCCGCAGATAAGCGGAAACCGCCCTCGCCAGCCAGGGCATCTCCAGAAGAATCCGTCGATCTTGCCTCAAGTGGGCACCGCTCCCCTGCGAGCACCAGCTCGGGATCAGGGAGCCGGGCCCGGATATCCCAGTAGCTCTTTTGGGCACAGGCCAACAGCCAAGGAATGGTCTTGGGGCCAAGGTCAGTGAGGTCACGGCGTTGGGGTCACGGCATTCTTGAGCGCAGGAGCGGTGAGTGTTGGCCAGGCTCAGATCGCGCACCGCCAACGGGTAATGTCCACGGGCTGGGCGTGGGATTACCAGCGACAGAAAGCAAAGGTAACCCTATGGGCAACGCGGTCGGGGCGCATCGAGTTCACCGGGTTTGAAGCAGGATCCGGCGTCATATCAATGATACAACTGGGACTTCCTTGGACGCACGGAGACGTTTGAATACCTTCTAGAAATCCCGTTATCGAGGTTGAGATCACTCGTTGAGAAATGGTCCCACCATGATCTGCGCCCATGTTGCTTTCCCTTCTGCTTCCGTTCGCCTGCGCCCCCGCTTCCACGGTTCGCGAGATCTCCTCGCGCTCAGATTCCATCCGGTCTCCGCACGCTTGCAAGGACACCATCCACTCAACTGTTGGCAGCCTCCTTCCTCGATCCGATGGACAGGCGGGGCGAGGATACCCCCCTCCGTATCGTGGAGACCTGGAAAAACTCTCGTGACCTGGGAGCATCTGAGGAATCCTCCCAAGGCAGCGATCTGTATCTGGTGGATTCCCAGGGCCTGGCCTTCCACTCACTCCTGTGCCCGGATTGCCAACGACGACCGGATCAGGAGATTTTTTAGTGGATCATTGGCTGTACCCGCAGTCCACATGGCGCCATCACCTGTTCCAGCGTGGGTTTGTCCGACCTCCCGCTTTGCGGCGATCACGAAGCGATTCATTGGCGAACATCGCCGATCGCATTTTTTTGGGAGGAGGCGTAGAGGAGCATCTCCGCGACACCCTTGCCAGGGCAATCGGTCTTCCGAAGGGATTTTCCGTTGTTCCGCTAACCCTCACGGCCATCAGGACCAGCTACCCCAATCCACCGCCCGCGGGATCATCGACCACCTCGCGCCGTGGATGGATCTTCGCACGGATTCCGCATACGATGTCCTTGCCCTGGAAAGCCATGCCTGTGGGGAAGCGAAGCCGGCGTACCTCCTGGCGCAGACGTATTCCGGGAAGGCTGCGGCTCACCCTCGTGCGACACGACGACTCCTGCGTTTCGCCGTGGTCCGCAGAGACCTCCAACGGGATGGAAACGGAACGATTGCTGGTTCCAGGCACCCATCACGCCTCCACCTGGATCCGCACCGCCGGACAGATCGACGCGATCTACCCATTTTTGTCGAGGACTCAGCCATTGGTAGATCCGATTCGCTGGCAAGTCGGCTTTCGCGTTCATTCCCGCGGCACGACCCGCAGGAGGTCTTCCGTATCCGCAGGGTTCGGCGGATGCGGCCGTGCAGCGGCGCATCCGGAGGCCATCGATGAAGCGATCCGTCTCAGGAAATGCATCCGGTCGGAGGCCAGCCCCATTCCCGAACTGACCCGCCTCGTGCGATCCACCGCCCCGCTTCCGGCGCGGAGTTCTCGATCTGTCCGGATACGCGTGGGACATTGTTTGTCCAACATCTCGCCACGACCACCCGGAGTTTCGAGCAGAGGATCTACGCCACCACCACAGGAATGGAACTTGTGCAGACGTTGCGCAAAGGACGTCCGGCACCACGGTCCGACGTCGCCTTTTCCGGTTCAGAAACACCATCGCCTCCCTGGAATCTCGGCGTCCCATCAGCAAAAAACGCCCAGCTTTTTCCAGCCAACCCGTTCGCCGATCGATACCGGGGATTGGGGTCCGGATCGGGGAAATTCCGCCTTCCTCGCCTCCCTCCCGAACTTTCCGCGTGAGCCATCGCCTTGGATGGATTCACTCTTTCTGGAGGCCAATCCCGAGTCAGCTCGGAGCTTCCGCAAAAGCGCACGACCGTCGGACCTTGGAACGTCACCGATCTGCGCCTGGATTCCGTTCAG
>JADKBN010000002.1 GCA_016715065.1 Fibrobacterota bacterium
CGATTCTTGGTTCGGGGATGCGCTTGACCGATCAAGTGAGCATCGGTCTTTGGCGCGTACGTATCCACGTTCGACGCGATCGATTCAGCGCTGGATCGCTCTGGCCTTCCCGCCGGGCTCAATCGGCTCCTGCCTGTTCACGTGGTTGCTCTATTATGCATGGCCCTTGGCTATAACGTTTATGAAGCGAGCATTCAGGAAGTTCTGCGATGCCTTCCGGATTCGCTGGGACATTTTGGAATGGAGCTAATCAAGGTGGCCACCAAAGGAGCGATCAGCCAAGCGCGCACCCGCGTAGGCGTGGAGCCTTTGCGCCAATTGTTTCTCTCATGCTGTCGCCCTCTCGGAACACCTTCCATCCGTGGTTGCTTCTGGAAAGGTCTTCGCGTGATGGCCATGGATGGAACCACACTGGATACTCAGGACACGCAGGCTAACGAGGATGCATTCGGGCGCTCCAAATCCGGGCGAGGCGAAACGGCCTTCCCCAACTGCGCATGACGTTGCTGGCCGAGTGCGGAAGCCATGCGGTCGTCGGTGCAGCTTTGGATCCTTACCGCGCGACTCCCGAGCGCACATTGGCTCGGGAAATGACGGATCGCCTCGACAAGAAAATGCTGCTGTTGGCTGACCGGGGGTTTATTGGTCACGACATATGGGCAACCTTCTCCCAAAGCGGCGCCCAACTGCTTTTGGAGAGTTGGATCCAACATCAAGCTGGAGCCGATCAAGACCTTGAAAGGACGGAAGCACGCTTTGCCTTGCTCCAATGCATCCAAGGAATCCGCCAGGACTGGTGCCCAAGCGATCACTGTGAGAGTCATCGAATACGAGCTCGATGGCGTAGCCAGCCGGATACCGAAGGGGCGAGGTACCGGCTCATCACAACGCTACTGGATCCTCGCGAAGCACCCGCTCTCTGAGTTGGCCAGATTGTACCAGGAGCGATGGGAGATCGAAATCCTTCTGGACGAGTTGAAGACTCATTTGCGCGGAAGATCAGCTCTTGCGGAGCAAGACGCCAGATCTTGTCAAACAGGAAGCCTATGGACTTCTGCTTGTCCATCACGCGGTGCGACGAATCATGCTCGACGCGGCCCAGTCCATCGGCGACGACCCAGACCGTATTTTCCTTCACGGCAACCGTGCGGATCATCCGTCGCAAGCTGCTGCAAGGCAGCTTTTCCCCCTGGATGAGCAAGGCTCGGTGAAGAAGAACTGCGAGGATGCGCGAAGGAAATCGTCCTGAATCGTGTCCCTGAAAGGAAGGGGCGATACAACCACCGGGGTCAAGCGCAAGATGAGTAGCTACAACATCCGCACAAAAGCTCACGCGTCCATCGCAGCCAATGCTTCAAAGCCAAAAATCATAGTCATCCGTAACTAAACAGTATTGGGCCTAGACCCGACCCTTGTTCGGTCGATGGATGCTCAATCGAGGTGTTCGAGGGTCGCGCCGGAAGGCTCCACCACCACCGTGGTCCGGCAGCTTGAACCGATGGGGGTCTGGTCGCGGGCGATCCGGTGGAGGATGGAGGCGAAGACATCGAGCAATCCGAGGCGATCCCAGGTGAACCGGAGCGCACGGGTGTCGCGGAGGCGAAACACAACGGCAGCACCGGCGACTCACCCCAGGTAGGTGGAGTATTTGGTGGAGTGGGTGATTTCCTGGAGGAATCCACCACGGGACGCTTGGCCTCTGGCGGGATCCCACAAAAACTGGTGGAGCGCGTCGCGCATGCGTCGGGCATCCGCAGGCCCTGGAAGGCCCGCTGGCGAAGGCAAGGAGCTGGTGAGCGGACCCACGCGAGGGCCTGGGCGATGGATGGGGCTGGGGCGGTGAGCGTGAAGGCGACGGCTCGATCCGGCAGCGTGGGTTTGCCATCCAAGGCAGCGAAAGGAGGAACGGCCTCGTTCGGGCGGTTTCCGTCGCAACAAAGAGCTTCTGGCGAGAGGTACTCCGCCTCGAAAGGATGGGACGGGTCGGGGTGGCCCACGGTGAGGGGCCACGAGGGCTTGCCATTCACGTCCGAACGACGATGGATCTGGAAATACCGCTGGCCGCTCTGGGAGTGGCGGTAGGCGGAAAAACGGCGGTAGCGGATGTTGCGCACCGGGTGGGATTGCGTCAGCCCGTCCACGCGCACCACGTCGAGGACTTCGCGGGTGGGTGGGCCCAGGGGCGAAGGATCTTTTCCGAACGGTCGTGCTCCCAGGCGAGGGTTTGGCAGGTTTCCAGGTAACGATTGACGGAAATCGTGCAGTGTGGAGGCGGAAATTGTCCATCGAGACCGCGCGACATCCCTCGGGGAAAGCCGCCCTCGAAGTGGAGGCGGACGGCCAGTTCGGGATGCTCACCCACCGAAAACGAGCCCAGGCCGCATAGATCGACGAACCGGAACCTCTCGTCGCAGCACAGGAAATCGCGTGCATCGGCAAGCGGGGATACCCCAGCGGCATCCTCGCCGTATCCCGGCGCGTCGTGGCGCTTGAAGCGGATCTGGTGGGTCGCGATCCAGGCTCCCGTGCCGGGTGTGGACCTCCATGCGGGCTTGGCGTCGAGTGAGGCCGTACCGCAACGACCACACCACGGGAGCGTCGCCATGCAAGAAAACCGGATGCGATCGGGCCATTGTTGCGGTGTGCGGGAGGACTTCCACCCCAACCGCAGTTCCAAATGGGCGCGCCCCTGTTCGCCGGTCTCCACGCGCGCGTCTTGCACACAGAGGTGGTCCAGAACCAGGGATTCGGTCGTGGAGAATCGGCAGTCGGCGGTCTCCTTGTCGGAGGGAAGCAGGGTGGTTCCCCGATCGTCCACTTTCCGGATCCAGAAGTCGGGCCGCTTCCGGTACTCCACGGAAAACTCCCTGACCTTCTTCCGCCAGTGCCCGGCTCTCCTGCACAAAGCGGGCGTGGATGGAGGGGCGGGTGGAGTCGGGGTCGTTCAACGGGCGAATTCCAGTTTCAGAAACCGGATGCCCAAGACGGTCATGGGGGCATCGAGGAGCTCCCTACGGCAAAGCCGCAGAACCAGCCAGCGTCGTTTGCCGGCGCGATCTCCGATCATTCCGTATGGAACCAGGTGCAAACCGCCCGCGGCCGAGTCCACCATATGGAAGACAAGTCGCGCGCGGAATCGGAAATGGAAAAGGGCGCGGATTCCCGGATGAATCGGCGTCCGAGGTCCACTCGATGCTGTGGCGGGGCAGAGGCAGGAGCTTTGCCCGAATCCTTGATTGATCCGGACTTGGCCAGTTCACGGCTGATCTCCGACTGGTTTTCCTTCCGAGAGCGCAGTGATCCTTGCTTTTGGCGCACGCACCGCTGATGTACGGGTCAAAGCGGGAATACTTGCGTTCGAACAGCTCGCGAGGTTGGTCGTTGAGCAGATCGTGAAATCGACACCGTAGCGGAACATGCCTGCTCGGGCAAGTACTCGGAGGAGGCGGTGACGTTGGCTTCCGAGTTCAACCGATCAACCGGGTCTGGCAGGTGCGTTGGGTTTGGCAAGATCTCGAATCCGGTGCGATCCAGCACGGTGGACGGAAACGCGATCGCCCCAGCAACCGGGTGAATACGCCAGCGCCAAACTGCAAAGGAGGGTTTTCGTCCGCGCCAGCCTGGAAAGCCGCGCGGAGGAAGTGACGATGAGGGTTGGAGGTCGCCAAGCGGGCATAACAAGGAAGATAACCAAGTTGGGAGGCGTCCAAAGGTCAAACGCACTGACGAGTGGAGTTCTGTGGGCGAAAAACGACTCCAAGCTCGAAGTTAGGTTTGCTTCCAGTCCGCGAATCCATTCATTGAGATCTCATGGCCGACAGCGCACCGACCAAGGAAGCCCAAGACAAATCCTCGTTGCTGGCCCGCTGGCGGGAGGTGGTCTCGGTAACTCGCGACTCCTTGCTGCTGCTGTTGGCCTTCCTGCTGTTGGTGTTCCCCACAAAATTCAACGACCTGATGATGCGCGCGGGGTTCGAGGAGGGAAGCATCGTGGGGTTCAAGTGGAAGTCCAAACTCGCCGATTCCGATCAGGCGCTCAAGGAGGCTCGCGCGACCATCACCGATCTTTCCGCCCAAAACGAGAAATTGTCCAAGGCACTCGCCGATGCGAAGAAGGTGGTCACCGATACAGTCCAACGCAGGAGCATCGATTCGCTCCAACTGGAGAACAAACGGCTCAATCAGTCCACGGCTGCGGTGGCAACGTCCACCCAGGCGGTGATCACCGCCAGCGCGGCCATGGTGGAGACCGCCAATCTCGCGAGTGAAAGTGGGGTGCGATGGGCGGTGGTGTTCGGGGGAGACGTTTCCCTGGAACTGGCCCGGTACGAAGTCGGAGCCCAGGCACACGGCTGGGAATCACAATACAATGCATCCATCTATCTGCGCGAAGGCCGCTACCGCGCCGTGGCTGTTGCGGATTCCCGCGAAGAAGCCAAGGAGCTGCTGAGCAAGGGGAAACGCCGGCGTGGCGATTCCTACATCGTGAATCTGGAGCGATGGTGCCCGGAGGCGGTCCAGAAGCCGGATTTTGTCCAATGCGACCAGGATACGGTCGTCGCGCCCAAGAGCTGACGCACCGCGGGAAGAGCGACTAGCGGCTCAGGTGGACAAGCTCCGTTGGGTTGGCCGACAATGCGCTGTACAGCTGGATCCAATCTTCCGACATGGCCCGGCGCAGGATCAACAGATCCGACAGACTGCCCGTGAACCGGCGTGCGTCGGAATGGCGCCAGCCCACGACCAGACTGTCGCGCGGGAGGTCGGCCTGGTAGCGCAGCCTGGTCGTGGCCGTCTGGCCCGTGGAGGTTCCGTCCATGAACCACTGGACGGCGGCGGAATCCGTGACCGATAGATCCAGGCGAGCGCACAGGATGGTCCATCGAGCGGAATCGAGCGGTTGTTCGGCGATGGAATAGACATTGAATCCGGTGTCGGAGCGGGCCGTGAACGCCGGGTTCCAGCCGGCCTGTCGTGTCAGAGATTTGGGAGCCTGCATGAAAAAGTCCTTCTTGCCCGATCGCCACACGGAATCGCCCCACCCCAGGAACACCTTGCCTTTTTCCTGGGGTTTGAGTCTCCAGACCACCGTGAAGGAATGGTCGAAATCGACCTGGTCCCCTGCGGCGGAAAAGCCGGTGGTGCCGGCTCGGACAAAGCGCAAGCCACCCTCGGGATCGGAGGCTGGTGATCCGGTGATCACGCCATCGTCGCGCCCGGTAGAGGCATCGGCCGCACGCAGCCGGCCAAGCGGGTCCACGTAGAGACGATCCAGATTCCACACGCCGGCCCAGCCATGGGAGCCGGGAAAGACTTCGCCGGGGGAGGCGACGGATTCTGCCAGCGGATCGCCCCAGCGAACGCGCAGGGCCAACGCAAGGCGTCCAGGCTGGACCTTGGCCAGGAGCGTCCGGATGAGGGCGAATCTGCCCTCCCTGGAAAACGATTCCACGAAAAACGGCACCGCGCGCCCGTCTGAATCCACCACGCGCAGGTCCTGGCCGCGTTGCCGGGCGTTGTCGGGAAACAAGGCACCATCCAAGCGCAACAGCACCGGCACGGAATCCACCGCGGCCGCCAAGCCGGAAAGCGAGCGGGTGTCCACAGATACGCCAACAGAATCTGTCCACAAGGGGCGTTCCGGCGAGGTTTGGATTCCGGCGACGGAATCCGATTCTCCCGGATGCAGCGCGGCCAGGACTTCCGCCGCGGTTTGTCGGGCGACGATGCTGGCCCGGATCTCGAGGCGTCCCGAGGGCATGGAGTCCAGTTGGAACCGTCCCAGCGAGTCCGTCCAGATGCCGCGTTCCAGGCCACGGACCTGGATGCGGGCGCGGGAATCTCCGGGCTCGAGCCGAACGGAGCCGGAGAGCCTCGCGGACGGCGCCAGGCGGCAGGTGGCGATGGAAGACGAGCTGTCCAATCGGGCTTGTGCCAGGCCGGTGGCTCCGAGAGCCTCGATGCGCAATTCACCGGAGGGCCGAGGGATCCGAACCTGACCGGAGTCGTCGGTCAGCGTGTCGATGATGCCCTGGGACGCGTCCAGTCGGGTCCATTCCTGGGCCAGATAGTCGGCAGGACGGATTCTGACTCTGGTCCGGGCCGCAGGCTGGCCATCGGCGCCCACCACCCGCACTTGCAAGCCGTTGGAGGTTTCGGAAGTGGATCCGCCCGCCTGGCGATCCAGGCCGCAAGACCACAGGCCGGCCATCGCCAAAATCCAGACCCGCCTCATCCTTTGGCCTTTCGGGGAAGCCGCTCGGCGCCACAGGTGAAGGGGAAGATCTGGATGTTGACCTGGAAGACGCTGTCGGCCGGCTCCGATTCCTCCGCCAGGCGGATCAGGTCGCGACGGAATTCGGCGGCCCGTTCGCGCAAAAAGCCCAGGTCCTTTTCCGCCAAGGTCAGGGTAAGGGTGGTGATGTCGCGTCGGGCAGGAGGGACCGATTCCAGGGATTGTTCGGCCAGGCGCAAGGTTTCGGTCTGGAACGCCCGGACGGTTTTTTCCTTCCAGAGATCGCCGGTGCGGATGTGTTTGTCCAGGATCCGCAGGCGATCGTCGTCGTTTCGTTCCACCAATCCCAGGCGCTCCAGGAGCGCCAACGCTTTCGCCACCTCGTCTTGGGTCGGTCGGGGGCTCAGGCGGCGGGCGAGGTTGGCCACGGATTGGTCCGCCTCGTTCAACGAAAGCAGGCCTCGCAAGGCGGTGGGGATCCAGTTGTTGTAGAACTCGTATTGGTCCTGGGCCAGTTCCTTCGCCTGGATTTCCTTGAGCGCCTGGAGTTCCTCCCAGCGTGATTCCACTTCCTCCTTGCGCACCGCTTTGCCAAAACGCACCAGGGCGAGCAGGAACTTCTCCCCCCGAGCGTCCAACCCAAAGAGCTTGGCGACCGCACCCAGGTGGTTTTCCGAAAGGTGCAGGCGTCCTTGCAGGACCTTGACCAGCTGCCCGGGGTCCATGTCGATGCGCTGGGCCATGAACCGGTAGGAAAAGTGCGCGTTGGAGCGTTTGCGCTCTTCGTAGCGCGCCTTCAGCCAAGCGCGGTAGTCCTCGGTTTCGAAAAGGGAGTCCACAACGTGGATTGTAATCCCTCCATGGCCCAAAGCGTTGCAGGCTTCGGTCCACCAGCGAGATCCCGATGAATCGATTTCAACGAAACCCGCCTTCGCAAGGAGAAAGCCGCAAGCGAAGCCGGTCGGGCGAGGCTATTGTCGGAAGATGACTTTTCGTTCCATGCGCCTGGGAATGCCCGGCCTGCTGCTGGTGGCCGGCCTGTTCGGGGTGGCCGGACCTGCCCGCGCGGTCGCCACCGGCCCGATTTTCGGGTCGCACATGGTGCTCCAGCGGGGGGCGCCCATTCCGGTGTTCGGAACCGGGACCAATGGCGAGAGCGTGACCGTCACACTGGGCACCCAGTCCAAGTCCACCACCGTCGCCAACGGCAGTTGGAAGGTGAGCCTGGAAGCCATGCCCGCCGGCGGCCCCTACACCATGACCATCAAGGGCGCCTCCACGCTCAATTACACCGACGTGATGGTGGGCGAAGTCTGGCACTGCGCCGGGCAATCGAACATGGACACCCGGATGAGCTATTCGGAATACCCACACCTCGCCGACTCCATCAAGGCGGCGAATTACCCCAAGCTCCGCTACATCACCACCCGCCAGCCCAACCAGACCATCCAGTGGCAGCAGGTCACGCCCGCCACGGCGGGAGCCATGACCGCCACCGGGTATTTCTTCGGGCGCAACCTGTTGGGCAACCTGGAAGGGGTGGCGGTCGGGATCGTGAACACGTCTGTGGGAGGGACGGTCATCAAGACCTGGCTGGATCCGGCCACCGTCGCGGCCACCTCCGATTTGGCTGGCGACGCCGAGGCGGGCACCATGTACGCATCATGGGTCAAGTCGGTGGAAGGATACGGGATCAAGGGCACGGTCTGGC
This sequence comes from Fibrobacterota bacterium, assembly GCA_016715065.1. Classification (GTDB taxonomy): domain Bacteria; phylum Fibrobacterota; class Fibrobacteria; order UBA5070; family UBA5070; genus UBA5070. Next base: position 7,947 of record JADKBN010000002.1, read on the forward strand.
TCCAAGGCGAGAACGACGCATCGTCATCGGCCTTGGTGGGGGCGTACAACCGGCGCTTGGAAGCCTTGATCAAGGGCTGGCGCAAGTCCTGGGCGATGCCTGCCATGCCCTTTTTCGTGGTGGGCCTCTGTCACAAGGGCGCCGTGCAGGCCGCGGTGGGCGAGGCGAGCAACCAGGCCCTGGTGCGCGAATCCCAGCGGAAGGTGACCGACACCATGGACAATTCCTGGCTATCGGTGGAAGTGGACCTGGGCGACGACGCCACTTGGCACTACCCCCAGAAGCCGCAGCTGGGCAAGCGGCTGGGCGAGCTCGTCCGTGGCGCGGTGTACGGCCAGACAGGATTTGTCTACCAGTCGCCGCGTCCGATCGAGTGTTTCCTGCGCGGAGCCACCGTGGTGGTGCCGTGGGATGCCCGCGGGGGCAAGCTGACTCTTGTGGGGGGTGCCACTCCGACGGGCTTCGCGTTGGCCGGATCGGACGGCAAGTGGAGCTGGGCGTCCACGGCGAGCCTGAAAGGCGACACCGTCTTCCTGACCACGTCCATCGCCAAACCCACCCAGGTCCGGTTCGCCTGGGCGAACCAACCCATCATGAATCTCTTCAATGCCCAAGGTCTGCCGGCCACGCCCTTCGAGCTGGCCATTTCGGCGACTTCCGGGGTGGAGGAATTCGCGGTACGCCCGGGTCGCAACGTATCGGTGCGCACCGAAGCCGGGGTCTTGGTCGGCACCGCAGGTGGGCAGACCGGGCGCTGGGACTTGCGCGATGCGCAGGGAAGCCGTTTGGGCGAGGTCCGAGGCGGCGACCTGCGATGGAGTCCGCCGGGGAGGGGAGTCTACGCATGGCGCTTCGAAGGAATCAATGTGACAAAATCCGGGAAGGTGGTGGTTCCGTGAAGCGTCCTACTGTCAAGTGGTGGTTGGCGATCCCCGTCGCGTTGGCGGGATTGGCCTGGGCGGCCACCGCAGGGGTGCAGCGCATCGTGGTCATCGGCGATTCCACGGTGAGCACCTACGCGGCCAGCAAGTATCCCCAGGCCGGATGGGGGCAATTGCTGGCACTGTATTTCAAGTCGGGATCCGTCACGGTGGTCAACCATGCCATCGGAGGGCGCAGCTCGCGGTCGTTCATCGAGGACGGCCACTGGGCCACCACCCTGGCGTCCCTGCAGCCCGGCGACATCCTGATGGTGCAGTTCGGTCACAACGACCGCGATTTTTCGAAGGAAGAGCGCTACACCGACACCACCGACTACAAGAAGTATCTCGCGCAGTACGCGAGGGAGGCCCGCGCCAAAGGCGCCCATCCGATTTTTGTCACCCCCATGAACATGAACACCTGGACCGGGACCGCCGTGCGGGAGGTGTTCACCGAGGCCGCCAACAACTACCGCGCCGCCATGATCCACGCGGCTTCCGACAACAAGGTTCCGGTGCTGGACCTGGAGAAGAAGTCCAAGCTGCTCATGGACACGTTGGGCCAGGCGTACCTTGCCAAGTTCCACTTCCTGGGATTGGACGCAGGCGAATACGCCAACTTCCCAGACGGCCTTTCCGACGGCACGCACTTCCAGGAACTGGGCGCCCTGGAAAACGCGCGCATGTTGGCGGAGGAGATCTCGCGCCAGCCCAACGATTCCATCCTCAAGCTCCTGGCGCCGTCGGTCGCCCCGTTGCGCACGGTGGTGGTGGAATCGAACCTGAAGGACGCCGGCACCCTCACACGCACGCGCCGCTACCCCAAAGGCGCGACGGTGACCTTGAAGGTCAAGCCTGCCGCGGGAAAGGTGTTCCAGGGTTGGGCGGACGAATCCGGGAAGGTGGTTTCCACCGCAACCCGGTACTCGTTTTTGATGGACACCGTCGATCGACGTGTGGTGGCTAGCTTCAAGGGAGGTGCCGCCGGGGTGTCGCCTCGCATGGAACCGGGAAGCTGGCGACTGCAAGGACGGAATTTGACGTTACAGTCCGGAAAGGGGGTCCGGGTGCTGGATGCCCAGGGACGCGTGGTGGAAGATGCTCCAGGTGCGACGGCGGTTGACCTGTCTGGTCTCGCGCCAGGGACCTATTGGGCGCTGACTCCCGGGATGGCGGTCCAGGGGATTGTCTTGGAGAGGTGAGTTGGCATCAATCCATCACGCATCGGACGGCGTAGCGGGTCGTTTTTTTGTGGCTTTGCAAATCCAGCCGTCCATGGGCCGATCCGACCTCAGCGGTGAAGGCCGCGGCGGGGAAGGATTCTCGTGCGCTCCACCAGGTGCCGAAGCCTCCGCCGCTGTAACAGACCCCATCCTTGAAGCAGTTGCCGCTTCCGAGCGCTCGGAATCCGAACAGATCCAAGCGGGTCGCCGTGTCGAGTCGGGACCATCCGGAGGTCGATTTGAGAGCCACGCCCGCATTGCCTGGTCCTGATAGAGGGTTTTGTTCCACCATGTGCGCCAGAAGGCTCCACTCGGAATCGATCGGGACGTGCCATCGCGCTGGGCAAACACCCCGGGTGCGTGGCATGTCGGCCAAGGCGCAAAATTTGTCCAGTCCTAGGCATGTGTCGGGGGTGACACATCTTTGCTTTCCACAGGAATCGGCGACACCCATCGATGCCGTCCAGGTGTACAGGCTGCCATACTTGGCACCCAGAGTCAGACTGTCGTTGAACTGCACGTCGATGTCCGGACCGAAATCGATGCCGAGATACCATCGGGAGCTATCCACGGGAAAGTTCAGGTTTTCCGCCATCCAAGTTTGAGAGCCAATCGCCACTGTTCGGTAGGTCCTGCCGTCGCGGGTGTCTTTCACGGATCCGTAGGGTGTCAGGGGGTTCCAAGGGATCTTGGCGTCATCGCTCCAAGCGGTGTCGATGCGCAGAACGATCAGGCTGGAGTCCGATCCCGAGACAGGAAGTGTCACAAGTCGCTTGCCTTTCCAGAAGACCTGGAGCGTGTCCGCCGTGGCTGCGGACGTTTCGCGGGCAACCCAATGGTTGCTGTCCACCTGGGACGGCGCCGATGTTCCCTTTTGCCCGCTGACCGTTCGTCCGGTCCATTCGATCCGAAGGCGATGGTTCTCCAGAATCAGGTGCGAACGGAGCCTTGATGGCTCGACCGTTCGTGCGCGGTGGATCCCGGAAGAAACCAGACTCCATGCACCTCCTGAACTGGTGGTCGTTGAGCTGGTGCTGGACAGGATACGGACCCCTGCCAAAGGTTTGTTGGCAAGATCCAGGATGGAGCCGCTGAGCGCGCCAGCCGCGGCGAGGGTCGGCGCCATGAGTAGGGATGCGATGGTCTTCATGGATCAGGGGCCTTCGGTTGGGACGTGAGGGATGGGTCAGCAAAGGAACGATAGCGCGGCTGTTCATGTTTGGAATCGATTCCCTGGGATTCAAACCGGCCAAATTGTCCGGATCTTCCTCCGTGCTTGGCCTTCCTTTCGATGGTCGCGGATACGACATTGGATGCATGGGAGATTCGCGCTTGGACGAACATCTTTGGACGGCCATTGGGTATCGCGAGTTTCTCGCGGGCTGGTTCGAGCGAGAAAAGGCGCACCGACCGGGGCTTTCGCTGACGATGTTGGGCCGCAAGCTCTCGATGGATCCAAGCCTTCTGGGGAAAATTTTCCAGGCAGAGCGCCACTTGGCTACCTCGCGCATCCAGCCTGTTTGCGATCTGGTGGGACTTTCTGGCAGTCGTGCGGAATACTTCCGCCACCTGGTGCTCCACGCTAAATCCAAGACCGCTCGTGAGGCCCAGGCATGTTTTGAGCGGATGCAAGAGCTTCGCCGCATCGCGCCGGTGCCCTTGGAGGATGCCCAGGAATCCTACTGGGACAGATGGATTCATGTGGCGCTGCGATCGTTTCTGATTTGCGGGGATTTTGGCGACGATTGGGGTGCCCTGGGGGCCATGCTGTGCCCTCCCCAGGGAGCATCGGCAGTGAAATTGGCGATGAGGACGCTGGAGCGACTGGGGATGATCCGCAAGGATTCACAAGGATATTGGCGCCCCACGGAACCGTTCGTTCGAGACCGCCAAGGATCTCCGTCCAGGGCTCTGCGCAATTATCATCGCCAATGCCTGCTTTTGGCGTTGGAAGCCCTGGAGCGGTTCGATCCCGCCCGGCGCAACATTTCGTCGGTGGCATTCACCGTGGATGAGACTGAATACGCCCATGTGGTGGGAATGATCGAGGATCTGCGTTCGCGAGTGCAGACTCGCTCCGCCAAGCTGGCCCGACCGGATCGCGTGGTGCAGCTGAATCTGCAACTGATCCCCTTGGCCTCGCGCGGCGAGTTGCCGCCATCAGACTAGATTGGCGCACATGCTCGGCCTTCGCGAAGTTGTTTCCTGCCTGGCGATGAGCGCCTTGCTTGGTTGTGGTCTGGACAGCCATGTGATCGGCGAAGATCCCCGTCAGGCAGGTGGATCCGGCTCGGAGGCGGGGAACAGCCTTCACGTGACGGCGCGATTGGCATCCGGAGCGCCCGCGTCGGGCGCCCGCGTCGAAATCTGGCGACCAGATTCCGTCACGCAGCGTCCGTCGTACCAGGCCATGACGAATGAGCAAGGTGAAGCGGAGGTCCGGGTCGCCGATGGCGAATGGTCGGTGGTGGTCCGTCAGGAGGGACTTGCCTTCCGGAAGGTCGTGCAAGACAGCGGCCGGCTCCAGGACACATTGAGGCCCATGGCGTCGCTTGCCGGTATCGTGTCGGGCGGAGCAGGGCAAATCGTGTCCATCCCAGGGGTGGGCAGGCGTGCGGTCTGCGACACCCACGGGTATTTCCGGGTGGACAGTCTGCCATCGGGATCTCTGCCGGTAGAAGTGGGATCGGAGTCCCAGAAGGCTCGTTCGGTGGTTTCTCTGACGTCCGGATCCCAGGGCATGGTGTTGGCCCGGCGGGATTCCATCCCCTCGCTTTGGCCAAGCCTGCGCGCCGACTCCTTGATCGCGTGGGCGCCGAATCCGCCGCCTGCCATCCTGCCGCGCGGGGGCCTGGGCGAGTTCGAAGACTTCGCCGTGGCGGTGCGGTTTCGAAGGTTGGACACGACCACCCCTGTGCAGGTCCTTTCCTGGACCGATGGCGGATCGCGCGGCGTGAAAATTGGATGGCGCGGATCCGAAGCCATGCTCTTGACCGTGGATGGTCGCACCATGGTGGCGATGGGTGTTCCATTGGACACCGGCAGTCAGCAGTTGGGAATGTCGTGGGATGCGCGGACACTTCGGGTCTATCTGGGCGCCGACCTGCTCCTGGAATACGCCTATGCCACCGCCGATGTGCGCAGCGATTGGAGTGCGCCTGTGTTCGGCGCACAAGGCATTGAGCGGATCGACTGGATCGCCTTCCAGCGGGGACTGCTGACGAAGGACTGGCTGATCAAGCTTTCCGCTCTCTAATCAAAAACAGGGACGGGCGTTGAAGTTCCTTCAACGGAAGCGATGAACAACGACCACAAAAACGGCGATCGAGTATGGATCTTAGCTCCTCGGAGGGCTCACTCGTGAAAAACTTGGTCTTGTTGCCGATCCTTGCCACCCTGGCCATTTCCGGCGCGAGCCACGCCGCCACGCGCGACATGGAGAGTCTCGATCGCGGAGTGGTGGCCGTCAAGGTGGCCAACGGGGTGTTCGTGGGCTGGCGCGTGCTGGGGACCGATCCTGCCGATATGGCCTTCAATGTCTACCGAGGCACCACCAAGGTCAATGCCTCTCCCATCAGTGGGGCCACCAACCTGGTGGATGCCGCGGGCACGGCAAGCTCCACCTACTCGGTGCGTCCGGTTGTGGATGGCGCGGAACAAGCCGTCGGCGGCGAAGCCTCCGTCTGGGCGAGCCAAACCCTCAAGATCGCCTTGAACCGCCCGACCGGGGGAACCCTAGAGAGCATCGCCTACACCTACACCCCCAGCGACATCGCGGTGGGAGACCTCGATGGCGATGGCAAATGGGACCTGGTGGTGAAGTGGGATCCATCCAACGCCAAGGACAATTCGCAGGCGGGATTGACCGGCAACGTCTACCTGGACGCCTATACGCTCCAGGGCAAAAACCTGTGGCGCATCGATCTGGGGGTGAACATCCGCGCGGGTGCCCACTACACCCAGATGCTGGTGGGCGACTACGACAGCGATGGCAAAGCCGAGATCGCCTGCAAGACCGCACCCGGAACCAAGGATGGGTCCAACGCGTTTCTCTCCAAGGGTCCGGCCAGCTCCGACGACGATTCGAAAGCTTATCGCAACGCGGAGGGTCGCATCAACGCAGGCCCGGAATACCTCACGATCTTCAATGGCCAGACGGGCAAGGAGATGTCGACGGTGGCCTATGTCCCGCGCCGACATCCCTCCGCACCGGACAACGCCACCGGCGCCCAACTCAAGGCGATCTGGGGCGACGACTACGGCGGGCGATTCGACCGGTTCCTGGCCACCAACGCCTACCTGGATGGCAAGAAGCCCAGCATGGTCTTCCAAGATGGCTACTACACCCGCATGGCTTTGGCCGCTTGGGATTGGGATGGGAAGAACTTGAGCCAGAGATGGCTCTTCGATACATACACGGGCGATGCCAAGCTCAAAGGGCAGGGCAACCACAATCTGTCGGCGGGCGATGTCGACGGAGATGGATTCGACGAGATCATCGAAGGCGCCAGCGCGATCGACCACGACGGCAAAGCCATGTACGCCACCGGCCTGGGCCATGGCGACGCCATCCATATGGGCGACCTGGATCCGGACAATCCAGGCATGGAAGTGTGGGAGGTCCACGAAGACACCGCTGTCTCCTACGGGCACGAGCTGCACGACGCCAAGACCGGGAAAATCCTTTGGGGTCAGAACTACGCGTCGGACAATGGCCGTGGAATGGCAGCCGACATCGATGCCGCCTCCGCAGGCCATGAAATGTGGTCCGCTGCAGGTGCGGGGATCTACTCGAGCAAGGGAAAGTAGATTTCCCCCGCCAAGCCCAGCATCAATTTCAGGGTCTACTGGGACGGAGATCTCCAAGACGAACTTTTGGATGGGAACAAGCTCGACAAGTGGAATGGCGGCGGCACCACCCGATTGATCACTCTTGAAGGAGTCTCGTGCAACGGCACCAAGGCCACGCCTAATTTTTCGGGCGATTTGTTGGGCGACTGGCGCGAGGAGGTGATCTTGCACGACGACGCCAACTTGTACTTGAGCACCACCACCACCGCCACCACGCACCGGTTGTACACCCTGGCCCACGATCCCGTCTACCGCCTGGCCATGTCCTGGCAAAACGGCGCCTACAACCAGCCTCCACATCCGGGATTCTGGTTGGGAGCGGGAGTGGACAAGGCGCCCAAGCCGGACATCCGACTGGTTGGAGCAACGAGCTCTTCCCGCCCCTCGCGGGACGCTTCCCGCCAGACAGGGCTGACCGCATTTCGCTCAGGCTCGAAAGTGGTTCTGTACGTGCCTTGGGGAGAGGCTGGAACCATACGGTTCCATGGGCTGGATGGACGGACCTTGCACTCGATCGAGGTGGCGCAAGGGGGTGCCGTCGAGGTTGAAATTCCCCGCATGTATGGCGCAATGTTGATCGTGCAAGCGAGATCGAGAGCTGGTCGCCAAGCCAGCACCACAATGGTCGGGTTCTAGGGTTTTCGTGCTTCTGTTGGGGAAGGTTCGTTTTCAGGCGAACCTTTGGTATGATTAGCTCATGCCGATCCTCCCGCACGGTTCCGAGGAAACCTATTTCGCACCTGCCGGACGGGCTCACCCGAGTCGTTTGCAGTCACAGGTGGCTGCCTGCCTGGAAAGCCCGGTGGCAAAGGCGGTGCTAGAATCGCTGGCCGGCTATGTGATGATCCTGAACCAGCAGAGACAGATTCTGGCAATCAACGAGGAGCTGGAGCTTGCCCTGACCGCAAAGGGTGGCCCGGCGCCAACAGGACGGCGGTGGGGAGAAGTGATGGATTGCGTCCACGCTCCGGAAGGTCCGGACGGATGCGGAACGTCGCATGCCTGCTCATGTTGCGGGGCCGCTTTGGGGATCCTCGCGTCCCGGCTGCAAGACGGCAAGGCGGCGACGGAGTGCCGGATGGCCATGCGCCAAGCTGGTGTGTGGGAAGGCCGGGAATTCCACGTCACGGCCAACATGGTGGCACTGGATGCGGGTCGATTCCAGGTGGTGGTCTTCCAGGATGTGAGCGACCAACGGCGGCGGGAATCGATGGAAAAGATGTTCCTCCACGACCTGGCCAACACCGTGCTCGCATTGGACGGCTGGACGAGCGTCCTGGACAAGGGGGTGGACGAATCCGTCGCCGCGGGAAAAATTCTCACCATCGCCAGAAGGTTGTCGGATTTTGTAAACGACCAGCGATTGCTCCTTCGTGCGGAGTCCGGCGACCTGGAAGCCTTCGCCAAGGAAATGGATGCGGGGGACCTGGTCGAATCCGTGGCGGGGATTCTGCGGTCCCATCCGACATCGAGAGGCAGGGAAGTGGTCATTGGTCAAATTCCGGCGATGACGGTCGTGGTGGATCCCGCCCTTTTGATCCGGGTCCTCCTGAACATGGGCTTGAATGCGCTGGAGGCGGTCGCCGCCGGGAAGCAGATCCGCCTGGACTTCGGCCTCGTGGAGGGCAAGGCGGTGTTTTCCGTCTGGAACCCGGGTGCCATGCCCGCCGACGTCGCGCTCCAGGTGTTCCATCGCTCCTTCTCCACCAAGGCAAAATCGGGCAGGGGACTGGGCACCCATTCCATGAAGATCCTCGGCGAGAACTACATCAAGGGCAAGGTGGGCTTTCGATCCACTCCAGAAGAGGGGACCACCTTCTTCATCGAGTTGCCGGAGAATTCCTAGCAGAAGCCGCAATCGCGGATCTTCCATGGAACGTCGCGATCCGCTTGGCGCACACTCGCTGCTCGACGGCCTGGATCGCCTGTCGTAGAAGTTTTCTCCGTCGGGATGCAATATTTCCCAAGCCATGTCGTCTTCAGGGGTAATGAGCCACTTGTCCGATTTCTTCGCTGTCGAAGGCGCGAGGCTCGCCGCCTTCGTGCGGCGCCGATTGGATGACGCCGCCGAGATGGATGCCGAGGACATCGTCCAAGATGTCTTCGCAAGCCTGTTCGAACGGGCCGATCCAATGGCCGAGATCGGGAACCTTTCCGCCTATGTCTACCGGAGCCTGCGAAACCGGATCATCGACCGGATCCGTGTCCGAAAACCCATGCAATCCCTGGAGACTCCCATGCAGCAAGGGCTGACCTTGTCTGAAATCATCCCCCATCCCGATGGTTCGCCGTTTGACCTTCTCGAAGAACAACAACGGCAATTGGCGTTCGAAATCGCCTTCGAGGAGCTGCCCTTGCTGGATCGCCAGTTGATCGAAGCCCACGAGTTCGAGGGGCGCAGCTTCGAAGAAATATCCAAGGCGTGGAAGATGCCGATGGGCACCCTCCTGTCCCGAAAATCCCGGGCCATCCAGAAGCTCTCCCGAGCGATGGCCGAACACTCGACCAAAAACTGACAATCAATCAAGAACAGAAAGAAACAGGCCATGCGCATCTTCGGATTCCTGCTGAAAATCATCGGGGGATTGGCCTTGGCCGCCCTCATCGCATTCGTCTTCGGGTACCTGGTACAGCACCTGTGGAACTGGCTCATGCCGGGGCTGTTCCATCTGCCGGAAATCAGTTTCTGGCAGGCGGCGGGATTGGTGCTGCTCTCGCGATTGCTGTTCGGGAACATCGGCGGCGCTCACCATGGTCACCACCACAAGCATCACGGCAATAAGCGCTGCGGAAAGGATCGTTGCGACGACAAGCACGACAAGGGATGGGAGAAGCTCCGCTGCCACGGGTTCTTCCGGAGGTGGTCGCCGTCGGGCGATCCCAAGAATCTCGAGCACTTCGACGAGTGGTGGAAGGATGGGGGCGAGGAGTCGTTCGAATCCTCGCACAACGCTCGATGCGGAGGTTGGGGCTGGTGGTCGTGGTGGAAGAAGGAAGGAAAGTCCCACTACGAGGCGTGGCTGGGTGGCAAGGAGCGCACGTGAGTGCAGGCATGAAGCGGCATTCAAGTCAAAAAACGACATGAATGCCGATTCAGCGAAGCGACTTACCTAACAGGAATCGTCAGAGTCTGCGGCCCGGCGAACACCCCTTTGCAGATCGCCGTCAAATACCACTCCTTGGGTACAACCGATTTTCCCGTGGACGAATCGACCAGAAGCGGCGCCAGGTCCAGGGTATGGTGGCCCACCAGGCCGGCGTCCGTTTTGGTCATACGCGCTTTGGGGATCAGGATTTCCAGGTCGCGGTTGGCCGAATTCACGTCGGCGCCGAACAGGAGGCGCACGGGGATGCGAAGTTGCGTCGCGGGGAGGTCGTCGGCGATCGAAATCGACACGATGGCTGGGATCTTGAAGACGCGTCCATCGATGGTGATCGGATTGGGTTCGACCACCACAGAGATCCCCGGAGCGGAGGGGTTCCGGGATCCGGACCTTGTGGCGAAACTCTCGGAGGTCATCTCGAAGGCCGATGGAGGCTGGGTGAGCGAAAGAGGAAGTGGCTTGTCCGCAGTGGACAAAAACTGGCTCCCCGTCTCGAAATCCAGCGGATTGGAGAGGATCTTGCCCGTGTAGACGAAAAGTCTCCAGCGCCCCCAAGGGCCGGTGAACTTCGATGCTGGGTAGGCGATGTCCTTGCGTTCCACGTCTGGTCCAGCGATTTGATTTGAAACGGATGGTGATGGCGAGAGGGTCTTGGTGGGCTTGGGAAACGATTCGATCGAGGTTTCGCCCGTTTGCAGGTCAATCAGAATTTTGCTGGAGCGTCGGCTCGGCTGGAACTGGGGGGCGAAGTCCGGTGGATTCTTGAAGCAAGCCACGGCACGGAATTCGGGGTGCTGATCGCGATCCCATCTGCGAGGTCCCTCCAGAACGATCACCGACTTTTCCGGCAGATCGAGCAGGGCGAATTCGAGATCGTCCATTGGGTTTTCGTTGAAATAATCCTCATCGGAAAACTGCTGGAGGTAGGTGAATTCGGTCACGTCATGGCTCCTTGGAATCGCGGGAGGAATGGATGGGCCGGGCCTTGGCGCAGGGGTCGCAGGGGTAGCGTGATTCCGCTGGCACTGCGTCAGCATCAGCATGGAGGCGGCGGCAAAAGTTGTCTTCAGAAGACGGGTTTCCTTCATTTTCGGTTTACCTGACAGGAATCGACAGAGGTTTCGGTCCGGAGAGCATCCCTTTGCAAATCGCCGTCAGGTACCACTCGTTTGTCTGGACTGTCTGTCCCGTGGTCGAATCGATCAGAAGGGGCGCAAGGTCCAGCGTGTAGTGCCCTACAAGTCCGCCCTCCGTTTTTGTCATGCGCGCTTTCGGGATCAGGATTTCCAGGTCGTGGTTGGCCGCATTGACGTCGGATCCGAACAAGAGGCGCATCGGGACGCGGACCTGCGTTGCGGGGAAGTCGTCCGCCATGGCGACGGTGATGGTCGCAGGATGCTTCAGGACCTGCCCGTCGATGGACACCGGTGCCGACCCGATGGCGATCGAGATTCCCGGTGGAGCTGGATTCGGTGATTCCAGGGTCGCCCCGAAGCGTTCGGTGGTGGTCTCCCAGGTCGTCATGGGCTGGACCAGGGGTGTAGGGAGCTTCCTGGCCGAGGGTGACAGATTCCGGTTTCCCGTCTGGAAGTCCAGGGGATTGGACAGGAGTCTACCCGTGTGGACCAGAAGTCTCCACGAGCCCCAGGCTCCGGCGAACCGGGAGGCCGGGTAGTCGATTTGCTTGCGTAGGATCTTCGGGCCTTCGTTCGGCTTGGGTGCGGAGGCAGGGTTCGCAGGAGATTTCGTTGACCTGGGAAAGTCTTCCACGGAGGATTCTCCCGTGAGAAGATCGACCAGGATCAAGCTGGACCGGTAGTTCGGCTGGAAGGGCATTGGGAAATCCGGCGGATTCTTGAAGCCGACGATGGCATGGAACTGGGGATGCTTGTCTTGCTCCCAGACGCGAGGTCCGCCCAGACGTATCAGTGCGGGCTCGGGATGGTCCAGCAAGGCGTATACGAATTCATCCATCGGATGTTCCGCGAAGAAATCCGCATCGTCGAACTGCTTGAAGTAGGGAAACTCGGTCATGTCAGACCTCATGTGTGTCGCTGAAAGCGAGGAGGGACTGGGCATCGACGAGGGTGGCGCAGGTGTCGTGGAAGTCCGCTGGCACTGTGTCAGCGTCAGCATGGAGGCTGCTGCAAAGGCTATCGTCAGGAATCGATTCGCCATCATCTCTTCCTACCTAACAGGAATTGTTAACGCTTGTGGTCCGGCGAAAGCCCCTTTGCAGATCGCCGTCAGGTACCACTCGTTTGGCTGGACTGTCTGCCCCGTGGTCGAATCGATCAGAAGGGGCGCGAGGTCCAGCGTGTAGTGGCCTACAAGTCCACCTTCGACCTTGGTCGTGCGGTCCTTGGGGATCAGGATCTCCATGCTATGGTTGGCCCAATTCACGTCCGATCCGAAGAGCAGGCGCACGGGGATCCATCGCTGTTGGGGAGGCAAGTTGTCGGGCACGAAAACAGTGAGGTCCAACGGGTGCATCCAGCGCCTCGCATCGACCGTGGCCTCGCCAGCTTCCTGGGCGAACGCGATCCCCGGGGCGTTCAACTGGGGGGAGGCGGGTCGCTGAGCGAAGACCTGTGATGATAATTCCTGCTCGGTCGGAGCCCGAAGCAGATGCGGAGGAATCCGGCGATCCTTCTCGGTCAGCTCGCGATGTCCGGTCTCGAAATCGAGAGGGTTTGATATGGCACTTCCCGCGTAGACAAACAGTCTCCAATTCCCCCAAGGTCCGGCAAACCGGAAGGCGGGAAGAAGAATATTTTTTCGGAAACACTCGGTTTCCGCTGGTGGTGATGGAGGCAATGATCGCGATAGCGATTTCCCCGATGCGGGAAAATCGATGAAATCAACCGTTCCCGTCGTCATGTCGACGAGCACCGCTTTCGCTCGTTTCTCCGGGTTGAAGGAAGCCGCCAATTCCGGGGAGTATCTGAAGCCGGCGACAGCACGGAACTCCGGATGAAGACCTGGCTCCCACAATCGAGGGCCTCCGATCCGGATCGCAAGGCCGGCATCCAGCTTGTAGATCTCGCTCTCAAGATCGACCATTCGGTTGCCAGCAAAGAAATCACTATCCGTAAACTGATTGAAATATTCGAATTGCATGGTGCCAGTCTTCGAGGTCATTGAAGCGGAGGAGGGGCTGGACTTTGGCGAATTTGGCGCAGGTGTCGCGGAGGTCCGCTGGCACTGTGTCAGCATCAGGATGGAGGCTGCTGCAAACGCTGTCGTCAGGAATCGAGTCTCCATCATCTCCATCTACCTGACAGGAACCGTCAGCGCTTGCGGCCCTGAGAACACCCCTTTGCAGATCGCCGTCAGGTACCATTCCTTCGGGTTCACTGGCGTTCCCGTGGACGAATCGATCAGAAGCGGCGCGAGGTCCAGCGTGTAGTGCCCTACAAGTCCACCTTCGACCTTGGTCGTGCGGCCCTTGGGGATCAGGATCTCCATGCTATGGTTGGCCCAATTCACGTCCGATCCGAAGAGCAGGCGCACGGGGATCCATCGCTGTTGGGGAGGGAAGTTGTCGGGCACGAAAACAGTGAGGTCCAACGGGTGCAGCCAGCGCCTTGCATCGACCGAGGCCTCGCCCGCTTCCTGGGCGAACGCGATCCCCGGGGCGTTCAACTGGGGGGAGGCGGGTCGCTGAGCGAAGACCTGTGATGACAATTCCTGTTCGGTCGGAGCCCGAAGGAGATGCGGAGGAATCCGGCGATCCTTCTCGGTCAGCTCGCGATGTCCGGTCTCGAAGTCGAGAGGGTTTGACAGGACCTTTCCCGAGAAGACGAACAATCGCCAGGTGCTCCAGGGGCCAGGAAATTTGGTCGCAGGAAAACTGATGCTCTTTTCGCCACGAAGAGTTCCGGTCGATGGGAGTGGAGGGGGAGGGCGAGAAGGTGATTTTCCAATGGCTGGAAATGGGATCATCTCAGAGGTTCCTGTCGCCATTTCGATGAGGATCATTTTCGCCCTGCTTTCTGGATTGAACATCCGGTTCATTTCCAGAGGAAACTTGTATCCGGCGAACGCCTGATACATCGGGTGCAGCGTTGGATCCCATTCTCGAGGACCTCCGATCCGGATAGCGATCTTGGCATCCAGCTGATGTACCGCGTCGCTCAAGAAGATCATTCGCGGATCTTCACGGAAGCAATCTTCGTCGCTGAACTGCTTGAAGAATTCGAAGTCCATGGTGTCACCCTGCGAGATCGCTGAAGGAGAGGAGCCACTGGGCTTTGACGAGGGCGGCGCAGGGGGCGCAGAAGTCCGCTGGCACTGTGTCAGCATCAGGATGGAGGCTGCTGCAAACGCTGTCGTCAGGAATCGAATCCCCATCATCTCCATCTACCTGACAGGAATCGTCAGCGCTTGCGGCTCGGCGATCACCCCTTTGCAGATCGCCGTCAGGTACCATTCCTTGGGTGGATTGAACTTTCCAGATCCAGGATCCATCGAAAGCAAAGAGAGATCAAGAGCGAAGTGACCCGAAAGGAATCCATCCTTGCGATCGATGAGTCCGATGGGGATTTGGAGTTCCAGCAAGTGGTTGGAATTCGGGACATCTGCACCGAACAGCAGTTCCAGCGGAATCCACTGGCCATGGAACGAGGAGTCATCCGGGACGAGGAAGGATCCGAGAAGAGGCAAATTCCAACGCCGACCTTCAAGGATGAGAGGTTCCTTCGATACGACAACCTGGATGCCCTGCCCATTCAGGGAGGGGCTGGACGGAAGCTGCGTGAAAATGAGGTCGGGACGCGTCTGTGGCGCCAGGTGAAGCGCTTGCCAGGATGGATCCGCCTGAAGGTCGAGGCCAGGGGTTCCCGCATGGATCTTAAGTGGATTTGATATGAATTTGCCGGAATACCCAAAGACAATCCAATCAGCCGGCGCACCTTCGAACAGTTCCTTCGGAAGATCCACCCATCTTTGGTTCGCAGTGGTCGACTCGGGACGAGTCCCCGAGGGAGCGGGAGTTGAGGGTTGTTTTTCACGCTCCGCGAGCGGGACTTTGATCAGCTTTCCAGTTCTTTGATTGGCCAGGTAGAGCGATCCTCTGCGCTTAGGATTGAAGCCTTGGGGGAGAGAAGAGTGGGTTTTGATCCCCACGATGATTGGAAAGGCCGGATGTTCGACTGGATTCCAATGCTTCGGGCCGCCGAGCACCATCGAGGAGGTGTCTGGCGTTTCCAGCATGGAAAAACCCAAAGCGGACATCTCCTTGTGAGCGAAGAAATCGGAATCTTGGAATGACTCCAAATACGAAATGGGCATGGTGTCAGCCTTCGAGATCGTTGAAGGGGAGGATGGCTTGGACTTCGACGGGGGCGGCGCAGGTGTCGCAGAAGTCCGCTGGCACTGTGTTAGCATCAGCGTGGAGGCTGCTGCAAACGCTGTCGTCAGGAATCGAATCCCCCTCATCTCCATCTACCTAACAGGAATCGTCAGCGCTTGCGGCTCGGCGATCACCCCTTTGCAGATCGCCGTCAGGTACCATTCCTTCGGCTGCACTGGTATTCCCGTGGACGAATCGATCAGAAGCGGCGCCAGGTCCAGCGTGTAGTGCCCTACAAGTCCGCCTTCCACCTTGGTCGTGCGCTCCTTGGGGATCAGGATCTCCATGCTGTGGTTTGCCCAATTCACGTCCGATCCGAAGAGCAGGCGCACGGGGATCCAATGCTGTTGGGGAGGGAAGTCGTCTGCTACGAAGAGGGTGAGATCCAGCGGATACATCCAGCGTCTCGCATCGACCGAGGTTTCGCCCGCTTCCTGCAAGAACGCGATCCCCGGGGCATTCAATTGGGGGGAAGCGGGTCGCTGGGCGAAAACCTGTGATGACAATTCCTGGTCGGTCGGAGCCCGAAGCAGATGCGGAGGGATCTGGCGATCCTTCTCGGTCAGCTCGCGATGTCCCGTCTCGAAGTCCAGAGGGTTGGACAGGATCTTCCCCGAGAAGACGAACAATCGCCAAGTACCCCAGGGTCCGAGAAACTTCGAGCTAGGAAACCGAATCGACCTGCGTGCACACTTGACGGCTGTCGTCATCGTTTCCGTAGGCGCCTGATTTCCAGATGCGGATTTTCCAGAAGCCTCGAACCCTTCCATTGACGTCGAGCCGGTAGCCAGATCGATCAGGATCATTTCGGCTCGCTGTTTTGGCAGGAAAGCGCGATGGATGCCTGCCTGGAGCTTGAAACCAGTCAGTGCCCTGTACGAATCCTGCTTCGAAGGATCCCAGATGCGAGGGCCACCCAATCGGATCGCAGAGCTGTCATCCAGATCCAGAATGGCTTCCTCCAAGCCGGCCATGAGGTTGTTCGAGAAAAAGTCGTCATCCGTGAATTGTTTGAAGAATTCGAATTCCATCGGGTCAGCCTTTGAGATCACTGAAGGAGAGGAGGGACTGGGCCTTGACGAAAGTGGCGCAGGTGTCGCAGAAGTCCGCTGGCACTGTGTCAGCGTCAGCATGGAACATGACGCAATGACCATCAATCCAGATCGGATTGGCTTTTCCATCTTGGCCTTTCTTCGCTTTCCATGAACAGTGGGAGCCGCTTCCTCCATGCTTGATGTAGCGGAATGGATGGTCGCCGATTTTGAACCCTGATGGAGCATGGTAGTAGCCTTCATAGGGAACCATATTGATCAGGTGGCCCATTTCGTGGACGATCGTGCCGCTCACGACACGTGCATCAGGCGAATATTGAATGACAATTTGAGGCGCATGCGAGCCATCGCCACAGTAAGGTCCGTCTGACGCGGAGAGCGTGAGGCTCGCCTCGACTGTGTCTCCCGGAGAAATCGCGCCGGGTGGGAGCTCAAGCTTGTACAGACTAGGCCCTCCAGCTCTTGAAGACATCAATCCGACGGACGGGGATCTGGCGGCGGGGTCTATCGTGAATGAGCCCTTGGCCTTGGTTCTGAGGTTTTTCCACGAAGAAGAAACGATCAATGGACGTCCTGCCACCACCGGAGGATTCAAGACGATGGTTGTCTCGTCGAAATCCTGCAGATCGATGTCTTCCGTGCTCGACTTCATGGTGATCGGATGGGTGACGATGATTGGATTGCCGTACACGTCCACCCCATCCACCTGCAAGTCGCAGATGATGATCTGGAGACATTTTCCGGCATGCACGGGGTGGAACAGCTTCCCCAGTTCGTTGAAATTGTGCCTTCCCACATACACCTTCCCCGCCGGGAACAGCTCGTGCACGATGGGCGTTTCCGCCACCAGCTCGATGAAGACGTCGCGGGCCTTGTTCTGGGAGAGCGCCATGCTCGGGACCTTGGAGCCCTTGCCGTAGGTAAGCGTATACCAGAGTCGGCGCCAGGTCACGATCTTTTGGCGGATGTCGCATACGCCTGCGGATGGACCAGCCTCGATGGTGAATTCATCCCCGCCCGCGAGACCCACGCAGAACTTCGCCTTGGCCTTTCCGCCACTGGCTGGACTGGTCCAGGTGGCGCTGCCGCCGGACATCGGCGTTGCCGTTTTCTTTCCGTCGTCGATCCACCCCACCACCGGGGAGTTTCGCTTCGAATTGCCCTTTGCTGCAATCGCTTTCCAGTGGACCACCCGGACGCCGGGATCCACTTCGACTTCCAGCTCCACGACATGGCCGAATTCCGGTTTGCCGCCAAGGTTCACGTATTGCTTGCGGAGCTTGGAGTTGTCGTGCAGGAAGTGGAGCACCTTGCGATCCGGCGAGGGTTCGTCCGGGTCCTTGACCAGATCGAGCTTCTTCTTCTCGAACTTTTCCGGGTCTTCGACGGGGTTTTCCGCCTTGGTGACGGCTCCGCTCGCGGGCGGGCTGGCCAGTGCGGGAACGTCGACCGGATGGAAGAGACAGATTTCGGCACTTCTTCCCGGAGGATCGGGAAAGTCGCTGCCGTTGGAATAGGCGCCCTGGGTTCCCGAAGCGGGAAAGTCCGGCAAGGGCCAGTCCGCGGCCGCGGATGGATCTTCTCCGCGCGCGGCCCGTACCATCGAACAGTAGACCTTGAGCGCGCCTTCCCATGTCTGGCCGCCAAGTTTCCCATCGATGGAGTAGCTGGTCTTGAAGCGATGGTTGCATTCCTTCTGGAAGCCATTGAGAGCGGCGGAGGTGGAGGGTCCGGAGGCTCCATCCACCTTGCCGGGGTCGCAATTCCAGTTGTGGTTCTTCGCCAACTCCGAGAGCAAGTACTGGATGTCCCGCAACTTGAACTCGGTCTTTCCCAGTTCCTTCCAGGCAGCGACATCGCGTCGCAGGATCGCCTTGATCGCGCGGGCTCGCACGTCGGCGAATTTCCGCGAGCCACCTACGGCGTCGGCGCTGGCGAACCCGAATGAGACGGCCATGTCGGCGCTGCCCGGCGGATAGGTGGACAATTTTTGCAACAGAGTCGCCATCGCCCGCCCGAACTCGTTGTGCGCCCCGATTGTGGGTAGGTGCGAATCCGTTGGGTGGGTGATTTCGGGGGTGCCCACGTACGGCACAAGCACCTTGTACTTGAGCTCGACCTTGGGGCTTTCTTCTGGCCGTGTGGCACTCGCGGAGCTGGCCACAACGCGGTACTGCACCAGCTTGCCGGATTCCTCCACGGCTTTCGGGGAGGTCAGCTCGATCTGGGCAGAGACGGTGCCGCTCGCGCCGGTGGTGGCCGCCGAGACGCGGGAAGGAAGGTTCGACCATGCATCGGTATCCAGGTAGCGAAACTGCAATTGGAAATCGATGTTGGCGGCCCCGGTTGATTCCAAGAAGCGGAAATCGCATTGCACGGGAGTCGGCTGGTTGAAGTGAAGGTCGGTTGCGGGTTTTGTGAAGCGGCAAGCGGAAAGCTCCAGCTTCGCGACCTTGGCCGTACCCGCAAGTTCTTCATCAGGCCAGGGGTCCTCCTCCCGCAAGGTGGCGGTATAGGCGCTGGTGTCGTAGACGGCTTTCTTGGCAGGTGCTGCGCCAGACCGTTTCGGGGCGAGCTTGGAGAAGTCGATGTCTCCGGACGGCGGGCGAGCCGTCGATTGCTTCATCAGCTCGGGTTCGCTGGATCCACTGGGGCGAAACGAGGAAGGCATGCGCTGGATACCTGGGGAGAAAGGGGGGGAGGCCGAAGCTGCGGCAAAAGGGGCAAGATCCGCAGGCAAGGAGTTTCCATCAAGAATGTTAGTACACGATCAAGGGATGCGGTTTTAGCGAAAAGGCATCTCTTTCCGTTGCCCAACACCTTGCGCGGCAAGGCTTTGGGCGGTAGTGTCTGCTCACACAATCCACTTGCGGATTTTAAGGGAATATTCTACATTGGAATACTCCACATGACAAAACGGCAACCGGCCGCAAATCGCTACGATCTGGTCCTCCTGGGGGCGCTGGCAGAAAAGCCCGCTTCGGGGTATGACATCCTGACCTTGATTCGGGATCGCGGCATGGACCGTTGGGCACGCATCAGCACCAGCACGGTGTATGCGCGCTTGCAGAGGCTGGAAAAGTCCAGCCAGATCGAAGGCAGGGCCGATCGCGAAGGCAATCGGCCCGAACGGACCATCTACACGATCGCGGAAAAAGGGCGCAAGACCTTGGCCCAGGAAGTGGTCCGCCACCTCACCGGGTTCAACGACGATCCGCGCACGCTGGGGTTCGCCTATCTGGATGCGCTGGCGCCCCACCAGGTGATGCTGGAGCTCAAGCGCCATGAAAAGCATCTGGTCAGCGAGATCGAAGCGCTGGATCAATTGATCGCCAACCACAATCGGCCCACCTTGCACCCGGAAGGGCCGTTTCTCAACTGCATGAGCCGCGACCATCTTTCGGTGGAACTGCGCTACGTGCAGGCGGCCAGGCTGATTTTGTCAGAAACGAAGAACCACACCCTCCTCAAGGGCTTCTTCGCCATCAACGACTCCTTGGCGTCCGTCTAGGGCGCCGCCGAACCCACCATCCCTCCAGTCCACTCCACACATCCGAGAATCGCCATGTCCAAGTACGGCTACTTCGACGACGCCAAGAAGGAATACGTCGTCACCAATCCTGCCACTCCGATCAAGTGGTGCAACTATGTCGGAACGCTCGCGTTCGGCGGCATCGTGGATACCACCGGCGGCAGTCTGATCTGCAAGGGCGATCCGGCGCTCAACCGCATCACCAAGTACCTGGCCTGGATGCCCAATTCCGACTTCAAGGGCTCCACCATCTACTTCAAGGTCAAGGACGCCGCGGGCAAGGTCGAGATCTTCTCGCCCTTCGTGACCCCCACCTTGGTTCCCATGGACAAGTGGGAATGCCACGTGGGATTGTCCTACAGCCGCTGGAACGTGGAGTACAAGGGTCTCAAGATCCAGATCACCGTGTTCGTGCCCACCGGCTCGTCCGTGCTCCTGCAGGACATCCAGGTCACCAACACCGGTGCGCCCGTCACCGTGGACATCGTGCCCGTGTACGAGTTCAGCCACTTCGACGCGCTCAAGCACCTGACCAACGCCGACTGGGTGCCCCAGACCATGACCACGAAGGCTCACGTCGAGCCTGCCGGCCACGTGGTGCTGGAGCAGTACGCGTTCATGAAGCGCGACTTCGAGGTGAACTACTTCACCGCCAACCAGCCCTGCGCGAGCTTCGAGACCGATCGCCGCAAGTTCCTCGGTCAAAACGAGATGGGCTCGTTCGCCAAGCCCCTGTCGCTTCTGGAAGACAAGCTCTCCAGCTCCCTCTGTGTTCGCGGCGACACCCTGGCCGCCGAACAGTTCGCGGTGGGCACGCTCGCCACCGGCGCCACCTACCGCGTGGTGACCCAGCTGGGCAAGGAACAGTCGATCGACGCCGCCAAGGCTTCCATCGCCAAGTACCGCGATCTGGCCAATGTGGATGCCGCCTTCGCCGAGCTTGCCAATTTCTGGGCGGGCTATCTGCAGGCCGTGCAGATCAAGACTCCGGACGCCTCCTTCAACTCGATGGTCAACGTCCACAACCCCCGCCAGTGCCACACCACCAAGAACTGGTCGCGGTATCTGTCGCTCTACCAGCTTGGCTACGGCTCCGACCGCGGCATCGGCTTCCGCGACTCCTCGCAAGACCTGCTGGGCGTCATGAGCCACATGCCGGAAGAAGCCCGCGTGCTGGCGGAAAACCTGCTGTCGGTGCAGAAGGTGGATGGCTCGGCCATGCACCAGTACTTCCCCTCCACCATGGAAGCCAACGAAGGCGACTCCCGCGAGAAGGAAGATCGTCCGAAGTTCTACGGCGACGACCACCTGTGGATCGTGCTGACCGTGGCCGGCTACCTCAAGGAGACCGGAAACCTGGCCTTCCTGGACAAGGCGATTCCGTTCTACGACAAGGACAAGCACACCGGCAAGGCCCTTGAGACAGGATCTGTCTGGGAGCACATCTGCCGCAGCCTGCGCTTCACCTGGAACAACCGCGGCCAGCACGGCTTGCCGTTGCTGGGCTTCGCCGACTGGAACGACACGGTCAACCTGCCCACCGGCGCGGAATCCATGTTCAACGCCAACCTCTTCGGCAAGGCGCTCGTGGAGGCCATCGACGTGGCGGAAACCACTGGCAAGGCCGACGAAGCCGCCGAGTTCCGCAAGTACTACGCCGAGATGAAGAAGATCGTCAACGACGTGACGTGGGACGGCAAGTGGTGGAAGCGCTACTTCGACGAGAAGGGCAACCCCATCGGCTCCAACGAGAACACCTACGGCAAGCTCTACACCAACGGCCAGAGCTGGCCCGTGATCTCCGGTTTCGCCGAAGGCGAGCGCGCGCTCACCGCCTTGCAGAGCACATTCGACATCATGAACACGAAAAACGGCATCAAGCTCTCGTGGCCCGGCTACCAGGGATTTGATCCGAAGCTCGGCGGCGTGTCCACCTATCCTCCCGGAGCCAAGGAAAACGGCGGCATCTTCCTGCACGCCAATCCTTGGGTGATGATCGCCGAAACCATCGTGGGCAACGGCGATCGCGCGTTCCAGTACTACACCCAGATCAATCCGGCCGCCAAAAACGAGATCTTGGACGAGTTCGAGTCCGAGCCGTACTGCTATCCCCAGAATATCCTGGGCGACGAGCATCCGCAGTTCGGATTGGGGCGCAACGCCTGGCTCTCCGGCACCTCCTCCTGGACCTACCAGGCCGCCACGCAGTACATCTGCGGCGTGCGCGCTTCGTTTGCGGGCCTGGTGGTGGATCCTTGCATCCCCAAGGCCTGGGACTCCTTCGAGATCGTCCGCAAGTGGCGCGGCGCCACCTACAAGATCTCGGTGAAGAACCCCTCCAAGATCTCCAAGGGCGTGAAGTCCATGGTCGTCGACGGCAAAGCTGTTGAGGGCAACGTGGCGCCCTTGTTCACCTCCGGCGAGCACACCGTCGAAGTCGTTCTGGGATAAACCCGAACGAACCTCTGTGCGAAGGCCCGTCGGAAGCGATTCCGGCGGGCCTTTTGATTTTCTCCAACGGCGCAATGGCTATTCGACCGGAGGCTATTATTCCCTCCCATGCTCCCCCCTCGATTCCGCGTTTGCCTGAAATGGATCCAATGGTCGGCGGTGGCGTCAATATTTGTCGCGTGTGCGCCCTCGCGTTCCGTGATCGACGTCGGTGGCTGGCCGCAGTGGAAACAGAGCCACGTTCCAAGCCGATGTCCGCGGGAGTTCGTGGTTGGGGTGAGTGGTGATTGGCCCTCACGATGCTGGGAAATGGATTCCGTGGTGCTCCATCGGCTGGGATGCCCCACCTTGGAGGGTTTTGGAAAACGGCTGAACGCAACATTGCGATTCGATGTATGCGGGGCTCGTCCGCCCGTCGTGGTCGTTCGTCTGGGAAATCTCGAGGGGAGCGGCGAAACATTCGATCCGTTGGACAGCTTGGTGCTCCCGGGCTTGCCGGACAGTGTCTTGAACGTGACTGTCGGAACGTCAAAAATGAGCGCGGAGGCCAGGATTGTCCTGATCGGACAGGAAGCGATCACGCCATGGAGCGCCCGGATCGCTCCATTGGTGCGGCTGGCATCGGACGAGTCGGGTCGGATCGAACCCAGCAGGCGGCGGATGTCCTGGCTTCTGGCCAACGCATGGAGGTCGAACGATCGCCGGGAGCTGTCCATCGAGCTGGACATGCGGGTGAATGGAGCCGGGCTGCGGGACACGATCCTTGTCGATCCTCTCGCGCACAGGCTTTCCCTCGGGAGGCGGCAATGAGAAGAATCCTGCTGGCATGCCTTCTGATTGGCGGGCTGGAAGGCTGCGCGACTTCGATCGTGGTCGACCAGATGATGACTTCCCCTGGGCGGGACGATGCGGTGGAGGTCAGGTCGGGGTCGGAGTTGCGATCCCGGACGTGTCCCAGGATGGGAGATGTCGATCGCTACCGCATCGATGCCAAAAACCGTCCATTGTACCTGGATCTGGAACGATGGGAATTGAGCGACGAGCCGATCCGTTCGGAGACGGGCAGAGCTCATTCGCCGGCCCGGTTCGGCAAGGAGATCGAAGTGGTGATGGGGACCTCTTCGGAAGGCTACTTCCCTTCGGATCTGGCAGGAGAGAATCCAAGCGTGTTGATCCGCTACCCGAAGGGTGGGCCGGCGATGGGCGCCGACTCGCTGCAGGTGCTCTCCGCGCCTTCGTTGGAGATCTGGTATTGGCTGGATGGAGAAGCTCGCTGGCGCAAGCTCGCGATCCGGACCGAGCGATTCAAGAAAGCACGCGATCGCGCCCATGCCTTGGAGCGTTCGACGTTCCTTCTGCTCGCCGTTCCGTTGGATGTCGTGATGTGGCCGCTGGAATTGCTGGTGAGTCTTGGGCTCTTCAAGGGCGGGTCTTGGCCGATGGGGTGCCCGGGCGGCTGCACCTGAGGCGGCTCGGCGGTTGTGGTTGACGTCAAGCGCTAGGCGGATCGGGTCGCAACGCCTGGCTTTCCTGCAGCGACCATCCGAGCCGAGGCTACTATTTCCTCCCATGCTCCCCCCTCGATTCCGCGTTTGCCTGAAATGGATCCAATGGTCGGCGGTGGCGTCAATATTTGTCGCGTGCGCGCCTTCGCGCTCCGTGATCGACGTCGGGCGGTTGCCGGTCTGGCACCAGCGCCATGTGCCAAGCCCGTGTGCGCAGGAGTTCAAACAGTTGATTTGGAATCGACCTCCGGATGCCTTGGAGGCGATGGATTCGCTTGTGCGAGCAATCCTTCGAGGTCCGGATTTGCGAGATTTCGGCTACGAGCTGGAAGGATGGCTTCGGTTCGATGCCTGCAAAGGGCGGCCTCCGGTATTCGTAATTCGTCTCGGAGCCATCCACGCGCGCGAGCGGGAGTTCGAGTCCTTGGATAGCCTGATCCTTCCCGTTTTGGCGGAAAATGCATCTCGGATCCCGACGGAAAATGGCCAATGGGATATCGGTTCCCGCATCCTTCGCATCGGCCAGGAAGATCCAGTGGAATGGAGTCGAAGAATGGCTCCGCAATTGCGAGCCGCGATGGCTTCGCCGAGCTGGAGCTCATCCGGGGAGGCGCCATTGCCGTGGCTGATCGCCCATGCATGGAAGCCTAACGAATCAAAAAACCTCCTGGTGGAGATCCGAAGCGACACCCAAAACGGAAAGCGCGCGGACACCCTTCGCATCGACCTGAGCACCCATCGCATGGAAAGCGGAGGGAGGCTTTGAAAAGGCTCGTTTTGGCGTTCCTCCTCCCGCTGGGATTGGAGGGGTGTTTCAGCTCCATGCTCATCGACGACATCAAGAGCTCCAGAGGCCGAGAGCACATGGTCCTGGTGAAGCCTGCCTCCGGGAATCGCGTCCAACTCTGCCCGAGGGTCGGGAAAATCAATCGATATCGGTTCGATGCCGAATCCCGTCCGATGTACCTGGATTTGGATGGATTGGTTCTTTCCGATGAACCGCGTCGAGTTTCTCCGAACGCCATGGGGACGCCGGCACCATTGAGCGACACTCTCGAGGTGGTGGTCGGAGAATCCCCCGAAGGATTTTTCCCCTCGGATCTGGAGGGGAGTCATCCCAGCGTATTCTTGCGCATCCCGATACCCAAGGAGGAAGTCGCGGATACCGGCATGCCCATGTTGTCGCAACAAGCCAGCCTGTTGGTGCAGAGGCATGGACAAGCATATTGGCTGCCACTCGATGTGTACACCAATCGCTACGATAGGAGATGCCAGCAGGCATACGCGGTCCGGAAGTCGCCTTGGTTTTTGGTTGCGGTCCCGGCGGATGTAGTCAGTTCTCCCCTCCAGCTGTTCCTCTGGTACGTGTTCAAGGATGCAGGTCCGTTCGTCTGTTCAAACGGCTGCCACTGACAGAAAATGACGGATCGTGATTTCCTGGCGGCAGGGATCATGTTTCCGAGCGGAGCTCCGTGGAATCCGTGTTTCCGAGGGTTTCCAGGAATTCCGATCCGCAACCGACAAACCTGCCCGCCCCGCTTTGGATGAGGTCGGGAGCGATTAGGCTGGAGTATTTCAGACCCACCACGAGTCCCACCAGAAAAACCAGGACGCCGACAACCACCAGCGCGTTTTCCTCTCGTATCCCGAGGATCAGTAGGATAGGCCCGAGGACCACTCCGAGGGAGAGGATGATCCATCCACGAAGTCGTTTCGAGCGATGTGCCTGGCACAAGGACAATTCCAGAAACAGCTTTTCCCGCAAAAACGGCGCGATCAAGATGTAGACGATCGGATTGGCAAAGGCCAAAGCAAACAGCCAGGGTTTGTGCCACGTGAACTTGTACACCTGCCGGTGGTGTCCGGGAGCATTGCATTTGACGCATCGATCCGGCAGCACGGCCCCATCGCCTGCCACCAAATAGGCGCTGTCGCGTCGCGCCGGCAAGTGGGTCTGGCGGATGGCCAAGGCTGTCGTGTAGGGATCGGATGGCTCCATGGTCTCGCTCCTGGTCTTCGGGGGGGGCACAACACTCCCGGCGATCGCAGTCGAGTTCGCGGGCAGAAATGGAAAGGTATTTTGTTCCCGGCCAGGCGTCATTTGGCCCGGACACGCAAACCTCGCTTGTGTGTTTTGTATGTGGATAGCGGTGTCGTCGTCCGTTCGCGGGTGGTCGGATTCCGATCATGATCGGCGCACCTCAAGAAACGAGTCGTCCCATGAACAAGTCACTTCCCTTGATCGCCTTCGCGACAAGCCTCTGTTTCGCCGCGCCCGTGAAGATCGGCTTCGAAGGCCTGATCGGGTACAACGTCCTCTCCTTGGGCGAGGACCTGGGAGCCGGGTTGGTCACTGGCAGTCCGCAAGCCAAGCCCAGCTTCGGGTTGGCGATCGGGCCCACCCTGACGGTTCCCGTCAACGTCCAATTCGGGTTGGAGGGAGGTGTCTCTTTCCTGTACGACAGGAACAGTTTCGAAAACACCATCGACGCCGGGATCCTGGGCTCCAACCTGGAAGAGCACACCATCGACCAGGTGAGCGTGGGTTTGAAGATCCAGCCGGTTTTCCGGATCAGCGAACGATTCCGGGTGAAGGCAGGATATGAATGGGATATGCCCATCGGAGGAACGTCCGAGACCAAGCGGACCACCACGCTGCTGGGCCTGTCGACCATCTCGACCCGAACCGCCGACATCGTCTGGGCGCCCTCGAAACTCTCCGACGTGAAGACCTCCGATGCCGCGGTCCTGTCCACCCACAATCTGATTGCGGGGGCTTCGTACGACATCCTTCCCAATCTGGCGGTCACCCTCCAGGGCAAATTCGCGCTCACCGGATCGCAGCCCAGCTACAAGGCCAACGGCGACCTCGATGGCGCGGCGAGTTCGAGTTCGAACATGATGTCCCACCAGATCGCCCTGGGCCTGAAACTCGGAATGCTCTGAACCCTCGATCCCGACGCGACCGAGTCCAAGCCGTTTAGAGGAGAGCGAGCTTGGCCTCTACTGCGGCGATCCGCTCGAACCAATACCGCTTGGCTTCTTCGTTGGAAATGCGGTCTTTCGGGGTTCTTCGCTCGCGGGGAATTTGAGTGATTTCAAACCAGTTCACATGGCGATCCCGGTCGCTTTCCGCGCGGTTTGCAGGAGGCTCGTGCGATCTCCAGAAAGTCAGGTGCTTCTGGTACTCGGCGAGCATGCTGGCAAGATGCGCAACCAAGTCCTCCCGGTTGCGCGGGATGTATCCAGGCCCGGAGCACCCGCAGGAGTGGAAGGTGATCCCTGCGGAGTATAGGCTTTCCAAGTGGCTCCAGGCCTTGGTGTCGGTGCGTTTGGGGGCCTTGAAATCCTTCCCCATGTCCGCTACGGTTCCGGCGCAATCGGGGCATTTGGCGTCGCGCGTGCGCTTGTCGTCGCGATTGATGTCGTGCATGAGCATGCGCTTGAACGTTTTCCGGCAGGAAAAGCAAGCATAGTGAGGTTTGTATTTCACCATCGCGTAGCGGCACATGGGGTGGCGATCCTTGATCGGGTTTCGAGGTCTCATAATAGGATTTCTCCAGTCGTGCCCTGTCTGGGACCATCAAATCCCAGGACAAGGGAGCCACCTTCGCGAAGATGGGCGAGTCAGGCAAAAGCGACTTCCGCAAGTTCCGCATCGCCCCGGGTACCAAGGGCGACTTGTGGCTTCCGGTCGCGGCCAGGACTTCGGGAGAGGATCCCAATGCCCAAAAACCTGACGGGGATGGCGCCAACCGAATAGATTGTGGACATGACTTCGATTCCCTCGCCATCGCCCAACGGCTCCAAGCCTCCAGCGCATCCGGTGGAAACCTCGGGTGGTTGGCAGCGATGGCTCCACCCACGCCATTGGACATCGGACCCTACCAGTCCGCGGCTATTTTGGGCTCTGGTGGGTTTGTACCTGCTGGCCACCTCCTCGTTGTCCATCGTGGAGTTCGGATTCGAGCGGACCCGGGAGCGCCAGCGCATCGATGCGTCCATGCAGGCGGCGGGGTATGCGCTCGACCAGATCCTGGGACGTGATTTCCACGACCGTTACACCCCAGACAAACCGATCGCACCAGCGGACTACGCACGCTTGGTGGAGGAGCTCAATCGCTTCGCGCGACAGCTGCGGGTGGAATACGTCTACTCGATGGTGCAGATGGAAGGAAATGTGTTTTTCGTGGTGAGCAACGAAACCCGCGACGACACGCTGCGCGGCACTCCCAGCCGCTTCTACAACCCCTACCCCAAAGCCCCGCAGGAACTTTTGCGGGCCTTCGAGTCGCGGGACCAAAGCCAACGGTACGCGCGCTACACCAACATCTGGGATAGTTTCTATTCGGTGTTCATCCCGAGGCTGTCGCCCGGCGGGGTCCGCTACATCCTGGCCGCCGACATCAAGCTCGACGACTATCCCAACCTGCTGGCGCGCTGCCTGGGCCGCTCGGCGCTGTTGGTTTTCATTCTGCTGTTTCCGCTGATCCCGCTCCTGTATTTCCAGCGCAACCTCCTGCGCACCCGGATGGAATTGGCGCACAAGGACGCCGTCCACGTGGCCGAGCTCGCCGAGCTGAACAGCCAGCTGGAAATCAAGGTGGCGCTTCGGACACAGCAGCTGGAACAGGCGGTGGAAGACCTGCGGCGGTTCTCGTACACCGTCAGCCACGATCTGAACACCCCGTTGCACGCGATCTTGGGATTCACACAGATCTTGAAGGAGGAAGCCTCCCAAAATCTGTCAGAAGAACACGTCACCCACCTGGACATCGTCGCCGCTTCCGCCAATCGCATGGCGACGCTGATCCGGACCATCCTGTACATGGCTTCCCATCGCGACGCCCAACCGCGCAAGGAGCGCATCGATCTGTCGGCGATGGCGCGGGATGTCCTCGAGGAGCTGCGCGCGGCCGGACAGGTGTTCGGCGCCGAAACGGTAGTCGCCAACGATCTTGCCGTGCACGGCGATGCGCCCATGGTGCGGCTGATCCTCCAGAATCTGCTTGCCAATGCACTCAAGTATTCCAGGAACAATCCCGCCGCCCGGGTGGAGCTTGCCGGGGCGAGCGAGACCGATGGCGATTGGTTCGAGGTCCGCGACAACGGAGCCGGATTCGCCCCGGAAGAAAGCGAACGGATGTTCCGTCCTTTCGGCAGGCTCCACGGGGAAGCGTTCGAGGGGTTCGGCATCGGGTTGAGCCATGTCGCTCGTCTCGTGGAACGACATCGCGGCACCATCAAGGCGACCGGACGGCCCGGCGAGGGCGCGGTCTTCCGCGTGCACCTTCCACCCTCCTGCTGAAATCAGGCGCTGGCCGAAGGAAGCCTCCGCTACCTTCCTTCACGGCACGGTCACCCGTGCGCCCCAGGTCTTTCCCGCCGACCTCGCTTGGATCTGCCATACTCCGCTGTGGGGCATCGCGAGTTCGATCGTTCCGTTGGCTCCGGTGCTGGGTCCGCGGGATCGGCCATCCACGCCGAAGACTTCCACCTCGAGATCATCTGGTGACGGAATTTGTACGCGCAACCGTGCGGAGTGGATGGATACCGAGAGAGTCAGCGGCCTTGGGTGCGTTCGGCGCGAGGTGGATCCGGAATCCGCGAGCTCCGCGGAAAGCGAACCCGCCAACAGGATCAAGGCGGCGTTCTGGTTGATGGCCGGCTCGTTGCTGGCGTAGCTGCAGGACGCGTCCACATAGGACTTCGGGGCGAGCTTGGAGGGGTACCCGGCGCAGGCGTCTTCCTGTCCGGGATTGGGCCCTCCCACGAGCATGCCCGGGACCGGCGCGTCCACCGCGTCTCCGCTGGAAATGCGATGGTGGGGGTGGATCGGCGTGAGTCCTCCAAATCCTGTGACGAAGCTGTAGCCGGTGGCGTTTCGTCCCAGCAGGTAGTCCAGCATGTCGATGGCGGCGCTTTGGAAGCTGGTGTCGCCGGTGATTCGCCAGGCGCTCCAACAAAGAATCCCGTTGTTGGCGAACACCGTGTTGGAGGACCACTTGTAGGGAGCTTCCGGCAGGTGAAATCCGTTTTCGAGTCGGACCTTCCGGATGGCGCGCCCTGCCATCGTGATCATGTCGCCGGCCGCCTCGCCAAGATCTATCGCGCTGGCGGGGATCTTCGCCTTTTCAAGGGAAAGCGACAACAGCCCCAAGCTGCGGACATCCCCCCAGTCGATCATCGGAGCGCGGCGGTTTTGTGCGACACGATCGCCCAGGCGCACGGCGAGCGAAAAGCTGTCCTGGCCGGTGGCCAGCATCAATTCCGAGGCGGCCCAATCGAACTCGTCGGACACGTTCTGGTCGCTGTAGGGGCCGGCGCTGATCGAAGGCGAGAAGTGTTCGTTGATGGAGTCGGGAAGGAAATACTGCGTCGGATTCCGACGTGCCCAGTTCCAGGCAGCCTGCGCCGAGTGGAGACAAGAATCGGCAAGAGCGGGCGAACGGTCGCGGAGGACCCGGTAGGCCTTGGCGGCCGTGGCGGCCAGATCCAAGGCGGCGGCGGTGCTCTTTTGGCTCACGTAGCGCGCGCCCCGGTCGGCATCGGGCATCGTGGCATCGCTGGGAAACCCGGTGGTGGTGAGCCGGTGGTACACGCCGCCATCGGTGGGATCTTGCATCGAGAGCATCCAGCGAAGATTCCAAACCGCCTCGTCCAGCAGGTCGGATTGGATCTGGGGGTGTTCGGGAACGCCTAGGTCTAGGGTGTCCAGGTAGGAGGGAAATTGCTGGTACAGGTGCAGAAGACTCCAGGTGGAGATGGCCGCGCTCGGCAGGTACTTGCCATAGTCGCCCGCATCGTACCAGCCTCCCGGGGACCGGATGCGCGAAGCGGTGGTGCGTACCGGGCCCACCGCCGAGCTGTGGACGCGCACGTCGGTGTCGGGATGGCCTGCCGCGCGAGACCATTGCCCGCCGTATCCGCTGGGGATGGCGTAGCTGGCGCGGTTGTACCAGAGGCCTTTGATCAGGCCCTTGAGCAGAGGCTCCCAGGGCGCGCGTTGGATGACGATCGGCCACGAGGCCTCGCTTCCTGCCTCCAGTCGCCAGGTACCCGGCGTCCTGAAGGAGCTGAAATCCACTAGCTGTCCGGTTTCCTCGGCTTCGGCCCAATCCAAAGGATCGGAGGGAACCCCCTTCCAGGCCACCTCGTTGTGGGGTCCGAGCAGCCGGACGGTATCGGTGGGAGCCAACAGGACGGCGAGCTTGGGGCCCTTCATTGCGTACCCCACCTGGTTCACGCGGATCAACGAAGATTGGCCGAGCGTCGTCGCGGCAAGGCAAAGGGGTATGAGCGTCAGCATGGAACACCTCCAGGGTTGAATCCAACGATCCACTCCAAAGGCGCCTCTCGCTTAGACGTTGTCCGTTGAATCCTTGTTGTTATAGGCGGAAGACGGATTATGCACAGGATCTTGGGGGTTCCGCAAAGCGCTGCGTAACGAGCCCGGGGAAGTCTGGAAGCGTTCGCGGAAGGTCCGGTTGAAGTGACTGATGTTGCCGTAGCCCACCTTAAATGCGATCTCCGAGACTTGGAGGTCGGTTTCCAGGAGCAGGCGACGGGCTTCCTGGAGCCTCAGTTGGTTCAGGATCGACTTGAAGCTATCCCCGGTGGCACTGAACAACGCCGTGACACGGCGCTCGGAAAGGCCAAGCTCCGCGGCCACGGTGGCTAGGTCGAGGTTCTCCCGGAAGTAGTTGTCGCTGAGGAAGCGATGCAACCGTTCGAGATCCGGAGGTGGCACGGCAAGCGGACGAGGCTCGAGGGAGGGGATGGCGGGCGCAGAAACGGGAGCCGGCATGGGCGCCGAGCGACGACCGGAGAAAATGAATAGCGCGAGAGCCCCCAATAGACCGGCGACCGAAAGCGCCAAGAGGGGAGGGATCCCGGAATGCGCTTGACGTTGGATCGAAGCGATCTCCAAGGTGTCGTCGATCCCCTCCAACCCCGAAGCGGGTCCGACTTGGAGGACCAGGATGCTTTCGAGGAAGGCTTGGCGCGGTTGGGGCAGGCCGGGGTGGAGATCCAGCCACCAGGCGGGAGGTTCCAGATCGGAAACGGCGATCGCCGCGCGCGTCCATTCCTGATCGATGGGGAGATCCGCGGTCAGGTATCTGCGGGACAAGGGGGCGGAAGGAGTGGTCAGGTGCGGATCGCGACTGCACAGGAAGATGCGCTGATGCTTGGCACGCCGAGCTCGCCACAGAAAAACCAGCGAATCGCTGCCGGACCATTTCCAAAGGTCCAGCGGCGAGTTGCCCTGGATTCCGGGCCCCCACTCCAGACCCCAATAAGCCTCGGCCGAACCTCCTTTGCGCACGGCCACACGGAAGGTGCCCCGTTCGGAGATCACCTCGCAGCGCGATTGGCCCCCACGAGCACGATCATCGTAGGAGTTCCAGCTTCTTTTCGCCGAGGTGTCGGGAAGGATGGAGTGGCTTCCGTCGGTCCGCAGTCCCAGCCACAGTCCGGCAAGCGAAAGGATCGCGAGCAGGATGGACAAAATCCGGTAAAGAGTGGAGCGCATCGTCACGCAGGGAAAAGTAGGTAGACCTCACCTCTCCGAACGCCCCATCGTCTTCTTGTAGGAATCCACCATCTTCCCGAAGGAACGATCCTTCTTGCGCCGCTGGGCGGTCGTGGATTCGAAGTGCTCCCGTTCCTTCTCCAGTTTCCGCCAGTTCTCGTAGGCGGATCGGTCGATCCGGCCGGACTCCAGGGCGGCGAGGATCGCGCAACCGGCCTCCGCGGTGTGCGTGCAGTCGCGGTAGCGACAATATCCGTCATACGGTGCCATCGGACCGAGACCGGATTCGATCCGGGTTTCGCCGAGGGCGAGTCCCACTTCCCGCATGCCGGGATTGTCGATGAGGATCGCGCCATTGTCCAGCACCACCAATTCGCGATGGCTGGTGACATGCCGCCCTTTGCCGGTGCTGCCGCTGATCGCATCCGTGCGCATGACCTCGCGCCCGGACAACCTGTTGAGCAGCGTGGACTTCCCGACGCCGGACGAACCCAGCAGGCAGTAGGTCCTGCCCCTTTCCATCAGGCTTTCCAGCGAGGCATAGCCGTCAGGCGTGTTGCTGGTGACCGCGAGGACCGGGGCGCCACCGGTCCGGGTTTCTGCCTCCCGTCGGATTTCCGCGAGCCTCGCGGGATCGATCAGGTCGATTTTTGTCAGCAGAACGACCGGTGCGATCCTGGCGTCGCGGCAGATGGCCAGATACCGATCCATCCGGTTGAGGTTGAAATCCCGGTCGATGGCCTGGACCAGAATGGCGTGGTCGACATTGGTCGCGATGACCTGGACTTCCCCCGATCCCCCGGAGGCTTGCCGGGAGATCGCGGAGGACCTCGGCAGGATGGCGTGGATGAGGGCGGAGCTCGCCTCGGGGCGGTCCAGCGCGACCCAATCGCCCACGGCGGGCAAGTCCGCCCGCGCGGTCGCGGAAAATCGGATGCTCCCCTTGACTTCCGCGTCGACTTCGCCGGAAATTGTCGCAACGATGTGGCGCGTCCTGTGTTCGGCCACCACGCGTCCGATCTCGAGATCCTGGTAGCCGTTCGCTAGTCGCGACGCTTCGAGCCGGCTGTCGTATCCGAAGTCTTCGAGGCTCATAGGGAAGATTCCTTGCGCAGCACGAAGAACGCGTATCCGTAGCTCTTGGCGTGCGACCGGTGCATCTGGGCCTCCAGTTGGCAGCGAGCGTAGACCTCCTGTGCCTCCAGCACACCCGAGTTGCTCGCTTTCAACACTTCGATCTTCGCGAGACCCAGAGCCCGCACGGTGGATTCGTCGCTCCCCGGTCCTTGGCGGGGCAGCTCGTCGAACAGCTCGTTGAAGCACTTCATGGCTTCCTGGTTCCCCTCGATGTTCTTGGTCAACATCCGGATGTGGACCACCTCGTTCTCCGACAAGCC
This sequence comes from Fibrobacterota bacterium, assembly GCA_016715065.1. Taxonomy (GTDB): domain Bacteria; phylum Fibrobacterota; class Fibrobacteria; order UBA5070; family UBA5070; genus UBA5070. The sequence continues at coordinate 41,868 of JADKBN010000002.1, forward strand.
CAGGCCGGTCAGGAAGTCGTGGTGACCTCGCGGCGAACGGCGTTCGAACTCCCGGTGCCAGCGCACCATCGCTTCCCGATCGAACCCGCAGGCCCTCCGGAGCTCCAGCCAAAGCTCTCCGTCGAGCCCGGGGGCGCTGGAGCCTGCTGCCGCGGTCCGGAGCATCCCGGCCAGCACCCGCTGCTGGGCGCGCAACGAGGCGACCTCCTGTCCGATCTCCCGCAGCCGGCGTTCGAGGATGCCGGTCTCCTCGCCGTCGCTGTCCAGGAGGAGGGCGATGTCCGCAAGCCCCAACCCCGCCTCCCGGAACGCGCAGATCCGTTCCAGGCGCACCAGGTCCGCTTCCGTGTACAGGCGGTAGTCGGCGGCGGTCCGCACGCCGGGTTTCAGCAATCCGAGGCGGTCGTAGTGCAGGAGCGTGGAGCGTGCGAGCCCGAAACGTTTCGCCAATTCCGTGATGCGGAAGGTTCCCATACCCACCAACCTAAACCGTGAAGTCGTTGTCGGGTCAATGGGTTTGGGTGGGATCTTCTGGAAATCTGAACGGCGTGGTCTATTCGCTTTCGCGTTTGGAAGTGCACGAAAGGCCGTGGTGCGCCCGCTTCCAGATTCGGCGGTCAGTGTCCCGGGTCAGGCGGCAGAGTTGCCAGCTGGAGTCCTGATGAGAGCATCAGGCGCCATCCGCGGCGCCAGGAAGAGGAGTCGGGCGATGCCGAGAGACTCGGGTTGGAAAGGACCCGGTGGCCCCTGCGCAGCGCGGAGCCGGTGGTGGAAGCGACGCATCCCTCTGTGAAAAATCCCGACACCCACAATGTCGAGCCCGGATGGTTTGCAAGCCAGTCGGACAATTTCCGGGAAGAGAAAGCGTCGGACGAGGACTTGGAGAAGACAGGACCGTCCAGGCTGTCGAAAGGGGCGACCAGCCTGGCGCCCAGGCTTCCCTGGATCGCCGCTTGGCGGCGGAAAAGGTTTCCGAAGAAGTCCCGGCGTGAGAACTCGTTGGCGATCCGCAGCACGGGCCATCCCCTGGAGCGGGCGGTGTCGACGAGTTGTCGGGCTGCAGCGATTGTTTGTTGCGCGAGGGGCGCTTGGGCGGGCCAGGCACCCCGAGGGTCGGCGAAATCGTACTGGAAATCGATCAGCAGTACGATGGTATCCGATCCTGGCGCCCTCCTGCCATCGGCCGTGTGAAGGATCGAAGACGAAATCCGGTTTCGTGCCGCGATCGCGGTCGAGGGAAAATCGGTGAAGAGCCCATCGATTCCCATTTCGTAGAATCGTCGATACTCGTCCGCAGGATCGCCGCGATGGTCCCAGGCCAATCGCCGGGATTCGTTGCGAAAAGTGAAGGGATGCACGAACAGTCCCGCGCTGTGCGCCCTGCGAACAAGATCTGTCGATGCCTGCAGGATCCCGTCGCGATCATCCAGTTTCCCGTCTTCGTTGAGATCCATGATCGCCCCGGTGGAGTCGATTCGCCCGCGGAGAGGAAGCAAGTAGCGTTTCCATGGCCCGATGCCATCCGCGTAGGATTTCACGTAGGCAAGCCCAGCATCGGTGGTCATCCATGCATAGGATTTGATGCTGTCGGCGGTGCGAGTCCACTCGAAGGGCCGGTGGTTGGGTGCGCGGTATTCGAGTTCACCTGTATGCAGGGAATTTTCGGAGGCGTCGAGAAGTTGGACCATGCGCGTTTTCAATCCAAGAGACCGCAGTCGCCGCAAGCTGCCCGGCTCGAAACTCTGAACGATCACCGGGGCATCGCGAGATGTCCAGCCAGCCCGACGCAGAATCGCCGCCAGGCTATCCTCCAAGGCCATGCCAAGGTCTCGGTGGAAGGTGGGATGTTTGGTTTCCGGGTAGACCACAATTGGGTGGCCGGTACTTCTGGTGGCTTTGGCCAGTTCGAGAATTTCCTCGAAAGTGGCTAGATGCGCTTTTCCGTCCAGATCACGAGATCGCTCGGGATCGGTGGCGATGCCTCCCAATCGTCGGATTTCATCCAGGGTGAAGTCGCAGACAAACCATCCTTCCTGGGGGATTCCGTCGACGATCTTGCGCGATTTACGTCCCGCGAATTCGCTCAGGGTGGCGATGTTCGTGCTTTTGCCCAGTTCGAGATCGTGACGGGAAATAAGCACCCGGTCCTTGGTCATCACCAAATCGGGCTCAATGGCATCGGCTCCCTGGGCGATCGCTTCCCGGTAGGATTCCATGGTGTGTTCGGGTTTGGTTCCAGATGCTCCTCGATGGCCCACGACCAGCGGCTTCGATCCGTCCAAAGTTGACCATGGATTTTGCGCAGACGCCGTCGCGCCTCGAGCCGCAACCACGTGTGCGATGGCCATAAACGCCATGAACGGAATCCGAAAAATGGCGATGGGCATGGTCATCGAAGGGTCTCCTGATGAGGAAGGAAAGGGTCCGGAGCCAAGAGTGGCTCCATCTTGTTTCACAACCCCTGGCATTCTCGTGTCGTGCCTGTTGCATTCGCTCGCACTGCGCCGCAGTGGCGATCGTCATAACCCGTTGCTCCCGCCTTTGCACGGCGATCATGCGAATGCTCGCGAGAGCCCAGCGCGAAAGGACCTCGTCAGGAAGCGCTAGTGCGCCTTCACCGCCGTCCAGGCCTCGTCGTAGAGGCGGCTGGCATTGCCCGGGTCGCTCAGGAACTCCATGCGCCGCAAGGTGAGGGAATCCGGATACACCGAGCGGTCGGCCAGATCCTCCGGGGTGATCAGGGGCAGAGATGCCTGGTTGGGCGTGGGGTAGCGCACGAAGTTGGCGAGCTGAGCGCCTTTGTCCGCGCGCAGGATCCAATCGATGAACAGGTGGGCGCCCAGCCGGTTGGGTGCGCGCGAGGTGATCAGCATGTTGTCCAACCACACCACCGAGCCTTCCAAAGGAACGCCGTAGTGCAACGTGGAATCCTCCTCCATGCGGGACAAAGCATCGCCGTTGAAGACCACTGCCGCGTCCACGAGCGATCCCGCCACCTTGTTCGCGCCGCCCACGGAGCCGTCGAATCCGGCGCATCCGCGGCGTGCCTTGGCTTTTTGCAGGAGGGCGGTGGCTTCGCGCAGATCGGAGGGGACGGTGGAATTGGGCGAGCGTCCCAATGCCTGCAGGGCCAGCGCGAGCATGGTGCGGCCTTCGTCCATCAGTACGTATCGGCCGAATCGTGGGTGTTCGGACAAGAGATCGGACCATCGAAGGGAGTCGGGATCCTGCGATCCGCGATAGAGGATGCCGGTGGTTCCCCAAAGGTAGGGGGTGGACCATTTGTTCTGGGGGTCGAAAGGGGGAGCCAGGAAACGTGGGGAGACGTTGGCGAGGTTCGGGATCCGTGCGCGATCCAGCGGCGAGACCAGGCCCAGTCCGGCCAATTGGCGCACGATCACGTCCGAGGCCACAACCACGTCGTAGAGGGCGTCGCCGCCGGCCTGGAGCTTGGCGACCATCTCTTCCTGTGCTTCGTAGACCTCGATGCGCAGCGGCATTCCCGTGGTCTTTTCGAATTCCTCCACCATGGCCGGATCGATGTATTCCGAATACATGAGCACCGTCACGGCCTTGTGCTGGGCGCTGGAAGCGTTTTGATGGCGGGATTGCCACCCGAAGAAGGCGAACGTCCCCAAGGCCGCCACCAAGGCGAGCGCCCCGCCGGCCAGTCCCCAGCGCGCCATGCGGGCGCCGCGACGGTAGTCGTTTTCCAGCCCCGACCACGCCGAGGCCGCGAGGATGGCCACCAAGGTGGCGCACAGAAGGACGGTGGACAGCGCGTGGATCACGGGCGACAGCCCGCGTCGGACCGAGGCATAGATGGCGATGGGCAGCGTGGCCGATCCCGGCCCGGAGGTGAAAAACGAGATCACGAAGTCGTCGAGCGACAGCGTGAAGGCGAGCAGGGCGCCGGCCAGGATGGAGCTTCCGATCTGGGGCAACAGCACGCGCCGCCAGCCCTGCCAGGTGCTCGCGTAGAGGTCGCGGGCGGCTTCCATCTGTTCGGGTCCGATCGCGGCCAGGCGGGCGCGCACCACCAGGACCACGAACGAGATCTGGAAGGTGGCGTGGCCCACCACCAGGGTGAGATAGCCTGGCTCCCAGATGGACGAAAATTGTCGCAATACTCCGAAAGCGCCTACCAGAGCCACGGCGAAGAGGATGTCCGGAGTGACCACCGGAAGCAGGATGGCCCCGTCGAACAGGCGCCGCACCGAGCGCGGCCAGGGTGTGCGGTGCAGCGAGATGGCCAGTAGCGTTCCCAGCAAGGTGGAGACCAGGGTGGACAGACTCGCCACCACCAGGGTGTTCCAGGCGGCCTCCAGGATGGAGGCGTCGTGCGACAATTTCCGGTACCATTCCAGGGTCGCGCCCGCCCAGCGCAGCCCGTGGCGATCGGAGTTCACCGACGAGATCGCCACGGCCAGTAGAGGGATGAACAGAAGGGCCATTCCCGCCCAAGACAAGATCCGTGCGTAAGCGGGGACGCGCCGGCTCATGGGGCCTTCCCCGTGTCGCGCGAGGAACTTCCCGCATGGCGAAGGAGGATCCAAAGCGACACGAGCGATCCCGCGATCAGGACCAGGCCCGCCATGGCGCCGAAGGGCCAGTCGGAGGCGGACCCGAACTGCTGCTGGACCAGATTGCCCACCAGCATGGTGCGCGAGCCGCCCAGCAGATCGGAGACCACGAACATGCCCAGCGATGGAATTGCCGTGAGCACCACGGCGGCCACCAGGCCCGGCACGATCTGCGGCAGCACCCCGTGGCGGAAGGTGCGCCAGGCGCCGGCGTGCAGATCGCGGGCGGCTTCCACGATCGACCAGTCGAGCCGCTCGGCGGAGGCGTACAACGGCAGGATGGCGAATGGCAACATGCACGAGACCATGCCCAGCAGCACCGCGGTCCATCCTGGATACATGGCTTGTTCGGCTCCCAGGACCCCGATCCAACGGGCCAGTCGCACGGGCGGTGATTGCGCGCCCAAAAGCAACATCCAGGCGTAGGTGCGCACCACCAGGTTGATGCAGGAGGGCACGGTGACCAGGGCCATCAGCGCCAACCTGGCCGTGCGACCGCGATCGCAGATCCAAAAGGCCATGGGCAGCGCCAAGGCCAGGCAGGCGATGGTGGTGACCACGGCGAAGACACCGGAACGCAGGAGAATTTCAAGGTGGTCGGAACTCCAGCCGAACAAGCCCCACCCGGCGATCCGTCGGAGGTTTTCCAAGGAAAAGGTCCAGTCCACCGATCCGTAGGCCCCGCGGCGTGCGAAGGCGAGCACCGCCAAGCCTCCCACCGGCAGCACCAGGAATGCCAGGAGCCATCCGAGCCCCGGAAACCCCAACAGGGCTCCCACCAGGCGCATGCTTGCACGGGAGGTCACCCGCCCTTCGTGGACTTCGGTGGCCATCAGTCGCGCAACACCTGGATGTCGTCGGCGGAGAGTTCCAGCCACAACTCCTGTCCGGCTTCGTGGTGGGTGTCGGTTTCTGTCAGAACCCGCAGGGAAACGGGTCCGCATTCCACGGAAAGCTCCCAGTGGTCGCCGCGGAACAGGCGGATGGCCACCGTGCCGCGCACGCCGTTGCAGGCCGGTGCGGCATCGCGGATCTCGATGTCTTCGGGCCGGATGGCCAGGGTGCCTTCCTTCCAAGGTGGGTCGCGAGGAACCGACAGCGGTCCCAGCGGCGTTTCCACGGAACTCGCCGAGATCCGCTTGGCGGAAAGCAGGTTGGCCCGTCCCAGGAACGAGGCCACGAACTTGGAGACCGGTCGATCCCACACGTCTTCGGCGGTGCCGTCCTGCACGATGGATCCTCCGTCCATCACCAAGATGCGATCCGACACCGCGATCGCCTCGTCCTGGTCGTGGGTCACCAGAAGGAAGGTAGTGTCGGTCTTGCGCTGGAGCGAACGCAATTCCAGCTGCAGGTCGTGGCGCAGATGCGCATCCAGCGCGGACATGGGCTCGTCCAGCAAAAGAACGTCCGGTTCCACCGCCAGGGCTCGGGCCAGGGCCACGCGCTGGCGCTGGCCTCCGGAAAGCTCCGACGGGTGGCGCGCGGCGAGTTCGCCGATGCGGACCATCTCCAGGACGGAGTCGACCCGGCGACGGATTTCGTCGTTGGGAATCTTCTTGGAGCGCAGCCCGAACGCCACGTTCTCGCGCACGTCCAGGTGGGGAAACAACGCGTAGTTCTGGAACACGGTGTTCACGGGCCGCTTGTGGGGAGGCAGAGCGAGAAGGTCGCGGCCGGCGAGGGTCGCCGTTCCGCGATCGGCGGCTTCGAAACCGGCCAGGATCCGCAGGAACGTGGTCTTGCCGCAGCCGGAAGGCCCCAGGAGCGTGATGAACTGGCCGTCGGGGACCTCCAGAGAAAGGTCGCGCAAAACCTGCAAGGAGCCGAAGCTCTTGGAGAGTCCTGTGATCTTGAGGTCAAGTGGCTCGCCCATCCGTCCGTTCCCTCCGCGCCGTCCGGTGCGGTATGCCCATGGAGCATGGGCCACCGCCGGGATTGCATCGATAGCCAAAGATGCAAAACATGATTCCCGTGGATTCTCCTAGTTTGCGTCTTGCAACATCGTCGTGGAGAAGGAGTCGCATGGACTGCAGGGAGAACGGTAGGTTGGATCCCTTCGTTTCGAACACCGAGCATCGCGGGCTGGTACTGGTCGGGGGAGACTTCTCCGATCGGCAGGCGGATTCGGTGGCGATCAAATCCTCGACCTTCGAGAAGGTTCGCCTCGCTCGGACCGCCTTGCGGAAGCCGGAATTCGAAGTTGTTTCGTTCCGAGGATGCGACATGGCCAACGGCGACTGGGAGGAGTCGATCCTGGCCAAGGTGGAGATGGACGAATGCCGCATGACGGGCATCGGCATGGTCCACGCGGCGTTGGCGGATTGCCGGTTCGTTTCCTGCGAAGCGAAGATGGCCAATTTCCGGTTCTCGGCGATGAAGAAGACGAATTTCGTTGGATGCTCCCTGCGCAACGCCGATTTCCAGCGAGCGGACCTTCGCGGAACGGTTTTCGAGGATTGCGACCTGCGCGGTGCCCAGATGTCCTTCGCCAAGCTGGATGGCGTCGTGTTCTGCGGTTCGCAGATCGATGACCTGCAAGTGGGTGTGGACGATCTGCGCGGTGCGATCGTGGATGCTTCGCAGGCGGCCTACTTGGCAGGCTTGATGGGGCTGGTGATCCGGTAGGAGCTGTACTGCCGGCGAGGGAGGGGGCAAGAGCCCTTGGTCTCAGAGCCAGGTCTTCGCCCTGTATTCCCTCCACGCCTGGCCGTATTTCGATTCCATGTGCCGCTCCTCCTCCGAACGCCATCGCCAGACCGCGGCCGCGGCCACGGCGCCCACCAGGAGGCTTGTGGCGGAGTTGTTCCACAGAGGCCATCCCGAAAGCCACATCAGGAAGCCCGTGTACATGGGGTGACGGATTTTGGCATAGAGTCCGGTGGTGGCGAGGTGTTCGATGTTCTCCAAGCCTTTGAGCTGGATGACCCCGCCCAGGAAAAGCCCCCATCCGAGCACGTTGGCCGCCAGTCCTGCCCAGCGGAGCCAGGTGGGAAATTCGATCCTCCACGGGTCCAGCGGACAGAGGTTCGACCAGCTCGCCCACATCGCGCACATGTCCAGGAACACCAACGCGAACACGAGCTTGTCGCGAGGATCGAGTCGTCCCTGCTTGCGCAGATGCTCGTAGAGGAACCGAAAAGCGATGGTGGCGAAAAAGACGCCGACCAGAAGGAAGTAGGTGATCATGGCTGGATCCAGGGAAGTGAGGGTGTGGCGTGCGACGCTCCACCGGTGTCTTGGGGCAAAACTAGATTGCCGCGATCCCGTCCATGTTACGCCAGGAGGATACCCGCTGAGATCCGACATCGCTCCCGAAATGGCCAGGGCCGAATACTACGCGCGCATCCACAAGGTGATCGACCATATCGAGCGGCAACTGGACCAGGAATTGACGGTGGAAGGTCTCGCACTGATCGGGTGTTTTTCCCCGTACCATTTCCATCGCGTCTTCGGGGCGGTGGTGGGGGAGCCACTCATGGCTTTCGTGACGCGGTTGCGCCTGGAAAAAGCCGCCAAGCTCCTGGCCCACGAGCGATCCACCTCGGTCTCGAGCATCGCCCAGCGTGTGGGAATCGGCGATTCCAGCGTTTTCGCTCGCGCGTTCAAGCGGGAGTTCGGCGTGTCGGCCAGCCGATGGCGCGAGGGGCATCGCCCCCAGCGCGCGAATAGCAAGCAAGGCAAAGAGGAGCGCAAGCAGGGCAAAGACTTCGAGACGTTCCGCGACCATCTTGATGAGACACCATCATCGAGGAGGTTTCCCATGCAGAACGAAGAGGTCCAGATCCAGGTCGAAGTACGCGACGCAGCGCCCAAGTGGTTCGCCTATGTCCGCCACATCGGCCCGTACGCGGGCGACGCCGAGCTTTTTGGGCGCCTCTTCGGCAAGGTGTTCTCGTGGGCTGGCCCGCGAGGTCTCATCGGCCCGGAAGCTCGCGCGCTCACCATCTACCACGACGACCCGGAGGTGACGTCTCCCGAAAAATTGCGCATCAGCGTCGGGGTCACCGTCGCGGCCGGGACCCCGGTTGATGGCGAGATCGGACTTATGGAAATCCCGGCCGGCAAATACGCTGTCGCAACGTGCGCCATCCACCCCGGGCAGTACATCGCCGCTTGGAACGCACTCATGAATTGGTTCCCCTCCAGCGGTTGGCAGCCCGACGATCGGCCTTGCTTCGAGTTGCACCTGAATGATCCCGCGACGGATCCGGAGGGACTCCACCGCCTCGAGCTCTGGGAGTCGGCCCGGCCACTCTGAGGCGCCGCCCTCGTTTTTGAACGGTGTACAGCATTGCATCACCCCGAGTCGCGTCTGCATATTACGCAGGTGCACTATAGGGAGGACACGATGCAATCCAACAAGCCTGTCATCTGCAACGCCGAGGCCACCATTCTCGGCCTGCTCTCCGAAGGTCCGAGACACCCCTACCAGATCTCGCTCGATGTCGAAGAGCGGGGCATGCAGACCTGGTCGGAGCTCTCGCGCACCACCGTCTACAAGATGCTGCGCCGACTGGAGCTCAAGCGCCTGGTCAAAGGGACTTCCGAAGCCACGTCCGGGGGGCGCAAGCGCTGCATCTACCGACCCACCGCCAAGGGGACGGCCGCGCTAGCCGGATACATCGAGCAGGAATTGTCGCACCATGCCACCCACAAGTCGCCTTTCGACGCGGCCATCTACTGGAGCGACCGTCTGCCGAACCGGGAAGTCGCCCGGCTGCTGGGCGAGTACCGCAAGCAGCTGGGGGAAGCCATCGGATTCTGGAAGTGCATGGTCGAATATCTCGCCGACAACGGCTGTCCCAAATCCGACCAGGCGCTGTGCGATCGAAAGGCGCACATGTTGGATGGTGAACTCGCCTGGCTCGACAAATACACCCAGGAACTCGGCCATGAATGAACCCATCGAGATCCGCGGAGCGCGGGTCCACAGCTTCAAGAGCATCGATCTGGACATCCCGCGCGGAAAGCTTGCGGTGTTCTCCGGAGTGTCCTGAGCGGGGAAGTCGTCGTTGGTGTTCGACACCCGCTGGGTGGAGGCGCAACGGCAACTCGTGGCGAGTCTGATCGGGTGGTTTTTTGTGAGGGACACGGCATCTAGGGGTGACGAATGGAAAAGGGTCCTGCAACGCGATGTTGCAGGACCCTCGGCGGGGGAGCGGGGAAGTGCGACTTGTCAGTTTTTGAATAGCGTGTAGGTCCTGGCGAGGGAGCCGGAGCGCACCTTCACCAAGTAGATCCCGTTGGCGATGTGGGGCAGGGCGATGCTCATGCCGGAACTCTTGGTGTTCTGGCTGGCGATGCGGTTGCCGCGCAGATCCAGGACATCGACGGCGAGATCCGTGCCCTCGATGTTGCCTTCGACCAGGACCTTGCGCCCGTTGGCGGCGAAGGCGGCGCGCAGCGGGGGCGCATGGAAGGTGGAGGAGCCGATGGTGCTCATGCCGCCCTTGACGACCTTGAAGGCATCGAACAAGGTCGCGACTCCGGCGTCGTCGACCGTGTAGGTCTGGATGCCGATCGAATCGGTGGAGACGTGGATCTCGCTGAAGGTGGGCTCGCCGGTCTGACCGAACCGTCCGGTGAACAAGCTGAAGTAATTGGTCATTCCCAACTTCGCTTCGAGGGTGTCCATGGCGATCTTGTCGCGCGGTTCGTACTTCTTCCTGCCGGCCGAGTTGTTCAGGAAGTACAGCGTGCCGTTGTTCACGTCGAAGGTGCCGCCGAGCTTGCCCGTGAGGTTCGCGCGCGGGTCGGTCGCCACCGAGGTCTGGGCGGTCACGGCGCCAGCGACCAGCGACTTGTTCTTGATCGGCCCCATCACTTCGTAGATGTGGTCGTGGCCCTGGAGGGCCAGATCGATGTGCAAGGAGTCGAACAGGGGAGCCATCGAATCGCGGACGATCCTGCCGTCGGCATCGCTCTGGTGGCTCTGGCTTCCGGTGTACATGGTCTTGTGGAAGTACGCGATGCGCCATTTGGTGTTCGGGTTTGCCAAGATCTGACGACCCATCCAGCCCTTGAGGGAATCCAGGACTCCGGGCTTGCTGTAATCCTCGTAGGAAAACGCCATGAACAGCGCATCGCCGTAGACGAAGGAGTAGATGCTGCCCGGAGTGGTGGACATCGCGCTGTCGAACGATGGGGTGGCGGTGTTGAAATGCTTGGAAAAGTTCTTGTTCAGGCTCTTGTCGTGGTTGCCAATGACCGGAACGAAGGGGAATTCGTTCCAGATGTCCTGCTGGGTCCGGAAGAACTGCTCGTACTCCCACTCGGAATTGGTGGATCCGGACGTTTCCACGAGATCGCCGGAAGACAGAATGAACCGGGCGTTCTTGTAGGTGGAGGTCGCCGCGTGGAGGGTCTTGGAGGAGATGGAGAACATCTCGTCGTTGTTGGCTTGGGGATCGGTGAAGTACAGAAACGAGAAAGGCGATTTGTCGCATCTGGCCGTGGTGAAATGGCCGATCGCGCTCCATGCGCCGGCCTTGCCCACGCGGTAGGAATAGGTGGTGTTCGCCTTCAGGTCCTTCGCGAGGACCTTGTTCACCGAGTAGCTTCGCTTGGAGTTGTTGGGGATTCCGGCGAGGAGGGAAAGCCCATTGCTCGAGACGTTGTAGTTGACGTCGTTCCAAGGTTCGGTCGAAGCTTCGATCAGCTTGCCGCTGCCGTTGATGCAATTGGTGTCGGTGGTCTTCGCGGCGAGCAGCTGCAATTTTTGACCGGAAACGTTCGCGTTGGTCAGCCAGTTGAAGGCCATGCGGGAAGCGGGATCGCCATGGAACGATGCCACGACGGCGAACGGACTCGACTTGGCTTGGAGGCGGGATATCGCTTCCTGCAGGTCTTTGGCGGCATCGACAGATCCCGTCCGCGCGAGCTTGGTCTTGGCGCGCAGGAGGAGAGTCCACGAAGGGATCGTGTAGTTGGAGTCCACCAAGGAGCTCGCCAGGGAAAGCAGCGAATCGTTGCTGGGCACGACCTTCAGTGACATGGTCTTGGATTCGCCCCAGGTGCTGGTCGCGAACTTGGTGGAATCTGGATTCCATCGGACTTCGCGCACGGTCATGACAAGACTTGCCGAATCGATGCTGATCAGCTGGAACGACAACTTGGTCTCGTCGATCGCGGAGACGTTCCCCTTCATGGGGGAATCGACCCGGAAGGTGGGAAGGGCCACGTCGTTGTCCGGACCTTTCCAGACGTAGAACTCGTTGGCGTTCTCGTTGCCGTGGAAGTAGGCGCGGATGTTCTTGTGGGCCTTCAGGAACGCCGCGAAGCCGCGCATCTCGATGGTCGCCTCCTCGTCGATGGTCTTCGCGCCATCCTTGAGGTGTTCTTCAAGGAGATTCTCGAACTTGTCGGTGGCGTTGATGGTTCCCGCACCGTTGGGATTGGTCAGGTGCTTGGCTTCCACCGAGGGTTGGTCGTGCGTGAATAGCAAGACCGGAGTCGATGCGGGAACGGAAGCGAGGTCCGATTCCATCCAGGCGCGGTTGGCGGAATCCGGCCAGATATTGACAAACATGAAATGGACCCCGCCGATATCGCGGGAGTAATTCACCTTGTCGGTCGCGTAGTTGTAGGTGGCGTTGGTCTTCGGGACCGTGGGCTGCAGCATCCGGTTGTAGATCTCGACCATGGAGGTCGGATCGGTGTCGGGGATCATCTTGGCGTAGTACCCGATGGCGTTGGTCACATCGTGGTTGCCGGGAGACAGCAAGAAGGACGGCTTGGTCCCGGCGCGGCCGGAAAGGGTCAGGCTGTCGTTGTAGTCGCTCCAGAACTGCGACCATGAAGCGGAATCCGACTGGTAGGACTTGGACGAATCCATGCGGTTGGCGATGTCGCCGGTCTCGACCAGGTAGTCGATCGGACCGATCACGCCTTTGGCGAGCACGCCGGAATCGGCAGGCGCGGTCTTGGCGGAGAGCGCGTTGATCTGCCGGATCATGGCCCGGTTCACCGTTTGCGCGTTCACTTTGCTCGCTTGGTGGAATCGGGCGCGGGTGATGGCGTAGTGCGGGTCGGAGGTGTAGACCAGGTTGATGGTGCTGGCGGCATGGCTCTGGACGGCGAACGTGCCGACTAGGCCGGCCGCCATGGCAATCGCTGCAAATCGATGTTGCATAAATCTCCTTTTTGTCGTTTTATGACAAACCGTATTCCGTCAGCTTTCCGGTGTGGAAAGCCTTGCGAGAGCGGTTGGTTCCAGGGCAAAAAGTGCGGCGGGCCTATTTCAGACCAATTGATCCATCATTGCGCAGAGAATAAGCGGGGTTGCAGGTGGATGCCGCCTTGCCGGTCGCATCATCGATCGTCGATGCCCTTGCCTGCCAAAATCTGCGGGATGCACTTTTCGATGCGGGATTGGCGGGTCTTGGCTTGCTTCGCCGCCGAAAAATGGAGCAGGTAGGCCTTGCGCCGGCCGGGAGTCAGGGCATCGAAGGCCTTTTTCAGGTCGGGCGAGCCGTCCAGCGTGGACTGGAACTCGGCCGGCACGGCAAATGCCGACACATCCTTGAGGGCCACCTTGGCCCCGGACTTCTCCAGTTCCACGGCGTCCCGCAGGAGCCTCTCGAGAGCGGATTCCCGCTTTCGGATGTCGGCGACGGCGGTGAAGCGCGCCAATCGAATGGATTGGGAGTTTTCGCCGGGCGCTTGGAGCAGGCTCGTGGGGTCCTTCAGCAGGGCGCCTTTGAAAAACGACAAGGCGCAGTTTTCCTTGAACGCGACCACCATCGCGATGTTCTTTCCCTGGCTGGTGTAGCAGGGCATTCCCCACTTCAGCTCTTCGGTCAATCCGCACGAAAGGACGATACGCCGAAGCTCTTTAAGAGGCTCCGTCCAATAGTGGACCTTGCACTCGGGGGTTCCGCCCAAGGCGCAGCGCCCGCAGCCAATTTCCAGGTACTGGTCGATCTTTGGATTCATGGTTCGAACCTCCGCTACGTCGGCAAGTTCAAACTACTCGGAAGAAGATGGCGATGCCATCCAGTCTTACCGGTGAACCGATCGAGCGCGATGTGCTACTGTTTATGAAACTCCGGAGATTTCCCGATGATCCGATCTAGCGTTTGCGCGTTCGCCTTGGTCTCCCTTCCCTTGGCGCTTGTTGGCTGCGACAGCGGAGGATCCACCGCCGCACCTCCTGCCGAGCCCAAGCCCCAGGCACGTTTGTTGGTGGACGAATCCTCCGACACGGTTCGCATCCGGCTGGATTCCAGCGCTCTCAAAGGCGTGGCCGTCCAGGCAGACCTGCGTGTGGGTGCCCACCCGTGGTCGCCGGATTCTGTCAGTCTGAGGAAGGTCTCCGACCACTGGGAACTGGTTCGCCTGCCCGACGGCCCCTGGCGCTTAGACGCCACCTTGCGCGATGGCACCGGGGCGGTCGTCGCGACGGGATCCAAATCGTTCGTGCGCGCCACCGCGTTCACCCTGTGTGGACACAATCTGACGCTCGGCGAGTGGGTGGGCTTGCTGGGCGGGAATCTGGTGGTCGTGGCGGGCATGGACGAAGGGGCCCGCAGCGGACGCGACGTGGTCAAGGAGATCCTCGCGGCGATGGTGGTTTCTTCGCTGGATGCCGATCGGTTGTCCAAGTTGCAGAGGAGCTTTTCCAACGGGGTGTACAGCTACGGAGCCGACCCGAGCCGGGTGGAAACCCGGTTCGCCTTCGTGGCGGCGCAGGCTTTCGGGCCGTACGCGGCGGGCGATACGATTCGGGAGAATGTCGCCAACACGTCGTCGTATGTGAAGAACATCGGCGTGAGTCTCACCAAAGGCGTGACGTGGGATCGCGGAGGACTCTTCGACTTGATTTTGGGGTCGGTGAGCTTCAGTGGGCGAACACCGAGCTTTTCCATCGATCCCACCCGCCTTTCCCTGACCCTGGCCACGCAGGCGCAAATCACCCGCCCCCGCAAGAAGGCGCGCGCGGTGGGAGATTCCCTTGTGTACACGGAGCAGACTCCAGACTCGCTGCGGTTTCGGATCTCGCTGGTGCCCACTGCACTGCGGGCCTTGCAGAGCTCCATGGACGACGGCACCCTGACCTTCAGCCACGATGGCACCACCTACAAGAGCGAGGCGGATGGCATGAGCCACACCTTCCATCACTCCAGCGTGCGGCTGTACAACGATTCGCTGGGTCTTGGGCAGTTCGATGGATCCTACCAGGTGAACGCCACAACCGGCGCCTTCAAGTACTACCAGCGTGGCGTCATTTCCAGCACCGCCGAACAATCCACGCTTTTTGCCTGCGACGAGGCTCTCAAGGACACCTTGGGTGTGGCTCACCACGCCAAGGATCTTTCCCACGGGTCGTTCGTCACTTCACGCGGTTTGGCCATTCCTTACGGATTGCAGCCGTTCTAGGATGATGAACGTCCCATCCCTCCTGTTTGCCGTGTGCCACATCGTGTTCGGCGCCTCCCTCGAACCGTTGATCAGCACCGTATCGTCACCTGATATCACACGATTGGTGGCATTGGAACGACACCAACCCGAGTGTCGCTGGACGGGCCCGAAGTGGAACTCGATTCCTTGGCTTGGACGGATTTGCCGGTCGCCTCGCCCTAGCGACGTGCTTGCCAGAAAATGACCGCCTGTGGGCGGAAAGCGAACCGACTAGGCCAGGACTCAAGGATTCGACGAGTCTTCCTCGTGGCGCAAGTGGGCCCATTTCTCGACATCCTTCGCGAGTTGTTCCTGTCGGAAGGGCTTGGGGATGACGCCGTCCATCTTGGCGGCGAGGCAGCGCATGTGGATGTCGGGCAACACGTCCGCCGTGAGCGCGATGATCGGTGTGGCCGCCGCCTGGCGACGCGTCGACGAGGTGTCCTCGCGCCAGGATCGGATCTTCAAGCTGGCTTCGAAACCGTCCAGCTCGGGCATGTGGCAGTCCATCAGGATCAGATTGAAGCAATGGTTCTCCAGGATCGCCAACGCTTCCATTCCACCCGACGCTTCCTGCACCTGACAGCCCATTTTCACGAGTGATGCCTTGGCGACACGCAGATTCACGCGGTTGTCGTCGACCACCAGCACCTTGACCGGACCCGCGTCGAAGGCCTTGAGTTGGCTGGTGGTGGGGTCCGATTCCCGGGCGGCGATCTGTGCCGGGAGGGTGAATGAAAACGTGGAACCCACTCCCGCGGCGCTTTCCACCTCGATCTTGGTCCCCATCTGTTTCGCCAGGCCCTGGGCGATCGCCAGACCCAATCCGGTGCCGCCGTACCGGCGCCCGAGGCTGGAATCCAACTGGGTGAACTTCTCGAAAAGGCGGACGGATTCCGATGGAGCCATCCCGATGCCAGTGTCCTTGATCGAAAAGCGGATCCGGATTTCACCAGGCGCTCCGGTGCTTTCAGGAAGTCGGGCGACTTCCAGCCGCACTTCGCCTTTTTCGGTGAATTTGACGGCGTTGGAAACAAGAATGATCAAGATCTGACGCAGTCGAGCGGCGTCGCCGAGAATGGATTCGGGCAAGTCCGGATCCAGGACGGTCGCCGTGGAGATTCCTTTTTCCGCGGCCTTGGATTGGAGGGTGCGACCCACTGCATTGACCGCGTTGCGGACAGAAAATGGCGCCTTGTCCAGCTCCAGTTTGCCGCCTTCGATCTTGAAGTAGTCCAGCGCGTCCTGCAATACGGCGGCCAAGTGGTCGCCGGATTCCAGGATGGTCTGGACGTGGTCGCGCTGTTCGGGGCCGAGGCTCGAGTCGAGCAGCAGTTGCGCAGGCACGATCATGCCGTTGAGAGGGGTGCGGATCTCGTGGCTCATGGTGGCCAGGAATTCCGTCTTGACGCGTGGAACGACGCTTTCCGCTTGGCGGGCGCGATGGCGCCAAGCGAACCAGCCCTGGAACAGGAACGCAAGCCCCCAGGCGATCCAGAGAAACTGGACACCCCACAGGAGCAGGGCGGGGCGGATGATCGGTCCTTCCAACCAAATCCTGCCGATGTCGACCGTTCCGGAATCCGGGCCGTAATTGACATCCGGAGTGACGATATTGATGGTCGCCACGTCGTCCAGACGCACGGCTTGTTCGGAAATGGGAGTCTTGTTCTGCGCGATCCACCAACTGGTCAGGCGAAGGGTCTTCCAATCGATGGCCAGGTCGGTCCAGCCCGACTGCGGCTTGTACTGGATTTCGCTGGGGACGATCAGTTTCCTGTCTTGGATGGTGCGGTTGGTGCTGATCCATACCCGGAACAAGGAGGAATCGACGATGTGGTGGCGGATCCTCACATGGAGCTTGTCAAAATTCTCGAAGTTGCGGAAGTCCTTGGGTGCGGCCGAATCGATCTGGAGGGCCACCCCAGCGAACGGGTAGGCGAACCCTGGCTTCAGTTGGAACTTGAATCTCCAGCCCGTGTCGGTCACGACCGCCTCTGCCGTGGATTCGCCTCGGACCTCCGCGTCGGTGAACGCATGGGGGTTCAGGTGCGCGGAGAGATCCACTTCCCGATGATTGAATTTCCAGGTAAAGACCGCAATGGCGATGGTCACGGTCAGCAACAGAGCGACATCGAAGCTCGTGCCTTTCCGAAACACGGAAGGCCGGAGGTTATGTGAGTCGTTTGCCACGCCAAAGGATCCTATTTGCGACGTTGCCCGGCAAGGGGGAGTTTCCATTCGACGCAAGCCAAAAATGGGCCAAAAATTTGCCAAAATCGGCTTTTTGTGACGAAACGCCCTCGGATTCGGCCGCGCGCTCCTTGGAATCCGGCTGTCGTCGGGGGTTTCGACCAAGTCCGTGAGCTCACGCCGAGAAGTGCGTTCCGCTGGTTCTTTCGCGGAACATCCCCGCGACCCACCGCGCCACCACCACGGCAGCCTGTTGTACCGCCAGCCCTTGTTCGTGGATGTTGGAGATCACGTTGCGGTGGGCGTCCGTGCAGCCAGGGCGTGGCATCCAGCCCATGTAGGCGGAAAGGCTTCTGGAGGTGGACAGCCCCGGTCGCTCGCCCACCAGCATGACCACCACGGTCGCCTGTGCGAGGTCTCCCAGATGGTTCATCGCACCCACCCGCGCATTGCGAACAAAAACCGGTCCGCGGACCGATCCCGGCTTCATGACTTCCAGCGACACCATCAAAGGGGGAAGCAGGATCGGGACTTGCGAAGCCACGGCGGCAGAAGACAGTCCATCGGCAACGACCACCAACACATCGCAACCGCCCTTGCCCAGTGCTGCCACGGCTTGTTCGTCGCCAAGTCGGATGCGCCGGCCCAGATCGGGGCGCAGCAGATATTCGCGACGATCGGCCGAGCAGGTGCGCACCGACGCCACGCATCCCAACTGGTCCGGAAAATCCTCGGGCAGTTCGGTGAGTACCGCGTCGCGCGCCGCGGCATGGTCGGCGCGAAACAACAAAAGTTCCGCCGTGCGCGGTCTGGCCCCCGCCCGCCCGCGATCGATCCGCGCAGGGGTGAGGGTGGACAGACCCGAAGCAAGTCTGATGGGCTGGGGATCGAGATCCATCAGCGCACCAGGGGACGCTCGAAGATGCCGGGATCACCGGCCTCGGCGGTCAGGCGGCCTTCGCGCAGGATGCCCCTGGTTTCCATCCATCCGTTGAATTCCGGCGCCGGGCGGCGACCGAGCAGCTCGCGCAGGGCCGCCACGTCGTGGAAGCTGGTGGATTGGTAGTTGAGCATCACGTCGTCGGACATCGGAACCCCCATCACGAAATTGCAGCCCGCGGCCCCCAGGAGGATCAGGAGGTTCTCCAGATCGTTCTGATCGGCATCCATCGCGTTGGTGTGGCAGACATCCACGCCCATGGGAAGCCCGTGGAGCTTGCCCATGAAGTGGTCTTCCAGACCGGCGCGGATCACCTCGCGGCCGTCGAAGAGATATTCCGGCCCGATGAACCCGACGACCGTGTTGACAAGAAACGGCGAATAGCTGCGGGCCAGGCCGTGGCAGCGGGATTCCATGGTGAGCTGGTCGATGCCGTGGTGGGAGTCGCTGGAAAGCTCCGAGCCTTGCCCGGTCTCGAAGTACAGCACGTGCTCCCCCAGATCGGTGCGTCCCGCGCGCACCGCGTCGTCGGCCTCAGACAGCATGGAAGGGCTGATCCCGAAGGACTCGTTTCCCGCCTGGCTTCCCGCGATGCTCTGGAAGACCACGTCGCAACGCCCACCCCGCTCCAACGCCTTCAGCTGCGTTCCCACGTGCGCGAGCACGCACACCTGGGTAGGAACGGCCAGGTGGTCGTGAACAAATTCCGACACCCCGTTCATGGTGCGCTCCACCGATTCCACCGTGTCGTCGGCGGGATTGATCCCCACCAGGGCGTCGCCCACTCCGAACGAAAGTCCGTCGCGCACCGAAGCCAGGATGCCGGCCAGGTCGTCGACGGGATGGTTGGGTTGCAGGCGCGAGGAGAACGTGCCCGCAAGGCCGATCGTCGTGCGGTTGGTGGTTGCCACGCGCAGCTTGGAAGACGCGAGCACCAGGTCCATGTTCGACATGAGCCTCGCCACCGCCGCGATGGCTTCGCTGGTCAGGCCACGGCCCCAGCGCAGCGCGGTTTCTCCATCGGCTTCCAGGATCTTCTCCCGCAATCTGCCGATGGTCCAGTCGGAAGTCTCCTCGCGGGCGTGGGGATCAAGATTCGACAAAATCCGACTCGTCACCCAGTCGCGAGATGCCTCCACCGCGGGTTGGTCCAGGAAAGCGGAGACCCTGACCTCGGAAAGGAGCATGCGCGCGGCCATGCGTTCCTGGGCCGTGTGGGCGGCCAGTCCGGCCAAGCGGTCACCCGCCTTGGGTTCGTTGGCGCGCGCCATCAGGTCGTAAAGACCGCGGAAGGCGAAATTCTTCCCGCGCAATGTCGTCTGGAGTTTCATCCGACTCAGAAGAAAGCAATGCCGGTGCCGGATTCGATGGCAGCCTTGTTTCGGAGGATTTCAGGCGTGTTTCATCCAATCGCAGACAATTCCACGGCCTGTCAGCCCATCAGAGCTCCGTTGATCCTGGAACAGAGAGCTTCGTCCATCGGGATCGGCGATCCGTCGATTTCCGCCACCGCAACCGCACCCATCAGCGCGTTGGTCGCCAAGACGCAATCGGCCCGCTTGAGGTCGTCCACCGAGATCGGTCTGTCCTCGACGAATGGGCCCCACTGCCCGAGGAGGTCGCACACGGCCTGTTCCATGGTTCCGGGAAGGACGTGCGGGGAAAGGGGGCGGTAGAACTTGCCATCGATGCGCCAAAGCAAGTTCGCCGTGTTCGTCTCCGACACCGAGCCGTCGGCGTTGAGCAACACCGCTTCGTCCGCGCCGTGCGCCTTCGCCCAGTCGGCGGCCACTCGTTGCAACATGTAGTTCATGGTCTTGTGGTCGGAGAGGGAGGACTGCCTTCCGTGCGGGTAGGTCGCCAGGCGAATCCCGGGCCGGCCAAGCGCCACCAGTCGGTGAACATACGGGCGGGCCAGGACCATCGAGCGGATGCCACGATCGCCTGAGCCGGGCTTGCCTGCGGAGACAAGCAATTTGACCGCCGCGGCCTTGTCTGCCAGTGCGTTCTTGGACACCACCAGATCGATCACGTCCTTCCATGTGGTGTCGGGGAACTCGGTCCCGAAGAATTCCGCCCATGCCTTGCGCAAGCGCTCGAGGTGGGAGTCCAGTCGAAGGATCCGTCCCCTCTGGACGAGGAGCGTCTCGAAGAACCCGTAGCCGTAGGAGAAGCCTTCCTCTTCGACGGAAACCGTCATCTCGCCAAGGGGTTTGAACTTTCCGTCGATCCATCCGATGCGCGTGTCCGGGGCGGTCGCGGCGCCGCCACCCATCCGTTCGAGGGCGTTGGAGATCGTGCGGCCCTTGTGGAGGGTCTCTTCGAATTCGTCGTCGGGCTTGGAGTCGTACACGACCCCGCCGCCGACGGAGTAGACCAATCTCCCCGAGGCGACCGTGGCGGTGCGGATGGCGATGGAAAAATCCATGGTGCCGCGAAAGCCCAGGTACCCGATGGATCCCGTGTAGAGGTGGCGGCGCACGGGTTCCAACTCGTCGATGACTTCCATGGATCGGATCTTGGGGCAGCCGGTGATGGATCCTCCCGGGAAGGTCGCGCGGATCAGATCCACCGCGCTCTTGCCGGCATCCAGTTCCCCCTCGACCACGCTGACCAGGTGGTAGACGTTCTCGTAGGCCTCCACCCGCTTGTGTTCGACGACCTTCACAGATCCCGCCGCGCACACCTTGCCGATGTCGTTGCGCAACAGGTCGACGATCATGGAAAGCTCCGAATCGTCCTTGAAGCTGGTCTCCAGGTCGCGGCGGAAGGCGAGGTCGTCTTCGGGCGTCTTGCCACGGGGGCGGGTCCCTTTGATG
Source organism: Fibrobacterota bacterium (assembly GCA_016715065.1). Classification (GTDB taxonomy): domain Bacteria; phylum Fibrobacterota; class Fibrobacteria; order UBA5070; family UBA5070; genus UBA5070. Next base: position 62,804 of record JADKBN010000002.1, read on the forward strand.
GGCCGGGTTTCCACCTTGCTGCCGCGGAGCTCGATGAACCTCTCCGGCGAGGTGGAGGCGATCTGGTGGTCTCCCGCATGGAGGTAGGCGAAGAACGGGGCGGGGTTGGCCTCGAACAGGCTGGAAAACAGGGCGAAGACGTCGCCGGCAAAATCCGTCTCGAATCGCTGCGACATGTTGACCTGGTAGACATGGCCACGGGCGATGTAGTCGCGCACCGCCTCGACGGAGCGCACGTATTCGTCGCGGGAAAGTCCCGACACGAGCTGTCCGACCTTCGCGACGGGAGTCCGTCGCGTCGCCTTGGTGGACAATTCCTGCAGGAAGCCGGCCAATGTCCGGCCTGCGCGATCCTCGTCTCCCTCCAGCACGGGAACATGGATCGTGGTCTTTCCCCCATGGCGGTCGTGGACCACCAGGATGGAGGGAGCCGTCATGAACAGTCGGGGCAGGTGCAGATCGTCGCGGCTGGTTCGAGGCAGGGCTTCCAGGCAGTCCTTGAGGTCGTAGGCCAGGTACCCGAGCAGGCCGGCGGTCAACGGGTGATCTCGGTCCAGCCCGGGAAGCCGGTAGCGATCGGCCACGGCTTCGAGGGCGGCGAATGGATCGAGATCCGCGCGCACCGATGCGCCGGAGAACTCGGCGACCACGGTTCCCGCCCGTTCCCGCAACGAAAGCCAAGGCCTCAGACCCAGGACATGGAAGCGGGCCGAATCGTGTCCGCCCCCGCTGAGCAGGGCGACCGTGCCGGGTTCGTCGGAAAACCGGGACACCAGGTCGATGAACGGTTCGGTCAGTTCCAGGGTCGCATCGAGGACGTGATGGAACGCTGCGGGAAGGCGATGCAGGAATTCCTGCGCGGAAACCGGAGTGGTGTTCATGTCAATGCGCTCCGCAAAGGGCCGGTCTTGAGGAAGTTTTCGATCATGGGGAACCCGTGCTCCGTGAGGAAGCTCTCCGGGTGGAACTGCACGCCCTGGAGCGGGTGTTCCCGGTGGGAGAGCCCCATGATGACGCCGTCCGGAGATCTGGCCGTGATTTCCAGCGCGGGATCCACGTTCGTCACCGCCAGCGAATGGTAGCGGGCGACGCGGCAGGGGCTGGGGATTCCCGCGAAGAGGCCCTTGCCTTCGTGACGGATTTCGTCCGTTTTGCCGTGCATGGGAAGAGGAGCCCGCACCGTGGTCCCGCCGAACGCCTCGTTCATGGCTTGCATCCCCAGGCACACCCCCAGGATCGGGAAACGGGTGTGGAGGTTCGCGATCAGCGGCACGGAGATGCCCGCCGCCTGCGGGTCCTTGGGCCCGGGGCTGACCACGATGTAGTCGGGCCGGGAATCCGCGACTTCGTCCACGGTGATCTTGTCGGCGCGCACCACCGTGACATCCAGCGGGTACACCCGGAACATCTGCACGAGGTTGAACGTGAACGAGTCGTAGTTGTCGAGAACGAAGAGTTTGGCTTTCATGCTGGACGTTTCCCGATGTGTGGAAGCGACGGAAATTGGCGGAGTGCGGCCATCGATCAGAGCATGGTCATTCCGCCATCGACCGCCTGGTAGCTTCCGGTGACGAACTGGGACAGGTCGCTGGCGAAGTACAGGATCGCGCCCGCGACGTCGCGGGCCCCGCCGTTGCGCCGCAGCGGGGTCCAAGCGGCGGCCGACTCCTTGACGGAAGGAGGCAGGTTCGCGGTGGCGTCGGTGAGGATCAAGCCGGGAGCCACCGTGTTCACACGCACGCCGTGCGGTCCGAGCTCGGCGGCAAGGGATCGCACGAACGCGTCGAGAGCCGCCTTGGCGGCGCTGTGCGAGATGAAGCCGTCGCCGTGCGACTTCGACATGGCGCTGGACACGGAAACGATGCTGCCGCCGCCGCGTGCGACCATGCCCGGAACCACGGCCTTGCACAGGAAGAACAGTTGCGCGACCTCGTCGTTGACCTTGCGCTGGAAATCCTCCCAGTCGTGCTCCAGGAACGAACGGAACTTGAATCCGATGGCTGCGTTGGAGACCAACACGTCGATTTTGCCGAACCGAGCCGTCACCTGCGCGACCATGCGCTCCACCTGGTCGCGATCGGTGACGTCCGCTTGGAAAAGTTCCGCCTCGCCACCTTCGGATTCGATGAGCTCCTTGACGCGTAGGGCGCGCTCCTCGCTCTTTCGGAAATTGATCGCGACCTTGGCGCCGTGCGCGGCCAGCTGCAGCGCGGCGGTGCTTCCGATCCCCCGGCTGGCTCCGGTGATCAAGACCACCTTGCCTTCCAGGAGTCCCGACCCCAGGGATCTGCGTATGGCCCCTTGGGAGAGCGATGTCGAGTCGATGTCCGCATCGGCATCGTCCGACCAACCGAATTCCTTCCCGAGCTTCGAGACGCAATCGCCGAGCATGGAAAGCCGTGGATTCTCGAAGATCTGGGTCATCCCGATCTCGGCACCCAATTTTTCGTGGATGTATCCCATCACGCGGGCGGCGGCCAGGGAGTCTCCGCCGATCTCGAAGAAGTGGGTGTTCCTGCCGATCTCCTCGATGGAAAAACCCAGGACTTCCGACCAGATGGCCGCCAGGGAACGTTCCGCCTTGGTGGACGGAGCCTCGTAGCTGCGGCTTTGCTGAACCTGGCCGACTTCGGGATGGAGCGCGCGCCGGTCGAGTTTTCCGTTGGGAAGTCGCGGCATGGATTCGACGGCCACGAAGGATGCCGGAACCATGAAGCCCGGCACCCGCTCCAACAGGAATTGTCGCAAGGCTTCGATGTCGACGGCTTGGTCCTTGGTGGGCACGTAGTACGCGGACAGCTGGGAACCGTCGCTGACCACGACACGCAGGCCGATTCCGGAAAAATCGCCCAGGACCTTCTCCACATGCCGAACGTCGACGCGTTGGCCGCGCACCTTGACCTGGAAGTCGCGACGGCCGATGTACTCGATGTTCCCGTCGGGCAGGCGCCGCGCGAGGTCGCCGGTGTTGAACAGCCGGTCTCCGAAGCTGTCCTGGAACGAGTTGGGCACGAACTGGGTGGCGTTCAACTCGGGGAGGTTGTGGTAGCCATCGGGCATGCTGGCGCTGGCCACGTGCAGTTCGCCCGGCACTCCGTCGGGAACCAGCCGTTTGTCGGCATCGAGCAGGTAGATCCGGGTGTTCTGGATCGGTCGGCCGGCCGGCACGAACCCTTCGGACGCATCGAAGCCGGCGGTGTCGTAGTAGGTGATGTCGTTGAGTTCGGTGCAGCCGTAGTTGTTGACCAGACGGGCGTTGGGCAGAAGGGTGCGGAATTTCGAAACGATCTCGCTCGAAAGCGGTTCGCCCGCGGTGATGCACATGCGCAGGGCGGGAAGCGTGCTGCGTTCCGATTCCAGGTGCCGCAACACACCCTCCAGGTGCGAAGGCACCAGGTTCAGGCGGGTCACGCCGTGGCGGACGAGAGCGGCCACGAAGCTTGGGGTGTCGAGCATGGTCGCGGGATCGATGAAGACCAGCGGTGCGCCGTTGAGGAGGCCGGCGAAGAGTTCCTTCGCGGAAGGGGCGAAAGCGATTGTCGTTTTCTGTCCGACCACGTCGGTTTCGTGGAACGGCCAGTTCGCCTCGATCCCTCCCAGCCAGTTGACCAGCTGGCGGTGGGGAACCCTGACACCTTTGGGCGTGCCGGTCGAGCCGGACGTGTACATGATGTAGGCCAGCGACTCGGGGCTGGCGCCGCCAGCCGGAGCGGATTCGGGAAGATTCGCAAGCGATGCCTGCGCCAGGTCGAGCGCGAACTTGCGGTCGGAGCCGATTTCGATGCCAGCGAGGGTGGAACTCGTGCCGATGACCATTTTCGGATCGGCGTCGGCGAGGATCTGGCTGCGGTAGGTGCCGGGGTAGGACGGGTCCACCGGAACGTAGGCTGCGCCGATCCTCCAGGTCGCGAGGAAACTCGCCAGCAGGGAGGCGTCCCGATCGAGACAGATTCCGACAACATCGCCGGCGCCGATCCCTTTGGCGGACAGGGCGTGGGCCAGGCGGCTGGAGCGAGCGGCGAGCTCCCTGTAGGTGCAGGGCCCCGATCCATCGATGCAGGCGATCCGGTCGGGAGTGCGGCTGGCCTGATCGTAGAACCGCTCGACGAAGGTCGCCAGACCGGGGGATCCGGCGAGGGCGAGGTTGTTCTCGACGCAGATGCGGTGGATCTCCTCCCCGTCCATCATGGCGAGGTCCCCGATGGATCGGGAGTCGTCCTCGATCATGGCCAGGAGCAGGCTCCGGTGGTGGGCGAGGATCCGTTCGATGGTGGCTCTGCGGTACAGGTCGGAGGCGAAGACGGCCTCCACCTGCAATCCGTCGCGGTTGCCGGTGTAGGAGAGTTCCACCTCGCAGCGCGCCTGGGAGGTCGTGTTCTGCGCCGATTCGTCCGAGACCGCCTGGGAGAATGCGCTGAAACGGACGCCGCCGGGAAGCGGCTTGTCCATCTTGGTGTGCGGGAAGTTCTGGTGGCGCACGACCACCGGCACCAGTTCGGAGCCTTTCGGTTTCTGGGGTGAATCCAGGGATTGCATGATCCGTTCGAACGGGGCCGCTTGGTGTTCGAACCCCGCGATGGCCGTCCTGCGGATCAGAGCCATGAATTCACAGACAGACAAATTCCGGTCGACTTTGATCCGAAGCGGCAGGATGTTGATGAAGAACCCGATCAACCCCTCGAGTTCCGGCAATGGCCGTCCCGAAGTGGTGGTTCCGATGCAGATGTCGTCCTTGCCGGTGTAGCGCTGGGCGAGGAGCGCGAATCCGGCCAGCAGCGTCATGAACAAGGTCGCGTTGTGCTTGTGCGAGAAGCGATCCAGTTCTTGGCTGAAACCGTTGTCGTAGTGCTGGACGAACGATGCGCTGCTCTTGCCGGAATCCGCTCGGCGGAGGTGGTCGCTTGGAAGCTCCAAGGATCCTTCGTATCCCGACAGGCTCTCGCGCCAGTAGGCAAGATGCTTGGAGATGTCTTGTTTGCGTTGCCAGGCGGAAAAATCGCTGTACTGGATGGGAAGCTCGGGAAGCAGGGGCTCGCGACCCTCCGCGAAGGCCTCGTAGCACTTGAGAAGCTCGGAAAAAAGAATCCCTTCGATCGACCAGCCGTCGGCCACGATATGGTGGATGTTGAGCAAAAGCAGGTGTTTGCCGGCAGCGATGCGCACCAGCTTGTGGGTCATCACCGGGCCGTTTTCCAAATCGAAGCGGTGCTGGGCGTTGCTGCTCACCAGAGCGTCGATTTCGGCCTCTCCGGCCTCGATGGGCACGAGGACCAATTCCTTCGCTGGTGTGGCAAGCTGCACGGGAGCACCTCCGGCGGTGGCGACGAATCGCGCGCGAAGGTTTTCGTGACGCTGAAGGATCCTTGCCAGGCTCCTTGCCAAGGTGGAAAGGTCGAGGTCTCCCTCGATGAGAAAGACGAAGGGGATGTTCCAGCTTGTGTCCGCGGGATTCATGCGTTGCAAGAGCCACAGGCGCTCCTGCAGAAGGGATAGCGGGCACCCTTCGCCGTTTCGTTGGACGGGCTGGATGCGGATCGTCGGTTTCATCAGGGTGAGCCTTTCTCGTGCGAGGTCCCATCGAGCCGGTTTTTGGTCGACAGGATCGATCCTGTGCGGGCTCCGCCGGTGAGTTCGTGAGATCCGAGAAAGGTAAACACAATTGACCTCCCGATCTCGACGGTTCTTGGCACCAGGGCGAATTCGTTTCGATTTCAAACCCTGCTTGCGTTCGGTTTTTTCCGGTCCATGTCGGAGTGCGTCGTCTCAGGTTCGCAATGCGATTATCGCTCCTTTGGGTCGCGACTCGTCTACATTGCTTTTCCATGACCCAGCTCACCGTCTCAGATCTTCACGAAGTCATCGAACAATTGCGCATTTCCGAGGAATACCCTTCGGTGGCGATCGAACTGATCAAGGCCAATTGGGAGCAGGCCGCACCGCTCCTGGTGGAGGCCTTGCAAGGGGATATCGAAGTTTTGCTGAAGGAGCTTCCAGCCCCCGAAGCCGACAACGGAACAACAGACGAAGACGCGGAGTTTCCTGAATTCGACGATCTGCTTCTGCAATCGGCCTACCTGTTCGGACAATTCCGTCACGCACCGGCGTATCCCGTCATGTTGCAGATCCTGGATCTACCGCTGCAGATCGGGATTTTGGGGGACTTCCAGTTCGAAGGTCTGCCACGATGCATCGCCGCCTGCGCCAATGGGGATGCCAGCGGCCTTCGTACCGTGCTCAACGATGTCGATGCCGACGAAAGCGCGCGTGTGGTGGCTTGGGATGCTCTGCTTTGCATGGTTGCCTGGGGTGACCTTCCCGTGGAGGCCATTTTGGGCGACTTGGAAGCGCGACTCGGGGATCCCGCGGAATCGGAGAACGAATTTCTGGTGGATGTGCTCGTGAACTCGGCTGCTCGCTTGCCTGTCTCGGATGCTTGCTTGGCAGTGGCACGGAAAATCGCAACGGGTGCTCGCAAGGGGGGTGGGATCGTAGCCCTCAAGGAATTCGATGCCGAGCGTGAAGGGTTCCAGCCCGAGGGATGGCGTGAGCAATTGCTCAAGATCGAATGTCCTCGTTTGGAGGACGCCGCCGCCGAGATCGAGCCGTGGTTCGCCGAGCAGGAGGAGGACGGATTGGACGAGGACGGCTACGACGCGGATGGGAATTGGGTCCCGCCGGAGCCTGTCGAGCAGCTCAAGTCCGACAAGGTCGGCCGCAACGACCCTTGCATTTGCGGATCGGGCAACAAATACAAGAAGTGCTGCGGGAAGAACGCCTAGGAAATCGTCGCCCCTACCGGGGCGCGAAGCAAGTCCAATCGACCATCTTCGCGGTACAGGTTGCATCTGCATCCGTCTGGATTGCATTTTATGGCCCATGTCCGGACGTTTCGCCATGGCCTTGCACGCACTCTCCGTTCTGGGGGCCAGCCCCGAGGGAGCCAATAGCGCTTGGATCGCCGGGAGCGTGAACACGAACGCCGTGTTCCTGCGCAAGATCCTGCGCATCCTTGTGGATGGCGGTTTGGTGGAGGTGCGGGAAGGGCGTGGGGGGAAGTACTGGCTGGCAAAGGCGCCGGAAAAGATCCGGCTTTCGGAGGTCTACCAGCTGGTGGAGCCGGACGGACCGCTTTCGCCCAGCGAGGCCGAGCCCAACCGCGCATGCCCCATCGGGTGCGGCATGCGCGGTTCGTTCGATGGCGTGGCGCGATCGGCCCGCGTTGCCTTGCTCAAGCACCTGCACCGCAGCACCCTGGCCCAGCTGATCCAGGAGACGCTGCTGGCGGATTGATGGATGGTGCGCGGGTCAGGTGGTCGCGTGCTTGATTTATACTGCAACAACATGTATTCTAGTTATAACTGCAATCATATAACCAGCAGTAAAGGAGCAGTCCCATGAAGATTCTCGTCACCACTCCCACAGGCAAGGTCGGTTCCGAACTCGTGCGCGTGTTGGCCGCCAAGGGCGTCACGCGCAGGTTGGCCTTGCGCGATCCGGCCAAGGCCCCGTCGGGCGAAGAAGCCGTGGCCTTCGACTACCTCAAGCCGGAAACCTGGAGCGCGGCTTTGGAAGGGGTGGATCGCGTGTATTTGGCTTCCGTGGGCGACCAACCAGCGGATCCCGAAAAGGCGTTCGTGGATCTGGCCGTTTCCAAAGGGATCCTGCGCATCGTCAAGCTGGGTGCCGCGGGGATCGAGAACACCGATGTCCCTCTGCGCCAAGTGGAAAAACACATCGAGTCCAAGTCGGTGCAATGGACCTTCGTCCACCCGACCTGGTTTTGGCAGAACTTCAGCACCGCGCACGTGGCCTCCATCAAATCGGGTGCTTTCGCCGAGCCGGTGGGAGGTCGATGGACGGCCTTCGTGGACACCCGGGACATCGCCGCGGTGGTCGCCGAAGCCTTGGTTTCCGATGCCTGGGTCGGTCAGATTCTGACGTTGACAGGTCCGGACAAGACTACCCGCGTCCAGTTCGCCGTCGAACTTTCCCGCCAACTGGGTCGCGAGGTCAAGTTCCTGGACGTGACCGACGAACAGTTCCGCGCCGCCGTGCGGGACTTCCTGCCCGCATCGTATCTGGAACTTCTTGCCGCGCTTTACAGCTGGGTCCGCGCGGGGGCCACGGAATTCACTACCGACACGGTGGAAAACGTGTTGGGGCGCAAGCCCATCGGGCTGGAGCGCTTCGTGGCGGACCATCTGGAAGTCTGGCGTTGAAAGCGATTTTCCATTCCTGATGGTTGTCGCATGAGGGAGCGGCGGGTATTTTAGTCCCGCCTTCTCCCTTGATTCCAGTGGCGAAGGCTCCCGTCCCGAGTTTTTCGACTCCCAGGAGCAGTCCATGGCTAATCCCTGCAAAGCCCACGCGATCTGGTGCGCCTTCCTGCCTGCCATTTTCGCCGGTTGCGCCTCCGCCCCACGTTATTACCTCCGATTGGACCCGTTGGAGAGCCGCATCGAACGGGACTCGGCCGCTCGAACTCCGGCGGGAACCATCCCGGAGAGCCAAGCGCAAGCCGGGTTTCTGGGCGAAAGGCAGGGCGCTCTGGAAGTGTCCGTGAAGATCACCAATCGCAGCGGTGAAAGCCTGGAGGTGGATCCGCTGACATTTTCTGGGACGACTCGGTGGATGGATACGGCCGGGCAGCAAAACCGAACCTCTGTCCACATCCTTGATCGGAACTCTGTGATCCAGGGTGTCAATTTCCGCAAGGCAAAGGTGGAATCTGCGGAAAACCCCTACCAGGAGACCGGGGCAGACAAGTTCGGTGGATTTCTCGATGGCGTGACGGGATTGGCATCGGCGTTCAGCGGTGGACCGAAAACCGAAGAGGACAAGAAGTTCGAGAAGGAACGGCGCGAGCGTCAGGAAGAACGCGAGGAGAATCGGCGGAAATCCGCGTCGTTCGAAAACGAACGGATCGCCGCCACCTCGAGCCTCGGCGCGGAGGCTGGCTATCTGAGCCAGAATCTGTGGGGCCCGACCACGTTGAAACCGAGTGAATCCTCCGAGAAAAGCCTGCTTCTGAATTCCCATCTCGATGGCGACACCTTGGAACTGGTGCTGCCGCTAGGGCCGATCCGGCATCACCTCCTGTTCAAGCAGACCAAGATCCGCTTGAACTGAACGTTGCGTGGGATTTCAGGGGCCGGGAACGTGCTCGGCGATGCGTTTGGCGATCAGTGCGTAGGATTCCGGCGAGTGCAGGTGGTCCATGTCGTCCCATTCGGGTCCGGGAATCACCGTGGTCCACTCGGGCTCGTTAAAGTCGATGTGGGAGACATGGCGGATTTCCAGCCAGTTTCGCAGGCGGGCGATGCTCGTGTCCCGTTCGCATTGGGCTGGATCGGACGGGCATTCCCCGCTTTGATCCGAACGATGGCGCCGAGCAGCTCCTTCGCCGTCGTGCCAAGATCGGGGTACATTTCCAACGATGCGACTTGTCCCCCTTATCGTGTCCGCTTTCTGTCTGGTCGGCTGCAAAAAGGAGCCGCCGGCTCCGTCGCCCGAGCCGGGTTCGCAGCCGATGCTGTCCGAAGCTCTGCCCGTCCCGATCGAATCCACCACCAGTCGCTCCTCCGCCCCCGACACTGCTCCCGAAGGGATTCCGCCTCCGAAGCAGATCCGTACCCGCATCTCCATCGGAAAGATTGACAAGGCGCTTTCGGGCTACGATGGCGGGGACACCCTTTCGCGCAAGGTGATCGGACAGAACGACTGTATCGGGGTGGAACTATACCGGTATCGGTTGTCCAACCAATTGGTTTTGGAGGGTAACCCCCACAGCATCTATGCGGTCACTTGGATGTTCAGTGGCGACTTCCAGCCCGTGATGGGTCTGATGCCAGGGATGGGAATGGACCAGGTGGTGGACTCCTTGGGGAAACCGGTCCTGCGCACGAAGGATCGCTTGGTGTACTGGTCGAAAAAGCCCAACCGCTACGATTCATCCTACTTCGACAGCCGTTGGAAGATATGGATGCGTTTTTCGAACGATTCGTTGAAAAGCGTGCTTTTCGAGCCATACTGGGACAATTGCTGATCGACATTGGAGTCCGGCAAGCGGTTTGATACCATTGAATAAAGATGTCGAAGTCTCCCAGTCTCGAGCAGGTGATCGAAGTTGCGAGCGCGATGATGGCTCGCGTGGAGGCCCAGGCCTATTCAGATGAACGTTTCAGCGAACTGACCCTGCGGCAGATCCTGTATCTCACGCGCATCATCGAGGGAGGCGGTCTCACGCCGGGAGCGCTGGCCGATTCCTTGGGGGTGACCCCGCCGACGGTCACCGGGGTGGTGGGGGGGTTGGTCTCCAGAGGTTACGTGGAGCGCACCAAGGACACGACCGACCGACGCGTGGTCCACTTGGTGGCCACCAAAAAGGCGCAGGCCTTCGATCGCCTCCACCACGAAATCCATCGTCGCATGGCCGCGGTGATGGCCGGGAATCTCTCCGAAAAGGAATGTGCCCAGTTGGCCAGGCTGCTGGACAAGGCGCTTTCAGGGCTTTCCTCGGAGTGATGTCCAGCGGGTTGTGACAATGCAGGGCGCCAACGCAAAACGTTGTTGCGCTTTGTGAGGAGTGCGCATATATTTAGTTAGGCCTAACTAACTAAAGGATCGAAATGCAAGACGGCATCTGTGCGGAAATCACCTGTCCTTGGTGGTTGTTGCCCACCTTCGACAATCCCTTGCGGCGCTGGTTGCACCCTACCCAGCAAATCCTCTCTCCGTGGGTTCAGCCGGGGGACGTGGTGCTCGAACCGGGTTGTGGCATGGGTTACTTCACCGTTGCCCTGGCCCGATTGGTTGGGCCCCAAGGAAGGATCTTGGCTGTGGATCTGCAGCCACGCATGTTGCAAGGACTTGCGGTTCGCGCCCGCAAGGCGGGGATGCTCGAGCGGATCGAGGCCATGGTTTGCCCGCCGGATCGGATGGGCGTGACGGAAACGGTGGATTTCGCCTTGGCCTTCTGGATGGTCCACGAGGTTTCCGATCGCGAAGGATTTTTGACCGAGATCCATGGTGCCTTGCGATCCGGTGGCAGGCTGCTTGTGGCGGAGCCCCGGGTGCATGTCACCGCCTCCAACTTCCAGCGCACTCTCGACATCGCGCAGCGGCTCGGGTTCGAAGTGGTGGAACGCCCCAAGATCGGGTTCAGTCGGGCGGTGGTGCTGGCCAAAGTCTGAGGAGGTCTTTGCAAAGCGCTACCCTAGGCTTTGCGAAAGACCTCACATTCCTTTGCGGAAAGGATCGGGGGCGGTTCAGGTTACCGGTGGAATGTGGTACGGCGCGATGTTCAGGGCTCAGGGATTGCGGACCGGATCGGTCCTCGATCCTGGGAGGATCCGCTCATGATGAACATCGCTCTGCTTTCCGCGCTGGTGGCCATGGTCACGGCAAAGCCCCTGCCGCCGCACCTTGCCACCAAAACCCCGATGGTGAAGTCCGCGATCGATTCTTCCGACCCCTTGAGCGTGCTGGAATCCCAGATACCCATCTTGCGCACCGATTGGGCGAGGATGGAGGCAGGCCACTATTACGTGCACAACAACGTCTGGAACAAGGCGGGGGTGTCCAGGTACTTCCAGGCGGTGGGGATCAAAAAACTCCCCGATGGCGCCATTTCGGCAGGATGGGCCTGGCGCTGGCCGGCAAAGAACCGAGTCATGGCGTTTCCGGAGCTGGTGATGGGGAAAAGTCCCTGGGCCGCGGCTTCTTCCCATCCGAAACTTCCTTCTCAGTTGGGTGACATCGAGCGTTTTGCGGTGGATCTGGACCTGGAGCACGAAGGATGGGGAGTTCGCGGGACTGCCCTCCAGATCTTGCTGACGGACGATTCCCTGGCCCACTCGAACCGGATTCGTCACGAGCTGTTGATCTGGTTGCGAAACGACGGAATCCCCGTGAAGGGTTGGATGGCCGATCTGGAGATCGGTGGGGCCAAGTACACGTTGGCGGACGATCCGGACCGGGGCTTGGATCTGAAGTGGAATGTGTTCTCGTTCTTTCGCGCGGAATCCTTCGCGAAGGGATCCATGGATTTGATGCCGTTTTTTGACTACCTCGTCAAAAAAGGTCTGATCGACAGGAAGGAATGGGTGGCATCGGTTCATCTGGGTACCGAGATCCGCGGAGGATCGGGTTTGACGCGGGTGAAGCGGTTCAAATTGGACTTGGTTCCTCGCCCCTACGCCGGGCATTGATGGCGATCGGTGCTACGTTTCCTGTCCGGTCCACTTCCCTCGTTTTCAGGAGCCTGTCCCAATGAAAAGCATCCTCGCCGTTTCGCTTGCCGCCACGATCACAGCCTCGCTGGCGGGGGGGGGGGGGGCGGCCTGTTCTTCCACGGCCGGGGGCGGGGCCCCCCGGGGCCCGGGGGGGGGGGGGGGGGGGGGGGGGGGGGGGGGGGGGGGGGGGGGGGGGGGGGGGGGGGGGGGGGGGGGGGGGGGGGGGGGGGGGGGGGGGGGGGGGGGGGGGGGGGGGGGGGGGCTGGATTCGTGCGACGAATTCAGGCTAGCGCTGGTTCGGTCCAACACGGATTCGATGTGATGGTGGGGTACGATATGGTCAAGGTGGGTTCTCAGATGGCCAATCCCCGTGTCAAAATGGAAGGAGAAGGAGGGCTGGCACTGGCGGTCGGGCCGAGCTTCACGTTCCCGATTCAGGAAAAACTGGGAGTGGCGTTGAGTGTCTTGTACTTATACGACCAAATTGGAACCAAGCAAACCTTTGAGGATCTGTCCCAGACGGAAAAGGTGGGGCTGATGTCCTTCGGTTTGCAATTGTGCCCAACGTATAGGGTTTTGGATGCGCTGACTCTCAAGGCTGGTTACGAATGGGACATCCCGTTTGGTGGCACCGGTGAAGTCAAAGAATCGAACCGAGAGACCCGATCCTACGACATCGTATGGGCGCCGGCGACCGTCACGGATTTCAAGGACGAGTCGGAAACGCCATTCTCATCGGTCCACAACCTTTTGGTGGGCGCAGCCTACGATGTGATGCCCGGAGTCGGCGTCGCGTTGCAGGCCAAGTTCGCGCTCAACGGAAACGACGCGGACTACGGCGATGGCGGCAACTACAAGGGAGCCAAGAAAGACGAAGAAAACATCAAGGTCAACCAGCTTTCGTTGGGATTGGCCTACCGCTTCCGCCACTGAACGGAACGTGCGCGGGTTCCGCCGCCGATTGGACGTCCATCCCTCTCCATCCGGAGCTGAAGGAAGTCCGTCTGATGACGGGAATTGACATGTGGTCGTATCGAGAGCGCATCGTGCGCCTGCGCGAACCGGTTCTGGGCGGCGGTGGTCATCCCGAACTTGGGATCGACGGCGGAGGTGGCGAATTCTACCGTTGCCTCACATGGCATTGAGCATTTCGCGATCGAGTCGTTTCAGGGCGATCCTCCTCACGGTGGCCGTCCTCTCTCCATTCGTGCTGTTTTTCGGATGGAAACTGGTCTCCCCTTGCTTTACCTGCGAGGATGGCCAATCGAGCCTGTTGGTGACTTTCCGGACGGACCTTCCGGTGGATTCCGCCTTTCTGGCCTCCGGAGCCGTTCTGATCCGGGAGACCCGCATGATCAAGGCTGATTCGGTAATTCAAGCCGAAGCACATTTCTCCCGGTTGGAAGGGGCGCTGTATGGAGGATGCGCTTGCATCAAGTCCGGCCCGCCCACTCGGAGCGTCTTGAAGGATTCCTTGAGCCTCGTGGTCTTCTCCGGAGCAAAATCCATGCGGTCCCGCCGAAAGGTTTTCGTGGGCGACGACGAATACGCGAGGACGGATTTTGGTGCCATGTCCGGGAAGGATCTCCTGCCAGCCACGGATGCGTTCCGCATGCGCAGTCTGTACGACTACAACAACTCCCGACCAGGGAATTGAACGAGGCGTTCGTTGCTTGAGGAACGATCGATTCAGAACGTCCCGCGACCCTCGCGCATGGTGGGGTATTTGAGGGTGGGCAGAAGCTCCGCGCGCATGCGGGTGGTGTCGCCGTAGTAGGAGACCATCCCGATCTTGATGAAGTCGCGGGTCAAGGGGGATTTGACTCCGAAGATCGCCGATGCGGCCTCGAAAAGGACTGCGGCACAGGTGATGACACTTTCCGGCATGCGCCAGGGGCGCGCGCATCCCCAAACATCGCACGCGAAGTCCAGATACTCCTGGAGCGTTTGCACGCCTTCGTCGCCGAGGTTGTAGATGCCCTTGGCTTGGTCGTTGGCAACGGCGCCGGCCACCGCATCCAGGAAGTCGACCTTGGAAATCAGATGGATGTCGGTTGAACGCTTCCAGACGCCCAACAAGTGGTGGCGGCCAAACCAACGTGCGGCGTCCGGCATCAGGATGCCCCGGCCGTACACCATGCCCACCCGCAGCACAACGCTGTCGGGAAATGTCGCCAGGAGGAGTTTCTCCTCTTCCAGCCTGGTGATGGCGTGCATGGACACCGGACTTCCGTCCAGCCGATCGGTGGAGGGGTGCGCGGGCGAGGTGGGGCCTTCCACATGGGGGAAACTGACAAGGTGGATTCGTTTCACGCCTTGGCGCTTGGCCGCTTCCAGGAGATTCGCGAAGTATTGGAGGTTGGTGCGGGGCAGGAACTTTTCCGGACGCGCCTGGAACAGCACCCCCGCGTAGTGGACAATCTCGTCCACCCCTTCCAGAGCCGCGTCCAAGGTGGCGGGGTCGCCCAGATCCACCGAACAGATTTTGGTGCGGCCATCGACGGGCAGGGAAAACGGGAATGGCTTGCGATGGATCAGCAGGCGGAGGCTCGCGTCCGAATTCCGGTGCAGGTGCAAAGCCGTGAGGCTTCCGAGGTTGCCGGCCGCGCCGGTGATGCAGACGGTTTTCATGGGGATCCTTCGGGAGGGGGGATGAATCCGATCTTCCAGCCCCAGGGCTTGGCGATGCGTTCCAAGGTTTCCAGGGTGGGGTTGGCCTTGCCGCGTTCGATGTCCATCAGAACGCGCGGGAAAATCTTGGCCACGCGCTCGGCATAGTCCGTTTGGGTGAGTCCAGTCAGTTTCCGCATCTCGCGGACCGACTCTCCCAAGCTCAGCGAGCCATTGCGCAGATTTTGACGGAGCTTGGCGCGTCGCGACTCCAGTTCCAGGCCGGATAGTTTGCGGCTCATGCGGCGGACTCCAAGTCCAGCGCGAGCTGGTTCCATCGAAGGGCGCAATGGGCGATGGCTTCGGTAGGCATTTCGGTGCGAAGCGTGGTGACCGGGAGTTCGCGCACAGAAGCAGCGAGGCCTCTCATGCACAGAAGGACCTGTTGGCGATCGACCCAGGCGGAAAGAGTGTTCGCGACCAGGCTCCAATCCGGGCGCAGATGGTTCTCCCCGTCCCAGCGCGTGGCGCGAAGGATTCCTTCGGGGTCCAGTTCCATGGGGGAAACGTCGTAGAGGGGCGACAGTCGGATCGAGCGCCCGTTCTTCAGAAACGAGGTGTTGCGGGCGTGGTTGTCCGTGTTTCCCAATGCGAGGTTCAGAACGTCCCGGGCGAGGTATTCCAGAAGGTCCGAGGCGGGATCGGTGGAGAAACGCGCGATGGCGTTGCAGATCTCTGCGTGACGGAATCTGGCGCCATATTCGGCGACGCCCATCGCCGAGCACAGCGACTCCAATCCCAACCGTCGCACTCCTGCGGCCTCGACGATCCGGTCGAAGCGTGGCACGAAGAGGCAATCGCGTTCCCAGGTGGATCCCTCCGCGCAGTCCAGGCCCCAGGCACGGGCGATTTCCAGGCAGGAGCGTTCCGCGCGAAGGATCGTCCGATCGATCGGGTTTCGGCCCCGAGGGAACTTCACCAGCCAGAATTTTTGGCACCGATCGTCCGGAAGGGTTCCCTCCGCCCACCAGAGCTCGTTCCTGTCCTGGGTCAGCAGATACTTGGGGGCGGCGCCTTGCGTATCGGCGGCGGAATACGGCGAGTCGTTTCGCACCGAGAAGTCGGTCGCCTGGGCCTCGCGCATGAATTCCAGAAATTGTCCGCCGTGGCCCAGGACTTCTTCCCTGGAAAACCCCCTGACCGCGTCGGGAATCCACTGGCGCGCATGGGCAAGGCGCAAGCTGCCTACAGGAGCGCGGCCGGCGTGCTCCAGAAGCGGCCAATCGGCGGTAGGGCCATTGTGCAGATGCAACAGGGATCGCCATTGGTCGCGAGCCATCCCGGAGGGGAGCAGGTCCACCAGAAACGATGGCCAATGGGCCAACCGTACGGAATCGAATCCCATCGGCAAGGCCAGCGAAACCGCTTCCCAGGTCTCGTCCAAGTGCTCCACCACCCAATCGACATCGTACGACCAACGCCCCCCTCCCGCGATGCCGCGATCGATGGAGCCCGGATCCGGCATCCAGCTGCCAATGCGTTTCCACCCCGCTGGGGTGTGGGTTTCGATGAGGCACTCCATAGGTCACTAAGGTAGCGTAAAACTGTTGAAACCGCAATAAAATAGGTTATTAAGATAGCTAGAATGCCTAGCGATCACTCCGATCCCGGGGGTTTCGCGGTTCGCGTTGTTGCGGCGGATTCGGGACAGGTGTCGCAAGATGTAGACGCGATGTTGCGGTGCGAAATCGTTGGCACTGGCTGCCAGTCGGTTGGTCCGATGGAGTACGACTTCCCGGATAGCTTGATCGTCACGGCGCCGGATGGGTACTCCTTGACGGAAAAGTCGCTTGCACCCACTTCGGAAAGGGGCTCGGGAGCATTCCAGATCTGGCTGAAAAGGATATCTCTTCCGGAGCGAACCACGGTGGATGCATCCTGGTCGCGAATGAGGAAATAGGTCTGTGACAGATCCTGGCCATCGTGGAGTTGGACGATGTGGCCTCCCACGCCGAGCGTATCCAGCGAAAGTTCATCCACCAGATCCACCGGGGCAAGGCGGATGTGTTGGAGCCGTCTGTCGCGGGGGCGGTATTGCCAGATGTGAGCAGACTCCGCTTGTGAACAAGACCCGCCGAGCAATTTCCATCCCTCGCTGGTGGAATCCACCACCTCGCGCAGGAACCGGGTCTTGGCTTTCTTCCCTCGGAAGTACATGCCGGAGTGGGCGATGTCCATTTTCCATTGCGTGCCATCGCCGGCATCCACCAGAAGCCAATCGAGTGTGTGCGTCATTCCTTCGCCCCCCTCGGGATCCACCGGCCTTTCCCAAAGTTGGACGTTGTAGTAGATCCGTCCGTTGATCTCGGAAATTTCGTTGCAGTCGGCTCCACGGAAATAGTCGCCGCTAGGTTGGGCGTCATACACCACTCCGGCTTGCTCTGGCGACAGGGACACTCTGTCGAGCCCGTTTTCAAAACTCGAAGCGGTGGGGGGGAGGAAATACCCTGCGGAATCTGTCAGCTCGATTCCGCCGCGACCTTCGCCGAGACTGTAGAGGGAAACTTCCACCTCGATGCGATGTGCGGAATCCACGAGGACCAAATCGTTTTTCCATCCGGAGGCTTCGCCGAGATCGGAGATCACCGATTGGAACTTGTTCCACTGCCTGAATTTGGAATCCAGACCGAGGTCGATCCTCAACACGGGAGCGATTTCCGTGGGAAGGACCCGCAAGCTTTGGAAGTGAATGCCGTGTTTTGCGAATACGGCGCCGGCTCCAGGGAATCGGGTTTCCAGGGTTTCCGGGGCCGTCTCGAGCCGAGGCGGGCGTTCGTGGGGAGGGATCCATTTGGGTGGTTCCGACACGAGAGGTTCCGATACCGGTGGTTTGTCCGACTTGCAGCCAAAAAACAAGGCGACAATGCAGGCGAGGAGCGGAAATATTGGGCGAGGCATGGTTGGCAGGAAATGTACCACGGATGCGGGGAGCCTGGCCGAGGCAGTCGGAATGGACCAACCAGGCAACTGGGAGTAGACAGTTGGCAGAAAGTGTGCCAAAATGTCTCGGTGGGGTCCGGACTCGACTTCTTCGGCAGCCTCGGTTCTCCGAAGGAAACGACATCAAATGACGGCGAGGCAGGAGCGGAAAAGGATCGAAGGATTGTTTCGCGAGACTCCAAGCGGCGTCCGGCGTTTGATCTTCTTGTTGTACGCCTTCGCCGCGGCGTTGTTCTTCTTGGTGTCGTTTCTGCTTTTTTCAGAAGGTGCGCGGAGTGTAGCGAACTTCGCGATCGTCTTCGCGTTCCTGGTCAGCGGGTTGCTTGCGTGGGTGGTCTCCATGAGATCTTCCCAGTTGATGTCCAGCGAGGCGAATTTCCGCAATTTCTTCGAAACGGTCGAAGATCTCTTGCTGGTTCTTTCCAAAGGGGGGATTGTTCTTTACACCAACGAAGTCGTCTCGGAAAAGCTCGGATACCGCACCGAGGAGTTGAGGGGAATGCCCGGATTGGATCTCCACTCCGAAGAAAGCCGCAAGGAGGCGGCCACGAGATTCAAGGAGTTGCAAGTCGGCTTTCGCACCGTGAGCGACCTACCTCTCCGGCGAAAGGACGGATCCCTGCTTTCGGTCGAGACGAGGGTCTGGCTGGGCAAGTGGAACAGTGAAGATTGCATTTTCGCCATCTCCAAGGACCTCACCCAACAATTGGAATCCCAACGGAGATTCAACCAGGTCTTCCAGATCAATCCGGCGCTCATGGCGATCTCCACCCTGCCTGAAAGGGTGTTCATCGAGGTGAACGATTGTTTCCTCCGGACGTTGGGATACCAGCGGGAGGAAGTGGTGGGACGGACCGCCAAGGAGTTGGGGCTCTTCGTCCAGCCCGACATCGAGCTGGCCGTCGGACAGGACTTGAGGTCGACCGGACGCGCGCGTGACGTGGAACTCAAGGTCCGCGCCAAGTGCGGAGATATCATGGATGGGATCTTTTCCGGGGAGGTCGTCGATTTCGGGGGCAAAAAACATGTATTAACAGTCCTGGTCGACATCACGGCTCGCAAACAAGCGGAACTTGCGCTGACGGATGCGATGGATGCCTTGAACGAATCGACCGCCCAGGCACGGAGCTTGGCAGAGCAGGCGTCCAGGGCGGCGCAGGCGAAGAGCGAATTCCTGGCCACCATGAGCCACGAGATCCGCACCCCCATGAACGGGGTGATCGGCATGACCGGACTTCTGATGGACACCGAACTCACCCCCGAGCAGACCCGGCTGGCCAACACGATCCGACAGAGCGGCGACGCGTTGTTGGGGATCATCAACGACATTCTCGACTTCTCCAGGATCGAGGCGGGGAAGGTCGATCTGGAATCGATCGATTTCGACCTGGAGTCCCTGATGGAGGGGTTGGCCGATTCCCTGGCGCTGCGCGCGGACGAGAAGAATCTCGATTGGATCTGCGTCGTGGGGAGGGACGTTCCCCGCTCGCTACGTGGGGATCCCGGCAGGATTCGTCAAATTCTGACCAATCTGGCCGGGAACGCCGTGAAATTCACCTCCGCAGGGGAGGTCGCCGTGGGCGTATCCGTCTGCGAGGAATCCGACGAGGAGGTTCTGCTCAGGTTTTCGATCCGGGACACAGGAATCGGGATACCCGCAGACAAGATCGGCATCCTGTTCGACACATTCACCCAGGTCGATTCCTCGACCAACCGGAAATTCGGGGGGACCGGTCTCGGGCTTGCCATCTCCAAACGGCTTGCAAAATTGCTGGGCGGAGACATCGGGGTGACGAGCATGGAGGGGCGTGGTTCGACCTTCTGGTTCACCGCTCGCATCGCCAAGAGAGCCGGATCCCAGGCCAGGCCCGTGGCCTGCTCGGAGCCTGCCGGAAGGGTTCTGGTGGTGGAGCCCAATCCGACCGCTCGCGAGCAGATTTCGGATTTTGTCGTGTCGTCGGGAATGATACCGACCCTGGTTGGCAGCGGTCCGGAGGGGTTGCAGGAATTCTACGCCAATGCGGGAAAGGGCTTGGACTTCGATGTCGCGATCATCCGCGAGGACATGCCCGGGATGGATGGAGGTGCATTGGTCCGCTTGATCCGATCGGACCACAAGTTCGATCGCACGAAGATCGCGATGATGGTTCCCCTGGCGCGTTCCTCCGTCGCGATCCCGACCGGGGCGGGGAATCCGGACGCGAAGCTGGCCAAGCCGGTGCATCGACAAGATCTGGCTTCTATGCTTCGGAAATTGGTTTCCGAACCCGAGTCCGCCGGGCCTTCGCGGGTTCACCGACAAGAAGCCCCGATGGGCTCGGAGATTGGGGCGACGAGGACCCGAACCGGGGGGAGAATCCTGGTGGTGGAGGACAACCAAATCAACATCTTGGTCGCCAAGGGGATCCTTTCCAAGCTCGGCTTCGTCGCGGAAGCCGTGACCAGCGGCGATCAAGCCCTCCAGGTTCTGGCGACCAGATCCTTCGATCTGGTCTTGCTGGATTGCCAGATGCCCGACATGGATGGATTCGAGGTGGCCGGAAGGATCCGCACGGGAGCATCCCGCGTGATCGATCCAAGGATTCCGATCCTGGCCATGACCGCCAACGTGATGCCGGGAGATCGGGAGAGATGTCTTGCCTCCGGCATGGACGAATACCTCTCCAAACCGATCGATCCCATCGAGATGCTTCGCAAGATCGAAGCTTTGACCAAGGCCGAATAGAGGTGAAACGAGTCGAGTCGCTACGCGGCCCCTTGGTCCTGCTCGCCCACCCGAAAGCGAGTGATCCGCTCGATCAGATCGTACGGAATCGGTTGGTCCAACGGAAACTGCACCGATCCTTTCGCCCACTTGTACTTGGCGATCTCGTCGCGGAAGGCGGCGATGCCGGAGGGTGAGGGGTAGAAGCCGATGTGGGTCTTGAAGCCCGCGAAGTGCACCAGATTTGTCTTGCGCCGGAAAGTGGGGATCCCGTAGGCCATCGCTTCGGTGGCGTCGGGGGCGGTCTTGGCGATCAAGCGGCGGATCTTCTGCAGGATCTTCTGGACCTCGGCGGGATGGGTCGCGAGGTAATCGTCGATGGTCTTCGGGCTTTCCGTGGGCATGCGAGAAGTCCTTTGTTGTCGAAAGGGCGGACCTTCGCCCTTCGAGACGGAAGCTGTGCTTCCTCCTCAGGACGAACGGGTTGCTGACTCGTTTGCGTTGCTGAAACGTTAATTCAGTGTTCGATTGGAGATTGGATTGCCTGTTCGGGAGCCAAGGCCCAGCGCAGTTCCGCGGGCGAATGGACCGGTGGAAGGCATTCGGTGCCCCGACAGATCCAGGCGGTGGGTCCGGCAGCGTGCGGGTGCGATCCAGCGAATCCCAGGGCGAGCGCCCCGGCAAGATCCGAGCCTCGACCGACCACCAGGACATCCGGGATGCGAGACCCGCGCTGCAGGAGAGCTTTCATCTCCCGGAAGGCGGGGTCCTGGGGAGGTCCGTCGACATGCGCCAACAGGGCCTTTGGCGACAAAATTCGCCAAGCATCCGCCAGGGAGGAATAGCCGCGCGGGAACCGGGCCAGGAGATCGCCGCAGGAGTCGACGATTCCTTGGGCGGCCACGCGAAGGTCCTCGCGTCCGGTCAGGTGGTGGAGCTTGGCGAACAGTCGCGCGGCCACGCCGTTTCCGCTGGGCGTGGCGTTGTCGTGCAGCGGGGTCACCTGGGCGAACAGGTCAGTGCGGGATTTGTCCGCGAAGCGGAGCGTGGGAACGCCTGGGTCGCCAAAGCGCTGGAGAATCTGGTCTGCGCAGTCCAATGCTCCGTCCAGCCAAGGAGTCTCCTGGGTCGCCAGCCACAGTTCCAGCAGTCCGTCGCCCAGAAACGCCCAATCCTCCAGGGTGCCCGGATTCTTGGCCTGGCCTCGTTTCCAAACGCTCCAGAGTCCGCCCTCGTGGCGCAACCGTCGCAGACAGAATTTGGCCACTCCGCGCGCCTGGCGCAGGAGGTGTTCGTCGGCCAGCCTGGCGCCGGCGATGGAAAGTCCCGCCAGCGTCAAGCCGTTCCAGGACGCCAGGACCTTGTAGTCCAGGCCCGGCTTTTCGCGCAATTGACGAGCCGTGAAGAGCATCGATCGCCAGGTGTCTTCCGGCAGATTGGGCTCGGCGGGTTCCGGGCCGTTTCGCCACAGCACGTTGGCGCCCTCGAAGTTGCCTCCCGGCGAACAGTTCCAGGTCTTGGCGAAGTCGGAGATCTGGTTGCCCAGGACCTCGGAAAGCTCCTCCCACTTCCAGACGTAGTAGGCGCCTTCCTCGCCTTCGCTGTCGGCGTCCAGGGCGCAGCGGTAGCCGCCTTCCGGATCTGCCAGTTCTTGTCGCATCCAGGATGCGGTGTCGCGGGCGATGCGCGCGTAGCGGGGTTCCCCGAAAACGGCGGCGGCCTGGGCGTAGATCCCCAACAGTTGCGCGTTGTCGTAGAGCATCTTCTCGAAGTGGGGAACGATCCAATGCTCGTCGGTGGAATAGCGGGCGAACCCTCCCCCCACGTGGTCGCGGATTCCGCCCTGGCCGATGCGATCCAAGCTAAGGCGCAGGAGGCCGGCTTCCTGCGGCGAGCCGATCTCCCTGGCCAGGCACATGGCCAAAAACGAATGGGGCGGGAACTTCGGGGCGCCCGGGAATCCGCCCCACACCGGATCTGTCGACAAAATGTGACGCGTTATCCCCGCTTCGATCTCCTGGGCGGGGGGGAGAGGCTTGGCCTCGGAAGGTGATCCCGTGGAGAGTTCTTCTGCCAAGTCCTGCGCTTTGGATTGGATCCGCCCCTTTTCGCGTTGGTAGGCCGCGCACACGCCGTCCACCACCTCCAGCCAGGAAGGCATTCCCCCGCGCCGATGGGGCGGAAAGTACGTGCCGCCGTAGAACGGGACCCGCTCGGGCGTGACGAACACGTTGAGTGGCCAGCCACCGTGGCCGCTGAGCCGTTGGAGGTACTCCATGTGGAGTGCGTCGATGTCGGGGCGTTCTTCGCGATCGACCTTGATGCACACCAGGTTGGCGTTCATGTGCTGCGCGGTGGATTCGTCGGCGAACGACTCATGTTCCATCACATGGCACCAGTGGCAAGCGGAGTAGCCAATGGACACGAGCACGGGAACATCTCGTCGAGCGGCTTCGGCGAAGGCTTCGTCGGACCATGGCTGCCAGGCAACCGGGTTGTGGGCGTGTTGGAGCAAATAGGGAGAAAGTTCTCCGGCAAGGCGGTTGGCGATCGGCATCGCAACAATGTCCCAAATAAGGGGCGAGTCGACTTTTCAGGTCCGCTGACTTGACCAGATCGCAGGAAGGTTTACCTTCGATCGATGGTTTCCCGTTTCCGCCCTTGTGCCCCCCAGGAGTGCCTCTGCATGTATGGAGTCCATCGATCGAGGAGAGGTTTTGCAGCAGGCAAGGCCGTGAGATTTATGCTGGCGGTAAGCTCGATTTGTCTCGGTTTCCTGCTGGCGGGGTGTGACGATACCAGCTCCGAAGATAGCACGGGTTCCGGAAACGAATTCGGCAACGAAGTGGATTTTGCGGGATATGGAAAATTGAAATCCCTGAAAATGGTCCTGAACGTCCGCTCCATGGCCGACACCACCTCTGGCTTTGTCGTGCTTTCCAGGATCACTCAGGCAAGGATCATGATCGATCGCGAAGAATTCCGGCTCTCCGGGCCCATTGAGTTGGATAATGCGCGACTCGAATATTCCACTCCCGACAGCAGTCGAACCCTCAGCCCAACCAATTACTACCTGGAGATCCCGACTCTGGAGAAGATGGATTCCATCTCGACGGGCGCAGCATACTATCGATACTTGGTTGGGAATTTGGATGTCGGGCAGCACGTGTTCAGTGTGAGATCTCTCGAAGGAATTTCCAAGGATGGAAAGAACGTGATCATTCGCGTGGATACTGCGGGAAGTTTCAGTTTGGAAAGCAGTGAGCGCACCAAGTTCCTGGGCCTGTTTGTCGGGAGGATGCCATGAGGAAGATTCTTCACGGGGGGATGTCCATCGTGGCTCTTCTACTTTCGGGATGCGCGCCTGACTCCGAAAATTCGATCCACATCCGCAACGATTTGAAGGTCCTGAGATTGAAATCGGTGGAATTCCGTGGGACCTATTTGTTCTCGAATGTCGGTCCGGTCTCTTCCGAACAGAAACTTGTCGACGAAGATTGGCAGAAAAAATACTGCGGCACCTCCGCGCCTCTGGAGATCGAACTTGCCGGACCGCTTGGAACGGCCAAGGTGCACACCGTCGAGAAGTTTTCCTGCCAGCAGGGCGAGGACAAATCGATCCTCATCGACGACTCCACGAAATTCGTCAATTACTGACAATCTGAGCCGGGTTTCAGGGCAGACAGAGGCTCTGTTGGTGCTCCACGGAAGGCCCGCCGACTTGGACGATGTAGCACCCAGAGGTGAGACCGTCGAGGTCCAACGAGATCTCCCGGGTGCCCGTCGCCCATGGCAGGGCGATGCGACCTCGCGTGTCCAGCAGGCGAAGCCGGAAGGGTTCCTGCTGGCCGGACCGTGGGAATGCCCGCAGCTTCCGCCCCTGGAGCTGGATCCGAACGTCCATCGACCTGGCGGGACGGGCGAGCGAGAGGGAGCGCGGTTGCATTTCGAAGCTGTCCAAAATGCCCAAAAATTGTCCAGAGCCATCGAACGCGTGCATACGGGCAATCGCCCGAGCGCCATCGACATCGACGGTCATGAATTCATTGACCAAGCCGAAATTCGCCGGTTTCGCCTCGAAGGCCCCTACGGTGATGAACGGATAATCGGTGCCGATCGGCTCGGAGACATCCAGATAGCTTGAGCCCCCGGTGGTGCAGTAGAAGGTTCCGTTCTTGAAGCCGCGTTCGTAGCCGTGCATGTGTCCGGAAAAACTGGCCTGGACGCGGTTTGCTTCCACAACCGGCGGGTAGTTCGTTCGCAGCGTTGCGTCCTCGCCTGCGGCTTGCCAACGCTCGTAGTACGGGGCTCGGTGGACGAACACGAACACGAACGGAAAGTTTTGGAGAAACTCCGACTTCAATTGTCGGTCGAGCCAGCCGGGGATGTCGGTATCGAGGCGGTTCCAATCCAGGGCCACGATGGCGACGGGTCCGTACGGAGCCACATAACTTCCGGCCAATCCCGTCGGATCGGAATTGATCGCCTGGGGTTGGTCCAGATAGCCGCGGATGCGAGGCGAGCTGTAACTTCCCACATCGTGATTTCCCAATGCGGCGAAAAATGGCACGCGGCTTCCGATCGACTGCAAGGCCAAGGGAAGGAACGTGGCGCGCAGATCCAGCAGGTCGTTGCCGTTGTTGGAGATGTCGCCGGTGGTCACCGCGAAGTCCACTTTCAGGGAGTCCACCATGTAGGCGAACATTTCCTTGGCCGGATGCAGGTTGTGGCTGTCTCCCCAGATTCCCAGCCGGATCCGCGCGGAGGTGCTGGAAGGTGCGGTGCGAAATTCCTGCACGGGAGAACGGGCGCTTCCGGAGGCGATCCGGTATCGGTAGGCGGTGGCCGGGGTCAAGCCTCCCAAGCGAGCACGCTGGACATTCGTTTGCGGACTGATCTTGACAAGTTCCGCTTGGCCGCGCGACCCCAGCGCCGAGGTGGTGCCGTATTCCACCCAGCCCGGTTGGGAAGTGTTGGTTTCCCATAGGACGCTGATGGACGTATCGGAAACCGCCTGGAGCCATGGTCCCGCGGAGAATGCCGTGGTGGCTGGATCCAGCTCGCCCAGCGCGGCAACCTCGGAGCTGTCCAGGGCGCGGGAATGCAAGGTCACGCGGGCCAGGTGGATTTCGTCGGTTTCGCCGTCGTCGTCGGCGAACAACAGCAACGTGTCCGTCAGCGTGAGGCGCCCACCAAGGGGCTGGGGCGTGCCTTCCAGGATCCTGCGACCATCCAGGTATAGGCGGTAGGATGTTTCGTTGTCCACCGTCACGACCAGACGGTGCCATTTACCCGCGAAGATCGCCGGAGACGAGTACCCCGTGGCCATGACGCCCACCGATCCGTCCGGCTTCACGAAACAATCCGCATCGTCGGTGTTGCGGGAGTTGGTCTGGAACAGGCTTCGCCAAGAGCCGTCGGAGGGGATGCGCAGGTCCAGAAGGATGGAGTATGAATTGACAGGAACTGGCATGCCGTGGGGAATGGAAAGGATTGTGCCCTTGGCCAGCAATACAGCCTTGTCGGACGGGGATGGACCGGCGATGGGCGTGGCGGATCCCACGATGCCCAGCGACCGGCCGGCGGTAGGCGCCAGGGGCGAAAGGGGCTCTTCGAAATCCCATTGCCCGACCAGGCCGGTGTCGGCCGCGATGGTTCCGGCAGCGAGCAAAATCAAAAGGCGGGTTTGGTTGCGCACGGGGAATCCTTTTCGGGGAGTCGGGAAGGGAAGGTTCAATCTTCCTTGAGCATTTCCAGCACCAGTCGGGCGGCGTTGTGGGCGGCGCGCTGGAGGAAGATCGGAAAGTCCAGGTGGTTATCTTCTCCGGAGGCGGGCACGTCCGAAAGGCTGCGTACGATCAGAAACGGAACCCCAAAGCGCAGACACACCTGTGCCAAGGCGGCACCCTCCATTTCCACGCAAGCGACGCGGTCGCGCCCGAACCGTTCGCGGATCTGTTCCACCTGATGTGGCTTGTTCACGAAGGTGTCGCCGGTGCCCACGGCTCCGTGGTGGACGGGGGGCATGTCCGGCCAGGTGCGTGCGGCACGCTCGAAACGTCCACGCAACATCGCGTCGGTATGGAACACGGCGGGACCGCCCAAAATCTGTCCGTAGGCGAACCCCAACGGGGTCACGTCCACGTCCACCGCCAGGACTTCGTCGGGGACTACCAGATCCAGTATTTGTTGGCCCGCTCGCAAGCCTCCCGCACTGCCCACGTTCAACACCGAATCCACATCCAGATGGGACAATACGATGGCGGCGTTCATCGCGGTGTTCACCTTTCCGATGCCGCTGCAGGCCAGCGCCAGCCGCTTGCCGTGGAACTGCGTCTCCAGGATCTCCAGGCCATGCAGAGATCGTGCCGTAGCAGGAGGCAGCAGCGCAAGCAACGCGTTCAGTTCTTCCTGCATGGGGGCGAAAACGACGATCGTAGGCATGGAGAGCAAATCTACCACCGCCAAACCAAGCATCGGGCACCACCGGTAGAGTGAGTAGTTTTCTGGGACCTCTCCAGCTTCTCGGAGTCCAACGATGTCGAATTCCCAATCCGATCCCAGCCGTCCGAGCGAACCGGAACTCATGCGCTTGTCCAAGGCGCGTCCACCCTCTGGTGATCTGGACTATTCCAAATTCGCGCCCAAGAAGGCGGGCGCGGCTCCAGCCAAGACTGCGCACTACGACACAAGCAAGTACATGGAGCAGCTGCGGGAGGAAGACCCCTGGCCGGACAAGGACGCTTTCCAGAACGAGTCCGAGATCAAGGTGACGTTGGTGACCTGCGAAATCACCACGGCCTCCGCCGACATCGCCTTCGACAAGCCCGTCCACGTGAAAGCCGAGGTCCAGGTCATCAAGGCGCCGGACGACCAATCCGTGCGGCTGCGGTTGCAGAGGGCCGCCAGCGCCACCGGTCCTTGGACGGATTTAACGCAAGTTGTCTCGCGCACCATCACCACGGCGGTTTCGCCACCCAACCAGATCGTGGAGGCGGATCTCCTGCTTGCCACCCCCAATCCCGTGCCCGCCTACGGCGCGGACGTGTTCTTCAAGGCTGTGGCCACCAACAACCAGGCGGTCCCGAAGGAAAGCGCGGTGGCGACGGTCAAGTACCGGCGCCTCACGGAGATGGTGGGCCCCCCCGAGATCGCCCACGAGGAGCATTCCCTGGTGCCCAGGCTGGGCGACGATGGAAAACTGGTGCGGGCCCTGGCGGCCTACCTGTCCAAGATCGCTTCGCATCCTCCGGCCACGGCCGACAAGGCGGTGGTGTTCGGGTTCTCGTTTCTGGAGCCGGACCTCAAGAAGAACCGGAAACTGTCCCTGCAGCGCGCCGAGATGCTCAAGGCGCTCCTGGATCGCGACTCCACGCTCTGGGAGAAGCATCGCGGCGACGTTACCGTCAAGGACAAGCAGCAGGTCCTGTCGGATCTGAATGTGGGATTCGGATGGAATTGCTCGCCGGGCAAGGTGGACGGCATTGCCGGGCCCGACACCACCAAGGGGGTTTTCGGATTCCAGAAGGAATACAACAAGCGCTACGTGAAGCTCGACGGCGCGGGAAAGCCGCTCCCCGGAGAGGTGTTGCTGGTGGAGGACGGGGTCTGCGGGAAAAACACCTGGAACGGAATCCACCGCGCGCTGTGCGCCCTGGTGGCCAAGCAGATGGATCCGGCCTTCGCCGACCCCGCCGCACCGTCCTGGCAGCTGCCGGATTGGCACTACGCTCCGGGCGCGGGAGCCTACCCCAACGGCCAAGACTTCCCGCCTCCGGATCGCAGCGCCGAACTGAACCTGTTCCATCCTTCGGATGCGCCCGCCCTGGCTACTCCCACCGACACCACCGCCCTGACCGTGGCCGACAATCCGGTGGAGGATCCCGCCAAGTACCAGAAAATGAAGATCCCTGTGGCTCCCCTGGGTGGCACGCCTCCGGTGGATCCTGACCGGGCCGTTCCCACCATCGAGACCTACGATCCCACGGAGAGGGTGACGGAATCCGGCACGAACCCCAAGCGGATCGAGCGCTCCGGCCAGGTGGTCGAGGTTCGCCAATGGGTGAACCTCACCACCAAGGACCACGGTCGCGACGGCAAGGGGACCAAGGTGAAGCTCCGCATCCGCTCCAAGGACGGTTTGCGCGACGAGGCCAACGCCAAAAAGCTCCCCGATCAGGTGTTCTTGAAGGTGGTCTACTCCGCCGACGGCGGGCCCGCCAACCGCGTTTCCCGGTCGGACGCCGCCAATAAGTTCGGGCTGGTGACCGCCCCCAATCTTGCTTCCGTCGTTTCGCCGTCCGCGGCGAGCCTCCAGCGCGCAGCCAGTGGCGGTTGGCAGACCACTCCCGCCGCGCCTTGGGAATACACCGCTACGATCAACACGGCGGGCGCGAAGGTGGTGGAGATCGAGCTGGACCTGGGCCTGTGCGGCGGCGACACCTGCGAAGTCCAGGTGGGGGGCACCAACGCCTGCGACAACGCACGGGTGCGGTTCGTGAACTGGCGGAGGCTGGAGTACGAGCTGATGGTAGCCGATTGCCAGAAGCCCAACATGGATTCCAGCGTTGCGACGCGCTGGGATTTCCGCTCCGCCTTGAAGAGCCTGGTCACCCAGAGGCTGGGCGCCGGATTCGTGGCTTACGAATCGCGGGCAACGCACGTCTACACCAAGGCGCAGGCCGATCCCAAGCAGTGGGTGACGGCCTCCTATCTCCAGCAGCCCGGTGCGGAGGATCGCATCGTCCGCGCTTGGAAATGGCGCATGCCTTCCGGGGTTTCCTTCCTTGCCGCCGACAAGCGGACCGTCCGCATGGTCACCGGCGACATCCTGGTGGACGAGGATATCCGCACGTTCACCTCCCCTTGGTTGATGGCCGTGGCGGCCAGCACCAGCGTCCACAACCAGAATCTGATCACCGATCCCAAGCAGCGGCATGTCTGCCTTTCGCTTCCCCATTTTCCGGGAGAGTTCACCAAATCCCTGAAGGTGGGCTCCTACGATTGGGAGGCGGACATCACCGAGAATTCGGTCCCCCCCCAGAATCCGGTCCTAGCCATCACCGACGCTCCGGATGCGTCGCTGGCGCAGGAGACCTACGCCCTGGACCTGATCAAGCCCGACGGCACCAGCGTGGAGAAGACCCGCACCCTCGATTTCGACCCCAACGACGACTCGCTGGGATTCTTCGCCCGGAGAGCCTGCAACAACACCGTGGACGATGCCCTGGACGACGATTTCATCTACCTGTGCGCGCTGCGGGCCCGGATCCGGATCCGGCACCATCCCTCCGCACCGCGCCTGGCCGCGCGTATGGCGGCCATCCGTGCCCGCCTCAACCAGGAGTTCATCGACGAGCGCGAGCCGATCCGCTTCCATCCCGGTCTGGACAGCGATGGCGACCCCCGGACGGGAAGCCTCGAGGATTCCTGGTTTCATCATGTGGACATCCGGCACATCCGCATGGACCTTCCCAAGCGCGCCAACGTCAACGCCGACTGGAAGCCGGGCGACATCGCGGGAAACCGCGACGCCCTGCACTGCCCCATCAAATGGCGGATCAAGATCAAGACCACCAGCGAGCTCAACGGATGCGCGTTGGATGGAACCCAGGAAATGAGCATGCGTCGACCCGACGGGCCGCTTTCCTCCACCATCTGCCATGAACTGGGCCACGACATGGCGCTCGCGCCTTTCCGCAATGGTTCCCAGAACCAAGTCGGATTGGCACCGGGCATGAAGGAGGCGGGCCACGTGGATTCGGTCCCGCCGGCCATGCCCTATCTGGATTGCGGCGTGTTCCACCTGGGGCCTGGAAACGGGCTGCGCGACATCCATCGCGGTCCGCATTGTGCCACGAGCATTCCCGTTGCGGATCTCGCGAATCGCGAGTTCAACGGCAAGAGCGGCACCTGCATCATGTTCGGTTCGGGCGGTAACGTCGACACCCGACCTTCGTACTGTCCCACCTGCAACCTGGCCTTGCGATCGCGGACCCTCCTGGATCTGCGCAGCGGATGGGCTTCCCGCTACTGAACACAGGCGGGGGTTCCCCGCCGCATCCATCACCCTGGTGAACCATGGACCAATCCGAAAACGAAATATTCTGGGAATCCCGGGAATCGGTCTCCGACCGCCTGGACGCGCTCCTGCGCGAGGACAAGCCGTTCGTCCGCCTGGAAGCTCCCGCGCGGGTGGACGCAAGCCGCCACGAGGACATCCCCGTGTTGGTGGCCCAGGCCGGAACGGCCAGGGATTTCGCCTCCGGAAGCCTGCTCGCCGATGGTTGGCTGGCCCTCGTGGATCTGGACAGGAATCGTCTGGCATTGCGTCCCGTGCTCTTCTCGCCGGGAGCGGAACCGACCGCGCCCGACGAGCCGGTCGATGCCGATCTGGACGATCCCGCCGTGGGGATGCAGGAGATCTGGGTGGATCTTCGCCGGCGCTTCGACGAGGAGTTCCTCCTGGGGGCTCGTCGTTTCGTGTTGCGCGCGTTCCAGGATGGGATCTCCACGGAGTCCCACCGGATGGATGTGGGTCCGTCGGTCGAGGAGTTCGATCAGGCCTGGGCGCGCGACAGGGACCAGGTCCCTCCTCGCCGGTCGGTTCCGGACTCCCTGTTGGAGCCGATCCAGGCCTGGAAGGCGATGTCGGTGACCGCGCAATTGCCGCGGGGCGTGGAATCGGCCGCCACCTTCCGGGAGGATGGTCCCCACCTGGAGATCGCCATCGCCTGCGAGGAGCTTTGGGGAGAGCGGATCGAGTTGGAACCGGGTGCGGTGATGGCCAACGGGATGCGTCCCCCCGACGCTCTTCGCACCATCCATCTGGTGCTCGCAGGCGGTGGACGGGTGCTCTCGGACACCGTCGAGGTTCCGTCCATTTCGGGATTCCAGGACGGGCTCGTCCGGTGTCGGGTCGACATCCGTCTGGCGGCTGTCTTTCCGTCGATCGCTCCGGGATCGAAGTGGGCATGCTACGTCTTTTGTGGTCCGGTGGCTGCCGGACCCTTCCAGGTGGATCTGCCGGTTTGAAAGTCGTGGTGGCCATCGGGTTGGCGACCGCCGTGGCCGCCACCATCTCTTGCACCCCCAAGGAGGTCGCCATGGTCGGAGCAAACGCGGGACAAGGTACCCAAGGCGAATTCGCCGCGGTCGATTTCTGGTCGAACAAGGCCCAGGACGCCATCGATGCGGCCCAGCGCCGACGGGACGGGACACCGTACGCGTTCCTCGCGGGGCCGTCGCGGGTCGACCTTCCGCGCCGCAGGACGGTGCCGCTCATCGCCTGCCAGGGCGGGACCTCGGCGGACTTCGCCCAAGGAAGCCTGCTCGCCCAGGGGGTGGTCCTGCTGGTGGATCCCGACCGGGGGGGGCTCGCCGCGGCTTCCTTGAACCAGAAGGACTATTCCCGGGAGCTCGCGGAAGAGCCTCCGATGACGGAGGCCGAGACGCTCGAATCGGGATTCGGATCGGCCTGTTCGGAGGTGGACCTGGTCCGGCTGTTTCCTCGATCCTGGGGGGGGGATGGTCGGTACAAGGTATGGGCACTCCATCCCGGTGGCCTGGTGGAAGGCATTTCCATGGAGGTGCGAGGAGCCGGGAAGGCACGAACCGATGCCTCGGGGGCAACCTCCTCGACCGGTCGCGAAAACCCGATGCCTCCGGATGCGTGGGCGGTTGATGAGCCGAAAGGAGAAGGCGCGATCGGGTTTTCACTGGCCTTGGACACCAGCGCAGGAAATCCGGTCTTGCGAGCGTCGGTGCCTGTCGGTGCCGCAACCGGGGAACGAAACGTCCATGTGGCTGGGATGGATCGGTCCGGAAGGTTTGTGGTCTGGACCCTGGCTTTGCCTGCGACGGAAAGCCACACCCATTTCCGGCTGGACTTGTCGCGCTTGTTCCCATCCGTGCGTGCCTCGGGCGGCGTGGTGGTGGGAATCTGGGAGGGAGTCGTGACCGAATCCCTCCCGATCTCTCCGGCGGGGCCCCAAGGCTCGGAGCCATGATTTCCGCTCGAGTTCGCTTCGATGCCGATGCGCCTGGCGGATTCCTTCTCGCGCCCGAACGCGTGCATCGCGAAGACCGCAAGACGATGCGTGGTTGGATCTGCGCGGTGGCGGTGTTCGGACTCCTCACCACTTCCTGCACCCCCAAGGAGATTGCGATGATCGATGGGTCCCCGGCAAGCGCATCGTCCAAGGAATTCGCCGCTGTCAATTTCTGGTCAGAAAAGGCCGAGGACGCCATCCATGCGGCCC
Organism: Fibrobacterota bacterium; assembly: GCA_016715065.1. Taxonomy (GTDB): domain Bacteria; phylum Fibrobacterota; class Fibrobacteria; order UBA5070; family UBA5070; genus UBA5070. Next base: position 95,611 of record JADKBN010000002.1, read on the forward strand.
AGCGACGCCGCGACGGAACGCCGTATGCGTTCCTCGCGGGGCCATCCTGGGTGGAACGGGATCGGCGGAAGACGGTTCCCGTCTTCGCCTGCCAGGGGGGAACCTCGGCGGATTACCGTCGGGGAAGTCTGGGATCCGACGGGACGATCCTTCTGGTGGATCTGGGTCGCCATCGATTGTTCGCCACGTCGGTGGATCACAAGGAGTATTCCTTCGAGTCCGCTCCCGAGCCACCCGATGACACGTCAGATTCTGACTCCTCGGGATTCGGTGCCTCCTGTACGCCATTGGATCTGGCGAGTCTGTTCCCGGGTCTTTTGCAAAGCGGAGGCTTGTACCGGGTGCTGGCGATCTATCCGGGTGGATTGGTGGACGGTTTCGAGTTGGAGGTGGGCAAGTCCCACGGGGAGCACAAGAAGTCTTCCAGGCTTGAATCCACCGTGGCCGTGCTGGAGAACCCGATTCCGGCCGATGCTTGGATGCCAGACGATTCTCCAAGCTCGAGTGCGAACGGGTTTGCGTTGGCCTTGGACTCGATCCCTGGCAAGCGAACCTTGCGGCTTTCGGTGCCGTCGGGGCCAGCAGAGGGAGAGCGGAAGGCCCATTTGGCTGGGCTGGCCCGAGGTGGGAGCCTGGTGGTGTGGACCTTGAGCCTCCCCGCAACGAACGGGCACTCGCGGTTTCGGCTGGACATGTCCCGGCTCTTCCCGTCCTTGGCTACCACTGGTGGCTGGGTGGTGGCGATCGCGCAAGGAAGCCTCACGACGATCCTGCCTGTGGCAGTGGCGGAAACAAAATGATTTCCGGGTCGGCATGAACGGTCCAGACGGAATACAGGTCAAATCCGAGGATTTCTGGGGGAACCCAGGCAAGATCGAGGAGATCGGTCGAGCCTGTTTTGATTCCCGCAAACCTTGCCGACTCCTGCTCGCTCCTGAATGGGTGGATCGCGAGGACCGTAAGACAATACCTGTCTGGATGGTCCAGTGCGGCAGCCTTCGCGACTTCCATCGCGGCAACCTCAAATCCGACGCCTTGCTTGCCCTGGTGGATCTGGATCGCAACCATCTGCAGCTGGCCAGCGCCGAGGCCGAACCGGCGGTCGGCGTCCAGCCCTTTGGCGGGCCGCCCAAGCCCGTGGAAGAGGCGGACATCCCCGACGATTCCTTCCACCAGTCTTCCACCCAAAGCGATCTTCGGCAGAAGTTCTTTCCAAATCTCGCACAGACCACGGGCAGGTTCAAGCTGGTGGCGCTCTTGGCCGTCGCTTCCACTCTGGCATCCGATCTCCGCGTGGGATCGGATGCATCCACGTTCGCGAAGGATCTGGCGGCATCGCTTGCGACTTCGAAGCCTCGAAGGGTCGTTCCTCCCGAATTCGTGGCGGACACGGTCGCTTGGAAAGCTCTCGCGGCACCGCCCCGTCTTCCCAAAGGAGTCCGGGCCGAGATCGCCTGGAAAAACAACCGCCCCCTTCTTGTCTTGGATTTCGCATTGCCTGAACTGCCTGGAGAGCGGATCGACCTGGAGCCGGGGACGGTCCTGCCCAAGACGGCAAGCGTCCCCGGCTTCGCCAAAAGCATCCACCTGATCCTGATGGGAAGGGCGGCGAACGCAGCCAAGAGTTTGCTCCTGCCGGCAGGTGAACGCGGCGCGGACGGCTTGTTGCGGGGGAAATTCGAAGTGGACCTTCTTGCGGTCCAACCGACTTTGGTGGAGTGGAAATTCCAGTCCGTCTACGTGCTGTCGGGAGATGCCATGGTCGGTCCGATCGCGATTCCAGCGGGCCCATGAAATCGATGTATGACCGGATCAGCTGGGTTGCGATTCTCGGACTTTTTCCGATACTTGCACCACCCCTTCGAGATGTTGGAGCAGCCGGAGCCTCGCGGGTTGACCATCGGCTGCGCCAAATCGTGGGATCCGGCTCTCCATGCCACCTGCCCGGTGGTGGTGGGGCCAATGCCCCTGTGGGATCTTCCGCCGTTGTCCGAGCGAGACCCTGCTGATCAAGGGGAGGAGTTCAATAGTGTGCGGATATCGCCAGCGCGAGCAGGTGGGAGGCAGGCGTCCTCCGCCATCAGAGGGTACTCGCCTCGCTGGTTGGAATTTCCCAGGAACAAGATCAGGGTATCGCGCGTATCGAGGAGGCCTCTGCCGGGCGCGAAGGATTCCGAGTAGAAGGACTTGGACAGTCCTTCCGACTCGATCTGCTCCAGAGTCCCGAGGTCGGCATCGATCACCTTGATCTGCTTGACGGAATCCGACATCCCCGACCGAATCTTCGCCAGTACGCGAAAACGGCGAAAGCCATATTTCCACGGCTCCTTCGATTTCCCTCCCAGGCGGATTGCAGCGATGGATTCGGCAGGCTTGTCCTTGACCGCAACCACGATGTTCGATGAGGTCGACAGGAGATCGGCGAGCCCCGATTCGACCGGAATGGACATGCCGGCGATGGCGAATCCTGAAAGCCCGAGGATGCAGGCGTGGATGGAACGGCTCATGGTGTATTCCTTTACATGGAATCCGGGGTTTTGGCTGTGCAGAGTAGAATACAAACAATCAGGAGGTTCTATCGATGCTCGACATCACGTTTCCAAACCGCACGACAGAAGACAAATTCCGCGCATTCTTCGACAACGCCTTCGACTTGTCCATCCTGCGCGCCCCCCAGCCTTGGGGTGTCGCGCTGGACATGCCCTTGGAATGGGATCTGGAAAAACACTCCGATTGCCCATTGGCTGTGGCGATGAAGACCAACACCCGCGACAACGCGGTCTTCCACCCATACCGAAGCGGGAACATCCTTCTTTCCAACCGGGAGACCGGGGCTCTGGCCGTTTGGCGGGCATGGATCCCAAAGGAGGAATCGATTCGGGTGGCGCCCGATCCCGCAGTGGGCCTGACCACTCACGCATCCCTGGAATGGGCGCGGATCGATGGGGCGAAGGTGGCTGCCCCGGATTCGCGATGGCGAATCTTTTTCCTGATGGGAGGGAGCCTGACGGGGCCGCTCGAATTTCAGACGAAGGGCTCGAAGCTCCGCTGGGAAGACCACCTGGATTGGCAGGCGTTGATGTCTCCTCCTGGTCCGGGGGGCTTGGAAGCCCCAGTGGATCCCGAATCCCTCGATACGACGAGTCCGGAGGCTGGAATTCGTTTGGAAGCGAGCGCATCGCCAAAGGGAGGCAGGGAAACGGGATTGCAGCTGGCGGGAACATTCGGCGTGCTCGACGACGCGCCTTGGCCGGTGCACTGGGTGGAGATCCATCTGGTTTTCACGAGCGAACTGGATCGGCGTGCCAGGCTTTCGACCGTTCGCATCCCGAAGGAACAGACAAAAACCGTTAACGGGTTGGTTTCCGGTTCTTTCAGGCTGGATCTCCTCGGAATGTTCGCCCGCGGCGGACTTCCCGCAAAGACCTTTGTCACAGCGATTTGCCGCGATCTCGCGGTGGGTCCGATCGAACTGGGCGATCTTGGAGCGATCGTCGCGTCGGCGCGAGGTGGCGAACAAGCCATCTCGCGGAAAGCTTCGGGGAATGTCGCCCCAAGCGATTCAGGGCGTGCGAGCCAGGAGCGGACGGATCTTGGATTCCTGTAGAGGTGGGAGCGTGGCGAACATGGCCGAGTAGCTGAATTCGCCGCGGTTGTTGGGCTCGCCCAGGAAAAGGATCAGGGTGTCTCTTCCCATGGAGGCTTTCCGCCCATCCCGGAAGATGCGCACCGAAAAGGACTTGGACTTGCCCTCTGCCGCCAAGGATTCCAAGGTGTTTTCATCGGCCTGAAGGACTTGGATGGTGTCGATGGAGGGGCTGCCATCGGGAGACTTCAATGTCTTCAGGACTTTCCATCGTTCGGCGAGGTAGGGGAATGGTCGCGATGTCCGCGAGTCGATCTGCCCCAGCTTGCTCACGGACGCCGGTTTCGCCTTGGCGGCCAACACGACATGCGTCGAGGCCTTGGCAAGTTCGGAAAGCGAGCAGTCATCGAACATCACCTCCGAGGAGGTGATCGAAGCGACGGCCAGAGCGATGGCAGCGAACATGGAGACTTCCTTGAAAAGGACGATGGCGCGATGGGTGTACGGACGGATTGTAGCTCTCTGCGGGTTCGGGGGCGTTTGAGTACCTTGTAGGACTTCCGATCGCCCCCTCTGGAGAATCAAACCCGTATGCCCAACCCTTCCTTCGACCCGAGCCGAGCCGACGAACCCGAGTTGATGAAGCAGTCCAAGGCGCGTCCTCCGTCGGGCGACCTGGATTTTTCGAAGTTCGCACCCCGAAAAGGCGGGGCCGCGCCAGGCAAGAAACAGGTCTACGACACCAGCACCTATCTGGAGAAGTCAAAGGAAGAAGACCCTTGGCCGGACGATGGCGACAAGGCGGCCGCACCCGAGCGCAAGGTGGAAATCGTCTCGGTGGAAATGGTGACCGATGTGGCGAAGGTCGCATTCGACAAGCCGATTCGCGTGCGGTGCGTGGCGACGGTGACGAAGTCTCCGGTCGCGCCTGCGGTGTGGATGCGCCTGCAGTACAAGATTTCCGCCACGGGTCCTTGGAAGGATCTTCCCGAGGCGCAATCGCGTTCCATCGCCGACGTGGTGGGCAAAAAACAGACTCTCGAAGCGGATGTCGTGTTTTTCACGCCGAACCCTCCTCCCGCGTCCGGACAGAAAGTGTTCTATCGGGCGCAAGCCTCGCACAACCAAGCCGATTCCAAGGAAAGTCCCGAACGCGCTCTGGCCTACAAGATGGTCGCCGACTACGTGGGCGCTCCGGAGATCACCTTTTCCACCGGAGCCATCTTCCCGCGACTGGGCAAAGGCGGCGAGCTCGCGCATTGCCTGGGGGCGTTCTTACGGCAATTGGGCACGCACAAAAAGGGGGCTGGCGACATCGCGGTGGTGTTCGGGTTCGCGCATGACGCGAAGGATCCGAAAGGGAACCGAGCGTTGTCCGAATCCCGGGCGAAATGGTTCAAGTCGATTCTCGACCGCGACATCAAGGCGTGGGAATCACTGCAGATGCAGTTTTCCGTGAAGGATTCCCAGCAGTTCCTGAAAGATCTGGCCGTTGGATACGGATGGTCCTGCAAGCTCGATTCGGTGGATGGCGATGCTGGCACGAACACCGAAAAGGCGGTGAAGGCGTTTCAGAACGAGTTCAATACACGTTTCAAGCAGAAGATCGGTACCACAGGAAAATTCGACAAAGCCACCTGGAATGCGGTGCACCGAGTGCTCTGTGCCAACATCCAATCGGCGATGGGGAAAGCGGAACTCTCCAATCCGGACTGGCAGCTTCCCGATTACCATCCGAAATGGACCAAAGGCATCTTTGCCAACGGAGCGGATTTCAAGGATGCCCACCAGGGCGCGGAACTGTGCCTGTTCCATCCCTCGGATGCCCCGAAGCTGAGCGCACCGGCTGGTGAGGCGAAGGTCACCACGGCGAACAATCCTGTGGAAGACCCTGCCTTATATGCCAAGCACAAGATCCCCCTGAAGAAGGCGGATCCGCCCAAAGCCGCGGCGAAGGGAGAAATCGCCCTGGAAGCCTACGATCCCAAGAACTCCAGCAAACGGGTGGAGTTCCTGGGAAGCGTTGTGGAGCTTCGCCAATACGTCAACCTGCCGAGTCCAGCCGGAGCCATGGGGCGCGATGCGCGGGGAGATGTCGTGTCGATGCGAATCCTGTCCAAAGGCTACCTCCAGGACAAGGATGCCGCCAAGCCTCTTCCGGAGAAGGTCTTCGTCAAGGTGATCTTCTCGTCCAAGGAAGGGCATGCCAAGCGCTCCAAGCGCAATTCGCCGGATTGGCTTTTGACAAAATCCGCCAACATGGAGTCTTTCAAGGCTCCGGCGAGCAAGACGGGTGCGGCTCCCGCCGATGGATGGGTCTACGAAGCGGTCGTGAAGGTTCCGCCGGGACAGAAGGAAGCGCAGATCGAACTCCATCTGGGCTATGCCGGAGGAGACACCTGCGAGGTGCAGGTGGGGCCTACGCCTGCCTGCGACAGCGCTCGGGTGCGGTTCGTGAATTGGCGCAGATTGTGGTATCAGCTTTCCTACCGGGATGGGACCACCCCTCCCAGCATGGATACGGCCGAGGAAAAGGCGCGGGCTGTCTTCATCGATTTCGTGGCCGATCCGGTGGTGAAGCACACCAAGGCCGCGGCAGGAAACGTCATTGTGGGAAACCACAACGCCAAGGAATACCACACCCTGCTCAAGAGTCCCCATGTGGGCCAATGCGCGCACATCATCTTTTGCGACAAGCAGTACGATGGATACGATGACAAAGGGAACAACTATACGGCTGTGAGCTCCCAGGTTCTCACGCATTCGATCGAAGACATGATCGTCGCGACGTCCAAGCCCAAGCGGAGGGTTCCGAACCCTCCGGTGCAACCGGGAGCGAAGTTGCTGCTTTCGGGGCGTTGGACCAACACGGTCACGGGAAAGACCGGCAAAATCACCCTCGACTCGACCAAGACCTCGAGCAGTGTGGGGTTGGCCATCCCCAAAACGGATGCCATTTGGGGTATCCATCTGCCTTCCGACGCATCGCCTTCGCCGAAACATCCTGTTCGCGTCGATATCGAAGCCACGGGGGTCAGCGGTCCCTGGGGGGGCGATGGCGGGACCCCGCCGCACAACCTCATCGTCATCAGCTCCAACGACACCATCCACACCATGTGCGTGCTCCACGAGCTGGGGCACGTCATGAACATGGTTCCGCTGGCGGGCTATTACAAGGCGCCGCCGGGCATGTCCTTGTCCGACCACACCCTCAGTTACAGGGGGCATGGCGGATCGGGCTCCCATTGCCAATGGAAGGTCGAGTCGATCGTTCCCGACCCCGATCTCGGAAGCAGATTCTTCGATGGACATTGCATCATGTTCCATCAACTCACAGCCAAATGCGAGTTGGTGTTCTGCCCCGACTGTGCACCTTTTGTCAAAGCCCAGGCGTTGCGCAATTTCGGCGACCTGAGAGGCTGAGGTGATCCGATGAATCCTGCATGCTTGAAGAACGCGTCCGACGAAACATTCTATGCCGAAAAATCGTTCGAGGATCTCTCGTTCGAAATGTTGGACGAGCCCGAGCCGCGCGGCGTGGCGATCGGCTGCGCCAAGAACTGGGATCCCGCGCTCCATGCGACGTGTCCTGTGGTGGTGGCCATGAAGACCACCGAACCGGATCCCGATCCGTTCCACCCCTACACCCACGGCCATCTGTTGGTGTTGGATCGGTCCACCGGTGCGCTGTCGGTGGAGAAGGCTTGGGAAAACGAGAAAATGCCTGCGGCAGACGAGGAGCCGGTGCCCCAAGCCGTGGGGGAGCGCACCCTGGTGGCGGTCGATTGGTTGACTTTGGATGCGGAGCACGGCAGAAAGCCCCCCACCACGCTCGAAGTCCGATTCCTGTCGGGCGCGAGCTTGACGGAGCCGATTTGCATCGCCACCGGATCCAAGGAGTTTCGTTGGGAAGAGCAGCCGGAGTGGATATCGGCACGCATGGCTCCCGAAGAATCCCAACTTGTCGATCCGCGCTTTTCGCATGACGCATCGAGTCCAGTCCTGGATGGACCAGGTGTGGCATGGGTGTTGGGAGCCTCGGCGATCCAAAGGAACGGTCGTTTGGTGCGCTGGCCTTTCCATGGGACGGTTCGACTGGCCGAATCTGCTTTGGAAGCCGACGTTCAGTGGATCCAAGTGCACTTGGTGTTCACGTGGCTCGGATCGGTCTATGCCGAACGGCTGACCGTGCGGATTCCTCGGCGACGGGCCACATTGGACAATGGCCTGCTGACCGCGCATTTTTTCCTGGATCTGTTCCCCTTGTTCCAGGAGCCCAACAGCCGACAGCCTACGATACCTCGGAGCCTGCATTTGCTGGCGCTTTGCGGTCCGCTGACGGTGGGGCCGCTGCCCCTGGGAGATCTGCCGCCGCTGCCCGAGTGAGCAAAGGGGGCGCATCGACCTTAGGGCATTTCGGCATGCGCTGGACTGTAGGAAATTCCGTCCGGGAGATTCGTGGGGAACGACGGGAGGGGTATGCGTTTGGGTTGCAAGATCGGCTTGGGCGACGACACCATTCTTTGAACAGGACCGGACGTTTCCGGCATTCGGAGCGCAGCGAGGGAGATGGCGGATGCGGGTCGAACGACATTTTTTGGTTGCCATGCTGGCGTTTCTCCTGCTTGTAGGCTGCAAGAGGCAAGCTCAACCGGAAGATTCCGCGATGGCGTCCCAAGCCAAAAGCCCTACTCCTGTCCTGGATGACATCTCGGACGACGAATTCTTCCAGGGCAGGGATTTCCACGATGTGACGGAGGAATTGTCCAGCGACCCTCTGTCGAACAGGGTCGTAATCGGCGGTGCGAAGAAATGGGATCCCACGAAGTGGCCGGATTACTCCCTGCTTGTCGGCATGAAGGTCAAGGAGTCGGAGCTCAAGTTTTTCCATCCATACACGCATGGGCACGTGCTGGTGCTCAATCGCGAGTCCGGCGAGTTGTTCGTGACCAAGGCGTGGGAACCGAACAAGATGGAGTTGCCCAGTTCGCCAGAGGATCTGGATTCCATGGAAGCTCTATTCGCAAACGACACCCGTATCACGACAACGCTCGATTGGGTACGGCTTCCAGGCAGCTTGGCGCAAGTTCCTCCATCGAAGCTCGAGATTCGATTTCTGACTGGCGGCGACCTTGTCGGGCCCGTGGTGGTTTCCACGGGAACGCAGGGGTTGCGCTGGCAAAGCCAACGAACTTGGCAGGCGGCGAGGGTGGCGCCGACGGAATCGGAGCTCGCCGATTCTCTGTTCGAGCCCCGACCCGGTCAAGTCTGTCCGGCCGATTCGGGCGTTCGGTTCGTCGCCGATCCCAAGGTCGTCCAACGGAATGGCCAACCGGTTCGATGGGGCGTTTCGGGCAAAATCTGTCTTCCAGATCCATCGCTCCCCGGAGACGTCGAATGGGTGGATGTCCATCTGGTCTTCGCCTGGAGCGGTTCGGAGTATGTCGGGCAACACCGATTGCGGATCCCGAAACGCTCGTTTCGCAAGGACAATGGACTCGTGGGCGTCGATGTCTTCTTCGACGTGTATCCCGTGTTCGAAGAACGCAAGGGTGTGGTCCCACCTGTTCCCGAAGTCGTTTGGGTGACCGCGGTCTGCGCGTCGCGATTCTACGGTCCTTATCCGCTGGACCTGGGCGCTTTTGCTGTACCTGGAAGGTAGCCTGAAGTGTTCATGAATCCGCGCTCCTTGCGCGATGTCCAGGACGCGTCGTTCTTCCGGATGGATCCCTTCCAGGGATTGTCGATGGAAGTCGCGGAAGAAGCGGCACCCACGGGAGTCGTGATCGGTGGGCCCAAACGGTGGGATCCGGCCTTGGAACCCACCTGTCCGCTGGTGGCGGCGATCAAGGCCTTTCGTCCGGATCCTGTTGGTTTCCTGCGCAAAAAATACGGGAACGTGCTGGTGCGAAACCTCACGACCGGTGCGCTGTTCGTGCGCCAGGCGTGGTCCACCGAGGGCAAGATTCCCTTGTATGTGCCGCCATCCCAAATCGAAGTCGTTCCCGAGATCAGGGAAAGGATATCCACCAACGTGGTTCTCGATTGGGTGATGTTGGCATCCGCGCTCGCCGAAGGTCCGCCCTCCGACTTGGAGATCTCCATGCTGTTCGTGGGGGAGATGTCAAATACCGTCAGCTTGCTGGCGGGCTCGCCCGGTTTGCGATGGGAAGAAACGGTGGGATGGCACGCGAGGCGGATGCCGCTGACGGCGCGAGAGCGAGTCGATCGGAGATTATTCCCCGACGAGAGATGCCCGGTGCTGTCTTCGCCCGGGATCGCCTGGAAATTGCTCCCTCGGCAAGCGGGTGAACTCGGTCGATGGCCGCTGGCTCTCGGCTTTTGCGTGGAGGAATCCACTGGTTGGGGTGGCGCCCTGCGAATCCCTTTGCACCTGGTGTTCGCGTGGTTGGGCTCCGACCGGGCGATGCATCTGGAGATCCAAGTGTCGTTGGAGTGCACGCGCGTCCAGGACGGACTGCGATTGGGGAATTTCTTGATGGACCTGCACCCGCTGTTCCAGGAGCCACGGCTCGGTATGGAGATCATTCCCAAACACCTGCACCTGTTGGCCATGTGCGGCAATGTCCGACAGGGCCCGAATCCGCTGCCTGTAGGGATCGCTCCCGACATCTGAGAACGTGCTTTCAAGGTGGATGCCGCGCGCGGAGGGATCCGGTTCAGGGGTGCAGGGAAATCAATTCTTGGATGGATTTCTTCTGCGTGGAAGGCAGGCACGCGTCCAACGCGACGAAAGGATTCTCCCCTCGATCGTTTTGTCTTCGCAAGAAGAGGATCAATGTGTCCCGCGACTCCAACAACCCCTTTCCGGCGGCGAAATACGGGGAAAAGAAGGTTTTCGACATGCCGGATTTTGTCAGATTCAGGAGCGTTCCCAGGTCGGAGTCGACGACGTCGATCTTCTTCGAGTCGGCTGGTTCCGGACTGCCCTTGAGGGTTTCCAAAACGCGAAACCGCAAGACGTTGTAGGGGTACTTTTTGCCGTTGGCACCAAGATCGACAGCGCGAGGTGCGAACGAGGGGGTGTCCTGCACGACCACCACGATCAGGGAGGATTGCTCCACCACCTGATCCAGGGTCAGCTCCTTGGGCCTGGACATTCCGGCCTGTGCGAGAGAGGTGATCAGCAGGGCGCAGAGAATGATGTGGCGTGTCAATGGTTGCTCCAAGGAGGGAGGGCAAGCTCGGGATACCTCATAGAATACATCTCGAAGGTGTTCGCGTTGACGTGAGTCGCAAATTTGGATTGCATGCTAATCTTCTGTTGGACGGAAAACGGAGGTTCAATGCGATTGGTCTGCAAGGTATGGCCGGGTGGTATCGCCTTCCGCCGGCTCGGCCAGAGCGGATCCTTGTTCAGGAGCGGAACATGAATATCCAACTTCGAGCCTGTGTGCAGGTCTTCGTGTTCGTGCTGGCGTTCTGCCTGCTCGATTCCTGCAAAAGGATGATTCAACCAGAGGGTTCCCCGATGACTTCGCAAACCAACCGTCCGCCATCCGTACTGGACACCGTCTCCGACGACGATTTCTTTCGTGGGGGGGATTTCCTCGATTTCACGGAAGAGCTTTCGAAGGATCCCCGGTCCACCAAGGTCGAAATCGGAGGCGCGAAGTCCTGGGATCCAGCCAAGTGGCCGGATTATCCGTTGCTTGTCGGCATGAAGGTCAAGCAGTCGGAAATTGACGTCATCCACCCCTACACGCACGGCCACGTGCTGGTGCTCAACCGCGAATCCGGCGAGCTGTTCGTGGCCAAGGCGTGGGAACCCCACAAGATGCCCTTGGCCCGATCGCGCAACGAGCCCGCCACCCAGGAAGAACCGGCCGAAATCGACACCCGGACCTTGACGTCCTTGAATTGGGTGAGGCTTCCAGGCAAACTGGCGCAGGTGCCGCCTTCCAAACTCGAGATCCGTTTTCTGACAGGAGGCGATCTCGCTGGGTCCGTGGTGGTTTCCACGGGAATTGGGGGATTGCGCTGGCAGGAACAGCCAAGCTGGCATGCATCCAGGAGCGTGCCGACTGCGTCGGACCTCGCCGACCCTCGATTCGAGCCGCGTCCAGGCCAAGCTCGCCTTGCTGATCCGGGTGTGCGACTGCTCGCCGAACCGAAGATCTCCCTATGGCATGGTCAGTCCGTGCGCTGGGGCGTGTCGGGCGGAATCTGTCTTGGGGAATCGGCGATCGCGTGGGATGTCGAATGGATCGATGTCCATCTGGTGTTCGCCTGGAAGGGGTCGCGATATGTCCAAGAACACGACCTGCGGATTCCCAAGCGCGTGTTCCGGAAGGAGAACGGCCTCTTCTACGCCGATTTCTTCCTGGACTTGTATCCCGTATTCGAGGAACGCCAGGGAGAGGTTCCCCGTATTCCCCAGGGTCTCCATGTGACCGCCGTGTGCGCATCGCAATTTTTCGGACCTTATCCGCTGGACATGAGTCCGTTCGCGGTGTCCGGGCGGTAGGCCCGGCAACCCCTACCCGTCGATCGGGCTCTAGACGATCCCTTCCCAATCTTCGGGATCCGTCTCGCGCAGGAATTGCTCCAGGCCGCCCGGGTAGCTCCACAGGCTGAACAGGCGGCGCATCGCTTCCAGCTCTTCGCGCGGCCCCGATTTGACGCGCCGCAGGAGCTTGTCTTGCAATTTCTGGTCGATCAGGATGATCAACCAGTCCTTCACCCCCGCGAAGGTGTTGCCGTGGCGAAGGTTCTTCACGCGCCTTTGGAGGTCGGCGAGGGTCTGCTCCAGTCCTTGCAGGCAGGCTTGCAGGGTGGATTCGTCCATGGCCTGGGCGCGGGCGTCGTCGCTGCCGTGGGCGTGCAGGAGTTTCAGCAATGCTCCCAGATCGCGGTCCTGCCAGGCGCGGGTGATGCGCTGCATCAGGTCGGTGCGCCGTAGCCTCTCTTCTTCGTCGCGGGTCTTGTCCGGATGGAGCTCGCGGGCCAGGCTTCGGTAGATTCCCTTAGCGGCCTCTTGCGGGTCTACAACTGCAGGGCGCGGCTTGAGTGGGTTTTTGGGAGCGTTCTTGGGTGGAGGTTCGTGAGAACGCTCCGATCCACTGGAGGCCCAAGCACAATCGTCGCCGTCGTCTTCGTCCTCGTCGGGTGAAGGCAAGTCCGGAAGCAGACCGCGCACATCCACGCCAAAGCGCTCTTCCAGATCGCGGACGATGTGCCAGATCAGATCGGGCCCTTCGCGGCGCAGAACGCCGCGTCGCGGGGAGGACTCCACCAGACGGCGCACCAAGAGCACAAGGGACTTGCGGGATTCCACGACCTCCTTCACGATCGCTTCCTGGGCCGCGAAGAGTTTCGCCTGCAAGGGAGGAAGCTCCCGCTCCAGAAGCTCCGCCTCGGCTTCCAGGTCGTTGAGGCTTTCCATCGTCTGCGCCAAGCGCGTCGAGAGATCGTCGGTTTTGGAAACCGCCTTGGGAGAAGGCTGGATGGCTTTGGTCTGGTTGTTGTTTTTGTCCTTGGTCATGGTCGCGGAGGGCCAAGCTAGCTCTTCACAGCGTCGAGAGGATTCCGACCAAGGCGATCAACGGCAGTTCCACATACAGGATGATCCGGAAGGCGAGCACGAATTTTCGGTGCTTCCAGTCGGCCAGTCCGGCCAACGCGTGGACTTCCTCCACCAGATCCCGCACGAACTGGGTCCGGTCCGTCCCTTCGAAGGTTTGGACGAATTCTGTCGCACTCATGGAGGCGATGGAAGCGAAGAAGACCAGGGATCGTTTGCCCGACGGGTTGGCGATGCGGGGCGCCACGGTGCTGAAGACCACCCATAGCGCGATGGCGGCAGACAGGTACAGGGCGCCGAGCAGGGCTTGGATCGGTGTCTGGAAGCCCTCCGAAGCCTGCTGCACCAGATGGTTTCCCTGCAGGAACGCCCCGGACAGGAGCAGGCCGTGCAGGGAAAGAACGATCACCGCCCGATGCGTGGCGGCGGCGATGTTGGTTTCGATGCGCTGGAAGGCCCATTGGGCCATTTCGAACGTGGTGCGATCCGATCGGCGGGCGATCTCCCAGCCATCCTCCTCCAGTGCGGCCACCAGATCCTGGATCGCGGTGAGCTTCGATTCTCGCACGCGGGGATCCAGCTCGTCGAACCCGACCGTGGAGCGTCGGGCGAGGGATTCGGATTGCGAAGGCGACAGCGGCATGGCGAGGTGATGGTACCATCGCCGGAGGCAGGAAGGCTCGGGTGTGCGATCAGATCCGGATGCCCATGAATACGCCCGGCCAGATCCGTGTTTCCTTGGAGGGGTTCCACTCGGGGCCTTCGTTGCGCGAGAGGTATTTCTCGTCGTCGGGGGCCTGCGCGGAAACCAGGACGTTGCCGGAAAGGCCGCCGTACACGGTCAGGTGCGGGAACATCTTCCATCCCGCCGATGCCCGCAGGCTGGCCATTTCGTTGGCTTCCACGTCCACGTGGTTCTTGTGGCCGCGGTGGTCGTGGTCGTCCCATTCGCCGATGTCGTGGAGCAGGTGGGTGGCGACCGCATCCAGCGCGATCCAGCTGTGCGCCCACTGGATGCGTCCGCCCAGACCCCAGGTGAGACCATAGGCGCGCACGTCGTCGGGATGGGTCGCCGACAACGCCAGGATGGTGTAGAAGTGCTCCGTTCCGGTCAGGAGCCCCACGTTGGAGATGCCGGATTCTGTCACCCAGATGTCCGCCTGGTGTTCGATGTTCTTGGCGAAGCTGAGCAATCCGATAGCCGCGCCGTCCACGCTGTCGGCCACGTTGATCCATCCGATCTGGGCGCCGCGCACCTTGGAGGCGATGTTCACCGTGCCCCACTGCAAACCATTCACCCCGCCGGCGAGATTGATCGTGCCCAACTGTGCGCCGCAGACCGTGCCTGCCTGATTGAATACGCCAGACCATTGCAGTCCGGCCATGGTGTCTGTTGCCAGATTCACCACCCCCGAGGCTTGCAGCCCATGGAACGAGCCTCGGGAAAGGTTCGCCACGGCCGCGGCTTGCAAGCCCTTGGTCTGGCCCAGCACGAGGTTGGCGGTGGACGCCTGGAAACCAAGTACGTCGCCTTCCACAAGATTGGCTCCCACGCTCGCCTGGAAGCCCCTCATGGATTGGCGGGTGCGGGCCAGGCCCAGCGCGAGATCGAACCCGTCGATGGCGCCCGCGTCGTTCATGACCAGGTTCAGGGCGAAGCGATTGCGGACGTTTTCGGGGTCTGCGCCATTGGCGTTGTGGCCGGGGGCCAGCCCGATATTGACCGGCACCTCGCGCAAGGAGCGGGCGGAATCCCTTTTGAGGGAATCGGCATTTGGCAAGGTGTCCGTGGTGGCGCCAACGGAAACGCCGGAGAGCAGTGTCATGGTCAAAAGTGCGAGTGTGGTGGACATGTTCGGAACTCCTGCGGAGCGGACTTCGCCCCTTCTTTCCTTTGGACACCACGAAGCGCGGGAATTGTTACCGGCACAAAAACTCTTTTGTGGAGTCCAGTATTGCCCTGGTCTGGCTGGAAGTGGGAAAATCCTGCGCGGTGACTTGAACGCGGGAGTGAGAGCGATGGGCAAGGGAATCCGGGATTTTTCTGTAGGCATGCGTTTGGGGGGAGCCTTTGTGATCCTCGCGGCCCTGGTGGGATTCACGTTGGCGTTTGCGATCTGGCGGATCCAGGACCTCTACGCCATGGAAGACTCCTACAGCGGACGCGCCACGGATGCGCAGGTGGTTGCCCGCATTTCCTTCAATGGGGAGCGGACAGATCAGGTGGTGTCGCGCCGCATGTTGCTGGGAGACAGCCCCAAGCTGAGGGAGGATTGGGCTTACGTGAAGGCCTTGTGCATGGGACGACTGGACACCATGGACAAGATCGTGGACACCGACCAGGAAAAGGCTTGGGCGAAGACGGTCCGGGAGCATTTCGTCGCCTATGTGGATCTGTTCGAAAAAGAGGGCCTTGCCATTGGGGAGGACAACGAGGCGAAGGTCGCCTTGCGCAAAAAACTGGACGAGCACCTGGCGGCCCTGAAAAATCCGGTCCGGGATATTCGCAAAGCCCTTGCCGAGGAGAAGGATGGTCACGATGCCTACGAGGCCGAATCCAAGCAGCTGATCGAGGTCCTCGTTATCCTGTTGGTCGTGTCGCTGGTGTTGGCGGTTGTGCTTTCCGTGGTTGTGTATCGCTCGATCGTTCCGCGATTGCGAGCCATCCGGGAAACCGCCGAAACCATTTCCACGGGGGCGATCGACCAGGACGTGTTCGTGGACGGAGAGGACGAAATCGGGGCCTTGCAATCGGCCTTCGCGCAATTGGTGCGGTACATGAAAGGCCAGGCGAAAACCGCCACCGCCTTGGCCACAGGCGATCTGTCCATGAAAGTGGAAAAGTCCCAGCCCCAAGACGTGCTGGGCAAAAGCATGGAAGCGATGATCTGGCGCTGGCGGTCGGATATCGAGAGCCTCCAGTTGGAGGCAGGGAGCTTGGCAAGCGCATCCGAGCAACTTTCCGCGACGGGAACCCAATTGGCCGCGGGGTCGGAAAGGTCCGCCAACAATGCCAAAGAGCTGGCGAAGTCGTCCCTGCTGGTGCAAAACAACATCAGCCAAGTGGCCGCCGGTGCCGAGCAGATGTCGGCGGGGATCCGCGAGGTATCGCGCAACGCCTCGGATACTTCGGGGCGCGTGTCGGTCGCCACCACGGCGGTGCAGGATGCCGACCAGGCGATGCGACGACTGGGCGAAACGTCCCTTGAGATCGGGAAGGTGATCGAGGTGATCGACGACATCGCCGAGCAGACAAAGCTGTTGGCCTTGAACGCCACCATCGAAGCGGCCCGCGCCGGCGAAGCCGGCAAGGGCTTCGCGGTGGTGGCCGTGGAGGTGAAGGAGCTGGCCAAGAAGACCGGCGAGGCCACCCAGGAAATCGCCACCCGCATCCAGGGGATTCGTTCAGAAATTGACAAGTCCACCACGGCGATCGCCCAGGTCGCCTCCGCCGTGAAGGACGTCACCACGTTGTCTTTGGGCATCGCGACGGCCATCGAGGAGCAATCCTCCGTGACCGGCGAAATCGTCCGCGGCGTCACGGAAGGATCGAGTTCCCTCGATGGGATCGGTCGTTCCATCCAGGAAGTCGCCGAGGATGTCCAGCAGACCTCGGCGGGAGTGGTCCAACTGGAAACCACCACCGCCGAGTTGGCGCGCATGGCCGCCTCGCTGCGCGAGATCGCCGGCCACTTCCGCGTGCGCTGATCCAGGCTTGCAGCCTCGAAACCTGTGTGGATGATGCAGGAATGGAGAGCCGTTCGTCCTGAGGAGCGGCTCTGCCGCGTCTCGAAGGGCGGCGGCTTCAGATGGACGCCTGACTTTGGGGGCATTCTTCCTCCGCTCGCCCTTCGAGACGCTCACTTCGACAGGCTCAGGACAGGTCGCTCCTCAGGACGAACGGAGACTCCAGCTCGTCAAGCCGGAGCGTGGATCATGTCGTGCAGATTCTGTCCGGGACGCACCACCGGCCACACCTTTTCCTCCGCCTCGATCCGAAACGAAATCAACGCGGGCCCTGGCGCCTGCGCGAGGCGCTTCCAGCCATCGTCCTCGATCTGGTCGGGCCGGACATTCAGTCCAGCGATGGCGAATCCCCGCGCGATCTTGGCGAAGTCCAACGAGCCTTGGAAGCCGCATGCCGACTGGCGGGACCCGTAGAACAGATCCTGCTGCTGGCGCACCATCCCCAGGCCTCCGTTGTCCAGGAGGAAGATCTTCACGGGAAGATCCAGTTCCGCCAGCGTGGCCATCTCCTGGATGTTCATCAAGATGGAGCCGTCGCCCGCGATGCAGCCCACGGGCGATCCTTGCGTGGCCAGGCTCGCGCCGATCGCCGCCGGCAGTCCGAAGCCCATGGTCCCGAATCCTCCCGAAGTCAGGAATTGACGTGAACGGGAAATGGGCAGGCTCTGCGCCGCCCACATCTGGTGCTGTCCCACGTCGGTGGTCCACAATGAATCATGCCCCATCGCGTGGGCGATGGTTTCCAGAAGGTGGTGCGCCGGCCCGCGCTCGGGTGGATGTGATATACAGAATTTGTCCGATCCCGAGGCGAACCGCTGGAAGCCGAATTCCCGCAGTCCAGCCAGTAGAGCCTCAAGCACGGCGAGCGCGTCTCCCGCGATGGCCAGATCGGCGCGATGCATGCGCATCTGCCGGGCGTCCGTGTCCAGCCGCAGGATCCTTGCCTTCGGCGCGAAGCGGTGGCCTTCGCCGGTGGCACGTTCTTCCAGCCGCGCGCCGGCCACGATCAGAAGATCGCAGTCGTTCACCGCGTGGTTGGCCGAGGGATTCCCGTGCATTCCGATCATGCCCAGAAACAGCGGGTGGGAGGTGGGGATCGCCCCCAAACCATGCAGCGTGCAGGCCACGGGGATTCCCGTCGCCTCGGCGAATTCCGTGGCGATCCGGGAGCCGTTGCGCGAGAGGCCTCCTCCTGCCAAAAGGAGCGGACGCCGGGATTCGCCGATCATTTCCAGTGCGGACAAGACAGAATCCGTCGCAATTGCGGGTGGCGCCGACGAATGCGGATGGAGCCCTCGCCAAGGGGCGGCCGCTTCCAGGAAGATGTCTTTGGGGATGTCCACCAGCACCGGTCCGGGGCGTCCGGAGCGGGCCGTCTCGAAGGCCTGAGGCAGGATCGTGTCCAGCTCGCCGCAATTGCGGATTTCCCAGGCCGCCTTCACGCAGGGCCGCGCGATGGAAGCAATGTCGGCTTCCTGGAAGGATCTCATTCCCTTGCGGTCGCGCGGCACCTGGCCGGTGATGGCCACGATGGGCACCGCATCGTGCTCGGCATCCGCCAGCGCGGTCACCAAGTTGGTGGCGCCAGGGCCGGAAGTGGCCAGGCACACGGCGGTCTTGCCCGTGGCGCGCGCCATGCCTTGGGCGATGAAGGCCGCGCCTTGTTCGTGGCGGGCCAGGATGTGCCGCAGGCGCGATCCGTGGAGCGCGTCGTACAAAGGCAGGATGTTGCCGCCGGGGATCCCCACGACGGTGTGGATACCCTGGGCCAAGATGTGTTCGATGGTGCGTTGGGCGCCGTTGGTCATTGGGTCTACTCCGTGATTGGAAAGGACCGGCTTTGACCGAAACGGGGGATATGAAAAACCCCCACTCGGCCATTGCCGGAGTGGGGGTGCAGGAAAAGCTTGCGAGTCTTTTCCGTTCAGCCCGTACCGGCGAACACGTGGACGAGGACGACCACGACGACCGAGACGAGATGTAGGAGCGACTTGCTCATGGACTTAAGCATACAGCCAAAGACATGAAAATCAAAGAGGTCAGGAAAAGGTCATGACGTAAAGAATCGTCGCCCCATAGATCCCGGCGGGGATCAACCATCGCTTGTCTTCCCATTCCAATGCGCGGATGATCGTGAAACTTGTCGAGAAGCAGAGGAGGAACATCCACCCGAACGGCGAGAGCCACGCCACGAACAATGCTCCCAAGGGCAAGCCAATCAGCCAGATCCAGAGCGTCAGGCCTCGTGCATTGAGAAAGTTGAGGATGGACCCCAGGACCACGGTGTATGCGACAGCCAAGAGGAAGGGGGGATACAGGATGCCGCCTTCGGTGATGAACAGCGCGACGAAACCTCCAAGGAGGGCAACGGTCGCATGCAACCAAAAGAAGGTCCAGAGTTTTGGACCCTGTGTGGATGTTTCGTGGGACGAGGTTTGCATCTCAGGGAGTCTCCTGGAAGGGAAATCGGAAATTATTCCCATCGCGGTGGCCGTGTCAAACCCGCGATGTGTCGGAGATCAAGAAAAACGGCACCTGTCCGGTGGGACAGGTGCCGCTGGGTAGACAGATTGTGTCTACAAGTGGTCAGTGGACCGATGGCAGGATGCGGGTTTCGCGCAGGCCGTTGTTTTCGTAGATGGCCATCAAGACCTTGGAGCCGACCGATCGGAATCGGACCGATTCACCCGTGCTCCTGGCTTCCCATGCCGCGAAGCGACGCCCATCCAAGCCTACCAAGGTGAGCTTGGCTCCGGCAGGCAGCTGGAAATTCCAGCCGTCCTGGGTACGCGATGCGCTCCAGGACTTCGCGCGCGGGTGCACGGAGCGTCCCACGTTCACCGAGTCGCCATTGGTCCCCAGCAACACGACGTTGTCCAACCAGACGGATGCGTTTCCCGGAGTGAAGATGCGGAAGTCCAACCGGTTGATCTGCCGAGCGAGCAGGGGGCCGGTGGCCACCTTGCCCCAGAGTTCCTGTTGGAACTCGCTCCATCGCAACGTGATGGTGCGCCAAGCTGAATCCGTGGAAGGCAGGCTCACCAGATAGTCGTCGTAGTTGGTGACGGTGTCGGTTCCGACTTGGAGCTTGAATTTTCCTCCGGCGCCATGGAAGCTGGCGTAATCGAATCTGACTCCGATGCTGTTGGTCACCAGGGCACTGTCCAGAGCAATGCGCGCTTCGCAATACACGTCATAGTCGAGAGCTTCTGGTTGCTCCATGTAGGTGGTGGTGCGCAGGGCTTGCCCGCCCGTGGCGCGTGGGACGAACGAGAGTCGACAGAACGACGGCGGATTTTCTCCGGGAGTGTAGGAGATCCAACGGGTGCGGCTGGGCTGTTCGGAATCCTGGCTCTTATCCTCGAATCGGTCGATCACGCTGGTGGGGCGAACCTTGTTGGTGATCAAAAGCCGGAGAGAATCGCGATCCTGGATCCGAAGCCACGGAGATCCCATCGGGAGGGCATCCACCGGCACCTGGAGCAAGAAGGCTTCTTCGGGACTGTCCCACGATCCATCCAGCGCAGGCAAGGTCAACGTGGTATCTCCAAGTCGCGCCACGGGGGCGGGTGCATCCGGGGCACGTCGGATGGTGCCTGACACCTTTAAAGTGTCGCCGGACTCAAGTTCCTGCTTGAGAACCGAAAACTGCACCAGATGCCCTTGGCCCTGCGGTACCGAGCCACTCGGGCTGCTGGTGCGGACCACCGCGATCCCGAACGCGGGAAGCTCCATCTTGCCATCCCAGGAAGCGGGGATCGGCCGACCGGAGGCGCCCGAGTTGGGGAAGGCGAAGGCCTGGTCGGTGGTGCCGTTCCATGCGTAGTTGGACTTCGAGAAGCTGTAGATCCAGCCTTTGGAAAGGGCTACCTGGACGCTGCAGGGAGCGGCCAAGGGATTGATCAGGACGTACGAAGTGTCCGAGCCGTGGACCAGCGCATGGGCCTCCAGCTTTTCTGTGCCGGAATTTGTCAATGGCAGTGGCTTGGCCGAATCGATGGCCCACAGCTTGGATATCATCCAGTTTCCCCAGTAGGTGGAATTGGGCGCATATGCAAACGACGATGCCGTGCCGGATCGAGGCGTGCTGAACAGGGTGAAGGTGCCCCAGGTGGCCACGGCGGAGCCGTCGGGGTTGCTGCCGCCCGGTTCGTAGGAATCCCAAAGCACGGAAAGCGAATTGCCTCCGAAAGTCTCGATCAATTGCGACTGCATGATTGCCATCGCCGCGGTGTTTTCCGGGCGCATCATCAGGTCCATGCTGATCACGGAGATGTTGTACTCGGACATCGAAACGAGCCGCGTGCCGGGGTCCTGCAGGCGGCGCTTCATCATGGCGTCCAGGGAGTCGAGATTCTTCTTGAGTCCGCGCACGGCGGCCAAGGCGGCCACGGGTGTGGGTGGCTCCGGTGTCCAGTAAGGATAGGAGTGGAAATCGAAGCCATCGAGGTAGCGCTTGCCATCCTTGACCTCGGCTTCCCCCACCAGGCGAAGGACTTCTTCGGTCCAGGAGGTTCCGTCCAGGTGTCCGCTGGCGTTGGTGGCGAAATCGGCGGTGGAAAGCAACGGGCCAAGCACCAGGATGGAGGGGTCGACGGCTTTCATGGCGCGCGCGTAGGACAGGAAGACGGCGGCGTACTGCCGGGCATCCAGAGGGCCACCTTCTTCCCAGGCGCCATCCGATTCGTTGCCGACCTGCCACATCCGGATGCCCATTTTCTGGTCGATGTTGGCGTACTTCACCCAAGCGGCGGCCTCGGCAGGGGTTCCGGTGCCGATATTGACCGTGATCTGGGCCTCGGAGCCGGGGAACTGCTTGATGTATTCGGTGAACATCTCGAAAGTCCACGGAGGTAGGCCGGTGCCACTCCACTCTTTGGACAGCACGCTTCCCGGATGGGTGCCCATCGCCGTGACCTGGGTCTGCTTGGTTTGCGATGGAATGTTGGTGGTGATTTGCGCACCTTTGGCCCAGGCATAGATCTCCGCGATCTGGACGCCTTGCGGCCGGACGCCGATCGGCTTGACCACCAGATCGCAGCTGGCACCGGAATCGAGCTTCACCATGGAGACGGAATCCGACACCACAATGCGGGCCAATGTGGTGAGTTTCCCGTCCATGGCACGGTAGGGGTTCCAGCCGGTGGAACTGATGGAGCCGACCAGGACGCTGTCGGGGCGAAGGGAGCCCCACACGATCCGCACGGAATCGACCCGCTGTGGGCACGAGGTCAGGTGCAGGACCACCCAGGGTTCGGCGCCGCTCAGGGAGTCGCTCCACCAAAACGTGGAATCCGAGCCGTCGGTGATATTGGAGTGGAACGAGGCGCCATAGTTGTTTTTGGTGGTGCCGCGATACTTGGTGTTGGATTGGAATCCAGGGGCCACCTTGGACGAATCCGGGTGCCAGATGCCCACCGAGTCGTAGGTGCCTGCGCCGTTCCAGTGGTACTCGTTGGAAAGGCTCCCGTTGGGGAAACGAAACACGCGGTATTCCTGCTCGGCGAGCCCGCGCTGGATCCCTGCATAGACAGGTGCGCTATTGAAGATCGGCAGTGCCGTCCCCGTCACACGACCGGTTTTCAGAGGCGGTAGATCGGCGGTCTTGGATCCAGGGGTGATCTGGATGAGCGCCGCCGAGGCAAGGCCGGTGGCGGTTAGCAGGCATTTCAACGCGAAGGATTGGTTCATCTTGGTTCCTTGATTCCGGGTAAGGATCGGAACTGGGAATTCTAGATCCAGTCTTCCTGCAAAAGGGTCGCTTTGCGGGGATTCACCAAAAAATGATCCTGGGCCTCTTCAAGTATGGAAGTAGCGTTCGACCAGCGCGAAGGCGAGGTCGTGGTAGACAGATTCCGGCTTCGCATGCCGTTTTCAGCGTTTCGCGCGAAGGGAGTCTGCAATGCGGATGACACCGATCCCGTCCAGGGCCAGTCGATGGCGTCGATGGACGATCCGGACGGACAGGGTGATGTCGGGGCGATCTCGAACGCACAGGAGCATGGCGCCCTGGGGGAGGTCCATCTTCCAATCCAAGGCGCCCGTGGGCCAGTCCTGCGCGTCCAGGATGGGGTCGAATTCCAAACCGAGGTCGGGCTGGGCTTTCCTGGCCTCGCGCAGGAGCTTCGCGTGCGCCTGCTTGAAGGATTCCGTGACATCGGGTCGTCGGGACACCCAGTCGATGGCTGCCGAATCCGAAGGCAAATCCTGTCTTAAATAGTCCTGGACAAACCGGATGGCGAAGTGCCTGCGCTCCAGGGAATCCGCGGGAGGAATTTCGGATGGCAGCTCCCGCCCTGCTCCGAGCGCTCTGAGCAAGGGGACCAGAACCAGGACGAAAAGCGTAGAACTTCGCGGTGGATTCCCGCCCAGCGGCGCAGGGAGATTCAAGGACATGAAATGGACCTCCCGCCTCAAGCCAGCGGGTTTTCGGCGGAGCAATTGCAAATTCTGTCGTGGTAGGCCACCACCCGATCCCAGGAGAAGTCGTTGCCGAGCGTTTCCAGGAGCTTCGCCACACGGAAGGACTTCGAGTTCCTTTCGTAGAGGTTGTTCCAGGTCCGGTACTTGTCGGTTTCGCAATCCAGCGGCGATTGGATGTGGATCGTCTCCTGGTGGATGCGATAGGGCTTGGGGGTCAGCCTGGCGCGATAGCAGTCTTGTTTGATGCACAACATCGCGTAGATGCTGTCGACGGTGAATCTGCACATCAAGTTGAGGAAGCGAACGGTTTTTGGCGGGATGTAACGCTTGCAAATGATCCGAAGCCCCTTTGTGGTTTCGTAGATTCGCAGGTCGGTGCCCAAGGTGTCGTGTTTGGCGATTTTCTTCTTGAAGCGTTCCAGGATGAGGCTCTTCTTGTCGCGCCCTCGGGTCCGGCCGAAGATGTCCAGGAATTGAAAGGGAACGTCGTCAAGATCCAGGATCGTGTACTGGGTGGTGTTGAGGACCTGCGCTCCATAGCGATTGACGGTGACGACATTGTGGTCGTCCAGTGTTTCGCTGATCCACTCCTTGATCGTCGACTCGTACTCCTGTGCTCGCTGGTTGTTGTCGACCCGCTTCTGGATCCGCTGGACGATCTCGTCGGCGACGTTTTCCGCGTCGCTTTTGGAGATGTTCGAACCCGCGAGGATCGGGACTTCCTTGACCTCCCGGCCAATGGTGATCCTGCGTGTGGTCTTGATCCAGAACCGGTTCGTCTTCATGGGTTCAATCGCCTTGAGGGGAGAGCGTCTCGCCGAAAAGGAACACGGTAGGAAAATGTTCCGGCGTTCAGTCCAGGAGCCGATCCTCGTGTCGCTGCCAATCCTCCCAAGTGTCGATGTCGGAGAGGCTCTCCAGGACCGTCGGGCTCTTGTCCAGGGAGTGCAAGATCCGGATGGTGGTGTCGCAGACGGTTTCTGTGCTCCAGAAAATGCCCTGGAACGCGGCCCTGCAGGGCTCGGGCAGTCCGAAGGCGACATAGCCCCCGTCGTTGGCGGGTTGGAGCACGAACCGGCCCGCCGCGACCTGGGAGGCGAGGGTTTCCAATCGGGAAGCGTCGAGGTCCGGGCAGTCGGTTCCGACGAGGATCACGCCAGGGGCGCCGCTGGCGAAGGCATGATCGCAGGCATGGGTCATGCGCTCTCCGAGATCGCCTTCGGGCTGGATGCGAACACTCCGGGATCCGGGAAGCCACGACGCAATGTCCTTCTCGTTGCCTGTCCCAGTGGTCCAGATCACGCAGGGAAGAGCGCTTTGGCGGATCGCGGCCATCTGACGCGCGGCGAGGGACTTGTAGATCTCCAACGCCTGCTCGGATCCGCAGCTTGCGGCCAATCGCGTCTTGACCGTGCCCCGGATCGGAGCCTTGGCGAACAGCAAGACCCACGGCGCCTTCATCGCGGCGCCTTTCCCCAGCGAGGTTTCCCGCAGGAACGGGTGTGCGAGCAGTCGGTCCAGACGCTGCCAGCGCGGTTCCCGCCATGGCTCGACACCCAACACAAGTGCGTCTTGCCCGCCTCTGGGGCGCGGTGTCACGAAGCCCGCGAGTCGGTCCCAGATGGAAAGCACGTTCCCGTAATGGGTGTTCGCCTCGCTGGGGATCACGGAGTGGTGCACGCGGTGGAAGGTGGGTGTCGCGAACATGCTCGCGACGAAGGGCTCGAGGGCGGCGGGAAGGTGCACGTTGGCGTGGTTGAACTGGGCGAACGCCGCCACCAGGGTGGCGTGGAGCAAGACAGTTTCTGGTGAGGCGCCGAGGGCGAGGACCACCAGGGACATCCAGACCTGCGAGAGGAGGATCTCCACCGGATGGAATCGTGAAGCGGTGGTGACATCGAGGTCCGTGTCCAGGTGGTGCACCCGGTGCAAGCGCCACAGCCACGGAACCTTGTGCGTGGCCACGTGCTGCGCCCACAGCGCGACGTCCAGGACCGGGATGGCCAGCGCCATGGCGAGGTTCGCGTCGAGGTTCGCGAGGCGGAGCAGTCCGTACCCCTGGTGCTCGGCCCACAGCGCGGCGCCGGCGCTGGACAACGGGGCCAGGGCGAACAAAAGGACGCTGGACAGCGCGGTCAATCCCAGATTGGAGGGCCACCGCGAAATGCGGGACAGGCCCCGGGTGCGGTCGGGAGCAAGGGTTTCCCAAAGGGCGAAGAGGACCAGACCCCCGAGCCAGAGGCTGAAGCGGAGATCCATCTCAGCAGCACCCGGCGGGACCGCAGGAGGCGCTCCCCGAAGCGTCGTGGCGCGACGAGAACGGCACGGTGGTGCCGCAGTCGGGGAAGATCCCGAAGTGCGTGGAAAAGTCTCCGTGGAATTCGAACCACCGGGCGAAGCGGGTGTCGTGGAGCATGCGCCAGGTGTTGCCGCAGACCTTCAGGCTCTGGCCTCGCACGAAGGCGTGGTGGTGATCCAGGCTCCAGCGCGCTTCGTGGCGCGGGATGCCGCCCTTGTAGCGCACCACCTGTCCGTGGTCTTCGCACAGACGCTCCAGGCCTTCGAGCTTCCACAGCCGCCACGTCGCGCTCCAGAAGCGCGCGGGATCCAGCCTGGTTTGCAGCGCGGGGTTGTCGACCGACAAGACCCGGTCCTTGACCAGCCGGGGGTCGGTGAATCCGGCCTCGCGGGCGAGACCCAGGAAATCGTTCCAGTACAAGGCGCCCGCCAGGCACTCGCCCCACAGGACTTCGTCGCGCAAGACGGATTCCGGCAATCGACGATCGGCGTACACGTCGCTGAAATACAGCTCGCCTCCGGGCTTGAGCACCCGGAAGGCCTCGCGCAGCACGCCTGGCTTGTCGGGACTCAGGTTGACCACGCAGTTGGAGACCACGATGTCGACGCTGGCGTCGGGCACAAACGAGAGGTCCTCGACGAAGCCCTGGTGGAATTCCGTGTTGGCGAAGCCGTACCGCTCGGCGTGCCAGGCCTGGTGTCGGCGCGCGACCTCGATCTGCTCGGAGGTCATGTCCAGCCCGATCACGCGGCCGGTGGATCCGACCCACTTGGCCAGCAGGTAGGCGTCGCGCCCGGCGCCGCAGCCGAGGTCGAGGATCGTCGCGCCCTCCAGGGCCTCGGGGAGCACGAGCCCGCAGCCGTAGTAGCGATCGAGGATTTCCGGATGGATGTCGCGCAGGGCCTCCTTCAGGAACTCGGGAGGCGCCTCGGCCGTGCAGCAGGCGTCCGTCTGGAGATCCGAAGACTTGGTCAGGACCTGTCCGTAGTAGCGGCGGATGGATTCGTGGTCGACGGAGCGCGTTCCCGTTTTCGGGGTTTCGATCCGCGTGCTCACGAGAGGCTCCCACCGCAGGAACTTCCGGCGCCGGCGGTGCAGCCCAGGCAGTGGGCGGCCGTGGTGATGTTCCGGGATCGCCAGCGGTCGGGGTCGAAGT
This sequence comes from Fibrobacterota bacterium, assembly GCA_016715065.1. Classification (GTDB taxonomy): domain Bacteria; phylum Fibrobacterota; class Fibrobacteria; order UBA5070; family UBA5070; genus UBA5070. The sequence goes on from JADKBN010000002.1 coordinate 122,366, forward strand.
CGAAAACTGTCATGGGGGTCGAGGGGACGAGCTCCAGCATCTGGTGGAAGTCGCAGTCCCACATCTGTCCGTCCCACCCCACGCTCACCATGTGACGGCACATGAGTCCGTCGAGGGTGGCGGGGTTGAAGGCTTCCAACAGCGTGGTCAGGTAGTCCTCCAGGCGGTCGGTGCGCACGAGGTTTTCCAGGAAGCGGCTCACGGGCAGGTTGTTGAGGGCGTACAGGCCCGTGAACTCGATGCCGTGGCGCTCGCGCAGCACATTGCGGAATTCGCGCTCCAGTTGGGCCTGTGGCGAGGCCAGGAACAGCCCCGAAGGATTGTACACCAGATGCAGAGAGAGGCTCTTTCCGTAGCCGAGTTCGTTCAGGCGGCGAAGCCCCGCGATGGACCGCTCGAAGACGCCGTTGCCTCGCTGCGCGTCGGTGCGCGAGGCGGCGAAATGCGGGAGCGAGGCGACCACCTGGACTTCGCGCGAGGCGAGGTATTCGGCCAGATCCTCGTGGCCGGGTTCGGAAAGGATGGTGAGGTTGCAGCGGTCGATCACGGCCCGCCCGCGCTCCCGCGCGCCGTCCACCAGCGTACGGAACACGGCGTGGCCTTCCGGGGCACCTCCGGTGAGATCCAGCGTGGCCAATTCCGGGACGCGATCCAGGAGAGCCAATACCCCCGCAGCCGTCTCGCGGGTCATGGTCTCGGTGCGGGTGGGGGAGGCGTCCACATGGCAGTGGCGGCAGGCCTGGTTGCACCACTTCCCCACGTTGACTTGCAGGACCGAAAGCGATGCCGCACGCAGCGGGCCGGCCAGCCGATCGAATTCGGGGCGGGACAGGATTTGGCGATGCTCCTCCAGGCGGCCGGGCTTTCGCGGATTCCTGAAGGAAGCGCCATGGAGCGAAGGCGACTGCCAGGTGGCGGCGCTCACAGGCTCTTCTCGTCGATGTGGTTCATCATCTGCACGCTGTGCACCAGCGTGATGCCCGCGGCCATGGCGGCGGCCACGTGCACGGCCTCGCTCATCTGTTCTTCGTCGGCGCCCTTTTCCAGGCAAGTGGTGGTGTAGGCGTCGATGCAGTAGGGGCACTTGAGCGCGTGGCTCACCGCCAGGGCGATCAGGGCCTTCTCGCGGGCGGTGAGGGCGCCGTCGGCCATGGAGGCGTTGTAGTAGCCGAAGAACTTGCCGGCGAGGTCGGGGTTCACCCGTGCGATGTTCCCGAACTTCTTGAGGTCTGCGGATTCGAAATAGCTGGCCATGGAAAGAGTCCTCTGCGATGGTGTTCGTGGAAATGCAGCCTTGTGCTTGCACCAACGAAGTCGCCTCGAGAGAGCGGATCCTTACAAGGATTCTTCCAAATCCAGTGCGACCACCACAGCCTATCCGTTCGTGCTCGGCTCGGCCAGTCGCATGGCCAGAGTGCGCACAATCCCCCGGATCCGAGCGGCCAACCCAACGAGCTCGGTCTCTGGCAGGACCGGCTGCAGTTGGGCACGAAGGTCGTCGTCGGTGAGGTCCTCGACGCCACGGAGGAGGGATTCGCGAAGCTGGGCCAAGCTCCAGGTCTTGGAGGGGCCTTTGCGAGATCGCACCGAGGCCAATCGTCTCGCCAGGACCACGGCATCGGGCATCACTCCCTGCACTCCGTGCCAATAGAAGATGTCGTAGAGATCGCGCATCAGCGCTCGATCCATCCATGCTCCCAGTTTGTGGGCGAGCGCGTCCTCGAAGCGCATCACCCGCACCACCCGTGGAAGTTCGCGGTGCTGCGCGGCCAATGAACTGGTGGACATCGGCAAGGAGGGGCAATCCTCCGCCACCGAAGCCTCGACCTGGGCGACCACCGCGCCTTGGCGGACTCGGGCCCGGATGGCGGTGGAATGGGTGGCGATGTCCATCTGGTCGCACGGGAAGGTTTCCAGGATCTGCCGCAGCTTCGGTGCGGCATCGCGCTTGGAACCGTAGGGCACCAGCACCAGGTCCAGGTCGTTGGTGCGCCGTGGACAATCCAGCAGGCGCAGGACCAGTCCCCCCTTCACGATCCCCTGGACAGGCAATTCCTGTCCGATATGGTGCAGGAGGCGGACCAGCAATGCTTCGAGTTCGTCCTGATCAGGCATCATCGATCACCCCCCTGGCGAAGGCGCGAAAGCGGATGTTCGGATACCGGGGCAGGAGATCGTCCAGGATGGACTTCGATAGGGCCGCCACATCGATGTCCTGCGGGACCGAAAACGGAAAGGTGCGTCCGTGCTGATGGTGGAAGAGTGTATCGAGAAAGGCCTTCTCGGGGCAGGCCACGCGGATCGCTCCTTGCCAGTCCCAGCCAAGATCAACGAGTGCCGGATCCTGGGTCCAGGCATGGACGGCGACCCCACCGGAGGCGATCTCGCGCGAGCGCCCAGCCCGGACGCACCATACCTGCTCGCCCGGAGCGGTCCCCACCAGGGTGTGCCGGGAAAGCACAGAGACGGTGGACACCACCGCGTCTGGATACATTCGAAGCGCCAGCGCCCATGGGTCGAAGCGTTTTCCCACATAGACCCCACGACAAACCCGACGGAGCGTTCCCACCCCGATCCAGACTTGGATTCGATCGTGCAGGATGGAGGTGTTGCGGTTTCCCCAAAAAGCCTCGAGATCGGAGTGCAGGAGCACCCCCGATTGGCGTTCAAGAAGATCTTGAACCTCTGCATGGGTTTGGATCGTTGACATCATATCCTCGAATAATATGAAAAAACCATAATAAAGGTCAATATGAATGTGCTTCGTTCAGTGACCAGTCGTACGGTGTGAACTTCAGCGGGATCTCGTCGACCAAAAAGCGCGATCGCTCCGGCTCGGACAGTCCGATGCCGTCGGCGAGAAACAAGCGCAGGGAACGGGAATCCCCCCAATCGGAGCCGTACCACTTGAAGATGCTGGACGCCTCGATGGCTTTTGGAGCGACCCGGTTCCAGCGGCGGTCGCCGAGGAACTCGCGAGTGGCCGTCGCCAGCTGGATCTCCAGGTCCCTGCCTCGAAAGGCCTCGCGTTGCAGCCTGGGGCATCCCACGGAGGCACATACCACCGCGAAGTGGATGCGCGGCTCGCGGTATTCGCGGCGGATCCACACGTGTTCGAGATCGTCCAGACTGATCGTGCGCCCCAGCAAGGGCACGAACTTCTTTTTCCAGGGCGACCCCAGGAAGCCCCCGATGTCCTTGATCGATTTCACAGGGTAGTGGTCGATCACCAGCTTCACGGTGAAGGCATTGTAGGCGTTCAGCAGAAAAGCCAAACGCTCCTTTTTCGGCCACTTCGCGAACTGGGAGGCCGTGACCGACGACAGCTCGCCGAGGTAGGCGTCGAGCTCGGCAGGGGAGGCCTTTAACGCGGCGTAGCGGACGTTCGTGGCCGGGCCGGGAGCCTCCACGGTGTGCGCTTGCAGGACTCGTGTCCAACCGGCGTGGGTGTGGTCGAAGGCGAGGCTGGATGTGGCGAGGAAAAGAACGAACGCGATGGAGTTGCATCTTGCCATGGGGGTCCCCCGGGGATGATCAGTGACGGAAAATGGCGGGGTCGTTTCTGGGCTGCTCATCCGCGCCTCCAGGCGAAGAAACGTCGCGCCCAGCGCAGCGCCCGTTTTGGTTGGTGCGCGCGGGCCCAGACCCCGGCGGCGTACTTGGCGGACTCGGCGTAGGTGGGATAGGCGTGGATGGTGGCCATGATCTTCTTGAGGCCCAGTCCGTGCTTCATGGCCAGCGTCCATTCGGCCAGGAGTTCGCCGGCATGCGCTCCCACGACCACGACCCCGAGGAGGGTGTCCTTGCCCGGCACGGTGAGGACCTTCACGAATCCAGAAGTCTCGTCGTCGGCGATGGCGCGATCGAGGTCGGCCAGAGGGAAGGTGCTGGTTTCGTAGGCGATCGCTTGCGACTTGGCGTCGGATTCTGACAAACCCACACGGGCCACCTGAGGGTCGGTGTAGGTGCATCGCGGGATCACGCGGTAGTCGGCCGCGAAGCTCCAGAAGGGAGCCAGCAGGCCGTTGAGGGCGGCGTACCACGCTTGGTGGGACGCGACATGCGTGAATTGGAAAGGTCCGGTGGCGTCCCCCACCGCCAGGATGTTGGGGAAGTTGGTGCGAAGCTGTTGGTCGGTTTCGATGGTGCCGTCTTCGCGAAAGCGCAGCCCCAAGGCGTCCATCCAGGGTGCACGCCGGGCCTTGCGTCCGAGGGCCAACAGGACGGCGTCGAACGAATCGCGCTCCTGGGGGCCCGGCCCCTCGGCGGGGCGGTGCACGATCCACTGCCTGCCCTCGGCGTCCACTTCGAATCGGTCCACCGCACGACCCGTGCGGACCACCACGCCTTCGGACTCGAAACGTTTCCGCAGGAGGTCTCCCACGTCGGGATCCTCCCGGGAAAGCAGCCGCGGTCCGCGCTCGATCTGCACCACCTGCACCCCCAGACGGGCGCAGGCTTGCGCCAGCTCGCATCCGATGGGTCCGCCTCCCAGCACCACCAGTTTGGAGGGGAGGGCCGCCAGATCCCAGAACGTGTCGGAGGTCAGGGTTCGCACCGATTCGATCCCGGGGATCGCGGGGACGTTGGGCTCCCCGCCCGTGGCCAGCACGATGCTGCGGGCCGTCATGCGGTGCCCATCGACCACCACCGTCCAGGGATCCACGACCTGCGCGTCGCCACGCACCACATGGACTCCCAGGCCTTCGTAGCGTTCCACCGAATCGTGCACAGAGATGGCTTCGATGGCCTTGCCCACGTGCGCGAGCACCTTGGGGGTGTCCACCTGTGTGTCAGAAAACGTCATGGAAAACCGTTCGAGGCGGCGGGCCTCGTGCACCACCCGGCCGGCGTGGATGAGCGCCTTGGAAGGGACGCATCCCGTGTTGAGGCAGTCCCCGCCCATGCGATGGCGCTCCACCAGCGCCACCTTGGCTCCCACGGCCGCGCCGATGTAGCTGGTCACCAACCCTCCGGCTCCGGCTCCGATCGCGATCAGATCGTACTCGAAAGCCTTGGGTCGCCGGAACCGGCGGTAGACAAAACCTGCCTTGAATCGGGCCAGGATCCAGCGCGAGACCAGCGGGAGGAGTCCCAATGCCGCGAAGGCCGCGAGAAGGCCTGGCGAGACCAGTCCGGAAAGGGAGGTGAGTTGTCCGAACTGCCGACCCGCGACCACGTAGGCCAATGTGCCGGGAGCCATGCCCACGAAGGAAACCCACACGTAGGTCCAGGTCCGCAGCGGGACCATTCCCGACAGCAGGTTCACGGCGAAGAAGGGGAAGACCGGCACCACGCGCAGGGCGAACAGATAGAACGCTCCCTCCCGGGCGACCCCTTTCTCGAAGACCTGCAGTCGTGAGCCCATCCTGGACTTGACCCAGTCTCGCAGGAGCGTGCGCGAAGCGAGCATGGCCACCGTGGAGCCCGTGGTGGCCCCTATCAGCACCAGGAAGGTGCCTTGGGCCACACCGAAGAGGGCTCCGCCCAGGAGGGTCAGGAGGGAGGCGATGGGCAGCGACAGGGCCGAGGCCACCGCATACGCCGCCACGAACAGGGAGGCGTACATCAGCGGGTGTCGGGAGATGCCCTCTTGGAGCGCACCCAGCTGCGCTTGGAGTCCCCGCAGCGAGAGCAACGACTTGGTTTCAGGAGGAAGCAGAAGCCAGGTGGCGACCAGCGCGGACAGAAGGACGAAGATCACGAGTTGCTTGGACTTCATGGGACGGGTCGCCTTGGTGACGGTCGTGGAAGGAGCTTGCCTGCGGACATGCAGGCCAAGTCGATCGAAGGGGGCGAGACCTTACAATCTTTCGAGCGCGTCGCCTCTCAGAAGAACTGTTGCAGACCCCCCGAGAAACCTCCCTCGAACCCGTGCGCCCAATCCATGCGAACCACCAGCCGATACAGCTTCGGGGACAACAGGCGCACCCCGGCGCCGAAGGACGTGCGCCGGTCCATGCCGGGAATGCCGCCCGCATCGGCGAACACCACGGCCTGGAGTCGCACGAAATCGCCTCTCCAGACGGTCGCCCGGGACTCGAAGTTCGCGAACCAAGCCTGATCGTCCAGTAGGAAATTGTCAGGGAGTCCGCGAACCTGCTCCAGCCCACCGATGCGCCAATCGTGGAACTCGGCACGACGCGACCCGGTGCCCCAAAAGAGCCTGGTGGCGAAGTTCAGGCGTGCGGCGGGGCGCAGGAATCCGCGGGCCTCGATGCTTTCGCGATGGAAGGAAGAACCGGCCAGGGCGATGTCGGCGCGAGGCTCGATGGTCCACCCTTCCTGCATCTCCAGGTCGGTGTCGATCCTGCCCAGCCGCAGCCCCAAATTGGCCACCAGAGAGCGCGAGGAGAGTCCAAAACGACGGGTGGCTGCGATCTCGCGGGGAAGTTCGAGCAGATCGGAGGAGAGCGTGTCGTCGAGCCATTCCAATCCGGCGTGCGGCACGATGCCCGCGCGCACTTCGGGTTCGGCGAAAACGTGCAACCGTACACGACGCTCGCCGTGCCAGCCTCGCGAGGATTCGCCCGCGAAGTCCTCCCGCAGGCGGTGGGTAATCCAGGCGTCGGCGCCCAGCAATGTCCTCGTCCCCAACAGGCGCGGTTCGCGTAACCAGACCACGCCCGAATGCGTGCCTTCGTGGTTCTCGTACTGGGCCCCGGCTTCCAGGTACCTGCCGAGTAGGTTGGGGTCGTAGAGTCCCAGGGTGTACGCCGTCACGCCGCCCCCGGAACGCAACTTCAGGATGGGGATGGTGGTCCATTTCTCGGAGAGAGCGACGACCTGCGCATCGGGTGTCCAAGTCCCCTGGACCTTCGAAAACAGTGCGGTGTTTCGCAAGCGCTGCAACCCGAGCTCGAAGGCCAGGCTGTCGGTGGTCGCCGAAGCCGGGAATTCCCGCAGGACGGTTTGTGGTCTGGTCCGCTGGAGTCCCGAGAGCTCGATGCCCGCCAAAGGACTCGGCGCGGCCGCGAGGAGTCCAATCGCCGGAAGGAGGGAGTGGATCATCCGCGCACCCCCCACCATTGACGCGAGGCTCCCAGGGCGAACCACTCCGCGATCCGGTCCACGATCGCGGGTGATCGCGTCGCGGCACGTTCGAGCGTTTCTCTCCAGCCCGACCCCCGGCGCATGGCGTCGAGCAATTTCCCGAGTCGGGGGTCCACGGAGTCCCAGGCGATCGTGGTGCCCTGCCGCGAGAGCACCCAGACGGCGGGGGCCAGGGGCGGAATCCCCATCGAGGAGACGGAATCCGTCGGGCGCGCGCGAAGAGCCAGCCAGTCGCGCTCGGTGCGCAGGATCTGGACCGCGGGTTGCAGGACCAGATCCAGGGTCCCGTCGCCCAGGGCGGCGAGGTCGTCTTCGTCGGGAAGGGCCAGGGTCCCGGCGCGGAAGCAGCGGCTCCAGGCGGCATCCACGCGGCACGCCTCGACGAGCTGGTCCGTGGCTCCGACCGACCGCAACCACGACGGGAAGCCCGACGCAAGATCCGTCAGATTCCGTCCAGGAGGCCTGGTGCGCAGGAAACGGTCGGCCAATGGGTTGAAGGCTTCCCATCCCTCCAGGAGCCCCGCGATCGGGTGCTCCTCCTGCATCAAGGTGAAAAGACGATACCAGTACTGGCGCCGGTAGGCGCCCAGGCGATCGATCGCCGACACGCCCTGGGCGGGAACGATGTCCTGCACCAAGAGGGGATCGTAGTCCGAAGAGGGGGCGTCGGCGACCCCCGGGGCCAAAAAACGCAACGGAGCCGAAGCGCTTCGCATCCAGCGTTCCTGGAATTCAAAGAGCGCGTCAGGCATAGGTGGGAACCTCGACGTTGCCAACGGTGCGCCCCGACCGTACGGCCCGCGCCGTGTGGGTTTCTTCCAAGAGTCGCTCCCAGGTGGGAAACTGCGCGTCCCATTCCACCAGGGTGGGAAAGGGGCCGCCGAGGGTCCATGCGTCGCGGTAGAGCTCCCACACCTCGGGACAGACGGGTGCGTCGTGGGTGTCGATGCGCAGGCCGTCGGAGCGCACGGTGTGTCCGGCCAGGTGAACGTACAGCACCCGGTCCCAGTCGATGGCCTCCAGGTAGATGCGGGCGTCGAATCCGTGGTTGCAGGCGGACACGAAGATGTTGTTGAGGTCGAGCATCATCCAGACCCCGGCGTCGCGCACCACCTTGGCGTGGAACTCCCACTCGGGCATGGTGCTGGAGGTGAACTGCGCGTAGCTGGAGAGATTTTCGATCCCGAAAGGAACAGATAGGGATGCTTGTACGGCGCGCGCCCGTGCAGCGGCATGCTCGGCGATCTCCTCGGTGAACGGTGTGGGCAGGAGGTCGTGGGAGTGCCATTCCCCGAGGCGGGTCCAACAGAGGTGGTCGGAAAAACAAGGGGCCCCGATGGACGCGGCTAGGCGGTCCACCGAGGCGAGATGGTCCAGGTCCAGGGAGTCGCTTCCCAGCAGATCCAGCGAAACACCGTGGAGCGCCACGGGGTGGTGGGAGGCCACCTTCGCGAGGTTTTCCAAAGGGATCGGGCCCGTGCCGATGTAATTCTCGACGATGGCCTCGAACCATTCCATCTCGCAGGAGGGATCGCGGGCCTGGGACATCCAGGCGGGTCGCAATCCGACACCCACGGCGTCTCGTGACAGGATCTGACGATTCATGGAAGCGGCTCCGCAGGAAAAGGGAAATGCGGTCTCACAGGGGGCAGGCAACGCCCCGGCAGCTTCCGTGACCCGCGCAGGAAGTCGTCTCGGTCTTGGCCGAATCCACGAGAAACCGGATGCCGGCGCAGGTGTTGTGGCCGGCGCACTCGGCTTCGGTCCGGGTGGTTTTGCCAAGCGAGGCGCACGCGGTGTTGAAGGCGGCGAGGGTGCGTGCCGATTGCAGAGTGGCGGTCGCCTTGGCCGTGTCCATCGGGGCGACGGTCGTGTCCAGGCATTGCAAGCCGGCGCAGGTGTTCTTGCCCGCGCATTCGGTCGTTTCCACCTTGCCCGTTTCGCCGTTGAGGTACAGTCCCTTGCATTTGGACGTGCCGTTGCAGCTGGTCTGGTGGATGGTGCCGCCCTTGCTTGCGCAGGATTCGCGGAACTGGGCCTTCTGATCCGGGGTGGTGATGTCCACGGGTTCGTCGTTGCAGGAGGCGAGTCCGGCGGTGAGGCCGGCGAGAGCGAGAAGGACGAGGGATTTGCGAGTGGTGCTGTGGCTCATGGGTCTTGGTTCCTTGGATACAACCCCGCCAGCAGGCGAGGCGCGTGACGGCGAAGTCACGTTCGTGGAGGCATCGCGTGATCGAGCACCGAACCGGGAACCGGCCGATCGGTGTCGCACGATGTGTACCAAGGGTCGTCGGGGAGGGCGGGGACCTTACAGGCTCTTTTCCATCAACGCGGAATTGTTATTGGGGGCTGGAAGGTGGATTCCGCGAAACCAGGCGGTCGCCATGGGGCGTGTCGCCCGCGGCGACATTTCGCATGGCCAAGCGCAGGAGGTCCATGCTGGAGGCCGCCTGGGTGCACGGAGGGCAGTGGGCGAGGTGGATCTTGAGCGCCAACCTGCCCATCAATCCCAGGGCTCCGTCCATCTTGCGCGAGTGGTGCATGGTGGAGTCCAGACAGGAAATCATGAACATCTTCATCATCACGCGGCCCTCCGCCACTTTTTGTCCAGGCACAGGCGCAGTTTCATGCGGGCGCGGTGGAGGAGCACATGGCAGTTTTCATGGGAGATGCCAAGCGTCTGGCAGATCTCCCGGGTCTCGATTTCATCGAGTTCGCGCATCACGAAGAGACGGTACTGGGACTCGGGCATCACGCGGGCGCAGGTTTCCAGCACGGTCCAGAACGCTCCGGATTCCAGGGCTTCGGCGGGGTCGCCCCAAGTGGCCACGGGCTCCTTCCACATCCCGTTAGAGTCGAAGACCTCGAGCCCTTCCTCTTGCGGTTCCAGCTCCGTTTCGGCGGATATGCCGGTCCGGTATTTGGCGCGCAGGTGGTCGAGCACCTTGTGGCGCAGAATCCCGGCCAGCCAGCTGCGCAGCTTTCCCTTCCCGTTCCAGGTTCCACGCGATTGCCAGGCGGCGATCCAGGCTTCCTGCGCGATGTCCTCGGCGGCATCGCGGTCGCGAAGCCTCCAGAGGGCTTGGCGGAAGAGCCAGTCGCGCTCGACCTCGAGTTCTGGCCATCGTTGGGTGGTCTCTGTGCTGGAGCGTTCCATGGGCATCGAATCTACACGTCATGCCTCGAGTTGCCGATGCCCCACCCCGGATTCGATGCGTTCTGCTCTCCCCGCAGGCGAAGCGTGGTCAGATCTTCAGGCGCGCGATCACTCCCGACAACAACGGCGTGAGGAGGGCCTCGGCGGCGCGGGCATGGGAGATGATCTCGCCGATGTCCGCTTTCTTCAATCGCTCGGGAACGCACTCGTCGGTGACCACGGAAAATCCGATCACGCGCATGCCGCCGTGCACGGCCACGATCACCTCGGGAACCGTGCTCATGCCCACCGCATCGGCTCCGATGGCGCGCAACATGCGGTATTCCGCGCGCGTCTCGAGTTGGGGGCCCGAGAGGCAAGCGTATACGCCCCGCCGCAGCGGGATCCGCAGGTCCAACGCCACCTGCTCGGCGAGCGCCATCAGTTCGCGATCGTAGGGCTCGCTCATGTCGGGCCAACGCGGACCCAGGGTGTCGTGGTTGGGCCCCACGAGGGGGGAGGTGCCCAGCAGGTTGATGTGGTCTTCGATCAGCATCAACGATCCCGCGATCAGGCGCTCGCTGACACCTCCGCAGGCGTTGGACACGGCCAAAATGCCGGCGCCCAAGGCGCGCATGACCCGCACGGGGAAGGTGATCTGGTCGAGGTCGTAGCCTTCGTAGAGGTGGAAGCGTCCCTGCATGGCGACCACGGGAACTCCGCGGATGGTGCCCAAGAGGAGTCGGCCGGCGTGGCCTTCCACCGTGGAAGTCACGAACCCGGGGATCTCCTCGTAGGGGATGGCGGTTTCGATTTCGATGGCAGAGGCCAGATTGCCCAGGCCCGTGCCGAGGATCACCGCGACGGAGGGCTTCAGGGAAGAGGATTGCCGGATGACCTCGACGGCCGAGGCGATGCGGGAGACAAGCTGGGAATCCATGATGGCGTCCTTGGGTGAAAGGGGGCGAAAGGGTTTGGTCAGCGGTACCACGACAAAATTCGTTCGGGCGACACGCCCATCTTCCAGGCAGCCAGCAGCGAGAGGTTTCGCACCGAGCTCGACAGCCAGCCGCGCCGTTGGAATCGGCGGGGCGAAGTGACCAAGGGTGCTGGAAGGATCTTCACTTTTGCTTGGCGGCGCAAGCGGGTCCACCACTGGACATCTTCCATGATGGGGATGGCGAGAAACGGCCCGACGCGCTCCCATGCGGCACGCCTTGCGAAATACCCCTGGTCGCCGTAGGGAAGTCCAAGCCAGCGCGAGCGCAGATCCACGAAAAATTCATAGAGGCGAGGCCAGATCCCCGGAGTGCCCTCCAGGGAAAATCGGAAGGCGCCGCCCTCGAGGTTCGGGTCGGCCAGAGCCTTGTGCAAAGCATTCCAGGAGGATTGGCAGAGGGAGGAGTCCGCATGCACGAACAAGAGGACCGCACCTTGCGCGAGCTGTGCACCGGCAACGAGTTGAGGTCCGCGTCCAGGCGCCGAGGAAGCCACGAGGGCACCCAGAGCGAGGGCGACCGATCGGGTTTCGTCCGCGCTTCCCGCCTCGGCGACGATGACCTCCGGCCTCGGGTCCAGCGCGGCGAGTTGGGGAAGGAGCCGACGAAGATTGACCACTTCGTTGCAAGCGGGGATGACCACCGAAACCAAAGGCTGCTCCGAAGACGTGTGGCAGCCCACCCGACAAACCTCCCCCGATTCCGTGCGCCCGACCTGGGCGCACTTCCCCCGACGATACAATTTCGGGGTCAGAACCCCCTTAACCGCTACTCTAGTTTTTCACGCAGCGCAACGGGAACGCGGTTGTCTCCGGGTGGGCTCCGGAATTCGGGTAATCGAATCCATGGTCGATCGAAAGAAGAACGGGGTAGGAACCGTCTGGCCAGGAGCCGCTACCGCCATTCACAAGATTCTTGCTCGAGGTCGACCACCAGCCAGCTTCTTCCATGGCCATGAACCCGGGGTGAGAATGGGTTCCGAGAGCGGGCAATGCTCTGAATCCAAGATCATCGGTTCCGTTGGTCGTGTACGGCGCCGGCCATCCCGCCGCCGACTTGAGTTGGAGGGCGGAACGGGGAGTGCCGCTGTTTTCCACCAATTCGTTCCATTCGCCTTGGCTGGGGAGATGCCAGCCTGTAGGGCAGATGCCTTTGACACCACTGGGCACCGCATTGCTGCTCTTGGAGGACCCCATGGCAGTGGGCCAGGTGTACAGCCTCCCGTACTTTGCGCAGGAATCGATGCTGTTTCCGACACACGATCCGGAATCGGCTCCGGCGAGTCTGTAATCCAAGTTCTGCGCCATCCAGTACTTGCCGTCGACCTCGACGGTCCGGTAGACATGACCGTCGCGGCTGTCCACGAGGGTTCCGAACGTGATGCCCGTCTTCCAGGGAATCCCGAAGGTAGGCGGCGCCACTGGTCGGTAGACCGAGACTTGATAGGACAGGCTGTCGCCATCCTCGGAACGCACCACGACCTTGATGATCGTCGTGGTTCCGTTCCCCCACAGCGGGATTCTGACGTTATTTGTCAGGATGCCTTGGATCCATATGCTCGTACTGGTCGTGTCCAGCGCCGTGGCGGAGACTCCCACGCTTTCGACGGTCCAAGGAACGGTGTCCCGGTACACCAGCGTGTCGGGACGGAACGCCGGAGCAAGGGTTCGCCCGCGCCCCCCGCCGATGACCAAGGAGGTCAGGATGGTGTCCATGGGCTTGGTCAGCGCTCCTTCCAAGCAACGCATGGAATACCCCATATACAGCTGGTCGGTGGTGACGAGCGTGGAGTAGCCCGGTTCCATGATCATCGCGACGGATTGGGAATCTTGAAGGCCCGCGGACGAAGTCCACCAGTGGCTTACGCCGCCGCTCATCCCACCACTGCCCCGGAGGGTCAATCCAGCAGGCAAAGCCCGAAATCCGTAGGCATCGGCTCCATTGCCAAATCTTGGCCAACCGGACACGGACATCAGGTTGCGCGCAACCTCCTTGATGTCCGTCCCTACGGTGGTTGTCAAAATTTTCCACTCCTCCTGACTGGGCAGGTGCCAGCCGGTGGGACAAATTCCGGTTGCCGGACGAACCAGGTAGCGACTGGCCAACTGACCGGCCATGGCTGTGCGCCAATCGTAGTGGCGGCCGTACTTTGGCGCAGGAATCGGGCTTGTTCTCGTAACACTCGCCGGAGTCGGCGCCCGCAGGCTTGTAGTTCAGGTTCTGCGCCATCCAGTTTTGGGAACCGATGCGCACGGTGCGATAGGTCTTGTTGTCCCGCGCATCCTTGAGGGTTCCGTAGGTGATCGCCTCGTTCCAGGGGATTTCACCCAGTGCCAATCGGGGGGCCAGCCAAGCGGTATCCAGCGTGAAACTCCCCGCTTGGGCCACAACCCTGGCGGAATCGAATCCCGCCTTGGAAATCAAGAAGGTGTCGGTGGTGGTGGTCGCGGCGGAGCGTGCGGACCATTCGCGATCCGTGTTCCGGGGGGTGCCTCCAAATCCGGGAAGCACGGTCCAGGTGGTTGCCTGACCACCGCGAACCAAACGCAGGATCACAGGGTTCAGGCTGCGACCCAACGAACTTGCCGACCACCGCCACACACCCGGCCCGACCTCACCGCTGAAGGGGCGCGACAGCAATCGACCCGATAGATCCAGGACCTCCAGCCCAAGCGCTTCGCGTTGGTCCAGCTTGACCACGAGAGTCTGCCGTGCCGGCTCCCATCAAGACGGCTACCATCACGTGGCGATTGGAAATTTTCCTCATTCCATGGTCTTTCGAATGAACGTGCGCAGGGACTGCGTTGATCGCGTCGACATCCCTGAAGCTAATGATGCCCCCCGGAGCATACACTCCTCCTGGGAGGGCATCGAAGATGAAACGCATTCTTCCGCTTTCTTTGGTTTCAAATCGTCTCTCCCAGAACGGGAAAGGCATGGGATGGATCAGAACAAAAAGGCGAGCCGGAGTTTCGTAGCCTCGGTGACGGAACGGGGGCTGTCTTGCGGTGGATCTTGGAAAATCGACAGCGGGCTTGCCTGGTCGGGATCGCTGTGTGTGCGCCTTCTAGTGGAGTGGCGTGCTGGTGATGGAAATGTCGTCCATCCAAAGCGTTTGCGCGTTGGCGGAGGAATTCGCGGTCAGTCCGAATTCGATCCAATTGTAGTGGGTGATGTCCGGCTCCGTGGGGAAGGTCTATCCTGTGGCATCGATCACCAAGGCATCATCTTGCCAAATTTTGACGCTTCCTTGGGCGTCCCGGGCGAGTACCGGTTCCACTTGGATGGAAACCCATCGCCCCTTGGGGAGAGCCACCTTGGCCAAACTTGTAGGCTTGAAGTTGGGGCCGGACCCATAGGCGCCACCGGCGTTTTTCGATTCCAATATCAGCTCTTGCGAACTGGAGATCGACAGGCATTGCCACGTTGGAGCCTCGGAAGGGGGCTCCGGAGCTTGAGTGTTGGAACACGCGCCTACCAGAAAGTGCGGGCACCTTCACTACCTTGGCCCTGCGAACAGGAAGTTGTCGATGACAACGGTGCCCAAGCCGAAGACGACTTTGCGTTGGGTACCATTCTTGAAGGTGATGGTCCCGTTCGTCCAATGGGCCAAGGCCCACTCGTAGTTTAGATCTCCGATCACCACGCCTTGGTTGACCATCTCCGTGATCCGCCTGATCACATCCTTGTCGGTGAAATCAGCGTACTGAGATTTTATCCGAGGGTCCTGTGCGTGAACGGTCTGAATCTGTCCGAAAATCTCGGCGATGGTCTTTCCCTTGTTGATCTCTTCATATTGGACGGCCATATAGACTTCCTCCCGTGCAGGAGCGGTCTTTTCGATTTTCACCTCGAAACCAAATGCCTGGCTGGTCAGCATGAGCAATCCGATGCAGGCGGCGCCTGCGGTTGAAATCCTCGAAAATCTGTGCCCCCTCATGGCATCGGCCTAGCGAAGAGGTGGTTGCCGATCACCGTCCCGTTGAGGAAAAAGATCGCTTCGCGCGTTTTGCCGTTCTTGAAGGAGATGGTCCCGGAGGTCCATCCGGCCAAAGCCCAGTGGTGCAAATCTCCGATTACCTCAGAATGGTTGATCCGGTCCGTGATTTGAGTGATGATTTCTTCATCCGCATCCTTCGATGGCTGGATGACGGTCGGGTAGTCGACATGGACCGAATCGACCTCTCCGAAGAGCTGTACGATGGACTTCCCCAGGTTGGCCTTGGAAAATTTCAGGGGGTGGCGATCCTCGCCCGGGTAGATCACGGTTCCGACCTTCACTTCGAAGGCGAAGGCATGATTGGTGAGCATGAGGAATCCTAGGGTGGCGGTGCGAACTGCTGCCCAAAGGGCGGGCTGGTAGCGTGTCGGTTGGCGCAAGGGAGCCTCCGGTGTGACGGGGGAGGTATAGGGGTATTGCCGAATCGATCCGTTATGGCAAAGATACCCTGATCCACTCGATCTCTTCATCAAGTTCCCTTAGAAATTTGGTCTTGATCGATTGATTTTCTCCCAGGAGATAAAACGAGCAGAACCGCCACAGGGCCACGTTGCTGTAGTGCAAAAGCGACACGAAACGCATCCGGTCCGGATCCAGCGCGCGTCCGTAGGATCTCAGCAGTGCCTCCTCGGCGGGAGCCGACAACGAAAACGACTTGAAAGCCGAGCACAGATCCCACTCGGGGAAATCGATCCGCGCCAGCTCCCAGTCGATGATCCGACACCGGTCTTCCTGGAAGATCACGTTGAGGGGGATGATGTCCGTATGCACCAAGGTCTTCTCGAGATCGGACAGATTCTGCTGCATGTCCAAGCCCATCGCGTGGATCCGATCCAGGCATCGCTTCATTTCCTGGACTTGCCCCAAAGGAGCCACGTCCTTGGCTTTGGTGTATTGGCTGGATAGCCGATCCTGGAAGTAGGTGCTCCAGGATGGGCTTTCCAGTGAGCTGTTGAGCTTGGCCAAGTCCGTGTCATGGATGCACCGGAGTGCTGTTCCCAGCCGAGCGGCATCGACCTCCTCCAGCTCGAACTTGTGTTCTCCAGCGACGTGCTCGAGGAACAGGCATTTGCCTTCTCCGCCCTCTTCGGACAGAATTTGCCAAAGAACGGAAGGGCCGATCTCGCCCTCGAGGTTGGCCAGGATCGCGATCTCGCTCTCGAGCCGATCCGTGCCGTTGGGCCGGGTCTGCTTCAGGACCGCCTTGCGGTGCTCGAACTCCAGCAGAAGGATGTCGTTGTTGGCCCCGGAGGCCAGTGGACTAGAGCCCAGGAGTGGGCCCAGGCCGAGGTGTTCGGGAAGGGGGAAACGATTGAAGGACATTGGCTTCCTGGATTTTGCTTTACTGGTATTGCAGCGACATGACCCTGTTTTTGATGCCGAATTTCGAGTCGGCGTACACCACCTCGATGTGCTCGGATTCGTTGGCTCCGATGGTGTCGTGGTCTTGGATCCGCTCCTGGCTCAAGATTGCGTAGCGGGAAAGATTCTGGAGTCGTTCACGAAGTTCGCGAGGCTTTTCCGGGCTTTTGGGCGCCTCGAATTCCATGTGCCCCAGCGAGGCAAGTCCGGTGGTGAAACCCGCGCTCCATGTATCGTCCAGTCGCCCGACCCGGAAGTCCACCCAAATGTCCACCGGAGGGCCCAATGGAAGGACTTCCAAGGCGAATTCCACGAACAATTTCTTGGGCACCAACAGGGTGGCGTTGCTCCAGTAGACGCCCAAGGAACGTTGGGCCGTGCCCAGGACGGCGGCGGTGATCCTTGTCAGCAACGTGGAAGCCTCGAGGGGGTCGAGGTCGCCGATCACGGAAACGATCGTGTGCGATTTGTGATCCTTGAGGTCGTTTTCTGCCGCAGGCCACAGGAGGCTTGTCGAGCAAGGGCCTTCCAGATCCGACCACGGATAGGGTGCCGGCATGTTGGCCACCGCCACGAGGGTCTGGCCCACATGGAAGGTCAGCACGGAGTCCTTGGTGTCCGGATTGCCAAGATCCGTCACCTCCGGGAAGTCCGAATCCAACACGGATTTGATGTTTTCGAAAACGGGGACTTCCGTGTCTTTTTGGAGGACGAAGGCGACGGTGACGGCCATTGGGGGCTTTCCTTGGTTGCGGCGAAAACCAGAAATTAATCGTTGGAGTGCCGCAGAGGCCTATTTCAGAGGGCAGGTCTTGGCTGCCAAGGATTTTTCGATCTCCGCCACCCGCGTGGTCATGACCCCGCGGATTCCTTGGGCCGATTTCAATGCGTCCGGGAAGGCCGAGACCATGGTGGCGTATCTGTCGACCCTGGCCTGGAAGTTCGCGGCACTCGCAGGTCCACCCGCAGCGATGGCCTTGACCATGTGGGAGCGGTAGCGCTCGCAATAGGTCTTGTCGGCAAGGAGATTTTTGATGAGTGGGAAGGAGCCGCCCCCGCCGAACCCGCCCGTCGCGTCGTACCAGATGGAAGTGCGCGACATCATGGTCATGTTCAGATTGAAGCTGAAGGAGATGTCGTAGGCGATCCAGCGAAAGCGCCCTTTGTCGTTGTAGAGGTAGTAGTTGTGGGAAAGCGCTCCGTAGGTGTCCCAGTTGTAGACGGCGGTGTTCACGGCCAGCCAATTCAGGAATCCATCGACATCGATCACGGCTTCCAGCGTGCGGTGCCAGGCGGCCGAGTCGGTGGTGCGGTTGGAAGCGTTGACTGCGGCCACAAGCGCCTTCACATCGGCGTAGTCGGTCTCGAGATCCTCGTCGAACCATTCGCTCTGGGTGAATTTGCTCAGGTTGGATTCCGGTTTGTACAGGTGGCCCGTGTCGTTTCCGAACAGTCGGTTGAGCATGGGACTGTCGGGAACCTCGACCATTTCGTAGATCCCGAGGTTGAGAACCTCGCCGTCGCCGCGGTCCAGGAAAAGCTGCACCGGAACCGCCATGGGGCAGGCGACGCCGGACTCCCGGAAGATCTCGCTGGCGATCGGGCTGCGTACGGAAGACGAATCCTGGTCGGAAGTGTAGAAGGTCAATTTCTTGAATCCGTGGAACCGCTGGTTTTTGGTCTCGGGGTAGGTGTCTTCGAATTTGTCGGTGTTGATGCGAAACGGCAGCGAATAGGTGCCCTTTTTCCAGGCGGTCTGCAGAGAGGCGTTTCCCTTCAGGCGAATGGCGATGTTCTTCCAGACCTGTCCGTCGGCATGCAGGTCGACTGGCACCCAGATCGTCGCACCGGACTCGATGAAATCCAGGCCGGCCGCCGCGCAGTTGGTTCGGTTGCCTCCGAACTTGCCGCACGAGTCGGTCATCGCCTGCATCATGGAGTCCCACTTGGCCTTGGCGAAGCGGAAGGTGAACTTGCGCACGGTGTCGGGGAAGACATCGAGGGTGTCGGGCTTGAAGCCGTTGGAGTGGCTGGAATCGACCCAGCCCTCGTAGCGCACGCGACGCAGGCTATCGACCATTCCCGGCTGGACCGAGGTGAACAGCGGGAGGCGCTTTTCAATGAATCCGTCGCGGGAAAAGACCAAGGTGTCCCAGACCGCATCCAGTGCGCGCGCGGCGAGGGGGGCGGGAGGTGGGTTGATGGACTCCAGGGCGCGGCCCCGGAGGTCCACCCCGTCCAACCGAAGCGACAGCCGCCCATTGGCCAGTTGCAAGAAGCTTTCCGGGCGGTGAGAACTTCCGGCCCGGGAGCGCAGGTCCACATTGCTCCCCAGGATCCATGTCCCGTTCTTGGCCGTTGTGGTGCGAAGCCCCGCCTGGACCAGGGAAACCTCCACCGCGTTCAGGCCGTTGCCTTCTTCGGCATCGACGACCTTCCCCGAGAGGTTCCAAGCGGTCTGGGCTCCGGACAAGGTGGCCAATCCGGTCAGAAGCACAATCGCGACGCGAAACATTCGAACGTCCTTAGCGTAGGTGAACACAGCCGTCCCGGCGCAAGCCGGTGCACGCAACAACCTACGGACGGATCGATCCATCGAAGGGGGAATTTGACGACTAGCCTTTGTTGGATCTTCCTAAGGACGCTCGCACAGCCCGAAACTGTACTCCGAGCATTCCTTGGCGATGCGAAGGAAGTCTTCGTCGCTCAGGTGCCTGATAGAATGGTCTACCACCCGCAGATCCTTCCAGAACCTCATCAGAAATGCGTTGCCAGAGCCGACTTGGACCTTTTCGATTCTCCAATACTCCGTGATCAAGCCGTTTTTCCCGGTGCAATTGCCCTCGGTCAGATCGAAGTATTCGCCGCAGCATTCCAAGAAGCAATGGGTGCGGGGGATCTGCTTCAGGCCGTGCTGCTGGAGCAGGGACGACACCCCCGTCACGATGGAATCGTTGAGCGGATACACGCCCTCGAAGCGAAACAGGGGAATCCCGTTTTCGCGCGCGAGTTCGGCGAGGAGGTTGTGCTTGGAAATGCAGGTTCCATGGCCCTCCCGCAAAAGGGCCAACACATCGTGATCGTCGAGATTTTTCCAGTACGGCTTGCTCTGGATGAACAACGCCGCCGCCCGCAGATCGGAGATCCCCAGGTCCAGAAACGCCCGCGACACCTCCGAGGTGCTGGTGATCCCGAAGGCGGGAATGGCCGAGGCTTGTGAAAAATGGAGGGTGAGCATGTCAAGTCCTGTACAGAAAACGGGTCAAGTCCAGATCACAGGTGTTTGTCGACTGGTCGTTACGAAAAGCAAACGAAACGTAGGGGGAGGGCGTTTCGTTTGTGACCGATGGCGATTCCCGTCGTGTATCGAACCTGCCTCGCGCCTGCAATGGCGGCGATGGGAAAAGCTCCACTCGGCGCAGCCGCAGCGTTACCGAACCAGATCGAAACCCTGCTGGGCGATTCCTCCCGCCACCTTCATCCGCAGGAGGAAGTGGCCGGAGGCGAGGCCGGTGGTGGAAAACCGTACAGCATGTCGCCCTTCCGGCATGCGATCGCTGAATACGGTGCGGACCGTGCGGCCCTTCAGGTCGCAGATCCCGATCTGGACCTGGGCGGAATCGTAGAGGGTGTAAGAGAGGGTGGCGCCATCGCCGGAAGTGTCCTGCAGGAGGGGGGCCATTTCGAAATCCACCTGCCCGGGGGGGCGCAGGGAATAGCCTTGTTTCAACAGTCCCGTGGCGGGGAAGTCGCGTTGGAGGATGGAGCGCAGCTGCGCCGGACGGACTTGCAGCCACTCGGCCAGAAGGGTGCTGTAAACAGACCGGAAGTCGATCTGCATAGGGACATTGTCGCGGGCGGTGGCTAGGGTGGGGATTTCTGGACTGGTTCCTTCGATCCCTCCGGCCACGGGCTTGCCGAACACGAACATGGGGGCGGCGGTGCCGTGGTCGGTTCCCAGCGATGCGTTGGACAGAATACGTCTGCCAAATTCCGACACGGTGAACCCCACCACGCGATCATCCTCTCCCATCAGGCGCAGGTCGTCCAAAAACGCGCTCACGGCTTCGGAGAGCTGGCGCAGAAGATCGGCATGGGCGCCCGTGGCGGTGTCAGAGCCGTTCACCTGTCCCGAATGGGTGTCGAACCCACCCATGGAAACCACGTAGATCGGCGTGTCCAATCCCCCGGCGATCAAACGCGCCACGCCCTTGAGTTGGTCGGCGAGGCGATTGCCCGTGGCCGGATAAAGACTGCTCTTGGTGGTGGCCTTGGCCATCGCCGTCTTCACGGCATCGCCGTACTGGTGGGTCTGGGAGGCCATCTGGCGGATGAAGGTCAGCTCGTGTCCCCAAGGTGTGTCGGGCGCGACATCGATTCCGTCGGGCTGGAAGGCGTACACCCGTGATGGATCGCTGATGGCCATTCCCATGCCCGCGACTTGGCCTTGCAGCAGCATGAGCAGGGTGGATCCGATCTGGATGGAGGGCGGATGGGGCTGGGCGGCGTTGGGGTAACCCGCGGGAAATCCCGGAAAGCGTCCTTCCAGGTACCGACCCAGCACGCCCGATTCCAAGACCTGGTTGCTGTCGGAACCCGAAAACCAGATGTCGGTGGAACGAAAGTGGCTCTGGTTGTGGCTGGGATAGCCCACCGCCTGCAAGATCCTGAGGTCGCCCTCCTGGTACGCCTTGTGCAGCCCCGACAAGGCGGGGTGCAGCGCGGTGGTCGCGTCCAGCCGCAGCAGTTTGGATTCGGGGATCAGGATGTTGGCGCGCGCGCGGGCAAGCGAGTCCATGCGGTCCAGCGGGACCACGGTGTTCAATCCGTCGTTTCCGCCATCCAGCCGAACCACCACCAAAATCCGTCGCTGGCCGGGGGAGGCGCCGTTGGAGCGAGCGGCGGCGGCACCTGGCAATGATGCGGCGCTGGCATTAAAAAATCCCTTGCCGGCCAGATGCACGGCTCCCATCGCTGCGAGTCCGGTTTTCAGGAAAGTACGTCGGTCCATGGCTCAGGGTCCTCCGCGTCGGATGAATGACGTGACGGAAAACGTCTTCGGTGTCAGGAAGGGTTCCATGCGCGATGCCCCGGAATGGAGTTTGGTCGGTGCGCTCAGCACAGTTGGAATTCCGCCATGGCCGCCATGGCCTTGACCAGATTCCGCAACCGGGATTCCACCACCGACCTCTTGGTGGCGTCGGAGGGGGTGGCCAGGTAGGCGGTCCAATTCTTGTTCCATTCGTAGGTGGGAGCTCCACCCAGCAGGATCCCCTGCAGGTAGGTCTTTTGCTTTTCCGTGATCGGAACCGGCAAGACGGAATCCGACAGTTCGGATACCAGCACCGCGAGGTCGGCGGGATCGGAAACCGCAGAGGCCATCGCGATCACGTCCGCCAACAAGTACCAGGTGCCGATCTGGTAGCCTTTGGCACCCATGCACCGATCGGTGAACTGCACGCGCCGAGGCAGGGTGTCGGAGCTGATCCAGGCTTGGTAATACACCGGTTCCTGGTAGTAGGCGGGCCAACCGGCGACATTGGGCGGGGAGAGCAGCTCCTGCTGCATCGAGGCCGATTGGTCCTGGAGGGTGAGCCAGACCTGGTGTCGCAAGGCCAAATCGGCGGAGCCGGGAAGCGTGGAGCCAAACATGCGCAGGCTCCCGACCACCAGGTCCAGCGGGGTCTTGATGGAGCAGCCTCGGTTGGCGAGGTGGTAGAAATGCGCACTCCTCAAGAGCCGATCGACCACCGGCTTTGTGTTCCAGCTTGATGCCACCAACAGCTGGGCTAGCGGAGCGATCACGTTTTGCTCAACGTCCGCGTCGATCACGTAGTACACGAAAAATCGGTAGAGCTTGCGGCAGATATGGAGAGCGGTCTCGTTCTGGGCGAGGATCAACTCGATCAGGTCGTCCACTTCCAGCACGCCGTCCGCACCGGAGCGACCCTTCACGACCACGTTCCCGTAGGCCTTGGAAAAGGCCTTGTCGGAGACGTCGTGCTGGGCCGGACGGAATTCGGCATCGGCGCGGTCGCGCACATCGCGCCATCCGGTGAGCACCCTGGCGGCGGCCTTCACGTCGTCTTCGGTGTAGTTGGTGTAGTCGCCCGGCGCGATCTCGGGCCCCTTCCCGATCGTGAACAGCTCTTGCAGTTCGCGCCCGTAGTTCTCGTTGGGACTGGACTTGGTGTTCGTGTTGCCGTTGAGGTAGCGCAGCATGGCCGGATCGAGGGTCACCTCGCGCACGAGCTTGCGGAAATCGCCCAGGCAGTTGGCGCGAAGCTTGGCCAGATGGCGGTACAAGTGGTGGGGGTCGTCGGCCACCCGCCATTCGGTGGCGAAGTGGTTTTGCCAGAACAGCGTCATCTTCTCGCGGATGGACAGATTCTGGTGCAAGAGCAACCCCATCCACCAGGCCTGCAGGTTGCGGGATCGTTCGTAGGCGCGCTCCCCGACAAAAGGCTGGTCCACCCAGGTGGAGCCGACCGGGATGGTGGTCTCCGTGGCGGAAGTCACCACCGGAGGATCGGGTGGCGCCGCGGGAAGATCCAACAGGGCGTCGACCGTCCCGGTCATGCCCAGCGCCACGGCCCGGTCCAGTTCCGCTTTGCCGTGGCCAAACAGCGTGCGTCGCAGCAAGTGGGCGGCTTCGGCCTTGGTCCAGACGCCTTGGTAGGGTTCCAAGCCGGCAGCGATCGCCTTGCGTTGGGGAAGGATGGCGTTGGCGCTGGCGACGAACGCGGCGTCCCGCGCGAGCTTGGTGGCCGGAAGGCTCCCTTCCGAGGAGCCGGCCCCAAAGAGGGTCGCCAAAAACCGTCGTCGATCCATCGCCAATTCCTCCGGGTGCATCCACGGGCATGTGCCGACTCGCCGAGTGAGCCCCTGAAGCGATTATAGCGATTCCCAGGAAGGGTTTGGGGGTGGAAATGGTGGAGTCAACGGTGGGATAAAGGTCTAGATTGGCGTGATGATGGAAACGCACCCTCTTCGGCGCGATTCCCGTACAAATCCTCAGGTTGTCGCCAATGGGATTCGTTCACAGAAAGATCCTGCCATGACCAGACCACTTCATTCCCTCCGGAGCGTTTCCGTGGCCTCCCTCTGGTTTCTAGGCTGGGTCCATGGGTGGTTGTCCGGCGCGCGAGCCGCGGATGTCGCCTACCGGAAGCCGCCCCAAGCGATGCTGAGCGTGTTGCATGCTCCGGAAATCCTGGACGGAAGCCTTTCGCCGGCCAACAACGCGATGATGCGGATGACTCCGGTGCGATTCCCACCCATCGCCGAACTGGCCCAGCCCTGGCTTTCGCTGGCGGGAGTCCGAGTGGCTCCACGCAACCGAAGCATCGGGGAGACCTACCAAAACGGCGAGACCTATTGGAGCGCCTACTGCCAGTTGGATCTGAACACCGGAGCGCAGATCGCCGTGGACCTGCCCCAATCGGCCAAGGTGGGCTCGCCCGTGTGGAGTGCCGACGGCAAGCGCTATGCCTTCGCCCGGATCGCCACCCATTCCATCGAACTGTGGCTGGGCGAGGTGGGAAGCGCCAAGGTGCGTCGGGTGGAAGGGGTGGCGCTCAACCGCATGTTGGGCGAGGCCATCCTGTGGATGCCAGACCAACAGACCCTGCTGGTGAAGGCCGTTCCCGATTCGCTGGGGGAACCTCCCTCTGCCGAAGCTCCGCCCGTGGGGCCAGGAGTCCAGGAAACCTCCGGCGACGGCGGAGCCAGCAGCACCTACGAGGCCGTGAACGTGCTTCGCACGCCCGCCGACGAGCGATTGTTCGACTTCTACGCCCGCTCGCAGCCCAAGTTCGTGGACTTTGCGACGGGAATTGTCAAATCCTGGGCGCGAGCCGATCTGATCGCCGATCTTTCGGTATCGCCAAACGGCGCATTGGTGCTCGTGGAGACTGTGCACCGGCCCTACTCCCACGTGACGGCCTGGGATCGTTTTCCGCGCCGCATCGAGATCCTGGACCTCAGAGCCGCCAAGGTCGGCGAAGTCGCGGACCTCCCCTTGTCGGAATCCGTCCCGATCGGAGGGGTCCCTTCCGGACCGCGGGGTGTCCGCTGGCGCCCCACCGCGCCGGCCACCCTGGTGTGGACCGAGGCGTTGGACGGGGGAGATCTGGGTGTGAAAGTCCCGCGCCGCGACAAGGTGATGGCGTGGGATGCTCCGTTTTCCGCCAAACCCCGCGAAATCGCCAGCACCGAGCACCGCTTGTGGAGTCTGGACTTCGCTGCGAAGGATGGCGACATCTTGGTGACGGAATTCGACGCCGTACGCCATTGGAGCCGGACCTGGCACCAGAACGCGGATCGCCCCGCCAAGCCGCGCCTGATCCGCGACATCAGCTCCGACGAGCGCTACGCGGATCCTGGCTTGCCTCTGATGCAGGTGCGGGGCGACGGGACTTCCGTGTTGTTGCAGGACGGCGACCAATTGTTCCTGCGCGGCTTGGGAGCCACCCCGCAGGGCGAACGGCCGTTTTTGGATTTGCTGGACCTGCGCACCCTGAAAACCCAACGCTTGTTTCGCAGCGACACCAACGGATTCGAATACCCGTTCGCGGTCTTGGATGTCCTTACCAGACGTTTTTTGACGCGCCGCGAATCGCCCGCGGTTCCTCCCGACTTCTTCGCGCGCACCCCCGGAAACCAGGTGGCCGCTCCCGCCGGCGAGGCGGCGTGGTCCAGCGACACCCTCCGGCTGACCCGCACGGAAGATCCCACCCCGGTCCTCCGGCAGATCAAGAAAAGATTGGTTTCCTACAAGCGTGCAGACGGAATGAACCTTTCCTTCAAGTTGCATCTGCCTCCCGGTCACCAGGATGGGCAAAAACTGCCCGCCGTGATGTACGCCTACCCGCTGGATTACACAGATGCCCGCACGGCGGGCCAGGTGGGAGGATCGACGCGGCGCTTCGCGCGCCTGGGCCGTTCCAGCCAGCTCTACTTTTTGCTAGCCGGCTACGCCGTGCTCGACGACGTCCAGATGCCCGTGGTGGGGAACGCGCGTCGCATGTACGACACCTACCAGAAGCAGATTTTGTCCGACGCCCGCGCCGCGTTGGCGGCCGCCGATCGCACCGGCGCGGTGGACACGAGTCGTGTGGGGTGATGGGCCACAGCCACGGAGGCCTGATGGTGGCCAACCTGCTCGCGCACAGTCGGCTCTTCAAGGCAGGCATCGCCCGCAGCGGTGGATACAACAAGACCTTGACCGCATTCGGGTTCCAGCGCGAGGAGCGCACCCTGTGGCAGGCTCCTCAGGTGTACCTGCAGGTCTCGCCGCTGTTTCGGGCCGACTCCATCCGGGATCCGCTATTGTTGATCCATGGCGAGGCCGACGCCAATCCAGGAACCCAGCCCCTCCAGTCCGAGCAGCTCTACCAGGCGATCCGGGGCAACGGCGGCACTGCTCGATTGGTGATGCTCCCGTTGGAATCGCACGGATACCGGGCCATGGAATCCAACGAGCATGTGCTGCGCGAGCAGCTGGATTGGCTCGATCGTTACGTGAAGGGGCGGTGAAGTGTTCCGGCCCCACCAGTGAACTTCAGCGAGGCATGCCCTGGTCGCAGGGGTGTTCGCCCCAGGTGAAGATCCGGCCTGCCGAATCCAGCGCCAAGCGGCAGGCGAACTGTCCGGAGGAAATGTCGCGGAGCGACCGAAGACCCGGAGGAAATGCATCCTCCCGGTTTTTGGAATTTCCCCAGGAACGCAGCGTGCCATCTTCCAGGAGGGCGTACGAAGAACTGTATCCGGCACCCAGCTTCACCACCTTGCCCAAGCCTTCCGGAACATCGTTTTCACCTTCGTAGTTGGGGCCCCACGCGAGGACGGATCCGTCGTCCTTCAGGGCCAAAGCGTGGTGCGCGCCAGCAACGATGGATTTCACGCCGACGATGCCCGGAGGGATTGCCAAATTCTGGAAGTCTTCCGCACCCATGGAGGTGCGGAAGACCAATTCTCCTTTTTGGGTGAGGGCTACAAGGAATCCCTGTCCCAGAGCCACCGACTGGATGTTTCGCAAGCCTTTGGTCAGCTTGTCATGGTCGGCGAAGCATCCGCTGAGACGGACTGTACCGTCGGAAAGGACGGTGGCGAAGGCGGAATTCCCGTTGGCGGCGATCGAAATCGCATTGCCCAAGGCCTTGAATTCGCAAATCTCCGATCCACCCCAAACCTGGATCTGGCCATTTGACTGCAAGGCCACGGAAAAGTGGTCGCCGGCGGCGATCTGGATCACTCTGCCCAGGTCGGAAGGGACGTTGGTCTGACCGTTGGTGTTTCCGCCCCAGGCCCACACCTTCCCGGAGGAATCGAGGGCCAGGCCGAAATCGCTTCCCGCCGCGATCGAGCGGAACACAGGCGATGCCGCCTGCTCTTGTGGAGGGAGCATCTCGAACTCGGAACCGGTATCGGGGGGAGTCTGGTCCTTCTTGCAGCCCAAGGCTACGATCGCGCCGAGGAGGATCAGGAAAATGCGTGGCGTCGTCAAGGAAAGCATGGGTGGGAATTTATGAAGGTTTCTTCCTGTGTAGCCTTGTTCCTGCGCTTTGGCTGGTCCCCACTGGGGGGAATCAAGAATGGCATCAAGGATCGAAGGGGTAGGTTCGCGTGGCGCTCTCGGCGGTGTAGCCATGGTCCATTGCCCAGTCGGCGAAGTGACCCTCGCCGGTGGTCTGCCACAGGTGGAAGTTTCGGACCAAGGTGCGGAAATGATGGAAGTCCGCCTGCAGGTCTTGCCGAATGGCAGTGTCCTGGATTCGCGGGAGGCTGGCCTCGATGAACTCGATAAGAGCTAGATCGGTATCCATGTTTCCGACATACGATTCGGGAAGGTGGTGGGTGGAGAAATCCAATCGAGTTAGCTTCCACCGGATGTCCAGGGTCAAGGCCGCCTGATACGACGGATTCCGTTCGAGGGCCATGCGGAGGGCATCGCGATCCTGGAAAAACCTCGCCAGCCAGTACAGAGGCAGCGGATCGTCCGGGGCTTGTTCGGACCAAAGGCGCAATGTGGGCTTGACTGCCAACTCCTTGAGTGGGTGGGGCAGTGGTCCGTCGTCGGCATCGGGGATCGACTCTGCATGCTCCAGAACCTCGCGGACAAACCAGATGCGAAAATCCAGCGGGTGGGTGGGGAATTGGGCCAGGAACCGATTCAGCTGCTCGAAGGCCTGTGGTCTTTGTCCGTGTGCGCGCAATTCACAGTAACGCCTGTAGTGCAGGAGGGGCTCCTCTTGGGGAAGACGTTGCAACAGGCTTCGCAGGGCCTGGTCGTGGCTGCTGGAAATCATCCTAGTTCCCGCATTAGAGCGGGATGCAGCCCGCCTGGATGGGATGCGCTCGATTCTAGTGTGGGATTTCGGATCATGGCTCCCTCCTTTCGAGGAAGGCAATAAACGTCTTGCTGGGCCCGTGTTCGAAACTACCTTATGGAGAGCTAAAAATTCTCCATGTCTAAGTGCTCGTTTTGGGTGCTTGCCGAGGTGTAGCCGAAGTGTGATGCGCCATCGAGCCGCCCCACAAGGCTCGGAGTGCTTGCCGGGGTGCTCCCTCACCCAGACGAGGAGACTGGGGCTCGAATTTTTGTCCATCCATTCCTTTTTCGGGAACCCGAGTATGCCGACAGATCCGATCGATCCTTCGAGAATCCCGTTACCCAGTTTGATGGATGTGTCCAAGGCGCGCCCTCCTTCGGGGGACCTGGATTACTCGATATTCGCACCGCGCAAGGCTGGAGCCGGTCCGGCCAAGACCAGCCAGTACGATACGAGTGATTATCTGGCGCAGGTGCGCGAGGAGGATCCGTGGCCCGACCAGGATGCTTTCCAGAACAACGACGTCAAAAAGGTCACCTTGGTGACCTGCGATGTGGCCACAGCGCCCGCGGATCACGTTTTTGAAAAGCCACTGAAGATCACCTGCCAAGCGAATTCCACAGAGGCTCCCGACGACAGGACGGTGCGGATCCGATTGCAGTGGAGATTGGCGCCCGCCGATCCTTGGAAGGATTTTCCGGAGGTGCAATCTCGGCAATTGTCCGGAAATGTGGGGGTGGAGAACTTGGAGGCGGATCTCGTCCTGATGACCCCTTCTCCCAAGCCCAACTATGGGCAGGACATCCACCTCCAGGCCTTGGCCACCAACAACCAGGCAGTGGAGAAGGCCAGCGCGCCATTTGTTGTGAAGTACCTGACTCTGACACAATACATCGGGTCGCCCGAGGTTTCCCACGAAGGAGAGACCATCCTGCCGCGAATCGGGGCGGACGGAGTGTTGATCGATGCGCTGGCGGCCTTTTTGAAACGATTCGCCGCTCTTCCAGCGGCGCAAAGCGATATGGCGGTGGTCTTCGGATTTTCCAACGCCTCCAGCGGCGCGAAGAAGAATCGGAAATTGTCATTGCAGCGCGCGGAGATCCTGAAGTCCCTGCTGGACCACGAGGTCGCCTTGTGGGAAAAGCACCGCGGAGACTTCACCACCTGGGAAAAGCAGCAGATTTTGTCAGACATCGCGTCCAAGTATGGATGGGACTGCGACCCGGTCCGGTGGATGGAATTTCCGGTCCCAAGACCTGGAAGGGAGTGAAGGGGTTCCAGAAGGAGTTCAACGCTCGCTACGTCCCCGCCCATACCCGACTGAGCGAAGACGGCGTGTGCGGGAAAAAAACATGGACAGCCATCCATCTGGCCATTTGTGGATTGATCGGAAAAGCGATCAATCCCGCCGTGGTCGAAACCCGGATCCCGCCTGGGGGGCTCCGAGTTGGCACTACGCCCCCGGCCAGGGCGCGTATCCCAACGGGCAGGATTTTCCCAATCCTGCTCGGAGCGCGGAGATCAATCTTTTCCATCCGGTCGATGCTCCTGCCTTGGCCGTGCCAACCGATGCGGGCGTTCTGACCGTGTCGGAAAACCCGGTGGAAGATCCGGCAAAATTCAAGAAGGAAAAGATCCCATTGGTGGCCCCTCCCGCCGCCATCGCGCCGGATCGGGCTCTTCCCGTGCTGGAAACGTACGACCCCGCCGACGAAACCAAGCGGGTGGAGCGCGCGGGCGCCGCAGTCGAAATTCGTCAGTGGGTGAACCAGCCCTCCACGGACGACGGCCGCGACGGCAAGGGCAGCAAGCTGAAGATCCGCATCCGCTCCAAAGGCGCGGTGCAGGACGAAGCCTCCGCCAAACCCCTGCCAGACCAGATCTTCCTGAAAATCATCTATTCCGCCGATGGCGGTTCCGCCTTGCGGTGCCCTCGATCGGCGAGCGCTCCACCGGTTTCCGCGGAGACCCCGGACAATGTGTTCGGGTTGGTCCAAACGGCCAATCTCGCGAGCTACGTCGCTCCGCCTGCCCCTTCCCTTTCGCGTGCAGCGGCGGGTGGTTGGCTGAGTGTCCCGCCAGCCACCGGCTGGGAATACACGGCCACGGTGAACACCGGTGGTCAAAAAATGGCGGAGATCGAGGTGGACCTGGGCGTGTGCGGGGGCGATACCTGCGAGATCCAAGTGGGCCCCACCAATGCCTGCGATGCCGCGCGGGTGCGCTATGTCAACTGGAGGAAGCTGTTCTACCAGTTCTCATCGGCGGATGTGATGACGGAATTCGTGATCGGCGCGGTACCCGATCGCCTCGGTGTCGGCAGGAGCCCAGGTCGCGGCTCCGTTCGTGGATTTCCCGGCCGGCTCCCGGTCGAGATTCGTCCATGGCTGGGGTTGGCCGGAGCCGTTGGCACTGCCTGCCGCCGACAACCAGACCGTCAACATCACCTTTTGCGATCGCGCCTTCGGTGGCGCCATCGAGTCGGCGATCAGGAGCGTGACGCTCACCCAGCTCAACAGCATGTTTGCGGTCTCGCAACTCATTATCGATCCCAACAAGTGGAACTCGTGCATGCTGGAGACCTACCCGGGATCTGGGCAGGCTCCGTTTTTTGTCACCGGATACACATGGGAGGCCCAGGTCACCCAAGCGGCCAATCCCGGGCATCCTGGTCTGGATGCGGCGGGAAATCCTCTCAGTGGCCAGGTGGAGGCCGCGTGGTTTGGCCTGGCCAATTACAAGAACGTCACCATCACATTGCCGATGCGCGCGAACCCGGCGGCGCAATTGTTGCCGGGAGACCTTGTCGGAGCGTTGTCCGCAACCCGTTGCCCTATCACGGTCACCGCGGAGATTCGCGTCACGCCGGAAGTGCTGGGACTGGCCTTGCAGGGAACGCAGATCATCGTGCTGGAGCAACCGGCGAACACGGCGAGCGTCCTGAGCCACGAATTGGGCCACCTGATGGGTCTGAGCGCTTTCCGAAATGGAGCGCAGGACCAAAATGGCTCCGCGCCCGGCATGGTAGAGCCGTTGCATGTCGACTCCGCTCCGATCGTCGGTCGGAACTATCTGGATTGCGATGTGTTCGGTCTCGGTGTGGGCAACGGATTGCGCGACGTGCATCGCGGACCCCACTGCGCAGCCGGCGTCCCTGTCGCGAACCTGGCTCTGCCAGAACTTGGATTCTTGACCGGCACCATGGGAACCTGCATCATGTACGGCGCTTCCAACGGGCAGCCGGGCTTCTGTCCGGATTGCTTGGGAGTGCTCAAATCGCGCACGCTTCAGGACATCCATGCCAGCTGGTCGTCGCCCCTCATGCGCTTCTAATTTCGAATCATCAGACACGCGACTGTTTCGAGTCACGAATGGAGACACACATGGCCTATTCGCAGATGGTCGATAACGACGCCTACTGGAACGATCCGGCGGCATTCTCCGCGGTGCGACGCACGATTTTCCAGGAAGGCAAGCGCCAACGGCTGCTGCTGGGCCCTTCGTGGGTGGATCGCACCCTCCGCAAAACCATCCCTGTCCAGATCGTCCAGTGCGGGACGCAGAAGGACTTCGTGGAGGGCAGCCTCGCCTCCAAAGGCATGCTGGTGTTGGTGGATCGCGACCGGAACCTGCTGCAACTCTCGCCTGCGGCATGGGATCCCATGGTCAGCCAGGCTCCGCCGGTTCCGCCCGCCCCCGCGAACCCGGACGACAAGGATCTGGGACTGCAATCGACGCAGACGGATCTTGTCGGAAGATTCTTTCCCGACCTCTCCCACACCACCGGAAGGTTCCGGTTGGTGGGAGTCCTGTCGATCGCTTCCACGCTGGCGATGGATTTCCAGATAGGGACCATCCAGGAGAAATTCCCGCAGGAATTGGCTGCATCGTTGGCGACCATTCCCGCCCGCAAGTCCATTCCTGCCGAGCTTGTGGTGGAGCCCAGGCCGTGGAAGGCGATGGCGGCTTCCGAGAGCATCGCCAAGGGGTTGCGCGCGCAGATCTTGCCGGAAGGCCAGCGTCTCGTGCTGAAGCTGGAATTCGCCTTGCCGGAGCTGGCGGGAGAGCGCCTGCACCTGGAGCCCGGCGCCGTGATGCCCAACGGGATGCGTCCGCCGGACGCGGTGAAGTGGGTCCATCTGGTCTTGGCCGGTACGAAGACCTACGACCGCCATTCCTTGCTGCTTCCTGTGTCGTTGGGTTTTGCCGATCATCTTGTTCGAGGGCGGTTCGAGCTGGATTTGACCCTTCTCGCACCCAAGATCACCTCGGCAGGAGCGGTGTCCATCGCGTTGTTTTCCGGATCGGAGTCGGAGGGGCCGTTGTTGGCTCCGCAGGTGACGCCAGGTAAGTGATCGCTCTTCTCCGGCGCGGGAGAAAAGGTACTCTTGGAGCCGCTTATCCGTTTTCACAGGAGTGCATCCATGTCTCGCGCCTATTTTCTGTCTCTGCTTTCCGCCTCGGTGGTGGTCGCCGACGTTCCCGTCACCTTCTTTCCCGGGAACCTCATCAAGGCCGACGAGGTGAACAAGAATTTCCACTACGTGGATAGTTCGGTGGGCAAGAAGGCGAGCCAGGCATCACTGGATGCGGTTGCCGAGGCGCTGAAGAACAAAGTCGATGCCTCCGCGCTTTCCGCCAAAATCCTCACGAAAGACCTTGCGGTATCAGGAGGCATTTCGGCCACCAAAATGTCGGTGGGCGGAATGATCCTGCAGCATCGAGCCGGTTCCACAACCATCGGAACGATCTATGGCGGCGATGTCGACACTTTGAAGGCGACCAACTACGGCCTCTACATCGCCAAGACCGGAGTCAGTGCGTACCTCAATGGAACGATGCAAGTCGGCTTGGATATCAACAACGACGACATCCTCATCGCCACGGCCGACAACATCACAGCTTTCAAGCCGATTTCCGGCACCTCCGCGACATTTTCCGGATCGGTTAGATCTGCCGCTGGCGCCATCAAGGCATCGGACGTCGCAGACTATGTTTTCGAGCCCGACTACAAGCTCGCTTCCTTGTCCGAGGTCGAGGCGTACGCCAAGGCCAACAAGCATCTGCCGGATGTGCCCAGCGCGGCGCAGATCGAGCAGGACGGTTTGGATCTCGCCAAGATGAATCTTCTCCTGCTCAAGAAGGTGGAAGAACTCACGCTTCATACCATCAGCCTGGAAAAGCGGATCAAGACGCTGGAAACCAAGGACTGATCCGCTTGCCAAGAAAATACCCCGCAGCTTGCTGCGGGGTGGTTTATTCTGCGTTCGTATGCTGCCCCGCCAGCTTCACCAAACACCCTCGAAATGGAAAACGATTTCAAAATGGATGGACAGGTCTCTTCCAGATCGAGGGGGATGTCCTTGAAGCCTACGTGCGCCTATGGGAGCGATGAAGTCGAGTCCATTCAGGTTTCCGCGATCCCCCCGATGTCATCGAGGCGATTGTCCACGAATTTGAATTCGATCCCGTGCTCTTCATCGAGCGCATAGCGGATGCTGATGCGTAGCGTGCCGCCACTGCAGACGCGCAAGTAGATGACCTCTTTGAGATGGGGATCGTGTTTTTCCGCCGAATCGATGTGGAACGCCGGCTCGCCGGATTTCCTTGGGTCCTCGAAATGGTGCGCGTAGAGCTTCAGGTAGCGTTCGAAGGCTTTCTGGGAGATCAGCGCGAGATTCGACTCGATGTTGCCCAAGAAGGCTCTGTACGTGGCTTCGAATTCCGCCAGGTGTTCCATGCTTGGCGGGTCCTCGACTTCATCCCCATTTTCATCGAACTCGTCGCCGAGGAATATTTCGCAATTTTCGCTGCCGAAAAACGGGTGACAGAAAGTGATCTCAGCGGAAAATCCAGCCCAGTCGGATTCGACCTGGCCCCAGAATGCGTGTTTCATGGACCTCTCTTGGGGTTCAAATTTTTCGTGGGCTATCCCTGATCGGTGAAGGTAAAAATGGATCGGAAAGCAACTAGCAATCCGCCGTTCTTCAGAGGGGCATCGAAGGTGCGGATTGCTCCATCGACTTCATCAGTTTGGCCAGGTATCCCTCGTTCAGGAGGTGGACCGTTTGGAACTTTCCTTTGTAAAAGACCGCCCAATTGTTGAAAACGCAGGGGGCTGCCTTGGCCTTTTCCAGCGTGTCAACCTTTGTCAGTCGCAAGGGAATCTTGTTGGTATCGCAGTAGGTGGAGATCTGCTCGATGCAATTGGGAATGTAGGGGCATTGAGGGCTGTAGTAGATGGTCAATTCTTCGTGCGCGATGGTTTGGCGTTTGGCGCTTTGGGAAAAGGTCGGTTTGGTTCCATGGAACGACAACGCCAAAAGCTCGTAATCATCGATGCTGTCGCATACTTCGAAGCCGCGCTTCATGAAGAAGGGTTTTTCGGACAGGAACGGTGTTTTCTTCTTGGAGCTCAGGATGCAGACTCCCGCCTTGTTCAGCCGTTTTGCTGCCAAAATGCATTCTTCGAGAAGATGCTTGGCGTGGCCTTTGCCTTTGAAGCTCCCGGAAACCCAAAGGCAGTAGATGTGCAGGTATCCATCGCCCACAACCGGGGTCCAGGCGGTTTCCAGGGGGGCATACTCGATGAAGACCTTTCCCTTCTGATCCAATTTGCGGAAAACATGGCCTTCGTCCAGCCTATCGAGAATCCATCGCTTCTTGGTTTCGACGCCGGGCTGATGCTTTTTGTCCGCGATCGCGCAACAAATGTGTTCGGTGGCGAGATTGGCCTTGTTCAAGGTCACGTATTCTGTGTTCATGGCGCTTTCGAAGTTCGATCGTTTCATCCGATCTAGCTTCTGTCGCGCCTTGACAGCGTCCCTTCCTATCGACCTCGTGCGTCGAGAGGCGAGAAATCAATGCTCCGTTAGATTTCCGCCGGTCGCGAAATCGGATTTCGAGGTGGATCCCGTCGAGAATTTGAGGCTGCAAAAGGTGGCCGAGATCTTTCCGTTGGGCAGGGCCTCCACCCTCAACGTGTCGCCTGCTAGTGCCATGTACATCCGGGATCCAAACTGCCCATTGATCATCACTTCCGAAGCTTTGATCCAATTCGCTTCCCGCCCGACGGTGGTGTAGATGCCGGGATTGAAGGTCGGTGCCGTGGTGGTGAATTTGTGTTCGGGCCCGTAGGCAGTCCCGGCAGAATTTGTCGCGTAAGATCGGATGTAATAGGTGGTTCCTGGCATGAGTCCCTGCATCTCCAGAGTGAACGGACTGTTTCCAGATCCTAGATCGCTTTCCGTGTCTTCCATGCTCCGTGTGTTCACCACCGGCCGAGGTTTCGGGCTGAGGATCATCCCTTTGTGGAGGATGGGAAAGCCGCCATCGGAGACGATCTCTCCTCCGCTTTTCACGGTGCTGCGGGTGATCAGACTCAGCGCGATGGTGGTCACGGTGGGCAAGCCGTTCACGGAGCCTTCGGCAGGTCTTGTGATCGAATCGGTGGGGGGCAGGACCGGCTGGATGGGAACAACGGGTGTTTTGGATGTGTCTTTGGGAGCCTTCGTGGTGTCGATGAGGGCCTTGGTCGTGTCTGCGGCTGATTTGGATGTGTCGATCGGAACGGACGAAGTGGGGCCCACGGCTTTGCTGGCTTCGCAGCCAAGGCTGGCGTTGGTTTCCAGCTCGGCGCATTGCTGGTGGTGACCGCCATCCTGTCACTGCCGGTCTTCCTGATTCGCCGCAGGAAGGCCTGATCCACTTCCGCAACTCTTATCTCCGCAGAGTCAGTTCCACGCGCTTTGCGTAGGTGGCGCCCATGAAATCCAGGCAGTATCGATTGAAGTCGGTGGGATCTGGGGAGAAGTAGCAGATGCCAAGCGCTCCCGGATTTTCCTGAAGCGAAGCGGGGGCTGTGGTTTCCAGGAATTCGAAGATCGCACGGAGGTGGTCGTGCTGTTTGTCGTCTTCGATTCCACATCCTGCAAAGATTTCGTCCGGATCGAGGATGAGTTGGCCGCCTTCCCAGCCAACAATCGTTTCCAGAAACGAATCCAGCTCCGCCGTGAGATCGAAGGATCGATTCGCCCATTTCTTCACGGCGTCCATTCGATCGCGAAACCTTTGGATGGCCTCGGCTTTTTCCGCCACCAGCTTCCATTCCAACCAGCTGGATCCCTGGAACTCCACAGGGAACGAGCGAATGTCGTCTCTGGAAAACAGGAACATCCAGCACACGGGCAAATTATGTCTGGAGTCGTAGTACTTGACCCGGTTCACATAGTCGGGCCTGTAAACAGATCCATGTTCCTTGAGATCATCCGCAAACAAGTAAGCTCGATTCGCCATCTTCCGCCTTCTGGTGGTCCCACCCAATCTACCCCAAATCCCGCAGGTGTCGATGCCGCCAGCCTGTGCCGCCTCCCTCGAACAAAGCCATTCGTCATTGCAGGGGGCGTTTCATGAAACGCCCCTACGCCAAAAACGCGATCAGCCCACACCGCGCAGCGAAGCGCCCGCGGAGAAAATCGACATCCAACCGAAAGGGCGATTCATGAAT
The DNA here is from genome assembly GCA_016715065.1 of Fibrobacterota bacterium. Lineage (GTDB taxonomy): Bacteria > Fibrobacterota > Fibrobacteria > UBA5070 > UBA5070 > UBA5070. The sequence continues at coordinate 158,754 of JADKBN010000002.1, forward strand.
CGCCCCAACATCGGCACCCCAGCCGGGCCAACGGGGGACCGGGGGGCGCGGTTCATGGAACGGCCAATGGATCCGGCGATATCGATCGCGACTCTGATGATCCCGCCAATGGAACAGCCCGTCATTGCCACCACAAACCTAGCCCAAGCGGCATGGCCGTTCCAGTTAGAGCCCCCCGGCGCGCGGGTTCCAAGGGGACGCGCGTTCGTCCCCTTGGCCGGGGTTACGGGTCCCGGCGGACCCGTGAATACGGCAACCGGACCCGCGTCCGGTCCTCCACGGCGGAAGCCGTGAAAACGGCAACCAGGCCCGCGCCTGGTCCCTTGGCGGAAGCCGAAGAAATGCCCGGCGCAGCCGAAAACCCCACAAGCGAAGCGCCAAAGCGTATAGCCATTGCTACACACATTCTCCCCCACACTACACGCTAAACAGCCGCCCAGATGGTATATCATGGAGAGATGAAGCCCAAAAAGGAACAGTCGTCTGCTACACAAAAGTCCGAAGGCCCCACGAGCCTGGTGACCGTGTTCGACTACCTGGACTACCGGGCCTATCTGCGCGACCTGTACCATACCCGCAAGGCCCAGGACTCCAAGTTCTCGTGCCGGTACATCGCACAGAAGGTGGGGTTTCGTTCGGCCAGTTACTTCACGCAGGTGCTCAGTGGCCGAAGCGCCATGACTTCCGAGATGGCCTTGCGCTTTGCGGCCTTCCTGCGACTGGACCCACGCGAAGCCGAATATCTGGAACTGTTGGTGCTCCACCAGCGGGCCAAGAGTCTCAAGGAGCGGCGGCAATACCTGGAACGGCTCGGGACCTTCCGCGAGGCCTTGGCGGTGCGGGTGCCGCCCGAACACTTCGAGTTCTACAGCCAGTGGCACCACACCGCCATCCGCGAACTTCTGTTTTTGGAGCCGTTCACCGGCGACCACGCGGCGCTGGGGCGGAGATTGCGGCCGGCCATTTCCCCGGCCAAGGCGAAGGCCTCCATCGAGTTGCTTCTGAAGCTTGGTATGGCCAAAAAGGAAAACGACTTGGTGGTGCGAGCCCACGCGCAGAGCACCACCACCGGCGAGGCGGTCAAATCGGTGGAAGTGGATGGTTTCCATGACTCCACCTTGCAGTTGGCGCGCGATTCCATCGATGGCCTGCCGCGCGAGGAGAGGTCGCTGTCCAGCTTGACCGTCACGCTTTCCAAGGCGGGGCGCGCGCGGGTGGAATCGGAAATCGTGGAATTCCGACGGCGGGTGCTGGCCATCGCGCAGGCGGACGCGTGTGAAATCGGGGTGTATCATCTGGGGATCCAACTGTTTCCGATGACCCGGGAGGCGACTCCGTGAGAGGCGCGATCTTCGCCATGGCCCAGGTAGCCCTGATGGGCTGTTCGGGAGAATCCCCGCGGCAGGCCACCGGACCAGGCTCCGAGACCTCGGGGGTATCCGCGCGCGTCGTGGACGCCGGTGGGGTCGGCGTGGCCGGGGTTTCCGTGCGATTGGTGGCTGTAGACAGAAAATGGCAGGAGAAGATGTCCAAGGGGGATGCCTCGGTGCTGGATCGCCGGACCACGGACGCCCAGGGCTGGGTCCGGTTCGAGGTCGCGGGCCAGAGCCACGTGGCCTTGGAGCTGGAGGATTCCCTGCGTTGCGCGCGCGGCGAGGTGGATCTGTCCGGGTCGCGCAGCGCCGAGCTTCGCGCCGCGCCAGGGGGGCGGCTGCGGATCGCGGCGAAGGTCGGCGCCCAATCGGTGAGGTCGGTGGCCCTGGCCGGTACCGGCTATGCGGGAGCCGAGAATCTCGATGGGACGTGGTCGTTTTCGGGCGTGGCCTCGGGTGATTACGCCGCCATCGCTTTGACGGATTCCGGCATGGCGTTTCTGGGAAGATTGTCGGTCGCCTCGGGAGCCGCGTTGGACACCACGATGGTCGCCGATGTCGATTCCGTGCTGCTGGAAGACTTCGCCTTCGCCCCCATCAAAAATCGCTACGGCTGGCTCCTCGGCGCCGGTTGGTGGTACACGACCACCGACAAGATCTACGGTGGAGCTTCCACGGCCACACCTGGCGATCCCGCCGGAGCCTTGGTGGCCTGTCCGTACGGAAATTGTCTATCCGTGGCCTTTTCCATCGACCAGACCGCCTCCGAAAGGTTCGCGTTGGTGGGGATGGACATCGACCATCCGTACGACCCCAAGGGTCCCCGATCGCCCCTGGCCGATTTTTCGAAGGTGGATCGTGTGCGCTTTGGCGCCAGCGGTGCGGGAGAGGTCCAGTTCCAGATCCATTACCGAAACGCCGATGGCACCACCTTGGCCTGCCACCATGCGGTGGTTCTGCAAAGCGCCTGGAAGCTGCAGGAGGTGGTTTTGTCCAGCATGGTTTGCGACACCGGCCCGGTGGCAGGCCGCCGGGCGGTGGGCATGACCTGGGTCGCGGTGGCAGACGCGCAATTTAATCTCGGACCCGTGACTCTTTTGGGCGCCGGCCCCCGATCTGTCTTTCCTGAACTCCAACTGGGAGGTGCTCCATGATCGCGTTACTTCTCGCCGCTCCCCTGTGGGCGGCCCCCGTGCAGATTTCCGTGCAGGCGGACTCGGGCCGGATCCCGATTTCGCCCGCGATCTACGGCAAGAACAACGACCTCAAGGATTCCGACTTCGCCATCTACCGCGAAGCGGGGCTCAAACTGCTGCGGGCCAGTGGCGGCAACAACGCCACCAAATACAACTGGCGCAAGCGCCTTTCCGTCCATCCCGACTGGTACAACAACGTCTATACCAACGATTGGGACGCCGCGGCCAAGTCTATTTCCGGCAAGCTCCCCGGTGGCCAGGGCATGTTCGCCTTCCAGCTGCTGGGCTGGGCGGCCCGAACCGACAGCGCCAATTTCAACGACTGGAACTACAACCAATCCGCCTATTGGAGCGGAACTGGACAAAATCTGGCGGGTGGCGGCACTCCCAATTCCGCCGGAGGAGGCAAGGCCTCGGTGGAAGGGAATCCGGAAAAATACGTGCTGCGCTGGGGCCCGGACTCCACGGTGGGGATCGTGGACCATTGGTTCGGACCGGGCGGACAGGGCTTGGATTCGGCACGGTTTCGCTACTGGGGGATGGACAACGAGCCGGAGGGTTGGCAGGGCACCCATGACGACGTGGTCCCGGCCCTGACCGGCAAGATCGAAGCCGAAGACTACGTGCAGCGGTGGGTGGCGGTGGCCAAGGCCGTGCGCAAGAAGTTCCCGGGCGCGCGATTGGTGGGCCCGGCGACCATGACCGAATGGCACTGGTACACCTGGAACGACGCGTCGGTGACCTACCGCAATCGCGCCATGAGCTTCCCGGAATATTTCATCCTGCGCCTGGCTGAAATCCAGGATTCCACGGGGGTGCGGATGATCGATGTCTACGACGTGCATCTGTACCTGAACATCCCCCAATCCGCCACCATGGCCCAGAACCTCCAGACCCACCGGGTGATGTTCGACACCACCTATGTGTTTCCATGGGCCAACGGCGTCAAGACGGTCGATGGCGGCTGGGACGAGTCCCAAAAGCGCGAATACATCTTCCTGCGCCTGCGCCGTTGGCTGGACAAATATTTCGGGCCCGGCAACGGGATCGGTCTTGGATCGACGGAATCCGGCATCGGTGATGCAGTGGGGAACAATCCGTCGGCCAGCGCGGTGTGGCATGCCTCCATGCTTGGCACCATGGCCGACAACGACATGGAGCTCTACACGCCCTGGTTCTGGTACCCCGGCATGTGGGAAGCCTCCCATCTGTTCACCCGCTACGGCAAGTCCATGCGAGTGCGCAGCCGTTCTTCGATGGATTCGCTTGTCAGCGCCTACAGCTCCATCAACGATGCGGGCGATTCCCTGACGGTGATCCTGGTCAACCGTGCCACGGATGGTACGCGCGACGTTGCCATGGGTCTGGGAGGCTTCGTGTCCGATGCCAACGCAGCCAAGCTGCAGGCCTCCAATCTCGTGGGCGAGACGTTTGTTTCCCAAGCCAAGAACGGTCTGGTGAGCGGCACCGTTGCGGTCACTCCCAACGGCGTGAGCCTGTCGCTTCCCGCACTTTCTGTCACCGCTGTGGTGTTCTCCGGCAAGGCCAGCGGGACATCCCTTGTCCGTCGCACCAGCCCGGGGTCCTTGCGGATCCAGGGGCGCACGATGGTGCTGGAAGGCGTCCGCGATGGCTGGATGGAGCAGATCTCCGCGGATGGCGCGACGCTGCGCCGGGTGGCCATCCGTTCCGGGAGGGCCACCATGGAATTTTCCCGGGCGGAGTCGGGGATCCAGTTGGTTCGCTGGCCAGGCTCCTCCACCCAGGTGTTTCTCGTGCCTTGAGGGTGGCCTCAGGATTGCTAGGATTGGCGGAGACCAGAGGGGGTTCGCTCCCGCTGCCACCGCCTTTTCAGAATCCATTTGCTGTGCTAAGGACTACCTATCGTGTTGACCCGGCTTCGCGTTTCGGCTTGGCATCTTGCGGTCACCATCGCGGGATTGTTCTTGGGCGGATGCAACGAGTCGGCAGCCGGTACCGCCACGCGCGGGGTTTTGGATCTGCGGGGCGTGGACTTCCAAACCGAGGTGGTGGATCTTGATGGTCCATGGGTCGCCGTCGCGGGTTTGGCAGAAGTGGCGCAGCTCGATTCCAGCGACAAGTCCCATGGCGTGTCGCTTCCCGTGGCGTGGTCGAACCTGGTGGACGGCCAGGGCAAATCCGTCCCGGGCCGAGAAGTCACACTCCTCCTGACGGTTTTGTTGGACACCCATCGGGTGAAGCGGCTGGCCATCGATTGCCCGCAACAAGCTTCCGCGTACGAACTGCTGGTGGATGGCCGCCGGGTGTTGGGAAATGGCAAGGTGGGGGTCTCCGCTTTGGAGGAGGTTCCCGAGAACCGCTACGACCGAGGCATGATCCCGGTGGTCGCTCCCCGGATGACGTTTCTGTTGCGGGTCTCCAACCACCACCGCGACGAGGGCGGCCAGCTGCGGCGGATCTCTCTGGGCGATCCGGTGCTGCTGCACGCGTCCTTTTTCCGGGAGGCCATGCCGTATCTGATCGCCATGGCGATCATGTTCTTGTTCGCTGTCCACTCTCTGGGTTTTTTGGTCTTCTCGTTGCACGAAAAGACCAACCTGCTGTTTGGCTTGTATTGCTTCCTGTGGATGTTGGCGGGAATGGGGGCGGTGGCCGATTTCAATTTCCTGACGATGTGGGTCCCGAGCTTCCCCTACGAGGCCAGCTTGATCGCGACGTTCATCTTGGTGGCCTTGTCGCTTCTGACGGTGGGACTTCTGTGCGAATCGATGTTTTCCAATCCGGTCCTGGTCTGGTCCAATCGAGGCTTGTCGGTGATCGTGGCCGGATGCGTGTTGTATTTCCTCTTCGGGCCCTTCGAATACGCGTTTCGTGTGTTCAATGCGATGGTGGGATTGGGCTTCGCCGAGGTCATCGTCTTGTCCTATTCGCTGGCTCTGGCCATCCGCAAAGGCACCGCCGGGGCCATTCCCTTCGCCGTGGGCTATGCCGTGTTCATGGCCGCCACCGCCCACGACGGGCTGGTGTTCCTGGGTTGGGTGGATCCTCCGTACACCATGATCCCTGGCGGCGCGGCGCTGGCCGTGGCGGAAGCTCTGGTGCTGGCCTTGCGGTTTTTCAACACCGTGCGCGCCAACAAACGGCTCCTGGCCCAGGTCCAGGAGAAAAACGAGGAACTGGGCAGGCTCTCGCGCATCAAGGACGAATTTCTGGCCAACACCTCCCACGAGCTGCGCACCCCCTTGCACAGCATCCTGGGGATGACAGAATCAGTTCTTGAAGACCGGTCGATCGCGTTGGGCGGCGAATCCCGGGCCAGCCTCAAGCATGTGGTGAGCAGCGCGCGCAGGCTCAACCGGTTGGTGGACGACATCTTGGACGCAGCCAAGCTCGAAGCCGGCGAGGTCGTGTTGCGACGCGATTCTGTCGCGCTGGAGCCGCTGGTGCAGGAGGTGTTGTCCAGTTTCCAGGCAACCGCCGACCGCAAGGGTGTGCAGTTGGTCTGCGCCGTGGATCCAGATCTTACGCGCGTGTGGGTGGATGCCGACCGCTTGACCCAGATCCTGTGCAACCTCGTGGGCAATTCCCTCAAGTTCACCGATGCGGGCCATGTGGAGATCTCGGCTCGAAGCGCGGGGGAAATCGTGGAAGTGTCGGTTTCCGACTCGGGGATCGGGATTCCGGAGGCCGATCGCGAAAAGGTCTTCAAGCCCTTCGAACAGGCTGGAGGCGGCAAACGGGGCGGGACCGGACTGGGGCTTTCGATCTGTCGGAAGCTGGTGCAAATGCATGGTGGGGCCTTGCACATGCAACCTCGAGCGGAGGGAGGATCGGTGTTCGTCTTCACTCTGCCGCCGACTCCGCAAGGCGCTCCTCCTTCCGCACAACGGCCCACGGCCGTGGCGGATGCCGAGACCGACACCACCGTCATCGCCACGTTGCAGCCGGCCCCAGCGACTGCGGTCGACTCGGGATGGACCATTTTGGCCATCGATGACGAGCGGGTGAACCTGGAAATCGTGCGCAAGATTTTGACCGGGCGCGGAATCCGGGTGGTTGTGTCCTCCGACGGGCGCCAAGCATTGGAGTTGATCCGCGAGCACAGACCCGGGCTGGTGCTGCTGGATGTGATGATGCCGCTGCGCGACGGATTCGATGTCTGCGAGGAGATCCGCTCCCAGCACTCTCCGTGGGAGCTGCCCGTCTTGTTCCAATCTGCGCGAAGCCAGGTGGAAGACGTGGTGAGGGGGTTCGCGTGCGGCGGCAACGACTACGTCTTCAAGCCCTTTGTGCGACAGGAATTGATCGCTCGGGTGGAAGCCCACCTGCGCCAACGCGACGCCTACATGGCGCTGAAAGCCGGTATTCCGCCGGCATCCTAGCGGAGTGTTCGGCAAGATCGAAGGGCGGACGGAAGGTCAGACCGTTTCTATGGACACGTACACCATGGTCTGGTTCAGGAGCTGGCAGGCGATCTCGCCAAAGGTGACAGGACCTGTCATGCCATCCGTGATCTTCCCTTCCAGGCCGGAATAGAGGAAGTTCAGGATGCAGTTGCACGAAAACGCCGCGTGGGTGTCCTTGGGCAGCATCTTCGCGAACTCCACCATGTAGTCGTCGACGGGTTTGGCCAGGCGGTAGTCCGTTCCCGGGAACACCGGCGCATAGAGGTTCACCAGCCCCCGCGACGAGTCGATGCCCTGGAAACTCACGTTGACCATCGCTCCGGAACAATCGGCCACCAAGGGAAGGCGGGTGTCCACCTTGCGTTCCAGGAGGTAGTCGGAAAAGACCCGCTCGACGCCATCGACCAGACAGCGATCCACCTGGAATCCCCCGTCGGGGAAGGTGAGGACCTCGCCCTCGCCGGGCGAGAACAGGTTCACGATGCCCATCCGGGCGACCTGGTTGGCCGGCAGGGCGCAGTGGATCGCCACGCCTGCGCTGGTGTGCGCAGACAGTGTGCGCCCGTCCACCACTTTGGGGAGCTTCCTGCCAAGATCGTCCAGGTGTACACCGGAGATCCAGCCCAACAGCGGCTTGAGATACATGTCCTGGAAGTCCGGCGCTTTTTGGGCAAATTCCAGGTGGATCTGGCTGGAGGCAGGCAGGATCAGGAAGGTGACGCCGTTTTCCGGCGCATCCTTGCAGATGCTGGCGATGTCGGTAGGACCGTAGGTCCGGATTTCCACGGAGGTGGATTGCTCGGGCACCGGCGTGGCGAACACCATCTCGCGGGAGACCACGCCTCCGGTCTCGGTCATGAAGTAGGGGATGGTTCCGCCGATCCAATCTCCTTGCGGCAGCGAGAGGAGGACTTCTTCCTCGGCGGCCAGAAGCAGGCGGGCTCCGGAGCGGATGCGCTGGGCGATGTCGGATGGGTGGGAAAACATGGTCGCTCCTATTAACCGAAAATGGCTTTGAGATCGTCGGACATGATGGGTTCGTACTTGCTGAAGAAGGCGTGTACGTCTTCGATCGCGTTTTCGACAATTTCCGGACGACCTCCTTCCAGTTTGATGGCCCGCAAATTCCTGGAAACGCACATGCCCGCCGGCATAAGTCGGAACGAATGGCTGAACGTGCCCATCACGAGTTCTCTGTAGCGTGGGTGCGATTTGCCTGGCACCATAGGATGTCCCCTCCCAAAAGAGATAGCGGAGAGGGAGGTGGCAGCCACGTCCCCTCTCCGGATGGGGATCAGCCTACCACCTGGTGGGATCGTATGGCCATACGATCCCACCAGGTTTTTCAATTCAGGTGGAAGACGGTCTTCAGGAAGGTTTGCAAGGATTGGGCCACCTTCGCTTGTGCTGCGCCCGTAAAGGAATGGTTCATGCCCGAAATGGATTGGTAGTCCACCCGGGAGTCGGCGGCCTTGAGTGAGGCGGATTGGTCCGGGAACACGGTGATATCGGCGGCGCCGTGGATGGCCACGGTGGTGGGAAGCAGCCCGGAAATGGCGAGACGGCCCGCAGAGCGCGCCAACAGGACGGCACGCAGGGAGTCGGCGGAGATGGCGCCGTTGCGAAAGGGAACGAGGTAGCGCGATTCGATCATGTCGAGACCGGGCAGATCCACGGTTTTCCCTGCGGCCAGGTCTTTGGACAGATTTTGGATGGAGCCGGCGAAGAAATCCGTGGGCCCGGCGATCTCGAAGACGCTCTTGATGCGCCGATCGCGCAGGGCTGAAAGCAGCGCCACACCGCCTCCACGCGAGTAGCCTACCGCTGCGATGCGCGATGCGTCTGATTGAGGGAAATTGTCCAGCACCGCTTGCAACATCGCCAAGGCGTCGTCCACATCGCGATCCCAGGGGCTGGCCTGGAGCGGGTCGCCGACCACGGAAGGGTCCGAGATCGAAGCGGTTTCGCCGCGATAGGCAGGCATGACCACGATGCACTGGTCCTTGATGGCCGTTCCCATCAGCAGGCTCAGTACGCTGAAGAAGGTGTTGTTGACGCCGTCGTCTCCCGGGTGCCCAAAGAGGATCACCGGGGTGGGGGCGGTGGTGGTGGGGACCCAGACCAAGCCGCCCTGCGGGATTCCATCTACGGAGAACGCCACCAGATACAGGTTTCCGCCAATCTGCGAAAGTGTGTCCCGGTATTGCCAAGCTTGGGCTTTTGGTTTGCGGGACTCCCAATCGGCGAAGATCTTCGCGAGATTTCTACGAGCATCCGCGCTGTAGCGCGCGAGGTTGACCACGCTGTCCCAGCGCGTTTCCCATCCCAGGATCTGCACCACGGCGTCCCCTGGCAGGGAAAGATCCGCCGAAGGAGCCCACGCCAACAGTGAAGTGGGGATTTGTTTGGCAGGGGTGGCGCCGGGATCGGTGACGCTCTCGGAACACCCGATCAAGGCGGCCAGCAGCGGGGCGGCAAAGTGGAGCCTGGTTTTCATGGGAAAATCCTAAAGGAGGAGGTCGTCGTCGAACAGCAGCCTGAGATCGTCCAGTTGGATCAAGGCTGTGTCGGCGGGGAGTGCGCCCAGGGCGTTGGTGCGGGGAACCAAAAATCCGTGCAAAGCCCGCAAGCGTCCAAGAACCTCGACAGAACGGACATTGCACAAGGCCGTGCCGCCGGCCTCGATCGAGCAAAGTCCGCCTGGTTGCGACAGCTTTTGGGGATAGGCGAACTGATGGAAATACACCGAGTATTCCGAGGTCCCAGCCGCCAGATGGAAGGTGAGTGCCAAGCGCGCGGCGGGCGTGGGGTAGACATCGGAATCCAGCATCAGGGTGAACTGGCGGGCTACGGTGCTGCGCGCCTTGAAGCGAATCCCGATCGCTGCGCGAACATCCATGGACCGGTTGTCGGCAAGCGGGAGCCAAACAGAGGTCCATCCCGGGGCGTCCCCACCGCGCAAGATGGCGGAAACCAGAAGGTCGTGGCTGCCGGAAATGGGGCGATCGCCGTTGAGCGAGATCTTGGGCTGGAGGGTCGCAGAGTTGGCATCCAGTCGCAACGCAGGCAGTCCCGATTCGAAATCCATCCGCCAAGACCGTGCGGTGGGAATCCGGGTCCGGTGGTTAGGATCCTCAGCGGCACTGGTCACAACGGAGTCGCAGCCTGCCAGCGGCAGGGCCAGGCACAATGCGGCCAATGGAAGGGAGGGTCGGTTCATGATCGGTGTCGCACGGGGGCCCAAAGGGTGGCGGAGTCGATCTCCGCATCGCCGGCCTTCCGTGGCGCTAATAGTACCACTCCACGAGCGTGGTGGTGCGGAGGTGGTACTTTTGATGCCATGAAACCGACCTTGGAAGATCTCGAAGACCTCGCCGCTGTCATTCTCGTTCCCACGGAAGCCTTCCGAAAGGCCCTGGTGGAGGCTGACCCCTCCCTGGCGGAAGACCTCGCCGAGGCGTTTGGCGAACCGGATTCCCGCACGGTGATCCTGATTCCCTCGCCGGAGGACGACGCCGAACTCGAGCAGTTTTTGACCCCCCACCGCAAGGCGCTGGCGATCAAGGAATTGGAATTCTGGATCCCGGATGCCGCTCGTCGCCCCGTCGTGGACGAATCGTGCTTCGACCAGTGGTTCGAAGTGGAATTCCATTCCGTGGTGGTGAGCCTGGGCGAGGAAGACTGATTGGACTGGTCTCCGCGCGTCGAGGCGTTGGTTCGCGAGCTCTCCCGCCTCCCCGGTGTCGGGAGACGTTCGGCGCAACGACTGGCCCACCATCTGCTTCGGTGTCCCGAAGACCAGGCGAGACTGCTCGCGAAGGTCATCGAGGAAGCGCGCGACCGGATCCGTCCCTGCGCGCGTTGCGGGAACTACGCCGAAGAGGAACTCTGCCCCTTGTGCGTGGATCCTCGCCGCGACCATGGTATCCTGCTGGTCGTGGAGAAGCCTTCCGACATCGCCGCCTTCGAGACCACCGGCAAATACCGGGGCGTCTACCACGTCCTGGGCGGGCTCCTTTCCCCGCTGGACGGAGTCGGGCCGGATCGATTGAACATAGCCACCCTGCGGGAGAGACTGGCGCCTGGTACGATCCGCGAGATCGTCCTGGCCACTCCCGCTTCCACCGAGGGGGATTCCACCGCCATGTACCTGCAAAGGATGGTTCCGGCCGACACGCGCGTCACGCGCCTGGCCCGGGGCCTGCCTGCCGGCGGCGAACTGGAATACTCCGACAGCTTGACGGTCCTGCAGGCCTTCGAAGGCCGCATTCCCGCATGAAGAACTCCACATGAAAAAAGATCCAGATTTTGTCCATCCCTTGATCCACCTGGGCCAGAAGGCGGAGTTCCGCCTCGGCGCCGTCGGTCCCGACCAGTTCGTGGTCGGCGACACTCCCCAGATCGCCTTCGCCGGACGTTCCAACGTGGGCAAGTCCAGCCTGCAAAACGCACTCCTGGGCCGCCATGGCCTGGTGCGCACCTCGCGCACTCCGGGACGAACCCGCGAGATCAACTTCTTCGAGGTTCCAGACAAATTCTGGTTCGTCGACCTTCCAGGTTTCGGCTACGCCCGCGGCGGAAGCCAGGCCAGCGGCCAATTCGCCGACCTCGTGGGCAAGTACCTCTCGCAGGAAAAGCATCCCGACATCGTCATCTACGTGCTGGACGCCGAGGTTCCCGAAAGCGAAGTGGACGGAACTTGCCTGGGGCGCATCCTGGAGGCGGACGTGCCCTGCATGGTGGTGATGAACAAGGCCGATCGACTGGACCAGTCGCGGCGCATCCAGCACCCGCGCATGGTGATCGACCGCTTCGAGCTCACGGAGCCTCCGCTGTTGCTTTCGGCGCGCACCGGACACAATCTGGACAAGCTCCGCGACCGTCTGATGGCGCGGATCCAAGGCGGGAAGTTGGAGTGAGATCGAGGGCCGGCCTTCCAGCCAGGATCCTCGAATGGATCGGCGGAGCCTGGTCGGCCTCCTTGCCCGGACAAGCCGTTTCGCTGACCTGGCGCGTGGCCGCCAGCCCGTTTCGCGGCCGGCGCTCCACGCTCCGACAGATTCTGGACGTGTTTCTGCAGCAGACCTACTTCACCGCGGTGGAGCCCGCTCCCATCGTGTTCTTCCTGGCTGTTCTGATCGGGGGAGTGACCTTGGTGGAGTTCACCACGCTCCTTCCCCGCCTGGGCACATCCAACGTGCTGGGCGAGGTCATGGTCCTGGCCATCGTTCGCGAGCTGGGCCCGCTGTTCACGGCATTCCTGGTGGCCGGCCGGTCGGGCTCGGCCTTGGCCACCTACATCGGCAACATGAAGGTGGCCGGCGAAGTGGACTCGCTGGAGGCGATGGGGATCGATCCGGTGCGGTTTCTGGTGTTGCCGGCGGTGCTGGGCTGCACCATCGGTCTGACGTGCCTGTCCTTGCTGTTCACCGCCGCCGCCTTGTTCGGGGGCTTCTTCCTGGCGCAGGGTTTGGTGGTGTTGTTTCCCGGGTCGTTGGGCCTGGAAACCGGGTTTCTGGAATACGTGGGCCGGGTATCGTCCGCGTTGGGCGCCACGGATCTGGTGCTGATCGTGTTCAAGCCCGCGGTCTTCGGATTGGTGGTCGCCTTGTTGGCGTGCCTGGCCGGGCTGCGGCTGGAAAAAAGTCCGCACGAAGTTCCCCAGGGGACCCGTTCGGCGGTGGTACAATCGTTCGTGTCGATCGTCATCCTGGATGGAATCTTCGCGACCATGTTCGTGATCCCGGGCCTCGCCGGAGTCTTGCCGTGAGCGAGGTCCTTTCCGAGGCCTGCGGCCTTCGGTTCTCCTACGCCGAGGGCTTGCCGATCCTGGACGGAGTGGATCTGGAGATCCGCCGCGGGGAAGTGCTGTTGGTGGGCGGGGAATCCGGCAAAGGGAAGAGCACCTTGCTGCGGCTGCTGCTGGGCCTGGAAAAGCCCCTGCCCGACATGACCGGCTCCTGCTGTGGCCAAGTGTTCCTGTTCGGCGAGGATTGCTGGGACGTTCCGGTGTCGCGGGTGCGGGAACTGCGCCAGAGGACAGGATTTGTCTTCCAGGGGAACGCTCTGATTTCCCACCTTTCGGTGGCCGAGAACATCGCGGTCCCGCTGCACTACCATACCAAGCAGACCGATCGCGAAATCGACGAGACCGTCCATCGCTGGGTGGACAACCTCCTGCTGACCGGCCACGAGCACAAGCGGCCCGCGCATCTTTCGCTGGGCATGCAGCGGCGGGCGGCCATGGCGCGGGCCATGGCCATGAATCCGGAAATCCTGTTTCTGGACGAGCCGACCGCCGGGCTGGACGTGAAGAATTCCGAGATCTTCCTGTCGCTGGTGGGGAACCTGCGCGCGCTGTCCAACGTCGCGATCCTGATGGTCTCCCACGACCTGGCCTCGGCGCGGTTTTTGGACGGCAAGATCCAGCTACTGATGGACGGGGTTTTGCGCGAGCCCAAGACCTACGGCGACATCTCCGATTCCGACGATCCGCGCGAGCGCGAGCTGGTGCGCGACGACGACGACACGAGGTTCGAATGAGCCATTCGCCTTGGAAGGAGATCCTGCAACAGCGCGAAGTGCGCAACATGCTCACTGGGGCGGTGCTTTTGGCAAGCCTCGTGGTGCTGGTGGGGGCCTTCGTCGCCTATGCGCTTCGCAACGAGTTGTTTCCGGACAACTTCACCGTGTTTGCGGTCTACGAAGACGGAACAGGGATGTCGGGCGGCGCGAAGGTGCTGCTCAACGGCGTGCAGGTGGGCACCGTGGACAGCGTGACGCTCTCGCTTCGCGATGCGCGGGTGATCCTGCGCCTTTCCTTGAAACGCCAGTACCGCACGCTTTTGCGGCGAAATTCCCTGGCCTATTTCAAGCGCGACCGCAACATGGTTTCCGATCGTGCCCTGAACATCGAGCGCGGCGATCCTGCCGAGCCCATGCTGGAAGAGGGCGATACCATGTCGCTGGGTGCTCCCCAGGACATCGAAACCGCGCTGGGCTCGCTGGCCGAACTCACGGTGCAGTTTCGGCAAACCCTCTTGCGGGTGGATTCCCTGCTGCTTCTGGTGACCGACACCAACACCACCATCGGGGCGGTGCTGGTGAAGGACGACCTGTATCGCAAGACCCTCACCACCGTGGACCATTTCGACGAGGCCGCGCGCGGCACCAATCATGTACTGGAACGGGTGGATCGCATCGGATCCGTGGCGGAGGCCACCATCCCTCGGATCCTCAAGGAATCCGACACCCTGGCGACCACCCTGCGCAAGAGCTCGGTCTACGCGGAATCCCTGGGGGTGTCGGGGCTGGAGCTGCTCCACAGCACGCAGGAATTGACGGAACGGACCCAGGGTCTGCTCAACGGCGGCGACACCCTGCTGGGCAAGGGCAATCGCTTCATGAACGGTGTGGAGCGCTCGTGGCTGTTGGGTCGCTTCATGAAGGATCCGCCTGTGAAAGCCCCCGTGGCGGATTCCGCCTCCGCCAAATAGGCGGGTAAGGTTTCCGACGACACGGGCCGGCAGCAACGACGGTTTGCATCTTGGATGGAACATGACCATGCCCGAACGTTCCCGAAAACTCCCGCGGTTCCCCCAGCTGGCGAGCATCGTGGTTTGCTGCCTGCTGGGAAATGCCCTCGCGCAGATCCCCGTCCGCTTGGGAGATCCCCGGCCGGTGGGGGTTTCCGGACAGCCGGTGGGGATCGCGGGATCCGCATTCGATGTTTGGGTGGCCTATTCCCGTTCCATGGCTTGGTTTCCTCGGCTGGGGAAATCCTCGCCGCGGTGGTACGGCACCTCCGACGGACTTCCCCCCGAGGGCATCGCGAGCCTTTGCCACGACGAGACCACCCAGAGCCTGTGGATCACCTCCACGGGCGGGCGGTCGCTGCGATGGTCGCAGGGGTTGGAGAGCGCGCAGGAATCCACGCCTCCGCCTTCGGGCTGCCAAAGCCGCATTGCGGTGGCCACTTCGGTGGCTTCGCTTCCCGGATTGCGTCCGAGCCTGGCCGGCTGGGTGCAGATCGGTTCGGAACTTTCCCCGCCAGACGGAAAACGTCAACGAGTTCTTTCCGCCATGGTGCTGGATGGACGCGAGCTTTGGTTGGCCACGGATTTGGGCGTGTGGACGGGCAACGCCGCGACGGGGAGGATCGAGCCGTTGCCCCTGGGGCCGGTGGAGCCCTGCGCGAAGTCCGCCTTGGTGGATTCGGCCGGGAATTTCTGGCTTACCGGTTGCCACGGCACGGTCTCGCTTGTGGATGCATCCGGACAGTTTCGCGGGGCGTTTTCCACCGACGATTCGCGGTATTCGGATCTTCGCGACGCCCGCGTGGTGGGCGCTTCGGGAGGCGGAGAAGGGGTCTGGGTGTCGGTGGTCGATGGAATGGTGCGATTGGATCGCACCGGAGTGCGCGAGCGCTGGATGGGACGCAAGGCTCCGTTCGGGGGCCGGGTGGTGTCGTCGTCTCGCTTGCGAGACACGCTGTGGGTGGCCACCGAAAACTCGATCCTGTGCAAGAAGGACGGAGACAAATCGTTTCGCACGGATCTGCCGCCCTGGAGGGTTCCGGGCGGCGTGCGACGGATCATGGCATCCCCTGCGGGCGTGTTGGTCGCCACCACCGACGGATTTTGGTGGAAAGGCTCGCATGGCTGGGGCCGGCCGGCCTTCGTGGACTCCGCCTCGCCGCAGGCCGCATGGGTCGCCGCGCAGGAAAGCCGTTCTCCCTGGCGGGTCGTGTGGTCGGACGGACGCGGCGTGCGGGTGGATACCCTTCCTGGATTCGGCGGGGGGACGGGGCGATGGACCACCGCCTTGCCCATTCACGATCTGGCCTTCGACGCCACCGGCATGGTGCATCTGGCCATGGATGGATCGTGGTCGGTGTGGAATCCCCGGACCAACGAGCACCGCGACTGGAGCGCTGGTCTGGGCATGTCCGGGCCGGTGCGCGCGGTTGCCCCGTCGGCGGAGCGGATCCTGCTGGCCGGGGAGTCGGGCGCCTCGACGGTGAAGATTTCGCCCTACGCGCCCGGACAAAGCGCGAGGTAGAGCGCGGCGATCTTCTTCCAGGTGAAGTCCCGTCCGGCCGCGCGGGAGCAGAGTCCCGTCCAGTCGGTGGCGTTGTTGCGGATCTGCAGTGCCTTGCGAAGGTGCCGAAGCAAGGTGTCCGGCGCCAGGTCGTCGAACAAAAAACCGTCCGCGATGGACTTGGGCCAGGAAACGATCTTGTCGGCGGCCGCACCCACCCGGTGGGCGAGTGTCGGGGTGCCAAGGGCCATCGCGCGGGCGAAGAGCACTCCGCCCGGTTGGTGGGCGACGGGCAAAAGCAGCAGGTCGGCGGCGGCCAGCACGTCGAACAGGACCTGGTCGTCCTTGGGATAGAGACGAATCCTGTCAGGGTGGCTCCTGGCGACCAGCTCCAGGTGCTTGTGCTCGTCGGTGCCGTGGCCACCCACCACGCCCACCCGCAGGTCCATCTTCAACAGGTCCGGCATCAGGGTCAGGACGTGGTCGATGCCCTTGCCGGGTCGGAAGGAGGACGCGAACACGATGAGCGGTTCGGATCCTCCGGTCAATTCCTGTCTCTTCTTGTTTTTCCACGCCACCAGACCGTCTGGCTCGCCCTTGACCTCTTCGGGGATTTTCCAAACCGAGCCGTCCACTCCCGGGTTGACGGCGGCGACCTTGGCTCCCAGCGACCTGAACAGCCCTTCCAGGCCGTATCCGTGGCTGTCGCCCAGCAATTCCTGCATGTATTGGAGGCTGGGGAGTGTGGCGCGATGGCAGCATAAAAGGCCGGCTTTCAACAGGTTCAGCCGCCCCCAGAATTCGAGCTTGTCCGGGCGCATCCATTCCGGACCCAGGCCGATTTCCGGGGCCCATTTGGCGTCGCACAAGCCTTGGAAGGCCGCGTCCTGGAAGCTGAACAGCAATCGGGTGTCCGGGAACATCGACTTGAAATGCACGGAGGCGTAGAGCATGGACAAGCCCGTTTGCCATTCGTGGGCATGGATCAGATCGGGGATCCAGCCCTCCGCCGCGCAATCCATGAGAGAGGCGGCGGAAAACAAGGCGAAGCGCAAAGCGTTGTCGGGATGGTCGTAACCTTGTTCGTCCAGGTACGGGTGGTTGCGAACCAGGATCGGGTGGGACACCAGCCGTAGATACGGCCAACGAGGGTCGCCGGCGAGGATATCCGCTTCCTCGACTTTGAGAAACGAAGCCCTCACCGTGGCGACGCGGCTCCAGGGGGCATCCTCGGCGGGAGCCTGGTACAGGGGTGCGCAGACGCGGACCTCGTGCCCGTGTTCCAGATAGGCCTGGGCGAGCGCTTCCACATCCCGCCCAACGGGAGATCCCGACCCCTTGGTGTTCTGGGCCGGATGTTCTGGTGAGAGGAGTAGAATCCGCATTGGGCCGTTGAGTCCTAGGATTCTACCGCCTTGGAGGGAATCGAACAAGCGATTCCCGGTTCAGGCCTCGGAAATCCGCTGGTTGCGCTCCCAGCGCAGGATCGGATCGCACTTGCCGGGAAATTTCACCGTCACGGGATCTTGGCACCCGGAGGCACCTCCCGCCTTGGGGCAGCTGGAGCAGACCTGCTCGAACCACTCCGGGGTGATGCCGTGGGGGGGCTGTCCGGGAGCGGCTCCGGCCGAGCCACCGACCTGGTCGAGCTTTTTCAGGATGCCCTTGATGACGGGCACCAGTGCTTGCATTTCCTGGGGGCCGTACTGGCTTCCCACCATCTGGGCGTAAAGTTGGAGTCCGCGGGCGACAAGTTCTTTCTCTTCCTGTAGCAGTGCCATGCCGTTCAAGGTAGTGTCTGCCACCAGTGGAGGCAACCGCCGCGGGTTCGGACCTTTCCCTAGGGCGCAGGGGGGAGCCAACGCGCCAGCATGGCGTCGAGCGCTTCCGGTGCGAAAGGCTTGGCGAGGTAGTCGTCCATCCCGCATTCCAGGCACAGCTCCCGGTCGTCGTCCATCGCATTGGCGGTCAGGGCGACAATGGGGATCTTCGGATCCAGTGCCCTGGAATCGGCGGAGCGGATCATCCGGGTGGCGTCGAATCCGTTCAGTTCGGGCATCTGGCAGTCCATCAGCACCAGATCGAAGTCTTCGGACTCCAGCGCTTGGACGGCCAGGAGCCCGTTGGACACCAAATGGACATCGTATCCCAGACTCGAAAGGATTCCCTGGGCCACCAGCTGGTTGATCGCGTTGTCCTCGGCCACCAGGATTCGTCGGCGCACCATCGGACCCGTCGTCCTTTGCGGGGGCTCGAGAGCTTGCCGCGACTCTCCTCCCAGCAACACGGAAAGAGCCTCGCGCAGATCGGAAGACCGCACGGGTTTGGATAGACGCAGCCGGATTCCCGCTTCCGAGAGCCGTTGCGATGATTCCGTCGCGGCCAGCGAGGTCATGAGCAGGATTGGAAGGTCCTTCAGATCCTCGCGTTCATGGATGATCCCGGCCAGCTCCACGCCGTCCATGTTGGGCATCTTCATGTCGAGGATGGCGGCATCGAAATGGACGTTTTCCGTCCGAGTCGTGTCCAGCTGCTCCAACGCTTCCCGGCCGGAAGCAGCCGTCGCCACCGTGGCGCCCCAGGCGGCGAACTGCCACAGCAGGATCTCGCGGTTGGTGGCGCTGTCGTCGACCACCAGGATGTGGCGACCCTCCAGAAGGCTCTTGCCGTCCCAGGTTCCAGCCGGCTCCAGCTCGCGTGTGGCGATGGAGAACCAGAACGTGCTGCCCTTGCCCGGCTCGCTGTCCAGTCCGATTCGTCCGCCCATCATTTCGGAGAGTTGCTTGGAGATCGCAAGTCCCAGTCCGGTGCCGCCGAACTTCCGCGAGGTGCTGGCATCAACCTGCGAAAAACTCTTGAACAGCTCGCCCTGCTTGGAGGGCGGGATTCCGATTCCCGTGTCGCGGACGGAAAACATCAAGCGCAACTCCTCGCCCAGCCGGGACTCCACGGAAACACGCACGGAGACCTCGCCGGAGGCGGTGAACTTCACCGCGTTGCCCGCCAGGTTCAGCAAAATCTGTCGCAGACGCACGGGATCGCCCTCGATGCGTTCGGGGACGTCTGGATCGGCCGCGCAAACGAATTCGATGCCCTTCTCCTGGGCGTGGAGGGCCAGGGTGGAGGCGACGTCGTCGAGCGTCGAGCGCAGATCGAACGGGATCCGCTCCAGTTCCAGCTTGCCGGATTCGATCTTCGAAAAGTCCAGGATGTCGTTGATGATGGACAGGAGGGATTCGGCGCTGGCGCGCACGATCTTGGCGAACCGCCGCTGCTCGTCGGAAAGGGCGGTCTCCAGGAGGAGCCCGATCATGCCCAGGATCCCGTTCATGGGCGTGCGGATTTCGTGGCTCATGTTTGCCAAAAACTGACTCTTGGATCGGCTGGCCTGCTGGGCCTCCGTGGCGAGCCGCTGCGCCTCCAGGCGGGAGCGACCCAGCTCCCGGTTCATTTCCAGGAGTCGGTCGGAAGCCGCGCGCCGTTCGGTCACGTCGGAGATCGTGGCCAGGATGGTTTCCTTCCCTCCATGATCTTCTGACAGGAAACGTCCTTTCATCTGGACCCAGCGTTCGCCGTCCGGGCGATGGATGCGGAACTCCAGGAAGAACGGGCCGGGCTCGTTTCTCGCTTCCTCCAGCCCTTCGGCGACCAGGGTCGCCTCGTCCTGGGGCAAAGTCGAGATGAAGCTCTCCAGAGGGTGGGACAGTTCGTGGTCCTCCGGCTGACCCAGGATCCGTGACCAGACCTTGTTGTGGCTGATCGTGCGAGCGGAAAGGTCGATCTCGCAAAGGCCTTCGCCGACCACGTCCAAGGTGAGCACCAAGCGCTGCTCGCTGCGATGGACCGCTTCGCGCTGGCGGGCGACTTCGGCCAACGCGGACATCGTGCATGCGTTCGATTCGCGCAGGTCCCGGGTGCGGTGGATCACCAGGATTTCGGAACGCAACCGCTGGCCGTACAGCCACGACACCATCTGGGCGACAAGAAGGGACACCAGCAATCCGATCGGCAGGATCCAGAAGTGTTGGTGATCGAAAAAGCGTGTCAAAAAGACGTTTGTCGGGGTGACGGTGATCTTCCAGGGGCGTCCGCCCGCATCCATCACATACGTGTAGCTCCATCCCTTCGTCGAGTCTCGCAGTGCGCTCGTGTCGGCGGAACGACTCAGCAGCACCCGGGCTTCATTGGCGGGAGCCTGGAGGTCTTCGACCGAAAGATCCAATCCCATGGAGGGAGTGGAACGGAGCCTGGTTTCCAGAAAATGACCGATTTCCAAAGTGACGAGCGCGTAGCCCTTGATTGCATCTTCACGATCCTGCCTGGTGCGCAGCGGGAGCGCCGGGTTGAAAGCGGTGGAAACCAATTGGACCGTGGTCCTCCCGTCGTGGCCCGCGCTGGGCTCGGTGAGGAATGTCCTTCCCTCGGATCGCGCCATTTCGAAAGCCTTGCGCGGACCGTCTTGCGTGGCGAGGTCCCAACCCAGCAGCTCCGACTGGCGTTCCCGTGGCACGGCCAGGGCGATTGGGTAGTGGATCTCATGGGATCGCGCCTTGGCGCGTCGGCCGTTGCGGATTTCGAAGAGCTCGATTTTTCGGTTTTCCAATCGGGACAGGGCAGTGAGAAAAACCGGGAGGTCCGTCTCACGGACCAAGGGGACCCAGCAAACCGATTGCGCTCCCTCGAGATCCAGCATGTGGTTGGCCATGAGCCACCATCCTTCCGGCTGGACCGTGCTTTGGGCCGCCTCAAGGTGATGGGCCAACAATTCCATGCTCTGCCTGGCCTGCTGGACCCCGTTGCGCAGGGCATCCACCCGGATTCCGGCCTCGTGGCGCAACGACTTTTCGAAGGTATCGGTCGCGCGTCGGTCCGCTTCGATGAACGCGCCCAATGTCGAGGCCAAACCCATGGCTGTCACCACGACTCCCGGGCCCAAGCGCAAAAGAAGGCTCGGGGGGTACCGGGGAGGATCTTCTTCCAGCGCCTTGCGCCAGCGACGACGAAAAAACATCATCGCCGCCCAACCCATGGCCAGAAGCAGGCCCAGCGCGGCGCCGCGAAGCCGGGCGAACAGAACGGACCGTTGCACGTCGCGGGCGGAAAAATCCATGCCCAACACCGCCATCACGCGGCCGTCCGACGGGTCGCGGATCGGCTGGACTCCGGAAATCCAGGTTCCCCACCGGTCCGTGTTCGGGCCGTCCAGCACCGGGCTTGGCGAATCGAACGCGGCCAGGAGAACCGGCGAGATTTCCGGGTATTCCTGGCCAGGCGGGGATTCATCCTTGGAGCCGGCTTCCTCCGAGTCGCACAAAAACCGCACCCGGCCATCCCCGTCTCGTCGCATCAGATACAGAAACCGCATCTGCTTGACGTTGGCTCGCTGGGCCATCAGGTGGGCCTTCATGTGCAGGTATTGCGGTGACTCGAGATCCGTGGAGTCGCCTTTGAGTCTGCGCAGATCGGTCACGTCCATCTGCTGGGCGATGTCCGATACCGCCAGCAGGATCCGCTCGTGCTGGCGAGAGGATTCGCTCCAGCCCAAATACAGCGCGGCCGCCAGTCCAATCACGCCGGCAATGGCGAATCCGGTCAGATTCGACTTTCCGCTGCGCACGAGCCGCCGACATCGTTCGTGGAATTTTTCGGGAGATCCTTGCATCAGCGCACAGGCTACCATCCTGGAGCCGCGCATGCGCAAGCCGGAAATGTTGTCAGGCGGGAGGAGTTCGCTTGCCCAGATCCCCGACCAGATCCTGGAGGGCGGGATGTCCGCCCCGGTGCAGGAGCGTTTGGCGCAGGATTTCCAGTCCCGGAACGAGAAACTGGCCAAACCAAGGCAGGTTCTTGTGCCGTGACAGGAAGCCGTAGGCGCCCAATGCTTGCATCACCCGCTGCAAAGCAGCATCCAAGAGATCCAGCCAGGCGGTTTCGGAGGCTTCCTGGCCGGAAAGCTCCATGAAATCGAGGAACAGCAAATGGCGCAGGTCCATGGGAATGGCCACGTAGGGATCCCACAAAAGGGAGGCCAGATCGTACCATCGACTCCCCGCGCGTGCCCCTTGGTAGTCGATGAACCAGATACCGTCTGGTTTGTGCATCAGATTCTGGGATTGGAAATCACGGTGCATCAGGGTGCGGGGGTGTGATTCGACCCGCAGGGCCAGGCGGGCGAATTCGGCCAGCAGTGCGGGTTCGGCCAAGCGTTCCGGGGCCAAGCCAAACGATTCCTCCGCACAGCGGCGCGCGAAGTAGCTCGTTTCCCAAAGCAACGGCCCGAGATCAAAAACACGATCGGTCAAAAACACGCAGCCCGCCATGGCCGGGCCTCCGAGGTGCTGCCAGTCGATCAGCGCCTCGAGCGCGGGCCTGTACGCTGCCCGGAGGGCTTCGGGGTCTCCAGGTCCAGGAAACCCGCAAGCGTGGGCCTGCGAGAGCAGCAGCGTGGAGCCCAGATCTTGGAGCACCACTTGCCGGGCCTCGTCGTCGGAGCCAAACACTTCCGGAACGCGAAGACCACAGGAGCGCAGATGAGCGGTGATGGCTAAAAAACGGTCATAATCGGCATCCCTGGCATGGCTTTGCAACAGGATATGGGTGTGGTCCCCTGCGCCGATGCGCCAGTAGGCCCGGCCCGACCCTGCGCTGCCGGCGATGGTGGGGTGGTAGGGCGGAAGGTGCCCCAGCGAAGCGAGGCGCGACTGGATCGAGGGGGTCAGCGCGACGGTTGTCGCCGGTGTCAAGCTGGCCATGCGAGGAGGTCTCCGCCGGGGTTTCGCAGCGTTCCCGCCAGGGCTTCGCCGGGGCGGAGGACCGCTCCGGGGAACAGGATCGCGGATTCCATCCGCGAGCCGGCGCCGAGCTGAGCCCCGTATTCGACCGCGCAGCCGGGCGCGACCGCGCAGCCGGGGGCGAGTTCGGCGGTGGGATCGATCCAGGATCCGAGGTTCCGGAAAGTCAATTCTTGTCCCAGGGCGCGCAGGAAATCGCCGGGTTTTCCCAGGTCGTCCCATCGGCAGCTAGAAGGTGCTTGCCAGGCCAGGACGGTCTTTCCGGCCTCCAGGAGGTCGTGCCACAATTCTTTCACGCTCCAGGGGTGGTGCGGGTCGCCACCCAGAACGGACCTGCGATAGAAAGCGATGCCCGAAAAGGTCCGCGCCAGCAGGGAATCGGAAGGCAATGGGCCGCGCGGGTGGCCGAACACGCCTTGGAACCGTCCATCGGCCACCGCGACATTGGGGTTCACTTCCGGGCGGTCAAGCACCACCAGAGTGGCATCGGCCCGAGCGGCCAGGTGGGCTTGCCAGGGTTCGCGCAGGTCGATGGAATGCGTGAGATCGCCGTTGTGCACCACCAGGTGATCCGACACCAGGGATTGCTCATGCACCAATCGCGCGAGCGCACCGCCGGTATCCAAAAGCACGGGCTCCACCTGCACGTGGTCCAGCGCGCGGGCTTCCGCCCACGACAAAATTTGCTGAGGCAGATGATGTGCGTTGGCCAGACGTCGGGCCGGCGCCAGGGCTTCGCAGGCGGCCAGAGCGCGGTCGGCCAGGGTGACTCCGGCCAGGGGCAGCAGCGGCTTGGGGCAGACATCGGTCAGCGGACGTAGACGCTCGCCTCGTCCGGCGCACAGGACCAAGGCGTCCACCGTCACCAAGGGCATTATCGAGCCAGACGCAGCACGAGCTCCGCGACAGCTTCGTCCAGGCTCACGGGCAGCGGGGCATTGGCGAGCACGCCTTGGGAGCGCAGGCGATGGAACAGCTCGGCGGCGGGAGGCAAGGTGAGGCCGGCCTCCTGCAGGATGTCCGGCTTTTCCAGGACCTGCTGGGGAGTTCCGTGGGCGACGATCTCGCCCTGGTCCAAGACCACGACTTTGTCGGTGAGCTGCAAGGCCGGGTCAAGCCGGTGGCTGGTGAACACCACCGCCAAGCCGCGCTTGGCCAATTCACGCAAAATCCGACCAACAACCCGCACGCCGGCGGCGTCCAGATCAGCCAGGGGCTCGTCCATCAGCACCACACGGGGTTTGCCGATGAGGCTGGAGGCAAGGGCGATGCGGCGGCGCTCGCCGACGGAAATTTCGTCCAGATACCACTGGCGGGAGTCGCGCAGTCGTACGACCTCCAAGGCCTGGCCCACGCGATGGGGGATGGCCGCGCCCGAAAGGCCAGCCAATCGGCAGCCCCGGGACAGTTCGTCTTCCACTGTGGGGCCCACGAGAGCTTTTTCGGATTCGGTGCGGATGAAGGCCACCCACTCGTCCACCTTTTCGGCAGGGAGCTCTTCCAAGTCGATCTTGCCCAGCCGGACGGTGCCTTCCGAAGGCAGCAAGAATCCACCCAGGAGCTTCAGGCAGGTGGTTTTGCCGGAGCCATTGGCACCTGCGACCAACAGAACTTCGCCAGCGCGCACGTCCAACGTCAGGCCATAGACGGCCGTGTTGCCGGCATCGTACGCGTAGCCGACTCCCTCAACCTGTAAAAGAACGCTATCATCGCTCATGGATTCCGGATCCTTCCGGGTGCTTTAGGTAAATTGGACTCAAAGCATACGACAATCGCAA
The DNA here is from genome assembly GCA_016715065.1 of Fibrobacterota bacterium. Taxonomy (GTDB): domain Bacteria; phylum Fibrobacterota; class Fibrobacteria; order UBA5070; family UBA5070; genus UBA5070. The sequence goes on from JADKBN010000002.1 coordinate 183,319, forward strand.
GGGGGAAACGCCACGCTGTTTGTGAAGGTCTGCGGAATCACGGAAGAAAAAGGCGCGATGGCTTGCGTCCACCAAGGGGTGGACCACATCGGTTTGAACTTCGTTCCCCAAAGCAAAAGGTTCGTCCAGCCTGACGTGGCCCGTGGACTGGCAGCCCAGGTGGCAAGGCGCTGCGGGCTGGTCGGGGTCTTCATGGATCAGCCCCTGGAATACATCGAATCGGTGCTGCGCAAGGTGCCCCTGGATGCCGTCCAACTGCATGGCCGGGAGACCCCTGAATTCTGTTCCCGGCTGAGTGTGCCAGTGTGGAAAGTTTTTGCCGTCGGGCCGGGTTGGGACCCCCGGAACGTGTCCCAGTACCCGGATGCCGCTGTTAGGCTCTTCGATACAGCATCTTCCCCAGGAGTGTCCGGAGGGGTGGGGAAAGCCTTCGATTGGAGTCTTTTGCCCTCGCATATCCTGCATCCTTGGGTCTTGGCGGGAGGATTGGGGCCGGAAAATCTCGCCCAGGCCATCACATTGCACCAACCGGACGGCGTGGATCTCAACAGCGGCGTGGAATCCGCGCCAGGTGTGAAGGATCCGGAAAAACTCGCCAAGGCCATGGGGCTGGTGGCAGCTTGGCGGACCCAATCGGTGGGAACAGTCCTTCCCGGGCGCACCGGCGGCTCCATGCAGTTGGATGGCAAGTCCTGGGCCGTCTGGGTGCTGGACGCCAGGTCCCAGACGGCGGACGTGGAGTTCCAGGGACTCAAGGAGTTGTTGAGCGCCCACCCCCGCCTGATCCTGGATTTCCGCGCACGGAACGTTTCCACGCAAATGCTTGGTTCCGAGCTTCTCGGCTGGGAAATGGCCGCCCGCGAAAACGGTGGAGAAATCCGCTTTCGGTTCAACGAAGACACGTTGGGCCGTTTGATGCGCGTTTCGCTGGGCGCGTTGCTTCCGGTGGTGGACGAACCATGAACCGTTCGGCTCCGAATTCCCACTCAGGACATGTGCGTGTTCTCCTCGTCATTGGATTGCTGGTTGCCTCTACCGTCCAGGCCGATCTGGTCGTGGATTTTTCCAAGCCCAACCATCGCCCCGGAAACGTGGGTGGCGTGTTTGGTTTTCGATATCCGGACTCGGCCACTCGCCACAGTCCGAGTCACCATGCGAATCTGCGATGGTCCAGCGAGGGCGAGGCCCCCGGTGCCCATCTGACCTACGAGTTGGACGGGCCAAAATATCCATCGGCGGGATTCGGCGCCATGCTGGCCGAAGAATCTCAGGCCCTGGACTTGCGCGACCTCAAAGGGATCCATGTGCGGCTGCGGTCGAGCGTGCAGCGCACCGTTCGGGTGACGGTCGTTTCCAATCTCCGCGATTACAGCAAAGCCTCGGACACAGGCGTGGCCTTCGGCTATGATCTGGAAGTGGGCCCCGAGGTGATGGACACCGTGATCGGTGTGGAAAACCTTGCCCTGCCGCTGTGGCTGGTGGGATCGCCACCGTTGTATGCCACCGAGGCATTGGGCGCGGCGACGGCCATCCAATTCAACGTCAGCTGCGAAAAAATATCTGGAGCCTGCCAATCGGATACGGGCAGCCTACAGGTGGAGAAGCTGGAACTGATGGGCGTTGGCGGCGGTTGGCCTACGCCTCCGGCGGGATCGTGCACCGGTGAAAAGGTCAGTTTGTCGGATTTCCAAGGTGAAAACGCCAAGCGAAACGGCTGGGGCGGATGGTGGTACGTGTATACGGATGCCAACTCGGATTCCTCCGCCAAGTCGCGTGGACGTTCACAGATCCTCTCCGCGCGGGACACCACGGACCTTCAGACCTGGAGCCCTGATTCGGCTCGCGGCGAGGCATGGATGCGGTTTCGGCTGACGCGCGAGCAAGCCTACAGCGGTTGGGCGGCCCTGGAAACCCAGGCCGGGCCTCCCGATGCGATCACCAGCCAGCCTGTTGCGGTCGATCGGCCGGGATTGTCCGCCATCTCCTTTCGGCTTGCCTTCGATTCGGCCTTTCCCGCTTCGTTGGGCGGGGTGACCCTGAAACTGAAACGGTCCGGCGTGGCATTCGAGAAAGGCCGCGATCTGCAAATTCGCATTCCCCACACCGACTCCTCCCGCAACTGGTGCGTGGACCTGGCTGCCTTGCGCCAGCCCGCTTGGAGCGGATCGGCCCGCAGCTTTGAGCCGGACTCGCTTTTGGCGGTTGCTTGGGAGGTCAAGCTCGGCGGCGTGGAAAACGAGGCGGTGGGCGGCTTCCGCCTCTCGCAGGTGGAGATGTGGAAGGCGGGGACCGCGATCCGACCTAGGTCCAACAGCCTGGGTGGCGTCCGACGCATGGGCGGTGAAATCGAATTCACACGCTCGGGTTGGGCTGGATCGGCGCTACTGGTTTTGGTGGATTCGCGTGGACGGATTTTGTCGCGCAACACGCTTGCCTCCGATCAGGCTTCCATTCGCATTGCCGCGCCGTTGGGCGTCCCATCGTGGCTTGTGGTCGCCGGGGCATCGGCCCGGGGGACGTTCCCTGTGGCCACATTGCGTTGATCGGGAGCATTTCGAGCAGAAACGCCACCCTGTTGGAGGCCCGCTGGATCCTGCCACGCATCCGATCGACGCGTCGTTGGTTGCGTCTGGCGGCGATCTCGATTCGGTGGATGCTCCTTTTGTGCGGTGGACTGTTGTTTTCCCTCGGGTTGTACGGATCAAGCAACAGCCATTCCACGCAAAAAATCCTATTCCTGATCGTGGCCGGCCTGGTGTTGTTCGCGTTGGGACTCGTGGCTCCCAGCGGATCTTCCGACGAAGCTTTGCCTGAAAGCGGAGATGACCTTCTCGTGCGGCGTTTTGTGGGCGATCTGGTCATGGTGGAGGTGGGCGCGGGCAAAGGCACGGACATGATTCCGACGTTCGAAGGCTGTTGGCCGCTGTCGTTCCCCCTGGGATGGAACGACGACTTTCCCGAAGGTGGAGAGGTGGACATCGAAGCGGTGGAGTATGAAAGTCCCGGCATCCATGGGAGCTTCGACCAGTCCTTGTGGGTGGTTTCGATCCAAGGAAAGCGGTCGCTCCAGGCGGAGGCCAGCGCGGGGGCGTTGTTGTCCCGAGCAGCAACGCCGGGAGTTTGGTGGATGACAGGTATCGTTTTCCTTGGATTGCTGGTCTGGCAGCCCAGTCTTCCCGAGGGTGTGCAGGCAAGCCAAGTGCCGGGAATCCTCCGAAGCAAGCCGCCGGCTTCCGTCGCGAGTCTGGACGAAATCCGTCAGCTCGATCCTGGTCCAGGCAGGGCGCTTCGGCTCGGCCCCCATGTCCTGGTGGAGGCTCCGGGGGGGATGTCGGGAATGGCACTGGCCTTCGCCGGGGGGGCTACCTTTGTCGAGTCGCTGGAGGAAACCGTCGATTCGATCCAGCGGCGAAGATCTTCCCTGCCGGGTGCGATCGAACGCGCCAGAAAGGAGTGGGCAATGATCGACAGCCTCCTGTCGCAACGAATTCCCGCGAGGGAGTTCGCCTGGCTGAGAAAGCTTCCGGAAGAGGAACGCAGGCCGATACTGGAGGCGACGCAACGCCGAAGATTGGGTCGGATCGAAAAAGTTCGCGAGGCGGTACTTGGCACACCCGGCGCCGATTCCGGGATGTTCGCGGGAAACGCGGCATGGCTTCGCTTTGTCAGAAACCGCGCGCAGATGGTCGGCGCGCTCGCATCCGCCCGGGACAGTTTCGAAATCCTTGCCGTCATGCAACAATCCATGTCTTGGTATCTGGCCATGCTGGGAGAGAACGCGAGCGGATCGATGGCCTCCGTGGAGTCCCTGGTCCAGAACGATCGATGGAATACAGCTCTCAAGGGGTTCGGACTCGGAAGGAACTCCGGCGTGTCGGAGGATTCCAAGGTTTGGCTCACGGGAGCGGGCGGTTCGCGCCTGCCCTGGAGCGTGGAGGAATTCCCAGGCGCGGATGGCTCGGCATCCTGGGTTGGTTCGGGTTTCCATCCTGCGGGACGGATCGTGGCCGTCCAGTCCAAAACGCGCAGAGGATGGTTTTTCACGGACGGGCACAAGACCGCATCCGACCTGTTCGGGTGGCTTTCGCAATGGATGGTGGTGGTCGCCCTGATCGCCGGATGGATGCTCATCGGTCTCGCCCGGCGGCGGCGATGGGCGTGGGCGAAGGATCGCGCCAGACAAGCCAGCCGCGAATGGTGGGCGACCAGGAACACTGCCGACCCGTGCGAAGCTAGCTAGGCGCCAGGATCGCCCGCAGTTCGGGTGGTGGTCGACGCGGTTTTCCGGAGGCGTCCATGCATACGTGGGTGGTCCAGCCGCTGGCCAGCAGCTCGCCTTCCAGGGATCCGCGATGGGTCCGGTAGTCGAACCTCACCCGCAATCCATCCACCAGCGCGACCGCAAGTTCGATGGCCAACTCGTCGCCGTAGCGGGCGGGAGACAAATATTGGCAATGCGCCTCCAGCACGGGGATGGCGAATCCCTTGGCCTCCAGCTGGTCGTAGGGAAGGGCGTTGGCGGCGAGCCACTCCGTGCGGGCCACCTCGTAGTACACGAAATGGTGGGCGTAGTAGACGAACCGCATCTGATCGGTCTCGCTGTAGCGGACCCGCACCCGGGACACGTGGGGAGCGGTCATTCCGCGTCCAGCCTGACCATGCCCAGGTCCTTCATCTTCTGCTGGAGGCTCTGGCGGTGCATGTCCAGCGCCTGGGCGGCCTTGGAGACGTTGTTGCCGCAGGCTTCCAGGTGGTGGGAGATGAACTTGCGCTCGAATTCTTCCATCACCTGCTGCTTGGCCTCGCGGAAGGGAAGCTCCACCGAAACCGGCGCGATGCCCAGCCATCCCGGCGTCCCCTCGAGGGAATCCGCGACCTGGCTTCGCGTGCGCTCGGGCCCGACTCCCAAAAGTTCCGGGGTGATCTGGCGGCCGCGCACCAGAACGCAGGAACGCTCCACCGCGTTGCGCAGTTCGCGCACGTTTCCCGCCCATTGCGCGCGATCGATGGCGGATTCGGCCGCCGGCGAAAATTCCAGCGGACGGTTTCCGGCGTAATGGCGCAGAAACTGGCGGGCCAGCACCAGGGCGTCGCCCGGCCGTTCGCGCAACGGGGGGATCCGCACCGACAGCACGTCCAGCCGGTACAGAAGGTCTTGACGGAATCTGCCTTCCGCCACCAGGGCGTGCAGGTCGCGGTGGGTGGCGGCCACCACCCGGATGTCCACCTCGATGGTCCGCTCCGATCCCAGCGGTTCCACGATCCGCTCTTCCAGCACCCGCAGCAGCCGCACCTGGGCCTCCCAGGGCATGTCGCCGATCTCGTCCAGGAAGAGGGTTCCCTGGTGGGACTGGCGGATTCTGCCGGGACGTGCCGAGGTGGCCCCCGTGAAGGCGCCCTTTTCGTGTCCGAAGAGTTCGGCTTCCACCAAGGTGGTGGGCAACGCGCCGCAGTTGACCGCGACGAAGGGGCCGGTGCGACCGGAGCGTTCGTGCAGAAAGCGGGCGATCATCTCCTTGCCGGTTCCGGACTCGCCCAAAAGGAGGACGCTGGAGGCGGTGGGTGCCATCAGGGCCAGGTCTTCGCGCATGCTGCGCATGGCCGGGGAATCGCCCAGGAGTTCGCGCGTGGGGCGCGAAGAGTCGGTTTCGCGTTGGAGCAGGTCCAGGGTGGTGCGCTCGCGGCCAAGCGAGGCGGCGCGTTCCAGCACCATCACCAGTTCGTCCGCGTCGGCGGGCTTGGTCAGGTAGTCCGTGGCGCCCTTGCGCATGGCCTCCACCGCGACGCGCTCGGAGCCTTGGGCGGTGAAGAACACCACCGGCGGGGCCCCGGCGCGACCGGCCAGGGCGGAAAGCGCGGTGAGCCCGTCCATGGGGTCCATCTGGTAGTCCAGCAGGATCGCATCGAAGGGTTTGGCGGGCGAGAGCGCGAGCATCTCTTCGCCGGAGGCGGCCTCCACCACTTGGTGGCCCGCGGATTCCAACAAGCGCCGGGCACCGTAGCGGGCGCCGGTTTCGTCGTCGACGACAAGGAACTTCATGGGGTCTCCCAAGCGAGGCGGAAGATGGTCTTGCCCGGGACCGGGCGGTGCTCCAGGCGCGCCTTGGCGTCTTCGGCCTTGGTGCGGGAAATGTACAGCCCCAGCCCCGTGCCGCTTTGGGAAGCAAGCGGACGGAACAGGCGGGGGAGGATTTCGGCGGCGATCTCGCCCTCGTTTTCCACCTCCAGCGCGGGACCTTCGGGATCCAGGCGCACCAGGACGGAGCTCCCCTTGGGTGCGTGCGCCATGGCGTTTTGGATCAGATTGAAGAGGATCGCCTTGAAGTCGTTTTCCGACATCGGGACCGCGCACGCCCGGTCCGTCACCACCTGCAGGCGGAGTCCGCGATGGCGCGCTTCGGCGGAGAGCAGCCCCGCCACGACGTTGACCGTTTCCGGTGCGTCCTTGCACGTTTCGCGGTCGCGGGCGAACAGGAGCATGCGCCGTACCGTCGCGTCCAGTCTGTCCACCTCGCCCACCACCACCGTGAGATCGCGGTGCAAGACGGAGTCCGCCGGGGCGTCGCGCATGGCCGCCGATGCGACGTTGCGGATGGCCGAAAGCGGATTCTTGATCTCGTGGGCCGCCGATGCGGAGAGCAGTCCCAGCATGGCCAGCCGTTCGGTCTCCTGGAGGCGGCGCTGGGTCTGGACCGCCTCGCGCAACTGCTTGCGCGAGCGGAGCACGCGTTCGCAGGTCCCTTGCATCGAACCCAGCTTGGTCAGGATTTGTCTAGGCATGGGATCCGCCAGGGCGCTGGCGCCCAGGGCGACCACCCAGGAGGAGTCGGGGCCATGGACCGGAAGCAGCGTGCGCGCGCCCAACTCCTGCCAGGCGGGGATTTCCGAGCGGGACGTGGCGTCCATCATGGCGATCGGTGCGGCCTCGCCCCAGGCGCAGGAGCGGATCTCCAGGATGCGGGCGACGCGGGGGTCGGTGGCGGGGAGCACCACCGCGCGACATTCCAGGATGGCGCTTAGGGTTTTCGCGAAATGCGGGGGGAGGTTTTCTTCCGAAAGACCGGACGCCCACAACTCGGATTCGAGATCGGAAAGTTTGTGGGATTCGTTGGTCAGCTCCCAGTTGAGCCATTGGAACAGGCTGCGTCCGGCGGTGATCGACAACGGGCCCATGGTCCCCACGAATCCGAGCGACGCCATGGCCCAGGCCCCCAGATGATCCAGTTCGGAAAGGGGCCATAGGAACTTCCCGAACATGTACAGCAGGAATGCCCCGGCGAGCCATCCCGCCCGCCGCCACCCGGAGCGGGTCACGGATAGCGCGACGGATTCCGTCCGGTAGCACGCCCAGATCAGCGCGGCGGGGGCCACCAGATGGGTCAGGTCGTGGAGGATCACCCACTGGTAGCGGCCAGGCCCGGCGTATCCCCAGTAGATCTTGAGGGCGAAGGCCACGGCGGAAAGTGGCGCCATCACCAGAAAAGCCTTGCGCAGGGGGCGCGCCACCGATGCCTGGGATGGGTCCATTCGGGCGAGCCCCAAGGTCAGAAGCACGATCGCCACTAGGTTGGTGACGATGTCGGTGGCCAGATACACCCGCACCACGGGCTCCACGTTGGCCAGGAAGGTTTCCATGGGGTGGGTGGCCACCTGGATTCCGCCGCGCACCAGGGTGGCCAGCGGAAGCAGGTACCAGACCGGCCACGGAATCCGTTTACCCGCGCCCGTCCAGCGCACGAGTCCGTGCAGCAGAAACCCCGATTGGATGTTCAGCACGGAGCCCTTGACCAGATCCAGGACCATCGACACCATCGGGAATCGGCCGTAGGAGATGGTCTCCAGGTTCAGCGCACTGAACACGGAAGCGAACCAGATCGACCAGCACAGCGCCCACCCGAACAGTTGCCCGTTGAACCAGAGCGTGCGCGCGCTCGTGGAGCGCGCCAGCACCAGATGGAGGTATCCCAGGGCTCCTGCGCCGACCAGGATCAGCTCCACGACCTGGGTGAGGTCCAAAGGGAATCCCACCCTACCCCAGACTGAAACGCTCGCCCAGGTAGTGGCGGCGGGCTTCGGGATCGTTGGCCAGGAACGCGGAAGTCCCTTCGGTCAGGATCTGTCCGCCAAAGAGGATGTAGGCGCGGTCGGTGATGGCCAGCGTCTCGCGCACGTTGTGGTCGGTGATGAGGATTCCCAGGCCTTTTTCGCGCAATCCCGCCACGATCGACTGGATGTCTTCGATGGAAATGGGGTCCACTCCCGCGAACGGCTCGTCCAAAAGCAGGAACGCGGGATCGGCGGCCAAGGCGCGCGCGATCTCCAGGCGCCGCCGCTCGCCGCCGGAAAGCGTCAAGGAAATGGATTTGTGCAGGTGCGAAATCCGAAGTTCCTCCATCAGCTGGTCGCAGCGTTCGTGGCGGCGCTTGCGGGGCATGCCGCGCACCTGCAGCACGGCTTCGATGTTTTCCCGCACCGAAAGGCCGCGGAAAATGCTGGGCTCCTGGGCCAGGTATCCCAAGCCGCGGCGGGCGCGACGGTACATGGGCAACTTGGAGATGTCCTTGCCGTCCAGGTGCACCTTGCCGAGGTCGGGACGCACCAGGCCGGTGATCATGTAGAACGTGGTGGTCTTGCCGGCACCGTTGGGGCCGAGCAAACCCACGATCTCGCCTTGGGAAACGCTCACATGGACGCCGTCGACCACCCGGCGGCCGCCGTAGGTTTTGCGCAGATCGGAGGCCTCGATGCGACGCACGGGAGCTGCCGGAGCGACCGGCGCCATCATCGGCTCCGGCTGGGGGTCAGTCGACCTTGGTTCGTTCGGTTCCATAGAAGGTTCCCTTGGCGTTGCCGTCGATGCGGATCTTGCCGATCCGGCCGTTGTCGAAGGCGATGCGGATGTTCTTGCCGCGAGCTTCGTTGCGGCCCTTGTCGGCGTTTTTCTCGCGGTGGTGGTAGATCGATCTGGCGTGTCCGCGCACTTGGGCGAGACTCATCTTCCCCGCGCTGAATTCCAGACGCAGGGTATCTCCCCACATCTCGTCGGTGCGGGTGGTGTCGCGGTTGGAAAAGCTCGTGCCGCGCGCCTTGCGAGTGACCAGCAGGCTGCGGAAGGCGTCGCCTTCCAGTTCGGCGAGCAATGTGTCGCCGAACACGCGCGCGGTCTGGATCAGCCCGGCGGAATCGGCGTCTCCCACCACTTCGCCCCGCGCATCCTGGAGCACCAGGACGCGATCGATCCGTTCGCGGCGCATGTCCACGTCCAGCACGATGCTCTTGCCGGAAAGTGTCTTCTGGGCCAGGGCCGCCCTGGGCGTGCCTTCCAGACGGAGCTTCTTGGATTTCTGGTCCAGGGTGGCGGTGTCGCAGGTGGCCCGCAGGTCGCCGCGACGGATCTGGACCTTGCCGCGGGCCTGGGCCACGGAATCCCGCTCGCGCCACACCAGGCTTTCGCCGCGGATTTCGGTGGTGTCCAAGGCGACGCCGGATCCCGTGTCCGCACTGTTTTTGCCGGTGCGCCGGAAGATGGGCGAGCGGGTCGCCTCGGCGGTGCGGGCGTGGCGATCGTAGCGGATGGTGCCCGCTTCCAGGCTCACCGAGCCGCTGGAATCCACCAATCGCGCGTTTCCTTCCGCCCAGGCGGAGCCGGAGGTTCGTTCGTAGCGGCCGGAGGCGGAAGTGAGATGCCCGGAGGGGTGCTCCAGCCGGAAGTCGCCTTCGAAACGGACCTGGTCGATGGAGCGGTCCCAGATGGCCTGCCGGGAGGTGAACTTGACGTCGCCGCGGTGGAATTTGACATTTCCTGTCAGCTCCACGAAAGCGCCCCGGTTTTGCACCACGAAGTGGTCCGCGCCGTCCAGCACCAGAGGCTCGTTGGCGGCCGGCTTGTTTTGGGGTTTGGCAGAAAAGCCCAGGGCCGCAAACAGGACCACCAGGATCGCGGTGCGCATCAGTTGGTGCCACCGTTGGGGGGAAGGAAGGGGAACGATCCCAGATCCTTGAATTGGCCGCGGATGTCGGAAAGGATTTCCCAGCGATTGAGATAGGCGTCCGAGCGGAACCCCTTGCCGGTCAGAATGTCGCCGTTTTCGGTTTTGACCCGCACCCGTGCGTTGGTGTGGATGCGATCGGATTCCTTGTCGAAGATGATGGAATCGGTTTCCAGCTCCATGCCGGACTTGTTGGATCCCACCACGTGCCCCCGGGCGAAGAAAAATCGCATGCCCCGGTCCATCGTGCCGGAATCGGCCACGATGTGGGCCGCGATGTCGCCTTTTTGGGTGAAGGCGGTCAGATCCACCGGTTCCGCCCATACCCGTTGGGAAGTGGGATCCTGCCGGAGGGTTTTGGTGATCATCCGCCAGGTCAGGGTGTCGCTTTGCCAGAAATTCACCCGCGCCCCGCCACGGAAGAACGCGTCGACAGGCTTTTGCGGCATCGCGACGGTGTCCAGCACCCGTGTGGTCTTCCGTTGCTTGGGAGGCTTTTCCAGGCGACAAGAGGTGACACAGAGCGTCAAAGTGATGAGGAAGAGAAGTTTGCGCATCGGCAGAGAACTAAAGGTACAACCTAGAACCGGCGAAAAACTCGGATGCAGTGCGCACGGAACGACCTGCATCCCATCCCGATGGAGGGTTGTGGGTTTAGAGTATTTTGGATCGCCATGCCTTTCCATCGCGCCCCAGGCGCAAAACGTCTGTTGGTGCGAGGACTCGGGTCGTTGGTCCTGTCCTTGGTGCTGGTGGGGGCTGTATCCCAACCCCAGGCCGGAAGTCGGAAGTCGGCCCGCGTCTTCCGGGGAGCCGCTTGCCTCCCCCTTTCCGGCGATCTCGCCCCATTGGGCGTGGCGTTTCGGCAAGGTTTTTTGGCGGCCCTGGATTCCACCGCCGATTCTACGGTGCGGTGGGACTGGCGTTGGCACGATGGTTTGGGCGACCCGCTGGAAACCTCCCGTTGGTTGGAGCGGCAAACCAGGGATTCCGCGGATCTGGCCCTGGTGGGGATTTCCAGCGCCACGGTGAACTTGGGCCGCTGCCCGCTGGAATGCATGGTGGTGGGTGACGGAGGGGTGCATGCGAAGGACTCGCTGCGCTGGGACCTGTGGACTCCCGCCCAGCGCCAAGCCCAGCGGCTCCTGGCCAGACTTCGCGAAGGAAAGCCGCCGCGGGGGGTGGTATTCGAGTCCACCGGAGCGTGGGCGGAGGTGATCCACCACGTGTCCGACTCGATGCCGGATCTGCTGTTGATGCCCCACGACCTGGACAACACCCGCTGGGACGAACCGGTGCGCCAGATCCTGGTGACCAAGCCTCGCACGGTGTTGTTTTGGAACGGACCGGTGGATGCGCAGTCGTTTTTGGGGAGAAGACTCGCCTGGACGGTGCTTTCGCAGGCCCAGATTTGGGTTCCGGAGGGAACGCAGATCCCTGCCGGACTTGCTGCCCAGCCGATGGCTCCGCTTTGGCAGGCGCAGACTCCCGCCGATTCCGTCCAGATCAAGCGATGGCATCAGTGGGGCAGGGAGGTCGGACTTCATCTGGCGCAGGCATCGCATCTGCGGATCCAGGATTCCTTGCCTCAATTTCGGCAGGCCTTCCGAAAGGTCCCCACGGATGCTACCGTGGAAGTCGATTCATCCGCCTGGTTCCCAAAGGGGCCTTGAAGGCGACGCGGTTCGTTTCCGGCGCTTGGCAAGCGCCACGGCAGGATAAGGGAGGGGTTCATCATGGATGTCGCATTTCTCGGTACGGGCATCATGGGGTCGCGCATGGCGGCCAATCTGGCCAGGGCAGGGCACGGCGTGGTGGTCTGGAACCGCACGCCGGAGAAGGCCGCGCCCTTGGCGGAGTTCGGCTGCAAGCTGGCTTCCAGTCCTCGGATGGCCGTGCGGGGAGCCCAAGTGGTGTTCACCATGGTGGCGGATCCTGTCGCCCTGCGCCAGGTGGCCTTGGGCACACAGGGCTTTTTGGACGAGCTTCCCCATGGGACGCTATGGGTGGATCACAGCACCGTCGATCCCGCCACTTCCCGCCAAATGGGAGCCAATGCGGTCAATCGCGGCCTGCGTTTTGTGGACATTCCGGTGTCTGGATCCAGTGCCGCCGCCGCGGCTGCGAAGTTGATTTTTTTCGCGGGAGGCGAGCTTTCCGATATCGAAGGGGTGCGTCCGCTCCTGGAGGCCATGGGTTGTCGGATTGTGCATGCCGGACCCATCGGGGCGGGGTCTTCCCTGAAGCTCGTCAACAATCTGTTTTTGGCCCAAGCCCAGGTGGCCTGGTCGGAAACCTTGGGGTTGGCCAGTCGGATCGGCCTGACGGAAGAAATTGTCCATGAGGCGATCTTGCCCACCCATGTCGCACCGGCTTTCCTGACTTTCAAGCGCGAGAAGATCGAAAACAGGGAGTGGAGCCCGGAATTCCCCCTCAAGCACGCCCTGAAAGACGTGCGGCTGGCCCTGGAAATGGCCGTGGGGGTGGGTTTGGAGCTTTCACAGGCACGCGTGGCGGAATCCGTCTACACCCGCGCCGCACGCCATGGTCTGGGTGACCAGGACATCAGCGCGGTGCACGAAATCGCCTCGCGCGGGCACCTCACCGCCGAGACTGGAGCTGTGGAAGAAAGCGCGTTTCGGGGCTGAGCCGGATGGATCTCCATCAAGCCCTGTGCGTGCTCCAGCCCGATGCCGAGGCTGGATGGCCGCACCCAGGGTGCTTCCTGGGCTGGAAGTCGTCCGCTGCATTGCCGCCTGGAGCGAGTCTGGTCGAGGTGGAACTGGCCGCTGGAAAATGGAAGGAATTCCCTGTTCCCGCTTGGACCCAGGTGCTTTTGTGGGTGGAAAAGGGAATGTGTCTTTCCAATCCTGACGGGGAGGAGCCCGATGTACCCGAGGGCTTCGCGTGCCTCTTTCGGATCCGCAACCGAGACTCGGCGGTCTTTTTGGTGGCGGGACCGGAGGGATGCAGGGGAAAATTGATCCTGGTGCCGGGGGAGAAGTAAAGGTCGCCTTCGCCCTTCGAGACGGCCCTGCGGGCCTCCTCAGGACGAACGGATACCCCCGCAAGCCGGTTTGTCAGGTCTTCAGCAGTGTCTGCTAACCGTTCGTCCTGAGGAGGCGGCAAAGCCGCCGTCTCGAAGGGCGAGCGACATTCTGCCTACCAGGCCAGGCCCAGTGCGACTTGTGCGTAGTAGAATCCGCCCCATTCGGAGCTGGTTTCGTAGGTTTTGAGGGTGTATCTGCCTTCGGTGATCACCGGCGAACCCGCCACGGACCGGTTGTAGTAACCGATCGCGAAGCCCATCTGGGTTTCCAGCAACAGATGCTTGTTGAAAATGTGGCAGTACCCGATGACCGGGCTGAATTGGGGACCGGAGATATCCACCGTGGCATTGGCCAGCGATTGTCCCAGCGTGTCGAAGCCGGATCCGTTGCGGATCTTGGCGCCGGTTTGGGAAAACCACTGGGCGGCAAATTGCACATACCCGCCCGATGCCAAGTCCAGGTAGTAGCGACCGTAGACGCCAGCTGCCCAGGCGGTGGCCTTCACGGAGTCCGCTCCCCAGTCTCCGTAATAGCTGGCCAGGGGGCCCACACCGATCGACCCGTCGATGCCCAGGACGCGTTCGTAGCGGGCGTCGATCACGTCGATGTTGGGAACCCAGGAAATGTTGACCTTGGGGCCCTCGTCGCGTTTGGCCGGGTCCATGCCGCCCACCAGCTTGATGGGCGAGACGACGATGCGGTTTTTGGAGAACTCGTATTCGCCGGTGGGGTAGTCGTTGTACTGGGCGAGGGCCGCGCCCGCAAGGCCGAGAAGGATCGAAAAAGGAGTGCGGCTCATGTGGGTCTCCGCGGTTGAGGTGATGGTTGCGATGGAAAGTACGAACGGCCGGGCGAACCTCGCAAGCTATATTCGAGTTCATGTCTTTGCCGTCCCGCTCCAACATCTACTTCGCCTTGGCCACCGCGATCGTCGCCGTGAGCTCCACCGCCGCTGTCAGCGGCACCTCCCGGGAGGCGGGTTTCTACTCGTCTTTCGAGCGATTGGGCAAGGTGCTCGTCAAAATCAATGATGTCTACGTGGAAGAAATCCCGTCGGATACCATGACGGAAGCCGCCGTGCGAGGAATGTCCACCATCCTGGACCCCCACACCGCTTACTTCGCCGAGAAGGAATCGGAAGACCTCAAGATTCATACCCAAGCCCAGTTTGGTGGACTTGGCATCACCATTGGCGTGCGTGAAAACGTGCTCACGGTGATTTCTCCGCTTTCCGGCACGCCGGCCCAGCGCATGGGCATCCAGGCCGGCGACCGGATTCTGGAAATCGATGGCAAGCCCACGCGTGGGATCACGGTGGACGTCGCGGTTTCCAAGCTGCGCGGGACCCCAGGCACACAGGTCACCATCAAGGTTTGGCGCGAGGGATTCACCCAACCGATGCCCTTTGCCATCACCCGCGAGATCATCAAGATCGAATCCGTGCCGTACGCCGGATTGCTTCCCGGCAAGGTCGGTTACGTCAAGCTCACCCAGTTTTCCGAACCCACCGGCGCGGAACTGGAGAAGGCTTTGCTCGATCTGAAAGCCAAAGGCGCGACCTCCTACATCCTGGACTTGCGCTACAATCCGGGCGGGCTCCTGACCCAGGCCGTGGATGTTTCCGAGATGTTCCTTCCCAAGGGGCGTCTTGTGGTTTCCACCAAAGGACGGATCACCAGCCAGAACACGGAGATGGGCTCCCAGCGCGACCCGGTCATCGACACAGCCGCGCCTTTGGTGGTGCTGGTCAACGGCGGATCGGCTTCCGCCGCGGAAATCGTCTCCGGCGCCGTGCAGGATTGGGATCGCGGGGTGGTCTTGGGCACCCAGACCTTCGGCAAAGGATCGGTCCAAACCATCTTCCCCATGGACCAGAAGCACCTCCTGAAAGTGACCACCGCCTTCTACTACACGCCTTCAGGCCGGTGCATCAACAAGAAGGAAAACGGAGTCCGCTGGCTGCGCGAGCAGGAAGAAGACACGTCCAAGTCGGATTCTGTCAAACCGGCCAAGGGTCCCGGGTTCGACGACGAACTCGGCGCGGAAATCGACGACGGCTCCGCCCCCGACACCACCCTGGACACCCTCAAGCACAAATCGTTTCGCACCAAGGTCCTGGGACGCAAGGTGTGGGATGCCGGCGGCATCCTGCCCGACGTGCGCGTGCCTGGACGCCGTTTGAATTCCTTCCAGCAGGATCTCGAGCGCAAGAACCTGTTCTTCCGCTTCGCGATCAACCAAAAGCCCAAGCTCGCCGCCAAGAGCAAACTGGACACCAGTTTCCGGGCGACGGATGCGAACGTGGAGGAATTCCGGCGCTTCTTGCAGACGGATTCCGTCAAATTCACCTTCGATTCGCCCGAATCGAGGCTTTTGAAGGAGATCCGCAAATCCGTCAAGCGCGACTCGCTTCGCGGGGAGAAGTACCAGAGCGCCGATCGCGCCGCCATCCGCTCCCGTCTGGATGCGTTGGATTCCGCGCTCACCAAGGCCAACGAATCCCTGTTTTCCACCAACCGCGAATACATCCGCGAGGGGATCAATCGGGAAGTGTTGATGGCCGTGGGCGGCACCAGTGGCGCCACTCCCTACGAGCTTTCCCTGGATCCGCAGGTCGCGGAAGCCGTCAAGCTCCTGCGCGATCCGGCCCGTTATCGTCAGATCCTGACCAAACCCAAGGCGACCGCCGCGAAATGAACCTGTTCTCCCGGATCCGCGAAGGGCTGGGGCGCACGAGCGACGCCCTGGTCCGCAGTCTCAAGGGGATGGTCGGCACGGGCCGCATCGATGAAGCCACCTTGGAGGATCTTGTCGAGCGACTGGTCCGCGCCGATGTCGGCATCGAAACCGCCGAGGACCTGGTGGAGCGCCTGCGCAAGCGCGCCTGGGGGCGCGCCTACCGTGACTCCGACGAACTTCTGGATTGGCTCGCCGACTGCGCGGTGGATTTGTTGGGACCCTCCGAGCCGTTTTTGCCATCCAGCGGTCTCCAGGTGGTGGCCATCGTAGGTGTGAACGGCGCGGGAAAAACCACCACGATCGGCAAGCTCGCGCATCGGTTGAGGTCGCAAGGTCGCAAGGTGTTGGTGGGTGCTTGCGATACATTCCGAGCCGCCGCGGTCGACCAATTGGAAGAATGGTGTCGGCGAGCGGATGTCCCTTGTGTGCGCCAAAAACCCGGTGCCGACCCTGCCGCCGTGGCCTACGATGCCGTGGCCGCTGCCATGGTCCGTGGATGCGATGTGGTGCTGTTGGACACGGCAGGGAGATTGCAAAATCGCGCGGATCTGATGGCGGAGCTGGCCAAGATCTTGAAAGTGGTGGCCAAACACGACGCATCCTACCCCCAGCACGTCTGGCTGGTGCTGGATGGAAACACAGGTCAGAATGCGGTCAGTCAGGCCAAGTTGTTCCACGAGACAGCTCCACTCACCGGCCTGGTGGTCACCAAGCTGGACGGAACAGCCAAGGGCGGTGCGGTTCTTTCCTTGCGCAAGGTGGTGCAGACTCCGGTCCTGTTTCTGGGGTTGGGCGAAAAGATCGATGATCTGGTTCCCTTTCAACCCAGGGAATACGCGCGCGCCTTGTTCGAACGGAGCGAACCATGAACAGGTCTTTCCTGGTGCTTTTGGGAATCATCTTCCTGATGGGTTGTCGTGATCGCAAGGCCGAGGCGGAAGTGGACGACTTTGCTAGGTTGTATGCTCGTCTCCGGGTGGCCTCCTCCAGCAGGGAGGGGCAACCCGAACACGCGAGAGAAGCACGAGCCAAAATCCTTCGTGAAGAAGGCTCCGACCTTGGGGCGTTTCGCAAGAAATTGCGGACCCTCCAGAAGGATCCAAACCGCTGGCAGCGGTTTTGGACCCGGGTCGAGATCGTGACGGACTCGCTTGCAAAACCCATGAAAAAAGGATCCTGACATGGCCGGCAACGTGATGGAATTCACCGACGCGAACTTTGAAGTGGAAGTGGTCAAATCCGACCTGCCTGTGCTTGTCGACTTCTGGGCTCCCTGGTGCGGACCTTGCCGCATGATCGCCCCCTCGATCGAAGCCCTGTCCGGTGAATACGCGGGCAAGTTCAAGATCGGCAAGCTCAACACCGACGACAACGCCGACGTTTCCGCCCGTTTCGGCATTCGGTCCATTCCCACCCTCCTGATTTTCAAGGGCGGAGAAGTGGTAGACCAGTTGGTCGGCGCCTTGCCCAAGGAAAAAATCGCCGAACGGATCAACAAGTTCGTCTGATCAGCAACGCTCGCGTGGCGGGCGGTGAGGAGTTGCCATGAATCGGTCGCAGGTCTGGGGCACAAGGTTTCTTTCCATGGCTTTGGCCTTGCTTGTGGTCGCCGGGCTGGCTTCTCCAGTGTTCGCTCAGCAGCAGGGCCCTGTCTCAGCCAGCGTGAAGTGGTCCACGCTGGAGCAGGCGACCAAAGCATCCAAGACATCCAAAAAGGGAGTCTTTGTGATGGTATATGCGGATTGGTGCGGGTACTGCCACAAGATGGACGCCACAACCTTTCGCGATCCGAACGTGATTGCGCGGATCCATGCGGGTTTCGTGCCCGCCAAGCTCAATGGAGAGAGCTCGACTTCCATGACCCTGGGGAAGCGGACGCTCACCGAAAACCAATGGGCGCAGGAACAGGGCGTCCAGGGGTTTCCCGCGCTGGTCGTGCTGGACCACAAGTCCCGCGTTATCGTGCAGTATCCGGGTTTCCTGAGCGCTCCGCAGGCTCGACAATTCCTGGGAGATCTTGCCGAATACATCCGGTTGGGCGGGATCGACAAACTCGGGAATTTCCTCGATTGGGCCGAAGCCAGGAGCTGAGGTCAGATGCCTCCGGTCCGTTTTTCGCCGTAGGCGGAACTCTGCGAGGGATCTTGCCCTGAGCGGAGTCGAAGCGTCATCCCGAGCATCATTGGGGAATGGCGGCCGACTTTGGAATGCCGGGGTTCCGGCTCAGCCCAGCCGTTTGACCCAAAGGAAGCCGATTACGACCAAGGCCGCGACGGTGACGGCGGCATAGCGGACAAATTCGGCGTTCAGCACGGTGTTGTGCAGGCGGACGTCTTGGAGCGCGGTGGAATCCATTTGCCAAAAATAGACTCGAACCTCGATCGAAGCTATTCCTTCAACTCGTAAAAATTCCGCCAAGTCGATTCATCCGGCGGAACGGATTCCTCCAGCACTTGGTGGCGCGCCACCAAGGTGGATGCCGCTTGGGCGGTGGGCCAGAGCACGATTTCCCCCACCTGGACATGGGGTGGGCGGGTCAGCGCGTACATCGCCGCGTCGGCGACGTCTTCCGGAGAAAGTGGGGTCATTCCCGCGTAGACGTTCGCTGCACGATCGTGGTCGCCATGGAAACGCACCAGCGAAAATTCGGTATCCACCATGCCCGGGCTGATCTGGGTCACTCGCAAGGGGGTGGCGACCAGGTCCATGCGCAAACCGCGCGTGAGAGCATCCACCGCATGTTTGGTGGCGCAGTAAACCGCGCCGCCCGGATAAACTTCGTGGCTGGAGGTGGATCCGATGTTGACCACGTCGCCACGGCCGCGGGAAAGCATGGTTGGAACGACTTGGCGAGTCACATGGAGCAAGCCCGAGATGTTCGTTTGGATCATCTCTTCCCAGTCGTCTTCCGATCCTTTCTGCAGAGGATCCAGTCCGCGTGACAATCCCGCGTTGTTGATCAATACGTCGATGGCGCGGAAGCTCTGAGGGAGTTCCACTTGGAAGGCACGCTCCACCTGCCGACGGTCTCTCACGTCCAGCCCCAGAGCGATCATGTCCGTTCCGTGCGCCGCGCGGAGTTCTTCGGCCAGGAGCATGAGTCGATCCATGCGCCGGGCACAGAGGATCAGCCTGGCGCCCTCGCGCGAGAACAATTTGGCCATGGCCATGCCGATCCCGCTGGAAGCACCGGTGATCAGGATCGTTCGTCCCATCAGATCGTACATGGAATCACCTTGAGGCAAAGAAAGGGATGGTCTCGTCGCGATTGTACCATCGCCGAAGGAGCTCGACACCGGGCCGGAGCGCCGGATCCCGGTCTGGACAAAAGTAGTCGAGTCGCCGCCGTGCAGGTGAATGGCTCCGGAGCGGTCACCGGGGCAGCCAACGCGCCAAAGTTTCCATCAGGTTCGTATTCGAGACCGGTTTGGTCACGATGTCGTCGAAACCTGCCTCCCGGATCATTCCGTGGTCCGAATCCATGGCCATGGCGGTCATGGCCACCACCGGGATTTGGGGGTTGCGCACCTTGGATGTCCTCGAACGTATGGATCGTGTCGCCTCGTAGCCGTCCATCACCGGCATCTGGCAATCCATCAGAACCAGATCGAAATCTTCGCGTGACAGAAGCTCGAGTGCTTCCTGGCCGTTTTCCGCGACCGTGACTTCGCACCGGGCCTTGCCCAGCAGGCCGGTGGCCACCTTCTGGTTGACTCGGTTGTCTTCCACCACCAGCACGCGAGAGCCCTCTCGTGGCCTCGCGCCCTGGGGAGGGTCGCTGTCGGAGCGTTCGAAAAAGGACTCGCCCGGCTCCGGGGCGAGACGACAGTGGATGCGCAAGCGAAAAACCGAGCCTTCGCCGTGGAGGCTTTCGGCGAAGATGTCGCCTCCCATCTGCCTGGCGAGATGCCGGGAAATCGAAAGCCCCAGCCCGGTCCCGCCGAACTTGCGGGTCGTGGAGGAATCCGCCTGGCTGAAGGTTTCGAAGATGGATTCGAGCTTGGTTTGGACGATCCCGATGCCTGTGTCCGAAACGGAGATTTCCAGGGCGAGTCCATCGTCGGTCCGCTCGACCAGCGAGGATCGGACGTGGATCGCTCCGACTTGGGTGAACTTGATGGCGTTTCCGACAAGATTTGTCAGAATCTGGCGGAGACGGGAAGGATCGCCGAGGATCCGTCTGGGAAGACCCGCGGGGTAGTCCTGGCCCAAGGCCACACCCTTGGCGCGGGCGGTGATCCCGAGCATCGACACGACTTCCCCGATCAGGTCCTTCAGATCGAACGCGATCGACTCGAGGTCCACCTTGCCTGCTTCGATTTTGGACAGATCCAGGATGTCGTTCACCAAATCGAGCAACGAGTGTGCGCAGGTGCGGGCGATTTGGGCGTACTGGGTCTGTTCGGAATCCAAAGGAGTGTCCGACAACAACTGGAGCATCCCCACCACTCCATTGAGAGGGGTGCGGATCTCGTGGCTCATGTTTGCCAGAAAACGGCTTTTCGCTTCGCTTGCCTCGATCGCGGACTGCTCCGCCCGCCGGTGTTGTTCGAGGATGGCGATGTGGTCGTCGCGCAACAGCAACAGGGCTTCCGCGGCTTCGTACAACGGGTGGGAGTCGTCGTAGCGGTTGGATTCCGATGCGCCGCTTCCCCATGCGATGGCTCCCACCAGTTGCACCAGTTGATCCAGATCCGCTTTGGCGACCGGGATCGAATGCGATGGTGGTTCCAAAGGAAGTTGCCTGGTTTCCTGGTTGAGCAACTGGCCGACATGGCCGATCGCTTCCTCCACCGTCGCCGTGTGGACCATGGGGAGGTTCAGAACATGCTTGGCGAACGCGATGCTCGCGCGGACCCAGCCGGGTGCGCCGCACAGAATGATTTCACGAGGAATCAGCCCACTGGATTTGTGCAGATCACTGACCGATTGGGCATGTCGGAGCCTGGTTGCCACCGAGGCCTTCTGCAGCTGGGAATAATCGGCGATGCGCCAGTATTCGGGCCCGACCAAGTCGCCGTTCTCGATCCATTCGTGGATTTTTTCGGCGAGAAGCTCGGCCAATTTCGATTCTGTATGGATGCCAAAGTAGCGAACCATCAGAACTTTCTGGCGGGCGATGGAAATCTCCATGGCCCCTTGGCCGTCCTGGGAGACGATGCGGTAGGGCGGCGAGGGCAGGAACTCCGAGAGGTCCAGGTGTCGAACATCGATCCAGGCAACGGCCGCCTGCAGGGCAGCGTGGCGATCTTTCAGCACCTTGACCGGGTAGTGGACGGACGTGCGATTCATCCGCAGACCAAGCGCATACATGGAGCGCAACACCACGGAGGAGCCGTAGATCGTGCATCCGATGCAGTTTTGAAAGGCATCGGAAAGATGGTATTTGGTGTGCAGCCGACGAAGCTGGGCGTCGGGGAGGCCCTGGATATGCGAGATGTCCCGGCATTCCACATAGTGTCCGCCGGCGGGGAAAGCCTCGTGGATCACCCTGGCCCGATAGGCTTCGTAGGTCGCTTGGTTGGCGGCGCCGCGCGGCCCGAACGTCTGGATGTCCAGGATCTTCCCGCCGATCCTGCGGAAGGTCCACCGCACGCCGAGTTCACCGGGAAGGTCGGTCCATTCCGGACGACACTCGATTTTCCAGCCCGTGATCGGGCATGTTTGCTCATCCGGCGCAGGCATGATCTTCATCTTAGCATCCAAACCGCTCCAGCAGAATTATGGAAGCCCGCCACTGAACCAAAAAAGCTTGCATCTCGACTAACTTTGTGTTCACGACCCCGTTAAGGAGGATTCATGCATTCCATTTCTCGCGTTGGCTTGGGCTTGTGCCTCGCCCTTTCCACAAGTGCTTTGGCTAAGGCCCCGGAAGGGCAGGTGGTGGTCACTTCCTCCAGTTTCAGCGCGCTCCCGCCGGACGACCGAGCTCCCGCCAAGGCGTTGTTTTTGCAAACCCTCGGCGAACTGCGCCAGGGCGCATTCGTGGATCTTTCCGATTCCGGGTGTTCGGCGATCCCCTGCGCGCAGGGAATCATTGCGAAAACCGAATCCAAAAAAGCGTTGTGGATGTCCCTCCTGAAACTGGGATCCACCTACAGCCTTTCCGCCTCCGTGGTGGGGGCAGCCGACTCCACCGCCGTGGTGCGCCGTGCGACCTTCCAGGTGGTGGACGACCTGCCCAAGGTGATGGACCAAGTGTTGAGAGCCGCATTCGACAACGTCACCCTCGCCGATGCCGGCACGGTGGACAACGTCGCCGAGGCGGAAAGCGAGAAGGAAATGCTTCGTCGCAAGAGCTCTTCCATGAGCGGCATCACGGTGGGCGCCCTCTACCCCATCGGATCCAGCTACGAGCGCAAGATCGTCGAGCCCAATCTCAATTACGACTCGAGATCGGGCTCGTCTCTAGACACCACGCGTTACCGCCAGCCTCGTCAGAATCTGACCATCGGGTATTCCTACTGGTACGAATTCCGGCAGAATCTGAGCTTGGATGTGGAAATCAAGGGAAACATCCCTTCCTCCTTGGCGTTCCAGATCGACGTCGTGAACTTCTTCAGCCGCTCCGACATCTCGCCGTTCGTGGGTGGCGGTCTGGGCATGGAATACGTCTTTCCGGACAAGCCGGATCCGGACGACAAGATCAACGTGGGCCCCCAGCTCAACCTCCAGGGCGGCGTGATGCTGTTTCGCACCTACGATGTGCGCGCCTTGGTGCGCGGCGGCTACCAGATCACGGCCAACTCGGACCACGACCAAGGCGCCTATGCCGAAGTCGGGCTGCTTTACGCGCCTTCCACCAAAAAATCCGGCAACCAGGAGGCGGGCGTCTGGCGTTGGGTGCTGGGCGCCTTGGTGGGACTTGTGGTCATCGGAATCGCCGCGGACTGATTTCCTTTCGCAGGATCAACGCCTCCCGCTTGGCCTCGAAGCGGGAAGAGGCCTCGACGATGCTGGCGACCCGGTCCGGGTCGCTTTGTCGTTCCAGGAACACCCGGTGGACCTTCAAGGCCAAGATGGTTCTTTGGGCGGGATCCGCAGGTGGCTTGCGCCCCGGGAACAGATCTGCTTTCTCCTCCAGAAACCGCGCCGCCGCGACCACCGCTTGGTGGCATTTTTTGTCATGCGAGGTGGGGTAGGAAAACCGCCACGTCCCGACCTTCCGACCGACTGGATGGTCCGTGGCGGTGCCTGGAATCAGACCGGCGGCGGCGAAGGCGCGGCAATCGTAGATGCGGCAGGTGCGCGGTCGGGCGTCGTAGATCGTGCAGCCTAGATCGGACAGGAGGGGGCAACGCCCCTCGGCGTCGTAGCCGAGCAGCCGCGTGCCTTTCGGCGCACCGGGTGCGGGAAAGGTCAGGGTCTTGGGGATCGCACGCAGGGCTGCCTTCTCGTCGGGATGGATGTGGATGAAGTTGGAGGATCGGCAGCATCCCGTGCAATCGCCACAGGGGGTGTGGGTGTCGGAATCGGTGGCCAGCGAATAGAGCATGCGCCGAAGCCAAGAGGTGAACACGCCAGCATCTGTCATCGGGGTGGAGTGGTCCGTCATGCGCCAAAGGTAGGGAACCGCTCGTCGATCGGCTCGAGAGGGCGAGTCGTCGGGAGCATCCGTCTTCGCTTGATTCTGAGGAAAAGAGCAAAGGATAAACCAGGAGAATCCGAGGCGAAGCAATTCCAGAACACGAGAGGAGAATTTGGGAACTGGCAAATCTCCTTGTCCTTATATGAGGACAAGAATTGATCTTTTTGGGGAACGGCTCGGTTGACAGTGAATTTCCATTGAATATCTTCGGACCCTTCAATCCATTTGATCCTGCAATCTTGGGTTTCTGGGGTGCAACATGTTCCGTAGAAGTTTCGGGGCCCTCCTCGTGGTGGGCACTTTTTTTGTGGCAAGCGCGACGATGCTGCCCTATCAGGGGTTGGCGACGGACGCCAAAGGCAATCCTCTGAAGGATGGCTCGGCCACGGCGAAATTCTCGCTGTTCACCTCGGAAACGTCCACCTCGCCCGTTTGGTCGGAATCCCAGACCGTGACTCTGCGCAAGGGATTGTTCTCGGCCCAGCTCGGTTCCGTGCAGCCCATCGCCGATGCGGTGTTCGAGCAAGACGCGCTCTACCTGGACGTGGATCTGGGCAATGGCAAGACCAATTCCCGGCTTCGCCTGGGAGCAGCGGGCCGCGCCTTTTTCGCCAACAAGGCGGACACAGCCAACTTCGTGCGCGGGTTCATCGGCTTGGACACGATCCGCACCAAGCTCGCCCATCTGCGCGATACCCTGGCCGCATCCTGTGACAGCCTGGCGCGCTTGGCCTCCGCCTCGTCGCGTTTGGAGTCTGCGCGCGCGACGGATTCCGTTGCCGTGGAAGGGCTGCATGCCGCTCGCCTGCGCGATTCGATCTCCCTTGCGGCCCTGCAGGCCACCCGTGCCGCCGATGCCGCCGAAGTGGTGCGTCTGGGCGGAGCGAGGCTGATGGATTCCGCTGGAATCGTCGGCTTGGAAGCAGGCCTTGCCACTCTGGATGCCGCACGCAAGCGCGACTCCTTGTCAGCGGTTGCTTTGGGTGCCGTACAAGTGGTCGATGGATCGCGCATCGTCCGCGATTCCATGGCGATCGATTCGCTCCAGACCTTGCGCACGGCCCACGCGGCCACGCTCGCCTCGTTGAAACTTGCCATTTCCACCGATTCCGTCCGCATCGTGCGCGACTCGGTTTCCCTGAAGACGTTGATCGCCACCCGCCAGACAGATTCTGTTTCGTTGGCCGTGCTGCGCACGCTGCGCGGAGTGGACTCCAGCCGCATTTCCCGCGATTCCATCCGCATCGATTCCCTGGAAGCGCTTCGCAAGCTGGACTCCGCCGGAATCGCCGCCCTCAAGGGCCTGCGAAGCGTGGATTCCGGTCGCATCTCCCGTGACTCCGCCTTGATCGCCGGCTACCAGACCCGCCATCGCGCCGACTCCATCATGCTGGCCGCTTTCCGCCTGGCCCGCACCCAGGACTCGCTCGCGCTCGAAGCCTTGCGTCTGGCGCGAGTTCAGGATTCCATCGCCATCGCCGCCGTCCAGGAGGCCTTTGGCACCGACACATCCACCGCCTTGCAGAGCCTGGCCTCCAGCGCGGGCACCATGACCCCCGGCTTCCAGGCCGGCGTGACCAGCTACGTGGACAGTGTGGGCAAGAACATCACCTCCGTGGTCCTTGTGGGCATCCCCGCTTCGCTCAAGGCGCGCGTCACCTACAATGGTCGCTCCAACGGCGCCATCGACCTCACGACAGATTCCGTGATCACGGTGGAAGTCGCCAACGGCGGACGCAGCCGTTCCTACACGGTGCGCGTGTTCCATCGTTCCGTGCTTGAGCTCTACGACATCGTGCTCCACTCCACCATCGCCACCGGCACCAAGCTGGATCATCCCTATTTCCCCAGCTTCTTCGTGGATTCCGATATTGACACCGCAGGTCTGACGATCCGGGCGACTCTGGATGGAACGGCACCCAAGTTGACCTCGGCGAATATTTCCCTGAACTGGATGCTCGGGTTCAATTCGCCCACCTCGCTGCGAGTCAGCCCATGGCGAAATGGTGTGCAGGTGGGGCCTGTACAAGTGCTGGACTGGGCGATGGATTCGTGCATATACGACTTCGAGGGCATCGACTCCAGCGTGGCCATCGATCGTCGGTACGGAACACCGTCTTCGTTCAGCGAGACAACAGATGTGTACGGATGGGGATGGGCGGCGGAAACCGGAATCCAGTCCGCCACGAGAGCCGCATCGACGATGGGCACTTCCGGATTTTCCCTGCAGAACCAGCACGCTGTCAACGGCAGCAATTACCCATCGGCTGGTTTTGGGATGTTCACCCCATGGAATTCGGTGGCCAAGTCCATCACACAGGATCTGAGGGGATTGAAGTCGATTTCCTTCGACATGAAAGAAACGCGATCGGCTGCGACAAAACTGCAGACGAGGGTCAATGTCCAGCCAGGGGATGGCGATACGCTCTCCTATAAGCTTTGCAACAAGGGAATCTCTTACGGCTGGAATCTGTCCTACACGGCGGGAGTCACCGAACATGTGGTACTCGATCTCGCGGAAGCGATCCTTCCCGAATGGTATGAAGGCGTAGAAATGCCTGCTCCGCTCCATGCGATCCTTCCGAATTTTGCCGGCATTGGAATTAACCAGGGTTGCACGAGCATTTCCTGTGCGGTCACGGGCACCTTCGAGATCGACAACCTCGTCTATCACTTCAAGTAGTCGGGGAGCCATACCATGCCACGCACTCCAACCAACGCCATCCTCCCGCTTCTGCTGGGCGGCGCTTGCGCCGCGATGGCGGAAGTCCCCTCCATCGCCTGGCAGCAGGCCGGCGGGGCCTTCCAGCGCGACTCCTTCCTGACCCAGATCGCGGGGCAAGGGTTCGAAACCCCCATGATGGGCAGCGACGCCGATTCCATCCAGTCGGGATTTTTGGCGCACCCCTTGTTGGTCAACGGCGGCCCCTTCGTGGTGTCTTCGCTCTCCGATCGACAAGAAGTGTCTGGATTCGCGTCGACCACCATCAAGCTGGATACCGTCTTTACCGATTTCGAGGGCGACCCGCTGGTCTACACGGTCAAGGTGAACGGGAATGCCTTGGCCGCCAACGTGAAAGGCTCCACGTTGAATCTTGTCGGACAGGCGGATGCGGATGGCACGGTGCAAGTGGTGGTCACCGCCACCGATGGGACCTTCAGCGTGGCGGATACCTTCGCAGTGGACGTGCAGAAGGCATCGGCTATCGCGCGCCCAATGCGTCCCGCCTCGACGATGTTGGGGGCGAGCGTCAAGCGGCCCATGGCCAATCTCGCGATGGGATCGGGCAAGGGAAGCGTCGCGTTCGGCGGCTGTTCCAGCGAGGAGTGTTTGTCGGTGGATCTCCAGCTTCCCGGCGAAGCGACGATTTTCGTCTCCATCTTCGACAACCTGGGCAATCCGGTGGTGTCGCTGACCGAACAAGTGGATGCCGCCAAGCTGAGATTGCTTCCGCAGACCACGGACCGTCGCCGTCTGTGTTCCATCGCCTGGAACTTGCGATCCTCCACCGGCCAGGCCGTGGGGACGGGCGTGTACCTCTGGAAGATCCAGGTGATCACCACCGACGGGCAAAAGCTCGAAACCATCCGCCATCTGGGAGTGAAGGCGCCCTGAGCCGGAAGGCTCGACGGCACCTGAATGCGCAGTGGAAACGATTTCTTTCGGAGTGGACATGTCCAAAGCAAAATTTGTCGCCGTGGCTCTGTTGGCGGGATGGCTGGAATCCAATGCGGCCACCCTTCCCTACCAGGGGATGGTGACCTCCAAGGATGGCGTCGCGCGAAACGCCGCTTCCGTCCAGGCGACCTTCTCGCTGTACGCATCACCAAGCGCTTCCACCGCGCTCTGGAGCGAACAGCAGAATTTGTCTCCCAGGAACGGATTGTTCAGCGCCGTGCTTGGATCCGTGACCGCCATCCCGGACGCATTGTTGGGACGCGACTCCCTTTATCTGGGTGTTCGCTACGACAACGGTTCGGAAGCGACTCCCCGCCAGCGCTTGGGGGCATCGACTCGCGCCAGCCTCGCGCGCTGGACGGATTCCGCGAAGGTGGGGCGTGCCGTGCAGGGGCTGGTCCCGCTGGTGGAATCGATGGATCGCTTGGGCGATTCCATCGCCGGGTTCAAGGCGGATCGCAACGCGCAAGCGGTGGTGCTGGCCAAGCTGGAAGCCAAGCGCGCATCGGATGCTTCGGCGAGGTCGGCGTTGGGGCAGCAGCAAAACGGCGATTCCGCTTCCCACAAAGCCGTGCGCGAGGCGATGGTCGCCGATGCCCCAGCGCGTGCGACGCTCCAGCAAGGGCTGGATCGCGACGCCCAAGGGTTGGCGAAGGCCCATGCCGATCGTGCGAAGATGGGCGAATCCGCAAGGTTGGATTCCGGCGCCTTGGCCGCGAAGATCCTTCGCCAACAAGCGCTGGGTGCGGCCATCGTGCGGGATTCGGCTCGCCTTGTTTCCCAACGCGTAGCCCGCAGCGCCGATTCCCTGCAGGCGGCGCTGGCGATGAGCAGCCGACTCCGCAATGCCAGCCAAATCAGCCGTGATTCGGCGAAACAAGCCGCCTTCCAGGTGGTCGCCACCAAGGCGTTGAACGATCGCAAAGCATTGGATACCCTGCGAGTGCGCGATTCGGTGCGCATCACGCGCGACTCGATCCGCATCCAGGCATTGAAGGCGCGTTTGGCGTCCAACGCTTCCGGCTTGAACGCCCTGCGCACCACGCGCCTGGTGGATTCCATCCGCAAGGCGTCCGATTCCGTCTCGCTTGCCGCTCTGGGCGTCTCCCGCAAAGCGGATTCCGTCTCGGTCGCCCAGGCGGGCGTCGTGCGCAAGGCGGATTCTTCCTCCGTGGCCGTGGTCGCTGCCGCCCGCACCCGCGACTCCTCCGCCTTGGCCGCCATCCAAGGGGCCTTCGGCAACGACACCTCCACCGTGCTTTCGCGGTTGAGCGTCAACATCGGAACCCTTTCGCCGGCGTTCCGATCCAATGTGGCGGATTACCAAGACAGCGTGGGGCGTAGCTTGCGATCCTTCCGCTTCGTGGCCATTCCCGTTTCCGTCAATGCCAAGGTGACCTTCGAAGGCTCCCCAAACAACGCGTTGGATCTGCCCACGGATACGGTGGTTCGCGTGGTGGTCACCAACGGAGCGAACGTGCGCACCTACCGCGTGCGCGTGTTGCACCGCACGGGGCCGGAGATGTCGGATGTGCAGCTGTACTCCAGCATCCCTTCCGGCACCAAGCTCGATCGCCCCTACTACCCGGCAATTTCTGTCGGTTCGGACATCGATACCACGGGCCTCCTGATCCGCATGACCGTCAACGGTGGATCGCCCACCTTGGCCTCCAAGGGTCTGCCCACGGGATGGGGTTTGGGTTTCGCTTCTCCAACGACCTTGCGCGCATCTCCTTGGCGCAACGGCGTGCAGATCGGACCGGAAGCAGTGTTCACTTGGAGCATGGACTCGTGCATCTACGACTTCGACACCCCGGACCCCTCGGTGGTCTGGTCGCACGAGCATGGACTGAGCTGGGGAGTGGATGGATTTGCTGACAGGACGATGATCGCGGGCTGGGAATATGTACGTCCAATTGGGACACCATCAATCATCCAAACATTTGCGGAGACCTTCGCGATTGGGGACATCGGGGCGCCAGATTCGAGTTGACTACACGTTGAACGGCCCAGACTGGGCCCACGCCTTTATCGGAACAGCATTGCCATTCAATTCGATCGCAGGATTTAGCTCTCATGATTTCAACCGGTTGAGTTCGATATCGTTCGTGCTTCGCGATACGGTTCGCAGTACCGCGCTGCAACCACTTGCGGTTTCCATACTTGCCTCGGAAATTGACACGCTTTCATATCGACTTGGAGCCGATCCTGGGACGAGGTACAGATGGATGGTGCCGGTCGCGAGCGGAATTCGTCGCATCAACCTGCCAATTTCCTCTGCTGCCATTCCCGAGTGGGCGTCAGATCGGGAACAGCCATCTCCCCTTGGTTTCCAGTTGCAAAACCTCCTCGGGATCGAATTCCTCAAACAGTGCGTCACGGAGACCTGCACCGACGTCCAGGGCCGCTTCGAGATCGACCACCTGGTCTACCACTTCCGGTAGGCCTGCTTACCTTTCCTCCTCCGCGAGGCTCGCTTCCAATGGGGCCGCGGTCATTTTCGGAGGGAAAACGCGTGGGACAGAGCTGCCGCAATTGCGGATCCGACCGGGCCAAAGTGTCGCACGACGGCTTGGTCGCGCCGTTCTTCCTCAAGCGGGTCCACGGGATCGAGGTGGACTCGGTGGGACAGAAACTGGACACCTTTCTCGCGACCTCCCGCAGCCGGATCAAGAAGACGATCGTGCGATGGTTCCGTGATTGGGTCCGCAAGGTGGAAGGCCCCCAATCGGGAATCCTGGCGACCCCCGATGTGCGCACGGATCTTCGCGTGTGCCCGGACTGCCAGTTCGTGGGGCCCCATCGCGACTACCCCTTCGAGCAGCTGCGCGGACTCTACCAGGATTACCGCTCCGAGGCCTACGACGCCGAGCGTTGCCGGTTCGAGCCTTGGTATCGCGAGCTGAGGGAGAGAGTCGGAAAGGCTTCCGAGGAAGAGAGCGTCCGGTTGCGCCTGATCGAGGAGAGGTTGGCTCGCCATGCCGACCACTCCAAGATCCATCGGGTGATGGATTGGGGAGGAGGGGAAGGTCGGTTCGTTCCGCCTTCCCTGCGGGACAAGGAGGTCTGGATCCTGGACGTGTCCGACGAGCCGTTGGTGAATCCCGCCTTCCGGAGGGTGGACGAGCCTCCCTCCGGTGTGACGTATCAATTCGTGCAGATCTGCCACGTCTTGGAACACGTGTGCTCGCCCAAAGCGTTCGTCGCCGGCATCCTCCCCTTGTTGGATCCCGGCGCGCTCGTCTACGTTGAGCTGCCCCAGGATCGCACGGATGCCCAGATCCAGGCCTTGGTGGACGGCGCTGCCGATTTCCGTCACGCGCTGCACGAACACCTGAACCTCTACTCGGCGCGCTCCCTGCGGTCGTTGGCCGAAAGTCTCGGCTTGGAGGTCCTGGAGATCGAATCGCGCGCCATGGATTTCGGATGGACCCGCGCCCAGGTGATCTGCGGGTTGTTCAGGGTGCCGGCCCTCTCGCAAGGTGTGATTTGAACGATCCGCGTTGAATAGGTAACGTCCGCACGATTCCGCAATGACGCGGACGATGATCCAATGATTGGAATAGAAGATGAGTTATGTGATGGTCGACGTGGAATCGGATGGTCCGATTCCCGGCAAGTTTTCGATGATCTGTTTCGGGGCCGTGATCGTGGAGCCCGGGCTGGAACGAACGTTCTACGCGGAGCTTCGCCCGATGTGGGAAGACTGGATTCCCGATGCCTTGCAGGTGTCCGGATTCTCCAGGGAGCAGACCCTCGCGTTTCCCGCACCTGAAAAGGCGATGGCGGACTTCGATGCGTGGCTGCGCCAGAACTGCCAGGGAAAACCGATGTTCGTCTCCGACAACAACGGGTTCGACTGGCAGTTCATCAACTGGTACTTCCACTGGTTTCTGGGGAAGAATCCGTTCGGATTCTCCTCCACCAACCTCGGGAGCCTGTACAAAGGACGTGTGGGGGATGTGACAAAAAACTTCAAGCATCTGCGGCGCACGCGCCACACGCACAACCCCGTGGACGATGCCAAGGGCAACGCCGAGGCGATGTTGACCCTGCGTGAACAGGGACTGAAGTTTCCGATGTAGGGATCAGGCATGCCTGCATCCCTACAACGGCTCCCGCACCCTCGATGGCCGCTCGTCCGTGCGTGCGCAGGCCGTGCGCACCAGGGAAAGGTCGCCGGTCAGCCAGAGTGATTTCTTCGATCGCGAGGCGGCAGTGTACACGATCTGTCGCGTGAGCACGGGGGCGTCCCGGTCGGGGAAGATGCACAGGACGTGATCGAACTCCGAACCTTGGGATTTGTGGGTCGTGATCGCCCAGGCGCTCTCCAAGCCGGACAATCGATCGACAGGAATCGTCAGGTGGCCGTCTTCGCGCGGGAAGAGTGCAACCGGACGCCCTTCCTGCTCCAGGATCAGCCCCAGGTCGCCGTTCCACAAGTCCAGTTCGGGGTGGTTGCGGCCCAGGATCACCTGCTGGAGAGGAGCCCACGGAGCCGCCCACGAGATTCCCAAGCGTTGGCGCAACCACGCGTCGCAAGCGCGGTTGACCGCGATGGCGCCGAACGGCCCGTCGTGGACCATGCACAGGATGCGGCTTCGCGGGATGGCGGAGAACAATTCGGGGGAAGAGACTCCCTGTGCCAGGTCGTGCAAGCTGTCCAGGTGCGATCCCACCCACAGCTCCATCCACTCTTCCAAGCGCGCCGAGAGCTCTTGCGAGGGAATCCTGAGTACGGATCCGGATTCCATACCGGTCCACAGCGAAGGTGCGCCGGGGGCAAGTGGGATGGAGTCCGGCGAGGGAGGACTGCCCTGGTTGGCGAGCTGACAGAAATTGGCGATATCGCCGGCGTTGCGATGGCTGTGGGTGAGGGGGCGACGGAAACGCGAAAGATCGGGGTTGGCCAGCAGATCCGCCAGGACGGCTCCGGGGTCCACCGAACTCAACTGATCGGGGTCTCCCACGACCACCAGCCGGGCATCGGGGCGCAGCGCGTTGGCCAGGGCCGCGAACAAGGGGAGATCCACCATGGAGGCTTCGTCCAGCACCACCACGCGATGGGGGAGAGGGTTGTCGCGATGGTGTCGGGGGCGTTTGCCCGCGCGGACCCCAATCAGGGTATGCAAGGTGTTGGAGGGAATACGTGAAAGCTCCAGGGCGACGGGATCCTCCCCGGCCAGCGGCGACAAGCTGGAGCGCAGGCTTTCCTGGAGGCGCGCCTTCGCGCGACCGGTGGGGGCGCACAAGGCGACGGATTCCGACGTGATGCCGGAGTCCCCCCAGGCCATCGCCAACAGGGCGCGTGCCACGACGGTGGTCTTTCCCGTGCCGGGGCCGCCGGTCACCATGCATAGGGAATGTCTCAGAACGCCTTCCACCGCATCGCGTTGCCTGTCGTGGAGCCGCATTCCCGGCAAGTGGTCCAGGCGTTCCAGGATCGACGATTCCACGACGGAATCCGACGCATTCCTGAATCGCAGGAGGGCCTGACGCAGATCGTCTTCCGCGGCGGCATGGCGCGCGAAGGCGAGGGATAGCGAGTCCGGCTCGATGCGGACGATCGGCGCGGGATCGGCTTGTGCTGGGCCGAACTGGGGGAGGCCGACGCTTGGATCCGATTGCAAACGCTCGAAGACGGTGGTGACCAGGCCGACGATCGCCACCGTGTGGAGCGAAAGTTCTTCCCGATGCTGGGCGAAGGCGGGATCCGGATCCGATCCGGCGCCCTGGCGCAGGGCGGATTCCAGGTCATGGACCAGATCCGTTCTGGAAACGCGTGGATGCCCGCGGCGCAAGCGCGCGGCCAACAGCAGGAACACAAGACGGAATCCGTCTTCCAGGTTCGCGCACAGCATCCGCTCGCGGCGGAGTTCGGCCAGATCCAACCTTTGGGTCAGTGCCAAGTGGAGTGCCGCTCTGGACAGGGGCGTGGGCGGCACCTCGGCATGGCCAGGTCCGCGATGGGCATCAATGAATTCTTCGTGTGTCATGGGGATCGCCTCGATTCCATCCAGGTGCGCACACGGCGATCCAAATCCGACGAATCGGCGTGGGCACCACAGGTCCAGATGCCGTGATCGGCCGTGGCGGGATCGGCGAAGGCCCGCAGATAAACCACCACCCCGCCACCCCAGGATTCATGGGGCTTCAATGCGCGCGCGACGGATTGCCCATAGAGTTTGCCTTGGAGGTCGTAGCCGTGCGAACGCACCGATTCGTCCAAGGCTTCGGCGTTCCAAAGCGCCATGCTGGTGGTCTTCCAATCCAGGACATACCACTTGGATTCGTGGCGGAAGAGAAGGTCGATGTACCCCACCATCCAACCGCGCGGTGCCTCGTGCGGCTTGGATGGGCCGCCAGCGGCGCCCACCGGCCAATGGAATTCCACCTCGGGCAGGCGGTCGGAGGCCGGCAGGTCGCAGAGGCGAACGCATGCCCCGCCGGGAAGTTCCATGGGTTGGAGCAGGACCGAGCGCAACAAGGTGACAATTTTTGGGGACATGGACGCATCCATTCCATGGGCGGACAAGGTGCCGGCGACCTCCCGTTCCCGCATCGGAAGGGTGGCGTCGTCGTGCACCCAGGCCAGACTCGAACCCGGAGACATCCAATCTTCCAGGATCTCGTGCAGGCAGTCGCCCGTGCGCGCGCCGCGCGGAAGCCACTCGTCGGCCGGCGCCGCCGTTGGCAGGGATGGATTTTCCGTCTCCGTCTCTTCGGAACGTTCCAGGCGCTCCCCCAAGGCATGGCTCTCCGGAACGGGAGCGTGGATGTCCGCCGTGACCTGGGTGAAGGACGTCTGCAACCGCGTCCGCGAAAGCAAGCGCAGGTCGGACAGATCCTGCCATCCGTGTGCCGTTGCCGGCGGTTCTTCCGTCCGCCGCGTTCCCGTCGGGGCTTCCAGAGGCTCCGGGGCCTGGTCCAAAAGGGCGATCCGGCTGCTCGCGTCCAGGCAGGGCCGGGCGAGATCGGATAGGGGGTCCAATGGCTTTTCCCTGTCGTTGAGGTGGCAAGGAATCGCCAAGAGCAGTTTGGGGCGCGTGGCCGCGACATACACGAGTCGTCGCGTCTCCTGGTCCTTCTGCCGTTTGGCGATGGCCTTCACTTCTTCCACCGCATCGCGCAACGGGGTCTTGTCCGCCTTGCGTCCGGGAGCCGGGATGCAACCGGGCATCGCCTTGCGGCGGGAGCTTTCGGGATCGATCCAGGTGTACACCGGGTGGCTGTTGCTTCCCCGCGAAGCACCCAGGAACACCACCGGGAACTCCAGCCCCTTGGAAACGTGCATGGTCAAAATCTGTACGCGGCCGCGGTCGGTGGCGCGGGCCATCAGGTTGCGATCGTCCGGGGCGTCTTCCAGTCCGTTGTCGATCCTGTCCAGGTGTTCGGCCAGCTCCTCCATCCCGCCACCGCCAGTCACCAGGAATTCCAATGCGTGTTGGCAGACCTGGCGCAGGTCCATCCACTCCCGGTCGCCCATCGGTCCTGACAAGATCCGTGCGCTCGCCGGGCCCTCCTGCGACAGGAGCCGGAACAGGCGTGCCCACCGCGCTTTGCGGGACAGGAATCGCGCTTCTTCCAGCAAGTCGTCCCGTCCGTCCAACAAGCGCGTGGCCAGAGCCATGGAGCGCCTCGATGCATCGGTGGGTGATCCGCAGAGGGCCAACAAGACGGTTCGTACTTCGAGCGCGGCGCGCGAGCGGAACACGCCTTCCTGCTTGTACAGCGCCCAGGGGATGGCGGCGCGATCGAAGGCGCGACGGAACGGGTTGGCCATGGACTTCGCGCTGACCACCACGGCGAAGTCGCTCCAATCCAGCACACGATCCTTCCACTGGTCTCCTTCCGGAACGGAAACAAGACGCCCCTTCAGGCCGAGGATCCATTCGGCGCATTGCCTGGCGTATTCCGCCCTGGCCGGAGCGGTCTTCCCTTGGAAGGGATGGATCCGCACGGGAGCGCGGCCCAGGTCTCCCGGTGGGGGATGCGGTGCCGGGGAGCGCGGGGGCGATGCCGCCCGGTTGGCGTGTTCGTACCGGATCCCCCCGTCCTGGAACCAGTCCTGGTGGTCCGCGTGGAGGATCAGGTCGTTGATGCCTTCGATGAGATCCGGCGACGTGCGCCAATTGGTCTCCAGCGGCTGGCACACCGCGCCATGCGCTGACAATTCCTGACATGCATCCAGGTAGGTGTGGACATCGGCTCCCTGGAAGGAGTAGATGGACTGCTTCGGGTCGCCCACCAGATAGAGGTTCCCCGGCGGGGTCGTTCCCTTTTCCAGAAACAGGCTGCGGAAGATCTTCCATTGCAGAGGCGATGTGTCCTGGAACTCGTCCACGATTCCGACCTTGAGCGTTCCTCGCAACAACGTGCGGAACTCGTCGCGCTCCAAGGCGCCCACCATGAAGGCGAGCATGTCCTGGTAGGAAAGCCTTCCGCGGACGGCTTTGCGGGTGCGATGGAGGGAGGTGGCCTGGATCGCCCAGGCGACTTGGAACCGGGCGCACAGAACCACATCCTGCT
This sequence comes from Fibrobacterota bacterium, assembly GCA_016715065.1. Taxonomy (GTDB): domain Bacteria; phylum Fibrobacterota; class Fibrobacteria; order UBA5070; family UBA5070; genus UBA5070. The sequence goes on from JADKBN010000002.1 coordinate 218,893, forward strand.
CGCTTCGCGGATCCGGCACGGGGTCCAGGAGGGAAGCCGGGTGGATGTCGGCATCCTGCAGCAGGGCCAGGGAAAGGTCCAAGGCGCCTTTGATCTGGGCATCCGGCGATCTGCAATTCCAGGCCCGCGCGAACAGATCGGGATGCCGGAAATCGCCTTTCCACGAATCGTCGCGCAGCGCTTCGCGCAGCGCCTGTTCCAGCCCTTCCTCGTCGTCGGAAAGCTCGGGTGAAAACGAAATCCCCGACTCGAATGGAAATTGTCGCAGGATGCGCAGGCAAGCCGAATGGATGGTCCCGATCCACGCCTCGTGCATTTCGCGCAGGTTGGCTTCCAGATGGGCCTTGACGGGGCCTTGCGCCTTGGCGGCGGCCTCGGTCAGGCGTTTGCGCACACGGGTGGCGAGTTCCTGGGCGGCCTTTTCCGTGTAGGTCACCAGCAGGATTTCTCGGATGTGCAGGCCGCGCACGGACACCAGATCCAACACCAGATTGGTGATGGCGTAGGTCTTGCCCGTTCCCGCATGGGCCTCCAGGATGCCGTGGCGATGAAGGTCCAGCTCAGGCATCGTCGGCCTCCGCTGCTGCCGGGCCATCCAGCGCCAACAGGGGGCCCAGCCGGCGATTCACCAGCGCGGTGAAATCCGTGGGGTCGTCGGCGGACTCGCCGGGAAGATCGGGACGCAGCAGTCGGTTCCATGTTTCGGGAAACGCGCTCTCTTCCAGCTTTTCGCGCAATGCCCAGGGGGAGGAGGGACGATGCTCCAGGATCGCCCGCGCGGGCAGATATTCGCTGGCGCCACGCGACAGGTCCCAGACAAGATCCGACAGCCAATGCTTCCAGCCGCCGCTCGCGACGGTCTTTCGCACCCAATCGAGTCCGCTTTCCCGTGGCGCGAAACGGATCTCGATGCGGCTCCATCCGGAAAAATCCAAGACCGCCGCCGACATCCAGGCGTTCATGGTGTTGTGGGTCCGGACTTCGGGCCCGCGCTTGGCGGATTTCAGTTCCACCTTGACGCAATCGAGGACCACCACATGACCTCTCGACGCGTCCACCAGCGCCAAGGGGATGCGGCCGGAAACGATGAACTCCCGTTGATCCTTCGTCCAGAGGCAGCGATCCGGCCTTCCCGCCGCACCCAACGACAGATTCTGGTTCTTGGCCAACGCGTGCTGCGGGAATTCGGCGCGCAGAGCCGCCATTCCCTTCCAGATCCACCTCGCCCAGTCTTCGAAAGAGGCAAGTTCGGTGCGGGCCAGCATCGATTCGGGAAAGGTGGCTTCCCACAGGCGCTCGTCCAGGATTCGATGGATTCGCTCCACGGGATCCGAGGTGGGATCCGACCAGGCGAGGCTCGCCAGCTCTCCGAAGAGCTCCGAGAGAAGGATCGCGCTTTGCAGGGAATCGGTGCCCAGCACCTCGTGGGACGCTTCCAGGGTGGCGGGAAGCTCCTCCTCCCGCCAGCCCAGCCGGCGGGCCAAGTCGTGGGAATGGGGGTTTTTCAGGAAGCGACGGATTTCGGCAAGTTCCACCTGCACGGGACCTTCGAGGGGCGTGTCCGTCGGAGCGGGATCCGTTATTTGTCGGTCATCGGCCTTCGGCCGATCCAGGGGATCCCACGAGATCGTATCGGAGCCGCCCTCGCGAGCCAGTAGCGGGACGGTCTCGCGGAAGTTCCCCTGGGCGATGTCGGCCAGAGCCTCTTCCAGTTCCAGCACCACGCTGGAGGGCTCCTTCTGCACGTCCTTCTGGAGGTCCTGGGAAAGCCAGGAAACCACCAGCCTTTCGCGTGCGGAAAGGATCGTCTGCAAGAACAGGGACCGGTTGTCGCGCACCGGGTGGAGATCGCCCACCAGCGGCGTTTTCGCCACCAGATCGATTCCCGACACGTCCTGCGATCCGGGGAAGGAATCCGCGTCCAGTCCCGCCACCGCCACGAATGCGTGGGGAAGGATGTGACCCGCGCGCAATGGCGCGAAGGTCAATGCCCCCGCGAAGGCCCGCGCGGGCGCGGGATTCTCGGATTCCAAGGCGCTGCGGACGATTTCGGACAGTTCGGCCAGATCGAGCCTCCGCTCGGGAGCCGTGTCCTGGAGGGATGTCCAATCCAGGGTTTCCAAAAATTGTCTGCGCATGCGCGATTCCGGCCCGGTGCCGGGATCCAGCCAGCGATCGCAAAGCTCTCCCAATCCGCGGGCCGATGCCGATGGGGCGAGATCCGCGCAGCGGGAAACCAAGTCTCGCGTCTGGTGGAACAGCCTTTCCAGTGCCGTCGCGAAGCGGTCCACGGAGGAGAGGTCGCTTTCGAAATCCCCGACCGGCGAGATCCGTTCCCGAAACCCTTCCGGAACGGTCAAGCCGATGGAAGTGGCGCCGTGGGCCAGGGGTTCCAGGAAGAGTCGGGCCAACCCCGCTTTGAAGGTGTGCGGATCGTGGGCCACGGAAACCGCATCACCCGCTTCGCGCCGATGCGGGCCATCCCATGCGCGCAGCATCCCGGACTCTTCCGCCCACGATTCCCAGGTGGCCACGATTTCGGGATCGATGCCCAATTTCGCTTGGCACAGGGGATTGCGAAACAGCGCGAACACGCCGGGGCGATCGGCCGGTTCTTCGCACAAACGCAACAGCGATTCCACACCGCGCGCCCAAAGGCTTTCGGATCCGGAAGAACCCAGCACGGTGTGCGGAATGAACCCGGGATCGCCGGGAGCGCGGCTTCCGAACACGGCCTCGATGGCCGCGCGATGCCGTGAGGGGTCGGGAAGGAGGACCACCGCGTCGGAAACCATGCGGGAGGGATCTTCCGAGAGCCAATCCAGGAGCTGATCGCGCACGGCTTCCATCTCGCGGGTTCGCTCCGGAGAGGCCAACAGGCGGACGCTGCGATCGGAATGGATCTTCTCAGACAAAATCCGACCATCCTCCAGTTCCAGCGGCGAGATGCCCGGGCCGGGATGGCGCCGTGCCAGGCAGTGCTGCAGGGTGGAAAGCGCCGTGGGATCCGCGTTCGCGGCGACGGGAGGCTCGACGGACATGGAGAAGTCGTAGTCGGTGGCCTGGCACCAAAGCGAGGTGTTTTCGCGCGACGACCTTCCCCAACGCTCCAGGAGTTTCGGGTCGGCCAGGGCTCCTGCTGTCTGGGCTGGGTAAAAGCGATCAGCCAGGGATTGGGCTTGGTAGTCGTCGGGAGAAAATTTCGGGATCTTGGTTCCGTGGCGTTTGCGTGCGCGCCGGGATGTGTCCACATCTTCCCAGAATTCGGAGCAGGGGTTCTGCAGGAACAGGTGCACCTCGCGACCCTCGGACAGCTCCAACACGAGATTGCGGTGGAAATGGCTCACTTTTTCCAGTCCGAACAGGATCAGGGTGCCGCCTTGCGGGCGCCATCCGGCTTCGCGGCGCAGCCGGTGCAAGCGCGGGAGGCCCAGCAATCCCGTTCCGGCCAAAGGGCCGGTGGTGGAAAACACCTCGCCGTGCAGTTCCCTCTGCCAGATTTCGTCATCGGATTCCGCGCTCGATGCGCGGGAGAAGTATCCACGCCGGGGCCAGCGGTGGTCCAGCCCTTCCACCGCCCATCGCCCTTCCCTCCAGACGCTGGGTCGATTGTATTCGTATTCCAAGAACAACTTGGCCACCGCCTGGGCCAGCTGCCAACGTCGCCGGGGATCGATTCCCGCGGCCGTTTCCAGGTAGCGCCGCACGGATCGGAAGGAATCCTTGGCAAGGAGGTTCGTGTCAAGAAGTGGCGCAATGGCTTGGGCGAGGGCCTCCACGCGAAGAATGCGCTGTCCCGGTTCGGGATCCAACGCCCCCCAAAGAACAGACTCCAGCGTGGGAGTGGGCAGGTTCACCAAAATTCCACGCACCTCGCACAAGCGCAGCTTCAGCCACTTGGCCACGGCGGGTGAAGGCACCACCACGGAGGGTGGTTGGGCGAGGTCGGTCCACAGCCCATCCAGAAGTTCGGAGAGCTCGGCGACCAGGGGTTCCAACCGATTGGCGAAGTGGAGGTGGAGGGCCATCGCGAACCAATGTAGGTTTGGGTGATTGCGCCTGGACGGCAGACGGTCAGGATGGCCGTCGCGTCAGGGACGGATCGGCTCGAGTTCCTTGCCGCCCCACTCCACGGCCACGAAACCATGCCGTTGGACAGGGGTGATACGCGGCGGCACCATGGGGCGAGGTTGGCTCCTGCCTTGGAACACGGCGAAGGTGCGAAGGAACACGTCGGGCGTCGGCGCGATCCGCACCGGGTGCGACGAGGCGAAGGCCTGATCGTGGAACTGGATGGAAACCCATGGATGGTCCGCCATCCGGGAAATCCAGAACGTGACGAATTCTTCCCGCTCCCGGAAATTCAACCCCTTTCGTTCCAGGAGGGAATCCAGGGTTTCGGCGAAATCCACCCCCCGCACCACCAGGCCAGTGTCGGAACCCGGCACCGGCCAGCCTTCGCTTTCCCAGAAAAGTCCGTAGTAGTGCTTGCCGGTGGCCAGGTCCCGCAAGGTTCCGTCGGGGCTGGCTGCGACGTGCCATTTTCTGTCGTGCAGCTCGGGGTAGACCGATCGAAGCGGGATCGAGGAGTCGAGTTCGACCTCCAGGCGCCTGGAGGTGTCCGGATACAGATAGATCATCGGCTTGAGTTCGACGTCGGTGGGGCGGAGTGGCTCGATGCATCGCGTGCGCCCCTCGAAGGCTCCCACGAGACAGCGGGAATCCTCGAAGATCTTCGCGTCCAGATTCGCCCGCGACAAGATCAAGGAGCACACGCCTTCGATTCCAGCGCTGTCGCAAGGGGTGATTTTCGAGGGCAAGGTTTGGTAGGCGAAGTCCCCGCAGACCCGCCAGACCCCACCGGAATCCCTCGCCACGGAGTAGCCGGGAGCGGATCCGGCCAAGGGGATCGGCGTGAGCAGTTCCACATGCCCGGGGCGATGCAGGATTTCCGTGGGCGAACGGAAGGCGCCGACCAGAGTTTCCCTTCCCGCGCGCGTTCGGAACAGGTACGTCATTCCGGGGCGTTTCCGGGACCGGACCAACAGGTGGCCCACCCCCTTGGCATCCGTGAAACGGCTTGCCGACACGGTGTCAGGCTTGTCGCGGGCTTGCGTGGCAGGAGCGGGTTTCACCACGGCGTAGGGGCTGGCCGACTCCAGCTGGGCGAAGGTCAGGCGACGAGGAAGACGGATCTTGTCCGAGGGAATGGTGTCCCAGGCCAGAGGGGTTCCGAAAACGAGGGACGTCAGGAGGGAAAGGAAAGTCATGGATCCGGTACCGGGGTGTTCGGGGTTACGCCGCCACCGTCTCCACCGGTCGGCGTGGGTCGGCGCACCACTCGCTCCACGATCCCGGATATAGCCGCGCACCGGGCAATCCCGCGATTTCAAGAGCCAGCAGGTTGTGGCAAGCCGTTACGCCGGATCCGCACTGCATCACCACGCGCTCCATGGCGATGCCGGAGAGGATCTCGTCGAACTCGGCGCGAAGTTCTGCGGAGGGACGGAAACAGCCCTGGCTGTCCAGGTTCCGTGCGATCGGCCGGTTGCAGGCGCCTGGGATGTGGCCGGCCACGGGGTCCAGCGTTTCGTTTTCGCCGCGGAACCTGTCGGCACCGCGGGCATCCACCACCAGCAGGTTCCTGGAATCCAGGCTGGACAGAATTTGGTCGGCCGTGACGGTTCCCACCAGGGACGGTCGTTCCTTCAAGTCCCCGCGCTTTCGTGGGCTCCCCACCTCCTGGGTCAGGATTCCGCCGGCCCTGGTCCAGGCGCCGATGCCTCCGTCCAGCACCGCCACGGATTCATGCCCCAGCCAGCGCAACAGCCACCAGAGCCGGGCGGCGAACATGCCGCCATGGTTGTCCGTCACCACCACCTGGCTTTTGGTACTCACTCCCATGGTGGCCAAGATGGCGGCGAGCGAGGAACGTTCCGGCAGAGGATGGCGGCCGTTGTGCCCGGTCTTGGCGCCGGAAAGAGCCTCGTCCAGCGGTAGGAATTGGGACCCCGGAATGTGCCCCGCGCACCAGGCGTCGATTCCCGCGTTGGGTTGGAACAGGTCGTGGCGCACATCGAACACGATCCAGTCTGGATCGTCCAGGCGATTCAGGAGGTCCGTAGGTTGCACCAAGGTCGTGTGGGTCATGTGGATAAAATAGGTGTTGCCATGGTTTTTCTTTATTTCAGTCCAAATGTGCCGGCTCTATCCCGCCGGGCATCCGTTAACTCCTCCAAGGACTCCCAAATGACCCGATCAAAAATTCTGCTGGCCTGGGGCGCTTTGCTCCTGGGGCTTAGCTCGGGGGGGGGGGGGCGGGGCGGCGGGCGGCCGGGGGGCGGCGGGCGCCGCGCCGGGGCGGGCCCCCCGCCCCGGAGCAAGGCCGGGGGCGAGTGAAAGGGGGCGCGCCCACCCCTCCACGCCTCTTGGGCTAGCTCCTGCGACAAGACTACAGACACGGTTGGAGGCACTGCCAAGCCATCCAATATTACGGTCAGCCTTTCAAGCACGGAATTGACTGCGGGTGGAGTTTCCGTAGACGTAGCCGTGGCCGTCACTGCGGACACGGGCATCGTCTCGATCTCCACATCGATCAAGACCTCGTCTGGCAGCTCCGCGGCAAGCTCGTTCGTCCCGAGCTTCACGACCATGCCCAAGCCTGGCGACAAAACCTTTGCGTCCAGCGGCTGGAAACTCTCGGCCCTGTCCACTGCCACCGCTGGTTCCTATACCATGACCCTCGCCCTGATCGACAAGTCCGGCGCCGTCACCACCAAGGAAGTCGCCTTCACGGTGAAAGCCAAAACCACCACGGATCCAGATCCAGTCGACCCGGACCCCATCACGGGTGAGCCCTTGTTCAAGGTGCGAAGCGTTACCGCCGGTGCGCAGAAATCCACCAACGGTTCGTTCTTTGAACTGGGTGGAAGCGATGCGGGATGGCTGTATACGGCAAGTGCGGAGTTTTCCTCAACGGTGATCGATGTCGTGTTCGGTGCGGATGGTACCGTCCCGTCGTTCATGTCACCCAAGTACGCATCGACTCATGGATTCGATCTGACCAGCTGGTCGACGTTGAACAAAGCGGAGATCGTGGATATGGGCACCACCAAGCCTGCCAATACGGGCGTGGTCGCTAAGGCCTTGGATGTGAATTTTGCAGAGTCTGTTCCAGTGATCGCCAACCACTACTATGGAGTCGGGACAGTATCAGGAGATCTCGTGGTTCTCTATGTCGCTAGCTTGACTGGGTCTGGCAGTTCTGCGAATGCGGGAGTTGACATCTATGTTGTGGAAGGTGGCTCCGTCACGGATCCGGATCCCCTCGACCCACTCTGGCCCAAGATCGATCTGGGTGCTCAAAACGCAACCCCTCCCTCCGCACTGGACGTCGACGGGTTGGAGGCTTTCTCTTCTGGCGCGAAGACACCTTCCGAAATCGCCTCCATCGATCTGTTGCTCTACAATGAATCGACCGGCGGACTTCGGTTTGTCTCTCCCGAGTACGCTTCCAACAAGTCCTTCTCGCTCGTCAACGGCTGGGGGCAGACCAACGCCACCTATTTCTATGACAACGGCACCACTCCGGTCACTTCCCTGGAACAGACACAGTGGATCCTTGAGGGAGAAGTCACGGAGCAGTACATCAATGTCATCGCGGGTCACTACTACATCGTGGAACACTCCGGTGGCGTGACCAGCGTCATCAAGGTCGAGTCGATCACTGGAAGCGGGAGCTCCGCCGTCGTCAAGGTGTCCATCGTCTTCTCCGACGACACCTACGCGGGCTGATGCCAAGGGCGCGCCTCAGCGCCCGATCTTGACCTGTAGTTCTTCCAGGCCTAGCCGAAGCTCTTCGTTGGTCTTCGCCTGAGCCTCCAGAGCCTTCTGCTGTTGGATCGCGTGGAGGGTCAATTCTTCCACCTTCTTCAAGAGCAGAAGGTTCATCTGTGCGAGATCCAAGCCGTCCGCCTCGATGGCCTTGGCGCTGGGGATCTCGGGCAGGTGTTTGTGTTCCTTGGTGTAGGCTTCCACCTCCGCCAGGGGCGCGAGCTTGTATCCGGGCTCGAACACGTAGTCGGCCACGGGAATGTTGGGTTTGGTGTTGAGGTTTCCCGTCACCTGCAGATTTCCGTCGATGGTTCCCCCGGTGCTCGCCACGGCCTCGCCCGCATACAAGAGCCGGTTCCACGCTCCCCAGGACGATTCTCCCGTGCTGACACGATGCCAAATGCGGCCGGAGTGGGAAAAGGAAAGCTGGTGGACGGGGCCGCCCGAAAAATCGCCTCCCAGGCCCCAAGGGCGGTAGGTCATCAATCCGCAGTAGCCCCCGGTGGTCACTCCGATGTTCGCGCAAGCCTTGAAGTCGAAGCGAGTTCCCGCCGTGATGTTGACGGGAGTCGTGTTGGAATCCCTCGTGTCGCGAAACCCGATCATCCCCAAGAAGGTAGGAGCGACCATCGTGGCCGAGGTGGAAATGGTGCTGCCATTATCTGTCAAGGACGAATTGGTCAGGGCCCCTTTGTCGTCGAACTTGGCGATCGTGTTGTTCGCCGGGCTGGCTGGTTTGGTCGGCAGCAGTTTCACCAGCGATTCGTTGTCGGCGGATTGTTTGCGGGACAGGGCGTTGAAGGTCGCTGTGTCGACCTTTGTCCTCGAACTGTCCTTCCAGGCCAGGCTGGCTTTAGCGGTGGTCAGGCTATCCACCCAGGTGCGATTGGGGCGGGAGGCGAGTTCGGACTCCACCCAGGTGCGGGCTGGCCGTGCAGCCAGCTCTCCATCCACTTTCGTGCTGTCGGCGCGCAATTTCTTCTTGAGCGCATGGAAAGAAGCGGTGTCCACGCGAGCCCCGAGGCTGTCCTTCAGCGAGGCATCGGATTTGGTGGCGATGGCGGTGGCCAAGGCGCTGACCACGGCTTGGTTGGCCTTGGTTCCCACCGCGCTGTCCAGTGCGCGGAAATTGTCGTTGACCTCCGATGCCTTCGCGGGATCGTTGGCCTTGAACGTGTGGGGGAGCGCGAAGGTCGTCGTGGCGGCGAACAAGGCAGGCAAAATATGGCGGGACATGGTGTTGTTCTCCTGGCGGATCGGTTTGCGTGGTGGCGCCCGCAAATGTATACCCGCGATGATGTGGAGACGCCCCGCCGTAGAGACGCCCCGGCGGGGCGTCTCTACAACGGCGCGGGCCCCCATCAATCCCCGCCGCCGCCTCCACATCCACCGCAGCCTCCCCCGCCACCCCCGCAGCCGGAGTCTCCACCGCCCCCACCGCCGCCATCGGAAGATCCGCCCCCGCAACCGGAATCGGAGCTGCTGGAAGACCATCCGCCGTCACTGCTGCCCGAACTGCTGGAGAATGCACTGGAAGCGGCCGGAGGGTTCATCCACAGGGGACTGGTGGCGATGGCGATGCCGGCCAGGGGTATCGCCGCGCCCCACATGGATCCGGACAATTCCTGGAACCCAAAGACCGAAGTCATGAAGGGGCGCGCATCGGCGCGGGTCCGCGAGGCTTGGGCATCGAACAGGAGTGGCTCCAACGCCCGGCGGCGGTTCGCCACGCAACGCCGACCAGCTGGGGTGGGATGGCCCCGGCGCCCTCTGGCGACCAGGCTGACCACGAGGACTCCCGCGATGACCAAAATCAGGAAGATGAGGAATCCGGCGGGCTTGTTGTAGGTCAGGGCCAGGGAAAGCTTCATGATGGCCAGGACTTCGATCGTTCCGAAGATGGCCAATCCGCGCAAGGCGACTTGGCCGGCAGTGGAACGATCCAAGAGGCCGGCGTCGATCAGATCGGCTCGCAATACCTTGATCGATTCCGTCAATTTCAGTCCGTGCAGCGAGCCTCCGAGTTCGCCCAGCTCCTTGAGGAGTTCGGCCAGGATGGGGTCGTCGGGACGAGCGGATGGAAGGGGGATCGCAGGGCCGGTGGAGGCATCCACCTGGATCAGTCCATTGGCGTCGGCGGCGGCCAAAGCCGTCTCGATCACCCCTCGGGGACCACGGGCCAAATAGGCCAATTCGTACGGGGTCAGCCGCATCTCCACGACCGGAGAGACGCTGCCAGGACCGCGACCGCGGAAGAAATGGAAATAGATCCCCAGACCTGTCAGTCCGACAATCAGGAACAGGAAGAGGGGCCCGGGAATCATGCGCAGAGGTTCGAGCATGGCACGAAAGTTAGGAAAGGGAGGTCATCAATCCCCACCACCACCACAGCCGCCGCATCCCCCGCCTCCACCTCCGCAGCCGGAATCCCCGCCGCTGGAGCCACCCCCGCAACCGGAATCCGATGAACCACCCCCGCAACCTGAATCTGAGCTGGTTGACGAACTTTCCCCGCCAGATCCGCTGCCGGAGGGCGGGCTTTGGGCAGGGGCGTGTGGGTTCAACCAAAGGGGGCTGGCGGCGATGGCGATGCCCGCCAGTGGAATTGCCGCGCCCCAGAGGGAAGTGGAAATTTCGTGGAATCCGAACACCGCAGTCATGACGGCGCGTGGGCCGGGTTGGGTGCGGGCGGCTTGGTGGTCGAAAAGCAGGGATTCCAATGCGTGTCTGCGATCGTTCAGACAGCGACGACCAGCCAAGGTGGGAAATCCCCTCCGTCCCTGGGCCCATAGACTCAAGCCCAGGAATGCGAGGATGACCAGGGCCAAGAGGAACAGGAATGTGACGGGCTTGCCGAGATGGAGCCCAAGGAAAAGTTTCGCGAGAGCAAGTCCTTCGAGTGTGCCGAAGATCGCAAATCCGCGCAGTGCGACTCTGCCGGCGCTGGCGCCATCCAGGAGTCCGCATTGTGTTAGGCTCCTTCGCACCGCATGGACCGACGATGACAATTTCAGTCCGCGCAAGGAGCCGCCGAGCAGGGTCAGCTCCCGAAGAAGTTCCGCGAGAACTCGATCGTCAGGGCATGCATCGGGGAGGGGGATGGCAAGCTTGGTTTCCGCATCCACTTCGATCAATCCATCGGCGTCGGCGGTCGCCAGGGCGGTTTCGATCACCCCGCGACGGCCCCGTGCCAAGTAGGCCAGCTCGTAGGGCGTCAGTGACATTCCTCGATCGGGGTTGGCTCGACCAGGCCACCAAGGTCGGTAGAAATGGAAATAGATCCCCAGACCTGTCAGCCCGACCAGGATCAGCAAAAACAAAGGCCCGGGGATCATGCGGAGGGGTTCGAGCATGGCACGAAAGTTAGGAAATGGGAATCGCCCACCCCGGCGCGCAACACGCGGGATCCCCTTGCGTGGCATCGCCCATCTGCGCGAAGGAAAGACATGGCGCGCCTCCCTGGCAAACGCTGGCGAACAGGCAGCGCGAGCAGCCCTCCGGCTGTCGTTGCACCAGGTCGCGCACCTTCTCCGATCCTGTCCAGATATCCCACGGGTTTTCGAAGGGCAGACGCCCGATGGGCTCCGGGAGCCGTCGGCACGGCACCACGGTGCCATCTGCGAGCACGGCCAAAAGCGACTTTCCGGCCGAGCATTTGTACGCCTGGCCACCGCACGACAGAAATTGCAATGCACGCGAGGTGCGGACCTTGAATCCCTTTGATGACAATTTTTGGGAGACCTCGCGGAGTTCGTCCAAGAACGCCTGCGTCGCCGCGGCGTTCCAATGCGCATCGCCTGGTCCGGGCACCACGCGATCGGTCCAGATGGATTCCGCTCCCGCTTTGCGCGCGGCCTTGGCTGCTGGCGCGAGCTCGCCCAGCCTTCCCGGAAAGGCCGTGTGGGAAACCACCGTGGGAATGCCCCGGCGCGAGGTGCGCTGGATGGCCGCGATCGCGGTCTCGAATGCTTTGGGCCCACGGATCTCTTCGTGGGCCTTGCGGCTGCCGTCCAGGGAAAATTGCACGTAGCGCAGGCGAAGTTTCGCCAACTCGTCGGCGATCGCGTCGGTCAGGAGTTCTCCGGACAGAAGCAAGGCGATCCTGGAATGAGGCAGGCGCGACTGGATCGCGTTCAGGAATTCGCGCCACTGGGGATGGCTCAGGAGTTCGCCGCCGGTGAGGTTGAAGTCCAATCGCCAATCGTCGGTCGAAACCTGCCTCGCCTTGCGATCCAATTCCACCCATTGATCCAGGATCGCCACAAGATCGCCCAGCGAAGGCTCTAGGGTGTGGTCGGGAATGTAGCAGTGACTGCAGCGGCGCGGGCAGCGATCCGTGATGTGCCACTGCACCAACAAGCGGTTGGATGGCAGTGCCGACAAAGGTGAAGTTACCGCAACACCTTCAGCAGGTGTTCCACGTCGTTTCGCAGGGTCACGGAGTCCTTCATTTCCTTGCCGACCTTGTCGCAAGCGTGGATGACGGTGGAGTGGTCGCGGTCGCCGAAGTGTCCGCCAATGGACTTGTAGGGCAGTTGGGTGAGCTGTTTGGCCAGGTACATGGCCACTTGGCGGGCGTGGCTCACATCCTTGGTGCCGCGGTTTTCGGCAAACAGGCTCGGGGATTCCACACGGTAGTAGTCGGCCACCACCTGGGCGATTTCCTGCGGCGAAAACCGACGCGTGGATCCGCGCGGTGCTTGGGCCTCCACCACATCCTGCGCCAGGCGCAAGGTGACGTTGCCGCCCTGGATGCTGGCCTCCAGGATCAGGCGGCGCACGATGCCTTCCAGGTGGCGGATGTTGGTGTCGATGTTCTCTGCGATGTAGGAGATGATCTCTTCGGAGAGATCCAGGTTTTCTTCCTGGGCTTTGTTGCGCAAAATGGCTTCGCGGGTGTCTCGGTCGGGCGGCTGGATGTCCACCGAAAGACCCCACTGGAAGCGGCTCACGAGCCGTTCTTCCAGGCCCTGCAATTCGCCGGGCGAGCAGTCGGAGGTCAGTACGATCTGGCGGTTTGACTGGTGGAAGGCGTTGAACAGATGGAAAAATTCCTGTTGCAGCGCGTCGCGTCCCACCAAAAACTGGATGTCGTCCATCAACAGCACGTCCACCTGGTTTCGATAGTAGCTGGAGAAATCGTTGACCAGGTTTTTTTGGACGTGGTAGATGTACTGGTTCTTGAAGTCGTCGGTGGGAACGTACCGCACCCGGATTTCCGGGAATCGGGTTTCGATCTGGTTGCCGATCGCTTGCAGAAGGTGGGTCTTGCCCAGTCCGGATCCACCGTAGATCATGAGCGGATTGAAGCGCGTCCGTCCGGGAGCGTCGGCCACCGCTTTGGCAGCCGAATGCGCGAACTGCGAGTTGCCACCCACGACGAAGGTATCGAACGTGAAGCGCGGGTTCATCAGCACCGGCGCGATTTCGCCGCCGCGTGGCTCGGGGCTGGCTTGCAGCACCGGACGGCTCTGCTGCAGAGATAGCCTAGGTGTGGAGCCCACGGTTTGTTCGGCGGCCATTTCCACCAGGCCCTGGAAACTTTTGCGGAAGGCTTCCAGAGGGAAGTCGGCGGGAGCCTCCAAAATCAATGAGGTCTGGGAAAATTCCAGGCATCGCAACGGAGCGATTTGGCGCGCATGGACTTCCGGAGCCAACATGCGCTGCAGGACTCCCGCGGCCTTCGCCCAGAGGATGGAAGATTCGGACCCGATCATGAGATGGAGCGAAACGTAGCCATTTGGAGGATGGGCCAACGGAAGCGGGTTTGTCTGGGGTGATTGACTCGCGGGATTCCAGGTTGGATACTCAGGGCATTCACCACCCAATCCGGAGAGACCTACGTGAAAAAAACCTTCTGCTTGCCTCGCTTTTGGGGCTGACTTTCGCAACTTCGGTGCAGTCCGCCAAGCCCTTGGAGCTGTGGATCATGCCCAACGGGGCCAATCCCCAGGCGATCGTGGAGGAGCGCTTGGCGGCCTTCACCAAAGAAACCGGTTTGCCTGCCAAGGTGGTGGTGCTCGATTGGGGGAGCGCCTGGAACAAGATCGACGAGGGCTTGAAGACCGGCAAGGGACCGGACGTGGTGCAGTTGGGAACCACTTGGGTTTCCTATTTCGCCTCCCAAGGGTATCTGGCATCGTTGGATGGCCAGGCTCAAGAGTTGAAATTCGACCGGTTTTTGGGCACCAGCCGAAAAACCACAAAAATCGATGGAAGCGACACAACCTGGGCCGTCCCGTGGTTCATGGATGTGCGCGTGCTCCTGGCCAACCAGCGGATCCTGGATTCGCTCAAAATCACCGCTGCCGAAGTGGCCACCTGGGATGGCTATCGCAAAGCCTTGCGGAAGATCCGTGACGCGAAGTTGCTGAAGGAAGGGGTCACGCCCATCCACGCCTACGGGTTTCCCGGCAAGAGCGACTGGAACATTCCTCACAATTTCGCACCCTGGGTCTGGTCCGAGGGCGGAGATTTCGTGAAGAAAGGCGCCGATGGCAAATGGTCCTCGGCGCTCATGGACAAGGCCACCGTGCAGGGAATCTACCGCTACATCTCCTTCGTGAAGGATTCCCTGGTCAACCCCAAGGCGCTTTCGCAGAACACCTCCGACATTTCCAAGCTCTTCAGCGTGGGAGAGCTCGTGTTCATCCTCGGGACTTCCGAGCTGGTCACGCAGGTGCGGATTTCCACCGATTCCGGCGGCATGCGCAGTTCCGCCATCGGGAAGGCGGGCATCCGCGTGATCCCCGTTCCGGCGGGCCCGTCTGGTTCGGTCGCCTTCGTGGGCGGATCCGACCTGGCCCTGCCCAAGGCCAAGGCCAAGGACGCCAACGCCCTCAAACTCCTGCAATTTTTGACACGTTCCGACAACCTCGACATCTACACCCGCAAGATCGGGTTCATTCCTGCAGACCAGACCGTGCTCCAGGATTGGGCCAAGGATTCGTCCTACAAGGTGATCGTCGAGGCCGCCGCCAAGGGCAAGGCATATCCAGGCATCCCCCAGTGGGGTGGCATCGAACAGCAGCTTTCCAGTCTGTTCGCCAACGTATGGGGAATGCTGGGTGAAGGCGGCTACTACTCCGACGAAGAGCTCTACAAAGCCTTGGTCCAGTACGATGCCCGCATCGATTCTTCGCTGGGCGCCAAATCGCAACCGATGTCGTTGGATTCCTTCAAGGTCGTCGTCGGTCAGATCAAGGAATCCTCCGGCGAGGCGAAGGTGGAAGGTGCCGCTTCCGAAAATTCCGCCGGGGGCGTTCCCTGGGCGGTGGTGGCGGTCGCAGGAGTGATCGTGCTGGCTGGCGTCGGATTCGCTCTCAGTCGTCGCAAGTCCGCCTAAGCAGTTCGCAAGGAGTCCCTCGATGGTTCGCAAGATCCCGTTCAAAAGTCGCTTCGTCGTTCGTTTCCTGGCCGCTCTCGTGGCGGTGCAGGTCGCCGCCATGGGGGTTTCCGGCTGGTACTTCTCCAACCGAGCGGGGAAGGCGGCGGTGGAGAAGGCCTACTCGGCCGACGAATCCACCGTCAAGTCGGTGGCTTCCTACCTGGAGGCGAGCTTCCGCGGATTTGGACAGGATCTGACGCTCCTTGCGGCGACCCCGGCCATGACCTCGTTCGAGAAGCTCCAAGCGGGCGATTTCATGAAAAACTACACGGTATCCTCGCTGTTCGTGTCCGGCGAGGACCTGATCCTCTACGACAAGGACCGAAGGCGCGTCGCCGACAATCGCATGACCGGCGATGCTTCCGACACCTCCCGCTTCGCCTGGGCCGAACGGGTCGAGGCCATCCGGCCCTTCGTGGGGCCCGTGATCTGGAACGGCGATTCCCCATCAAGGTTGTTCGCCGTGGTGGTCCAGAACCTCGCCACGGGATCCGGTTACCTGCAGGCCCAGTACTCCATGCGACGCGTGTTCCAATACCTGACCGACACCAGAGTGGGCCAAAAGGGATTCGTGCTTGTGGTGGACGAAAAGGGGCAGGTTCTGTACCATCCGCAACCCAAGTTCCTGCATGACCGTGCGACCCTGGAAAGCCTGGGGATCAAGGGAGTGCAGCCGGCCATCTGGAAGATCTCGGCGCCCACCGAATTCGAGCTCGTCGATGGCGAGCGCTACATGGTCAACTACGCATGGATCGCCGACCATCATGTCGGCGTGGTTTCGCTTCACCCCATGTCAGAAATTGACACAGTTGTCGCCGATACCCGAAACGGCGTGATGGCCCTGATGGGGTTGGTGCTTCTGGCGACGATCCTCGTTTCGGCCGTGCTGGGGGTCCGCATGGTGGCGCCGCTCAATCTGCTGGCGGGAAAGATGCAGGCGGTGCGCGACGGCGACATGACCGTCGAATCGGGCATCAAGAGGCCGGACGAGATCGGATTGCTCGCGGAGGTGTTCGATCTCATGCGCGAGCGGATCCGCCAGTACACCGAGCACCTGGAAGAGCTCGTGGACGAGAAGATGCGCCAAGTCAGGGACATCCTGGACTCGATCGACCAGGGACTCCTGACGGTGAACCTCGACGGCACCGTGAACCCGGAGCACTCGCGCAAGGCCAGCTCCATCCTTCATGTGGAGGATCTCGCCAAGTCCGGAGTGCACCAGGCTCTCCACCTATCCGAGGAGGGCCTGACGGATTGGAAGGCCTGGGTGGATCTGGTGGTGCAAAAACACATGAGCATGCGGTGGGACAAGCTCGCCAAGGTCGCACCGGTGCGCGAGCTTCAGCTGGGCGATCCAGACGACCCCAAATACGTCCAGGTGGCATATCAAAAAATGCTCGACAAGCAGGACAAGCTCACCAAGATCATGATCCTCGCTCAGGACGTGACGGAAACGCGCCGCATCGAGCGGATCGTGATGGAAGAGAAAGCCCGCCACGAAAACGAGGTCAAGACCATCCTGGGGCTGGTGAACACGTTGCCGGAAGTCCTCCAGGATTATTTCGAGGATCTCGAACGGCGGATGGTCACCTTGCGCTCCGGGCTGGTGGAATTGCTCGAGGAAGCTCGCCGCGCCCGGGCCGAATTTCCCGAAGGAAGGCCACTTTCGATCGACCAGGATCTGGTGGCCTCGGTGTTTCGCGATTTGCACACCATCAAGGGGAACTCCGCCACCTACGGATTCGAAAAACTCACCCACATCGCCCACGAAGCGGAGGAATTGGTGGAGGCGCTGCGTCCACCCATCGAGGTGCGGTCGGAGGCCACCATCGAGGGTGCTCGCGCCAAACTCGACGAAATGGCCGAGGCGATCGAGGATATCCGCGCGGTGGGGCGGAAATTGTCAGGCGGCGACGAGTTGGTCCTGCGCATCCCGGAGTCGCGCTTGGAGTCCATCCGCGATCTGGCGCTGGGTTTGTCGCGGGAGGGAGGCCTTTCCCCGCAGGCCGCGCGCCTGGTCGAGGCTTGCCGGGAAGTCCGCAACATCCCTTTGGCGAGGCTGACCGAAAAATACGCGAGCGTGGTGCGCCGCCTGGCCGAGCGGCTGGACAAGCAGGTCCGGTTCCAGACCGTGCCCGCCGATCTGGAGGTGGATCCCCATTTCCTGGGTCGCTTCGACGAGGCCTTGGTGCACTTGGTGCGCAACGGGGTCGATCACGCCATCGAGCTGCCGGAGGAGCGCGAGGACGCGGGCAAGCCGGCGGAAGGGAGCCTTCGCTTGAGCGCCAGGATTTCCGCGAGGGAAGTCGAGCTGGTGCTGGAGGACGACGGCAAAGGCATCGATGGCGATCGACTGGTGGCCAAGGCCATCGAAGCGGGAACGATCCGGGCTCAGGAAGCCGACATGATGTCGTGGCAGCAGAAGATCGAATTGGTTTTCCAGTCTGGTATTTCGACGGCCGCCGAAGTCACCGAGCTCTCCGGTCGAGGGGTGGGAATGGACGCGGTGATGAGCGGAATCCTCACCATGGGAGGCCGGGTCGAGTTGTGGTCGGAGTTGGGCAAGGGCACGCGAGTGACCCTTGCGCTGCCCCGAGAGGGGCTCTGAGTTACTCGGGCCGCACGCCCATCCGTACGCCCATTTCGATCGATCCGGATGCCTTCAGCGCATGGGCCGCGAACCCTTGCGCGAGAATTTGCCGGAAGATGTCCTCCACGTCCAACCCCAAGGCGGAGGTTCCGCGGGTGAGAGTGACGCCCGCCTTGTAGGGACGCACGGAATGCAGATCTTCGTCCAGCGTGGAGGGAAACTGAAGAGTGGAAAGGTCCGTGCCGGCGATCACCGACATCAGCTTGGAACGGTCCGTACTTGCGCGGTAGATGTCGATTTCCATGACCTCCGCGGAGGAATCCGCGGGAGGCGCCGAAGAAGCGGGGGCTTCGTTGGATGGCTGAGAATGGATTTTCATGCGGAAGTTCCTTGGAGAAGGTTCAAGTTGAGGAGTCAGGTGGTTTCGATGGTAGCAACCAGGTCGCAGCTTGGGAGGATTCCTTTGCCACCAAAGGTGGCGGAACTCTGCGAGCATTTCAGTGCGAGTCTCCTGAAGGGTCGCTCTGGGGTCAGATCTTCGTGAGCGATCAGCCTTGGGAAAGGCGCAGGGCGATGTAATCCACGGCGGCGATCAATTTCGGATAATGCATCCGCGTGGGGCCAAGCACGCCAACGCTCCCCTTGGCATTGCCCAAATGGTAGTTGCGGGTGACCAGGGAAAGGCTTCGCAGGTGCTCCACCCGGTTTTCCGAACCGATGGTGATGCAAGCGGCACCTTCGTGGCCGATCCGGTCCTGCAGGAGCTGGGCGAGGATGGAGCGGTCCTCCATGAGCTGGACCAAATTCACCATAGAGCGTCTTTCGCCCATCTCTGGTTGGCTCAGCACGTTCCCCACGCCTTGGAGGTAGGCGTCGTGTGAACGGACGGGATGGGAGACCTCCAGCAGGGATCGCAGGATGAGGCCGGTGAGCTTGTCGTGGAGCGGGTCTTCCGCCGGGCGGATTTCGCCGGATTCGATGCTTTGGAGGTTCCGCTGGAGTTCCTGGGGCGTTCGTCCCAAGGCGGTGAGATGGACCTTCCGGACCAGGTCCGAGAGGTCTTCCCGCGAAAGAGCCGTCCCGGTGTCAACGGAAATCGAGCGGACCAATCCGGATCCGAAGCTGGCCACCAACAAAAGAGTGGTGTCGGCGACCGGCACCAATTCCAGCCGATCCAACCGGCTTTGGTCCAACACGGGTGCGATCGCCACGCCCAAGAGTCGTGTGATTTCCGCCAAGGCCAGCGCGGCGGCGGCGAGCAATTGGTCTTCCGATCGAGCGGCGGAGAGCGTGGCGTCCACCACCATGCGCTCCTGTTCCGAAAGGGATGTGGAAGGCATCATCTGGTCCACCCAGATGCGGAATCCACGTTCCGTAGGTTGTCTGCCCGCCGAGGTGTGCGGTTGGTCGATCAGCCCCATTTCTTCCATGTCGCTCATCACGTTGCGGATGGTCGCAGGAGAAAGGGCGTCCTCGATGTCCTTGCTCACCTGCCGGGACCCGACGGGCTCGGCGTTGCCGATGTAGCGGCGCACGATGGACGAGAGAACAGTCCGCTGGCGCTCCGTTAGATGTGGCATGGGATCCATGGATCCCTTCGGCAAGGACTCGGACATGGCTCCAATCTACCCTCTTGATCGCCCCAGGCGGTCGTTGTCCGTGCAGGGCTTCGGGAAGTCATGGCCAAGTCGGGAGACAGTTTGTTTCATTCCTGGCACACTGCCCGTTCAGGAGGTCGACGTGCGTTCGTTCATGACCCTGCTTTTGCCGCTTGCGGCCGCGCCATACGCTTCGGATATCGTCTATCCGCAGTCGTTTCACTGGAACGGGACCCGGGGCCTCACCCAGACGCGATCCGGAGAGGCGCTGGGAGAAGGAACGATGGCGATTTCCGTCCAGGGAAGTTACCACCAGGTGGAGCGGCCGGGTGCACTCCTGAACGGGGCGGATTTCCACGCAAGCACCGTCGGGTTGGGGCTTGGGGTGTCTGACTGGGCCGATGTTTCCGGCTGGACGAGCTTCTACAACGTCCCGGCCGATTTGGGGGTTTCGACCAACGTGGGATGGGGGGCGTCGGGTGGGCAGTTGCAATTGACCGCGCCATGGGATACCTCATATTCATTCCGCCTGGCCATCCAGGGGGGATTGGTCACTGGAACCTCCGCGGGCGCGCCGGAAGTTCCAGTGAGAAAGAATGGACAGATTCTGGCAGACGGGTGGAACTATTTCGAGACTCGCACGGGTTACGATTTCCAGGTCCGTTTGATCCAGACCTTCCGGTGGGGTTCGGTGAGTTTTCCCGTGCGGATCCATTTGAACGAGGGCATGAACCATTCCATCCAACCCGGCACGGAGGATCTCGCGCTGTTGGATGCGGCGTTGGAGTTGGATCCCCACCCCATCCTGAGCATCGGCTTCGAAGGCCATTCCAGGACGCGACTCGATGCCATGGATCTGGGCGAGCGCACCTGGGCGACCGGATCGCTCACGTTCCATCTTCCCGCCGAAGTCCAGTTGTTCGCCGGGGTGGATGTCCGCGCCTGGGGCGAGCGCAAGGAAGCGGCGGTCGCCGTTCCTGGAGAGCCACAGCCGGTCGCTTTCCGAAACACGATGGATCCTTGGAGGGCCTTCTACGGCTTGTCGGTCCCCTTCGATCTGGCTGCTTCCGTCAAGCGAGATCGTGCCGACATCCGGCGCAACGATTCCCTGGAACGGCTGGCGCTGCGGGGGAAGGTGGTCGACTGCGAAGCCCAGGGGGTGAAGCTCGGACAGCGCATCGACAGCTTGCGCGGCGCCGTGCGCGAAGCGCAATTGGCCAAGGACTCGCTGATGTACAAGTCCAAGCTCGATTCGATCGCGGTGGACAATTGCCGTCACAACGCGAAAAACCAGGTGGCCCGCATGAACGACAGCCTCGCCCGCCGGTCCAGCCAGGACTCCTTGGCGCTGGCCGATGCGCGTCGCCAGATCGAGGAGGAACGTCTCAAGCGCGGAGACCTGGAGGCATCCTTCCTCAAAACAGGCATGATGAACCTGGATGCGGTCTATTTCGAGCTGGGCAAGGCGACCATCACCGCATCCTCCCGCCCCTACCTGAACCTGATCGGAGCGATCCTGGTCAAGTACCCCAAACTTCGCTTCGAGGTGGGTGGGCACACCGACAACCAGGGCAAGCCCGGCACCAACCTCAAGCTTTCCCAATCCCGCGCCCAGGCGGTCAAGAAATACCTCGCGGGTCTCCACCCGGAACTCGGATCGACGGTCTCGGCCAAAGGCTACGGTGACACCAAGCCCAAGGCGACCAACAAGTCTGCCGAAGGACGCGAGATGAATCGACGGGTGGAGATCGTGGTGACCAACCTCGAAGCCCTGAAGGAATACGCCAAGCCGTAATCCTTGCTCCCGCGCGAAGGTGTTCCAAGGCTGGAGGACGTGATCGTCCGCCAGCCTTTTTTCGATTCCTCGGAGGGAATGGAAAGGCAGGGGTCCCGGGCGGGTCTGACATTTTGTCAGGGCAATTTTTGGAAAGCAGCCAGAATGGGAATGGTCGAAACCTTACACTCGGAAGGAACGTCGGACCTGGAGCCACCCTAGAGATCGCATCCCTTCAATTGGACCATCGTGGTTAGGGAGGTGCCCGCCTGGACCGATGTTCGTTCGAGGGATGGCCCGATGAGGAAATACGATACAGGTCGTTTGCTGCTGGCATCGCTGGCATTGACATTTTTCGTCACCAAGGCGCGAGCGGACTGGTTGATGCCGGGATACGCGATTGCGGCATCGGACTCCGCCCAGTCCAACCGCATTTACGGCATCCGGACAGTCGGGAACGCCGCATCCGCCACGAACGTGTCGGTCTGGCCGGATTCCGCCGGAAATTTCGTGCGCTTCAACGCATCGAAGATCGCTTCGGACAGCACCGAAGGATACTCCGCCGATGTGGGGCTGATTCATCCTCTGAAACCGGATGCCAAGGAGCGAAACCTGACGGGTCTGCATGCGATCCGCTTCGAATACCGCCTTTCGGCGCCGGTCACAGAAGCTCTGACGGTTTCGTTCGGCTCAAGTGCCTACACGCCACGGATGATGCAATTCGGGGAGGTCCACGAAGGCTATGTGGAGAAGCCGGCTTTGTCGGTGGTTTCCACCTGGCAAACGGCAGAACTGCTGGTCCTTGACATGTATACCCCGACCTGGTGGATCGCCTCAGCGGATTTCCCCGAGATCGAATCGGTGCTGCGCAACGTTCATTCCCTCCGGTTCCGTCCCCGGAGCACCTACGATTTGGACGGTGCAAGCAACGGGATCGTTTGCAGCAAGTGCGTGGGCCCGACCATGACCCGGCAGATTCTGGATATCCGGAAAGTGGAGCTGGTTGGCCTTCCAGGAGAGCCTCCTTTGTCTGGACTCGAACCAGAAACGATCGAGCCGAACGATACATTGGTCGTCGTGGATCCTCCCCCTCCACCTGGGCCGGATACCTCTGGTTATTTGCTCTCCGACTATGCTTTGCCCGCGACGGATTCTGCCAAAACGAACTCGTTGTACGGAATCCAATCGGCCGCCAACCCCGCCTCCCAGGCCACATCCACGGTGTTCGGCGGATTTGTGAGACTCCAGGCGCCGGTGATCGCTTCCGAGCCAAAATCCCAAGGCTACTCCGCCTATGTCGGATTGATCCACCCGATCTTTCCGGATTGGCATTCGGTGGATGTTTCCGGTCTGACCAGCCTGTCCTTCGAATTCCGCAACACCGACAAAATCACCGATCGACTCTTGGTCGCCTTCGGCTCTTCTGCCTATTCGACCCAGCAGCAATATGCCGGGACCATCTACCAAAACGATGTGTCGGGCGTCGCGAAGTTGGCGCCCAGCACGATCTGGAAGTCTGTACAGCTCGACGCGATGGACTTCTATGCTCCTTCCTGGTGGGACGCACCAGCGGATTTCCCTACTTTCGACTCCGTTTTGCGCAGCGTGCACTCCCTTCAGATCGTCCCGCAGACGACATACCTCCTCCAAGGCGTGCAAGGGGACAGGGGATGCACCAAGTGTGTCGGGCCGACCATGACCCAACAGACCTTGGACATCCGCAACATCCGCTTGAACGGGGTTGCTTTTCCGACGGCGGTTGTCCGACCGGATTCCCTCAAGGACTCCTGCTCCGGATCCAATGCGATCGTGTTGGACGACTTCCTGGACGGAAACCGTCAAAATAGGCTGGGCGGATCCTGGGTCTCCTATTCCGATTCGACCGGCCCGGGAGCGGGGCAAGGCGAGCAGGTGATCGGTTCCTCGTCAGCCGCGTTGTCTGTCGTGAGAGGATCGGCGTCCTTGGATGCGGCGCTGGACAAGAAGGTCGGCGATGTCTGGCATTCCGGAGCTGGCTGGGCTGGGCTCGCGGCAAGTCTTGGCGAGGGAATCGATCTCGATGGACTGACGGGCATCCAATTCCAGATCCATGCGCAAGCCCTCAGCTCGAGGGTCGGCCTGTCATTGAAGGTGTTCGAGAAGGGAGTGCCGGAAGCCGAAGCTCTTTCGGTCGCCGTCAAGTCTGGCGCGACTTCGGTTTGCGTGACGCCGGAGAGCTTGAAACCTCCGCAGGGCTCGGGGCGCTCCCATCGGCTCGATCTCTCCAACATCGAGAAATTCGCCTGGGAAGCCAAGATTCACGACAAGACCCATCCCTTCATCGACACGGCGCGTGCGGCGTTTTCGATCCGAAACGTGAGGCTGTTCGGAGCCGATCCTGTGCGTGTGAGCCAGAGCTTGCGCCACTTGGGGCGCCAGACGTTTTCCGTCCATTACGGCGATGGAGCGTTGCAGCTGGAGGGACTCGAAGGGATCGGCCAAGTGGAGATCCGCAACCTCCAGGGAAAGACCGTGGCGAGCTTCGCTGCGGCGTCCCGGGTGCCACTGGCGTTGGCCAAGGGCACCTATGTCCTGTCGGCCCGGCGCAACGGCGCCTCGCTGACAAAATCCTTCGCGGTCATGGGCAGGTAGCCTGTTTTCGCGCAGGATCCATTGAGACGAAAAACGAGACGCCCCGCCGGGGCGTCTTTGCGTTGGTGGACGGACGATCAGGCAGCCTTGGCGGCCTCTTGGAGCGCACCGATGTCGCCGGCGGTGATGATCGCGAGGTTGGCGTTGATCTTTTCGATGGGCCAATCCCACCAGCGGATCTCCTGGAGGATTGCGACCGTCGCGTCGTCGAAACGCTTCTTGAGCAGTTTGGCGGGATTGCCGCCGTAGACGGTGTAGGGGGGCACATCCTTGACCACCAAGGAGCGCGAGGAGATGATGGCGCCGTCGCCGATCTTCACGCCAGGCATGATCAGCGATTCGTATCCGATCCAAACATCGTTCCCGATGACCGTATCGCCCTTGTAGGTCAGGTCCTTCAGATCTGGAAGGACCTTTTCCCAGCCGTTGCGGAAGATCTGGAACGGAAAAGTGGAAATGCCGTCGAGCTTGTGGTTGCCGCCGTTCATGATGAACTTGGCGCCCCGCGCGATGGCGCAGAATTTCCCGATCACCAGCTTGTCGCCGATGAACGGGAAGTGGTACAGGACGTTGCGCTCGAAATTTTCCGAATCTTCCGGGTCGTCGTAGTACGTGAAGTCGCCGACTTCGATGTTCGGGCGGGTGATCGTGTTCTTGATGAAGCAGATCTGGGGAAAGCCTGCCATGGGGTGCGCGTCGCGGGGATCTGGACCGTTCATGTTCGGCATCCTTCACAGTGGGAGTGGAGCGTGACCTTCAAAGAGCCAACGCGTTGCTGGACAATGCGATCGGACTCTCGGTGCTTTCAAGGTAACCCACTCTGCCAAAACGCGGTGCGGTCAGAGCGTTTCCAAGGAGTCGGCAAGGGCTTCATAGATGCGCGCCAGTTGGGACTCCCGGATCGAGAAGGGCGGCACCACATAAAGGGTGTCGCCTAAAGGCCGCACCAGGACTCCGGCTTCTCGGCAGAGGCGTGCCACCGTTTGTCCGCGGCTGGCGAGGTAACCACCTGGTGCGTCGGGAAGCTCGAACGCAGCGATGGTGCCCAACACCCGAGCCCCCCCGATGCGATGCTCCGAGGAAAGTTGGGCTAGATCACGGCGTTGCCAGGATTCCAAACTCTTCCATCGCGCTGCAAGAGAGGGGTCCTGCAGCAAATCCAGCGCAGCCAGGGCAGCGGCGCATCCCAGAGGGTTCCCCGTGAAGGAGTGGCCATGGAAAAATGCGTCTTTGCGGTCTTCAGACAAAAAGTCCTGAAAGATTTCCTCACGAAAGGCCGTGGCTCCCAAGGGCAGAAATCCTCCGGTGAGACCCTTGGAAAGGCACACCACCGAAGGATAAAGATCGAGGTGCCCCGGTACGTTGCGGCAGGCAAAATCACCGCCGGTCCGGCCAAAGCCTGTGAACACTTCGTCGGCGACCCACGGGATCGTGTGCATTTTGCACAGTTGATCCAAGCCTTCCAAATAGGCTCGCGGATACATCCTCATCCCCGCCGAGCCCTGGATCAGTGGCTCCACCACCAGACAAGCGATTTCGCCACTGTGCAAATTCATCCATTCACCAAGGATCTTCAGAGCGGCTTGGGCGGCCTCGTGCGCGTTGGAACTTTCCGGGTCCCAGCAGCCAGCCGGGGTGGGGAGCCGATCCACTTCAAACAAATAGGGCTCGAATGGTTCGGAAAAAACAGAACGGGCACCGGCAGCCATGGCCCCGAAGGTGTCGCCGTGGTAGGCATCTTCCAGAGCTGCGACTCGTGGACGCTGCACACCTCTTCGGCGGGCCATCTGCACACAGGCTTTGATGGCGACTTCGATGGCGGTGGAGCCGTTGTCGGAATAGAACAAGCGGGACATCTGGCCGGGCAGCAACGGCAGCAGCCGTTCTGCTAATTGCACACCTGGTTCGTGGGTGCAGCCCGCAAAAATGACCTGTTCAAGATTGCGGGCCTGTTGGGAAATGGCTCGAGCAATGTGGGGGTGGGTATGTCCATGGTTGCACACCCACCAGCTGGAAACGGCGTCGATGATTTCGGAGCCATCGGTGGTGTGCAAAGTGGCGCCGTGCGCGGATTGGATTTCCAGAGGGGGCAAAGCAGATTGATGCTGAGTGTAGGGGTGCCAGATGCACTGTGCATCACGCTGTTGGAGCGTGCGATCTGGTTTGGCAGGGTGCGAACGGGGTGTTTCTTCTGTGCAAGGGTCTACCCAAGAGCTGTGGAGCCAATGCCGACAAAGCTCCTGGATGGACTGTGCATCCACAGGATACAGTGGGGGGACTCGGCCGAGAATCTTGACTTGGCCCCGGTCGCGGATCTGCCGAGCGTTCTCTCCATGAGCGGTGCCGTTGAGCAAGACCCCTGCGACGTCCACCCCGCGAGACCGAATGCATTGCACAGTGGCCAAGGTGTGATGTAGAGTCCCCAGCTCGGTGGAAGCCACCACTAGCATCGGAACCCCTAGGCCCTTGGCGAGGTCGATCATGTCCTCCGACTCGTTCAATGGGACCAGGGCGCCGCCGGCCCCCTCGATCACCAGGGAATAACCTTGGGGGTGTTCTTCCAGCAATAAGGCCAGATCGATGCGGAAGTCTTCCAACTGTGCAGCCCAGTGTGGGGACGCCGGCTCTTGCAGGTGGATGGTGGAAAGATGGATGGGTGTGCAGGACGATAAACGCAGGATTTCCAGGCTGTCGATCACCTGCCCGGTTTGGACCGGTTTCCAGTAGTCCGCTTCCCATAGAGCGCAGAGAATGGCGCTGCACAGTGTCTTCCCAACATCGGTGCCAGTCCCTGTCACAAAAACCGATTGGGGGAAGGGCGCCTGCAAAAGTGGGTGATCAGACATGTCGCAGTGCTCCCAAGAATTCGTCTACATCAGAAGTGTGCAGGTCCGCGGTGACCGTGGCGCGCAGACGCTCGGTTCCAGCCGGGACGGTCGGCGGGCGGATGGGTCGGAGAAAAATCTGTTGGGCAGCCAACTGTGCAGAGGCTCGAATCGCCGACTCCAAGCCCCCACAGAGGAGGGGGAAGATGGGGGTCGGAATCTCTCGGCGGGGGAGAGACCAGCCCAGGGTCTGGATTCCCTCTGCGAATTGCACACATAGAGCATCCAACTGGGATCTCCGTTGGATGTCTGCACAGCTCAGGTCCCAGGCCAGTTCGGCAGCCTTGATGGCTATCGGGGAGGGGGCGGTGGTGAAGATGAAGGCACGCGAGAGGTTGTGGATGCGTTCCAAGACCGCCGGGACTGTGCAGAGAATTCCTCCTGCAGAGGCCAAGCCCTTCCCAAACCCCTGCGTGGAGGCGATGAAGGTGTGGTCTTTGGGGAGGCCTTCGGAAAGACCTGTGCGATTGGCCCCGAACAATCCCACCGCGTGGGCTTCATCCACCAAGAGAAGCGCACCTTCTTCTTTGCACACTTGATGAAGATCTGCCAGGGGGGCCACATCTCCATCCATGGAAAACACCGACTCGGTCACCACCAAACGGATTCGCCCGCCTCCCTCACACAGCTGTGCACGAAGGTCTGCGGGGTCGTTGTGGGCAAATTTCTTGCGTTTGGCGCCACTGTGCAAAATGCCGTCGATCAGGGAAGCATGGGCCAAACTGTCGTGGATCACCACATCGTGGCGATCCACCAAGGCGCAAATGGCCGCGCGGTTGGCCTCCGAGGTGGAGGCGAACACGAGAGCAGCGGGGAAACCCGCGGCACGGGCGAAGCGGGACTCGAAACCGGTGAACAGGTCCAGGTTGCCAGACAAAAGCCGGGATCCAGACGAGGTCAGCGGCAATCCCGCCTCCAAGGCCCGGATCAGGCCGGACACCAAGCGGGGGTCGCGGCGCAGGCCCAGGTAGTCATTGTGGGCAAAGCGGGATTCCGGGTGGGGCCCCAGGGTACGGAACATTCCCCGGGAGTCCAAATCTTGTGCTTGGGCTTGCCACTTCGATGCCCAGAGTTCCCAACTGGTGTCCACAATCGGGAAATCTAGGTCGGGTGGCTCGCCAAAGGATCCCGAGGGATCACTTCTCCGGTTTGGGGAACCACGCGGCGGAGGTGTCGGGCTGGTAGGGCTTGAAGTACGGATCGTATTTGTCGCGGGTCTGGGTGCAGAGCATGGGGCTGCCTTCGATGCGCTTGGCACAATACCCGTCCGTGTTGGGGGCGGCCACTTCCGGAAGCCACGCCTGGCAGCTGCGCATGCCGTTGACCATGCTCCAAGCCGAGCAGTTCCAGGGGCCCACCACGGCGGTGTCGCGCAGGCCAGCGTCGTAGCAGTACTTGCCGTCCTGCGAATAGTTCATGCACTTCCAGTAGACACTGGAATCCTGGCGATGGGTGGTGTCCACGTTCACAGTGACCTGCAACGCCCCCTCGGGGAAGATGTCGTTGCGCGGCCGCAGGGTGAGGGACAATCGGCTGAGCTTGTAGGGCTCGATGCGTACGGTGTCGTTGGCGTAGTAGTTGAGCTGGGTCTTGTCGTTGACCAACGAAAGGCTCACGTACACGGTGCCTGCGCGCAGGTTCGGCACCCAGATGTCGTTGGTGTCGGCGGGGAGGTCCAGGAAGATCGACCTCTCCAACTTGGAGCCGTAGACGTTCACGTAGAGCTTGTAGTCGGCTCCCAGTTGGTTCTTCACGAAGTCGGCGGGCAGGCGGAAGGCGAGAGAGCCGGTGTGGCCAGAATTTGTCTGAAGCTGGCTCGGGTTGTCCGAAGCGGTGGATTGCGGTTGGCAGGATTGGAGGGCGAGAATCGCCGCGATGGCGCCGGCGAACAGCATGTGTCGGATGGACATGAGGGTTCCTTTCGGTCGAGGCCCTGAGCGGGCCGACCTGGCTTGTGGCGGGTGGGGCGACTCCGGGGAGGCGCTCTCCCCGAAGCCAAGATTCCTCGGAAGGAGCCTTGTGCCCAATCGAAGGTACCCCTTGCATCCAGCGACCTGCTTGCCAGTTCCCTCGATTGCGCTTCCCGGCGAGGAAACGCTTCCTTGACGGAAAACGCCCGCCCCGCCCTCGAGGAAGGGGCGGAGGCGGGCAGGCGGGAGAAGCTGAACGAATCAGGCGTTACGAATCGGAAGGAGATCGCCACAGAGAGGCGGAATCCGCGCAGTTGTACCGGGCCCCTTGTGGGAAGCCATTGTCGTAGGACACCCGCTCGCAGGTGCCGACGGGCAGCTTCTTGTAGCGACCCGTGAAGCAGTAGACGTTCGAATCGCTGGACCAGAACGAGGGGTGGCACCAGGTGGTTTTGTCGAGCGATTTCGTCCCCACGGTGGAATCCTGCCAGAGCGTGTCGCGTTTGACGTAGGGCAGATAGTGGGGGCGGTAGCAACGGTAGGTCCCGCGCTGGGTCAGGCTGTCGACGCTCTGGATGTAGCACCAGTCTGTGGTGTCCTGGTTCGGGGTGCGCCAGAATGTGTCCGCCCAGACCGTGTCGCCGGGAATCGGCAAAACCGTCATGTGGTGGCAATCGACCCTGAAGCGGTTGGTGGATCCGACCAGGACCGGAGTTTCGCAGTAGTCGTAGGAGTCGTAGGCCCAGCCGGTCGATGTGCGCGATGTCCAGACGGTATCCATGAATCGGAAAGGAATCGCCGAATCCAGGCTGGAGGCCGAATCCAAGGAAATGTCGATCAGCAGGTTGCCCCTGCGCACGGGGCGGCGAAGCACGATGTTGGCGAGGGTCGTCTGGTTGTAGTCGATTTCCACCGTATCGGAGCCCGACCAGGAGGCGACCCCAGCCGGATCGACGGCTTGCACCAGGACCGCTCTGGTTCCGCAAGGGATGCCATCCAATCGAATCGGAGCCGTGTCCAGGATCGTGGATCCACGCATCGTGTCCATTCCCGGACCGGTCACTATGAACTCGAGGTACAAGGCCTGGGTGCGCAGGAACTCGACATTCTGTTGAGAGAGTCGGAAGGCGACCGCGCCCGTTCCCTCGGAGGATCGGTCTCCGGTCGGTGCGGTCACTTGGCTGCTTTGGCAACCTTGGAAGGCGGCGAACATCGTCGCCGCCAGTAGCGCGAATGGTTTGCGTAACGACATTTTGGACACTCCTTGGGTTAGGCCGCGGCAGGGACAGCCTGCGCGGGGATGGAGCGAGAGGTTTGCTCTCGCGGCTGTTCTCCGACCTGGGAAGGGCGCTCCTTCCTGGCCAAGAGGGGGTTATCTGGGCAGGTAGAGTCGGGTGGACACCAGGTTGACCTGGGAGGAAGGGGTCGGCACGAAAGCTCCGAGCGTCACCTTCAAGGTGGGGCGACCGGCCATGTCCTGGGACGAGCGAAGGACCCCGACGAATCCTTCGGAGTTGCGGACCTCGACGATACCCGGGGTCCAGAAGAAGTACCAGATCTGGCTGGACAATTTTTGTTCCGGAGTCTGCATCCCTTGCGCGGAATCGAGGAAGGAGCCCCTGGGCTGGATCTGGAAGCTGTCGGAGATCGTCCGCATCCGGGGATTCAGGTTGAGGAATGCACCCGAACCCAGCTCGTCGTTGAGCTCGAAGTGCAGGTACCTGCCGGAATCCGCCGGCAAAGGCTGGGAAAACAAAAACCGCATCGCGATGAATCCGGTCTCGGGAAGGCGAGCGGACTCCAATACTGTCAAAATCTGGCCGTTGATGGTGTCCGGAAAGGCGGGGATCCTCGCCGGGCCGCTCGTGAGGAAGGCGGAATCGGAGGAAGACGAGCTTCCAGAGCCTTGCCGGAAGCTTGAATTGCTGAAGGTGTCCTTGCGGACGATCCAGCCCGGAAGGAACGACCGGTCGACCGCGTACCTGCGCCCCTGGACCTGGAACGAATCCATGGAGATGTTCGGGCCTTCGGGGAAGAACGGCTCCCTGAAACCCGTATCCGTGTCGGAAACGGGCGGGCGCACCACCACGACGGAATCCTTGGTTACGACGAAAGGCGTCACCATCGGTGCGGCCGCGCCTCTTGCGATGGCCAGATCCCATGTGCCCTGCGGAAGCGAGATCACGGCGCCGGAGCCTTCGGACTGCGACCTGGAAGCGAAATGGCTGCCCGGCACGAAACAGCGTGGCGCGCCGTTGGAATCGGCGGGGATGCTGAGATCGTGGGACGGGGAGAGTAGGACCGACGCTCTCGATGTGGACCCGAAGGCCAATGGCGCCATGCCAAGGGAATCTTCCCGCTGCACGTCCAGGCCCAGACCCATCGGTCCGTCGGCGGGGACGGGAAAATTGGCGAGCCCGGAGGCATCGGTCCAGGAACTGTCCAATGCCATTGCTGGAGCGGAATCGCCGCGCGAGCGGACCAGCCACACCCGGGCGGAAGCGACCGGGGAGCCGTCCTTGCGATGCACGCGCGCTTGCAGATCGGAGGTTTCGAAGCCGCCGGTCTTGACCTCCCCGCACGAGGTGATCCAAAGGGCGAGAAGCGGGAAAAGACGTTTCATGGGGAGGTCTCCTCTTCGCGAAGGGCCAGAGGAAACGCCTGCAGGTTGACCTGCACCACGCGGTCGGCCTGGTCGTCCGAGCGAGACAATTCGAGGATCTCGCGACGAAGATGTCGCAACCGGTCGCGAACGCGTTCGAAGGATGCCTTCGAGAGCGTGACCGTGATGGTGGAAATGGAGCGATCTTCGCGATCGAACCGGTCCAGCGCTTCTCCGGCAAGGCGGATGGTCTCCTTGCGGAACACATTGACCGCCTCGGCGTCTGCTTCGTCGGTGGTCAAGAACCTGTCCGTTTTTCGCCAAATTCCGTCCGGGTCGCGACGGATCAGGTCCAAGGTGGAAAGCAGCTCGAGGGTTTCTTCCACCGTCTTGGCATCCAGTGGTGGGCGCAGCATCGAGCCCAAAAGTTCGTGGTTGTCGGAATGCTCCACCAGCTCGAGTGTTTCCAGGATGGCCACGGCGCGCCAATCGCGACAGAAGGCGATCTTGGACCTTTCCAGCTGCGCCAGCGGAATGCGCCGCCAACTGGCGATGCGGTCGGCGAAGTGCATCTTCTCTTCGTGGCTCTTGGCCTGATCCAAGAGCACCAGCAGCTCGAAGTACCGGGTTTCCTGGGCGCCCAAATGGAAAATCTCCGCCAACCGCAACGAGCCGGAGGGCGTGAGGTTCACTTCGCCAGTCAGGATCCGTCCGAAGAAGGCGGAACTTGTGAAGCCAGCCTTCTGCGCGATGAACCGATGGGAAAACCGAGGGTCTTCCGCTTTCCTTTCCGACCAGGCGTCGGAGAGGAATTTTCTGTATTCGGTGTAGGTGAATAGATCTGGCATCGTGGATTCCTTGGAAGAGAATCTAGCCGGTGCCCGATCGTTTCCAGGGAGGTGTTGCCAGGAAAGTGTTCCGACATTCGAAACACCCGCAAAGCGTCAGTGATCGTCCTGGTAGGGAGACACTTCCACGTTCATGCCAAACGACTCCAGCATGGCCATGTCCTTGTCCTGCCCCGGATTGGCGGCGGTCAGGAGCTTTTCGCCAGCGAACATGGAGTTGGCGCCCGCCACAAAACACAGCGCCTGCATGGCCGGAGTCATTTCCACGCGACCGGCCGACAACCGCACCCGCGCCTTGGGCATGATGATGCGCGCCACAGCCACGGTGCGCACGAATTCGATGTCATCGATCGGTTCGGCATCGGCCATGGGGGTGCCGGGCATGCGCATCAGCTTGTTGATGGGCACCGAGTGGGGAGGTTCAGGGAGATTGGCGAGTTCATGCAGCAAGCCCACGCGGTCTTCGCGGTTCTCGCCCATGCCCAAAATGCCGCCCGAGCACACGTGGATGCCCGCCTTGCGCACCGCTTCCAGCGTGTCCAAGCGATCTTGGAAGGTGCGGGTGGTGATCACATTGCAATAGTTTTCCGGCGAGGTGTCCAGGTTGTGGTTGTAATAATCCAGCCCAACCTCGGCCAAGCGCGCGGCCTGGTGCTCCTTCAGCATCCCCAGCGTGACACAGGCTTCCATGCCCAGGCTCTTCACCCCTTTGACCATTTCCAGGACGGCGTCGAACTGAGGGCCATCCTTCACTTCACGCCAGGCGGCGCCCATGCAGAGGCGGTTGGAGCCGGCGGCCTTGGCCTCGTGGGCCTGCTTCATCACTTCTTGCACCGCCATGAGGGGCTCGTACTTGAGGCCGGTCTCGTAGCGGGAGCTTTGGGTGCAGTAGGAGCAGTCCTCCGGACAGGCCCCGGTCTTGATGCTCACCAGCGTGCTCATCTGGATGTCGTTGGGGTTCCAGTGCTCGCGATGGATGCTCGCGGCGCGATAGACCAGGTCCATCAGGGGAAGGTCGTAGAGGCGGCGAATCTCCTCGCGGGAGATGCGCTCGTCGCGCTTGACCTTCGAGGGGTGTTCGTCCATGCAAGCCTTGGCGTAATCCATAGGCGGGTAAATTTAGACATCCAGGTACAGAATGACCACACGGGGCCCCTACGATCCTTCGTAGAGACGCCCCACGGGACGTCCCTACAGGGATCGTAGGGGCCAGAGGCGATTTATTTCGACGCCTTCTTGGCGGCCTTGTCGGCGCGCTTTTCCTTCAGGGTCTTTTCCGGCTTCTTCTTGGTTTCCTTCTTCGTCGCATCTTGATACTTGGCCATCGTGGGAATCCTTTGCGGTTGGGTTTTGCGCGGATATCTGTCAGAATTTGACAGATCGGCCGTCGTTTGGGCGGCCCGCGCATGAAAATAGGCATTTCCTCGGCGTCCAGCTCGGTCCGTTTGACACCCCCGCCAGGCTTGGTTATCCTTTGCCCGCCTTCGGGTCTGCATGAATGCAGGTGCGCAAGCACCGGGAATGCCGTGAAAGACGGCAGCGGACCAGCCACTGTGAAGGGAGAAACCCATTCGCCACGAGCCACTGGAGAGATCCGGGAAGGCGGCGAGAATCGGGGCCCTGAGCCAGGAGACCTACCCAGAGGCGCCGTTCCAAAAGGAGCGGCTTTCTTCCATGCCTCTGGAAACAGGCGGGGATGTTCCGAATCGCAACTTCCATTTTCGTGATGGCTCCGTCCCTGGCACTGGCCCAGGTGGACTCCGCCAATCCGCCAGTGGACTCCCTTCCCGCACCTCGGGAAGCACGGCTGCAGGAGCGCGTGGTCGCCTCCTCCGTGCACCGAAATGGTGTGCGCACCATCGGCCGCGAGGAATTGGCCGGAGCAGCGAACCTCGCCCGATTGCTGTCTCGCGAGAGTGGGGTACAGATCCGCCAAGCGGGGGGATTGGGCAGCTACACCACGGCCTCGCTGCACGCCTCGCCGGTCCAACAGGTGGAAGTGTGGATGGATGGTGTGCCCATGGGGGGATCGACCGGATCGGTGGTGGACCTGGGGCCGGTGCCGCTGGACGGGCTGGAAAAGGTGGAAATTCGCCAAGCCGGTAGCGCGGGAGCGTTCGGAGCACCACGGATCGATCTGCAATCGCGCTCGGGGTGGGCGCAACGAGGCGCCAGCTTGCGCATGGCTTCCTATGGGGAAAAAGGCGCCAGTGGCTGGTGGGGGGATGAACAGGGCATCGCCACCGTTTCCGCGTGGTGGGAGGCTTCCCAAAACGACTATCCGTTTCCGTGGGACAACGGGACCCGGTACAACAGGTCCGATGACCACATGGTGAGGCTCTCCAACAACGATTACGAAGGGCGCGGTGCGGCGTTTCGGTGGCGCCCCGCCGCCTCGTGGGATGTCCTGGCGCGGCTGGATGATTCTCGTCGCGGGATCAGCGCGCCCGGATGGGTCGATCCGCTGGCGAGGCTGGATGGAACCTCCGCGCTGGGGTTCGCCCGATGGGTGGGCGAGTCGGAAACCAAGCCCTCCGTGGAGGCGTCGGCGCGATGGTTCAAATCCTCCTGGAACGACCCCAACCGCACGGCGGGGTGGGATGTCGATCGCGCCGCCAGCGAACAGGCGTGGGACGCGAAGGCCAAGGCGTCCCTGGCGCGCGAGCGCGGTGGCTGGCTGGATGGCGAGGTGACAGGAAATGTCCGACTTGAAACCAGCGAGCGCGAAAGCACCGGCAGCGCCGACGTGGCCGTGACTCCGTCCGGAACCAGAGCCACATGGGGTGGCCAGATGGTCTGGAACGGTCAATCCGAATCCGCTCGCTGGGGATCCCAACTGGGGGCGAGCAAGGACTGGATCCTGGATACGCGCGACTGGACGGAATCCTTGGGGGATGTGTCGCAAATCGACGAAATGGAAACCTCCTGGGAGTCCTATCGTGTGCATGGCCGGTTGTGGGGACGGCCCTGGCCGGGCCTGGAGGGCTGGGTGGCCTCCAGTTACCGCGAGCGCGCACCGGATTTTCGCGAGTGGATGGGCGACAACGGCTACACGCTCCAGACGCCTGACCTTCTGGCGGAACGATCCATGTCCCTGGAGCTCGGGGCCAAGACGCAGCGCGGCGATTGGAGCGCGAATATTTCCGGTTGGGCGCAACGGTACATGGATCCGATCGAAACTTTCCACAAAGGGGCAAGCCCTCTGGTCGCCCACCGAAATGCGGCTGGATACGATGCATTCGGGTTGGACGGGCGTGCTGGATGGTCCACCTCATGGATCCGAGCCACCGCGCAGGGGTCCCTGCAATCGGCGCGGGTCTCCGACGACAATCCCGCTTTGGACGGAAAACGTCCACAACGGTTTCCGCTTTGGAAATCCGGCATGGATGCTTCCATCGGGCCATGGAGGGGATGGCGCCTCGGAGGGGACCTGTCCTTGGCCGGCTCCACCTACGCCTCGGCGCTCAATCGCCCGACCGACCTTCGCGAAGGGAAGCTGGACCTGGGAGCTTGGCTTCGCTGGAAGCGAGGCGTGATCGGGGCCAGCGCGCAGGTGGACAACATCCTGGATGAACATGCCCAGGATTGGGAGGACCTGCCCCAACCGGGTAGGCGCTTTTCCATCCGACTGGATTTCGAATTTTCCAAACCGACCAACACGAGGAACGAAAGATGAACGCGAAGATCGCATGGATGATGATGGCTGGCACGTTGCTGGTTTCGTGTGGAGAAGACCCGGTGGAGGAAGCCACGTCCTGCACCGAGGGCACGCGGATACTGGCACTGGGTCAGAAATTCGGATCGGGAGCCGACGAAGGATCCAGTTCGCTGGACCTGATCGGTTGCGGCAAAGTCCAGGCCCACGATCCGTCGCTGGGCATGCCGGCGCGATCGGACGTGGCGATCGATCTGGCGGGCGGGAACGTGTATGTGCTCGATCGCGCCAAAGGGGTCGTGTCGGGATTCGTCGGATCCGATCTGAGCAAGAACTTCCTGGACCAGAACGTGGGAGGTGCGGCCAATCCCTATGGCGTGGCGCGTCTGGGCGACCATCTGTGGGTGGCTCGCTACGGTTCCTCGCACCTTCTTGGCATCCCGTTCGGGGACGCCAAGGCCGACTCCATCGATCTTTCCTCCTTCGCCGACACCAGCACAGTCGTTCCGCGCATGATGGCGGCCAAGGTCTGGAAGGGAAAACTGGTGGTGCCGGTGCAGCGTCTGGACAAAAATTGGACAGCAACAGATTCCAGCCTCGTTCTGGTGATCGATGTCGCCACATCCAAAGTGGAGAAGCGGATCGCCCTGCCCTTCCGCAATCCCGAAGACGTGGATCTGCGTGGCGACCTGCTGGCCTTGGCGTGTCTGGGCGGCTACGGAGCCGCACCGGACGGCGGTTTGGCGGTGGTGGATCTGGCCAAAGGCGTGGTGAGCGCCGCCATCTCCGGCGACCTGCTCGGCGGCGATCCGGCGCGCGTGGCGTTCACGTCCAACGACCGCGTCTGGGCGGCGCTGTACGTGAAGTACCCCACATACAAGGCGCTGCCGATCGACCTTTCCACCAAGAAGGTCGGGTCGTTCTTCCCCCAATCCGATGCGGTCGGGGATCTCGCTTTCGATGGCGCGTCGCTTTGGATCGCAAACCACGACGACAAGTCCCCCAAGGTCTATCGCCTCGACCCTGCGACGGGCGACATGACCGGCGAATACGCCACTCGTCTGGCCCCCGGACAGCTTCTGGTGCTTCCGTGAACCAGTCCCTGGAGCTGTGGTTGGTGCGCCACGGCGAATCCACCTACAACGCCGAAGGACGCTACGCGGGATGGTCGGATCCTCCGCTGACCGAAGCCGGAACGGCCATGGCCGCCGCCTTGGCGCCGCGGCTGGCCGACAACGTATTTGAGGGAATCTGGCGCTCCGACAAGGTCCGCACCGAACACACCGCCCGCCTTGCCGGATTCCCGGACGCGAATGTGGACATCCGCCTTCGCGAAGTGGACTTTGGACAGATGGAAGGCAAGACCTACTTCGAGGTTGGGGAAGAATTGCGACACCAATTGCGGTCCTTCGCCGACTTCCAGGCTCCGGGAGGCGAATCCACCGCGCAGGTGCGATCCAGGGTCCATGATTTCCTGGCGGGTCTCCCTTCCGGCAAGCATCTGGTGTTCTGCCACGGCGGCTGGATCCGCTGCGTGCTGGCCGAATGCGGCACGGATCGATTTCCCGACAAAGCCGAAATTTGTCGAGTGAAGTGGCCCGAGCGCGTGCTTTTGGAAGACCCCGCATGACCGCGCCGCGCGCGATGGAGCCGGAGCCGTTCGTCCTGAGGAGGCCCTTCGGGCCGTCTCGAAGGGCGAACGGGAAGGGGGTGTTCGGATGGTTGGGCGATCTCGCCTGCGCCAAACGTTCGCTCCGCCGCCCTTCGAGACGCCTCTCCGAGGCTCCTCAGGACGAACGGAGCGACTTGTTAAGACTCGGCGAATCGCCGGTGGTATCCGCATGACCGCCCGCGCCTTGATGGTCTGGGGTTGCACCTCGGATGCCGGCAAGTCCTTTTTGGCCACCGCGCTTTGCCGCTGGTACGCCGACCAAGGCCTTCGCGTGGCCCCCTTCAAGGCGCAGAACATGTCCAACAACGCCCGCGTGGTGGACGAGGGCGAGATCGGGTGCGCCCAGTGGTTCCAAGCCATGGCCGCCCGCAAGCGCCCCGAGGTCAGACACAACCCGGTGCTCCTGAAGCCCGAATCCGACACCAGAAGCCAAGTGGTGGTGATGGGCCAGGTGGACCGGGAATTGTCCGCAATGGACTGGCGCGGACGTTCCGCGCTTTTGTGGGAGCGCGCTCGCGGTCCCTTGCGCGAATTGATGTCAGAAAACGACTTGGTGGTTCTGGAAGGGGCCGGGTCGCCCGCAGAAATCAATTTGGCGGGATGCGACTTCGCCAACCTCCACAGCGCGCGTGAATCCGCTGCGCGATGCCTGTTGGTTTCCGACATCGATCGCGGCGGATCGTTCGCGCATCTGCACGGCACCTGGGCGCTGTTGCCGGAAGATCTGCGCGGGAACCTGGACGGATTCATCCTCAACAAGTTCCGCGGCGACCCGAAACTGCTTGCGCCAGGTCCGGCGCATCTGGCCCGCCTGACCGGCGTGGACGTGGTGGGGGTGGTGCCTCGCGTGGCCCACCAGTTGCCAGACGAAGACGCCGTGGCCTTGGATCAATTCAGTGCATCATCATCCGGCCCGATCCGCCACCGGGTGGGGATCGTGGCCTGGCCGCGCATCTCCAACTTTGACGAATTCCGTCGGCTGGCGGCGTGGCCGGGGGTGGAAGTGGTCCTGGTGCGCGGGAGCGGCCAGTGCGCCGGATTGGACCTGGTGATCCTGCCCGGCTCCAAGAACGCCCCTTCGGATCTTGCCTGGCTTCGCGAACGGGGATTGGATCGCGCCCTGGGAGAACACGCCCGGGCGGGACGTGCGGTGCTGGGGGTTTGCGGCGGACTGCAGGCGTTGGGAAGGGAAATCCTGGATCCGGCGGGAACCGAAGGCGAAGGGACAGGACTGGGGCTTCTGGATCTGGCCACCGTCCACGGCGCGGATAAAAGAGTGGGCGCTCTGCGTGCGCGCATCCCCCGGATGGACGGATTCTGGCAAACCATTTCCGGACTCGATGTGTCGGGATACCAGATCCGCACCGGCGCCACGGCGGGATGCGATCCGTTGTCCCAGGCGGGATTGTTTCGCCAAAGCGGGAATGTCCTGGGCACCTATCTGCACGGGATGCTGGAAGATGCCGCGGTCCTCGGTGCGCTGTTCGGGCAAGGGGGGGCGACGGAAGACCCCTTGGAGGCCACGTTCCGGGAAATGGGGGAGCTGGTGGACAATCATCTGGACCGCAAGGTGCTCGAGGCCATCGCTTCGGGATCGAAAACGTCCAAGGGAAAAGGGGCTTCGCCAAGGCTTGCCGTTCTCACCGGAGGCGTGCGCGCAGGCAAATCCACGGCAGCGCAGGAATTGTCCTTGCGGTGGGGTGGAGCGGACGTCACGGTGATCGCCACGGCCCAAGGGCTTGACGAAGAAATGCTCCTGCGCATCCGCACGCACCAAGCGGATCGCCCATCGGACTGGGAAACCATCGAGGAGCCTCTCGACGTTGGGGGCGCCATCCGCCGCGCCAAAGGCCGGGTGGTGCTGCTGGATTGCATGAACCTGTGGATCACCAACCTCCTCCTTTTTGGTTGCGATCCGGCTGCTCCAGGCCAACTCGATTCCGTTCGTCCTGAGGAGGAGGCGACCTGCAACGAGATGGGTCGAAGCGAGCCTCCGTCTCGAAGGGCGGACGGAGCAATCACACCAGATCAGAAGCCGAAAGCTGATTTCCGTCAGCCGGTCGAAGACATGCTTGCAGCCTTGCGCGAAACGGGCAAGGACCTGGTGGTGGTCACCAACGAAGTCGGCTGGGGGATCGTCCCCGACAACGCATTGTCCCGCGAATTCCGCGACCAGCTGGGATGGGCCAACCAGCGGCTGGTCGCCTCGTCCACGGAAGCCTGGCTCTATGTGGCCGGAGCTCGCCTTTCTCTGAAAGACCCATCATGATTCTTGACATCGAACCAAAACATGTTGATGCCGCGCTCGCGCGGCAGAACCAACTCCTCAAGATTCCCGGATCGCTGGGGATGCTGGAAGAAATCGGAAACCGGATCGCGGCCATCCAGCGCACGGACCGTCCATCGCTGGGCAAAGGGGCCGTGGTGGTCTGTTGCGCCGACCACGGCGTGACGTCGGAATCCGTCGCGGCCTTCCCCGATTCCATCACCCGCATCCAAACGTTGAATTTCCTGGAAGGGGGAGCGGCGATCAACCAGATCGCGCTCACCAGCGGCGCCGACCTCTGGGTGGTGGACGC
Organism: Fibrobacterota bacterium; assembly: GCA_016715065.1. Classification (GTDB taxonomy): domain Bacteria; phylum Fibrobacterota; class Fibrobacteria; order UBA5070; family UBA5070; genus UBA5070. The sequence goes on from JADKBN010000002.1 coordinate 258,857, forward strand.
GGGCGTCAAAGGGGAGGAAATCCCGACGCATCCGCGATTGGTGGGGCCGCGCGTGCGGGCCGGTACGGGAAACATCGCCCGTGAGTCGGCCATGACCCGCGAGGAGGCCATGCAGGCTCTGGACCTGGGGCGCAAGGCGGCCCGCCGGGCGATCGACGCGGGGGCGCAGGTGCTGGCCGCAGGCGACATGGGGATCGGGAACACCACGCCCAGTTCGGCGCTCACCGCCGCGATCCTTGGACTGGATGCGGACCTGGTCACGGGCCGCGGATCGGGGATGGACGACGAGGGGAGGATCCGCAAGGCAAAAATTGTCGACATGTCCGTGGCCCGCGCGCGGATGGTCCTGGGCGACCTGGCGGCGGCCGATCCCATCGACCTCCTGGCGCACCTGGGGGGACTGGAGATCGCGGCCATCGCAGGTGTGTACCTGGAAGGCGCCACCCGAGGCGTTCCGTTGGTGTGCGACGGCTTTCCCGTGACCACCGGCGTGCTGGTGGCCTCCCGCCTCGATCCGGCCGTCAAGCAGTACTTGTTCGCGGGCCATCAGTCCATGGAGCCGGGACACGCCTGGCAGCTGCGCGACCTGGGCCTGGAGCCCGTGTTCCGCCTGGGGCTGCGCCTGGGCGAAGGAACCGGAGCCGTGTTGGCCTTCCCCGTGATGCGGGCGGCATGTCAGATTCTGGCCGGAATGAAGACCTTCGCCGACATCGGGATGTAGAGACGTGAAGATTCCATCGGCGAAGCGGGAGAGTCCGTTCGTCCTGAGGAGGGGCGCAGCCTCGTCTCGAAGGGCGGAAGAGGAATGAGTCCATTCTGGCTTGCCTGGTCGTTTTTGACGGTTTTTCCGGCGCCGGGCCAGAAGGTGGCCACCTCCGAGGAATTCGTGCGCTCGCGGGTCTGGTATCCGGCAGTGGGCCTTGCCTTGGGCTGCCTGTGGGGCGGTGCCGCCTGGTTGGTGGGGCATTGGAATCCGCCCGCCGGGTTGACCGGGGTGGTTTTGTTGGCGGTGGGGCTTCTGGCCACGGGGTTTCTCCACTTCGATGGCCTGCTGGACAGCGCCGACGCCTTGTTGGCGCCCCGCACTCCCCAACGGCGATTGGAGATCCTCAAGGACGTCCACATGGGATCGTTCGCGTTGGGGGTTGGTGGTCTGTGGCTGATCGGGATGTGGCAAGTTTTGTCCATGGGTGTCGATTGGCGTTTTTTGGTGGCCTTGCCGGTCCTTTCGCGTGCGGCTCTGCTGGTGCCCATCCACTTGTTCCCGTACGCGCGCGCCGTGGACGCAAGCTCCTTGGACCGGTCCGCAAAGGGCCTGGCGTGGCGTTGGGTGTTTCCCGTATTGTCCTGCGCCCCGGCAGTCTGGCTCTTCCCCGCCCAAGCCCTCACCGTATTGGGCATACAGATCGCGGGCGCGTGGTGGGCCTCTCGCAAGCTCGGGGGCGGGATCACCGGCGACATCTACGGGGCCTTGCTGTGTTTGTCGGAATTTGGCGCCTTGACCCACCATGTTTTGGGAGTTCCCCGATGAATTCGATTGGATGTCCACGAAGGGGGGCAATGAACCGGTGGAAATCCGTTCGTCCTGAGGAGCGAGGCTTGCCCTCGCGTCTCGAAGGGCGGACGGGAATGAATTTCTCGAAAGATTTAAGATGAATCGTCTTCGCCAGTCTACTCCACCGTCGCCCTTCGAGACGCGCCTGCGGCGCTCCTCAGGACGAACGGCGCGATTTTTGTCCATCCAGAACATGCTTGCTCTGAGCGGACTGGTTTTGTCGGTTGGGTGCGGCAATCCGCCGGCGCCTGCCCGGACGGACCTTCCCCGTCGGATCGTATCGGTGACCATCACCGGCGATGTGGTCTTGCAGGCCTTGGTGGATTCGTCGCGGGTGTTGGCGGTCTCGGCCTTGGCCGACGACTCGGGAATCCACGAGGCCGCAGGGCTGTTTCCCGCCAAACCCCGCGTCGGTCCCGATCTGGAGCGCATCGTGTCGATGCGGCCGGACCTGGTGCTGTTGGGCTCTTTCCACGACCCGGCGTTTCTGCACGCCATCCGCCAATCCGGTCTTCCGGTGGAAGTGTTGGAAAGTCCGCGATCGTTTGAAGATGTCCGTGGATTTTTGCGGAGGGTGTCAGGGCGATTGGGCTCTGGGGCGTCCGGAGACAGCTTGGTGGGCTGGATGGACTCCACCTTGAATGCGGCACGGGAGAAAACTCGTGGGTGTCCCGGAAAGCCAAGGGTGTTGTACTGGTCGGACGGCTACACGGCGGGGGATTCTTCCACGGTGGGAGAAATGTTGGAATGGATCGGGGCCAAGAACGCCGCTGCCGAGCTGGGACTTACCGGCTCCAAACCGATTTCGGTGGAAGATGCCCTGCGACTGGCCCCGGATTGGGTGCTGCGCAGCGGATGGGAAGGCATGGGAGGCATGAAGGCTTTCCCGCAGGCGCTGCAAGATCTTCCCGCGGTGCGCGATGGGCGCGTGGTGGTGGTTCCCGGGAAATGGCTGTTGTCCACCTCGCATCGCATGGCGTTTGGAGCCGATTCCCTGGCTCGATCCCTCGCCGGGGCTTGCAAAGGAAGGTGATCGCGCGGTTCGCGCTCGGAATCGCTTACCTTTCCAGTCTGATGGAATTTTCTGCGGAAGAAGCATTGGCCAAGCTCCGGACCGGAGTGTTTTTGGTGGCCCGCCACGAAGTTCTCAAGGATCCGAACTTCCAGGGAACCATCATCCTTTTGTGTGCCCACGAGAAGGATGGTGATTACGGCTTGGTACTCAATCGGGTTTCCCACATGCCGCTGGACGAGGTCTTCGAAAGCCTCCCTCCGGAGATGCGGGGGATCCGCACGGTCCACCTGGGAGGCCCGGTGGAGCAAGACAAGATCCAGATCCTGGATTGGAGCCAAGAGCCTGCACCGGAATCCCAACAGATCGCCAAAGGGCTGACCATGGGCGGGCACTGGAACTTTACGTGGCAGCTGGAAGACGACCCTTTGGAGGAATCTCCCGGCAAGCGGTTCCATCAGGCCGAACCTGACTCCTACCGCATTTTTTTGGGGTATTCCGGTTGGGGCCAAGGGCAGTTGGAGAGCGAAATCGAGGTCGGCGCTTGGCAGGTTTTCGAGGCCGATGTCGTGCGCACCTTGGGGCTTGCTGCCAAGGAACTTCCCGCCAACGAAGAGGAGTTCGCCCGATGGACCTTGCAGCATCCCGCGCTCACGTGATCCGATCGGCTTTCCTTCTCCTGTTGCTGGCCATGGGGGTGTCTGCCCGGCCACTTTTGCTGGAAGGATTCGTTCAATCCGGCTCGCATGTGGGAGAATGGAACCCTCGGCTGTCGTGGTCGTTCCATGGCTTGGCCCAGCTGGACCAAATGGTCGCGGCCGGGGTCGGCTTTGGCTATGAAGCCGTGCCAGGTCGGCCAGCGGGTCTGATCGATGCTCGCATGCAAGTGCGGCTCCCGGTGGGGCGCCAAGCCCTGCCCTACCTGGACGTGGAATCCGGGATCGCGATTCGCCCCGTGCTGGAAGATTCCTATCTGATGTGGAAAATGGGCGGTGGATTTGACCTCAAGCTGGGCGACCATTCCAGCCTTCTGGCCGGAGTGGGTTTGGCTGCGGTCGGACGCATGTACGGTCGCCTGGGGTTGCTTTTGGAACTATGATGGTTCGAATTCCCTGAAAGGATTCCCTGTATGCGCTTTTGTCTTCTTTTTGCGTTTTTCCAAGTGCCCGTCTTGGCCGCCGGCCTACCCGTCACCTTCGAGACCGGAAGCGGAGCGAAGGCTGCGCAAGTGAACCAGAACTTCAAGTACCTGGACAGCGCCGTAAACAACCACGCGAAGCAACTGGAAAACAAAGCGGATCAATCCGCCGTGCTGGGAATTGTCTCCATCGTGGGCGCCAAGGTGGACACCGCCGCCTTGACCACACGATTGACCAAGTACGTCGCCACCACGGGATTGTCTTCCTACGCGACCAGTGCGACCCTGACCACCGGCTTGGGCGCCAAGGTGGATACGGCCAAACTGGCCGCCGCATTGGGCAAAGAGGTGGATACCGCAGCGCTCACCACCCGATTGGGCGACTATGCGAAAACCTCCGCTCTGAGCGATTACGCGAAGACCTCGGCGCTTTCCGGCTACGCGACCTCTGCGGCGCTCACCACGGGCCTGGCGACCAAACCAGATCGCTCCGAGGTGATGGTCGTGGGCAAAACGGGCGCGGTGATCCCGACTTCCGTGGCGGTGAGTGGAACGGATCCGGAGATCAAAGCAGGGCTGTTCCACGCTGCTGAGTGGGCAATTGACTTTCCACACGGACACATCGCGACCTCCTACGGGTTTCCAGCCTGGTACGTGGAGGCGAACTCCGAGGATGGCTTCCGGATCGGCCGGTATGGCGGCGGTCCCACGAGCCCCATCTTTCATCTCGAGATCCTGCAGGGTACGGGCATCACGCTGCGTGGCGCCGTCAAGACCACGGATTCTCTGGTGGTGGGCAAAAACTTGCGCGTAACGGGAAAGATCACCGCCGTTGCGGCGGGATCTGTCATTCCGGATTATGTCTTCGAGCCGGAGTACAAGCTTGCAACCCTTCGCGAGGTGGAATCCTTCACCCAAGCCAACAAGCATCTGCCGGATGTTCCAAGCGCGGCAGAAATCAAAGCCGGGGGACTGGACCTGACGGAGATGAACCTCACGCTTTTGCGCAAGGTGGAAGAACTGACTCTCCACGCCATCGCCCAGGAAAAGCGCATCCAAAATCCTGGAAACCCTGCTGACAAAGTGACCATAGCCACCTGGAAGGGCCCCAGGAAACTAAGTGGGCATCCGGAGGCCGTCGCTCCCTCACGGCAGGGGATTGCCTCGGGGATCGCGGAGGTATTTACTTTCAGGGCGTCAATCAACCGCCATCTCCCGGAGCTTCCATGCACACCAACCTCTTGCTGCTTGCCTCACTGACCACCGTCTCGGTGGCGGGCGTACCCAACACATTCAAGATCAGCGACCCAGCCAAAGCCGAACTGGTCAACGCAAACTTCAAGTACTTGGATAGCGCGGTGGGCACCAAAGCAGACACTGCCGCCCTCAGCGCCCTGAAGGCAAGCATTCCTGCCAGTGTGAACATCGGTGGCAAGGTGGACACCGCCGCGCTCACCACCCGCTTGAATGGCTATGCCGCCGCGGGCACTGTTGCCGCTGCTTTGGGTGCCAAAGCCGACACCACCGCGCTGAACGCGGTCAAGGCGAGCATTCCCGTGGGTGTGAACATCGGTGGCAAGGTGGACACCGCCGCACTCACCGTGCGGCTGGCCGGTTACGCTCCCGCCGGGGCTCTGGCAAATTTTGCCACGACCAGTTCCTTGGCGGCCTATGCGACCTCCGCTGCCCTGACCAATTGACTGGGCGCCAAAGCCGACACTACCGCATTGAACGCGGTGAAGGCGAGCATTCCTGCCGGCGTGAACATCGGCGGCAAAGTGGACACCGCCGCGCTCACCACGCGCCTGACCAGCTACGCCAAGTCCACCGATCTTGCCACCTACGCCAAGTCCACCGACCTGACTGGGTTCGCCAAGACAACGGATCTTTCTGGATATGCCACCGCCACCTCTCTAGCCAACTATGCCCCGCTGACCACTCTTGCCAGTTACGCGAAGTCCACCGACCTCGCTGGCTATGCCACCACGACATCGCTGGCCACCTACGCGCCGCTCACCACTCTCGCCAGCTACGCCAAGACCACAGATTTGTCGGTCTATGCCAAGACTGCCGCCCTTGCTTCTTACGCCACCACCGCCGCCGTGGCCGGAAAAATGAACACCGCCGATTACGTGGCGAGCGGTCACCTCAAGGCATTGGGCGGGATCACTGGTGGGCGAGGGATGAGCGGGTCGTTCGTGGGGAGCAACCTCATCCTGGATACAAACGAACTCCGGATGGAAAACGCGGGGAACTTCACCCTTCTCAACAACACCTCGCTCATTTGGCGCCAGGAGTACAGTGGATGGACGATCAAAACTGGCGATGACTTTAGGATTGTTAGAAACACCCGGTCATTCGACTTTACCGGTTTGATCCTCACAGACTTCAAGGCGGAATTTCCCAACAGCGTGGCGATCGGTGGAGAATTCACAGTCGCTGGTGCGACGCAATTTTCCGGTGACGTGAAGATCGACGGCGCCCTGACGGTCCAGGGTGTGAACGTTCCCGATTACGTGTTCGAGTCTGATTACAAGCTGGCCCCGTTGGCTGAAGTCGAAGCCTACACCCAGGCCAACAAGCACCTGCCGGAAGTGCCCAGCGCCAAGGAAATCGAGGCTGGCGGAATGGATCTGGCCAAGATGAACCTGACACTGCTTCGCAAGGTGGAGGAGCTCACCCTCCATGCCATCGCTCAGGAAAAGCAGATCAAGAGCCAGAGCGACCGGCTCCAAGCCCTGGAATCCCGGCTGGCCAACTGAAGTAGACAAAAGCGCCCTGCCATCGCAGCGGGGCTGCCACGAGGGAAGGCAATGCGCCTTCCCTTTTTAGTTTGCTTTCTGTGCCAACTGCCCACACGCAGCCAGGATATCCTGGCCCTTGGGCTTTCGCAAATACACCTGCAATCCCGCGTCCACCAGCCGGCTCTCGAAGTCCAGGATTTCTTCCTGGGTCGGGGCACGCAAGGCGATGTCGTCGGCGGCGTTGAGCGGGATCAGGTTGATCTTGCAGTGGCGGCCACCCAGCAAACCCGCAAGCTCGCGCGCGGCTTGGCTGGTGCAGGTCACATCTCCAATCAAAACGTATTCGTAGGTGATCGGCCAGTTGGCCGCGATGCTCCACGAATCGCCAGCCAACAGAAGATCGTGGATCGGGTGGCGGCGGTTCACGGGCATCACCTTGTTGCGCATCTCGTCGTTGGAGCTGTTGAGGGAGATCGCCAGGTGGTATTGCGGGGCCTCTTCGGCCAAGCGATCGATACCGGCAATCAACCCTGATGTGCTGATGGTGATGCGACGCGGCGACATCCCCAGGCCTTTGGGATGCGTGATGACTTCGCATGCTTGCAGCACATTGGAAAGATTGTTCAGCGGCTCGCCCATGCCCATGAACACGATGTTGGTGAGCTGAGGCTGTTGGGTGTCGCGTAGATAGCGCCGCACGTGAGCGACCTGTTGCAAAATCTCACCGTGCGAAAGATTGCGCTGAAAGCCCATCTGGGCGGTCCGGCAGAAGGTGCATCCCATGGCGCACCCCACTTGCGAACTCACACAGGCGGTCCGCCGATCCTCCTCCGGGATCATGACGGTCTCAAAACGCTTGCCGTCAGCGTCCTGGAAGGCCCACTTGGCGGTGCCATCGGAGGAAACCTGTTGATCTACCTGATCCAGCGCTCCGAGCTTCATCTGGCTTGCCAGCAAGGCACGGAGGTCTTTGGGGAGATTGGTCATCTGGTCGTAAGAGGTGGCAAAATGTGTCCATAGCCACTCCTGGATCTGGGCGGCACGGAACTTGGGCTGCTTTTGGTCGGCAAGCCAGTTCTGGAGTTCGGCCGTGGTCAGTTCGGAAAGGGTCTTGGTTCGTCCGCGAGCGTCTGTTGGAGTGTGCACGCGGGCCAAGATACCTAACAAGTCAGGGACGTTTGGTTTTTAGACGCTTGCGGATGGCCGTGATGGCCAACGGGAGGACCGATACCCCCACGATCCCGAGGATCACGGTGGAAAAATTCTTCTGCACAAAGGCGATGTTACCAAAGATCGCGCCTGCCCCGAGGCAGATGCTCACCCACAACAAGGTTCCGATCGCCGAGAACCCCACGTATTTGCCAAAGGGCATTTTCCCCAAGCCCGCCACGAACGGGGCAAACGTGCGCACGATCGGCACGAACCGCGCGGCGATCACGGTCCAGCCGCCAAACCGGTCGTAGAAGGCCTGGGTCTGGTCCAGATAGGATTGTTTCAGGAAGCGGGCCTTGGGCGAAAAGGGGATTTTCTGGCCAGCAAGACGCCCGATCCAATAGTTGGATTGATCGCCCAGAAGGGGGGCCGTGAGGAACACCAAAAACAAAATATCCAGTCGCAACGCGCCACCAGTGGAGGCGGAAAGGGCTCCGGCGGCAAAAATCAAGGAATCGCCGGGCAAAAAGGGTGTGACCACCAAGCCGGTTTCGCAGAACACCACCAAAAACAGCAAGGCATAGATCCAGGCGCCGTGGAGCGCGAAGAAATCCTTGAGGTAGATGTTGACATGGAGGATGAAATCGATGAGTTGAGCCGGATCCATGGGGAGCCAAGATACACGAATGGGACACCGACACCAAAGGTGGATGGTGCAATCGGCGATGGAGGGAATTACATTGGCCCGGCTACACCAGTCCAGCAGGAGAGCGTCACCATGGGTCAGATTCCTTCCAATCTGTGGAAGAAGCGCATGCGCGTCCAGATCGAGGGCGTGCCGTACGTGTTCGTCGAAGTCGAGTTCGTCAAGCCGGGCAAGGGCCAGGCGTTTTTGCGCTGCCGCCTGAAGAGCCTCCTGGACGGCCGCCAGCTGGAGCGGACCTTCAAGTCCGGCGAGTCTCTGGAAGAGGCGATTGTGGAAGAATTCCCCATCCAGTTTTTGTACACGGACAACACCACCTGGCATTTCATGAACCAGGAGTCCTACGAGGAAGTGGACCTCACCAAAGACCAGATGGACGGTGCGGATCGGTTCATTTTGCCGGAAATGGTCTGCTCGGTGATGATGTTCGAGGGCAAGCCCATTGGTGTGTCGCCGCCCACCTTCGTGGAACTGCTCATCACCTACTGTGAGCCCGGCCTCAAAGGGGACACCACCAACACCCCGTTCAAACCGGCCACTCTGGAGACCGGCGCGACCATCCAGGTGCCGCTATTTGTGGAAAACGGCGAGAAGATCAAGATCGATACCCGCGATGGTTCGTACGTAGAGCGGGTGAAGTGAACGGAAGGCAACGCGCCTTTGAACCCAATGCGGACAACTCGCAACCCAATATCCAGAAAGTGGTTGCGAGTTGTCGCGAGACTCTCTAAGTTCTGTCATCGTTTCGTCACGCACTCACCCTCCACGTCCATCGTCCACACAGGAGCACCCAATATGAAGAAGCTCTCTCTTCTCACCGCAGCGGTCGCCTTGACCGCCGTCGGCGCCCACGCCGACTGGCTGTTGTCAGACTACGCAACCGCGGCCGCCGACTCCACCGAAGTCCGCAAGCTGTACGGCGCCCAGACCTTCGGAAGCGCAAAATCCCCCACCACCCTGACCGGAAAAGCTGGCTCACTTGTTTTTGAGGCGACCTATGCCTCCGATGGCACCAAAGGCTACACCGCCAACGTTGGCTTGATGCAGCCTCTGACCACGGACTGGGCCGGCCACGACATTACCGGACTCACCAAGATCACGTTTGAGTACAAAAACAGCGCATTAATCACGGATGCGCTTTCTGTTACTTTTGGATCCACTGCCTACTCCGAAAAGATTGCCCGTGCTGGCACGGTGTATGGATATGATATAAAGGGAGATTCGGCTCGAGCGATACATTCCGACTGGACCGTAGCGAGTGTGGATGCAGCTGATATAGCCTTGCCTGGTTGGTTCCTCACGAGCAAACCAGCCGATTACCCCGAACTCGCTGAAGTGCTGAAGGGAGTAAAAAACGTCCAGATCGGCCCCAAGACCAAGTACAAGAGCGCAGGCACCCAAGATGGCAAAGCCTGCGATGAATGCGTTGGGCCCACCATGTCCAACCTCACCCTGGAAATCCGCAAAATCACTCTTGTGGGGGTCACCAAGACCCCTTGGCCCAATCCTCTCGAGGAAGGATGCGAAGACGCAACTAAGTCCACTGTTCTGGACGAATTTCTCGATGGCAACGAAGAAAATCAGCTCGGTGGCTACTGGTACACCTTCACGGACTCCGGCAGCGCTGCGGTGGCTGGCGACCTGGCCGACAAAGCCAAGGGTTCCTCAACAGCCACTCTGGACATCACTGAGGGTGGAGTTGGGTTTACGGGGGTCGCGACTCTAAAAGCGTCCTTGAACAAAAAACTGGGCACGGTTTGGCACGATTACGCGGGCTGGGCCGCCATTGGTGTGGGCTTTGCCGGCGACGGATTGGTCACGGGCATGGATGCACTGACGGGCATCAGGTTCAAGATCAAGGGCGTCGCGATTGACCCCACCATTGAAACCATCAACTTCAAGGTGAGCGCGAAGGGGATCTCCGACACCGCCCTTCACTTTGTGTCGTTGCCGGTCGCTGAGCTGGTGGCCGCCGATGAAGGCAAGGTTGCGTGCATTCGTCCTTCCGACCTGAACCAGGCAGCGTACCTGCAAGCGGCCCACAAATCGGAGCTGGTGCCCGCGGACATCCTCAAGCTGGCCTGGGAAGCGAAGATCACCGACCAGTCGCTCCAATCGATCTCCACCGCCTCCGCTTCGTTCTGGATTTCGGATGTCTCCCTGTACGGCAAGGCCGGCATGGTCTCCGGAACTCGCAACCACAAGTCGAAGGCTGTTGGATTCTCCGTGCGTTCCCAGGGAGGACTCCTGAGCCTTTCCGGATACCAGGGCATCCAGAGCTTTGATGTGGTTGCTTTGGACGGCAAGAAGGTCACTTCCTTCGCTCCTGCCCCCACCGTGGCGCTCTCGCTGCCCCGCGGATCGTACTTCTTGGTGGGCAAGCGCGATGGCGCCAGCCTGACCAAGTCCTTCGCTGTCGTTCGCTAAGCGACCGACTCCGCACAAGGATTTAGAATCGACCCACTCCGGGGAAATCCCGGAGTGGGTTTTTTGCGTGCAGGAGGGAAATGGATTCCGGGGCGTCCAGAACCTGGGCCTTACATAGGAGGGCTTTCGGGACGGACGGATAGCCTCCAGCCTGACCGATGGCTTGGTTGGCAACGGAGATCTGCAGGAATGGAGGCGCCTGTGGGGAGGGAGTGAACGCCGGGGGGCGAGATGGCGACCCTTCTTTGGGAGCGGATGCAGCAGATCCTGCCGGAAAAGCACCCACCGAAGTCGTTGTCCGGCCTTATACTAGAGCGTCCGAACCAGTTCAATCGCAATCGAGGGACCTATGAATCGCACACTTGGATGGATCATCGGGGCAGTCGCCCTGACCTGCGGGGCATCAGAGGCAGCCCTGCTTCCCTACCCAGAGCCGGGGCTCAAGTACCCCGCCTACTCGTACAAGGACACAGAACTGAAGAATTACTGGAAGGGCTGGTTGCAGCGGTTCGTGGTCGGGGGCGTGATCCAAGGCAACGACCCTTCTGGCAACAAGAAGCCCATTTCCGAAGGGCAGTCCTACGGCATGTTGCTGGCGGTTTGGATGAACGACCAGAAGGCCTTCGACGAGATCTGGAAGGCCACAGAATCCAAATTTTGGAATGCCTCCAAGGGTTGGTACAAGTGGGATCCCAACAATCCTGGCGGCGGTGACAACTTCGCGGGTGACGCAGACCAAGACATCTGTGCCGCCTTGATCATGGCCTCTGCCTTGGTGGACAAAAATCATTGGACCGACAACGGGTACAAGGCCAAGGCCAAAACAGTATTGCAGTCGTTGGACAAGAACTTCTTTGATGGGAATGGTTACGTCTATTCTTGGCCGGGGCAGAGCAGTAGCTTGAATCCATCCTACCATATGCCGGCCTACCATCCGATGTTCAAGGAGTTTGGCGACGCCAACGGGGTCAGCATTGATTGGACCAAGCGCTCCTCTGCGGCTTTTGCTTTGATCAACGCACAGACCAATAGCGCTTCTGGGATGGCGCGCAACTTTTCCAACTCCTCTGGAGGGGCCTCCGGTTGCTCCGGTTGCAGTTCCACGCCGAACATCGACGACATGGGTTTTGATGCCATCCGAGTTCCCTATCGCATGGGGATGGCGGCACTTTGGTATCCAGAAAAATTTCCACAAGCTGTGAGCTGGTGCAAAAGTATTTGGAACAAGACTGTGGTGGACCCAGACCAACCGGGAATGTACCGGATCGATGGAACCCTGTGGGGTTGGGCACAGGGAGCCGAAGAGTACGAAAAATTCATGCCACGGGCGATGTGGGGCACCGCGGCGATCGCGGTAGCATCCAAGGACGCTAAATCCAAAGCAGCCTTCGAGACAATGGCTCGAGATTTTTCGGGAATGCATGCCAAACCTGACCAGGCTTACCTCAGTGGCACGAGCTCGACAACGGGTACGCCTAGCTCGCCGGACATGAACTACTACGGACAATCTCTTGGCTTGATGGGCGCCCTAGTTCTTTACGGTCGTGCCTGGAATGTGTGGGATGACCTGAAAAATCCTTGGGTGGTCCCGGATACCGGAGCCTCCTTCAAGGCTGCCTTGACGGCGACGCCCGCCTCGATCGAACAGACCCCATCTGGGGTGGTTCCGGTGGCTGGACAAACCACCAAAATCACGGCCACCCTCAGCAAGAGTGTCCCTTGGACCCTGCGGCTCAAGGGGCGAACCAGCGGCGCCTCCTTTTCTGCCACCGGGACGGGCACCGAGGTCAATGTGGAATGGTATTCCCTCAAACGAAGCTCAGGCACGACCAAGCTGTTTGATGTGGAAGTGGTCGATGCCCGCCTGATTTACAATGGTGTTGATACCGTGAACAATCCCAAATGCAAATCGACGATCACGGTCACAAAGAACTCCGCGGTGGCCCCTCGGTCGGTGCGCGGCAACGGAATGGTTCGCTGGACTGCTGAAGGTCTGGAGATCGAAGACGCCGCATGGCAGGCCGGCGACCGGGTGCAAGTGAAGGTCCTGGGACTGACCGGGCGCACACTGCAGGCTGCCAACGTGGAGTTGGCAACTGCCAAGCTGGGCGTGCGGGTGTCCGCCAAGCTGGATGCCGCACCGGGCATCCAGGTGCTGGAACTCAGCAACGGGGCGATTTCTCGTCGATACCTGCTGTCGCCCAATCCCTAACGCCTTCCAAATCGGAGAACACCAACATGAACTTCAAAATTTTGAGCTCGGTTCTGCTTTGTGTGGCGGGGCTGGCGATGGCGAAATCGCCTGTAGAAACCTACGGCAGCCTTTCTGTGAAAAATGCGAAACTCGTGGATTCTGCCGGAAACCCGGTGACCCTGCGCGGAATGAGCCTCTTTTGGCACTACGACCTTGGGGGAGGCGAATTCTGGCTCCCCAGCGTGATTAGCTACGTGCAAACAAATTGGCACAACACGGTCATCCGTGCCCCCATCGGTGTGAAGAATAGGGATCCGCTTTCCAATGGCACAATCATCAAAGGAGCGATCGATGACCCGATCGGGGCCGACGCAAAAATCCGCCAGGTGATTAACGGTGCCATCAACTCGGGCTCGTACATCATTGTGGACTGGCACGCGCACGAAGAATACACGGCCGCCGCCACCGCCTTTTTTGGCAAATTGGCAAAAGATTACGGCAATACCCCCAACATCATCTGGGAGATCTTCAACGAACCGACAAGTGGAATTTCGGAGAATTACATCACCACGGTTTCTACGGAAATTCGCAAATACAGTGCTAATGTGATTCTCATTGGCAACTCGCCGTGGGCGCAGAATCCTGATGTCACTTATGGCTCTGTCGACAAAAATATTAAGAATATCGCATATACCTTGCATTTCTACAACGATGATGCTCACGTAGGATTCATTGATAAAATTGCAGCAGCGGAGGCCAAAGGTCATGCCGTTTTTGCTAGCGAATGGGGCATGTCTCCATCCTCCGGTGACGGCAGATTTGTTTCAGTCAGCGAAGGGAACATATCGAAGTGGATGACCGCACTAAATTCCGCGGGGGTTTCCCACTGCAATTGGAGCCTCGGGAATCCATTGGGGAACAAAGGCCAAGGCCCAGGTGCGGAGACTTCGGCCGCACTGATGGCGGATGTTGCCCCCCCGACGACATTGGATCCATGGACGGATGCTTCTCTGACACCCTCCGGCAAGTCCATCAAAGCCTACCTGATTTCGAAGAACCCGGCGTGGACCTTGAGCGACACCACCACCAAGGTCACCAAGGCCTTGGTGATCTCGTCCACCAAAAAGACCGATTTTGTTTTGGGAGTAGATACCGTCGAGATCGGCGCAGCTTTCAGCAAGTCCGTCGCTTGGAGTCTTGTCTTTACCGGCCCCAGTGGCGCCAAAAAGACCTATACGGGAACCGGCGTGAATGTGGTGGTTGAACATCCCGTGGTCAACCGTGCCCAGGGAACCGCAGCCTGGAAAGCAGGCGAAGTCGTGACAGCGACGCTCACACCGGGTGGGTCCAAGGTGACCTACACGCTGAGCACTGTGGTGGCCCAAAATGCGCTTCGCTCCACCCGGGTGCACGAGACCCGCATCCGCTGGGAAGGTTCGCGCATCTTCATGCCGGATGGCCTGATCTCGGCCACGGTTCCTGTTCGTGTGATGATCCGCAATGCCCAGGGGCAGGTCCTGTGGCAGAAGTCGGCTTCCATGGGCACCTACGGCTGGGTGGACCTTGGTGAATCCGCGCCCCGCCTTTCCGGTGTGCAGTTTTTGGAAGTCCATTCCGAGGAGGCCATCCTTCGCTCCAGCATGGCTCCCTCGCTGTAACCAACACCGTTTTTCTGGTTCTTTGGCCCTGTGGCATGCCCTGCCGCAGGGCCTTTTCGTTTGCTGTCAAGTTCTGCCCAAAGGAAACGCAGAAACCCTTGGGGCGATCCGGGACAAGTGGGTGATGACCTGATCGTCACCGCTTCTTTGGTGGTTGGAGGGTGCGACGGGAGAGAGCGCTCTAAGTTCTAACGGTGAGCGACATCTACAGACACACCGACTATCGCACATTCCTCAAGGAATGGTTTGAAGAGGCCAAAAAGGCCCATGGGTACATGTCTTACCGGTACCTGGGACGCAAGCTCGGCTTGGATCCCGGTTATTTGGTGAAAATCTTCCAGGGGAACCGGCACTTTTCCGAGCAGCAGGTCCCGGTCTTCCTGAAGGTGCTGCGGCTCGACCCACAAGAGGCCGCCCACTTCCAGGAAATGGTGAGGTCCACCAAAGCCAGGTCGCGCTCCATGGAATCCATCAGGGTGGAATCGATGTTGGTCCCCCAAGAGCTGGAAGCCGAGCTGGTTTGATCTTGCTGGCTTGCTCCGGGACACGGAGCGATTTCTTGCGGATAGCCAACAATCAAGATCGAGTTTCGTTCGTATTCTAGGACGATGTCGTATTTGTTTCATCAGCCGCTGTTGCGATGGGCAATGGTTGGATTGCTTTCGATGTTGGCAACCCAAACACGTGCCCAGCCTTGGTCGTTCGGGATCCTCGCCGACACCCAATGGCCTCGCTACGCGTGGTACGTTCCCGCAGATTCGCTAGGGAGCCCCTTGGTTGCCGCACTGGGAGGCGATTCCATCGAGATCGTGTCGGTGGATAGCATCGGAGGCTGGAGGAATCCGCACACGGTCGCGGCGGATTTCCTGCACCAGATCCACGACAGGTTCCGCCAGCACGGCGTGAAGCTGGTGGTGGCCACAGGCGACCTCGCCGACGAATCGACCCTCGATGCCATCCACTCCCGTGCCACCTGGGCCCAAGAGCTTTACGAAAGCGGGATCGGATTTTTCCCAGTGCGCGGAAACCACGACGCCACCGCGGATGTCGCTGCGGAGTTCGTTCGACTGTTCCCGCAAACCCAAGACGGCATCCAACGGGCCATTCCCGCAGACGCGGTTTTGTGGACCGACAGCGCCCAGCTTCATCCTTACCGCAACCCCCAGGCACTCCCGTTTGCTGTAGGCACGGGGTTTTCCAGTCCGGAGGGAGCCTTGGGCAGGAGCTACGCCTTCCAATATGGGGGCGCCACATTTGCCCTGATCGACATCTTCCCAGGCCCTGATGGGGTGAGTTTGCCTGCCGCGGCCCAGTTGACTTGGCTGGATTCGGTGCTGGCAGCGCGGCCCGCGAACACCCCAGCCTTCGTGTTTTGCCACTACCCGCTGCTGGGAATCAATCATACAGAGCAACTGTTTGGGAGCTCACCGGTCTACGACACCGCCTCCCAAGGGGCGTTTATCCGGATTCTGCAAAAGCGGGGGGTGAAGGTGTATGTGGCCGGCCACGACCATATTTTGCAGCACTCGTTGGTGTCCAGTGCGACCAATCCAGCAGAGCGGATCGAACAGATCATTCTTTCCGGGGCGTCCTTCAAATTCTATCCGCCTTCCGTTCCATCGGTGGACGAACTGTACAACATCCCCGCCTTCGGGTGGTCGCGCGAGGTGCCCCTGGTCCAGGATTTGGGGCAGGTCGGGTACGTGGTGGCCACCGTGGACGGACAGAAGGTGGTCTTCGAGTCCTGGGGAGCACCTTCCGGAATCTTGGCGGGGGAGATCTTCAAATCAGGGGATCTTTCCGGCAAATGGACGTTGCGCAGGCGCTGGGGTTGGTCGGAAAATGGCAAAGGAATGCGGATCGAGCCGGGGGGATCCTACCAGGTTTTGTCGGATTCGGGGGCGGGGACCTCGGCCCGGATCCTGTGGGGGGGCTGGCAACGGTCCGTCGCGACGCGGCCGGCAGAGCCCTTTCCCAATGGATCACCACCGACTGGACGCGCCATGCTGATTTGGCCAGCGCAGCCTGGACGCTGTGGGGCATGGAGCTGGAAGAGGGCTCGGAGACCACCAGTCCGTTTGTCCTTTCCCTACGGGTCGATCCGGGCCAGGCCTGGGCCGATCTGAAAAAGGGCGAGATCGGCCTGTTGCGGAGGGATTCTTCGCTGTGGAGCTGGGCGGCCCCGGGAAGCCCTCTCCTTCGCCCGTGGGAGGCGGCGGACACCGTGGTGGGGACCCATGGACTGGACACCCTGGCCCAAACCGTGTGGGCCGTGGTGGATCGCTCCGGGACCTTCGCGGCGGGACGTCCCGGCGTGGTGCAAAACCGCCACGAGGGCAGGGCCCCACCGGCCCCGCGCATGCAACTGCAAGGACGGAAACTGGCATTGCCTACGTCTTGGAAGGGCAAGCGGGTCACGGTGGAAGTGAGGTCCGTTCAGGGTCGGATTCTGGAAAGCTGGACCACGATCCAAGGAGAGCTGGTGCTTCCGGCCACCTTGCGAGGAACCGTTTTGATCCGGTGCCGAGCGTCAGGAGAAAGCGACCTATCGCACCGGGCTGTGTTTCTGCATTGAATCGCGCGGGTGCCGGGGGGCGAGGGAAACGCTACATTCTAGCCTCACTTCGCTCTGACGACCCTCCGCACCGGGGGATCGCACCGCCGAAAGGCCCGACGCCATGAATATTGTCGAGATCCGTGACCTGGTGAAGAACTACCCCCTGGGGAACACCACCGTCCACGCCCTGCGCGGGGTGTCCATGGACATCGCCCAAGGCGCTCTGATGAGTGTGGTGGGCCCCTCCGGCTCCGGCAAAACCACGTTGTTGAACATCGTGGGTTGCGTGGACAGCGCCACCAGCGGAAGCGTGAAGGTGGGCGGCAGCGAAACCACGTCGCTTTCCGACCGCGAGCTCACGTTCCTGCGCCTGCGCAAGATCGGGTTCATCTTCCAGACCTTTAATCTGGTGCCGGTGCTGACCGCGCTGGAGAACGTGGAATTCCCGTTGTTGCTGCAGGGAACTTTGCCCAAGGCCAAGGTTCGCGAAAAGGCGCGTCAACTTCTGGAGGCGGTGGGAATCCTGGGCCACGAGCAGCACAAACCGGCGGAGCTCTCCGGCGGGCAACGCCAACGCGTGGCCATCGCGCGGGCTCTGGTGACAGATCCTGACCTGGTGTTGGCCGACGAACCCACCGCGAACCTGGATTCGGAAACCGGCGACAGCATCCTGCGTCTGATGCAGACCATGAACCAGGAGCGCGGCACCACCTTTGTTTTTTCCACCCACGACCCGCAGGTGCTGCGTTACGCCAAAGACGTGGTGCGCATCCACGACGGCCAGTTGGCAGGGGGCTGACCGTGCTGGTGTGGCGATTGGCCTGGCGCAATCTGTGGCGGCACCGCGGCCGTTCCCTGGTGGTGGGCGGGATCCTGTTTTTGGGCGCGTTGCTGCTCACCTTCGGCAACGGGGTGGTGTCGGGAATGGAAGACGGACTGCGGCGCCAAGTGGTGGAAAGTTTCACGGGCGACGTGGTGGTGGCCTCCGACAAGCAGTTGGACGACAACGTGTTTTTGTCGATGATGGGCAAGGAGGTGGAGCCTCTCTACCGGATCCAGGCGGTGCGAGGTGCGGTGGATTCACTTTCGTGGGTGAAAAAGAGTCTGCCGATCGGCAAAAATCTGGCCTTGGCCCTGCACGAAAATGAAGGCAGTCCCGGCTATGTGTTTTTGCTGGGCGTGGACTTCCAGGACTGGCAGGCGTTCTTTCCAGGAGCGTTCCAGGTCAAGGCGGGGCACCTGCCCAAACCCGGCGAGGCCGGGTTGCTGATGCCCACCGGAGCCAACGAGCAGCTGTTCCAGACCATGGGACAGATCTATGCGCCCGAAGGTCCGTTGGATTCGCTGTTGATTCCGGAAGAGGCCCGCCGGTTGTCGTTGTCGGAGGTCAGGCACGATCTGGTGCTGATGGGCTATTCCAATACCATGTCGGCCTCCGACCAGCGTTTGAAGGTTCTGGGGCTGGGCAAATACCGGTCGCTCAACACCATCTGGGGCCACTTCGCGCTTTGCGACATCGAGTCCTACCGCAGCGTGCAGGGATACCACAGAAACGACGAGGTCGTCACGGATCTTTCCGAATCGGAAGCGAAGGTCCTGGAAAGCGAAGATCTGGATGCCCTCCTGGCCGACGGCGATCTTGCCGACCAAACGGTTTCCACACAAGCGAAGACAGAAAATGACGTGAATGCCGGGGTGGATCCCATCTGGAATCTCCTTCTGGTGAAGCTCGCCAACACCAGCCCGGAAGAGGGTGTGCGGCGTCTGGACTCCGTGTTCCAGGCCAGGAAACTCCCGGCCCGGGCCATGACCTGGCACCAGGCGGTGGGCGTGATCGGCTCGATGGCGCTTTTGATCCGTGGCGCGTTGCTGGGTTTCGTGGGGTTGCTGTTCGTGGTGGCGGCGATCGTGATCGCCAACACCCTGGCCATGTCGGCCATGGAACGCGCGTCGGAAATTGGCATGATGCGCGCCGTGGGCGCCACTCGCACCTTCATCGCCCGGCTCATGCTTTCCGAGACTTCCGTCCTGGCGGCGGTGTTCGGTGGAGCGGGGGTTTTCCTGGGCGTGGTGGTGGTCGGCATCATCCCGTATTTGGGCATCAGCACCACCAACGACCTGTTGCAGATGGTCTATGGCGGCGAGATCTTCCATCCGCTGTTGCGACCTCTGGACATCCTGCTTTGCCTGGTGGAACTGGGGGGAGTGGTGTGCCTGGCCAGTCTCTACCCCATGAAGATCGCCGCTTCCATCACCCCACTCGACGCGATCGCGAGGGATTGAGATGAAAACCCTCCTGTATTTCGCCTTCCGAAACCTCATGCGCCAAAAGCGGCGAGCCCTGTTGCTGGGAAGCGCCATGGCGCTGGGCACGTGCTTTCTGGTGCTCGCCTCGAGCTTCGTGGCGGGCATCTCGCAAACCCTTTTCGATCGGGTGATGACCTACGTGGCCGGCCACACCAGCGTGATCGTGTGCGACCGCGGCTTCATGTACCGCACCGCGATGCGTGGCGAGGCGGGATTCAAGGAACGCATCGCCAAGCTCCCGCATGTCAAGAAGGTGGATGAAACCATCGGCATCATGAGCCGGATCGTGGGCCCGACCAAGGGCGACAACGGGATCCTGATCGGCACCGACATGGATGCGCAGATGTCCCAAGCCGAACTGCGCGATCTGGAAGACAACTTCCCGATGGTCTCGGGTGCCTTCAAGGACTTGACCCGCACCGATGTTCCCAATCCGGCCATTCTCTCCAAAGGCAAGGCCCAATACCTGGGTCTGAAATCCGGCGACGGATTCTCCGCGCGGTTCCAAGACAGTCGGGGCCGCATGCAGGTGGGCAAGTTCACCTTGGTGGGGATCTTCCAGCCCTCCAACGCGTTCATGGAGGCGCCGTTTTTTGTCTCGATGCGCCATGCCAAGCAACTGCTGGACATGGATTCCACCGACCTCCCGTACCTGTACCTGACGCTGGAAAACCCCACAGTCAATGCCAAGATCGTGGCCGACACCATCTTCAAGATGTTCGAGCCCGGACTCGCCGCCTTGCCGGTGCGCTTGGAGAACGGGAAATCCGTAGTGACCGCGGTTGCCGCGGGAGTCAAGGCGGATTCGGCCGCGCGATCCCGAATGGCGTCCTACCTGGGCGCCGGGATCCCATGGAAAGGCGATGTCGTGGCGCTTCCTGAGCGGATGGCGCTGGAGCTGGGCGTGAAGGTGGGCGACACCGTGCGCGTGGTGTCGGGGATTTCCCGCGGCGGCGACACCATCTCCGACCGCGCCGTGTTGGCCGGAATCTGGCAGCCCCCCGCAGGAGCCGAAGGTTTGGTGCTGTGGGAAGAGGATGCGTTCCAATCCTCCCGTTCCTTCCGCCGTTCCCAGAGCCTGGATTCAGGATTGGCGCAAGCGAAGGCCGCTTCCAGCCTGTTGGACACGTTGCTTTCGCCCAACTGGGTGCGCATGAATCGTGCCCTGACCACCGACGACGTGCGCGACCAGATGCGGCAGATCGGGGCGCGCTCCTGGAAGGCTCCCGTGGTGGCGGTGCGGACCATGTACGAAACCGGCGAGCAGATCATCAAGCTGGCCGATGCCTTGAACCTGATCACCCTGGTGGCGGTGCTGATCTTGTTTCTGGTGGTGCTCACCGGGGTGGTGAACGCCCTGCGCATGACCGTCAGGGAGCGGACCCGCGAGATCGGGACGCTGCGATCGCTGGGCATGCAGGCTTCCCAGGTGCGCACGTTGTTTCTGATGGAAGCCGGATTGCTCTCCTTTCTGAGCGCCTTGGCCGGAACCGCACTGGCCTTGGCCGCGATGTTCGGTCTTTCGCAGCTGACTTTTCCCATCGAGGGGAACCCGCTGTCCATGCTCCTGGTGCGAGGGCACCTGGTGTTCGTGCCGGAAGTCCTGGCCACGCTTGGACAAATTCTGTTGGTCATCGCCATGGCGGTGGTCGCCGCCTGGAATCCCGCCTCGCAGGCGGCCAAACTGTCTCCCGCAAACGCATTGAGGCACCACGAATGATCCATCCCACCAAATCGTTGCACGCCTCGGCCGTGCTGGTCCTCGCCACCTGCGCCCTGGGCGCGGATCCCGACGGCGCCAAGATCCTGAAGGCCCTGGAAGCCAACGAAACCCTGAGCGCCGACATCCACTCCAAAGTGGCCATCACCGAAAATCGCGCCGGACAGGGGGCCAAATCCCTGAAGTGCGAGTACTTCCGCAGAGACTCGGACAAATCGTTCGTGATCGCCATCACCGCGCCGGAATCCGACCGCGGCAACGGCTACCTGCGCCAGGGAGAACACTTCTGGATGTACCGGCGCAACACCCGCACCTTCCAACACGTGAACCGCGACGAGAGCATCGGAGGGTCGGATGCCAAGGGCCAGGACTTCGAGAGCCGCCCCCTGAGCCAGATGTACGCCCCCGCCAAGGATGCGCAGGGCAAGGAGCTGGTGCGCGCCGACACGGTGGGCGGAGTTCCCTGCTGGAAATTGGAAGTGCGGGCGATCGTGTCGGATGTGGACTACCCCAAAAAGTCCATGTGGGTGCGCCAATCCGATCTGCTGCTGGCCAAGGACCAATCCTTTTCCAGCCAAGGCACCCTGATGCGCACCGGATACTACACCAAGTACCAGCTCGTGGCCCAACGTCAGGTTCCGATGCGGCAGGTGCATGTGGATGAAGTGGAGAAGGGCAACCGCACGCTGGTGGACCTTTCCGAGATCAAGGTGGGCAAGCTGGACC
Source organism: Fibrobacterota bacterium (assembly GCA_016715065.1). Classification (GTDB taxonomy): domain Bacteria; phylum Fibrobacterota; class Fibrobacteria; order UBA5070; family UBA5070; genus UBA5070. The sequence continues at coordinate 280,750 of JADKBN010000002.1, forward strand.
CCACCATCTTCAGCAAGGCCTGGCTGGAGAGCCAGAGCAAGTGATCCTGCCGGGAATTGTCTGCTTGGGTGGGCTCTTCGCTTCCGAGCCAGGCATCGACGAAGCCGAATTCTTCCGCGACAGCCTGCCGCCGGTGGCCTCGCCAAATTCCGCTTCCGCGACAGATTCCGGCATCAAGGTGTCGTTTTCCGGGGACGCCATCGCGGTGGCGCAGGTGGGTTGGCGGGAGCGCTCGCTGGACACTTCCGGCAGCGACGCGGGGTTTTCGATGGTGGTGGATGGCTCGGTGCAGGCGAGGCTTTCCACAGGCAGCCGTGCATCGGTGATGGTGGAAGCCAACCACGACGCCACCCACGACACCACCACATTCTATTTGCGCGAGGCGTTCCTCGATGGCAACCTGCTGGGGTACGCGTGGATCCGTGCCGGCAAACAGGTGCTGCAATGGGGCCGTGGAATCCTCTGGACCCCCACGGATCTGGTGAACGTGGAAGGCAAAACCTTGGTTCCTCGCGCCGGGGCCAAGGAAGGAGCCACGGGTGTTCGGCTGCAGGTGCCCTTGGGGACCCGCGCCAACGCTTACGTGTTCACCGACCTTTCCGGAGTGCAGGCTTCCGACAGCCTGGCGGTGGCGTGGCGACTGGAGACCACGGCCGGACCCACGGAAATCGCCGCATCCGGATGGCACAAGCAGGATGCCCCGACGGCTCTTGGCTTGGATGGCTCGGCGGGCCTTCTGGGTTGGGACCTGCAGGCGGGTGCGATGTGGCTTTCCGGAGACCTGGTGTCGCGGCCTAGGCTGCAAGACGGAAATTGGAGCAGCTACCGCGACGACGATCGCTCCCAGGTCCGCGCAGGTGGCGGGATCGGGCGGGGTTTCGCCGTGTTGGGCCAACCCGATCGGCTGCGGCTGGACATCGAGGGTTTTTGGCAATCGGATGCGATCGGAACGGACCTGTTCACCGCCACGGGTCGGGCGCCGGCGGCCATTCCGGCCGCGTTGCTGCGACTGGCGCCTGCCGCGGCAGGGGCCACGGTGGTGCAAAGCGGGTTGGAGTACATGGCGTTCAACGGCATGTACAAACCAAACCAGATGGGCTCCGCCTATGTGGCCGCGATGGTGTCGGTGTCCAGATTCCTCCACCAGGACCTGACCTTGACCGGCCAGGGGTTGACAAATATTGACGACAAATCCGGCCTGGCCACCTTGGCCCTTTCGTGGCGCACCTTCCATGGCGTGTCGGCGCAGGTCAATGGCTATTGGTTCTGGGGAGATCCGGGAACCGAGATGGCCCTCTCCGGTGTCGGTCCCGCCCTGGAAACCCGGCTGGGCATCTCTTTCTGATCCGCTGGTCACCTTTGCCCCTTTCCCGGCGGGAAAGTCGAGGGCATATTTCCAGTCCACACCCAATCCACCACCATCGCCAGGGGTTTCATCTTGCGGTTGGATCCTTTCGGGCGCACCGGTCTTGACGCCCTCTCTCCACTCGGACCAGATTCGTGGCAGTGACCATGGACCCTCGTGGGCACAGTGGCTGGGGTCAACACGGGTTCCCCGCGCATCCACGCGGTGACCTCGGTCAGGCGCACCGGCGAGCCCGTTGGGTGTCGCGTCCGAATTTCGGGGTGCGGTTGGAAACCAGCGAAGGGGACCATGTCCTGTTGTTGGGCGAAATGTTGTTGGTCGGCCGGGGAGCGTTCTGCGACATCGTGATCCACGACAGTTCGGTTTCGAAGGTGCACCTGCTGCTGGAAATCCTACCGGGCGGGATCGCGATCGCCACCGACCTCAATTCGCGAAACGGCGTGAAAGTGGCCAACCAATACGTGGATCGCGTGCTCTTGCATCCCGGCGAGGAACTGCACCTGGGCAAAGCCTGGATGCGTCTGGTCCCGTTGCGGATGGATTCCGACGGCGCGATCCGGGCCGATCACAGAAGCGGCGTGGACTCGCGCATCGAAGAACTGCTACGCGAACCCGGCAATTCGCACGACTCCACCGTCACGGACCGGTAGGCTTCCTGGCACATCCGGCTGGAACTAGATTCCCGCTAAGATGAATGGTTCCAAGTCCAGGAAGTTGCCCTACGCGGTCGCGAATTTCGAGCAGATCCGCGAAGAAGGTTATTCCTATGTCGACAAGACGGCCTTCATTCCTGCACTGGAAGAGTATCAGGTGCCGGTGTTCTTGCGGCCTCGGCGCTTCGGCAAAACCTTGTGGTGCAGCACTCTGGAATGCTATTACGACATTCTCCGTGCGGACAAATTCCAGGCACTCTTCGGGGATCTGGACATCGGGCGCGCACCATCCGGGCACCAGAACAAATACCTTGTGCTGCGCCTCAATTTTTCGATGGTCCAAGGGTCCCCGAACCTGGGCGATCTGGAAGCGAGTTTCCGGGACGTGTGCCGAGGCGCCTTCCAGGGCTTCCTGACCCGCTACGCTTCCTTTTTTCGTGACACGGTGGACTTGGGTTCTGGCGAGATTCCCGCAGGGGGGATGTTGCGTCGGATCCTGGAGGCTTGTTGCGCTCAGGTCCTGCCACCGATCTATCTGATCGTTGATGAATACGACAATTTCGCCAACCAATACGTGACCTCCGGCCGCAACGACATCTACCAGGACTTGACCACGGGCGACAGTTTCTTTCGTTCCTTTTTCAAGGTGGTCAAGGCCGGTTGTGAAAGCCGTGCCATCGGGAAGGTGTTCATCACGGGAGTCCTTCCCATCACGATGGACGATCTGACCAGCGGATTCAACATCGCCGAAGTCGCCACATTGGCACCGGAGCTGCACGGGATGCTGGGATTCACACAGGTCGAGGTGGACCTCTACCTGGAGCAGGTCTTCGATGATTTCGGAATCGAACCTTCGATGCTGGAGGCCACGCGCGATCTCGTGCGAGGCTGGTACAACGGCTACCGATTCCGATCGGATGCCAAGGAAACGCTCTACAATTCCACCATCCTCACGTACTTCTTGAAGTCCCTGGCTTTGCGCAAAAGTTACCCGGAGGACATGGTCGACCCCAACGTGAAAACGGATGTGTCTTGGATCGAACGTTTGGGATTCCCAGGCGGGTCGCCTCTGGAATTGATGCAGGATTTGTTGCGAGGGGACGGCCTTCCCTACGATGCCAGGCAACTGCGCGACAAATTCAGCATGTCCAGGTTTTTCCAGCGTGAGCACTGCGCGATGAGTTTGTTCTTCCTTGGCATGCTCACGATCCGGGATGAGCGCTACTTGGCTTTCCCCAATCAGACGCTGGCTTCCATTTTTGCCGACTATTACAGCCAACTCGCGAACATCGAGGTTTCCAAAGGCTACGACGGATACTTCGCGGATTTTCGCCAGGACCTGGATCTGGGAAAATTGTTCGGTGGTTTTTGGAAGTCCTATATCGGACAGATTCCGGCTCAAGCATTCGACCAGATCAACGAAAACTTCGTGCGGACAACCTTCTTCGAGCTTTGCACCAGGTACCTGTCGGACCAGTTCGTTTTCGAGATCGAGGTGAATCGTCCATCGGGGCGTAGCGACTGGGAAATGCGGGGGCGTTCCGAGGGGCGTTTCAGGGGGCGGCAATGGGTGGTCGAGTTCAAGTACCTTCCCCGATCCACTGGTGGGAAAGTCCTCGAACAGAAGGATCCACCGAAGGATGCGCTGGAGCAGGTTCAGGCATACGGGCGCAACATCCTTGAGCGCGAGCCAAGAAGCCAGGTGTGGATGTCTGTGTGCGTGGTGGCAGGAACAGGCGGATTTCGCTGGTGGGACGTAACCCCTAAAGAAGCTTAGGAAGGCGCGAACATTCCGATCGCGCCCATCACGTCCCGCCAGGATTGTTCGGCTTGACGTCCGCACCGGCGGAAGACCTTTTCCATGGCTTTGCGCTGTTGGCCGGAAAGGCTCGCTTCCAGTTTCGCCCCGTCGGCGGTGAGCCGCAGCCTGCGCACGCGGCGATCGGAAGCGTCCGGCTGATTGTCCACTAGGCGCATTTCCAGGAGCTGACGCAACGGGGCGTTCAGTGCCTGCTTGGTGACTCCCAAGATGGCCAACAGGCCATTGACGGGCAGATCCGGATTGCGACCGACAAAATAGAGGATCCGGTGGTGCACCCGTTGCAGGCCGCGACCTTCCAAAATCCGGTCCGGCCCGGCGGTGAAGGCGCGGTAGGCGAAATGGAACAGCTCCAAGGCGCGATTGAGTTCGGCGGCGCGAGAATGGTCAATGGAGTTGACTTTATCTTCCATGGAGTCCATATTAGGTCAATCACATTGATCTAGTCAAGGAGTCTGACGTGAAATTCGCATCCCGGATCGCTCGACTGCATGCATCGCCCGTGCGGGAAATCCTGCGGGCCGCCACGGGGCGGCAAGTGGTCTCCCTGGCCGGTGGTCTGCCGGATCCGGACACCTTTCCCCAGCTTGCGGGGTTGGAATCGCAGCGGTCCCAATACGGCCTCACCGAAGGCGATCTGGATCTGCGCCAGGAGATCTCCGCGCTGCTGGCCAAGCGAGGCCTGTGTTGCCCGCCAGAGCGCATCCTCGTGCTCAACGGATCGCAACAAGGTCTGGATTTGGCGGCCAAGCTTTTGGTGGAGGAAGGGACATCGGTGCTGTGCGAGAGTCCCACCTATGTGGCGGCCTTGCAGGTTTTCTCGTTGTTCGGGGCACAACTGGAGGGGATGGCGATCGGACCGGAGGGATCTTCTCGACAAGATTTGACGGAATCTTTCCGGCGCTGCGATCCTGCGATGGCTTACGTGATCCCGAGTTTCCAGAATCCCACCGGTGCGCTGTGGAGCGAAGACGCCAGGGAAGCCCTGGCCAGCGAACTGGACCACCGCACCGAATGCGTGCTTCTGGAGGATGATCCCTACGGCGAGCTTTGGTGGGGCCAGGCGCCGCCCGCGCCGGTGGCATCCAGGCTGCGCAAGGCGCCGTGGATCTACTTGGGATCGTTTTCGAAATCGTTCGTGCCGGGACTGCGCATGGGATTCTTGGCTTGCAGCGAGGAATTGATCACGCCCCTGGAGCGTCTGAAGCAAGCCTCCGACCTCCATTCCAACCGATTGGCCCAAGGCTGGGTGCTCTCAGATTTATGCGACCCCAATCGGGAGGAGCGCCTGGCTGACCTGCGTGCGCGATATCGTTTCAAGTGCGATGTCTTTGCCGAGTCCCTGAAACGGCATTTTCCAAACGCGCAATTCCGCAAGCCGAGTGGCGGGTTGTTCTTCTGGGCCAACCTTGTTCCGGGGCGCGACCTTCGCGACATCGCCCACCTCGCCCTGGAAGCGGGAGTCGCCTTCCTACCCGGCGAGCACTGTTTTCCGTCTGCGCCGGACCTCGGCTGGGCGCGCTTGAATTTTTCCCATGCCTCGGTTGAAGACGCCGATCGTGCACTTGGTGTTCTTGCGGGGATTTGCCGATCACGATAGCGGGCCATTCGGGGGGGCGAAGGTCCCGAGTCAGCGGCTTCTCAAACGATCAAACCGGTGCCACCACAGGTGTCGATCTCGATTTCTCCTGGGCCAGCACCGGTTTCCCGTCTTGGTCTTCCGCCGCGCCTTTGCAGCCTTCGCGGTAGCGTGAGCAGCCCCAGAAGAACTTGTCCTTGTAGCCGATGCGCCGCAAATACCCTTGTTTGCACGCCGGGCAGGGCACGCTTCCCTTGGGCCCCTGGAAGGCGGGTTTTCCGTCATCGTCTTCCCAGGTGGCCTTGCAAGGAGCGTCTGCCTGCCAGCGCGAACAGCTCCAGAAATGGCCCTGTTTGCCGGGGATGCGCCGCAGTCGCCCCGCTTTGCACACCGGACACTCGGGGCCTTCCACCACCGCACCCGCCACCACAGTGGATCTCGAATTCGCTTCCCGCACCTGGGCGGTGACAAATTCTGTTTGCTTGATCAGAAAGTCGGCGATGCTCGCCTTGCCCGCCTGGATCTCCTTGAAGTCGCGCTCGTACAGGGCGGTGAGAACGGGGCTCTTGACGTCGTCTGGAAGCGCATCCACCAGGCTCCGGCCCAGTTCGGTGCTCACGATGGCCTTCTTCTTGGACTCCATGAACCGTCGCCGCCGCAATTCCGAGATGATGGTCGCGCGCGTGGCGGGGGTCCCGATGCCGTCCTCCTCCTTGAGGAGCTTCTTCAGCTCGGGGTCTTCCACGAACTTGTGGACGTTCTCCATGGCCTTCACCAGCGTGCCTTCGGTGAAGCGCGGCGGAGGCTTGGTCTTCTTTTCCTTCTTCTCGCCCTTCACGCATTTGACTGGGTCGTTTTCTGTCATCGCAGGCAGAAGCTGCGGGCCTTCGTCGTCGTCTTTCTTTTCGTCGGGCTCTTCCGGCTTGAGGATCTTCTGCCAACCGGCTTCGGTCACCACGCGACCGTTGGCGGCGAAGTCGTAGCCTTCCACCGCCACCTGCACGGCGGTGGCCAGGTACTGGTGGTCCGGGTAGAATTGGGCCAGGTAGGTGCGCGCCACCAATTGGTACAGGTTCTGTTCGATCTCCGGCAGGGTGCCGGGATTGCCCCGGTGCTGGGTGGGGATCATGCCGTGGTGGGCGGTGATCTTCTCGTCGTTCCAGGCGCGCGATTTGCGCTTGGGGTCGGCGTTGTCCACCAGCTTGGCCAGCGAAGGAAACGTGGTCTTCATGGCGGCGAGCACCGCGGGTGCGTCGGCGTGTTGGCTTTCTGGCAAGTACTCGCAGTCGGTACGCGGATAGGTCACCAGCTTGGCCTCGTACAGATTCTGCGCGGCCTTCAAAATCTCTTCGGCGCCGTAGCCCCAGCGCTTGGAAGCGGCGAAGGTGAGGGTGCCCAGCGAGAACGGACGCGGGGGCGGGTCGGATTTTTCCTCCGTCTTCACGCCGGTGACAATTCCCGTCTTTCCGGAGATCGTCTTCAGGATGGTCTTCGCGAGCTCGGCGTCCACAAGCCGACCTTGTTCGTCCAGACCCGCTTGGCCTTCTGCCGGCTTCCATCGGCCTTTGAATGGTCCGTTGGCGTGCTCGAACAGCGCGGTGATCGTGATGTACGATACGGCCTTGAACGCCTCGATCTCGCGGTCGCGCGCGACCACCATGGCCAGCGTGGGCGTCTGCACACGGCCCACCGTCAGCAAGGTCTTGTCGGCCCCGCCTCTTCTAGCAGAAAGCGTGAAGGCCCGCGAAAGATTCATCCCGATCAGCCAGTCGGCGCGTCCCCGCGCCACAGCCGCATCGGCGAAGCCTTTGAATTCCGCATTGTCTTTCAGGGCGGCCAAGCCCCGCTTGATCGACACGCTGTCTTGGGCGCTCACCCAAAACCGTTTGACGGGCCCGGCGTATCCGTGGGCTTGGAGGATTTCGTCCACCAGCAACTGCCCTTCGCGATCCGGGTCGCCGGCGTTGACCACCTCGGTGGCAGCCTTGAGCATGCGCCCCACCAGTTCCAACTGCTTTTTCGCGCCTTCGTCGTTTTTCGGCAGCATCTTCCAGTCGGCAGGAACGATCGGCAGATCATCCGCGCGCCACTTGGCGAAGCCAGGGTTGTACGCTTCCGGCATGGCCATTTCCAGCAGATGGCCAAAGGCCCAGGTGACAAAATCCGAGCCGCACTGCAGCCAGCCGTCGCCCTTCTTGGTCTGCCCCAGCTCCGTGGCCAGCACCCGGGCCACCGATGGTTTCTCCGCGATATAAAGGCGCATGGACAGATGAGGCTCGGTGGGCTGGAGGTGGAAGGGTGTCAAAGCTAGATCACCTCCGGTGGGGTTTCTCGTTCGAGTGCTTCAACGAAGAGTGTCTTTCCTTCCGAATCTGTTCAGGTTGCCAGCCTGAGTGGCTGTTTTTCCGACTCCTGCGGTGGCTGGGAGGCTTTTCCGCATTCGTTGTGTGGATTGTTTTTCCGGACGTGCCGTCCGGAGTGGCTTTCGCAAAGGGCGTCATGGCACGCCCTCTGCACTCCCGCCAGTAAGGGGGCTGCACCCCCTTACAACCCCGCATTCCCCGATTCGGGCTCCGTGCCATCGCGCACGACCGCGCAACCTCGCGCGAAAAGCTGGACCTGAAACCCCGACGGCGCGCGAAACGCGCGAAGTCGGGCCCCTGGCGGGTGAAGTGACCAGAGCAGTGGGGGAGGTTGGTTCGATTTGGGAGATGTAGCCGGTGATGATGAAAGGGTTGTTGCTGGCCGAATTGGCAGGGGTTCCAAGGGGGCGAGGCTATTCGGAGGAGCGGCATCCGCTCCGTAGAGCCCGAGACCCCTTGGCGCGCGGGATTGCAAAGGGCCGCCGCGCAGCGGTCCTTTGCCACGAGGAGGTACAGGAGGAGCGTGAAGCGTCCTCCTGTAAACCGGTGCAGGGCAAAGCCCTGCAAAATGACCGCAGGACGAAGTCCTGCAAAAGAAAAACCGTTTTAAAAAGAAAACCCGCATTAGGAAAAAGCCGCGCCGCAGGCGAAAAGGAGACCCCCGGTAGGTAGGTTTGGAGGATGCCCATCCTCCGCTTTCGCATCGTCTTGGCCCTCTTCATCGTTTGCCTGGTGGCCAGTGGGGTTACCGCCTTTCCGCTTCTGTGGGAATTGCGCCTGCTCACAGGAATGGTGGGACTCGGAGACCTCACCACGACATCTGGACTGAGTGGAATCGCCTATTGGATCGTGACCGTTCGACTTGGCTTGGAGGAGATGTACGCGGCCCATCCTTGGATCGCCTACGGCACCGACTGGTTGGCCTTTGGACACATCGTGATCGCGCTGTTTTTTGTCCCCGCTTGGCTGCGGCCGCAAACGTCCAGGCCCACGTTGGTGGTGGGGATGATCGCCTGCGCAGGGGTGATTCCGCTGGCCCTGATCTGCGGACCGTTGCGCGGGATACCGTTCTACTGGCGCCTGATCGACAGTTCGTTTGGGGTGTTCGGAGTGCTCCCGCTGGTGTACTGCTGGAGACTGGTGGGGAAGATGGAGGGGGCCCGAACGCTAGGGGGGTAGCGATCGGGATGGCATCTGAATGCCTTGAAATCTCGCGAGAGGCTGCGAAATATCAAGACAAATAATTAGATTATCTTGATATTTCGCGATTAAAGGAGAATTTTCAAGGTATGATTGAGCGGGCCGTCTTCCATCAGATGATTTTGGACTCGTTGCGGGACTTCCCGGTCGTCGTGATTTTAGGGCCTCGGCAATGCGGGAAGACAACGCTGTCCAGAGCTTTGGGGGATGCATATCGTTTTGATCTGGAAGACCCGACCGATTTGGCGCGTCTTGAGGATCCCGTCCTTGCATTGTCGGCACGGGAGGGATTGGTGATCCTCGACGAGATCCAGCGCCGGCCCGATCTGTTCCCTTACCTGCGTGTGCTTGCGGATCGACCTGGTTGCCCGGCTCGATTCGTCGTCCTGGGATCGGCCTCGGGCGAACTTCTACGGCAGAGTTCGGAGTCCTTGGCTGGACGGATCCGATATATCGAATTGACAGGATTTGGTCTATTCGAGGCTCCCGACCGCGATCTCCTCTGGGTGCGCGGAGGGTTGCCAAGATCCTACCTCGCCTCCTCCGACGATTCGTCTTGGACATGGCGCGAGCAATATGTCCGAGCCCTGCGCGAGCGGGACCTGCCCCAACTCGATTTCCGGCTTTCGCCGTTCGAGCTTCATAGGTTCCTCCAGATGTCTGCGCACGTGCACGGACAGATTTTGGGGTATTCGGATCTGTCGCGGTCTCTGGGTATCACCGATCGCTCCGTAAAACGCCACCTGGAGCTGCTCCACGACGCGTTCCTGATTCGCCTGCTCCCGCCATGGCACGCGAACTTGGGCAAGCGACTGGTCAAGGCGCCCAAGCTGTATTGGCGCGATTCGGGATTGCTCCACTACTTGCTCGGTTGCCGGGATCGTGCGGCCATGGAGGTGCATCCGCGGTTGGGCGCCTTTTGGGAAGGCTTCGCGATGGAGCAGATTCTGGCAGCGCGCCAGGGGGCGCCCGCGTGGTTCTGGGCGACCCACGCAGGAGCGGAAATCGATCTGTTGGTCGAACAGGATGGCAAGATGTGGGGGGTGGAGTTCAAGTGGTCTTCAGCACCCCGGATGACCCCTTCGATGCGCAACGCATTGGTCGATCTTGATCTGGAAGGGATCCTGGTCGTTCACCCCGGCGACAAGGAGTGGCCGATCGCGGATCGGGTCGAATCCGTGTGCTTGGCCGGTGCCGTGCGGCGGTTAGGAGTGTTCCCGCGGAAGGTGTGATCGCCGTCTATTTGATGCGATGTGTCACTGAAAGTATTCAAGGCAGCTGATGCTTCGTGAAAACAAATGCGTCTATTCGCATAGAATTGTTTTCAGCGACCGCTTGAAATTCTGATCTCGACCTCTTTTAATATATTCTCTGGCAAATTTTGTGAAGGCGGGATTTTTGCATGGGTCCTGATGGTTTGACTTGTAGATCGCGCGGTAGCGCTTTTTTAGTAAGCCGTTGATGGAGCCAGTCAAAGGGAAGTACGCTGTATAGAATGCTGGAGTGTACGGATAGCCGTTCTCGAGGGAAAAGCATGATTCGGTCAAATCGTGACTGAGGTCTTCCGGTGAACGGATGATGATTTTCTGATATGCTAAAAATCGTTGGTAGGAGATCGGATCCAAATTTCGACTCCACCAGCGGTTGGAGGGGAAAATGGATTGAAGGCCTCCTACCGAATAAGTGGTGCAAGCTGGGCAGTGGTTATTCAGGAGCGCCTGGAGTGAATCGGAGTTCATCCCCTTGATGATAATGCCAGGTGGTAAAAGGTGAGAAAATCCATTTGCTAATCCGGAAGATTTGATTATGCGCTCAAAGTTGCTGTGGAAGTCTGCGTATTTGGGCTTGTTGATGGTTTCTGATGTCAAATGAAAATAGATACGTAAAATGGATGTGTCGATCTGATCGAAGCTTGTGGTCAATTTAAGGGAGGACTTGACCAGTTCGTCACGAAACGAGTCATCCTTAATGACTCCATTTTCAACGGTTGAGTGGAAAATGGTCCAGACAGAACTGTCTGATTCAGCGAAGCGGCACGTGGGGCAAGCGCTTTGAAGCAATCGGCTTGATTCTTTGGAAAGAGGGTTTGAGTGAAGCAAAATTTTGCAAGTCGAGGAGAGACTTCTACAGGGGGATAAGTGTGATTTGATTAATTCTTTACCAAATGGTTTTTGTGAATCGCCAAGGAGAGTGCATGCTCGACGGAAAATTTTTCCGTGTTGCTGAAGTCTCCATAGGGCGGAATAACGGCCAGATGGCGATTCGAGTTGAGCCAGCGATTCAAATTCACTGCTCAAGGATTGCCAGGCGGAATCCTGATTGGAAAGGGTTTGACTGTTGGCTGCAAAAGATTCGGATTGCCAAAGAAAAAGTGGAAGGAGATATAAGGCAACGCAAATGCATTGCGCGAGACTGTTGCTCATGCCCCTTCCTTTCCTCCGCTGAAGATTTTTTTTGGTGGAGAAACAGGAGCTCCATTGTAATTTTCAGGAAGGAATAATTTCCAACCAAGTGGTCGGCCTTCAAGCTCGTTGGTAATGGCGTTGTAGTCGCTACCCACTTCCGTTTCGCCGACAGTAACTAGTCGGATAAATCCTTCGGGAGCGTAGCATGGCTTGCCGGATAGATTTGCGAAAGTGCGTGCAAAGCATGGACTTTTGTCCGCAGGATCAAGTTCGTTTCCCGTATTACATGCAAGAAACAGGATGTATTTGCATTCGTTTATCATTTGTTTGACTGCGGCATTTGATTGTAACTCCTTCAAAGCGGCATGGGGAGAAACACCCTCCTCATTGGCGTCGATGTACCGAAAGAGGGCCTCCCTGTTTGCGTGGGCGCCGATGAAAAAGCTGTCTGGCAGTGCTTGAAATCGCACCATTGTAGAATGATGTTTTTTCTGAAGTTTTGTGTTGTTGCTCCACGTTTCTTCTGCAAGGTCACTCGGACGGACTGAATTGGGAAGGGTTTCAGCAAGAAAAACATATCCATTTCTTGGTCCACGATATCCCTTCACCCCAGCAACATCGCCGGGAGCCTTGTTGACGGCGGGCAGCGGCCGAAATTCGACTTTCTTCAGCTTTGGTGGAGGGCCGAAGAGCTTCTCCCAGATGATTTCGCCTATTCCTTTTTCTTTATCCATCAGTTCACCTCGCACGAGATCATGTGTCGAACTGCTACCAGAATTCCGGCCCATGTCTTGGGGCCACAGATTCCGTCCGTGCTGAGTTTCAAGCTCCAGGCTTGGTTGCAGCCGTGCTGGAATTGAAAAACAGCGTTCTGCGTCTTGGGGCCATCGATCCCGTCGACTAGACCAGGGTCACAGTGCCAGCCTTTGCTTCCGAAATATTTCATAAATGACTGAGCATCACGAATGGTGGCCTGCTGCGTGAATTCTCTCCATGCCTTCCCGTCGCCGTGAATGATGGCTTCAGCCAGCTTCAACCTTTGTCCGTTGATGCTCATCGCTTCGCTGTTCGCATCAGAAAGCAAGGATAAGGTACAGTGGCCATGTTCAGAATGGAAATGAGACAGGCTGGCAAGCGCCTCCAAGAAGTCGTCGTTGACAAGATTTGGCATGTGGCTGTTTTCGTGGAAGTGGCTCTCGAAGAGGGGGATGTCGATGCCCTTTGGCTTGGGCGGATCCGCTTCGGCTGGGGCTTCCGCTGGTGTCGGCGCTGGGACGCTTGCCGGAGCAGGAGCGATGGGGGCGGAGGGCGCTACCGTTGGCGCCGAAGTCGGAGCCAGGTGGGAGGGCGCGGCCAACGAGACGGCCGGGGGAGCCGGTTCCGAGGTGGTGGCAACAGGCGTCGGCGTCTTCACTTCGTGGTCCACCGCTCGCGGCGTGGGCACCACCACCTCCAGCTCGCAGACCACATCATCCTCATCGTCGGCCACGTCGTTGGTGACGCGCACCGTGTAGGTGCCGCGCGATAGCCCGTCGATGGTGATCCAGCCGTGGTCGTCGGTTTTTGTCTCGATCCGTTCTGGACCTTCTAGCAGCACCTTGGCTCCCGAGATCTCCACATCGTCGTCGTCCACCACCTGGATGTGCAGCCCATGGACCTCGAAGTCTTCGGTGGCATCCACACGATCCAGCCAGGTGGAATAGGTTTTTTCGCCGCGCCGCACCCGCTCGCCACGCGGTTTGGGGTCGAGCCGTGGCTCGAAGAACAAGATCTCCAGATGCGCTTCCGCCAAAACGTCCTTGCTCTCCGGCGGCTTTGGGGCGACGCCTTCGCACACGCAAACCTGCGGCGCCAGGGCTTTGGCCAGCGTGGTCTTCTCCTGGCCGAAGTAGGCGCGCAACAACTCCTTGCGGGTGGGTGAATCCAGTTTGCCAGAAACTGACAAGGAGACCTCGCCTTTCTCGGTCACCGACTTTTGGAATGCATTCAGAGCCTGGTGCGAGGGTTCGTCTTCCACGCCACTGCACTGGCCTTCATAAACCTTGATGTGCTTCAAGATCACCTGGGCTTCGCGCCATCCCCAGCGGGATGCGGCGGGCTTTTCCGGCGCGAACCACGGAAGCCACTCGTCCCAGCGGTTGGTGAGGACGGCCGCAAGGGATTTCGCGCGGGCCAGGGCGAGCGCGGTGTCTGGAGCATCGGGTCCCGGATGGGCCACGATTACGAGGGGGCCGGTGGGGCGCTTCTGGTGCTGCGCGACGATCTTGCGCAAGGCGGACAGTGCGCCGGGAAGCAGAAAGCATTTGTCGTGATCGAACAGCCTCCCCGACAATCGCAGCCGAGAAGCGCGCGTGGGGCCCGCGATGGTGGCCACCGGCTTGGCGCGAGCGGTGAGCTTCTTTTGGGTGTGGATCGCCCTCGCGTGCAAGAACAGCTCGGTGCCTGGATCCATGCGGGAATCGGCCAGGCCTTCCACGGAGAATGTGGCCTGCACGGTCTGGAAGGCGACAGGCTGCAAGGTGACAAATTCCGGCTTTCCAGCGGGTTCGTCCGAATCCTTGGTGGATTCGCGGTAGATCACGCGCAGTTCCAGCTTCAGGGTGCGGTCGGCTTCGGTAATGGGGCCGGCGGATTCCACATCGCACAGCACCGTCACTGTCCCCGAAAGGTCCACCGGCGCCGCCTCGCGGATGCGGCAGTTGGACAAGATCATCGGGAAGCTCTTGGCGGGGGCCTCGGCGGGCCAGGGATCCTGTTCGCGGACTTGGCTTAGGTACTTGGATGTGTCGTACGCTTTTTGACCGGGGGCCACTTTGCCTTGCTGGGTCTTGGCGACAATGGCATCCCAATTGATCTCTCCCGAGGGCTTGGCAGTGGAGATGTCCATCAACATGGGCTCGCGGTCGTCGCGGTGGTGGTGCGGGCCGAAGGGGTTGGGGCGGTTCATGAAAATGGCCTTTCAGGACGACGGGCGGTAGGCGGTCGTGTGGGTTCAGGAATGGGGCTATGGGGACAAAAACTTGGTGTCCCCGCGGCTTGTGAAGAGAAGATGATCAAGCGGGAGAGAAAAATCTGTGATCTAAATCACACTGCCTTTGCAAAGGGCGTCATGGCACGCCCTCTGCACTCCCGCCAGTAAGGGGGCTGCACCCCTTACAACCCCGGAAGGCCTGATTCGCGCTTCGTGCCATCGCGCTTTGGTGCGCAACCTTGCGCGGAAAGGCTGGCTCCGAGACCCCGACGGCGCGCGAGACGCGCGAAGTCGGGGGCCCTGGCGAGGGGAGTGGGTTGCCGGTTTCCGGCAAGGGACGAAACGCTTGCCGGGGGGTGGCTGGAGGGGAAGTCAAAATTTACCTGGGATCCGCTTCTGTCTGGAATAGTCCTCCAGCCATAAGGGTGAAGAGCCTTGGCTTGTCGAGAAAACGTTGAGGGCATCGAACTCTTGATTTTTGATCTGGAGTTGGTCCAAATCAACGACGAATGCTCCGGAACAGGTGCCATCGGATTGAGGTGTGATCGGGATTTCCAAGGGAATTATTTGGGGGTCGATAACTCGTTGTAAAAACAAGTAGAAGGTCTTAATGTGGGACGGAATGTCCATGCCTGCTGTGATGGCCGGATCCAAGTTTAATTGGACGCGATCGCCAGGAAGAATGTTAAGATGATATTGAACGGATACCTGATGGTCGGTTTTACTGTGCTTTTGCCAGGAAATGTTGATTCCAATCTTTTCCGGCTGACTCGCGATCCGGAGCGGGGCCCAAGGCTTTTTAGATTCCCACCAATCTCTTGGGAGTGCTGTCCGTGGAGGAATCGATTTAATAATAGAGTCCACCACTTCGTTGTGGTGTGGTAGGTCGTATCCCAGCTTGAAATGGCGCGGATCTGTAATGGCATGAGGTGCAGTGGCAAAGGCCACAAAGTTTCCTGGGGCGATCGGACCGGGTGTTTCGAGTTTTGGAGGGTATTTAAGTTCAGAGATTGAGCCTTCTCGCTGAATGGTCGATCGAGTTTCTCCCGGCCGAAGAATCAAAAAGCGTCGTTCGGGGTCGAATTCTATGCGGCCTCGTTCTCGGATGTCCATGTTGCTTGGAAAGGCTTCGATTTGGTTTGTGATCGCATTCAAAATGATGAAGTGACCGAAACGATCAAATAATCGATGATCCAAATCCTGGCCCCGCTGACCTTCTTGCTGAAGAATGAAACTTTTTTTGGAAGGTGGGTGCCGGAGGTCTATTGATTGGTCAACTTTGAACACCCAAGTCTCGTCAGAGATTGCGTCGAATTGTTGAGCGACAAGGTGTTCGTTTTCGCAGCCGGAAAAATCCTGCAAGCCCGTCGGATCAGGTGTGGGAGGCTCCAAAATTCGAATACTACTAACCCGGCATTCTTGTGCTTCGGTCATGCGGCATACCTAGCAGGAGTATAAGTGAAGAAGCTTTTGACCAAGTCGCAATCTTCGCTGAGAAGAGACATGTACCCTTCAACACGTTTATCAAGAACGTTCGAGCTATTGGTCATTGGTAGCGAGCCAAGGCGTGATTTCATATCGCGATTCAAGTATTCGTCTGGGTTCAGATCTGGAGAATACGAGGGAAGAAACCGAAGTTCAATTTTATCCCTATTCAATTCCAGCCATGGCCTGAGGTCTTTCGCATGATGAACTCTCAGGTTGTCAACAATCAAGATTATTTTGCGTCCAGATGCATCTTGGATCATCGATTCCAAAAACGCACGAAATCGCTCGACATTAATTGCCTCTTTGAACATCCGAAAGCGAACCAAGCCTTGATTATTGACAGCGGAAACCATCGTGAGATGAATTCGCTTTCCAAACGATTTGAGAATAGGTGTTTTTCCCCGTGGAGAAAAGCCTCGCAGCTGATGAGGGGTGTTTTGCACTGCAGTCTCATCTCCCCACCAGATCTCGGCGCCTTCAGCTTTGGCCTGTGCTCTGATCGCCGGGTACTCATCTTCAAGCCACTGTCGAACCTTTCCGGTTCTGCTCTGTGGCAGTCAACTTCGGCCTCTGACATGTGAATCCCCAGCGCCGCAAATAATTACCAACACAAGTGATCGACAGATGGATTCCAAGTTCACGCTCAATCAGCTCTTGAACCGCAGAGCGGGTCCAAAGTGCAAAAGGCATTTTCAATTGATCTGGGGTCCGATCGAGTATGATCGATTGAATCAGTTTCTCATTTTCTTCAGTCAACAAGGAATCGTCACCTGGGG
Source organism: Fibrobacterota bacterium (assembly GCA_016715065.1). Classification (GTDB taxonomy): domain Bacteria; phylum Fibrobacterota; class Fibrobacteria; order UBA5070; family UBA5070; genus UBA5070. Next base: position 297,370 of record JADKBN010000002.1, read on the forward strand.
ACTTTCCTCCGTGGGAAGGATTCAAGGCCTCCCAGCCTCCCTCCCTAAACTTCTTCATGCGACTTTCAAGCATCCGAACAGGAACATCAAAAGTGGCGGAAACTTCATTGTAAATACTCTTCAAGCTTGGGTGCTTGCCGCATTCAATGAGCTTCAATATCGTTTTTACAGAGCGGTAAGCATTTTCTTTTATCTCAGCCATCTTCGCGTCAGTTTGAGGCTTATTCATGCATGAAATTTACTCATATAGTACCGCATTGCCAAGGTATCTGGTTAGTAAGCATTGTTGGCTTCTTTGGGAGAGTTTTTAAAGGTCTTGGAAATACGGTAGTGGCGAGAGCCAAAATCACAAAAGAAATGCGCATTTAATAGAGTCCTTCCCAACGGGAATGGATGTCCGTAAGGTCTCGAGATTGTAGAACGGAAAGGTAATTTGGACAAAACATCCTGATAGATTAGTTGGCGGCGGTATTTTAGAGCCCAAACATGGTGCAACGATCCCCGTTAGGCGCCGTGCCGTTGCAATGAGGGCCTTTGTGGCTGTTGTTACGGAGTCCATTCCCGTTCGGAAAGCCATCCCTGTAATAGTGGCCGCCGTTGTCTACATGTAGAGGGGTGGGCATGCCTGGCGGGTTTCCCGCTGGTGTACTGCTGGAGGATGGTGGGGAGGATGGAAAGCTCAGGGGTTGGGGAAGCCTAAGAACTCGTGGAGAGCTGGTCGATTTGGATCCTTCGAGATGAGGGTTCGAGGCTTTCCGGGTGGAGTTAGGCGCCATCGCAAAATCTGGATGAGGTTGGAGTCGGCACCGCGAGTCTTGTAGCACCTGTAAAAATTGCGGACAAAATCTGGATGCTGAGCGAATACGGACTCTTTTCCCAGGATACTGAGGGAGATTTCGAGTCTACCGACGGAGGGGGAGAGTTCGGTCAGCTCTGGGTCGCACCTAGGGGCTGCCTTTTGGCTAGCCAGAAGCGATTCAAGATTTAAGATCGCTTGGCAGTAGAGGGTTGATCGCGAGTCTCCGATGGAGCCCGCGTTCAGTTGGTCGATCGTGGAGATCACAGAGCGAGCATAGGGGCTTAGTAGCTGTAGTTGCTTGGGTCCATCAAACCAAATTTCGAGTTCGCTGTGATGGATGCTAACGGATGCTGCGGGGCAGACTTTCTGGATTTGATCGAGCCGCAGAATGCCGATGGAAATCCAGTGTGACATGGGCTCGCAGATCGAGGAGTTGGTGGGGCAAATCGTTTGATGGCCCAGGTACCAATCCAATGCTTCTTGATCGTTGAATTCTCCGATTCTCGACATTCCTTTTTGAAAAAGTTGAGCGTGCTTGTGAATGGCGAGCAGTGCCTGGGCGCGGTTCTGAGGAGGGGGCGAATTTTCGATTGCTCTGAACTGGGAGTCTAGCGCACGCCAGAAGGTGTTGTCGCATCCGATGGCGGCGGCGAGGGAGAGGAGGGTTGATATGAAAGTCAATTGGTGCGCCCTGTGAATATTTTTTGTAACCGTTCAGCCCCTGAATCACGCGAACACAGGCGCGTCATCTCCTTGTAGGTGCGCATTGACGGCTTGCGTCATCCAGCTGAGTAGCTTGATTCCCCGAAGCCTTGCTGTTCCGATCAAGGTCAGCATCCTCTCCACGTAGCGGCATCCTGCTTTGCTGTTGCACCCGAACGATCCCTTGCGCCACAGCACAGCCTTCCGGACAGCCTGCTCGGCGGCATTGTTGGTCGGCACCACACCCGGTTGTAAAATGAAAGTCCACAAGGATTTCCACTGGCGCAATAGGTCGCGTGCGATGCCTTGCGCCTTGGACACCACCTTGGCGTCTTGCGAAGCCAGTTCCAAACAAGCCCTCATGCGATCTTGAAGTGGTTCCATGACTAGGACGAGCTTCGCGCGATCGATTTCGCCATCTTGGAACAGATGCCAATTGTGGAAGATCTCGTTGCTCGTTTCCATGAGGCCGCGACCATAAGTGGCCGTCGCTTCGGGTGATTCCACCATGGCCTGGAAATGCCGTCGGATGTGCGCCCAACACAATTGGGAACGGGCACTCTTGATACTCTCGTAGGGTCGCCATCGATCTCGATGGATGGTCCCGCTAAAGTCTTCACCCAACAGATCTTTGGCTTGTAGTTGGCCTCGGCCCGGTTGAAGCCGGAACACTTCGAGGTTGGGAGCCTGCCCGGCCCACAGCCACATGCGCGAATCATTGCATTCGCCAAAACCTGTCTCGTCGGCGTGTACGATGGGCGAAGTTTTCAGAGCTTCGTGAAGATCACCATGGGTCGAAGCTACCGCATCGCTTACCGACTCGCAGCAAGCCTGCACCGAGGCGATCCCCATGCGGATGTCAACAACCGATAGGAGCAGGTCCGATACGTCGCGGCGGCTCAAGCAATATTGAGACGAAAGCAAAGCGACCATGGCCTGAAGACCTGGACCAAAACCACCTGTGGGCGATCCCACTGGAAGTTTCGCACGGCTGAATCCTCCGCATTTGGGACAACGCTTCCGGTAGAGCTTGAATTGCGTCACCACGGGCTTGGCAGGAGGAAGCTCGGTAATCTGACGGACTTCGGCATCCAATCGAGGTGCATCCTCCAGCGGGGTGCTACAGTGGACGCACTTGGATGGATCCAAATCCACAAGTCTATCGACCAGGTCTTCGGGGACAAAATCCTTGGTAACGCCCTTGTGGCCTGGTTGGCCGCCAGGTTTCCGTCCGGTCACCTGCTTGGGAGGAGTTGCCCGTCGAAAGCCATCTGTGCTCGGGGGTTTGGAGCTGTTTCGGGAGTTGGTGCGAAGCTGTGCCTCAAGCTCTAGAATGCGGGATTCCGCAGCGATCAAGCGCCTGGTGAGCTCGGCATTGGCATCCAATGCGGCTTTGAGAAGCTGTTCAAGCTCGGAGTTACGAGCAAGCAGTTGGCGCTCAAATTCTGTCGTCGGCTCCACATACGTAAGGTGCGACAAAATCAGGACTTAGGCAAGAGAGGGGGCTGAACGGTTACACAGAAACGATCCATCCCCAAATAAGTCGACTTGGAACAAGCTCGCGTACTGCAATTGCCGCGGGAGCGGGGCTTCCAAGGCTTGGAAAAGCTCTATGCGGCCAAGTACCAAGTCTGCGGGAGCCCTCATTTGGAAGCGATTGTCCGATTGGTACGCCGAGAAAAACGGAAGTCAAAGGATCAAACCTCCACCAGAATTGTCCGTTGATGGCCTGCACCGGAGGTTCCGGTAGAAGTGCGAATTCAGGAATCTCTGGATCATTCAAAATCAATCGGCGTTAGGTCCATCGGTCTTCTTCTCTCCTGTCCCACAATAAAGAATCTGGTAGAAATCGGAAAATTTAAACCCATAGAGAAGTGATTCTCGGGAAGGGTGTAGGATGTCACCAACACCATGATCATTTAGCCCGATATTAACCCCAAAAAGCTGAACAACGCCGGGATATTGCTTGATCCGGTGGTATTCATAGATAGAATTTGCCCTGTATCTCGTTGTGGGTGAAAGGGTGGCATCCTTGCGCCAGTCAATGTTTTCCAAGGCAAAATCGAAGGAGTCAGCGATTTCTTTTTGCGAGTATCGAAGTCGAAGCATTCGCATCAATTGGGTATTTATCGATTGGTCGTAGATCGGCAGCAGTAACTGGATGGCGCTATCCAATTCTCCGCACTTTTCGAACAGGTATGCTCGGAAAATAAAATCATTGTTTTCATCGAGTCTACTGAAATGTTTTCGCAAGGTTTCAGGCATTTTGCTGCGCATGGCGAAAGAAATGTCCATGAATTTGGCTGACTGAGGGTAATGATCCCGTTTTGAATAAACCATGGCCATCCAAACAGCTAGCTCAGACAAGATCGGATTGAAGCTGGCTGTGTCTGAATTGTTCGAAACTTGGTCGATGGAATATTGCAACAGACTGTCGAGCAGCTGATTGTAAATGGAGTCCTGAGATTGGAAGTCTCTTGTATCTAGACGCGACGCCAGTCGGCCGCTTCTGCCGTCAAATTGAACGTCGTAGGCGTGGATTAAATCTGGAGAACTGAGATGGCTCACTCCGAATTGTTCATAAGGAATTAAAAACCAGTTGTTGATAAATGGATAGGTCTTAAAGTGACGCTTCGCAGAGCGGTCTGAACAGGGGGAGGAAAAAGGTGTTCTTGTGGAATCTTTGAGGAACGCATGCAATTGGTTTCTAAAGGATGAATCGCGGCCTTTTTTGAGATAACTTGCGACGAAATGGTTCCTGGATGAATCGTCCTCGGCGAAGCAATTGAGGGTGTGGAGGATATTCTGCTTTGTGGAGTCTATCCATTCTCGATGGACTTCTTCCGGGAGCAGAGAATCGACTTCAGTGCCCTTCCATTTGGAGGGTGATGCTTCGATTGCCAAAAGTAGGGAGTCCAAGCCTGAGGGGAATTGGATTGCCTCCGGCAGGCTTTTAACCTTGGAATCAAAACGAGCATGAAGCCGTGATAATCTGGATCTCTGTTCGGCGAGCTTGGCGGTCTTGGCGAATGCTTTGATCACGACCTTGTGTTCATGCGAAATCACATCCAATGTGTCCACGTCGTCGAAGCTCCGATAACGCGATTTGGTCTGGTAAGCGATCGCGGGAGTTTCCGGGGCTAGAGGTTGGTTCAGGTTCCAGGCGCGGATCCAGAAATGGTGTGGGGCGTATCTCGTTTCGTCCTTTCCCCATCGGAAGCTCGCCACCACCAGGAGGCTGTCGGACACGATCTGCACCTGGGATTGCTCAGAGAGGAGAATGGCTCCGAATTCGGCGCGGTAATGGCCATCGGTCGTTTGTGACAGAATTTGAATGGATCCGAGTGATCGGGCGAATTCGCCGGCCTCCAGCCCGTCATTCCAGGCCTCCAGGAGGAATCGAGTAGGGGCGTGTTTGATGCGTACAGGCAGCTTCTGAAATTTCCCCAGTCGGTAGAAGGGCGTCGCGTTGTGTCCCAAAACTGGCAGGCAATTCGATTGGGTTCCACAGCCCTTAGTCGCCCCGCAAATGCGCAGGGTGTGGTCCCTTTGATTTTTTTGAAAGGAATCTTCGAGTCCAAGCCACTCGTCGAGGTCTGCGGCTTCTTCGACAACGAGCGGAGAGCCGGCCAGCCCCTTGGGCTCCACGCACCGGAACTTCGCGGAGTTCGAGGCCGAGATCAATGCGGAGATCAATAGGATCAATGATTCAATCATTTGTGAGTTAAAGTATACATTGCTTGAATTTAGGAGTCTGAGTTTGGGTTAAATCGCGTGATTTAGCTTGTTTAGACCTTAGGGTGGAATTTTAGTGATTCTTCGCTTCGGAAACCGTGCCGTGTCGGCGTTGTTGGTGTCGCGATCAGGTGGTTTGACGTCATGGCTGAAGGTCTGTGTTGAACTCTTGGTCAATTCGATTGGGTTTGGTCGTCTGGCCATTCTCGTGAGGGTGGTGGTCCGAACGGAAAACAAAATTCGCCCTTTTCATTGATGCTATTTGGTGAGATTGATATTTGAGTTCTGTCATGGGCGTATGTTAATTCATTATCCGGTGATATCAAAAACGGCAGATCTTCCTGCCAGCCAATTGGAATTGTTCCAAACTCCATTTGTTTCCAGTTTCGTTTGGAAGCGTTTGTTTGATTCGATTTGAAACCTGCGAATTGCTTCGCGAGTATGATTGCCGAATCTTGCATCAATATCAACTTCTCCTATGCTCCAGCCGTAATCGCTTAAAAACTTCAAAAGTCTTTGCACATCTGCAGTGGTGGCGTTCCGCTTTATGAAATCAAGGTATTCTGTTTCGGCAGCTTTTTTGATAATTTCCGGAAGGCATCCGCCTTTTTGGTTGATAAGAGAGGTGAACCAATTGAGAAATATTGAAGAATTCGGAGTTATCCCGTAGGCCGGAATCGAGAGCGCTTCGGGGCTGTTCATAGGATAGAACATTCTCCAGGATCTTCTTTCGCCACCCATGTTTATTCTGCTTGTGATCACGGGGTTGGCGCGATTTCCTTCAACAGTATTTACGAATCCTTCAGCTCCGCAGGTTGGCTTGTCGAATAGTTGGCATATTTCCCTAGCAAACGAGTTGATTCTGTTGCCTAATGGTGCATCTTGGCTCCGCGGGTTGTTCTTTTCGTCGCAGGGCGGGTCCTTTTCGTTGCCGACATTGCATGCGAGTATTAGTATGTACTTTGCTTTATCTATGCGGGATTTAAAAGTGTCTTTTATCTTTTTGTATATGTTTTCTGATGATGTGGGTGATTGATCGAAATACTGCTGGCCATAGAGCGCGCGATTGGATCCGTGGCCACCTATAATGAATGAGTTTTTTGGTTGGATCGCGCGAAAATTGTCCATTATTTCATAATCAGGTAGTTGCTTTTCGTTTTCGAGTCTTTGCCATTCGGCATCTGTTAAAATTTTTGCCTTTGGCATTCCATAGGCTTGGACTGGAGTTGTGGGCTTCGGATGTCCATCAAAATTCGGCCATAGATGATTGTACATCATGTCGCGATTTTTGTCTCTACCGACTTTCGGAGGCTGATTTAGAATTCCAGGAGCGACCGGATTGCCGGCGGCATATCCGTTTAAAACGTACATTGGTAATGACATTGCGCTATTTCTCCGACGATGAGTGAGTTCCAATTACTTTGGTTACTGATAAAAGTGCGCCCGCCCATGTCTTTGGGCCAAAGCTTCCATCAACCTTTAAATTCATCCCCCAGGCGACATTGCAAGCGTGCTGGAATTGGAAAATGGCTTCATGTGTTTTGGGTCCTTCCTCCCCATCCACCTTTCCCGGATCGCACGGCCACCCTTTGCTTGCGAAGTATTTGAGGAACGTTTGCACGTCCCTCGTAGTCGCTTCCTTGGTTAGTTCCTTCCAGGTTTCTTCGTCGCCATGCACAACGCACTCTGCAAATTTGAGGCGCTTATCGTTGAGTTCCTTGTTTTCCGCCCCTACGTCCGGATGCAGTTCCAAGGGGCAGACGCCGTGTTCCTTGTGGAATGCCGCTACTCCGGCTAGGACTTCCAAGAATTCGTCTTCTATCAGATGGGGCATGAAGTGGTTTTCATGAAAATGACTCACGTAAATGGGGACATCGATGCCTTTGGGTTTTTCCACAGGTGCTGTGGTTGAATCCTGGACGGGAACCGGCCTGGCGTCAACGGCTGTAGCCGGAGGGGTTGGCGAGGCCGGCGTGGGCGTCGCCACAGTCGCGGCAGCAAGCGAGGCGGGCTCAATGGGAGTGTCGGCAGGCGAGTTTTCCACGGGCGCTTCCGTTGTGGGAAGGCGAGACTTCACCTCATGCTCCACCGCGCGGGGCGTGGGCACCACCAATTCCAGCTCGCAAACCACGTCGTCATCGTCGTCTTCAGTCACCTCGCCAGAAACGCGCACCGTGTAGGTGCCGCGCGATAGCCCGTCGATGGTGATCCAGCCGTGGTCGTCGGTTTTTGTCTCGATCCGTTCTGGACCTTCCAGCAGCACCTTGGCTCCCGCGATCTCCACATCGTCGTCGTCCACCACCTGGATGTGCAGCCCATGGACCTCGAAGTCTTCGGTGGAATCCACGCGGTCCAGCCAGGCGCTGTAGATCTTTTCGCCTCGCCGCACCCGCTCGCCACGAGGCTTGGGGTCGAGCCGTGGCTCGAAGAACAAGATCTCCAGATGCGCTTTCCGCCAAAACGTCTTTGCTCTCCGGCGGCTTTGGGGCGACGCCTTCGCACACGCAAACCTGCGGCGCCAGGGCTTTGGCCAGCGTGGTCTTCTCCTGGCCGAAGTAGGCGCGCAACAACTCCTTGCGAGTGGGTGAATCGAGTTTGCCAGAAACGGACAGCGTGACTTCGCCCTTATCGGTCACCGACTTTTGGAATGCTTTCAGGGCCTGGTGCGAGGGCTCGTCTTCCACGCCGCTGCACTGGCCTTCATAGATCCTGAGGTGCTTCAAGATCACCTGGGCTTCGCGCCATCCCCAGCGGGATGCGGCGGGCGTTTCCGGCGCAAACCACGGGAGCCACTCGTCCCAACGGTTGGTGAGGATGGCCGCAAGGGATTTCGCGCGGGCCAGGGCGAGCGCGGTGTCTGGAGCATCGGGTCCCGGATGGGACACGATCACGAGGGGGCCGGTGGGGCGCTTCTGGTGCTGCGCGACGATCTTGCGCAAGGCGGGCAGTGCGCCGGGAAGCAGAAAGCATTTGTCGTGATCGAACAGCCTCCCCGACAATCGCAGCCGAGAAGCGCGCGTGGGGCCCGCGATGGTGGCCACCGGCTTGGCGCGAGCGGTGAGATTCTTTTGGGTGTGGATCGCCTGCGCGTGCAAGAACAGCTCGGTGCCTGATCCATGCGGGAATCGGCCAGGCCTTCCACGGAGAATGTGGCCTGCACGGTCTGGAAGGCGACAGGCTGCAAGGTGACAAATTCCGGCTTTCCAGCGGGTTCGTCCGAATCCTTGGTGGATTCGCGGTAGATCACGCGCAGTTCCAGCTTCAGGGTGCGGTCGACTTCGGCGATGGGTCCGGCGGATTCCACATCGCACAGCACCGTCACCGTCCCCGATAGGTCCACCGGCGCCGCCTCGCGGATGCGGCAGTTGGACAAGATCATCGGGAAGCTCTTGGCGGGGGCCTCGGCGGGCCAGGGATCCTGTTCGCGGACCTGGCTTAGGTACTTGGATGTGTCGTACGCTTTTTGACCGGGGGCCACTTTGCCTTGCTGGGTCTTGGCGACGATGGCATCCCAATTGATCTCGCCAGACGGCTTGGCGGTGGAGATGTCCATCAACATGGGCTCGCGGTCGTCGCGGTGGTGGTGCGGGCCGAAGGGGTTGGGGCGGTTCATGAAAATGGCCTTTCAGGACGACGGGCGGTGGGCGGTCGTGTGGTGATTCTTGAAGGGCTTTGGGGCCCCGAATGTCGTGGTACTCTATGTCGTGGGGACGAAAATCTTGCGTCCGCTTGGCTTCTGAAATAGAAGATGATCAAACGGGAGGGAAAAATCTGTGATCTAAATCACACTTACTTTGCAAAGGGCGTCATGGCACGCCCTCTGCACTCCCGCCAGTAAGGGGGCTGCACCCCCTTACAACCCCGCATTTCCCGATTCGGGCTCCGTGCCCTCGCGCTTTGGTGCGCAGCCTTGCGGGGAATGCGGGACCTGAGACCCCGACGACGCGCGAGACGCGCGAAGTCGGGGGCCCTGGCGGGGGGAGTGGGTTGCCGGTTTCCGGCGACGCTTCGCTGGCCGGGGGTGAGGTGGAAGGTGGGGAGGGGGGCTGATGATTGGGGATATGAACGGGTTCATGGCGGTTGTGTGAGAAAGCAGACGAGGCTGGGCTGGCGGCAGAGGCTAATCCCAGTTCTTCCATTGATCGGGGGGGATGGGAGCCGATGGTGGTGGTTCGGAACTTGGCGTTTCGGAGGTGGCGTCGGCTGGCTTGGACTTTTTGGTGCGCTGACGCTTGGGTTTGGGAAAGAATGGTGCGGGCGGGGGTTCGTTGTCTTCGGGTGACTTGACCTTGGGCTTCTTCGGAGGACCCAGGATGACAAATTTGGGCTCCGGAATTCGCTTGGGTTCCGGAAGCAGCAAATAGCCCTCGGGCATCGCGAAATTGCGCGTCCGCCGGAGCCAGAATTCGTACAGGAGGGAGCCCCAGCCAAAGAGAATGATCGCTTCCACCAAAAGCACATGCAAAGACGCAAGCGTGGCCATCGAAAATTGCAGGTGCATCGCTTCCCACAGGTAGTGGAAGGGGCGTTCAAGAAGGACACGAATCAGGTAATCAAGAATTTTTTCGTGAGGTAATTCAGTAAAATACGCACCCATGAAATACAAGCCTCCAGGCCAGATGAAACTTGCACCTTTGATCGCATCTTGCCAAAAAAAGAAATTCCATCCCCACCTGCTAATTTTCTGATCTTCAAGCTGAAGAATCATCGCGACTCCATCATCGCCGTCTCCACGCACATAGCAATGAGCGAGGAAATAGAACGGCTTAGCGGGGCGATTAAGAAAAATAGGCTCCATTTCCTTGCGATTTCCTGCTACATTCAGAATTCTGCGTACCTTGCTGGGAGTGACTTGGCCGTATTCGATGCAGTACTTGCCTGACATGCCCATGTAATTGCATTGCATGTGGTATCCAAGATACCGTAGCACGGGATACATACCGAAAATGAGCAGCGAGTAATCCCATGGGATTTTGAAAGCAGTTTCTAAGACGTTGCCAGTGAACTTTCGAGCGAAAAACAGTGGGATCCAAGTGAACTGGAAAAAGAATAGCCACCAAATTCTTATCACAGAGATGATTGTGCCTCGACCATTCCGATCAAGCTTGCTGAAAAAATCCGAGGACTCGAATTCACATATAGCATTTGTCAATGGCGAGTGTCTTGTCATGGATGTCCCTTGCCTGATTGCGTCGCGTTCTGATTTGTACTTCTCGTTTTCATGGTACTCAGGTGGACTTACATGAAAAAAGGACTGTAATTGGGGTCGTCTATTTCGATGCTTTTGTTTATCTCTTTGCCTTCAGCGGGAAAAATTGTTTTGCCTGTGCCATCGATATCAATCGCGATTTTGCAGGAAAATGCAGTATTACCCTTGATAGGGAATGCTGGGGAGACGAGCTTTTCAAGACAACCATCAGAGAGCGATGCGTTTGCAATGAATAGCGTGCAATTCCTGCCTTTTCGTGGAACGCTCTCGTTTGGGATGTTCATGGCGGCTGCAAAATTGTCCAGGAATTCCTGCGAGCCGTCCAAGTCCCAGATGGCTAAATTAGAGTTGAAAAGTTTTGTGTTGCCACAGAATAAGTTGAGCTTCATTATTGCTTTATCAGAGGGTAGACTTGGATCTGTTATCGATGTAGTCTGGGATGCGCTTATGTTCATTGGATGCATAAGTCTCATTAGCCATTCTATTTGCTCTTGGATTTTGGCGGCCTCTGACGGGGTCTCCACGTGAAGCAGATTGGCAAAGTCAATGCCTTCTAGTGCGTCATGTGCGCGTCCAGGCCAATTTTTCGGTGAATCCTCGTAGGAATCCTTTATTTTGTATGCAATAAGACTAAGGCCGACAATGATTAAAACTCCCACAGGTCCTGTGGACCACCAAGCAACATTTCCGTATTTCGCAATTAGTCCAAACTCAACGCCCATTTCCACGATTGCGCTTGTGAGAGCTGCCACATCCTTAACGCCTTCAAAGAAGGCGGCTCCCTTTGCCGCTCCATCTATGCCGCTTGCGACTGAAAAGCCATCCTTTATCAACGACATCAGCGAGCCCAAAAAACCAAGTCCAGCTCCGGTTTTCTTCAAGACCTTGTAACCTGCTTCGCCTCCCCCTTTAGCGTCCACCCACGATCCGTTCAGCTTTCGGTAGAAGGCTATCAAGGAGACGGTTTCCTTCACCAGCGATACTTTGCTCTCGAGCAGTGCGATTTCGTCTTGCTCCTTGGCCTTTCCCTCCTGGCGCAGGCGTTGGACATAGAGTTGAACCAGGATGGCGTTGACCATCTCGATCCCGATCCCCACGTGCACGGCCCCGATCTCGAGGTTCTTCATTTTCTGGAAATGCATCTCCAGGCTGACATCTGACTTTACGTGTCGCCAGCCCACCTTCACGGCCTTGTCCGGTGTGGCTCCATCCTTGAAGGTCCAGGGAAGGTCGGTGCCGTTTCGCATTTTCAGGGCGGGTGGGCGTCCATTGGCGTCGCCCGCTGGCACCTCGAAATCGTAACGGATCCAGCGCGATTCGTTGGGTGGGAAGAGCTCCTGGACGTTCTTCGAGTAGATGGCCTTGTCCAGGTCGGCGCGAAACTGCCGTTCGAACTCTTTGGGTTTGATCTTGCCAATGAGGATACCTAGGGCGGAGGTACGTCCCGCCTTCTTCATCTTGGTGATTTCGGTATCGGTGATTTCCTTGGCGCACCCTTGGAGGTAGCGCTTGACCACGAAGGTGCGCAAATATTCATGTACCTTGCCAGATTTTGTCCCCTTGTTGATGGCCTTGGCCAAACCGTATTTCTTGTACATGTATTTGATGGCCGGTTCGTGGTCCTGCCCCAGCCCTTGAAGGGTCAGGTATTCAATCTCTTCCGTGAAGGTGGTCTCGGCGAGGTACTCCAACCTTACTTCCTGACCCACCTCGGGGTCTTCGGAGGATTTGGCCAAATCCTCCGTCATTTGCTCCCACTGCGAGGTGAGCTTGATCTCGAAGAGGTAGTTGAACCGGATCTGGATTTCGTTTTCGCATCGTTCAATTTGGCCGTTGGATTTTTCACCAAAATGATAGAGCTCGGGAAAGTCTGCTCGGACATTGTCGCGAAGATCCTGGATGAGGGAGCCATAGGCTTTCGCATACGAGTACAGCTTGAGCCGAGCGGAGGGGATCAGAAGATCGCGCTGCTCTCGGCACCATTCGACTCCTTCGGCTAACTGCAGAGTGCGATGGTAGTGATCGGTCAAGAATAATGTGTTGTTCGAGTCCAGGGCGGTGGCGGGATGAGGGAACATCTCCGCGCGAGCCTCCAGAAGATTCAGATCTGTTTGGTACTCGGAAACGCGGGATTCGCTCAGAACAACTGGAGACGTGAAAGCTGCGGTCTTTTTGCCATCGTCGATTTCGATCGACTCTTCCTGCGCAGGCCCCTGAAAGACCAATTCGATGGTTTTGTCGGAAGAAATCTGGAACACATAAAGCGCACGTTCTTTGGGGATGGCTTCGCCGGTGATTTTGGGATTTGGTGAGCGGTCGAGGGTGCCGTGGACCGCCGGGATCGCGCTCAGGCCCGATCCCGGGAAGGTTTCTTCGATGGTCTTGTGCTTGAAGCTGACTTGCTTGATCTTCCCGACAGGATTGTAATTGCGGAACGATTTGCGGTAGACGCTACCACTGGCGAAGGAATCCGTTCCAATGCGGATCAGCAGTTTTCCGTCCTTGGTCTTCCCGCAGACCTTGGGGTTTGCCTGCAGGTCCAGAGGCTTCTTGCTGCGCAACAAGGTTTCCAACTCCTTCTCCTGCCCGCTGCGTGCGGCAATGTCCACGAAGATGATCCGAGACATTTCCCTGTTCAGATCGGAGACAAGCGCCTGCAATGCGGCCCAGGTGGTTTTTTCCTCCTCGAGTAGAGCGTTCTGCGTCAGCTGATAGAGCGAATTTGGGCAGATGATGCCCAGTGCGAGGCCATCCTCGACTTGCCCGAAAAAGCGCCCCATTTCAGCTGACTCCTCGGTCTGATCCACGTAGGAGCCCCACTTCCACTCGGATTCCGGGTCTTCCATGCGGACCAGCATCCCGCACAAATGCGCGATCTGGTGCTGCGAGACCCGCGTGAATCCGGGATCTCGTTCGTACTTCAGAGGGATCGTCAAATGCTGGAGAGACGTATTTTGTCCTCTAAGGAGAGTCCAGGTCATCGAGTCCAGGATGCGGCGGCAACCTTGGCTCGCGAGTATGACCTCTTTCCGGTGTTTGGCGAAGAGGTCAAGCTCGTCAAGCAATGGCTTTCGGCTTTTGTCGCCGATGTCGTTCTTGCGTAGGATCTCGCCTTTCAAGGGGGTGTTCGTTCCTGGCTCGATTCCCTCAAAATACAGATACCCGGAGGGATAACTTGCCGTGTTCATCCAGTGCCGCAACGCGGCTTCCGGAGTCGCAGCGGTGCCGCCGCCAGATCGTGGCTCATAGATTTTCGAGATCCAATTTTTGTTCGGAGCGCTCCAGTCCACCACCACCCACGAGCCGTTGATTTCCGTGAGGAAAATCCCGAGCTGTCGACCGTCGATCTCACCATCTAAAAGGAAGTTCGCCTTGATGGGGTAAATCATGTTTGTTCTGGCAAAGCCGATCAGGTTTTCTAGGCGTTTGCACCAAGCCTCTCTGGCTTGGATGGCCGCAACCGATCCTGGATTCTTGGCGTGCGGCATGGCTTTGCACGCCTCCAGGAGCGCTTGGGTGTTGTCCAGGACGGCGAAGGGAGAGGATTCGTCGGGAGCATTGTGCTGGTGAAAATCGGAGTACTCGCTTTTTGGAAGCACGACAAACCAGCACCGGTACAGGTCCTTGCCAGAGATGCAGTTCAGGATGTACTGGCCAGGGTACGTGGCGTTGAGAGTGAAAGTCGCACCAGGCTCTTCTTTTTCCGTCAGCGATTGCCAACCGGTTTGCGTTTTCACATGCCCGAGCAGGATCCACCGGAAGTCTCTCAAGGGAGCCGCAGTTCCCAGCATGGCGCTTAGCTTGAAGGTTGTTTTGGTTCCAACACAGAATGTGCTGGAGTTGCGGTTGTTGCAAATGCGGTATTGGGGGGTGCTCATGATCAAGCCTCGGCGAGGGGTTCGGGACAAGTGTAATTTCCGCCAATAAGGCCGGCTTCTCCAAGCCTCATGCAGACCAGAGATTCCATTTGGAACTTCTTTGCGGCCTCCTGGACAACAAGCCGGAATCGCTTTTCGTTGGAGGTTCCATAGAGCAGATCGAATTCAACGACAAGGTCTGGAAGTGCCGTCCATGGGATCTCGAGCAGTTTTTTAAATCGCTCGGGGTCGCTCTTTGTGATCGCGTAGTTGAGGTTCGCAGCCACCGCCCTGAGGTACATCGTTCGTGCGACGGGGTATTTCACTTCGTACTCGCCGCGAGGCACCTCGACCACGGCACATCCCTGGTTGTCGACCGTCCCGGAAAACCTGAAACCTTTCTGGCCGATCACCTGGAAAGGTGTCCGAGGGATGCCCACCCCCTCCTCCGTCTCCAACCGGATCTCGACCTTCACCTTGTCCGTTTTCTTCGCCCGCACGTCCGGTTTTTGTCGTTCGCTTTCGTTGTCGCCGTCCCAGTCGGGGATGTCAAACGACGGCAACAGGTCCCACTCGGACAGGTCGATGTCGATGTCTGGTAGGTCGGGCAGTTCCAGGAACCGAAATCCCGGCATGCCGGGCGTGCCCACGGAGGGGAGGTCGGGAAGCGATACGTCCGGACCGGACAAGCCGCTGAAGGGGTTGCCAAAATCCGGCATCGATGGCAGGGACAAGTCGGGCGCCGAAATCCCGGAGAAGGGGTTTCCCAAAGAAGGCATGTCGGGAAGACTGGGCATGCCGGGCAATCCGGCATGCTGGGCATGGATGGCATGCTCAGGCCGGACAACGGGTTGCCGATCGAGGGCAGGGAAAAGCCGCCGCCGGAAGAGCCATCGGCCGAGGAATCGCCACCCAGGCTGGGCATGGACAGGTCCGGCGCTTGGACATCGGGGACCGGGATCTGCTTGAGGTCGTTGACCGACACTTCGCGGGACACCTTCAGGTCGCCGCCGATGCCGGTGGGATTGTGGACTGTGCCATCCAGCCGCACCGACGGATTCTTGGGATCGAAGTGCTGGGGCGCTCCGATGCCCACATTCCCGGAGGCGGGGCCCTGGGAAACATCTTGTCCAACCCGGGTGGGAACGGCAGGCGCGGCGGGAACAGAGGGAATGTTGGGAACGCGTCCAAAGTTCATGGCAATGGCCTTTCCGAACGACCGGCGGAGGGTGGTCGTGGTGGTGGTTGAGGGGGCTGCGGGAGGCAGAAAATCCGGTCTCCCTGGCTTCTGAAAGAGAAGATGCCGAATTCGGAGAGAAAAATCTGTGATCTAAATCACACTCCTTTTGCAAAGGGCGTCATGGCACGCCCTCTGCACTCCCGCCAGTAAGGGGGCTACACCCCCTTACAACCCCGCATTCCCCGATTCGGGCTCCGTGCCATCGCGCACTGGTGCGCAACCTTGCGCGGAAAGGCTGGCTCCGAGGCCCCGACGGCGCGCGCGACGCGCGAAGTCGGGGCCCCTGGCGGGGGGAGTGGGTTGCCGGTTTCCGGCGACGCTTCGCTGGCCGGGGACTTGGTGGAGGAGGGGAGGTTGGGGCTGCCGGGCTGGCAAGGATTGGAGGAGGTGAAGGCAGGTTGAGGGGGGGTGAGGTGCGATGTAGGATCGATGAAATGAATAAATGGATCGATGGTTAGTTTTGCTTGTCACAAGGAGAATCCCCCTTTGAGCATGCACCCTGAGATCCACGACGATCCTCTTGATCTGGAGTGGCCTGATCACACCAAGCCCGAATCTCGACCTCTCACTAAGGAAGAGTGGGCGATGGCTAGTCGCTACGTCCATCCGCGTGCGCGCTTGGGCAGGACCCTTTGGACGTGGTGGTGCATGGTCACCTTGCCCTGCATGGCGTTCCTTTACGAGGAGGGCCTCATATTCGGAAGCCAGGAGTGGCGGTTTTCTCCCAACGAGAATCCGTCCGACAATATTTGGTCGATCGTTTTGGGGGCTTCTTGGGCTTGTTGGCTTGGATTTTGGTGGCTCCAAGAAAAGTTGCGCGATGTCCACAAGGTTTCGGGAAGACTGCGGTTGCTGAGCCGGTATCGATTCGCGCTGGGAAATGTTGAGGCAGACCACGATTTCGATGATGCGAAGTTGGTGGAGGGGAAGTTCTACCACGCCGTGTTCTCGCGATTGCGGAAGAAGGACGATTTCCGGGCATTGTTCATCGGTCCGCTGGGCTGGGGCATCGAGGAAAAGGCAGGGGAGAATTGGCCGCCTCGTTTGACGCTGTTTTCATGGATGTTGATCCCGGTCTTCCTTTGCCTGCACGAGCGGATGGCATCCTTCGCCATTCCTGCACGCGAGATTCCTGTTGGGAACTGGCAGTTTTTGTGGTACGGAATCCCCCATGCTCTCCGTTTCCAGGAAGGCCTCACCCTGTTCCTGTATCCGGTCGTGGGGCTGGTCCTTTTAGCAGGTGCGGTGGCCTGGGTTCGCTGGAAATGGCGGCAGCACCAGGATGATCGCAGGATCCTCAATGATCTCGGCGACGAGCCTCTGGAAGCGTTTTGGCGGGACGACCGGCGTGAAGATCTGCGCAATTTGCGATCGGACGAGGAACGGATTGTGAAGAAGCTTGTGGGGCCTAGGGCGATCCTTTTCGAGGTCGGCGCGGGATGGTTGGCCTTGCATGCTTTTCCGTTTGCCATCCTTTGGGGCCTCTCGTGGGAGTTCCAAGGGAGTATCGACTTCGGTGCCAAATTGCTGTCATTTATTGGCATGGGCGAATTATTTGCAGTATTGTTCTGGCTGTTTGATTTAGGAAGGCTTTCCAAAAAAATTTCCGGAGAGTTCAGGCGGAAAAGTGACGCGGAAGTTTTCATCGGTTCGCAAGTCATCCGATATCGATCGAAGATTCATCGTCCAGAGGACATTCGGGATCTGCTGGAAGAAGGGCGCTTCTATCACGTAGTTGCGGACACCCATGGCGAAGACAGTGACGAGTATTCCATCGGAATTGTCGCCAACCATGTCGGGGTTGCTGAAGATCCACGGCGAATGCCTCTCTGGACTCTCTGGTCCTTGGTCATGTCGCCGACGATGTGGCTGCTCTTCTCCAGGTCGAAGGACTTTCAATTACAGGATGGGCTAGAAGGTCTTCTCCGAATGGGTCTGACACCCAAAGGGGTGCTGCTCGGTGGCTTTGAGATCCCATTCGTGACAAGCTTGTCCGGAGCGCTGGTGGTCGTTGCGTTCCTAGGACTCTCTGGGCCGTTTGCATGGGGCTTCATTCAAGGACTCCCGTGGGCCTTCCGCAAATGGAAGGCCCGAGACCCGGCCGAAGAGGAGGAGGATCTGGTATGAAACGATCTTTCCATTCCAACATATCGCACTCTGAAGGACCATCCCTGTGAGCCAGAACCCAGAGATCCATGACGATCCTCTCGATCTGGAGTGGCCCGATCACACCAAGTCGGAATCTCGCCCGCTCACCAAGGAAGAATGGGCGATGGCCAGCCGCTACGTCCATCCTCGCGCGCACCTTGGGAGGACCCTTTGGGCGTGGTGGAACATCATCACGTTGCCGTGCATGGCGTTCTTGTACGAGAGCGGATTGGCTTTCGGGAGTCAGGATCGGCGCTTCCATCCCAACGAGAATCCATTCGACAATTTTTGGGCGATCGTTATGGGCGTGTCGTGGGCGTGTTGGCTGTTCGGGTGGTGGATGCAGGATTACGGCTTGGAGTTTCATAAAGTGTCGGGGCGTCTTCGCCTACTGGCTCGCTACCGCTTGGCGGTGGGCAACGTGGAAGCCGATCACGATTACGACGATACCAAGCTGGTGGATGGCAAGTTCTACCACGCTGTCTTTCAGCGATCGAAACGAGGTGGCCAATGGCGGGTGAGGTTCATTGGTTCGCTGGGATGGGGGCCGGAGGAACAAGCGGGTGCGAACTGGCCTTCGCGACTGACGCTGCTGTCCTGGGCATTGGTTCCCGTATTCTTGTGTCTGCACACGCGGATGGCATCGTTTGCGGCACCGACACAGAAAGTTGTGGGAGGGACATGGCAATTTCTGTGGTATGCAATTCCCAACGAGTTGAGGTTTCAGGAGGGCCTGACATTGACGTTGTATCCGGCGTTGGGGGTGCTGCTTCTAGCAGGAGGTCTGTCTTGGATTCGCTGGAAGTGGAATCAACGCAAGGCTGATCTTGCCTTGCAGGACGCACCGGGCGAATACCCATTAGACAAATTATGGCCGAATGATCATCGGGAGGACCTGCGGGAGTTGCGTGGAGAAGATCGGCGGAAAGTCAAGATGATGATCGGCCCCAGGTGGTTTTTTGCCGAAACAATGACCAGATGGATGGCCATACATGTTTCGCTCCTCTTGGTTCTCTGGTCTTGGCCCTTCGATTACGAACAGAAGGAAGTGGGCAGTCTGGATCGAATTCTTGTAATTGTTGTGCCACTTTTCGTGTTCATGTCAATGATGGTGTGGCGACTGTGTTCGGGTCGTCTATCGATGAAAATTTCCGGGGAATACCGGAAGGCGGGCGAAAACGAGGCTTTCATCGGATCTCAGATTGTGGATCCAGGTAAATTTTGCGATCAACTCGAGGAGGGGGTGTTCTACCATGTGATGGCAGACACCCATGGTGAGGATGGAGACGTTTACTCCATCGAGATCGCCGCCAACCATGGTTGGGCACCGAATGATCCCATGCGTTTTCCTTTGTGGACGATTTGGTCTTTGGTCATGCTGCCGGTGTGGGGGCTGTTCTACTCAAGGCTGGATGGTTTCAGGTGTTCAGTGACAGCGGAAGATCAGTCCTTTATTGGGTTGACACCGCAAGGGCTACGAGTGGGTGGTTATGAATTTCCTCTAGTGACGAACCTGGCTGGCGCTCTGACCTTGGCTGCCTACTTCGTTCTGTTGGCGATGGTCTCCTGGGGCTTCCTTCAAGGACTCCGGTGGGCCTTCCGCAAATGGAAGGCTCGAGGCTCCTCCGAAGTGGATGATTTGATGTGAGGTTATTGCTCCACCAGGTTTTGTACGCGGCCTCGGATCTGTCGAGGGGATCCGGGAAACAGAAACGATCCATCCCCAAATAAGTCGACTTGGAACAAGCTCGCGTACTGCAATTGCCGCGGGAGCGGGGCTTCCAAGGCTTGGAAAAGCTCTATGCGGCCAAGTACCAAGTCTGCGGGAGCCCTCATTTGGAAGCGATTGTCCGATTGGTACGCCGAGAATTTTTGAGGGGAAATCCACGGTGCGGTAAGAACTACCTCCTGGGTTAGATCGGCGAAGGGCGTGTGAGGGGCAGGTTCATTCCTTTGGAATTTGAAGGGGTGGATGTGCACCACGGTGTTGGCGTTGGCCCAGGATCCACACTCGAAACGGCACTCCAACGATCGCATCGCGGTTTTGTGCAGGGCGAGACGATCGCGCGGATTTGCGCTGGTGATTCAACCCCGCATTTCCCGATTCGGGCTCCGTGCCATCGCGCACGACTGCGCAACCTCGCGCCAAGACACTGGCTCCGAGACCCCGACGTCGCGCGAGACGCGCGAAGTCGGGGCCCCTGGCGGGCGAGCGTCGCCGTTCCCCGAGTGACGGCGATGCTTCGCTGGCCGGGAGGAGGCTGGTTGGGAAGTCAAAATTTGCCTGGGATCCGCTTCTGTCTGGAATAGTCCTCCAGCCATAAGGGTGAAGAGCCTTGGCTTGTTGAGAAAACGTTGAGGGCATCGAACTCTTGATTTTTGATCTGAAGTTGATCCAAATCAACTAGGAACGCTCCGGAACAGGTACCATCGGATTGAGGTGTGATCGGGATTTCCAAAGGAATTGTTTTGGGCTCCCGGCCTCGTTGCAAGAACAGGTAGAAGGTCTTGATGTGGGAAGGGATGTCCATACCCGCTGTGATGGCCGGATCCAGATCCAGTTGGACGCGGTCGCCTGGAAGGATGTCCAGTCGGTATCGAATGGCCACTTGATGAACCTTGCTGGCGTGCTTGTGCCATGCAAGTGTGACTCCAGGTTGATCAAGTGGTTTTTGTTCACGTAGTGGCGTCCATAGTTTCGTTTCGGCCCACCAGTCAACAGGCAGGTTTTTTCGCGGGGGGATGGACTTTCTGATGGAATCGATGATTTCGTTGTGACGGGATCTGTCGTATCCCACCTGGAAATGGTGGGGGCCTGCAATTGCCTGAGGTGCGGTGGCAAAGGCCACGAAGTCGCCGGGAAGATGAGGGCCAGTCAAATCTACAGGAAAGGAGGCCTCGCATTTGACTCCGGAACGTTTCAGCCTTTGTGAGGCACCCCCTGGTTTTCGCGGGAGGTAGCTGCGATCCATTTCAAATTCAGGAAAACCGCGCTGAGGGTTGTCGTGAACACTGGGCGTCGAAACGAATTGATTTGTTATGGAGTTTAAATAAACGAAGTGACCGAATGAAAAGAAAGAGTGCAAGCTAATATCTTGGCCGGGTTGAGAGAATTGCATTAGCGAGACGTGATGGGTGTGCGAGTCGTACGTGATCCATTTGTCCCCGGCAAAGAGCCAGATCTCGTCGGATTGTGTATCAGATGCGTCAATGGATCTGTGGAAATTTAAATTCAATTGGCGTTGATCATTCGTCCCCTCTTTAGTGTGAAAATTTGACACAATGGTCCGAACATTAAGCATCGAGTGGTCATTGGAATGGTTCGTCGAAGGTGTGGTGTGAAAAAAAAGGAAAGCAGTCATGGAGAGTGCCATGTGTGACACGTTAATACCTCCGCCCGGATGGGAGAATCCACTCACTGGTAATGTCGCTAAAATTTCTGGAATTCAAATAGCTTTGGCATTTTGGGCAGAAGGGGCGGCTAGTGGAGGAGTTCATGAGGTCGATTATTCCAAACATAGCGCAAATTGAACATCCTTTGAAAGAGAAGATGCCGAATTCGGAGAGAAAAATCTGTGATCTAAATCACACTCCTTTTGCAAAGGGCGTCATGGCACGCCCTCTGCACTCCCGCCAGTAAGGGGGCTACACCCCCTTACAACCCCGCATTCCCCGATTCGGGCTCCGTGCCATCGCGCTTTGGTGCGCAACCTTGCGCGGTACGCTGGACTTGAGACCCCGACGGCGCGCGAAACGCGCGAAGTCGGGGGCCCTGGTGGGTGAAGTGGCTGGAGCGGTGGGATTGCCGGTTTCCGGCGACGCTTCGCTGGCCGGGGTGGGGTTCGATGTAGTCCGTAGGGATCGGGCATGCCCGATCCTCACGCAACGCGGCTTGCTGCTGCCGAATTGGCAGGGGTTCCAAGGGGGCGAGGCTATTCGGAAGGCCGGTCATCCGGCCTGTAGAGCCCGAGACCCCTTGGCGCGCGGGATTGCAAAGGGCCGCCGCGCAGCGGTCCTTTGCCACGAGGAGGTACAGGAGGAGCGTGAAGCGTCCTCCTGTAAAACGGTGCAGGGCAAAGCCCTGCAAATAACAGAAACCCGAGTGCGGAGCGCTGGAAAATCGTTTTAGAGAGCGTTCGCCAGAAAAAAGGCCCGACGCAGTCGAGAGTGTGATTTAGATCACAGACACGGGCCCCCCTCCCCGCAATACATTCACATCCATCATGCACGTTCTTACGTTCCAACGCAGCCACCCCCCGAAGGAGAATTCCCCCATGTCCACCCGTTTCTGGCCCAAGGCCTGGCGCGCCGCCGTTCCCCTGGCGGCGCTATCGATCTTCTTTCCTGCCAAAGCACCACGGTGATCGAGGAGGAGGCTCCGCCCTCCGCTGGAAACCACTACGTGCATTTTCTGGTGCCGGACAGTGCAACGCTGCCGGATAGCCTGTCGTATCAATCCCGGCTGGATTCCGGATCCACCACCTTCTCCTCCTCGGTCGACCCCAAGGGCTTGATGGTCCGGCTCATGCCGTTTCTCAACCAGCTGGACAATCGCGATACCTTGGCCATCCACACCTACCGCCTGGGCCTCCACATCGGGGTCATCCACTGCGCGAGCGTCGATTACATGGAGATCGCGGGAAAGCGCACCGTGCGTACCGGCGCCGATTCGCTGGCGATCGCCATGTTGCGCACCTTCGACAGCCTCCGCAAAGCCACGCCAAACAACTTCAAGGACACGTCGGCGGCGGGTAAACAATCCGCGTTCCAGCAGGCGATCGCGCAATTCGTGTTTCGCGGCCACCCTAGCACGGCGGCGTACCTGCGATTGGTCCCGGTCGGCTTGGATACCGCCCAGGTCAATCGTCAGATTCTGACGCTGGCGGCCAAGTCCGGTCTGACCTTGGGCGAGGTGGTGCACCAGTGGAATCTGGCAGTGGACTACCCGGCCGCACGCAAGGCGCTGGCGTCCCTGAGCGTGGACACCGCAAGCCTCAACCCCTTCCAGTTGGACACCCCGCTGCATCTGGACACGTTGCATCTGGGCGAGCCGGCGGTGGGCTTGGTGGGCAAGATCCGCGGCAAGAAGGGAATCAAGGAGGTGAAGTTCGTGATCGAAAACGATTCGGGCGATCGGTCCGATCGATTTGTCCTCGCGGATGCTCCCGACCTGAAAAGCAGCCCGGAGCGGATGGACTTCGCGGGGCATCCCACCTTTGCGCCTCGGGCCAATGCCGCGCTGGGCTCGTACACCTTGCGTCTGCACGCGACCGACAGCGTGGGCAATGTGCAGACCTATTCCACCACCTTCAAGTTGGCGGGGGCCTTGGACCACAGCGGGCCGCGTCTGACGGTGCTGGATCCGGTGGGATCGGTGGTGCGCGACTTCGACAACCCTCTGTTGACCGTGAAGGTGGCGGCTGTCGATAGCTCCGGCGTGATGTCGGTGCAGATCGATGGCAAGGACGCGAAAAGAGGATTGGACGGAAATTGGTCGATCGAACTGACCGTACCGGTCAGTGCCACGAGCCAGGTGGTCTTGATCCAGGCGAAGGATTCGGTGGACAACACGAGCGAGACCCAGATCCACATCCGCCGCAACGAAGCCCCTGTTCCCACGGTGCCGCGCCTGACCCTGGTGGGTCCGGCCAACGGCACCTTGGTCCCGTTCGATTCGGCCGGGGTCTGGGTGGAGTGGCGCGCGGTGACGGATTTTGGCAAGATCGAGACCGTGACCATCGATGGAAAGCCCGCCAAGCTGGAGGGCGAGGTGTGGCGCCTGTGGGTGGCCCTGGCGCCCGACGGCAAGCTGGTGAACCTGCCGGTGAAGGCCCAGAGCTCGGTGCCGTTGAGCATCACGGAATTCGTTTCGGTGGGTCGCAAAGCCGATAGCGCGGGCCCGTTGGTCCAGTGGGGCGCCCCCGGCCAGGGGCATCGGGTGGCCTACGATACCAAGGCGTTGGACGTGAGCGTGTCCGTTTCGGATGCGTCGGGACTGGATTCGGTGCGCATCGAGGGCAAAAAGCCGGATACCGCCGCGGGGCAGTGGAAGGCCACGATCGATCTGGCCGGCCCCGGCGAGATCACGCGCATCCATGTCAAGGCGTGGGATCGATTGGGCAACGGTACAGATTCTGTCTTGCTGGTGTCGCGCGACCAGATCCCGGGCCAATTGCCTCCGGCTCTGACCTGGAAGAGCCCGTCCAATGCATCCGGCACGGTCATCCCGTTTGCGGAATCCAAATATCTGGTCCAGTGTGTTCTGACCGACATTTCCGGCGTGGAGTCGGGCAGCGTGAAGATCAATGGCGTGGTGGCGACGGCGGTCAACGACTCGCTGTGGGAGCACTGGGTGGACTTGCCTCCAGACGGCAAAGCCCAGACCATCACGTTGGAGGCCAAGAACAAACGGGGCGTATCCATCTCCGGATTCGTATCGGTGGCCCGTGCCACCGACTCGGAAAAGCCCATCGCCACAAAGCTGGAGGGCACCAAGGATCAGAGCGTGCGATTCGATACGACTTCGGTGGAAGTCGGTTGGAATGCAAAGGACAACGACCGGATCGCCCAGGCCTGGATCCAGGACACCTTGGTGACGGCCGATGCCACGGGCTACCACCTGCGGGTGTCGCTGGCGGTGGCCACGCAGTGGATCAAGTTCCGGGCGGTGGATCCGGCGGGCAACGAGGTCCGCGACAGCGTGAGCGTGGAGCGTCGGGCCGATACCGTCAAGGCGGTGACGTTTTCCGACACCAACGGCAAACTGCGGTCGGGGAGTTTCTGGGTGAAGCTCTCGTGCGCTACCCCCGGCGCCGTGATCCGCTTCACGCGCAATGGCGCAGACCCCACCAAAGGGGATGAGCTCTACGCCGACAGCATCCAGATCGACACGACCATCACGCTAAAGGCGCAGGGTTTTGCGACCGGGCGAGCGGACGGGCCGGTGGTGGAGCAAGGATTCCAGCTGGCGGTGCCGGTGAAGGTGTTTGGCGGGGAGGGGCCTACCATGGTCATCATGAGTGATTCCAGCTTGTGGGGATTTGGTCGAAACAATTGCAATGCGATTGGTGGTACGAGGGGTTGCCAAAGGACTAGTTATCTTGAGCTTCTGCCCCGGAAATTGGCCGAATCCGTTGTCCATGCCGCAAGCTTTCCAGACGAATCCAGTTGGGTGCAGTCCGACGGCACGTTGTGGGCAGTCGGTGCAAACACAGTAGGGAGTGCTGGAGTCGGGGTGGATGAGCCACTTCTGACACCTGCCCTGGTGACTCGCGGGGTGGCCAAGGTTCTCCGAGGAGCAAGTAGGTCAGTAGTGCTAAAGCGGGATGGTTCCCTTTGGGGGGCTGGAGTGAATGGCTCGGGGGCACTTGGGCTTGGAAGCGTGGGAAAAACGAACCAATTGATCAAAATCGCGGACGGGGTTCAGGATATGGGTATTGGAGAGGGATTCGGGTATTTTCGGAAGACCGATGGAACGCTCTGGGGAATGGGTGTCTTTCCCGCCCTTGGTCTGAATTCAAAAGTGCCCGTGAAATTATTGGATTCTGTGGCGGTCTTTCCCGAGCAATGTATCGGGACATTTCTCTTCACGAAGGTTGATGGTTCGTTGTGGGGAGGTGGCGACAATTCCTATGGACAGCTTGGGCTTGGGCACCAAGATTCCGTAGCTGGCCTGGTGCAACTGAGTGATTTTAAGGGAAAGGAGGTTCAAGCGATTGCAATAGGGGGAATGCATTCCCTTCTGCTCCTAAAAACGGGCGAAGTCTATGGGATGGGAGACAATACTTTTGGGCAACTCACCGGCAATCAGACAGCGATTCCTGTTTCTACGCCAGTAAAGCTATTTGAAGACGCCATTGCGGTGGCTTGTGGATACTACAACTCAGAAATCTTGGGCCGCAATGGCGTGCTCATGAGCTACGGATCGAATTGGGATGGACAACTCGGCGGCGGCGTGTTGGGACATGTAGCCCAGACGGTTCGGGTACGCTTCTAGCAGGCCCCTGGCCGGCAACGACAGCCCCTGTGGGGCTGTCGTTGCCGATCCCTGCATGGACGATTTCGATCGGATGATCGATCGATCACGAGCCTTCTTGGGCAGGCTTTTTGATCACAAACCCGGATTGCTTTTTGAGGAGGCGGTCCAACATCGCGAAGTCGTAGCGCTCGTTGACCGTGGAATGGTACGGAACGATTTTTTCGCGAAAGTCCCTGGCTTCGGTGTAACGCTTCGCAACGATCAGGTAAGCGTAGATGTCGAAGCTGTTGGCCAAGCTGAGGTCGTTGGGAAGATTGTCGAGGGCTTTCCACAGTCGCACCAGGGCGGAGTCGTGGCGTCCTCGATTCATGTACCACGACCACCGAAACAGCTCGGCATCCGGGCTGGTGTCTTGGATCGAATCGATATGACGATGGAATTCATCGGTCATGGCCAGAACCTTCGGAAAAATCCAAGTCCAGGCGGGAATCGAGGTGCGGAACTGTCGCAACAAATCGGCCCGGGTCTTGTCGTCGATCGTATCGGACTTGGCCAGTTTGCCCCGCACGCGATCGTAGTTCTCTTCCAGCGGAAACGCCCGGGCAAGAATCGAGCGTCGGTTCGGTGGCGCAAAAAGGGCTGCCGGAACCACCGGACGGGATACCGCATCCAGGGAAATCGAATTGGCTTCCATCTCGATCAGGAAAGAAGATTGCTGCTTCAGGAAAAACGTCCGCTCCGCCTGGTTTTCGACGAACGGATTGAATTCGGAATTGAGGGAGGCTTCCACTGTGGCCAGATCGATCGCGTCGTTGTGCAGGACTTCCATGCCGCCGGACAAATCCCGACGAGTCATGAAATTGGCGGCCAGATAGGTGGAGTCGATCTCGCCCTTGAGTTCGGGTTTCGGATTGATCGGTGAGGACGATGCGACGATGTAGAAGTCCAGCTGGTTGGGCAGACTCAGCAGCGCCACATGGTCGAAGTTCTTTCGAATGGTTTTGAGAATGGACAGGATGACATCGCTCGATGTCTCGTAGGAATGGAGCCACTGGACCAGGATTCCCTCTTTGGCCATCTTGCCCTTCATTTCCGAATAAAATTCGTCGGTGAACAGGCTGGACACGCCGCTGACCCAAGGATTGGAGGGCTCGGAGATGATCAGGTCGTAAGGGGCCGATTGCCGTGCGAAGAAGATGCGGGCGTCCTGGAAATGCATCCGGATCCGAGGGTCGTCGTACACGAGTCGGTTGGCGGGATAGAACCAGCGCGACAATTCGTAGACCGCAGGCTCGATCTCGATCAAGTCCAGCGAAGTGCAGCGAGGATCTTGGAGGATGGTGTTGGCGGTCTGGCCACTTCCCATGCCGATCATGGCGGCCCGGAAGTTGCCCGGAGTGTAGGCCCGACCGATCCAGCCCAACATGAATTGGGTCAACGCATCGGAGGCTCCTGACTCTGCGCCGGTAAGGGGGATCGAAGCATCCGGTTTCCCGTTGGTGGTGAGGATCACGCGATCCTTGCGCTTCAAGATGTGGATGCTCGCGGTTCGCCCGTGGATGAGGCTGTCGGATTCTGGGACAGGAAATGTCGTCAATCCCCGAAACAGCCCTGATGCCACGATGTGGCTTTTGGGCTGGATGACCAAGCTCCAAACCACCAACGCCAAGGAGCCGGCAGCCAAGGCCAGCAGGGCGCGCGGGCGTTGGGGCATCAGCTTGTAGAACAGCAACAGGGCCAATCCGAGGTCGATCGCGGCCCCAACTCCCACGAGCCGGAACAATCCCAAGGCGGGCATCAAGATCAAGCCAGCGATCGCCGCACCGGTGATGGCCCCCAAGGTGTTCCATGCGTAGACCTTGCCCGTGGCCGACTCGTCGTGACCAGAGGCCAAAAGCAGACGGCAGATCAAAGGCAAGGTCATGCCGGCAAACCAGGAAGCTGGCAGCATCACCAAAATGCAGAACAAGTACCGGGCAATGGTGAAGAACGGATAGGATTCGGCCGAGCGGAGGAAGACCAGGTTCAGCCCGTTGGCGGCTCGGAAAATAGGCTCGTAGGCCACCACCCCGATCACCGCAGCCCCTGCCATGGCGATCTGCGCGACGATCAAGGTTTTGGTCAGATTCCAGTGCGGGTGCCGGTGCACGGTCCACGCGCCACCTGCCAGCCCCAAGATGAAGGCCGAGACCATCAGATCGAAGGCGTGGGTGGAAGAGCCCAGCAACAAGGCCAGGTACCGGATCCAGCCGATCTCGTAGAAAAACGACGAAAGGCCTGTCACCAAGGCAGAGGCGAGCAACAGCCAAGGCACCGGCTTGACAGCCGGCGAAGGGGCTTGGGGGGTGGCGGGCTTCGCATTGGCCACGGCGGGCGCAGCGGCCGGGTCATGCTTCAGGCTCTTTCGGTGGGCCAGCCAGGCCAGGCCCGCGATGCCGGTATTGAGGCCGCCCGCGACCATCAGAGCGCCGGCGGTTCCCAGATGTGGAATCAGGAAGTACGAGTTGAGAAGAGCGCCAAACGCTGCGCCCAGAGAGTTCCCAAAGTACAGCCGAGCGATGGAATCTTGGCCGCCATCCTTCTGAAGGCGGATGAAGTACGCCGTGGCCAGCGGATAGGTCATCCCGATCAGAAGCGCAAACGGAAGCGTGAGCGCCACGCCCACTCCCACGGAGGCCAGTGTTGCTGTGGTTTCGGAAGTGCCCACCAGGATCCCGGAATCCAACAACAGTGCACGCAGGGCCAGGAATTCGTGGTGGAACACGAACCCGCCGATCCCGATGCCCAGTTCCACCAGCACGTAGGCTTTCAGAGGATTTTTGATCCGGTGGATCCATTTCCCGGCCAGGGCGCTGCCCAGTCCGATTCCTCCCATGTACACCACGAGCGTCAGGATCTGACCATAGGCGGAGTGCCCCAGGATGATCCCCAGATACCGCGCCCAAACGGTTTCGTGGACCAGACCCGCGATCCCGGAAAGCACGAAGAGGATCAGAAATTGAGTGGGCAAAAGCTTCAGCTTCATCGTTGATGTTTCCTGCGTGGTGAGAGCCATCGAGGATCATTGGTCGCCTGGTGCGGGCGAAAAGTTTGGCCTCGAGGCGACAAAGCGTAGAATCTGGGGCGCGGAGGTGGGTGGATTCGGCTGCGCCGTGGCATTTCTCGGTTCCCACCGAGTGTGGCCGGGTGCGGACCCGGGGCCGTATTCACGGGGCTGCCGCGCCCCGTGCCGGCGGCCAGAGGGACTGACGCCGTCCCTCTGGACTCCCGCGCCGGGGGCGCAGCCCTGGAACGGCCAATGCCGTGCTGGGCCGGGTGGGCGATGGGGATTTTGGGCAGATCCATTGGCGAGATCATCAGGGTCGCGATCGGTATCGTTCGCCCGTTTGGCCGTTCCATTCCGCTCGCCCCCGGACCCCGTCACCCCTGTTATGTGCCGGATTCTGTCGCTCGGGGTGGAAGTGTCCGTCAGATGGGAGTGAACGGGATCTTTGCAAATCCACTTTTCAAAAGTGGATTTGCAAAGTCTGGCCCCCAAGGCACACCTTCTGATCCTGTCAACCCCGGCTTTGCCCAAGTGTGATCCAGATCACATCCAATGCGGAGTGTGATCTAGATCACAGATTTTTCTTCCCCGATTGGTGATCTTCCCTGCAGACGGAGATCCAACAGTCAGTCTCCGATGAATCCGTACCTTTACAGTGCCCTCCCCGACGGAGAAATCCCATGTCCCAAGCGCTCACACCCAAATCACCGTCCATTTCTGTCAAGGCCAACGGTGCTCCCAAGCCAGTGGCAGGCAAGCCGTATGTTCGCAAGCAGTGGGTGCGCCAAAAAACATTGCATGTGGGGCAGGATGGTGGTTGTTGGGTCCGGAATATCTGGGTGGCGCCGGCTTGCCGCGACAGGGTGGAGCTGGACCTGCTCAAGCTGGGGCCGCGTCTTTCCGAGAAGTCGATCTATTCTGTCTATGCAGTGTCGGGTGGATCACTGGGCGGCCCTCTGCCCGCCAACAAAGCCGGTTTGCCGCCGGAACCAGAATTCAAGTACTCAGGGGATGTCTGGGAAGAGCAGAATTAGGCAATGAGGACAGTGCTCAATTTCTTCACTACCGCATATTTTCCAAGGAATGGAAACGTAGGGGTTCGATCCTCGTTGTCGGTGCGGATCCTGGTGTTATTGATTGGCTTGACCTGCACCGCCTGCCACGAAAATCGTCCGCGAGGAACTGGCGACGAAAGTGAAATGCGAGTGACCAAAACCGTATTCGGCGACGTGGTAGTCCAGCAAGAGCATGTGCACGACGGAAAATTTGATGTCGCTTCTTGGCAGCAAGCGAATAGATCAGGCCAAAAACCCATTGATGACGTGATCTTCAAGTTGTCCATGGATTCCTGGATCGAATCCGGGAGCTGTGAATTTTGGCAGGCCATGTTTGCCTTTCCGTCAGGGAATGTGAAAGTCAAACGTTTCGGTGGATTTGATGACGAGGAAAATTTGCGAGAGCGATATGGGATCGACGACTACCTCTCGCTGGTTGTTTCAAATAAGGACGCTGAATATGTTCGTGGGTTGACAAAGAACGGAGATCCGATGTGGTCTCAAGTGATTCCATTTGAGTATATCGGGCTGGACACCCAAGCATCGAACAGCTTTGAGCTGAAATATTTTGAATTTCGGCGGCAGCGTAGCGATATATTCGGGCCGAGTGATTCACTGGGCTCATTCCGCGTTTGGGCCATCCTGCCTGATCGAATTGTTGCCGTTCAAGATGTGGAAGTGGGTGTGGATCGCCATCGTCACCAGGAAATGATGGAAGCTCGCCGTGCGGCGGCAGTCCCGCGAGATCGACTTCCGGAGCTGTTCCAGGTAGACAAACGGATCTGGACAAAGGTGTCCTTCGAGCCTTCCGCGATTCCCCCAGGAATCCATCTGTCGTGGTCCTCTGGTGATTTGCCAAAACTTGTCCTCGAGTTCCGACTGCCTTGGCAACGGTCGGATGAAGTGGTTCTTCCCCACGATCCTTTCATCTTGGAAGGCCTGGATGTTCCGTCCGGCGTAAAGGAGTTCACCTTGTTGTTTCCGGCGATGAATGCGCTGTTGGAAATTCCTGTCGTGCTCCCCGCCTACCCTGACGGCAAAGGCGAATGCGTGGGCAAGGTGGAGCTGGACCTGCTCAAGCTGGGGCCGCGCCTTTCCGAGAAGTCGATCTATTCGGTGTACGCGGTGTCGGGTGGATTGTTGGGTGGCCCGCTGCCCGCCAACAAAGCAGGCTTGCCGCCGGAACCAGAATTCAAGAACTCGGGGTATGTCTGGGAGGAGCAGTAGCTCGGGGACCAGACCTTTTTCCTGTGGTGGGGTCGTATGGCCATACGACCCCACCACAGGAAGAGACCCACCAAGGCACACCCTCTGATCCTGTCAACCAGGTTCCGGCCCAAGTGTGACGGAGATCACATCGAATCCGGAGTGTGATCTAGATCACAGATTTTTCCGGCCCGATTGGTGATCTTCTCATCAGACAAGCTCCTGAGGGCGCAAAATTTTGCGTCCCCACGGCACAGAGACCCACGACAGTCCGGCTAGTCCGGACTCCTCAAGAATCACCACACAACCGCCTCCGTCGGTTGTCCTGAAAGGCCATTGCCATGAATCGACCCAACCCATTCGGTCCGCATCACCGGCGCGACGACCGCGAGTCCATGCTCATGGACCTCTCCACCGCCAAGCCGTCCGGCGAGGTGAATTGGGAAGCCATCATCGCCAAGACCCAGCGCGGCAAGGCGGATGGTTCCCGCAAGACCTACGACACTTCCTCCTACCTGGAGCGTGTACGCGAGGAAGATCCGTGGCCGGAAGAGGCCCTGGCCAAGGAGTGCGCGGTGCGGATTGTGTCGTGCCGGTTATTGGACCCCGCTCCGATTGATCTGTGCAAGCCGGTGCGGGTGGCATGCGAGGTGGAACGCACTGGGCCGCTGGATGCAACGGAATCCCTCCAGATCTCCTTGGTGACCATCCACCGCGAAAAAGGGTGTGATGCCGAAGAGCCCTGCGGCGATTCGCTGGACGTGAAGCTGGAAGCGCGTGCCAGCCAATTTGTGAATGTGGTGTTCAAGCTCGACAAAAAACAGGTGATCGGGGGGCGCGAACCCGACGTGCAGATCTACCTGCGGGCCCAAGCCCAGGACCGCACGGGCAGCCAGAAGGCCAAATCACAGGCCCTCCCCGCGTTGGCCGAGCCGACCACGGGTTTTCGCTGGACCTTGGTGGGGTCGTTGTTCGATGAGCGCAAATCCTTTGTGCTGCCTGCGGCGATCCCGGGAGTGCGCAAAGTGGTGGAACGCCATGTTGCCTCGCCGCGAGACCTGATGGTGGTGGTCGCCCCGGTAGCTATTGGGGAGGACGCATCCCTTGCTTTGCGCAGGGCCAAGGCTCTGGCCGCGTTGATCACCAACAAATGGGAAGACTGGCTTCCGTGGTTTGCGCCCGAAGAGCCTGCCAAACAACGGCTCGGTTTGCGGGAGGCGCAACTGGTCTTGGCGGGGCTCAAGTTGTTCAAAGGCCAGTGCAGTGGTTTGATGGATGCCGCTACAGAAGCCGCCTTGCGCGCCTTCCAGCAGGAGCCCTCCGGGAAAACCGCTCCCATCGCGGTCACCGGCAAGTTGGATTCGCCCACCCGCAAGGAATTGCTGCGGGCGTACTTCTCGCAAGAAGGAACCACGGTTGCCAAAAGTTGTCAGGTCCGTGCCGTGACACGCGACCGTACATCGGATGAGCCAACAGAAGCGGTCCCGACCTTGGAGATCTTGTTCTATACCCCCCGCCTGGATCCGGAGCCTTCCGCAGACCGTTTGGAGGCCAAGGCCTGGAAAGCCTGGAAGGAATGCATCCAAGGCGAAGACCGGTTCGAACTTCATTCGCTGCGGGTGCAAGTGGTCAACGACTCCGACATCGCGGTCCCCAATGCCCGCGTGAAGTTGTCGGGGCCCGTGGTGGTGGAGTCTTGCGCAGACGATCACGGTTGGGTGGTGCTGGAAAATCTCCCGCGCGGCAAGTACCGGCTCCATGTATTCGAAGGCGACGATCGCGTGAGCGATCCCGTTGTGGAAATCCCCGCCACCTCGACAGAACCTGGCGTGGTCCACCGCGCCGCATCCCCGGAGAATTGAGCCATGGCCTTTGGACTTCCCTCCCGTCGGATCCCTGAAGTTCCCAAGCTTCCCGATCCCCCCAAAGCAGACGCCATCCCTACGCATGTGGGGCAGGATGTGGGCTCAGGTCTTGCCCAAGGCAACGTAGGGATCGGCGCGCCGCAACATTTCGACCCCAACAATCCATCCGTGCGGCTGGACGGCACGGTGCACAACCCCACCGGCATCGGCGGCGACCTGCACGTGTCGCGCGAAGTGTCGGTCAACGACCTCAAGCAGATCCCGGTGCCCGATGTCCACGCACCCGATCTGTCGCTGCCATCGGGTGGATCGGATGGCGGTGGATCCGGCGGATCGGGTTTTTCGCTGCCCTCGCTCCCGTCGCTTCCGGATATGCCATCCGTTGGATTGCCAGATGTGACGATTCCTGACATCCATCTCTCCAGCGCCTCGATGCCGGACTTTTCGTTGCCGGGATTGCCTGACATGCCCAGTTTGCCTGGTCTGCCCGATATGCCGGGCCTTCCGGGCCTGCCCTCGTTCGGGATGCCGGACCTGGACTTGTCGGCACCGTCCTTGCCCGGAATGCCAGGCTTTCGCTTCCCGGACCTCCCGGACTTTTCCTTGCCGGATTTTGACTTGTCTGGCTGGGACCTCACGATGCCAGACCTGGTGCCCGACTGGGGCGGCGACTCCGAAGAAGAGCGCGCCGAACCCCACAAGCGCGCCAAGCACCAGGACAAGGTGACCGTAGAGGTGGTGCTGAAGAACGAGCGAGGGGAGCCCATCGAGGGGGTTGAGTTCTTGGTCCGTGGGGAAGGAGGTTTCGAGTCCAAGGGAGAGCTCGATTCCGACGGCCTGGCCGAGGTCGAGATTCCTCGCGGTGAGTACACGGTGCGCTATCTGGACCATTCCGCGGTCTATGCGCGTGTGGTGGCTCTGGATTTCCGAGCTGCCCTGAAGGACAAAGACATCGACACCATCACGGAGCTCTTGCACGAACCCTTCGAAGTGCTTCATCCGGCAATGCGGTACTTCGATCGAAAATTGAAAGGATTCATGGGGGACTCCCTGCGTCAGCAGGTGGAGTCATTGGCGAAGTCGAAGGGACTTTCCGAAGAGATCGAAATCCTGTGGGGGCACGCGGGACTGGGTCCGTGCGGATTCACGCTGGATCCGGAAACGGCAGGAGGTGAGGGATGACGCAATTCGCTTTCGATTGCAACCTGGAAGGTCTTCAGCAGCGAACGTTTGATGCTCCTACCGACCGCACAGTGAATGGAAGAACGCCTGGATCCGGAAGGGGGCTTGACGTGCTCCCGACCCCCTCGGCGCCTAATTCAATTGCAGGCTTGAAAGATGTGCTCCCGGCGGCTTTGCCGCCGAAGTCGGAGCCATTCCGATCGCCGCGACCAGCCCGTTACAAGATCGTTTGTTCGTTTCAAAATTTCTTCGAGCAGCAGGAATCATCTTCCCGCTCCTTCGTCCATTTCATGGTTGGACATGAATTGGAATTCAAGATCGTGGATACCCATCGGGGCGACGAGGAGTTGTTGCCTTTCGACTCATGGAAATGGAGCCTGGTCCCCGGTGGTGGAAAGACAGGGAAATCCAGGACATTGCCTGGGGTGGGATCCAGGCTTCGCACCAATGAACTCGAGCCAGGCAACTGGAGTCTGATCGCAAGCTGCCGGAATCGAAACGAATCCTGTTCGATCCGCCTTGTTGGCGACTCCTTCAAGGATTGGAAGTTTGTCGCCCCGTTGATGCCCAAGGCGCGAATGGATCCGGATGCCTACGCGAGCAGGCTCTCCTCCTGTCTCGAAGAGGGTTCGAAGGGAAAAACCTGCGGGGGTGCCGCTGATCCTTCCGATGGGAAGGAGTTGGCGACAGCGACAACCAGTGTGGATGCGGAGTTGGTCCTGGAGCGCCTCGAAACCCGCATCGCCAAGACTGAGGGCTTGACGCGCTACCCTATCCAAGCCTTGTACACAAATCGCCCCACCTTGAAGAACTATGCGTTGCGAGCCTTCCTCTCGGTGGTGGATGGCAGATGGATGATCACCGATTGGACCTGCCCAGAAGTCCAAGGCAAGACGGGTTGGTTCTTCGGTGGAAAGTTTGAGGAGGCAGCAAGCAGAGCGATCAGGGAGCTATTCGCGAAGCGTTCAAATCTTGGGAGGATGGAAATCGTTATCCCGATGGCACGGTGAACTGGAGGGTATTGACTCCCGCCGACCAGTTCGAACTCCATGGGTACTTCCAAACCAACGGCAACACGGACATCGATGAAATCGCTGAGGGGTTCAATTTGACCGGGACGGGGCTTCTTGGGGTAAGCGTAGTTCCGACGCCCCAGACCAAAGCCATCGGGGGGATTGGAGCGGGTCTCTGTTTTGCGACAAGTTCCGGGCTCAATCTGTATCAGAGGACCAGTCAGGGATTCAATACGCGCCATGACCTGTTGGAGAACGGGATGGATCTGGCGATGATCGCTCTCTCTTTGTCGGGTGCTCCTCGCATTGCTGGGAACTACCTGGCCAAGGTCCATACAGGAAAATTGCAAGTGTTCGGGGAAGGGTTGGAATCGCTATTCCTACACGGCAAGAAAGTCGTGGTCCTTGCCAAACTGGAGGTTGGAGCCGGAAGGTCTCTATTGTGCGTGTGTGGGATTCAGGCAATACAAAGCGTGGGGAGCATCGTCGGGCGTGATGACTTGTCCACCGACGAAAAATTTCACCTCCTGGTCGAGACCCTTGGCTTGTTCGCATTGCAGGGTCTTTTGATGGTGGTCTCTCGGAGGACGGATAAGTACGTCAAGTATCCTACCCGGTCAGCGGAGAGCCCTCCGCCACCGAAAGCCATGGGGAAGACCGATCACTCACCTCTGGAAAATGGGAAACCACTGGAAGGTGAATCGCGATCGCTGAAGCACGAAGGAGAGAAGCCGCCGGATGCTGACGGTAGGGGAAAAGTCGGGGAAGGCGAGAAGACATCTGATAGCGAAAATGGAGCCCACCCCGAAACAGAAAAACAGCCGGAAGGTGAGAGCCGGGCCCTTTCTGAGGAGGAGCGGAGCAGCCCGAATGAATCAAAGCCAAAGTCCATGGAGTCGGAGACCAATCTTGACGAAATTCCTGGACAAACAGGCGCGGAGCGGCACGAAACAATCGTGAGTCGAGGTAAGCGGGGGAAAGGAGAGCCAAAGGAAGATGCGCGGAAGCCGGAGGAGCCACCTAAGCCTGAACCTGTTGTCGAGCCGGAGCCGCCGAAAGCATGGCCCCGGGAAACAGATGCCCCTCCGCCTCCATTTGAGAAAGGCAAACCGGCGGAACGTTCTTGGAATCAGTGGTTCCAAAACGAGCGGATGCCGAATGTGCCGAATGTCAAACTGGGAGAGTTGAAAGTGGTGGCGTACGCGGAAATTAACGGAAAGCAATTTGTCGATTACAATCAAAACGCGAGGTTGAAGCCTTTGGCGGATGAACAAACTGCAATTTACGAGATTATAAAGAGGCGCGCTTCAAAATTAGGAAAAGAAATTTCGGGATTCCCAAACTGGAAGCATCTTAATCTTCATGCGGAAGGCGGTCTTCTTTATCAGCTCTATCGAGCTGGGTTGACTAGGGGCGCGAAGATTGTTATTACTGTGGAGGGGAGGAAGGTGTGTGGTTTTTGCTTGAAGGATCTGATTGAGCTCGCCAAAGCTTTGGAAATAAAGGAGCTGACCGTCTTCGAGAAGAATTCATTCAACGAATTGCCTCCTGAAACGCTTTTCTGGAAGGAAGGGGAAAACACATGGACGGATTTGAATTGAGAAAAAAGAGTGGAGTAATGCGCTTTTGGGGGCGAGGTACATGGATTGACGATCCAGAGTGGGAGATCGTTGAGGCATATTTGCTTTCTAGGCATCAAAACGATGAACTAGGCGGCCTGGAGGCGCGAATTTTGGCAGGAAACCCAGATGGGTCAAAATCAATCATCTCTTCTCTATCCATTATGGCTGACGAGGGGTATTTCCTCGTAATGTACACGGATGATTTTGATGGGGATCACTGCTGCATTTCTCCTCACAACCCGGACCCCAATGATGCTGGCGAAGTCGAGTTGGGGGGGAATAATTGGGATAAAGGGAGTTTGCGAAAAGATTTTGGTTTTTTGCGTGCCATTTTTAAGGAGTACATCGCTCATCGAAAAATCCCACTTGAGTTGTTTCTTTCAAAGAGTAGCTTCGATTGATAGAAAATCAGGGTGCGATCACCCGGCAGTTTCCGGGTGACCCATGAATTCGCAGGAGGTCTGGAAAAACACGTTCAGCAACAACCCGCCACAAACATTGGAATGGAAGAAATGGTGGAAATCATGGTGAAAAACACCTCCGGACAAAATCTAGTGTTTGTGTTTTCTTGGGGTGCAGCAAAGGATGGCAAGGTGATCGAAGATCCCAAATGGGAGGCTGTTGAGCCTGTCCTGAATCAAATTCATGCCGAAGGATTTGGTTTCGATGGGATATCGGCTGAAATCATGGATATGCAGGAAGATGGCTCGTATTTTACTGTATCGAGTCTAGAAATCATGGGGGATGAGGATTACTACCTAGCTATGTACACCGATGATATTGACGGAAAGAATTGGTGTCGTACGCCGCACAACCCTGATCCAGCGGACAAGGGTGAAGTTGACCTAGGAGGAAATCCCTGGAGCAAGGCACATCTTCGAAAAGATTTCAGCTTTCTGCGATCGATATTTAAGGAGTATATCACTCAAAGAAAAATTCCGCTCGAGTTGTTTTATTCCAAGAAGAGCTTCGATTGAACGTAAATGATGATGCGCTTTCCCGGCTGTTTCCTGGTGATCCATGGGTTTCGTTGGAGGGCCGGAAAACCGCGCTCATCGAAAAATCGCCACAAATCCCTGAATGAAGGAAGGGCGAAAAGTCATGGACAAAGATCCCTCCGTACGCAATTTAAAAATGGTGTTTCGATGGGGAACTCTTGCGGAGGGTCGTGTAATAACTGATCCGCTGTGGGAACAAGTCGAGCCAATTCTGGTGAAATTACACGGCGAACAAGATTTTGACGGGCTTGAAGTCGAAATCATTGAAATGGTATCAGAGAACTCGTATAAGACTATCTCTGGGGTTCAAATTATGTCGGATGGAGGTTATTACCTGGCCATGTACACGGATGATTTTGAGGGGGGGCGTTATTGTATTTCTCCGCACAACCCAGATCCTAATGATGAAGGTGAAATTGAATTGGGAGGGAATGATTGGGATAAGGCGATTTTGCGGAAAGATTTTGGTTTTTTGCGCGCCATCTTTAAGGAATATATTGCTCATCGAAAAATCCCACTTGAGTTGTTTCTTTCGAAGAATAGCTTCGATTGACCGGGAATCAGGGCGCGATCACTCGATAGTTTCCGGATGACCCATGAATTCGCAGGAGGTCTGGAAAAACACGTTCAGCGACAAACCGCCACAAACCTTGGAATGGAAGAAGGGATGGGAATCATGGAAAAAAACTCCTCCGGACAAAATTTAATTTTTGTGTTCTCGTGGGGTGCAGCAAAGGACGGCAAGGTAATCGAGGAGCCCAGATGGGAAGCTGTTGAACCTGTCCTTAATCGAATTCATGCCGAAGGCCTGGGTTTTGAAGGGGTTTCGGCGGAAATCATGGATATGCAGGATGATGGCTCGTATTTTACCGTATCGAGTCTAGAAGTTTTGGGAGATGAAGAGTATTACCTGGCCATGTATACGGATGTTTTTGAGGGAGATCGCTATTGTATTTCCCCGCACAATCCAGATCCAAATGATGAAGGCGAAGTAGAATTGGGCGGGAACAATTGGGATAAAGGGAATCTGCGGAAGGATTTTGGTTTTTTGCGCGCCACCTTTAAGGAGTACATCACCCATCGAAAAATTCCACTTGAGTTGTTTCTTTCGAAGAAAAGCTTTGATTAGCTGTAAATCTGGATGCGTTTCTATGTCTGTTTACGGGTGATTCTATGGAGAGGGCCTTCCATCATATGAAGTATGTAGAGATTTTAGTTGCAAAACGATCTGACGGACGTGTCAGATCGTATCTATCCTGCACAGACAGCAATGGACTCGGTGTTTGCGAAACAAGCGATACATTGCCTGGCTTCATTAGCAATCTAACGCAGAAAGAATTGGAGTTGTTTTCGAGTCTCCTTCTAAATCCTGCTGACCGATCTCCGCTTGAATCGAACGCTCCCGACTGGAGCTTGGATGATACTGAAGTTTGGATAGGGCGACCACCAGCACAAAATGGGATGGTGTGCGTTTCAAATTGTCTGACCCCGTATTGTCTGGAAGAAAGTGGCGAGCAACACTTCACAACGGAGCAAGTGGTGCAAGCTGTCGACCTGTGGGCTCGCCATATAAAAGGGGCGACAGAAATTGACGTTCCGGAAGCGCTTGGGACGGTGGCTCGAGTTCCAATGGTTGGGACTTGATTCGATGTCAATCTTTGGGATTTGAAGGGGGCAGCGCAACAATATTGGCTAACATAAATTGCTGTAAAATCCGAGGCTATTCGGCGGCAAGGAATCATCCCGTGATTTTGCTGCTTCATTGACGATTACGCAAGAAAGGCAGATTGTATGAACTCATTTCATCCTTGCCAAGGAGATTATCAAGCCACGCTATCGAGGGAGCTCCCGGAATCCATCACATCGTTTCTGTTTGGGATGAGTGCGGTGTCTTCGATGCATTGGACGGAGGGAGGGGTGACCGTCCGAGGAATTTCAAGGGATCAGGCGATCACCTACAAACCACCCAAGTCATCTCCCCGCGGGGAGCTGCTCGAATTCTTTGCGTGTGTTTGTGGGAATCGTTCCCTTGAACGAAACAAAGATGCCGAGCCGGTTTTGTGTGCGTTCGAACGTGCCATCGAGTACGCTTTTCCGGATGCTGAGGTGCATTTGGAAGTCGTTCCAGCGGAACGATCTTGGTGCTATGAACTTCTGGTCCTCATCACAAACGAGTCAAACGGGAAAGCACTCTACTTCGAACTCTTCTGGAGTGTCGATTGAGGGACAAAAAACGCCGGAATTGATCCAATGCGTCCCAAGAGAAGGACGCCCGCTGTCGCTCCCAAATCGGCAAGTCAGAAATTGACGACAATGCCTTCCGAAGGCACTTCCTGGACGAAGATCGTGCATGATGAAGCCCAATCTCCTCTCGATGCCCGAGTCGATCGGTCGAACGACGGAGAACTGGCCGAAGACCTAGATTCCCCGGAGGAGTCTCGGTCGCAGAGTGCGACCCAGAGCCCAATGAGGAACTGCGGAATCGCCATCTCGACCCAAAGCCAGAGGAAGTCGTATGTCTGGATTATTTCCCGAAGTGCGTCGTGAAATCACAAGTCTGGTGGATAAGTGGGAGAAGATCCTCCTGGGCTTCCCGCTGGATCTGATCACGAGTCGACGCAACCAGCAAAACAGGACCATCAAGGAAATCCTGGGGCATCTTGTCGATTCGGCGGCAAACAACCACCAGCGAATGGTCCGGCTTCAATACGCCAGGGAATTGAGCTTTCCGGATTATCGCCAGGACAACGATCTGTGGATCCGGCTCCAGAACTACCAACAGGCCGATTGGGGCCAGCTTGTCGCGTTCTGGCGGCTGTACAACCTCCATCTCGTGTCTGTCATCGGGAACATCGATCCGAAGTGCCTGGGGAACACATGGCGTGATTTCGAAGGGACCGCGGTCACTCTCCGCGAGATGGTGGAGGGTTACCTAAGGCACCTGAACTTGCACCTGGATGAAATCAAAGCGTTGCACGAAGATTGAAAGGCGCCCTCGCATGAACAAAAACCTCGTTTCCAGAAGCAAATTCCTGAGCCTGCTCTTGCGCCACGCCCCCGAGACCATCGGGTTGTCGCTGGACGCCCAAGGCTGGGCAAACCTGTCGGATTTGGTGAGGCTGGTCAACGCCTCCGGCACCGCGATCGGTTTGGACGACATCTACGAAATAGTCGAGACCAACGAAAAGAAGCGCTTCGAGATCAGCCTCGACGACCAGCGGATCCGCGCCGTGCAGGGGCATTCCATCGAGGTGGACCTCCAGTTGGAGCCAACAACTCCTCCAGAGCTACTCTACCACGGCACAGCCAGAGGCTCGGTGGAAAGCATTCTGGCCCAAGGCATCCGCAAAGGCAAGCGCCAATACGTCCATCTGTCCCAGGAAGTGTCCACCGCCCTGCAAGTGGGCGGTCGCCACGGCAAGCCCGTCGCACTCGTGGTGGAATCCGCTAAAATGGCACAGGCAGGCCACCTCTTCTACAAGGCAAAAAACGGCGTATGGCTGACAGATCATGTCCCGCCAGAGCGGGTGCGGACGGAGTGAAAATCCGTCAAAATCGATTCGATGTAATCGCCCAAGAAAGCCGCCAAACAGGGCTGGCACTAAATGCCGCTCCAAAACTGGCAGGGGTTCCAAGGGGGCGAGGCTATTCGGAGGGCTGGTCATCCAGCCCGTAGAGCCCGAGCCCCCTGGCGCGCGGGATTGCAAAGGGCCGCCGCGCAGCGGTCCTTTGCCACGAGGAGGTACAGGAGGAGCGTGAAGCGTCCTCCTGTAAACCAAAGCCGGTGCGGAGCACCGG
Source organism: Fibrobacterota bacterium (assembly GCA_016715065.1). Lineage (GTDB taxonomy): Bacteria > Fibrobacterota > Fibrobacteria > UBA5070 > UBA5070 > UBA5070. The sequence goes on from JADKBN010000002.1 coordinate 338,823, forward strand.
CAAAAAACGAAAACCCGCTTTAAGAAGAAAATCCGCAATAGGAAAAAGCCGCGCCGCAGGCGAAAACGAGATCTAAATCCCAGATTTCCTTTCCCACTTTCACCATATTTCCAACACGCGCCCGGCCTTTGGCAGCACCTTCGGAAATCGGTGGATCTCAGGCTCTCGCGAGAAAAGGATCGCCCCCATGCTCTCAAAAATCCTCGCCTGGTTCTGGTACAGCTCTTCCACGGAGTCCTCGGCGCCCTCGCGTCTTCAGCCGTTGGCCGCGCGCAAGCCCGCCGAGCCAGGGATGTTCCAGAAGATGCGCGACATGCAATTGCGGACGCCTCCTTCGGAAATGGGACTCACCAAAACTTCCGACGACCAGATCGTGGGAGTCTGCATGGAGCAATCGATCGGCAACGCGGTCATGAGCTTGCGCTGTTTTGTGGATGGAACCGTGAGTCTGTACTTCTCTACCGGCGCCGCGATCATCGGGGTTGGGCAGCACGAACAGGGAAGGGAAAAGGGGTTGGCCTTCGTGAAAGCGTCAAGCCAATTCCAAGAACACCTCACCCTCGATCAGAAATTGGCCTTGCCTGAAGATGGGCAGACCCGATTCATCCTAGTGCGCTTCGATGGAACGTTTTCCGCTGGGACACTCACAGTGGATCTGGGTGAAAATCGATCGCCCCTTTCGCCCTTGTTCCGCCTGGGGCACGAAGTAATCACGGTGGCGCGTCTTCTCCAAGAAAGTCGGTCCAAAGATGCGTAGAGGTGTTCGCATAGATCAGGGCGAGATCCACCTTTCTAGTTTCCCTCCCTATGTCCATTTCCCTCAAGATCTTCATTCTTCTGTTCTTTGGCCTCACGGCGACTCACGCCCGCCAGGCGGAGATCGATTCCGCCAACGGTTGGGGATACCCCTACGACTCCCTGTTGCGCGACCTTTCCCAGTGGAAAAAAAGCCCGTGGGTGAAGGTGGATTCCATCGGTTCTACCGCGCAGAAGCGCGCGATCTGGATGGTGTCCATCACCGATTCTACCGACAGTGTGGGGTCGGTGGAAGGGCGCAAGGATGGGAAGTTTCGCATGGTTGCACACGCCCGCACGCATCCGTCGGAGGTGCAAGCCCAGCGAGTGGCCAACGAGATGATCCGTTTCTTGTTGGATACAGGAGAAGTTTCGCGGAGTCTGCGGCGGGATTTCGTGTGGAACATCATCCCCATGTACAACCCCGACGGGGTGGAGAAGCGGTATTCTCGACTCAATGGCAACCAGGTAAACCTGGAGACGGACTGGAACACCAAGGTGATGCAGCCTGAATCGAGCGCACTGAAGGCTTGGTTCTCGTATTTGTACGCAGGCAAGTGCCGACCGTGGGTGGCTCTGAACCTCCATTCCGACCAAGTCAATGGGTATCGATTCTTCTTCTACCATCTACCCGGTGGCACATCTTCCATGTACGCGACCTTGGAGCAGGACTACATCAATCGGGTTCGGAGCCAATTTCCCGGCGGCATCAAACCATACAGCCAAATCTCAAGCTGGCCAGACAGCACATCCGTTCCCGACAATCGGCTCCTGTACCCGGAAGGGTTTTGGTGGAAAACGGCGAGAGAAGCGGTGATGGCCCTCACCTACGAGGACGACAACTCCTACACGGCCAGCGATTTCGACAAGACTGGTCGGGCAATTGTGCTCGGGTCGGCAGAGTACGTTCTGGGCAGGGGAGTGGCGATTCGCCAGGTGCCCCGAGGCGCAGGAAGTCGCATTTTGCTGGGCACGCGAGGCGTGGACATCCGCTCGCAAGGCGCAGGTGAGCGTTGGGAACTGCGCGACCTCCAAGGTCGGAATTTGTCGTCGGGCGTCTTGTCCGGCGATATCCACCTGGATTGGTCCGCCCTCCCCGGCCAAGGCCCCAGAATCCTACTCCTCACCGGCGGCCGCGACCCCGCCGAATCCACCATGCTCCCCATGGTGCGCTAAGGGCCAGAGGAAAATCCGAAGCTCCGCCTGCCGCCGCCCTTCGATACGATCAGCCGCTCCCTGAGTGGCGCCTTCGGCGCTGTATCGAAGGGCGGCTGATCACTCAGGGAACGGCGGCTTTCCATGCGAAAACCAGCCCAAGCAGGGCGAACGGGGTCTGGGGGCTCGCATATTCGAAGGGCCGGGTGTTTCCGGCCCTTCGAGCTCGAGCCCCCAGTGGCGGTTCCCAAAGGGATGCCAGAATCCCTTTGGTCGGGGTCTGGGTGCCGACGCACCCAGGAAACGGCACTCGGGCCGTAACCCGAGAAAGCCATTGCAAAGAAAAAGCCCCCAACCATGCTCGGTTGAGGGCTTTCGCAAGAATTGAGGAGTTAAATCAGGCCGCCAGCGCCAAGCGCCCCGCCTGCTCGCGAATCCGCCCCAGCGCCTTTTCCTTGATCTGGCGCACGCGCTCCTTGGAAAGTCCCACTACCTTGCCGATTTCCTGCAAGTTGAAGGCCTCGCCGTAGCCGACCCCGAAATACATGCACAGGACCCTGCGCTCCATGTCGGGGAGGTTGGCCACCATCTCCTGGAGGTTGGCGAGTTCGTCGATGGCTTCCACATGGGCGTCGGGAAGTACGGTCTCGTCGTCCTGGATCATGTCCAGCAGGCTGGAGTCACCTTCTTCGTCCAGCTTGGAGTCCAGGCTGGCGTGGCGCTGGCCCATCTCGATGACCTTTTCCACTGACTCCGACGACATCTCCATCCGGCGACCGAGCTCGGTGGAATCCGTGACCCAGGCGCCGCCGATGGCCTGCGAAACCGGGTGGTTCACCTTGCTGAAGCGACGCAGGATTAGTTCCTTCTCGGCACTGATACGGACCAAGCGAGCCTTCTCGGCGATGGCGCGGGTGATCGACTGACGGATCCACCATACGGCGTACGAGATGAACTTGAGGTCGCGGCTGGTATCAAAACGATTGGCAGCCTCGATGAGGCCCACGTTGCCTTCGTTGATGAGCTCGGGCAGCGAAAGCCCCTGGTTGCGGTACAAGAAGGCGACGTTGACCACGAATCGTAGATTGGAAACAATGAGCCGTTCCTTGGCGCGCTCGTCACCGGTGGCGAGCTTGTCCAGGATGGCGCGTTCTTCGGCGCGGGTGAGCAGGCGATAACGCTGGATATCCTTGATGTACTGGTTGTAGAGCGTGGCGCCTTCCCAAGATTCCTTCAGCAAGCTGGCCATTTTGAACTCCTTCTATCCTCAGTTTGAGGTGTCTGGTTGGTTTGTCCTCACTGAAGGTCGCGTTTTTTCGAGGGGGGAATGTCACGGTCGCGTCATGGCTTGGTCGAGACATGGACGTAGTCAGAAGACAAATCAGTCCGGTTTTACAGGAGCGCCAAGAAAAGCATCCAAAAAAACGCCTCAAGTCCTTGACATGACTCGCGTTTGGGCCTACATTGCGTGACTCGAATTCCGGGTGTGCCAGCGTAGCTCAGTTGGTAGAGCTACTGATTTGTAATCAGTCGGTCGCAGGTTCAAGTCCTGTCGCTGGCTTCGCTGGGAGATCGGGAAGGGTCGGTGCCCGAGTGGCTAATGGGGGCGGACTGTAAATCCGCTGACGCGAGTCTACGGTGGTTCGAACCCACCCCGGCCCATCCCGATCGCTCATTGCTCCAGGAATTCAAAGCGGACATAACTCAATTGGTAGAGTTCCACCCTTCCAAGGTGGCTGTTGTGAGTTCGAATCTCATTGTCCGCTCTTTTCGCATTCGCAGTTAGGTTTGCCCAGTTAGCTCAGTGGTAGAGCACTCCCTTGGTAAGGGAGAGGTCCCGGGTTCGAGTCCCGGACTGGGCTTCGGTCCCAAACTCCCAAGTAAATCTCCGTATCGGAGGAGCGTGTCATGGCAAAAGAAAAGTTCGAACGTAGCAAGCCGCACATGAACGTCGGCACGATCGGTCACGTGGACCATGGCAAGACCACGCTCACCGCAGCGATCACCACCGTTGCGGCCCGTCTTTACGGCGGCCAGGCTCGCGGTTACGACCAGATCGACAACGCTCCCGAAGAGAAGGCTCGTGGAATCACGATCAACACTTCTCACGTGGAGTACTCGTCGGAAGCTCGTCACTATGCCCACGTGGACTGCCCAGGACACGCCGACTACGTGAAGAACATGATCACCGGCGCGGCCCAGATGGACGGAGCGATCCTCGTCTGCGCAGCCACCGACGGTCCGATGCCCCAGACTCGCGAGCACATCCTGCTTGCCCGTCAGGTCGGCGTTCCGGCCATCGTGGTGTACATGAACAAGTGCGACATGGTCGACGACGCCGAACTCCTCGACCTGGTCGAAATGGAAGTTCGCGAGTTGCTCTCCAAGTACGGCTTCCCCGGCGACGACACCCCGATCATTCGTGGATCGGCCCTGAAGTCCCTGGAAGGCGAGAAGTCCGCTTACGGCGAAGACTCCATCAAGGCGCTTCTGAACGCCGTGGACACCTTCATCCCGATGCCTGCTCGCGCCATCGACAAGACCTTCCTGATGTCCATCGAAGACGTCTTCTCGATCACCGGCCGCGGTACCGTCGGTACCGGCCGTATCGAGCAGGGTGTCGTGAAGATCCAGGAAGAAGTCGAACGCGTTGGTCTGTCGGAAGACACCAAGAAGTTCGTCGTGACCGGCGTGGAAATGTTCCGCAAGTTGTTGGATCGCGGCGAAGCCGGCGACAACGTGGGCATTTTGCTTCGCGGTTGCGAAAAGTCCGACATCGAGCGCGGTCAAGTTTTGGCCAAGCCCGGCACCATCAAGCCCCACTACCTTCAAGGCCGAGATCTACGTGCTTTCGAAGGAAGAAGGCGGACGTCACACTCCGTTCTTCAAGGGCTACCGTCCCCAGTTCTACTTCCGGACCACCGACGTGACCGGATCGATCGAACTGCCAGAAGGAGTGGAAATGGTGATGCCAGGCGACACCATCTCGATCTCCGGCGAGCTCATCACCCCAGTGGCGATGGACAAGGGCCTGAAGTTCGCCATCCGCGAAGGTGGACGTACCATCGGCGCCGGCACCGTCACCGAAATCATCAAGTAAGTCCGAGGCGATCCGGCCAACCGCCGGATCGCTGGCATTAGGGGAATAGCTCAATTGGTAGAGTAGCGGTCTCCAAAACCGTTGGTTGTGGGTTCGAGTCCCTCTTCCCCTGTTCGATCGCGAAAGGATCCTTTGTGCGCAAGTTGTACCAATACTTCCTTGAAGTTGTCGCGGAAGGGAAGAAGGTCACCTGGCCTCCTCGCAAGGAGCTCGTGGACAGCACTTGGATCGTGATGGGCTTCAGCGTCATGTGCGGCGTTTTGATCACTGGCGTCGATTTTCTAGTCAGTTTCCTTGTTGACTACCTGCTGAAGGGCGGCGCATGAACTGGTATGTCTTGCACACCTATTCTGGCCAGGAAAACAAGGTCAAGGCCTACATCGAAGAACTGATCGAGCGTCAGGGTTTCCAGGGCGTGATCGGGCAGGTTCTCCTGCCCTCCCAGGAAGTGGTCCAGGTCCGACACGGCAAAAAAATCCGTCAGTCGCGCAAGGACTTCCCCAGCTACGTGATCCTCGAGATGGACATGACAAAGGATGCGCAGCACGCCGTGTTGTCCATCCCTGGCGTAACTCACTTCGTCGGGGTTGGGCAAAAGGCCCAGCCTTTGCGTAAGGCGGAAGTGGATCGCATCCTCGGGCGCACCGGTCACGACCGTGGCGAACTCGACGGGCATGCGGTCCAAATCCCGTTCAAGGTTGGCGATGCGGTCCGGATCAACGAAGGTCCCTTCAAGGATTTCGATGGTACGGTCGAGGATGTCAGCCCGGACAAGGGCAAGCTCAAGGTGCTGGTCAGCGTCTTCGGACGCTCCACTCCGGTCGAGCTCGACTTCCGTCAAGTGAGCGAAGTTTAAACCATCCCTGGACAATCGGGCGAAGACAATTTAGTTTTCACCCCCCATTTTTTCCGCGGACCAACTTAACGTGTTGTCGCCGCAAAAGTTAGCCCGCCACCAGCGGGAGAAGCTTCGGGAGTAACGGCCTTGGCCAAGAAAATCACCGGCTACATCAAGCTCCAGATTCCCGCAGGGGCCGCGAATCCATCGCCTCCCGTGGGCCCTGCCCTCGGTCAAAAGGGCGTCAACATCATGGAGTTCTGCAAGCAGTTCAATGCTCGCACGCAGGACCAAAAGGGGATGATCATCCCCATCGTGATCACGGTCTTCGCAGACCGCTCGTTCACGTTCATCACCAAGACCCCCCCGGTGCCGGTCCTTCTCAAGAAGGCCGCTGGCATCGAGAGCGGTTCGGGTGAACCCAACCGCAAGAAGGTCGGCAAGGTGACCGAGGCGCAAGTCATGGACATCGCCAAGATCAAAATGCCGGACCTGAACACACTTTCCATCGAATCTGCGGCCTCGCAGGTTCGTGGAACCGCCGTGAGCATGGGACTCACGGTCGAAGGATAAACCAGAGGACTCGTCGATGAAGCATGGCAAGAAGTATCGGGAGGCCGCAGAAAAAGCGTCCGTTCGCACCGAGTGGGCCCTTCTGGAAGCGATCAAGTTTCTGAAGGATAACCGCGTGGCCAAGTTCGACGAAACGGTCGAAGTCGCGATGAATCTTGGGGTAGATCCCAAGCATTCCGACCAGATGGTTCGTGGAACGGTCGTTCTGCCCAAGGGGACCGGCAAGACGGTCCGCGTGCTTGTGTTCGCCAAGGGTGAAAAAGCCCAGGAAGCACAGACCGCGGGAGCCGATCATGTCGGTGCCGAAGAACTCGTGGAAAAGATCCAGGGCGGCTGGATGGACTTCGACGTCGTGGTGGCCACTCCGGACACCATGACCATCGTTGGCAAGCTCGCTCGTCTGCTGGGTCCACGTGGTCTCATGCCCTCGCCCAAAACGGGTACGGTGGGCGTCAACGTCAAGGAGATCCTCGCCGAGCTCAAGGCTGGCAAGATCACCTACCGCGTGGACAAGGGCGCCAACGTCCAGGCTCTGGTCGGAAAGATCTCCTTCGGAGCGGAAGCTTTGGAAGAGAACGTTCTGGCTCTCATTCGCTCGGTGGTTCGGGCCAAGCCCCAGACCTCCAAGGGAACCTACGTCAAGAGCATCACCATTTCGTCCACCATGAGCCCCGGTCTTCCGATCGAGCTCTCCGTGGCTCGCGGTTGAGGGGACCAACGTGATTAGCCTCGACAAAAAGAAGCAGACGACCGACTCCCTGGACAAGGCTTTGTCCGACGCGGGTTCGGTGTTCCTCGTCGACTTCGGCCGCATTGTGGTCGGACACGACGTTGAGCTCCGCAAGGCGCTGAACAAGCAGGGAATCTTCTACCGCGTTGCGAAGAACACGCTGATCCGTCGCGCCTTGAACAAGGCCGGGATCACTGCTCTGGACAACACGCTGAAGCTCCCTTCCGCCATCTTGGTGGGATCCAAGGACGACCCCATCGCCCCAGCTCGTGCGATCGTGGAATTCCAGAAGGCCCATGCCGGCTTTTTGGCCTCCAAGATCACCTGGCTCGATGGCGATACGTTCCCTGGAAAAGCGATCGCCGACGTGGCGAAGCTCCCTGGCAAGCGGGAACTGCAGGCCCAAGTGGTCCAGTTGTTCCTCAGCCCGGGTACCACACTGGTCGGTCTCATCAAGGGACCTGGCTCCAAGATTGCCGGACAGCTCGAGGCTCTTGTAAAGCGCCTCGACGAAGCTGCCTAAGAATTCACCAACCATCCAATCCTCAGAGGAATCCACAATGTCCGACACCAAGACCTACGCTGCTGAAATCGTCGACCTCGGCGAAAAGATCATCAACCTCTCGCTGGCCCAGGCCCGCGCCCTCTCCGAGTACCTGAAGGAAGTTCACGGTCTCGAAGCTGCCGCCGGCGGCGTCATGATGGCCGCTGCTCCTGTAGCCGCTGCTCCTGTCGAAGAAGAGAAGACCGAATTCGACGTCGTTCTGACCGAAGCCGGCGCCAACAAGATCGGCGTCATCAAGGTCGTTCGCGAACTGACCGGTCTGGGACTCAAGGAAGCCAAAGACCTCGTTGACGGAGCTCCCAAGAACGTCAAGGACGCCGTGGCCAAGGCCGACGCCGAGTCGATGAAGAAGAAGTTGGAAGAGGCTGGAGCCAAAGTCATCTTGAAGTAAGGGTGTCTTTCTTCTCAGAACAATCTAAGTCCCTGGCCCGTCGCAAGGCCGACGACCAGGGACTTTCGTTTTGGGCCGGCCCCGATACGCGGCTGGCTTTCAGGTGTTTTCCGAATCCCACGAGGCGAGGCGGTCGATGACGGAACGCAGAAACTTCGCGAAGAGCAAGTACTCGATGGAGATCCCCTTCCTCTTAGAGGTCCAGGTGGATTCCTTCAATAGGTTCCTGCAAATCGGAACCTTGCCGCGAGAGCGTGCGAACGAGGGATTGGAAGCGGTTTTCCGCGAAACCTTCCCCATCGTCGACGTAAAAGGCATGTACGAGCTCGTCTACGAAGGCTACAACCTTGGCGTGCCCAAGTACTCGATTCCCGAGTGCCAGGAACGCGGCATGACCTATGCCGCGCCATTGCGCGCCACCCTTTCACTGAATGTCTACAAGGTCGAAGGGGACGAGAGAACCTTCTCCGAAAAAATCACGAACGACGTGTATTTCGGCGACATCCCTCTCCTGACGGAAAATGGCACGTTCATCATCAATGGCGCCGAACGCGTCGTGGTGAGCCAGCTGCACCGCAGTCCGGGTGTGTCCTTCGACGAGGACTTCCACCCCAACGGCAAGCGTCTTCTCAAGGCGCGCATCATCCCTTACCGCGGATCCTGGGTGGAATTCCTCCAGGACGTCAACGACGCGATGTACATCAACATCGACCGTCGCCGCAAGCTGCCTGCCACGATCTTGCTTCGTGCCATCGGTTGGCAGACCAACCAGGAAATCCTGGAACTGTTCTACCCGACCGTGGAATCCGACGTGTCGGAAGAGCTGGCCGGCAAGGTCCTGGCCGCCGATGCGATCACCGGCGACGGCGAAGTCATCGCCGAGGCCAACTCGCTTCTGGATTCCGACCTCGTCGCCAACCTGACCAAGGCGGGCATCCGCCGCGTGAAGGTGATCGATCTGGACATCGAGTCGGATCCTGTCATCCACAACACTCTCGACGTGGATCCCACCACGGGCGAAGACGACGCGTTGCAGAAGATCTACGGCGTCATCCGTCCCGGCGATCCGCCGAACACGGACACCGCCCGCCAGCTGATCTTGCGGATGTTCTTCGACGACAAGCGCTACGATCTCGGAGAGGTCGGCCGCTATCGCATGAACAGCCGTCTGGACCTGGAAGTCCCGATGACCACCCGGACCATGACCCGCGAAGATTTCATCGCGATCATGAAGAACCTCGTGGGCTTGTTCAACGGTCGCATGAAGGATCGCCACGGCAAGGAAATCACGCCGTACATCGACGACATCGACCACTTGGGCAATCGTCGCGCACGCTCGGTCGGCGAACTTCTCGCCAACCAGTTCACTGTGGCGTTCACCCGCATGAGCCGCACCATCCGCGAACGCTTGTCGTTGCGCGACACCGAAGAGATGACGCCGCAGGACCTGGTCAATGCGCGCACCATCAACGCCGTGATCGCAACGTTCTTCGGATCGTCGCAATTGTCGCAGTTCATGGACCAGACCAACCCCTTGGCCGAGCTGACGCACAAACGTCGTCTGTCCGCCCTCGGACCGGGTGGTTTGACCCGCGAACGCGCCGGCTTCGAAGTCCGCGACGTGCACCACACGCACTACGGACGCCTTTGCCCGATCGAAACGCCTGAAGGTCCGAACATCGGTCTGATCAGCTCGATGTCCACCTACGCTCGTGTCAACGAGTACGGTTTCATCGAGACTCCCTACCGCAAGGTGGAGAACAATCAGGTCACCGAGCAGATCGACTACCTGACGGCCGACAAGGAAGACAACTTCATCATCGCGCCGGCCAACACGCCGGTCACCGAAGATGGCATGTTGCGCGACGAGTACGTGATCGCCCGCCAGCAAGGCGAGTTCCCGCTGTTGCGTCGCGAAGAAGTCCACTACATGGACGTCTCTCCGCGCCAGCTGGTGTCGGTGGCCGCCGGTCTGATTCCGTTCTTGGAACACGACGACGCGAACCGTGCGCTGATGGGATCCAACATGCAGCGTCAGGCCGTTCCGCTGCTTCGCTCCGAGGCCCCCATCGTGGGCACCGGTTTGGAAGCCCGTTCGGCCCTTGACTCGGGATCCATGATCCTGGCCAAGAATCCCGGTGTGGTGGAACGCGTGGACGCAGGCCGCGTCATCGTGCGCCGCGACAAGACCGAGATCCGCGAAGACGACTTCCTGGACATGCCGGAATTTGACGTGTACGAGATGCGCAAGATGCGCCGCTCGAACCAGGACACCGTCATCAACCAGAAGCCCATCGTGAATCTGGGACAGCGCGTGGTCAAGGGCACCCCCCTTGCCGACGGCGCTTCCACCGACCACGGCGAACTGGCTTTGGGCAAGAACATCCTGGTCTCGTTCCTGCCTTGGAACGGGTACAACTTCGAAGACGCCATCATCATCTCCGAAGAGCTGTTGGTGAAGGACACCTTCACTTCCATCCACATCGAAGAGTACGAGATGGAAGTCCGCGACACCAAGCGCGGACCGGAAGAGCTCACGCGAGAAATCCCCAACGTCGGCGAAGATTCCATCGGGAATCTCGACGAAATGGGCGTGATCCGCGTCGGTGCGGAAGTGAACTCCGGCGATATCCTGGTGGGCAAGGTCACTCCCAAGGGCGAGACCGAGCTTTCCCCGGAAGAGCGCCTCTTGCGCGCCATCTTCGGTGAAAAGGCGTTGGACGTTCGCGACAGCTCCTTGAAGGCACCTCCGGGCATGAAGGGGATCGTCATCGAGACCCGCGTCTTCTCCCGCAAGGAAAAGGACAAGAAGTCCAAGAAGGCCGACAAGGACCGCATCGAGAAGATCAAGTCCGAGCTGGGACTGAAGATCCAGGAAATCCGCGAAGCCCGCGACAAGAAGCTGGGCGAGCTCCTGGAAGGCCAGGTCTCCGGCGAGGTCAAGGACGCAGCGACTTCCGAGGTCCTCGTGGCCGCCGGCAAGAAGTGGACCAAGCAGTTGGTGGCTCGCACGAGCTTCGACGACGTGGCCGGCGGTTCCGTGTTCTGCGAAGAAGAAGCGCTGAACACCAAGATCGGCAAGATCGTCCAGACCGCCCAGGAAATGATCCGCCAGCACGAAGATCGCCTGGACAAGGAGATCGACAAGGTCGTGCGCGGCGACGAGTTGAAGCCGGGCGTGCTGCAATTGGTGAAGGTCTACATCGCCAAGAAGCGCCGCTTGCAGGTCGGTGACAAGATGGCCGGTCGCCACGGCAACAAGGGTGTCATTTCCAAGACGGTTCCCGTCGAAGACATGCCCTACGTGGAAGGCGGCACTCCGGTGCAGATCCTTCTCAATCCGCTGGGCGTGCCTTCTCGTATGAACGTCGGACAGATTCTGGAAGTCTCGCTGGGCTGGGCGGCAAGCCGTCTGGGCTATCGCGTGGCCACTCCGGTGTTCGACGGCGCCACCTTCGAAGACATCGAAGTGGAGCTCACGAAGTCCGGTCTGCCCAACACGGGCAAGGTCAAGCTTTTCGACGGTCGCACGGGCGAACGTCTGGAGAACGCGACCACGGTCGGATACATGTACATGCTCAAGCTCGGCCACTTGGTCGACGACAAGATTCACGCCCGTTCCATCGGCCCCTACTCTCTCGTGACCCAGCAGCCGCTGGGTGGCAAGAGCCAGTTCGGTGGCCAGCGCTTCGGCGAAATGGAAGTGTGGGCGTTGGAAGCCTACGGCGCGGCCTACACCTTGCAGGAACTCCTGACGGTGAAGTCCGACGACGTGGTCGGCCGATCCAAGATCTACGAGGCAATCGTCAAGGGCGACAACGCGCCCAAGCCGGGACTGCCCGAAAGCTTCAACGTGTTGATCAAGGAAATGCAGGCGCTGGCTTTGGACGTCCGCTTTTCGCCCGACGGCGAAGTGGCAGCCTGAGTCAACGAAGGACGCATAGAGGACATCGGAGGATTCGATGAACGAGACCGCAACCGGCTTCGACAGCGCCGTACCTGACACCGGGGCCATCTCCATCCAGCTGGCTTCCCCGGAAGTCATCCGGGGTTGGTCGTTTGGCGAGGTGACCAAACCGGAAACCATCAACTACCGTACGTTCAAACCCGAGAAGGACGGTCTTTTCTGCGAAAAGATCTTCGGACCGGTCAAGAACTGGGAATGCTCCTGCGGCAAGTACAAGCGCATCCGCTATCGCGGTGTGGTTTGTGACCGCTGTGGCGTTGAGGTGACCCATTCCAAGGTGCGTCGCGAACGCATGGGCCATATCGAACTGGCTGTGCCTGTCGTGCACATCTGGTTCTTCAAGAGCCTGCCCTCCATGATCGGCCAGATGCTGGGAATGAGCATCACGCACCTCGAGCGCGTGATCTACTACGAGTCATACCTCGTGCTCAATCCGGGCAACACCGAACTCAAGCGCGCCCAATTGCTGACCGAAGACGAGCACATCGAGCTCGAGGACGAAGGCAAGGAATTCGACGCCAAGATGGGTGCGCCTGCCGTCAAGCAGATGCTGGCCGAACTGGACCTGGAACATCTTTCCCGCGACCTTCGGGCCCGCGTGAAGGTGGAGACCTCGGTGCAGCGCAAGCTGGACACCCTCAAGCGCCTGCGCATCGTGGAGGCTTTCCGCAAGTCGGAGAACCGCCCCGAGTGGATGGTCTTGGACGTGCTCCCGGTCATTCCGCCGGACCTGCGTCCGCTGGTGCCGTTGGAAGGTGGTCGTTTCGCGACTTCCGACCTCAACGACCTGTACCGTCGCGTCATCAACCGCAACAACCGTCTCAAGAAGCTCATCGACATCAAGGCTCCGGAAGTCATCCTGCGCAACGAGAAGCGCATGTTGCAGGAAGCCGTCGACGTGCTGTTCGACAACGGTCGCCGGACAGTTTCTGTTAAGGGTGAGGGCCGCAGGCCGCTCAAGTCCCTTTCGGAACTGCTCAAGGGCAAGAACGGTCGCTTCCGCCAGAACCTTCTGGGCAAGCGCGTGGACTATTCCGGACGTTCCGTCATCGTGGTGGGACCCGAGCTCAAGATCTTCCAGTGCGGCCTACCCAAGAGCATGGCCCTGGAGCTGTACAAGCCGTTCATCATCCAGAAGCTGGAAGAACGCGGGATCGCCCACACGGTCAAGAGCGCCAAGAAGTACATCGAGAAGGAAAAGCCGGAAGTCTGGGACATCCTGGAAGAAATCATCCAGGACCACCCCGTCCTGCTGAACCGTGCTCCCACGCTTCACCGCTTGGGCATCCAGGCCTTCTATCCCACGTTGGTGGAAGGCAAGGCGATCCGTCTGCACCCGCTCGTCTGCGCGGCGTTCAACGCCGACTTCGACGGCGACCAGATGGCCGTGCACTTGCCGCTTTCCTTCGAAGCCCAGCTCGAGGCGCGTATCCTCATGCTGTCGGCTTTCAACCTGCTGCACCCGGCGTCGGGCCAGCCCATCACGGTTCCTTCGCAGGACATCGTGCTTGGCGCGTACTACCTGACCAAGCCGGCCGGCCCCAAGCCGGAGAAGCCCGAACAGATCGCGAAGCTTCGCGTGTTCGGAACCGTGTTGGAATTGGAGCAGGCCGTCAACGGCGGCGGCATCCGCGTCCACGAGTGGATCCGGTTCCGCTTCCAGGACAAGATGATCGTGACCACTGTCGGTCGCGGCATCTTCAGCAAGATCCTCCCCAAGCAGATGGGCCTGGTCAACGAGACCATGTCCAAGAAGCAGCTGGGCGTGGTGATCGGCGACGTCTACCGCAAGGCCGGAAACAACGGCACGGTGGAGTTCCTGGACAATCTGAAGTCCACCGGATTTCTCTGGGCGACAAAATCCGGTTCTTCCGTGGGCTTGGGCGACATGCTCATTCCCGACGACAAGTGGAAGATCATCGACGAAGCGCAGAAGAAAGTGGACAACCTCCACGATCTCTACGACAACGGCGTGATCACCGACGGCGAGCGCTACAACCAGGTCATCGACACCTGGTCGCATGCGACCTCCGAAGTGGCCAACATCCTGTTCGACAAGCTTGCCAAGGACCAGGACGGATTCAACCCCATCTACATGATGGCCGACTCCGGCGCCCGTGGTAGCCGCGAACAGATCAAGCAGCTTTCGGGCATGCGCGGCCTGATGCAGAAGCCGCAGAAAAAGCTGACGGGTCAGGAGACCATCGAGAACCCGATCAAGTCCAACTTCAAGGAAGGCTTGACGGTTCTCGAATACTTCATCTCGACCCACGGTGCGCGAAAGGGTCTTGCCGATACGGCTTTGAAGACGGCAGACGCCGGTTACCTGACCCGTCGACTCGTCGACGTTGCCCAGGACCTGGTGATCTCGGAAGTCGAATGCGGCGCCCAGCAGGGCATCGAAGTCGGCGCGATCACCGAAGGCGACGACGTCAAGACTCCGTTGTCCGAACGCATCCTCGGTCGCGTGCCTCTCAACGACGTGCTGCATCCGCTCACCAACAAGGTGATCGTGGAAGCCGGCACCATCGTCGACGAAGCTCTTTCCAAGGCCCTCATGGACGCGGAAATCGACAGGGTACTGGTTCGCTCCGTGCTCACTTGCGAAAGCCGCCGCGGCGTCTGCGCCAAGTGCTACGGACGAAATCTGGCCACTGGCCGACCCGTGAACATCGGCGAAGCGGTCGGTGTCATGGCCGCCCAGTCGATCGGTGAGCCCGGCACGCAGCTGACCTTGCGCACGTTCCACATCGGCGGTGCGGCCACTCGTTTGACCGCACAGGACAAGCAGAAGGCCAAGATCGATTCCACCGTGCGCCTGGAGAACGTCGAAACCGTCCTTCGCGGCGGCAAGGACATGGTGGTCATCAGCCGTACCGGCGAGTGCACCATCGTGGACGACAACGGCATCACCAAGTCCCGCTACCCCGTGCCGTACGGATCCGTCCTGCGCGTGGAAGAAGGCAAGAAGGTCAAGGCAGGAACTGTCCTGTTCGAGTGGGACCCGTACAACTCCGTCATCGTGGCGAAGGAAGACGGTCTCGTGCGCTGGGACGACATCGAAGACGGCCACACGCTCGAAGTCGAAGAAGACGAGAACACGGGATTGACCACGTTCCGCGTCTGCAACGACAAGAAGGGCAAGTTGCACCCGCAGCTGCTCGTCTTCGGAGCCGACAAGGACAAGCCCATCGGCCGTTACCCGGTCCCGGCCAACGCCGTGCTCCAGGTGCGCGACAACACCAAGATCGGCATCGGCGAGATCCTGGTCAAGATGCCGCGGCAGGCTTCGGCCACCCGCGACATCACCGGCGGTCTGCCGCGCGTCGCGGAATTGTTCGAAGCCCGCGTGCCCAAGGCTCCGGCCGTGGTCACCGCGGTCGACGGCATCATCGAGTTCGGCGAGATGGAACGCGGCCAGCAGAACGTGATCGTCTCCGACGAGAACGGTTCCAAGCACGAGTACCTGATCCCCCGAGGCAAGCACTTGTCGGTGCACTCCGGTGACCGCGTTCGTGCCGGCGACCGTCTGTGCGAAGGCCCCAAGGATCCGCACGACATCTTGAAGATCGGTGGCGAAAAGGCCGTCCAGGAATACCTGGTGGACGAAATCCAAGCCGTGTACAAGCTCCAAGGCGTGACCATCGCCGACAAGCACATCGAGTGCATCGTGCGCCAGATGCTGCGCAAGGTGAAGATCAAGGATCCGGGCGACTCCCAATTCCTCGAAAACGAGGAAGTGTCCAAGGCGCGCTTGCGCCTGGAGAACATCCGCATCGAGTCGATGAAGGGGGACATCCCCACCATCGATCCGCTGCTGTTGGGCATCACCAAGGCGTCGCTGGGAACCGATTCGTTCTTCGCGGCCGCCTCGTTCCAGGAAACCACCAAGGTGCTCACGCAGGTGGCTGTGGCCGGCAAGACCGACACGCTGGAAGGCCTCAAGGAAAACGTCATCGTCGGCCGCCTGATCCCCTCCGGAACCGGTGCACGGACCTACGGGAACATCCGTGTCCGCGACGAAGAAGCCGAAGTGGAAGCCGCGCGCAGAGCCCAGGAGAAGATCCAGGAAGATGCACGCCGTCGCGAGCTGGAAGCCGCTCTGGCAGCCGCTGACGAAGACGACGATCTTGAAGAAGAACTCGAAGAAGAAGTCCAAGTACAACAGTAAATGGTTCAACCCCTTGCCAAACAAGGGGTTGGACACCTACGTTTGACCGCCTCAAAAACCCAAGGAGCCTGAAGAAGGTGCCAACTATCTCGCAGCTCGTCCGCAAGGGACGGCAAAAGGTCCAGAATCGCACGGCATCGCCCGCCCTCAAGGCGAGCCCGCAAAAGCGTGGCGTTTGCACCCGTGTCTACACCACCACGCCCAAGAAGCCGAACTCAGCGTTGCGTAAGATTGCCCGTGTGCGTCTTTCCAACCGCTTGGAAGTCACGTGCTACATCCCGGGCGAAGGTCATAACCTTCAGGAACACTCCATCGTGCTGATCCGTGGCGGTCGCGTGAAGGACGTTCCTGGTGTGCGTTATCACATCATTCGCGGAACCTTGGACACCGCCGGCGTCGACGGACGTCGCAAGGGTCGCTCCAAGTACGGCGTCAAGCGTCCGAAGCCAGGCCAAGCCGCGGCTAAGGGCGGCAAGGGCGCTCCTCCTGCCAAGGGAAAGAAGAAGTAAATGGCTCGTCGCAAATCTGCAGAGAAGCGGGAACGCAATCCCGATCCGAAGTTCCAGTCGACTCTGGTCACCCAGATCGTCAACGGAATCATGCGCGACGGCAAGAAGTCGATCGCGGAATCCGTGGTCTACGGCGCCATCGACGAGCTCCAGGCTCGCGCCAGCGGCGAAGAGGATGGCTTGTCCATCCTCAAGCGTGCGATCAACAACGTCAAGCCTTCGCTGGAAGTGAAGTCTCGTCGTGTTGGTGGCGCCACCTACCAGGTGCCTGTCGAAGTGAACCCCAACCGTCGCCAAGCTTTGGCGATTCGTTGGATCGCCGACGCAGCCCGTCGCCGCACCGAGCAGAACATGGCTCGTCGCTTGGCTGGCGAGCTCTCGCAGGCCGCCAACAACGAAGGCGCCGCTGTCAAGAAGCGCGTCGATACGCACCGCATGGCCGAAGCCAACAAGGCTTTCGCGCACTTCCGCTGGTAATCAGGGAAATCGGGTTTTTGAGGTGAAACGGGAAAGGCTGCCGCAAGGTGGCCTTTTCTCGTTATAGGGAAGTTGCGTCACGGGGAACAATTCAGGTGGTACACATCCGTGGATTGGGGTGTAATTTCCGTGGGTGGCTAGGATATACGTTGAAACCACGATCGCCAGTTATCTCACGGCAAAGCCCAGCCGCGATGTGATCCAGAGCGCCAAACAATTGGTCACTCAACGTTGGTGGGAGGCCGGTCGCCATCGGCATGAGTTATTCATTTCCGAGCTTGTGCTGGAAGAGTCTGCTCAGGGGGATCCGGATGCCGCCGGGAGGCGCATGAATGCAATCCAGGCGATTCCAAGGCTGGCAGTTTCTGACGCAGCAGCTCTCCTCGCGAAGCGACTGGTGAGAGGTGGCGGGTTGCCCGAGAAAGCACTGATGGATGCACTCCATGTAGCGACAGCCACGACTCACGGGATGGAAATTTTGCTGACGTGGAATTGCAAGCACATCGCCAACCCAGTGACCTACCCGCTTCTGGAGGCGATATGCGCTGGAGCAGGATTTCGGGCGCCAATTCTTTGCACACCCTTTGAATTGGAAGAAGGAGAGGACAATGAAGACTGAGGATCCAATACTCGAGGAAGTTCGCGCCGCGCGTGTTTCCGTGCTTTCAAAGGCGGGATCGTTCGACGAACTGGTGAAGCTTCTGCAAGAACAGGAAGCTGCGCGACCAGGACATGTCGTCACGGGAAAGCCGCTGTCGCCAGTTGTGATTCCCGAGGCAGCCTGAGAGCTAGTTCGCAGGCACCGCTTGATGTGAAACGGGAAAGGCTGCCGCAAGGTGGCCTTTTCTCGTTTTTGGCCAGTACGGCCCCCGAGATTTTGGCCTGTAAAGCATTTTCGCTTCAGAACAACCGTATGCGTGCCCCAAAAACATGAGATCCTGGAACCAGGAGACCACCAGCATGAGCATCAAGCCAAATCCCCTCATTTCGCTTCTGGCTGTGATTTGGATGGTCGCCCCCGCCGACCCTAAGGCGGCTTCGGTTTTGGAAGTCAGGGATCTTTCTCAAGCCAACCTGCCAGGTTTCGGGATCGCCCATGAAGATGACGCGGCGATCACCACGGCCACGGATGCAGAAATCCTCCAATGGTTGCAGGGATGCAGCGTCAAAGGATTCAAGGACATGGCGGGATACGGCCAATCGGATTGGGTCTACCGCAGCGGTGGGGTGGCGGCCGGAGGCAAGATCGATGCGTTCGAGTCTTCCTGGCCCAGCCGCGCCTTGGTCGCCTACATGCGAGCCAGACCGAAAGCGCGTTCAGGGCAGAAAGACAGCATTGACCAATGGTTTCTGGAGAATGCTTCGTTTTTGGCAGAGCATATGCGGTCGTTTTTAGGTCTGAATTTTCCAGGTCGTGACACAAACAATTACTCGATCCGGTGGCGAGATGCGGCAAAACCCGGTTTCTACGGATTGGTCACAACCCAAGGAGGCGATTCCATCCCTCTTCTCTCGCAGTGGTACAACAACCGTCGGTCTTTGACCCATTTCCATTTGCTCCTTGCATCGGTGGCGTTCAAGCACACCCAACCGGACAGCTCACGAAAGTTCCAGAGCTTGGTGAACCGCTACATTCAGGAATGGGTCACCTATTCCGTGTTTCCAACAGGCGAAGTTGGCGAATGGGCCAGAAACCATGAATACCCGAATTCGTTTGGGGAGTTCATCGAGGCACAAGGGGTGTCCTACAACGCCTACAACAGTGCATTGGCGCTGACGGCAGCTTTGGTGTTCGAGAAAAAACTCGCCGACAGTTCGTTGCGCGTTTTTCGAACGCGCGGGGGACTCTGGGGTACGGAATGCGAACCGTCCGATCCTGAAAAGTCGATCTGGACAGCATCTGACTTGCACCTGGGATTGATCGGCGGGTTACAAACGAGGGTCAACCGGGAGGGCGCCCGGATGCAGGCGGTTTACAACTACACAAGCGATACAGCACCATACCGGGCAGAGCTCATGCATGCGAGCTGGTACCTGCCAGCCCACAGATATTTCCGACCCGCCAAGGATGGTCTTGGAAATGTGCGGGACTCGGAAAGTCAAATTTTGGAGACATGGCTTGCTGCCCGCAAGGATGGCGTGCGTGCGGACGACCCCTTTGGAAAGTGGAGGGGGGTTTCGGGAACCAGCAAAGACATTCGAACGGAAACCTTCGAAGGGATCGTTCCTTTTGAAGCTCATTCGGCCTTGGCTCGAGGTGGTCGCGCACCATCGAGGGTCGTGATCACGCAGATCAGGCAGATGCTTCAGGTGGAGGCGGATGGACTTGAGGCCATCGAAATCCGTCACCCGGACGGCTCGCTTTTCCTGCGTGAACCGGCGGCGAATGCGAAATGGTCAAGTGTCGTCCAGCCGGGATGGTGGCTGATTCGCACTCGCCTGTCCAGTGGCACCCACACCCAACGGATTTGGGTTGGTTTGCCGTAGACCTGTACCATGCGGTTTTAGACACCTTGACTTGGAGATCGAGTCAGATTGTCGTAGGGTGGATCCAGGCTGAAGAAGATTTTGAGGGTCTGTGGTTCATGGCTTGGGCACAGAGATGCTCGACATCGAGTCTTCAAAGACGGTGGTTTCGTGGCCAGGAATCCAATCGACTTTTTGGATGCGGTAGTGGTAGAAGCCGGGGGGAATGGAGTCGAAGCGCCAGTGAGCGCTGTCGAGCAATTGGGTGATTCCCAAGCCGCGCACCACGATGCGCAGTTTCCAGGCCCCGGTCAGAGTTTGTGAAACCGAGTCGTATGCCGCGTACGTGCCCTCCAGATATCCAGGCAAGGCGACAACGAGATCAGGAGCGACAAAGTCATCAGGGCCATCGACGGACACCTTCATGACTCCCTGACGGGCATTCCCGTCGGCATTGGTGGCGTTGGCATAGAAGACCAGCTTGGGCTGGTCCAAGCCAGCCAGTTGGTACGACCCGTTGGATTGGATCTTGCCGGAGGCTCGAGGCTTCCCCTCCCACGCATCCGGAGTGTTCGCATCCTGCACGGCCACCACCGTTCCGGAAACCACGGGCACGGAGTCGGCCGTCACGATCCGGCCGCGGGCGCTGACCCCGTTGGTGGTCTCGGTGATGATCCCTTTGCCGGCCTCGCGGTCACCAAAGGAGCAGCCCGCCAGCCAGGCGAAGAGGGAGAGCCAATAAAGTCGGGGTTTCATGGGGATTTCTCCGTCGTCGAACGTTCGGTGCGGCGCGCATCGGCCACCGGGAAAAGCTGGATGTTGAGTTGTACCACAATGTCCTCTTCCGGAAGATCGCGAGCCCAGGAGATGACCTCCTGTCGGAACTGACGGATTTTGTCTTTCAACTCGTCCATGCGTTCACGCGAGGCGGGCAAGGTGAGAGTGGACACATCGCGCTCGGATTTGGGAGTGGCCTCCAGCAGCTCGCCGGAAAGGGCGATGGTCTGGCGCTGGAACTCCATCACCGCCTGCCCCAGCCACTTTTCGCCGGAGGAGACGGTGCCTCCCGTGGGCCGCAGGATCCCGCGCGGATCCCGCTCCAGGAGGCCCAGGCGAAGCAGTAGCTCCACGGAAAGGCGGGCCTGGTCGGGCGTGACGCCTTTGCGAAACAGGCCGGCAAGGCGTGTCCAGCCCAAGCCCCGGAACTCCACCAGGCTCAGAAGCGTGCGCATGGCCGGATGGAGCCAACTGGTGAAGTATTCGTGGGTGTCGTCGGAGAGGTTTCGCTGCAGGTCGCCGCGCATCTGGCGAAGCTCCAGGAAGGCCTGGTGCGAGGTGGGGGAATCCTGGGCGGAATTGAGCCGCACCAATGTGTTGAAGTACCGGGCCTGCGGCGGGGAAAGCTCGAGGAACTTGGCGACTTGCGGCAAATGCCGCAAAGCGAGATGCTTCTGGCCCGCCAGGATGTGGGATAGATGGGCTGGATCGATCTCCAACACTTGGGCCAGGGCCTTTTTGGTGCGCGAGGGATGGCGGCGTCGAATGTCCTTCAACGCCGCATCGAGCCAAGGACGATAATCCGTCGCCTGTTGAAGCTCCTCCATGGAGAGAAGGTAGGGTTCCCCACGGGCGAGCACAAGAGGGTGGGTCAATAAAACTTGATCAACAGGTCAATTCTATTAGGGAAAATTGGGTCGAATTGACCAGGCAACAAGGGTAAAATTCAATCAGTAAGGTCAATCGGCTTGCATGATCCGCCCTTCGATACGATGGCCTTCGGCCATCACTCAGGGAACGGATCATGCGCCAGAATGCAGTGGGCGAGGAAGCATTCCATCATGGCCCGATCCTTGAGTGCCGCCGCAGGCGGTGTATCGAAGGGCGGGCCATGATCCAGGCAAAGCCAATGAATGGTCATAGGAAGGAAACGAACATGAACAGGAAATCGATTTGGTTGGCGGCGGTGTCCCTGGCGCTGTGCACAGGCGCAAGCCTTGCCCAGGCCCCCAAGCTCGCGAACGTGGAGCACCACTGGCTTGCCAACACAGGGGGAAGATTGGACAACCACGTCGCCAATTTCCTGACCGACATGGTTCTGTACACATGGGAGCAGTCGCCTCAAGACAATCCGCTGCTTTTGACCGCATCCTTCTGGGATGAGGGAAGCTGCGGTTTTTGCAGCTACTCGACGAAGAAAAACGGTCTTCAGGTGGGCAAGGCGGAATGGTGGCGCGACACCATCCATTCGGACCGGGCTTACTACAAGGAAACCAAGTGCGAAATCAAGCGCTTTTGGGGACGCAACTTCCTGGATCACGACGGACCTCCCCCGGCAGGGGATTCCGCTCCGTTGGTGGCGTGCACCAACGGCGACACGATCCGCTCCGTGGTGGACCCCACCGCCTTGGCATTCGACAACCAAGGCAATCTGTTGGTCGCCGACAACGGCCCCGACCAGAACATCAAGTTCTTCTCGCTCAAGCCAGCGAAATTCTTGCGCACCTTCGGTGATTCCGGCGGCGTGTTCGCGCGATCGCGCCCGGGTGCCAAGACCGCGTACCTGCCGGGGCAGGTCGGCGATCGCCGATTCTGGGGCATCCGTGGACTGGCGGTGGACTCCACCGGCATCCTGTACGTGGGCAACACAGGCATCCCCATGCAGACCATGGGCGGCACCAACATCCGCGCCTTCGCACCCACGCCGGACAGTTCCCTGCTTTGGCAGAACCACGGACTGGCCTTCGTGAACACGGCCGACGCGGATCCACTTTCCAATGGACAAGATTTGTACCTGAACGCCAAGCGCTTCCGGATGGACTACTCCAAGAAGCCCGGTGAAAGCTGGACGTTCACGGCGGTCACGTTGGATCCTTTCCGGTTCGCCAAGGATGTGCGCCTGACCACCCCCATGGAATCGGTGTGGGAGCGACGCATCGAAGGCAAGCGCTTCCAGTACCACACCAACATGGTGGGCGGATTCGTCTACGTGGTGCGTTTCGAAGACACCAGCGAGATCGGCATCCCCACGGCGATGTTCTGCACCTACGGCGATCGGACCATGGGCGTGGGAGCCGACAGCGCTCCCGTGTGGGACCGGAACGAAACCAACAAGCGTTTGCGCTGGTACTGGGTGGATCGCAACGGCGACGGTCTCATGCAGAAAACAGAATATGGCACCTACGAGAACTGGAACGTGTACAGCCAGGGGCTGGATGTGGACGAGAACGGCGACATCTGGATGGGTGGCGGGGGAGACACCACCGGTTACTTCCGGGCTGGCGGCGTGGCGCGCATCCAGGCTGGTGCATTGGATGCCAACGGGGTGCCGTCCTTCGATGTCGGGAAGATCGGCCGATGGAGCGTCCCCCACAAGGAAGGCCAGGGCAGCGCGATCCGGCTCAAGCATGTCGTGGGGGGAGATCGCATGTTTCTGGCCGAAGGCGCCAACACCTGGTACTCGGCCGGGATCCATGTCTACCGCAACTTCACCGACCTTTCCAAACAGGAAAAGGTTTGCCGAATCGATCTGGGCTACGACAGCAAAGGTCAAACCGAGATCCATCTGGACCAAGGCACGGACGTCATGACCTTGCCGTTCTCGTTCACGGCGGATTCCGAGTACGTGTACGTGGGATATCTGGACAACGGACGGTTTTCCCGCCAGCGCTGCGAGGCCACGGTCTATTCGGCGAGCACCTGTCAGCCTGTGGGCTGGATGGCGCCGGATTCCCAATACCTGGGCGGTTTCGCGGGGACCATCGATCTGGTGAATGGATTGAACGTGGCCGTGCAGGCCGACGGCAACAGGGTGGTCATGGTGGAAGAAGACGGGGCTGGAAAAGTATTGGCCTACCGTTGGTGCCCTGACGGCAAGCCCTGCGCGAAGGGGACGTCCACGTCCACGGTTCGCACGGCTTCCCTGCTGCCCTGGCGGGCGGCGCCGGGCCGGCTGGATCTACGCCTGGCGGCGGGAGAGCGCTATGAAGTGCGGAATTTGTCCGGCCGCCTGATGGGCCAGGGGCGCAACGCATCCGGCGAGGCGACAATGCAGACGGTATCTGTCAAGCACGGCGGATATCTGCTGCGCATCCTGGGAATGCAAAATCGGGAATGGATCGTGCCCGTGCCGTAGGGGGCGTGGAATCCGGGATCATCGCTCGCCCTTCGATACACCGCCTACGGCGGCACTCAGAGCCTGTGAAATATTCCTCCGCCCGCCCTTCGAGACGCCCATTTCATGGGCTCCTCAGGACGAACGGAGGAACATAATGCCGATTTTTTCACAGGCTCTCAGGGAACGGACCATGTTCGCAGGTTGCGACAAGGGAATCATGCAACGACGGAGAGAGGAAAAAGGATCATGAACAGGAAATCGATCGGGTGGGCCGCGATGGCCTTGGCGCTTTGCGGAGGGCGCGTTCAAGCGGCTGGGGCGCAGCTGGCCAACGTGGAGAACCATTGGCTGGCCAACACCGTGGGAACCCTGGAGGGCCACATCCCCAACTTCCTGACCGACATGGTGGTCTGGTATCCGCACAATTGGCAGTTGCCTGAAATGATCGTCCTGACCGGATCGTTCTGGGACGAGGGCGGATGCGGGTACTGTTCGTTTTCCGAGGGCAAATCGCTCGGGAAGGTGGAATGGTTCAAGGACACCATCCACTCGGATCGCGCTTGGCGGTTGGGCAAAAAATGTTCCATCGGGAATTTTTGGGGCCGGAATTTCCTGGACCACGAAGGACCTCCTCCAGTGGGAGCAAAGGCTCCGTTTGTCGCGTGCGATGGGTTCGATACCTTGCGATCGGTGGTGGATCCCTCCGCCGTGGCGTTCGATATGGCAGGCAATCTGCTGGTGGCCGACAACGGTCCCGACCAGAACGTGAAAATATTCTCCATGACATCGAAGTCACCCATGCTGTTGCGGACCTTCGGAGACAGCGGGGGGGTGTTCGCGGGGTCCGTGCCGGGTACGGTGGGAATTCGCCGCTTCTGGGGGATTCGCGGGCTTGGAGTGGATAGTTCCGGCAACATCTATGTGGGCAACACGGGAATTCCAATGCAAACCATGGGGGGGACCGACATCCGGGTGTTTTCCGGAAAGGACTCGTCGCTTCTGTGGCAGGTGCAGGGGCTGGCGTTCGTGAACACAGCAGACGCGGATCCATCCAGCAATGGACAAGATCTGTACTTGGATGCCAAGCGCATGCGAATGGACTACACGCAAACCCCCGGCAAAAGCTGGAAGTTCGAAGCGGTCACGCTGGATCCGTTCCGGTACCCTTTCGATCCTCGCCTGAACACTCCGATGGGAACGGTGTGGGAGCGCCGCATCCAGGGCAAACGGTTCCAGTACCAAACCAACATGGTGGGTGGATTCGTCTACGTGGCGCGGTTCGAGCAGGGGAGCGAGATCGGAATTCCCACCGCCTTCATCTGCACCTACGACGACAAGACCACCGGTTGGGGCGCCGACAGCGCGCCCAAGTGGGAACGGAACGAATCGAACAAGCGCCTGCGCTGGTACTGGGTCGATAAAAACGGCGACGGCACACCACAAAAGACGGAATTCGGCACCTACGAAAACTGGAACGGGTACAACCAGGCCATCGATGTGGATGAATCGGGAGACATCTGGCTGGGCGGTTCCGGCGACACCAGCGCGTATTTTCGCAACGGGGGATTGGCGCGGATCCGTGCGGGGGCGTTGAATGCGCGGGGCGTGCCTGCATTCGCCCTGGATTCGATCGATCGATGGAGCGTGCCGTTCACGGAAGGCCAAGGATGGGTAACGCGCCTGAAGCACGTGACCGCTGGAGATCGACTGTATCTGGCGGAAGGCGCCAACACATGGTATTCGGCGGGCGTTCACGTGTACACAGGCTTCACGGACAGATCTAGACAGTCTAAAGCGTGCAGGATCAACCTGGGTTACGACGACAATGGTTCCAGTCAGATCAACCTGGATCAGAACACAGCTTCCATGACCCTGCCCTTTACGTTCACCGCCGATTCCGAATTCGTGTACGTGACCTATCTGGACAACGGACGCTACTCGCGCCGACGTGGCGAGGTGAGCGTCTATGGCGCCCGCGATTGCCAGATCGTGGGCTGGATGGCGCCGGATGCGGAGACGGGCGAGTTTTCCGGGGCGGTCGATCTTGTCAATGGAATCAACGTGGCGGAGCTGCCCGAGGGGCGCAAATTGGTGATGGTGGAGGAAGACGGCGCCGGAAAGGTGATGGCCTACCGCTGGTGCCCGGAGGGCAAGCCCTGCGCCAGCACATCGAGGTCGTTGTCCGGGCAGGGTGCCTCGTCGCTGTTGCCCTGGCGGGCCGCACCAGGAAGACTGGATCTGCGATTGGGCGCCGGAGAAACGTTCGAGGTGCGGGATTTGTCGGGGCGTCTGGTCCAACAGGGTCGCAATGCCTCCGGAGAAGCGGGCCTGCAGCCAATTTCCGTCCGACGCGGGGCGCACCTGCTGCGTATCCTGGGTGGCACGCAAAATCGAGAATGGGTGGTGCCGGTCCCGTAGGAAGGCCATCGTAGGGACGCAAAATTTTGTGCCCCTGCATTCGTCCCTGCGGGCGGCACCACCGAACGCAGAATCGACGGCGTTCCCGGGTCGGAAATACCGGAATGTTTTCTTGGAGGTTTGCCAACCGTCGGCGGGAAGGCTTTCCCTGGACTTAAAATCCCCGCTGTGCCAAGATGGCTGTTCAGGGGGATTTGCATGTACGGTTCCAAATCGGTGCTCAAGGCGATGGTTGCGGGCTTGAGCCTGTTTTCCGGGGTGGCTTCGGCCGAGCCCTATACCTGGGGTAATGTGCGGTTCGACGGGGGCGGGTTCGTTTCGGCCATCGTCACCAGTCGGATCCAGAAGAACCTAGCCTACGCCCGCACCGACGTGGGCGGCGCCTATCGGTGGGACGTTACGTCTGGCAGCTGGATCCCCCTCATGGACTGGGTGGGCGAAAGCGTTCTGGGCATGATGGGAACCGAGGCCATCGCCATGGATCCGCAGGATGCCAGCAAGCTCTACATCCTGGGTGGCACCGAATACTTCACCAACGGTCGCACCTGGATTCTGCGTTCGTCCGACTACGGCGCGACCTTCGATACCACCGAGGTCACCTCGCTCTTCAAAGCCCACGGCAACGGCATGGGGCGCCAATCGGGAGAGAAGCTCGCGGTGGACCCTCGCAACGGCAAGAACATCTGGTGCGGTAGCCGCCTGAATGGCCTTTTCAAGAGCACCGACGGCGGCAAGACGTGGGCCAAGGCGGACACCTTGGGTTCCAAGACCGGCGGCAGTCTGGTCAACGACAACGGCATCAGCTTCGTGGTCTTCGACAGCGCCAGTGGCACCGTGGGCGGGGCCACCAAAACCTTCTACGTGGGCATCGGACGCACCTCCAACAACCTCTACCGCACCACCGACGGTGGCGCGACCTTCGCTCCCGTCACGGGTGGCCCGGCCACGCTCATGCCGTTGCGCGCCGTGGTGGCGGGACGGAGCCTCTTGGTTTCCTACGCGGGTGGCCCCGGCCCCCACAGCGTGACGGGAGGCGCCATGTGGCGGGTGTCCATGGTCAACGGTGCCTGGACCAACATCACCCCCAAGGACGCCAATGGCTATTTCGGCGACGGTTCCCAGGCCCGCGGCGGTGCCCTGGGCGGCATCTCGGCCGATCCTCTGGACACCAACCACCTCGTGGCAAGCACGCTTTGCCACTACGGCGGGCAGTGGCGCTTCGCCGATTCCACCGACGGTTGGGGCGACAAGCTCTTCGAGAGCAAGGACGGCGGCGCCACTTGGCGGCTCCTGAACACCTTCGCGGAGAAGAGCCGCACCGACTTCAACACCGACCCCAACGGCACCGCCTGGATCCATGGCAAGGCCGTGCACTGGGCGGGTTCGGTGGAGCTCGATCCCTTCGACACCAAGCGCGTGTGGGTGACTTCCGGAAACGGAGTTTTCCGAACCGACGATGTTTCGTCCACCAAGCCGATCTGGAAATTCGCAGCCCGGGGCATCGAGGAAGTCGTGCCCTTCGAGGCGTTGTCCATCCCCAACGGCCCCATGCTCACCGCCATCGGCGACTACGACGGAGCCGCCTACCTGGACATCCACGCGAGCTACCCCTCCTACAAGCCGGAGGTGGGAACCACCCTGTCCTTGGGCTACGCCCCTGCCAATGGCAAGCTCTTGCGCATCGGCACCCAGAGCGACTGGAGCACCGGCACCGAGATCAAGACCGACGTGGGATTCCTTTCCAGCGACCTGGGCAAGACCTGGACCAAGATCCCCAAGGTCCCCGCGGGCAAGGGAATGACAGCCATGAACGCCGACGGCACGGTTTATTTCCATCGCGCCGAGATGGCATCTTCCATCCAGCGCTCCGCGGACGGCGGCGCCACCTGGGCCAAGCTCGTGGGCATCGACGAGGGCCAGACCCAAAACGCCCCCTTGGTGACGGATCCTGTCGACACCAAGACCCTCTACATCCTGGATGCCCAAGGCAAGATGTGGGTGACGGGTGACGCTGGCGCGACCTTCGCCAAGGTGGGATCCCTGCAGGACGACGCCAAGGGCCTTTACCAAGCCAGTTCCGGCAAGCTCGCGACGATCCCCGGAAAGACGGGCGAGTTATGGATCCCGCTGGACCAGATGCAAAGCTGGGTCCCGGGCGGATACACCAAAAACGGCCTGGCCTACACCACCGACGGTGGCAAGACCTACACCCGCATCGACACCTCGCTGGTGCAGATCTGCATCGCGGTGGGGCTGGGCAAAGCGGCACCCGGCGCCACCTACCCCACCTTGTTCCTCTGGGGATCGGCGGGCCACGGACCAATCGGGATGTACCGCTCCACAGACAAGGGCGCCACGTGGATCCGCATCAACGACGCGGCCCACCAGTTCGGCGGCGTGGGCAATGGCCAGCTGGTGCGCGGCGACTGGAATGTGTTCGGTCGCGTCTACATGAGCTCGGCCGGCCGCGGACTGATCTACGGCGAGCCGGGCGGAACCAATGTCCTCGAGTCCAGATCCTCGCGTCCCGCCTCTCTTCGCCGCGAGGGCCTGTTCGTGACAGGAAACGCACAGGACGAAATCCGTCTGATGGACCTGCGTGGCCGCCTGGTGCGCCGTTCGCAGGTGGTGGCGGGAGCGTCTCGACTGGATCTGTCCGGATTGGCCCGCGGGATCTTCGTGGCACGCACGGCTTCCGAGGTGTTGGCAGTCGAAATCGTCCAGTAGGGGCGCAAGGGTGTCCGGGGCATTAGGTATCCTTTGCGGAGCCCTTCCGCAAAAGGTCCTGACCGCCCCCTGGAGACCCATTCCGATGCACGATCTGTTTCCGATCATCCGCCGCCTGCGCACCGAGGTCCCTCGGCCGGAAGCAGCATCTCGAGTTGCCCGGCGTCTGGGGAGTTTTTCCCTGATCCTGGCAGCTTCGATCCTGATGATGGCATGGTTCGAGCCCTTCGGTCCTGGAACGTTCCCGGTGGAGACGCTGGCAAGACGCCTGGCACTGGCGTTGATTGTCGCGGGAGGGGTTGCGTCCTTGCAGGCGGCCCGTCGGGTCTGCTGGGACCCCATTTCCGGCGTGAAATGGTTCAAATTCGCAATTTGGATGTGGATCGGGTGTCTGGGGGCCTTCGTGAAGGGGCTATGGGATGTTCGCGGGTTCGATTCTTCGAGTCCGGGGGACTGGAAGGCACTGATCTACGTGATGGTGCTTGTCGGCCCCTTCTTCGTCTTGGCTCGGGTCGCGTTCGGGTATCTGCATCGCCTGCGGGAGGCAAGCCTGTCGGTCGCGGGCGCCGACGAAAGTGTTTCTTCCCAGGCGATCGATTTGCAAGCGGATGGCTCCTATCGCGAAGGGGTGTTTCCCTGGGGGCCGCACGCCACGGTCCTGATGCTGATCGGACTGGGGATCGTTTCGGCGGGATGGGTCAGCCGTACCTGGGGGGTGCAGACAACCGTGGGGTTCGGGTTCTTGGGTCTGATCGTGGTTTGCGCAATTCTTCTGGCGTGGAACAAGGCTCGATCCTCCTTCGAGCGCACGCGCAAGGTCGTGGAGTGGCATCACCTGGGCGTGGAGATCTGGTTTGCGTTCCTTCCGGAGTTCCTGTGCAGGTTGTTGATCTACCAGGATGGAGTGGAGCTGCGCTTCCTGCTGTGCCGGTACTTCCTTCCATACGACAACCTCCTGGGGCCGCTGGGAGTGGAGGGAGATATCTCCGACACCCTCACCTTCCGCACCCACCTTCCCGATGTCCCGGAAACGATCCGCATCCAGTTGGCCAACATGGAAGACATCCTCCGGGAAATCGAGAGGGCGCGGGGGGGAGCGGGAACTGGTGGCTGAGCGCAGGCTGTGAAGCATACCCCAAGTTGTGTGCTGAAATAAGCTATGCAGACTATGTTTAAAAGTGAATATTTAAGTATAGTCAGATATGCTTAAAATAGGGTGGTGCCAATGGCTTTGACGGCGATCTCGGAGCGGGAAGTGCTCGAAAGGCTGCGGTTCGATAATCCGTGGTGGCAAGCCGGGCGCGGTGTCGATCCGGTGTTTCGCGAGGCTCCGCGACGCGCATACTTCCCGGAATTCCACGAGTTGGTCGTCCAGAGCGAGGTGAGGCGCAGCGTGATCCTCTTGGGTCCGCGTCGAGTCGGCAAGACTTGGATGATGCACCAATCCATCCATACCCTGCTGGAAAAGGGCATTCCCGGCTCGCAGATCCTGTTCGTGTCCTTGGAAACGCCGCTCTACACAGGCCTGAGTCTGGACGCATTGCTCAAACTGTTCCTGCGGCTGCATCCCGACGGACGCAAGTACGTGTTCTTCGACGAGATCCAGTACTTTCCCGATTGGGAGCGGCACCTCAAATCGCTCACCGACAGCCATTCGAACATGCGGTTCGTCGCATCGGGTTCCGCGGCGGCCGCCCTGCGCCGCAAATCCCAGGAATCAGGAGCCGGGCGTTTCACCGATTATTTCCTGCCTCCCCTCTCGTTTGCGGAATACCTGCGCTTCGCTGGGAGAGAGGCAGAACTTGTCCGGGAAGGAAGGCGGCCCGAGGGACGCGCTCCTCGATGGGAATGCCCCGACATCGGGGAGTTGAACCGGGAGTTCGTGCGCTACCTGAATTACGGAGGCTTCCCCGAGGCGGTCATGCTCCAGAAGGTTCGGGAGGATCCGGGGCGCTTCATCCGCCACGACATCGTGGAAAAGGTGCTCTTGCGGGATCTGCCCAGCCTGTACGGCATCCAAGATGTCCAGGAGTTGAACCGGCTGTTCAACGTGCTGGCGTACAACACCGGCAACGAAGTGAACCTGGAGGGACTCTCCAAGGACTCGCGAGTCACCAAGGTCACCCTGTCGCGCTACCTGGAATATCTGGAGGCATCGTTTCTGATTCGACGGATCGAACGGGTGGATCAGGATTTCGCTCACTTCCAACGAGCCAGCCGTTTCAAGGTGTATCTCACCAATCCCACGATGCGCGCGGCTTTGTTCGGACCCATGGAAGAGGATTCCCCTGCGATGGGTTCCATGGCGGAGACTGCCGTATTCTGTCAATGGATCCACAGCAGCGTTTGGCTGGAGCGGTTGCGGTATGCCCGCTGGAAGGATCGCGAGGTGGACATGGTGGGAATGGATCCTGGCCTCAACGCGCCATCCACTCTTGTGGAAGTGAAGTGGAGCGACCGCTGTTTGGAACACGGAGGCGAACTCAAGGGAATCGTGGAGCTGGCGCGCAAGCGGACTCTCTCTCGCCCAGCCCTGGTAACCACCCTTTCGCGGCACGACTCCCGCCTGATCGACGGCGTGGAAATCGAATTCGTTCCCACCAGCCTTCACTGCTACGCCGTTTCCAGACAACTGCAAGAGTCGGCGTGAGCGACTTCGTGGCGGGCGTTGAGTCGCGCCCTAGAGGTGCTCAGGCGATGAGGCGGAGATCCGGTACTTGGCCAAGAGCAGTTTCTCCACCATCTGGCGGTCGCGGGGATCCAATTCCCTGGGATAGATGAGGATCTCGCTGATACGGCCGACCAGGAAATTCTGCAGTACGCCGTGCGGATTCAGGACGCCTCCGATCCAGGTCGTGGGGTTGCGTCCGAGGCGGGCATCGTAGCTTCCAGAAGTCAAAAAATGTCCATTGGCCCACAGGCTTCCCGTCTTCCCGTTCCACGCGGACTCGTAGAGGGTTGGCTGTTTGGTACTGAAGTTGGAATGGGCGACATCGTACACCCAGGCGACACCCATGTTGAAGGAGCCATCCACGCCGCCGGCATGTCCGTTGGGAAGGTCGGTATTGAAGTCGCCCGGGCCTTTGTCGATCATGGTGGCGCATTGCCCGTTCGGCGACAGATTTTGAGCCACCACGAACAGGCTGAAACCCGAATCCAGAGGAAGGCTCGAGCTGTTGACCAGGGCTTGGGCGCCATCGAAGGCGATCGATGGCTTTCCCCCGATGCCGACGCGCACCAAGCGAGGCCGCAGTTTCGCGTCCGAATCCAGGGTCTTGAAAACGCGTTTTTCGGCGGTATCGCGAAACGATGTCAAGAAGACCAATTGCGGGTGCCCCAGCCGTGAAGTCTCGAAATCGGTGTGACGAGGCGAGATGTCCTTCCAGGTCGCGACACGTCGCTGCTCATCCAGCACCACCCCACGGTCCGCACGCAGGTGGAGGATGGGGGCGGGGAGGGCGGCGGAAAACAGGAGCAGGATGGTGGCGAGCATAGGGAATCCTGGGTGGTGGAGGAATGCCAAGGATAGCTCGTGGGGGGCGACTGTTCTGTGCGCCAGTTTCCTCGGCCAAACGATTGCCACCAAACAGGAGGCCGGCCCATGTGATGGTGTAACCAACCTATGCGAGCCCTGGAAGCCCCCTTCCCCCTACCTCCCCGGCCTACGTCCCCACTTGATCTCCACTGGCGGTTTGATCTCCACCACGCTCGGCTTGGGCGGCGGCGGAGGAGGCTGTACGGGCTTTGGTGGCACCGGCCTGGCCACGGGAATTTGCCTTTGGGGTTGCGCAGGTCTTGCCGCCTGCTGCGGGGCCTGGAACCTTCCGCCACTTCCGGACGATTTCTGACGAAAGTCGGATTGCTGCCCGTTGGGGCGATTCCCCTGCGGGGCCTGGAAACGATTGCCTTGGGAAGGCTGGCTCTTCGCTTCCTGAGGCGGATCCATGCGTGGATTCCACTTCTTGGGTTCCAGCTCGGCTTCCTTGGCCAAGGCCGCGGGCGCCTTGCGGGCGAGCTTTTCTTCGTGCTCGCGTTGGGCGTCCAGGATGGCTTCCATCACGCCGCCGATGTCGATGAGGCTTGTGACCTCCTCGAAGGCGCCGGTCAGCTCCACGTGCGGGGTGAGCAGGCCGTTCTGGTAGAGCGACCAGATTTCCTTGGCGTACTGGAGCCGGAGGATCTCGGGGGCGAACTGGCCAAAGTACCGCGCCATGTTGTCCACGTCGCGGGCGAACATGCGCTGGGCGTTGTTGTTACCCGCCGCGTTCACGGCCTGTGGGAGATCGATGATCACGGGTCCCTTGGCATCCACCAGCACGTTGAATTCGGACAAGTCGCCGTGGATGATGCCCGCGCAGAGCATGAGCACGATCTGGTGGATCATCTCCTGGTGGTAGCTCAGGGCAGTTTCTGTCGAAAGTTGCACATCGTCCAGACGAGGCGCGACCTCGCCGGCTTCGTCCACGATCAATTCCATCACCAGCACGCCATCGAAGAATCCGAAGGGCTTGGGGACGCGCACACCGGCTGCGCTCAAGGCGTTCAAGGCCTGGACTTCGGCGGTGATCCAATTGGATTCAGCTTCCTTCTGCCCAAACGCGGTGCGTTTGTTCAGGGCGCGCGAACTGCGGCTGTTCTGGACGCGCCGACCTTCCTGGTAGGCGGCCGCTTGCTTGAAACTGCGGTGGCTGGAGTCCTTGTAGACCTTGGCGCACCGGATCTCTTCGCCAAGCCGGACAATGAACACGTCGGCTTCTTTTCCGCTGCGCACCTGGCCCACCACCTCGTCGATGATTCCGTCTTCCACCAGCGGCAGAAGTCGTGGCGGGGTTCTCATGAAAAACGATCGAAGATGGTTGGACCTCGGAAACTGAAGACGTGAACGGCGTTCTGATGGGAAATGTAACCCCCACGTAGGGACGCAAAATTTTGCGTCCCTACGTGGGTTGTATTTCCCGGGTGTTGCCTATTTCATTCCCAAAAAATGATCATGAATGCTCATGGATCGCCATGAATCCGCCATGACGTTGCCTTTTTGGGTAACGCTTTTCCTTTAGGCGGGGTGCGCGACGAGCCATCCGGAGGTATTCTCTGTCTGTGCACCTCTACGAACACACCGATTACAGAGCCTGGCTGAAGGAGCGGGCGGAGGAACTGAAAGGCGAAAAGCCCTTCTTCTCCTACCGGTTCATCGCCCTCAAGCTGGGCATCAATGCGGGTTTGGTGGCGCGGGTGTTCAATGGCCAAGCTCACCTTTCGCTCAAGCATCTGGCGGGCATCGCCAAACTGTACGGCCTGCTGGGTGCCGAGGCCGAATACTTCGAGGAACTGGTGCGCTTTGGGCGCGCCAAGACGCAAAAGGACGGAGACCGCCATTTCGCGCGATTGCAGGCGATCCGCGGTGTCACCTTCCGGACCGTGGCGGACGATCAAATCGAGTACTACGGGGCCTGGCAGCACAACGCGTTGCGCACCCTGCTGTCCATCCAGTCCTTCAAAGGCCAGAACTACAAACGCCTGGGGGCCATGCTCGTGCCTCCGCTGGAGGCCCAGGCGGTCAAGGAATCCCTGGAGCTTCTGGAAAAACTCAAGCTGGTGGTGCGCGCCAAAGACGGCACCTACGAAGTTCCCGACGCGTTGGTGTCCACGGGGCCTGAATGGAAGGGTGCCTTGATCCGGCGCTTCCAACGGGAGATGATCCGCCTTTCGGCGGAGGCCTTGGAGGCGGTGCCGCGCGAGGAACGCGACGTGTCCAGCCTGACCTTGCCGTTTTCGATGCGCCTGATGGACATCGCCCGCGAGCGGCTGCGGGCCTTTCGCCAGGAGATGCTCGCCCTTTCGCGCGAATGCGAAAATGAGGACTGCGTGCTCCAACTCAACCTCCAATTGTTCCCGGTCGCCAAACTCGCTCCTTCCACGGAGGTGGAATCGTGATCGCGTGGGTGCGAAACCTCCTGGTGCTGGCCTTGGCGGCTGGCCTGGGCGGCTGTGGCGACGGAGCGAACGCGGGGCGGGGATCGGCGGGGGAGACCACCAACGGCATCTGGATTTCCGGGCGCATTGCGCGCGAGGATGGCTCGAGCGCCTCCCGCGTGCAGGTGGAACTGGCCGATCCCAAATCCACGCTGGTGTACCAGCGCGACACCACCGACGATTCCGGCGCCTACGCATTGAACGTCCCTGCCGCCGGGCGTTACGTGGTGCGCGGCACGGTTGATTCGGTGGCCGCCGTGCAATGGGTGAGCGTTGGCGACGCCCCCCGCCAGCAGGTCGCTCCGCTGGCCATCGCCGGACCGGCGACTCTCGTGGGCAAGCTCGTCCAGTGCCCTGGCGACCCAACCAAGCTGAGGGTCCGGCTTCCCGGCTTGGGGCGCCAGGCTTCGGTGGGGCCGGATTCTGTCTGGCGTGTGGCCAAAATTCCCGCCGGGTGGCATCTGGTGCAGGTTGTCGGATCGGCGGGAGAAAACCTCGGCGAGATGGTGGCCTCCACCTTCGCACCGGATCCTTCGGGAATCGTGGTCGCCGCGGGCAAAGCCAACCTGATGCCCGCTACGGCTCGCGTGTCCACCCTCCTGGATGATTTCGAAACCGACGAAGGCCAGGGTCGCCTGACCAAACTGTTGGATGGATCGTGGTGGGGACGCTGGAACGACACGTCGGCAAATTTCGACAGCGCCCGCACCTGGGCGGGGACCAGCGGGCTCTCCACCGCCAACGGCGCCTGGAAAGGCAAGAGCCTGCACGCCACGATGCGCGTGGGCGCGGCCATCGCCTCGCATACAAACCTTGTTCGCTCGGCGGGATTGCAACTCAAGATCGGCGGCCGGGAAGACCTGGATCTCCAGTCGATCTGGTTTGGGCTCGCCCGCGTCGACAGCGTGGTCTTCATGGCCAAAGGATCCGGAACCATCGAGTTTCGCATCCGCTCGCGGAGCCGACAGAATCCGTCCACCACGGGGTCGTTCCGCAAATCCATCGTCCTGACTTCCGATTGGACCCGCCACGCCATCGCGGCCTCCGATTTTTCCGCCGACGCCGGGCTGGAGTGGAAGACTTCCCAGGCCAAGGATCTCCATTGGGTGACCACCGACCCCCTCGCCGAGCTGTGGTTGGACGATATCGAGATCACTGGGCTGTGGCCCTCCGATTTGCTGGGAACGCGTTGAGTCGCTGAAATCCAATTCATCCGAACCCTGCCGCATTCTCGCCTAACAGAATCGGCAAAAAGGAGAATCCATGTCCGCCAAACCTCTCACCTACCTCCTGTGCGCCCTGGGCGCCGTGGCCCCGGCGCAGGCCGCGAAGATCGCCATCGATCGCGAACGGATCGTGAACCTGTCGTCCGAAGGCGACGCCTGGCAATTGTTCGATGAACAGGATTTGGCAGGTGATCCCAAAGCCGGATCGGGAGGCAAGCCCGTCACCGAGTACACCAACGGGTGGATCAAGGCCAATCTGGTGTACCCCATCGAGACCGTGGTGGATCTGGGTGCGGTGCACGATCTTTCGGACGTCTGGTTCTACGACATCAATGGTGCGGACAGCCTGCAGGTCCATTGCGGCGACGGCAAGGTCTGGACGGAAATCGTCTCCAAGACCACCAGTGCCTACATGGCATGGAGTGGCGTGCAGAAGGTCTGCACGGGGCGCTACGTGAAGATTCGCGTGAAGAGTCCCAGCACCGCCATCACGGAAATGGTGTTGTACGGCACCGCCAAAGGGGCCATCGAGCCGTTGCCGAATTCTGTGGTGACAAAGAAGCCCACCTTCGGGGAGATGATGGGCACCAACGGATTCATTGATGACGACCGCACTCTGTTGCAGGTGGTGGGGAATCTGCGCGAGTACCACTCCTGGCAGTGGGACGACGGCAACGGCGACCCCAAGACCCCGGCCTATCCGCTGAACCTGTTCGGCTGGAGCCCCAGCTGGGTGCGCGGCACGGGATGGGGCTGGGACTTCGACGAATACTACAAGGACCTTTCCTCCAAAGGCATCAGTCTGCAGCCGGTGTTCCAAGGCACTCCCGCGTGGATGTTCGGCGTCTCCGCCGGCGACTCCCTCAAGCCCATGGGCTTGGGCAAGGATTCCACCCAACCGGCTTCCTACTTGGAACATGCGGATTACTTGTTCCAATTCGCCGCCCGCTTCGGACGCACCACGCACCCGGCAGGCGATCTGCGCGTGGATGCGCTGAACACGGCCAAATCAGCATTGGGCTCGGTGGATTGGATGGAACCCTGGAACGAACCGGACAAGGACTGGAAAGGCCCCACCGGCTTCTTCAGCCCGCGCGTGGTGGCGGCCATGGCCAGTGCGGCGTACGACGGCGACCAGGGGCGCATGGGAACCAAGGTGGGCATCAAGAACGCCGACTCCAAGATGCGCATGGCCTTGCCGGGCCTGATCGGGCCGCGGCTGGAATTTGTCAAGGCCATCAAGTGGTGGGCCGACCAAAATCGCGCCGGGTCGTTCCCGGCCGATGCCCTGAACTTCCACCACTACTGCACCGACGCGGGCGGACAGACCGGCGGCGAAGCCACCACGGGCATCAGTCCGGAAGCCGACGACCTCAAAGGGCGCTTGACAAAAATCGCCCAATGGCGCGATCGCTACCTGCCGGGCAAGGAGCTGTGGTTGTCGGAATTCGGCTGGGACACCCACCAGGGCTCCAAGTTCAAGGCGCCTGCCATCGCCGGCGCCAGCGGTTACGAGATGCAGGGGCGCTGGCTGGTGCGCGGATTCCTGGAAGTCGCGGCGTCCGGTTTCCAGAAGGCCCACCAGTTCATGCTGCGCGATACCTGGGACGACAGCCCCGGCGTGTTCGCCACCTCCGGCTTGGTGCATGACAAATACGACACACTCAACGCCAAGTACGCGCAGAAAGTGTCGTGGTACTACGTGAACACCCTGCACAAGCGCATGAAGGACTACCGCTTCGAAGCCGACGAATCGAAAAACGGCATCCGCATCTACCGCTTCTCGCATGCCACTGCAGACAGCCTGGCCTACGCGGTGTGGAACCCCAAGGACAGTGCCGCGGCGGTGGACGTTTCCCTGTCTGATCGCATTGCGGGCAGCCTGCGCGAAGTGCGCTTCGAGCCGGGGCGTCCCACCGGAGTGATGTCCGACGGCCCCAGCATCCTGGGTGGGCCCTACATGGTCCAGGGCGTGACGGGCAGGCCGGTGCTGTTGTTCGGCAAGTCGTATGTGTCCGGCAAGGCCTTGCGTCCCACCGCCAAGTTGCTGGGGGCCCGCGAGGGCTTCCGCGCCGATGGCCGCAAGGTGGAGCGCATCGAGGGCCAGGGAAGGCTGATGGAGCCAGCACCAGTGTACGGGCGATGAGGCCTCCTGTGGAACGGTCGCGACCGTTCCGCAGGATTAGGGAGTCATGCTAAAGGTGGGGTGTTCGCAGGAATAGGATGTGCTTTTATTGTTGTAAACTATGTTTCACAACAATAAAGCCTCCCTATATTCCTGCGAAGGGCGTCATCGAGCCATGAGACCTGAATCTTTTTCTGAGCGTAGCTCTGGATCCTGTCGCAAGACTCTGGAAGGTTATTTCGCCTTCTACCCGGCACCGCTGCCTCCGATGCTTGAGGTGGATTGGGGGCTCATGGCATTGATCTCCCAGGCAGACCAGGCCATGGGCGAGTTGTCCGGAGCGGGCCAACTGCTTCCAAATCCGCATCTGTTGATCCGTCCCTATCTGCGTCGTGAGGCCATCCTTAGTTCCAGAATCGAAGACACCCACGCCGAGATGGATCAGCTGGCCTTGTTCGAGGAGGAGGATGGAGGGAGTGCGGAACGCACTCCAGATGTACAGGAGGTGGCAAATTATGTCCGAGCGCTGGAGAGTGGGCTCCAGCGTGTTGGCGAACTTCCTATCAGCACCCGATTGATCAAGGAGCTCCACGCGATCCTTTTGCAGGAAGTGCGAGGGGGTGAAAGCAACAAGACTCCGGGAGAATTTCGGCGCAGCCAGAACTGGATCGGTCCAAAGGGTTGCACCCTCAATGAAGCCACCTTCGTGCCGCCTCCGCATTATGAATTGGATGCCTGTCTTGGTGCCTGGGAAAATTTCATCCACGGAAATTCTCCGGAGCCCACGCTCGTCAAGGCTGCCCTGTTGCATTACCAGTTCGAGGTCATCCACCCCTTTCTGGATGGGAACGGACGCATCGGACGCTTGTTGGTCACGCTATTTCTCTGCGAGCGAGGTTGCTTGTCGCAGCCCTTGCTCTACCTGTCCGGATTCTTCGATGAGACCCGCGAGGAGTACTACCGGCTTTTGCTTGCGGTGAGTCAGCGGGGTGCATGGCGCGAGTGGATCGAATATTTCCTGCGTGGAATCCGGCTCCAGGCACGGCGCGCATTGATCGATACCCAGAATGTGTTGAAGCAATACGAATTCTTCCGGGCGAAGCTCAAACAAGGAAAGCGAGTGCCGCATGAGGCTGCCCGAATTTTGGATCACGTCTTCGCCAACCCCTACATCTCCATCGCACGTCACTCGCAACGGGTTTGGAGTTTCCTACCAAAAAGCCCAACGCGGGATTGAATATTGGATCGAGGAGGGGTTGCTGAAAGAGGGAACGGGCCAGCAGAGGAATCGGCTCTATGTGGCCAATGAAATTCTCCAGATCATGGCAGCACCATCCTTGCCGATGAATGCGGATCTCCCAGTGGATTCATCGAATCAAGGCTGATCCCCTCCTCAGTACGGAATGGTCGGTGACCGTTCCGTACTGAGGAGGGTCAGAAATCGTCGTTGCGGCGGATTCGCTTGACCTTCGCGGCCAGGTAGTTCGCGCGGTAGGCGGAATCCACCGCGATGCCCTGTTGGATCCATTTCTTTTCCGCCGCGACGATGGTGTCGAAGCGCGCGTTGCTGGCGGAGTCGAGCGAAGAAAGGGTCTTTTCCAGATCGGAGAAGACCTGCAGGCGGGGGAGGTCGGTGACCAGCTTCCGGTACGCCTCCGAGGTGGCACCCTTGGTGTACCTGGCCGCTTGCAGGTATCCCAGCGCAGGCTTGAAATAGCTGGATCCTCTTTCGAGATCGGCCCATGCTTCCAGCAGAACCGGCGAGCGGTAATCTCCGAAGCGTGTCATTCCCAAGACCCCCTTGATGGCCTTCTCGCGTTGATGGGGAAGAAGCCGATCCACGGCCAGCTTCTTGGCCACGAAGGCGGCGAACCCCTTCTCCTTCTGGTTCGTGTCGGTGGTAGGCTCCATGGGAAGAGCCTTGTTCCTGAGCAGGAAGTACTCCACCAGATAGCGTTGGTAGATCTCGCGTCCGAAGTGCGCCTCGGGGTTCATCTTGATGGCTGTGTCAATATACGGCAGGCCTTCGGCGAGTTTGCCGGAGTGGAAGAGAAACGTTCCGAGGTTGGCCATGGTCTCGTAGGAGTTGGCAAACCGCTTGCGCTTTTGAAGCATCACCGCAATTGCGGAATCGCTCTTGCCCAGCTTTTCCAACGCCCAAGCCCATTCGTCGTAGTCGGCGGGATCGGAGTGTTTGGGTGCATGGACTCTGGCCTCGTGTTTGCCAACCACCCAACGGAAGTACTCCTGGCCATGACGCGGAAAATTGCCGGAGATCAGTTCCAGGTCGGTGGGGAAGGGGATCTCTTCGGTGACGACAGTCTCCGAATACCACATGCAGGCAAGGGCCAGGCTGGAGGCGAAAAGAACGGAGGTAGCGATGGTGCGGAGGGTGGGCATGGGGAGGGAATTTAGGATATGGAAGAGCCTCAGGAGCCTCTGCCGCGCCTCTTGGCCTTCCCCACCAGGAAATTCACGCGGTAGGCGGAATCCACCGCGATCCCCTTGTCGGATCCAGGCCCGTTCGGCTTCCACGATCTTGGCAAAACGCGCGTCGCCGTAGAGCTGGTGCCGGGAAAGCATCCGTTCCAGCTTGGACAGATTTTGTGGTTCCGTTTCCTTGAGAAGCTTCCGATAGGCCTTGGAGGCTTCGCCCTTGGAGCGGCGGCTGGCTTGCAGGTAGCCCAGGGCGCCGCGAAAGAGGGAGTCGTGCTCGGGTCCCAGGCGCATGAGGTCTGCCAAGGCCTCCAGGAGGACCGGAGATGTGTGGTCGCCGAAGCGCATCATGCCCAGCACCCCCTTCACGGCTTTGGCGCGCGCGTCCTGCGAGAGCTGCTGCACATTCGATTTTTCGGCCACGAAGGCGGCGAATCCCTTTTCCAGGGAGTCGGCCACGGTCAGGGTGTCCATCGGGAGCGCCTTGTTTTTGAGCAGGAAATACTCCACCAGATAGCGCTGGTAGATCTCGCGTCCAAAGTGGGCGTCGGGGTTCATCTGGATGGCCGAATCGATGTACGGAAGACCTTCCGCCAATTTGCCGGAATGGAACAGGAAGGTGCCCAGGTTCGCCATGGTCTCGTAGGAGTTCTGAAACGCCTTGCGCTTGCGCAGCATCACGGCCACGGCGGAATCGGATTTGCCCAGCTTGTCCAACGCCCAGGCGAGATCGTCGTAGTCACCGGGTTTGCGAAAGCGCGGGCTGGAGACCCGGGCTTGGCGCTTTTTCATCACCCAGCGGTAGTAGTCCTGGCCATGGCGCGGGAAGTTGCCGGAGACCAGTTCCAGCACCGTGGGGAACGGGATCTCTTCGGTGACGACCGTTTCGGAGTTCCAAAGACAGGCGGAGGCCAGGCTGGAGCCGAGGAGGGAAAAGGCAAGGACGGAGCGGAGGGTGCGCATGGGTGGGGAATGTAGGATATGGGGCGCATGTGCTCGATTGTGCAGGGTGGGTGTCCCTTATTCGAGGGTGAATCTTGCAGAGGGAGGGCGCAACGGGATACGTTCGATGGGATAGGGGCTTCCATCGGTTGAGTACGTTTGAGGCCTTGCCCATAGGGGAGCTTCCGATCCACTGAAACCGGCATTCGAATCTTCCGGCGACTGGAACCGAACGGGACCCCAAAACGAAACCAAGAAGAGACAATGGACCATTCAGCGCACAACAAGATCGTCTCCTTCATCTGGTCCATCGCCGACGATTGCCTGCGCGATGTGTTCGTGCGGGGCAAGTACCGCGATGTGATCCTGCCCATGTTCGTGCTGCGTCGACTGGATTGCCTGTTGGAGCCCACCAAGGAGGCTGTGCTCAAGGAAGATGATTTCCAGCGCAAGACCCTGGGGCTGGCCGATCCTGATCCTGCCGCATTGCGCGATGCTTCGGGGTACGTGTTCTACAACACGTCGCGGTTCACGCTGAGGTCGCTGCTGGGAAACCCCTCGCAGCTGGAAGCCAACCTCAAGAACTATCTGGATGGGTTTTCCGGGAACGTGAAGGAAATCGTCGAGAAGTTCGATGTGCGCAACCAGGTGCGCAAGATGGCGCAGTCCGACGTCCTGCACGACGTGATCGAAAAGTTCGTGTCGGAGGAGGTCAACCTGGGACCCGAAGACCGCAAGGGCCCTGATGGACGCGTCCAACCGGGCTTGTCCAATTTGGGCATGGGCTACGTGTTCGAAGAGTTGATCCGCAAGTTCAACGAAGAGAACAACGAAGAGGCGGGCGAGCACTTCACGCCGCGGGAAGTCATCAAGCTGATGACGAACCTTGTGTTCATTCCGGTGAAAGATCGCTTGCCCAATCCGCTCACCATCTACGATCCCGCGTGCGGATCGGGTGGCATGCTCACCGAGTCGCAGGACTTCGTGACGGATCCCGAGGGCGAGATCAAGGCCAAGGTGGGCGTGTACCTGTACGGGAAGGAAGTGAATCCGGAAACCTACGCCATCTGCAAATCCGATATGATGATCAAGGGAAACGACCCCGAGAACATCCTGTTCGGATCCACCCTGGCGACCAACGATTTTTCGGGGAAGCATTTCGACTTCATGCTCACCAATCCCCCGTACGGGAAATCGTGGAAGAGCGACCAGAAGGGGATCGTGGACGGCAAGGAGTTGTTGGACCACCGCTTCCAGGTCCATCTCACGGATTGGTCGGAGAACGAATGGAGCTGGGTTCCTGCGGTGCCGCGTTCGTCCGATGGACAACTTCTGTTCTTGATGGAAATGATCGACAAGATGAAGCGGCCATCCGATTCGCCCTCCGGGTCGCGGATCGCCTCGGTCCACAATGGATCAGCGTTGTTCACGGGCGATGCAGGAAGCGGCGAAAGCAACATCCGCCGACATATTTTGGAAAACGACCTGTTGGAAGCCATCATCCAGCTTCCCAACAACCTGTTCTACAACACAGGGATCACCACGTACGTGTGGCTGCTGTCCAATCGCAAGGTGGAGTCGCGCAAAGGCAAGGTGCAGCTCATCGATGCCTCGGCTCTGTTCCAGAAACTGCGCAAGAACCTGGGTGCCAAGAACTGCGAGTTCAGTGACGATCATTTGCGTGAGATCACGCGTTTGTACCAGGAGATGCCCCATGACGGCATTTCCAAGGTGTTCCAGAATCGGGACTTCGGGTACTACAAGGCCACGGTGGAGCGCCCGCTGCGCTTGGCCTCGCAGTTTACGCCCGAACGACTTGCCACGCTGCGGTTCACGCCGGGCATGCAGGAAATCATGGAATGGGCGTACGGGAAGTACGGCGCCAAGGTGTACACCGACCTCAAATCCCACGCGGAGGCCATCGAGGCACATTTGGAACGGGAAGAAATCGCTCTTTCTCCCAAGAATCGCAAGGAACTCCTGAGCGAGAAGACCTGGTTGGCGCAGAAGCGGATCCTGGAGGTGGGTCAAAAACTGGCAGACGAGATCGGGTCTGCCGAACACCTCGATTACAACGCCTTCGAGTCGCTGGTCGACCGGGCCGAAATGCGGCTGAATTTGAATCTTTCCGCCCAGGAGCGCAAGCAGATCCTGAGTGCCGTGAGCTGGCGCGACGAGCGCGCCGCCAAGGTGGTCAAGAAGACCCACAAGCTTGCGGGCCCGAAACTGAAGGAGATCCTGAAGGAATTGGGAGCCACCGCCGAACAGCTTTGCGACCATGGCTGGTGGCCTTCGGCCACGTCGGGCGAATACGTGGAGTACGAGCCCGACAGCGAATTGCGCGATACGGAGAACATCCCTTTGGACCGTGACCCCAAGGTCCCGGCGACCCAGGTGATCCACGGATACTTCCTGCGCGAGGTGCGTCCGCATGTGGATGACGCCTGGTTGGCATTGGACAAGACCGTGATCGGCTACGAGATCAGCTTCAACAAGTACTTCTACCAGCACAAGCCGCTGCGCAGCCTGGCAGAGGTCACCCGCGAGATCTTGCAGTTGGAATCCGAGACCGAAGGCCTGCTCAAGGAGCTGGTGCGGTTCGTGGGGGTGCAAGGGTGAGCAGGAAACCGGTTCCTGTTTCCAAGGGAATACGGCGGGCCAGCGTCCCCATCGGCGCTTCGGCAGACCTGATGGGGCGTGTGGTCCGGATCTTGGAATCGGCGCAACACAGCCTCGTGCGGTCCGTCAACAGCCAGATGGTGGTCGCCTACTGGTTGATCGGACGCGAGATCGTCGAGGCTTTGCAGG
The DNA here is from genome assembly GCA_016715065.1 of Fibrobacterota bacterium. Classification (GTDB taxonomy): domain Bacteria; phylum Fibrobacterota; class Fibrobacteria; order UBA5070; family UBA5070; genus UBA5070. The sequence goes on from JADKBN010000002.1 coordinate 383,329, forward strand.
GAGGTGGAGATCGTGCCGGATACGGTGATGGGCTTCTGGATGAGCTGTCCAGGCACCTGTCCGAACGCTTCGGACGGGGCTTTTCGACCACCAACCTCAAGAACTTCCGGCTGTTCTATCAGTCCTTCTCTCGTCGTGTTCCGGAGATTCGTCAGACGGTCTCTGACGAATCGCTCTTGGGGGAAGGTGCGCTGGAAGGGTTTTCGGCGGTGCTTTCGTGGTCGCACTACCTGTTCTTTGGTGGGGATCAAGCGCGCCGGAGAGAGGCGATTCTACGAGATCGAAGCGGCGAAGAACGAATGGTCGCTCTCTGAGCTGCGACGCCAGTTCGATGCCAGCCTGTTCGAACGGTTGGCCCTGAGCCGCAAGCCAAGCGACATCAAAGAGTTGGCCCGCAAGGGACAAATTCTGGAGAAGCCTCGCGACGTCTTGAAAGACCCGTACGTGTTGGAGTTCCTGGGGTTGGAGGCGCGCGCGAGCTATTCGGAGTCGGAGTTGGAAGCGGCGATCATCGACAAGATCGAACACTTCCTGTTGGAGCTGGGCAAGGGCTTCCTGTTCGAGGCCCGGCAGAAGCGATTCACCTTCGACGACGAGCACTTCTTTGTGGATCTGGTCTTCTACAACCGCCTGCTGCGCTGTTACGTGCTGATCGATCTCAAGATCGGGAAGTTGACGCACCAGAACCTGGGCCAGATGCAGATGTACGTGAACTACTTCGATCGCCACGTGAAGCGCGATCACGAAGCCCCCACCATCGGGATCATCCTGTGCCGCAAGAAAAACGACGCCCTGGTCGAGATCACCCTTCCCAAGGCGGCCAACATCCACGCCTCGGAATACCAGCTCTACCTGCCCAGCAAGGAAGAACTGCAGGAGCGCCTGGGGCAATGGCTCGCGGAAGCGGAGCATCCGACCGAACCCGTCGCCGCCACCAAGAAGCGGAGCCGGTAGATGGAACGCTACGACAGCTACAAGGACAGCGGTGTGGACTGGCTGGGGGAGATCCCGGCGCATTGGTCGACCCTGCGGGCGAAATTTGTGTTTCGCGAAATTGATGATCGATCCGTTTCGGGCGATGAGGAGCTTCTTTCAGTTTCACACCTGACCGGCGTGACGCCTCGAAGCGAGAAGAACATCACGATGTTCATGGCGGAGGACTACACCGGTGCCAAGCTCTGTCACGAAGGCGATCTCGTCATCAATACCATGTGGGCGTGGATGGGGGCGTTGGGAGTGTCGCCGCTAGAAGGTATCGTAAGCCCGGCGTACGGGGTCTATCGTCAACATCGCGATGGGTTGTTGCCGAAGTTCGCCGATTGGCTCTTTCGGACACCGGATTACGTGGCTGAGTACACACGGCGATCGACGGGAGTGAATTCGTCTCGTTTGCGCCTTTATCCGGACCAATTTTTGGATCTTCCGGTCCTTGTTCCGCCGCTCGAAGATCAAGAGCGCATCGTCGCGTTTCTGGACCAGAAGACGGCAGAAATTGACGCGGCCATCGCCAAGAAGGAGCGGCTGATCGAGTTGTTGCAGGAGCAGAAAAGCATCCTGATCAACCAAGCCGTCACCCGTGGCCTGAATCCCGACGTTCCCCTGCGTGACAGCGGTATAGAATGGCTTGGACAAATTCCGGCGCACTGGGGAATTAAAAAATTCAAGTTCTGTGTCAAAAAAGTTGTGGGTGGCGCAACTCCGTTTATGGGGAACCAGAATTATTGGAATGGTGAGATCCCTTGGGTTTCACCAAAAGACATGGGAGAAAGACGCATCGTTGATTCGGAGATGAAAGTCACCCTGGCAGGCGCGAAAAGAGCAAACTTGGAGATTTTGCCTCAAAAAACATTTGTTTTTGTGGCACGGTCTGGAGTGTTGAGAAACAGAATTCCTACCGCAATTACGGAGATTCCGGTGACCTTGAATCAAGACGTGAAGGGCGTTTTCCAAGATTTGATTTCGTCTGATTACATGCAATTCATGTTTGATGGGTTTCAAAATGACCTGCTTTTCCGGTGACAAAAGTTGGCGCCACAGTCGAGAGCATTGAAATGCATGACCTTATGAATCTTGAAATACCATTCCCGAAGAAGAAGGAAGAACAAGCACAGTTATGCAATTTCTGTCGTGAAGTATCAACCAAAGTCGAAAAAATTTTAGCTGCTGAATCATCTGAAATCGAAGCTCTTCGTCAGCTTCAATCCATCCTCATCGCCTCCGCCGTCACCGGAAAAATCAAGGTCTAAGGAGAATCTCCCCGCCATGACCAGCCAGACCAACGACGCAGTGCTTGAATCGGCTCGAAAGCCAGCCATAATCAGCTTTATATCTTGCTCCCCACGCCCGTCCCACCCGTCACTGGGGTCCTGAACCATGAGCTTGCCACAAACTGAATTTGAAGCCCTGATCAACGATGAATCCAAACGCATCGATGGCGACATCGTATGGACTGAGGATGAGGATCATTCACCCAGTCGAGAGTTTCGAGCGGAGATCGGATCCGAGGCAGGCTGGCCTCTCTTTTTGAAGGGGAGCTATAATCCGCTGCTTCCGGCGCTGACCTATGCCGTGATTCATCGGGCGGCAGGCCGGATCTACGCTCTCGATTTGGGGAAGGATCACCGCAACCCCCAGAACACTCAGCTTGGCGAAAAGCACAAGCACCGCTGGACCGAGCAATTCCGTGACAAAGAGGCCTATGTGCCTCCCGACATCACGCATCCAGCGGACGATCCGGTTGCGGTCTGGAAGCAGTTCTGCGTGGAAGCGAAGATCGCACATCACGGAACGATGCAGCCGCCGCCACCTTTTTCAGGAGACCTTTTCCTATGAGCCTTGCAGACCTTTGCCAGCGCTTGAATGCCGAAATCGGTGGCTTGTTCTCCTGCGAAATCCAAGGGGATCATCTGCGGCTTCGGACCCCTTATCTGTATCCGGACGGTGACAATATCGACCTGTTCTTCCGAGAGCAGGAAGGAATCGTCATGGTTTCGGATTTCAGAAACGACGGTGGCTTCGCATGCAAACCGCCTCCTTCCGGCGATCGCCCAAGCAAAGATCACTGATAGACGATATTTGTCTGACATTGAACATCGAGTTCTACAAGGGCGTTCTGGTTGCCCGGTGCCGCGCCGACGAGAATTTTGCGAACGTGGTCACGCGTGTCTCACAGGCTGCGCTGCGAGTGTCTGATCTCTGGTTCACGTTCCGAAATCGCTTGGTGGAATCGTTGAACGACGAGGTCGCAGAATTTTTCACCGAAAAGAAGATTTCCTTCGAGCGTGGCGAGAAGATTCCGGGGCGTTCTGGCAAGATCTGGACTCCGGATTTCCACGTTCGAACGCCACGAAAAAGTTCGCTGGTTTGTGTGCTTAGCACGGGCAGCCGATCTGCTGCACGCAGCATCGTGAGCCAGGTCTACACTTCGTATTCCGACCTCAACCACCTCATCGTGGGGGCTGAAGCCTTTCAGTTCGTTTCCTTGTTCGACGACACGTCCGATGTATGGAGCGAAGAGGATTTTCGGCTAGCCGAACAGATATCCACCGTTTCGCGCTGGTCGGCTCCGGATCAGTTGTTGAGCTATCTGGAAGCGGCCTGAGCCCGCCATGACCAGCCAGACCAACGAAGCCGCGCTCGAAGCCTTGATCGAAAAGGCCTTGGTGCGCGATGGATACGTCCAAGGCGTTCCCGCAGATTTTGACCGCGAGTTCGCCATCGATCGTGTGCAGTTCTGGGGCTTTCTGGAAGCCACTCAATCCCGCGAACTGGACAAGCTGCGGGGTCGCCCCAATTGGCAACGCTTGGTGCTGGAGAGGCTGGCCAAGAAGATCAAGAAGGATTCGGTACTGGCGGTGCTCAAGAAGGGGCTGGATATCGATGATGCCCACTTGGATCTGCTGTACCGGCTCCCTACAACGACTTGAATCCGGAAGTGATGGCGCGGTTCGAGGCCAATCGATTCGGTGTCAGCCGGCAGGTGCATTTCTCCGAGACCGACACGCTCAAGTCGGTGGACATGGTCTTGTTCGTGAACGGTTTGGCGCTGGCCACGCTGGAGATCAAGAATCCCTGGACCGGACAGAATGTGTACCACGCGATCAAGCAGTACCGCAACGATCGCGATCCGGCGGAGCCCTTGTTTCCAGTTCGGACGCTGCCTGGTGCACTTTGCCGTGGACCCCGACGAAGTCGCCATGTGCACCGAGTTGGCGGGTCCTGGAAGCAACTCCTGCCCTTCAACAAGGGCTTTCGCGACAGGAAGGAAACCCGCCCAACCCCAACGGCCCCAAGAGCGCCTACCTGTGGGAAGATGTGCTCTCGCGGCGCAATCTGACGAATATTATCGAGCAGTTCGCCAAGTACACCATCGAGGAAGAACAAGAAGACCCAGAAGGAAGAGCGCCACCTGGTGTTCCCGCGCTACCACCAGCTGGATGTGGTCCGTGGAATCCTGCAAGACGCCCAGCAGGGCTTGGGTCGCACCTATCTGGTGCAGCATTCGGCGGGTTCGGGCAAATCCAATTCCATCACGTGGCTCGCCTACCAATTGGTGGAGCCGTACGACCCCACCGGCACGCGCAACGTGTTCGATTCGGTGGTGGTGGTCCCGGATCGCCGCGTGCTGGACACCCAGCTCAAGGACAACATCCGACTCTTTTCCGAGACCAAGAACATCGTGGCCCACGCCGAAAGCGCCGCCGAGCTCAAGAGCCACCTGGAACTGGGCGAAGATCATCATCACCACGGTCCAGAAATTCCCCTGGATCCACGATGCGGTGTGCGACCTCACCGATCGGTCGTTCGCGGTCATCATCGACGAGGCTCACAGTTCCCAAAGCGGAAGCGCCTCGGACAAGCTCAACCGAACGCTCGGTGCCGAAGACGAAGAAGAGCCCGAAGATCTCCAGGACAAGATCCTGGCGGCGATGAAGGCTCGCCAGATGAGCAAGAACGCGAGCTATTTCGCGTTCACGGCCACCCAAAGCCCGCCACGCTGGAAAAGTTCGGCAGACAAAATTCGGAAGGCAAGTTCAAGCCGTTCCATCTCTATTCGATGAAGCAGGCCATCGAAGAAGGCTTCATCCTCGATGTGCTGGAGAAGTACACCACCTACCACAGCTACTACGAGCTGCAGAAGTCGGTGCAGGACAATCCTCTCTTCGATACCGCCAAGGCCCAGAAGAAGCTCAAGTCCTTCGTGGAAGCGTCGCCGCGCACCATCGAGGTCAAGGCCAAGATCATGGTGGAGCACTTCCTGGAAAGCGTGTGGAAGTCCCGCAAGCTCAAGGGCAAGGCCAAGGCGATGGTGGTCACGCGCAACATCGAGTGCGCCATCCTCTATTACTTCGCAATCCGCGACGCCCTGAAGGAATCGAGCGCGCCGTTTCAGGCGCTGGTGGCGTTCTCGGGCGAGAAAACCCTCAAAGGCGTTTCCTACACCGAAGACTCCCTCAACGGCATCGGCGCCCGCGACTTGCCCGAACAATTCGAGACCGATGATTTCAAGATCCTGGTGGTGGCCAACAAGTACCTGACGGGGTTCGATCAGCCCTTGCTGCACACGATGTACGTGGACAAAAAACTGCAGGGCGTGTTGGCCGTGCAGGCGCTGTCGCGGTTGAATCGCTGCAACTGGAAGCAGGACAAACGCGACACCTTCGTGCTGGACTTCCACAACAGCGTGGACGAAATCAAAAAGGCCTTCGATCCGTTCTACCTCCACCACGCTGTCGCAGCCCACCGATGTGAACGTGCTCCACGACCTCGGGACGCGCTGGACGCTTTCGGGATCTACAAGTGGGCGAGGTGGTGCATTACAATGAACGCTTCTTCGCCGGGGCCGAGGCCCGACGAGCTGCATCCGATCATCGATGTGGTGGTGGCGCGGTTCGATGCGGATCTAGCCGACGAACAGCGCATCGATTTCAAGATCAAGGCCAAGCAGTTCGTGAAGATCTACGCGCAGGTGGCGGCCATCCTGCCGTTCCAGAACGTGCATTGGGAAATGCTGCATTGGTTCCTCAAGTTCCTGATCCCCAAGCTCAAGGTGAAGGATCCGGACCAGGACAAGCTCGACGAACTGCTGGACAGCGTGGATCTGTCTACCTACGGCCTGGAGCGTTCGCGTCTGGACATGAAGATCGAGCTCGACGCCGCCGAGGCGGTGGTCGATCCGCAGAACCCGAACGTGCGAGGCGCCCACATGGGGCCGGGTGACAAGGATCCCTTGGATGAGATCATCCAAGCGTTCAACGAGCGGTTCTTCGCGGGTTGGGAAGCCACTCCCGAAGAACAACGGGTGAAGTTCCTGAACATCGCCCGCCATGTGGTGAATCAGCCGGAATTTGTCGACCAGGTGGCTGGCAATCCCGATGCGCAGAACCGCGACCTGGCCTTGACGCGCCTGATTCAGCTGGCCATCACGCAGGAGCGCCGCAAGGAGCTGGAGCTGTACAAGAAGTACGCCTCGGATCCCGACTTCAAACGAGCGTTTGACGCGACCATCGCGCGCCTGGTGATGCTGAAGCCTCCGGATCTGGCGGCGTGAATCACTTCGGGTCACATTCCCCGAAAGCCTGTCCTGAGCTTGTCGAAGGGCTTGCTTCGGTGACCCGAAATCGCTGGCCAAGAAAATAACCCGCAGCTTGCTGTGGGGTGGTTTATTCCCGCCGCCGCCTACCCCCTCCCTCGCACCCCCGCCTCGCCCAGAAGCCAGGATAGATCCACAGACTTTCGCTTCTGGTCGCGGGCCATGCGGTTTTCCTGGGCCTGGTAGGATCTGACCAGTTCGGCCACCTGGGCCTCGCCGCGCTCGGTGCGGGCGCATTGGCGGGGTGTCTGGTTTCCCAGCGCGGGGATCTGCGTGTCCGCCCAGTCGTGGTAGAGATGGGTGCGGTACATCTTGTCCATGAAGTCGGGCGAGAGGATCTCCGCGAGCTCCAGGGGGAGTCCCGTGTCTTCGCGTCCGGCAGCCTCCTCGATCTTGTCTTCGGGGTTTTCGAGCTTGCGCGAGGTGAAGCGCAGCCAGTTTCCGGCCCGTTCCTTGAGCCAAGCGCGGTTGTCGTTGGCCGCCTCGCGGCTTCGCGAATGGACTTCCAGCACCATCTTTCCCCGGACCTCGAAAACTTCGACCTGGCCAAGAGATCGGCGCACACCGCCCGCACGCTCCTGGAATCGGATGAATGATCCTTCTTCCTTCGGGTTGGCGTCCAATTCTCGGCTCGATCCCAACCATCTATCCAGGGATTTTGGATCGGTCACGGAAAACCTGTCGCGCACGAATTCCATTTGCCCGCCCGTGGCGGCATCCACCAGTTGCGGCCTGGGCTGTGGCAGCGTGCAGGCGCGGACGAACTCCCGCACGAGGGAAACCTCCAGCGCTTCCCGCGGACCGCTTGCTTGCAGATCCACGATCTTCCGGTTTCCCTGTCGGATCCTTTCGGACATGATCTCGGTGACCCGGAACAGGTGTGAGAGGGTGGGCTGGTTCAAGTCGCGGAGCACTCGGGCGGCGACCTTCTCCATGGGGACCAGTTCCTCGGACGCCGAGCGCTCCACCACCCGGGTGGTTTCGCCGGTCTCGGCGTCTTCCAGCACCAAGCCGTCGCCGGGGAAGACTTCCAGAACGTTGTAGGCCCGCAGGAAATGGGAAGCCATTTCCTCCATGTACCGGGATTGGGCGATGGACAATCGCGAGGCGAGCTTGCGTCCCCATCCCTCTCGAGCCAGCTGAGCGATCGACGCCTCGGTGATCACGGAGGTGATGGAATCAAAATGATCCGGGTCGCGGCGCGACAATTCCTGGAAGGGCGCGATGCAGTCGGGTGTGATCAGCCGTTCGTGCGCCTGGAACAAGGGCTCGGAAGCGAAGCGTTCGAGGAGATTGAGGAGTCCGGGGAGGTCCCGGTCTTCGATGGAAGCTGCCTGTGCGGTTTTGGACGCGGCTTGAATTCCCGCGTCCTTCTCCAAGCAGCACTTCTTGTATTTGCGTCCGCTGCCGCAGGGGCAGGGATCGTTTCGTTCCGCCACGATTCGGCCTTTCCATCGCTTCTGGTCCGGTTTTCCGAAGCACGCTCCGGAGACAATGCCACTTGTCAAAAATACCCCCCCTCACCTCGTTGTGTAGCTTTCCGATCGGCCAGTCTCCAGTTTCTCTTGGATGGAATTCCCTCTTCGCCTGGCTTCCCGTCGAATCCATGAATCTCCCGGGCCATGCGGTTTTCCTGGGTCTGGCGGTGCATCCACCGAGATACGGTCCGAGTGTGAACCCGAACGCCACAGTGGATGGCTACTTTCCCGAAAATGCTTCACGATGCCGTTTCCGGTCTGGAGGAGTTGTCTCCGGAGGAAGTTCTTCGGGTTCTCGAATCCGCCTACCCGACCGAAGCGAAACGGCTCTTGACCCATTCGCAGCGACTTGGATGGCTGCGCACGCAAGGTACCTGGGCGAAGATCCTTCCTCACCTGCCCACCAGGGTCCTTCTGGGCATCCAGGACAAGGTGCGCACCACTCCTGCCAATCCGTTGCAGCTGGACGAAAAGGCATCGGTGCGATTGGGCAAGTTGCTGAGCGCCTACTCAAGGGTCCTTGTCTCGCGAGCCAGGGACTATGTGGACGGATTCGAAGACCTGCGCTACCAGGAAGTCCGCAGCGAATGGGTGGCCAAGGTCTGGGGCACCAGGGAGTATCGGGTCAAGGTGGGGCGGGAGGAGTCGGATTCCTGCACGTGTCCCTACCACAAGGATTGGGGAACGTGCAAGCATGTCGCGGCGCTGTGCATGCACCTCCTGCAGGAATGGAAAAAGATCGGCCTGGGCGCCCAAACCGCGCGTACCCAGGAAGTCGCTCCAAAGGTTGGTCAAATTCTGGCATTTCCCGTTCGTCGAGGAGAGCCAAAGCCTTCCACGCCAGCGAGCCTCCCTCAAGAGGATCGATCCCTTCCCGCTCCCGCTTCCGTGCCCGGGAGAGGGGCGTCCAGATCGCCCGCTGCCAGCCTGGTTCTGCGCGATGTCGCCGACCGGCTGGACCATCCCGACACCACCCGCTTGAATCCCCGCGAGCGTGTCGTCTACGCCCTGAAGTTGACGGGGAGCCATTCGCGATCCAAATCGGCCGATGTCGTTCCCGGCACGGAGAGGTTGGACAAGAGCGGGTTCTGGCAGTTCGTGGGGGGCGACCTGCGGTTGATCCTGGGCAAACGCCTCCGGACCAACCCTCCCCAGTACCTGAGCGCGGCAGACATCGCCCTGATCCAGGAATGCTCACCTCCTGTGAGCTACTCCTGGCCTCCATTGCAGCCGACACCGCAGCATGTCCTTCTGGAAAAAGCCTTCCGGTTGGGACTCTTGGTGGACAGCAACGGATCGCACTTGCGCTTGGATCCGTACTACTGGCGCCCGATCCCGCGGCTGGTGGATCGCGAGGAGGAGGCAGTGTTCGAGTTGTCGCTGGTCGCGACGGAATCCGACACTTCTCGGATCGATGTCGAGGGATTCTGGGTCTGGTTCGGGCGCCCGGGCGATCTGTCGGTGCTGGACGGAAAACGGCTGTTCCGGATCGACCCGCGGACACCGGCCGACCTCTTCCAGGTCTTCCAAGGTGCCCAGGGGATTCCGACCGATTCCCTCGGAGGGATGAAACGGGAGCTCTCGCGCTTGGCGCGGCACGGATTCGAGATTCCCGCTCGGCTTCTGCCCGAGGTGATCCATGCATCGCCGCTTCGCAAGGTCAGGATCCGGCATTTCCCTTCCGGGGTGGAGGCTGTGCTGGTGCGGGCCTATCCCCAGCTGGAGATTCCCGATGCGTCAGAGGAGCGGGTGTTCGAATTCACGGAGGATTCCGGCGATCTGGTGCAGTTGGAGCGCGACGCGGAAGCGGAGCGGATCCTTTCCGAGGAGCTGGATGGGATCCTTCGGGAGGCGGCGGTCGAGTTCGCGACGGAAGGTCGCGTGCGACACATCGTGGCGCAGGAATCCATCATCGCTCTGGCCTTGGCTGGATTCACCAATCTGAGGGATGCTGGCTGGGAAATCGAAGATGCGCAATTGCTGGATCCCTGGCGCCGGCGCAAAGGGGTGTTCCAGATCTCGGGGCGTGCCTCGGGCCAGGATTGGTTCGAGCTTTCCGGAGTGGTGGATTTCGATGGCATGGAGGTGCCGCTTTCCACCTTGGTGGCTTCTCGAGGTGCCGTGAAGCTTCCCGATGGCTCCACAGGAGAGATCTCCTGGAAGCTGATCCATCGGCTGGACTGGATGGCCCGGCTTGGCGAAGCATCACCTGACGGAATCCGTCTTCGAGCGATGCACGCGGCCCTGGCCCTGGAGCTTTCTGAATGCGGGCTCGCCCAGGTTCGCGATCCGGAGAACTGGAAGCGGGAACTCTCGCCACTGGTGGATCGCCCGATCGCCCCGGTGCCGCTTCCCGCCAGCCTGCGCGCGACGCTCCGCCCCTACCAGAGGCACGGCTTGGACTGGCTGGAGTCGCTGCGTCGCCAAGGGCTTGGCGGAATCCTCGCCGACGACATGGGCCTGGGAAAGACGGTGCAGGTGATCGCCCACCTCTGCTCCCTTTTCGAGCGCGATCCATCCGCGCCTCCCGCGTTGGTGGTGGGGCCGGCATCGGTGGCGGGCAATTGGATCGCCGAGATCTCCCGGTTCGCGCCGCACCTGTCCGCTCGTCTGTTGCACGGGCTGGGGCGCGAGGGGGTGCGGGACGCCCCCTTGGATGGCCCGACGATTTTCGTCACCACCTACGGAACCCTGCCGAGCGAGATCGATTGGCTCGGCAAGCTCGAATTTTCCCTCGCGGTCTTCGACGAATCGCAGGCGATCCGCAATCCCTCCACGGTGGCCCACCAGACCTGCGCCCTGGTGCGATCGCAGCAGAAGGTGTGCCTGACCGGCACTCCCATCGAGAATTCGCTGTCCGACCTTTGGGCGCAGTTTTCCATCCTCAATCCCGGCTTGCTGGGCTCCAGGCAGACATTCTTGGAACAGTTCCAGCCATTGCCTACCGAGGCGCCGGACTTTTCCCGCTTGCGCATGCTTACCGCACCGTTCTGGTTGCGTCGCACCAAGCAGGTGGTGGCAAGCGACCTTCCGCCCCGCGAGGACATCCTCCTGGAAGTGGAGCTGGACCCCAAGCAGAAGAGTCTGTACCAGCGCCAGCTCAAGGATTACCAGAAGCACCTCCTGCCCGAACTGCGGCGCAAGGGACTGGACGAAGGTGGCCGGTTCCAGGTCTTGACGGCCCTTCTGCGGCTACGGCAGATCGCGTGCGCTCCGGAGCTCGCGGGGCACCGAGGCCCCGCCGCCAAGCTCGATGTTTTGGTGGAGAAGCTTGTGGAGGACATCGCCGAAGGGCACCGAGCTCTGGTGTTTTCCAGTTTCACTTCCCTTTTGGACCTGTTGGAAGTCCGCCTGCGGAAGGAGCGCGTGGAATTCCTGCGCCTGGATGGGAGCACTCCCGCGCGCGAGCGCACCCGGCTGATCCACCGCTTCCAGAACGGTCTGGATGAATCCGTCTTCCTGGTGAGCCTCAAGGCGGGTGGAGCGGGCGTGAACCTGACCGGCGCCGATTACGTCTTCCTGCTGGACCCGTGGTGGAATCCCGCCGTGGAAGAGCAGGCCGCCGCGCGCGCCCATCGCATCGGTCAGGAGCGTCCAGTCACCCTCTACCGACTGGTGGCCAAGGACACCATCGAGGAGCGCGTGATGGCGTTGGCCCGAAGCAAAGCCAAGCTGGCCAGTGCCCTGTTCGATTCCGGCGAAACCGGTGGCAAGGCGCTCACGATGGAGGTCGTCCAGGAGCTGTTTGGATGAGAGGGTGTCGCCGCCCCGGAAAGTCTCGCCGGTCTCCGAGTCTTCCAGCACCAGACCGTCGCAGGGGAAGACTTCCAGGATGTCGTAGGCCCGCAGGTAATGGGATGCCCTCTCCACCATGACCATGACCCCGAAGGCGACGGAGCTACATTCCACGACCGATGAGCGATTCTCCAATCCAAGCGGGATCCGCGATGCCAAGGCGAGGGATCAACGCTCCAACGGACGAGCGGATCCGACAGGCGTTGGCGGCGGATGGCCAAGTTCTTGGGGTTTTGAGCGGCTCGTTTCCTGGGCTGATGGCTGTCTACGTGTTCGGAAGCCAGGTGCAGGGGACGGCGAACCCAGACAGTGACCTGGATCTGGCCATCTTGGTGGAGGGGTATGCCGACGCAGAGCGTCTCTGGGGGATTTCTTCCACATTGGCCAACGCTGTGGGTTGCGAGGTGGATCTCGTGGATTTGCGCCACGCCAGCACGGTGTTGCAATACCAGGTTTTGACCAAAGGCATTCGCCTCTGGGCCAAGGAGCCGGCCGTTTCCCTGTTCGAGGCCTACGTTTGCAGCGAGAAGTTGTCGCTGGATGAAGCCCGCGCGGCTCTCGTCGCGGATGTGGTCCAGGGAGGATCCGTGTATGGTCGATGACGTGGTGTTGAACAAGGTGGCCACGATCGAACGATGCGTGGCTCGTGCTCGCGAGGAATACGAGGCGGCCGGGGATGCGTTTGCCACCGACCATTCGCGGCAGGATGCGGCCATCCTCAATGTCCAGCGTGCGTGCGAAGCGTCGCTGGATCTGGGGCACCACCTGATCCGGCGCGAACGTCTGGGCCTGCCCCAAAGCGCCCGGAACGTGTTCGATCTATTGGCTCAGGCTGGGTGGATCGAAGGGGCTCTTGCCGAAAGCCTCAAGAAGATGGTGGGATTCCGAAATCTCGCCGTCCATGATTACCAGAGTCTCGCCTTGCCCATCACAGTGGCAGTGATCACGCGGCACCTGGACGAATTCCTGGAGTATACGCGCACCATCCTGCGGCGGGAGTCGTAAAGCCTCCAAGGCCCTGCCCAACCATACGACGAAGGATCAATGTCCACGTCTGCTTCTTCGATTTCGAAAATGGCCGCAGTGTGCATTGTCCTTGGTCTCACGGCATGCGAGCGGAAAGCAGGCGAGCAAAACGCCAGGATCGACGCGATCGAATTGGGTGAGGCGAAAAAAGTGCGATTCCCGGTCGTGCGGACAGGCGACGCGAAGACCAGCGACAAGATCAACCAGGACCTCAAGGTTCGGATCTTCGGCGACGAATCGGCGAACTTGACGACGGATTCCGCTCTGAAGCGTTGGGTAAGTGACTTTTCCGGTGAGGTCGATTTCGAGGTGACCTACCTGGAAAAGGGGATCGCATCACTCAATCTCAATAAGTGCGGCTGTGGCTCGTTCTGCACGTGTGAGACCTCCTATTTCACCTACAACACGAACACGGGAGAGCACCTCGGAGTCGGGCAAATCGTGGATACCGTGGGGGAGTTCCGTTCGCGTGTCCTGGCGGATCGGAAGAGTCTCTACCGGAAGGGGAGGATGGCGTTCATGCAGCAGTTGAAGGACAATGAATCCGGCGCGACGACAGACGATGTCGAATGGGCGAAACGGGAGTACGATGTCTGCGCGGGAAGCGAGGACATGGCATCCTTGGCGCTGTATGCGGATTCGTTGGTGATCGCGGATCGTTGCCAGTTTCCGAATGCGATTCGGTTCGCGCAGCCTGGATTTTCATTGAAATATCGATATGCGGAGATCCGACAACACCTTCGCCTTCCCTCGCTGCGCTAACGCTGAATTCGGAACGGTCGCGACCGTTCCATCCGGGCTGGAGATCCTTTCCTAGATTCCCCATCACCTATGCCCGCCCAGACCAAGTCCGTCTTGTTCACCCAGTGCTTGCAAAACGATTTCGTCGCCCCGTTGGGCCCGTGGGACGCCATGCCCTGCGTGTTGCACATCGGAAGCTCAGAGGCTTCGCGCTTGGTGGGCGCGGACCCCGACGATGGCCCGGTGGCACGGTTCCTGGCCTGGGCGCACGCCGCCCCGCGCGAGAGCCTGGAAATCGTGCACGTGCGCGACCTTCACAGCAAGGTCGATCCCGAACAGGCGGATCACTTGGCGCACTTCGGGCCGCATTGCCTGGAAGGAAGCGCGGGGGCGGAATTTGTCTTCCCACTCCCGGCCGATGCCAGCCGATACCAAACGGTCTCTTCCACCACCCTCAACGACTTTTTACGCACCGACATGGAATCGGTGCTCGCGCGCATCCTTCCCGGGGCCACGCGGGTGGGGATCGTGGGCGCCTGGACCGACGCGAAAGTCTCGTTTCTGGCCTACGAACTGCGCACGCGCCACCCCCAGTTGGAGATCGCCGTGTGCTCTGCCTTGGCGGCCAGCTCCAGCCGCGAGCGCCACTTGCTGGCCTTGGACCACCTGGAGCGGGTGATCGGGGTGCGGGTGTTCCACTCGATTGGCGAGTTCTGTCATTTTCTGTCTCCAGACGGACGGCATGCGGAAGACTTGGAGCGCCGCAAGTCCTACCTGGGAGCGGTGGACCTCCAGATCGAGGGCCCCCTTTCCGATCCCGACCGCGAGCTGCTCGCGTGGCTGTGCCGCGACGCCTCCAAGGTGCAGGCGCGCACCTTGGCGGGGGGATTCAGCGGGAACGCCGTGCTGGCCGTGGAAAGCTTCGATGTGGAGGGCCGCCGCCAATGCCCACACGTGGTGAAGATCGGGCCGCGTCAGGCGATCGGGCAGGAGCGGATCTCGTTCGAAACCATCGAGCCCATCCTGGGGAACTCCGCTCCGCGCATCGCCGACTTTTCCGACCTGGGCGAGCGGGGCGGGATCAAGTACCGCTACGCCTCCATGACCGCCGGCAAGAGCAAGACCTTCCAGGGGCTTTGGCAGAAAGGACTGGACGCACCGCGCACGGAAGCGATCTTGCGTACCGTTTTCGAAGAGCAATTGGGGCGGCTGTACCAAGCCGCTTCGCCGGAGCCGGTGGACCTGCTGGCCCTTTGGGGCTTCGATTCCAAATGGGCGGATGGCGTGGAAAAAACCGTGCGGGGACTGGGGCATCCGCAGCCGGAAGGCGTCTGGGAAATCCTTCCCGGTTTGGACTGTTTGCCGGTGGTGCCGTTCTATCGCGATACGTTGTCCCGCGCCAAGGGGCGGTTGCGCGAGATGGTTCCGATGGCCCGCGTGCATGGCGATCTCAATGGCGCGAACATCCTGATCGATGGCAATGCCAACGTGTGGCTGATCGACTTCTTCCATTCGCGCCGACACCACGTGGTCTGCGATTTCGCCAAGCTGGAAAACGATCTTCTCCACATCTGGACGCCGCTCCAGAAAGAGTCAGATCTTGTCGAGTTGCATCGTTTGCTTCTGGCGCTGATGAAGGTGGAGGATCTGGGAGTGCCTCTTCCAACAGCGCAGGAGGCCGGCATTCCGGAGTCCATGGTGCGGACCTGGGAAACCCTGGCCGTGTTGCGATCCAGCATGGCCAAGCCCTTGGGTGTGTTCCGCGATCCGTGGCAGCAGCGCATCGCCGCCTTGCGCTACGCGGTGCACACCCTTTCTTTCGACGAGCCCGACACTCTCCAAAAGCAAGGCGGGTTGCTCCACGCGGGCTTGTTGGCCGAACACTGCCGCGAGCATCTGGAGCAAGATCGGCGCTTGCGGGTGGATTGGGTTCCGCTCCAGGGCGCCACGGGCCGGATGGGGCTCACCCTCCTGCCGGGACGACGCGATCGTGGACGGGATTTGTCAGAAGATGCGGACCGCTTGCGCGAGTTGGGCGCCAAGCTGGTGGTGAGCCTGGTCACGCAGGAAGAACTGGTGGAGTTCGGTGTGGAGGAGCTGTCCCAGGAACTCGCGCGGCGCGGGATCGAGTGGATCCATTCGCCCATTCTGGACCAGCGCGCCTGCGGGCTGGAACAGGCCGAAGATCTTTCGAGGCGCATCACGGAAGCCTGCTTCCAGGGCAGGGACGTGGTGATCCACTGTCTGGGTGGCATCGGCCGGTCCGGCATGATCGCCGCTTGCGTGGAGGTGTTGGCGGGCATGGATGCCCACGAGGCGATCGCGATCGTGCGCCAGCACCGCTCGCCCCGGGCGCTGGAGACGCGAGCCCAGTGTGAACTGGTGGAGAGCTATGCCACAATGGAAAGGTGAGGCCTAGACCTTTTTTCCACCTTGCGGTCGCTTTGGCGCTGACGGGATGTCTGCTGGTGCCCCGTTTCCAGGATTCGGAAGAAACCGAGGACCGGCGCCTCGCACGCTTGAGCGCGGAGATACAGGAAGATCTGGAGCAATTTCGAGGGATGCGGTTTGGTTCGCCGCCTAAGGTGGAGCGCATCGTGGCGCACAAACGGTGCGACGAACTCGATGCCGCCGCCAAGACGGGCTGGGTAGCCTCGAACATCCTGGATCCATCCGCGACCGCCGACCGCATGTGGAGGGCGGCGGGATTGCTCAAGGTTACCGACAGCGCGACGGTGCAGCGCAAGCGATTGGACTGTTTCGCCTCCCGCTCGATCTACCAGGTCAATTCCAAGCGGATCTTGGTGCTCATGGACTCCCAGCACCAGGACGAACGGCGCGTGCTCACCCACGAGATGGTCCATGCCATGCAGGACCAACGGACGGACTTGCGCGCGTTGTTGCGCTCCTCCCGCGAGAGCGATGCGCTGATCGGTGTCCTTGCTGCCATCGAGGGGGAGGCAGAGTTTGTCTCCGCACGCCTCGCCGATCCCCAAAAGGCCAAGGAAAGCTGCGGCGGGAGCATGTCGGGAGCGATGTGGCAGTTGGACAAAGCGCTCCAGAAAATTCCCCACCTCGCCGAATCTCCCGCCACCGTTTCGATTCCCACCTACGTGCCCTACGTGTTCGGGGAGCGGCTCGCCTGTCGGATGTTCGAACGCTATGGCATGGCGGGGCTGGATTCACTGCTGATCCGTCCGCCGGCGGGTTCCTGGCAGTTGTGGCATCTGGACGACTACTTCGAAAACCGGCCGCCAATCGATTGGGACACGGCCTGGTCACAGCTGCCAAAGCTGCCCCAGGGATGGTTGCCGCTGGGGCAGGCGCGTGCCGGCGAAGCCAGGCTCGCCGGACTCCCCCTATCGTGGGACCGCAAACTCGCGCGAAAAATCCTGCAGGGTCGGGGTCTGGCTTGGAGAGGGGATCGGCTCTGGGTGGCAGGTCTGGATTCCGGCCGCACAGCCTTGTTGTGGCGACTGGCTTTCACCGATCCAGCCAAGGCCTTGTCCTTCGGGAAAACCTGGTGGACCCTCCGCGAGACCCGGATGGGTCGCAAGCTCCCTGCCTGGAAAAAATCCGCCAAGTCGATGTTCTGGCGCGATTCGTTGCGGGTGGCCTACACCGTGCGCGTGGAGGGCTCCGAGGTAGGCATCGCGGAGGGTTTTGATTCCCTCACGACGGTGCGGATGCTGGCACGGACCATGGCGAGGGCGCGCAGGTGACCGTCGGGGCCGTTCACCAACGGATCCCGACAGCAATCGATTCCGCTACCAATTGAACCAGTTGAATCGATTGATCGCCTCGGGATCCCAAGTCTGTTCAAGGATTCCAGAGCCGCCATCGCCAAGGGTCACGCCTTGTCGCGTGATCAACTTGTCCCCGGACCTTTGGAACCACATGGTATCGAATCCCATCGAAGGACCTACTTCGTAGATGTCGTCGCCAGTCCAGCTTGAAGCGGAGCTCTCGACCACGGTCGCAACGGAATCCTTTCCGACCAGGAACCACGTGCCTGAATCCTGGCTCTCGTTGTACCACAGTCCGCCGGACCATTTGCGCTTGGAATGCGAGAATTGGCCGTTGGGACGGAAGACCATCTCGTAATGCTCGGTGATGAGATCTGGATGCCGCTCGGTGCTCCAGGTGCCCACGATTTTTGAATTTGGGTCAATCCCGGGAATGGGGCCCGTGATGCGGTACTGTGCCGTTCTTACAGGACTTCTGATGAGATTGCGGCCCGCGCCGTCGGGAAGATCCCCGAGCGTTGCCACTGCTTGGGAGTTTAGCGTCCGCGATATCGGGACCCAAAGGACAGAACCCCATCCGGTATTGGTGGTTAGGGAGTCGCTCGCGTCAATCAGCCCTCTTTTCCACCGGATGTTGTGGGCGCCGAGGTAATAACTCGTGTCGATGGTGGGGGTGAGTAGGGTGACCAGAATAGGGCCAGGGTAGCTGCCGGATTCCGGCTCGAAGAATGGGGCGACCACATGATCGATCGGAAAGGACTTGCACCGACCGCCCCTGAAAGATCCGACTCTCCTTTTCCCCCAGGAAAACTCCAGGCTACCGGAGGATGGTCGTGAAACGGCCACGATCTCATGGGTTGGGATGAAGGATCGGTCTCTTGTCCAGTGGATTCCATCGGAGCTTGTTTCTCGCCGATTGCGCTGGATGGTCAGGGTGTCGCCGACCTCTCGATTCCTGGAGGTCCACTCGCCGATGAAGACCTCGTAGGATTTCGAGGCAGTGGACCCTGTGATGTTTTCCTGGATGAAATGTCCGCCATCGAGAAAACGCAATTGCTTGTCCCCTGAGGCGTCGCTGGACCACCAATCGCCATAGGTGCTGTACAGTTTTTTTGCGCCGTCAGGTTCTTCCGTCCTGTATGTGTTGTCATCGCAACCGACAACGAGGAGCGAAAAGGCCAGAAAAGCGGGAAAGCAACATCGAGGGAAGGGATGCATAGTTGCATCAATTTAGATAAAGGAGTCGCCTTAGGGATCAGGTGCAGGCAGGGCTAGGGCATGACCGATCCTTACAGCAAGTCCGATCCTACAATGCCGTGGTCCACGCCACGGTGTTCCAGGGGCTTTCCGCGTTGGTTGCATCCAGAAGCGAGCGGATGGATTCCAGGCATTCGTCGGCCATTTCTTCGTCGCCGTTCCAAAAACGCAGGCCCAGCAGGTAGTTGTCGGCCAAGGCGTGCCAAGATCCGAACGCGGCCTGGACTCGTGGAGCGATGGCGCGGATCCTTCGCCAGGATTCCGCTGGGGTGAGCAGGCCCGCTCCGGCGGCCCAGCGCAGGAGCGCGACGGCTCGGCCCAGGTCCCAAGCCAGCAGGTGCGGCACGGTGTCCATGGCCGTGGAGATCAGCTCCAATTGCCGTCGCAGATCCGCGCAAGCTTCGGAGTCCAGTTCATCTCCGGAGGCGGCGGCAACGGCCTCGAACGCCGCGTCGCGATCTCCGCCCACGGATTCCAGCGCATTGTGGAGGCTTTCGAACCGCTCGCCATGGCCTTCGGTTTCCAGCCACTGCACGGTGTCCTTCAAATCCTTGATGGAGGAAACTCCCCAGGAGCCTGACAAAACCTGTTCGCATTCCACGCGAAGCCAGGGCTTGCGAGGGGTGTCGCCTTCCAGCCATACATGCGAGGATCCATTCAGTTCGAACAGGATCGCGGAAAGGGACAAGGCGAAGCGGTCCGATGGGGAAAGTTCGGGCGCTACGTCGGAAGACCATTCATCTTCCTCCTCTGCATCAGAATCCGTCGCCGTCGAGCCGAGCATGGCCGCCATCGCGGCTTGCTGCTGTGCGAGTTGATCCTGGAGGGCCGGGTTCTGTAGCATGGCGTTGCGCATGGCCATGCCCTGGGCCATCATCGCTTGGGCCTGGTGGGTCGCATCCGGCATGCCGGCGGCCTTGAGCGCGGCGGCTACAGCCTGTTGCTGGAGGGCCATCATCTCGGATGCCTGGGCCATCTGTTGCTTCATCATTTCTTCGGCGAGCTTTTGATAATCGGACATGGGCCGTTCCTTTGCGGGGGAAGTGGGAAGGTCGGCGGAGGGCGCCGGCGACCGGTTGGAGAAAAATAGGCAATTGTGGAATCAGGATGCGATGTTGTTGTCCGAGACCGCGAGTCACGGACCAATACTCTATCTCGCAGCAAGCGCCGGGGAGCGTGACCCGGAAAGGTCAGTAGAATTTAATGGGGCCGATGGGGTCACCGAGGTCCCAGAACTTGCCGTTGCGCCACCAGAGCGGAAGGAAGAATGCGACCGAGTAAAGAACGTCGTCGCCGAACCAGAGAGCTCGAACATCGGTGCCGATATAGATCGCCGAGGAGAATCCCCCGATGGTCAATCCGAGGCCCTTGTGGGAAAACACCGGCCCGGCACTCATCCCCAGGGTCACAAGGATCGCCTTGCCGGTCAACTCCAGTTGTGGCCCTCCAAACATCTGGTTGACCGCGATTCCATAGCCGAAGGGGTAGTTTTGATAGTACGAGTAGGAGAGGCCCCAGGTTCCACTTTCCCCTTTCTCGGTCGATGCCCAGCCCCACTTCGGACTGAGCACGACGTATCCGGATTCGTCCCTCTCGCTTGCCCAAGCGGAGGGTGTCAGGGACGCAACAAGGAGGATTAGGAGGGATAGGGGGCGGTGCATGAGAGGCTCCGAGGAGAAGGGGGGCGCAATGGCAGGGGGAACGAAGCAACCTGACTTCCGACCAGCCATCTACATTTGTGGTTTGCCGCAAGGTTCGTCGTGAAGAATGACGATCCAGTTCATCCGCAAGCGATTACGCTGCTCAACGATTTTCCGAAGTGACCCCCATTCATGATTCATCAACGCGTCTGGATGCTTTTTTCGTTCCTGTTTTTGCTTGGCGCAAACGGACAAGCCGGCTTGGACGCGTTGCCCTCGGCCTACCACTTCAAGGAACACCAATTCCCGGTGGTGGACGACAGCGGCCATTGTGGTCGTGCGGCAAACGGATCGGCCAAGCTGGGCAAAGTTCGCTTCGCCCAGACCCACCTGATGGAGCCATCGTGGCCGTTCTTCTACCTGTCTGGGGGACGGCCGGCGTTGATCACGGTCAATCTGGAAGGCACGGGAAACGCCCCTGATGTCCGGTTGACCGTGAAGGTCAAAGGGGTTCAGGTGGGCTCGGCATGCTTGGCCGGTCCAACGGTGATTCCGCCTGCCGCAGCTGACACCGCACCGTCTCTGTCGAGCCTGTACACCATGACCCTTCCCAAGGAATGGGTCATGCCGGGGATGTCGGTGGTGGTGGAGTCCGGTTCCGACAAACGTGAGTTCACCCCCGAACAGCTCGACGTAAAATCGCCCACCGAGGTGAATCTGCTGATCGCCCAGATGGAATTGTTGGATCTGGACGACAGCGTGCTCGCGAAAACCGACAAGGAACCCTTGGATCTGTTGGCCAACCTGGCGGGAGCGCTGTCCGCCTCGGCGACGCGCATTGGACATTTTCCGGTCACCGTGAAATTCGACAAGATGTTGTTTAGGGGCCCCGAGGGGAGGCCTCTGTTGGGATGCCGCGAGGATGTGGTCGATCGAACGGACTGCGAGGATGTCTTCTCCAACGTGGATATCGGCGATGTGAATCTTTCCGTCCTGCAATTCGCCGAGATGGTTTCCAAGGCCACAGGACACTACTACGAAGAAGGCTACATCTACGCCAACACGGCCCTCTGGCTTGGCGGAAAGGCAATGGAGGGGCGCCGCGTCGCGGAGGGAAGCGGGTTTTCCGGAGTCCTTCTGCACGAGGTCGGACATTCCCTGGGGTTGCCGCATTGGCACGAGGTCTACGCGGTGCCCCCCGAGAACCAATTCCGATTCACCTATCCATACGGTGGCCCGGATGGAAACGGCGGTGGCCGGGGAAACACCTGGAACTGGGAGGCGAACTCGAATGAATTCGTCTCGCCACGGTGCCAGCTCGCCGAAGCAGGAAAGATCGGTTGGGAACGCAAGGACAGAATGTCCTACCTAGGGCTCGCATGCAACGAGGCGCGCAAGGGGCTTCCGGGGCCGTGGGAGGGACTCTCCGACTTTTCCGCTTATTCCATCCTTCAATTCTTGAACGGCAGGGATTCCGCCAAAAGCGGACAGATTCTGGATCGCGATACGCTGCGCGATTTCCATGTGCCGTCGTTTTTCGGGCATCCCACCTTGATCGTCGGGCCATCGGGAAGACCTGCGCTGGTTCGATCGGAAACCCAGCCCGTGATCCCCGACAACTGGGAATACGAGGGCAAGGTGCAGCCGCCATTCTTGATGCCTGCGAGGGAGGAGAGCCCTCAATACCTGGTCTACGGCCGCTACCACCCGACGGTTGCGAAGGCGAACGTCATTTACAAGCCCATCCCGTTCATCGGCAACGGCGTGGATCTGATCGATCCGACGGACCCCAGGATATTCGCCGAACTGAAGACGGCCTGGCGAGGGGTCTACGGGACGCATTTCCTTTCGGAGCACGACATCACGCTGCGGTTCACCTATGCGGACGGATCCCGCAAAAGCGCGATCTACCCGCATCAGCGGGTGTCCAGCGAGGAACTGATGGATACCTCCAGGTCATGGGAGGACAATCTGCTGACCTTCGCGCTGCTGGTCCCGGCGGCCAAATCGTTGAGGAAGGTCGAGGTGCTGCGGCGTCCGTTCCATTCCTGCGACTGCAACTCGACCGTTCCCGGAGACCTCGCCGTCGCCGGATCCACCATTTCCGCCGACAATTTCCTGGACAGTGCCGACCTCCTCCTGGAGCGGAACTTCACGGATGTCGATCCTCCGACAGAAATTGATTCCAAGCCGACCGGAATCGCGCAATGGGAGATCCTTGGTGGGCTGGTGACCGTGCGCAGGCTGGATGGACGGGTGGAGCGGGAGTTCGCGCTGGAGCCCGGCACATCCCTCGAACGCCGCGTGCGGGAGATCTGGAAGCGCCCGGGCGTATGGATCGTGCAGATGAAGACAAAATCCGGATCGTTCTCGCGGACCATCGCGATCCAGTAGGGATCGGGCATTGCCCAATCCCCACCACCCGATCCCTACTGGATCGCGATGCTTGTTTTCACTCATGGACCATCGAGCTCAAACAGACCTTTCAGGGAGCGAACCTGCATGAATCTCCTCCATATCACGACCTCCCTCGCGGTGCTTCTGCTGCTGGGCGCGAAGGCGCAGGCCAATCTGGATGCCTTGCCCTCGGCCTACCACTTCAAGGAACATCAATTCCCGGCGGGGGACGACAGCGGCCATTGTGGCCGTGCGGCAAACGGATTGGCCAAGCTGGGGAAGGTTCGCTTCGCCCAGACCCACCTGATGGAACCATCGTGGCCGTTCTTCTATCTGGCGGGTGGTCGGCCCGCGTTGATCGCGGTCAATCTGGAAGGAACGGGAAGCGCTCCTGATGTCCGGTTGACCGTGAAGGTCAAAGGGGTTCAGGTGGGGTCCGCGTGTTTGGCCGGGCCAAGCGCGATTCCGCCTGCAGCCGCCGACACCGCGCCGTCTCTGGCCAGCCTGTACACCATGACCCTTCCCAAGGAGTGGGTCATGCCGGGGATGACGGTGGTGGTGGAGTCAGGTTCTGACAAGAAGGAATTCACCGCCGAACAGCTCGACGTGAAATCGCCCACCGAGGTGAATCTGCTGATGGCGAAAATGGAATTGTTGGATTTGGACGACACCGTGTTCGCCCGGCTGTTTCCCGAGCCCAAGGAGCTTCTGGCCGATCTGGCGGGGGCGTTGCCGGTCTCGGTGACGCGCTTGGGACATTTTCCGGCAACGGTGAAATTCGATAGAATGCTTTTTCGTGGCCGTGATGGACAGCCATTGCTGGGTTGCCGCAACGATGCAACGGACCGAACCGATTGTGGCGATGTCTCCAGTGTTGGGGAAACAGATCTGAAAATCGCGCTGTTGGAGTTCACGGCAGCCATCTCGAAAGCGCTCGGGATCTATTACGAACTCGGATACCTCTATGGAGTGTCGTATCTCGAAAATAGTGGAGGGATCGCCATGCCTTCGGCCCGTACGGCACAAGGGACTGGGTACGCCAACACCTTTTTGCATGAAATCGGTCACGATTTGTCGTTGAATCATTGGCATGAATTGTTTGGAGTGCGCCCGGTCAGTCTCTTCAGCTATGAATATCCCTATGGGGGACCAGAGGGCAATGGCGGGGGGCGTGGAGCCACCTGGAATTGGGAGCCCACTGCGAGGGCTTTCGTTTCGCCGCGGTGCAAGCTTTCCAATTACCGGAAAATCGGGGAGGAACGCATGGATGTGATGTCTTACCTGGGGAACGCATGCGAAGAAGAGCGACTAGGTCAAGCCGGACCGTGGGTTGGATTTTCGGACTTTTCGGCGTATTCCATCCATTGGTATCTGAACGGTCGCGATTCTGCCGTTCACGGAACGATCCTGGATCGAGACACGTTGCGTCCGTATCAGGTGCGCGCCAGCCCCGGAATCCCTTCGCTTGCTACGGGTGTTGGGGGGGGACGGATGTTCCTGCGCCAAGAAACGCAACCCATGGTTGAGGAAGATCTCTTTGATGACAGAAAGACCCCATTTCCATTCTTGATGCCATCCAAAGAAGAAGCTCCTCTCTATCTGGTGTATGGCCGTTATCATCCGCAGGTGACAAAGGCCAATGTGATCTACAAGCCGGTCCCGTTTATCGGAAATCGAGTTGATCTCATCGACCCCACGGACCCTAAAGTATTCGAAGAGCTCAAGAAGCCACGGAACGGGGCGTATGGGACATTCTTCTATGCGGAGCACAGTCTCTTGATGCGCATCAGCTATGCCGATGGCTCCACAAGAGTGGCTATCTATCCGCATGGAGTGATCCCGATCGACTTTTTACGCGATACGACCCGGCCTTGGAATGAGACGCTCCACACCTTCGCGCTCGTGGTTCCTGCCGACAAGAAGCTTACCAAGGTCGAGCTTCTTTCGCGGCCGTTCCTTGCTTGCGATTGCAGCGACAACCATCCTGGCGATGTAGCCAAGGCGGGATCGACGATCACCGCCGCGAACTTCCTGGACAGCGCCACGGTTCTGTATCAGCAGAGCTTCACGGATGTCGATCCTCCTTCGGAGCGTGTGGCGAAACCGCCTCGGATCCAGGACCTGGAGCGCCTGGGCGGTGATGCGACCTTGCATGGGCTGGACGGACGCGCGCTGCTCGACCTCGCGCTGGAACCAGGTGCATCCCTCGAACGCCGCGTGCGGGAGGTGTGGAAGCGTCAGGGCGTTTGGATCGTGCAGCTGAAGACAAAATCTGGATCATTTTCGCGGACAGTCGTGATCCAGTAGGGATCGGGCATTGCCCCGATCCCCGTGGATCACGGAGACAACACCGTGAATGTCCTTTGCACGGACCTTCCCGAACCGTCCACCACCGTGGCCGTGTGCTCGCCTTCCGCCAGCACCACCGGGATCTGGTGGTCCTGCTCGGTGGCGCCAAGGTAACGTCCGTCCAGGTGCCAATGGAGCTTGCCCTTGCCCGTGTAGGCGGCGCGAAGCACGGTGGGATTGCGTCGTTCATCGAGGTCGCGCGGCAGGTACAGCTTGGCGCCGGGCGCAGGGTAGGCGATCACCAAACGATCTTCGTCGGTGGGCGCGCAGGCCGGGCTCCAGGAAGGCAGGGCGGGCTCGTCGGAGTGGGAGTTGTTCCAGAAGAACGCCTGCTCCGGCGGAAGCGAGAACACGGTCTTGGGCTCCAGGGCGGAGCCGTTGGCGCAGCCGTCGTGGGCGCGTCGGCCTTGGGCGTTCACCATGATGGTCTGGTGGTAAACACAGGGAGCCACATGCAGCGGAACATCCGACACCGCGCGCGGATCGCGCACGGGACAATACGGCCCCGCGGGCCTTCCCGACGACGGACAGATTTCGACCATCTTCCATCCATTGACGGGGCGCGAAAACCAGCCGTCGGGAGGCAACAGCGAGACCACGCGAAACAAGACCGGGGCGGCGGCGTCGCGTCCCACGATGTCGGGCATGCCGGCACCATCCGGATTTCCCACCCACACCGCCACGGTCCAGCGCGGTGAGGTTCCCACGGCCCAGGCGTCGCGGTGGCCGTTGCTGGTGCCGGTCTTCCAGGCCAGCGGTCGCGATCCCACGTGGTCTTTCCAGAATTTGTCTTCGTCGGGGCGGTTGACCTCGCGCAGGGTCTCCAGGGTCCACCAGGCCGCGGCGGGCGAAAATCGGGGGCGGAGGTCGGAACGCTTTGGTGGATCGGAAAGCAGCCGCGCCTCGTTCCAGGCGGGGAGCGTTTGGGCATCGGCGGAAAGGCGCGCGTACATGCCCGCCAGATCCCACACGGTGGCTTCGGCGCCGCCCAGGATCAAGGAAAGGCCGTAGCTTTCGGCCGGGCGATTCAAGGTGGAAAGTCCCAGCGATCTCAGCCTTGAATGGAACCTCCCGACTCCCGCTTGGGCCAACAGCTTGGCGGCGGGCGCATTGCGCGAAAGGGCCAACGCCTCCGAGGCGGGCAGCGCGCCCTTCCAGGTGCGATCGAAGTTTTCCGGCAAAAATCCCGCGTAGGTGGTGGGGATGTCGGGAACCAAGGTCCACGGGAACAGTTCGCCGCCCTCGAAGAGCATCTCGTACAGGAATGGCTTGAGGATGCTCCCCGAGCTGCGACGTGCCCGCACCAGATCCATGGTGGCACCCGAACTGGCCGTGTCCGCCCCGGGGACATTCCCGGCGTAGGCGATGACAAAACCCGTCTTGTTGTCCAGGATCACCACCGCGCCGTTGCCGATTCCTTGCCGGCGCAGGCCTTGACCGGCGTTGCGAAGCTCCTCCAGCAGGCGGCTTTGGAGCGAGGCGTCGAGGGTGGTGGGAAACGCCGCGCGCCGGGGGTGCTCTTCGTGGAGGGTCTGCAGCAATGGGCTGGCCAAGCGGGGCAGTGGCGGCGGTGGCCCGGGGAGTGGCTCGGCCATGGCAAGCTGGGCTTCCAAACTGTCCATTGCGCCTTGGTCGCGAAGGCTGGCGATCAGGCGATTGCGCTTTGCCAGCAACGCATCTCGGTGACGGCCGGGATGCATAAGCGAAGGCTGGTTGGGAAGCACCGCCAACAGCGCCGCCTCGCCCCAGCTCAAGGCGGCGGGGCCGCGGCCGAAGTAACGCCAAGACGCCGCTTCCAGCCCCACGGTGTTGCCGCCAAACGGCGCGTGGGAGGCGTAGGCGCGCAGGATTTCCTTCTTGGAATGGCGCACTTCCACCGCCACGGCGAGGATCGCTTCCAGGATCTTTTCCCCAAGCGTGCGCGGGGGATTGGCGCGGGATAGACGCACCACCTGCATGGTGAGGGTGCTGGCGCCGCGCTCGACCGACCGGGAGTTCGCGTTGGCGCGCAGGGCGCCCCCGATGCCGACGGGATCCACTCCCGGATGCCAGAAAAAGCGGCGGTCTTCGAACGCCACCACGGCTTGGAGGTAGCGGGTGGGAAGGGTGTCGGTCAGATCGGGAAACCGCCATTGGGTGTCGGAGGCGATCCGCGCGTCCAACAGTTCGCCTTGCCGGTCCAACACCACCAGGGAGCGGGGGACTCCCGCGAAACGCCGATCCAGGCTACCCGCGCGCCAAACCATGGGCAGCACCAACACCGCGACTCCCAGGAAGCCCAGGAGTCGAGGATGCCGGATTCTGACAGAGCGGCGCGTGGAGGTCAAGGCTTCACGATGACGCTGGACCCTCGCGTGCGGGCGCGGATGTCGCCTTCGTACATGGATTCCGCCACCGTGGCCGGCAGCTGGAATGTGCCGGGATAGGTGGCGTGCAGGAAGATGGGGATTTTTATGGTCGAGTGGGGAGCCAGATCCAGGAAGCTCATGATCCGGTCGTCGCGCAGATCCTGGTAGCTGACCCCACTGAGGGCCTTGGCGCCATCCAACCGGGTGGAGTGGAGTTCCCAGCCGGAAGGGATCAACTGCGTGAGAGCCAGATTCCGCAAGTGGCGGCCCGTCTGGTTGGTGAGCGACACGGTGAGGTGGAAGTCCTTGCCTTGGGTGAGTTGCGAAGGATCGAGCGTGGAGCCGTCCAGCGCCGCATAGGCCGTTTCGATGGACAATCCTCGCGATTCCTCCTTTTCCTGGTTCGCCACGGGCGTCCCCCGGGTGACCCATTTCACGTACAGCGGCGTCTTGCCGGGATTGGAAAGCTCGATCTTGACGGAATTTGACTTCCGGAGGGCGTCCAAGGGGAAGGTCATCATGGGCTTTTGCGACTGGATGGAGGTCGCCTTGCCATCGATGCGTGCTTGCAGTTCCCAGGATTCCGGCGAACTGCCGAAGGCGCTGGAAATGGCCAACAACGACCAAGCCAGACTCTGGGTGCTTTGCCATCCACCCGTGGCCAGCGAATCGGCGACGGCCAGGGCGGCTTGGCGGGCTTCCGCCTTCCGGCCCAGACGGCTCATGGCGTAGGAGGCCAATGCCTTGTCGCGCAGCGCCGATCCGAACGTGGAGCCAGGATCCACGTAGGCGTCGATGTTGCGCATCGCGCCTTGGGTGAGGCTGGCGGCAGCATCCGCCTGGCCGCTGATCGCGTAGGCCGAACCCAACATCCAGCGGGCGGAGGCGGGAAGGCGGTCGGGGATCGTGCGCAGCCGGTTCATGGCGGAAAGATCGGCGGATTGGCCCAGCGCCAGCAGGAACAATCGATAGGCTTGTTCCTGGGTCTCGGAGGCGTTGCCAGGACTCCACCAGCGCGAGGCCAGAGTCTTCTGGCGAAGCTTCCAGACGCTCAGCATCTCGCCCGGGATCTCGTAGCCGCGTGCCTGGGCCTCCAGCAGGAAGTGGCCAGCCCAGAGACTGGTCCAGCCCTGCTCCTCGCCTCCGGGCCAGTAGGTGAGGATTCCACCGGGCTGCAGGAATCCATGGATCCTTTGCAAGGCCGCCCGGACATTTTTCTGGATCTCTGCTTTTTGGGCGGAGGAAAGCTGCATGGCGTCGACCAGCAGAAGCTGCGGGAAACCCTTGGAAGTGGTCTGTTCCAAGCATCCGTAAGGGTACCCGATCAGGGTCTGCATACGGTTCTCGATTCCCATCCGCGGTGCCGAGGAGAGTTCCAGCCATCCCTCGCGGGTGCCGTCCATTCCTTTGGGTTGCAGGGAGGTGGTCCAGGTGCGTCCAGGCTCCACGGTCGCCACGCCGGATTCCGTTTGCGGGAGATTCGCGGAAAGAATCGGCAGGTTGATCGTCTGTTCGGCGGATTCCCCACCGGAGTTGGCCTTGAACTTCAGCGTGGCCGCTCCCAGCCGTTCGGGCACCTTCAGCCGGAACCGCACCAAGGTCTCGCCCGATTTGCGCAGGTTCACGGTGCGCTGGAGGCCGTCAAGCCCTGTCCATCCTCCCGCATCCAGGTTGACCTGGATGGGTCCCAGGCCGTCCTTCATGACGAACACGTTGACCGGCACCACCACTTCTTCGCCGGGTCGGACCACGCGCGGGACGGTGGGGAGGATCATCAAGGGCTTTCGGATGAATACCTGCGCCTGGGTGGATCCCCACTTGGCGGTTTCGCCGGCCAGCACCATCACGCGGACCTTCCCCACGTATTCGGGAATGGGGATCGCGTGGGTGGCCTGGCCGTTCTTGTCCAGGTGGAAGGGGCCGATGAATCGCACGATGGGCGGGAACCGGTTGGGCTTGCCTCCGTTGGCCGCCTTGGCCTCGCCAGGGCCGTCGCCGCCAATCGAGAGGAGACGGTCCAGTTGCCCGGAGTACGCTCCGACCACCCAGTCGTAGAGGTCCCAGGTCCGCACGCCCAAGGCTTCCTTGCGACGGAATTCAGCCAGCGGATCCGGCGTCTTGAATCCGGTGAGACCCAATAGACCTTCGTCCACCACGGCGATCGTGTAGGTCATGGGCCGCCCTTGCTTCTCCTTCACCTGGACTTTGAGATCCTGGTTGGGGGCCATCTCGGCGGGAACGACAATTTCCGGCGCCAGTCGGGCGGAAGGGTCTTCCACCTTGAGCGGCACGACGCCGTACAGCCGCAACGGCAGGTCGTTCTTGCGGCCTTCGTGCGGTTGGATCAGGCTCACATGCGCGTAGATGCCCGGCGCCATGCTGGCGTCCAACGGGATTTCCACGCGATTGCCGCCGGGCTTGGCTTCCGTCCAGAAGGTTTTCAACACGCGGACACCAGATTCCAGGCTCACCAGCACGCGACCTTTGGTGGCGCTGGGGATGGAAAGGATCGCGGTTTCCCCCGCGAGATAGGAGGGCTTGTCCGTGCTTACCGAGAGCATGTTCGCGCCGGCCGATTGCTGTTCCTTGGGGCGTCCCGCCCATCCCGGCCAATCGATGAACACCACCTTGCCGGCACAGTGGCCCTCGTCTTCTTCGCCGGAAGCGTCGCACACCCGCAGGAAGTAATAGCCCCATTCCGGATAGCGGATGCGCATGGGCCAGGTCGCCACTCCCTTGGGGGCGGTCAAGGTGGTGTCCAGGATCGGAGTTTGGGATCTCGCCTGCTGGAATTGACCTTGGTTGTTCTGGTTGGATTCGTACCACCAGTTCCAACCCAGCTTGGAAAGGGTGGCGTGGAGGGAATTGGCTCCGGATGGCTTTCCGTGGTTGTCCAGCACCACGATCTGGATCTTGTGCGTGGTGTCCGTGCGCAGCATGTCGCGGGCGTGGTCGCCCTTGGGGATCAGGATGCCCACGTAGCGCTCGAAGGGAAGCCAGACAGCATCCATGCGCATGTTGGATTCATCGCCGCCGGGCTCGGTGATGGAGCTGGTGAATCTCGCCTGCAAGGCGGAGGATGGCGGTTTTGGGAGATTCAGCTGTGTGCTGATCGATGCCTTGCCTTGCGCATCCAGCGTGCCCGTCCAGACCTCTTGGCGATCGGAGGAGAAGGTGCGCGAAGGGTCTTCGAAGATGTGTTCGCTGTAGCGATCGAATCGCAAGGGAAGCGGGATCAACGCGGCGGTCACTTCCGCGGAAAGTCCTCCGGCGGAAGCTCCATGGAGCCACTGCCCGAAAAGGCTTCCTTCCAGGCTCGCGCTGCGCAAGGTGTCGGAGTTCCACTTCAGTTGCACATCCAGGCGATTGGGCTTGATCATCTCGATGGAGAGGGTCTTGGAGAAATGGCGATCGCCCACCCATGCGGTGGCCGTCCAGTTGCCGGTGGGGCTTTCCGGATCGGTGGCCAGCCGGAAAACCTGGAATCCCGAGGCGTCGAAGGCTCGGGTCTCTTTTTTCGCGAGCTTGCCACTGGGGTCGCGCAACTCGAACCGGATGGGGTGGCCGGCGGGAACGATGTTGTCCTTGTTCTCGACAAGAAGTGTCAGGAAGATGCTGTCGCCGGGACGCCAGACGCCGCGCTCCCCGAAGAACGCCCCCTTCACGCCGCTTTCGGACCGGTCGCCGCCCACTTCGAAGTGCGAGGTGGGCAGGGCCGCGCCGGAAGAAACCTTCAGGTAGCCGATATCCTTGCCTTTGGTGGCCTTGAGGAAGAATGGCACGTCGCCGGGCTGGGTCTTGAATTGCACGAGGCCGTCGCTGGACGTGGAGGCCTTGCCGATGGGTTGTCCCTGGAAGTTGTTGATCACCACATCCACTCCCGACAAGGGCTCGGCCGTGCGCAGGTCCGAGGCGGCGATGTGCCAATTTCCGTCCATCCCGGACTTGGCCACCAGGCCGATGTTGGAGGTCAACAGGTTCCGCTGGCGCGTCTCTCCCGAAGGGACTTTCCGGAAGTAGCCGTCCGTGCAGGCGTTGGGCGTCTTGCGTTCCCGGCTTTCGCCGTCTTCGCCCTCGCTTCCACCTTCGCTCTCGCCGGACCACCCGTCCCAACCGGACGATTCCCTCGTGAGGTTGTCGTCCCAGTTGTCCAGGTCCGCGGTCTGGTCGAGGACTTCGGTGGTGTCGGGAGCGTCGCCGCAGGGATAGATCGATTGGTTCCGCTCCATTTTCAGATGGATCCGGAAAAGACTCCCCCGGTTTTCCTTGAGGAGGTCGGTCACATCCACTCCGTAGCGCGTCCACTGGCGAGGTCCCCGTCCGCTGTCTGCGAGCCTCACGTGCTTGCGCCACAGAAACCGCCCCACGCGACGGGATTCCTGGTTGCCCTCGAGATTGTTGACCTGCAGAAATTGCCCCATGTTCGATGCGTAGATCTGGAAGGCTTCCACGGTGACCTCCCGCAGCGTGGTCGCTTCGATGGGAATGATCAGTTTTTCCGATTCGGGCAGGATCACTCCCTGACCCACGAACCTCACCCCGGGTTCCTGGACCTTGAAGGTGATGTCCTTTTTGATGTTCCGGCCCAACTCAGTACCCCGCTTGGAGGGCAGGCGGGAGTCCAGTTCGATGGTGATGGTGCCGGCCACGATCTTGGGCAGAAACACATCCAGCCGCGAGCCCTTCAGCTCGAACTTCAGCGGGGAGATCCCGTTGATCCGGATCAGGGAGGCGAGATCGGTCTGTGGGGAGAGCGGATCGGTGAATTGCAATTGGATGCCTTGGTTGGCGCCGTCGATGGGTTTGGCGAACAACAGGTCGAATTCCCCGGCAGCAGGGATCGCCAAGTCGTGCTCCTGGATTCCCTCCTCCATGCCGATCGCTTTGGGGTCCAGCTTGATGTGCAGCGACGAGCGAGTCTTGGCCCGGCGCACGTTCTGGATGTGGAAGACATGGACTTGCCCCGCAGGGTCGGGCTTCCAGGCCACTTGCAGATCGTTCTTGGATTGTGTGGCGGAAAGGAACTTGGTCAGCGAGAGGCTGTCCGCGAAATCGGTGGTCGTGAGGATGCCTTCCAAGGAGTACAGCGCGGTGTCCGCGCCTTCCTGGGCAGTGAAACCGTTCCATTCCAGGGTGTACTTCTGGCGAACGATGCTGAACTTGAACAGGAAATCTTCGATGTTGTCGGGAACGCCGCGCAGGCCTTTGGCTGCGAGCCTCCCCAGGAAGGTGGCGCCGGGCTCAAGTGCGTTTCCGGGCTTGAACACGAGGTCTCGAGGGGTCTCCCAGGTGGCGGTGCCGGAAATGGATGGCTCGAAGTTGAGCTTTCCATCGAATTCCTTGCCCACCTCCGATGAATCGACCATGGCTTCCACGAACCGCAATCGAATGGGGCCCTTGCGGGAAATTTCGCCGTCGGTGGCGCTTTCCAGGTAGGGTGCCCAGGCTTGGTCCACCAGGGCGGAGGGCTCCGCTTTGGATTTGGAGCACGAAGTGATCCCGATCAGGACCGCAAAGAGGGCAGGGAGGATGCGCAGTTTCATGGGGGACTCGCGAGGGGTGGAGGAGGGAAAAGCGAGCGCACGATTGAACGACGTCAGAAAAATTAGTTCAGCGAATCTTTGCTTGCTGGCTGAGGGGGTCGCACATCCGAGGGATAGCCCGAGTAGGTTCCGTCCCAAATGTGATGGACTGCGCCTTTGACGTCCCAGAATTTGCCATTGCGCCACCAGAGTGGAAGGAAGATTGTGAACGAGTACTGGAGTTCGTCGTCGACCCAGTTGGCGCGCAGTTCCTCCCCGAGGTAGATCAGAGAGGAGAACGCGCTCGCGGTCAGACCGACCCCTTTTCGGCACACCATCGGTCCGGCGCTCAGGCCCAGACTCAGGAAGATCACCTTGCCGGTCAGGTCGACCTCGGGTGCGCCGAACATCTGATTGACCGCGAGTCCATAACCGAGGTTGTAATCGGGATACCGCGAATAGGAAACACCCCAGGTCGTGGTGCTGGAGCTGTCCTGCCAATTCCATCCAACCTTCGGGCTGATCACGACATAGTCGGCTTTGTTCTCTTCGCTGGCGGTGGCGGCGATCGGGAAAAAGGCGAGGAGCGAAACGATCGGACGAAGGAAACGGTACATGATGAGCTCTGGTGAAGGGGAAGGATGGTTGGGGTGTCCAGAATGATGGATTCTTTTTGGCGCGCTCCGAATGGTGATGTCCTCTGTGTTTTTGGTTTCCTGAACTCAAGTTTCGGCGATGGATCTGCGCCGAAGCCCGCGAGCGAGGTGTTCCAGCGGGGAATTCAGTGGTACCCGGACATGGACATCGGGCCGATCGCGCCATTGACATCCCAAAACTCTCCATTGCGCCACCAAAAGGGAATGAAAACGGTCGCGGAACCCTGGACTTTGTTGTCGATCCAGTTGGCGCGAGCCTCCACGCCGATGTAGACCAGCGAAGTGAATGCACCCATGGTCAGACCGAGTCCCCGACGCGAAACCATGGGGCCGGCACTCAGCCCGATGCTCATGAAAATCGTCTTTCCCGTGATATCGACCTCTGGCCCGCCGAACATCTGGTTGATCGCCACACCATATCCGAGGTTGTAGTTGGGATAGCGCGAATAGGAAACACCCCACGTCAACTCCTCCCAAGCCTCCGAACCGGTCCAGCCGATTTTTGGACTTATGACGTGATAGTCGGATTTGGCGTCGCCGCGAGCCGATGCCGCCGATGGCAAGAGGGTCAGGGTCAAGGCGAGGTATTGCAGAGGCCGGTTCATGATGAGCTTCTTCGGGGAAACGTTCGGCAGGGAAAGCAAGTTGTCTTCACAAAGATGGCTTCTTCAGATCCTTTTCAAGCGCGGTGTCTCCTGGGTTTTTAGGTTAGCCAGTCCCATGTCCACTCCAGGGATCCGCAACATCGGCATCATCGCCCACGTCGATGCGGGCAAGACCACCCTCTCCGAGCAGATTCTTCTGCACGGTGGGGTCATCCGCCAAGCGGGCCGGGTTGACGAAGGGATGTCCACCATGGACTTCCTGCGCCAGGAACAACTCAGAGGGATCACCATCCGCTCCGGGGTGGCCTCGTTTCGCTGGGCGGATTGCCAGGTCAATTTCATCGATACCCCTGGCCATATCGACTTTTCCCTGGAAGTGGAGCGGAGCCTGCGGGTGCTGGACGGGGCGATCGCGGTGTTTTGCGGGGTCCGTGGGGTGGAGCCTCGTACCCGGGCGGTCTGGGCCCTCGCGGAGCATTTTGGGATCCCACGCATCGGATGGATCAACAAGCTGGACATGCCGGGCGCCGATTTCGCCGGGACCGTGCTGGAAATCGAAGACGCCTTTGGCATGGCCGTGGTCCCTGTGGATTGGCCGGTGGTCAAGGACGGAGTGGTGGTGGGGGCGGTGGACCTGGTGGAATGGACCGCGCGGGAAATCCGCGAGCACCAGTCCCGCAAGCTGGGGGCCATTCCCGAACAATGGCTGGAGTTTGCCGGGCCCGCCCGGGAGCGACTACTGGACGAGGCCTCGCGGGATGATGAAGTCCTGATGGGTCAGATCATCGCAGGGGAAGTGGATCCAAGGGCTTTGGAGAGGGCGATCGCCCGCGCCTGCGGACAGCGGCGCATCTTGCCTGTCACAGGTGGGGCCGCCTTGCGAGGCTGGAACACCCGTACCGTTCTGGACAGCGCCGTTCGCTACCTTCCTGCCCCCATGCCCCCTGCGGCTCTGGAGTCCCATCCGGGTGCGGGGCTGATCTTCCAAGTGGGGCAAGGTGACCAGGAAAACCCCATGCGGGTCACCCGGGTGTTCGCAGGGGAATTTAGGCGCGGCGACCAGGTTCGGTCGGCCTCGAGTGAACAATGTAGGGAGATCTTGTCTTTGCACCGGGTGTTTGCCGACGACCTCCAGGAAGTGGAGGTGGCGCTCGCTGGGGAAATCGTGGCGATGGATCTTTCCGGCCAGTGGCAGATCGGCGATACCCTCTTGGCTGTTGAGGGTGAGGTCGTCCGGTTCGAAGCAGACCACCAGGCCAGGTTGGTTCTGGAGGTGGCTCTGGAAGCGGAATCCGACACGGATCACGTTGCCTTGCGAGGGGCCTTGAGCCGCTTGGCCCAGGAAGATGGCGCCTTGCTATGGCATGAAGAATCAGGAACAGGCCGGCCGGTGATCCGGGGGCAAGGCGAGCTTCAGCTGGAAATCGCCTTGGACATGTTGCGAGAGCTGACCGACGCCCGCTTCAAGTCCAGCACTCCCCACGTTCGGCGGCGCGAACGCCTGAACGCCGGAGCCGGGCCTGCCAGCGAACGCGGAGAATGGCCGGGCCAGTGGATGGAAATCCAGGCTGAGGTGACGGAGAGGGCGGACGGAGTCAGCGTGGTGTGGGAGGGGGACGTGCCTCCTGGGGTGAAATTCGCCTGCGAGGCCGCCATCCAGGAGGCCATGGGTCATGGGCTGGCGGGCAAGGCGGGAATCGAGTCGGGAGGCTGGAAATTGAAATTGTTGGGAGGTAGCGAAGTGCTGCCGGCGGGACTTGCAAAAAAAATCATGGATCATCTCGCGGCACAATTGATCCGCCAGGCGGGGGTGGTGGTGGAGGTCCCGGCGGTCCAGGTTTCCATCCAGACGCCTGAGGAGGCGGTTGGGGCGATTCTGGCGGCTCTACAGACTAGGGGCATCCAGATCCAAGCCGTTGATACGCAAAGGAATGGCACAGAAATCAGAGCATTTTCCCCCTTGGAACCCCTGTTGGGTTGTGCTACATTGTTTCGCTCTCTTTCCAAAGGGCAGGCGCAGTTGTCGCTGGAGCCCGGCGGATGGGTGGCTGCGTCGGCTTAGCCGAGACCCCTCCCAACATCGACATCTCTGGCACTTTCAAAGGTTCCTAGCATGGCCAAGGAAAAGTTCGAGCGTAGCAAGCCGCACATGAACGTCGGCACCATCGGTCACGTGGACCATGGCAAGACCACCCTGACCGCTGCTATCACGACTGTTGCGGCTCGTCTCTACGGTGGCCAAGCTCGCGGTTACGATCAGATCGACAACGCTCCCGAAGAGAAGGCTCGTGGAATCACGATCAACACTTCTCACGTGGAGTACTCGTCGGAAGCTCGTCACTATGCCCACGTGGACTGCCCAGGACACGCCGACTACGTGAAGAACATGATCACCGGCGCGGCCCAGATGGACGGAGCGATCCTCGTCTGCGCAGCCACCGACGGTCCGATGCCCCAGACTCGCGAGCACATCCTGCTTGCCCGTCAGGTCGGCGTTCCGGCCATCGTGGTGTACATGAACAAGTGCGACATGGTCGACGACGCCGAACTCCTCGACCTGGTCGAAATGGAAGTTCGCGAGTTGCTCTCAAGTACGGCTTCCCCGGCGACGACACCCCGATCATTCGTGGATCGGCCCTGAAGTCCCTGGAAGGCGAGAAGTCCGCTTACGGCGAAGACTCCATCAAGGCGCTTCTGAACGCCGTGGACACCTTCATCCCGATGCCTGCTCGCGCCATCGACAAGACCTTCCTGATGTCCATCGAAGACGTCTTCTCGATCACCGGCCGCGGTACCGTCGGTACCGGCCGTATCGAGCAGGGTGTCGTGAAGATCCAGGAAGAAGTCGAACGCGTTGGTCTGTCGGAAGACACCAAGAAGTTCGTCGTGACCGGCGTGGAAATGTTCCGCAAGTTGTTGGATCGCGGCGAAGCCGGCGACAACGTGGGCATTTTGCTTCGCGGTTGCGAAAAGTCCGACATCGAGCGCGGTCAAGTTTTGGCCAAGCCCGGCACCATCAAGCCCCACACTACCTTCAAGGCCGAGATCTACGTGCTTTCGAAGGAAGAAGGCGGACGTCACACTCCGTTCTTCAAGGGCTACCGTCCCCAGTTCTACTTCCGGACCACCGACGTGACCGGATCGATCGAACTGCCAGAAGGAGTGGAAATGGTGATGCCAGGCGACACCATCTCGATCTCCGGCGAGCTCATCACCCCAGTGGCGATGGACAAGGGCCTGAAGTTCGCCATCCGCGAGGGTGGACGTACCATCGGCGCCGGCACCGTCACCGAAATCATCAAGTAAGCGATCATGGCAGCCACAAAAATCAGAATCCGTTTGAAGAGCTTCGATCATCGCATGATCGACAAGTCGGCGGCCGACATCGTTCGTACGGCCAAGAACACTGGTGCCCGAATCTCGGGTCCGGTGCCTCTGCCGACCAGCCGTTCCGTCTACACCGTCCTGCGTTCGCCGCACATCGACAAGAAGTCGCGCGAACAGTTCGAGACTCGCGTCCACAAGCGCTTGATCGACATCATGGACACCACCCCACAGACCATCGACTCGCTGATGAAGTTGGATCTTCCAGCCGGCGTCGAGGTCGAGATCAAGTCTAAGTCATGAAGGGCATCCTCGGTAAAAAGCTCGGAATGACCCAGGTCTTCTTGGAAGACGGAACCGCCTACGGCGTGACCGTGATCCAAGCGGGTCCCTGCAAGGTCACCCAGGTCCGTTCGCAAGAGAACGATGGCTACGAAGCCGTCCAGCTCGGATTCGGACAGACCAAGGCGAAGAACAACTCCAAGGCGGAGCTCGGCCATTTCGCCAAGTCCGGTCTGGAATCTGCGCCGATGCATGTGGTCGAACTTCCTTACGAGGGCGATGCGCCTTCCGTGGGAACGGACATCACCGTCAGCATGTTCGAAGGCGTCAAGAAGGTGATCGTTCGCGGCACCTCCAAGGGCCGCGGATTCGCGGGCACCATCAAGCGCTACAACTTCCAGCGCGGTCGCGAAACTCACGGTAACGTGAACCATCGCGCCCCTGGCTCGGCGGGTCAGCACACCTACCCTGCTCGCACGATTCCTGGCAAGAAGCTTCCCGGTCACATGGGAAACCACGCTTGCACCACCAAGAATCTGCAGCTGGTCAAGTACGATGCCGAGAACAACCTCCTGTTCGTCCGTGGAGCCGTCCCTGGCCCCATCAACGGACTCGTGATCGTGGAGAAGATCTGATGGCGAAGGCACCTCTTTTCAACCAGGCGGGAGCCAAGACCGGCGAGATCGACTTGCCGGACGAGCTCTTCGGCCAGTCGGTGAACGAAGCGTTGCTCCACGAAGCGGTCGTGATCCACCTGGGCAACCAGCGTCAGGGCACGGCCATGGGCAAGAACCGCGCGCTGGTTTCCGGCGGCGGCAAGAAGCCTTTCAAGCAGAAGGGAACTGGCCACGCTCGCCAGGGAACTTCCACTTCGCCGATCAACGTCCGCGGTGGCAAGCCCTTCGCGCCTGTTCCTCACCTCTACACTCGCAAGCTCAACCAGAAGGCCAAGGGCGTCGCTCTTGCTTCCGCTTTGAGCCTGCGTGCCGGTGCCGGCAAAGTGGTGGTGTTCGAGACTTTGGCTCCGGCCGCCCCCAAGACCAAGGACTTCATCAAGGTCCTCGAGTCGGCGGCGCTGTACGGTTCCAAGGCCTTGATCCTCGTCGACGCGAACAACCAGAATCTGACCTTGGCCTCACGCAACGTGCCCAACGTCAATCTGCAGCGCGCTTCCGACCTCAACGTTTACGATGTGCTCCAGTCCGACACTCTCGTGTTGACCAAGGCGTCCATCGAGGCCCTCAAGGTCCGCAAGGAGGCCGCATGAACCACGTCTCCGATATCATCGTCCGTCCTCTTCTCACCGAGAAGAGCACGCTGGCTCGCTACTCCGGTAGCCTGTACACGTTCGAAGTGAACCGCGACGCGAGCAAGACACAAATTGCCGCCGCCGTGACCAAGGCTTTCGGCGTGCAAGTGGAAGGTGTCCGTACGGCCAACTTCCTGGGCAAGGTCAAGCGCGTCCGCAAGGGCGTCGGCTCGCGTTCCGATTGGAAGAAGGCGTTCGTCAAGCTGGCCGATGGCCAGACCATCGATGCCCTGGAGGGAGTCTGATCCATGGCCCTGAAGTCTTTTAACCCACTGACTCCCGTCCTCCGTACCAAAACGGTATCGGACTTCGCGGAGATCACCACCGACAAGCCTTTCAAGGCTCTGACGGAAGGCAAGAAGCGCACCGGCGGCCGCAACGCCCAAGGTCGCATCACGTCTCGCCGTCGTGGCGGCGGCGCCAAGCAAGCCTATCGCAAGATCGACTTCCGTCGTGATCGCTTGGATGTGCCCGCGGTCGTCGAGACCATCGAGTACGATCCCAATCGCACGGCTCGCATCGCCCTGATCAAGTTCATCGACGGCCAGCGTCGCTACATCTTGGCTCCTCTGGGACTCAAGGTCGGCGCCAAGGTGATCACCTCCGCCACGGCTCCGATCGAGCCCGGCAACGTGATGCCCCTCGAGAAGATTCCTCTCGGCACCCAAATCCACAACATCGAGCTTACCTCCGGTCGCGGCGGTCAGATCGTTCGTTCGGCCGGTGGTGTCGCGGAAGTCGCCTCTCGCGAAGATGGATACGTGACGGTCAAGCTGCCTTCCGGTGAATACCGCAGGGTGCTGGGTCGCAACTACGCCACCATCGGCCAGGTCGGCAATCTCGAACACGAGAATATTTCGTTGGGTTCCGCCGGACGCGCGCGCCACATGGGACGTCGTCCCAAGGTTCGCGGTGTGGTCATGAATCCCGTCGATCACCCAATGGGTGGTGGCGAAGGAAAGACCTCCGGTGGTCGCCAGCCTGTCAGTCCCTGGGGCAAAAAAGCCAAGGGCGGCAGGACCAGAAACAACAAACGCACGGACAAGTTCATCGTCCGCTCGCGGCACGCCAAGTAACGGGGACCCAGAATGTCTCGTTCTCTCAAAAAAGGCGCTTTCGTCGATAGCCATCTCATCAAGAAGGCCACCGACGCACTCAGCTCAGGCAAGAAGACTCCCATCAAGACCTGGTCCCGCCGTTCGACGGTGGTGCCGGATTTTGTCGGGCTGACCTTCGCCGTCCACAATGGCAAGCAGTTCCTTCCGGTGTACGTCTCGGAGAACATGGTCGGGCACAAGCTCGGCGAGTTCGCCCCGACCCGCACCTTCAAGGGCCACACCGCCGCGAAATCCGAAAAGGGAGGCAAGAAGTAACATGCAAGCTCTTGCCAAGTCCACTTTCGTGCGCTCCAGCTCTCCGAAGCTGCGCATCGTGGCAAAGCACATCCGTGGGGTGGACGTGAACCAAGCCTTGGTCACGCTCCGGGCCCTCTCGCGTCGCAACAAAGGCGCGTACCTGCTGGAGAAGACCTTGAGTTCGGCCGTGGCCAACTTCCAGGTCAAAAACTCCGAAGGTGCGGCAGACGTCGAGCGTCTCAAGGTGAAAACCGTGATGATCGACGAAGGTCCTCTGATGAAGCGGATCCGTCCGCACGCTCAGGGCCGCGCGTTCCGAATTCTCAAGAAGATGAGCCACATTACTGTGGTTGTGTCGGACTAAAGGGAGCCAGCAGAATGGGTCAGAAAGCAATCCCAACTGGACTTCGCCTCGGGATCATCCGTACTTGGAATTCCAAGTGGTATGCCGAAGGGAAGCAGTACCAGGACCTCATCTATGAGGATCTCCTGCTCCGTCGCTACATCAAGAAGCGTCTCCAGCACGCGGCCATTTCTTCGGTGGGCATCGAGCGCACCGTCAAGAAGGTGACCGTCAACATCTTCACCGCTCGTCCCGGCATCGTCATCGGGAAGAAGGGTGAAGAAGTGGAGCGCCTCAAGGGTGAGATCCAGCATCTCACCGGCAAGGAGATCTACATCAACATCCGCGAGATCAAGCGCCCGGAAACGGACGCCGCTCTCGTCGCCGAAAACATCGCCAAGCAGTTGGAAAAGCGCGTCGCCTTCCGCCGCACGATGAAGAAGGCGATCAGCACCTCGATGCGTCTGGGTGCCGAAGGAATCAAGGTCGTCTGCTCGGGACGTCTGGGTGGAGCGGAAATCGCTCGTACCGAGAAGTACCGCGACGGACGCATCCCTCTGCACACTCTGCGTGCGGACATCGATTACGCCACGGCCACGGCCCACACCACCTCCGGTTGCATCGGAGTGAAGGTCTGGATCTGCAAGGGCGAAATCATCCGCCGCAACCGCAACGCCGACGAAGTCGGCCAGGAGGCATGATCCCATGCTGAGCCCCAAGCGCGTCAAGCATCGCAAGGTCATGCGCGGGAACATGAGTGGCCTGACCACCCGCGGCGCGAACATTTCGTTCGGCGACTTCGGATTGCAGGCAATGGAGCAGGGTTGGATCACCAACCGCCAACTCGAGGCCGCACGTATCACCATGACCCGCCACATGAAGCGTGGCGGCAAGGTGTGGATCCGGGTGTTTCCAGACAAGCCGTTCACCAAGAAGCCTGCCGAAACACGAATGGGTTCGGGCAAGGGCTCCGTCGAAGGCTGGGTCGCAGTGACCCTTCCTGGCCGGATCCTCTTCGAAGTGGGTGGAGTGGAACCGAGCGTGGCCAAGGAGGCCCTCGAACTGGCAGCCCAGAAGCTGCCCATCAAGGTCAAGATCCTGGGAGCTGATATCCTATGAAGATCCAGAAAGCCGAGGAAATCCGGCAGCTTTCCGCAGAGGCTCTTGGTGAGCGTCTGACGGAAGCCAAGGACGCCTTCTTCCAGAAAAAATTGCAGCACAGCTTGGGCAAGCTCGAGGACTCTGCGTCCTTGCGCGAATCCAGGCGAGAGATCGCACGGCTGAACACCGTCATCACCGAAAAGGTCAAGGGGAACCGATGAGCGAGACGCAAGTCGAATCCGTCGCGACGGAAGCGCGTGGACGCCGCAAGGTCCTCGTGGGGCGCGTTGTCAGCGACAAGATGGACAAGAGCTTCACCGTGAGTGTCGAGCGCAAGAAGCGCCACCCCAAGTATGGGCGTGTCGTGACGCTTTCCACTCAAGTGATGGCCCATGACGAGTTGAACGATGCCAAGGAAGGGGACCTCGTCGAGGTCATGGAGACCCGCCCCCTTTCGGCGCGCAAGCGCTGGCGTCTCGTTCGCATCGTCGAGCGGAAGCGCTGAGGGGTAAAGAACAATGATCCAACAGCAATCCAGACTCGTGGTGGCCGACAATTCCGGTGCGCGTGAAGTCATGTGCATCAAGGTATTGGGTGGTTCCAAGCGTCGTTACGCTTCGGTCGGCGACATCATCGTCGTCTCCGTCAAGCAAGCGACGCCTGGCGCTCCGGTCAAAAAAGGCGCCGTCCAAAAAGCAGTGATCGTCCGCACCCGTTCGGCAGTCCGCCGCAACGACGGTTCGTACGTCCGCTTTGGCGACAACGCCGCAGTTATCATCAACGACTCGCGGGAACCCAAGGCGACCCGCATCTTCGGACCTGTGGCTCGCGAATTGCGCGAACGCCAGTTCATGAAGATCGTTTCCTTGGCTCCGGAGGTGATCTGATATGGGCCTGAA
The DNA here is from genome assembly GCA_016715065.1 of Fibrobacterota bacterium. GTDB lineage: Bacteria > Fibrobacterota > Fibrobacteria > UBA5070 > UBA5070 > UBA5070. Next base: position 426,094 of record JADKBN010000002.1, read on the forward strand.
GGTCAAGAAGGGAGACCGTGTTGTCGTGTTGTCCGGCAAGGACAATGGCAAGACCGGTCTCGTGATCAAGGCGTTCCCTACCGAGGGCAAGATCCTCGTCGAGGGCGTCAACCAGATCAAGAAACATGTGCGTCCTTCGCCTCAAGATCCCAAGGGTGGGATCAAGACGATGGAAGCTCCCATCGACGCATCTAACGTGATCCTGCTCGGCAAGGACGGCAAGCCCGTTCGTGTTGGCTGGAAGACGTCCGAGTCTGGAAAGCGCGTCCGCGTTTCCAAGGCCTCGGGCGAGTCGGTCTGAGAGGTGGCAGGGAAATGAGTCTGCTCAAACAAAAATATTTCGAGGTGTCCGCTCCGGCCCTCAAAGAACAGTTCGGTTTGAAGAACGTGATGCAGGTTCCACGCCTGCAGAAGATCGTTCTCAACATGGGCGTGGGAGAAGCCACCCAAAACCCGAAGTTGGTCGAGGAGGCAGCCAAGACTTTGGCAGCCATCACCGGTCAAAAGGCGATCGTCACTCGGGCGAAGAAGGCTATCTCGAACTTCAAGCTGCGCGAAAACCAGGCAATCGGCGCGAAGGTCACACTTCACGGCAACCGGATGTACGAGTTCATCGAGCGACTGATCCACATCTCGCTTCCGCGTGTCCGTGACTTTCGTGGCGTCTCCCGCAAGGGTTTCGATGGCCGCGGGAATTACACCTTGGGCATCAAGGAGCAGATCATCTTCCTGGAAATCGACTTCGACAAGGTCGAAACGATTCTGGGCATGAACATCACCTTTGTCACCAGCGCCCCGAATGACGAGCAAGCTTATGCTCTGCTCGAAGGCCTGGGGATGCCCTTCCGCAAGAACTGAGGGAACGATGGCAAAACGTTCATTGATCGAAAAACAGCGGAAGACACCCAAATTTCGGGTCCGCAAGTACAACCGTTGTCGCCGCTGTGGACGCCCTCGTGCGTTCCTGCGTGATTTCGGCCTTTGCAGAATTTGCTTCCGCGAGTTAGCGCTCGCGGGAGACCTGCCTGGTGTCACAAAGGCCAGCTGGTAACCCGTTCCGGAGACCATAAGAATGGCTAGCAGCGATCAGATTGGCGACTTTCTCACAAGAATCCGTAATGCTTCGAGCGCGGGACACCGCACCGTCGACATTCCGAGTTCTAACCTCAAGCGGGAAATCAGCCGCGTTCTCCAAGAGACGGGGTTCATCCGCAAGTTCGTGGTCGTCGATGACGGCCGTCAGGGGATCATCAAGATCCTTCTGAAGTACAACGGTCGGAGCCCTGTCATTCAGGGCCTCGAGAGGGTTTCGACCCCAGGCCGGCGTTTGTACTCGGGCGTTGGCGATATTCCCAAGGTCATCAACGGCCTTGGATACGCCATCCTTTCCACTCCCAAGGGCGTCCTCACCGACAAGCAAAGCCGCGAGGCTAATGTCGGAGGGGAAATCCTCCTCAAGGTCTGGTGATTCCATGTCTCGTGTAGGTAAGAATCCAGTAGGACTGCCGGACAAGGTGAAAGCCACCTTGAGCGGCCGATCCTTGAAGATCGAAGGACCGAAAGGCTCCTTGGACCGTGAGATCCACCCTCTCATCGACGTCAAGATCGAAGACAATTTCATTGTCTTCACTCGTCCTGACGACCTGGGGCCCACCAAGGCTCTTCATGGTACCCAACGCGCCCTGGCCGCCAACATGGTCAAGGGAGTCAGCGCTGGGTTCAAGAAAGAGTTGGAAATCATCGGTGTTGGTTACCGTGTGGAGCAGAAGGGAACTGGTATCACCATGTTCCTTGGCTACTCCCACCCGGTGAACTTCAACCCTCCCAAGACGATCACCGTCAAGGTTGAAGGCACCACCAAGATCATCGTCGAAGGCGCCGACAAGCAAGAAGTCGGGCAAGTGGCATCCGTGATTCGCGGATTCCGTGCACCTGAGCCCTACAAGGGCAAGGGCGTCAAATATTCCGACGAGACCATCCGCCGCAAGGCCGGCAAGAAGTCCGGGTAAGAGGTCAAGATCATGTCGAAGATCGCCGCCGAGAGGTTTAAATCCCGGATCGCCCGCCACAAGCGGGTCCGGTCTAAGGTTTCGGGTACCACCGAGCGTCCGCGCTTGGCAGTACGCCGCAGCCTGAAGCACATCTACGCCCAGATCGTGGACGACACGACCGGTCGTTCCTTGGCACAGGTCGCCTCGACTTCGGAAGAAGTCAGGGCAAAGACCGCCGAAGGAACCAAGACCGACGTCTCCAAGGTCGTCGGCGAGCTCATCGCCGCCAAAGCCAAGGAGAAGGGCATCTCCTCCGTGGTGTTCGACCGCGGCGGCTATCTCTATCACGGTCGTGTCCAGGCAGTTGCCGAGGCCGCCCGCTCCGCTGGACTGGAGTTCTAAGCATGGCCAACGAACGCAACGAACGCGAATCGGCAGTCGCTCCCATCGAGGGAGAGTTTCAAGAAAAGGTCGTCGCGATCAATCGCGTCGCGAAGGTCGTCAAGGGTGGCCGTCGATTCGGATTCAACGCCTTGGTCGTCGTCGGTAACGGCGCGGGCAAGGTTGGAATCGGCTCGGGCAAGGCCAATGACGTCTCCGAAGCAATCCGCAAGGGAACCGAAAACGCGCGTAAGCACGTCGTCGAGATCCCCTTGCACAAGCACACGATCCCACACGAGACCTTCTCGAAGTTCGGCGCGGCGAAGATCATTCTGAAGCCCGCTTCCGAAGGTACCGGTGTCATCGCCGGCGGCGCGGCTCGTGCCGTGCTCGAACTGGCCGGCGTGCGTAACATCCTGACCAAGTTGCTGGGTTCCACCAATCCACACAACGTTGTCAAGGCCACCCTCAAGGGTCTTCGTTCCGTGCGACTGCGCAAGGACTACGAAGAGCTTCGTCGCTGAGGATCAACATGTCCAAGAACCTTGAAATCACGCAGACGCGCAGCACCGCGCGCTGCACCCAACCCCAGATCAAGACGATGGAGGCCCTCGGCCTCCGGCGTATCCGGCATGCGGTCACGCAGCCGGACAACGTCCAAACTCGTGGAATGCTGCGGGTTGTGAATCACCTCGTTTCCGTGAAGGTAGTCGAAGCGTGAAACTGAACCAGCTCAAGCCCCAGCCAGGGGCGAAGAAAGTCGCGAAGCGTCGCGGTCGCGGCGAGGGTTCCGGCAACGGATCCACTGCCGGCAAGGGCAACAACGGTGCCAACGCCCGCTCGGGCGCCAAGCACAAGCGTGGCTTCGAAGGCGGTCAAACTCCTTTGCAGCGTCGCTTGCCCAAGCGTGGTTTCAACTCTCCGGTTGAACAGCCGGAAGAAGTGAACCTGGCCATCTTGGTGAAGTGCGAAGGCTCTGCGTTCGATGGCGCCGCTTTGCGCAAGGCTGGGATCATTCCCTGCTCTTGTTCCAAGACCAAGCTCATCGGTAGCGTCAAGGTCGATCGCCCCCTGACCGTCAAGGTCAACGCCATTTCCGCCGGTGCCCGCAAGGCCATCGAAGCGGCAGGCGGCACCGTCGAGCTGGTCGAGGCCTGATCGTGCGGTTTTTCCAGAGCTTCGCTCAGATTTGGAAAATCCCCGACCTGCGCACTCGCGTGCTCTTCACGTTGGGGATGCTCCTTGTCTATCGGCTCGGTGGTCTGATTCCCATCCCGGGAATCGACTATAAGGCTTTGAGCCAAGTCGCCGCAGGAAGTTCGAACGACCTCTTCAACATGTACAACATGTTCGTGGGTGGTGCGTTCAGTCGTGCGGCGATCTTCGCGCAGGGCATTATGCCCTACATCTCCGCCTCGATCATCATGCAACTGATGGGAACCATCATTCCCACGGTCGGGAAGTTGCAGAAGGAAGGCCAGGAGGGACGCAACAAGATCAGCCAATACACACGCTACCTCACGGTGGTGATTGCTGCGGTACAGGCCGCTGGCGTGTCGGTTTATCTCTTTTCCCAGACGGGCCAAGGTGGCCAGCCTGTGGTTTTGGAGATGTTCCGTAGCGGTGCAGGAAAGTTCATGTTCACCTCCATGACCATTCTCACCCTCACCACGGGCACCATGTTCGTGATGTACCTGGGCGAGCAGATCACGGCAAGAGGCATCGGCAACGGCACCAGCCTGATCATTTTCATCGGCATCGTGGCACAACTCCCGCAGCATATCCTCAACGAGGGCAAGCTGGTTCTTTCGGGCGAACACGACGTGGTGAAGGCCATCCTGATCGCTGGAATTGTCTTCGCCATCATTGCCTTCATCGTGCTTGTCGACCAAGGTCTCCGACGGATTCCATTGCAGAATCCACGCCGGATGGTGGGGCGCAAGCTGATGGGTGGCGCGGCTAGCTACTTGCCGCTGAAGGTGAACACCGCGGGCGTCATTCCCGTGATCTTCGCCAGCTCGATCATGTTCATCCCTTCCACCTTGGCAACGTTCCTCCCGAACATCCAGAGTGTGCAGGAAATCACCCAGTATTTCCTACCCGGCCACTGGTTGTATGCGGTCAGCTTCAGCGCATTGATCATCTTCTTCGCCTTCTTTTACACGGCAGTCCAGTACAATCCGACGGACATCGCCGACAACCTCAAGAAATCCGGCGGCTTCATTCCGGGCATCCGTCCGGGCAAGAAGACCGCCGAGTACATCGACTACGTGCTGACGCGTATCACGCTTCCCGGCGCCATCTTCCTCTCGATCATTTCCGTTGGACCCTACTACATCAAGGACAGTCTCGGCACGAGCTTCTACTTGGGTGGGACCAGCGTCTTGATTTGTGTGGGTGTGGCCTTGGAAACACTCCGTCAGTTTGAATCGCATCTGCGTACACGGCACTACGAGGGATTCCTCGAAAAAGGCCGTATCCGCGGCCGGCGAGGATACTGAGAAATGGCCAAAGAAGAAGGAATCCAAGTCGAGGGTAAGGTTGTGGAACCTCTCCCCAATGCCATGTTTCGCGTGGAATTGGAGAACGGTCACCTCATTCTTGCCCATATCTCAGGAAAGATGCGGAAGCATTACATCCGTATCTTGCCAGGCGACAGGGTTTTACTAGAATTGTCCCCCTACGATCTTTCGCGTGGACGCATAGTCTACCGCCACAAGTAAGGACGAGTTCGATGAAAGTCAGGGCATCTATCAAAGTCCGCTGCACGGAGTGCAAAATCGTCCGCCGCAAAGGCGTCGTGCGCATCATCTGCAAGAAGAACCCGCGTCACGCGCAGAAGCAAGGGTAAGTAGAAATGGCTCGCATTCTAGGTATTGAAATCCCGAACCAAAAGCGTTCTGAGTTCGGGCTCACAAACATCTTTGGCATTGGCCGCACGCGCGCCAAGCTGATCCTCGAAGGCACAGGCATCGGCCTTGGCAAGAAGGTCGGAGACCTCACGGACGAAGAGATCGGTAAGATCCGCGCGTTCGTGGAATCCAACTTCCCGGTCGAAGGCAACCTTCGTTCCCTGTTGGGCATTGGTCTCAAGCGCCTTCAGGACATCGGTTGCTACCGTGGGATCCGCCATCGTCGCGGTCTCCCGGTCCGTGGTCAGCGTACGCGTACCAACGCACGCACCCGCAAGGGCCCACGCAAGACCGTCGCGAATAAGAAGAAGTAACCTAAACAAACAGGCAAGAAGAGCAAAATGGCCGAAAACCTCGAGACCCAGGCCCCAGAGGTCGCCGACGTCCCCGAGCAAGGGGAAAAGCGTCGCAAGGGCAAGAAGCGTGCGGATTCCACGGGCGTGATTCACGTCCTGGCTTCCTTCAACAACACTATCATCAGCATCACCGATCAAGCCGGCAACGTCTTGGTCTGGGGCACTCCCGGCAAGGCTGGCTTCAAAGGATCTCGCAAGAGCACTCCATTTGCAGCCCAGGTTGCCGCCGAAGCCGCAGCCAAGGTCGCTCTTGACATGGGTGTCCGCCGTGCGGATGTCCTGGTCAAGGGAGCCGGTTCGGGTCGCGAGGCTGCCGTTCGCTCGATCAAAGCGACGGGTCTCGATATCCTTTCGATCAAAGACGTGACCGGTATCCCGCACAACGGATGCCGTCCTCGCAAGCGCAGGAGGGTCTGACCCAGTGGCTGTCTACCGCGGACCAGTATGCCGGCTTTGCCGGCGCGAACACGAAAAGTTGTTTCTCAAAGGCGATCGCTGCTTCACCGAGAAGTGCGCCATCGAACGCCGCAACGTTGTACCCGGGCAGCATGGCATGCTCCGTCGCCGTCAGGCTTCGGAATACGGCACCCAGCTGCGCGAAAAGCAGAAGACCAAGCGCTCATACGGCGTTTTGGAAAAGCAGTTCCGCGGCTACTTCGAAGAAGCAGCCCACGCCAAGGGCGTGACTGGCGAGAACCTGCTCCAGCTTCTGGAAATGCGCTTGGACAACGTTGTCTATCGCATGGGTTTCGCTCCCAACCGCAACCTCTCCCGTCAGTTGGTCCGTCACGGCCACTTCCGGGTCAATGGTCGCAAGGCCTCGATCCCTTCCATCCGCCTCAAGGTGGGTGATGTGGTCGAAGTCATGGACAACTCACGTAGCCTCGCCGCCATCCAGGCAGCGTTGGCCGGCGCGAGCCGCCGTTCCGAAGTGGAATGGGTTTCTGTGGATAAGGTGAAGTTCGCTGGTCGCGTTCTAGCCCAACCCGCACGTACTCAGATTCCGACTCCGGTCAACGAGCAGCTCATCGTCGAGCTCTACTCCAAGTAAGGGACTCCGAAATGAAGTGGAAGGCTCTTCAGATGCCGAAAGGGGTCGTCAAGGACCCCAGCTCGAGCGAATCCTTCGGGAAGTTCGTCATCGAGCCCCTCGAGCGTGGATGGGGAATCACGGTAGGGAACGCCCTACGCCGGGTTCTTCTCTCCTCTTTGCAGGGTGCTCGGGCGGTGGCGATCCGTATCGACGGAGCCCCCCACGAGTTCGGAACCATTCCCGGGGTCAAGGAAGATATCACCGATATCGTCTTGAATCTCAAGTTGCTGAGGCTCAAGCTTCACTCCGACCGCGACGCCCGCCTCAAGCTGGACGTCACGGGCGAAGGCGAAGTGCGCGCTTCTGCAATCGAGGCCAACCCGGAAGTGGTCATCCTCAACCCAGACCTGCACATCGCTACCCTGGACAAAAACGCTTCCCTCTCGCTTGAGGTTCGTGTTTCGTCCGGACGTGGATATGTTCTTGGCGACGACCTCAAGCGTCCCGAGGATCCGATTGGCTGGATCTACCTGGACACCCATTTTTCGCCGGTTTCCCGTGTCAACATGGTGGTTGAAGACACCCGTGTGGGCCAGAAGACCGACTTCAACAAGCTCACTCTCGAAATCACGACGGACGGCTCGATCACTCCGGAAGACGCCCTGGCCTACGCCAGCAAGCTTCTGGTGGATCACTTCGAGCAGTTCATCAATTTCGAAGGCGATCTCGAGCAGGCCGACACCGTCGACAACGACGGCGAGCGCGAGAGGATCTCTGGGATTCTCAAGATGCGCGTGGACGAACTCGAACTTTCCGTGCGTTCCAGCAACTGCTTGCGGATGGCTAACATCCACACGATCGCTGACCTGGTGCGCAACACCGAGCAGGACATGCTCAAGTACAAGAATTTCGGCCGCAAGTCGTTGGTCGAGCTCAACGAGGTCCTGCAGGGACTTGGTTTGGGCTTCGGTTTCGACGTCGACCGTTACCTCAACGACTGAGGATCAAGAGATGAAGCACGGAGTCAAAGTCAATCGCCTCGGGCGCAAAGCGGAACATCGCAAGGCGATGCTTTCCAACTTGGCCACCTCGGTCCTTCGCCAGGGTCTGAAGGAAGTACAGATGGAACGGTCCATCCGCACGACCATCGCCAAGGCCAAGAGCGTGAAGCGTGTGGTCGAGCGTTTGGTCACCTACGCGAAGAAGGGCGATCTTTCCGCCCGTCGCGAAGCGGCCCGCGTGATCCACGATCACGAAGTGTTGCAAGGTCTGTTCGAGACCATCGGTCCTCGTTACGCGGAACGCCAGGGTGGATACACCCGTGTGCTGAAGCTCGACTTGGATCGCGCCGGTGACAACGCCGAAATGGCGATCATCTGCTTGGTCGAAGACAAGATCGAGAAGCGCTCCTCCAAGCCCAAAGCCGTCAAGCCCAAGGCCGAGAAAGTCGACATCACCGAGGCGACCAAGAAGGCTTAAGCCTTTCGTTACGGACATTTACGGGCCCTCGCTTCCAATCGGAGGCGAGGGCTTTTTGTTTTTTCGCTTGATGTTGGTGCTAGACATCCCTCAGGGGCTCGCTTGGAATTTGGGCTGGTTGCTTCGAGAGGAAATCACGCCGCGAAACGGGATCCTGGTCCCCTTGGATGCGTCCCTAGGGACGATTCAACAGCAACTGTTCGGACAAGGTGTCACCACTTTCGTATCCAAAGGAGGAGCAGGAGCGCTGTAAGCGACTTAAACTCCCTTTTGTCGTTTTTGCAAAACAAACGGGCTTTGGTTGTTGTCGATGACCAAGAGTGAGTTTTTTTCGACTCCTGAATCTGAAACGCGTTTGGTCGACCCGTTTAAAGACCGAAACCTTGTGCCTAAAGGAGATTTCACTCATGAAGCGCTTAAACCTGAATCGCATTTTCTGGCGATCGATCCCTGCTTTGATCCTTCTCCTTGCGGCGCAAGACGCCTATTCCCAGGAGAAGTGCATCCAAGCTGGAAAGGATCAGCAGTCCGGAACGGAAAACGGGTACTACTGGGAACTTTGGAATCAAAACAGCCAAGGCACCGCGTGCATGACCCTCGGGGCTACCGGAAGCTTCAGTGGCCGGTGGTCAGGCATCGAAAACTACCTGGCTCGTCGCGGCAGAAAGTACAACGAGACCCAAACGCACCAGCAGATCGGGGCGTTCAACGTCAAATTCAACTGCGATTACAAGCCGTCGTCATCAGCGGGCAATTCTTACCTGTCCATCTACGGCTGGACCGTCGATCCCCTCGTCGAATACTACATCATCGAAGATTGGCGCAACTGGATTCCCTCGAAGGATGGATCGGCCCAGAACAAAGGCAGCTTTACCATCGATGGAAGCGCGTATGACATCGTGCAAACCACACGAGTAAACAAGCCTTCGATCAAAAACGAAGCAACCTTTCCGCAGTTTTTCAGCATTCGCAAAACCACTCGCACCAGTGGAACCATGCAGGTTTCCGAGCATTTCAAGAAGTGGGAATCGCTCGGCATGAAGATGGGCAAAATGTACGAGGTCTCCTTTGTGGTGGAAGGATACCAAAGCAGCGGATCCTTTGATTTCAAGGAATTGGAAGTCAATGTTGGAACGAGCGGAGTCGACATCCCCGTTGCTATTGCGCATAAGGTCAAAGTCGTGCAGACTCCCAATTCGAGGGATCTGTCCATCAATCTGGCTCCATCTTTGGAAAACCCTGTTGTTCGCGTCTACAACACGGAAGGGAAGCTTGTGGGGTCTGGCGAGAACCAGCACTCTATCCAGATGCCCAACATGGAAAATGGCATCCATTTGGTGAAAGTTCAAAGCGCAAGCCAGAGCTACTCCACGAAAATCCTGATCTACTAATTCGCGAAAGATCAGGAATTCCCATTTAGATCATGGCCGCCTACAGGATGATTCCTGTAGGCGGCTTTTTTCCTATAGTCCTAGAAACAGCCATATTCCGGCACCTTCCAAGTGCGCTGTCGGTCGGCCGGGCCATTGAAGGCGACCAGGGAGGGCATTCTCACTTTGCCACGTCTGCACGAATCGGATGTGGCCTTGTATCCTTCTTCCCGTGAACACACCGACGCTGAGACCTTACCTGGCCCAGCGGCTCGAGCAGCTGCCGAGCTCGCCGGGGGTGTACATCATGAAAAATGCCGATGGCGAGATCATCTACATCGGCAAGGCGAAGGTCCTGAAAAATCGGGTGCGCAGCTATTTCCAGGGGCGCGAGACGGATCACCGGGCGGCCATGGTGCTGTACAAGCATGTGGTCGACATCGAATGGATTGTGACCGACAACGAGCTGGAAGCCTTGATCCTCGAGGCGAACCTGATCCGGCAACACCGGCCCAAGTACAACGTGCTGGCCAAGGACGACAAGCATTTCCCGTACTTGCGACTGACCACGGGTGAGGCCTTTCCCAAGCTGGAGGTGGTGCGGCGGGTGATCAAGGACAAGCACCGCTATTTTGGCCCGTACACCGATGCCCAGGCCATGCGCCGTTCCCTGGGGTTGGCGCGGGAACTCTTTCGTGTGCGGGATTGCGACTTGGATTTGTCCACCAAGCGCCTGGAGCGGGCCTGTCTGAATTTCCACATCCATCGCTGCGATGGACCTTGCGTGGATGCCATTTCCGAGGCCCAATACGAGCCGGTGGTGAAACAGATCGTGATGTTGCTGGAAGGGCGTAATCGCGAACTGCTGGTCCAACTCAAGGAAGAAATGGCCGCCAAGGCCCATGCATTGGATTTCGAGGGGGCCGCGCGCCGACGCGACCAGATCGCCTCGTTGGAAAAGCTGGGCGTTGCGCAGAAGATGGATCTGGGTGAGTGCGTGGATCTGGATGTATTGGCGCTCTCGCGGGAAGGCCGATGGGCCTGCATCGCCCAATTTCGGGTGCGTGCGGGTGCGGTGATGGAGCGCTCGCACCAGATCGTGCGCTGCCCGCTGGAAGAAGACGACCACGAAATCATGGAACGGGCCCTGCTCGAGTTCTACCCGGAAGGGATCCAGCCTCCGCCTCCGGAAATCCAAGTATCCGCGCTTCCCATGGACCTGGAGCTCCTGGAAGAGCACCTCACCCGATTGGCTGGGCGCAAGGTGAGGATCGGACAGCCCAAACAAGGCGACGCATTCAAGACGGTCCGCATGGCCCTGGCCAACGCGAGAATGCTTTTGGTCGAACATCTGGCCCACTTGGAATCCAAGAACCGGGTTTCGCAATCGGTGGCGGCCCTTCAGGAAGCCCTTGGCTTGGAGAACCCTCCGCGGCGGATCGAAGGATTTGATATCTCCCACCTGGGTGGCACCAAGACGGTGGCGTCCATGGTGTGCTTCGTGGATGGTCGGCCGTTCAAATCGGGATACCGGCGGTTCCACGTGCAAACGGTGGAAGGGATCGACGACTTCGCTTCCATGCGCGAGATCGTGGGGAGGCGCTTCCGAAGGCTCCGAGAAGAGGGGGGAGATCCGCCTGACCTTGTGTTGATCGACGGTGGCAAGGGGCAGTTGGGCATGGCCTGCGATGCCATCGCCGCCGAAGGTTTTCCCGACCAGAAACTATTGGGCTTGGCCAAGCGGATCGAAGAAGTGTTCCTGCCAGGGCGTAGTGACCCCATTCTGATCTCGCACCGATCTCCCGCCCTGAAGCTGCTCCAGCAGGTCCGCGACGAGGCGCACCGGTTCGCCATCACCTTCCAGCGCTCGCAGCGCACCGAATCGATCGCCTCCTCCTGGCTGGATACCGTGCCGGGGATCGGGCCCACCCGAAGATCCCTGCTTTTGCAACAATTCGGGTCGGTGGCACGCATCCGCGAAGCCACCCAGGAAGAACTGGAGCGGACCGTGGGGGTCAAGGTGGCGGCGGTTCTGAGAGAGGCGATCGACAAGGACCCACCACCAAGCCAGCAATTGACGTAAACTTGGTGTCTGCAAGGAGTGGAGCTGTCGATGTTGAATCGGCGACGGAACCTCCAATGAGCATTCGGGAGAAGCGCATGAGATATGGCCATTTCGACGACCTCGCTCGCGAGTACGTGATCACCAGGCCCGACACCCCCAAGTCTTGGATCAACTATCTGGGCTCGAGGCTGTACGGCGGCATCATCACGCAGAACGCGGGCGGGTATTCGTTCTACAAGTCGGGCGGGACCGGACGCATCCTGCGGATGCGGTTCAACAGCGTGCCGGTGGATCAGCCGGGCCGGACCATCTACGTGCGCGACGACCATTCGGGCGATTTCTGGTCGACCAGCTGGCAGCCTGTGGGCAAGTCTCTGGAAAAATACAAGGCCAAGGTGCGCCATGGGCTGGGGTATTCGGTGTTCGAATCCGAATACGACGGCATTGCCACCATCCTCACCGTGTTCATCCCCAAAGGGCAGGCCTTCGAATACTGGGCCTTGCGCGTGGTGAACCGCAGCGCCCGGCACCGGAAATTGTCCATCTTCTCGTTCGTGGAGCTGGCCAACAACTGGAACTACAAACAGGACCTGGAAAACCTCCAATACAGCCAGTACACGGTCCAGATGAGCGTGCACGACGGCATGATCCGTTGGCGCAACTGCACCAACCCGGGCTACGAAGAGCTTTGGTTCGGGCTGGCCGGGGCTCCCGTGGTGGGGTTCGATACCGACCGGGAACAATTCCTGGGACCTTACCGCACCTTCGCCGCCCCGATCACGGTGGAAAAGGGCCGCCTCAACCATTCGATCGCCATCGGCGACAATGGCTGCGCGAGCCTGCAATCGGCCATCGAACTGGAAACCGGCGAAAGCCGCGACCTCACGTTCATGCTGGGGATGGGCTCACCCATCGAAAGCTGGAAGGGGCTTCCCCCCGGTCGGGACATCCTGGAAGAATTCGGCACCCCCTTGCGTCTGGAGCAGGAGCTTGCCGCCACAAAGGCGGAATGGTCGGATTTGTTGGAGCGTCTCCAGGTGGAAACCCCCGATCCCGAACTCAATTCCATGCTCAACGTGTGGCACGCCTACCAGACCCACATGACCTTCAATTGGTCGCGGGGAGTGTCCTTGGTGGAAGCCGGGGATCGCGACGGTCTGGGATACCGCGACACCGTCCAGGACATCCTGGCGGTGACCCATGCGATCCCGACCCAGGTGGAAGAGCGTCTGGACCTGATCCTCACCGGCCAGACCTCCGCCGGGGGCGGCATCCCTCTGGTCAAGCCTCTGACCCACAATCCCGGCCACGAAAAATCGCCCTCCGACGAACAATACCGCTCCGACGACACGTTGTGGCTTCCCATCACGGTGTCGAATTTTGTCTACGAGACGGGCCGATTGGCGTATCTGAACAAGATCCTGCCCTACGCGGACAAGGGCGAGGACACCGTGTACGGGCACCTCAAGCAGGCCCTGCAGTTTTCCATCGACCACAAAGGGAGAAACGGCCTGGTCCAGGGACTGCATGCGGATTGGAACGATTGCATCAAGTTCGGAACCACGGGCGAGTCGCTGTTCACGAGCTTCATGTTCCTGAAAGGCTGCCGGATCGTCTCGGATCTGGCCAAGCGCCTGGGGAAGGACGACGACGTCGCGTGGGCCGATTCCGAAGCGGCTGAAATCCACAAGGCGATCCAAGCTTCGGCCTGGGACGGCGATTGGTTCCTGCGGGCCATCTCCGCGACGGGTGGGACACTGGGGTCGCACCGCAATCCGGAAGGCTCCATCTACCTCAACGCCCAGACCTGGGCGGTGATCTCGGGGGCCGCTACGGCATCCCAGGCGCGGGTCGCCATGGATTCGGTGAAACGCCACCTGGCCACCGAGCACGGCCTGCTCCTGTGCGATCCTCCCCACACGCACCCCGACCCCCACATCCAACTTCCCTTGCTGGTCTACCCGCCCGGGCACAAGGAAAATGCGGGTATTTTCTGCCACTCCAATTCGTGGGCGATCATCGCCGAGTGCATTCTCGGAAACGGCGACCGGGCCCACGAGTACTACCGCAGCTATCTACCGGCCAGATACAACGATTCCGCCGACATCCGTCAGGTGGAACCATACGTCTACTGCCAGTTCACCCATGGCAAGACTTCCCCGCGCTTTGGGCAGAGCCGAAATCCCTGGCTCACCGGAACCGCTTCCTGGAGCTACATCGCCGTCACCCATTACATCCTGGGGCTGAGGCCGGAATTCGATGGTTTGCGAATCGACCCATGCATCCCCCGCGATTGGAAAGGGTTTTCCATGACACGCCATTACCGGGGCAAGAAGATCTCCATCTGGGTATCCAACCCCAAGGGCGTATGTCGCGGGGTTGGTCGAGTGATCCTCAATGGCGAGCGCATCGATGGAAACATCATCCCCGCTTCCAAGCTCCAGGACCGCAATATCGTGAGGGTGGTGCTGGATGGCTGAACTGACCTTGCGCAACCTCTGGAAGTCGTTCGGGGCGCCACTGCCGGCGGCCCAGGCTGTGACCTTCTCCGCGAAAGGCGGAGGGCTCGTGGTGCTGTTGGGCCCGTCGGGCTCGGGAAAATCCACCATCCTTCGCTTGATCGCCGGCCTGGAAGAGCTGGATGAAGGCGGGATCTACCTGGACGACGAACGTGTGGACCATCTCTCCGCTCGCGCCCGCAACGTGGCGATGGTTTTCCAAAACGACGCGCTCTACCCGCACATGACCGTGCGACAGAATCTGGAATTCGGCCTGAAGCTTCGAGGCGCATCCAACGACGACATCAAGGATCGAGTGGATGATGAATTGGATGCGTTCGATCTCCATGGCGTCGCCGACGTCCATCCCAACGCGTTGACCACGGCGCAGCGACGCAAGACCTCCATCGCCCGGGCCATGGTGAGAGACTGCTCCGCGCTGTTGTTCGATGAACCGCTCGCGCTGCTGGACCAGCGGGAAAGATTGGACCTGCGCCTGCGCATCGGGCGGCGCCGCGGTGCATTCGCAGCTCCGCTGGTCTATGCCACACAAGAGCAAACGGAGGCCATGACCCTGGCCGACTGGATCGTGGTGCTGGACCAGGGGAAGATCCGCCAGATCGGGAGGCCCATGGATCTGTACGAGGAACCCTGCGACGAATACGTGGCCAGTTTGCTGGGCGCCCCGCCGATCAACATCCTGCAGGTCCAGGTGGCCCCGGACGGAGCGGTGATCCTACCTGGTTCGGATTGGGCGTTGTTTTTGGACACACCTCGTCGCGAGGTTTTGCGCAAATCGGGCCTGATGGAAGCCCGCTTGGCCATCCGGGCGCAGCATCTGCGGATTGTTGGCCCCGAGGAGCCGGGCTGGTTGGCACAGGTGGAATGGATCGAGTCCTTGGGCAACGAGGTGTTCGTGCACTGCCAGCTTGGCGGAGTGACCGTTGTAGTCCGCACCCGCCCCGGTTACGCTCCTCCCATGGGGCAGTCCGTGGCCATCCAAGCCCACCCAACGAAATCGCTCATGTTCGACCCTCGCACGCATTTGCGAGTTGTTTGATTTTTTTTTGCCTTGGAACCTTGACGCGCGCAATGTTCCAGCGTAACTTTGCTAACCCTTCCGGTGACGATGTCGCCGACAAGGACGGCCCCTCAGACGGGCCCGAACCACTTCAAAAACGGTTCACTCTCTTTGACAGGTTGGGCGCTAATCAAGGCGCGATATGGAAGACTTCGCAAGGTGTGTTATTCGCCCGAGAGGGTGAAGAGATTCTTTGTGAAGGGAGAATGTGAGTTTTAAGTATGAAAAGGGCTTATGGTGGATGCCTAGGCACCATCAGGCGATGAAGGACGCGGCAAGCAGCGATAACCTCGGGTAGGTGCAAACGACCATTGATCCGGGGGTTTCCGAATGGGGCAACCCAGTGGGTAACCACTAATCCTTGACTGAATACATAGGTTTTGGATAGCCAACGCAGGGAAGTGAAACATCTCAGTACCTGCAGGAGAAGAAATCAAACGAGATTCCCTAAGTAGTGGCGAGCGAACGGGGAGTAGCCCAAACCAGTCATTTATGGCTGGGGTTGTAGGACCTGCATTTAGTGCGAAGATACTAGTCTAACTGGCATGGAAAGGCCGACCATAGTGGGTAATAGTCCCGTTGACGAAAGTTGGCACGCATGAGCGGGTATCCTGAGTAAGGCGGGGCACGTGAAACCCTGTCTGAAACTGGGAGGACCACCTTCCAAGGCTAAATACTCGATGGTGACCGATAGTGAACGAGTACCGTGAGGGAAAGGTGAAAAGTACCCAGAGATGGGAGTGAAATAGTACCTGAAACCGTAAGCCTACAAACTATCGAAGGAGTGCATGACACTCTGACGGTGTACCTTTTGTTTAATGAGCCAGCGAGTTAGTCGTCAGTAGCAAGGTTAAGGGCCTAAGGTCCGGAGCCGTAGGGAAACCGAGTCTGAATAGGGCGTTGAGTTACTGGCGCTAGACGCGAAGCCTTGTGATCTACCCATGATCAGGCTGAAGCGGGGGTAAAACCTCGTGGAGGGCCGAACCTTATCAGGTTGAAAACTGACTGGATGAATTGTGGGTAGGGGTGAAAGGCCAATCAAACTGGGTGATAGCTCGTTCTCTCCGAAATATATCTAGGTATAGCGTCGCGTTGGAGTCACGGGGGTAGAGCACTGATTGGACTAGCGGGCACACCAGCTTAGCAAACCCAAACAAACTCCGAATACCGTTGACTTTAGATCGCGGCAGTCAGCCTGCGTGAGATAAGTTTCGCAGGCGAGAGGGGACAACCCGGACCATCGGCTAAGGTCCCCAAGTGAATGCTCAGTGTAAAGGATGTGGGATTGCTCAGACAACCAGGAGGTTGGCTTAGAAGCAGCCATCCTTTAAAGAAAGCGTAATAGCTCACTGGTCAAGTGATCCTGCGCCGAAAATTACGAGGGTCTAAGCATTTCACCGAAGCCGTGGACTTGCGTAAGCAAGTGGTAGGAGAGCGTTCCGTAGGCCTGGGAAGGTGAGGCGTGAGCCTTGCTGGAGGTACCGGAAATGAGAATGCTGGCATGAGTAGCGATAATGCGGGTGAAAAACCCGCACACCGTAAACCCAAGGATTCCTGGGTAAAGCTAATCTTCCCAGGGTTAGTCGGCCCCTAAGGCGAGGCCAAATGGCGTAGTCGATGGGAAGCAGGTTAATATTCCTGCGCCGATCTGTGTGTTCGATGGAGGGACGGAGTAGATACAATCAGCTTCCTGATGGATGGAAGTTTGGGAGCGTAGGGAGATTGGTAGGCAAATCCGCCAGTCACATGCCCGAGACTCCTGAGGAAGTGCGTTGCTTGCAACAAACCAACTGATTGGAAGGACTTCCAAGAAAATCTTCTAAGGCATAGCACAGACGACCGTACCGCAAACCGACTCAGGTGGGTGAGGCGAATAGCCTAAGGTGCTTGAGAGAACTGAGGTGAAGGAACTCGGCAAATTAGCTCCGTAACTTCGGGAGAAGGAGTGCCAGAATGTGTGTAGGAGTACATCCGAAGCATTTTCTGGTCGCAGAGAAATGGCAGAAGCGACTGTTTACCAAAAACACAGGTCTGTGCCAACCCGTAAGGGGCAGTATACAGACTGACACGTGCCCGGTGCCGGAAGGTTAACAGGAGATGTCAGCGCAAGCGAAGCATTGAATCGAAGCCCCGGTAAACGGCGGCCGTAACTATAACGGTCCTAAGGTAGCGAAATTCCTTGTCGGGTAAGTTCCGACCTGCACGAATCGTGTAACGACTTCTGCGCTGTCTCAACCTCGGTCTCAGCGAAATTGTAGTGCCGGTGAAGATGCCGGCTACCCGCATCTGGACAGAAAGACCCTATGAACCTTTACTGCAACTTGACATTGGATTCTGGCTGTATTTGTGTAGGATAGGTGGGAGGCTTTGAAGTAGTGCCGCCAGGTATTATGGAGCCAACGTTGAAATACCACCCTGGTGCTGACGGAATTCTAACCTGGTCCATCATCTGGATCAGAGACATTGTCTGGTGGGCAGTTTGACTGGGGCGGTCGCCTCCAAAAAGGTAACGGAGGCATCCAAAGGTCCCCTCAGCGTGGTCGGTAATCACGCGCAGAGTGCAAAGGCATAAGGGGGCTTAACTGCGAGACCGACAGGTCGAGCAGGTACGAAAGTAGGGCTTAGTGATCCCGCGGTTTAGCGTGGAATTGCCGTTGCTCAATGGATAAAAGGTACTCTAGGGATAACAGGCTGATCTCCCCCAAGCGTCCATAGCGACGGGGAGGTTTGGCACCTCGATGTCGGCTCATCGCATCCTGGGGCTGGAGAAGGTCCCAAGGGTTTGGCTGTTCGCCAATTAAAGCGGTACGTGAGCTGGGTTCAGAACGTCGTGAGACAGTTCGGTCCCTATCCGATGTGGGCGTAGGAAGCTTGATGGAACTTGTCCCTAGTACGAGAGGACCGGGATGAACGCACCTCTGGTGTACCAGTTGTTCCGCCAGGAGCATCGCTGGGTAGCTATGTGCGGAAGAGAGAAACGCTGAAAGCATCTAAGCGTGAAGCTCCTCCAAAGATGAGGCTTCCCTGGGGGCAACCCCCTGAAGGGCCGTCCGAGACTAGGACGTTGATAGGTCATAGATGTAAGCGCCGCAAGGTGTTAAGTCGAGTGATACTAATCGCCCGTGTGGCTTTCAACTCACATCCTCCCCTCCACAATGATTTTCAGACACGCATCTTGCGAAGTCTTCCAACTTAAATCGCTTCTTGATTGGCTATCCAGCCCACGATTTGTGGTGGTGTTAGCGAGAAGGCCACACCTGTTCCCATCCCGAACACAGTAGTTAAGCTTCTCAGCGCCAATGGTACTCGGACTATACGATTCCGGGGAGAGTAGGTCGCCGCCACATTCCTTCAGAGAGCCCTCCATCCAACGATGGAGGGCTTTCTGCGTTATTGAGGCTTCGATTGAAGCCCTGACCCATTTCCACCCGAGTGTAAGATTCGGTGACATGGGCAAGGGAAAATTCCGGCAACGCTTGGCGCCTTTATGAGGAGTTGCGGACCTTGCCGTCGGCAAGGCATCGATCGGATCCATTTTCTGTCCACGCTGTGTGGCTGCTTGGTGGCGGACCGCCAAACTTGCATCCGGCACTGGGAAACGAAATTGCTGGGAACTATCCTAGGAATTCGTCACGGCTTCCACAGCCGTCCCAGCTCCCACCGAATCCCTGAAAGAAGGCAAGTCATGAAGAAGTTTCTCGTTGCGTCCATTCTGGCTGCAGGCCTCATCTCTGGCTGTGCCGTCACCCAGAGCACATCGATCGGAGGGGAATACACTCCACCAGCTGGGAAAAAGGTGACCGCGACCAGTTCTCATCTGAACGTCTTCATGCTCAGTCCAACCACCGCTGATGAGGTTGATGGCCTAATGGCCGACCTCGCCAAGCAATGCGGAGGCAAGAAGGTAACAGGTATTTCCACCCACTATGCTCCGCAATCCTTCGTGGTTCTGCCCATCATCTCGGAGGAAATCACCGCGATTGGTTACTGCGCGGAGTAGTTCTCCATCCTGGCGCCAGCGCGTTGCTTCGAAGCAGGGTAGGCGCGTGGGGAGTGCCCAATCCTCTCCCCCCACCGGGGCGGTGAGCAGAGCGGGTACGATGCCGTCGGGGGAGTGGTCCGGAAGGCGCTGCCGGATTCCGTCAGGAAACGGGCTACTGCAGATCCTGCCGGATGACGCCATGGAGGCGGATGTCGTCGATCCACATTTCGGTGCCGCCCTCGATGGCCAAACTCATGTAATTGATCGAGTCGCGGATGGTGTCCCAACCGACATTGCCTGCATCGCCATCTGGTTTCAGGAAGTTGCTTGGTCGAACCACGATCCTCTGCCAGCTTGCCCCCATGGAAACGGGAGCCCACGTCCGGCGGGGAACGATGCTGTCGATGCGCCCTCTGGCCATTCGGCCCATCTGGATGCTGTCCAACGATTCGAAACCGAGCCAAAGATTTCCGGATCCACGTGCCCATAGCTCCACGGAATCCAAGCCCCGCAGTGACCTGCGGCTGGTTGCAAGCATGGTCGCTGCAAGCAGAACACGTCCGGTATCGCATTGCCCCGTCGCGCAGGTCAGGTGCAAACTGTTGCCAGTTCGGCCTGAGCCTGCAGCAGTCAGGCCTGAAGTTGGTATGAAGCCTCCCATGAACCAGAAGGATGAGTCAGGAAGGCGATTGTGGAGGGTTGACCCCGACTCGAAATCGTCGACGAGGATCGAATTCCAGGTGAGTTTCCGGAAATCGGTCATACCCGACCATACATCCTCGGAGGATTGCCGGGTAGCCGCAGGGAGTCCCCAGCGCACCCAGAAATAGCTTCCGTGGAACCGCTGGGAGGGCTCGATCCGCACATGCAGGCGACCAACGGACTGCTTGGTGTCCCAGAAATCCACTTCGAACGGCATTGCCTTTCCGTCCAGGCGGATGACCTCGAGATCCAGCCCGTCCGACCGGGTCTTTGAAAAGTCAATTTCCGTCGAATCCAGGCGGATGGTTGCGACCGCGGGCTCTCCGGGGAAGCCTTCCGAGGGTGGAAGAACGGAGTCCACGCGCAGCAAACGGGCTCCGATGGCGTTCTCGGTTTCCGTTGAGGTGCCGGCGGAACGTTCTTCGAAACACCCCTGGAACCCGACAACCACGAGCGAGGAAAGGAACAAAGGCCAAAGCTTCATGGCTTGCTCCCGGAGGTGAGGGCGGCGGGAAAGAAAGCCATCGCCAGATGCATGACACGGTCGGATTCGCGGGATTCCTCCACGCGCTTTTGGATCTGACGCCTACATTCGCGCACGAGTTCACGGATCTCCCGGAACGCGTTTTCATCCATGGAAAGCGTGAGCGTGGAAATGTCCCTCTCTTCGGGGGAAATCTGTTCCAGCGCGGCGGAGGCAAGAGACAAAATTTGACGTTGAAATCCGCGAACCGCATGCGATTTGGCCTCGCCTCCAGCGGTCAGATGCGCCTCCGCCGGCAGCAATCTACCGGAACTCGCACGCTTGACCAAACCCAGCTCCACCAGAAGTTCAAGCGAGGCTTTGACATCGGATTCCTGCACCGGCGGGATCACAAGCTTGGCCAGTTCCGAGGGAACGGCCCGCCCACCTGTGGTCTCCAAAAGCGCTCGCAACACGGCCGTCCACCATTTGGAGAAGTACTCGAGCTCTTGGGATTCCAACGGGCGGCGCGCCACGTCGCGCAAGGTCAACGCCTTTTCCAGGATGAGGTTGCGTTCGCGAACCGAGCGCTCCCGGGCGTAGGTCATCAAAAGGAGATAGTACTCGGCGGCTCGGCCGGAGAGACCCAGGAACTCCAGTGCGCGGCTGTGACACCGCGCGGGCAAGTGGGCTTCGCTGTGGAGGATCCGGAAGATGTTGCTGGGAAAAAGCCCGAAAGATTCGGCCATCATGCGATAGGAGTAGAAGGACGACTCCGCCTTGCGCTCCTCGTAGGCGTCTTTGAGGTAGGCGCGATAGTCCAGGTATTCGAAGACGGGTTTCATCCGAAGGCCCAAACCATGGCCTCGGCGGCATCGCCGAGGCTCCGACAGAGGGCTGGTTGGATTGTCAGGTTCATCCTCGTCCCATTCTATCGCTGTGAGGCATGGGTGTGCACCGATGGAAGTCGCCCCGAGGATCCGGCACAAGTCCGCCGACGCCTCGGGACGTACCAGCTAAGATCGAATCCGAACGTGGGTTTTGCTGGACAATGATTCAGCCGGTCGTTAGTGAACCGCTAACGAGCCGGAGATGTCATTTTGGATCGCGGCTGGATGCGCGTTTATCGGAGGTCATCGGCCACGATTCCGTGGAGACGCACATCGTCGATCCAAAGCTGGGAGCCACCTTCCACCAAAAAAGTCAGGTGGGTGATGGAATCACGCATGCGCAACCACCCGATATTCCCTCCCACGTTGTCGGGAGGGTCGAAGTCCCCCGGGGCGATGCGCAACCGATTCCAGGCGGTGTCCAGGGGGATGCGCGCCCAGGCTTTGGGGCTGGCGGTGTCGCTGGGCCGATCCAGCGCTACCGAAAGCCTTCCAGATCCGCGAGCCCACAACACGATGGAATCCAACGAGCGCAAGCTGAGCGGGCGGCGGTTTAGGACCAAGCTGATGGTGCTGTACCGACCGGAGTTCGCATCGGCGGAGTAGGTGAAAGTCAGGGCGTTGCCTTGTCGCCCACGGCCGGCCGCCGCAAGCCTGGCAGGGGTGGCTGTGGCAGCTTCGCCGGCACCGGAATGCCACGTCGAGGTATCGGTCAGCATGCTCAACAGATTGCCGTCTTCGAAATCATCCACCAACGTGGAGGTGAGAATGACCCGGAAGGACTCCGAGATGGAATCCCAAACGGCGGCGGAATCAGGCTGGCCGTGTGCCCCTGCTCCCCAGCGCAATCGAAACCGGGAGCCGTGGCGAAGCAGGTCCGGCGCCAATCGCACATAGAGGCGGGCTCGTTTGGAGGCATGGTCCCAGAAGATCCGCTCGAAAGGAATTTGCCGGCCATCGAGCCGTTCGACGACCAACTGGCGACCCGCGCTGTCGATGCTGGAAAAGTCGCAATGGGTGGTGTCCAGGCGCAAGGTGGCGACGGTGGGGTAGGATGGGTGTGGGGGCCAGCCGTGGTAGAGTGAATCCACAGAGATCATGCGAACCGCAATGGTGTTTTCTGTTTCCGAGGAATTGCCGGCGAGACGGTCTTCCGTGCACCCTTGGCAAGCCAGGAGCGTGGCCAACAAGGCCAACAGGAGTCTTGGACTACTCATTGTTTGCTTTCCGGCGCCGGCGCCAAAGGAAACAACGCCACAGCCAATTGCATGACGCGATCGGGCTTCTTTGACTCTTCGATCCGTTGTTGGATCTGTCGACGACATTCCCGCAGCATCTCGCGAATTTCAACGAACGCTTCCTGGTCGACGGCGAAAGTGATCGTGGAAATGTCTCGTTTTTCCTTCGGGAAGCGCTCCAGTGCTTCGGAAGCCAAGGAGAGGATCTGGCGCTGGAACTGGCGAACCGCTTCTGTCTTTTCCTCGCCGCCTGCGGTGAGATGGACTTCGGAGAGCACCAACCGACCGGAACTGGCTTTTTTGACCAAGCCCAATTCGGACAGAAGTTCGAGGGCTTTGGAAACCTGGGTTTCGCTGACCTTTGGCGACAAGCGTTCGGCGAGCTCGGCGGGTCGCACGTGCCCATCCACCACTTCCACCAGCGATCGGACGGCAACCACCCACCAATCCCGATAGTATTCCAGCTCCCGGTCGGTCAGCCTCCGGCACTCCACGTCGCGCAGGGCCAGGGCTTTTTCGAGGATTTCAGTGCGGGCTTTGCTGTTGCGCTCGCGGGCGTAGGCGATCAACAATTGGAAATATTCGGCGGATCTCCCGCTGATCCCGATGAAATCCAATGCCCGCGTCTGGCAGCGGGCGGGAAGGTGCGCGTCCTTCTGGAGGATGCGAAACATGTTGCTCGTGTCCAGCCCGAAGTTTTCGGCGAGCATTCGGTAGGAATACAATGGCGTCGAGAGTTTGCGTGTTTCGAAGGCTTCCTTCAGGATGTCTCTATAATCGAGGTATTCGAAGACCGGTCGCATGGTGTCCATTTTCCACCGCCGGCATCGATTCCAGGAGTGCTGAAAAGGGAGCCGGACTTACGTGACGATTCGAAAGGTGGCGTAGGAGCTATCCGGAAAATGAACTGGACATCTTCTCGGAGTAGAGCAGAAACTCGTGAGATCCATTGGTGGTTCACCAACGCGATGCCCATCGTAGAACCTCTGCGTCGACTCCGTGTAGTCGGAGTTCCTGAGTCCGAAGTTCACGGACTCCAGCGGCAACACAGAAGCTTGGGATGACCTGAAGCACTTCGAGCTGCATCCTCGCGAACGGTGATGAGATCTGGCTGGTGACCGCAGGCGATGCATCTCGGGGAGCAAAGGGGGGGAGGGGGTGTTGTGAACTGTACAATGGTGTTTCAGCAAGGTTGCAATCGAGAATGGCAACAGCGCGATAACTTCCCCACAAGACCAACCGGCGCGAGCCACCGACTGTGTCCATCTTGGGCGCAGGTTGATTCGTGCGCCCGTTCGCGAACACCCAAGAGCATTGTCACCAGTGGAGTATTCCATGTTCAGTCAATTCAGTCGGAAGTCAATCGCTTGCAAGGCGATGGCGATGGCGAGCCTGATGGCCGCCGCCGTTTTCGCAGGCCAAGCGTCCGGAACGGTGAAAGACGCCAAGGGCGCCGCGTTGGCGGGAGTGACTGTTTCTGTCCAGGACGCGGCTACGGCCACCCAGACCACAACGGCGGCGGATGGGAGCTTCACGATCGCCACCGCCGTCAGCGGCGTGCAGATCAAGTCCGTCGCCAATCCGGCCTTCAGCATCAAGCACGTCGATGGCGCTCTGCTGGTGCAGTGCCCGGGCGAAGGCGCGGTTTCGCTGGACCTGGTGGAAGTCAATGGCAAGAACATCTGGAGCGCCACGGCCATCCTGAGCCAGGGAGCCGCACGGGTGGACGTGCCCGCCGGAATCCATTTCAACGCGGCCTTCCTCAGGGCGCGCCACGGGACGGATCTCCTCTACATGCCGGTTTTGAAGGATGACGCATCCGGTTGGAAGGTCGCTTCCCACCTGGTGTCGGCTCGCTCCCTGGCGACTCTTCCAACGCTTGTCTTCTCGAAGAGCGGGTTCGCCGAGGCCAGGTACGTGATGAAGACGGAGACGGAAACCGGCATCGCCATCACCTTGAACGAAGGCGGCGGAGACTTCGTGGAAGACCATCGCAAGGAGTGCACGATCCCCGCTTTGCCTGCGGTTTCCGCCTTGACGAACATCACGAACCTGCCGGATCCCTTCAAGATGATGGATGGCACCGCGGTGACCACCAAGGCGCAGTGGACCTGCCGCCGCGAAGAAATCGCCGCCATGCTGGAGAAGTATGTGCATGGCGAAAAACCCCGCAATCCGGAAAAAGTGGAAGGCAGCTTCGCGGGCGAAAAGCTCACAGTGAAGGTCACCGACAAGGGCAAGTCCATCTCCTTCGATGTCACCATCACCAAGCCCTCGGGTGCAGGTCCCTTCCCCGCCGTCATCGGTTGGGACGGCGGAAACATCGGGGGAGGATATTCCGGCTTGAACGTGGCAAAGATCAGCTATCCGATCACCACCATCGCCGCGGAAGGCTCGGGTCGCGGCAAGGGCAAATTCTACGACCTTTACGGATCCTCCCATTCCGCTTCGGAACTGATGGCCCACGCCTGGGGTCTGTCGCGCATCATCGACGCGCTGATGGTTACCCCTGCCGCCGGAATCGATGCCAAGCATCTGGCCGTGACCGGTTGCTCCCGCTGGGGCAAGTCCTCGGCCGTGGCGGGGTCCTTCGATCAGCGTGTCCAACTGGTCATTCCGCAAGAAGCAGGATCCGGTGGCGTGGCCGCATGGCGCATCATTCCAAGCTTCACCAAAGCCCAGCCGATCAAAAGCACCTACGACGAACAGTTCTGGACTCGCCAGGACTTCTGGCAGAACTTCGGCAGCTCCATCACAAAGCTTCCGGTGGATCACCACGAGATGGTGGGGATGATCGCACCTCGCGCCCTCCTGGTGTTGGACAACAGCATCGATTGGCTCGGACCGGAAGTCGGCTGGGGTTCGGCCAACGCGGCGAAGGAGATCTACAAGGCGCTGGGTGCTGAAGAAGGTCTCACCTACAGTTCGGTCGGAGGTCACGACCACTGCGCCCTGCCCGCATCGCAGAACCACTGGGTCAAAAGCTACGTCCAGAAGTACCTGATGGGTGGGACCGGCGAAGCCGCCAAGATGGAGGCTCCCGCCGCATACAAGTTCGATCGCGCCAAGTGGATCACCTGGACCACTCCGATCTTGAAGTAAACTGTCGTTAGCCAAGATTCCAAACGGACGTCGGACTCATCTCCGGCGTCCGTTATCCGTTCCTAGACAAATATTGATATGACGTGCGGTTTTATCCTCATCATGGAGTCTCCGTTGAGCACCAAGTTCTTCTCGATTCGAATCCGGACGGCCCTGGCCACGATCGCCCTGGCAGGTGCCTCGCTGGTGTTCGCGCAGTCGGACAACCACTGGGTGGCCACCTGGAGCGCGGCTCCCTATCTGGTGGAGTCCGCCAACATGCCTCCTTCGCCGGGACTCACCAACAACACCCTTCGCCAGGTGGTCCGTGTTTCGATCGGTGGCGACACCCTCCGCTTGAAGTTGACCAACGTCAACAACACCCAGGCGACCGAACTGAAGGCCGTGAACATCGCGGTGTCCAGCGGCGGAAACAAGATCGAAGCCACCACCCTGAAGGCGCTCTCGTTTGCCGGGAAGGCCTCCGCCTCGCTGGCGTCGGGCGCGTCGGTCACGTCGGACCCCATCGCTTTTCGCCTGACCCCAAGCATGCGCGTGGCGATCACCATCCTGTACGGAGCCACATCGTCCAACATGACCGGCCACGTGGGGTCGCGCACCAATTCGTACATCGTCGCCGGCGACAAGACCACCGCCGCCGACCTCGCCGGGTCCGCATCCACGCCGCACTGGTACTCCATCAACACCATCGACGTGCGCGCCCCGCAGGCGGCGCAGGCGGTGGGAATCATCGGGAACTCCATCACCGACGGCTACGGCCTGACGCCGGACCTCCAAAACCGCTGGACCGACATCTTCTCCGAACGCCTGCTGGCCAACGAGAAGACAAAAAACGTCGCGGTATTGAACATGGGGATCGGCGCCACCACGGTCCTGGGCACCGCCCAGACCGCCGGAGTGACGCGCTTCCAGCGCGACATCCTGGACCAGCAGGGCATCGGGTGGGTGATCCTCTTCCATGGCGTCAACGACATCGGTAGTTCCAACGCCAGCGCCACGAGCCTGATCGCCGGCCTCAAGCAGATGGCTTCCGCCGCCAAGGCCAAGGGCCTGAAGGTATACGGCGGCACCATCATGCCCTTCAATGGCAACAGCTACTACTCGGCGGCCCACGAGATGGTGCGTCGCGAGGTGAACTACTTCATCCGCCACGACGCGGTCTACGACGGCGTGATCGATTTCGACAAGACCATGCGCAATCCGTCCGACACCACCCGGCTGCAAGCGGCGGTGAACAACGACTGGCTCCATCCCTCCACCGCCGGCTACAAGGTGATGGGTGAATCCATCGACCTGAAGCTGTTCGAGAACGGGATCAGCGGCTTGACCAGGCAGCCTGGCATCGCGCCTGCGGGTGCGTGGCTGGCTTGGACGAATTCCGTCAACGGAATGGCGGCGATCCGCTTTGCGATCCCCCAGGAGTCCTACGTGTCGCTGAGGGTCCGCTCGGTCAACGGCAGGGTGTCCGCCGAGCTCGCGGGGCGCACCTTCACGGCCGGATCGCACACGGTGGAGTTGGCGCAGGATCTGCCCCAAGGCGTGTACCTCTGCTCCATCCACGCGCAAGGAATCGCCGAGACCCGCACGATCTACGTGGCGGGTCGGTAGGGGAAATGATTCGCCGGCTTTTCGGTGTGCCGGTGTTACCAATTCCCGAAAAAAGCGAAAACCGTACCTGCCGTTCGTCCTGAGGAGGCGCTGAAGGCGCCGTCTCGAAGGGGGAATGGCAGGTGATGACAAGCCTTGGCAGGTCTGTCTTGTGCTTGTCTACGGGTTCCGTACGAATGACATGCCGTCGGATCGAGAGATGCATGGAGGAAAAGCCCTCCCTCCGTACGCCCTTCGAGACGGCGGCTGTGCCGCCTCCTCAGGACGAACGGAGGTCAACACCACAGATCAGACAGATCTTTCCGAAATCACTCCATCCGCTGGAACAGCCCGGCGGCCAGGATGCCGTGGGCCACGGCCACGTTCAGCGATTCCACGCCGCCGGCCATGGCAATACGCACCTTGGCGTCGCAAAGGTCCAAAAGGTTGGAAGACGAACCCTTGCCTTCGTTGCCCACCAGGATGGCGACCTTCTTCTTCAGCGCCACGTTCTCGATGGAGTCCTTGCCATGGGGGCTGGTCCCCACGATGGTGAAGCCCTTGTTGCGCAGAAATTCGATGGTCTGTTCCAGGCGCACGTTGTTTTCGAACGGGATGGAGGCGACCAATCCAGCGGATCCCCTCGCGGCGCGGGGATTGAACGGATCCACCGAACCCTTGCCCAGCACGATGGCGTCGAACCCGAAGGCCGCCGAGGTGCGAAACAGCGCGCCCAGGTTGCCCGGGTCCTGCACGGCATCCACCAGGGTGATGCGGCGGGCTGCTTCCCAATTGATGCGCAGCGCACGCGCCATGGCCACCGCCACCAGACCTTGCTGGGTCTTGGTGCTGGAGATCTGTTCCATTTCGCGGCTGGATACCACGCGAAGGGGGAGCTTCCCTGGCACACGGGTCAGAAGCGCCTTGTTCCACTCGGTGCCTTCCGTCTGGTAGACGGCCACCACGTTCTCGCGGGCGTTGTCGATCAACGTTTCCACGGCCTTCACGCCTTCGACCAGATATTGTCCGGTGCGTTCGCGGGCCTTCTCGTTTTTCAGGTCCGCCACAGCGCGCAGTTCCTGGTCCATGAGCAGCAAACCCTGCTCGTCCTTGGCCACGCGGGCCGCCGCCGAATGGGGGCGCCGCTTCCAGGAAGGAACTTCGCCTCGGCCGCCGCCGCGTGGTCCCTGTGGGTTCTCGCCCGAAAATCCTCGGTCGCGGTTCATGAATTCTCCAATGTCTGACGAATGCGTGAGGCGATCGATGGCGCGTCCAGGCCCATGTCCTGGTACAAGCGCTCGTTGTCGCCATGGTCGATGAAACGGTCGGCGGGATGACCCAACAACAAGTGGCGCTTGGGAAGGCCCAGGTCGGCCATGGTCTCGGCGACAGCCGATCCATAGCCGCCGGAACGGACGCCGTCTTCCAGCGTAACCACCAAGTCGTGGCCAGCCAAAATGGTTTGGTAGTGCGTGGGCGAAAGAGGCTTGGCGAAGCGCGCGTTCACCACGGTGGCCTCGATGCCCACTTCGCGCAACAAGTCGGAAACCTTCTCGCAGGTCTCCACCATGCTGCCGATCCCGAACAGGGCCACGCGCGATCCTTGGCGCAACACCTCGGGAACGCCGATCTCCAGGAGCTTCGGCTCGCGCGAAGGCACTCCGCGTCCCGATCCGCGCGGGTAGCGGATGGAGGTGGGGCCGTCCTTGTAAGCGTAGGCGGTGTGGAGCATGTCCACCATCTCCATCTCGTCCTTGGGTGCCATCACCACCATGGTCTGGATGGTCCGCATGTAGGCGAGGTCCAGCACGCCGTGGTGCGTGGGGCCGTCGGCGCCCACCAATCCGCCGCGATCCAGACAGAAAATGACCGGCAGGTGCTGGATCGCCACGTCGTGGACGATCTGGTCGTAGGCGCGTTGCAAAAACGTGGAGTAGATGGCCACGACCGGCCGGATGCCTTCGCAGGCCAGTCCGGCGGCGAAGGTCACCGCGTGTTGTTCGGCGATGCCCACATCGAAGACGCGATCCGGGAAGGCCTTGGCCAGCACGTTCACGCCGGTTCCCGAAGGCATGGCGCCCGTGATGGCCACCAGTTCCGAGTGGTCTTTGGCCAAGCCCAATAGAGCTTCCCCAAACACTTGCGTGTAGCTGGGGCGTGGATCGGAGGACGGGGCGACCTTGCCTGTTTCCGGATCGAAGGCTCCCAGGCCGTGCCATTTGCCGGCGGTGTCTTTTTCCGCTGGCTCGTAGCCTTTGCCTTTTTGCGTGATCACGTGCACCAGCTTGGGGCCGGGCACGTCCTTGAGCTTTTCGAAGAAATCCACCAGTGTCGGCAGGTCGTGGCCATCCAGGGGGCCGTAGTAGCGAAACCCGAGATCCTCGAACAGGGACCCGGGAAGGACCATTCCCTTGACGGCTTCTTCCACCTTGCGAGCGGCCTCGCGGGCTTGGTCGGCCCAGCCCTTGCCCACCTTGTCCAGATGCCCCAACGCGCCCCACACGTCCTTGCGGAATTTGTTCCAGCGGGGGTCGGTGATCACGCGATTGAGGTGCTTGGCGATGCTGCCCACGTTTTCGGCGATCGACATCTTGTTGTCGTTGAGGATCACCGTGAGGTCTTCGTGGCGAACGCCCGCGTTGTTCAACGCTTCCAGCGCCATGCCGCCGGTGAGGCTGCCGTCACCGATGATCGCGAAGACACGATTTGTCCGCTTGAGCAGGTCGCGTCCGACAGACATGCCCAGCGCCGCGGAAATCGAGGTGCTGGCGTGGCCGGCGCCGAAGTCGTCGAATTTGCTTTCCGAGCGCTTCAGGAAGCCGGAAAGTCCGCCGTGCTGGCGGATGGTGTGGAAGGTCTCGTTGCGTCCGGAAAGGAGCTTGTGCGGATAGGCCTGGTGGCCCACGTCCCAGACGAACCGGTCGAAGCCCGGGCAATAGACCTTGAAAAGAGCGAGTGTCAGTTCCACGGTTCCCAAATTGGGGCTCAGGTGGCCACCATGGCGACTGATGGTGCTGACGATGAACTCGCGCATCTCGGCGCCCAGCGCCGCAAGTTCCTCAAGACCCAGTTTTTTCACATCCTCCGGAGTCCGGATGAGTGATAGGAGCGGACCGGGCTTCGGCGGTCCGGAAATCTCTGCCATGTTCAATTCCCCCGTTCGACAATGAAGCGCGCGAGATCGGCGAGGACCGGTCCGCGAACACCCATCCGGTCGGTGAGGGCCAGAGCCTGGTCCACCAGTTCGCGTGCGCGCTTTTTGCTTTCCTGCAGGCCCACCACGGCGGGGTAGGTGGCCTTCTGGTTTTCCACATCCGAGCCGACATCCTTGCCGAGCTCTTCCGTGGAGGATTCGATGTCGAGGATGTCGTCGACGATCTGGAAGGCCAGTCCGATGGCCCGCCCGTAATCGCGATAGAGCTTGCGTTGATCGATGTCGGCGCCGGCGAGCAACGCTCCCAGTTCCAGCGACGCCTCGATCAGCGCCGATGTCTTGTGGACGTGGATGTAATCCACCGTCTCCAGCGTGCAGGGCTTGCCCTCGCTCTGGATATCCACGACCTGGCCGCCCAGCATGCCGTCGGAGCCCAAGGCATCCGCCAGCACCGAGATCGCCGGCGCGCTTCCGGCGCGGGCGAGCACCTGGAAGGCCAGGATGGACAACGCGTCGCCGGCCAACACGGCCATGGCTTCGCCGAACTTCTTGTGGCAGGTGGGCATGCCGCGACGGAAATCGTCATCGTCCATGCAGGGGAGGTCGTCGTGGATCAAGGAAAATGTGTGCACCATCTCCAGAGCTGCCGCGCCCCAATCGGCCGCCTCGCCCGTGCCACCGCAGTCTTCGAAGGCCGCGTAGCACAGGCCAGGGCGAAGGCGCTTTCCGCCGGCCATCAGGCTGTAGCGCATCGCCTCGTGGAGGGTGCCTGGGGTGTGGGAGGTCGGTGGAACCACGCGGTCCAACACGGCTTCCACGCGGACCTTGGCCGAAGCCAGGAATTCGTTGACTTGGACGGTCATCCTTCGGTTCCTCCGAAAAGCTCGGCGGGATTCGAGCTTGCGACTTCAGGACCGTTGCCACGGTCCACCAGCTTCTGGATTTTCAGTTCGGCACGATCCAGCGAACTACGGCAGGATCGCACCAGGGAAATCCCTTCCTCGTATTCAGCCAAAGCTTGATCGAGTGGGAGATCGCCGGATTCCAATCGGGCCACCAGGCTTTCCAGCTTGGCCAAGGATTGCTCAAAGGACATGGATTGTGTCATCGGCCGGACGGCGACTCCCCAGAAGTTCAAACACCGGTCGAAATCGACCGAATCACTGAATATAGAACCATCGGCTCCCGATGGCCTGTGGCATCGGTCAGTGACCGCCTCGTCTTCTGGGAGAGTGAGAACAAAACGGGAGAATTAAATGCCGTTCGTCCTGAGGAGCGGCGCAGCCGCGTCTCGAAGCGAAGTCCTGAGCCTGCCGAAGGGGGCAACGGCGACAGGAGCCGATCCGCCTTTTGTTGCCGATTCTTCACCGCTCACCCTTCGAGAGCTCTCCTGAGCGAAGCCGAAGGGCGCTACGCTCCTCAGGACGAGCGGTGAACAACGACAAATCAAAGGTTTTTCTCTGGCCCTAAATGGGAGGTCATTTCCCGCAATTGCCGGACCGCACAGGCGCGAAGCCAAAGTTCGTCCAGTTTTTCCTCGAAGGAGAGGCTGGCGAAGGGGCGCTCGGGATGTCCATCGAACAGGGGGTCGGGCAGATTGGGGGGTGTTGGGCTCATGGCAACCCCTCCAGGTCCTCGATGTCCCGCAAGTCCTTTTTTCGCACAGGGCTCACGCTTCGTTTGGCTTGGATGAGATCTGCTTTGGACGAGATGAGCAGGATGGAACCGTTGAAGAGCTGCTCACGGGCTCGACTTCGCAGCTGCGACCACTCGATGGGGTAGGTGAGGAATACATCGATCTGGATCCAGCCGGATTCCCCAACCAAGGTGTAAACCATCGCGTTTTTTTCTTCCACCCAACGCTGTCGACGGTTAGGGTCCAGCAGGTATTCCAAAGGCTCCGGGATGCGCGGTTGCAGCCCATGCGCCTTGGCGAAGCTGACAATCCGCTGCCAGTTTTCGGCATCTGGCGAAACACAAATATCCAGATCAAGAGTCGTGCGATCGACTCCATGCAAAACACAGGCGACGCCACCGCAAATCACGAAGTCGACCCCTGCCTCCAGGAGCCAGCCGATCTGCGTTTTCATGTCGGTGTGTTGGGTCATGATCGAGGAAATGATACCTCAAGAACGCAACGGTCATTCCACCCGTGCCATGCGGGGGGCGTCGGCGAAGGAAATCTTGATGCGGTCCCCAGGGGAAAGGTCGGTGGATTTCATGACCACTGCCCCGGATTCCGAGCTGATGGCGGCAAAGCCACGCGACAACACGCGCAAGGGGGAGAGGGCTTCCAGCTTGCCGGCGACCACGGCCAGATCGCTGTTCTTGGCCTTGGAAAACTGCCGGATGGAGCGTTCCAGACGGTCTGTGAGCAGGTCCAGCGATTGGCCTGCGCGGCGCAAGGGTTCGTCCGGGCGCAACAGACAGGGACGCTTGGCGAGCATCTCCAGGCGCTCGCGACGACGCGTGACCAGGCGCAACAGGCCGGCGCGGGAACGCTCCTCGATTTCCGCCAGTTGCGAAAGGAGGGTGAGGCGCTCTTCGCTCACCAGCTCCGCTGCGGCCGACGGCGTGGGGGCGCGTAGATCCGCTGCGAAATCGCACAGGGTGGTGTCGGTCTCGTGGCCCACGGCGGAAATGGTGGGGAAGGGGCAATCCGCCACGGCCCGCACCACGGCCTCTTCGTTGAAGGCCCACAGGTCTTCCAGGGATCCGCCGCCGCGCGCCAGGATCACCACGTCCGGAGCGTCGGGGGTGCCTTCCAAGGCGCGGAGCTGTTCCAGGGCGCGGACAATTCCTGGCACCGCTTCCGCGCCTTGCACGGAGGTGGGGACCACCAACAGTTCCAGGTGGGGAGCCCGCCGCGAGAGCACGTGCCAAATGTCGTGCAGGACCGCACCGGTGCGGGAGGTGATCAGGGCCACCCGGGTGGGGTACGGGGGGATGTCCTTTTTGCGCGAAGCCTCGAACAATCCTTCCGCAGACAATTTCCGCTTGAGCTCTTCCAGGCGCTGGTTGAGGTCGCCCAGACCGGCGGGCTTGAGCAGATTGGCGATCAGCTGGTAGGCGCCGCGCGGCTCGTACACCGAGATGCGCCCGGCCACCACCACGCGCTGGCCGTCGCGGGGCATGGCAGGCAGGCGCTGTACCTGCGGGCGCCACATGGCGCACGAGATGGTGGCGCCTTCGTCCTTGAGCGTGAAGTACAGGTGCCCGCTGGAATGGTGCTTGACGCCGGAAAGCTCGCCTTCCACCAGCACCGCGTCGAACCCCTCCTCCAGCGTGGAGCGAATGGCCCGGGTCAGTTCCGTGACAGAAACTGCATTGCTCATGTGTGCGGACCGATGCTCGATTTTCGTGCCGTTGCCCTTCGAGACGCGGCGGAGCCGCTCCTCAGGACGAACGGCACGATACCCCCCTGCAGGGCTTCAAACAACACAGGCGTTGCCGATCCGTTCGTCCTGAGGAGGGGGCGAAGCCCCCGTCTCGAAGCGAAGTCCTGAGCCCGCCGAAGGGGGCGAACGGATGTGCGTGGGCCGTGAAGGAAATACGTCAGGAGAGGCGCTCCGCGGCGTCGACGGTGTTGGACATCAATATGGCGCGGGTCATCAGGCCCACGCAGCCGGGAACCGGCGTGATGGCGGATGCCACATCTTGGGCGCTGGAGAATTCCACGTCTCCCACCACCTTGTAGCCCTTGGGAAGCGAAGCGTCTTCCACGCGGTTGATGCCCACGTCGATCACCACCGCACCCGGCTTGAGCCAGGAACCTTTGACAAATTCCGGTTTCCCGATGGCGGCCACCACAATATCAGCCTCGCGGACCACCGAGGCCAGATCCGCGGTGCGCGAATGGGCCACCGTGAGGGTGGCGTCGCCCAGGGCGCCCTTGTGGATGAGCAGATTGGCCATGGGGCGGCCCACGATGTCGGAACGGCCGATCACCACGGCGCGCTTGCCGGCGGTGGTGATGCCGTAGTGCTTGAGGACCTGGATCACGCCCCAAGGCGTGCAGGAGCGGTGGCCGGGCCGGTCCAAGCAAAGGAGTCCCACGTTCTGGGGGTGGAAGCCGTCCACGTCCTTGGTGGGATCGATGCAATCCACCACGCGCGATTCATCCAGGCCCTTGGGCAATGGAGATTGCACCAGGATGCCATGGACCTTAGGGTCGGACGACAATTTCCGGACGTGGGCTTCCAGATCCGCTTGGCTCATGGTGGCCGGGAAGCGGTAGGTGTGGGATTCGATTCCCAACTCCTTGGCGTCCTTGTCCTTGGCGTTCACGTAGATGTGACTCGATGGGTCGTCGCCCACCAGGGTCACCGTGAGGCAGGGCGTGATGCCGCGCTCTTTGAGGGCCTGGATGCGGGACAAAAGCCCCGCGCGCAACGCATCCACCACCGGTTTGCCTGCCAACAACTGCATGTTCAATCCTCCGAAAGCCGTTGAACCAGCCCCTGGAGCCGGTCTTTGAGAGCCTGGAGTTCCGCGCGAACGGCATCCAGCTCTTCGAGTGTTTCCACGTTTTCGCCCGCCACCAGAAGCCCCGCCAGCACGGCGGCGCGAAAACGATCCGTTTCACCCATTTGGGAACGGGCGCGTTGGAAGCGGTCGTCCACCAGCCGGGCGACGCGTTCGATCGTCTCGGGTGGTGCGTCCGAGCGGATCCCGAAGGTTTCCCCGCAGATGGACACCCGACGCGAGTGGTCGAGCTTGGGTTCCCTCGCGTCCAAGCCTTAGGATTCCCGAAGGCGGTCGAGCAGTCCCTGCACCTTGGACGTGGCGGTCTGGATGCGGGTCTCGCGCTCCTGGACCTCGTCGCGGGCCAATTGCAGGTCCGCGCGGGCGGCTTCCGCCTCGGCGCGCGCATCCTTGAGTTCCTGTTCCAGTTCCAGGCTGTGTGAGCCGGCTTCCGATTGGAGGCGTTCCACGTCTTGGCGCAGCCGATCCCGCTCGGCGATCAGGGAGTCGATGCGCTCGGCGAGTCGTTCGATGAGTTCGTTGTCCATGAGGCCAAAGGTAAGTCAGAAGGAGGCCAAGGATTTCTCCGATGATCCTCGATCGGCCCACCCATCGTCCCGCCCTTCGATACAGCCCTTCGGGCCACTCAGGGAACGGGACGATGCCATCAATGCAGGGAACGAGCCGATGCCATGGCTGAATCGGGTTTGCAGGGAAGCAGGATGGCCGTTCCGTTGGGCCTGCCCATCGGCTCGCCCTTCGATACAATCAGCCTTCAGCTTATCACTCAGGGAACGAGCCGATGCCAGGATTTTTCCGGATTGGCAGGTATCAGGATGGCCGTTCCCTGAGTGCCGCCGCAGGCGGTGTATCGAAGGGCGGCCATCGATAAGGGGAGCCCTGGCTACGTCTGCGGTAGACGGAACACCTTTTTCGCAAGCTCCGGAAGCTGGGTCTCCGAACCAACGATCAATGCTTCCTTCTTTCTCCGAGTCCATCGATGGATTTGCCGCTCACGCTGAAAGGCATCATCGATGCGATCGTACTCCTCGGCGTAGACCAGCTCGACGGGCAATCTCTTCGCCGTATGTCGAGCGCCAAGCCCTTCCTGATGCTGAATGACGCGTCGTTCCAGATCCCAGGTGCTTCCTGTGTAATAGCTGTCATCACAACATTTCAGGATGTACATGTGGGGCAATTGTTTAAACCTCGTTTAGCCATCGGCCCACCCATCGTCCCGCCCTTAAATAGGATCAGGATGGCCGTTCCCTGAGTGCCGCCGCAGGCGGTGTATCGAAGGGCGGCCATCGAAAGGTGAACGAGCCGATGCCATGGCTTAATCTGGTTTGCAGGGAAGCCGGATGGCCGTTCCGATTGGCACTACCCTCGTCCCGCCCTTCGATACAGCCCTTCGGGCCACTCAGGGAACGGGACGATGCCGACTTCTCAGTACGCCAGCGACCCCGAGAACCAGAAGGCCTCGGCGATGATCTCGGTCTTGCTTCCGAAGGGGCGAAACGCGATCTGGTGCAGCGAAAAGCGCGCGTCGGGGGCATGGCGCAGTTCCACGATGCCGGATTCACCGCCACACGATTCGTCGTAGTACAGACGGATGCGGTCGTCCTCGAACTCCGCGACGGCCTTGAGGACGCCGTTTTTTTTGCCGTCGGCCAGCACGTTGTGCTCCACCACTTCCACTTCGCCTTCGTGTGTCAGCAGATCCACCCAATCGATCTGGTCATCAAGAAGACCGTTGCCCCACTGGATGTTCAAGGTGAGATCCGCGTCGGCTTGCCCCAGGCGGCGCAACACGTCCGGCCACGAAAACAGGTGGATCACTCCGTTGTTTTCGTATTCCAGCCCGGCGGGCCCCAGGCGCATTTCCAGCTCCGGGAGGGTTTTGTTCTCGGTTTTGATTTTCTTGGCCATCGTCGTTCTTCCTTGCTTCAGCGCCCCGTGGCGGAGCGAAATTGTTCCATGAGTTGTTGCGTGATCGGTCCGATGGAGCCTTGGCCCACTCGCGGACCACCCAGAGTCACGATGGGCACGATGCCGCGCACCGCCGAGGTCAGGAACGCCTCGGAAAGCGTGGGGAGGTCCTTCCGCAGCAGGATACCCTCCCGGCACGGGATGCGCAGCTTCTTGGCCAGTCCCATCACCACTTGCCGGGTGATGCCGGGCAACAGCCCCAGCCGCAGCGGAGGGGTGACGATATGTCCGCCCACCACACCGAAGAACGTGGCCGAGGCCAACTCCAGCACGCGATCGCGGCCATCCAAAAAGAGCGTTTCGTAGCAGCCCTGTTCATCCGCTTCCAGGCGCGCGAGCACGGCCGGGAGGTACTGGGTGGCCTTCACGTGGGCCGGAATGCTGTGGACCTTCGGGAAACTCGCGATGGCGATGGATACGCCACGGGTGTAGATCGCGGGATCGGTGTGTTCCACATTCGCGCAGGTCACGATCAGTCGCGGGGCATCGCCCGTATCCGACAGGGTGCCTTTGTAGGCGCCGCGGGTCAGGGTGATGCGCACCGAGGCGTCGGCGAGGTCGGAGCGCGAACAGATCTCGGCGCAAAGCGCTTCCAGCTGGACCTGGCTCCATGGCTGACGGATTTTGACCGCCTGAGCGGAATTGCAAAGGCGCGCGAAATGTTCGGTGAAGAACTCCGGCACGCCCGCCTTGACACGAACGGTCTCGAAGATGCCGTCACCCAACAACAGCCCCCGGTCCATCACCGGGACCGTTGCCTCCTCTTCCGGGCTCCAACGCCCATCGACAAACGCCCAGCGCCCGCTCACCAGAGGGTTTCCTGGATGGAGCAGCCCGTATCCCGAAGCGATCCTTCAGGCAAGGGTCGATTGGCCAGCACCGAGTCCAGCACCTGCGAGGCGAAGGGGGCCAAGGGGGGAAGTGGGGGTGTTTCCAGGGTGTCGTCCTCGACGCTTTCCACAGCCTCCCGCTCCAAGCCTTGGACTGGACCTTTCCAGCGCAACTTGCCTTCGGCGTCGATCACGACCGCGGTGGGGACGGTGCGCACACCCAGCTTGTGGGCAAGCGACATGGAAGTGTCGATCAGAACCGAGCCACGCAGCTTCATTTCCTTGAGCCAAGGCCGCCACATCGAGGGCTTCAGGACGGCATCGGGAAAGGAGCGTGCCGCCACGTAGTAGATCCACGCGCTGTCGGTGGAGTTCCAACGCGATTCCAGCACCCGCAACGGGCCGCCCGATTGCGATGCGTTTTCCACCTGCGGGCACAATGGATCCATCCATACCAGCATGCCGGGGCGACCGATCAGGCGGCTGGAACGAACGGAATCCCCGCCATCGGAGGCGACGAACGACCATGCCGGAGCCGGTTTGCCAACGGAAACCGTGGGACGGAAAATGGCGCACCCGGAAATAGCCGTCGAGAAGACGATCGCGAAGGCGGCGGAATTTTTTGTCATCGCAGTTCCAGGCCGATGGGGCAGTGGTCGGATCCCATTTGGTCCGGTTCGTGCCAGCAGCGCTTCACGCGCGGCCAGAGGTTTTCGCAAACCGACGCGTAGTCGATGCGCCAGCCGTGGTTGCGCGCACGCACTCCGGGGCGGTTGGACCACCAGGTGTACTGGTTGGCCACGCCGGGGTGGAACCTGCGGAAACAGTCGGCGAAGCCGGCCTCGAAGTACGATCCCAAGTGCTCGCGCTCGATGGGACGGAATCCGACGCTGTCCTTGTTGCCCACCGGGTCGGCGATGTCGATGGCCTGGTGGCAGATGTTGTAATCGCCCAGGAAGGCCACATCGAGCCCTGCGGACACCCACTGGGAATGCATCTGGCGGATGCGCTTGTAGAATTCCAGCTTGTCGGCGAAGGCCTCTTCGGACCGGCCGCCGTTGAACACGTAGGATCCCACTACGCGCAGGTTCCCGATGGTGATGGACAACACGCGCCCTTCGCGATCGGCGACATCCCACCCCATGCCTTTTTCCACCTGCGCGGGACCCAAGGTCTCGCGGACCCACGCGGCCACACCCGAGTAGCCTTTCTTGGAGCTGGCGGGGAAGAACGTGGAGGAGTAGCCGGGCATCTCCACCAGGTCGGGCGGGATTTGGTCGGGTTCGGCGCGAAGTTCCTGGATGAGAACCACGTCCGCGTCGCTTCTGGAAAACCAGTCGCGAAAATGGGTCTTGGCGCAGGCGCGCAAACCGTTGACGTTCCAGGAAACGATCTTCACAGGGCAGCAAAGATAGACGGACCACACCGGACCATCGGGAAGCGGCGCGCATTTTCCTATGATATAGTCCGTACTGATTTCGGGAGGAAGTCGTTCATGCGTCGTACCACGCTCAGTCTCTTGGCCTTGATGGGTGCCTTGGCAGCCAGCTGTTCTCGTTCGCCCGCCGAGTCCTTCGGGATGATCGGTTTCCGGGGAATGCGGGTCGTCTACGTCTCGGATTCGGCCGATGTCACGTATCGCGACGAGGCCGCCCGGTTCGAGTCCGTTCCGCTTTTGCCACGCTCGGAGCCGCCGGAAGTCGCCGTGCGCGCCGAAGTCGGGCAGCGCCTTTACGCCTGGGGTGCCAACTGCGGCAGCAAATATGTGCCCAAGCGCGGCTCCTGGGACCCCAAAATGGGATTGTCCCACGCCTCCGACGGCTGGAACGTAGCCGACCCCGCCTTTTTGCGCAACTACGCCCGCACCACCAACACCGATTACATCGTGGTGCTGAACCGTGTGCTGGTCCGCCGTGGCGACGTCACCCGCTCGGGTGAGAAAGTGTTGGGCAAGCTTGGCTTCGCCGACATCACCTTGGACCTTTCCGTGATCGATGCGCGTGAAGGTCGTCGCGTGTGGCGCAGTCCGGCCCAGGGTCGGGCGGAGTCCCTGACCGAGCTCAATTCCATCGTAGGCAAGGCGATCGATATTTCCATCGACAACTTCTATGCCGCGATCCCGCAGGTGCATCGATGGGGTTGCGCGGATATGGTCGATAACTTTAAATAGGCGCTATCGCTTTTTTTGGTGTCCGCTGCGCGGGGCGTTTACGCTCCGCGTTTTTTGTTTCAACGGCGTTGGGCCTTATTGGCTGGCGCAGGGCTTGCGCCTGCGCCGGCTTTTCGGAGGCGGGTCCGGTGCGCCGTTTTCCGGCGCTGCCGCGCCCGTGCCCGCGCCAAGGGGGCTCCGGCGCCCCCTGGGATCCGGCCGCCGGGGACTCGAACTGGAACGGCCACGCCGATTTGGCGCCGGTCCACCGGGGCGGGTGAATGGATGCCGTGGCATTGGGCAAAGGCATCAGGGACGCGATCGACATCCTCATGACACTGGCCGTTCCAATACCCGAGTCCCCCGGACCCCCACCGGTTCGGTTGGATTGCCAATTTCCGGCATCGCTTCGCTGGCCGGGTTGGGAAGGCGAATGGGCGTTAGGGTAGTGGGGGAGGAAACGCCGCCGTTCCCGAAAGGTCGGCGTAGGGGCAATCCTCGGATTGCCCCTAAAACAGAAATGGATGGGACGCAACAATGTCGGCGGCGTAGGCTGGCGCAGGGGGGACGCGGGGGGCGCAGGCCTTTGCGTAGGCGAATGGCTTTGTTCAGGGGCGGTGGGGATTGGGGAACGCAGGCTACCTTTGGGGGGGTCGGGTGGCTCGACTGGAACCAGTGGGCAACTTTGTGGAATAGAGGGCGGACGGTCATGATTCTTGATAACAAGCTGAACATCACGGATCAGATCGAGCTCTCGAAAGCAGAGGAGAGGATCAGCAAGCAAAAAGCGCGGATCCTTTTCGATTCCGGGGATATTTCCAAAATCGCCGTGGGGACGTTCGAGGGGCTCTGCCAGATCCATTCGTATCTGTTCGGCGACATCTATGAATTCGCGGGCAAGGTCCGAAACGTGAACATCGCCAAAGGCAGTTTTCGGTTCGCGCCTTTGATGTACCTCAAACCGTCGCTGGAAGCGATCGATGCGCTGCCGCAGAGGAGCTACGAAGAGATCATCGAAAAGTACGTGGAGATGAACATCGCCCATCCATTTCGCGAAGGCAATGGCCGAGCCACGCGCATCTGGCTGGATCTGATCCTGAAGCAGGAGCTCAAGAAGGTCGTCGATTGGAACCTGGTCGACAAGGACGAATACCTCTCGGCGATGGAGCGCAGCGTGGTGAAGGACGTGGAAATCAAAGTGCTCCTCAAGGCCGCCCTGACGGACAAGATCGAAGATCGAGCCCTGTTCATGAAGGGAATCGATGTGAGCTATTTCTACGAGGGGTATAGCGAATTCAAGACGGGGGAATTGTAGGGGTTTCTTCCGCTGCGCGGGGGCCTTCTTTTCAAGGCGGCGCCTTTGGGCTTTTTTTCAACGGCGTTGGGCCTTATTGATTTGCAGGGCTGCGCCCTGCACGGCGTTTACAGGAGGACGCTTCCCGCTCCTCCTGTACCTCCTCGGGCCAAAGGACCGCTGCGCGGCGGCCCTTTGGAATCCCGCGCGCCAAAGGGTCTCGGACTCTCCGGAGCGGATGCCGCTCCTTCGAATAGCCTCACCCCCTTGGAACCCCTCGATTCGGCCAGCGGCATTTGGTCTGCCGGTTTTGCAGCTCATTCCCCTCCTTCGGAGGGGTGCCCCGGAGGGGCGGGGTGGTCTGGTTCGGCGAAGCTGTTTCAGTCTGACAATTTTCGGCATTGCTTCGCTCGCCGAGGGTGGGCAGGCGGGCTAGTGGGGAGGCACGGTTGGTGGACACTGCGTTCTGGGCGTTTGATGGAACGTCATATGCGAAAGCGAATGGTGTTGTTCAGGGTGGAGGCGGGAGCTAGATTCCACAAAGGTGTGGCGCGATGGCTGTCCCCGCGCTGCCCGTGTTCACCCGGTCTGATTTTCCCGCGGAAGGATGCCTGCATGCGTACGAAGCCTTGTGGTCGGAATTTGTCGTCGTTGGTTTGGCTGGTCCTGGTGGCTGGCTTGGTGTCGTGCGACTCGAAGAAGGGCGAGGAAGGGGTGACGTCCTCGGGGGATCTGCAGGTGGGAGCGACGCATTTGGATACCACGGGGCAGTTGTCTTCCCAGTTGGTCGGGAAATGGCGGGTAACCGACTCCACCGCCACCAGGCTGCAGGTCTGGTCGGTGGAAATGAAATCGGACGGACTCTACGTGACCTGTGACGGAGAGGTCCGTTACCAAGGGGCGAGGGTGGATACCATCACGCCGTTTGGATGCGACACCGGAGCCTGGTCGGACCTGGCAGCCGCCACATTGGTCTACGGCGATCTTGGGGCGTTGTTTTCGGTCTCGGCGAGGTACAAGCCTGTGTACAACACATCGCGACTGGTGAAGCTCGATTGGAAGCGCAAGAATCCCCCAAACCAGCATCGGTTCGACCATCCGGAGGGATTGCTGTTTTCGACTTCGGGGGATTCACTGGTCTATCTGGGAAGGTTTGGGATGTTCCAGGGGTCGGGGAGACGCTTGGATTCCACGCTTTGGCGTCATCCGGGAGGAATGATCGACAGTCTGTTTCTAGCCGCCAACGGAATCGCCAGGGGCAAGGTGAACGATGTGTCCGGTAAAACGGGGGAATGGCTGTGCGATTCAGAAAGGTTGAATGTTTCCTTCATCACGGAGATGTCCACCAATGGCGCGGCCATCGGATCGGTGTCCACCGGGGGACAGGTGGGGTTCCTGGGTTCCTATTTGGTCTTGTTGGACCTCGAAGACCTCGTGGGTTTGCGGAAGGTGCCATAAGCGGGGGGGGGCGGAGACTTTTGGTGCGAGCCGAGGCGGCAGGAGGTCTAGCCACTGCACTTTGGCCATCAGCGAGATCCAGAGAGCCCCGGAAAGTGATTAAAATGGGATCGATGAAACTCTACTGGACCGGTCATGAAGGCTCAAGGCATCCATGAACGCAGTGGAGATCGAACAGTTCGTCTGTGACGCCGAGAACCAGCTCAGTCAGAAATTGCCTGCGACCCTCAAGGGCAGGCTGCCGACGGCTTCCCAGCTCGCCACCGTCGTACGACAACGATGGAAGGCAATCCTGCCTTGAGCAAATCGAACGCGAAACGACGCTCCCCAACCATGGACACCACCCCCCGATGACCACCCCCACCAAGGCCAACGAGTTCGGGATGCGCCCCATGCAAGAGCGTGCCTACGAGCGGCGCGACGAGCCTTACCTGCTCATCAAGTCGCCACCGGCTTCGGGCAAGAGCCGGGCGCTCCTGTTCACCAAACCGATCCTTCTTCGCCTGCTGCCATTTGCTCTGTGGATGCTGTTGAGCTCGTGTTCCGAGGAATCGTCCGTCAATGCGCCGGTAGTGGAGGTCAACGAGGGGGCGCTTCCCTCCTGCAAAATCACGCCAGATGGCGGCTACTTCTTCAGCGTCAACTTGATCAAGATCACGGTGAGTTGCCCGACTCCGGGGGCGACCATCCGTTACACTCTCGATGGCAGCCAGCCCCTCCAAAGGTCCCCGGTCTACGCCGACAGCATCACGCTTCCCAGGCTGACGAACTACCTCGTGGTCAAAGCTCGCTCGTGGCAGGGGACGGATTCCAGCCCTTGGGTACAAGCAGTCTTGATGGACAGCCTGTTTGACCCGATCTACCTCTATCGGGGTGCCGCGTTGTTTTCGCAATCCGTGATGGTGGGGCTTGGGTATCCGTTGAACGGAGGATGGAAATACCTGTACACAACGGATGGAAGCGAACCATCCCCAGTCGCAGGAGGGAGTACAAAGGCCTTTGGCGATGCGTTCACGATCAGCTCGGAGACAACAGTGCGGGTCAAGGCCGTGCGTGGAGCCTTTACATATCCCGTGGTCTTCGAACGCACCTTCACCCCGACTCCACCCTATTCCGGTCCCTTCGGCGCGCTCGTGGATGCGCGCGACGGCCAGTCGTACCGGACCGTCCGGATCGGCTCCAAGAC
Source organism: Fibrobacterota bacterium (assembly GCA_016715065.1). Classification (GTDB taxonomy): domain Bacteria; phylum Fibrobacterota; class Fibrobacteria; order UBA5070; family UBA5070; genus UBA5070. The sequence continues at coordinate 469,748 of JADKBN010000002.1, forward strand.
TTGGATGGCCGAAAATCTGAGGTACCTACCGGATACTGTTGGGGCGAACTGCTACGGCGGAGACGCAGCCAATTGCAGGACAGACGGCGTTCTTTACAACTGGGCAAAAGCCATGGACATCGATTCCAAGTTCAATGCGCAGCAATGGGATGGAAGCGATAAAAATCATCGCGGCATCTGCCCTCAAGGCTCGCATCTGCCCAGTGATAGCGAATGGACCGCACTCCAGTCGGCCGTCCAGGAACAGCCCGATGTAGGGCAAGCCAACGTCGATTTGGCTCTTCTTTCGGATAGCGGGTGGCTGAACAATCGCACATGGCAGCGCGACGATCTGGTTCAGAGGATCATGATGTACACATACACTCCAGGAAAATGGACCTACAACGGCGTGGATCTGGATGGGTTCTCCGTGCTGCCCGCGGGCACGCGCGGTAGCGATGGCGTGTACGTGTTCCGCCAGTATTATGCCGGATTCTGGACAGCCACCCGGGCTCCGGAATTCACCAACTTTTCGTGCGCTCGCAACTTCTATGGAGGCTATCGCGGGATATGGACAGATGTTGGCAATGGCCGTCTCCAACAACTTTCGGTGCGCTGTGTTTTGGATCCATGAACTGTTGCGTGGGGCATCTTCGCCTATCGGGTGTTTCCTGAGGCAAAGGATTTCCTAGATATAATCCATCAGATGGTCGGATGAATGGCAATTCGCTCGAAAGTTGGTTGTAGATTCAAAAACGGAATTCTCATAGGGGAATGAACGCTTTGAAAAAATCAAACAATACCTTGCTGATGTCGATGCTTTCGTTGCAGGGCTGTCTGATGATCAAGCCATCGCCTATGGACTTTTAGCGGCAAGGCGTTACAAAGAAGGATCTGGTCGAGTACGTGAATCAAAAATCTGCGAGGAGAATCAGGGTGTCGTGAGCTTCAGGTTTTAAGATTGTTCGCTCGGAGGCATTCATTGATGGAGCTGATTTTGATTTCTTTCGAATAGGGGGCTACGTGGGAAAGCAGATGTCTGTTCAGGAGCTCGAGTCGTGCTGGAATAACTTTTGGTTCTATTTCCTGGCAAATATGCGAGGATTCGATCGCAAGAAAGAATTGAACCTGGATGAAGTCCTAGATGAAGTGGTTGACAAGAAGCAATACATCCCGGATTTCGAAGACTGGTACGAAACGTTTTTGCCGGAAGGAGAGGCAGATGAAGACGGTGAATTTGAGCAGCCAAATTTCCTCTCTGAAAAGCTGACGGATGAACTTGACTTCGCGATTGAATTTCATTTGTCGGAAACAAGGTTCTATCTGAATGATCTTTGTATTGGAAATACTGGCGGTCATTTTGAAGCATGGTTCATCTCGTTCACGGAATTTCTCGCCTTTGAGCGGCATTGTGGACACTCTCTGTTGCTCCTCCCGATGGTTGGGATCGAAAAAGGTGAACGAAATCAAGCCAAGCAGTATATCAGCGCGAAGCTCAAAGGGTTTCCCATGTTTTGCGAGGAATCGGATTCTCTCGCTGACTGCATCGTCAATGGGCTTCTGGTAGCGAAGCCGTATAGCCGCCTGCCGGATATTGGGTTGACCTCCAGTCAGAATCACTGTGTTCGCAACGTGTTGAAATATCCTCGGCACCTTGATGCGGTGAAAGCAATAAATATTCATCTTGAAAAATTGATGGAGGTCCAATGATCGTGTCTGATTATACATGTGCTTTACCGGTTGGTTGGCCAGGGCGTTTACATGGAAAATGTCGAGCGCAAAGCTGAATTGCGTGAGAAAATCCAACAACAGAATCCGTTCAGTGATCCTCTGATTGATCAATGGTGGGGTGAGTCGCTAGCGTTGTTTCAGAGGAACGCTGAATTCCCCAATGATGATTGGATGAATCACATGGTTGAAGATCTGTAAATGGCTGCCACAATCGACAAAGGGAATCTCATGGACGACTTGGATCAAAACATCCGCGAGTTTTTGCCCATTCAGGACGACTGGCGATCGCTGGAGTCTCTGTTGGAACTGGCGTTTGGTTCGACTTCGCCACAGCGGTACTACGACGCGATCTTCAACCTCTTCGAGCGCTTTCCCGACGACGATGGTTCCGGCGTCTTCTGGAGCGCCTTGCACGGCATCGAACATCACGGGAACTACGAGTCGAAGCTCTTGAAGTACTTCCGCCGCCAACCAGGAACGATGACCAAAGCCATGCTCCTGCGACTGCGCAACGCCGGTCAGGAAACCATCGACGGATTTCCGATCGATCGTTTGCTGGATCATGGAAAAGGAAAGGGCCTCTAGCATAGTTCCGCGATCGACATGAGCTTCCGAGAAAACCAAGCCAACCCGGCGAGCGAAGCGATGCCAGAAATTGGCAACGAGGCAAGTCAGGCAATCCAGCCGAATCATGGGGGGCAGCGCACCCGAGAAACGGCGCCAGGCCTGCGCCTGGAAAAGCCCGCGCAGTGGATTATGCTTCACGCAGTGACAGACCGCCAGACGCGGCCTAAAACGCAAGCGCAGCGCCCCCCAACCAAGTGCAAAACAAGATGTCCTCCTTCATCCACATCACAGACGCAAACGAAGCCTCTCTCATCCAGCGAAGCGGCATCAAGCTTTCCAGGATCGGGACCCGGAAGGGCGTTTACTGCTTTCCCGTTCTGAAGGACTTCCATATGTCCCACCAGTGGGCACGCGAGCTGAAACGAAGCGGTGTCCGAGGCCTGGTCTGCATCCAATTCAAGTTGCCCGACGATATGGTGGTGGAAGTGGGGAAGTACAATCAAGACAAAATCCGTCTAGCATCCAGCGAAGCGATCCACACCATCATGAACCATTCCGACCCCTATGGATTGGAAGTCATCGTGCCGGAGAAGATCCTCCCATCGCAGATCCAGAGGATCTATCCCGCCCCCAGATTGACCGGCTGGCGATATTACCCCGAAGCAAAGGGTAAGAAGCCCTTCTGCCACTGCCGGTACTGCAACCGCGGAGAGATCAAAGCCAACCGCCTGATCCGGGAGGACTAACCTTTCCCCAAAGCTCTAAAACGGACAGGATCACCTTGCCAAGGGCATTGCACCCATGACGATGGACGCGAAGCTTTCCAGATCCTTCTTGGCCGCGGTTCGCGTTTTCCCGCTCCTGTTGGCCTTGTCGTCTCGCCGGGAGGCCAAAACAGACGCTGGGATCCTGGTGGGGCGCCACGATTCCTCCGTGGCGTCATCCGACACCGTGCTCCGGATTCCGTCGAGCGGTTGCACGCGGCGACGGGGAATGTCACGGGCGGATGCTACTGGCCGGAAACGTCGATCAGGACCGGCGTGGACTTGTCGCCAGTGGTTCCGTCGCCGAGTTGACCATTGACGTTGTTTCCGGTCGCCCAGAGGGATCCATCGGTTTTGAGGAACAGGCTGTGGGTGGCGCCAGCGTCGATGATCTTGACGGAAGTGGCGACTTGGACGGGCGTGGACTTGTCGCCAGTGGTTCCGTCGCCGAGTTGACCTTTGCTGTTCCATCCGGTGGCCCAGAGGGACCCATCGGTTTTGAGGAACAGACTGTGGAAGTACCCTGCGGCGATCGCCTTGACCGAGGTGGCGACCTTGAACGGAGAGCGTCTTCCGAACGAAGTTCCGTCGCCGAGTTGGCCGGAGGAGTTGTCACCGGTGGCCCAGAGGGATCCATCGGTTTTGAGGAACAAGCTGTGGTTACCGCCAGCGGCGATGGCCTTGACGGAAGTGGCGACCTGGAGGGGAGTGGACTTGCCGATGGTGGTAGTGTCGCCGAGTTGCCCGTATCCGTTGAATCCGGTAGCCCAGAGGGAGCCATCGGTTTTGAGGAACAGGCTGTGGAATTCACCTGCGGCGACAACTTTGACGGAAGTGGCGACCTGAACGGGCGTGGACTTGTCGATGGTGGTAGTGTCGCCGAGTTGCCCGTAGTCGTTGTCACCGGTGGCCCAGAGGGAGCCATCGGTTTTTAGGAACAGGCTGTGGTATCCGCCAGCGGCGATGGCCTTGACGGAAGTGGCGACCTGGAGGGGAGTGGACTTGTCGATGGTGGTAGTGTCGCCGAGTTGCCCGTAGTCGTTGTCACCGGTGGCCCAGAGGGAGCCATCGGTTTTGAGGAACAGGCTGTGGTTGGTGCCTCCAGACACGGCCAAACCGGTCGCCGAAAGGCTGGCGAGGGACTGAAGAGAGGTATTGGTCGCCTGCAAAGCGGTATTGATCGAATCCAGTGTCGAAGCATGCCGTTTCAGGCTGTCGACGGTGGATTGGAGAGCGGAAATGTTTGCGGTCGGGCCTTGAGGTCCGGTCAACCCTTGGATCCCCTGCGGCCCCGCGGGTCCAGCCGGTCCCTGCGGACCCGTCGCGCCTCTGGCCCCTGAGTCGCCCTTGACTCCCTGGATCCCTTGCGGTCCCATGGCACCCCTCGCCCCCGAGTCACCTTTCGGTCCCTGCGGCCCGACCGATCCCGTGGCTCCCGCCGGACCCGCCGGTCCTTGCGGACCGACAGGACCTGTCAGGCTGTCGGCGATGTGGATCGTGTAGGCCAGGTGGGCGGGAATCCCCGATTCCTTCGCCGCCAGACGCGCGACCAAGCCATCGTTGGAGGACAACGCCACGCCGTACGGAAACTTTCCGGCAAGCGCAACCGACACGAGTTGCTCGGTGGTTCCGGCGGGAATCGTCACCTGGCCCACTGGCTGGGCCGAAACCGGGAGGTCCCCGATCTGGGTGCCGTTTTCAAGGGTTTGGACCGGGCGGGTCAGCGCGTACACCTGCAACGTTCCCGATTGGGACGCGGTCCGCACGAATACGTCCAGATGCACCTGTGTCGCGGTGGAGTCCGGGGCTCCGTCGAACTCGAGCCAGGCCGTGGTGGGCTGGCTGCCGCCGATCACGGCTAAGTCCTTGTCGGACCCGGACCAGGCCACCAGGCTCGCCGATCCGTCGCGGACCACGCGCAGCGACTGGTTGACGTTTTTTGCCCAAAGGGTGTTGGACACGAGCGCGAGCCCAGCGAGAATACGAAGGGAGGATTTCATGGAGTGGCTCCGTGATCAGGGGGTGGGGAAGTCAATCAGGACCGGCGTTGACTTGTTTGCTGTGGTCCCGTCGCCGAGTTGCCCGGAGTAGTTGTATCCGCTAGCCCAAAGGGAACCATCGGTTTTGAGGAACAAGCTGTGGTATCCGCCTGCAGCGGCAGCCTTGACCGATGTGGCGACCTGGACGGGCGTTTGCTTGTCGACCGTCGTTCCGTCGCCGAGTTGTCCGTATCCGTTGAATCCGGTAGCCCAAAGGGACCCATCGGTTTTGAGGAACAGGCTGTGTTCAGATCCAGCGGCGATGCCCTTGACGGAAGTGGCGACCTGGACGGGCGTGGACTTGTTTATAGTGGTTCCGTCGCCGAGTTGACCAACTCCGTTAAATCCGGTGGCCCAAAGGGATCCATCGGTTTTGAGGAACAGGCTTTGGTAGTAGAAGCCAGCGGCGATGGCCTTGACGGAAGTGGCGACCTGGACGGGCGTGTGTTTTGCAGTGGTGGTTCCATCGCCGAGTTCCCCGGAGCCGTTGGATCCGGTCGCCCACAGAGATCCATCGGTTTTGAGGAACAGGCTGTGGGAGTAGCCAGCGGCGATGGCCTTGACGGAAGTGGCGACCTGGACGGGCGTGTGTTTTGCAGTGGTGGTTCCATCGCCGAGTTGCCCGGAGCCGTTGTATCCGGTGGCCCAAAGGGATCCATCGGTTTTGAGGAACAGGCTGTGGTATACGCCTGCAGCGACAGCCTTGACGGAAGTGGCGACCTGGACGGGCGTGGACTTGTTGAAAGTGGTTCCGTCGCCAAGCCTACCATCTCCGTTGTATCCGGTCGCCCAGAGTGACCCATCGGTTTTGAGGAACAGGCTGTGGGCATGACCCGCGGCGATGGCCTTGACGGATGTGGCGACCTGGACGGGCATGGACTTGTTGACAGTGGTTCCGTCGCCAAGCCTACCATCTCCGTTGTATCCGGTCGCCCAGAGTGACCCATCGGTTTTGAGGAACAGGCTGTGGTTGGTGCCTCCAGACACCGCCAACCCGGTCGCCGAAATGTTGACGAAGCCTTGTAAAACGGCATTGATCGAATCCAGTGTCGAAGCATGCCGTTTCAGGCTGTCGACGGTGGATTGGAGCGCGGAAATGTTCGCCGTTGGGCCTTGGGGCCCGGTCAACCCTTGTATCCCCTGCGTCCCTTGAGGACCCGCCACACCTCTTGCCCCCGAGTCCCCCTTGACCCCTTGAATCCCCTGCGGCCCCGCGGGTCCAGCCGGTCCCTGCAGTCCCGTCGCCCCCCTCGCCCCCGAATCCCCCTTCGGTCCCTGCGGTCCGACCGATCCCGTGGCACCCGCCGGTCCTTGCGGACCGACAGGACCTGTCAGACTGTCGGCGATGTGGATCATGTAGGCCAGGTGGGCGGGAATCCCCGATTCCTTGGCCGCCAGGCGCACGACCAGGCCATCGTTGGAGGTCAACGCAAGGCCATACGGGAATGTTCCCGTGAGCGGGATCGAAACCAGTTGTTCGGCGGCTCGACCGGAAATGAGTGTCTGTCCGGATGGCTGGGCGGCAAGCGCCAGTTCGCCGACCTGCGTGCCGTTTTCAAGGGTTTGGACCGGCCGGGTCAGCGCGTACACCTGCAGCGTTCCCGATTGGGACGCGGTCCGCACGAACACGTCCAGATGCATTTGTGTCGCGGTGGAGTCCGGGGCCCCGTCGAACTCGAGCCAAGCCGTGGTGGGCTGGCTTCCGCTGGCCACGAACAGGTCCTTGTCGGACCCGGACCAGGCCACCAGGCTCGCCGATCCGTCGCGGACCACGCGCAGCGACTGGTTGACGTTTTTTGCCCAAAGGGTGCTGGACACGAGCGCGAGCCCAGCGAGAAGGCGAAGGGAGGATTTCATGGAACGCTCCTGGGAAGAGTGGGGATTGGTTCAGCGAAAGGTGGTGAAGGCTTGAACGACGCGCCCCTGAGCGAAGGTCGCCGCTGCCAAGTACCGGCCCTGGGAAAGGCCTGCGATGTCGATGGAACGTGAAGTTCTCGTCGTGTGCAGGACCATGCGGCCCTGGGCGTCCATCAGGCTGATTTCCAGCGGGGTCTGGGCGGCTTCCAGCACCAGGCTGGATCCGGTCTGGCTCCAACGGATGTCGGGAGCCGATTGCATCTGCCTCTGATGGGCGGCCGAGATCCCCTCCCAGACGTAGGTGATCCGCGACGAAGCGGTGCGATCGGCATTGAAGGTGGTCTCGGTGGATTCGTTGCCGGAGGCGTCGTATGTGTAGGTGGTGGAATCGATCAGCACATGCCCTGTGCCGTCGCCGGAGAGATTGGTGGTGGAGGCAAGGTTGGTGCCGTTCCAAACCAGATCGGTGCGCTGCAGGGCGTTCCAACGGGTGCCCCCCGCCGACTGCACCCAATCCTGGGTCCACGAAACACTGCCCTGCACCCAATGGGTCTGGGTCGCCTGGACCGGCGCCGAGGTCGCCCCTTGGGTCTCCCAGGTCGTGTCGGCCAGGAGCTGGCCTTGGTTGTCGTATGTGTAGGTGTGCTGGGACACCAGCGAGTCGGAGGGGGACAAGCGCTTGCGGACGATCTCGTGTCCGTCGGCGTCGTAGATGGAAGTGTCGCGGTAGCGCTGGACGCCACCCTTGCCCCAGACCGTGGCCAAGGCCTGCTTGTTCCCGATCCAGGACTGGGTGAGGATGGAGACGGTGTCGGTGGCCCCGAACTGGACTTGCCGGATCAAGTGGTCTTGGGCGTCGTATTCCCAGACGGTGCGCGCGATGCGGGGGCCGGAGGAATCCACGCTGTTGTAGTCGCGGCGCTGGACGCGAAGGCCCTTGGCGTCGTAATCGTAGGGGCTGTGGACCACACCGCCTCCGATCAGGTTCTCCCAAGTCTGGGAAACCAGGCGTGGCCCGTCGGCGTGGGCGGCCAGGGTAGCCAAAAGTGTGACCAGGGTGGTACGGCCGAAAAATGGAACGGACACGATGCGGTGGAACATTTCAGGTCTCCTTGGACGCCGGAAACGGCAGCCGATGGTTTGGGTAAAAAGAGTAAGGGAGCCGATAATCAGCCAAGGAGGAGAGTTCAAAATCTACTGAAATCAAACCAGTCACCGAATCAGCAGGGATGGAAGTCCTTCCACGAGGGATCGGAAACGATCTCTCGGACCGGATTCCTGAGGGGGATCGGAGGGGCGCCGAGGACGGTCGAATTTTCCTGCGAGGTTCGCCCTGCGCGCCAAGGTCCACGGCAAGCAGATCCGGGCGGGCATTACCCGGGCGCAACGGATCGGCTTCCTGGGCAAACCTTAGTTGGACCGGGGGGAATTCCTCGCCTGGTCAGGCAAACCAGCCGAGTCATGGGAGGGCGCACCCGAGAAGCGGCCCCAGGCCCGCGCATGGAAAAGCCCGACGCATTCGAAAACGCCCACACAGCGGGAGGTCAGAGGGCACCTGCCAGCCTACGGAGATTTTTCCTTCGGCCTTCCTCCGTTCAGGAGCGCGTCCATGAGTGGGCCGTTCTCGAAGGCTTCGATGTCCTCTTGAACGCAGTCGAAATAGCGAATCACCACCATGCTTGCGGGAATGGTAACCGTGCCACCGGGACTTGGGATTTCGGCGGAGAGTTTGTCCAACACGCTTGACATGAGGACTCCTTCCATTTTTTTAATTCGCTTGCGAAACGTGACGGAGTTGCAGGTCTCCGACACTTTCTGTAATGGGGTGCGCCGTTCTCCATCGTTTCCTGCGACCAAAACGAACGTGCCTAGTCGACGGGGGGTGATCCAGTGGTCATCGAAGTAGACCTCTTCCTGGCAGCTTCTGTCACTGCCGGAAGTCGCTTTGATCAGCAAGGAATCCTTCCCGAGCGGCTCCATCTCCCATTTGAGACAGTCTTTGATATCTGGGTGGCTGGTCGGATAGAGGCCAGCTTTCGCGATCTCCGCACGGAATCGCTTCAGGATCGCAGGATCGTTGGGGCTCTTGGAATATGCCCAATCTGCGGAAAAGAGCATGGTTGCGGCAAAAGCGGCAAGTCGTATCGAGAGGATCATGGGAGGGGAGGGCTTTCGTGGGGATTGTTCGGAAAGAAATCTAACCAATTTGGTTGTTCCCGAATGCATTGTGTTCGCCGACTCGTATTGGGAATCGATGTGCATCCCCAGACCATGTTGAAAAAGCTGAGGATTCTCCACGGGATCTCGCTGGCCACGCTGGTCTTCGCGGGGTGCAGGAGTGAAAAGCCTGACGCAGTCCACGCCTAACGCCAGTTGATGAAGAGCGCGGCATCCATGGTCGGGAAAAACGAGGGTATCGTTCCGTGGACCTTCGTGACGTGAAACCCCGATGAAGCGTATCGGATTGTTGCCAGAGATCCGGGGACGAGAATGGCTGCAAGGAACGGATTCGAGCCAACAAATATTGATTCCAACGGATGATAGATCTTAGATTCTCAGCATGCGGCAGTGGTGCTCGCCGCCAAGAAGTCCCTGAAACGTCCTGACCTCATGGAGCCTTCCATGTCAGGATTTGGTCCGTTCACGAGTGCGTTCCCAAACCGGAGCGCACAACCAATGGAGGAAAGAACATGAAACGGTTGGTCATCCTTTGCCTATCTCTGGTCGCGATGTGTGCTGCGGGGGAAGCTGTGGGCCCCATCGCCAAAATGGAATTCAAAGGTGATGGATATGTGTACCTCACCATCAAAGGTGACAAGACGGGAAACCCTTCCTGCTCCCAAACCCCTCGATTCCGAATGGATGCCAAGAGCCCGGCGGGAGGGATCTATCTGGAGGGATTGAACGCCGCATTCCAGTCCAAGGCCACGGTCCGTGTGACGGGAACCGGGAAATGTGACATGTTTCCAAACCCGGATACGGAGATTCTCTCCAGCTTCTCCATGGAAGTCCCCTAACGCGATACTCGTTGTCGTGGAGTGGAGGAGCCTTTCCGCCAGGAATGGATCCGGGAGCCATCCCGGCAGAGTTCACAGATATACCCAATGACCAAATCGAGAACCATGAAGGACGCCTATGCTTGAGTTGGACGAGGGAATATTCCAGCAGTACAAGGGCATTTCTTGGTTCTCGAAATGCGGAATGGCAAGCGAGGTCGTATTTCCGTTCGATGTTGAGGTGGTCAAGGATTCCGGAAGCGCAAAAGCGGAGCTGCAGTCGGAACTTTGGATCGATGTGAGGACGCAAGCGCAAGGGGACCTGACTGGGTACTTGGCGAAAACGAGGATGGATCTGTATGGTGGGAATTGGAATCGCCTGGCCAAATTGTCCCGAGAGAGAGTCGAGAAGGAAATCGGCCCAGACATTTCCTCAACATTGAGGCGAATGGAGCTTGACGAAATTCGTCCCCTCATCGTTTCCGACCTGGTTAGGATCGCTCTTCATGCGACCTTCCAAAAGAAGGTCAAAGGGACGCCATCCTTTCTGCGTGACCTTCTTTCGATCTACCAGCAGGGACTGATTCCCTGCGGTTGGTCTCATCCTGTCACCGCCTGGCCAGAGGGCCGTTTCAAGGTGTTTTGATCCAGTAGCGCCCCTCCAACGTTGCCCTGTTCCGACCTCCACCAGCCTACGCCGCCGACCTTGTCGCCTACGGTGATCAATCGAGGCCCTTGCGCCTTTCACCGCCCGCACTTCGAGACGGTGGCTTCGCCACCTCCTCAGCACGAACGGTGAAAGGCTGTCCTCAATTGGTGGCAGGCTCCAAAATCCCGAACCAATCTCTCCCTCCCTCCAGCCAGTTAGCCCACCTGCCCATCCCTGGCGATCAAATCGATGCAAGAAATTGGCAACCCAGCCGCCGCGCAGCGAAGCGGTCGCGGGCAAAACCGCCCAAGCAACCTGTAAGCCCCGACAGCTGTCGGGGCCAACAAGCTCCCGGATCAGACAAGACCTGGCAATCAAGCCGAACCGGCGCGCGGGATCCAAGGGGCCGTGGGGCCGTATGGCCATACGGCCCCACAAGTCCCCTTAGTCGCGGTTCGGGTGCCGACGCACCCGAGAAACGGCCTCCGGGCCGCCCCGGGAAAAGGCCCGACGCAGTCTATCCGCCCAGCGGCCTCTGAAAAGCCAGCAGTGTCCCGCGCGCACCAGCCCAGCGCCGTCAGCGTCCCCGCCCCAGCGCATCCCTTCCATCGAACTCGATGAGGGTGCCCGTGAAGGACGGGCTCCAGGCGGCGAGGTTCCTGGGCAGTCGCCACGGTGCGAGGCCCACACCCTTCCCCTGTTGGTCGGCACCGATGTCGGCGGGGGAGGCGACTGCATAGCCATCCATGTCCTGCCCGGCCAGTCCGGGCTCCAGGGACGAAGCCTGGCGGATGGCGCTGGTGGCCGTGGGCTGGAGGTGGAGGTTCTCTCCGTCCGGATTCACGAAGAGGGCCTCGGTGGCCGGTGTGAGATTGGTGGCAAGTACGGCTTGGGCCCCAGCGCCAGAAATTCCGGAACTCGTTGGAACGGATGATCCAGTCCCTTCCGCCATGGATGTCGATTCCCCCGGTGTAGTCGTACGTCCCCATGTCGTGCACGACGGAGGTGTTCTGGAACTCCAGAAGGGAATGCTCCACCAGGCCGCTGTCGACCCAGGTCAGATGGGTCTGATCGCCGTTGGAATTCACCTTGATGAACTGCTCGCCGCAGTCGAGGATGTGCACGTTGCGCACCACCAGATGCCGGATGGTTTCCGATCCTCCGGAGGCATGGATGCCATGGGCGCCGGCGTAGCGGATCGTGAGGTCGGAAATTGTCACATTGGAGGCGCGGACCTGGACGATCTCGGACAGGAAGTTGGCTCGGCTCAGGGGGTAAGCCAGAGGTTTCCGTCCAGGATCACCGCCTCGCGATTTCCGGACTTGGAAGTGAGCGTGATTCTGTCCGCGACGATCTGCAACGTCCCCGCCACTGGGTACGTGCCGTCCCGCAGGCGGAATGTGGTACCGGCCTGTGCCTGGCGGATCCGCCCCGGAAGGTCGTCGCCCGGCCCCAGCTCGATGGTCGTCTGCGCCTCGGCGCCCCGGTCAGCACGCACACCAGAAAACCAAAGATCATCCAGCCCTGGTTTGTCCGCTTCATGGTTCCTCCATCGGTCGTACCGTATCCTGAAGATACCGTAGCAAAAAAAGGATGGCTACCAGTGCATGCAGAACCGCGCTTGGCCGTCGATTCCTAGGCTCCCTGGAAGCGCGCGAAAACCTATGATTTCCCCAAACACAGGAAAGGGCCCGCTCACCATGATCGCGAAACCTGGGCGAGGAGATGCGATCTGCGGAAACGAAACGGAAGGGAGTCGAACATATGGAAACGGTGAAGATCCATAAGCACAGCTTCGATCCGGGAGAGTGGCCATTTCAGGATCCGGTCAACACGGCAGTGATCTCGACTCGCCAAGTTTTCCGTCTCGGGTATCCGATTCTCCGGGTATGCCATGACACCGACGGAGATTGGCAGATTCTCTGCGGAACGACCAATGATACTTCCGATGCCATGGTGGTTTGCCTGGGGTGCGCCTACCAGAAGGACAGAACCATAGGGAGCTTGGCCGATCTGCCGACAGGCTGGGCCGCGTATCGGAAAAAGCCAGGATCCAAGTGGATCCGCGAACGGCGCGAGGAAGAACCAGAAGACCTATGACGGGTCCGTTTCCCCTTCCTTTAATTGTTTGGCTCTTCACGGATTTGTGTGGGTAGATCCATCGCACCTGCTCCCCTGCAGTGCCGATGAGGAGTGGCCTCCCGGTCGTCGACGTGAATGCGAAACTTGGCACGATGACAGATCCACCGGACACTCCCGAGATTCAGCATATCAGGACGCCTTCCGTTACCCCGGATTTCGTCCGCTGGCGCGAGTCCGTAGCCACCCCAGCATTCCTGACGGCGGGTCGTGACCCTGGTCCGGCGGGGGAAAAAGACGGCCTGCGGATGCTACGGCAGGGTGTGTCGAACGTGGTACGACAGTCGGCGCCGACTTGTTCGCGACCTGGATTGCAGGTCCTGGAGGATTTGGCTTGATGTCGAGATCCGCCGCGTCGGTGCCCGGTGTGCGGCATGGTGAAAACGGAGACGTTGGCATGGCTTGCCAAGTCCGGTCACCAGTCGGAGCGATTCGTCCAGCGTGTCGGTCGCCGCTGTCGTGAGGCGAGCATTTCCTCGGTGGCCGAGGAGTTCGGGCTGCACTGGGAGACAGTGAAGAATCTGGACATTCAGTATATGCAACGGCAGTTAGCCGACAATCCAATCGAGCCGCCGCGTGCCATCGGCATCGACGGAAATTTCGGTCCGCAAGGGACACGAGTACCGGATTGTGGTGCGACTTGGGGCGTCGGCGTCCGATCTGGTTCGGAGGTGATGACCGCTGACCCAGAGCATGGATCGGTTCTACGAAGGCCTTGGAATCGAGGTTTGCGGGGAGATCGAGATCGGCGTGATGGATATGTGGAAAGCCTTCGAGAGATCATTCCAGGCGCACTGCCCCAATGGCAAAATCGCCTACGACCACTTCCATATCTCTCCAGCACCTGGGGCGAGCCATCGATGCGATCAGGCGTGCCGAATACAAGCGCGTCGACAGTGACAAGCGCAGGTTCATCAAGGGACAGCGGTACAACCTCCTGTCCAATCGGGAGAATCTCGACCGGGAGGGGCGCCTGGAACTGGAGCAACTGCCGAAGGCCAATGCCCGGCTGAACAAGGCGTACTTGCTGAAGGAGTCGTTCGATCAGTTGTGGACCTATCGGTCGGCAACGTGGGCGCGGAAGTTCTTCGAGGGATGGAAGCGAAGCCTGCGATGGCAAAGGCTGAAACCGCTGGAGGATTTCGCAGCGATGATCGATCGCCACTGGGATGGAGTCGTCGCCATGGCGGGCTTCGACGAGAAGATCCCGATGGGCTTCGTCGAAGGCATGAACAACAAGATCCGCACCATCCAGAGGAGAGCCTACGGTATCCGAGACGAGGAGTACTGAGGCTCAAGGTCCTGACGACAGGGCTACCCAAATGGTAGGGAAAGGACAGGTCCTGTCATGATTTCACCCACACGAAACCGTGAAGAGCCAATATGCTGATCCAAAACACCAACGACCCCAACGTCGTGGACTTGATCTTCCACAACGACCTGACGCCAACGGAAGTCGTGGAAAAGGCACTTGCCTACAAGCCCATCATTCTGCCTTTCCCATGACCACGACCAATCGTCTCCTGGAAAACCCTCCCCTTTCCCCTGGAGAAGCGTCCCCTTGGACTCACGGGGTTTTACACCGCTGCGGAAGCCAGCCCTGCCACCCGCGGTTTGTGAAACGGAAAACCCTTCATACCCAACCACCCCTCGATGCGTGATATTGTCCAAGCCACATATACGCGGAACGGACGTTGGGAAACAATACAACGCCTATGCCCGCCCAGGTCCACCCCCCGGATTCCCCTGGAAAACATTGTGGCACACGAATGGGGGAGTGGCGCCGATGCACCCTGGAAACGGCCCCCGGTCCGCCCCGGAAACCACCAGCGAATCCAATCCGGACCTCCCCCACCGGGCCAGAGTTACATTGGTTTTCTCCAACCCCAGGATTTCCATCACCCTCTCGATTCAGGAGAGTCCCCCCATGGAACGCGAGCCAGTCTCCCCGCTTTTCCATCAAGCCTGGTTCGGCTCGTTGGAGGGATTCTTGCCTCATTTCCAGCCAGAGTTTGCGAACGCCAAAGAGGAAGGTTGTCCGCTCCTGATGGTGGCCATCGCACACCGACAATTCGAAATCGCCAAGTTCCTCCTGGAGCATGGCGCCGATTCGAACCAGGTCAATCCCGACGGCCAAAATGCACTGCACCTCGCCGCGATGTTCCAGGACCTCGAGCTCGCGACACGCCTGCTCGAAGGTGGTTGCGATCTCCATCGTCGCGACAAATGGGGGAACAATCCCATGTGGGTGGCGGTCTTCCACTGCAAGGGGCGTTACTACGAGATGGTGGAACTCTTCCTGAAGCACTTCCCGGACGTCCGCACGAAAAACCGCGCAGGCAGATCCCCCTACGACTTCGCTCTCCAGGTTAACAACGAGCGCCTGATCGCCCTCCTGGACACTCAGGCCTCGCCGATCCAATGAGACGCGATGACTTCGAGAACCAGTTGCTGGCTGCGTCCTTCCGCGCCTTGGTGTTCGCCCAGA
This sequence comes from Fibrobacterota bacterium, assembly GCA_016715065.1. GTDB lineage: Bacteria > Fibrobacterota > Fibrobacteria > UBA5070 > UBA5070 > UBA5070. The sequence continues at coordinate 484,957 of JADKBN010000002.1, forward strand.
GATTCGTCAGAAATCGCCTCTCGCCGAACCTGACCTGGATCGCCGTCCTGAACCAGTCGAACGACGACGACAAGGCTCCGGACGAGGAAGTGTATCCGGAGGATGCCTGGCGGACAGAGGCGTGCATGGCGCCTAGCTAGATTGAACGCTCGAACCCCAGGCGTTCCATCGCCAGACCCGATCCGGAGGAGATTCTCCCATGCGCAGGTTGTACGGAATCCTTGCTTCCCTGGTGCTGTTGGCGGTGTTCCTTCCCCAGGCCGCGCACGCGGCGTCCGCCTGCCCGGATCCTTCGGGGGAATGGTCCAGCGAATGCTTCGAGACCAGGGCGGGCAGCGGCAGGTCAAGAAGGCCTACAGACGGAATCTGCGCGTGGATCGAAGTGGATTTGGCACGCTTACCATCAAGAGCCCGACGGAGCTCGTGGCGGTGGATCGGCGGGGTGTCGTCGTCGTTTCCGGCATCTACTTCTGGGGCGATTTCGATCACCCCAATCCCGACGGAGGCATCAGCCGGTTTTCGGTCCCCGCCGATTCGGGAAAGCGCAAATGCGGCTACTTCAACGACACCACCTTCGCCGTGGTGGTCGCGGCGATCTGGGACAACTGTACGTCGTTTCGAAATGGCGAAGCGAGCGCTTGCAACGGATGTGTCCGCTACTGCACGGAAGCGGACTGCCAGCATTCGGTGCTGATCGGTGGAGACAGTTCCCTGACATTCGATGCGAAGGGAAGCGTGACGGGAAGGGAACGGCCCGTGATGCTGGACCAGGCATGCCCCGAAGGAGCCGCACCGCGAACGTGGATGGATGGAACGACCATGCATCTGAAGTGCCCATCCCCCAACGCCCCCTCGATGTGGAATTGAAAAGCGTGTGCGTGATGGTGGCCGTCTGGACCATGTAGAATCGCAACACCTTCTGGACAAAACATGACAAAACACGAACTCATCGAGCTGGTTCGAAGAATCATGGAGGCCCCATCGACCACGAATAATCCTCTACTGGACCTCGGGTTTTCGGAAGGGTTGGTTCGCCATCTGGCAAAATTTGACGAGACCTCTCCGCTTGGATTCCGCTGCCGTCCACCACTCCGCTACGCGAGCTCGCCTATCTCCCTTGCGCCAATCGTTCCTCTGTGGGAATGCGGATCGGTGTTGACCTATTACAGCGAACTGCGTGCGCGATTCGAGGTCTGCTCTCTCGAGGATGTGGGCCATCCTTTCGCGTCCTATCGCACGGCGCAGGCGGTCGTAGGGGGATTGTTCATCGGTCTCTTCGAAGACGACCTCCCCGAAGAGACTCTCCGCTCTCTGGCTTGCGAGTTGCACTTTTCCAAGATCGACCTGTTGCTCCCCGGAGCCCAATCCCATCAGGGCCAGGAGTACACCGCGTGGGTCAGCCAATTCCTCCGGGATTGCGATGAATAGAGACAACCAGAACCGCACCATCCGTGACGCTTGGAGATGAAATGAGCGACCTGCAGAAGCTGTACGAAACTCGCCACTCCCAGAACGCGGACGACGCATCGGTCGATCGATTGGTTGCCTTACAGCCCTATCGTGCTCGTGAAGGCGCCCTGACTCCTGGCTTGATTCTGTATGTCCTGGACCCGATGTACGCCATGGGTGTCGATGCGTTCGACCAGATTCTCGCCTACACGGACGACCACAGATTGAAGGTCAGGCTATCCTCCGAGGACATCGAACGTACCAAGGAATTCTTTCGCGGGAAGCGCCAGGAGATCGACGTCGCCTTCCTGTTCCTTGAGTGGAGGCTGGATTTCAGTCCGGCTGAAATGGCACCCGACGCCATCCAGGCCACCATCAAAGAGAAATTGATGGAATTTTTCACGAACCTCGATCCCGATGTCGCCCAAGACATTACTTCGGAGTACTACCGTATGTATGCCAGTTTTGGAGGAGATGATCATCACCAGATCTCTCTTCGGTGGGCTTGCTGATCCCCTCCTACTCCATCGATAACTCGAAGGTATCCGATTCATGAGAATCGCTGATCAAAACTCCTGGAAAACCCTTCCGCTCCCCCTGGAGAAGCGTCCCCTTGGGTTCACGGGGTTCTACACCGCTGCGGAAGCCATCAAGATGAAGTGCGGATTGATTCCCGGGCAGATGGAAGACAAGTGGTTTGTCTACTTCCAGGAAGACTGGCTCTACTTCTTGCGCGGCTGGACGGGTGCTTGCATCTACGCCCTTCGCTTGGAAGAATCGCCAATGGGAGTTGGCGTGGTCGATTCCTGGGTGAATCGGGACAAGTCCCAATACAATCTGGACAACGACGACTACGACCGGAAATTGGTCGGATTCCTGATCGACAACCTGCTTCTGGACAAGTCCACCCCGTTCCCTCGATTCCCGGGACTCCCCGAATCGATCCCCGGAGTGAGACAGCACAGCATCGTGGGTCGCAATTACCCCGAGACCAACGAAGGGAATTAGATCATGCCCACCAGCAATGAAGCCGCGAACTTGTGGATGGCCTTCCAGGACCAGGCCTTGCGGGGGCTGGACCAGGTGGCGGGGTGGCGGAACTTCCTTTCTCTTTCGATTGATCCTTCCTTCGAATCCCATGAACGTTTGGCGCTCTGCCGGGTCAAGGACGATTGCACGTGGCGTTACGCTGTCTGGGATGCGTGTGCGGACAGCAAGCGGTGTTTCCAGTCACCGGAAACCATCCTGAGGCTGAAATTGCGGAAGATCGATCCGGCCTACCGGGTCGCGACGGGAGCTGTGCTTGCCGAGGATCTCCAGGCTTTGCTTCACAGCACAAAGAACCTGAGATTGCCTGTGGGAGGAGCCAGCAAAGGCGTTGGAATGGATGGCACCTTCTACGCCATTTCCATTGGCGACCCGATGATGGAATCCACCTTCAAATGGTGGGAATCCCTGCCGGAAGAATGGGGCCCATTGGCGGACCTCCATTCGAGACTGCTCTGCATCCTCAAACGCGCCCGCGAATCGATGGCTGGTGGATGATGGCCATCGCAAACCTTCTCCCAGCCACCCCACCCTCGGCGAGCGAAGCGATGCCGAAAAATGTCAGCATGAAACTGTATCACCGGTCCTGACCACCCCGCCCCTCCGGGGCACCCCTCCAAAGGAGGGGAATGAGCTAGAAAACCGGCAAAACCGAATGATGCCGAACTGGCATCCCAGCCGAACCGTGGGGGACCGGGGGGCTCGAAAAATGGAACGGCCAGTGTCATGAGAATATCGATCGCGTCGCTGATGCCATCGCCCAATGCCACGGCATCCATTCACCCACAGCCCCAGCGAGCCGGTGTGGCCGTTCCAACTAGAGCCCCCCGGCGCGCGGGATCCAAGGGGCCGCGCGCTCGGCCCCTTGGTCGCGGTTCGGGTGCCGACGCACCCGAGAAACGGCCCCAGGCCCGCGCCTGGAAAAAGCCGGACACGCAGTGTCGACAGCTCCGCGCAGCGGAACGGCTCCAGCCCCTACCTCTGAGAGAATGCAATTTGTCTTGCTAAACACCCGTTCCCACCGCACCCTCCTCCCTTTAGGGGAAACCCATGCTTGGAATGCCCAAGAAGAAGACTTCCGGACACATGACGATCACCTTGAATGCCAAATTGCAGCCGATGCATCGAGCCGAACTCGAAGACGCCTTCGAAGCGGCTGCGAAGAAATCCAAGCTGAAAGCCAAGGTCGATGGCGGAGGCACCTTGCTCCAGGAAAATGGCGAGGTGAAGGAGTGCGACATCGAAATCCAGTTGAAGGACGCTTCCGAAGAAACGATCACTGCCGTGGTGGGGCTGTTCGGCGCCATGCTCGCTCCCATCGGGTCCCGGTACACGGTAGAAGGCCAAGAGCCGATCGCCTTCGGGCGCCACCAAGGCCTGGGGCTGTATCTGAACGGAACCGATCTGCCGGATCAGGTGTACGCCCAATGCGATTCGAACCATGTCTATTCAGAATGCGAGCGCCTGATGGAGGGCGTGGGCCAAGTGAACAGTTATTGGCAGGGCCCGGCGGAAACCGCCCTCTACATGTACGGCGAAGACTTCGAGGCGATGCGGACCAGAATCCAAGAGTTGGTGGACACGTACCCTCTCTGCCAGAAGGCAAGAATTGTCCGCATCGCCTGAAGCCGGGGGACGACATGAGGAAAAGTCTTCGAATCGGCTGGCTCAGGATGCAGGGCGGGGAGCAGTCCCCCGCATTGGGGGAATCCAACGGATGGAGCCATCGGTATGCGCCTGGGAAGGAAGCCATAATTTCGTCTGCGGTCCAGAGCCATCGCGCCAAGCACGCACGATGCGTTGTCCTCGAACCGATTCGATGCACACCAAGGAGCAGTCATCCATGAATCGTTCGGTTTTTCCGAGTCTTGCCTTGGCGGCGATCTGCTTTTCCGGCTGCGCCACCTGCACCATGTCCAAGGAAAGCTTCCTGGCACAGACCAAAGGTGCGACCATGGATAATGGTCGGTTCATGGACGTGAAGGATCCGTGGGGCGGGGTGGAGCGCAAGTGGGTCAATCGGATCGGCCAGATCCATTGCGAGGATTCCAAGAACCAGGCTGTCGTATTGCTCAATGCACCCTCCATCGAGATCCGTTTTTCGAAGACCCAAGGGGGATCCGTGGTCCTTTACTTCGATTCGGTCTTCCGCAGCGACTCCTTGGTGTTCGGTTCTCGCAGCCGCCTGATCGACGGGGTTATGGACACGCTCTACGCCCGGGACATCGCGAAGATCGAGATCCAGGACGGCCGCAAGAAATTCTCCTACGTGAGCCCCTGATCCCTCGCTCAACACGAGGCGCGACCAAGAGAGCCGCCAAGGCGGCTCTCTTGCCGGGGTCCCGGGTCCCGATGGACCTGTGCAATGCCAGACAGGGAGTATCGAAAGCTCCGCGCAGCGGAGGAAAAAAGGCGCACGTTCCTGCTCTTCCAGGAAGTTCATCTACATTCGTTGTCAAGAAAGTTCCCTCCCATCAACCTCGAAGCTCAGGCATTTGATGCACCTCCTTTGTTCCCCTTGTACGGATGCGAAGCCAACAAGGCCCATCGCATGAGAAGGCCGGATCTGTTCGTGTTGCTGCTGTCGAGAAAGACCTTTCGTCGGCTCGAACTCCGGAGTGTGCGGACCTCGGTTTTCGGCGACTCTGATGAAAAGATCGCCTACTTCCAAAGGCTCGCTCTGGGGACGGTTGGTTCGCAGAAGGTGGGAAAGTCTCCCTTCTTTACTCGCGAGATGGACCATTCGGTGGTCAATCTCAGGCTTGACTTGAAACCGAATGATCAGGCCGACCTCGTGCAGCTTTGGAGAACGTTGCAGGTGTGCCATGACCTGTTGAAAGACCAGGATGATTTTGCAATCTGGTTCGAGGAAGACTGCGATCAAAGGTCACTGCTGCGCCACACCTCTGCCTCGATCGGATTAGGACAATGCTTGTATTGGATCCATGAGTTGGTGGCAGGAGCTGTCTCTTTGTCTGCGGAAAAAGCCCTCCTCTACGATTGCCCTCCTGCAGGCTTTTTGAGCCATTGGAGTTCGAATCACGAGGGATTTCCAGATGTGCCGCTGGAGGAGATCCGCGCGACCTCGATCTTGCGGGATCTGCTGGTGGCGTTGACCTTGGGAAAGACGGAGACGATCCTTGTCCAGGAGAGCCTGGACAGGACAAAATATGGGATCTCTGATCGTGCCACGCTGGACCGGATCCAGGGCGCGGATCGTCTGTGGAAGGACGTCGCGAGGCGATCGTCCAGGGGGTGTTTGAGCCGGGAGCAAGCGCAGGAATGCACAGCGGAACTTCTCGGCTTCCTGCTGGAGAGATGGCCCATGATCGTGGAGCCCCGGTTTTCCGTAGAGGATTGTGTTGAATAGGCTCGCGCTGGGAAGGAAACAGGATGCTTTACGAGGATGAGCTCCAGATCAACCGGATTGTCCAACTGAAATGCGACTGGGAATCGGGACTGAAGTGGTTTCAAGATCTGGAGGAAGAAGGGCGCAAGAAGGTTCTTCAAAGGTTGGCCCTTTGTTGCTACCAGGCCCATCCCAGGCCTGACGAAATCCCCGCCGCCATCCTGCTTTCGGGGCTGAAGCCAACCTACACGCCCTGTGTGCTCGCTAGCTGCCTCCCGACCAACGGATCGACGACCTTCGCGAAGATCGCCAGCCTTCCGGAAAACGAACCCATCAAATCGTTCACCCTCCTGATCCACATCCTGGCAATCGCCGATGGCAGACGAAGAGCCACGCACTGCAGAAATGGCTGCACCCACGAGTGGCACAACATTTAGCTTTCCGGCCACACTCCCAAAATGGAATCGATGATGTTCAGAAATCATGAGTCGCCGCAGAAAGTGTTGCAGGAATGCAGGAATACCTATGGTGGCTTCAGAGGGCTGGTCTCCAGAATGGTGCGACCCTTCAAGGTGTTCAAGGCACCGGATTGGGTACGACATCCCAATCGGAGGCTCCTGCTGGAAACGTTCAATCACCAGAGTTTGCTGATCAAGCGGGGGCAGGTTTGTTGGGGGGCTTTCGTTCAGGCGAACGGGGAGCTGATGCAGCCTGGAACAAGCGACCATCCCGGCTGCATCGTCTACAGCTATGACTCGATGGTCGATGCGAATCCATCGATCCTGACGGATTTCGCCAAGACTTTGAGCTCGCTCAAGGGTGGCACCCCCGAAGATCCGGACCTGCAATTGCTGGTAAATATCATAACGGACGAGTGCACCGATGCCTTGTGCTTACCTATTCCGAAGTATTTAACAAAAGGTGTCCAATGCTCCTATTCGAGCATCTATGTCTTTCGGGAGCATTTGTCTAATCGAGTGCTTTCCGGTTGGCTGGTTCCGATCCTGGTAAGTCCTGAGCAGACGGGAGCGGTGATGGTGCTGCCCTCAAGATTTTGGTCGAAATCGTTCGCCAAGTACTGGGAGGGGAAATGAAAGCCTCCTTGCTCCCCTATGTGATGCCGAAATCGAACGACTTGAAGAGAAGGTTGAAGGATATTTCCGAGCGTGTTCAGCCATCCGAGCGAGTCATGTTCGCGTTCGGATGCAACATACGGGTGAAATCGCTGTTCGGGTTCCTCTCTCACGCAGGGGCTTATGCCCCATGCCTTCTGGTTTGGACTTCCGACCGGGTGATCCTTTCAAATCTCTCCGAACCCGCCCAGCAATGTATTTCCGTGGATCATTCTCAGATCCTTGAGAAAGCGACCCAAAGGGAGCTGGGTCGAATTGACTTGTACAAGATCTGGCTCAAGGCGAGGCATGACTCCTACGAGTTCAGAGTCGCCATCACCAACAATGAGCTGAATTTCCGAGAGGATTTTGTCGAACACTTCGGGCCTGCTGCATCGATGGAGGAACGTCCCACTGGGGCGATCAAGAGAAGTCTGCTCTGGAGCCTAGTGAGATGGGATCGAGGTTTGTACTCGATCGACGAGCTTCCCTTTGTTGTGGAGCTGCGAGTTCGCAATGCCCTCCTTGGTTTTTGCTTTTCCTTCCTGCTGACCATGGCTGTTCTGGATGGCTATGGAAGCTTCAAATTGAGGGTTCTGAATGCTGCATTCCTGATCTTCTACCCGTCAACGATGGTTGGAATCTTCTACCCCAAATGGGCCTTGGGAGCGGAGAAAACCCACCTGTCTCGAACCGGATTCGAAAAAGCAATGGGAATCTTTCTGATATTGGTTGGGATCGTCTGCTCGGGCATCTTCGCCTACCGGGTGTTTCCGGAAATCAAGGATCACTTGACCGCCATCCGCCAAATGGCCAGCTGAACACCCACCCACCCATTTGAACGGGAGATCAAAGATCCGATGCTGCGATTCCTATCCGGCGATTTGTTGCAAACCCAGGCTGAGTACATCGCCCAAGGGGTTGCCGAGGGGAACCAGGAAGGTCTGGGTACCGGCTTGGCCTTCAAGATCTCCAGCAGGTGGCCGGAGGTTCAATCTGCGTTCAAGAAATACGCTAGGAGTGGGACGTTCAGGGGAGGAGACATCTGGGTGTTCCCCAAGACCGATGGGATTAAGTACGGATTTGTCTACCTCGCGACACAGCCCGACATGTACCATGCGACACTCCCGTACCTGAGGAAGTCAATCCGGAAGCTGGCGAAGTGGTGCGCCGAGGAATCCATCCCCAGCGTTGGTTTGCCAAAAATCGGATCCGGGTTGGGAAAACTCTCCTGGGAGGCCGAAGTCAAGCCGCTGCTCCTGGAAACCCTGAGTGATCACCCGACGCATTTCCACATCTACCAAGACTTCACAAACGCCGACGAGGCATCAACTTAACTCTCCTAACCGGCCCAAAGTCGGCGAGCGAAGCGATGCCGGAAATTGTCAATCAAATGTCGCTCGCCGAATCAAGGGGGACCGGGGGGCTTGTGTATTGGAGCGGCCAGTGTCATGAGGATGTCGATCGCGTCCCTGATGCCATCGCCCGATGCCTTTACCTTCATCCAACCCACGTCTCCGGCAAGCCGGCATGGCCGCGGAAGTTCAAGCCCCCCGGCGCGCGGGTTCCAAGGGGACGCGCGTTCGTCCCCTTGGTCGCGGTTCGGGTGCCGACGCACCCGAGAAACGGCCTCCGGGCCGCCCCGGGAAAAGCCCGACGCAGTCGAATCCCGCGCAGCGGAACGGCTCCAGGCCCGCGCCTGGAAAAGCCGGACACGCAGTGTCGACAGCCTCACGCAGTGAGAAGTGGCCCGACGCAGTCGAATCCCGCGAAGCGGATCAGCTCCACGCAGTGGACCCGGCCCGACGCCAGTCGAAAACGCCCCACGCAGTGGATCAAAATCGCGCCAGAGAAAAAGATGGACGCAGTCCCCCGTACCTGAAAAATGTACGCCTTTTTTCTCCCTCCTCTCCGCTCACGACGGAAAACTCATTAGAATAGAGGCGTGGACAGAATCGAGTCGTACACGGATTACCGGAAGTTTCTTCAGGACTTCTACGAGGACCGCAAAAAGCGTAGTCCAACGTTCAGCCACCGCCAGTTCTGCCAGAAGGCGGGGCTCGGGTCTCCGTCGTTCCTGCGGGAAGTCATCGACGGCAAGCGCAACCTCACGGACACGTCCATCGCCCAGTTCGTGAAGGGGCTGGAACTGGTGGATCGCGACGCGGCGTTCTTCGGGGCGCTGGTGCGCTTCAACCAAGCGGTGGATCCTCCGTCCAAGCAGACCTTCCTGGAGACCATGCGAGGCCTGCGCCGCAAGGTGTCGGTGGAGTTGGTGCCGCTCGACCGTTACGACTACTACTCCAATTGGTATTTGCCTGTGCTGCGGGAGCTGGCCATCCAGCGCGATTGGGGAGAGGATTGGATCGCGTTGGCCCGATCGGTTCGTCCGCGCATCCGCAAAGGCCAGGCACGCGAAGGGATCGCGCTCTTGGAAAAACTCGGTTTCCTCGAACGCGACGGGAAGCGCTGGAAGCAGACAGATCCTGCCATCAGTTCCGGTGGTGAGGTCGATTCGATGGCGGTGCGGGCGGGCAACCGCGATTACGCACGCTTGGGGCACGAGGCGATCGATGCCATCGCGCCGACCCAACGCGACATTTCCACGATCGTCATGGGGCTGCCCGCTGCCGCCTTCCCCGTCATCAAGCAGGAAATGCGGGAGTTCAAGGATCGCCTGGTGCGCATCGCCCAGGACTTCGGACAGGACGGCGACCAGGTGTACGCGATGAATCTGCAGTTCTTCCCGCTATGTCAGAATCCGTCTGAGGAGGAATCATGAAGCTGCGACTGGCCATCCTGGGGCTCGCCTTGATGATCGCCTGTGGGTGCGATGACGATCGCGCCGTCGCGGGCACCGACGAACACGGAAACGCCATGACGGCTCGGGTATTGGTGCGGGATTCCCTGGGCGCACCTGCTGCGGGGGTGGAAGTGTCGTTGCGTCCGGTGGATTGGCTGGACGGGGATCCGCTGGACACCTCCTCGCATTCGTCCATCGAGACCACCCGTTGCGTGACCGACGCGAGGGGCTTGTGTGTCGTCACGCCCGGCGCTGGCGGAATCGCCTTGCGCGCCGGCGACGGCGAAGTCGCGGCCTTCGCGGTCCTTCCGCACGGAACGGATTCTGTCACGATGTTGGATCTGCACCCGACCGGCAGCGTCCAGGGGCGGATCGTGGGAGCGGGAGCGGGCCTGGTCGTGCGTGTTCCCGGGATTCCCGGCAAGGCATGGACCGACGATTCGGGGCGCTTTTCGCTGGGATCCCTGCCGGAAGGATTGTGTCGGCTGACCTTCGGGCGAACGTCCCGGCTGGTGCTCGATTCGGTTGTGGTCCGATCCCGGCGCGCGCTCGACTTCCAGGTGGTCCTCCCCGATACGACGGTGATCCGTAGGTTCGTCCTCGATACCTTCGGCGTGCACGCCAAGCCGCGCACGCCCGTATTCTCCCCTGCGGGCGGGACCTTTTCCGACATCCTCGAGGTCACATTCCCAAGTCTGGAAACCGGCGACGCCATCGAAACTTCCGAGGACGGAATCCGTTGGGATGTCCTCAACGGGAGCGTCCGCCTGATGGCCAGCGCATGCATCCAGGCACGGGCCGTCCGTGATGGACGGATCCTGTCCAATATCTCCAAGGCCTGCTATGTCATCGCCCCGTGAGAGCGGGGCGCGCATTTCTCCATCGGTAATTTCCCTCCGAAAGGCACGCACCATGCGAAAGATCCCACCTCTTGCGACCCTCGCCCTGACAGCAGGAGTCCATGCCGCAGCCTGGACCGCACTTCCCCGAGCTGCCGCGCGGGAGCGCGGAACCGTCTCCGGCGACGGCACCGCCGTGGTGTTCATGAACTACCTCGGCGGTACATCGATGCACCAGCCCTCGTCCTCCGTCGCGCCTTGGATCAAGCTGCAATCGGATGCGAAGTCGAAGTCGGTGGTGGTCCGGAAAATCAGATCGCCTATCTCGTGGACAACGGCGTGGTCTACGGAGCCTTGGGCGACAGCGTCCTGAAGACGGCGTTCCTGGGCAACGCGGTCGGTCCGTTGAGCGGAATCGATCATGACGGACGTCACATTCTGGCCGTAAGGTCGGCATACGACATCACGCCCTCCCTGTATCTTTCGGCCGACTCGGTGGTCACGGATCCCGTGCTCGCCAAAGGGTTTCCGGCGGGAACCCTGCATGCCTGGAGGCTTCTGACGCTGCCGCCGGATTTTGTGCAATACAACGATGCCTATGGCAAGATCGAGGGGCGTCTGATCGTCGCTTCCAACGGGACGGGCACCATCGTCAGTCGCGACACCGGGGCCACTTGGACGACGTTCCCCATTCGCTATCTGGGGGATTGCGACATCTCGGGCGACACCGTCGTGGGGAGAAGCTATTCCTCCAAACGCCTGTTCGTCTCCACTGACGCGGGGGTGAGCTGGGACTCGAGCGCGATGGCAGGTCCTTGGTCAATCTCGTTTCGAGGGGGGAGGCTCTACGGCCAGATGTTCGAAACAGACTCGACCTACGATCTGGTCTCTTCGGCGAATCTGGGCAAGTCATGGAACACGGTCCTCGACGATGTCGACGCGAGGCGGGAACATCTGGCATGGGACGGCAATGCGCTGTGGGCGACCAAGCACGGCGTGTTGCTTCGATCCCCCAACGAAGGCCGTACGTGGACGGTCGCCGATTCCGGCCTGGGTGAGACGGTCATCCGCAAGCTGCGAGCCTTCGGGCCCGATCTCCTCGCCCTGCAGGCGTTGAAGCACCCGACACCTACGAATTTCCGTCCACCGGCTGTGGGTCTACGATGGCCTAGGGAATGGAAGGTCGTGCGCGACTCCGTGACAGACTTCCGAGGTGATGGAGACCGACACGGGTCGGGCCGTGTTCGTGCTGGCCGACGCCGGCTCGGTGTGGAGAGCTGCAACCTACTCGACCAAGCTTAGCCTGGACCGTGCTTACAATCTCAAATCCTGGCAGGTCATGCCCGGACTCGAGCCGAATTCGGTGATGTTGGGGTTGTCCAAGCGCGGTCTACTGGTGGGTCAGAAGAGCAACGTCGCCATCTTCACCAGCGGGTCCAAGATCCTGCTCGACACCGCCTGGAAAGATCAGCGTGGAAGGACCCTCGCGAGTCGAGGTTTCCTCGTGGAACAGGATGGCGAACTGGCATGGGGCAATGGCGGACAGATGGAAAGGAGTCGGGACACGCAGGTGGTGTTGCTGGACCAGTCCGTGAGAGGCTACGCCACGTTGGGCTCCAAGTACGGCTTCCGGCTCATGGACACCAGCAGTAGCTGGCTCGCCGACTTCGCTCCGATGGCTTCGGCCTACCCGCTTCTGAAACCGAGCAACGCTTCGGGTGCCGCTCTGGTGCACGATTCCATCGCGGTTTGGAATGGCTCCGACACCTTCGCCCTGATGCGCCCCGAGGGCGAGAGGCGCGTCATCGGTCCCCAAAATCAAGGGGTGACCCAGGTGCAGTACATGTCCACCAGCGCGCTCGGGTCCATCGTCGCGATGGTCGACTCCACCTTCGCCGTGGCCGACCTGCATGGGCGCATCTGGCGCTTCGACAAGTACGGATCGTCGGGGGTGGGACCATCGCGACCGCGCTTGGCAGCGCTGTCCTTTCATCGCGGCGGACTTTCGCTGCAATTGCCGCGCGCCGCGCAGGTGCTAGCATCGCCTGCCCGACGGCCGGGGCCGCTCGCTTGGAGAGTCGCCAACGGATGGTTCGAAGCGGGAAGCCATCCGCTGGATGTGCGGCAGGCAGGCAGTCGCCTTCGTGGTGGCGACGGTGACCGGAATCCGTCAAGACCGGCGAGGCCCCTCCCTCCTTGAGGTGAGAGTGCACGTCAGGTATACTTGACGGACGAGTCGCTCAAGCCAACGACCCGCGCGAGGATGCCATTTGACGGATTCCGTCTCCTATGCCTCCTCCGCGAGGATCTCGTCGAGTTGCTCGAACTGCAGGGGCAGCGCTCCGGTGGATTCGGTGGCGATGGCCTCGTCGAGTGCTTCCTTGGAAGGATAGAGGTCGGTCACCTCCACCAGCGTCTGGCCATCCCGTTCCTCGAAGGTGACGGTGGTGACCTGACCGCTTTCCCCGCCTTCCTCGTTGGTCCAGACCAGACGCGAGTTCTGGACCACCTCGAGATAGGTACCGAAAAAGGCCATGGGTTCCGGAGCTTCGGGATGACCGAAGACCAGACGGTATTTGCCTCCCACGCGAATCTCCGCATCGTAGGAAAGCAAGGTCAGTCCAAAGGACTTGGGGACCCACCAGCGTTGGAACAGCGATGGCGTCGTCCAAGCCTGGAACACCAGCCGCACAGGGGCATCGAAAGCCCGCGTGGTCACCAGCTCACGATCGGACCTTCGTTCCACGGCGGTGGGGTTTTTCCTGGGGGTGGATCCTTTGTCTTCCTGGGCGTTCATCGAGTTTCTCCTTTCGTTTGAGTTCTTCCAACACCTTGTCCAACTCGTCGTAGCGCTCTTCCCAAAGCTTCCGGTAGTTCTCGAGCCAAGCCGCTTCCGCTTCCAGTCGGTGCGCTCAAGCCGGCAGGTGCGCACGCGACCAACCTTTCGGTGACGACCAGCCCCGCTTGCTCCAAGACTCCCGTGCTTTTTCATGCCCGTCAGGGTCATCTGGAACTTCCGGGCCAGATCGGTGATGGAAGCGTCGGCGCGACCCAGCTGCTCCAGGACGCCCCGTCGCGTGGTGTCCGAAAGAGCGGCGAAGGAAGCGTCGACACGAGTCTGGTTATAGTGAACCATATGGTTCAGTATGCTTCCTGCGACCCTTGAAAGTCAACTGTTCCTCCGATTCCTGGTCGGAGACCCCTTCGATGTCGGATCGACCTCTTGATGGGACCAAGCCCCGAAGTCGCCCCGGCATCCGTGCGACCGAAGGTGCTTTTCCGCTGTCGAGAACCGAGGTGGAGAGACAAGATGACAAATATCGACGTCCGGATCCATTCATCGCGACTTTTCCTTGATGCGGCTGACCATGCCTCCCAGCATGCCCGTATCCGGATCAGGCCCCAGGAAAAGGATCTTGCTTCCCTGGCTCCAATCGCCCACGTAGTGCGATCCCGCATGGAACACCTCGGTCCATAACCGATAGGTGGAGTCGGCCAACATGGTGTTCCAGACCTTCGCCTTCGGAGCTTGGATCGTGATGGAAAAGCGCAATTTGGACATGGTGGTCTCCTTTTTCCAAGGTCAACTTCTAGGCAGAATACTTTCCAGCGTACGCCAAATCCACGCTCCGCCCCTTCTTCCTGATTCCGTACCAGGCACTCCATCGTTTCCTACGATTGACCCAAAGGGGATCATGTCGACCAGGACACAAACACCGCAGGCTGGTTCGGCTACGACAAGCCGGGCGGGAAGTAGGCGAACCATGAATTTCAACAAGCGGCCCCCCGAACGGAGCGTATCGAGCGTCGCGGACTCTTTTCGTTTCTATGTCGATATCCTCGGCGTTCTGCATGTAAGGAAAAGCATGACCTGGATCCGAACTTCGAACCTTCTGCTGGTGGCCATTCTGCTGGCCAGCCCTTTCCTCTGTTCCATGAGCATTATGCTCAAGCGCTATGAGGTCCAGAGCCTCTCGACTGCGGACACCGCCCAGGATCTCTACCTCATCGCGTTGCGGGAGGTGCCCACCACGGCCCTGTGTCGGGACTCCAGTGTCTTTCAACATTCGCCGGAATTCTCTGCCGAGAGCATCGCCCAGAGCGACTCGTGCAAATTTGTCACCCGCGGATATCTCTATTTCGACGAACGAGGTTGGCACCTCACGCGCCTGGATGACGATCGCCTCCACATCGTCCATCCAGCCACCGCACGCGCCGAGACCCTCCGCAAATCCGACATCGAATACCTCGAATTTCATCCCTCCAAGCGGGCCCTTCGTGAAATGGAGCTCATGTTCCTGGCCCCGATCTTCCTTACGGCCATCCTCGTCGGAGGAGTCGTCGCCCTGACCAGATAGGTTTCCCCCGGCGAGCGAATCAATGCCAGAAATTGGCAATAAAACCCCCGCGCAGCGAAGCGGCCGCGGGCAAAACCGCCCAAGCAACCTGTAAGCCCCGACAGCTGTCGGGGCCAACAAAATCCCGTATTAGACGAAACCTGGCATCCCAGCCGAACCAAGGGGGACCGGGGGGCTCGAACACTGGAACGGCCAGTGTCATGATGATGCCGATCGCGTCCCTGATGTCATCGCCCGAGGCCACGACATCCATTCACCCACAGCCCCAGCGAGCCGGTTTGGCCGTTCCAACTAGAGCCCCCCGGCGGCGGTATCCAAAGGGGCGCCGGAGCCCCTTTGGTCGGGGTTCGGGTGCCGACGCACCCGAGAAACGGCCTCCGGGCCGCCCCGGGAAAAAGCACGACGCAGTCGATATACCACGCCAATGGGCCACGCAGAACTGCTCGAAGGATTTGTTCCTTTCCTGGCATGAAGCTCCTCGCTCTTGTCTTCGCCTTGATCGTTTCCTTGGGTTTGGCGATCCCGAACGTGCTCTTGCATGCCCAGACCACCTCGATTCAGGCGATTTCTCCCGGAGCGCGACGGGCTGGTGTTGGCCCAACTCGCCTTTGTCCGCGAGGCCATCGAACACGGTGCAGCCCGACAGATGCAAGCGCTGTATCCGGAAGGGTTCTTCTTCCTCCACACGCTCTACGGGGTCGCGTGGGCGGAACTGGCCTTGCCTTCCCATGATTCCAGCCTGCGCCACCAAGCTCTGCGGGAAGCGACGCGATCGTTGGATTCCATCGAATCCTCCAAGGGCACGGGGGTATTCCATACCGACATCCATCCGACCTACGGCATCGCCTACCTGGGCTGGACCAATTATCTGCGGGGGAGGGTCCTGCAGCTCCAAGGAGCAGGACATCGGGACTCGGCGTTGTTCGCTCGCTACCGTCGCGACCTGGACGAACTCGCCGCCCTGTACGACACCTGCTCCTCGCCGTTTCCAGCAGTCGTATCGAGGCATGGCCTGGTCGGGGGACAATGTGGTTCCGATCTTCGCGTTGCGATTGCACGACCAAGTCATGGATACCGCGAGGTACGCCAAGACCATCGCGCGTTGGGTCGGTCTCGCCAAAGCGGAAGCCGACCATCTGGGGATGATGGATTTCGAGTTTTCCTATCCATCCGGGGCCACGGTCAAGGCGCCACGGGGATCCGGGCAAACACTGATGCTACGCTTTCTCGGGGAGGTGGATCCCGACTTCGCCAAGGCCCAATACGACAGACTCCGTCAAGAGTTCTACACCACGCGCTTTGGGTTGCATCTGGTCAGGGAGTTTCCCGCAAGCGACCCTGGTAAGGCCGATTACGACTCCGGTCCGGTCATCTGGGACATTGGCTCCTCCGCGACGATCGTTTCCCTGGGAACCGCGCGAGCATTTGGCGATACCGCCTTCGCCGAGGCCCTGGAGAGGAGCATCAACTTCTTCGGGCTTCCCTACGATTCCCAGGGCAAGCGGGTCTATGCCCTGGGCTTGATGCCCGTCGCCGACGCCTTCCTCGCTTGGTCGAGAGTCGCCCTCCCGAATCCCAAGCTCGTCGAGGCGCGGCCGAAAATTGTCCACACTTTCGATTCCGGATGGATCCACCTCCTCTCGCTCCTTTTGGCTGCGGCCGCCTGGAAGCCTTGGTTCTTCCTCAGAGCCCGCCGCCAGGGCGATCGAAGCCTCCCGACCCGACCCGTAAACCAATGACGGGAATCAGCACTCTTGTTTTGTCCAACATCCACTTCATTTTGAAAGACACTCGATGAATTCAACAATGTGCAATGATGCTCCAGGGTGCCTGCGGATTGGCGTGGGTTTGTCCTTGGCCTTGCTTCTGCTCCCCATGGTCGCCGTCGACGCGCTGAGCCTTTCGCTGGGTCAATACGAGCGCACGGTCGACAGGACGGATCGATCCGAGGTCCAGCCTCTCGAGGGCATCCTGGCGGAAGCGGAAAAAGGCGATGTGGAAGGGGTTGCCCGGGAGATCGCAAAAGGACAATCCATCGAGCGGCGCTCCGATACCGGACGCACAACCATCGAATACGTCGATGGCGAAACCGAAACGGCTCCGTTCGGGGGGCGGACTCCTCTTTTGGTGGCCGTGGCCAATGGACATCGCGAAGTGGTGAAGCTTCTGCTGGCGCGAGGGGCCAAGGCCGACGCCAAGGATGCGGAAGCAAGCGATGCGCTCCTGATCGCGACGAAAGCAGGCCACGGGGAATGGTTTCGGATCTGCTGGCCATCACGAAGGGGGATCTCTCCATCGCTCTGGGGGCGGCCCCTGGAAGCCGGCCGACCCGACATCGCAGATACTCTGGTGGCGCACGGAGCACCGCTGTCCAAATCGAAGGGAAATGTTGGAGCTGGCGGCACGGAAGGAACCAACCGGTGAGCATTCGCTGGCTTCTTGGCCATGGAGCATCGAAGGATCAGGCGGACAATTACGGAGCCTCGGCCTTGATGCATGCACTCTACGCCAAATCGAAGGATGCGGCGAACGTCCTGCTGGATTCCGGCGCGAAGGTGGATATTGCGACAAAAAATGGCATCACGCCGTTGCACGTGGCTGCGAATCTGGGCGACTCCGCGATTTTGTCCCGCATCCTTTCCCGCGGACCCGGAAGGTGGACAGGGTCGACCAAGATGGCACGACGGCGTTGATGTTCGCCGTTTCGGAAGGACATCTGCCGGCAGTGAAGATGCTGGTCCAGCGTGGTGCGAATTCTTCCGCGCGTCGCAAAACCTATCCGGTGCAGATCGGGTTGCGGCAGGTGGGCCCAGGCGCCCCCCAGGGCCATGGTTTCCCTATCACACCGAGGTGGCGGGGGGTGAATTCGTATTGGAACTGGCGAGGACCGGAGAGATCTTCGAGTACCTGGAAAATGTGATCGACCCGACGCTTGCGGCCAAAAAGAAGTTGGAGGAGAAACGACGCAAGGCCCTCGCCTTGGCGAACGAGGCGAAGACCCGCAGTCCGGGAACCATCCTCGATTCCATCCGCCATCACGTCGGGGAATTCCAGATTCTCTACGACAAGCATCGTCGCGAGCATCCCAAGCTGGATGGAAACATCGAGATCGAATTCACCATCGCATCCTCCGGTCTGGTCATCGACAGCACCGTCTTCACCTCCATCGAGAGGACTCCGCTTTCGCCAAGGAACTCAAGGATCTGGTTCGTCGGGTGAGGTTTCGCCCGTCACGCGTGACACCCAAACCGTGGTCAACGCGTTCCATTTGGATTTCCGCCCCAATGATCTGGACAAGTATTGGTGCACCCACGGGGACAAGTCCGATCGCGTCGCGTTGGAAAAGGCCTACAGGGAATCCTTCCTGAAGGGTGGGGGATTGGAAGAGGGAGCCTGACGGAATTCAAGTACGATGCCGACGGCAGGATCTCCCCATCCTTTAAGGGGCCGTGACCTTCAGCGGGGAGGGGATGAACTACGAATTCGTGAATGAATTGCCCGGTGACAGCCTTCCCGCCGACATCGTGGGAACCTCCAAGCCGAAGGGGCCCGGATCCATCTGGAGATTCAGAGGCTCCATCCCGAAGTCCCAGTATACCCGCATCGTCCAGAGGGGATCCCTCCCGCTGACCTTCGTCCTGGTCGAAGGAATCGGATTGGTGCACGCCTACGGCAATGGATACGCGGTGGGTGAGCATGGAGTTCTGACAGATTTCGATGGAAACTGCGCAGACAAGGGGGCGGACACCTCGAGCGCTCCCGGTTTGGATGTTTTCCTGCAGGGCCTCGCGAAGGAATGATCCCCTCGATGAGTCGTCGTCCTGGTTGGAGTCCTCCGCTCACGGGTGGCTCCACCTTCCCTGACCACCGCCCCTGGACACAGCCATTCCGCTCCGTAGGGGCGTTTCATGAAACGCCCCTACGGAGGCATTCCAGGCCCCCAGTTACGGCAGAATTTGTACGAGACCGGAAGCTTGCGCGCTTTGCGGAGCGTGGAAGGGCGTAGATGCCGGGGGAAGAGGGGGAGTTCCGCACTTTGGCTGTGCACTCCACCGTGGCGCGCAGCTTTCCGTGCAGGTCCATCAATCGGACGGTGCCCTGCTCCATGCCCGGCAGGCTCAATCGGCCGTTGCGTACCTGCGCCGTGGCTTCCGCACGCGAGCGCACCCCAAAGGCGGGTCCGACATCTGGTACACCGCACATAGTCGACCACCAGACTCTGGGGTAAGGCCGCGGTATCGACATTCTCCCAGACTCCGTTGACCGCGACGTTCAAGATCAGGAAGGCCGGTTGGTCGAAGGGCCAGTCGGCGGATCCCGTGCGGGGATTGATGTAGCGGAAGTACTCGTTGCCATCCACCGAGATGGCGATGGTGTCGGGTTTCCAGTCGAGGGTGTAGACATGGAAGCTGTCCGTGACATGATCCACCACGGCATAGTTGTTGAGGCTTGTTCCACCGTAGCGGTTCTTTGTGTGGACCGATCCATGGATCACCCAAGGCTCGCCGCCATAGCTTTCCAGGATGTCGATTTCACCACAGGCCGGCCATTGCCCGTAGGGGCTTCCTGCCGGAGGAACCACCCAGAAGGCCGGCCACATGCCGGCCCCTTTCGGTAACTTCATCCTTGCCTCGAATTTTCCGTAGGTCCAAAGCTTCCGGTCGTAGGTATTGATCCGTGCGGAGCTCACGGGATTCGAGCTGGTTTCGCTGCGCCAATCGGTGTAGGTGGTATCCTCGCGGCGCACGGTGATCTTCAGCGCACCGCTGTCGACCCAGGTGTTCCTGGAGTTCTCCTTCTTGTAGAACTGCAACTCGCCGTTGCCCACCCCATCCGCCGACGTCGTAGTACCACTTCGCCGCGTTCGGAAGTCCGCTGTAATCGAACTCGTCGCTCCAGACGAGGTCGTATTTCGGTGTGGCAAAAGCCGAAGCGGCCAGAAACGAGAGGATCCAAAGTGATCGCATGTTGGTAGACTCTTGTGCTCCATAATACAGCAATAAAAAGCCATTCGCCTTCACAAAGGGCGATGCACGAAACGCCCCAACCCCGATCGCTTTTTCGCCATTGTTCAAAACCAACCGGCGGGCGAAGCAGTGCCGGAATATACCTTGATCGGCAACTGGTGCATGTGCGGGCGTTTGAACACGATCAATCGAATTGGAATCAGGTATTCTTCCGATGATCAGCAAGCGGAAATCAAAGAGACAGTTTTCGGAAAATTGGCGCCAGGAGGTCTTCGGGATTCTTCTCCTTGCGGGGTTCCTGTTCAGCTTGACCGGGCACATTTCCGCGAACGATCTGGAGGCGATCACGATCACCGCCCGGCAGGAGGTCCGCCACAGCGGGGAGCTCGCAATCCCTTCCCGTACCGACTGGTTGCCAACGAATATCCTTGCGTTTTCGGCGTGAAGAGCGCCGGAGCCAACGCCGCGGGCGGGGAAAATCTGGAGCGAATCGCCGCATCGGATCGCTTGGTGGTCCAGGTCGCCCGGAAACGGTTGCCCGATCTCCAGAGCGACGAGGCGACAATACCTGTCTACTCGTTGGAGAGAAACGGGGTTCTTCTCTTCGACCTGGATGCATTCCGCGCGGCCCAGGCGAAGATCGATCGAAGCTGGGGCGGATTTCTGCTGGTGATGGGGGTCCTCCTCCTCAATTCCGGACTGGGTGGGCGGTTCTGGCCCAGGGGACTCGTGGTCGGCGCGCTCGCTGCCGCGGTGGCGGTGCTCTTGGCGTTTCTGGGTGCTTGGTAGGCTTCCGCCTCCAACCGAGAGAGCTCGCCATGAACAGCCAGCGAAAAGCGTAGCTGGAAATTTCCGAGAAAATCAAACCATCTTCGGATGGTGATGATGCCAGAAATCGGCAATCAATCCAACGCAAATCGGCAGACCAGGTGCCGCTGCCGAATCCCGCGGCGCCCTTCACTCCTCGAAGGGGAACAGGTAGTCGGAAGGATCCTCGTTGAAGAAGGACTTGACCCCGGGTCCCGGCGCATGTTCTGGAAGGTGCAGCCCTCGAAATGCACGGGCCCGGACACGACCACTTCCTTGGTGATGGATGTTCCGGAAGGTGCAGTTTCTGAAGGTGGCGTCCTTGCCGATCCAGAATTCCTGGACCTCCCAATTCTCGAACAGACAATTTTCGTAAAGGGGACTGTGGAGGACGGCGCGTTGGACGTCGGCCCTGTGGATGGACAGGTTCTTGACACCTTTGTTGACCGTTCCAAGTCGTCCTCCCTTCGATACATCGTCCACCTCCACATCCGTGGCCGAGTCGAAGGAGACGTACGGGTGGCTCCCGACGATTCGGCTTGATTCAATCCTCTGCAAGGCGACCGCTCCCCCCGGTGCGATCCACACCTGCCGCATCGAGCCCCACACGTCCAGATCTGTGCCGCCTTCGAACCGGACATTCGTGAAGTCCCCTCCGAAAACACTTCCCTGGCCGGGATTCTGGCGGAAGACGCAATCGCGGAACTTCAGCTCGTCGACCACTGTGTTGACGGTCTTGACCCAGGATCCCTTGCCGAACTCGCAGGAGGCGAATTCGTCGCCGATCATTCCATGCAGGGAGAAATCGAAATGATCGAATTTCACCTTGCGGAAGACATTGTAGTCCCAGTAGCTCGCGCCCTTCTTGATGGTGATCCCATCCATGGTCAGCGAATCGAACGTATTGCGTTCCCATTCCGGGAGGTCGGAGCTGATCGGATTCGGTTTCCAGGTACAGTTGCGGAATTCGCCCCGCTCGAAGAAATTACCGATCCAACGCTGGCCTTTGAAGGTGCATCCGATGAACCGGCAATCCCGGAAAGCGCGAATGGTTCATCTTGGACTCGTCGAACGTGCAGTCGCGAAAGGTGACCCGATCGAACACGTTGGAATCCATCACGGTTTCCTTGAAGGTCACGGAAGTGAAGCTCCAATCCTCGATGGTCTGGTGCTTCCATGTTTTTTCTGGAAAGACCGCAGCCAATGGAACCTGAAGCGGGAACCGAATTTCTGGGTGAAGCCACCGGGGGAATCGAGCATGTCGGACTCCGTGGAATTTGGTTTGGCTGCGGCGAACGAGGCGACAGCCAGCAGGCATCCGATCGCCAAGCGCATGATGCGGCGCGCTGGGGAGGTGGATCCGGAGCGAGGGTTTGGTGTGACGGCAGGTGCGGCCAGGCTAGGAAGGTCCTCCATCGATCTCGACGTGGTCGCCGACGAACGTTGTGTCCTTGGCCATCGAAAAATCATTTACGAACCCTTTTGATCGCATCGGGAAATGCCCGCGCAATAAAAGGCTAATTTGCTTTGCCGCCTTTCAAGGGACAGCCGATGCACTTTCTTCTGCCCTTCGTGTGACTTTGCAACCTGGCTTGAGGGCATTCTCTTCTTGATCCCGAGGCCTCCCGAAGAGCGGTCCTAGTCGATGAACGGAGATAGAGGATGAACCGCAATGACCAGATCAAAATCGTTGTTTTCCTGGTCGCGATCGCGAGCCTTGTTTGCTGTCGGAAGGCCAGTTCGTCGGACTCGCCTGGAAGCAATGTGTCGGCGGAATCCACCTTCGTGGCTCCGGCCGATGTCGAACGACGATTGCCTGGGGCGATGGAGGCGTTGAAGCGCCATTCCATTTCGCTGATTCAGCTGGAAATACCCGAACGAGGATACCATCCCCGACTCGTGATCGACCTGGGGGCCAATCCCAAAATGAAGGATTGGGATCCCTTCGTCGCCTTTGTCCTCGACCTTGGCGAAAGCCTGAAGTGGAAGCATGATCTCGATCTCGAGGATCGGTCAAAAATGTCAAGCTTTTCCTGGATTGGTACGCGATCGAATCGGGTCAAGGAGGGTTCAATCTGTTCGACTCCCTGGGATTCTTCGCCCCTCCCAAGGCTCGGATCGCCGAGGATCCGCTGGATGGATTGAACAAAACGCCCAGGGATGTCGGATTGACGGTGGAACCGGACGAGGATCCCGATGCGCATGTCGAATACCACTGGGGGGATGATGGAAAATGGCACCGCCCCTGTACTATTCGATCGAGCGGGAGGAATTCGCGGGAGAGGACGATCCGAGCGGGGCGTCCATTCACTTCGGGGTCGGCCAAGATCGCTTCGCGAGCGCGAAGGACGGCAAGGTATGGAGCTACGCCCTTGCGTTTCCGGGTCTTCCGATGCGCGGCTCGGGCAAGAAGGCTCGATTCCTGCGATGGGGACCACCGGCGAGTCCCAAGGCTTGGCGGCTGGTTGGGTACCAGTGCGATGCCTCGCCGGGCCTCTCCCTTTGGAGATACCGTGCTTCCGATCGTCGATTGGTCCGGATCTCATTGGAAGACCTTTCCGTGACCAACGAAATCGAGGTGGACTCCACCGCACTGGAAGGGGATATCCGATGGGTCCGAGAGCTACCCAGGGCAGAATGTCCGTCCCTACGCTCTGACAAAATCCGCTCAAGGATCGAAGGTCTTTACATCCTCCGACACGGGACTCTTCGACCAGGTGTGGTCTGTGCCTTCCATCTTGGAGGCGAAAGCCTTGATGGGGTTCCGCTTCGCTCCTCAGGATGCCGCCCCGGAATCCGTCTATGTGGGCGATCGAGGCTTTCGATTCAGGGACATCGATTGGAAACCCGCCGCCAGGAACGTCCCGATCCAGGGGAGCTGAGCGGCTTGGGAACCTACAGGCCTAGATTGTTGAAATCGATCCTCGGATCGGAAAGGAAGCCATGAAGCCGCTGGAAGAATTGGTCAATCTGGAGGAGCCAGGCTGGGGTCTGGTGGAAGAGTGGATGCGGACCGCCACGAATGCGGTGGAGGTCCTGCCGAAGGACGACCATCGCGCTTCGCAGGAGCTGGTGAGCATGCAGGTGACGACCCGTTCTCCCATGGGGGCGATCGTCTATGAAACAGGCGGGATCCTGGTCGACCATGGTTGGCTGAGGATTCTCGGCTCGGGACATGCCAGGCTGGATCGCGGGCTGTTCGGGTGGAACCAGGGCAGGACGATCCACAAGCTTGGCCAGCCGCCCTCGCATCTGTTGATCGCGGACGATCTGTTGGGTGGGTATTTCGCGGTCAACGCCGGTGGACTCGGAACGAAGATGGGGAAGGTTCACTACTTGTCGCAGGACCGCATGGAGTGGGAGTGCCTGGACACCACCTATTCAGAATTTGTCCACTGGGCCTTCCATGGAGACCTGGACAAGTTCTACCAGGGCTTTCGTTGGAAGACCTGGCAGCAGGATGCCCAGGCGGCCTTGGGCCATCAGGTGTTTTCGTTCTACCCGTTCCTGTGGAGCAAAGAAGGAAGCGAGATCGAAAAGTGCCATCGGGAGCTGGTTTCGATCGAGGAGCAGTATCGGCTCACGATGGAGTTTCGAAAGAAGCTGGCGCCATCGGGGTCGGAATGATCCTTGGAGCGCTTGTCGAATCGAAAAGAGGTGGGGGAGTTACCGCTGGATCGGCTTGCGTCAGCTTGGAATTCTGCGCGCGAAGATGGGTTGACAAAAAATGACAGAAAATCGTGTCACCAGACAGCGGAATATGGTTTGGTAGGCTCGTTTGCTGGATTCCGCCGTGAAAAGCTGACATTTCTGGTTTCGATATATCGATCCAGCAAACCGGGGTCCGAGAAAAAGTCCACTTGGTCATTGTATCGGCTTCGTAGGGCTAAAATGTATTCCCGATTCATCCCCCATTTCGGGGTAAGCTGTGATTTGACCTGAATCCATTTTTCTTGAGCTCTCCCGCCTAGGTCCCACACAAGTCGCACAGAATCAGGCAAGGCCAAGGATTCAAAGCGCTCTTTACTGCAATAGGATGGAGGAGGGTTTCGGGTACTTTCTTCTTCTTCCTTGGTGAGAGGCCGGAAGTACCTGGCGCCTCCGTAGAGGATGTAGGCGGAGTCCTGGGGAAGAAAAATTTTTCCTTCATTTCCGGCGCTATCCTCTGTACAGTACCAGATACTCCAGGGGACAGGTCGGTCCTTTAGGAAGGGCAGAGGGGAGTATTCCCAAGTGTAAGGGATTTGATACATCGCAAGTCGAACAAAAAGACATATCCATGGAGCGGTGCATATTAATAGCCAAGCACGCAACGAAATTATGGAGCGTCCGTTTGTGGATTCGTTGAAACGAATGTTAACAGGAAACTGGATCATTTTCCGAAGGCCTTCCAAAGAAGAGAGTTCCCCATGTTTCGTCTTTGCAGTAATCGCCGTAGTCTGAACAGGAATACAGGTCCAGTCAGGGGCGTTCCGTGATGGTGGTTTTGAACTGATCTCCGCCCAGGTAGACAATTGTGATGCGCCTCCGATTGGATGGAATGATCTTTTTTGGTGCAGCTTGCTTGAGGCCGGTAATCCAATGCACTATGGATTTTCTAGAATCGGGTATGACCTCCACCTTCAATGAGTCTGGAAAATGCCCGCGGGCGGCGACTCTGCCCGAGCAATAACCATTAACCCTCCATTTGCCAGAGGTATTTCCCGGGGGGTAAAAGGGGCCGCCATTAGCTCTTTCTATGATCATGCCCCTCCCGGGCAAATATTGGAATGTGGAGTCTAAACTGGTGGTGCCATTGTCGTTTTTGTAGGGCCTATACAGAACAATGGTCGACTCGGGGTATGAAATGTTTGCGCGCACGTCTTGGTGGCTTGAATCAGTGGAAAAGTGAAGGTCCCATATTTCGCCGTGTCGCTGATCATCTTTCTGTCGAAGGTATTCTTTGAAATCATTCACCGATTCTGAGGGGTTGGGATTTTTAGGATGAGAAGCCATCCGATTACGCCGGTTACGGATATGATGGTTGACACCCAAGGCTTGTTAAGGGTGGAGCTGTTGATGGTGATTGTTTTCATTGGAGCGATCTCTTGTTTTCAAGGATTATCTGGGTTTGTAATCTTTCTTCTGCAACTGCCAAGCAGTTGGTGACTTGATAGCTGCATGCCCGATCCATGCCAAGGACCAAGGTGGGTTCCGGATAGGAAAATTCGGCCTCGCTCCAACCTGAATCTCCCATGCAGTAATGGATATCCCAAATTTCTCCATGCAGACGATCGTCTCGTTCGCGCAAGGTTTCCTTGATGGCTTCGACGGGAGTGCCCGGAACCAAGCGCCACAGCAAAAGGATCCACCCTAAAATGCCAAGTACACCAAGAGCTCGAGGAGTCCCAGAAGGTAAGGGGATTTTTTGGTAGATCGAGACGAGCCATCCTCGGATTTTCCGCCAATTTCTGTCAACTGTCATCGGTAGCTTCCCGGGGTATCAAGTCCTGACCGTGTTCGGCGAAGTCTTCCATCGAATTTACCCTGGCTTGGTCGAACCTGGATCCGGCATCGGACGACTTCGGATGGTCTACAAAATGTGTCAATTCCTTTGCCATGCGCTGACGTGGTTGTTCTTCTCGTTTCCGAGCTTTTGGCGCATGAAGCCCGGCGTCCGCGCGTCTTCGATGATTTTCAGCGAGTCCAGGAAAATGGAGTTTGGGCCAAGCGTAATGTTTACCACACGCTTGCCCGAGAATGATCTTCATTTGATGGGGGCAAAGCCCCAAACCCGATGTTCAGATATTTGATAATTTGAGATATTGCTGTTGAGTCTACGATCAATTCGATTCTTCCATCAGTATTGGAAAGTAGTGCAAACTGATACTTTCGGAAAACCCCTTTTGTAGGCTGCAAATGCGGTCTCACTGTCACCCAGCTGTCATGAAATTTGCCATCTCTGCCCCAAACTACTCGTAACGAATCGGGTAGTGGAAGGTGACTAATATCTTCGAAGCTGCAGTACGATGCTGGTAGGACAGATTCGCCACTCGAATTCACTAATTTTGAAGAGATTTCTGGCGATTTTCTTGCTCCGCCATATAGAATGAAGGATTTTTGGTTGGGGGAATAGACTTTTCCGTCATTGCCGACGGTGTCATTTGTGCAATACAAAACTCGCCATGAAATGGGCTGCCTTTTCAGGGGTGAAAAATCGGAAAACTCCCAGGTTTGAGGGGATAGTCGTAAGGTAAATATGGCAAGTAGGATGCACCAAGGCGTGAAGAATATGGAGAGTGCGATGCGGTTAGGGAAGAGTGTTGATTTGACTGAGGAGAATAGATTGGAAATAGGGTTCGTTTTCATGGAATAAATGCTCTCCATAGGAGAAATGGCAAAGACTCAGTGATCATTTCATCGAGCCCAAAGCCGAAGGGGAATTCACTTATGCGAGGGCGCTCTGAGACGAGAATTTTCACGGCTTTTTCCTTGGTGTAAATGAATGTAATTCTCGTGCGATTTGATTTTCGCTCCTTTGTGCCTGCAAGATGTTTGATTCCATTGTAGTAGAATGCTCCCACCAGCCTGGAGTCTTTTTGGATCGAAATTCGAAGGGAGTCTGGAAAATATCCGCGGTACCCTATGATTCCAGTGCACCAGCTTTTGGTGTACCCACTAGTTGGAGCATTTCCCGGAGGCATAAATGGGCCTTCCGCATAGCCATCCAGAATTACACCTCTTCCTGGTCGGTAAACGTATTCGTCCCCTGATGGCCTTTCAGGGTCGTGATGTAAAACAATGGTGGATTCTGGATAGGAGATCGTTGCCTGATACAATTGATCGTTGTCGGAGCAGAAGTGAAGATCCCAAACTTCGCCGCGCAGTCGATCATCGCGTTCGTGCAGGTATTCTTTGGCGGATTCTGAAGCTGATGATGGGGTCAGCAGCATGATTAGGAAGAGCCAACCCAAAGAATGAATGCATAACACGAATATCTTTTTGAGCTTATTTCGATTTGATGTCATTCTTGTTGTTTTCTTTGTTTGATTGAAAGCCTGGAAAATATTTTGTTGGAATAAGTTCGAATTGGCCCTCAAGAGGGACGAATGAGAATCTGAAGCCGAAAGGGGTAATCGAGGGGTAAAAATTCTCCACGATCACGTCATCTAGAAAAATGGACAAATTGTGAAGCATTTGGTTAGGGCTGCTCGCAGGCTCTAGATCACACTCCGGAAGGGATGTGATCTTCGTCACACTTTCGGTGTCTGCCCTGCGGCCGAGGATGGTCTCCTCGCTACCCCGGGGCTAGATTTCCCTCTGTAGCAGGCATCGCCAAGAGTCACAGGACCACCCCCCATGCAGATCAAGACTGTCGATCCCCTCACCGTTGTTTATTCGCGCCAGGAATTGTCCATCCGTGAGGTGGGCGAGGCGAGCGCCTCCATCCTCGCCCAGATCCAGGGTGAGGTCGATCGGGCTGGAGTCAAACCTTGCGGTAGCTGGATCTTCATCCACCACAACTTGCCAAAAAATGGCAGCGACAAGCATGTGGTGGAATTTTGCCTTCCGGTGGACCTGCCCCAAGGCGTGACCTTGGGATTCCCCACCTGGACGCTGGAAGCGTTCCCTTGCGCCTGGGCCCACTACCAGGGCGCGATGCGGAGCTTCTTCACCAAAGGCGTCCAGCCGCTGGTGAAGGAGATGAAAACCGCGGGGCTGTCCATCTCCAGCGAAAGCCGGGAGATCTACCACCGCTGGGCAGGGCCCAATTCCCCCGAAAACGAAATCGAGATCCAGTTCGGGACGACCCCTTGACCCCACAGGCATCGTTTGGAGGTCCCAGTCCCCTTGTCCCCGGGTGAGCCCTCCTCCCGCCGTTACCGAGGCGGGAAGTTGGCGAAGCTCCTGTGGAAGGTTCCCTGCGGGGCCTCGATGGCAAGCAGGCTCCAGCCCTTCGGCAAGTGCTCCAGCAAAATCTCCAGGGCTGGGGAGAGGTCGCTGGACTTGGCCAGCCATCGGGTGCGGCGGGCTTCCGTGATTATCCTGTAGAAATGCACCGAATCCATCTTCATGGTCTTCTCGGCAAGGCGGTGATCGCGGTCTTGCATCTCCTTGGCCCGCTTTGCGCGGGCGATCCACTTGGACAGCTTTTGGCTGTTTCGGCGGCAGCGCAGTCCGTGCCGAAGGTCAAGAAGCCCAAATGGATGGAGCGGACCAACGGATCCGATACCGTGCGTTTTTGTTTCGCGCAGAGGTCCAGCAACGGTACATGGGAAGATCCCGCGGCCTATCGCGGGGTGGAAAACTTCCAGAGGCGAGTGATGGGGAAGACGAAATACGTGCCATTTGCCTGGAGGGGTTATTCGGGACGAATAAACTGCAAGGAAGACTTTGACGCTCCGTTGTACGCCGCGGTTCGCGACTCCTTCGTGGCGATATCGTTCTTCTCCTTCTGGAATTCCATCCAAGTCCAGCTCGACTCCGGCGGGCGTGTGGTCGTGTCGCTGTCCGGCGAACGACGTTGCCGGTTTCCGGCAGAACACCCGGACGCATGTGCCGCCGAGACGATCCTGATGCTTTCCGGACGAAGGATCTTCCGTGTTTCCGGTTCCAATGGCGACGGGAAAAACCCTTTCGAGATCATTGTCCAGGATGGACGGGTGCTCCCGGGAAATCCGCAAAGTCGCTGGCCTTGTCGGTGAGGAATGCCCGGTGGACCTGCCCCAGGGTGTGACATTGGAATTCCCCCGAAAACGAAATCGAGATCCAATTCGGGAATGGTGGGATGAACCCGGAAACCATGAGCAGCCCACCTCCCCGAAGGCGCTTTGAGGCTGCTTTGTCCTAGTTTTTCCAATGCTCTTCAAGCCACCCCAAGTCCAGTGAGGATACCCATGGATCATCAGGCCGAGCGGAACGAAATCAGGAAGTACATCCTGCAGAGGATCAAAAAGCTCGCGCAGACCGATCACGAGCCCATCCGGTTTCTCCAGATCGGATACGATGTCGATCAATCCAAGCTTTTATGTGTGTTTTTCGATACCCGGCCCAAAGCCGGTCCCGACGGACAATGGACAGTCCATCTGAAGGGAAATACCAAGAACATCGCCAAATGGGGGATGTTCGACGGCGGTGACTACGACAAGATCGTTCCCCTTCTTGGCAAACTGTTGAAGAAGTGCGTGCTCGAGCTATGCGAGGAAGGATCCTTCGATGTCCTTCGATGCGCCAGAAACTGTGATTTCGGCATCGAGCACATGCTGGGGGATTACGGCTGGCCGAAGTACGAGGATCGCAAGAAGAAAAACCTTCTCCGTCCCAAGAAATGAGGCTCCTCTAGCTCGCTGCGAGGTGGCGGGTCGGGATGCACGGGGGTTGTTTTCCATCGGGAAACGACCACGGAAGGTCTTCATCGGAGAAAAGGGAGCCGGGCCATGGAAGAATCGATCCAGACGAAATCTGTCTACATCTCGGAATCGATGTTTTCCGGGATCCAGGATGGCAAGCCGTACGCGACGGTGCGGCGGGACGCCATCGAGACCATCCACCTGAAGCGGGGGGCGGCCTCGAAGCATCCAGGGATCCAATTGGTTATCGGCCTATGCTTCGTCGCCTTGGGGGGGCTTCTCGCCGCCGGGCGATCGGAGGTGTCGGAGGTGCTTGTGGCGGGGCTGATGTCGCTTCCGATTGGGGGACTGTTGATCTACGATGTCCTGAAGAGGAGGTGGTTCTTCGAGATCCTCCACCGAGGCGGTCGCGAGATCGTCGTCCTGCCCGATTGCGATGCCCGGCAAGCCGCCGCCCTGGCCGAAGAGGCGACCCTGAAATTCGGATATCGTATTCTTATCTGAGCCTGGGTTGTCCTCGGAGGCAGGAGAATCCTCGATCGCGAGGTGTTGGGATGATCCGGAGTTGCAAGCGCTCCCGCACCACATGCACGCCCGCCTTCGCGCGACCCAGTTCCAGTGCATGTGTCCCGGAGCCTACATCTCCGGTCATCATACCAGATGATGGTCTTGACTCCATAGTTGGTGGCCAGGAAGTTGTAGAGCTTATGGGTGCCACCGGTGGCTCTGCGGTCAGGGGCGCGTCGCTGATGGCGGCATGGGATGCCACAGCGGCCAGAGCGATGGTCGCAAGGATGGAAGCTGGTTTCATGCCGGAACCCTCCTTCGGTGGATCGCACCCGGAAAACCTTGTCTGGTCGCGATGTCCGGAACGGTCGCGACCGTTTCGGATGAAGTGTCGCTCCGGACCACGCGAAGAAGTCGTTGCCAAAGCCATCATCCAACTCTCCGGAGTCTTCGCGAATCCCATTCCCCGCAAAGGCGCACTACGACTGGCCCGAACGGCTTCAGATCCGCAGTCGGAAGCAAATGGCAACGGTTTGATTTTCGGAAAAACCGGGGCGCTCTCGGTTTGGGAGCAAAACAGACGGAATCTGTGCTCCGTGTACACTTCGCCGAAAAGACATTCGGACCAGTCAAAGCCCTTTTCCTGAGTGTTGAAGGCGTTCAGGAGGAGGTTCGAAAGTGGTTGCCTAAGGGTTCTTCCGTCGAACCATCATCACGCCCGTGCCGGGACACAACCCCGACCGATTTCTCCCTGGTTTGCCAAAGGAGGCGTTGGCATGCATTGCCGTGAAGGCACCGTGATGAAGGCGCAGGAATGATCACACGAAACGAAGAGGTGCAAGATGAGAAAAACACTGATGATGGGCTGCTTTTTGGCGGCTGCACTTGTGGGAGCGGCCAATGCCGCCGTCACCATTTCCGGGACCGTGAGGGACACCTCCGGGAAGGCTCTGGACAGTGTCCGGCTTTCGCTGCAAGTTCCAGGCGGAACCACTTTCGCGCGGGACACCACGGGCGCCGACGGCACCTTCAGCATTTCGTCGGATTCCACCAAAGGCAAGTTGGTGTTGCGGGCGACCAGCATGGGCTCCACCGCGTACACGACAAAATCCGACACGATCGAGCTGTTCGGATCCGATACCTCCGGCATCGTGATCAAGATGGTGCCGGTCCCTGCGGCGGTGAAGTCGTCCGTGAGCGGCAAGATCGATTCCGCCGGCAGCGCCACGACGCTCAACGGTGCGATCGTCACCCTGCGCGGCACCGGTGGGGGCGCAACCACGTTGCGTGACACCACAGGCGCCGACGGTCTCTATTCGTTCGCGGGAGTGACCACGGGTGCTTATACGCTCAGCGTGAGCGCCACAGGTTACACGGCCAAGAACGTGACGGATACCGTGAAGGCGGACCCCAAGACGATCAACGTTTCGCTGGTGGCGATCGTGACGTCGTCCGTGAGCGGCAAGATCGATTCCGCCGGCAGCGCCACGGCGCTCAGCGGTGCGATCGTCACTCTGCGCGGCACGGGTGCGGGTGCCGCCACGTTGCGCGACACCACAGGCGCCGACGGTCTCTATTCGTTCGCGGGAGTGACCACGGGTGCTTATACGCTCAGCGTGAGCGCCACAGGTTACACGGCCAAGAACGTGACGGATACCGTGAAGGCGGACTCCAAGACGATCAACGTTTCGCTGGTGGCGATCGTGACCTCCACGGTGAGCGGCAAGGTAGATTCGGCCGGCAGTGCCACGGCGCTCAACGGTGCGATCATTACCTTGCGCGGCACCGGTGCGGGTGCTAACACGCTCCGTGATACCACGGGCGCGGACGGCCTATACTCGTTTGCCAATGTGGCCGCGGGCGCCTACACGCTCAGCGTGAGCGCGACGGGTTACACCGCCAAGAGTGTGACGGATACCGTGAAGGCAGACCCCAAGACGATCAACGTTTCGCTGGTGGCGATCGTGACCTCCACGGTGAGCGGCAAGGTGGATTCGGCCGGCAGTGCCACGGCGCTCAACGGTGCGATCATTACCTTGCGCGGCACCGGTGCGGGTGCTAACACGCTCCGTGATACCACGGGCGCGGACGGCCTATACTCGTTTGCAAATGTGGCCGCGGGCGCCTACACGCTCAGCGTGAGCGCGACGGGTTACACCGCCAAGAACGTGACCGATACGGTGAAGGCCGACCCGAAGACGATCGACGTTTCGCTGGTGGCGATCGTGACCTCCACGGTGAGCGGCAAAATCGATTCCGCTGGCAGTGCCACAACGCTCAACGGTGCAGTGGTGACCTTGCGCGGCACCGGCGGCGGTGCGGCCACATTGCGCGACACCACGGGCGCGGATGGTCTGTATTCGTTTGCAGGGGTGACCACCGGCGCCTACACGCTCAGCGTGAGCGCGACGGGTTACACCACCAAGAGCGTGACGGATACCGTGAAGGCCGACCCGAAGACGATCAACGTTTCGCTGGTGGCTGTGATCCCGGCGAAGACCATCGTGATCTCCGGGACGATCTCAGATTCCACCGGCGCGAAGATGGACAGCGTGTACGTGTCGCTTCGCTCCACGGGAGCGGGGGCATCCACCTTGGCGCGCGACACCACAGGTGCCGACGGTGCGTTCAGCATCAGCACCACCAGCATCTCCGGCAAGTTCGTGCTGCGCCTGATCGATCTGAAGTCGGTCAAGGACACCTTGATCGATACGATCACCTTGGACAGCGCCGATCTGAGCAACCCGATCGTCTGGAAGAAGACGGTCAAGGCGGGAGTGGGCAGGTTCGGCCTGAAGGACTCCCGGGCCATCGGGTACGCCAATGGCATCCTGAATCTCGGCCACCTGACTTCGGCGGGATCCGTCGGCGTGTTCAACGCGAAGGGCGAACTGCTGGAGGCGCAATCCTTCCAGCCCGGAGCCCAGGTGACGTTGCGGATCGGTGGGAATCTCGCGAAGGGGACTTATCTCGTGAGAGTCACCAGGAGCAATCAGGTCATTCAAAAGCAGATTCTGATCCAGTAGGAGCTGACACCCCTGGCAACACCTCGCAGCTCGCTGCGAGGTGTTTTGTGTTCAGAAGAACTCGGAGATCCACAGAAGGCGGCAAAGGCCGCTTTCGCGGAAATCCTACAGGGTGCGCAGGTACAACATGGTCTTCTGTCTCACCGGCTCGCCGGTGGAGACGGTTTGCTCCACATGATCCACCACGAAGACCCCTTTGAAGGATCCCTCGAAGGTCACCTGCTCGCCGTCGTGGAACGGGCCGAAGGGAGTGGTGGCCTGGATGCTGCGCGGAACGCTGCTGCCAGGATCGAGGAGCACAGGTTCGAGCGTATACAGGATCGCTTGGATGGACATGCGCGGGCTCTTTTGAAACGGGCTTCAAACGAAACCCGTCTCTTCACAATAGCAATCGCCATGGCTTGCGATCGAGTCGAGTCCCGAACGGTCAAAAACCGAATCTGGAACCGGCACCCAGCAAGGTGGCGATTCCGATGATCGCGAACAACGCGGCGGCGATCATGTGAACCACCCGAACCGGGACAATTTTTGCCGCCCGGTCCCCGATGAACACCGCGGGGATGTCGGCGATCAGGATGCCGAGAGTCGTTCCCGCCACCACGGGAAGGACCGTCTTGAATTGCGCCGCCAAGGCGATGGTGGCGACCTGGGTCTTGTCGCCCATCTCGGCCAGGAAAAAGGCGAACAGGGTGGTGAGAAACGCCCCGTACTTGGCGAGCTTGGCTTCCTTTTCGTCCAGCTTGTCCGGGATCAAGGTCCAGGCCGCCATGGCCACGAAGGATCCGCCAAGGATCCACCGCAGCACAGACGGGCTGACCAAGGTGGTCGCCCACGAGCCGACGATCCCTGCCAAAGCGTGGTTCAGGATCGTGGCCACGAGGATTCCCAATACGATGGGGGCGGGCCTTCGGAACTTGGCGGCGAGCATGAACGCCAGCAGTTGGGTCTTGTCGCCGATTTCGCCCAAGGCGACGATTCCAGTGGAGACCAGGAACGCATTCATCACGGTTGATTCTCCGCTGGCAACCAGAAACCATGGAGCTTGGCCAGCGCGCAAGCTTCATGGTCGGTGGTCTTGCCAAGCGGTTGCTGCTTGCGCCATGATCGGATCGATCAAGTTTGTTGACGCAAGCCTCCCTTATTGCAGAGCGGCTACTCCCCAGAGACGGCGGAAAAATTACCGCAGGATGCCGCCGTCGTCAAGCTCCCGGATTCCCGGGAGAGCCACGGAAGGGCGGTGTGGAACTGGGAACGTTCGATCAGTCGCCCCCCCTGAAGGCCTCGTAATACGATTCCGCGGTGTTTCCTTCGTTGTCGCGAGCATTGAGCTTCGCACCATTTTCCTCCAGCAACTCGCGGATCGCTTGGCGGTTGTCTCCGTAGCCGTTCAACATCAATGGCGTGCGCCCTGTTTCGTCGCGGGCGTTGACATTCGCCTTGCGCGAGATCAGCTCCCGGGCGAGGTCCATGTTTCCGTGCGCCGCCGCCTGGAGCAAGGTCTGCCCCAGGTCGAGGCCCTTGCATCGGTTCAGGACGAACTGGGCTGTGCCAAAATCCGTCTTCATGTCGGCGACGAAGGCGTGCAGGGCCCGTGCGTCGATGCATCGCCCCCCCTTGGCGATCAGACGCCGTGCCAGCGATGTGTCCGACGCGAGGATTGCCTGGGTGACAGGGGTGAGGCGGTTTCGGTCCTGGACCTTGGCGGAAGCGCCATTGTCCAGGAGCAGGTCCACGCATTCGCCGCACTTCGACTCGATGGCGTGATGGAGCGCGGACCTTCCCTGGATGTCCCGCAGGGAGAGGTCCGCTTTCGATTTGAGCAGGACCCTCATGTTGAGCGCCATCCCCTTCTGGGCGGCGACCATCAGCGGGGTCAGGCCTTGGTTCGTGCGAACATCCACCCTTCCTCCTTTCTTGACAAGAAACGACAAACTGTTGGATTCGTCGTCCTGCTTGACGTACCACTGGAGGTATTCCCGCGCGAG
This sequence comes from Fibrobacterota bacterium, assembly GCA_016715065.1. GTDB lineage: Bacteria > Fibrobacterota > Fibrobacteria > UBA5070 > UBA5070 > UBA5070. The sequence continues at coordinate 520,535 of JADKBN010000002.1, forward strand.
GGCCGAATCCAACGCGGGCTGTCGGACGACGAGGAGGCCGAATGCCTCGTGATGGTCGTTCTTGAACGCCAATTCCAGGGGAGTGAGCGAGTCGCGGTCGCGAAGATTCGGGTCGGCGCCGCGGGACAGGGCGAGCGAGACGGCGCGTGTCCAGCCCCGTCGCGCCGACCAGACCAGGATGCGTTCGTAGCGGGCGGAATCCTTCGCCTGGCCATCGTAGATCTTGATGTCCAGGTCCTTGATCGCGGGCAGGAGGAGCGCCAGCGTCTCCTCGTCGGACTCCAGAATGTATGACAGAAAACGTCTGGCATTCGGTCCGTCGAAGCCGAACTTCGCGCCTGCCTGGACCAGGAGGGCGGCCGCCTTCGTTTTCCGCATGGACAGGGCTCTGGAAACCGCCGACGCGCCTTCTCGATCCACCATGTCGACATTCGCTTTCCATCGCAGCAAGGTGCGGATCTTGGCGAGGTCCCCTGATTGCGCGGCACGCATCAAAGGAGTTTCCGACGCGGAGTCGGCGAGGTTCGGATCCGCGCCGTTGGCCAGCAGGAATTCCAAGGTGGCGGAATCCGCTGTCGCCGCGCTGGCCAGCAGCAGCGCGGTGGAGCCGTCGGCCTCCGACGAGTCGACGTGGTACCCGCTTTGCAAAAGCGCTTTCGCCTGATCGGGGCGATTGGACTCCAACGCATTCCAAAGGGGGTTGCCGAAAGCGATCTGGCACAACAGCAAAAATGCGACGGTGCATTTCACGGTTTGACCTCCCGGGCCTTCAGGATGGCTTTCATTTCGTCATAGGGGAATTTTTTGAGGTATTCAGGCCACCCTCGGCCTTGCGCGTCCTTTGCATCGACGTCGGCGCCGGATTCGAGCAGGGCCTGGACGGTTTCGATCTGGTAGAATCCGATCGCGGTCAACAGGGCGGGAACGCCGCTGGTGTCCTTGACGTTGGGGTTGGCGCCTAAGGCCAGGAGTTTTCTGGCAATTTCCGGCTTGTATTCCCGTACGAAGTGGACCAATGGAGTCCCCACCGAGCGACGGAAGTTCACTCCGTAGGTTTTGCGTGTGCGCTCGAAGGGATTGTCGATCCCGTTGATGTCGCAGCCTTGCTCCAAGACGGATTTCAGCAGGGTGTCGTTTCCGGATTCGGCGCTGGCCACGACCACCTGGTACGAGACGGCAGCGAGGTCCCCTTTCGCGCCGTAGGAGATCAGGTTGGCCAGAGGCAACCACTGCGAAGCATCCAAGGCCGTTTGGAAGGGGGTTTGGCCATGAGCGTTGGCGAGATTGGGATCGGCCCCGTGGGAGAGAAGCCAGGTGGTGGGATCGGCACGTTTGGAATCCCAAGTCGTCCGCAAAGTTTGCTGCAGCAGAGTGGGTCCGCCAGGAGGCACCAGATTGAGCGGCGCTTTGGCGTCCAGGATGCGCTGGGCCAGGGCGAGATTCCCGCCTTGCAGGCATTGCAAAAGGCTGTTCTGGGCATCCAGGCTGGAATCGATGCGGTTGCGGCGCAGCTCCAACAGAGCCTGCGCTTTTTCCCACTTGTGGTTGGCGCAGGCATACGAAAGAGGCGATCTGCCTTCGCGATCGTTCACGTCCCACGGGACCTTGTGCCGGGAAAGGAGCGGGAAGACCTCCAGGGAGGCATAGTACCAGGCGTTTTGCCCATAGTCGTCCACGGCGCCAACACTTCGGTCGTGGGTCAGGAGCAAGGAAAGGATGGCGGTGTCATGGTCCTTGGAGGCGACCATCAGCGCGGTACTCCCCCGTTCTCCTGGAAAGGAGACTTCGGCGCCGTGTTCAAGGAGGGTTCGCACGAGTCGCTCCTGCTTCTTGACGGTGGCGATGAGCAAAGGGGAATCGGAATGGCGGCGCTTGTGATCGGCTGGAGAGCCAAGGTCGAGGTATTTCCGGACGCTCGCCATGTCGTTATCGTAGGTGGCTTTCGTCAGTCCCGCGGCCATGCTGTCGGGATCCAGGGAGATGGAATCCTGTCGGAAAATCTCCAGGATCGACCAGGACTTGTGCGCGGCGGCCACCGAGGCATGGTGCTTGCGTGCCTCGGGAGAGGGCGGCTCGAGTCGCTGCGAAAAGAAGCGATACTGGCCAGGCTGATCGCATCGAGCAGCCATGGAGAAAACGGTCACGCCGTGCACCTGGCTTTTCGCGTCCGCCCCCCTGTCCAGCAGGATGCGCGCTACGGTGGATTGGTCATGGCAAGCGGCCAGGAACAGAAGGGGGATCTTCTTGCCCGGCACGTCTCTCACCGAGACGATCAAGTCGGGGTTGCCTCCGGCATCCAGGAGCTTGGCCAGCAAGACGGTGTCGCGTGACCGTACCACGAACTCCAGCGGCGACATGCCCTGCCGCCCAATTCGATTCGGGTCTGCTCCGTTGGAAAGGAGGGTGCTTACCTGTTTGAGGGAGCTGTTGGATATGGCCTCGACGAGGTCGTCGGAGAGGAGGTCCATCTTCTCCTCGCTGAGCGCCTTGGTCGGTCTTGCCCCGAAGGCGTTCAAGCTCAGAACGCACAGCGCCAGGCCTGCCATTCGCGTCGTCAGCATCTTCGCACTCCCGATTTCATGGGTATTCCTTGGCCAAAATTGGTGGCTCGATCGCTTCAGACCTCCACGCCCGCCTTCGCCAGGAGCGTGCGCAGTTTTCGCTCCCAGGCAGGGTGTTCCCGGGGAGTTGGCGGGAAGGCCAGCAGGTGCGAGCGCAGGCGGGTCATTCGCCACAGGGATTTGCCGATTTTTGTCACCAGGCGCGGGCGCAGGGCGAGCTTGCCCAGGATGGCCAAGAACGGCCCCACGGATTTCCAGGAGGTGGAATACAGGGCCGTGACCGTGCGCGGGTCGGCAAGGCGCACCAGGGCATCGAAGTCGCGTTGTGACAATTTCTGCAGCAGAGGGCGCAGCGCCTCCTGGGCCGAGATCCCCGCGCCGTGGTCGTGGATCTGGCCCCACCGGTAGCCCAGATAGGCGCGGTGGTAGGGCCAAAGCGACTCCAGGGTGGCCTGACCGCCGCCCGCCAGCGCCTGGGCGCCCTGCCGGGCGGCGAGATGTCCGGACAAGAGCGAGGAATGGATTCCGGCGCCGTCCAGCGGTCCCACGCAGCAGGCCGCGTCGCCGCAGACGATGTAGCCGGGGGCCGCCGCGCAGGAAAGAAAGGTGCGGGCGGGAAGGAACGCCCCGGCGGCCGATTCCCGCTGCCAGGTTCTGTCCCACGAGCGGCCGTGCGCCTGCAGGCGGCCAGCCCAAGGCAGTGCGGCCACCGCCCCGCCGATCCCCACGTTCATGCGGTTCTGGCCATTGGGGAAGTACCACACGTACCCGCCGTTGGACTGCCCCAGATCGTAGGTGAGCTCGATTTCGTCCGGGTGGGGCAGACCCTGCGGCACCGTGGCGATTTCCCGGTAGGCGAAGGCCATGCGCGAGGGGTGGCTTTTTCGTTCCAGCGGCGACGGGGCTTCCACACGTTCGCGCAAACCGGAAACCGCACCGGAGGCATCGATGCAAAGGCGGGCGCGAAACGGCCCCGAGGGAGTCTCGACGCCGCGCACGAAGCCGTCTTCCACGATCCAGCCCAAGACCTTGGTTTCCGGGTGGAACACGGCCCCCGCTTCGATCGCGCGTTCCAGCATCAGCTTGCCCATGGCGGGGCGGTCCACCATGGCCCGCGAGCAGACCTCTGGCCCCAGCACCAGGCTGTCCTTGCCATCGGAGGTGGTGATGCGCGCGCCGAGCCCCGATTTCAGGATCGCGCTGGAAAGATCGACCCCCAGCACCTCCTTGCACCAACGGATCTCTTCGCCTTCCATGGCGTCGCCGCACGCCTTGGTCCCGATCTCCGCGTAGGGCCTGCGATCCAGGACGATCACCGACAGCCCGCTTTGGCGCGCCGTGAGGGCGGCCGCGCAGCCACCCGTGCCGGCGCCCACCACCACGAGGTCGGCGGAGTGCATGGCGGGAGCGTTCATGGGTGTTTGAGCCTTTTGCGAACGGGTTCCAGTTCGCGCACCAGCGAAGGGGGGAGCCACTTGCGGACCTTGGAATACCGGCTGGCATCGACCGTGTCGATCCAGGCCCGGGCGGAGTCGGCGTGTCCCATCGCTTCGTGGATGCGAGCGAGGTTTCCGGCGGCGGCGATCCGGTTGACCGGCAAAGGCTCCAAACCGCGGTACTCCAGGAAACTGGTCCGGTACACTTCCAATGCCTCGGCCCGGCGATCCATCCGATACAGGATGTCGCCTTCGGCCTGGCGTAGCAGCCGGTTTTCCGGGAGGTTCGCACGGGCCTCCTTCACCACGGCAAAGGCCAGCGGGAACTCCTTGCGCTCGAAGCGCATCCACAGAAGCGAGGTGCGGTAGACCTCGTGAAAAGGGGAGCTCGAGGTCGCCGCGCGGGCGGTCCAGTCCAGGCCTTTGTCGCGGGTGTCGCCTCCAAATGCTCCGGCCAGCGCGCCCAGGGAGTGGGCCTTCCAAAACAGGTAGCCCCCCAGAATTCCCTGCAGATCGGGATTCTGGAAGCCTTCGTCCATCAAGTCCTGGGCGAGGGATGCCGCCTTGCGGCCGCTGAGGGCCGCAGTGAACGTACTCGATTCCAGCGTGGCCAAATAGGCGTCCTGGGATTGGACCATCACCAGAAGGAACCGTTCACGCGCAGATACCGGGTCGGAGAGATCCTTTCCCAAGCCCGCCAGCTTGGACCGGGCGGATTCCAACCGGGCGGATTCGTGCAGATCGGAAAAAGCGGTGAGATCCACCGAAGCGCGCAGGAGCGATCCTTCCCTGCGCAAGGTGCGCTCCAGCGAGAGCGCGACGCTGTCGGCTTGCCGGTAGCGCCCGGAAAGCGCCAAACGCGAAGCCGTTTGGAAAGCGGGAAATGCGACCGGGTGCCAGAGGGTGTCCGGCGGCCCGGAGGCGAGAAGTTGGAGGGCCAGTTGGAGGATCACCACTCCCGGCAAAATGCAAAGATCGCACGCGTGTGCTAGGTTCCATTGGATGATGCCGGTTTGTTTGACCATCGCGGGCTCGGATCCCAGCGGCGGCGCGGGGATCCAAGCGGACCTGCGCACCTTCCAGACGTTCGGGGTCCACGGGGCGGCCGCCATCAGTCTGGTCACCTTCCAAAACTCGCTGGGAGTGCACGGGTTGGAGGTCTTGACCGCTTCTTGGGTGGCAGCCCAAGCTCGCGCCGTGCTGGATGATCTCCCGGTGGCCGCGGTGAAAACCGGCGCGTTGGGAAATGCCCAGGTGCTCGGGGCAGTGGCGGATGTTCTGGCGGGCCGGAACCTGCCCTTGGTGGTGGATCCCGTGATCGCCTCCAAAGGAGGGCGAACCCTGTTGTCGCCGACGGCGATCGATGCTGCCTGGACCCGGCTTTTCCCGATGGCCACGCTCCTCACGCCCAACCTGGACGAAATTTCCCTGTTGCTGGATCGCCCCATCGCCACGTTGGGGCACATGCGGGAGGCCGCCGAAGAGCTCTGGTACCGGTCCAAGGCCGGGGCCGTGCTGGTCAAGGGCGGGCACATGGAGGGGGATCTGGCCATCGATGTGCTATGCGACGAACAGGGACTGCGCGAATGGATCTTCCCACGAGTGGACACCGTCCACACGCGCGGTACCGGCTGCACCTACGCTTCGGCGATCGCCGCAGGCCTGAGCCAGGGGCGCGCGCTGCGCGAAGCGGTGGACCAGGCTCGCACCTGGCTCCAAACCGCCTTGGAAAACGCCTTCGCGCTGGGAGCCGGCAGAGGAAGACTCGGCTGAAAGACCTCCGGATCGGCCCTACCAGTTTTTAGGCTTTGATTCCCATGAGCGATTTCCAACCGACGGCGATCCTGGTCCTTTCCCGGCCTCCACAGGAATTGGCCTTGACGCCCGCCGCCCGGCGCCGGGTGCGCCGGGTGGAAATCCGTTTGGATCTGCTGGATCCGGTTGATTGGATCGGGCGTTGCCGCGAAGTGGAACGGGCTTTTCCTTCCGCCCGGCTGGTGGGCACGCTGCGGCGCACCTGCGACGGGGGGCAGTGGCCCGAATGGCTCTCGCGCGAAGAAATGTTTGAAAAGCTCCTGGCCTTCCGGGGCTGGGACATGATCGATCTGGAAGACGACGCGCCGGACTTCGAGCCGTTGTTGGCCTTGCTCCAGCACAAGGCGCCGGACGTGCGCCACCTGGTGAGCCGCCACAGTTTCCGTCCCGTGGAATCGGCCGAGATGGAAGAACAGATCCGGCTGGTGCGCGAGCGTGCCCGCCGCACCGGGGCCAAGGTGGCCAAATGGACTGGGCGTCTGCTGGATTTGACAGAATCTGGACCCGACTTGGTGAGGCTGCTTTCCGCTTGGGACGGTCCCGTGCAGAGCGCGGTCTTTCCGATGGGGGATGGCTCCGAGGCCTGGAGGGTGGCCGCCGCCCTGGTGGGGGGAGGTTGGGCCTACGGCCACGACGGGGCGCAAGCCGTGGCGCCGGGGCAGGTTTCCTGGCAGGTCCTGGATTGCCTGCTGGGCAGCGTGCCGGCCGCGGCGGCCTGGAACAGCACCTGGTTTTCCGGAGTGGCCAAGGCGGTGGACCTGGCCATGCGCGAGGAGGTGGCGCCGTGAGGCTGGTTCTGGCCGTTTGCCTGCTGGCCTCCCTGGCGATGGGGCAGGTGCGGTTTGGCAAGAACAAGGTCCAGTACAAGACCTTCGATTGGCAGGTCGTGTCCACGCGCCACTTCGACATCCATTTCGCGCCAGGATCCGATTCCATCGCCACGCGCGCCGCCGACAGCCTGGAATCCTTCTACGACCGACTGGTCCGTCGCTCGGGCATGCACCTGGAGGAGCGGGTGCCGTTCGTGATCTACGGAAGCCATCCGCAGTTCCAGCAGACCAACGTCACCGACCAGATCCTGCAGGAAGGGATCGGGGGGTTCACCGAGGCGTTTCGCAACCGCGTGGTGCTCCCCTTCGAGGGCTCCTACAAGCAGTTCGACCACGTCCTGCTCCACGAGATGGTCCACGCGGTCATGTTCGACGCCTTGCGCCAGGAAAACGGCAGCCGCATCAGCGGGCTGATGCGCACGAACATGCCGCTGTGGTTTTCGGAAGGCTTGGCGGAATACGTCTCCTTGGACGGATGGGACCGGCCTAGCGAGCTTTGGCTGATGGACGCGGTGACCTCCGGTTACCTGCCCATGCCCACCACCGACATGCAGGGCTTTTTGGCCTACCGGGCCGGCCAGAATTTCCTGTTCTACCTGGACCGCACCTTCGGGGAGGGGACCGTCAAGAAGCTGGTGTCGGAGACCTTGCGTGAAAAGGACCTGGAACGCGCCTTCCTGAGGGTGACGCGGGTGAGCCTGCGCGACGCGGGCGAGGAATGGATCCGGGAACTGCGCTGGGCCTACTGGCCGGAATTGGGCACGCGCGAACACGGATCCGGGGCGGGACGGAAAATGACACGGGCCGGCGAGGACGGCAGCTTCTGGAACGTGCAGCCGGCGCTTTCTCCCGATGGATCGCGTCTGGCCTGGTTTTCCGATCGCGGATCGCGCCAGGGGCTCTACGCGGGCGAAGTGGAAAAGCTCCCCCGCGAACAACCCAAACGCCTGTTGGGCGGCGGCGGCACGCCCTCGCACGAATCGTTCAGTCCGTTTCGCAGCGGGCTTTCCTGGTCGCCCGACGGAAAACGGATCGCCGTGGCCGCCCAGCGCCTCGGGCGCAACGTCGTGAGCATCCTGGACGCGAAGTCGGGGCGGGTGCGGCGCACGCTGGATCCGCATCTGGACGCGCTTTCCAATCCCGAGTTCTCGCCGGACGGAAAACGCATCGCGTTTCGCGGCCTCAAGGACGGTCGCGCCGACATCTGGATGTGCGAGGTGGAGCGCGCCGAATGCCGGAAATTGACCAACGATGCCACCGACGACGACGAGCCCGCGTTCTCGCCCTCCGGCCGGTGGATCGCGTGGTCGTCCGAAGCCGACACCGCGGGGCGGCCCGCCACAGACCGGTCGATCTGGCTCATGGACCTCCAATCGGGCCTGCGCCGCCGGTTGGATGTTCCGGGCGGCGACCGCACGCGGCCCTCGTGGGGAGGAGCCGCCGATGACAGTTCCCGTCTGGCCTTCCTTTCCGACCGGACCGGGCTTCCGCAGGTGTACGTGGTGGAATCGCCCCTGTCCGAGCGCCCCGCGATCCGCGCGGTCACCAACCTCCTCTCCGGAGTCCAGTCGCCCAAGATCTCCCGCGACGGACGCCAGGTGGTGCTCTCGCTGTTCGAAGGCGGGGCCTTCGACCTGTATGTGGTGGACGCTTCGCGCACCATCGCCGATTCCCTGATGGTTCCCACGCGGTTCGTGCGCACCACCGCGCAGGGCAAACTGGATCTGTTCCGACCCCTGGTGCGCGAAAACCTGGAGAGTTTCCGGTTCGACACCCTGGACCGCGACAGCGCAAAACGGGCCTCCCGCGATTCGGCGCGGAGTCGGATCCGCGACACGGGATCGGCCTATCCGGACGCTCCCGCCGACCGACTCTTCGGCAGCCGCAGCAGGTCGGCATCGCTTCCCGCGATGGTGGCGGATCGTCCCAAGGTGGACACCACCGTGTTCGACAAATTCGGTCCGGCCGCTCCCGCGGTGCGTCCGACTTCCCGGCCCTACAAGGCTTCGTGGGGAGTGGACCACGCCGCCGTGGCCATGGGTTTTTCCAGCTACGCGGGCACGGCGGGGCAGGGCATGCTCACGCTTTCGGACCTGATGGGCGACCAGACGGTGGACCTGATGGCCAGCCTCCAGGGCGATCTCCAGAACGCCAACGTGTTCCTGCGCTATGGATGGCTGCCCTGGCGCACGGACCTGCACCTTTCGGTGCGCCATTCGCGCACCTTCACGGGCTCGTACCTGGTCACCGACGAAGACATCGTGTCCGACCTGTACGCCGACCGCCTCTGGGGCCTTGGGCTTTCCGCCGTGCGCCCCTTTTCGCTGTTCCACCGCCTGGGCGCCAATGTCGAGTGGGGCGGGATCCAGCGCGAAGCCCAACGGTTCGATTCGGCCGGCCAACTGGAATACGACCCGTTGCGCTCGGCGTCCGACCGCGATCTCCAATGGGTCCGCTCCGAAGGCGAGTGGGTGTTCGACAACGTCCTCTGGGGACCCACGGGGCCGTGGGACGGCACCCGCGCGGCTTTCCTTGGCGCCTGGATGAGCGATTGGCCAAATTCCGTCTATGGGTACTCCCGCCTGCGCGCCGACGTGCGCAGCTACCTGCCCATCGGACGGATCTCGGGTTTCGCCTTCAGGCTCTCGGCCGGGCAGTCGTTCGCGACGGGAGGCGAAAACCCGCACCGCTTCCTTCTGGGTGGCGAGGACTTCACGCTCAACTACCACTTCAACCGCCACAACGTCGGTCCCGAGCTGGACCGGATCTATTTCGCCGAAACCGATGTCCCGCTTCGCGGCTACCGCTACGCGCAGTTTCGGGGCAACAAGCTCCTGACAGGAAACGTCGAGTTTCGCTTCCCGCTGGTGGAGGAAATCCGCTTCGGGGTCCTGCTGCCACCGGTGCGCTACCTGATGGGCTCGATCTTCCTGGACGCGGGCGGCGCTTGGACCTCCCATCGCCTGCTGGACCAGGGCGGGATCGGTGGCGGCTGGGGAATGCGGCTGAACCTGGGAGCTTTCGTGCTGCGCTGGAGCCAGGCGTGGCCGTTCACCCAGCCCACGGGGGCGCCGGAAAACATCCAGCCGGACAATTTCGACGGAAGCGTCCAGTACTGGAGTCTGGGAGCCGACTTCTGATGGAGCCCACCCCCGGAAACACGCGGATGAGGCTTTCCGACCACCTGTCGGAATCCACCGTGTTCCTTTCCGCCGGGCCGCACCGCGACGCGATCCTGCCTCTGCTTGTGGACGGGATCTGTCGGCATTGGCACGAAGGCGACCCCGCCGTGTTCCTGGAGCGGACCTGGGCGCGCGAGAAGCAGGGCGCCACTTCGGTGGGATTGGGCGTCTCGATCCCGCACCTGCGCTGCGAGTCGCTCTCGGACCTGCGCATCGCCGTGGCGGTCCACTCTCCCGGAACCGATTTCCCTTCTCCGGACGGTCTGCCCGTGCGGCTCGTGTTCCTCCTCGCCTCCCCTCCCGCCAAGGCCGGATCCCATGTGCGGGCCTTGGCGGCCGTGGCCCGGCTGGATCCCGGCACGGTGGAGGCCCTGGTGGGATCCAGCGATGCGGGGGCGTTTCTGGCCACGTTGCGCGCGTGGGAAGATCGCCCCGGAGCGCGTGGGTGAGCCTTTCTCGCCACCGGGTGATGGATGCGCCAGTGGATGCGGGCACGATCGAAGAGATGGACACGGAAATCCTCCGGTTGGCCGCCACCCCGGGACCGTCGATGGTTTGCTTCGCCAACGTGCACATGGTGGTGGAGTCGTGGCGTCACGCTCCCCTGAGGTCGGCCATGGAACGTGCGGATCTCGTCTGTCCCGACGGCATGCCGATCGTCCGCTTGCTGCGCACCCTCGCTCCCGGCCAAAGGCGGGTGGAGGGGATGGCGGCATTCCCGCGCCTCCTGCAAGCGGCCTCCCGCCTTGGGGTTCCCGTTGGGTTTTTCGGAACCACGGCCGAACTGCAGGAGGCCTTGCGCGCCAAGGTGGCCCGGGATCTGCCCGAGCTTCGCCTGGTGCTGGCCGATGCCCCTCCGTTCGCTCCCTTCGATGTCGCCGAACGATCGCGCCAGACGGACAATATTCGTCGCAGCGGCGCCAAGCTGGTGTTCGTGGCCCTGGGTTGCCCCCGACAGGAGCTTTGGATGGCCGATGTGCGCGATGTGGATGCTTGTCTGCTGGGGGTGGGCAACGCCTTCGAGGTCTGGCTGGGGCGCCGGCGCCGGGCCCCGAAATGGGCCCAGGATGTATGCTTGGAATGGGCCTTTCGCCTGGCCCAGGACCCGCTCCGCTTGGTGGGTCGGTATCTTCGATCCAACCTCCTGTTCCTGCTGGCGCTGCCGGGATGGATCTGGAGGACGCGGCAAATTTCTAAATCGGGGTAACCATGAAGAACTACAACAAGATCCTGATCATCGGCCGCCGTGGACAAGTTGGCTGGGAGCTGCGCCGCACCCTGGCTCCCCTGGGCGAAATCGTCGCCTTCGACTTTCCCGACATCGACCTGACCAAGCCGGAAACCCTGCGGCCGATCGTGCGCGAAGTGGCGCCGGATCTGGTGGTCAACGCCGCCGCCTACACCGCGGTGGACAAGGCGGAGGACGAAGTCGAAATCTGTCAGGCCATCAACGCGCTGGCCCCCAAGGTGTTGGCCGAGGAAGCCGCCCGTCTGGGCGCGCGCATGGTCCATTTTTCCACCGATTACGTCTACGACGGCGCCAAGGACGGCCGATGGGTGGAAACCGACCCTCCGGGTCCGTTGTCCGTGTACGGTCGCACCAAGCTCGAAGGGGACGAGGCCATCGCTGCCACGGGCGTGCAGCATCTGATCTTCCGCCTGCAGTGGGTCTGGGGCACGCGTGGGGCGAATTTCGTCAAGACCATGCTCAAGCTCGCCCGCGAGCGCAAGGAGCTCAAGATCATCGACGACCAGATGGGTGCCCCCACCTGGAGCCGCCACATCGCCGAGGCCACGGCCCTGGCGGTGGCGCGGTGGGAAGCCCAGAGCGGGATCTACCACATGGCCAATGGTGGAGAGACCAGCTGGCACGGATTCGCCAAGGCCATCTTCGAGGAAGACCCCAAGAAGTCCGAACAGGTGCTGGAGTCCCTGCTTGCCATTCCCACCACCGCCTACCCCACCAAGGCCGCGCGGCCCATGAATTCGCGGATGGATCTGTCCAAGCTCCATCGCGATTTTGGAATCCGTCTGCCCTGTTGGCACGAAGCGCTGCGCAACTCCTTCGAGGACTGACCGGCAGCCAGAGCGCCGTTCGCCCTTCGAGACGCCCATTTCATGGGCTCCTCAGGACGAACGGTCTGTTTGCTCCCCTTTGCTGATCTTACATCAGTGAATCAACCGTTCGTCCTGAGGAGGTGGCGAAGCCGCCGTCTCGAAGGGCGAGCGGTGAGCCAGTCATTGCGGTGCAGGAACTTGGATACCCTGGGCACGGGCCAAGCTGTCGGCGGTTTGGCGTTGCTGGCGCTCCTGGTTGAGTTGGTTCCAGGCCACCAGGGCCTCGGCCAGGGTGGATTTGGGGTGGAGCTTGCCCGCCAGCGGAAGATCCGTCTCCTGCTGCAGGGCGTTGGCCCACATGGTCACAGGCTCGGTTTTGTTCGGCTCGGTGTGGACTTCGGGATCGCGAAAGGTCACCAGCACGTGATGGAGTTCGTCGGTGGGCAGCAAGATCCTGCCACATTCCATTCCAGGTGGGGTCCGGGCGCACACGGTGCCCAAAAGCGCCGGGTAGGCGGGGCTTTTCAGGGTGTCGAAGGATTTCCAGGCATCTTCGTTGGAAGGGCGATTCTGGTAGCGGCCGATGCCACCGAATCGGTTACCGGAAGACTTGAACCGGTAGGCCATGACGCCCATGCCCACCAGAGCGGCGACCATCAGAAACGCGACGAGGCGTAGAATATTGCGTGCTTGTTCCATGGGTCGGATTCCTCCATCGTTCCTGGGCGGCGGGTTTGTCAGCGCAAATCCTAGCAATCGAGATTCCCGGATGCGCAAACGGTGGTACCCTCTCGGGATGGGAACTGTTTCATCGAACCTTCCGCGAAGCGGTGCATTGCTCGCGTTTTTTGGGTTCTTCCTCGCTTGCGACCACTCATCCGGTGGTGGCCCGACGGGCACGGGGACGGTCGATTCCACCGGGCACGACAGCCTGGGCAAGGTCGCCATCGATTCCACCATGCCCGGCGACCGCGCACGGCTGGATGCCCTCTGTCTGGAGACCATCAATTCCTGGCGCGCCACGCTCTCCTTGAAGGCTTTGGCCGCCTGGACGGATTCCGCCACCTGTTTTTCAAGGCAGGCCGCCCTGGACGCGAAGTCCGGCAAGGCTCACGGGAACTTCGGGATGTGCAAGGAGTCCGCCCAGAACACCTGTCCGGGTTGGTTCGCCGACGCGGCGGTGGGTGGACCCCAAGGGGCCATGGAACGCTGCATCGAATCGATGTGGAAGGAAGGCCCGGGAGAGGATTTTTCCAAGCACGGGCACTACATCAACATGACCAACGCCAAGTATTCCAAGGTGGGATGCGGGTTCCACATCACCGAGGGGTCGGTGTGGATCAACATGGATTTCAAGTAGAAGAACGATCGATCGGAGCGGTGCGCTCCGCCTGCTCTCCGCCGGCGGTCGCGGTGTCGGCTTGCTTGCCCAGCTTGATCCATTCCTGGCGCAGCATCCAGGCCGCGGCCAGCGCCAAAGGGATGTCCGAGAGCATGGCCACGAGGTAGAGTCCCTGGTATCCCCACAGCCGAGGCAGGATCACAAACAGAGGGATGGCCAGAATCTGTCTGCCCATCAGCAGGATTCCGGCCTTTCCGGGCTGCTGGATGGACAGGAAGTAATGTGACGCCGTGCCTTGGACCCCGAACAGGACCACCGATGCCATGAACCACGGCAAGCCGTCCTTCACCAGGGCGATCAGTTGGATGTCGGTGCGGGAAAACAGGGCCGCCACGGGTCCCGGGGCCAACAGCACCGCGCCGGAAAAGCAGACTCCCATGCCCAGGGTCCAGGCCAGGGTCAGGCCGAGGATCGTTCTGACCCGATCGAAGTTCCCCGCGCCGCGGTTGTAGGCGATCAAGGGCTGCATGGCCTGCGCCACCCCCAGCAGAGGAAAGATCAGCAGCATGCTCACGGTATTGATCACGCCCACCATCGCCACGCCTCGCGGCCCGCCCAGGGCCAAGGCTCCGTGGTTGGCGGCCTGGAACACGACCATTCCCAGAGCCTGCATCATCAGGATCGGGGCTCCGAATTTGAGGATGGAACGCGCGATCTCGGGGTTGGCCCCAAGGTGCCTGCGCTGGATGTGAAGCAGGCTGTGGCGGCTCTGCACGAAGGCAACGAAGGCCGCCGCGTTGAGCGCGATGGTGACGGTGGTGGCCAGCGCCACGCCGGTCACGCCCCAATCCAGGACGAAGATCGCCATGTACACCAATAACCCGTTCACGACATTTCCTGTTCCCATGAAGACCAGCCCCAGTCCGGGGCGGCCCTGGACGCGCAGGATGTTTCCCATGGAGACGATCGCGATCAGGAAGGCCTGCCCCACCGCCGTGACGCGCAGGAAGGGAATGGCCAATTCCAGTACCGCGCCTTCGGCACCGGAGAGCAGAAGGATCGGCCGCGCGAACACGATCAGCGCTGCGGCCAGGATCGTGCCGTACATCAGGGCCATGCGCACCGACTGGCCCAACACGGCCTCGGCATCGTCCTTGCGATCCTGGCCCAGGAAGGTGGAAATCTTGGTTCCGGTGCCGGTCCCGAGCAGCAGTCCGACCCCCATGGTCAGGATGGTCAGCGGATAGACGCAGGTGACCGCGGCCATCGCTTCCGTCCCCAAGCCGCGCCCGACCATGATGCGATCCACGAACTGGTAGATCGCGTTGGACAGGAAGGCCGCCACGGCGGGAAGCGAGTATTGAAGCAGGAGGCGGCCCACCGGGGCGGTGCCTTGGCGTGTGATGGATTTCATGAGGGTTCTATGGATCTGGCAGGAAGGATTGGAATAAACCACCCCGCAGCAATTTGCGGGGAAGGTGACCCGAAGCGATTCATCCGATCGGAGCGTCGTGGTCCCAGGTCCAGTACTGGCTGCCGTCGGGTTTGCGGTGCAGGTACTGGTAGTCGATCAGGTAGCGACGCGCTTTGGCGTGGTCGTCGGCGACGGATTTCAGGAGGGTGTCCACTTCCTTTTCCGAGTACACCCGGTCGGATCGGAACAGACTTGAGATATGTTCGATCACCGCGATCCGCGCCTTCTCCTTGTTGGGAAACGCGGTGAGCCTTCCTTGCGGCATGTGTTTGGCCACGAGGCTCGCGCGCTCCTGGGGGGAGGTCTTGAGATGCTCGGCGGGTGCCTTGGCGGTGGTGCGCTGGACTGGAGTGGATGGCTTCCAGCGAAAGCGTCCGCCCGCCTCCACCACCAGATGACGGAATCCGACCAACCTGGCGAACAGGTTGCCGGTCTGCTCGGTGATGCCCGCCAGGATCCATTCCACCTGCTCGGCGGAATACGTCTGGTCTTGCTGGAAGGCTTTTTCCACGCGATCCAACTGGTCCGATGGAGGTCTGGGGACCATTCCGGGAAGCTCCAACTCCAGGGCGGGGTCGGTGCACGAATTTCCGAACACGGAATGGAAATGCTGGTCGGTGGATTCCTGCAGGAGCTTCATGAATTCCTCGCGCAATCGGGGGGTGTCGGTGCCGGTGGCCTGGGCGAGCGTGTCGCCCATGGTGCCAAAGGCGAGCGTGGGCATGAGGTGGAAGAAAAACATGGCCGTGACCACGCGTGGGGTGAACCGGAAGTTGTAACCCTGTTTGGCGTATTGCTCGCGGGATTCCACCAGCCCTTCCAGCCAATGCTGCATGATGGTGCCGGTTCCCGGAATGGCGTCCTTGGCGGACTTCAGGTCTTCCATCAGGGCGATCCGCAGGATGTCGCGGTGCGCGTACAAGAAATCCACATCGAATCGCGCGATCTGCTGGGGCAGGCCCTTGCGATCGGGGTTCTCCAAGATCCGGGACCGGGCTTCGCGCCGGGCCTCCAAGTACCCCCGCAGCAGCTCCTGGAGCAGTTCGTCCTTGCTCTTGAAGTAGTAGTAGATCAGGGCTTTGTTGACTTCCGCGCGCTTGGCGATGGTGTCCACGCGAGCGCCGTCGAACCCGCGTTCGGAAAATTCCGCCCGGGCCGCTTCCAGGATCCTGGCTTTTGAGTCGGGAGATTCGTTGACTTTGTTAACCATACGGTTAGTTAATCTATGGCGAGGTCACGCGAATGTCAATAGGGCACGCTGGGGATCTGCTGGTGGTCCGCGCGAGCAGGTGCCTCACCCCGGTTCCAGCGGAGAAATCGGGTGCTACATTCCAGGCCTGAGCCAGAATGGTTGCTCGTCACCCGAAGGACGAATCGATGGCATCGCGTTATTCAGTGTGGTTGCTCGCTTTCGCCATGTGCTTGCTGGGATGCCAGCAAAAGCCTCAAGACCCCAAGGCTGCCGCACCCAGCGGATCGGACACGACCACCACCGATTTTGTGGCTGGGACGGGATCTCCCAAGAACGACTCCTCCAGCCAAGGAATGGTCGTCGATCGCGCCCAGTATTCCAGGAACTTCTTGGCCGGGCTCGACCGTGCCACCGAGGGCAAGCGCTACGTGTTGGATCGGGGAGTGCTGGTCATGGAAGGAAACGACACGGCCCGCCTGCCCTCGATTCCCGCCTTCGGTGGGATGATCCGGCTGGAACGGGAAAACGAAGGCACCCTTGTGCGGTTGGAGGTGACGCGCAAAAACTGGACTGCGGTGGAATACCGCCTGGAGGTGGTGGCCTCGGGCAAAGAGCCCCAGGTGGAAACCGGAATCGCCGAGATTCCCGCTACGTTTTTCCTGGGAGCGGAGTCGGACGAATCGGAGTCTTCCGGAGAGAGTTATTTCGTGGAGGAATACACGGAAACGCGTCCGGACGATTGCACCTTGTCCCTGCGGCTTGGCCGCGAATCGGAAAGCGACGGGGCGTTGCTGGGGAGGGTGGTGGTGAACTGCCCCTCGCTCAAGCTTCCGGATCTCAGCGCGTTCCCTGCCCTTTTCCAGAAGTGAGATCTACGAAGGTCTCCTTCATAGAAGTCGCCACCAAGGGGCTGTTTTGATGGATGATGTCCCCTGGTGGACGTCGTCGCCATCGTAGACCACTAGGCCGGGTTCATCTGGTCTACCGGCCAGTTGCAGCCATTTTTTGATGGAGGAGGCCAGATCGGTTCTCCAGGTGGCGGTGGATTTGATCTCGATGGGAAGAAGGTCAGCGCCTTCTTCGGCGAGCAGGTCAATCTCCAAGCCATTTGAGTCGCGCCAGAAGTACAGCGAGGGCCGGAGTCCGTTGTGGAAAAACAGCTTCCGGAACTCCGACACCACGAAGTTTTCGAACACATGCCCACGCATGGGATGCGAAACCAAATGGGAGGGATCCCGAATTCCCAACAGCAGGCAAAGCAGTCCGGAATCCACGAAGTACGGCTTTGGGCTCTTGATCAGCCGTTTGCCGAGGTTGGCGTGGTGCGGCTGGAGCAGGAATACGATGCCGGAAGTTTCCAGGATGGCGATCCATCGCCGTACGGTCGGGATGGAAACGCCCACTTGCGTGGCAAGGGTTGCTTGGTTCAGCAAGCTTCCGGATTGGGTAGCCAACAGCCGCAGCATCAAAGAAAACTGGGCGAGGTCGGCGACTTGGGATAGGCTTCGCACATCGCGCTCCACGTAGGTGCGCACATAGTCGTCCAGCCAGCGGTGGGCATTCAATTGTTTGTCGTGGATGCGTGGATACAAACCGCGATGCAGAATCTCGGCGGTGGACTCGGTGGGTTTGCTGCCGGCGAGCTCGCCGCGAAGCGCCTGCCAGGGCTCACGCCGGGGCACGCCCATCCGCTCCGACCACCCCAGGGGCTGGAGCTCGAAATGCGCGACGCGTCCCGCCAAAGTTTGGCTCACGCCCTGCATCAGAAGGAACTGTTCGCTACCGGTCAGAACCGCGTGGTGGTTTCCTTCATCCAGCCACTCCTGGAGAAAATTGAAGATTTCCGGCACGCGTTGGATTTCGTCCAGGATGACGTTGTCGCCAAGGTCACGCAGCAAGCCGCGCGGATCGGTCCGGGCTTGCTCCCGCCAATCCAGCGATTCCAGAGTCACATAGCGATGTGAGGGCCAGATCTTTTTCGCGAGGGTTGTTTTACCGCTCTGGCGAGGCCCGACCAGGGCTACCCCAGGGTAGCCTGCCGAGAGTTTCGGGATAAGGTGCTCAAGGCTTCGCTCCAGCATTCTATGTAATTAGAATATCAGATGTTAGAATTGCATAGAATTTCGTGAAAAAGGAAGGACGACGGAAGCCTTCCTTTCCCCCTTTGAGCTTCACTTCGCCTGGATGAACTCGGTTGAGATGTCGATTTTCACTTCCTTGCCCACCGCGGGTAGGCCGCCGGTCATGCCGTAGTCGGTGCGATCGATGGTGAGAGAGCCTTCCAGACCAACGCGGGTGTTCTTCCAAGGGTCTTCCACCGGGCCGGTGAGCTGGAAGGGAATGGAGACTTTCTTGGCGACACCGTGAAGGGTCAGGGTGCCGGTCATGAGGTTCTTGCCGCCCTTGACTTCCACCTTCTCCGACTTGAAGGTGATCTCGGGGAACTTGGCCACATCGAAAAAGTCGTCCTTGCGGAGGTGTTCGTCGCGCCCGGTGTTCTTGGTGTTGACCGAGGCGGCGGCGATGGTCACTTCGGCAGCCAGCGAGGTTGGCTTCTTGGGGTCGCCGGAAAGCTTGATCGAGACCTTGTCGAACTCGCCGCGGGTGGTGCTTACTGCCATGTGCTTGATGGCAAATCCCACGCTGGAATGAGCGGTGTCGTGGTTCCAAGTCTGGGCCTGGACCGAGGCGGCGAGAGCAAGGCCGAATACAAGGCTGAGGATCTTCATCGAGTTCTCCTGAAGGTGTGGATTTGGGATAGAGATTCTATCTCAACGCAAAATATGATACCATGCAAACTGCGCCCACATTGGTTTCAGAAAGCCTTGGTCGCCAGTCACAAGGCTCCTTCGTTAGCGCAGGAGCACTGCCGCCTCCTCAGGGCTGGTCTCCTTGGCGAAGCGCCAAAAGAGCGGATAGAGCGCCGTGGCCAAGGTGCAATCGGCGTCCAGCGGCAGCCCCCGGCTGGTGAATCCCCGCGAGGCCACCATGTCGGCCACCAGATGGACCTCGAAACCCAGGTCGCTGGCGGCGCGTACGGTGGACTGCACGCACATCCAGGCGATCATGCCGCCCACCACGAGCCGCTCGATGCCTGCATCTCGGAGGATCTGCTCCAGGTTGGTCTGCCGAAACGAATTGGGGTAGGTCTTGGAGATCACCGCTTCGCCGTCCACGGGGGTCAGTCGCGGATGGATTTGCCTCCCGGGCGTTCCCTTGCGCAAGAAGGGGGCGATGGGCAACGTCGATTCGTGCTGCATGTGGATCACCCTCGTTCCCGATTGGCGCGCCACTTCCAACAACCTGGCCGCGGTGTCCACGGCGCGCTCGCGCTGGACCGGGTCCAGCGGAAAGGCGCCGCCCTCGAAATAGTCGAGCTGGATGTCGATCAGGAGCAATGCCGTGCGTGGTTCCATGTCTGACTCCGTTGCTTGGGTTTCTGTCGGTCCAGGCCAGGCAAGGCCATTGCCGGTAAAGGAACGATACGGCGCGGGAAGCACTTGCCAAATGGTCGTAAACGACAAAGATTATGTGAAATGCGTATCTGGTTGGCGGAGTACGACGGGGTGTCCCGGATGGCGATCGAGGGTCTGCGCGAAATTTTCGCATTGGCTCGGCGGTGCTCGGGGATGCAATTTCCGCTGGAAGTGGGGCCGTTGGATCGGGACGGACGTGCGAGGCGGAGCCGATTTCTGTCCAAAGATGATCCCTGGGTGGTGGTCCCCACCGGTTCGAACGAAGCGGTTCCGTTCCTGGCCGAAGGGCCATTCCCCATGGAGCTCGAGCGCCACCACGCGCGGGGACATGGCGTCGCGG
Source organism: Fibrobacterota bacterium (assembly GCA_016715065.1). Lineage (GTDB taxonomy): Bacteria > Fibrobacterota > Fibrobacteria > UBA5070 > UBA5070 > UBA5070. Next base: position 540,241 of record JADKBN010000002.1, read on the forward strand.
CGGTCTGCGCGGGGAACTTCGCCTTGGCGGCGGCGGGGCTCCTGCGCGGGCGGTCCGCCACCACCCACTGGAGCCTGGAAGACGAATTCCGTCAACGATTCCCGGACGAATCGCTTTCCATGGAACGCATCCTGCTGGACCATGGCGACGTGGTCAGCGCGGGCGGGTACACGGCATTCCTGGATCTGGGACTGTTCCTGGTGGGGCGATCGGGAGGGCGGGCCTTGGCCTTGCAGGTGGCGAGGATCCTGCAGGTGGACCCTGGGCGGGAAACCCAACTGCCCTGGCTGGGGACGCGGCCCTTGCCGGTGATGCCAGATCCTGTCCTGAATGCCCTGGTGATGAGGATCGGCGAGGATCCGGCCGCCGCCTGGGACATGGCGCGCCTGGCCAAGGAAACGGGCATCGGGGTGCGGACCTTGGAGAGGCGGTTCCAGGAGGGCCTCGGGACCAGCCCCCAGCGTTGGATCCAGGAGAGGCGCCTGGAGAAGGCACGATTGCGTCTGGAGGCGGGAGCGAGCTTGGCCGAGGCCTGCGAAGCGGCAGGGTGGAGCGACGTGGCGAGTTTCGCGCGATTGTTCCGCGAGCGCACCGGCATGACTCCCGCGCGATACCGCGAATGGGTTCGCGTCAGCTGAAATTCCGGATTCATCGAGCTGGAATTCGCGACGGAATGGTTGCTCGGAGGTTTGGATTTAGAGATTAGAATAAGGTTGAGAATCTTTCTCGCCACCTCTCTGGAGCACCCATGAGCGACTCGAACGACTTCCGACCCGCCCACACCTATGGTCCTGGTGCCAGCCTTCCCACCACCGACCACGCCCACCGCATGCGCCGGGATGCGTTGGACGACGTGGACGGATTCTGGGCGAAGGAGGCCCGCGAGCGCCTCGATTGGATGGCGGATTTCCACACCGTGCAGGATTGCGATTTCCGCGCGGGGCGCGTCGCCTGGTTCCTGGGTGGCAAGTTGAATGTGAGCGAAAATTGTCTGGATCGCCATCTGGCCACGCGCGGCGACAAGACGGCCATCCTGTGGGAAGGCGACGAACCCGGCGAAGTCCGCAAGCTGAGCTATCGGGAGCTTCATGCAGAAACGTGTCGTGTCGCCAACGCCTTGCGCCGACTGGGCGTGCGCAAGGGCGATCGCGTGGCCATCTACATGCCCATGATCCCCGAGGCGGCGGTGGCGATGCTCGCCTGCGCCAGGGTGGGAGCCATCCACAGCGTCGTGTTCGCCGGGTTCTCGGCGGAATCGCTGCGCGACCGCATCCAGGATGCCCAGTGTTCGGTGGTTTTCACGGCCGACGAAGGCGTGCGCGGAGGCAAGCGGATTCCGCTGAAAAGGACCGTGGACGAGGCGGTTTCCCAGTGTCCATCGGTGCGCCATGTGGTGGTGGCGGAGCGCACCGGGGCCCAAGTGCCATGGCACGAAGGAAGGGATCTGCGCTGGGCCGAACTCGCCGCCGCCGAGCGCCCCTACGCGCCCAGCGAGCCCATGGATTCCGAAGACCTGTTGTTTTTGCTTTACACCTCTGGGTCCACCGGCAAGCCCAAGGGCGTGGCCCACGCCTCGGGCGGATACCTGCTGCACGCGGCCCTTTCGCACCATCTGGTGTTCGATCTGCGCGAAGACGACGTCTACGCCTGCGTGGCGGACATCGGCTGGATCACGGGCCACAGCTACGTGGTGTACGGGCCGCTGGCCAACGGCGCGACAACGGTGATGTTCGAGAGCATCCCCACGTACCCGGACGCCTCGCGGTATTGGGATCTGGTCGAGCGCCACAAGATCACGATCTTCTACACCGCCCCCACCGCCATCCGCGCGGTGATGCGCGAAGGCGACCAGTGGCTGGATCGCCACGACAGGTCTTCCCTGCGCGTTCTGGGCTCGGTGGGGGAGCCCATCAACCCGGAGGCCTGGCGTTGGTACCACGACAAGGTGGGTGCCGGAAAATGTCCGATCGTGGACACCTGGTGGCAGACGGAAACCGGCGGCATTTTGATCTCGCCCCTGGCGGGTGCCTCCGACCTCAAGCCGGGTTCGGCCACCTTGCCGGTCCCCGGCATCCAGCCGGTGGTTCTGGACGAGAAAGGCGAGGAGATCGAAGGCAACGGGGTTTCCGGACTGCTCGCGCTGAAAGGGTCCTGGCCCGGACAGGCCCGCACCATCTGGGGCGACCACAAGCGCTATCGCGAGACCTACTTCGGGGCGTTCCCCGGCTACTACTTCACGGGGGACGGCTGCCGCCGCGACGAGGACGGATTCTGGTGGATCACGGGGCGGGTGGACGACGTGATCAACGTGTCGGGGCACCGCATGGGCACCGCCGAGGTGGAATCCGCCCTGGTCAGCCACGAGGCCTGCGCGGAGGCGGCCGTGGTGGGATTTCCCCACGAGATCAAGGGGCAGGGGATCTTCGCGTGGGTGATCCTCAAGGCTGGCTGGAAGGTCTCGCCGGAAATTGTCGGCGAACTCAAGAACGAATGCCGCCACCACATCGGTCCCATCGCCGTGCCCGACCGCATCGTGGTGGTGCCGGGACTTCCCAAGACCCGTTCCGGCAAGATCATGCGGCGCATCCTGCGCAAGGTGGCCGCCGGCGAAACCGACCAGCTGGGGGACATCACCACCCTGGCCGATCCGTCCATCGTGGATGCCCTTATCCTGGCGGCGGACAAATCCCGGCAATGAGACCGAAGCCCCGATTAACTCCAGTTGTCGATACGATCAGCCGTTCCCTGAGAGCTTGTGGAAAAATCGATGATGTAATCCTCCGTTCGTCCTGAGGAGCCCATGAAATGGGCGTCTCGAAGGGCGGGCGGAGGATTCTTTCACAGGCTCTGTGTGGCGCCTACGGCGCTGTAACGAAGGGACGAACGGAGATTTTCATTTCCCTGGCGAGAAAGATCGGGCGATGATGCGGTGGATGTCGGTGTTGTCGAGCCTTCCCTGGAAGGCATCGGCGCCGATCCCCCAGGCGTAGACCGGCACCGGGATGGCGGTGTGGGCCCCGCTGGTCCAGCCGATCCCGGCCTTGGCGGCCAGCATCCGTGTGGCCAGGGCGGCCAAGGTCTGCGCGCGGAGCTTGGGCTTGGCGATCGCAAGCGTCTCGCGCAGGTTCGCGGAATCCGATCCATCCAGCTCCAGTCCCTTGCGCTCACCCAGTCCCGTCCAGCGCGCCAGCGCGGAGAATGCGGCTGGGCCATCCCATGCGGGCGTGGGGCGCGCCAAGGAATCTTCCATCGCCTCCTGGCTCAGGGTCTGGTGGCGCAGCAAGCCAAAATCCGTCCAGTAGCCGGTGCGTCCCGCGCCCAGCGCGAGGCCGCCGGTCTCGTGGTCGGCCGTCACCACGATCAACACTTCCTTGGGGTGGCGCTTGGCGAACGCGAGGGCCTCCTGCACGGCCGAATCCAGGTCCCACACTTCGCCGATCATGGCCCTGGCGTCGTTGCGGTGGCTCGCCCAATCCACCTTGCCGGCTTCTGCCATCAGGAAGAATCCCTTGTGGGAGGCCCTTTCCAGGATGCGCGCCCCTTCCCGCACCAGATCCGCCAGCACAAGGGATGTGTCGCCTTTGGCGCGGTCCAGCGCGTAGGGAAGCGCACTGCGCGCGGGTCCGGCGGGAAGTGCCATCACCCGGGGCAACGTGCGCGCGGCGAGCGCGGCTCTGCCATGGATGGTGCCAAAACCAGAATCCTTCGCGATGTCCCAAAGACTCGGCAGTCCGGCCGAATCGGGGGCCAGAAACGGAGCGCCTGCCAGGAAATCCAGTTTGGAGGCGGTCGCCTGTTTGCCGATCCGATGGAATTCGTTTCGGCTGGAAACATGCGCGTAGAACGCGCCGGGAGTGGCGTGGTCGACAGAAACTGTTGTAGCCAGCCCGGTGGCCATCCCGCGCGCTTTGGCGAGGTCCACAAGATTGGGGCGCGATGTTCCCGATGTATCGAGTCCCAGGCTTCCCTCGCCGGCCTTGTGCCCGGTGGCCAACGCCGTGCCCGCGGCGGCCGATTCGGTGATGCGGCGCGTGGCGCAATGCGTGGTGGTCACGGTCACCACCGGGAACCTGGAAAAACTCGTGGGCCAAAAGCCCACCGAGTCGCCTTGCACGCTGGCGCGGTAGGCTTCCGCCAGAGACACCTGGGCCAGGCCCATGCCGTCTCCGACAAACAAAAACACGTATTTGGGCGCTTTGGCGCTGGAGGCGGAGAGCAAACCGGACAGAAGGAAAGAGAAAATCATGTTTGGAATCGTACCTCCGCGATGTTGCCAGCGCGTTTCCAATTTCCGGCGAACTCGCTTGGCTTGGGAGTTGCGTAAGGCAACCCTTCACAAAAGGGGGAATCGCGGAATGGAAGATCTCGAAACACTCAAGTTGGCCTTGCGCAAGGCATCTTCGCGGGCCGTACAGGCCAAGATGGACCTGCACGATCTCTCGGAAGAGCTTCCCATCGGGTGGGAGCGGATCATGGAGGTCGCGCAAGCGACCAAGGACGCCTACGCCGAACTGGATCGTCTCCGCAAAGCGGTTGGATGATCCGAACTCGCTGGCCAGGCCCACCCCGCAGGTTGCTGCGGGGGCTTGCTCAGGCCTTCACCAGGTGGAACTCCTCGCCGGGCGTGAGACTGGGGTACAGGTGCAGAACATCCCCGCGCATGGCCAGCAAGATGCCCAGATACATGCCCAGGTTCAGCGCGAGCTCGCGATAGATGCTGGCGTGTTGGCTGGCGGGGGCCGGGAGGCGGCCGGCGAGATCCGACGCGAAACCGTAGTAGGTGCTGGCGCGGTGTGCCAAGTTGTCTTCCGTGATCTGGTAGTACCGACCGGCTTGGCGGCCTTGGAGGCCATCCCAAAGTCCCAAATAGAGCAGGTAGCGATCGGCGGCATGCCGATACGCATCTAACCGGGTGCGGACCGGCGCATCCTTGCGGGCATGGTCGGATACATCCATGTCCAAGCGGCCGCCGCTGCGATCCAATTCCAACAGCCACGGCGCGGACATCAAATGCGTGAGCAGTCCCGCCAAGTAGATGGTGCAAGCAGGCTCTTCCTGGGTCAGAGCGTCGCGGTGCTCGCGTGCGTGGCGCGTTTCCAGGATCTTTTCGGCAAACCATCCGAACAGATCCCGCTTCTCGAATTCGATGCCATCCATCGTCTCCTCCTCGGTTTCGGTGCCTGACCGGAAGAAGGGCAAGAGGCGTGCCGTCCTGACGCCCATTGGATTGTCAATGAACTTGTCATGACTTCGGCAGGATTGTCGGATCCATTTAGGCAAAGTTTGTCAGTCACACCGCCATCCCAATGCTCTTGTGGCGCGTATATACTTTCCATCGATCCGGCCACAGCCGCCCATGGCCGGGCACACCAAACCGCAAGGAGCAGTGATTCGATGCCCAAATTCTCGCTTGGTGCCACATCGAAAAAGGAACTCGAAGGTGTTCACGCGGATCTTGTGAAGGTGATCCTTCGCGCGATCGAGCTGACCTGCCAGGACTTTTCCGTCCATGACGGCATCCGAACGTTGGAAGCGCAAAAGAAGCTGGTCGCCGCTGGCGCATCCAAAACCTTGGAATCCCGCCACCTCACGGGACATGCGGTGGATCTGGTTCCGGTCATCAACGGAAAACTCCGCTGGGAATGGGATCCCATCTACGTGCTCGCCGACGCCGTGAGATCGGCGGCACGCGAGCTCAAGATCCCGCTGCGATGGGGCGGGGCGTGGGATGTGGATTTCACCAACTCCACCGACTCCACCGAGCACTTGGTGGCCACCTACGTGGAGGCCTGCCGACAACAAGGCAAGCGCGCCTTCATCGACGGCCCCCACTTCGAACTTCCAAAGGCGAAGTATCCGTAGGATCGCACCAACGGGGATTCTGGAGTGCCGCTCGTCCTGAGGAGCGGCGCCTGCCCTGAGCTATGTCGAAGGGTTGCCGCGTCTCGAAGGGCAGCGGCACAGTATCGGTCTGCAACGGTTCTCGTTCAGTGAAGTCCGTCCTGCCTAGAGGATCGCGCCGGCTCCGGCGGTGTCCAGCCCTTGGAAGGCGCCTTCGAACAGGGCGCCGCTGAGGTAGCGTTCGCCGGAGTCGGGGAGGATCACCACGATGGTCTTGCCCGCGAAGGCAGGGTCGGCCGCCAACCGCGAGGCCACCAGGGCCGCCGCTCCGCAGGAAATTCCGGAGAGGATGCCTTCTTCGGCCGTCAGTCGACGGCTGAATTCGATGGCTTCCGCGGAGGTCACCAATTCCACGCGGTCGATGATCGAGGTGTCCAAGGTCTTGGGGATGAATCCCGCGCCGATCCCTTGGATTTTGTGCGGGCCCGGCTTGATCTCCTCACCGGCGCGAAACTGCGTGATGACCGGGCTTTCGGTGGGCTCCACCGCCACGGACAAAATCTGTTTGCCGCGCACCTGCTTGAAGTAACGCGAAATGCCGGAAATGGTGCCACCGGTTCCCACGCCCGCGACCAGCACGTCCATGCCGCCATCCAGGTCTTCCCAGATTTCCGGGCCCGTGGTCTTCACGTGGATTTCCGGATTGGAGGCGTTCTCGAACTGCTGGGGCAGGAAGTAGCGGTTGCGATCGCTTCCTGCGATTTCTTCCGCCTTGAGGATGGCGCCCTTCATTCCCTTGGGGCCTTCCGTGAGCACGATCCGGGCGCCCAGGGCCTTCAGGATCTTGCGGCGCTCGATGGACATGGTTTCCGGCATCACGATGGTGATGGGGTAGCCACGCGATGCGGCCACGAACGCCAAGGCGATGCCGGTGTTCCCGGAGGTGGGCTCGACGATTTCCATGCCGGGCTTGAGCGCGCCGCGCTGTTCGGCGTCCCAGATCATCGCCGCACCGATCCGGCACTTGACGGAGTAGGCGGGGTTGCGACCCTCGATCTTGGCGTAGACCCGGCTCCCCGCAGGGACGATCCGGTTCAGACGAACCAATGGGGTTTTGCCGATGGAAAGGCTGTTGTCTTCGAACACTGCCATGAGATCCTCCAATTCATATCCCGCATACAGGTATGATAGGATTAAAGTACCCGATCCAAAGAACGATGTCAAGAGCAATCGTAGTCGCAAGCGAGGAGATAAATTGTCCGCCCATGCAATCCGACACCAAGAGACTCCGGATGGATTCCCCCGAACACCCTTTTGATCGGGCACTGCGTCTGGCGGTGCAAGTGCACGCGGGCTCCGCCGACCGCGCCGGCCGCCCCTACCTGCTGCACATTCTCCAGGTGGTGACGGGTTGCCGGGACGATGTCGAGGCCGCCACGGTCGCGGCCTTGCACGATGTGGTGGAAGATTCCGCTGTCACCTGCAAGGATCTGCGTGAGCAGGGGTTTTCCGCAGCGGTGGTGGAAGCGGTGGATGCCCTGACCCGACGCGACGGCGAATCCTACGAAGATTCCATCGAGAGAGCCTCCAAGCATGCCCTGTCCCGGCGCGTCAAGCTCGCCGATCTGGAATCCAATTTGGATGTGCGTCGCTTGAGCCAGGTCACGTCCTCGGATCTGGGACGACTCGAGCGGTACCGCAAAGCCTGGCACTTGCTCAACGGACTGTCCCGCTCGGTCTAGACCGAATCTTGCTTGAGCGCTTCGCGCGCGTTTCGCACCACCCGCTCGGCTTCATCGGCACAATCGGCCCAACCCGTGATGTGGCCCATTTTCCTGCCCGGCCGCGCCTCAGCCTTGCCATAAAGGTGCAGCCGCACATCGGGGTGTTCGGCAAGACGCTCCCAACGAGGTTCGCCTCCCTCCCAGGCGTCGCCCAGTAGATTGGACATCGCCGCGGCTTGCACGTTCATTTCGTAGGGGAGCACGGGCCATCCGGTCACGCACCGGACATGTTCTTCGAATTGGCTGGCCGTGGCGGTATCGATGGTCAGATGCCCGGAATTGTGGGGACGCGGGGCAATTTCATTGACCAGCACTTCACCGTCGGGCAACACGAAGAACTCCACCGCCAGATGCCCCACATAGTCCAGTTCCTGTGCGATGCGGGCGGTGCGCGAGCGCATGGCGCGGGCCGCCGATTCGCTCACCCGGGCAGGACTGACGGTCACATCCAGGATATGGTGCGTGTGCATGTTCTCGCAAACCGGATGCGTGAAGCAATTGCCTTCCACGTCGCGGGCCGCCAGAACCGAACATTCCATGGCAAACGGCACGATTTCTTCCAGCACGCATTCGACCGCACCCATGGCCTTCCAGGCTTGGATCGCATGCGCCGTGCCGCGCACCTTGGCTTGCCCTTTGCCGTCGTATCCGGAACGGGCAGTCTTGAGAATGCCGGTTTCGCCAAATCGCTCCAGGGCTCCGTAAAGGTCGGCTTCCGTGCGGATGGGCGCCCAGCGGGCGGTCTCGATGTCGCAGGCGTTGATGGCGGTCTTTTCCAGGATGCGGTCCTGGCAGATCGCAAGGGCCTTGGCGCCGGGATGGATCCGCACGCCGGCTTTTTGGAACGGCTCCAGCGAGCTGGCCGGGACGTTCTCGAATTCGAAGGTCACCGCCTGGCAGATCTCGGCAAGTTGCCCCAAGGCGGTGGGGTCGTCGTAGGCGGCCACGATCCGATAGTGGGCGACCTGGTGGGCGGGGGCGTCCTCCTGGGGATCCAGAACCGCCACGCGGTAACCGCGCTGTTGGGCGACGATGGCCATGTAGCGGCCCAATTGGCCGCCGCCTAGAATGCCCAAGGTCGCACCGGGAAGCAATGGTTTCACGGCAATGGCTCCTCGAGAGGGGCATCTTCCAGCACCGACCGCGTCTGCTCGCTGCGAAACAAATCCAACGCTTTGCGGACCTCGGGAAACTCGTGGGCGAGCACGGCGGCTGCGAACAGAGCCGCGTTGGCGGCACCGGCGGGTCCGATCGCGAAGGTGGCCACGGGGATTCCTTTGGGCATCTGCACGATGGAATGGAGCGAATCCACTCCCGAAAGCGCCTTGGATTGCACGGGAACGCCCAGCACCGGCACGGGTCCGAACGCGGCGAGCATGCCGGGCAGATGCGCCGCCCCACCCGCACCCGCGATGATCAGCCGCAGGCCGCGCTCGCGGGCGGTCTTGGCGTACTCGGCCAGCAAGTCCGGGGTCCGGTGGGCCGACACCACTTTGGCCTCGTAGGGAATTCCCATCGAGCGCAGCAAAACAACGGCCTGCTGCATGGTCTCCCAATCGGTTCGCGATCCCATGACCACCCCGACCAGGGGTGCGAGCTTCTCCATCGATCTCTCCTTCTCGGTGCCTGCGAAAGGGGAAGTCTAATCTCAAGGATGTGGCGCGGCATCCGCTGGAGGTGAGAAAATGCCCGATGTGGACACACCTTACATGATCTTGTCGGCCTTGGTGGGCGGATTGCTTTTGGGAGGGGTGGCTTCCCGCTTCCTGCTTTGTCGGCGGCGCAAGGCTTCCGAGGCCCGGATGCAGGAGTTGGTGGAGTCCGCCCGGGCCCTGGCGCAGGAGGCCAACAGGGCCAGCGCGGTGAAGTCGGAATTTCTGGCCAACATGAGCCACGAGATCCGCACGCCCCTCAACGGAATCCTCGGGATGGCCGATCTCTTATTGGAGTCCAGCCTGACTCCGGAACAGCGCCGCTACATGAGACTGGTGCGCACCAGCGGTCGCACCCTGCTTGCCCTGCTCAACGACATCCTGGATGTGTCCAAGATCGAAGCGGGACGGATGGAACTGGACGAGGTGGATTTCAGTCCCAACGAGGAAATCCGCAGGGTGGCGGAATTGTTGTCCCTGCGCGCCAGCGAAAAGGGCGTGCTGTTCACCTGCTGGATCGAGTCCAACCTGCCGCCGTGCCTGCGAGGGGACGCGGCGAGACTGCGTCAAATATTGTCGAACTTGGTGGGGAACGCCGTGAAGTTCACCGATCGGGGATTGGTGAAGATGGAAGCCCGGGCCCGGAGGGACGGGAGCCACTGGGTGTTCGAAGTGGTGGTGTCCGACACGGGGATCGGGATCGCGCCGGACAAGCTGACGCGTCTGTTCCAACCCTTCACGCAAGGCGACAGCAGCGCTTCACGTAAATACGGTGGTACCGGATTGGGACTGGTCATCTCGCGCCGATTGGCCAGGATGATGGGGGGCGATGTCTCCGTGGAAAGCGAACTCGGCAAGGGCTCCAAATTCCGGGTGGAGGTGCGCCTGTCCGAACCCAGGAGCGAAATGGTGCCCGATGTTTCCAGCCTTCCCGAGGGCAGCCTGGAAATGCTGGCCGGCGCGTCCTCGGACTTTCCGGAGGCGAACAGTGAAGTTGTGCCGGGCGCTGCCGCCAACGGCGGGTACCGCGCCCTGGTGGTGGAAGACAACATGGTCAACCAGCTGGTGGCCAGGAAAAACCTCGAGGCCATGGGTCTGGTGGTGGACGTGGCCGGAGACGGGCGCCAGGCTTTGCGTTGCCTGGCGGAGCATGCCTACGACATCGTCTTCATGGATTGCCAGATGCCGGTGATGGATGGCTTCGAGGCCGCCAAAACGTTGCGCGATGGCGAAGGCTTTGTCGATCCTTCCGTTCCCGTGGTCGCCTTGACCGCGCATGCGCTCAGCGGAGATCGCGATCGATGCCTGGGAGCGGGCATGGACGACTACTTGGCCAAACCCTTCGATCCGATCCAACTGCGACAGAAAGTGCAGCGTTGGATTCCCCGCATCCAGATTCCCGCCTTTCGTGGCTCGGACTCGGAGTTGTCGGGGGGATTGGATTCGCTGTTCGACGAGGTGAGTCTGATGGGCCGGGTGTTGGGGGATAGCGAAATCGCCCATGCCACCATCCAGATGCTTCTGGATGAGATTCCCAACTGGATCCGGGAAATCGGCCAGTGCCTGGAGAGCAACGATTCGGCGCGGGTCGCGGTGCTGGCCCACACCATGAAGGGGGCCTGCGGCAACGGTGGCCTGCCCGCTTTGGCATCGGAAGCCGCCAAACTGGAGGCTTGGGCGCTCCAAGGCACACCGGATGGGGCCATGGCGTTCCATCGGAACCTGGTCGGGCTCTGGTCGGAGAGTCGCGACCACCTTTTGCGGTTTCTCCATCGCGGTGCATAGGGGAAATTGTGCGTGTTTTGCAACGGCTAAGTCGTTGACTTCAAAGGGGAAAAAGGGTTAAATCCTCCCCATGACAGAAACGCCAGACATCGCAGAGATCGAAGATCGTTACTTGTCGTTGCGCGCCGCATTGACAGCCTTGGGGGATCGCTTGGTGCACGCCAAGGAAGAAAAGGAAATCCTCGAGGCGTTCCGAGCGGCGGGAACCCAGGCGGTGGAGCTGTTCACGGGCGAAGAGGAAGTCATGGCCAATTGCGATTGCCCAGCCTTGGAGGTCAATCGCCAGGGCCACCAGAAGTTTCTGCGGGACCTGGGACAGGTACTCCATCACCTGCGCGAAGATCGCTGCGGATTCCATGCCGCCAGCGTGCTGCGCCGCGATGTGATGCCATGGCTGCACGAGCACCACCGGGTGGTGGATCGCCAGGTGGTGCACCAGTTGCGCCGCCAGGGCCAGCTTACCGCGGCCTGATCCTTTCGGGTCGCGTTCCCCGCAGGTTCCTGCGGGGTGGTGTATTCGCGCCCCATCGCACTCCCACCGGGATTCGTCGTTCCCTTGGGGAGTACGAAACCGAAGCGGGGGAGTACTTGGACGGGTCACGGCAGGGGTGGTTGGGGATATCCTTGAGGACATGGAGACCGCATCCAACCTCATCGATTTGTCCTCCAACAGGAGTCCCCTCATGCGCAAACTTCGCATTCCCCTACTTGGTGCCTTGGCGGCGTTGTCGCTGGGGCTGGCGGGTTGCTACGAAAAAACCATGTCCGCCGATCCTACTAGTTCGCTTTCCCAGGACGGCGCCGGCGGGGTGTCCTTCCGGCTGAGCGCGACAGAGCTCGCGAGCCTGGGCGTGGCGGTGGATTCGGTGCGCATCGAAGCGGAACGCGCCGGATTCCCCAGCCGATTCGCGACCGGAAGCCTGAACCAGCTGGTGGACTTGTCCGATCTCGCCGGGGGCACCTGGAATCTGAAGGTCGCGCTGTACGACACCCACGACCAGATCCAGCTCTACGGCGAGGCCGTGGCGCAGGTGCTTCCCGGGCGCACGGTGGACGTGGTGGTGCATCTGCGGCGTGCGTCAGGATCCGTCCGTGTACGGATCATCCTGGACGATCCGCCTCCTGTCGATGGCATCGACACGATCGAGGTGCAATGGGGAGAGAACGTCCCCAGCTGGAAGCCTGTCAAATACTGGCGGACCCCGGACGGGGTGTATTTGGTCAGCACGATGGTGCAGCCGTGCACGACGCCGTATGTCACGTACGGATATCCGTCCGTCCCCTTCGTTGCCGCAGATGCGGGTGCGGCGAAGCCGGCGGCCCGCACGGCGCTGATGATCCGCATTCCCGATGCGCTCGTGCTGGGTAGCGTGACCAAGCCCGACATGAGTTGCATCGAACTGTACCAGGAGCACACGCATTTCATTCCGTGGAGTTCGACCGGATCGCTCACGCTCTACGTACCCGGCGATTCCATCGTGTTGCCAGATCCTGTTGTCCCGCCGGCCGTGGACACCGTCGCGGTCGCTCCTTCCAGCGCGCCAAGCGACTACGACCAGATGCAAAAACTTCCTGTTCTAAGCGCCTGGCGGGATGCGCGGGGTGTGTACATCGCCACCCGCTACGATTGCAACGCGCCTCCCGAGGTGGTGGAGACCGACATGTTCACCAAGAATTCGGGAGTGGTCCGGTTCACGCCGGTGCGTGGGGCCACGCGCACCAAGATCGGTTGCGCCGAGGCCAAACACATTTTGTTCGTGCCCACGAGCTACGCCGGAGCGCACCAGGTGGCCGACGCGTCGAAGGGGACCTTCATCGATCTGCCCGGCATCGAGGTGCCGCCGGTGGACACCTCCGCCGTGGTTTACCGCCTGAGCATCCTGCGGGCGGACAGCGTGAGCGTGGTCTACGAGTTGACCATGGACGGCACGTTGCATCGCACCACCACATGGCCGTTGCAGGTCCAAGTCCTTCCTGCGCCGACCTTGGCTGGCGCCGTATCGGAGGCCGGCTCCGCCAAAAGGATCGCCACCGAAATTGTGACGATTCCCGACACCATGGTCTCGTGGAGGCCACTGCCGCAGGTCACCTCTTCCACCCACCAGGAAATCCTCTTGATCGGATCCATCCTGCGCGATTCCATCCAGAGGGTCCTGGATCAGCGGATCATCCGTTCCCTGCTTCCAGGCCAATGCGTTCCTCCCAAGATCGTGTATCGGAACGATCCCCAGCCGGTCGACATCTGGTCGTCCCAAGAATCAGGAGCCTCCACTACGAGCACGTTCCGCTTCGTACCCTCGATCGTCTCCTATCAAAGGACGGTGGGCTACGCAGACGGCAAGTCGTTCCACGTCGATCTCGTGGGCTCCAATTGCTCGAGTTCTCCCGATCTGCTCACCGAGGTGGACGACATCCTCATGGGGGCGCTTCCACCCGAGTGGAACTAGCCCGCGCCGCCCATCCCCACGATGTGGGTGAACTCTTCAGGTGTCAGCGGCACCACGGAGAGTCGGTTGTACTTGAGCATCGCGATCTGGGCCAGGGCGTGTTCCGCCTTGATGCTCTCCAGCGAGACGGGGAGGTCGAGGGGCTTCAGGGGCTTCACCTCCACGCACGACCAGTCCCCGGTCTCGGCGGTGGGATCGGGGTAGGCGGTCCGGGAGACCTGACAGATCCCGACAACCGCTTTCTCCTTCACGGAATGGTAGAACAGGCACTGGTCTCCCACGGACATGGCCCGCAGGTTGTTGCGAGCCATGTAGTTGCGGACCCCATCCCAGCGACCGGTCTTCTCGCGGACCAGGGTGTCCCAGGAATAGGCGTCGGGTTCGGATTTCAAGAGCCAGTGGCGCATAGGCGAAGGAAGATACCCGTCCGGACTACTTGCGGCGAAGGGTGGCGCGATAGAATCCGTCCCAACCTTGGACGCCGGGCAGATGGAGGTCGCGCTCCAAAACGTCCACTTGGTCTGCTACGCGATCGACAACCTCGTCGCATTCCTCCGCCTCGGTGGAACAGACCGAATACACGATCACGCCGCCCGGTTTGAGCAGAGCCAAACCGGCGCGCAGAAGCTCCGTCTGGAGCTTGCCGTGGAACCTCGCGGTGCCCGCGGTGGCCCGCCAGCGCGCTTCGGGGCGGCGGCTCAGCACGCCCAGGTTGGAGCAGGGCGCGTCCAGCAGCACCGCATCGAGCGATCCTTCGCGCACGGGTGGGAAACAGCCGTCGGCGGCGGCCACCAGCGCGTCCAGCCCCCGTTGACGGAATCCGTCGCGAGTGCGTCCTTGGCGCTGCACGGAGCTGTCCAGGGCGAGCACCGTGCGGCCTTCCAGAAAACCAAGATCGTGCAGGCACGCGAGCTTGCCGCCCGGTGCCGCGCAGACATCCGCCACGGCCGCACCCGCAGGCAGATGCGCGGACAACGCCAAGGCCACGGCTCCGGAGGAAGGATCTTGCAATGCGAGTTTGCCGGAAACGAACGATTTGTGCGAGAGCACCGCATCGCGGGCGAGACCGGGGCGCACGAACAATCCGTCATGGGCGGTGTCGCGGATTTCGTTCGGGGTCCACGGAAGATCCGTGGTGCCGGGGCGCACGCGCACCCAGATGGCGGGCTCTTCCGATCCAGCCTGCAGCATGGCGCGAGTGGCTTCCAGGCCGTGGCGCGAAAGCCAGCGTTCCACAAGCCACAAGGGGTGCGAGTGGCGCACGGACAAGCTCCGCGCGTCGTCGCCCGTGGGTGGCTCCGGTGCACGATAGGCCGCGCGGCGCAACACGGCGTTGGCAAAGCGCGAGGCTCCGTCGCCACCGGCTTCGCGGGCCAGTTCCACGCCCAGGTCCACCGCCGCATGGACGGGAATCCGCGACAAGATATGGATCTGCGCCAAGGACATCCTTAGGGCCCAGCGCACTTCGGGCGAAGTGGGTCCGCGCAGGAAGGGTTCCAGGTAATGGTCCAGCAACAGCATGTGCCGCAGCGTGGTGGTGGCGATTTCCAGAGCCAGGCCGTGGTCGCGAGGATCCATCTGGCCGTGGCGCGAAAGGGTTTCCGCCACGGCGTAGCCGTTGCGCTCAAACGACAGCAGGGCGATCAGCGCGCTGCGTCGGCATTCGTAGCCTTGGATGAAATCCTCGTTCATGAAAGTGAGACCGCTCCGGTGGCCCGCAGTCCGTTGAACCAATCGCGACCCGCTTGCCGGGCGCGGCCTTCGGGTTGCAGCTCCAGTAGTTCCAGCACCCCGTCGGCGCATCCGGCCACCACGCGGCCGTCCGCGAGGCGGATCGCCTGACCGATTCCCGCTTGGACAGAATCTGTTGGCATTCGTGTTTTCCAGATCTTTAGGAGTTTTCCGTCGGGCTTGGTCCAGGCGCCGGGCGCCGGGTTGAAGGCGCGCACCTTGTCGTGGATCGCTTTGGCGCCCAACGTCCAATCGATGCAGCCTTCTTCCGGAAACAACTTGGGCGCCTTGGTGGCCAGGGCCTGGTCCTGCGGGATGCCGCGATCTTCCGGATGGGCCTGCAGATGCGCCAGGGCGCGAAGCAGCAGCCCGCCCCCCAATGCGGCCAGGCGCTCCAAGATTTCGCCGGAGGTCTCCTCCATCCCCACCTGAACGGATTCCGTCGCCACGATCCCGCCCGTGTCCACGCCGGAATCCAACCGGAACACCGTGGCGCCGGTCACGCTCTCGCCCGCTTCCACGGATCTTTGGACCGGTGCGGCGCCGCGCCAACGCGGCAGGAGCGATCCATGCAGGTTCACCGCACCCAACCGGGTGGCGCCAAGCACGGCGGGGGGGAGGATCACGAAGGCCACCACCACCAGCAGATCGGTTTGCAAGGCTGTCAATTCCTGCGCGAAGGCCGGGTCCTTGGCGTCGGAGACTTCGATCACCGGAAGGCCCAGGCGCAAGGCGGTTTCCTTGACGGCGGTGGGCAGAAGCTTCAAGCCGCGACGTTGCGGGCGATCAGGGTGGGTTCCCACCGCGACGATCTCGTGGAGGCCGCTTCGGTGGATCTCTTCCAGGCAGGTGGCCGCGATCCGGGGGGTGCCCAGAAACACCAGCCTCATGCGGGTTGCGCGATCGGGGCTGCGCCGACAGGCTGGATGATGGTGCCCTGCTGGCCGGCCAAAATCCGTCCGAGCGATCCGGCGCCCGACCATCCCGCGATGCGCACGGTGCCCACGCCGGTGGCGATGGTGGCCGCGCAGCCGCGCAGCTTGGGGATCATGCCCCCCTTGGCCACGCCGCGCGCGATCAGGTCTTCGATGTCGGTGGGGGAAAGCGAAGCGATGCGCTCCATGCGCTCGTCCAGCACGCCGGGAACATCCGAGATGTACACGAGGCTTCGCGCGCCCAAGGCCTGCGCGAGGGCGGCCGCGGAGTCATCCGCGTTGACGTTCCAGGATTGACCGTCGGGCCCGAGGCTGACGGGCGAAACCACCGGAAGGAAGCCACCCGTCCACAAGGCCTGCACCAGAGAGGGGTCGCAGGAGGTGACGCTTCCCACCTGGCCCAACGCGCCGTCTTCGCGCAGTGGTGTAGCGGAAAACAATCCGCCATCCACGCCGGAGATTCCCGCCGCGCGGCCGTCGGCCTCCAGGACAAGGCGAACCAGGAGCTTGTTGACCCGGCCGGAAAGCGTCATTTCCACCATGTCCATGGCGGCCTCGTCCGTGAACCGCAGTCCGTCCACGAAGCGGGGTTCCTGGCCAAGCCACTGCAGGTTCTTGTTGATGTCCTTGCCGCCACCGTGGACCAAGGCCACGGGCTGGTTCGGGGAAAAAAGTTTCACGAGATCCGCCGCGAGCTCGGAAAGACATTTTTTGTCTTCGGCCATGGAGCCGCCGATCTTCACCACCACCGGGCGCTGGTTCACGGTGTCAGTCCCATCGTCTCGTCCAAACCGGCCATGGCGTTCCAGTTCTGCACCGCTTGTCCCGCGGCGCCTTTCAGGAGGTTGTCGAGCACGCATACCACCACCGCCATGGATTCGTCGGGCAGGCTGGAAACGGCGATGTGGGCGCGATTGGAATGGGCCACGTGAGCGGTGGCGGGGAGTCCGTCCTTTTCGGAGAGGACCTTCACGAAGGGTTCATTGCGGAAGGTGTCTTCCAATGCGGCGCGAACCTTCGCACCGGTGGCCCCGACGGCCAACGGCACATACAACGTGGATAGGATGCCGCGTTGCATGGGCACCAGGTGCGGCGAGAACACCAGCTGTGGCGCGGCGCCCCACTGGGCGATTTCCTGGCGCATTTCGCCCAGGTGCTGGTGGTTGTGTCCCACCTTGTAGGCATGGAGGCTTTCGTTGGTTTCACAGAAGGAATATTCCAGCGTGGCCTTGCGTCCCGCTCCGCTGACACCGGATTTGGAATCGGCGATGATGGGGCCGGCCCCAACCAACCCGGCCCGGAGGATCGCGACCAAGGGCAACAGGACGGACGTCGGGTAGCATCCCGGCGAAGCGACCAATTTCCGTCCGTTCAACCGCGACCGGTGCAATTCCGGAATGCAGTAGACCGCATCCGCCAGGCTCTGGGGCCTGGGGTGGGGTTTGCCGTACCAACGGGGGTAATCTTCCGGATCGCGCAAGCGAAAATCGGCGGAAAGGTCCACCACCGCGGCCCCGCCCACCGCGAAGGGCAGGCAGGCTTCGGCGGAGGCTCCGTGCGGCAGACAGGAAAACACCGCGTCCACCGAAACACTTTGGCAGTCTTGCGCCTTGCGCAAGGTCAGGGCGTTCACCTTGCGGCAACCGGACAGGCGTGGGAAAACGGAAGAAAGGTTCAGGCCAGCGCTGGCTTCACTGGAGATGAAAGCGACTTCCGCTTCTGGATGTCGTTCCAGAATCATGGAGATCTCGACCCCAGTATAGCCTGTAGCCCCGAGAATGCCGATCCGTGCCATGCTGATTCCCCCGCTCCCGGGTTATCCAACGAACCTCGCCAGAAAACCAAGGAAGGGAAAAATAGCCACCCCGCACCCTATCGCGAGGTGCAGGCACTTTTCAGAATGGCTTCAGGCTCCGATCTGGACCAGGAAATCCACCACCAGCTTGTGGTGGCGAGGCTCGTCCAAGCTGAGCATCTGTGGTTCCACTCCGTTTTCTTCCAGCCAGAACTCCAGGTCCTGGGCCAGTTCGTCGGCAGAAGACTCCCCGCGATGCATGTCGTCGAAGGTTCCCAGCCAGAGGATTTGCCCCTTGGCGCGAGTGAGCGTGTTGAAATCCTTGCGCCAGGACTCGATGTCGCGCAACTTGAGCTTGCGGACCGCGCGCAGCTTGGCCAGATGGGCCACCACTTCGGCGCGTCCAGCGGCTTCCGAGGGGGCGTACCAAAGCGGCATGAGGCGTTCTTCCAGGAAACACAGGGCCTCTTCCGGGTCGGCGAACCACGCGGTGGTCTTGGGTTGCGCCGCGGAGGGGCGATCCGGGTCCTCGAACAGGGCGAGCACCCACGAATCGTAGGAGATCGGTTGTTTCCGGGCCGCCTCGAAGGCGTTGTGAGCTGGGACGCGCTGCCATGCGTAGGCCATAATGCGGAAAAATACACCCAAACGTGCGCCAAAGGTGGGTTGGTGTGAATGTGAGGGAGGCCGACAGGTCGGGCGGGCCGCGATTTTGCATGTTGCCGGTCAAATGACCATGCTCCGGGAAATCGAATCCGTCCTTGCCGCCAACGATCGCCTCACCTCCAGCCATGCCCTTTGGCTCTACGGAAACGCCCCTTCCGAGTGGTTGCGCGAAGCTGCGGACGAAATCCGTCGCAAGCTCCATGGCGAGCGGGCCTTCTACAACCGCAACATCCATTTCGAGCCCACCAACAAGTGCGTGTACGCCTGCCGCTTCTGCGCCTTCGCCCGCACGGCCGACCAAGGCCCAGAGGATGGCGCCTGGGACCACGACTTGGAAGAGTTCGACCGGATCTTGCGCGCCAAGCAGCCCGGCACGATCACCGAGGTCCATATCACGGGTGGAGTTCACCCCGATCGCGGAGTGGAGTACGGCGAGGCGTTGTGCCGGAAAGTCCACGAGGTCCATCCCACCGCGCACGTGAAGGCCTTCACGGCGGTGGAAATCTCCTTTTTCGCCCGAAAGTCGGGGCTTTCCTTGGAAGAAGCTCTACGACGCTTGCAGGCCGCAGGGCTGGGCAGCTTGCCCGGCGGCGGGGCGGAGATCTTCGATCCCGAGGTGCGTCGCAAGATCGCCGGAGGCAAGGCACCCGCCCACCAGTGGCTGGAAATCCACGAGGTCGCCCATGGATTGGGGCTTCGCTCCAACGCCACGATGCTCTACGGTCACGTGGAAGAACATCGCCACCGGGTGGACCACATGGAGCGTCTGCGCGACCTCCAGGACCGCACCAATGGTTTCATGGCCTTCATCCCTTTGCGCTACCGCAACGAAAACAACGCCCTCTCGCACCTTCTCGAAGTGTCGCCGGAAGAAGATTTGCGCAACTACTCGGTGGCGCGCTTGTACCTGGACAACATCCCGCACCTGAAGGCCTACTGGGTGATGCTGGGAGTGGAACTGGCCGCCCGGGCCTTGGAATGGGGCGTGGACGACTTGGACGGCACGGTGGACGACTCCACCAAGATCTACTCGATGGCCGGCGCCGAAGACCAGCACCCTGCCATGACCACGGCCCGGCTGGAGTCGATCATTTCCGCCAAGGGGCGCGTGGCGGTGGAGCGGGACAGCTTGTACCAGGCGGTTTGAGGGTCTGGCGAACGAGCGAGTCGGTCGCCGGTAGTAATATTCACGGCTTGAACCACTCCAAGCATTTCGGTCTCGCACAGGCGATCAACAAAGCGGGATTGGCGTCCCTGGCCGTGGCGCGGCGCCTGGTTTCGCAGGGGGCGGTGAGCCTGAACGGCCGCATCGAGCGCGATCCCGAGTGGCTGACCTTCCCGACCGACCAGATCCTGGTGGAGGGCCAGCCGTTGGTCGCCGCCCGGAAGATCTACCTGATGTGCAACAAGCCGCGCGGTCTGGTGACCACCGCCGACGACACCGAAGGACGCCCCACGGTCTACCGGTGCCTGGAAGGTCTGGACATCCCCCACGTCGGGCCGGTAGGACGACTGGACATGGCCAGCGAAGGACTGCTGCTGTTCACCAACGACACACAATGGGCCAGCGCCATCCTGGATCCGGCCCGGCGCGTGCGCAAGACCTACCACGTGCGCATCGATGGCGAGATCCGCCTCGAGATGATCGAGCGGATGCTCGCGGGGATCCAAGACGAAGGCCAGAAGCTCCAGGCGATTTCTGTCCGATCGATCGCCTTGCCGGGAAATGCCCGTTGGATCGAGATCGTGCTCCAGGAAGGCAAGAATCGGGAGATCCGGCGCATGCTCAAAGCCCTGGGGCTGGAGGTCCTGCAGTTGGTTCGCCTGCGCATCGGGCCGGTGGAACTGGGTAGCCTCACGGTGGGTGACGTGCGCCACCTGACGGACACGGAAGTGGAGGGGTTGCGGCAGGCCGGTCCGATGGCACGCGATCGCGGCCAGAACGGCTTCCGGCGTGGACGCGGAGAGCATTCGGAAGCTGCACCGTAACCAAACCGCTAACGCCGGCTGGCTGTTTCGGCTCTGGGTGTCCACACCCCTCGCCCTACGTTACCACGATTGGTTCTTTCCATCGAGGTGCCGCGGATGGTGTTGAAGACGTTGTTTCCTTTGCTGGCTTGTGGTGTCCTTGCCCAAGCACAGGTGAATGTTTCCGGAACGGTCAAAAGCAGTCGGGCCGCCGCACCGGTGGAGGGTGCCAGCGTCAAATTGCAAAGCCTCGCCCTCAGTACGCTCACCGATGCCCAAGGTCGGTTCACGCTTTCGGCGTCTTCGGTCGGGACCGGGCGCGACCGGCTTCCTGTGCTTGCCATGAATCCCGACCAGCGCAGCCTCCGCTACCATCCTCATGTGGGCGAGGCGGTGGTCGTGCGGATCCTGGATCTGGCCGGGGTCCAGCGGTCGATCGTCTTTTCGGGTATGCTCCCCGCGGGAGAATGGATTGTTCCGCTGCCCTCGCTGTTGCCGGGCGTCTATGTCTGCAGCTTCGAGTCTCCGTCCGGGCGGCGCTCGATCCGGTTTCTGGGCTCGATGACCGCGCAAAGCGCCGTGGGTGGTGTGGTCGCCGCCCAAACTTCGGCGGCGGGACGGTCATCGGCGGCAGGAGTCGATACCTTGGTGGTGGAAAAGGCCGGATTCCGACCGATCAGACAAGAATTGGCAAGTTACGATCTGTCGGGTTTGCAGATCGTTCTTGAGGATACGACCTCCGTCAGCCAGGACGACGCGACCATCGTTCCCGATCCGTCCTGGCCCTGCTTCATGGCCGCGGGAATTCCGCCTCCGGCTCTGGGGAAGCTCGCGTTCACCATCACGCTGCAGATCGATGCCATCCGCAAGGTGGGGCTCACAAAATTTGGCAACCGCATCCAGTACGACATCAAGGGCGGGTCCGTGACCGGTGATAAAATCACCGCCACCGTGACCGGCGGCGGATTGGATTACGACCTCACGTTGTCCAACGGATCCGTCGAGGTGGAGCAGATCATCATCCTCAAGGCTGGCAGCACCCCCATCCTGATGCGCAACGCCGGTGTCGCACCTGCGGGCGCCAAGAACGCCAGGGTCGTTCTGGATTTCGAGGCCCCCAACTCAAGTTCGTACACTTGGCTGAACACCGGAAAATTCGCCGCCACCCGCCTCGTGGATACCGTCGCCAAGACCATCAAAATGGAGGTCTACGACATTTCCGGGGTCACCGCTCCCGCCAAAAGGATCCAGATCCAGGATCCCGCCGGCGTGGTGAGCCAGACCTGGGAGTGCGTGACCCTCACCGGCAGCCAAGGCGCCACGGTGTTCACGGAAAATGTCACCTTGGGATCCTCGGTCTCCATCGGGGCCAGCAAGCGGGGCAGCCGCAACATCATCCCCATCACCGGGGGCACCACCACCGGCAAGATCGTGGGCAAGGTCCTCAACGGCGGCGCCGACTACCAGCTCGGCGGCTTGGACGCCCGCTACACCCTGGCTCCCAACGACGGCGAATACATCATCATCCGCAACTGCGGGCCAACGGGCTCATCCCGGTGTTCGAGGCCAGGGTGGCCGGACCCTACAACTACCTCAACGAGAACAAATACCTGAGCTCCTCGCCCAGCGTTTCCGGAAGCTCCGTCTCGCTGACCTTCTACGAAGAAATAGCCGCACGCGGCGCCAGACCGAAGGCGGAAGGCACGCGGCGGTTACATTGAGTGCCATGTCCGCCATGGTCGCAACACAAGTGCTGGTTGTCGGTTCGGGGAAGCTCGCCAAGGAGCTCCTCCAAGACCTCTCCAGCCCCACCATCGCCAGCGTTCGGCCGTGGAGCCGACGCGACAATCTCGCCGATCCCGCATCGATCGTGGTCCACGCCGGATCGGGCAGGGAATGGACGGATGTCGTCGCCACCTGCGAAGCCGCAGGCTCGCTTCTGGTGGAGCTCGCCACGGGAAATCCGCTGATCGATCGCGATTGGACGATCCCCGTGGTGGTCTGCCCCAATGTCAATCTGCTGGTCCTCAAGGTGATGGCCATGCTTTCGTCGCACGGCATCGCCTTCCAGGACTGCGACATCTCCCTGGTGGAATCGCACCAAGCATCCAAGTCCTCGGCACCGGGCACCGCCTTCGAGATGGCCGACGCCTTGGGGTTGGATCGCACCGACGTTCGGTCCGTGCGCGACCCGGTGGTCCAGGAGGGCGAATTGGGAATTCCCCGCGAGCATCTGTCGCGCCACGCCTTCCACCGGATCCGCATCCAAGACGGCAACGCGCGTGTGTTGCTGGAGACCACCGTGCTCGGGGAGGCTCCCTATGCTCCCGGGCTTGCGCGCATCCTGGAAGGGATTTCCGCCCGCAACCTCTCGCCCGGAGTCCACCATGTGGTGGATCTGGTTGGGCGAGGCTGGATCTGATGCGTGCGTTGCGATGGATCATGCTTGGAGGGCTCATGAGCTGTGGACAAAAAACGGACACGCCGGTCGTGGCCGACGCCAAGGTGGATCCCGCCCTCGCCACGGTCGCGGCTCCCCCTCCTGCTGCCGTTGCGCCCCGGGACAACGCCTCATCCGGCGCCATCGAGGGGCGGCTCTGGTTTGCGGTTGGGACCGATACGATCCTGGTCTTGAAGGTGGCCGATCGGAACCATCTGCTTTCCGAGGGGCATTCCGGAGACAAGAATTTGCGGCGGGCGCTGAAGCAGGACAAACTCGCCGGCATGTCGTTATTGTATTTGGTGGTTCCCAATGACCTGACCGGCGCGAAGTTCCGTTACCAAGTCGGGGAAACCAAGCAGGAATTGTCCGATCCCGCCATGATCTACCGCATGCCCAGGTCCCCGCGGTACACCTTCGTGGTGGTCCGGGCAGACCAATTGGGTCGCATCGAGGTATCGGTTCCGGACGGTCGAACGGGAGGGATCGCCTTGGGCGAATGGGCCTCCGAGCTCGAGCGGATGCCGCTGTACCGCGACAAGACTTCGGGATTTGTTTCTTATCGCGGCGCGATTCCGTCTTCCTTCTACGGGAAGATTCCGCGCTGAGCGCAGTGGATCTGTCGGACTGGCTTCCACCCCAAGCCAGCCCGATCCGGTTTTGGCAAAGGCAAAAGGGCCATCGGGAATGTCCCGATGGCCCTCGTCGCGGCATCCTCGCCGGATAGACCGTTATTTCACGAGGGTGAGCAGACCCATCCGGTAAGGCTTCGAGTCGTAGAGGCCGCTGAACGAGGGGTTGTACCCCTGGTAGATCATCTGCAGGTTGCATGGATCGATGGTGCGGGTTTCGTCGTGGTTGCGGATGATGTCGCCGTGGCTGATGTCGTTGGTCCAGTTGGTCCCGAACGTGACGTTGCGCTTGCCTGCAAACGGCGTTGCTTCCGAGCTGGCGCTGGGCATCGCCGTCCAGTTGCCGCCCAGATCCGTGGCGGTGAAGGCGCGGAAGAACCGGCCTCCGCTTCCCATGGCTTCCACGATCATCAGGTACTTGTTCTGGCCCTTGATGGTGTACACTTCCACCGCCTCGAACAGGTTGGCCTGGGTGTCGGACATGATCTGCTTGGAGCCGCTGAAGTTGCCCGGGAAATTTCCGATGGGCATGGACGCCCGGTAGATCTTTCCGTTGTCGCCGGCGTAGAAGAGGTAGCAGTTGGTCTTGTCGCAGATGACCACTTGGTCGATGGGGCCTGTGTTGGAAGTGAAGATGGCCTCCGTCATCAGGGTCTTGCCAAACGAGAACGATCCGGTGGGACTGCTGCTGGTCGCGTAGGAGAACTTGGTGGGCCCCCACTGGTAGGAGAGGATCCACTGGTTTTTGGGTGTGAAGTAGATGAGTTCCGGCGCTACGGTGGAAGTTCCCATCTTGGTCTGGGTCGCGGTGGCGGCCTTGCTCCAATCGGTGAAGGGAGCCATCGTCGCAGAGCCATAGTTGCCGTTGTACATCGACATGTAGACGATGTGCTGGCCGTTGTAGGTCACGCTGGTGAAGTCCTTGATCGAGGTCCAGCCGTTGCCGGGATTGGCGATGGGTCCGGAAGCGTTATCCTTCCACTTGAAGGATGTGGGGAGCGGGCAGGTGACCTCCTGAGCCACCGGAGCCATCACGATTTGGATCCCGCTCTCGGATGGCTCTGTCATGGTGTAGGTCGTGTCGCGGTAGCCGGTGAGCTTGAACTCGAGCACGGATCCGATCGCCATCGAACGCGCGCCGGCCAAGTGCGAAGCGACCTTGATCCCCTCGGGGCCGGTGGTGACCGGCTGGACCGAGATCCCGTCGGCATGCTTGATGCGCAAAAAAACAGCACCGTAGCGCAATTCCATAGCCATGGCCACCCGGGCGACCCCTTGGGATGCTTCGGTCGAGGCGCTCCACAGAAGACGTCCGGAGCCATCGACCATGGAAAGCTCGACCGGTCCGTCCTTTGGGCATGGCAGCACCAGCTGGCCATCCACGATCCGGGCCGAGAGTGTCAGATTCCGTCCGAGGTCCAGGTCGATGTTCGCATAGGTCAAATTGAACTCGCCATTGGCGTTGGTCGTCAAACGGCTACTCATCACATCCTTCAAGGCAACGGTCACGCCAGCGAGGGGCGCACCTGCTGCGGACTTGACCGTCCCGACCGCGCTCCACCCGGAAGACGTCCCGGCAATGGACCCGATCAGGAGTGCCACAACCGAAACAAAAGACGACATTCCCTTTGTGCCGCTGCTGCGCACATTCATGATCGACTCCGGGTGTTGGATTCAGATTGATCTTGAAGTTACCGGGAGCGTGGCGAAAGGGGCGCGGGAATTGGATCGCCGGGTTTTGTTATTTCCACAAAAGCCGGCGATCCATTGGGAAACTTCGATCCTGATTACTTCTGGTGGGTGAGCAGGCCCATCCTGTAGGGTAGCTTGTTGTAATCGCCGCCGCCGTTCTTTCCTTGGTAGATCATCTGCAGATTGCAGGGGTCGATCTCGCGGTATTCGTCGTGACCGGTGCGGACGATTTCACCATGGCTGATGTCCGTCGACCAACCGCCAGTCACGTTCTTCGCCCCGGCAAACGGAGTGGCTTCCTCGCGGGTGTTGCCCAGCGGAGTCCAGGTGCCACCCAGATCCGTGGCCGTATAGGCGCGGAAGTAGCGCGTCCAGGCGCATTCGACGATCATCAGGTATTTCTTCTGGCCCTTGAGCTTGTAGACCTCGACGGCCTCGAACAAACGGGTCTTGGTGTCCTGGAGGATCATCTGCGAACCGCTGAATTTGCCGGGGAAATTGGCCTTGGGCATCGAGGCGCGGTAGACCCGCCCGTTGTCGTCGTTGTAAAACAGGTAGCACTTGTCGTCGTCGCAGATCACGACCTGGTCGATGGGGCCGGTGTCGGAGCCCTTGTTGCCTTCCAGGGGATTGCCCGCATTGGTGATGTTCTCCGACAAGAGCGACTGGGTGGTCGCGCTGAAGGAGGTGGGCTTGGTGGCGTCGGTTCCGGTGGTGTAGCAGAACGCGCCTCCACACCATTGGGTCGTGAAGACCCACTGTTTTTTGGGCGTGAAGTAGATGAGCTCGGGCGCGACACCCGGCAGCCGGTTGGGCATCACGGCCTGCGTGGCGGCGTTGGCCTGGGAGAAATCGCTGAAGGGAGTCATGTAGGCGGCTTCGAAACCTCCGCCGGAAGGGGTGTATGTCATGTACACGATGTATTGGTTGTTGTAGCGGACCATCGTGAAGTCCTTGACCGCCAGCCACCCGTTCTTGGGCTCGACGATGGGCTTGCCGTAATCTTTCCACCTGAAGGTCGTGGGCAGGTCGCAAGTTCCAGAAGAGGTCATCACCACGGAAATTCCCGTCTGGGAATCCATTGTCATGGTGTAGGTGGTGGAATCGTAGTCGGTCTTCTTGAAGACCAAGACCGATCCGACCGCCGAAGCACGCGCGGACAGGTGCGAGGCGATCCTGGCGCCATTGGGCCCAACCGTGACGGGTTGGACGAAGGTCTCGCCGGCTTGTTTGACTTGAAGGAAGGCCGCGCCGGTGCGCAGTTGTGAGGGAAGAGTCGCCCGAGCCACCCCTTGGGTGGCCTGGGCGGAGGCGGTCCAAAGCGTTCGACCTGCGCCATCCACCAGAGTCAGTTCGAGTGCGCCGTCCAGGGGGCAATCGAGGAACAGCTCGTTTTGGGCGATCCGGGCGGCGAAGGCGGATTTGCGATCCAGGTCGAGATCGACTCCGGAAACGCTCAGATTGAAGGTGCCATCGGTGCCCGTGACCACGCTGACGGTGGGAGTCAGGTTCTTGACATAGACGGTCACGCCGGAGAGGTTCCCGGAGGCGTTTTTCACGGTGCCGGAAGCGGACCATCCGAACGAGGGCCCGGCGAAGCTGCAGGCGAGGATGGCCACCGCGGAGGCGAGCGACCATTTTCCTTGGAAGTTGCCGATGGGCGTGTGCATGATCCGTCTCCAGATGCTTGGGTTGCGAGATCGGACGCGTTGCCGGGGCGGTTGCCTCAAGGCTCTGGCCTGGAAGGAACGATCCGGCTCCAGGCGTGGTCCAACCCCGAGAGTCTCGTGGTGACTCTGAAGTTACCGGACCAATCCGTGGCTCAGATCCCGAATTGAAGGGGCTGGTTTTGTTGGTTCGACAAAACGGGAGCAGACTTGCCGCTGTCGAGGGCGCTCAGTTGCGCAGCCAGCTCGCCAGACCCTCTTCGCTGGCCACCAGCGCCAGTCCGCCGTCGCCAACCAGCGCAGCGCCGGCGAAGAGCCCTCCCGCCCGGCAGAACTCCTCCATCGGCTTGATCACCGTTCGCTGCACGCCCAGGACCTCCTCCACACGCAACACGAAATCCATGTCCTTGGCCTTGATGCGCACGAAAACGCCGGGACCGCCCTCGGTGGTGGGGGTGTCCAGCAAGTCTTGCGGTTGGACGAGCCGGAGCATGCTGCCTCGGAAAAGGATGGTCTCTCCGCCTTCCGGAAGCCGCGAAATCACAGCGTTTTCCATCGGGAATGTTTCGATCACCAGCCGCATCGGGATCACGAAGCGGTCCGCTCCGCAACGGAACAGGAATCCGTCCGTGATCCGGGTGGTCACCGAGCGCGGCAAGGTCACCAGGAACGTGCAGCCGAGCCCTGGACGATTCTTGGCTTCGATCTTTCCGCCGGCGCCTTCGATCTCTCGTTTGACCACGTCCATTCCCACGCCACGCCCGGAGATCTCCGTCACGCTGGCGGCGGTGGAAACCCCGCTGCGAAACAGGATCTGGATCGCGTCGTTTTCCGAAAAGGCGGCGTCCTCCCGCACCATTCCCAGCTCGATGCCCTTGCGCCGCAGCGCGGGAAGGTCCAGTCCCCGGCCGTCGTCGGTCACCTCCATCACCACCGACTCGTCCAGCTCGGACAGGGTCACCATGACGGTTCCTGTCGGGGGTTTGCCCTTGGCGATGCGTTCGGAGGCGGTCTCCAGTCCATGGTCGCAGGAATTGCGCACCATGTGCACCAACGGCGCGTCCAGGAGTTCCAGGTAGGATTTGTCGATGCGGACGTCTTCGCCTTGCACGAGGGGTTCGATGGATTTTCCGGTGGCCCCGGCCAGATCCCGGCAGATGCGCACGACCTTCTGCAACAGCGGGCGCGCTTCGATGCGGCGCAGTTCCAGGACCGAGCCGCTGAGCTTGGTGGAAAGATGCCCGAACTGTTCCACGGCCTGGCGAAGGTCTGCGGTCGCACCTTCCAGGTCCGTTCCCGACACGAGTCGTTTTCCGAGGTACCTGAACTGCTCCTCCAGACCCATCAATTCCCCGATCTGTTCGAGGAAGTGGTCCATGCTGGCTTCCGGGATGCGCATCGAACGGTCGCGTCGCTTTTCCGGCGCGCGCTCGCCCGGCGGGAGATCCAGCGGAAAGGTCGAGTCCGGGGGTTGGCTCGATTCGAAAACGCTGTCGCTTTCGGGGTGAGCAGAATCTGTCCTGGTGGCCAGCCTTTCCAGATCGCGGCAAAGGGGTGCGAATTCCTCCGGGTGGGCTTCCTGCGGTGCCTCCTCCCTGGCGCGGGCGAACAAGGTCCGAAGCGCGTCGAGACCGCGAAGCAGGCCGCCGACGGTCTCGCGGTCGATCCTGCGGCGGCCTTGCCGCAATTGCTCCATCACCGATTCCATCCGGTGGGAGATTTCCTTGACCCGCATCAGTCCGAAATAGGCCGCGTTCCCCTTGATGGAATGGATGGGCCGGAAGATCCGGTCGAGCGCTTGCTTGTCGGAAGACCGGGATTCCAGTTGGACAAAAAGCGGCTCCACGGAAGCGAGTGATTCCTCCGCCTCGTCCAGGAATCCGACCAGCAACTCCCTGGGGATCTGGATTTGACTCATGCGCCGAACTCCCGCATGCCGCGCAACTGGAGGAGCTTCTGCTCCCAGCGTTCATGGTAGGCGAAGGCCGATTCCACCGCCTGGTCCAGCTCGGACAGGTCGGCGAAGGGCTTGAAGATGCATGTTTCGGCGCCGAATTTCAGGCAGGCCAGGGCGTTTTCCAGGGTGACGTAGCCGGTGATCATGATGGAGCGCGTCATGGGGTACTCCGAGCGCATGCGATGCAACAATCCGATGCCGTCCATGCGGGGCATCATCACGTCGCAGATCATCACGCGATAGGGCGAGCGGGAGAGTTTGTCCAAGGCGTCGATCCCGTCGCAAGCGGTGTCCACTTCCATGTCCTGCATGCGGAAATGCCGGGACAGCGCCACGCGAATGGATTCCTCGTCGTCGACGATCAGGATCCGGCGGTTCAAGGGGTGTTCGTCCGAACTGGTGGTGGCTGGTTGCACATGCTACCGGTCATGGTCCCATGCACAAGACTGGATCGCAAGGGTGTTCAGGCGTCGGGGGGGATGGGCAGGACAACCTCGAAACACGCACCCATCCCTGGAGCTTGCAGGAGGTCCAGGGTTCCCTTGCATTCTTCCACGAGGTTTCGGCTGATGTGCAGCCCCAACCCTGTGCCTTTTCCGATCGGCTTGGTGGTGAAAAGCGGCTGAAAAATCGACTCCGTCTTCTCCGGGGGAACACCGGGACCGGTATCCTGGAGCCGAACCTGGAGGGTGTCGGCCACCCGCGCCAAGGTGATTTCCAGTTGGCGCACGGGGGAATCCTCCATCGCATCGGAAGCGTTGAGGATCAGGTTCACGAAGACTTGCTCCAGCTTCAAGGCATCGGCCAGAACCATCGGAAGACTCTCTGGAGGCGAATAGCGCACCTGGACGAATCCTTTGGTGCGGGCCGAACACATGCGCAACGCCTTGTTCATGCACGCGATCACGTCGACGGGGGACACCTCGCTCGTGTCGGTTCTGGAAAATGCACGCAGCTCGGAAGTGATCCGTCGGATCCGGGTGACCCCTTCCTCCATTTCCGAGAGGAGATCCGGCATTTCCACCGCCAGAGCCGCCGCGCGTTTGCGGTCGAGGTCCGCGCCTTCTCCGGAGAGGACCCGTTGGACCGAAGGCCAGGAAGACCGCAAGGTCTGCACATTGACCGAGATGAAGCTCGCGGGGTTGTTGATCTCGTGGGCGACGGACGCGGAAAGGATTCCCAGCGAACTCATGCGATCGGCGTGCACCAGCTGGGCAGCGCGATCGGCGGCGAGGGTTTCCATCCGGTTTGCGTATTCGGCCAGGCTTTTCTGGAGTGCCAGCGTGCGCAGGCCGACTTCCAGACGTGCCTGCAATACGTGCGGTGAGTAGGGTTTGGCGACGAAGTCGTCGGCACCGGATCGCAGCGCGGAAACGATGTCCTCGTCGTCGGTCTTGGAGGTCACCAATAGCAGATAGTAGGTCCGGCGTGGGAATTCCGTTCGGAGCCGCTGGCATGTGGTGATGCCGTCCATGCCGGGCATGACCCAGTCCAGCAAGGCCAGACGCGGCCCTTCGTCCTCGCTCAGCGCTTCGAACGCCGCTTGTCCGTCGCTGAGGGCCAGGACATCGTAACCCCACTTGGTGAGCATGTTGGTCAACAGCATCCGGCTGATGTTGTCGTCTTCGGCGATGCAGATCCTGGGCTTTTGATCGGTCGGAGTTTTCACTTCCGCCAGTCTATCTCTATACCACAGCCTCTGTCGAGCCTGGAGTTTTCCAAAATCGCCAAGTAGGGAGATCCTTGTCCAGCCAAACGGCTATCCCGGCGATGGCCAGGAACACCACGTCGCGCAAGATGGTCACGGCGGAGATGGCGGAGCCTTTGCCCTCTTGGGTGAAGCATCCGCAGTGGGTGTCGATCCCGCGGGCGACCCCTTGGACCACGGCCACCAAAAACATCAGGAGCATTCCGCTCACCAGCCAGGTGGCGGGCCGAGTCCAAAGGCCGACCAGTAACAAAGCACCGCACACCAACTCCAACACGGGCAGCCACAGGGCGAACACGTTCACCAGGGAAGACGGAATCACGTGGTAGTTCAGGACCGTGTCGGAAAACGGTGCTGCGTTCACGATCTTGTCCAGCGAGGCCCCCACGAACAACAGTCCAAGGAAAAACCGGGCGAGCAACAGCATCCGGGTCTTGCCTGCTGGAGCGTGCATCGCAGCGGCAACGATCAGCAATACACCGAGGGCGAACCCGGCGATCACCCAGCCCTGTCCTGCCACGGCGACCCCACCCGGGGGCATCAGCAACATGGCCTGGTCGAAATTCCAAAGGACCAAACCCGATCCGAACAAAAGGCGAAGATGGAGAACCCAATTCATGGGGTGTTCCCTTCCGGGGCATTGGAAGTCTTGGCGGAATCGACAGAAGTTGGAGCGGGTGCCGGGGATTTCTCCACGGGCTTGTTCGCGTCCCTCCACTCGGCCCATCCGCCAAAGAACAGATACACGTACTTGAATCCAGCCTCGGCCAGCGCCTTGGCAAGGAGTTCAGAAGATCTGCACTCCGCGCCGTCGCAATAGGCCACCAACGGACGGTCCAGCGGTACCGTGTCCCGAAACGCCTGGATCCGTTGTTTAAACTCCAGATCAAAGAAGCTGACCGAGCCGGGAATGTGGGCGCGCCGAAATACGGAGGGATGGCGGGCATCCAGAAACAGGAAGCGCTTGTCTTGGGAAAACTGCCAAGCGGTGTCCAGGTGAATGGGAGTGATTCCGGCTTGGAGAGCGAGTTCCGTGGCGGAGGGTCGCAGCAGAGGCAAGGGCTTCTCTCTCCGGGTGTTGATGACCCCGGCCAGCGCCAGGCTTCCCAACAGGATGGCCGCGGTACGCAACAAGTGTGTTTTCATCATCGGCATTTCCCCATAGACTACAAAACTGTCCGTGATACTCCGCACTTGACAACGAAGTGCGTCCTCGGACTCAGGGCGGGGAGGGAGAGTAGCCGACCACCCGTAGGCGCAGGGTTTTCTGGAGTTCGTGGTTGAGATCCAGCACGATTTCGTCGGATAGGCTCTGCCGTCCCGGACCGGTTTTGGCCTGCAGCGTGATCTGAAACCCGGTGACGGCGCCGCGGGAGCTGGAAAGTTCCCATTTGTTGCCCATGCGGACCAGCTCCACCTTTTGCCATCGTACATCCACGGCGGATCGTTCGGAAATCGCCTGCTCGATGTCGAACTCACGACCGGTCGTATCCAAGATGAGGACTTGCCGGGTGTTTTGGCGACGGAAATCGCCCATGTCCACATACTGGGGAAGCGCGATCACGGATGGGCGAACGTCGGCGGTCACCAACAACATCTGGCGGGTGGTGTCCTTGGAACGGGTGGAAAAGTCCACGGAAAATTCCACCCGATCTCCCAGCTGCGCGGTCTCCAAAACCAGATGCAATCGGGTTTCACCCCCAGGAGCCACCCGTTTGCGATCGAACAGGCCGGTCAGGCAGGTGCAACCTGTGATGGGGTTGGTCAGGGTGAGTTCGGTGGTTCCGTGATTGCGGCACAAGCGTTCCATGTGCACCACCTTCCCTTGCGGGACGGTACCAGCGGAGACCACGATGTTGCCACAGTCCAGTGGATTTGCCCACACAGGTCCGTTCAATCCGCCAAAACTGGCAAACCCGGCCACAATCCATGTTCGCGTCGTCGCAAAGTGCATCGGGGGTGCAATATACCAGATTGTGCCCGGGTCGTGGTTTCTAGTTTCTGATCCCCATGACAGCCCAACCGAACCCACCGTCCGCTCCGGTCAAAAAAGCCTGGGGCAAAATCCTCTTTCGCGAGGTCGTCCTTCCGCTGGTGATGGCGGTGGTGGTGATCCAATTCGTGATCCAGGCATTCCGCATCCCGTCCGGCTCGATGGAGAAGTCTCTCCTGATCGGAGATTGGCTCCTTGGCCTGAAATTCCTGTACGGCTCCCCGATCCCGTTCAGTGAAAAGCGACTGCCAGCCCTGGCCGATCCCAAGACTGGCGATATCATCATCTTTCACTACCCCTCCGATCCGGACGCTCCCGGGCGCGACCCCCAACGGTTCCAGTTCCTGGCCCACACGCTCTTGTTTGGCGACTATTACTGGGATCGCACTCCCGGGCCGGGCCAAGGAAATCTCGTGCGCTACGACTCGAAGGATTTCATCAAGCGTTGCGTGGGTGTATCCGGCGACACCTTGAGCGTACAGCGGAAAAAGTTGATCCGAAACGGCAAGGAAGTGGAACTGCCGATCAACGGCCAGTACGACGACCTCAATGTTCCGCAGAGCTGGGACCTCCAGCAGGTCCGTGACTCCTTGGGGCCACTGCGCATTCCTTCCCCCGGAGACACTCTCCGTCTCAACCAGGTGACCACGGAAGAATTCCTGCGCATCTACCACTTGGCCATCCAGGAAAATCCCTCCTCGAATGTGCAGTGTTCGATCTGGGTGGAGCGAAACGGCAAAAAGGACAAGGACTGGGTCTTTCGCCAGATGTATTTCAGCGATTATCCGGAATTTCGCGTTCCGCCCCCAATGGTGCAAGCCAGCAGCCGGATGCCCGACGGCTCGATCCTGGTGGATGTCCAATCGGATTCCATGTCCAAGGCATTGTCCATCGCCTACCAGATGAGCGAAGCTCCCGGGTTATTCCGCAACGTCTACCACGAATCGATCGGTCCGCGCACCGGCGTGCACCTGGACCGGTCGTTCTGGTTTTGGAAGCACATGGACACCGCGACAAAGGATTCGGCGCGCAAGGATTCCATCCATCTGCGGCGGGCCATCAAGATCGACGGCAAGCTTGACACCAACTACGTGGTGCGCCAACAGGTGTTGTTCATGATGGGCGACAACCGCGATCATAGCGCCGACTCTCGCTTTTGGGGCTACCTCTCGCGGCGCAACGTCAAGGCCAAGGCGTTCATCATCTATTTCTCGATGGACAACCCGGAAGACCCCGTCACCAAGGAAACCCCGGTGATGCTGTCCCGGCCGCTCACCTTGCTTTCCGTTCCCTTCCGCACCCGCTGGACCCGGATCGGCCGGCTTGTGCATGACTAGGCGAGTTTGGCTCCGGGGGATGTGCGCCGCCGCCGTGCTGGCGGGTTGCGCGCGCGTGGTGCCTCCCGCGGGAGGCCCGGAAGATCTAGTTCCACCGCGACTGCTGACCTCCGTTCCCGATTCCGGCGCCTTGGCCGTTTCCAAGGACGCAGAAATTCGCCTGCGATTTTCCGAATGGGTGGATCCCACCACGGCGCGTTCGGCCATCACGATCGTTCCTTCCGGCACCAAGGCCCCGGAAATCCGGGTCGATGGCCAGGAGGTGATCGTCAAGTTGCGCGAGCCCTTGGACAGCCCTTCCACCTACGTGGTGCGCATCCAGGCGGGGCTTTCCGACTGGCGCCGGGCGGCTACCAAGGTGGCCCAGGAAATCCCTTTCTCCACCGGGTCGCGCATCGACTCGGGTCGGGTGGAGGTGCGCATGTGGACGGGCTCCGACACCTCGGCGCCCGTGCCCGTGAAAGGCCGGCTGGGGGCATGGCCTTTGGACACCTTGGCGCGCAAGGGCCTTTCCAGGTTGCTTCGCCGCAAGGATTCGCTCCAGTGGCTTTTGCAGGCCCCGATGCCCTACCGTGAACGCCCCTGGCGTTGGACCTGGGCCGACACCGCCTTCGTGGCCGATCTTCGCTTCCTGCCGGAAGGCTCCTGGCGACTGATCGCCTGGGACGACAAGGACAAAGACAATTTCTGGCGCCCCGGGCAGGAGCCCATCGCGTTTTTGGGCGATGTGCGCGGCAAGGGCAACCGCTGGAACGAGTCGTTCGTGGCCAAGCTGGCACATGAAGACACCGGTGCGAGCGCGCCCCGCGACACGACCACGGACACCCTGCGAGCCAAGGACAGCGTCTCGCTGGATTCCCTCGCCCGGGTGTGGGACAAACTTCCGGAGGATTCCGTGGGGACTGCCACGGTTTCCCTGGATTCGCTCCCCAAGGCGTGGAAAGGCAAGAACGTCCGGTTGCGCGTGTGGCCGGTCTTCCGGCGCGCCCGCCCCAGGACGAGCCCACCCGAAAATCCCGTCCTGCGCTTGCCACCAGGCCGTTGGAGCGGCGAGATCTGGTTGGATCGCGACCTCGACGGGAAGCCCTTGAGGTCTTCATGGCGTTCGGGTCGGCTGGCCGAACCTTGGTGCTTCGTTCCTTCCTTCAACCTCGAGCGGCAGGATTCCGTGCGCGTACGCGTGCAGTGCCTGGTCCGCGAGGCGCAGCCAGATACCGGAAAGGTTTCTCCATGAGTTTTCGTCCACTGACGGATTTCGTCGCACTGGACCTCGAGACCACCGGTCTTGATTTCGCCACCGAGGAGATCCTCGAACTGGGAGGCGTGGTGTTCCAGGGGGGAGTGGCGTCCCGCACCTTCTCGGCGGTGCTGCGCACCAACCGGCCGGTCACTTCCTTCATCGAAGCCCTCACCGGGATTTCCCAGGCCCAGTCCACCGCGGGCCGCGAACCCGTGGAGGCGCTGACGGAATTTGTCGCATTCTGCGGCGATCTCCCCGTGGTGGCGCACAACTCCCACTTCGACCTCAAGTTCCTGCGCAAAGCCTGGGACGCGGCGGGGATCGTGGAGCCGCAGCGTGCCGTCTTCGATACGCTGCTGGGAGCCCGCATCAGTTGGCCCCATTGGCCCAGCCACAAGCTGGAAAGCCTGGTGGAGCGACTGGAATTGCCCGTCCAAGGTGCCGCGCATCGCGCACTGGACGACGCCCGCTCGGCGGGAAACCTGTTTTTGGCCATCCAAGACAGGCTGTCCAGATACGCCGCGCAGGACCCTGCCGTCATCGCTTCGTTGAGTTGGGTGCTGCAAGGCTCGGAAAGCCCTTGGGAAGCCATCCTGCCTTGGGACGGCGGCGAAGACGCCCCCGAGCCCGCCTGGCCTGCCGAACCTTCCGAGCCCGTCAAGGCGGGCCCTCCCCGCGAGCACGTCCTGGAAGTTTCCCAGATCGATCGGGTCTTCTCGAAATCCGGCCCGCTGGCCAAAGGCCGCGCCGATTGGGAGCCCCGTCCCGCCCAAGGACAGATGGCCCGCGAGATCGCTCAGGCCTTGTCCGAGGAGGCCTTCCTGCTTTGCGAAGCGGGGACCGGCACAGGAAAATCCTTGGCGTATCTGGTTCCGGCCGCGATGTGGGCCGTGGATGCCCGCGATCGCGTGGTGGTGTCCACCGCCACCAAGACCTTGCAAAACCAGCTGATCGAACGCGAAGCCCCGCTGGTGCGGGAAGTCGTGCCGGGTGCGCGGGTGGAGGTCCTGAAGGGTCGTTCCAACTACCTGTGCGTGCGCCGATTCGCCGATCACCTGTCCGACCCCCATCGC
The DNA here is from genome assembly GCA_016715065.1 of Fibrobacterota bacterium. GTDB lineage: Bacteria > Fibrobacterota > Fibrobacteria > UBA5070 > UBA5070 > UBA5070. Next base: position 576,584 of record JADKBN010000002.1, read on the forward strand.
CTGGATCGAGCCGAGCGCGAGGCCATCCTCCCGTTGATCGCCTGGGTGCGGTCCACGTCCACCGGCGACATCGAAGAATGCCACGGTTTCGGCCGCGACCGCAACGCCGGCCTGTGGGGCAAGCTGCAAAGCGACGGCCGTGCGGGCATTCCGCCGCGCCATCCGCTGTTTCGCATTTGTTTCCATCAGCGGGCTCGTCGACGCGCCGAAGCCGCCCACGTGCTGGTGGTCAACCACGCCCTGCTTCTGTCCGACCTCGCGCTGGATTTCGCGATCCTGCCCACCTACGAACGCCTGGTGGTGGACGAAGCCCATCATCTGGCCGATGTGGCGCATGATCACCTGGGCAGGGCCGTGTCGTTGCCGCGCCTGCGCCGCCTGCTCCACCCGATGGCTGAAAATTCCGACAAGCGCGCCGGCGTGCTGGGTGCCTTGGCGGCCAACCGCAATCTGCCCATCGAAGCCATCGCCCTGGTGGATTCCGCGCGCGAGGAACTCCTCTCCGCCGACCGTCGCTTGCACCGCCTGTTCCAAAAATTGGGCGAAAAGGTGGGGCGTCGCGGCGAAGAACAGAAGCTTCGCTTGCGCGAAGGGCTGGCAGCCGAGACGGGTGTGGATCCCTCCGCGGCGATGGGCGCTTTCGAGGCGGCCATCAAGTCCATTTCCGAACTGCGCAAGACCCTGTCCGAATGGAAGGAAGGCGAAGAAAAAGGATTCTTGGCCGACCTCGCTTCCGGTGAAGGCGCCTTGTCCGAATTCCGTCGTGACCTCCAGGTGCTGTGCGACAGTCCGTCCTCCGGCGATGTCCACTGGATCGAGGACTGGTCCAATCCCATCAAGCTGGTCCTGCGCGGATCGCCGTTGGATCCGGGCATGATCCTGGCCAAGACGCTCTATCCCGCCATGAAGACGGCGGTGTTCACCTCCGCGACCCTGGCCATCCGCGGTCGCGCGGAGCATCTGGAAATGCGCACGGGCTTGGCGCGGATCGATCGCGAGATCCACCGCGTGCGACATCCCTCGCCGTTCAAGCTGCGCGAACAGGCCCGCGTGGTGGCCGCCGGCTGGCTTCCCAAGCCGGGCGAAAAAGGCTGGACCGACGCGCTGGTGCAGACGCTGCGCGAGGTGGTGCTGCCGTTGGGTCGCCGCTCTCTGGTGCTGTTCACTTCCGAACGAAGCTTGCGCGAGGTGCGCGAAAAGCTCGTGGGAGACTACCGCTCGGCCGGAAGGCTGCTGCTGGCCCAGGGCGTGGACGGAAACCGCGAAGCCTTGTTGTCGATGTTTCGCCGCACCGAAGGCGCCTGCCTGCTGGGGTCTGACAGTTTCTGGGAAGGCGTGGATCTTCCCGGCCGCGACCTGGAGCTGGTGGTCATCGCCCGGTTGCCGTTTCCTGTCCCCAGCGACCCGCTGGTTTCCGCGCGATCGGAAGAGGTGGAGTCGGAAGGGCGTCCGCCGTTCGCGGAGTGCTTCCTGCCCGAGGCGTGGCTCAAGCTGCGCCAGGGGATCGGGCGGCTCCTGCGCCGCTCGGACGATCGCGGCGCGATCCTGGTGCTGGACAGCCGCGTGGTGCGCGAACGGTACGGCTCGTACCTGGCCGATGCGTGGGATGGCGGACACCGCCAGGCAAAGACCTCCGAGCAGGCCCATCGCGAGCTCAAGGAATGGTTCGACGGCCCGTTGGAAGAGACGGCCCAGCCAGCCGAACCCGTCGAGGTTCTCGATCCGACCATCCCGCCAACGGTGGAGTCGGATCCGAAAGGAGAGGCATGATTTTCCGTAGGGTTCCTTGGATCCTGGTCGGGATCTCCCTGGTGCTGTCCGGATGCTACAGCTTCACCGGATCCGGCTTGCCTTCGGGGCTGCGCACGGTGGAGATCTTCCAGGTGGTCGATCGCACGCGGCAGCCGGAACTGGCCGACCGCGCCACCCAGGAGATCGTGGCCGAGTACCGCCGAAACGGGGCTTTGCGCCCGGTGGATCGCGATGGCCAAAGTCGCCTGGATGTTTGGATCGCCAACTACAGCCACACCCCCCAGACCTACGATCTTTCCGGCAACGTTTCGCGCTTTCGGGTGATCGTGGCCTTCGAGACCAAATTCGTGGATCTGCGCGACGAATCGGTCCTCTACGAGTCCAAGGAGATCGGCGGGGCGTACGATTACGACCCGCTCAAGGAAACCGAGTCCGACGCCAAGATCAAGGCCATGCAGGAAGCCATCCGCAAGCTGGTGGCCAACACCGTCAGCGGTTGGTGACCCCCGACATTTCCGGTAGTTTGAATCATACGGAGAAGCCAATGGAATTCGTGAAGATGCACGGCACGGGCAACGATTACGTCTATGTGGACCTCTGGACCGAGGTGGTGCCGGATCCTGTCCAGTTGGCCATCGATGTTTCCCATCGCCATTTCGCCATCGGCTCCGACGGGCTCATCCTGGTCGCCCCTCCCACCGAGCCCGGGTTCGCCGGCCGGATGATCATGTACAACGCCGACGGCTCCGAAAGCGGCATGTGCGGGAACGGCCTGCGTTGCGTGGCCAAATTTCTCTTCGATCGCGGACGCACCGACGGGGCCACGGATTTTCGGTTGCAGACGGGAGCGGGACCGCGCGGGGCCACGGTGCACCCGGGCCCGGACGGCAAGGCCCAACGCGTGACGCTTTCCATGGGCGCGCCGTTGCTTGCACCCGAGCAGATTCCCACCACCCTGCCCGCCCAGGGCGGCGAGTTCGAGCTGGAAGTCGCCGGCCGCAAACTCCGCGGCACGCCGGTGGGAATGGGCAACCCCCACTTCGTGGTCTTCGTGGAAAACACCGACACGTTCCCGGTTCACGAACTGGGACCGTTGGTGGAAAACCACCCCGCCTTCCCCAAGCGGGTGAACGCAGAATTTGTCCAAGTGCTGGGGCCGGGGCATCTGCGCCAACGCACCTGGGAACGCGGTTCGGGCGAAACCTGGGCTTGCGGTACCGGGGCGAGCGCGGTGTGCGTGGCCAGTCGTCTGCGGGGCCACAGCGATGGCAACGTGAAGATCGACCTGTTGGGAGGCACTCTGGAGCTTTCCTGGGATGGCACCGGCGAAGTTCGCATGACCGGCAACGCAGTCGAGGTCTTCCGCGGCACCTGGTAGCCTGTTGAGGGAATGGAGAATAGGACGCCGTTCGTCCTGAGGAGCGGCGTCGCCGCGTCTCGAAGCTTGCCGAAGGGGGCGGCGGCGTTACGTTGGTCTCTGAAAGTTGGACCTTACGACCCACCGCCCACCCTTCGAGACGCTTCGCTCCTCAGGATGAGCGGTGTAAATCAGGTGCCTGCCACTTGTTCAAAGGCACCGAGGTGTTTGGGGCGATTCGCCACAATCACCCATTGACATTGGGGCTGGAAGGATCGGAAAATCCGATCATGGACCTCTTGCCTTTGCGCCATGGCCCGGGTTTCCTTGCTGGCACCGGGATTGCACATGTTGTTCGCGAACAGGGAAAAGGGGTCAACATGATGTGGATGCTACTCGGTCTGGGGTCGGCTCTCTCCGCGGGAGCTTCCGTGGAACTTCCCAAGGATTCCACCGAGTCCATCGAGTTCAGCCGCCACCTCCCTCAGGATCTGCGCGAGCGGGTCCTGAAGGCGCGCACCGAAATGCGGGTTCGCCACGATTCCCTCGCCCAACTCAGCCTTCCCGAACGAGCCCGTTGGCTCGACAGTCTGCGCAACCAAGCCAAGGTGCAGCGCACGCAGTCGCTGGAAAGACTGACTCCACAAGAACGTGCCCGGGTCGAGGAGCGTTTGCGCGAACTGGAACGCAAGGTCCAACTTCGCAAGCAAGGCACCTCCAACCCGGGATACCGTCAATGACCCTTCGGAAGCTATTCATCGCGCTTGGACTGTTCGCCGCCGCCACGACCCAGGCAGCGCGCACCACCCTTTCGGATCTTGGCTTGTCGGTGTTCGTGCCGGAGGGTTGGTCGTTGAGTTTCCTGACCGCCTCCCAATCCGATACCGAGTCCACACGCATGTATTCGATGATTAACATCGCCAACTCGGACAGGGCATCGTTCACGTTCAAGGCATCAAACAATGTCGCCCTTTTGGGAGCTCATTCCTGGACGACTCTCGAGGGGTTTTCTCAATCCTTGTTTATCCAGGGACTTCCTCTCAGCGAATTATTCATCGATGATTCGGTTAAGCAAGACGGGTTGTTTGCTTGGCGGGTTTATGGACGGTACGGTGATTTTGACACCGCCGATCTGCCCACGGGTTTCACGGACGAGTACTCACGTTTTTTCGCCTACGGGGACATCGGATGGACGATCGCCTTCGAGGGTGATACCGCAGACATCGATACCGCAGGTCCCACCTACACGAAGATTCTCGACAGTGTTAAGGTCGATCGCTCCTTCCAAGCATTGCCCCTGAAGGTCAGGGACGGCTCGCGCCAAGGGGCCTATTCCCGAGTGCGTGTCATGGGAGCGAGTCTGGCGATCGAGGGGCAATCGCTCCCCATCGTCCGGGCGAGCGACCTATTGGGCCGGGGCATCCAGGGCGACCTGGTCCAAACCGCCGACGGCTGGTTGTGGACACCCCGATCGCTCCACCATGGCGTGGTCCAGTTGCGGATCCTGGGGCCGGGTCGCGACGAATCCCTGCGCGCGGTCCTCAGGCCTTGATCTCGCCCTGGCGCCGCGGCGCCGTCGCCCTCGCCGCCATTCTGGCCGCGAGCGCCTTAGCCGTCGCATCGCCTGACAAAAAATGTTCCGAAGCGGGCGGCGATGCGATGGCCCGGTTGCGCGCGGGAGATTCCTCCGCGCGCAACATGCTTCGTCTCGCGCAATCCCTGGAATGCCTGGGGCGTCCGGAGGATGCCCTTGGTGCCTCGTATTTCACTTCCAAGGCCGATACCTCCGGCTGGACGGACCTGCTGATCTACCGCGCGTATCTGTTCCGCTCGCTGGGGATGGAGGACCAAGCGATCAAGGTGGAGGCAGAGCTTCCGAATGCTCCACCTGCCAAGGCGGATTCCTGGATGTTCGAGTCTCGTCCCCAGGCAGGATTCTCGCTGGGTTGGGTCAATCAAACCGAAAACCCCCGACGCGGTAGTTTATCGGCCCTGTACGACCATTGGAACGCCGACGACGGATCCTGGATCGGCTCCGCCGGATCGCAGGGTGTAGGCCAGATGGACACGGTTTTTCTGGAGGGAACCATTTTGCCGGTTTCCGCCTACTTGGCTTGGGGTGGTTTTTCCGAGCGATCCTCGATCATGGGCTTCGTTTCGTGGGATGCATCGATCGCTTCCACCCTGGATCGGTGGAGGAGCCAAAGCTTGTCAGGTTCGCTCCAGTGGGATCGAGAATTCGGCAAGCGGTTGACGATGAGTCTTTCTGGGAACGCCACCCGGACTTGGTATCCGGTGGCCCAGGGGCCGTTGGTCACGGACGACGATCTATCAGCAGGGCAAACCTCCACCTTGCGAACCGCGCCAGGGAATTTCGCCCTGGGCCATGGGTTGCGCGCCACGCGGCAGGATGTGGCTTGGACCTTGACAGGGAGCCATACGGTATCGTGGGCACGCGGATTTTTCGGAATCGTCACCCCGTCGGTGGCGGGCACCTTCGCTTGGGGGAAGGATCCGGTGGTTTCGGAGAGCATCGAAATTCCGGTGGTGATCCTGCGCGCCGAAGGGATCCAGTCCGGGGTGTCGGTGAGCAACGTGACCCTGCAGGATACGCTGGGGCGCGCGGTGGGAGAACTCAAACAATCGATCCAGCAGAAGAACCCTCAACCACTGGTGGCCAGGGAAGCACAGTTCGATTTCCCGCTGGCGAAAAACCAGGATTGGGTCCAGACTGGCGGATCCGTCGGGATCTCGTCCGGGCGCTGGAAAGGGCTGTCCGGCCGGCTGGGCGCTGGGTGGAGCCGGACCTTCTATCTGCGGGAGCAGGGTGGGGCCAATCTCACGTTGGACGGAATCTACAGCGACACGGCGGGTCATTGGGTGGTCTACCAGGATCCCGCGACCAACGAGCTGTTCGCGACGCGCAGTTACACTCTCAGTGGACTCGTGCCCCTTTCCTGGACCAAGAGTCGGCGCGACGACACCTGGACATTTTCTGCGGGCTTGACATGGAAGGCTCGGAAATGGCTTTCTTTCCAGGGTACGTGGACGACCTCTCACACCGAATCCAACGTCGAAGCATGGATCGACGGGGCCACCAACACCAGGGAGACGGTCTCGCTGGGAACGGCCATGTCATGGTGACGACGGCACGTTTCCTTTTGGTGGCCGTCCTGGCCGCCCTGCTGGCCGCCTGTGTCGACTCCGCGGAACGTCGCGCCAACGAGGCGCTGGCCCTGGGCGACGGCGAACGCGCTGCCAGCGATTTCGCGAAGGCTCTGGACACGGACCCCACCGACACCGCCCTCCGCCGAGGTTTGGGCGAGGCGCTGGTCCTGGTGGCCCGCCAGAAGGCCGTCGATGGGGACGATCTTCCCGCCGACTGGTCCAAGGCCGCCCGCGAGCTGGAGCGTTCCGGCAAGGATTCCTCCGTGACCCCACTGGTCGCGGAGGCATCCCTGGCCTGGGCGCGATCGGTGTTGCGCCGCGGCGACACGGATCTAGCCGTGGCCGGTCTGGAAGCTCGCTTGGACACTGCCTGGGGATCGCGGCGGGAGCGCAACCTGCTGGCCATCCTGCTGGACCACCGCGGACAGCGCGACAAAGCCGCCGAACTGTTCCTGGGAAACGCCAAGGAAGATTCCACCGACGCCGACGCCTGGTTCAACCTGGCCATGGTGGAGTGGGCGAGCAAACGACGGATTTTGGCAACGGAACACCTGTTGCTCGCCGCCAAGCACGCTCCGGACGATCCGGAAATCCTCTTCTGGCTGGGCAAGGTCTCCGACGCGGAGCCCAAGCGGTGAAGCCCCTGCCTGGGGGCTACGTGCGCGCGGCGGCCATCGGCGCGGGCTCCTTCGGCGAGGTCTGGCGGGCCCGCGAGTCGGCCACCGGGCGTTGGGTGGCGCTCAAGCGGGTCGCCGACCTTTCGCGGCAACGCGCCGAGGCCGAAGTGCTCGCTCTGGGCCTGAAGAGCCTTCCGCGTCTGCATGGTGCGTTTTCCCACCGCGGCGGCCATTGGATCGCCATGGAGTACGTGCACGGGGTCTCGCTGCGCGAGGCCATGGCGTTGGGACTCTCCCGCTCGGAAATGGCCCAGTTGGCCCATCTGCTCGTCGAGGCGCTTGTGGAGCTTCATGGCGCCGGCCGCTGCCATGGCGACCTCAAGCCGGAAAACGTCCTGGTCGACGCGCGCGAAGGCATGAGGCTGATCGACCTGGAATTTTCGGGCGCCGCCTCGGCGCGCCGAGGCGGGACGGCAGGCTATTGCGCTCCTGAAACCGGAGATCGCGCCTGCGATCCGATCCGGGCCGATCTGTGGAGTCTCGGCGTGGTCCTGCACGAGATTCTCTGCGGGGCGCGACCCGGCTCGGAAGACATTTCGGGAGCGTGGCCTCGCCTGCGCGCCGCCGCTCCCGATTGGGTCCCCCTGGTGGATGCGCTGGTGCGAACGGATCCCTCGCTCCGACCCGCCTCCGCGGTCGACGCCTCGCGGGATCTCCCTCAGACAGAATCCGTCATCGATGTGCGCTCCCTGGTGCGCGAGGCCGCGGACCAGAAGCTCGCGGCGCTCCTTTCGGCCCAAGCCGAACGCCTGGTGAAGCGCGGTCGGGGAGCCCTGGCGATGCCCTTGTTGCAGGAATCCCTGGATTTGGATCCGGACCAGACCTTGGCCTTGGAAGTGCTCCCGAAGGTGCGCATCGAACCCGAATCGCATCGTTGGTTGTTCGCGGCGGCGGTGGCGGTCCTGGCCCTGGGGGCGTTGGGGATGTGGCGCTGGCGCGAAACCCCGCGGCGGATCCCCGCGCTGACTGGATTGGATGCGGGCAAGGAGCGGATCCGCATCCAGCGATCCAGTCCCGCCGTCACCGATCTCCCGCTTCGCGAAAGGAACCGATGATGACGGAAAACGTCTACCCATGCCTTCGCGGCTATGACGGAACCTGTCATCCTCTGGGACGGCGCCTCGCCACCCTGGGCTCCGACGCCGATTGCCAGGTGCGCCTGGCCGACGGATCCATCCGGCCGCAGCACGCCTTTTTGGTGTTCCAGATGGGAGCCTGGCGACTGCGCAAACTGGAAGCCGCCGCCGTTCTGAAGGTGGACGGGGCGGATGTTTCCGAAGAGATCGAGCTCCACCACGGCGCCATGATCCAGGCCGGAAAGCTGGAGCTGCGGTTTCTGGAAAAGGAACCTGAATCCAGGTCGGAGTCCACGGTGGCCGAACAGGCGCCCTTGCCAACTCTGTTGGGAGCGGTCGCGGAAATCCTTCGGGAAACCGATCCCTCGCGCGTACTGGTGGACATGGTCCAGGCATCGGCGCGGCTTCTGTCCTGCGATGGCGTGCGGGTCCTGCACCGGCCCATCGGCGAAGGACTGTGGCGCACCCTGGCATCGTGCCCCGCCGGAGCGCCCTCGTCGCGGTTTTCCAGCTCCGCCTTGGCGCGGGCGGAAAGCGCGGGCCAAGCGGTGTTGCTGGGAGAAAACGATCTGGCGAGACTCGGTGCCGGCGAAAGCGTCCAGCTCAACGGCATCCGCTCCATCCTCTGCGCGCCCTTGTCCTTGCCCGACGGCGAAGAGGGATTCTTGTACGCCGATCGCCTGGCGGCGCACCCACCTTTCGAGGAATCCGATCGGGGATTGTTCGAGGCGTTGCGCAGATTGTTCTCGGAAATCGCGGCGATCGCGGTGCGCCAGGAGCGCCAACGCAAGACCATCCGCACCCTCCAGGACGACGCCGGGCGCAAAGCCGGTGCCACGTCCATCCTCCACGAGAGCGCGGCGATGTCGGCGGTGATCAAGGAGACGGCGAGGGTGTCTGTCTCGGACGTTCCGGTGCACATCCACGGCGAGACAGGAACTGGCAAAGAGCTGCTCGCGCGTTTCGTGCACGATTCCAGCCGCCGAGCCGACAAGCCGTTCATCGCCATCAACTGCGGGGCGATACCGGAAAATTTGATGGAAAGCGAATTGTTCGGACACGAGAAGGGTGCCTTCACGGGGGCGGGGGCGCGCAAGGAGGGCTGGATCGAAAAGGCCCACGGCGGTAGCCTGTTTTTGGACGAGTTGGGCGAGCTCCCGTTGAGTTTGCAGGTGAAGCTCCTGCGGGTGCTGCAGCAAGGCGAACTGGTCCGGGTGGGCGGCAGCGAGCCGGTCAAGGTCGATTTCCGACTGGTGACGGCCACCAATCGAAACCTCAAGGAGGAGGTTTCCGCGGGGCGGTTCCGGCCCGATCTCTACTACCGCGTGGCGGTGGTACCCCTGACCCTTCCACCGCTGCGCGATCGCTCGCGCGACGCCGTGTTGTTGGCGGGCCATTTCTGCCGGCGCTTTTGCCTGCAGTACGGGCTGGACGACAAATCCCTTTCGCGGGCCGCGGAAAAAGCCATCCTGGCCTATCCCTGGCCGGGGAACGTGCGCGAGCTGGAAAATGCCATCCAGAAGGCCGTGATCCTGGGAGAATCCGATCGCATCCAGCCGTCGGATCTTGGTCTGGCCCGGGAGGACGACCCGGGCGAGGAAATGCCCGAATCGATGGCGGCCACCTCCCTGTATGCCATCCGCGACCGGGCCGAATCCGAAGCGATCCGACAATCCCTGGAAAAGGCCAAGGGAAACGTGAGCATGGTGTCCCGGATGCTCGATGTCGATCGGAAGGTCCTGATCCGCACCATGGAACGTCTCGGGATCGCTCCCGAGGCATTCAAATGAACGGTTTGTCGATCCGTTCTACTTGAGCTTCTTGGGCTTGGCGGAACCCTGGACCGCAGGCTTGCTTGGCTCGGATGCGCACCGGAATCCGATCGATCCGGGGTAGCGCCCCTCGGGAGCAAATCCGTCCCGGAAAGAGCTGCGGATCGCCTCCGGGGAGCCCATCCAGCTTCCGCCCCGCATGGTCCGTCCGGTGCCGCTGGCAGGGCCCTTGGGATTGTCCTTGGGGCTGGTCTGGTAGTAGGTGGGTGAAAACCAGTCGGCGGTCCACTGCCAGACATTTCCTGTCATATCCTGCAGGCCCCAGGCGTTGGCCTTGTAGCTGCCCACGTCGGCCACCAGGGCCGCGCCGTCGTCGCAGTTGGCCACCACCCATTTGCGAAACGCCTTGCGCAGGGCGAGGTCGGCGATGTTGGCGAATTTGCAACCCATGAAGAGGGTGTCTCCCCAAGGCCAGATGGTGGTGGATCCCGCACGGGCGGCGTATTCGAACTCGGCTTCCGTGGGGAGTCTTTTGCCCACGGCCTTGCAGTAGGCGTCCGCCTCCGTCCAGGTCACGAACCACGCCGGATGTTTGGGTGAAGGAGGCGTACAGGTGGCCCCTTCGCACAATAGCCAAGGGGCTTCGCCGATCGCGGCCTGGTAGGCTTCCTGGGTGACGGGAGTCTGGTCCAATCGGAAAGCGTCCAGGCATACCTCGTGCTGGGGTCGTTCCGATTGGCTCCCCGAGCCGTCGGGGCTTCCCATCTGGAAACATCCCGCCTTCAGATCGAGCATGCGGGAGGCGGTCAATTTTTGGACCCGCGCACGATCCTTTTTGGAAATGGCCAGTGTGTCGGTCCGGGGCACCAGGGTGGCGGATGGGGAGGGCGTGGCGGGTTTGAGCGATGGATCGGCCCAATCGACCTCCGAAGTGTCGATGGAGCCATCGGGTCCGTCGGAGAAGAATCCACGGCCGGCTTTGCCGGAGTCTTCCCCATGGAATTTTTCATCGTCTGTTTTCACCTTCATCCAAGCCCCGACAGCTGGCGCCGGACTGAGGAAGGCGATCAGGGCGAGCGCCGAGACGCTCCGGGAAAACCAGCGGAAAGGCGAGGGAGGCATAGGTTCTTTAAGATACGCCGCCATCGCCAAAATCCGGTAGGGGGATCTAAGCCGAAATCAAATCGCGAGAGTCACACCGATGTTCCCACCGGGGTTGGCGGAGTACCTGCCGCCGAAATCGAAGTTAAAGATCCCCAAGCGCAGTCCCAATCCACCGTTCATGTACAAGAATGCATCGCCTTCCTGCTCGATGGAAATGTCCACGGGAGGAACACCTGGGACACCAGCATCATACTGGTATTTCAGCTCCAGCGTGGAGCCTTCCATGCCCAATCCCGCGTAGGGGGTGAGATTGAGGAACCGGAATCCGACGCGACGGGAAGCCATCACGCCAAGACTCCATCCCGACCAGTTGAAATTGTCGCCAATGGAGAATTGCGTGTAGGTCATCGTGACGGAACTGTTGATCCCGTAGGGGATGTAATTCTCCTTGTCGTTCCAGTAGCCGGGGTTGTGGTTGATGCCGATGCCCCAAAATGAAACATCACCCAATCCATCAACTGGCAAGCTTCCAGGAAAGCCGCGGAAAGCAATCTGGGTGCCTGCTACCGTCCCAATGTTGAATTGAGGGTACGGCAAGGGGATCCCTGGAAGAATATCGTCGATGCCAGTTCCGGACACTTCTGTGGGAACGCTGTACCCGGTGGCATCGAAAGCCACGGTGGTTGATGGCACAGTGACAGATGGACTGGAGGTCACGATCAGATTCACCTTGTCTGTAGTGGATCCCACGGCGGTGGGTCCTTGGAACCGGACCCCAACTTTTTGGCCTACCAGCTTCTGGGCGAGTTGGGCTCTGGCTGCTTCCCTCAAGTTGGAGGGGATGCTTGCCTCGCTGGCGACCATCTGTTCGGCCAGAGCGTCGGCCATGCTTTCGCTGATCGAAATATTGCCATCGGCGGCGAAGGTCTTCGTGTCGGTAAAATTGGACCAGACGAAGTTCATACCCACTTGGAAATCGATTCCCCAAAGCTCCGGCTTGGGGGAGTGATTGAAATATCCTGCGTTCAAATCGGCGCCGACCGCCGAAGTGAGAGGTGCCATGTACCCTTTGGTGGCGTCGCCGGTCAACTGCTGGATGTCGGAGTTAAGATCGCCTGCAGCGAAACTTGCCGAAACCGTTGCGAGCAAGGTCGATAGGATCGATTTCTTCATGGGTTGGACTCCTTGTCCGGGAAATCTGGTTTGGTGCAAGCGAAGCTCCGAGAAGGCCGTGACCACCATACCATTCTTCGAAGTCGGCGAAAAGTCTAGGAAAACCAAGCAGGAGTCCGGATCCGGGAATCAGCTCCGCATCAAAGTTTCTGCGAACCGGAGGTCACGGTTCCCTGAAAGGATTCCGGCTTGCCGTTGGAAATCGGCAAGTGTGTGCGAAACTGGAAGAACACTTCGGATTTTGCCGGGGGAGGTCCGGACACTTCTTGGCTGATCACCAGATCCCACCAGCCGTCGGGGCCGATGGTGATCCACTCGACTTGGTTCGTTTTCGGCAAATCCAAAGTGGATTCGGTGATTTCCAGCGGAAGCGGGGTGAACCCGGGTTCTGTCACCTGTGGCAGATAATGGAAGAACGCAAGCCGGATGGCATCGTCCTTGGTCGGACTGGCGGGATGGGGGATTTTGATCGCCTGGGTTCCGTGATTGGAAAACCGCAAGGTGGCATGGATGCGTTTGCCTTCCATCTTGGGGTCGATCGTCTCCAGCGAGAGCTTCCATAAGGGCTTTTTGCAGGCTTCCGCCCAACGATTCAAAAACGGGCGCAGATCATCGAAGCCGCAAGGTTTCGGGTTCATGTGAACTCCGCGCCGCCCCAGTTTCCCTTCCACTCCCGCGATCTTCACATGGAGCACCTCGTAAGGCTCGGAAACCATTGGGGAGCCCCTGCCGCCCGAGGGGAGGTCGATCCCGCCGGCTTCCAAACGCTTCACGAAGGCGTCCAGATCCGCACGCCCAATGGTGCCTGACCACTTCCCTGGAGGATTTTCTGGGTCTCGCTGGTCGTTGGTGCTGAGCCTTGTGACGGTCCCATTGCCCTCGATGGTCAGGATGTCGCGGGTCTCCTGGACATCGGCGTAGTAGTAGTCAGCAGAAATCGAATACGCGATCGAAAGCCCCAAAAGCGGATCTTGTCCGGTTTTGCGGAGTTCGCGGATCTTTGTGGCGATGTTTTCCATGGAGGGGTCTCCCGCCCGGGTGGGCGCTGCGCCGAGTACGGCCATAAGGACGATTTGGGGAAGCATGGGGGTGAAAGGTAGAAGCCCTTTCGCGAAACGCTATCTCTCCAGCGTCCCGCGTGTGACACCCAACTGGCCCAGGGCGCCCAATTCCTTCCAAAGACCACGACCATCGATATCGCCTGCCAACAATCTGCGGTACCGGTCCAAGGTCGTGCGGACCTCCTCGGCGCTTTCGTCCAGGAATTCCACCCTGAACCGCCGCAGCCCAGCCAGGACAAATTGCGGGAAGTAGTCGGCGCCGGTCTGGGCGCGGGCATTGAACACCGTGTTGCGGCAGCCCGCGTCCGCTTTGACCGGATGGGCGGCGCCCAAGTGGTCGCGCAGGCGCACCTCGTGCGTTTCACAGGGACGTCCGCAGTCGCGGAAATCCTTGCCGCTGGAAAGGAACGCGCAGAACACGCAATGCTCCATGTGGAACATCGGCATGTGCTGGTGGATCGTCAGCTCCAATCGGGAGGGGTCGGTGCTCGCGGCCAGGTCCAGGATCTGTTGGGCGGTGAGGTCGTACGAGCAGGTGAGGCCATCCAGTCCGAACCGCTCCAAAAACCACTCGGCGCTCAGACCGTTGGCCACGTTCAACGAGAAATCGCCGCGAAGTCGCGTGCGGCCGGCAAACCACGAGAGGTGGTCCCAGGCGCGGGCCAAGACGCCATCGGCCTGGCCTTCCTCCACTTGGCGCAGGATCCAGTCCTCGCCGGCTTTGGCGATGCGCGGCGGGGCCGCCCAGATCTGGGCCCCCGGGGCGATCGCGCGCCAGCGGGAGATCAGCTCCGGGTAGCGCTTGGGAAACTCCAGCTCCAGATAGAGCGTGCGCACGCCCGCAATGGCCGCCGCTTCCATCTGAGATTCGGTCCGCACCAGCACCACGAGCTCGGGATCTGCGGAAGGAAGAGAATCCGCCGCCCCCTTCGGCAAGCTCAGGACTGCGCTTCGAGACGTCCGCGAAGCGGACTCCTCAGGACGAACGGAAAGAAATTGCGTGTCAATTTTTGACTGATACGGAATCGCATCGGAAATGGTCCAACGCAGAGGCTGGCAGCGAAGACGGGAAAGTGTTTCCACGGCCCGGCGGCGCACGTCGTTGAGCGCGCTCACCGGCACCATGAGCTCGCCTTCCAACGCGCAGTCCAGATCGGCCAGTTCGTAGGGCGTTCCCCCCAGGCGACCGATCTGCGCACGCAAATAATCCGCATCCAAGGCCCTTTTGCGGGCGACTTCCAAGACGATTTCCGTCTGTTCTCGCGCCACATGCCCTTGCTCGTCGGAAAGCTCCAGCACCAAGGGCTCTCCCACGCGACCGCTGACGCGCGCGAACACGGGGCGTTGGAAGGCCGGGTCCTGGAGATCCCAGGTCTTCTTGATTTCCTTTTCCAACGAAGGATCGGAGGTCTTCCAGACGCGATCGCCCACGTGCACCTTGCCCAGGTCCACCGATCCTTCGCCGAAGGCCAGCCACGACATCTCGCCTTCCTGCTGGAGCTCCCAGACTCGGCCGCCTTCCTCGCGCGCTTCGGGGGCTCCGGCGTCGAACACCACCCCGTCGCCCGCGCGGACCGGGGCTTCCAGGCAAAGTCCGACCTCGTGTCCCGTCACTTTTTCCACGCGCCCCAGGAAGACTCCGCGCTTTTTGGGGTAGCGGCCGTGCACCAGGCTCTGGTTGTCGATCCCCGCCATCCAGCCGGTGTGGATACCCCGCGAAAAGGCCATTTCCACGCGGTAGCGGACCTCCGGCGTCAGAAGTTGTCCGGATGCGATGGCCGTCAGGGGAGTCCCGCAGGCCTTGTCCAGCGCCTGCCGGTAGGTGCGCACGATGGAGGCCACGTACGATGGCTGCTTGAGCCGGCCTTCGATCTTCAGCGAATGGATGCCCAAGCGCACCAGATCCGGGAGCAGTTCCACCCCGCACAGGTCCTGCGGAGACAGCAGGTATCTGCGATCGCCCAGACCCACAGGCTTGCTGTCGCGCAGAAGTTCGTACGGCATGCGGCAGGCTTGGGCGCATTCACCGCGGTTGGCCGAGCGCCCGCCCAAAGCCTCGGAGGTCAGGCATTGGCCGGAATAGGCCACGCACAGGGCGCCGTGCACAAAAACCTCCAAGGGCAGCGGATCGGCCGCCAACGCTTCCTGGATCTTTGCCATCTCGCCGATCGTGTTCTCGCGGGCCAGCACCGCCAGCGAACAACCCAGCTCGCGGGCGAACTTCGCGCCCTCGGGGGAGGAAATCGTCATCTGGGTGCTGGCGTGGATGGGAAAGTCCGGACTGATCGATCGGATCAGTCGACAAATTCCGACGTCCTGCACGATGGCCGCATCCACTCCGGAAACGATGGCGGTTCGAAGCGTCCGCTCGGCCAGGGCCAGCTCCGAAGGAAACACCAGGGTATTGAAAGCCAGGTAGCCTTTCGCGCCGCGAAGATGCAGGAAGGCCATGAGCTCGGGGAGATCGGCGAGGGTGAAGTTGTTGGCCCGCATGCGCGCATTGAACAACTCCACCCCGAAGTAGATCGCGTCGGCTCCGTTTTCGATCGCGGCCTTGGCGCAATCCCAATCACCCGCCGGAGCGAGAAGTTCTGGTCTGTTCACAGCGGGCAATGTAGCTGGCGCGCCCGGTGGTCACGAGTCGATTCGATGCGCCGGACTTTTTGCGTCAAGGAGCCTTCTTGGGGCACTGTTCCTTCTTGCGCGGACATTCGCCGTGCGACTTGGCTTTCTTGCAGCAATCCTTCTTCTTCATGCATTGGGCGGAATCCATCGAGGCCGTGGTATCGATCACCGCGCTGGAGTCCGCGTGGCGTGGGCAATCGGCGGATTTCCGGGGGCATTCGCCGTGGTGGGAACCTGCGACTGCAGCGATGGACAGGGCGAACACGAGAGCGAGCAAACGCATGGAATCTCCTGGATAAAGGTCGGTACAGCTTACAAAGAGATTGCGTCTCCATCCATTGTGCCGCATTTCGACTTATGACGCCTTTGGCGCGGCCTCTCCGGAAAGTCTGCGCAACACGACCAGAAACTCTTCCTGCTGTTTGGAGGGCGGGTAGCCCGTCAGATCGGCCACCATGCGCAACGGAGGCGTGGCGGAGAGCCATTCGATGCGCGGTCGCAATCCGTTGGCGCGTTCTTTCAGAAGCGAGAGTTCCGGCCGCCAGGCCTCGTCGAACTCCAGGATCATGCGCCCCTTGGCGATGCCGCCCACGGAAATTCCAGCAGACCTGGCGGCCAGTCGGCATTGCATCATGCGCACCACCATGTGGGCTGGCTCGGGTACGGGTCCGAAGCGTTCGCGCAGTTCCACCAACATTCGATCGAGATCGTCCAGGGACTTGGCGCGTGAAATGCGCTGGTAGAGCTGGATGCGAAGATGCGAGTCGGCGATGTAGTCTTCCGGAAGAAACGCCGAGCCATCCAGTTCGATGCGTGGCTCCAAAGGCGCCTTGGGGGGCTCCTTGCCCTGGAGCTCTTCCACGGCCTCCTTCAGGATGCGGCAATAGGTTTCAAAACCAACTGCCGCCGAAAATCCATGCTGTTTGTGGCCCAGCAGATTTCCCGCGCCGCGAATTTCCAGGTCGCGCATGGCGATCGCGTAGCCGGAGCCCAGATCCGTGAATTGTTCCAAGGCCTGCAAGCGACGCTTGGCGTCCTGGGGCAGGCGCTCCAGGTCGGGAACGAACAGGTTGCAAAAGGCGTGGATGTCGGAGCGTCCCACGCGACCGCGCAGCTGGTGGAGCTGGGATAGTCCGAACTTGTGGGAGTCCAACACGCAGATGGTGTTCACGGAAGGAATGTCCAGGCCGGACTCCACGATGGTGGTGGACACCAATACATCGAATTCCCTGGAAAGAAACGCCGACATGACCTGTTCGAGTTCGTCTTCGCCCATCTGGCCGTGGCCGATGCACACGCGTGCCTCTGGAACGGATTCCTCGATGGTCGCGGCGATCGCTTCCAGCCCCTCGATGCGAGGCAGCACCACGAACACCTGACCGCCCCGCTCGATCTCGTCCTTCACGGCCTCGGCCAGGGACTCGTCGTGGTAGTTTCGCACGCGGGTCTCCACCGGCAACCGGTTGCGCGGTGGTGTGGAAATGATGGAAATGTCGCGAGCCCCGGCGAGCGCCATGTGGAGCGTCCGGGGGATGGGCGTGGCGGTCAGGGTGAGCACGTCCACGTCGTGGCGCATCTCCTTGAGGCGTTCCTTCTGCTTGACACCGAACTTTTGTTCTTCGTCCAGTACCAGAAGTCCCAGGTCACGGAATTTGACATCCTTGGCCAGGATCCGATGGGTGCCCACGATCACATCGACTTTGCCGTCTTCCAGATCCTGCAAGATCCGCTTCTGGTCCTTGGCCGACACGAACCGGTTGAGCAGTTCCACACGGATGGGCCACTCGGAAAAGCGGTCTTGCAAGGTCTGGGCGTGTTGCGAGGCGAGCAATGTGGTGGGGGCGAGCAGCGCGGCTTGGCGGCGGCCCATGGCGATCTTGAACAAGGCGCGCACGGCGACTTCCGTCTTGCCAAAGCCCACGTCGCCGCACACCAGGCGATCCATGGGGGCGGTTCCTTGCAGATCGCCCTTGGCGTCTTCCACGGCGCGGGCCTGGTCGGGCGTGAGGTCCCAGGGGAAGGAATCCTCGAATTCCCGTTGGAAATGGTCGTCCAACGGGAACGGCTCGCGGGTGGCCACCGAACGCTTGGCGTAGAGCTCCACCAGTTCCTTGGCCATTTCCGCGACGGCCTTCTTGGTCTTTTCCTGAAGGACTTCCCAAGTGCGCCCGCCCAGCTTGTGCAAAACGGGGGCGTCGCCTTCGCGCGATCCGTAGCGGGCCAGGCGCGCCATTTCCGCCACCGGCACGCGCAGTCGGTCTTTGCCCTCGTACTGGATCACCAATACGTCCACTTCCTGGTCGCCGGCGCGGATGCGCTCGATGCCCAGGTATTTGCCGATCCCGTGGACTTCGTGCACCACGAAGTCGCCCTTCTGGAGCGACTCCACGTCCGGCAGGCTCGCCGTGCCGCGGGATTTTCCACGGCGCACGCGCCGCGCGAATCGATGGAAGATCTGGTGGTCGGTCCACCATGCCTGGTGGTCGGAAGGGATGGTGAAGCCGGCGGAAAGATGCCCCACGGCGATCCGTTCCACCGGGATGTCTTCGGAGAGCTCGGCCAGACGCGACGCCTGGCCCTGGTTCACGGAAAGGAGGGTGAGGCGGATTTTGTCGTGAGCCAGGTCCTTGATGCGCGAGGCGGCCTCGGCCATCCCGGTTCCGACCCGCTCCTGGACCCGGCAATCGATGCGCATCGCGCCACTGTCGCCGGAAAACGGCACGAACCGGGTGGCTGGAATCCTGTCGATCCGCTCGGCCAGATCGGCGGGCTCGAACCAGATTTTGTCGGGCTTGTCCACCAAGTGCCCGACTTCGCGGGCCGATTTCCAGGCTTTGGCGGCGTCCTGGTGGAGGTCGGAGAGGACCCTTTCCAGCGGAGCGGTCAGAAACAGCTCAACCAAAGGTCCCATGTGGTCCAGCAGGGTCCAGTCCAACGTGGCGAAAAACGACCTCTGCCAAGCCCAGCCGGTGCGATCGCCTTCGTCTTCCAGACGCTGGCGCTCCAGCTCGAAGCGGCGATCTTCGCCCGGGAAAGCCTCCAAAAGCCGCAACAGGCCTTCCTGCAGGGCATCACCGCCTGGCAAGCCCTCGTCGAGAGGAAGGATCTCGATTTCCGGAAGTGGGTCCAGGCTGCGCTGGGTGAACAGATCGAACGAGCGGATCGATTCGATCTCGTCGCCCCAAAGCTCGGCACGGACGGGATTTTCCATCCCGTACCCGAACACGTCGACGATGCCGCCGCGCACCGAGAACGAGCCCATTTCTTCGCATAGGGGTTCTTCGCGGTAGCCCAGCCGGCAAAGGTCGCCGCGCAGTTCCTTGAGGTCGGCCAGATCCCCCTTGCGCAGCACCAGGGCTTCGCGGGCGATGGCGCCGGGCTCCGACAATTTTTGTGCAAAGGATGCCGCCGTGGCGACCACCAGCCTGGGGCCGGGTCTGCGCAGGGCGTCCAGGGTGGTGAGTCGGTTTTCCAGCGCAGCCCCGAAGGGGCGTCGCCATTCGTAGGGCTTAAGCTCCAGGGTGGGGAAGGGCAAAATTGCCTCGTCGCCCAGCAGGGCTCCCAGGTCGTCGCGAAGTCGTTCCATTTCGCGCGCGTCGGTGGCCACCACCAAGGTTCGGGCCTGTTCGCCACGCTGGAGATGGCGCAGGGCGATCGCGACGGAAGGGGCCGAGCCGTCCAGCCCCGCCACCTCCCGGACCGGGCGGGCAGGAACCAGCGCCCGCAGGGAGGGAAAAAGTTCCGGCTCCGAAAGGAGCTCACGGACGGTCCGCATGGTATGACTCGGGAGGGATTTGAACCCTCGACCCACGGCTTAAAAGGCCGCTGCTCTACCGACTGAGCTACCGAATCGACTTCAAGGGCCAGACAGGTCCGACCACCGAAGAGAGGGGAAATGTACTTCCTGCACGCCAGAATGAAAATGGCTCAAGCTCCAAGAGATTTTCTCCGATGAAATTCCCAGAGGAATCCATTCAGCCAGGTAAAGGGAGGAACAGTCGCCCGCAGCCTGGAGGTCCGCCATGCCAGTACCGCTTTCGAACATCCATCCATCCAATCCAACGCCACCCCAGCCGGTGCGTGTTCCTCCTGTCCTGATGGGCACGGGAACACCACAGGATGCTGCCAAAGCACCCAACCAGGACTCGCCGTTTGGGCCCGACTACATCCTGGAAACCAAGAAAAAGGTGGATCAGGGGCCTCCGCCGGAGGCTCCCAAGTCCCCCGAGCGCACGCCACCCAAGCCGCAGCCGATTGCCGTGGCCGGAGTGGTTCCTTTCAGCGCCACGTCCGGCCCTGCCGCCGACCTCGCCGCCCTGCCGCCACTGGAACCCCTGGGCACAGAGGCGCTGACAGAGCTTTCGCTGAACAAGCTGATGCAGCCATCGCCGCACCCCCCGCAGGTCACCTGATCTTTTTTGCGCCCGGGATCCTGGGTTTATCTCTCGGCCCGGAATTCGCATGAGTTTCCGATCGGGTGCTCTTTTTGGCGCCCGTCAATGGATCGGGGACCTTGCATGGAACAGCACGAACGACTTTCAGGTACGGAAGGATTTTTCGCCGAGGGCGAGGGGTTCTTCAAGACGGTTCTGGGAAGCGCACGGCGGCCGGAAGTCTTCAATACGGAGGTGGTTCACGGCTTGCTTTGCATGGCCCTGGAGAAGTACGCGATGGCCCTGCTCTCTGGGCTGGGCGAGCTTCCGCAAAACCACACCTTCGCCGATCTGGTGTGGTCTCTGAAGCAGTGCGTGCCCATGTCCGCCGACATGGAGAGGACGCTGCTTTCGTTGGACGAGCAATCGGACCTGTGTTCCCTGGAGATCCGCAAGCCCCGCATCCCCGAGCGCGAGGAGCTGGACCGACTGATCGAGATGGGCAAGCATCTCCAGGCCGCTGCCCGGGAGGTGGTGGTGGAGGGCTCGAAGTTCCCCTTGGCGATGGAGTCGGTAGTTGTCGTGGCATGACAATGGGATGTCATTGGCGTGACAAGACTTAGGTCTTCCTTGACAAGATCGAATAACGGAGAGGAAAATCTCGTAGGCTCGATGTTTGCAACGACTTACCCTACAGGAGGTGCACCATGAGGAACATTGCTTTTTGTGTCGACGAAGCTGACCGCGTGAGTTCCCTCGAAGGCGCTGTCCTGGTGCGGGTCTATGAACGTTGCTGGGACACGTGGCTTTTGGTGCGGGAATTCTCACCCCTCCCCGACATCGGGTTGGTGGCCAAAGCTCTGGACGATTGTTTCGCCTTGGTGTGCCAAGAGCTGGGCGAGGCTTCCGATTGGTTCGAGCGATCAGGCTTGTGGGTGTGGGAGCTTCCCGGCGACCCGCAAGAACTGGCGGAAGTGGTCTGGCAAGATCGGCTGGCCGCCTGACCTTTCCTGGAGCGAGGGTTTAACTTTCGACTCTCGTCTCCAGTCTGGAAAGGAATCCCGCCGATGTCCAAGATCCTCTGCGTCCCCGTGGTCAACGACGATGGCTGGAACGCCGCCATCACCTCATCGCTGGCCGAAGCCGCGCTATGGGCGTTGGTGGATGAAAGCGAAGAAGTCGGATTTGTGGAAAACCCGATGCGCGGCCAGCCCTTCGAGGTAGATCGCTTGGTGGCTTCCATCTGGATGCTGGGTGCCGTGGGCGTGGTGGCTCCCGAGGCGGATGTCGACCTCCAGGAAAAATTCGTGCGCATGGGAATCGTGGTGGTGGCATTGCCTCGTGCCGTGACGGTGCGACAGGTCCGCGGACCGTGGCTGGCGCTGGAGCTTCCTGAGTTTGCCAATCAGGACTCCGAAGCCGGAAGCCGAAACGGCGGCGATTCGGAAGGCTGAACTCAAGGATCGGCACATGCTTTTCGGCATTTTCAATTGGGGAGTCGCCCAGGGTCCTTCTTGGAGGGAGGCTCAACCATTCCCTGATTTCGTCACGGAAGATCCCTCGGAGCTCGGCTCCAAGCGATGGAAAGAGGGACGTGTCCATGGCAGATTCCGTCTTCGGGATCTGTCTTCGTTCCTAGGGCCATTGGCAAACTCCCCCCCTACGCTCCGAGGGGGCATCGAACGATGGTTGCGCCTCCGGTGGCGCACCCTCCTTGTTTGTGTGGCGGGCTGGATTCTGTCCCTCTGCCTGCTGGGATGGTTCAACTTGGCTTCGCTTGTTGCGATTGGGGTGGTTCTCCCGCTTTTTTTCTTGACCCTGCCCTTGATGTTCATCGATCTCGTTCGACGCCAGCTGGTGCTGAGAGCGCGATTTCTCGGTAGGCTGGGTCAGGTCGTGGATTTTTTCCACGCGATCGATGGTGATCTCGAGCCGGAGCAGGTCGTGGGTGTTTACGTGAACACGGAGTCGCCGCAAGAGATGCTCAGGTTGGTGGGTCCGGATGTTCGGGACCGCAAAGCAACCATATGGATGGATGACCGAGACGCGATCGTTCTGGAATTTCGGCTGAAACAAAGGATCCATGCGAAAATCCGATTGGTGAAGATCGCCATCGGCAAGCGACACAAGCATTCCCGTTCGGTGACTTGGACGCGCTCGTCGCGTATGGATCTGCGATTATCGCTTCAGGGAGACTGCCGAGAAGGTGCAACCGCAGCAATCCTGGAGAGCGGTCAAGGCTGGAAGTTGGCTTGCGAGAATGGCCGATGGAGCCTGGACGTGCGCCGTCATTGGGATTGTGCGACGCTTGAAACGGATGGGCCGTCCAAGCAGGAAATGATCAACATGTTGGCCAGCGCGATCCAACGGGTCCAGCCTTTGATCGGGGGCGTGTGGGTCGCCGCTTCGCTGCACCACGATATTTCTCCGACCTTGGCGGGAAATGGAGCGGGAGCGCTTGCCTTTGCACCAATCGCTACCGGAACAATCGCTTCCTCTGGTGCCGATGCAGATCCTTCCTTCGATGAGGATTTCGATTCGGTATCCCTCACCGATCTCGTTGCGGGCGGAGAGTATCTGCTGGACCAATTCGACAGCACTAGCCCCGATGTCCCAAACGATGCGGGAAGCGACATGGCGTACGATGCAAGCCCGACAAGCTCCGACGAACAAGTGTGCTACGAGAGCGATGGCGGATCCTCGGGGTCCAGCGACGACTACGGTGGAACGTGCTCGGACAACGAGACAAGGTCGTCAGATTAGTCCTGGTCTTATCCGCCAAGAGGTGCCACCGAGCCTACGGCGATTCGGTGGCTTGAGAGTGGAGTCTAGGCGTAGGTGAAGATCATCCGCATTTCGCGGATCTTCTCGCGTAGCCGCTGGATTTCTTCGGTGGGACCGGCTTCCACCAGATGTTTGGCAGCCTCTTCGAATTCTCCGTGGGTGAAGGCATAGCCCGCCTCACGCAGGCTTTGGTACACATCTTCGATTCCGACGCACTCGAAGAGGGTGTTGCGCAGATCGCGGAGCCGATCGAGGTCGTAAAGAAATCGGACAGCATTGCCAATGGCCATAAGGGCCTCCTTTTGCCTATAACCTACAGCAAGGAACGGGCCCGGGCGAATGTGTAGCAGTGCTGAAACTCATAGGGGAGCATCCAATCCTTTCTGTGGGGCCGTATGGCCATGCGGCACCGCAGAGGGGGGAAGTCCAAAAACACCCTTGACAAATAGGGGAGGGGGGGGGCTAACTTCTGATCAGGCTCCTTCGCTTGTCAGGTTTTGTCCCCGGAGATTCCCCCCAATGAGATCAAGACAAATTGCCGTGTATCGGCTCGTTGCTGTCGCGACACTTGCGATGCTTGGTTCGTCTTCTTCTGCGCTTGCTCATGAGAAAGCGAAACCCTATCCATGGGCGGGAGTGAAAGTGTATTGGGATCGCCAAGATGCAGATCTTCGCGGTGGCCCCGCCTCAGATCCGGAGGTGATCAATACCTGCATGGATCCCATCAAAGTGGAAGTTGACTACGCCAACTTCACTGCGGGCGTGGCAGTCAAAACGCATAAAAACACGGCATGCGTTCTCTACATGACCGACAACTTTACCATGTATGCTCATGTCCCATTTACAGCAACGTGCGGATCCGGTTCGCGCTTTCGTGGTTACCTCGACATCGATCTGGGGAATGCGGATGTTTCAGAAGATGGCGGTTGTGGAAATCACCGCGATGAAACCTGGCAGAAACCAGGTGCTTGGCTGGAGCGATACGATGCCGACCCGGACCATTTCCGTGTTCGCGGCATGTACTTCAACTTCGACAGCAGAGGGAGGAGAGAGGTTTTACGAAACCTCGATCTTTCTTCGATCCGGCCTGCGATGCGAGGAGTGACCTTCCCCATGCTTCCGTATGACAGCGGCGAGCGCGTTTTGGGGCGACCAGTTCTATTCGTGCATGGGCTGAACACGCCTTTCGACGAAAGCTGGGGAGTGGTCCGAAACGATGGCTGCACCATCGGATCGGTCGCATTGGATCCATCTACAAAGGGTCGTTTGAAGGTCCTGGCATCCGGCACGGCAAGCCGTTATGTAGTCGATATTTCCGGGAGGTTCGGGTTCAAGGGTGTCTGTGCGGAAAACGGCCTCACCAAAAAATGGCAGACTCCGAATGCACTCCTGCTCTCGATACCAAATTCATTCCTGATCTCCGACGCGACCCAACAGGCACTGTGGGAGACGGTCCGGAACGCATCGCCTCCGGCGATTCTTGATTGGCGCTTCGATGGGACTGGCGTGGTGGGAGTGATGGAAACCTGGCTCACCGAAGCGGACCTCACTCGTGGTTACCTGGGCATAGACTGGAAGGCGTTGCGCGCAGTTCCAGGGACACGACGCGAGTTCGTGGGAGCGGATGGCTCCCGGTTGGTGGTGCAGCGCACGGCGGTGGAATTTCGGGTGTCGGATGTGATCCCCTTCTGGAGCCATCAGTCCTTGGTGCCCATCAGCGCTTCACTGCTCGGAATGGTGGATGCCAACAACCCCATGGCTTACAAGAGCGGTACCGCTCCGGACATGATTTCCCGATTCCAACGCCTCAAGAAGGGCGCGGACATCAACCAAAACGGGATCTATTTCTTCAATGGGTTCCGGCGTTCGGATTCCGGAGACATGCGCCATCCGTTCCCGTGGTGGAACAATGCGGGGCCAGAATTTGTCGGGCAGCCAGGCGAGAGCTGGTTTGTGTATCAGGCGCTGGAAGAGGTGCTGCAAGCCCATTACGGCGATGCTTGGAAAACCGATACGTCCATGAAGATTGACCTGGTGGCCCACAGCCGGGGTGGAGTTTCCATCCGCGAAATGATCGCCAAGGCGGGCGGGACGGATCCGAATGGGAACGCCATGCCAGTGGGGGCGGCCAATGCGGTCAACCACATTCGCACGGTGGTCAGCGCCAATTCGCCCCACTTTGGGTCGTTGTACACTTCCTCTGTGGCCGACCAACCCACGGAGTTGGCCAGTTCCATTAAAAAAATGCTGTTGGATTCTGCCAAGATGGAACTGAAGCTGTTGGACGTGACGATGAGTCCCTCGTTTTTTGGACTGTTGGGCGAGGCCAACAAGCAGGTCTACGATTACTTCGCAGTGGGACAAGATGACCCATCGGCAATGCTGGTATTGGCCCCGATTTGGGAGCCCTTGGCAATCCTTGGTTCGGCAGTGGGAGCCTTCTCCGATCTCCGCTTGACCACAACCGGCAACTGGTTTTGGCCCAAGAACACGAAGTGGGAATTTGTGTTGCCGGGAGGAATCACAGCCAAGAGCGGTGGCATCAAAACCGACAAAGATTACGCCCATAGCCTGACTTTCGAGAGCCGCAAGGAAGCTGGGGGGCAATTGTCCGTGACCGGTGATTCCATCATCAAACTAGCGAGTGGGTACCCGACTCTCCCCAATGGCCAAGATCTGGATTTCCAGCCTTTGTACAGCTCGGTGGCGGGAATGGGGCCGCTGATTCGCGGCTTGGTGTCAAAAAACCTCGCTGGGCTCTGCGATGTGGAATCCGATTTGCGCAGTGCGGCCTGTTATGGGGCTTTCGAGTCGCTGCGGATTCCGAATGTGTCCAACAACCTGATTTCCAGTGTCAAAGCCGATTTGCCACTGGGCAAATTCTGGGATGACTACACCAAAGAATGGCTTTCTCGTTCTGATGCCGCCGTTCAGGAAGAAAGCCAGCGGGTGGCTCAGTCCAGTGGAACATGGTGGCCAGCAAATCATCCGGGCAAATTTCACGAGCCTCGCCCGTATGCCATCCGACGCTTTCTGACCATGGGGAGGTACCCGGATTCGCTGGTGCCCCACGGTAGCGTGGACGCGAGCTTCGAGAAATTCATCCTGGGGCGGCGGTTTACTGGCGAGGATGGCGAGATGGTGGGCAGTGCGAAGTTGGGCCACGACATCTATTGCGCCTTGGCTCCCGATTGCCGCGATCTGCTGGAAAAGGCCACCGGTAGGGTGGTACGGTTGCCCTGGGACATGGCTTTGCCTGTGCCATCCGGGGCGTACCCCTTCGCTGCGCGCACTCTGCTGCAAACCTCTCTGGAGGTCACGGGAAACTTTGAATATGGGTTGATGAGCCCCGACACAGGGGTGACGGGATTTGGCATCATGAGCGCCTCCACCGGCCAGCAGCCCTTGCGGATCTTGTGGTCGGTTGGAGGAGGCGTGGTGATCGAGCACAACGGCACGTCCACCACCTTTATTCAGCCGGGGTATGCCGCGACTCCGCGTCTGGTGCGGGTGGGCGACACCTTCACCGTGAAGGCCGTGTCATGGTCTGGGAAAACGTATAGCCAAAGCATTGTGTTGCCGGGAATTGGTGCAAAAATCGGTCTTGGCGTGGTCAAGGAGAAGCGCTTGCGGAAGCTGCCCTTGTTGGTGGGGTCCGGGGTGGTGGATGCCAAATACCTGGATCCAAGATCAGAGATGCGTGCCCAGGTCTGGTTCCGGGAAGCACGTGGCAAGGAAACCCAATGGTCGCGCCCGCAGATCGTGGTGGAAAATACCGGGACGGCTCCGATTGTCGGGATGGAAGTCCATTATTTCTTCCGGGCGGATCCAACCAAGACGATCGTACTGGATGCCCTCTCCGGGGGGATTGTGGAAGATTGTGCCTCTGGGAGACGACAGGTATCAATTGGTCGGCCAGGATTCCTTGGTGGAGGTTCCTCCTGGTGGCTTCTGGCCCAGTGCGGCTCAGTCAAAAGTGGGCTTGCGCTATGCGGACTGGACCCCCTGGGACGTATTCAAGGATCCATCCAACGATCGCAATTTCGGAATGGTTCGGAAGAATGAAAACATCATGGTCTGGAACTGGAAATCCGTGTTGCTCTGGGGGCGCGACGTGAACAAAGGAGATCCGGACCGTCCCGAGGTGCGGCGGGTGCGTGTGGCCACGCGCGAAGGAGCGGTGAACGAAGGGAACATCACCAAACCGCAGATCGAGATCCAAAACGACGGCAGCGTTCCTGTGCAGGATCTCCAAGTGCGGTGGCTTCTGCGCGTGCCGGTGGGAGCCCAGCCGGTGCTGGAAACCTGGAGCGCACCCAACACCCGGTTGGACCTGGTGGATCTGGGCGCCGGACTCTGGATGGTGCGAGGCTTCGTGAATGCCTGGATCCAGCCGGGACAAAAAGTGTCTGTGGGGTCCTTTGGGGTGCGGTTGTCCAATTGGGCCGCCTGGGATCGATCGGGAAGTCCTTCCCGCGAAGGCGTGGATGGCCAATGGGTTCTCAATCCCTGGGTGGAGGTGCTGGACGCCAATGGGGAGCGTCTGTGGGGTCAGGCGCGAAGCCTTGTGGTGCCACCTCCCCCTCCGCCTCCGCCGCAAGGTTCGGTGAATGGACTGCGGGTGGAACTCCGGCGGGAATCGTTGCAGGAGACCAATGTGGTCAAGCCCCGCGTGCGGGTCACCAACAGCGGCACTGACACCGTGAGATCGTTCCGTCTGGAGTTCCCGGTGGTACCCGAGCGCGGCTTGCAGCTGGTGCTGGATCCGTACTATGTTCCGCAGTGCCAGACCGGGGTGGAAGTGCGCCCCACAGAAACCGTAGGAGTCTTGGAATGCAAAAACCTCCGCTTGGCACCCAACGGCATCTGGACAGACCCCGTGGGCGGCGTGTTTGGGATGCATTACGCCGATTGGTCGGTGTGGGATGCCACCAACGATCCGGCCTTTGCCGGAGTGAGTTCGCAGTTCGGCCCCGCGCCGGGAGTGCGAGTGTTGCAGGCGGTATCACCATGAGGCTTCTCCCCCTATTCGCCCTCCTGCTATCCTGCTCCGAAAAGCCGGTGCAGACTCCGCCACCACCCAGCGGGTGGCGCCCAGCCAGCGTGGAAGCGGAATCCCAGGGCGAAGGCGACAATTTCTGGTGGCGACTGACTTCGGCTGGGAATCGTTTATTGGCCATGACGGGAATGGGCGACATCTGGGTTAGCGAGTCGTACTCGGCGGGATTCCGGAAGATGGAGTGGAAGTGGCCGGGAAGGCCGTACACCATTGCAGCTGAAGGTGATTCCGCTTGGGTCGGGACGGAGGAGCCGGGGAGAGTCTACAAGTGCCGCATCACCAATTGGGCGTGTCTGGACCTGAAGATTCCAGATCCAGACTCATTCAGTGTGGCATATGTGGGGAGATTCAAGGGGCAGCTTATTGTCTCTTCAGGTGCATATAGGGTCCAATCGATTTGGAGATGGAAGGAAGGCTGGAGTGACTGGGCTCAAGGATTTCCTGAGGACATTGCGTTCTACCGCACCCTGGAAATTGGCGATACGCTATGGGCGGCAACCTGGTCCAACGGGCTCTGGTATCGGGTGGCCTCTGAAACCAGTTGGAAGCGCCAGCCATCGCCACGCCGGACTTGGGTGCTCGGGCCGGATTCGGCCACTGCGCCACGGGGAATTGCGTGGCATTCGGGGGCGCTTTGGGTCGCTTATCAAAGCAAGGACATTATTCGGATGCCCAACGCAAAGCCGCCGTACCAAACATCCTCGAATTGCCTTTCCAAGGATGGTTTGTATGGGGACTGTAAAAACCCCCCGGTCAATATCTACTCCATCCTTTCCTACCGCGATCGGCTGTACGTGGGCGGATACTACGGAGCAGCACCGTACGTGCTGGATGAGCCCACCGGCTTTTGGATCACCACCGAGATCGCCGGTTGGTGTTGGAACGATGGATCAACCTGTGGAGGCAAGCGCACCTGGGATCTGGTGGGGTTGGGCGACACGCTCTACAGCGCCAGTTCGCGCTACATCATGAAGATCCCGCTGGCGGAGGTGCCTGGGTTCCAGCCCGCGATGCTGGCTCAATTCCATTGGTCTTCAGACACTTCTTGGCGCGACAGCGTGCTGCGCCGCAACAATCCGATCGGGTGGTGAGGGTGCTTCCCTGTGGGGCCATTCTTTCAAGGTGGGGCCGTATGGCCATACGGTCCCCCAAAAGAGAAAGGCCCAACAGGGAAAGAAGAGTCATGAGGCTTCTCCCCCTATTCGCCCTCCTGCTATCCTGCTCCGAAAAGCCGGTGCAGACTCCGCCACCACCCAGCGGGTGGCGCCCAGCCAGCGTGGAAGCGGAATCCCAGGGCGAAGGCGACAATTTCTGGTGGCGCTTGACTTCGGCAGGGAATCGTTTATTGGCCATGACGGGAATGGGCGACATCTGGGTTAGCGAGTCGTACTCGGCGGGATTCCGGAAGATGGAGTGGAAGTGGCCGGGAAGGCCGTACACCATTGCAGCTGAAGGTGATTCCGCTTGGGTCGGGACGGAGGAACCGGGGAGGGTCTACAAGTGCCGCATCACCAATTGGGCGTGTGTGGACCTGAAGCTTCCAGATCCGGATTCAATGCACGTTGGATACGTGGGAAAATTCAAAGACAACATCGTTGTGTCTTCCGATGCTTATAAAGTCAGGTCAATTTGGTGGTTGAACCAAGGAACATGGAAAGATTGGAGTCAGGGATTCCCCATTGACGGAACCATCTACCGCACCCTGGAAATTGGCGATACGCTATGGGCTGCAACCTGGTCCAACGGGCTCTGGTACCGAGTGGCCTCGGAGGCGAGTTGGAAGCGCCAGCCTTCGCCACGCCGGACTTGGGTGCTCGGGCCGGATTCGGCCACTGCGCCACGGGGAATTGCGTGGCATTCGGGGGCGCTTTGGGTCGCCTACCAGAGCAAGGACATCATTCGGATGCCCAATGCAAAGCCGCCGTACCAAACATCCTCGAATTGCCTTTCCAAGGATGGCCTATATGGGGACTGTAAAAATCCACCCGTCAACATCTACTCCATCCTTTCCTACCGCGACCGGC
This sequence comes from Fibrobacterota bacterium, assembly GCA_016715065.1. Lineage (GTDB taxonomy): Bacteria > Fibrobacterota > Fibrobacteria > UBA5070 > UBA5070 > UBA5070. Next base: position 606,589 of record JADKBN010000002.1, read on the forward strand.
TGTTCGTGGGCGGGTATTACGGCGCGGCTCCATACGTGCTGGATGAACGCACGGGTTTTTGGATCACCACCGAGATTGCCGGGTGGTGTTGGAACGACAACGCCCAATGCGGAGGCACGCGCACCTGGGATCTGGTGGGGTTGGGCGATACGCTCTACAGCGCCAGTTCGCGCTACATCATGAAAATCCCACTGGCGGAGGTGCCCGGCTTTCAGCCCTCGATGATGGCGCAGTTCCATTGGTCGTCGGACACTTCTTGGCGCGACAGCGTGCTGCGCCGCAACAACCCGATCGGGTGGTGAGGTTTTCCGCGGTGGGGCCGACGAATAACTAGACTTCTTAGTCAGAAATTGGCGCAACCTGAACGTCGATCAAGGACACCCGGTGAAAACATCGATCTTTTCCATCCGCAACGGATTGGCTTTTCTTGCCATCCTGGTCTCCACCTCTGGCGCGGCGGATCTCTGGGTCTTCGACAAAGGGATGCCTGCCCGGGCTGCGGAGGTCAACTCCAATTTCCAGGAGATCTTGCGGCGTCTCGACACCTTGAACAGGATGATCCGGGAGCAGTCCGCCTTGCGGGACTCACTTCCCGTGTTGCGGGGGAAGATGCGCGCCGATTCTGCCGCCCTTCAGGCCGGACTGCGAGGGAAAATTCGTGCCGACTCGCTGGCGCTTTCGGCGGGAGTCCTTCTCCCTGGTGCCGTGGCCGGCTTTCTGGTGGCGCCGGATGCACAAGGCTACCTGCCCAACTCCGACCAGACCTGGATCCTGGCAGCGGGCCAGGGGATGGTCAACGGAGTTGCGGTGCCAGATCTGCGTGGACACTTTCTGCGCGGCATCTTCGTTCCTGTACCTGGGGCACCCGGGGAAACGAAGAATCCCGATCCCGGAGGGGCCCGTGTTGCGGGAGTGATGCAGGATGGGATGCTTCAAAGCCACGCGCATGCCATCTTAACCCTCAAAGAGGGTTGGACCGGCTCCCAATCCCAGCCAAATCCACCCTCACCATTGAAAACCGGATTGAACAAGAGCGCCAATGGACTCACGTTGGAAAATTTTGCGACCAACTCGGACGGCGGAGGTTCCGAAACTCGTCCCCGGAACGTGGCCGTCTACTGGTACGTGAAGGTGAAGTGACTCCTCTTCGGGCCATTTCCTACCTGTGGGACCGTTTAGCCATACAGCCCCACAGAGGAATGGGGATTGGCCCTCTACCTAGGCATCAGCCGCGAAGGCACCCGCCTCTTCCATTCCCGGAACGCCTCCCCGTAGGCGGCTTCCAGCAGGGTCTCTTCCCGTCGAATTCGAGCCAATGTGGCGGGTAGCGCCAGCAGGCTGGCCGCCAGGCCCACGAAGCTCCCGCCCGCCATCGGGACCGCAGCCAAAAACAGGTGGGCGCCCAGGTAGGCGGGGTGGCGGCAGTGCGCGTAGATCCCCGTTGTGACCAAAAATTGTCCGTCATCGATGCGCAGGGAATAGCGGAATGCCCCCGCGAGTTCGCGCCGGGCCTGTCCTCGCAAGGTCACGGCCGCCACCAGCAAAAACAACCCGACCAGCGATCGGCCGGGGCCGAACTCGATCACCCAATGGGGAAGCCAAGCCAAGGTTCTGGCCAAGGCCTCGCCGGCGACGAATCCAGACAGCGACACGATCGACATGATGCCAGAATCTGTCTGTCGCCCGGGGGATTCGCGCAAGTTGGGGATTTCCACGGCGGCACCGATCAGGAACGCGAAAAAGGAGAGGATCATTCCTGGCTCCGGGCGCCACCACACGAGCCCCGCGAGGCAACCCAACCCAGTCGCCCAGGCAAGGATCAGGTCGCGGCGCCAGCGGCGCTCAGGCACGTTCCAGCACCGCGGCCGCGTTCCAACCTCCCCATCCGCAGGAGACCACCCCCACGCGACGGATTTCGGGAGCATCCAGGGGAAGAGTCGAAGGCGTCAGCGTGCAGTCCGGATCCATCCCGTTGGCGTTCAGGCCGCGAGTGGGAAGCAATACGCGGTGCTGCAAAGCACGCACCGCCAGGGCCAGGTTCAGGAGGGAACTCGCCGCTCCGGCGTGCCCCACCAGGGGTTCCGGGCTATGGGCATGGCAGCCAGGGAAAAGCCGGGAGGCGGCCAGGATGGGGCCGTGGTCCAGCACCCACGAACCACAGATCGGCAGATGCAGGGAATCAAGGCTTTGGCCTTGGAATGGCTCCAGCACCTTGGCCAGCCCGGCGAAGGCACGATCGGTGCCGTGGTAGCCCTCGGTGTGGAAGTGGGTGCGCACGTCCGACAGGTGGGCCAGGATGCGAGCGCCGCGATCGTGCGCGGAGGCGAGGGTTTCCAGGCACAGGGCCACTCCGGCCTCGCCCAGTGCCCCGCGATCGGAGTGTTCGAGCGACCCGAACGGCACGATGGCCTGATCCAATTCCCTGGGCCGCGGATCCTTTCGGCGACCAAAAAACGTGTGCGTGGCGCCGCCCAGCAGGATCTTCTTTTCGTAGAACGCAAGGGATGCGTCGTAGAGATTGGCCTCGCCGGACACCACCATCACCCGGCGCGCCAGGCCTGCGTGGAGCGCCAAGGCAGCGGCCTGGAGGGAGAGCATTCCGGCGGCGCTGGCCCCGTCCACCGACTGGACAAATCCTGCACAGGAAAACCGGGCCGCCAGAAGCTGGGCCGCACCGCTGTTGGTGAGGGTGCGCAGGCCTTCCTGGTCCATGTCGCGCACGTCGGTCGTGCGCAAGGTGGGCCATACCCGCTCCGCCAAATCCTGTCCCTGCGCGGCCGAACAGAACACGAGACCGGCGGGAGATTCGGCGCCTTGGTCGTCGGCCAGGCAGTCGATCAGGGCCCGAGCGGCCAGCCGGGAATGCCGCGACGCTCCCGGTTCCACGCGGCGAGGAAACAATCCCTCGAGATTTTCCCTCACCCGCGAGACCAGGCGGGGAGGGCGATCTTCCGTTCCGTCTTCCAGGCTTTCCAGGTGGTGGCGGGACTGGAGGCAGGACTCCCAGAGTCCATCCAGGTTCCCCGCGCCGCACACCACGCCCGCGGCGGTGATCACCAGCGCGCTCACCGCTAGGCCTTCGGTTTGCGCCGACCCAGCCGGTGCAATTGGGCGAAGGGCATCAGCCCGGGGCCTGACAGATACGATTGCAACAGTGCCCGGATGCGCGAAGGCCGCCAGAGGCTTTTCAGGACAATCCACCCCATGCCCGCCAGCGTGGGCAACAGGATCCGCAGGTCGCGTCTGGCCACGCGCAGCCAATTCTTGAACAGCGGCCAGGCGATGTCGTGCAGATACCGCTCGAAGCACTCCGACAAGAACGGAAGGGTCACCTCGTCGTCTTCGTACACCTGCGAATAGAACAGGGTGTAGGGGATCCCGTGGCGACGGGAAATATCCAAGGTGTTGGCGGGCTTCACCCTGTCCTTGCCGCGGATGGCAAGCTCCAACGGGGTGTTGCGGTAAGGCCGCCAGATCTGGAAAACGGGTGTGGCGTTGTAAAGGCGCAGCATCTTGAGCGCGAAGCGGTAGGTCTCGTCCATCTGGGAGCGGGTCTCGCCGGGCATCCCGAAGATGAAGAACGCCAAGGTGTCGATCTCGTGCTCCCAGGCCAGGCGGCAGGCGCGTTCCAGATCTTCCACCGTGAGGTTCTTCTTGACCACGTTCTCCAGAACCTCGGGGCTTCCGCTTTCGGCTCCGAAGATGAGGTAGGCGCAGCCCGTGCGCCTTGCCTTCTGCAAGAACGCGGGCGTGATCAGATCCGCTCGCACCCCGTTGGGCGTGTCCCAGGTGATGTCCCATCCCGCCTTCTCGATGCCGTCCAGGATCGCCATGAAGCGCGGCATGTCGTGCAGAAGGTTGTCGTCTTCGAAGTGGAAATTGCGCACGCCGTGGACTTCCACCAGCTCGCGCATCTCCGCAAGGACGTGCTCGGGAGAGTGCGTTCGGAAAGCGCTTCCCATGTGCAGGTGGATGCAGCAGAACGCGCAGGGGTGGTGGCACCCGCGGCTGGTGACCAGATCGATGGAGCGGTGCGAACCCGGATACGAAGGGAGGAGTCGAGACGGAAAGCCCTTGCGGCCCAACTCGAAGTACCGCTCAAGATCCACCACCGAATAATCGGGGTGCAGGCGATCCAGATCCTCGATGTAGGGGCGTTCGGGGTTTCGGACCACTTCGGTGTCGCGACGCCAGGCCAGACCCGCCACGTCGTGCCAGTCCGCGCCTTGACGTAATCTGTCCGCGAGTTCGCGCAGGGTGTCTTCGCCTTCCCGCAGGGCCAGGGCGTCGAAGGCGGTGGTGCGCTCGAAATATTCGCGGTAGTCGTTGGTGGCGTCGGGTCCACCCACCACCAAAAACACCTTGGGGAAGCGCTCCTTCACCAGGTCCATCACCCGGATGGTCTCTTCCAGGAAGTAGTTGGCCGTGGAAGTGACCGCCACCATCTGTGGTTGGAACTTCGCGATCCGTTCCAGCAGGTCGGCGTCGGACATCCCGAAGTGGAACGGCGGATTGGCCTTTTCCCGTGCGATGCGGTCCCAGTCGGGGTGCGCGAAGGCGTCCACCAGGCAGGTTTCCACGGAAGGGTCGTCCTTGAACACCCCGGCCAGAAACAGCAGGCTGCGCGGCGGGGAGATCATGGGGCAATCCGGCGGGTCGAGGTCGGCGTAGCGGCCTCCGGTGCGAAGGAAGAGGATGCGGTAGGGGGAGGGGGTAGTCATGAGTTCAAGTTACCACCAAGAGGAGGCTTGAGGGGTAGAGGGGCGAAGTTGAACTCCGTTCTGTTTCCAAACCTTTTCGGAAGAAATTTAAGGAAGCCTTTTGGCGATTTTCTTAACTAAAGATTGTTCTAAGTAAAGAAATTGCGGATATTCTTTACTTAGATGGCCGGTAAGGAAAGGTTCGCATGAAATTCGAGAGCTTTGTCGCAGGTAGTTGGCAGACGCGGTACCAGTACCGCAGTTTCGAGCCGACCCTGGTGAACCAGTCTTGGACCTGGGAAGATGCCGAAATTTCCGTTCTTCTGGAAGCCGCCAACCGGGCGATTGGGGAGCTGAACGCCTTTTCGCTGATCGTCCCCGACATCGATCTCTTCATCCAGATGCACGTGGTGAAAGAGGCGCAGACCTCAAGCCGTATCGAGGGCACCCGCACGGAGGTGGATGAGGCCTTGATGTCGGAGGAGCAGATCGCTCCGGAAAAGCGCGACGACTGGCGGGAAGTCCGCAACTACATCGACGCGGTGAACCTGGCGATCGCCTCGCTGGGAGCTTTGCCTCTGTCCAACCGGCTCCTGAAGGAAACGCACGCGACGTTGCTGCCCGGGGTACGCGGCGAGCACAAGATGCCGGGCGAGTTCCGCACCAGCCAGAATTGGATCGGGGGGTCCAGCCTCAAGGACGCGGCCTTCGTTCCCCCGCACCCGGACGGAGTTCCCGTTTTGATGAGCGATCTGGAACAGTTCTGGCACAACCAGGGCATCGTGGTGCCCGACCTGATCCGCATCGCGATCAGCCATTACCAGTTCGAGACCATCCACCCCTTCCTGGACGGCAACGGGCGCATCGGGCGTCTGCTGGTGCCGTTGTATCTGGTGCACTGCGGGGCGTTGGCCAAGCCTTCTCTCTACCTCTCGGACTTCTTCGAGAAGAACCGCGGGAGCTACTACGATGCCCTGACGCGGGTGAGGATGTCCAACGACCTGGTCCATTGGGTTCGCTTCTTCTTGCAAGGCGTGGCCCAGACGGCAGGCAAGGGCCGCGACGTCTTCCGTCAGATTCTGCAATTGCGTACCGAGGTGGAATCCGCGGTGCAGACCACCGGACGTCGGGGGCCGATGGCTCGGACCCTCTTGCAGCACCTGTACCGCAACCCCATGGTCACGGCCGCCGAGGTGGAAAAGATCCTCTCGGTGTCCACTCCCACGGCCAACGCCATCATCAAGGATTTCGCGAAGCGCGGGATCCTGGTGGAGACCACCGGCCAGATGCGCGGTCGCATCTGGGTGTTCCAGAGGTATCTGTCGTTGTTTGTCGGATGAACACCCGCCGCCCTTCGATACATCCCGCCGTTCCCTGAGCGGTGCGGTGAGCCCGTCGAACCGTGGCGCCTCCGGCGCTGTATCGAAGGGCGGCGGGACACTCAGGGAGCGGCGGCTTTCCGTGCTCGGTACGGGCTCTTCAACCCTCCCCGGACAACTTCAGCGCGAGCTCCTTGGCCTTGGCGTAGTCGGCCTTGCCGGTTCCCAGGCGGGGCATGACGTCCACCTTGAAGCACACGGAAGGCTGCGAGAGGGGCGGGATCCCGGATTGACGGATCTTGTCGCGCATCGCGTCCGGCTCCGGCGCCGTCTCGCCCTGGGGGGCGCAGTACAGCAGAGCCAACCGCTCGCCCTTGCCCGGGTCGGGGATGGCCACGGCCAGGTAGTCGCAAGGCGCCAGGCATCCGGATTCGGCCAGGGCCGATTCCACCGATCCCAGCGAGACCATCTCGCCGCCCACCTTGGCGAAGCGCGAGTAGCGGTCCAGGATCTGCAAAAATCCGTCGGTATCGATGCGGCCCTTGTCGCCGGAGCGGTACCAGCGGGTGCCGTCCAGCTCCACCACGGAGGCCTCGGTGCGCGCCGGGTCGTCCAGGTATCCCTTCATGATCTGTGTTCCGCCGATCAGTACGAGTCCGGCCTCCCCGACAGGAAGTGTCTGCAGGGTGTCGGGGTCCACGATGCGGAAGTGGCTGCCGGGCAGGCAAAGCCCCACGGTTCCGTGCTTGTTGCCGATCTGCACGGTGGAGTAGTCGTCCAACAGGGCGTCCGGGATGTTGACCGAAGCGACGGGAGTGGTTTCTGTGGTGCCGTAGCCTTCGTAGATCTCCAGCCCGAACTTCTCACGAAAGCCCAGTCTGACCTCGGGACGCAGCCGTTCCGCGCCGGCCACCACCATGCGGATGCTGGCGAGCATCAGCGGGTGGAAGGACTTGGCCTGGGTGTACATGCGCAGGAACGTGGAGGTTCCGCACATGATGGTGACCTTGTGCTTGGCGCAGGCCTTGCCGATCGCGCGGGCGTCGGTGGGGTCGGGCTGGGCCACCAGCGGAATGCCTTCCACCAGGGGCATCAAGGTGGTGGTGGTCAATCCGAACGCGTGGAACAAAGGCAACGTGGACAGGATCACATCGTCGCCTTCGGGGTTGAGCACGGTGGATGTCTGACGGATATTGCCCACCATGTTGGCGTGGCTGAGCTCCACGCCCTTGGGGGTGCCTTCGGATCCCGAGCTGAACAGGATCGCGGCGGTGTCCGTGAGCTTGACGCGCTTGAACGACACCAGTTCCAGCCAGAAGGCGGGCAGGAACTTGGCGCGCAGGAGCTGGCGGACGAACTCGACCTTGGAGATCGATTCGCGCAGGTCTTCCATGCGGACGATCTCGCAGACCTGGCCCAGGCTCGAGACGTCGAATCCTTTGGCCGCGAGCTTGGTCTCGAACTGCTTGGAGGTGATGATGGTGCGCAGGTTGGCGCGCTTGGCGCAGGCCACCAGCACTTCCGGAGGCTGGGTGTAGTTGAGGTTCACGATGGTGCGGCCCCGGGCCAACACGGCGAGGTTCGCGATGATGCCCGCCGAGGACGGCGGCAGCAGGATGCCGACCCGCTCCTGGGCGGGAGCGATCTTCTCCAGCTTCTTGGCGAAGGCCAACACGGCGGCCAACAAGCGCGTGCCGGACAGGTCCTGTCCGTCGTGGGCGAACACGGATGGCTCGGATCCCACGCGCTTGGCGGTGCGAAGCCAGGAGGAGGCGATGGGGCGCATGCCTTCCCATGGGCCTTCCACGCATCGATGGACAATTCCTGGACCACCTGCTTGACCTGGACGGCCTCGGCGGTGTCGGGAAGGACCGGCCCGAAGGCGACGGTGATCTGCCGGGAATCCAGGCTGCGCAGAATTTGTCTATAGCCCGCCGAAGCGTGGCTGTAGATGGAACCCCAAAGACCTTGGATGTAGAACGGGACCACCACCGCGCCGGTGCCGGACAAGGCCTTCTCGAAGCCCGAGCGGAAGCTGGAAAGGTGGCCGTTTCGGGTCAGGTGGCCTTCCGGGAAGAGCGCCACGGCATCGCCGGCTTCCAGGGCCTTGCGCACGCTGGACAGGGCGGAGGCCGCGCCGCCGGAAGAAATGGGGATCACGCCGAGGTTGTTCAAAAGCCACTTGAGATACCACTTCTCGTAGTAGCTGCGTTCCATCACAAAGCGGACCGGACGGGGGCTGGCCATCTGCAGGAAGGCCCAGTCCAGAAACGAGATGTGGTTGCCCAGAAAGAGTACGCCGCCTTCGGAGGGAAGGTTGTCCAGGCCCATCACCTGCATCTTGTAGCGGCTGGCGAACATGCCGCGGATCAGGGTGCGGATCAGGGATTGGGGTAGAAGCCGCACGGCCCACACGGTGCCGATGGCGGTGATGATCGCCAAACCGGTGAACACGGTGCGCTGCGAAATGCCTTGGGCGGAAAGCCACACCGGCACCGCCAGGAACACGAGCATCAGGACGTTTTGCCAGAAATTGTTCGCCGCCACGATGTGGCCAGCGGTGTTTTCGCGGGTGTGGAACTGGATCAGGGCATTGAGTGGGATCAGGAACATGCCGCCGAAGAACCCGAATCCGAAGAACAATGCGGCCAGGGCGGGCGGATAGCTGATGCCGGGCAGCACGAAGAGCAGCACCGAAATGCCCGCGGCTCCGGCGGGAACCAGTCCGGTTTCGATGAAGTTCTTGGACATGCGGGCCGCGTAGAAGGCGCCCGCCGCCATGCCGATCGCTGCGGCGGCCAGAATGGCGGAGATGATCACCGTGTTCTCCTGGCCCGAGGTCTCCTTCATGTAGGAACCGAGGTTGGCGATCAGCACCTGGTTGACCGCGAAGAACACGGACAACCCGATGATCGATTGGCGGATGGTGACGTTGTTCCAGGCGTCGGCGAGGTTTTCGCGCAAGTACCCGGTGGACACGTACTTGCTCCAGGAAAACTTCAAGGTCTCGTCGGTCTTGCCGATGCGCGGAACGCGGAACGCCAAGGCCCACTCCAGCACGAAGCCGGCCAGGATGATCCAGGCGACCCAGCGATTTTGAAACAGAATCTGTCCGAGATCCTTGGTGCCGGGGATGTAGTTGTGCTCGAAGGCGATGGAAAAGAGGAAGGTGGACAACAGGATGGCCACGATCGTGAGGCCTTGGATCACCGCGTTGGCGGAGGCCAGGTTGTGGCTACCCACGATTTCCTTCACGAAGCCGTACTTGGAGGGGGAATAGAGCGCGGCCTGGGTGGCGATGATCAGCAAAAGCCAGAACGCCATGTTCCAGTTGGCCAGGTGGAAGGCGCCCACCAACGCGATGGCCAGGGGGATGGCCAGGAAGGTGCACCAGCGGATGACCTTGTCCTTGGCGAACTTGTCGGAGAAGAAGCCGGCTGGCGTGAAGAACGCCACGAACGGAATCAGCACCAGCGCTTGCAGCAGCGACTGGTACATGACCAGTTCGGGTCCGGGCGGGAGCGCTTTCTGGACGGCATCGTACAGGAGCGTCTTGAGGCCGATGTCATTGAAGGCGTTGAGGAAGCCGATGCCGAGAAACGGCACGATTCCTTTGATGGACCAAAGTGATTTGGGAGCGGACGAATGGGACATGCTGATCTCCGTGCTGTCGGGCACGATAGAAAGGATATGCATCCATCGTGCCAATGCGTCGGATTGGGGGAAATTCCTTGCCCCTGACGATTTCTCCGTGGAGGGTGCAGGCGGTGGACTGCAGGCGCGGCTCGGCGATTCCAGAAGGATTCCTCCATCGATTTTTCGCATCGCGACCCTTGGCCAGCCGACAGGACCTTGAGGCTTGGAAAGCCCTCGGCGCCGGGGACTTGGTTGACGTGGCCCGTGCCCTCGAATCACTTTCCATCAAATGTTCCATCCCATGCGATACCTGTCTCCCCTCCTTTGCCTGTGTTTTTTCCACGGTTGCGACCGCTCCGGCGCAGCCCCGAAAACCTCCCAGGGCAATTCGCCAGGGGCGGCGTGGAACGTGGATTCCCAGTTGGTGTCCCGCTACGGGGCCCTGCCCGGACCGGGCAAGACGAAGCGATCCGATGGATTGGAATCCCGTTTGGAGGTCTGCCTGCGGCGAAGTTTCGACGAGCCCTCATCGATTTCCACCTGGGTGGCGGTTTGTAGAACCGTGGTGGACGCCCCCCACGCCCAAGCCGGCGGGATCGATCTGCTGGTGTTTTCCGACTCCCTGGGAACCTCCCGCATGGTCGCCGAGACAACCGGATTGGAAAGCGGGTCCTTCGGGGAGCCCGGCGAGGTGACCCTCGTGGGCATCGGCCCCCATCGACGCGCCTTCGCCCTGTCCAGTTCGTTTTCCGGCATGGGGTCCATGATCGAGACGGCCGATTGGTACCTGCTGGACGGAGCCGGATTGCGTGGGGTCCTTTCCAGCCAGCTGTACGTGAGCAACGAAGGGATGTCCCCCTGCGACGAGGATTCCCTCGCCTGCCGTTGGGAAGGCCGTCGTCTGGAGATCGATTCCTCCAGCAGAAAGGCCGGGCTGTTCGATCTGGTCGTGTCGGATTCCGCCCGTGACGTTGGAAAGTTCCTGGACTCGAAGGCCAGCGTGACCTACGACGTGGATTCCGGCCGGTACGTCCTACCGATGCCGCTGATCCCGGAATTTTGGTAGAGTGGGAACGCTCAGAGCTTGTTCTCGCGTATCGCCTCCACGGCAGTGGGAGAGATGTGGATGCGCTCCAGCACGGACTTGAGGAAGTCCTGGGGACGGATCACGACCTGATGGCGCAGGCCGCCCAGGAAGGGTTGGCGCGTGGGCACGATCCCCAGTGCCGGACGCAAGCAACGGTATGCGTGCGCGACGTACTCCGTGCAGCTCAGTCGGTTTCCGTCTTCGAACTTGAAGGCGAAGTCGTATTGGGTGCCCAGCTTTCCCATGCCGACCTCGCGCGCGAGGGGCCAGACTTCTTCGAAGCTCACCTCGCCTCCTTCCAGCAATCGAGCATAGATGGCTTGTTCCTCCGGGTGCCACGACCGCAGGTCCGATGGGGCCGGGTAGTCTTCCTTGAGTTTGCGCAGGGTCCGGGGTAGGCGCAGCACGGCCACGCCATCGCAGCGCACGAAGGTGAGGATGTCCTCCAGATGCACGCCCTCGGCGGTGGAGTGCGAGACCATTTCCGGGCCCGTCTGGAAGTGCCTGCTGGTGCGGCCTTCTGGAGGGGCTTCCACGAGGTCGGATTCCGTGATCTGTCCCACGTACAGCGCGGCATGGGAAAACGCCCCGCCGATGATGCGCCCGTCCAGGTATCCCTCGTAGCGGCGCAACAGGATGTCGCCGGGCTGGAGAAGGCCTTGGATCTGCCGGGATTCCGGACCCTTGATCCGGTAGGAGCCGGGATCGTAGACCAACCAGAACGGATAGCGGAAGATCTTGATGTCGCCGAGGATCGTCACGAATTGGTCGTAGAGTTTGGACATGGTCTCAACCTAAACTGGGATCACAGAAAATGGCAAAGGGTTCCGGAGCTAGAATTGGGAAAATGCTCCTTGCCGCAATCTTGAGCGCCTGCTCCGCCATTTCCGATTCCGCTGCTTGGCGACTGTCCGCGACGCCGACGTTCCATTTGGCGATGCACCCTGCGCGCGAAAGCGGCCCCGTTTTTTCCAGTGTGGCGGAGTGGTATTCGAGCAACTGGCGGGCCTTGCGGGTCGATCCCGAACAGTTCTGGCTTTGGGAACAATCTCCCGGGTTGGTCGAGCTTGCTCTGGATGCCCACAGGGACTCGCTGCGCATCCATGTCGTGCTACCCCTGCGGCGCGATCTCATGGCTTGGTCGGTGGACGAGCTCGGTTCCAATGTCCTCACCGGAATCAACGAGGTGGACATCAACGCTCCGTACGAAGGCTGGGTCCGGATTCGCGGCATGGCCGGTGGGCTCCAGGCGGGACGGTTTCGCAAGAGCTTCTCACCATCCCCGCATGGAGTGATCCTGGGCTCCAACCTGGTCCATGATGCGCTGTGGTGGGAGTTGCCCGTGGGGGCATGGAACTTCCAATGGTTCGGGTCTTCGCTTAATCCGTGGTTGTTGGGAGTGGATGCGGACGGAGCGGTCCAGTCAGGATCGGAAACGGAAGTCCAGATACGCGAAACCGTCCCCAACCAACGAGGACGCCATTTCACCCAGCCGTGGAAAACCCTTTTCCTGCACCGGTTGTCGTGGAGCCATGGGGGATTGGAACTGGCCGCGGTGGAGCAGCTCGTGGTGGGCGGAAAAGCCCCCGCCTTGCGCGACTTGCTGCCGTTTGTGGTGTGGCACGACAATTTTGGAGACGGTTACTCGAAAGTGTCCACCGCGGTGGAGGTCGCATACCGCCAGACCCCGGCCGGGGATTTCCACTGGCAAGGGCTGGTGGAAGAAATGCGCAGTCCTGTCGGTGAGGATTCCGGTACGGAAACAAGGGTGATTTTCGGGGCCAACACGGGCTGGTCGGGAGGGATTCGCAACGCGATGGGACTTTGGAAGGGGAGGCTGGACGTTACGGCGACTTCGCCGACCCTCAACCACCACAAGATCCCTCTGTTGCGGGGTGTTTCGCGGCGCATCTACCGCTCCAATTATTTCGATCAGGCCGATGCGGGTTTCGCCGATTCGTGGGTGGTGGACCAGCCCTTGGCCTACCACCGCGGCCCCGATGCCCTGGACGTGTGGAGCCAGTGGGAGTGGAGGGCACCGGATAGCGGTTTCGGCGCCCATGTGGAACTGGACTTGCTTTCGCAGGGAGATGCCACTCTCCAGACAGATCCTTTCTTGCTGGAAAACCGGATGTGGCCGCTGTCGGGAGTGGTGGAGACCCGTCTGCGCCTGGGGGTGGGGGGGTGGACGCAATGGAGCGAACTGGAGCTGCGGGCCGCAACGGAGCTGGAGCGGATCGAGAACGCCGACCATCGGGAGGGCGACGACCGGTGGAACCTCCGGCTCCACGGATCGATCGGCCGCTCCTGGTGATCCTTTAGCGCACCATCTGACACCGATCCCATCTTCCGTTCGCCCTTCGAGACGCCTTCGGCTCCTCAGGACGAACGGCTAGCAAGGGCCTTGTGTCAAGCTCTTAAGTGGAGGAAACGATCCGTTCGTCCTGAGGAGGCGGTGAAGCCGCCGTCTCGAAGGGCGGACGGATGGTGGTTTCTTAGCGCACCACGCCGAAGCGGAACCAGGCTTCGTCCTGGCCGCCCGCGACCCACTTCACTTCCAGCCGGGCCGCGTAGACGCCAGATCCCCACGGCAGATCCGTGAAGGCGATCTCCCGGCGTCCGGGGGCCGATGGGAGATCGGATCTTTGGAAGGCCTTGGCGCCGGTCTGTTCCCAGACGGAAAGTGTCACGGAACGCGCCTCCCTGCCAAGCACGTATCGGAAGGTGGCCCGTCCGTCGCGCACGGGGCTGGGGAACAGGTGGAACTGCGAGATGCCGTCGGGACGCGGCCGCAAGGTGCCCAGCAGGGAGTCGGGCAGATAGGAGGACCTTCCGGGATCGCCCAGGGTCCAGGCCCACACGGACCTCGCCTGGCCAAGACGGAATGCGTCCAGGGTGCTTCGGGAAGAGACCGCCACCAGGCGCACGTCCTTCCCCGATCCCAGAAGGGCCAGCGGCACGAAGGGGGGGCGGAGGGTGTCGAAGGTGGGGCTGGCCACCGCCAGCGGCCAGGAGCCTTGGGCGTAGGTGGGTCCGGCTGCGGCTCCGGGAGTGGCGCCCAGCACGGGGCCCGTCCAAGCGCTGCCGTTGCCGGAAAACACCCGGGCCTGACCATCCACTCCGGAGATCACCACTTCGGCCGATCCGTTCGCGTCCAGGTCCGCCACCAAGGGTGAAGCTCCCACCAGGCCGGCCGGATACCTGCGGGAAGCGGTGACCAACGCCACGGCCTCGGTGCGGGACAGATCCGCCGGCCATCCGGGCAGGAGGGTGCCGGATCCGTCGACCGCCCAGACGCGGTTGGCTCCGGCGAAGATCAGCTCCGGACGGCCGTCGCCGTCCATGTCGCCCAACGCGGCGGCAGAAGGCTCGCCCATGGAGGCGCTGGTGCGGGCGAAGCGTTTGGGCCAGCCGCTCATGGGGGAGCGGGTGGCGCCGGAAAGGATGGAAGCGTTTCCGTGCGTTCCCACCACCGCGACATCGGCCACGCCGTCGCGATCGAAGTCTGTGGACAGAATTTGGAACGCCTCGTCCGCTTCGCTGGCCATGCCGGAATTGGACCATTTTTCCACGGCAAGCGACGGCAGCAGCGCGGCGACCTGGCCTTGCACGTCCACCGCTCCCACCTTGGCCTGGCTGCCCGCGCCGATCGCGCAGAGGGATTGGATGGTGGATAGTCCCGTGGCGGTCCTGGTGCCGGGGCCAAGCCGCGACACGGAAAGGATCGTGTCGGCCTTTGCTAGCCAAAATCCGTCCGCCACCACCGCGGGGCCGGCGGTGGCGCCATCCAGGACCTTGGTCAGGAAGAATCGGGCCGAGTCGCGGTGGGCGGGATCGAACGCGTCGGCGGCGGGCTGGAGCAGGGAGGTGGCGCCGTCGGCCAGGCGGATGGCCAACAGGTCGGCGCGCGTGGCCGATGCCACGGGGCGTCCTGGAAGGTGCGCGATGGCGGGCCAGTTCAGGTGGAGCGTGTCGAGGCTGGGGCGTGTGGCGAAGGGGGATGGCGTGGAATCGAACGGCCACACGAGTTTGAAGGTGTCCTTGCCTGAAAACCAGGGCACTCCTGTGGAGTCCAGCAATTGGGGCGCGCCGGAGGTGTCGATCACCCACAGCGACCGCGGGAGGGCTTGGGGGCCGGGCAGGAAATTGGTTCCGCCCCAGACCGGAGGCAAGCGCACCGGGAAGTTTGCGTCCTGCAGGCGGTAGGGTCCGAACCCGAGTTTGACCTGGAGGGAGGGGGCTCCGGGAGTCCACACGCTGTCGCGCTCCAAAGTGGTGACTCCGGCCTGGACTTTGGCATCGGAGGGCCAAGTCGCGGTGAGCGTGGTGAGGCTGCGTGCTCCCAGCAAGGCTCCGGTGGAGGTCCATCCCTCCGGCCCGATCGAGCGGATGGTGTCGGTGCGGCCGTTGGAACGGCGCGCGTGGGGCAGCATGTCGGAGCCGGATCCGAGATCGGACACCGCACCGGCAACGCTTTGGAAGGCCTGTCCCAAGCTCGGTTTGCCGGAGGCCTGCACCAGCGTGATGGCCCGGTACCGGTCGCGCAACGTATCGCCGAGCCAGGCGTTGGGTGCCCCCCAGCGCAGGGTTTCGCGCAGCAGCCATTCGTTCACATGCCACACCAGCAGGCCGGATCCCGGCAACATGGCGTCCGGAGAGGCGCCGTACACGTAGCCGCGCGAGCGTTTGGCGTCCTTGAGCACCGTCAGGAGCGAATCGGGCGGGAGCACCGCTTCGCTGGAATCCAGACCATCGATCTTTCCGGTGCGAAACCAGGCCTTGCCGTCGGATTCCGTCCGTTGCCGGTTTTCCACCAGCAGGTATTCGCCTTCGGCGATGGGGACCACCAGCACCGTGTCCTTTCCTGGTCGCACGGCGTCCAGCTTGAACGTCGAGGGGCCGTCGGCGGAGGCGAACACGGGCGTGGCCCAGCCCAGGTAGAGCCGGGGCCAAGCCGAGGGCAGAGGAGGCAGGAAGCCATTGCCCAGGTTGGTGCCGGCGGCGTCCATCAGACAGAATTTGCCTGCCACGGCCAAGCCTTTGGATGCGTCCCAAAGATCGGGCAGGCCCAGAGCGCGGCCCACCAGGTAGGTGGCCGATCCGCGCACACCGAAGACGCTCCCGTCCTGGGTGGCGGTTTCGGCCATCACCAGGAGGTTTTTGACCGTGTCCGCGCCGGGCTGGCGGATTCCGACCCCGCTGGAGTCCTTCAGGTAGGAGGTGTCCGCGATCGTGCGGCGGTAGGAAAGCACGTTGAAATCCCACGGACCCAGCGCGTAGTCGCGCAAGTCCTGCGGGGTGTTGGCCGCGCCTGCGCCTTTTTCGCCGCCGTCGAAATCCGCATTGGCTCCGGCGTGGATCATCATGTAGGCGCGTTGGCGGGATTTGCGGGAAGGCAGCGGAACGGAAAACGGCCCCGTCGGATCCTTGGCCGCCGCACGGATGGCGTCGGAGGCCATTTCCACGTAGCGGGTGGCGTAGAGGCTGTCGAAGTACCTGTACAGGTTGGGATCCGAGGGAAGCTCCGGACTGTACTGGCCCATAAAGCGGGGGAGGTGGTAGGGCGCCGAGGAATTGGATTCCGGGAACACCCGAAACTGCACCGACAATCGTCCGCCCGAGGCGTCGCGCCAATACGAACTCACTCCCTGGAACACGCGCAGAAAGTGCTCGCGAGTGGAGTCGCGCCTGGCCCGCCAGGATTCCAGGTGGGTGGTCGTGGAGGAGTCCGACCCGAAGGTTCCGTTTCCGGTGGTCTTGTCGTTGGGGGCGGTCTCCTTGGCGAAGTCCACCAAGAATGCATGCACCTCCAACGTATCCGGGCCGGCCAGCACTCCGGAAGCCATGGTGCGGGCGGAAAACGTTTGGTTTCGCAAGCTGAACGTTTCCGTCCGAGGCGCGGGCCCCTGGAAACGGTGGGCGGACCAGACGGGAATGGCCAATCCCAGGAGTGCCGGGGCCAGCATCGAAATTCGGACGGAACGGTGCATGGAGGGAGAAGGTACACACCGGGCCAGCGAGGGTGTTGTATCCTATGCACCAAGTCCAATGCGGATCCTACTCGCACCGATCGGGACCGAAGGGGATGTGCGCCCTTTCGCGACCCTGGCCACGGCTCTCGAACGGGCCGGCCATGAAGCATCCTTGCTGGTGGCACCGGATTTCGTGGATCTTTGCCGGAATCTCGGAGCCCATCCCACTGCGCTGGGCGATGCCTTCCGACCCAAGATGGACGAGTTGGCCAGATCGGCCAATGGACGTCCCTGGACTGCCTGGAAGGCTTTGCTGCGAGGGTTGCGCGAGGGGGTTTGTGACCAGTTTCGGCTGCTTGCCCCCCATGTGCAGGGCGTGGATCTGTTCGTGGGAACGGCCCTCCAATTTTCCATCCACTCCTTCGCGGACAAGTTGGAGGTGCCATCGTGCCAGGTGGGGCATGTCCCGATGCTCTTCCAGAGTCGATTCCATGCTCCTCCCAACCTTCCGCGCTCGCTGGGTGTGTTCAATCCAATGGCTTGGCGACTGGTCTTCCGGTCCCTGGAATGGACGCTGCGCAAGACCATGGACCGGGAGCGTATCCTGATGGGACTTGGCCCCCTGGAAGGCCCGTTCAAGAGCCATTTTGAACGTCCATTCCTGCTGGCGATGGATCCAGAGCTCGCGTCCCTCCCTCCGGACGTCCCTGCGCGGGTGGCGCAATGCGGGTACTTACGCGATGTAGACACGTCGGAGCTTCCCCACGAGATCGAATCCTTCCTGCGCGCGGGAGCCCCGCCGGTCTACATCGGGTTCGGGTCCATGGTGGAAAGCGAAGTCGCTGCCCTGGGGCGTATCGTTGGCGAGGCGGTGCACAAGGCGGGGGTGCGGGCGATCGTCGCGCGAGGCTGGACGCATCTGGAAGCCCGTGGCGAACAGATTCTGTCGGTGGGGCACGTTCCCCACCTGAAGTTGTTTCCGCGCTGCGCCGCGGTGGTCCACCATGGCGGGGCGGGCACCAGTTGGGCCGCTTCGCGTTCAGGGGTGCCGCAGGTGATCGTACCTCACCTGATGGATCAGCCTTGGTGGTCGCGAAGGCTTGCCCAGCTGGCCGTTGCGGCCGATGTGGTGCCCCACGCCAAACTCGGTGCCGACCGGCTCGCCTTGGCGATCTCCAGGGCCTTGGCGATGGATCCCACCCCATGCCGAAATCTTGCCCGGCCGCTGTGCAGTCGCAACGGCCCCCAACAGGCCGCGGACCTCATCGCCTCGTGGGCGGGAAGGCGTTCCTGAAAGGCTATTTCCTGGCGGTTTTGCGGGTCCAGGCCGGAAACAACGCGAGGTCGACGGCATGGAAGGAAAGGTCGTGGTCCGCCACCGGGTTTTCGTGGGTTTCCAGCGCCCAACCCGCCGCGCCCAGGGCTGTCCAGTATTCTCGGATTCGCCCGAGTGCGTACAGGCGATCCTTGCCGCCAGCGGTCCAGCGTACGGGAATGCCGACCAAGTCGCGCCCGGGGAGGGTCAGGCCCTGACTGGCCAACACGTCCGGGTTGCACGACCACACCGCCACGCCCTTGAGCTTGGAGCCAAGACGCGCGCGGAGCTTGCTGGCGATCCAAAGCGCTCCGGTGCCGCCATCGGATGCCCCCGCCAGGATCACTCGCGAAGCATCCACACCTTTGCGCTTGGCGGCCGAATCGATCAGGGCCGCCGTGCGCGCCACCGCCGATTCCGACCACCACGGCGAGGCGGGCCAGGCGGAAGGAGCCAGCAGGGCGAAGGCTCCGGAATCTTTCCAGGTGGCGGCCATGTTCTGGGCGGCAGGAACTCCTTTGGTCGGATTGTTGGCGCCGATCCCGCCGTGGAACCACACCACCAAGGGAGACTTGGACCGGGACGCCGGCACCCAAAGCCCCGCTTGGGATCCGTCGGGAAGCCCGATCGCCTCCACCCGAGCCTGCAGAGGAGGCTTCACGCCCCCGAGGGACACCAAGAATATCGCCAGATGGGCCAGGCTACTCATGCCAGGAAACTCCAAAAAAGACGCTGGGAGCGGATTGGAGTCCGCGTCCGGGCTGATCCAGCAACCCCCATCCGGCCTGGGCCTGGCACCGAAACGACCACGGCAGCCGCCGTTCGATCCCCAGCTGCGCCTCCATCCGCCAGACCACCGGACCCGACAGCCAGGACTTGGTGGTGCGTCCCACCACCCACGTCCCGGAAGAGTCGCGCCAATTTCTGTCATATATGGACGATCCCGTGTCCAAGCCCTTCCAGGCCGTCTGGACCCCGGAGGTCCACGACCAGCTCTCTGACAGATCCTGACGGCGCAGCCAGGAGATCTTCGCGCTGTTGGGCCCGTCGCTCCAGCCCAGGGCCTTCCCGAAATGAACGGGGGCGTTGGAAGGCGCGCCGGGCACCATCGCCGAGCTCACCGTCCCCGCCCAAGGCTCCATCCGCGTGGCCTGGAACAGATCCAACGTGCCTTTTCCGGTCCAGTCCACGGCCCGTACCCCGACACCCAGTCCCCACTTGTTCCCCCAGCCGGAAGAAAAGAACCCCAGGTAGTTCTGGAGATCGTCCAGGAACAGTTCGGCCGAGAGCTCCAGGTCCGCGCGAGGCCTCCACGTGGCATCGAAATCCATCTGTTTGTTGTCGGGGTCGCCCAGGACGTGTTCTGTCATCACGAACGGAAACACGGGCACCAGGTAGAGGGCTTGGAGACCTCGCTCCACCGTGAGGGCCATCTCGGAAAAGCCCATCGTCCACGTCTTGCTGTTCCAGGCCCACCGATGGGCGTACAATGCGCGATCTTCCCGCCAGCTCGAACCGATGGGCCGTGCGAACAGCAGTGTCCCTTCCAGCGGACCGATCGTCTTGACCAGCTGCGCTCCCGGCATCGCGAAGGCCTTTCCCGAGAGCATCAACGGCTCCAGCGGAAGGCTTCCCCAGCGCGGCGACACCACGCCGGCCCACGCTCTGCCATAAGCGCCTTGGGCTTCGATGGCGCCCTCCAGCCAATCGTGGGTGCGGCCCCAGGAACGCTCGCCCGTCGGAACAAACAGGGCGGTCTGGTAAACACCATCCTCCGGGTCGGCACGCTTTCGCCAGCGTTCGTCCGGCGAAAGCTCCACCAGTTGCAATGGTCTCGCCCAGATCGCGAGGTTGTCGCCCAGCAGCACGTCCACGCGGGGGCGCACGCGCAATCCCGTGCGTAGATCCCGACCCAGCGTGTCCATCGACCCGATGTCCGCCGGCGTTGGCTCCCAGGCCCCTTGTGCGTAGTAGGTGGCGCCCAGATCAAGGCCTGCGCGATCTTCATCTTGGCCCCAAGCCAGAGGCCGCCAACCGGCCCCTGTCGGGGAGAAACGCGTCAGGAGGTTTTTTGTCATTTTTCGGTCTGCGTCGTCCAGCCCGGAGTCGGCCAGGATGTGTTCCAAGCATCCCCCGACCGTTTCGCCTGGCCAAGGCCGTTGCGAGGGTAGCGTGCATCCCCGACCCAGCGAAAGGCGCAGCAGCAGTCCAGTGGCGGCATCGTCCAGGGCCATGGGTGGCTGGATCGGAGCTCCTGGCAGCAGGCCAGAGAGGATCATCGGCAAGATGGACATTGTCTTTGGAAGGTAACTTGCTGGTTCTGCGCAGGAGTGCAGGGGCTTGACCGCTTCGGGCTCCGCTTGTATTGATATGTCCAACACAAGTGCAAGAATCCAACGTCCCGACTCGGTTTGACAACCGCTCGAGACCCAACAGGAGATCCGTCCATGGCCAAGCGATTTTTCCTCTTCATTCTGACCAACATCCTCGTGATGTTGGCCATCACCATCGTCTTCGGGGTGCTCTCCTTCTTCTTTCCCGGACTCGGGTGGGGAATGGGGATGGGCCGCGACGGCTCCTTGAACCTGGTTGCCTTGGCGGTTTCGTCGTTGGTGTGGGGCTCGGTGGGTTCCTTCATCAGCTTGCAGCTTTCGCGTTGGATGGCCAAGAAGTCCATGGGAATCCAGTTGCTGGATGGCAACACGGGCAATCCTGAGCTGGATTGGCTGCAAGGCACGGTCAAGCGCTATGCGTTGGAAGCGGGACTGACCATGCCGGAAGTGGGCATCTACGATTCCTCCGAAATCAACGCCTTCGCCACCGGTCCTTCGAAGAGCCGTTCGCTGGTGGCTGTTTCCAGTGGACTGTTGGACACCATGGAGCATGCCGAGATCGAAGGCGTGATCGCCCACGAGATTTCCCACATCGCCAACGGCGACATGGTGACCATGGCGATCATCCAAGGTGTGGTGAACTCCTTCGTGATCTTCTTCTCGCGCATCATCGGATGGGCGGTCGGGCAGGTGGTGGACCGCGATCGCGACGATGGCCAATCGGCCCTCTCGTACGGCGCGCAGGTGGTCACCAATCTGGTCATGGAAATCCTTCTTGGATTCATGGCCAGCATGATCACCGCCTGGTTCTCCCGCAGGCGTGAGTTCCGCGCCGATGCCGGCGGGGCGTTCCTGGCCGGTCGCGGGAAAATGATCGCAGCCCTCCAGCGGCTCCAACAAACCGAGCGTGTATTGGATCCGCGCGGGCCAGGCCTCGCTACGGCGCGTATTTCCGGCAAGTCTTGGATGGCCATGTTCTCCACCCATCCTCCGCTGGAAGTGCGCATCGAAGCCTTGCGCCAGGCGCAATAAGGTGGGGGATCTCGTCTGGTCGGATGATCCGGCCCTGCGTTCGCAAGTCAGTTCCAAGGGCGCCATGGGAGGAGCCCGCGAGCGCGGTTCCAAGCCAAGCTCCAACGCAGGTCCAGTGCGCAAGCACCTGCCCAAGGGGCCGTGTGTCTCGCTGGAAACCTCCCACCGCGCAGGCAAAGGCGTGACGCTGGTGACCGGCCTTTCCCTAGTGGGTGATGCTTTGGAAGCCCTGGGCAAATCCTTGCGCCAAGCCTGCGGAACCGGCGGCACGGTCAAGGACGGTGTGATCGAGGTGCAGGGAGATCACCGCGAAAAGATCGTGGCGGCGCTGGCCAAAGCGGGGATTTCTGCTCGGAAGATCTGAGTCCACCCCGCAGCTTGCTGCGGGGTGCGTTGATCAGGGCAGGGCAGTCTTGATGCTCAAGCCAAACTGATGGACCACTTCGGCGCGAGTATGGCCACGCAACAGGCCCTTCGCGTTGTAATCGGCGCTGCTGGAATGGAGTCCGATTTTTGCCTCCGCCGCGACCGTCAGCCAAGTAAACGCAGAGTACGTGGCACCGATGAGCAGGTTGTGGGTCGCCAGGACCGGAGCCTGCTTATCGTTGCCATCCGCATCCAGGTTTTTCGCCTCCTGCTGGGGTGCCGACTTCAGATCCAAGGTGATCGTGGTATCTGGATAGGCGGTATCAGGATAGGCGGTTTTGACCGTGCCATTCAACGGAATTTCGTATTGGTAGCCGAGTTTGATTCCAAATCGGGGGTTGAATTTGTAGACGGGAGCGAACTGCAGACCGATCCGGTTGGATTTGATGGTGACCGTATGGTTTGCATAGGGGACGTTGTCGACGCTATCAACCTTGTACGCCACCACATCGCTCAGATACAGTGCTTCACCGACAACCGAGAAGCTCTCGTTCAGGGGATAGGAAAGCGACAGGCCTCCACCGTACCCGTAGCTCGTGGACGCTTTGGTGTGAGGAAGATCGTCTCCGATGTAGAGCAAATCAGTTCCACCACGGACAACAATACCAGGCCGGATGTCGGTGGTCTCTCTGTACTTATCCAGGAAATCACCCAAGAAATTTGCGAAGGTCGACGATGCAAGGAGAACAATCAGGCCGAGTTGGCGTCTCATGGTTTTTGCTCCGGGAGTTACGGTGGAGTCTGGAAGGGAACGAAGAAGATACTTCACAAGCGTTCGACGTACTCGGCGCTCTTCCGGTGCGCAAGCAGGCCGCGATATTTGTCGCAATCGCTGGTATAAGGGTTCCGTTTTTCGGCATTGCGGCATTTTTTCCGCTTGGTTGCTAGAATGGCTTCCACGATGGACGCCTTTCTACTGACCGACCAAGCGAAGCTCCCTCTGGCCTTGGGGCTTTCGGCCTTGATCGGCTTGGAGCGCGAACGATCCCGCGCCGGGGGCAATCCCCATGCGGCGGGTGTGCGCACCCACATGTTGGTGGCGCTTTTTGGCTTTCTGATGGCCCAGCTCCATCAGGCCCAGGTCCCCTTCGCGATCGTCGCTGGCTTGGTCGTGGTCGGGGCCATCCAGGTCGCGTCCTTCTGGCGTCGCGTCCAGTCCAACCTCTTCGGGTGGTCCAGCGAACTGTCCGTATTGTTGTCGTATTCTGTCGGGGTGCTGTGCCTGTTGGCGCCGTTGTGGGTCCCCACCGCGGCGGCCGTGCTGGGAACCCTGATCCTCACTGAAAAGTCGGACATCGAAAAATACGTGGAGCGGCTGGACCAAGCCGAATTCCTGGGGGTGCTCAAATTCCTGCTGGTGACCACCATCGTCCTGCCCATGCTTCCGGACCAAGGCTACACGCAATGGGATCTCAATCCTGCGCGCATCTGGAAGATCGTGGTGCTGGTGTCGTCGGTCGGGTTCGTAGGATATTTCCTGACACGCAAGCTTGGCGGCAAGGTAGGGCTTTGGATTTCAGGGCTGGTGGGTGGTGTGGTCTCCAGCACTGCGGTGGCGGTGTCCACGGGCAGGCTCGCCTCGCGCGAACCGGCCAAGGCGGGAGTGGCTTTGCAAGCGGCCCTCCTGGCCAGCTCCATCATGTATCTGCGGATCCTGGTGCTGATCTGGCTGGTTTCGCCCGCCTTCGCCTGGGCTTTGGTCTGGAAACTTCCGTTGCTCTCGGCCATCGGGGTGCTGTTGGCTCTGACGGTTCCCAAACTGTCTTCCTCGCAGGAGGGCGTGGAAAGTCTCAAGAACCCTTTCGAGATCCTACCTGCGCTTGGGTTCGCCGCCTTTTTCACGCTGTTTTGGGTGGCCACCGCCGTGGTGCGCAATTGGCTGGGGGCATCAGGACTGGTGCTTCTGGGGTTGATCGTGGGTGCGGTAGACATCGATCCGTTCATTCTCTCCGTTGCAAAAGGCGGCCAAGTGGAATCCGCTCTCCTGGCGGCGATCCTGATGTCGATGCTTTCCAATACGGTGGCCAAGGGAGTGTACTTCGGGTCGCTGGCCGCCCCGGTGCGCAAGCAGGCCTTTATGCGGTACTTCGGGTGGGCGCTCCTGCACATCCCACTGGCGTTGATGTGAGTTCAGTTATAAATGGATCTTGATGGATACGCCGTAGAATTTCAGGTATAGATGAAATAAATCATAATTATGCTATGTTTTTGACTGTGGATGAAGTTATAGTCTGCAGAGAAAAATACCTGTCGGAGATTCGTCGCTGGAAAGGGGCCCCCATCGTCAAGGTGCTCTCCGGCTTGCGCCGTGTGGGCAAGAGTGTGTTGTTGCGACAATGGCGGGACCGTCTCTGCCTGGAGCAGGGGGTGGTTCCAGATTCCATCCGGCTCCTCGAGCGGGATTCCTTGGAGTGGTTGCATTTGGAGAGCTGGGAGGCGTTGCGAGAGGAGCTGACGCCTTGGATCGAAGGGGTGGTTGGTCCGAAGGTGTTGATGATCGACGAGGTTCAGCTCATCGATGGCTGGGAGAAGGTGATCAACGCCCTGCACAAGCGCGGGGACATCGACATCTACCTCACCGGCTCCAACGCCAGACTTCTTTCCACCGATCTTTCCACCTTGCTGAGCGGACGCTGGGTGGGCATACCGGTGTTGCCGCTCTCCTATCCGGAAACCTTGGAGATTCGTGGGAAGACGGAACATTCTCCAGCGGAATTCGAGCGCTGGTTGCGCTGGGGAGGCCTTCCTGGTTTGCACCAGCTTCCGGATGACCGCCGCACCCTGGAGCAAGCCTTGGATGCGATCTATTCCACCGTAATTCTCCACGACGTGGTTCACCGCCACGAGGTGCGCAACGTGCCCCTGCTGGAGCGGGTAGCGCGCTACTTGTTTGACCAGGTGGGAAACCTGGTGAGCGCCAAGCGTATCGCTGATTTCTGCAAATCCCAGCGAATTTCCGTGGGGGTGGAGACCATCCAGACCTATGCATCCCACCTGGAAGGGGCGTACGCCGTTCATCGTGTGAAGCGCTGGGATCTGAAAGGGCGTCGCCATCTGGAAGTGGCGGAAAAGTTCTATGCCGGCGATCTGGGCATGCGAAACGCCCTACTGGGCCGCGATGCCATGGCCGATGTGGGTGCGCTCCTGGAAAACGAGGTGTATCTGGAACTTCTGCGCCGAGGATATACGGTGAGCGTGGGAAAGTTAGGCGATCGCGAAATCGACTTCGTGGCCGAACGCGCGGGGCAGCGCGAATACTTCCAGGTCTGCTACTTGCTGAACGATCCGGCCACGCGCGAGCGCGAGTTCCGGTCCCTTCTGGACATCGACGACAACCACCCCAAAACGGTCCTTTCCATGGATCCGTTGGATCTTTCGCATGACGGAATCCGTCACATCCACCTGCCGCATTGGTTTCTCGAAAGCGACGCACCGTGAATCTGAGTCATCTGGAAATCGTGCTGGTGCGGCCGGAAACCCCGCGCAACGTGGGCTCGGTGGCACGCGCCTGCCGCAATTTTGGCGTAGACCGCATCTGCATCGTGGGCACTCGGGATATTTTGAACGACGGTTGGGCACGCGCCACGGCGCACGCCTGCGAGGATATCCTGGATCGCATCCGATTTGTGGATTCCGTGGAAGCTGCCTTGGCGCCGCACTCCTTTGCCGTGGGCACCGCCAACCGCGTGCGCAAGGGAAAACTCCCGCCGCTGGAATTGCCCCACCAGGTGGTGCCAGATCTTGGCGCTGCCTCCGTCCACGGCTCCTGCGCCCTGGTGTTCGGGCCGGAATCGCGCGGCCTCACCGATGTCGAACTGGCCTACTGCACGCGTTTGTTGCGCATCCCCACGCAGGTGGACCAGCCCTCCCTGAACCTTTCCCAGGCAGTTTTGGTTGCCTTGCAGGAGTGTTGGCGCCACGCCCAAGGATGGAGTTTGGCGATTCCGCCCAGCGAGGGGCCTTCTGCTCTGAAGGCCGATACGGTGGCCTCCGACCCCGCCACCTACTCGGAATTCGATCTGATCCTGGGCTACTTCGAGAAGCTCATGACCCGGGCCGGATTCAAGCCCTATGCGGAAGATCCAACCTCGTTTCGGCTGGCCGCCCGCCGCACGCTGGCCCGTGGACGCTTTGAGCGGCGCGACCTGCGGACGTTACTGACCATCGCGAAAACGCTGGACCGCCTTCCCTGACCTCGACCCCGAAACGGGGTGACACCAGCGAATCCGAAGCGCCGTTGCTTGTGCATACAACTTCAGCGTATATTGTACGTACAATCGGAGGTGCGCTGTGGCTTCGTCCCGGATCACGTTGAGTGTCGATCGTGAACATTATCGCGCGGCAAGAGTGGCGGCTTCGCGGATGGAAACCACCGTTTCCCACCTGACAGACTTGTTTTTCCAGACGCTGGCCGAGCCATCACCGGCCTCGCAGGGTCGCGCGAAGAGTCTGCGGGGAGCGTTCCGGGGCGAGGTGGCGGACGATTCCCGTGCATTGGCGGCGGCACTGAAGGCGAAGCACCTGCGGTGAAGGTTTTCCTGGATACCAATATTTTGTTGGATCTTCTGCTGGATCGCGCTCCACATGCCGAAGCGGCGGAAGCGTTGATCGCCGCGCTCGAAGCGGGCAAGGCTCAGGGGTTCGTGTCGGGGATCACGGTTTCGAACCTCTATTACATCCTCCACGACCTGAACAAGCGCAAAGACCCCCTTCCCTCCATCGCCTCGCTCCTGACCATTCTTGAAGTGGTCCCCACGTCCAAGAAAATCCTGCTGGATGCCATGGAAAATGGCTTCAAGGACTACGAGGATGGGATCCAGTACGCCTCGGCGCTGACCGCCCGCTGCACCCACTTGGTGACCCGCAACACCAAGGACTTTCGCAAGGCCAGCCTGAGCGTGGTGACAGCCGCCGAAGCTTGCATGCTGCTGACCATCGCGAAAACGCTGGACCGCCTTCCCTGACCGCTCCCTGAAACGGGGGATCACAGGCGCGATCCGGGAATCTATCTTGGGCCGTTCGTCCTGTTTGAGCGAGAATGGCGGAATTGGCAGACGCGCCAGACTTAGGATCTGGTACCGAAAGGTATGGGGGTTCAACTCCCCCTTCTCGCACTTCGTCACCTACCCACACTGCCCAAGGAGAAGCGAGTGAACATCGTCGTGGCCGAACGCGGCGCCACCGAGCGCGAACTGGAACTGGATATCCCCGCTGCGGATCTGACCCAGTTGGTTGAATCGAAGATCGAGACCTACCGCAAGAAGATCAGCCTCCAGGGCTTCCGTCCGGGCAAGTTGCCTCGCGATGTCGTCAAAAAGCGCTTCGGTGCCAGCATCCGCGCCGAAGCCGTGGAAGAACTCGTGGAATCGTCCGTGCGCAAGGCGCTGACGGAAAAGAAGATCCTGCCTGCGGGCCCGGGACAGATCCAGGATCTCCAGGCCCCCGAAGGCGGCGACCTCAAGGTCAAGTTCCTGTTCGAAGTGGACCCGGAAATCGAGCTGAAGGACTACAAGGGGCTGGGCATCACCGTGGTGGAGCCCCAGGTCAACCAGGCGGAAGTGGACGCGCGCATCGAGCAGATCCGCCAGCAGACCGCCCGCATCCAAAAGCCCGAGCGCCCCTCGCAGACGGGTGATCTGGTGACCGCCCGCTACCTGAAGGTGTTCGTGGACGGCGTGGAAACCGCCGCCCCGGTGCCCGTGTTCCAAGCCGAGCTTGGCAAGGGAATCCCGCAGGTGGACCAGGCCCTGACCGGTGTGGAAGTCGGCGCCGAAATGGCGATCGATTTCGAATTCCCGGCCGATTACGCCGATGCCGCCCAGGCCGGCAAGAAGGCTCGTTACGAAGTCAAGGTGGAAGGCGTGTTCGAGCGCATCCTGCCCGAGATGAACGACGATTGGGCCAAGCTCCTCGGACCGTTCCAGACGGTGACGGATCTTGTCGAGCGCGTGCAAAAGGACATGCAGGAAGCCGCTTCCCGCGACGCCCGCCAGAAGGCCCATGACGAAGCGATCGACACGGTGCTGCGCCGCAATCCCTTCCCGGTGCCCAAGGCCCGCGTGGAATCCTTGGTGGACTGGCAGCGCAACCGCATGGTCAAGCAAGGCCAGCCGGTGCCCGAGCTCGCCGAGATGATCCAGATCGTCGGCGCCGAAGCCGAACAGCAGATCAAGCGCCAGCGCGCGCTGGAATGGATCGCCGAGAAGGAAGGCGTGAAGGCCACCACCGAAGAAGTGGACGCCCGCATCAAGGAAATGGCCGAGCAGGCGGGGATCACCTCCGAAGACGCGCGCGAAGAGCTCCGCAAGTCCGGTCGCCTGATGGAAGTGCGCGAGTCCATCCGGATCGAAAAGACGCTCGAATGGCTGCTGACGGCTTGAACACCTTCCGCCTGGTGATTTGCCAGGATCCTGGCTCTTGCTGACCGCCCGCCCTTCGAGACGCCCATTTCATGGGCTCCTCAGGACGAACGGTCGAGGCGCTCGTTGCGAGCCCTCAAAGCAATGAGCTAGAGGAAAGGATGGAGGCTCTGGGTCGATTCAAGCGATCCAGGGCCTTTTTCGTTGATTTTGGTATCGTTCTACCATCGCCCCGGATCGGGGCCAATGATTACGCCTTCGAGGAGCCTTCATGTACCTGCCAACCATCATCGAAACCACGGGACGCGGCGAACGCGTCTACGACATTTATTCCCGCCTTCTGAAGGAAAGGATCATCTTCATCGGCACCGAGATCAACGACCCGGTGGCCAACGCGGTGATCGCCCAGATGATCTTTTTGGAGTACGAGGATCCGGAAAAGGACATCATCCTGTACATGAACAGCCCAGGAGGATTGGTCTCGGCAGGACTTGCGATCTACGACACCATGCAGCACGTCAAGTGCGACGTGTCCACCATCTGCATCGGTTCGGCCGCGAGCATGGGAGCCATCCTGCTGACCGCGGGCACCAAGGGCAAACGGTTCATCCTGCCCCACTCGCGGGTGATGATCCACCAGCCCATGGGTGGTGCTTCCGGCCAGGCTTCCGACATCCAGATCACGGCCAAGGAGATCCTCAAGATCAAAGGCCAGCTCAACGACATCGTCGCCAAGCACACCGGCAAGGAACGCGCGGCGGTGGAAAAGGACATGGACCGCAACTACTACATGAGCGCCCTGGAAGCGATCGAGTACGGCCTGGTGGACAGCGTGCTCTCCCGGGTGGAGGCGAAGGCAGCCCCATGACGACCCGCGACCGGCGCGGCCCCGCGCTGGGGCGTGTGAAGTGTTCGTTCTGCGGAAAGGCGTCGGAAGAAGTGGCCCGCATGGTCACGGGTCCCGGCGTCAACATCTGCAACGAATGCATCGGGATGTGCAACGAGATCATCGAGGAGGACCGCTCCAAGGCGCCCGCCGCGAAAACCGGCGTGAAGCTTGCCACCCCCGCCCAGATCAAGGCGCATCTGGACGAATACGTGATCGGTCAGGAGCGGGCCAAACGAACCCTCTCGGTGGCCGTGTACAACCACTACAAGCGCATCGGGCAGGCGGGAGGCACCCGCGACGTGCACGTGGACAAGAGCAACGTGCTGTTGCTCGGACCGACAGGATCTGGCAAAACGCTGTTGGCGCAAACCATCGCCCGCCAACTGAACGTTCCCTTCACCATCGCCGACGCGACCATCCTCACCGAGGCCGGCTACGTGGGCGAGGACGTGGAGAACATCCTGGTGCGCCTGTTGCAGGCGGCCGACTACGATGTGGAAGCCGCCCAGCGCGGGATCGTTTACCTGGACGAGGTGGACAAGATCTCGCGAAAATCGGCCAATCCTTCCATCACGCGCGACGTGTCCGGCGAAGGAGTCCAGCAGGCGCTCTTGAAGATCCTGGAGGGCACCATGGCCTCCATCCCACCAAAAGGCGGGCGCAAGCATCCGGAACAAAATTTGGTCCAGATCGACACCCGCAACATCCTGTTCATCTGCGGTGGGGCCTTCGAGGGCCTGGAAAAGACAGTGTCGGCTCGGGTCAACACCACCCAACTGGGACTCTCTGCCGATCCTCGCTCCAAGCGCTCCCGCGAAACGTCGGACCTTTTGCAGCAGTGCGAGCCGGAAGATCTGGTGAACTACGGGATCATCCCCGAGCTCGTGGGTCGTCTCCCGCTCATCGTCGCGCTGCAGGAGCTGGATGAAGAGGCGTTGCTGAAGATTTTGACCGAACCCAAGAACGCCTTGGTGCGCCAATACCAACATCTTCTGAGCCTGGACGGCATCGAGTTGGAGTTCGAGCAGGATGCGCTCCGCGAAGCGGTGCGCATCGCGCGCAACCGCAAGACCGGCGCGCGTGGCTTGCGCTCGGTCCTGGAAGTGGCCCTCACCGACACCATGTTCGATGCACCCAGCTGGAAGGATGTGGAAAAAATCGTGGTCACCCGCGAAGCGATCCTGCGCCAAGCTCCGCCCAAACTGGTGATGTCATCCGCGTCCCGCCATTCCTCGGCGGCTTGAGGAGGCTTTTTTTGATCCCCCATTCGTTCCTTGCGATCGCGACCCTGGTCGCTTCTGACAAAAATTGCTGCAATCGCCATTCTGGCGCTCTCCTCCCTCCATGCTGACGCGAGGCTTTCCGGAGATCCTCGCCGATCTCCACCCCTTCCATGCGGCGGCCCGGCTCAATCTCTCCGATTTGATCGCCTCCAGGTCGTTTCGCAAGAGTCCCGAGGCGGTCAGCGATCGCCCGGAATCCGCAGGGCCCTTCCTCGCCCGGGTCACACCCGTGACGGAGGTGGTCTCCTCCGGTCCAGCCCAGCACATCCTGATCCACGGCCCCGCTGGCTCCGGCAAACGAAGCCTCGCAAAGGCCGTCCAACAGGCGCTGCAGGGGCAGATCCCGGTGTTGATCATGGAGTCGGACAAGGAGTGCGCGGCCGAGAGCGGCGTGGTGCTGTGGATCGTGCGGGACGGAAAACTCCCCAAACATCTGCCTTCCCGAACGCCCAGAGTGCGGGTGCGCAGTTTGTCCTCCTCGGAGAAGAAGCGCCTGCTGTCCATCCAGGTGCAGGAGACCTGCGCATCGTTTGGGTTGGATCCATACGATTTCCTCCGCGAAGACCTGCTGAACGTTTTGCTTTACGGCGGGGCGCCGGAGTCCGGTGTGCTGGGGGCCGTGCAGAGGCTGGAACGGCTTTGCCGCCGCCGAGCCCGCGAACAAGCCGAAGGTTATCTGCCTCCGGTGGACATCGCCTGGGCCGCTTCCGTGCTGGGCCCGGACGCCCAACCCCAAATGCGCCTGGCCGAGCACTTGGCGCCCGGTGCCGTGCACTCTCCGCTGGTTTCCAGCCTGGGAGGCGCCATCGCCCAAATCGAGGCCTTCTCGACGCCGGGCAAGGGCCGCACCTTGCTGACCGGGGCGGGCCAGCAAGCGGAAGAAGCCGTCCGGGTCGCTCGCTCCCGTTGCTTGGCCTTCGCCGGCACCTTGGGGCTTTCCACGGAGCAGTTGCGAGATTTGGACTGGCATGTGCATGTGTCCGGCCCCGAGGGGCCCAAGGACGGCATTTCCCTGGGGTGGCCTGTGCTGGTGGCGATGGTCTCCCATCTCTCCGGTGTGCCGGTGGATTCCCGATATGCCTTCACCGGCGAAATCACCCTCAGCGGAGATCTCCGCTCGGTGGGATATGTGGATGAAAAATTCCTGTCTTGCGAGCGCCAGGGGTTCCGAAGACTTTTCATGCCCTCCAGCAATTTGATGGACCTTTCCAACGTGGAGCCGGAAGCCATCGGTTCCTGCGAGCCCACTCCCACCAACGACGATCTCGGAATTCTGCAAGGATTGGGGCTTCTGGCCAAAGCGAAAGACTGATGGGCATCCGGGAACGCCACGAGAGCTTGGAAGCGCGTCTGTTCGAAGCCTGCCACAAGGCGGGGCGTGCGCGCGAGGATGTTGTTTTGGTCGCCGTTTCCAAGCGGCACCCGGCGTCGGCCATCGACGAAGCCGTAGGCCTGGGACTCACCGAATTCGGTGAGAACTACGTGCAGGAGGCCGTGGACAAATTTCCGCGACCGGGCGCGAACCTCCATTTCATCGGGCATCTCCAGCGCAACAAGATCCGCAAGGTCCTCGGGATCGCAAGTTTGGTCCACGGCGTGGGAAGTCTTTCCGTTTTGGAAGCGGTGGACCGCATCAGCGGTGAAGAGGGGCTATCGGCGAGGTTTCTGATCCAGCTGCATCTGACGGGTGAACCGACCAAAACGGGATTCGCCGCCGACGAACTTTCCGTCGCGCTGGAGGCCTGCCGGGGCTTGCGGCATGCGAAATTCTGCGGGTTCATGGCCATGGCGCCCTTGGACGAAAACCTCGATGCCGCACGCGAAACGTTTGCGCGCGCCAGGGAAATCGCCACTCGATCCCGCACGGATTTCCCGCAGGCCACCCTGCTGTCGATGGGGATGTCCCACGACCTGGAGGCGGCGATCCTGGAGGGAGCCACCCATGTGCGGGTGGGAACGGCCCTCTTCGGGGAGCGCGAGGCGCCATGAATTCATCGGGGTTCCTTTCCGACCTGGTCTCGGCACTGGGTTTGACCGCGATTTTCGCCATCCTGTTGCGCCAAGTCCTGTCGTTTCGCAACTGGAGTTCGGGAACGACACTGTTCCGGGCCTTGGAAGCGCTGACCGAACCTTGGTTTTCCGTCATCCGTCGCCATCTTCCCCGCGGACGGGGAATAGATTTCTCCCCTTGGGTCGCCCTTGTCGTGGCCGCCGGTCTGACTTTTTTCCTTCGACTTCTCCTTTCGCGAGGCACTGCGTGAACATTACTCCACTGGACATCCGCAAGCAGGAATTCAACCGCAAGATGCGCGGATACGACCCGGAGGAAGTCCAAGGGTTCCTGGACCAGGTGGCCACCGCGCTGGAGGCATCCAACGCCATGGTCGCCGAATTGGAAGAACGTCTGAAGGAGTCGGAAAGCCGACTGGGACACTATCGGCTCATCGAGCAGAATCTGCAGGACGCGGCGCTGACCGTGCAGCGGTCGTTGGACGAGACCAAGCGTCTGGCGGAAAAGGAAGCCGAGTTGATCGTGCGCGAAGCCCATTCCCGCGCCGAGCGCGAAGCGGAATCCTTGAAGGACCGCGTCGTGCGCCTCCAGACGGACATCGCCACGCTGGAGATGCAACGCGCGAACTTCCTGGTTCGCCTGAAGGCCGTCGTGCGATCCCAGGGAGATTTGATCGAGGCCATGGAGCTGGAGGCCAGCTTGGGCAAGGCCGCTCCCAACCGCGACGAATACTGACGGAAGGTTCGCGGTCCGTGAGCGAGCTTCGGTTGCTGGAACCGTCCGAGTTCTTGGGTCTTCCCCCGAAAAGCGCGTGGGATTTCAAGGATCTTGAACGGTTGCACGCGGCCATCGGGGAAAAGAGCGCGCTCCAGGAGGCGCTCCCCGGTTTGGCGTGCCGCAAGGGGTGCCATCATTGTTGTCGACGGATTCCGTCGCTGCTGCCGGTGGAGTTCGCTTACCTGTCCAGCATCGCGGCCTCCGGGGGAGACTCCAGCCTGAGGTCCGAGCTCCATCCCGGCGAGGCGCTTTGCGGCTTGCTGGACGACCAGGGAGCCTGCCGGCTCTACGAACGCAGACCCGTGGTGTGCCGCACCCACGGTCTTCTGATCCTGTCCGAAGCCGGTCTGGACCATTGCCCCTGGAATTTCCAAGAGCTGGAGGAGATCGACGAGTCCCTGCCCTTTTCGCTGGAGTCCCTCCACGAGACGTCGCTTCGGGTGAACCTCGCCTTTTTGCAAAGGTCCTACCCGGACGCCTGGCGCAGCCTGGCCGCGGTCAGGGTCCGGTTCCAGAGCTAGAACCTAGTCGGGCTCCACGATGAACTTGTAGGGGCCATTCGAAGCGGGGACTACCCAGGTGGTGTTGTCCTTGCTGACCTTCAAGTAGGCCATGCCGGTGTATTTGGGGCTCAGGGTAATTGTTTTGGTGGGCATGGGATAGAAACCAACCACGATGAGTTGGCCTCCTGGAAGCGTTTTGCCCGTGCTGTCTTGCCACTCCAGACCCACGCGAGTGGGGCCCCAAAGGAGGACCTGGATGCCTTTCCCGGAGTCTACAGGCACCTTCCAGAAGTCTTCGTCGTGGACGGTCAAGTCACCGTAGTTGGTGTCGGTGGCGGATGCCTTGACGGATTGCGACAAGGCGATGGATTCGTTGGGGGGCTCCGGGTTCGCCGCCGGGACGTAGGGGTGGATCTGGATGCGGTAGCTGGCCCCGATCTCCTGCGCTTGGGAAAGGGAAATCGCCATTTTCCCCGATTCCTTGGGCTTGAACCACATGGAGTCGGAGGTCCGGTTGATGCTCCCCCAGCCGGTGGGGGATTTGCCGGTATCCGACGCCCACAGGGTGCGCAAGGTGACGTATCCGTCCAACTCCGTGCGCAGGATGTAGGATGTGTCCTTGGAGATCTCGGCGGTCCACCAGTCCACATCGCCTTTTGGCAATCTGGCCTCCGTCCACTGGCCCATGGTCAGGGCGCGCGCTCCCTCCAGTTTGTCGTCGGTGGGGTCGGCTGGATCCAAGGTGACGGGATTGGAACGAAGACGGACGGTGTAGACCCCGGTGTCGGCCATGCGCTCCATCTCGATTCTCAGGTAGTGGTACCCGGTGGATTGCGAAAGAAACCGGACCACCCCTTCGGAGAGGGCGTCGCCGTCACTGGCGACACGTTTCTCGGTGGGATCGTACAGCTCGAGGCTCAAGGGGAACTTGGAGCTGGCCTCGATCTGGTAGATCTTGCCGGAATCCGCCCAAATCAGCGGAAAGTCGCGGTCGTATTTGGTCAGGGTCCTCCATTGGGCAGGGGCGTCGAGCTTCAGGGTGTCGGTGGATTTCCGGGAATCGGTCACGGACCCATCCGGCTCCCAGCGATCCAAAGGCAGCAGGCTCGCCTTGCGAACCAACGCAGTGTAGGTCCCCTTGCCAACGGGCCCGGAGACGATGCGTAGTTGCACCGACGGGCTCAGGCAGGGGCGGAGCAAGCTGCGATGGACCTTCCCTCCGGTGGAGTCGCCCAAGGTGCCGCTTTGCAGCTTGGTTCCGTCTTCGGCGAGCCATTCGATGCTGGCGCCCTTGGCGTCGGTGACGCGCAGATCGTACGAGACCGTGTCCCCTTTGGGAAGTAGGAACCAATCGGTGTCGTTGGCCGTGAGGGTGCGGGTCACGAGGGAATCGAAAGGAATGGGCATGGCCGAAGCGCTGTCGGATTCCGGTTCGCGATCGTCCATGGCGATGCCCTCGATTTCGGCCTGTCCGCGGAGCCCGATCCGTCCCACGCTGTCGCGGATTTCCAGAGGAATGCGAATGGTCTGGTTCGCCTCGCTGGCCCAGATCCAGACAGAATCGCCTTTGCCGGGCACCTGGTGGCCGCTCGCCGAGCGCCCATCCGATCCACTGGGGGAGCCGATGCGGACCGCCGAAAACTTCGCGCCCTCCACCGACAGGATGAACCGGTAGGTCATGCGATCCTTGGCGGGAAACTCCACCCAAACGGTGTCTGCGTCTTCGGAGGGGGTGGTCCACACCACGGAATCATTCAGGGAAAGCCTGGTGGGTGGTGGCGGCGCCGGTGCGGTGGGTTCCGGAGGGGTCGGTTCCGTGGACTTCTTGGAGTCGCACGCGGTCAGGAGCGCGACCAGGGAGAAGGCGGCGAAAATCGGCTTGAGGATCGGTTTCACGGAACGCGTTCGCTTTCTGCGGGGAGTGCCCCAATCTAGATCAGTCTCCGACCGTTTTCCCGCGGATGCTGACACAACGCCGGATCGGAAGCATTTTCCGAAGCATGAGTCTTGTCCTGGAATTCATGACCGTCGGTGGTGTGCGTCCTGATCTCGAATCCTTCGAGGCCTGGGTCGCCGAGATCTCGCCTTTCCAGGTTCCCATCGAGCAGGAGGGCCATCGCGTCTGGTGGTACCGCAATCCTCTCACCAACGTCTACTTCTCGATCTCCTACCGGCATGTGGATCCGCTGGAAGAGGACATCTGGGCGCCCTGCGGCCTGGAGGCGACCATAAACCACCTGCGCCCCTCCTACTTCGCCCGGGAGGCCTCGAACTATCTGGCGGCGATGGTGCGCGAGTTCGGGATGCTCGCCCGCGATGCAGATACGGGACAACTTCTGTCCATGGATCCCGAGCCCGAGCACGTGGAGCGCCTGTGGGAGCTGGGAAACCGCCATGTGCGGGAAGACGCCATTTCCCAGGGCAGGAAGCCCCACACCGTCACGCGCGAAGCCAACCTGCGTTGGTGGGAATATTCGCGCCGCCGCGCCGATCTGTTGGCCAAGCTGCGGACCGAAGATCCCGCCATCGTGGTGCCGGAGGTGCATTTCCTGCACAGCCGCACCCTGGGGCGCGTGCTCACGGCCTTTTCCTGGAAGGACGGCGTGGGCACGGTGTTTCCGCCGTGCGATCTGGTCATCATCGAGCGCAACGAAAAGCACCTCTTGGGCTTTCGCAAGGAACGCAAGCTCACCTACGTCTCCTACGATGCGTTGATCCGCCAGATCGTGGGTGCCTTGAAGACGGTGGAGCTGGACTCCCAGCCCTACCGGTATCTCACGGGTGACAATTCCTGGCGAGCGCTGGAGCGATTGCCCTCGATACCGCAAAACGAGGACATCGAATCCTACTCGCACGTCGATTCCGCCCGCGTGACCGACGATGCTTGACTCGCTGGCCGACGACTTCCTCGGCTTCCTGGACTCGGCTCCCTCTCCCTGGCACGCCGCCCACGAGATCGCCGGTCGCCTGGAGCGGTGCGGGTTTGGCCAGGTTTCCCGCACCGAGCGGTTTCCCACCGGCCGCACCAAGGGGTTTCTGGTGGACGGGGGAGCCCTGGTCGCCTGGATCGCTCCCCACCAACGCGCCGAGCGGATGGCCCTGGGGCTTGCGCACACCGACAGTCCTTGTCTTCGCATCCGCCCCCATGCGGAGCTGATCTCCTGCGGATGCCGTCGGTTGTCGGTGGAGACCTATGGCGGGCTTCTGAACCACTCCTGGCTGGATCGCGAGCTTCTGGTGGCGGGGCGCGTGTGCGTGGAAGGTCCGCAAGGGATCCGCGAACTTCTGGTTCAGGTGGATGGCTTGCGTCCCATCGTGCCCTCCTTGGCCATCCACCTGGATCGGCAAGTGAACGAACGGGGCTTGGTCCTGGACCGCGAGCGGCATCTGACCCCGATCGCGGGACTGCTGGAAGGGTCCGCGTTCCAGACCCTGCTGGCCCGCTCGGCCGGCGTCCCGGCCGACCAAATATTGTCCTGGGATCTGTGTCTGGCCGATGCCGTTCCGCCCTCGCTTGCGGGGACCGGAGATCTGGTGGTGTCTCCCCGATTGGACAACCTGTCTTCCTGCTTCGCGCTGCTTCGTGCGCTGGAGACCGCCAACCCCCGCCAGGACACCGCCATGGTGGTGGCCTTCCTCGATGCCGAGGAGGTCGGCTCCGGTACCGCCCAAGGCGCCGATTCCGCCTTCTTGCCGCAGATCCTGGAACGGCTCGCGCTATCCTGGGGACTGGATCGCGAAGGGTTCCACACCTGCTGCGCCCGCGGCATCGCCCTGTCCGCCGACATGGCCCATGCCGTGCACCCCTCCCATCCGGAACGTCATACGCCCCATCACGCCCCGGTGCTGGGACAAGGTCCTGTCCTGAAGTGGAACGCAGGCCTGCGCTACAGCACCACCGCCTCCACCGCGGCGGTCGTACGCAATCTGGCCCTTGCCCAGGCCATCCCGCTGCAGACGTTCGCCATGCGGGCCGACTTGGGCTGCGGATCGACCGTAGGTCCGTTGGTGGCAAGCCAACTGGCCATGCCCACAGTGGATTGCGGCGCTCCGATGCTCGCCATGCACAGCGCGCGCGAGACCATGGCGCTGGTAGACCAATTGCTTTTCGAGCGATTGGTCCGCGCCTTCCTGGAAAACGCGTAGATTCTCTTTTCATGCGCAACATTCTCCTGCTCGTCGCCGCCCTCGCTTCCTTCTCGCAGGCCGGGGCATACAAAGCCACGTTGGCCATCGCCCCGGCGCTGGTGCGGGGCGGCGACCTTCCCTCCGACCTGATCGCGCCCTTCCAAAAAGCCGTGGCGGAAATCCTGTCGTGGGAGGCCTCGATGATCCCTTCCATCAAGGTGGTGGACCCGGCCGACCTCAATGGGCTGCTGGAGACCCGGGGCTGGAGCCAGCGTTCGGATCTCAACGATGCCGAGGTGGAAGAGGTGCGGTCCACCGGGCGGGAACTGGATGCCACCGCGTCGCTTGCCGTGCGCATCCAGCATCTGGGCACTTCCGTCGATTGGAAACTCGCGTTGGCCTACCGGCAGGGAACCGTCGACAAGACCTTCAAGCTTTCCGGACGTTCCCGGGAAGACGATCTCCTGCTGGACGTGCGCAAGCGCACCCTGGAGTTCATGGACTCCCTCGGACTTTCCGTGCCACCCGCCGCCCGCCAGATGGTGGCCACCCGTGGCAGAGTGCCCTGGGAAGCCTTGATGGAATACGCCACCGGCATACGCGACCAGACCGCCTCGCGCCCGGAAGACGCCCTTCGCCATCTGCGCGAGGCCCAGAAAAAGGCCCCGTTCCTGCCCGCGCTGCAGGTGCGCCTCAAGACCCTCGAACGGGAGAACCCCGGCAAATGATTTCTGTGACGGATCTTGTCTACCGCTACCCCGCCCACCTGGCGCTGGACGGGGTATCCTTCGAGTTGCCCCGGGGGAGCATCTCGGCCTTGGTGGGCCCCAACGGGGCAGGCAAAACCACCCTCATGAAGTGCCTGGCGGGATTGGTCCGCCCTTGGCGCGGCACCGTGACCCTCGCCGGGATCGACGTGGTCGCCTCTCCCCGCGAAGCCCATCGCCATCTGGGCTTCCTGCAGGATTTTTTCGGTGTCTGGTCGGACATGACCGTGGAGCATTGTCTGGTGCATTTCGCGCGGGCCCAGCAGGTGCCTCAGGACCAGATCCCCCAGCGCATCCAGCAGACCCTTGCCCTCCTGGGCCTGACGGAAAAAGCCTCGGCGCTTTCCAGCCACCTTTCGCGCGGCCAACGCCAGCGGCTCGCGATCGGACAGGCCATCGTGCACCGCCCGGAATTTCTGATCCTCGACGAGCCGGCCTCCGGACTGGATCCCGAGGCGCGCATCGAGCTGGGCCGCACCTTCCTGCGCTTGCGCGACGAAGGCATGACCCTTCTGGTGAGTTCGCACATCCTGGCCGAGCTCGATCAATACGCCGATCGCCTGCTGGTGATCCAGTCGGGCAAGCTCCTGCAATCCGAACGCCTGACCGGTGTTGCCGCGAAGGTGTCGCCGCACCGCGATCTGGACATCGTGTTGTCCAGCGAGGCCGCCACTTGGGCGGACCGTGTCGCTGGTTGGGAGACGGTGGAAGCCGTTGGTGAAAGCGAAGGAGTGCTCCAACTGCGCTTGCGTGGATCCGACGCGGAGCAGGTCGCGCTCCTGGCCCGACTGATCTCTCAAGGTGCGCCCGTGCTGGAATACCGCCTGCGGGAAGATTCCCTCCAGGATCGCTACCTCCAACTGGTCGGAGGCAAGTCGTGAATCTGCGACGCCTGTTCTGGGATAATCCCGAATTGCGACGGAATCTGTCGCTGGAGCTCACCGCGGGACGCCTGCTGTGGACACCGGCGTTCCTTCTGGTGGCGGTGGGGCTGTGCTTTCTGCCCGACCAACCGGTCAAGGACCTGGTGCAAATCGCCCAATGGGTTGTGGTGGGCCTGTGGATGGTGGGAGGAATGGTCTGGGGGGGATTGCGCGCGGCGCAATCGGTGCGGTCGGAGCGAACCGAACGAACCTGGGATTCCCAGCGACTGACGGCCATGAGTGCGGGCGAATTCGCGGTGGGGAAGGTGTTCGGCGCGACCGCGCACAGCCTCTATCTCCAAGTCGTGCTGGGGTGTTTCTGGGCGGTGCTTTCTTTCATGCGATTCCAGTTGGATCCCTCCGAAACCACTTTGCGCGCGGCGGTCATCGTTCCCACCACCTTGGTGGTCGGTTCCATCGCCTTGTATTCGCTGATGGTCGCCCAATCGTTTTTGGAGACGGATCCTGCCCGTTCGGCCAAGTCCACACTCTTTTCCTTCGGTGTGCCGCTGGTGTCGGCCATCTACCTGGCTTCCCATTTCTGGTCGGACCTGCTCATAGAAAGGCAAGGCTGGAGAGCCGTGGTCGGCGATTCGAAGTTGGTTTCCTGGTGGGGAGTATCCCTTCCCGGTCCGGAACTGCAGCTGGCCTCGTTGCTCCTGTTCCTGCCCTGGGCCTGGTTCGGGCTTTGGCGGGCGCTGCGGCGCGATCTGCAACATGCGGATTTCCCTTGGGCTTGGCCTGCCTTCCTCGTGTTCACGGGCGCCTAT
This sequence comes from Fibrobacterota bacterium, assembly GCA_016715065.1. Lineage (GTDB taxonomy): Bacteria > Fibrobacterota > Fibrobacteria > UBA5070 > UBA5070 > UBA5070. The sequence continues at coordinate 646,819 of JADKBN010000002.1, forward strand.
GTCCAGGGTTTTTCCACCGCGTTTCCCGGCGAGTCCTCCCGGGTTGTCCCCTTGTGCATGATTCCGTTGGCCGTGCTGGGATGGGGATTTCTGCTGACCGAGAACATCGACCCAATGGGGCTGCGCAGGCTGGTGGATGCCTCCGGCTCCTGGAGGGAGCGATTGCGTCTGGGCATTCCCTTTTCCTGGGTCACCATGCCGTTGGTTGCCGCGGCCTCTTTTGTGGCCGCCGGGGTGTGGTGGCTTGGAGATTGGAGTGACGCGAGCGAATTTTGGAGCCTGCTGGCCGGAGTCGGACTGATCGCCTTGCGCGACCTGATCCTGTTCACCTGGATCTCCTGCCGGGTCCCGCTTGCCAGACAAGGATTGTCACGCATGGCGCTTCTGGTGGGTATCCACGTGTTCCTGCCGGTGCTGACCATGCTGGTCTCCGTAAAGTTCCACTTGGTCTGGCCCTATCCGCAGGACATCGACGAAATCGATGGACCACAGATGGTCCTGGTGAACCTCGGGAGTCTGGGAGCCCAAGCGCTCCTGGCCTGGGCGGTCCTGGGGCCATCGCTGTGGCGGCGCATCCGCGAGGTGTGAGGGGGCTTCAACAGCCCTGTGTCGTCAGTCCGTTGGATGCGTAAACGAGGAATCGTCGATCCGTTGTCGCCACAGGAATTTGTCGCGACAATGCCGTGGCGATGATTCCTCGATCGAAGGGGTCGAGGTGATGCGGGGGAAGTGCGCTGGCCAGGATCGCTTCCGCGGAACCAAACGCGATTTCCTGGATCTGGAAGTGGTTCAGAATCTGTGGCCACCATTGTTCCAGCGGGAGCGGGATCTCCACTTTGCCGAGTGCGGATTTGATTCCGATTTCCCATGCCGAAAGCGAACTGGCGCACCAAGGGCCGGTTTCGAGGGTGTTTCGCAAGGAGCTGGGAAGTTCTCCTCTGGCAAGCCAGAGAATGGTGCAGGTGTCCAGCAGAATCAAATCGGATCTTGCTCGGAAAGTGGGAAGCCTGCAGGGTAGACGGCAGCCGTCGGGCTTTCGTGCAGTGTGGGGCGGAGGCGATCGGGTGCATCCCAAACAGGCTTCCAAGCGGGGGCGGAGAGCGGAGCGAGGCGGGCGATCGGCTTTCCATGGCGAGTGATGATGAGTTCCTGTCCAGATTGGGAAACCTCTTCCACCAGGGCGGAAAGGTGTGCTTTCGCGTAATAGAGGGTGGTGGTGACCATATATCTAACCTAGTCTGATCTGGTCAGTAGCGCAACGCCCTCACGACATAAGTCCCCGCAGGGTTCAGCTGTTGCGTAGGGGCGATTCATGAATCGCCCCTACGGTTCCATTTTGCAGACCCTGCGGGGTTTCGTGAATCTCGTCCGTAGTACATTAAGGTGCGGGTTTTGCCAGTTCTAAGGTGTGCATGCTGGATTTGAAGGGGATTTACCGTACTACAAATTAGGCGCACCGGAATGCTTGCGAGAGGGATCGTTCCAGGGTAGGTTAAGAGCATGGAACAGCCAACTCCCTACGACTACAACGACTACCGGCGCTACCTGACCGACTGGCATGCCGCTCGCCAGGCCGCCGACCCCGAATTTTCCAAAAGCGAGGTGTCGCGCCAGCTCGGGCTCCCGCGCACACGCAGCTACTTCACGGATATCCTCGCTGGAAAGCGGATCACGGGGACCTTCCTGGATCGCTTCATTCTCCTGCTGGGGCTGGACAAGGACGAAGCCAGGTACTTCCGGGTACTGGTGCGCTTCAATCAGGCGGAAAGTCCCGAAGACCGCGAGCTCTCGTTCGATCAATTGGTGGCGCTGAACAAGACGCCGCGCCAATCCCTGGAGCAGAAGCATTACCTGTACTACCGCAGCTGGTGGAATGGGGCCATCCGCGCTCTACTCGAGATCGGCAGCTACCGGGAGGAAGAACTTGGAAGGATCGCCAAGGACCTCACGCCCGCCATCACTCCAGGCGAAGCCAAGGCTTCGATCGAACTCCTCCTGGATCTGGGGCTGGTCGCGACAAGCCCCGAAGGCCTTCTCAAGCCCACCACCCGCAATCTGGCCACGCCGGAAAGCTCGCGGGATGAGCTGGTCCGGCAGTTGCAGATCCAGCAGTTGGAGCTCGCCCAACGCAGCCTGTTGATGCCGCCCTCCGCCGACCGGCGCACGTTCTCCAACACCATCTCGGTATCGGAAGCGGGTTGGGAAATGATCCTCCAGCGCATCGAACGGTTCCGTGAGGAACTCCGCTCCATCGTCCACCGCGATCCCGATTCTCCCAATCGCGTCGCCCAATTCACCCTGAGTTTCATTCCTCTCACTCGAAAGGCCACCCCATGAACATCCGATGGCTCGTCGCAGCCCTTGCAGGTCTTGTCCTGCAGTCCTGCGAAGAAAGCAAAATCACGCAAACAGAACAGCGAGGCACCAACGACGAAACGAGCTCGTTCGTTTTGACGGATGGACGGAAAGCGTCCAACGCCACCGTGGCCGTCTACAGCGCAGGCAAGGTCGACTCCATGCCGCGGATCGTCACCTACACCAACGCCAACGGCAATGTCGATCTGAAGGACCTTCCGCGCGGATACTACTCCCTGATGGTGACCGACAAATCCGGCAGCGCGAGCTTCGTGGACTCGGTCTACTCCGATGGCCTGACCGTGAACCTTCCTTCGGACACCCTGCGTCCCACGGGCTCCATCAAGGGGCGGATCAAGGTCCAAGCCCAGGACGACCCGAAGATCGCCTGGGTGGCACTGGTGGGGGCCGGATTCTTCCGCACCATCGACAACGATTCCGGAGCCTTCCTTCTGACGGGAGTTCCGGCGGGCAACTACACCCTGGTGAGCCGCACCGACTTGTCCGTGTACACCAGCACCTTCCGAGCCGCCACGGTCAAGTCGGATTCCGTCAGCGACGTGGGAGCCATCGAGCTCGTCTACACCGGACTTCCCGTCGTGACGGGAATTGTCGGAGTGTGGGACAGCCTGGGAGGTATCGTGGATCTGAAGTGGGACGCGGCCACCTCGCCCAAGGTGAAGGGCTACCGGGTCTACCGGGGCACATCGGTGGACGCGTTCGACGAGGTCTACCTGGGCACGGTCGATTCCGGGATCCCGAGATTCGTGGACACGGTGTTTCCTCCGTTCCAATCGGGGGTGCCGTCCAAGGGCCTCGCTGTCGATTCCAGCCATGTGCGGTACTTCGTGCGGGTCGTGGGGCAGAAGGGAGAGGAGGGCGATCGCTGGAATTCATGGTCTGCCACCTTGCGCAGCCCTTTCCTGGTCGCGCAGCTTCCCGCCTCCTGGACCAAAGTGTCCACGGCGCTTCCCGCTACGGTCACGAGACTCGATACGGTAACAGGAGCGATAGTCGGCCTGGGCCGGGACAACGACGGCCGGGACGTGGTCTGGAAATCGACCGACGGCGGCGGAGCGTGGACGGTTCTTGGGGCTCGGCCGGCTTCGACGATCGAGGGAATGGGGTTGGCCAACGCGGTTTCCCACAGCGGAGTATTGCGGTGGGTGGAGGGGGTCGCGTCGGGGCGGGAGACTGTCTTCCCTGCTCCGATGATCGTCCAGAGTCTTCTGGATTCCCTGCGGATTTTCCGGATGGATGCGGGTGGCCGACTGGATTCCACCACGATCGCCGCCGCCGATGATTCGGTGAACCAGGCCGAGCTGGTCGTCGATTCCGCAGGGCTTGTCCTGATGGAGGGGGCTCGGCTGCTCAACTATCACACCTACCTTCTCTGGTTCGGACGTTCGCATCGATTTTTGGAAGGGGCAGGTGGGGAGTGGATCGCGGGTTCGTGGGCGAGCTGGTTGGAGCCTGTCTGGGACTTGCAGAATAAGTTTCTCCTCACCCCGATCCGGACGGTATCTGTCAAGGGCAGGCAAACGATCCATCCCAGCGGTTCCAACGGGATGCAGCTGGATCTCGATACGCTGGTCCTTGGTGTTGGGGGGCGCCTCGCCTACGGGAGCCTGGACCCGACGCAAGGTTCGCACGTGGTGCAAGGCGGGCCCGACAACCTGACCTCCATCGTATGGTTCCGGGGCAAGGTGTATGTGCTGGGCCAGGGAACGGTCTGGAACGTGACGCTGCCCTGAAGAAAAAATCGCGCAACGTGCGCCCTGGCCCCGTCGGACTTCCTCCGACGGGGTCCTCCCGTTTTTTCCCTTTGACTAGGATTGAGGATCCATGTCCGCTGGTTTTGTCAGATTTTGGATGGCCTGTGCCCTCCTTGCCGGCGGAGTCTCGGCCAATGTCCTGGTTCCCTTCTGGGGTGGCCGGATCGTGCCGGACTTTCGGGCCACCTCCAGCGTGTCGCTGGATCTGCACCAGTTCACGGAGTTCGATCCGGATGGTGCCCGCTACGGGGCAGGCCCCGGCTCTGACAGTTCCCGGTACCACAGCACGGTGGGATTCAACGTGCTTTCCTTCCGGAAGGCTTTCCCGGGCCGGTCTTGGGAGGCTTGTACCTCCAGCGTCGAGGGGGAGGTTGGACTCGGCATCGCCCACGACGGTCTCACCGAATTTCTGCAAAACGACTACAAGCACATCCCGGCCGGCGTTCCTCCGGTCGTGCGCGAGGGCGTGGAGGAGGGGCCGCTGGCCATGTTGGAAGCATCCTGGGTGCTGCGGCCACGGAAATTTCCCGCCTACGTTCTGGCGGGAGTCGGAGGCTCGAACGTGTTTTCCGATGTCCATGTGGGGGTGGGGGTGGCCCAAGCCGAACTTTTGGAAATAGGGGGAGTCCGCATCTTGTTGGACGCGGGGCTCCAGGCGGGGGTGCTTGGAAACTGCCGCAAGCTGGCGCTCGCAGGCGGGAGATACTTTCCGGAAATCGCTTCGGTGCATGGCGAGCACCAAGCGGCGCTGGGGTTCTCCTGTGTTCCCTGGGGGGTGCCCTTGGCCGGCGAGGCCGGTTATCTCTGGACCTCGGGGGCCTTTGTCGGATTGGATGGCGGGGCACTCCAGGAATGGTTCGAGTACACCCGGTTGCGCATCTGGAACGTGGTGCTGGAAAAGTCCAACGACGGAATCAATGGCAAGGACTACGGCCCCACCTACGGAGTGCGGCTTCTGTACGTGTTTCGGTGAGCGGGGGAATGCGGTTGGGCCAGGCACCCGCAGGGTTCAACCCATTGCGTAGGGGCGATTCATGAATCGCCCCTACGACCCTCAGGAAACCCTGCGGCGGCCGGGCTGGCGATCGATCAGGCCAACGTCGCGTCCACCGCGCTTTCCGGTGCACCAAACGAGCTGGCCATGTCTTCCTGCACGGTGTTGATGCCCTTGAGCCCGAAAGCGCTCACGAGCACGTTGGCCACACCAGGCGACAAGAACGCGGGCAAAGTGGGTCCGAGGCGGATGTTCTTCACGCCCAGGTGCAACAGCGCCAACAGAACGATCACGGCCTTCTGTTCGTACCAGGCGATGTTGTACTCGATGGGCAGGTCGTTGATGTCTTCCAGTCCGAAGACTTCCTTCAGCTTGAGCGCGGTCACGGCCAGGCTGTAGGAGTCGTTGCACTGGCCGGCGTCCAGCACGCGCGGGATCCCGCCGATGTCGCCCAGTTCCAACTTGTTGTAGCGGTACTTCGCGCAACCTGCAGTGAGGATGACAGAATCTGCAGGAAGGTTGGCCGCGTAGTCCGTGTAGTAGGAGCGCTCTTTTTGGCGCGCGTCGCAACCGGCCATCACCACGAACTTCTTGATGGCGCCAGACTTCACGGCCTCCACCACGGGTCCGGCGAGCTTCAGGATCTGGTCGTGCGCGAAGCCTCCCAGGATCTCGCCTTGCTCCAGTTCCACCGGTACCGGACAGGTTTTGGCCAATGCGATGATTTCGGAGAAGTCCTTGGTGCCGTCCTCGCGCTTGAGCACGTGGCGAAAGCCAGGGAATCCGGCCGCGCCGGTGGTGAAGACCTTGTCGATGTACGACGCGGACTTGGGCGGCGGGACGATGCAGTTGGTGGTGAACAGGATGGGGCCCCGGAAGCTTTCGAATTCCTTGTTCTGCTGCCACCAGGCGTTGCCGTAGTTGCCGTACAGGTGCGGGAATTTCTTGAGGCCTGGATAGCTGTGGGCGGGGAGCATCTCGCTGTGCGTGTAGATGTCGATCCCGGCATCACGGGATTGTTCCAGGAGTTGTTCCAGGTCGGCCAGATCGTGGCCCGACACCAGGATGCCAGGACGCTTCCCAACGCCAATCTTCACTTTGGTGATTTCGGGGTTGCCGTAACGGCCCGTGTTGGCACCATCCAGCAAGGCCATGGCCGATACCGCTTTTTGTCCGGCTTCCAGCACCAGGGCGGTCAGAGTCGCGCCGTCCAGCGAGTCGTCGAGGGTGGCGGCCAGGGCCCGCTCCAGGAAGGCCTCGACATCGGAGTCGAAACGATCCAATTCGGCGGCGTGGTGCAGGTAGGCGGCCAGCCCCTTGAGTCCGTAGGTCAGCAGTTCTCGCAGCGAACGGACATCTTCGTTCACGGTTCGCTTGACCCCCAGGTTCTGGGCCAGCGCCACCATGTCGTCCACGCTGTCGGCAGAAAAGGTCGCGGCATCGGTATTTCGCAGTGCCACCACGATTTCATTGCGATCGCAAAGGTCCGCCAAGGAGGCGCGCAGGGCGAGGCCCTCCTGGACGCGTTCGAAGATGGCCTGGTCGTCGAAGTTGGCGTTGGTGATGGTGGTGAAGAGCGCCACACGCAGCCACTCGGCGGTGGCGGCGGGAAGTTCCGCCTGCGATCGTGCGGCCTGGGCGAAGATCGCCACGCCGCGGGCGGCATGGACCAAGGCGTCCTGCAGGGCGGCGGTGGTGGGGGTTTTGCCGCAGACTCCTTTGATTTCGCATCCGGTTCCGTGGGCGGCTTCCTGGCACTGGTAGCAGAACATCGACATGGACTTCTCCTGGTGAGGGGTGGTTCGGGTAAATAAATAACAACAATTACACATTAGGGGCGAAAAAGAAGCCCGCCAGAGTGCCTGGAGGGCTTCGAGCCTCGGATCAGAGATCGGAGGGAGGTGTGCTGTTGGGGCCGGTGTACTCAGGGCAACCCAGGCGCAGATAGATGGTGGGCCGGATGTTGGCCGGGTCGTAGAAGGCCAAGCTGTCGGCCTTGATCTGGAAGCGAGCGGGTGCCGAGCCGGGCAGGGAAAGGTTTCCACCATCCACCGTAGCCGGGCCGTAGGCACCCTTGGCGACCACCAAGGCATTCCCACCATGGATCACCAGCGCGATGGGCTGGCTGCACTTTGCCACGCCGTCGTACCAGGCTCCCTGAAATTCCGCTCCCACCGACGATCCGGAAGAAACCGGAGCCACGGCCTGCTGCGGCTGGGTGTTGGCCGGTGGCGGCGGCGGTGGCGGAGGAGGAGCGGGCTGGGCGGCAGAAGTAGCCTCTGGGGCGGGCTTGGCGTCCGGGCTGTTGCCGATCTTGCAGCTGGCAAGCAGGCCGATGGAAAGTGCGACAACGAACCATGCTCTCATGGGGGAGTTCTCCGGTTGGTGTAGAGGATTCAGGGCTAACGTCACGAGAAGGTAAAAACTCTGGTGACCAGAAGGGGAGGGTGGTGTCGAGGCGTGGCTTTGAGAATGCGACTTGGTATCTAGTGGTCTATGGCATCAGAAGCTCCATTGAGTCGACAGGAAAAAATCGCGCTGTCCTGCGCAGGCCTCTTGACGGCGTTGGCGTTTCTGGGTCACGCGGCGTTTCCGCCAGGCAAAGCCCCGCCGTTGCCCTTTCCGCTGGATCTGGAGACGATCCGATCAGGGTTTGCCCAGAGCCAGATCGTATTGTCCACTGTGGTTTTGGGTGTGCTGGTGCGTTGGAAGCCGCGGGAATTTTTCCTGCCGGTGGTGCTGGTGTTTTTCAGCTCGTGGGCCGTGGAGGCGTTGGGTGTGCAGACGGGAATGCCTTTTGGGTCCTATCACTATGCCACAGGGCTCGGCGCCCTCCTTCCCGGCCAGGTGCCTTGGAGCATTCCGCTTTCGTGGGCGGTTGCGGTCCTGGCGGTGCACTATTTGTTGCGGAGGCTGTCTCCGGATGCTGGCCGACTGCGCCGGGTGATGGCGGGATCCCTGCTGCTTTTGGCTTGGGATCTCGTGTTGGATCCGGCGATGAGCTCGGTGCTTCCCTTTTGGCTCTGGGGAACAGACGGATTTTGGTACGGAGTTCCCCTGTCCAACCTGCTGGGCTGGTACGTCTCGGGTGCGCTCTTCCTCGGAATGCTGGAGCCTCTGCCCGGACGCATCGAATTCCTGCCAGCCAGAAATTCCCTGGGCACCTACCTGCTCCTGCTCTGCGCGATGCCTTTGGCGATGGTGGCGCTGGCGGGATACTGGCTTGCCATCGCGGGATTTGTCCTGGTGGCCGGCCTGGGCTTGGCCCTGAGTCGTCAAAAACCGTCGAAGAAGGGGCTTGACCAGGTCCCTGCGGATTCGAGCGGGCGCATGGACTTCATGGCTCGCCATTCGCGATCGTTCCGATTCGCATCCCGCTTTTTGTCGCCGCATCTGCGCGAGGTGGTGGGAGGAGTCTATTGCTGGTGTCGGGTCACGGACGATCTGGTCGACGAAGCGGTTGGATTGTCCTCCCTGGAGATCGCCCATCGGCTGGATGCATGGGAGGCCTTGTCGCGCCGGGCCTACGAAGGAGGCGAGACGGGGATCGAGCTGCTCCAGGACGTGTTCGGTCGCATGGCCACAGAAATGATACCGTTCGAGATCGCCTCCGACCTGATCGCGGGAATGCGCATGGATCTGGCTCCCGAGCCATTCGAATCGCCCCGGGAGCTGCGACTCTACAGCTATCGCGTGGCCTCCACCGTGGGGCTTTGGATCACGAGATCCGCCGGCGTGAGCGATCCTTGCGTGTTGGAGTGCGCGGAAGCCCTTGGCCATGCCATGCAATTGACCAACATCCTGCGGGATGTCGGGGAGGACCTTTCGCGTGGCCGGGTGTACATCCCTATGTCGGACTTGCGCGAGGCTGGACTGGAGCTTGCCGATCTCGAGGATTACGCCTCGGGCACGCGCGCGATCGACGACCGATGGCGAGGATTGATGGAAATCCTGATGGCCAGAGCCGATGCCGACTACCAGTTGTCCCTGGTGGGGATGGCGTATCTGCCGGGCTCGCTCCAGACAGGCGTCGCGGTGGCGGCGGCCGTCTACCAGGGCATCCACGGAGCGATCCGCCGCAACGGCTACGACAATTTCCGGAAACGCGGTGTCACCGGACAGATGGAGAAGATCGGTCTGGGAGCGCGAGGTTGGTGGGCGATGCGGCGGGTCGCCTCGCGTGTGGCGCCGGTCCCCAGTCTCGCGGGGGGCGTGCCGTGAGGCGCGTGGTGCAGGTATTTTTTGCGTCGTGCGCATGGGCGGTGGTCCAGGCCAAAGAGCCGCCCGCGGCCCCCTCGGCCGACGACGCGATTTTCCAGGAAGGGCGACGGCATCTGGAAAAGATCGGGGCCGACGGAAAGGCTGCCCCGTCCCTGGAGCGGTTGCGGACCTTTTGGTTTTTGTCGGTGGCCCAGGATTCCATGCTGCCGCACGCCCGTGCCGAGTGGGAGGCGTTGCGATCCCGCAAGGAGCTCTATCCGGACCTGGAGCGCGCCTATCAGGGTGCTTTGGCGGTGGTGGAAGCCAAGCACGCCCTATGGCCTCCGGCCAAGCTCGATCATCTCAAGAGGGCCGCGCCCCTGCTGGACAGCGCGGTGGCCAAGTCTCCCCATCATCCGGAAATCCGCTACCTCCGTCTGATGAGCTGCTTTTACCTGCCGTTTTTCTTCGGGCGCAAGTGGTCGGTGGACGCCGACTTCCGGGCGTTGGCGCAGTTGCTTCCGCAATCGCGGGGAGTGGTGCCGGAGGGATTGCGCGCCGAGGTGGCAAAATTTGTCCTGGAAAATTTCCAGGGGATCAGCCCACAGGATCGGTCGCGCCTGGTCCCGCTGGCGGCGGTCCGTTCCGATCGTGGGCAAGAATCGGCGAGCAGGCCATGAATGCCTGGTGGATCCCACCTGCGGTCGCCATGTTCGAAGCGGTTTTCCGGCCCGCGATGTCCATGTGTCTGCAGGTGAGGTTGCGCGCGGATTCGGGCATCGACCCGACAGGCGCCGTGGTTTTCGTTTCCAACCACCATTCGTGGTGGGACGGATTCCTGGTCCGGGAACTGCATCGGAAACTGATGCCGTCGTCGCCGCTGTGGAGCGTGATGCTGGAACGCGAACTGGCCCCGCGCGGCTGGTTGCGTCGGCTGGGGTGTCTGGGGGTCTCGCCGGGAGAGGGTTCCTCCGTGCGCAGGCTGCTGCGGGATCTTTCGGAGATTTCCCATCGCCCCAAGCCCTGGGCGGTCTCCTATTTTCCGCAAGGTTGCATCCGCCCAGCAGGAACGAGGCCGCTGGGATTCCGATCCGGACTCGAAAGGATGCTCCCGGCGATGGGCGATGTGCAGGTGGTGCCGGTGGCGCTGCGGATCGAACCCCTGAACACGCGTCGCCCGCATGCATTCATCTGGGCTGGCGCTCCCCTGGAAAGAAAAAAATCGGGCGGGACTTGGGCTCTTCGCGAGCTGGAAACGGCCCTCGAGAGCCACCTCGATGCTCTGGACAAGGAATTGGTGGAGCTGGCCGAACACGCCTCCCTCCGCTGGCCTGGAGAGATTCGGTCGTGACTTTCTGGGAATGGATTGGACTCGCCAATGCCGCCATCCTCTTCGCGGCCGTGGCGATCTTGCTGGCCAATCGCCGCACGGCTCCTCGGATCCGGTCGAGGCACACGATGACGGATCCCGTCAAATTCGTGAGCGTTCTGGTGCCGGTGCGCGACGAGATGGAGAATCTTCCGTCCGTGTTGGACGCGTGGATGCGGGTGGAACATCCCGATTGGGAAATGATCGTGCTCGACGACGGATCGGTGGACGGGAGCCTGGAATACCTGCGCGAACGCGCCCGGGAATTTCCGCGGCTGCAAGTGGTGCAGGGGTTGCCGTTGCCCGAAGGGTGGCGCGGCAAGAATTGGGCCTGCCACCAACTGTGGGAGCGGGCCAAGGGAGAGCTTCTCCTGTTTTGCGATGCGGATGTCTCTCCAGCACCGCAAGCGCTTGTTGCCACTGCGGCGCTCCTGGAGGCGGAACGTGCGGGATTGGTCAGCGGATTCGGGAGACAGAAATCGACCCACCCTTTGATCGGTTCGGTGGTGTCGCTGGTGGTGGACCTGCCGTTGCGCGCTTGTTTGCCGCTGCGTCTGGCAGCAGATCGCCCCGAAACATCCCTGGTGGCTGCGGTGGGTCAGTGGATGATGTACACCCGCCAAGCTTACCAAGCCATCGGAGGGCATCGTGCCGTGGCCAACCTGGTGTCGGAGGATCTCGCCCTGGCCCGCAAAGGCAAACGCGCGGGATTGAAAGTGGTGGCGGCCCTCGCCGAAGAGGTACTGGAAGTGCGCATGTACCGTTCCTCGGGCCAAGTGTGGACGGGTTTTGTCAAGAATTTCGCCGATCTCGGTGGTGGCGGAGTCCCTGGTTGGCTCGCGGCGATGGCCTTCGTGGCATGGGTCTATGTGCTTCCCGTGGTGCTCCTGGTGGCTGGGGCGGGCTGGGGATCGGCTCTGCCGGCCGTGCTGCTGGCGATCCTTGTCGCGTTGGCAGCGCCTGGACTTGCCACCGGGATTCGGAATTTGGCCTGGTTTCCCGTCGGAGCGCCGTTTCTGGTGGGAATCGGTTTGCGTTCGGCATTGAATCCATTCTGGCCGGTGGCCTGGAAAGGAAGAGCCCTGTGAGCATTCAAAAACGTGCGGTGGTGATCGGCGGCGGGTTCGGCGGATTGGCGGCGGCCATCCGATTGCAATCCATGGGATTTGCCACCACCCTCCTGGAGAAGAACACCCAGCTGGGCGGGCGCGCGGGTCGCATCCGCGAAAAAGGATATGTGTTCGATGCCGGCCCCAGCCTGATCACCGCCCCTACCGTGATCGACGCCTTGTACAAAAGCGCGGGGACAACTCTTGCCCAGCGCCTGCCGCTGGTGGCCTTGGATCCGTACTACCGGGTGCATTTCCACGATGGCACCTGGATCGATTACAGCGGCGATGCCGAGTCCATGAAAGCCCAGATGCGTCGCTTCGATGTGCGCGACGCCCAGGCTTACGACCGGTTCCAGGCCGATGCCGATCCGGTGCGCCGAACGGTGATGTCCGATGCCTTGGGCGGCGCTCCGTTGGACACCTGGGGGAAGATGTTGCGGTTCGTGCCCAAGGCGCTGAAGCTCAAGGCGTTCTTGCCGCTGCATTTCCATGTTTCGCGCTATTTCCGCAATTTCCGTCATCGGTTCCTGTTCAGCTTCCATCCCCTGTTCATCGGCGGCGACCCGTTCCGGTCGCCCTCCATCTACCGGATGATCTCCTCGCTGGAAAAAGTGGAAGGGGTGTGGTTCACCCCCGGCGGCATGCATTCCCTGGTGGAGTCTCTGGCTTCCTTGTTCCAGGAAAAGGGCGGACAGATTCTGCTGGGATCGGAGGTGGAGCGGATCGTGGTGGATAACGGCCGAGCGGAGGCGGTGGTCGCGCAGGGTGTGGAACACCCAGCCGATCTGGTGGTGAGCAACGCCGACGTGGGTCACACCTACCGGGATCTGGTCCCGATTTCCGCTCGCACCACGTGGACGGACCGGCGCATCGAAAAACTGGACCAGAGCATGAGTTGCTTCCTGCTCTACCTGGGGGTGAAGCGCCGCTACGACAAACTCCACCACCATACCCTGATCTTGTCCGAACGCTACCGCGAGCTGGTGCGCGACATCTTCGAGCGCAAGATCCTGCCCGACGATTTCAGCCTGTACCTGCACACGCCTACCCGCACGGATCCGACGCTCGCCCCGGAGGGTTGCGAGAGCATCTATGTGCTTTCGCCGGTGGCCAACAACAAAAGCGGCATCGATTGGGAGAAGGAAAAGGATCGCTACGCCGCGAAGATCCTGGAATTTCTTGAAGCGTGGGGGTTGGAAGGCTTGCGCGAGAATCTCGAGGTGTGCAAGATCGTGACGCCGGACCATTTCGAACACGATCTCAACAGTCTGGACGGCAACGCCTTCGGGATCTCTCCAGGGCTGCTGCAGACGGGGGTGTTGCGGCCCCACAACCGCAGCGAAGACGTTCCCAACCTCTATTTCGTGGGGGCGGGGACCCATCCCGGGGCGGGGGTTCCGGGTGTGCTGCTTTCCGCGCAAGCCATGGAAAAATGCGTGCGCGAGGATTTCGGCGACCGGCCCTGAGGGGTCTACCTTGTGGCATGCCCCTGTGGTGGGGCGGAGGTGGGGCGCGTGGCGGAAGAATCTGACAGAAACTGGAAGATCGAGGTGTTCGCGGCCCTGCGGAGGGTTCTGGAATCAAACGCAGCCTCCGCCGAGCGGGAGCTGGCCTCCATCGCCCAGGCCTACGAAGGGGAAACCAAGAGCAGCGCCGGCGACAAGTACGAGACCGCTCGCGAAATGCTGTCGCAGGCCCGCTCCATGCAATCGCGTCTCCAGGATGAAGCAAGGTCCGCATTGGATTGGTTGGGTCGTCAGGATCTGTCCGCAATGCGCGAGTCGATTTCCTTCGGGGCGTTGGCCAGGTTGCCCGAAGGGTGGTATCTGGTTTGCCCCTTCCCGCTGCAGCTGGAGGTGGATGGTCAGGCAGTCCGGTGCATGTCGTTGGCAAGCCCTCTGGGGCAGGTCCTCAAAGGGGCGCGAGCTGGCGAGGTGCGGGACTTTCGCGGCAAGGCCATCGAGGTGCGCGAGGTGGTTTGATTGGCATTCCTCAGGGTTTGAGTGGCTGCGGGTCCCGGAGGCTCAGGGCAACTGCGAAAGCAATGTGCGCGCAGGCACGGCCACGGGGTCGTTGCGGGTGAACGGGTCGATGTCTACATACGGAAGGTCGCGGACCACCTGGAATGCATGCGGTGCGCCGGTGGCTTTCTGGAAGTGGCGCAGTGTGTCGGTTGGCCGTGTATCGGAGGTCTTCGCTTCCACCAGAAACCAAGGAGTGTCGTCGCGGACCACCAGGAAGTCCACTTCGCGTTTTTCCGTGTCGCGCAGATAGTGGAGAGCGAAACTGCCCAGGCCCGCGTCTTCCCAGCCTTGCACGGCCTTGAGCAAGTGGCAGGCGACCATGTTTTCAAACCGCGCGCCGGGGTCGGAAATGGTCGAGCCGTCGCGCAGATAGACCTTGGGTTCCTTGGTCAGGGCTTTGGAAATGTTCCGAAACCAGGGGCGCACCAGGAACACCAAGTGCAGCGCTTCCAGGTGGTCCACCCAGCGTTGCACGGATTCCACGCTGGATCGCACACCCCGCGCGAGGTCGGAAAATGTCAAGGATTGCGCGGCGCGTGCGCGCAGGAGTTCGGCCAAAAGCTCCACCCGCGAGATTTCAGTGGCGCGCGTCAGATCTCTCAGGTCCTCGCGGACGGTCTGGTCCAGTCGCAGCCGCGACCATCGCGTGAAGAATCGGCGGTCCCGGCGCAAGAACGGCTCGGGGAACATCCCGAATTCCCAAAGGGCTTTCCAATCCGGATCGGAAATTTCCCGAGGCGGAAGGAGCAGGTCCGTCGCCGTCCGATGGGGAGCAACGATCTCTCCGACGGAAAGGGGGTGCATCCGGTAGGAAAGGTACCGGCCCATCATGCTGTCGCCACCTCGCGAGAAATGGTCCAATCGGGCGCTGCCCGTCGCGAGGATGCGGCAGTGCGATCCCCACACATCGAAAAAGCCCTTGAGCCAGTTCTTCCAGTCCGGGTATTTCTGCACCTCGTCGAGGATCACGAGAGGCTTTTGGCCCAGTTGATCCAAACCGAAGCGATGGGCGAGAGCTTGGTGCCCTGCCAAGATCCATTCACGTTGTTCGGGGTTGTCCCATGTCAGGTAGTGGGTCGATGGATCCAGTTGCTGGGCGGCGGTGGTTTTTCCGCATTGGCGAGGCCCAGAAACCAGAGCCAGTTGCCGGTTTTCCTCAAAATGATCTCGAAGAAGATTTTTATACCAGCGGTCCATATTCTTGGAAAATACCCATAATTTCAGGCTTCGATCCATAGAAAAATCAGATAGATCTGAAATTTCTCCAAATAAAATTTCGATGTATGTGAAAAATCTCCAAGCTGGGAGCCGTCCGATCGCCCTCTCCTTGATGGCCTGGGACTCGCGCGCACGGGCGCCGCCAAGTGGACGTGGGTGCGGAGAGAAAGCTCAGGGCTTGAGCAGCCGCACATCCGAGGCCTGATGGCGCAGCACCGCTGGCCGTCCCAACGCATCCAGCCGAGGCTTGGTGCTGGTCTCCTTCCGAGAGGGCTTCCGGGCGATCGCCGAGAATTCCGGATCCGGCACCCATCCCAGGACGACGACAGAATCCGCCTTGCCGTCCACGGTGAAATTCCACATGGCTCGGGCACGGATCCAGCCTGGATGCGATCCTGTATCGGAGAATTTGGGCGGATTCAGCCGAGGAGCCAGGGAATCGTTCACCCACTGGATGGATGCTTTCGCATAGAGGTGTCCGCTGGTGTCCACCTTCGCGTTGGCGAGCACCCCCGTGGTGACGGCGGGTTCCACGGGGGACAATTTCTGTGAATAGAGGATGGCTCCCCGGGCAGGGGCGAGCGCCGTGACATTGGGGATTGGCGTGCGGGTGAAGGCAATGCTCGCCGTGGGGCTGAAGGTGGAGGCGAGGGGTTTGCCGTCGGCGGCGCGCAGGGATCCGCGCACCGATCCGATGTCGAGGGGCCCGCCTTTCCATGCGCGCAGGAATGGCTCCCAGCGGTCACCCAAGGTGCCGAGGGTGTCGAGCCAGCGCACGTAAGGGCGCGCAGTGTTCATGCGTACGGTCAGGAGGCGAAGCATCAAGGTGTCCCAGGACCGGCAGCCCGTGGTGACGTTGCAGCCCGACCCGAAACGGTGGAAGACACTGTCGAAGGAGACTGCCCAGCGCGCGGAGGCTCCTGTGACTTCCCACCACTGGAGGCTGTCGATTTTCGCCTGCGACGTATACGGCGTGGCGGGAAGGTCCCCGCTGGAGGACATGGTCAAAAACGGCTGCTCACCCCCGCTCGACGGCAGCCTGGAAACACTGTCGGCAGGTTGGACAAAATACAGGCAGGCTCCGGAGCCCAGCCCGAGGGTGCAAAACGCGGCCATTTCCATCTCGACCCCATCCACCGCCAATCTCGTGCTTCCCATAAGGTCGACGTTCGTCACTGTCCGTGCGGTGCGATCGGGCACCTGGGCGGAGGAAAGGCTGGCGGTGAGGAGGAGGGCAAGGATTCGGCGGGTCATCGGCGGTTCCAGAGTGGAGGGTACCGCCGTAACAATACCGATTCGCGAAGGGAGGCGTTGGGCATTTCTCGAAGAAACTCGATCCCGGTCAGGTCGAAAAGGCTCTTCCACGTGGCGACACCGTTGGGTGCAAGCCTTCGAGCGAAACGGCCGAGGTCATCGGAATTCGCCCACCCGGACGAATTGCAGGGAATTGGAGGACGAACGCGCGACGAGGGTCTTGGTGGAAATGGGCGTACCCGATCCGCCACCGCCGCCTCCGGAAGAATTGGCAAGATGCAGGACTCCAGGAAGATTGGAGGTGATGTCGGTGAAGACGGCTGGTGTGGAGGTGATCGAGAGCTTTCCGACGAGCGTCGATGTCCCCAATTTGTGGGCGATTTCCATCCCCCCCATCAGTGTGCCAAGGGTGGTGCTGCCACCTACATCCATGTCGGCGGCGGTGTAATAGCCATTGCTGGAAAGATCTGCGCCGTAATAGACGAACCCGTACATGGTTCCCACGGCACGTGTGGCTGTCGCTACCCCGAAATTTTGGAGCTTCATTTTGTTGATCACGTGGATCACCTGGATGTTGGTGGGCCCGGCCGAGGCTGGCCAGATCCCCTTGGCATCGACTGCGTTCCAGCCTCGGGTTTCGTCGTCCAGAACCCAAAGCGCCTTGCCGTTGAAGGGCGTGAATCCGATTCCAGCAGCCAGATTGACGCTTAGCGCGGTGTTCACTCGTATCACCATGTATCCATTGACAAGCCAGCCCTGCGCCCCGAAGTAGGTGAACAGCTTGTTGAAGAAGTTCGGGTCGTTGACCCCATTTAGGGGGCAGGTGATCCCGGCGGCGGTCAGGATGGGGGCTGTGAGGGTTTTCATCTTGGAATTCACCGTGGGGCTGTGGGTGGCGTCCACGTAAAGGGTGTCGGGAGGATTGCTCGCCTGGGCTCCGATGGTGTCCAGAGCAGCCATGGCCGCGCCGGTGGGGTCCAGCAGGCTAAGGGGTTTGAAGGCGGTGGCGAAGTTGGGTACGTAGTGGGTGGCGAGGGACACCGGGGTCGTGGAGCAAGCCGATGCGTTGGAGGTGGTGGAGCCCTCCACCCGGGGCTCGTCTCCGCCAAAGAAGGGATAAACTCCGGAAACTCCCGCCGAGCCGACAGAGGATGGTGTCGTGGCGAAGCCTGTGGCGCCAACACTGGTGGTGGTGTTGCAGTTTCCCGTGGCATAGTACTTCCATGCCTTGTTGGTGGCGGCGACGGCGAATTTCCATTTGTTGACGGATCCGGCTGTGTACTTCTGGCCAAAGGCGTGTGAGAAGGTTCCGGAAAGGAGGAGTGAGTCACCCAGGGTCAATGCGCCGCTGAATGGATTGGATTGGACCTGGGCGGTGGCTGTTCCTTGGACGAACGTCTTGCCGCCCACGGAGATGGCGTTGGCGGAAGCCAGACCGATCGCGGAGATTCCACCATTGAACTCCGCGCTTGCTCCCACGGAAAGGAGTGGCGCGGTGCCGGCGACGGCGGATTGGTTGAAGTCGCCATCGAAGCGGGCGTTCCCGGTCACGGAAAGTTTGCCGGCTCCGCTCAGCTTGACCTGCCCTGCACCGGCGCCAGGATCGAGGAAGCCTGCGTTTCCGTTGATCGAGACTGCTTGTGTCAGGTCGTACGGCTGTGTTGTGTTCGCTGCGCCATAAAAATCGCCGTAAAAAATGGCGGCGTTCCCGGGTTTGAAGCCGGTGCGAAAGAAAGCCTTGGCAGGGTTTGCCGCCGTGCCCACGGTGAGCACCCCGCCGATCGATTGACTGCTCTGCGCGAAGTACAGCTGTTTTCCAACGGTCAATGCGGCGGATGCACCCCAATTCGCAACCGCTGGTTTGGGGCCGTAGACGTTGAGATATTCGCCGACGGAAATTGTCGTCGCGAGCTCCCCGAAGGCCCCTCCGATCCCCAAGCTTTTGCGAAAGACCATGGTGCCAGCGGCATTTTTCTGGCTCACATCGCCACCGATCCAAGCATTGCCGCTCACGTCCAGACTTGCGTTGGCAGTGTAGCTTCCGTTGACTTTCAGGCTTCCGGTGATCACCTGCGGACCGGCGACGTTCCCGGTGAAACTTCCCCCGATATACACATTGCCGACGACGGTGGTCCCCACGTTGGAGTTGGAGAGGTTGCCGTTGAGATAGAGCGCGTAGGCCGGAGTGCCTCCGGTTGTCGCGGCGATCTGGACCGGCACGTCCAGACCCAGCATCAGGTAGGTGGCCAGGATCTTGAGTTGCTGCCCGTTTCGCCCTTGCCCGGTGCATTCCAGGGTGATGGGGATCCCGCTGCCGTCGTTGACTCCAGCGGTTCCGTTGATGTTCATCGAGACGATGCGCACCTTGATCCCGGATTTGTCGCCGCCGGTTCCGATGGGGAAAAATCCCGGATCGGAGGCCACGAGACTGAAGGTTCCGCCGGAGAACGAAAGCCATTGGCGTTTGTTCGCTGGGGTCACGGAGCTGTCGGCGATGAATTTCTGGAGCTGGGTCGCCGTGTTGGTCGGACTCGTCTGCATGGCGCCCAAGGTGAGGTTGAGTCCTCCCCAGGCAGCGGACTCCTTGCTCTTGATGTCCAGCAAGCTTCCGGAAACCTGGGAATCCTTCATGGCGATTTCAAGGCCCATGAATCCCATCATCGTGAAGAAGATCACGACACCAAGGACCACCATCATGGCGACGCCGTGCCGGGATTTGGCGGAAGGGTCAGTTTCCATTGTTGACCACCGGGATGATGCGCTGGTAGAGGATGTGCGTCCTGGTCGTGTCGGCTCCGGAGGCGGAGTAGGACAGCCCCGATGCGTCCAGGTTCGAGAATGCCTGCGTGTCCCCTTCGCCGTCGGACATGGCGGCCTTGGCGAGGAGATTGACCCGGAGGGCTTTCACATGGGGTCCCTGCGAGGCGGTGGGGGAGTTCAGCCAGCTGAAGTACTGGCCGCGGGATACCACGCTCAGGCTGGCATTGCTGATCGTGACGGATTGTGTCGAATTGATGTTCGCCCCGGTCTTGTAGATCGTCTGGAAGCCAAGGTATCGGGTTCCTGCCGTCGCGGGGCTGAGCAGGACCTCGATGCGCCGGCTCGTCAACGAGGGATCCTGGGGATAGGCGTACAAGGTGTCGGTGGGAGTGCCGGCGGTGGAGTTGAAAAAGCCGACCGCGAATTTCGGAAGCTGGGAGGTCGTGCTGGAATCGATGCCATCGACACCGACCCTCATGTTGGCGCTCATCGAAAGATCGAAGGTGATCCGGTAGGTGTAGCGAGGGTCCACCGACACGGGGTTCTTGTAGCAGGCCACGACGGCGCCGGCGGTCTTCCAGTTGGTGAGGGTCACGGCGCTCCCCAGGGTGGAGGCGGTCATCGATCCGGACCCGGCCCAGTTGGCCGCGGTGGCAAGCTGGACGGAGGTCGCGATCTGGTCGGTGGGGTCGGTCAGCAGGCCGTACTCCACCTGGAAGGTCACGACGTTGCTGAGCATCTCCACCCATTCGGAAGCAGACGTGGTGTCGCTGCGCAACCGACGGAACAAGGTGTCGTTTCGCTGGAGGTAGCCGATCTCGCGGAAGGATGTTCCCGATCCGTAGCCGCAGGTGACCTGGCCGTCGATGGAACTGGGTTCGACGTAACGGATTCGCAGGGTGTCGCCAGCGATGGTGTTGCGATTTCCGGCGGTGAAGGCTGCGGAATCCTTGTCCAGGACGTAGCCGCACTTACCGATGCTTCCGGCGAGTCCCGTGGCCTCCGAGGATACCGTGGTTCGGTAGCCGGCGTTGCGGACATCCTCTTCGATGATCCTCATGACCTCGCGCGCGTCGTCCTGGAGCTTCACCTTCTCGCGGGTGCGGGTGTAGTTGGCTTGCTGTCCGGCGAACATGTCCAGGGCGATGTAGGCCACCATGCCGGTCAAGGCCAGGGCGATCATCATTTCCAGCAGAGTCAGTCCGCGGCGGATCATCGGACAACCCCGCGGATCACGACATATTCCGTCTTTCCACCTTTTGACCATTTGACGGTATCTGTCACAAGTCGCGCGTTTCCCTGGGCGGTGTAGGTCCACGACGCCGTGTAGCCCACCCCCCCGATGGTGGTGCTGGCGGTGCGGTTGGTGGCGCTGCGAGCCCCGGCGGGAAGGATGGAAAGCGAGTCGATGACCAATTGCCCGTAAGCTGCCGCCTGCTCCATGCGGTAACTGGAAATCTGGGCCTTGCGCGACCCCACCACCATGTAGGTGAGTCCAGGAAGGACAAGGCTGAGGATCACCACCGCCACGAGCACTTCGATGAGCGTATACCCTGCACGGTGTCTGGTCATCGGCGGCTCCAAACCGTTCCGTTCCAGGCGAAGCGCCTCAGGGAGTGGCTTGCCGATCCCGAGGTGAGGCTGTTGTAGACGATCGCGTAGGCCTTGGTTTCGGAGCGTCGGGAGCTGATAAAGAGAGTGCCGTTGGACATGTCACCCGTCGCACCGCCGCACACCACGATCTTGCCCGCGGTGTTGCCTGTTCCGATGAAGGCCCAGGAATTGGCGGCGGGGACCGGCGCCGGGTAGATTTTGCCATCGAGGCAATCGTCGAGCGACGTGCTCGCCTGCCCGAATCCGGTCTGCGGGGCGGCTCCGGTTCCCAGCGGCGCGGCGATGGCGGGCCTTGCGAAGGATGCCTCGAAGCCGAAACGGGAGGTCCCGGCCAGCGAATCCCGTCGGATCACGGTGTCCTGCGAGGACTGGAAGGTGGAGTCGCCGTTGTCCCGGTAGATCGTCCATGAAGAGTGCAGGGTATCGAACAGGACGAAGATCCGGGTTCCGGATCGATTCATTCCCGTGCTTTGGCTGGGTGCTTGGGTTTTCGCCCACTGGAGATCGGAGAAGAGTCGGTTGCAATCGGCGTCGAGCTGGCTCTCGCTCATCGAGGTCGTGAGTTTTGGCACCACGAGCGCCGACATCAGCCCGATCAAGACCACCACGATGATGACCTCCGTGAGGGTCACGCCTTGTCGCGCCGTGTTCGGTCCGGGTCGTCTCATGCATTGCCTCGTCCCGATGCCTGGGTCGACCGGGTGTCTCCCGGTGGATGGATTCGGATCTGGGCGATTATACCCTAACGGACCGGCCGGAATCAACTTCGAAATCGGTCACCGGGTGATCTTGGGCTTAGGCGCCGCGGGCAAGTCTCCCGAACCGTTCCAGGGTTTCCTTTCGCTCGACGGCATGGTCCACCACGGGTTTGGGCCACTCTTGCCCCAGGCGGACACCCGCCGCTGCCAGAACGGCAGCCGGTGCTTTCCAGGGTTCATGGATCCAGCGATCGGGGAGGGCTTTGATTTGTGGGCACCAGCGTCGGATCCAGTCTCCGGAGGGATCCCAGCGCTTGCTCTGCTCCACCGGGTGGAATACCCGAAACCACGGCTGGGCATCGGTGCCCGTACCCGCCGACCACTGCCATCCCCCCACATTGGACGCAAGCTCGATGTCCAGCAAGTGCCGGGCGAACCATCGCTCGCCGCGCTTCCAGTGGATGTGCAGGTCCTTGGTCAGAAAGCTCGCCACCACCATGCGCGCTCGATTGTGCATCCAGCCCGTGGCCGACAGCTCCCGCATGGCCGCGTCCACGAACGGATATCCGGTGCGGCCTTCGGTCCAGGCCAGCCAACGCGAGCCGGCGATCGGATCGGCGTCGGGATCGTCCCACACCACGCGTGCGAGCCGCTGCTGGAACGGTTCGTCCACAGTCGTTGGGTGCAGCCGCAGCACCTCCTGGTAGAAGTCGCGCCAGCAAAGCTCGGAAAGCCACTTTCCGGCTCCCGGGGAGCCTTCTTCCGTGGCAGTTTTCGCGGCTTCGCGCGCGGAAAGAAATCCGAACCGCAAATCCATCGCGATCCGGCTCGTGCCCTCGATGCCTGGCAGGTCCCTGGTTTCCCCATAGCCCGCCATGATAGACAGAAAACGACTCAGGCGCTCTTTCGCGGCCGTGCGTCCTCCGGCGGGGCCCTTCCGTGCGGGGACTCGGAAGCCGGCTTGATCCAAAATCCCCTCGGTCGTCAGCTCGATGGGCCCGGGAGCCACCTCCTTGGTGACAGGAATTGACTTCACGGGTTCGAGGGATTTCCGCCCTCCTTCCAGCAAGGCAAGCCAAGCGCGGTGGAAGGGGGTGAAGACGCGGTATGGCGAGCCGTCGCCCTTGCGCACCGTTGCGGGCGCGACCACCATGTGGTCGTGGTGGATTTCCAGGAGCGAGCCGTTTTGTTCCAGGAACGCTCCCACTCTTTCGTCGCGCTGCAGGCCGTAAGGCTCGAAGTCGCCACCTGCGAACACGGGCGGGAATCCACAGGATCGGGCGAACTCGGGGATCATCGCTTCCGCCGGGCCAGCCACCAGATGGAGTCCGCCTCCCCGCTCGCGCAGATCGCGATCCAGTTCGGCCAAGCCTTCGGCGATGATGGTCATGCGCCGATCGTCACGTGCCAGACCGCTGAGAATGTTGGTGTCCAGGACGAACACCGCTGCCACCCGGCCGGAGTTGGATCGGGCATGGTCCAGCGCGGCAAGCAGGGTGCGATTGTCCTGCAGGCGAAGATCGCGACGGACCCACCAGATGGCGGCCACATCGCTCGTTGCTGGGTCGGATCTGTCCATGGGGAACAAAATACTCGTAGCGGGAGCCGCAACGGAATGCGAACGCCGCTCATCCCGAGGAACGGAAATCCATCGCTGCCGTTCGTCCTGAGGAGGCGCTGAAGGCGCCGTCTCGAAGGGCGAATGGCAGAATCTGTTCGCATTTCGACAGGCTCGTCACGAACGGATGATTTTCGAATCGAGTGGGGGCGATCCTGCCCACATTCAGGAAGGCGGCGCACTTCCCGTCGCCCTTCGAGACCCACCTATGGTGCTCCTCAGGACGAACGGGAAGTCGCCGAGCCTAGGAGCGGACTCAGGCGGCGGGAGGAACTGCCGGTGCCGTGACGGGCAGGGCGGTGCGGATGTACAGCTCTTGCAGCTGGGCGGCGGCCACCGGCGAAGGCGCATCGCTCATCAGGTCTGCGGCGGAAGCCGTCTTGGGGAAGGCGATGATGTCGCGGATGGTGTCGATCTCCAGAAGCAACATGACCATGCGATCCAAGCCAAAGGCCAAGCCGCCGTGCGGAGGAGCGCCGAACTTCAGGGCATCCAGCAGGAAGCCGAACTTGGCCTTGGCTTCCTCGTCGCCGATTCCCAAGGCCTTGAACACGCGGGCCTGGACCTCGGGGGAGTGGATACGGATGGAGCCGCCGCCCATTTCCACGCCGTTGAGCACCAGGTCGTAGCTCTGGCTGCGGACGTTGGCGGGGTCGGACTCCATCTTGTCGAGTTCTTCGGCGTAAGGGGCCGTGAACGGATGGTGCACGCTGTAGTAGCGCTGGGTTTCTTCGTCCCATTCGAACATGGGGGCCGAATGGAGCCAGAGGAATTCCCACTGCCCTTTTTGTGCGAGCTTCAGGACCTCGGTGCCCAACTTGATGCGCAAGGCCCCCAAAACGCTTTCCACGTTCTTCTTCTTGTCGGCTCCAAAAAACAGCACGTCGCCGTCCTTGGCGTCCACCTGGGCGGCGAGCACTTCCCGCACCTCGGGAGTGATGTTCTTGGCTGCCGGTCCGTTCCACTCGCCGTTTTGGATCTTGATCCAGGCCAGGCCCTTGGCGCCGAGCTTTCTGACATAATCCGTCAGCTTGTCCAAGTCGTTTCTGGTGATCTTGTCGGCGGCACCCTTGGCGTTGATGAGCCGCACCACGCCGCCGCTGGTGGCAGGTCCTTGGAACACCACGAAGCCGCAGGACTTGGCCCATTCCGTGACGTCCTGGATCTGCAGTCCGTAGCGGAGGTCGGGCTTGTCGGAGCCGTACGTTTCCATGGCGGTGGCGAAGTCCATGTGCGGGATCTGCGCGGGAATGTCCACGCCCAGCACTTCCTTCCAGACCCGGCGCACGCAGCCTTCCGACACGGCCATGATGTCGGGCATGGTGATGAACGACATCTCCACGTCGATCTGGGTGAATTCCGGCTGGCGATCGGCGCGGAGGTCCTCGTCGCGGAAGCATTTGGCGATCTGCATGTAGCGGTCGTAACCGGCCACCATCAGAAGCTGCTTGAAGATTTGCGGCGACTGGGGCAGGGCGTAGAAGGAGCCCGGGTGCACGCGGCTGGGCACCAGGTAGTCGCGTGCGCCTTCCGGGGTGGACTTGGTCAGGATGGGCGTCTCGATGTCCAGGAAACCCTGTTCGTCGAAATAATCGCGGACGACTTTTGTCACACGGTGGCGCGTGATGATCTGCTTTTGCACCGAGGGGCGGCGCAAGTCCAGGTAACGGTACTGGAGGCGGAGCTCCTCGTTGACCTTCACGTGTTCGGAGATTTCGAACGGCGGGGTTTCCGACTTGTTCAACACGGTCACGGACTTGGCGAAGATCTCGATCTCGCCGGTGGCGAGCTTCGTGTTGATCATGCCGCCGCGGGAGCGGACTTCGCCGGTAACCTCCACCACCCATTCGTGGCGCAGCTTGTCGGCCAGTTCGTGGGCTTCCTTGCCGCAGATGTCGGGATCGAAGGTCACCTGGGTGACGCCGTGGCGATCGCGCAGATCGATGAAGATCAGGTGCTCGCCGTGGTCGCGGTAGTTCTGGACCCAGCCACAAAGGGTGACAGTGGATCCGACATGGGAAGCGCGCAGCTCCCCGCAAGTGTGTGAGCGGTTCATAGTGGAGGGGAAATGTAGGTCTTGAGCGGCAACCGAGCGAAGGGCCGCCCGGGCGGGTGGCGGGGAATCCGCCACCACGTGATCGGATCGTTTACTTGGCTTCCTGCCTGGCCTTCATGCGGTCCTTCTTGGCTTCCAGCTTGTCCTGGGCCTTGTCCTTGCGGTCCTTGGCGAGTTCCACACGCTCCTTGCGAAGTTCGGCGCGATCCTGGTGGGCTTCCTTGCGATCCTTCTTCACCTCTTCCTTGGCCTTGTGGAACGCCTCCTTGTCGGCCTTGAGCGCTTCCTTGCCGGCTTTCACCGCGGTGGTGTCGCCCGCTTGACGAGCGGCTTTGATCTGCTCGTGGTCGGCCTTGACCTTGGCTTTGGCCGCGTGGACCGCGGCAGTGTCCTTGGCGATGGCGTCCTTGTCGGCGACGACTTCCGCCTTCAGGGCGGCGATCTTTTCCTTGTCCGCGGCGATTTCCTGCTTGTCGGCCGCTACGGTGGCAGGGATGGTCTTGGTCGAGTCGGCGGCCTGAGCAATGGCGGCGGCGAACAGGCAGATGGCGAGGGCGGTCAGGGTCGAGGTTTTCATGATTTCTCCTATGGATGGTTTCTCGGACGATTCCCGAGGATGACGGATGGATTAAACGATTCCCGTGCCAACCTTGTCCAGAGGGCATAGGAAGGATACGTAGGCCGGTCTGGGGAGGAACTCTCCGGGGGAAACCGAGTCAAGCGGGGCAAATCGTCTCGATTTTCTTTGGATCTGCTCTTAGGGGCCTATCGAACCTGGCTTCTGGCGCAAAGTGGACCAAGAACAGAGCGTGAGCCTCGGAACGACTTGACCGAAGTCCTGACCCGGGGGTAGATTCCGCATCGACCATCATCTATTCCGGGAGTTCCGTCCATGCGTCGTATCCTTGCTTGCCTCGCCGTGGCTTCAGTTGTCGCCCTCACTTCCTGCGGCGCTGGAGCTGCATCTTCCGGCTCGTCGTCAGGCGGAAGCTCCTCCAATCCCAGTGCGGAAGTGATGAATGCACGCTCCGAGGCAGAAGCGCAGGAGCGTAAGCTATCCGATCTGCGCCAGGAAAAGGCCGAACTGGAAGCCCAATTGGAAGGCAAAGCCGCTCCTGCCGCAGCGCCTGCTCCTGCCGTCACTCCGGCCCCTGCCGCCGCACCAGCCGCAACTCCTGCGGATGCCGCCGCTGCCCCGGCCAAGAAGGCCAAGCCCGGCAAGAAGAGCAAGTAATCTGATCATCCCTCGTCGCACCCAGGTTCTGGAGGCGATTCCAGACGCGGTCAAAGGGATTCTCCTTCGCGATGGCGAGTCACTCGTGCGTCGTCTGGAGAATGCATTTGCTGTGAAAATTTCCGCCCGCGACGTCGGGTTCATACTTGAAGGTGGCTCGGCCGACAATCAGGGTCGGGCGGGTCAAGTGCTGGCCGAGCTTGCTCGAGTCGTCACGGAAACGGGCGACTTGGACGGGTCGGCGGTGGATTTGTGCCTGGAAGAACAGACGGCTCCCGCCAAGGAAGACTGGTCTCGGCCCATTCTTTACGACGCCCGGGGAGTGGTGGTGCGCGCTAGGAACCCAGGCCAAAGTCGTTTGGTCCAGGCGGTCCGATCCTCAGACTTGGTATTCGCGGTAGGGCCGGCGGGAACCGGAAAAACCTATCTGGCCATCGCGATGGCTGTGGCCGCGTTGCAACGTCGGGAAGTCGACCGGTTGGTCCTGGTCCGGCCCGCCGTGGAAGCGGGGGAAGAACTTGGGTTCTTGCCCGGAGACCTCCGCGAAAAAATTGCACCCTATCTGCAGCCCATGACAGATGCACTCCAGGAACTCTTGCCACGGACGAAGTTCAAGGAGTGCATGGAATCTGGGCTGATTGAGCTGGCGCCGCTCGCTTACATGCGCGGCCGTACCCTGAAACGATGCTTCGCAATCCTCGACGAGGCCCAGAACGCAACCATCTCCCAAATGAAGATGTTCCTGACCAGGTTGGGCGTCGGATCGAAGGTGGTGGTGACCGGGGATCCCACCCAGGTGGACCTTCCTTTGAAGACTCCGTCGGGGCTCGCACACGCATGTTCCACCTTGGAAGGGATCCCGGGGATCGCCATGGTGCGTTTGGAAAGCAAGGACCAGATGCGCCATCCGCTTGTCCAATCGATCATCGATGCCTATGATTCTCCACTCTCCAACTAAACCCAAGACCCAGAAGGCACCAGTCATGAACAACTCTTTCGGCCCGCGCAACTACATGGTCGTCGCTCTTGGTGCGGTCATCGGCTTCTTCGGCCTCTACCTGCTGTCGTTGGCTCCGGTGGACAATCCAATTTCCCTGAACGTGGCCCCCTTTGTGGTCCTGCTCGGATACTTGGTGGTCATGCCGGCCGGATTCTTGATCCCATCGGGGGTTTCGGGGACTTCCGTAAAAGAGTCGCCGGTTGCCCCTGGACAAAAGCTCTGACCTGCGTTAATTTTGGTGACTCCAAAGGGCGTTTAGCTCAGCTGGTCCAGAGCATCTGCTTTACACGCAGAGGGCCGTAGGTTCGAATCCTACAACGCCCACTGGTTAGGTGAGAAAAACTCCAAAAGGGGTGGTAGCTCAGTTGGTTAGAGCGCCGGCCTGTCACGCCGGAGGCCGCGAGTTCAAGTCTCGTCCATCCCGTAAAAAGAGTCCCAGTCAAGTGACTGGGACTCTTTTTTTTCCTTGCCATTCGGCAGCGTTGGTTCTTCTTTTTGCGCTGTTCCTCTCCGTCAAATGGGAAACCCCCTCACATGCAAAAAGCGAAACAATTCCTGACCAAGCATCTTGCGGTCCGCCTACTGCCACTGTTGCTGGCCGGGTGGTTTGCACAGTCTTGCAATAACTCCGTGGTCGTGGAAGAAGAGCCCCCCCCACCAGCAACCGTTCGCGTGAACGATTCGTTGCCGATCTATTCGAAGCGGGGCATTCTTCTCCCAGACTCCGCATCCTGGAAGATGGGCAAAGACTCCGGTGACGCCAGCTTCGTCGTGGTCGCCGATTCTGTGGTGTCCACCGATGGCACTCCTGCCAACGCGATTGTTGCCGCAAGGCTTGTGCGCAAAACCCTGAACGACACCCTGAAGATCAGGTATTGGAAATTCGGGATCTTGATCCAGACTCGACTGTACGTCGCGGACGGCTCGGACGCCAACGATCTTCCGGACTATGCGGGTAAGGTCGACCAGTTCACAAATAGCCTGTTGTTGGCGAATCTCGACATCGCCCGTAAATCTGCCGACTCGGCCAAGTTCCCGCTCAACCGAACCGGCTTCGTGGCCGCTTACGCAAGCTTGATTATATCCGGGAGCACCAAGGCGAACTTCCCGGACAGCCTGCCCGCGCAAATTTCCAAGGACACGATCCAAGACATCGTGATCAAGCTCGCTTTCGAGAAGAAGATGTTGGCGAAGGATCTCGCCAATCTCCAGATCGGGATGACTCCGACCCAGATCACCGTGCGGATCGAGCATTTGATCACCATCGGCTTTCTGGATCCCAAAGCGAAGGATTCGTTCTATCCACCTTCCACCATCAAATGGGAGGAAGCGTTTGGAGTCGAAGGAACTTCCGTCAAGCAGGCCATCGGCTTGGGCCTCAAGGGCAAAGTGACTTCAGGGACAAAGTGGGCCAGTCGATCGATCGAAATCCTCAACAAGGACAAGCGCAACGTCAGCAGCCAGTTCGCGATCACGATGCCAACGGATTCCACCACGCTGATTTTCACGGGTGTCGCGAAGCTGATCCCAAGCGCTGACTTGGGATCGTACACGGTTCGTTTTTCCGCCAAAAACGAGAAAGGGGATAGCACCTCCGCGGACGCCACGTTCGAAGTGGTGAAATCCGACGATACGACGGTCGTGCTGGCTCCGCAGATCACCCGCCTCCAGCCATCCGGCAAGGATTCCCTTTTGGATTTCGGGACGGAAAAGGTGATTGTCAAATGGAAGGTCAAGGACGCGGCAGGGATTGCCTTCAGCACGATCAACGGGATGGAAGCCAGCCTGGTGAAAGACGGAGAGGACAGCGTCTACGCGGTTGAAATCAAGCTTGCTCCAGGCAAGGATTCCGTCGTTTGGCTGAAGTCGACCAGCAATTCCAAGAAGTTCAGCGTCGACTCCGTCCTCGTGCGCCGTGCCAAGGATGGCGAGAAGCCGAAATTCGAAAGATTTGAGTGGGCTTTCGACACGGCATTGAACAACCAGGGCTACTACCAGTTTGGAAAGGATGAAGTCACGGTCACCATGAAGTGGTTGATCGAAGACAACTTCAAGCTCCACCCGGAAACGCCTGCTTGCATTCTCAGCGCGGGCAAGGTCGTCCGCTGCCTGGACGTCCAGGCACATCCAAAAGATGCGACAAACCCCCTGAAGGGTTTGGTTGCCTACGACTACGTTGTTCCCAACCTCGCCTCCTCCATTATCCTCAGAGTGATGGATGCGGCCGGAAATTTCGAGGATCACGAGGTCGATTTCGTCCGTCCTCAGAAAGAGGGCGACATCTTGGCCGAGTGGGATCGCTTCAACTGGGACGCTCCGAGGGTGGTCTGGCAGTAAGAGTTTTGTCTCTCGGGACTTGAGTTCACGAGCCGCCCCCGAAATCCGGGAGGCGGCTCGTATTTTTTAAGGATGAACTGCCGATCCATTCCTGAAATGCTCCGCCCCTGCCGTGTGATCCTGCTACTGGCAGCGAGTTCAACACTCCTCCTCTCGTGTGCCTCGGCAAGGCCCTCTGGACCCGCCCAAGTGCACCCAGGCTGGGGAGGGACATTCGAGGGGCGCACGGTGGGCCTATTCCTGGTGGCGCCGCGAGGCCCCTACACCATCGCGCAATTTGAAGCGGTCTCGCAAGCGGCTCCTGCACTGGAACAGCTCGAGCCGGGTCTGAAATGGGTGTCTGTGGATTCAGGCAACCACAAGGTCAAACGCCTTGGGGGCTGGGATCTGGACAGTCTCACCGATCTGTTGATCGCTGACAGCGCTGTCTGGGTAGGCTCCCAGGGCTCAGACAGCCAAATGCTTCGCACCCGTGAGCCTCGGCTTTCCGAGGCGACGGGGGCTGCATTGCGGCGCATCGGTGCGGCGATGGATGTCCAGATGCTGATCGCCTTGCGTCCCGGCGGTGCGAAAAATCCCAAGGACTCGCTGGAAGCCTTCGAGGATCCGGCATGGTTTGGCATCTACGACCTATCCACGGGAACCCAGGTGTATTCCCTGATGGTGCCCATCAAGGGTGCTCGGAGCGCCTCGCGCAGCGCGGAGACGGATTGGGCGAGGGAGGCGTGGGTGGCCTTCGAGAAAGGGATCAAGGAGGTCCGGAGGCGGACCCCCTGAGGTCTACCGAGACTCGACCTGGATGTCAGGGCGCTCCACCATCTGGCGGCTGAGTCCGAGCGCTGCCTTTCCTTGCCAGGGGCGCCAATCGGGGTGGTGAATGGCCAGCGACATTCCATCCGCGCTAGGCCAGGACTGACCAGGCCCCACCGACAACCCGGAGCATTCCGCCACCAAGGTGCCTGACCGCTCGAGTCGCAAAGCGCATTGTGGAGCGTAATAAACATCCAGAACCGGAGCTGGCCCTGTCGAGAGCGGAAACTTCCAAGTCAGGCGCACCCAGCGGAGAATCCCTGGTCCCCGGTTGACGATGGCGATCCGAGGCTTGAGGCTCCCGACATCCTCCGGCGCCTCGTCGCGCATCCGGGCGGTGACACGAGGCGGGAGCGTGGAAGGGGGAGGGGGGGGCTTTGAGGCATCGAGTACAGGGGGAGGCTTTGGGACAGGCGGAAGGACCAGCGGGCTGATGCGCCTTTCGCTGGGGGTGTCGGGTCTCTTTGCGGGAGTGGGAGCGGGAATGTGGCTGGAAGGCCCGTCCGATTCCGGTGCGGAGTCCGCCTGCTCCTTTTGTTGCTTGGCTGCTTGGCGCAGGGCCCAGCTGGGATCCACCTTCGATGATTCCGGAATCGGATCGACCTTGAGTTGGTCCCAGATCTTCCCGGCGAAAAAGGCCGCGAACACCAAGGCGATTCCGGAAATCACAAACGGAAGCAAACGACGATTTCTCCGGAAGAACGGCCTCGATTGGGGGGGCGAAGGCTGCTGGATCTGCTGGGTGGGAGCTGGCGCCAAGGGGGGCGCGGTTCTCACCTGGATGGGAATCGCGCTCGATGCGACACCCACGGGGTCGGGCGTACCCTGCAAGGACAAAAAATGTCGAATGAGGCGAGAGACCTCGGCCGCGCGAGGGCGGTCGGCGGGGTCCTTGGAGTGCATGGAGGCAACCAATGCGGATAGATCCAGATCCAGTTGCGGGACCAGGTCGACCGCCAGTGGAGCTGGTTCCTGCACGATCTTCCACATCACCGCGTGGGCATGTTCGGCTTCGAACGGATGCTGTCCGGTCAGGGTGCGGAAAAAGACTCCCGCCAGCGCGAAGATATCGATCGCCCCGGACGGATTTCGTCCCTCCACCTGTTCCGGCGACATGAACAAGGGCGAGCCGAACACCGATCCCGTGCGGGTTTGGGAGACTTCTTCCATCAGACGCGCGATGCCGAAATCCGCGATCTTGACCAAGCCGTCCCGGCGGATCAGGATGTTGTCCGGTTTGATGTCGCGATGGATGATTCCCGCCTCGTGGGCAGCGCGCAATCCGTCCGCCGCTTGGCAGACGATGGCCGCGGCGGCACTTGGTTCCAAACGACCTTGTCGCTGTTGGAGAAGTTCCGCCAGCGAGATCCCCTCCACGAACTCCAGCACCAGATAGTCTTCCTGGCCTTCCCTGCCGAAATCGTGGACTTGGACCACGTTGGGGCTTCCCAAGCGCGCGATCGCCGTGGCTTCGTCGTGGAATCGGCGCACCCAATCGGGTTGTGCCCCGAGGTCGCCACGCAGGATCTTGATCGCGACCAGACGGCGCAACAACGGGTCTTCGGCCAGATGGACCGAGGCCATGCCCCCTTGGCCCAACGGGCGGAGGATCCGATATCTGCCGTAGCATTCCTGGGTCATATGGGCGCTTGGATCAAAGAAAGCAATGCAACTCCCGATCAGGCCGCAGGAATCTGCGCGATCGCCTCGATTTCCACTCGTGAGCCTCTGGGGAGAGCGGACACCTGCACGGTGCTGCGAGCTGGAGCTGGTCCTTCCGTCCCGAACACGGATCCATAAACAGCGTTGACTTCGCCGAAATCCGCAAGGTCCACCAGGAAAATGGTGGTTTTTGCGACATGCTTGGCGTCGCAGCCCGCAGCTTTCAGCACAGCCAAAAGGTTATGGATCACCTGATGGGTCTGTTCGGTGGCTGTGGCGCCAACGATCTCCCCTGTGGATGGATCCAGGGGGATCTGGCCGGAAAGGAACACCAAGCCACCCATTTGGATGGCTTGGCTGTAGGGGCCGATTGGCTTTGGGGCATGGGGTGTTTCGATCACCTTGAACATTTTCGGACCTCCAGGTCTTGCAATGGGTGTTTCCAAGTTATCATTTCTCGCATGGAACTCCGTCGAACCAAGATGCTCGCTACCATCGGTCCGGCCTCCGACTCCCCGGAGATGCTCAGGAATCTTTTTCAAAACGGTGTGACCGCCTGCCGGCTGAATTTCAGTCACGGCACCCACTCCGACCACGCCGCCCGGATCGCCAAGATCCGAATGGTCGCGGAGGAAATGGGGATCGCGGTCCCGCTGGTCATGGATCTTTGCGGACCTAAAGTCCGCACCGATACCAAGACCTACGAACTGAAAGTCGGTGAGACCTGGTCTCTCGTCCCGACCGAGGGCGATGCCGAGACCCACAAGATTGGCATCAGCCACCCCACCTTGTACCAGCTGGTCCCTCCCGGACAGGCCATCGTGCTGGATGATGGCCATCTGGAATTGGAAGTGGTCAAGGTCGAGGGCACCGAGATCGTGACCACGGTCAAGACCGGTGGAACGCTCAAGCCTCGCAAATCGGTGAACACCCCGGAATGCGACAACGGCTTGGATGTCTTGTCGGAAAAAGACCAACGCGATCTGGTTTTCGGACGCGACCAAGGCCTGGATTGGGTTGCCGTATCCTTCGTGCGCAATGGCGCCGACATCAAACGGGTACGGGACTACCTACAGGAAATCGGATGGCCCGACCCCCCGATCATCGCCAAGGTGGAAACCCCCCTCGCGGTGGCCTCCATCGAGGAAATCGTGCGGACCTCCGATGGCATCATGGTTGCGCGTGGCGATCTGGGCATCGAATGCCCCATCGAATCGGTGCCCATCCTCCAAAAGCGTGCCGTGCGCCTGGCCCATCGCCATGCCAAGTTGTGTGTGGTGGCCACCCAGATGCTCGACTCCATGGAGCGCAATCCCCGGCCCACCCGCGCGGAAGCCTCCGACGTGGCCAACGCCGTGTTCGAAGGCGCCCAAGTGGTCATGCTTTCCGGCGAGACCGCCGGCGGCCAATTCCCGCTCCAGGCGGTCCAGACCATGGACCGGATCCTGCGTGGCGCAGAAGCCGTGACCGATGCCCCCCCGACTTTGCCGGAGATCTCCAACCAGACCTTGGAGATCGTTGCCGGATCGGTGCGGCTCTCCGAGCACACCAAAGCGCCCTGCATCGCCATTTTCTGTCACACCATGGAAATCGCCCGCCAGATCGCCGGTTTCCACTGCTCCACACACGTGATCGCCGCCTGCTTCGATGAACAGATCTACCGGCAGGTGTCCCTGTTCTACGGCATCATTCCCGTGCGGCTGCCGCGCACCAATTCCATCGACGAAGCGATCACCCGGGTCCTGGACGAGATCCAGGCCCGCGATTTGGCCGAGCCTGGAAACCGGATCGTGTTCCTGTACAGCCAGCCCTTCGGAACGCGGCTGCACAACACCATCCGTTTGGTGCAAATGCCTTGATCCTGATTTCGGATTGAGCGAGAAAGGGCCACCCTGCCGGGTGGCCCTTTCTTTTCATGCCTTCATTGGTTCAACAGGGCAGGGATTCTCACATCTTGGCGCGGGCCGCCTCGAAGCGAGATTGGAACTTGGCTTCTTCGGAGGTGTCCCAGCTCTTGGCCGCACCTTCGCTGCCAACAAGCTTGTTGACCGCCCCGACGCGATCCGTGCTGGCTGGGTGGGTGCTGAGCCAATCGATTCCCGAGCTGGGCATCCGACTGAACAACGTGGCGATTCCGGTTGGATTGCGCCGCGAGTCCCCCAGGTACCGGGTACCGGTGGCGTCGGCATCGTCCTCGTTTTCGCGGCTGACTTTGAGTTGGGACAGGGTGCTGAACATGGAAGCCACCGCCTGGGACAGTTGACTTGCGTTTTCTCCCAGCAAAGCGTCCATGAGAATGCTCAGGCCGGCCTGCTTCATCACGGCGTCTCGGTAATGGTGCTTGGTGATGTGGGCCATTTCATGGGCAAGGACACCGGCCAGCTCCGCCTCGTTGTTGGCCTTGTTCACAATCCCGGTGTAGACATAGATGTAGCCACCCGGAACGGCGAATGCGTTGATCACGTCTTTTTCGATGATGGCGACCTTGAAGGGATAGGCAGGACGTTCCGACTTGGGAATGGCGTTGTAAACGGATTCGAACGTCGTTTCGATATACTCCTGGAACTCCTGCTTTTCCACCGTGCTTGCGTTGTAGATCGGGTATTCCTCCCGATTGACCTCGCTGCGCAGCTGGACATCGAATTCGGTGCCCAGGCGAAGCTCGTCGTCTTCGCTGATGAACAGGGATCCCAGCGTGTCCGAGCAGGAGCACTGCATCATCGACATGGACAACGCGAGGACGGGAAGGATGGTCGTGATTTTGGAGAAAAGGGAAGATGGCTTCATCATGAACAATATGGTACTCTCCAACCGTCGCCATGACTGCCCTTTCCTTCTTACATGAACAGGTTCTCCAGGGAACCTCCGAGATCTGGGCCTTGTTCGCCCTCGAAGGATCCCTATTGGAAGCGGGGGTGTCCTTCGACCGGCGACTAGGCTATGGTCCGGAGCGTCGAGCGGGACTGCATCTGGAAACCATCCTGCATCCGGACGAACGCGAAGATGTCCTCCGGCAGGTGGGGCACCTGCGACCCTACAAGGGCAGTGCGATCCGCTGCGAATTCCGTCTGCGCCATGCCCAGGGAACCTGGCTGAACGTCGAGGCGGTCTTGACCCACCTGGCGGGGGAGGAATCCTCCGGGATCCTGCTCCAGGCCCAGGACGTGACGCGATTCAAGATCGCCGAAGAGGCCTTGCGATTTGCCGAGGAAAAATACCGGGGCATCTTCGAGAACGCGGTGGAGGGAATCTACCAAGCCTCGCCCGATGGACGGTTTTTGTCTGCGAACCCTTCGTTGGCGCGGATTTTGGGGTTCGAAAGCCCCGTCCATCTGATCCACTCCGTGCGGGACATCGGAACGGACGTGTACATCGATCCGCAAGCCTACCGGCAATTTCGCGAGATCGTGGAGCGCGAAGGCGCCGTGAAGGATTTCGAGGCGAAAGTTCGCCGCCGAGACGGTTCGGAAATCTGGGTGAGCGGAAACGCACATTCGGTGAAATCTCCGGCCGGCAAAACGTTGTTCCTGGAAGGAACCGTCGAGGACGTGACCACCCGGAGGCAGGCCCAAGACGGCCTGCGCCGCTCGGAAGAACGATATGCTCTGGCGGCGTCCGGTTCCAACGGCGGACTCTGGGAATGGGACCTCGTGCAGGGGAGGATGTTCTACTCTCCGCGCTGGGCCCAGATCATGGGCATGCGGGAAGGGGATCTCCAAGGGGAGCCACAGGAGTGGTTCGACCGGGTCCATCCCCGCGACGCAGATCTTCTGCAGCAGGAAATCCGTTCGCATTTGTCGGGACAAGTTCCCCACTTCGAATGCGAATTCCGGATCCTGCACAGCGACAATTCCTACCGATGGGTCCTGTCCCGTGGCATGGCGCGCATGGGTCCCGATGGCAAGCCGGAACGGATGGCGGGCTCGCTGGAAGACATCACCTCTCGCAAACGCGCCGAAGAGCAGTTGATGCAAGGAGCGCTCTACGATGCGCTCACCGGATTGCCCAACCGCGCGCTGTTTCTCGACCGCCTCCGACGCGCCATCCAACGTGCGCAGAAGTCCGTGGCGGGGCAGTATGTCGGGGTGTTGCACCTGGACATCGATCGCTTCAAGCTGATCAACGACAGTTTGGGCCACGAGGCGGGAGACGAATTGATCCTGGCCGTCGGCAGGGCGCTGGAGGAGAGCTTGCAGTCCCGGGACACGCTCTCGCGCCTGGGCGGAGACGAGTTCGCCATCCTGATGGAAGGCTACCAGGATCTCAACGTGTTCTCGCGCATGGCCGAGCGGATCGTCCAGAGGCTTGCCCAGCCGATCCGGGTGCGAAACCAGGAAGTTTTCGTGAGTCTGTCGATCGGAATCGCGGTTTCCGAACGTCTGCAAGACCATCCGGAAGATCTTTTGCGCGATGCCGAAACCGCCATGTACCGGGCCAAATCCCAAGGCAAGGGTCGGCATGTGGTGTTCAACCAGGGCATGCACGAATTCGCCGCCGCCCATCTTCAGCTCGAAACCAGCCTTCGCCGCGCCGTGGAGCGCGAAGAATTCCGGGTTTACTACCAGCCGATCCTGGATATTTCCACAGGCAAGGTGGCGGGCTTCGAATCGCTGGTGCGCTGGCAGAATCCCGAAAAGGGGTTGGTCAATCCCGCTGTGTTCATTCCGCTGGCGGAAGAAACCGGGCTGATCGTGGAAATCGGGCGCCAGGTCCTTCGCGAGTCGTGTCGCCAGTTCGTGGCCTGGCGCAATGCCAAGCCCGAAGCGATGGACCTGTTCGTTTCCGTCAATCTTTCGGTGCGGCAGTTCGCCCTTCCCGACATCGTGGACCAGGTACGCACGATCTTGTTCGAATCGGGGCTTCCGGGTGAATCCCTCAAGCTCGAAATCACAGAGTCCGTGATCCTGGAGAACACATCCATCGCTTCCGAGAAGCTATACGCCTTGCGGGCATTGGGTGTGCAGCTTTCCATCGACGACTTCGGAACCGGGTATTCGTCGCTTTCCTACCTGCACCAGTATCCGTTCGACAATCTCAAGATCGATCGGTCCTTCGTCTCGCGCATGGCCGAGGCGCCGGAGCGTTCTGCCATCGTCAAAACCATCGTGCAACTGGCTCGCAGCCTGGGGATGGATGCCGTCGCCGAAGGCATCGAGACTCCGGCGCAATTGGCGGGTCTGAAAGCGATGAACTGCCGGTATGGGCAGGGATTCCTGTTCAGCAAGCCGGTGCCGGCAGCTGACGCGGAACTCCTGCTGGACGCGGTCTATTCCTTCCCCGCGGAAGGCTGACCAACGCTGCGCTGAAGTCCAAGAGCGGCGCGACGTCGTATCTTTCCCCGTCGTGTGGAGATCCTTCGCGTTCGATCTGCTCGCCGGCCTTCCTCGCGTGGCACTGGCTTCCTCGCATTGCCTCAATGGCGAGGTGACCACTCCGTTCGGTCAGGAGCCAGGTCCGGATGAAGTGGAGGCGAAGTGGCGGTCGCTGGTCGGTGGGGATCGCGAAACTCCATCCTGGATCGTCTTGGGGCATCGAGAAACCCCCTCAGGCATTGTTTGGCGGATCCTCTTTTGCCCTTTGCTAGGGCCGATTCCCAGTCAAGCGGAAATGGTCCTACCCATTTCCGCCTGGGTTCTGGAGATCTTGCGTCCGGTAGTTGGGCCACCCGGCTGGCATGTGCGCGTTGCGCAAACACGCGATCAATTTTGGGGCGGACTTTGGGAAGGGGCGCGCTGCGAACGGATCCACGGACCATTCTCCACGCTGGACCAACTGGTGGAGCGGTCCGTGCACGGACTCGATGCCACATCGGACTCGCGCCTGGAAGTGTCGACCATCCCTTGGCGAAACCCGGGACCCAAGGATTTGCGAATGTTGGCGGCCCAGCAGGCTTCTGGAGATCTGCTGGGATGGGAATTGTCCCTGCAGCGTGCGAAGCTGCGGGAGCGAAGCGCATCGTGGGTTCGACTCGCCGCGGTGGTGATGGCGTTTATGCTGGTCACGGGGGGATTCGGGCTTTTCCAGGCGGTTTCCTGGAAGCTGCGGGTTTCCCAGGAAAATCGGCTGGCGTCCGTACGAACCGAGGTGGAATCGGCCGCGAGGCTGGAAGCACTTTCGCGGAACCTGGTGGACACGCTCTTGGCCAGACGGGAGGCTCTGTCGCAGAATTCTTCCGCCGACCTCGTCCTGCGGGCGGTCGCCAAAGCGGTGCCCTCCTCCGTGAAGCTGCAGGTGATCGCCATCGAGCCGACCTCCATCGGCTTTCGTGCCCGGCTGGAAGCGAGATTCCAGGAATGGTCGCAAGTCCAACCGTTCAGTGAATCGCTGCGCACCGGCGATGGAGTGAGTCGCGTTTCGGTGGTTTCGCAGAGTCGCCAAGCGGATGCCGTGCTGGCGGTGCTGGAGATGGAAGGTCGCTGGCCATGAACCTGGACCAAGTCCGAATCCGCGCATGGTTGGATCTTTCGTTGCGGCTCGCCCCGTGGTTGGCCGCGGCGATCCTGGTGCAACTGGGGATTTCCGAGGTCTGGTCTCGGCAGACCCAGTCGGCGTTGAAGGATCTGGTCGAATCGCGGCGATTGGCCGCGGTCGTTCCCAATGCATCCACTTTGCAAAGACGGATCGATTCGCTGGCTCGCGACACGGCTCTCCTGGGTGAGCGCCTGCGCCACTCCAATGCGCGTATCCTGCGCGAATCCGACCCTGGTGCGGTTCTGGCCGCCTATCTCGTTCCCGAACTGGGAAGCCAGGGCTGGAGACTCCAGCGCGTTCGCGCCGAAGCCAAGGAGGGCTGGGCGGTGCTGGATCTCGGGGCCGAAGCCGATTTCAACCAGATCCTGTCCGGTCTGGACAAAATTCGTCGATCGACGCGCGCCTTGCGGATCCGCCGGCTGGCGATCCGGCCCTTGCCCCATGGACGGCTTGCGATCGACATCCAGGTGGCGTCTCCCGCCGAGGTGGTGCGATGAGACGGTTCCTGGCTCCCCTGGCGGTGGTGTGCGCGGCATTCCTCCTGTATCCGGCCCCGGATGGCCTGATGGGGCGTTGGAAGCGCTTGCCCGCGCTGGAGCCCGTATCCGCAGGGGGACAGACGAACCTCGCCATCGACACCCTTCGGCGCGATTGGGCGACGTTCGTCCAACAGGACACCTCCCTTCGTACGGAGTCCGTCGCCGATCCGTTCCGCATGGCTCAAGCCCAATCGGAAGAGCCCAGATCCAAGGTTCGCGATCCCTCCAGCCTGGGGCCACCTCCAGAACGGCTTTGGAAGGCCACGGGTCGGGTCGGGGAACGCGCCGCGGTGCTCTCGCACCCGGACGGGCGTGTCGTGGTGGTGGCGGTCGGTCAGGCATTCGACAGCGCGTCGGTGGTGGCGATCGGGCCGGGAGGCGTGGAGTTGGAGGACCGGGGCGGCAGGTTCGTCTTGCGCATCCCTTGATCCACCGGCATTCGCGTGGGGTTGCCATGCCCCTGGTGCTGGGTGGCATGGCCGTCGCGATCCTCGTGGTGGCCTTGGCATGGAGCCGTTCCTGGACACGGAGGTCGGTGTCGGCCCACCAGAGCATCCAATGGCAAGCGAGGCTCCTGGCCGAATCCGGCACGGCCTGCGCCCTGCAGGAGGCCATGGACCGGATGTCCGGGGTGGCACCCAAGAGGGACACATCCACCCGGGATTCCAGCAAGGCCAAAAAGCTCGTTCGAATCGTCGAAGATTCCGCCAGCGAGGATTGCGCCTTCCATCGCCTGGCGCACGGGACCATGTCGTGGACCTCGCCGATCGGCACCCAGATCCTCATGGTGCGATCGCGGGGCGAAATGACGGAATCCGGCAAACCGCTCTCCGTGTCGATGAGCTCCATCTGGGGTGGCGCTCCCCCCACCGACACTTTCCGTTGCGCCATCCATTCCTGGAGCCCCCTGCCGCCGAACATCCTGGGCAAGGTGTCCGGCTGCGTGCGCACGCGAGCGGCGCCCCTGCCGCCGGGGATGCTCGCCTTGCCAGGGAACCTCGGCATCATGGCCTTCGAGCCTTCCGGTCTGGCACGGGATCTGGTGGTGGCCTCTTCCCGGATGCTGGCCGCCTTTCGTTCGGAACAAGCCAAACTCGGCGGAGATCGTTTTTCGCGGGCGAGTCCTCCTCCCGCAGGTGATTCGCTGGTCTACACGTTGGGAGACGTGGTCTTCGACGGGCCTTGGACGGGCGAGCCTTGGGTGGTCGCCGGGAGCAAGGATCTGTTCGTGGAGGGACGGTTGGAGTTTCGCGGACAACTGAAGCTGTCCGGCTGGCGCATCTGGACCACGGGGCAGGTGGTGGTCCAGGACCAGGCCCAGCTGGAAGGAATCCAATTGTTTACGCAAGGGGGCCTGCGCATCGCCGATGACGCGACGATGTCTGGTCAAATACTGTCTTCCGGAGGGGTTTTCCTTTCCGGGAACGCAAGATTGGCCTCCCCGACCTTCGTCGCCGTGTGGCCGGGAAAGGGTGCCGACAGCCTGCCGAGGATCTTTCTCCAGGATCGTTCCCGCGCCACCGCATACCTGTTCGCTTCCACCGGTAGCGCGGAAATCCGCATCGCCCGCAACGCTTTGCTGGAAGGAGTCGCCATCAGCGGAGGGATCCTGCGCAACGACGGAGCCGTCCACGGCGTCGTGGCGGTCGGGGGGCTCCTGGATTGCGGCCAGCCGGGACAGAATTGCTCCAACGGATCCTTCCTGCGCGACCGCTTGCCCCTGGATTTCGCCTTCCCCATGGGGCTGCCCGGAAACCAGGGTGTGCGGCTCCTCTCCTGGGAGCTGGAGAAATGAACCGGCGGGGATACACCTTGATCGAGGTCTTGATGGCGCTGGTCATCCTGGGCATCCTGGCGGTGCCGCTGGGATACACCATTCACGCAGGGCTCGACGGGTCCGCCCGTGCCCGGCGCGAAGACAAGGCTTTGGGATTCGTGCGCGAAGAATGGTCGCGGGTGCGTGCCATCGTGGTCGACAGCCTTCGCGACACCCTGCTCGAGCCGGAAGCGGGATGGCGCTTGGAGCGGGACGTGTTCGATTCCAGCGACCGCGCCTTGGCGGGCTTGTCACCCCTGCAGAAATCATCCACTTCGCGTCCTCCCGTGGAGATCGCGGTCTGCGCGATGACACGCAAAGCGGATGTTTGGGACACCGTGCGTTGTTTCCACTGGATGCGTCCCCGGATCAAGGAGGCGCCATGAACCGCCGGAGTGCGCAGGGAGTCACGCTCGTGGAACTTCTGGTCGCGATGGCGTTGGCTGGCATCGTCGCTGTGATGGTGTTCGGGTGGATGGGCCACGCTTCCAAGGTCTCGCACGCGTCGCAGGTGCGCGACGATCGCGAGCAGGACCTGGCGATCCTGCGCGACGCCCTTTTCCAAGATGGAACGTTTGGTCAGATTCTGTCTGTCAGCGGGAAGGAGCTCGTGTTCGTCCGCAAGCGGGACACGTCCATCGATACCCTGCGCTGGAGCCTCGCCGATACCGGATTGTCGCGATCGGGTCGGCGATTTCTGCCCACCGACACCATCGGCTCGTGGGAGATCGTGCCCCGGATAACGGAGGTGGAACCGGGCACGGACCCATGGTCGCTTCTGGACAAGGATCTCGACGGCAAAGTCGACGAAGAGTTCCTGAACCGCCTGGAAGCGGTGGAGATCCGGGTGGTGGTCAGGCATCGGGGATTTCCCGCCTTGGATCGGACCGTCACGGATACCCTGCGCCTGGTCGCACCGGCGCGCGGGCCGGGATAGCGATCAGGCCGCCGCCTGCCCGTCCATCGCCATGCGACGCGTGGGACTTTCGGAAGCCGTGGCGCCCATCCCGTGGCCGGGGAAGGAAAAGCGCGAGCGCAGGACCAGGTCTTCCAGGCCTGTGCGGGCTCCGGACCATTGCAGGTCGGACTGGATGGACAGGCCGTGCTCGGAGACTTGCCAGCACAAGGTTTGTTCGAAGGTCTCGAAATGCGCCGAGGCTCCATTGGACACGATGCGTTTTGCGGCAAGATCCACCGTCACCGGGCAAGTCCAGACGGTACGAAACAACCCGAAGACCAACTCGAACCTGGCAAACTCCTCGCGATCTGTCTGGACCAGGCGCAACAGCAACGTAGGGTGGACCGGAGAGAGGTTCATCGCGATGGAAGCGAGGCGAAGTCCCGCGATCCAGTCCTCGGCGGTTCCCGGATGCAGTGTGGAGTGCAGGAGTCGTGGCATGTCTGAACGGTAAGTTTAGGAAAAGCTTGGAGGATTGTCGCCGCCTGCGCGAGGGATTATCTCGAAAGTCCCACACGCTTGCGCGCCACGAGGCAGGCCAGGCTTCCGGGCGCGAGTTGGGCGCAGGCCTTGGGCCGATTGCGGTAGATGGTGCAGGGAAACCCTTTGTTGCCGACGGAACGATCCAATGCCACGCAGAGCCCGCCGGGGCGATCCAAACGACGCATTCCGTCAGGCTTGGTGGTGACCAGATGCGGGTGGAGCAGACCTGCCGCTTCATCGGCCTCGACGGGAGCATAGTCGTAGCCCTCCCGACAGCAAGCTCCGCAGGCGATGCAATCGCCCACGGCCTCCACGGGCTCCCACCGTGAACACGCAGGAGTGCTCGCATCGACAGACGACGGCGGGTTCCCGCGGTTTTCCAGTTGGACACATCCTGCCGCGGACAGCCAAGCGCAAACGCCGCAAGTTTTGTCCGGCCCCATGCCGAATCCGCTGGGATGGATGGGGCTGTCCGGCACGGGCCAATCCCACTCCGGCGCCCTTGCCAGGAGTTCTTCGGCGGCATCGAGAAGCTGGCGGACCAAGCCGGTGGGCGCGGAGGGTTCCACCGGCAAGGACCAGCGATACGCGAGGCCATGGGCGTGGGCGGATTCGAACGCGAACCTTCGGATGGCCTCCTCGCGCGAGTCGGCCGTGGCGTCCGGGCACCATCGGCTCGCGAGATCCATGAGACCCCGCACCCGCACCAGGTGATGGGTTCCTTCGGAGCCGGCCGTCAACGTCGGCAACGCGCGAGAAGCTCGCGGGCTTCGTCACTGTGGGAAGACCTGGGAAAGCGAAGACGGAAATCGGCAAGCAGCCCCTGGGCGAGGCGGCTGCGACCGGTAGCCAGGAGGAATCGACAGCGCGCGATCAGGAGCTGGTCAAGCCACGGGGGGCCGGAGTCGGCCAAGCGCGAGTCCGGATCGATTCCCGCACGGTCGGCCCATCCCGCCAGGCTGTCGATGGCCTCCGCCGAGACCAGCAACGGGTCCGCTCGCAAGCCGAGCGCCAAGGTGTCGAACGCGGCCTCCCATCGTTCCTGCGCCGCCAGGAGGGTTCCCAGTTCCACGAGGCTGCGTGGGCGGACATCGGAGCGAGGCAGCGCTTTTCGCAGGTGAGGCATTCGAAGTGAACCCGCAAGCCTCGGATCCGTCCCGAGCCAGTGGTTGGCCAAGGCCGCTTCGTGCGCGCAGAGTTCGGGCGCCAGAATGCTTTCGAGAATGCGGTGGGCGGAATCGCCACGACCGGTCCATTCCAGGAAAAACGCCTGTCGCAAGCGCCAACGACAGCTCGCGGAAGGTCGTGTGAACCATTCCTGGACGAGTGGATCCAGACGGAATCTGGCTGGATCGGTGCCGTTCAGGAGCGCGTCGAGGTTTCCTGTCCATCCCAACTCGGCGAGCTCCTCCATCGTTTGGTTTCGATCGGCACCGGAATCGAGGACAGGCGTCGCCGCCAAGGTCGAATCCAGGCTCCGGTAGCGGAGCCAAGTCGCCCAGGCGCCGGCGGGGCATTGTGACGATTCCTGTCTCAATTCTTCGCCGGAAACCGATTCGCGTTTTGCCAGGGATTTCAGCGAATCGCGCAGGCTCTGCAGGCTGTTGGAGCAGATGCTGTCTTGAC
This sequence comes from Fibrobacterota bacterium, assembly GCA_016715065.1. Taxonomy (GTDB): domain Bacteria; phylum Fibrobacterota; class Fibrobacteria; order UBA5070; family UBA5070; genus UBA5070. Next base: position 690,802 of record JADKBN010000002.1, read on the forward strand.
CGCGGGCCAGTGTTTTGCAGGAGTCCAGCCGGGAGCGCCCGGAGGTCCGCAGAGAGGTGATCGAGTCCCGACGGGACAGCAAGGTGCGTTGCACGACCTCCATGCCGGCACAATGGGAGATCGAACCTGATCCTGCCAGCGGAACCGAGTCGATTCGCGAGAGGATCCAAGGCAAGCGGCTTGGCTCGGGGGTGGATGCGAAGACCAAGGAGGCTCCGAACAGCCCGAGCGCGATCGATTTTCGGAAAAGGGCTAGGTCGAGAGGTTTCACCGGTACCAGAGAATCTACGGTTTGATTGCCTTCCCAAGTAGGTTCCGAATTTTATCCATGTGGGGACCCAAGTCGAAGCGGGTGCGGACCTCATGGCGGTTCCAACCCCAAAGGATGCCGGGAACCCAGGCCTCGCCTTCGACGGTCAGGCTGTCGGGAGGCGAAAAAACCATTTGCAGAGCCGTCGCGGCGATGGCGGATTTCGTGATGGCCAGTTGGACTTCCACTGTATCCTTCCCGCCGGGAGCCACCTTTTGGCTGGACCCGTGGGTGAGGACCGCCACGGGCGAGCGGGTCGAAGCCAGGAGGCGGAAAGAATCAAGTGTCGCCGGCTGGCTGGTGGGATTTCCGATTTCCAGCCCGATCGTGAAACGCAAGGTATCGCCGGTTTGGGCGATGGGATTCCAGGAAAGCGGGACGAACGTGCAGTTGCGTAGATTGGAACGCTCCGCTTTGAGTCCGCAGCCAGTCATCGAAATCAAGATTGCCACGGCAGCAAGGATGTGACGTCTCATGGGGAAGGAAAGTAGCCTTCTCAACGTATCTCGGACGGGGCGATTCCCATGAGCGCGATCCCGTCGATCCAAAAGTCCGTGCCGGTATGGCCAAAAAACGAAATGGTGCTGACCCGGTCCTTCACCCCTTCCCAGCCCATCGAGTATGGGTCCTGCAAATCGAAGTCCGAAGGTGGGACCGAATATCGTCTCCAAGCCGTATCGAGGGCTACGGCCGTCCATGCCTTGGAGTAATCAGTGGTATCGCGGTGGTCTTCCAGGGCGACTTTGATCACCCCGTTCCCGCGTGCCCAGAATACGATGGAATCCAACGCGGCCAGGTGGTTGGTGCCGAGCCCGAGCCGGGTACCGACCAAGTTCCATTCCCCGAGCGGTGTGTTGTACGACAAGTGGAAAGCCCGGCCAGGACGACCTTTGCCGGCCAATTCGATTCCCGACGACACGCCGATGGAGCCATTTTTGGAGCGTCCGATGTACCACTGGTTGCAGCCGCAAGGTGTCATGGGGGTGATGGAGTCCGTGTCGAATTCCGCAAGGCGAATGGTCGAGGTGAGTGAGCGAGTCCATTCCGACACGCCAGCCCATACCGCCGTCTTGCTCGACCTCGAGATGGAGCTGTCGCGCCCGATCCGGACCGTGACGGTGCGATGGAGGGTGTAGTACGACGGCAGCCTCACCCACACGCTCCCTCTTTGCGAGGCAACGCTCCAATCGCGCACGGCATGCGCGACGGGGATGGAGTCGTCGAGAAACACCCGGACATCGCGACCGTCCTGCCAGGACGATGGAAACGAAAGCGTGGACGAATCCATGCGCACCAAAAGCGGGTACGGCCCGGAATCCCCGCGCGGAAGGTCGCGCAAAATGGAATCGACGCGCATCTTGCGGGTGAGAACATTGTCCGTCGACGTGCCGTTGCCCGATTCGGGGACGATTTCTGTCCTATCGAGTCCGCAACCCAGCAAGCACCACGGCAGGAACCAAAGGAGGTGTCGATTCATGCGAGGAGCCTCCGCTTGCGTTTGCCGGCGGCCGGTTGGGTCAGCGGGAAGAAGGCGACCTGGAACTGGAAGATCTGGTCGGCGTCGCGACTTTCGGAGGCGAGGCGAAGGAGGGAGTCCCGCAGGGAGCGGATCCGTTCCCTTACCTCGGGCAGGTCCGTCAAGGCCAGGCTGATGGTCGCCGAGGAGACTTGGCGGTGTTGTGGGGGATGCCGATCGATCGAGTCGGCGGCCAAATGGAACATCTGCTTTTGGTGGTCTCGGATGACTTGGTTGGGGATGTCCGGGCCAGCTTCCACAAAATCGCTGGAGATGGACCAACGTCCGTCCTGCCCCTGTCGGAGGAGTCCCAATCTTTCCAGCAAACCTAGAATGGTCTGTGCCTCCTCCGGAGTGATCGGAGGGTCGAGGCGAGCCCCGGCTTGGGTGGCATCCAATGTGCCATCCAGCCCAAGCAGGCCCCTGAGTGCGACGGGCTTCCAATCCCGGAAATACTCCCGCTGGTCAGCCTCCAGGCTTGTCGCATTGGTTCGCTGGAACGAGAGGAGATGGTCCAGTGCCTGGGTGCGCTCGCGTGCGGATCTGGTTTTGCAGAACCGAAACAACGTGCGGAAGTAATCCGCATCCCTTTGGACAAGCTTGAGGTAGCTGATCCAGCCTTCGATCGAATTATCGGAAAGATGCCGCTCCCCTTGAAGGACCTTGATCAACAGGGAATGGTCCATCCCGACTTTTTCTGCCAGGAATCGGTAGGAGAAGAATGAATCCTGGGCCTTCCGCTCTTCGTAGAACTTGCGGAGCCATTCCCGATAATCCAAATGTCCGATCAAGGCAGGCATGAACCTTGAAAGTACCTCCTCAAAGCCCTGCGGACGTACGGATCCGCCCGCATCTGGTGACCCCATGTCACCTGTGGTGCGCCATCGAGACGGGCTCCGGAGTGTTTTCTGCGAGTTCTGTGTGTCTGGTCTGTCGAAGGCCCCGATCTTGACATGACGGAGTTTTGAATCCAGTTTCCACCTGGACCGCATCGCACCCGGTGTGGCCGCGCAACAGGAGTCCAAATGCCCCAGCCTGCCTTCACCAAACGGCTTGTTTCGATCGTTCCTGCGTTCTTGCTGCTTGCCTGCCCGATGCCTCCCATCGTGACCGACCCGGTGGACCAGATCGAGGCGAATTTCCAGCAGGCGCTTGCCGACCTCAATTCCAATTCGAAGGAATGGCAGGCGGTGGTGAAGAATCTGGAAGGCACCATCGGAGGACTTCAAGGACAGGTGGACGAAACCCTGCGCAACGATGTCGCGACCTTGGCGGGGCGTTCCACAGCCAAGTTGTATACAGGTGCCGGTTGCACATTCGATCGCTATTCCGGGCAAGCGCGCCAATCCATCCAAAGCATGCTGTCGCGGTACAAACAGTTGAAGAAAAACAAATGCCTGGAAGTTTCCGGGGGCAAGGTGGTGGTCGCCGATCGTCCCGAGTGCAAGGTGGAGCGGGCGAACGTGCCGCCGCTGTTGTGCGCCGTCGAGCCTACCACGGTAAATCTTTCCGTTTCCGATGCGGAAAGCTGGTCGACGGTGAGTTTGCATGGTTTCGGATTGGACGCCCTCGATTCCCGGGGGAGGAAATTCGATGTGGTCATGGTCGACGACCAGGAAAGGGTCTGGCCCATCCCCGAGACCAGGATCGCGAGAAATCTGCCGCATTACATGGCCACCTTCAGCCTGGTCGGCCTGGGGAAGGACCTTTTCCAGCGCAAGATCGGCAAGATCCAGTTCCGCTGGGGACCTGATTCCCAGATGATCGGAGAAATCCTGATCCTTCCATGGAAGCCCCAGGAAGTCGATACCCATGTGGTGCTGGGTCCTTCCCCCGCCTACTATCCCCCTTTGATCGGCGGCGACCGCGATTTCTACACCAAGTCGGATCGTCCCACGGATTATGTCCACAAGGCCTGGTTGAAGCTCTCCTCAGACTCCACCTTGCTGATCGGACAAAGTTTCATGTCGGCCATCGAGCGGATGGAGACCAATCCCAAGAACAAGACCATCGCATTGGGGAATTCGCCGGAAGCCATATGGTATGCCGCTCCCAAGGGCTGGAAGATCCTCTCCTTCCTGCCGAATCTCGATGCTGTCGCGCAGGGTGCGACCACGGACCATCTTTGCCTCTCGGTCCGAAACACCCCGGCGGCCCAGGTGGCGTCCTTCAAGGATTGCATCGACGACGGAGGCGACGATGTGGGACGGACCACCCGCCAGATCACCGAATGGCGCCCGCTTCGGATCAGGCTGCGCCAGACCGCACCGCCTTGGCTGAATTGAAGCGGAGTCAACTTCGGGAGTCGTAGGGGAGTATGCGCCGCTGGGGAAGGGAGGATTTTCGCTCCGGTGGATGCAGACGACCCGACGATCGTCCCCGTCCGACTCGAAGGCGTACTTGTCGGTGAGCCGCGATTCGCAGAGGGAGGACGGGTGAGATTTACGCGCCGCCGGGAATGGATTTCTGTCCTGGTGGATGCAGACGACCCGACGATCGTCCCCGTCCGACTCGAAGGCGTATTTGTCGGTGAGCCGCGATTCGCAGTGGGAGGACGGGTGAGATTTACGCGCCGCCGGGAATGGATTTCTGTCCTGGTGGATGCAGACGACCCGACGATCGTCCCCGTCCGACTCGAAGGCGTATTTGTCGGTGAGCCGCGATTCGCAGTGGGAGGACGGGTGAGATTTATGCGCCGCCGGGAATGGATTTCTGTCCTGGTGGATGCAGACGACCCGACGATCGTCCCCGTCCGACTCGAAGGCTTACTTGTCGGTGAGCCGCGATTCGCAGTGGGAGGACGGGTGAGATTTATGCGCCGCCGGGAATGGATTTCTGTCCTGGTGGATGCAGACGACCCGACGATCGTCCCCGTCCGACTCGAAGGCGTATTTGTCGGTGAGCCGCGATTCGCAGTGGGAGGACGGGTGAGATTTACGCGCCGCCGGGAATGGATTTCTGTCCTGGTGGATGCAGACGACCCGACGATCGTCCCCGTCCGACTCGAAGGCGTACGCGTCGGTACGTCGAGAGTCGGACGGGGATGTCGGAGGGGAGTATGCGCCGCCGGGGCAGAAATCCTAGCAGCCCAGCTGTTTGAAAAAGTCGTTGCCCTTGTTATCCACCAGAATGAAGGCTGGGAAATCCACCACCTCGATTTTCCAGACCGCCTCCATGCCCAGCTCCGGAAAATCGATGCACTCGACCTTCTTGATGTTCTCTTCCGCCAGCACAGCGGCGGGGCCGCCGATGGAACCCAGGTAGAATCCCCCGTGCTTTTGGCAGGCGTCGGTCACCTGCTGGCTGCGGTTGCCCTTGGCGATCATGACCATGGATCCGCCAGCGGCTTGGAGAAGATCCACGTAGCTGTCCATGCGACCTGCGGTGGTTGGTCCAAACGATCCTGAGGGCTTGCCGACGGGAGTTTTGGCCGGACCCGCGTAGTAGATCGGGTGCTTTTTCAGATACTCGGGAAGTGGCTTGCCCGCATCCAGGATCTCCTTGAATTTTGCATGGGCGATGTCGCGCCCCACAACGATCGTGCCTTTAAGCAACAATGGCGTGCTCACTGGGTGCTTGCCGAGCTCGGCGAGGATTTCGGACATGGGGCGGTCGAGGTCGATCTCGATGCCGTGCTTGTGCTTTTTGCCTCCCATGTCGGGGAGAAGTCGGCCCGGATTCATGTCCATCTGCTCGACAAAAACGCCCTTTTCCGTGATCTTCGCCTTGATGTTGCGGTCGGCGCTGCAGCTGACGCCCATGCCAAGAGGGCAGGAGGCTCCGTGGCGAGGCAGACGGATCACGCGGACGTCGTGGGCGAAATACTTGCCGCCGAACTGCGCACCGATGCCCAATTTCTGGGCTTCCACGAGAAGCTCTTGTTCCAGCTGCACGTCGCGGAACGCCTGGCCGTGTTCGTTCCCGCTCGTCGGCAGGTGGTCCAGGTATTTGGCGCTGGCCAGCTTCACGGTCTTGAGGACCGATTCCGCCGAGGTGCCTCCCACCACGAAGGCGATGTGGTAAGGAGGGCAGGCCGCCGTGCCCAACGTCTTCATTTTCTCGACGAGGAACTTTTTGAGGCTGACCGGATTGAGAAGCGCCTTGGTTTCCTGGTACAGATACGACTTGTTGGCCGAACCTCCGCCTTTGGCCACGAACAAGAACTTGTAGGCCATGCCTTCGGTGGCATAGACATCCACTTGGGCAGGGAGGTTGGTGCCCGTGTTGATCTCCTTGTACATGTCCAGCGCCACGGTCTGGCTGTAGCGGAGATTGTCTTCCGTATACGTACGATAGATGCCCTTGGAAATGAATTCCTCGTCACACACACCAGTCCAGACCTGCTGGCCTTTCTTGGCCACCACGGTGGCTGTCCCGGTGTCCTGGCAGGTGGGCAGCTGGCCTTCTGCGGCCACTTGCGCGTTGCGGAGCATGGCCATGGCCACCCCCTTGTCGTTCATGGAGGCTTCCGGATCGCGCAGGATCGAGGCGACCTGTTCGTTGTGCTCGGGGCGTAAGAAGAAGCTCACGTCGTGCATGGCCGTGCGGGAGAGCAGCTCCAGGGCCTCGGGTGCCACCTTGAGAATCTTCTTCCCTTCGAACTCCGTGACAGAGACACCTTCGGTGGAGATCAGCCGGTAGTTCGTGGAGTCCTCTCCCAGTGGGAATGGATCCTGATAGACGAAATCGGGCGTAGCCATGTCGAATCTCCTGGGAAGCGGTAAAATGGATGGGTAAGTCCTTAAAATAGAACCTGAGTGGACTCGCCAATGGACGGTCCGCCTTTGCCGACAAGGAGCCGACATGAGTCTGGATGTATCAACCCACTCGCGCTCGGATCTTCCCGCCGAAGTTCGTGGATGGAACTGGGGGGCCTTTCTCCTCAATTGGATCTGGGGACTGGGAAATGGCACCGCCTTCGGACTTCTGATGTTCGTTCCGTTGGTCAATTTCGTCATTCCCTTCGTCATGGGGGCCAAGGGGAATCGCTGGGCATGGGAAAATCGCAAATGGCAGAACGTGGCGCAGTTCAAGCGGGCCCAGCGCATCTGGAGTTGGGTAGGCTTGGGCTTTTGGGGGAGCCTCTTGGGGGTTTTCTTTCTCGTGTTCTTCGTTGCTCAATCGGGGATGAAAAAGTCCGAGGTTTACGAACTGTCCTTGTTGGAATTGAACAAGTCCCAAACGGTGGCGGAGATTTTGGGCCGACCTGTCCAGGGCGAGTCTCCGCGCGGCAGAATCTTGGATAGCGGAAGAGACGGAACAGCCTCGATGTCCTACGAGGTTCAGGGGCCCAAAGGGAGAGGGATGGCTTTCTTCGATGGACACAAGAGTTCCGGCAGATGGATCCTGGACGCGGTCCAACTCGAGGTGGAAGCAACCGGCCAACGATTCGATATTCTCCAACCCGGACCAGGGGACAACCGCTCGCCATGAATTATCTTGACGCTTCCTCCCCCTGCAGGGGAGTGTGCTCACGTAGCTCAGTTGGATAGAGCGGTGGTTTCCTAAACCGCAGGCCACAGGTTCGATCCCTGTCGTGGGTACTTTGTTGAAGATCGATAGATTCCAGGAAAGGCCGGAAAACCCAGTAAAATAGCGGGTTCCGGCCTTTTTCTTTGCCCTCGAACGTCCGAAGCGTTCCCAAAAGTTACCCCTGGTTCTGGCTTCTGTGGGTACCTTTTTGGGTACCTTTTGGAAGCCGATTCCGGTTTCTTGAAAAGCCGGGGTACCCAATGGGCAAAATTCCGCCAAAGCCCGATCAAAAGCCGACCTCGGAGGAAAAGCCCCGGAAAAGGGAGGTCATCGCCTCGCCCAAGGAGTACGAAAACGCACATCCTGAAGCGAAGGAATACGCGATCTCCGACGGCAAGTGTCCGGGGTTGCAAATGATCGTGTCCCCGTCGGGCTCCAAACAGTGGGAATTCCGTTACCGACTGAGCGGTCACCGGCGGAAGATCTCCATTCAGGGTGGGTACCCCAAGAACAGCGTGAAGGTGGCCAGGGATTGGGCGACCTACTGGACCGACCTGGTTTCCAAGGGGATCGACCCGGCGGATGATCGCCGCCGCAAACAGGAGGAAGCCGCCGCCAAGCGGGGTCAAGGGGTCCACACTTTCCGGTCGGTGGCCTCCACCTGGCTGGACATCTACGCGAGAACCAAACCGCTTTCGCCGATCTCCCGAAAGCACATCCAGGAGAAGTTCGATAACGACGTGTTCCCGGTTTTTGGGGACAAGTCCGTTTCCGAGGTCACGGAATCCGACATCGATCGATTGACCGGCCAGATTGTCGGCAAGGGCCGGATCGACAAAGCTTATCGGGTTCTGTGGCATTGCCGGGGGGTGTTCGGGTACGCCGTGGAAAAGGGGCTGGCCTCCAAGGATCCGACCTTCAACAAGGAAAAGCGGCTTCCCCCGCTCAAGACGGGAAACCGTGCCGCCCTGACCGACCCCCAGCAGGTGGGGAAGCTCTTGCGGGACATCGCCGGTTGTGGTGCTGCCATTTCCACCCGTGGAGCCTTGCGCCTGGTGCCCCTGGTGTTCACTCGCCCGTCGGAATTGCGCCTGGCCAAGTGGTCGGAAATCGATTTGGAACGGGCTCTGTGGGACATTCCGGCCCAACGGATGAAAGGGCCGGTCAACAAGCGAAGGTCCCACCTGGTGCCCCTGTCGCGCCAAGCGGTGGCGATCCTGCGCGAGCTGCGCGAAACCAACGAGGAAAGCGAGTACGTCTTTCCTTCCCCCCGGTCGCCTCATTTCCCGTTGTCGAACATGGCCCAATTGAAAGCCCTTCGAGCGATGGGTTACACCTCGAAGGACCAGAGCATCCACGGCTTCCGAGCGATCGCCCGAACGCTCCTGGATGAACGCTTGCGCTTTCCTGCCCACGTCATCGAAGCGCAACTTGCCCACGCCGTCAAGGACTCCAACGGCACGGCCTACAACCGAACCCAGCACATCGACGCCCGGCGGGAAATGATGCAAGCCTGGGCGGACTACCTGGACACGTTGGAGAGGGGGGAGGGGTGAGCAAAAATCCTTTGACCACGTGGCTGAAGGGTGGGGATGTGCAAGGGCAACCCAAATACTTCCCTTCCAAGGAAGAGCTTCTTCTGATCGAGGAGTGGGTTAGGTGTCGCGACTCTGGCAAGATCCCGTTGATGCTCGAAGCCAGGATGAATGAATTGCAAAAGAGACGGAATGCTGTGGAAGCCGCTGGGGACGCATGGTTTCAACGGGGATTGGTAAAGGCTAAGTTCGCCGAATTGAAGGCTTCGATTGCAACGGGAAAGGATGGCAAAAACAAACAGATCGAGAACGCGAAGGCAAAGCGGCGCCGTGAGAAGGTTTTGAAAACAGAAAAGAACGCTCCACGGGTTAAGGTCTTGGTTACGCTCAAGGAGAAGCTTCCAGACGCCACCCTTCCCCAAGCGGCGCGGGAACTTGTGGACCGTGGACTGATGGGAGAATGCAGCGATCCCGAGAGGGCCGCAAAGAAATGGATTCAAGACCACGCAAAGGACCTGCCCGAATTCCGCCCGGGAGATCCAGGGCATCCGCTAGGGATCCCAAATCGCCGGAAACCCTGACAGAATGGGGCTTCCGGGGCGAGTGTCTGTGCTCTTTTAGTTCCAATTTCCGTGGCTGACTTGTCGTTGCCCGGTCAGGGGTTCCCGGACGCGGAAGGGAAACGACATGGAACAGAAACCGTCTACCGCCCTTTCCCGCCTGGCCGCTTCGCGTGGAATCACCCTGCCCACGGTGCCCAAGGCCTCGCCCACGGCGGCGCCCTCTCGCTTGGTCCGACGCCCGGAGGTGGAGGGCAATGACCGGCCTGCCGAAGTCCACCTTGTACGACTACCTGCAAGCCGGAACCTTCCCCCCTGAAGCTGGCAGTAGGCCGCCTGGCTTTCCGTGCAAGCCTGGATCGACTCCCGGGTGTCCGCTCGCCCTAACCAGAAGGCGGCGTAACCATGGACTCGCGCACCACGCGACCCCGGGGGCACCTTGTCCGGGGTTTGATCAATGTTCCCGACTTCTTCACGTCCGAGGGCTTTACCTGGAAAGGCCCTGGCCCTTGGTTTGACCTGGGCTTGTGCCCGTTCCACAAAGACCAACGCCCAAGCCTTCGGGGGAACCTCGAGACGGGCCGGGTTCGGTGCATGGCCTGCGGATGGAGTGGCGACCCGGTCGCGTTCATCATGCAGCGCCACGGCCTCCCCTTTGGACAGGCTGCGCGACACCTGGGCGCCTGGGAGGATCTTCCCGACCTTCCCCCCTCGCGCCTGGCCGGTGGCGTTCGTCGTGGAGGTGCCCGGTGAATGAACGCCGATTCTGTTTTGTTCCTGCGGAGGTTGAAGCCTTCGCGTTGTCCCTTCCGAAGCGCCCTGGAATGCGCCTCCAAGCCGTTCACGAGTACAACCATGCCGACGGTTCGCCCTGGTGGTGGATCGCCCGTTGGAAGCATCCGGAGAACGGGGAGAAGATGCCCATTCCATTCCATCGCGGAGAGGGTGGTTCATTCATCCGGAAGATGCCCGAGATTCCGCACGGTGCCCGACCGCTCTACCGCCTGCACAAACTCGGACAATATCCGTCGGAAGTTGTTGTCGTGGTGGAAGGGGAGGCTTGCGCCGATGCGCTCGAATGTCCTGGCTACATCGCCACGACCTGGCCCAACGGTTCGCAATCCGTCCACGCTGCCGACTGGTCGCCTTTGGCTGGCCGGGTGGTGGTTCTGTGGCCCGACAACGACGGGCCCGGCTTGGAGGCGATGGCAGGGGTTCACCGGATCCTCGAAGGCCTGGGCGCCCTTGTGGTGACGTTGGACGTGGAAGCAATGGGCCTACCCCCCAAAGGTGACGTGGTGGACTTCCTGCGGGTTGGTTGCTTGTCGGAAATTGGCGCCCTCCCCGTGAAGGAATGGAAGGTGGCCGCATGACCGTGGATCAAGCACTCGAAGCGAAGAGGAAGGAAGCGGAGCGCGAGAGCGTTGCGACGGAATCCGGCGTTGGCCTCGTCTGGGCTTGCGACGTAGTCCCGGAACCGATTTCTTGGTTGTGGGAAGGTTGGATTGCAGCCGGGAAACTCCATATCCTTGGTGGTCGCGCTGGGACGGGAAAAACCACCTTGGCGATGTCCCTAGCGGCGACGGTTTCCCGAGGGGGATCCTTTCCCGATGGAAGCCGGTGCGGGGCTCCTGGTCGGGTTCTGATCTGGACGGGGGAGGATGATCCCAAGGATACCTTAGTCCCTCGCCTTCACGCTGTCGGGGCCGACCTGGAGAAGGTCGCTTTCGTCCAGACGGTGCGAGACGCGGAAGAGGACCGTTCATTCGACCCGGCAACCGATCTTCCTTTGCTTTCCGAAAAGGTGAGGCAACTTCGGGACGTGCGGTTGGTGATCGTGGATTCCATTGTCTCCGCTGTGGCCGGGGATTCCCACCAAAACGGGGAAGTTCGCCGTTCTCTTCAACCGTTCGTGGACATCGGCAATCGGTTCGGTTGCGCCGTCCTGGGAATTACCCACTTCTCCAAAGGAACGAGCGGTGGCAACCCCTTGGAACGGGTGACGGGAAGCGTCGCGTTCGGTGCATTGGCTCGGCTGGTCCTGGTCGCGTCCAAGAACGAGAAAGCTGCGGAAGGGGAGTCGTCGTGCATCTTCGCCCGGGCAAAATCGAACATTGGCAAGGATTTTGGCGGATTCGGGTACGATCTCGAAGAGGTGCCCCTAGATGCTTATCCAGAAATCAAGGCCTCCCGGGTTCGTTGGGGTGCCTCCCTGGACGGCACGGCGGCGGAGATTCTGGATGCGGCGGAAGGGGGCGGAAGCGATGGAGGGCATTGTCCGAAGCGATTTCCTTCCTGCGCGAGGAACTGGCCGGGGGACCGTTGGCGCCAAAGGAAATCGAACAGAGAGCGAAGGAAGCGGGGGTCCAGTCCCGGACACTTCGGAGAGCAAGGGAGACCATTGGGATCAAACCAGGTACGCCAAAGGTGGAGGGAATTCGATACGCTTGGTCACTTCCACCAGACCAGAAGGGGGTACCGTTTTGGAATGATGTTGACCATGTTGACCACGATTAGGTGACTCACAAAAACATGGTCAAGATGGTCAAGATCCCGCCTGTTGGATTCTGTCGGACGCTTCCGGACAAGATGGCGAGGATCGATGTTGACCAAGCTCCTTTGGTGTTGCTCAAGGAAGCGAACGCGACCAAGTACGCGAAAGGCCCTCGAGGTGATCCCCGGGGGCCTTCGTGTTTCCGACTTGCTTCGCCCTCCTGGGAGCCCTCCATGGGTGCGACGTGGGCGCGGGGCATCGAAGCCGTCACGGACGGCGCCACCAATGGCCAGGTGGTCGCCAATGGCTTGGGTCCTCCTGGGGGGTGCACCCCATCGCGGTGCTATGACCCCGCACAAAAACCCGCCTGAGGGGTCACATTGACGGGAGGTCCGAAGCGTGACGAAAGCAAAGCGCTTTGGCCACAACCTTGGTTCAGACTAGGGTATATTCAAGGGCATGAACGAACTGGTTTTCAGCGTGACGCAAGAGGAGGACGGCGGTTTTGTGGCGGAATGCCTGCAAGAGCCGATCTTCACCCAAGGGGACACCTGGGAAGAGCTGCGCGAAGCGGTCACGGATGCGGTCACGGCTTGGCATTTTGATCGCCCGGCACCGGCTCGCGTTCGATTGCACCTGGTTCGCGACGAGCTTTTGGCTGTGGCGTGAAGCTCCCCCGGGACCTCAACGGGTCGGAGCTGGTCAAGGTCCTCTGCCGTGACTGGGGGTATCGGAAGGTCCATCAGACCGGAAGTCACGCGATTCTGGACACGGACGACCCTTCCCCACAACGCTTATCCATTCCCCAGCACAAGCCTTTGCGCTTGGGGACCCTGCACGCGATCTTGCGATCTGTGAGCCAACACAAGGGTGTCCCCCTGGAAGCCGTCCTGGACTGACCGCTTCGGCAAAGGGAGTCGCTTCAACCGACCCCCCGATCCAAGTTCTGTCCGGCCTGCACCTTTCCCGATACCCTGACTTCAACGCAGGGTATCCAGGTTTGGACGGACCCTAGACCTTCCCCGCTTTTTGGAGGGCTTCCAGCTGGTGGGGAGAGAGCCTTTCCTCCCGAAGGTGTCGTTCCATGGCCTGGTCCAGGAGGTAGGCTTCCAAGTCCCCGTTGAGCGTGGTTCCGTCCTGGTGGGCGACCCGCTCCAACCCTTCCACGGCTTGCCGGAGGTTGTCGGCTTCCGGCCAGGTGTCGAACCACGGCAACGAACCAATCCAATCTTGGATCCGTTGCACGTCGGCTTGCTCCACTTCCCGAAGAGCGGCTTCCAGTTCCTCGCGTGCTGCGCTTGCGTCCTCGTCAAGGCGCCCGACGTGGTTGGACCCGTCCCACTCCACGGAATGCCCCTGGTGGATCCGGGAGAGGAGCGAGCGGCCTTCCTCGCCCTCGAGGTAGTCGGCCAGGGCAGGACCGGCCACGGAGCACGCGACGGGAAACCGGAGGTCGCAACCGTGCCACACGGCGGCGGGAACCCCGTTTCCAATCTCCCCGTTCCAATCGGCGGACACCTCGCCCGTTTCGGAGAGCTCCACGAAGGCGCCCTGGGGATTGGTTTGCCGGGGGTACTGGTGGAAGAGCGGGGCGCGTGAGGCGCGGAGGTTGTCGAGGCTCAACGAGAGGACGGATTCGGTTTGCATGGATTTACCTTGGTTTGGGTGCGGCGGGAGGGTATCCCCCCCTCGCCGGGTACCTTTTTGGGTACCTCGCCACGTTCGTTTTCCTGCAAACCCTTTAACCATCGATCCGTTTTGGGATTATTGCGTACCTGTCGTGGGTACTTTCTGCTGTTCGGAGCCCCCTTCGAACGTTTGCGCAAAATCCATCGGACCCACGGAAAGAGGTGGTTCAGATGCCTCGAGACAAGCTCAAGATCCTGGTCGTCGACGATGAACCCCTGATTGTCGAGGTGTTCATGGAGATGCTTGGGCAGAAGTACGAGGTCCATTGCGCTCTCTCGGCAGCCGAGGTCCAGAGGGCTCTGGAAGCATACTCATACGATGTTTTGATCACGGATTGGAACATGCCAGGTCTGAACGGCTTGTCGTTGGCCAAGCGGTTGGGAGCCGCCGGGAATTGCTGGGTGATGTTGATCACGGGGGCCGATGAGGAAGCGATCCTTTCCGTGGCCAAGGAAGGGGTCTCCGTGCATCGCAAGCCGATTCGTTGGCGAGCCCTGCTGCAGGAATTGCAATCGATCGAGCAGGAGGTTTGTCTTTGCTGAGGTTCGGCTTGATTTCGGTCGGACTCGCTTTGGTCTTGAATGTCGTCAGCATGGTGTTGCGGACGGACTATCTCGAGACATCGGGCGTGGTCGTCCAGAACGACCGACAGTACGAACGAGGGGCCAAGAAGCCCGCCTACTTCTGGTTGCAGGTCATCATCCTGGCCATGATCGCTTGGCTCGCCCGTTCATTCAAGGGCTCCCGGAAAGCCGTGGGATGGACCGCAGCGGTTTTTGTCGTCATCGCCTATCCCAACGAGCGCTATGCGCTGGAGTCGGGTTCTGGGCGTACAACGAGAACCGGCTGCTGGGCCTATGGGTCCTGGGCGTGCCGGTCGAGGAGTGGATCATGTACACGAGTTGTCCTCTCTGCGCTTGCCTGATGATGGACGCGTTCGATCGACTCGTTCGCAAGTTCGGCGTGTGATCGCGCTAACGGGTTCCAGCAAGCGGGTCTTCTACAGCCGTAAATTTTTCCTCGGCTCCGGCGCGATCGCCGTCATGGTGCATTCCGGGACATTCTTTCTGGTGCCCGGAGTGGGGCCGGTGCTCGCCGTGTTCGCCTGCTCGGTGTATCTCGGCATGATCCTCGAGTGTCTTTTTCGCTCGCGAGAGTACGACCACTCCGAGTATCGGGTGCGATACATCGCGCTGGTCATCGTGGGGATGGTGGTCATTTCCGTGGCCGTGTTCGTCCTGCCCGAAGACTATGTCCTGTATCTGCCGATCCTGATGGGGGTTTTGTTCTTCAACGTGAACACCATCCTGAAGTCGGAGTTCCTGCGATGGGCGATCGTCGTCTTCACGGCCATGCCATTTCTGCAACTTCTGTTTTTACAGCGATTCCAAGCGCTGGAGTACTTCTACATCCTTCTGCTGTTCGTGGGGATCAGCGTCCTTTCCAATAAACTGTTCCACGTGAACGCCACCACCCTGGAATCCGCAGAGCGGCAGGCCACCATTTTGCGTCAAGTGTTCCGGATGGCCAATACGCTAACGCAGCACGATGTACGCAACGAACTCCAAAAGATGCAGGTCCTGGCCACCGCGCGGTTCCGGCAGGATCCAATCCTCTTCCTGGATACCCTTTCCGGGTTCACGGAGTGCATCGAATCCCTTGTGGACACTCGACCTTTCGAATCCAGGGATTGGGTGTCCATCACGGAGATTTTGGGTCGGATTGCCCATGTCACGGGAGATCCATCCATCGAATACTCCCAGGACCTCTCGGAGGCCAAGCCATTGTGGGTGAACCGGAACATCCTCTATTCGGTGCTCAAGAACCTGATGGACAATTCCATCGAGGCTGCCAGAGCGCTCGGCGGACCCCGCAAGGTCCGACTGGTGTGCATGGACTCGTGTTTGCGGCTGGAGGACGAATGCGGCGGTTTTCCCCTGGAGCACGTCGGGCGCGGAATTTCCCAAAAGCGCGGCCAGGGGCATGGTGTCTTCCTGCAGATCCTGTTGGATCCCACCGCCGAGACGATTTTCGGGTTCCAGGCGGAGATCGCCAACACGGGAACCGGCACGCGGGTCACTCTCCGGTTCCCCGTGCCGCAGTGAAGCGCGTCCTTCCCCGGCGAGCGCTTGCGCAGGCGATGTTTTTTCCGCCAATAGGCTACATTGGCCTGACCCCGAATGGGGATCTCATGGAAGGAGTCGCGCGGTGTCGGAGATGAAAAACCTCGTTGTGGCGATCATGGCCGGTGGGTCTGGGACCCGTTTTTGGCCGATGAGCCGCGAAGACCGCCCCAAGCAGTTTTTGAATCTGACCGGCTCGCGGACCATGCTGCAGGTGACGCGGGATCGTCTCGAGGGGCTCGTTCCCCCCGAGCGGATCCTGGTGCTCACCAATGCCCGCTTCCAGGATCTGGCGCGCGAGCAACTTCCCGAGCTTCCGCCAGAAAATGTCATCGGGGAGCCGATGGCCCGCGACACTTCGGGCGCCGTCGCCCTGGCCGCCGCGCTGGTTGACAAAAAATGGCCCGGCGCGGTGCTGGCCATCCTCGCCGCCGACCACACGATCGAGCCTGCCGCCCGGTTTCGCGAAGTGCTCCTGGCCACCGCCGAATCCGCGCGCGACGAGGGTGGGCTGTACACCTTCGGCATCCGTCCGCGCCAAGCGGCCACCGGATACGGATACCTGGAGCTGGGCGAGAAGCTGGGCGAGCGCCGCGATGCTCCGCTCCACCGCCTTGCCGCTTTCCGGGAAAAACCCGATGCCGCCACGGCCGAGACCTTCCTTGCTTCCGGAAAACATCTTTGGAATTCCGGGATGTTCGTCTGGCGCACCACCGACATCCTCGCGGAAATCAAGACCCACTTGCCCCAGCATTTCCAGGCGATGCAAGCCCCAGCCCAAGCGTGGGGCACGCCGGGATTCGAGGCGGCCTTGAAGGCAGCCTTCGAGCCGCTGCCCAAGGTGAGCATCGATTTCGGGGTGATGGAAAAAGCCTCGGACGTTCGCTGCGCGGTGGCGGATTTCGGATGGAACGATGTCGGAGGATGGGTCGCATTGGAGGAAGTCCTGCCTCGCGATCCCGACGGGAATTGGACCCAGGCGGACTTGCTTTCCATCGACAGCTCGCGCAACATCGTGGTCAGCGAAGTTGCCCAGCACAAGATCGTTTGCCTGGGAATCGAGGACCTGATCGTGGTCCACACCCCAGACGCGACGCTGGTGTGCAAAAAATCGGAAGCCGAGCGGATCAAGCAGGCGGTCGAGGCCTTGCGCCGCCGATGAGTCTGCCAGCCGCCCTCGGCTATCTGACGGTTCTCCGCACCCCCGGGCGGAGGAATTTCGATCTGTCGAGAGCGGTGCTTTGGTTTCCCGTGGTGGGTTTGTTCATTGGTGGATTCCTGTGCCTGGTCTGGTGGGGTGGAGTCCAATTCGCACCACGTACGATCGCTTCCTTGCTCACGGTTCTCGCCTGGACCTGGATCACTGGCGGAGTGCACCTGGATGGGCTGGCCAACAGTTCCGAAGCCTTGCTTTCGTGGCGCTCGCGAAGCCACATGCACGAGGTGCTCCGGACTCCGCACATCGGTCCCTTGGGAATGACCGCGGTGTTCGGGGTGCTGGCGGTGAAGGTGGTGGCGCTGGACAACCTTCCCGTCGACCGCGCCGCGGTCGCCTTGTTCTGCGCCCCGATGATGGGGCGCTCCTCCCAACTTTTGGCCACATGCTTGTCGCCCTACGCCAAGGAGTCCGGGGTTGCCATCAGCGCCTTCGGTGGGGATCGCAAGTGGATGCGGGTGATCGCCGCCATGGCTCCGATGGCGCTGTTGCTCCAGCTGGGTCCGGAGCGTGCCGCCGTGGCGATGGTCGTATGGCTTGTCCTGTTTTTGGCGATGTCCTTCCGGATTCGACTGCTGCTGGGCGGAATGACCGGAGCCACGCTGGGCGCTGTGACAGAAATCGTCGAAGCCTCGGTCATGGTCGTCGCCACGCTCGACCTGCCCTCGTGGGGCAAGATCCTGCATTGAGCCTGCCCCGGGAATCGATCCCAGGTCGCAAGCCCAACGGCACAAGGCTTTTGGGTGGATTGGGCATGATGTTCGGATTCGGCGCCTTCGTGCACATCCAATTCAATCCGCGCCTGTTCCATCTGCGCGGATTGAGCGAGGTGGAAATCGGCACCGTGCTCGCCCTGGGCAGCCTGGCCTCGTTGTTCAGCCCTCTGCTTGCCGGCTGGTGGACCGATCGACTCGCCAAGCCTCGTTGGATCCTGGCCTTCTATTCCATCGCAGGCGCAGCCGGTCTGGCCCTCCTTCCGCACCTGCACGGCTTGGTGCCGCTGATGATCGGTTACTTCTTGATCCAGGTCGCTTTCAGCCCGGTGGCACCCATGACCCAATCCTTCGTCCTTTCCGCGACGAAAGCCGGGCCGGGGAGCTTTTTGGCGATGCGCACGATGGGAACCTTGGGCTTCTTGCTGGTCTCGCTCTGGCTTTCCCGATCGTTGTCGAAGATGTCGCTGGACCAGGCCTATCTGGCGATGGGAGCTTGCCTTCTGGCCGCATTGCCGTTTTTGATGCTGTTGGGGGCGCGAGGCCGGAAATTCGCCCCGGCCCATTCGCTTCGTTTCCGGCAGGTGATCGCCTATCTCTGGGATCCCAAGCTCATGCCGTTGTATTTCGGTTGTGGGATCGGTTTTTTTTGCAATTCTCTGGGCGTGAGCATCCTGCCGCATCTGGTGACGGGCCCTTTGGGAAGGTCCGAGGCTGATATCGCGCGGGCCTGGAGCGTGGCGACGGGATTCGAAATTCTCTTCATGTTGCTTTCGATCCCTTTTGTCCATCGCTTCGGACTCAAGCGATTCGTGATGCTTGGCCTGGGGGCAACGGCTTTGCGTTGGGCGCTGGCGGCGACGGCCGGGGATTTTCGCTGGTTTTTGGTGGCCCAGTCCCTGCATGGCCTCATGGTTGCCGGGGTGTTCACCGGTCAAAGTCTCGCCCTTTCGCGGATGCTTCCCCCCGATCGATTGGCTTCTGGAACGGCTGCTGCCGCCTTGCTCAACGGGGGGGTGATGAGTGTGGCAGGGTCGTTCCTATCGGGGTGGATCTGGAAGTGGTTCGGACTGGCTGCAGTCTGCTGGACCACGGCGGCAGTGGCCGCAGCGGGTTTCGTTTTCTTCTGGCTGTACGGACCCGACCCCGAAGCTTAGGGAATCGCTCTCGCGATCACCCTGGCGGGGGCTCCATCCAGCTCTCGGGCCAACAAGGGAAGGCAGACCAGGTCCCACCAACCTGTGGAGACTCGATCCAGATCAAGGCCCTCGACCAGGATCGAGTCGTTTGCCAGGAGAATCCTGTGGGTATCGTCGCTGGCCGTGTATGCCTGGACGGAGAGGTAGTCCAGGCCCACCAGCATCACGCCCCGATCCACCAGCCATTGGGCTCCGGATGTTTCCAGGCCCACGTAATCGCGTGAAAATTTCGAGCAATGCATCAGTCGGCGTTTGGAATTGGCGGTTTTGAACAAAATCCGTCTGGCTGTCGGTGGGATGTGGAGGCTCTCGAGGAGGGGAGCATCAAGGATGGCGGCATCTGCGGTTTGTGCGATCCAGGCTGGTCCAACCAGGACATCCAAGGAAAGGTCTTCCACGAAGCGTCCGTGCTCGAGAAAATGGGCCGGAGCGTCGAGATGGGTGCCATTGTGGGTGCTCGACGTGATGCGGGAGACTCGGACGGGACATCCGGAATCGATGGTGCAGACGGTTTCCCGCTGGTACAACTCCGCGTCTTCCCAAGTCGGAGTTCTTTCCGAAAGGGGATGGGTCAGATCGACCCAGCTCATTCGTCGATCTGCTCCTGTTGCAGGAGGATCCCTCCCGGCGCGACTTGCGGAAGCAGCGCTCGGGACTGCACCAGCTCTTCGAATTCCGCCAAGCGCGGAAGGTCGTCCGGCAGTTTGGAGATTCCGAAGTACTCCAAAAATTCGCGGGTCGTGCCATAGGTGAGCGGACGCCCGGGGGTATCCGTGCGGCCGGAAACCGTCACAAGGCGCTTTTCCAGGAGTTTTTTCAGCGCCCCATCGGCGCTGACCCCGCGGACGGCTTCGATCTCGGCCTTGGTGATGGGTTGTTTGTAGGCGACCACGGCGAGGGTTTCCAGAACGGCTTGCGAGAGCCTCCTGCCCTGTACTTCCTTGAAGATGCCACGCAACCATGGATACAGTTCCGGCCGGGTTCGCAATCTCCATCCCCCTGCAGCCGAAATGACCTCGAAGGGATGCCCACCCGCCAGGAGGCGGCGATTGGTGGACTCCACGAGTTTTTGGACTTTCGCGGCGGTGAGAGACGGATCCACCAATTCCTTGAGGTGGCGCAGCGTCAAAAGTTCGGTCGAGGCGAACAGAGCCGCTTCCAGAAGGATTTCGTCGGAGGGCCGAGGAATGGTTGGTTCTTCCAGATCGAGTTCTTCCTCGAACGATTCTGGAAGGCTCAGGCCGGGTTCGAGCGGAACCTTGGCTGGTGCGGGATCATGGGGAGGTACGATCGATTCCGGGAGGGATTCGATTTCCGGTGAGGCGGCGATGAGCTCCTCGGTAGGATTCTCGGGCTGGTCGTCCATGGGATGGGCAATCTAGAACCTTCTGGCCAACGGGCCTCGCCAAGACTCGCGCAGGCGGCGAGATCTTTGCAGGGAGCGTTGTTTGCTTGCACGCCGGTACGACTAATTTTAGAGCCCGCTGTTCTCACACATACAATCGAGCGAAAAGATGATGGGTGCCACGATACGACACATTCT
The DNA here is from genome assembly GCA_016715065.1 of Fibrobacterota bacterium. GTDB lineage: Bacteria > Fibrobacterota > Fibrobacteria > UBA5070 > UBA5070 > UBA5070. The sequence continues at coordinate 711,172 of JADKBN010000002.1, forward strand.
GAGCTTTGCCGTAGCGATGGTTTTGCCGATCGCAGCCACGGCCCAGACGCTTTCGCCCGAAGATTTCGCTTCGATCGATCGCATGCGTGCGGAACGCAGCGCAGCGGGAGCGGTCGGAGCTCGGGGGATCGGGGCCGATGGGGCGCCATCAGCCGTGGTCGATCGTTCCGGAACGGTAGACCCCGGGGAATCTGCATTGCCGATCGACAGCACGCGCAGATCCTTTCGTTCGCGATCCTTGCAGGACAGCATCACTTCCCGCGGGGATTCGCTCTCTGGCTTGGAGAGATACGGCCGATCCATTTTCAAAAGAGCCGATCCGAGCATGTTCGCCTCCCACGCCGGAGCTGTGGGCGAGGGGTATTTGCTTGGGCCGGGCGACGAAATCATCCTGACCATCTGGGGCCAGAAAGAGGGGCGGTACCAACTGGTTCTCGATCGGGAAGGCCAGATCCATCTCGAAGGTGTCGGCGTCGTTTCGCTCAACGGGCAGAGTCTTGCATCCGCCTCCGACATTTTGCGCAAGCGCCTCAACCGGATCTACGCGGGGATCGGTGCCGGCCAGATGGATTTGACCCTTGGCAAGCTCAAGCAGGTGCGAATTTTCGTGGTGGGGCATGTCGAACAGCCGGGAAGTTTTCTGCTTTCGGGGAACACGTCCCTCTTGGCTGCCGTCTACCAAGCCAAAGGACCTACGGCAATCGGATCCGAGCGCGTGGTGGAAATCGTTCGCGGCAAAACCAGGATCAAGGCCGACCTGTACGACTTTCTGTTTAGAGGCCAGTCAACGGCTCCGACGCTCCAGGATGGAGACGTCGTTCTCGTGCCCCCGCACGGGCCGCTCGTGCAGATCAAAGGGGATGTGGGCCGCCCTGCGATCTACGAGTTGTTGGTCTCCGAGGGAGCCAAGGAACTTCTGGGGTATGCAGGGGGATTGCAAAGCACAGCTGCGACCACCAACATCGTGGTACAAAGAATCTTCGAAAATGGCCGGAGGGATTTCCTTACCTTGCCGACTCCAGCCGCGGTTTTGGAGGGCGCTCCTGCGCCGCTTCGAGACGGGGATGTCGTGCAGGTCTACCCAGGCAACGACCCGGCATTGGCCACGGTGGCGATCGTCGGGCGAGTTCGATTTCCTGGCGCCTACCCGATTCGCGAAGGGATGCGGGCATCGGATCTCATCGGACTTTCGGGCGGGCCGACAAGGGACGCCTTCGAAGGGAGAGTGATTCTTTCCCGTCGAACCACCGGGAACTTGCGTTCGTTCCAACGGTTTTCCATGACCCAAGCCGATACGTGCCTGCTTCAGAACGGGGACAGCCTGGTTGTCTTCGACTGGACAGAAATGACCTTGCACGATTCGGTACGAGTTTCCGGCGCGGTTCGCCGGCCAGGCTACTATCCGTGGCGGGAAGGCATGACCGCGAAGGATTTGATCCTGATGTCCGGCGGTGGAATCTGGGGCGCGGACCTCTCGAACCTGCGATTGGAAACGCCACAGGAGGGAGCGCCTTCGCGAATCGAAGTCTTCCAGATCGACACCGGCTTGGCCAGTGGCAAGGCGGATCGGTCGATTTTCCCCAAGGCGCATTTGGCCGTGCCGCTGAACCCTCGCGCTCGCTCCTTGGATCTGATCCAGGTCAGAGGCTGGGTGGTCCAGCCAGGTGTCTACGCACTGGAGTCCAACGGTGAGCGACTATCCTCCCTTTGGAAGCGGATCGGTGGTTTGCGCGAGGAGGCATACCTCTCCGGAGCGAGTTTCCTTCGCATGACAGATTCCAGCTACAGCCGAATCCAGATCGACTTTCCGTTGGCTCTGTCGGAGCCGGGCAGCACAAACGATCTTGCTCTCCATCCGGGGGATTCTATCTTCGTTCCTGCACGGCCAGCAACGGTTTTTGTGCGAGGTCGTGTGAACAGCCCAGCCAACATCCTGTGGCGCGAGGACAAATCCTGGCGGTGGTACATCCAGCAGGCGGGTGGATTTTCCGACAGCGCCGACGCCGAGCGGGTCTATGTGCGCTATGCGGACGGAACGATCCAGACGCGCGACAACGGAATCGCCGATTCACCGACTCCCGGGTCGGAAGTCATCGTTCCCTTCAAGGTCCCTACCAAGCCGACCACCGTGACGGACATGCTCAGCGCCGTCAATCTCATCCTTGGGACGGTGATCGCGGGACTGACCATCTACGTGCTCACGCAAACCAAGAACTAGCCAAGATCGCAGGCGTCTCCCTGGGCCCCTGCGAAAGAGCCTCGCAGGCCTGACGACAGATCGTTCGCATCGAGATTCCCTTTCAACAGAAAAGGCCTCCGCAGTGCGGAGGCCTTTTTGAATGTTCGAAGCAGGCCACAGGTTGGTCAATTTCCGGCGAGCAGATCCTTCGCCCGCTGGGCTTCGTTCGAGCCGGGGCAGGATTTCTGGAGCTTCGCCCAGGCTTCGTCCCGATCCTTGGGGGCCTTCCCGTTGCTGTAGACCAGACCGAGCTTGAACCAGGCAGGACACCGCGCGGGGTCCTTGGGAAACTCCCGGACCACCTTCAGATACAGGGTGCGCGCCTCGTCCCAGTTCGATTGGGCAAAACGGCACTCGCCCATCTTGTACAGAGCCATAGGCTTCAAGGAACCCGAGGAATCCCGGGCGACAATTTCCGAAAACCCGCGGTAGGCAAGATCGAACCGGCCCCGGGAGAAGTCCTCCTGGGCGGTTGCAATCGCGGTTTCCAGGACGTTGGCGCCCGCATTGGCCTTCGATCCGGTATCCGACTTGCCATTGGACGGGCGAGCCCGCAATGTGCCAAGCTGACGATCCAGATCGGTCAGCCGAAGCTGGGTATTCTCCAACTGGGCGGTGATCTTCTGCATTTCGGAGGTCATCTGCGCGATGGCCGTTTGCAGGTCGGCGCGCGTGCGACTCACCTCATCGCCGGATTTGACTCCCATTTCGGCGAGCTTCGCGTTCACATGCACCAAATCGGCGCGGGCGGAATCGACCTTGCGGGCCGTTTCTGCCGTCTCACCCCGATTGGCCCGTACTTCCGCATGGATCAGATCCATCTGGGCGCAGCCCGCCCCCAGAAAGGGCAGGCCCAACCATAGGATGTTCCGCTTGCGAATCAGCGGATTTCTCCGGGAAGATCGTCGCGGCGGTCCTTGGACCAAGTGGATTCATCCTGTCCGTTGGCAGCCTTTTCCTTGCCGTAGGAAATGCTCTTGAGCTGGGTGGACTTCACGCCGAAGGATTCGAGCCACTTCTTGGCCGACGCGGCGCGACGGTCTCCAAGGGCCTGGTTGTATTCGGTGGATCCGCGCTCGTCGGCGTTGCCTTCTACAGTCACGAACAGTTCGGGGTATTCTTTCAGGAGGCTTCCGACCTTGGTCAGAATGTCCTTGCCTTCTGGCTTGATGTTCGACTGGTCGAGATCGAAGTAGATGGGCTTGAGAGCTTCGGCCATGAGGCCCTGCAAGCGGGCGCGACGCTCGGCGACGGTGTCGCGCGGCGGCGGCGGGGGCGGGGGAGGAGGAGGAACCACGACGGTTTCCATCGGCGGCGGGGGCGGGGGAGTAGGAGGCGTGACAATTTCCGTCTTTGTGCAGGCGCCGATGAGCATGGAAGCTCCGACCGCAGTCAGGACAAGCGCGTATTTCCGATTCATAGAGGCTCCTTCAGGAGTTTTGGGGGACATGGTTCACCACTCCGACGATGGAGTGGTTCCGTTTGGATCAAGTCATGTGTAAAGCATAAATACTAGTTGGCACCCTGTGCGGCCAGGGGGGGAAGGCTGTTACTTGGACCAGGCCGGTTGGCTGGCATCGCCGTGGAAGGAAATCTGTCGCGTCCCGCTCCCGTCCGCACGACAAATCCAGACATCGGATCGGGTGCCGAACCGGCGTGTGAACACGAGGTGACGGCCATCGGGCGACCACTTCGGCTGTTCGCCTGGACCGAGCCATTTTTCCTCGCCGCCGTCGGGCGAGATGGTCAGGATTTGGAAATCGCCGGCTTGCCTGGCAAACGCGATCCGATCGCCGGCGGGAGACCATGCCGCCTGGTCGTTGTATCCACCGATCCAGGTGATCCGTCGGAGATTGGCACCGTCTTTGTCCATGGCATACACTTGGGGGCTTCCGGTGCGGTCGGAAGTGAAGGCGATCTCCCAGCCGTTGGGCGACCACGACGGGCTCACTTCCAAAGCGGGATTGAACGTCAGTCGGACAGGCTTGCCGTTGGGGTAGGACCGGTAGATTTCCGTCTGGCCATCGATGGACACCGCCAGCGCCAGCTCCCCATCGATCGGGCTGGGGGCGGCGGAAATTTGCATTCCAGGTACACTGGGCAGGAATCGAGTCGGCTTTCCTCCGTTCTCCATCCGCCACAGATGGGCGCCGTCCTTTCCCATGTAGGACGACCAGATCAACCCGCCGTCGCGATCCCACACCGGACTCAGGTTGATGCTGCCGTTTTTGGTCGCGGCTTGGGCACCGAAGCCGTCGTAGTCCATGGTCCAGAGTTCCTTGTGCCCCTCCCTACCTCGCGTGAAGGCGATTCTGGTCGTGGCGATGCCGCGTTCGCCAAAAATCTGAAACACCGCATCGTCGGAAAAACGGTGCGCTAGGCGGCGCAGATCCTTTTTCCGGCCCGAGTAGGTTTTCTCCAGAAGCTTGTCCCGGGAGGAGGCGTCGATGAGCCGAAACTGGATGTCCACCTCCCCCTCCACGGCACCCGGTTTGACAGTGCCTGTCAAAACCGTGGTGGCGCCTTGTTTGGAAAAGGCGAGGGAATCCCATTTGGCGGCGGTGGAAACGCGAAATCTCCCTGAAAAATCGAGATCGGCGCGCAGGATCTCTTCCGGCTTGGCGACGTCGGCGTAATCGGCGACCTTGTCCACCCCGTCGAACGGAATCACGACCAGGCCAACCAGCGCTTCCGTCGCGTCCGAACGCAGAACGAAGTCTTCCTGGGCTTGCCCAGGAACAGCAGCCCACAGCAAGGCGATCGCAGGGAAGACCCTACTGAACGGAGTATTGAAGCACATAGCGAACCACCACCTTGTCCTCGGGCCAGACGTCGGGCACCGGGGGAAACGTGGAAACCGCCTGCACAGCCCGGAGCGCGATGCGGTCCAAGGAGGGGTTTCCGGATTTGACTTTGAGTTGGGCCATGGAAGGGCGGCCGTCGCGGGCCACCTGGAAAACCACTTCAGGCATTTGGGTCACGCCGGAGAGTCCCGCCGGAGCCCGCCAATTCTGTTCCACCAGGAACTTCACCCGGGACAACCAAAACGCCATGGGCGAGGGAAGGCCCTTGGCGGAGCCAACCGAAAGGGTGTCGCCACCAGGTGTTCCTTGTTTGCCTGGCTTGGCGTCGGTGGAGGAGGCCGCAGCCGTCTTCTCCGTGGATCCCTTTTCCGTGGTTTTGGAAGTGGGAAGCGCCGCCTGTTTGGGATCGACCTTGGTATTGGTGGGAGTCTTGGTGGCGACTCCTTGGTCGGAGGGGGGCGATTTCTGTTCAGGGGTGGTGGGCGTGTTCGGCTTGGTGGTTTCCGGCTGCGCAGGCGGCGGTGGCGCGGAAGTTTCTGCGTCGGGCGGTTTGGTCGGAGCTGGATTCTTGGCCGGCGAGCCCCCTTCGCCTTTGGCAGGAATTCCCACCAGTTCGAAGGCCACGGGTTTGGACTTCGTTTTGGTTTGCAGCAGGGAAAAAGCGATCAACGACACGAAAGCGATCCCGTGCACCAGCGCGGAAACGGCAAGGAACGCCTTGAATCGCGAATCTGCCTTCGACGAATTCATTTCTTGTGCGGGGGGTCCGTCAGAAAGCCGATTTTCGTCGCGCCGGCTTCTTGGATGACACCGACCGTTTCCAGGACCAGTCCGTAGGGGACAGACCGATCGCCCTCGATCAGCACCGCTTTGTCCGTGGCTCCACCCCAGGCTTTTTGGAAGGTTTCCGTGAAGGATTCCCGCGTGGTCTCCTCGCCATCCACGAAGATGCGCCGCTCACCATCGAAGGATACCGTGACGGATTTCTTCTCGTCCAAGGCTGGAGAATCGGTCTTCGGGAGCTCCACCTTGACGCCCTGGGTCATCAGCGGTGCCGTGATCATGAAAACCACCAGAATGCACAGCACGATGTCCATGAGGTTCGTGAGGTTCATGTCCGGCTGGGGCAAGGGCATGCGCCGGCGTCGCATCAGTTCGCTCCGGACAGGAATTCCCTGCGGTACAGATTCAGCACGCGCGAGGCGAAGATGGCGTTGCGGGTTTCGATCTGGCGAAGTCGGGCGGTCAGAAGTTGGTGCGCCGCCGCCGCGGGAAGGGCCACAAGAAGTCCCGCGCCGGTGGTCATCAGCGCCTCGGCGATGCCGGGAGCCACCACGTTCAAGCCCGCTGAGGCCTGGTTGCCGATCTGGAAAAACGCGTCCATGATGCCCCACACCGTCCCCAAAAGTCCAAGGAACGGACCGGAACCCGCGGCGACCACCAACCAGCTCACGCGATGTTCCAAGCTGGAAGATTGCAATTCCGCTTCGCGCTCGGCGGCCTCGCGGACCAGCTCCACGCGGGTGTTCTCCGAGCGACCTGCGGGGTCTTCGGGAGGGAATGTTTCCTCTTCTCGCAGGGCGGCTTCCGCGATGGCGCGCATGCCCTCGCCGCGCGTGCGGGAGACCGTGACGGGCAGGTCGGAAAAGGCCTTCACCTTGGCGAAGTGGAGTTCAAAAAGCTGATCATCCGTGTCGCGACGGCGAAGCTGGCTCCATTTGAGGATGATCACCGCCAGGGACAAGATGGAGAGCATCGCGAGCAAGGCGAGGATGAAATACCCCTCGGCGCTCATGTTTTTCAGAAGGCTGACCACTGGGAAGTCGGACATGGGAAGACAAGGTACCAAAGCTGCAGGAGGATTATCTTTCTGAAGCGATTCAGAGCGAAGCTGGGCTGTGGCTGGAGATTGCGAAAATCGTCATCGATGGAGGAGTGCATGATCGGGATGGACAGGATTTGCGTGGGAGTGGCGCTCGTCGCCGGTCTTGCCGTCGCCGCGCCGAACAACACCTACACGGCAACGAGGGTGTCGGCACCGATCGCGATCGACGGCATTGCGGAAGCAGCTTGGGAAAAGGCGGCATGGGATTCGATCAACGTCAACTGGATCGGCACCAAGCCCACCGTTTCCGATTTCGCGGGTCGTTACAAGGCGATGTGGGACACGTCGCGAGTCTATCTGCTGGTGGAAATCCAGGACGACTCCGTTTCCGATGTCTACCCGGATCCGCTCGACCATTATTGGGACGACGATGCCGTTGAGATTTTCCTGGACGAAAACCACGATGGCGGCGACCACCAGAACAACTTGTCGGCTTGGGCCTACCATGTCGGCACCAAGTACGATGTGGTGGACAACGGCACCGATGCCAAGCCGCATCTGTTCAACGACCACATCCAGGTCAAGCGCACCAGCAGCGGCCGCACAAGCCTGTGGGAGCTGAGCATGGCGGTGTATGGTGCCGACTACAAGATGGGATCGAGCAACGTTCCGCTTCGCTTGGCGGCAGGCAAGAACATGGGCTTTTCCATCGCCTATTGCGACAACGATGGGGGCGCAAGCAGGAAGCATTTCGTGGGTTCGGTCAACACACCAGGCCACATCGCCAACCAAGGTTACCTGAATGCGGATTGTTTCGGGACCTTGGTTCTCGGGGCGGACTCCACCTCGGGTGTCCGGCGTGTCCGAAGTCCGGCAAGCCAATCGATCCTGCAATGCCGCCCGGACGCCTTTCGATGGGGCGATGCTTCCGTACCGGGGGTTTACCGTGCGGATGGGAGCATCGTGGCGGTCCAAGCCACCGGCGGACCTTCTGGAATCTTCCGGAAAGTTCGCTGACCCGAACTCAGCTCGGTTCCGTCGCCTCCAGCCCGTAGTCGCGCAACTTCCGCCACAGGGTGCTGCGCCCGATCCCCAGGATCTGGGCTGCTTCCGTCTGGTTGCCGTCCACCGCGTCCAGGACCCGCAGGATGTGGGTCTTCTCCACCTCGGCCAAGGATTTCAGCTGGCTTTGCGCGGATTGCTGGACTTCCTGTCCTGGAGGCAGCTGCAAGAACGCCCGTGGAGCGTGCAAGACAGATTCCGGCAAATCGATGGTCCGGATCTTCTCGCCTTCCGCCAGGATCACGGCGTGTTCCAGGGCGTTTTCCAGTTCGCGGATGTTTCCTGGCCACGAATAGGTCAGGATCGCTTCTTCCGTTTCCCGGTCGAATCCCGCCACGTTCCGGCCATGCACCTGGTTGTAGCGGTGCACGAAGAATCGGCATAGGCCCGGAATCGCTCCGGGGCGTTCCCGCAAAGGAGGCAAGTGCAGATGGAACACGTTCAGGCGAAACCAAAGATCTTCGCGGAATCTGCCGGCGGCCACGTCGGCCTGGAGATCGCGGTTGGTGGCTGCCAATACCCGCACGTCCACGATCCGCGACTCGGTATCGCCCACCGGACGGACCTCGTGGGTCTGCAAGAACCGTAGGAGTTTGACCTGGGCGGAAAGAGGGAGCTCGCCCACCTCGTCCAAAAACAAGGTGCCGAACTCGGCTTCCTCGAACAGTCCCTTGCGGTCGGCGACGGCCCCTGTGAAAGATCCCTTCTTGGAACCGAAGAGTTCGGACTCCACGAGGGTTTCCGGAATCGCCCCGCAGTTGACTGCGACGAACGGTCCGGTGGGGCGCGCGCCCAGTCGATGCACGATGTTGGCGAAGAACTCCTTGCCGGTGCCGGATTCGCCCGTGATCAGCACCGTGGAGCTGGTGGGAGCCACTTTCCGGGCGATGCGCAGAATCTTGCGCATTTCGGGGGTGTCGCCCAGCATGTCTTCCAGAACCTGGGTTTCCAGGTCCCGGGAGTTCTTCGCGGTGGCGACGGAATTTGCCGCACGCCGGGCGGTATCCACCAGGTCGGTGGGCTCCAGCGGCTTGACCAGCACCTGGATGGCGCCGCGCCCCAGGGCCGAACGGCCTTCGGAGCGGTTCTTCTCGTCGGCCAGGACCACCACCTGCGTGGAAGGCCGCCGGGAGCGGATCCAGGAGAGGATGTCCACGCCGTCCTGCCAAAGGGCACCCGCGTCCAGGAACACCAGGTCCGCCCGCATTTCCTCCAACAAGGTGAAGGTATTGCGATCCCACGTGGATTCACGCAGCTCGGAATCCGGCAGATCCCAAGCGTCGGCCACCCTGAGACGGAAATCCGTATCCCGATCGAGGAGAAGGACCTTCAGCATGGGTGCCTCAGGAGAAGATTTCCTTGACCTTGTCGAAGAAGGTCTTTTCGTAGTTGGTGCCGCTCTCGCAGGACTTGAGCTCCTCGATGAGCTCTTTCTGCTTTGCGTTCAGTTTTTCGGGAACCCGGATGTGGATCTTCACCAGCAGGTCTCCCTTGGTTCCGCGGCCATGCAGACCGGGCAAACCCTTGCCGCGCAGCGCGAAGACCTTGCCGCTTTGGGTTCCGGCGGGGATCTTGAGGTCCACATCACCATCCAGCGTAGGGATGCGAATCGAGCCGCCCAAGGAGGCGGTGGTGAACGGGACCCTGGCCTCGGCGTACAGATTTTGTCCATCGCGGTGGAACATGTCGTGTTCCGCCTCCTCGATGAGCACGATGATGTCGCCAGCCGCTCCGCCGCGTGCACCCTTGTTCCCCTCTCCGCGCAGCGTGAGGTAGTTTCCTTCCGCCACGCCCACCGGTATCTGAACGGAAATCGTCGCCTCCTGCTTTTCCAGTCCGGTGCCGTCGCAGGTGCGACAGGCGTTCTCGAAACTGGAGCCGGTGCCTCCGCAGCGCGGGCAGGTGACCACGTTGATCATCTGGCCAAAAAGCGATTGGCTCACTTGCTTGACCTGGCCCACCCCTCGGCAGGTGTCGCAGGTCTTCTTGCCCTTGCCGCCGGCGCCTTCGCAGGTATGGCAGGGTTCCATGCGCTTGATCTTGATCTTCTTGGTGACCCCTTCGGCGATCTCCTCCAGGGAGAGCTTGACCCGCACTTGCAGATCCTGCCCGCGATTGGAGCCTTGGCGCCGGCCGCCGCCCCCGCCGAACATTCCGCCGAACATCGAATCGCCGAAGATGTCGGAGAACCGGCTGAAGATGTCCTCGGCTCCCGAAAATCCGCCTTGGAATCCGCCGCCGCCTTGGGAACCGTCGAAAGCCGCGTGTCCGAACCGATCGTACTGCTGGCGCTTCTCGCCGTCGCGCAGCACGTCGTAGGCTTCGGCGGCTTCCTTGAACTTTTCCTCGGATGCCTTGTCGCCGGGATTCTTGTCCGGATGATGCTTGATCGCGAGCTTCTTGTAGGCGCTCTTGATCTGGTCTTCCGAGGCGTCTTTGGGCACCCCCAGGATCTCGTAGAAGTCTCTCTTGGTGGCCATGGTCTGTGCTCCGTGCCTCTCTGGATGGATTCGTTCCGCTCGTCCTGAGGAGGCCCCGCTCGGGGCCGTCTCGAAGGGCGGGCGGAACACCCGCGCCATCGTCTCCTGGGTCCTCTACAGTGTTTCTCGTCCCATCATTGCCCGCTCGCCCTTCGAGATGGCCTACGGCCTCCTCAGGAAGAACGGGGACTCGAGTACCCCTTGCCGTTCGTCCTGAGGAGGCCCCTCCGGGGGCCGTCTCGAAGGGCGGGCGGCAGGATCCTTACTTCTTGTCCTCGTCCACGACTTCGTAGTCGGCTTCCACAGGTCCGTCGGCCTTCTTCGGTTCGGCCTGGGCGCCGCCCTCGGCGCCCCCGGCGGCTTGGGCTTCTTCCATCGAGGCCTTGTACAGGGCTTCGGTGGCCTTGTGCATGGCGCCTTCCAGGGCTTCGATGGCCTTCTTCACCGTCTCGAGGTTCTCGTCCTTCTGGACCTTCTTCAGCTCCTCGGCTGCGGTTTCGATCTCGGCCTTGCTGTCGCCGATCTTGTCGCCGGAGTCCTTCACGAGCTTCTCGGCCTGGTAGACCATCTGCTCGGCCTGGTTGTGGACGTCGATCTTCTCGCGCTCGGCCTTGTCGGCTTCGGCGTTGGCCTCGGCGTCCTTCACCATCTTCTGGATGTCGGCTTCGGACAGGCCCGTGCCCGCCTCGATCTTGATCTTCTGTTCCTTGTTGGTGGCCTTGTCCTTGGCGCTCACGTGCACGATGCCGTTGGCATCGATGTCAAAAGTGACTTCGATCTGCGGCACGCCGCGCGGCGCGGGCGGGATCTCGGAGAGATCGAACTTGCCCAAGGTGCGGTTGTGCTGGGCCAGTTCACGTTCGCCTTGCAGGACATGAATGGTCACGGCGGGCTGGTTGTCGGCGGCGGTGGAGAACGTCTGGCTCTTGCGGGTGGGCACGGTGGTGTTGCGCTCGATGAGCTTGGTCATCACGCCGCCCAGGGTCTCGATGCCCAAGGAGAGCGGAGTCACGTCCAACAGCAACACGTCCTTGACCGCGTCGTCACCGGCCAACACGCCCGCTTGCACGGCGGCGCCCACAGCCACGACTTCGTCGGGGTTCACGCCCTTGTGGGGTTCCTTGCCAAAAAACGCCTTCACCTTTTCCTGCACGGCGGGAATGCGGGTGGAACCGCCCACCAGGATCACTTCGTCGATCTGCGAAACGGAAAGTCCCGCGTCCTTGAGCGCCAGGGCCAGAGGCCGGATGGAGCGCTCGACAAGTTCCGCCGTCATGGCCTCGAACTTGGCGCGGGTCAACGACAGTTCCAAGTGCTTGGGGCCCGAAGCGTCGGCAGTGATGAACGGGAGGTTGATGCTGGTGCTGGTGGTGCCGGAGAGGTCGATCTTGGCTTTCTCGGCGGCTTCCTTGATGCGCTGCAGAGCCATCTTGTCCTTGCGCAGATCGATGCCGGAATTTTCCTTCTTGAACTCGTCGGCGATCCAGTTGATGATCGCTTCGTCGAAGTTGTCGCCGCCCAGGTGCGTGTCGCCATTTGTGCTCTTCACCTCGAACACACCGTCGCCGATTTCCAGGATGGAAATGTCGAAGGTGCCGCCGCCAAGGTCATAGACCGCGATGGTTTCCTTCTTCTTCTGGTCGTTGAATCCGTACGCGAGCGCCGCCGCGGTGGGCTCGTTCACGATGCGCAGCACTTCCAGGCCCGCGATGCGACCGGCATCCTTGGTGGCCTGGCGCTGGGCGTCGTTGAAGTAGGCGGGAACGGTCACAACGGCTTGGGTCACGGCTTCGCCCAGGTAGTCCTCGGCGGCCTTCTTCATGGCCTGGAGCACCAGCGCGGAGATTTCCTGCGGGGTGTATTCCTTGTCCTCGATCTTCACCTTGGCCAGTTCGTTGCCGACCACGGTGTACGGAACGAGCTTCTCTTCTTCCTTCACTTCCGAGCGGTGGCGGCCCATGAAGCGCTTGATGGAGTAGATGGTGCGATCGGCGTTGGTGATGGCCTGGCGCTTGGCCACTTGGCCCACGAGCTTGGCGCCGTCCTTGGCGAAAGCCACGATGGAGGGGGTGGTGCGTCCGCCTTCGGCGTTGGCGATCACGGTGGGCTGTCCGCCTTCCATGACGGCGACGCAGCTGTTGGTGGTTCCGAGGTCGATTCCGATGATCTTGCCCATGGTGGGTCTCCTGTTTCTCTGTTGAGACGCCCCGTCGGGGCGTCTCTGGGTTATGTGATGAAGCGGTAATCCTGGGGAGACGCCCCACCGGGGCGTCTGTACGAAAGCAATTATTCCGCCACGTAGGGGCGATTCATGAATCGCCCCTACGTGGCGGGGCCGCTGGAGACGATCACCTGCGCGTGGCGCAGGATCTTGTCGCCCTTCTTCCAGCCCACCGCGTGCACGGCGGACACATGGTCGGCAGGCACGGTCGGGTGGGCCATTTGGGTGAGGGCGTCGTGGAGGTTCGGGTCGAAGGGATTGCCTTCGGCGGCGATGGGTTCCAGGCCCGCGTCGGAGAGGATCTTGCGGATGCCGTCGCGGATCAGGCGCATGCCCTTGGCGAAACCGGCGGGATCAGCCGGGGTCCAATCCCCTTCGGTTGGAGCCTCTTGGAAGGCGCGTTCGAAATTGTCCACCACCGGGAACAGGGCGGAGACCGCTTTGGCCTGGGCTGCATCCAGCATTTCGCCGTAGTCGCGGGCATTGCGCTTGCGGAAGTTGTCGAATTCCGCGACCAGTCGGACGGACTTGTCCTTGGCGGCTTCCAGTTCCTCGGTGAGGGAGGCGATTTTCTGGTGCAGCTCGGCAAGGGTCGGTTCGCTAGTGGAGGCAGCCTCGCCCGTGCTCGAGAGGGTCTCCGCGTTGGCGGCTTCGGCGACCTGTTCAGCCTGGACTTGCTCGGCTCGCTCGGCGGCGAGCTCGGCTGCGGATTTGATGGTTTCGTCGCTCATGGCTGTGAAAAATCCTTTGGATCGAAGTACGCTCCACCATATCTCAAGGAACGTGCCAAGCCAGGCTCGGGCACGTTGAAGCCTGTTTCGGAATGAAGCACTGAAGGATTGAATCATTTTGAGGCAATAATCTGTTTCAAAATGAAGCTGTTGGAAAGTGGGGCATTGGCTTGGCCCAGGAGCCACCTCCTTCCGGTACCCACTTCTCCGCAATACCCGGCGTCCTCCAGGAGATGCCCTGGCGTTTCCTTCTCCTGTCGCTCGATCATGTACTTCAGCTCTTCCAGATCCGCGCTCCACCGGAAGCCATTGAAAAACTCCACGCCCGGGAACTGCGTTTTATAGAGTGCCGCGCGCGAGTAGCAGGTGCCCAGGTGCAGGTGGGTTCCGTCGCGAAGCGAAAGTTGTCGGATGGTTTCGGTCATCAGGTATGCTCCCAGGCTCCTGAAGCGATGGTCCAACTCGTAGAATGCGTTGGAATAAAACCAGGTTCCGTTGGATTCCAGCAAGGTCACCAGACCAACTTCCTGATCCCCCGCATCACGGAAAAGCGCGATATGCGACGTGATCGGATTGCGGAACAATCGCTCGATGCGCTCCCGTGTCGGGGGAGTGGACCACTTCCGACTGGCGTAGGAGTGGCAGAACTGGATACGGTCCTCGGTGGTTTGGAACTCGTCTTTTGAAAGCAGTTCCGCGCGAATTCCTTCGCCCCTGCGGAGAATCCGGCGGTTTTCCGAGTTCGGCTGGAATCCAGGAAGTGGGACCCGCACCTGCCGACACAGATAATACCGGGAAAGATCTCCAAGCGAAGGCAAAAACCCCTGGGAGAGCATGTGATCGGGCGAGTCGTCCGGCTCTGGAAACGCCCAGATCGCATACGGGAACACGTATCCGGCGTAATCAGGCGCGGCTTCCGAGAAAAGGATTTTCATCGTGGTTCGAAACTAGAACGAGTTGGGGCTGCACGGGAAGATCCGGCGCCGGATGGTAGAATGCCTCTTCGAGAATCGGAGGGACACAAATGGCGTTTCGGGAAGCGACGGAGGAGGCGAAGGTCGCTTTGTGGGTGGAAAAGGCCTGCGAGCGTGAGCTTCCAGCATTGTCCGGGACTTTGGGCGAGATCGAAAAGGCCTTGTCCAACGAAGAGTATTCGGCGTTTGTTCTGGCCCGGGTGATTCTCCAGGATCCGCCGCTCACCAGTCGCGTCTTGCGCGTGGCCAATTCCGCTTTCTACAACCCTGGCGGTCGGCCGATCTCCATGGTCTCGCGTGCCGTGATGGTACTGGGCTTCGATTCCATTCGATCCATCTGCACCTCCATCGCCATCGTGGAGGCGTTGCTCAATGGAGTGGCCCGCGACCGATTGCTCGATGAAATCGCCCGTGCGCTGCACGCGGCCGTGGTTTCGAGGTTTCTTGCGCGCCACGCCCACGACCCGGCGCCGGAAGAAGTCTTCGTGTCCACCTTGCTGCGTCGGATCGGGCAGATGGTGCTCTGGAGCCTAGGGGGGGCGGAGGTGGACGCATTCGACGAGGCGCTCAAGACCTGTCCGGGAGACGTCGAAGCCTTGGAGCGCGAGATCCTGGGTTTTCCGCTACGCAAATTGTCCCTGGCGTTGTCTGCCGCTTGGAGGTTGCCCACCTTCCAGGAAAATGGCTCCGGTCACGCCGCCTCCCGGCTTCCCATGGAGGAACTGTCCTGGTTGATCGCTTTCGAGGCAGTCAAGGGCTGGAGCAGTCTGGGCATGCGCAAGGTCGCCCGCGAGGTCGCCTGGAAATTGTCCTGCGAGGAATCCGAGGCGATCGATATCCTGCGCCGGTTGGCGGCCGAAGCGGCGGACTACGCGCTGGCCCTGGGTTCCAAGGAAGTGGCTTTGCGGATTCCCGCAGTCGGTAGTACGACCATGGGAATGGAGGAAGACGATCCTTCGGCGATGGGGGAGGAAGACAAGGACGCCGAGTTGCAGGTTTTGTCCGACATCAGCGCGAATCTTCTGGACGAGCTGGATGTCAACTCCATCCTTCAGATGGTCCTGGAGGGGATCCATCGCGGGGTCGGGATGGATCGCACCGCCATGGCGATCGTCGATCCGCGTACGGGCATGGTTCGCTGCAAGCTCGCATTGGGGAAGGACCGGCGGGCGTTTGTGGACGGGTTCGAGTTTCCGTTCCGAGGCGCCAAGCCACATGCCCTCATCCAGATCATCGAGAAGTGCGGCTCCCAGCTTCTGGATCCATCGAAACCGGACGACGTGAATTTCGGCCACCCCGTGTATTCCTTGTTCCAGGGGGCTCCTTTCCTTGCGCAGGCAGTGTCGGTCAACGGAAAAGCCTTGGGATTGTTTTTGGCGGATCGACATACCTCGGGCCGGCAGCTGGATCGCGACGCATGGGACAATTTCCGATTGCTTTGCCGCCAAGCGGACATCGCCCTGACCCTGGCCGCGCGCAGTCGAGGGGTCTGAACGAACCAGGAAAGCCCACTTCCACGATTGGTGGCTGCCATCTGTATCTTATCTCTCATGGTCAGACACATTCTTCTACTCGCGCCAAATCCAGACACCACCCCCAGCCAGATCGAGCAGATCCGCGAAGAGCTCGCCGCGTTGGTAGGGCAAATTCCCGGCCTGTTGGATTTCAATTGGGGTGTGAACTTCGCCGCGCCCGAGAGGCGCGGGGGATTCGACTATGGATTCACCATGGACTTGGTCGATCGCCAAGCGTTGGTCGCATACGCTCCCCACCCTGCCCACCAGACCGTGGCAGCCAAGGTTAGAGCCGCGTTCGGGGGCATCGTGGTGCTGGATTTCGAGCTCTGAGCGGAGCATAAGCGATGCCCATCTACGAGTTCTTCTGCCCGAATTGCCACTCCATCTATCAGTTCTTCTCCAAGCGGGTGAACCCGGAATTGGTTCCCGCGTGCCCGAAAAACCCTGACCACGGCACTCTGGAACGGCAGATGAGCCGTTTTGCCATGGGGCGGGGCGGAGCGAAATCGGAAACCGAAGGTGGTGGAGGTGCCGAAGGCACCATGGATCCGGCCGGGGGAATGGACGACCCACGGATGGAAGGGAAGATGATGGAACTGATGAGCCGCATGGAGTCCATGGACGAGACCGATGGTCGGGCCATGGGTCGGATGATGCGCGAGCTGTCCAATCTGACAGGAGAGGGGGCGGACGATCCGGCCATGCAGGAGGCGATTCGCCGACTAGAGTCTGGGGAGGATCCGGAAAAAGTGGAAGAGATCGTTTCCGATGCCTACGGCGAAGGGGCTATGGGGGCAGGCGGGCGAGGGGCGCCATCCATGGATGGTGGACTGTACGACATGTAGGATCGTGTTGGCTCCGCCGGGTTTTTTGCACGGTCCGAAAAAAAGTTCGGTCTGCCCCTTGAATCCCCCGGTGGTTCGGAGCATCTTTTCTCTCCCTTCGATAACGAAGGCGCCGAAACGAAAGTCGAGGCACACGAGTCGAAAGGCTCGAACGAGGATTCGTCCTCAACTCTTTGACATCTTGGTAGGATTGATTTGTGCAGGTCTATAGTCAATGACTTTAGAGAAGATCAAAGTGAGCGTGACAAGTGAAAGCTAGGATGGAATTGATTGGAGAGTTTGATCCTGGCTCAGAACGAACGCTGACGGTATGCCTCATACATGCAAGTCGAGCGGGCACAGCAATGGGTCAGCGGCGGACGGGTGAGTAACACGTGAACAATCTGCCCTCGAATTTGGGATAACAGCTCCAACGAGTTGCTAATACCGGATAGGTTAATTTGGCCTCCTGGTCGAATTAAGAAAGGTCCAATTGGATCGTTCGAGGATGAGTTCGCGGCCCATTAGCTAGTTGGCGGGGTAATGGCCCACCAAGGCGACGATGGGTAGCCGGCCTGAGAGGGTGATCGGCCACATTGGGACTGAGATACGGCCCAGACTCCTACGGGAGGCAGCAGTAGGGAATTTTGCGCAATGGACGAAAGTCTGACGCAGCAATACCGTGTGAGGGATGAAGCATTTCGGTGTGTAAACCTCTGTCGATGATGAATAAAGCATTGGGGAGTGGAAAGCCTCGGTGTTGAAGGTAATCATGAAGGAAGCACCGGCTAACTCTGTGCCAGCAGCCGCGGTAATACGAGGGGTGCAAGCGTTGTTCGGAATCACTGGGCGTAAAGGGAGCGTAGGCGGGACTACAAGACAGAGGTCAAATCTCCGGGCTCAACCTGGAACTTGCCTTTGTGACTGTAGCCCTTGAGTATGGTAGAGGTTGGCGGAATTTCCGGTGTAGCGGTGGAATGCGTAGAGATCGGAAAGAACACCAGAGGCGAAGGCGGCTGACTGGACCAATACTGACGCTGAGGCTCGAAAGCGTGGGGAGCAAACAGGATTAGATACCCTGGTAGTCCACGCTGTAAACGATGAACACTAGATGTCGGGAGGGGTTCCTTCCGGTGTCGTCGCTAACGCAGTAAGTGTTCCGCCTGGGGAGTACGCTCGCAAGGGTGAAACTCAAAGGAATTGACGGGGGCCCGCACAAGCGGTGGAGCATGTGGTTTAATTCGATGCAACGCGAAGAACCTTACCTGGGCTTGACATGGGGGTGACCGCTCGAGAGATCGAGCTTTCTCTTCGGAGACACCCCGCACAGGTGCTGCATGGCTGTCGTCAGCTCGTGTTGTGAGATGTTCGGTTAAGTCCGGCAACGAGCGCAACCCTCGTCCTTAGTTGCTAACAGGTTAAGCTGAGCACTCTAGGGAGACTGCCGCGGACAACGCGGAGGAAGGTGGGGACGACGTCAAGTCCTCATGGCCCTTACGCCCAGGGCTACACACGTGCTACAATGGTCGGTACAGCGGGATGCAATGTCGCGAGACGGAGCAAATCCTCAAAGCCGTCCTCAGTTCGGATTGGAGGCTGCAACTCGCCTCCATGAAGCTGGAATCGCTAGTAATCGTGGATCAGCATGCCACGGTGAATACGTTCCCGGGCCTTGTACACACCGCCCGTCAAGCCACGAAAGAAGAGAGCGCTCCAAGTCGCCAAGCCAACCTTTACTGGAGGCCAGCGCCTAAAGCGAGATCTTTGATTGGGGCTAAGTCGTAACAAGGTAGCCGTATCGGAAGGTGCGGCTGGATCACCTCCTTTCTAAGGAGTAAAACAAAATCAAACACGTGAGGCAATTAAGATCTAACCCCATCCGGTAGATCAGCCTCGTACTTTGATCTTTCTGCACAGTCAATCCTACCAGGGTGTTTCAAGAACGCTCCTCTGCAACCGCAGGGGAGCGTTTTTTGTTTCTTGGTCGGTCTGGACTGGATCCGGACGCGAGGTGCGTACGGAACCGGCGCATGTACGTTGGTAGCCAGAGACCTTCCCGAGGTGGGGAGGTATGATGAAGAGAACATGCTACAGAACGCTAGCCGACCAGGTTCGCCTCCTCCTCCAGTGGTCTTTTCGTTTTTGGACCATCGCGAGTTTCTGCGGAGGTGGTATGAATGGAAGAAACTCTCCAGTCGGGGTTTCTCGTATCGCTCGTTCGCGAAAAAGGCGGGGTTCTCCTCGATGTCGTTTCTGCGGGATGTCATCGAGGGACGGCGCAACATTTCCGAAGACTCGGTGGAAAAATTCCTCGGAGCCATCGGCTTGGTGGAAGATGCCGCCGTTTACTTCCGCGAACTGGTGAAGTACAACCGGGAAACCGACGACACGAAAAAAGCGCAGAGTTTCCGGAAGTTGCTTCTGTTGCAGGCTCGTCGGGAATTTTCTTCCGTCAAGTTGGCCCAGTCCCGGTATTACAGCGATTGGATCCATGTCGTGCTTCGCGAAGTGGCGCCATTGGAGAGGTTTGAGGGCAACGCCAAGCGCATGGGCGAGTCGATCAGGCCGGCCTTGCCCACCGCGCAGGTCCAGGAGTCTCTCGAATTGTTGCTGGAGCTGGGAATGTTGGAAAAGGCCAAGGACGGAAGCTACCGCCAAACCAACGCCCGCCTGATTCCGGGCGACCAAGACGCGGCGATCATCCGCAACGCCAAGCGGCAAATGCTATTGCATGCCCTGGACCGGTTGGATCAAGGGCCTCCGCCCGACACCCTCATCAGTTCCACTACCCTGGCAGTCAGCCGACATCGTGCGAAAAAAATCGCCGAACAGCTCCGTCAGTTTGGCTTGGACCTCTTGGCAGACACCGTTACAGACGACGGACCTGTCGATCAAGTCGTCCAAATCAATTTTCAATTGATACCATTCCTTTGTGCTCCTCCGGATGACTAGAACTCGGACATTGCTTGCGCTGTTGTGCGCACTGCTTTTCAGTTGCAGTGATGACGATCGCGTGGCGGGCGGATCCGGTACACACTTGCCTCAGCCAACCGCTCGCTTGCTCGATACCAACCTGCAGCCCTTGCACGCCGAGGTCTGGCGCCTATGGCGGGTGGATGGCGATGTTGCGGTGCCTACCAGACAAATTGTGAACCCCAATGGCTTCTTGGTGCCGGACGATGGCCTTTGGATTGTCGAGGCCTGGCGAGATACGGCTCACGCCGGCCTGCTGGATGGCTTGAGCAACACCCAGACGACCGGCATGGATTCCTGCATCAAGGCTTTGACCTACTTGCCTGGAACCGAGTCAGACCGAGTCGGCGTCATGGCCTGCAGAGATCTCGCTTCACCCACCAGCCGTTCCAGAGCGGGAGGCTCGCCACTGGGCGTGGGCGTTTTCGGGTCGCAGACCCCAATCCAGCAAATCGTGCGTGTTCCCAAACCCAATGGAACAGCATCAGACTCCAAACGATTCTTGGTGTGGAAAATTCATCTTACGGATACGACTCGGGATACCACGATCGGAGCTGTCTACCAAGCTGCTCAAATTAAGGTGGGGTTCGAGTTCTGGCGGACGAGTGACCAGCCTGGTCTTGTCGACATATCCCTACCCCAGGGGGATTGGCTTTTCGTGGGCTGGGGAGGCGGAAAGATGTCTCCGGGGGATAGCGCCCTCTGGAAGGAACCTCCACAATCGAAATGGGCGAAACTTGCGGAGTTGAAACAATGCCTCGCAACGACGGGCGGGGCATGCTCCAGCCAGCCGTTGACTCTGTCGGGTGGTCCGGATACGGCTGAAGCGAAGGATCACTTCGTCGTTCGCGTCCCTTGATTTGATCCGAAAGCCTCCGCGCCTTAGGTGCGGAGCTTCGGGTTTTCGAGGTGACGATTCTTGTCGCGAGCGGTCTTCTTTTCCAGCCGCTTTTGGAATTCCTGCGATAGATCGACGCCGGTCTGGTTGGCCAAGCAGACCAACACCCAGAGCACATCCGCCATCTCTTCGCCTAGATCGCGATTCTTGTCGGATTCCTTGAAGCTTTGCTCGCCGTAGGTGCGCGAGATCAATCGTGCCAGCTCACCCACTTCTTCGGTCAATTGGGCGAGATTGGTCAATTCCGAGAAGTAGCGAACGCCCACGGTCCGGATCCATTCGTCGGTGATGGATTGGACGGCGCGCAGGGTGATGTCGTCGGATCGGGGTGAAAGGTCGAGACTGTCAGGCTTGGTGGTCGGCATGGTTGGCGAATGTAGGAATGGAACGTCTCCGCATTTTTTATCCTATGGAGCTCGACTTTCCCAGGAGCGACGCCCATGCCTGCCTACAGATCCGCCACCACCTTCCAAGGCCGACAGATGGCCGGAGCGCGCTCGCTCTGGCGAGCGACCGGCTTGACGGATGCCGACTTCAAGAAGCCGCTGATCGCCATCGTCAATTCCTACACGCAGTTCGTGCCCGGCCACGTGCACTTGAAAGACTTGGGTGAACTCGTCGCCAAGGAAGTGGCCAAGGCGGGTGGGATCGCTCGGGAGTTTCACACCATCGCGGTGGACGACGGCATCGCCATGGGCCATGGGGGGATGCTCTACAGCCTGCCCAGCCGCGAGCTGATCGCCGACTCGGTGGAGACCATGTGCCGCGCCCACACGGTGGACGCCATGGTCTGCATCTCCAATTGCGACAAGATCACCCCCGGCATGCTCATGGCCTCCTTGCGCATGAACATCCCCACCGTGTTCGTGTCCGGTGGCCCCATGGAAGCCGGTCATGTGGCCGGTGACGAACACGGACTGGACCTCATCGACGCCATGATCCAAGCCGGCGACAGCAATGTTTCCGACGAACGCTTGGACGAGGTGGAGCGCTCGGCGTGCCCCACCTGCGGATCGTGCTCCGGGATGTTCACGGCCAATTCCATGAATTGTCTGATGGAAGCCTTGGGGTTGGCGCTGCCCGGAAACGGGACGATCGTGGCCACCCACAAAGAGCGCGAGAAACTCTTCCGCCAAGCCGGCAGCCTGATCGTGGAGCTCGCCAAGCGCTGGTACGACCAGGACGATGCCTCGGCCCTGCCGCGCAATATTGGCAGTTTCCAGGCCTTCGAAAACGCCATGAGCCTGGATATCGCCATGGGGGGGAGCACCAACACCATCCTGCATCTCCTGGCGGCCGCCCAGGAGGCGCAAAACGGCTTTTCCATGGCCGACATCGATCGTTTGTCTCGCAAGGTGCCGCACCTATGCAAGGTGGCTCCCTCCAGCCAGAAATACCATATCGAAGATGTCCATCGTGCCGGCGGTATTCCGGCCATCCTCGGCGAGTTGGACAGGGCAGGACATCTTCACAACCAGTTGCCCATGATCCACTCCAAGTCCGTCTCGGAATACCTCTCCAAGTGGGATGTGAAGCGCAATGCGGAAACATCTTCCCTTTGGAACGCGGCGCCGGGCGGGGTGCCCACCACCGTTCCCTTCAGCCAGGACAAGCGCTTCAGCTCCCTGGATCTGGATCGTGAGTTGGGTTGCATCCGCGACGCCGATCACCCTTATAGCCCGGACGGAGGCTTGGCCGTCCTCAAGGGAAATCTGGCCGTGGATGGCTGCGTGGTGAAGACCGCTGGCGTGGATGCGAGCATCCTGAAGTTCTCCGGGCCGGCGCGGGTGTTCGAGAGCCAGGAAGAAGCCGTGGACGCCATCATGGGGGACAAAATTCGCCCCGGAGACGTGGTCATCGTGCGCCACGAAGGACCGATGGGCGGGCCGGGCATGCAGGAAATGCTCTATCCCACCACCTTCCTGAAGTCCAAGGGGCTGGGCAAGGTCTGTGCGCTGATCACCGATGGCCGTTTTTCCGGCGGCACGGCGGGGCTTTCCATCGGGCACGTGAGCCCGGAAGCCGCCGAAGGCGGGACCATCGGGCTGGTGGAAGAGCTCGACACCATCGAAATCGACATCCCTGGACGCTCCATCCGGGTGGCGGTTTCCGACGCAGTGCTCGCCGACCGTCGCAAGGCGCAAGAGGCTCGCGGTGCCAAGGCATGGCATCCAGTGGCGCGCGAGCGCGAGGTCAGCACATGGCTTCGCACCTACGCCACCCTGGCCAAATCCGCCGCCTACGGTGGCGTGCGCGACACCGACCGGCTGCGGTAACCCCTGATGTCGTAAGGACGCAAAATTTTGCGTCCTTACGGGGGTGCCCCTACAGATCAAAACGAAGAAAGCCCAGCCAATGGCTGGGCTTTCTCAATTCATGCGCGAATCGCGTTTTAGCGGTTTTCGCTGTTCTTGCGCTCGGTGACTTCGCGGTCCATGTTGCCCTGCACGGCTTCGATGAAGCTGCGCTGGAGGTCCAGACCTGCCATGGCGCTGGCATCTTCGTTCAACACGTAGATGGTGGCGGGATTGTCCAAGAAGCCGTCGATCTTGCCGGCGCCGAGGTCCATGGCGGCACCGGTTGCCTGGTTGAACGTCTTCAGAGCGCTGGCTTCCGCCCACAGTTCCTGGCCGGTGGAGTTCCGGACCTGGATCATGTTTCCACTTTTCTTGACAATCGCGAAGGTTTCCGTGCCGGAAGCCTTGGTTGCAGGAGTTTCGTTCACCGCACGCTTGGCGTTGGTGTAAAGAGGCACTTCATTGCCATCTTTGGAAATCATCTGCTGCGCGAAAACATTGGCAGTGAGGATGGAGATCAAAACAATCAAGCGACGCATGGAAAGCCTCCCGAAGGGTCCGGAATGTCGTTTGCCCAATGTACTGGGCGGTGGAAAGAGAAGCAACCGATTTCTGGGTTTACTGTAGCACGATGGGTTCGTCGCGCCGCCCGAAGGTCTTGTAGGTCTGGATCCGCTCTTTCAGAGCCGTGACCCCGTCGATCAAGGCTTCGGGGCGTGGCGGACAGCCCGGGATGTAGATGTCCACGGGAATATACTTGTCCACGCCATTGAGAACCGAGTAGCTGAACTTGGAAAAAGGGCCGCCTGCGTTGGCGCAGGAGCCCATGGAGATCACCCATTTGGGCTCCGCCATCTGCTCCCAGAGGGTGCGCACGCGAGAAGCCATTTTGTGGGTGATGGTTCCAGCGATGACCATCAGGTCGGCCTGGCGTGGGGTGGGGCGAGGGATCATCCCCAGGCGGTCCCAGTCGTAGCGAGGGCCACCCGTCTGCATCAGCTCGATGCCGCAGCAGGCGGTGGCGAACAACAGGTACCAGAGCGAATTTTGACGGCCCCAGTTCAGGAAGTCATCGACCGAGGTCAGAAGGATTTGCTCGTCCTGTAGGTTGCCTGGTTTGGCGATTTCCTGGGTAGGGGTGTTCATGACTGATCTCCCTGGTCCAGACGGACGGACTTGTTCCAAGCAAGATCGCCTTTTTTCGCCGCGTAGACCAGTCCCAACGCCAAGGTTCCTGCGAAGACCGCGATTTTCAGGAGGGCCGCCCCTCCTACGCCATCGCGGATGAAGGTGGTGTAATGGGCGAGGATGGGGAACATCAGGGCCACTTCCACATCGAAGACCAGAAACAAGATGGCGACCAGGTAGAAGCGGTTGTTGAAGCGAAACCATGCCGGTCCGACCGGGGTTTCACCGCATTCGTAGGTGCTGAATTTGCCTGGAATAGTCTGAATGCGGCTGAAGACCCGGGTGATGATGCGCACCAGGGTCATCAGGGTGAAGACCACGGTGATGGTGAGCAGAAAGACTACGGCGATCGAGCCGTACTCGGCGAAATTGGACTGGCCTGCTGGCATTGGGCTCATAAGAAGAGGAAAATTAGCTCCATCTACAGCGACCTTGTCGGCCATTTCCGATGCCCTCAGAAAGAAAGCGCAACCGAAACCATTGACGGTTGTGCGGGAAGGACTTAGATTCCCCCCCTCCACGAAAACGGGTCAACCAGGACAAAACCCATGTACTCCGTCATAAAGACTTCCGGCTTCCAGTACAAGGTGAATGCCGGTCAGATCCTCCGCCTGCCTCTTCAGCAGGTCGAGGTCGGCACCACTTTGACCTTCGCCGAGGTTCTCCTCGCCAGCGACGGCACCAGCATTCAAGTGGGAGTTCCCACGGTCGCAGGAGCCAAGGTTTCTGCAGAAGTGCTCCTCCACGGCAAAGACGACAAGGTGATGGTCTTCCGTCGCAAGCGTCGGAAAGGCTTCCGTCGTCTGCGCGGCCATCGCCAGCAGTTCACAGAAGTGGTCGTCACCGGCCTCGAGGCAGGTAGCCAAAAGGCCGCAGCCGAGCCAGCCCGCATCGAGTTCGCTCGCAAGCGTGCCCATGCTTGGGCTGTTCGCCACACGCCGTCTTCCAAGCCTCTCACCCGTGCGGAGAAGATCCAGCAGGGGCTCGAGAAGCCTGCGAAGGTCAAGAAGAATTCCCGTCGTAAGGAGGCCTAAGCCATGGCTCACAAAAAAGGTGGAGGCTCGACCAACAACGGTCGCGATTCCAACCCTCAGTATCGCGGCGTCAAGAAGTTCGGTGGTGAGACTGTTCTCGCCGGCAACATCATTGTTCGCCAGGTCGGCACCAAGTTCCACGTTGGCAACAACGTCGGCTTGGGCAAGGATTTCACCATCTTCGCCTTGACCGACGGTGTCGTTCGTTTCGAACGGCTCGATCGCAAGCGTCAGAAGATCTCGGTCGTTTCCGAGGTTTGAGGTGAAACCGGGGGCGGGCAGGTTTCGGCCTGCTACATTGCTCCTTGGCATGATTTCCTTTACAAAGATCAAATGGACCCTGTGCGCACTTGCGTTCGGGGTCTTTTTTTCGTGCGGCTCCAAAGTTCCCGAGGAGCCCTTCCCCCAGGACCGCAACGTCGGGGGCTTGAACATTCCCGACCTGCGCAAGGGAATGACCTTTCCCGACACCCTTTCCGGGTGGTATCTGCGCTGGGTGCCGCCGTTGAGCACCAGTGGGTTGACCCATTACTACGTGTTCGAAGACACTTTGGATGCGGCGATGGTGGAAAGACTCAACAACGGTACCCAGGGACTCGATCTCACTAACTTTCCGCCGTTCCACATTTTGCCTGTTTCGGATGTGGAGAAGGACACGCTCTGGGAAATTCCCCCGCGATCGCTGGGAGGCAAGCGCCTGGACGAGGTTTCCCGCACGGACAGGTTCCGGTTCACCTTGTGGGCGCGCTACGCGGATGGCCCGATCGGGCAGCCGGTTTCCTATTCGTTTTTCCTGGGCGACGAGATGCCGCCTCGGATCCCCACCGCGAGCGAATTCCAGGACTCCATCGGTGGCCAGCAGATCACCTTGCGGTTTCCTCGACCGGGTGACCAAACCGGTCGGTTCGACACCTTGCAGAGAGGGCCATTGCGGTCCATCGAATTCATCATGTGGCCGGGGCGCATCCAGTTCGATTCGGCAGGCAAGGTGGTGCGGTGGAGGATTCCTGCCGAAGACCTTGCCAATGCTGCGAAGGACACCCTGCAGATCGCATTGACAGGCTTGCGATTCTACACGCACTACGTGGTGGTCATGGAGGCCATCGATTCGATGGGGAATGTGGCGCGCTCCCCGCAGATGCAATACACGACCCGCGACTCCTTGCCACCGGCGGAAGTTCAAAATCTGTCCAGCTCGGTCGCGGGAAACCTGCTGGTCGTGACCTGGACCGCCTCGACCGACACTTTCGGCTCTGATACATCCCCTTTGCGAGCATCGTTTCCCAACCGCGGGATCGCGTCCTACCGCATGGTCCTGAACGGACAAGTGGTGGATTCCGTCGATCTTCGCGGACAATCGGAGGCGTACACTTCCCCGGACCCAGCCATGGACACTCTCGAAACCGGCCGTTTTCGCTGGAAACGACCCAATTGGAAGTGGATCTGGCCCAATCTTCGCCCCGGCCAACCATTCGTGGTAGAAGTCCAGGTGCAGGATCTGTCCGGGAACGACGGCATCAAGGCCTCCCGCGATTCGGGCACCTCGCCGGCGATCCTGGATACGACCTGTCCTGCAGGTTTCGTGGCGGTGAAGGGTGTCGGGAGGCTCCACGACTATTGCATCGAGGAGCACGAGCACGCGGCGGGAGACACCGCGATTTCCCGGGTCACCTGGAGCGAAGCCAAGGCCATTTGCGAAAGGGACGGAGCCGCTTACGGCGCCCAGCTTTGCTCCGAGGCCCAATGGGTCAGAGCCTGCGAAACATCCCCATCTGATTCCACGAAGGTCTACCCCTATGGTGCCATGGAGGTGGGTAGCGGCGGTGATCTGGATTCCTTGACCTGGCTTCAGGATGCCTGCCAACTGGGCACAGGAGATAGCACGCGCGCACGGGCGGTGTCCAATGCCGACCCTCGGTGTGTCTCGGCATGGGGCGTCTACGACCTTCCCGGGAGGCTTGGCGAGTGGACCTTGGACGTTTACACCGGTGTCAGGGACTCGAGTCGACTGGATTCCGGAAACCTTGCTTACCAAGGCTCTTCCGACCTGAAACCTGGTTCCGACCTGGGAACCTTGCACGGAGGATCAGCCTTGGTCCTGCAAGAAATCGCCCAGACGCTTGGTTCCGCCAAGTGTCGAACTCGCAATTATCCAGCCTCTTCGGAGATGGATACGCTGAAGACGCAAGGAATCATCCGACGCCGGCCGAACCCGAACGGCTCCAGCCTGGGTTGGGGATTCCGTTGTTGCGTGACTTTTTGAGAAGAAATTTCAATCTTATCTTCTGAGCCTTTGATCCGTTACTAGAACAGCACTGATCGAGCCAAGAAGAGGAGAGACCGTATGATTTACAGCAAGCCATGCATGCACGGACTTCGAGCAGTCCTTTACATCGCGACCCGCAACGTGGAAACGCCTGTCAGGGGAGAGGACATCGCGCGTGAGGAAGACCTTCCCCAGCCATTTCTGTCCAAAATCCTGAAAATCCTTTCCAGTCGCAATGTTCTGCATTCCGTGCGAGGCCCTGGTGGCGGCTTCCGCTTGGCCCGCAAGTCCGAAGAAATCAGCTTGTTCGACATCGTCGAGGCAATCGACGGCGTTTCCCAATTTGACGAATGCGCCTTGGGTTGGAAAACTTGCCAGGACGACAAGCCGTGCCCGTTGCACACCTCCTGGAAACAAATGCGCCTGGGATTGCGCGAGTATTTGGTCAGGACCTCGGTCGCCGATCTGGTCCAACACGAAAAGGCGCAACTGGCTGGCAGATAGTCGGTTGATTAGTGGATCCTGGAGAACCCGCAAGGATCCGCTAGGCATCGGACAGCCAGTGAAACAGGCACACGGACTCCCCAATTGTGGATAAGGTTGGTGGGCATCACCACCAACGCTCCTTTCTCGGTTTGGAGACTCCTCTTGCGTCGACTGATTCGACTCGCGTTACCTGTTCTTGCGTTTGCTCTGCCGGGTTTTTCCGGAAATCCTGTCGATATCCACGGGCGACTCCAAACGGTGGGCAACAGGATCATCGGAGAAAAGAGCGGGGATACGGTTCAACTGACTGGGATGAGCTTTTTCTGGCACACCTGGATGGGGTCGTACTACAACGCGAAGACAGTCGATTGGTTGGTGGACGATTGGCGCTGTTCCATTCTCCGCGCGGCTGTCGGGGTCGATTTCGCCGATGGAGGTGTCGCCTCGCCCGGTGACATCGCAGGCGGACGCAGGCTTGCTGAAGCGGTGGTGGAGGCCGCCAACCACCGCGGCGTCTATTCGATCATCGACTGGCATTCCCATTACGCACCCAAACACGTCGCCGACGCCAAGGGCTTTTTCGACACGATGTCGGCCAAGTACGGAAAAGATCCAGGGGTGATCTTCGAGCTGTTCAACGAGCCATGGGCCAACGTCTACACTTGGAAGGAAATCAAGGCATTCGCGGAAGAGATCATTCCGGTCATCCGCAAGAACTCCGACAACCTCATCCTGGTGGGAACCCGCCAGTGGTCGCGTGATGTCGACGAAGCCTCGCTCGATCCGATCCTTGATCCGAACGTCGCGTACGTTCTCCATTTCTATGCCGGGTCCCACCGCGACACCCTGACGCAACGGGGGCGCACGGCCTTGGCCAATGGGATGCCCTTGTTCGTCTCCGAGTGGGGTACCACCAACGAGGACGGCGGCACGATCGACAAGGCGGTCTACAAGGAGCCGACGCTGGATTGGTTCGCCTGGATGGACTCCAACAAGATTTCTTCCTGCAACTGGTCGGTGCAAAACAAGGACGAGGCTTCCGCGATCCTAAAACCCTCTGTTTCCAAGCTTTTCGGATGGAACGATTCCGATCTGACCGAGTCCGGGCTGTTCGTGCGGGGTTTGATCCGGGAACGAAACACCCAGTACGATTTCCTGCCGCCGCCCATCGACAGTTCCAAGCTGCCGGGTCGCGTCGAAGCGGAAAATGCCACCAGCAAACTGGATCTCACCAACAGCGGACCTGGTGATACCGACAACAGTCTCTTCTTGGGCAATTCCAAGGTGGGCAGCTGGGCGGAGTACACGGTGTTCAATCCGCACCAGAAACTGGCGGTCATGGCGTTTCGAGTGGCCACGGCGGATTCGGCCGCGAAAGTCACCATCAAAATCGATGGCAAGGTCTGGAAGGTTTTTTCCTTCAAAGGAACTGGCGGCTGGGGCAAGTTCGAGACCGTGCGCACCGATTCCCTGCTGATGCGCGCCGGCTCGCAAAAGATCCGCCTGGAATGGAATGGACTGTTCGATCTGAACTGGTTTGAAATCACGGGCCGCATCGACGAAGGTGGGACTGTCATCCCGATTCCTGTGGATTCGACTCCTGTAGCCGTGCGGGTCGAGGCGGAATCGTTCCTGGCCAAGAACAGCATGACACTGGAAAATTCGGAGGACGATGCCACGCAGAGCCTGGGATGGACCTACGACACCTCCTGGGCCGATTACGAAGCCAACCTTCAACCCGGACGCCAAGTGGTTGCGCTGCGCGCCGCCAGCGAATCGAAAGGGGCCACTCTACGAATCAAGGTCGGTGGAGTGGTGGTCACCTCGGTCAAGGTGACGGGTACCAGCGGCTGGAAGAAATGGCAGACCTTCGTTTCGGATTCCTTCACCCTGGCGGGCGGCCCCACCCAATTTCGCCTGGAATGGAAGGATGGCAACAACCAGGATGGTCTGGTGAACCTCAACTGGATGGAGTTCCGCTCTCCTGCAAAGGTGGAAGGCGTGATCGGAAAACCAGGTGCCGCGCCTGGCGTGCGCTGGGTTGGCGGTGCCTTGCGGTTGGATCTTCCAGAGGCGGCACATGTCCAGGTCCTCGATCCTGCGGGACGGATTTTGGCAGAGCGTGCCGTTTCACGCGGAGAATCCGTTCTGGAAATACCCGGGACTTCCCGACGTGCTCTGGTCCGCATCCGCACGCCGTCGTCCATCCGAACGGTCTCCGCGATCCGGTTCTGATCGCAGTCCTGGCTGGATTCCCGTCTAGCCCAGGAAAGTCAAATATTGAATGGGTGAAACGGGATTGAAGGTTCGAGTCAGCAGGGATCGATTTAGATTCTGCTTTCCCGAGGATCGTGGATCCTCGGACCTTCGATGAGGATCCGATCGCCATGTCAAGACGAATCACGTTGTTCGCCGCGTTCCTATTGTTGTCGTTTTTCCTTGCCTGCAACAATACGTTGGTCCAGGAAGAGCCCCCTGTCGAAGAGCCGGTCCTGAGGGGCACGCTCCGCATCGTGGACTCATCCCGCCATCCGGATTCCATCACCTGGAATTGGAACGGGACGAAAGGAAAAGCGTTGCTGGCGTGCTCGGAAGGGATCTGCAAGTTCCAGGCGAATCTCAGTTCCGTCGGACCCAACGACACGGTTGGCTGCGGATTCTGGACCTTGGGTTTGCGCACCATGCAAGGAACGGCCAGGCTCGATGCAAGCGGCGACCTTTCCGTGGATCCGAAGTCGATTCAGGTCGACACCGCGGCAAAGGTGCTCCTCTCCTTCCACGACAGTTTGCGAAAGCTCGACGAGGCGAGGTATCCGTGGACCTACAGTGGTCTTCAAGAGGCTTTCGCCTTGGCCATTCTCAATCGCAACGCGAAGGTCCTGGGAGGATACCCGAAATCCTGGCCTTCCGGCATCGATACGACCGGGCTGGTCCGTCGTGCGATCAAAATCGCGATCGATGGCCAGGGCAGCCTCGACCAGATCGCCTCCGCTTGGAGCCTTTCCTTGTCCGCTGCCCAGGCGAAGCCTGTGGTCTTCGACATCCTGAAGGAGAGAGCGTCGAGAAGGGACGACTCCCTTCGTCTGTTCCCACCCTCCTCCTTGAAATTCGTCAAGCTTGTCTCCCTGGGTGGAGTGCTGTGGCCGGACGGCGATACCGTCAAGCTTTCGGGCCGCGTGGAAAGCGACTCCGCGCTCGCGCGCGTGTCCATCCAGATCCTCCGCGGAGATTCCGTCGTCACGCAGCGGTTCGTCGTCGATACCGCCCCTTCCGTTTCGGGAAAAAGCTGGGATCTGGACGGAGCGCTCCGGATCCGGGCGAAAGCGGGAACGGAAATGGGCTCCTACACGATGTCGATCCAGGTGTGGGACAAGCAGCAATTCAGGATCCTGCACACCGTTCCCATCAAGGTGGAGCCGCGTCCAGACCACGAAGGCCCGACAATCCAATTTCTGACACCAGCCCAGACGGACATCATCGAGCCGAACGATTCCCTGGTGCGCATCCGAGTCAAAGGGGAGGATGCCTCCGGGATCGATTCCATCAATATCCAAGGGCGAAGGGCGAACCTGTCCGGTGACGCTTACTGGCTGGACATGTCCACGCCCCTGAAGGGAAGCTCTTTCATCTTCATCGTGACCGCCTGGGACCGGGCTGGAAACCGCAGCGACTCGATCCTCCAGTTGCGTCGACGCGAAATCAAGGACACGCTCCTGTTCGAGCTTGTGTCTCCCGCCCAGCGGACGGGAAATGTCCTGCCGGTGGATTCCGCGTTGTTGCGGATCAAATATCGGATTCGCTCGCCGTACGGCATCTCGGACACGGGACTGATGATTGGGGGAACGATCGCTCGCAGAGGCAGTGCACCCCACGATACGGACAGCTGGTACCAGGATGTTCCCGTGCCGGCATCGGGCAAGGTCTCCACCATTTCCGTCACGCTGACGGACCGCCGAGGGGTTTCGGCGTTCCATTTCGTCGATGTTGCGAGGGACATTGATTTGAATGGGCCTTCCATCGCTTGGATCAGCCCCAGCGCAGACACCGCGGTGAGTTTCGCTTCCTCGCTGGTGGAGATCCGGGTGGAGGTCAAGGACCCTTCCGGCGTGGATTCCGTTTGGATCCAGGGGCGGAAGGCCGAACGATTGTCGGAGGGAAGGTATTTCGGATTGGCATCGGTGGAGGCGAACGGAAAGCCGACCAGCATCCATGTGCTGGCCAGGGATGGCCAAGGCAAGTCCACGGATTCGGTCATCCAAGTCACCCGCAGCGAATCGCCAAAGGAGATCCAGTTGATCCAGCCGATCAATCCCACAGGGAACATCGTCGCCCAGTGGGTTGATACCTTCCGAGTGGTTTGGAAACTCCCGTCCAACCGGGTGAAAATCAAAGTCGAGTCCGAATCGGGCGACAACCTGGTCAGCCTCGGGGACGGGCTTTGGGCGACCACGGTGCGTCTCCTACCAGGCGTGACGCGGAAGATTTCCATCAAATTCACCGATTCGGTGGCAGGAACCCAAGCCAAAGACGAAGTGGAGGTGACCCGAGCCCAATCGTTTCCGGTTCCCGTGGTCCGGTTCCTCACGGTACTGGATTCCTTGGGTGGCGATACTCTCGTGACCCGGGATTCCTCCCTGAACTTGTCCTGGCGGCTTACTTCGGCATGCGCCGAATGCGTCTACGAAGTCGACGGGTTGGCGGTGAAGCCTGGACAGGGAGGCGATTCGCTCGTTGTCGGATCGAAGGTCAGCCAAACTCCAGGTCTGCAAAGCCATTTTCTGGTGATCAGCAAGGGGGCGACCACCTTGCTTCGCAAGGAATACAAGATTCGACGAATCCAGGCGCCCCGGATCGACACCGTTTCTCCGGCATCCAGCTTGCAGCCTGGGTCGGATCCTGTCGAGATCGTTTGGCGGGTCAGCGGTGGCACACGGGTTTGGATCGATGGAATCGACCAAGGAGGAACAGGCGAGGGATTGTATCGCGTGCAGGTTTCCAAGCCGGATTCCTCGGTGCGTCTGGTTCGCATCGCCGTGGCGGATTCGGGTCGAGGCAAGGACAGTTCCAGTCGGCGGATCCAGTGGACAACACCTGTCAGCTTCCACATGGACGCGATACCCTCCACCACCGTCCAGTGGGATTCGGTGCAGTTCAAGCTCACCAGCGTGATCAGCAGCGCGGTAAGCTTCCGTTGGGAAGCCGATCAAGGGCGCAACGGCGTAGCCAAACCCAACGAGATGGTATCGCTGCTTTCCAACGGGAGATTGATCGTCTGCGCTTCCTTGGCTGGGTTCCTCGACAGTTGCGACACCAGCGCGAATTTCGAGGTCCGCCACACCAATCAGGCTCCGGCTTTCGAACGCCCGAACAAAACGGATGCGATCACCATCGAGGAGGATGCACAGCGGGGCGAATTGTACTTGGCGAAAAATCTCACAAAGGGAAGCAAGTGGGATTCCGACCAGTCACTTCGATTCGAGGTGAAGTCCTTGTCCCGACCTGGTCTGTATGCGGCACTCCCCAAGGTCGATTTGCTGACAGGGATCCTATCCTTCGTTCCAGCCGTCGATTCCTTCGGGATCGATACCCTTGAAATCATGCTCTGCGACGACGGTGGAACCGAGCATGGGGGGAAGGACTGCGGTCAGCCTTCGAAAATCCTGGTGACCATCAAAGCGGTCAACGATGCCCCGATAGGACTTCCCTGGAGCGTCGAGGTCCCGATTTCCGACAGTGTCGTCAAACTTGCGCAAGATCCGGTTTCCTCCGGACCGGGAGAGCCTTTTGTCTCGGGGATGGCTTTTCGAACTTCCTACAAATCAGGGAACTTCAGTCTGGCGTCGTTGGCGGTCGCGCGAGGATCGGCCAAGGATTCCGTAAAGGTCACTCCAGGAACCAAGGCTGGGCTCTCCGTGTATCAGGTCGTCGCGACCGACCTACCCGGCCCGAATGTCCTGGGAAGTGCCCTGAGCGACACCTTCGATCTTTCCGTCAAGGTGGTCGATTCCTGGTCGGTCGGAGGAAAGAACATTCCCTTGTCCGTGGCTTTCGGCAGGACTTGGCTGACCGAACCGCTCAGCGAATCCGGTGGGAGCGATTCCACCGGGATCGCGAACAGCGTGTTCCACTGCCCCACGGGTTGGGTTTTGCCGGACAGCAATGACGTCAAGAAGATGCACAACCTCGAAAACGGGTCCCTGGCCTCGATCGGAGTTCTCGACGGCGAGGAAGTGTGGATCCAATCCGGCGGCGCTCTCGCCATTGCAAGGTTGGCCTTCATCGGATCGAAAGTCGATGTATCCTTCCTTCGCGCCTCGACAAAAAACGCGACCCTGCGCTGCGTGTACAAAAATTGACATAGAAATCGGTGCATCGGGATTTGTCGATCCTGATGCGATTTCCAGCACGAAAAAGCCCCTGGAGCGTGATGCTCCAGGGGCTTTTTTCCATTTCAAGCGAGTCGGCCGGGGATCCTCCCCGGCCTGGTTGCGCTTAGCGGCAGCGGCACTCGTGTTCCGGATCGGCGTGACCTTCGCCTTGGCAGCAATCTTCGCCACCGCCTCCGCAGCACTCGTGCTCGTCCTTGGCGGCATGGCTGTGGCCTCCGCCGCCGCAGCATCCGCTCTCTTCCTTTTCGGCGTGGCTGTGTCCGCCTCCGCCGCAGCAGCCACCCTCGCTCTTTTCGCCGTGGTCGTGGCCATGGCCTCCGTGTCCACCACAGCAGCCTCCGCCTTGGTTGCCACGGGTCAGGGCTTCGCGCATGAGTTTCAGGAAGCGTTCGACATTTTCTGATGGGGAAATGTCGTCGGCGCCCGTGAAGACGTGGATTCCGCGATCGGCGAGATACTGGGCGTTGTCCGGGTCGATGGTGCCCACCAGGACGGCGTCGACGTCGCGCTCGGCGAGCCAACCGAAGGATGCCTCGGCTCCCGGAAACTCGAGCAGCCCTTCGTCCTGGGAGTTCATGTTCCCGAAATCCAACAGGTGGAGTGAAACGCTCTTGGAAAGCTCATAGGCACCGGCGACAGTGCCCTGGAATTGTGGAATGGCAATACGCATCTGGAATCCCTCGTTGGTTAGGTTGCTTAGGCCGTTTGGATGCAACCTACGCTCTCGAGGGCTTGGGATCAAGAAAATTTCTCAGGCAACCACAGAGAAGCTGGAAACTCCGCCGGAGGCAGGAAGTTTCACAGCTTCCGAAGGAGTGGCCTGCCCGGTTGATGCACTTGTGGTGGGAGCTGTCTCCTTGGCGGATTTCCAATCTTCTAGCGTCTGGTCGAGCTTCTTCATCGCCGCCTCGTAGGTGTCGTTGAAAAGCTTCGCCGAAGGGCCGGGGAGCTCCTTTAGGTCCGATTTCGCCGACCGGAAGCCATCCTCGATCGCGCTTCGCACCTGGGAGATGAACTCCTCATCGGTAAGATCCTTGGCCTCTCCCATTTGCCGCATGGACAGGGCGAAGTCCACGATCCGCTGGGAAGTCTTGTCCGCTCCCCATTCTTCAGGGACTTCCGCCGCTTTTTCCTCTGGATCCACCATGTAGGGAATGTCGCTGGACCAGCGTATATGGATCCCTGCCTTTTCGAGTTCGTCCTTGGACTTCTGGACCTGCTCCAAAAGCTGCCGCTTTGTTTCGAGTTTGAATGCTTCCAGGTCGAAACCAAGCGTGGAAGTGGTGGGTTTCGCATCGGAGGCAACCACTTCGGGCTTCTGGCCGCTGGGTTCCCATGTGTCCGTAGCAGGGTTGGGGCGATTTGTCGACGAGCCCTCGGTGCCCTCGGATCGGCTGCTGGGCTTGGAAGTCGCCCCATGGGTGGTTGTGGCCGCACTCGTTGTGGACGAATTCATCTGGACTTGCATCGACCCCCCCAATCTCCCGTTGCGACTCTGGCTCCTGGTTTCATCGGAACACACCCACCGGAACTTGATCAATCTTCTTCCAGGATCTTGGTCTTGCAGTCGGGGCAGATGCCGTGGGAAATGGAAGCGGCGCTGTGTTCCTTGATGTATTGATCCACCGTTTGCCACGCGCCTTTGTCGCTGCGGACCTTGCGACACCACGCGCAAACCGGAACCAGGGAGCGCAATTCGGCGATCTCTTCGCGGGCACGGCGCAGTTCCAGATGCGTGCGCACCCGCGCCAGCAGCTCTTCCGGTTGGAACGGCTTTCCGACGTAATCCATGCCTCCCACGGCGAAGCCCCGGACAATGTCCTCTGGTTCGGTGCGCGCGGTGAGGAAAATGACCGGGATCCAGCGCATGGCGGGAGACTCCCGCAGGCGTCGGCAGGTTTCGTACCCATCGATTCCCGGCATGTTCACATCCAGCAGAATCAAGCCCACCGGGTGGGTCGCCAAGAACTCCAGGGCTTGTTCGCCGGTCAAGCAGACCGAAACCTCGAAGCCTTCCCGGTGGAGGATTCCGGCCAGGACTTGGACATTGGCGGGATTGTCCTCGACGATGAGGATTTCCTTCAGTGAGTCCATTTTGCGCTCAGGTCCTTTCCAATTGTCGCAAGATCCGTTCGATGGCACGGACGTCGAACGATTTTCCGGCGTCTCCGAGCTGTCGGGCGAGCACTTCCAGATCGGAAAGATTCCGGTCCTTCGCGATCTGGACGAGGCGCTGTGACAGGTTTTGCAATGCGCTGAAATTGAGGCCGGAGGAGGATGCGTCGCGGAAAACCGCCACGAGTTCCTTGGCGGCATCCAGGGAGGCCTCGCCGATGGATGGATCGGGAAGGGGGCGAGAAACCGCTTGGGAATCGAGCGCGACCCTGGAAAACCAGCGATCGAGCACGCGGACAAGGGAAGGAAGTTCGACGGGTTTGGACAAGAACGCGTCGAACGGACGGTCCGTGGGTTCGGGAGGATTGGTCCGGTCCACCGATGCGGTGAGGGCCACCACGGGGATGTCCGCAGTCGCTGGATTCGCACGAAGCGCCCGGGTCGCTTCGAAACCGTCGAGAACCGGCATCCGCAGGTCCATCAGGACCAGGCCGGGTCCGGATTTGTTCGCCGTGAGCAAGGCGACCTCGCCGTTGTCCGCTTCCAGGCATTCCAGCCCGACCCGCTCGAGGATCTCCCGCATCAACAGGCGATTGCATTCGACATCGTCCACGACCAGCACGATGCCTCCCGCATACCGCACGGTGGTGAAATCCTCCGGTGCGAGCGCGGCTTCCCTCCCGAGACGGCCGGCTGGGAGATCGGGAAGCATCAAGGTGAAGGTCGATCCCGCCCCGAGCTGGCTTTTCAAGAGGATTTCACCCCCCATCAATCCGGCGAGTTTGCGCGAGATGGCCAGCCCCAGACCCGTCCCCCCGAGGCGGCGCGATCCGGGGCCATGGCTTTGCTCGAAGGCGTCGAAGACCAGATCGTGTTCCTCCTCGGCGATTCCCATGCCGGTGTCGGCTACCTGGAATTCCAGGTCGATCCGACCCGCCCCGGTTCGGGAGGGACGGAACCGGATGCGGACGAGCACCGTGCCCTGGTCGGTGAATTTGATGGCGTTCCCCACCAGGTTCAGCAGAATCTGTCGCAGTCGGATTTCATCCACCTGCACCGCGTCGGGAAGATCGTCCTGGATCTCGGAGCGGAGGCTGATCCGTTTTTCCTGCACCTGGGGCCCGAACATCCGGACCAGGTCTCCCACCAGGTGGCGCAGATCGGTCGGATTGGCGTCGATCCGCATCCGTCCCGCCTCCATCTTCGACATGTCGAGGATGTCGTTGATCAGGCGCAGAAGCCCTCTGCCGCTGGTGCGGATGGAGTCGATGTGGCGGGCCTGTTCTGGCGTGGTATGCATCCCCGCAAGCAGTTCGCTGAAGCCGATCACCGCGTTCAGCGGAGTGCTGATCTCGTGGCTCATGTTCGCCAGGAACTCGCTCTTGACCCGGCTGGCGGATTGGGCCCGGGCGATGGCCTGCTTCAATTGGGCTTCCGATCGTTTTCGTTCCGCGATGTTGCGGGCGATCGACAGCGTCCAGCGCTTGCCTTGCCAATCAAGCAGCCGGGCGGAGACCTCCACGGGGATCTCCTCGCCGGATTTTGCCACCAACGTGGTTTCGTAGATGCAGCGACGCTCCTCCAGGAGCCTTGCGATGACGGCTTCGTATTCTGCGGGATCCTCCCATCGGCTGATCGCGCGGGGATCCAATGTCAGAAGCTCGGCCCGCGAATATCCCAGGCTGGTGCAGGCGACGGCGTTGACCTCGAGGAATTTTCCCGGAAGGTCGCTGTCGATTTCCGTCACGAAGATCGCGTCGTTGCCGCTGTCGAACAAGGTCGAGTATTTGAGTTCGCGTTCGTGGACCATGTCCTCCAGGCGCTGTCGGTAGGAATCCAGTTCCAGTTCAGCCATCTTCCGCTCGGCCAGGCCCCAGGCGATGTCGGCGAACAGGCTGACCATCCGCACGTCGTCGTCGTCGTAGAGACCTTCCTTGTTTCCCACTCCGAGGATCGCGACGATCTTGTCTTCGCGGAAGATCGGGACCACCAATTCCCGGATCAAAGCCGCATGGCCCGCTGGAAGGCCCTTTTTCCCGGGCATGGACATGTAGTCGTTGTGGATGACCGCCCGGCGCTCTCGCACGCAATTGGCCCACACCCCCGCCATGGAAAGTCCGTAGTGCTGGCCCGCGCCCGTGGCATGGCAATAGAGCTTGGCGGTTCGGGTCGACCAAGCTTGTAGATGGATGGATTCCTGATCCGGCTCGACGAAGTGGTAGAACGATACCTTGCTATCCGTAAGGCGTTCCACTTCGTCCAGAGTCAGGACGAGAAAGTCGTGGAGGCTGGTTCGGGGGGCTTCGGCCATCAGCCGCACGCGGGCTTGCAGTACCCCTTCCGACCGGCTCTGGGTGAGGAGAGCTTGCGATTGTTCTTGATCGGCTTGGTTGAGTTGGGCAAGCAGCTCTCCACCAAGCACGAAGGTGATCACAGAGCCGATCAGGCCCAGCGTCAGATGCAGGGGATCCGGAAAGCCCTGGAATGCCCCCGCGGCCAGGAGAATTCCGACTCCGAAACATGCCTTGGCCAGGAGGCGGAGGCGTTGCGGGTTGGACAAATGGATCTGAACAATGCGCATGGATGTCGAATTGTCTCATTCTGGATCAAGGATTGGGTGTGCGTGCGCACTGAGGGTTTGTAGATTTAGTGCTCATTTGGGCAGAGATTGTTCTGCCTGCTCCGGAGGCGAAGGTCCAGATGGGAAACACACTCCGTGTCGTGGGGGCGCACGAACACAACCTGAAAAACGTCTCGGTGGATCTTCCCCGCGACCAGCTCGTGGTGCTCACGGGGGTCTCCGGATCGGGAAAATCCAGTCTCGCGTTCGACACCATCTTCCGCGAAGGCCAGCGGCGCTACGTGGAAAGCCTGTCCAGCTACGCTCGCCAGTTCATCGGGCAGATGGGCAAGCCGGCGGTGGAACATGTCGAGGGATTGTCGCCCTCCATCTGCATCGACCAGAAAACGGTCAATCGCAATCCGCGCTCCACCGTGGGGACCACCACGGAAATCCTCGACCACTTGCGGCTGCTCTTCGCGCGGTTGGGCGAAGCCCGATGCCCGGTTTGCTCGGAACCGATCGAAGCCCGCACCCCCGGTCAGATCGCGGATCGATTGTTGTTCGATCGTCCCGACCAGGACTGTCTGCTGATGGCGCCGGTGGTGCGCCGGCGCAAAGGCGAGTACCGCGCCGAACAGGAGGAGTGGAAGGCCCAAGGCTATCGCTACGCCCGCATCGATGGCAAATTGCACGACCTGGAGACCGCCTCGGAGCTGGAGCGCTACGAGAACCACACCTTGGAACTGGTGCTGGACCGGTTGCGCATCGAAGAGAAGAGCCTTCCGCGTCTGCGCGAGGGCATCCAGAAAGCCCTGCAGTTGGCCGAAGGCGTGGTTTCGATCCTGACGGGACC
This sequence comes from Fibrobacterota bacterium, assembly GCA_016715065.1. Taxonomy (GTDB): domain Bacteria; phylum Fibrobacterota; class Fibrobacteria; order UBA5070; family UBA5070; genus UBA5070. Next base: position 750,911 of record JADKBN010000002.1, read on the forward strand.
GGAGTCGTTTTCTGGCAAAGGCCAGGAAGGCGTGTTTTCCGCGCTGCGGGCGTGTCCCAACGGGCATGTGGAGCTGCCCGAACTGGAGCCCCGTTGTTTTTCGTTCAACCACCCGGCTGGCGCCTGTCCGGAATGCAAGGGTCTGGGGGTTCTGCGCAGTTTCGACGAAGACCTCCTGGTGCCGGATCCGCGCAAATCGCTGGAGGGACGCGCCTTGGCCGCCATCACGGACAAGGGCACGTTGATGTTCAGCGATTGGGGCCCGAGGGAAACCAAGGCCATCGCCGCCCGGCACGGCTTCAAGCTGGACACTCCCTGGAAGGACATCCCCGCATCGGGCCGCAGGGCGTTGTTGCGCGATGGAGTGCCGGAGCGAGGTCTGCGCGGGGCGATCCCGGTGCTCCAGGAGCTCTACGACCAGTGGAACATCCGGTTGCTGGAACGCTTCCAGCGCTCCTGCCTCTGCCCCTCGTGCCACGGAAGCCGCCTGGGAGTGGTGAGCCGCACGGTCAAATTCCGTCAGACGGGGATCCACGAGCTCACCGGCATGACCATCTCCCAGCTCGCCAAATTCTTCCGGGAAGTGAAGCCCACCGAGTTCGAGGTCAAGGTGGGGCGCGAGATCTTCCGCGAAATCCGCGAAAGGATCTTCTTCCTGGAAGCCGTCGGTCTCGATTACCTCTCGCTGGATCGGTCCGCCGCGACCCTATCCGGCGGGGAGGCCCAGCGGATCCGGCTGGCCGCCCAGGTGGGGTCGGGGCTCCAAGGCGTGCTCTACGTTCTGGACGAGCCATCCATCGGACTCCATCCCCGCGACAACCGACGTCTCCTGGATACCTTGCGCCGCCTGCGCGACCGGGGCAATTCCGTCCTGGTGGTGGAGCACGACCAGGAAACCATGCAGGAAGCGGACCACGTCGTGGACATCGGCCCCGGCGCGGGAAGCCTGGGCGGAACCATCGTGGGCCAGGGAACCTGGATGGATCTGGTGGCGACGGAAGGCTCCCCGACGGGACGATATCTGTCCGGAACGGAAGGCGTGCCCATGCCCGAGGTCCGCAGGCCCTGCGGCAAGGAGGTCCCGCGGGTCACCGTGACCGCTTGCAAGGCCCACAACCTCAAGAACGTCGACCTTTCCATTCCGTTGGGCCGGTTCGTCGCCTTGGCCGGGGTCTCGGGATCGGGCAAGAGCACATTTTTGGACCATATCTTGGGACCTGCGCTGGCCAACCAGCTGCAGGGCGCCGAGCGGGAGGTGGGGGAGCACGGGCGCATCGAAGGCATCGAGCACCTGGACAAGGTGATCGAGATCGACCAGGCACCGATCGGACGCACTCCGCGCTCCAACCCCGCCACCTACACCGGGGTGTTCGACGAGATCCGCAACCTGTTCGCAGCCCTTCCCGAATCCAAGGCGCGCGGCTACAAGGCGGGGCGGTTTTCGTTCAACGTGGCGGGAGGGCGCTGCGAAGAATGCGAAGGAGCGGGCTCCAAGGACGTGGAAATGCAGCTGCTGGCCAACGTCCAGGTGGAGTGCGAGGAGTGCGGAGGCAAGAGGTTCAATCCGCCCACGTTGGAAGTGCACTTCAAGGGGAAGACAATTTCCGACGTCCTGGAGATGACCATCGACGAGGCGCTGGAGTTCTTCCAGGCGGTCCCCAAGATCGCCCGTGGATTGAAGACATTGCAGGACATCGGCTTGGGGTACGTGAAGATAGGGCAGCCTTCCACCACGCTTTCCGGCGGAGAAGCCCAGCGGATCAAGCTGGCCACCGAGCTCCAGAAGCCCTCCACGGGCCGCACGCTCTATCTGTTGGACGAACCCACCACGGGCCTGCATTTCCAGGACGTATCGCGCTTGGTGGTCGCCCTCCAGGAACTGGTGGACCGCGGCAACACGGTGATGGTGGTGGAACACAACCTGGATCTGGTCCGTGCCGCCGACTGGGTCCTGGACCTGGGACCGGAGGGCGGCGCCAAAGGCGGATACCTCTGCGCCGAAGGCACGCCGGAGCAGGTGGCCAAGGCGAAGAAGTCTCCGACCGGCCCGTTCCTGGCACGGGCCATCGCGGCGGGGCTAGCCATGCGCAACATGGCCCCCACCGTTGCATGGGCGATTCCCGTAGGGGCGATTCATGAATCGCCCGTACAACGGGAATCGCCCCTGCCCATGGCCGCCGAACCCGCCGCATCGGCGGATCTCGACATCCGCGTGCGCGGTGCCTGCAAGCACAACCTCAAGAACATCTCCGTGCGCATCCCGCGCCATTCCATGACGGTGGTGACGGGCCCCAGCGGTTCGGGGAAGACCAGCCTCGCGTTCAACACCCTCTTCGCCGAGGGCCAACGTCGCTTCGTGGAATCCCTTTCCACCTACGCCCGGCGCTTTTTGGGACGTCTCGATCGCGGCGAAGCGGATTCGATCGACGGGCTTTCGCCCGCGATCGCCATCGACCAGAAGACGGCCTCCCGTTCGCCTCGTTCCACGGTGGCCACCCTGACGGAGATCTACGACTACCTGCGGCTGCTGTGGTGTCGGGCGGGCATCCAGCACGATCCGGCCACCGGGAACATCCTGCGGTCCTGGTCCGCGGCGGAAGCGGCGGATGCCGCGCTCAAGGCCGCTGATGGCCAGATTTTGTCCGTATGGGCGCCGCTGTACCTGCCGGATTCCGGTCTGCCTTTGTTTCTCAGCGCGCCCTCGCAGCTTCCGCGTGTGGCCGAGCAGCTGCTGGAGCTCGGCTTCGAGGTCGCCGAGGCCGGTGGCAAGGAAGTCGACCTGCGCAAGCCCTCCACCCCCAAGGACGGCTGCCGGGTGTTCGTGCGGGTCGATCGCCTGAAGGCCCGGGCGGGAGAGCGCAAACGTCTTCTGGAGGCCGTCTTGCGCGCGCGGGACGAAGCGCACGGAATCTGTCTGTTCCGCTGGGACGGAGGCGAACTCTGGACGGGCGCGCAGCCGCTGGACGCATCGACGGGTTACTGGCAGAAGGAGCCTTGGGAGCCCAAGCATTTTTCGTTCAACAGCCATTTCGGTGCTTGTCCGTCCTGCGAAGGACTGGGCGGATCCAAATCCAAGCCCTGCCCCGTATGCCACGGAGAGCGATTGCGTCCGGAAACCGCCGCGGTGAAGGTTGCGGGGAAGAGACTTCCGGAATTTGTCAAGTCAACCGTGGACGAGGCTTTGGCCTTCGTCAAGACGCTCAAGCTGAAGGGCGCCGCCGCCGAGATCGCCGTTCCCGTGGTCCGCGAACTGCGAGGAAGGCTGGAATTCCTGTCCGATGTGGGCGTGGGGTACCTGTCCCTCGATCGCTCCGGAAACACGCTCTCCGGAGGCGAGGCGCAGCGCATCCGACTGGCGAGCCAGATCGGATCGGGCCTGGAAGGTGTGTTGTACGTGCTGGACGAGCCCACCACGGGCCTGCACCAGCGCGATACCGCCAAGCTCGTGCAGACCTTGCGCCGCATGCGCGATCTGGGAAACACCGTGGTGGTGGTCGAGCACGATCCCGAGTTGATCCGCAGTGCCGACCATGTGGTCGACATGGGGCCCGGCGCGGGCGAGGAAGGCGGCGAGGTGGTCGCCTCCGGATCGTATGAGCAAATTCTGTCGCATCCATCGAGCCGTACCTCGGCCTACCTGTCGGGTCGGCGGTCGATTTCCCGCAAGGTCCTGCCCGTGCAGAAGGCCGAATGGATCCGGCTGCGCGGCGGGAACATCCACAATCTCAAGGATGTCGATGTCGACATCCCGATGGCGCGGATGACCGCCATCGCCGGCGTGTCCGGCTCCGGGAAGAGTTCGCTCGCACTGGATCTGCTGGTGCCGGCGCTGGAAGCGGCCAAGGCGGGTCGAAAGAAATGCCCCGGACTCAAGTCGGTGACCGTGGGCGAGGAGGTCCAGGAAATCGTGCTCGTGGACCAGAGTCCCATCGGAACCACGCCGCGCTCCACGCCGGCGAGTTTCTGCGGGATCTGGGAACACATCCGCGAGTTCTTCGCGGCATTGCCCGAATCCAAGGCCAAGGGTTGGGACCGTCGGAGGTTCCAATTCAACGGCGGCAACGGTCGCTGTCCGGTCTGCGAAGGGCGCGGGGCGGTGGAACTGGAAATGCACTTCTTGTCGGACGTGTGGGTGCGTTGCGACGCGTGCGAAGGAAAACGATTCGATCCGGATACGTTGGCCATCCGCTTCCGTGGCCGCAACGTGGCCGATGTGTTGGGGATGCGCGTGGACGAGGCCAAGGATTTTTTCTCCTTCCATCGCAAGACCCGCACGATGTTGGAAACCCTCGAATCGCTCGGTTTGGGGTATCTCCGGCTCGGGCAGCCTGCCACCGAGCTATCAGGCGGGGAGTCCCAGCGCTTGAAGCTCGCCGAAGAGCTCGGGCGGAACCGGCGCGGCCGAGCGGTCTACATCCTGGATGAACCGACCACGGGCCTGCACCTGTCGGACATCGATCTGTTGGTGCAGGCAATGGATCTGCTCGTGGCGCGCGGAGATACCGTGGTGGTGGTGGAACATCAACTGGACGTCCTGGGGGCATGCGATTGGCTGGTGGAGCTGGGGCCGGAGGGCGGCGCGGCCGGCGGCAAGGTCCTGTTCCAGGGCCCCCCGGGAGTGTTGCCAGCCAGGACTCCGACGGGTGCGGCGATCCGGGCTTACCGATCTGGAATACGAAATCTTTCCCAGGTGTAGAAACCGGGCGAAAAATTGTCCCGAATCGCCCTATCTTGACCGCCGTACCAATGTCCGTTCCAAGTCGTCCAGGCCCGATCCGGGTCGGTCATGTTCTGACTTCCCTCTCCGAGGGAGGCTTGGAGCGATTCGCCCTGACATTGGCTTCCAGCCTGCCCAAAGACGGCTTCGAAGTGCGGATCTACGCTCTGTTGCGAAAAAACCCCTGGCTGGGCGCCTTTCGCGAGCGGGGGATTCCCGTCACCATCATCGGTGCGGAGAATAGGCCTGGACTGCGATCCTGGCCTGTAAACGCGTTGGCCCTGCTGCGCTTGGCGTGGCATCTTCGGAGGGACCGGATCGAAGTGATCCACGCGCCGGATTTCTATCCCGCCGCGATGGCCCGTTTGGCGTCGGTATTGGCCCGCGTGCCCGGGCGGGTCCACACGCTCCACAGCGTCTACGATTGGTACTCGCCATCGGTGTTTCGGGTCCAACGGTTGCTTGGTTTTTTCACCGATGCCGTCACGGCGGTCTCCATGCCCGTGCTGGAGTATTCCCGCAATAGGGAACATCAACCGGATTCGAAGTACCGCCTCATCCACAACGGCGCAGACGAACAGCGCTTTCGGCCCGACCTTCAGGCCCGCCGTCGCGAGCGAGTGCGCCTGGGCTGGAAGGAAGACGACCACGTCGTGGGGGCCGTGGGGGCGAGGAGTCCGCGCAAGGGGCATCCATTGCTCGCCGAAGGCATCGCTCCGCTGATGAAGCGCGATCCGAAGCTGCGTTTGGCCATTCTCGGGGCTGCCTCGGACCGATATCCCGACACGCGGTCGGAAGTGGAACGGATTGCGATTTCCTACGGAGTGCTCGATCGAGTCCATTTCCTGGAGCCTCGCGACGATGTGGAAAATTTCTTCGCGGCCATCGATGTCCACTGCATGCCATCGGAAGTGGAAGGTTTGAGTTTCGCGGCCATCGAAGGAATCCTGAGCGGCTGTGTCTCGGTTTTTTCGGATTTGGCCGCCTTCCGCGAACTGGTGGACCATGGGACCACCGGTTACCTCTTCGAACGAAACGATCCCACCTCGTTGCGTCAGATGTTGGTCCAAGCGTTGGCGATTCCGCATTGGGACAAGCAATTTTCCGTTCGGTCCCGCAGTGCTGCGATCGAGCGGTTCGGACAGTCCCGGATGGTGGATCTTTATGCGAGCTTGTACCAGGAAATCCTGGTCGGAAAGGGGCGATTGCGCCCAGATCCAGAACGCAAACCGCTGCTTGTCGATGCTAGAGTCTGATCCCCTCCTCGGTGCGAGGGTCGAAGGGTGATGCGCGGACACTGATCCTCGCCGCCAAGTGGTAGTATTGGAGGGATCCCATGGAACTTCCGATCCCGAACATCGATTCTGCCGCCCATCCCGGACTGGTCCAGATCGGCAACTGTCCGGTGACCGGACGACCCTACTGGACAAGGCCGGAATGGAACGTCGACCATCCTCACTACACGAACACCCTTGCCGTGCTTGGCCCGGGACTGGTGGTCGCCTGGACCCGCGGATTCATTCGGGGCGAGGATACGCAGGCGTACATCGATCGTCTTGAGCGGCTCCTGGCGGAATTCCTCCCTCCAGGACAAAAATTGTCTCTGATCGAGGATTGGTCGCGGTTTCGAGGGGCGGACACCCGAGCCCGGCGGCTGTATGTCGCCTACCATGTCGGTCACCGCGATCGATTCGGCGGGATTTCGTATTTCGGGCTGAATGCGTTGACCCGACTGTTCATTTCCCTGGGAAGCATGATCAACGCTGTCCCGTTCCCCGTCGCGATCAGTCGGGAGTATCCGGGCGCGTTGGCCAATTCCCTGGGGATGCTGGGATTGGAAGTTCCGGTGGACCTGTTGGTGGAAGCTCCCGATCCACTGCCCAAGGCCTTTCCCATTCCGGACATCCTGCTGCGCAGCCATGCCCGGCGACTGGTGGAGATTTTCGGCAGACTTCCCTGGGACCGATCCGAGGAAACCCAGAATCCGTTGTCTCCCAGCGACCCGTTTTTCGACCTGGTCGAAGGCTGGATCGCCATCAAAGTGGACATCGAGGGTGTCCATGCCCGCAACATCGGATTGGAGCGCAGCTTCCGCGCCATCCTGGAGACCGCACGGGAGGGCATGTGGATCGCCCGAGCCGATGGTAACACCGTCTGGGCCAACGGCGCGATGGCGGGACTGTTGGGCACTCCCCCGGAGGCCATGATCAAGCACCGGCTGGATCGGGCGCTTCCCGACACCCTGCTGCGCACGGCGGCGGTCGGCAACGTCGCGGCCGAAGAGCATCCACTGACCCGCCCCGACGGAACCCAACAGTGGGTCTTGGTTTCGGCCGGCCCGGTTCCCACCGCTTTGGAGGGTGGTGGTGGCGTCTACGCCATTTGCACGGACATTTCCGCGCGCCGTCGCGCGGAAGCCGAGGTGAGACGGCTGAACGAAGCCTTGGAAAAACGGGTGGAGGAACGCACCCGCGAGTTGGCGGCTTCCAACGATCGCCTGGCCACGGCGCTGCGTTCCCGGGAAGAATTCCTCGCGGCGATGAGCCACGAATTGCGCACGCCGCTGGCCACGATGCTCAACGTTTCCGAGTCGCTGCGTTGCGGGGTGCACGGACCTCTGGACGATCACCAGGACCAGCGCCTGGCCTTGCTCGAGCGCAACGGGCGGCATCTCCAGTCCTTGATCGACGACATCCTCGATCTCTCGCGCAGCCTCGCGGGAAGCTTCACACTCCACACCGAGACTGCCGATGTCTGCGAATTGGCCCGGCAGTGCGCGAGCTCGATCTGGGACATGGCCCGCAGTCGGGGGATCGCTGTGATCCAGGAAATCCCCCAGCGGCCGATGGTCTCCGTGGTGGATCCGTTGCGCATCCGACAAATTTTGCTGAACCTCCTCTCCAACGCCTGCAAGTTCTCGCCGGAAGGTTCGAAGATCGGGATTCGCCTTCAGGGCGATGCCGTGCGGCAACGCTTGGAGATCGAAATCTGGGACGAAGGGCCTGGAATCGACGGGGATGCCCAGACCAAACTCTTCCAGCCGTTTGTCCAACTCGACAACCGGCTTTCGCGTGTGCACGGGGGCGCGGGACTGGGCTTGGCCCTATCCCGGAAACTGGCCGAAGCCCACCACGGCAGCATCGTGCTCCAAAGCGAGCCCGGAAAGGGATCCGTGTTTCGAGTGGTGTTGCCCTGGGAGGGAAGCGAGAGCGCCTGCGATTTCCAACAGTTCGTGACGGCTCGCCCGAAATCGCCCAAGCGCGATGCCACCATCCTCCTGGTGGAAGACAACACGGACCTGCGGGAAACCGTGGAGGATTTCCTCACCGCCGTGGGTTGGAGGGTGGCCACCGCCTGCTGCGGTGCCGATGGAGTCCAAGCTTTCTCCACTCGAGTGTTCGATGCGGTCCTGATGGACATCCAGATGCCGGGCATGGACGGCCTGGAAGCGACCCAAAGGATCCGCGCCCTCCCGCGCGGATCGCAGGCAAAAATTGTCGCCATGTCGGGGCTGGCTTTTCCCGAAGACAAACAACGCGCGTTGGCGGCGGGAGCCGACATGCATCTGTCCAAACCGGTGCATCTCACCAGCCTGCACGAAATCCTGCTGAAGCTCACCGAATCGGTCTGACCCTTCAGGTCGCCGGGCGCTTTTCCAGGACGAATTTGCGGATGGCCATGTCGCACACGAGGATGTGTTCTCCGATCCACTGGAGCACGAACCGCTTGAAGGCGAGGTCCGCGTCGGCGGACCCCAAGGGCTCCTGCGTGAACTTCCCGAGTTCCTCGATCAACTGATCGTGGTGGACGAGATGCTCCAATCGCGCAGGGTACCCGACCGCCAGCATGTATTTCTCTTCGGAGGCGAAGTGTTCCCGGGCGTAGCGGAACAGCCGCATGAGGCAAGTGCGCGCTTTGGCACGGTCGCCGTCTTCGGGGAGCTCGTTGATGATCTTGAAGAGTTCCCGGTGCTGGGCATCGAGAAGCGGTTCGCCGATCGAGAACGTCTCGTTCCAATCCAAGCGGATGTCCATGGCCAAGAAGTCCCTTCGTGTCGTTGTGGCTGGTGGCATTTTGGCATTTCTGGTCGTGGATTACAAGGAAACAGAGGGTGGCTGGGTGGAAACAGAACCTTTTTAGTGCTATTTTCAAGTGGTACCGTTTTGGGCGCCGCGGAGGATTCCCTTCCGCCAGCCGCCCGCGGTCGGGGGCGTGGACCAGATGAGCGGTGAAATCCTTCTGGAGATCAAAGGGCTGAGAGCCAAGGCAGGCGAGACGGAAATCCTGAAAGGACTCGATCTCGTGGTGCGCCGGGGCGAAATCCACGCCATCATGGGCCCCAATGGGTCCGGGAAAAGCACACTCTCGCAGGTGATCGCCGGCCACCCCGGGTACGAGATCACGGGTGGGTCCGTGGTCTACAAGGGTCAGGACCTGCTGGCCATGGCGCCGGAAATCCGCTCGCGCGAAGGGGTGTTCATCGCCTACCAGTACCCGGTGGAAATTCCGGGCGTGGCCAACAACTACTTCCTGCGCGCGGCCCTGAACGAACATCGCAAGTACAAGGGTCTGGCCGAGCTGGATGGTGGCGCCTTCCTGAAACTCCTGCGCGAGCGGATGAAGGCCGTCCACATGGATCCCACCCTGGTGGGGCGTTCCCTGAACGAAGGTTTTTCGGGCGGCCAGAAAAAACGCAACGAGGTTTTGCAGATGCTCCTGTTGGAGCCTGAGCTCGCCTTCTTGGATGAAACCGACTCGGGATTGGACATCGACGCCCTGCGCGATTGCGCCGAAGGAGTCAATTCCTTGAAGTCCGCCGAGCGTGGATTCGTGGTGGTCACCCACTACCAGCGCCTGCTGGACCACATCGTGCCGGACCACGTCCATGTGCTGTCCAAGGGTAAGATCATCCACTCCGGCGGCAAGGAGCTGGCCCTGGAGCTCGAGGAGAAGGGCTACGAATGGCTGACGGGCACTCCATGAGCAGCCCGGAAACCCTCGTGCCGGTGGCGGGATCGGAGGAGTGGAAATACCTCGATCCTGCGCGATTCCTCCAGGACCAAGGCCCTTCCGAGGAGCGCATCGCCGTCCTGGAAGAAGGGTTGGTCCTCCACAACGCCCAGAGCGTGCTCGTGTTCGAATCCGGCAGCTTCCGTGCCGATCTTTCCCGGGTGGGGGAGGGCATCGACGTGCGTGCGATCTCCGCCATACCGGAAGACGAAATCCGTCAGATCCGCCCCGGTCGTTTCGATCCTGCCGGGCCGTCGCTGCATGCGACGGTGCTGGCCCAGGCGGAGGACGGCGCGTTCGTTTCCGTTGGCCGCGACTCCAAGGCGGGCCTGGTTCAGATCCTGGAAATCGGCTCCGGGCCAAGCTGGTCCCGGCATGTGGTGGATGTCTCGGCGGGCGCCAGCGCCGAGATCGTCCGCATGTGCGTGACCTCCGCCAAATCCGCATCCGTGGACCGATCCGTGCTGGAATGCCGGCTCGGCCAGGGCGCCTCGCTGGAACACACCCTGGTGGTGGACGGCAACGCGCAATCCGCGAGTTGGACAGGAACCGTCGCGCGCCTGGAGCGCGACGCGAAATTCACCTCCAGACAATTTTTGTTCGGATCTTCCGTTTCCCGCGCAGAAACCCACGTGGAGCTGCAGGGCGCGGGCGCCGAGGCGGATCTGACCGGGCTGTGCGCCCAGATCGGCGAAGAAATCGCCGATGTGCTCACGGTGGTCCGCCACGGGGCTCCCCACACCGTCTCGCGTCAGGTCTTCCAGGCCTTGGCCGGGGGGAGGTCCTCCGCGAGCTTCCTGGGGGTGGTGCAGGTGGACCGGCTGGCCCAGAAGACCTCGGCCCGCCAATCCAGCCGCAACCTGCTGTTGTCCCGCGAGGCGAGCGTCAATTCCCGTCCGCAGTTGGAAATCTGGGCCGACGACGTGAAATGTTCGCACGGATCCACCACCGGCCGTCTGGACGAAAAAGCCTTGTTCTTCTTGCGCTCGCGCGGACTCTCCCTGGAATCCGCCCGCAAGCTGCTGGTGCGCGCCTTCGCCTCCGAGCTGGTGGAGCTGGTTGCACGCGAAGATCTGCGGGCGTTGTTGGAGCGGCGCTTGGAGACCGTGTTGTGAGCGTGTTCTCCCCCGAGGAGATCGCCGCGATCCGCGGCAGGTTCCCGATCCTTTCCCGGGTCGTGAACGACAAGCCCTTGGCCTACCTGGACAGCGCGGCTTCCTCGCAGGTGCCGGAACAGGTGATCGAGGCCATGGCGACCTTCCAGCGGACCACCCGCGCCAACGTCCATCGAGGCGTTCACCGGCTTTCCCAGGAAGCCACCGAGGTCCACGAGGGCCTGCGCGACCGCATCCAGCGCCTGCTGGGCGCCTCGCGCCGCGAGGAGGTCATCTTCGTGCGCGGGACCACCGAGGCGATCAACCTGGTGGCCTGGACCTTCGGCAGACAAAAATTGAATGCGCTCGACGTGGTGTTGGCTGGAGAGCTCGAGCACCACGCCAACCTCGTGCCCTGGCAGATCGTCGCCGCCGAGCGCGGCGCCCGCGTGGAGAAGATCCCCGCGCTGGACGATGGCACCTTGGACTTCGAGGCCTACGAGCGGTTGCTGGACTCCCTTCCGGTGAAGATCGTGGCCATCCAGCACGTTTCCAACGCGTTGGGAACCATCCACCCTGTGGAACGCTTCGTGCAGGCGGCCAAGCGGCGCGGCGTGGCGACCCTCGTGGACGGGGCGCAGTCGGTGCCCCACATGCGCCTGGACGTGCAGGCCCTGGGTTGCGACTTTCTCGCCTTTTCCGCCCACAAGATGTACGGGCCCACCGGTTTGGGGTTCCTGTACGGACGCTACGAGCTGCTGGAATCCATGCCCCCCTGGCAGGGCGGCGGCGACATGATCGACAAGGTGTCGTTTTCCGGCACCACCTTCCACGAGCCCCCTTGGCGCTTCGAGGCGGGAACCCCGCACTACGTGGCTCCCTCCGGCATGAACGCCGCCTTGGATTTTGTGGAGGAGATCGGGATGGAGCGCATTGCCGCGCGCGAGCATGAACTGCTCGAATACGCCCAGACACGGCTTCGCGAGATCGAGGGGCTGCGCATCCTCGGGTCGGCGCCGCACAAGGCGGGTGTGGTATCGTTCGTGCTGGAGGGCGTCCACCACTACGACGCGGGGCTGTTCCTGGACCAGATGGGCATCGCGGTGCGCACCGGGCACCATTGCGCCCAGCCGGCCATGGAGCGCTACGGCGTGACTGGCACCATCCGAGCGTCGTTCGCCGTGTTCAACACCGAATCCGAGATCGACCGGCTGGTCGCCGGGGTGATCCGCTTGCAGAAAGTCTTCCAATGATCACTCCTGACACCATCGCCGAGCGCGAGACGGAAATTGTCGAAGAGTTCGCCATGTTCGACGAGTGGCTGGACAAGTACGAGCACATCATCGAGCTGGGCAAAGGGCTGGCCGTGCTGGCCCCCGAGTTGCACGCCGACGAATGGAAGGTCAAGGGCTGCCAGAGCCAAGTCTGGTTGCATCCCGTGCGCGAAGGCGATGCCCTCGTGTTCCAGGCCGATTCGGACGCGGCCATCACCAAGGGGCTTGTCGCCCTGATGGTGCGGGTCCTTTCCGGCCAGCCCGCCCGCGCCATCGCGCAGGCTCCTTTGGCGTTCCTGGATCGCATCGGGTTGCACGAGCATCTCTCGCCCACCCGTTCCAACGGATTGGCCAGCATGGTCAAGCAGATGAAGCTCTACGCGGGCGCGATCGCCGCCCAGGAGGCCTCACATGGATGAAGATGCCGAACGGGAAGCGCTGTACCAAAAAGCCGTGGATGCGATGCGGTCCGTGAAGGACCCTGAAATCCCGGTCAACATCTACGACCTCGGCCTGATCTACGAGATCGACGTGCAGCCCTTCGGAGTGGTGGGCGTTCGCATGACCCTCACGGCTCCCGCCTGCCCGGTGGCCGACTCGATTGTGGCCGAAGTCCAGGACAAGCTCAACGCCATTCCGGAAGTCTCCGGCGCCTACGTGGAACTGGTCTGGGAGCCCGCCTGGACCAAGGAGCGCATGTCCGAAGAGGCACGGTTGGAGCTGAATCTCTGAGGCGAGTAGACCGCGGGCTTGTTTGCGAGGCTACGCATCAAAGGCCAGGTTCGCTCGCCTCGTGTTTCACTCGCTCGGAACGACGGAGCTTGGTCAGGTAGTCAAGCCGGACGGTCAACAAACCGAATCCACAGCTGTAAGGGCTGATCGGCGAGTAAGTGACATCGAGTCCGGGCAGATTCCAGATGTAATCGCGATCCTCGTCGACCACGGCTCCGGTCTGCTGATTGACACACCGAGTGGTCTCCTTGGCACGGCGGAAGTTGCTGCCATATTTTGCGATCAACTGCTTTTCCACCTTGGCGGAAAAGTCGCCGTTGGGTGAAACGCTCAGGCCGAGGACCATTCCGTCCTTCACCTCAAGGCGAGCAATGCACAAGCCCTTGAGTTGGAGCCAATCGGGGCAACTGCTGTTGGCGATTTTGACGGCGACGACCGGGACTGGGGATATTGGCTCGCCGCGCGCGAGCTGCACCGCCTCGAGCATGCCCAGGCTCGACCTGGCGATCGGGTCACCTAGGCAGGTTTGTGCCGAGCCCTGGAACTCTCCCTGGAAGGTGCCGAGTGGATCCTTCAACATGGCCATGGCCAAGTCGAAACCGGCCGAATTGTTGGACCCGGTCCCACCGTCGCACTGCGGCAAGTTGAGTGGTTCGCCGATCTCGATCCCCAGCACCCTGCGATCGACTCCGTCCACTTTGTCGGCTTGGATCCTTCTTTCCATGTCTTCCAATTTCAACCGTTTCGCCTCGCGTTCGCGGCGTTCCGCCTGATAGACATCATCTGCGGCCTTCGCCTCCTGGAAGCCTTGGGTCCATGTGTAGGCTTGGACGGCCTTGGCGGGGAGAACATCCGAGAGCACCTCGACATGGTATGCCATCCCTCGATTGAAGGCGCTCTGGATCTCGGCCTCATCCAAATCCGTGCGTCCACCGAAGTATTGGTTTTGCATGGACATCACGGTATCGGCCACTCCGAACATGACTCGATCGGTTGTAAAGCCGCAACGGAAGCTGATGTACTCGGCCAAGATCCTACGCGCGATCCGATCGCGGAACACGGACTGTTCGGGATCCGCGACGCGCGTCCTTTCCTTGATTTCGGCAACGGAAGGAAGCTCCAGCATCCATGGCTCGACCGGAGGCTTGGAGGGTTGGGCAACTTGGCGCACGACCTGGATTTGTTGAACCGGTTGTGCGACAACGGCATTGGTCCTTTTCGCGGGCGCCATCCGTCTGGTCGTAGTCTTTCGAGTGGCGACTTGTTCCGGTTCCGAGCTGGAACGGTAGACCTTGTCGCCGATCCTCATCTCGTGCTGATAGTGGATCAAACCGCAACCACTCAGGAAGAAGGTTCCGAGCATCGCAAGAGACGACAAAATCTGGCGACGAATCATTCTATCTCACTCCCTGCAAATCTCGAATGCAATGGTTTTTTTAAAACGACCCCAACGCAAGCGCCGTCGTCATGGTTTCCGTTCGGACCTGCACGAACAGCAGTCTGCGGCTCCTCGGCAAGTTGAGGTCATGGGTGCCTGCGGCGAACCGGGACTCGGGCAGGATCACTCGCCCCTGGAGGTCCACTACACGCACCTGGGCTGGCTCCTCCAACTTCAATGTGACTGCCGGACCCATCCGTTGCAGAGAGGGGCCTTTACTTACCCATGGCTTGTGGGTGATCTCGATGTATTCCGGACCAGTGGCGTTGACCATCCCCCGCAGAGCCGGGAAAGAATTGGGAAGCATCATCCAAGCGGAATCCTCCGCGAAGCTGAATCCTGCGAAATTGGAAGAATCCATCATTTGTGCGGTTGTAAGGCCTAATGCAATCGAGTGGGTCGAATATAAAGATGGGCTGGTCCGAGCAATATTTGAGCTCGGACCTCCGTTTTGATTGTTCCAGTACAAATTCCACGATTTGTCACTCATTAGGTACGTATCGTACGCGCCCCCAATTTGGCCACGAATGCTGTTTGTCGTTCCGCCGATCGAGATCAGCGAATAGCATTTTCGAATTGTCCCGTTGATTTCGCCCACCAGTCCTCCAATGCGCGAGGAGTCTCCTGAAGTAACTGTCCCCAAGGCATAGCAGTTTTCGATGATTCCAGCACTACCGCCAGCAAGTCCTCCCACAACAGAGTTTGTGCCAGCTGAGATCTGAATATTGGCATAACTTCTTTCGATATCTCCTGATCTTCCTATGATCCCTCCTGCCTTCGAATTTTTATCGCAAGTAATAATTCCAGTAGCAATGCTTGAAGAAATTTTTCCGGAACCAGATCCAGAAATGCCCCCAACAGATGATGACTTTCCTCCAGTTACCTTGATTGATGCTATGCAGCGACTGATAGGTCCATAATTGCTTCCTGAAATCCCTCCAATGCTGGATCCGGAATCTCCGAATAGCTCACCTGTTGTCGCGCAGGAGTCCATGATTGAAATTCCACTCCCTGATATTCCGCCAATCATTGACGAAACGCCGCCTTTGATTGTGCCGAAAAATGAGGATGAGTCTACTTTTTGGGCTTGATATGCTGCTATCCCACCCACTGTTGACTTATTTCCGCTGGAGACCAAACCGGAAGAATGGCAGCTGTGAATTAAACCTGTGGACCAACCCGCAATACCGCCTGTCAATGATGAATCGGGTCCAATCACGGTGTCGGAGGTGGAGCAAAAGCGAATTGTCCCAGTAGAGGTGCCAGCCACACCACCCATCCTGAATTCACGAGGCATTTTCGATTGGTAGATCTGGTTCACGCTGATTCGTCCACCAGTGATTGTGCAAGAATCAATGGTTCCATTAGACAATCCTGCGATTAATCCCGCGTGGGTAATACCCGCTCCACCTGATCCCAGGCCGACCTCGACATAGGCATCAATCAGCTTTAATTGATGGATTTTTCCGCGAGTACGTCCGAACAATCCGACTCCATCGTGAATTTGTGATGAAGCTTTGATGAATAGATTGGAGATCGAATGGCGATTGCCGTTGAAGTCTCCAGAAAAATCGCCCACCCTGGTGCTGTCGCCGATAGGTGCGAAACCTTTGCCTCCGTTCTCACCTTTGGAAGCCGCGGCATCGATGTCGGCACTGAGGAGATAGGACGAATAGGGATCGCATCCATCCTTTGCGCTCAATTGCTTCAGGTCGGAGTAGGTTCCTACCAAGTACGGGCTGGCGGCGGTTCCGGCCCCGCTCAGGGTGCACTCGGCACCGGCTAGGTTGGGGAATATAAGGACTCCTCCAGCCATGGCAAGCGCAGACAGTTTATGTCTGAGGAAGACGCGCTTGGCTTCGTAGCCGACGGATTTCGAGCTGGTCATCTCGGGTCTTTCTGCACTGTGAAAAAACGATAAAATGGTCGATTATGAGCGGAAAGTAGTTCGCTTCGTGTTCATTCGATTCTGTTTCAATATTTCATTTTCGTTTTGCATGGAACGCAACACTCATGCCTTTTCACAATCGAAGTCTTTGTGACATTTTGATTCCAATCGGACATTAACTTGTCATCAACCTCGCGAGGAATTGTCGCTAAATCGATCAAGCTAAAATGATGTCTTTTGACTTGGGCAACGGTTTCGTGATGGAGCCGGGGCAGCCTAGCGATTGGCCTCCGTTGGTGGCATATCGCCATGCCAGAGTATCTCAACCTCATCCCTTGGGCGGAAGACGAGGCAGGCGGAGTGGCCCTGGAAAAGTGGCGCTCTCTCGACTCGCCGTTCAAGGGAGAGGTCTGTGTCATCAACGGGGCCGTGATCTTGAATTTCGCGCTGACCTATCTTTCCCTCTTTCGCTGTCCACCCAGTCTCCAACGAGGATCCAACGCTGATGGCCAACAAGCCTGCTGCCAAAATCGCTGCCAAGAAACCCGTCGCCAAGAAGGCCGTTCCGGCCGAGACCGAAGACGGCTTCAAGCTGTTCAACGGCAAGCGCCTGAAGAAGGTCTGTCTGGCCTACTCGGGTGGCCTGGACACCTCCATCATGATCACTTGGCTCAAGGAAACCTACGGCTGCGAAGTCGTGGCGTTCGCCGCCGACGTGGGCCAGGGCAAGGTGGAAACCGCTCCTCTGATGCGCAAGGCCAAGGCCACCGGCGCCATCAAGTGCATCGTCAAGGACCTGCGCAAGGAGTTCTTGGAAGAATATGTCTGGCCCACCCTGCGGGCCGGAGCCAAGTACGAGTCTGTGTATCTGCTGGGCACTTCGTTCGCCCGCCCCGTGATCGCCAAGCACCAGGTGCTCACCGCCTTGGCGGAAGGTTGCGATGCGGTCGCGCACGGCGCCACCGGCAAGGGCAACGACCAGGTCCGTTTTGAACTGACCTTCCAGGCCATGGCCCCGCAGTTGGCCATCGTGGCTCCTTGGAAGGATCCCAACTGGAAGATCACCTCGCGCGAAGAGGCGATCGACTACGCCGAAGCCAAGGGCATCGAGCTCACGGTCACCAAGAAGAAGATCTATTCGGAAGACGCCAACCTTTGGCACGTCTCGCACGAAGGCGGCAAGCTCGAATACCCCGAGCAGGAACACGGCTTCGAGATGCTGCGCTGGACCACGCCTCCGCAGCAGGCGCCGGACAAGGCGGAATATGTCACCGTCGATTTCGAGAAGGGCACACCGGTTGGAGTCAACGGCAAGCGCCTGGACGCGGTTGCGTTGCTGGAAGCCTTGAACAAGGTCGGCGCCAAGCACGGCGTGGGCCTGGTGGACATGGTCGAAAACCGTCTGGTGGGCATGAAGAGCCGCGGCGTCTACGAGACTCCCGGTGGCGCCATCCTGTACGCCGCCCACGAGTGGCTGGAACAGCTCGTGTTGGACCGCGACACCCTGCGCGAAAAGCGCCGCGTGGCGGACGTGTATGCCGACATCGTCTACGACGGACGCTGGTTCGCGCCGTTGCGCCAGGCGCTGGACGCGTTCGTCAACGAGACCCAGAAGGTCGTGTCGGGATCTGTCAAGATGAAGCTCTACAAGGGCAACATCGTGCTGTCGGGCATGGATTCGCCTTGGAGCCTCTACGATCCGCACCTGGGTGGATTCTCGGACGTCCCCACCTACGACCAGAAGGACGCGATGGGCTTCATCCGCTGCTATGGCCTGCCGATGAAGGTGCGTCATATGCTGCTGGGCAAGAAAACACCCGTAAAATTCTGATCTGGCCGGCTGCGCGGGCGCAGCCGTCCGGCGAATCGTTCCACGGCCACCCGTTTGGGTGGCCGTTTTGTTTTGTTCCGTATCGGTTTGCGCCCGTTCCGATTGTTTGCCCGGACGATTGTTTGCCCGGACGATTGTTTGCCCGGACGATTGTTTGCCCGGACGATTGTAGAGACGCCCCGCCGGGGCCCGAACCGGGTACAACGAACCGGGTACAACGAACCGGGTACAACGAACCGGGTACAACGAACCGGGTACAACGAACCGGGTACAACGAACCGGGTACAACGAACCGGGTACAACGAACCGGGTACAACGAACCGGGCGCGTAACGTTTTTTGTGGCGCAACGGCGCCCCCTCCTCTCCCTGGTGGGATCGTATGGCCATACGATCCCACAGGTGAGGAGGGGGCCCGGTCCTCTTTTCCCCACCACCAGTGGGGGAAAACGATTTGCACCTTTGCGGTTCTATGGCAATCGATTCTCCTGCAGATCTGGGTGTCGTTCTTCCCTGTGCGGGTTCGGGTACGCGCGTGGGCGCGCCGCGACCCAAGCAATTTTTGGAATTGGGCGGACGCCCGGTTTTCCATCGGTCGCTTTCCACGTTCCTGGGGCATCCCCGGGTGCGCAAGGTGGTGCTGGTGGTGGCTGCCCAGGAGGAAGCCCAGGTGCGCTTCGAGCTGGGCAACGGCTTCGGGAGCCTGCTGGCGTCTGGGAGGCTTGTGTTCGCGCAGGGTGGGGCGGAGCGTTGGCAATCCGTGCGAAACGGCGTGGCGGCTTTGGACAAGGATTGTCCCTTGGTGGCCATCCACGACGTGGCTCGCCCGTTCCTGAACGCGACCGACATCGATGCGGTGGTGGCAGCCGCTACCGCGGATGGAGCCGCGACCTTGGCCATTCCCTGTCCGGACACGGTGAAGTGGGCGTCCGAGGCGATCGCGGGAACGACTCCGCTGGTGGAGCGCACCATCGATCGATCCCGGATCTGGCTCACCCAGACGCCGCAGGCCTTTCGGCGCGAGGTGTTGGACGACTGCTACATCAAGCTCGCGACTCGTCCCGATTTCACCCCCACGGACGAGGCGGGAATCGCCGAGGCGTTCGGGCATCCGGTCCGGCTGGTGCGCGGCGCGGAACGCCTGCGCAAGATCACCAGCGCCGAAGATCTCGAGTGGGCGCGCTGGATGGCCGGTCGCGTGGTGTCCGGAGTGTTGGGCTAGGCGTTCACTCTAGATCGAGGATGCGCCAGGAGTCGTCCCAACGCACGAAGCGGATCGTCCGTGTCCGCCCGGCTGCCGCCCAGGACAGTTCCATCACCGGGTTTCTACGTGACTCGTATTCTCGGCAGAGGTCCACGGCTCCGATCCGTTCCTCGAAGGGTATGAACGACGCGGGAAGCTTGGCTTGTCGCGAACCGGTCGAGGGGATGGATTGGAAAAGCATCGCGAGTTCCTGGAGATTGGTCTTCAGAAACCCGTCGAGGGATGCAACTTCCCGTAATGTGTCGTCGGTCCGCTTGGAGGTCTTTGCTTTCCATCCCATTCGTGGATCGAACCGCAGCGACGGGAAGAAATCGGGCTTTCCCGGACCTTGTTGCGCTAGTCGGGGGAGATTTGCCTCCAGCCATGCCTGGAAGGAGTGCTCCGTGCTCGCGATGGACAAAATGCGTCCATCAATGGTTTTCCAAGTTCTCCGCGAAGTGTCTGCCTCCGCATCGACGATCGTCGCGGAGGTCCAGTCTGGACTGAAGCCCATGGGAAGACCGAATGTGTCCACCACGACCTTTCCCGTCAGGTCGATGAGGATCACGTTGCCGCTCCAGTAGCAGTGTTCGCCCAGCACGGCCGAATCGCGAGGCTTGCCGTGAGCGCAAACCTGTCTTCCTTCCCGAATGACCCGGGAATATCCGCCATGGAAGGATCCGGCAGACAGATAGAGCGCAGGAATCCCTACGCGCCCTCGTGCATCGAAGAATCCCATCCGCCGGGTGGCGGGGTCCTGGAACTGGATATGCCCCTCGCGCATGCAATAGGGCATGTTTTCTCCGTCGAGGAATGCGCTGTCGAATCCGAAACGCCCGCCGTCGCGCCGGAGGAAGAACGGGGCTCCGGTGTCGATGGCGGGAACCACTTCGCGCAAGACCTGTCCACCGGTGAAAGCATTGTGGAACCGCGCGGGAAACCTCACCCTGCCCCGTGCGTCCTTGAATCCGACGAGTTCCGTGACAGGATTGGAGAAGGGGTACAGGTCTCCGGTATCCACTGGGCTTGGAGACAGGAAAAGATGGGCGAAAAGGAGCGTGGCGATAGGCGTCATGGGTTCGATTTCCTTGCGGAGAAGCGGTGGCGGCAGGTCAGTGGACCTCGATGATCCTGTAGCCTTCCGAGGTGCGCACGAAAAGGATTTCGCGTCGCGATACGTTGTCCCCGGGATCCCACGTCACCAGCACGGTGGGGAAGTGGAACCGGTCGGCTTGGCCGCAGTCGTCGAGCATGTCGAAGACCGGGGTTTCGTTGGCTGAGTACGTCAGGCTGGATGTGTTCCGTTGGAACGTATCCAGAAGGGCGGCCAACTCCTTTCCGTTTTCTGACAAAAATTGGCTTGGCGTCCTGGCCGACCAGTTCGATCCCTCCTCGGTCGGTCGCTGGGGAAATTTCCAACGCGAGTTCGGGGTGGGGTAGACTTTTCGATGGAACAATGCTTTTCCGATGCCAGGCCCTTTCCACGTGGGGAGCGCCTTGGAAAACCACGCGCGGAAATCGC
Source organism: Fibrobacterota bacterium (assembly GCA_016715065.1). Classification (GTDB taxonomy): domain Bacteria; phylum Fibrobacterota; class Fibrobacteria; order UBA5070; family UBA5070; genus UBA5070. Next base: position 771,658 of record JADKBN010000002.1, read on the forward strand.
GTTCGATGTCCAGAATGGACAAGATCCGTCCATCCAGAAGCGGGATGCGCACCCGGTTCGTGTCCGGCTCCGCACCGACAACGCGTGCGGCGAGCCAATCGACGGTACCGATCAACGCGGTCTCGAAAGGTCTGGCCACCACCTTGCCGTCGCGGTCGATCAAGGCCCATTGGCCATCCCAACGAGGATGTTCGCAGGGCTTTTTGCTGTGCCACTTTTTGCCATCTTCGCACAGGAGCGTCCCCATTTCCAGGACGACCGCGTATCCGCCCCGAAACCGGTCCGCGTCCACGAACCGTGCCGGAATCGCCACCTTGCCGGCGGAATCGAAATAACCCAAGCGATCCGTCGAGTCGTAAAATCCAGGTCGATCGCTCTTCCCATCCTTGAATAGAATCCGTCCCTCTTCCTCGCAGGGCAGATAGATGTCCGGCAGGATGGGGACGCTGTCGTGCCCGAACGTGCTGCCGTCCCGGCGCAGATAGTGCATGTTCCGTTTGCCCGTGGCGGTATCTTCCAGGGCGACGGCGATCACGTTGCGGAAGACCTTCGCGGAAGTCGGCATCGAATACTTCGCAGGAACCCTCACCTTTCCGGATGCGTCCTTGAAGCCAACATTCCCGGTGAGGGTGTCGGTGAAGGCGTGCCAAGGGCGGGTGTCCGCCGGGGCAAGGAACAGTGCGCACAGCAGAGGGTAGAGGCTGAGGCTCATGTGTCGATGTGCCTTGGTTTCGGGAAGATTGGCGAAGGTCCCCATCAATGTAGAAGGGTTTGGCCAAGACGGGAGGCTGCAGGTCCTGGCCTGCAGCCAAGGCGGGGCGCCGTTGGTTTCCTGGAGACCTTGCGATTGGCCCGAGACTTGCATTTTGTAGGCGAATCAACTGAGGTGCCCACAATGAACAGTCTCCTTTTTTCGGTCCTCACGTGTCTAGGCCAGCTGGCAAGCGCGATCCCGGCGCAGAACTGGAATTCGCCGGACGATTTTTTCAATCTCAGTCCGCAGGTCGGTGGCACCACCGCTCCATCGGGCGACGTGTTCGCAGGGGTCATCGCTTCACAGAATGTCAAGGTATCCGATGGGCTGTACATCGGACTAGGCGCCGGGGTCTACGTGCAGGGAACAGAAGCTGTCGGGGAGGTTCTGCTGAAGGCCGGACTGGGTGGACTCGTGGGGGCCAGTGTGGGTCCGGCCGTTTCTGGCTCAGGCGGCCTCGCTTTGACCAACGACGTTTGGGCCAACGCGATCTTCGCAGGCCTGCGCTGGCGGATGGATCATCGCAAGGCAGAAACGATCCATTCCGTGGCGCTGTTCGTGCCCTTGGGAATATGGATGCAGAAGTGAGCCGCCATCGGAACCGTTCCTCGTCCCTCTTTGCAGGGTGGTCCATTCGAAAATGGCGCTCCGTACTCGTGGCAGTGGCTCTGGTCGCGGCCATTGCTCCTGCCCAGAACCAATACAGATCTCCAAAAACATTCTTCAACATCAGCCCCCAGTTGGGCGGAACCAACTCTTCCAAAGGAGCGCTTTTCGCCGGTGTCGTCGTTTCCGACTACTGGATGGTTTCGGATCCGGTGTACTTGGGTGTAGGAGAGGGTGTCTTCGCGCAAGGGCAGGATGTCGTCGCGGAGGTTCTGCTGAAAGGCAGTCTGAATGGATTCCTCGGCGCCAGCATCGGCCCCTCCTTTTCGGGATCCGACGGAATTTCCCTGACCAACGATCTCTGGATCAATGCGCTTTTTGCGGGTTTGCGTTGGCGCATGGACCAACGGAAACAAGAAACCATCCATTCCGTGGCACTTTTCGTGCCGTTGGGAATTTGGCTGGAAGAGTGGGGATTGACCTCGCCCCTCCAGTGAAGAAGCAGATCATGGAGCGGAAGGATTGGATGACGGAATCCGTCCATCCGGTGCCAGCGTCTCTCCTCGCGCTTGGATCTCGATTCCGGACAGATCTTTGCGCAACACCAATCGAGCGGGAAAGGGCCTGGGTGTTTCCTTCTTGGGGACGATCCCGACCGAAGGATCTTCCAGGTTCGGATCTGGATAAGTTCCGTCCGGAAGCACGAAGGCCTCCAAGGGCGGCATCGGGATGGAGTCGAGCAACGACGGTGCGCAGCTGACGTAGGAGACCAGCCTCCAGCGTGCGGACAGCTTCACGAAGCGACCGATGCCGATTCCATGGCAGACGGCGACCTTCGAATCCGAAGGAGTGGGGCATCCCCCTCCCGGAACCCGCCAATCGGCGCCCGCGCTCCCGAGCATCTGCGCCGATTCCGATCCGAGTGGAGATCCGGGAGTCTCCGGCACCAGTCGCAACGCGACGCTCGCGAAGAAGGCGCGCGGATGCCCAACCCTCACGGGAGCGTGGGCGACGTCCGGCCAGAAGTGGATGTTGCACCCGGCGGAATCGATGCGCGCCGCGGTACGTCCGTCGGATTCCGTCCGCTTGTTCCAGGTCTTGCAGGTGCTGTGGAAATCCTCCGCCCAGCTTCCGCCGCCGATGCGTGTGGAAGACTGGAGATTGGTCCAGCGCGTGCTGTCGTCGTAGAGGACCCACAGAGCACCCGAGCCGATCTCCACGCGGGTGGAGACCTGGGCGATCTCGGATGTGTCGAAGGTGCGATCGTAGTAGGCCTGCCCCCAGGCATTGGCCAGGGACTCGCCGTTGGGAGGAGACAGCGTGGGGGAGCTGGATTTGCGGTACCAGCTGTAGGTGGTGGGGACGCCGTGGGGCAGGCCTTCATGTGCGAGATTCGGCCCGTACAGCGCGAGGAACCGCTTCGCGTCGAATTCCGCTGCCACCGCCGCCGAGGACAGGCAGGTGCAGGATGCGAGAAGGATCCGAAAGGAATGGAATCGGTAGGAAATGGGCATCGATGCCTCGGTCAATGGGAGTGGATGCCGAAAGGATACCATCTGCTCCTCGAAGCGCCTCGAATGCTTCGAATGGGTGCGAGAAGCCGAATCCGTTTCACTTCGGATCGCAGCGCGCCGGTCTTCTCGTGCCCAGTGGAAGACCGACCGGATCGCGAAGCGCTCGTGCCGCCGTGTTGGAGCCGGTATCGGAGGCGAATCGCATCACGCGGTAGGGTGAGTCTTCCCATCCCGACGAATCTTGTCTGACGATGCGTGGAAAGGGATGCCAGGACTCGATCACGAGGTCTTCTCCATCGGGAAACCCCTTTCTGCCACGGTCTTCGAAGACGACCTGGACCTGGGCGCCGTAGTGCAGGATGTCCCCTGCGCGCAGATCTCCCCGCGCGACGGACACCAACGAGGACAGAAGTCCCCGCGGCCCGAGATACGGAACCGCCTCGCCCATTCGCCTGCGTCCGTAGGCGGCCAAGGCCGCGCAATCGCTTCCGATGCGCAGGTCTGTTTGGTGGCCGGTTCCCACCTTGCGGGGAAGGAGAACAAAGGGTGTCTGGAGAAGCTCGGTCAGGATTCCTGGATAGGAATCGTCGAGTCGGATGGCGACTTGGGTCGCGCGATCCGGTAGGCGGGATTGGGGCAGCTCGGCGGTGGCGAAGCCGCGGATCCAGGGACAAATTTCGTCCGTACGACACCATGCGTAGGTTCTGGTCCCGAGGCTGTCGGTCGGTGCGGGAAGCGAGTCTTCCGTTCCGACCAAGGTTGGGGTGTAGCGGATCGAATCCAAGTAGGGATAGATGCGGATGGAGTTGTCGTGGAGGGACATGTCTGGCGAAAGGCGGAACCAACGGACTCCATGGATGCCCGGTGGAGCCCGCAACACCACGGCGGATTCGCCGATCCGCGCGAAGACCACCGAGATGGCCGGTGTCTCCAAGGCGAGGGCGATGGTCGCACCGAGCGCGGCTTGGAGAAATGGAATATGCCATGGGCTCATTGGTTGGAGGGACAACCCAGAAGCACGATCTCGGAAATGGGAAGGTCCTTGAAGCGTTGTCCAGGCTCCACATCCGTGAATTCGATGCGAATGTGTTTCGGAGGCGGCTCCATTTTGGAGTATCCTTCGTCGAAGCCTGGGCGGCAGCCGGGAACGCGGAACAGGTCCAGCTCGCCGATCCTGCGCGGGATGGAGTCGGGTGGTGCACCACCGGACGCCTGGGCGGCAGGATGCCCGTTGATGGTGAAGTTTTTGAGCCGGGAATTGTCCGACCAGAGCTTCACGGACTTGCAGAATCCAGGCGTGATCTGGATGTACCCCAGGTGGATGCTGTCGGGGATGGTGACATCCAGCCAAGCCTTCGCGCCGTTGTTCGGGGCCACCCAAGCGGTGGAGAAGTCGTTGTCGGAAAGCGAGGAGAGGGGGTAGTCGGGAAGGTTCGATGAGCCACGCCAAGGAGGGTTCTCCCAAACCGCGTTGGAGAGGAAGTACTTCTCTTTCTTGTAGGCATTGGAAAACCAGATCCAGTTTGCGTTGTCCATCCTTCCCAGATCCAGATCGGTTGCCCGGTGCACCCAAAGATTTCCTTCCCGGGTCAGCGAAGGGCCGTTGCTCTTGAAGGTGATCGCCTTCCGGTCGAGGTCGGAAACATCCACGGTCAAAAGGAAATCGTGGACGATTCCTGTCCCCCAATTCTTCGCGGGCCGGAAATCCCAATGCATGGTCCGAGGAGAAAACTCGGCGAGATTCTCTTCGCCTTTCACTTCGGAATCCCACAGCGATCCGGTGGACGTCACGTGCAGGTCCAATCGATGCAGCCCGGGCGGAAGGATCATCGGGGCCGTGAACCAACGCCGTAGCGGTCGCTCGCCGGCGTTTGTCGTGTCTTTGAGCCGTTTCCCCGTCGATGCCAGGAGGATCGGGCCAGGTTTCATCCGAGCGGGTTTGCCCCCGTCGACCCGGAACTTCGCGCGCGAGAAGGTCCTGGTATCCCAGGCAGCGGCATCAAGGAAGTTGGTGGCGTGGAAATCGATCGGCGCGCCATAGGGTGCACGGAGGGTGTCGCCGTCGTTTTGGATCCAGTAGCGCGCATGGATCCGCGCCGAATCCTCCTCGATCACGACCGACAGAGTCTCTGACAGAATCTGTGCCGTGGTCGCCTTCAGCGGATGTGGGGCGCCGAGGATCGCGTCGGGAGCCGCGTCCAAGCCAACGCCGTTGGAGGCCAGGGAAACGAGGAACGAACAAAGGTGCGGGATCATGCCCGCAAAGTTAGCTGCCTGTCGATCGCTCTAGGGATTCCTGAACAGGTACGTCGCCAGTCCCGGCACCTCGCGCGCCACGGAATAGAGATCCCTCGGTTCGTACAGGCGCGAGTGGATGTGGCCTTGCATCGGGACACCGTGGCGTTTCAGTGCCAATCGCAGGCGGGTGATGTGGAAGAAGCTCGAGGACACGGCAACGGTCTTCGCATCGTTTTCGCGCATCCAGCGCTCGGCGAAGCGGGCGGTCTCGAAGGTGTTCACCCCGTTGCCGTCCACGAGAATGATGGAATCCGGCACCTGGTTGGCCAACAGGAAATCGCGCATGGCCAGGGCTTCGTCCCGTCCCTCGACTCCGGTGCCGCCGCTGACCAGGATCCTTCGACAATTTCCGGTGCGGTGGTAGTCCAGCGTGGCGAGAAGCCGGCCGTGGAGGTTTCGGGACAGGGTTCCGTCGGGGTGGACCATGGATCCGGGCACGATCAACAGATCCACAGGTTCGATCCGGTCGCGCCAGCCATCGATGCAAAGTCCTGCAGCCACCAGCACCGGCGCGGCGGCGATCAGGGCGATCCCTCGCCAGAGTCGAGGTCGTCGCGTGGTCCATGCTCGGAGGGATCGCCGCACGGTGGGGAAGGATAGGAAATGGTCAGGTCTGCCGGACATTCCTTCGGGCAGGTCGTGCGCTATCTTTCGCGGCATGTTCCTGCTTGGCAAGATTGAAGGGGCCGCGTTCGCATCCATTGGGATTCTTGCCCTGCTCGCCGGTTGCTGGGCTCCCATAGAGTACTACCTGGAGGGCGACCCGCCCGCGAATGCCCAAGTGGAACTGGTGGTCGGAGAAAGAGACTCCTTCGTGGTGGCTGCCGGCGATCCCAAGCGCTATCGTGCGATCCATGTCGATTGGGAAATCGCGCCAGCCGACTTCCGGAGGTTCCCTTACCGGCTGGCCGTCGAAAACGATGAGACAATAAATGTTACGTCGGATTCGATCACCTCGCCGAAAGGCCAGCTCGATTTCCTCTGGGAGTGTCCCCGGGATCGTTTCATGGATACGACGACCTGCGCCGCGGCGACATCCCACACAGCGATGATCTTCGCATCGCTGCCTGACGGGGTGCGGCTCCTCGTTGGCCAAGCGGGAGGCAGGTACCGATGATCTGTACCTCCTGGTTGTTGGCCGCGACCATCTGGTCCAAAGGGCTGGATTTCGAGGCCCTTCATTTTGGCCTCCAGTACGAGGTGGCGGTGCCCACCGACCATCGCAATCCCGTGTGGCCCGGGCCCGGCGTGGATTTCGGCGTGGATCCCTGGCATTTTCGGTATGTCTACCAGGCAAGGTTCTTCGGAGATGGACTCGATGGCGATGAGGTTTTCCTGGGAGGGGAGAAGCCCCGGTTGCAGAAGTACAGACATCGTCTCACCACCAGCTGGGAACACTGGAAAGAGATCTTTCGCTTCGAGGTGGGCGCAGGATGGGCTTGGTCGAGAGTGGATGCCCTGGAAGAACAGATGGATCCGAGGCCGGTCTTCGAAGCTTACCAAGCTTTCGGTGTTGAGCACATTCAGGAGCGCTTCGACGAGCTGCATTGGTACCGCCTTCACACGGATCGCCAGTGGGGACCGGTAGGCTTGTTGGGGATTGGTTTTGGAAGACGGGAACGATGGATGATCGGCGTCCTGGCCGAGTACTGGAAGGCGCCGATGTACGGACTGACCCTGCGCTTGCGATTGCTCTGAGGGTTTCGGTTAGCGCAGGCCGCTCAGCGCGGTGGTCGAGGTCTGCCCTTCTGTGGTGGTGCGCAACAGGACGGTTGTGGACGAGATGTTCCAGCGAACCGTTGCGCCAGGAGCCAGGTTGACGGTTTCTGACAGGCGATTTCCCGAGAGATCCCAAATCGCGGCTTCAACTCCGGATGCGGAGGTGTTGTCCAGGCGAATTCCGCCGGGGAAAGTGGAGGCGGAGAGGTGCGATGGCGAAGCCATCCGCGCTTCGATGCCCGAAGTCCAGGTCAGGGTGGCGCCGGCGCCGCTGGTCGCATGGGAAACTTCGGCTTCCACCGCGCTGGCGGCAGAAAGTGTCAAGGAATAGGGAGGGGTGAAGGCGGTTCCCGATCCCGCCGTGTTGCCCGAGCATCCCGTGAACGTGGAGTTCTTCACCGTCACGGCGGTGAAGTCATTGTCGAACAAGTCGATGGGCTTCTTCTGTCCGATGAACGCGCTGTTTTCCACCAGGATGTTGGCTTTGAAGCCGGCACGGACGCCGTGGTTCTGTCCCGGGTCCTTGCTATTGAACAAGCAGTTGGCCACATGGACCTTGCCGAAGCGCACCCGCGGCATGCGCTCGGCCACGCCCTCGCCCCACCAGGTCTTGAAGAAGGTCACGCTGAGCTTGCCGTCGGAGGCTTCCGTGTCGGAGCCGCCCAGGAGGTTGCTGAAGCGGTGGGACTTGCCGGAAGTTCCCGATGGGTAGGATTTGTCCGAATAGTGGAACTTGGTCCAACTGATGGTGACGAAGTCCGATCCTTTGGTGATGTCGGTGTTGCCGTCCTCGCCGTCGAAGACGTCCATGTGGTCGAGCCAGATGTTCGTGGCGCTGTTGATGATGGAGATGGCGTCCTTGCGGGATTCGCCGGCGCTGCCGCAGTCGTTGTCGCAAGCGCCTGGGCCTTCGACGATCAGATTCCTGAGGATCACGTTCTTGACCCCGCTCAGGTAGAGGTTCCCCTTGATCCGGGCACCGGGATGCCCCATCACGGACTTGTCGCTGGCGAAGGTCACCTGGTCGGCGTTTCCTTCGCCGCGTTGACCGTAGCTGCCGATGGTCCCCTTCACCCAAATCACGTATTTGCCCGACATCTTGGCGTACTTCTGGAGATCGGCCATGGTGCTGACTTCGACTTCTGTGCCGCCGGCGCCGCCGGTGGTGCCACCGTTCTGGGAGGCCCAGCCCATGGCCTTGTCGGAAGGGCTGGCTGCCATGGCGGGGGCGGTGAGGGTCGCCAAGGCGCAAAGGGCAAGGAGCAGGTGGTTTCGCATGGAGAGTCCTCCGGACTAGGTGTTGCCTTTCCAGAATACCCGCCGCTGCGAAGGAATCAGTCCCGATTCGGAACGCGACCGTTGAGGTTCGGTCCATTCATCTTCAACTCGGGGATGGCTAGAACAGTTCCTGGATCAGCTCATCCCTTGTCTTCCCAAAGTGTTCGGCAATGTCGCCAAGGATCGCCGAAAGCGTGCCGATCTTCAGCGGATCGTGTTTGGGGATTGTGATGTGGTGTGTCCCCTGGCGATCGGTTGTCAGTCGCATATGGCTTCCAACCTGGCGTGTCGGTGTGTACCCGAATCTTCGCAAGGCTCCTGCGAGATCGGTTCCAGAAAGATCCCGTGGCAACCTCACAGAGCAAAGACCTCTTCTTGGACACGATGAAGTCGTACCACTCTTGGGCCTTCATCTGGCTCGAAATGACAGGCAATCGCCTCGCGAGCCGATTCTCGAAGGGCGGACATCGTGTCGCCTTGAATGAAAATCGAGTGACCCAAGGCTCGTGCCTCCAGGCCACCTTCAGGAGAATCCTGGACCATGAAAATCAGTTCGTTCATACCCTCAAGCTACATCCAACACGGGTCTCCAGGTCGCGTCTTCCCCTCGTTACCTTTTGGCCTTATGAACAACGCCATTCCGTTCCGTGTCGGTCAGGGGTTCGATGTCCACAAGCTGGTGGAAGGTCGCAAGTGCATCCTTGGGGGAGTGGACATTCCCTTCGAAAAAGGCCTGCTGGGCCATTCCGACGCAGACGTGCTGTTGCACGCCATTTCCGATGCCCTGTTGGGGGCCATCGGGTCCGGCGACATCGGCATGCATTTCCCCGACACCGATACCCGCTGGAAGGGTGCGGACTCCTTGAAGCTCCTGGCGAGGGTGGGCGAGATCGTGCGCGAAGCGGGCTTTGAAATCGGGAATGTCCAGGGAACGGTGATCTGCGAGCGCCCCAAGATCCGGCCCCATGTGGAGGCCATGCGGGCGAACATCGCGGGCGCCTTGGGAATCGAGGTGGACCAGGTGGGGATCCAAGGGACCACCACCGAAAAACTCGGATTCACGGGGCGTGGCGAGGGGATCGCCGCCCAGTCCGTCGCCCTCGTCGCAAAGGTCGGGCGATAGAGTGGAGAGTCACCAGCGGAGAAACCGCCGTTCGTCCTGAGGAGGCGGAGAAGCCGCCGTCTCGAAGGGCGAACATGGTATCCGATCTTTCAGTTTGTCATGCGCGAGAGACAGATTGCAGGCTCCCGAACTAACCTCGCCCTTCGAGACGCCTTCGGCTCCTCAGGACGAACGGGAAGTTCGAAATTGGTCGGAAAGTCCCGTTAAGATCAGGGCGCCACGACGGTGGCGAGCGCGGCCACCCAGACCGCGTTCCAGTTGATGGCGATTTCGTTGCTCGCGTAGGATTCGTGCATGTCCAGGTAGGAGCGCGCGGGCACCTTGTAGGGGTAATCCACACCCCAAGCCACCTTCGCCTTGGAGTCCTCGCGTCCCCAGTTGGGTCCGCCCACGACAAATCCCGGCATCGGATCGTCCACCTTGTCGGAGGCCATCAGACGGCTGTGCGGTGCTCGCGCGGACCCCTCGCCAGTTCCTGTCACAAAGGAATAACCGGTGGCGTTGCGACCCAGCACGTAGTCGAGGATGTCCGCCAGGCCGGATGCGTCGGAGGCGGGATCGAATCGCTTGGCCAGCGCCAACGGCACGGCCTTGGCCAGAATGGGGTCGTTGGATCCCCACATGAATCCGGTGGCCGGGGCGCGGTAGGGGTTTTCCGCGATCTGCACACGGATCACCTTGGCGATGGAATCGATGCGGGTGCGCGCGCGGCGGCCCAGGGAATCTTTTTCAGCCGAGAGCGCCAGGGAGTAGACAGCCAAATTCTGGACCCGCTGCCACGAGGGGGCCACCATGGTGGGGATGGTATCGAAGGCCTTGGTGGCCTCGGCGCGGAACTTCGCATTGCCGGTGGCCAGCCACAGTTCGGTGGCTGCCCAGAGGAATTCGTCGGAGGGGTCGGGGTCTTCGTAGGGGCCGCTGCCGCCGGTGTTTTTCGGTTCGCGCAGCGCGGGGTTCTTGCGGGCGAAGAAGTAGGCTTTTTCAGCCCGTTCCAGCAGCATCGCGGCAAAGGCCTTGTCGAAGGGTTTCAGGAGGCGGGCGCTTTGCGCGGCGCAGGCGGCGTAGTCCAGGGAGGAAGTGGTGGATTTGCCGATCACGAACCGGGGGCTGTTGGCGTGGCGAGGGGCCACCATGCCGTCCCACGACTGGGTGGCGATCTTGAAGAACACCCCGCCGTCGGTGTCCTGCATGCGGCTCATCCAGTCCATCTCCCACATCACCTCGTCCAGAAGGTCAGGGCGGGAATTGCCGGATTCGGGGATGTTGGTGGCGTCGGTGAACAACTTGGGCTGCATCTGGTAGGCTTGCAGCAACACGCCCACGGCGTAGGCTGCGTTGACCACGTACTTGCCGTAGTCCCCCGCGTCGTACCAGCCGCCGGTCGCGCTCCATCGGCCTTCGCGCCCCGCCTCGATCAAGCCCAGGCCGGTGTCGATGTGAGCCACGGGGCGGGCGTAGGCCCCGGCGTGCTTGGCCAGAAGTTCGGTGGAGGCGCGCTGGAAGTAGAACCCCTTCACGGCCGCCGGAAGCAAGGTGGAGAACGGATTGGCGGCGATGGCAAACGGGCGGGAGCGGAGCTTGCCCACGGCCAGGGTGTAGGTTCCCGGAGTTTTCCAGCCGGAAAAATCGCCGGTGCTTGCCTTTTCACCCGAGGCTTCCCAAAGGGCCTGGGCGCCGAGCGGCCCGCGGTACACTTCTTTTCCGGCCGCGTCCAACAGGGTGAATTCTTTTTCCGAGACGTTGGCCGCCACAAACCGTTTGGGGCCGGAGACATCGTAGCCGACATGGTTCCAGCGAAGCTCGGGAGCGTCGGTCGCCGCACCGGCCGAGCTGGCGGAGCCTGCGGTGGACGAATCCACCACGCGGAAATTGCGGACCTCCAACTGGATCCACCGGCTGGAATCGCCAGGTGCCGCCGAGGTCGCGCCGCGATCGGACAAAAATCGGACTTCGCTCAATTTGGACCAGTCGAACTTGCCCGTGACTTCCTGCTTGGCCTTGTCGTCCCACCAGGCTCCCACGTCTTCCAAGTCGGAAAAGGGAATGGCGACCTTGCTCCAAGCGGTGCCTACGCTGGTGTAGCCGCCGAGCTTGGCGCGGATCTGCACACGTTTGCCTGGGCCGTCGGAATCGTCGTCCAACAGACCCAGGGTGACAGCCTCCGAGCCGTATTTGCCCTTGACCTCGAACTCCACTCCTCCCTTGGTGCGAAGGGTGGACAAGTCGAGGGTCTTGGCCAGATGGAAGGTCCAGCCCGACCATTCCGTGTTGTCGCCGCGATACCGCAGCACCGGCACGTCCCCTTTGACGATTTCGCCTTGGGTCTGGCCTCCATAGGCGTAGCCGTAGGCTCCGGGCTGGAGACCCTGCATCAGCAGGTCGATCGGCTTGGCCTGGGTGGCCAGGGCGAGGCAAAGGATGGTATTGAGCATTGGAGTGGATTCCCGCCCTGATGGGTAGTGAAGGATGAATCAAGTCAGTCGCATGAACGCCGCGTCGCGTTCATCCCTGTCTGCGACCGCCTGAGCACGAAGATGTAGAACCGAAGCACTTCAGAAGATGAAATCGCAGGGTCATTTGTGGCCTCTGAGTATCATTGGGTCCATTGTCCTTGATGTAGATCGCTTTCATCGGAGAGGTCGTACACGAACGCCATGCAGTCCCACTTTTCCAATGTGCTCCGTGATGCCTCAAAATCCTGGGTCTATCATCCGCAATCGATCGTGGTCCGCTCTCCACGGAAAGATTCCGACTTCTCTCGGCGGTTGGCGAAGGCCCTTGGTGCGTTCCATCAGGTTGGCTTGGTCTTCCACGGGGAGTGCGCTTTTCGACTTGCCGCCTTCGACGCGCTTTCCAACGGTGAAGGCTGTTGGGGAGAGGTCGCGGTGGATGGACGACAAAGCGCCTTCCACCGGCAAGGCCACTTCGAGCTCCCTGCGCTACGGCTGCTGCTGCTGGAAGCGGACTTGGTGGTGGTGGATGGGGCGATCGACGATGGCTCCGCGGTGGTCTTGGAACTGGACTCCGCGGGGGGCGGCTGGGAATCCCTCGGCGAGTCGGCGCGATCCCAGGTGGTGGCCTGTGTCGGGCCCAGACCGAGCTACGTTCCGCCAGGTGGAGTGGCGTGGTTTCCCGACCAGGATTTGGACGGGCTGGTCGATTATTTGCGGGACCACTTCGAGCGGAAGATGGGGGAGCGTCGGTTGTGGTGGGTCCTGGAAACAGACGAATCTCCGGAGCATCCGGCTCTGGCCGCCATGGTGGGCGAGTGGCTCGCGGCCAACCGGCCTGTGGCGGTGCGGGGAACGTGTGCGCAGCAGTGGGAACGCTTGGGAGCGGTGCCGCTAGGGCCATCGAGCCATCCGGGCTGGGGCAAGCTTGGCGCTTTGCTTTCACTGTGGGATTTCGATCCCTCGGCGGCGTTCTTCCAGGTGAACGGGGTCCAGGCCCTGGATCTGGAAAATTTGTTGGCGCAGCGCGATGCATTCCAGTTTGCCACGGCCTACCGCGAAACCCAGACGCATCTTCCTCAAACCGGTGCGGTGATCTGGGAGCCGAAATCCCGGGCCAAGATCCTGCAGTCGGTGGCGGCGGGATTGTCGTGTCCACAAAGGGTTCTGGTCCACGCGCGCACCCGACTTCTCGATCGCTGACATTACCCCTTGCCGCAACGGAGAGAGTCGGCGTATATTTCTCCCTCCTTTGGCTGATAGCTCAGTTGGTAGAGCAGGCGGCTGTTAACCGCCCGGTCGCAGGTTCGAGTCCTGCTCAGCCAGTTAGTACAAGTGGAGTGGAAATGAGCCTAGAAAAAATCGATTCCTTGAAGTCTCTCGTCGAGCAGCTTCGCGCGGAATACGAAAAGTTCGAGGCCAAGAGCAACGCCGTCGCCGGTACCCGGGCGAGGAAGTTGCTCCAGGACATCAAGTCGGAGGCCCAAGAGCTTCGCGAGGTGATCCAAGAGCGCAAGCGCCAGAAGGAAATGCTGGGCGAATAGCCGCGCAGACAAAATCTGGATAGTTTCGATCGCCACTCCGGTAACACCCGGGGTGGCGATTTCGTTTTGGAGGCTGGATCAAGTACTTTTCCTGCCTCCTGTTTTTCCGATGGCGGAGGTCCAAGTGTCCGAACAACCCCAAGGCGTTCCCCAGATCGAGCTGACCGCTCGGCAAAAGGCGGTTTCCGAACTGCTGAACCAGGGGCGGATCGCCGATGCCCGGACCGAGCTGGTCTCGATGCTCGCCGACGAGGAGCCGCAGATCGGGCCGTTCCACGAGCGGATCGTTTCGGGAAGGCTGCTTCTGGCCCGGTTGCACGCGCTGATGGGCGAGCCCGACGCCGCCGAACAAATTTTGTCTCCTTTGCAAGCGATGCCGGACGACCATCCTGGCCGCCTGGGAGTGTTCCTCAACGCGCAGATCCTGGTCGCCACGATCTGTCGCTTCCGCGGACGACTGGAAGACGCTTTCGCGTTGACCGGCGCCACGCTGGAGAGCCTGGATTCGATCAGCGGGGATCCGGTCAATCCGGACTCCTTCCGTGCCCTGATCCATCTGATCGAGATCGCCCGGGATGGCCAGCAGTACCAGCAGGCCCTGGATCTGTGCGGCAAGGGGATCGAGCGGTTCCAAGGAAAGGTCGGGGAGGCCCATGCCCATCTGGTGCTCCTGGCGGGCTCCGTGTTCCTGGCTGCCGAGCAGTACGACCAGGCGCGCGAGCATTTCGAGGCCATCCTGCAGCAGGTCCTGGAGCAGGGCGGCGAGGCCCACGAATTGGCGATCCGCGCCCGACAATTCTTGGCGCAACTGGAATCCGACCTGGACCAGGACGCGTTGGCGATCGAACATCTGGAATCCTGCCTGAAGGTGCTCGCCAACGGCGGAGATCCGGAACTGATCGTGGAAATCCAGCAAAGGCACCTCCAGCTGCGGCTTGCGGAAATGCCGGCCGCGGAAGGATTGAAGTCGCTGGAAGAACTGCGGGAACTGGCCGAAAAAATCCACGGCCCTCGCTCCACCAAGGTCGCCGAGATCTGGTCTTCCCTGGGCTACCAGCATCGCCAGCAAGGCCAGGGAGTGGATGCCCGGCGCTGTTACGAGTCGGCCCTGGGGATCTGGCGTTCCTGGCGTGAACCCGACGACGTCAAGGTCACCACGATCCAGGAAACCTTGGCCCAGATGGGTTGATTGGCGATCCCTGCCATTTAAGGGCGTTGCGGGATTTCTCCTTGCCGATCGAGGAGGGAATTACTTCCTTTACCCCCCTCAGATCAGTTGACCACCTTTAACAAGAAGCAGAGGACCTATGCCCTGTGGACGCAAGCGCAAGCGCAGGAAGATCGCCACACACAAGCGCAAGAAGCGCAAGCGGTTGAATCGACACAAGAAGAAGGGCCGCTAGTTCTTCTCTGTCTGAAAGCGTGACAGAATATCCCCGAGACGTCGACGTACGTCCTCGGGGATTTTCGTATCTTGGCGAATCGTTTCCAGCTCCTCGTATCCGCTGCGGACCCGATCCAATGCGGCATTGCACTGGTCGGCGAGGTCCTCGAGACCATCGTGTTTCCGAAAGCCCAGACGCACATGAAGATCCCCTTGCCCCACGCGATGCGCCCACTGCTTGACCTTGAAGATCGGCAGTGCGATCCGTCGGGAAGCACCGAAGGTGAGCAGCCAGCCCAGGAACAGCCCCGACAGCGTGGTGGCCAGGACGGCGGGGAACAGCATCGAAACCAGCCCCTGGCGGTCGAGGGGATAGAAGGCGGAATTGCGATCCATCACGTAGATCGAGGTGCTTCCGAATTCCCGATTGTAGAGGTAGAGGATCGCCAAGCCTGTTCCGAGCGAGGTGAAGACCACCAGAAGTCCATTGCGCAGGATTTGCGGCCATTGGCTGCGAGGATCGAAGATGAAATTGCGGATGGGTTTGCGATGGATGGCCTGATTTCCGGCCTCGCTGTCTGGCATGCCGATCTCCTGCGTAAGGGGTTCGCTGGAAGTATCCGATATTCCCGTACACGAAACCACCGGCCCAGCCTGGCTCTGGTGGGTGCGGGCCGGATGGGGCGCCACCACGCACGGGCCATCGCCCGAGGCACCGCTTTTCGGTTGGTGGCTGTGGTGGATCCGACCGAACCCGACTGGGCGGATGTCCATTGGGAGCGGGATCTGGAGCTGGCCTTGCACCGTTTGCGTCCAGAAGCGGCCATTGTCGCCGTCCCCTCGCAGCAGCATGAACGCGTGGCGCGGTTGTGTTTGGAAGCGGGGTGCCATGTGCTGGTGGAAAAGCCCATCTGTCCATCGATCGAGGCTGCCCTGCGTTTGGAACGGGAATTCCTTGCGGCAGGCAAAGTGCTGTTTGGCGGGCATTCCGAGCGCTTCCATCCGGTGTTCACGGCGCTTTCCGAACGGGTGGAACCGGGCTCGGTGGAACGTGCCTTGGCGATTCGCACCGGCCCCCAGCCGGAGCGCGCCTTCCCCGACGATGTGTTGCTGGATCTTGCCATCCACGACGTGGATCTGGCGCTAAGGTTGGTGGGTCCGCTTACCTTGAAGCAGCCAGCCGCGATCATCGGGGGCCTTGAAACGGTGGTGTTCCGCTCGAGCCGCGGCTCGAAGGTGGAGCTTCGGTGCGGATACCAAGCCGGACGGATCCGGACCTGGGAGGTGGTCACCGATCGTGAGCGGTTCGAGGCGGACTTTTTGGGGCGCACGCTCCGGCGCGTCACCTCCGGGAGCACGGAAGAGGTCCGGATCGGGGAGGGCGACCCCTTGGAACGGGAACATCACGCCTTCCGGCGGGCGATGGAGGGCCGGGATTCGGCGCTGGATCTCGCGCTCCAGATCGAATCGATCGGCCTTCTGGAGCGCGCCCGCACCTAGTTTGCGCCCTGGCGGGAAAGAAAACATCCGTTCGTCCTGAGGAGGTGGCAAAGCCACCGTCTCGAAGGGCGAGGTTGGCTCCAGAACTTGTTTGGGGATTACACTAGAGCGCTAGGTAGGACAGGGCCGCGTCCAACAGCGTCCTGCGCAGCGGACCCAGCTCGTCCCAGCCCACGCCGTCTTCCCAGGTCAGGGAATAGGAACGGTCCGGCTCCAAGGTGCAGGAAATGGCGCCCGCCAGATCGCGCAACGCATTGACCGGTTGGCTGGGCAACAGCGCCCAGGCCTCCAAAAGAGGTAGAGGGAGGCTCGCCTCGCGGAGTTGAATCTGCAAGGTCTGGGTACCCAACACCAGGGGCGCGCCCTCCTGCCACCGGGACCGTCCCACCACCTGGCCATCGAGCAGGACTCCGTTGGCGCTTCCCAGATCGATCACCCAAGGCTGGTCCTGGATCCAGGTGAGCCGGGCGTGCCGTCTGGAAATGTCGTGACCGGCAATGGACAGATCGCACATGCGCGATCGCCCGATCAAAAGTCCGCACCGGGGCAAGGAGACCCATCCCGTGGCGTCTGTGACCGCCCACCCCGTCGGCTCGACGGCCTCCGGAAGAGGAGGAAGATCCGCGCGCGGCGAGCTACCTTTGATCGTTTCCATCCGTTCACTTTCCTGTGAGGAGATCTCTATGACCATTCGCTACCAGACCAAGAATCTAGCCCCTTGGATCGACGATTCCGTCTTGAAGGCCATGCAGCCCCAAGTCGCGTCCGCCTGCGACCTGCTGCGCACCAAGAAGGGCCCTGGCAGTGATTTCCTCGGCTGGTACGATCCCTCCACCGTGGTGCCCGCCGCCGAGCTCAAAGCCATCAAAGACGCCGCCAAGCGCATCCAGGAGCAATCCCCGGTTCTTGTCACCGTGGGCATCGGTGGTTCGTACCTGGGCGCCCGCGCCGTGCTGGAAGCCCTTCCCTTTGATGACGCCTCGGAAGACGGCGTGTCGGTGGACTTCGCCGGCCAACACATCTCCGCCCGCGACACCCAGCTTCTGCTGGAAAGCCTCGATGACGAAGACGATGTTTCGATCAACGTGATCTCCAAGTCCGGGACCACCACCGAGCCCGCCATCGCCTTCCGTCTGCTCAAGGCCTACATGGAAGACCGCTACGGCAAGGAAGAAGCCAAGAACCGCATCTACGCGACCACCGACGCCAAGAAGGGCGCGTTGCGCAAGCTTGCCACGGAAGAGGGCTACGCCACCTTCAC
The DNA here is from genome assembly GCA_016715065.1 of Fibrobacterota bacterium. GTDB lineage: Bacteria > Fibrobacterota > Fibrobacteria > UBA5070 > UBA5070 > UBA5070. Next base: position 789,089 of record JADKBN010000002.1, read on the forward strand.
GATCCCCGACGATGTGGGCGGACGCTTCTCGGTCCTTTCCCCCGTGGGCCTTCTGCCCATCGCCGCCTCCGGCCACGACATCGACGCGATGTTGGCGGGTGCGCAGGAAGCCTTCAAGACCTACGGCGCCTCCGACGACGTGCTGACCAACGACTGCCTGCGCTACGCCGCCAGCCGAGTGGCGCTCTACCGCCAGGGCAAGGCGATCGAAATCCTCTCCGTGTTCGAACCCGCCTTCCACTACCTGGTGGAATGGTGGAAGCAGCTCAACGGCGAATCCGAAGGCAAGAGCCGCACCGGCATCTTCCCGGCCGGTTGTGAGTTCACCACCGACCTGCACTCCATGGGCCAGTGGATCCAGGAAGGCCAGCGCAACGCCTTCGAGACCTTCCTGATCGAAGAAAAGCCCAAGGCCTCCGTGGTGGTGCCGGACACCGGCTCCGACCTGGACGGCCTCGGCTACCTGGCCGGACGGGAATTGTCCGAGATCAACCTGCAGGCTTGGAAGGGCGTGAGCCTGGCCCACTACGACGGCGGAATGCCCAATTCCTCGCTGGTGGTGGAGACCCTGGACGCCCGCGTGCTGGGCAACCTGATCCACTTCTTCGAGCGCGCCACCGGCGTCTCCTGCTACCTGCAGGGCGTGAACCCGTTCGATCAGCCCGGCGTGGAAGCCTACAAGGCCAACATGTTCGCTCTGCTGGGCAAGCCTGGATTCGAAGCCCAGGCCAAGGCACTGCAAGCTCGACTGTAAGGAAACGGAAGCCAACCGGGCCTTGGATCCCGGTTGGCTTAAAAACCTTCTACGAAGGAACCGCAATCAACGCCGTTCGTCCTGAGGAGGGGCGTAGCCCCGTCTCGAAGGGCGAGGTTAATTCCGGGATTTGCAAGACGTTACAAGCTGACAGGCTGGAATCCTGGATGGAACTCTGATATGCAATTTTGCGATCTGGGCGCCCAGTACCGGGCCTATCAGTCAGAAATTGACGAGGCAGTCGCTTCGGTCCTCGCCTCCGGCGCGTTCATCCACGGACCGGATGTGGCCGCCTTGGAGACGGAGCTCGCCGCGTTTTCCGGAGCGCCAGCGGTTTGTGCCTGCGCCAACGGTTCCGATGCCATCCTCGCTTGTCTGCATGCGTTGGGCCTGGAGATGGGGGATGAGGTCATCGTTCCCGACTTCACCTTCTTCGCCACCGCCGAGATGGTGGTCCGCGCTGGCGCGCGTCCGGCCTTCGCCGACATCGATGCGCAAACCTTTCTGGTGACGCCACAATCGATCGAGGCGGCGATCACTCCCCGGACCCGCGGGATCCTGGCGGTCTCGTTGTTCGGCCAGATGCCGGATTTTGTGGGAATCCGGGAGCTGGCGGAGCGTCGCGGGCTATGGGTGGTGGAGGATGCGGCCCAGTCCTTTGGGGCCAAGCGCGATGGCGTGGCATCCACGAATGCCACAGTTCTTGCGGCCACCTCCTTCTATCCCTCCAAGCCGCTGGGCTGCTACGGGGACGGCGGTGCCGTGTTCGGCGAAGAATCGTTGGTGGAGAAAGCGCGAATTTTCTGCAATCACGGCCAGACCGGTCGAGGGTTGCACGGCTTGGCGGGGATCAACAGTCGACTGGATTCACTCCAAGCGACCATCCTTCGTGTGAAGCTCCGGCACTTTCCCCAAGAATTGGCACGACGATCCGAAATCGCCACAGCCTATTCGCAAGGCTTGGGAGCTGTGACATCCGTGCCAGCCCTGCCTGCCGAGTGCGCATCCAGCTGGGCGCAATACACCCTCCGCGTCAAGGATCGCGATCGGGTCCGGTCGGCTTTGTTCGATCAAGGCATCCCGACCATGGTCCATTACCCTTCGCCCTTGCATCGCCAGGCGGCGTTCGCGGAATTTGGCAACCCGGACGATCTTTGCCCGCAATCCATCCGCGCGGCGAGCGAGGTGCTTTCCCTGCCGATGCACGCGTTTGTTTCCCAGGAGGAAGTCGAGCGCGTGGTTGACGTCATGAAGCAGGTTTTGACCGGTCGCGACTGAAAAATGTCCGGAAAAATGTCTGGTCACCCTTTGTCTGGAGTGGTTCAATCCCCTCTGCGCTTTTGTGTGGCCGGAAATCGCCTGGAGCCTTGCAAGCCCCCCTGATTTCCGGTAACCAGTGTCGTGTGGTGGTAAAGGGTTCCAAGGGAGGCACTGCTTGAAGATTCTGGTCACAGGTGGGGCAGGATTCATCGGAAGCAATCTCGCCGAGGCCTTGCTGGCGGCTGGACATTCCGTGCGGATCCTGGACAATTTCTCCGCAGGGGATCGACGGAATCTGGAAGGCCTTCCAGGTGACCTGGAAGTCGTGGAGGGCACGGTCCTGAATCCGGACCATTGCGCTCGGGCGTGCGATGGGGTGGATGCGGTTTCCCATCAGGCCGCCTTCGGCTCCGCGCCGCGGTCGATCGAATCCCCGGAGCTGTACTCGCTGAACAACCTCCACGGTTTCGTGGTGCTGTGCAACCAGGCGCGGCTGGCCGGCATCCATCGGATTGTCTATGCCTCCACCAGCTTGGTGTATGGCGATTCCGTGCAGTCTCCCAAGCAAGAAAACGTCCGTGGTCGGGCGATGTCGCCGTATGCAGCCAGCAAACAAGGCAACGAGGACTTTTCGCATGCCTTCGCCAATGCCTACGGCATGACCATGGTCGGATTCCGGTACTTCAACGTGTTTGGGCCCAAGCAGAACCCCAAAGGCGTCTACGCAGCGGTCATCCCGCAGTTCATCACGCGCGCCTTGCTGGACGAGCCGTCCACGATCCATGGCGACGGCGAGCAGTCCCGCGACTTCACCTACGTCGAAAATGTCGTACAAGCCAATGTTCGGGCGCTGACCTTGGATGTGGAGCCCGGATCGCACATCCTGAACATCGCTTGCGGGGTCAATACCTCGGTGAATGAACTGTACGGCAAGATCTACGAGCAGGTGGGCTGTTCCAAGTCTCCGCTGTATGCGGAGGTCCGCAAAGGGGATCTTCGCGATTCGCTGGCCGACATCAGCCAGGCGAAGGAACTGCTCGGCTACCGGGATGTGGTGGGGATCGACGAGGGAATTTCGCGGACGATCGCCTGGTACAGGGAGCATCCGGGGCGGTGGTGAATCAGGGCGGGGAGCATTGGCGAAACAATCGGCCGTATCGGTTTTTGTCTCAATTCCAGTGTTGGTTTTCCGCCGTACAGTTTCCGCCAGATGCCGACAGAGTCTGGCAGGGATTGATGGAGGATGCGGAAAAAAGGTCTTGACACAGCTTGTCTAAAAATGTCTTACTCAGGGTTCATCTTGACGCGCACGACCTAAGAGAGATGGTGGAAAATGAATGTACGGTGCTTGTGGCTGGCTCTTGGAGCATCCAGTGCAATTTGGGCTGGCCCGGGACCTGTTGGGTTGCCGAGCTTCATCGACTCGACGATTGGAAATTCCCAGACGACAACACATGGAGCCGAGCGACCTCGCCCCCAGAAGCCTGATGATGCTGTGTCCCCGGTCCAAAAAATGGTCAAGGGACTGGGAAATGCTCTACCGCTCTTCGGCATGGATTTCTTCCGAGACCCTGCGACGACCTACGCCCCATTGGATCAGGTTTCTCCTCCGGCCGACTATAGAGTCTCGGTGGGGGATGCCCTCGATGTGAAGATCTGGGGGGCGGTCACCATGACCCAACGAGTGATCGTGGACGGGGCGGGGCAAATTTTTCTCCCTCAGGTCGGCCCTGTATCCATTGCTGGGGTTCGATTCGGGGACCTGGACGATCAGCTTAGGCTATCGGTCGGGAAGCAATTCCGGAACTTCGAAGTTCAGGCGACACTGGCACGCCAAAAGAGCCTGCAAGTGTACGTGACGGGTGCTGTGCGGTCGCCGGGTGCTTACACTGTCTCCGGATTTTCCTCGCTCGTCAATGCGCTTTTGGTCAGCGGCGGTCCAACCAACCAGGGAACGCTACGGCAAGTGGAGTTGCGCCGTGGGGCGCTTTTGGTCGGCACCTTCGATCTGTACGCTCTGCTGTTGGATGGTGACAGGTCCCACGACCTATCGCTTCAGTCCGGGGATGTGATCCACATCCCTCCTGCTCACGGACAGGTGGCAATCGTCAATGGAGTCCTGAAGCCGGCGATCTATGAGATTAAACAAGGTGAAACATTGAAGGATCTCGTTCGCTGGGCAGGTGGCTTCGCATTGGGTACGAATGTGCGCGATGTCCGCAGGGAGCGCGTCGCTGGCGATTCTGGTTTGAAGGTCGATCGATTCCTTCTGGCTGATTCTGGCAAATCCTGCTTGCTGCGCGATGGAGACATCTTCGAATTTGCCAACAGCATCCCTAAGTTCGAGAATGCCGTGACCCTTCGGGGTCATGCTCGTCAAACAGGACGATTTCCCTGGAAGCAAGGTATGCGGGTTCGAGATCTCCTTCCGCAAGTTTCGGATCTGATTCCAGATCAATTCTGGAATCGGCTCAATGGGTTTTCTGAGGGTGCCGATCTCACCACGGTCTCGCTGGAGCGGCGATTGAACATCAATTGGGAATACGCCATGGTGCAGCGCATGTCCGGAGACAGTCTACGCGTGGAGGTGATTCCGTTCCGTTTGGGGGATGCGATGCGCGACTCCTCGTCTTCGAGCAATCTCATGCTCGAGTCTGGCGATGTGGTCACGGTGTTCGGTGCTTCGGATCTAACCGTACCAGTGCGGTTTCGCCCCATGTACGTGAAGCTGCAAGGCGAAGTCCAGAGGGGTGGCTTGTACAAGGTGCGATACGGAGAAACTCTAAAGGATGTGTTGAAGCGGGTGGGTGGATTGACTCCGCAGGCATTCTTGTTCGGATCCAAATTCTTAAGGGTCTCAACAAAAACAATCCAGAAAGCCAATTTCCGCGAAGTCGTTGATGAAATGGAACGTCAGTTCGAGGGCAGTGTCACAACGGTATTGTCTTCCGCGACCAGCACAGAAGAATCCAGATTGCTCCAGAATCAGGTGGATGCGCAGCGTCGTCGCTTCACGGAGCTTCGGCAGTTCGAGCCGGAAGGGCGTCTCGTGTTGGAGCTCAAGGAGCGGGAGAATCTTGGCATCGACGCGATCCCCGAAATCCAGCTCGAGGACGGGGATGTTTTTTACGTCCCGCCGGTGGCGAGCACCATCAGCGTTTTCGGAGAAGTCGCCAGGCAAAGCGCGTTCTTGTACCGACCAGGGCGGGATGTGGGCGATTACCTCTCCAATGCCGGAGGCGCCTCCAAGTACGCCGACAAGAGCCAGGCCTTTGTGATCCGAGCTGACGGAACATTGGTGGGCGAACAGGATTACGGATTCCTGTTCTGGCAGTTGCCGAGCATGTCTGTCCTGCCTGGAGATGCGATCGTATTGCCACGTAAACTGGAAACCACCAGGTGGATGGCGCAATTGAAGGATTGGACGCAGATCCTAGCGAACTTCGGATTGTCCGCGGCTGCCTTGGCAAGTTTGACCAGGTAAACTCCTCGTGAGCAGGGCAATCGTTCCTGCTCCAACCATTCATTCGGAGACGTGCTCGATGATTTCAGCGGTATTGATCGGTTGTGGTCAGATTAGTTCAAATCACTTGTCCGCGATGCTTGGGATTCCGGACCGGGTGAGACTCGATGCGGTCTGCGATGGAATGGCAGAGCGTGCGGAAGCCTTGGCTTTGAAATGCGAAGCCCAGTCGAGGCGCAAGCCGTTGGTTTTTTCCGACGCTAAAGAAATGCTAAGCGCTGTGAAGCCGCAGTTCGTGGCGATCGCGACAGGCTCTGGAAGCCACACGATTCTTGCGAATCTTGCGCTCGATGCGGGATGCCACGTCATGATCGAAAAGCCGATCGGCCTTTCCCTGCAGGAATCGCGGGCGGTCGTGGAAAAGGCTCGCCTCAAGGGGTTGCAGATCTCCGTTTGTTTCGTGAATCGCTTCCATGCCCATGTCCAGAGGCTCAAACAGGCCATCGACGCGGGTCGTTTGGGACGGATTCTGCACGCAGCCGTTCAGGCGCGTTGGAATCGCGGGAACAGCTATTACACGGATGCGCTTTGGCGGGGAACATGGGCACAGGACGGTGGAGCGTTGATGAACCAGTGCATCCATGGAATCGACGCGATGCAATGGCTGATCGGAGATCAGATCGCTCGGATCCATGGGGTGACCAGGCGGTTCCAGCGGCCGATCGAGAGCGAAGATTTCGGTTGCGGGATCGTGGAATTCCGCGGCGGGGCCGTCGCCGTGATCGAAGGAACCGTCAATGCGTTTCCCAACAACGTGGAAGAACGCCTGAGCATCTTCGGGGAGAAGGGCACGGTGATCCTCTCCGGCCCTAGCTTGAAAAAGCTCGAGACCTGGCGTGTCGACGGCGACGACGAAACCACGGTCCTGGCCGAGGCTGGTACCGCCGGGCCTGTGGGACATGGTCCGCTGTATCTGGATTTTTTCAATTCACTCGAGGCTGGGAATCCTTCCGTGATCGGCTTCGACGAGGGACTCCGCTCTCTCGAATTGATTCTGGGACTCTACAAGTCCATGAAAGACGGACACCCAGTCGAGTTCCCATTGGGGGATTTCTCGACGGTGGATATGGCTGGTGTACTCGACCCCAAAAGGAAGGATTGAGATGGAATTCTGCGACCTCTCCGCGCAATATCTGGCATATAAGACAGAAATCGACAAGACGATGGCCTCGGTGATCGCCTCGACGGCCTTCATCAACGGACCCGAAGTGAAGGCACTCGAACAGGAGCTTGTCGCTTTCTCGGGAGCCCCCTACGCGATCGCCTGCGCCAACGGGACCGATGCGCTTCAAGTGCCACTGATGGCCTTGGGAGTGGGGCCCGGCGACGAAATCATCGTGCCCGACTTCACGTTCTTCGCCACGGCCGAAGTCGTATCTGTTGTCGGCGCCACACCGGTGTTCGCGGACATCGATCCGGTGACGTTCAACATCACAGTGGACACGATCCGTCCGTTGATCACCAAGAAGACCAAGGGGATCATTCCCGTCTCCCTGTATGGGCAGATGCCTGATCTCGACGCGATCGCGTCCCTGGCTCGCGAGCACGGGCTCTGGGTCATGGAGGACGGAGCCCAGTCCTTCGGGGCAACCCGCGGTACTCGTCGTTCGACCTCGGTCACAGAACTCGCGACGACATCGTTCTTCCCAGCCAAGCCGCTGGGATGCTACGGCGACGGCGGAGCTATTTTCTGTCAAGATGAGGCTTTGGCATCCCGCATCCGGGTCATCTGCAACCATGGACAGGTCAAGCGCTACCATCATGGCGTCGTCGGAATCAACAGTCGATTGGACAGCATCCAAGCAGCCATCCTGCGCGTGAAGTTGCGCCACTTCCAGGACGAACTCGTCGCCCGCGATCGTGTCGCGAGCCTCTACACCGAGCGACTTCGTGGCGTGGTCTCGACACCCGTGGTCGGGCCCGGCTGTTTTTCCGCGTGGGCGCAGTACACCATCCGGGTCCCCAACCGGGAGAAGGTCCAGGCGCACCTCCAGTCCAAGGGCATTCCCACCGCCGTCCACTATCCCGTGCCCCTGCATCGCCAGGAAGTGTTCGCGCATCTTGGGGTTACGGATGAGCGTTGTCCGATCGCGTCCAAGGCGTCCCAGGAAGTCATGTCCCTGCCGATGCATGCGTTCCTCACGGAAGCCCAAGTCGACGAAGTCGCTGCGGCCGTTAAGGAGGCGCTATGAGCCAGGCCGCCTATTTCGTGCACCCATCCTCCTTCCTCGACGACGGTGCCGAGGTGGGAGAGGGAACCAAAATCTGGCATTTCAGCCACGTGTTGGCGGGGGCGAAGATCGGCAAGCGTTGTTCGCTGGGTCAGAATGTGAATGTCGGTGACCGCGCGGTCCTGGGCGACAACGTCCGCGTCCAGAACAACGTGTCGATCTACGACGATGTGGAGATCGAAGACGACGTTTTCTGCGGTCCGAGCTGCGTGTTCACGAATGTGGTCAATCCGCGTGCGTTCGTCAGTCGCAAGCACGACTATCGCACCACGCGCATCCGCAAGGGTTCGTCGATCGGTGCGAACGCCACCATTGTCTGTGGAGTGACTCTTGGCGAATATTGCTTCATCGGAGCGGGCGCCGTGGTCACCCGCGATGTTCCAGACTTCGCTCTGATGGTCGGGACACCGGCCAGAAGAAAAGGCTGGGTCTGCAAATGTGGCATCCCCCTCAAGTCCGAGGGGCTGATCTGTCCGGAATGCGGCGCGAAATATCAACTCGAGGCGGGGATCCTTTCTGCCCGCAAGGAGGAATGATGAGAGAGCTTGCAGCGCAATTACTGAAGAAGATCGAAGAAAATCGTGCCGTTCTCGGCGTGGTCGGGCTCGGGTACGTGGGACTGCCGTTGGCGGTGACCTTCGCTCGCAAGGGCGTGCGCGTGGTTGGCTTCGAAAAGAGCCAAGCCAAAGCCGCATCCGTGAATAAGGCGGAGAATTACATCGGCGACGTGAAGGACCAGGATCTCAAGGATTGCATCGGGAAGGGGATGCTCTCGGCGACGACGGATTTCTCCAGGATCGCCGAATGCGACGCCGTGATGATCTGCGTACCGACCCCGTTGGACGTCTTCAAGAAGCCGGACATGAGCTACATCGAAGGCTCCTGCGTGGAAATCGGGAAGAATCTTCGCAAGGGGACGTTGGTCAGCCTGGAGTCCACGACCTACCCCACCACCACGGAAGATTTCATGTTGCCGATCCTCGAGAGGGAATCGGGAATGAAAGCTGGTGACGATTTCTGGCTTTGCTTCAGTCCGGAGCGGGTGGATCCAGGGAACGCCGATTACAAGACGGAGAATACGCCGAAGATCGTGGGCGGCATGGGCGAGGAGGCGCAAGCGATCGCCATGGCCATCTACAGCAAGGCGATCCTTCATCCCTATCCGGTCAGCAGTCCGAGAGCGGCGGAGATGGTGAAGATCCTGGAGAACACCTATCGGCTCGTCAACATTTCGATGATCAACGAGATCGCGTTGCTCGCAGGGAAGATGGGCATCAACATCTGGGAAGTCATCGATGCGGCGAAGACCAAGCCGTACGGATTCCAGGCTTTCTATCCCGGACCGGGCATCGGGGGGCATTGCATTCCGCTGGACCCATTCTACCTGGAACACATCGCCAAGCAGTTCAATTTCGGCTTGACCATGATCCATGCCGCCGGTTCGATCAACGATCTCATGCCCTACCGCATGATGAACAAGATCAGCTACGCGTTGAACCGACACAAGAAAGCCATGAATGGATCGACGGTCCTGTTCTTGGGCGTCGCCTACAAAGCGGACATCGACGATGCCCGCGAGTCCCCTGCGCTCATGGTGATGGACGAGTGTCGCAAGAAGGGCGCGAACATCATTTTCCACGATCCATTCATTCCCGAGAAAGCCGTTTCCGAGCACGGGAACGAATATGTCGGGCATCCGCTCACGGACAAGCTGCTGGAGGACGCCGATTGCGTGGTGATCACCACCGCCCACAAGGCGATCGACTATGAAGCGGTCGTTTCCAAGTCAAAACTTGTTGTCGACCTGCGGAACGCTCTGAAGGCGGGTGGTCGGCCGGATGGAAAGGTGTTCAAGCTGTGATCCTTCTGGAGCAAGCGAAGTTCCTGTTCACAAAGCTCAAGGAAGAGTTCCTCCGTCGATTCGGCTGGCCGCTTGTCGTGCTGGCCTTCGTCGGAGGCTTCCTCGGCGTGGTGCTTTCGATGTTCGTCCATCCGAAGTTCGAGTCCCAGGCCGTGTTGATGAGCCCCAAGGAGGTCTCGGTCTTCCCCGGCGCAGCGGCCCTCATGGGTGGATTCAACCCGGGCGCAGCGCTTTCGATGAAGGATCCGAACGAGCAGTACATCGGGATGTTGAGGTCTCGAACGATTCTTGACTCCATCATCGCCAAGTTTCGGCTGTCGGAGGTGTATAGAGAGCCGATGATGTCGAAGGTTCGCAAGCGACTGCTAGGTGATAGCCACATTTCGGCGGGCAAGGATGGGTTGATCTACATCAAGGTCGTTTCCGAAGATCCCGAACTTTCGGCGAACATCTCCAACGAATTCGTTCGCCAGCTCAAGCAGATCCTGTACGGGTTCAACTCCGAAAACAGCCGTCGCCGCATCGAAGGACTGGGCCGACAAAAGGAAGTGCAGGAGCGTCGGATGCAGGAGGTGAAAGCGAAGCTCGAGAAGTTCGCGACCTCAGCCAAGCTGAGCGGAACTCAGGGTGGTATCCAGCTCAGGTTCGGTGAAATCGCCTCGGGAAAGCAGACATACGAGAGGCTCAAGATCGAGGTCGCTTCCCTTCGGCAGATCTACACGGAGGACAATCCGATTCTCAAACAGAAGGTGTTCGAGCTGGCTTCCGTGAGCGAAATGCTCAAGGACAACCGGTTGGATGCACCCGGAAAAATGGTGGAGCTCGAGTCTCGACTGGATTCGCTCCAGATCGAGGAAAAACTGCTGTCAGCGTATTACGAGGTCCTTGCCAAGAGCTTCGAAATGGAAAAACTCGAAGACCAGGTGGGTACCTACCGGGTGGATGTGGTGGAAACCGCGGTTCCAGCCGAAGAAAAGATGTATCCGAGAAAAGGACGGTTCGGAATGGGTGGGATGCTCCTGGGAATGATGCTCGGTTTCGGAGTGGCATTCTTGAGACAGCAGCAGCGGGGAACGGTTGAGGCTGGCTAATCGATTCGGCTGGGTTCTGGGAGGAAATCTTGTCTCCCAAGCCGCATTGTTTTTCCTCATCCCGTTGGTCGTGTCGTTTTTCGGTGCGAAGGTTTACGGAAACTGGATCTGGGGGGTGGCGCTGGCGAACATTTGCCTGCCTCTGATGACCCTCCGGCTCGAGCTGTTCGCGATGGCCAGCCGAGACCGGGAAGCGGTGGCTTCTGCAGGAGTTGTCGTTGTTGGCATGATCGTGCTGGTTTGCCTGGTTTTCCTTCTGGCGGACGCTCTGTTCGATGTCAATGCTTCTGGTATATCTGTTACGGGAGTTGTCGCACTCCTTGCTGGAAACGCGATGTTCACCTTCTCCAACGCTCTGTTGAGCGAGGAAGGCCTCGTGAAGTCGCAGGCGATTCTGAAAATCGTCCGCGTGGTTGTCGGGGTGGCTGTTTGCGGACTTCTCGGCTGGTTGATAGGACGGAGAGCGGAAGCCATCTACTTGGGAATGACCTCCGGCTTTTTCGTGGCGCTGGGGATAACCGCGTGGAACCTTTCTCGGAGCCGTTGGAAGATGCCGGCTTCTTTGCCCGATCGCGCTCAGTGGCGGGAAATGAAGCCGTTTGTGGTTTTCAACGTTCCTCATTCCTGGGTGGGAGCGCTTGGCTCAAACATCCCGATCGTTTTCATCGGTCATCGATACGGACCTGTGGCTGCGAGCTACTACGGCTTGGCTTGGCAGTACCTTATTTCGCCGGTCCAGGTGATCGCGACAAGCTTTTCCCAATCCGCATTGCAGGACGGCAGAGGTGGTTTCGGATCACGGCAGACGAAGCTGATCCTCGCGACAGCAGGCTTCACCCTGTTTCTAGCTTTCGTTCTCAGTTTCCTATATGAATGGCTGGGATCGGTCTTCACCGCGCAGTTCGGGATCACGCCAGGGGCCCTTGAAGCCATCTTGGTCTTTTGCGCTTGCGCACCGATGGTGCTCATGCTGGGCTCGATGGCCTATGTGCCGATCCTTCTTGGGAAGCAAAAGGAGAATCTTGTCTTCGAATTGGTCTATCTCGTGGCGATCTCTTCGGTTTGTGGAATATCGATCTTTGCCGGACTTGGATTCGAGATCTTCATCGTGCTGGTCGGAGTGGCGTTGATCCTGTCACGGACCTTTCAGCTTTTCTGGCTGTATCGGCTGGTGGCTTCCGATGCGTAGGATCATCCTATTCACTTCTTCCTTCCCATTCGGACGTGGCGAACAGTTCCTGGCGAACGAGCTGTCTGAAATCGGGAAAGCGGTCGACGAGATCGTTCTCGTGCCCTACTACGCTGGGGGGAATTTGACGGCACGAATCCTGCCCGATGTTCCCGCTAGGATTTTCGTGCGGGACCTGCTCTATGCGGGTGCTCTGAAAAATATGGTCAGAATCCGTCCGCGCATGCTGCGGTGGTACCTGGAGGATCTTTTCGCCAGGCCTTGGGCGGCGAAGGTCCTCAAAAAGATCGCCGTCTTCTGGGCCCAGAGCGAAGCAGTGCTTCGCGGAGAAACCTTGAGGGCTTTGGTGAAGTCCATTCGCGCAGAGGACGTGTTGTACTTCTACTGGGGAACAGACGCCGTGGCGCTGATCCCATGGCTGCGAGCAAAGGGGTTTTCCAACCGCATCGTCGTCAGGTTCCACGGATCCGACCTGTACGAAAACGTGACGGGCTACCTCCCCTTGCGCGAGCAGATTTTTGCGAAGGCGGATCTGTGCCTGTTCGTTTCGGAAAACGGGATGGAGTATGCTCGTTCCAAATGGCCCAAATGCGAGGCGAAGTGTCGAGTGAATCGACTTGGAGTAAGGCCGAGGGATCTTTCTCGCCGCAATCCGCAAGACACCTCGCTTGTCGTCTCCTGCAGCAACATCGACGACAACAAGCGGGTGTGGCTGATCGCCGAAGTCCTGGCGCGAACCGGCGAACCGGTGGAGTGGCATCATTTCGGAGATGGCCCGGGAAGGACGAAGTTGGAGGAAGTGCTCGCAACTCTTGGCGGGAGTGTCGAAGTCACGCTTCATGGTCGGGTCGAACCTTCCAAGATCATGGAGTTCTACGAAGCGAGGACGCCGACGCTACTCGTGAACCTGAGTCGATCGGAGGGCATCCCCGTTTCCATCATGGAAGCGTTTTCGGCGGGAATTCCCGTGTTCGCTACCTCGGTGGGAGGTGTTTCGGAAATCGTGGACGGCACGAACGGTTGGCTGGTTGGGGCCGAAGAGCCGGCGGAGTCGCTTGCGATTGGTTTGCGCGCTGCGCTCGGCGAACTTGCAGCGGGCGGCGAAGCTCGCCGCCATGCAGCCATGGGGACATGGGAAAGCCGTTACAATCTCGAACAGAACGCGAAGGATCTAGTCGCGATGGTGTTCGGCAGATGATCCCATCCGTTTTCCTCTATCTGCTGGTTTGCGTGGCCTCATTTGTCATGCGGGAGGATCAGGGTTTGTTCCTGACTCTTCCGTGGTACGCCATGCTGTGGATGCTGATGAACAGGGAACAAAAAAACGGGACGGTGATCTCGTTCCTGGTCGCCTGCTCGTTCTCGTTCTACATGTACCAGTCGCCCTTTCTCGTCTACCTGGCGGAAAATTTCGATGAGACAAATTACGTCGTTTTTCCGAGGGCGTCCGACATCCTTATCCAGCGGATCGTCTATCTACTCTACTATGCCGGATTCACCTGGGTCGCGATCTGGTCGCGAGAGATAAAGGTCGACGTCGCGCACCTGAAGAAGAAACTTTCCGATCGTTATGTCTTGCTGATGGTTTCCATCGCTCTCTGCTGGGTGTTGATGGCCTGGCCGATCGTTAGGACAGGCGGATTCCTCCACTACCTGCTTCTCAACAAGTTCGAGATGACCGAGATGCAAAAGCTGTTCCTGTTCGAATTCAAGTCGATGGCGCTGGTCGTCTTCGTGATCTCGATGTCGTCCTCGAATCGGATTCTGTCGCTGGTCGGGTATTTCACTACCGTGATGGCGATCCTGTTCGAATTGATGTCCCAGAAACGCTATTTGCTGGTGGCGGTGGTGTTCATCTACCTGGTGGTCAAGGGCCGGATGCCGAAGCTCCGCTTGGCCACCTTCATCTATGGTTTTGGTGCGATTCTCGGCTTGGCGGCGTTGAAGAAGATGTATTACCACATCGGATTGTTCCTGTTCACCAGCGCACCCTTCGACAACATCTTCTGGTTCAGTTTCGGGGATCTCCTTCGCGAAAACCTTCTGCCGACCGAGTGCCACGCGCACATGATGTTGTTCCTGAATTACCTGGGGACGCTTCATTCCTTCGGGCCCGAGCAGTTTCTTCACATGATGGCATCGATGATTCCGTTTTCCGGACAGTTCATCCCCACCTACCAAAGCGCAGGCGAGCTGTACCGCCTATCTCTCGGAGGCCCCTGGACCGGGCTTGCATCCTCTCCATACATGGTGCCGTTTCTCTGCTTTGGATTCGGAGGCCTGGGGTTCGTCTTCGCCTTCTTCTTCGGCTGGATGAAGGTCCTCTCGTATTGTGCGAAATCGGGAGGGTTGCTGGCGATCCTTGTGGTGATTTCTCTGCCTGATTTCCTGTTCTACATCCAGCGCGAGGAGTTGGTCATCCTGCCCAAACGCTACTTCCTGCATTTCGGAACCATCCTCCTCGTGGTGGTCATCACAGAGGCGATGGCACTTGTCAAAAAACGGATGTTCGATTCTCCGAGTGTCGTGACAGCCCCCGCGAGTGCGCTTGATGCCACCGAGAAAGAATCGGAATGCTGATTCAGAGAATCATCCATCGACTGATCGCAGACTATTGCATGGGGTCGAGGCTGGACGAGTACCAAATCGCTCTCAAGGCTGGCCTTCAGAATGGATTCCGATTCCTCACCTGTCAGGAGATCGCGTCCGCGATCCGTGGCGGCGCGGCCCTGCCCGAGAAATTCGTTTTGTTGCGCCACGATGTCGATTCCGATCTGGCCACCGCGCGCAGGATGTTCGGGATCGAGTCCAAATTGGGGATCCGCTCTACCTATTACTTCCGACTTTCGACTCTCGACGTGGAATTCATGAAGAAGATCCACGCCATGGGCGGAGAAGCCTCCTACCACTTCGAGGAGATCGCGACCTTCGCGAAACGAAACCGGATCAAGGATCGCGAAGCGGTCCTTCGCAGAATCCCGGAGATGCAAAGGGAATTCGAAGAAAATTTCCGGCGCATCTCGTCCATGGTCGGGTATGCTTTCGCAACGGTGTCCAGTCACGGAGATTTCGCCAATCGCAAGCTCGGCGTCCCCAACCATCGCCTGCTGGGGGATGCGGAGCTCCGGCTTCGGCTGGGGATCGAATGCGAAACCTACGATCCAGTCCTGCTCGACTCCTTCGATTGCTACGCATCGGACGATCCATATCCGAAATTCTACCGGGGGGCCACCTTCCTGGATTCCTTTGCGAACCATTCCAAAATCTGTCTCCTTGTGCATCCCCAGCATTGGGCATCGAACATCGTGGACAATACCAGACTGAACGTTCTTCGGATCCGGGAGGCGCTACTGTATGCACTCTGAACGGAGCCAAGCGATCCATGTGTGCCATCTGACCTCCGCCCATCCGCGGTCGGATATCCGCGTTTTCCGCAAGATGTGCCTGTCTCTGCGGGAGAGCGGTTTCCAGGTTTCGCTGGTGGTGGCGGACGGAAAAGGGAGTGAAGATGTCGAAGGCGTGTCTGTCGTCGATGTCGGGAAGGCCCGCTCCAGGATCGGCAGGATGCTTTTCAGCGCCTACCGGGTGTATCGTCGGGCGCTCTCCGTCCGTGCGGAGATCTACCATCTGCACGATCCGGAACTCCTGTGGGTGGCGCTTCTTCTGAAACTGCACAAGAAAACGGTCGTGTTCGATTCCCACGAGGATCTTCCCAAACAGCTTCTGACCAAACCGTACCTGTCGCCGTTTTTCCTCAAGGTCCTCGCGAAGGTGATGTGGCGCATCGAATCGTTCGTCGTCGCGCGGATCGATGCCGTGGTCGCGGCGACTCCGATCATTCGCGACGGATTCCGTCATGTCTCGAAGCACGTCGTGGACATCTGCAACTATCCCGAGATCGAGGACTTGGGTTGCCCGGTCGATCCGGCCGGAAAAGCCGATGTCGCCTGCTACATAGGAAGCATCTCGACCATCCGCGGCGTTCTCGAAGTCGTGGAGGCCATCGGGCATTCCCGCCGGTGCACGAAGCTGCTCCTCGCGGGGCCGTTGGGGGAGCCTGGGTTGCTGGACGAGCTCGCCCGACGCGATGGATGGGCGAAAGTCGAGTATCTGGGCAATCTCGATCGCGACGGCGTGCGGAGCGTCCTGTCGCGGTCGAAAATCGGCATCGTCGCCCTTCGGCCGACACCGAGCTACATGGAATCCCTTCCGATCAAGATGTTCGAATACATGGGAGCCGGGCTGCCCGTGCTCGCCTCGGATTTTCCGCTCTGGAGGACGATCGTCGATGATTCCGGTTGTGGAATCTGCGTGGACCCGATGGATCCCGCGAAGATGGGCGAAGCTCTTGACCGACTTCTGGAACAGCCGGACGAGATGGCGAGAATGTCCAAGGCGGGAGTCGCCGCCATCCAGACGAAATTCAATTGGCGATCGGAAAAGGGCAAGCTGTTGGCGCTCTACGGCCGGTTGGTGCCCTGATGAAGATCCTCTACATCGATCATTACGCGGGATCCGTTCGGATGGGGATGGAATACAGGCCATTCTACCTGGCTCGCGAATGGAAGAAGGCTGGGCATGAGGTCTTGATCGTCGCTGCGGATCGATCCCATCTACGCCAGACGTCTATCGACGTCGGAGATGGACCTTGGAGATTCGAGACGCACGAGGACATCGACTATCTCTGGTGCAGAACCACCGCCTATGAAGGCAACGGACTCAAGCGCGTCGTCAACATGGCGAGCTTCGTGCGGCGGCTCTACCAATTTCGACGTTGGATGCCCTTCAAGCCGGACGTCGTGATCGCTTCTTCGACCTATCCGTTGGATGTGTTTCCAGCAAGGCGGATCGCGACAAAATACGGGGCGAAGTTGGTCTTCGAACTGCACGACCTTTGGCCTCTCAGCCCCATTCTGCTTGGCGGCCATTCTCCCCGTCATCCGTTCATGCGCCTGTTGCAGCACGGGGAGAATTTTGCTTGCCGCAGGAGCGATCTGGTCGTTTCGATTCTCCCCAACACCAAGGAGCATCTGGTCGAACACGGGATGAAGCCATCGAAGTTCCGCCACATTCCCAATGGCGTGGATCTCGAAGAATCCGTCCAGGTCGACGCTCGACTTCCTGAGGGACTGTCGTCTTGGATCAGGCAGCAAAAGGAGCAGGGGCGGCTCTTGGTTGGGTATGCCGGTTCGATCGGGGCTTCCAACGCGCTGGAATACCTGGTCCAGGCCGCGGCGCGAATGACGGACAAGCCCATTTCCTTCGTGATCGTCGGCAAGGGCGCACACCTGGACGCGTTGGTCGGTTCGGCCACCTCGAACGTCCATTTCCATGCGCCGATCTCCAAGTCTGCCATTCCTTCATTCTTGGCTTCGATGGACGTGTTGTATCTCGGGTGGCACAAGCATCCGCTCTATCGCTTTGGAATCAGCCCGAACAAGCTGATGGACTACATGCTGGCCGGCCGGCCCGTCCTGCATTCGGTCGATGCCGCGAATGATCTTGTGCAATCCGCAGGGTGCGGGTATTCGGTGCCACCGGAGGATCCCGAGGCGATCTCCGCCGCGCTGTCGCGACTCCTGGAGCATTCCACGCATGAGCGTGAAGAGATGGGAGAGCGCGGTCGTCGATATGTGCGAACGCACCACGACTACAAGAATCTTGCGGCTGCATTTCTGCATGCCGTACAACACACAGAGGTGGACAATGGATAACGCATTCCTCCCGTTTGCCCTTCCGGAAATCGGACAAGAGGAGATCGACGAAGTCGTCGATTCGATGAAGTCAGGCTGGATCACCACCGGTCCCAAGGCGGCACGCTTCGAGAAGGAGTTCGCTTCCTATATCGGATGCAAGCATGCGTTCGCGGTCAACTCGGCCACGTCCGGACTCCATCTGGCCCTGGAAGCGATCGGGATCGGGCGCGGAGACAAGGTGATCACCACACCCTACACCTTCACAGCGACCTCCGAAGTCATCCGCTATCTGGATGCCGATCCGATCTACTGCGATGTCGATGAGCGCACTTGCAACATGGACGTCGATCTCCTGGAGAAGGTGGTCGCCCAAGCGATCCAGGAGCATGGCGCCAAGGTCAAGGCGATCATGCCCGTGCATTTTGCCGGTCAAGCCTGCGACATGGCCAGGATCATGGATATCGCTCGGAGCAACGGCTTGCGAGTTGTGGAGGACGCGGCCCATTCCTTGCCGACGACCTTCGATGGGAAAATGGTCGGGACCATCGGCGATGTGACTGTGTTCAGTTTCTACGCGACCAAGACGATCGCGACCGCCGAAGGCGGGATGGTCGTCACCGAAAACGACGAATTGGCCAAGCGCATCAAGATCATGCGTCTTCATGGGTTCAATCGCGACGCCTGGGATCGGTACAACTCACCCAAGGCAGCTTGGTATTACGAGATCGTCGCCCCTGGGTACAAGTACAACATGCCCGATATGGCAGCCGCGATGGGCATCCATCAGTTGGCGAAATGTGATGCGTTCGCGGCCAAGCGAACCGCCATGGCGCATCGCTACAACGAAGCATTCAAGCATCTTGAGGGTGTGCGGATTCCCCATGTGGAGCGTCCTTCGGATCGCCATGCATGGCATCTCTACGCCATCCAGATGCAATCCGAATGGAGAGACGCCTTCTTCGATCGCATGAAGGATTTTGGAATCGGCTGTTCCGTCCATTTCATCCCGTTGCATCTGCAGCCCTATTGGCGCGATCGCTATGGATTCACCCCGGAATCCTTTCCGCGCGCCTTTGCGGCGTTCAAGCGCGAACTTTCGCTTCCGATCTATACCAAGATGACCGACGCGGAGCAAACGCGGGTGATCGAGGCATTCAAGTCCGTGCACGCGGAGTTCGCGCGATGATCAAGCGAATGTTCGATCTTGTCGCGAGCGGATTCGGTCTCGTCTTGGTCGGACCATTGCTCCTGGGGGTGGCCGCTTGGATCAAGCTGGACTCCAGGGGGGCGGTGTTTTTCCGCCAAGTGCGGGTCGGGCGTGGCGGACAGCCGTTTCGGATCTTCAAATTTCGAACCATGGTCGTGGATGCCGAGCGCAAGGGTATGCAGATCACCGTTGGCGATCGCGATCCGAGGGTGACGCGCGCAGGGTATCACCTCCGGCGGCTGAAAATGGACGAGCTACCCCAACTCATCAACGTATTTCTAGGGGACATGTCGTTTGTTGGGCCTCGTCCGGAAGTTCCCCGCTACGTGGAGCTCTACTCCACCCGGCAACGGGGGGTGCTTTCCGTCCGACCTGGGATCACGGATCCGGCTTCCATCGCTTTCCGGGACGAAAACGAATTGTTGGCCAAAGAGTCGGATCCAGAGCGCGCCTATATCGAAACGATCATGCCGAAGAAACTGGAAATGAATCTCGAGTATCAAAAAAGAGCGACGTTTGCTTCCGATCTCCTCCTGATCTGGCGCACGGTTTCCAAAATCGTGGTTTCCTGAACCTTACGGTTGCCTCTTCATCCCTCCGGTGGTAGGATCACCTCGCATCGCAGGGACAATCGTCCGGAGGTGAGGATGGAGCACACGAAATCGTACGAAGGGATGGCGTGGGACGCTGGATGGTCGGACGAGGACAGCATCCGCGAAGTGCTCTATTCCGTGACCAAGCGCGGCTTCGACGTGGTGCTCAGTGCCCTGGGATTGTTGCTTGCATCCCCTCTGATGGCCTTGATCGCCATCGCCATCCGGCTGGAAAGCAGAGGCCCTGCCATTTTCCGTCAGGTCCGTGTCGGGAAGGATTGCAAGCCCTTCCATATCCTGAAGTTCCGCACGATGGTCCAGGGCTTCGGTGCTCCGTTGACGATCGGGGTGGAGGACCCCAGGATCACCCGTATGGGCAGGTTCCTGCGCAAACACAAGATCGACGAGCTTCCGCAATTGGTCAATGTGATCCGCGGCGAGATGTCGTTGGTTGGCCCGAGGCCCGAGGCGACGGGATTCATCAATTTGGGGGATCGCAGGCAGCGAGCGGTTTTCTCCGTCCTGCCTGGTCTGACTGCCCCGTCCTCGCTGAATTTTTTCGACCTCGATCTGGAATTGTCGATGACCGATGATCCGGTGAGGCACTACCGGAGTCATATTTTGCCCAAAAAAATCGAAATGAACTTGTCCTACATCCGCGAGCGAAGCCTGGCCATGGACATCCGCCTTGTCCTTGCTACCTTGGGTCGGCTCGCTGGATTTGTGAAGTGAGGTTTCGCTGATGGCTCGTGTATTCTCCGCATTCAGGATCTCGTTGGAGTGGTACCTGGACAGGATCTTTCCTTGTGGCTGGTCCCATGTGGACAAACGCGCGCTGGGAGTGATCGCCAAGGCGATCTTGACAGGAATTGCGTTCCTCATCGTGGCAGGTTTGCTGGGTATCGATCCGCGATTGTCCCAAGTCGCCTTCTTCGTGGTGCTCGGCATCCGCATTTTCGCCTCCTTCGTCTTTTTCGGCGAGTACAAGCTTTCATGGACCCGGGCATCTTCGCGCAGCGCGATGATCGAGGTCGCGCTTGGCGGGGTGTGCTTGGGGCTCTACGCGCCGGTCCTCCTCCTGGTGGGAAAAGCCACCTTGGCGTTCCTGCTCCTGGAATGGCTCGTGTTCCAGTACTTGTACAATGCGGCGATCTTCGGGTACCGCCACATCTACCGGTACGGAATCCGACCGAGCAAAACGGTCGTGATCTACGGCTCCGGCATTCGCGGCGCCCGGCTCGCCCAGCAATTGGAGCAGTCCGGAAGCCATGTCCTCTGCTTCATCGACGATTCCGCCCACGAGCACAAGATGGTGATCGATGGCATACCCATCCATTCCCTCAAGGACGCGATTGTCAAAATCCGTCGATCACAGAGCCTCGACACCCTCATTTTCGCGTTGGACTGTTCCAGTCCGGAGCGGATCGATCGTCGGTGGAAGCGGCTGCGGTCGTATTTCAAGGATTGCAAGATCCTTCCCTCCACGGCGGATTCGCTGCGAGATCGCTCCTTCGTCAATCAATTGAAGGACGTCACGGTGGAGGACCTTCTCGCCCGCAAGCCCAAGGATCTCGACAAGGCCAAGATTTCAGCTTTCCTCAAGGGGCGTTCGGTCCTCATCACCGGTGCAGGTGGATCGATCGGGTCCGAACTCGCGCGTCAGTGCGAAGCCTTCGGGGTCAGGGAACTCCTGCTGCTGGATCATTCGGAGTTCAATCTCTACCAGATCGCGGAAGAACTCCCCAATGCGGTCCCGCTGATGGTTTCGGTCACGGACAAGGCGTCGCTGGAGAGGGTATTCGAGGAGTATCGACCGGAAATTGTCATCCATGCGGCCGCCTACAAGCACGTGCCGCTCGTGGAGCAGAATCCCGTTACCGGCATCCGCAACAACGTCGCCGGCACGCGCAACACGATCGATCTGGCCATCCGGTACAAAGCCAAGAAGTTCGTGCTGATTTCCACCGACAAGGCGGTGCGGCCCACCAACGTGATGGGCGCCACCAAGCGGGTGTGCGAGCTGTATGCGCAGAATTCCAATGGCCAGGGAACGGATATCGTCGCTGTGCGTTTCGGAAACGTGCTGGGGTCCTCCGGTTCGGTGATTCCCAAGTTCAAGAAGCTCATCGAAGAAGGTCGCGATCTTCCCGTCACCCACCCCGACATCACGCGCTACTTCATGCTGATCCCCGAGGCTTGCTCGTTGGTTCTGCAGGCAGGTGCCATCGGTCACGGCGGCGAAGTGTTCATCCTGGACATGGGCGAGCCCGTGCGCATCGCGGATCTCGCCCAGCGGATGCTGAAGTTGTCCGGGCGCCAAGATCTGAATGTGGTCTTCACAGGCTTGCGACCCGGGGAGAAGCTGTACGAAGAGCTGTTGATCAGCGATGCCGATTTGAAAACGGAATACAGGTCGATCATGGTGACCCGTCCCACGTCAATGCCCATCGATTCCTTGCGCAAGAGCATCGACAAGCTCCTCGCTTCCGCAGATCCATTGGTAGAATTGAACCGGATCGTTCCCGAGTTCGACCATCAGCGGGACAATCGGGCGGCCGCCGCCTGATCAGGCGAGGTCTTCCTTTTTATCTGGTGGTGGTTGCCGGGCTCGCGGGACCGGCATCGGCGCAGCCTGTGCCCGTCGAACTGGAGCGGCGCAAGACACTTCTGAACCCCGGAACCACCACCGTGCTGGGTTTGCGGGCGGCACAGTCGCAAGGGACAGTTCCCTTGGCCTTTGGTTTGGTGCGCGACGATTCCCTCCAATCGAGATTCGGTTGGAATCTCGGTGCTGGACAATTTCCGCTCTGGGTCCAGCCGGTGGCCGCCGTGGAAAGCCGGCTGGTTGGCGACACGGACCAGGTCGTTGCTTCCGAAGGTGGCGTTCGCGCAATGGGGCGATGGGG
>JADKBN010000003.1:0-640000 GCA_016715065.1 Fibrobacterota bacterium
TGGTTTGGGTAATCACTAAACACCAAAAGCACCAAGCAAGCAGACATAAGTGATTCCACTGAAAAAATTGCTTCTTAATACTAACTAACGATAGAAGGATGAAAATGAAGATCAAAGTATCCCTTGGCATTGGCGTCGCGTTGTTGTTTCTGGCGACAAGCTGTGACAAATCGAGCGAATCTGAATCTGTCGATCTCAATGTCACAAACACCATTGAACAGAATATTTTAGGCGATTGGTATCGGTTTCGGCGAACTGATTCATCTTTTGATAGTGCCAACTATCATTTTGAGTCAAAGAAAATCATAAGAGCCACAAATTTCCTTGCAATCAATAAGGGCCTTAGAATTCAATTCCAAAAAATGTATGGCACATGGTCTGTGCAAGCGGATTCAATTCTATTCAATATTGATTCTGTATTGACTAGCTATGATTCCGGGAAAACATTCGACAAGCAGATTGAGATGCCGCTTACTTACTCGATGAAGGCTTCCATCGAAGGTGATTCACTAATTTTGATGAATCTTGACGCGACACTTAGATTCAAAAGAGCAAAAAACAAAATAATTGCACTCAAAAGCATCAAATCAGCATATGGGCAGAAGGAATAAAAAATCGGCGGCGAACTCGTGAATTGAAATACTAAAGAAAGTATGTCAAAGAATGATTTCAACAGTGAAATCAGAACCGCAAAAAGGCAATTTTTCCACTCGCTAATCGCTCGGGACCTAACAAATTTGTTCAATGTTGATCGCGCATTAACTTGGAGAATTGGATTTGTGCGCGACAACATTAACAAAATGCGTTAGGCACACCTCCCGGGGGGATAGCTGCAGATGAGCAACAATTAGCAAAATGACAGCTGCTGAACGGGCTTCGGTCGTGAACAGCTGGCATAAATTCAACCGCAAACATAAATCAAGTAAAACTGAAAGGCTTCCAATGTACGCTAATAATAAATCGAAAACCATCGAATCTCAGCTTAGGAATTACTTGAAACATCGCCAGTTTCCAGCATCCAGATTTGTTCATCGTATTTGAGCCTGAGTGGGGCAAAAAAGATTATATCAATATGCAAGGAGTATAGCATTGAAGATATTACAGGATATTTCGGGCTTTCTGTTCCTCACACACAGAATTCAGCGTTGGAGTTTATGCGAAAAGTTTCCAAAGTAAGTGTTGTAGAAAATTATGACCTATGGTTTCATCCAAAGGTGATAAGAATTAATCACACAAACAACACCATATCAGCAATTATTGGGTCAGCAAACCTTACCAAAGGTGGGCTAAACTCGAATACCGAATTTTGTTTCGGTTCAAAATTGAGCACAAAAACACAAAAGAATTTGAAAACTGCTGGAAAGCAGTGGTTAGCGGAATGGAAGCATTAACTCCAAAACTTTTAAAAGAGCACAAAGCTTGCGAAGAAAAATTTGCCAAATCCTATCCAACCAGGAGAACACCCAAAACCTTGCCGAAAAACTGGAACAAGGAATCGATGTGACTTTATTTTCCAAGGGAATTGTATGCTCGTGGCGAGTACTGAGCAACAATAATGACTGGCAAGTCAGGGTATTGAGTGGATCAAAATTGAGGCCAAGTCGGTATACTGAAAACCAAAATCGCGCACGCATGGAGAAGAAGCACGCCAAGAATTTTCCGCTTTCATCGATAAGCGAAGCTGGACAATTAAAGAAAATACGCCCTATATGTCGGTTTCGAGGGTTGCGTCGCTTATTACAGGCATAAATCAAAATGGCTTTTTGGATTGGGTGCGGGTCGAAGACGGAATGCAACTTAACGATTTGCGCAAACCTGCAAAGCGTCGCATATCAAATCGATCATAATGCGAATTCAAGACAGCAATAAATTGCATCAATACCGTTGTAACAAATACTCTTTTAAGGAAACCCTCCGGGTGAAAAACACTACATAACAAACCTGAGGCCAGACATATAAATTTCCACACGAAGAAACCTCAATAAAAATTCGTATATTGTAAGTGTCTGATTTCATCACATCTCAAAAGGGCTAATATGAGCTACACGAGAATATCAGGATTCCCGGAATACGACCAAAAGATTTCTAATGAATTAAAAGCCTTAACTTCTGTTTGGCTTGAAAAAGAACGCGATGCAAAACGAAGGCGTTTATAAGACCTTTTAAAAAAATGCAACGAGAATGGGCGATTGAAACTGGAATTATCGAGCGTTTATATACCTGGGATCGAGGCGTAACTGAAGCTTTGATTGAGCAAGGAATTGAAGCTTTGATTATCTCCACAAAGGTGGATTGGCTGTAAATGAAGCGGAACATGTTCAACTTGTAATCAATGATCACCTCGGGATTGTTGAAGGTCTGTTTGGCTACATCAAAGGTGATGAGCAATTATCCGAGTATTTTATTCGAGGATTACAATCGCAATTTACCGCGCACCAAGATCATACCGAGGCTATTACGCCGAACGGAAGCCTAATCAAAATTGATCTCATTAAAGGTGACTACAAAAGACTGCCAAATAATCCGCGACGCAATGATGGCGTGATCCATCAATACTGTCCACCGGAATTAACGAAAGAAGAAATGGAAACTCTTATCAATGTGTATCGTGATGCGGAAAACAGTTACCCCGTTGAGGTACGTTCAGCATGGCTACATCATCGATTTACACAGATTCATCCGTTCCAAGATGGGAATGGACGTGTGGCGCGTGCACTTGCTTCTCTAGTTTTTCTGCGTGATGGACTTTTTCCACTAGTGGTAAGAGAATCAGATCGCGAGGAATATATTAATGCGCTAGAGAATGCAGATGACGGCGATTTATCTAAATTGACTCATTTTTTCGCAAGAAGGCAGCGAGAAGCTATTCTAAAAGCTCTCGGACTTGAGCAGCAAGCCCAGCAAAGTAAGTACGCAGATGACATCATTAAATCCGCAATGTCTATTCTAAGATCTAAGACAACAAAAGAAGTAGAGAAAATTGCCATTGTTTACGAATATGCGGATAAGCTTCAATCCATTGTTAACAAAAAATTTGCATCGCTTCACAATGAATTAGGAGTAAGTCTTCGAGAATTGACACCACCGGGAATGTCTGAAAAATTTGGCAGCAAATATGATTCCGGAACAAATGCAGCGCAAACACGACATTATTTCCAAAAAGAAATAGTTGATATCGCTTCGCGATTTGATTACTACGCAAATCTCCAAAAGTATCGCACATGGAGTCGATTGAATTTATCTACGAACAGCAAATTTGATTTCGTGATTAGTTTTCATGGTTATGGACCAGGAAATAGTGGGATTATCGCAGCGTCTGCCTTTACATATGTAAAAGTCCAAAAGGAAGATGCTAAGGGCTTCGATCACATAAATTTAAACCCCGCATCAATGGAGATTTTTCAGTTAAATTATGCAGAACCATACGAAAATGCCGAAATTCGGTTCCATGAATGGTTTGACGCAACTTTGGCTATCGCAATGGCCGAATGGAAGCGAAATATTTAACACGCGAATTCCAGTCAACAATAACGCAAAACCCGATATGCAGCACCCAACAAATGGAATAAAATGGCAAATACATTTCAAATACTGCTTTTCTGGGATAAAGGGCAAGCGTTTTCAGAAAGAATGTCAGCAAAGATTCTAGCCATTGATGGGTATTCAGATATTGATCCGCAATGCCCACAAGGCGGACCGGATGGCAAGAAAGACATCCTTTGCAAAAAGAATAATGAATCATTTGTTGTGGGGTGTTTTTACCCGAGTGGACAGCAGGATTTCAAGGTGATTTCTCAAAAATTTACTTCTGATTATTTGGGTTGCAAAATACATTCTGCTGATGGATTCATATTTCTCACTAATCAGAAAATTTCTCCTAGTGAACGGGTGGAACTCGCAACAAATTATCCAAAATCAGTAATTTATCATGGCGAGAAAGTCTGTGGGATCTTAGACTCCCCAAAAGGCTATGGTGTACGATTAGAATACTTAGGGATTGAACTAAATAAGGAAGAGCAGATTTCATTTTTAGATTCAAAGCTTGATTTAGACGATAAGCTCAATGAGCTGAGGGACAGCATAGCCTCGGTTAAAATGGCAACTTTAAAAACAGCAGAAATGATAGAGCTTCATGATCTGAATCATAATCGCAAATTCTCAATCATTCCTATTGCGGGCATTTCCTTTTCCTCGCGTCTGACAATAGAAGATATTCACGCTATTCATCAGATATGCATCTATGAAGCTGGTCAAGGGATTTCGGGGATCCCTCTTGGATTTCGAAAGGTGCAGGTACGGATTGGCCCCCCAGATTCAACAATTGAAACTGCGCGATTTATTCCTCCTAACCCAGAAGATATTCCGAATTTGATGTTCGAACTCCTAGAATGGTGGCGTACAGAATATATGAAAATCCTATATGCATCGGATGCTACAAAAATTGTCGCTATAGCAAAATTCCATGAAAAAATATTATTCATTCATCCATACTTGGATGGCAATGGAAGAGTCGCCCGATCTTTGGCATCAATTCAATGCAGAGATTTGCTTGGTAGACTGTTACAATTTGAACTTATCGAAGATTCTGATCCATATTACAACGCCATAACAAGTGCTGACAAAGGAAATCCTCAAGCACTAATTGATTTGTTTACTTCAATAACGCGCTAAAATCCTGATCAAATACTAAAAATCCCTAACGTGTGACTCGAAGAATTGAGAGGAGGAATAGCAATCCAAGAATCGATTCGCAACTGTGTGAAAGATGGTGGCAGGCCCACCGATGAAGACTTGGCCAGAGAAGATTCATCAAACCACCCTCCGGTGCTGGATTCGTGAGGATCTGGTGTTGAACGGTAGAGGGAAAAGGAGCGGGGACCCGTTTCAGGTGACGCAGAAAGAGCTGAACGCAAGTGAACCACCGATGAGGTGTCGAGAGATTCATACCGATCTGAAAACCTCGGGTACGTTAGAGCCTGGGGGACAAGGACAGGGTTTGCCCAACTGGACATGGTTGCCCTTCTCGGATCCGGCATATAGGTGGCAGGACTTTCTGCGAGGCTTTCGCACGGAACGAGTGATCCCATGGACCCGATAAGTACCCGAGAGCACAAGTGGAGCTCCCATGAGGCTGAGCGGGGTGGGACGGTCCATGGAGTCAGATGGCGGCATAGTAGTGTTGATGGTGGTTGTAATGACCCCGGAGCGAAGGCCGTCACGGAGCCGCCGACCATTGGAACGCCACCTCGCGAGAGTAGGAGCGAACCGATGTTGGCAAAGACGCAGCCCATCGAGAAACGACAGGTATGGCAAGCGTGGAAACACGTTCGCAAGGGCGGCAAAGCGGTTGGAGTCGACGATGTGAGCATCGCCGAAATCGACGCGGATCCTGCCAAGTATCTGTACCCATTGTGGAATCGAATGGCCAGTGGCAGCTACCACCCGCCAGCGGTGCGCGAGCACTGCATCCCCAAGGGAAACGGCAAAGAACGGAAGCTGGGGATTCCCACGGTCCTGGACCGGGTGGCACAGCAGGTGATCCGGGCGGAGCTAGAGCCGCTTGTTGAACCTCGCTTTCATCCGAGCTCTTATGGATACCGACCCAACAAGGACGCGCACCAGGCTTTGGCCGCGTGTGTGTTGAATTGCAAGTCAATGGTATACGTGACGGATCTTGACATCAGCGGGTTCTTTGACACGATCGACCATGAGAAGATGATGGACGTTCTGGGCAAGCGCACCGACAAACGGCACGTGCTGATGTACTGCCGCCGTTGGTTGCAAGCCCAGGTTTGGAAACAAGACGGGACGATGGCGGACAGGGACTTGGGCACCCCGCAAGGAGGCGTGATCAGTCCATTGCTCGCCAACATATTCCTGGATGAGGTGTTCGACCGCTGGATGGCGGTGACCTATCCAGATGTCCCCTTCGAGCGCTATGCCGACGACATCGTCGTGCATGCGGTAAGTGAGCGCGAGGCGAAGGAGCTTCGAGACAGGATCCGTCAACGCTTGGGCGTCTACGGACTTGGTGTGAACGAAGAGAAGACGCGCGTCGTCTACTGCTGGAGGGCTGGACGCCCGCAACGCAGCCGGGATGAGCTCCCACAGGAGTTCGACTTCCTGGGCTTCACGTTCAAGCCTCGTTTGAAGTCACGCCGTAGCGACAAGGGTCGGTTTTGGGGATTCTGGCCGGCAATCAGCAGGAAGAATGAGCGTCGGATCGCCGACGTGTTGCGGAAGCTTGCGATCACCAAATGGCAGGGGATGACCTTGCGTGAATTGGCAAAGACGCTGGCGCCGCGCACACGAGGCTGGATCAGCTACTACGGCAAGTACAGCTTGGGCGAAATGGCGCGCACGATGAACCTTCTGAACACTAGGTTGGTGAAATGGATCAGACGCAAGTTTGGCCTACCGACGTTCTCGCGTGCCCGTGGCTGGCTATGCAGCCAGGAGATTCGAAAGACAGTGCAATTCCATCATTGGTCGAAAGGTTTCGGAATGTGGCAATATCTGCTTCGAAGAGCCGTGTGATGGGAGACTGTCAAGCACGGTTCCGTGAGAGGCCGGGGTGCGATTCCCCGGCCTACTCGATAGATTAATTCCATGTTGACGCGCTTTGCGCGCAACATGAATATAAAATGTTAGGCAAACCCTCCGGGTGGATGAGCGGCAAAATAACAAAGCAAAAAAGAATCAGCTGCAAAATTCAAATAGCCATTTTCCCTGGTTGGGGAAATTGAAATTTCGAACGTTATCAAACACCGACCAAGTAGGAGAACCAAGGAGAAACTTGACTTTCACAAATTTTCTGTGTAGATTGATGTGTGAACATTTGCGTGGAGGTGCCGTATGCCGACGAATTTAGCCCTGGATGATACCCTTCTAAATGAAGCCCTTGAAATCGGGCATTTAAAGACAAAAAAGGATACTGTTACGCTCGCACTGAAGGAATTCATTGCAAAACGCAAGCAATTCAAACTCCTTGAATTAGCAGGATCTATTGAATATGACGAAAAGTACGACTACAAGGCAATGAGAAATCGATGAGTCAAGTTTTAGTTGATACTAATATTTGGAGTACATTCTTTAGGCGAAACAAGCCAGAAGATCAAAAACTGCGATCAAATTTGGAAATGCTTATGCAAGAGAATCGCATTTCCATGATCGGTCCGGTTCGCCAAGAAATACTAACCGGAATCAGGGATTACAGCAAATTCTTACTCCTTAAAGAGTATTTACAAGCATTTGATGATGAGCCAATCACTACTGAGGCATTTGAATACGCTGCAAAAGTCGCCAACGAATGCATGAAAAATGGAATAGCGATTAGTTCAGGCGACGCAATTATCGTTTCAATGATTGCCTTGCATGGGTTTGAAATCTATACCAATGATCAAGATTTCGCTAGATACAAAAAAATCGTGCAATTCATTCAATATCAGGAGCGATAGGGAAATTTCGGACAGATATGACGCCAAATAAATCCTCGCTAGAGATTCCAAGAACAGCTGTAATGATCAGCATACCCTGCCTAACAATGGCATTCAATGTTGACCTCGCCTACTCGGTTTTTTGATCTGTTACTGTCCCCTTCCGCGCTTTACCAACCAGTTTGTCCCGCGCTATTTTCCCCAGCTCTGCTTGTCTGATATCGGCCTGACCTGAAGCGACAAGGGCCTCGGCGGTTGTTTCCGCCGAGGCCCCTGCTTCGCCGCATCCTGAATGCTTTGGATCAGCTCATACTGGCGACCTCCCTGACGATGTCGTCGGCGACGATCCTTTCGGCGCGTTCACACGCCAAGTCCATGGCGTTGCCCGCGATGTTCATGATGGCTCTTCTGTTTCCTTTGGAGTCGATGTGGAGTGTCGTGTACGCTTCCTTGTCGAAGGTTCCCAATTCGGCCCCCCGCGGCCTTGAGTCTGTACTGGACGAAGCTTTCGACTTCCTCTTCATCCAGGGGCGTGGTCCGAAAGCGCATGGCGATCCTGGATCTGACGGCGGCATTGATGTCCAGTTCGAGGATCTTGGTCAGCACCGGATGTCCAGCCAGGACGATGGACGCGCAAGCGGTTGCGCTCTGGTGGTCGGCGGTGAGAGAGAACAGCTCATGGAGTGCCTCGCGCGGCAGGTTGTGCGCTTCGTCGATGGCAACGACCGTGTACGGCGCATCGTTGGATCGTGCCATTGCCTTGTGGAGCCGCTGGATGAGTGGCGTTCGTCCCGCGACGTCCAGACGGATCTTGTCGCAAATCTCACGCAGAATCTGTCCTGTCTTCTGTCCTGCCCACGGGATCAGGACCGTACGATAGGTCTTGGCGTCCAGTCGCTCCAGAAGTCGCTTGAGAAGCATGGACTTGCCTGTTCCGGGCTCTCCAACCAAGGCGAACGACTTTCCCTGTGACAGGAGCGCTTCCATGCGTCGGAGGTTGTCGCCGTCGACCTTGGACATCCACGCATCCTTGAGTGGAAAGGTGTCCGAGAAGGGAGCGTATCGGCATCGGAAGTGCTCGAGGATTCCGACCGTGTTGGTGCCGTTGGATGCGGCTTTTGGGTTCTGGCTGTTCATGGGCTTTTCTCCTTGTGGGTGTCTTTTTTGGCGTCAGTGTGTGCGTTGCCGCGGATGGGGTTTTTGGCGAAGCGTGTGGCGTTGACGATTCTGTCGACGGGCCTTGCGACCTTGTGATCTGGTCCGACGAGAATCTGCTCCGGGACCCAGGGCGCATGGAGGATGTTGACGACCTCTCCCGGCAATGCGCCTGGGACATCCCATGTGGCACCATCGAGCAGGACGGTTCCATCGCGGCGGACCTTGCGTCGCGCCTCCAGGAGGAATGCCTTCTTGAGAGGATCGGCCACGCCGGGGAAAGGGCGCAGGAGGCTTGGTGTGGAGAGTCGCCGCTCCAATGGGGTGGCCTGGAGGGTTTCGTGACGAGCGTGGTGGTAGCGGTCGATCCACTCGCGCAGCTTGAGGTTCCATTCCTTGCGAGAAGCGGCGATAGTGCCGTCCAGAAATTGTCGTCGAAGAGTCCCGAAGAATCGTTCGATCTTGCCGCGCCCCTGTGGTCTGTAGGCGGGTGTGTGCGGCAAGGTGAATCCGAGTCGTGCCGCGATGGTCTGTAGATGGAGCGTCCGGAATGCCGATCCGTTGTCGGTGTAGAACCTCTCCGGTATACCGAATCGTGTGATGGCCTCGGACAATCCGTGGACCAGTGCGACGATTCCTTCCGTGGTGTAGAAGTGGGCGTGCACCACAAAGCGTGTGGCATCGTCGATGATGGCCAGCAGGTAGAGCTTCTGGGAGGCCTTGCGTCCCTCGCGCACGGTGGGTCCATGGAGGAAGTCGGCGGTCCACATCTGCCCGAAGTGGTCATAGGCAAATGCCCTGGCCTCTTCCGTGGTTTGGGTCGCGATCTCGCCCCGCCTCTGAAGTCCACGGGTCCGTACGGCGCGGTAGATGGCCGATCGCGACGGAGCGCGTCCGTCCCACTCCTTGCGCTGACGCAGCAGGGACAAGAGCCTCAGCGTGGTCAGGGCCGGGAATTCCTCTCGCAGCTTGGTCAATGCCTGGATCATCTCTTCGGAAACCTGGGTCTCACCCTTGTCACGACGAGTTCTGTCAGACAATGCCAGTATGCCGCCTTTTCGGTATCGGTAGATCCAGTGGCGAAGCGTCTCGGCGGGGATGGGGCGCGTGCGTCCGGCCGGATCGATCCACTGCTGGGACGCGGCATTCTGAAGCCTCTGTCGCAGGCTCGCTTCGGTGGGCGCGGCGTGCAGGAAGGCGCTGATGACGCCGTACCTCCATAACGCGTCGGTCGGGGTGGCGCCTT
Organism: Fibrobacterota bacterium; assembly: GCA_016715065.1. Taxonomy (GTDB): domain Bacteria; phylum Fibrobacterota; class Fibrobacteria; order UBA5070; family UBA5070; genus UBA5070. Next base: position 9,838 of record JADKBN010000003.1, read on the forward strand.
GACTGTGGGGTGCTGTCGCACCTTCGTGTCGCGCCCGGCGAGCACGTGCGGAATGCGTCCTCGCGGCGGAAGCCGGGGGCGGAAGAGAGTCTGTCATGGTGGATCTCCGGTGTCGATGAAGTCCTCGGATGCGTCTTCCCCGAGGGGGATCAAACGATACGGCAGACAAGATCCGTCAATCGTGCACGAATCGTGTTGAACGAGGATCTGGAGGTCCGGTAGGCCACCGGCAGGGGTACAAAGCGCGGGACAATGCATAAACGGCCTCGGTCCAGGGCCAATGTGCGGATAGACGCAGGCAGGTGACGATGCTGTCTGGGTCAGGCAATCCATCGAGGTGGCCATCGCTGCGGGCGAGGGATACGAGTGTGGAGCCCAGGGAGAGGATCCGGCCCTGAAGACGGGCCAGTACTCCGCACGAGAGTCCGGCCCAATCGCGGATCCGAGACGCTGGGATGCCGCGCTCGAACAAGCGGGTCACGCACTTCAGTAAAGCCAGCGGAGCCCGACACACGGGAAGGAGGCCCTGGGGTAAAACGCCGAAGGTAAGGCTGCATTCGAGGCATCGAGTCCGTGGAATGCGGATCTCGTCGTCGACCCAGTGCGTGCCCTTGCGGGTGTAGCTCCCGTAAGGTCTAAGGTTCGTGCCGTTGCAGCCGAGGGCACCGTTGTGGAGGTAAGGAGGGATGAAAGCGGATCCGGTGACGGGTATCCACGGGAGCCGACGGAAGTGCTAAGTTGATGGGTGCCTCTCCGGGTTTGTGGTTGTGTTGGTCGAGGGCACAAAAGTGCTTCAACCGTCACACTCCCGAAGGGGTACCCCGATCCGCGTCCCGCGATACGTGGTCCGACTACGTCAACACTGGGTCAACGAACGCGGGACAAACAGTGATCAACCCGGGGAATCAAACGTGGGACGGGACAGCGGGCACTTATAGGGAAACACCTGTGGGCACTTTCAGGGCCGGATAGGGAAACACTTGGTCCCTTCCGTACGGCCACCCGGGCGCCTACCTCCAGGGTTCACTGGGGGGCGAGCATGGGGAGAGTCCTTAGGATGGACAAGAAGACGACGATCGAGACCCTTTTGCGCCAGGGACAAGGGATCCGGGCCATCTGTCGGGTCGTGAAGAGTTCTCCGAAGGTGGTGATCCGCCTTCAGCGAGCCATGGAAAGGGAAACACTTCATTCCGAAGTGCCCACCGGGCCGGATTTGCAAAGGGAAACGGTAAGTGCCCAAGTGCCCACCGGGTCTTTGGACGACTCTCTCGTGGATTCGTGGGGATTTGAGGAGCAACGCGAAGAATCCTCGGGCGCCAGTGGACAGGAATTGGCGACCCGCAGCATCCAGTTGCGACCCTACCTGGATGTAGTCCAATCCCTGATGGAGCGAGGATTGGAAGCTCGCTTGATCTGGCGCGAATTGGTGGAATCCCACGGATTTTCCGGCGCTGAGGATTCGGTGAAGCGTTTGGTCCGCAAGGCCCGCGCACGGAGCCCGAAGTGGTTTCAGATGCTGCCTGTTTTGCCTGGCCAGGAGGCCCAGATGGATTTTGTGGAAGGTCCGAAGGTATGGAAGGGAGAAGGTCGGACCGAAAAGGACAAGAAGCGCACTTGGATCATGGTGTTGACTCTTTCGCACAGCGGCATGAGCTATCGCGAGGTGATCGCCAACCAATCCGCTCAAACCGTGTTGGAGGCGTTGATGCGCGGTTTCGAGAAGTTCGGCGGAGTACCCGAATGGCTCAAGATCGACAACTTCAAGGCTGCCGTGACCCAAGCTCATCGCTTCGATCCCGTCCTGAGTCCTTTGTTTCAGGCCTGGGCTTCGCACTACGGAATCGTCTTGTCGCCATGCGACCCGGGAAAACCCAATCAGAAAGGGCGTGTCGAGCGCGACTGCCGCTACACACGGGAGTCATTCTTCAAGACCGTACCAGAAACTGTCACCATGGAAGTACTCAACCAGAAGCTCCAGGAATGGAGTCGCAGCGTCGCCAACCAGCGCATACACGGACGCCACAAACGCCAAGTGCAGGAGGTGTTCCAAACCGAGGAAAAACCGGCCTTGCGAGCATTGCCTGAGCGTGCATTCCTGATTTTCGAATTGGGCATGCGCAAAGTGAGCGTGCATGGCGCGGTGGAGATCGATGGTTGCCATTACGAAGTGAGTCATCGCTTGATCGGAACGATCGTTGAAGTCCGCTACGATTCCAGGGAAATCCGCGTGTACGGGAACTCGGAAGGGCACGAATCCAAACTGTTGGTCCGACACGTTCGATGCTGGAAGAAAGGCACTCTGGTTGGCGCTGCTGGAGCGCATCCAACTTGGATGGATCGGCCTCGAGTCGATCGCGAGGTGTACTTCATTCGCGCGGCTTCCGAACAGGTCGGTCCTCACTGCGAGGCCTTGGTTCGATCGGTTTTGTCCAATGATCGAGGCCGACATCCTCGCACGCACCGAACCGTTCAGGGAATCCGAAATCTGGCCAGGAAATTCGGTGCGACCGTGCTGGAACAGGCTTGTGCTCGGACCACTCCGAACCCAGAAGCGAGCTGGCACCGACTGCAGGAATTGTGCGAAATGATCCGTGCTCAACAAGTCGTCAACAAGTGTCGGGAAAACGCGGGAGACGACGTTCCACCGGCTTCCCGCACCTCACCACGTCACTCGGATCCGGTCATCCGGCCTTTGACGGAATATGATGACCTGATCGAAGGAATGGCCAGCATGTCGGAGGTGGTCGGATGATGCCCCAAATCGAAGTCCTCCAGCCGATCTTGCGCAGCTTGCGGCTTGGAGGAATGGCCGAATGCCTGGAAATGCGGCTCCATCAGGCTCGCCAGCGGGAAATTGATCACTTGCAATTTCTGTCCGAGCTGATAGAAGACGAGATGAATGTCCGATCGAATCGGCTCCTGAAGAAGCGCCTGTCGGTTTCGCGCATCCCGACCATGAAGACCCTGGAAGAATTCGACTGGCTGTTCAATCCGTCGGTTCCGCGCCGATTGATCCAGGAGCTATCGAGCACGGAGTTCGTGCGGGAGTGTCGCGATGTTTTGTTTGTCGGCCCGCCTGGGGTGGGCAAAACCCACTTGTGCAACGCCTTGGCGTTGAAGGCGGTGGCGGCGGGATACAAGGTCCTTTGGAAGAACGCCTTCGATCTTGCCGACGATCTCGCCCGCGCCAAAGACTTCGACGCCCGTCGTGCTGTGATCCGCCAGCTTGTCGCGCCGGAACTTTTGATCCTCGATGAACTGGGCATGAAGTCGCACCAAGGAACGGAAAGCGAAGACCTCCTGGAAGTCATCCACCGCCGTCACGGAAAGGCATCGACCATCATCGCCACAAACCGTCCGATGGTCGACTGGACCGCATTCTTGGGCGATACGGCGGCGGCCGGAGCCATCCTCGATCGCATCTTGGAGTCGGCGCAGGTGGTGAACCTCAAAGGAGCCCGGTCACACCGGACGCGGAACCTGAAAAACAACGTCGGGGAGGAGCAAAAAGGAGAGAAAATGACCTAGGTTTGCGGCTGTTCGGGTGTTTCCCTATAAGTGCCCACAAGTGTTTCCTTTTGAAGTGCCCGCCGACATTCGATCCAAATTCGGATCTCATCATGAGCGAAGTATTGCATGTTTCCTCTTCAGTGACGAACGCTATAGCGAGAATTCATTATATACTTATCTCATAGCTTCAAGTACCTAGGTGGTACAGAACGGATTTCGGAAAAAACAGCAGCCTTTCGATAACTTCATGATTGCGATTGTTGCTTAGTTTTCGCGAATGAAATTGATCGGGAGGCAGAAGGCATGATGTGATTTCTTCCAGAACGCAGATATCATGATTGAAGGGCGTTCCAGCATTTTCGAACGAATATCCTCAGATTGATGATAGCCAAAACTACAATTCTTCCCAACTGAAAACCAAGCTGTACAATTCTGCTACCCTGGAAATTGCGGAAAGGATCTCTTCGCATTCATTAGGGGAAAGGTTGGATGACAAATGCGCGTCTAGCCCGAACTGAAAGGAGACTTTCGGCCAACCCTGATCGTTTTCGATAGAATACGCTCCGAGGTCAGATTCTTTCAGAGTAATGCCGAAACGTACAAGTGTTTCCGACAGAATTCTGAGAAGAGTTTCATCCGTAGCATTGGTGGTGAAGGAAAATTCATGGCTCATTGGCGTGCCTCGGCATTTTGGGATGTGCTTCCTGGGTTGTAAATTGGAATTTTTCCGCCACGCAGAGGATGTTCGTTAAGGCGTTGACTTCGACGCCAGTTGTCCTTGCGATCTTTAGCCATCTGATCCAGCTGGAACCTTAGGCAAAGCATTGGGTCTTCAGCGCGACGTCAATCCGTTGAAATATGTGAACATTTGCAAAATCGGAACTCAAATTAAGCCAGCGCCATCGGGTGCGGGTCTAGTCCGGAAGTAGATGGACTCAAAGTCATTCATCATGCTTGCTGTTGATAAAAACTCGGCGACCTTCGGATGAACTATTGGGATACTCCTGTCAATGGCAATGAAGCCAAAGCCCGTTTCGTTGTGTGGATAGGCAATGGCGTTGAGTGTTTCGAACACGATGAAAAGATGACCAAAGACTCTGCTGTTGAGCATGAGTGTATACGACAAATTTCGGATGGTTTCAATGGTAGGACCGGAGAAGGTTTTGAAGCATTCTGGTGTTGACAATTTTTCTATGCCGTCGTGTTCGAGGTCGAATTGCAGGAGGCCATTTCTCGGGAGTTTCCTCTCGATTTGCTTTGCAAAAATGATAAATTTTTTGTCGTTATCTATCGGGAAGTAGCAATCACGAATCAAAGAGGAAGCGACATGGCAATGCTCGAAATCTTGAGAAAAATGAGAACAGAAAAAACTCACAATCTTCTTCATTAATTTGATTGAAAAGTTTTCTCGTTTTCTACAGCATCCAATCCAATTTTGTCCTGCGCCATAGCCTTGTAATTCGATGCTGGAAAGAATCGTATTTACAATGTGCTCTCTCGTGTCAGAATCTGATATTTCAAGCATTGCTGTGGCGCCTTTTCTCGGATGGTCTCAAATCGGAAAGATACAAGAGGTAGATTTCAGCGACACTTTAACGCGAGGATCTGTAAATCTTCAATACAGGAGATAGATGCATCAGAATCGCATACCAAGATTGGTTGAGGGTAAGAATCGAGGTCGTCGGCTAAATAAAACTCATCCGCTCGCACGACATGGAATGTTAGGTGAGTCATTTCTGTGCTTTCTGAAACGATGGATCGCAAAACCAATCCTTTATCTTGTTTGGCCCAAGCACTCAGCACAGCGATTGAAATGTTTAATCCTAAAAAACAATGGTGAGAGTGGTCTTCGCGATCCACGCTCATTTCATTGGCATAACATTCAACCCCTGTCAAATCAGGAAATCTCGACCTAGGCGCGATTAAGGCGTTCTTGCGAAGAAATCGGAAAGTGTACGCGTCCGAAAGAACCTCAAAGTCTTGGTCAATTTGTCGTTGGATTATTTCTGGAATTTTAATCCTTTCAGCGATGGGGGAGGATAATGTCTGTCTCATTAGCCGATTGAACTTACTAACTAGGTATTGATATATTCGCATTAAATGCTATAATTCCTGATATGAACAATCAAACACAAGAACAATCCGAAGGCTTTCTGAAAGTCAAGGCGATGATCCGGATGGTTCATCGAGCTATTGTAACTGAACCTAAACGATCTCGCATGGAAATTTATGAAGAAATTGGCCAAATTTACGACCTCGGCTCCAGTCTTGTAAGGCTCCGTTATTCAGCCTGGCTAAAAAATGGCGATGAATGCTTGGTGCCCAAGATCAAAGGCCGGAAAAAAGGGGATGGCAAATTCCTTTCGGATGAGCGTGAATCTGAGGTTCGTAAGCTAATTACTGATAGCACCCCAGACCAGATGAAAATGCCGTTTGCACTTTGGAACCGTCAAGCCGTTCAAGAATTGATCTACTCTCGATATGGAATTTCTCTAGTCATCACAGCTGTTGGCAAAACGAGACTGCTGTCCAGAACTCTCCGAACCAACTTCGCGGCTACTCACCTCGTGGCAAGACTCCTTCTGTTACAGGTCCGCGCAAGCGCGTCCATATTCACATGGTATCGGCGGTTAGCAACCAAGGCGCGATACGTTTCAAATTGTATTCCGAGGCAATTAACGTCGAGCGATTCAAGGATTTCTTGATGAAAATGATAGCGGACGCCAAGGGCGCAAAATTATTCTCATCCTCGATAACCTGCGCGTTCATCATGCAAAAGATCTGCAGCCTTGGCTCCTAGAGAATAAGCATCTCATTGAATTGAGATTTCTTCCGGCTTATTCGCCTGAAATGAACCCAGATGAGTATTTGAACCGGATATGCAATCTAGGCTTTCGAACAAGCCGATGACATCAAGCGCAGAGGTCCTAGAGAGCAGGGTATTAGGCTACATGGATTACCTGGAAAAAGAAAAAGAATTGGTCCAATCATTTTTCTCTTACAGCCAAGTCAAGTATGCTGCATGATGCCAAATTTACGATACCGGGTTAGTAATCATAATTGTGCTCCAAAATGTACATGGAGTACTCCACTAAAATGGAGTTTTGGTGGCCCATCTTTGGCAGGGCAAAATGCATCAATAGGTTCCGCGATCCAGAACTGCTCCTATTCGCCAAAAACATGTAAAACATCCGAATCACCTATTGAGCTTAGTAATTCAATTAAATGCTTGATGGAGGGGTTGTGGCGAAGGCTTTTCCCCGTCTTGATGGAGAGATTGTCTATGCCTTCAATCAGCATAAGGACGTCTGTTTTGTAAAGAATGGTTTTCCCATACAAATCCAAGAATTTGCCGGTCTTGTTTTCCAAAAGGTTATCAAATCCCATGATGCCATCGAATGCCCCCACAGGGATTGTTCCGATAACTTTAGTGTCAACTTTGAAGGTGAGGCTCATTACATTCCTCGAGTAGAAATTGCTTGGTTTGAAGCCCATAACAGGCAGTCATTGCTTTACTAAGATTTCGATTTCAATGGGATTGCCGTCTTTCATTCCCATGAGGATGAAATTCTCTGGCCATAAATCATTTGATGTGTATATGGAGAGGAGTTTTGATTGGGCTTCGCGAAGAAGCTGCTCCTCTATTTTAATGGTCATGTCGTTTGTGTTTGTTGCAGACGCGATATCAAGAAAGAGGTTTGAACGCTTGTCTGTTATGCGAAGTGTTCGTTTTGGTGTAAACAGTAGTTGTGAAATTGCAAAGCTAAATTCCGGTATTTGGGCAGGAATTAATTCGAACAGGTTTAATGGATCGATTTGGATCAAATCGACAAGGATTTCGGCGTAAGTTTTAGGGGGCTCCGACACATGGGCCCGAGAGTACACAAAAGTTAGATCCTTTTCGCGGCCATCCTCCTGACCCGTGAAGTGTACATGTGTAGACGGGATTCCACGGCAAACTGCCTCGAGCAAAAAATACAATACATATTCCAGTTGCTCATTGGGGATGTTGGCGTTGGCGTGAAATTCCGATACTCGGATGAAATTGATTCTCGACTTCGCTGGAGAGCTCGAGAGTGTGATCCTCTTTTGGGATTTTTCGCCGAGTGTCAGGAGGGAAAGGTTTGCTCGACGTAACAGGCTCAGGCAGAGCCATGCTTCAGGAGTCGACTGAGCGTCCAGGTTGACCACCCATTCGTCTTCGGTTTCACTGACACTTATGGCTCGCAGAGTTTTGTCTGTTTTAAGGTTCACCGCTGCAAGTTCCAGACAAGATTGAAAAAATACGATCTGAATCTAATCATTTTCTGGGGATGCAACTGTCTCGTTCCCAGCGGCGGTGGCTCCTCAGCTTCAGTTGAGGTCAAAGACTGGGGGCCATATAATTGAGTATTTTTTGGTATGTTTCGCGCATAGCAGCATATGCGCGGGAGGCTGCTTTAGAATTGTTTCTGCTTGAGTCATTGAAATTTCCTCCGGAGTATTGGGCGCAAACTACGCATAATCCTTTATCCAGCGCGATCCAAAATTACGCTCTTTCAGGAGAAAAAATACGGTTCCGGCCTTGAGTTCCTTTTCCGGAATCATGGTGTTTTTGAGGTCAATTTCTATGGTGTCCTTGGAGTCGGCGAAAAATCCGGAAGCATCATTATGGATCCATTTTAATGTGAAAAAGGTTTCTACGGAGTTGTCCTGTTGAAGGGATTTAAGGAACCTTTGTCCGATAGAAAGTAAATGGATTGATTTAGGAGCTTTAAAGAGCCGTTCGGACGAAACGCCATCGTGTATAGTGCAGCCAATCAAATCGCAGCCATCAAGGCGGATCGCTGCCGTATGGATCACCAAATTGAATCCCGTTATTTTTATTTTTGCTTCGAGCTGATTGTACAAAGATGATCGCCACCCTTTAGGCGACTTCCTACACTCAACAACGAATAAAAAATAGCTCATATCGAATTTCCATGGAAAATGCGATAATTGCTCCACTGTTGGTTCGGATGCATGTGGCTAGATCCAGATCTGCCGCATTTTAATTCATGGACTTTGTGGCACATCTGATTTTCCTAACTCGCGGCTTTGGCGATCCGTTATGTTTCCTGTTTCGTTCCTGCCTAGACACTCTTGTTTGCACCGGGAAAGTTAGTGGTCCGTTTCCATAGGAGGGATTTCATCCCTTTGTTCAATTTCTCTGACCTTGTGGTTTTTTAGGACAATGTCGCCGGTCTGAAGGAAGAATTTATTGTCAATCTGCGTTAGGTCTGTCCATAGATTGCGGCTTTCGGTTTCGTTGTCATCGATGATCCGGAATGCAGAGGATGGAGATTGGATAGTCAAATTTGGTAGGCAAATTACAGTTGAATTTGGTTGAATGTTGTGCAATTCCGCCCATCGAACCAACGAAACCAACTCATCGAGGCTCTTCTTATCTTCCAGGGCTTCTTTTGTTTTTTGTATGCGCAGATTGGAAATACATTCACTTCTGATGCGTTCAATCTTTTGGTTGATGATTAAAAAATTCATGCGACCCATATTCCGTTGTGAAATTGCCGTTTTGCCGTCAGGGATTAAGGTTTTGATATGTGGGCCCCCTTGGCGTGGATGAACAACCGGAGGCGATACATGCCCTGCAGGCACCCCTCCGTGGGCCGCCACACTCAAAGTGGGCCCAACGTCCATGAATAAGTTCCGCCTTGCGGTTCAAGCTGCAGCTCGTGAGCATGTGCAGACCGTTCTTTGAGAGGCGGTGGCAAGCGACCAGTCCGTTGCTGGCGACCCGTTTTGGACTGAAATCGAGAGGATGCTCGATTTCGCCCTCCAAAAGCTTGCCGCTCGCACGGGGGGCCTAGGACCAATACTGTTTAGATAGAATTCTAATTGCCATATTTCTCCACAAGGAGGGAGTATGGCACGGACACTCGCGATTCTTGGTTCGGGGATGCGCTTGACCGATCAAGTGAGCATCGGTCTTTTGGCGCGTACGTATCCACGTTCGGCGATCGATTCAGCGCTGGATCGCTCTGGCTTTCCGCCGGGGCGCAATCGGCTCCTGCCTGTTCACGTGGTTGTCTACTACGTGCTGGCCCTTGGCTTGTTTATGGAAGCGAGCATTCAGGAAGTTCTGCGATGCCTTCTGGATTCGCTGGGACATTTTGGAATGGAGCCATCCAAGGTGGCCACCAAAGGAGCGATCAGCCAAGCGCGCACCCGCGTAGGCGTGGAGCCTTTGCGCCAATTGTTTCTCTCATGCTGTCGCCCTCTCGGAACACCTTCCATCCGTGGTTGCTTCTGGAAAGGTCTTCGCGTGATGGCCATGGATGGAACCACACTGGATACTCAGGACACGCAGGCTAACGAGGATGCATTCGGGCGCTCCAAATCCGGGCGAGGCGAAACGGCCTTTCCCCAACTGCGCATGACGTTGCTGGCCGAGTGCGGAAGCCATGCGGTCGTCGGTGCGGCTTTGGATCCTACCGCGACTCGGAGCGCACATTGGCTCGGGAAATGACGGATCGCCTCGACAAGAAAATGCTGCTGTTGGCTGACCGGGGGTTTATTGGTCACGACATATGGGCAACCTTCTCCCAAAGCGGCGCCCAACTGCTTTGGAGAGTTGGATCCAACATCAAGCTGGAGCCGATCAAGACCTTAAAGGACGGAAGCACGCTTGCCTTGCTCAATGCATCCAAGGAATCGGCCAGGACTGGTGCCCAAGCGATCACTGTGAGAGTCATCGAATACGAGCTCGATGGCGTAGCCAAGCCGGATACCGAAGGGGCGAGGTACCGGCTCATCACAACGCTACTGGATCCTCGCGAAGCACCCGCTCTCGAGTTGGCCAGATTGTACCAGGAGCGATGGGAGATCGAGATCCTTCTGGACGAGTTGAAGACTCATTTGCGCGGAAGATCAGCGCTCTTGCGGAGCAAGACGCCAGATCTTGTCAAACAGGAAGCCTATGGACTTCTGCTTGTCCATCACGCGGTGCGACGAATCATGCTCGACGCGGCCCAGTCCATCGGCGACGACCCAGACCGTATTTCCTTCACGGCAACCGTGCGGATCATCCGTCGCAAGCTGCTGCAAGGCAGCTTTTCCCCCCTGGATGAGCAAGGCTCGGTTGAAGAATAACTATGAGGATGCGCTGAAGGAAATCGTCCTGAATCGTGTCCCTGAAAGGAAGGGGCGATACAACCACCGGGGGGTCAAGCGCAAGATGAGTAGCTACAACATCCGCACAAAAGCTCACGCGTCCATCGCAGCCAATGCTTCAAAGCCAAAAATCATAGTCATCCGTAACTAAACAGTATTGGGCCTAGGACGGGCCATGCCGCTTCAGGCCAGATGGGATGGAGGAGCCGTCAGGGATTTCAAAGTCAGGTTCTTTTGGAATTTAACACAATTATAACCTAACCAGTCAACGCCTGGAAGGTTTTTTAATGGCCCGGATTGTGCATAACTGGCAAGGAAGAATTCTCGTAATAGTAACGATTCAAAATACAAGTATATTTGAACTGCTTGCTTGCATTTATTGTTGAATGCTCTCGAGCTTTATTTGGAATAACGAAAGTTTGCTCAATTGGGGGAGAGCGATTGCTGGAGGTGGCTATTTGTTTTGTTGTCTAACGGCTTGATTATTTTTCGATCTTTGATTGAATTGTTTTTATGCAATTGGCGCACCATCGTTTACCTTCTGGGCCCTGTTCTTCTGACAGGATCCTTAAAAAGTCTAGCGTGCGTTGATCTGTGCTGCTGATTACCCAAAAATACACAGAATAATCCAAATCATAATAGCACAACTTGTCTTTTCGAAATTTGCCAAACAAATATGCTCCTATGGGCTCATTTAATTGGAATGCCAATTCGATCTGGCTGTACATGGCCTCGGTGGCTCCATTCAGAACGGTCAAATCTCCAATGATTAGTTTTCTGATTGTTTTGTAGTACTTTTCGCCGCCCCCATTGATGATTGCTGCCTCGGCTTCTTCTAGATCAATTTGAAGAGCGCGCTTGTTTATGTCAGTCATATTTTACTCCAGGCTTGCAGCATGAGCGATTGTTTATCAGCAACAGTATTGTCCGCTTTCAGCGTCACTTAGATTATTTTAGCCTTTATGTCAGTTTTGTTGCCATATTGATAGCCGCTCATCAACAACGGTCGCAAGTTCGTTTTCGATTGGCATCCAAATTACGATATTCTCATCGGACGGATATATTAAATCTGTCCAGAGGCTCTTCAGAGTGTTTAAGTCAAGCGATATCCCTTGGGCATTTGACCAAAGAAAATAAATGCGATGATTGTCGTTAGTCTTTAATGTTTGAAGCGGGCCTATTATTGAATCGCTTTTGTCTGTGTCGATATGATATATTTCCAAAACTCGCCATGGCAAAAGTGTTTCTCTTGAGAACCTCATAAGATGGTTGTCGTTCGTTTTAAAGATATTACGTCTGATTGTTGAAACTTCGTGACTTTCAATAATAGTGAAGGCGCGCTGTCCGTTCTGTTGCAGGGCGAATGATTTTAAACGCCAGAAAGGATCGGATTGATCTGAAAATTTGTCTTCAATAGAATTGGTGTCCAGTTGAGCCTCCTTTTTGTCGATTGTTCACTGATTGGTTGTCGTCCTTGTTGCAGGTTGGCTTTCGAGGGAGGCCTGGTCTGCTACCGTTGAAAAATCTTTCTGCGTCTGATATGGTAGCTGTCCGATAATTATTCGATTTCCTTGGTGAGCGAATATCGGCGAGTGCGTTTTCCTATTCTTTAGGTCTCAGGCCTGAGAATGGGAAGATTTGAAGCCATATATACATTCTTTTCCGAAACGTCATTGATGACTTTTTTGCTGCCAATTTCGCGGAGGTCAATATTGGTATTCGGGTCCACACCAGTTTCGCCGCGGGGAAAAATTACATCTTTATCTTCGATTTTAGAAAATTCAAATCTTCCTGGGAATCCTCGAAGATTTTTTGACCTTCGATCATGTAAGCTTTTAATAACGCGTCCGTAGCCTTTTTTGTTTTGGATTGCAGTCGATATGTCCTACCCAGTTGAAGCCAGACGTAAGGATTGTCTATCATGCCCTTGCTCGCCTCCAATAGGTGAGATTCAGCTTCCTTCAATTTATTTTGGGAAAGGCATGCATCTCCCAGTGAGGCTAAGATCCAATGATAGTATTCGTGGTCAGCCGCTGGAGATTGCAGAAGATTCAAAGCCGTGGAAAAGTATGATTCTGCTTCTAAGAATTTGTTTTTCTCCATATGCTCAGACCCAAGCTCGCAGATATTCTTGATTTCGTTTTTTGAGACTTTGGTCTTTTTCGAAGACTGGGTATCGCCTTTTATTGCTGCCTTCCTGTAAACGGATTTTGCAATTTCGGCTTCAGGTGAGCGAAAGCACTGGCTTTTGGTCTTTTTGTCGGCAGTAGCCCATGCCTGCAGGGCCTTTTCTTGGTCGTTGAGTGCCCAAAAATAGTTCCCCTTCGCTATCTCAAAATCGCCGTCGTCATATCGATCCGCCTTTTTAAAGTCGAATCTTTCGTAATTGTCCAGCCAGATCCGCGCTTCGTCCAGTATGTTTAGCTTTAGGTAGGAATAAAACATCTCATTGATGATATGATAAGAGAAGTCCTGCTCGAACTTTGGTTCGGCTATCTTTTCCCAATACGGCAAGGTGATTTTTATGACCTCAAGGTATTTTTTACTTTCGACCAGAGGCCAAATCTTTTCAAACCACTCGTTTTCTGTTGCATCACCTTGCATACATTCGCTCCTTGGATGAGGAAATTAGTGACCAGTCCCCCACATACCCGTACAAGGTAGGGTTTCCGCCTTCCAGACGGATCGAATCATGGATAATGTACCTACTCATATCTGGATCGCAGTACTGGAAGCGTTTGAAGTAGAGGCCTGTCTCAGCATCATGGTATTGGCCGTCGGGGCGGATCACTCGGGACAAGTGGTTTGCTGTGATGCCTCGTGGAAGCCGTACGGGCACGCAAACGAGTCGTGGATCTGGAAAACATCAACAGAGTGCTGCTTCAGCCTCATTGGAGAAAAAATCGCGATTTAGACAAAACCTGACGCAGCGACGCTCACTCGGGCATGAGCGTCCTACGCCATGCGGGATATGATTCCACGGGCACGGCGGCCTTTACTGTATCCGCTCCTGGAAATGCTGGTCTACATCCCTTGATAAATACAGGCAGATTTGGAGATCAATGATCATACCCAAAGCTACAGGCGTCAGAGCGGTAGCACAGCAAAGGCGCTCCTGAAGAGTGTGTGAGAGTGAGAATCAACCAAAGTCTGACCGTTTCCCGGACAACTTTAGTTTGGCTGAAGCTATGATCAGAATTCGGGCCGGGTAGTTTTCTGCGAAATGGCTTTTCGCTTCCCAGCAGGTGATTGGTCCTCCAACTCAGGTTGGCCCAATATAGGCCTTACTTGAACGGGCTTGTCGTCCAAGGACAATCGAAAAATTGATCCATCTGAGATGGATTCTGCATCTAAATAATCTTTTGGGTAGGCTGTTTGATTGATCATGATGCCTTTTGTGGCATGACTAAGAAGGGGCTTCACAAGAAGATTGAATGAGGGCTCAATCAATGATTTTTTAGCAAATAGCCTGAGGCTACACAAAACAATATTTTTACCAGTAGGATCAAACTCGGTGATTTCTATCAGTTTGGATTCACAGCGATCTAAAAACTCCCAATCCGAAGAGTTTTTCGGCCTTAATGGCGAAAGATAGAGTGCAGCGCATTTTTTGATAGCTTTCATAACGCTTTCGTTACGTTTTTCTAAAGTATAAAGACCTGCCTTTGTCGTCTTCGATTCAATGAGGTGTGCGACAATGTTAAACTTCTGCTCAATCGAAAACGCAACGGTAATATCGATTATTTTAGTGGTCTGGCAAAATATGTTTACGGATTTCATGTTGGCCTCAATGAATGGAATGTGGGGAGGCAGTTTTTTAGGAACTGTGTATTTTATTGCATCTGTTAAAGCATCGATCTCTCTTGCAGTGGCGGTGACAGCATGAAAGAAAGACAAATGTGTGCGATAATCAGAATGGTTGTAATTCGGATTTTTCAGCCTTCTGTTAACTCGCTGCTCAACAAGGATTCTCGATTGTAGTACACTACATTGAAGAACCATGCCTCACTCGGCACAAAGATTGGAACGATTCAAGAGCCTTCGTTTCCAGGTGCCGTAAGCCAACTAGCAAATAGGCCCTGTATTGGCTCCTTTTCGCAACTGATGGAGTTTGACAGTGATATCCAGCAAGCACTCGGCGCCTCCAAGATTCGGCGCAAAATCGACTCGTATCGCTTGAGCGAAACAACGTTTCCGCAGAAGGAGTCTAGAGCCGAAAAGTGGTCTTGGTCGGGATGTGAGTCATTAGATATCACGTTTTTGTCCTATTCCTGTATTCCAACGAGGCTTTGGCTGCATTGAATTCACTTTCCGTAGTTGGTCTACGCACAGCCGGTAAAAATGCTGAGAAGCGGCATTTGATCGATTTGCCACAGTTTTTACGACAGCTCCGACCTGTTCGGTACGCCCCCCACATACCCATACAAGGTAGGGTTTCCGCCCACCAGACGTAAGCCCTCGGTAATCCCCTCTTTTTGCCTCCTGGAGGCCCTTTCTACTTTGCCCGCCCCGCTTTCCATCGGCTAGGCGTCAGGTCGGCGCATCCTTCGGCTGTCGGCTTGCAGGCTTTCGCGCGCAACAGCACATCCCCCAAATATTCGGCGGGATCGATCCCCAGGAGCTTGCAGGATCCTACCAGGCTCATCAGCAGCGCAGCCCGCCTGGCGCCTTCTTCGGATCCGGCAAACATCCAATTCTTGCGACCGATGGCGATGGGGCGGATCGAGCGCTCGATGATGTTGTTGTCCAGATCCAGTCTCGCGTGGGTCAGGAATTGACGGAGACGGACGGATTGGTTGCGAAAGTAACCGATGGCTTCCCCAAACTTTCCCTTGGGGGTGGCGCTTTGGACCATGCGGGCGTTCCATGCTTCCAGTTCATCGACCACAGGCTTCATCCATTTTTGGCGCCGGTTCACGATGACTGCGTCGATCCTTGCGTAGTCCGGTTGGACATCCACCTTGTTCCAGCGCCGGCCAAGTCGATCGGCAAATGTCTCGATGCGCCGATGGTGCGCGTAGAGATCGGCAATCCATTTGATCGCCACTGAGGCAGCCTGCCCCTGTCCGGTCAGCAAGGCCTCGTGGTACTTGCGGCGCGCATGCGCCCAGCACAAGCCATGGACCAGATCGTCACGCTCTTTGCACGCCTGGGCGTATCCTTCATACCCATCGGTCAAGACGCTTCCTGTCACACCGGAAAGAATCGCCTTGGCCACCGCATGGGATCGCCCATCGTCATAGAGAAAGGACACGCCAATCGACGTTCTATCGGGGCCACGCCCCAGCATAGCCCACAGGTAGTCGACGCTTGTCTTGCCCACCCCCAGTTTATCCTTTTCTCCCTTTTGGACTCTCAATGTGGTCTCGTCCACGTGCATGCATCCACACGTCTTGATCTCGCGCTCCAAGGCTTTGTGGATCGGCCCCAGAAGCTCGAAGATGGCCGCGATCCAGCCGATCATCGTGGTCTCGGCGATTTCCACACCCCAGCGCTTGAATTGGCTTGCGATGCGGTGCAGAGGAAGATGGTCGACATATTTCGACAGGATGATCCAGCTCACCAGATTTGCGGTGGGAATCCCCTTGTCGATGACGCTCACCGGTGGCTTGGCCTGTGCTACACCGCATTCGGTGCATTCCCGGCAGGCCATCTTGGGGCGCACGATGCGAAGACGGGTAAAGCGCGGCGGCACGATGTCCAGCTGCTCGCTGACATCATCTCCTATATGAACGCGTTGCTTGCCGCAGCACGGACAGGCCTTCTCCGCCTCGGGAACGTCGAGCACCGTGGTCTCGCAGGGGAGATTGTCCGGCAGCGCCACACGACCATGACCTGCAGGCTTGACGGTGCGCTCGTGCGCAGCGACCTGCTTGGTCTGGCCCAGAGAAGGATCAGGTGCCTGCACGCCAAACAGGTCGGATTCGGCGCCAAGCAATGCGGCGGGGAGCTTTTCGCTCTTGCGCCCGAAGATGTGGCGCTTGAGCAATTCCAACTGTTCGCGCAGGTACCGATTGTCGTCGCTCAGCTGTTTTACCTGAGCCCGCAACGCCTCGTTGGAGAGGCCGGAATCCAAGTCGGATTCCGGCACCGAGATCGCGTTGGATCGAGTCGATTTCACAAGGAGCAATATACCGCAAAGCCTCGATAAATGCTGATCAAATCGACGAATCAGACATCTTCTTGACGAGATGGAATCGCTTGTATTGGCGAACCATCTTCACTTGGATTCCATCGAGGATCAAAGACAGTTGCGCGTGCGAGATCGGGCCCTCGGTTGGATCCGGATGGAACATTCCCGCCTCCAATCTTTTGTGCCAGATGGCGTATCCCGTCTCATCCCACCACAGCGCTTTGACTTGGTCCCGGCGCTTGTTGAAAAACACGAAGACCTGTCCGGATGTGGGATCTTGCGACAGGAATTGGTTGCACATGCCGGAAAGCCCATTGAATGATTTGCGCATGTCGGCAGGCTGACCGCAAAGTAGGATCCGTAGGTTGGATGGGCTCAGCATCAGGCCACCTCTTCCCACTCGATGACCACCTCGACGAATTCGATGCGCGGCGAGCTCCCCGAAGGCAGCAGGCGCTCGCGTAGACGATGTCGCATCGCCTTCGAGCTGGCAAGCCAAGTGGCTGCGGCGTGTACTTGGGTATGTGCGAAAAAGACGTCCATGATTCCTCCTCGATAGGGCAATCGCGGAAGAATCAACTCACAAAGCAAGCGTGGGGAGAGGGGATCACCGAGGGCTTACGCGCAAAAGCTGGAGCACTTCCGCTAGGCGGGCGTCCATCTCGTAGGCGGGAGGCGGCTCCACATCCAGGATGATTCCGGTCTCTTCCTGCCATTCGTGCAGCGGCAGGTTGCCGTCCCAGACCCAACGCGTGGTACGGCTCGCGAAGGTCTTGGCCACACGGCGCCCCAATGGGTCGTACAGAAATTCCACACTCTGACCATCGGGCCGGACCACGCGGGACAGATGGCCTTCGGCATTCCATTCGTAGAGCCAAATTTTGTCGGCGTTGGGGCCTGACCCCAATCCTGTGCCGGAGCCCAAGACCATGGTGGGCTCGGGGGAGTGGGGAGGCGTGATGGTCTTCTTGACCAGGTTCCCTTCCGCGTCGTATTTGTATCGCGTCAGGCCCTGGGTGCTGGTGGATTCCAATAACTGCCCCGAAGGGCCGTATTTGCGATCGAGCCGTTCCGGGGTGCGGAACAGGTTGCCCAAGACGTCTGGGGCGCGCCAGAGCTTGTGGAAGTCGTTGTTGGTGGCGCCAGACAGGTTCCCGAAGGCGTCGTGTTCGTATTCCACCGGGCCGTAGGCGGAGTCCACGATCGTCTTGAGGCGGTCGTCCACTTCCCAGGTGTATTCACGGTTGCGCTCCTTGTCCTTCTTGCCAAAGGAGTGCCGCAGGGGCCGACCGTGCTGGTCGCGCTCCCGGTGGATTGTGACTCCTCCACCTCAGGTGGGCTAAATGCCCGGGTGGGGTGGAGGAGTATTCAGGGCTTTCAAAGAGAGGAAATTGGAAGCCAGCTCAATCGGAGCGGCGAATGCGATAGGAGTGACCACCAAAAAATAGCCAAATTGATTAATAACTATCTGGCTGATTCCCGTCAATCCTTGATTGAATCGTTTCTATGCATTCCGCGCACCAGCTTTTCCCGTCTGGTCCCTGTTCTTCTGAAAGAATTTTTAGAAAATCTATCGTGCGTTGATCTGTGCTGCTGGCTACCCAAAAATAAACAGAATACTGCAGTTCCCCATAGCAGACCCTGTCTTTTCGGAATCTGCCAAAAAAGTAGGATGCTACAGGCTCATTAAATTGGAATGCTAATTTAAGCTGGCTGAAAATGGCCTTGGTAGCTCCATTTAGAATGGTCAGGTCCCCGACGATCAGTTTTCTAATTTTTTTGTATTGCTTTTTTCCACACCCATTGATGATTGCAGCCTCGGCTTCTTCTAGATCTATTTGAAGATTAATGTCAGTCATTTTTATCCCAGGGTTATAATATGAGCAGATCCTCTTTCGGCTTCTGAGTTGCCTATTTTCTATCCTGCGTCATTTAGTTTTTTTTCGGCCTTAATTTCAGGTTTCGCGTTTCGTCTCGGATTCATTTTTCTGTTGGGATGAAATTTGGCTGATCACCTGAAATGTGAAAGTATGAATATCTCTTGGGAAAAAGAGGAAACGTTCAATGTTCGTGGATTCCCATTTTGTGGTTTCGTGTCTCGTGATGTAATGGCTTGGAGGCAATATCCCAGAAACTATTGTTTCAAGTGCTTGGTCTAGCGTTTCGAGCTGGATCCCGGATACGTGGAATTTGTATAGGTCATTTTTTTGTGAAACGAATAATCTTGGGATTGCGACGTTATAGTCGATGAGTTCCTCAAGGGGGTCGATATAGGAAATCGCCACAAACAAATTTTCTTTTTTTTGTTGTTCTGTCTTTTCAAGCCAGGCTTGAAGATCCCAGTACAGTAATGTGGTGGTTTGCAGCAAGATTCTTGATCGAATGATGGGATCTTTGAAATTTAGCTTGTCGATAATTGAGACTCTATTGATTACGGGGATCTCCTCGAAGGTTGAAAATTCGCGATAATAGTTTGCTGGATTGCAAAGATCACTCTTGCGTCTGATGTAAGAGATTGCATCCGAGACTAAATGTTCCATCCGTGCTCCCTAAGCCATTTTTTTGTTCCATTAGAAAAGTTTGGATCGCCATCGTGGGGCTTTCCATCAAGATTTACCGCTCCGCCGTTTTTGCCGTGGGCATGCCACTGAGATTTCGGTATATTTTCTTTTGGACTATCGATTCTTGTAATCTCCCGAGGAGCCTGCTTTTTTTTGACCTTTTTCTGGGCATCCTTCGGGCCACATTGTAACCCACTTGGATCCACCCACCCATTGGGATCCCCCACATACCCGTACAGCGTGGGGTTTCCGCCCTCCAGGCGGATCGGATCTTGGCTAATATACCCGCCCGCCTCAGGGTCAAAGTACCGGAAGCGGTTGTAGTAGAGGCCGGTCTCGGCGTCTTCGTATTGGCCGGGGTAGCGGAACGGGCACAGCGAGCGCTCACCTTCCACCATGCGCGGTTGGCCATAAATATCGAGGTCCAGGGACCATGTTTGGTCGCCGGCGTCGTTGAACATGGCCAACGGCGCACCCAAGTGGTCGCAGACAATGCTCTCGCGACGCTCGCCTTGGAGGCGGGCTAATGGCGCGAAGGAATCCGGCTCAAAGAGCCAGGTGATGGGGCTTTGCTCGCTGGGTCGCGGGGGTGGGCCTTGCGGCGACAAAGGCAAAAGGGTCTTGTCGCGCAAGAGCTGCAGAACTTCCGCGAGGCGGGCGTCCATTTCGTAGGCCGGGGGCGGCTCCACGTCCAGGATGATTCCAGTCGCTTCCTGCCATTCGTGCAATGGAAGGTTTCCGTCCCACACCCATCGCGTGGTACGGCCCGCAAAGGTCTTGGCCACGCGGCGCCCCAGTGCGTCGTACAGGAATTCCACCGATTGGCCATCGGGACGGATCACGCGGGACAGGTGGCCTGCGGCGTTCCATTCATACAGCCAGATTTTGTCGGCGTTGGGTCCCGATCCCAGGTCTGTTCCGGATCCCAAGACCATGGTGGGTTCGGGGGAGTGGGGTGGGGTGATGGTCTTTTTGACCAAGTTCCCTTCCGCGTCGTATTCGTAACGCGTCAGGCCTTGGGTCCTGTTGGATTCCAACAACTGACCGGATGGGCCGTATTTGCGGTCGAGACGTTCGGTGGTGCGGAAGAGGTTGCCCAACACGTCTGGAGCTCGCCAGAGCTTGTGGAAGTCGTTGTAGGTGGCCCCAGAGAGGTTTCCAAAGGCGTCGTGCTCGAACTCCACCGGGCCGTAGGCGGAATCCACGATCTTCTTCAGGCGGTCATCCACCGCCCAGGTGTACTCGCGGGTGCGTTCTTTGTCCTTGCGGCCAAACGAATGCTTGAGAGGACGTCAGTGCTGGTCGCGCTCTGAGATGAAATCTCCTCCTTCACTTCAATCGGGTCGAATTCCCGGGTGGGGTGGAGGAGTATTCAGGGCTTTCAAAGAGAATGGGACTGAATTTTGCTCAATCGGAGAATCTAACGGGTGGGAGAGCAAGATAAGAATGGTGACTATAGGAACGTTATTTTAAAGGGTTTGTTTTGCAAGGATTAATCGATTTGAGAAGTTGTGTAGGCTTTTGTAAAGCTAAAACTAATCTAGGAAGGTGTGCTGTCCTTGGATTACAAATGATTTTGAGAAAAAAGAAATCTTGCCATTTCCTGCTTGAGCGTTGAAGGTAAATGTGTCGTCTGATTTTGTAATATCCATGGTGGCTGCCTCAGAAAAGTCCCAATTTGAAACGCATCCTCCATATGAGAAGAATGAGGAAATGCAAAAGACAATATTATTGTAGTCTATTTGCCAGGTGCCCCACTTTTTCACATCTAATGTTGGTTGATTTTTTGTTGTTAGTTTTAGTAAATACTCTTCGTGATTTTTAAGTGTTATTTCTGTGATTCTGAAATCTATTCCGTCTGGATTCGGGAATAGCTTTAGTGCGAAATGGTTGCAGTCGCAAATTGTTAAAAGGTGCATTCAGTCGCCACTTTCAGGGTTGATATTGTAGTGGCCATGTGTTCCAGGGACATGCCCGGAGGTTGCCCAGCACGTCCGGGGCGCGCGCGAGTTTGTGGAAGTCGTTGTAGGTGGCGCCAGACAGGTTCCCGAAGGCGTCGTGCTCGAATTCCACCGGGCCGTAGGCGGAGTCCACGATCTTCTTGAGACGGTCGTCCACTGCCCAGGTGTATTCGCGGGTGCGTTCCTTATCCTTCTTGCCAAAGGAATGTTTGAGGGGGGCGACCGTGCGGGTCGCGCTCCCAGGGGGTTATTACTCCTCCGCCTCAGGTGGGCTTAATACCCGGGAGGGGTAGAGGAGTGTTCAGGGCTTTCAAAGAGATAATGTTGGAAGCTAGCTCAATTGGAAGATGTGAGGAGCGCGGCAATCAAAAAGTGCGATTTTGTTTTCTCCCTTGCTGAACAGGTGGGGCAGTTCACAGAGCTTTTCCTAGCTCTAATCGATCACTGCTTCGTGGATTTTAAAATAAGATCCCCTGGATATAGAATAAAGGAATCGTCTTGTTTGGAAAGATCAGTCCATAGTTCTCGATTGTCGGTGTCGTTCTCATCAATAACCCGAAAGACGGAAGATGACGGAGGCAGACAAACAATCTTGTGTTGGTTGGAAATTTGGTGATGTTCAAACTCTTGGATCCAAAACAAGAGACATTCAATCTGCTTCTTTTCTGAAATGACATCAGCCTGAGGGTTTGACTTTAGCTTGTCGATGCAGTTTTGCCGAAGATAATATAGCCGATCTTTTAAAATCGTAAAATTCATTGAAATCACCTCTTTATGTAAATTGCTGTTTTGTTGCCTTCGGGGGTTAATATATTGATATGTGGCGTTCCCTTATGTGAATGGCCTTCAGGCAGTTTTTCATGGCCCGCAAGAACTCCTTTTTGGGTAGGACTCCATTGGTAATCTTTATGATATACCGCTCGATTTGTTCTGCGGTCGTGATTATTCAGTTTGAATGCTTTTTTCTGGACAGCAGTCTTGGAATAAACCTTGTTTCCTCCTCCACGAACCTTGCGGGCATTTGGAAATGCTGCTCTCAAAAGTTCATCAGCCTCTCGTTTTGAAGATACTTGGACCTCTCTTCCAGCCCGAAGGTCTCGAACTTGTGCTTTGCAGACCAGGCCATACGGATCCACCCACCCATTCGGATCCCCAACATACCCATACAGCGTGGGGTTTCCGCCCTCCAGGCGAATCGGATCCTGGCTAATATACCCGCCCGCCTCCGGGTCGAAGTACCGGAAGCGGTTGTAGTAGAGGCCTGTCTCAGAATCTTCGTATTGGCCGGGGTAGCGGAACGGACAGAGCGTACGCTCGCCTTCCACCATGCGCGGTTGACCGTAAATATCGAGGTCCAGGGACCAGGTCTGGTCGCCCGCGTCGTTGAACATGGCCAACGGCGTGCCCAAATGGTCGCAGACAATGCTCTCGCGACGCTCGCCTTGCAGACGGGCCATTGGCGCGAAGGAATCAGGCTCGAAGAGCCAAATGATGGGGTTTTGCTCGCTGGGTCGCGGGGGTGGGCCTTGCGGCGACAAAGGCGAAAGGGTCTTGTCGCGCAAGAGCTGCAGAACTTCCGCGAGGCGGGCGTCCATTTCGTAGGCCGGGGCGGCTCCACGTCCAGGATGATTCCAGTCGCTTCCTGCCATTCGTGCAATGAAAGGTTTCCGTCCCACACCCATCGCGTGGTACGGCCCGCAAAGGTCTTGGCCACGCGGCGCCCCAATGGGTCATACAGAAATTCCACCGATTGGCCATCGGGACGGATCACGCGGGACAGGTGGCCTGCGGCGTTCCATTCATACAGCCAGATTTTGTCGGCGTTGGGTCCCGATCCCAGGTCTGTTCCGGATCCCAAGACCATGGTGGGTTCGGGGGAGTGGGGTGGGGTGATGGTCTTTTTTACCAAGTTCCCTTCCGCGTCGTATTCGTAACGCGTCAGGCCTTGGGTGCTGGTGGATTCCAATAGCTGTCCCGAGGGGCCGTATTTGCGATCGAGCCGTTCCGGGGTGCGGAATAGATTGCCCAACACGTCTGGGGCGCGCCAGAGTTTGTGGAAGTCGTTGTAGGTGGCGCCAGACAGGTTCCCGAAGGCGTCGTGCTCGAATTCCACCGGGCCGTAGGCGGAATCCACGATCTTCTTGAGCCGGTCGTCCACCGCCCAGGTGTACTCGCGGGTGCGTTCCTTGGTCCTATTGCCAAAGGAATGTCGCAGAGGCCGTCCGTGCTGGTCGCGCTCCCAGCGGCTCTTTTACTCCTCCACTTCAGATGGGCTAGATGCCCGGCTGAAGTGGAGGACAGAACAGGGATTTCAAAGAGAGGAAAGAGGAAGCTAGCTCAAAAGGAGGAGAGATGCATGACGGGATCAACAATCGAAATTTTCAACCCCAGTTTTTAAGATCCCTTGGCGTCCAGCCGACGCGTCGAAGAACTTTCGCCATCAAATTCGCTGGAGACCCACCTTTCCCCTTGAGTTGACGCGCTTTAGCGCGTATAGGGGACTTTCAGTCCCTTATAAGAACCCGCCGATTTTAGTCGGCGGGTGTTCGATTGGTTTTAATCCCCTTGAACAGAAATGAATTCATTTTCGTTGGCAGCTATTGCGTTAACAATTTCCTCAATTTGGTATGATTGAATTGGGCTAATTGATTGTTTTGACTCATTCAAAAATTTCACAAGTTCAGCGATTTCGTTGCCTCGAAAAATGCACTTGGTCTTGTAGTAGTCTCCTAAAAGTTTTCTAAATCTTGAATTCCGGCAACGAAGAAATATTGCCTCATGGACGTCCTCTGAAATTTCGCCGATGTTCTCGGTTTTGGTGGATCCAATGCGTCTTGCTGCAAAGTCAAATCCCATGCGGAATCCTTTTCTATTTCCAATTTGCTTGAGGAAATGATGTGACTACGGTTCCATCTGCTTCAGTAACGACACGGGTTTTCGTTACTGGATTCCCATTATTGTCGTGACCAACAGTCTTGCCGTGATCCTTCTCATAGCACCAGCGCCCCCCTTTCTGCCTTGTGACCCTATCTGGATTTCTAAATGTCTCTCGGGTGTGTGATCGCCAGTCCTTACCTCCATCAGCCCATTTACTTTTATCTGGAAGTTCCGGGCGGGTTTGAATATGCCCTTGTCGAACGTGGCTTTTTCCTTCTTTCGTAAACCTTAATTTTTTGGGCTGTTTGTTTGGCCCACACGCCAACCCCAGCCAATCCACCCACGAATTCGGATCCCCCACATACCCGTACAGCGTGGGGTTTCCGCCCTCCAGGCGGATCGGATCTTGGCTAATATACCCGCCCGCCTCAGGGTCAAAGTACCGGAAGCGGTTGTAGTAGAGGCCGGTCTCGGCGTCTTCGTATTGGCCGGGGTAGCGGAACGGGCACAGCGAGCGCTCACCTTCCACCATGCGCGGTTGGCCATAATTATCGAGGTCCAGGGACCATGTTTGGTCGCCGGCGTCGTTGAACATGGCCAACGGCGTACCCAAGTGGTCGCAGACAATGCTCTCGCGACGCTCGCCTTGGAGGCGGGCTAATGGCGCGAAGGAATCCGGCTCAAAGAGCCAGGTGATGGGGCTTTGCTCGCTGGGTCGCGGGGGTGGGCCTTGCGGCGACAAAGGCGAAAGGGTCTTGTCGCGCAAGAGCTGCAGAACTTCCGCGAAGCGGGCGTCCATTTCGTAGGCCGGGGGCGGCTCCACGTCCAGGATGATTCCAGTCGCTTCCTGCCATTCGTGCAATGGAAGGTTTCCGTCCCACACCCATCGCGTGGTACGGCCCGCAAAGGTCTTGGCCACGCGGCGCCCCAGTGCGTCGTACAGGAATTCCACGATCTGCCCGTCGGGCCGGACCACGCGGGACAGATGGCCTGCTGCGTTCCATTCGTACAGCCAAATTTTGTCGGCGTTGGGTCCCGTTCCCAGGCCTGTTCCGGATCCCAAGACCATGGTGGGTTCGGGGGAGTGGGGTGGTGTGATGGTCTTCTTGACCAGGTTGCCTTCCGCGTCGTATTCGTACCGCGTCAGACCTTGGATGCTGGTGGATTCCAACAACTGCCCCGAGGGGCCGTATTTACGGTCTAAGCGTTCCGGGGTGCGGAAGAGGTTTCCCAACACGTCTGGGGCGCGCCAGAGCTTGTGGAAGTCATTGTAGGTGGCCCCAGAGAGGTTCCCGAATTTGTCGTGTTCGAATTCCACCGGACCGTAGGCGGAGTCCACGATCTTCTTGAGACGGTCGTCCACTTCCCAGGTGTATTCGCGAGAGCGTTCCTTGTCCTTCTTGCCAAAGGAATGCCGGAGAGGACGTCCGTGCTGGTCGCGCTCCCAGCGGCTCTTGATGCCGCCCGGCAAGGCGCGCTCAATCTCCAGGCCTGAAATATCGCGCTGGAACTTGGCCTCCCACTTGGGTGGGGCGGCGGGGTCTTCGGGATTTCCCGGCACCTGCACAGAGGTGGCCTCACCCATGATGTCCCGATCGATGATCTGGTGGGCGCCCATGGAGGAGCGGATCTCCACTCGTTCGTTCAGTTCGTTCCAGATCGATTCCACCCAGTGGTTGCCCTGGACCTCCTTGAGCACGCGGCCCAGCGTGTCGCGCTCCCAAAGGATCTTGGCGTGGGCGTTGGTCGCTTCCACCAGTTCGCCGTCGGTGCGGTACACGAAGGATTCGGTCGATTCATCCCAGTGGCGCACCTCCAACACGCGTCCCGCCGCGTCGTTGTCGTATTCTGTCCAGCGTTCGCCTGGGCGTTCCACCCGCACAAGATTCCCTACTGGGTCATATTGGAAGGCTCGGCGCAGTCCGTCCCAGCCCTGCTCCAGCTCCACCCGGCCCAGCACGTCACGCTTGAAGCCATAGATGTCCTGGACTTCGTTGCGAATGGCCGTGAGCTGGTCTTCGGTGTCGTAGGCGAAGTCGATGCGGGTGCCGTTTTCGGTGCGCGAGGCCATGGCCCCCATGCCCCGCCAGGTAAAGCTCACCTCGCGGTGAGCGTCCTTGGCTCTGATCAAATTGTCTTCGGGGTCGTAGTCCATTTCGCGCAGGTTGCCGTCGGGTTCGCGGATCTTGCGCACGTTGCCAGAAAGATCGTAGGCGAAGTCGCGGCGGTTGCCGCGCTCGTCCAAGGCGCTCCATAGGTTGCCCCAGCGGTCGTGGACCCATTCGTTGGCGGATCCGTCCGGGAAGATTGCCTTGACCAGGTTCCCTTGTGGGTCGTAGGCAAATTCTGTCTTGGTTCCCTTGGCGTCCACCAGAGCGATCAGGCGCGAGCCGTCGTACTCGTAGTGCGTGGTGCGCCCCAGCGGATCGGTGCGTTCCACCAAACGGCCTTGGTCGTGTTTCCAGACCCACTGGCCGCCCACCGCGTCGAACGCGCTCACCGGGAGATCGTCTTCGTAGGCCACCTCCAAGGTGGATCCATCGACTTCGATCATCTTCGTGGGATTGCCGCGGTCATCGTATTCGGTCAGGGAGCCGCGGCCCAGCTCGTCGAGCGTGGCGAAGGGTTCCATCCAGGCGTTCCACAATGTGCTGGAGCGGCCCCCCATTGCGTCCACCACCTCGCGGACCACGCCGTTCTCGTGGTGATGCTCGGTGCGCGCTCCCAACGAAGTTGTGACGGCCGTCATGCCTTGCACCAGGTTGTATTTGAGCTTGTGATCGTAGATGCCGCCGTCGCCCCAGGTGCGCACGCAGCGGGCCGTGATGCCCGATCCCTTGTACTGAAACTGGAAGGTCAGTCCGTTGCGCAAGGTCTCCGAGATCAACAGGTGGTTGGAGTAGCGGAATTTCCAGGGGCGCTTGAGGGCATCAAACACTTCCACCAGGTCGTGGGCGGAATCCACCAGGTACTGCACGATCTCCACCGAAGGACGCTCGCCTTCTTCGCCGGGCAAGGTGGGGTGGGGCACCAGGATGGTCCGGATCTTGCCGCGGTGGTCGTTGACCAGCCGGATGCGTCGCCCGGCACTGTCGACAATTCCTGTCAGAAACAGGTCGTTGTCGTATTCCAGTCGGATGGCATCGCCAAAGTCGTTTTCGATGGAGGTCAGCCGTTGCACCCCGTCGCGTTCGGCCTTGCCAAAGCGATGCGTGGTGCGCTCGGCGTGATCATACAGGCCGTAGCCGCGTTCGTCGCGAAACAGGGTCCGCTTTTCGGTGCGGTCAAAATGTGTCTCGCCCACACCCAGTCGGGCGCTCAAGAGCACGCGCCCGTCTTCCATGCGCACCGCCACCACGCGATGGTCTTCGGCCAGGGCCATGTCGTAGGGGTGGTGCCAGCCCACGCCCAGTGGGCCGTCGTAGCTGGAGGCGCTGGAATACCACCGCTTCCACTCCAGCGGGATGGGGCCGGGAAAAGAAAAATCGATGTGTTCGGTGGTGACCTTGCCGGAGGCGATGTCCACCGGGTGGCCGGTCTTGGAACAGATGTAGTCGTGGACCAGATCGCGGATCTTGGACTTCTTGGGGATCTTGAGCTTGTCCATCACCTTCTTGGCGAAGTTGTGGATTTTCTGGGAGACGGCCTTCCACATCTTGGTGTTCTGGAGCTTCTTCAGGAGCTTGCCCTTGATGGCCGCTTTCGCCTTGGCCACCATCAAGCTCATGTCGATCGTCGGAGGTCCGCCAATCAACACCGGAAGGCCCATCGGAATCGCGACAACCATCGAGGTTGGGAGCTCCAGTGCCACCTTGGCGCCGCCCTTTTTGCGCGGTGGGGGAGGCATGCCAAAGGTATTGCACGAAAGACACGGCAACGCGGTGAAAGCGGCCGGAGACCCTTCGAACAGCACCGTGGCCGACCCCATGAAAATTTCGGAATCGTTGGTGGGGATGGGGGGCAAAAACGGGCCACCCATCGGGATGTGCGGCACAATGGCTTTGCCCGAAGTTCCCGCCGTGGCGCAGGGCATCCCCTGGACCTTGATGGAGGCGCCGATCATGGGGAGGAACGACATTGCCTCGAAGACCATGCCCACGTACGGATGCGGCATGGGAGTGGGGATGGGACTGGGGACGGCCGGGATGGCCACCATGTGGATGTCGATCCCCATGATGGGATCCAACATTTTCACAGCGGGCATCATGGGCAGGGACCTGTGCGAACGGCGCGCTCGGCAACCAGACCCTCGTGGAACGTGCGCAAGGTCGCAACCACGGCAATGGGCGATTGGCGAGGGTGTTCCAAGCAAGTGCGGATGGAATGTTCGGGGTACATATGCCTCAGGGAGCGAAGTGGGGAATTGGCGCTCAAAAGAGTGTACAAATTGTCTGGCCAGGCGCACTGGGGATGAGGAGATCCTACCAACGACCGGTTTCGACGGGGAAAACGGGCAGTCGACAATTTGTAGTTGTTGACTACGGTCGCCGACGGTAGGAGGGTGGGATGACAAGTAGCACTCATCGCCAACGGAGAGCCGGTCTTCCGAAGTCCACGCAAAGTGGAACCCGGACCAGAACCACGAGGTCGCCCATGCATCAGACGTCCATGCTTTGATCCGCTGGCCCCATTGGGCGGCGCGGAACCTGTGCTGACAATGGATCCATTGCCGCACGACCTCTGGGTCTTCGCCGTGGGAGCCGCCACCGGCATCGTGTTCTACGGCGGGCTCTGGTGGACGATCCGCGAAGTTCCCGGCAAGGCGAACCCGGGATGGTGGTTCGCAGCCAGCACGGTGGTGCGCACTGTCGTTTCCATCGCCGGATTCTGGCTTGTTATGGACGGAAATTGGCGAACTGTCGTCCTGTGCCTCGTGGGATTCCTGGCCGCTCGATTGGTCGTGACCTGGGCGACCGCATCCAACAAGGCTGGCACAAGCGCTTGAAACCAAGAAAGGGCGAATTCCAATGAACCAAGACGAACTCAAGATGGTGGCCCAAGCCATCGTCGCCGACTCCAAAGGGATTCTGGCCGCCGATGAAAGCAATCCCACCATCAAAGACCGCTTCGATGGGATCGGCGTGAAGTCCACCGAGGAAAACCGCCGCAGATACCGCGAGATCCTGTTCTCCACGGAAGGGATCGAGCAATACATCGGGGGGGTGATCCTCTTCCACGAAACGTTGCACCAAACCACGCGCGATGGAACTCCGTTCGCACAGTTTCTGTCCAACCGGGGCATCGTCCCCGGGATCAAGGTGGACGAAGGCTCCAAGGCGCTTGCGATGTATCCCGGCGAACGGATCACCGAGGGCCTGGATGGCCTGCGCGAACGGTTGTTGGAATACAAACGGACAGGCGCGAAGTTCGCGAAATGGCGTTCGGTGATCGAGATCAACGAACGCGACCTTCCCACCCGATTCGCCATCCGCGCCAACGCCCATGCGCTGGCGCGCTACGCCGCGCTCTGCCAGGAAGTGGGCCTGGTTCCGATCGTGGAGCCGGAGGTCCTGATGGACGGAATCCACGACATCGAACGTTGCGAAAAGGTCACGTCCATCGTGCTCGAGGAAGTCTTCTCCGAACTCGATGCCCACCGCGTGCTGCTCGAAGGCATGTTGCTGAAGCCGAACATGATCGTTCCCGGCATGAAATGCCCGCGCCGCGAAAGCGTGTTGCGGGTGGCCGAAGCCACCATGCGTTGCCTGCTTCGCCACGTGCCCACGGCCGTTCCAGGAATCGTATTCCTTTCCGGCGGCCAGACCGCCGACGATGCCACCGAGCATCTCAACGCCATGAACCACCTGGGCACCCATCCGTGGAGCGTCAGCTTTTCCTTCGGGCGGGCCTTGCAGGCGCCGGTGCTGGCCGTCTGGAAGGGCAAGGAGGCCAACGTGGCGGCGGCTCAAAAGGCATTCCTGCAGCGTTGCAAATTCAATGGACTCGCTTGTGCCGGTAAGTACCACCGGGAACTTGTCTGATTTCTTCGATCGCTTTCCCAGCCGCCCTACGCCCGCGGGCCAACAAAATCCCGCATGCCAGACTGTCTACCTTGTCCGACCACTACGTGCTGTTCGAGATGTGCCGAGGTGAAGAGCGCACCTCCACCCTCGCCGACCTCCACGCGATGGCCTCCGAACTAAAAAAGACCACCCATCGATAGAATGCCCCACAAGCACCAGCCCAACCCGCCCTAAGCCACGCAACAAGCGCCCGCAGGAAAAATCGGCATCTGACAGAATCCGGCAGTGGGTCCGGGGGGCACGTTTCATGGAACGGCCAATGAACCCGCGATATCGATAGCGACCCTGATGATTTTCCCTCGTCTACCGACGATCCTCCCACCCGGCGCACCTAGCGGAATCGGCATGGCCGTTCCAGTCAGTGCCCCCCGGCGGCGGATCCCCAAGGGGCGCCAAGGGTTCCCATCCGGCGTGTTCGCTGGATGGGAGGGTATGCGCAACCTTGGGCCGCGGTCACGGTGCGCGGTCGCACCGTGCAAAGCCGGACGCGCAGCGTCGACAGCTCCGCGCAGCGGATGAAGCAAGACGTGCAACGTCGAAGGCCCCGCACAGCGGAAAGGTTCCGCAAAGCGGAAAAGGCGAAGCCTATCTCACCGGTTTGACCATCCCCCTGGCCGTGCAGGCCCCCTCCTGGCAGGTCTGCAACCACGCGATGCCGCCCGGATGGAAGTCGCGCGGCATGGCACCGGCGGGCACCGCGGTGCGACGGCCATCGGCCCCGATCCAAAAACGGACCGTCGGTTGCGTCAGGTGCAATGGGTTGCGCACCGATGCGACCGGAGTGGATTCCGCGATTTGCATCAGCTTGAACACGTCCAGCCGCATCCAACCGGTGTCCGGATTGTGGACGGTGCGGCTTCCCTTGAAGATGCGCACGAGGCTGTCGGTGGTGAGCTTCGGGTTGGCCTCCAGCAAAAGGGCGATGGCGCCCGTCACCAACGGGGCCGACATCGACGTGCCGGACATCGGTCCCCAGGGATAGGTGCCCATCTTGCCGCTGACCGTGCTGGATCCGAGCGCGCCGGAATTCAAAGCCGAGATGATGGACACGCCAGGGGCAGCCAGGTCCGGCTTGGGCACCGGCCCCAGGCCCGGTCCGCGGGAGGTGAAGGTCGCTCTCGCGCCGCTGCTTCCGCTGATGGCCCCGACCGCGATCACCGCGGGGCAGGTGGCTTTGTCTGAAATCACATGCAGGCTGTCGGGAACCACGCAGCCGCGGCACCGGCTCTGCGGGAGGTTCAAGAAGTCCAGTCCCGCTTCCCAGATCCAGCCGTGCACCGTGCCGCTGGTGGCCGTGACGCCCATGCGCAACTGCAGGCCCGTTCGGTTGGTGCTCACCGACAATCGCAAGCCGCTCAGGCCTGAGCGTTTCTCGATGTTGCCCTTGGCCCACAACGTGTCCGGGCCCACGAGCTTGCGGATATCAATGGACTGGTAGGTGCTGGACCCGGTGCCCAGTTGGAACACGGTTGAGGTGCCCAAGAGCGAGTCCTTCGCGCTGAGGACCTCCACCCACGCCTGGTAGGACTTGGCCGAGTCGCCCCACAGCTCCACCTCGTTGAAGTACGAGGTGCGTGTCCCGCCGGTGGAAAGGGTTTGCGTGCCCTTGGAAACCTGCAGAGCGTAGCGTGCCGTGTCTCCCCGGAATTCGTGGGCGGCGTGGGCGGCGTTGCCTCCGGTGTTCCCGGCCGATGCCACCACGATCTTGCCTGGTCCTACCAGCGAGCGGGTCACCACGCAGTCGGAACTTTTGCCGTTGCGAGGACCGTTGAGGGTGCCCCAGCTCATGTTGACGGCCACGGGAAGCTTGAGGCTGTCGCCCAACCGAAACAGGTACTTGATGCCGTCGTTGATCTGTCGGCAACCCTCTCCACAGTCCACCAACGCGATGCGCGCATCGTCAGCCACGCCCCACCATTCGCCGCCCGAAGCCGGCCACCCGCGCCCGGCGGCCAGCCCGGCCACATGCGTGCCATGGGTTTGGTTGGAGCCCGACCTGCCCAGACTTTTGAGGGCCTCGGGCGTGGTGAACAAAGTGCCGGTGCTGAACCCTGCCGGTGCCTTGCCGCTGGTGTTGGTGTGGTCCCACAACCGGACGATCCGCGAATTGCCCAAGGAATCTTGGAAGGCGGGGTGGTTGAGATCAAATCCGATGTCGATGATTCCCACCAATGCTTTGGTGCCGCGATGGCTGCGGGAAAGGCCTGTCCCCGCGTGGGCCTCTTGGGCATTGATACGATCGCGCGAGGCGTCCAAGGCATGGTGGTCGCGCCGGGCAGGCGATTCCACACGGTCGATGGCAGGGTGTGTGGCCAGGAGGTCCAGGCTGTCGGGTGGGACTTCCACCTCGAACAATCCGGAACCCATGAGGCGATGGGGCCAGCCGTGCAGGGCCAGCCACCGGGCGATCGCCACCGAATCGGTGGTCCCCACCACGAAGCGCTGCGCGGCATCTGGGGCTTCCCAAGGCCGGACGCGTTCGCTCGAAAGAGCCTCCGTGACAGGTTCGGGGCCGGATTCGCGCAACAGCGGCGACGGGATGTCGAGATCGGACGCGTATCCACATAGCGCCAGCAGGACCGGTGAGATCATGTTCCGAGGATACGACGGGTTTCGGGCCACCGCTGTCGTGTCTGGAGACAGGAACAAGATTCCGTTGAATCACTTCGGGTCACATTCCCCGAAAGCCTGCCCTGAGCGTAGCCGAAGGGCATGATTCGGTGACCCAAAATCGCTTGCCAAGAAAATACCCCGCAGCTTGCTGCGGGGTGGTTTATGAAAAGTCCCGTTCGTGCAGGAAAACTGCGGAATAGCAGATCGGTTTCGCATTTTTCAGGCCATGTCCGCCCATCCCGTCCTGGAACTCATGGCTCGTCGGCTCAAAGAGCGCAGCGAACCGGCCCATCGCAAGGATGCGTTCCGCCTGGCTTTGGTCGCCGAGGGAGGGGCCATGCGGGGCGTGGTTTCCAGCGGCATGTTGTGGGCCCTGGAAGAAGCGGGATTCCTGCCGTGCTTCGATCTTGCCGTGGGGTGCTCGGCGGGGGCGATGAACGCGTCTTCCTTCCTGGCCGGAGTGGCCGGCGCCTGCACCCGCGAGTACGCCCAGGAGTTCCGTTCCACGCGGTTCATCCAGCCGGCGCGGGTCCTGCTGGGGCGGCCGGTGATCGACCTCGACTACTCCCTGGATTTTTCCAGCACCATCTTGGATGCGGGCCGGTTCCAACGCGTGCTGGAAAGCCCGATTCCCTTGCACTGCGTGGCCACGGATGTGGACCAGGCCCGCCGCGCGCTCTTGTCCGATTTCCAAAGCCAAGACGAACTGCGCCGGGCGCTGAAAGCCAGTTCCTGTCTGCCGTTGGTGGCGGGAGACCCGGTGGAGTTTCGTGGCCACCGCTACATGGACGGCGGAATCACCGAAGGCATTCCCGTCGCCTCCGCCCGCGAGCTGGGGGCCACCCACGCCTTGGTGCTGCAGACCCGGCCTCGCGGATTGCGCTACCCGACTCCCAAGGGGCTCTTCCTGCGTCTGGTCGAACTGCGCCTGGGCCGGTTCCATCCGGTGCTGCCCACCTTGTACCGTCGGCGCAACCACGTCTACGACGAGACCTGCGATCTGCTGGACATCGAGCAGGCCAAGGGGGAGGAGGCGCTTCCTTCCGTTTTCTGTCTGCGCCTGCCAGAAGGATCCCCCACGGTCTCGCACCTGGAGCGACGCCCCCATGTGCTGCGCGAACGCGCCGCCGCCGCGCGCGAACACGCCCGGCAGGAATTGTCCGTACCGGTCCTTTCCCTGGCCGGGCGCTGACGCCCTCCCCGGGCTCAGGCGATTTCGCGATCCAGGAGCCGGGCGGCCGCTTCCAGGAGGTCGCGCTGCTGGAAAGGCTTGCGGACCACCACCACATCGCTGTCGGGATGGAGCCTTTCCAAGGCGGCATCCGACTCGCCGGTCAGGAGGATGACGGGGATGCGAGGCATGCCGGCATCCGACCGCAACAGGGCCACCATCTCGATCCCGTCCATGCGCGGCATCTGGTTGTCGGTCACGATGAGGTCGGGACGAAGCTCGCGGGCGAGACGGAGCGCTTCCTCGCCGTCGCAGGCGAGGACAATTTTCGCAATCCGTCCCAACACCTTTTCCAGCAGATGGCGCATCATCGGCTGGTCGTCTGCCACCAGCACCAACGATCCCTCCCGCTTGCGGAAATCCTGCTCGGGTGGTGTCGGCGCGAGTGGCGTCGGCTCCGTCGGGATGTTTTCCACCATGATCCGCGAACCTTCCATCACCAGCTCGAACCGACTGCCGTGGCCCAAGTGGCTTTCCACATGGATGCGACCTCCATGGGCCTCGACGATTTCCTTGACCAGCGACAACCCGATTCCCGCTCCCTGCGTATGCGTGCCCGGGCCCCGGTCGATCTGCTGGAACCGCTCGAAGATCCGAGGGATGGCCTCGTTGGCGATGCCCTCGCCTCCGTCCACGACCGCGATCACCACATCGCTGTGGCCCCGGGTCTCCAGATGGATCTCCACGTTCCGTCCGGAGGGTGTGAACTTGAATGCGTTGGAGATCAGATTGAACAGCGCCGTTTCCATCCGCACCGGGTCCAAGAGGGCGAAGACGCGTTCGGGGGGAACCACCACCGCGAAGGCGATGCCGCGGGCATGCGCCACGCTGGAAAACCCCGGCCGGAATTTGTCCAGCCACGCGACCACATCCAGGGTTTCCAGATCCAGCTTGGCGATCCCCAATTGGAACCTCTGGAAATCCAACAGTTCCTCGCTTTGGCGATGCAGTTGGTTTAGAGCGGCGGCAAGGCTCTCCAGCCGCTGGCGGTCGGCTGGAGATCTGCCGCGGGCCAGTTCGTCGGTGAGGCACAAGGCCACCGCCAACGGCGTGCGCAGGTCGTGGGCCACGTTGGCGGTGAATTCGTCCTTGGAACGGTCCAGTTCGCGTAGCCGGATGTTCTGTTTTTCCAGGAGATCGGATTGGTCCTCGATGTGGCGTTGGGCTCTTCGCCAAACATGCACGCAGGTTGCCATCATGGTGGTCATGAAGAACACCACCGCCAGGACCGGAAGCTCCTGTTTGCCGATTTCTGACCAGTTTGTGGCGACAACAGCGAGCGAAACACCCACCAATCCCAGTGGCAAGTCGATTCCACGCAGGGTGATCGGCAAGGTGACGGCGAAGCAGACCAGGCTCATCTGCCAGTAGACGTTCCGGTCGTTCAGGAAGTACAGATGCCAGGGAAGCCACCCCACCCCGACCACGGAGTGCGTGAACCATAGCCACCGCTCCGATTTTCCCCAGGTCGCCGGTTTCCAGGCTCTGCTCCACACCCATGCGCAAACGAGACCCAGAAAAATCCTGTATTCCATGGTTTCCCGCAGATGCAGGATCCTGTCACAGAAAAATCCGTAGGTCGGCCAGAGGATGGCCGCCACCGGGGCAAGCCACAAGGCGAGGTCGCGATAATCGCGGATGTTTTCGCGCGAAGATCTCTTCCAGAGCTTGCGACCGAACCGAAGCCAAACGCTTCGCATCGCAGGCATGCTCAACGGGCGAGTCTCGTCGGAGATCCAGGCATGGGTGGTCTGCTCGTGGCGAAGGGAGGAAGGAGGGTCGATCGGGCCGCAGGGGACAATTTTCGCTTGGGAAGCGACGGACCCCTGCAATGGGGAAAGTTGCGCATACAAGAGCGATTGCCGGGTGCGGGTTTTTAGGTTTCTGGAAAAAGGACGATCGGCACCGGACGGCGAGGGATCGGCTTTGGGGAAGCCTTGCAGGTCAGCCTCTGGAGGGCTTGGATGAAACCGATGGTGGAAGTTCGAGGGCATCAAGGGATATCATCCGCCGCACCCACCAGGCGCTGCGGTCTTTGGATGTGGATCTTCGGGATCCTCTTTGTTTTGGTGGGGCATTCGTTCGGGCGCGAAATGGACATCCGCTTTTTGGAACTGTCCAAACCCACGCTGGACTTCCGGTGCGCCGATAGCGCGATGTACAAGGAATTCGCTCAGGTCCAGAAGTTGGAGACCAATCTCTGGCGCGTCCGGTGCCGGATCGACTCGTTGTCCCACATCCAGACCGGCCGATTCCACCATGCCACCGAGCCTTTCGGGTTGCTCCGCTTGTGCGCTGGACCATCCGAATGCATCGATCTCCAGGATGACCAGGTCCGTCGGATCTGCCAGGTGGTGGATTCCGCCCAGGCCTGCGTCGAAACGCCCTACGACAGGCGGATCATTTCCCCCGATCTCGCCGTGTTCGGCCTGGTGACCCTTTTCGTGGTGGGAATCGTTTCTCTTTTGGATGGGCTAGACAAAATATGACATACTCCACGCGGCCTTTCCGACAGGCAATCGGTCGCGGTTTCCTCTTCCCGAAGGGCATCCCTGCGACTCGATCGGGTACGGAAAGGTTCAGTCTCGCGGCTTTCGTGCAGCTGGTGATCGCCGCCTTTCTGGGCGCATGTTCGTCCAGTGTCGAATCCGAAGTCGAAAGGCCTGCCCAGGATTGGCATTTCGAGTCGGATTTCGACGAGGCTCGTCAACTGGTGGACTTGTTTCACGCGGACTTGAGCGCGTGGACCAATGTCCAGTGCGTGCAGCCCGAGGGGTCCCAAGCCTCGATGCCGGTCGGGCTGGCGGTGGTTTGCGGTGCCAACACCATCGGTCTGGATACGGGGCGCGCCGATTCCGGACCCGCCTCGTTGCGCATGGATGCTTCGCCGACAGGAGCGAGCGTTTCCAAGGCCGCCATCGCCAAGCAGGGAATGGATTTCCGGCCCGGCGACCGGATCACGGCGCGATTTCGCCTGTACCTGGAGGACAACGGATCGGCGGAGAATCTCTTCTTGATGGATTTCGAATCGACGGAAAAGCTGGGGTATCCCGGGCGTCGACTGGCTCTCTCCAGCGGCCAGGAACTGATGTTGGAATCGAAGAACACCGGTGGAGCCTTTGGGTCCGGACCGAATTTCCGCCAAGCCTCCGCGGCCAAAATGCCATTGCCGAAGGGTAGGTGGGTCTCGATCCGGTTGGAGCTGGATCTCGCCAGGGATGGGCAGGGTGGAGTCAAAATCTGGCAGGATGATGTTCTGGTCCTGGAAGCGAGGGGGCAGACGTTTCCGACGGAGCCGGAGATCACACGCTACGACTGGATGGAGTTGGGGATCACGGCGAACTCCAGCGCCTCTTCCCAGCGCTTGTGGCTGGACGACGTTTCCCTTTCCAGGACCGGATCCCGGTAGCGATCTCCGCTCGGCCCGAGTTTTCCATGCCATGGAAGTATTTTTGGGGACGTCGTTTTGGCTCGCAGTCCCCACAGCCCAGGATGCCCCATGTTGAACATCCCCTCATCGCTTCGTTGGATGATCCTTGCCATGGCTCTGGCCGTCGTCGCGATCCTGGTGGCCACCCGAGGGGGGAATGCCCCGGCGGCATCCGGTGCGGAGGTGAACGTGCGATGCGACACCGCCACCGCTCCCGAAGAAATGCGGGCGTGGATCCACGAAGCCCTCTACCTCAGCGGGATCGAGGATCGTGACAGCCTTTGTTTGGTACGTTCGAACGGGCGCTGGGTGGCCGATTTCCGGAATCTCCCCCTTTGGGCGCTACCCCCGGAAAATCGATCCTTCATGATCCAGCAACTGTTCCCGGATTCCATACGGTTCGACGGAGCGAGCGTGTGCGTCGAGCCTTCCAGGGAAGTCCGTGATTGGTTGGATCGGATCCGTCCCGATTGGAAAAGTGGCCAGCGGTGCTCGGGAGCCCATCAGCAGGAGATCTTGAAGCGATGGCTGGCCGAGGTCGCCGGCTGGATCGCCCTCAAGGACCAATCGCTGGACGAGCAAGGTCGGGTTGCCCGATTGTCGCTGGCCTGCAATGACCAGGTGCGGGCGTTTCCATTGGGACGCCTGCTGCCTTTGCGAAATCTCCAGAGCCTGGAGTTGGAGGGATGCCAACTCGATGCGGACCAGACCCGGTTCGAGTACATGGCGGTGGATCGGTTGGTGCTCCGAAAGGTCCCCGATCGTCGTCTGAATCTGTCCGCGTTGCGGGGTTTGGATACGCTGTGGGTGGACGGCGGGAGGCTCGCTTGGCTGGACGTTCCCCAAGGGTGCCCGATCGGACGCGACGAATGCCTTCCCGAGGAACGGATGGTCCCCCGCGACATCCGCCTTTCGCGGATCCCTTTGTGCGATCCGAGACTGGAAGCGGCCCTCGATTCCTTGGGTGCGGTCCGTGAGAACACCAGCTGCGAAGGATACCCGTCGGAAATCGTCAATTTCGTGCAGGATTTGTCCGACCGGTTCCAGGAACAGACCTCGAAGGAGGTCTTCATCAACCCCAATCCGGAGGCCAAGTCGCTGTCCGAGAGGTTGCGCAAGCACGATGTTCCCCGAAAAACCCGATGGCGCGACATCGAGCCGGGGGAATTCAGTTGCATGCGCGGGGACGCGTTTCTTGCCGATACGGTGAGGATCGGCGAGGATTGGATGGTCAAGCCCACGTTGGGGACCTTCTACATCGGCGAGGAGCACCCGCCCTCCCGGTCCTTGCCGTCCATCGGAGCGAGCAAGGTGGAAGTCGACGACCTCATGCCGGCGGCCATGTTCTCCACGAACGATTTCATGGTCTACGGCTCGGCCCAGGGAGGTGTGGATTTGATCCTGCATTTCGATGCCAGCGGCAACCTGGATGCCCTCTGGTTTCCGCAAGGGTGCTGGTCTCAGTACTGGCTGACACAGTTCTTCAAGGATCACGAATACATCGAGGAGGGAGAATGAACGGACGGAGTCCATCCGGACATAGGTTCGCTGGGAAGGCGGTTGGATTTCTTCTTGTCTTGGGTGCCCTGTTTGGGGGCGTGTCGTGCCGGTCCACGCAATCAGCCGGGCCGGACCCCTTTGTTGAAGCGCGCCGGATCCTGGATTCTGTGGGAATCCGCACCGACACCATCCACTGGGATACGACGGATTCCAGCGTCGTGATCGAGTTGGATACCGCCCAAAGCCACCTGGACAGCTTCCGGAGGTGGCACCCTTTGCGGGAGAGCCGCATTGGCGATCATCCGCAGCTGGTTCGCCCCCTCGACCATTCACCCTTCCGACGGGTGGTGGAGATCCTGGGAGCGCCGCGTGTGTACATCGTGGCGGTGAAGCCCGCCTTCGTGAGGGAATTTCCCGATGGTCGCCGCGAGCCAGGGCCTCTCGGCCGAACGTATTGGATGCAGATTTCCTTCGATCGTGCCAAGCACCGGATCATCAAGGCGATCTATCTGAGCGCCTGGGAGATCGACGAACTCCTGGATCCTTCCGATTGGACGGAAATCGACCGCAAGACGGCCGGCCTGCGCAAGAACGGCATGGCTGGTCCGGAGCTTGCCGCCCTGGATACCGCGCTGGTCCGGTGGATCGGCCAGGCCGACCACGGAACATGGAAGGACCTGCCCCAAGGGGCCAGACTTTCGGGAACGACGTTGATCTTGGACACCACCTTTCCCAGGCCGTGGTGCAAGGGTTTGCGAGTGGGCGACAGCCTGGAAAAGGTGGTTCGTGTTTTGGGCAAACCCGGTTTCGATCAGCTCGGAGTGCCGTTCTACAACGCTTCCGGTTTCTTGTTGGGGATGCCCGGAAATGGGCAACTGATCCTGGGGATCGGTCCGGACTCCGTCCCGGCGCCCCAAGACCTGCTGCCCCGAGTGGTGCTGGCCTTGCGCAAGCGCGAACCGATCGACACCATCCCGTTTTGGAATCGGCGCGACACCATGCCCAATGGCTCGATCCTCTATGAAGGTTTGCGGGGACTGCGCGTGGATTTGAATCCCCAGGCCGATTCCGCCGTGGTGTACGTGCACAGCGACTTCGCTGGCCGTCTGGTGGATCCGGTTCCGCCGCGTCACCGGGTGTGGATCCAGTATGTGAATCTCGATCTTGTTGCCACGCGGATGACGTTGGATCTGGCGATGTTGAAGGGCAAGGACGTTCTGAACACGGTCTGGGGGACCACCCCTTCGGGAGATTTTCGCCTGGAGTACAACGGACTTCCCGGAGCCTACCAAGGGTTCGTGGTCAAGGATCTCCGCGGCGGAAGACCCGATTGCCACATCCTTGGACGACTCCTTACGTTGGAACTTGTCGGTGACCACGGTTATCGGGAAAGGAATGGAGACAAGGTGGTGGAGGGCGAGATCGAGGAGTTGTGGAGCCGATGCCGATGACTCGACATCTTCGCCTGCCGATGCTCCTTGGGACGTTGGTGGTTGCCTGCCTCGGCGAGGAATCATGGGCCACCGAGCGATTTAGCGCCTTCTGCCCGTGCCCGGTGGATTCGGCCGATGTGGTGCTGGAGCACGAGATTCGCTCCCAGCGCCACCCCGAGGTGGATGGGCGTTTCTCGGAAGGGTTCTGCTGGAAGGAATACCGTGGCGAGGAGGCCAGGAGACATTTTCTGGCATCAAAATTCCACTCCGTGCCCGAGCCCATGAACCTGCCGACCCCGTTGGATTCCGAGGGCCATCCCACCGTGACGCCCGAGAGCGCCAAGGCGACCTTCGAATGGATCTTCCAACACATCGGGCGCGGGTTCGGCGGGGTGGTGGGCCGCACGCGGATCCATGCGGTCGCACGCGAGGGGTTGCGCTTTTCCCTATCCACCACGTTGGACCGACCGAACGCCAAGGGCCCGGTGCTGAGCGTTCACGGCGAGTTGGTGGTCCACGACACGCTGGCCCTCAGGATGGGCCTCCAAGAGGTGGTCCACAAGAACGCCAAAATATGTCAGCAATCGGAGGGGACCTCGTGGTGCATCCGCATGCCGAGGGCATCCTCCGAGGTTCTCCGCCGAGCCCTCGCGACCCCCGCCGATCGCGGGGTGTCCAGTCCGTGGGGAGTGCACACGCCTTCGCTGAAAAAGAGCGATTCGGGATCGGTCTACTTCGCCCTGCCGCCTGAGCCGTTCGTGCTGTTGAGCAAGGAACGCTAGGACGAGCTATCCCAACCCCGCCAGCACCGACTTCGCGAACTGGGGCAGGTCGGGATCGCGGGCGCCCATGGAATAGACCACGTCTCCGCTTTGGGCAATCCGGGCGATCTCGGCAGGGATCTCCGCACGGCTGGCCGGGCAGTGCACGTTGCCTTGGATCTTCGCGACAAGATCTGTCGAGGAGATGCTCCGGTCGGCGGTGCCGCCCGCGTCGTAGACCGGAGCGATCCACAATTGGTCTTGCGGGCGCAACGCCTTGCTGAAGGATTGTGCGAAGTCGTCCAGCAGAAAGCGCAACGGGCCGAACCCGTGGGGCTGGAAGATCGCCAGCACCCGGCCCGTTCCAGCGGCCAGTTGTGCGGCCGAAAGCCCGGCTTCCACCTTGGCGGGGTTGTGGGCGAAGTCGTCGAACACCCGCACGCCCCGGGCCTCGCCCAAAAATTCGTGGCGTCGACCCACCCCCGCGAACGTGGCCAAGGCACGAGCGCCGGTGACCAGATCCACACCGGCCACGATGCCCACGGCCAAGGCGGCCAGTGCGTTTTCCAGCGTGTGCATGCCGGGGCATGGGACAGAAAATGGCACTTCTCCCAATTTGAATTCCACCCTGTCGGCCAGGAGGCGGATGTCGGTGGGGAGGGGGAGGCTGGAGTGGTGCACGCCAAAGCACGTGGCGCCGGGTCCGCCGATCTCCAGGCAGTCGGCGCGGTCGCCGTGCACCACGAAGGTCTTGCTCTGGTTGCGGAAGGTTCCAAAGATCTCGCGCAGTTCGGAGAGCTCCTTGTGGTCGCGGTCCAGGTTCA
This sequence comes from Fibrobacterota bacterium, assembly GCA_016715065.1. Lineage (GTDB taxonomy): Bacteria > Fibrobacterota > Fibrobacteria > UBA5070 > UBA5070 > UBA5070. The sequence goes on from JADKBN010000003.1 coordinate 51,844, forward strand.
GCAGCAGCCCAACCTCGGGATGGTAGCGCACCAACGACCCGTCGGATTCGTCGGCCTCGATCACCAGCCATTCGCCCGAGCCGCCCCAGGCGTTGCCCCAGTGCCCCTGGTTGGACAATTCCCGTAGCACCGCCCCGGAGATCACGGAAGGATCCAAGCCCGCCTCGCGCAGGACGCGATAGACCATGGCAGTGACGGTGGACTTGCCGCTGGTGCCGGAAACCGCGATGCAGCGCGTGCGCGCGGCGATTTCGGCCAGGGCCTCCGATCTGTGGATAATCCTGTTTCCCTGTTCGCGGGCCTTCATCACTTCCGGTGTGGTGTCCTCGATGGCCGTGGAGACCACCAGCGTGGCCTTCGCGTCCAGACCGGCTCCGTCCTGTGGACAGATCTTGGCGCCCGCCGCTTCCAATGCGCGCCGGATGGACTCGCCGCCCCCGCGATCGAACAGGCGATCGGAGCCGGAAACGGTTTCGCCGCGTCCCAGCAGGTAGAAGGCGATGGCGCTCATGCCCGAGCCGCCGATGCCGGAAAAGTGCCACTGGTTCACGGGGTGATCTCCGGAGCAGGGTTGGCCGTACGCCCTTCGAGACGGCCTTCGGCCTCCTCAGGACGAACGGTACGAGGGGGCGGTTCCTCTTGCTGGCTCGGTCCGATCCAGACGAGGTCTCCTGCGGACAGAAATTGATCCGCCAGGATCCGTGCGTCCAGGTTGGAGGTGCGCACGCAGCCGTGCGAGCCGGGGTGTCCCAGTTCGTCTTCGCGCGCGGTGCCGTGGATGTAGATGTACCGCTCGTGGGAATCCACGCCGGGACCTTTGTTCAGACCCGCCTCCAGGCCATCCAGCCACAGGATGCGGGTGGTGATCCAATCGCCTTCCACGGGGCCCGATGTCCAGACTTCGCCGGTGGGTTCGCGGCTGGAAAAGCGCGCCCCCAGAGGTTGGCCGTGCCCGATCACCTCGCTGATCCGATGCCAGCCCACCGGGGTGCACCCGGAGCCATCCACGCAGCCCATGCCGTTTTTTCCGGTGGACACCGCGCAGCCGAAGACCTTCTCCCCGTCCTTCCAGACAGAAAGCGTCTGGGTGGAGGCATCCACCAGGACCAGCGCGGGGAAGGGATTCATGGCGTGTCGTGGCTGGTGTCGGTCATCCGATCGATCTCGTCGCGAACCTGGTCCATGCGCCAGGCTTCGTCTTCGCCGGATTCCTCCAAGCGCCGTTCTTCCAGGGCCGCCGCCGCGATCCTCAGGGCGTCGCGGGCGCGGGCGTCGCGGTACTGCGAGGCCAACTGCTCCATGACCGCGTCCGCTTCGGCTAGCGGCACCAGCATGCCGGTGGCGGCCAGCACTTCGAAGCGCACGTCTTCGTCCTCGTGTTCCACCAAAAGCGACACGCGCGGCCAGACTTCCTCCATCCGCAGGTTCGCGCAGGCGTGCACGGCCTCGGAAAGAAGATCCGGATTGGTCGATTCCAGTTCGTCCACCACGATCTGTTCGAATTCGTCGTCTTCCACCAACCCCATGGCGTAGATCGCCGACACCTTCACCAAGGTGGTGGGGGCTTCCTGGTAGAATCGCAGCACCAAGGCGCGCACCTCGGGCAGGAAAGCGATGTGGCCCAGCGCCTCCAGGCAACGCCGACGCACGTCCATGGTCTCCATCTTGGCGTCCACCTTGCCCAGCAGATGCGCCTTGGTGGACTCGTAGATTTCACGCGGCACCAGCGGTTCCGGTGGCATGGGGATCTCGGGATCGATCTCCTCGTCTTCTTCCGGAAGCCAGTCCCAGCCGGAGCCGTCCTGCATGACGGGCCAAAGGGATGCATTGGCGATGGCGCGGGTTTCTTCGTCGGAGGCCGAGATGGCCAGCTCGAAGATCCGCTCCCAGATTCCGGGCAACCCGAAATACCCCGTGCTGGCGCGCAACGCGGCCAAAACGACCTCGTCGTCGCTGGACGAAAGGTGGGATAACAATCGACCCGGTGCATCCGATCGGTCGAACTCGTAGTTTTCCAGGAGTTGCAGCTCCTTAAGGGCCTGCGTGCGATTCATCGTTGCTCAAGATAGAAAGCGACCATGCGCCGGATCTTCCTTCTCCTTGCCGCCGCCCCACTTTGGGCCCAGCCACTGCTCCCCAAGGTCGCCGCGACCCTGCCTGTACCCAATTGTCGGATCAAACTTTCCATGGTGGTGACCACTCACGGCTCCATCGCCCCCCCTCGTGGGACCACCGGCACGCTGGAACTGGCCTCTGAAAACCGGTTTCGGTTCCGTTCGCCGGAGGTGTTGGCGGTTTCCGACGGCAAATTGCTGTGGCAATGGAACGCCTCCACCAACCAAGTGCTCCTGAAAACCCCCTCGCAAATCCAGCAATCGGGCTTGCCGACGGAAATCTTCCAGGCGGCCCTCGCGGGCGCCGAAACCAAGGCCACGCGCGAAACCCTGGATGGCAAAGCCGTCCAGCGGCTGGATCTGGATGTTTCCAAGGCTCCGCTTTCGCGGTACTCGCGGGCCACGTTGTGGGCCAAGGAGACGGGTTTGTCGCCGGTTCGCCTGGAACTGGAAGAAGAAGACGGGAACAAAACCACCTGGAACCTGCTGGCCATTTCCAAGTGGAAGCCCTCCGATGCCGACTTCGCCTTTGCCCCCCCCAAAGGGGCGGAAGTGGTCGATCTGCGGTGAAGGCTTGGGTATTGGTCTTCTTGGCGCTGGGCCCGTTGGCGCTCGCCCAGGAGGTGGCCACCTTGCATGAAGCCATCGTGCGGTTTCCAGTCCGCATCGGCGATTGCCCGCCTTACGAGGAATTTCGACGGCGCGGCTACGATCGGTTCGAGGCGGGCGTGGTCCACCCCCTGCGGATGCTGGCGCGCACGCAGGCGGAGGCGGAAAAGGCGCGCTGCGAGCAGATGCGCACCGCCTTGGAAGCCTCCTTTGCCAAAGATTGGTCCGGTTGGGACTCGCTGGACGGATTTGTGGTCCAAGGGAGTGATTCGATCGCCTTTTCGCAGGCCCGCACCAGCCCGCAGTTCGATGCCGTCCACGCCTTGAGCCTGGAAGTGACCGGACTGGATGTGGTCCGGAACGGTCATCGCTTCGAACATCTGGCGAGGTATCGGGTGGTGGTGTCCAGCCAGTGCGGCGGTTGCGACTCCGTGCGAACCATCGAGAAGACAGGATCTGTCACAGGGTTCGGGGAGCTGCCACGGGCCGTGGAAGAGCTATCCCGCAAACCTCGCGATCTGGCCAAGGCCATTTTGGACGGCGCCGATTTTGGTCGACGAGCCAGGGTGGTCTCGGTGGATTCGGCGGGGTTCGCCCCGTCCTTCGCGTTTTTGGCCGGGCCGGGCAGCGTGCGATCCGGCAGGCGGTATCGAGTTTTGGATCCCGAGGCCAGGGAGGCCTCCTGGGGCTTCGCCTACGATCGCCTCCCGAAAGCGGATCGGGCGTGGGCCGCTCGACTTGCTGGCGGAAGGCTCCCTTCCGTGGGCTGCCGCCTCCAGGAGATACCGGGGGATCTGGCGTGGCGCACGGGACTGGCCCTGGTGCCGGTGGGATCCAGTTGGGGGGGGGAGCTTCGCCTGGGTCCGCGTTTGCCTATCGCACCCTCCGTGCGGATGGGCCTGGATCTGTCGGTGCGGTCCCACGACTTTGGCCCGATCAGTCCTCCCGGGGCCCGGCTCGGGTGGGGTGGAGGGGTTGGTTTGGAGCCGGATGTGTCTTTCCAGCAAAATTACCGCAGGTGGACGGTGGAAGGCGGCCTTCGGGCGGGACTGCGTCTGGACTTGGCGCCTGTGCCCGGATCGGAAGCCTCGGTTTGGGAGGGATGTGGCTGGGCACGACGGGGAGAGGTGGTCGCGACCGCTCACGTGGGGAGCCTGTATGCGCTGGATCCAGGGCAGTCTGTGGGAGTTTCGCTTTCGTGGGACCTCCTCCAGGGGCGCGGTGCTTGGGATGCCCCCCAGGGTGACATCGCCCATGATGCGGGAGCAAAGCCGTGGCGTGTGGAGCTCCAGTACCACTTCTGGCCTGGAACCTAGTACGTTGCCTGCCCAGCGGCTCCAACGAGCCCACTGCCCATCGGAGACGGAACATGAACGAACTGACCTCATCTGACCTGCTGGCCCAAAACCGCGATTGGTCCGAGCGCACCCGCAGGGAGGATCCGGGATTCTTCCAGCGGCTGACGGAACAGCAGAGCCCGCGCTTTTTGTGGATCGGGTGCTCGGACAGTCGCGTGCCTGCCAACCAGATCACGGGACTGGTGCCCGGCCAGGTGTTCGTGCATAGAAACGTGTCCAACATCGCTCACCCCACCGACGTGAACCTGATGTCCGTGCTGGAATACGCCGTGGACATCCTGGAGGTGCGCGAAATCCTTGTTGTAGGGCACTACGGCTGCGGCGGAATCCGGCAGGCCATTTCCGGGCGGTTGCCCGGGCTTGCGGATTTTTGGTTGGAGCCGATCCGTGAATTGCGCAGGGATCACCACGAGGAACTTTCCGTGTTGTCCGCACAGTCGCTGGAGGACCGGCTCTGCGAGCTCAACGTGGAGCAGCAAGTGCGGTCTCTGTCCCACAGCGGGATCGTACAGCGAGCCTGGGAACGGGGACAATCCCTGGAGGTGCACGGCTGGATCTACTCGCTTTCCGATGGTGTGCTGAAGGACCTCAAGGTCAGTCGGTGCTCCGCCAGCCGCAATTGAATAGATTGCTTCCCATGAGGATCCTTTCGGCCGTACTGGCTTTGGCTAGCGCCTCCTTCGCCCAGTTCGGGAGTGCAGGCTCCGCGGAGTTTGTTTTCCTGCGCAATTTCCAGGGCGCGCGGATGGTGGGTCTGTGCGGGGTTCCCGCAGCCGGCACGGATCTGTCTTCGCTGGGGTGGCAGCCAGCCAGCTTCGCGCGACTGGAAGATACCCGATTGGAAGTAGGCTACCGCGCACAAATGAGCGGGGTGATGCCTGGATTCGCCGCCTATGCCAAACCGCTCTGGGGCGGTGTGATCGCTGGTCGGATGGATTACCAATCCAGTGGTGATGTCGTGGGGGTCTCTGATTTGGGCGACCCCACCGGCAAGATCCACCGTCCACAGGAACTGCTGCTGAACGTGGCTTTTGCCGAATCGCTGGGGGATCGCTTCGCTTGGGGCGCAGGCATCAAGGCAGTGGAAGAAAACCTCGACCTTGACGATTCCCAGGCCTGGGGGCTGGCGGTCGATGTCGGAACGGTGTTCCAGCCGGGTTCGCGACGGTTGGCCCATTCGTTTTACGTGGCGAACCTGGGAGCCAAACTTTCCGGCCACACCAAGGACGAATCCGAATTCGGCTCGATGCCTCTCACCTTTGGGTACACCTTGCTGTACCGCCCCGGCCCCAGGGGGCTGGATCTTTACGAAGACATCCAAAAACCCATCGACAATGAACCGATGCTGCGCACCGGCGTGGAGTACAAGATCAACGACTGGGTCCAGGTCCGCGGAGGTTTTCGCACCGATTGGCAAGAAGTCCAGGACATGTTTCGGGTTTGGGTGCTGAGCCGCCAGGATCCAAACACTCCCCCGGTACACGACCAGCGCTGGGCGGTGGGTGGGACGGTTTCCAACGGAACCCTCGCTCTGACCTACGGTTTCCAGTGGTGGCGACTTTTGAATGCCGTCCACTCCCTCACCCTGAGCTGGAATGTCGGAACGCCCGCCACCAGCACCCCTTTGGAGACGCCATGAATGTGATCCCTGGCGGCCTGGAAGGCCTCCTCGTCATCGAGCCCAAGGTATTTCGCGATGAGCGAGGCTTTTTCCTCGAGCCATACAACACGGCTCGCTACCAGGCTTCTGGCATCGACGCGGAATTTGTCCAGGACAACCACAGTTTCAGCACCCGTGGCGTGTTGCGGGGATTGCATTTCCAGACCGTGCCTGGCCAAGCCAAACTCCTTCGCTGCGGACGCGGCAAGATTTGGGATGTCGCGGTGGATATCCGACCAGCATCCAGCACTTTCGGACAGTGGTGGGGACTCGAGCTGGATTCCGAAAGCCACCGGCAATTGTTCATTCCGGTAGGCTTCGCGCACGGCTTCTGCGTTCTCTCGGACGAGGCCGAAGTCCTGTACAAGTGCTCGGCGGTGTACAATCCAGCCACCGAATCCGGCATTGCCTGGAACGATCCCGACATCAAGGTGGGCTGGCCCATTGCCGATGCCATTGTTTCCGCGCGAGACCAGACAAACCAGAGTTTTGCCCAGTATCGCGCCGCCCTGGGCGTGTGAGTTCTAATTTTCCGGGGACCATGATGCAGCCAACCACGTTCGACGTCGTCTTCCCGCTCACGGTGCTTGGGATTTTGGGGATTTTGGTGCCCTCCTTTTTGGTGGGTGCCAACTGGTTTCTCAATCGCCAACGCAAAACGTTCCAGGCCAAGGGAGACTCCTACGAGTGCGGACTCTCCACCACTGCCGGCAGCGCGGATGAACGCTTTTCCGTGAAGTTCTACTTGGTGGCCATGATCTTTCTGGCCTTCGACATCGAGGTGGCGTTTTTGTATCCGTGGGCCATCCGGTTCCTGGAGGGCGGATGGAACCTGCTCTGGATCCTGCTGGCCTTCCTGGTCATGTTGGAATCCGTCTACCTGTATCTCTGGCAGAAGGGCGCCCTCGACTGGGACTAGTCGAGTGTGCTGTCCTGGAGAAAAGCAAACCATCCGTTCGTCCTGAGGAGGAAGCGAAGCTTCCGTCTCGAAGGGCGAGTCCAGCTCAAGCATCTACAGGACGCTACACTAGCGGATCCGGATCTGTCGGAGCGAAATCCCTCGATCGCGCATGGCCTGGGCCAGTTCGCCCAAGCGCCACCGCAATTCGAATTTCCAACCCGGATCGGGCACGTCCACCCACAGCACGCCGTTCTCCCATTTGCAGGGCGTGCAGCGACTGGCCAAGGGCCCAGCCACCTCCGACCATGCCTTTTGGAAGGCGGGCGAGGCGGGCATGAGCGCGGCGCCCAGCGACGACCGCTCCAGGTAGTTGCCAAGGAGTCCCGCCACGGGCTCGGCTTCCTTGTCGTCGCGCGCACGCTCCTTGCGACGGAATCTGTCCAGATCCTTGCCGCCCAGCCACCGGTCGGGGCGAGGGCTGTTCACCTGGTTTCCCGGATCGCTCCGGCCTCCAGCAAAAAGGTGCGATCCACTTCGAAGGGCAGATCCGCGCGGTGCGGCGAACACAAAAACGATTGTCCGCCGCGCGGTAGGAGCTTGGCCAGGCGTTCGCGGCGCGGTCCGTCCAATTCGGCGAACACGTCGTCCAAAAGCAGCACCGGAGGGCGCTCGGGGTGCAGGGCCAACAGCTCCGCCGACGCCAGCCGAAGCGCGATGGCCAAGGTGCGGGTTTGTCCTTGGGAGGCGGTTTCGCGGGCGGGGCGCCCGGCAAGCAAAATCGTGAGCTCGTCGCGGTGCGGACCGAACAAGGTGCTTTGGGCGGACGATTCCGCGTTGCGCAGGGCACGACCACGGGCTTCGAGTCGATCGCGCAGGGCTTGTCCACGGCGGGGCAGATCCTCGGAGCCGTAGCTTCCCCGGTAGAACAGATCGACGGATTCCGTCTCGCCGGAAAGGCTTCCGTGCAAACGGGCCACGGGCTCCACGAGGCGCTCCACCAGGTCCATGCGGGCTTCCAGCAAGGGAATGGCTTTCTCGATCATCTGTTGGTCCAGCACTTCCAGCATCTGGCCGTCGCGCTGGTCGCCTTCCTTGAGGCAGGCGTTGCGCTGCTTGACCACGCGGGCGTATTCGCGCAGGGGCTCCACCAGATTGGGGTCCAGCTGGCACGAGAGCGCGTCCAGGTAGGAGCGGCGCAACTCCGGCCCGCCCCGGACGTATTGGAGGTCTTCGGGGTACAGGCCCACCACCGACAGATGCCCTACCAGCCTGGAAAACAACCGGCCCGGCGTTCCATCCACGCGCGTTTCCTTGCGACCGGCCAGGTCGCACGAGGCCGCCAACTCCAACGGGGTTTCGCCGCGCGAGGCCTGCAATCGCGTCACGAACCGATCTGCACCCCAGCGCACCAGATCGCGTTCCGACCGGGAGCGGGGAGAAAATCCCAGCGCGCACACGTGCAGGGCTTCCAGCAGATTGCTTTTTCCGGAGCCGTTGGGTCCCAGCAGGAGGTTGGCGCCGGAGTGGGCTTCCAATTGCACCTCGCGCCAGGACCGGAAATCGGTCAGGTGGAGGCGGCGGACGCGCATCGTCTCATGCCTTCTGGTACGGGCCACTCGGCCCCTGGGAGAATAACGGCACGATGGAAAGCCGCTCGTCCTGAGGAAGGGCGTAGCCCTGTCTCGAAGGGCAGCGGCGTCGAGCTGGGAACATCATTTTTTGGATTATCCTGCACCGCCCGCCCTTCGAGACGCTACGCTCCTCAGGACGAGCGGTGGTTATTTGCCGCTTGGAAGGCTTTTCTCAAAGTTCTCAGTCGGCCAGTCGCAGGGGCATCAGGATGAACAACGCGTCGGGGGTTTCCACGGCGGGTTCCAGCACGCAAGCCTGCGTGGGTTGGTTCATCTTCATGCGAACCTGAGGGGTGTCGATGAGCTTCAGGATTTCTGTCATGTAACCGGCGTTGAAGCCGATGTCGAAGGATTCACCCTGGTACTCGATGGGAAGAGAGTCGCGTCCTTCGCCACCCAGATCCAAGTTCTGTGTGCTCACTTCCAGCCGGCCGGGCGAGAACGACAACCGGATCTGCCGGGTGTTGCGATTGGCCAGGGTGGCGACGCGTCGCACGATGGCGGCGAGGTCTTCGCGGTGCACGGTGGCGATGCGGGTGGATGCCTTTGGGATGACTTGGCTGAAGTTCGGGTACGGCCCCTCGATCAGCTTGGTGAAGACCTCCACCACCCCGCAGCGGAACCGCGCGGAGTTGTCGGCCAGATGGACTTCCACCTGCGCGTCTTCTCCCACGGCCACCTTCAAGACCTGTCCGATGGCCTTGGGCGGTACGATCACACTGTGCGACAGATTCTGACTTTCCGTGCTGGTCCAGGCGTGCCCCAGCCGGTGACCGTCGGTGGCCACCATGGAGGTGCGCCCTTGCGACGGCTCCCACAGGATGCCGTTGAGGGCCAGACGGGTCTGGTCGGTGCTCACCGCAAACAGCGTGCGCTCGGAAAGGCGTCGCAGGGTGCCGGAGGTCACGGTGAATCCGTCGTTTTCTTCCAGTTGCGGCAGAGCCGGGAATTCCGAGCCGTCCACACCGGCCAGCCGGCATTGGAAGCCACCTTCGGAGCGGACCTGGAGATGGAAATCCTTGACCACGAATTCCACCGGAAGATCGGGAAGTTCGCGGACCACGTCCAGGAGCGAACGGGCCGGCACGACCAACTCGCCGCTTTGGCGGAGGTCCACGGCGATGGCGATCCGGACTCCGAGATCCAAGTCGGTGGCGGTGATGCGAAGTTCCCCTTCGGCGGCCGAAAGAAGGAAGTTCTGCAAAATGGGTAGGGTGCTTTTTCCGGGCACTGCGCTGGCGCAGATCTGCAGCGCCTCGAGCAGGGCCGATTTGGCGACGGTGAACTGCATGGTGAATCGAATAGTAGACATTTGCGCGGGAGTTGTTCATCCTCCTTCCCCGAAGGTCGTGTCAAGGTTCCTAGTTTGGCGGACCTCATGAGTCTCTACCTGGATCTTCCAAAGCCTTTGCGCGATCGTCTCGAAGCCCACGCCGAATTGCTCGGTCTGCCCGTGGCGGAAGCCGCCATCCGGCTGCTGGACAAATCCTTGCCCAACCAAAAACCGACCCCACCCCAGACGGATCTCTTCGCCACACCTGTGACCTCGAGGCCTGTCCCTGCGCCGATGCCGCGCGAAAAGCCGGTGTCTGCCCCGGCGCCCTCCATGGCCAGCGCCGGGGGAATCTGGATGCTTTGGGCCGACGGGGCCTGCTCGGGCAATCCCGGACCGGGTGGATTTGGAGTGGTGGTGGAAGGTCCTGAAGGGAACGAAGAATGGTCCAAGGGGTTTCGCAACACCACGAACAACCGCATGGAACTGCGCGGGGCCATCGAGGCCCTGGAGAGGGTCCCCAAAGGCGCCGAGGCTGTGATGCACACGGACTCCCGCTACGTGGTGGACGCCATCGAAAAGCGATGGGTGGACGGGTGGCGCAAACGGGGATGGCGCAAGGCCGATGGCGGCGAGGTCAAGAATGTGGACCTGTGGGTGCTGCTGTCCGATGCCATGGCGGGCAAAAAAGTGCGTTTTCGCTGGGTTGAAGGCCACGCGGGCAACGTCCACAACGAGCGCTGCGACCGCTTGGCGGTGGCAGCGTGCAAGAGCGATCGTCTGGAGCAGGACCGCCAGGCTTGAGCCGGTCGTGACTACATTCGCCTCATGACCCTTTGGTACGCCCTTCCAGCCGGAGAACGATTTCGCGAGACGCTCGCCGAACTCTCCCGCATGGGGGATCGGCTCTCCGAGCTCTTCGAGGACCTCTCCCATTGGGAACGTCTGTGGAAGCCAGATGGGCCTACCTGGAACTGCTTGGGCCACCTGGCCCACCTGGTGGATATCGAACTGGTGTATTCGGTGCGCATCCGTTCGGCGCTGGCCGAGCCCGGTCGCCTCCACGAAACGTTCGACGCCGACGCCTGGGTGGAATCCCAAACTTGCCTGGAGCGCACGCCGGAGGACCTCCTGGAAGAGTTTTCCCTGCTGCGACGCTGGAACCTGAACCTGTTCGCGTGCCTTTCGGAAGCCCAATGGGAACGGACGTTCCAGCATTCCCAGCGCGGAGCCCAATCCCTGGCCCAGGTCGCCAAAGGTTTGCTGGCCCACGACGCCCAGCATCTACTGGAGCTGGGGCGCCTCTCCGAACTGGCCCGGGAAGCCCGCCGGGTCGCCTGAGCTAGAGGCTGGCCACCAGCTCCAGGAACGCTTCTCCCCGCTCCTTGTAGTTCTTGAACAGACCAAAGCTCGCGCAGGCCGGCGACATCAGCACCGCGCCACCCGCCGACACGGCCGATCGCGCATCGGCGAAAGCCTCGGGCAGGTGCGGGTGGTCCACCAGGGCGAAGGGGGGCGCTCCCGCGGCCTGGATCGCCTCGCGCAGCCTGGCGGCGGTGGCTCCGATCAGGCAGACATGGCGAAGGTGCGGGCTCGCGCGCAGACCTTCGGCGAGTTCACTGAAATCGATGCCCTTGTCGGAGCCCCCCAGGATCAGGGCCAACGGCGCTCCCGACAGGGCCTCCACGGCCGCCAGCGTGGCTTCCGGGCGGGTGGCGTAGGAGTCGTTGTAGTAGCGAACGTTCCCGTGTTCGCCGGCGAATTGCAGGCGATGGGGAAGCCCTTCGAAGGACTCCGCAGCGACTTGACATGATTTGTCGTCCGCTCCCAACGTCTTGGCCGCCGCCCAGGCCAGAGCCGCGTTGGAGAGCTGGAACGCGCCCGGGACCCGCATGCGGTCGCGGCGCAGCGCGACCTCCCCGTGTTCGTCCAGGACAACATCCGTCTTCGGCTCGAACTGGCCGCGCAACCCGATGGGATGTTCGATGGCCGAGCCCGCCATGCCCACGAACACGGAGCCAGGGTCTTGCGAAAGGAAGATGGCGTGGTCGTCGTCGCCTTGGTCTTCGCAAAGCCGGGCCTTCGCGTCCCAATATTCGATCTGGTCCTTGTGCCAGTCGAGGTGTTCGATGGTGACGCGATTGCTCACGCCCACGCGCGGCACGAAGGCCTGCCGGGGCAGGGAGGTGAAGCCCTCGGGAACGCCCAGGTCGCACAACTGGAACGACGACAGTTCCAGCAGGGCGATTTCGGGGATGTCGGGGCCGCACAGCAGGTCGAGCATGGGCGTTCCGATGTTTCCACCCACCAGGTGGGCGATCCCGGCCTCTTGCAGCATCCGGGAAATCAGGGTGGTGATGGTGCCCTTGCCGAAGGTGCCCGTGATGCCCGCCACCCGTTGGCCACGCACGCCTTGCGCCAAGGCCAGGTAGATGTGCAGCTGCGACAGAACCCGTCCGCCTTGGTTGCGGAAATCCACGAAGGCCCCGAGGTCGGGGCGGATTCCCGCCGACCGGATCAGCGTCCCCTTCATGGGCAGGTCCAGCAGGTACCCTTCGCCCGTGCGCCGATCGCAGCCACCTGGCACGGGAACGTCCGGATTGCGATCGCGCAGCGTCAGGCGCTCGTAGCCGGCGCCCAGCAAAAAGCGGACGGTCGACTGGCCTTCCACGCCACCGCCGATGATTTCGACAGGTTCGGGGACGAGTTCACGCAGGAGGGCCAGGAGGTCGGAAGGAACTTTCATGGCACGCAAAGTAGGTACCCGGCGCTCAGAGCAAGGAAGCGAGCACTTGTTCCATGGAACGGCGGTTGCGGCCTTGGAGGTCTTGCGGATGGAGAGCGATGCGATTGGGAATGGGGCCCAGCAGCTTGAGCTGCCAGGAAAGCGTGCGGTTCCAGAGTCTGGCCCAGGCCCCGTTGCCGCCCCAGGTGGAGATCGCCGCCGAACGGAAGATGCGCCCGGGGGTCGCCTCGCCAAAGCGCAGATCCACCACCCGATAGCCCATCTTGAACAGCGACGGAAGCGCGGGCATGGGGAAAATCCAACAGGGTGGACAAAAACCGGTCGGTTCCGGCAGTTTCGCCTCCCGCCAATCCAACAAGGCGCGTCGGGCGCGGTCGGCGACTTTCACCGGTGCCATCCCTTCGAATTCGCGATCGGAATCCGTGCCGCGGTGGGTCCAGCCATGGATCCACAGAGGGTATCCCTTGGCGTGGAGATCGCGAAGCCAACGCGTGAAATCCTTTGGAAGACCCGCTCCTTTGGAGGCGGGGCCACCTTCGTGGCGGGGAATGACGAACAGATCGATGGGGGGCAGCCCCAAGCTCGCGCAGAGCTCGATCCATTCGAGGCAGGCGTCCCAGGTCAGGGGCGACACGTCGTGTAGCCGAATTTTGGCTTTCAAAGGGGCGTACCTTTCCTCCATATGTCCAACCTAACACAGATCGGCACGGTCGGAGCGCTCCGAAACGATTACAAGCTGGTGGTCTACGACCTCGACGGAACCCTGCTGGAAACCTTGGAAGATCTCGCCGAAGCGATCACGTGCGCCTTCCAGGCCAGAGGCCATCGGAAAGTGGAGCTTGGCCAAGTCCGCGAAGCGATCGGTGATGGCGCCCGCTCGCTGATCCAACGGCTCCTGCCAGCCGGTTGCGATGGGTCTGAACTGGACCTCACGCTGGAACTGTTCCGCCAGGCCTATCTGGACACTTGCTGCGTGCGATCGAGCTGGCTCGCTGGCGCACAACGATTTTTGCAAGCGCGCCAGCAGGAGCTTCCAGGCAGAGTCCAAGCAATCCTGACCAACAAGCCCCAGGCTCCCACCGACCGGTTGGTGGCCCACCTGGGGATGGACCGGTGGATCTCCCGCGCGATCGGAGGCGACACATCGCTTGGGAAAAAGCCAGACCCACAAGGGTTGCGAGAATTGATGCGCTGGGCGGGGGTGGAGCAAGGCGAGGTCTTGATGATCGGCGACGGTCCGGCCGACCTGCAGGTAGCGCTGGCCGCCGGTGTGGATGCGGTCCTTTTGGTGGAGGGGTACGGTCAAAGCCACGAGTTGGAAGGGCTGCCTGCGCTGTTGCGAGTGGGGGGGCTGGAGGAGCTGGATCGACTCTGGCCCGGGACCGAATCCGCAACCTAGATCAACTCCCGGTCGCGGATCGCCGTTGCTTGCATTAGATTTTGTTTCGATGGTGTCCAAGTCCAAACCGACCAAGGGGTCCACGAAAAAGGGATCCCCTCCTCCTGTGGCAAAAAAGAACGCAACCGCTCCCGTCAAGGGGATGGCCAAGTCCGCCAAGGGGAACGCTGTCGCAAAGGCGTCTTCCAAGCCTGCCAACAAGCCGGCCGTCAAGCCCGTCGCCAAGCCTGCGGGCAAAGTGGCCAAACCGGTCAATGCACCGGCGCCAACCAAGCCTGCTCCAAAAACGGCTTCCAAGCCAGACGCCAAGAAGGTCGCACTGAAAAACGTTGGCAAATCGGTCGCCAAACCAGCCGTCAAGGTGGTTGCGCAGCCAAAGACATCCGCTAAACCTGTGGCCAAGTCCGCAAGACCTGCCGCGACTGCGGCCCTGAAGACAGCAGCGAAATCCACTTCTCCAGCCAAGGCTGCCAAACCGGCTGGGAGCAAAAATATCGTGGCTCGCAAGCCCGCCCAGGAGTCGCCCAAAAAGCCTGTTGCGGTCAAGACCGCCAAGCCGGTACCAGTAAAGGCGGACAAGGGCAAGGAGCCAAAGCCGGCCAAGCCAGAGGTGGCGGAGGCAGCCAAGCCCAAGGCGGGAAAGGCCAAGCCGGAACTGTTCGCCGGTCTTTTCTTTCAAGAAGTTCCGGTGGGTTCACCTGCACCGCGCAAAAACAAGGCGCCTCAAGTGCCGGTGACCCAAGTTCGCAAGCCAAAGGGCGAAGAGAGCCACGACGAACTCATCGCTCGCATCGAAAAAGAGTTGCTGACCGTTCGAATGGTCGCAAAGAAAGCCCAGCGCGAGCAGCTTTGCACCAAATGTTGCATCAATCCGGTCGAACCCGGCTACATGGTCGACCGCGACACCGGTTATTGCATGGAATGCGCATTGGTGCTCGGATTGGGGCATACTCGCGAGGCCCGCCAACAGAACTTCCATCCCAGCCTCATGAAATCTGAGGAAGAGGAAGTCGCCGAGTAAGGTCATCCCAGCAACAAGGATCCGTTTCGAATGTCCCAGGCTCTCCCTCAGAATTTCCGCCAGCTTCTGGCGGCACTTCCCTTACCATTCCGTCAGGCCGTGGTGGAATCCCTGCTTTCCGACAAGGAAGCCAAATCCGCCGCACAGGAAGCCATGCAAGCTCTGGCTTCGCTTCGCAAGATGCGTCCCCAGACCATCGCGCAGCTTTCGCGTGCCGACCGCACCAGATTGTTTTTGTCGTCGTTGGGACTGGCCGCCATCGAAACTTCGGCGATGCAGTGTTTCCAGGTCTGGTTCCTGCGCCATGGTCGCGAACTGATGGGCTCCATGCTGGACGCCTGGAAGGTGACCCACACCCTCGGGGAGCTTGCCGACGACGCACAGATCCCCGCCGTGGATGAGGCTGCCGTGGAAGCTGCCGCTCAGGAAGCCATCAAGACCTACCCCCGCGAAGCCGTTGCCGCGTATTTAGGGTACAATCACCTCGCCCCAGCCGCCGCCAGCTGGGAAGGGATGTTCGCCTCGGCGCTGAGCAAGCACCTCGAGGGAATCTGATCCCACCAGGTTCGGCGGGTAAGGGTAGAATTGCACGAACCGGGATGTACATTCCGGTTTCCCTGAGCCGAGGAGGGCGTTGGTGAAATCCTGGGTGCTTCGATGTGGGGCAGGGCTGATCGCGACTCTGCAGCCGGCATGGGCCGGCGTCACAACCACTTGCCCGGCAGGGGGGGTGACTCTTTCGACGCAATCAACTCGGCTTCCTGGAACATTGACCTCGGTCGATTTGTCCATGCTGACATCGAATCTTCAGGCCGGTCCGGATTTGTTTTCGCTGGTTGTGGAGCCTGCGCCCGCATTTCATGGTGTGGTGAGCCTTCGCATCGAGATCAAAGCAGTCCCTTCCGACCCAGCTCTTACCTGCACCGACCCCTACTCCATGGCAGGAGTGAATTCTGGCTGCTGGCTGCAGAGGCAGATCGTGGACGACATCACTTTGTCTGGTGTGGAAGTCAACGTGTCCGGGTTGTGGTCGGGATCTGCGCGCGGGGCCCGGATCTATACCGCTTCGCAGTTGGGGCGGATGCCCAAGCGGGCTGCTGGAGACATCGCGGCGGCCTCAAGCCCCTTTCAACAGCTGGTCTCCCGGCTGGGATCTGTCCCCGCGGGGCAGATCCATCTGCGGTTTTCGGTCCTTTGCGATGGCAAGGAGCTTTCTTCGGCGACACTCCGCGGCGACTATCGTCCGGTCGAGCGACCCGTTTTGTTGATGCCAGGTGGGCCGGTCCGTTCTGGTTACGTTTCGGTCGGTTCAACCACTCCCACGTTTGCATGGAACGGCTCGCTCACCGGAGTGGATTTGCGTGGCAATGCCCCGTACCAACTTTCCGTCTGGGAAATCCCCCAGGGGGTCTCGGTGGAGGATGCCATCAACCGGCTCCCGCTGCGCAGGCTCGCCACCACCAATTCCATGGTTGGGTGGCCGGGTACCTGGCCGAGCCTCGAGCCTGGGAAACAATACGTGTGGCGGGTGGACGCCCTCAAACGCGGATTGGCAGATGATTGGCTCCCCTCGGAGCTGTTCGGGTTCACGCTGCAAAGCGGAGCACCGAGCACACCCCTGCCCACGGAAATACAGGGCAGCGTGGAACAGTCCGAACTATTGCGTTTGCTGGCGAATTTGGCCGGGCCGCATCGCCCGAGGGTCGAAGGAATCTTGAGATCGAACCTACCGGATCCCCAAAGTATCCAGCTGGATGGGAAAACCGCGGATATCGCACGTTTGCGAGATCTGCTACGCGAGTTGCAAATGCAGAAAATTTCCGTCGAAGCCGTGGAGACCACTCGATGAACCGGGTGCTGTTCCTTTTGGCATTGGCCGGAACCCTCCATGCCACCCCGATGGCGGTTGTGGTCCGAACCGAGGGCGCGGTTGAAATGGGGCTTGCTCAGGACTCGAAACCAGCCAAGGTCGGCGAATTGGTGCGATCCGAATGGCTCGTCAAAACGGCGCCCGGCGCCAAAGCGCGTCTGCGGATGTTGTCCGACCATGCCATCATCGACCTCGCTGGCGGGACCACCCTGGAACTGCGCGTGATCCAGCGCCACGACAGGACCCTTCGTCGGGTTTTTCTTGTGAACGGTGAGGCGAGTATCGAAGCCGGCGACCAAAGCAGCGATTTGCGCATCGAGACAGTGACCACCATCACCAGCACGGTAGGGGGGCAGTTCGCCGTGACCCTGAAACCGGACGGTGAGACCACGGTCCGCTCCGCCGATGGTGCGGTGAAGGTGTGCAATCCGGAAACGGGCGAACACGAGCGCTTGTCGGGAGCGATGGTGGTTTCTTCCAATTGGGACGGAATGTTGTCCACTCCCAAGCTTCTGCCCCCGGTCACCCTCCTGAGCCCTAAAGATTCTGTTGGCGTTAGAAAAGACTCGTTGATTTCGCTGAACGTGCGATTGAACGACCCCTTGACCGGCAAATCCAGCCTGTTGCAATATCGCTTCAAGGTCGAGCGGTGATCGCGGTTCTCTCCGGAATTGTTTTGGGTGTGGCCTCCACTGCGCCACCTTCAGCAGTGGTGGCAAGCTTACCGGATACCACGGTGGTTTTCCAGCTTCCCCTGGCGGGCGAATCCGTCCATCCCACCGGCACCGGGATCTTGGTGGAGGCTGGCGGGAAGGCGGCGAAAGTCGACCTGATTTGGAGTGGAGCGCAGGAGTTCAAAGCGGTTGCCGAACCCCAAGGATCCGGCTTCTTCAGCGCTCGAACGGGTAGCCTCGCGCAAGGCCGTTGGACTCTGGAAGCGGTTGTGCGGGATTCGGTGGGAAACATCTTGGTCCGCCGGTCCATTCCATTCTATTCAGGAAGCCAATCCAAGGCCGAGGAAGCTCGCAGACGCAAGGTCCAGCAGTCTCTTTACGTCTCTTTGGCAGGAGGTTACCGCGAGGGGGCCTCCGAGAGCACGCTGCGGGAATTCGCCACCTTGGAGCGAGGTGAAAATGGGTTGGCCACGACGGACTCCTGGCAGACCCTGGATCGCAAGGCGAGTTACTCCGGTGTGGTCCAATATGATCTTCAACGTGACCAATTCCGCCTGCGCACCCGTGCCTCCTCGGATCTTGCCGAAACGTGGGGGCACGCGCCTTCGCCTACCAGACTCGGGGTGGATCTGTATTGGGGGCCCTGGGCGGAGGGGCATCTGGGTGACCAGTATCCGGCGTGGAGCGATTTTTTGATGGATGGTTCGCGGATCCGCGGGCTTGGCATCGGGTTGGCGATCCCGAAGGCGGGCGAGCCTTTTGTCCAGCTCGACGCGGTTGTCGGTGAAATCCAACCCCAAATCGATCCCCAGGTGCGCGATTTTGGGGCGCAAAAGGACACCGTCAGCGCCCAATGGGCGCGCAACGTGCAGGCGGCCCACATCGGGATCGGGACCGGCAGTCCGCTGGCTTGGAATGTCACGGTGGCCCATGCCATCGACGACACCGCCGGAGTTGACCTTGTATTGCATGACTCCCTCCATGGAGTGTCCCCGCGCGAAAATCTCTCCGTCGGCTCGGAGTTGCTGGCGAGGTTTTTGGGCGGGCGACTCGAACTCTATGCACAGGGTGCGATGGGACTGACCACGGATGATCTCCGTCAAGGCGGAGATTCTTCGGTGAATCTGCCGGATTTCACCACTGGATTGTTCACGGTCAATTTGTCTACCCACGGTTCGGAGCGAGTGACCAACTCCAACGACGACCCTATGGCCTTCGTGGAAGACAACATGGCGCTTCGCTCTGGAGTGCGGGCGCAATTTCCGCTGGCCTCTTTGGGCAAATCCCGAGTGGACCTGAGGTTTGTCCGGGTGGGCCCACAGTTCGAGTCCTTCACTCGCACCACCACCGAGCAGGCCCGAACGGGAGTGGAGTGGAACACCACGACCAATCTTGCGCGCGACCGCCTCATGGTGCTGATTTCTGGCTCCGAGACAGTGCTCTATCGGCTGGGATCCGAAGACATCGCACAGCACGTGCATTCCGGGGCGATCCATTGGTTGCCCATCGCGGGGAACCTCGATTTGCACATGAGGTCGGGCAGAACCGCCAGCGGCGGCGATGGCCAATCACGACTGGAAACCTGGAACGCCGGGACTGGCGCCAATGGCTTCTACAAACAGGGAGACGGAAACGTATCCTGGCGATTGGACTATTCCTATCTCCAGTCCCAAGCCGTCAGCGCGGACTATTCGGCAGCACCTTCATCCGCTCTGGTTGCCTTCCAAAACGAAATGGGGCAGCATCTCCTGGACGGAGGTCTCCAGTGGCGGCCCTTGCGGGATCTGGAATGGCGGGTATCCTACCAGTTCGGACAATTTTCGTACCTGGCCACCCTGTTCCCCGGAATCCACGGATTTTTCCCATCGCGGCGGGAGCGGCCTCAGCGTGTGGCTGCTGCGTCGCAAACTGATGGCCTCGTTGGACGTGGGGCTGGCCTATACGGACGGCGCCCAGGATATCCAATTCCAGAGTTGGGACCAGACCGGGCGCCTTCAGTGGGAGTTCCTGCCCGACCAGATCCTTCGCTTCACCGAGCGGTCGGCGAGCCTGGTTGCCGCAAACGATCTGCGGCTGGATTTGCAGTGGGAAGCGTGGTTTTGATCTGATCGGCTGCGCCGGGCTTTCTGCTCGGCTCCCGCCGAGTGGGGTCAGGCGCGGGCCTGGTTGCCGTTTTCACGGCTTCCGCCGTGGGACCCGGGGCGGCCCGGTTGCCGTTTCCCGGGTGCGTCGGCACCCGGCCCCCGACCCAGGGGCCGAGCGCGCGGCCCCTGGGGACCCGCGCGCCGGGGACTTCGCCCTGGAACGGCCAATGCCGCGCTGGGCCGGGTGGGCGGGCCCGGATCGATGTCGGTGCCAATGGCCAGTTCATCAGGGTCGCGATCGGTATCGTTCGCCCGTTTGGCCGTTCCATTCCGCTCGTCCCCGGACCCCTGCCGATTTTGTGAGATGCCAGTTTCTGTCTGGGCGGTTTCGCCCGCGGGCGCTTCGCTGCGCGGTGGTGGGCTGGCAGGCTGGTCGCGTTGATGTAGGGGCGTTTCATGAAACGCCCTCTGCAACGGCGAATGGCTTTGTTCAGGGTTGGTGGTTGCCAGGGTAGTCGCCGAATTCTGCCTGACCTATGGCTGGGCCATATGGGCATCCCACTCGCTCGAAATTTCGAAATTCAGCTGTCTTGTCAAGTGCTCGGAGGGGCAAAGTGTGATGGAGATCACACTCGGCGCGGAGTGTGATCTCCATCACAGATTTTGGAATGCCGTTTCCATAACTTCCAATACATCGAAGGCGCCATCGGGCTTTCGACGGCAGTCGGGAACGATCGGCCATCCTTTCATCCGGGGTTTACCGCCGGTCCTTTGCGTCCGTCCTCGAGGCGCAAAGGGGGATGGGTTCCCGGCTGCCATTTTTCTTTCCGGCGTTGTGCTTCGGCTGCGCCGGGCTTTGGTCGGGTGCGGACCCTCGGCCGTTTCCACGGACCTAGCTATGACAGATTCGGTTAGTCTTCCTGGATGACCAGTTCGCCGGTGGGACTGAAGGAGAACATCGGGCCCCAGGCGACTTCCCAGGGGTAGCCGTCGGGGTCGGCGAAGTAACCGTGGAAGCCGCCCCAAAAGGCGTCCTCGGCGGATTTGAGGATGGTTGCGCCCGCAGCGCGGGCAAGCTCCAGGACTTGGGGAACCTGTTCGCGTTGTTCCACGTTGTGCGCGAGGGTCACCCCCCCGAACCCGCCTGGTGAAAGGGGCAGCTCTGCGGCGATATCGTCGGCCAAAGGCTGGAGCCGGTACAAGGCAAGCCGCGTGCCACCGGTCTGGAAGAAGGCGATGGGGTCTCCTTCCTTGGCTGTGGTGGGAAAACCCAGCCCGTCGCGGTAGAATCGCAGCGAGCGGTCGAAATCGCGTGTGCCGAGAGTGACGATGGTGATGCGAGGGTTCATGCGGAACTTCCTTGAAATGGCGGTGTGAAGGGTGGGACCAGAGGAGGGGGCACGGGGCTGGAGAGGAATATAACTTGCGATAGTGCTCAAACGAGCAGTTAAAATCAAGCAAGGCAACCTTCACCCGCTACGAACCTGTTCCGTTTGATGAAACCTGGCTCGCCCACAAAGCCGTCACCTCCCCACGACGTCCAGTTCTGGATTCCATCGGACAATAATCGACTTGCCGCGCGGCATCAGCAGGTCCGCACCCACCGCGGCGACGCGGGCCAGGGCCTGGGCGGTGGGGTGGCCGAATCCGTTGTCCAATCCGGCTTGCACCAAAGCATAACGGGGAGCGGCGCGGCCCAACCAGGCCAGGTGCGCGCTGGAGCGCGAGCCGTGATGGCCCAACTGCACCACGTCGGTGCGGCGGATCCAGGGCAGCAAGGAAAGCTCTCCGGTGGTGTCGAGATCGCCGGAAACCAAAAAGCGGGACGCGCCGTTCCAAGACACATCCGCCACCAGCGAGCGGGAATTCGGTTCCTCGTCCAGGCCATGGGTGCCGTCGTGAAAAACCTCCAGCGTCGCATCGCCCAGCACGGAAAGCGATTGGGGTGCCTGGACTTGCAGGCAGCCCTTGGGCAGGCTCCTGCAGAACGGGGCCAGGGAAAGGGATTCGGATTCGCTCCAGCGGCCGTGCAGAAGGCCCTCGGCCGGGATTCCCAGCGAGTCCAGCCCTCCCGCATGGTCCAGGTCGGGGTGGGTGAGCACCACCCACTCGATCCGTTCCACACCCACATTCGTCAGTTCTTGTCGCAAGGCGGATTGCTCGCCCGGGCCAGCGTCGAAGACCACCGCCCGATTCCCCCGGACCAGCGCCACGCCGTGCCCTTGGCCCACGTAGGGTGCCACCAACAGGAGTTCTGCTTGGGTCTCCAATGGTTCTGTCTCCATGCAGCCGGCCAGGAACGCCGATGCCGCGAAGGCCAGTGCCGCTACCATGCGCATGAGATCCCTCCTTGCGCCCACACCTGGGGCGCCATCTTCCATTCCGACCGCAATTGGAGCGAAAGTTCCACCCCATGCTTGCCCGAGCGCACCGATCCGGACTGCTGCAGCGAAATTTGCGGGGACTCTTCCTCTCTCCAATGCGCTCCCACCGATGTCCTCCGGCCGTTGCCGCTCCAAGCGAGGCTGCCAGCCAAGTCCATCCCCGTCCGGGAAATCGTGTCGCTCCAGGCCGCTTCCAGGGAAGGCTGCCAGAGGCCGGGCTCGGTTCGCTGCAGGCGTCCGTGAATTCCGGCGTGCAGCGCACCTGGTGAGCTCCACACCAGGGCAGGCCGCAGGGAGGTCTGCACGGGTCCAAGGACAATACGCCATTTGCTTCGCGCCAGGGCGCGATCGGTTCGTTCCCGTCGCGTCGCTTCCAGACGGAATCCGTCAAACATCGGGTGCTTGTCGGGGTTGTCCCATGCCCATCTCATGGCCGTGGTCCCGGACCATCCGGAGGGAAGCCCGCTGTGGCGCACGGCGCCGGATACCCACCTCGCTTCGCCGGAATGCCCCTCCGACCGGGAGGCCCTCTGGACGCGGAATCCTCCGAACCGCTCGGCCGTCGCCAGACCGGAAACATTCCAGACGGAATCCCGCCAGGCCAGGGTGGCGCCTTTTGCGTCGGCAGGCTGTTCGGAGCGCAGGCCTGCATGGAACTGCCTCCACCCCAATTCCACCGTGCCGCTTCGGTGGTTTTCGGCTTTGCGCCGATCCTCGCGCCAGCGCGAGCGCACCTGCACCGAACCTCGCCGCAGCTGGCTTTCCAAGCCGTTGGGAAGCTTGCCCGACCCCCTCCGCCACGCCTCCTGCTCGTCCAGGGTGGACGGACCCCACTGGCGGGAAACGCCCTCCAAAAGCGGCGCATCGTTCCAAGGGTCCAGGTCTCCGGCCGACCACGAGACATTTTCCGTCGCACTCTCGATCCGGCGCCGTCGCAGGCCGCCGGGTTGGGATCTGGCCCATTGCAAGCCTATCCCCGTCCGGTCGTCCCAGCGGGCCCAGGAGCGGGCCGTCGAGGAGGTCGGAGTGGAGGATCCCGTCAGGTGGAATCCGCCTCGCGATTCCCGCAGCGAATCTTCCTCGTCCAGGGGAGCATCCAGAATCGAGAGTTCGTCTTGGATCCACCAGGAGTCCTGGGCCGGGATCCCGGTGGAACCCACGAAAAGGACGGCAGCGAAAATCCACCACTTGAAAAACAGAGCTCGGACAGGATATGTTGCATGTCCATGTTCCCCCTCCCCGCGATTCTCGCCCTCGTGGCCGCCGTGCGTCTTTCCGAAATCCAGGCAAGTCCTGGAGCTGGTCTTCCCGAATTCATCGAGCTTTCCGGCGCGCCAGGCACGCGACTGGAAGGCTGGAGTCTTTGGGACGAGGAGGTGCGACGCCCGCTGCCTCCAGGCTCGTTCCTTCCCGCCTCGGGGGTGCTGGTGGTTTCGTCGGACTGTCGCGGCCTGCGCGAGGCCTGGGCAGGAGTGGACATCCCTTGCGCGCAAAGCGCTTCCTGGGGAAGATTGTCGATGGAATCCGACATGGTGGTCCTCCATGACAGTGCCGGCAACACGACGGATTCCGTCCAATGGTCCGCCAAAACCTGGGGGGAATGGCCTCGCGGTCGCAGCCGGGTGCGCGTGGCCGGCTCTGGTGCCGGCACAGAAGCGGTCTCCTGGCGCACCTCCCGCGCCAGCCTGGGCGCGAGCCCGGGATGGATCGAACCGCCGGAGGAATCCACCCTCGATCCGTTCGTCCTGGAGGCGGTGCGCCAGGTGGTGCGCCCGGGCGGTCGCAATCTGTTGAGACTTCGCGCGAGCGGTCGCGTGAGGCTGGAGGTGTTCGACCTGGCCCGCCGTTCGCTTGGAGTGGTCTTCGATGGACTGGCCCCGGCCCAAGGCGTGCTGGAATGGGATGGACGGGTGGCGGGACGGAATCTGACGCCAGGGGTGCATGTCCTGGTGGCCAGCAGCGGACCCGATCTGCGGCGCATCTGGGTCGCGGTGGGTAGGCCATGATCTGGGTCCTGGTGGTGCATTCATGGTTTGCGGCTTTCGAGGCGCGTCTGCCGGCGGCCGCGGTGGAAGGGCGTGGTGGGCCTTCGGTGGCCTGGGCAGGCGATGGCGATCCGTTGGATGCCAATCCCGCCCTGGCGGCCGTCGCCACCAACCGCGCGGAGCTGGGCGGCGGCCTCACGCGCCCGCTGGGCTTTTCCGATCTGGGGCTGGGCGGTCTTTGGGCGCGGGCGAAGCCATGGGGCGGCTTGGGGTTGGCGGTGCGCTGGAAAAGTCTCGGGGCCGGCGAAATCTACCGGGAAGATGCCTGGGGAGCGGATCTGGCCTGGCGATCCGGGAGCATCGCGGTGGGCGCGGGGTTGCGTGCGGGGCATGTGAACCTGGAAGGGGAAAATTTGGGTGGGCCCTGGGGAGGGGCGGCGGGGATTCGCGCGCAAGTGGTGGAGGGATTGTCCCTGGCGGCCTCGCTGGAGGATCCTTCGCTTTGGACCAGCGGCCGCATGAGCCAGCCTTGGCTGGTGGGCCTGGGCGCGGCATTGAGCGGGAAGGACACTTCGTGGGCGGGAGATGTTTCCTTGGAACGTCGCGAGGGGTGGGGATGGTCGGGGAAGATGGGGCAGGAGCTTCGGTTGGAGCCATTGCGGTTTCGCGCCGGCCTTCGCGCCAATCCGTGGACGATTTCTGTCGGAATTGGCGGCGGGGTGCGCAATGTCCGTCTGGATTGGGCCATGGAAGGCGAGCCCATCCTGGGCTGGCAGCACCACATCTCCATGGCCTGGTCCCTATAGGATCGGTCTCATGGGCATCCCTTGGCGGGATCGGCGGTGGCCAACGCGCACCAGGAGCGTCCCGCCATGGCGTCCATGCCGGCTTCACCTCCTCGGCGGCGCAAGGTGCGCGCGCTGGATGCGTTGAGGTCCGGCCATCCGTTTTGGCCATCCCACACCAGCACTTGGTCCACGAGGCTTCCGGTCGCGTCGCGAAGTTCCCACAGCGTGCTGGGCGTGGACCACGACACCGGCAGATCCACTCCGCAGGCAAGGGGGATGGGGCCTTGCAGGACATGCCCGGGAGTCCACGCCGTTTCGCAGGCGGCCCGGGTCAGGATCAACTTTCCACCCGGCTCGATGCTCGCCTCGATGCTTGCCGACTCCGATCCGTGCTGGACCTTCCAGGTGCCGTTGACAGTTCCTGTTCCGGGGTTCTCCAGCAGGATCCAATCGGCGCCACCGGAATCGGAAAGCCCGCTGATCCACAGGCGCCCATCGGGAACGCTCTCGCCGGGAAAACGCAGGGTGGCGGAAACCTCTCCGCCCGGCATGGCCGTGGCGAGCACGCCGGGGCTGGCCGAAGCGTCGCGCCACACCAGGCTCACGGATTGGTCGGCGTCGCGTTGGACGGAAAGTGTCGTGTCCAGGAAAAACAAGGTGTCGCCCAGGGAATTCCAGGCGCGCAAGGCGACCTTGCCGGTCGCTCCCACCGGCAGCGAATCCAGGCGCAACACCGTCCGCCCGCCTGTTCCGCGGCTGGCGACGGCGCTGCGGCTGCGCGAACCTTCCTTCCAGATGGCCAGGAGGGAATCCACGTTGGCGGGCACCGAAGGCATCGTGAACACGAGTCGCCCGATCAGTGCCCTCAACCTCAATTGGATGGAGGTGGCTTCGCCGACCGACACCGACACGGGGGCGAGGGAATCCGTGTGCGTGAACCGCCCTTGGGCGTCCCGGTAACGTCCCACCAACAGATAGTTGCCACCCTGGGGGATGCCGCGAAAGGAAAGGGTTGCGGTTCGCGTCGCGTCCCATTCCACGGAATCGAGCCAACTTCGGCGGCGGGCGGGATCGCGAAGCTCCACGATCAGGCGCCCTCCTGGTTCGATGCCCATGCTTCGCGGGGCCAGCGTACGCCAAGGGACCACCTCGATGTGCACGATGCCGTCGGGTTGGACAGGCGGGGGCGGGTCATCGGTGGAAGAATCCAGGCATCCGATGGGTAGAAGGAAAGAAAGGACCGCAACGCAAAGACGCGCGCGGATGTGGCTATGGCAGCGACTGCGGGGGGAATGCATGCCGAAGAATATAATCAATCGGGCGTACGTGAAATGAGACGGATTCTTGTAGCTTGGAGGACACCTATGGACCAAAACATTCGCACCTGGATCAAACATGTGGGGCGTGGCAAGACTCTTGCCCGCGATTTGGACGCGACCCAAGCGGAACAAGCCATCGGCGCTCTCCTGGATGGGTGCTTCACGCCGGCCCAGGCCGGAGCCTTCCTGCAGGCGCTGCGGATCAAGGAAACCACCGTCGACGAACTTGTCGGTGCCGCCCGCGCACTCCGCCAGCGATCCACTCCGGTCACGTTCGAGGCGGGAGCCCGTCCGGTGGTGGTCAATCTCGCCTTCGACACCCCCCGCAAAGCCGGTGTCGTTTCGCTGTTGGCCTGCGCCTACCTGCGCAGGTCGGATCTCTGCCATCCGGTGGTGGTGTGGGAGCCCGGCTGCCTGTTTCCGCAGACACGTTCCGTCGAGCAGACAAAAGATGTCCTGCGCCTGGACCCGTGGCTGGCCCAGGGCGAATGCCCCATGTTCACGGTGTCCCAGCTGGTGTCGGGCTGGTCGGGGCTCTCCCGCTTGCGCGCGGAGCTGGGCTTTCGCACCATCCTCAACACCCTGGAGAAAGTGGTCCGTCCGCTGTTGGACGCGCCTGTGCTGGTGGGGATTTCCCACGGCACCTTCGCCCACCGGCTTCCGCAGGTGCTGCTGGAACGGGGATCGGTCCGCGCGGCCTCGGTGCAGGGACACCACGGCACGCTCGACCTGGGATTGGGGAGCGAGCCGACCTCGGTCGTGGTGCTGGACAAGGACGGAGCGCGCGAAGCGAGCATCTCTTCGGATGGATTCGAGGAGCCTGCGATCCTCCTGAAATCGGATTTCGATCGCTGGCCCGAGCGGATCCGCGATCGCCGCGGCCCCTTGTGGAAGGCCATCGCCAGGCAGGCGGCGCTCATCCACTCCGTCGCTTGCGACACTTCGTTCCAAGAGTCTTTGCAAATTCTGTCAAGCAAGGGGATCCAACATGGCCATGCCTGAGATCGGGGCCGCCGCACCGGCCTTTTGCGCATCGAACCAGGACGGAGTGGAGGTGGACTTGGCCGGACTTCGGGGCAAGTGGGTGGTCCTGTATTTCTATCCCAAGGACCTCACGCCCGGTTGCACCACGGAGGCCTGCGATTTCCGGGACCGGTTCGAGCGCTTGACCAAGGCGGGAGCCGTTGTTTTGGGAGTCTCGAAGGATTCCGCCAAGAGCCATCACAACTTCCGGGAAAAGAAATCCTTGCCATTCGATCTACTGGTGGATTCGGATGGCGCGATTTGCCAGAACTACGGCATCTGGCGCCTCAAGAAATTCATGGGCAGGGAATTTCTGGGAATCGTCCGTTCCACGTTCCTGATCGGGCCGGATGGCAGGGTGCGCAAGGTCTGGTCGCCGGTTTCTGTCAAAGGGCACGTGGACGAGGTCCTCGGGGCGATTTCAGAATAGGACCGATGGCCCCACCAGAAGTCCCCAGCTCCATTGGGGCTCTTCCACGTAGTCGCGCCTGCGCAGCCTCGGGGCGAGAGGATCGAACCGCACGGGCAGACGGATGGCGAGGTTCCAGGTTCGAGTAGCCGCGCGGGACCCGGACCAAAGATCGCGCAGGTCCAGGGCGGTGCCGGCTTCGGCTTCCAGCAGCCACCTCACTCCGGTGGCTTTCCCCGAGCTGCGCCAACTCATGATCGGGCCCCAGGAAAACCAAGTGCCGATCTTCCCGTTTTGTTGGGCATAGCCGACCCGCAATCCCATCTGCCAATCCCACGATAGGCTCCCTCGGGGAGGAGATTGGCGCATCGTATCGAGGACGGTGGTTTGGCGTTCGCCCCCCAGCCGCAGCGACAGATCCAAGGTATGCAAGGAATCCGAAGAGGGAAAAATCTTGGAAAAGGCTCCCGTGTACTGGCCGATGAACAACGAAGAGGTTCGGTCGGGGTTCCAGGAGGTCAATTCCATGCCGCAAATCCCCACCAGGTCTGGCTCGAGGTGGTACCAAAGGTTTCCGCCCAGATGGTTTGGAGAAAAGCCGACCCGGCTCCGATAATACGGCCCAGGTGTCAGGTTCATCCCCAGGCCCATGCCATCCCAGCTGGCGCCCCAACTCAATGGCGTTTCCGCCAAGCTTGGTGATGCCAAGCATGGCGCGAGGATGCAAATTGCCTTGGCGATGAATGAAAAAATCGAAACTTGGTTTTGGCGCGCGGTGGCCATCGGTGGGGCATCGATGCAGCTTTGGGGTTCCTCGAAGACGGGTAACGAAGTGAGCATCGCACCGCCGTGGGATAAAGTCATCCATGGCGCTGCCTTTGGAGTGCTGGCATACGTTTGCTGCCTCGGTGCGGGCCGATGGAAACAGTACGCCTTTTGGCTGGTTCCGCTGGGGGTCGGGTTGTTTGCCGCGACCGACGAATGGCACCAGTCGCTGACCCCAGGCAGGTCGGCGAGCTGGGAAGATTTCGCAGTGGACCTGGTCGGGTGCGCGCTCGCCGTATTCGGTTGGAGTCGGGCCCGAGCGCAGGAACGGATCAGGTCGCGTCCTTGATCGAGACTTCCGGCATGTCCTTTTTCAAGGACAGCTGGACGGCCTTTAGATTGAGCATGGTGGTGAAGATGGTGATGCCCATCTCCTTGGCCTTTTTGATTTCCGGACCTTTGGGCTTCTGGCCGTTTGTGTAGAGGATCGCGACCACGTCCGTCTCCCCACAGACCCTGAGCACTTCCGACGAGTCTTGGTTGGTCACCAAGAGCACGTTGAAGAGATCCGCTTCGAGCAGATCTGCAAACTCCGAGCCCACGTAGGCGTGCTCGATCTGAGGGAGGTCGTCTTCGGCACCGACAAGGATTTCCACGTTCATTCCGGACAGGTGACCGGTTTCCAACTGCATGAAGGGAACGATAATTTGGATGTTGCCCAACTGGCAATTGGTTTCGGTGAGCTTCTGTGTTCGGAGACCACAACCGGAAGGAGACCTTGCACAAGGCGGGCGAGGGTGTGACATTGGAGCAATGGCCACTCTAACGTTTCGTCGGGTTCATTCCTGGAACATTCTGAGCCTTGTCGGCGAGATCCAAACCTTCGCCGACGCGGCGACGCTGCGGTCCGTCTTGTTCGATCGCTTGGCGCGCGAGGAGTCGCATTTGGCGCTGGATCTTTCCGAGCTCGCCTACATCGGTTCCAGCGGGATCGGCGTGATGGCGCAGGTGCAACAGGATCTGGAAAAGAAAGGGCGCAGTCTCGTGCTGATCGGCGCGAATCTGGCTGTTCGCCATCTTCTGGAAATCGTCAGCCTGGATCGCGTCGTGCTTTTCGTGGACAACGTGGAAGGCCTCAAAGCCCTTCCCGCCTGAGCAGTCACCATAAAGACGCCCCTGCGTGCTGGCCTTCACAAGGGGAGGGCGTAGGCTCCCTTGAGCCTGACAAATCCTGTCGTCGGGTTGGTCACCAGGGAATCGACCGAGAACCTCCCGACAAGTCCGCTTCTGGTGGAAAGAAGAATGGCCCGGTGGGGAGTCAGGACGGCGAAGGATTCCGGCGGTGATTTCGAATCGAGTTGACTCAGAATCTGGGACGGCGTGCTGGCGGGGTCGATGGCCGGGGCATCCAGGAATCGGACGTCGTCGCGTGCGTTTGTGGCGTCGGGAAGCGGTGGGTCTGCGAGGAAAGGTGAAACCAGTTCCATCCAGAAATAACTGCCTGCAGCGGAATTGGATCGCTTGTAGGCCAAAAAGAACGTTGCGTTCTTGGCGAGGGGGTCGGTGGTGGCGACCAACTTGCCTCGTTCGAGATCCGCTCCAAAGCCATCTTTCAGCCTAAGATTGATCTCCAGGGGGACCCATGCGCCATAGCGCAAAGCAGCGGAAGCGACCGTGAACGGAACGTGGATCGAATCGCTGATGCCGTCGACATCCACCACGATCAAAAGGAGGTCGTACTCGCCGGTGGCCGCCGAGCGATTGACCAGACGAAGCTGGGCATCCTTGGCCAGATCCCAGTAGGTGGTGGAGGTCGCAGGGGCGGCTCCGTACAGATGAAACTGCTCCGTCTGATCGACTGCGCCTTCGAACACCTTGAAATCCAAATGAATGCCACCAGCAGGAGCAGAAATCGCTCCCTCGAACGCTCTTGCCGTGTCCTTGGCGGAAAAGGCTCCGGCCAGTCTCACCTCGCGAAATCGGGGAGGTTCGTTGGTCGGCACACAAGACCAGAGTCCTAGGCAGAACCCGACGAAAATGGCGATGTGGAAGGTGGATCTGGTCATGAAGAGAAGGTTCGCCCCCGGTTACCGGAGGCAGGCATCCAGGAGTATACCTTCCTGGATGCGTTTGCGGAAATGCGAGATTGCCGGAGGGCCGACAAATGGCCGCACCAGCGTTAGTGGAAAGGCTAGTAAAGCACCTCGAGCTCGATTTCGGCGCTGCTGCCAAACCCGCTGATCGAGGTCACATGGAGCACCACGATGTCGCCATTGGCCAGGCGCACGCCATAATAGTGCCCTGGGGTCGCTTCCGCTTTTTGGGAAGCCCCGGCATAATCGCCCTCGCTCATGAGCACCGACAATTCGGAACGACTCGAGGGATAAGCGGAGCCGAGATCCAAAAATTCGGTGGTGTTGCGGGTTGGCCAGGCAGAAAGGTTGAACCCGTCTATGTTGGCTTGGCTGGGTGACATCAACGACAGGTATCCGTCCTCGTCCTCGCCGAAGACGACATCGATCAAATCGAACGGTCGGTTCGTGCCCGAAGAGGTCCATGTTTTCAATGTACCGCCCTGGATTTGCAAGTAGGAGGCCGTGGGGGAGCTTTGTGCACCCAACGTCACGGGACCTTCCAGGAAAAAGTCGTCATCACCATCGACATCATCGAGGACCGTGAAGCTGGATTGTTTTTTGAGTTCCACGCCGTCTGCGTTGGTCACCAGGAAGTCCATGACATAGTCACCGGGCGAAGCACCTCGGCCGATCACGCTGATGCGCGAGAGGTTGTAAGGCGAGGCTGTGATTTTTGATGGATACTCCACGAAAAATTCGTCCGTCACATCGTGATTGGAAAGATCTCGGATGCGGATGGACAATTCCACGAAGCTGCTTGAAAAATGCAGGTCGCCGGAGGGAGAGGAAAAGTCGACCGAGGTGACGTCGCCCCATCCGTTCCAGCCAGAAATGCGCAATTCGCCGATTGGATCGGGGGAGTCGGAATCGGCCGTCACCCGGAAGGATCTGGTCTGGCTGGCGGTTTGGTTTTTTTTGTCGGTGATGATCACCTGGAACGTGTAGGAGCCTGGGGGAGTGGATGGTTTGGCGGCGATTTTCCAACCAAGGTCCATCAAAATCGAATCGTTGTCCGAGCAGCAAGGAAGGGTCCCGAACCCAGGCGCTGACGCCCCCAATCGAGCTGGCAGCAGCATGGGTCGGTGACATGAGCGAAATCTGGCCAGCGGCGTCCGCGAAGAAAATCGCATCAATTTCAGCAACTGGTTTGCTGCTTCCGCCAGTGTAAATCAAGCCGCCATCAACGTCGATGTACGAACCGGCCAGTTCATTCTGTGCGCCTACGGTGAGGTTCGGTGCGAGCATATCGAAAGTCACGCCGGAGGAGCTGATGGAGAATGTGGCGGATTGCGAGGCGGAAAGTCCGTCCTCGTCGGTCACGGTGACTGTCAACGAGTAGGCGCCCGGGGCTACGTTTGGCCCAATCGCGACCTGCTTGCCCAAGCTACCTCCAGAGGAGAGGGT
Source organism: Fibrobacterota bacterium (assembly GCA_016715065.1). Taxonomy (GTDB): domain Bacteria; phylum Fibrobacterota; class Fibrobacteria; order UBA5070; family UBA5070; genus UBA5070. The sequence goes on from JADKBN010000003.1 coordinate 83,396, forward strand.
GAAGCTGGCGGGAAGAGTGATGTTGGCCGCGGGTGAAACGGCGTACGAGACAATCGCCTTGCCGGTTGCGAATTCGGCGGAGCCCTTGGTGTTGAACGAGGAAAGGCCGGCAGGCAGGTAGGCGTTGTCGACGCTGAATCCGCTGATGGTCGGGGCTGCGACGGCCTTCGAGCGCAGGGAAAGCGGACAAGACGCCCGAGAGGTATTCCCCAGGGAATCCGTGGCGGTCATGGTCAGAACGTATTCGCCGACTTGCGCGGTGCTCTTGGCGGCGATGGTGAAGGCACTCAAATCGAACGGTGCGGTCACGATCTGGCTGGTGGGAAGCGTAAAGTCGCTGGAGCGATCGACACCGTTCAAGGTCACGTTGGTCCACAAGGAAACCGAACCCGTCGTCCCCACGGTGCCGCTGAGGGTGAAGCGAGTTGGGGCGGCAGCTTGGGGCGCCAAGGCAAGCAAAATCGCTGGTCCCGCTTTTTGGGCGGTTTTACTGGTATCCGTTGGGGTGGAGCCAGGGGAGGTGGGCGTGCTTTCACATCCACTGAGCCAGGTGGCGAGGCCAACCAGGAAAATAATGGCTCTCAAGGTGCGGGGAGTTCTCATCGAAGGCCTCTCATCAATGGGGATGGCAGATCAGTGCGTCGCGTGGGCGGCGAAGGTAGGGGAAAAATATCTTCCCGTGAGCGCCAGCCCAAGAAAGAAAAAGCCCCTCGGCACCGAAGTGCCGAGGGGCTCGAGTTCAAATCAAAAATTCCGGTGAATTATTGGACGAACAGAGTGATGGTACCCGCAGCGGCCTTGCCCGAGCCGGAAAGCGAGGCAATTTTGACGACCGCGTACTCGTTGTTGGAGAGCTTCATGGCGTAGTAGTGGCCGGAAGTCACAGCGGCGATTTGGGTGGTGGCGGAGCTGACCTTGGCCATAGCGGCTTCTTTGGTGGCAATTTCGGAAGTGCCAGCTTCGACGATGATGGTCTGCAGCTGGGTGCCCCAGGTGTTGACTCCGCCCAGGCTGTTGGTGGCCGCGTACTTGGGCGACATCAAGGAAATCTGTCCAGCGGCGTCCGCGAAGAAGACCGCGTCAACCTTGCTGACGTCTTTGGTGCCTTCGGTGAAGACCTCTCCACCGTCCACGTCGATGAAGGATCCCTTGCCGTTGACGGACTGGGCGCCCACGTCGAGGTCGGGTTCGAGCTTGTCGAAGGGCGTTCCGCCGCCGCCGCCGCAAGCGCCACCGATGCAGAAGGTGGCCGACTGCGAGGCGGCAATGCCGTCTTCGTCGGTCACGGTCACGGTCACGGTGTACGAGCCAGGAGCCGCCTCTGCGGAATAAGGGATCTGCTTGCTCAGGCTGGAGCCGGAGGCAATGGTAAAGGCGGAGGGAACGTTGACTCCCGTCGAAGGCGAGACGGTGTAGGAGACAGTCGCCTTGTCGGTTTCGAAATCGGCCGTGCCCTTGGTGGCGATCGAAGAGGGTCCGACCAACGGGGTGGCGTTGTCGACACCGAATCCGTTGATGGTCACGGATCCTTCTTCGTCGTCGCAACCGGTGAAGAGGGACAGCGCCAGCGTCATCGCGGCGAGGGGAAGAAAGCGAAGCTTCTGCATGTAGAACCTCTATGAGTGGATTTGATGGCCCGGGTTTTTCGGGAAAACCGGTCTGCCAAGGAAGATAGGACTCTCGGGCAAGAAAGTCTAGTCCGCGGCGAAGAACGGAACAACGTACGCCAAAAACAAGCCGTCCGCTTGACCTATTGATCCACAATTCCAAATTGAGACCATTTTGGTGGTGCTTGGGTTCTGGTGGTGCACACGAAATGAAGCTTTGGGGCACGGCAAGGGTTCCAGCCACAAGGCCACTTGAGTAGCTTAACGTGGATGCTGGAAACCGCCTCCCAATCGATCACCGCCCAAGATTCCGCCCTCGGAGTGCGTTGGGACCTCTCTTCCCTGTATCTGGGCCCGGACGATCCCCGTCTGGATGCCGATTTCAAGCAGGTCCTGGCCGACACCAAAATCTTTTCCGATCGCTGGAAGGGGAAGGTGGCGGCGCTTTCGCCGGCGCAAATCGCGGATTTGCTGGAAGACCATGAAAAGCTTTCCACCGCCTTGTGGCGGGTTGGATCGTGGACCTCGTTGGCCTACGCCGCCGATGCCCGCAACGAAGCGATCGGTGCCGCCCAGGCGCGCTCGCGCGAACTGGCTTCGCAATGCGACGCGGCCACCTCGTTTTTGCAGGTGGAAATCGCCGCTGTGGAGGATTCCGTGGTGGAGTCCTGGTGGGTGGAGCCGCGCGCCAAGCGGCTGGAGCGCTGGGTGCGCGAAGTGCGCAAGTACCGTGAACACATTTTGTCCGAGCCGGAAGAGCGCCTGTCCAGCCGCAAGGACCTGACGGGAAGGGCCGCGACCGCCCAACTGTTCGATGACCTCACCAACTCGCTTTCCTTTCCGTTCGACGACGGCACGGGGTTGCGCGATCGCACCGGCGCCGAAATGCTCGCTTTCAGCCGCAACACCGACCCCGCCATGCGCAAGGCCGCGCACGAGGCGTTTCTGTCGGTGTTCGAAAAAAAACGGACTGGTGCTTGCGCATGTCCTGAACACCTTGGCCTTGGACCACCAGGTGGATTGCGAGATGCGCAACTACCCGCACCCCATGGCCCGCACCCACATGGGAAATTCCCTGCCAGACAGTGTTGTGGAGACCATGATGCGCGTGACGCGCGAGAACTACGGGGTGGCCCAGCGCTTCTGGCGCGCGAAGGCCAAGCTGTTGGGCATGGAGCGTTTGGCCAACACCGATTTGTACGCACCCATCACGCCATCGGACGCCCAGTATTCCTGGCCGGAATCGGTGGGGCATGTCCTGGCGGCCTACGAGGCGTTCTCTCCGGAGCTTTCGCGCCTTGCCCGCGATTTCGTGGAAAAGGGCTGGATCGACGCGGAGGTCCGCGTGGGCAAGGACGACGGCGCCTTCTGCTCCGGTACCTGGCCGGGGCACCACCCCTACATCCTGCTCAACTACACCGGCCAGATCCGCGACGTGTTCACGCTGGCGCACGAGCTTGGCCACGGCGTGCACTACCGGCGCTCCAGCAACCAGCCGTTGTTCTTCTACGACGCCCCGCTGGTGCTTGCCGAGACCGCCTCCGTGTTCGGAGAGATGCTCCTCAACCGCAGGCTCCTTTCGCAGGAGACAGATCCTGTCCGTCGCCGCTCGCTCTTGTGCTCGCGCATCGAGGACGCGCTCTCCACCGCCTATCGCCAGAACGTCCTGACGGAGTTCGAGCTTTCCGTGCACACCGGGCGCAAGGGCGGGCAGCTTTCCCGCGACGAGATCTGCCAGAAGTGGTGGGACGCCAACGCGGCCTTGTACGGCGAGGCGGTGGACATGAACCCCGCCTACCGATGGGGCTGGAGCTACATCCCGCACTTCATCCACACCCGTTTCTACTGCTACGCCTACACCTTCGGGCAGCTTCTGGTGCTGGGCCTGTACCAGCGCTGGGTGGAAGAAGGCGACGCGTTCGTGCCGCGCTTTCTGGAGCTTCTGGCCAAAGGCGGATCGGAAGATCCCGCCGAGGCCTGCGCCGCGGTGGGCATCACGCTCGACGAAGACTTCTGGCGGGCCGGCAACCGGGCGATCGAGTCGCTGGTGGAGGAGTTCGAAGCCGCGGTGGGCTGAGGTCGAGCCGGCCCTACTTTCGCAGGCCGGCGATTTTTTCCAGGTCTTCGGGAGGGAGGTCGCCGGTGACGGCCAGGCCCAACCGGCCCACCTTGTGGAAGACCACCACGCGACCCCTGCCATCCTTGCAGCCGCCAGCCGGGCAGTAGGGAGGCGGTTCGTTGGATTGTTTCCAGAACACGGACACGCGTTTTTTCCCGTTGGAGTAGTAGACCTGGGCCGCTTTGCTTCCGCGAACATCCACCCATGCGAAATCCAACGGCGCATACCCCTGGGGCATCCAGGGAGGAGCCGGAATGGGAAATCCCACCACCTTCGAAAGCTCCTCCTGCGAAGCGACTTCGTGGCGACGGGGCCCTTCGCGACGCGTGGAATCGTCGCGTCGACCTGGACCGCCGCGTTGGCGAGTGTAGCCGGCAGGGATCGAGAACGATCCGGCCGGACAACCAACGCCGGGCTGGATGGACAAAAATTGGCGTTGCGGTGGCGGACCCGGAAGAGAATCCTCGGGGGGGGCGGCCACGGAGACGGACTTGAGCACGGCAGGCAGGGATGTGTCTACCCAGAAGCGTAGCGTGCCTCCGCGAGGCGGTGCCATTTCCAGGATCAGGACCTCCCGCCCCAAAAGCTGCGCGCGTCCGACGACCTTCGGGCCGTTGGGCGGAGGCGGGGGCGGCAGATGCCGTGGCGAAAACCGGGCGGTCTTGCGCTCGTGCTCCAGCCAGATCGAACTGTCGGCTGCCAGGAACAGGGAGCGGCGGCGGAAATCCAGACGTTCCGAAGTGCCTTCTCGGCAGACGCGGACGGTGTCGAGATCGCCCTTGCGGTGTTCGAGGGTGGCCACGGCGCTCCAAGAAGATCCAGGCCTTCCGTGGAAGGCCTCCCGAAGCCAGTCGTCGGGCCCACGGGAGACAAGAATCGTCAACATGGCGGCGAGGATCATTTCGTGGCCTCCGCGACAGGCTCCGCCCACGGGTCGATCACGTTTTCGGAAATGGTGGCGTCCTGGTGGGCGGCCAGCCAGGTGCGCAGCTCGGCGCCGCTTTCCGAAGCCACCACGGAACGCCGACCCTGCATGGCTTGCCAGAATCCGAACGCCAGCAGCACCGCAAGGCAAACACCGACCCAGCGAAACGTGGGAGCGGCCAGTCGCAAGCGCGAACGGAAGGATCTTCGGCGCGAGAGTCGCTCGCGCAGATCGGGCCAGTCGTTTTCTCCCAGCAGGGGAGGGAGGGAGCGCAGAGCGGATTCGACAGGATCGAGGGGGGTGTTCATTGCGTCACCTCGCGAAGAGCGGCCAGCGACAGGCGGAGCCGGGCGCGACCTCTGGAAAGCCGGGAAAGGACGGTTCCCTTGGGAACGTCCAGGATGCGGGACACCTCTTCCACAGGAAGATCGTCCAGGTAGTGGAGCACCACCGCTTCGCGAAACGCGAGCGGGAGCTCCGAGATGGCCTGGCGCAACTGGGCCGCTTCCCACCGGGTCTCCCAGAGGCTTTCGGGATCCGGTTGATCGTCCGCCAAGGCATGGGGGTCGTCGTCGCCGGGAAGCTCCACCGAGACCTTCTCGCGCCTCCAGTGGTCGCGCACCAGATTCACGGCGATGCGACGGATCCATCCCCCAAAGGCCGCGTCTTCGGCGAGATCGGACAGGTGCTCCCAGGAACGCACGAAGGCCCGTTGCACGATTTCGGACGCGAGATCCGAGGGCACCAGATGGGCCACTGCATTGTGCAGTCGCGGCCGGGTGGCGCAATACAGGCGATGGAACGCATCCTTGTCGCCTTCACGAGCAAGGGCGACCCATCGGATCCAGTCGGAGGCGCTCAAGCGGGTCAGTCTTCCATGGGTGGTGGAGGCGCGTGTCGGGGGCGCTGACGATGGGTGGAATCCAACCCATCGCCCATCTTGGGACACGAAGGCTTGCCCATCTGGCAACCGCGCATCCTCTCCATCCCAGGGGGGAGTCGAGCCAGCAAATCCAGGGTGACCTCCGGATCGATCGCTTCCAGACGCGCGATCTCGGATTTCAGGGAGGTGATCCGGGCGCGCTCGGCCACCAGGCTGCGCGCGGGGGATCCCTGGTGAACCTTGTGGGCGTAATCTCCGACGGCGCGATGCAAGGAATCGCGAAGTGGCCCAACGGACTGGACCAAAGTCCGCTCCGCGGCAGAAAGGCTCGCGAGTCGTTCTTCCCGCATTCGTTCTCGACGGTTGAAGTCCTGGGAGTCCCCCTGGCGGGCATCCTTTGCCCATGCGAAGACGGCAAGGCTGGATGCCAGCACCGCGATCACCCCGAGGGTCGAGAGTCTTTTCCCAATCATGGTTCCTCCTTATGCGGAGCGCTTGGGCTCCATGGTCCCTGGACGATCGATCCCGCCCGTGGATTCCCGCATGAGGTCAAGATGCTTCCACGCGCCGGACTTGAACCGAATTCCCCACGCCACCGCGGTCGAGAAGATGAAGACCACCGCCAGGATCCAAGCCAGGTGGTAGCCTCCCGCGAAGTGGTCGTTGCACCACAATGCCACCAGAAAAAGCGCCGATGCGGCGGCGAAGACCTTGGCGACCCAACGCGTGTCGCCGGTCGCGGACAAGACCGCCGACAGCAACACGTTGGAAGCATCGAACAGGCAATACAACGCGACGTACCGCAAGGAGATCGCCACCAGAGCGACAATGGCCGCACCCTGGGGGCCGGGCGACAGAAACCAACCCGAAAGCCAGGAGCCACCGAAGATGAAGGCGGCGGCCATCACCAGCATCCACCCCTCGGCCACGATCAATCCTTGGATCCCGATCGCGGGGACATCCTGGTCTCGGCCTGCTCCCCGTGCCTGTCCCACCAGAATTCCGGTGGCTTGGGCCAGTCCCAAGGCGGGGAAAAAGGCGATGGAATTGATGCGAAACACCGCCGTCGTTGCAGCCAATTCCACCGTGCCCATCCGCCCCATGAAAACCAAAAACAAGGTCCAAGCCAAAACCTCTCCGGAAATCCGAAGCCCCCAGGGAAGGGCCAGCCCTAAAAAATGGCGCATCTGCGCGAGGTTGACCCGGGGGTGGGTGCTTTGGAGGCCTCCTTTCGCGGCAAACACGACACCGTACAGAAGGGTCGCGAAAGCCTGGGCAGCGACCGTGGCCCACGCCGCGCCGGCCAGGCCCATCTCGGGGGCACCCCACCGCCCCAGCACGAGCATCCAAGCCAGGATGGCATTGACCACAAAACTCGCCAGCGTGACACCCGTGACCAGCCCCGTGCGCCCGATTCCGGCCAGCCAGCCGCCGAGAGCCGCCGACAATACGGGAAACAACGAGCCCGCCAGACAAATGCGCGTGTACAGGATTTCTTGTTCCAGGATTTCGGGGCCGTGGCCCACCCACCGGAAAATTTCCGGCAGAAAAACCGACAAGATCAACCCGAGGATGCCGGAAATCCAGGAGGTGTGGATGCCAAGCCAGGCGGATCGGAAAATTCCTGGTTGGTCGCACGCGCCTTTGTGGTGCGCTGCGAAGGTGCCGCAGTATCCGGCCGTCCCAAACAACAGGCCCTGGACCAGGACCACCGCCATCGAGGACGTTCCCAAGGCGGCCACCGCTTCGGCGGAATGACGGGCCACGACCAACGCATCGATCACCTGCATGGCGGTGACCGAAGTCGAAGACAAAATGAGCGGGCCCGCGAGTGAAAGGAGCGGACGAAAGTGGTTTGCCATTGGTTCTTGCATGCAAAAAAGCAAATGACGCGCGGAAGATCTTCAAAAAGGCTACTTTTCCGGCCCCATGAGTCCAGTTCCGTCCAGGAACCAGTGTCGAGGGAAGGCCCAGAGCTTCGAGGCGATTTTCGCCAAGGTTCTCGTGCGCTTTCCCGCGACCCAGGCTGGTTCAGCGCCCAACGGGGCCCGGTGGATCGCGGTGCAACCGCTCGAGATGCTCGAGGTTGCGCGCTTCCTGAAATCGGACCCTGATCTTTCTTTCGACTCCTTGTGTTGCCTGACCGGGGTCGATCTCCTCAAATTTCCGACGGACGCCAAAGACGCACCGCCTTGTACCGATCTGGCCTGCGTCTACGACCTCGCCTCGTCGGTCCATGGCCATGAAGTGTGCGTCAAATCGTCTACGTCTCGGGAAACCCCCGAGATCTCATCGGTCGAGTCGGTCTGGGGCGTGGCCTCCTTCTTCGAGAGGGAGGCTTTCGATCTCTTGGGGGTATCGTTTTTGGGCCACCACGACCTCCGACGCCTGCTGATGCCCCCCGACTGGATCGGGTATCCGCTGCGCAAGGACTACGTCTATCCGGAATCCTACGGTGGCGTGGAGCTCAAGCGCGAGGGCCAAACGTTCGAATCGGGGCCATACAAGTGAACATCGAACGCGATGGCGATTTCATCACCCTGAGCATGGGGCCGCACCATCCGGCCACCCACGGGGTGTTGCGGTTGGAAGTGACCACCGACGGCGAAGTGATCGCCGCTTGCAAGCCGGACATCGGGTATCTGCACCGGGCCATCGAGAAGATCGGCGAAAATCTGGAGTGGTTCCAGTTCGTGCCGTACACGGATCGTGTGGATTACGTGTGCTCCATGAACTCCAACCACGCCTGGGTGCTGGCCGTGGAGGCATTGCTTGCCACCAGCGAAGAGACCAAGCTCCAGATTCCGGAACGCGCCGAATACATCCGCGTGTTGTTCGCCGAACTCAACCGCATTTCCAGCCACATGGTGGGCCTGGGGTCCATGACCATGGACATGGGGGCCTTCACCCCGTTCATCCATGCCTTGGGCCAGCGCGAGCACGTCAACGACATCTTCGAGAAGACCTGCGGTGCGCGCCTCACCTACAACTACATGTGCGTGGGCGGTGTGAACCAGGATCTCCATCCCGGTGCCATCGCCGAGGTCCGCACCTTCCTGGATGGCCTGGAAGTGGCCATGAAGGATTTCAACCGCCTGATCACCACCAACAACATCTTCCGTGGACGCCTGGCCGGAATCGCCGCCATCAGCCCGGAAGATGCCATCTCGTACGGCCTGGTGGGCCCCAACTTGCGCGGATCGGGCGTGTCGTTCGATCTTCGCCGCGACCGTCCCTACGGCATCTACGACCGCTTCGAATTCGACGTTCCCGTGGGGCGCCGCTATGCCGGCGAAAAGGGCAAGCTGGGCGACTGCTACGACCGGTTCGTGGTCCGTCTCCTTGAGGTCCTGGAATCCATCAAGATCTGTCGCCAGGTCCTGGACCAGATCCCTCCGGCCAGTGGAGTCGCCGACGACCCGGTGGGTGGTTGGTGCGTGGCCAAGGCCGCCCAGAAGGCCCTTCGCAAGCCCCCGGTGGGCGAGATCTACTTCCGGTGCGAAAACCCCCGCGGCGAGACGGGCTACCGCATCGTTTCCGACGGCACCAAGATTCCCTACCGGATCAAGATCCGCACCGGTTCCTTCACCGCCCTTTCCATTTTCGAGAAGATCGTCCCCGGCCTCATGATCGCCGATCTGGTGGCCGTGATCGGATCGTTCGACATCGTCCTTCCCGAGGTGGATCGATGACATTTTCCGTCGGTCCAGTCTCCGACTCCATCGCCCTGTGGATCGCCGGGTTCGGTCTTCCGCTGGTGGCCTCGCAGTTGGCCGCCGTCCTGTTCGTGTGCGCCGCCCCGGTGCTGGGGATCGTCTTTCCCATCGCCGGCGTGGCCCAGTACTTCGAACGCAAGATCGCCGGGTTCGCCCAGCGCCGCAAGGGCCCCATGGTGGGAGCCACGGGCGTGGTGGATCTCGTGTTCGACCTGGCCCTGTTCTTCCAGCCCAAGTGGAAGCGCCGCGCCACGGCCCGCAAGTTCGAGCGCCTTCCTGTGGTTTCCAGCGTGCTTGGCAAGGTGCGCCAATGGGGGTTGGGCTCCATCGCCGCCGACGGCGTCAAGATGTTCCTCAAGGAGGACATGACTCCCGCCGGCGCCGACAAGCTCCTGTTCCACGGTTCCACCTACCTTGCCCTGACAGGCGCGTTCCTGGCCTTCGCGGTGTTCCCGTTCAGCCAGTGGTTCCACATGGGCGACCCCCCGGTGGCCGCATTGTACCTGGGCGCGGTGACAGGACTTGTCGCGGTGTCCATCCTGAAGGCGGGCTGGAGCTCCAACAACAAGTGGTCGTATTTCGGCGGCATCCGCTCGGTGGCCATGATCGTCTCCTACGAGACCCCCATCGCCCTGTCCATCGCGGCGGTGTGCATGTGGTCGGGCACCATGAGCCTCCAGGGGATCATCGCGGGCCAGTACCACGCCGGGTGGTTTTCGTTCGCGGGCTGGAACCTCTTCCAGAGTCCGTTCCTGGCTTTGCTGGCGGGCGTGTACTACATCGCGGCGCTGGCCGAATGCAACCGCACCCCGTTCGATCTGGCCGAAGGCGAGTCCGAACTGGTGGGCGGATTCCACACCGAGTATTCCGGTTTGCGGTGGGGCTTGTTCTTCATCGCCGAATACGCCGACATGATCCTGGTGGGCGGACTGTTCGCCACGATGTTCCTGGGCGGCTACCAGTCTCCTATCGGGGAACAATGGATCGTATCCCTTCCTCCGGTCGCGGAAGCCCTGGTGCACACCGCCATCCTGGTGGCCAAGGCGCTGGTCTCGGTGGGGGTCATGATGTGGATCCGTTGGACCTTGCCGCGTTTTCGCATCGACCAGGTGATGCGCCTTTCCTGGACCAAGCTCGTGCCGCTGGCGTTGGTGTCGCTTTTTGGCTTGGCGCTCACCCAGCTTCTGACCGCCCGACGCACCGGTGTGGTGGAAATCAGTTACGGACGGTATTTGTCCGCCCCGGTGGTCCGACCCGACCTTTTGGCCTGGGTGGTTTCCTGGGCGGTGGCGGGTGGAGCCTTGGTCGTGCTGGTGGTGGCGGCCAAGCGCTACGGAGCGCCCCCGACGCCCATCGAAATCCGCCGATTGACAGGCAAGGGGGCCCAATGAGCATCCTCGGTTGGGTCCGCGAGATCGTGGATGGGGTGGAATCCACCACCACGGGACTGGGAATGACCGCCCGGTTCATCTGGGAGAACGTCACAGACAAAGAGGGGCAGGCCAACGCCATGACCCTCGACTATCCGGCCCAGCCGGCGCACATTCCCGATGGTTTCCGCGGTCATCTGTTCAACGACGTGGACCGGTGCACGCTGTGCAAGTCGTGTTCGCGGGCATGCCCCATCGATTGCATCACCATGGAAGGCGAGCTCAACGAGAACTCCAAGTTCCGCATCAGCCGCTACGACATCGATCTTTCCAAGTGCATCTACTGCGGGCTGTGCACGCAGGTGTGTCCCACCGACTGCCTGACCATGACCAAGGGATACGAACTGGATCCCAAGAATTTGGTCAACGCCCGGGGCGGGAAGTTCCTGTTTCGCATGCGCGCCGACCAGACCAAGGTCCGCCTGGACATGCAGGACGTGGACCGACTGAACCTCCTGACCAGCCAGGATCCGTCCGGTCGCTCCGAAGACGATCGCCAATTCATGTCCCGCATCGAGGACCTGGAAAAAGGACAATTCCTGTTCGCCCGCTACGGGATGGGGTTCTACACCCCGGAAGAAAAAGCCAAGGCCGACCAGACCCGCGCCGATCGCAAGAAGGCGCGCGAACAGGCCGCGGCGCAAGCGACTCAACTGGCGGCCGAACAGGCAGCCCAACAATCGGACAAGGCTCCGGGATCGGCGGGGACGTGAACGCGGCGACCATGCTCTTTTGGCCCGTGGTGGCGGTCTCCTTGGCGGGCGCGGCCGGGGCGGTCTTCGCCCGCAACCTCGTGTACGCGGCGCTTTCCCTCGGGGCTTGCCTCACGGGACTGGCCGGACTCTACCTGTTCTTGCAAGCCGAATACATCGCGGTGGTCCAGATGATCGTCTACGTGGGCGGCATCCTGATCCTGATCTTGTTTGGTGTGATGTTCAGCCGCGACGTGCTGGGACGCAGCACTCCCCCTTCTTTGGGCGCCAAGATCCTGGGTGGACTGGCCGCCAGCGCGGTCCTGGTGTCGGCTGGCCGTTTGGCCTGGATCATTTCCAACCTTCCGGGCACCGGACTGGCCGCGACACGCTCACCCACCCAAACCTGGGAAGGCCAGATCGCCTCCCATTCGCAAAACCACTTAGGGGAACTTCTCCTCAATGGCTGGCTTGCACCCTTTCTGGTGGTGGCGATGCTTCTGACCGTGGTGCTGGTCGCCGCTCTGGGGCTTGTGCGAAAGGACGCGACGTGATCGAGTTTCTCCTTTCGGGGCCCGATCGGCTCCTTCCGTATCTGGCCGTGTCCGCCGTGTTGTTTTCACTGGGGGCTCTCGCCTGCGCCATCCGACGCAACGCGGTGGGATACCTGATGGGAATCGAGCTGATGCTCAACGCCGCGAACCTGAACTTCATCGCCTACGGCCGGTTTCGCACGAGCGAAGCCGCCGCCCAGGGTCAGGTCGCCACACTGTTCGTGATCGCGCTGGCCGCCGCCGAGGCCGCCGTGGCCTTGGGGCTGGTCTTCGCGGTCTTCCGCACCTTCCGCGATGTGGACCTGGAAAAGGTCCGCACCTTGCACGGAGACTGAGATGGATTCGATCTCCCTGGCATCGCTTTGCCTTGGCGCGCCTTTGGTCGCGGCCGTGGTCGGAGCCGTTTTCTGGCGCAAAACCAGCCATGTCGACCTCGTCTCGATCGCCGCCCAGGCGATCGGGGCCATCGCCGCATTGGCCATTTCCCTGGGCGTGGCCGCACCGGCCACCCGCACCATCCCGTGGCTTTCCTTTCCGGGTGCCAAGATCACCTTCTCGCTGGGCATCCAGCTGGACGCCCTTTCCGTTCCGATGCTCCTGGTGGTGCAATTCTTGGCATTGGGAGTCCTGGTGTTCTCGCGCTGGTATCTGCACAACGACCGCTTCTACGGGCGGTTCTTCGCGAGCTTCAGCTTCTTCGTGTTCGCCATGACCGCGGTGGTGGTGGCCCCCGGCCTCCTGCAGGCGTTCATCGGCTGGGAGCTGGTGGGGTTGGGATCGTATTTGCTGATCGGGTACTGGCACGACAAGGCTCCGGCCTCGGAAGATCCCGAATACCAAGCAGGCAAACCCGTCCACGCCACCGGCGTGAACGAATCCAAACTGAATCCCGCCATGGCCCAGCTCAAGGCCTTCGTGGTCAATCGCGTGGGCGACTTCGGGTTCGTGTCGGGCTTGGCCATGCTCGCCTGGCTGGTGTCGTCGTTGCCCGGATTCACCGGCGGCGACCCGTTGGCCTGGAAGACGCTTTTTGTCGCCGTGGGGCCCGTGATGGCTTCCAAGGCGGCGTTTCTGGGGTTCACGGGGGCGGGGCTCCTGACCTTCGCCGGACTGCTGGTGTTCCTGGGCGCCATGGGCAAGTCCGCCCAGTTTCCGTTCCACGTGTGGTTGCCGGAGGCCATGCAGGGGCCCACCACCGCATCGGCCATCATCCACGCGGCCACCATGGTCGCCGCCGGCGTGTTCCTGACCGCACGCATCTATCCGCTCCTCACCCCTGACGCATTGGTGGCCATCCAGTGGGTGGGTGCCATCACCGCCTTCGTGGCCGCCACCATCGCCTGCGTGCAGTGGGACTACAAGGCCGTGCTGGCCTATTCCACCATCTCCCAGCTCGGCTACATGATGCTCGGGTTGGGCGCGGGGGCCGCCGCCGGAGGCTACGGCGCGGGCGTGTCGCACCTGTACACCCACGCCATCTTCAAATGCATGCTCTTTTTGGGCGCCGCCGCTGTGATCCACGCGCTGCATGGGGTGCAGGATCTGGGCCGCATGGGCGGATTGGCCCGCAAGATGCCCTTCACCGCGATCGCGACAGGAATCGGCACCTTGGCCATTTTGGGGGTGCCCGGCTTTTCCGCTTTCTGGAGCAAGGACGCCATCCTCGCCGCCGCCCAGACCAAGGTCTATCTGGCCCAGTCGGTGGGCGACGGCGTCTGGGCCGCGCGAATTCCGTGGCTTTTGGGCATGGCCACCGCCGCCCTCACCGCCTTCTACATGAGCCGCCAATGGTTGGTGGCCTTTTTGGGCAAGCCGCGCGACAAACATCTGTGGGACCATGCGCACGATCCGGACAAGGCATCGATCGCGGTGCTTCTGGTTCTGGCGGCCCTGTCGCTCCAGTTCGTTTGGACGGGATCCGTCAATCCGTTCTCTTCCGGGAGCTGGCTGGACGGGGTCCTGCGTTCGCCCATGGCCGTCAAGGCGCTGCCGCACGAGCTTTCCCACCACATCCACCTGCACACCATGGGTTGGACCTTCGCGCTGCTGTGCCTTGGATTCGGAGCGGCGTTCTGGTTGTACGTGAGCAATCCCCGCAAGGGCGGTGCCACGGCCACCTGGCTTCGCCGCGACCCTCCGACGAATCTCGTCTGGCAGTTCCTGGCCAACCTGTGGTTCGTCGACAAGGCCCTGGACCTGGTCTTCGCCGAGGGCATCGCCCGCCGGGGAGGCCGGCTCGTGGCCAAGGCGGATCTTGGCTCGGGGCTTTCCATGGACACCATCGTCGATAACGCCGTCTCGTCGGCGCGGTGGGTCGGCCGGTTCGCCAACCTGTTCCAGACGGGCCGTTCGCTGGCCTACGCGGGCTGGACCTTGCTTGCCTTGTTCGGGGCCCTCGCCCTGCTTCTCCTGTAAAGGCCCTCGATGGACGCCCTCCTTCTTTCCACCGTCATCGCGATCCCCGCGCTGGGAGCCTTGGCCTCCTGGTGCGCTCCCGAGCGATCGGATCTCCAAAAGCGCATCACCATCGGCATCGCGGTTTTGATGCTGGTGTTGACCGGGGGGCTGTTCTGGGCCCAGTCGGCCACGGCCACCACCGGATTTCTGCTGCGCGAGCGGATCCCGCTGTTGCCCCAATGGGGCGTGGCCTGGCATCTGGGCATGGACCGGTTGTCCGCGACCATGATCTTCCTGACCGCCATCGTCCAGTTCGCCGCGAGCCTCGCCAACGCTCCCAAGGTTCGCTTTCGCGCCTACCATGCGATGTTCCAGCTGTTGTTCGTCGGGGTCTACGGGTCGTTCCTGGCTTTGGACATGGTCTTCTTCTACTGCTTTTGGGAGATCATGCTCATCCCGATGTTTTTCCTGGTGGCTGTTTGGGGCGGAGACGATCGCAAGCGCGCCGCCGTGAAGTTCTTCCTGTACACCATGGCGGGGTCCATGGCCATGCTTCTGGCCATCTTCCTCCTGAATGTCTCGGCCCCGCGCGAGTCCGTTCCGATGGTGGTCCGCGCCGAGGAGGTCCGCGAGAACATGACCACCGGCAGCGGCGGCGAGGCGATCCTCTACGGCCTTCCCGTCATGACCGGCGCGGTCGGGGGCCAGCAGTCCCTGGTGCGATCGGCCGACATCGCTGCCGGACGGAAATTGCCGCTGTACGTGCCGCTCTCCCGAAGTTTCGACATGTTGCACTGGAAGCTCCTGGCCCCCTGGTGGGCCCAGCGCCAGATTTTCGGGATCGGCTTGGCGGGACTGTGCCTAGGATTGTTCTTCGTGGCCTTCGCCGTGAAGGTGCCGTCGGTTCCGTTGCACGCCTGGCTTCCCCACGCCCACGTGCAGGCGCCCACCGCCATTTCCGTGGTGTTGGCCGGCATCCTGCTGAAGCTGGGTGTCTATGGCTTGATTCGCGTGGCCTGGCCACTGTTTCCCGGTGCCGTGGCCCAGGCCGCGTGGCTGTTCGGATGGATCGGCGCCATTTCCATCGTCTGGGGAGGTCTCGCCGCGCTGGGGCAGACCGACCTCAAGAGGCTGGTCGCCTATTCGTCCATTTCCCACATGGGCTTCTGCCTGGTCGGGCTGGCTTCCGGTACCGCCCAGGGAATCACTGGCGCCATGTTCCAATGCGTGAGCCACGGGTTGTCGGCTTCCCTTTTGTTCTTGCTGGTGGGCGTGATCTACGAACGGGCGCACCACCGGAGGGTGGATGGCTTCGGAGGCTTGGCGCAGGTGATGCCGAAATTCTCCGCCTTGTTCCTGTTCTCCGCCATGGTGGGTGCGGGACTGCCAGGTCTGGCAGGATTTGTCGGGGAACTGGGGGTGCTTTTGGGCGCCTGGAGCGCCGATGCCACCCGACTGGCGGGCTTCGTTTCCGCCACCGGCGTGATCCTTTCGGCGGCCTACCTTCTTTGGATGGTCCAACGCGTGTTGTACGGTCCACTTCGCCATCCGGAGCAATCCGCCTTCGCGGATCTCTCCCGCACCGAACTGGCCTCCCTTCTGCCCTTGGCGGCGCTCTCCCTTCTGTTGGGGGTATGGCCCTCCCTGTTGCAGGATGTTGTCGGTCCCGCCTCCGCATCACTTTGGGGCCACATGGCCTGGCTCCAGGGAGCCTGGTGAACCCATGAACGAATTTTTCCTGCAAATCCTGACCGCCATTCCTGTTTCGTTGCGCGGACTTTTTCCGGAACTCCTGATCGCCACGGCGATCTGTCTTGGCCTGATCCTGGAGTGGAGCACCGCTGTCCAGGACAAGCGCCTGGTGGTCTGGTTTTGCGCGATCTCCGCGTTCGCCGGCTTGCTCCTGTGCTGGGTGGTCGGTGTTCCTTCCGGCGTGGTGCAACTCGACGGAACGTTCGTTCCGGATGCAATCACGCAGTTCATCCGGATGTTTTCGCTGGGCGGTGCCCTCCTCGCGTTGTTGGCGCTCAACGGTTCCCGCGCGATGCATGGCCGCGACGAGCTTGGTGATGCCGCTCTCCTGATTCTTTCTGTGGCCTTGGGCGCGATGCTGCTGGCATCGGCCAAGCATCTGTTGGCGATGTACATCGGACTGGAATTCCTCTCGCTTTCCAGCTACGGTCTGGCGGGCTTTCGCTCCCGTGACCCGCAGGCCAGCGAGGCGGGCATCAAGTACGTGCTGTACGGTGCCGTGGCCTCGGCGGTGGCGATCTTCGGGATCAGCCACCTGTGGGGGATGGCGGGGACCTTCGATGTGACGGAAATCGGCAACCGGTTGGTCGCATTGCAGACTCCCGCGGTCTACGCGTCCGTCGCGCTCGTGGCGGCCGCGTTCGCCTTCAAGCTGGGCTTGGCGCCGTTCCATTTCTGGAGTCCCGACGTCTACCAGGGCTGCCCCACGGTCGCCGCGGGCTTCCTTTCCACCGTCCCCAAAGCCGCTGGCTTCGCGGCCATCCTCCACATCCTTCCGGATCTGCTTCCCTCGTCGGCGGCAGGGCTGCCGTCGGCATCGCTGGTCAACGCGATCGTGGGCATGGCGGTCCTTTCGATCGCGGTGGGCTCCACAGCCGCCCTGGTCCAGAAGGATGCCAAGCGCCTGTTGGCCTTCAGTTCCACGGCCAATTCCGGAATCATGCTGTTGGCAGTCTCCACCTGGATCACCCGCGATGCCGTCGCGGCGTTGGGCCTGTACCTGCTGGCCTATCTGGTGGCGAACCTGGGCGCATTCCTGGCCCTGGACATCCTCTCAGGCGACGGCGACACCTCACTTGCCAACCTCAAGGGATCCTGGAAGCGCCGGCCCCGCGTGGTGGTGGCGTTGGTGGTTTGCGTTTCCAGCCTAGCCGGAATCCCTCCTTTGGCCGGATTCGCGGGCAAGTGGGCCTTGCTTTCCGAAGTGGTCCGCACGGGTCTGGAGGACGGATTCGGGACGGTGCTGGTGGTGGGTGTGGTCGTGGCATTGGCTGGTTCGGTGGCCTTGGCTGGCGCGTATCTTCGGCTGTTGCGCGCCACGGTCGTCGACGAAGACGCCGAAGGATCCGTCCATCCCTACATCCAACCGGCCTTCCTGGCCGAGGTTCCACTTCTCCTGTGCGCCGGCGCGAGCATCGCCCTCGGAGCCGGGTTCCCGCTGCTTGCCCTGTTCCACTCCTGCCTCGCTGGAGGTTGAGATGCCAAAAACCGTCTTGGTGTTGATGGGTGGGTATTCCACCGAACATGACGTCTCGCTCAAGAGCGGGACCGGCGTGGTCCGTCAGATGGACCCGGCCCTCTACCAGCCCTGGCCGGTGGTGCTGACCCGCGATCGGCGCTGGCGCTTTCCGCCGCGGCCGCTGGCCCCCTCCGAACAGCCCCTCTTCGAGGGAGGCAAGCACGATCTGCCCGTGGGCGATGTCTCCGATGGCTGGTCGGAAACGGCGGGCCCGGCTTTGGAACGGCTTCCCTGCGACGGCGCGTTTTTGGCGCTGCATGGCGACTGGGGCGAAGACGGTCGCATGCAGTCGTTGCTGGAATTCCACGGCGTTCCCTACACCGGATCCGGTGTGTTGGGTTCGGCCACGGCCATGGACAAGACCCGCACCAAGGAAATCCTCGCCACGCGAGAGATCCCCATCGCGGCCTCCATGGAGCTTTCCACCGAGATGGGGCCGGAATCCTTCGCCGAACGGGCGTTCCAGTGGGGCGAGCTCCCGTTGGTCTTGAAGGTCCCCACGGGCGGCAGCTCCATCGGCGTGCACATCGTGAAAACCGAAGAGCAGTTGGTGCAGGCGGCCGTCAAGCTCTGCGCCACCGAAAAACGCGTGCTGGTGGAAAAATTCGTCTCTGGACGGGAATTGACTTGCGGGGTCCTGGAAGGATTCCCGGCGCTGCCCCCCACCGAGATCAAGCCCAAGTGCGGGGAATTCTTCGACTTTTCCAGCAAGTACCTGCCGGGCGGCTCGGAAGAAATCACTCCGGCGAAACTTCCGGAGGAAACCACCCGGCAGATCCAGGATCTGGCGCGGCGCGTCCACGACACATTGCGGCTTCGCGCCTACAGCCGCACCGATTTCATCCTGGGCGACGACGGACCGATCGTGCTGGAGGTGAACACGCTTCCGGGCATGACCGAAACCAGCCTCATCCCCCAGCAGGCGGCGGCCATAGGGCTGTCCTATCGCGACCTGGTGACGGCCATCCTGCGCGCGTCCTGGGACAAGCCCTGATCCAGGCGCAATCCGAATGATCCTGGCCTTGGACGCCGCCACTTCCACCGTGGTGGTGGGGTTGGCCTCGCCACAGGGACGGGTGCTGGCCGAACGCCGTTTGTCCGGAGCGCGCGGCGATGTGATTCCGGGAGTGGTATCCGAGCTCACCGGGGAAATCGGGTGCCGCCTTTCCGATGTGACGGAAATTGTCTGCGGAGTGGGGCCGGGATCCTTCACCGGAATCCGCATCGCCCTGGCCTTCGCGCACGGGGCGGCCTTTGGACGGAAATTGCCGTTGGTCGGGGTTTCCAGCCTGCAAGCGGTGGCGCGCCATGCGGACCTCGCGGGGCAGGACCCCCTCGTGTTGCTGGACGCCTTGCGTGGCGAGGTCTACGTCCGCGATGGCGGTGATCCCGATCGTCGCGCCATGCTGGAAGAAATCGCTTCCCTGGCGCGGGAACGCGTGGTGGTCGCCGAAGGCCGTCCGGACTTTGTCGCGCGCATGCCGGACGGATTTCGTCCCCTTGCCGCGCACGTGTCCGGCGCAAGGCTTGGTGGATCTGCGATCCACTGGACGCGACCCGCTGCCCAACTACCTGCGCGCGTCCGCCCCCGAGGAGATGCGCGCGGGGAAGTGATTCAGGGTTTGCGGGCGGGCAGTTCCAGCGGGCCGGTAGCTGCAGCACCGGAAAAGACGTAGACCGATTGGAAGTCGCCGGTGGCCATACCGGAAAAGAGCAGATTCAGGTCGATCTTCGCGTGGCCGCGCAACAGCTGGTCTTGCGCTCCACCCGCCACCGGCAGCAGCACTTTCGCGGGCTGGACGTAGTCCTCACCGGCGGCCAGCACATGGACCCACTTTACCGCGTCGGGTGGGCGGTTTCCCGAGGGCAGGACGGCGCTGGACTCCAGGTGCAGTCGCTCCCCCCTGAATTCGGGCAGGGCGAAATCGACCTCCAGGAAGGCGCGACCGGATTCTGTCAGGATGCTTGCGCGAAGCCCTTCGGGAAGGGTGGGCGGTGCGGTCATCGGCTTCCAGGGAGGATCCTCCTGCAGAAGTTCCGGAGGAAGCGTCCTGCGATCGGGGATCAGGGCGAGTCGATGTGACAATTCTTGATCAAACGCCGGTCCGCCCGGACCGACCCGGAATTCGAGGGTGGTCGAGGCACGACCGCTCGCCAGCGCGGTCAGCCGGTACCGGCCCGTGGTGCGTGGCAAGTCCTGGAAAAACCGCTCGGCGAGATCCACGGGTACGGATTCCAGTGCGTAGCGAGATCCTGTGGGCTGCCGAGGACTGCTGTTCGATGGATCGTCGCCTTCGTTTTCGGAGCGGTCCACCGGATCGATCTGCAGCGTGTTGCGGTCGATGTCCATCACGACGAGGGTTCCTTCGGAGGAGATCGAGCCGTCGCGAAATTCCTCGAATCCTCCCCCTTGAAGGAGAAGAACGGGAATCGTCGACCGGAGGTCGCGATCCACCACGGCGGGACCGAGGATGGCTCGGACAGGAGTCTCGTTGTTGACGTAATCGGCCTTGGCCAAGCGTATTTTTTCCGGAGCGGTCCAGAATTCGTCGTTGTTCGGGATGGTTCCCTCGCGAGGTTGCGATTTCGTGGAAGTCGTCGTGTGGATGCATCCAGTGAGGAGCAGAAGAACGAGCCATGGGCGGAGGGTTCGCGCCGTGGCTGGGCGCATCGGCTGGGGTTTGTCCTCCCGACGAGGCTCGAAGAGTCCGTGAAGCAGGCGCCGGTCCACCGGGATCAAGGCTTGCGGCCGGGCAGTTCCAGCGGGCCGACAGCTGCCGCGCCGGAAAAGACGTAGACCGATTGGAAATCGGTCGATGCCATGCCTGGGAAGAGCCGACCCAGGTCGATCTTCGCATGGCCGCGCACCAGCGGGGCCTGCGCACCGCCAACCACCGGGAGCAGCACTTTCGAGGGGTGCATGTGGTCTTCTCCAGCGGCCAGGACATGGATCCACTTCACCGCTTCGGGCGCTCGATTGCCCGTAGGAAGGACGATGTCGGGATCCAGATGCAGCCGTTCTCCCTTGAGTTCGGGCAGGGCGAAATCGATTTCCAGGAAGCTGCGACCGGATTCTGTCATAATGCTTGCGCGAAGGCCTTCGGGAAGGGAGGGCGATGCGGCCATCGTTTTCCAGGGAGGATCCTCCTGCAGAAGTTCCGGAGGAAGCGTCTTGCGATCGGGGATCCGTGCGAGGGAGGCGGACAGATCGTGGTCGAAGTCCTTCGGATTTCCTCCCACTCGAAAGGGAAAGGTGTTCGTCGCCGTCAAGGGAAGGATGCCCTGGACTCGAAACCGACTCGTCGTGCGGGGGAGGTCCTGGATGCAATTGCCGGAAAGGTTCAATCCCGAGGATTGCACCGTGTGGATCGCAGCTCCGGGTTTCCTTGGGCCCTTCCTCCGCGGGTTCGCGGGCTCGTCCATTTCCCGATGGATGGGGCAGAGCCGTAGCGAATTGCGATCCTGATCGACCAGCACGAAGTACCCCTCTTCGGCGAAATTCCCGAACTTGAACTCATCGAAGGGGCCGGACTGCACGATGTAGGCGGGAACGGAGGTCGCCGTTCGTCGGTCGACGTATTTCGGAGCCAGGACGGATCGAGCGCGGATCTGGTTGTTCGCCAGCCTGTTCTCGATGGGTGTGATCCAGTCGTCTGTTGACCAGAATTTGTCGTCTGGAATGTCGGGAATCGCGGTCAAGGGAGTCTCCGATCGGATTGGAGCCGGTGTGGCGGCCATGCATTCGCAAAGGAAGAAGGAAGCGACCAAAGCCAGGCGCACCAGGAAGCGGGCGCTTCCATCGGCCGCTCGGCTGGGATCGAAGGCGTTTTCGTGCAAGTGCTGGTTCTCGGGGATCAAGGTTTTCGCAACGGCAGTTCCAACGGCCCGATGGCGGCTGGGCCGCAGATAACGTAGATCGATTGGAAATCGCCGGAGGCCATGCCGGAAAAGAGCCGATTCAGGTCGATCTTCGCATGGCCGCGCACCAGCGGGTCCTGCGCTCCACCCACCACCGGGAGCAGTACTTTCGCGGGTTGGATGCAATCCTCTCCGGCGGCCAGGACATGGATCCACTTCACCGCCTCGGGCGGGCGGTTGCCCGAGGGCAGGACGGCGCCGGGCTCCAGGTGCAGACGCTCCCCCCTGAGTTCGGGCAGGGCGAAATCGATCTCGAGGAAGTTTCGACCGGATTCTGTCTGAACACGCGCGCGAAGGCCTTCGGGGAGTGATGGCGGCGCGGCCATCGCTTTCCAAGGGTGGTCTTCCTGCAGCAGTTCCGGTGGGAGCGTTGTGCGATCGGGGATCAGGGCGAGGGATGCCGACAAGTCCCGATCGAAAGCCGTTGGATCTCCGCCCACCCGGAACGCGACGGGACGGGTCGCCGTCAAGGGAAGGATGCCGAGCGCTCGGTAGTTTCCCGTGGCGTGCGGAAAGTCCGGAAAGAATCTGGCGGCGAGATCGAATGGGGAAAACACCAGTCCATAGGGGGAGCCTGTGGGTTCGCGAGGCTCCTTGGATCGAGGTTCGACGGGAGAGTCGTCCGCATCGTCGATCCGCGCCAGGTCCAGGGCGTTGCGATCGATGTCGATCAGGACAAAATATCCTTCTTCGGCGATGGATCCTTCGCGGAACTCTTCGAAGGGGCCGGCTTGAACCAGATAGGCTGGCAATACCGAGGTCTTCGTGCGATCGGCGAAACCAGGCATCAAAATTTCGCGCGCAGGAATGCACTCGTTGGCCATGCGGTTTTGGAGTGGAACGATCCAATTCGAGTCGGACCAAAAAACCTCGTCGGCGATCGTGGGTAGTTTGCTCATGGGTTTTTCTGATCGTTGGGAAACTGGAGGCGGAGCCGACGTGCAGCCCAGCAGGAAAAGGGTGGCGAATGCGATGCGCATGTCAACGAGGGGGACGTGCCTTGGATTGGCGCATCAGTTCGGGATCGTTGGCGTGGCTGGGATCGAAAAGATCGTTGGGCATGCGCAGGACCTGTTTGCCGGAGGGGTGGGAATGGCGACCAGGAAAGGGTAGTGAAATCCTTCCGATCCGTCTGTGCGAGCAGCCTGGGGGAGTGCGGTTCCTGCGATGCATCCATCTCCCCTGGCGTTGGTTGCTGGAATCCATTTCCACTACCGCTGATGCTGATCGAGTGGTCGTTCGCCCGCCAGGATCTACCTTCCCGTCCATGACCGAGACCGTACCGTCCATCCATGTCCAGTCCGTGGTCAAGCGTTATGGAACCCTCGCGGCGGTGGCCGGAGTGGATCTTTCCATCGCCAAAGGCGAATCGGTGGCCCTGCTGGGACCCAACGGCGCGGGCAAGACCACGCTGGTGGAAATGATCGAAGGATTGATCCCTCCCGACGAAGGAGAAATCCGCATCGACGGCCTGTCCTGGAAGACCCAGGCGGGATCCATCCGCGGCAAGCTCGGCACCTGTCTGCAAGACGCCAAACTTCCCGAACGCCTGCGGGTGGAGGAGATCCTGGAGTTGTTCTGCTCGTTCCATGGCCGGGGCCGCGAACGCGTGGAAGAACTGCTGCTGCTGGTGGAGCTGGGCGAGGCGCGCAGACAGTTGGCCGGGAAGATCTCCGGTGGGCAACGGCAACGATTGGCTCTGGCCTGCGCGATCGCGGGGGAGCCGGACATCCTCGTGCTGGACGAACCCACCACGGGGGTGGATCCGGCCGCGCGGCGACAGATCTGGGGGATCCTGGAAGGCTTGCGCGCACGAGGCGCCACGTTGCTCATGACCACCCACTTCATGGACGAGGCCGAGCGTCTGTGCGATCGGGTGGTGCTGATGGAGTCCGGACGGATTCTGGAACAAGGCACCGTGTCGGAACTTCTGGAGCGAGGCGGGGCCTCGAGCTTGGATGACTTGTTCCTGCGCCTGGCGGGTAGGAGGATCGTGGAATGAGCGGCAGACTTTCCGGGAAGGCCCGCGCGAGGGCCCTCTATCTTTTCACCAAGGCGCACCTGCTGGAGTTCTTCCGCGAGCCGGGCGTGGTGTTCTGGGCTTTCGGGTTCCCGCTGTTGCTTTCGTGGGCGCTGGGATTGGCCTTCCTTTCCCCGAAGCCGCTGGGGACGGAACTGGTGGTGTCCCAGGCGGATTCCGCTGCCGTGCGCCAGGTCGTGACGGATCCCTCCGTGCGCTTGCGCGTTCTCTCCGAAGAGGCCGCCATGCGCGCCCTGCGGCGGGGAGAGGTCGCCGGCAGGATCGCGACCGGTCCGGACGGAATCCGTCTGGAGGTGGACACCGCCTCGCAGGATGGCGTCATGGCCAGGCTGCTGGTGGAGAGAACTCTGGCTGGAGCGGCCAACCGGGTGAAGGTGGAAGCTCCGGTTGCCAGTGCGGGCAACTACGCCGACTTCCTGTTTCCCGGCATGCTCGCGCTGGGGCTGATGAACGGATGTCTTTGGGGCATCGGATTCGGTCTCATGGACCTGCGGTTGCGCAAGCTGTTGAGACTGTTCGCCGCCACGCCGCTTTCACGGGTGGACATCCTCCTTTCGGTGGTGCTGGCGCGCATGGTCATCCTTCCGTTGGAGAGCGGCTTGCTGTGGGGATTCGGCATGGTCGTGTTCGGGGTGCACCTGCACGGCAATGTTTTCCTGTTCGTTCTGGCGGCCGCCAGCGGTGCGGTGGCCTTTTCCGGGATCGGGGTGCTGGCCGCCAGCCGGGTGGGCCACAACCAGGCCGCCTACGGGATCATGAACGCGCTGACCATCCCCATGACCATCGTGTCGGGGATCTTCTTCTCCTGGACGCGATTCCCCTCCTGGCTGCACCCGGTGGTGGAGTGGCTCCCGCTCACCGTGCTTGCGGATCTGCTGCGTTCCATCAGCTCCGAGGGCGCGGGACTCGCCCACGCCCTGCCCCGGGTGCTGGTGTTGCTGGCCTGGGGGCTGCTTGCCGGGTCGGTCGGACTTCGCCTCTTCCGCTGGCGGTAGAGGCGCGGGTCAGAGCCTCTTCAAGAACCGCTTGAGGGGTCGGGCGAAGGCCTTGTGGTGCTTCAGGAGGCTGGCATGGGGGACGGGCTCCCCCTTTTTCGTGTAGATCCAGTGGATCTCGGCGGACGGAAAATGTCGCTCCGCCAGATCCGGCCTGCACAAGGCCCCCGTGCCGGGTCCGTTCATGTCCAGGGTGTGGCGTTCCTTGGAGCCCCACAAAAGCAGCGTGGGCGCCTGGATCAACCCGTCCTTCACCCGTTCGCCCGCTTCCAGGCCGGGAAGTTGCTGGAGCGCCTTGCATCGTTCGATGGCCCCCTGCGGCGGTATCCGCTCCAGGGTCTGCTCGATGCGCTTGCGGATCGGGGCGTCGATCAATTCGGCGATTCCCGACGGGGTGATCGCGGAAAAAAGGCCCTTCCATCCCTTGGGTGTCGGTTTTTGTCCGATCGATTTCGAGGCCAGCTGGCGAAAGAAGCTCCGGCCCTTTTCCAGGGCCCGCACCGGATCCCCGGTGTCGGAGACGATTGGCTCCCACAATCGCCGCAACAGCGGCGAAATGTCGCCGGAGCACACCAGCGGACTTACCAGCACCAGTCCGGCCAATGCGGGCGAGGCCCCCTCTTCGCGCTTTCGTCGCAGGTATTCCAGCACGATCCCGCCACCCACGCTGACCCCGACGATCACGGGCTTGCGCCGCGCGACCAAGGCACGGTCGACGAACGATTCGATCCCGCGGATCGCCTCGTCCAGGGAAAAGGTCTCGTCGGGCCAGTTGGCAGTGCTCACGTCGCCCTTGGACAGGAACATCCCCTTCTGGCGCAGGAATGTTTCCGGGCCGTCCGGCACCAGTCCCGGAACCAGGAGGAAATGGAACGCGCCCGTGCCTCGGGCGTGTTCCAGCCGCAGGTCGTTGTGCCGCTGGGCGATGGGGGAAGGGACGATCATGTTGCGGAGATCCTGTCGTGGAGGGTGAGGCTGTCGGCCCAGGTGCGGTCGGGCCAGGCGGTGGGGACCTTGTGTTGGCCCCCGAGCTTGCCGCGGGAGGCGAGGGTGCGCAGGAAGGTTCCGGCCGAAACCACGCGCACCCGCGGAGGGAGCAGTTGGGTGTCCCCTTCGCGGTGCGCGTCGTAGTCGAGCACCGTGCGGCGGAGGTGGTCGTCCAGGCACCGGGCCAGGGCGGCGGTGTCGGCGGGAGGACGTTCGAACTCGATCCACCATTCGTGCGCTCCCCAGGGAGATCCGGGAGCGGGCAGGATGGGGGCCACGTGCCATTCGCGAACAACAGAATTTGTCGCCTGGCTCGCCGAGGCGAGGGCTTCGGAAAGGTGCGTTCCCTCCACGTGCTCGCCGAACACCGAAAGCCGGGTCCGCACGCGCCCGGCGAACCGGATGCGGCCGGGATCGCGACCTTCCACCAGATCGCCGATCTCGTAGCGGATCAATCCTCCGGGTGTGGTGACCAGCACCTTGTAGAGACCTCCCTTTTCCAGCTTCCGGGCGTCCACCGCCTGCGTCGGGTCGGATTCCGACTCGGGAAGGAATTCCAGGTAGGTGCCGTGGTCCAACAGAAGCTCCAGATCCGGTGCGTGGCCTTCCCTGGGCGACCACGCGCGGGTTCCCACGGCGAGGAACGCCTCGCTGGCGGGGTAGACTTCCATCAGAAGGCATTCGCGGGGCAGATGCTCGGCCAGAAGCGGCAGATACGGATCGATGGAGACTCCGCCGTGGATCATGGCCCGCAGTCCCGGCCAGGCCTCGCCCAAGCGGTGCACGCCGCGCCGTTGGCAGATGGCCTCGAACAAGACCAGACACCAGCTGGGAATCCCGCTGACCAGGGTCACATGCTGGTCGCAAAGCCGTTGGGCGATCCGCTCCACCTTCCGGCTCCAGATCGACTCCAACGCCAAATCCCGTCCAGGTTCGTAGAGGCCTTCCAGGAACCAAGGGATGCGGTCCACCGTGATGCCGGAGAGATCGCCCACCGGAATGCCGGCCTCGTTGCGGGTCAGCGCCGTGGAGCCCCCCAGCATCAGCAGCCGGCCATCGAGCACGCCCGGTCCGGAGGATTCCAGCAGCCGCGCCAGCGAGGTCATGCCTCCTTTGGCATGGTGGTCCAGCAGAGGCTTGTTTTGCGGGATCCACCGCTCGCCCGAGCCTTCGGCGGAGGTGGTGCCGCTGGTCTGGGCCAGGGCGGTCGCCTTGCCCCGAAAGAGCACGTCGCGCTCGCCGCGGCGCATGCGATCGATGGCCGATGCCACATCGCCGTACTGGCGAAGCGGAACCTGCCTCCGGAAGGCCTCCAGCAGATCCTCGCCGGCAAGCCGGGACAGCTCGCGCAGGGGCGATGTGTTCGCCGACTCCGTGCCGACAAGGGAACGAAGGATCCTCCGCAGCTGACGGGATTGGCTGGCAAGGATGTCTTCCTGGGCGCGGCACGGCGCAGGGACGCTCGATCGGATGCCCCGCGACAAAAGACGGGAAACGGCGGAGCGGAACGGATGGTTGTCCAAATTGGCCATTGTCTGCAAAGGTCCTGATCCGCAGGCTCGCGGCGGTTGCAGGTTGGTTGCAATCCTGTTGCCTTGCGGGGCGATGCCTTGCCTTGCCTTGCGCGTTGGCCATTATTGGGAGCATGGCGACGATTTTCTACTCGATGTCCGGCGAAGGCCGTGGCCATGCCACCAGGGTCAAGGCGATCGTCGAGGACCTTCGGTTGCGGCACAGGGTGGTGCTTTTCGCGCCCGAACAGGCCTATTCCCTGCTGGAGCCCGTGTTCTCCGGAACCGATGTGGAGATCCGCAGGATCGATGGGATAACCTTCCGCTACCGCAGGGACGGAAGGGTCGGGTATGTGCGCAGTCTCCTGGGATCGTTGAAATGGTTTTCGGGATTGGGCAGGCAGCTGGAGGAATTGAGGCCGGTATTCCTGATGGAACGACCCGACTTGGTGCTCACCGATTTCGATCCCGTGCTTCCCAGGGCCGCCGATCGGATGGGTGTTCCCTACGCGAGCATCGATCACCAGCATTTCCTGACCTCCTTTCCGCTGGAAGGCCTCCCTTTTCGGCTTCGGCTGCGGGCTTCCGTCATGGTGCCCTTCGTGAAGGCGTTCCATTGGAGACAAAAAATGACCATCATTTCCTCCTTCTACCGGCCACCCTCCCATGCGCGATTGCCGGAGGGGGTCCGTGCGGTGGGCGTGCTGCTGGGAGAGGACATCCGAGCGAAGGTCCCGCGCGACGACGGATTCCTGCTCGCGTACCTGCGCCGCGACCCGCCGCAGACCGTGTTGGACGCGTTGGCCGGATCGGGGAGGGAAGTGCGCATCTACGGACCGACTCGATCGGACCGGGTGGGGAATCTGTGGTTTCGGCCGGTGGACCGGGCGACGTTCGTGGACGACCTCGCCTGCTGCCACGCCCTGGTCACCACGGCCGGAAACCAACTGGTGGGGGAGGCGATCCACTTGGGCAAGCCGGTCCTGGCGCTTCCGGAGCCGGGCAATTGGGAACAGCGGATCAACGGGTTCCATCTGGAACGCATGGGAGCCGGGATGTCCGTGCGGATGGAGTCCTTCGATCGCTCGGCGTTGTCCCGCTTCCTTGGAGACATCGACAGATTCCGGTCGATCGCCTCCCGCCAGGAGGTTTGCGGAAACGAAGACGTGTCGCGCATCGTCGAAGAACTCCTCGCGAGGCTGCCTTCCCGCAGGTCGGCGCAAGGCAAAGGCATCCCTTCCATCGCGGCGGGCGCGAAGTGATCCGCGCGGCGGCGGGGGTCGTCGATCATCGCATCCGCAAGATGCTGGGAATGCGCCCTCTGCCTCGCCTGCTGACCTGGACGGTCACCTTCCGGTGCAACGCGAGGTGTTCCATGTGCGATTCGTGGCGAAAGGACGCCAAGGACGAGCTGGACACGGCCACCTCCCTTGCCATGGTCCGCACGCTTCCCAAGAGCGTGTCCATGGTGCGTCTGACCGGCGGCGAGCCTTTCGTGCGCAAGGACTTGGCGATTCTTGTCAACGAAATCCAGGATCACCTCCGGCCCGGATTCCTGCACGTCACCACCAACGGATTCTTGACCGAGGAGATCGTTTCCTTCCTGGAGGCGCGCGCGTCGCGCGGATCCTCCCGGCTGCAACTTCTGCTTTCGCTGGACGGTGCGAAGGAATCCCACGATCGGATTCGCGGTCGTTCCTTCGCCTTCGACTCGGCCATGGCCACCCTGAAGGCCGTGGCCAAGTCGAGGCGTCGATGGAAGGTGGATCTGGCGGTGAACCAGACCATCGTGGACCCCAGGGGGATCGAAGAGTACGGCGAGCTCCACGAGGCGCTGTCCAGCCTGGAGGTTCCCCACCACGTGGTGGTGGCCTACGCCGAAAGCGCCACCTATTCCACCTCCGCGAACGTGGACGTGGCCCCGCGCCACCCAGGGGAATTCCGCACCGTCGTGCCGTTGGACCCGCACACGGTGGACGCCTTCCTGCGCAGGTTGGACCAGGATCTGTCGCGGCTTCCGCGCTCCAGCCGGTTGGCGAAATCCTACTACTACCGCGGGCTTCGCGGTCGGCTTCTGGAGGGGAAGGCCTGGCCCAACCCCCGCTGCGAGGCGCTGACCGGACACCTGAGGATTTTCCCGGACGGATCCGTTCCGGTCTGCCAATTCAATTCCGCCTCGGTGGGCAATCTCGCGCGGGACGGCTTCGACGCGGTCTGGAACGGCGAGGAGATCCGCCGCCGCCGGGACTGGGTTCGCGCCTGTCCTGGCTGCTGGGCCGAATGCGAGGTGATTCCCAGCGCCGTGCTCGGAGGGGATGTGGCGGGGTTTCTATCAGCGAAGGAGGTGGTCTCGTGAAGACATATCTTGTCACCGGAGTCGCCGGGTTCGTCGGTTCCCGATTGGCTTCCATGATCCTCGAACGCGGCGATGGCGTTTTGGGCATCGACAGTCTGGAAGAAGGCGAGGGTGGAGCGCTGCGGGAGCATCGCTTGCAGGAGTTGCTCTCTTGGCCCAAGTTCCGGTTCCAGCGGCTGGACATCCGGGATTTCGAGGGACTGGACGCGTTGTTTTCGCGGGAGCGGTTCCAGACGGTGTTCCACCTGGCCGCCAAGGCGGGTGTTCGCATGAGCCTGGTCGATCCCTGGTCCTACCTGCGGGTCAACGCCGACGGGACCTTGAACGTGCTGGAGGCCATGCGGCGACACCAATCCACAAAGATGGTGATGGCCTCCACCTCCAGTCTGTATGCCGGATTGGCGCTGCCGTTTTCCGAGGACGCCCCCGTCAACACGCCCATCTCGCCATACGCGGCCTCCAAGAAAGCCGCGGAGGCGATGGCCTACACCTACCACCACCAATACGGGATCGGTGTGACGGTGCTGCGGTATTTCACGGTGTTCGGTCCAGCGGGCAGGCCGGACATGGCACCGTTTCGGTTCATCGAGAGCGTTCGGCAGGGATTGCCTGTGGAGGTGCACGGCGACGGCCGGCAAACCCGCGATTTCACCTTCGTCGACGACATCTGCCGGGGAACCCTTCTCTCGGAAGGTTTGCCGGGATTCGAAATCGTCAACCTGGGCGGAGGCCAGAGCCCGCCAGCGTCAATCAATTCCTGGAGTGGATCGAGGAACTGGTGGGAAGGAAAGCGCTGGTCCGTCATTCGCCGGCCCACGAGGCGGACATGCGCGAAACCAGCGCGGACATCCGCAAGGCCAAAGCGTTGCTGGGATGGATCCCGCGCGTGGGAGTCCGGGAAGGACTCGCCGCCACCGTGGCCTGGCATCTGCGCAGATCCGATTCCCTGCGAATCGCTTCCTGATCGCCCTCCGGGCTCCTCGCTTGCCGGAAGTGGTATGCTCTCGGCCGAAGGGGGAAACTTCCCGATGCGCATCGGCCTTTGTTGTCTGTCTGCCGTCATCCTGATCGCGGGATGGTCCAAGCCCGCGTGCGGTGCCAAGGCCAAGGGGAAAGTCCTGTTTCCTTCCGATCGCGCCCCCGAGCGCCAGGAGGACATGGTCAAGGTCCCGGCTGGTTGTTTTTCGATGGGCCGGGGGGATGGCGATCCCGACGAGGGACCCGCCCACAAGGTCTGCCTTTCCGCTTTCCGGATCGATCGCCTGGAAGTCAGCCAAGGCCGGTACCTGGCCACCATGGGGACTTCGGGACACGCCGACGACGGCTCCTGCTCGGTGTTCGAGCTGACCACGGGCAAGTGGGAAGAAGGCGGTGCGATCGGGCCTGGCTTCCGGGGGAAGGACCGTCCGGTGGTGTGCGTCGACTGGGAGGAGGCTGCCGAATTCTGTCGACGCGAAGGTCTGCGTCTTCCCACCGAGGCCGAACACGAATACGCGTCGCGTGCCGCGACGACGACGCGATTTTCCTGGGGAGACGATCCGAACCAGGGTTGCCTCTACGCCAACGGGGCGGATCGCACGGCGCTTTCCAACGGATGGAGCTGGGATCGCAAGATGGATTGCCGGGACGGACGGTCGGACGAACTGGCGCCCGTGGGAAGCTACCGACCCAACGCGTGGGGGATCCACGACATGACAGGAAATGTCTTGGAATGGGTGTCCGACTGGTACGGCGAAGACTATTACTCCAGAAGCCCCAAGAAGGATCCTCGCGGGCCGTCGTCGGGATTCTTCCGGGTGTATCGGGGCGGAGGATGGATCGATCTGCCCGATTACCTGCGCCCCACCTTCCGCAGCCGCCTGGTTCCCCGGGCCCGCAACCATTTCCTGGGCTTTCGCTGCGCGGGGTCCTGAAACCGGGTGGTCAGTCCTGTCCGCCCGTCCAGGGCAACCCGCGCATGGCCATGATCTTGCGGCCGATGTCGGCCACCGCATCGACCAGGCAGCGCGCGGCCTGCGTCTCTCCCGCCAGCGCCAGGACGAACCCCGCCGCCTCGGCGGAAGAAACCCGCGTGGCCCCGCCCCCTTCGCGCACGCCCCAGCGGCTGCGGACCTCGTCGGGCAGGGTTGCCACGGGCATCCCCCGCGAGCGCAGCACATTGGCGATGCGGGCGGCCTGGGTCCAGGTCGCATCGGGAAGAACGATCTGGCGAGGCTGTTGCAGATCGCCGGCCTCCAGGATAGGGGCGCCGGCCAAGGGGTAGATCAAGAGCGAGTTTGGGCCTAGTGGTGGGGTCTCCACACGATTCCAGGTCAGGCAGCGCGCGTTGGAAAGGATGCGGCAGGCCAACCTGGCCGTGTTGGTGGGCTTGAGAAGCTCGGCGGTGTGTTGCAAAAAAACGATCTCGTGGCGCGGAGCAAACCGGGGCAGTTCGGCGCAGGAGCAGTCGGCCAGGAACACGCCGCAGATCGAGCAACGATGGGAAAGGTTGGTGGGATCCACACGGCGCATGAGGCGACCAAGGTAGTCGTCGGGTCGGCCGCAACGGGGTTACCTTTGCCAGTGTTTCCGATCGCACACCTGTCTCCTTTCCTTGAGGAACGAAGCATGCTCCGTACCTGTCTGAAGCATTGGGTTCTCCCCTTCCTGGCCATGGCCATCTTCGCTGGCTGTGAAAGCATCGCCTCCGATACCGATGGATCCACGACCCTTCCCGTGGGGCTTTGGGAGCGAGTCGATGCCGTCGCGGAGGAAAGCGTCACGTTTTCCAAGGACGGGACCGTTTCGATGGATTCGCTCGATGTGGCAGGTGGTCTGCGTTATCTGGGAACTTGGGTTGGCTCCACGGCTTCGGGCACGGTGGTGTGGAAGGAGTCTTCCGCACCGACCTCCAGCGAGGAATGGGAGGCACCAAAACCTCTCCTGAAGTTGCTGACGTGCCCTTACGTGATCCAAACGGGTGAATTGATCCTCACCTTCCCCGAGGGCCAACGCCGCTTCGCGATGGCCGATACCACCAGCTTGTAGGCACGGCTCCGTCGCTCGAGATTACCTTTCCGAGGGCGTTCTCGCTGACTTCTGCGATCTCCGATCTTCCCTGAAAGGCTTCCCCAGATGCTTCGATCCATCTTGCGTCCGCTGTTCCTGGTGGCTTCCGCCGTCACGTTTTTTTCCGGCTGCGGCGAGATCGGAAGGACGGAGGACGTAGCCGCAAACTGCAGCGATCATCCCCTGGTCGGAGTCTGGAGCAAGACCGATACCGGCTTCTACTATGATATTTACGATGCCGTGACCCTGCTGGCTGGAGGCAAAGCCATCCGGGATTCCATGTGGATCTACGATCAGGTCCCCGACGATGGCAAACATGAGCTGAGCGCCGTGCGGTTCGTCGGCACCTGGAAGGAAACGGAGGCCAATGTGTCCGTTGACTGGTCACGATTTTCTTCCACCAAGGACGGAATCAGCTGGACGATCGATCAGCCCCTTCCACGGAAAGTTCCATTCCTCCTCGACGATTCAACGGCGCATTTTCTCAAACCGACGATCGATGGTGTGACCAAGCGTGTCTACAGCAGAGCCGTCGTGTGCGGGAGGGATACACCTCCAAAAGACTTGAGACTTGTCGGGAGCGCGAGCATCGATTCGACCTCGACGCTCATCATAGGGTACAAGTTCGATCTTGATGGGAAGGTCTACCGAAACCACTCCACGATCGAAAACTTGACCGTCCATGAATGGGTGGGAGAATGGTCGACCCAGGAGGGAATCCTGACGATCGTATGGATCTCGGCAAGGGCGATCAAGCCGACGAAGTCCGAGGATCTTCCGGTTCCCGCCCCGATGGTCGTGGCCTACTCCCTGGATGCGATGACCTCCCGAATCGTGATCAATGGAAATTCCGGAACCCATGATGTGACCGTGGGTACGATAGGCCGCCAGAGCGGCGGCGGTGGCGGCGACGACGACTGATCTCCTCCGCGGGAATTAACTTGGTTCCCGCAATCCTTGTCCAATTCCACTGCGAAGGAGTCCATTCATGCTTCGACCGATTCTTAGAGCGATCCTCGCCCTGGTGGCTGCCTTCGGGCTGTTTGCCGGCTGCGACAAAATCACATCATCCTCCAAAAGCGAGGGGGCAACAGGCAATCCTGGCCGCACGGATTCCATCAAAGGGGGCACCGGCGATACAGTCCGCACCGATTCCATTTCCGTTGCGGGAGTCTGGATCCGCGTCAGCGGAGGTTCCACGGAAACCGTGACCCTGTTGCCCGGGGGCGTGGCGAGCCTGGATTCCGTCACCATGGAGGGAGCCACCATCAAGGCCATACGCTACGAGGGAACCTGGACAGGAACCGGCAACACGGGCAGCATCACCTGGACCTCCTTCTCCACCAGCACCGACTTGGTCACATGGACGGAAAAGAAGCCCATGTCGGACGGATCCTACACGATCGAGGTGAATGGATCTGTCGGTGTCGCGACCGTCCATGGAGTCAAGCGGGAATACACCAAAGGAACGGTCGCGGTGACACCGGTACCGGTCACCGAAGTCGTGCCCCCGACCATTTCGGTTCCCACCGGCACCTACACCACCACCCAGACGGTGTCCATCGTGACCGCCACCGTGGGCGGGACGATCCGCTACACGACCGACGGAACCACCCCCACCACCTCCTCCAGCCTCTACAGCTCGGCCCTCACCGTGGCTTCCACCAAGACCATCAAGGCCATCACCGTTTTGGGCAGCCAGACAAGTTCCGTCGCGTCCGTGACCATCACCATCGACGGCGGATCCAAGCCCGACACCAAGGCCGCTTCGCTCGTCGGGTCGTGGGTGTCGTACGATGCGACTACGCAGACCTACCACACCCTGGACTTCTCGACGGATGGTGAGGTGGCGCGTTCCATCCAATCGACCAAAGGCTTCGAGGTCCACCAGGGGACATTCTCCACCTCCGCCGGCACCTTGACCATGACCTGGGAGAACGCCCTGAAGGGGACGGATCCAGCTGCGTTGTCGCCGATCGCGATTCCCGCGCCGACCGTCGCCACTTTTTCCGTTGCCGCAGGCAAACTGAGCCTTGCCTCCGGAGGGAAAACGACGGTCTTTTCCAGCGATTCGCATGTGATCGAAGACCCGGTCGTGGTCCCGCTCGATGCTCCGGTGATTTCCCCGGCGGGTGGGACGTTCACTTCTTCCAAGTCGGTGACAATTTCTGCTGAACCGGGCGCGACCATCTACTTCACGGTCAACGGCTCGACTCCCACCCTGTCTTCCAACCGCTACTCGGGGGCCATCAGCATCGCCTCCACCCAGACCATCAAGGCCATCGCGGTGTTGGATGGCCAGCAGAGTCCCGTGTCCAGCGCCACGATCACGATCAACACCGTCACCGTCCCGAATTCTTCGCTGGTGGGCTCCTGGAGACCCGACGAAGCGGAAAACGACGGCGGCATGATCTTCGACGCATCGGGGACGGGCGCCATCCTGATCAAGGACGTCTCGGAAGGGGACGTCATATACGTGAAACTGGAGGGATCCTACACCATCTCCGGCAAGTCGTTGTCGCTGGAACTGACTCGGCAATACGAGAGCGAGGATGGGGTCGATTGGGGATCCGCCACCTCCCTGGGGGTTTACAGCACAACCATGAACGGAACCTTCTCCATTTCCGGTCGCACGCTGACCATCACTTCCATCGAGTCCGACGGGTCGACCTCGGTGGATACCTTCACCAAGGTCGATTCCATCTTCTGAATCCAGGTCGATGGGCCCTGAAAATACCCCGCAGCCTGCTGCTGTGTGGTTAATCGAAAAGGCACCCCACGATCAGGGGTGCCTTTTTTCACATCCGCGACCTCAGCGGAACCGCGCCACCAAGTTGACAGAATTTGTTCCCGGGGTCACGGTGCGCTTGGCGCTGGTCACGCCGTCGCTCCAGTCCTGGAACTCCCGCCCGGTTGCGCTCACGGCCTCCACCTGGATGGGAATCCCGCTGTAGTGGGGGTAGGCGTAGGCTTCCCCGACGGGAATGTCCTCGATCCGGATGGACCCGCCAGGTGCCGAAAGTGCCACAGGCTGCTGGGCGTCGAGCCCCAGCACCGTCGCCATGGTCTCCCGCAGGGAGGGAGCCCGATGGGAAAGGAACGTGCGGATTTCGCCGTCGGCGGTGGCCAGATCGGCGGGCTTGAGATTCCAACGTTTCACATCGAGGTCCACTTCCGATCCCAGGTAGGTGCGCATGCTGTCGTAGGCGCGCAGCGCCACCGCGGGCGACAGGTTGGTGGCCATCTGCACGAGCATTCGGTTGATGAACCGATCCCGCAACACCTTGCGGCCCAGGATCCTTCGGGCGATCACGGTGGATCCCTGGCCGTTGGGGTAGGCATCCCATTCCAGGGAAGAGTCGACCAGCCTCGTGAAAGGATCCTCGGTGTGGTCGCCCCCGAGGGAGCCCAACCCGAAATCCATGTCGAACATCATCATGCGCCATTTGGAAGCGGGAGAATTCCTTCGCCAGCACCGCGAGTTGTTCGAGGGCCAGTCGGTATTCTGCCAATAGAGCTCGGCGGCGAGGTAGTCCATCGTGTTGTCGATGTCCAAGCGGTTGGCGATCTTGGCCCAGCCCGCTTCGTCGTCGGAGGCCAAGGTGTTGAGGGTGTTGCGCAGATCGTTCCAGTCGACGATGGACCCCGCCTGCACCTCGGTGTTGTTCTTGATCAGGTCGATGTTCGCGGGATCGATGCCATGGCGCGTGTCCACCCAATCGGCGTCGAGCTTTTCGCGCAGGTCGTAGATTCCGGCGTACCTTCCGTTGATGTAGACCACCACGTGGCGCGAAAGCTGGAAGTCCTGTCCGCGCGATTCTCCGAGGCTGGTCATGAGGGCGTCGCGCACGTAATCCTTCCCGTAGTTTCCGCCGTTGTTGCGAAGCCCGAACCCTTTGAATTTCGTGTACTGGGGGTGGTGCGGGAACAAGGGGTGCTTGAGATGGGTGGGGCCGTACTTCTCGCGGAACTGGACAGAAAACGACTTCTTTTCCGCCGCGCGCGACCAGTTGCCGAATATCGAGATGCCCGAACGGATCGCGAAGGACCTCGCCCCATTCTCGAACAGCTCCACATGGGCGGGGATTTCCTTGTCTTTCCAGAAATTGGCGCCGAAGTACGGATGCAGCGCCGATGCCTTGGGCCCGAGAGTGGTCAAGCCGGAATCGACGTCGAAAAGAGATGCCGAATCCGCCGAGATCGCGATCACGCCGAGGTTCTTGGGCAGGTCCAGGAGGAACGTGCCGGTGGTGACCGGGCCGTGCCCGCCGTCGGCGGCGAAGGCCGCGCAACTTGCCGTGGTGGAACTGTCCAAGGCAAGGCCCGCATCTGCCAGCCGAGAGGACGCTGTTGGCTGGCCCCCGCCCAGCTCGCAGCGGATTTGTGCGCCGTTCATGGGTTCCAGTCGGAGGGTGAAAGGACTGGAATGGAAGCCGGGGGCGGTGGCAAAACGCACCGCTGTCAGAGCGGAGGCGAGGGTGGAGGCGGGGTTGGCGCGGCCCGGGGTGGACAGCTGGGCAAGCGACCATTTGCCGGTGGCCGAATCCAACGCCCAGGAAGTCTCTCCCTCGGTGGCCGGGTATTGCACGGTGTCGCTCAAGCGCTTGGTGCTGTCGGTCAGCACCAGGATCGCGCCTTCGCGCTGGAGCTTGAAATTCGCATGCGGGTGCCGGGCCGACTTGTAGAAGATGGCCCGCGAGAAGGTGAGCTTGAACTCACCGACGAGGTTCTTGGGCGGGGTGAAGCGGAATCCGCTGGTTTTGGAGCGATCCTCCCCAAACTCCGAAAGGGCGACGTCGTAGAAGTCCAGAGGTTTGCCCGTGCCGACAAGTTGCAGTTGGGGTGCCTTCCAGCATTCGACATTCGCTTGGCACAATCCCACCCAAATGGGTTGGCCGGCCGGGATGGTCGCTCTGAGCCAAACGCGATCCCGGCTGCTCAAATCGACCGTGGCGAACCCAACGGTACCCTCGGCGCTCGACCAAGGCACACCCACCGTCTGGTTGTCGCCCAAAATCAGGTTCCAGCTGTAGCCTTTGGTGCCGTCGGCGAGGAGGCCGCTGAAGGTGCCGGTGCCGAATTCCCACGCCCGTACCCTGCTGAGCCCTCCTTCGGGGGAGTCGCCGTCGGACCATCTTCCGGAGGTGGTGATGGTCGGGATGAGACTATCGGTGGCGGGCGCCTCTTCGGGAAGGTCCCGCCCGGATGCGAACACCGTTTGGCGGGCGCCGGGCGCGAGTCGCAGGGGGGGGAGGCGCCATCCTGGACCGTCCTTGGTCCGACCGCTCAGCCAATATCGCGACAGATCGAGGGTGTCCTGGGAGCGGTTTTCCAGTTCGACCCAGCCGGGGTCCT
Source organism: Fibrobacterota bacterium (assembly GCA_016715065.1). Taxonomy (GTDB): domain Bacteria; phylum Fibrobacterota; class Fibrobacteria; order UBA5070; family UBA5070; genus UBA5070. Next base: position 121,201 of record JADKBN010000003.1, read on the forward strand.
CTCCGAAATGGTCCGAAAGGGTGGCGTTGGCCGGGCAGATCTCCGTGACGCGCAGCGCCAGTGAATCGCGATTCGCCGGTGGTTGCGACACGGCAGGGGCGTTGACCGAGGCTGGGTCTTCGGGTGAATCCGAGTCCAGGCATCCAGTGAGTGATGCCAGGAGAGCCCCGCAGGCCAGGATGTGTTTGTTCATGTTGAAGGCGACTCCTCGAAGAGGGATGGTCGATGATTCTCTGGATGAAAACCGATCGGACGGACTTAGTGTCGCCAAGTGGCGCTGTCTGGTTGTGGCACAATTGCCGTCAATCCTTGGCAATTTTTGGATTTTCCCATTTTGCAAAGTCCGGAGGCCAAAAATGCAAAGCCTCTCGGAACCCTCCATTTGTTGCCCCCGTCGTGTGCCAACCCTTCCAGCCTGATGCAGATTTGCCGCCGAGTTTCCAGAGACGGGGAAACTTCTGGACCTGGTGGTGGAGCCCTGCGGGGTTGTCTTGGACTTTGGGCAACGCTGTTGACGGGGACGCCAACGGTTTCGAACACTTTGGACCCTTGGTTCGCGTTGGGAAGAATAGAATGGAAGTGTGCCCGACATCTTCCAGCATACCGATTACCGGATCTTCCTGAGGGAATGGTTCGAGGAGGCCAAGAAGACCCAGTCTTTCTTGTCCTACCGCTATCTTGGGCAGAAGGTGGGCGTAGACCCGGGGTATCTGGTCAAGGTCTTCCAGGGCGCGAGGCACTTGTCGGAAGATTGCATTCCCGCCGTCCAGAAAGCAGTGGGCCTGGATTCCCGCCAAGCCGCGTATTTTTATGAGCTTGTGTTATTCACAAAGGCTCGCGGCGATCGAGCCATCCGGGAGAGATTCCAAAAGTTGATGGCCTTGCGCGACCTTCAAATCCACGACCTGGCTCGGGAACAGTACCGGTTCTGGTTGTCCTGGAAGCACACTGCTGTGCGGCTTTTGATCGCGTTGGAAGATTTCCAGGAAGACTGGGCAAAACTGGCCGCCCGGTTGACCCCTGCGGTCAGCGTCCAGGATGTGCGTGAATCCGTGCTGCTCCTGGAAGAGTTGGGCATGATCCGCAAGCGCTCGGAAGATGGCGTTTGGGAGTTGCAAGACGATTTCATTTCCACCGGCGACAAGTGGAAGGATCTGGCGGCCCGGGAGTTCCAGCGCCAAGCGTTGCAACTTGGCCTGGAGTCGCTGGAACGCCACCAGAAGGAAGACCGGGCGATCTCCACGCTGAGCCTGACCATTCCGCATGCGGAATTGCCCGCTCTGAAGGAAATCTCCAGGCAGTTTCGCTCGCAGGTCATGCGCTGGGCTTCGGCACAAACGGAGCCGGACAGCGTCTACCAGCTGAATCTGCAGATTTTCCCCTTGGCCCTGCCCGGGAACCGCCAGTGAATACCGCTTGGTGGCTCCGGACGGGACTGGTGCTCCTCGGGGCTGGCGTGCTCGTTTCCTGCGGCGGAGATGGTCAGGGGCAAACCCTTGCGGGCAAACCTGCGGGCAGCGAAACCTCCGAGGAGATCGCCGCTCGGATCGTCGATTCCGACGGGCTCCCGGTGGCGGGTGCGACCGTCCAGCTGCGCCCGGAGGGATTTGTCGCCGGACCTTCCGCAGCGCGTGATGGCCTCGATCTCGTTTCCGACGAAAACGGCTACGTGGTGCTGCCCGCCGCGCCACAAGGGCGTTGGATCCTGGAAGCTCGGTTTGGCGGCAAAGGTGTGGTGGTTCCTTTCCTCCTGCCGGCAAAAGGCGGGAATGCCCTGCCCGCGATGGTTGTGCGCCCCTTCGGCGGCTTCCGGGGCAAGGTGGATCTTCCCGTGGGATGCCGATTCGCTCGGGTGCGACTGGTGGGTGTGGATCGTGTGGACTCCACCGATTCGGCGGGCAATTTCCTCCTGCAGAACCTTTCGCCTTCCGACAGCTCCCTGACCCTCCGGATCACGCGGGACGACGACGAATCGATGATCGCCGAAACCCTGGTCCAGATCAAGCCTTCGGAGACCATCGACCTGGGCATGGCCCGCACGCCTTCCTTCCTGCTGTCGGATTTCGAAGACGGGCTGAAGCTGGGGCTTCCGTGGCCCGATGCGCGCTGGTACCTGGATGTGAAAGCCTGGTTGGTGGATGGGAAGATCGATACCATGGCCAAGGGGCGCAGTGGGAAAGCGTTGCGGACATCGTTTCTTGGGGGCTACAACGGGGTGGTTTTCCTGAACGCCAACTTCCGCGGCTCGCGCGATTTGCTGGGCCTGGATTCCGTGGAGATCTGGGCACGGGGCAAAGGGGGGGTGAGTCTGTACCTGTATTCCTCGGATGGCACATGGCCGAAACTCCTGGACTCCATGTTGGTGGACGATTCCCTGACCTGGAAGCGTTTCGTGGTCAAGCCGTGGACCCCTTTCGCCTGGCGCGAACTGCTCAAGCCCCAATTCCAGAAGGCCACCGGCCTAGCCATCAAACTGGAATCCGCCGGGCTCAAGGAAGACATTTCCATCGACGACATCAGGCTCTATGGGGTTTCCACACGGGATTGGCACTGAGCGGGTTTTCTTGGCAATTGCCATCGGGTCTTTCGAATGGGTGCCTTCTGACGTAAGATGAAGACATGACGGATCGTCCCAACGTCTTCACTTTCTTCGATGCCCGCCGGTTCCTTCGGGAAGCGCAAAAGGCCATCAAGCTTCGCAAGCGTAATTTCACGCTCGAGCATTTGGGAGAATTGGTCGGACTCAAATCCAAAGGCCATGTTTCGCTGGTCTTGCAGGGCTCCAAGAACATTCCGGAAGAAAAAATCCCCCTGTTCGCCCAGGCCTTCGAGCTGGAAGGACGCGAGGCGGTGTTCTTTGGGCATTTGGTCCGATTCACCCAGGCAGTCACCCACCGAGACCGTAAAATTCATCTGGATCGGATGGTGGCCTGCATGCGGGTGGCAGATCGGCGACTGGTGCCTTCCCAGTTCGCGTTGTGCTCGGCCTGGTACCATCCGGTGGTCCACGAGCTTTTGCGGATGCTCGACATCAAGGAGGATTGGGAACGTTTGGCCGGTGCGTTGCGGCCGCGCATCACCGCGGTCCAGGCGCACGATTCGGTTGCCTTGCTGGAAGAAATCGGATTGGTTTCGAGGGATTCCCAAGGCCTCTGGAAGCCCACCGACGTGGTGGTGACTTTCGGCGAGGGCTGGAAATCGGTGGCGGTGCGCGAGTTCCAACGACATGCGATCGATTTGGCCCAAGCCGCTCTGGAAGAGGTTCCTGCCGCCGAACGAGACGTATCCCATCTGACCTTGAGCATCGGCGAGGAGTCGTTTCGCGAGCTCAAGGAGCGGCTTGCCTTGTTCCGGAAGGAAGCGCTGACGTTGGCTCGGCAGGAACGCCACCCTGACCGAGTATGCATGTTGAACCTATCCTTGTTCCCGGTAGGGGGGACGCGATGAGTTCGAAGAGTGGATGCCTGCACCAGCGGTGGCGTTGGGTGGGTATCCTGGTGGCATTCATGATGGCTGGCTGCGGCCAAGGCGAGCTTGGTGGTGGTGGGATCGAAATCCCCAATGGCGTGGAGCTGCAGGTGACCGTTTCCGGGGCAAGGTCGCTGGAAGGAGTGCAGGTGCGTCTGCTGGCGCGCGATTCGTGGGCGCAGCGGTGGACGGAAGGGCGGCCGGTGGTGCTGGACAGTGCGCGGACCGATCCGTCCGGTCAAGTCCGGTTTTCCGTGCGCACCGACGAAGGGTACTGGGTGGAAGCCCTCGACGGGGGAGTCGGCGGGCGCTTGAATGTCGATGCGCCGGGCGAAAGAACTCTGAATCTATCGCCGTTGTCGGCTTTGGAAGGCACCATCGATTCTCCGCAACGTTCGGGAGTGCTGGTTCGGCTTTGGGGCAGCACCCGCACGGTCCGTACGGATAGCCTCGGAATGTTCCGGTTCGATTCCCTTCCTCAAGGCCGGTGGTCCCTGGTGGGGCACGGCGATGCCTTGCGCCGCATCGCGAGCATCGGGCGCCTGGACGTGGGCGGACAGCAATTGGTGGCCTCCGGACTTCGGCTGGATACCGCCGGACTTTTGTTGGACGATTTCGCCGACAGCAATTCGATCTGGGCATTGGACGGCCAGTTCGGGAACGGCGGCTATTGGTGGGTGAGTTCGAAAGCTCCCCTCCAGGACGTTTTTGGCGTGGACGGGGCTTGGCAGTCGATCACGGGAGCCGTGGGCCAGCGTCGGATTTCCGTGCGGGCAGATCTTGGCAACATGCTCCAGCCCTGGGCGAACGTAGGGCTGAATTTCGGATCCACCACCAGTGTGCTGCCGGATTTTTCGAAGGCGAAATCGGTGCGCGTGCGTTTGCGGGGGCAGGGGACCTGGATGGCTCGTCTGGCGGAGCGCAAAGGAGAAGACCTGATCACCTGGGATCGTCCGCTCCCGGTGGGTTCCGACTGGACGGAAATCGTTCTTCCCATCGAGACGTTTGTGGGTCCCGAGGCGTCTTTTTCCAGTCGCGCACGATGGATCCGGGAGCTCGTGTTCCAGACCCAGGAATCAGGAACGCTCGAGATCTCCAGGGTGTGGGTGGATGGCCTGGCGCTTTCCGACTGGGGGCGTTGAGCCGAACGGACGGGGATTGTCAGCTTCGTGGAGGATCGCCCCGCGCGGACGCCCCTCCGCCCGAAGTGGGCAATTTCTGACAAATAGTCCTTGACGCCTCGGTGTCTGTTATTGAAAAATAACCTTTGGATCGGGTTTGGCTTTTGCCACCTTCGATACCTGGACAGCTTGTTTCGAGCGTCCACCGCCTCTCAACCGGGAAAAAGAGCGTCCGATGGTCAAGCAATCGCAATCGTCGAATTTCCTCCGCATCGGCGTCGCTTTCCGTCTGCTGGGCTTGGCCGCATTGCTGGCATCCCCATCCCTGGCCGGATCGCCCCAGTCCATCCGATTCGATTCGTTGCCCGTGTTGGGCGCGCTCACCCCGGACGTCTCTCCACGGGTGGAGGCCAGTTCGTCGCTGCCGGTAACGTTGGAAAGCACGGATACCGCGGTGGTGGCCATCGTGGACGGCAAGATTCGCCCCAAGAAGGCGGGCTGGACCCGGGTGATCGCTCGACAGGCCGGGGACGCGCAGTTCGATCCCGCCCCCGAGGTGGCCCAGCTGGTCTGGGTGCACAACCGCCCCCAGCTGCTGACCCTCTGGGGAAGATGGGTAGCCATTTGGAAAAGCCCTGCAAGATCGATCGAGCTCCCCGATTCCCTGCGCAGGAATGTCCTGCAGGTTTCCGCACGGTATGGCACCATCGCCGGAATTCGCCCTGGTGGTCAGGTGTTCGTGGTCAGCGGGCGTGAGATCCTGGAAGACATCAAACCGTTTTCGATGCCCAATGTCGCGAAGGTCCGCGTCACCTTCGATGGCAAATCCGTGGTGGCCATCCGCAAGGACGGCTCCATCCTGGATTGGGGAGCCCACCGGGCCTGGCTCCCCGCTGGAGACGACCGCCCTCTGATACCGGATTCGGTCAGCCACGGCATCGTGGATCTCCATTTGTTCCACGGGTTTACGAGCGTCAATTATGGGGTCGCTCTGCGCGCCGATGGAACCACGTTCGGGATCGATTTCCCGTCCAGGAAGGTGTGGGAATTGCCCCCCGAGGTGGGATCCGGTGTGGTCGAGATGGCGAACGCCTACACTATGTACGACTCGATCCCCACTTTCGCTTTCCGGCGTGCAGACGGTACGTTGACCGCTTGGAATCGGAGGCAGGGCCTGATGACGCGTTTTCCGGACTCCCTGCGGTCGAACATCCGCACCGTGGTGGGGGGGCGCAACTACTTGGCCGTGATTGATGGCAACGGGAAAGCCATGGAGTTCGGGCCTCCTGATCGCAAGAAGTGGGCGCTCCTGCCCGCGGACAAGCTCAACAGCGAGGTCGTGTCGGTGGACGTGGACGTCGAGCACGCGGTCGCCTTGAAAAAAGATGGATCCTTGCACATCTGGGGCAACGTCGGAATGGGGTATCCATTCCCAGACAGCGTGGTGGGTGGTTCCACGGAGGTGTTCGCATGTGGCGATGTCGGTTTCGGAGTGTTGGGGAAACTCAAACCCGTGCTCTCCTTCACCGCACCAGGCAAGGTCATTTGGGGGGATGGCGATTTCGAGGCCGGATTGGTCCTGCAGCCCGGACGTGTCCCGGTCTTCACTTCCTCGAATCCCGATGTCGCCGAGTTCCGGGAAGGACGGATTCTGGTCAAGCATGCGGGAACGACCACCCTGACCGTGTCGTATCCTGCCGATTCCTTCTGGCTTGCCGCCGGCCCAATCAGCCATACGTTGACGGTTGCTCCCCGTCGGGTGGTGGTGGAGGCGAAAAAAGCCCAGAAAACCTTTGGAGAAGCCGACCCCGAGCTTGCCTACGAATGTGCGCGATGCAGACCCATGGACAGTCTGTCCGGAAATTTGGGTCGTGCCAGTGGCGAAGCCGCGGGCGCATACGCGATCCAGAAAGGGACTCTCCAGGCCAGACCTGATCTCGATATGGTTTTCCTTTCCGAGACCTTCAGCATCCTCCCTCGCAAAATCACGGTCCAGGCCGATTCCGTGGCGAAGCTCGCCGGCGAGGGAGATCCAGCCTTGACCTACCGGGTGGATGGTTTGTTGGACCCGGACCAGCTCACGGGAAGTCTGGCGCGCGATAGTGGAGAAGAACCCGGGGACTATCCCATCCGGTTGGGAAGCCTGGCTGCGGGCAAAAACTACCTGATCGATTTCCTGGGGGCGAGCGTTCGTATTTCGGCGACCTCCGGCCTGGGAGCCAGAGTTAAACCCGCGAGAAGGGTTCGCGAAATCCATGCCCTGGTCCGCCATCCTTTTGTCGATCGTTCCATGTCCAGCCAAGGCCCCAGAGGGTTCGTGCCGCAAACCAGCCAGGTCCGGGGCGAGGCGATCCTCGATGTGCTGATGCCTGCGGCAGGGATTGTCGAGGTTGCCATCTTCGACAACGCAGGCACGCCGGTCCAGTCCTGGTCGGGCGAGGTGGGGCTGGCGCAGTGGCAACAACTTGCGCCTTCGGGGGATGGACGTCGACGCCTGTCGATGGTTTGGGATCTCAGGAGCCGACTCGGAACACCTGTGTCCGAAGGGGTCTACCTATGCCGGATTCTGGTGCGGACCGAGACCGGAGAAACGCTGGAGCAAGTGCTGCGGCTGGGTGTGCGCTAGCAAAGCCTCGCGATGCTCAAGTCGGTCCGTTTCGGGATCGACGATTTTCTACAGTTGCATCTGTGCGTTTCCACCTCATCGACCGCATCGAGGAGATCCGTCACGGCCACCATATCGTGGGTGTGAAGTGCGTGAGCCTTTCCGACGACGTGTTCAATGAACACTTCCCCGGCTACCCCATTTTTCCGGGAACCCTGGTGCTGGAAGGGATGGCGCAACTGGCCGGGTCGTTTTTCGAAATGACCATGCTCCATCAGGGGTTGGCGCCTCGGCACTGCATCCTGGCCATGGCCAATCGCGTGAAGTGGACCAAGCCCGCCGAGCCCGGCGATCGCATGGTCTACCGCGCCGACATCCTGAGCCTTTCCGAGGAGTTCGGCGTGGCCCGCACGCGGGCGGAGATCGATGGACAACTCAGCGCCAGCGCGGAACTGACCTTCACCTTCGTGCAGTTGGGAGACGGATCCCTGCGGAAAAACCGCGAGGAACTCTACCGCATGTGCACGCGTCGCACCCGCTTTCTGGACGATGGCGACGGCAAGGCGTGAATCGTGGGGCTCGACGGAGCCCATCGCGCTGAAGGAGTACTTGCGCCTGAAGAAGTGGGCCAAGTACTACGATCGGCGTTCGGCAGGGGCGTTGGTCGTCCTCGCACGGCTTCTTGCCGGAAGGCAGATCGATCCTCGCACACCCATCCATTGGGCTTTGGGCGACCTGGAGTTCCAGGACTACGGCCTGGAGACCATCCGCGAAAAAAGCCGCGACGAAGCGGGGACGTGGAGCTCCGAACGCTTCGCCCGCGAGGGAATGCACTCGGTCAGCCCCCTCACCCAGTTCAAGGTCCTGTACAACATGCCGTTGTGCCTCGCGGCCATGGAACTGGATCTGGTCGGCGAAAATTCCGTGACCCACGGTCTGGACGAAGGCATGCTGGTTTCCGCCGTGGCCACGGCCTGGGAAGGCGACATGATTCTCGGGGCGACCCGCTGCCGGGCCGACGGCGGGATCGATTGCGTCGCGGCGCTCGCGCGGCGAGACGAGATCCCTCTGGATCGCCGGGGCGACATCCTGGAGATCCTGGGAGAGTGGACCTGATGACGGAACGTGTCTTCCTTTGCGGCGCGGGGGTCGTCTCGCCCATCGGATCCGGATGGGACGAATTCCGTCAAGGAGTCCTGGAGGGCCGCCACGGCTGCGCGCGGCTGACGGTGTTCGATGGAACGCTCCTTCCCGTGCATCTGGCCGCCGAAGCCCGCGCGAACGCGAAGGTGATCCCCAGCGCTGATCGCGACGACCGGAAATCGATCTTCCTGGCCATGGCTGCCAGCCAGATTCTTCCCACCCATCGGGGGTGGAACGCCGTGGCCCCCGCCCTGCGCTGGGCCTTGCTGGGCGGAGGGATCGAACACTTCGATCTGGCCGGATACACGAGCGATCCGGACCCCGATTGGAGGCTCTACCAGCGCCACCTGCGCGTGGCGGTTGAAGAGCTTTGCTCCACCTACGGGGTGGGAGGTATGCGCAGCGTGAACGTTTCGGCCTGCGTGGGCGCCACCCAAGCCATGGGAGTCGCCTTCCGGCACGTGAGGGCCAATCCCGACCTGGCCATTCTGGCGGGCGGTACCGATTCGATGCTCTCGCCTTTGCATTACATGGGGTTTCACCATCTGGGCGCTCTTTCGGAGTGGAACGGGGATCCCGCCTTGGCCTGCCGTCCTTTCGACGCCGACCGCTGCGGCATCGTGCTGGGGGAGGGAGCCGGGCTCACGGTGGTCCAGTCCGATCGGACGGCCCATCCTTCCGAGATCCTCGCCGAGATCGTCGGGTACGGCACCACGCTGGACGCCCACATGGTGACCGACCCGGATCCGGAGGGAACCCAGTTGGCGCGATGCGCCCTGGACGCCATCGCCGATGCCAAAATCCGTCCAGAAGACGTCGATTGCGTGCACCTGCACGGCACGGGAACTCCCAAGAACGAGCCCGCCGAAGCCGCCGCGATGCGCAGGATCTTCGGGTCGCGCGCAAGCGAAGTGCCTGTGTTTTCCCTGAAAGGCCAGGTGGGCCACCTGGTGGGTGCCTGCGGGGCCGTGGAAACCTTGGCGGCCGCGCTGTGCCTGCGCGAACAGGTGGTGCTGCCCACGGTCAATTGCATGCGGGTCGACCAGAGCCTGGGGTTGCGTGTGGTCCAGGGCGAGCCTCTGGCCATGCCGTTGCGGCACATCTTGAAGCTCAACGCCGCCTTTGGCGGCCAGAACGCGGCGCTGGTCCTGCGGAGGGTTCCGTGATGGATCCATCCACCGTGGTGGTCACCGGCGCGAGTTCCGGGATCGGGCGCGCCATCGCGGAGCGGTTCTCCCGGGACGGGCGTCCGCTGCTCCTGCAGGGCAATCGCAACGTGCAGGCACTCGAGCCGTTCGCGGATCGCGCCCGGATCGTCCGTTGCGATCTGCGGGATTGCGCGCAATTGGACGGATTTTGTCGAGACATCGAGGGGGCGCTCACCGTGGTCCACGCGGCCTCGGTGGTGGGAACAGATCTGCTGTCGGAGCTTTCCGACGAGGTCGTGGAGGAGATGCTCTCCGTGAACGTGCGCGCCTGGGTGAAGCTGTGCCGGGTCGCGGTGCGCCCCATGATGCGCGCGCGCAAAGGCTGCCTGGTGGCGATCAGCTCCGTGACCGCCAGGCGCGCCAGCCGCGGCCAAAGCGTCTATGCGGGGACCAAGGCCTTCCAGGAGGGGTTCGTTCGCGCCCTGGCCGCCGAGGTGGCGTCCCGCGGGGTGCGTGTGAACGCCGTCGCGCCTGGCCCCATCGATTCGGGCAGTCTCAAGGGCTTGCTGGCCCAGGCTCCGGAAGAAGTGAAGGCCTCCCTGGCCTGCGGTCGATTGGGCCTTCCCGAGGACGTGGCCGAAGCGGTCCATTGGCTGTGCTCGGACGCGGCCGGATTCATTCATGGACAAGTTCTGTCTGTAGACGGCGGATTCCAGCGGGGCGTAGGTTGAACGGCGAGGATTTCCTGGATCTGTGCCGCGCGCGCCGCAGCGCCCGTGAGTTCCTGCCCGTGGCACTGGACGCGCTCCAGGTGGCTACGCTGCTGGAATGCGCCAAGTCCATCCCGTACGCGTCCTCGCGCAAGGGCTGGGACGTGGTGGCCATCGTGGACGCCTTCGCGATCTCGGAGGCGGCCGACGCGGTCGATCGCGCCGCGCAGCGTTGGGCAGGCCGCATCCGCGAAGACCTGCGTTGCGAGTGGACCTCCTACAGCCGCAATTTCTCTTCCTTTCGCGGAGCCGCGGCGGTGTTCGCCACCGTCTTCAGGCCTTCGCCGGGGCTGGCCGCCATGGTGGACGGGCCGGACGCGTGGGCGGAAGCCTTCGATCGCGAAAACCACATCAAGTCCATTTCCAACGCGACCATGGCCCTGTGCCTGGCCGCGACTTCCCTGGGGCTGGCGGCGTGCCCCATGACCGGGCCCCTCCTGGCCCGGGAAGATCTCGAATCCATCCTGCATCTTCCGCGCGGACGGGAATTGGCTGCCTTCGTGGCCGTCGGGTACCCCGCGAAAGACGAACCTTCCACCGGAGCCCCCTGACATGGACCACCTGACGCGATTCCGCGAACTCCTCCTGCCCGTCTTCTCGCTGGATTCCATCGAAGAAATCCAGCCGGAAGCTTCCCTGGTGGCGGACCTGGGCGCCGACAGCCTCGACTTCGTGGAGATCGTCTACATGGTGGAAAAGGAGTTTTCCGTCAAGCTCTCCACCAAGACCATCTACCTGGAAGGTCGCGAACTGCGCACCGACGAGATGTTCCTGGAGGGCGTGCTGGACCCCGGGAAGGTGGAGGGATTGCGGGAGATGCTGCCCCGCTACGCAGACAAGATCCGTCCCGGCATGGGGCGTGCGGAATTGTTCGGATTGGTGACGGTCAAGGACCTGGCCGAGGTGGTGCGCCAGCGGATCGCGGCCAAGCCATGAGCGAGCTCTCCGGAAAGAGGATCCTGGTCACGGGCGGCACGGGGTTTCTGGGCGAGGCGATCTGCCGGCGGGCCACGGAGCTGGGTGCGCAGGTGGCCTTCACCTGGACGCGAAACGGCGCCAAGGCCCTGGCCCTGGCCTCGGAGATTCCCGGAGCCATCGCCCTGGAGGCCGATGTGCGCGATCCGGTAGCCGTGGAAAACGCCGTGAACGCGGCGGTCGCGGCCTTCGGGGGATTGGACGGGGTGGTCAACAACGCGGGCATGAGCCAGGTGTTGCCGCTGCCGCTGCTGGAAGAGGAAGACATCGATCTGGCGGTGGACGTGAACCTGAAAGGTCCCCTGCGCGTGACGCGCTCGGTGGTGCGCCACATGATCCGAAACGGCGGCGGATCGGTGGTGTTGATGGGGTCCATCGCGGGCCACAAACTGCTGGACGTTCCCGTGACCTACGCCATGACCAAGGCCGGACTTTCCGGCATGGCCAAGGCATTGGCCTCCGAACTCAAGCGGTTTTCCATCCGCGTGAACAACGTGGTGCCCGGCATGGTCGATGGCGGCATCGCCCGCGGGATCCCCGACGAACACCGCAAGGCGTTCCTGTCGCATTGCGCGGCGGGACGGGCCGGCACGGCGCTGGAAATCGCCGAGGTGGTGTGCTTTCTGCTGTCGGATCGATCCTCCTACATCAACGCCCAGGACATCGCCGTGGATGGCGGATTCTGACATGACGCGCGAGACGATCCTTTCCAACACCATGGTCTGGTGCGTCGCGTGCGCCAAGGCGGAGCCTGCGCGCGTGGTGGCCCGGGTGGAAGGTGTGTTTTTGGAGAGGCTCTGTGCCGCCCAAGGGCCCGAGCCGATCCTGCTGGCGGCCTCGGAAAGCTGGTACCGGTCCCGCGCGATGCGTCCGCGTTCCATCCAGCGGCCCGTGCACCCCAAGGCCGCGCGGGAAGGTTGCCCTCGCGATTGCGGTCCGTGCACGGGGCATCTTGCGGATCTGCGCCTGCCCATTTTTTCCATCACCAACGTGTGCAATCTCGATTGCCCGATCTGCTTCACGCACAACCGTCCGGACCAAGCCTACCACAAGTCCCTGGAGGACGTGGAGCGGATCGCCGATCGGATCCTGGAGCGCAATCCCGATCAGACCATCGTGGATCTGACCGGAGGCGAGCCCACGCTCCATCCGCAGCTGCCGGAAATTGTCGCCCTGTTGCGCCGAAAGGGGTTCGCCCGGGTGATGGTGAACACCAACGGGATGCGGTTGGCGCGCGATCGCGAGCTCGCGCAGGCCCTGGCGCGCCACGACGCCCACGTGGTGCTCTCGCTGGACACCCTGGATCCCCAAAGGAGCCGCACCATCCACGGCGCGGACATCGTGGAGGCCAAGGAACGCTGCCTGGAGATGCTCCAGGAACATTCCATCGCCACGACGGTCATCTTCGTGGCCATCAAGGGGATCAACGAATCTGAGCTCGCCCCGCTGGCAGGCCGACTGTTGGCGCGCGACCACGTGCTGTCGATCACGGTGCAGAACATGGCCTACACCGGGGCCAACGGGTCCAACTTCGCGGGCGGAGGTCGCATCGCCAGCGGACGAGGTGGAAACCTTGTTGTGCGAGGTTCCCGGCGTCGAAGCGGGGATTTCTGACCCGGCCGGAGCGCACCCCTTGTGCTACTCCATGGCCTGGTTCGCCGCGGATGGCGGACGGCTTTTGTCTCTGGGAAGGATCCTGCCCCGCAAGCGCCTGGAAGAATCGAGCGCGGGGAGCTACCTGCCGCGCTTGGACGCCGGTTTGATGGAAGACTTCCAACAGGGCCTGGCTCGTGCCTGGTCCGAAGGCTGCGACCCGCAGGACCTGGAAGGTGTTGCGGCGCATCAGCTTGGTCGCCCAAGATCCCGCCCTGTCGGAAGCCGACCGTTCCTGCAAGCTGGAACGGTCGGTCAAGATGGTCTGCGCACCCGCACATGGACGGATCCAACTTCGATCTCGACCGCATCGCCCATTGCGGGGATCTGTGCCGGACGAATCGGGATCCATGGTGCCGGCCTGCTCGTACAACCTCTACCGCGAACGCGACGAGCGTTTCTGGAAACCCGCAGCGCAGGTGGCCCCATGACGGAATTCGCCCATTCCACCACCCAGTCGGTCTGCCCGGAGTGCAGACAAAAAGTGTCTGCGCGGATCGTGGAGCGCCAGGGAGAGGTGTTCTTGGACAAGTGGTGCGCCACCCACGGAGAATCCTCCGTGTTGGTCTCTTCCGATGCGTCCTGGTATCGTGAATCGGTGCACCATGTGAAGCCGCGCCAGGTGCCGTTGGCCTTGCAGGTGGAGAACTTCCAAGGTTGCCCGGAATCCTGCGGGTTTTGCACCGAACATCGCCAGCACACCTGCCTTCCCGTGATCGAAATCCTGCGCGATTGCGATCTGCGCTGTCCGGTATGCCTGAAAGGCGAAGCGAACGACGAGCGCATGGACCTGGCCACCTTCGAGAAGGTGCTGGACACCTTGCTGGCCGCCGAAGGATCCTTGCCGGTGGTCAATCTCAGCGGGGCGAGCCCACGTTGCATCCCGAGATCGCCGAGTTCTGCGCGTCGCGCGCCAAAAGGGCGTGGCGCAGGTGACGGTCTCCACCAACGGGTTGCGCCTCTTGGAAGACCCGATGCTGCGGGATGTCTTTGCCGAAAACGGCGCCCTGGTGGCTCTCCAGTTCGATTCAATGCGCGACGAGGACAACCGGATCCTTCGCGGGAGGGCGATGTACCAGCAGCGCATGGCCTTGCTCGAGATCCTGGAAAAAGAAGCCATCCCGTATTCCTTCGTGGCCACCATCGCCCGGGGGTGAACGAAGACCAGATCGCGGATCTGGCCGAACTGTTGTTCACGAGCAAGGCGTCCACCCTGATGCTCCAGCCCGTGTCGCTGGCCGGGCGCGCCGCCGAGTGGGACACTTCGCGTCGGCTCACCATCCCCGACGTGGTGGCGGGCTTGGCGAAAAACCAAAGACTCAAGCGCGAAGATTTCCACCCGCTGCCCTGCTCGCACCCCTCGTGCTTTGCCATGAGCTACTTCGTGGAGACCGACGACGGAATCTGGAAAACCCTGAAACCTTCCTGGGTCGCGAGGGATTCTTGAACCTGGTGACCAATCGGACCCTGCCGGGATTGGATTCGGAAGGTTTCGAGGCGCTGCGGTTGCGCATGTACGAACTGTGGAGCGCGGCGGATTCCGCCGACCGATCGGATAGGTTCCTCGCGCGTTTGCGCGACCTGTTGCGCCGATTGCCCCAGGTGGCCGGCGACCAGAAAGCCTTGATGGCCATCGGTCGATCCAGCACGAAAGCGATCTTCATCCACGATTTCATGGATGTCCACAGCATGGACATCGCCCGCTTGCAAAAGTGCTGCACTCCTACGCGCGCACGGACGGGACCCTGGTTCCCCATGTGCGCGCAGAACGTGTTTTTCGGAGGGTAGGCCGCCGCGCCGCCTCTTCCCCTTCTACCGGGACCCTACATCATGTTGACCATTCCCGTCGCGATCGCCGTCCTCAGCCTGGCTCCTCCCGACACGGATGGACGCTGGTCAAGAAGACCAGCCGTTTCGAGGTCTCCGTGCTGCCGATCCCGGGCAAGGACGTGGAGGCGTTCCGTTCGCGGGGATCCGATTCCATCCGTTGCCGGTGGTGGGAGAAACCCTTGATCGATCTGCCCGGCATGATCGCCTGGTGCCCTACCTCAAGGAATCCAAGATCCTGCGCACGGTCGGTCCGGACCATTTCGTGGCCTACCAGCGCTACGACCTTCCCTGGCCCTTCACCGATCGCGACATCGTGGTGGACGTGGACATCCGCCGCCATCCGACCAAGGCTCTGATCGAGGCGAAACTGAACGCCATCGCAGACAATTCCTGCCCGCCTGTGCCGGACGTGATCCGCCTGACCGACATGGACGGATCCATCACGGTCCGCGCCGTGGGCAAAGGGGCCATGCAGGGATCCTATGCCGAACGGATCGACTTGGGCGGAGGCATTCCCATCTCGCTGGCCCGGATGTTCAGCCGCGAAATGCCCGCCAAGATCCTGGAAAACCTCTTGAAGGAATGCCGGAAGCCCGAACGGATCAAGGCGGGTGCCGCCTCGCCCTGGTGGGCTGGCTGGATTCCGCGTTGGCACGGTTCCCAATGCAAGATCGTGATCGACGTGCAGGGGCTTTCCCATCGCGAGATCTGCGGCTTGCTCTACGGTGGCGGCCTGGCCGAAATCGGCGTTGGGATCCGCTACGTGCTGGCTTTGATGCTCTACGCGTGTCCGTTCCCGGGAATCAAGAACCTGGTCTACCGGGCCATGGGCATGCACGTGGGCAAAGGCGCCTACATCTCGCCCGGATGTTACCTGGACGTGGTCCACCCCGGACTGCTGACCATCGGCGACAACGCGGTGCTGGGGATGGGATCGGCGGTGGCCACCCACGAGCGGTGCCGCGACGTGCTCGGACTGGGTAGAGTGGAGATCGGGTCGGGTGCGTTGGTGGGGGGCATGAGCGTGGTGCGCGCGGGAACTCGTATTGGTGCCAATGCGGAGCTGGACATGATGCTGAACGTGAGTCGCAACGTCGCTCCGGGCGAGCGCGTGCCTTCGCCTCGCAACGGTCGGCCGCTGCCGCCCATCCCGGAGAACTGAATGTTCCACCTTCGAAGCGAGGTGTATTGGGACAACAACGCCACCACCAAGCCGTCCAAAGCGGTGGTCCGCGAAATGGTGCGTGTTCTGGAAAACACGCATGGAAACCCCAGCTCGCCTCACCGGGCCGCTCACGATGCCCGGGCCTTGTTGGAACGCTCGCGTCAAGTGGTGGCCCAGGCGATCGGCGCGATGCGGACCAGGTCCATTTTGTGGATCTGCCACCGAGGCGACCAATCAGATCCTCCGATCCGTGGTGGCATCGTGCGGTAGAAGCTGCCGAATTCTGTCCAGTCCCGTCGAGCACCACGCGGTGTTGCGGACCTTGGAAGATCTGGCGGCCCACGGCGTGGAAGTCGAACTTCTGGAGGTGGACGAGCGAGGCTTGGTGCGCGAAGACTCCGCTGGTGCGCGCCTGGGGCGCCCCCGCCCACCTGGTGTGCGTGATGCGCGTCAACAACGAAACCGGTGCGATCCAGGACGTGGCGCGTCTGGCGGGGATCGCGCGTTCGCGCGGTGCCATGGTCTTTTCCGACTGCGTGCAGGCGCTGGGCAAGATCCCGGTGGATGTGCGCGCATTGGGAATCGATTATGCGGTGGTGGCCTCCCACAAGATCCACGGCCCGAAGGGGATCGGTGCCTTGTGGGCGCGCGAAGGTGTTCCTTGATCGCGCAGGTCCACGGCGGTGCGCAGGAATCGGGCTGCGGGCGGGCACCGAGGCGTTGCACGACATCGCCGGGTTCGCCGAGGCCTGTCGGAATCTGACACCTTCGCTTGACCAAGCCCCGGTGGTCTCTTCCGTGATGGAGCGATTCCTGTCTGGATTGCGTGCTCTGTTCCCGGATGCGGTGGAGGCTGTTTCTTCAGCCCATCGCGTGGCCAACACGGCCATGGTTCGGTTTCCCGGCATTCCCAACGGAGTGCTGATGGGGGTGGCTGGATCTGCGCGGGATCCGTGTATCCGCTGGATCCGCCTGCGCCACGGACGAGGACCTGCCTTCCCACGTCTTGATGGCCCAAGGATGGACTCCCGATCAGGCGCGCGAAGCCTTGCGGTTCAGTTTGGACACCACGCTCCCTGAGCGCAATCTTCGGTCTCAGATGGACCAGGTGCTGGGGCTTGAAGGCTTACCGCGAGGGGAAATCTTCCTCCATGGAATTGCTCCGTGGTGCGGAGGTCGCCGCGCTGCTGGCGGATCCGCGCACGCTGGTGGTGGATATGCGGTCAAGCATGGATCGCAAGCTGATCCCGCCCTTTCCGGGTGCCTTCCTGACCGGTGCGCATCCTTGGGAGGCGCTGCCTGACCTCCCGCGCGGCAGGCGCCTGGTGGTGGCCTGCCAAGCGGGATTTGAAGCGCCTGTGCTGGCCTGGCGCCTCAAGCGCGCCGGCCACGACCCGGTGAGCGTGGTGATCGGGGGAATGGTGGCGTGCAGGTTGGCGGGGGTGGTGGGGTAGGTGGAATGTGGCGTGCGATGAGTATTCATTCCGTGGTTTTTGATGGTAGATTCCAATTTGCCGCTCTATCACGAGTCGGTGCCGGGTCAATGGACAGGGTGGTGTAGAATGGTCGTCCGAAATCACGTTATGGTTGGTGAATCAGGCGAAATTCACCTGACGGTACCTCAGAGTGGAAAGGTCGCGAAGTGGAAATCCTGCTGATGCCTCCCAGCACGGTCGAGCGGGAGGCAGAGCGTGCAAGGTTCGATGCATTCGTGGCGGAACATGGAACCGTGGTGGGGGATTGGGGGTTTTCGCGCGAGGAGGCGAACGATCGTGGTCTTTCTTGATACGAACATTCTGCTTTATGCGTTTGATCTCCACCCGGAGTCTCAGCTAAAGCGAGTTATTGCCCGTGAATTATTGCTTGATCGCCCTCACGTGAGCGTACAGGCGCTGACGGAGTTCGCGCTGTCCGACGACGCAAATGCGGTGAGGATCCTGCTGCCATTGCGGAAAAGATCAACTTCCTTCTGGGCTGGTGCCTCTACATGACCTTTCTTCACAGATTCTTCTTGAGGCACTCGATTTGGCGGACCGGTATCAGGTTTCTCATTTCGATTCCTTGATGATTGCAAATGCACTTCATCGAGGCGGAGAAATGTTGCTCACAGAGGATCTTCACTCTGGATTGGTCATTGCGGGTCGATTACAGATTCTGAATCCCTTTGTTTGACAACGGTTCCAGCCAGGTGATTCCTATGACAGGGACCGTTCCGCCAACTGGATCACCGCATCCTTCCAAGCCTTCACCAGCGCCGTGGGCTCCACCGGACAAAATCCGGGGCCGCGACCCAAAATCCAACGCGCGGCTTCGTCGGCGTCTCCGAAGGGAAGGGTGAATTCCACCGAGCCATCGGGCTTCTCGCGAAGAGATTGGTCCGGGTGCCATTTACGCTCGCGCATACAGAAGGCCACTTCCCTGAGGCGCGGATCTTCGCGAGCACGAGCTTTCCGGTAAAGGCGCGCCCAGGCAGGTGGGGATGCTCCCTGCGTGGAGGGGAACGGAAGGATTCTTCCAGGACTTCCGGCTTGGAGATCCGCGACAGCGTAGCGCTTGAAAGTGACCTGCGGGGTGGATGGATCGCGCGCTTGCAGGTAGGGCATCCCGTCCCAGACAAAAAGCGACAACGGGTCGATGGTCTTTTGCGTTTTGGAGCCATCCGGTTTGGCGTACTGGAAGCGCAGCTTGCGCCTTTCGCGAAGGGCCTGCGAAAGATGGGGCAGGATGGATTTGTCGAACAAACCTGTCAGACGGGTGAGGGTGGCTTTGCTGGAACGCGTCTGGCGCGAGGGAACCACCAGATCCTGGAGATCGCGCTCAAGATCCGGATCCAGGAGCAAGTCTAGAGACAGCCGCAATCCCGGCGCACCCTGCAAGGTGTGCAGCCAGGTCCAGGAGGGGGTTCCATTCTTCCCGATACGACCATCGGTGACATTTCCGTCGTATTCCAATGGCGCCCCCAGATCGCGCAGGTCCTGGGCGTGTCGGTAGAGCGCCTTGCGTTCGCAGTCCATCCGCTCCAAAATCTGCTCGGCGGAGACACCCTCTTCGCCGTTGGCCAAGGCCTGGGCGAGGGTGTTGTGCAAGGTGGAGAGTCGGAAGAGTCGGTCGTTCAGTTCGGAAGGCATTCACGGCTTTCAGATGATTGGCGTCGGCGCGAATGCGGGGGTGTACCGCATTGATTGAATAGGTAATTAATCGATTGCCAAGGTGGAGGAATGAGTCCAGATTAGAGGGGGACAACCGCGATTTACGCCGAAAGGTGGATATGAGGGTGAGCTACTTGCCCCGAAGGGGGACTGATGCCTGGTAGAAGGGAACCGGTGATCCTGCCGGATGCTTGGGGTGTTGGCAAAGCCTTGGTTTCGATTCGACCGACAGGGTCGGTCGGGTTGGAATTTGCGCGACACTGTCGCTCAAATTGGCGAGGGAGGGGGCTGGCTACCTGTGTGGAGGGTGGGAGTCAATCGGTTTGGGGTCTAGCTGAGATCTCTCGGGCAAGTTGCCTTTGTCCGGCTGTTCCGAGAAAAGAAGGAACGAAAGCGTGAACCCTGACCTTATCGCACACGTCCGGTTCGATCACAACATCGTGGCGACTGGGTTGGATCGGCTGAGTCAATTCTGCAACAAACTGTTGGAGAATTGCTCTGGCCCTGAAGGCGGTTTCTGATGCCGCTTATCATTGCGCATACGCGGGACGGCGAACATCAGACGCTGGAGTCTCATTTGCAGGGGGTGGCGGAGCTTTCGAGGCAGGCCGCCTCCAAGTTAGCCCTTTGCAAAGCTGGCGAACTCATCGGTCTCGTTCATGACTTGGGTAAGTACAGCCAAGCCTTCCAAGCCTATATCCAATCGGCAGCGTGCATCTTGAATCAGGACGAAGACGAGGAGTATGTCGATGCCTCGGCGTTGAAGGGCAAGATCGATCACTCGAGCGCAGGTGCTCAGTATATCTGGAATGCTTTATCAAAAATGGGCGCGCTAGAAGAACGAATCGCCCAAGTCCTTGCTTTGTGCGTAGCCTCTCACCATTCCGGTTTGATCGACTGCCTGGATGTGGAAGGCGGGGACAATTTCAGCCGCCGAATGGCGAAAGCCACGCAGAAAACCCATCTGGATGAGGTTGGCCGCGTCGCCGACTCCGAAATTCTTGCCAGGGCAAACGAACTGCTGGGAAATCCCGAACTTGTAACAGAGCTGAGGAGCGTCATCGGCAAGATTCTCGCCAGAAATCGCGAAACCCACAAGGGCCAACATCGCAACGCCCAGCAGCAGATCGGCCTCGCTGTGCGCTTTCTGTTTAGTTCCCTGATCGATGCCGACCGCATCGACACATCGAATTTCGAGCACAAGCGCATCAAGTCCTACCGCCAAAACGGAAACTATTCCGAATGGCCTGTGCTGATCGAGAGACTGGAACGAAAGCTTGCGGCGATGTCGCCAACTCGACCGATCGATTATCTGCGCAGAGATATTTCGCAGCATTGCCTTGATGCGGCATCACGGCCTGGCGGCACATACACTTTGACCGTTCCGACCGGCGGCGGCAAAACGCTGGCCAGTCTGCGTTTTGCTCTGCATCATGCCTCTCAGCGCAAGCTGGACCGCATCATCTACATCATCCCTTTCACCTCGATCATTGAGCAGAACGCGCAGGCCGTGCGTGACATCCTCGAGCCCATCGATGTACCTGCAGATCAAGGGAAAATCGTTCTGGAGCATCACAGCAATATCACGCCCGAGCAACAAACGTGGCGCGAGAAGATCCTGTGCGAAAACTGGGATGCACCTGTGATCTACACCACCATGGTGCAACTTCTGGAAGCTCTCTTCGGCGCTGGCACGCGCGGTGCACGGCGCGTGCATCAGCTTGCCAATGCCGTGTTGATTTTCGATGAGGTGCAGACCCTGCCGATCAAATGCACGCATCTCTTCAATAACGCCATCAACTTTCTGGCCGAGCAATGCAACAGCACGATTGTGCTGTGCACCGCGACCCAGCCCTTGTTGCACAAGGTCGAGGCAGAAAAAGGTGCGATCCGACTTGCAGAACAACACGAAATCATGCCGGATGTGCATCAGCTCTTTGCCGATCTGAAGCGTGTCGGTGTGTGCGATCAACGTAAGCCCGGCGGCTGGGATGTCGCCGAAGTGGCACAGCTCGCGCTAGATGAAAAATCGCGTGCGGGAAGTTGCCTTGTGATCGTCAATACCAAGCGTGCTGCGCAGGCCATATTCGAACAGTGTCGTGCGCAAGTCGATCAAAGCGAGGCATTCCATCTCAGTACGGATATGTGTCCGGCCCATCGCAAGGACGAGCTGACGAAGGTGCGGGCACGACTGGCATCAGGATTGCCGACACTGTGCATCAGCACGCAGCTGATCGAAGCTGGTGTCGATGTGGATTTTGGCGTGGTGATTCGCTACCTCGCGGGTCTGGATTCTATTGCCCAAGCCGCCGGGCGCTGCAACCGAAATGGAAGGCCGGAACCAGGGATCGTGCACATTATCAACCCTCGACCTGAAGATGAGAAGCTGACCTCGCTGCCGGACATTGCCAAAGGTCGGGACATCGCATTGCGTGTGTTGGACGACTTCGCGAGAATGCCACAACGATACGCCGATAACCTATTTGGTCCGATGGCATTGGATGACTTCTACCGCTACTACTTCTTCGAGCGCAAGAACGAAATGGACTACCCTGTCCCTGCTTCAGCCTTCGGGCGGGACGATACGATCGCGAACCTGTTGGCGGAAAATTCGGGGGCCGTTGCGGATTCCCATCGCAAACATGGTCGCGTGCCGGAACGCCTGCTCAATCAGTCCTTCATGGCGGCAGCCAAAGCCTTCAAGGCCATCGACGCGCCAACGCAAGGTGTTGTTGTTCCGTACGGGTCAGAAGGCGCCGACATCATCGGCCGATTGTTTGCGGCGTTTGATGTGGAGCTTGATGGTCTTTTGCTGCGCCGTGCGCAGCAATTCACGGTCAATGTTTTCCCCCATCAGCTTGATAAACTCAAAACAGCTGGCGCTATCCTGGAAGTCAAGCCAGAAACGCGCATCATGACACTTGATCCACGTTACTACAGCCCGCAATTCGGGCTTTCAACAGAACCCGTATCCGCGATGGAGGCGCTCTATGTCATCTGAGCATCGCAATAGCATTGAGTTCAAGGTGTGGGGGCGCTACGCCTTGTTCACCGATCCGCTGACCAAGGTCGGCGGTGAAAAATTCTCGTATCAGGTGCCCACATACGAGGCGCTGAAGGGCATCTGTAAATCCATTTACTGGAAGCCGACGATTGTCTGGGTCATCGATGACGTTCGCGTCATGAAACGAATCCGCACCCAGACCAAGGGCACTAAGCCGCAGGAGTTTAGTGGTGGCAATACACTGGCGATCTACACCTTTCTGGCCGATGTGGAGTACCAGGTGCGCGCACACTTCGAGTGGAACATGGCGCGTCCTGAACTCGAAGTCGATCGCAATGAAAACAAGCACCACAATATCGCCCGGCGTATGTTGGAACGTGGTGGACGGCAAGACATCTTCCTTGGCACGCGCGATTGCCAGGGCTATGTCGAGCCATGCGAATTCGGTGCGGGTGCAAGCGAATTGGATAACGCAGGCGAATTGGCGCTCGGTCTGATGTTCCACGGATTCGACTACCCCGATGAAGTGGGCGGCGACGAACTCCATGCGCGCTTCGCCCGCATTGTCATGCGCAATGGAGTGATCCGCTTTGATCGACCTGAGCAATGTCCTACCAAGAAGCGCATACGCACGATGAGCGTGAAGCCATTCGGGCTGAATGAGACCGTTCAGTCGGTGGATGCAGAATGGGCCACGCTGGAGGAGCAGGCATGAGTTGGATTCAGAAACTGTATGAGACTTATGAGGCGTGCCATGCGCTGGATGAAGACCCGAGAAACCAGCCTTGGCCAGTCTCGCATTTCGTGAAGCAAGCACACATTGAGATCGTACTCGATGGAGATGGGAATTTCAGGAAGGGGAGGACACGAAAGCTCGAGTGGAACGAAGCAGCAACTCTCATCCCTGCCACTGAAAAGTCGGCGGGCCGAACTGCAGGCGTCGCTCCCCACCCATTGTGCGAAGAAGTTGGCTACATGGCTTTGGACTTGCCCGAGCAGGCGCATCTCCAAGACATCAAGAACTACGTGCAATCACTGGAGCGCTTCTGTGTTTCCGTGCCTCCAGCGTCATTTACCAATGCACATGGCAAACTAAAAGAGTTGGCGACATCGTATAAGCAATGGCTGGGGCTGGGAGAATCTTTTGCTGAGTAGTGGGACCGAGCAAGAAGATGATTCCGATACGGAGACGCGAAAGACGCCGAAAGTTGCCGATCTTGAGAAGTCGCTGGCTCGACTCAATAGTGAAGGGGCGCTGCCAGCACAATTACTTGCAGCGCCCGAGATCCTTGCCAAGCAGAATCTTCGCTTCGCCAAGAAAAGCGTCGAATACTTCAGGCTGCTTGAAGATTGGTGCTCATCGAGCTTCGCACATCCGAAAGCTTCGGCTGTTTTGCGCTATCTGAAGGAAGGTCGCCTGTGGTCAGATCTTGCTGCAGAAGGCATTTTTCCCTTGAGTACGACCAATGGCAGCGGGGCGAAATCAAAAGTTGATGATGATAAAGTTTTGTCCGCTGGCGGATAGAAACCTCAGGGGAAACTTCCGCCACGTGGATGACTCCTCTCATTGGGCATGGGCGACCCTGATGCGGGCCAGAAATTGTCGGTATGGCTTGTGTGTGGCAACTGGAAAGTTGACACGTCTTGCACAGAATCACCCCCGATTTTTGCGCTACCCAGGAGATGGCGCGAAGATCATCTCAGCCAATGACTTCAGCGGCCTAACCTTTAAGGGTCGCTTTACGGACGACAAAGCCGATTATGAAAAACAAGTCTGCAGCGTTGGATTCGAGGTAAGCCAGAAAGCGCACAACGCTTTGCGCTGGCTTGTTGCGCGGCAGGGCTATCGGAGTGGGGATCTCGTTGTGGTGAGTTGGGCTGTATCTGGCCAGCCTGTACCTGATCCATGTGCTAGCTCGCTTGATTTGTTCAGTGATGAACCTTTTACTGGCGCCGTGAGGATTCCTGGCGTTTCTGATTCTGGCCAATCATTTGCACTGTGCCTCAAGCGCGCCATTGCCGGTTATGGCAACAAGCGATCCTGACGCTGATGTGGTCGTCATGGGCATCGACTCCGCGACGCCAGGGCGCATGGGCATCACGTTCTACCGCGAGCTGAAAGGCTCGAATTTCTAACGCGCATCGAAACCTGGCACCAAGGGAGTGCCTGGCCTCAAAACTATGGAGCAGATAAAAAATTTGTAGGGGCTCCATCTCCACGCGACATTGCCAATGCTGCATATGGGCGCTGGGATGACGTACAGCGAAAAACGAAGATCGATGAAATGGTTCTGAAGTCCACTGTTGAGCGGTTGTTGCCATGCATCCTGGATGCCCAAGCCTTGCCGCGCGATTTGGTCGTATCCGTTTTTCAACGCGCGATCAACAGGATCGGCTTCAAGAAAAGCGAATCGGGTTACGAAGATCAGTGGGAAAAATATCTGGGAATTGCCTGTGCTCTGTTCAAGGGACTTTACGAGAAAAGGAAATATCAAATGGAACTGGAGGAAGATCGAATGAGTCGCGACTATCTGTACGGTCGGCTGTTGGCTATTGCCGACAGCATTGAGAGCTACGCTTTGCGGTTAACCGAAGAAGGAAATAAACGTGACACCACTGCAGCACGCTATATGCAGCGTTTTGCAGTACGTCCGTTTTCAACTTGGGTCACTATCGAATTGGCTTTGACGCCTTACATGGCGCGCCTGAAAGCAGGTAGCGACAAGGCAGCGGGTTTTCTTGCCAAGCGCAAGAAATTGCTGGATGAGATCATAGCCTTGCTCGACCAGATTCCCGACCGTACCAGCGACGCTCAACTGACCGGCGAATTTCTGCTGGGCTTTCATACTCAGCGTCGGAATCTCAGAAGTAATGGAGAGGCTCTGGAGTTAGACGAACTATCCACCGAAGAAACCGTAGCTGGTTAAGGAGACCATCATGAGTACCTTGGAAAACAAGATCGATTTCGCTCTCGTTCTGCGTGTGAAGAACGCCAATCCGAATGGCGATCCGCTCAACGGAAATCGTCCGCGCACCGATTACGGCGGCTTTGGTGAAATCACAGACGTCTGCATCAAGCGCAAGTTGCGCGACCGTCTGCAAGAGGCAGGTCAGTGTATTTTCGTTCAATCGGATGACCGCAAGTTGGATGGCGAAACCAGTCTGCGAAATCGCGCGGAGTCAGATGCCAACGGCTTGGGGAAAGACAACTGGAACCCGAAGAAGACCAAGAAGGACGATGCAGCCAAGAAGGCTTGCGCGAAGTGGTTCGATGTCCGCGCTTTTGGCCAGGTTTTCGCGTTCGGCAAAGAAGGGGACGCCAGTGGTGTATCCATCCCGATTCGTGGGCCGGTGACGGTGCAGTCCGCCTTCAGCAAAGAACCGGTAAGCATCACCAGTACGCAGATCACCAAGAGCGTCAGTGGCGAAGGTGATGGTAGCAAGCGTGGCCCCGACACGATGGGCATGAAGCATCGTATCGACGGAACCAGCGTCTATGTCAGCTACGGTAGCATCAATCCTCAACTTGCCGAAAAAACCACTTTCAGCAATGCCGATGCGGAAATCATCAAGTCTGTCCTGCCGAAGCTTTTCGAGAATGATGCCTCTTCAGCGCGGCCCGATGGCAGCATGGAAGTCGTCAAGGTGATCTGGTGGCAGCACAACTGCAAGGCTGGTCAGCATTCATCTGCCAAGGTTCATCGTACACTGACCGTAAACCCGGATGGCTCCTATACCTTGGGTGAACTTCCAGGGCTGAAGCCAGAAGAAATCGATGGTTTCTGACCCCATGACATCCGCGAACCCCACTTTGTTTCAGGGGCGACAAGTTCGCAAGATCCTGCACAACGAGGAATGGTTCTTCTCGGTTGTCGATGTCGTAGCTGTCCTCACGGAAAGCGTCGACGCTAGCGCGTACTGGCGCAAGCTGAAACAACGTCTGGGAGAAGAGGGTGGTCAACCTGTGACATTTTGTCACGGGTTGAAACTGGTGGCCGAGGACGGCAAGATGCGCGTCATGGATTGCGCCAACACCCAAGGCCTATTCCGGATCATCCAGAGTATCCCTTCGCCCAAGGCCGAGCCGTTCAAGGCATGGTTGGCGCAGGTGGGTGCCGAGCGCGTTCAGGAAATCGAGAACCCGGAGCTGGCAAGCCTCCGGGCTCGCGAAATCTACAAGGCGAAGGGCTACCCGGAGGACTGGATCGAGAAACGGATGCGCTCGATCGCCATTCGCGAGGAGTTGACAGACGAATGGAAGGATCGTGGTGTCCGGGAACAGAAGGACTTCGCCATACTCACCGCCGAGATCTCCCGCGCCACGTTCGGGATTACTCCTTCCCAGCACAAGTCCATCAAAGGGCTGGAACGTCAGAATCTGCGCGACCACATGAATGATCTGGAGTTGATCTTCTCCATGTTGGGCGAGGCGGCCACGACAGAAATCACCCGCGCCAAGGATGCTCGTGGATTTGGTCAAAGCAAAGAAGCTGCGAAGGAAGGCGGGAATGTGGCGGGGCGTGCCCGGAAGGAATTGGAACAAAAATCCGGACGCAAGGTGGTGACTTCCGAAAACTTTCTTCCCGAGAAGAAAACTCGGAGAATCGCGAAGAAGGACTGATTGTCACCCCGCGAGGAAGACCTCCATCCCATCTCTGCTGTGCAGCACATGGCCTTCTGCCCGCGGCAGGCGGGCTTGATCCATCTAGAGCAGGTCTGGGCCGAAAACAAGCGGACCGCCGAAGGCAAAACCTTGCATGAGCGTGTCGATGAAGGCTACAGGGAGTTTCGGAAGGGGTTGCGACAGATTTCGGGAATCAGGGTCCAATCAATGGGGCTTGGGATTCAGGGACGTCTCGATGTCCTCGAGTTGGAGCGTATCGAAGGATCTACAGCGAATGCTTCGTTTCTCGGGCTGGACGGAGCGTGGAGCATGTATCCGGTGGAATTCAAACGAGGCGAACCGAAGAAGGAGAATTGGGACGAGGTCCAGCTTTGCGCCCAGGCGATGTGTCTCGAGGAGATGACGGGAACCGTCGTCTCATCAGGTGCGATCTTCTATGGTGAGATCCGGCGACGAATCGAAGTCGAACTCCATCGAGGGCTTCGTGACCGTACTGTAAAATTGATCATGGATTTTGACACCATGATGTCGACTCGAAAACTTCCCGAACCAGTATGGAAGAGGAGCTGCAAAGCTTGTTCCCTCGTGGAAATTTGCCAGCCGAAGGCGGGGGCGAATGGGAAAACCGAAGCCTATTTCCAGGAGCTTTTCCGATGAAGCATGTTGCGAATACGCTCTACCTCACGCAGGAAGGCGCTTGGGTTCACAAGGATGGCATGTCCATCGTGGTGCACAAAGATCGACAAAAGATCGCTCAGTTTCCGGTGCACGCCATCGGCGAAATCGTGTGCTTTGGGTTCGGGATCACGGCATCGCCGGCATTGACAGAATATTGCGCAAAGGAAGGGGTGACGATCTCCTGGGTGGATGGAAACGGACGGTTTCTGGCAAGGATGC
This sequence comes from Fibrobacterota bacterium, assembly GCA_016715065.1. Lineage (GTDB taxonomy): Bacteria > Fibrobacterota > Fibrobacteria > UBA5070 > UBA5070 > UBA5070. The sequence continues at coordinate 148,753 of JADKBN010000003.1, forward strand.
AAGGTCCGACCCATGGGAATGTCCTGCTGCGCAGAGCTCAATACCGTGCTACGGACGATAAATCGATGGCGCTGGAAATATCCCGATGTTGCGTAGCGGCGAAAATCCAGAATCAGAGAGCGACGTTGCTGCGGTTCTTGAGAAATCATCCGGACGCGGATGGTGAGTCGGATATGCGCAAGGCGTTGGCCTCGATGGAAGCAGGCATCCAACGTGTGCGCAAGGTCGAATCGGTGGATTCCTTGCGGGGTCTGGAGGGGGATGCAGCGGAGTCCTATTTCTCGGTGTTCGACCGGATGATCCTTGTTCCTGGTCCAGATTTCCGATTTTTGTCGCGATCGCGTCGACCTCCCTTGGATCGAGTCAACGCCATGCTCTCATACGCCTATTCTATTCTGGCGTTGGATCTGCGCTCCGCTCTTGAAGCCGTTGGGCTGGACCCCTATGTGGGATTCCTGCACGTCGAACGGCCGGGTCGGCCAAGCTTGGCGCTGGATATGATGGAAGAATTTCGGTCGCCTTTTGCAGATCGTCTTGTGTTGGGATTGGTCAATTTACGTCAGGTGGATGCGAGTGGATTTACCGTGCACCCAACCGGGGAAGTGGAGATGACACCTGATACTCGGAAGACTTTCCTGGCGGCTTACCAGAAGCGGAAACGAGAAACGATCGCGCATCCCTTTCTGGAAGAGGATCTCGATGTTGGAGTCGTGTTTTTAGCCCAGGCAAGACTCCTTGCCCGTCACCTGCGCGGAGATCTTGACTACTACCCCGCATTTCTTTGGAGGTGAGCCTTGCTCGTTCTCGTTACCTACGATGTCGCGACGGTCACATCCGAAGGGCAGCGCCGCCTCAAGGCCGTGTCCAAGGCTTGTGAAGGATTCGGGATGCGTGTTCAAAACTCGGTTTTCGAGTGCAACGTCGATCCAGCCCAATGGGAGAGGCTGAAGACCCGACTCTTGAAGATTATTCGCCCGGCTTCGGACAGTCTCCGATTCTACTTCCTCGGGTCAAACTGGGAGCGGAGGATCGAGCATCATGGTGCCCAGAAGGCGCCAGACATGACCGGCTTGCTGATGGTTTGACCCCATCGCTAACCCCAAGCTCCATGCAAAAGCTGGGGGGCTTAGCGATGCGATGGACTGCGGCTTCTTTGACATCGCAGCCGCTAATCGAAGGCGGGTTTAAAACTGGCTCGATCGGTTAGCGATTTCGTGACCGTGAGGCCCGGTGCTATCGATGCTACATTGCCATGCCGTCGCCCGCTTCATGCGGGCGTGGATTGAAACATCCAACTTTCTGGAATGCTGGGGTGAGCCATACGTCGCCCGCTTCATGCGGGCGTGGATTGAAACTTTTTGACCGACCTGGGAGCGCCCCGGGCAGGTCGCCCGCTTCATGCGGGCGTGGATTGAAACCACACCGGGGCTGTACTTCGCTGCAGGATCCGCAGGTCGCCCGCTTCATGCGGGCGTGGATTGAAACATTGCTGTTTCGGCATCTGCCATCGCTTCCGCAGGTCGCCCGCTTCATGCGGGCGTGGATTGAAACCGGGGTATTTCGCATGGCGCCGCCGCATCCCCGGTCGCCCGCTTCATGCGGGCGTGGATTGAAACATCGCCCCGCTGACGGATGAGCAAAAAGATCTGTCGCCCGCTTCATGCGGGCGTGGATTGAAACGTGCCTGTTCCTTCGAGCCAATGGATTCCAGGAGTCGCCCGCTTCATGCGGGCGTGGATTGAAACCAACTACAGTACAAGGTCCCGATCTACATCGGGGGTCGCCCGCTTCATGCGGGCGTGGATTGAAACACCAGCGAGACGGTGACCCCTCCGACCGTCACGGTCGCCCGCTTCATGCGGGCGTGGATTGAAACCTCGGCTTCACTCAGCCCCGATTTGCGGGTCTGTCGCCCGCTTCATGCGGGCGTGGATTGAAACAAACCTAGACTGCTGGGCCGTCGCCCGCTTCATGCGGGCGTGGATTGAAACTTTTATTCCCTGGGACCTCGGCGTCAAGTCGCCCGCTTCATGCGGGCGTGGATTGAAACCAATCGAATGATTTTGGCCTGTAGACGGAAAAGTCGCCCGCTTCATGCGGGCGTGGATTGAAACCTCCCTAGTGTCAGCATTTTCCTTGTAATTGGAGTCGCCCGCTTCATGCGGGCGTGGATTGAAACTGTCACCTCTGCGCACGATCTCGCGATCGTCGGGTCGCCCGCTTCATGCGGGCGTGGATTGAAACCGGTCTACGCTTCCGGAGTCCCCGCTGTCGCGTCGCCCGCTTCATGCGGGCGTGGATTGAAACTCCCAGATCGTTTTTGCGGAGAGGTCCGCGGCGTCGCCCGCTTCATGCGGGCGTGGATTGAAACTTTTGTCTAGTCCCGTAATGTTTGTAACAATGGTCGCCCGCTTCATGCGGGCGTGGATTGAAACATTTGTGAAGCGTCTGGGCGCTCTCGGCGTGGTCGCCCGCTTCATGCGGGCGTGGATTGAAACCCTACTGGGATGAGGTATTTCCAGTATTTCAGGTCGCCCGCTTCATGCGGGCGTGGATTGAAACAATTTCCGTCAATGGAAAAACAAACTGCAAGACGTCGCCCGCTTCATGCGGGCGTGGATTGAAACAAATAGATGCAAATAATGGAGCTACAACATCAGGTCGCCCGCTTCATGCGGGCGTGGATTGAAACTTGACGATCGTCCAGTTGATCTCGTCGCCATCGTCGCCCGCTTCATGCGGGCGTGGATTGACCCCCCCCTGTTGTTGAGGGCTTGTCTCCTAATAAAGTCGCCCGCTTCATGCGGGCGTGGATTGAAACTGGTCGGCTCCCGTGGTGGCCTCGATGACCACGGTCGCCCGCTTCATGCGGGCGTGGATTGAAACCCTTTAATGCTTTTGGTCTCCCCGATCGCGCAGTCGCCCGCTTCATGCGGGCGTGGATTGAAACATCATGGCGTAGTTACCGTGCTGAGAGATGTCGTCGCCCGCTTCATGCGGGCGTGGATTGAAACTTGACCTTTCAACGGCCGACCCATCTTACACCGTCGCCCGCTTCATGCGGGCGTGGATTGAAACGTCGCGCTGCCGCTGGCCCATCCCACCGCGATGCGTCGCCCGCTTCATGCGGGCGTGGATTGAAACGACTTCCGCCGGTGCCTGGGCAGACCGCGCTGGTCGCCCGCTTCATGCGGGCGTGGATTGAAACGTTGCATAACGTTCGATTAGGTACGATTGGTTGTCGCCCGCTTCATGCGGGCGTGGATTGAAACCTCGTCGATCAGCACCTGCGTGGACCGCTGGGGTCGCCCGCTTCATGCGGGCGTGGATTGAAACAGAGAAATCCGATCGAAAGAAACTATTCGAAGCTTGCTCCCCGTTTCTTGTCTAGTTGGAAGAATCCCATGAATGGGACTCATATACCCCAAAACGGGGTATATTGTAGTCTGGCAGATCCAAACAGAAATGCGAACGATACACGCCTTGGATCGGATGCCCCGGAGTGCAAGGCCTCATTGAGGTGCCTACATGCAGTCCTCAGTGCGCAAGGTTTAGTGGGTCCAAGAATTGGAAGAACAATGGCAAGCTCAAAGATCGCGCGACGCAATACCACTGTCGCCTCACGAACAAATGCCAGCGGATCTCGTGTAGCCAGGAGGAAGGCGCCACCCTCCACATCGACGTCTACCACGCCGGGAGCCATCAAGATGCCCCCGATAAAACGTATGTTCCGGCCGGATACACCCGCGATCATCCTCGAGCGACTTGATCAAGCTTTCGGCTTCTGGTTCGTAGGGAAACCTGAAAATGATGAGCTTGTTGATTGGTTCTCGACAGATCTGCACAAGGAGATCGAAGCTCGGATGACTCCGGGCTCTTGGCTTCGGGAATTGCGAGATGCTCATGGATGGACACAAAAGGACCTTGGGATTCGTTTGGGTGTTGTTTCTCCGGCGCGGATTTCTGATTGGGAAAACAACCACCGCGCGATCAGCAAGGAGATCGCAAAACAGTTGTCCGAGCTCTTTCGTGTTTCGGTTAAACGTTTCCTGTAAGTCGCGTTTTCTGAAGGCTTTACTTTGATAATTTCTGCTGGTGGCGATTTTGCCATTATTCTAATCTGTCCTTAGGCTTCGACTTGCGTCGAAGTCTGTTCCCCACACGCGCGGGGATGAGCTGGTGCAACCCGGATTACATCTTCCATCCGTTCTCCATCGAAGCCGCGATTCCAGGATGTGGGGGCGCATCAATAGGCTCCCTTCCGCGCTCTAACGAGCGCGGCTCTACTGTGTCTGTCAGATTATGACTTTCATCCCGTGATAATCTGTCACAGGTTGCAACGCTCGTGCGTACCTGGATTCCTAAGGAATTGGCAAATCATATTCCACGCGGGCCTAACTGTGGTGGGGTGTACCTTCGCGCAAGGGGAGGTACAACCTGTACCCACCCTTGCCGAGTACAGCACCGCAAGTAGCTTTGGAAAAGGTGATGGTGGGGATCTGCGTGTTAGTGGATTTAGGCCCACTTCTAGTGACCCGTTTTGGTGTCCGAGAGCATGAGGATTTTGCCGCCCTCCGAGGATCCCCCATCACCGACTCTAAGTTGTCGACCTCTTTCATTGCTTGGTCAATGATCCGCAACAGACAAATTTTGTTGCATCCATTGCTTCGTCGGGAGGCGAGCAGACGGAATCACATGGTCGTACTCGTAACGGGTTTTGAGCATTGCGACCATCGACCAGCAAAAGGGATCGGAGCCAGGGGAGGACGGCAAACTCCTCCATGAGGGTCTCGCTCCCGTTGCAATGACGGGCAACCTCCCTAAGTGGCCCGCCTGAATCCACTAACTCTCTGGGCCGATCCTTCGATGAAAATAGCTCCGGACCAACATCCTCGCTTGTGCAAAGGCTGGGGCGAACAGGGGCGTGGGAATGATGGTAAACTCCTTCATGAGGACCTCGCCCGCCAAGGGCGACCATTCCTAAGCGGCAGGCCTTGGTCCGATAACTCTGGAATGCGGGACAGACATACGTAAGCGGGATCCATCACGGACTCACGATTCGTTCCCTTCCGCGAGCAGGAGTGCGATCACCACGAGCCTGGAAACGCACACGTTCCATAGGCGCTAGTCCATTCCAAATTCCCAGGCTAGATTCCAGCATGTAGGTGGTTCGCTCTCGAGACCAGAGCAGGACGGACGCTGGCATGGCTTGGAGAGATCCAAGCCATGTGGTTGTCGGAAGGTACCGCACCGACCGAGAGCGACCCGCCTGCATCCACTTCGTTGCCGTGCCTCGCAGGCTTTGGGGAATGGACCGGAAAGGAAGAGCCCTCCGCAGGCTAACTTTCCCGTAGACCACGAAGTCCGGCACAGGATCATCGCAGGGAAAACGAGGAAAGCCCACTGTCCCGGGAAAAGGCCACTCCCCCCACTCTCTTGCGCTCCTCCGCAGCCGAGTACCTGACTTTCGTGGCGGCCAGCGGTACGGGCGGTGTCGAAGCGATCTACGCCGACGAAAACGTGTGGCTCAGCCAGAAGATGATGGCACAGCTCTACGACGTGGAAATCCCCACCATCAACTACCACCTGAAGAAGGACTTCGAAGACAGCGAGCTCGACGAGGCGGCAGTTATTAGAAATTTTCGAATAACTGCCTCCGATGGCAAGACCTACATCGTCCACGGCCCAATGCCTGAGAGCGAGTTCGAGAAATACCGCATCGTCCAGGATCGCCTGTTCCAGAGCGACTTCGATCGCGTCGTCGCCCATACTCGGCAAATCGATCCCAAGCCAGGGCGTTCTTGAGAGGTTCGAAATTTGTCGACACCGACCACATCAAGCCGTAGCCAGACGATCACAACACCCAGTTCGCACCTTTGGACAGCGGGCCGACCGCATAGCCGTTCGCGCCATCAGATGGATTTTTCTCCGCTCTGCAGGAATGTCGCCTTCACCTCCGCCTGGTGGAATCCTCGAAGACCGCCCACCCGATGTCGGGGGAAAGATCGCCGGTGGCGCTGTCCTGGGCCACCCCGACAAATCCCGACACGATGCGGTAGTGATGGGTGGGTAGGGAGGGCTGCGTGCGGTCGACCAGCGTGAAGGGAAAGCTTCCGGCTCCCATGGGCACGAAACGCAGGTCCAGAGGGCTCGAGAGGTTCTTGCGAATGCGGAATTCGTCGTATTGGAAGTCCAACGGGAAGAATCGGGTGATCCATCCGTTGGCTTCGTAGACGGTTTCGCATCCTCCGGATGTCTCCGATCGAAAAAAAGACCTCCAGAAGGAGAGCTCGGGTGCGCCTTCCGAGGCGCGAACGAACTGCGTGAGGATCGGATCCAGCGCGTTCATCCACTTGGTGAATCCCAGCTTTCCCAGACGGCGGGCACGGGTGCGCAACTGCTTCCAGTCGTCGGCGGTGCCCTCCAGGGTGATGCGGGGAATGCCGCACTCCACGCTGCCCTGGTATTCGAAGTATGGCTGGACGGATTCCAGGATCTTCATGCGGTAGGCGACCTCGGCGATGGGAGTGGTGGTCGTGTACTTGGCCAGGAAGTGTTCTTCCAGGAGGTGTTGCGTGGAATCGGGCATCGCCTCCAGAAGGCGAGCGGAAATCGTCTCCCAAAACGCCGGCGAATTCCGGGACAGATACTCGTCGGGATCCAGGATGAGCCTCAGCTCCCGCTTTCCGGAGTGTCCGATCTTCAAGCGTTGACGCCATTTCCTGGGTTCCTTGGCGATGTGCAGCGACACGCCATCCAGGATGGCCATCCAGATCTGGTCGGGCGAAAGCCGAACCGGTAGGTGCTGGTACCACGCCAGGAGGAAGGTGCCCGCGAACGGACTCTTCCCTTGTTCCACCAGCGGCAGAGCCCCCCTCCGACCCGCCACAGGTCGGATTCGCTTCGAGTCGATGGTCGGCTTTTCTTCGTCGCTCCCTGAAAGAGAACGCTGGATTCCCTGGTTTGCGATCCATCGGGCGTCATAGATCCATGCGGAGTCGGATTGGATCTCCAGGAGCTTTTTCTGGTCGACATCGTCCACGGTGAAGGTGATCCCGTTCGTTCTTGACAAGATCTGGCTGCTTGTGGATCCCGAATCGAAGGCGATTCCCGCCTTGGTCGCGATGGCTCCGCGGTAGCGCTTCGAGGTCTTTTCCGAATTTCGGGTGAGGCTCCTTTTCAGGAACCATCCATCCATCTGCATGCTCATGGAGTCGCCCGTGCAGGAAGAGACCCAGAACAGAGGCTTGCCTTCCGACTTGAGGTACGAAGAGTCCGTGAGCGGGAAGCCTCGGTGTTCGTCGACGTGGATGCGGAAATCTCGGACATTCGGGCGCCAGGGAGAAGTGTCTGTCAAAATCTGCTGGAAAGGGCGATGGAATCTGTTCCAGACAAGCAGGGTCTCGCGATCGAAGACCTGTCGCCAATTCGAATCCAGAAAAATTTTCGCGAGCATTTCCACCGTGTCGGGACTGGTCCACCAGAAGTGCGAATCCAATCGGGCCGTTCCCATGCCGGGGACGTTCAGGAGGGAGGTGGTGTCCCAGAGGGGAGGGGATGCTTTCCAGGGAAATTGGACCCTCGGATGGAGGGGAGGCGTGAACGAATCGACCGCCCAATCGTTCCCGTAGCGGGGGGAGGCGGGGGCCTTCCTTGCCTGGTCCGGGCGGTGATCGTAGAACAGCCCAACCCTGGAAGATGCATCCTTGGGTGCTAGGGCACGGAAGGAACGGCCTCCTTTTGTCCACTTCCTGGATCCAGCCGTGGACCTCAGGGATCCGTCCCTGGATTCTGTGAGCACCCATCCCGCCGTGAGGATCGATTCCTCCCATCCATCCGGGTGGATTGTGGTGATCGGTTTATCCAGCTTCGCGGTATCGAATCGCCCGTAGAGTGTTTGGAAAATGGATTTTCCCGCAGGAAGGAAGGGTTGGCCGGGAAAGGGGCGTATGCGAACCGTGCCCCGGATGTCCCCGTTCCTTGGTTGACAAAAAATGGTAGAATCGGTTTGAATGATCCAATCGAGGGTGCCCTGCCTGGCAAATAGGGTTGGGAAGGGGCCTCCTCGCCTGAAAGGGAGGAACATCGGTTTCTCCAGAGGCTTCCCGGTGCTGTCCAGCCACCGAAGCGAAACACTAGGGGAGGCCCAGGGGGATGTCGGGGTCAAGGCCAAAGTGCAGAGGGGAGGGAGTTGGAAGCTATCGGAATCCGCAGTCAGTCCTGGTGGCACTTTCCAGACGAACGGGACCGTAGGGTTCCGATTCGTGGGGGCGGTCAGGTTGGTGGAATCCCCCACGAAGGCCCGCAGCAGATTCTTGCCCGCACGGACCTCTCCGAACAGGTCCAGGATTGCGTCCTTCCATAGTCCTCTCGTGTGGCCAACAGCTCCGCGATGCGGTTGGCCGGCGAAGATTTTCCCGTTTCGCCACAGGAATCGCGAGCCTTCCTCGAAAGCGTCTTCCCACGGGTGCAAGGTGGTTGTAGGTAGGAATTGTGCGGATTCCGCGATCCACATCGTACTGTCCATTCCTGATCCGCGATGGAGGAACGAAGTCCTCAAGGATCCAAGGCCAGGAAACCAGGACCCCAACTTCACGGTATCGAAAATTCCAACGGTGTCGGTTCCGATCTTCACGGTTCGCGCGCAACGGAAATCGATCTTGTGCTGGCCAGCAAGCATTTTGCCATTCAACCAAACGGTGTCCGGAGAGGCGGATGATGGGAAAGCCTGGGCGAGGGGCAAAAGGAGGGCGAAGATTCGTGCAAGCAAGTGGGGGGAGGTCCGGGGCATCTTGGAACAATACGGCAGATCCGGACGTTTCGCACTTCCCTTCGGAGCCTAAATCCTTAGCCGGTGATCCTGACGTTGCATTCGCTCTGCCCGAGGGTGTTCTATCGTTGGCCGAGAAGGAGCATTCCATGCGAGTTTTCATGCGCGAGATTCGACTGGGGATGTTCCTGGTGGCGATCGCCGGAGGGCATCTGGCCTTGGGGGCGCCTGATTCGACGAAGGCCCGATCCGATGGCGCGATTGGCATAGCTCCCGTGGATTCCGCCAAGCTGCCTTCCGGCAAGAAGGTGCGGATCGAGGGTTTGGATCGACTGCACTTCTCGGAGCATGGATCTGGGGATAGTGCTCTCTCGTCGAATCGGAACATGGCAATCCTGTTGCCCCTTTTCGCGGATGCCAAGATTGGAAAACTCGAACGAACGGGCGGGCGTTCCTGGCTGGGCAATGTGATGGCTGGCGATTCCGGATCCGACTGGTGGGCTGTCCAGGCCAACCATAACCTTCCCGACATGTTTCCGGGGCACAAGCTGATGCTGCGCGAAGCCGGCATCCACGCATACACCCTCAACGACCGTCCCATCCATCTGGCCCTGTACGACAACGATCGGCGCACCTATGTCTGGAGCTACTGGGGAAGCAGCGAGAAAATCCTTCCCGACTACCGCATCCATGGGATCCTGCCGGATGGATCCGATCGCGTCAAAATCCGTCTGCAAGGAACGGTGTTCCGCAACCGTTACTGGGAGGTGAAAGGAGTGGAGCTCACCTTTCGACGCACGGAAGATGCCCTGGTGCTGGAGACCGTCGTCAGCCCGTTCACTTTCCTGTCCGGAGGCGAGATCCAGACGGAGTCGGTTTCGCGCGGGGCCATCGTGACGCGCACGATCCCAACCGTTTCGCGCAGGGTTTCGGAGGTGTGCCAGGTGCGCAATCCCGTAGTGGACAACGACTGGGAATTCGATTGGCAGAAACTGTCAAAGTCGGCGACCTGTGCTGTCCGGCGCCAACGCGCGAACAAGGAATCCCGGAGCGTGGGCGCCCCCTCCTTTCTGGAAGTGGGTTGGCGCCGGGAATGATTCATCGCGGCTTGTTTTACCCTTGGCCTGCGCACCGTGGAATCATCCCAGACTACCGAGCTAATGTCGGGTGAAGCAAGCTTCTCCCGGCCCAATCCGCCTCATGTTAGATTGTATTGATGGCCATTCGCTCCAAGTCGTTCAATACCACGGGTCCGTGCCGTCCGGAGATGCACTACATGCTTCCTCCCGAGGCGCGTCTTCGTAGCGTCGACCTCCAGCGCATGATCGACGAGGAATTGTACTGGGTTCTGCATGCTCCACGCCAGACGGGCAAGACCAGTTTCCTGATGTCCTGGGTACAAACCCTGAATGCCTCCGAACAGGTGGTAGCCTGCTATGTGAGCGTGGAGCGTTGCCAGGGGATCGAGGATGTGGAACGCGCCATGGAATGGATCGTTGATGCCATTTTGGAAAGCGCCGTGACCAGCGGAGTGCTTTGTCCTGCGCGCCCTGCCAGTGTTGGGGCAGGAAGTCTTCTTTCAGCCACATTGACTTCCTGGGCAGGCCTCTGCGCCCCCAAACCATTGGTGGTCTTGTTCGACGAGGTGGACACCCTGGTGGGCGCGGCGTTGATCAGCTTCCTGCGCCAGTTGCGGGGCGGCTTCGCCAGCCGCGGCGTGGGTCGCTTTCCCACGAGCGTGGCGTTGGTGGGAATGCGCGACTTGAAGGACTACCTCGTCCAAACCAAGGACGGCGTGGCGGTGAATCCGGGTTCGCCGTTCAATATCAAGAAGGATTCCTACACGTTGCGCAACTTCAGCGAGCTCGAGATCCGCTCGCTGCTGGGACAGCACACGGAGGCGACGGGCCAAGTGTTCACCGAGGAGGCCTTGGCGGAGGTTTGCCGCCTCACGTGTGGGCAACCGTGGCTGGTGAACACCCTTGCCGACCTTAGCGTCACCCGGCTGGTTACCGATGGCTCCCCGGTCACGGCGGATCATATCGAGGCGGCCAAGGAAGAACTGATCAAAAGTCGCGCGGTTCACATCGACAGTTTGGCTGAGCGGTTGCGCGACCCCAAGGTCAAGCGGGTGGTCCAGCCCATTTTGGCAGGGGCGTCGGATCCGACCCTCGCCGAAGGTGACGAATTTCGTCTGTGCATGGATCTGGGACTCGTGACCCTGGAAGAGGGCGTGCCGAGCATCGCCAATCCCATCTACCGGGAAGTCCTGATCCGTACGCTCAACTATGGGCAACAGTTGGCGATCCCCGCCCCCGAGTTTCGCTGGAAAAAAGCCGATGGCGATCTCGACATGGAAACCCTCTTCGACGAATTCCAAATCTTCTGGCGTCGCAACGGCGATTTATGGGAACAGAAAGCCGACTACACGGAAGTGTTCCCGCACCTGCTGCTGATGGCCTTCTTCCAGCGCGTGCTCAACGGTGGTGCGCGGCTCACGCGCGAAGCTGCGGTGGGACGGGAGCGCATGGACATGCTGATCGAATGGCAGGGATTCAAGCACATCATCGAGATCAAACTTGTGCATCCGCGTGATGGTCGCGAATCTACGCTACAGCAGGGTCTGAAGCAGATCGCGCGTTACGCCGACAAGGTGGGGCGCGACGCGACCCGCACCTTGGTGATCTTCGATCGCACCACCGCGGGACGAGCGATGCCCTGGGAAGAGCGCCTGCGCCGAGAGGAATACGGCAACGTCGTGGTGCGTTGGTTGTAACGGAATTTCCCAAAAGGCCATCCATGCATTTTCGTCCCACGTCGCTTTCGGATGTCGACCGGACCTTCACTGTCCGCGCATCCACCAGACAAAATCCGTTAACCATCGAGCAACTCGCGGAATGGGGAATCACGCCGGAATCCGTCATGCAGGATTATGCATCCGGGGCATGGGTCGGATGGGTGTGCGAGGTGGAGGATCAAATCGTCGGATTCTGCACGGGGTGCGTGGCCACGGGCGAGATCGTGGTCGTGGCTGTACTTCCGGCGTTCGAAGGCCAGGGGATCGGCATCCGCCTGCTCACCGAGGTGATCCAGCAGATGCGAGAGAGCGGAGTCCGATCGTTTTGGCTCTCCGCCTCCCCTGATCCGTTGATCCGTGCCCATGGCTTCTACCGCGCCAACGGCTGGATCCCGAAAGGCGAAACCCTGGAAAACGGCGACGAGATCCTCGTGCGGGAGTGAGTCTCGTTACAGCCAGAGTCCGAAGTATCTCGGCAGGTTCATGCCCAGGGAACTCATGTCTCCATCGAGTTCCAGGCGAGCACCTTCGATCCGGAAGACCTGCGCAGAAGACTCGCAGTATTGTTCGCTCCAGGTTTTCCCGGCGTCTTCGCTGCGCGATGATTCCAAGGTCGTGATCTTGAGGGTGTTCCCTACCGTTTCCCAAGTGCCGTTTTCCTTCAGTCGGATCGTGCCAAATCCTTCGAAGTCCGCCTCCGCTTCATAGGTTCCGTCCGCATTGAAGGTGAATAGCCGGTTTTCTTTCAAGGAGGTCCCGAAAAAGGTTGTTTCCTGCCATGTTCCGACCAGGGGTTTGACAGGATGTGGCGTGATCCCTTCGCGCTGATACTGGATCGGACTTTGGGTGATTCCCTTGACCGAATTGAATACGATGTAATCGTTGTCCACGACGGTGTAACCCCAGGAAACATCTGGAGTCATGAGATCATCCTTCCAGGTTACTCCGTCCTTGCTGCGCTCGGTTGAGCTGGGATCGACATAGAGCCAGCCGCTCGAAGATCCCACCTTCCAGGTGCACCGGGTTTTGACGAAGTTGGAAGCGGTCCCTCCATCCACGCCAGTGGAAGATCCTGGCGTGTCATCGAACGCGCACGTGCCATCCGCAGAGAGGCGGATGGAGGATTTCGGCCGTCCACCAACGCCATTGTGGGCGGTGCTGATCCAGTTGCCGATCAATCTCGAATCCAGTCCAAGCTCGGAAGGCGTTTTTTCGGGAGTCTTCCCGGTGGTTTCCGTGGTGTCTTCCGGCGCATCGAGCCCAGAAAGGTCGCAGCCGCTGGTGAACAGCATGGGAACGATCGTGAGCGCAACAAGGACGGGAGCCACGATGGCTTTGGTGAGGGAAATGCGATTCATCGGAGATGGCTTTCGGGAAGAAGGGGAGGAGCGCAACGCCGAAAAGTAACCTCTAACGGAATGAGGTTCAATCGCTTCGGGTCCGCTTCACCGAATCAACGGACTCTATAGCACACCTCCCGAACCCGGGTTGGTCTGCGCCGGCCCAGGGCTCCAGTCGGTCGAACGCCCGACGCATCGATGTCAGCAACGCCGCGATGGATCCCGGGGGGGGAGGTTCGGGAAGCTGGCTGGACTGGCCGATGGATTCGATCGCATGGATCAGGGTTTCGGCGCGCGCCACCAGTTCTTCGTAGGAGAATTTTCCCGCTCGGATCTCCAGCAGTTCCTCGCGGTCGTGGGTTCTGTCGACAAGAACGCCTTGGCCGGAGAGGATCTCGCGGGCCATGTGCAGCAGTCGAAACGTGTGCATCATGTTCTTGGCGTCGTAATTCTTGCCGTGTTCCATCGTGGATTGGAAACGGTCGTCGTTGCGCAGCTTGACCCACTCCCAATATTCGGCGTGGTCCCGACAATGCTTGGCGTAGGCGTCCTTGTTCCAAAACAGGTGGGTGCGTACCGGGAAATCCTTGGGCACGGAACTCAAACACGGCTCGGTGGAATGTTCCTCGTCGCGGACCAGACCCTTGAAGCCAAGGGCCTTGGAAGGATCCACGAACAGCGCGTACAGATTGGGAATGTGGTCGATGGCGCAAAGCCCGCAGGATGTTGTGTCCATGCCGGTTTCAGCGAGCCAGGTCCTTGCCGGCAGCGAGCCGGTGCCGTGCGTGACATGGCAGAAATCCAAGACCCCTCGGCGGATCTCCGGTTGGGGATTGACGATCTTCTTGTTCAAGCCTCGTGCCCGTTTGACCTGCCCCATCGCGTATCCTGCGAAGGTGTCCTTGCAAAGGTTAGACAGAAAATGACGTGAATCCAGTCTTGCCATCAGGGGGTGTCGGACGCGGACGGTGGTCTGGGGGGGGTGCAGAAGCTCGAGGGCGGAAGGGTTGGCCTTGGCGAGAAGCTCGATGAACTTTCCCAGCTCCCAGTAGACCTCGTCGTTTTTCGGGCTGGATACCTGCTCCAGGAGATCGCCGCCCAACCGCTCGTCCAGCGGCTGCACGAACACGCCTTTGATGTCGGTGTCGGACGTGGCCGTATGCAGTCCGTAGGCGCGACTTCCGCTGATCGCTTCGAAGACGATCCAGCCCTTGGCCCGCAGTTCTTCCAGGGTCATGCCCATCGCGCCAGCGCCTCCAGGAAAAAGGTTTCCAGAATCTGTCTTCGCTCGGAGGCCTCTTCGGTCATGGCTTCGTAGGCCTTCAGCGAGGTCTCGTCCTGCTCGGCGATGAACTCCAAGAGGATTGCTTCCGGAAGATGCAGCTCCCCTTCGACGGCGTGCCGTTTCGCTTCTTCCAGCCGGCGGATCGCCGCCAGGAGAGCGGATCGCTCGGCGGCCTTCAAAGGCACGAGTAGTTCCTCGAAGGTCATCGGAGGGACTGTCCCCTTCTCCAGAATCCAGCTGGCGGCAAGCAGAGGTCGCAGGATGTAGAAGAGCTTCTTGATCTTGATCCGCTGGTCCGGCCCGAACGCTTTCGCCGCCGATCGCGCGATTCCCAGATAGTTGCGGATCCCTTCGCGAGGGGAGAAACTGCCCGAGGCGAGCGGGAACAAGGCCTCACGGAATCCGTCGGCCTGTTCGTAGACAATGGGGGATTGGAGCCACTCCAGTAGCGATGCGTTGCTTTTCTCGCACAGGCGTAAAGCCTTCCCGATGTCCCATCCGGAAAAATCCAGGTCGCCGGGCAGATCCACACGAATTTCCTCGGCAGGTTGCCACGGCGAGGTGTAGCGTTCGCGCGGATGCACGTAGAGGAATCGTCCGTCGTAGTCGCTGTCCGGGCTGGCGAAGCCCCAGGCGCGAGATCCCGACTCGCAGGCCCATAGGATGCGGACACCCTGGGATCGGGCGAGTTCCAACAATGCGTTTCGAATGGTTTCGGGGAGAGTCGCCGCTGCCTCACCGCCCCGGCGGGTGCCTGGTGAGCTTGCGTTGCAAGGTGCGGCGGTCGATTCCCAACAATCGCGCGGTGCGACTGACGTTGCCGCCCGTCTGCAGCAGGATGCGCTGGATGTGTTCCCATTCCACCATTTCCAAGCTGGGAACGCTCGCTTCCAGTGCCAGCTCGGTTCCTTGCAAGGCGGCTTCCACCTGGTCGATCGAAACCGGTTTGGTGAGAAGGTCCGAAGCTCCCCGCCGCGCCGCCTCCAGGGCCGCTCCGATACTCGCCCAGCCCGCCACCACCACCAGACGGCAGGCGGGGTACGATCTGCGCATCTGCGAGAGCAGATCCAGGCAGGTGATGGCGTCTTCGCGCATGTTCACCAGCGCGTGCGTGGGGGCTGGAGGGACAATGGTTTCCCAGCTGGCGGGAGTGGGTGGCGTTTCCCAACCCCGGCGGGACAACGACAGGGCGAGCTTCGCGTTGGAGCGGAAGTCGTCGCCCAGCAAAAGGATGGTCCCGGCCGGCATGGCGGGAAAATTAGGAGATGTGTCGACCCGGTGGGCAATACTCGGGTCTAAATGGGAAAATGGACATCGATCCATCTGCCACCTGGCCCAGGAACAAGGAAAATACCGATGACCGCCTACGAACCGACCATCACGTGGAACCCGGATTGGGAACTGGGGATCGAAGAGATCGACGACCAACACCGAAGATTGGTTCGGATGATCGCCGCTTTGCAGGTCCAGGTCCGCAAACAGGCAACCGCCCTCACTGTGGACTCTCGACTGATCCACGAGTTGCTGGAGTACGCCCTGACCCACTTCAAGGACGAGGAAGGCATTTTCCGGGGCAAAGGGTGGGAGGGGGAGGCCGCGCACATGCTGGAACACCAGAACTTCATGGTGAAGGCCCGCGGCGAAATGATCCGGTTCCAAACCGGTTCTCCCGACACCCGCGAGGCCTTGCTGGGCTGGTTGGTGGGTTGGCTCAAGAACCACATCGCCTTCGCCGATCGCGAACACGGCGCCTACCTGCACGGCAAGGGGCTGGTCTGAGCTTGGCGTAGAATTGAAAATGCGGTTTTAAATATTACGCCGAAATCAAAAACGCCTGCTCCGGAGAACGGTAGCAGGCGTTTTTGTGTCAACGAAAAAGCGACCTCAGCGACCCTTGCGGGAATCGCCTTTCTTGGGGTCGGCCTTGGCCTCGGCAGGTTTGGCTCCCGCCTTGGATTCGGTGGTGGCCATCGAAAGACCCGCCGCCTGGAACGCGGCGGCATTGGCCGGGTTCTTGGGGGCTTCTTCCAAAATCCAGCGGTATTCCTTCCATCCCAGCAGGTTGGCTTTGCGTGCCGCGATTTCGCGGGCGGCGTCTTGCTGGGCCTGGATGGCGGCGATGCGGTCCGGGTGGGAGCGCATCGAATCCTGGAATACGCTATCGAGGATGCGCACGAGCGAATCCGTCTGGCGCCAGCGAGCCGCGCGCTCGGGCTGCAGCAAGCCGTCCGCCGGGGGGGTGAATTCCTTGGGCTGGGGCGGTGGCGGCGGAGGAGCGGGCTTGGCAGCGGGCTCCTCGTTGCAGCTCCACAACCCGGCCAGAACCAGTGCGATGGCGAGACTCTTGGTCTTCATGCGGACTCCTTGACGGCGAAAAGCGGCCGGAATGATTCAAGGGTAACCACTTCCAGGCGCACATGTCACCCCGAAAGCGCAAGAACGCACCCCGCCCGTCAAACAATTCAACCACCAAAAGGACCAAGCCTGGGGCGGGCGGGGGGAGGCTCCAGGGGTTTGCTTCCCAGGATGTGGCACCAGAAAAGCTCCCGCCCTGGTAGGGCGGGCGGGGGGTGGGTTGGCTCAAGAGTACTTTTCCACATCCCATGAGAATCCTTTCCGGCATCAAGCCCTCCGGCGAAATCCATTTCGGCAACTATCTGGGCATGCTCAAGCCCATGGTGGAGAGCCAAACCCGCGGCGAACTGCTTTGTTTCATCGCCAATCTCCACAGCCTGACGGGCCTGGTGGACGGCCCCCAGATGGCCGCCTGGACCCGCCAGATGGCCATCGACATCCTGGCCCTGGGCATGGACCCGGACAAGAGCGTGTTCTGGATGCAAAGCGATGTTCCGGAGGTGGCGGAGTTTTCCTGGTACTTGTCCAACTACACCCCGGTGGGGCTGCTGGAACGCTGCCACGCCTACAAGGATGCCATCGCGCACGGCAAAAGCCCCAACGTGGGCCTGTTCACCTACCCGGTGCTGATGGCCGCCGACATCGTGGGATACGGGGTCAACAAAGTTCCCGTGGGCCGCGACCAGAAGCAGCACGTGGAAGTCGCTCGCGACCTGGTGGGCGCCTTCAACCACCGCCACGGAGACGTGCTGGTGATGCCCGTCCCGGAAATCGGAGAGGATGTGGCGACCGTGCAGGGTCTGGATGGACAGAAAATGTCAAAGTCCTACGGGAACACGCTGGGCATCTTCGCGGATCCGGCCGAAGTGAAAAAGAAGATCATGGCCATCGCCACCGACAGCACGCCGCTGGAAGATCCCAAGGATCCCGACGCCAACCCGGTGTTCGCCTGGTACAAGCACGTGGCCTCGCCGGAGGCGGTGATCGAGATGGACCGCAAGCTCCGCGCCGGAGGTTACGGGTGGGGGCACGCCAAAAAGGAATTGGTCCAAGCCTTTCTGGACCACTTCGCGCCCTACCGTGCGCGTCGCGCCGAGATCGCCGCGGATCAGGAAGGTCTGAAGAAGATCATGGCCCGTGGAGCGGAAAAAGCCCGTGCCATCCACCTGCCCATCCTCGAGTCCGTCCGCCGTTGCGTGGGCGTGAAATATTTGTGACGAAGCCCCTTCGATGAAAATTCCGCCGTTCGTCCTGAGGAGCCCCGAAGGGGCGTCTCGAAGGGCAACGGCGGAATACGCTGATTCTTCCCGTCCGCCCTTCGAGACGCCTTCGGCTCCTCAGGACGAACGGAAATATCTCTGACCAACCAAGGATTCCTGTCATGATGAGCTGGGACGATTACTGGAAGCAATACAGCATCTCCAAGGCCGAACGCTGGATGATCGGCGAACGCCATCGCAAGCTCATGGGTTGGATCGACAGCTTGGGCGGCCTGGGCGGTGACAAAAAACGTGTCGTCGAGATCGGCTGCGGGTTCGGTTCCAACATCCGACGCCTCAAGGAAGAACGCACCGACATCGAATCCCACGCTCTGGACTTTTCGGAAATTTCCGTGGAGCGCATCCGCGGATCGGTGGACTGCGTGCATCGCGCCGACTGCCAGAACACGGGATTGCCGGAAGGCCACTTCGATTTCATCTACTCCAGCGGCCTGATGGAGCACTTTCGCGACGAAGGACCATTCGCGCGCGAGATGTTCCGTATTCTGAAGCCCGGCGGTCTGATGGCCACCTTCGTGCCTGCCCGGTGGTCCATCTGGCAGCTCTACCAGCTCTTGCACTTTGGCAAGTGGATCCACGGCTATGAAAAGGCCTACTCCAAAGCGTTCTTGCACCGGGTGTTGGAGCGCGAAGGCTGGAAGGTGGAAGAAGATTTTGGACTCGATCCGTTCTCGTTCAACGGCTTTGCCATGAAGCTCCTGAACAAGTCCTTCGAGCCCGCCTGGAAAAAATCCCCGCTGTCGGCTGGATACACGGAGATCTGCGTGCTGACACGCAAACCGGTTTGACGACGGTTTCGAAACCAGCGCCGGAAGCCGTGGCTGCGGGATAGATTCCTCTCGATGGATGTCGGACGAAAACAAACCTGCGGATGGATGCTGATCTTGGCGATGGCGGCGCACCCTTGTGCCGATCCTGTCTCGAGTCCCTCAAGCCCGCCCAAGGAATATCCAGCCAAGGCTAAGGCGAACACCAAGTTCAAGCCCGTAGCGAGGCTTCGGGAGGAGATTCCTCCCGGCAGGTCGGATTCACTGGCCTATCTGGATTGTCCTTCGGCGGTCTACATCCTCAATCCCGAGCCTGATTCGCTCGAGCGATGGAGAGAATCCAACCGCAGGATGTTCATTGAGTCGCTCGCCAGCGATTCTGTTCCATGAGTTGTGTTAAGGCTGCACGAAGGGTATGATCGGGGGCATGGAAGCTCCTGATCTCCTGGACATGTCGGTGTTGGACTCGCTGCGCAAGTACGGGCAGTCTGACTTCCTGGTCAAGATGGTCGACCTGTTCCTGGAAAGCTCGCTGGAATCCATCGAAACGGTCGAGTCTGCGAGCCTTGCCGGACGGTGGGAGGAAGCCGGATTCGCCGCGCACGCATTGGGATCGGGGTGCGGAAGCCTCGGATTGGCGCGATTGCACAGGAACGTTCATGCCATCGATGCCGCCAGCAGGGCCAAGAAATTCGACGAGATCCCGCCGTTGGTGGCGCAGTTGCGGACTCTTTGGGAGCTCTCCTGCGAGGCGTTGCGCGAGCATCGGAATTCGCTCGTCTGAGGTTGGCAGAGTTGCCCCAAAGACCGCACTTGAACCGGGCGCGCCGCATCCCAGCACACACAGCATCTTGGCTCGTACGCCTTGTCGCCCATGTGGGCGACCCGATTGCTCGCCTGGTCGTGGTGATCGGTCCTCACCGCACCGGACCAGGGCTCCCATCCTGCTTGCTCGCAGAATGGGAGGAGCAAGGGTGCGCTTCGTCAGTCGCCAAGCCAATCTGCAGCGCGTTCCGGGCCCGTCTCATCCCTCCCAAATGCGGCCTTTAGGGCTACGGATTTGTTAATTCCCTGGGATGTGATGGAAACGGGAATCGGAGGGCCGGTTCCAACGTCCATCCCTTGAACACCGATCGACGTCGCTTCGCGATTGGCGGAGGAACGTCCTTGTCGGGAGGGAATCGTCGCCTTGACCATCGTTAATCTTTTGCTTTCCATGGTCGCTTCCGGCCAACTTTCCGTCCAGGAAAATCAGTTTCTCGAGGTTGCCTTGCGTCGCAACCTCACTTTGCGCGCAGATAGTCTGGACCTGCGCTCCAGCGGTGAAGCCTTGGTGGCCGCCCAAGCCGCACTGGGGCCGCAACTGGCCCTGACCGGCTCCGCTGAGCTCGCCCGTCCTGCTGCTGGTGGCACTTCCACCGCAATGGGCGTCGGGGGGACGGTTTCGCAAATCCTCCCCACTGCCGCCATCGGGTCGGTTGGGTGGACAGGCTCCTCCAATCGCTTCGATCCGCAGACCCCGCCCCGTGCGATGGATTCGGACACATCGACCCTTTCGGTGAGCCTCAAGCAACCGCTTCTGCGTGGTTTTGGCGCGGCTTCGCCCACCTTCCAGGCCGTGGCGCAGGCCACATCCGCCCGCAAACTGCGGTTTTTGTCCGCCCGTGGTGATGGTCTGGCGCTTTTGCAACGGGCCAAAACCGGCTTCTGGAACCTGATGGCCATCCGCGCCCAGGTCCGGGCCCTGACCGACGACTCCCTGCGCCAGGGGCGCTTGCTGGAAGTCTCCAGGGTGCAATTTCGTACCGGAGCCATCGCCGTGCTGGACACCCTGACTTCCCACCAGACTTTCGGGAAGGCGCGGCTTTCCCTGCTGCAAGCCAGGCAAGCCGAACGGGACGCGTTGCGCCAGATCGCTTCGATCGCCGATACCACAGGCCTTTCCTTTCCACAACCAGACACCCTTCCCGAGCCGGAGCGGATGGTGTTTCCCAAAACTGCGGAGCTGATCGAATCGGCCCTTGCCCATGCGCCTGCGATCCTCTCGGCGCAGGAAAGGCTCGCCGCCCAGGAATCGGAAGTGTTGTTGCGCCGCTCCAATCGGCTGCCGCAACTGGACGCCACGGCGTTCGGACGCACCGGGATGCCCGGTGGCAACCCGACTTCCGAATGGACCGT
Organism: Fibrobacterota bacterium; assembly: GCA_016715065.1. Lineage (GTDB taxonomy): Bacteria > Fibrobacterota > Fibrobacteria > UBA5070 > UBA5070 > UBA5070. The sequence goes on from JADKBN010000003.1 coordinate 169,525, forward strand.
GGGTGGTCGGATCGATTTTTCGTGGTCGTTGCCCTCCGGCGCCGAGCGAGCCCGGTATCGCCAAGCACTGACAGACCTTTCTTCGCTGCAGGTGAAGGCGGAGTCCTCGCGCAAGGAGCTGGTCCGGCAGATCGAGCGGATCCTGGACCAGTACGACGGCTCGCAGGAGCAACTCCTGGTCGCGTTGGACCTGGCGCGGGTGCAAAAGGCGAGGCTCGCTTCGGTGGAGGCCGCAGTGAACGCCGGTGCCAAGAGCGGGATCGACCTGGACGCCGCCCGCACGGATTGGTTGTCGGCGCTCCAGACCACTTGGAGCGCCTTCGCAGGTGCCAAGGCCCTGGAAGCGGAACTGGAAACGAATACGGGAATCGGTCCCGCCCGCAGGGGCTGGATCTGGGAGGAAAAATGAACGCTTTCCATCGGGGAGTCCTGGCGTTGGCCGGATTCCTCCTGCTATCCAATTGCGGCAAGGCCAAGGAAAGCGCCGGTCGGCCGGTGGTGGTGGGGCCCGCCGTCATCCGCGATGCGGTGCGGCTTTCCGGCAACATGCAGCCTCTGGACTCCGTCAACATCAAAAGCGAGGTGTCCGGCCAGATCGTGAAGGTGTTCTTCCGCGAAGGGGATGCCGTCAAGCGAGGGCAACTGGTGGCCCAGATCGATTCGTCCACCTTCATCGTGGCCCGCGACAAGGCGGGATTGGAAGTAGACAGAAATCGTCTATCCCTGAAACTCGCCCGGCGCGAACTGGAGCGGGCCAAGCAGCTGGCCGTGACGGGGTCGGTCAGTGTCGATCGCCTGGAGGATCTTTCCTCGATGGTGGAAAAGGCCGAACTGGACCTGCGCTCCGCGCAGCTGGTGCTTTCGGACGCGAACCTCAACCTGGTCCGCACCCGCATCCGCGCGCCCATGGACGGACGCCTCATCGCGTTTTCCACCGTGGCGGGCATGGTGGCCTCGTCGGCCACCAACGCCAACGGCGGAACGTCCCTGGGCACCATCGCCGATCCATCCCGACTGAAGGTGGTGGTGGAGGTGGGCGAACTGGACTACGTGCGGCTGAAGCTCGGGATGCCCGTGGCCATCTCGACGGAAAACGGCAAGTCCCGCAAGGCCAAGGTGAGCTTCATTCCCAGCTCCGCGCGGGCGAGCTCCGACGCCAAGACCATCAAGGTCTTCCCGGTGGAGGTCGTGTTGGACGACGACGCCACGGGGCTGTTGCCGGGCATGACGGTGGGGGTGGATTTCGTGTTCCTGGAGCGTCGGGCGGATCTGACCATCCCCTACGAGGCCATCCGCACGGCCAAGGCGGGAACGGGCGCGGGACGTCGCGGCAAGGGCGCCGCAGCCGATTCCACCAAGGCCGCTCCGACAGATTCCGGCAAGGATTCCGGAGCGGGAGTTCCCGGACGTCCCGGGCGAGCCAAGCTGGTCTCCAGCTCGCCCACCGACAGCGGAAAGCGCGCGATGGTGATGGTGCGCCGCGAAGGCAAGATCGTCCCCGCCCCTATCCTGGTGGGCGTGACCGATTACCGCCAGACGGAAGTCCTGGCGGGGCTTGTCGCCGGCGACACCGTGTGGGTGATGGACGAATCCGCCGACGCCGCTGCAAAGAAGAACGCGATGCCAGGCGGCCCTCCGGGAGGAGGCCATTGATGGAAGCGGTTTTGGAGACGCGCCAACTTCGCAAGAGCTACCACCTGGGCAAGGAGGAAGTTCCGGTGCTGCACGGCATCGATTTCCGGTTGGGCAAAGGGGAGTACGGCGCCATCATGGGGCCTTCCGGTTCTGGCAAGAGCACGCTCCTGAACATCCTGGGATGCTTGGATCGGCCTACCTCCGGACAATATCTGGTGGAAGGCCGCGAGGTGGGTGCGTTGTCGGAAAACGAACTGGCCGACCTGCGGGCGCGGTCGATCGGGTTCGTGTTCCAGTCGTTCAACCTGCTGCCGCGCCTCACGCTGTGGCAGAATGTGGAGCTGCCCTTGCAGTATCTGGGGATCTCGCGCGCCGAGCGCCGTCGCCGCGTGGACGAGACCATGGCTCGGCTGGGGCTTTCCGAACGCGGCAAACACTTGCCGCTGGAGGTATCTGGTGGCCAACGCCAGCGAGCGGCCATCGCGCGCGCGCTGGTGAAAAAGCCCGCCATCCTGCTGGCCGACGAGCCGACGGGGAACCTGGACAGCACCACCACCGCCGAGGTCTTGAAGCTGTTCGGCGAACTGCACGAGGAAGGAAACACCATCCTCATGATCACGCACGAACGCGAGGTGGCGGACCGCGCCCTGCGCCGCTGGCACATTCTCGATGGCCGCATGAGCGAGCTTTCGTGACCGCCAACGTCCACACCCGCGGATGGATCCTGCCCGCCCGCCTGGCCTATCGCGAACTGGCTTCCCATCGATTGCGCACCGCGGTAACGGCCTCGGCCGTGTTTTTCGGGGTGGCGGCCTTGATGGTGATGGGTGCGATGTCGCGCGGCATGGAAGACTCCAACCGCAAGATGTATCTGCAGATGGGCGGGGCCCAGGTGCTGCAGGCCACGGCCAAGACGGCGACCTCCGACGCCGACAACGCGAAGTTTTCGATGTCGCCGGGGTTGCGGCTGTCGGATGTGGACGTGCTGCAAAGGAACCTGCCAGGATTTGACGCCTGGGCGCCGGAAGTCTCGGTGGGACGCGACGAGATCCAGACCGAGTCCGGTCCGATCCGCGCGATGGCCACGGCCTCCACCTGGAAACGCTTCGCGATGTTGTCCCAGGAATTCGAAACCACCGACGGCCTGACGGAACGAGCCTGGGAGTCCGGGCGCCCGATCGCGGTGGTGGGCCCCAGGGTGGCCAGCCAAGTGGTCAAGGATGGCGATGCCTTGGGCAAGGAAATCATCGTCTCGGGCGTGAAGGTGCGCATTGTGGGGATCTTCAAGACCTCCGGCAACTTCGATCGCCGCGCGAGGGAAGTCGCTCTTCCGATCTCGTGGTATCGCTCGACCAAGGCCAACGGCGATCCGCCTCTTTCCAGCATCCGCGCGCAAGTGGCGGTGTTCGATTCCATTCCCAAAGCCCGCGAGGCGCTGCGCCGGGAGTTGATCGCCCTGCACCGCGGGATCGAGGATGTGGACCTTTCCACCAACGACGACCTGTTCGCCGATTCCCGCAAGACCCTCTTGGCCATGTCGTTGGTCACCATCCTGATCTCGTCGGTGGCCCTCCTTTCCGGTGGTGTGGGAATTCTGAACATCCAGCTGGCTTCGCTTTCCGCCCGCGTCAACGAGTTGGGCGTGTGCAAGGCATTGGGAGCCACCTCGGGCCTGATCTTCCGCCAGATGTTCCTGGAGAGCCTCCTGGTGTCCGGCGGTGGAGGCATCCTTGGTTGCCTGGCCGGGTTGTTGCCGGGGCTGGTCATGAAGGGGATGCTTCCCTGGACGCCGCGCCTTTCCATGGCGGATTTTGTCATGGGGGTGGCGATCTCCTTCGGGCTCGGGACCTTCGCAGGTCTTCTTCCCGCCATCCGCGCCGCCAAGCTGGACCCGGTGGAAGCGATGCGCGCATGAACGGATTCTTCGGATCGGTATTCCTCGGGGTGGTGTCGGCGTTTCGCGAGATCCGCTCGCAACCGCTGCGCGCCTTGCTTTCCATGACGGGCGTCGCGCTGGCCGTGGCCGCCTTGGCGGCCCTGCTTTCGTTCGTGGCGGGATTGCAAGCGGTGGTGAAAGAATCCGTCACCGACATGGGGGGATTGGGGCGTGTGGGAGTCCAGACCCAGGAACCCACCGGCGCCTTGGAGGCGCGAACGTTCTCCCGCTCGCCGGGTCTGCGCGCAAGCGACGGCGACACGATCGAATCCCTTCTTGCCGGCGAGGTCACCCAGCTGCGGACGGCCGGCAAATGGCAGAGGATCACCTATCTGGGAGAGCCGACCCGCGCCTTCCTGATGGGATGCGATCGCGACTACCTGGTGAAGGACGTCCAGGCCATGATGCAGGATGGAGCGATGCCCTCGGTGGCCGATTTCGAATCCGGAGCGCAGGTGGCGTTGGTGGCCGGGACGCTCGCCGATCAATGGAACGCCAAGGCGGCCAGCAAGGGTGAGAGCCTCGTGGGGTCGCGCGTGGCGATCGGGGGCGTGATGTTCGACGTGGTCGGGACCTTCAAGTACCGGCGCAGCTCCTGGGGGAAAAACGCCGTGACGGTGGCCATCCCCTGGAAAACCTGGCAGCACCATTTCCAGGGTTCGGAAGGGTCGGTGGCCTCCTTGCAGCTTCGGCTGGAAGAGGCCGATTCCGTCCCGCAAGGGATCAGTCGGCTCAAGACGGTGCTCTTGGGCGAACACCGCGGCGCGGAGGATTTCACGTTCCAGCAGTTCGATTTCCTGGAAAAATTCTCGTCGATGGTCGGGAACATCTCGCTGCTTCTGGGGATCGTCGCCGGGCTTTCGCTTTCGGTGGGCGCCCTGGGCATCTTCAACACGATGCTCGCGGGTCTGAACGAGCGCATCCGGGAAATCGGGGTGCGCAAGGCGCTGGGCGCGCGCCCCTTCCAGATCGGTGTCCAGTTCCTGGCCGAATCCGTGGCGCTGTGCACCCTGGGGGGCTTGGCGGGAATGGGGATCGGGGCGATTCCCGCGATCTTCGGCCAAGAACTCAAGGAGCTGATTTCCGTCAAGCCAGAGTTCACGCTCGCGCCGGTGATCGGGGCGATGTCGCTTTCTGTTTTGGTGGGGATCCTGGCCGGATTGTGGCCGGCCTTGCGGGCAGCCAAACTTTCGACGGTGGAGGCGTTGCGCTACGAGTGAATCACATCGGGTCGCATTCCCCGCAGCTTGCAGCGGGGTGGCTCATTCGCCTCGCCCGGGGCCCGGGAGCTCAGGAAGGCTTGATGCTCTGCGGGATTTTGGAGCCACGCTTGGCGCCAGCCGAAGTCGGGGTTTCCGCGATGCCGGGAGTTCCCATCAGCGGAGTCTTGCCCACGAACACGTTCAGGGTGGTGCGCTCCAAAAAGGCCAGGTGTTCGCTTTCCAGACGCGTGAGTTCGTCGTGGAGCGGACAAGGATTGCCGTTGCCGCACCAGCCGGGTCCGTAGGCGCAGCGTTCGTCGGATTCCACCCGCTGGAACACGCTGACAATTTCCGATAGCCTGATCTCGCGCGGAGGTCTGGACAGGATATAACCGCCGTGCGGTCCGGGGGTCCCCTCCACCAGGCCCATTTGGGCGAGTTGAACCAGAATGCGGGCGGCCAGCGGCTTGGAGATGCCGCGGATCTTGGATGCCTCTTGCGAGGTGGTCCTGGTCTTGGCAGTCCAACGCTCGGCCAGAAGGGAAGCGATCGCGATCGCGTTGGAGGAGGTGCGTCCGTAACTCGACATGGTCGAACAAAAATAGATCGTTGAATCCCTTTGCGGGAAAAGCAGGCGATTCCCACGCGGACCTATTTTTCCCACCCATGGAAACCAAACGCTACGGCTTCGAGGATCTGCGCTCCATCATGGCCCGCCTGCGGGCGCCGGACGGCTGCCCATGGGACAAGGAGCAGACCCACCAGAGCATCAAGGAATATTTTCTGGAGGAGGTCTACGAATTCTTGGAAGCGGTGGAGGAGGGGAGTATTCCCCACATGCGCGAAGAATTGGGCGACCTTTTGCTGCAGGTGGTGTTCCATGCCCAGATGGCTTCCGAACAGGAGCATTACGACATCGACGACGTGATCCACGAGCTCTCCGACAAGCTCGTGCGCCGACACCCCCATGTGTTCGGCGAAGTGGCCGTGGCGGATTCCGATGAAGTCGTGGTGAACTGGGAGGCGATCAAAAACGCCGAGAAAGGCAAGGAGTCGCGCAAGAGCCGGCTGGACGGGATCCCGGTCAACTACCCCGCCTTGATGAAGGCGAAAAAACTCCAGGTGCGCGCGGCCAAGGATGGCTTTGATTGGCCCGACGCCGCTCCGATCTGGGACAAGCTGACCGAGGAAATCGAGGAGGTCAAGGAGGCGATCCGTGAAAACGATCCCGACCACCTGGAAGACGAAGTCGGTGATCTGCTGTTCGTGGCGGTGAACCTGGCCCGCAAGCTGGGCGTGGACCCCGAGATCGCCCTGCAGCGGGCCAACCGCAAGTTCGAGACGCGCTACCGCGGCATGGAGCGCCTGGTGGCCGAGCGGGGTCAGAAATTGTCGGATCTGGACCTGGCCGCGCAGGATGTGTTGTGGGGTGAGGTGAAGCGGGGCGGCTAGCGCCTTGTCACTGCGTTTGGCTTTTCTCGGGTCCCGCCGAGGGCGGGCCGGACGCGGGGGACTCGAGGCGGTTGCCGTCTGCCAGGGTGCGGACCCATGGGGCCGTGATCCATGGGCTGGTTCCGGCCGCGTGACCCGCGACCAAGGGCATTCACACACTCTCCCATCCGGCAGAACGCCGGATGGGCCGGACGCGTCCTGCGCGGTGGTGGGTAGGTTCTCCATCGCGCAGGGCTCGATGCGGATGGGGGGCGGATCACGCTCCGACGGCGCGCCGGGGACTCGAAACCCTGGAACAAGGCCATGCAGCTAGGGCGGCTAGGTGGCGGTGGACATGACGGGCTGAGCCCTCGGCCACGGCAATCCAGGGACGCGATCGATATCGCCGGATTCGTTGGCCGTTCCAATACGCGAGTCCCCCGGACCCCCGCCAATTCGGCTGGATTGCCAGCTTCTGTCTACTGCGGTTTTGCCCGCGGACGCTTCGCTGCGCGGTGGTGGGGCGGCTGGCTGCATGATTGTCGTAGGGATCGGGCATGCCCGATCCTACGGGGGGTGCGGATCATGCGTGCGTTGATCCGTGACCGATCCGGATCTGTTTGCGAACGTAGGGGCGTTTCATGAAACGCCCTCGGGAACGACGAATGGCTTTGTTTAGGGGCGGCGTTGGCTGGCTGGCTGGCGGAGTCGATGGATCTCCTTGTGGTGGGATCGTATGGCCGAACGACCCCACCACAAGGAGATCATTTTCCATCTTTCCAGCGGTCTGACCTCCCTCACCACTCCACCGGACCTCCCATGCACAAGCTCTGTCTGATGATCGCCAGCCTCTCCTTGCCCGCCGTGGCCCAGAACGCCTTGGTGAATGGGGATTTCGAGAAGGGACTGGATGGCTGGGTGGTTTGGGGTGGCGAGACCACCACGCAAGCGCACGGCGGGAACCTCGCCTGCAAAGTGACGTTGGCCAATCCGGCTTGGGCGGGGGTCAGCCAGAGCGTGGCGGTGCCGGAAGGGATGAAGTCCATGCGGGTGAGTGGGTGGTTGGAATCGATCGGCATCCGTGGCGGCAAGGAGAACTGGGAACGCGGACGGATTTCGGTGGAGCTCTTTGGAGCCAAGGGCGACACCGTGGGCGGAAACCTCCTGGCGGTGGGCCAGGTGCGCGGCAAAATGGCGTGGACCCGCATGGAACGGATCTATCCGCTGCCCCCGGAGGCAAAAACTGTCAAGATCGGCTGCGCCTTGGGGAACTCCACCGGGACGCTGCATTGCGACGATCTGTCGGTGGAATTTCTGCCTTAGTTGAGAAATACAACAAGAAATTATCGTAAAACAATAATTAGTTCTTGCTTTTCGGTATCTGTGGCCGTATTCTTTGGGAAGAACAACAGCCTTGGAGAATGGTGCATGCGCTACTTCGGTCCCAAATCGCTTTCGTCCGTGTTGTATCGCGTCACGCAAGTCGCATGGATCTTGATGATTCCGGCCGTGTTGGCTCTGTGCACGTTGCTGTTTTTCGCGATCTTCCAGATCGATCTGGGCGATCCCGTCACTTCCGGACTCAACAGCGAATGCGCGAAGATGACGCACGATCCGGACTGGCAGGAAATGATGTCCATGCCCACACCGGCTCGCGCCTTGGTGTTTCCGTATCTGTTCCTACTCGCCTTCCTGATGGTCCAGATTCTTCGCAAATCGCAATCGCTGTTTGATCATTTCCGCAACAACGACGTCTTCCGAACGGCCAACGTACGGATTCTGTCGAACCTGAACAAATACATGATCGGCCTGGCCGTGGTCACCTTCAATCCGGCGACGCTTCTGGTCTGTCTCATCCTGCTGCTGGTCACCGAAATCCTCAAGGATGGAAGCGTCCTCCAGGATGAACTCGATCTGACGGTCTGACGCGCCATGGGAATCGTATTTCGACTCGATCGCATGATGGCCGACCGCAAGATGTCCCTCAACGAACTGGCGCGTCGGATCGACATCACCGACGCGAACCTGTCCATCCTCAAGACCGGCAAGGCCAAGGCGGTCCGCATCGCGACGCTCGAGGCGATCTGTCGGGAATTGCACTGCCAGCCGGGCGACCTGTTGGAATTCGATCCCGGCAAACCGCCAAGCGAATGAAATAGGGCGATTGTTCCACCAGCCCCTGCCACGAAGTCCGATCCCACCGATCTCGGACCATTGAATCGCACGTCCACAAAGAATCCACCAAAAGGAAATCAGATGGAACTCCAGAAATGGGGCGCGCGCGCCGCCCCGGTGCTCGCGCTTGTCTACATCGCGGGGATCGCCCTGAACTTGACCGTCCTCGATACGTCAGGAATTGTCGACGGCTTGGAGAGGACTCGCTTCCAGGTGGAGAACCAGGGCGCGATGTCGGCGTTCATCCTGGTGCTGTACGTCTTGTTCGGATGCCTGGTGCCCGTGGTCGCGCTGGCGCTCCACGAAAGGCTTTCCGACGGTGCGAGCCAGCTCATGAAACTTGCGACGGGCTTCGCGTTCGTGTGGTCCACACTTCTGATCGGAAGCGGTCTGGTGTACCGGACCGGCCTGGTCGCGGTCGCGAAACTCCTCCCGGAAGATCCATCGGCCGCAGTCCAGCTCATGCGCACCATCGAGGCGATCCACGAAGGCCTGGGCTGCACGGTGGAGATTCCCGGCGGTTTGTGGATCCTGCTGACGGGTTTGGCGATCCGGCGCACAGGGACGTTTCCGCGTGCCTGCGGATCGGTAGGCATGGTGGTGGGAGTCGCGGGACTCCTCACGATCGTGCCGATCTTCTATGTGCCGGCGGTCGGTGCTTTCGCTTTGCTGAGCATCCTCTGGTTTTCCCGCATGGGCTATTTGATGTCCCGACCCGTCCCGTCCCAAGCCGCCCTCTAGAACCAACATGGCGTCGTCCGCCACCACCTTTCCCAGAAACGATTCGCCCATGACCAGCTCGACCTTCTCTGACAAAATCCGACTCAAACTTTCCATGCTGTGGATCTTCGTGGTCGCCAACTACCTGTACTGCGACGTCCTTTCGCTCATGGACCCCACCTTCCTGAGGGTCTTGCTGCAAGGCGGCCCTCCCGGCTTGCCGATGACCGAAAGCTTCCTGCTCTACGCCGGCATGTTGATGGAGATCCCGATGGCCATGATCGTGGTCTCGAGGCTGTTGGAGCACCGCGCCAACCGATGGCTCAACCTGGTCGCGGGCGCCCTCATGGCCATGGTGCAGATCGGGTCGTTCTGGATGGGGACCGGCCCCACCTTGCACTACGTGTTCTTCAGTGCCGTCGAGATCGCCATCTTGGCGTCCATCGTGTGGACGGCTTGGAAATGGACCGCGACAGGAACTGACGAAAGGTCCGTCGAGGGCTCCCCAATGGCAACCACCACCCTTCGCCAACCCTGAATCACAGAGGATTCCCACTCATGTCAAAAAACCTCGGATTGCGCATCTCCCTACTGTGCGTCGCTCTTTACGGCTCGATGGCTCCCGCCGAAGCCGGGGACTGGAAGACCCAGACCAGCAAGGACGGCAAGATCACCGTCCACTCGAAGGTCTCGAGCATGAAGGCCGCCAACGGCGACGAGGCTCCCCTCATCGAGTACAAGGGAACCACCATCGCCACGGTCGACTTCGCCAAGTGCGTCGCGGTCCTGCTGGATGTTTCCAAGCACAAGACCATCAACGACGACGAAACAAGCCGCATCGTCGAGACCGTTTCGGATCGCGAATGGATCGTCCACTACGACTTGAGCGTCCCGTGGCCGCTGCCCAAGAGCGATTGCGTGGCGAAGATGACCTACATGCGCGATTCGACAGGCAAGGTCGCGACCATCGCGTTCAGGGCCGCCCCGACCAAGTGGACCACGACGAAGGCCAAGCGCATCGAGGTCTACGACTTGACGTACACCCTCAAGGATCTGGGAGCGGGGCGCGTCGAGGTGTCGTCGGTGGGGAAAAGCTCGCCCCCGTTTCGCGTGCCCGAATGGATGATCCGATCGGCCATGCCAGGAACCGTCTCCGATCCCTTGGCGAGGATTCTCCAACTGGCGGGGGCCGATAGCCAGGCAGCTGCGAAGTGAGGAGGGCCGGTCGGACGATTGGTCGTTCTTGGATGAAGCACTGTAGCTTACAGTATTAATTCTCTACGGACAGTTTCAACCAAGGCTTGTCGGTGGATTGGGCATGTCGCCCATTCGCTCGGTAAATTTGGTGATGCAATGGCATCGCTCTGACCCTTGGTTTCGTGGTCGACGCCTCTGAGAAGACCCTTTGAGCGAGGAAGTTGTACCTCGATCCATTGTGCTGCTCCTTCCGAAGCAATCCTTCGGAAGCACTCATGTAGACCTCGTAGAACATGCTATCGGAGCTCTCGAGGAAAATGTGAAAGCAGTCATTGAAGACACGCCCATCAACATTGCAGGTGGCCTCCTTCAGTAGGTTCACCTTTCGGGATTCTGATTGAAGAACGGTATCGTCCAGGAAGATGGTGTTGCTATCAATTTCAGCCCCGGGATCCAGGTAATATCTCCATGCCACCTTCGGATTACTCTCGGTCGCGGGAGACTCCCTTGTCAGCACCAGGCTTGAGCGCGAAGCATCACAGGAGTCGTCTTTGTTTGCGATCGAGCATGTACGGATGACGGCCCATTGACTGCCGTTGTGAGTGGTGTCCTTCAAGTAGGTTTCCCTGCTGAAATGATCCTTCATGGAGGTCTCTTTCGTCGAGAACACCACGTTGTGACCTGGGACGAAGTGGGAGTACTTCAGGCTCTGACTGAAGCAGACTCCCGCGAGGGATAGAGCGAGGAGAATTGCAGATTTCATCGATTTCTCAATGCAGGTTGATGTTGGTGTCTCTCAATTTGCTTTTCGACTTGGCCGTGAAGCAGGTCTTCAAAGGATTTCTTGAAAGGATTGGATGCGCTGTGTTTCCTTCGCGGAAACGCCCGCGATCCGGGCGAATTCCGGCCATTGGGCCACGGCAGCCCTGATTTCCTTGATGACCACGTTCGAGGTCCCGACCTTGTGCACCTTGGCTTCGGCTTGCAGGTCGGAAAGGGCGAAATTCTTGAACTTCCCGTTCACCGACATCAGGTGCTGCTGGATCCATTCGCTGGCGGGGTTGTAGGAAAATGTCATGTCGTAGGCCGGGGCCAGCCGCCAGCCGTTTCCTTGCTTGAGGAGGAACGAGACATTCTTCGTGTGGTCATCGCAATTTCTCGCCATCACATTGAAAACCATCCTTCGGTAAGCCTGTTCGAGATCTTCGTAAGGCAGCCCAAGCTCCTTGATGGTGCTGAACAACTGCGTGTATGCATGGACGCCTTTGAGCTTGTAGTCCAGGTGTGCCATGGCGCAGAGGGTCTGGGCGTGGTGACGGATGCTTCCGTCTCGATCGAAGCGTTTGGTCATGAAGTGGGCTCGACCGTTTTCCTCCAGGAGCTGGCAATCGGTCATTTCGATTTTCGCCGCCCGGGCCATCAGATGGTAGGCGTACTCGGTCCTCCCGAATTCATCCGGGTCGCCGAGTAGGCGATTGGTGACGCCATCGAATTTCAGGAGCCACTGCTCGAAGCCTTTCGGACAATTTGCGGCTTGTCCCGATCGGATTTCGTTGGTGGCTTGGTTCCATGCGATCACGGCCTTAGCGCGGGCGCCGCCAGCGGAGGTGCCGACATCGATGATGTGCTGCAAGGAACGCCTCGCTTCGAGTTCATTGGAGATGCTTCCGGAGATGGCCTCCTTGGCTTCCTCCACGAGCTCGTTCAAGTCGATGGCGGTGACCGACCGGGCGGCATCGTTCGGGCTGGGTTTGAATTCCAAAGCACCCATGGAGCGTTTGCCCATGTATGCCAAACGATCCAGTGCGGAAACCGCGCTCGGTGCGAAGCCTCGCTCGGCCATGTACCTGTCGATCAACGCGTTGCCGAAGGCGTCTGGCAGGGCATCGCTCAACATCGCGGGCAGCCTGTTGTAGGTGAGCTCCGGGAGATTGGGGAACACGTGAACCTCGTCGCCGGTCGTTGGCATCTTGAGGGGCGCGGGTTCGATGCCGGAGCGCTTGAATTCTTCCGTGAAGCTGAAGCCGTAGAAGCCGTAGGCTGGCTGCATCGCCAGTGCCCCCATGTGCTTTCCCCACATGAAGACGTGGATGACTTCCACCTGCTTGAACGGAGTCTTCTTCTTAGCCATGATCGATCTTCTTTCGGGCCCGTTGCCGCTGTTGAGCGTCCCGCGTGAGCGTGAGGGGGTTGATTGTGGGAAGCGGCGTGATGGTCTTGAGCCAATCTTCCCGCCCAAGTGCAAGCAGCAAGGAAATGAAGGATCGGAGATTCGATCCACTTCCGTTCTCGATGTTCTTTAGCGCGTTGACGCTGATTCCAGCTTGGGCAGCCAAACTCCTCTGGTCGACGTTTCGTTTGAGGCGAAGCTCTTTCAGGCTCTCCCCTAGCGAGGCTTGGAGCACGTCCACGGGGTCGGTCAGTTGGGCCATCCGAATCTCCTCGGCAAGCAGCAGTTACTCACTACAACAACAGCCTATTTTCAGGCTGTTAATTCAATCATACCTTATTTATAGCTGCTTTTCGGATTCTTATGGGCGTCAATGACCCACCCTAGTGTGCGATCACGCCCCGGTCCTTGATCGATTTGTGGAGGCGTTCCACTTGCAGGCAGAAGGCCTCCACGCGGGTGTCCACGATCTGCGGGAACGGGTTGCCGTCGGACTCGATGGACAAAAAGGGCAACTGGAGCACTTCGTCGGGGAAGGAATGCTTCTTGCCCATCGACTTGTCCAGGCGCTTTTTCGTGATCGAGGACGTGTCCGAGGCGATCACCGATTCGATGATGCGCGTGGGCATGCAGGCGAAGGGCCCGATGGAAACCAAGCCATGTGCGTGCGTGGGAAGCTCCTTCCAGAACGATCCCACCACCAGAAGCGCCTCGCCCGTGAACCGCACATCGAAATATTTCTTGGCGTATTCCACGATGCCAGGGATGTCCAGGAGCTCGTACTCGTAGAAGCCCGATCGCGAGAGGGCCCGCTTGATCTTCTTCTCGTAGCCGCGCTGCAGGAACATCTTGATCTTGTGCGTGGCGCGCTTTTTCATGCCGAACTTGTTTTCCCAGATGTCCTGGTCGACATTCCAGTCGGAGTAGGCGAGGTATTCGTACACGTGGGCGCGCTTGGCCAGGATGCCCCGCTTGGCGAAGCGCTCGGACAGATCCTGGCAGGAGAATTCGTCGCGGCGCACGTACATCTCGCCGGTAAGCGATACCTTCGGGACGTCCTTGATGTCCTTCTTGCGCGGGATGCGGTGCAGGGCTCGCGCGACGTCGGCCACCAGCTCGAACAGCTTCTCGCCGCGGTGCTCCCGGAAGCAGCGCAGGATGCGGTCCCACTGGTGCTCGAATTCCTTTTGGGCCGACACCGGGTCCACCGCCAACACGTCGATGGCCATGCGCACGTCTTCCATCACGTCGGAGAGAATGATCGACTTCAATGCGTTGAGCACGTCGGAGGTGGCCAGGCCCCCGTAGCCGTTGGTGTTGGACAAGGACAGGAACGCAACGTTCTTGATCTTGTGCTTGGCCACGAGCTTTCGCAGGTACACGTTGTACTGCGTGAGGCGACAACCGCCGGCGGAGGTGGGCATGAAGAACACCAGGTGTTCACCGGCCTCGGCGCGATCGCGCAAGTACCTCAGAAGACTTCCGCACACCAGCTGCAGCGGCAGGCACTCCTTGCAGGAGCTGTGGCCGCGACCCAGGCGCAGCACGTCCACGTCCGGCATGGCCAGGGGCGTGGCACGGAATCCGATCCCGTTGAAGATCGCCGCGATCCCGGTGGTGCCAAGGGTTCCCATGGAGGGGAAGATCATGTGGACCTTCGGATCCTCCTTCATGCAGGTTTCCACTCCCTCGGAGCTGACGAACCAGCCGCGTCCGTCGTGGATGCGGATTTCCGCGGGCACGAACGGCATTTCCGGTTCGGAGGGCTTCCAGACTTGACGGAATTTGTCGACAATGTCCAGGAACGCCTCGATGCGGGTGTTCACGCCCGCGTCGGCCGAGTGGCTGTCCAATTCCAGCGTGAGCGAGGGCTTTTCGCCCTGGTAGTCGCGGAAGTAGCCCACCAAAAAGGCGTCCGGTCCGCAGGAGAAGTTGGTCACCCACGTGCCGAACAGCTGCGGATGGCGGGCCACCACCTGGGCGGCGCGCAACAGATTCTGTCCGATCGCCCAGTTGATGTCCGGATCCACCGCTTCGTCCGCCCAGGCCAGGGCGTCCCAGGGGATCACGTCCACGCCGCGGGAGGCGAACTTGGCCGGAATGCCCAGGTTCCCTTCCTTGGCGAAGGCGTTGTAGGGGCGCCCGAACAGCACGACGGCCATGCGCTTGGGGTCGGCTTCCAATCGCTCCAGGATGCGTTGGCCTTCGCGGCGCATCTCGCGAACGAAGGAGTCCTGGGCGGATGCTCCCGCACGGGCGGCATCGCGGCCCTGCGAACGGCTGCGTCCCATCTGGACGGCCAATGCCTCGAAGACGGGGATCTGGGTGTCGTATCCCTTGGAGAAATCGACCTCCGGTTCCAGCACCTTGCTCTTGGCCAGATCCTGTCGGAAGGTCTGCTGCAGCCAGTACGACTCGCTCATCACCAGAAGGCACGTGGACTGCCAGGCGCGGTCGCCGTTGCCGCCCGGCACGGGCAGCGAGAAGACCTTGGGCAGGAACACCCAATCGATCTCCTTTTGCAAAAGGTTGGCCAATGTGCCGTGGGCGATCTCGGCGGGATAGCAGAATTCCGTGTGCTTGCGGCGCATGCCCTCTTCATCCACGCCGTCGGAGAGCACGATCTCGCAACCCAGTTCGCCGAAGAATGCCGACC
Source organism: Fibrobacterota bacterium (assembly GCA_016715065.1). Lineage (GTDB taxonomy): Bacteria > Fibrobacterota > Fibrobacteria > UBA5070 > UBA5070 > UBA5070. The sequence continues at coordinate 184,647 of JADKBN010000003.1, forward strand.
AGAACGGATGGAGCTGGTTGGTGAGGAATGATCGCGGGATGCCCACCTTGGGGCGGTCCTTGTGGTTGTTGTTTGCCGGCTGCGGGGCGAAGACCAATTCTTGTCTGCGCTCCACGAAGTCGTGCAGCGTCCGGTCGGTCTTGCCGCTGCGGGCCACGTCGTAGTACTTGTAGCAGGCGCCTCCAAAGGGGTGGCGTTTGCCGTTGATGGACAGCATCGCGATCTCGCAGCCGCGGTCGCATTTTTCCGCGCCGCCCCGGCAGATGAACGGATTGAGCCGCTCCACTTCGCGCGCGGCCAATTCGGAAAGCGAGTAGGAGCCCTTCTCCAATGCGCCGCGCTCCATGCGCTCCTTGGCTTCCAAAGCCACGCCGAACGCTCCCATCAGACCCGGGCTGGGAGGGACGATGATCTCCTTGCCCAAAAGCGTGGCCATGGCCAGAGGCACGGCCTTGTTGTAGCAGACGCCGCCCTGCATGAACACCTTGCGTCCCACGGTGCGCTGGCCCTTGACGCGGTTGACGTAGTTCTGGCAGATCGAGTAGACCAAGCCCGCGGCGATCTCTTCGCGCGTCAGTCCCTCCTGGACGGCGGTCTTGATGTCGGATCCGATGAACGCCGAGCATTGGTCGGAGAAGTTGGGAGAACGCGTGGCGGAAAGGGCGATGGAGCCGATGTCTTCGGTGGGAATGCGTAGCGATTCGCGCGCGGCTTCCTCCAAGAACGATCCGGTGCCCGCGCTGCAGGCTTCGTTCATGGCGTAATCCGATGGCACGCCGCCCGTGAGGTGCGTGTACTTGGCGTCCTGGCCGCCGATCTCGAAGATGGTGTCCACTTCGGGATCGAAGTGCGCCGCGCCGGTGGCGTGGGCCACGATCTCGTTGATCACCGCGGGGGTGCCCGCGTGGAGGCCCGCGATATGGCGGCCCGATCCGGTGGTGGAAATGCCCACGATCTTGGCCGCATCGCCCACCTGTTCGAACAGGGCTTCGTAGCAACGGCGGGAGGCGCCGATGGGATCGCCGTTGGTGCGCAGGTAGATGCTGGCCAGCACGGCATCATCCGACATGCGCAGGACCACCGCCTTGGTGGTGGTGGAACCCACGTCCAGACCCACCACGCATTCGTCCCCTTCCACCACCGTGCCGGCGGTGGAGGGCGCGAAGCGTACCAGCGATTCGCCTTCGGAGATGGCTGGCAGGAATTCAAACGAGGTCCGCGATTCCACGAAAAGGTTGTCCGGGTCGTATTTGGGGGCGCCTTCGCGCAAGGCTCTGAAGGCCACACCCAACGCCTCGAAGCAGTCCGAGTGGGGAGGGATGGAGACCCCGGGAAGGTCGGTCTTGAGGTGATCCATGATCACATCGTTCTTGGTGACACCACCCACCACGAGCGCGCCGGAGGAGTCGGCTTTTTCCAGAAGCTGGAGCACCTTGTCGGCCATCATGCGGCACAGTCCCGCAGACACCCGTCCCACGGGAATGCCCTTGTTGAGGGCGTGGGTGCAGTCGCTCTTGCAAAACACCGAGCAGCGTCCGCTGACCTTGTAGGGCTCTTCGCCTTTGGCCAGCTCCACGGCCTTTTCCGGGGCTACGGCCATGCGGCCCACTTGCTGCAGGAAAAACTCCCCAGTGCCGGAGGCGCATTTGGAGCCGGTTTCCACCGAGCTCACGTGGTCGGCGCCATCGAGCTTGTACACCACGAAGTTTTCCGCCCCCAACGAGGCGAGCGCTGTGATGGGCGCGGTGTAGCCCAGTTCCGCGCGCAGGAAGGTCAGGGCCCATTCGAGAGCTTCCGGCTCGGCAATGGAGTCCGCAGAAAGGCGGCGGCGCAGTTTGCGGCCTGTGAACAAGATGGAATCGGCCTCCACGGCATTCCATGCATCCAGCAGATTGCGCAACACCAGCCGGGGGTCGCCATCGTGGCTGGCCACCTGGGTGCGATGGACTTGCACCCCTTTACCGGGCTGTTCCAGAAGCTCGCAAGCCTGGAGGGTGGAAGCGCCTAGGCAGACGCCGATGGAACGACGCGAAGTAGCGGAGGGTCCGGTCATGGACATCAATATAATTGGATCTGGAATTCTCTTCATTTCATGGTCGTTGCGGCGGAGGGGGTGCTGGGGTGGTTTGTACGTTTGCACCACCAGTGTTCCCCAACCTCATCCTCTCTGTAGGAGCTCCCGTATGATTCGCACAAGATCCTTGTTGGCCTTCGCGTCGCTCACCCTTTTGGCTCTGGCCGGTTGCAAAAAGTCCAAAACTCCTCCGGAGGCCGATGCCGCCGGAGCTGCCACAACCGGAGAAAACGCGACGGCAACCGAAGACCCCAACCGCATCCTGGTCACCGCGCGTACCGCCATCTACGCCCAGGCGAAGGACTCGGGCAAGTCGCTGGCACTGGTGCAGCCAGGCGAATCCGTGACGTTTCTGGGAGACTCGCTGGAAAATTCCGGCAAAAAGGAGTGGTACTACAAGATTCGCCTTTCCGATGGCACCGAAGGGTGGGCCCGCAACTACGGCATGATGCTGGGCAAACCTGCCGTGTCGCTGGTGGCGCAGTCCATCTATCAACGCCCGGATTTCATGTCCACCAAAACGGGTGACCTGCAGGTGGCCCAACTGATGGTGATCCAAGCCACCCAGGATGAGTTCGTGAAGGTCGCGCCGTCGCGCTGGAAATCCGGCTGGGTTCGCCTAGCCGACATCTCCACCGACAAGGACGAAATTGTCGCCGCTGCTCTGGCTTCCCGTGATCTGGGCAAAACCCCTATGGACACGACGGCCTTGCGCAAGGCCATCGCGGGAATTTCTGCCTCGACCACCGTGTACCGTACCCTGAAGTCCCGCCTGGATAGCCTGACCGGCGACTCCGATTCGGAAGGCTCCGACGAGGGAGACAGCGAAGCAACGGAAAGCGACGAGGAGCCTGAATCCACAGACGGCGAGTAAAGCGTGTACTTCGGCTACTGCCGGGTCCCTTGGTGGCGCTGGGGGCTGGTGCTCTTGGTGATTCCGTGGTTTCTGCTGAAAGATGCGTGGCGGGACCTGTTCTCCCGGCCGGAGCCATCGGAGGAAGCTCCGCCGGAGGTCGGTCCGTTGAGTCACCAATCCGCCTTGTTTGAGAACATCATCTCGCTGGAGCAGGTGCTGGCAAACGGTGTGTTCCAGGGGGATCGCTCCGCGCTCGAGGAGCTGTTCCATCCGGAATTTTCGGAAACCGATGCTTCCGGCGAGAAAGTGGGGCGGGAAGAGGCGATCGTCTGGATCCTCGCCCGCAGCGAATCGGGCTTCATCGAAATCCAGGAACCTTCCATCGAGTCATTGGGCGAGGGACGATTTTTGCTTCGCTACAAGACCGTGTCGAAAGCACGGGATGCGGTGCACAGAGAGTCGCTGTGGCTCCAGGACAACCAAGGAGCCCTGCGGATTTCTCATCACCGCAGAGAGTCTCCCAATCGATCCTAGCGTGCTCCGTGGCCTCGGATCACCGAAGAGAGCGTCTTGGCCAGGATCGCGATGTCCAGGAGCAGGGATTGGTTTCGGATGTAGTAGATGTCGTAGTCGATGTGCAGGTGGATCGCCTCGGCCCGATCGGGACTGATCTGCCACAAGCCGGTCATGCCGGGCTTGACGGTCAGGCGCAGTCTCTGGATGGCGTCGTATTGTTCGACAATAAACGGCATCTCCGGTCGTGGGCCCACCAACGACATGTCGCCCCGCAGGACATCGAAGATCTGCGGAAGCTCGTCCAGGCTGCTGCGCCGCAGCCACCTGCCCAACCGGGTGATCCGGGGATCGCGCTCCTGGTCGGGGGAATGCGCATAGCGGGCCGTGTCTGTGTGCATGGTGCGGAACTTGTGGATGCGAAACCGCTTTCCGTCCAGTCCGACGCGATACTGGCGAAACAACACGGGCCGACCTTCCAGCAGCAGGATGGCCAACCCGATGCATGCCATGGGAACGATCGCGAAGGCGAGCACCAGCGACGCCAAGGCGAGATCGAATCCGCGTTTGATCGCCGATTGCAATGCGGAGATCCGTGGCGTGTGGATTCCGATCAGGGGAATCCCCCCGATCTCCGACGATTCGACCTGCAAGATCGCAAGATCGAACAGGGAGGGCACGATCCGGTATGGGGCCCCGTGGCGCCGGCAAAGCTCCACGATGCGCAACAACTGCGTGCGTGTCGCACGCGGCAAGGCGATCAAGACTTCCGAGGCTCCCGACTCGCGGAGGATTCGACCGAGGTCGGGTCCTGATCCCAGCACCTCGAATCCATCCACCGTCCGGCCCGCCAAATGGGGGTCGTCATCCACGTAGCCCACCACATCCAGACCCGCCTTGGGCGAGGCGAGAAGCCGGTTGGCCAGGGCGCGACCAGAATCACCAGCCCCATAGATCACGACCTGCCGATCTCGCCATCCGTGCCAGCGCAACCGAAGACCGACCCGGTAGACCACGAACCGTTGCAACAACAAAAACAGGAGCAGCAGCACCCAGACGGTCAGGAAGATGCCGCGACTTTGGAAGCTTCGCTCGATGGAAGACACCGCAAGCAAAGACAAGAGGAGCGTGAGAAACCAACCCTTGAGAACGTCGCGGTATTCGCGGATGTTCAGGATGCTGTGGTGTTCCTGGTAGAGTCCGATGGCCTGGAACACCGGCAGCATGACACAAAGGGTTACCAGACCGTTGATCTGCCAATTGATCTCGGGGATGGTCTCGTGCAGTGGCTGCAGCCAGCGCCAGGAGACCAGCACCGGCCAGAATTGTCGAGCGGTGAAATAGGCGCCCACGCACGAGAGGGTGTCGCCGATCAGTTGGAAGGCGGTCACCAATTCCGCCACGCGCAAAAATGGGCGCCTCGGTCGGTTCCACCAGACCGTGGTTGAATCCCCCAGGCTTCCCAAAGGTTTGGCCACGGTGGAAAACCTAGTCTCATGATCGAGTTCGACAAATTGCGTCGATGGGCCGACCTTGTTTGCCAGCCCTGGTCGAATGTTCTATTTCAATCGTATCCTAGTGCGGGATCCAATTTTCACTGTCCAGGAGACCCCGACGTGCAAGCAAAGAAAAAAGTCCTGACCAAGCCCACTGGGGCCAAGCCGACCGCAGCCAAACTCGCTGTCGCCAAACCTAGCGTCGTTGCCAAAAAGGCCGCGCCCAAACCTGTGGTTGTCGCACCCAAGGCTGTGGCTTCCAAACAGGCGCCGGTGGTCAAGGCATCCGCGGTCAAGCCAGCAGCGAAGTCTTCGGGTGCCAAGCCTGCGGCTGCGGCCGCAGTCAAGCCTGCCGTTGCTGCCAAGAAGGTCGCGCCCAAGCCAGTGGTTGTCGCACCCAAAGCCGTGGCTTCCAAGCAGGCGCCGGTGGTCAAAGCCTCCGCGGTCAAGCCCGCGGTCAAGGCTTCCGCGACCAAGCCTGCAGCAGCCAAGGCGGCGGCTGCCAAGCCCGCTCCCGTCAAGGATTCCGCTGGCGTGGAAGTGGTTTTCGAGCGTTTTTCGCCCCAATCCCATTCGGTGGATCTGGTCGGCACGTTCAACAATTGGAAGCTGGGGAAAAACCCGCTGCGCCGCGATGAGTCCGGCCGTTGGAGCACGGTGCTCAAGCTCAAGCCAGGAAGCTACGAGTACAAATTCGTCTACGATGGCCAGCACTACGAGCCGGATCCGGAACGGGAATTGGTGACCAATTCCTTCGGCTCGGCCAACAATCTGCTGATCGTCGCCTGAGAAGAACACTCGTCATCGGCGATGTCCATGGGTGCAAAGACGAGCTGGAGGAACTCCTCCAGCGCTTTGGTGCCGTGGAAGGAGATCGACTGGTCGCCGTGGGCGACTTGGTGAACAAAGGACCGGACTCCGCCGGAGTTTTGGACCTCGTGCGAGCGGCGGGAATTCGATGTGTCAAGGGAAACCACGAGGCCAAGCTGTTGCGTGTGGAGGCTGTTCCTGCGGCGCTGCGAGGAGCCAAGGACGGAAAGTTCGCAGAGCGGATCGGACCGAGGTTGGAAGAGCTCGCCGACCAGATCCGGCCGTGGCCATATTGGCTGGACCTTGGAGATCTCCTGGTGGTCCACGCCGGCTTGGAGCCTGGGGTGGAGGCGCTGGAGCGGATGCGGCCCGACATTTTGCTGACCATCCGCACGTGGGACGGAGCCGGTCTTGAGATGGATCGTTCATCGGACCCTCCGTGGTTCGATTGCGTGCGTTGGCCCGTGCCTGTGGTGTTCGGGCATTGGGCGTTGCGGGGCCTTGTGGATCGCCCGGACGTGAAAGGTTTGGACACGGGGTGTGTCTACGGGAGGTGGCTGACCGGTTGGTGTCCGGAAGAATCGCGCTTCTATCACGTGGATGCCAGAAAGGAATACGCGCCCCTGGCCAGGGACTGACCTGGCATGGATCAGCCCTCGATCGATTCTCCGCAGTGCGGGCATTTCTTGGAACTGGCCTGCTCCATGCGGCGCAGTTCGGAAAACCCGTCAGCCAGGATTCCTGCCGGCAACGCGAAGAGTCCGATTCCCAAGATCGCGATCACAGATGCGGCGAGCTTTCCCACCCAGGTGATGGGGTAGATGTCGCCGTATCCCACGGTGGTGAGGGTGGCGACTGCCCACCACATCGAAGCGGGGATGCTGGAAAATTTGTCGGGTTGCGCGACGAACTCGGCATGGTACATCACGCTCGCTGCCAGCACGATCAACACGATCAAGGCGAAGATCGTGGCGATGAGATCGTTGGATTTCAATCTCAGGACACGACCCATCAGGGCCAATGCTGTGGAATAGCGGCCGAGCTTGAGCACGCGCAATAGGCGAAGCAATCGCAAGGCCCAAAGCACGCGCATGTCGGCGGAGAACCAAGTGCCCAGAAAAAAGGGCAGGATGGCCAAGAGGTCGACCACGGAAAGGAAGGACGTGGCGTAGCGGAACCGCCCTTTCCAACCGTCCTGGTAGCGGGGATCGGCCGAGCATGCCCAAAGCCGAACCAGATATTCGGCAGTGAAAACCGTTACGGAAAAGATCTCCAGAGCCTTGAACACCTCGGCGTAGGCGGTGGCGATCTCTTGTACCGTTTCCACCACCACGGCCGCGACGTTGACCACCACCAGCACGGAAAGAAAAATGTCGTACCAGTCGAATGCCGGCTGATTGTGCTCCGGGTGGCGCGCAACCTCCACGAGGTCCCAGATTTTCTTGCGGTGGCGGTCGAGCATGCGTGCTGGTCTCCGGAGTGGTTGCAACCGTTCAGAATAATTTTTCCGCATCGGGCCGTTGCGCCCGCGCGACTGCGGATTGGTTCCGAGAATTGGTCCAGACCTTCCTAGCTTAACATCCTAGATGTCCCAGAACCCAAACGATCCGTCCCTGGAACCAGATTCGCTGTCGGAATCCATCCCGACCCCCAAAGGGGTAGGGTGGTGGCAATTTCTGATGTCGGTTGCGGTTTGCATCGGGGTGGTGGGCTGGGCTGCCCCCTGGATCTTGGCCAAGGTCCGCGCCTCCCGTCTGACAGCCTCTGTGGCATTGGTCGGTGAGTTGCGTGCGGGAGTGGGAAGATACCAGTCTGACGTGGGTACGATCCTTCCTCTGGATCCGGCTGGACAGGGGGTCTCGAGACTGTCTTCTTCGGTCACCGAGCCGTGGTCGCTTTCCTGGGTGCTGACCCAGGAAATCCCCCCTTCCGTTCGAGGTGCCTGGTCGCGTTTCCGAGGACCGTATCTGCGACGCGTGCGCTTGGACACTCCGCCCTTGGGACGAGATCTGCGGTTGGATGCCGCTGGAGTTGGAACCGGCAGAGGATCGGTCTCCGTTCCTGGGTTCCATCCCGCCACGCTCGGAGGGGAAACCGCCATTCCACAAGGGCATACGGTGGTGTGGCTGACCATCGATCGCGTCGATCACGAGGATTTCCTCCGGTTCGACGAGCGGATCGATCGATTCTCTGGCAAGTCCGTTGCTCCTGAACAACAGGGCGAAGCGCTTTGGACTCCCAAGGATGGAGGCACGCTCCAAGTCCTGATCTTGCATCGATAGCGCGCAAGGGATCCTTTCCGAACGCCTGATTTAGGTTACCTTCATTCTTTCCTCCAAATTTTGCCGAAGACCGGTGAACCGAGAATGAACAAAGACCTGATCGACCTCCTGCCTTGGGGAGAGCAAGCCGTCCTTGAATTGATCGAGGATGCTGCCGCCCAGAAGCGCCTTTTAAAGACCCGGGGACCGGATACCGAGTTCGCGGGCCGCACGGCCGCGCTTTATTTCGAGAAACCTTCCCTTCGCACCCGCGTGACCTTCGAAGTGGCCATGAACCAGAAGGGTGGATCGGCTTTGATGCTCGATGCGGGGACGATCGGCATCGGCAAGCGGGAAAGCTTGGAAGACGTGGCGCGCAACCTGGAACGATGGTTGGACGTCCTGGTGTGCCGCACCTTTTCCCACAAGCTGGTGGAAGAGCTCGCGCGCCTGGCCAAAATACCCGTGATCAATGCCCTGACGGATGTTTCGCACCCTTGCCAAGCCATTGCTTTTGCCCAAACGGCAATCGAGCATCGCACCAAATTGGACGGGCTTACGCTGGCGTTCGTGGGCGACGGCAACAACGTGGCTCGTTCGCTTGCGGAACTGGCGGCGTTGACAGGGATGAATTTCACCTTGGCCTGTCCGTCGGGCTTCGAGTTGCCCTCGGATTTCGTGAGCCAGGTGCAGCCGCTGTTTTCTCGCAAGGGGCGGCGCTTCAGCCAATCCAACGACCCGAAGGCCGCAGTGTCCGGAGCCGACTTCCTTTATGGGGACGTTTGGGTTTCCATGGGCCAAGAAGGACAGAAGGATGCCAAGGCATCGCACTTCCAGCCCTTTCAGATTAACGCGAGTCTGCTGGATGCCGCCGGCTCCCAGGCCTTGGTCACCCACTGTCTGCCCGCCCACCGCGGGGAAGAAATCACCGACGATGTCATGGACGGCCCAAAAGCGGTATGCTTCGACGAAGCGGAAAATCGTCTGCATGCCCAGAAGGCCGTTTTGAGACGAGTGTTTCGCGCCACCGGGAGGCTGTGATGCCCATTGCCAGGATCGCTACAGGGATCGAGGGTCTGGACCGCATGACGGGAGGCGGATTCGTCGAACGATCCGCAAATCTCGTGGAGGGAGCCCCTGGAACAGGGAAGACCACCCTTGGTCTGCAGTTTCTGGTGCGTGGCATCGAGGAGCGCGGCGAGGCGGGATTGTACATCACCTTCGAGGAGTTTCCCGCGCAGCTCTACGCCGATGCCCAGCGCATGGGATGGGATCTGGAGCGCTACGAAGCCGAAGGAAAATTGCGGATCCTCTTCACCACGCCAACCGACCTTTTGGCTGGCATGGAAGACATGGACGGCTCGATCGAGCAGGTGATCGAAGAGTTGTCCATTCGCCGCGTGGTGGTGGACTCCCTGAGCCATTTCGAATTTTTGACGGATGATCCTTTCCAGCTGCGGGACATCGAGTTTCGCCTGGTTTCCGCTTTCAAACGGGAAGGTTGCACGTCTGTCTTCCTCCGGGAAAACGGCAATATCCTTGGCGACACCAACAGCCAGAGTCGCTCTCCGTTCGTGGTCGATTCGTTCATCATCCTGCGGTATGTGGAGCTGGACAGCGCTGTTTCCAAGGCGATGCTTGTCCTGAAGATGCGCGGATCGTCGCACGCCACGGACATCCGGCGCTACCGGATTGCCCAAGGTGGCATCGTCGTGGAAGAGAAGTTCCTGGGACAAGAAGGCATCCTCGGCGGCGCGCCGCGCAAATCTCGCGCGGACGCGTTCGTGGAGGCGTTCGGGAAAAAGAGATGAGCCTCATTCCCTTCCTTTCCTGTCTGATGATCGGATCCCTTGCCTTGGTGGGGATCGCGGTCGGGATGTTCTACCGGAAAAAATTCGGTGACTCCACCCATGGCTGGACGTTGGGAGTGGGAGCCTTGTTGGGTGTTGTCGGCTCCGCGCTTTATGCGTGGTCAGCCCTGGTGGCCAATCTGGTCATGCTTTCGGGCGGGATCTTCCTTGTGGTCGGCGCCTATTGGCTTTGGTACGTCATGTTGGGGTCCCGCAAATGATTCCTTACGGCATGCTCGTCTGGCACTTGGGTTTTGTCGTGCTGCTGATGGTGATCTGGCGCCTTTCGGTGCGGTTGGGGCGGGCGATGCGCGACGATGTCGGCTCGTTGGTCCTGTTTCCCGTCTCGGCGGGTGTCATCTTGTGTTCGGCCATCGCTTGGCAGGTCTCCATGTGGATGCCTCTTGCGCTTTGGGTGGCTTTCGGGCTCGATCTGCTTGCCAGCGGACTTGCTTGGTACGCAGCTCTCCATTGTTGGGGCTGGCTTTGGAACGAACTTCGCGGTTCGGCTTCTTCGGGGGGATAAATGGCTCGCATCCTGGTGATCGACGATGAAGAGGACATGGCCAACGTCATCCGACTCGTGTTGGAGACGGACGGCCACACCGTCCAGACGGAATTGGATCCGGCCCGCGCCGTCGTGGCGGCACAGGAATTCGCTCCGGAATTGGTCTTGATGGATCTTGTCATGCCCGGAATGGATGGCCATCAGGTCTTCCGAGCCCTGCGCGATGTGCCCGCCCTGAACGCGGTCCCGTTCGCCTTCCTCACCAGCCGCGATCGTTCCATCGATCTGATGGTGGGCATCCACGTGCTGGGCGCGGCGGATTTCATCACCAAACCATTCGATCGAGTGGACCTGCTGGCCCGGGTGCGAAAGCTCCTGGGGGCATAGCGTGCAGGGGGACGCCCTGGAGCTTTCCGGGGTCCGCACCCACAATCTTCGTGGTGTCGACGTTTCCTTCCCACGGGGGCGTTGGACGGCCATTTGCGGGGTTTCCGGATCGGGGAAGTCGAGCCTCGCCTTCCACACCCTCCATGCGGAGTCGGAGCGCCGGTGGCTTTCCACCTTGCCTGCCTGGAGGCGTCTTCTGGCTGACAGCCTCGCCCGGCCTCCCCTGGAGTCCGCGCGCGGCCTCACACCCACCGCTGCCTTGCGCCAGGAATCGTCCGATGGCTTTCTGGGGACCTTGGCCTCGCTTGCCGGCCTGCGCGAGCCGCTGGCGGCCCTGTGGGCGGCGGCGGCGGTGCCGGTCTCGCCGGCGACGGGATTGGTGATGCGCTCGCATTCGCCGGACGAGGCCGCCGACGAGTTGGTGCGGCAGGTGCCGGGTGGAAAGTTGCAAACGCTGTTTGGAGCCGCGGGGACGGCCAAGGAATGGATGGCGCGTGGCTTCGTGAGAGGGATCTCCGCGGGCCGGACCTTGGAATTTTCCGAGGAAACTTCCACTGGGCCACTGCCGGAATTGTTCGTGGTGGTGGATCGCCTGAAGGCCGAGGCACGCATGGCCTCCCGGTTGTCGGAATCAGTCGCCATCGCCTACCGGCACGGCGATGGTGTCTGCCACGTGGAGATCCTCCAGCCGGACGGCTCCACCGATCGGCTCTCGTTTTCGAACGTACCCCGCTGTCCGGTCGCCAAAATCCGCTCCATCCGCCCAGTCGTGGGTCTTTTTTCACCCCGTGCCCCCCAGGGAGCCTGTCCGGTCTGCACAGGCTCGGGAGGAGAAGACAGCGACTGTCCTTCCTGTCGCGGAAGCGGCCTGCGCGAGGAATCGAGGTGGTTCAAGCTCGGGGGGCTTTCGCTGGACGAACTTTGCGACCTTCCGGTTGGCGATGGATTGGATGTGGTGGGGCAAAGCGATTGGAGCGCCCTGACCCTGGGGCCGTGTCGCGAATTGGTGGCCGAGGTCCGTGCGCGGTTCGCGTCGTTGGCCTCGCTGGGGCTTGGCTATTTGCCCTTGTCCAGGCGTGCCCGGACGTTGTCGGAAGGCGAAGAACGCCGGGCGCGGCTTTCCGCCCTGGTCGGGTCCCCGCTGTCGGGCCTGACGTACATCCTGGACGAACCAGCCACCGGGCTGCATCCCCGCGACACTCCTCGCGTGCACGCCTTGCTGCGGAGCCTGTGCGAAGGAGGCGCCACGCTGGTTGTGGTGGAGCACGACCTTTCCTCGCTGAGGGCTTGCGACCATGTTTTGGAGACCGGTCCGGGCCCAGGTCCCGAAGGCGGACTCGTGGTGTACCAGGGCAGCCCCGCCGGGCTTGCGCTTTCCGACACTCCGTCCGGTCGGTGGCTTTCCGGACGCGACCGTCTGCCGGCCCGCTCGCCGCGCGTCGGCGACGGCGGGATCGTGCTCAAAGGGTGTTGTGGACGGAATTTGTCAATACCGGAAGTCCGAATCCCGCTCGGGGTGCTGGTGGCAGTCACCGGGGTTTCCGGCGCGGGCAAGAGCAGCCTGCTCCAGGATACGCTGGTGCCGGCCCTGGCACGGCACCTGGGAGGCGATCAAACAGGTCTTGTCGTGGAGGGATGCCAGGTCTTCGGAGCGCTCGACGAGGTCCGAGCGGTCGATGTGGGAGGCGAATGGATCCGTTCCCCGCGCTCCACCGTCGCCACGCTTTCGGGGATGCTGGACGACCTTCGGACGCTCTTCGCTTCCCTTCCCGAAGCCAAGGCCCGAGGCTGGAACGCGACGCGGTTTTCCCCCAACGCCAAAGGCGGCCGTTGCGAACGTTGCGAGGGCCTGGGGGAGGAGCGGGTGCGCTTGCACCTGCTTCCCGACGCGTGGATTCTCTGCGCGCGCTGCCAGGGCGCGAGGTTCGAGCCCTCCACCTTGGAGGTGCGTTGGAAGGGACTGTCGATCGCCGAGGTGCTGGACCTTTCGCTTGAGGCGGCTTGTGCGCTGTTTGTGAACCATCCCAAACTCGGACCTCTCCTGTCCAGGTTGGTCCAGGCGGGCTTGGGCCATCTGTCCGGCGGGCGCCGTGCGCAAGGGCTTTCCGGCGGTGAGGGATTGCGTCTGCGGTTGGCTTCGGCAGTCGCCGGGGGATTGCGCAAGCGGGTCCTGTGGGTTCTGGACGAGCCCAGTCGGGGATTGCATCCGCGCGACACCATCGCGTTGCTTTCCGTGCTGGAAGGCCTGGTGGCTTCCGGTCACGGGGTGGTGTTTTCCACCCACGATTCGTTCCTCGCCTCCCGGGCCGACCACCTGCTTGAGCTTGGACCGAAGGCCGCCAAGGAAGGAGGGCGGCTATTGTACTCCGGCCCGCCTCAGGGAATCGTCGGGCTCGATTGTCCGTCTTCGGAGGCGATCTCGCGCGAACTTTCCTGATCGGGGTCCGGCAAGCGTTGCAGCCGGACCAGGCTGATGCGGTTGCCCTCCATTTCCAGGACGGTGAATTCCCAGCGGCCCCAATCGTGCGCGACCCCGATTTGGGGAATGTTTCCGGCCAGCGCAAGCACCAATCCGGCCAGGGTGTCGGCTTCCATTCCGTCCTCGACCTGGGGCAGGGGTGGATTCTCGCGCCCCAGCCCCTGGGCCACCACGTCCGGCCTCGCCTCGCCGCGAACCAGAAATTGTCCACCTCCCGCCGAGCGCACCATCGGGGTTTCGTCGTCGGTTTCGTCGTGGATTTCCCCGACGATTTCTTCCAGCACGTCTTCCAGCGTCGCGATGCCGGAAACCGCTCCGTGTTCGTCCACCACCACCGCCAACATGGTCTGCCGGGCCCGCAATGTGCGCAGCAGATCCGATACGAGCTGGGTTTCCGGAACGTGGACCACCGCGCGCAACAGCCGCCGGAGATCCCATTCCTCGGTCGGTCCAACCAGGTCCTTGGCGTGCAGGATCCCCACCACGTGGTCGAGGCCGCCGTCGTGGACGGGAACGCGCGAATACCGCGACTCGCGCAGCACCTCCAGGGCCTCGTCGCGAGAGGCGCCGATCGGCAAGGCGACCACGCTGAGTCGGGGAGTGAGAATTTCCCGCACCCGTGTTTCGCCCAGATCGAGCGCCGCGCGGATGATCTGCTGCTCCACCTGGACATCCTGGTTCTGGGCCGATTCGGCCAATTTCGCCCGCTCGTGCTCGGTGAGAAAATCGAACCGTCCGTCCCAGCCGAGCTTGCGCTCGAGAATTTTGCGCAGATGGACCACAGGCATGGCCGCAGGCAGGAAAATCGGTGCGAGGACGCACTGCAGTCGCAACGAACTGGAAAGGAGCGCTTCCGCACGCAGCCGAGCCGCCAAACGCGGGAAGAAGTCCCCCAGAAGATAGAGCAGGAGCAACAGGGAAAGTCCGCAGACGATCGCGGGAATCCAGCCCGGGCGACCGTCCGGAAACAGCGCGTTCCAGCCTCCCAACACAAACAACAGGGTGCCCAACGACCGGCCGAGCGAAACCGTCACCGGAAAGGCGGGGGAGTCCAGTTGTGCGCGGGTCTTGTGTTCGATCGAACTCCAGCCTTCAGGCGAACGCCAGCCGGGACGCTGGAACAGACCAAGGATGGATCTGACGGTGGAAAAGTGCGCGGACAACACGATTCCCGCCAGCAGGGTCACGATGGAGAAAATCATCGCTTTGACGCCACGCTCACGTACTGGAGCTCCAAGGCCCGCATGCGGATCCGTTCCGGAGTGGTGCCGTGGTCGAATCCGCAAAGGTGCAGGCAGCCGTGGACCACCAGCCGGCGCAACTCCGCGGAAAAGCTGTGCTTGTACCGCACCGCTTGGCTTTGGGCCAAAAGGGGGTCGATGTAGAGTTCGCCGAACAGATCCGGTTCGCCGTAATGGAAGGACAACACGTCCGTGGTGCGGTCCAGGCCCCGCCAGGTGAGATTGAGCGCGCGTTGGGCCGAAGGGTCCTGAAAGACGATGTCCACCGTGCCCGATCCTCCTTCGCCGACAAGCACATTGCGGGCGACCTGGCGCAGGTCGGGGAGATCCGGAATCCGGAAGGTTTTGGCCCCGTGAAATACGATGGTGGTTTTCATCTTGGCTCGAAAAGCTACGTTCCGTTGCACTGTGTTGTTCCTAGTCCGTCTTCTGCCCAGGGTTGCCTGCTCCCGAGCTTTCGGGAAACTGGCCTCCATTTCCCATCCACGTTGGTTCGCGCGACTGTCCATCGCGGTCTTTCATCGGGCCTTCCCGAAGATCGATCTTTCGGAGGCCCTGGATCCGTCCAGATCCTCCTACGCGAGCCTACAGGCGTTTTTCACCAGAAAGCTCAAGCCGGGCATGCGTCCGGTGGAGCCGGGGCTGCTGTCGGCGCCTTCGGACGGGGTGTTCGGGCAATCCGGACCCATCCAGTCCGACACCGTTCTGCAGGCCAAAGGCGTGCCTTATTCGGTGGCCCAGTTCCTGCAGGAACCTGCCCTGGCCGCCGAGCTGGAAGGCGGGGCGTTTTCCACCATCTACCTCGCGCCTTGGAACTATCACCGGGTTCATCACGGGTTTTCCGGTGTCTTGGAGGGCTGCCGCCACATTCCCGGCGACTTGTGGCCTGTCCACCGCGCGGCGGTGGAAGGAATTCCCGGCTTGTTCGTCGCCAACGAACGCGCCTGGGTGGCTGTGCGATCCCCGGAAGGACTTGCCGTGTTCGTGATGGTGGGCGCCTACAACGTCGGGTCCATCCGCTTGACCGCCAACCCCGAGCTGGGTCGGACCGTCCAAGGATCCTGGAAGCCGGCCACTGCAGCGAACGTCAGCGCCGGGGACGAATTGGGAATCTTCGAGATGGGATCCACCGTGGTGGTGCTGGTTTGCCGGAACCTTCGGGAAAAATCCGGCGGCACCGCCTATCCCGAGACCGGCCGCAGTGTCCGGTGCGGCATTGGGGTGGCCTTCCCGAAGTGACCCGAGGCCTCGCCCAGGCCTTGTCCCGCTGCCGGGAGGTGTTCGCCAGCCGCAAAGATCCTCGGCTTGCCGTTTGGGAAGGTTTTCCCCAGGAACTTGGCCCCCGGGCCGCGCTTCTGGCCACCGTTCTCGGACAAGATCTGACAGTCGCGGGGCTCGCTCGTCTCCTGCTGGAATTGCGCCGCAGCCTGGGCGCCGGGCGTCTGCTGGGATCGGAACCTTGTTCCACGCAGGACTTGACGCGTGCTTGCCGGGAACGCGTCTGGCTGGTCGACTGGCCGCATCGGGCGAGCCTGGACGGCTGGGTGCTGGCCACCATGGATTTCTTGCGGGTGCACGGCGAGCCGGCCCTCTGGCAGGAGCGGTTCGAGTCTCCGACAAATCTTGTCGGGACATTGGCCATGGAGATTCCCTGGATGGGGGCGGGCTCGCCCAGCCGGGTCAAGGGCTGGCGACTGGCGCGCTGGCTGGTTCGCGGGGAGGTGGGAACGGGCTGGGAAAAGGGCCGGGACGAATTGAAGGTGCCGATCGCGACCCTCGAACGACCTTTGGGCGCCCTGGGTTGGAAGCCCGCCGGGTGGGACGATTGGACGCGGCCTCGCAAACAGGTATGGTGGGACGCTTTGGCGGGCGAAGTCGCCCCCGAGGATCCCGCCTCGCTTTGGGTGCCGATGGAGACCATCCTGGCACGAGGTAAGGCGGGGCCAGCCTGCCAGGAACACCTGGGTGGGTGCGGGCGGTGTCCGCTGCGGGAGTGGTGTCCCAGTCCGCAACGAAAGGGCTAGTCCGCGCTCTTGACTCCGAAGCCTTCGAGCATGGTTCCCAATTCGCCGCCGAGGCGTCCCAGGGTTTCCGATGCTTGCTCCAGCGCCCGCGCTTCGCCTTCGATGCTTTGGATGGGGCCGCGAAGTTCGGCGATGGTGGTTGCCGCTTCCGACAGCTGCATGCCGGAATTGGTGACGATTTCCGTGATGCTCGCGGCCTGTTCGTCGACGAACTTCGCGTTGGAAGAAATCTCGGAGATGGTTCCCGTCTGTTTGCTGACAGACTGTTCGATCGAACGCGAAAGCCGATCGACCTCGTCCACCCGCACCCCGATGCTGTGCATGACCTTGACGGCCGAACGGGTGGCACCCTGGATGGACCCCACCATGGCGCGGATCCGCTCGGTGGATTCGGCCGTCTGCTTGGACAGGTCTTTGACTTCTCCCGCGACCACGGCGAAGCCTTTGCCAGCCGTGCCCGCCCGGACCGCCTCGATGGTGGCGTTCAGGGACAAAAGCCTCGTACGGGCGGCGATGGCCTGGATTTCGGCGAGAATTCCTCCGATGGCCTCCGCTTCCCGGCCCAATCCTTCGATGGTGGTTTCCGCAAGACGGGATTCGTCGCGGGCCAGGCTTGCGACCTTCACCTCCTCGCGGCAGTCCTGCGCGATCTGGGTCAGCGAGCGGGAGATTTCATCCGCGCTCACCGATAGCATCCCGATGCAAGCCGAAACATCTTGCAGGGAACCGGAAACCCCGGCCAAGTCGTTGGAGGCGTTGCGCGTGGCTTGGGTGACGGTGGTGGAGGTGGCTTCCATGGCCGCCAAATGTCCGTCCATGCGAAGCGCGAAGCCGGAGAGGTTGTCGGCAGCCTCCACCAGTGGTCTGCTGCGCTGGGCCAGAGGAGTGACGAGGTCTTCCAATCGTGCCAGCAAGGTGTTGAAGTCGTGGGCGATCTGGGCGATGTCCACGTAGCCGTCCGTTTCCAGCCGTTCGCCCAGGGCGGAACCTTCCGAGGCCAGTTGCGACAGGCGATGCGCCAGTCGCTCCACGGGCAGCACCGCCCGGATCACCAAGCGATGGCCGATCCATGCGGCGCTGGCGGAGATTCCCAGCATCCACACGAATCCCCGCACCGACGCCCCGGAAAAGACCAGCACGGCCACATCCGACAGGACCACCATCGTCCACAGCAGGGTGGTCAGTCGCCAGCGGAGTCCGACGTCCCTCCCCTGGTCGATCTTCGCGCGGACGGTTTCCTCCAGGCTCGGGAGGAGCTTCCGCGCGAAGCGCAGCAGGGGATGGGATCGGTCCATCTCAAAGATCTCGCAGCGGAATGGTCAGGACGGTTTCCGTGCCCTTGCCGGGTTCGCTCGAGAGCCGGATGTTGCCACCCATGCTCTCGATGCTATCCCGGACCGCGGACATTCCCACGCCCCGGCCCGACACATCGGTGATGGAGGTGGCTGTGGAGATTCCCGACTCGAAGATGAGCAGAAGCTTCTGGTCCCTGCCCATCCGTTCCGCGTCGTCCGGGGAGAGGATCCCTTCCTGGATGGCCTTCTGGGCCACACGGTCGGCGTTGATGCCGTGGCCGTCGTCGGTGATCAGCACCCGGACGCAATCCTCTTCGATGCTGATCTGCAACCGGATGACGCCGCACTCGGGCTTGCCGGCAGCCACGCGATCGGCGGGCGATTCCAAGCCGTGGTCCACGGAGTTTCGCAGGATGTGCACCAGGGCCTCGTCGATGGGCGCGAAGAAGGTGGGCCCCACTTCCAGGTGACCCGGCACCACTTCGAAGCGGATTTGCTTCTCCAGTCGTTCGGCGAGGCGTTCGATCATGCCTCTGTACTTGTCGGCCAACCGCACCAGAGGCACGTCGCGCAGATGCTCGCAGGCCTCGGTCAGAATCTGTACAGCTTCGGGATCGATGTACGGATGTCCGCTGGAATTGGCCGGCACGTGCAGCGTGTGGGCCATCTTCCGGACATGCTCGAGCTTGCGCTCGGAGACCTGGACCAGCATGTCGCCGTCGGTCGCGCCTCCGGACAATTTCTTTTCCGTGGAAAGGATCTCCTGGTAGGCCTTGTCCATCTCGTCGAGCTTCTCCAGCAACGCGCGCAGGGTGACCGCCGTGCGCACCGTGATCGGCTCCTTGAGATCCTCCAGGATGTCCTCGCCCTGGTGGGCGAGCCTTCCCAATCGCTCGAACCCGTACGTGGCGGAATTTCCCTTGATGGTGTGGAGGTCGCGGAAGATGGATCCGATATCCTCCGTTCCCGGGACGAATCCGGGTTGGTCGGGGTGGCGTTCGCGGGCGGCCAACGAGCGGTCCAGCATCGAACGGCAGAGGTCTTCCAGCGTGTCCATCCGGTTGCGGGTGTCCTTCATGTAGTCGCGGATCACTTCCGGCAGGTTGTTGACCAGGCCCAGGATCGTCTTGACCTCGTTTTCGTGGCGTTCCTTCTCTTCCGCCACCACCCGTTCGATCCGGCGGGATTCGGTTTCGTCCACCGCCAGCACCATCACGCGCTCCAGTTCCCGATTTTTGTCAAACATGCGCTGGTAGCGGACGCGGACGAACCTGGCCTGTCCATCCACGCCGGCGATTTCCAGATCCTGCACGGGAGCCACCTTGGTGAGCTTGTCCCAGCGCATGGAGGAATTCTTCGCGCGCACCAGGGAGAGCCACCCCTTGAAATCGTCCTCCTGGGAGGGGCTGAGGTGCAACGCCTCGGAGACGTTGCCCAGGTTGTCCACGCCCAGGATGGTGGGAGCCGCCTTGGAATACTCCGGGGCGACCTGGCCGTCCAGTCCGACCACGAACAAGCCTTGCTCCACGTTGTCCAGGATGTCCCGGACTTGGCGCATCTTCTCCGCGACCAGGTCTTCCAGGTGCTCCGTGTATTGCTGCACCGTATGGCGCATCGTCTCGAAGGTTTCCGCCAGGCTTCCGATTTCATCGTCGGATTCCACCCGCACCGGGGTCTTGTAGTCGCCTCCCTTGATCAGTTCCGCCGCCGCCGAAAGTTCCGTCACGGGTCCGGACAATTTCCGGGCCGCCGAACGGAACATGGCCAGGGCCACGGCCAGTGCGACCCCACCCAACGCCAGCAGGATGCAGATCACGACAACCAACGCCTGGCGCGACGCGGCTTTTTCCGATTCGATCGCTTCGGACATCGAGCGGGTGGAAAGCTTGTAGAGGATCCAGCCCAAAGGCGCATCGAGGGAACCCACCGGCGCGGAGAACTCGATGGAGCCCGAGGGTCCCGAGCCCATGTTGCGGGTTTGCAACGCCTTGGCTTCGCGAGCCCAACCCACACCGACCTGGTCCTTGATCTCGCCCACCTTGGCCATCGCCCCCTCCGCCAGCGCGGAATCGGCCTCGTCGGCCACCTCGCAGGGGTTGGTGGAGTCGGCCGGCATGAACAGGCCGTAGACCACGTCCGGATCGTCCTTGACCGTGCTGGCGACCAGATCCTTGATCTGCAGGAACGCGTTGCCTTCGGCCATCCCCGCCAGCGCTTGGGCGTTGTTGTTGGTCAAAAGCCTTCCCTTGGCCTTGAGCGAGGCCTCGATGCGCGCCACCGAAACGGCCTGGTTCTTGCCGCTGAGGTACACGTTCAAGGCCACCACGGAAAGCGTGACGGAAAGCAGGGCGGGAGCCAGGACCACAAGGGAGGTCCTGGCCAGTTTGGATTGGATCGTCGTGCGGGAGACCATTGGATCGCTCCTATTCCAGGATCTTGTCGATTTCGTTGATCTTGCCTTCTTGAACACCGCAGCAGGATTTCATGCCTCGCATGTTCAGGACCTTGATCACCGAGAGGGGCTGGTCGTTGCGGACGCCATCGACCTTCCAGCCGGCATCCTCGATCTCCTGCAGGAGGCCGGCCGCCTGGGCACCCAGGGCGTAGTGGTCGGGCAGGATCGCGAAGGTGCCGAACTTGAGCTCCGGCTTTACGAGACTTTCCACGCCCACCAGGACGGGCCGTTTCCATCCCGACAGCGTAGGCAGCCAGACTTCCTTCAGAAGCTTCGCATTCAGAAAGAAATTGTCATTGAATACCGCCAGCGCGTCGATGTCCTTGCGTTCGGTCAGGGACTTCAGTCCATCCTTCAGCGAGCTCCTGGGATCCGCGTCGTCGGCCACCTTGTGACCCACCAGTTCGACGTTCTCCCCTTTGCAGAATTGGGCGTTGTTCAGGAAGAAGCTCTCCATCGAGGCGCGATAGATCACTCCGACCTTCGAGATCTTCCCGGTGGACACGGCGCGCAGGTTCACCACCAACGTGACGGCGGGGATCTCGTAGGTGACGGAAGCCGCATTGGGAATGCCTGCGATGGCCGCATCCACGCGCACGCCCATCAGGGCGACCAACGGTACTGCGGTGTCGCCGAGCTTTCCGCGGACATCCTTGGCCAGCGAGATCGACTTGTTGTCCAGGGCGAACACTGCCTTGGGCTTGGTCGCCGACCATTTCTTGGTCAGCTCGTCCCCCTCGGAATCCTTGCCTACGACCAGTTCGTCGATGGCGTAGGTGGGTCCGAGCGCCTCTTTGATTCCCTTGAAGGTTTCCTCGAAATTGGGTCCGGCGGGACGCAACACGAGGATCGGCTTGGTCTGCGCGAGGGCCATGCCTGCAAGGACGAGGATCGCGCCCATGGGGCGGATCATCCGGTATGCGCGGGTCATTTTGTCCATCCGTCTACCCCCAGCATCTTCTTCTCGGCGACGCCGAGGCCCTTCAGGGCGGATTCTGTTTTTGATGCGTCAGATTTTGCGCAAGCGACCAGAAGTCCGATCTTTCCTGATGCGGGAGTGGTCTGGAGATTGGCTTGAGAACGACCCTTGAGGTCTTCCACTTGGCCGGCACCCACGATCACCGCGTCGGCGCTGCCGAAGGTGAGCAAAGGCAGGAGATCCTCCACCTTCGTCACGAGCTTCAGCTTCGGGAGTCCGCCCAGGACCCCCTGCACGTAGCCGTTCATGGGGGCGCGATCCAGCACGCCGACCACGCCCACGTTGAGGGTGGCGATCGCCGAGGCGCTCACCGGCTTGGTGGAAACCAGAATGGCTTCCTCCAGGGGGGAGCCTCCGCGGGTTCCCTTCAGGAACGGCTTGTAGGCGGGAAACAGGTCCGCCAACGCCTTGGGGGCGAGGATGACATCCGGAGGGGTTTGGCCGACCATCGCGGTGAAGTCCGCGAGGCGTCCGAAGACCGTGATCTCGCTACCCGGGCACTTGGCTTGCAAAGCGCTCTGCACGGCATTGGGTTTGGCCATGCTTGGATAGAAGACGTAGATCTTTTCCGCCAACGCCGGGCTCGCCAGGGCGATGGCGACAAGCCAGAGGATGGCTCGTCTGATGTTCATACTTCAACCTCCGTGAGAAACCGCGTCGAGGGAATCGCGATGGAAATGGGGATGCGGATCCGGAAGGTGGTGCCGCGACCTGCGACGCTTTCCAGATGGATCTTGCCGCCCAACGAATGGATCGTGTCGCGGACCATGTCGAGGCCGACGCCCCGGCCGGAAAATTCCCCCACCTTTTCGCGGGTGGAAAATCCCGAACGGAACAACAGGTCCAGCAGGTCCGCATGCGAGGCCGCTTGGGCCTGTGTGGGTTCCATGAACCCTTTTTCGATCGCTTTGGTCCGGATGGATTCCGGGTCGATGCCCGCACCGTCGTCGGAAAAGGAAATGTCCAAGCTTTCGCCGTGCCGAGAGTATTCCAAGACCAGAAGTCCCATCTCGAGCTTGCCTGCGGCAAGACGTTCGGATGGTTTCTCCAGGCCGTGGTCCAGCGAGTTGTTCACCAGGTGGACCATGCAGCGGTGCAGGATGCGCAGAACCTCGATGTCGATCGGCCCGGTTCCGGCCAGGGAGAAGGTCGCTTTCTTGCCCAAGCGCGCCGCCACCTTCCCGATCACTCCGGTGAGGGTGCGGCCCATGCGGCCGAAATCGATCTCGTGAAGCGCCGCGGCGCTGGCGGCGGCAGAGGAAATCAGGGAGAGTGTGCCCTGGGGCCAGCCCAAGGCGCGGCCCGCCTGGTGGACTCCCCAGATGGTGGCGGCCACGCTTTCGATGTCGGACAGTTGCGCCATGACCGACGGCGTGGAGCGTGCGACTTTTTCCTCGGCGGATTCTTCCTTCTGGCCCAGCTTGCCGCGCAGTTCCTCCAGCCGGCGGACGTAGCCTTCGGCTTCCACCAGTCCCTGCTGGATCTTGGCGACCTGGACATCGTCGTCGGCCTCGTCCCATTCGGATTTTTCACGGATCTGGGAAATGCTGTCTTCGATTTCCAGCGCGAGCTTCTGCAGGCCCTTGAACTGGAACTGGCCGGAGTTGCCCTTGAGCGTGTGGACGGTCCGGTAGAGGGTTTCGATGAACTGCCGATCGCGGGAGGCGGATTGCACGATCTCTTCCGCCTCGCGCAACAGTCCGGAGCTGTCGTACACGAAGTCCTGGACCTCGTCGGGCTCCAGGTTGACGATTTGTGTCACAAGTTCCACGCTCTCTTCGTGGAGCTTCGAAAGCTTCTTCATCTCCGATTCGACCCGACGTTTTTCGGTGACGTTTTCCACCATCAGCAACAAGCCGTCCAAGGATCCATCCTCGGTGCGCAACGGGACCCATTTGGGCAGAAGGATCGATCCCCTCTCGTTTTCCGTTTCGCAGATGGGGCAAAGTCCGAGCAGGTCCTTGAAGGGGATCACGCCCCATTTGTCGTAGACCACCTCCAGCCAGAAATTGGTTTCGCGGACCAGCTTCTCTCCCAGTCCCAGGAGCTCCACCATGTGGAGACCGGGGATCGGCGCGTCCCGATCGAGACCGACCGTTTCGGGAGTGATCCTCGCGTAGCCCGGGCGGACCTTGCCGTCGCGGCCCACCGTCACCAGCGCGGACGGGAACGCCTCCAGCATGGAGGTGACGCTGCGCTTGGCGGCTGTGGCTTCCCGGGCGGACTCGCCCAGGGCCTTCAGCGCGGCTTGCAGTCGATCGCCCAGTTCCAGGCCCATCAGGTTCAGCACGAAGTAGCAGTCCAGGTCCCCCGCCGGCCCGGACATGGAGATGTACCCCGACGGGACGTCAGGATACTCCAATTCTCCGTAGATCAGCACGGAAGGCAGGAAGGTCAGCGCGTCGAACTCGCGTTCGAGGCTCGGCATGGCCTGGCCCACCGAGGTGTTCAGGCATTCCTTCAGGAAGCCCCCGAAATCCCCGCGCATCTCCCGCAGGTCGCCGGGGCCCATGCCGTCCGACCACATGCCGAGGACCTTCGCCGCGGTCTCTTCGGAAAGAGACAGGGCGAATTCCCCCTGGATGGCGCCCGTGAAATGGATCATCACCGCCATGCCCCTGGCGGGGACGAATTTCGTCTCCGAAAGGGAGTCCGCACGGATCTCGAATTCGGAGCCGACCATGTCGCGGATGTTGCCGCACACGCCCGACGCGAACGATTCGACGATATCTGTCAGAATACTCACCGGCATTTCCCCTTTTTGGAAGGTTTCCTACTTGAACGTCTCGTCGACGGACTGCTTGAAGTCCTCCACGAACAGCGGGTCTGCGAACTTCAGGGGCTTTTCGATGTACCCCTTGGCCCCGCGGTTGAGGCATTCCAGAACGGTGTTTCCCTTCACCGCCGAGATCACCATGATCCGGGCGTCCGAAAACTCCGTGAGGATCTCGTGGATGGCGGTCTTCCCGTCCTTGTTCGGCATGGTCAGGTCCATGGTGACAAGATCCGGCTTGTGTTTCCTGTACAGCTCCACGGCTTCGTTGCCGTCCTTTCCGATGGCAACGACCTGGAATCCAAGCTGCGAAGTGAAGAACTCCGCGATCTGCTTGGAGAGGAAGGTGGAGTCGTCGACGATGAGCACTGACTTGGGCATGGTCTCCTCCGATCTCTGGAGATTGTGCTCCAGGGGTGTTGGAGCGATCATACGGCTTGCATTCGTCGGTAGTCAAGGGGTATGATGTGCGAGTCGGAATTAATCGAGGGAGGCGCGCATGGAGATCGACATCGGAGAGCTCTTGCCGGTGGTCAAAAGCAAGGCGAAGGAAGCGTTTGAGACAATTCTTGGCATTCCTCTCGTGCCCGAAGAACCTTGGAACATAGTCAACCGGGTGGAGAATCCCTGCGATTTCGGCGCCACGGTTGGCTTCGCCAACGAAGGCTGGCAAGGCGCCTGCTCCCTGGGGATTTCCGCCGCCGACGCGGCCATCCTCCTTCCGGATCTTTCGGAAGACATGCTGTTCGACGTCCTGGGGGAAATCGGCAACACGGTCTGCGGACTCCTTTCCGCCGACATGCAGTTCACAGGACTCTACGGGATTCTGGAACAGACGCCGCCGTTGTTTTCCAGGGGAGGCGCGTGGCTCGCCCGTTCCACCGGTGTCCAGGGCATGCTCGTGGCGGGGAAGGGACGGATTCTGTTCGGATGCACCGTGCGGACCTCCGGTCCCAGGCGTTTCCCGCGATAGGTCCGCCGGAGGGGCGATTCCCGAAGACGAGATCGGCTCCCCGTGCTAACGGGGAGCCGATCTCGTCTAGGGGAATCCGGATTTTCCGCGACGGACCTGTCCGTCAGTCGATGTGGAGGATCTTCTCCATGTCGACGATGCACGCCAGATCGTCCTGTTCCTTGAGGATGGCCTTCAGGAACGCTCCGGAAAGGCCCTGGACGTTGGATGGTGGCGTTTCCATGTCGGATGCGGACACCGTCTTCACGTCCTCGATGCCGTCCACCAGGAGGCCGATGTCCTCTTCACCCGAGCGGACCACGAGGATGCGGGCGTTGCGATCTTCCGGCACGGCACCGATCCCCAAGCGTACGCCGAGGTCGATTATGGTCATGATCTGTCCGCGGAGATTCACCACTCCCCGCACGTGTTCGGGGGCGTGGTGCACGGGAGTGATCGCGCGCAGCCCGGAAATCTCCCGGACGCGGTCGTTTTCCACCGCGCAGAGGATGTCGCCCACGGTGAACACGGTGAGTTCGATCTGGGCCGAATCGTTGCCGATGGATGCGGTGCTCATTTCGAGGATTTCCTTTGTTGGAGAAAGGATTCGACCGTGCCCAGGATTTTTTCCCGATCGAGTTTGACCAGATAACCGTCGACTCCGGCGTCCTTTCCGCGTTTGGCGGATTCCTCGCCGGAAAGCGAGGTCACGGCGACCACCGCAAGGTGGGAGAAAGTTTTGCTGGCGCGAATCTGGCGAGTGAGTTCCAGGCCGTCCATCACGGGCATCTCGATGTCGGTCAGGACCATTTCGATGCCACGCGAGGTGCCCAGGATTTCCAGCGCTTCCCTGCCGTCGCAGGCCTCTTCCACGACATGGCCGCTCTCGCGAAGGAAGCCGGAAATCTGCCTCCTGTAGAACGGCGAGTCGTCCACCACCAGGATGCGGCGGGAGGGGACGTCCTTGTCTGTGGCTTTGATCCAGCTCGGAAGTTGGGATCGGACGATTTCGTAGACGTCCACCAGCAGCGTGGTCTTTCCGGAAAAGATCGCCGAACCCAGGATCCCGGCTTGACGGAAAGTGGACTCGTCGAAGTCCTCGGAGGATTCCACGATGTCGACGATCTGGGAAACCAGCAATCCGACTTCCTTCCCGCCGATGGCGTGGACCACCACGAAATAGGAGTCGAGGTCCGGCAGGGCTCCGATCTTGGCGACTTCGGCCAGATCCAGGAGCGGCAGACTTCCTCCGCGGTATTGCACCGAGCGGCGTCCCCCCAGGTTTTCGATGGCCGATCGCTCGATCACTTCCAGCCGCGAAACCAAGGCCAGGGGTATCGAGAACTGCTCTTCGCCTGCCACATGGAACAACAACATGGATTGCGAATCGCGGGCGCGCATCCGTGCCTTGCTCTCCTCGTCCAGGTCGCGGGCGCTTCCCACGTCGGACAATTTCCGTTGTTTGGTGATTCCCACTACGTCCAGGATGGGAGCCACCCTTCCGTCGCCGAGGATGGTCGCCCCGGCGTAGCATTGGCAGGAACGGAAATGGGTTCCCAATGGCTTGACCACGATCTCTTCCGATTCGTGGAGGCGGTCCACGATCAGGCCGTATTGGAAGGATCCCGCCGACACCACGGCGATGTTCACCGCGCTGGCCGAATGGAACCGCCGGTCCTTGCCGCGGCGACGTTCCTTCTCTTCGGGAGTTTCCTTGCCGCGCGGGCCCCGTCGGTCTTCGAGCCGGGATCGTCGTTCGTCCCGCAATTCGCCGGTGAGCGGGTCCTTGTAGGCACGTTCCATTCCCATCACTTCCGCAAGCTCGGCCAACGGGAGCAATCGGCCGCGAAGCCTCATCACCAGGGCATCGCCGATGCGTTCGATCCGGTTTCTGACTTCGCTCGCCGAAATCCGCACCAGTTCCACCAGGTTCACCTGGGGGATGGCGTAGGTTTCGTCGCGAACCGACACCAGCAGGCTGGGGATGATGGCCAGCGTCAGCGGGAGCTTGACACGGATGGTCGTTCCGGAGCCCTTCTTCGATTCCACATCGATGATGCCGCCGAGTTTGGTGAAGTTGGTTTTGACAACATCCATCCCGACGCCGCGACCGGAGATCTCCGTGATGGCCTTGGCTGTGGAGAAGCCCGGCAGGAAGATCAATTCGATGAGTTCCTTGTCCGACATCCGAGAAAGGTCCTGGGCGGGAACCAGATTCAACACGCCGGCTTTTTCCCGGACCGCTTCGGTGTCGATCCCCCGGCCGTTGTCGGACACGGAGATCACGACCTTTCCCGCCTCGTGGTAGGCATGCAGTCGGACCACGGCTTGCCGTGGCTTTCCGGATCGTTCGCGGACTTCCGGCATCTCCACTCCGTGGTCCACGGCGTTTCGGACCAGGTGGGTCAGAGGATCGCCGATCGCCTCGATCACCGCTTTGTCGAGTTCGACCTCCTCTCCCTCCACTTCGAGCCGGATCTCCTTGGCGAGGACGGAGCTCATGTCGCGCACCACCCGTTGGAACTTGCCGAACACGATGGAGATCGGCTGCATGCGGGTTGCCATCACGGCTTCCTGCAATTCCGAGATGATCATCGACAATCCTTGCGAACTGGCCTGGATCTCGGTGATGTCGCGCTTTGACACTTTTTGGATCAGCTGGTTTCGCGCCAACACGAGCTCCCCGGCCAGGGTCATCAGGCGATCCAGCGATTTCACTTGCACGCGCAACGTGCTGGAAGCCTGGGGAGCGCCCCGTGCAGGCTCGGAAGGAGCATCCTTGACGATTTCCGAGGCCGATTCCAAAGGTTCGGGAATCCGGGCGGGTTGGGCAGGGGGCATGGGCTTCGCCTCCGGGGGGGCGGGTTTTTCGGTCGCCTCGGGGTGGGCCTTCTGTTGCAAGGCCTTGAGCGAAGCGCGTCGGGGAGGAAGATCCACCACCGAAACACGAGCGGGATCCAGTCCGGTCAGCAACGCGACCATTTCCCTGTCTAGCACGGTGGCGTACAAGACGGAAAACGGCAAACTCTCCACCGAACCGACCGGGAAACCCTCTTGGTCGCGATGGAGCTGGGCTTCGACGATCAACCCCGTCTTTTCCAGCTCCTTCAGCACTTCCAGCGGTGTCTTGCCGTGACGGTCGATGTCCACCACCAGGTCGAATTCCATCAGGAAAACGTTCTTGCCACCCTTGCGGGCGACATCCAGTTCGTCGGCGCCGACTTCGAACAGTGCGATCCCCCGCGAATCGACCACGGCGACCTTTTCATGGGCTCGTCCGGTGGGGGTCTGGACGGCCGTGAGGGCATCCAGGTGCCGGGAGATCTCCAC
Organism: Fibrobacterota bacterium; assembly: GCA_016715065.1. Lineage (GTDB taxonomy): Bacteria > Fibrobacterota > Fibrobacteria > UBA5070 > UBA5070 > UBA5070. Next base: position 212,930 of record JADKBN010000003.1, read on the forward strand.
GCTTTCGCTGCGGGCCGGGTCCTCCACCATGGCCGACAGCGTGTCGGCCGATCGCAGCAGGGCCTCGACCACGGCGCGACGGGGGATCACCTCGAAATTCCGGATTCGGTTGAGGAGATTCTCCATGGCATGGGAAATTTCCTTGATGCGATTGAGACCGAAAAATCCGGCGGCTCCTTTGATGGAGTGGATGCCTCGGAAGACCTTGTTGACCAAATCGACATCCGATGGACCGGTTTCCGTCTCGATGGAAAGGAGATCGTTCTCGATGTCGCGCAGGTGGTCGCGGGCTTCTTCGAGAAAAAGTTGGAGAGTTTCGTCGTTTTCCATTGTCCGCAATCCTCCGGTCAAGCCAGTTCGAAGTGGCGATCGAGCCCCATCATGCGAAGCAGCTTGCGCATGTCTTCGGTGGCGCCGGACACCTTGAGTCGGGTGCCGCGCGAGCGAAGCGAGTTGTGGCAGGCGATCAATGCTCCGATCGCCGACGAGGAAAGCGATCGACATGCGGAAAGGTCGACTTCGACCCCTCCACCTGCGCCGAATGCTTCCTCAAGAGCCTTCTGGAGGGTCTCCGTTTCGTCGATCCCCACATTTCCCGTCGGGCTGATGCGGATCGATCCTTCGAGCGTGGTTATGCCAATCATGCCTCTCCTCCTGGCGAGCCATAGTGTGGCTTACATCATGCCTCGAATGCAAGGGCAACGACGTCGTCGGCGCCCAAAACCGGAGCCATCGAGTCCGCCAGGAGGCGAGGGAGGTCTTCCAAGGGAGCATCCGTCAGGCGGGAAATCGCTTGGCCAAGGGTATTCAGAGATTCCACCAAGGTTCGCCCGGCCCTTTCCAGCAGGCCGTCGGTGTAGATCACCACTCGATCTCCGGGCCGGACTTTACGCTCCAGCGAGCCGAATTGGGCCTGGGCAAAAGCACCAAGCACGTCGCCGGAACTTTCCAGGAAGGTAACGCGTCCGGACGGTTCCAAAATGGCCGGTGGGGGGTGGGCGGCGCTCACCACCCGCAGGGAGTGGGTATTGCGGTTGTGCCTCACCAGGCATCCTGTCAGGAAGCGCCCAGGAGGCAGCCAGTCTGCCAAAGCCCCGTTGATCATGCGGAATGTGTCTTCTGGAGACCAGGCCGGCCCGGAGTTCTGGCGCAGCAATGCGGTTGCCGCGGATGCCACCAGGCTTGCGCCAAGGTCATGCCCTGAAACGTCCCCGACAAAATATCCATGGATGCCCGGGCCGACTTCGACGACGTCGTAAAGGTCGCCTCCTGCCTCCTGGGCTGGCTGGAAGTGGACGGAAAAACGAGCGGAGGGGAGGTCTGCGGGCCGCGCCAGGATGCTCCGTTGCGCGACCACCAGACTTTCCAGCCGACGCGCCTGCTCATGGGCGAGCGCTTTGAGGGAGCGGGCGAGCTGCAGATGGATGCGAACCCGGGCGCGCAATTCTTCGAGGTGGAATGGCTTGACCACGTAGTCGACCGCTCCCAGGGAAAATCCGCGGACCTTCGAGGCGATTTCCTCCATGCTCGTCAGGAAAATCACCGGCAAGCCAAGGCAGCCTTCTGTTTGCCGAAGCCTTGCCAGGACTTGGAATCCATCCAACCCGGGCAGTCCGATGTCGAGCAGGACCAGATCGGGTGGCACTTCGGCTGCCCTTTCCAGCGCCTGCTCGCCGCTGGTGGCGATGTCCACCAGATAGCCTTCGTTGCGCAGGGCCGTGGCAAGCAGGTGCAAGTTCGCCCGCTCGTCGTCGACCGCGAGGATCCGAGGGGAGGTCATCCCTCCGAGAGCGCCTTCTTGGCCATTTCGACCTCCTTGCCCAGCTGGTCGACATGGCCGGCGAGAGCCGTCCAATCGCCAGCGGGGGCTTGGAGTTCGAGGTCCCGGGCCACCGAGGCCAAGCAAACCGCTCCGACGTTGGCGGAAGCCCCTTTGATGGCGTGCGCGGCGCGTCGCAATCCGTCGGATGCTTTTTCCACGAAGGTCGCCAGGAGCGCTTGGTGGAGGGCGTCGACGTCCTCCAGCCAGATTTCTCGGATTTCGTTCCACAGCTCGATGTCCCCTTCCAGGCGGCCCAAGGCTTCTTCTTTGTCGATGACTTTCCTGTTCATCTCATTGCCCTCCGGCGAGCAAGGTCTCTGCGAAATCGAGGCTGGACATCGCCCGGCCGACCAGGTCCTCCACCCGGTCCAGGGAAAGTCCCAGCGAATCCCATGCGGAATTCCGGAAGGCTTTTCCTGGCGGACAGCCTCGGTTCCATCCGGCTCCAAACCCGGAACAGATCCCGTTGGCGACGTGTACGATATGGATGGTGCTTACCAAACCGGCGTTCGGCAAGTCCATTCCACCAAGATCATGGTGATGGGCCGCCACTTGGGGCATGGGATCGGGCATGCGCCAATTTTCGCGCAGGAAGATCGCGCCGAACTCCGCATGATCGATCCCGAAGACTTCCCGTTCGATTTCCGCGATTTCCGAATCGATGCCGTCGGTTGCATTTTGGGTCAAACGGTCCAAGAGGTGCTGGTACTCGTTCGGTGCCAGCGTGGCAAGCGCCAAGGCGCCGATGTCGTGGATGAGACCGCCCATCCAGGCCTCATCCTTCTGGGCGAGGGAAAGCGATAGCTCTTCGCACAGACTGCCCGCCAGTGCCGCCACGGCCAAGGAGTGGCGCCAGAGAGCTCGGGTGGGGAAGGTCGAACCCGCCGGGAACGCGCGGGGCAGGGTCAGGGCGAACACCAGGCCTTTCAGGGCGCGCAGGCCCAGTCGTTGGATGGCCGGGCCGATGCTGGTGATGCTGGCGCCGCCGCGCGCGTAGTAGGCGCTGTTGGCCATGCGGATGACCTGACCGGCCAATACCGCGTCGGTTGCCGCCAGTTCCCCGATGCGCCGCAAATCCACATCGGGATCGGAAAGCTCCCGATCCAGGCGCATCAGCACCTCCGGAAGCGCCGGCAACCCGGTCCCGTCGCCGAGGCGCGCCAGGAGCAAATCCCGAGTCATGGGATTTCCTCGTCCAGGTTCAGGGCTTCCACCACCTTCACCAGAAGCTGCTCGGAGGTGAACGGCTTGGTCAGATATTGTTTCGCGCCTTCCTGGATGGCCTTGATCATGCGCTCGCGCTGGGCGATCGAGCTCAGGATGATCACCGGGATATCCTTCCAGCGCGGATCCTTCTTGACGGTTTCCAGGAACGTCATGCCGTCCATCCTGGGCATTTCCATGTCCAGGAGGATGAGGTCCATCTTGCCGGAACGCTCCAGCATTTCCAACCCTTCCAGGCCGTCGCTGGCCTCGAAGAATTCGGCGCCGATGACATCCAGCATCTTCTTCACCGCGTGGCGGATCGAATTCGAGTCGTCGATCGAGAGGATCTTCATGTCTACCTCGAGGTCTTTCGCATGTAGGCGGTGCAGTTTTTGTGCAAGGCGGGTTCGAACTCCTCGGAATGCCCGCGAAGGGTCTCCGTGGCGCCCAGGATCAGGGCGCAACCGGGTCGGACCACCTGGGCGATCCGTCCGAAGAGGTCCTTCTTGAAGTCCTCCTGGAAGTAGATCGCCACGTACCTGCACATCACCAGGTCGAATCCGCCGAGCGCTCCCAGCGGGTCCATGAGATTGAAACGACGGAATTTGACTCTTGATTTGATCTCGTCGGAGATCGCCCAGACCGAGCCGTCTTCGCGGAAGTACCGCCTGCGGCGTTCGTCGGAAAGTCCGCGTCGGATGGCCAGTCCGTCGTAGCGGCCGGCGATGGCCAGAAACAACGCGGCGGAGCTGATGTCCGTGCCGAGGATCTCCACGGAGCCCGCCAGGTGCGGCTTGCCCATCGATCGGGCGGTTTCGTCCACGAGCATGGCCACCGAGTAGGCTTCCTGTCCGGTGCTCGCGGCGGCCGACCAGACTCTCACGGGTCCGGAGGCGGCCTTGCGCAGGAGTTCGGGCACGCCCACCTCCCTCATGTAGGTCCAGAAATTGTCGTCGCGGAAGAAATACGTCTCGTTTGTGGTCATCGCGTCGACGATCCGGCCTTTCAGCTTGCCGGTCGTGTCGGCCAGGGCGGTGGAGTGGAACTCCAGGAACGATCGGCATCCCAGCTCGATGGCAAGATCGGCCAGCCGGGTTTCCACCAGGTATTCCTTGCCCGGTTCCAGGTGGATGCCGCAATTGCGCTCCACGAAGGTCTTCATCAGTTCGAACTCGCTTCCGACCAGTTTCACACCGGCCTCCTGGTCAGGAGTTCGTGGAGGCGGTTGGCGATGGCTTCCAGCGGAAGGATCTCGTCGTCGGCGTTGGCGGCGTGCACCGCGCCGGGCATCCCCCAAACCACGGAAGTCGCTTCGTCCTGGATGATCGACCAGCCGCCTTTCTCGCGCAAGGCCTTCGCGCCGTCGGCGCCGTCGGCGCCCATGCCCGTGAGAACCACCGTGACCACGGATCCTTGGACCGGTGCCAACAGCGACCGGAACAACACGTCCACGGACGGTCGGCAGGAATGGACGGGTGGTTCCTGGTGGAGAGCCAGGCGCAGTTTGCCGTCCGCCGCGCGGTTCACCACCATGTGTTGGCCTCCGGGGGCGATGTACATCGTGCCCGCTTTCAGGACCGTCCCGTCGGCGCCCTCGCAGACCGCGATGGCCGAATCCCGGTCCAATCGTTCGGCGAGGGATGCGGTGAACAGCGGCGGCATGTGCTGGACACACACGATGGGGACGGGAAAATCGCCCGGGATCTTCGGGATCAACTTTGGAGGGCGTTCGGACCGCCGGTGGAAACTCCGATGGCCACCAGCTCGATGCGGCCGGGAGGACGGCGCGATCCGCCGCTTTGCGCCGTCGGCAGGGCAGCGGGGGATTTGGGCCTGGCCACCGCGGAAGCTTCAGGAAGCATCGGGCGTGGAGGGGGTGAAGGCGGTAGGGAAGTCGATGCGGGGGCCACGATAGGTGGGGGGACCGCGATAGGCCGCGATGTCGCAGGAGGTGCGACGCGTCTTCGTTTTCGGGTGTTTGCCAGTTCCAACAACGGGTTCAAGGTGGAAGCCAACGCGGCGAAGCTTTCGGCTGGGCTCTCCCCTTGGGGCTTGGCGATGAAGTCGAGCGCCCCCAGCGAGAGCGCCTGCATGGTCAGACCCGTCTGGTTGGCATCGATGCCCGAGCACATCACCACGTCCACATCGTTCCAGCGCGAACGGATCCGGCGCAAGGTCTCGATGCCATCGAGAATCGGCATCGAGATGTCCAGCAGCACCAGGTGGGGGCGTTTTTCCTCGATGGCCGCCAAGGCGGCTTGTCCGTCGCCTGCGGTGCCGACCAGGTTCGCTCGAGGCCAATTGCGAACGGCACGGGAAAGGATCATCCGGTAGGTCGGCGAGTCGTCGACCACCAGGATATCCAAGGCATCCGCGAGAGTTGCTTCCGGCATAGGCTGTGATCCTACCATGTTTCCGGATGTGTCGCCCAGGGGCATGGTGGATGTATCTTCCAGGTAGCCTGTCCGCTTCCGGGACCTTGTGCTTTGACCTAACACCCTTTTCGTCATGGCCCGATTCCGAAGGGCTAGAGGATGCCCACCTGCGAGTGGGAACCTCGAATCCTCCGATACGGCCAAAAACTAGATGGAGAGGATCAAAGAAATAGCCCGGTGTCAGTCGGCAGGCTTTTTTCGGGATCGGTTCCCCCGATGGAGTGGAGATTCCTTTTGGTCCGACTTCAGAGTCTGAGAGGAAACCGGTAAGGTGGGAAGCCGCTCGTCCTGAGGAAGGGCGTAGCCCTGTCTCGAAGGGCAGCGGCGTCGAGCTGGGCACAACATTATGTGGACCTGTCTCCACCGCCCACCCTTCGAGACGCTTCGCTCCTCAGGATGAGCGGTGGTTGTTTGCCGCTTGTGTGTTCTCTTTCACACCTTCAGTCCAGCGCCAGCGCGGATCCGTCCGGTTGGATCCGGCACAGGATCCTGCGTCCGAACGGAGTGAGAACCCGCACGGTTCCTCCCACCACCGCCGTGCCCTGTGCCGATCCATCGATGGTGGCGGTGGCTCCCGCGTGGCGGGAAACGATGGTCAGTTTCTGTCCCGGAACCACCGCGGGCACGGGCTCCCAAGCGCCCATCCGCAGGGGCTGGTCCGCTCCCGCTCCGGTGCGAAGCCGCAGGAACCCCAAATCGCGCGGATCGGGAGCCTGTGGTGTCCGTGTTGTCGCCTCCGTCCAAGCCCAGCGAAGTTCCGTGGAGTCCGGACGCTGTCCTCGTTGCATCCGCAACTTGGCAAACGGAGTCCACTCCTGACTGCGCAGGCGTAGCTGCAGGCGAGCCTGGCCGACCGTGCCGCCGTCCTTTCCTTCCCAGCGCAACACCAGGATCTCGGTTCCGGCCGGGCGGGCTCCACCGTCGCGAGCGAGGGACCAGGAGGTCGCGTCGGGCGGGCCTTCGATGCGCGATGCGAGCGTGGACGTGTCCACCGAAATCCGCAGGCGTGGGGTTTCCAACGCCTGATAGATCGCCACGGCCCGCGAGCGGATTCCCGTCGCTTCCAGGGAGCACAGCAAAGGCATGAACGCGGCGATCAGCATGGCTCAGGACTTCAGGTTGTTGGCCGTTTGCAGCATGTTGTCCGAGGTGGTGACCGCTTTGGAGCTGATCTCGTAGGCGCGTTGGGCGATGATGAGATTCACCATCTCTTCCACCAACTGGACGTTGCTTGATTCCAGATACTGGGCGGCCAGACTCCCTGCGCCGTTTTCGCCCGGCGCTCCCACGACCGATCGACCCGACGCATCGGTCTCCTGGTACAAATTTTGTCCGATCGATCGCAGCCCGGAGGCGTTGACGAATTGGGCGATTTCCAGCTGCCCTATTTCGGTGGGATCGCTTTCGCCTTGGAGCAGCACGGTCACGCGTCCGTCGGGACCCACGGTGGGGCTGGAGGAATTGGCGGGAACCTGGATTTGCGGATCCGTGTAGTAGCCGTTGGCCGTCACGAGAAATCCATCCGCATTGACCTTGAAAGAGCCATCGCGGGTGTAGCCTGTGGTCTGGTCAGGCATGCGCACCTGGAAAAATCCCTCGCCCTGGATCGCCACGTCCCAAGGGTTGCCCGTTTGGGTGAGGTTTCCTTGTGCGAAATTCCGCGGGTTTCCCACCGACTTCACGCCCAACCCCACTTGCAGGCTTTCCGGCAGCTTCGCTCCCTCGGAGGTCGTGCCTCCGGGTTCGATCATGGTCTGGTAGAGGAGGTCTTGAAACTCCACGCGACTTTTCTTGTAGCCGGCGGTGTTGACGTTGGCGAGGTTGTTGGAGATGCTGTCCACCGAAAGTTGGTTGGCGAGCATTCCGGAGGCGGCGGTGTACAGGGAGCGGAGCATGGTGAAATTCCTTAGACCCGGCCGACCTGGTTGACCGCGCGTTCGATGGTGCTTTCGACCGCGCGCATCACCTTGGAATCGGCCTCGTAATTGCGAAATTGGCTGATCATCCGGACCATTTCCGCCACCACGTTGACGTTGGGGCCTTCCACGAATCCCGCCTCGACGCTCGTGTTTGCGGAAGCTTCGACGGCAGTCGGGACCGGATCCGCGGCGGAGGCAGCGAACGGGGCGAAGCGACCGGCTCCTTCCTGGCGCAACGAATAGGGCTTGGGGAAGTCCACGATGCGCAGGCGCCCGACTTCTTCGCCGTCGGAGACGACGCGGCCATCGGAGGTGACGGTGTTGTGCAGACCTTTGACCTGGATGCTGCTGCCCGACTGGTCCAGCACGGGACTGCCGGTGGGATCCACCAGCGTGCCGTCCGCAGTGAGCTTCATGCTCGCCGACCGAAGGTATCGCTCCCCTTTGGGAGTGCCGATGGCGAGAAATCCATCCCCGCGCAGGGCCACATCCAAGGAGTTTCCTGTGGAGACCATGGGGCCGCTCTGCCAGTCGGTGCTGACTTCGTCGGCTCGTTGCTCTTCGCGTTGGCGCATGTAGTCGTCGGAATCGCGACGGGATTCGACCGTGGCGTGGGTGGCCAAGCGCGAAATCTTGAACCCGGTGGTTTGGGCGTTGGCCATGTTGTTGGAGGTGATCTCCTGCTTTCGCATGGTGAGCATCATTCCCGCGCCAGATGTGAACAGTCCGTTGACCATGCCCGTATCAACCGCGAGCCTTGTGCCAAAGTGGGCTCCAAGCTCGATTGGCGATCCAAGGCTGGAAGAGCAGGGTGGGATTGCCGGACAACCGGCAAAAAGGTCCGCAAAAAAGCCTGGACGGGGATTTTAGAGGGATTGGCTTGAGAAGCCGCCCGCCGGGAAGCGCTCAAGAAAGAAAAAGGCCGGTGGAAGAATCCTCCGGCCCAACATTGCTTTGGTGAGAAGCGCTGATTACTTGGCGACGGGTGCGACCGGTGCGACCGGCTTGGTGCCCTTGATTTCGGACTTCTTCTCGGCGATCTTGGCCTTGACTTCGATCTTCTTGGCTTCGATCTTCTTCACGCGGTCGCGGAGCTTGGCCTGAACGGCGGTGTCCTTGACCTTGGTGATCTGGGAGTCGCGCTTGGCCGACCAGTCCTTGCGCAGGGAGTCCATCTTGGCCTTGAACTCGCCGATCTTGGCGGTGTCGATCTTGTCGGCACGGATGGAGTCTGCCTTCGCCTTGTGCTCGCCAAACGCTTTGCGGCCGGTGTCCTTGATTTCGCCAACGTGATGGAACGCGCCGGTGTCGAGCTTGCCGAGGTGAGCACCGGTGTCGCGGTCCTGGCGGAGGCTGTCGAACTTCGCCCGGAAGGCTGCGGTGTCGATCTTGGCGCCAGCGACTCCGGCAGTGGGCTTGCCTTCGATGGCAAACGACAGGGTGGCGGCAACAAGCGTCAGGCTGAGGGCGAGGATCTTCTTCATGAGTAGGCTCCTTAGTGGTATGGATGCGGAACATCTGTCCCGTTGGATACACATAAGAGCTACGAGCGTGCCAAGCGTGATCTCCGGAGAGAATCAAAATCAAAGGCTGTTCATCGGGGGGCGAATGGGGCGATCACCAGAGGGGAGTGGGGCGAATCGACCTAAATTTTGAGGAGGTCAGCGAAGCTGGCGCGGGTTAACGGTAACAGGGCCATCGTGCATGGGGAAGGACGCATCCTTGACGGTGGCAGCTTGCCGTTGGGCAAGGGTCTGCTGGATGCTGGCCCGAAGGTCATCATGACTGTTGTTGCGTGCGTCCGGGCTTGGATCCGGGAGAAGCTCGATTGGATCCGGGAGGTCTGGGGTAGCTGCCGAATTCACTTGGCCTGATGGGTCCACCACGACGGATTGCCCGCGGGATACCGCGAATTCAGAGGTGTCAGATCCTGCTCCACGCACGCCCACAAGCCCTTCTTCCACCCACACCTGGCTGGAAGAATCGGAGTTCACCTGGCATTCGAAGATGGTGCCGTGGACCCCGGCAATCCCGACGGGCATCCGGACCTCGAACCCGACCAGGGGCCCCGCCCATTTGCGGACCTTGGTCCAGACCCTTCCCAGTCCGAGTCGAACTTGGGTGCCCGCTTGGCCTGAGCTGAGCTTGGTGGAATCTTGGAGGTAGACCAGGTCCAGCTGGCTGTTGGCGCGGACCCGTAGAATGCTTTGGTTGTCGATGATGAGTTCCACCATGGACTTGGGGCCCGTGACGATCCTCTCGCCGGCTTGCACGAACTCGTCTGATTGTAGAGGCGTTATGCTGCCATCTGGCCGAATCCGTTGTGCGAACCCGGATAAACGGGTGACCACGGCTCGCCGTGAGGCCATGCTGATCTGCTGTGCGGGAGGCAAGCCTCTTCGGTCCAGACTTTTGCGCAAGCGAAGAGTCTGGCCGACCGCCAACGAAGACGTGCGAACATCTGGGTTGTCGCGAAGAACTTGGGAAGCCAGTTCCGGAGTCCATGCGCCAAAGTTTCGCAGGCCGATCCAACTGAGGGTTTGTGAAGGCCCGACAACCACTTTCGAAAAAAGGCTATCTGGCTCCGAGACGGTGGTGTCCCGGGAGACGGCGGGCGCGATGCGGGAGGTGTGCGTGCGATTGGAATGCTTACCGGCCTTGGCAGAGGGCGCCACGACAAGGGCCAAACTCAAGGTGATCGACGCGAGCATGGGGAAGAGTATAGGTTCCTAACTTGAGGAATGAAAGAGGGTTAGTGCCCTCTTTCATTCCTCCGGAGATCAATTATTCCACGGCCTCAATCTGGGACTTGGCATTGAAGGTGTAGCGCAAGCCGATGTTGATCTGGTGCAGCTTGATCTTGCTGTCCTTGTTCGAGGAATACTCGGTCAGGGGCAAGCGGTAGGTCCCGACGATGTCCAGGTGGCGGCTGACCTTGACGGCGGCGCCGAACTCGGCCAAAGCCACGTTCTTGTCCTTCAGGGATTCGTCGGAGTTGTCGTCGGCCGGTGCTGGGCCAGGACCGGTGTATTCGTCCGAGACGCTGTTGTCCAGAGCGATGTCGTAGGCGAAGCCGAGCCCGAGCCCGAACACCTTGGTGGGGTGGAACTGGAAACCGGCACCGATCGACTGGAAATAGGAGGTGATCTTGGAGTCGTAGAATTCCGAGCTGGAGCCCCAGCGAGCGGCGAAGAAGCCGGTGTGCGCATCGAACAGCACCTGGCGGTTGACCGGAGTCTGCACGCCGATGGCGGCGGTGAAACCGATGTTGGTTTCAGGATTGAAGCCGTCCATGTTCGTGAAGACAGGAATCGTGGTGACTTCGCGGGCTTCGCCGTAGAGGCGAACCTTCTGTGCGGCGGAGGCAAAGGTCGCGGCGAAGGCGAGGACAAGGGCAATGCGCTTCATGGGATTTTCCTGTTTTTGGTTGTTGGCCGTTGGATGGCGTTTGCTTCAGCGGTAATGGCCGTGGATGCAAAGCTGGATCCATCATGGGGCATTCGTCAATGTCCCAAAATTTGGCGAGACTGGCAAGTGTACGAATTCTGCCCGACTGCGCGAGGGTGGGTGGACAGCTTTCTGCCGACGATGCAATTTCCTTCCACTGCGCAGATTTCCTCGCCAAGCCATGTTCACCCCTAAACCAGGAGAATGGAAGATGAGCCTCGGAAATGCCGGAGGAACCAAAGGAGGAGCAGGGGGCTTCTTTGTCGGAATCGGACTGGTTGGTCTGGGGATGTACCTGCTGATGCGCAACATTTTGGTGAGTTCGAGTTTTTCGTTGGGCATGGGCTTGTTCCATGTCCCCATGGCAGGGCACACCCAAGCCATCCCGGCGGGCCTGTTTGTGATGTCCTCCCTGGTGGGAGTCGCCCTGGTCTTTTTCAACGGCAAGAGCCTTTTGGGGTGGTTGGTACTGGGAGGTTCCATCATCGCTCTGCTCGTGGGGGTATTCATCGGGTTGCGTCTTCAGCTCCGGCCCATGAGCCTGTTTGAGTTGCTCCTCATCCTTTCTGTTCTGGGGGCTGGACTGGGCTTGTTTTTCCGGTCCCTCCGAGAGCAATAAATTTCGCTGTTGCTTTTTGAAAATTTCCGGTGTATGTTACCGGTAACATGATACCGGTAAGCAAAAAGCTAAAAGGCTCCGACTACCAAAAGCTCTTCCGGCAACGGATGACGCAGCTGGGGCTCGTGCGCAAGGACGCTTGGATCTTGCCGGAGCATGCAGCCGTCCTCGCAGCCGCCGCCAAGGCGCTGCAAAGGCCGGGTACCCGCATCTATATCGAGGAGGGAAAACAACCAATGGCAAAGATGATCGAGAGCGCACGAGCCCTCGCTGGCGTGCTCACAGAACAATTCGCTCAAAAGCCCATCAAAGTCTCCCTGATCGAGGGAGTGGATCCTGCGATCATGTGCACCATGCAGGACCTGGGCGATCTGCAGATCATCGTTGCCGTCAGCGGCGATGTGATCATCGTGCAGACGGAGCTTTGGCCGGAGTCGGCCGTCAAGGACACTGCCACCTTCAACCGCCAGGTCATGCTTTCCGAAAAGCTCTTCGGGCTGGCGAACATCTCACTGGACCGCAGCGCCGAAGGTGTGGTCCACTACGTGGCCTACGGTGCGCTGCGCGCCGAATCCGCCCCGGAAGACGTGGTTTACGAGATCGAGGCTCTGGGAGCTTCCGTCGTCGAAATCGCCGAAGCCTTCCGCCCTTACCTGAAATCCTAAAAGGAGAATCGCCATGGGCATCCTATCGAAAATCTTCACCGCCATGCGCGGACACGCCTCCGAAGCGGGGGAAGCCATCGTCGACGCCAACGCCCTGACCATCATGGATCAGGAAATCCGCGACGCCGACAACGAGATGCGCAAATCGCGCGACAATCTCGCTACGGTGATGGCCAAGCGCCAACTGACCGCCGACAAATTGGCCGCCAAGCAGGCCAAGATCAAGGAATACGGCGGCTACATCCAAGCGGCCCTGGGTCGCAACGACGAGGCCTTGGCCACCGAAGTGGCCGCCAAGCTCGCCGATCTCGAGGGCGAAGTGGTCACCGAAGAAAGCCTGGTCAAGGAATACGACGAGTCCATCACCAGCCTCAAGAAGTCCATCCTGGAAGCCGAAGATCGCATCAAGCGCTTGAAGGTCAAGGTGGATGTGGTGAAGGCTCGCCAGCATGTGATCCAGGCCCAGCGCGCCGCCAGCACGGCCAACGTCGGGGCGAACTCCCGCGTGGGAGCTGCCTTGGAGAGCCTGGATCGAATTCAAACCCGGCAGTCGGAGCAAAGCGCCAAGATCAAGGCCGCCGACCAACTGGCCCGCGAAGGAACCACGGCAGGACTGGAAGATCGTCTGCGGCAAGCTGGCATCACTCCGGGTGCGGCTTCCGCCCAGGATGTGCTCTCCCGCTACCGCAAGCCGGCGGGCTGACCTTAGCCAACGCACCGCACGGCGGCCTCGGGATCCGAGGTCGCCTTTTGCTTTTCTGAGACATCGAGGCGGCTCGGATTCCTTCGGCGAGGATCGCGAAACTATCCTTTCCTGACCGCCTTTGCCCCAACATCACGGAAGGCCCCAACGCCCATGTTCGGAAATCTTTTCGGCAACAGAAACAACGAACCGCAATCGAGACACCCTGGCCTGCCCATCCCGCTGAACTTGCGGCCTGGTGCCATGATCCAGTTCGATGCCATTCTTTCGCGCGTGCTGGGAGCGATGGGGAAATACACGCTGGAATTCCCAGAGCCAGGCAAGATGCATAAGGTCCAGAGCCAAGGAGAATGCGACCTGGGCCAAGGCGCTAAGCTTTCCAGGTTTTATCTGTTGGACGATTATTGGTTGCAGGTGAAGTGGTCCGGGGGCACGGCCGGTGCCGACATCACCCCCGACGAGCTCCATCTGTTCGGGTTCGGGGACGTGTTCACGCCCGCCACGCAGCAGGAATTCGAAGACTTTGCGGTAGGGTTCGGACTGGCCAGTTTCAGCTACGACGACAAGGTCTGGGACAGAGTCTGGTCGCCAGGCAGTCGCAAGGCCGCCGCCGCGGAATATTCCGAGAAGGTGCATCCGCTCGACGATGCCGCCTACCGAACCCAGCACCAGGACATGCTCTACGCGCGGGAAGTCCCCGGCGGACGGGAGGAATTCCTCCTTGTCTCCATCGAAACCGGCGAGAATGGAGATGTGAACGTGGTCCACAGTGTGGGCATCCCGCTGAATGTTTCCGATTTCCAAGTCACCTGACACGCGTCTTTTCGTTCCAATCCTCCCTTCTTCCTAAGGAACCCCCTTTACCCATGAATCCTGTTCATCTGCTAGCCACGGTCCCGCATTTCCTCGCTTACCTGGGCGCTTCCTTCGTGCTCGTGGCCGTCTACGTCGCCATCTACGTGACGGTGACTCCGCACGCTGAATTTCGCCTGATCCGCTCCGGCAACATGGCCGCCTCGATCGCCTTCGGCGGAAGCTTGCTGGGTTTTGTGCTGCCGCTGGGATCGACCATCGCCCATTCGGTGTCCATCGTGGATCTCTGCCTTTGGGGCATGGTCGCGCTGGTCATCCAGATCCTCGCGTTTTTCCTGCTGAAACTGGTGCTCCCCACCCTGCCTCAGGACATCGAAGCCGACAAGCGCGGCCCGGCCGTTTTCGCGGCGTTCGTGTTTCTCGCGGTGGGCATCCTCAACGCCTCCTGCCTGACCTGGTGACGGCCATGAAGCGCAGCCGAGTTCTCAAACTGTCGCTTCTGGGAACCGCTCCCTTGGCCCTGGTGGCCTGCGGTTCCAAAGATCGGGATCTCACCTACGAATCGGTCCAAGACTGCATCGAGGAGGGACGAGCCACTCCCAAAACGTGTTCCACCGCCTTCAACGAGTCCTTCAAGGTCCACTACAAGCAGGCGCCGCGCTTCTACTCGGAAGGCTCCTGCCTGACGGAATACGGCAACTGCCTTCGCTACCAGGAAAACGGATCCAATTTCTGGATCCCGGTCATGTCCGGATTCCTGGCCGGCCGCTACGTGCACAGCTACGGCTCGACCCGCCGGCCCTATGTGGTGACCAACGGGGATTACGGATACCGGCCCCTGTACCGCTCCCATGACGATTGGAATCGCGGAACTTGGAGCACATGGGGTTCCGGTACGGGCGGATCCGGGTCCCTGACCACGCGGACCTACGGCAGTGGCCGTTCCTCGTGGGGCAGTAGCAGTTCCTCTTCCGGCAGCAGCGGAAGCAGTGGCCGCATCAGCACGTCGTCGGTTTCGCGGGGCGGATTCGGCGGATCTTCCAGCGCCAGCGGCGGTTGGGGCGGAAGCTGAAGAGAGTTTCATCGCCGGCCCGCCACGATTGGCGGGAAACGGCTCGCGAGTGCGGGTTCCAATTCCATACCATCGAGGGAGACCTCTATTGGGACGAATCCGTCCGCTATGAATTTTCGCTGACCGAAATCGAACGCGATTTGGAGGACCCCACCCAGGAGCTGCACGGCATGTGCATGGACCTGGTGGATCACCTGGTGCGCCACCCTGAAAAACTCTCGCTGGTGGGGATCCCCACCGAGCAATGGGATTTCGTTTGCGATTCCTGGAAGCGCGCCGACCCCCACCTGTATGGCCGCATGGACTTTTCCTACGATGGCGATGGTCCTGCCAAACTTCTGGAGCTCAACTACGACACGCCCACCTCGCTTTACGAGGCGTCGTTCTTCCAGTGGGTCTGGATGGAACAGATGCGGGAGCGAGGGGATCTGCCCCAGGGTACCGACCAGTACAACCGCCTCCATGAGGATCTCCTGGAGGCGTTGGTGCGCCTGCGCGCCTTGGCGGGCAAGGCGCACCCCGAGGAGCCCGCGTTTGTCTTCACGGCGGTCGCCGAATCCGACGAGGATCGCGGCACCACCCAGTACATCCAGGACCTTGCCTCGCAGGCGGGTTTCCCCACCCGGTTTCTGGACATCTTCGACATCGGAGTGGATGCCCAGGGCCGGCTGACCGACACCTCCGAAGAAGTGATCCAGCGGATCTTCAAGCTCTATCCGTGGGAGTGGCTGTTTGCCGAAGACTTCGCCAAGCACCTGGCCACCACGCCCACCGCCTGGCTTGAGCCACCCTGGAAATCGATCCTCTCCAACAAAGGGGTTCTGCCTCTGTTGTGGGAACGGCATCCGAATCATCCCAACTTGCTGGAAGCCCGGTTCGAGGAGTCTCCTGGCCAGGAGCTCCCCGCCGGTTGGGTGCGAAAGCCCGTGCATTCGCGCGAAGGATCGAACATCCGTATCCGACCACCTCGTGGCGAGGAAATCGTTGTGGATGGCCCTTATGGTGAGGGGCCTGCCATCTGGCAGGCGTATCATCCCCTGCCCAATTTCGATGGGCGCTACGCGTTGGTGGGCAGTTGGGTGATCGGCGACCGGGCCTCGGGAATCGGAATGCGGGAAGATTCCACTCTCATCACCCGGGATACCTCGCGGTTTGTTCCCCATGTGATCGTCTAAACTGGCGATGGGTGTATATTCCCATCCATGCGAGCCCAAGTGACCGCCACCACTCGAATTATCGCCTCCCATAAGGGAGGGGTGCGCTAGCCACGGCTGATTGAATGCCCAGGCCCGCTCCCGATCCGGGAAGCGGGCCTTTTTGTTTTGGAAGGTGGCTCGCCCGATGGATCGGTGGGCGAGGCCTCCACCACGAGGAACCCATGGACATCAAACTGTTCGACACCACGCTTCGCGACGGGAACCAGGCCCGAGGCCTTTCCTTTTCGTTGGAAGACAAACTTGCGATCGCCCGATTGCTGGATGCCTTCGGGATCCATTACATCGAAGGCGGATGGCCCAACCCCACCAACCAGCTGGACGTGGATTTTTTCCGGCGCGCCCGCGAAATGGAATGGGTCAATGCCCGGATCACCTGTTTCGGCTCCACGCGCCGCCCTGGCAAGAGCGCCGCCGACGATCCCGGGCTGAAGCATCTGCTGGACGCCGGGTGTCCCGTTGTGACGATTTTTGGCAAGTCGTGGGATCTCCATGTGGACCACGTGCTGCGGGTGGATCGCCAGGAAAACATCGCCATGATCCGCGACACCTGCGAGTTTTTGAAGAAGGCTGGCCGCGAAGTGGTCTACGACGCGGAGCATTTCTTCGATGGCTACAAGGCCAATCCCGAATACGCCCTGGCCACCTTGCGCGCAGCCGCCGAGGGCGGAGCCGACTGGCTGGTTCTGTGCGAAACCAACGGGGGAATGGCGCTTTCCTGGGAGCTGGAAGAAATCGTCCGGACCGTGGGCCAGGAAATCCCCGGCGTTCGACTGGGCATCCACGCCCACAACGACACCGGCACGGCCGTGGCCAATTCGCTGGCGGCGGTGCGCGCCGGAGCCCTGCAAGTGCAAGGGACCATCAACGGGATCGGCGAGCGTTGCGGAAACGCGAACCTGGTGACCATCCTGGCCAATCTCCAGCTCAAGATGGGCCAGGCCGTGGTCCCGGACCTTTCCGCCTTGAGGCAGTTGTCGTTTTCTGTCTGGGAGATCGCGAACCTTTCCCCCGACATCCGCGCTCCCTACGTGGGGGACGCCGCCTTCGCCCACAAGGGTGGAATGCACATCGACGGCGTGGTCAAGGTGGCCCGGTCCTTCGAACACGTGGATCCGTCGGTGGTGGGCAACGAACGCGAACTCATCGTGTCCGACCAGGGCGGGGGAGCGTTGATCGTTTCGCGGTTGGTGGAACTCGTGCCGGACCTGGACAAGAAGGATCCCCGCGTGGCCGAGATCCTGGGCGAGATCAAGGAGATGGAAAGCGCTGGATGGCATTTCGAAGTGGCGGAAGCCTCGTTTCATCTGCTGGCCGCCAAGCGCCTGGGACTGTTCGATGCCCCCTTCCAGGTGACCCACTACCGGGTGACGGAAGAAATGGGCGCGGTGGACACAGAAGCCACCGTGCGTGTGAAGGTCGGGTCGGAGACCGCCCACACCGCCGCCTTCGGCGAAGGGCCGGTCGGCGCCCTGGATGCGGCCTTGCGCAAAGCGGTGGTGCGGTTCTTCCCCGAGTTGGGTGCGGTCCGGCTGACCGATTACAAGGTGCGCGTCTTGGAAGGCGCCAGCGGAACGGGCTCCCGGGTGCGTGTGTGGGTGGAAAGCACCGACGGCACCCGGACCTGGGCCACCACCGGCGTGAGCGCCAACATCATCGAGGCCTCCTGGCTGGCCTTGGTGGATAGCCTCCATTACGCATTGTTCCGACGTCGCCCAAAAGGGCAGTGAACCACCCTCGACGGAGCCATCGCTTGGTAACATCTCCCTCATACGCATCTTGGATCGATCGTCTTCCCGCTCCCCTGGGCAGGCCGCTTCCGACCTGGCTGGTCTTGGTCCAATCCCATATCACCCTGCTGGCGGTGTTGCTGTTTCTCCGAACGATCGACGCGGATTTCCTCGCGAGCCAGTGGGATGCGGATCCGATGGCGATGTTCCTGCGCCTGTTCGTTCCCGCACTACCCGCCGCCGGGGGGTGGCTGTTGTTCTTCGGTCGTCGCGAGAGCGCGATCGTGTTCCTGCTGCACGCATCGTATCTGGTCTTCGCCGGAGTCGGAAAGAGTCCTGGCGAGGCCACTGGGGCTGTCGGGGTGGCGATCGATGCGGCCTGCGCGATCTACGCGCTTCGCATCCTGCCCGGCGCAAGCAACGACGGAATCCGTCCTTTCGAGGCGGCCTTGCCCTGGATCCTCCGCCGTCCCACCCTCCTCTGGAGCATCGCTTCCCTGTGCATGGTGGAGGCTGCCTGGTCGGTCCCGTGGGACTTCGAAAAGGGCTCCATGCTGACGCGTGCGATGGAGGGGGCCTCCGAGCTGGAATCCGCCCTTCTCCTGTCATCCTCCATCGGGGTGTTCGCCTCGGCGCTGTTCATGATCGCGCTGCGCCGCGAAGCGCTGTATGCCTTCGGCTTCGTGCTTGCCTGCATGTTTTTTCTGGTGCTGGGAGACATGGACTGGTTTGCCAAGTTCCAATTGGCCAAGGGAGCCCTGATCTGCGTGTACTTGGCGGTTCTGAGCCAACGCGGCGTGTTGTGCGGCTCCAGCGAGGTTGGGGATGAGGCGCCCGTCGCAGGGGGCATCGAGGATGCCCCTGAATCGAATCGGGAGCCGTCGCCTCCCGTTTAGTCCTCTTCTTCGTCCAATTCCTCCTGGACCTCGGGGGAGGCCAGGAACCGGTCGATGGCTATTGCATCGCGCATGTCTCCAACACCCAATTCAGCTACCTGCGCAGAATGCGTCATGCCCGGATCCAGCAGTGGAGCGGGCTGGATGGTCATCTGCGGCCCCGCAGCGATTTTCGATCCCGCAAAAGGCCGTAGCATTCCGGATCGGGACATTTGGGGACGCATCGGGTTACTCTCGCCATCCGCAGATGGTAGACGTAGATCCAACGGCGAAGACGGACATTGGATCTGGAGAAGGTCACAGGAAGGATCGAATCCAAAGCCTCCTGGGGGACGCGATAGGACCACGAGGTCAATGCGCGATGCCCCTCTGTCTGTTCGATTTGGGATCCCCAGAAATGATCCATGGATCTCGCTTGGATTTCGGGTAGCCCTTGCTTCAAAAGTCGATCGAGGAACCGACGCGGGTTGCCTCCAATGGCCGTGAGGGTCTGGCCTGGGAGGATGTGGTCGAAGCATGCGGAGACCAAAGGTGCGCTTGGGTGGCAACGAGAAACCACACAGACGTCGTGGAGGTCGAAGGGGGAAGGGTTGTGGACGCCCAGTTCGAATGTGTCGATGAGGTTGACCGGCTGAGACCACATCTCCAGCCTAGGCGGCTTGGGCAGTCTCCCCTCGTAGAACAGGAAGGAAGATGTGACCTCGCCGACCTTGATCGGTGTGGAGGCTGGGTCGTGCATGTGGATCAGCTTCCCGGCAAACGAGTCGAAGGGGGCATGGAAAAATGGGCACAGGTCCAGGTTCCACGCCAGGGAATCCCGGTTGCGTATGGCTGTGGGGAACGAGACGGTGGGATTCCCACCGGGGAACTGGACCTTGACTCCTAGCGAGAGCGGGACCTTCGAGCGGAAATACATGACGGGCTCGCGGATGTTGGAACAGTAGTCCTGGGTGTATTCCTCCGCGCTGACCCATTGGATCGAATCGGCCAATTCGGCAGGGATCCCCGACGCGATGGAGTCGGTGGGGTCCATCGCCAGTTGGGCTTGGTTGGATGTGCTATCGATGTCGACCAGCACTCCCCATTCGATCGCCTCGATGGTGGTCAGCCACCTCCATCCCGTAAACATGCCGATGCCCGTGGCTCCCAAGCCAACGAGAAGAAAGATCTTGGTGCGAATGTTCATCGGACACCTGCGTGATGGGACGGTGGCGATTTTTGCCGCGATTCTCGCCGGGGCCTTGTTTGGCCCTGGCGAGGAGCTTTGGCCTAGTCCTCTTCTTCGTCCAGTTCCTCCTGGACCTCGGGGGAGGCCAGGAACCGGTCGATGGCCTCGAAGGTGCTCTTGTTGCCGTCCTGCGAGTAGGTGGAGACCTTTTCCTGGAACTTTTCCAAGTCGTACAGGAACGACTTCACATGGTCTGGATGGAAGGTCTCGTGGCGGCGTCCGTAGCCCATCCGCTCCACCTGCGCGCCGTTGAGGAACTGTTCGAACTGCCCGCCGATGGGGAAGGAGAGGATGGGCTTGTGCAGGTACACAGCCTCCGAAATCAGGCTGTAGCCACCGTTGGTGACCACACCCTTGCAGCTGGCCAGATCCTCGATGAATCCGTCTTCGGAGAATTTCTTGAGCTGCACGTTGCCGTGGTCTTCGTCGCGGTTGAAGCCGTACACCAGGAACTTCTCGCGCCACACGGATTGCAGTCCCGGGACCATGTCGTCTTGCGAGGACGATGTCTGGTACACCAGGATGTGGTCCTTGCGGCTTTCCTTGGCTTGTAGGATTTTGTCGCGCAGGATGGGGGTGATGATTTCGGTGTTCTTCTTGCAAGGCGTGGCCTGGAAGAACGCGCTCACCAGGTACCGGTCGCAGTAGGGGACCTTCGCCTTGATGATCCCCTTGGCCAGCAGATAGCTTTCGCGCTCGGCATCGGGAACCGAGATGTCCAGCTGGCAGCGGTTGATCACCTGCATGTTGTCCACCGACACCAACGGCAGGCCATGGACCTTGGCGAAGTAGTAGGTGAACGATTCGAAGTCGGAAATGATCACTTCCGGGTGGAAGTCGCGGTTCACCTTCCGGAACTGCTCGAGGTTGGTCTTGAGGCTTTCCGGAGCGGATTTCAGCAGGAGCTTGAAGGAGGCCCACTTGGAGACCGTGCCCTGGTCGTATTTGAGGTGGAAGCCTTCGATCTTGAAGGTGCGGCCGGGAAAGGATTGCTCCAGGAAGGTGTGGGCGCGGTCGGAAGTGGCGATGCGCACATCGTGGCCTTGGTCCAACAGATGCTGGACGACCACCTTCGAGCGGGTCGCGTGTCCCATGCCTTCGCTGGGCACGCCGTAGAGGATCCTCATTTGGTTCTCCGTGGGAGAGGGGGTGGGGGAGTTCCGATACTTGGTCAGGGATGGAAACGTAGTCCCTGACCCGCACGGGGCGAAGGGAGAGCGAACATGTACGTTTCCCCACCGTATGTCCGTAACACGCATGGTTTTTTTCCTCGTGGTGGTCCTCTCCCTTTCCGCCCTCCTCCACTTCCAGGTGGCCTCGCGCTGGATTTCGCTGTTGCGATTGTCGGGGGGCTCGTTGTGGGGGCTGCGCGCCGGCTTCGCATTGCTGTTTTTGTTCGTGCCTGCGAGCTTCGCCCTCACGCGTCTGGGGCGTCCGGGCTGGTTGGCGGAAGTGGTGTCACTGGTCGGATACGTCTGGATGGGAAGTCTTTTCCTGCTTTGGATCGGGACCCTGTCCGGTTCGCTGGCGGGAATTGTCATCAAGGGTCTGGCTCGCCTGGGGGCATGGAATCCGGATCCATTGGTGCTGCGGGTGCATTGGGGGTTTCAGCTTTTGGCCGTGGCGGGGGTGATCGCCGCTGTGGTCGGGGCCAAACTGGCCCCCCGGATCCGCCAGGTGGAGGTTTCCATCCGAGGCCTGCCCAAGTCGTTCGATGGCTATCGCATCGCGCATGTCTCCGACACCCATTTCAGCCACCTGCGCGGAAGGCGTCATGCCCAGGAGCTGGTGGATGCCCTTGATCTGGTCGATGCCGATCTGGTGGTCCATACGGGAGATCTCGTCGACGGTACGGTGGAGGCATTGCGCGAAGATGTGTCGCCGTTGGCCAAGGTGCGCTCCAAGGACGGGAAACTGTTCGTGCGGGGAAATCACGAGGCGTATTCCGGGATCGCGCCGTGGACCGCGGAGCTTCGCAGGCTCGGTTGGGATGTGTTGGAAAACGAACATCGGATTGTCCGCAAAGGGGAGGACTCGATCTGCGTGGCGGGCGTGACCGATGCCCACGAAGCCAAGGCGCCCGGAGGGACGGTTCCGGATGCACGCAAGGCCTTGGAAGGCGTGCCGCCCGAGGTCGCAGTGATCTTGTTGGCCCACCAGCCCAGGCAGGCGATGGAGGCGCAGGGGTTGGGCGTGGATCTGATGCTGTCGGGCCATACCCATGGAGGGCAGATCTGGCCGTTCCACCACATGGTGCCGCTGCAGCAGCCGCTTTTGGCGGGCTTGGGTGTGTTGGGCGATGTGCAGGTGTTCGTCAGTCGGGGAGCGGGAACCTGGGGGCCGCCGTTGCGCTTGTTCGCGCCCTCCGAGATCCCCGTGCTGGTGCTGCGCCCAGCCTGAGTCCTTGGAGAAGCTCCTGGCTGGAAACCGAGAGCGATTCTTCGATTGCAAGGTCCATCGCGAGAGCCGTATGATGGGGCGTGGTCCAGTCCCATCCTTTCCTGACGATGCTCTGCGTGCTGTCGGCCAACACCCTTGCGCAGGTGTTCGCGGAGCCGATGACCGCCATCCGCAATTCGCCCGCCACCGCTTTGGAACGCGCCTACGAAAAGAGCGCCCACGATGCGCTGGTGCGCTACTTCGCCGAAAAGACCTTTTTGGTCAAGGCGAAGGTGGAGATGGATCCCGGGCCCGAGCCCAGCGCCGTTGCGGAGCGGATTCCCCGGCTTCCGGGAATTCCCTACCAGCCCAGGGCGGGTGAAACGAATCCGCCTGCGCTGGA
Source organism: Fibrobacterota bacterium (assembly GCA_016715065.1). Taxonomy (GTDB): domain Bacteria; phylum Fibrobacterota; class Fibrobacteria; order UBA5070; family UBA5070; genus UBA5070. The sequence continues at coordinate 235,481 of JADKBN010000003.1, forward strand.
AGAATCGATCGGCGCTGTGGGCCTGGACGTGCTGGTGGACACTTCCTACACCCAGAGGGATCGGGACTTCATCCAGTATCTGGTCGTGGTCGCGGCCAACCTTGATACCGCACGGGGCGACCTCGTGCGTGTGGGGCGGGCGGCCTTCCCGCGCGACGATCGATCCCTCCACCGCGCGGCGCAATGGAAGGATCCCGTACCACCTGTTCCCCCCGTGAAAACGGATTCTGTTGCGGTTGTGTCCGACACCATCGCCGTCGTGCCCGAACGTGGAATCCTCCGCCAGGTCGCCGAGCGTCTGCTATCGCAGCTTCCGCTGATCGTGGTCTGTCTCAGCGTGCTGGTGGGGATCTGGATCCTGCGCAAACCATCCCCTTCGCCATCCGCGAGGCCGACCGAAGTTCCGTCGCCTCGCGATCCCGGCAAGGAGCCCCAAGACGGTGCGCCCAGCAGGAATGTTCCCGCCGCGAGTTCCAGCACGGCATCCCAGGACCTGCGGTCGTTGCGGCCTTTCCTGGTCAACAGCTTCATCGGGGATCCTCGCACGTGTGGACAGATTCTGAAAAGCTGGGTCGAGCACGACCGCGCCAAGGGTGCCCACGAAGCGGCGGTGCTGGTCGCCGGATTGAATCCGCGATTGCTCGAGACGGTCCGGGAGACTCTGGGCGAAGACGGCGCCAAGCTCGTGGAAGGCCAGATCGCGGCAAGGGAAGATGTTCCGGAAGAGGAATTCCTGGGGGCGGCCCGCGAGTTCCGGCGCGAATTCCAAGTGGCCACCCAGCGCCACGGCGACCGCCGCCAAAGCGATCTGTTCGGGTTCCTGGAACAACTGAACGAAGGACAGATTCTGCACATCATCAAGGACGAGGCTCCCGGAATCGCCGGCTTCGTGCTGGCCCAGGTGCCTTCGGCCAAGGCCGCCAACATCCTGCAGGGGCTGGATTCCCCCACGCGAGCCAAATTCCTCCACGCGATCGGGTCCATCACCCAGATCCCGATGGAGATCTACAAGGACATCGCCGACCGACTGAGCCTTCGGGCCATGGAGGTGGCCAACATGAAATTCGTCGCCGCCGACGGAGTGGAGAGCCTGCTGAAACTCATCGAGAGCCTGCCGGTGGACCAGCAGTTCCCCTACATCCACAGCCTGTCGGAAGTGGACCTCAACCTGGCCAAGAAACTGCGCTCGCGCACGGTGACGCTCCAGGAAGTCCCGAGCCTGCCGGAGAAGCTCCTGGCCTCCCGACTGCAATCACAGGATCCGCAAGTCCTCGCGCTGGTGCTGCCTCGCTACGACACCGCCTCGCGCGATCGGATGTTTTCGCTTCTGCCCGACCGCATGCGCCAGCTGGTGCAGTCGTCCCTGGAGCTTCGCAAGAGCGCCACACCGCAGGACATGGAAGCCGCCTGCCAGACTTTCCTCAAATCCTTCCGAGACGAAATCCGAAAAAATGGGAGGGCCGCGTGAAGGCCTTGGCCGCCATCCTCCTTGGCACGTTGATCGCCCATGCAGGCGATCCGACGTTGCCGCCGTTTCCCGCCCCTCCCTCCAGCGGGGTCGGTCGGATGTCGGAAGTCTTGACGCAGGTCCAGGATGGACTCGGGGACCTTCCCGCGGATGTGTCGCGGATCGCCGTCCACCAGATCCGGTTCGATCCCTCCGAATTCCGTCCTGGCGAAATGCGCTACCTGCAGGCGCGCATCGAAGAAGTCTTTTCCCGCCAAGGGCGGCGCACGGTGGTCAACTCGCCGGAATTGCGCACGCTGCGGGTGGTGTCCACCGACACGTCCCTTTCCGTTTCCAACACCCTTCCCGGGATCGACGATCTCGCGCGGCTCGGCGAGAAACTGCACGTCGACGCCTTCGTGGACGGCTCGTGTTCCCGTTCGCCCGAGGGTGATCTCCTCTTGGCGCTGCGGGTGTTCCGCGCCCGCACGGGCGAGCTCGTGTGGTCGCGAAGCCATGTGTCCGGTCCCAGTCGCGCCGAAGCCCAGCACAAGGAGCAGGGCGTGGCGGTTTCGCTGCCTGTTCGCGTCCTGCCCGTGGGCCAGACCGCGATGACCAACGGGAAGTTCGCCGGGACGTGGTTCGTTTCCGGTCTGGCGGCGGACGTATCGGTGACGGAAATCGTCAACACGGACCGCTGGCTGGCGCTTTCGGTGCTGGGTGGGTATGCGCACATGGGCCTGGCCGGTCTGCCCGACAGCATCTCTCCGCCGGATCTGCACATCCTCCATATCGGCGTGGAAGCCGAGGGGATCTTCTTTCGCAAGAGCGATCCGCGGGACGGCTATTGGCTGGGCGCCTACGCCGGTTTCCAGGAAATGATCCCCTTGCTGCAGCGCGAAAACATCGGAACCCTGCGTATGGGCTACCGGACCAAGCCCACGCGGCACTTCTCGCTTTCGGCAGGAATCGTCGCCGTCCTGTTCGGGCAGCGCCTGGTGGATGCCGAGGGAGGCAAGCGCGTCTTCGACCTGGATCGGATCGGTTATGAACTCAACATCCTGCACTACACCTTCTAGGCTCGCGCTCGCCACGGGCCTGGCGTGCCTGCTGTGCGGGTGCGCGGCTTCCGTCCCGGCACAACGTGCGATCGACCAGCCCCAGGTCGCCAGGCCCGTCGTCGAGCCCGCCCCCGCGGCCGCACCGGCACCGGTGCTCACCCTCGAATACGGGAATCGTTCCACCAAGGCGACCTTCCAGGTGGATCTCTCCGGGAGCGACGTGCACGTGGAGCTTTCCGGGCGGGCGCTGCGCACCGACTCCGTCCGCACGGCACCTGTCGCGCGAGCGGTGACGGAAACTGTCGCCAAGGTGGAGGATCCCGTCCTGCCGCGCGCCCGGATGCTCGCCGACTCCGCCTTGCGCCAAAACGGCGCGGCGTCGGATTCCACCACGGCCAAGGTGGTCGCTGCCATCCGCAAGGCCCAGGAATGCTTCTATCAGGGCCGTTACGCCGAAGCCTCCGATCTGGCCAGGGCCGCCATTTCCATCCGACCCACGGCGGAAGCCCACGCCTTGGCGGGCTCCATCAGCTGGGTGCGCAAGGAGCGCGAAGATGCCCGCCTGCACTGGCTGCGGGCGCGGGATCTGGATCCGACCTTTCCCGGCTTGGCGAGCGTCCTCGATTCCTTGCCAGCCGTGGAGATCCGCCGATGATTTCGTTTTCGAGCGTCCTGGGGATCCTTCTGGGTGCGGCCTTGTTGTTGTGGAGCGTGCACCGGGAAACGTCCGATTGGCAAATCTTCCTGTCTTTGTCCAGTCTCCTGATCGTGCTGGGGGGCACCATCACGGTGACCCTGATCGGCTACCGCGCCAAGTACGCCTGGAGCGCGGGCATCGCGCTGTTGAAGATCTACCTCCACCAGTCGATCACGCCCAAAAGCCTGGCCATGGATGTGAAGATCATGATCGATTGGTCGCGCCGCGTGACCTCCGATGGAAACATGGCCTTCGACGCCATTTCGCGTGAAAGCAAAGACGAATTCATCCGCTACATCTTCCAGTTGGCCAGCACCGGTTACACCGTTGCCGACATCCGCGAGTTCGGGACCACCAACATCGAAGAGCATTATTTCCGCAAACTCCACGAATCCCACATCCTCAATTCCATGGGCTCCAACACCCCTGCCCTGGGCCTGGTGGGCACCCTCATCGGATTGATCACCATGCTTTCGCGCCTGGAAGATCCATCGAAACTCGGGCCGGGTCTTGCGCTGGCTCTCACCGCCACGCTCTATGGATTGCTTTTCGCGCGGTTTTTCTTCCTGCCCTCGGCGACCAAGGTCAAGCAGATCCTGGGGATCGAGCGGTTCCGACAATATCTGATCCTGGAAGGGGTGATCCTGCTGATGGAGCGCCGTCCCGCCATGTATGTGCAGGACAAGCTCAATTCCTTCCTCGATCGGCGCCACCAGTACAAACCGGCTGGATCGTAGAGGTCGGAAGGTGTCGCTGCAATCCCACCACAATCGCTACCGCGCCCGCGAGCTGGAAGGCGAAGCCACGGAAGAAGACTGGCTGATCAGCTACGCCGACATGGTGACGCTCCTGATGTGCTTTTTCCTGGCCATGGTGACGATCTCGAAAGTCGACGTCACACTGTTCGAGCAGATGAAGAAGGGGCTCCGGTCGGAGATCGGCAAGGAGAAGGAGGTGAAGACTCCCCTTGCGGAAATCAAGAAGGACCTGGACTCGCTGTTGGCGCACGAAAAAGCGGAAGGAAGCGTGGCCATCGAAAAGGGGCCGGAAGGGATCGTGTTGGAGTTTTCCAGCGCGGCGTTCTACCAGATCGGCAAGGCGGAGTTCAGTTCCGATGCCGAAGGGATCCTGGCACGGGTGGATTCGGCCATCCGTGGGATCGACTACTACCGGTTCCAGGTGGACATCGAAGGCCACACCGACAACGTCCCCATGCGTTCGGCACAATTTCCGTCCAATTGGGAACTGTCCGTGTCGCGGGCCACGAACATCGTGAAGTTCCTGATCGCACGCGGAATGCCTGCCGATCGGCTCAAGGCGGCTGGATACGCCGACACCAAGCCGAAGGTCCCCAACCAGGACTCCACAGGCATGGCCATCCCGGAAAACCAAGCACTCAATCGGCGGATCGTACTGCGGATCCACTAGGAGAGGGCCTTTGTAGATTGAACGTCCGTTCGCTTGATCACCGAGTTCGCGGCAATTTGGTTGTTCCCACCGTTGCGAGGATCCCCCAATGCAACTTCTTCTATCCCTGCTCCAAGGCATCACCATGAGTGGCGTCCTACACAAGGTTCCCCTCGAGGAACTCGTTTCCCGTTCCCAGTCCATCGCCTTGGTCCGTCCCACCGGCTCCACCGGTTCGCGCGAGGTGCCTGGTATGACCCCGGCATGCGTGGTTCCTTGGCGTGAATACGAGGTGGTGGAAGTTCTCCGTGCTCCTTCCAAGTCCGGTCTGCCTCCCAAGATCAAGGTGGAGCCCTCCGATGCCCGCCAAAACTGCCGGATCGGGGCCATGATGAACTCGCCAGTCCACCCCATCCTCATCATCGATGCCTACATCCCGCTGGATACCGCCGGTCTTGCGGATCCTTCGGCAGCGAAGGTGTTGTTCTTGCGAGGAGAATCGGCGGATCATTTGACCGAAGTGGTACGAGATGCCCAGGACGGGGCTGGATGCGTCCCCAAGATCCGCGCGATCCTCACCAAGCCCTGACCGCATCCAGGGGGGCAAGCGGGCTCGCGCCTTTTTTGCGCTAACGGCGTATCTTTCCCCCTTCGCGAACCCGGATCCCTCCGGTTTCGCTCCGAAAGGGTTGGGTGCATGTCAGAGCGTCGCAACGGGCTTCTCGCCGCCACGATCGTCGGCGGAATCGCCTTGGACCAAGTCTCCAAGATCCTGGCGGAGCGATGGTTGCTCCCCACGGATCTGCATACCTATCTGGGGGGGATCTTCCGCATCCAGATGGTCCGCAACCGCGGTGCGTTCCTGAGCTTGGGTTCCACCCTGCCTGAACACTTGCGGCAGACCCTTCTGATCTGGGGGGTGGGCATTTTTCTGTTGGGACTCACGATCTGGATTTTCCGATCCAAGACCGCGACCCCGACCTCGCGTTGGTGCATGGCCGCCGTGGCCGCAGGCGGTTTCGCCAACCTGATTGACAGAATCCGGTTCGACGGCGGGGTCCTGGACTTTTTGAACGTGGGGATCGGTGGGGTGCGCACGGGTATTTTCAACGTCGCCGACATGTACATCACCTTCGCGGTGATCTGGCTTCTGATCGATTCCTTCCGGACTCGAAAGGCCTCTCAGGTCTGAGGCGGCGGCCGGCTTCTAGAGAGGCTCAGGAGCGATCCCCTGGGCCCAGAGGTCGATCATCCGCAGCAGATCCTCCCGCCGGAACGGCTTGGTGAGAATGTCGTTCATGCCGGCTTCAAGGCACATGGCGCGAACCCCTTCCGCGGCATCGGCGGTCAGCGCGACGATGGGTGTGCGGGAGGAAAAACGCTTGCGAGGGTCGGCAGCATCGTGCCAGCCGCGGACGCGGCGCACCACGGCGCAGCCGTCCATCCGGGGCATGTGCAGATCCATCAGCACCAGCCGAAACGCCTCCTGTTCCAGCAGATCCAAGGCTTCGACGCCGTTTTCCGCCACGCTGGGCACGCAGCCTATTTTTTCCAGCATCGAAAAGGCGACCTTCCGGTTGGTCCGGTCGTCGTCGACCACCAGTACGCGTGCGCCCACAGGCAAGGGCATGGCCTCGAGGGTGGATTCCCCCGGGCGCGGTGCGGTCTGGCTTGGGGGCAGCTCGATCTCGAAGCGGAATTTGGTTCCCACGTTCGGAGTGCTCGCCACTTCGATCCTGCCTCCCATGGATTCCACCAGCCCCTGCGCGATCGAAAGGCCGAGTCCGGTTCCTCCGAATCGGCGCGTGGTGCTGGATTCCGCCTGGGAAAACCTCCGGAAAAGTCGGTTGATGGAGGCCGCGTCGATGCCGATCCCCGTGTCGGAGACCTCGAACCGGATCCGGTTTCCACCAAGGTTCGATGCGAAGACCTGCACCTGGATCTCGCCGCGCTCGGTGAATTTGATGGCGTTGGACACGAGATTCATTACGATCTGGCGAAGCCGGAGGGCATCGCCGACGACGATCGAAGGCAGTGCCGGGTCCACCCAAAAATCCAGTTTGAGTTTCTTCTCGCGCGACCGTGGTTCGAACACCCGACGAACCGAGCCCAAGGTGCGCCGCAGGTCCATGGGAAGTCGTTCCAGTTCAATCTTGCCCGATTCGATCTTGGAGTGGTCCAGGATGTCCTGCAAGACGGCGGCGAGATGGTTTCCGGATTCCAGGATGGTTTCCACCAGATCCGCTTGTTCGGCGTCCAACTCGGATTGCTGCAAGAGCTGTGCGGGAACCAAAACACCATTGAGCGGCGTGCGGATCTCGTGGCTCATGGTGGCCAGAAATTCCGATTTGGCCAGGGAGGCGTCCTCGGCATTCCTGGCGCGAGACGAGGCACTCATGGCCCGGCTGCGCCAGGCACGAAAGACCAAGACCAGTTGGAAAATCCCCCAAGCGATCCATCCTCCCTGGAGGGCGAAGAGAAGCTTGAGAGGGGCGATCCGCGGGCCTTCCAGGCTGACATCGGAAATTTCCAGGACCCCGGTGTCGGAGAGGGAGGGGATGTCCGGGCTGACAAAATGGAGCTCGCGCACATTCTCCAGCCGGACATTTTGTTCGGCAGGCTCCATGCTGTTGGCGGCGATGAACCACGAAGGTAGGCGCAGAAGGTTCCAATCCAACGTTTGTTCCGACCAGTTGGCAGTGGGACGGAACTGGATCTCGTTGGGTGCCAAAAGCAGGGTGTCGTGGTGCAGGCGGGTGGATTGGATGAACAGTCGCACAGGAGGAGCTCCTTTGCTGTGCTCCTGGCGTGCGCGAAACCGGATCCGTTCGAAGGAAGAGAAATCCCTCAGATGATTGGGTGCGAAGTTGGTCAGGCGCAAGCCACCGCCAGCGTATGGAAACGCGAAGCCGGGTTGCAGGGCATAGGAAAACCGGTAGGCTTTCCCGCGCAGTTGGGCGTAGGCCAGCGAGTGGCCGCCATCCACGCTATCGGACACGTTGAATATGGTCAAATAGGGGCTCAGCTCCACCCGGCGGACATTGAAAAACCGCACGAACAGTCCGGCTAGGATGGTGGCCAGGACGAGGGCGACCAGGGATGCCGCATTCCATGGGGAGTGGGGTAGCGCCGCGGAAAACGCTGGGCGTGCAACGGAATCGCTGGTGCCAGAGTTCTTGATCGGATCGTTCGACACGACTGATTGTCGCATTGCCTCCGGTGAGGAGGCAATGCGGATCCCTAGCCCTTTGGGGTCGGGATCAGACTTTCAGATCGACGGCGCTGTCGGCCAGGGCGTTGGATTCGGCTTGGAGAATCGGTTGGACCTCCTCCTCCAGGAAGCGCTTCACCAGAGAAGGCGCACGCCCCACGTAGAGCTTCGGATCCAGCACCGATTCCAGCTGCGCTCGGGTGAGTCCGAAGGCCGAATCAGCCGCAAGCCGATCCAACAAGTCGTTGGGCTTGCCTTCCTGCTTGACCACCGCACCGGCCGCCATGCTGTGCACACGGATGAGCTCATGGAGTTCCTGTCGGTCGCCGCCCTTCTTGACCGCCTGCATCAGGATGTTTTCCGTCGCCATGAACGGGAGCTCGGACAAGAGCCGCGCCTCGATCATCTTGGGATACACCACAAGGCCCGAAGCGATGTTTTCCACCAGCACCAGGCAAGCGTCGGCGGCCAGGAACGCTTGGGAAACGGAGATGCGCTTGGCGGCGGAATCGTCCAAAGTGCGCTCGAACCATTGGGCGGCGGCGGTGGAGTCGATCACCTGCTGCTGGGCCATCACGATGCGCGAAAGCGCGCACAAGCGTTCGGAGCGCATGGGGTTTCGCTTGTAGGCCATGGCGCTGGAGCCGATCTGGTCCTTTTCGAAGGGCTCTTCCACTTCCTTCAGGTGCTGGAGCAGGCGGATGTCGTTGCCCATGCGGCCCACGGTCACCGCGATTTCTCCCAGCACATGGATCACACGGCTGTCGATATGGCGCGTGTAGGTTTGGCCAGAAATTGTCAGAGGCCGATTGAATCCGGCCTTTTCCGTGACGCGCCGGTCCAACGCGTCGATCTTGTCCTCGTCGCCTTCGAACAGTTCCATGAACGAGGCTTGGGTTCCCGTGGTCCCCTTCACGCCGCGAAACGGCAACCACTCGATCAGACGGGCCACCTCGTGGTAATCCATCACCAAGTCCTGGATCCAGGTGCACGCGCGCTTTCCCACCGTGGTGGGCTGGGCGGGTTGGAAATGCGTGAATCCCAGGGTGGGGAGGTCCTTGTGTTCGTCGGCGAACTTGGCCAGCGCCCCGATGGAACGGGCCAAGCGCTTTTTCAAAAGCACCAGGCTCTCGCGCATCTGGATCAGGTCGGTGTTGCAGCCCACGAACTGCGAGGTGGCCCCCAGATGGATGATTCCCTTGGCCTTGGGGGCGATGTCGCCCCAGGCGTGGACATGGGCCATCACGTCGTGGCGAAGCTTTTTCTCATACCGGGCGGCCGCTTCCAGATCCAGGTTAGATGCCGTGTCCCGCAGTTCCTGGAGCTGTTCTTCCGTGATGGGCAGTCCCAGTTCCTTTTCGGATTCGGCCAGCCAGATCCAGAGGCGGCGCCAGGTGCCGAACTTGAAGGCGGGGCTCCACAGGCGCGCCATTTCGGCGCTCGCGTAGCGGGTTTCCAGGACGTTTTCGACAGCGTTTTCGTTGATGGCCATAGTGGGCGGGAAAGGTAGTTGGCGGTCTTTCCCTGCCCGGGGGTGGGGGGGGGGGGGGGGTTGGGGTTCGGGGGGGGGGGGGGGGTTGGGGGGGGGGGGGGGGGGGGGGGGGGGGGGGGGGGGGGGGGGGGGGGGGGGGGGGGGGTGGGGGGGTGGGGGGGGGGCGCGGTTGGGGCGGGGGGGGGGGGGGAGGGCGGGGGGGGGGGGGGGGGGCCGGGGGGGGGCGGGGGGGGGGGAGGGGGGGGGGGGGGGGGGGGGGGGTGGGGGGGGGGGGGGGGGGGGGGTGGGGGGGGGGGGTGGGGGGGGGGGGGAGGGGGGGGGGGGGGGGGGGGGGGGGGGGGGGGGGGGGGGGGGGGGCGGGTGGGGTGGCCCTGCGCGAGCCGGCAGGGGGGGCCCAGAATGGTGGCGGCGGTGCAAGGGGTTTCAGCTACCACTCCGGTGGTGCGCCAGAGACGCCGTATCGGCGGGTGAATCCACTGGCCTACCTTTCCTGGTTCATGGATTCCAGCCTTTCCAAACAGACAGTCCAGGCGGCGCGGGTGGTTCTGGCCTTGGCATTGGTCGCGATCCTGGCGGGATCGGCATCGGCCTTGTTCCTGTGGCTTCTGGAAACGGTCACCACACTTCGCGAGGGCCATGGCTGGCTCTTGTTTTTCCTTCCGTTGGCGGGTCTGGTGTCCGGCTTGGCGTATCATCTGTATGGCGCACAGGTGGAGGCGGGCAACAACCGGATCTTGCAGGAACTGCACGACCCCAAGACCTACATCCCGCTGCGCATGGCGCCGATGGTCCTCCTGGGGACGCTCGCGACGCACCTATGTGGAGGTTCGGCCGGGCGCGAAGGAACGGCCATCCAGATGGGCGGGGCGTTGTCGGATCAAGTCGCCAAGTGGTTGAGATTCTCGGAGGAAGATCGGAGGATGGTCCTCCTGGCGGGAGTCGCGGGAGGGTTCGCTTCGCTGTTTGGAACTCCGCTGGCGGGGGCGATCTTCGCCATGGAATTCGTGGTGGTGGGTCGCTTACGGCTGGTCCACCTTTTTCCTTGCATCCTGGCGGCGGTGGCTGCAGACAGAATATGTCTTGCCTGGGGCGCGCGTCACGCGAGTTATCCGGTGCCCGATGTCCCATACCTGGACGCCAAAGGAATTGTGCTTGCTCTGGTGGCGGGAGTGGCTTTTGGAGGGGCGGCGCGCGGCTTCGTGTGGCTTTCCCATGCGGTTTCCGCTCGGACCAAGGCGTGGATTTCGCGACCCTGGTTGCGTCCCGCATTGGGGGGAGTGGTCGTGGTCGCGTGCCTTTTCGTTGCGGGTGCGCGCTACGAAGGGCTGGGGCTACCCGTGATCGCGCAAAGCTTTCGCGAACCGGTGTTGCCGTGGGACTTCGCGCTCAAGCTTGTCTTGACCGCCTTGACGGTGGGAGTCGGATTCAAGGGCGGCGAAGTGACGCCGTTGTTTTTCGTGGGAGCCACATTGGGAAGCGCACTGGCGGCGGTGTTGGGACTTCCCGCACCTCTGCTTGCCGCGATGGGATTGGTGGCGGTGTTCGGGGCTGCCGCCAATGTGCCCTTGGCCTGCACGATCATGGCCATGGAACTCTTCGGAGCGCAGGTGGGCCCCTGGGCGGCCATCGCCTGCGCGGCGGCCATGCTGGCCAGCGGGAAAGGCGGGATCTACTCCAGCCAACGCCACGAGCCCTGAATCATTCTTGGTGCTTGGGAGACTAGGTGGAGGCGTCGATCAACGCGAAGAAGCCTTCGGCTTTTTCGATTTCCTGAGTCAAGGCGTCGTTCAATTCCGGCAAGACCACGGGGTCCGCTTGGAGGATGGTGAAGACGGCGGGATCCAGAGGCCATTGCGTGATGCCCTCGAAGGCAGGAAGCCCCGCGGTTTCGGCGAGATGGCTGGCCAGTTGGACCACCGCGGCGAGCTCCTTCTGTCCCTTGGACGCACCTGGGTTCAGGTGAAGTGCGATCGGATCCCGAAGCTCCTCGGGAAGGCCCCAACGATCCGCCAGCATGCCGCCCACCGCAGGGTGGTCGATCTGCAAATGCAGTCGTTCGATGGTGGGTAGCGGCAAGGCCTCCTCCGCACTGGCTTCGGAGAGAACCTTGGAGTACTCGGCGGATTCCGCTCCATCCAGAATCAAGACGCCGATCTTGTGGAGCAGTCCCGACATGAAGGCGGCTTCCACGTCCAATCCCAGACGACGGCCCAGTTTTCGGACCACCACGCGGGTTGCCAAAGCCGTGGCCACGGAATGTCGCCAAACGGCACGACGATCCAGCTTGCCTTGGCCCTTGCCGAGGATCTTGATCACGGAAGCGGACATCACCAAGCTGCGGACAGTCTGGAATCCGAGGATCACGATGGCTTGGTCCACCGAAGAGATGGAGCGGGGGATTCCGTAGAATGCGGAGTTGGCCAATCGAAGCACCTTGGCGGATAGCGCCAAGTCCTTGCCGATCAGGCGTGCTGCCGTCTCCGCCGATGCATTGGGGTTGTTCAAAACCTCCAACACGCGGGCGACGATGGCAGGCAGGGTGGGAACCTGCCCCAGCCCATCGACGATGGACCTGTATTTGTCTGGGACGGTGGTGGCGATCATGGCTTTGGGGATCCTACCACTTCGGCCGCCCGGATGTCCAGAACGCAATTCTCGTACAAGCCCCATTTGTGGATTGGATCAGTAGTGCTATATTTGGCGATTCTGTAACGACCTGCTAAGGAGAACGCACGTGAAGGATGGAATCCATCCCAAGTACCAGGAAGTCGTGATCAAGGACATCTCGTCCGACTTCCATCTGGTCACTCGCAGCACCAAGTCTGCCAAAGAACGCATCACCGTGGAGGGCGTGGAATACCCGCTGATCATGGTGGAAGTGTCCTCTGCTTCCCACCCGTATTACACGGGCAAGCAGATCTTGGTTGACTCCGCTGGACGAATCGACCGCTTCAAGAGCCGCTACTCCGAGGTGGTCGGTGCCAAGCGCCACACCCGCGAGCCGGCAGCGACTGTCGCCCCTGCGGCGAAGTCGATCTCGAAGACCAAGCAGAAGAAGCTCGCGAAGGGGGCTTCGGCACCCTCTGCTGGCGCTTCCGAATCCGCTTCGGCCGAGTGAAGGGAACGTCTCCGGCGTAAGGCCGGAGGCGACCACTCATGATCGAGAAGGCCCAACGGGTCCTGGATGAGCAGCGCGCGCTCGAGGAGGAAATGTCCCTCCCTGAGACCGTTGCGGACAATGCCAGATTCCGTGAGCTGGGTCGACGTTACGCTCGCTTGGGCCCTGGCGCCCAGGCGGCACGTTCGTATTTGCATTGGGCCGAAGAACTCGGTGAATGGGAGCAGGCGACGCGCTCGGATGATGCCGAATTCGCCTCCGAGGCGCGCCGCGAAGTGGCTCGTCTGGACTCCCAGCGCGAGGAATTGGAAAAGGCTCTGCGGTTTTCCCTCATCCCGAAGGATCCCGCCGACGACGGAACCTGCGTGATGGAAATCCGCGCCGGTACCGGCGGCGACGAGGCAGCGCTTTTTGCCGGCGATCTCGTGCGCATGTACTTGCGTTACTTCGAAACGGTCGGCTGGAAAGCCACGCTCACCGACGCCTCCGAAGGGGCCTCGGGCGGTTTCAAGGAAGCCATCCTGCAAGTGGATGCTGCCGGGGCGTTCGGTCGGATGCGCTTCGAAAGCGGCGGGCATCGCGTGCAACGCGTTCCCGCCACCGAAGCCCAAGGCCGAGTCCATACTTCGGCGGCCACCGTGGCGGTGCTGCCGGAAACCGACGACGAGATCGAGATCCGCATCGACCCTTCCGAGCTTCGCGTGGACACCTACCGAGCCCAGGGCGCGGGCGGCCAGCACGTGAACAAGACGGAATCCGCCGTACGGCTCACCCACCTACCCACGGGCACGGTCGCGGCCTGCCAATCCGAGCGAAGCCAGATCCAAAACCGCGAAACCGCTTTGCGCATGCTCAAGGCGAAGCTCCTGGATCTGGAACGCAACCAGCGCCGGCAGGCCGAAGATTCCATCCGCCGCGATGCGGTGGGAACGGGCGACCGCTCCGACAAGGTCCGGACCTACAACTTCCCGCAAAACCGGCTGACCGACCACCGCATCGGCTTGACGCTGTACAAGCTGGATTCGGTGATGCAAGGGGATATCGCCGAGATCATGGACGCTTTGCGCCTGGCCGACAGTCTCAACCGGCTGGAAGCCCAGGCGCGCACGTGAGCGAGGCGGCTCCCACCCTCGGGGAGATCCAAAAACGTTCCGAGGAATTCCTGGCGCGCAAGGGTGTGGAAAATCCGCGCGGGAACGCCCGCAGGCTCTTGGCCAAAGGCCTTGGTCTGACGCCCATGCAAGTGGTGCTCCAGTTCGATCGCCCGCTGCTGGAACCGGAAATCGCCGCGCTGCGCGCCTTGGTGGTGCGACGTTCGCAGGGCGAGCCGCTGCAGCACATCGAGGGATCGGTGGCGTTTCGCCACCTGGAGATCTTTTCCGATGCCCGGGCCCTGGTGCCCAGACCGGAAACCGAGATCCTTGTCGACCTTGCCTTGGAGAGGTTGGCCGGCGTTCCCAAGGCGCGCGTCCACGAGGTGGGTGTGGGAACCGGCTGTGTCGCGCTTTCGCTTCGCCACGAGCGTGCGGACCTGGTGGTGACAGGATCTGACATATCGCCTTCGGCCTTGGAGCTGGCCGCCGAAAACGCCAAGAGGTTGGGCATCTGGCTTCCCTTGACGCAAACGGATCTGCTGGAAGGGATCGCGCCGTCGTCGCTGGATGCGGTGGTCTCCAACCCCCCGTACATCGCCCACGCCGATCTGGCTGGGCTTTCGGTGGAGGTCAAAGCCGATCCCGTATTGGCCTTGGACGGCGGGCCGGATGGCCTGGATCTGATCCGGCGATTGGTGGAGCAGGCGCACGCCGTGCTGGTCGCGGACGGATGGCTCCTGGTGGAACACGGGTTCGATCAAGGGGAACGCACGCGCGCTCTTTGCGGCGAAGGCTTCAAAGAGGTCCGCACCGTACAGGATTTGTCCGGCACCGACCGCTTCCTGGTGGCCCGCAAGGCCTGATCTACCCCCCCAGCTGGTCCAACGCCTGCTGGAAATCGTTGAGCAGATCTTCCACGTCTTCGATGCCCACGGACAGGCGGATGAGTCCCTCGCGGATCCCCATCTGGGCGCGCCGTTCGGCGCCCAACTCGAAAAAGATGGTCGGGGCCACGGCGATCCCCAGCGTGCGCGTATCGCCGAGGTTGGTGGAATTCACCACCACTTTCAGGCAGGACATGAACGCCAGCGGATCGTACCGGTCGTCCAGCGAAAAGGACAGCAATGCGCCCGGACGCCGGAACAGCTTGGCCGCCAGGCCCGACTGCGGATGGTTCAGAAGGCTCGGATGGTTCACCTCCACCACGGCCTTGTGGCTTTCCAGGAACCGTGCGAGCTTGGCCGCGTTGTCGCAGGCGCGTTCCATGCGAAGCGCCATGGTTTCCGATCCCAAGGAGAGCGAATGGGCCGCTTCCGGCGAAAGGGTGCCCCCGAAATCGCGCAGGCCCTTCTTGCGGACCTGGACCAGTCCCCATTGCTCGACGGGGGCGGTCTCCTTGTAGGCGTCCAGGATGCCGGGATCGTCGGTCCAATCCGTGCCGCCGCAGTCGGTGACGCTGCCGCCCAGCGCGGCGCCATGGCCTCCGAAATACTTGGACAAGGAGTTGACGGAAAATGTCGCATGCACCGACTTGGGCTGGAAAAGCCACGGGGAGGTCATGGTGTTGTCCACCACGTACAGGAGCTTGCGCGCCTTGCACAGCTCTCCGATGCGTTGGAGGTCGGCGATCTGGGTGACCGGATTGGCGATGGTTTCCACCAGCACCAGGCGGGTGCGCCCGCGCAAGGCGGTCTCCACGTTGGCCACGTCGGTGGCGTCCACGAACGTGACCTCCACTCCCAACTGTTCGAGGGTGGAGAGCATGCTGGCGGTATTGCCGAACAGGTACCGGCTGGCCACGATGTGGTCGTCGCGTTTCAGAAGCGCGAAGAAGATCGCGCCCAGCGCGGCCATCCCGGTGGCGAAACACACCGACCCGGCCCCCCCTTCCATGGCGGTGATCTTCTGCTCCACGGCCTGCACGGTGGGGTTGGCCTGGCGGGAATACGCGAAGCCCTTCTGGCGCCCTTGGAACACGGCTGCCAGGTCCTCCGCCCGCTCGTACCCAAAGGCGATGGAGGTATGGATGGGCTTGCGAAGGGCACCGTGTTCCGGCAAGGCCCAGCGCTCGAGGTGCAGGTTGGTGGTGGTGAAGCCGTTCTTTCGCATAGATTCCCAAAGCTACAACCAGCAAGGCGCGACGCCCTCGGGTGCTTGCGGACGGAATCAGCGCAGAGGCATCTTCCCCTGCGGAGTCCAGATCACCCAGCGACCGCGTCCAGCGTTCTTGGCCTGGTACAGGGCCTCGTCGGCGCGCCCCCAAAGGTCTTGCCAATTTCCGGCATGGGACGGGAACAGCGCGACTCCTGCCGATACGCTGATTTCCACCAGCCGTCCATCCGGCAAGGCCACCGGAGAGGTGCGGATCTCGTCGATGATGCGCTGGGCCATCTTGCCGGCTTGTTCGGAGGTGAGGTTGGGGACCAGGATGATGAACTCGTCGCCCCCCTTGCGGCAGGCCGTGTCGCCCACGCGCAGGCTCTGGCGGATGCGGTCGGCGACGCGGATCAGGACTTCGTCTCCGATGGGGTGCCCGTAGGTGTCGTTGATCGCCTTGAACTGGTCGAGGTCGATCATCACGAGGCCCGTGCTGTCCTTGCGCCGGCGGGAATTGGCGAGCTCCTCCCGCACGCGCTCCAGGAAGTATCCGGACCGGTAGAGTCCGGTCAAGTCGTCGCGCAAGGCGGTTTCCCGCAGGCGCTCGATCAGGCGTGCGTTTTCCAGGGCCAGGGCGGCTTGGCTGGCGAGATCCACCAGGGGTTGCAGGACGTCGCGGGAGGGTGGCTCCAGCGAATAGATGTTGTCCACGAACAACGCACCCAGCCGGCGGGACCCCATCCGGATGGGAATCCACAGCCCGGGCAGATGGGGGTGCGGGGCGGGTTGGTCGGAATGCAGTTGGAGCTCGGGAGGGGCGTCGATGGGGATCACGCCGACCCCGGCCCGGGCGCACAGGGCGGTCTTCACCGATTTCCCGTCGTCGTCCAACACGAAGATGGTGGCGCGGTCGAAGCCGAACGATTCCACCGCGGTGGTCACGAAATTTTCCAACAGGATCCGTCGGCCATCCAATCCCTGGAGCTTGGCACTGGTGTTGGTGACGGCCTTCAAAAGCATGGCGGATCGCTCGGCCTCACGCGAACGCCGGACATAAAGCGCTCCCAAGGCCAGGCTTCTCCCGAGCCGGAGAATTTTTTCTTCCAGATGGGGAGGAAATTTTTGGAAGCTCACCAGCACCAGGACTCCCGCGATCTGCTGTTCGCCGGGGAGCGGGATCTGGATCTCCCATTGATCGCCCATGTTGTGCTGGAGGGCCGCGAGCTTCTTTGTGATCTGCTCCGGGAATTGGTACAACGGGATCAGATCGGAGCCTTCCTGACTTCCGAAATGGTCCACCACGGCTTCTTCCCGAAGAATCCGTTCCACCGGGTCCAACAGGTAGATCCGCACCTGCTCGACATCGTCGCGCAAGCCGTCGAAGATGATCTGGGAAGCCGCTTGGAACGCGCGATAGGAGGTGTCCGTTCCGCACATGGCGATGGCGGCGCGATTGCCCAGGGCGGAAAGGTCCTGGGTTTCGATCTGGACCATCTGCGCCAGACCCGTGCTGGAGGGATCGCGCAGACTCATGTGGGTCGGTCCCACCCGATACGCAAGATCGATTGGATTTCTTCATCCACCGTAGCGGCCAGCGCCATTCCATGGTCGTCCAGGCTCTCGCCTGCCAGGAGGCTCCAAAGGATGTCCGATAGACCGGAGGCGAGCACTCGCTCGATGGTGGTCCACATCGGGTGGGCCGGATAGTTGGTGGCAGCCTCCAGCGCCTTGCGCATGCGGGCCAGTTCCGGATTGTCGCCATGGCGATTCCAAAATCCCGCGACATGGGCGGGAAGGTCGCCGGAATTTTGGCACCAGATGTCCATGAAGGAGGTGCTGCACATGTGGCGGACGAGCTTCCAGGCCAGTTCCGGCTTTTTCGAGCGGGTGGGCACGGCAAGCACGGAACCGCCTCCGCGCGTGGCGGGGCCGGCGGGACCCGCGGGAATCGGCAAGAAAGTGACCGGCCACCGGGATTCCACGGAGGCGGTGGGGTCCACGAGGTTTCGCACGATCATCCAGGGGTTGCCGATCAGAAACGCGAAACGGCCCTCCTGGTAAAAATCCATGGAAAGCCGATACGGCTGGATCGCGCCGGAATCTTCATCGGTGCGATTGACGCGCAAAAGCTCTCCCAAGCACTCCAGTCCGGGCCGGGAGCTGGGGTGAGAAAGCAGTCGAGAGGAGTTGCTGGCAAGCAACGCGCCCAGATTCCAACCGCCCGTCATCAGCCAGGGCGCCAGATTGTGCAGGGTGACGGGTTCCGGCCTGCAGGTGATCCCCAAAGGAAGGGGGCGACGCGGGTCGATTTCCTGTTTGTTGGCATTTTCGCCGAGCTTGCGGCAAAAGCCAAGGAATCCGTCCCACTGATCGATATCCGATTCACCCACCTGCCCGTCCAGGATATCGGCGCGGGCGATCAAACCGGAACATTCCACTACCCACGGAATTCCCAGGCGACGGTTTCCCAAGGTGACACATTCGTCGATCCATGGCGCCACGACTTGACGGGTTTCCATGCCGTCGGGAACCTGGGAAAGGTGCCCCAGGTGCGCAAGCGTTCCCATCCAACTGGAGCCGACCTGGACCACGTCCGGTGGGTCGCCGCGTTTGAAGGCCCGCATCAGTTCCGCCCAGGCGTTGCTCCAAGGCAGGACGCGCAACTCCAACGAAACCGCAGGGTGCGATTTCCTGAAAGAGGCCACTGCCCGCGAGAACAGCTTACCTGTTCTGGACCCGACTTGCGTGGGCATGATCCAGACCTTGAGCGAATCTTTTGTCATCTGGTACCGTTTGTCAATCATCCCATTTTCTGGCGTTCTGGCAAGGTGCAGGACACCGATTGTCCGAGAAACTTCTTCCGGCCTGACCGACATTGCGCATCGAAAAAGGCCCCGAAGCGTATCGAAGACAGGAGGATTCGTGCCGACCTCGCGGGCTGGACACCACCAATTCGCGCGGGTTTAGGTACATTCGACCATTCGACCCTTGTTTCTGGAGACTTCATGCTGATCGACGCGATCTTCACAAAACTCTTTGGCACCCCCCACGAGAGGTACAACAACAAGTTGACCCCCCAGGTGGAGGCGATCCTCGGTTTTGAAGCGGCCCTTTCCGGATTGCACGATCGGGATCTAGCGCAAAAAACGGTCGAATTCCGCGAGAGGCTGGCGACGGGCAAGGAAACTCTCAACGAGCTTCTGCCGGAAGCCTTCGCTGTCATGCGCGAAGCCGCCGACCGCCGATTGGGCATCTTGAATTTGCTGGACCCCAAGCACGGGTTCGATCTGGATCTGCTTTCCGCCACCGATCGTTCGGATGTGGTGGGCGCTCGCGAAAAGCTGGAGGCCGGCGAGGATGTGGTCGGCTTGCATTTTGCCGCGAGCCTCTACGCCAGGGTGCGCGAGCTGTATCCGGAATCGCTGCCGCCCTTCCGTATGCGGATTTTCGATGTGCAGATGCGCGGCGGCATGATCCTGCACGGGGGCAAGATCGCCGAAATGAAGACCGGCGAAGGCAAGACCCTGGTGGCCACCACCGCCGTGTACCTCAACGCCTTGGAATCCAAGGGCGTGCACGTGGTGACGGTCAACGACTACCTGGCCAAGCGCGACTCCGAGTGGATGGGGCGCGTCTACCGGTTCCTGGGACTCACCGTTGGATTGATTGTCCACGAAAAGTCCGAGCCCGAGCGTCGCGTGAGCTACGGCTCCGACATCACCTACGGCACCAACAACGAATTCGGATTCGATTACCTGCGCGACAACATGGCGCGCGAACCGGACGAATGCGTGCAGCGCAACTTGAACTTCGCCATCGTGGACGAAGTCGACTCCATCCTGATCGACGAAGCCCGTACGCCCTTGATCATTTCCGGACCTGCGGAAGAATCGACCGACAAATACGCGACGGCTGACCAGATCATTCCGAAGCTCAAGAAGGATGTCCACTTCACGGTGGAAGAAAAGCACAAGAACGCGCTTTTGACCGACCGTGGCGTGCAGGCCTGCGAAAAGATCCTCGGGCTGGAGAACCTCTACTCCGACCAGAACACCGATTGGGTGCACCACATCCAGCAGGCGCTACGGGCACACGCCATCTACAAGCGCGACGTGGACTACGTGGTGAAGGATGGCGAAGTCGTCATCGTGGACGAATTCACGGGCCGTACCATGGAAGGCCGGCGCTGGTCGGATGGTCTGCACCAGGCCGTGGAAGCCAAGGAACGCGTGAAGATCGCCCGCGAGAACCAGACGCTGGCGACCATCACGTTCCAGAACTACTTCCGCATGTACAAGAAGCTCGGTGGCATGACAGGAACTGCCGACACCGAAGCCCAGGAATTCCACGAGATCTACAAGCTGGGCGTGGTGGCCGTTCCCACCAACCGCCCCATGATCCGCAAGGATCGCAACGACTGGGTCTTCCGCACCGACGACGAGAAATACGACGCCATCCACGAGGATGTGAAGGAGCGCAACGCCCTGGGGCAGCCTGTCCTGGTGGGCACGGTTTCCATCGAGAAGTCGGAAAAACTTTCCGCCATCTTGTCCCGCCACGGCGTGAGCCACGATGTGCTCAACGCCAAGCAGCACCAGCGCGAGGCGGGGATCGTCGCCGAAGCCGGTTGTCTGGGGCGCGTGACCATCGCCACGAACATGGCCGGTCGCGGTACCGATATTGTTCTGCGCGACACCACCTGGAAAGACCTCCTGGCACACTGGACCGAGCGCAAGCTGGTTCCCAAGACCCTCTCCAAGGACGATTCCGTCCAGGACGAAGAAATCCTGGCCCACTGGGCGGAGCGCACACTCGACGCGAAGACGCGCGATAAGTGCAAGGGAACGCGCGAGGAGAAGCTCGAATTCCTGAACAAGGTCCGCGCCGAGCAGGAAAATCCTCCCTACCCGGCACCCTGGGTGCTGCGTGGCATGGAGAAGATCTCCGTGCGGTTGCTGGGCGGACTGCACATCGTGGGCACCGAGCGCCACGAAAGCCGTCGTGTGGATAACCAATTGCGCGGCCGTTCCGGACGCCAAGGCGACCCCGGCTCCAGCCGGTTCTTCCTTTCGCTGGACGACGACCTCATGCGGATTTTTGGCGGCGACAACATCCGCGCCATGATGGACCGCTTGGGCGCCAAGGAAGGCGAAGTCATCACCCATGCCTTGCTGGACCGCTCCATCGCCAGCGCCCAAAAGCGCGTGGAGGCCCAGAACTTCGAGATCCGCAAGCACCTGCTGGAATACGACGACGTCATGAATTCCCAGCGCACCGTGGTGTACAAGCTGCGCCGGCGGATCCTGGACGGCGAAGATGTGCGCGACGAGATCGAACAGCGCATCGAAGACGCGGTGGACATCAAGTTGTCCGAGATGCTCCTGGAGAAGATCCCCGCCGACGATCCGATCTGGGCACAGCACGAGCTGGAAGTGGAACGCCATTTCACAGTGAAGTTCCCGCTTGCCGACAAAATGACCATGGGAGCCTCGAAAGAGGGACTGGTCGAGGAAGTCATCGCTCTGGCAATCGAGGCATACAAGGCCAAGGAAGAAGAGATCGGTGAGCTGATGCGCGCGGTGGAACGCGACCTCCTGCTCAACCGCATCGACCACCTCTGGAAGGCCCACCTCTACGAGATGGACCACCTCAAGGAAGCCATCCGCTTTCGCGGCTACGGCCAGCGCGACCCGCTGTCCGAATACAAGCGCGAGGCCTTCCGGTTGTTCCAGCAGACCATGGATCGATTGGCGGTGGAAATCGCCGGCAACATCCTTCATGTGCAGTTGGGACGACGCCCCGAGCCTCCCGCTTCCAAGCCTCGTCCGCCCATGCAGGAGATCGGCCCAGGCATGGAAGAGGCCCCGCCGCCGCCGGCCATGGCCCCGCTCCTTCCTGGCACCAGGCCCATGATGGCGCCTCCTCCGGGGTCGCAGCCGCGCATGCCTCCGCAGATGGCGGCCAATATCGGGCGCAACGACCCGTGTCCTTGCGGATCTGGCAAAAAATTCAAGAAATGCCACGGGGAAGGCCTGTAAGGGTGGCTGCGGGGGCGCATGCTCTCTCCAGGGGCCCGTCCGGCTTGTCGGCGTACCGAGCACGTACGCCTCTGTCGCCGGACACCCTGTCGCTTCGCCTGCATCCCCCTCGCTCACCCTTCCAGCCCCTCCCGGACGGGGATCAGTTCTGTTGGATGACTGCGGCGGCGCATGCTTGCTCTTTCTAAAACATGAACGGCATCCTCTTTAGTTTCGAAGGCATCGATGGATCCGGCAAGACCACGCAGGTGGGCCTGTTGGCCGATGCCTTGCGCGAACGCGGACTGGTTGTGAATTGTCTGCGCGAGCCCGGTGGAACCGCGCTGGGCGAGAAGGTGCGGAGCCTCTTGCTGGAACCCTCCGACGAACCTCCCGTGCCCCTGGCTGAACTCCTGCTTTTTTCCGCGGCTCGCGCCCAGATCGTCCAAACTCGGGTTCTGCCTGCCCTGGCGCGCGGCGAAGTGGTGATCCTGGATCGGTTCTACGACGCGACCTTCGCCTACCAGGGGTTTGGTCGGAATTTGTCGCTGGATGCCATCGTCGCCCTGGAAGGCATCGCCGCCGGCATCGCTCCACGACGCACCTGGTTCTTGGACGTTCCCCTGGAAGTCGCCGCGACGCGTCGCGGTGGCAGAGGTGGCGGCGCCGATCGCATGGAAGCCGAAGCCGAGGCGTTTCGCCAGCGCGTGCGGGACGGATACTTGGAGCGCGCCAAAAACTCGCCTGAGCGCGTGCAGGTGGTGGATGCCTCCGTCCCGGTGGCGCAGATCCACGGTGAAATCTTGACTGATGCGCTTCAGATCTTGGGCAAGGCGGGATCGGCAAGCTAGGTTTGCGCCCCTCATGGCCGCATCCGCTTCCCAAGAAAACGTCGTCGATCGCTCGCTGTTCTCGCTGGCTTGGCCCGTGTCGATCACCTTCGCGGTCGGGATCGCGCAGCCCGCCATGGACATGTTTTTTCTTGCGCAGGTCTCGGAAGAAGCCGCCAGCGGTGTTGGTCTGCTGATCCCGGTCTTTGCTGCGCTGATGGTCCTGATCAACACCATGGGCCAGGCCGGCTCCGTGGTGGCTGGACAATTTCTGGGCGCGGGTCGAGCGCGGTTGGCCCACTCCACCTATGCGTTCTTGCAGTCGACGATGGTCGGACTGGGCGTGGTGATCGGGGTGGTCATGATTGTGCTGGGAGGGCCCATCGCTTCGGTCATGGGGCTTTCCGGCGAAGCGGCCGAACACGCCACCACGTTCCTGAGGGTGCTGGGTTGCGGCATGGGCGCCCGAGCGCTCTGGACCTCCATGATCAACATCCTCGCCTCGCAAGGGCGTACCGGGTGGAATCTCGCCGCATCCGCCGTGGTACTGTCCATCAACGCGGTCTTGAATGGACTGTTTTTGTCCGACCTCCTGCCTTGGGGCGGGCTCGGAACCTTCGGGGTGGGTCTGGCCACGATCCTCTCGTGGATGTTCGTTTCACTGGGTTTGATGTTCTTGCTTTCGCGCAAACTCGGCTATCATCCAACGTGGATCGATGTCGAGCTCGGTCGCCGTCACGCTCTGGGCATGTTGATGCGCATCGGACTGCCTGCCATGTTGGAGCCAATCGTCTACCAGTTGTTCCAGGTGGCTCTGGCTTCCCAGGTCGGGCGCATGGAGGTCGTGGAACAGAAAGCGCGGGTGTTTGCCATGACCTTGGCCAACATCGCCGTGGTCTTCTCCTACGGGCCTGGGTTCGCCGCACAGATCGTGACTGCGCATTTGGTAGGGGCTGGTCGCGAGGATGAAGTCTACCGTCGGCTCAAACGAGCCACGGCTTACGCTTGTTTGGGGGCGTTGGTGTGCGCTTGCACGGTGGCCGCGCTGTCGTCGTGGATGTTGCGCGGGTACACGGTCAACCCGTTGGTCATCGCCCTGGGGGTCAAGCTTCTGTGGATCGATGCCGTACTCCAACCAGCCAAGTCCGCGAATATTGCTCTCACCTTCAGCCTGCGTTCCGCCGGGGATTCTTTTTTTCCGGCGATCGTGGGTTCCGGATTGATGTGGACGCTGGGCTTGGGATTGTCTTTGTACTTCGCCTGGGGTCTGGGCTGGGGCGTGGCGGGGATTTGGATCGGCATGGCCTGCGACGAGTGGGTGAGGTCGATCGTGAATGCGTGGCGCTGGAAGAGCGGGGGCTGGAAGGGCAAGGGGATTTCGCGGCGCATGTAGGCTCGATTGCCTTGTGTGGTGGGAAGGTGGTATGGTGGTGTGGTCTCGCGATCTCACCAAGGAGTCCTCATGCGTGCAGCCAAATTCCTCGTTCTTCTAGCCACTTTCGCCGGATCCGCCTTCTGCGCGGGCACCAAGGAAGAGGCCAAGGCATTGGTCAAATCGGCCATCGTCGACTTCAAGTCGCAGGGCGAAGCGATCTTCCCGAAGATCACCGCAAAGGACGCCAAGTACGTCAAGGAAGACCTGTACGTGACGGTCTACGACATGAACGGCAAATGTGTCGCCCATGGAGCCAACGTCAAACAGGTGGGCAAGGACTTGATCGGACTCAAGGACCCCGATGGCGTCGCCTTCGTGAAGGAACGCGTGGAAATGGCCAAGACCAAGGGCTCGGGCTGGCAGGACTACAAGTTCTCCAATCCGGTGGACAAGAAGATCGAGCAGAAGACCGCCTATCTGGAGAAGGTCGGAGAGTTCATTTTCTCTTGCGGCGCCTATTCCAAGTGAGAATCCTGCAATGATTTCGATCGGTTCCAACATGCCGTTGTCCCGCAAGCTCCTGGTGGCCCCCATTGGGGTCATCGGGCTGTTTGCGATCGCCGCGGTCTTGTTGCTGTTCTCCATCGCAAGCCTGTCCGAGGGCCAGGTTCAATCCACGCGTTTGCAGAGTTTGGCGCAAGGATCCAAAGGCTGTGCCGCCGACGCTTACAAAGGGCTGGCCTGGGCGGGAGCGGGGTTCCCTGCTCCTCGAATCGACAGCCTGATGAAAGCGGACCTGGTGCGCATGGATTCCCTGCGCGCCGAGATGGCCAAGTTGGACTGGTCGGATTCTGTCGAAGCCCGCGGCTTGGACACCCTGATGGGCAGCGCTCGCAAGGTGATCCTGGAGATGGGCGAGTTGTCCGATGGCGACATGGGATTTGCCAGCATGTACCTGGGGACCGCCCAGGAAGCGTTCGCATCGGTCGATTCGTTGATGGGGCTCGAGGTCCAGCGGGAAACCAAAGCCAATCTGGATCTCGCGTCCCGTATGCGAACGTCCGTGATCTGGCTTTTTATCGTTGGCGCGGCGCTGGGGATTTCCGTTTCTCTCTTCATGGCCCGCAAGATCCGTCGGTCGGTGGGTGAGCTTCAGTGCGTGGCCTTCGCCATGGCCCAGGGCGATCTCACCCAACGTGTGGAAGTTTCGGGGACCGATGAAATCGGGGAGCTGGCAGGATCGATGTCGGGCATGACCACACGCCTGACGGATCTGGTGGTTGATTTGCGGCGAGGGGTGGATTCCCTGGAGACATCGCTGGTGGAAAACGTGAAGATTTCCAGCGAGCTCTCCGAAGATGCCCAGCGTGCCAAGATAAGGTCAGCTTCGGTGGCCACGTCCGCCGCCGAAATGGGCCGGACCATGACGGCCTCCCGCGAAGGGGTGTCGCGCATGGCGCGCGAAATGGGCTCGGTGGCTGCCGGAGCGGAAGAAATGTCGGCGGCCATCGCCGAGGTCACCCGCCACGCCGAGCTTGCCCGGAGAGTGTCCCTGGACGCCACTCGCAAGGGCGGAGACGCCACGCGCAAGATCGACGCCCTGGGCCAAGCGGTGGAGGAGATCGGGCAGGTTTCGCATCTCATCCAGGCGGTGTCCAGCCAAACCCGGTTGTTGGCGCTGAACGCCACCATCGAAGCGGCCCGTGCCGGCGAGGCGGGCAAGGGGTTTGCCGTGGTGGCGGGCGAGGTCAAGAATCTCGCCCACCAGACCCAGGGAGCGACGGAACAGATCGCCATGAAAATCGGTCAGATCCAGGAGGCGGTGCGATCGGCTTCTTCGGAAGTGGAGGGCGTGCTTCAGGTGGTGGGGGAGATCGGCTCGGCGATCGATTCCATCGCATCCAGCATGGAGCAGCAATCCGCCTCCACCCGGGAGATCGCTCAACGGGCTTCCGAGGCTTCGGCTGAAATGAAGAGAGTGGAGACTTCGGCCGTCAAGGGCGAGGCGGCAGCAGGCAGCATCCAAACGGAAATCGTCGATGTGGATAGTCTGGCAGAGGGGTTGGCCGCATCGAGCCGCCAACTGTCGCTAGGGGCTTCGCGCATGCGCGATGTGGAAGGGGTGCTTCGCGCAGGGATTTCCAAGTTCAGGGTTTCCTGACCCTTCCCAAGGTCAGACAGTCGCGCTATATTTACCAGCCACCCGGGACATAGCGCAGCTGGTAGCGTACTTGAATGGGGTTCAAGAGGTCGTGGGTTCGAATCCCGCTGTCCCGATTAGAGAAACCGAGAAGGCCGTCCGAAAGGGCGGCCTTCTTCGTTTTTACCCATCCATCCGCCCGGACCCGCATCCGCACGGGCGCCCCGCCATTCGTAGAGACGCCCCGGCGGGGCGCCTCTACCGGTGGCGGGGCGTCTGTACGAATAGTGGAATGCCGAAGTGTTCGCAAAAGAGCATTGGATCCAGTATCCTCTAGAGGGCTTGGATACGATGGTTTAGCCATTTTAGAGCTGTTTGGTGTTCGCAAAACCTGATTTGTTCGGCCAGCGAGCGCCACGGATTGCGGTTACACTCTAGGACATGATCGTCTCACCTGAATCACCGCGGTCGGTTCCCGACATCCTCCGGTACTCGGATGGGCGAGCGTATTTGCAGGATTGGTGGGATTGGAAAAAGGCGGTGTTCCCCCGTACCTCCTTCCGCAGTTTCGCCACTCGGGCCGGCACCAGCCCCAGCCTTTTGAAAGATGTTTTGGAAGGACGTCGCCGGCTCACAAGCGAGACCGCCCTGAAATTCGGCAAAGCCATGGGTTTTGGCGACCGCGATCGCAGATACCTGGTCGCCTTGGCCACTTTCTGCCGTGCCAGATCGGCGGAAAGTCGCGCCGACGCGTTTTCGGAGCTCTCGAGACTTCGTCGCCAAGCTTTCGTGAAGGTTCTGGATCCGCGCCAGTATGCCGCCTGGGCCAGTTGGCACCACATGGCGATTCGCGAATTGGTGGGACTGCCCGCCTTCCAGGAAGACCCGGTTTGGATCGCCTCTGTTTTGGTTCCCCAAATCAAGCCGCGCGAAGCGGAAAAAGCTCTTGCCGATCTGTGCGGTTTGGGACTGTTGAAGCGGGATGCCGCAGGGCGTCTGGAGGCGGCCGATCCTGCCATCTCTTCGGAATTCGAAGTCCCCAGCACGGTGATCCGCCATTTCAACCAGCAGATGATCCAGTTGGGCCTGACCGCGCCGGACCGGTTGGCGCCCGAGGTTCGCGAGGTTTCCGGTCTGACTTTGGGGTTGTCGCAGGAGTGCTATGATCAGGTCAAGGAGCGGATCCGGACGTTCAAGCAGGAAGTGATGGAGTTCGTGTTGGCAGACCGCAATCCAGCTTCCTTGGTCGCGCAATTCAACGTGCAATTGTTCCCGCTGGCCCAGCCAGGGACTCGCAAAGAGGGAGGGGTCGCGTGACCCGCTGGATCTTGATAAGCCTTTTCCTACTTGCCTCCTGCGAGTCGGACTGTTCCGCCGGCACGGGGAGCCAGACGGGAAATTCCGTGGTTGCGGGTCGACTCTTGCGTGCCGACTCGCTCCCCGCCAAGGGAGTGGAGGTCAGTCTGACTCCGGCCAGCTGGGGAAGTCCCCGGGCGCTCACCCAATGGACCGATTCCCTGGGGCGCTATCGGTTCGAGGCGGTGGATGCCGGCTTGTGGACGTTGCAATCCCATGGCCAGCTCTCGGCGATGGTGCGCACCCTTCGCGTGCGATCCGGTCGCGATTCCGTCCTGCCGACCTTGCTGGCCTTGCCCAGAGGGGTGGTGGTGGTGGAAGTCCATCTGGACGACACCTTGCGAACCGGACGCCTGTTGGTGATGGGCACCGACGATGCTCGGTCCTTGGCCAGCGCAGACCGCGAGGTGTTCGTGAGGTTCACCAACCTCGCCCCGGGAGTCCACTGGTTTTCGATCGTCGGACCAGACGGAAAGATCCTGCGAGCGGCCTCTCTCACGGCGCGGTCGGGGAGAACGGACACCTTGCTTTACACCCAGTGGAGGCGCGAGATCAAGGAAGCCTCGGAAGATGGCGACCTGGAGTACGAAGACGAAGAAGACGAGGAGGATTGAACATGAAATGGCTCGCCCCCCTGGCCTTGATCCTGTTGTGCGGATGCGAGGCGATCAAGCCGGATCAAGCCTCGCTCGTGGCATCCAGCACCGCTCCGGTGGAACGCCCGCGTTGCGATGCTTGCCACGCGTATTCGCCGCGGACCGGCGCACACCGGTTCCATCTGGATCCGACGTCGGGTCGCGCGCCCAACAGCTGTGAAGATTGCCATGCGGCTTCCATCGTCATGTCCGGCCCGGTGATGGATTCCGTATTCAGTCGCACCTTTCCCAACCCACGGGATCCCTCGACCGACACCACCATCTATTCCGGGACCAATGCGCCCCCCTGGGAGTCGTTCTCCAGGGTTGGGATGGTCTACGAGCCGGATTATTCCCAGATGAAGGATTCCGTGCCGGTGATGCTCCATGCCCGTCGCCCCGACATGGAGTTCCCCGAGTGGATGACGCGAGGATCAAATCGTCCGGAAATCCCGGGGCATGCCAACGGCACGGTGGACGTGGTCATTGCCGAAGCCCACAACGAGCGGGGGGCGGTGGCGGTCTGGAATCCGCAACGCATGACCTGTTCGTCCGTGAAATGCCATGAACAGCCGGATCCAGGGCGGACCCGATACGTGTGGAAGGACTGAACGCCATGAACACGATGCTCAAGCTCGCCTCGCTCGCCTTCCTTCTTTGCCTTGCCGCCTCGTTGGGCGGCTGCGCGATGGTCCACCAGAAGGATCGCGAATGGTTGTCGGATCCTGTCATGCAGCGCCAATCCGATCCCCTGGAAGGGGCTCTCAACGGGGACAACTTCCCGCGTCGCGAAGGAAGTTCGGGCGGCAGCTCCGGTGCCGGTGGAGGTTGCGGATGCTGAAGCGAACGATCGCGACCTTGTCGATTTTTGTCGTGTTCCCGGTTTCCGTGCGGGCATCCGGGGACGACGCGCTGGAGACCAAGTTCGAAGCGTTCCACGACCGCAACGACGTCACTGCCTTGTCGCCCATCTTCGAGCTGCGCAAAACCATCGCCAAATCCCTTTCCGTGATGTGGGAAGGCCAGATGGACGCGGTGACGGGGGCTTCCCGGGAGTGGGGGTTGCGAGGATCCGGGCAGTTGGATGCCAATACCGGGGCATCGGTGAAGCTCGATGGCGTGAGCGGGGCCTCCCAGAAGGAAGAATCGGAGCCGGAGTTCCGCTGGGGCAGCCGTCTTGGCCTGACCTGGTCGCGCAATGGCCGCGTGTTTTCCGGTTCGGTGTATGCCAGCACGGAAAACGACTACAAGTCGTTCTCGCCCTCCATATCCGGTTCCTGGGATTTTGCCGAGCGCAACACCACGCTGTCGTGGGCGGGTTCGTGGTTTTTCGACAAGATGACCCCTTACGGGGAGTGGGGAAGATTGGGAGGCGGAGAAAAACGCGTTCAATCCTATTCCGTTGGACTGACCCAGACCTTCACCCCTCTGATGCTCGCCGGCGTCACGGTCAACGGGATCCGGACCACCGGGTACATCGGGCATCCTTACAATCCCGTCACCACCCGGGATTCTGGTATGATCGCCGAAGCCCTTCCGGAGGCCAAGGACGCCCTGGCGGTTTCTGTCCAGGCGGTCCAGGGCTGGATGGTGGGTGAAAAACTGGGTTCGGTCAACATCGAGTACCGCAACTACCGCGATTCGTGGGACCTTCGGTCCAATACGCTGACCTTGCAGCTCTCCCAGCATGTGCTAGCGGCCACCGTGTTGCGCATCCAGGGACGCTATTACACGCAGGTCGGCGCGATCTTCGCCCAAACCGACCTCTACCAGGGTTCGGAGGTCTATCGGACCGCCGACATCCGGTTCCACCGCTTCGATTCCTTCCTGGCTGGCCTCAAGGTCGCCTCGGAATTCCCTGATTCCTGGGGAACATGGTTGCCGCGTCGCTGGGATCTGTCCTACGACCACATGATCCGGAACACTCCCGGCAACACCCGACTGTACCAGCTCTATGCACCAGACGAATGGTACCAGCAGGGAACCGCGCGCGCGGGACTCGGCTGGGACATCTGATCACCGTTTCAACAACACCACTTTTCAGGAGGATTCCATGTTCAGAAAACTCGCCCTCGCCGCTCTTGTCCTGGCCGGTCTTGCGATCGGTGCTCCATCCACTCTCCCCGCCTTCTCCCTGCCGGATCTGGCCGGGAAGCCCCACGCATCCAGCGAATACGCCGGAAAGCCGGTGTTGATCGACTTCTGGGCGACCTGGTGCGCCACCTGCAAGGAAAGCGTGCCGGAGCTCGCCAAGCTCAAGGCGAAGTACGAGGCCAAGGGGCTCAAGGTGGTTTCGATTTCGGTGGACAAGGGCGCTGTGGCCAAGGTGGACAAAGGTGCCAAGAAGCTCGGCATCACCTGGCAGGTCCTGCATGATCCGGAAAGCTCGCTCTCGAGCGTGTTCGGATACACCGGCGTGCCCGCGCTGTATCTGTACGACGCTCAAGGCAAGCTCGTGAGCTCGCTCGCCGGCTTCGATCCCGCCCAAGAGGCCGTCCTGGACGCGGCTCTCTCCAAACTCTGAGGGTAGCAACATGTCTGCATTTTCTGTTGAAGCCATCCAGGCCGCCCTGGATGGGAAGTCCTTCCTTGCCTATCCGTTGGTGTTCGGGGCGGGTTTGCTCACGAGCCTCACCCCTTGCGTGTACCCGCTGATTCCGGTCACGGTCTCCATCCTGGGAGCCAAGAAAGCGGAATCGAAGGGGCGGGCCTTCGTGTTGGCGCTGGCCTATGTGCTGGGCATCGCGGTCACCTATGCGGCCCTGGGCGCCTTCGCGGCGCTCACTGGATCGTTGTTCGGCGAGGTGGCCTCCAGCCCCTGGGTGAACATCGGCATGGGCGTGCTCCTGGCCGCGTTGTCTTTGAACATGCTGGAGGTCTTCCAGTTCAAACTGCCTGGATTCGCCGGGGCATCGGCGGGTGCGCGCAAGGCGGGAATCCTGCCGAACTTCCTGCTGGGACTGGCTTTCGGGCTGGTGGCGTCTCCTTGCACGGCTCCCGTGCTCGGCGCCGTCTTGCTTTGGGTGGGACAGTCAGGATCTGTCGTGCGGGGATCCAGTCTCCTGTTCGTGTTCGCCCTGGGCATGGGCGCCTTCCTGCTGGCGGTGGGCACGTTCTCCAGCCTGGCGACGACCTTGCCGAAATCCGGCAACTGGATGATCCGCATCAAGACCGTGATGGGCGTTCTGCTGCTGGGGATGGCCGGATGGTTCTGCTTCCAAGCCGGGCAATTGTGGTAACCAAACATTCGATTCGCACAAGCATCAACAACGGAGGTCAGACCATGAAACTCACCAGCATCCTTTCCTTGGCCGCCTGCGCGGTGGCCGTTTCGCTGGTGTCGTCGCAGACGGCGCAAGCCGTGGCGATCGATGCCACCACCGGATCCAGCATCCATGTGACGGGTGGTTCCACCACTCAGGATTCCGTGACCCTCAAGTGGACGGAAAGCGAGCGCAACTCCACCCTGAAATTGTTCATCGACTCCACCGGTCCGGCCACAACCAGTTCCAAGATCGCGATCACGGTGCCTGTGCGCGGGACCCAAACCTGGAAGATCACCCGAAAATTCGCTCCCGGGGTGGTCTACAACTTCAAGTTCCAGGGGTACTATCCCAGCGCCACCACGCTGGTGTCCAAGTACACCACCACGGGTACCTTCACGATGGAAAAGACCGCAGGTTTGGTGATCCGTGTGGATCCACCCAAGGCTCCGCAAGCCGCTGGCTGGGACGCGGCGGGTCGGCAGGTGAGACCGGGTGCGATGGGCGCCGGATTGACCCCGTCCGGTGCGACGATCCCGTCCCGATAACGATCGGGCACCATCGGCGACGATTCCGTCCCGATAACCGGACAAATATCGACGCCCCTATTCCGTAGAGACGCCCCGGCGGGGCGTCTCTACGGAATAGGGGCGTCTTTTACGTATTATGGAGGGATGATGCGCAGATTGGCGATCCTGGGTGCGTTGTTGTTCGCGTCGTGCCGGGAGGCGCCGGTCGCGCATCGCGATTGGGCGGCGATGGATTGCAATTTCGCCGCGACGCTCCACGGCCTCGGACGGATCCCTCCCGAGGCCGCCCTGGACAGCATCCAAGCCCAGACGCAACGGTACGAGTCCCTTCTGACCGACTACGATCCGCAGGGGCCGCTGGCGATCCTGCGCGGGCGCAAAGGCGATACCGTCCGGCCGGACCCTCGGATCGTGGAAATCCTCCGTGGTGCGTTGCCCGCGATGGCCGCCTCGCGCGGCACTCTCGACATTGGCCTGCACGACCTCAAGGCGGTGTGGGGGCTGGACGCGGCCACTCCGCGGGTTCCCGATTCCGCCTTGATCCGCCAGGCGCTGGTGCGACGATTCGGGACGGATTCCGTCCACCGCTGGAAAGCCCCGCTGGAGATCCTCCCCGATGGCCGTGTGGTGCTGGCGGTGGACTCCCTGCCCATCGATCTGGGTGGAATCGCCAAGGGCTGGGTCGTGGACCGCATGTCCGAGAGCCTGGAAAAGTGGGGCTATCCTGTCCATCTGATCCAAGGCGGCGGCGAAATCGTGGTGCATGGCCGAAAGCCCTCCGGCAGTTGGAGGCTCGGCGTCAAGAATCCCCGCGCCACCGATCAGGTCGTCGGCGCCATCGGACTGGATTCGAACGGGGCCGTTTCCACCTCCGGCGACTACGAGCGGTTCTTTCTGCTCGATGGCGTGCGCTACCACCATCTGTTCGAGCCTTCCACCGGCAGGCCTTCCCGAAACGGCGTCGCCTCCGCGACTTTGCATTGCACCTCCAGCGCCCAGTGCGACCTGTGGTCCAAGCCGATGTTTCTGCTGGGCCCCGAGCGGGGAATCCCTTTGGCCGATTCGTTGGGGATCCGCGTGCTCTGGATCCGTGAGACTTCCCAAGGACTTTGCGGGGTCCAGACCAGCAATTGGGCGAAGAGCCTTTGGTTGGATTCCCTGGTCGCGTGTCCGCGCTGACTCCAGCCGGGCAGGGCCATCCGGCGGCAAAATCCGTCCTGTTTAGGCCATTGGATGTCCTGTTGCTGGTGCTTGTCGTGGGATTGGGAACATGGTCCACTTGGCGATTGTTCGCCGCGCCTTCGGGATCGCGCGCGGTGGTTTGGTTGGATGGTCGGCGCGCTGCCTGGTATCCGTTGGGTGGCGGAATACGGCGCGATTCTGTGCAAGGCGTGATGGGCATGATCGTGTTGGAGCACGGTGAAGGGGCGATCCGGGTCGCGCACGCGCCTTGCCAGGGCAAACTCTGCCAACGCCAGGGAAAGGCCGCGCGGGTGGGCGAGAAGCTCGTGTGCGTTCCCTCGCGGGTGGTGGTGGTGATCGAATCCGACGCGGGCGAACAGGGCCAATACGATGCCATCCACTGAGCCGTCGGGGAACCGGATGGATGCTCGGCTGTTCGCTGGCTCGCTCCTGGCTGCCTCGGGCCTGCAACTGGTGGAACTGCTGCTGCCGCGCATTCCGTTATTGCCCTGGCTTCGGCCTGGGTTTTCCTGGATCGTGATCCTCCCCTTCTTGCTGGATTTCGGGGTCCGTCCCGCGCTGGCGTTGTTGTTGTGCCGAAATCTCCTCTCGATGGTCTACGGAGGCCAGCCGGCCAGCACCTTTCTGATTTCCTCCGCATCGGGGGCGGTGGCGATCCTCCTTTCGGGGCACCTGCTGGGATGGTTGGAATCGAGGCGATGGCTCGGTCGAGCGGGCGCGAGCGTGGCGTTGGCCTCGCTGTTCAACGTGTTGCAGTTGTCGCTGGTGGCCTGGATCCTGGTGGGATCGCAAGGGTATTTTTCCCAACTGGGACCATTGCTGCTGTGGTCGGCGTTCAGCGGCCTGCTGGTGGGTTGGCTATCTCTCTCGCTGGGAGGAGGAAAGGGCTGGGATGTGCTGGCTTCCTTGGCCCCCACCGAAAACACCTCCAGACTGCCCGCCGGGAATCTTCTCGCGAGCCTTTGCGCTGCGGCGCTGATGGTGTCCAGCCTGGTGGTTTCCGATGTGCGGATCCTCGGGGGGCTGCTGATCGTTTCCCTTGCCTGGGGCCGTCGCGGCGCTCTGCTCGCGCTGGCTCGGACCTGGCCGTTCCTTCCCTATCTGGCATGGTTCCACCTGCGCGACACGCCCGGCGATCTGGTGTGGGGCAGTTGGACGACCCGTCAAGGCGTGGAACAGCTGGGGGTGCAGGTCCTGCGCCTGTGGGTGTTCACCTCATTTGGACGGATTCTGGCAAAATGCGCGCCGTGGGGCCGACTGGTGGACGCGGAGTCCTCCTGGTCGCGCGGTTTCGCCCTGTCGCTGCAGCGGATGCCGCGGTTGTTTTCCGCCTCGCTCGGGGCGGGGAGGCATTGGTGGAAGGCGGGAAGACCCGACGGAATCGAGGGGTTCCTGGTCGTCTTGGGTCGGAATTTGTCAGATACCGGTTCGAGTTCCCTTTGAGTGCGAGTCGAGCGCGTCCAGCAGGGATCCGGATCGGAGCGAATCGAATTTCCGCGCGAACAGCATTCCGCTCCCGACCAGTCGATCGAAGTCGGGTTCGGTCAGGATTTCCGGATGCGGCCCCCCTCGACTCCAGTCGATGAAATGCCCGTGCCGTCCCAATGTGTCGGCGAATGGCGAGGATCGCATCAAGGTGTGGATGAACATCTCGGAGGTATGGATGGTGTTGCGGAAAAATCGCGCGACATCGGAGCGCCGCCGGAGGAAATCCATCGTCCACTCCGCCGCCGGACGTTCCAGAGTCCACAGCGCGGAACCGCAGCCGTAGACGAGTCCGGGCGGAAGAGCGCGACGACGAGGGGGGCGTAGACAGAATTTGCGGTAGGCGCGCTGCACCAGCCGACGCAAGGGGTGCTTGGTCGTGACGTGGTAGTCGCTCCAGCGCGCGCGCCTGTCGTCCTCCGTCCAGGCCAGATCCACCCACTGGCCCTGGTGGGATTCCAATGCATCCAAGACCTTTTCCACGGGCTGCAGAAGATAATCCTGGCCGCTCAAGTGGGTGAAATGCGAGTAGCCTCCTTTGGCGAGGGATGCGGAGAGCAGGACCAAGGTCGCTTCCACCAGGTCCCATCCTCCCCATTGGACGGTGATTCGCTCGCTGAGGAGGATGGTGCCCGTTTCAAGGAACGGCGCCGGATCCATTCGCTTGTCCACATGCAGGAATATGTCCACCCGAGGGTGGGAAAGCGCACGCTGCAGGCGGCGTGCCATCGCGGGATCCGTGTGGGCCACGAGCAGGAACGCGTGGCGTTTCTGGGGAAGGTCGTGGTCTGCTAGATTTCGCCGAGCCATCGTTCCACCACGGCATGGAAGGCCTTGGGTTGTTCGACGGACAGCATGTGGCCTGCCTTTTCGATCACCTCCAGCCGTCCGTGACGGAAATTGGCGGCAAGGATCCCGCTCTCCTCCAGCGGGATGATCGCGTCGCGCTCGCCCGCGACCACCAGGGCGGGGACCGCGATGGCGCCGAGGCCGTTGGTGGAATCGATGCGATCGGCGATGGCGCGTTGGGCCCAGGCGATGCCCTCGGCGCGAAGGGGGTTCATGAATTCGCGCACCGATCTCAGGAGATCCGGTGCGTGGGAGCTGGAATCCAGCATGCGCGGGAGCATGGCTTCGGCGACGAACTCGGGGGATTCGGTGCGAAGTCTCGTGGCCACCGATCTGCGGTTGGCGGCCGCTTCGGCCGTGTCGGCGCCGGATCGGGATGCAACCATGACCAATCCTCGCAGCAGCGCGCCGTGGCGCCTGGCGAAGGCCAAGGCCATGTAGCCACCCATGGAGTGTCCAGCCAGCACCACCGGTCCGCAGTTCCAATGTTCGATCAGGGAAGCCAAGTCGTCGGCCCACGCATCCAGCGAAGGCGCTGCAGAGGATAGATCGCTTTCGCCGAATCCCGGCAGGTCGGGAGCAAGGACACGGAATTTCTTCCCCAGAACGGGGAATTGCCCAGCCCACATGCCGCGTTGGAAGGGGAGTCCGTGTACCAGGACCAGGGGCGTGCCCGATCCGGCTTCCGTCCACGCCAAAGTCTTTGTGCCGATCTGAGTTTTCATAGTGCCTTGCAATCTGCATCTTTTGCCCCACTGGAGCCACCATGGGAAAGACGGAAGACAAAAGACTGCCTCGGCTGAGGCACATGGTTCGAAGCCGGACCTGGGCCACCATCGGAGGTTCGGGCCTGGCCACGCTCTTGTTGGTGGTCGCCGTCTACTTCCAGCAGCGCGCGGTCCTGATCGAATCGCACCTTTTGGCGCAAGACCGGCTTTTGCAGGAAATCGAAGGCACCTTCCGGCAAACGATGGGGCGCCAGATGCGCACGGGGCAGGTGATGGCCCACGTGGTGCGCAATTCCGGTGAAGCGAGCGCCCAGCGCCAGCGAGCCTGGTCCATCCTCGCCACGGATTCGGCGTTTGGCCACTTGGCGGTGGTGGGAAAGGCGAAAGCCCGGCTTCTGTGGGGGAGGGGAGACCATCAGCCCTGGCTGGGTCGGGAATTTTTTCCAGACGGAGCCATCGTGCAGGTTTCGGATCTGGAAGCCCCTCCCGCCGGGCGGGACTCCAGCTGGGACGCGGGATTGTCGGTGCGGATCCCAGGCGTGGAGGCCGGTGCGGATCTGGAGCTGGCGGCGACGGGATCCTCCCTCGCTCGCACCATCGAGCCGTTTCTTGTCAATCGAGGCGTGTCGTTCGCGCTGGTCAACGGCGAGGGCACCTGGTTTCCCATGTACGATCGGGATTCCGGCGTCCGGGAGCCACGACGGTTCCGGGAATTGTCCGATGGTGTGTTCAGCACTCTCCAGGGGGATCCGCGGGGGATCCTCTGGCGAGGGCAGCATCCCGACGATCCGGTACCACCTGGGACTCTGGTGCATGCCCGCACGGTGGGCGTTTGGGGTGGCGTGAAATGGATCCTGGTCCTGCACGTTCCGCGCCGCGAGATCACCGCACCTCTCATCGCCCAGTTCGGGCGCACGGGGGCGCTGCTTTCCATCCTGGGAGCGATGTGGCTTGCCCTGACCTGGATGATGGTCCGCCGCGACTTCCGTCTGGCTCGTTTGGAAGCCGACCTCGAATACCTGCGGGAACTTCGCCGCAAGGACGAACAGCTCCTGCAAGCCGAAAAACTGGCCACCGTCGGCGTGCTCGTGTCCGGCCTGGCCCATGAAATCGGAACCCCGTTGGGTGTGGTGGCCATGCGGCTGCAGCTGATGAGACGGCGGACGGCCGAGGATGGCGAAGATCGCAAGACCTTGGATGTCGCGCTCAGCCAGCTGGATCGCGTGACCGGCCTGATCCGACAACTTTTGGATTTCGCCCGATCCAAACCGGCTCCGGAACAGGCGGTGGATCTGGCCGCGACGGCGCGGACGGTTGCCGATCTCGTGGAGCCGCTGGCCCGCAAGCGCATGGCGAAGTTCTCCCTGGATTTCCCGCCGGCCCTGGAAAACGTGTCGGGCACCCCCGATGGCGTCCAACAGATCATCCTGAACCTGGTGATGAACGCCCTGCAGGCGATCTCAGACGGTGGTCAGGTGCTGGTCCGCATCGTTTCGGAAGAAGCCTCCGTGGTGTTGGTGGTCGAAGACGACGGACCGGGGATTCCGGAAGATCGGCGGGCGGCGATCTTCGATCCGTTCTACACCACGAAAAAACAGGGCGACGGGTCCGGCCTGGGGCTTACGGTGGTGCTGGGGCTCGTGCGCCGCATGGGGGCGGAAATGACCGTCAACCAGAGCGACCTGGGGGGGGCGAGGTTTTCCATCCGGTTTCGGGTTCTCCTGGAACAGGGCACTGTGGAGAGGCCGGATGTGTCGGCTGCGGGAACGTAGTTGCGCATGTCTTTCTACCTGTTAGGCCCAAGGCACAAATAGATGAGCAGAACCGGTACAGTGGACATCGTCGTCGTCGACGACGAAAAGGAAATGGCTTTGGCGCTTCGGGATCTTCTCGAAGCGGAGGGTTTTCGCGCCGAAGCGACCACGGACCCCCGCGAGGCCCTGCTGCGGGTGCGCGAGGGCAAGGTCCGTGTGATTCTTTCCGACGTGAACATGCCGGGAATGAGCGGAATGGACCTGGTGCGCGAAACGCGACGGGTGGACAATTCCGTTCCGGTGCTCCTGGTGACCGCCTTCGCCACCATGGACGCGGCCATGGAGGCGGTCCGTGCGGGCGCCTACCATTATTTGACAAAACCCGTCCAGATCGACGACCTCCTCCTGTGGGTGCGTCGCGCCCTGGAGGAGGTGAGGCTCCGTTCGGAGCTGGCCGGACTGAAGGGCGCGGACGAATCGCTGCACAGCCTGAACTCGGTCATGCAGAAGGTGCTCAGCCAAGTGCCCCGGCTGGCGCAGCTTTCCAGCACGGTCCTGGTGACGGGCGAATCCGGCACGGGCAAGGAGCGGGTCTCCCGGGCGCTCCATTTTCTGAGCCATCGCGCCGAAAAACCCTTCGTTCCGCTCAACTGCGGCGCGATACCGGAGAACCTCATCGAATCGGAGCTGTTCGGGCACGAAGAAGGCGCGTTCACTGGCGCGGTCCGCACCCAGGAGGGTCTGTTCCAGGTGGCGG
Source organism: Fibrobacterota bacterium (assembly GCA_016715065.1). GTDB lineage: Bacteria > Fibrobacterota > Fibrobacteria > UBA5070 > UBA5070 > UBA5070. The sequence goes on from JADKBN010000003.1 coordinate 274,027, forward strand.
GCGAAGGAACCCTGTTCTTGGACGAGATCGGCGAACTTCCGCTTTTGATGCAGACCAAGCTTTTGCGCGTGTTGCAGGAAGGACGCTTTCGCCGCATCGGTTCGAGAAGCGAGCTGGAGCTTAAGGCGCGCGTGGTGGTGGCCACCAACCGGGACCTGGCCGAAGAGGTCCGCAACGGTCGCTTTCGCGAAGACCTATACTACCGGCTCAAGGTGATCCCCATCCACCTGCCCCCCTTGCGGGAGCGGGTGGAGGACGTGGTGCCGCTGGCCATCCGGATTTTGGACAGACATTGTCAGCGGGCGGGGATGCCGGGACGCAGGCTTTCCAAGGAAGCACAAGGGCTTCTGTTGGCCCACCGCTGGCCGGGAAACATCCGCGAACTGGGCAACGCCATGGAACGGGTGATGGCGTTTTCGGATCGCGACATCCTCCAACCCGAGGACTTCGCCTTCCTGCAGGAGGAAAGCGCCCGCATGGGCGGGGAGGATCCGCTGGAAAGCGACTGGCCCAAGCTGGAAGAACTGGAGCGACGCTACGTGGAGAAGGTCCTGGCCCGCACGGGAGGGCACCGCACGCGTGCCTGCGAGATTCTGGGCATCGATCCCAAGACGCTCTATCGGAAGTTGCGCGAGGGCTGAGCATCCGCGCATTGGACGCGAGGGACTCGTCTGGGTACCTTGCCGATCATGCCTTCCTCCAAGCCGCCATCCTGGGTACGCGCTCTGTTGACGCTATTTGTCATCGTGGATACCGGGTTCGTCCTCTATTGGTGCATCACGGCGTTGCATTTCCTGCCGCCCGAGTGGTTGTACAAGGATTACACCAACCCTCTGCTCGTGGCTTGGAATTGGTCCTTCCTGCCTCTGGATCTCGCGATTTCCGCCACCGGCTACCTGGCGTTGGCGATGTGGAAGGCGGGAAGGCCGGTGTGGAGAAAATGGGCGATCGTCAGCCTCGCCCTGACCTCCGCTTCCGGACTCCAAGCCGTCTCGTTCTGGGCCATCCGCTCCGATTTCGATCCGTTCTGGTGGGCACCGAACCTTTTCCTCCTGGTCTATCCCTGGGTGTTCCTGCCTCGGTTGGTTTCGGCCGCCGAAGAGTAGACGGAATCCGTTAGTGTCGATCCCTCGAGAAGGTTCGCACGTTCGATCCGCAAATTTCCTCCGCCCCAGATGGCCACTTCGCCTTGGCCGCCACGGCGTCTTCCGGCTCCAGGTCCCGCGGCATCCGAAATCAGGCGCCTGAGCTGCTGGCTGGCCCAGGGGCGCCGCCCGAGTCGGCTCCACGTCCTCTCCAGCAGAAGGATCAGCTCGGGATCCGCTTCGGGATCCGACATCGAGTTGAGCCGAAGCGAGAAGCCACGGTCGTCGAGCATCAAGGCGCAGCGATGGGCCAACCGGTCGAGGGCGCGATCCAATGCCGGCGAGAGACGACTGGAGGCCTCGGCCAGCTGGGCCAGGGCATGTGCGACGCCCGGGGCCTCCTTCTCCCAGTCGGGCAGCAGATCCAGCCGGATGGCGTTGCGCTGGAATGTCCTGTCGGTGTTGGAGGAATCCAATCGGGCGATCCACATCGCATCCTCGCAGACCCGTTCCAGATCGGATCGGGACGTTCGCAGCAAGGGACGCCAGATTCCGTCCTCGCGCCAAGGTCGGATTCCTGCGAGCCCTCGGACGTGGGCGCCGCGCAGCAGCCTCAGGATGATCGTCTCCGCTTGGTCATCCATATGGTGGGCGGTGGCGAGGACGGCCTTTGGGGCCGCCGCCCGCAACACGCGGTATCGCTCCGCGCGGGCGCGTGCTTCCAGTCCGGGGCCGACAGCCACGGGGGCGTCCAGGATGCGCAGGGGAAGGCCGAGCTTGCCGCAGAGCTCATGCACGCTATCGGCGTCGCCCTGCGATTGGGCGCCTCTCAACCGGTGGCGCACATGCAGGGCCTCGCACCCTGAAGGGAAGCGCTCCCGAACGGCGCCTTGCGCGCACACAATGGCAAGGGCGCTGGAATCGGTTCCCCCGGAAAGGCACAGCGCCAACGGGCGGTCGCGCCAGCCGACCGGAATACCTGCCAGCGCGGCAACGACGGTTTCCGTCAGTCCTGGGAAGGAGGGTCGGAGACGACCTTCCATTTTCCGTCGACCAGGGTGCGATAGAAACAGCTGCGCCGACCGGTGTGGCACGCCGCGTTTCCGTGCTGGACCACCCGAAACCGCAAGGCGTCGCCGTCGCAGTCAAGCTCCGCTCCCACGACGTCTTGCACGTGGCCCGACGTGAGTCCTTTGACCCAGATTTCCTGGCGCGAGCGCGACCAGTAGGTCATGCGACCGGTGGCCAGGGTCTGCACCAAGGTTTCACGGGTCATCCAGGCTACCATCAGGATCTCGCCGGAAGCATGGTCGCAGGCGACCGCCAGCGCCAGTCCGTTTTGATCGAACTTGACCGACTGGCTGGCCGAGAGGGCCAGGTCGGCCGGAAGAATCAAGGGCTTCATCCGCGCACCTGCCCCGCACCGCGCACGATCCATTTGTAGGTGCAAAGATCGGCCGCTCCCATGGGGCCGCGCGCATGCAGTTTGTCCGTGGAGATTCCGATCTCCGCGCCCAGGCCGTATTCTCCGCCGTCGGCGAAGCGCGTGGAGGTGTTGACCATCACCGAGCTGGAATCGCAGCCCAGCACGAACCGTTCGATGGACTCCGCGTCGCGACTCAGGATGGCCTCGGTGTGGCTGGAGCCATGCGCGCTGATGTGGTCGAGCGCCTCCTGGACGCCATCCACCTGCGCCACGGAAATCACCAAGGCGAGGTATTCCTCGTCCCAGTCGGATTCCGTCGCGTCCTTCCAGGGAAGGTCGAAGTGTCGCGTGCGGCAGGCGCCGTCGCCGCGAAGCTCCACCCCGGCGTCCAACAGCCGCTGGAGGATGCGACGCGCGTTCGAGGGGTCCAGGGCGCGATCGAGGAGCAACGTCTCGGAGGCGTTGCAGGCGCTGGGCCGTTGGACCTTGGAGTTGTGGACCACCTCCACGGCAAGATCGGGATCCGCCGTGGGATGCACGTACACGTGGCAGACGCCCTTGTAGTGCTTGAGGACCGGAATCTTGGATTGCTCGGACACGGCGCGGATGAGTCCTTCGCCGCCGCGAGGGATCACCAGGTCCAGTTCGCGGTCGCGCTGCAGGAGTTCGCCCACCAACTCGCGGTCGGTTTCTGTCACCAGCTGGACCGCCTTGGCGGGGAGTCCCGACGACGCCAAGGCGTCCTGGATCAGAGTCCCCAGAAGCCGGTTGGAATGGATGGCTTCCTTGCCACCGCGCAGCAAAATGGCGTTGCCGGAGCGCAGGCAAAGGGCGGCCGCGTCGGTGGTGACGTTGGGTCGCGACTCGTAGATGAAAAACACCACGCCCAGAGGGACGCTGACCTTGGCGATATCCAAACCGTTGGAACGGGTCTCCCTGGAGATTTCGCGACCGATGGGGTCGCTTTGCCCGGCGATTTCGCGCAGGTCGCGGGCCATCCCGGCGATGCGCTTTGGGTCGAGCTTCAGGCGATCGAGCATGGCGCTGGACAGGCCGTCGGCGGCTCCCTGCTCGAGGTCCTTGGCGTTTTCCGCCACGATTTGGGCGGTGCGGTCCTCGAGCGCTTGGGCGATGGCGACGATGGCGCGGGAGCGGCGTGCCGCATCGAAGCCCACGAGTTCCCGGCTGGCTTCCTTGGCGGCGGCGGCGTAGGCGGCGGCGATGGCTTTCAGATTCATGGAATCCAATATATGCCCAATATCCGGTGCCAGATCGAAATCACCCATCTGTGAAACCACTTGGTGGGAAAAACCCCGCGGCTGCCGGGATGGTCGCTTCAAATCCCCGTGGTTTGGTACACGTCGAAGTCCTTGAACCGGACGGCCTCGGTTCCCACCGGCCTGGCCGAGTGCCGGGTGGCGTCGTCCGGCTGGGCGATGGCGAAATGTTCCGTGCTGTCGAAGGCCAGAAGCCAGTCTTGGCGATCTTGATCGTACGAAAACTCGGTGGTCCGCGACCACCGCCACGCCGCGCCACCGTATTGCTGGATGGTGAAGCGCCCGGAGTCCACGGAAATTTCCTCGAGGGGATCACCCATGATCCCGCCGCATCGTGTGCAGTACACCGCCCGGTCGCTGCGCGCGGCCACGGCGAAGCTCCCGTCCGGTCGCGAAACGATCAACAGCAGAGCGCGAGGAACGGGACGGTCCGAGGCTCCGGAGAGGCTGTCTTCGTTTTGGTGTGAGGCGACCATGGCGTAATCGTCCCTCCCGTTGTGGTCGAGATCGCCTTGGTACATGCCCTGCACGGCGTACCCATCGGGAACCAGGCGGGCCATCTCCGGGGGGAGTCGATTGACTTCATCCTCCCGAGTGGACTCCCAGAGCGCCCCTTGCACCTGCATGCGCGGCTGCGAAAAGACCCGCCGGTAGCGATGGATCGCGAACAACGACGCGCAAAAACACACCACCACCGCGGCGGGGAACCGGAAATTCCGCAGCAAGTACCGAGTGATGTTGGAGGCAGGTTGTCCATCCATGCGTGCTGTTGCCCAATTTAGCGCGGTAGGCCCCCAAGCAGGAGGGCGGAGATTATTTGATACTTTGTCTCAAAAAAGGAGAGCCATGTTCCTTCCGACCTCACGGGAAGAGATGAACCAGTTGGGTTGGACGGAGCTGGATGTGATCCTGGTGACCGGCGACACCTACATCGACAGCCCCTACCACGGCGCGGCGGTGGTCGGAAAAGTGTTGGCAAAAGCGGGCTGGCGGGTGGGCATCGTGTCCCAGCCTCGCCTGGATACGGTGGAAGACATCGCTCGCCTGGGCGAGCCACGTCTGTTCTGGGGGATCTCCGCGGGTTGCGTCGATTCCATGGTGGCCAACTACACCAGCTCCGGAAAGCGTCGCCACCAGGACGATTTCACCGCCGGCGGTCAAAACGACCGTCGCCCCGACCGCGCCAGCATCGCCTACACGGGCTTGGTGCGCAGGGCCTTCAAAGGGACCAGACCCGTCGTGCTGGGCGGGATCGAGGCGTCGCTGCGACGCGTCGCCCACTACGACTGGTGGGATGACAAAATCCGGCGCAGCCTCCTGTTCGATGCCAAGGCGGATCTGTTGGTGTACGGCATGGGGGAATGGACCTCGCTGGAGATCGCCCGACGATTGTCCCAAGGAGAGAGCCTCCTGGATCTGCGCGGCACCTGCCACCTGGCCAAGGAGAAGCCCGACGACGCGGAAGAAATCGTGCCGTTCGACGACGTGGTCGCCGATCGCGCGAGGTACGTGGAGATGTTCCGCCAGTTCTACCGCCATTCCGATCCCGTTTCCGGCAAGCGCATCGCGCAGCGCCACGGCGAGCGTTGGCTGGTGCAGAATCCTCCGGTGCACAATCTGTCCACCCAGGAAATGGACCAGTACTCCGATCTGCAATGGGAGTTGGAAACCCATCCTTCCGAGGCCGTCCATGGGCCGGTCAAGGCGTGGGAGACGGTGCGGTTTTCCGTGATGACCCATCGGGGGTGCTACGGGGAGTGCAATTTCTGCGCGATCGCCGTCCACCAGGGACGCACCATCCAGAGTCGCTCGGAGGAGAGCGTGGTGCGCGAAGTGGCCCGCATGCGCGAACATCCGAAGTTCAAGGGGATCCTCTCCGACGCGGGTGGGCCCACCGCCAACATGTACGGATACGAGTGCGGGAAAAAGCTCGCCAAGGGCGCCTGCGAACACAAGCGGTGCGTGTGTCCGCAAACCTGCAAGACCTTGCCGGTCACGCACGAGCCCCATCTGAAGCTCCTGCGCAAGCTGCGCGCCTTGCCGGGAATCCGCAAGGTGTTCGTGGCCTCGGGCATCCGCACGGATCTTTTGATGGACGACGCGCGCCATGGCCAGGCCTACCTGGAGGAAATCGCCGCCCACCATGTTTCGGGCCAGCTCAAGGTGGCACCGGAGCACTTTGATGAGCGGATCCTGGGCCTGATGGGAAAGCCCGGTCTGGGGAGCATCCTCGACTTCAAGGAGCGCTTCGAGCGGGCTTCCGCGAAGGCCGGCAAAAAACAATTTCTGACCTACTACGTGATCGCCGCCCACCCTGGCTGCAGTCGCGAAGACATGGCCGCCATGGGAAACTTCGCCCGCGGCAAATTCGGCCTCACCCCCGAGCAGGTCCAGATCTTCACGCCCACGCCGGGAACCTGGAGCACGGTCATGTATGCGACCGGGATCGATCCCTTCACCGGCGAGAAGGTGTTCGTGGAACGCGATACCTTGCGCCGTCGCGCCCAGAAGGAAGCCGTGGCGTCGCCGTACGCGTCTCGATCCATGAATCCACCGATGGGAACGCCGCGCCGCACTTCGCGATAGGGGAGCGATGGACTCGGGGCGAGTACGCAATGAGTTCGCTCACACGGATTTTCCACAGATCCTTCCAGGCCGCCCGTTATCGTTGTGGGAGCACAAATGCGCATTCGCGTCCGGAATGCGCAGCCCATCCACCTTCGAGGTCTGTCATGAAGAGATTCCCTGCCTTGGCCGCCTTCGGCACGCTGCTCGCCACCGCGGCCGCTGCTTCCACCGTGTCCGCGGCCGTTCGGGACACCATCTTGATTTCCGTGCCGCCGAAATCCATCATAGCCAGGCCCATCGTGCAGCAGCCGAAAATCGAATTCGCCGTGATCAACACGCCGGATACGGATTATCTGCAGTCGGAATTCTCCGACCTTTCCGTAGGGACCGGCGTGCGCATCGATTCCGTTTCCATCCAGGTTTTGGACACGAGCCTTGGAACGGTCCGCTCGAATTTGGAAGTGCATTGGCGTTGGGCGACGGAGTCGACGGATTCGATCTTCCCTTTGTCGCGACGGATGCAATTCCTGGATCCACTCAAAACACCCTTCGCTTTGGCGCCGATGTACAATAGCCGGTCGGCGATCCGGGTGGATACCGTATGGACCTGCCAAAATGGCAGATGTACGATCGCACCGACTCCCAAGGTGGTCGACAACTACACATCGGTTTCAAGGTACTGCCTTGGCGGATGCCTTGCCCAAGATTCGTCGGAAATTGTCAGAAAACTCCGTTCCCGGATCGAAGCGTCCGGAGTCGCGCTGGCGTTGCATCCCCTGCAAGCATCCATCCTTCCGATCCGATCGGCTTGGATGCAAACCACCGGTGAGGAGGAGATCGCGAACCTCTGCGCGAAGCTTCCCGGGAATGTCGCCAACTGGACCTCCCAGGATGTGTTCCGGTTTTCGGTCTCGCCGATCGCCTACACCACCGCCTCCAAGCCGCACATCCCCCGTAGCCTCGACTACAAGACGGGTCCTGCCCAGTACGTCTACAATCGCACGAACACTCCCAACATGAAGATCCTGGAAGATCAGGGGATCCGTGTGGTGAGCGATACCTTGGTGAAGTTCGGCAAGAGCCTGTACCTCCAGAGAAGCTCCACGAGGGGTTGTGGTTTTCCGACCAACGATTCCTTGGCAGGGCGCGACTCGTGGTTTGTGGTTCCCGACAGCACCGGCAGCGCCGATGCCATCGAGCAAGCCCTCTTGCCGGTGATGTGCGGATTGCGAAATTCCGCTTGGCGCATGAGCGGCGATACGGTGTGGCTTGGCAAAACGAAGTGGCCCATCCTTCTTCAAGACCTGTTGGGGACGTCTTCCATCCAAGACAAGCTCCTTGGGTCCGCGTTGGGGGAAACGCCGAAACTGGTCGGTGCCCGCCTCGAGCTTCCTTGGAATGCGACCGTGGTGGCGCGGGATCTGTCGGGACGCAGGCTTGGTGCCTCGTCGGCGCTGTCCGCAGGCTCGCACGAGCTGAACCTCGCCGGCCATCGGGGTGCCTTCGCGTTGGAGATCAGAAGCCAGGACGGCAAGCAATCGAGATTCCTCAGAGGCAGCGCCTTCACCCGATAGCCGATCGTTTTTGGGGTTGCGGGTCGCCGTCCTTGGGCGATCCGGAAAACCGATTCCATTCCATCACCCGCGAATGTTTTTCCTTTCCGCGCAGAGAGGTTCCAATGAAAATCCAACTCGCTTTTGTGCCGCTGGTCTCCGCTCTTGCCCTGGCCCAAGCACCTTCGGCTGCAGGTTCGGCTGATACCACCACAGCCGGACAGACGGCTCTTTCGCTGCCGGCTCCGGCGCTCAAGATCATCGTGGTCCCCCAGGCACCGCCCAAAGTCGAATACGCGGTGATCAACACCCCCCAAGCCGACTATCTCCAGAGCGAATTTTTTGGTCTGGGAACCGAGACCGGGGTACGCCTCGATTCGGTTTCCATCCATGGTTTGGACTCCAGGTGGGGAGATCTTCGGGCCAATCTCGAAGTCCACTTGCGCTGGGCCGAACCCGGGCGGGACTCCGCCTACCCAGCCGCTCGACGCATGCAATTTCTGACCGAACTGGAGCTTCCCGACACCATCGGAACAGGGGTTGACAAATTGCGTCTGGCACTCCATGTGGACACCGTGTGGTCGTGTTTGCAAGGGCGGTGCGTGGTTTCCGCCAGCCCCAAGGTGGTTCGCAACTTCGAGTCCAGGTGGTTGGATTGCGGGGTGGCTTGTCTGGCCCGGGATTCCTCGGAAATCCTGACCAGTCTGCGCGAACGCATCGGCGCAACCGGATTGGCTTTCGGGTTGCGTCCCTCGAAAGACCCTGGCACACGGATCGATTTCGACTGGTCACGCACCACAGGCGGAGAGGAATTCTGGAGCCTGTGCGCGAATCTTCCCGGCAATTTGGGCAATTGGGTTTCGCGGGAGCAGGTGAGGTTCGAGGTGGCGCCCCTGGCCTACACTTCGGCCGCCAAGCCCTACATTCCCCGCAGTCTGGATTACCCGACCGGGCCCGCACAGTACCTGTACAACCGCACGGCCGGCCCCAATTTGATGATCGCCGAAGACCAGGAGGAGCGGGTGGTCAACGACACCCTCGTGAAATTCGGGAAAACCCTGATGTTGGGTGGGAACACCCGCATGATGTGCGGGTTGGCTGTGAACGACAGCGCTGCGGCCAAGGATTCCTGGTTTGTGCTCCCCGATGGTGCGGATGCCGCCTCGATCGATCGGGCGCTTTCTCCCGCCTTTTGCGGATCGCGCAGCAATGCATGGCGCATGAACGGCGATACGGTTTGGCTTGGCAACACGAAATGGCCCGTTCTTCTCCAGGACCTGTTGAGCGCCTCTTCGATTCAAGGCAAGCTTGTTGTGCCTGCGACTGGCAGTGCCCCGAAACTTGTCGGCGCCCGCCTCGAACTTCCTTGGTCGGCCACAGTGGTGGCACGGGATCTGTCGGGACGAAGGCTTGGTGCCTCATCGTCGCTGACCGCAGGCTCGCACGAGTTGAACCTCGCCGGCCATCGGGGTGCCTTCATGTTGGACATCCGAAGCCAAGACGGCAAGCAATCGAGATCCCTCAAAGGCAGCGCATTCGCTCGATAGCCGATCGGCATGCAGGGGCCGCCGCGATTGTTATTATCAAATCGCGTTTTGTCCCCTTGCGGGCAGTCGCGCCTCCGATTCCAACCCTGTGCGAGGTTTCAGATGAACTTTTTCCACGCCTTGGCTGTTGCGAGCGGTGTTCTTTGTGCAGAATCCCTCGCCGCTGCCGATCCCATCGCGCTGCCCCTGCCGCAGCCCAAGGTCGAATTCGTCGTGATCAACACCGAAAGGGTGGATTATCTCCAGTCCGAATTCTCAGGGGCTGGTCGAGGGCAATGGGGTGGTCCTGGATTCCATCTCCATTCGCAGGCAGGAGCGAGGACTCTACGAGAAGGGAGTCAGCCTGGAAGTCCACTGGCGTTGGGCGCAGGCCGGGCGCGATTCGGTGTTTCCAGCCGTGCGTCGTGTGCAGTTCCTGGACTCCCTGCCCTTGACTCTCGATTTCGCCCCTGTGGGGGCGATCGTGCGGATGGTGGCGAAGGTGGATACCCTCTGGACCTGCAATGCCGGTCAGTGTCTGATCGCGGCCACACCCAGGGTGGTGCAGAACTACGTGGCACGCAACGTGGTCTGCGCGATCGCCTGCGTCCAGGAAGATTCCGCTTCCGTTGCCGCGAAGGTCCGCGAGAAGCTCGAGGCTTCCGGGATCGTGGTGGGTTTGAAGCCTTCCGGGACGGCGCGTCCCATCGCGCGGGTCTGGAGGCAAGCCACGGGCGAGGAGCAATGGACAGGGATTTGCGAAAAACTTCCCGGCAATCTCGGCAATTGGATCGCCCCGGACCAGGCGAGGTTCGATGTCTCGACGTTCGTTTACGCTCAGGCCAAGAAAGTCGGGCTGCCCTGGGGCATCGATTACTCGACGGGTCCCGTCCAGTACATGTACGATCGCACGGCCGATCCCTCGCTGAAGATCCTCGAAGGCGCCGGACCTCGGGTGGTCAACGACACGCTGGTCAAGATCGGCCGCTCGCTTTCCTTGTCGGGGAACACCAAGCGGGTTTGCGGCCGCGTGATCAACGACAGCGCCGTGGCGAAGGATTCCTGGTTCGTGGTGCCCGACAGCGGACACGTCGAGGCGGTCGATCGGGCTCTCTCGCCGGGATTCTGTGGGCAACGGAACTCCGCTTGGCGGCTGACGGGGGACACGGTATGGCTTGGGAACGACCGGTGGCCCGTCCTTGTGCAGGATCTTTTGGGAACGTCCGCCATCGAGGGCAAAAAAGGCAAGTCCGAAGCTCGGAATGCAGCCAGATTGGTCGGTTCACGGCTCGATCTTCCTTGGGCGGCACTGGTGGCGGCGCGGGATTTGTCGGGACACAGGCTTGGTCGAGCGCTCGTGCGCGATGCCGGCCTGCACGAATTGGAACTCGCGGGGCATCGCGGGGCATTTTTGCTGGAAGTTCGACGTCTCGGTGAGTCCCATTCCATGATGTATCGCGGCACCTCGATCGGTAGGTAGGCAAGGTGGTGGTGAACGCGAACGAGGCTTCCTGCGACAGATTCCCAACAGGAAGATCACTTTTCGTTGCCAGGAGGATTTCCGTGCCCACCAAATCAGCCCACCTCACCATCGACGATTCCGCTTCCAATCAAATGGATTTGCGGGTGCTCGAGTTGGCGCGGCGGGGAATCCAGGCGGTGTGGTTTTGTCGAGGCGACCACTTGGCGGCCCGACCTGCCGCCGGGATCCACGCGTTGCACGCAGGGCAGATCCTCGGAAACCATTCCTGGGACCACCCCAAATTCTCCACCTTGACCCTCGACCAGGCTCGCGACCAGATCGACCGTACCGATGCCCTTTTGGATTCCATCCACCGCAAGGCCGGAGTGGAACGGAAGATCAAGCTGTTCCGCTTTCCGTACGAGGATCGGATCGGAAGCGCCGAACACCATGGCGCGTTGCAGGAATTCCTGCGGTCGCGAGGATTCGTTCTGCCGGACATCGAAGGGGTGGAGCACCAGGGTTTTTTGCAGCACGTGGCCGAAAACGACGTGAGTCTGTTCTGGACCTACGATACCGAGGATTGGACTCTGCCATCGCCGGACTCTCCCGACGCTGGTCGGAAATTGGCCTCGGTGCTGGAGCGGATGGAGCGCGACGATCCCCAGGCGGGTTGCGGCCTGGCCCGCACCGGTCGGGAGGTTGTGATCATGCACGATCACGACCACACGGCGGGGCTGTGGCAGGTCGTGCTGCAAGGCCTCTTGAGCAGAGGCTTGCAATTCGTGCCTCTGGTCTGACCCGACCAGGTTAGAGATGGACGCCGCCGCCCCTGTCGCCTCCGGCGACCAACCGAGGCCCCGATTACCGCAGTTTCGAGACGCGACGCCGCTCCTCAGGACGAACGGCGACTGGGTTTCCGGGCCCTATATGGACGTTCAGGCGCTGGGAGGCGTGGATCCGTCTCCATCGTCGTAGCCCACCCGAGGCTGGCGCAGATGGGTGTTTTCCAGCTCGCCGGTCAGGTACGCGAAGGCATCGTCCACGGAATCCGACCAGTGCCAGAGCTTCAGGTCGTCTTCGTCGATCATTCCGCTTTCCAGGAAAGCGTCCAGGTTCAAGACGCGATTCCAGAACTCCTTGCCGAACACGACGATGGGGCGTGGCCTTCCCAGTTTGCCCGTCTGGGTAAGGGTGAGCACTTCGAACATCTCGTCCATGGTCCCGAATCCGCCGGGGAAGACCACGATCGCCCGCGCGGAATGGACGAACCAGTACTTGCGCAAAAAGAAGTAGTGGAACTGCAGCGATAGTTCCGGGGTGATCCACGGATTGGGATGTTGCTCGAAGGGCAGGGAAATATTGAGCCCGATGCTGGGCGTGCCCGCGTCGTAGGCCCCCTGGTTGGTGGCACCCATGATCCCGGGGCCACCACCGGAACACATGATGAGGCCGTGCTTGCCTTGGGTGGACCACGTGGAAAGCCGTTTGGAAAGCTCGCGCGCCATGTCGTAGTACGGTGCGACCTTCAGCAGCGCTTGGGCCTTTTTGAGCTCCTTGCTCTCGCCCAATGCCTCCAGCCGGCGCACGTTTTCGGTGGCTTCGGCCAGCGGGGGGGTGCGGGCGGACCCGAAAAACACGATGGTCCCCTCGACGCCGGCGGTGCGGAACCGGACCCTGGGCTCGGTGAATTCCGCAAGGATTCGGATTTCGCGAGCCTGGGGGCTGTGGAGAAAGTCCAAGTTCTCATAGGCCTTGGGGGGATAGGTCTCTCTGGGTTCTAGCATGGCCGGTCAAATCCTTTTTGTCGCGGATCGGGCATGGATCCGGTCGTTTGACAATTGTACCCTGCTATGGGCTCGACGGCCAGTCGTTGGTGCTGGTGACGAAACTTGACCTGCGCGGTGTCTGATCAGAGAATGGACAAACGATCCCGACAATTGCAGAAAACTGGATTCAGCGATCTAGTTTATACCGTCTGGCCGGTGTTGTTTTTGTACCGACTAGACGGTATATTTGGCTTTGTGAACGAGCCAACCAGCAAACGATCCAGTGTGACCCGGGACCTGATCCTGGAGGCGGCTAGCCTTTTGGTCCAGGAACAAGGGGCTTCAGCCCTCACTTTGGATGCTACCTGCGCCAAGGCGGGCATGAGCAAAGGCGGTCTTCTTTACCATTTCCGCTCCAAAGACGAGCTGATGCTCGCCCTGCTGGATTACCAGCACAGGGTCATGGAAACCATGGTGCAGAAAGCCTTCGACTCCGACGACGCGCCCGATCGGCCGGGTCGGTACCACCGAGCCCTGGTCAGAGCCATGTTCCAGCTGCTTGGTTCGGAAAATCCCACTCAGTTCTCGATCGTAGGTGGCATTGCCATCCAGTTGATGGCCACCGGAGGCCAGTGTCACCAGGCTCTCCAACAGCACATCTGCTGCAAGATGGAGGACTGGTCGGGAAAGATGAACGAGGATGGCCTCTCTCCGTTGAGTGGCTGGCTCATCCACTGCACCATCAATGGAATCATCACCCATCAGGTCATGCACCAGAAGCTTCCCGACCGTGCCGTGCTCGATCAGATGAGAGCTCACCTGATCTCTTTGGCCACACCGCAAATCGATGTTCATCAAACCCACAACCCACGGGAGACGGAATGAAGACCGTCGCAGTGTTGCTTTCGTTCATTCCGCTGGCAGTTTCCGCCCGGACCCTGGATCTGTCGCTTGCCCTGGAGGAGGCGACCCGGAAAGGCCCGGAATCGGAAATCCTGCGCGCCTCCGAGGACAGCGCCAAGCTCATGGTTCGCGAGGTGCGCGCTGTCGCCTTTCCCAAGCTCAGCGCCTACGCCAACGCGGGCCTGGGCCACCAAGTCAACACCATGGGCAAGCTGATGGAAGGTCTGGGAGGCGCCTTGGGAGCCTACGGTCAGTCCATCGGCGGATTGGATCATCGGGTGGGGGCATTGGAAGATTCCCTCCGTGCTCCCCATGGCAACAGCATGGGCCCGCTATCGGCTGCCAAGGATGCATTGGGCACAACCTCCGACGACCCCTATTGGAGCTTGGGGTACGGTTTGCAGGTCACCCAGCCCGTGTTCACCTTCGGCAAGGTGACCACCGCACTCAACATGGCCAAGACCCAGGATCGTCTGACCGCGATCCGGCTCCAAGGCGCCCGCAACGCCATCCAGGGCAGCGTCGTGGATCTGTACACGACCAGCATCCTGGCCAAGGCCAGACTGGAGACCACGCGACGCTCGATGGAGCGCCAAAAAGCGGTGGTGGACCAGATGCAGCGCAATTTCCAGTTGGGATTCGGGGCCAAGGCACAGGTCCTTCTGGCCAAGTCCACCTTGCTTCGCCTGACTCCGGACCTCCTGGCCGGAGAACGCGATGCCCGGGTGGCGCGCAAGGGGCTCAACCGCCTGCTGGGCCGCAATCCGGACGATACGACAGAACTTGACACCACGGGGCTTCCCGCCCTGGAGGCCCGCAAGGTGCCCTCTCGGGAGGAACTCCTGAAGTCCACCTTGTCCAACCGGCAGGATTTGAAGGCCATGCGCGAGGCGATCCTCCTGCAGGAAGACTACGCGAAGATCCTGCGCGCGAACAACCTGCCCACCATCGCGGCGATGGGCAAGTTCGGGTTCACCGCCGCCGACCAGGACATGGGCAATTCCGCCAAGAACGCCTTCAAGTGGGAAAATCGCGAGTGGTCCGTGGGTCTGGGGCTGCAGTGGAACATCTTCGACGGGTTCGAGCAGTCTTCCAAATCCGGCGAGGTGCGCGCCGCAGTGCGCCAGATGCAAGTGCGCGAGGGCGATCTGCGCCGCATGATCGAGATCGAGGTGGACCGAGCCATTTCCGACCGCATCGCCGCGGACTCCTCCTTGGCTGCCGCCCGTGAAGGCGTGGCCGCCGCTACGGAAGCGCGCGACTGGTTTTCCCGCAACTTCGCCAACGGTTCCGGCCAGCTTTCCGACCTGCTGCAAGCGGAAGAAAACCAGCGACTTGCCGAACTCGGGCTTTTGGCCGCGCGTCTGGAACGCACCAAGACCGCCGCCCGCATCTCTCTCGTACAAGGTCAAGATCTGATTTCCATTTCGGAGGCTCCATGAACAAGTCCACCATTCTGACGGTTTCCGCAGGCGTGTTGATCCTCGCCGCTTGCAAGGGCAAGGTCGAGGAAAAGACCATGGTCACCAGCGTCGACACCGCGAAGGTCGCGGTGGTGGCCACGACCCTGAAGGGCATCCCCTGGACCGACATCGCCACGTATTCGGCCGACCTCCGTGGATCGGAAGACGCCGTCCTGGTGACCACCGCCGTGGGCGTGGTCAACTCCGTGTCGGAAGTGGGTCGGGGCGTCCAGGCGGGCCAGCAGTTGTGCGACATCGAAGCGGACCGCTACAAGGTCCAGTACGAGGCCGCCAAATCGGCGGTGGACGCCAACAAGGCCGCCCAGGTTTCCGCCAAGGGCGAACTGGACCGGACCAAGGCCAACGTGGAAGCCGGTTCGTTGGGCAAGGCCGCGCTGGACGGGGTGGCTGCCCAGTACGCCGGGCTCGTGGCGCAAGGCAAGGGCGCGGAATCCCAGATGCTCGCCGCCAAGAAGCAGTGGGACGACAGTCGTTGTCTGGCACCTTTCACGGGCATCGTGGCCACGCGTCTGATCAACCGTTGGCAGTCGGTGGCTCCGGGGACCCCCACGCTGCGTCTGGTCCGCAACGACCGGTTGGAAGCGAGTTTCACGGTGCCCGAGTCGGAAGCGCGCGAGCTCAAGGCGGGCATGCCGGTGGAGTTCTTCCAGCTCGACGAGCCGGAAAAGCTCTACAAGGGGAACGTTTCTTCGGTGGATCTGGCCGCCGATGCGCGCAACCGCACCATCGGAGCCAAGCTGGTCATCGCCAATCCGGGCGGGGTGCTGCGGCCCGGTGTGGTGGGGCGCGCGCGCCTTCTGCGCAAGAAGTACGACGCGGCGGTGGTCGTTTCCTCCTCTGCGCTGTTGCGCCAGGAAAGCGGTGTGAAGGCGGCGGTGGTCAGGGACGGAGCCGCCCACCTGGTGGAAGTGGAGCTGGGGTCCTCGCAGGGCGATTCCGTCCTGGTTCGGTCGGGCCTCAAGATCGGCGACAGGTTGATCGTCCAGGGAGCTTTCCGCGTGTCGGAAGGCACCCAGGTGAAGGAGTAGTCGGGCCATGACAAAATTCGCAGTCAAAAACCCCGTCACCATCCTGGTCCTGGCGGCCCTGATGCTGGCGGCGGGAGCGCTGAGCTACATCTCGCTGCCGCGCGAATCCTTCCCGGAGATCAAGATCCCGTATGTCTTCGTGAACACGGTCTATCCCGGGGCGGCACCGCAGGACATCGAAAAACTCGTCACGGAAAAGATCGAGGACAAGCTCGAAGGTCTGGACGGCGTCAAGAAGGTGACCAGCCAGTCCATGGAATCGGTCTCGTCGATCCAGGTCGAGTTCAACACCGATGTGGACGTGGAAACCGCCTTGCGTCGGGTGAAGGACAAGGTCGACATGGCCCAGGGGGATCTGCCCGACGATGCCGAAGACCCCATGGTCCAGGAATTGAACTTCTCCAACATCCCCATCTTCATCGTGTCCTTGACGGCCGATTACGAGATGGATCGGTTGGAGCAGGTGGCCGACGCGCTCGAGGACAGGCTTTCCACATTGCCCGGCGTGCTGGAGGCGAAGGTCACCGGCAAGCAGGACAAGGAAATCGCCATCGATATCGATCCGGCCAAATTGACCGCCTACGGGATTTCGCTTCGCGATGTCTCGGGCGCCATCCAGGCCCAGCACCGCAACATCCCGGGCGGCTCTCTCAAGGCCGCGGGCAACAGTTTTTCCATCAAACTGACCGGCGAAATCAAGGATCCCGAGGAGTTCGGCGAGGTGGTGGTCCGCGCGGAAGGATCCAAGATCGTACGGGTCAGGGACATCGCCGCCGTCAAGTTCGGTTGGTCGAGGGAGCGCAGCTCCATCGCCCGGTTCAATGGCAAGCCGTCGTTGGCCATCACCGTGACCAAGCGCACGGGAGAAAACATCATCGACATCGTCGACGCTTCGAAGAAGGTGGTCGAGGAACAATCGCGATCCTGGCCCCAGGGCACGATCGCGGCCTATTCCTTCGATCAGTCCATCGAGATCCGCGAGATGGTCGACGAGCTCACCAACCACATCATCACGGGCTTGTTCCTGGTGATCGGAATCCTCACCTTCTTCCTGGGGTTCCGCAACTCGTTCTTCATTTCCACCGCCATCCCCTTCTCCATGGGAATCGGATTGATCGTGCTGCAGATGATGGGGATCACCCTGAACATGGTGGTGCTGTTCGCCCTGGTCCTGGGCCTGGGAATGCTGGTGGACGACGGCATCGTGGTGGTGGAGAACATCTACCGGCACTTGTCGATGGGAAAAACCAGATTCCAGGCGGCCATCGACGGGACCAAGGAGGTGACACTTCCTGTCGCCACGGCCACCCTCACCACCGTCTCCGCCTTCATCCCGATTCTGTGGATGCCCGGCATCATGGGCAACTTCATGAAGTACCTGCCCATCACGGTTTCCGTCACCTTGGCCGGGTCCCTGTTCGTGGCGTTCATCTTCAATCCCGTCTTCGCTTCCTTGTTCATGCACAACAATCCCGACCACCACGACGAGGAGGGCGGCGGCTTGTTCATGAGGTTCCGCGCCATGTACGGCCGGACCTTGGAAACCTGGCTCCACCGTCCGGTGCTGCTGTTGTTCCTGTGCGTCATGTTCGTCGTCGCGGGGATCACTTCCTATGCGGTGTTCGGCAAAGGGGTCGCGTTCTTCCCCAAGACCGAGCCAGAAGTGGCGGCCGCCGAGATCGAAGGACCGCTCGGACTGGACATCTACAAGACCGACGAGGCGATCCGCAAGATCGAGGAGGCGGCCCGTGCGATCCCCAAGAGCGAGGCGGACATCGCCTCGGTGTCTTCGGTGGTCGGCAGGGGCAAGAGCGACATGAATTTCGGTGGCTCCAAGACCGAGCCCAACAAGGCCTACATCGACGTCAAGTTCGCTCGATTCGAGCACCGGGAGGTTCCTTCCTGGACGACCCTGGCCTGGATGGAGAAAAATCTTCCGACCTTGCTTCCCGGATGGAACGTCAAGGTCAAGGAGCAGGCCGACGGACCTCCGCAGGGCAAGCCGGTGGAGCTGTTGGTCCAAGGCGAGGATTTCGTCGTGCTGGGTCGCTACGCGGACTCCGTGGCCGCCAGCCTGCGGGCCATCCCCGAGCTGACCAACGTGACCACCGACTACAATCCCGCCCAGCCGGAGATCCGTGTGGACGTGAACCGGGAACAGGCCAAACGGTTCGGGCTGGGGACTTCCGAGGTGGCCATGGCGGTGCGCAGCGCCATGTACGGAATGGAGGCCGGCAAGTACCGGGTGGGCAACGACGAATACAAGATCATGGTCCGGCTCGACGCGGCCACCCGTGAGAACTTCAGTTCGTTGGACCAGATCACCATTCCCCACGAGGGAGCGGCCATTCCGCTGAACTCCGTCGCGAAGTTCACGCAAGATGCCGGTCTGGCCTCGATCAATCGCCTGAACCGCGTGCGCACCGTGCAGATCACGGCCGAACTCGCGCCCAACCAACGCGACGAGACCGGCCCGAAAGCCGCTGCCGCGGCGATCGTGGATGGCTTGAAGCTTCCGGACGGCTACGCGATCCACCCGGGCACGAGTTCCAAGGACCAGGACGACACCAAGGCGTTCATGTTCAAGGCGTTGCTGATCGCGATGGCGCTGGTGTTCTTCACCATGGTGCTGCAGTTCAACTCGATCTACCAGCCTTTCCTGATTCTCATCGGCGTCTTCCTGGCGCTGGGTGGCGTGTTCTGGGGCTTGTTGATCGTGCAGACGCAGCTGTCCATCATCATGACCGGTGTGGGTATCATCGCGCTGGCCGGTGTGGTGGCGAAAAACGGTATCGTGCTGATCGACTTCATGAACCACCTGCGCGCCGAAGGCCGGCCCATCCGCGAAGTGGCCATCGAGGGCGGCAAGACGCGCTTGCGCCCGGTGATGCTCACGGCGATCACGGCCATGATCGGACTGTTGCCGATGGCCACGGGCATGGGTGTGGACTGGCTCCATCTTGGCTTGGTGACCAAGTCGCAGACGGCCGGAATGTGGGCCCCGCTGGCGTGGGCCATCTTCTGGGGGCTGCTGTTCAACACTGTGCTGGTGCTGGTGGTGACACCGGTCTTGTACTACGCCTACTACAGCCGAGTGGAAAAGAGCAAGCTGTTCAACTGGATGAAGCCTCAGAAGGCATCGGCAGCGGATGGCGAAAGCGCCTTCGCCGCCGCCTCCGGCGACTGATCCGGTCAAGGCCGAAATCGACACGAGGCCCGTTCCGGATCCACCGGAGCGGGCCTTTTTCGTCTGCACCCGAACTTTCGTCCGACCAACGGCGCACGAAGCTCTCGAGTGTCGTCGTTTCGACGAAGTCGTTTTCAGGGAACGATAGCCGCGTCCAGCGTGGCGTCGAGGTGGTCGGACCACAGACGGATTCTGTACACACCCTTGCCGAGGGAGGACAGGTCCAGTTCGTTGGAAGCCGGTCCTCGCCAGACGATCCGCCCGAGGTGGTCCCACACCAACACGTGCACGCTCGCGCTTTCCGTGCCCTCGATCCGGAATTTCCCTTTGCCCATCGAAGCGAGCTTCACCGCTGCGGATGGATCGGTCTTGCGCACCGGGGCGGATCCGCAGTTGGTGGCCTCCAACAGGGTCCACTTCTGGCGGTCTGCCTCGACGTAGATGCCTTGATCGGCCTTGGCACTGTCTGCGATGGACGCGGAGGCGATCTCCAACGCCTTCACGCTGTGTCGCGCCGACAGGACATGGTTGGTTCCTGCTCTGACCACGTTCCACTGCTGGTGGTCGGCGCCGGACCAAGCTCCGGTCTGCACGAGGCTTCCTTCCTTGAAGGAGGCGGAGGCCACTTGAAGCACCTTTCCAGATCCCGTGTTTTCCAGCCGATGGAATCCCTCCTGCGCCACCAGTCGCCAGGTCTGGTTGGTGGCTCCCGTGAACGGTACCTGGACGACATTTCCTGTCGGCGACTCCGCGAGGGACTTGCCGCTGGAAAAGGATTTGATCTGGTAGCAGGTGCCGGCATCGAAGGTGGCTTCCGGATTGTCCGTGGTGTTCAGGAGGGTGAGATCGAGATCCACCACGCCCGCGCCCCACGTGAAGTAGCGCACCTTGCGCTGCAAAGGCAGGTAGTTCAGCGCATTGGCGGCGGGAAGCGCTCCCGAAGGCATGCTGGCGGTGCGCAGGTCGTACCAGCGATTGGCGGAGGCGATCCAGACCTGGTAGTTGGAGCTGAAGGCGAGCTTGCCGTCCGGCGCGATGGAGACGTTGCGGATTTCGCTTCCCGAGGGCAGGCCCGTCACGGTGGAGGTGAAGGTCTTGCCGCCGTCGCGACTGACCAGGCAGGCCGCCGCACCGGTCCCGCCGCCCCAGAAGACCAGGTCGGGGTTCTGGTCGGCGACTTCGATGTAAAGCCCGGAAGAGCTGTTCCAATCCTGCCATTGGGTGGTGGGCTTGGTGCCGGAATAGGTGGTTTCCGTCCAGGTCTGTCCGCCATCCTTGGACCAGAAGAAATGTCCGTTCTTGGTGGACACGTACAAACGGTTCGGATCCGACTTGGCGACCCCGACTCCCATGGTCACGGCGCCCGCGTCGGTCTCGAAGTTCTTGGCCAGATCCGTGCGCGTGACGGTATTGGATGATGCGACGTAGGTCAGCTTGACCAGCTTGTCCCATCCGGAAACCCAGATCGCGTCCTCGCCGGATTTTGTCGAACCCTTGAACGGGGGCGTGTACCAGTCCCCTTCGATGTCGTAGGAGGTCGTGCGGGTATCGTTGGTGGAGGCGGCGTGGGCGTGCATGAAGGCCGCCCAGTAGTGGCGGTACCAGTAGGCTTTTCCGCCGTTGGTGGCCGCCACCCGCAAGCCGTCCGACACGTACCTGCTCTTGGCCAGGAAGGTGTCGCGGGCGGTGCGTGTGAGTTCGAAGGTGCCTGGATCCTGATTGGACGTGACCGTGAGCGCCACGTTGTCCACAGCCGTGCCTCCGTGGAGGATCGCGAAGCTGTGGTTGGAATTCACGTAGCGCCAGGTCTTGGTGTTCAGCGGGTCGTCGTTGAAGCACAGCCCCATGTCGTTGGCGGCCACCAGCGTCCATTTGCCGCCCACCTTGTAGAATTCGGTGTGCTTGGGGTCCCAGCCGATCGTGTTGTCGTTGCTCGGGTATTTCGCCCAGCTTGATCCGCCGTTGGAAGAATACTGGTGCTCCGGGCCGTTGCTGAACACGACATCGGGTTTGTCCGGGTTCACGGTCTGGATTTCGTCCTTGAATCCCGCGATCTTCGTCCACGAGACCCCGTCGGTGGAGCTCCAGCCCGTGGAATCGTCCGTGCGCGCGTAGACGCGGATGGCGCCGGAGTAGACAGTTCCTGACGCGCTCGTCACCTTGGCTGCGCTCGCGAAGCTGCCCGCCTTGGCGAGCGCGCCGGATGCGTACTTGTAGACGTCGACCGTGGTGCCTGCTGAACGAAGGAGGAAGCACACATCGGTGGAATTGTAGAGGCGGGTCCCCGCCATGGCGGCGTTCGGCCAGGCCTGGACGTCCTGGAAGGTCGAACCTCGGTCCGTCGAGCGGATCAGGACCTTCTGGGAGCTGCGGGTCACCACCGCGAGAATCTCGCCGGTGCCCAGGGTGGCCGTCCACACCGCACCGCCGTTGGAGCTCGTGCCTCCGGTGGAAGGGGTCCAGGTGCGACCTTCGTCGTCGGAGTACTGGAAGTTCCCCGAAACGATTCCCACCAACCGATGCACCCCGGCGGGAGTGCGGATGCTCGTGAACGAGGGACGATCGATCTGCACCACATGGTTGATTACCCTCCAGGATCCCATCTGGACCAACGGAGCGGACACGAGGTTGCCTTCGGTGGAGAGGGCGTGGATGGTGTTGGTGGCGGAATCGTAGGTGATGCGGTCCAGGCGCACTCCCGAGCCGTAGCCGCCAGCGGCGGTGGTGTTGTTCACGCGAGCCAGCACCCATTTGCCCTTGATCAGGCCGCCCGCGAAGCTGTGTTCCGTCCCCAGCGGCACGGGGGCGGCGGTGGGAGTGGCGGCCTGGACCCTTGCCGCCAGATTCCCGCCGGACACGGGCGGGCGGGTCACGGCTTGGCCGTAGATTTCCTGGGCCATGGTACGTCTGAGGGAATCGAAGGACGCCTTCCAGCGGCGGATCTGGCGGTGGCCGGATTTCATCTGTTCGTTCTCGCCGGCGTAGTGCTTGCGGCGGGCGGCGGAGTCCTCGACATCCGACTCGGACCAGGCGAGGGTTGGCGCCAATCCAGCAAGCAGCAGTCCCAGGAAGAAACGAGGCTGGAAGGATGGCATGGTGGTGTCTTCCGGGTTCCGGTTGTATTGGTGACCTGCGTCGATGGTGCCACTGCGGTCCATTTCAAGCATAACCAACGAACTCCCGACTCGCCGTTCGTTGCGCTCACTGGAGGGTGGTTTTTCCGTGAGCGTCTGTCGAGAAGCGTCCTCCTCCACTTTGATGCGATGAAATCGGTGATCGGGGGCTTCGAGGCAATGCGATCGAGTGATGCCAGGAGCCATCCTTTCAAGGGTGATCTCCCAGGTTTAGAAATCCGAGACGCCCCACCGGGGCGTCTTTTCGTTATCGTTATGGTGACTTTGCAGACCCATCCATCCTCCAACGGCACGCCTGGCCATTGGGCCCCTTCGCCGAAACCGAAGCGGCGCTTTTCGTGGCGGGTGTTTCTGGCCGGAGCGGGGTTCGGAGTGGTCGCGCTGTTGGCCGGCACCTGGCTTGGGGTGAAGTGCGGTTGGACCCATGCGCCCAGCAGGGCCGATAGGATCGAAGTCGTGGGAAAGGATTCCTCGGTTTCCGTCCAGGATCTGCTGCGCCGTCAGATCCGCACGCGTGAGCGGATCGGGGAGTGGATGAAGCATGACCCGGTTTTGGGCGAGGCGGCCTGGAAGGTTCTGTCCGACAGCGGCGATGGACTGTTCGTGGCCCGCATGCTGGATGCCGGGGATTGGTCGCGGTTGCGCGCGCCGGACGGCATCGCTTTTGGTTGGAGTCGCACCGACATTTGGGATTCCACCCTGGCGGCTTTGGTGAAGGATCGCGAGGTGATCCTGCTGGCCGCGCGCGAAACGGGCTTGTCGCCCCGGTTGGTGGCGCTTCCGGCCCTTTGCGAGCAGATGCGTCGGGCGGAGACGTTCCGCGACCAGTACAAACGGGTCTTCTCCAAATTCATCCCCACTGGCAATCTTTCCATGGGCGTGACGGGGATCAAACCGGAAACGCTGCGCCGAATCGTTCCCTGGTGTGATCCACGATTCCTGCCTTGGATCGATTCGGTTTCCGACGAGACCATCCGACATCGCCTGGACGACAGGGACGACCACCGCTGGGCTTATCTCTACGCGGCGGCGTGTCTTTCCGCGATCCAGAGACGATGGCAGGCGGAGGCGGGAATCGACCTCACCTACCGTCCGGAAATCTTGCTGACGATCTACAACATCGGGTTCCACAAGTGCCCGCCCCATGCTCAGCCCCAACCGGGTGGCGCGGTGTTCAAGCTCGGCAGCACCGAGTACACCTTCGGGACCTTCGCCTGGGAGTTCTACTGGTCGGGCCGGGCCCTCCAGGAGCTCCCGTTCTGATCAGCCGAACAGGACCTTGAGGTAGAACAGCGGCGAGGCCAGGGTCTTCTTGGGGATCACGTTGGCCAACATCCCCGAGATCTGTTCGCGCACGTAGGGCGAACGCGAGGCCTTGCCCAGCACCCAATTCAGGAACCACTTGCGGCGGCCGATCTGCTGGAGCTTGTGCGAGAGCGAGATTTCCGGCCCGAGGTAGGACCAGAATCTGTCATCGTAGCGCTTGAGGAACGCTTCGGAAAGGTCTCCAGCTTGGATCGCTTCGATGGCCGCTTGGGCCGCCATCTTGCCCGAATGCATGGCGCTCCCCACGCCTTCGCCCGTGAACGGATCGATGAGCGAGGCGGCGTCGCCGGCCAGCATGAATCCGTTGCCGTACATCTTGCGGCGCTTGGACCCCAAGGGCAGCTCCCAGGCCACGGGCCGTTCCATGGGCTTGGCGTTCTTGAACCGGTCTCGGAAAAGGGGATTGGCGATCGCCTTCGCCATCAATTCGCGCAAGTCCACGTTGCGGCGCTTGATGTCCTTCTCCAGCATGCCGATTCCCACGTTGGCCTTGCCGTCTTCCAACGGGAAGATCCAGAAGTAGCCGGGGATGATCTCGTCCACGAAGTGGACTTCGATGGCTTCCGTGAGGCCTTGCACGCCCTCCCAGTACTGGCGAAGCGCCGTGACCCAATGGTCCGGGTCGCGGAAGTAGCGGCCCGTCTCGCGGGCGATGATCGACCGGTATCCGTCGCATCCGATCACGACCTTGGCCCGGTAGATTTCTTCCAGCTCGCTGCCGTACTGGCGGCCGCGCACGCCCACCACCTGGCCGTTTTCCGTCACCACGCCTTCCACCTTGAACTGCAGGCGGCGCTCGCAGGTCGTTTTTTCCACGCGACGGTAGAGCATCTCGTCGAACACCTTGCGGCGCACCACGTAGCCGTCGGTCCGCTGCTTGGCGCCGGGCGGATTGAAGGTGATGTTCACCAGGTCCCCTTTGGGAGAGCTGAACACCACGCCGGTGGAATAGCCGTGGGGCCCTTTGACCACTTCTTCCAACAGGCCCAGCTCGCGCAGGATGGGCACGCACTTGCCCGCCATGGCGTCGCCGCAGATTTTGTCTTTGGGAACCGACCGGGCTTCCAGCAAGACGGTGGAAAGGCCCGCTTCCGCAGCGTAGACGGCCGCAGTGCAGCCGGCGGGTCCCGCGCCCACCACCACCACGTCCACTTCGTGCACCACCTGCTTGCCCTGTTCCATTCATGCTCTCCTGTGGCCTGTCGCGGAGGGCCCGCGAAGAGAGGGCAACCTAGCATTTTCCACGCTCGGCGCGAACCGCCGGATTTCTAGGCTTGGGACCACTGCCGATGCACGCGCCGCCCACCTCCTCTCCGATCGCTTGGAACGTCTGGATCAAGGCGGTGATCCTGCTTGTCCTGCTGGGCGCCGGGAAGTTCGGTTTGCGCTGGGAACAGCCTGAGCACGTGCGGTGGGCTTTGGTGCCCGCGGTGTCATTGGTGGAGGCGCTGCTCCATGTTCCGTTTTCGTGGGTGGCGGGTCAGGGCTACCGCAATGCGGATTTGCGGATCCTGGTGGACCATTCCTGCGCGGGTTCCGGATTTTTCCTGATGTCCGTGGTGCTTTGCTTCTGGCATTTTCCGTGGAAAGGTCGCCTCCGGCAGTGGTCGAAGCTCGCGGGAATGCTCGTGCTGGCCGGCGTCACCACCATGGTGGTCACGGGACTACGTTTGGCAGCCACGATCTTCCTGGTAGGAGCGCATCCTTGGTTTGATCTCCATCGATCCCAAGTCCATACCTGGATCGGCGTCGCTTTCTATTTCTGTTCACTGGTCGTGGTCCATTTGTTCGCCCGCAAGTTTCTCTCCCCGGAGCCCTCATGAATTCAGTGCGTCATCCCCTTTGGTTTTTGGTCTGTGCCACGGCTCCGCTGTCGGTTCTGGGGTGGTTTCTCTACCTGAAATTCCGGCTGGTGGCGGTGGACCTCGAGCCGGAGAGCCTCCAGGCGTGGCACATCGCGCTGGGAGTCTTGGCGGGGCTCGTCGGGACCAGTGTGGTGGTAGGCAGCGTGTTTGGTCTTCGCAAGCGGCCGTTGCCCGCGTCCGTGGGCGCTTTGACGGCACTGGCAGGGATCGCTGGCCTGACCGCGTTCACTTATTGGATCAATGAGCTGGCTCCTCGGTCGATCCCGCGATGGGTGTTCCGGGAAGATGACTTGTTGCGGTTGGCTTTCACCTTTGCGATGCCACCCATCGTCTGGGGCCTTTACCAAGTGGCCGCGTCGCTTTCCGAGGGACGGACGGAATATCAAACCAAGCGGGCGCTAGGAGTGGAGCTGGCCGGGGTGTTCGGGATTCCTGGAGGCTTGTTCGTGCTGTTTGCCGTGATCGCGCCCTTGGTTTCCCTCTCACCCGACTTGCCCCTGGTGACGGTGATGGCCATCGGGTTCGTTTGCTTGACGGCCGTGTTTTTCTACGCGCTGGTGGCCTTGGGACGGCGTTTGGCCCAGCGCCCGATCCGACGAGGTGGCCCGGTGGATTGGCTGATCCGCCTCGCGGTGATGCTGGCGGCACCGATCGGAGGCTTGGTCTTCAATCGCGGGTTCGATTTTCTGTTTGGCAATTTCCGACATCCACTGTGGTTTGTTTTGGCGGGTGTGGGCGGGATCGCGTTTGTTCTGCCGCTTGGCGGGCCTTTCGCCTTGCGAGTTGCCCACTTTGGCTTGCGGTGCGCGTTGGCGCCGTTCTACGCGTATTTCTTCCTGGTTTTCCTGCCATTCTTGCCGCTTTCCTTGGTGGCCGTGTTCGCCATCGGGTTTGGATTCCTGATGTTGTCCCCGCTGATCGCCGGGGTGTTCGTGGTCAAGATTTTGCAGTCCGACTGGCTCGCGCTCCGGGAAGGCTCCGCACGACGGTGGGTGCCGTGGATCGGCTTGGCTTGCATGGCGCTCCTGCCCGCCTTGGTGGCAGCCGACGCGATTTGGAAGCGCCAGCAATTTCGGTTGGTGATGGAATATGCCTATGACGCGCCGGGGCATCCAATGGATCTGGAGGGCCTGGATGTGGCAAGTTTCGTCTCCGGCTTGCAGGTCATGGAGGCCAAATGGGGAAGATCCTCCGGACTTTTCGGAATGAACGCCTCGGAGATTCCCTACCTGGACGAATTTCGCGATTGGCTGATTTTCGACAACCTCGCGCTGTCGGAGGGCCGCATGGACCAGTTGAAAACTCTTTTCGGTTCGTCGGAACCATCCATCGATGCACCCTCGCCTTCACCAGTCGCCTCGGTCCCTGCCAAGGAGCCTGCTTGGCGCCAGGCCAGGCGCCGGGAATCCGCCGATGTCCGGATGGACAGCACGGCTCGTCGCATCGCGGGGATCGGGTCGACCTGGCTGGATCTGCACCTGGTCCGGCGAAGACAAATTCCGGACACGAACAACTCCTGGAGCGTCACTCGTCCGGGTGAATACCAAGCCACGTTGGGATTGCCGCGCGACGTGTTCGTGGATGCCTACACCTTGGACGTGGGGGACTCCGTCCACCAGGGCGTGTTGGCGGAGCGGCGTACGGCGACCTGGATCTACAACCAGATCACCGCCACCAACCGCGATCCCGGCCTCTTGCGCTACGTGGAGGGATCGTCGGACCTGGAGCTTCGCGTGTTCCCGTTCTCCAACGGCGAAACGCGCCGCACCTCCATCCGGTTTCTGCACGAGAGACCGGCCAAATTCTGGATCGGGAAGACCCAGGTGGATCTGGGGGGCGAAGACCGGTCCCGCATCCGCGAATTTCCCGGCCTGGGGATGGTGATCCCCGAGCCTGCTTTGGCCAGCCTTCCCAAACGCCTGGCTGTGGTCCGCTACCACTTCGTGCTCGATGCCTCCCAGGCGGCCCGAAGCGGGAGCGCGGCCTTGGCGGCATCCCTGGAAAGTTTCCTGAAGCGTGCGGCGCTGCCAGCGGGGTCGGTCAAGGTCTACGCCATGAACGTGCGCGGCAGCGAGATTTCCGGGAGCCCCGATTGGAGCACGCGTTATCGCGCAGGTCGCTTCGAGGGAGGATTCTTCTTCGAGCGAGCCCTCAAGCACATCCTATCTGACAATCTTCGGCGCGGATCGGACACCGTTCCGGTGGTCGTGGCGGTCTCGGATCGGACGCGTTTCGTTTTCCTGAAGGACGACCTCGACCAGTTCGTGGTCGCGTCGCCCGGAGTAGGGGCCTTTCTCCAGCTGGATCGCACCGGGGCACTGACGCGTCGTGATTTCGAGTCCGGCGAACGCGTGCGATTCGACGAACTGGCAGGTGCCGATTCGGTGGGCATCGTGAAGGATGGGAAGGGGCGGCAGTATCTGGTCCCCCTCCATGCCGGCAGTGTCCTGCTTCCCTTCGCGGACTCGACGCGGATTCCGTCTTCCGATGCCAAGATCTCGGCCTGGGAGCACGCCGCGGCCATCGCCCTCAAGGAGTCGCAATCGACGCTGTTCGCGCGTGCGGGCGACGCCACGTGGAAGGAGGTCCTGCGGGAAAGCTTCGCGCACGGGATCCTCTCGCGATCCACCGCTTACCTGGCCATGGAAACCGCCACCCAGGAAAACATGCTCCGTGCCAAACAACAGGAAGTCCTGCAGGGCGATCGAAACATGGACATCGATCGCCGGGAAGGACCCCAGACGCGCATGAGCGAGCCTGGAATTTGGATTTTGCTCCCCGTGCTGGGTCTGGTCTGGTTCCAGCGTCGTCGGCGCCTGCGGGTACAGCAAAGCTGAAATCGCCATTGGCGGGAATGCGGATGGCGATGATCGATCGGGGGGCTGGCTTGTGAGCATCCACATGTCGAGATTCGGCTCTGTCTGGGGTCTGTGGTCGATCGATTGGTCGGAACATCCCGCCGGTCCGGTGCTCCATCGCCTGGGGTTTCCCGAGGGGACTCCTTCCGAGCACTCGCGATCGGTCGCAGCCCTGCCTCCACCTCCGATCCACGATCTTGTGGACAAAATCCGACGCCACCTTTCCGGCGATCTCCAGGACTTCGCACCAGTGGCGGTGGATCTGTCCGGGGCCACGCGGTTCACCCGCGAGGTGTGCGAGTGGATTCGTGCGATCCCGCCCGGCGAGGTGCGCACCTACGGCGAGGTCGCTCGCGCGATGGGCAAACCCGGGGCTGCGCGGGCAGTGGGACAAGCCTTGTCGCGAAATCCCATCGGCCTGGTGGTGCCCTGCCATCGCGTGGTGGGTGCCGGTGGCCTGACAGGTTTTTCCGCCCCGGGTGGCCTGGCCACCAAGGAGCGGCTTCTCCGCTTGGAACGAGCGCGGCTCTAGGTTCGGGAGATTCTAGACGTGTTCGAACAGATCCACACGCCAGCCGTCGGCGGCGCCGTATCCAGCCAGCACGAACTCCACGTGGAGTTCCAACGCCTGCATGGCCTTGGAGGCCAGTTCCATCGCCGAGATTCCCGAAGGCAACGACGGGCGGGCTTCCAACATGCGGATGAGGCTCTTGTAGATCGCCACCAGGTGCAACACGTCGTTGGCGGCGTATTTGAGCTGTTGTTCCGACAGGTCTTCGCGCGACCAATCGGTCTGTTGCATCTGCTTGTCCAGCTCGATCCCCAGGAACTCCCGCACCAGGTCCTTCAAGCCATGCGACTGCGTGTAGGTGCGCACCAAGCGGCTCGCAGCTCGTGTGCAAAAGAACGGCCCGACCTTCACACCAAGACTTTGACGCAGGAACGCGACGTCCGTGGTTGCGAAGTGGAAGAGCTTGAGCACCGAGGGGTTTTCCAGCAAGGCCCGCAGGCGTGGGGGGCAATCCGACAAACCTGCCGTGCGCACCAGCGCGACGTTCCCCAGATGGTCGCCGACTTGGACCAGCAGAACCTGGTCCCGACCAAGACGCAAGCCATGAAGTTCGGTGTCGACGGCGATTTCGGGAAGTTTCGACCAATCGGAAAGCTGGGATTCGGTCAGGTCGGATTGTAGATGGAACGTATTCAAGAGCGAGCTCCTCGGGAATCGAAGCAATACATCGAAATCATTCCGAGGCCTGCCACGGTGAAAGTGACCACCAACCAGGTCCAGGATTGGCTGGAAAGGGATGGAGGCAAAATCACCGCAATGACACCCAGAACCGCGAAATGGGCGAGATAGTAGACCAGACCGTGCCTTCCCAGCGCGGAGAGCGCGGTCAAACGATGCGGGAAACGGTCGGTGACCATGCTGAAAAATTGGCCGCAAAGTCCGGCCATAGCGACCAGCACGGGCAGAAGCGACAGAGTCGGTGTATTGAACCGCGCAAGGAAAGGTCGGGTGGGGACACCTTGGATCAGGTCGGAGATCATCGCAAACCCATTGCGGGAATGTTTGATGGTGACGACGTACTCTTGAGTGCTTCTTTCGATGCCCCAGTCACCATCCCAAAGGTTGCGAAATCCGATTTTGTAACTCAAGAACAGGATCACCAATGCTCCCATGGTTCCCGCGATCGCCTCGTAGGACTTGTTGCGATCCAGAAGCCGATCGCCGAGGATCCCGGCAAGGAAAATGGGTAGGTTGGGCAAAAGGGCGAAGGTTCCGCTGTTGAGCCCATCAACCCGAATGCCTCGGGAATCGAAGAGCGCGCGAACCACCACGGAGGCGACCAACAGACCGATGGCTAGAGCCGTGCGCGGCAGAATCAATGCCCCGATCGCGATCGTCCAGGCAAGGCACCCGAGGACACCGGTGGAGACGATGGACTCCGGCCACTGGAGACCTGAATACGCGAAAAAGACCGCGGCGGAAATGCTGAACAAGATCCCCGAGCGCACCCATTGGCGCTTGCGCCAGGCAGGAACATCGGTAGTGCGGCGATGGCTGCGGGACAGACCCCAACCCGCTACGAGAAAGAAAATGGCGGGCGTGACGGGCTCGATACGAAACAGCCATTGGGCGAAGTCCGGCAGGGAGTCCGGTCTGAACATGCGCAGCGCGTGCGTGGAGGTCATCAAGACCATCGCAAATCCGCGAACGGCATCGATTCCCAGGTCACGCTGTTGATTCATTGCAGGGTTGTATCCATTGCCATCGCCACCAACGCGCAAATTCCACCCTCCGGAACGCGTTCTTTCTGGACGCGGATCAAGCCAAGTCGTTTGGCCGAGCTGCTCTGCACCGCCATGAATTCGTAAGTGTCTGTGGTCTCCCACCAGACAGACTCCACCTGTCCCCACGGCGGACACATCTTGGTTTCGTTGAAGGTACCGGAGCCGGCCTGGAGAGCATTCAGCCGAATTCCCTCCTCCAGCAAATCGATGCTCGCTTTGCCCGCATCGCGCAGAACTGCCTGGATTGCCCAAAGACCGGAAGAATCGAAACGGGACCCGTGAAAGTGTTCGATCCCCCACATGGTACGGCGCTCTGCCAGCACATTCGGAGCTGGTTTTTGGAAGCGCCCAGGACCGAATTGAGCAATGAATTGTTCTTGGGAAACGCCCCAGGCGATGCGGTAATGGCCCAGATCGTACCAGCGGGTGTCGCCAAGTCCTGCGGCAACGGCGGAGTCGCCATGGGATTTGGCGAAGACTTTCGCTTTTTCTTCCAGAAGTTTGCGATTCTCCCGGGTCCACTCGACCAACCCTGGTACCGTGGAATCGATGTCCAGCGCGCGCTTGAAGGATTCTCCCGCTTGCGCAAGGTAGCCCTGTTCCTGTAGTGCGCGACCCAGGGCGAAGTGCAACGGAGCGGAACGCGGATAGGTCCTGGTGAGGGGAGTGAGGAGCTCCACGGCGAATCCGGTTTGCTTGGTGCTGATCCCGCCGATGCCGGTTCCTGTCCGGGCGGGGCCGTGCAGGGGCTTCAGTCCCAGCGTTCGCAATGCGTCTTCCGCTTGGGGCAGACGGCCTCCAGACAGGGCGGACACGTAATCCTTGCGCGCCGAAGCGGTATCGCCGCGGGATTCGGCGAGCAAGCCGCGAATCCAGAAGTAGCGAGGTTCGTTCGGCGTGTGCTGCAAGCCCAGCTTCACCGCTTCCAAGGCGGAGTCGTCGCGCTCGCGTGTCAGAAGAATTTCGGCGAGCAGGTCGTACCGGCGCTGGCCTTTTTCGGCGAGCGAAATGGAAAGCTGCGAGAGCCGCTGGGCACGCAACAGGTTCCCGAGTTTCAACTCGATCGCCGCCAGCTCCTCGATCCCTTCCCGGAAGGTCGGCGCGAAGTCGATCGCTCTGGTCAGAGTTTCATGGGCTTCCTTCAGCTTGCTTTGGCTGGTGAGTCGCTTGGCATGCAATAGGAGCAGCCAAGGGTGCCCGGGGTCCAAGGAAAGGCCTTTTTGGACCATCGTGTCGGCCGTGGCCGTGTCCTTGGCGGTACGCTTTTCGTATCTCCACAACGCAGCGAAGTATCGGGCTTCCGCCAGGGCAGGGGCGCGCCGGAGGATTTCTTCGATCATGTCCGTGCCGCGAGCCCCTTCGCCGGTCTTGTGCGCATCCAGCGCTCGTTGCAGCAGGTTGCGGTCGGCGCTGGACACGCCGGGTAGTTTTCCGGGAAGCTGGACCTCCCGGCCCTTGAACAAGGTGGTGTCGGAAGGAAAACCCATGGGAACGGAGGCAGGATGGACGACGCCTCCTGAAGCCTTCCACCACCACAGTCCTCCGGCAGTGGCGACAGCCACGATTCCTAGGCCGACGACCCAGAAACGACGATTGATCTTCATGCGGTTCAGTCCGAGGGCCCTCCGGATAGGAAGGGTGAGAGAATATCGCGCGCTTCCTTGTTCTTCAGAAGCTTGTTCAGGCTTTTGTTTTTGATTTGCCGTACGCGTTCGCGAGTTAGCCGGAGTTCCCGGCCGATCTCGTCGAAGGTGAATTCTTTGCTGTAGTTGATGCCGTAGTACATGCGAAGGACTTTCGCCTCGCGCTCGGTCAGATTGTCATCCAGCATCTTGTCGAGCATTTTTTTCAGCTCGGCCATTTCCGATTCGAGCTCCTGCTCGCCGTCGGTTCCCAACATATCCAAAAGGGTGGTGGTGTTTTCGCCATCGTCGGACCCGCCGATTGGAGAGTTCAGCGAAATTTCTTCCATCTTCTCGAGAAGCTCCGGAATTTCTTCCGCGTAGTCCTTGAACTCGGGACTCTCGATGGTCTTGGCATAATCGCCGCCACTTTTTGCCAAGGCGCGCTTGAACCGATGCGCCAAGGCAAGCTTGTTGGGGGGGATGCGAACCGTGCCCACCTGATCGAACAACGCCTTTTGGATGCCTTGGCGAATCCACCAGACGGCATAGGAAATGAACTTCACCTCCTTGGTTTCGTCGAAGCGTTGGGCGGCCTTGAACAGACCGATGTTTCCTTCCGAGATCAGCTCCAGCAGCGAAAGACCGCGGTTTTGGTACCGGCGCGCCACGGAAACGACAAACCGCAGATTGCCCGTGATGAGCCTGTCTTGTGCATCCTTGTCTTCCGGGTCCACCTTGAGGCGACGGATATACGCTCGCTCCTCTTCCAAGGTGAGGACCGGATGGCGATGCAGGTCGCGGATGTAGAGTTGCTCGTTGAGATTGGTCATTTCACCCCCGGACGGGAACCTCGCGGGCCGGGAAGAACAGAAGCGTCGCCCCGACCAAGATCATGGTCGAGCATAGCACTTGTCCCATCGAAAGTGAGCCGAGAACAAATCCCAATTGGGTGTCGGGCTCCCGGGTGAATTCGACAGCGAAACGGACAAGTCCATACCCGATCAGGTACAGCGCGAACATGCGCCCCTTGAAAAAAGGTCGATTTTTGAGCGCCCACAGCACGGCCCACATCAGCAGTCCCTCGCCCAAGGCTTCGTAGAGCTGGCTGGGGTGGCGCAAGGGAGGGGCGATGCCGTTGAGCGGCGAACCCAGGGACGTATCGGCGGGAAACCGGATGGCCCAAGCCACGTCCGTGACGCGCCCCCAAAGTTCACCGTTGAGGAAGTTTCCGAACCGCCCGAACATGTAGCCCAAAGGGATGGCCGGAATGATCAGGTCTGCAAAGCGCATGGGATTGATGCGGTTACGCAGCGAGAAGAGGATGTGCCCGATGGCGAACCCGGCCAGTCCGCCATGGTAGGACATGCCGGAAATCCCCGTGAACCGAACACCCCCTTCCGAGTCCGAACCGAACGGGAAGAAAATTTCGAGAGGGTGTTGGGAGAAATAGCCCCAGTTATAGAAAAGGACGTACCCGATCCGGCCGCCGACCAGGACACCGACCACTGCCCAGGTAAGAAGCCGATCGACATGGTCGCGGGAGATTTCCCACGTTTCGCGTTTGAGCCTTCGCGTCACAAGCCAATAGGCGACGCCAAAGGCGACAGCGTACATAAGTCCATACCAGCGCACGGCGAGGGGACCCAACTGGATCGCCACGGGATCCAAGTGCCACTGGATGTGTTCCCAATCAAATGGAGCGGTAACGGGCATAACCTCGAAAGGTAGACAAGGCTAGGCCCTGAAACGAGATGTCAGCGACCGTCTGCGCAAGGAAAGAAGCCCAATTCGTCCGGTGGGATTTGCGGCGAAGCACCGATGGAAGAAATACATAAACTGAAAAAAGGGGAAAGCCACAGGCTTTCCCCTTTTTCGTGGAGTTGAACCCTCCGCGAGTTTGATCAGGCCTTGGCTTTGGCCTTCGCCTTGACCTTCGCCTTGGAGCGGTCGTCCTTGGTCGAACGATCCTTGATGCGGGTCGCCTTGCCGGTGAGCTCGCGCATGTAGAAGATGCGAGCGCGACGGACCAATCCTTCGCGGACGACTTCCAAAGAAGCGATGCGAGGGGAGTGCATCGGGAAGATGCGCTCGACTGCCACGTTGCCGCTGAGCTTGCGGACGGTGAACATGGTGGAAACGCCTGCGCCGCGAACTTGGATCACCACGCCCTGGAAGGGCTGGATGCGTTCTTTGTCGCCTTCGACGATCTTGTAGTTGACCTTGACAGTGTCGCCAGCGCGGAACTTCGGCAGATCGCTGCGCAGGTTCTGAAACTGGATGGCCTGGAGTGTGATGGACATTCTGCGTGTCTCCGAGAATTACGTAAGGAGGCCAAATGTATAAACAACTTGAGATTGCGCAAGGGAAGAACCCGGCAAACCTTTCAACAGCCTTGCTCGAGGGCGTCTTCCTTCGAGGAGAAGACCGGGAGGATGGAGTGGATGCTCACGATCTCGAACACCTCCAGGATGTCTGATCGGGACTCGACAAGTCCACAAAGGATTCCCTGTTTACGGCAGTTCATGCCCAGCTCGATCAGGGCAGCCAGACAGCACGACCCCACCAGACCGAGACCGGAAGTGTCGATGAGCACTGGAGAGATGGTGGTCGAATCGAAGATGGCTTTGGCCAGCGCACGGACCTCGGATTGTTGTTGGGGCAGAAAATCCGATCCATCCAGATGCAGGACTCTACGGCCATTCCATTCGGTCAGGGAGATGCGACACGTCATGATTTTGGAAAAGCTAGTCGGGACACTTGAAAGCGGAAGGGGGAGGGGCTACATTCCTGCCCCTTCACGATTTAGGGGAAAAAAGCCATGGCCGTCAAGAAAAAGTCAGGTAAGGAGATCTACTTCCTGGTTTGCAAAGAAACCAAGGAACAGAACTACACCGTGGTGCTCAACAAGACCGCCAAGGGCAAGGTCTTCAAGAAGTACTGCCCTCGCCTGAAAAAGCACACCGAGCACACCCCCAAGAAGGTCTGATGCCTTCAGCCGCCCATCGGCGGGACGGGGCGCATTCCCGTGCCGCGATCGTGGCACCACTTTGGGATTTGTCAGCTGGACCTCTCACGAGGTCCTTTTTGGCTTCCGGTCGCAAGCCGCTCTGGTTGGGCCCGCAGGGGTTCCGTTTCCGCGAGGGTGGCGTGCTCCTCCACGAAGATTGGGTGCACGGCGATTGGGGGAAGCTTTCGGGCATCCTCGTTGCCTCCCTTTGCGGCAAACAGGACATTGAGCTCTTCGAATGGCGCCGTTCCCTTTTGGAGGAAATCGCCCTTGCAGGAGTGCCGGTTCTGCCAGATCCGAGGGGAATCCGTCTGGCTTGGGAGCCCACCCGGGTCCTTTTGCGCCTGATGCGCAGCGGTGTTCCCGTGATCGACCATTATGTCGGCGAAAACCTCGACGATGCTGCCGATTTCGTGCGACGCCAGAAAGGCGCGCAATTTCGAGTGCCGGAGGGCGGCAATTCCCCCGAAATCGAATGGATCGCTTTTGGTAGCGGTGCTCGGGAGCGGCTGGAAGAGCTTTGGCAGGAATATCCGTCGGGCCCCTTTGTCCTGACGCGAGATGTTCGCGGCGAAATCGCGAGTCTGCTGGTACTGGGCGGTGAGATCGCTGCCATCTGGCGAGGCGGTACGCCTGGACTGGAAGCGGAGCATGTCGCGGAGTCATTGCGTCCCGGCGAAGCGCAGCTGGCCATCTCGGCAGCCCAGGCGTTCGCCTTGGATCCAGTGGCCGTGGATATCCTTCGCGATGGCAACCAGCCCCAGGTCCATGCGGTGCGGGCGATGGGTTTTTGGAAGGCCGCGCTGGATTCCAACCCCAAACTTGTCCAGGAACTGCCCGAGCGGATCGAGGGCTTGTTTGCAGGAGTTCGCAAGGCTCGACTGAACTAGTTTTCTGATTTTGCCCGACCTCGGGGATTTCCGTGGTCGGGCTTTTCTATGCGCGAGCTGTGCTTGCGCGGAGCGAGGAACATGAAGAACACGATCGTCGTCGGCTCCCAGTGGGGAGACGAGGGCAAGGCCAAGGTCATCGATGTGCTCGCGGAGCACGCGGATGTCGTCATCCGGTTCCAAGGCGGCGCCAACGCCGGCCATACCGTCGTGGTGGGCGACCAGGAATTCGTTTTCCACCTGATCCCCTCGGCGATCATGCGGCCCACCAAGACTTGCGTGATCGGCAACGGCGTGGTGTTGGATCCCGCCCAGTTGCTGCACGAAATCGAGGAGCTGGAAGGACGCGGATTCAGTGTTCGCGGTCGGCTTTGGCTGGCCGAGAACATGCAGATCGTGATGCCTTGGCACAAGCAACTGGACCGCTTGAAGGAAGAAGCCGCCGGCAAGAACGCCATCGGAACCACCGGTCGCGGGATCGGTCCAGCCTACGTGGACAAGGTCGCGCGCTGCGGCATCCGCCTGTGCGACCTTCTGGACGAGCAAGGTCTTCGCGCCAAGGTGGAGTCCATCCTGGTGGAAAAAAACCTCCTGTTCACCAAGATCTACGACGCCCCGGCGCTCGAGGCTGGTTCCATCGTTTCCGACTACCTGGAATTCGGACGGAAATTGGCGCCGCTGGTGGCCAATGCCTCTTTGGTGCTGGAACGCGCGATGAAGGCCGGTCAGCACCTGCTGTTCGAGGGTGCCCAGGGCACCATCCTGGACGTGGACCACGGGACCTATCCCTACGTCACCAGCTCCAACACCATCGCCGGCTCCGCTTGTTGCGGCTCGGGCGTGGGCCCCACCGCCATCCAGAGCGTGATCGGCGTCGTGAAGGCCTACACCACGCGTGTGGGCAACGGGCCGTTCCCGACCGAACTCGACGGCCAGCTCGGCGAAAGCCTGCGCACCTGGGGTGGCGAATTCGGTGCGACCACCGGACGGCCGCGCCGTTGCGGATGGTTCGATGCGATGGTGGTCCGCAAGGCCGTGCGTGTCAACGGGATCACCGGCCTGGCGATCACCAAAGTGGACGTCCTGGACAAGCTCGCCGAGATCAAGGTCTGCGTCGGATACACCGTCGACGGACGCCAGATCGACGACCTTCCCGTGCAAGTGAACGATTTCGCCAAGGTGGAGCCGGTGTACGAGACTCTGCCCGGTTGGCTTTCGGACACATCCGCCGCGGTTTCCTGGAGCGATCTCCCTCCGGCGGCCAAGAATTACCTCGAACGCCTGGCAGAACTTGTCGGCGCTCCCATCGCCATGGTGTCGGTGGGCCCGCGTCGCGACCAGGCCATTTTCCTTCCCTAATCGAATCGAAAGGACACGCAATGATTCTCAAAGGCAAAAAAGGACTCATCACCGGCGTCGCCAACCAGCGTTCCATCGCCTGGGGCATCGCCCGCTCGTGTTGGGAGCAAGGGGCTGAGCTTTGCTTCAGCTACCCCTCCGAGCGACTGAAGGGTTCGGTTGAGTCCCTGATTCAAGGCGAAGGAAAGACCGCGCCGTTGTTCGAATGCGACGTCACCAAGGACGAATCCATTTCGGCGTTGTTTGCCGCGGTGGAGAAGGAAGTCGGCAAGATCGACTTTTTGGTCCATGCCATCGCCTACGCCAAGCGCGAAGACCTG
The DNA here is from genome assembly GCA_016715065.1 of Fibrobacterota bacterium. Taxonomy (GTDB): domain Bacteria; phylum Fibrobacterota; class Fibrobacteria; order UBA5070; family UBA5070; genus UBA5070. Next base: position 311,974 of record JADKBN010000003.1, read on the forward strand.
GATGGCGAATTCCAGGACACGTCTCGTGACGGCTTCGTCACCGCGTTGGATATTTCGGCCTACTCGTTGACCGCCCTCGCGCACCACGCCGTGGCCGCCATGAATCCCAACGGTTCCATCGTTGCGTTGTCGTACATCGGCGGCGAAAAGGTGATCCCGCACTACAACGTAATGGGTGTGGCGAAGGCCGCGTTGGAATGTTCCGCCAAGTACCTGGCCCACGACTTGGGCAAGCAGGGCATCCGCGTGAACATCATCAGCGCAGGTCCCGTCCGCACTTTGGCGGCCAAGGGCATCGGCGACTTCAACAAGATGTTATCGATCGCGGAAAATCGTTCCGCTCTTCACCGCAACGTGGGCACGGACGAAGTCGGCGATACTGCCGCCTTCCTGGTTTCGAACATGGCGCGCGGCATCACGGGCGAGCTCATCCACGTGGATGCGGGCTACCACGCCATCAGCTTCAGCTTTGCGGAGGAGCAGGCCCAAAACAAGGGCTGATTTTTGGCGGTCTGGCGGCGCATCCTTGCTCCCCTCCCCGCTCGCTGTCCCCAGGGTTCCCATTCCGTGATAGCGGAATGGGAGGACCTGCATCCGCGACAGCTTCGGGGTCATGTCGCTTCGGCTGCATCCACCATCCGGGCCAAAAATCGACGATTGAAGAATTGTCTCATGGGAATTGAAATGGGAAGCCCTGCTCTCCGGCAATCGGAGAGCGGGGCTTTTTTATGCGCGGATTTTTGCGAGCAAATCCTCGACGCCAAGTTCCTTCGCCCAGCGCTCGAGGTAGGCAAAATCCAGCGAGTCACCCTGCATGTCCAGAACCGCACCGGCGTCTTCCAACTGGCGGAGAGATCCTCCCTGGCGCACCCATTCGAGCTTGGAGAGAATGGAGTCCTCCGCCCGCAGGAACATCACGGACACTCCTGCAATTTCGACGGCGCGTCGACGAGAGAATTCCTCCCGACTCCAGGGGCGCTCCTTGCGATAGATCAGATCGACCTTCCAGCCAGAATCGAGATGGACAACATTGAACATGGATCGATGGAGGGCCGCATCGCGCACGACGAAGGGATCGATGTACCAGACATTATCGTCAAATGCCTGGATCAAGGCTTCGATCTGGTTTTCCGCCGGGGAGATGACCATGTCCAGGTCGCGGGTGCTCCGGGGGATTCCGAGCATGGAGCTCGCGAAGGAGCCTGTGACCATGTACGGAATTCCCGCCTGCTCGAGGAGGGAGGAAACCTCAGCCAAGACACGATCAGGGGTCATTTTTCGGATCGGTACGGGGGCTCGGCCGCATCGAATCGGCCAGCTTCCCAGCCATGGAGATCTTCGCTCATCCGACAAGCCATGAGGAATCGCTCCTCAGGACCTTTGCGACGCAGGATATCGAGCTGGATCTTCCATGCTTCTGGACTGGTGTCGCTGGGGCGCATGCCCTGTAATCTAGATCTGCGATAAGCGAAGAGGATGGATCGCCCCGCTCTCCGGTACCGGAGAGCGGGGCTTTTTTTGATCAGTCATCGGAGAGGCCTGTGGCGATGCGAAAAAGGCCCAAGCCGACCATCACCAGCGGGGAGATGAGGGACATCCCGCTGGAATTGAAAAGAGCAAGGAGGAAAAGTCCTGCCACCAGCGTGACGACTCCCAGGAGCACGCGGTTGCGATTTCTCGGAGGGGCGCTGTCCAGATCATGTGCGGGGATGGGGCGCGAGACGGGCCGGGTGGGGTATGGGTTCGTGCCGGGATCGGAGCTTGTGGGCGTGGCACTGGAGGCATTCGATTCGCGCGCCGATCCGGGGGTGGGGGCGTCGGCAGGGCGGCGTACCTCCACACCGAACCAATCGGAAAGGGCGGCTTCGGGCTGGGCGGAAGTCTGCGAAGGGGACGTGGACATGACGCGGGGCTCCTGGGAGAGGGAATCGAGGAATGCGTTGGGGAAGCGACCGAGGTGGGTCGCTTCCTCCAACATAATTTGCCATGACGCCTATGTCCAAAGGCTTGGCGCGGAAAGCGCGCCAGGCTTTAGGGAAGGATGGGCGAGGAAATGGCTTCCCAGGAACCCCCGCGGACCTCGATCTGCCAGGGCTTGTACGGGGCATAAGAAAAGTCTGCTTCGAAGGAGCCGTCCCGATAGGCTCTGCCAGACCAGGAGGTCAGGTAGCTCCCGAACCCACCGGTGTCGCGGGCCCAGAACGTCGCCGTGTCGGGAAGGATCTCGTCGTCCAGAAGCCTAAGCCGCAGCTTGCCACCGATCGGAGTCTTGTCGGTTTCCGACCTTGGCGTAAGTTCGATCAGCTGCAGGCCAAGGCTGTCTTCTCGGAAGGTGGCCTCTGGGCGCGCAAGGGGACGGATGTTTCGTCCTTCCAGGTCCTGGACCTGCATGCCCATGGAGCTGTTCCAGACGACAAACCCCACGGCCTTTCCCCTGCAGGTGACCACGGACCTGACGACTTCGGGCATGATGTAACCGGATTCCGTGGGCGTTGCGGTGGCGCGGTATTCGAAGGTGCAGTTTTCCGAGAAGCGAAATTGGTAGAACGCGGACATCCCTGCGCCATCCATTGCCACCCGGAATGTGTCGAGCTTCAGTTCTAAGTTTCCGCGTAGACGCATGCGGCCATGGCCTTCGGCGATCCATGCTTCCCGAGATTCGGTTTCCAGGAAGTCCTGAAACACGGATCCGCTTGGGCCGTGTTTCAGGCTTCTCTTGTGTCGGATCTGAGACAGAGAATCTGGAGATGCCGCACACGAGCCTCGCCAAACACGTTCAAACCCTCCGATGCCGTGGTAGTAGGTGGAAGAGTCCGGTGGACAATCCGCCGCCGCCATTTTCGATGCGGTTGTCGCACGCCGCGCCGCCGGAGCTGCCCCCGATGAGGTGCCGGATTGGGGTTTGGTGATCCACCGGGAATTGTCCGCGAGCAGTTGCAGTTCGGTCTGGGTCTCGCTGGACGTGCCGGTCTGCGGATCGGAGCCGCAGGAGCTGAGCAGGGCGGCGGCGAAAGCCAGCGCGGCGATCGTGGAGTGGCGGCGGATCATCGGGAAACCTTTTCTTCGGTGAGTGGGACCAGGGCGATCACGACCTGGCAGACGCGTTCGGCGGGGAGTGAGTCCTTGTGGACGATGGAACGGACTTCGGAACGGGTCTTTTCCATGCGCTCCAGGAGATGACGGAATCCGTCCTGGCTGACGGAGACCACGTTCGTGGCCACCAGGCGGCGGGGGGCCTTCCTGCGAAGGAGGCTTTGACGCACCAGGTCCAATTGCTGGATCTGGAGCTGCAGCAAAAGGTCTTCGCGCAAGCCTTCCGGGCTGGAGACGGCCCGATCGGTGGGCTTCCAGAAGCCTTGATCATTCTTGGCCGTCAGGCCAAGGCTATCCAACAGGGCCAGCGAATCCTTGGCTTGCTTGGGGGTGATGGACGGGATCAGCGTTTTGGCGATGCGCTCGGGCTCGTCGGCGAAATCGCCCGTATCCAGAAGCGCCCTCACCGCGCCGTGCCACCAATGGCGGAAGTATTCCAGGCGTGCGCCGTCCAGGAAGGTGCGAGGCGATCGGTTGAGGGCCACCAAGCGTTCCAGCAGCTCGTCGCGATCTTCCGGGGTCTGGGCTTGCTGGAACCGCACCAGGGCGCGGAAGTAGCGGGCCTCGGCGGCACCCAGCGCCAGGAGGGCCACCATGCGCTCCAGGAAGGTTTCGGAAAGCTCCTTGCCCCCCAGAAGGTCGGAGAAGTAGTTGCGCGAATTGGGAAGTCCCAGCAACCGGGACACTTCGGCTTTGGTGAACTTTCCCCGGCGAAGCTTCTCGGAGGCGTACCAATCCCCCAGAAAGGCGCGGAAGTCGTTGTAGTCGTAGATGGTTTTTTGTTCCACATCCATTAATCTATCGAGACATTATCGATTTTAGAATGGCATAGAAGTGCATTTCCCATAGATCATTTTTCAGGTGCTCCGCCATCTGGAAGGCCGGACTCCGCGCCAAGACGATGAAGGGCCGGGACTTGCGTCCCGGCCCTTCCCATCTCGTGGTTTCGCGTCGCGGGGATCGGGCGCCAAAGCGCGTCCCGCGGTGCGTAGGTCCTCTCTTGGAGGCTCCTGATTTGTCAGATTCCGTCCGCTCGGTTGGAGGTCCCGCCGGAGCCGCATGTCGGTTCTGTCTTGCGGATAGTGTCCACGTCTCCATGCGACCCTGGATGGGCCGCTTCCTTTACGTTACGGGGAGATTCGAGCAAAAGCAATAGCTCCGGGAATTTTCGTTCGAAAAAGAGGGGTTGACAAAATTTGACTCACAGGCGTGCGAACGAAAAAGGCCGGAGTTTCCACCCCGGCCCAATCGTCTTCTCTGGTTCGATCCTCCCGGGAAAGCCGGCGCGCAAGCGCCTCCCGCGGAGCATGGACCCCCCGTGCGAGGGGCCCTTTAGTCAGATTCCGTCCACACGGTGGAAGTCCCGTCGGACCATTTCATGTTGGCTGTCTGAGTGATCTTTCGTGTTCTCCAGGCGACGCCCTGTGCGGGCCGCTTCTCATAGTTTACTGCCGGAACTTTTCGAAAGCAATAGCTGGCCGGAGAATATCTTCGAGAGCCTCCCCGGGCAGGTCCGGAGGGAAGAATTTCCCCGCCCTCCGGGCGCGTTCCGGAGGGCGGGAAGAGGCGGAGTCTCGAGGAGTGAGCCCGCGTATATCCAGGATAACTCGGCGCTTTGCAGCTGGTTGTGCCTTTTTCGTAGAACACCCCGTGCACCCCGCACGGACGGCCGTGGTTGGGCAGCGGATGGATCAGGTGGTATTGTTGCGCCCATGCGGATCTTCGGGAGTGTCGATACCTTCGTGGAATCATCGGGAACCCTGCGCCTGGGAAGGTTGGTGGCCAACGCGACCTTTCTCGAGGCACTCCTGCGCCATGGTCCCTACGACCTTCACGAATTCTTCTGTCCCACGCATGCGGAACGCAGTCGGCTGGAAGAGTTTTTGCGTTCGCTCCCTGATGGAGCGCGTTTGTTGGCACGATGCCGTTTGCGCCTGCAGTTGGAGCTTCCCAAGGCATTGGTGGATCCCGCGTGGGAGGTCATGCATTCCGGGGGATGGGGCAGGTATCTGCCTTCCTTGGCCTGGGCGCGCGCGCGTTGGTCCCAACGCCCTTTCCCTCTCACGGGGACCATCCACAGCCTGGATGAGCCGTCCATGCCTCGTTCGCTCGGGAGACTGGTCCGCTCGCCTCTGGGTGCCCACGATGCGATCCTCTGCACCAGCAAGGCCGGCAGGGAAGCCTTCTCGAACCAGGTCAGCCATGTCGCCCAGGTGGAGGGATGCGCGTTTCCCGCGCGGTTGGAGATGGCGCCTCTGGGGGTGCCCCAGACCGCGTTCCAGCCACCTCCGAAAGCCCTGGCGCGATCCCGGATGGGCATCGCCCCCGAAGCCAGAGTGGCGACCTGGCTGGGACGCATCTCGGCGACCAGCAAGGCCGACCTGCATCCGTTGCTCTACCAGTGGCGGATGATGCGGGAAGTCAGCGGAGGGAAGCTCCTGGTGTTGGCGGGAGGCGCGACCGGAGGCGACCTGCGTTCGTTGGCACAGACCATCGAGGAGCTCGATCTGTCAAATTCCGTCCGACTGATGCCCGACCTGGACGATGCCGCCAAGGCCGATCTCCTGGGGGCGTCGGATGTGTTCGTTTCGCCGGTGGACAATTTCCAGGAAACCTTCGGGATCTCCGTGGTGGAAGCAATGGCCGCCGGGCTTGCGGTGGTGGCTTCCGATTGGGATGGCTACAAGGATTTGGTGGAGGACGGCGTGAGCGGGTTTTTGGTGCCCACGCGATGGGCTCCCCCCCCGCAGGATTTGACGGCGCTGCGCCAGATCCTGGAGCCGGGACTGTCCCAACTGGCGTTGGGCCAAGGGGTGTCCTGCGACCCTGGACGGTTGCGCACGGCGCTCCAGACGCTGCTGGAGGATCCCGACCTCGCTTCGCGGATGGGTGAACAAGGCCGACGCCGGGCAAGAGAACGGTTCGCCTGGAGATCGGTGGTGGAATCGTTGGCGGGAATCTGGGCGAACCTTTCAGAAAGCTGCGCCCAAGCGGCTGTTCCTGGTAGTGGAACGAGCGATCCGGAAATCTTGCTGGCCGAGGAAATGTTCGGTCATTTCGCAACCGGCGCGCCGGGGGATTGGCGGGGAGAGGTTGCGCTGTCGGAGTTGGGGCGGATGATCCTGGAGGGGCGCATCCCGATGCCTCCCACCTTCACCGATCTGCTGGAAGTCGTCGATGGACGATTGTTGACGGAACTTGTCACATCATTGCGTTCAGGACCACGGACCGTGGAAAGCCATCTTCTCCAGGTCTGCCAACGCACCGGCAGGGCCTTCGAGGAAACCCGATGGATCATGGCTTGGCTTCTGAAGTACGGAATCCTGGAACTGTCCTAGCGCCGTGGCGGAGGAAGTCAGTCTTCCAGGACCAGCGTGGAAATGCCGGGAAGGGCGGAGTCCTGGGACTTGGCGTGGAGCGCGAACTTCCGGACGGTCTGCGCATGTCCCGCCTGCAGCAAAGCCTCGAGGAAGTCCGCCAGGCACGAGCGCAGGAAGCGAGGCTCCAAAAACGGATCCGGTGTCCAGACCAAGCCTCTTCTGATGCGATCCAAGCCCTGCGCGGCGGCGTTCTCCGCATCGCTGGGATGGAGGTCGAACGAGGGAGTGGCGCCGTCCAGCCAAGCGCGCATCCACTGGCGCGCCTTGCCTCTTTCGGCTGCTTCCGAAGGCGTGCGGACGGCTTGCGACAGGAGCAGATCGGAAGTGGAGCGATCCCCATGGGCGAGTGCGGCCTCCGACCCTGCCAGCAGGACCAACGGGTGCTCGGGGGAGACACGCATCATCTGATCGAGCTCCTTCCATCCTGCATTTTGGTTGCGCTTGATCCGGCGCACGGCGAGGTCGCATCGGGCGGCCAAGGAGCCTAGACCGGACGCCTCCTGGAGGTAGGGATCCGGATCGAGTCCGCACGCCAAGGCGCACTGGGCGGCAAGATGGAGGGTGGACGCCTGGTCGCTTCCGTTGGTGGCCGCAAGGCCGATGGAGCGGGGAAGGGTCATGGCTGCCTGGACTCGCTCCCAGGCTAGCTGGTGGTGTCCGGCGCGCAACAGCAGTCTTGCGCGGGCGGATTCCAGCTCGGGGGGCGTTCCGGCGCTCTGGGCTTCCTCCAGCACCGACCAGGCATCGGAAAACCGACCTGTGTGCGCCAGGTCCAGGGCGAAGCTCCTGGCCAGCGTCTGCCACCAGGGCCACTGTCGGCGCAGTGCCAGTGGGGCTTCCAACGACCGGACCCATGCTTCGCGATGGCGATCGGAGCGTTCCTGAGCAGCTTCTCCCCAGGCGGGGAGGGTGGTGGCGAGCTTGTAGAGATCGTACGCGTCGGCCTCGCCGCTTTCGCGGACCTTGCGCAGGATGCGAAGGTTGCGTTCGTGCTTGGAGCGGGAGGCGACAGATTCTGGCGTGTAGCCGTGGTGGATCAGCCGGATGCGTGATGCCCCAGGAGGAGGTGCGCCCAGTTCCTCCAGCGATTCCAGGACGGATTCGTGCAACGCGCGCCGGTAGCGGATCCGAGGATGCAGGCGAAAAAGCCTCGGAAGCAGCACTTTTCCGGACTGCGCAGTTCCATCGCGCAGTTCCACCTCGACCAGATGGCACCACTCGTCGCTGGAAAGGGCCGCGCGCAAATCCATCGCGCATCGGGGGTCCAGTTCTTCATCCGCATCCACCTGCAGGACCCAATCGCCGTCGGCAATTTCCAGGCTCGCGTTGCGCGCCTTGGCGAAATCGTCTTCCCACGGAATGCTTTGGACCTGCGCCCCGAACGATCGGGCGATCGCGAGCGTGGAGTCTGTCGAGCCGGTGTCGACCAGGCAAATTCCATCCACCACCCCGACCAGGGAGCGAAGGCAACGAGGGAGGTTGTCCTGTTCGTCGCGGGCGATGAGGCAGGCGATGAGCCGCATTTCCCAATAGAAGCAAAAAGACCCGCCCCCGGGGTGCGGGAACGGGCCTGGACGAGGGAAACCTGGCAAGGATTATCTGAGGAGTCCGAGCACTCCGGACGGCAACTGGTTGGCTTGGCTCAACATGCTTTGCGCGGATTGGGTCAAGATCTGGTTTCGGGTGAACTGCATCGTTTCCGATGCGAAGTTGGTGTCGCGGATTCGACTTTCGGCGTCTGTCAGGTTGGTCACCATGTCGCCCAGGTTGGAAACCGTGGTGCTCAAGCGGTTCATGGTCGAACCGACCGTGGACCGCAGGGACAACACCGATGCCAGCAAGGTGTCGATGGAGCCGATCGCGGTCTGAGCGGCCGATTGCAAGGACACACCGCCAAACGACAAGCCGGACGCGAGGTTGATCGAAGTGAAACTGATCGTCGAGCTGGTGCCGCTGGAGGCCGCGCTGATCTGGAACGAGAACTGGGTGGTTCCCGTCAGCATCTCGAGACCGTTGTACGTGGTGGCGGAGGCGATTCGGTTGATTTCCGAGGCCAGCGCCGCGTATTCCTGCTGGATATAGCCGCGATCGGTGTTGGTGTAGGTTCCGTTGGACGACTGGACCGCCAATTCGCGCATGCGCTGCAGCGAATCTGTGATCTGTTGCGTGCCCGATTCGGTGATCTGCAGCATGGCAAGCGCGTCGTTGGCATTTCTCGACGCCATCTGGCTGCCGCGGATCTGGGAACGAAGGCCTTCCGACACGGAAAGACCCGCCGAATCGTCCGATGCTCGGTTGATGCGAAGTCCGGAAGACAGCTTCTCCAGGGACTTCGTCATGTTCGAGTTTGTGTTGCTCAGAGTGTTCTGAATGTTGACCGAGTTGACGTTGTTATAGATACGCATGACACATCCTCCTTGCGTGGTTCCCCTCGGATGGCATCCTTGCCTTCCAAGTCGGATCGTCGGGATGGAGGCAACCAGCTCCTTCGATCCATGCAATTCATCGGATGTCTAGCCCCACAACTTGAGCAGGAGAATGGACACAGGCGAAATCAAGAAACGAAAAACCCCTCCGCCGGGGGTGCCGGTGAAGGGGTTCGAGCCTGGAGGCGCCCTACACGGGCCCCTGGCGATTACTTCTTCTTGCCGCCCTTGGCCTTGTTGAATTCGTCCTTCAGGGCCTTGCCGGCCTTGAAACCGACGGTCTTGGAGGCGGCGATCTTGATCTTTTCGCCATTGGAGGGGTTCACGCCAGTGCGAGCCTTGCGCTCCTTGACTTCGAAGGTGCCGAAGCCGACAAGGGCGACGGACTTGTCCTTCTTGAGGCCTTCGACGAGTGCGTCCAAAACGGCGGACACTGCGCGTTCAGCAGAAGCCTTGCTTTCCAGCTGGGCGAGTTCTTGGACCTTGGCGACGAGATCGGTCTTGTTCATGTGCATTCCTTGAGGGAAGGTTTTTTGGGAGAATCGCACCGACGCGCGGTGGCGCGTTAGGGAGGAACATATCACCGCGCTCGACGGCTTGCAATGGGCTTTTCCTGTGTTTTTTTTGTCGTAAGGCACATTCGATGGGCCCTGCCGAGCATCACAGCACCGCCAAGTGACTAGGAATCAATGCTTTGCGGCAGAATTCCCCCTCGACATCCTCTCCAGCAGGCCACCCAAAAACCGCAATTCCGAGCGGGTCGGTCGCAGGCGCCGCAACAGGGCGGCCAGATGGCGCCGGCCGGCCTCTTGTCGCGCCGGATGCAAGTGGGCATCGGCGTTGGCGAGGATCCGGCGTACCCAGTCTTCGCGCAGGATCGCTAGGGCGGCTCCTTTGGCCGGGTCGCGAACGGCAGGTACCGTGGCGTGCAGACCGGAGAGTGCGATGGCGACGGCTTGACCGAGGTTCAAGGATCCGGTGGGGTGGTCGGTGGGAATGCGACAGGCAAGGTCGCATTGCAAAACCTCCTCGGAGGTCAGCCCGATCGATTCGCGCCCGAAGACAAGTGCCCAGGGTGCGTCGAGATCCGTTCGCTGTGAAAGTTGTGGCAAGTCCACAAGCCCCTTCTGGTGCGGGCGTCGCGTGAAGGCGATGGTGGTCCGCGCTTGGCCGAAGGCTTGAGGAAGGTCTTCGTGCACCGTGCAGCGGTCGAGGATGTCCTTTCCGAGCGTGGCAGTGCGGTACGCTGCGGATTGGGGATCGGGTTTCCCGGTTCCGACCAGAGCGAGGTCCGTCCAACCGAAACACGACATCGCGCGGACCGCGAAACCGATGTTTTCTGGGATTTCCGGCTGGACAAGAATCAGTCGATGATGATTGGGCATAGGCGGGACGGAAAGGTAAGCGAGAGAATCCCGTGACGAAAATTGTGGAAGCATCGAATCCATGAATGGTACCGTGGGGCAGACCTCGGCAATCCGCCTCACCTCCCAATGCCCACCAGCCCACTTCGGAAGGGACCACCATGAAGATCCAGATCCCGCTTCACCTCGATAGCAAGTCCAGTACCAGACGCGGTTTCACTCTGATCGAAATGATCGGCGTGTTGGCGATCATCGCCATTTTGGTGGCGGCCGTGGCGCCCCGGATCTTCGAGGCGATCAACGATTCCAAGATCACTTCGGCCACCAGCACCATCAAGACGTTGGAATCGGCCGTGGCCAAGTACTACTCGGACGTGGGAACCCTGCTTCCCCTGAACGCGGCCGGTGCTCCCGCCAACAGCAACGGAAACGCCGCCGGTGTGATGACCGCCTACAGTCTCCCGTATGTCCTGAATCTGGGAACAGCCCCGGCCACCACCGGTTCCTGGCCCAAATTCAGAGGGCCCTACATGCCCAACCTCAACGTGGCCAATCCGCCCATCGGAAACACCATGGTGATCGGGGCGAACCTCGCGGCCGCCGCCCTCAACGCGGCGGGAGCGGCCCCTCCGAACTTTTCTCTCAACGGTGGTGCGACGGGATCGCTCACCAACACCAACCAAGTGGTGTGGGTGACCTTCACCGGTGTGAGCGAAGCCGAATTCAACAAGTTCGACATCATCATGGATGCGGGGATCGGCGCCACCGCCGCCCAGCGCCAGACCCTGGGCAAGGTCAAGTGGGCCGCCGCCGCCGGCGGGACCATGACGGTCTACATCGCGCACAAATAGCGCCAACCGGAGGCTCCATGTCGGATCCGACCCCCCCTCGCAAGCCGAAAATGCTGGGGGAGAGGCTCCTGGAGGCGGGGCTTCTTTCTTCGGCACAACTGCAACTTGCCTTGCGCGAACAAAAGCGCAAAGGCGGATTCCTCGGCGAAATCCTCGAGCGATTCGGCTTCGTGAAAGCCGAGGCGGTTTCGCGGCTCCTGGCCGACGACGCCCAGGCAGGATTCGTCGACGTGGTGCACGCGGTGATCGACGCCGAGGTGCTCTCGCTGGTGCCGTTGGAGATCGCCCACAAGCACCAGCTCCTCCCGCTCGCCCGTGACGGACAGATTCTGACTGTCGCCATGGCGGACACGTTCGACGTGGTGGCCATCGACGTGGTGGAACGCATCACGGGACTGGGATTGGAGGTGCTCGCCGCGCCCGCCCAAGCCATCCAGGACGCGATCTCCCAAAAATACGTGCAGGGCGAATCCCTGGACGATCTGGTGGACGCGGCCCTTTCCGCGAGCATCGTCGATGTGGCGGAAGCAGGACGGATCGCGCCATTGGTGCGATTGGTGGACCAGGTGATCGCCCTTTCCGTGCGCCGGCGCGCCACCGACATCCATATGGAGCCGGAAGAAGGCATGGTCAGGGTGAGGCTTCGCATCGACGGTGTTCTGCACCAGGAGGCGATCCTCCCCAAGCCTTTGCAGGGAGCCATCATCGCGCGCTTGAAGATCCTGGCGGGCTTGGACGTGACCGAACATCGCGTGCCGCAGGACGGTCGCATCGCGTTTTCCATCGCTCGGAGGCGGATAGATCTGCGCGTCTCCACATTGCCCACCCAGTACGGCGAGTCCGTGGTGATGCGCGTGCTGGACAAATCCAACGTCCTGCTGGATCTGGATCTGCTGGGCATTCGGGAGGCGGATCGCGCCCGGTTCCAGCTGGCCTTGCGGCAGCCCCATGGAGTCATCCTGGTGACGGGCCCCACGGGATCGGGAAAGACCACCACCCTGTACGCGGCGCTGGGTCAGATCGATGCGATCCAGCGCAGCGTCTTCACCCTGGAAGACCCGGTGGAATACAGTCTGCCCATGATCCGCCAGACCCAGATCCAAGCCGACCAGGGAATGACCTTCGCGGCGGGATTGCGCGCCTTGTTGCGCCAGGACCCCGATGTGATCCTGGTGGGCGAGGTGCGCGACGAAGAGACCGCCCAATTGGCCACTCGTGCCGCGTTGACGGGCCACCTGGTGTTTTCCACCCTCCACACCAACACGTCGGCCGGCGCCGTGTCGCGGTTGGTGGACATGGGCGTGGAGCCCTATCTCCTTTCTTCCGCCCTGGTTGCGGTGCTGGCCCAGCGACTGGTGCGCAAAATCTGTCCGCAATGCGCCGTGGACGATCCCGATTCGGTCGCGACGTTGGCTTCCCGCGGGATCGAAGCGGACCCCAAGGGCCGCTACCGCAAAGGACAAGGGTGCGAATCGTGTTTCGGGTTGGGCACGGTGGGGCGGTTGGCCATCTACGAGGTCCTGCTGGTGGACGGGGAGATTTCCAAGGCGATCCGGGATGGATCCGGCGAGGATCGCATCCGCGAATGCGCCCGCGCCGGGGGGATGACCTCGATGCTCGACGATGGGCTGGCCAAGGCCGCCTTGGGAATCGTCCATGTGGACGATGTGCTGCGGGCGGTGGGCTGATGGCTGTCTTCAGCTACTCGTGGGTGGACGAGCACGGACATCGCCATAGCGCGGTGGCCGCCTCGGAGAGCCGCGCCCAGCTGGAGCGCAAGCTGGACCTGGAGGGAAAGGTCGTCGTTTCCATCGGACAGGATCGAGGAGCGACCAGCGCGGTCGCGACCCCCAAACGCACGGTGGGCGAGCGCAAGGTGCCGCGACGGGAATTGTCGGAGCTCTGCACCTTCCTGGGGACTCTCGTGCGGGCGGGAGTGTCGATTCCCACCGCGTTGCGGGATTTTTCTCAGGAGACCAAACATCCCTGGTTTCGCTACGTGGTCGAACAGGTCTATCTGGCGGTGGAGGCGGGCGAGAGTCTGGCGGGCTCCATGGAGAAATTCCCTCGCGTGTTTTCCGAGGAGCTGCGCGGGATGGTCAAGGCGGGCGAACGTTCCGGATCCCTTCCCGAAGCACTGGGCCGGGTGAGGGCCCACCTGGATTGGCAGGAGCGTCTTTCCGGCGACATCCGCCAAGCCACCACCTATCCGGTGGTGGTTTCCCTGTTGCTGTCGGTTTTTGTCTTGTATCTGTTTTCTTCCGTTGTGCCGGGGATCGCGAAGATCCTGGTGGACCTGAAGGTTCCGTTGCCTTTGGTGACGAAAATCGTCCTGTTGATTTCGGATCTGGTCAAGGAGATCTGGTGGTTGGTGGTCGTGGTGGTGGTGGCCGCGATCACGGGAATCGCCCAAGGCCGCAAACGAAGCGAGGGATTCCGGTTGGCTTGGGACGGGATGCTCCTGAAGCTTCCCGTCTTCGGCGAACTCAATTCCATGATCGCCCAGGCGCGGTTCTCCCAGAATGCCGCCGTCTTGCACCGCTCGGGCCTGTCCATCCTGGAAAACCTCGAGCTGTGCCACGGACTGGTGGGAAACGCGGTGTTCGCACGGGCGTTGTCGTTCGCCCTGCGGGACGTGCGGGAAGGCGGGAGTCTCGCCCAGTCGCTGCGCGGCAGCGGGATCTTTTCCGGCATGGCCGTGCGCATGATCGCGGCCGGCGAATCCTCCGGCGATCTCGATCGCTCCCTGGACCATGTGGCGGCGTATTACGAAGAGGAGGTCCCCCGGAAGGTCAAGCGGGTCTTCGCGATCGTGGAGCCGATGCTGATCGTGACCCTGGTGGCCATCGTGGGAGTGGTGGCCATGGCCATCTTCCTGCCCATCCTGGGCATGAGCTCGGGGGTGCGCCAGTGAAGAACTCCCGCGGGTTCACGCTCATCGAGATGGTCGCGGTGTTGGCGATCCTGGCGATCCTGGCGGGGGCGATCGTCCCCACCGTGTCGCAATCGATCCGCGATGCGCGCGCCGACGCGGAACGCAAGACCTTGGAGACCCTCTCCCAACTTGTCCGGGAGCAGGTGCGCCGCAACGCCAACATTCCTTCCGCCACCAGTTGGGCAGCGACGCTCGCGCTTCTTTCCGATCTGCCCGTCGCCCGGCTTTCCCGCAATCCCGACGGCTGGAACCGCGCCTACCTTCCGGATCCGGCCTGGACGCCTGTGTCCACCCGGCCCGTGCTGGCCGCTGGCTGGACCCAGACGCCCGCATCCGCGGAACTTGTCGCCTCGGCCCCCGCCAATGCCAGGATCCTCCTGATTTCGGACCTGAACGCCGACGCCCAGATGGCTTGTCAAAATATGACGGCCATCCAGTTCGCCGCCGTGTGGGACGAATCCGCGGGAGCCCCCGCCGCCTGCGTGGCCACCCAGACCAGGTCGATCGCGCGAATCAACCTGTCTTCGGAATTTGTCCAGGTGGTCCGAAACGTTTCCCTTCCGCTGGGGCCCCCCGCTCCGGGATGGACCTTCGGGGGCAACACCGCAGTGGCGGTACCCTTCGCCGCGGCCGGATCCACGGTGCGTTGGCACCTGCGCGGCAGCCGGTTGGGTCTGGTGGCCGGGGGCGCGGTTGTCGGGGAGATCGTGTTGAGGGATCCCCTTTCCGTCTCATGGGACGGCCTCGCCTGGAAGGGATATTGATGGGCGCCCGCAACACAGACCAGGTCCTTGGCATCGCCCTGTTGCGCGGGAGGCTGCATGCGCGCGTCATCGACGGAGGCAAAGTGGTGGCCAGCTGGGACTATCCCGATCCCGTCGCTGGTTTGCAGGGATTGGAAGAAGTCCTTGAGGAGATGGGATCGGTCCTGGAATTCCACGGTGGCACGGTGGTGGTCGCCATCTCCTCCAGCCAGGTGGCGCACCATTCCCTGAAGATCCCCCCGATGGGCGAGCAGGATCTGTTGGCCTATCTGGGTCGCAAGGCACGAATCGAATCGACCGGAGCCGATCGTCCTTGTTGGGGGTGGCGCCCTTTGCGGGAAAGCCTCAAGGGCGAGAAATCCGTCCTCCTGCAGGTTCTTCCCGAAGCGATGGTGGACGTGTTCCTGCGCTTTTGCGATCGTCGCGGCCATGAAATCGAACTGGTGGTTCCGGTTTCCGGAAGTCTGCTTCTGGCCGCGGCGAAGCTGCCGATTCCGCAGGATTCCTGGGTGCTGATGGCCGGCGAAGCGGAAAACGCCACCACGGTTGTCCTGGTCCAGCCCTCAGGGGATCTCGCATTGGTTCGAGAGCTTCCCTATGGCTGGTCGGATGGGGTGTCCCTCGAACGCGTGGGCCGGGAACTCCACCGCTCGATGCTGTTTGCCAAGCAGCAGTTCGGGGTGGTGGCTCGGGAGGTCTGGTTGTTGGGGTCGCGCACGGACGAGTGCGTGGAGCCGATGGCGAAACTGTTGGATGTCCCCGTCAAGGCGCTGACCACCGAGGATCCTCCTGCCCAATGGTTGGAGCCCTTGGTCGACGCGCCCTGGACATTGCCCGACAACCTCGTGCCGGAAGGTCGACGCAAGCTCCGCCGAGCCCGCAAGTGGCTTGTCGCAGGGGTGTCGCTTCTGCTCGTGCTGAATGCGGCGGTGGCCAGCCTGTGGACGCTCTCCTTTCGCAAACAGCGCTCACTTACCCAGGATGTGGGGCGGATGTCCCTCGAGACGCGCACCGCCTCGCTCCTGAAGGAACGGGCCGAACTGGAAGCCGTTCTTGCCCAACGCGACGCATTGGCATCCCAAGTCGCCTTGTTGGACAGCGCTTGTCAAAGGCCTTTTCCCGGCTGGTTCCATGGCTGGCTGGGACGGAATCTGACGGATGGATTGACGCTTTCCAAGACCTCGGTCGGACTGGACAGCGCCGGTGGATTCTGGAAGGTCGAACTGGTGGGCGCGGGTCCGAAGGATCCGGTCGCGGCCGCCTCGGTATTCGCACAATTCGAGCGGAGGATCGATTCTCTCGTTCCGGGCTGGAGGACCGTGGTGCCATCCCGGGAGCGTTGGCACAAGGAGGTCCTGGTCGGATCGAATCTCGCGGCAGACACCGCCGGTATCCCCTTCCGCATCGAAGGGGTGTTGCGATGAGAAGTCGATTTCCGCGTGGATTGCGAAGATTGCTGGACCGCGTGCTCACCTCGCGATCCGGAATGGGTGGGTTGCGAGCGGGCATCGCGCTGAGCCTGATCGGAGTCGCGGGACTTTTGTGGGACCTCCAGCGCCGCGTCGTGCCCGCGATCCGTTCCAGCCAAGAGGAAATTTCCGCTTTGGGAACATTGGAAGCGGATGTCCGGGTACTTCGCGATCGGCTGGCTCCAGGAGCCGACCCCTTGGAGCAGAGGGCTTGGCAGGGCGTGTTCCCCGATTGGGTGGAGCTGGCGGGATGGCTGGAATCGGTGAGATCTTCCGCCGACTCCGCGCAAGGAGATCTCGAGTGGACCGTCGAGGAAGGCGGTCTCCAGGATCCGCGCTTTCCCCAGCTGCAGGTCGTGCGTGTGACATGGACCTTTTCCCCTTCGGATCCTTCCTTCCGCCACAGCTTGGCGTTCGTGCATCGGCGGGTCGTTGACGGAAAACGTCTGATCGCCCTGGAGTCGATCGGCATGGAGTCCGACGAGATCGGGGTTCGCACCGTGAAGTTCCGGGTCAGAGCCTGGATCCGGAGTCCCCATGGATAGTCCTCTTCGCAATCCTTGGATCGCCTCGGTGCTGGCCATCGCCGCCGCAGGGTTCCTCGTCTGGCGTTTGCTGCCCTTGTTCGGCGGATCCAGCTCCAGCTCGAGCGACCCGAGTCCGGTCGTCCAGGAAGTTCCCCAAGAAGTACTCCAAGGTCTTCCGGTGACCACGACGCCGGAGGTTTCCGACTCACTGACCCTTCCGCTATCCGTGGAGCAAAGCCGAGATTCGCTGGGTGGCTGGGAAACTTCCTTGACCAGGGATCCCTTCCAGAGCCAAAAAACGGGTTCGGCGCCACGAGCGCCCCAGCGCGCCACGACGTCTCCCGCGATGGTTCCTTCCAGATCCGGTCAACGCCCGCTCGTGCGGGGGTTGGCCACAGGTTCGGCCAATCTCGTGCTCGCCCAGGGACGGGTCCTGGCCGAGGGCGACACCTTCGCCGGAGGCGTCCTTCGCGCCATCCGCTCCGACCGCATCCTCGTCCGTCGACCGACCGGCGACACCGTCTTTTTCTTTCCGCGGGGAACCCTGCCATGATCTGTCTCCTTTTGGCCGTGTTGATCGGGGCGTCACCCGATACCGCATTGCGCCACCCTCCCTTGGTGGTGCTCGATTCCATGGTGCAGGACACCATCCACTCTTCCCGTCCGGCCGCCTCCGACAAGCGCAGCTCGTTTCGGGTGCGCGACGTGCCCGTGGCCCAGGCCGCCGCGCTGTTCGCCCGTTCCCAAGGCTGGACATTGGTTGCCGATCCGAACCTGCCGGGCACATCCACCATCGACTTGGTGGATGTCACACGGGAGAAGATCCTCGAAGCGATCTTTTCGCCGCACGGGCTTTCATGGGAATTGCGCGGAGAAACGCTCAAGGTGCTGGGCGGAAACGCTTCCAGCCGCATCTTCAAGATCGACTACCTGCGTTTCAAGCGCGGTGGCCAGGGATCCAGCCAAGCCTCCATCTCCACCACCGGCTCAGGCGAGGCGGGACGCGTCTCGTTGTCGAATTCCGACGAATTGAGTTTCTGGGACGAACTGGAAACCCAAGTCAAACAGATCCTCAGTTCCTCCGGAAGCTACGTCTCCAATCGCACCGCCGGCGTGATCCTGGTGCGCGACGCCCCCGCACGGCTGGACGAGGTCGACCGTTTTCTGTCGGCGGTGGTGTCTGCCGCCACGCGCCAGGTGGAACTGACCGCGCGCATCTACGAAGTCACGCTCGACGACGACCACTCCCTGGGAGTGGATTGGAATTCCGTGGAACAACGGGTGGGGAGCCTCGCCGATCGCGCCATTTCCCTGGGAGCATCCACCGCCAACGTCCCGAGCGGATCGAATTGGAAGGCGCCCTCCGTGTTGGCCAAGATCGGCGTGGATGGCTCGGAACTCACCGCGACCCTGTCCGCCCTGTCCGAACAAGGGAAACTCCGCGCCGTGAGCCAGCCGCGCGTGGTCACCCTCAACAACCAGCCGGCGATGGTCAAGGTGGGCACGGATCTTCCGTTCTTCACCAGCACCATCAGCACGGTGGGAGCCTCCGGCATCCAGAACATCCAAGAACAGGTCAATGTGGTCACGGTGGGCGTGGTGCTGTCCGTGACCCCTTCCATCGCCTCCGACGGCACCGTGCAGCTGGGGATCGAGCCCATGGTCTCCACGCTGGCGGGAACCACCACCTCCCGCGCGGGATCCACCGCCCCCATCGTCGACGTGAAACAATCTTCTTCCATCGTGCGGGTGCGGGATCGCGAGACGGTGCGGCTGTCGGGACTCATCCAGGAGACGGAATCCGTCACCGAACGCAAGGTTCCCATCCTGGGCGAGATCCCTGTTCTGGGGGCATTGTTCCGATGGCAGTACAAGAAGTCCAGCCGCAAGGAGCTGGTGGTCTTCATCACGCCTCGGATGCTGTGAGTCTGGTGCCGATTTCCTAGCTTGGCGGACCATGCCTTCCCAGCACGACGTTTCCGGCCCTTCGGATCCGAACGATCCCTACAAGTCCTCCAGATTGTTCCCCGACGAAGGCAGTCCAAGCCCACCGCGGTCCCCGTCGATCCTTTGGATCATTCCGGGGTCCTTCCTCAGTCTCCTCCTGTTCGGGATTACGGCTGGATACATAGGGGAGACTTTCCACGAGGCGGCGATGGTGCCCTTGATCGGAGGATGGCTGGCGCTTCTAGGTTGGAGCCTATGGATCACCGCCAGGGGTCGAGCCGAAACGATCTCGATCTTCGCGCGGTCGTATCTGCTGGCCAACGCCTTGGTGGCCCTGCTGGTTGGCGTGGTGGGCACCACCTGCTCGGGCATGAGCTTCGGAGCCACTTCGGGCGGCAGTGGAATGGCTTTCCTTTGGATCCTGCTGTGCGTCCTGGCGGTTTCGATCGGACTCTTCGCGTTTCGTTGGCCTCGGAAGCCCTGAGTTGTCGATCCTTTGGAGCATTCCGGTGTTGGATCCGGGACAGGCGCATGTCGTCCACTCCGTGATGGAGCTGGCCGCTTTCGCACTGGGTGGCTGGCTGTGGCGCCGCTCTCGCAAAGGGACGCCGTTGCTTTCCGGACAGGGTCCGGATTTTCCTGCCTTGATTGGCTGTATCCTTGGAGCGATGCTGGGCAGCCGTCTGGTTAACTGGATCCAGGAGCCGGGGCCGCTTTGGCTTGCGGGGATGCTGCGGCTTCCCGGCCAATCCATGGTCGGAGGATTGCTTGGAGGTTGGATTGGCGTGGAGCTGGGAAAGCTCGGCAATGGCTTTCGACGATCCACGGGAGATGCGTACGTCCAGCCCATGTTGTGGGCTCTGGTGGTGGGGCGCATCGGGTGTCTGCTCGCCGGCCTGAACGAATCCACCCATGGCCAGCCCACATCGCTGCCCTGGGGAGTGGACCTGGGCGATGGCATCGCACGCCATCCGGCGCCGCTGTACGAGATGATTTTTGTCGCCTTGTTCGCATGGATCCTGCAGCGATGGCCCCGATCGGCTCCGGAAGGCCTGAAATTCCGCATTTGCGCGGGTGGCTACCTCCTGTGGAGGTTCGTGGTGGAGTTCCTTAAGCCAGCTCCTTGGAAGGCTCTTGGCCTTTCCGGACTCCAATGGGTCTGCTTGGGCGGCATGGTCTGGGCGGGATTGGAAATTTCAAACACCTTGAGGAGACGCGATGGCGCGACACAACCGTCCGTTTGATTTCTACTCGACCACGAGCTCCATCTGCCCCGAATGCCTGGAGACGATCGAAGCGAAGATCCTGTTGGACCACGAAGGAAACCGTGTGTTGCTGGAAAAATGGTGTCCGGCGCACGGAGTCCAGCGCACCGAGATCTCCGATGACATTTCCTGGTATCGGTCCGGTCGCGAGACCTGGACCAAACTTCCGGAAACGCCCGAGCGCTTCGCGACGCCGCGTCTGCACGGTTGTCCTTGGGATTGCGGACTGTGTCCGGACCACCAGCAGCATTCGTGTCTTGCGGTGTTGGAGATCACCGACGCCTGCAACTTGCGATGCAAGGTCTGTTTCGCCGAGTCCGGCCCCGAACGCCAGACCTACCGGACCTTGGAGGAAATCGAGCGGATGCTCGATGGTCTGATCGCCTGCGAAGGCGAGTTGGACGTGCTGCAGATTTCCGGTGGTGAGCCCACCTTGCATCCCCAGTTGTTCGAGATCCTGGAAGCCGCACGCAAGCGTCCCATCAAACACCTCATGTTGAACACCAACGGACTGGTGTTGGCCAAAGACCCCTCCTTCGCCCAAAAGCTTTCCCACTTGGGTGCGGGGTTCGAGGTGTACCTGCAATTCGACAGCTTGCGCGACGAGGTCCTGAAGGAGCTGCGCGGGACGGCGCTGGCCGAGGTTCACCGGAAAGCCCTGGAAAATCTGGATCGCCATGGCGTGAGCACCACCCTGGTGATGACGGTTCGCAAAGGACTGAACGATCACGAGGTGGGCGATGTGATCCGCCATGCGGTCGGCTGGAACTGCATCCGGGGTGTCACGTTGCAGCCGGTCCAGGAAGCAGGACGGGTGGAGGATGGTCGCGTGGGAGAGCGATTGCACATCTCCAGCTTGCGTCGGGCCATCGGAGAGCAATCCGGGGTTTTCACCGCCGAGGATGTGCTTCCGGTACCGTGCAATCCCGATGCTTTGGCCATGGCTTACGGAATCCGATCGGGATCCAAGATCGCGCCTGTCTCGCGCCATATTCGGCCAGAGCTTCTGACCGACGGCGGTCGCAACACCATCGTGTTCGAACGCGACGACGAGTTGCGTGAAAAGGTGCTGGACCTGCTTTCCACCGGGATCGGCCCCACCGCCCAGGCGTTGAAGCTTTCCCGGCTGTTTGCCAAGTTCAACCACCACTTCGACCCCCATTGCAAATGGCGTCGGCGCTTTGGCTTGTCCAAGGCACCCAAGCCACCTCCGGGGCTGGATGACTTATCCTGCTGCATCCCGAAGGTGAAGGATGGCGAACTGGACTACCGTAAGGTCTTCCGAGTCCTGATCGTGGCGTTCATGGACATGGAAAGTCTGGACCTGCGCGCACTCAAAAAGTCCTGCATCCACATAGTGCAACCCGATGGCAAGCTGATCCCTTTCGAGAGCCACAATTTGTTCTACCGCGGAGATCGGCTCGCCCGCACCCGAGAAGCGCAGCAACGCATTCGTTCTCGATTCGGACTCAATCGAGGATCGTGAAGTCGCTTTTCGAACCGTTTTTGACGAGGTACATGGCCTTGTCGGCCACGTGTAGAAGCTCTTCTGCTGTCTGTCCGTGCTGGGGATAGATTGCAACGCCAATACTGACGCCAAGCGATTGCTTCGTCTGCTCGATCATCATCGGCTCCTGGACGGCTTGTAGAATGCGTTGCGCCATGATCTCCGCGCCACTGCGCCCATCGATTTCCTGGGCGACCACGACGAATTCATCGCCACCCACCCGAGAGGCGAGATCGGACTCGCGGACCACGGAAAGGATGCGTTTGGCGACACAGACCAGCACCTGGTCGCCGGCGTCGTGGCCCAGCTTGTCGTTGATCGGCTTGAATCCGTCCAGATCCAGGTAGATGACCGCCACCCGCCGATTTTTGCGACCGGAAAGCGCGATGGATTTGGTGAGGAAATCCATCAGCAGCCGTCGATTGGCGAGGCCTGTCAGAGTGTCGTGATGGGCCTTCTCGAAATTTTCCAGGTTGTGCTCGATCATGTTTTTTTGGGCCTTGAGGAGGCGGTTGATGGTGCTGGGGATGAAAAGCAGAAGGAATCCGAACAGCAGAACGTAGGCGGTGCGGTAGATCTCCCCGAGAATGTCGCCACAGATCAGCTGGTCGGCGATGGACCGGTCGAAATTCGGATAGGCCAGGGCAAACAGGACGTTCATGCAAAATGCGGCAAGGAGTGTCGCATAGACGATCAGCTTCCGGTCCTGCCGAAGCGATGCCATGAAGATCAGGACGGGGTACAAAACCAGTGTGGCTGTCGTGACAGGCGTGAGCGGAGAATGGACGAAGGTGTCGATGGCGTTGTAGAGGGTCAAAAAAACGATGTCGACCGTGACCGAAACGTACCGGATCCACAGGTCGGTCCGTCTGCGCCGGATGAAGTAGGTCAAAAAGCCGTTGTACCCCAGGGTGAGGGTCAACAGGCACATCCCGTAGAGCCCCACGATGTCGCGCTGCACCAGCAGGACAACCATGGCCAAGAGGAAGGTGAATCCATGCACCACCCACCGAAAGATCCAGGAAATCCTTTCGCCGCGATGCACTTCCTGCATCAACAGTTCGGTGAAGATATCGCTGGGTGTGCCCGGAAGGTCGACTTGGGACATGTGCCCCTGATTCTACCATTGCAATCCGAAGCCAGCTTTCGCCAGATCGCGAGGGAACTTCATCCTGTTCCCTTGACCGCCTGAAATCGAGAGGCTACTATTCGGCCCTTCCCATTTTTTCAGAAGGTCCATCATGAGCACCGTCACGCTTCCGGAGAAGGCTGTAGAGCGCAAGTGGCTCGTCGTCGACGCCAAGGACATCGTCCTGGGTCGCCTCGCCTCTCGCGTCGCCCACATCCTCAAGGGCAAGCACAAGCCTGTCTACGATCCGGCGCACGATTACGGCGACCATGTGATCGTCATCAACGCGAACTCCGCCAAGCTTACTGGCGACAAGTTCACGACCAAGACCTACTTCCGCCACTCCACCTACATGGGCGGCGGCAAGGAAATCACCTACCAGCATCTCCTGGCCAAGGATCCGGAAAAGCCCATCCGCAAGGCCGTTTGGGGAATGCTGCCCAAGAACACGTTGGGACGTCGCATGCTGTTGAAGCTGCACGTGTACGGAGGTGCCACGCACCCCCATTTTGCCCAGAAGCCAGAACTCATCGACATCACCAAGGTCTGATCAATGACGAACACCACTCGCAGCACCGGCCGCCGCAAGGAAAGCATCGCCCGCGTCGCCCTCATTCCGGGCACCGGCAAGCGCACCGTCAATGGTCGCTCCTTCGCCGAATACTTCCCGACCCCCACGCTTCTCATGCTGATCGACCAACCCCTCGTGTTGGTTGAGCAGGCCGACAAGTGGGACGTCGTGGCTTCTGCCAACGGCGGCGGTCTCTCGGGTCAGGCCGGAGCGATCCGCCTGGGCATCTCGCGTCAGCTCGACAAGATCGATCGCGAAGCCTACCACACCCCGCTTCGCAAGAACGGCTGCCTCACCCGCGATCCTCGCGCGGTCGAGCGCAAGAAGTACGGTCGCCGCGGCGCCCGCGCTCGCTTCCAGTTCTCCAAGCGCTAAGTCAAACCAAGTCCCAAGCACGGCACTGGAGGTTTCGGGGGGTGGTCCGCAAGGATCTCCCGAGGCCTGCGAAGGTGCCGGGTGTTTCCAACCCAATCAAAACAGGATCCCTCATGGCTCAGATTCCTACCCTCCAAGAGATGCTCGAAGCGGGCGTCCATTTCGGTCACCAGACGCGTCGCTGGAACCCCCGCATGAAGCCGTACATCCTCACGGCACGCAATGGCATCTACGTCATCAACTTGGAGAAGACCCTCGAGGCTCTCCAACGCGCCGTGGAGAAGGTCCTGCGCGTTCGTGCCACCGGCGCTTCGGTGCTGTTCGTGGGCACCAAGGCCACCATCCAGGGTGCGGTTCGCGACGAAGCCATGCGCTCCGGCCAGCCGTTTGTCACCACTCGTTGGCTGGGCGGCATGCTCACCAACTACCAGACCATCCGCAAGTCCATCAAGCACTTGGAAGACATCGAGCGCATGGAAAACGAGGGTGTGCTCACTGATCTGACCAAGAAGGAAGCCTCCGACCTGATGGAAGAGAAGGCTCACTTGCAGGACGTGTTCGGTGGCATCCGCAATCTGCGCAGCCTGCCCGGCATCGTGTTCATCGCCGACGCCAAGACCGAGCAGATCGCTTTGGCCGAAGCTCGCCGTCTGAACATCCCCACGGTGGCGATCGTCGACACCAACACCGATCCTTCCAACATTGACTTCCCGATCCCGGCCAACGACGACGCGATCAAGTCCGTTCGTCTGATCGCCTCCACGATCGCCAACGCGGTGCTCTCCACCGGTGCGTCCTCGCCCGTGGCCGTTGCCCCTGTCGCGGCTCCCGCTGCAGCTGCTGTTGCCGAGGTGGTGGCATGACCGCGATCACGGCATCCGCCGTCAAGGAGCTTCGCGACAAAACCGGTGTTTCCATGATGGCCTGCAAGAAGGCCCTGGAAGAGGTCGGCGGTGATCTGACTGCAGCCATCGAGCTTCTCCGCAAGCGCGGCGAAGCCGTGGCCCAGAAACGTTCTTCCAACGCCGCCACCGAAGGCAAGATCATCGCTGGACGTCAGGGTGATTTCGTCGGATTGGTGGAAGTCTTGGCCGAGACCGACTTCACCGCGCGCAATGATGACTTCGGAGCGTTCGCCAAGGGCGTCCTGAGCACCGTGCTCACCGCGCACCCCACGGACATGGAAACCCTGCTTTCCACCACCTCCAAGTATTTGCACAGCGCGACCGTGGCCCAGGCCACCACCGACATCGTCGGCAAGATCGGCGAGAACATTTCGGTGCGTCGCTTCAAGCTCGCCCAGGTGGACTCCGACTCCACTGTCGAGAGCTACATCCACGGGCCCGGCAAGATGGGTGTCATCGTCACGCTTCGCCACGCTGGCGCTGCTTCCAACGATGCCATCCAGTCCCTGGCCAAGGACCTGTGCCTTCAAATCGCCGCTGCCGCGCCTGTCGCGGTCAATTCCTCGGACATCGACGAAGGCGTCTTGGCCAAGGAGCGCGAGATCTACAAG
Organism: Fibrobacterota bacterium; assembly: GCA_016715065.1. Classification (GTDB taxonomy): domain Bacteria; phylum Fibrobacterota; class Fibrobacteria; order UBA5070; family UBA5070; genus UBA5070. The sequence goes on from JADKBN010000003.1 coordinate 337,093, forward strand.
GAACAGGCTGTCAACGAAGGCCTCCCGGAAGCCAAGCTTTCGATGGTTGTGGAAGGTCGCGTCAAGAAGTTCCTGAAAGAAGCAGCTCTCGTCGAGCAGCTTTTTGTCAAGGACACCAAGACGACGGTCGCCAAGGTCGTGGAACAGGTCGCCAAGGAAGCCGGTGTGGCTGGGCTCAAGATCGAGTCCTTCGTGCGCTGGCAGCTGGGCGAGGCACTGTGAGCACCGCCGCTCCTGTCCAATACGGTCGCATTCTCCTGAAGCTCTCCGGCGAGGCTCTCGCCGCGGGTGCGGGCTCGGGGATCGACGCCGCCCTGGTCCAACGAGTGGCCAGGGAAGTGGCGCAGGTCCATTCCATGGGCGTGCAGGTGGGCATCGTGGTCGGGGGCGGCAACATCATTCGCGGCGGAGTCGCTTCGGGACAAGGCATCGATCGCGTCGCCGGCGACCACATGGGCATGCTGGCGACCGTGATCAACTGCCTTGCATTGCAGGACGCCTTGGAAAAGGCCGGCCTGCAGACGCGCGTGACCACGGCGATCCGCATGGATAGCATCGCCGAGCCGTTCATCCGTCGTCGTGCGATCCGCCATTTGGAAAAAGGCCGTGTCGTGTTGTTCGCGGCTGGCACTGGAAATCCGTACTTCACCACGGACTCGGCGGCGGCATTGCGCGCCATCGAAATTCATGCGGACGTGTTGCTGAAGGCTACCAAAGTCGACGGCATCTACGATGCGGATCCGATGAAGGTCCCTACGGCCAAACGCTACGACTCGGTTTCCTATCGCGAAGTTCTGGATCGCGAGCTGAAGGTCATGGACACCGCCGCCTTCGCGCTTTGCCGCGAAAACTCCATGCCCATCCTGGTGTTCGATCTTTTCGCCGAAGGGAACCTGGTCAAGGCCGTTTCCGGCGTGAAGATCGGGACCATCGTCAATTCCAAGGGAGAGTGAGATGTCCGCTTCCGCCGAAGAACGGATGAAGAAGGCGTGTGAAAACCTGGTTCGGGAATTCGCCAAGGTGCGGACCGGACAGGCCAATCCAGCCATGCTCGATTCCGTCATGGTGGACTATTACGGAACTCCCACTGCCATCGGACAGGTCGCCACCATCTCGGTGCCGGATGCGCGCACCCTGGGCGTGAGCCCTTGGGAAAAACACATGATCCCGGTGGTGGACAAAGCCATTCGTGCCTCGGGCCTGGGTCTCAACCCCTCCACCGAGGGCAGCATGATCCGGGTGATTTTGCCTCCCCTGACCGAAGAGCGTCGCAAGGAGTTGGCCAAGGTCTGCAAGGGTCTGGCGGAAGAAGCCCGTGTGGCGGTTCGCAACATCCGCCGCGACGAAAACGATTCGATCAAAAAACAGGTCAAGGATGAAAGCCTCTCGCAAGACCAGGAAAAGAAACTCCTGGAAGCGATGCAGAAATTGACCGACCGCTACATCGCGGAAGTCGACAAATCCTTCGCGGTCAAGGAAAAGGAAATCCTCACCGTCTGATCGAGCCTCGGGAGGAACCGTGACACAACCTCTCCGGCACATCGCCATCATCATGGATGGCAATGGACGCTGGGCCAAGTCCAAGGGCTGGGATCGCACCGCTGGCCACAGAGCCGGCACGGATGCCACCCGGCGGATCGTTCGCGCATGCGGCGAGCGCAAGATCGAGCATCTGACGCTTTACACGTTCTCCAGTGAAAATTGGGGGCGACCTCCCATCGAAGTTCGCGCACTGATGTCCTTGCTCGTGGAAATGGTCGAACGAGAAGTCGACGATCTCAATGCCAACAACGTGCGACTGCGAACCATCGGCGATCTTTCCAAACTTCCCGATCGCACTCGGGATGCCCTGGAGGCCGGGGTGGAAAAAACATCCACCAACACCGGTCTCCAACTGCACCTGGCGCTTTCGTATGGGGGGCGCGCCGAAATCCTCGAAGGGGTGCGGCGCCTGGCTCGGGCAGCCCAGACGGGGCGGGTTTCTCCGGAAGAAATCTCCGATGAGATGTTCCGGCGCCACCTGGATGCGCCGGATGTGCCGGATCCCGACCTCATGATCCGCACGGCGGGAGATCACCGCATTTCCAATTTCCTGCTCTGGCAGGCCGCCTACTCGGAACTATGGTTCACGGACGTTCTTTGGCCAGATTTTGACGCCCAGCATCTGGACGAGGCGATCGCCCATTACCACGGGCGCCAGCGGCGCTTCGGAAAGGTCCCGGATCAACTATGATCCCAGATCCCGCAACAGCACAGGGCGCATCGCATCCCAGCCCGCACGGCATCTTGGCTCGTACGGTTTGTCGCCCATGCGGGCGACCCGATTGCTCACCTGGTCGTGGGGATCGGTCGTCACCGCCAACCGCCAGGGTTCCCATTCTGCGTGCTCGCAGAATGGGAGGAGCAGGCAACCGCCTCCTCGTCCGCCAAGTCAATCTGCAGCGCGTTCTGGGCGCGCTGCATCCCTCTCTATCGCGGGATCTAGGATTATGACTCTCTCCAACAATACGCAGCGGGTCTTGTTCGGTGTCATCGCTGGGCCATTTGTCCTTTGGGTGTTGTGGCTGGGTGGCTGGCCGCGGGAATTGTTGTTCACCGTGTTCTTGGCTGGCGCGATGTGGGAGTACCTGCGGATTCTTCGCCAAAGATTTCCCGCGATCGGCGTGGAAGCGGAGATGGTACTTCCGGTGATCGTGGGGTTTTTGGCTTGGATCTCTCCTTCCGGCCCGTTGGCCCGGCTGAACTATTCGTTGGATCTCGCCTTGGTCCTCACCGTTGCCTGGATACTGCTGCAGGCATTTCGTCGGCTGGAGCGGGACGATGTGTTTCCTTGGCTGGCCATGTCGGTTAGCGGTCTTCTGTATTTTTCGGTTTGGGGTTCCAGCCTGTTTGCCTTGACCACGGGTCGTGGCGGCGGCTGGGGGCCTTTGGCGCAACTTCTGTTCGCAGTGGGCGTTTGTTGGATCGGGGACTCCGCAGCCTACTTCGCGGGGCGCGCCTTGGGCAAACACAAACTCTGTCCGGAGTTGTCTCCGGGCAAAACCATCGAAGGGGCTGTGGCAGCCCTGATCGCTACCTCCGCTTTTGGTGCTTGGATGGTCCCTACGCATTTAGGGGGGACGATTCCGATGGGAGTGGGGATCGGAGCGATCCTTGGGGTGGCTGCCATTCTCGGCGATCTGCTGGAAAGCGTCCTGAAGCGATGGGCGGGCGTCAAGGACAGTTCCAATCTCTTTCCAGGACACGGTGGCATTCTGGATCGGCTGGACTCACTGTTTTTGGTCGCGCCGCTGCTGCTGGCGACCCTGCATACCTTCCGGCATGGGCTCATTCGCTGACATGCTGCGCTTCCGGTCGGTCAGCAAGATCAATTTGCACCTGCGCATCCTCGGGATCATGGCCGATCGGCGCCACGAGTTGGCCACCTGCTTCCAGGCGATCGACTACGGCGACGAGCTTTCCTTCGAGGATAGCGATTCCCTGACCCTGACCTGCGACGACCCAAATCTGGGTCCTCAGGAAGGCAATTTGGTATGGAAGGCCGCCACGATGTTGCGGGAGCGCTCGGGCTCCGCCTGTGGCGCCCGCATCCATCTGCGCAAGCTCGTTCCGTACGGTGCAGGTCTGGGTGGAGGCTCCGGCGACGCGGCCACGGCTTTGGTGGCGCTCAATCGTCTGTGGAACCTTGGTTGGTCCGCCCAGGCGCTGGAAGAACTTGGCCGCGCACTGGGCGCCGATGTGCCGTTTCTGGTGCGGGGTGGGGCGGCTTGGGCCACCGGAGCGGGTGATGTTTTGTCGGCTGTTCCGGGCCTTTCTCCGGAGGTTGGTATTCTCGTCGCCACCCCAACGGTTGCCGTTCCAACGGCTTGGGCGTACGGCACTTGGGACCAGTTGCATCCTGAACCGTTGCCGAAGCGCGAAGGGATGACTAATTTCCCCGCCCTGCACAGCCAAGACCTCCTTCGTATGGAGGAGCTTCGTGGTCGGTTGGTGAATGATTTCGAGGAAGTGGTTTTTCCACGGTTTCCCGAGATCCAGCGCCTCCGGGACGAACTCGTCGAAGCAGGTGCGGCGGCGGCTCTGCTTTCTGGAAGCGGATCCAGCGTCTTCGGGCTCTTCCCTTCGAGGGAAGCCCCCCTCTCGCCACCAACGGATTGGGGCGAGCGCGGGGTCCGGTGGCGGTGGTGCTCTCCGGCGGGAGGTCCGATCGAGCTTTGAGTTTCTGGGGTGTCGTCTAACGGCAAGACAACGGTTTTTGGTACCGTGAATGTTGGTTCGATTCCAGCCGCCCCAATCTGGTCCCAGGTTAACGGAATTTGTCACTTCAGGAGAACTCCATGAGCGCCACCCTAGCCATCCAGGCCCGCGAGAAGGGCACCAAGTCGCAGATCAAGACTTTGCGCAATTCCGGCAAGATCCCGGCCGTCCTCTACGGCCGCAAGACCCCCAGCCAGTCCGTCACGGTGGATTCCGCCGAGTTCCGCAAGTTCCTGGTGGACGGCAACCGCAATCGCCTGCTGGACCTCGCCTTGCCCACCGGCAACACGGTCAAGGCCTACGTCAAGGAAATCGTTCGCGCCAAGCTCAGCCGCGAAGTCGAACACCTTGATTTCCAGGTCGTCGAGGCCGGCGACTCGGTCACCTACAAGGTGCCTCTCACCATCGTTGGCGTGCCCGTGGGCGTGAAGGTCGGCGGCGGCAACTTGAACGTCGCCAAGAAGGACCTGAAGGTCCGCGTGCTGGCCGAGGCCATGAAGGATTCTCTGGAAGTGGACGTCTCCGCACTGGAAAAGGGCCAGGTTTTCTACGTGAACCAGGTCGAATTCCCCGGTGGAACCATTCTGACCCCGGGTCGCCAGGCGATCGCTACCGTCGCTTGATATGAAGTTGCTGGTGGGGCTGGGCAATCCCGGCGAGCGCTACGCGCAGACCCGCCACAACATCGGTTTTCTCGCTTTGGACGCCCTGGCTTCGCGCCGGGGCGTTTTGTTTTCCAAGGGACGCGCCGATTCGTTGGTGGCCAAGCTCCAGCTCGGTGGAGAAGAAATCCTCGCCGCCAAGCCACAGACCTTCATGAATCTCTCTGGAGCTTCCGTGCAAGGCTTGATGACCTTCCACAAGATCCATCCGCGCGACGTGTTCGTGGTGGTCGACGACATGCTCCTGGACCTGGGGCGGTTCAGGGTCCGTTCAGGCGGGTCCCACGGCGGGCACAACGGGCTTCGGGACATCGAGGAGCGTATCGGCAAGGAGTACAATCGCCTACGTGTGGGCGTTGGACAGAAGCCTCCCCAGTGGGATCTGGCGGATTGGGTCCTGTCACGTTTTTCTCAAGCCGAGGCGGTAGCGCTGGAAAAACGATTCCCAGCATTGGAAGATTGTCTCGAGACCTGGTTCCAGAAAGGCGAACAGGCGGCCGCGACCAGTTTCAACGGGCCGTGGAAGCCGGACAACCAAGCATGATCATCCACCTCCTGGCAAGATTCATTCCGTGGTCCGCCTCCGAACGTTCCGTTGGAGCGATCGCCAGCGACATCATTGTCGCCCCTCCGGCCTCGATGGGCCAGGTGGGACTTGTCGCCATCTTTTTGTTGGCTGGGCTGGCTGTGGTCGTGCTTGTGGAGGTTTTGCGCCGCCGCAAGGAGCTTTTGGCGCGTTCTCGCGCACGTTGGGATCACTTCGCGGTCCTGGCCCGCCAGGCGGGGCTGGAAGAGGATGACATCGAGCGGATGAAGGCCATGCACATGGACATGGACGCCATGCACGCACCCGACGCCATGTTGCGTATTCCGGCTGTGTACGACCGGGCTTTGGATGCCTGGATACAATCTCGCGGAGGATCCCTTTCCGAGCGGGAATGGACCAGTCTCCACCGGGTTCGCGGCAAACTGAAATTCCACAGCCTCTCTTCCGAAACAAGCCTGTCCCATTCCAGGCAGATCTCCGACCACCAGGAGGTCCGGTTGTCCACCGAGGAAGGAGACTGGGCGGGCAGCGGCACGGTCTGCAGCAACAGGGAAGATCGACTGGACGTGCAGGTCAAAATGCTGCCTCCAGGAGGAACCAGCCGATTGCGGCTGGCTTTTTCACGACAGGGAGACGGCGAGTACAAGACGATCCTCTCCTTGGCGGGAATCGAAACCCAGCACCAGATCCTCCACTTTTCGCATACCGACCAGATCGTGCGACAGCAATTGCGCATGTGGGTTCGCGTCCCCGTGCTTTTGCCTGGCAAAATGCGTCGTGTGGTGGCCCCGGACGGCATGTCCCACGCCTTCGACGAATTCGATGTGACGCTTCTCGACTTGTCCGGCGGAGGAGCGATGATCTCCGCGTCGCAGATGATGGAGGTCGAGTCGCGCGGACTCCTGGACTTCCAGTTGGGGGAGAATCGCATGGAGGGACTTCGGTTCGTGATGCTGCGTTCAGGACGTGCCCAGCGCAGCGGGACAGGACATGTCTGCCATCTTTGCTTCGAGAACATCGATGTCCAAACCCAAGAACGAATCATGCGCTATGTCTTTGAACGGCAGCGAGCAGGAAGAATCACCGGCTGACAAAGGCTGGAAAATCTCCTAAGTCCAGGTAATTCCTTGAATTACGACGGTTTCGACTTGACTCTGTTCAAAAGAGTGCCTAAACTAGGATAAAGGCTTCATGCGCAGGAAGGAACCCTTTTGAGCGCTTTCACCAATTTTGTCAGTCGCCTTCGAGGCGAGACGGTCACGGTCGGACTGGACATCGGCAATCATTCGGCGAAGTTGGTGAAAATGCACCATCGTCGTTCGGGGCCGGTGCTCATGGCTGCCGGGATTCAAGAACTGAAACCAGAAACCATCGTCGGTGGCGAGATCAAGAACCGCGACGCGCTGATCGAAGCGCTCACGTCTTTGGTCCATCGGACGGATGACGCCATCAAGGACGTGACCCTGTCGCTGTCTTGGAGCTTCGGTGTCTTGGGCGATCGGATCCATCTGAAATCCACCAAGGGCCAGTCCGACGAGGACACCGTGCTTGGGGAGGCCAGCCAACGGCCGCCGTTCGACGTGGAAAACATCACGCTGGATTACAAGATCCTGCGTCGCAACGTGGAGACCTCCGACATGGAGGTGCTCCTGGTGGCGGCGAAGAACCAGGTGATGCAGTCGTACATCGATGTGGTACTGGAAGCTGGATTGCGTCCGATCGTCATCGATGTGGATGCCTTCGCGTTCGCCAACGCCTACAACTGGACCGTCGGGAATTCCGAGGCGGACGAAGTCGTGGCGCTGATCAACATCGGCGACAACCTCACGAACATCACCTTCCTCAAGGGCGGCATCTACCAGAGCACCCGCGACGTGAGCACGGCGGGCGACTACTTCGTGAAATACCTGATGCGGCAGTTCAAGCTGCCCCGCGACCAGGCCATCTTGCTTCTCAAAGGCAAGGATTCCGACAAGTTCGATGCCACCCAACTGGCGCGCGCCATCGAGTTCTCCTGCGAGGAACTGTCGCTGGGCATCGACTTGGCGTTCCAGTACTACCAGTCCTCCGAGAAGTCCGCGCGGATCCAGAAGATCATCTTGTGTGGTGGCGGAGCCTGCATTCCCGGTGTTCCCGAGTATCTCGGGCGTCGCCACGAAGCCCAGGTATTGGTCCTCAATCCACTCTCCAGCATCCAGAAGGATCCGGAGAAATTCCCTGACCCGATTCCCGACACGGTGAGCACCTTGCTCACGGTCGCCGTCGGCATGGCCTTGCGGAAGGTGTGACATGGCCTCGATGATCGAAGTCAACCTTCTTCCTATGGAATACCGGGTGGTTCGCAAGGACTACTCGTACCTCACGGACCGTCGCGCGGTTTGGGGATCCGTTCTTCTCTTGACCTTCGGCGTGCTGACTTGGCTGCACTTCATGACGTTGGTCGCCACGGCCACCTCGCGGGAAGGCCAGATCAAGGATCTCCGCCGGGACATCGCCAAATACGACACGGTAAAGACGGAAATCAAGCGGTTGGAGGACATCAAAGCCAAGCAAGAAGCGAAGAACATTTCCCTCAAGAACATCTCCGTTTCCAAGAAGCGCTGGGTCCGGATTTTCGAGGACATCAACGCCAGCCTGCCTTCCCATACTTGGATCATTTCGATCAAGGAAGAGGCCGACAAGCAGGATCAACTGGCCATCCAGGCTCGCACCTTCGTGTTCCAGGAAGTGGCTGCGTTCATGCTCCAGCTGGAACGCAGGCCGTTCTTCCTGCCGCCCAACCTGGAATCGATCGAACAGGTCAAGGCAGATGGGGGACAAAACGCATCGGCGTTCTCCTTCACCTTGCATTGCCCGCTCAACCCAGCCATTCATACCGATGGCCCAGCTCCGGGGGATACCGTTGGCAACGCGCATTGATTTCAAGGATCGTCTCACGGTCTTCTTCCTCCTTTGCATCCTCGCCGTTGCCGGTCTAGGCTACGTCTACTGGACGAAATTCGCCCAGCCGCGCTACCAGCACATCGACGAACTCAACGCGGAACAGATGAAATTGTCGCAGGAATTGACCGTCGTGCGGACCCAGACCCAGCGACTGGTGCAGATCCGCGAGGAGTTGAAGAACGCCGAGGTCGAATTCGCCAAACTCCAGGAAATGTTTCCGGACCGGGAGAAGATTCCGTCTCGACTCCAGGACCTGCTCACGGTCACGCGCCGTGCAGGCACGGTAACGACAAAATTCGTTCCCCAGCCGAGCGTGAAGCAGACGTACTTCGACGAGAACAACTACAAGATCGCGATCGCGGGCAACTACCACAGCATCGGCGAGATGTTCGCGGAGTTCGCGAATTTCAAATACCCCACGTCCATCCAGAAGATGAGCATCGTGGTTTCACCGAATCTCAAGACCGAACTCGAGAGCGCCGACAAGCACGGAACCGTGCCGACCACCGTTGCCGCCGAGTTCGACTTCACCACATACACATCGGGGAAGTGATGCGAAAGACCCTTTCGATCCTCCTGGCCTGTGGTCTCGCGAGCCAAGCCGCGACGATCTCCTCGGCTGGCCTCGTGGCAGATCGCGACGGAACCCGTCTTGTCTTCCGCACGGGAGAGGAAGTCCTTTCTCGCTCGCGTGTGGAGCCGGACGGCTCCCTGCTCGTGGAAATCCAAGGCACCAAGACCGCGCTGGAAGGTCATCTCGACCTTTCCACCAACGCCAAGTTCGCTTCGGTGGATGCATCCAACCTCTACCGCGACGGCGCGGACGTGGCATCCTTCCGTTTCCGTTTCCGTTCCGGAGTCAAGGCCAGTGTCCTGCATCGCGAGTGGAATGGACAGGATCTGTCCTTCCTTCTCGACAAGACGCCTGCGCGGGCGCAGGTATCCCCCTTGTGGACCATGGCACCCTCCCACGATGCTTCCGTGGTGCTCGCTGCCTTGACCACAACAGCTTCCTTGGAGGGGGCTAGGGCGTGGGGTGCTGGCGATCTGGAAACCGTTGAGCTGCGCTTTTCCGTCCCGCCCATCCAGGCCGATCTGCAGGGAGCCGGGAAATCGTACACCATCAAGCTGGGTAAGAGCCGTGTTGCCAAATTGAACGTGCCCGCTTCCGCTTCCAGGCTCATCCAAGCGATGGTGCCGGGGAAGGATGGCGAGATCAAGCTGACCTTGAAGGAGGATGCCCGCTCGGTGCTCCTGACACGGTCGGGGAACACCGTCGCCTTGCGCTTGGTCGCCAAGTCGCCAGTGCAAAAGGCTTGGGCTTGGAACTCCCTGCAAGGCAAGGTGGAAACCTTCGGGGGAGCAGACATGCCCTCCGACGAATCCGTGAATTTGGCCAACCTCCGCAATGACTTGAAACCCCAGGGTGGCGAAGGTTTCACTGCCGACGGGAGCAAGTCTTCCACAGAGTCAAAGGGGACTCTGGCTGGAAACAGCGCCGCGTCGGGTGACAAAGCCGCCCTTGGCGAAGCGCAGAAACTCGAAGCCGAGCGCAGGAAATCCAGGGAAATCGCGCAAGAGCAGCTCGCCCAGGATGCCGCCAAAGTCGACGCCGAAGAAAAGAAGAATCGAGTCACCTACAACACGTTTGGTGTCCGGGATCCGTTCATTCCCTTGGAATCCGACGATCTCGAAGGCGGCTTGAACGTTGACCAGATGCGCGTCGTGGGCATCATCGCATCCCCGACTCCGCCGATGGCCGTTTTGGAACACACTTCCCAGCCCGGGCTTTCGGTCGCTCTCCGTGAAGGGGACGCCATCCAGAACGGGCGCGTTTTGAAGATCGAACGCGACCGTGTGGTCTTCGTTCTTGAAGAATTCGGCGTCAGTCGCCAGTTCGCCTTGAAACTCCAGGCTCCCAAAGGAGAAAAGTCATGAGCCGCAACCCGCGCAATGCCGCGACCTTGGTGGGCATCGCCCTGGCCGCTGGGCTAGCAATGCCCCAATCCGTGTCGGCCCAAGACTCAGCTGCGATCGCCCGCATGAAGCCTGGGGCAGGCAAGGTGGACCCCATCGGCACGCTGGAATTCACGAACACGGATGTTCGCTCCGTATTCCGGCTGTTGTCGGAATACAGCGCGGTCGACATCGTGGTCGATCCTGCCGTCAGTGGGTCCATCAATACTGTGGTCACCAACAAGACCTGGCAGGAGGTCGTCCACATCGTCGCCAAGATGATGAATCTGACGGTCACCAACGAGTTGGGCTATCTGTACGTCCAGAAGACGGAAGACTACCAGAAGCGCCTTCTGGAACGCGCGGCTGCCAACACCGCACAGGACCAGGCGGCCAAGCTCCAGCGCAAGATCATCCGCATTTCCAATGCCCGTGCCGACGAGATGGAAAAGGCGGTCAAGGACCAGGTCTCCCCCAGAGGCAAGATCACGGTGGTTCCGCGCACCAACAGCCTGATCCTGGTCGATGGCCCCGAACAGATCGCAGCCATCGAGAAGGTGATCCGCCAGCTGGATCTGGAAACCAACCAGATTCTCATCGAGGCCAAGTTGGTGCAGGTGGAATCGAACGCATTGCAAGAGTTGGGCATCAACTGGAGCATGAGTTCCGGCGCGGGAATGGGTTGGAAAACCGCTCCTTCCGCCGGTTTGGGCTCCAACGGAAATCTCGCGGGCGGGCCCTTCAAGGGCGGCAACGCGACCATCAATACTCCGGCATCCAAAGCCTCGCAGGGCGTTGCCTTCGGGTTGTTGAACGGCAACTTGGGCGTTGCGATTTCCCACCTCCTGGAAACGGGCAAGGCCGAGGTGCTGGCGACCCCTCAGATCACGACCTTGGACAACAAGGAAGCGCGGATCTTCATGGGCGACCAAGTCCCCATCCAAACCAAGGACGTTTCCGGCAATACCGTCACGACCATGTTCAACGCGGGAACCGAGTTGGTCGTTTTGCCTCAGATCACGGCTCCGGACCGGGTGCTTTTGAATCTGAAGCCGAAAAAGGACAACTACCAGGTCGTCGCGGGCGCAGGTGTGGTCATTCGCAAACAGGAAGCCGAGACCAACGTCGTGGTGACCGATGGCGAAACCGTGGTGATCGGTGGTTTGGTGGAACGTTCCGAGAACAAGTCCGAAGCCGGGGTGCCTTTGCTCAAGGACATTCCGCTGTTGGGAGTTCTCTTCCGGTACACCCGTCATGAACTCGTGAAGAAGGACCTCGCCATTTTCGTGACCCCTCGGATCGTGCGCCGGGGATTGGTACCCATGCCCACTCCAGTCATGGACCAGGATTTGGCGAGGGCAGCCACAGCGCCCTCTGCGGAGCCTCCTGCGGCGGTCGCGGCGCCAACACCTCCTCCGCCTCCTCCTCCGCCGTCGCCGGTCTCGGAGGCGGTCCCGCCTCCTCCGGTGGCCCCTCCTGCCGAGCTGTACACGGCTCCGGCGGAACCCGGCGCTGGACCAGTGAACTAAGACTCGAGGCTCGCCGACAAGGCGGGCCTTTTTTTGCCGCTGGCTTTTAGATCCTGCGACGAACCAGCGTCCATCGCCCAGAGCGTTTGCAAGCTTTGAAGCCTGCGCCGAACATGGCCTGGAACGCATCCGATCGTAGGATGGGGTCGAGCGCGCCTTGGGCCAGGGCGGTTGCGTTGCTCAGAAGCAGGACGTTGCCGAAGCAAGGCGGAATCTCCTCCAGGTGATGGGTCACCAGGACAACGGGAAGCTCCGGCCGACGCTTCGCGAGCGCTTCCAAGTGTTCGAGCAGGTCTTCACGGGCGCGAGGATCCAAACCAGCACAGGGCTCGTCGAGAATCAACAGGTCAGGCTCTCCGGCCAAGGCGCGCGCGAGCCAGGCTCGTCTCCGCTGACCCAACGACAATTTGCCGAGGGGACGATTCCGGTGGTCGGCCAAGCCCCAGGCTTCCAGCTCGGCACCCGCCTTGCGCTGTTGCATCCGGGTCGGGCGATCGAAGCGCATTCCCAAGGTTCCGACGAAACCGGTTTCCACGAGTTCCTTCGCCGAGACGCGAGGTTCGATCAGAGGCTCCAGGCTGTCGCCGGAAAATCCGATCCGCGAGCGCAGGGATAGGATCTCGTCCCGTCCGGAAACCTGCCCGAGAATCTCGATGGTCCCTTCCCAGGGATGCAGTCGTCCCAAGGCGGCCAAGGCAAGACTGCTTTTTCCGCACCCGTTGGGTCCCATGACCACCCAGCGTTCCCCGGGACGGACCGTCCATTGTGCAAGTGTCAGGACCGTGGCTCCATCGCGCCGCAACTCCAGATCGCGGCAGAGGATCGCGGGAGCAGGCGTCAATTTCCGTCCTTGAAGGCGCGAAATTGGGCGACCATCGCCGCATGGGCCGCTTGCGGATCGTCCGAGCGCAACCACGACAACCACTCGCAGGCCTGCCAGGACCAGGCCATGTGGTTTCGGATGCCGGCTTGGTGCGCGATGCGGGCGGCCAACGGGGCGAAGTGCTCGGTCCCTTTGCGGATGCGGTAGAGTTTCATCCAGATCTGGGGCTCCAACCCGCGTTCCATGCACAGTTGCACGAGTCGTTTGGAGTAGGTGGTGTAGAGCTCCTCCACGCGGGCCTGGTCGTCGGAATCGAGCCAATAAGGGTCGGTGGACAGCTCGTCGAGATCGGGGAGGGCGGCCACCGAGCTCCAGTCCGGCAGACCCGCATCGAAGAAATCCGGCAGCAGGCAGACGTTGTTGCGGCACCGGGCGGCATGCACACGCGAGGTCCAACGAGCCAGCAGTTTCAGGAGGCGGTCTTGACGGAACTGGCGTACTTCAGGCGTGGATTCGGCGGGCATGTCCGCTCCGAATCGATCCCGAAACAGGGAGCGGCAAATGTTGCATCGGCAGGACCAGACGCCGGATTTCCCTTTGGCCAGATGGAAGTGGGGTTCATCCCAGAAGACGGTGTCCACGCCCGCCTGGGTCACCGCGTCGATCCAACCGTCCATGTAGTCGAGGAACGCGGGGTGGTTGGGACAGATGGCCGCGACGGGTTCACCCGTGGACAAAATCTGGTTGGAGCCCGGATTGTGCGCCACCAATTCGGAGAGCGCCTCCCCCCCGAACACGCGTCCGACCCCCCAGGAATTCACGTACACGGACAGTCCCAGTTTGTGGCTGTGCTCCACGATCCGGCCCATGGTGTCGCGGTAATACGATAGGTCGTCTTCGCTCCAGGTGTGGAGCACCTGGGTGGCGCCCTCCTGCACCATGGCTTCCAGATCCGCCGCGACATGGACCAGGCGACGCACCCCGAAATAGGAGAAACCGGTCTTCATGGGTCCAGAAGTCTAATTTGTTCCACGTCCGATGCTCAAGATCGTCCTTGTCCAACCAGAAATCGCTCCCAACACGGGGAATATCGCCCGCCTTTGCGTCTGCAACGGCTTGCAATTGCACCTGGTCCATCCCCTCGGATTCCGGATCGACGACCGCAACCTCAAGCGTGCGGGCATGGATTACTGGAAGCACCTGGACCTGGTGGAGCATGCCGACCTCGACTCCTTCCTGGCGGCTCTACCTGCCACGGCACGACTTCGCTGGTTTTCCACCAAGTCCGATGTCCCGCATTGGGATCTCGCCTTCGACCACGAGGATTGGCTCGTGTTCGGTTCGGAATCCCGCGGTCTTCCCGAACGTCTTCGAGAAATGCACCCCGAAGGGTGGGTGCGGATCCCCATGACCGGTCCCTTCGTCCGCTCCCTCAACCTCAGTTCCTCCGTGGCCATCGGGACCTACGAGGCCCTTCGCCAGATTTCCATCCATCCAAATGGAGCTACCCCATGAAACGCGCTTTCCTCGCCACCTTGTTGGCCTCCGCCGTGGCCTTTTCCGCCACTGCTCCGTCGGGGGGCCTGCGGGCCACCAATGTCAACGACTTCCTGCTGACCAAGCGCAAGCCGCGTTGGTACAACGAGATCTGGACCTGGCAATTTTTGTTCGACAACGGAACCCAAGCCACGCTCAACTACACGTTTGCGCGCCTTGGGTTCAAGGATCCCGTCTGCGGAGCGGATTTTTCCATCGCAGGCTTCAAGGGACGGAATTTCGCCGTCGGCCGCGAGTATCCGGAGGCACGGTTCGAGCAGCAGGCCAGCCCCGCGCGCATCCAGATCCATCCCGACATGTGGGCGCAAGGGATGCCGCCGGCCAGCCATCGAGTCCATTTCGCCACGACCAAAAACGAGGGTTTTTTCCTGGACATGGAATTTTCCAACATGGTTCCTGGCGTGGCTTGGGGTGGCAGCGGCACCTGGGAAACCAAGGGAGGAGATTTGTCCATTCTGCTATTGATCCCATCCGCTCGGGTCAAGGGGCGGATCGCGGTGGGCGCAGATACGCTGAACGTGGAGGGATGGGCCGTGCTGGAGCACAACCGGCAGACGGAATTGGTCGCCGACATCCTGACGCAGAGCATGCGGGGCTACCAGGCTGGTGAAAAGCCGTCCTATGTCAATGTGTTCAAGGAAAAAAAGGGTGGATGGAACGGTTTTGGCATCCAGTGGGGTGAATCCGGTCCACAGTTGTTCGCGCCAGGCCAACTCGGGGTCGAGGAGGGTGGCAGAGAACCGCCCCGGGGATTCTCCGTGGTGACTGCCGACCAGCGAAGCTTGGGATTTCGCCGCACCACCATCGCCCAATCCGGTTCCATCCTGGATGGAATGGAAGGCGTGACCCGGTGGGTGGTCAAGCAGTTCATCGGGGATGTGAACATCCAGCGTGGCAAGCTGGACAAGGCCCATTCGTTCTACCAGTTCACCCAGGTCCGCAACTAGTCGCTTCTTCCAGGGCCTGGTAGATTTCGCGGGCCCTGGACTCCCACGAGAGCGTGCCGGCGAATCCAACGCCCAGCGCGCCAGCTTGGGAAAGCTTCGCGGGTACGGACAGGTATCGCGCCAAGGCATCGACGGTGGAGGTGATCGAGTCCACGGCCACGATCGTTCCGCATCCGGGCCCGACGGCTTCGGGCATCCCGCCGGAATCCGCGGCGACCACGGGAGCTCCGCAAGCCTGGGCTTCGGCCAAAACCATCCCGAATCCTTCGACATCCCGGGCCGTTTGGCGGGACAACAACGCGAACACGCCAAGCGATAGGAACGAGCCGAGGTCTTCGTCCGGAATCTTTCCGCAGAATCGGACCCCTTCCCCCAGGTTTTCCGCGCGCAGAATCGATTCGAGGCGTTTGCGATCCGGTCCGGTTCCTCCGATCAGCAATCGGGTCCCGGGAATCCGCTGGGCGAGCGGAGCCATGCATCGCAGCAGCGTATCGATTCCCTTGCGCTCGACCAGGCGCGCGAGGGTGGTGACCACCGGGGCGTCCGGCGCGATTCCCAGTCGCTGTCGCAATGCGAGTTTTTCGGAGGTCGACGGTGGACGGAATCTGTCCAAGTCCACGCCGGGATGGACCACCCGGACCTTCGCGGGATCGATGCCGTGGGGCAGCAGCGCCGCCGTGGCCCGCGAGTTGGGGAGCACCAGATCCATGCCCTTCAGGGTGCCAGCGGCGTAGCGCAGTCCGAACCGGCCAAGCGGATGGCGAAGCAATTCCCGTCCGTGCACCAAGGTCGAGCGCACGATCCCGTTTTGGGTGGGGGCCATGCCCGGAAACCACTGTGCATACAGGACGTGGGTTGCACCGTGGTGGCGCAGGATGCGTCGGATCCGGGCCAACAATCCCACCACAAGCCAACTCGAATGGATCCGGATGCGCTCCACCGGAAAGGGGAGACCAGGGTCTACCAGTGCTGCTGCGGGGTGGTCGGGGGCGATCACCACCAGGTGTTCGCATAGGGGGTGCAGGTGTTCGGCAAGACAACCGACATAGGTCTGGATGCCACCTGTTTCCGGTGGAAAATCTTGGGTCACGATGGCTAGGCGCACCCGTTCAAGGGTGCAACGTTGCATCCACTTCGGCAAGTGGCTCGATTCGATCCTACATTCCTGGGGAATCCATGCTGTCGATCGTTCTGTTCTTCGTGTCGGGTGCACTCGCCGACACCGGCACCACCGCCGATACCACCTTTCCCGGCTGGCATGCCGAGCCACGGCGATCACAGCCGCCGCCCGATCCGCCAGAGCCGGCAAAAAGCCAAGCGCGCAACAAATCGAACCCTTCACCCGACTGGGTGGTGGTCCAGGAACATCCCGCGCTGGAAAGGGATTCCACCGTCGCCCTGGAAATCCTGGAGCATCCCGTGATGGCCGCGCTTGTGTGGCCGTTCGACAACCTGTTGGCGCCGACCGCGAAATTCGTGCTCCGTCCCGTTCGCAAAGCCATCCGTTACGGTGAACGGACCCAGGTGATCGATCGGGGCTTGCGACTGGTCCATCCCGATTCCGTGGAGACGCGCTGGCTTTATCCGGTGGCCACCCTGGATGGCAGCGAAGGGTCCGCATGGGGGCTCACGTACTTGGACCAGGACTTCCTGGGTCGCAAATGGAATTTCCGCACCTCCGGGCGAGTCGCCGTGCAGAAGGACGTCGGCGGAAGCCTGTCGCTGACACTTCCTGTCATGAAGCCGTTGGGCCAGCGGATCTGGGGGGGCGCTTCCGCTTCTCGCAGCCAGGCCCAAGGGGTCAGGATCCCCGGGATGTGGGAAGCCGGGGATCCCGCTTCCCAAGGCGCCGTTTCGATGGAGCGGATCCAGTGGACCGTGGGCAGCGGTGCCGGGTTGCCCTGGGCTGGCTCGGTTTGGGTATATTTCGCCTCCGAGTGGCTGCGTGCGGGAGAGCCCCTGCGCTGGGACCTGGAGCTTCCTTCGGGGGACTCCGTTCCCTGGTTGGCTCGCGGCGATCGCGGGACCGAAGGCGAAGAAACGGACCGGACCGTGGCCATCGGCTGGAACTGGTCTGACCAAAATTTGTCAGGAGCTCCTTCTTCAGGAGGGGCGGCAGGCGTGAAGGGGTGGCGGACCTGGGCCGTGGGTGGAGGCGACGCGGCAGGAATCGAGGCGAATGCCGCCCGTTATTTCCTGATCGGCAAGGAGCGGTACATCTACCGGGCGGAAGACCTGAAACCGTATCTGGATCTGGACGCGAAGGAAGTGGTTCGCATCCTGGACCCCTCCACGTTGCGCCAACGACTGACACAGCGCAAGATCCTGGCGCTCCATGCCCGCGTGGCCAAGATGTGGGAGATCGATCCGAAGGGGATTCCGACGTCCTTTTATCTTTTCCCCTCGATGGGCGGCGGTGCCCCGGCGCGAGCCTACCCGGGCAGCTTCCTGGTGGACCGAGCCGTGGCGGGGATTTCCGCCGAATACCGTTGGCCGGTCTGGAAGTATGTGGACGGCACCGCTTTCGCCGAGATCGCTTGGGCCGATGCGGGCTGGTGGATCCCCAGATGGGAACAGCTGGCGCCTGGATTCGGAACGGGGCTGCGCGTGCGCCTGGACAACCGTTTCCTGTTTCGCACCCATCTATCCATCGGGCGTGTCGGAATCCGCTACGCCATGACCTCCAGCTCGGAGTTCTGAGCCTACCTCCGGGTTTGTCGGATTTCGTCCAGGAAGGCGTCGGTCGCGCTTGTCGCGGCCTGCCAGGAAAACCGCCCTGCCCACTCGATGGCGGCTCGGCCCATCCGCGACCTGCGCTCGGGGTCGGCGGCCAACCTTTCGATGGCTTCCGCCAGCGCCTGTGCGGCGCAGGAATCGTCATTGTCGACCAAAATCCCCGTTTGGCCGTCCGAGACGGAATCCTGCAGGCCATCGGTGCGAGTCGCAACCACCGGCAATCCCCTGGATTGGGCTTCCACCGCGGCGATGCACCAGCCTTCGAACCGACTGGGCACACAGAAAATGTCCGCCTGGTCCAAGATCCGGTACTTCTCCTGGTTCGAGGGATTGCGGACGATCGTGATCTTGGAACGCGCCGGGTGGCTGGAAAGCGCGGCGCTCATCCAGGCATCCATGCTGCGGTCGGACCGTCCCGCCACCACCAGCCGAAACGCCTCGTTGCGGGAAGCCAGCATCCCGAACGCTTCGAACAGGCGATCGAGGCCCTTCATCCGATGGTCCATGCGCCCCAGAAATGCGACGGTGATGGTGGACTTGTCCGAGCGATCGGCGGGAGGTGCGAAATCGGGAGGGTCGAATCCGATGGGGATCAGCTCGATGCGGGCAGCGGGATTGATCGCGCGAATCCTGGCCGCCGTCGCTCGGTTGGACAGCGAGAAAAAACGACCTTCCCGCACCACTCGGTTCTCGTATCGCAATGCGGCGGGCCCGAGCGGTCCAAGCCGGTGGAGGAGCTCTTCCCCGGCGATGTGATGGAGCACCACCAAGGTTCTGTCCAGGTAAGTCAAGCTCCCAGGGACCGGCGCCCAGGGCGAGACCGAGTGCGAAAGCACCGTCTGTGGTTTCGCGGCGATTTCTTTGGCGATCCGGCGACTGGCGAGGAATCCCCAAGTTCTCCTGGAAACGAACTCTCCCAGGATCCCGAGGCCGAAGTCGAGTCGAACCGTGCCCTGGGGTGCGATGCAACCGCTTGGATGGCGCCCTGTCCAGACGGTGCGATGCCACGCGCTCAATCCCTCCAGGATCCGCCAGTCCCGCAGTGCACCTCCGCCTCCGCACCATGGGTTGTCCGGGCTGTCCCACGACAGATGAAGGAGGGGAGTACCTGCCTTTGATTCGGGTGCCATTTCCACGGAGGCCAATTGTAGCTCAGCGGTGCGGCTGCCCAGGAAACATTGTATATTTAGAGTTATACAAATCCACTAATGGAGGCTGACATGTCTGTTGTCGAATCAATCCATGGACACGATGTGATCCACATGATCCAGGAATCCACCAACGGCTGGTCGCGATCGGAACTGATCCACGCCATCGACGAGCGCTTTGGCCCACAAGCGCGGTTCCACACATGCTCCGCGGAAGGCATGGACGCCACGACCCTGATCGATTTTTTGGAGTCCAAGGGCAAGTTTCTTCCCGATCGCAGCGGAATCGTGATGGATCCCACCAAGGTTTGCAACCACGACTGAAGTCCCAGAGGTCAGCTGCGGGGCAAGATCCCTGCCGCCGAGTTCAGGGGGCGGCTGAGGAACGTCTGGGAGGCTGTGTGAAGCGGATTTGCCATCGCTGGGAAGGCGAGTCCACCCGCAGGTCCCAGGCGCCCATGGGAAGTCCGGGCGACAAGGTTCGCTCGTGAACGCCTCGATCGAATCGCAGGGGGCGAGTCCGCAGGTGTTCGCGACCCCTCTCGTCCAGCAAGCGCAGCACCACCTCCGTCTCCTGGACCACTGAGAAGCCGATGGTCAGCGTGCCGGAAGAGTCCGCCTCGGCGGCCAGCCAGGAAGCGGGCCAATGATCGGATGCCTCCTTCCAGGCGCGGCTGGAACCAGAGGCAAGCGTCCACTCCAGATTGATCCCTCCCGAATCCAGCCTGCGCGCGAGATCGACGGCGTCGAGCCATCCTTCCAGCCGTTTTTTGCCCAGACTCACCCGCCAGTAGGTGACCAGGTTGGAGCCCTCCCTGCCGAGTTGGAGCGAATCGGAGGTAAACCAATGAATTGCCCGATGGATCGGGAAGCGCCCCGCGGTATCGCTGCGCAGAGTGTCCGGGAGCCCTTCGAGAAGGGCGGCGAACGGACGAAGCGGATTCGGACGGGAGCGCCACAATTCCAAACGCGCCCCGACCGCCGGACGACCTTCGTGGTCCCGGGCGCGGGCCGACAACGCGCCCGAGAGGCTCCGCGCAAGCCTGCGGCGGAGGGTGTCGTCGGAGGGGAATCGCAACTTGTTGGTGGGCGGATCGTTGTTCACCAGACGCTGGCAGTACGGATCCAATCCGGAATCGGGGAGGATTCTCCAGGTGGGAACGTGGACCCAGTGGGTCGCATCCAGCTTCCACAACGCGCTGTCGGGACGGTTGCGGGGGTCCTTGGGCAGGAGGAACATGTCCCAGCCCACGGAAAATTGCCGCTCTTGCGGGCATCCCCGGGAAGCCAGCCAGGTTCGTTGGGCGGTTCGGGCCAGGGCCGGACCCAGCGTGTCACGGAAGGGAACTCCCCACTGAAGGTCCAGTTGGGTTTGGCGCAGGTCCGGGTGGAATCGCGCCGAGCCCCCTGCCAGCGGGAGGATACCCGCGGGGACCAAGGCGAACACTTCCAGTCGGGCATCCAAACGAGTGCGTGCGCCGAAGTCGGACACCAGCGAATCCGCCCAGCGCCTGGATTGCAGGGAATCCAGATCGGTTCTACGCTCCATCCAGATCCCGATCTTCCAGCTCGGCGCGGACGACAGAGCACCGAGAGCCAACCAGAATGAAATCACCGCATGGACCTGCTTGCGTTGGAGACGTGGAAAAAGTAGGCTATGGAAATGGAAATCCGGTCGGATCTCGCAGGCTTCCGCGCGGCGGAACAATCGATGGCCAAACGCTCCGAGCGCATCGCCCAGGCGACGTTGGACGCGGTCGGCTCACCGGATGGCCAGATCGCCCCGCAGGCCACCGGGTCCGCCTCGTCGGTTCCTTCCGCTCTCGCGCCCCGGTCGCCGGATTTTGTCAGCGATGTGGTGGGCATGACCACGGATCGCCTGGCCGGCGCCTACGACATCAAGGCCATGAAGGTGCGCGACCGGATGATGGGCGACCTGCTCGATCTGATCCGGTAGGCCGTCCCAATCCATCGAGTCGAAAGGTCGATGGACAGTACGACGGAAGTCCGCTCGTCCTGAGGAGGGGCGAAGCCCCGTCTCGAAGGGCGACGGACCATGGAAGCGCTGGAGGTTTTATTATTTGTGCCCGAAGCACATCGCCGTCCGCCCTTCGAGACGTCCCTCGACAAGCTCGGGACTCCTCAGGACGAACGGATTATGTCTAGTCGACGTCGTAGCCCAGGGATCGTTCGCCGTTTTCGATCTCCCGCACGAGGTCCGACGATTTGCGGCGTGCCATGGCCAACACGCTGCGGCGCCATCCGGTGCGCTTGCAATAGGCCTCGTAGGATTCCGTCCGCCACGGGAAATCGCGCTTCCAGACAATTTCCGGCGATGCATAGCGCAGCACCAGCGGCAGCAGAATGGCGGAAGCGGGGGTGCCCTTGCCCGTTTCGGATTCGAAGGGAGGGCACAAGAGCGTGGTCTTGCGCGCGTGGCAGTTTTCCTGGAGGACGGCGCGCGTCCTGGAGAGCGATTGGAGGAACGGAGCCAGGTCGCGATCCTGGTAGACGGTGTTTCCCAGATCGAAGATCTTCCGGACTTGGAGCAGATCGATCTTGTACTGCCCGAAGTGCTGGAAAAAGTCCACCAGCTGGGCCTGGTTGGAGGGATTGACGGTGTAATTGATCCGCACCTTGAAGGATCGATCCGACTTCGCGGCCAGATCGGTCAGCACCGCCAAGGCGCGATGGAGCTTCTCGTAGGAGGCCGGTGGCTGCAGCCGCTCGTAGGTCTCTTTTTCCACCCCGTGCATGGAAACGGTGAATTCGTCGAGTCCGGCTTCCAGCAATTTCTCCGCGAGGGATTCCGTGAGCAGCTGGGCGTTGGTGGCGATGCCCACGAAGGGAACCTTGTGGAGCCGCTTGGCGATCTCCACCATGCGAGGAAGCTGGGGATGCAAGGTGGGTTCGGCGCTGCAGCCCAGCACCAACTGCAGCGATTTTTTGAACAGGAGGCTCGCGATGCGCTCGTAATCGGCCAGCGGCATGATCTCGCGTTTTTTCCCGGCGTACTCGGGAGAGCTGAAATGGCACATCTGGCAACGCAGGTTGCAAGCCAGGGCCGGGTCCCAGTCGGATGGACAAATGGCGCATGCCGAGCAGATCGGCGGCGACCACGCCCAGACACTTCAGGGAATGGTTTTTCAACAGCCGGTTCAATTTCAGCAGCACGTAAGGGTTTCTCGTGATCACCGGCCGAATCCATCCTTCCGGAAGGACAACTCACCTTCCGCATCCGAAACCTATTTGGATCGAGGAGGCTTCCACAGGGTCGGCAAAAGGGCGCCGGGGATCGGGAAGTCTATTTTTAAGCCTCCGTACCGGGATTCTCACTAGACAGGATTTGTCATGGCATTGCACTCGCCTCTCCATCCGATCTTCCTCGATCTCGCCGGGCACGATGTGCTGGTGGTGGGTGGAGGAAAGGTGGGGGTCCGCAAAGCCCGCGAATTCCTGGAGTGCGGCGCGCACCTGCGCGTGGTTTCGCCGGCGTTCGATCCGGGTTTCGCGGACCTGGAAGGCCGCTACCAGCGCATCGAACGCCACTTCCGGCCGTCGGACGAAGGTGGAGCCAGGTTGGTGGTGGCGGCCACCTCCGATCCGGAGACCAATCGGGCCGTCTACGCCTTGTGCTCGCAGCGCGGGATCCTGTGCAACGTGGCGGATGTGCCGGAGCTTTGCGACTGGCAGGCGGCGGCGGTGGCGCGCCAGGGTGACGTGCAGGTGGCCGTATCCACGCGTGGCCAGGCGCCATCCTTGTCTGTCTTCGCTCGTCGCGAACTCCAGACCTGGCTTGCCGACGGGTTCAGCGACTTGGTGGAGGTTTTTGCGCGCTTGCGCGAGGAGTTCCGCGCCACCATGGAGTTGCACGAGCGGGAACAGTTTTGGAAAACGGTGGATGCGGCGGACATGTTGGACCTGCTGCGCCGCGAAGGGGTCGGAGCCGTGGAAGCGAGTCTGCGAGCGCGTCGCGAAACGGGTCGCGCACCCGTGTCCGCCAAGCTGGGGCGCGTCGTGTTGGTGGGAGCCGGTCCCGGCCACCCGGATTTGGTCACCCGCATGGGATGGAAGGTGCTGGGCATGGCCACGGCGCTGGTGCATGATCGCCTGGTCGCCCCCCAACTCGTGGCGGCGGTACCCACCTCCTGCGAGGTCTATCCGGTGGGCAAGACAGGTTTTGGTCCTTCGCATGGCCAGGCGGATATCCAGGCCCTTGATGGTGAAATTGGCCAAGCAAGGCCATCTGGTGGTGCGTCTCAAGGGAGGGGATTCCTTCGTGTTCGGACGCGGCGGCGAAGAAATCGAAGCCTGCATCGAGGCGGGGATCCCTTTCGAGGTCGTACCGGGGGTGAGTTCCAGTCTGTCGGTTCCTGCTTGGCGTGGCATCCCGGTCACGCACCGGGGCATCTCGCGCAGCTTCGCGGTGATTTCCGCCTTCCATGCGGATCTCACGCCCGCCAAAATTCCCGACGTGGAAACCGTGGTGGTCATGATGCCCTTGCATTCGCTGGGGTCGGTGCGGTCGCGCTTTCTGGAGGCTGGATGGGATCCATCCACGCCCTGCGCGGCCATCCAATCGGGTACGTTGGAGGGCGAACGCGAAGTGCTTTCCACGCTGGAGCGCATCGACGATGATCTGGCGCAAGCCAAGCTCGCCTCGCCTATCCTGGTGGTGGTGGGGCAGGTGGTGGGCTGGGCAAAGGAGCATCGCGAACTGTTGCAGCGAGTGGTAACTTCGAAGGCTGGTCGGCACCAGGCATAGCGTGTCGATCTGGAAGATAGATGCAGCCATGTTCGCCCTTCGAGACGGTGGCTACGCCACCTCCTCAGGACGAACGGATAGTCACCTGTCATACAGGACGTTACACTAGCTGATCTTTGCACTCGTGCCGAGATCGAGAAAAACCAGCGACAGGAAGCCGTTCGTCCTGAGGAGTCCCGAGCTTGTCGAGGGGCGTCTCGAAGGGCGGCGGCGGTCTAGGCCAATAACTGGTTCAGATTAGATGCAGGGTCGATCCCCCGCAAAAAATCATCGACGGGCAAGCACAGGATTCCGTGCTCGATCCGCCGCTGGCTTCCCCGGTACAGCAGGGCGCAACGGGCCTCCGGGTAATCGTCCTGGAAAGAGCGAAGTCCCCTCAGGTCCGCTGACTGGATCCGATCGCTGTTTTTGACTTCCAGGGCTAGGAACGTCGATTCGCCGTAGACCACAAAATCGACTTCGACGCCGTTTCGCGTTCGCCAAAAGTGGAGGCTTTCCTGATGCCCTCGCAGACCCACCCATGCGCGAAGATGCTGGAACACCAGGCTCTCCAACGCTTGGCCGTCGATTTCCTCCGGAGAATCCAGCGGCCCCTTGGGACGCAAAGAACGGAAGACGCCGGCATCGAACAGATACAACTTCGCATGGGAAGACAATTCTCGTCTCGCTCGTTTGGCGAACACCGGAAGCCGGTGGCAAAGCAGGAGGTCTTCCGTGACCGAGAGATACCCATCCAAGGTCTTGCGATCGACTCCGCACTCCCGCGAGACATTGGCCAGGTTGAGCTGCGACCCTTGCGAAAACGAAAGGGTTTCCAAAAACCGTGAGTAGGCCGAAAGGTTGCGGACCAGGCCTTCCGCATGGACTTCCTCGCGCAGGACCATGCCTGCATAGGTGGCAAGTGTCGCTTCGGGGTCTGGGGACTCGCGGACCAATGGAACCAGCCCAAAGCGCAATGCGGACTCGAGATGGAAATCGCCGCCGAGCTCACTGGCCAGGTAGGGGTGCATTTCCTGGCGCAGGGCTCGGCCCCCCAGCAAGTTCACGGCTCCACGCTTGAGCTTCCGCGCACTGGAGCCTGTGAGAGCCCATTTGCGATGGGGGTGAGCTTCCATGGCTCGATGGATCTCGTCCAAAAGCACCGGGATCTTCTGGATTTCATCCACGAAGATCCATTCCTTGTCTGGAAAGGCCTCCAAGTGACTCCGGAGTCTCTCCGGCTTCGCATCCAACTCGCGCCAGAGATCCTGCCGCAACAGGTCCAGGTGCAGCGCATCTGGCAGGAGCTGGTTGACCCAGGTGGATTTGCCGGTGCCTCGTGGTCCGAACAGGAAAAAGCTCTGTTGAGGACGTGGTCCGGAGCGTTTTCGGCTCATAAGTCAGTAATTTATGAATCGGTTCCAGAAAAAATGCACGCAATTTTCTGAAACCAACTCAAAAATGCGATCCGCCGCTTGTCTCTACCTTTCCGGTACGACAGGATCCGCTGTGGATCCGTTTTACCTCCCGAAGGAAAAACCATGACCTCGCCGACCCCCGCCGCAAATTCCGCTCCCGAAACCGCCCAGCCTGTCAAAGCGGTCTTGTTCGATCTCGGAGGCGTGCTCGAACGCGTGATCGCCGCCGCCATGGTGGATGCGTGGTCCATGGGCAAGGTCCAGGCTTCGGAGTTCTGGACCCGGTGGCTGGAAGCGAGGTCGGTGGAACGGTTCGAGAGCGGACGCATCGATGCCGCCACCTTCGCGGAGGAAGTGATCGCCGAGCTGGGACTGGAACTGGATGCGGAAGAGTTCTTGGAAGCATTCCCCACCTGGCTGGCGGGGCCTTACGACGGAGCCAAGGAATTGGTGATGGACGTGCGCCGTGCAGGACTTCCGGTGGCGAGCTTTTCCAACTCCAACGAGATCCACTGGCCCATCATGGAATCCCACCAGCGCGCCGCCGAGACGTTCCACGCCAATTTCCCGAGCCACCAGATCGGCTACAGCAAGCCCGACCCTCTGGCCTTCGCGGAGGTCCTGCGTCGGTGGGAAATTCCGGCTGGACAAATTCTGTTTCTGGACGACAACGAGGTGAACGTGAAGGCCGCCCGCGAAGCGGGGATGCAAGCCGAACGCGTGCAGGGCGTGCTTTCGGCGCGCACGGTGCTGGAAGCGCGAGGCGTGCTGGAGGCTTGATGAGGCGGTAGAGCTGGAAACGAGAAAGGGCACCCCGGCGGGGTGCCCTTGTGTGTTGTTCGATTGAATTCCGTGAGGCCTAGAATTTCTTCTCAAGCTTCAATGCGAGCTGGAGATTGTCAACCATGTAGAGGTCGGTTGTGGTGAAGCCATAAACGTTCTGGACACGCGCTCCGTTACGCTTGGTCCAGCTGTTTGTCTCGCCGGCAAGGATGTTGTATGCGTAGATGTGAGCGCTCCACTGGTCAGCCATCTCTAATCCCACCCCAGCGTTCACCTTGAACATTGCGTTGTCGCTGATTCCCATAAAGGTGAATTTCGAGCCAAGGGTATTGAGAGTATCCTGAAGTGTCGACATCCCGGTATAGCCCCAGTAGATCTTCGCATCGGTGTGGAAGGTGAGGATTTTCGTCGGGCGCACATCCACGAAGATTTTCGTGAGGTTCGGGGCAAGATTCAGGAAGTTGTCTCCGTCTCTGGACACGGTGCTTTGAACGGAGTTGTAGTAATAGGAGGAAGTGGTGACCGCGGCTGGATTGGGTCGGTACTGGTAGATACCGTTGACCAGGGTGGAATCGAGCCAGCCTGCGGCGGAGGGGTCAACCGATGGAGACTTCATGGTCTGGCCCAGAGACTTCACGTCCAGACTGACAGGTGCCTGCCAAGCGTGATTGAGCCCAACATCGACCATTTTCGACTTGAATTCCGACTCAAATTCCAGATTCACGAACTCGTAGTCGCTGGTGTTGCGAACCAAGTAAACGTTCTCATCCCAAGCTAGCAGGTTCTTGACCATGTTGTAAGAGGCGCTGGGCGAGAACGAAATGCTTTTGTCCCCCGGAAGTTGGAATTGGTGAGTGCTCGTGAGTTCAAAGGAGATGGAGCGTTCCGGCTCGAGGGTGTGCATCTTGTCAGGAGTCGTCGGGTAATAGATGGTAACCCAGGTGCCGCCAGGTCGCATCAGGCTCCCGGTTTGGAAGAAGGTGTAGTCGTACAGCTTGCCGAAGTCGTCGTAGTAGTAACGGTTTGGTTCGTAGTTATCCACCGTCGGATTTTGCGAGGAGCTCTGCACGATCGCTTTGACGGAGTGGCCTTGCGCAGGAATGTAGACTGCGGAAACCTTCCCGTTGAGCGTGCCGGCATCTTCATATGTGCGAGTGGATCCATCCCAACGTCCACCGAACCCAAACGAAAGTTCGGAGTTAAGATCATACATGCCTTCCATGAACAATGCATTGTTCGTGTAGTTGGAGGCTGTAATCACGCTGTGGCGAGTGGTGGCGTTCCCGTAGAAGGATTCGAAATTTTGTCCTTCCAAATCGTCCCCGAGATCATCGAACCGGAATTCGTATCCGCCTGCAAGTTGCAGGTTCGGAATGCGCTTCAGAAGGTAGGTTCCACCGAGGGTGTATCGCTTCTCGCCGAAAGTCTCCATGGTGTAACCCGGCATCAAACCGGGTTGGTTGTTGACCTCAAGCCCCAGCGCGCTTCCGACCTGGGTGCGATTTGTGTTGCCGTCGAAAGCCGCCTTTAGTTTGATCACATCCTCGCCCATTGGATGGCTCCAATTGGCTTCGGTCATGATGTTGTCGACGATATATTCGCGATTCTTCGCTTGCTTGGAATTCAGATCGACGGAGGTGTAGGGGTTGTCGGATGTGCTGTTCAGGGGAAGACCGTCCTGCCATGCCCAGACGTTCGATGGCGTGGTGAACGCCATCGAATCCATTTTTTGGGTCTGCGGCCAAAGGTCGGCGATCATCCAACCTCCGACGTTCGTCACTTGGTGAGACATTCGTGCTTGGAGTGAGAATGCACCGACATCCATGGTGCCGCCGATTTTCCAGCTGCCGGGAGTCGAGTTTGCGCTTCCGTTGGAGATCAAACCGTTGGAGATGTCGTGATTCCATTCCCAGGATGGGTACGGCCAGCCATCGGCACCGTAGATTTTCGTCTTCTTCGCACCCTGGCCTTCCGATTCTGAGTAGCTCGCATACATCGTGAACTTGAGGTCTTCGTTCGGTGCTTTGTAGAACCCGCCCTGGATGATTCTCTCCGTGTTCGTTAGGCTTCCCCAAGTTCCAAGCTGGGCGCTTGCCACGGTTGTGTTTTCATCCCCTTTGCGAGTGACGACATTCACGATTCCGGCGATCGCACCAGAACCGTACACGAGTCCAGCGGGGCCACGAAGCACTTCGACATGGTCCACTTCGTCCATTCCCGGGAGGGCGAGTTCTTGGATGTAACCGTCCCGAGCCTCCGTGTTCATCTTGTGGCCGTTGACCAACACGATGAATTTCGAGTTGCGATCGTTCATGACGCCGCGCATTCCCCAGTTGTAGCCATTCCATTTGTTGATGGAGTACTGGAAGCCGGGCACATAGGTTTCCAGCAACTCCGTGATGTTTCGAGAGCCCGCATTGCTGATTTTGTCGCGCGGGATCAATGTTAGGGAAATTGGAGACTTGGAAATGTCTAGTTCCAGGAACGAGCCTGTGGTGAGTTTGATGTTCAGCAGATCCGCCAGCGACATGTCGTCGCTGGCGGCGGCTGGCGCCGCTGGAGCGGGTGCCGTGGCTTGCAGGCCCGGTGCCCCCAGGAGCATGGCGACTGTCAGGGACATCGCGGCCTTGGTTCGAATGGATTTCATGGGTTCCCCTCTTGTCCGGATGCTTCGCGGTAGTCGCGAGGTTTGTGAAAGGAGCTCCGGTTTCGAAGGGGATCTTCCCACAGTGTTTCATCGATTGTCAAGGAATCGTCACGAAGCAACGTTGGAAACCTCTGTGCGTCTGGGAGGCCAACAACCACAGATGAATTCGGAATGTCTCGGTCGAAAGGGGTTGAAACGGAAACCACGACAGTCCATCAGGTGTTTCTCGGGAATGGTCGGGTGTCACTATTTTTCTTCCATGAACCAGCGCAGCATGGATCCCCTTTGGGAACGCCTTCGCCTCGAGGCTTCCGAGATCGCCCGTCGGGAACCCTTTTTGGAGCCCCTCGTGGTTTCGTGCATCCTGGGGGAGGAATGCTACGAGGATGCCCTGGCATCCCTTCTGGCCATGAGGTTGTCGGAAGCGAGCCTTCCCGCCTCCGCCATGCGCTTGATGTTCGCCCCCCTCCTGCGCGATCCGGCTGTCGCGGAAGCGTCGCGACGGGATTTGTCGGCGGTGGTGGAGCGCGATCCGGCCGCCCAATCCGTGGCCGTTCCGTTCCTGCACTTCAAGGGATTCCAGTCGTTGCAAGCCTACCGGGTCTCCCACCAGCTGTGGACAAGCGGCCGCTGCGACCTGGCCCATTACATCCAAGGCCGTATTTCCACGGTGTATGGATTGGACTTCCATCCTGCGGCCAAGGTGGGGGCGGGAATCCTGATTGATCACGGCACCGGCGTGGTGGTGGGAGAGACCGCGACCATCGGCGACAACGTGTCCATCTTGCAGGGGGTCACGCTGGGCGGCACCGGCAAGGAGATCGGCGATCGTCACCCCAAGATCGGCAACGGCGTGCTACTGGGCGCCGGCGCCAAGGTACTGGGGAACATCCGCGTGGGCGAAGGATCCAAGGTGGGGGCCGGCAGCGTGGTCCTGCACGAGGTTCCCCCGCATTGCACGGTGGTGGGCGTGCCGGCGCGCGTGGTGGGAACCCCGCGCGCCCAACAGCCGGCGTTGGACATGGACCAGGAAATCGAAATCGAATTCGACAACGACCACCTGTGACGTGATCGCCGCGTTGGTCGCGTGACCAACGCGGCGAATTGACAAAATTCGTTCGGTCGCAAAATTCGTAGAGACGCCCCGCCGGGGCGTCTCTACCATGATTGCGAAAACCGATGGTTTTACGCAACCATGAATTTTGCGTCCAGGACGATCCGTCAGATCGCCAAATGCGCCCGCACGCGACCGCGCACCGATGGATCGAACGCATCGCGCAAAAACGCGCCCACGGCGAATTTTTCACCGGCTTGCATGACGATCCTCGATCCCGTGTCGTGGGTTTCCACGCACAGGGAAACCAGGATCTTCTTTTTCAGGGATTCCTTGGCCAGTTCGTAGATCCGCGTGGTGCCTTGCCTGCGGAAGGTGTGCTTCAGGCCGCAAGCGGCGAGCCAACCGGAAATGTCGATGTCGGAATCCGTCTCGAAGGTCCACGATGCGGTTGCCGGCGCGGGCTGCGCGAGACCGATGATCCTGCCGTAGGGCGCGAACAGCTGGTTCAGTTCTTCCAGTCGTTCGCTCGAGGCCAAAACCTCGCGCACCCGTTCGGCCATGGGTGCGAGGAACACCGGCCGCAACGTCTCCAGTCCGGAGGCCAGGCAGTCGTCGGAGTCTTCCGACCGGCCATGCGGGTGGTGGCGCCGGTATCCCTTGGCGTCGTTCAAAAGCTTCATCCAGGCGCGTGCGTGGCGGGTCTGGATCAGATCCATCGGAAGTCCCCGGCAGGAAGTGGACAGGTCCACATCGATGACGATTTCCGTCTCCGTGGCGCGCAACGTCTTGAGGCGTCGTTCCAATGCGTCCAGGTCCTGGCTCACCCACGATCTGGCATGGGTGATGGCGTCGCGCTCGGCAGGCGAGCACGATCCGCAGGCGCCGCATTTGCCGGCTTTGTCCACCCAACCCAGACAGACATCCTCCTGCTCCATGGCCTGGCAGGCACGCCACGAGCTCACCAAAAAGCGCCGGGTGACCCCTGGATCCAATCCGATCCACGGGGCGGAGGCTTCGTCTTCGGGTTCGGCGGCCTGCACGAATTCCTCCGCGTCGCCGTGCTCGGTCAGTTCCGCGCGCAAGGCGTCGTAGAACTCCGGGGTGACCATGTCGCGGAAGACATAATTTGTCTTATCCTGCGCGCGCAGGACCGCTTCCATCACGCGCTGGTCGCGGGCGCGCACCAGCACCTGCGAGACCCAGGCTTCTTCCACGGGGGCCGCGGCACGGAACTCGAAGCCGGCGGAAACCACCGCCGCCTTGATCCAGCCGATGCGCCGTGACATCTCCTTGGCGGTGGGCATCGCGGAAAATTCCAGCGGGGTCCACGGAAAACGCACCAGGGCGGTGGCGGAAAACGTCACGCGAGGCTTTGACGCCGCGCAATCCAGCAGGGCGCGCAGTTCGCGCAAGAAGCCGCGGAACTCCAGATAATCGGATTCCTCTTCCAGACCGGTGGCGATCATGAACACCTTGAGTTCGCGCAACCGCTCGCGCAAAAGCGCTTGCAAACTGGAACGCAGTTCGGCGTCGGAGAGATCTTTTTGAAGGAATCGGCGCAGTCGGCCCGAGATTCCCTCCAGTCCGCAGGTGATGGAGGTCTTGCCCGCGATCTTCAGAAGCCGCGTGAAGGTGGGGTCGTGCGCGATGGCGTCGAAGCGCTGGGACTTCAGACCCACCGAGTCGAAGTCTTCCAAAAGGCCCGCGATCAGCGGACGGATCTCTTCGTGGGTGTTGAAGTTGAAACTGTACAGGTCGATCTTCGCGACGCCTTGCTCGCGCTTGATTTCCAGGGCCCGGGCGCGGAGTTCGGCCAGGGGGGATTCCCGGTAGGGCTTTCGCGACCAGCTCTCCGCGCAGAACGAGCAGAAATACGGACACCCCTCCGAGATCTGGAGGCTGGCGGAATCGACGCTTCCCGTGACGGCCGATACCGGCTCGTAGGGCTTGAATCGCGCGACATCCGGAACGCTTCCGTGACGTTTTTTGGCAACGGGTCGGAGGGTGGGCAGGAAGAATCCGGGGATCTCCGCCAGCGAGTCCAATGCTTCCGACTTGCTTTTTCCGGCGGCTTTCGCCTCGGCGAGGAGAGTGAAGATCCTTTGGATGTCGGAAGGTTCTTCGCCCAGGAAGATGCCGTCCACCATGGGGTCGTCGGAAAACAGCGCGGAGGTGTACAGCGCGTTGGCGCCTCCCAGGATCACCAAGGGGAGGTCGGCGCGGGCCATGCGTTCCCGGCGCGACAGCGGGATTCCGGAGCGGCGCAGGACCGCCGGGATGTTCACGATTTCCTGGACCAGCGCGTTGGAAAGGGCCAGGCAGTCGAATTCCGACA
Organism: Fibrobacterota bacterium; assembly: GCA_016715065.1. GTDB lineage: Bacteria > Fibrobacterota > Fibrobacteria > UBA5070 > UBA5070 > UBA5070. Next base: position 369,182 of record JADKBN010000003.1, read on the forward strand.
CGCCACGGTGGGAGGTGGTTCCAAACAGCCAGGGGATGCCGGCCTCGGTCAGACGCTCGCCGTCGGCGTAGGGCGGGACCCACGTAAGGTCGGGGAACACGCCGGGGAGTTCCGCCAGCATGGCGTGCAGGGCGTTGTGGGTGTAGGATTCGATGGTGTCGTCCCAGGTGGACAGACGGGCGATGAGCACCCGGAAGCCGCGCGTGTCCCACTGCTCGGGCTGCATCCGGTTGGGACCGTCGCCGCGCGTCCAGATCCCTCCGCGTCGGAGGTCCGGTGCCTCGCTGGACAGCCACTTGTCGATATCCGTCATCTTGTCAACCTTCCTAGAATTCCATGGTCGCGATCGGTGCCATTCCCGATCCACCTTCCGATGCGTTCAATGGGTGAAGAATTCAGCAAGCGAACAACCCGCCGCTCATCCTGAGGAGCGACCTGTCCTGAGCTTGTCGAAGGGAGCGTCTCGAAGGGTGGGTGGTGGGTGCGGGCCAGCGAAATGCATCCCATGAGCCGTCGCCCTTGTCGCCTCCGGCGACCAACCGAGGCCCCAATTGCTGCAGTTGTCGAGACGCGGCGAAGCCGCTCCTCAGGACGAACGGCTTTCTATCAATTCGGTTTGGCCTCACTCTTAGGCGTCCGGCTGTCCGCGGATCGCGTCTTCCGTCCAGCCCTCGTAGCCCACCCGCTCCAGGGTCAGGCCGTCCGGGGGAGCCCAGAATCGGCTGGGGAGCTGTTCGCCGGAAATCAGCCGGTCGAATTGGCCGCGGCCCATGCGATCGCGCGACACGTCCATGCAAAACCCCACGATCGACCGGACCATCCGGTGCAAAAAACGGTTCCCGCGGATCCAGATGTCCACTCCGCCGGGAACCTCCACCGCTTGACACAGCATCAGGGTGCAGCGCGTGTGGCGGCCATCGTCGCGCGGGATGCAAAACGACTTGAAATCGTGATCCCCTTCGAACCACTGGATGGCTTGCGCGATTTTCGCGGCATCGAATTTCCGACCCGGAAACCACACATTGGGCGGATCCAACGGATCCAGATTCTGCCGGATGCGGTAGCAGTATTCCCGCCACAGCGCGCTGTAGCGCGCCGAAAATTCCACGTCGCAGGGCTCCAGATCGCGCACCGAGATGCCACGGGGCACCAACGCCCGCACGCTGTGCAGGACCTTGCCTGGATCCAACACGCGATCGCTGCAAAAGTGCACGACCTGCCCGCGCGCGTGCACACCGGTGTCGGTGCGTCCGGCTCCCGTGCAGGCCACCGGATGGCGCAATGCCACGGCCAGTGCGGTCTCCAAGCCTTCTTGCACGGTCATGCCTTGTTCCTGGCGCTGCCAGCCCAGGAAAGGGCGGCCGTCGTAGGCCACCCGCATCCGCCATCTGGGGAGGACGGATATTTCCGTTTTCTCAGGCTCGGACATCGAATCCACCTCCCGATCCCGTCCGGCGGGATGTCTCGCCGCGAGCCTGGTCGCTTCGCGCGACTTCCAAGCCGGACACCGACAGCCCGAGCTTGTCGATCGCGGAGCGCAGTTCGCCCAGGTGTTCGCGCAGGAGGCGCGCGGTCTCGGCGGATTCGGCCTCCATGCGGATGGACAAAATACGTCCATCCAATGTCAGTTTCGCGTCGATCGCGCCCGCGCCCTTGGGTTCCAGACGGATTTCGGCGACATGGTGGTCGGGGCGCTGGTGGGCGCCGCGCTTGCGGCGGTCGTGCACCACCACCCGTTCGGGCTGCCATCCGGAGTCGTTTTTCGTCCACATGGTTTCCCCTCGCCACGCTCCGTCCCGACCCGATTCCCCGAGCCGTTCGCCCAGCAGCGATCGAGCGGTCTGGGCCAGAGGCGACTCGGGGTCCTCCGCGCCTTCCGGCGTGGAGATGGCCTGGAGGATCCTTTGCTCGAGCTCTTCGCGCGCGTCGGGCAGCAGTTTTCCGGATCCCAGGACGCGATCGACCGAGGCGGACAGCGCGGCGTGGCGCTCGCCACTGGCGGCCAGCCATGTCCGCAGCGATTCCAGTGTCTGCACCAGCGACTTCCCCTTTCCCAGGAGCGCGGAAAGTTCGGGATGGTCCGATGCGATGTCCAGCGACCACGCGACCAAGGCGCGTTGGGCCGTTTGGGCATCCAGTCGGGAAACCGCATGAGGCTTGTCTGCCAGGGGCGCGGACTCCGACGCGACCTGCGCAGGAGTCGAGGTCCGGCTGGTGGACTCCGACGGCGGAAATTGCTTGGCCACTGGTACCGAGGGATCCACAGATGCGCCGGCGACTTTGTCCTTGGTTTGCGCAGGTCGCGAGTCGCCCAGGGCTTGCGGAGGTTGCCGGTCCAGGAGGTGCATGGCGCTCTGTCGAAGATACAGGGCGAGATCCTCGACCACCGCCGGGGGGGCGCTGGGTGCTCCCGAAAGCTCCAAAAGGACGCGAGCACCATCGAGGTCGGCGGTGACAGATTCTGGCGCAATGGCCCGGGCGATGGCCGATGTCCGCACCGGAGTCCACACCGCCGAACCGTCCGGAAGAACGGAGGCCTTGGCCGACAAGCGTTGCGGAGTGGTCACTTCCGGTGACGACCACAATTCCCAGGAAGAACCCGCCACCTGCGCCTGGAACTTGCCGGGTTGGATCTGGGCGAGAAGTTCCACCACCGAAGCCGTGGTGGGTGGCAGGACTCCCGCATTTTGGGAGAGAAGAGCCGACGGCTTGCCGGACGAATCCGCAGCCAGCAGGCTCGCGGCCTTGGCGAAGTCGTTTTTTGCCAGGGCTTGGGAAACGTCCTTGGCCGTCTGGGGGTTGCCGAGGATTTCGCTCAGGGCCTCCCACAAGGATTGGCGAGCCTGGAGCAGGGCGGGGTTGACGGCCAGCGGAATGATCTGGATCTTGCCATCCGATCCGGCGGCCAGAGCCACCGGGGTTCCTGGCGTCCATGCTTCGGAGGTGGGCACCTCCATCACCGCCCCGGTAGCCAGACGCACGGTGACCTTGCCGTCCCGTACCCCTTCCGTTCTCCCCTCAAGGCGACCGGAAGTCGGGCCGGACCCAGGTAGGGCCGACAGTTCCATGCTCGTTCAGCTCTATCCGTTGCGGCGCAATTTGAGGATCAGGTCGACTTGGTCCTGGGGAATGCGCAGGCGGCGCGCGATCTCGGAGCTGGTGCGGCCTCGTTTGGCCATCGACACCACGTAGTCCTGGACAACGGTGGGCTCCGACGGTGCTGGCACATTGGTATTGGGCTGGCTGGTCGTGTTTTCCCACGCGTGTCGGCCCGTCTTGGGCGGTGGGGCGGCGGGGAGATCCGGGTCGGGTTCGGCGATGCGGCCGGAACGGCCCGCGGCCACGTCTTCGGCGACACGCGCGGCGCGCTGCTGGGAAAAGGTCGCTTCGCGAGGTGCCGGGACATTGCGGCCTGGGGCTTGGCCACCCACGGGCATGCGGATGTTGCGATCGGCACGGGTGAAGGTCGGTTCCGTGAGCGGCAAGGGGCTGTCGTCGGGGCGACGACGACCGAACAGCCACCAGATCAAGCCGATCAGCGCCACGGCGGCGACGCCCACCAACACCCACAAATAGATGGCGAGGCTCCCCAACGTAGCGCCTAGACCAGCGGCATCTCCGGCAGGGGCAGGCAGATCGGCGGCGAGTTTGGCGTCCTGGACTTGGGAAATGCGAGCTTTGGCCCAGGTGTAGTTGGCCCAGAGGTCGGCTTGGCGTTTGACCAGTTCGGCGGTGGAATCCGCATCAGAAAATTGGGATTCGCGCATGGCGAGGTCCAAGAAGCGAAGGCTGTCGTCCAGTTGCGCGACACGGCGCACGAGAACCGAGTCGTGTTCCATTGGATCGGACAGAACCACTCCCGGAGCGCTCCGGTGTGTCTTCCAATACCACACTGCCGCCCCGGCACCTGCCAAGACAAGCAAAAATACCAGGACCCCCAGGATCCGACCGATTCGCATGCCTGGAAAGATAACCTTCCCAGCGGTCCCCATTGCTGTCCATCCTGCAAGGATCCCGCCAGAGTAGTAGATTAAGAGGCATGGCAAGCCTCTACATTCTCGAGAACGATCGCCAGGTAGCCCGCGCCCAACTCGCGGCGGGATCCGTGACGGTGGGTCGGATCAAGAGCAATACCGTAGTGTTGGACAATCCAGGCGTTTCACGTCAGCATCTGCGAATCGATGGCGATCCGTCCGGGACATTGTTCGTTTTGGAGGACTTGAACTCACTGAACGGCACCTACGTGGGCGCCACCCAGGTCCAGGCTTGCCTGTTGCGCAACGGGGATGAAATCCATCTGGGCAAGCACACGCTGGTTTTCGAAGACAACTGAATTTTTGTCGTTTTCCAAAACATGCCCTCCCGCGAGCCGGATCCGGCGTAAGTTGCCACCGACACGCTGGGGAGGGAATGGATGGTTGTCATCCGTTGGATGTTGAATGTATTGGTTGTCGGGAGCTTGGCTCTCGTCATGACGCACGCTTCCAAGGCAACTCATAGGACGGGCCTGTTGTTTGGCTGGAAATCCGGCATGATCCGGTTTTTGGCCTCCCGTCCCTGATCCGGGCCCCTAGGTCCCCAATTCGCGGATCCGGTCGCGCAGTCGCGCCGCCCGTTCGAAATCCAGGCTTGCGGCCGCCTCGTGCATGCGGATCGCCAACGCGTCGGGATTGTCCCAGGTGTCGGCGTCCATGCCGCCGGGAGCTTCGTAGGCGAGCTTGGAGACGATTTTTGACGCCTTGCCCGAAGACTTCCCGCTTTTGCCGGCCGACTTGGGCTGGAACCCGCGTCCTTTTTTGGCGTCCTTCCAGGAGGGCTCTTCGCCCGCTTCCAAAAGTTCTTCCACAGGATCGGGCGCCAGGGCGAGCCGTTCATGGATCTTCCGATTGACCTGCTGCGGCACGATTCCGTGCGCGTCGTTGAACGCCTTCTGCTGGATGCGTCGTCGGGCGGTCTCGGCCATGCAGGCTTTCATGGAATCGGTCATGCGGTCGGCGTAGAAGATCACCTTGCCGTTGAGGTTTCGGCTGGCGCGTCCGGAGGTTTGGATGAGCGAAGTGGTGGAGCGCAGGAACCCTTCCTTGTCGGCGTCCAGGATGGCCACCAGGCTGACCTCGGGAAGGTCCAGCCCTTCGCGCAGCAGGTTGATGCCCACCAACACGTCGAATTCACCTGCGCGCAGTCCGCGCACCAGTTCCGAACGTTCCAAGGTGTGGACTTCGCTGTGCATGTACCGCACGGGCACTCCCGCCTTTTGCAGGTAGTCGGTGAGATCTTCCGCCATGCGTTTGGTGAGGGTGGTCACCAACACGCGTTCCTTCACGGCGCGGCGCTTGCGGATCTCTTCCAGCAGATCGTCGATCTGGCCCGTCACCGGTCTCACCTCGATCTCAGGGTCCAAAAGGCCCGTGGGTCGCGCCACCAATTCCACCACTTCTCCGCCCGTGCGGCGCATCTCCCAGCCGGCCGGAGTCGCGGAGACAAACAATGTCGCGGGCATGCGCTCCTCGAACTCGTGCCAGCGCAACGGGCGGTTGTCCACCGCGCTGGGCAGGCGGAATCCGTGTTCCACCAGCGTGGTCTTGCGGGAACGGTCGCCTTCGCTCATGCCACCAATCTGCGGGATGGTCACGTGGCTTTCGTCCAGCACCATCAGAAACGGCTTGGGGAAGAAGTCCAAAAGCGTGCTGGGCGGGGATCCGGGAGGGCGGTCTTCCATCAGGCGCGAGTAGTTCTCGATCCCGGAGCAGTAGCCAGTTTCTGTCAGCATTTCCAGATCGTAGTTGACTCGGCTCTTGAGGCGTTCGTACTCAAGGAGCTTCCCTTCGCGCGAGAGTTCCTTCAGCCGGTCGGCGAGTTCGTCCTTGATGCGCTGGATCGCGTCGGCCAATCCCGCGTCGCCCGTCTGGTAGTGGCGAGCCGGGAAGATCGCCGCGGTGGGAGGCTCGTCGATGGTGTTTCCCGTGAGGGAATCGACGATGCGGATCCGCTCGATCTCGTCGCCCAAAAATTCCACGCGCACCACGCGATCATCGTAGGCGGGCCAGACCTCCACCACGTCGCCGCGCACCCGGAAGGTGGAGCGCTTGAGGTCGATGTCGTTTCGGGAGTACTGCATGTCCACCAGGGCGCGCAAAAAGTCGTCCCGCTCCAGATGCTGTCCGGGCTCCAGCTCCACCACCTTTTCCAGGTAGGCCTGCGGCGAACCCAGTCCGTAGATGCAACTGACCGTGCTCACCACCACGATGTCGCGCCGCGTCAGAAGGGAGGTGGTGGCGCGCAGGCGGAGTTTCTCGATCTCCTGGTTGATCGAGGCGTCCTTCTCGATGTAGGTGTCGGTGGTGGGCAGGTACGCTTCGGGCTGGTAGTAGTCGTAGTAGCTCACGAAGTATTCCACGGCGTTTTTCGGGAAGAACTCCTTGAACTCCTGGTAGAGCTGCGCGGCCAACGTCTTGTTGTGCGAAAGCACCAGCACGGGCCACCCCAGCTGCTGGGCGATGTTGGCCACCGTGAAGGTCTTGCCGGATCCTGTCACACCCAGAAGGACGATGTCCTTTTCCCCGGCGAGGATCTTGCGGACGGCCGTCTCGATGGCGGCCGGTTGGTCGCCGGCCGGTGCGTAGTCGGAGACAAGTTCGAAAGGGCGTTCCAGAGGGCGGATCTTCAAGTCCATGGGGACAATCTACCCTTGGAACGATATCCTGCACAGGTGTGCAGGGCGGGCAGGCCGAATCAGGGCAATTCGCCACCCAAGGCTTGCTTCTGGAATCCGCACAGGGTGGTGATCCCGCCCAGGGCCAGATCCAGCATGCGGTCCAGCTCGGCGCGGCTGTAGGCGCCGTGTTCGGCGGTGCCTTGGACTTCCACCAAGCGGCCGTCCTCGAAGGCGACCACGTTCATGTCGGTGCCGGCCTTGGAGTCTTCGTCGTAGCAGAGGTCCAGGATGGGAGTGCCCTCGTACACGCCCACCGAAACCGCCGACAGCCATCCGGTCAGAATCTGACCACTGATTCCCGCTTCGCCCTTGAGCTTGCGCAGGGCCAAGGCCAAGGCCACGAAGGCGCCGGTGATGGAGGCCGTGCGAGTGCCGCCGTCGGCTTCGATCACGTCGCAGTCCACGATGATCTGGCGCTCGCCCAGGGCGGCAAGATCCGTGCAGGCGCGCAAGCTTCGGCCGATCAGGCGCTGGATTTCCTGGGTGCGGCCCGATGGCCCCTTGCGCTCGCGGTCCACGCGGGTGTTGGTGGAGCGCGGCATCAATGCGTATTCGGCGGTGACCCAGCCCTTGCCCTGGCCCTTCAGCCAGCGCGGCACGTCCTTGTCGATGCTCGCGTTGCATAACACGCGCGTCTTGCCCGCCGTGACCAGCACGGAGCCTTCGGCTTGCGATACGAAGTCGAGGTGGAGGGAAAAGGGGCGGAGAGTGTCGACGGAGCGGTTGTCTGATCTGGTCATGGTGGAGACAACGGTAGTCACGGGAAAGCGAACGGTCAGGGCGCGCGCCGGGGGGCGTTCCGCGAGGATCCGGACAGGAGATCGATGTCCACTGTCGTACCCGGCAAAAGCAGTCCCCACCGGGTGTGGCTACGATAGTCGATTTGGGCGAGGCTTCTTGAAGGATCGACCAGATGCGTGTGGATGCCCACGATGTCCAGGAGTGTCGGAAGGAAGTCGGCGGACGACGCCTGGGCTTTTGTGTGGGAGCGGAGGTTCGCGACGACTTCGGGTCTTGAACGGTCCAATTCCGGAGAGGTCCAGACAAGAAACGGCACTTCGAATTCCGCCCTCGACGGCTTCGGATTGCTGTGGAGGATGCATCCGTTCTCGCCGAACGATTCGCCGTGGTCGCCGATGTAGAGGACCGCGCGAATTCCAGGCAAGGCCCGGATCCGGGAGATGGCCTGGTCGACGAACCAGTCCGTGTACAGGATCGAATTGTCGTAGGCGGGGAGGCTGTTTTTCTTCGCATCAGGGATGGGAAAGCGTTCGAAGGAGCTCGGATAGCGGTGTTCGTACTGGAAATGGCTTCCCATGGTGTGCAACACGATGAATTTTTTCGAGGCGGTGTCGAGGTTCGCGCTGTCGAGCAAGGGAAGCAGTCCGTGGTCGAAGATCGTTCCGTTCTCGTAGTCCAGGAATCGAGAAACATCCGCTTCCTTGCCGATCAAGGTCGACTTGTTGTCCCATCCACCGAACTGGGTCTGGGTCGAGAGCCACCAGGTCTTGAAGCCCGCTTGGCGAAGACAGGCAAGGATCGACGAGGTGGAATCGAATCGCTCGGGAGCGTCCGCGGTGGCCAAGGTCAGGTACAGGGGCAGGGATTCGGAAGTGTTGTTGGCACCGGACACGAAGTCCTGGACCACCCCGATGCTCGTATCGGAATCGAGCATCGGGGTCGTGGTCCGATGGTAGCCGTAAAGGCTCCAATTTCCAGATCGCGAGGATTCGCCGAGGATCAGCAGGTACGTTTCCTGTCCGACTGCCTCCTCAGTCCGTAGTGCCTTCCAGTCGAAGTCTCGAATTCGGAGGGAGCGCCCCTCGAGAAGGCGCTTGCTCGCCAACGCCTGCCCGATTTTGGCGATGGTTCCGAAGGGAGCGGTCGCCAGCGCCTCGGCCACAAGCGATCGCACGAAGGGTTCAGGTGGCGACTTCGTCCAGAGGTGGACCGCCTCCGGAAGGAAAAACAAGGGCACCAAGACCATTGTCCGCCAGCGGATCCGACGGGAAGGTGCCGACCAATCCAAACCACGTGCCTTCCAGGCGATCACCGATTGGATGACCAAAAGGAGAATGCAAACGGTGCCGATCGCCAGTGTGCTTCCGACCAGATCGAATCCCTCGTTGGGGTTGATGTCGAAGAGCGCGCCGATCATCCCGATGGTGGTGGGCATCCCGACCACGAGAACGTGGTAGGTCTCCAGTTGGGCCAGGACCAGCAGCGGAACCGAGATCAACAGGGTCGACTTCGATCCGAGAAACGCCCAGACAGTCAATTCGATCGCCAAGGCGAGGAAGAGGCCGGCTGCGATGGCGAGGAGATCCCCGCCGCGGCAAAACGGGTCCAGGATTTCCGACGCGGCCAAGACAAAAGTTGGCATCGAGACGACAAACCAGGACCATGCCAGGAGGAAAGTCCATCGTTTCGGGGAAGTCATGGAGGGCAACGGTCGAAGGTCCCGAACCCTCTCAAGGAACTTCCGGCCAGGCCGGGTAGGTCCCGATCACGGAAAGCTCCGTGACCATTTCCGACAGGTGTTCCAGGGCTCGCAGCGCCTTTTCGTCACCGGCGGCCAGTCGGAGGTCGATGAAAAACCGGTAGCGCCAGGCGGACCCCGGGATCGGTCGCGATTCGATCCGGGCCAGATCGATGTCGCGCAGCGCGAAGCATCCCAAGGCGCGAAACAGGCTGCCCGGACCGGCGTTGTCCAGCGTGAAGGCCAGGCTGCATTTGGAGGCGGTGCCGCGAGGTGGCTCGATCGAATGGCGGGAAGCCATCAGAAACCGCGTGAAATTGCAGGGATTGTCCTCCATGCCCTCGTGGAGGATGTCCAGGCCGTACGTCTCCGCTGCCAGGCGCGAGGCGATGACCCCCACTCCCTCCTCGCGGGTCTGGGACAGCTGGCGGGCGGAAGCGGCCGTATCGCCGCGCACGATCTGCGCATGGGGAATCAGGCGTTGCATCGTCAGCTTGCACTGGATGATCGGCTGGGGATGCACGCGGACTTCGCGGAGGTCCTGGATTCTGGTGCCGGGCAGAGCCATCAGGCAGTGGTGCACGTGCACCACCGTTTCCGCCACCGCATGGTAGCCCTCCTCGGCGAGGATGTCCCAGTTGTCATGGAGGCTCGCGGTCCCGGCCAAGGTGTTTTCCACCGGCAGCGCGGCCTGGTCCACCGCACCCGAGCGCAACGCTTCGTGGACGGACGGAAAATCGGCGAAGCCGATCGCTTCCGCTTGGGTGCCATGGAGCTGGCGGATGGCCATTTCGGAGTAGGCGCCGGGCTGCCCTTCGTAGGCGATCTTCAGGCGGTCGGGGGGAGTGGCTGGACGGTTGGCGTCGGACATGGGCAGGGAAAGTAGTCAGTTCCCGCCTTGCATGCGCTTGAGTTCGTCCCGCAGGCGTGCGGCTTCCTCGTAGCGTTCATTCTCCAGGGCATCGGCGAGCCGTCGTCGGATCTGCTCGACCGCGTCCTGGTTGGGTTCTTCGGCCGATTCGCCTTGGCGTTCGAAGGGCACCGATGACTGCTCCCAAAGCTCCAGGTCCACGAAGATCGGCGCCTTGAAGCGCAAGGCCAACGCGATGGCGTCCGAAGGACGTGCGTCCGATTCCACCTCCTCGCCGTTTCGCGTGAACACCACCCGCCCCAGATAGGTCCCTTCCTGTTTTTCCGTCACCAACGCCCGGACAATTTCCGACCCGAGCTCCTCCAGGACCGACTTGAACAGGTCGTGGGTGAGTGGACGCGCCACCGGATTGTCGGAGAGCACCTGGGCGATGCTGTGGGCTTCCGGGGCCCCGATGAAGATGGGCAATCCCTTGTGGGAATCGGCTGGGCGAAGCAGGACCATGAACCCTTCGCTCGAGAGAGTCAAGGCTTCCACCTCCACAAGGAGGAATTTCCATTCGTCGAAGGACATCGTGAACGCTATTCTACACGTTTTTCACGGCGCAATCAGCCCTCATCTCCTCGATTGCTCAGCCACGGGTTCGAGTGTTGTCCCGTACCCACTCGAGATAGGCCGGCAGCCCCGCATCGATGGCCAGGGCGACCACGCAGGGGAGCCGATAGGGATGGAGTTCCTTGACCAACCTCTGCAATTCCGGCAGGTTTTCCATGTGGGTCTTGGCCAACAGCAGGGCTTCGCGGTCTTCCTCCAGCTTGCCTTCCCAGCGGTAGATGGAGGTCATGCGCGGCAAGATGTTCGCACAAGCAGCCAGTCCGCGTTCCACCAGCCGTTTGCCGATCTCCCGTCCGCAGGCTTCGTCTGGCACCGGGATGTAAACCAGGCGGAAATCGGTCATGTGGAAAGTCGGACCAGGCGCACGAGCAACAGCAAGGCCATGGCGATTCCGGCCGAGCCGATGGGGGTGCGGAGGCTGGCCTGGATGGAAAGTGGAGTCCGACGGTCCCACAGGAGGATACTCGCGCCCCAGCCCAGGCACACGCCCAAGGCGAGGCGTCCGGCGGTCTGGATGCCCAGATCGGAAATGAGAAGGGTCAACCCAAGGAAGAGGGCGGTCCCATGGCGAAGGAGTTGGTCACGACCGGAGACGAACGAAAACCGGTCCAGCGAGACTCGATGGGGTGGCAGCGACAGTCCCAGGAAAACACAGACGCTTTCCACCAGCAGCAGGAGGATCAGCGCGGCCAAGCCAAAGGTGGCCCAGGGGATGGCGATCCAGGTTAGCGACAATTCCCGGTGTTGGAGGTGCGGATAGAGGATGCGAGCACACATCAGGGCCAGTGTGCACAAGCCCAGCACGGCGAAACCTTGGCCCAGGGTATGGAACCCCCGGCCGGTGGTGTCGCGGGTCCGCCACACTTCCGGATTGGACGTGGATTTGGCCGGGGGGATGTCCTGGTTTTCGTGGGAAAGGCTTTCGCCGGTGAGGCTCCAGCCAGCCGTGATCCAGAAAAGCATGAAGCCGATGGATATCTGGGTCAAGAGGCGCAGGTGTTCGAAGTTCATTGTGGAGGAAAAGATGCGAAAGGTCCACTCGGGTGGCTTCCCCAACGGAAGCCCCCTCCGCCTTTCCAGCCCAGTACCTCGGTGGTGCCCGTGTGGTCCGTGCCAAGAACCACCGATTCCAATCGCCCTCGGGCGCGCTGGAAAATCCCTGGATCCTGTTCGATGGTGATCCAGTCCCTTCCGGATTTGTGGGCCACCGCAGCGGTGGTCCCCGATCCGCAAAAGGGGTCGAGCACCAGATCGCCGGGACGGGTGCACAGCTCCAGGATCCGAAGCGCAAGGCTTTCCGGTTTCTTTCCGCTGGGAAAGGCGATGCCCCCTTCGCGTCCCAGATTGATGGTGCTGATGTCGGTCCAGAGGTCGGAAAGCGGCTCCTCGAGGTGGTCGGACAGGAACAACATCTGCTTGCCCTCCCACCACACGTACGATTCGCCCCACGGCGAGACCATCCGCGCAAAAGTCGCCTCGGGACGTTGCTCGGGTGCGAGGCTTTGGAACCACCGGTTGTTGGTGCGGTACACGATGCGTTCGGCGTGTTCTAGCTGGAACCGGCGCAGGGAAGGCAAGGAATCCGACAGATTCCGTCTGCGAAGCTCCTCCCGCAGGGGCGCCACGCGCCAGTCGACCACCGGATCCTCGGGGTTTTCCAGGAACCCCCGGTAGTAGTCGAGGTACGCCTCCAGCCGCTGGGGGGATTTGGCGCGACGCAGGGGATGGAGCCTGGCGCCGGGATTTTTGCCGTACAGCAGGATGTATTCCTTCACCCGGGGCAGCAGCCTGTCCTGGTAGCGCATCTTCACCCCGGAGAGCTCGCTCATCTTCACGCACACCGTGTTCAGCCGGCTTTGTCGGCCCAGCATGCGGTCCAGCAACGTCTGGAGATGGGCCTGTTCCGAATCGTCGATGTGGAAGGCGAGAATGCCGTCTTCGGACAGGAAACGGCAAAACAGGGGGATCCGCGTCTCCAGGGCGGCCAGCCACTGGACGGAGTCGAAATCGTCGTGGTAGTGCTTGATGTTCTTGGCGTTGTACGGTGGGTCGGCCAGCACCAGCCGGCACCGCCCCTCGTAGGTCTCCAGCAGCCCGGTCAAAACATCGAGATTGTCCCCCATGACCAGGAGGCCCGACGCCGGGGCGGCCTGAAGGGGGGGGGCGTTCATGCCAGCTTCAGGACCTCCCGGCGACGCAGGGCATCCAAGGGGATGTCCGTGGCGCCGGCCAGCAAGGCGAACGGGGAGACCGTGTTGCCCGCGTTGTTCACCCGCGCCGTCAGCAAAAGCTCGGTTCCCGTCCAGACAATTTCCGTCACCTCGTCGGAAGTGCACACCGGACGGCCGCGGCCATCCAAGGTGTCCGGAAGCGCGCCTTCCCGGAATCGTTGGGCGGCCATTTCCAGCAGGTTGGCGTCGTCCTGGGGTTCCAGGCGGTAGGTCATGGTGGGGGGGACCGGCAGTCGGTGGTTGTTTTGGCGACGAAACGATATGGCGCGAAGGCCTTCGGGCAGGAAGGAGGACAACCTCTCCAAGAACTCGCCGGGTGCCTCGCTGGCGGATTCCGCGAAGGGAGCCCCCTCCAGTTCCACCATCAGCGGCTCCGCCTGGCTTCCCAGGCCCACTGGCAGGGCGCCCGCGTTCACCAGGCGCGGCCGCGGATTGAAACCGCGACTGTAGAACAGTTTCAGACCCGATCTGCGGAAGGCTTTTTCCAGAAGGCCCATGGTGCCGTGGTGGCTCAGGAAGCGGGCGAGATCGAGCTTGGAGAAATGCAACAGCCAGGCCTCGCCGCGTTCGGATTTGGCTTGGGCTTCGCTGACGATCTCTTCGCGCGTCTCGGGCTTGGGGCGGTGCTGGAGTCGGGCCAACGAACTGGGATCCAAGGTCGCGCGGCCTTCGGCCTCGGGCGGCAATCCCGCCGCAGGGCCGGCCTTGGCCTTGCCTGCGAACGTGCCGGGAGGGGGGAGCAGTTTTTGACTGGGGTCCACCGGCGCGAGTTTGATGTCTTCGTAGTTGCCTGGAATCCCGCAGTGGTTGCAGGCACCCCAGCGACAGTCGGGGACTTCGGGGGTCTCCGGCTTGCGCATGCGCTTCCATTCCTCCTTCAGGAAGCCTTTGGTGGCCCCCGCGTGGATGAAGTCCCAGGGGAAGACCTCGTCGAGTTCCCGCACGCGGAACACCCGATGGTCGGCGTCGTATCCATGGGCCTGGAAGATCTCCTGCCAAGCGGCCAGGCCCTGGAAGCTGTGCTCGTTGGATTCGAACACCATGCCTTTGCGCGATGCCTCGAGGATCATGGGGGCCAGCTGGCGGTCGCCGCGCGCGAAGAGCGATTCGATGAAGCCGATTTCCCAGTGACTCCAGGTGATGCGCACGTGCTTTTTGCCGCGAAACCGGTCCCGCACCCGCTGGATGCGCTCGCGGGCTTCCTCGCGGCCCACGAAGGGCTCCCATTGCATCGGGGTGAACGGCTTGGGAACCATGATCCCCACGTTCGGGTGGACTTCCGCGCGACGGGTGTGGCGGGCTCCCATGCGGGCGAGTCCGTCGATCAGTCCGCAAAACGAGTCCATGTCGTCGATGGTCTCCGTGGGCAATCCGATCATCGTGTAGAGCTTGATGGAATGTCCGCCGTTGGCGAACACGCCTTCGGCGGCGTCGTACATGTCCTGGTCGGAAATCGTCTTGTTGATCACCTTGCGCAGGCGTTCGGATCCGGTTTCCGGCGCGAAGGTGGCCGTGCGGCTGCCGCGCGCCCGGGCGACCTTGCGGGCCAGGGCCTGGCCGAACATGTTGGCGCGAAGCGAGGGCAGGGACAGGTTCACGTGGCGAAACGCCGGGTCTTCCACCAGCCGGTCCACCAGGGGCATGATCTGGGAATAGTCGGCGGTGGAAAGCGACAGAAGTCCCAGTTCGTCCGATCCGGTGGCCGCAAGTCCCGCCTTGGCAAGATCGATCACGGCGTCTGGCGACAATTCCCGAATGGGGCGGTACCAGTACCCGGCCTGACAGAATCTGCATCCCTGGGTGCATCCCCGCAGAAGCTCCACGGCGAAGCGTTCATGCACCACGTCTCCGTTGGGAGATGGCGTGCGCACGGGGATGTCGGCGGGAACCAGGGTCTGCACCCAGGTGCGCTGCACTCCCTTGGCGCGGGCGTAAGGTCCGTTTCCATCGATTCCCACCGGAACCAGGTCGCCTTGGGGCCCGGGCTCCATGGGCAGAAGCGAGGGCACGTACATTCCTGGCAGACCTGCGAGCTGGCGCAGGGTTTCCGCGCGGGAAACGCCTTGTTCGCGTCTGCGTTGGGCCAGTTCCATGACCGAGCGGATCAGGATTTCGCCGTCGCCGATCACGAATGCGTCGAAAAACGGCGCGACCGGTTCCGGGTTGGCCATGCAGGGGCCGCCACCGATCACCAGAGGGTCGGACTCGCCGCGTTCGGATGCCCACACCGGAATTCGTGCGAGATCCAGCACGTAGGGAACGTTGGTGTAGTTGAGTTCGGTCTGCAGCGTGATCCCGACCACGTCGAAGTCGCCAAGCGCGCGATGCGTCTCCAGGCTGGTCAGGGGCAGATCCGCCTCGCGCAATTTTTCCGCCATGTCAGGCCATGGCGCGAAGGCGCGTTCGGCGGCCCAGCGCGGATCCAGGTTCACCACGTGGTACAGGATGCGGATGGCGTTGTTGGACATGCCCAATTCGTACAGGTCCGGAAACACCAACGCCACCCGGCAGGCGGCAGATTCCTTGACGGTCTGCCCCGCTTCTCCTCCGATGTATCGGTAGGGGTTCTCCACCTGGGCGAGAAGGGGCGCGATCCGGTCCTTGAGCGTCATGGAGTTCCCGTTGGGTGAGGTGGCTGGCTCCACCTTCTGTTTGAAAGGAAGAGCAAGATACCTCCCTGCGACTCTTTCGCGTTGGGATCAAACCGACGATGGAGCCGCTTGTCTGATTCTGTGGGCGAGCGCGGTTTTGGCCGCGACCAGTCCCGAGAGGATTCCGTCTTCGAAGTGGAAGATCGGCTTGTCCTTGAGGATGGCGAAGTCTTCCGCGTTGCGCAAATCCTCGTCGGTGGCGTGCGGAACCCACTTGCGGCCCAAATCCAGGACCTTTTTTGCTTGCTGGTCGATCATCTGGGTCAGAAGGTCGAGCGTTTCCTGGTCGGTCATGTCGGAAAGATACCGGCGAGGGAGGTGGTCACAGGTCCATACGAAGATCTTTCTTTGCTCATCAGCAAGATGATGACAGACCGGAGGGAACACCGGGGGAGGCATTCCGTCCCCAATTTTCCGCGACACGTGGCGTTGGTCCGGGTGTTCCTGGATTTGTGCGGGGTTTGGGGAGCCCAGTTGGCCGCTCTTCTGGTTTGGAACGGCTTTTCGGCGGAGTTTCGGATTCCACATGCCTTTTTCGAGCAGGCGATGGCTTCTTCAGTGGTGCTGATTCTCAGTGGAGGGTGGTTCGGGTTGTATCGTCCAGGACGGACGTTTTTGGATGTCGTGGAAAACCGATCCTTGCTGCGGGCGATCCTGGTGGCGGCCTCAGGAACAAGACTTCTGTTGTTTTTGATGAAGATTCCAGTGGATGCTGTGTTCTTCGCTTTCCTTTGGATTTCCATCACCGTGTGTCTCTACTTTGTGCACCGGAGTTTCCGTGGGTTCTGCGAGGCTTTGCGGGTCCGGGGATACGCGGAAGTTTCAGCGCTGATCTACGGAGCGGGAAAGACGGGACGGAAATTGGCATCCCAGTTGCGGCGTGCTCCCGAAATGGGAATCCAGGTGGTTGGTTTCCTGGACGACAGGGAAGCCTTGGCCGGTGCGATCCTTGACGGAATCCCGGTCCTGGGGGATTTCCTCGCCTTGGATGGGCTGTTGGCCCAACGGCGGGCGAAAAGACTCTACATCGCCCTGCCCCAGGTCCCGCGGCGCACGGTGCTCGACATTCTCGAGGTGTGCAGGACGCGCAATGTTCCATTCCATTTCGTCCCCTCCCTTCCCGAGCAGCTCCTGCCCATGGTCGAGTTGCGGGAAGTCGAGGGAATTCCCTTGATGGGGCCACCTCCCATGCCGATGGGATTCTGGACCCGCCTGCGTCGCAGAGGCGTCGCCTTGGCATTTGGATTGCCCGCGTGGGTCTTGTATCGTGCTGCGCTCCTTTGGGTCTGGATCGCAAAGGATCCGGGTAGTGTGGTGTTCCACTCTCGTCGAGTGGTGAGCCAAGGCGGTAGGGTGGTGGTGATGCGTCGGTTCCGAGGCGAATTCGGCTCCTCGCTCATGGCGCGCTGGACTGCGGCGACATTCCGGATTCTGCGACTGGACAGCTTGCCTCTTTCCCTCAGTCTCATTCGCGGGGATCTCGCCATGGTCGGACCGCGGCCATTATCCTTGCGCCAAGCCGCCATCCTGCCTCCGGAACAGCGATTCCGGTTTCTCCAGCCGGCAGGACTCACGGGGATCTGGCGAATCGGCAGGCTGGAAAAGGAGCCGATCGACGACATGGAAGCCGATATTCAATACGCTCGCCACCAGTCTCTTCTGCTCGATCTTTCCATTGTTCTGAGAACCTTGGATTTGCCTGGCCGCGCTTGACTCTATCTTTCGGGGTCCATGTTGTTTCAGCCCGGCTCGCCGGAACTCCAGATCTACCGTGACTATGCACATTCCATGGGGCCACTGCCCTGCTTGGATCCGATTCCTTCCACGTCCTTGGAAGAGCTCGCCGACCTGTACGACGGATTCCTCCTGGATTCCTACGGCGTTCTCAATCGTGCGGAGGAGCCCATCGCGCTCGCCGCCGAGGGCGTGGAATGGCTGAAGTCGATCGGGCGAAAGGTGCGAGTCCTCACCAACAACGCAGCCCTTTCCGAGGAGGACAACCGCAGCCTCCTGTCGAGCATCGGCATTCCCTTGGAGCATGGGGAGGTCGTCTGTTCGGGATCCCTCTTGGCTCGCGAGCGCGAGCGACTGGGCATCGAGGGGCCGGTCTTCTACATGGGACTGGCTTCGGGGCGGGAATATCTTCGGATGGCCGGCTTGGCCACCACCGACAAACCGGACGCCACGCGCGTGGTCGTATTGGGAAGCTCGCGTGGCTACCGCATGCGCAGGATCGCCGAAGCGCAAAAAATTCTTTCCCAGGAGGGCAGCCTCCTGGTGGTCCTCAATCCGGACGCCGTGGCGCCCAGGCCCGGAGGAGTGATGGCGCGCGTATCCGGAGTCACTGCACGTTCACTAGCCCGCGGAACAGGGTGCAAAGTCGCTCTGCTGGGAAAACCGTTCGGCGAGATCTACTCCTTGGCTCTGGAACGGATCGGGCTTTCCGCAGATCGCGTCGTGGCCATCGGAGACACGTTGGCCACCGACATCCTGGGTGCCCGGCACGCAGGGATTTCCAGCGCATTGGTCCTTACGGGGGTGACGGCGCCGGAGCGCGCGCGCACGGAAATCAAGGCTTGGGGAATCTGGCCGCATCGGATTCTTTCCGATCTTCGCCCGCCTATCCAACAGGACTTGTCGGACTGACATTGGCAACTATCCTTCCCGGGGGAATTTTCGTATTGTTTCCGGGTTCTGTACCGAAGGGGTCGCGTTTCACATGAAGTCTCTATCGTCCACCGTCCTTGCCCTGGCGCCTTCCATGACGGTGGCTATCGATACTCGCGCCAAGGAACTCCAGGCATCCGGTCTGGATGTGGTTGGACTCGGAGCCGGAGAGCCCGATTTCGACACACCACAGCACATCAAGGAGGCGGCGATCGCCTCCCTGCGGGAGGGGCGCACCAAGTACACTGCCCCCACGGGCATTCCGGAACTCAAACGGGCCGTCTCCGACAAGCTTTTGCGCGAAAACCAAGTCCGCATCGCCCCGGAACAAGTGGTCATCACTTCAGGCGTCAAACACGCCGTCGCCAACGTGCTCCAGACGTTGCTCAACGCCGGCGACGAAGTGGTGATTCCGGCTCCGTATTGGGTGACGTATCCGGAATTGGTGAAGTTGTACGGTGGGAAACCTGTCTTTATTCCCACTTCCGTAGATACCCAATACAAGATCACTCCCGCCCAGCTGGAAGCGGCCATCACGCCGCGTACCAAGGTGCTGATCCTGTGCAATCCGTCCAATCCCACCGGCATGGTCTACGGCAAAGCCGACCTCGAAGCCTTCGCGGAAATCCTGGTCCGCCACGACGTCTACGTCATGACCGACGAGATCTACGAACACATCCTGTACGATGACCGCACCCCGGTGTCCATCGCCTCTCTGGGTCCGGAAATCCTCTCTCGTTCTCTGATCGTCAACGGCCTTTCCAAAGCCTACGCCATGACCGGCTGGCGGGTAGGGTATTTCGCAGGACCTGCGCCCATTGCCAAGGCCATTGGTTCGTTGCAAAGCCAAGCGACGCACCATCCTGCCAATCCATCGCAGTACGCGGCCGTTGCGGCCCTCGATGGTGGACTTGATTTCGTCCATGAGATGGTGCGCGAATTTTCGCTGCGCCGCGACTTCGTGGTGGGAAACCTTAGGTCCATTCCCGGAGTGATCGCCCCCAACCCGGAGGGAGCCTTCTACGCCCTTCCGGAGGTTTCGCATTTTTACGGGCGCAAGACCCCATCTGGCAAGGTCATCGCCGGTTCGTTGGATCTTTGTGAATTCTTGCTTGCCGAACACCTCCTAGCGGTGGTTCCGGGCATCGCGTTCGGTGACGATCGGTGTATACGACTTTCCTACGCAACCTCCATGCAGAATCTGGAAAGAGCCATGGTTAGGCTCAAATCCGGGCTCGGCTCCTTGGTCTGAAATGCCTCCTCCCGCGCCAACCCACATCGGACGATACCTGCTGGAGGCCGAGATCGGTCGCGGCGGTGCGGGAGCCGTTTGGAGGGCGCGTGATCCGCTGCTGCAGCGCGAGGTTGCCATCAAGCTTCTCTCGGGGCCCATGCCCGGGGAAGACCGTGACGACACCCAGCGTTTTTTGGCGGAAGCCAGAGCAATCGCCCGGTTGGTCCACCAGAACATCGTGGTGCTCTACGACTACGGCGCGGTGGATGGCCGCCATTGGCTGGCCATGCAACATGTGCAGGGCTGTTCGCTCTCCAAGTTGGTCACCAAAGAAGGTCCTCTCACCCCGGCGCGCACGGTCGAGATTGCCCGCCAGATGCTTCGGGCCTTGCGCTACGCCCACGGGCAGCACCTGCTCCATCGTGATGTGAAGAGTTCCAACATTCTCCTGGACGAACCAACTGGCATGGCTTTGTTGGGGGATTTCGGGATCGCGTTGATGGCCGACACCGAGCGCCTGACCACCGAGGGCGTCGCGTTGGGCACTCCCGAATACATGAGTCCCGAGCAATGCCAGGGCATGGAGTTGGACGAGCGATCCGATATCTACTCGCTGGGCGTGGTGTTGTACGAATGCCTCTCCGGCAAGCCGCCTTTCCTGGCCGAAGCTCCCCTCGCCATCGCCTACAAGCATGTTCATGAGAGCCCGCCTCCGATCCAGCGGACCGACCTGCCACCGGCGATGATGGCTGTTTTGCGCAAAGCTTTGGCCAAGCGCAAGGAAGACCGCTTTCCCTCCGCCGAAGCCATGCTGGAAGCTCTGGATCAGGTTGGCGATCGCAAACCGTCTTCCAGCCAACCGGTACTGAACAACGACAATCTCCGCTCAGGAAGGGATCGAAGACTCCCCGCCGATCGCCGTGCCATCGACCGTCGCCGCGGCATGCGCCGAGGGGAAGATCCTGCCTCGGAAAGCGGCCCGGAAAAAACGGCGATTCCCCGCTGGCTTCTGGCAGTGGGGATTTCCCTCGTGGCATTGGTTTTAGCCACGTTTCTGCTGGTTGCCTGGTTTGTCCTCTCCCACTCCTGATTTTCGCCGCGTCACAGGCAAACAAGGCGAAGACCTCGCGGCAGCGTTTCTGGAGCGGAAGTCCATCCGCCTCCTGCACCGGAATTGGCGTCACGGCCGCGGAGAGCTGGACCTGGTTGGAGTCGCTCTGGACGGCACGATCGTGTTCGTGGAAGTGAAAACTGCGCGAGGGGAGTGGGCCGGCGATCCCGGAGAATGGATCACGCCTCAAAAACAACTTCGGCTGAGCCGCCTAGCCTTGGCCTGGCTGGTGCGCAATCAGGCAACGCACCGGCAGGTGCGTTTCGATGCGGTCTTGGTGCGAAAAGGGATCGTGGAACACGTGGAGGACGCGTTCCGTCCCCCTCTGGCGGGCTTTTAGGCCGCATCCTCCGCTGCCTTGGCTTTGATCTTCCCCACTTCCTTCCAGAGTGCGTCCACAAGCGGCTTGAGCCCGGTGTGGGCTTGGGCCGAGACGTAGAAAGACCTAGGCAGGAGCTTGGGGTCGATGGGTTGGCCTTTGTCGCACTTGTTGACCGCCACCATCCACGGCTTTTCCAGCAGGCGGGGATGGTAGGCGCCCAATTCGTCGCGCAAGGTTTTCACCGTCGAGCGGACCCGTAGGCCGCGAGCTTCGTCGGTTTCGTCGTCGCTCTTGGGGTCCCAGGGATCCACAACAAATAGCAGCACCCGGGTGCGTTCGATATGGCGCAGGAACTGGTGGCCCAATCCCTTGCCTTCCGATGCACCTTCGATCAGGCCGGGAATATCGGCCATGACAAAGGAATACCCTTCGCCAACAGGGACGATCCCGAGATTGGGCTTCAGAGTGGTGAATGGGTAGTCGGAAATCCGGGGGTGGGCCCGGGAAACCGCTGAAATCAATGAGCTTTTACCCGCATTGGGGTAGCCGACCAATCCGACGTCCGCGACCAACTTCAGTTCCAGCTGGAGTTCGCGATTCTCGCCAGGAAGACCTGGGAGGGCTTTCCGGGGGGCCTGGTTGCGGGCGGTGGGGAAGTGCTGGTTGCCCAGTCCGCCTTTTCCGCCATGGGCGGCAACCCATCGGGTGCCGGCTTGGGTAAGGTCGGCGAGGAGGTTCCCCTCCATGTCCTTGACCAAAGTCCCTTGCGGAATCAGAATGACAAGGTCTTCTCCGTCCCGTCCCGTGCAATTGGAACCCAGGCCGTGCTCGCCGCGCTCCGCCCGGAACGTCCGGACTGTTCCGATGTCGTACAAGGTGTGTACGTGCACGGATGCTTCGAGGATGACGTGGCCTCCGCGACCACCATCCCCACCGTTGGGACCTCCGAAGGGGACGTACTTCTCCCGTCGAAATGAAGAACAACCTTTGCCGCCATCACCAGCCTGAACCTGGATTCGACTCTCGTCGAGAAACATGAATTCCCTCTCAAACAAAAAAAAAGGAGGACTCCCAGAGCCCCCCTTAGCGCGATTCAGATTGAACCGGAGCGGCTTATTTGAACAATTCCTTGATCTTGGTCCAGTTGGACTGCTTGGTCTGGACCTTGGCTTGGGACGCTTGGGCGGCACCGGCAAGGAACAAGGCCAGGATACAGATGGAGATGGTTCGCATACGCATATAGTAGCTCGTTTTCTTGGGTTCCGCAGTAGGATTCCAAACAGTTAGTCGCGAACGAACTGATCCAGGTTGTTCTCAATGCGAGCTTCGATGCGCAAAGCTGCAATCAGGTCGGTGATCGCCGTGCGCGCGATCATGTCTGGTGAACGGCGAGCTTCTTTTGCACCGGACAGCATGTCGGCTTCACTGGGCTTGCGAATCGAGTCCAAACGCATGAACAGAGCACCGTTTTCATCGGACCCCTCCACCCACGTCTTGGGGGCGGCGGAGGCCTTGTTCCAGGCGCGGAGCACTCCCAGGGGGGAGAGTCCAAGGCCGGTGATCCAGGTGGAAGCGGGGCGCTCGTTGAAGATGGTGGGGACGAGTTTGCCCACGGCCGCGATGCACGTGGAGGAGGTGTCGCAAGCCTGGACCTTGGCTTGATTGGACTTCAGATATTCGGTCGCTTTCGCGACTGCTTGGTTGCGTTGGATTTTCGCGGAGATCGCAGGACGGGCAAGATCCAGATAGCGACCAGGCTTGGTGATCCGGGGCTTGCCCAGCACCACGTAGGAGCGGGAGTTTTCCAGAATTTCCGAGGTCGGCTCACGGTCCGAAGAAGCAAAAGCCCAGCCTGAGGCACCGGGGATCGGGTCGGCACCGATTCGTCCCAATTCTCCCTGCTGGACCGCGACGGAGTCCAGGCGCGCATTGACGGCCTTGGCCGCGGCGGCGAAATCCACGCCAGCCTTTACCTTCGACCGCAAGCTGTCTAGCCGGGCGCGAAGGTCGTCTTGGGTTTCCAGGCTGACCGCGATTTTGATCAGGATGTGCTGGAGGTTGAACAAGGTGTCGGACGTTTTGGTCGCCGAATCCGTTGGGCCAGCGACGCGGTCGACACACTTGATGATGTGGTAGCCATATGGCGAAAGGACTGGAGGGGACACTTGGCCTTTCGTCAGGAGCTTCGCGGCTGCCGAGAAAGCGGGAACATACTGGGAAAGCGGCTGGGCTGGCCCCAGGGAACCCCCGTTTTCGGCAGACCCAAGATCTTCGCTATAACCTTTGGCCAGCTCTTCGAAGGATTCACCCTGTGCGATCCGAGAAAGGATCGTGTCTGCGTCCTCCTTGGCGCGAGTAGTGTCCTTGCGGGTGGGAAGCCGCAGTAGGCTGGCGGCGGGAACAACCGCGGAGGTTTTGCCAACCCAGAAGCTGTCTTTGAGAGCCTCGAATTCCTTGGTGATGAGATCTTCCGAGGGGGGCGCCACTTTGAAAGAATCTGCCGGAGCCACGACGACCATTCCAAAGCCGCGGGATCGCTCAACCTGGGTATTGAAGTCGGCCTCCAAGGAGGTGGAGGGCTGGGTGGCGGCTAGAAGCTGGGCGAGCACTTCCTGTGGGATGGTCAGCTGACGGATCCGGGATTCGAGCTCGATCACCGCAGGGATCCTGTAGGTGCTGGGGGTGCTGAGCCATCTCTCGTAAATCTCCTGCGAGAAAAGAGAATCAGGACCTTTGAAGTCCTTTTCATTTTTCAATTCAGGAATCGGATTCTGACGCAAGTGGTTCAACACCTGCTCGGAGGTCCCCTGCAGGGAGTACGACTTCACCAATCGTTCGAACAGGCGGGTTTGGATGATCTGTTCCAGAACTTGGCGGCGCAACATCGCCCGCTGTTCAGGCGTGACCTCGCGTCCGGACTGGCTGAGGGATTTCTCCTGGACGCGGAGAGTCTGCTCGAATTCTTCGTAAGGGATATCTTCGTCGCCTACGGTGGCCACGGTGTTTTTCTGGCGCATTCCAGAATCGGCGCTCATTCCCCAATCCACGAAAATCAGTGCACCAAGGGAAACAACTGCGACACCCACCACCCATACGGCGTTATCGCGAATCTTCTGCATCAGCATGGAACGGACTCCAAGAGACGAAAGGGGCCCGCGCGATCTGCGCGGAGCTGGGTCAAGGTAGCAACAAGTTGTGAATTGTTCGAGTCCTCGCCGTGGCGGAGGGGATCCAACAGAGGGTGGCGTTCCTGGCCGAAGTTCCCGTGCGGCGGTGGCTGTGCCAATCGAGCTGGGTGAAGGTGTCGATGCCAGAAGGTGTCCAAGAATCCGCGGGCAAGCCCAGTTCCGACATTTGTTCCGCGACCGCTTCGATCAAATCCACAGAAAGAGTACCCCACCCTGTGAGGGACCAGGTAGGGGCCGCAAAACCGAGTTGGAACTCCCGGGAAACCTCGAAGCTGGCGGGTCCAATGCAAGGTCCAGAAACCATCCGAAGGTTTTCCGGAAGGGAACCTTCCGCGATCAGAAGTTCAACACAATCGACAGGAAGGCGGGCGAGGATTCCCCGCCATCCGCAATGGGCGACCACAGCGCGCTCTCCAACGGAGTCATACACCACGAAAGGCATGCAGTCGGCATGGCGGATCAGCGCTGCCTCTCCCTTTTGCACAAAAAAAGCATCGCAAGGGAGTCCATCCCCGTGGCGATCGATTCGCTTGCCATGGACTTGAAGTGATTGTCGTGGGGGATGGGAAAGTCCCAGGTGTTTGCAAAGCCGATTGAGGTCGTCGGGACGGCAGGCATCGAAAGGCTGGTTTT
The DNA here is from genome assembly GCA_016715065.1 of Fibrobacterota bacterium. Taxonomy (GTDB): domain Bacteria; phylum Fibrobacterota; class Fibrobacteria; order UBA5070; family UBA5070; genus UBA5070. The sequence continues at coordinate 393,899 of JADKBN010000003.1, forward strand.
CCAGGTTTGCACCCACGCTGACGATGCGGATATTGGCAGGGGCGGGCAGTTCGATCATCCGGAGGGTACCCTCGAACCATAATAAGGGTGGATCAAATGGAGCGGATCACGACCAAGGTGAGGTCGTCAGGCCGCGTGGCAGGCCCGGAAAAGCTCGCTTGGGTGGCGAGAAGTTGCGCGATGATCTGTGAAGGCTCCTGATCGCCGAATTGGACCATGTTTTCCTTCAACCGATCCATTCCATACAATTCGCCTTGGGCATCCTCCGCTTCCGTGATGCCGTCCGTGTACAAAAGCAGGGTGTCGCCGGGCTCGAAAGGCGTGCGGAAGGATGTGGCCTGGAAATCGTCGAACATTCCGACGAAAACGCATTCAGCCGCGAGCTCTTCGACGCGGCCATCCTTCCGCCGCAGCAGCTGTGGACAATGCCCTGCGGAACTCCACTCGACCGAACGCGACGTTGGATCGATCAGGGCCAGGAAAACCGTCACGAAATGGAGCCCGCCCACTTGGGCAAGGATCGTGCGGTTGAGGATCTCCAGGGTTTCGGAAATACCGAGCTTGGGTTTCATCTCGCGACGAAGCAGGACTTTGAACATGGCCATGACCATCGATGCGGAAATTCCGTGGCCGGAAACGTCCGCGATCACCACGCAGTGATGGCTGGCAGGATCCTTGGGATCCAAGGGGAAACAATCGAAGTAGTCTCCAGACACTTTTTCTGCAGGCAGATACTTCCAGTCGATCCAGTGACCTGGCACGACCGGGGTTGCCTGCGGCAATAGTCCTTCTTGGATTTTCCGGGCGCGATCGATGTCCTTTTGGAGCCGTTTGTTGGCCTCCCGCAGCGCGGAATAGGTCCGTTCCAAATCGTCGCGGTACCGAAAGCCGGTCAAAAGCACGCCCGCCTGGCTGGCCAGAGCGATCAGGGTATCCAATTCTTCCGGACTGGGGGGATGGTCGGGAGATTCCACCCACAGCAAATGCGAAGCACGCAGGTGAGCTCCATCTCCTGTGAGTTCGCCGAGCCGCCCCTCGAATGGCAGGAAGACGGCCGCCACCGAAGCAGGTCCGATCAGAGACGGAGAGCTTTCCACCAGGATATGCCGATGTTGTGAAATGCAGACCATGGCAGGCTCATCGTAGGTCAGAATGCGCGAAGCGGGGCCTTGGGCTTGTTCTCCCTCCACCAACCGTCCTAGTTCGACCAGTGATCCTTCGTGCACTTCAAAAAGCGAGAGGACTCCGGCGGGGAAAATTTCGAAAAGTCCAAGCAGGAGGGTTCGGACCGCATCGGCAAGTGTGGTTGCACCGAGGGAGACACGAAGGATTTCGCCAGCGGTCGCGATCGATTCAAGGCGAGCCTTGAGCTGTCGCGTCTGCAGGATCTGGTGATCATCCACGAAGGCTTCTCCTCGGTTCTATATTCTAGCGCTCTTCCAAAGTAAGGATTCGACGACCATGGCTGACAACCGTCCAACCCCTGAGACCACCACAAAACCCACTATGGAGCTAAAAACTCTCGGGATGTGGTATGAAGCACAGGAAAGCTGGAAAAAAAACCAGGGCTTGATCTTGACTCTTTTGGCCATCGTGGCCTGCGCGGCAGGAGCGCTTGCGTTCTATAAGTGGAAGAAAAACGACTCGCAGCAGCTTGCTCACGAGCAAGTCGGGCGTGCGTTGGTGATGTTTGCCAACCAAAGGACCGATTCCGGAAGGGTCTTGTTGGAGCGCGTGGCCGCGGGTCACTCCGGGCTGGAAGCCTCCAAGGCGGCATTGTTGCTTGCAGATGCGCATTTCACCGCCGGTGAACGAGACAAAGCACTTGAGAAGTATCGCATCGCCGCTTCGGAAGGCAAAGGATATCCAATTCTCGAAGCCGGAGGCAGAAGAGGGATCGCCGCTTGCCTGATCGAGCAGAAAAAATATCCGGAAGCCCTTTCGGAGTTGCGCGCAATTCGTTCCTCGTTCCAGCGACGGACTGGAAATGCGGAAGACCGCGCGAAGGAAACCGAGCCTCAAGATCTGGTTCCGGGACTCTCCACCGTTGCTTGGCAAGAAGTGCTCGTTCTGGAGAAAATGACCCGGATGGAGGAAGCAGCCAAGCTTGCCACCGAGATCCAATCGCATTACCCCGGTACTTCCGACGCAAGTCAGGCGAGGACTTGGCTCGCGATTGTCGCAGGCAAATAATCTCCCTTCTCCATTTTTCCCGCGTCGAGGAAACCTGACATGAAAAAGACAACACTGATTTTGGTGGCGATGGGTGCTGCTTTCGGCTTCACCAAGAATCTGTCGATTGGTGGCAAGGTGGGTGTGGTGAAGGTTGGGGGCAAATACGTCCCGACCACATCCGTCACCGCCGACTACAAGCTTTCCAATTACATCTCCTGGCGCACGGACGCTGGCGCACAGTTTTCGGAAGGAACCAAGCTTTCCGATGCCACTGTGCAGGTTCCCACCAATCTGTTGATCCATCCTCTGGCCAAGTCCAAATTCGATCCGTACATCGGGCCGGGTGGCAACTTGACGATGGGCAATGGAGTCACGACCATTGGCTACAATGGTGTGGCCGGGTTCATGGTCAACCCAAGCAGGAAACAAGGCTTCGGCCTGGAATTCCGGTATTCGGTGGCTGACTACAAAGCTGCCTCCAAGGGGAATCTCGAAGGCTCATTGCTGGGGAAGTGGCAGACTTCGTTCTGATCTCAAGGCCACCTCGGGTCTGATTCCCCGCAGGTTGCTGCGGGGAGGATTACTGCGCCCTTCGCTCCAAACCGACGAGTAGAAGGTCGTCGGTGGAGTGCCAATTGGAATACTCGAGCGATCCCTGCCAAACATGATCCACTAGGTTCGGTAGCGGTAAGGTTTGGTGTTCGCTGGCGATTTCCTCCACTCCAGCATGCCCGAGTTCTATCCGAGCTCCTGTGGGGAGGTTGCGCGCCAACCCGAGGAGACTTGGGCATGGAAACAGGATTCTGTCTCCTGGACTGAACCGAAGCTGGGTGAACTCCACATCCATGTTCGGGCTGCTCCCCAAAGGCTGGCTTCGAGGAAGGGCAACCGTCGCTCTGCGTGAAGGCGTCCCAACGGGCAAGGGGGTCGGAAATCCTGCCGAGGCCACCGAGATCAGATCTTCCTCGGCATTCAGATGGATGGCTGTGGCCAAAAGTGGGTGTTGCATTTTCTGTTGCAGCAGAATCCGACCCAGGGCACGCAAGAATTCTTCCGGGTCGGGGTATTGAAGCCACATGGCCTCATGGAGGATTCGAACCATCACGCTCAGCTGGAGCGATGCCCGATCGTGTCCCATCGGGCGAGCCAACAGGATCGCGGACCGCGTGCCGTTGGTGCGGAGGATCGCCAGCGTTCCGCCGAAATTGGCGACTTTCCTGCACTTCCACTGAAGGTGAAGTTGGTCTGTTGTCTCCACCAGACTGAGCAAGCCTTCTCCCTGCGCGGATTTCACATCCAGCTCATCACGCATCCCTTCCAGCAATCGACGAACCTCCTCTGGGTTGCGGTCGAGCTGGAGCGGCAATCCTTTTTGGATCAACTCCGGTGTGAGCTTGCGATCGCGGCGCTCCTTGTGGCGAGCCAGGACGGTGTCGACGCGATGACTCATGTCCTCGAAGCCGAATGGCTTTTCCAGAAAATCTTCCACGCCCAACCGGAGAAGGTGAACAACAAGTTCCATGTCCCCGAATCCGGTCATCGCGATCATGGGGATTGGTTCGGACAAGTTCATCAGCTCTTTGGCCAGTTCAAGACCGGACATCCGGGGCATTTGGATGTCCGTGATCACAAGGTCGAACAGCCGGTGTTCTTTTGAAAGAATCTCCAGCGCCTGCAAGCCGTCGATCGCAAATTCGACGTGGTAGCCGGAGCTCTCCAGAACCGAGCCGAGGAGGCCGCGAAAAATCGGCTCATCCTCGACCACGAGAATTTTGATCATGGAATTGGTGGTCGGGTCCATTTGCCACCACCTTACCATCTTGGAAGGTGAAGCGGCAAGCATCCGGTCAAGTCCCGCATTGCCAATCCGGATGTGTGGACCTACCTTGCCCAGGCTCCACCTCCAACCCCAACGCGGGTCCCATCGAATGAAACAGAACCTACAGTTCCGCATCGTCATCGTGGCCGTGGCCGTGGTGCTCTCCCTCTGGGCTCTGATCCCGACCTTCCGGACCATCGGAATGTCTTTGGAAGAAAAGCAGAAGTTCGCCCAGGATGATCCCAATACCGCCAACAAGGCCATCAAGTTGGGACTTGACCTGCAAGGTGGAACCCACCTGATTCTTGAAGTCGACAAGTCCGGTTTGGCGCCGGATGTCGCCAAGGATGCCACCGACCGCGGACTCGAAGTGATCCGCAACCGCATCGACCAGTTCGGCGTTTCGGAACCGGAAATCCGCAAGCAAGGCGAAGGCCGATTGTTGGTACAGCTTGCCGGTGTCGCCCCGGAGCAGGCCAAGGGGCTGTTGTCCAGCACCGCTCAGTTGGAATTCAAAATCGTCCATAAAACGGATAAGATCAACTCCGTTATAAATCGCATCGACGTGATGCTCGGCAAGAAATTTGCCGGCAAGTCGGCCGCAAAGGCGGATTCTGTTAAAAAGGACTCCGTTGTCGCTGGTAAGGATTCTACCGGTGCCGACTCCGGCAAGGCCGCCGTGGCTCGAGCTGCCACTGCAGACAGTATCAGGGCAGAGGCTGCCCGTGTGGCTCGCGATCTGTTCTCCGGCGATGAAGGTGGATCGTCCACGGATACCACCACGGATACTGCTGGTGGGGCTCAAAAAGCAGACGAGTTCAAAACCTTTTCGGAGCGGCCGTTCACCAGGTACCTTCAGCTCCTCGGCGGTGCCAGCATCGCGGCGCGGGAGGATAGCATCGATTTTGCGAAAGCCATCATCGCTCGCCCGGATGTGCAGGAGTTGCTCCGTTTGGAAGATGCGGACATCCTTTGGGCGCGTCGTACCATTGATGTTCCGCAGGCCGGTGGCAAGGTGGCCAAGGTTCGCGAAATGTATGTGCTCAAGCGCCGCGCGGAAATGAAGGGCGATTACGTAGCCAACGCGATTCCCACCTTCGAACAGGAAGGCGGCAACCGCGCGGCGGTTTCGCTGACCCTCAAGGACAAGGGACCGCGCGAATTCGCCCGCATCACCGGTGGCAACATCGACCGCCAGATGGCCATCATCCTGGACGGGGCCGTGTTCAGCGCTCCCACCATCCAGGTGCGCATTCCCAACGGACAGGCGTCCATCACCGGACTGGCCGATATCAACGAGGCCAAGCAGTTGGCGATCGTGCTTCGGGCCGGTGCCATGCCCGCACCGATGCACATTGTTGAAGAGCGCTCCGTCGGCCCCGCTCTCGGCGCCGAGAACATCCGCCAAGGCATGCTCGCCACCCTCGCGGGTGTCTTGGCTGTGTTCCTGTTCATGTTCTGGCAGTACCGGGCTTGCGGCGGAATCGCCAATGCCGCTCTGATCCTGAACGCATTGTTCACGCTGGCGATCCTCGCGATCTTCCACGCCACGCTCACCTTGCCCGGTATCGCAGGCATCGTGTTGACCATCGGCATGGCGGTGGACTCGAACGTGCTGATCTACGAACGCATTCGCGAAGAAATTCGCGGTGGCCGGACCATCCGCGCCGCTGTCGACGCCGGCTACAAGCGCGCGTTTTCGGCCATCATCGACTCCCACTTGACCACCGTCCTCACGGCCTACGCATTGTTCCTGCTGGGAACCGGCCCCATCCGCGGCTTCGGCTTGACGCTGACCATCGGTGTGATCGTTTCGCTGTTCACGGCCCTGACTTGCACCAGAATCGTCTTCGACGTCTGGCTGTCGCGCAAGGACCGCACGACCATCGCCATCGGCACCAGCATCCGGTATTTCGAAGAAGCCAAGCTGAACATCATCGGCAACTCCCGCAAGATCGGTTACGCATCGGCCGTGGTCGGACTCCTGATTCTCGGATTCATCCTGGTTCCCAAGGCCAACCGCACCGCATTCAACTGGGGCATCGACTTTTCCGGCGGCGTGATGATGACCGTGAAAGCCCAAGGCGGAATCGCCGACGAAATGAACTCCGTCAACTCGATCACCGAAGCCCTGGAGAAGGACGGCGGCCTCAAGGGCGTGCAGGTCCGCACTCTATCCGACGTTGCGGGACACACCTTTTCCGTTACGGTCAAGACGGACTCCTTGGCAGGGACCAAGGCGCAAGAATTCACCAAGACGACTTCCGAAGCCGTCCGGTCCGTGCTCGCGGCCAAGGGCAGCAAAGTGGAAATCCTCTCGGTCGACACGGTAGGCCCCAAGATTGGCAAAGAACTCAAAAAGGATGCCATCCTCGCCGCGATCGCCTCGGTGTTGATCATCATGTTCTATGTCTGGTTCCGATTCGGCAAGAACGGTCTGGGCTTTGGCATCGCTTCGGTGGTGACCTTGGCCCACGACATCATGCTGACCCTCGGCCTTCTGATCTTCACCGGGTTCGAAGTCGACATGACGGTCATCGCCGCCGTGCTGACGCTGATTGGTTACTCGCTGATCGACTCCATCGTGATCTTCGACCGTATCCGCGAAAACGCTTCCAAGTACCGCAAGGAAGACTTCGAAGTTCTGGTCAACAACTCGATCAACGAGACCCTGTCCCGTACCATGATGACCTCCGTCACCACCGGACTGGTTACCTTGATGCTGGCGATCTTCGGTGGGCCTACGCTCCAGAACTTCGCCATCGTGCTGACCTTCGGCATCGTGGTCGGAACGTACTCCTCGCTGGCCATCTCCGCTCCCGCGGTGGTGCTGTGGGTCAAGCGTCGTGGCATGCAAGGCATCGAAGGTCCCAAGACCATGCCTCGCGCCGAGATGCGTGTCGGCCAGGCTCCTTCGGCCTGACGCGTTGCGGCAGATTTGAATCCGAGCCCACCTGGACACTCCGTCCGGGTGGGCTTTTTTGATGGGTTGGCGCACGCATACGCGAGGTGGTAGTTTGTTGGACATGAAACTCCGTATGGTCCTGGCTGCCCTTCTGCTGTCCTCCACCTGCTGGTCCGTGACCCCTCTGGGGGACCACGCGGTATTTGACACCACCACCCCTCCGCCTCCGCCCCAGCCCCGCATTGTTGCTCCGTTTGTGGTGGCCCTGGAAATGGGCGTGAGCGCTCCCAGCGGCGTGCTCGGCGGTCGGTTCTCTTGGAACCCCATCCCACGGATTTCCCTGGACGCCATGGGAGGCTGGTCGCCAGGCGGATTCAGGGGCGGGTTCGGTGCGCGTTGGTTCACAACAGACAAGTTTTCCACTCCTTTCGTTGGCGTGGCTTGGAAACGCAGCGCAGGCATCGATTCCGCGTCCTTGGACGATGGCAAACAGAAGGAAATCAGCCATGTGCGGCTGGAGCCGGTGCAATTCATCGATGCCCAGATTGGATACGAGATCCGGCGCACGGATGGCTTGGTGTTTGTGCTGACCACGGGCTGGTCCTTCGCGATCACTCCGGAGGAGAAGCGCTCGACCAGGGTGAATGGTGTCATTTCCGAGGACGCCGCCTACTACCGCGATCTTTTTACGGGATCTGGACCGATCTTCGCTGGTGCCGTTGGCATGGGGTTCTAGCTCTCAAGATCCTGAACCATTCGCGAGCGATAGCGGAAGTCGGGTGCTCGACTTCCGTTTTTTCGTTTTCAGCCGATGGCACTCGCGGCGCTCGAGTGCCATGCGTGTATTTTTAAGGGCATCTCAAGTACCAAAACCAGGAGTTTCCGATGCCGACCTACGTCTACAAGGATCCAGTGACCGGCGATACCCGGGAGGTCTTCCACGGGATGAACCAGTCGCCAGAAATCGTCAACGAAGCCACGGGCAATCGCATGGAGCGAGTCATCAGCGGCGGAGCGGGCTTCCTCTTCAAGGGAGATGGATTCTACGCGACGGAAAATCGAAGTTCCGGTTACAAGGCTTCGGAAAAATCGGAGTCGCCTTCCGCCCACTCCTGCTCCGGTCCCGCTTGCTGCGGCGGCGGAAGCTGCGCGGCGTAGATGGACCCCATCCAAGCGCGAAGGATCCTTGACCACGCCTGCGCCCGAGGCGCGGGATTCGCCGAGCTGTTCGTGGAGGAAACCCGTTTTTCCTCGATCCAACTCCGCGATCGGCGTGTGGAATCCGCCTCGGCCGGGACGGAATTCGGCATCGGATTGCGAATGATCTTCGGCGCGCAGGTCCTCTACGGCCACACCAGCCGGGAGGATCTCGGAGCACTCGAACGCTTGGTGGAAGACCTGGCCCAGGCGCGGCCCCGCAACGGACAGGATCTGGATCTGGGCGATCCGATCACGGGTCGTTCCTTCGTGGATGCGTCGGCTCGAATGGGACGGGATCCATCCGATCCGCAGAAGGATGGCAGGTTGGCGGTTCTGCGATTGGCCGACGAGTCCGCGCGAGCGGTATCGTCTCGGGTGGTCCAAGCCACCATCGGCATCCTCCATCGGCGTACGCGTTTGACCCTGTTCAATTCAGAGGGTCTACAGCGAGAGGGTGATCGGACTTGGACGCGATTCAACGTCGGGGTCATCGCCGAGCACCAAGGGGTCCGCCAGACGGGAAGCGAAGCTCCTGGCGAGGGCCGCGGGTTGGAATTCCTGGATGGCTTGGACGTCGTGGCCAATGCCCGGGCCGCAGCCGACCGGGCGGTGCGAATGCTGGACGCATCGCCAGCCCCCGCAGGTGAAATGCCCGTGCTGATCGGCAACGGGTTCGGGGGGGTGATTTTCCACGAGGCTTGCGGACATCCTTTGGAGACCGAAGCCCTTCGCCGGAAAGCGACGCCTTTCGCAGGGCGAATCGGAGAAATGGTGGCCCATCCGTGCCTGACCGCCATCGACGACGGCACGATTCCCCATGCCTGGGGATCCTTGGAATTCGACGACGAAGGCACGCCCACCACCAGGACGACCCTCATCGAGAATGGGGTCCTGCGGACGTTCCTTTCCGATCGGATCGGTGCTGCGGAGTGCGGCGTTCCCAGATCCGGTTCGGCTCGTCGCGAAAGTTATCGCTACGCTCCTGTGTCCCGTATGCGCAATACGTTCATCGCCGCGGGAGAGAGTTCCCAAGAGGATCTTCTCGCCTCGATGGGGGACGGGTTGTGGGCGGTCCGCATGGGCGGAGGCTCCGTCAACCCCGCGACGGGAGAATTCAATTTCGCGGTGGAAGAGGGGTATTTGGTGAAGGGTGGAAAGGTCGGGGCGGCCGTTCGCGGTGCGACGCTCACCGGAAAAGGACACGAAATCATGCCTCGTATCCGCATGGTTGGACGGGATCTGGAAATGGCGCCGGGAACGTGCGGAGCCGCTTCCGGTCTCGTGCCGGTTTGTGTCGGTCAGCCTTCCATCCTGGTCGATCCCATTCTCGTGGGGGGGCGCTCGTGAACTTGTCCCCGCAGGAAGCATTGGACCTGGTTTTGGAAACGGCTCGCAAGGGCGGAGCGCAGGATGCCGACGCGTTGTACGAGGAGTCGGAAAGCCTCTCCCTGGATGTGTTCGAAGGGGCGATGAAGAATCTGGAACGCTCCGATTCCGTGGGCTTGGGGCTACGTGTCCTGGTGGATGGGCGTCCGGGCTATTCGTTCACCGAGCGTCTCACGGCCCAATCTGTGCGCCGATGCGCCGAGGATGCATTGGCATTGGCGGCGTTCACCGATTCGCTGGGGATCCAACTGACCGAACCTTCGACGGTGAGCCAATTGGATTTGGGAGTCCACGACGATGCTGCTCTGGACTACGGGCCGGCCAGGATGCTCGAGCAATGCCTGGAAGCCGAAGATTTGGCCCGAACCCTGGACGCGCGCGTGGTGAACATCCCCCATCTGGGAGCTTCGCGGTCGTCCGGTCGGTCGTTGCTTGGAAATACCAGAGGCTTTCGAGGGGAGCGATGCAGCGCTTCGGTTTCTTTGGGCATCGGGGTGGTGGCCCGGGACTCTTCCGCCGACAAAATGGGATGGGATGGAGCGACTTGGCGCCATCCCGGCGCCATAGAGCCTCGAGCGATCGCGCAAACCGCTGTGGAGCGGGCGATCAGTTTGCTTGGGGCCCGACCGATCCCGTCGGGGCCACTTCCCGTCCTGTTCGACGAGCGAGTGTCCGGGCAATTTTTGGGAATTTTCCTGGGAGCGTTCCTCGCCGATTCGGTTCAAAAAGGACAGTCGAGACTGGTTGGTCGGATCGGCGAGAGGATCGCTCCGGCGGGTTTCCATCTCTTCACATCTCCACATCTTCCGACGATGAGCGGTTCGCGATTGTTCGATGCGGAAGGTGTCTCGACGACCAAGCGAGCCTTGGTGGAAGACGGAATTCTACGTGGATTTCTCCACAACCTGGAGACATCCACTCGGGAAGGAATCGCGCCCACCGGGGATGCCCACCGCGGATACACCGGACGGGTCTCGGCCGGCTTTTCCAATGTGGAGATCGATCGATCGGCAGGCAGAAGCAACAAGGAACTTTTGTCGAAATTTCCCAGGATTCTCCATGTGGTCAAGCTCGAAGGGTCTACCGGTTGCAATCCGGTTTCCGGTGATGTGAGCATCGGGGTGCAGGGGTTTCTTCACGAAAATGGAGGAATAATTCCTGTGGACCGAGTCTCACTTTCTGGCAATTTTTTCGATATTCTGGTTGACGTTGTTGGGTGGGGAGATGCGGTGCGTCCCGGAGTGCATGGTCAAATACTGCCTTCGCTGTTGGTTCGCTCTCTGCAATTGGCATCCTGAGCTCAACTGGCGTTCGCGGTGTTGAAGCCGCGGAAATTCCCTCGTGACATTTTCTGTTTTCCATGGTAGGCTCTAGTTGTAAGCCCACCAAGAGGTGCACCCCATGATTCGAGCGTCGATTCTTTCCACGATCTGGATTGTCCTACCGGCCTCCGCGGCGACATCTTATTTCGCTTCATCGGTATCGGGGCTGGATTCCAATCCAGGAACATTGACCCAACCCTTTCGCACATTGACCCGTTGCCTGGACGCGATCTCCGGCCCAGGCGACGTTTGCAATCTGAGGGAAGGTGTCTACGAAGCCTCACCGAAAATCTACACGGCGTCGGGAACTCCCCAATTTCCCATTGAGCTGCGTGGATACCAGCGGGAAAAAGCCACCATCCAACAGGGTGTCTTCGTTGGCTGGCGACGTGAAGCGGGGACGAACACGTGGAGCACAGCCTTCGACCTGGACGCCCATGTTGCGGCCCAAAAACTGGCACAAGCGGAGCACCAGTACTTCGAACGCGGAATTCGCGTCTGGAAAGGAAACGAAATCCTCCAGGAAGCAACTTGGCCGCAACAGCTGACAGCCACCTTCACTCACCCTACCTGGACTGCTGCTGCCGGATCCAACGATGCGATCATCTACAACAGCAACATCAAGAATGTGGACCTGACTGGCGCGAAGGTCCTGACCTTCAATGGTGACCAGACCGGCGTGGATGCCCGCACGGTGCTCGGCTCTGGCTTGGGTTGGGTGCGGATCTCCGGGGCGACGCATCCGTGGAGCACGGTCGGGATGGGGAGTCGGTTCTGGATCCAGGGTGTCCGGAACATGATCACCAGCTTCAATCAATGGGGATACGACCCGGTCCAGAAAAGGGTTTTCCTCCGGACTACTGGGTATGACCCGAACCAGGTTATTCGGATCCAAACAACCTCCATCGCTTTCACCTTGCGGGGTGTTTCGAACTGGGCCATCTACAACCTGAATTTCCAAGGAACAAGCCCTTACGCTCGCGGACTGACCAACCAGATCCGCTACAGCGGTCTCTATGTGCGAGAGCCTGGATTGGTGCGCTGGCCAGACAAGCCATACGACTTCATCCAATTTTCGGGAATGATCCTCGGAGCGAAATCCAGGATCCACCACTCGACCTTCGATGGGTGCGATGCCAGATGCCTTTATCTGCTGGGAGAAAGCGACACGGCGGACAACAACCTCGTGATGTATGGTGGGCGCATCGGCCAGTACGAGGGAGCCATTTCTGTGGCCAAGCCCAATGCGGTCATCCGTAGAAATCGGATCATCGAATCCGGGCGCGATGCGATCGGGTTCCAAACGACCGACATTGGCGGTGCGATCGTGCGCAGGAACTCCATCGATGATTGTGGAGTCATGGCCAATGAAGGCGCAGGGATCACCCTCTTCCGCATCGCAACTCCTGCTGGAAGCCGGGTCCGGATCGATTCCAATCTCATCCGTCGCATGCGGGGCAACAGCGTGGGAATCTATCTGGAAGGCTCGCGAGGCGTGGACATTTTCCGAAACGTATTCGCCGACATGGGCACGGCCATCAGCCTGGTGGGCGACGATGGTGCGCCAGGACTGTACGGGAACCGCATCGTGTCGAATTCCGGACACATGCTGCGAAACAGTCTGTTCCTGAGAAACCCGGGGAACTTGGCGGGAACGCTTTTGGCCAACAACATTCTCAGCGGCGGCTTTGTGCAGTCGGAAAGGCACCCGATTCCATTGGTTGAATATCCCTTGAGTTTCGATGGGTTGCTCGCGACTGGCGTGAGCTATTTCGGAAACCTCGGCCCGGGAGTGGATCCACTCTTCACGGCAGGCAACTACCAGGATTTCACTTTGTCGCCGGCATCACCCGCGCGCGGCACAGGGACCATCCTGCCTGGAGTCAATTATGGTGCGGGAGCGGATCCGGCCTTGAGTTTCCCTGGTGCCACGCCGGACATCGGCGCTGTGAACGCAGGCTCCGTCCTCTGGCCATTTGGCAACTATGACGAAACCGTCGGGAACCCCATTCTTGGGATGGAAGATCCCTCGCGCTGGCATTCCTTCTGGACCACGGATCTGGTGATCAAGTCCTCCTCCACCGACCGGGTGCAGGGCGAATACTCGCTTTCGCTCCAGCCGCTGCCTTGGGCTCCGTTGGAAAGTGATCCGATCGAGTGGGACCTGGTTCAAGGTGCTCATGCGTTGCGGCTTTCCTTCAAGGTGCCAGAGACCAACAAGTGGATTGGCTACATGCAGGTCTTCTATGATGCTCCATCGCTTGGGATTTGGAACCACGCCAGCGACAACATTCCGTTGGGGTTGTTTCAGCGAGGAAAATGGGTCCAGCAAGGGATCAGCTTCGACCAGCTCATGCTGGACAAGGTGATGACGAAGACCAGAATCAAGGATTTTCGCATCCGGTTGGTCTACAATGCGGAAGCAGGCGGCCCGCCCTTGTTGATCGATAATTTGAGTTTCTCCAAGATTTGAAATCTCCGTCGGTGGTCTAGAAGCGTGGTGGCGTTTACCTTTTCGCCTCCACACCACCTTACTGGAGAATTCATGCAAAAGGACGCGCCCAAGGCGGGAGAGACCAAAGCCACCATCAAGACCAATCGCGGTGACATGGTGGCTCGCTTGTTTCCCGGACAGGTTCCGGGACTTGTGGAAAACTTCGTGGAGTTGGCCAAGGCTGGCAAGTACACGAACGTTCCGTTCCACCGCGTCATCTCCGGATTCATGGTCCAGGGCGGCGACTTCACCAACAAAAACGGTACCGGTGGCCACAGCTTCAAGGGTGCTGGCACCTGCATCGGCGATGCCTACCACGACGACCTCAAGCACATCCGCGGGGCGCTTTCGTACGCGAAAACCAGCATGCCCAACTCCATCGGCAGCCAGTTTTTCATTGTGCATCCCCAAGACGGCGCGCATTTTCTGGACCATCCCAAAAACGGCGGACCTGCCGAGGGCTATTCCGTGTTCGGCCAACTGGTGGAAGGTTGGGACGTCTTGGATGCCATCGCCGCCACCAAGACCGATCGCGGCGATCGTCCCCAAGAGGACCAAACCATTTTGAGCATCGAAATTTCCGTTTTCGAGTGAAGGTCGAACGCCTGGGGATCACCTTCGGTGGCCTCGGGCGTTTTTGTTTGCAATGGTCAGCGACCTGTTGGCCTTCGCAGTAGATTACTTCGCGTTTTCGGATCGAAATGAGGCCTTGAATGAAACTTTCAAATCGTTTGACGATGGTCGTTGCAGCGGCAGTCGTCACTTGTTCCAGCGTGGCTCAAGCAGAGTTTGGAATTGGTGCCAATCTTGGCGCTCCCAGTGGCCTCAATATTCGGGTGGGCCAGCAAAAATCGTTGGAAGGGATTCTTGGCTGGAATTTCAGCAACGGCAAGGAACACGTGGAGTTGGTCGGAAACATTCTGTTTCATGGCCGTAGCTTGGGTCGCGAGTCGCCCATCACAGGGTTTTTTCCTTATGCGGGTGCCGGACTTGGGTTCTGGTCCGACCACAGCCAAGGTGCTTGGATTCAAGTTCCGCTAGGCTTGGACATCCGGTTTACCGTGCCCCTCGAGGTGGGGTTGCATGTGGATCCCGGCATGGACATCGTCCCTGAGACGAAATTTACCGTCCACTGGGGCCTCGGGATCCGCTATTGGTTCAGGTAACCCCCCAAGAAGTCCCGAAGGCGTGGAGGCCTACGGTCGATCTGTTTGAGGTCGGCTTCCTCTACGTTTTCCTGCCGTTGGTCGTATCGACCATGGACCGGCCACCGCATTTCCTGGGTGGCAAGATCTTGCTTTGGATGGTCGCTTGGTTTTTTCTGCGTCGAATGGCGGAGTTCCCCAACGGGCAGGATCGGACTTCGAAACTGGTCCGTTCCGCGCTAGGCTCTTTGGTGGGCGCGGGAATCATCGCCGCAGGGATGACATGGGCTGGCCAGATGGAGCTCGGAGAGGCGGCACGTTCCTTGTTGAACTTGGCTCTGGTGGTCCTTCCTGCCTGCGCCCTGGTGTTCTTGTATCTGCCGGCAAGGCTCTCCGGATCGGAATGGATCACACCAGGCCTGCGGCCGGCGCTGCCCGCGCTGGCCTTTGCTGGTCTGCATCTGACCTCCGGGACCTGGCAAGCGCCGCTGCTTGCCTTGGCAGGGGGGTATGCGGCCGCATTGCTGCGGTTCCCGCTCTGGGTGTGCGTGTTGGGGCAGTGGTCGATCGCCATGGCGGGAGCGCGCTGGTTGTGGTGAGCCCCCCTCGGCTGGAACCCGCACTTGCTGCGTTTTTTTGCGTGTTGCTGGCCGGACTCCACGCGGCGGGCTCCGTTGTCGTGTTGCGGATCCTGAACGTTTGTCGGCACCACTTGGAGAGACTCAAGGTGCTGGAACTCACGGAAGGCAAGTTTCTTGCTCAGGAGGAGAAGATTGCTCTGCAGCGAAAAAAGCAGGCAGAGGCAAAATGAAGCGCTGCGGAAAATTGGTGGTGTTTTCCGCGCCATCCGGGGCGGGAAAAAGCTCGCTGATCGCCTCGGTGATGCCGATGATTCCCAGCCTTCGCTATTCGGTGTCCGCGACGACCCGCAAGCCTCGGGTAGGCGAGGTGGATGGCATCCACTACTTTTTTTTGGACCACACGCTCTTTCGGGCGATGATCGCGGCAGGCGAGTTCGCCGAGTGGAACGAAGTCCATGGGAACCTTTATGGAACCCCACGTACGTTCTTGGACCAAGCGACCGCACGCGGCGAAAACGTCGTGTTGGACCTGGATGTGGTGGGAAAACGCAGTTTTGACAAAATCTACCCGGACAACATCGGCATCCTGATCCTGCCGCCATCCATCGAGGAGCTGGAACGCAGGCTTCGCGGAAGAGGGACGGATCCGGAGGATGTGATCCAGGTTCGCATGCACAATGCGCTTTCCGAGCTGGCCCAAGCCGAATCCGGCAGCTTCCGGCACAGGCTGGTCAACGACGAATTCGACCGATCTCGACAAGAATTGCTGGAAATATTGCGTGCGGAATTGGAAATCTGAAGTCCGCGTCTGTTTGGCTATGTTTGGACGCACCTAATAGGAGGTTCCAGTGCACCGCAACGTGTTGGGTATGATCATGGCAGGCGGCCAGGGCTCGCGTCTTTGGCCGCTGACCGCAGATCGGGCCAAGCCTGCCGTCCATTTCGGCGGCAAGTACAGAATCATCGATTTTGTCCTGAACAATTTCGTGAATTCCGGCATCCACAAAATCAAGCTTTTGACCCAGTTCAAGAGCGATTCCTTGAATCGGCACGTCCAAACCGCCTGGTCTTTGAACCGCACCCTGGACCAGTACGTGGACTTGGTGCCTGCCCAGATGCGCACGGGCACCGAATGGTATCGGGGCACGGCCGACGCGATCTACCAGAACGTCAACTGCATCACCGACGAACGCCCGGACCTGGTTGCGGTTTTCGGGGGGGACCACATCTACAAGATGGATCTCACCCAGATGATCGATTTCCACATGGTCAAAGGGGCCTTGTGCACGGTCTCCGCCTTTCCCGTCCCCGTGGAGGAGGCGTCGGAATTCGGCGTGATCGAGGTGGACGAAGACGGCCGCATGGTCGGATTCGAAGAAAAGCCTTCCCACCCCAAGCCCATGCCTGGCCGTCCGGGCTGGGCCTTGTGCTCGATGGGCAACTACCTGTTCCATTCCAAGTTCCTGGTGCGCGAGCTTCTTTCCGATGCGCAGAAGTCGTCGGCCCACGATTTCGGCAAGGACATCATCCCCAACATCTACCACACCTATCCGGTCTACGTGTACGACTTCACGACCAACCGGATCCCCGGCGAGACCGCCGCCTATTGGCGCGACGTCGGGACGTTGCAGGCGTTGTTCGAAGCCAATCTTGACCTGGTCAAGGTCTCTCCGGAATTCAACCTGTACAATCCCAAGTGGGCGTTGCGTTCCATCAACTGGAACGCGCCTCCGGCAAAATTTGTCTTCAACGAGGAGGAGGGCGAGCCCCCTCGCCGCGGCTTCGCCCACGATTCGATCGTCTGCGACGGCTGCATCGTCTCGGGCGGCGGCGTGACCCGCTCCATCCTGGCTCCGCACTGCTTCGTGCACAGCTTCGCCCAGGTGGAGGAGTCCATCCTGTTTCCCGACGTCGAAGTCGGTCGCCACGCCATGGTGCGCCGCGCGATCGTGGAAAAGGGAGTCCGCATTCCGCCTGGCGCGAAGATCGGATTCGACCTGGAGAAAGACGCCGAACGTTTCCATGTTTCCGAAGAAGGGATCGTCGTGATCTCCAAGGGAACCATCATCCAACCGGAGCTCTGACATGTCGCTTGATTCCACGATCTTCCGCGAAAACGACATCCGCGGCTTGGTCGATCCATCGCTTCCCCCGCAGGCGGTCTACGCCATCGGCCGTGCCTACGCGACCCTCCTCACCGAGGCGGGTGCCAAGGCCGTGGCCATCGGCGGGGACGTGCGGCTTTCCACGCCGGAGATCAAGGGAAACCTGATCCGCGCCGTGCGCGACGGCGGGATCCATGTGGTGGACATCGGAACGGTGACCACGCCGGTCGCCTACTTCGCGGCTTTCCACATGCAGGTGGACGGAGCGGCGATGGTCACGGCCTCGCACAACCCCAAGGAATACAACGGCTTCAAGCTGGGTATCGGGAAGACCACCATCCGCGGGGAAGAGATCCGACGCCTGTTCGACATCGCCTCCACCGGCGAGTGGAGCGCCGGTCAGGGCGGGTTGCGCGAGCACGATCTCATTTCCGAATACAAGGACAAGCTCAAGCAGTCCTTCGCCTTCGGCAAGAATGGCCGCAAGATCAAGGTCGTCTACGATCCTGCCAACGCGGCCGGGGCGATCTTCGGCGCCGAACTCCTCGAGGAGCTCGGTTGCGAGGTCGTGCGCCTCTATTGCGAGGTGGACGGGACCTTTCCCAACCACCATCCCGATCCGACCATCCCCAAGAATCTGGTGGACCTCCAGAAGGCCGTGGTGGAACACCATGCCGACTTGGGCATCGGGATCGACGGCGACGGCGACCGGCTGGGTGTGATCGACGACACGGGCCGCTGGATCCCGGGCGACCTGTTCACCCTGGTCATGGCCCGCCCCATCCTGGCTCTCAAGCCGGGCAGTCCGATCATCTTCGAGGTCAAGAGCTCCAAGGCCTTGGTGGACGGAATCCGTCAAGCCGGTGGCGAGCCCATCATGTGGAAGGTCGGGCACAGCCTCCTGAAACAGAAGATGAAGGAGACCCACGCGCCGCTGGCCGGCGAGGTGTCGGGCCACATGTTCTTCGCCGATCGCTGGTACGGCTTCGACGACGCCATGTACGC
Organism: Fibrobacterota bacterium; assembly: GCA_016715065.1. Classification (GTDB taxonomy): domain Bacteria; phylum Fibrobacterota; class Fibrobacteria; order UBA5070; family UBA5070; genus UBA5070. The sequence goes on from JADKBN010000003.1 coordinate 412,036, forward strand.
CACCTGCCGGGTCATCGAACTCCTGGACCAATCGGGAAAGAAATTGTCCGAGATCGCCTCCGACATCCCCTTCTATCCGTCCACCCCCGAAATCCGCGCCGAGTGCAGAAACGACGCGGAAAAGTTCCGCATCGCCTCGGCCGCCGCCGAGTGGTTCCGCAAGCACCACGAGACCATCGACATCGACGGTGTGCGCATCGTCTTTCCCGACGGCTGGGGACTCATCCGCGCCTCCAACACGCAACCCGACTTGGTGCTTCGTTTCGAGGCGTCCACGCAGGAACGTGTGGAAGAGATCAAGAACTACGTGTTCGAGAAACTCAAGGAATTCGGCGAGGTGCGCATCGGGGGAGGGCATTGAGCCGCGCCTCGTCCGACGGTGCTCCTCCCGGGATCCATTGGCAGTAAGGAATTGCGCATGAACGTCGCCATCCTGGGGGCTTCCCCCAAACCGGAAAAATACGCCCACATGGCTCAGGTCAAGTTGCTCGCCCACGGCCATTCGGTGGTGGGCGTGAATCCCGCCCTGCCCGATCTGGGTGCGGTCCCGGTGACAAAATCTGTTGGCGAGCTGCCTGCCGGGATCGATACCCTCACCGTGTACGTGGGAAGCGATCGGTCCTCCGCGCTCGCCGAGGAAATCCTGTCCTACGGATTCCGGCGAGTGGTCTTCAACCCGGGCGCGGAAAACCCGGAGCTTGCAGCCAAGCTTCGCGACCGGGGAGTGGAGTCCGTGGAAGGCTGCACGCTGGTGATGCTGTCCTCGCGGCAGTTCTGAAGGACTGCTAGTAGGCGAAGCCCATCCACAAGCCGGCTTCCACCACGGCGCCCGCCAAGGCGAAGTTGCGGATCATGTTCTCGTTTTCGGTGGGCGTGGCTCCGACCCACGACTGGTAGACCCATGGCCAGCCCAATCCCGCATTCCACCCGATGGAAAAGCCGCTGGGATAGACCTTGAGGCTCCCGCCGTGCAATCCGGCGGTGACGCCTTCCTGGCGGAAGGTGAATTCGCGCGTGTTGCCGTTTTCCGGGAGTTCGACCGCGGCCTCGCTCTCGAATCCGCGCACGAACGCCCCCAGGAATCCGCCTGCCAGGGCGGGCTGGAAGTGGTGTCGGACAGAAAGTTCCCAGCCCCTGTCCACTCCAGTGACCGACCAGAATCCGGAGCCTGCGACGGAAAACGACCCTCCGACCATCCGCTCGATCTGCAGATTGGGCGCTAGGCCCAAGACCGCCGTCAGAGGGTCGATCGCAAACCAGGTGTGCACCAGCGGGGTGGGTGCAGGAGCATCCTCCACCAATGGCTCGTATTCGACCGGGTCGTCGGCCACGGCCTGTGAGGCGGTGTCGGCATCCTGGGCGAATACGGAAAGGGGAAGAAAAAGGGCGAACAGGAGGGATCGGATGGGTTTCATGTTGGTTCCGGGTAAATTAGGATCAGAGGCGGATTCCGGCGAGCACTCCCGGCCAAATCCTGGTTTCCCGCGTGGCGTCCCAGTGGTAGCGGCCAGGTGGAGTCAAAAACCGGTCGGCATCTCCGTCGCGGTCGGTGGAAAGCATGTTCATCGTGGGGCCTGCGAACAGGCGCAATCCGTCGAGATCGACGCCAAGGGTAAGGGCGAACCGTTGCAGGCTGGCGGCGCGATCCAGGTCGGGGCGTTCCATCAGGTGCAGATGCGTGTAGTCGAGCTCCACTTCCAGTGGCTTGGGCTTCCAGTGGGTGCCCATGCTGACCCCGACCCCGATCATGCGATCCACCCTGTCGGTGGGAAAAGCCCCCGCCAAGCCCACATGGAAGCGCCTTGTGGCCAGACGAAGGGCGACTCCCGCGAGGCCGGTTTCCGTCGCGCTCGCTTCCAGGCTCGGCTTCATGTTCAGCCCGAGGCTCAGCACACCGACCGGAAACGATTCCATTTTCCGGGCGAGATTCATAACGCCGACGCTCGCACCGCTGCTGGAGTCGGCAAGGTTCAGCACCCCCACCTGCGCGCCGGTGACGCTGCGCGCCAAATTGACCACTCCGACCTGTGCGCCGGAAACGGAACCACCGATGTTGACCACGCCGATCTGGGCGCCTTTCAGCGAGCGAGCGAGGTTCACGGTGGAAAGTTGGGCACCCTGGACGTGGCTGTTGGAGAGGCTCACCGTGGAGAATTGGAGTCCGTGGACGGTGTCCTTGGCCAACGCGACCGTGCAGAACTGGATGCCCAGGAAACGATCGTTGGCGAAGCACACCGTCGAAAACTGGATGCCGCGCATGGCCCCCAGCGAAGCGACTGCGCCCAACGACACTTGGGCTCCCTCACCCCCCTTGCGGGAAATCGCCAGGCCTGGCGACACCTGCATGCCACGAAAGCTCCCGTCCACCACGGCGATGCCGCCCAACTGCATGCCGTTGAGCGAGTCGCCCATGCGGGAGTAGCCCAGGGCGATCTGGGTGCCCCGAACCTTGCCTCCCGTCCGCGCGACTCCCATGCCGATCTGGGCTCCGTTGATGTTGCGGGCCACGGTGCTGACGCCCAGGGCGATGTGGGTTCCGTCGACCTCGGCGGGGTTGCCTTCCAGCAGATCGAAGCCGAACCGGTAGCGTGCGCGGTTGGCCGGGACCGAATCGTCGCCGCCCAATTTTCCCGGGATCTTGAATTCGTTCCAATCGGGGGCGATGGCGAAGTGGAAGGGCACGTCCACCAGCGGTGCCAGACTGGCCGTACCGGTGTCCGCCCAGGGAGGAGGCACGGGGCCGACGGAATCTGTCGGAGAGCTGGCGAGGGTCGCGCGGGATCCAGCCACCAAGGTGGGACGGCTGACGCGCCGGGTCGTGGAATCGGAGGCTTGGATGCGGTAGGTTCCCGCCGGCAATCCCAGCGTCAGATTCTGGCCAAGTTTTTTCGTGAGATCCGCAACGGCGGTCCCGGTCGAGTCGCTGATCACCACCCGGCCCGAGATCTCCGGCCCGATCTCCAACTGCGACTGGGCGCGGGAAAGATCGGTCAGGACCACTTCGCCGGATCCGGACAGATCCAGTTGGAATTCCGGATGCTGGGGCCCGGCGCTGGAAGACGATGTCCTTTCCAGGGTTTCTTCGTAGGCGAACCGGTAGGCTTCCTGCAAGGTCACCTTGCCGTCGCGGTCCAGGTCGGCCGCGCCACGCAGACCGGTGAGGAACGCCCTGGTGAACACGGAGCCCTTCAGGCGGTCGGATTCCTGGCTGGATTCCTCCGCTCGGGAGGAGGTCAGGTACGCCTGGCCGCGCAGCCCTTCGGCACCTTCGATCCGAAACGCCTGATGGCGGGTGCCGCCTTTGGCGCGCAGCGCCGCTCCCGAAGCGCAAGCGTCCAGCACCGCCAGCCGCACGTCGGCGCCGGATCCCTCCAAGGCCCGGCGCAACACCAGGTAGGGGAGCCGCTGCGTGCCCAGGAGCAGCCCCTGTTCGTCGGAATGTCCCGAGTAGTAGAGCACCAGTTCCATGCGCGAGCCGGTTTGGCGCTCGGCAGCCATCCGGCGCGAGAGTTCGCGCAACGTGGACAACAAGCTCGCCGTGTCGGGCTGCTGCAACATCAATGCGTCTTGAGCGCTCACGCCGCCGAGCGAGCGCATCACGCTGGCCATGCCGTCCGCATCCTGGTGGGCGAACCGGAGCCGGGCTTTGCCCGGGCCGCCGTCGTTGGCAGACGCCGCCACCAGGAAACGTCGCGAAGTGGATGGGACGGAATCCGTCACGGCCATGGCTTGCGTCGCCAGGGCCAGGGCCAGGATCAGGGATGGTTTCATGGCTTCTTGGCCAGCCGGATGGATTCGAAGCGCAGTCCCTTGCGCTGGAGAACGCCGTCCGCTCCCGCTTTTTTCAGGAGCGCTTCCACCGAAGCCAACGCGAAGGGCCCCCTGGATTCCACCAGCACGAACCGTTCGAACTTCGGAGCTTCGTCGAGCTGGTAGGAATGGGGCGCCTGCTGCTTGGAAGACACGAACACGCTGGAATCGCCGGATTCCGGCAGGTGGCGGGTGATCTGCCCGTTTCCGTCCAGGGAAACGATCGCAACGTGCCGCTTGGGTCCCGCCAGCGTCCCCACTTGGAGCAGGTCGCCGACCACCGCCGAATCGCCGTTGGAAAGCCGCAATGCCTCGGCGCCCGCCTTGGCGATGCGGTGCAAGGCCAGGCGGCGCGACTGTCCCTTGAGCAGGATGTCGTCGTCGGCCCAGGCGACCTCCCAACTGGTGGTGTCCGTCGCTGGTTGGGTGTCGGTCGTGGAAGCGACCACCGGACGGTTGCGCGCGCTGGTGTCGCTCGCGCGAGTGATCGAGGTGACCGGAGTCCTGTGGACAGAATCTGGTGATCCGGAATCGATGCGGGCGGTGCGTGAACTGTCCGCTCCAGCTGGAATTCCCGCGACGGAAGTGTCGGGGCGGGAGGTGTCCAGAAGTTGGAACACGCCGATGGAGATCCCGACGGCCAATCCCGCCATGACCAGTCCGGGCATCCAGCCGCGCTTGGCCGCAGGCTGCGCCGCGCCGCGTTGCCGGATGGCTTGGGCGATTCGCTCTGGAGGAAGGGCCGCAAGGATCGCTTCGTCGCTCTCCTGAAGGGCCTTCAGCCGTTGCGCCGCATCCGGTTTTTCCAGGGCGTCTTTGGTGGAATCGGCAAGGTGGCTGGGGGTTTCGCCCAGCAGATGCCGCTCCAACCGGGGGTCGGGACGAAGGTTCTCGTTCATCAGAGCGCCTCCAATTCGCGCACGCGTGCTCGCAGGGTCCGCAGTCGCTTGCGCACGCCGGACACGGACAGTCCGGTTTCCTTCGCGACCTCTTCCAAGGTGTACCCGTCCAACAAGTGCATGACCGCGATGGTGCGCGTGGATTCCTTTTCGCGCCCGAAGATGCGCTCCAGGAAGCTCGCCGCTTCGAAGCGTGATTCTTCGTCCTCGCAGCTGGCGATGCGCAAAAGCAGGTCGTCGTCGCGGTCTTCCGGATGGCGGCTGCGGCTGCGCAGCAGGTTCAGGCACACGTTGGTGGCGATGCGATGCAAAAGACTCGAGGGATGTTCCACTGTCATCGAATCTTCGCGCTTGAGCAGTTGCACGAACACATCCTGCATGGCATCGCGCGCCCACGACTCGTCGCGCAGCATCCAGCGGCAGCGACGCAAGACCATGGGGCCATATCGGCGATAAAGTGCTTCGACGTCCAGGGCGATTCCTTCCACGCGTTGGTCCGCCTGGCTGGTGGAGCCGGGCAGGAGGCGATCAAGGAAGAAATATGACGGGCTCTCCAACAGAGGAGGCGATGGCCAGGTCAAGGTTGTGGAAGTCGTGGACATGTCCGTTCCGTGAATGGGTTCACGGACTTCGACACCAGCTCCCCCCCGCAGGTGTCACCTTGGATATGAAGTAATTTCGAAACATGGAAACGGAACCCCTCGTGCCAGACACACAGGTCAAACGCAAACTGTTTGCCGCCAGGGCCATTCTCGTGTGCGTGGTTGTCCTCCTCGTGGCTCTTGGGGCTTGGGCTCGGGGTCGGTTCGTGGAGCCTTATCTGCGGGAAAGCGGGACCAAGCGGATCCTCCATCGGCTCGAATCCAACTTGCGGCCGGGCGATCTGGTGTTCCAGGTTTCACGATCCAGCCAGGCCCAGGCCATCGCCAAGGCCACCGGATCCCCTTGGACCCATTGTGGCGTGGTGTTCCATCGACAGGGACGTTGGCAGGTTCTGGAGGCAAGCAAAAAGGTCCAGTGGACTCCCTTGGTCGATTGGATCGCCCAAGGAGAAGATCTGCGACTGGAAGTACGCCGATTGGATTCCGCCTCGATCGTGTTGGACTCGGCCCAGGTGGGCGCCCTGGAAGGCGCCGCGACGAAATCCCTCGCAAAACCGTACGATCTGGTGTTCGGGTGGTCCGACAGCGCCATCTATTGCTCCGAACTCCCGTGGAAAGCCTATCGGGCCATCGGAGTGGACTTGGGAATGGTCCAGACGTTGCGCCAGCTCAGTCTGAGCTCGGGCGAGGCCAAGGATCTGATTCGGCGTCGTGGCCATTTGGGGATCCGGTGGGATGACTCCCTGGTGACTCCGGCGGCCTTGCGTAACAGCCCGATGTTGCATCCGGTTTCGTACTGACCGCGGGAGGTCTCCCTCCCGAAACCGACGCAGGGTTGTTTCATTTGGCTGTATGCAAAACAGTCTCAAAAGCGGAAACGCTCCGTGGTTGGGTTTGGTGGTGGTCGCGGCGTTGGGGTACTTCGTCGACATCTACGACCTGATCCTGTTCAACGTCATCAAGGGGCCGAGCCTGCAGGAGTTCGGCTTCGTTCCGGGTTCCGAGTCGTTCAAAGCCATCGAAGTGGCGCTGTTCAACTGGCAAATGTTCGGGATGCTCCTGGGCGGACTGGCCTTCGGAATCCTGGGAGACCGCAAGGGGCGTGTGTTCGCGTTGTTCGGCTCGATCCTCTTGTACAGTCTGGCCAACCTCGCCAATGCGTTTGTACAGGACATGACGACTTACCAGATCTGCCGATTTTTCGCCGGGTTGGGCCTGGCCGGTGAATTGGGAGCCGGAGTCACGCTGGTCGCGGAATCCATGCCCAAACGCATTCGCGGATGGGGAACGGTGGTCATCGTGACCTTCGGAACTTTGGGAGCCGTGGCGGCCTTCCTGGTGGGAAAGGAAATGGGCTGGCGCAACGCGTACCTGGCAGGCGGGGCGATGGGACTGGTCCTGTTGTTCGTCCGGATGAGGTCGTTCGAATCGGGCATGTTCCTGCGCACGGCCAAGGCCAGCCCTTCGCGCGGGAATTTCCTGACCCTGTTTTTCACTCCCAAGCGCGCGATCCGGTATTTGTCCTGCATCGCCATCGGACTGCCCATCTGGTTTGCCGTGGGTGTGCTGGTGGCGCTGTCTTCGCGCTTTGCCGCCGCGTCCGGTGCCGTGGACGTGAACGTGGGCAAGGCGATCATGTTCGCCTACATAGGGATCTCGGTGGGAGACCTCGCTTCCGGGTTCCTCTCGCAGTGGCTGGCCAGCCGGCGCAAGGTGATCCTGCTGTATCTGGTTTTCTTGACCGCACTCACGGCCACCTACCTGAATCTTCCCTCCGTGTCGGCGACCACCTTCTACTGGATGACCTTCCTGCTGGGATGCGGGGTCGGGTACTGGGCACTTTTTGTCACCGTCGCGTCCGAACAGTTCGGCACCGAAATCCGCTCCACCGTCGCCAACACCGTCCCCAACTTCGTGCGCGGGGCGGTGATCCCCATCACCTTCTCCTTCCAGTACCTGGGGCCGCGCATGGGCGTGCAGCCGGCGGCGGGTGCCATCGGGGCCGTGTGTCTGGCGGTCGCGCTGATCGGACTCTATCTCCTGCCGGAAACCTTCGGCAAAGAACTGGATTACCTGGAAAAGGATTCCGACAACGCCTGATGAGCGAGGTGGCTAGATCGCATAGCCCACGAACAGCCGCACCAACACGCCCCATTCCTGGAGCTCGCCCGGGTACACCTTCCCGGCCAGTTCCTGTCCATCCAGGGGATCATGGTCCAGCCAAAGCACCTGGTAGGTGAGCCCCACGCCCGCCCCGAACCGGACACCGCTTTCCCACTGGCGAGCGGCGCTAACCAAGCATTCTGCCTGCAGACCTAACAGGTCCACGGGCTCGCTTCCCGCGCGGAAATAGCGCAGCGTTTCCTGTGCCACGCTGTCGGGTTTGGACTCCACCTGCTCGCGGGCCAGCGCAAAACGGTGCAGGGTCCCGATGGTCGCCCCGACACCGGCATCCACCTCCATGCGGATGGATCCGCCGGATTTCATGGATTCGATCATGGGCAACCATCGTCCGCGCACGGAAGCCTCGTACTGTTCCAAAAATGCTTCCGCGCTGGCCGACGAAGACCCATTGGACGCGTAGGATTCGGACCGCAAGTATCCCAATCCGAAGCCCAGTCGCCATGGTCTATCCAGTGCTCCCAGAATCACCAGGTCGAACCCGGTCGGGGTCGTGGCGACCTTCAGTCGTTCCGGCTTTCCCTTCTCGTCTCGGATCACCAAGGGGACCTTGGCGTAGAACGCCTCGTCCTCGCTCACGGCGTCGTTGTCGACCCCGCCCAGGCGCAGGTTGGCGTCGATGCTCCACGCTTCCCCCTCGGAGCCGAATCCGAACGACAGGGAGACTCCCAGGAGGACGAGCACTGCTGAAAAGGTTTTCATCGATAGAGAATGTAATCTGGTCATCCGCCCGTGTTCCGCTGAGGTCGAATCCTCGTATCACCGGGCCAGTCTGTGAATCCGGAGAGAAGGCGATGCTTGGTGGCTCCTTTGCGATTCGGCGGTCCGGACCGGAAAACCTCCGCCTTCGCTCGCCGCTGGATTTCGATCCATCGACAATTCGGTTTCATTCCATCGAAGGCGACTGCCTGCTTCGGAGCGTGTCGGGATGCTTCGTTACCGGATCGGCGCTTGGAGTTCTAAACTGGATGACCATGGAACCCACTCAAGTTCGCGCTTTCTGGCTGTGCAACGAAATCGGACTGGATGTCCTTGCGAAACATTTTGGCATCGCCCGCCGCTCCCGCTGGGAGGACTTCCTGGCCCTGACCGAGGAGAACCTGACCGGGATTCTTCCCGACCCGAAGGGACGCCTCGCGCACCTGTTTCCGTTCGGGTGCATCGTGTGCTTCGGGATGGGCCACCACGAGGTGGTGGATCTGGTCGCCTACCTCCGCCGGCTGGAGCCGCGTCTGCAAGGACCATCCGAGCGCTACCAGGAAGATTGCATCCTGGAGGCGGGAGCCTCCCATCTGGAGATCCGCGACGACCGGGTCCGGGTGCCGAGCCTGGACGGCTGGGTGCCGGACATTCTTTCCACCGTGTTGTCGAAATCCGTCGCCTTCGAACGCATCGAATCGGAGATCGAGCGATTGATGGACGAGGCCGAACCGGTGGTCCAGAACCTCTCCTCCGGCAAGGTGTCGTCGTCCGACGGGAACATCTCCCGCCTGGCTGGACGGATATTGTCATTTCGATTGGACACGGTCTCCTACATCCAGCTCTTGGACAAACCCGACGCCACCTGGGACAATCCCGGCGCCGAAGACCTGTACGCGAAGCTCTCGCAATTTTTCGAACTACAGGACCGCTACGACAAGATCCAGGCCAAGACGACCGTCCTGATGGACCTCACCGAGGTCGTGACCACCTACGCCCACCACCATCGCGGCGCCAGGCTGGAATGGGTGATCATCCTCCTGTTCGCCTTCGAGATCCTTTTTTCCCTCTACGAGAAGTTCATCGGCGGCGGTCCGTGATAAGCCGATCGAGTAGATTTGATCCTGTACTATGCCCCGATTCAAGGATGATTCTCTACGGCTCAAGAGCTGGGACTATGCCAACGAAGGATGGTACTTCCTGACTCTGGTCTGCATGGATCGAGAACCTCTGTTCGGTGAGATCGAAGCCGGGCAGATAGCCTTGAATGCATTCGGACGAATTGTCGAGCAGCAATGGCTTCGGTCAGCTGAGCTGCGACCGAGCATACGACTTGGAGAATATGTGGTGATGCCGGACCACTTCCATGCTTTGGTGGAAATCCGACTTTCCAGAGGGGACCGACAGGATTGTGGGGACCGACAGCTGTCGGTCCCCACTGGACAGTCGATGCCTCACCGATCTCCTCGGTCCATTTCTTCCTTGGTTGCTGGATTCAAAGCAACTTGTACCAGGGAAATCAACCGGCTTCGAACTATTGATGGTGGACGAGTTTGGCAATCGGATTACCACGATCGGCTGGTTCGTGATGAAGCCGAATTCCAACGAATCACAGAGTACATCAAGCTCAATCCCACCCGCTGGAGGACGGACCCTTAATTATCGCTTTCCGCACGGCAATTTCCGTCGATTGAACTCTGCCGTGTCCACGTTTCCGTCGGGGATCCGAAACGCGGTGTCCCGCAGGTCGCCGAAGAGAGGGGTCGCGATGCCAGGATTTCCCAAGTGCAGACGCACACCCGGACCGGAAGGGAATTCGACGTCCATGTAACGGGAGTCGTCCATCCAGGTCGGCTCGACCGAGTTCACGATGCGGAAGCGTCGGCTCCACTGGATTTCTTCGCTGCAATAGAACGCCCAACCGGAATGGATTCCGGCTCCATTTGGATCAGAATCTGTCCTTGACGCGACGATGGCGCGGATTTCCTCCATCGCTCCGGGTTCCACCTCGACACTCCAGGGAAGCATTCTTTCCCACTTCGACGGCTTCGGGACGGGTTGGCTGGCGTCCTGCCATCCGCACGACATCGAAAACATCCCTCCGGCGACCCAGACGATGCCCAATCGCCACTTTGGCGACAAGTCAGCCAAGCGGCGCATCCCCAGCCTCACACGAAGCTCCTGCGATTTGGCTTTTGTCAGGAGTTCGGAACACGTGCAGCATGGCTTCGATCAGTCCCCACAGGATCATGCTGAAGGCAATGGTTCCCGCGAGACCCCAAAGCCATTTTCGCCGCCATGCGGAGCGCTCGCGGGGAAGGTCGATCTTGTAGACGGTGTCCGCTTGCTCCTGTCCGTGCGCGAACATGTACAGGAGGCTGTCTCCTTGCCACCTGCTCACTAGGTTCCATGGCCCCAGACTCGCGCCGTCGTTGTGGAGATCAAACGACAAGACCTCGAATTCACCATGGGGTGGATCCGCCCAGTCGGCATCCCGAGGCATGGCGATCACGTGGATGCCGTGCGATCCGTAAGCCCAAGGGTCGGTTTTCCGGATGTCCACCAGCCAAAGCTTTCCCGGGGAGTGGGTGATGGAGGCCGATCCGTCGTAGCCAAGGAAGGAATGGGTCATCCATTCCGAGGCCAAGTGCAGCCCAATTCCCAAGGCAAGCGCGAGGGAGGCGCGGGCGAGGCGTCCTAGTGCTCCGCATTTGGTGAATGGCGATCGCATGCGCGTAGACAAGAATAGTTGCCGAACCTGGAGGCGATGAAACGGGTTGGTTGTGGAGCGGATACATTTTGGACTCGAGGCAGGAAAGGGAGTGTGGGAAATGGGAACAATGTCCATTCGGTGGAATCTTGTCCAGTCGATCGGAGGCATGTGTCTGTCCATCTTCTGCGTGCTTTGTACCCCGGTCAACGCGAAAGAGACAATAAATGTCCACGCGAAGGTGGCGCCGGCCGTCCAATCGAAGCGGCCTCTCTGGAAAGCGCTGGCAGGGTTTCCCGCGGGCGCCTCGGAGCGGGAGCGCATCGGCGCTTTCCGCGAAGCTCTTCCCGCGATCGTGGAGGGTGGCCGGACCTTGCTTTGGGTCTTGGATACGTCCGACCTGTGCTGTTCGGAACTCTCGCAGCAGTGGGTGATGGCCAGGGATTTGGCCTCCGGCCGCGATCGACGGCGTTGGAAGATCGTCGACAACGACCAATCCGGCGAATACCTTCTCGATTCCAGCAAGGCGAGAAAGGATCTGCGTGAGCTCACGCGGCTTTTGACGGCGGAGGACTCACGCACCCTGGGGCGATGGACGTTTGGGGATCCCAAGCCACCTGAAGCCTTGGGTGGCGTGTCGGTTGGATTCGATGTGGAAGTAGGGCATGGGCTTCGAGTGGCGATACCCCAGCCGGGAAAGTTGGAGATCCATCGAGGGAATCGGATCATACATTCGCGACCGCTGGAGGGTCTGGGCCGGTGCCCTTCTGTGGATGGCGAGGCGATGGTGGCCTGCTCCTTTCCGCTGCTATGGGTGGCGGGATGGTCGGATACGCTCGCCAAGATCGCTGTCATGCGCTTTGTGAGTAACGACGGATGCGATGGCTGCGAACCCACCCCACTGGATCTGGTCATTCATTTCCCCGAAACGGTTGCCAGGAATTCGTCCGAGGCGTTGAGGTAGTTTGTACCTGAGATAGGTACGCACCTTGGCTGAAATTTTCCCACGAACCACCTCGGATCCCTTAGAATTAGGGCTGTGGACAGAATCGAATCGTACACGGATTACAGGAAGTTCTTGAGGGACTTCTATGAAACCAGAAAGCGTGGCGAAAAGGGTTTCAGCCACCGGAGCTTTTGTCAGAAAGCAGGTCTGAGTTCGCCTTCGTACCTGCGCGAGGTGATCGATGGCAAGCGAAACCTCACCGATGTGACCATCCCCCAATTCGTCCTCGGTTTGGAACTCACCTCTCTCGACGCCAGGTACTTCAGCCTGTTGGTGCGGTTCAACCAGTCGGTGGATCCGGCCCTCAAGCAACAGGCGCTGGACCAGATGCGAGGCATGCGCCAAAAAGTGGATGCGGCCATGGTGACCTTGGATCGCCACGACTACTACTCGCGCTGGTACCATCCGGTCTTGCGCGAATTGGCTTGCCAGCGGATCTGGAAAGACGATTGGGCTGCGATGGCTCGTTGCGTGCGTCCGCGGATCCGCAAGGTGGAAGTCCGCGAAGGCATGGAGCTTCTGGAGCGGCTTGGGTTCCTGGCTCGCCGGGGGGATCGTTGGATCCAGACGGATCCTGTCATCACGTCCGGCGGAGAGGTGGATTCGATGGCGGTCCGGGCGGGAAACCGCCAGTACGCCAAGCTGGGTGCGGAGGCGATCGACGACCAGCCTCCATCGCGTCGCGACATTTCCACCATGATCTTCGGATTGCCGGAGTCTTCCTATCCCCAGATCAAGCAGGAGATCCGCGAATTCAAGGATCGGGTGGCGCGCATCGTCCATGATCAGCCCGATTGCGACCGGGTGTTCGCGTTGAATGTCCAGTTGTTCGCCCTAGCCGAGGAGGAGTCGTGAAGTACTGGCTTGGCATCCTGGTCGGATGTGGTGCGGCAATGATCGCCGGGTGCGGTTCCAATCCTCAAACCGGTGTGGACGAACATGGAAATGCCATGAGCGCTCGGGTGCGTGTTGTCGACGCGAATGGTCGTCCGCAAGCCAATGCGCAGGTGGTGATTCGTCCCGCCCGGTGGCTTCCCGGCGAACCGCTGGATTCCCTTGGGGAGGAAGTCGATGCGGCGGTGATTCGCACGAATGCGGACGGATTCGGTACCATATCCGGCTTGCGGGAAGGGGCGTACATGCTTCGGGCGGGCGACTCTGCTCGTGCCGCTTCAATAGGCATCGCTTGGCGAGACGGCCTGGAAGACCAGCAAGTCCAGGTCGATTCCGTTGGTTCTGTTGTCGGGTACGTTCCCCGTGCGGCGGCCGGATTGCAGGTGGGTGTCCAGGGTCTCGATCAAATCGCCAGAATCGATTCCCAAGGTCGCTTTGTATTGGCCTTCCTGCCCAAAGGAACGCACCGAGTGGTGGTGGGGTCCGCTGCGCGGGGGACGCTGTTGCCCCGGGTGGAAGTCCAGCAAGGCCGATTGGTCGATCTTGGCGAAATCCCCTTTGATTCCCTCTCTCCCCGGGAAGTCCCGACGGCGGGAGTGGTGGTGGATCGGCTTCTGGCGCCGATCGTCCTTCCTGAGGCCGGAACCTACCGCGATTCTGTGCAGGCGCGTGCCTGGTCGGTGCAGGCTTCGGATTCCCTGTACGTGTCCATCGATGGCGCCAGCTGGGAGCCTTGGATGGAGCGGACAATTGCTGTCAATACCTGTCTCCAGTTCAAGTCGGTTCGTTCCACTGCTGCCTACTTCCCTATCCGAACGGTCTGCTACACCATCCTCCGCTGAGGATTCATTTCCCTTCGTTTCACAGGTTTCGTCATCTGGTCGCCAGGGGATTGTCCCCGGCCGGTGATCGAAGCGTCGCCACCCCACGATTCCCCGAAAGGAATAATATGGCCGCCTCCAAACAATTGTTGATGATCGCAGCGATCCTCGCCTCGACAGGCGGTGCGCAGGATGTCTGGACTCCGCGAGCACCGGAACCCAGCTCGCAACCTGTGAACTCGATCGCCTGTTCGCCGGCCCGTTGCGTGGCATCCAGCGATGACGGTTCGTTGCTGGAAACCACAGACGGAAAGCGATGGAGCCACTTGCAGGGTGTTCCCAAGGGCATGTATTGGCATTCCATAAGCTGGTCCGGCGGGCGTTTTTTGGCGGTTGGTTTGTACGGATGGGGGATTTCTGCGGACGGATCCTCGTGGGAATTCCAGGAGCTGAACATGTCCCGACAGAGCTGGACCCTGACGGGGGGAGGATGGACCGGACGCGAATTTCTGCTGATGGGCAGCCGGGATTCTTCCTTTACCTCCTCCGATGGCCGGTCTTGGATCGCCACCCAGTTCCAATGCACGCAAGCGACGGGGAACTCGGCGCGCATGGCACAGGGAAGCGGGAAGTTGGTGATCGGATTTCGTGGCGGGAGCGGGTGTGTCTCGTCGGATTCTGGCAAGACCTGGGCGGACATGACCAATGCGGAAGGCTCCTTCGGAGGCTTCCATGCGGTGGGATTCGACGGTAGCCAATTCACGGCCATGGCCCAAGATCAGATTTGGACCAGTTCTGATGGGATCCAGTGGACGGCGACTCTTAACGGCCAATCGGTTTTTCCGCGCGCTTTTTACGCCGACACCAGCAGGAGTATTGCCCTGGGAGTGTCCGGGACCACAGGTTTCAATGCGGTTTGGGGGAAGCCTAAAGGCGGAAGCTGGGATTCCTTGGATACCGTCGATCGGGCCATCGCGGTCAGGGAGATCGGACGCGCGAGTTGGGGGTATGTCGCCTTGGGTGAGGCGGGCCACAGCTTGTTCTCCACTGATGGCATCCATTGGGAGGGTTCGGCTTCTCCGGGGGACCTCCGTTCGGTGGTGCATGCTTTCGGTGCTTTCCATGCGGTGGGGCTGTCGGGTCGTCTGATCCGTTCGAGTGATGGCGAAGCCTGGACGAAGGTCGCGCTGGGGAGCCGAGTGGATCTTTTAGATATCGCTACAGACGGAAAACGTCTGGTGGTGGTCGCGGATTCCGGCAAGGTGTGGGTGTCGACCGACGGCTTGTCGTGGACCCTGGCCGCCAGCGGCGTCTCGAAGACACTCCGCTCCGTGGCATGGAACGGAAACCGGTTCACTGCGGTGGGGGATCTTGGCACCATGATTGAATCGACGGATGGATCGGTCTGGAGCGGATCTGGGTTCTCGGAGACGGTGGGCCTGGTTCGGGTCGTCGCCGCAGCCGATACCCTCTACGTCTTGGATTCCGACGGATGGATTTGGGTGCGGTCCCAGGGCAAGTGGGCGAAGTCCGGTTTGACCACCAAGGTGGTGGCCTTGGGCGCGCATTCGCCGAACGGATTGGTGGCATTGGAAGGCAACGGCGGGATCTGGTCGTCGGCGGATGGATTGTCGTGGAAACGCCCTTCGATGTGGGGGAATCCTTACGCAAGTTTTTACCATACCGGCAAGGAGTGGTTGGCGATCGGATCCACCGTGGCCTCCAGCGTCGATGGAATGGATTGGACGGATCGTGCGGGAAACCTCTTCGGAGCGCTTTCGGCGGCATCCGATGGAACGACCTTGGTGGCCGTTGGAGTGGGAGGCCGGATTTGGACCTCCCCGCTGCGAGCCCAGGTTTCCCTCCGGGGGGGAGCGATTGGGCGTGGACAATTGGGTTTGCGGGCTTTGGCTGACAAACTTTCCATCCTTCCAGTTTCCGATGCCGTGTTGGAGCTGTCCATTCGCGACATGTCGGGTCGGATCGTCCTGTCCAGGGCCATCGAGGCCAAGAGTGGACAGGAAATGACCGTCCCCGCTCCTGCTGGGGGAAGGTTCCTGGTGGCCACCGTCCGCCAGGGAAGCACGGTTCGTTCGGTAGGGATGCTGCCCTCCGATCGCTGACCTGGAAGGGGGGATTGCTCCGGTCAACCAGGCATCCTTGTGGAGGATTCCCTCCTGGCGCGGGAAAGTCTGAGGTCGCAGACTCGGCTTTTGACCGCCCAAGATCCGCGTTCCTTGGGTGCCTGGATCATTCCCGAGGTGGTTGGCTTGCAAACCGCAGACGCAAACGTTTTTTCCAGGTGCCGTTGGGAAAGGGTTAGACCTTTCGCATGGTTCAACGAGGATCGAGGGAAATCCACCGCCACGGGCGGAGGGTGTCGCGATCAAGGTCCAAGGATCAGGCACCTGTTGGGATTCGGAATCCTGGCAGTCTCTAACCTGCATGCGTCCGCTGTACCTGGCCTCGGGCTGGCCCGATGCCTTTTCCGGGGTGTTGGTGCTGCGTTGGAGGGACAGCGAAGGTTGCGATGGCTGCGAGGCCAGGCCGCAAGATCTGGTGGTCCGTTTCCCCTGGTTCCGGGATTTTCAGGCATTCCCACTTCCCCTGGCCGATCTATTCCACTACCTTTGCCCCTCTTTTTCGCAAATCCGAAGGGTGACGGCATTGGAGTTTCCAGCTGCAGAGAATGTTTGGCAGAATCGACTCACCCGCACCATCCTGGATGCCTTCGCGACGTCCTTGGGCCAGTTTTCCTCGATCCTGCGCACACGGGGCAAGGAGTTCGTCGGACTGATCGGCGAGATCCAATGGAGCGATTCTCCGCAAGGGTGGACCGCTCGCGTGGAAGGTGCCGAGGCATTCCAGTTGTGGGCCGGGCCCACGGGTGAAACCAGTTGCAACTGCACTTCCGCGCGATCCAACGGCGACTGCCGCCACCAGGTCGCCTTTCTGATGCGCATGGGCCAGGAGTCGCCCAGTGCGGAATCGGTCGCGGTCGATGCCGAAGATGTTTCGGCAAGGCGCTATGTTCCCGAACGCAACACCCAGCTGGAAGCATGGATCGCCACGGCCGCCAAGCGTCTTGGTCCGGTGGCGCGCGATCGCGACGCGTCCAACGAGGTGGTGTTCCAGCTTTGCCTGAATTCCCAAAAATTGTCATGGGATCTGGTCCCCACGGTGCGGCGTTTTTCCAAGGCCTTCCCGCACGGAAAGATCGAAGACCGCGACCTGCGCAACAACGGTGGATACAAGCAGCAGGGCGTGGTTCCCTCCTACGCGAGCCCCGCCGACGAAGAGATCATCCAGCTCGCCCGCTCCTTGGATGCACCGAACCTTCCGGGGCGCAAAGGATCCTGGCAGCATGCGCTGCTTCTGGCCTACCGCCTGAAAAAACTGCTCGGACCGGCTGCGGAGCCGCTGCGCATCGACGACCACCTCTGGCGTCTTCGCATCCATCTGCGCCAGCGTGGCGACGAAGTCTCTCCGGAGAGGGAACTCCAGAGCCTGGACGCGCCTGAACGGATTCTGTCACTTCCTTCGGATGCCGCCGTGATCGGAGGCGATCGCGACTTCCTGGTGTTGGTGGGAGCCACCCTTCATCTGGTGGATCCACGCGTGGAACGCGAACTTCTGTTGGTTCCCGTGGGCAACGCCTTCGCCCGCAGTGTCGCGCCCTTGCGCGCGGATCTGCGCACACTTTCGGATGCGGGGGTGGCGGTGGACCTGGATCTTCTCCCCGACGCCCCAAGGGGGCTCCGGAGCCGGGGCTCACGGTGGAACTCCACGGCGAAGACACCTTGGCCATCGAAATGACACCCTGGTACGAGCAGGTGGGGATCGTCGCTGCCGATTGCGCGAGCGTGGTCGCCTATACCGGGCACGATGGGCGCATCGGCGAGATGGCGCGCGATGCCCAAGGAGAAGCCGCGCTTCGCGACCGGTTGCAGGGGCTTCTGGAACAGCACGGCGTGGACTTCGAGAAGGTGGATTCCCGCTTTCTGGTGGCAGATCCGAAATCCCTTCGCGCCGTGGCCCTGCAGGCGTTGCCGGCGATGTCCACGGGAGGCTGGCGCATCGTGTCCAGTCTCAGCATGGATCGTTGGAAACGTCGCACGGGCCAGGTTCACGTGCGCGTCCAGCCGTCGGGCCAGGATTGGTTCGAGCTGGGTGGTACGGTGGATTTCGAGGGGTTGGAGGTCCCGCTTTCCACCTTGGTGGGAACAACAGGAACTGTCCTGCTTCCGGACGGGTCCACCGGCGTCCTTCCCGACCAGTTGGTCAAACAGCTGCGCTGGATCAGCGCGTTGGGCGAAAAGACCGAAGACGGAATCCGTCTCCAAAACGCCCATGCGTCCCTTGCCGACGAACTGCTGGGGATCGCCGGCGTGGCGACCACCGGGGCCATCGATTGGACCGGCATTCTCGAATCGATCAATGCGGTGGATGCGTTCGATGCGCCCGCGTCCCTGAAGGCGACGCTTCGCCACTACCAGCTCGATGGTGCCCGCTGGCTCGATCAACTGCGCCGGCGGGGAACGGGTGGAATCCTGGCCGACGACATGGGATTGGGCAAGACCGTCCAGGTCATCGCGCACTTGTGCCGCATGTTCGAGCTGGACCCCCACTGCGGCCCCGCGTTGGTGGTGGCCCCGGCATCGGTGGCCGGAAACTGGGTGGACGAGCTCAAGAAGTTCGCCCCGCATCTTCCCAGCAGGCTCTTGCACGGTGCCCAGAGAGACCTGGTCCGCGATGCCGATTCCGATGGACCCGTGGTGTACGTGACCACCTTCGGGATCCTGCCGCGCGAAATGGATTGGGCGAAGGAACGGAAATTCTCCGTGGTGGTCCTGGACGAAAGCCAAGCCATCCGCAATCCGGAAACGGTGCTCCACAGGACAGTCAAGACCTTGGATGCACACCAGAAGATCTGCCTGACGGGAACTCCCATCGAAAATTCCCTCAGCGATTTGTGGGCGCAGTTCAACTTCTTGAATCCGGGATTGCTGGGGACGCGCGAGGCCTTCCTGCAACAATTCGAGCCCTCCCAGGGGGATGCCCCGGATTTTTCGCGCTTGCGCCGGCTCACCGCCCCGTTCTGGCTGCGACGCACCAAGGAAGACGTGGCGCGCGACCTGCCCAAGCGCCAGGACGTGGACTTGATGGTGGACCTGGATCCCAAGCAAGCCGCGTTGTATCGAAGGCAGTTGTTGGACTACCAGAAGAACCTCCTGCCGGATCTGCGCGAAAACGGCATGGGCGAAGGAAACCACTTCCAGGTGCTCACGGCGCTTTTGCGGTTGCGGCAGATCGCCTGCGCGCCGGAGCTCGCCTCGCACAAGGGGCCGTCGACAAAAATCGACAGCTTGGTGGAAATGCTCCACGAATTGCTGTCCGAAAACCACCGCGCCCTGGTGTTTTCCAGCTTCACCTCGCTTCTGGATCTGGTGGGCAAGCGCCTTTCCCGCGAGGGAATCGATTTCCTGCGCTTCGATGGCAGCACGCCGGCGGCCGAGCGCACGCGCAAGATCAAGCGCTTCCAGGAAGCCAAGGACGAGAACGTTTTCCTCATCTCGCTGAAGTCCGGTGGGGCGGGTGTCAACCTGACTTCCGCGGATACGGTGTTCCTCTTGGACCCGTGGTGGAATCCGGCGGCGGAAAGCCAAGCGGCCGCTCGCTCCCACCGCATCGGCCAGGAGCGCCCCGTCACGGTCTACCGCATGATCGCGCGCGGCACCATCGAAGAGCGCGTGTTGGCCCTGGCCCGCTCCAAGGCGGAACTGGCCCGCGATCTCTTCGATGCCGGAGAATCCGGTGGCGCCATGCTCACGCCGGATCTTGTCGCGGAACTGTTGCAACCTTCGGATGCACCGGACGACGAGATGGAGGATTTCGACGAGGAGTGAGAGCGATCAGGGAGTGGCGATCGGTGCTCGATCCATGGTGAGAGCATCTTTTTTCGATCGCATCGAACCATCGATCAAAGGAGGCCTTTCAATGCCCATCGTCCACATCACCCTGACGGACCGTTGGAATGCCATCGAGGCGCGCGCCATTTCGGACGCCATCCATCAGGCCTTGGTGGAGGCCTTCCGCATCCCCGATCACGACTACATCCACCGCGTCCATCGATGCGATGCCGAGGAATTGATTTTCGCTCCCGGCAAATCGGATCGGTTCGTTCTCGTGGAGATGACCATCTTCCCGGGGCGTTCCGCGCAGGCCAAGGAAACCCTCTATGCGCGGATCGCCACGAGCCTGGAGAGCTTCGGGATCGCGGCGGCGGACATCCTGGTGGCGCTCCACGAGCTGCCCATGGGCGATTGGGGACTGCGTGGCCAAAGCGGCGAGAAGGTGCAGTTGGGGTTTTCCACTAAGGTGTGAGTCCGTGGAAAGATTCCATTGCCAAGTGAACGGATGAGCAGTATTGTTTATCCATCTTGTTCACTGCTCAAAGGGGAAACGTCCTATGATCGCCGAATCGTCCACCATCCCGTCCAAGTCCGCCTTGTCCGCCAAATACGGGCGGGTTTCGGTTCCTGAATCTGAGGCCGTCGGCCAGCGAGTTTTCCTTGGAAGAACCGAGCTTCCATCGCGGAGAAGCCTGCGAACTGCTGGAAACACTGGGGCGCGACCTGGGCATGTCGCTTCTACCCGTGCGCATGGACGCCATGCTGCAAGAGGGCGTATCCGTGGAAGCGACTCTGTCCTTTCCGGACGAGGCCACCCGCAAGACGGCGGAGAGCCTCGATGTGGTGTGGATCCAGGGAACCGAAGTCGTGGCGGCCTTCGTGGTGGAAGCAGGGCCGGATCTGGGCGAAGGCGTGCGTCGGTTGGCGGACTTGCTGGCCTTGCATCCCAAATGGAAAGCCCCCTTGTTCGTGGTCTCGGAGCCCGCGTTGCGCACGGGGCTTGGTGCGGAATTCCATCGTCCCATCCATCGCCTGCTGAAAAAGCCGATGACGGAATCCGTCCGCATCTTGGATTGGGCCAGGCTCCAGCACGAAGTCAACGAGCTGGGCGAGCGGGTCCGCTACCTGCGCCCGGAATTTTTGGCCGGAATCTCCGAGGCGCCAGCGGAGCTCTGAATCAGGCTTGCCGATACAGAAGTTCCACCTCAAGTCAAAACCTGTGGACTCCCTACCGCCCCAAGCGGTCGATGTCCACGGGCTCCAGGATGCGGGACTGGCTTCGTCCCTGAGCGGCGCGGATCATGGCGCGTCCCAAAATGTCGGGGGTGGTGATCAGGCCGGGCAGCAGGCGGGCCAGCAGTGGCAGGACCGGGCTGAACGGGGTGTAGAAGACCCTGTATAGCTTGGTCTTGGACTTGTGGCCCTTCAATGGCACGAGCCCCGCCAGGCGAAACATGGTGGCCCGCCGCAAGGGCAACGCGAGCAAGGCGTTCTCGGTACGTCCCTTGACACGGGCCCACATCACCTTGCCGTGCTCGCTGGAATCGCACCCCGCACCGGACACGTAATTGATGGCAAGGTCGGGATTGCGCTCGGCAAGGTACCGTGCGATCGAGAGCGGGAGGTCGTAGTTCAGCCTCGCGTACTCCGCTTCCGTCCGTCCGGCTGCCGACGCCCCGATGGTCAGAAAGCACGCGTTGAGCCCCATCAGATCCGACTCGATGGCAGACAGGTCGGATAGATCCGCGACGATCCGTTCCGTGAGCTTGGGGTGGGTAAAGCCCGCCGAGCTGCGCCCACCACCAACACGGATTCCACCTTGGAGTCGTTCAGGGAGACTTGGGCCACGGCGGCGCCCACCATTCCGGAGGCGCCGAACACGACCACGCGCAACCGCTCGACGATGGGCTGGTTCAAAGCCGTCCCCTCGAACCGGTCACTTCTTGATGCTCGCTTTGACCTTCTTCAAGGCGGCGCCATCGCTACATGGCGCAGATGCCTTTCATTTGCGTAGGCTGGATTTCCAGCTCGGCCAAGAGCATCTTGAGCTTGGCGGGCGATAGTCCAACGGCTTCGGCGAGCTTTCCAGAGCTGAGCAGTTCTTCTGGCATGGATGGGTCCTCCTGAGGAAATGGAATGTACTCCTTCCGCGCGTGATCGATCCACTGCCTCTCCGGGGAAAGACCTAAGTTTCGGGAAGAGATCGTTTCCCGAATTCCTTTCGCTCGGACCTACTCCATGACACTTGCGGTTTTGCTGGCTGTGTGCGCCTCGATCGTTTCTTCAGCACCTACGTCGAAGACCAAAGCAGCGACCTATCAGGCGGTGGTCCCCGAAGGGAACCTGACCGCGATCACGGTACCTCTAGATCCAGAATTGCTGGCCTTTCCGGATGCCCCAGGTGTGCATCCCATTCAGGCACATGTCATCCGTTATGACGATGGCGCGGACGTGTTGCTCGTGATCCAGGGAAAGGTCGCCTCGCGCAGGCAGCGATTGGAAGGGCTTTCGCGGGACACCTTGGCCGCCACGCAGCGTTTCTTGCTGGAGCGGATCCAGACCGAAATGGACGTGCGGGTCGTGCAGAGCCTGGACACACTCTACGACGCCCAGGAGGTCCGTTGGACGCGGCACGAATCCTGGCGCTGGACCGATCGTCGCGGGACCGTCGAGCTGGAAACGTTCCAGCCGATCCATGACACGACAGGAAATGGCAGATTGTTCGAACGGATGGACTCGCTGGTCCGTACCGTGCCGTCGGACACTCTGATTGCCCGGACAGCCAAAGCCCTCGCGGAATCCTACCGCGATGCATCCGATACCTCCGCGGTCGTTCGGATCTCCAGTTGGAATCGTTTGGCCAACCATGCGTTCGGCGATGCCTTGTCTGCATGCATCCAAACGCATCGGTGCGATCGCTTCCCAGGTCTGGAACGTGATTCAGTGGGAGCCGATTCCTTGTGGGTGTTGGTGGATTCCGTTCCTGATCATTGGTTGCCGGTGGCGGTGGACACGAGTTCCCGTGAGAGCGATTATGGAGACGAGTCCACCCATCTTTGGGGAGTGGAGCGGCTCGGTACGGGCCCTTTGGACAGTCTTTCCGAATTCGAAACCGTTTGGCATCGAATGGACGAGGGGCAGTGGCCTCGGTTGCAGGATTCACTACGGAAATGGGAAATCGAAAAGCGTGGAGATTTTTTTCAGACGCTCCAATCCAATTTGGATTCGAGCGTGTCGCCATCCACACGGGAAAGGGTGCAGGACCTCGGAGCCATTGCTTGGGATCGGAGTCTTCCGACCATTCGCCGGGGCATGCAGGCAAGCGTGTTGTCGCTGGTCCCCTCCAATTCCATCCTGGTCCGCAGGCGGCCCATCGCCGTTCCTTGGCCGCTGGAAGAGCGCGATGTGACCCAACGGTTCCGCCCCAGGCCTGCGCTCCGCACCAGAGATCGCGTCCTTCCATGGCGCAAATCGATCGAATCGGTGCGAATCGACGCTGCCCCATGCACGGAAGTCGTGTTGTTCGTGGCGGGCAAGGTGCAACAACGGCGGATGATCCTGGAACACAGGGCGATTCCCGGGTCGGATTCACGTGGTTTTGTCGATTCCGCGTTCCAGTTCGATCTCCAGGAGCTGCGATCGGTGTTCGGGCAGGAGCAGGAAATCCGACGGGACACCTCCGAGGTCGCCAACATCGAAGGGGGGGCGATGGTTGTCGAAACCCGGATATGGAAACCGGAAGGTGGGGAAGTCAAGATCCGACGGACGACCCCCTTTTCGGACACCGTCGAGGGATTGGCGATGCTCGAGCGTGCTGTTCGGAAATTGTCACTAGCGGAACCCGGCCTGGATTCGTCCCGCTTGCGGGAGCTCGCCGACGAGTTCCGCGAAAGGATCGTGGAAATGGCGGCGGGACCGGGGTTCCACGAAATCATCCTATCCAATGCGTTGGAGCCGGATCGATTCCTGCAGGCGATGACCGGGTGCCTGGAGGATTCCTCCTGCGAACCGTTTTTCGGGCACGGGGTGGGAAAAGATTCCGACGGACGCATGGTGGCCGATTCCTACAAGATTCCCCTGGCCTGGTTTCCCGAGGAGGGCCGCCGGGTGCATTCCATCGCTTGGCTTCCGGACACCAGCATTCCGTTGCAAGTTCGCTCGGATACCCTGCGAGGGCAGTTCGAAAAGGGAATGGAGTTCGAGCGCACCTCGCGGAACCTGGTGGTTTCCGATTTCCGTTTGTTCGTCGCCCAGATGACGGACCTGCTCAAAACGAAGTTGGAGGCCTCGAAGACGACGGATGAGGTGCTATCGCCTCTGGTCCCGTACCTGCTGGAGGAATCCGGGGATTTCTTCGGACGAATGGCCCTGGCTCTGGCCCGGGCAGGAACGCTTTCGCAAGAACTGGTCGTGAGGCGGCGCAGCGATGCTCGTCGCCCCGGGAATTGAGTCAAGGTCCAGTTCCGCGGTTTTGATCATCGCCGCCTGAGAACGCCGGTGAGGGCGGGGTAGGTGAAGTCTTCGTCGCCGGTGTGGGTCAGTGTGATCGGCTCATCGCCGGTGGCGGTCACGGTGAGATCCCCGTTGCCGGTAATTGTCACGGTGACGGCCCCGGTGGCGTCGCTGCGGATGGTCATGGTTCCGGTTCCCGTGTTGGTCGCAGTCAGGATCCCTCCGTCGTTGACGATGTGGATCGTTCCCGTTCCGGTGATCGTCGCGGCGACATGCGCGCCATTGTTGACGATCTCCAAAAATCCCTGGTCGGCCACGGCGGCCACATCCGCGGCGTTGGTGCCGGTGACCACGACATGAGGAGATGGTTCTTCCATCTTGGTGGTCGCTCGGGACGCCGACACGGCTAACGAAGGGCCAGGTGTGCGGATCACCGTGTTGACCATGGTCACCGATCCGAATTGCGCCAACGCCCGGCCGTCGAGGGTGGTGGGAGCCGAGCTCCCGGGATCCGAAATCGTCACCCCGGCGATCGCCAGGATCGTCCCGACCATCGTGCCGCCGCCCGCGCTGTTGATGATCGCGGAGCTTCCGACCACCCAGTAGACATTTTTTGACTGCGCTCCGTTGACCAGGACCACGCTGCGAGCAGCGGCCGGACCGCCGACGGTCAGGGAACTGGCCATCTGGAAGACCCAGATGGCATCCGCGTCCCCACGGGCGTCCAAGGTCAGATTGGAGCCCAGGACCAGAAACGCGCCCGAAGCCGATTTGTACAAGCCGGGTGCGAGGCTCAATCCGCCCAGCAGTCCGGCGGCGGGATCGATTCCGCCGGGGAGGTCGGCCAGTCGATTGAAGGCGTTCAACGCATCGCTTGCCACGTTCTTGGCCAGCGTTAAATCGGCGGGAGAGCCTTGGGGTGCGTCGCCGATCACCAAACCGTTCACCGCCCCGATGTTCAACGGGGTTTCCCCAAAATTGAAACTGGCGTTGTGGAAGCCGGTGATCATGGTGGATGCCCCCGTGGTCCCGATGTCCCCGTTGACCACGGTGTTCACGCCCTGGTTGGTGATCCCCGCTCCGCCACCGAACGCGGCGAAGGGCGTCGCGGCTCCCAAGGACGGAATTTGCGAGGCGATCACACGCTGCACGGTGGAGTCGGAACCCGGCACGGTCGAGGCGTTGGAGGGTTCGCAGCCGGCCAGAAGGCATCCCAAGGAAACGGCGCTCGCCATGGACAGGAAAAGGGTTTTCCATGATTTCATCGTGTTTCTCCGTAATGACAAAAAACAGCGGCGGGATAAATCGGGAAAATCCCGAAACCTCGCGGAACGCACGCGAATCCACGTTTGCCGGGTGGCGTGCATGGCTGTCAAAAGATGTCCGAATCCGACATTGGGGGAAAAGGACAGATTCGTCGGCAAAGGCAGGTTCGACTGCTTGCCCTGCCTAGGAACATACGATGGTGGAAATCCAAAGCAAGATTTTATCTCGGATATTTTCGTGCCAAGGAGGGGTGTTCCGTTATGGCACGTTTCTCGGGCCGGGAAATGGGGGGAGGGAAACTCCTCGACCAGATGGTGTCCATGGGTCTCCGCGAGCGTCACCCTTGTCTTTTCAGGCGTAGTACTGTATAATACCACTATGTCTTCTCCTGATTTCATCGACGCATTGCAAAGCCTTGGGTTCACCGGCCAGGAAGCCGCGCTCTACGGCGCCCTCCTGGAGCACGGGGAGCTTTCCGGATACGAAGCCGCCAAGGAAACCGGAATCTCCCGGTCCAACGCCTACCACGCCTTGGCGAGCCTGGTGGACAAGGGATTCGCCTCGCGCGTGGAAGGCGAGTCCACCCGCTACGCGGCGCTGTCGTTGGAAGACCTCGGGCGCCTGGTGAAGTCGCGACAGGAAATGTCGATCAAGAAGGCTGTGGCCGCCGCACCCCAGGTAAAGCAGGGAGGGGCGCCGTTTTTATCGGTTTCCGGTCGTGCGGCGGTGCTGGAGCGGATGCGGTTGCTTTGCCAAGGCGCGGACGATCGCCTGTATCTGGCATTGGATGCCACGGACCTCGAGGAAATCCGCGAAGACCTCGCGGAGGCGATGGGTCGAGCGATCCGCGTGACCGTGTTGTGCAACCGCGCCTGGGAATTGGAGGGGGCGGTGGTGCATGTGCGGCGAAAACCGCGCGGGCCGGTCCGGGTCATCGCGGATGGTCGCAGGGTGCTCACCGGCGAGTTGGACCAGGCGCGTGGCGAATGCGTCTTCTCCGAAAACCCCCACTTGGTGAACCTCATCAAGGATTCCCTCACCCACGAAATCCAGATCGTGCAAGCGCGATCATTAGACAGGAAATGACATGAATGCCGCTTCCGAATCCCTGCCCTGGCTTCCTGCCCCGTTGGTGGGGGACCTGGTCCGTGAACACGGATCCCCCCTGTACGTCTATCACGAACCGACCTTGCGCGCGCGTTGTCGCGAGGTGGCGCTCATGATGCCGGGGCGCGACTTCCATCCCTCGGTGTCCATCAAGACCAACGGGAATCCCACGCTTCTGGCCATCGCGCGGCAGGAAGGCCTGCGCGGCGACGCCATGAGCCCGGGGGAGATTCTCCTGCTGGAGCGCGCGGGTTTCCGGTCCGACGAGATCTTCTTCATTCCCAACAACGTCTCGCGGGAGGAGTTGGTGTTCGCCCACGAGCGTGGCATCCTCACCAGTCTGGATTCCTTGGATCAAGTGCGCTTGGCCGCCGATGTGTTCGCGGGCGGCGAGGTGGCCTTGCGGATCAATCCGCTGGTGGGGGATGGCCACCACGGAAAGGTGGTCACGGCCGGAGCACGGGTGAAGTTCGGGATCCTCCCGTCCGAGGTGCCGCAAGCACTGGAAATTCTGGCAGCGGGGCGGGTGTCGGTGGCTGGACTGAACCAACACATCGGCTCCGGGTTTCTCACGGCTGAGCGATACCTGGAGGCTGCAAATGCCTTGTTGGAGGTTTGCCGAGGGGTGCCTTCCGCGCGATTTGCGGATTTTGGCGGAGGGTTCGGGATCGGGTATGGCGGCGAGACGCGGCTGGATCTGTCTGCGGTCGGTGCGGGACTTTCCTGTCTGCTGGCGGATTGGGAGCGCGAGACGGGGCGAAGTTTGCGTGCGCAGGTGGAGCCGGGGCGCTACGTGTTCGCCGAGTGCGGTGCGATCCTCGGGACGGTCCACGCCATCAAGGAGCGCGTAGGAATCCACGTTGCCGGCTGCGACATCGGCTTCAACGTGTTGCAGCGTCCTGTGTTGTACGATTCCTACCACCACATCGATCTGGTGCCGCAGGAGGTTTCCGATCGTCCGTTGGTGGATGTGCAATGGGTGGGCAACATCTGCGAGTCCGGCGACATCCTGGGACATGACAGGAAGTGTCCTCTTCCGAAGGTGGGCGATCATCTGGTGGTGCGCGACGCCGGTGCCTACGGCTGGGCGATGTCCTCCAGCTACAACGCCAGGCCTCGCGCGGCGGAGGTCCTGCTGGCTGGCGACGGCTCCGTACGCACGATCCGCCGACGGGAGACCTGGGAAGACCTGCTGTCCGCCTTGCCCTGACGGGAAGCCGGGTTGCTGGTCTGTTCGATTTCCGACAAGATTTCATGTGTGTGCCGGAATGTGGAGATTTCGTTCGTGCTTTCTGCCTGCAAGCAGAAGCCCCAAGAGGCGAAAGGCCCTCCGGGCAAGGACCGCGTGGCCAAGTTCGCCGCCACCTTGGTGGTGTCGGCGCCGTTTGGCGATTCCACCGCGGGGCTGGCGGAAGTCAAGGCGCGCGATCGCATCGATTTGCGCACCGAGGCCGCCGGCCGCATCCGCGAGATCGGGTTTCGGGAAGGCGCCCAGGTTCGTGCGGGCCAGGTGATCGTTCGTCTGGAAGATGCCGAAGCCAGAGCCTCCCGCGATCGCGCCGCCGCCAAGCTCCGACTTTCCGTCGCGACCCTCAAACGGGTGCGCGAACAGGTCAACGCGCAGTCGGCGAGCTTGCAGCAGCTGGAAACCTCGCTGGCGGATTCCGCCGTATGCCAAGCGGATCTCGCCTTGGCCGAAGCCTCGTTGGCCAAGATGGAGGTGCGCGCCCCCTTTGCGGGAACGGTCGGCATGCGGGAGGTCAGCATGGGCCAGTGGGTTCCCAACGGACAATTATTGACCGCTCTGGTGGGCTCGGGAGATGTTCGCTTGGAATGGGCCCTGCCAGAGGGCTTGGCGTTTCGGCTTGCACCGGGCATGGCGCTGTCCTGGCGATCCGGGGAGTGCGCGCGGGGCGGGCGCATGTGGAGGCGCTGGCTCCGGAACTGGACGAAACCACCGCACGAGGCGTCTGTTGGCGGCCTGCAAGACCGGATGCCAGGGATTGGTCCCCGGGGCCACGGTGGAGGTGACTCTTCCTGCCGAACCAGGACCCGTGATGTCCATTCCCTCGCAGGCGCTGTCTGGTGGCCCCAAGGGAACCGGGGTGTTCCTGGCCCGCGAAGGAAAGGCGCTGTTCGTGCCCGTGGTGGCCGGCAGGCGCAATTCCGAACGGGTCGAGCTCGTGTCTGGACTGCATGAAGGCGATACCGTACTGCTTCCCGGGGCCCAGCCGCCCAAGTCCGGCGCACCGGTGGAGATCGCCCGCCTGCTGACGGAGGGGCCGCGACCGAGGTCTGGCGACGCGACCGACAGCTTGGGCGGGGAGCAAGCCGTGAGCTTCTCCGAAGATGGTCGTCGCCCGGCCGGTATTGGTTTCGGTCGCCTCGGCCTTCTTGCTGTTGTTGGGGTTCGTGGCCATCCCCAACCTGCCAGTGCGCGAGTATCCGTCCATCGATCCGGCCACTGTGACCGTCAGCGCCTCCTGGCGCGGCGCGGACGCCGAAACGGTGGAAAAGCAACGACCGAGCCTTTGGAGCAATCGCTCAACGGCATCGACGGAATCCGTACGATGAGCTCGCAAAGCCGCGACGAGCGCACGCAGATCACGGTGGAGTTTTTGTTGGGAGTGGATCTGGAGCGGGCGGCCAACGACGTGCGAGATCGCGTGAGCCGCGCCAGCGCAGTCTTCCGTCCGATGTCGATCCTCCCACCGTGGGTGGAGCTGGGGGCCGAAAATGAAAAGACCCGGCTGCGGCTGGGCACCGAGCCCGGGATCGCTTTGGCTTTCGTGGCGCAACCAGGAGCCAACCAGGTCTCCATCGTCGATCAGGTCCGCAAACGCCTGCCCCGTCTGGTGTCGGAACTCCCGGAGGGAGTCGTGCTGGAAGAGGTGTTCGACAACACGCGCTTTGTCCGCAAGGCCTTGCTGGAAGTGGGCGAGACCATCGCCATCGCCTTCGCGTTGGTGGTGCTGGTGATTTTCCTGTTCTTGCGCGAATGGCGCACCACGCTGGTCCCTGTTCTGACAGTTCCTGTCTCGCTGGTGGGCGTGTTCGCTTGTTTGGGCACTGGGGTACTCCATCAACATCCTCACCTTGTTGGGGGTGGTGCTGGCCATCGGAATCGTGGTGGACGATGCCATCGTCGTGCTGGAAATCATCTGGTCGCGCGTGGAGCGGGCGGCGAATCCGCGCGAAGCGGCGATCAAAGGACTGGACGAGATCTTCGCCGCCGTGGTCGCCACCACCCTGGTGCTGGCCGCCGTGTTCGTGCCGTTGTTGTTTTGCAAGGATTCACGGGCCGTCTGTTTCGGGAATTCAGCGTGGTGGTGGGTGGGTCGGTCTTGATTTCCGGCTTCGTCGCCCTGACGCTTTCCGCCATGCTTTCCAGCCGGGTCCTGCGTCCCCACAGCCGGCACGGCCGGTTCTATCCGACCACCGAGCCGTTCTACCAGTGGCTGACGGATTACTCCAGGATTTTGCGAAAATCCCTTCGGTTCCCCTCAGCCGCCGTGGCCGTGCTGGCCCTTTGCGCAGGGGCGATCTTCCTGCTGTTGGGGGCGCTGCCCAAGGAGCTGGCTCCTGCGGAAGACCGCTCCGCCCTGCAAATCAATGCCACTGCCCATGAGGGGGCCACTTTCCCATACATGGACTCCTGGATGCGGCGGATGGCCGATTCCCTGGCAACAGTGCCCCAGATCAAGACCTACCTGGTCAACTCCGGTGCGGGCGGTGCGGGCGGCGCCACCAATTCCGGGTTTGCTCGCGTGGTGCTTTCCGAACCCACCGAGCGGGGTGCCCCCAAGATTCGGTCGCGACCGTGGTGACCCGGATGCTTGCCAAATTCGGGGCGCGCGCCTCGGTCACCAGGAACAGGCCATCCGGGTGGGAGGCGCCAAGCTCTTCCGGTGCAGTTGGTGGTGCAAGGGCCCGACTTGGAAGCCCCTGCACGAAGTTCTTTCCGATTTGGAGGCGGCCGCCGGGCCAATCCGGCTTTTCGGTGGTGGAAACCGACCTTCCTTCACCAAGCCCGGTTGGAGGTGGACGTGCGCCGCGACCGGCTCTCCGACCTCGGTGTGACTCCGGAAGCCTTGGGGAATTCCCTGCAATTGGCGTTTGGATTGCCCAAATTGGGCGTGTTCACTCCGCCAGGGCAAGCAATATTCCATCCTGGCGGAACTCGACGGAGCCTCCAGTGCCGCGAGCCTCGATCGCCTGCAGGGTGCGCTCGTCCAAAGGCGAATTGGTGCCGGTTTCCGCCCTGGTGAGCCTGCGCGAGACCATGGTCCCGCCGCAGCGGCGACTGGACCGCGAGGCATGCTTCACGATCTCGGCGGGCTTGAACAAGGTGTTTCGCTGGGGCAAGGCGTGCAGGCCATGGAGAGTGTGGCCAAGGAGAAACTCGACGATCGCTTCGTGACCCGCTGGACCGGCTCGGCGCGCGATTTCCAGGAGTCTTCGTCCAGTCTGGGCGCGGTGTTCGGGATGGCCATCCTGGCCGTGTTCCTGCTGTTGGCCGCCCAGTTCGAGCCTGCGCTCGCCGTTTGTGATCCTGCTGACGGTGCCGTTGGCGCTGGTGGGGGCGTTGGGAGCCTTGTGGTTGGCGGGAATGACCATGAACCTGTTCAGCCAGATCGGTTTGGTGCTGCTGGTGGGATTGGTGACAAAAAACGGCATCCTGATCGTGGAGTTCGCCACCCAGCGCCTGGAAACGGGCTTGGATCCGCTGGAGGCGGTGGTCGGCGCGGCCACGGCCCGACTGCGCCCCATCCTCACTGACCTCGGTGGCCACCGTGCTGGGGATCCTTCCCGTGGCCCTCGCGCTGGGAGCCGGCGCCGAAAGCCGCAAGCCCCCTGGGCGTGGCGGTGATCGGAGGAATGACCAGTTCGCTGGCTCTCACGTTGTTCGTGGTGCCGGCCGTGTACCTACTGGTGGCCCGTAAGCCGGGCCATCCCAAGGTCGGGTGATCCGGCGGTCCAGGTTCTACCTTTGCACCCCTATGCTCCAGTTTCGCGAACCTGAAAAGAATCCGTCGTTTCCCGGCCTGGAAGGCCGCATCCTGAAGTTCTGGGACGCCACGCGCGCCTTCGAGCGCCAGGAGGAGATTCGCCAGGGCTCGACGCCGTTCCACTTCTACGACGGCCCCCCGTTCGCCACGGGACTTCCCCATTACGGGCACCTGCTGGCCGGTACGCTCAAGGACATCGTGCCGCGCTACTGGAGCCTTCGTGGGCGCAGCGTCGATCGTCGCTTCGGATGGGACTGCCACGGTTTGCCGGTGGAAGCCGAAATCCAAAAGAGCCTGAGCCTGGCCGGCCAAGCCGAAATCAAGGCCTTCGGCGTTGACAAGTTCAACGAAGCTTGCCGTTCCATCGTGATGCGCTACACCGGCGAATGGGAAAAGACCGTGCTGCGCATGGGCCGCTGGGTGCATTTCCAGGGCGGCTACCGCACCATGGATCCGTCGTTCATGGAATCCGTGTGGTGGGTGTTCAAAACCTGCTTCGACAAGGGACTGATCTACGAGGGCTATCGCGTCCAGCCGTATTCGCCCAAGCTGGCCACCCCCCTTTCCAACTTCGAGGTGAACCAGGGATACCGCGACCGACAAGATCCGTCGCTCACCCTCAAGTTCTTCCTGGAAAACGATCCCGACCAGGCGGCGCTTTTGGTGTGGACCACCACCCCCTGGACCTTGCCCTCCAACCTGGCCGTGGCGTTGGGCGCGGACATCCCCTACGTCAAGATCCGTTCGGAGGGCTCCGTCTACTGGATCGCACAGCCGCGGTTGGGGGCCTATTTCGACGAGAAAAAGATCGAGGTGTTGGAAACCAAGCTCGGCTCGGAGCTTGCCGGTCGCAAGTACAAGCCGCTGTTCGGATACACCCCCAAGCTCTCCGAGAAGCAGTACACGCTCTTGCTGGCGGATTTTGTCAGCACGGAGGACGGCGCGGGCGCGGTCCACATCGCCCAGTTTTGAGGAAGACTTCCAGCTGGGTGCGGCGGAAGGCTTGGGGCTTTGGGACCCCCTGGACGCCGACGGCCGGTTCACCGACGATGTCCGCGACTGGAAGGGCCAGGAAGCCAAGGAAGCCGACAAAGCCATCATCCAGGCCCTCAAGGAAAAAGGGCTGGTGTTCAAGCACGAGACCTTCGTGCACAGCTACCCCCATTGCTACCGCACCGGAGCGCCGCTCCTGTACCGCGCCATGCGCACCTGGTTCATGGGGCTGGACAAGCCGGTGACAAATCCCGACGGCGTGACCAAGACCCTCAAGCAGTGGATGATCGACTCCAACCAGGAGATCACCTGGGTTCCCGGCCACATCAAGGACGGGCGCTTCGGGAAGTGGCTGGACGGCGCACGCGACTGGAACCTGTCGCGCAACCGGTTCTGGGGCACGGCCATCCCCGTTTGGAAGGCCGAAGACGGAGGCATGGTGTGCGTGGGCTCCATCGAGGAGTTGGCGCGTCTTTCCGGGCGCGATCCGGCCACCATCACGGATCTCCATACCCACTTCATCGATGCCATCGAGATCCGCACCGCCGACGGCAAGACCTACGATCCGTCTGGCAAGGTGTACCGGCGCACCAGCGAGGTGCTCGATTGCTGGTTCGAATCGGGATCCATGCCCTACGCCCAGCTGCACTACCCGTTCGAAAACTCCGAAGGTTTCGATCGCCTGTTCCCCGCCGACTTCATCGCCGAAGGCCTGGACCAGACGCGCGGCTGGTTCTACACCCTCACGGTGCTGGGTGCGGCCCTGTTCCAGAAGCCCGCCTTCAAGAACGTGATCGTCAACGGGATCCTGCTGGCCGAAGATGGTCAGAAAATGTCCAAGAGCCTGCGCAACTATCCGGATCCGGGCATCATCCTGGAGCAGATCGGCGCCGACGCGTTGCGCATGTACCTGATCGATTCGGCCGCGGTGAAGGCGGAAGAACTGCGCTTTTCCGAGGCCGGCGTGCGGGAAGTGGTGCGCTCCGTCCTGCTGCCGTTGTGGAATTCGCTTTCCTTGTTCTGCACCTACCACAACGCCGATCGCGCCAAGGGCCAGCTTTCGTGGGATCCTTCCGCGAGCCTGTCCAGCCTCGCCCTTTCGGAATTGGACCGCTGGATCCTGGCCGAGCTGCAAGACCTCTTGGCCACCATCGAGAGCGAGATGGAAGGTTTCCGGCTGTACAACGTGGTGCCCCAAGTGGTGCGGTTCATCGACAGCCTCACCAACTGGTACATCCGCCGCAGCCGCCGCCGTTTCTGGAAGAGCACCGACGACGGCGACAAGGTGGCCGCCTACGCCACGCTCCATCGCGTGCTCAAGGACTTCGCGGTGGTGCTCGCCCCGTACATGCCCTTTTTGGCGGAAGAAATCTGGCAGATCCTGGTGGCGGAGGTTGACCCCTCCGCGCCTCGATCCGTGCACCACGCCGACATGCCGCGTCCGGACGAATCCCTCAAGGATGCCCAAGGCATCCGTCGCACGCATTTGGCGCGAGCCATCGTGGAGCTCGGGCGTTCGTTGCGATCGTCCAACGACCTCAAGGTGCGCCAGAGCCTGGCCACCCTCACCGTGGTGCCGCGCTCGGACGAGGCCGCGGCGGACGTTTTGGCCATGAAGGACGTGATCCTGGAAGAGCTCAACGTCAAGGAGTTGGTCGTCGAGCGGGACGAGTCCCATCTGGTGAGCCTGTCGGCCAGACCCAATTTCAAGACCCTGGGGAAAAAGCTCGGTCCCGCCCTCAAGGCGGTGGGCGAGGCGCTCAAGACGCTTTCGCAGGAGCAGTTGCGCGAGGCGTCGGAAGGCAAGACGATTTCCGTCTGCGGTCACGAATTGTCGGGAGAGGACCTCCTGATCGATCGCGCCACAAAGGGGGATCTGGTGGTGCTGGCCGCCGCCGAGGCCACCGTGGCGTTGGATCCCAAGATCACGCCCGAACTACGTCGCGAGTGCATGGCCCGCGAGCTGCAAGCCCGCATCCAGGCCCGCCGCAAGGAGATGGACCTGGCCGTGGCCGACCGCATCCGCGTGGTTGTGAAATCCGCATCCGACGAAATCGTCCAGGTCATCGCCGAGTTCGGAGCGCTGTTGGCTGAAGAAGTCCAGGCGGATTCCTCTCGCATGCCAAAACGCAAGGCGAGGAGGCCAAGATCGAAGGCGTGGACGTGGCCATCGAGGTGGTGGAAAGGCCTGAAGCGGTTCTGCGATGAGCCCGGCGTGGAGACAGGTCCTGGCCCAGCTTCTGGTGGTGCCGCTGTGGTTTGCTCTCCATAGTGCGATCGGGTTCTCCGCCGGGATCCTGCTCTTTGCGGCGTTGATCTTCCTGCCGATGGTCCTGCTTCTTCGGATCGGCTGGCGTTGCCTGTCGGTCCGGAACATCGTGGCGGGATGGCTCCTTGCGGCCTTCGCGTGGATTGTGCTCATCACCTTCCTCGCCTCAGCCCGTATTGGCGCTTGGATGGAAAATGACATGTTCTCGTTGTTTGTGATCACCCTGGTGGTTTCGCTGGGTTGCCAGCTGATGCCCCCGAAGCCCGCCCCCCAGACGTGATCCTCATCAGGCGGCGCATTTCCTGCGCTTGCGTAGAATCGCTGCGTTACAGCGGCGAGCGGTGGTTCTTCGCCATCGCCCGCTCGTAGAGGTGTTCGGTGGCGAACATGATCTTCACGGCATTGAAGCCCTCTTCCAGGGGGAACAGGAAGTAGGTGTTGTCCAGGGTGGACAAGGTCACGCACTGGCCCTTTTTCCGGTAGTTGGTTTCGGTGTGGATGGATGTCATGGAAATCGGCGGAATGTGGAGGGTCTTTTCTTCGCTGTCGCCGTACTCGACGAAGGTCAGGGAAAAGCCGCTGCGATCGTGCACGAGGGTGCCTTCGCCGAGGTCGATGAAATTCACCGCGTTGGGCAGGGATTCGATGCGCACCCGCATGCGCAAGGTGTATGAGCCAGATTCGATTTCCTCCACCACGCGCGAACGCTGCCACTCGTACCAATCGGGGATGTGCGTGAAGTCGAGCGCGGATCCTGGGATCTCCGATGGCGTCTTGTCTCTTTCCAGTTTGCCAAATTCCGTCATCTTCCACTTCGATCCGCACTCCAGGCACGATAGTTCCGCTCCCTTGGAGGCCATCCGAAACGGCGTGGCGCAGCAAGGGCATTGGTAGAGCACCAGCTCCAGTCCTTCGGCGCGCTTTTCGTAGGTGATCGACATGCGCGTCCGCGCCTGCCAAGCGTACTCGTCGTAGGTCAGGGCTTTCTGGATCTTTTCCTGGATGGCCGCCGCCGGCAAGGCGGAAACCTCTTCCTTGGTCACCAAAAGGGAGAGGGTCGTTTCCAGCCGCGCTTGCTTGCGGATCGCGAGGTTCCAGATGGGCGACTGCAGGTAGTTTCCCTTCATGTCGATCACCACCACCGGGACATCCAGCATCTTGACCAGCTTGGCCATGGAATCGGGAAGTTTGGAACTGGTCCCGACATTGGCGTAGCGGGCTTCCGGATACAACACCAGGATCCCCTTGCGATCGATCACCCGCTTGATGTTCTTCACCAGGGCCAGGTCATTGACGAACTTGCGGGTCCCCAGGCACCCGATGTTCCGGTAGGCCCATTCGCCGTAGGCCTCGAAGCCTTCCAGCTCAGAGACATAATTTGCCCGTCGCGGGAACAGCGCCAGCGGCGTCACGCAGAAATCCATGAAGGACAAATGCGTGCCCAACACCAGGTACGGGGGCTTCAGGCCTTTCATGCCGACTTTGGTGATCTTCAGTTTGCCCTGGCGGGTCAGAAACCAGCAGTACACCCAAAAATACAGCATGGCCAGCAGGTTCTGCTTGGGCGGCTCGCGGTGCCGATCGAAGGGCGTGGTGTCGATCTTCTTGGTCTTCATGAGGTGGGCCTCAAGGGCGGCCGTCTCCGGCGTGCTAGGCTGGTGACTTAGGATGGAGTGCCGCCGTTCCCTGAGTGATCAGCCGCCCTTCGATACAGCGCCGTAGGCGCCACTCAGGGAACGGCTGATCGTATCGAAGGGCGGCGGCAATCGGGTTGACAGGTTGGTGAGGTTCGGTCCGGGATTTGGCGGATGGATGGCTAGACGGTGATCTCGGAG
Organism: Fibrobacterota bacterium; assembly: GCA_016715065.1. Lineage (GTDB taxonomy): Bacteria > Fibrobacterota > Fibrobacteria > UBA5070 > UBA5070 > UBA5070. The sequence continues at coordinate 448,501 of JADKBN010000003.1, forward strand.
CGGTCGCGCAGGAGGTAGCTGCGGATGGGTGGGATCTTGCTCATCGCGAAGTACAGCAACCCCGTGCCCAGGAACGAAAAGCCCGTGGGCGTGAGGTAGAACAACGCTTTGCAATGGATCTGGCCGGTCAAGGGATTGTAGATGGAAAGCGACATCGCGATCCCCGCGGCCACGCAGAAGAAGCCCACCCAGTTGATGCCGGCGGTGTAGTCGTAGGCGTGGTGTCCCGGCAGCCCGAACGCGGATCGCAGCGCCAGTTTTTGACTCCTGACGAAGAAGAAATCCACCAGCAGCAGGGCGGCCAACGGGGCGTACACGCAGGCGCTGATCGTGAGAAAGGTCCCGAAATGCTTGGTGATCTCGCCCCAGGCGCAAAGAGCGGCCACGTAGGCGGCCAGGATCAGGATCAGCACCCGGTAATCTGCCTTCTTGAAGGAGGACTTGAGCATCACCGCGTAGAGGTAAGATCCCACCGCCTGGGTTCCGATGTTGGCGAAGGCCACCAAGAGGAGCGAACAGAGGGCCAACGCGGGGCCGGCGAGGGTCGCCAGCATCAGGGTGGGATCGTCGACCATCTTGCCCGTGGCGTGCTGCATGGCGATGGCCATCACCGCACCCACCACCACGAACAGGGAGCCGGACAATCCTTGTCCGAACACCCCCGACCAGAATCCCGCGTTTTCCTTGCGGGTCAGTCGGGGAACTCCCGCCATGCCTCCCACCAGCGTGATGACGAAGGCGAAGTTGGCTTCGATGGAAAGGAGGTAGGAAGCCATCCGGTCCGGATTGGCCGGGACCTTGGGCTTGTAGTTCCAGACCACATCGGCCGGAACGGAAGTCACCCCCACGTAGATCACCACCAGCCCCAGGACCAACAGCAGGGGCACCAGGATGCGCGTCGTCCAGGTGATGGCGCCGATGCCCTTGTAGGCGATGAAGGTGCCGATCGCCACCGACAGCACCGAGAGCGCGACGTGGATCCCGCTCGGCGGTTGGAAGCCGAACACTCCGGCCAGGTTGGCCATCGAGGAGGCGAACAGCTCCGCGCACACCGCATACCACGGGAAGTTGATGGCGATGATGGTCACGGTCATGATCTGGACGCCACGCGGTCCGAAGACCGACTTGAGCCAGACCCAGACGTCGATTCCGTAGCGCACGGACAAGATCGTGGGGAGCTGGTAGATCGCCAAAAGGAGGATGGCGGCGAAGAAGGCGCCGATCAACAATTGCTGGAATCCGACCAGCCCTGCCAGATACGAGCCCTGGGTGTAGCTCCAGGTGGCGATGCAATAGCCGGAAAGCACCAGGAATGCATCGGGGAAGTTGTACTTGCGCTCGCGGGGCAGAACCGGTACGATGCCGAAGACGACTTCGCGTTCCACTTGTTGGTTCACGTTGTTGGACATGTTCTGTTCCTACCGGTTCAGAGGAAGGCGCCGGCGACGATCACCGCCAGACACAGGGTGGCGACGGCCGCGACCAGAAGCCAGTCTCCTTTGGAAAACCTCTGGGGAAACGCGTGCCCTGGGGCTTCCATGAGCTGGATGCGTTCTTCGATCCATTGGTTCAACTGGTCTGGCGGGCGTGGTGAGGTCCGGGCTTCCATGGGCGTCTCTCTTGGTGGGGGGGGGGCGGCTTGCGCCCTCTATCAGGTTTCCAGGTGCTTGCGCAGGCGGTCCAATTCCTGTCCGGAGCCCACCGCGATCACGGCTTGTCCGGCGCGTACGATGTGGTGGGGGGGAGGATTGAAGAGGTATTGTTCTTCGCCCAGATGGATGGCCAACGGCACCACGCCGGTGTTGGCGTGGATGTCCACCTTCGCCAGTTCCACCCCGTCCCAGCGCGACCCCTTGGGGATCACGGCTTCGTCCATGCGGGTGTCGCCGGTGGAATGGTACAGCATGCGGTCGAGAAATGTCGTCGTGTGGGGACGGATCATCTCGGCGGCCAGGCGAAGTCCGCCCAACGCGTTGGGGGCGACCACGGCGGTGGCTCCGGCGCGGCGCAGCTTGCCGGTGGTCTGCGGATCCACCGCGCGGGCCACGATCTTCAACTGTGGATTAAGTCCGCGGGCCGTGATCACCAAAAACACGTTGGCGCGGTCGTCGTTGGAGGCCACGAGCAATCCCGCGGCTCGCTGAATCCCCGCCTTCTCCAAGACTTCCTCCAATGTGGAGTCGCCCACCACGTGCGGGAATTCCCCCACCACGCTGAGGGCGTGTTCCACCTGGACAGATCGTGGTCGATGCAGACGAAATCCAGGCCGTTGGCGCGAAGCTCGCGCGCCGCCGAGATCCCGGTTTCACCCAGCCCGCAGATGACCTGGTGGCCGGTGAGTTTGGCGAGGGCTTTCATGTTTCTCCTGCGTCTCAGCGAGTGGGTGAGTCTGCCTTCCAGGATGGCGGCGGTCAGGGAGGCGGCGAAAACGGCCACGACGGCAAACGATGCCACGATCAACAGAATCCCGAACACACGAGCGTGGATGTTCCCGGAAAGGTCGTGCACTTCACCGTAACCGACACAGGCGATCGTGATGATCGTCATGTACAGCGCGTCCAGCCAAGTCCATTCGGACCCGCCCAGGAGGCGGTAGCCGAGTGTTCCGAAACCGATCAACAAAAGCCAGGCTGCCCCAGCCCGCTTCAATAGGCGCGTGTCCACGGCGCAAAAGGTAGACAACGGAGCATCTGGTCCAGGATCGTGTTGCACCGCCGGTTCTCCTTGCACGAAGGCGGATGCAATAGCCATTTTTACCCCATGCCACCCAAACGCGGAAAAATCGACGTCCCGCCACCGGTCCGGGAGTTGTCCACCGAGGAGTTGGAAGAAGAGGTCGCGCGGCGCCTGGCTCCATCCAGCTTCCCTTTGGGCGAGGCCTGTGTCCCCGCCAGTGGAGATCGAATGTTCGTCAGGGTCGGCGCGCGACTGGAGGCCCCTTGGGTCAGCGGCGACCTGCGCTTTGGATTTCCGGTGCACACCTGGGATTCGTGGATGATCCTGGGGGCACTGGCCGCCGAACCGGTGGCGAAAAATCGCGATGGGTCCATTCCCCAGAAGTGGCTCAAGCCGGTCGCTTCCAGATTGGTGCCGGTTCCCGAGTGGTGGGGCATGGGCAGCCACCCGGAGCAACGCGTCATGTCCGCCTTGTTGCTGCTGGATACCCTTGGCGCCCTGGCCCGCCAACGCGGGGATGTGTCGGATTGGAACCGGTGGGCGATCTCCACCAAAGGCAGCTTGCTCCACCGGGGAGGGCGAACGGCGTTTTTCCAGCAGGCTCTGGAATGCGGCTGCGTGGCGGAGTTCGATCTTCAGACCGACCAGATGATGCCGGGTTTGCGGGATGCGGTGGAGATGGCCTTGTGGTCCCTGAAAGGCCATGGGGTCCACGAACCGGGGGTGGGCCGCCTGGTCAAGCGCCGTGTGATGGGAGTCGTTGCCCTCCACCGGTTCCGCCCTGCTGAAGGACGTGCGGGAAGCCTTCGGGCCTCGGGACCCCTGGATTCCGGACCCCTCCACGCCATGGTCCGACCGCAAGATCGAGGTTTCGCTGGACGATGTGCTCGATCGGATCCATCCCGCCCCGTCGGAGCGGATTTTGTCACATGCGATCTCCGCTCCCTATCTGCCACGGATTGATGCCGAGGGGGTCCCGGTGACGGATCGTTCACCATGGGATTCACGGAAGCCGGGCGTCGAGGTTCCTGGGCCTTCCCCGGACTGGGCGCGCCTGCCCTGCGCCATGCCAAGGTCACCGCCGCCTACGACGTGTTTTTCGGGATGGTGGATCCGGCCGCGCTCGCCGAGATCTCCCTCTACGCCGAACGCACCGGCATCGATCACGGCCTGGTGGGAAAGATCACGCGTGCCAGCTGCCAAGCCGCTTTCTCCAACGGGATCGCGTTGCCGGAAATTGTCCAGTCGTTGGAACCATGGTCTGCCCATCCGTTGCCCGGCAATGTCAAAACGGCGCTGGAAGATTGGGCCCGCGCGGCCCAACCCGTGAAGGTGCGCGAAGGCGTCCTGCTGGAATGTCCCGACGAGGACACCGCAGGGATCCTGGAGCGGATGGGCAAAGGCGCCACCGAGCGCGTGGGCCCCACCATGGTCTTCCTCACCGACCGCAAGTCGCTGGGAGCGTTGCGGAAGAAGGCGTCCGAGTCGGGGATCCTGATCTGACCCCGGACTCGACGGTTTTGGCAATCGATAGAATAGAGCGGAGGAGGAGTTGCAGCGTAGGGGTAGCCGATGTCTGGTGGATCCAGTCCCCGGGAGGTGTCGTGGTGGAAACGATCCAAGTCGTGATCCAAGCCGAAGACTCCCCTCTCAGCCAGGAATTGGAACACCGGATCCGAAATGCGATCGTCGGGTTCGCGGGCCCGAATGCATCGGTCCGGCTCACGCGCGTCGCCGTGCCGTCGCCGGTGGCCAAGGGCATCGCGGTTCGGATCGGACGTCGGGTGCGGATCCTGGATCCCCGGGAGATCCTCCATGCGCGCAGCCAGGACGACCATTGCGTGGTGGCCACCGACGAGGGCAGCTTCGTGGTGCGATGCAGTCTTTCCCGCCTCGAATCCTTCCTGGATCCCGGGCGATGGGCGCGGGTGCATCGGGGGCATCTGGTCCGGGTGGACCGGATCGATGGGTGGCGGATTTTGTCCGGAGGCGCGATGGTGATCCGGATGCGTCCGCAGGGGGACGAGGTGCCCGTGAGCCGCAGCCGGCGATCCTGGGTCAAGGCCTTGATGGGGAAGCCGAAGCTGGCGGGCTGACCCGATCCGATCGTGGTGCGGCCCCGTCGTCCCGGACGGGGGTTTCTATCTCCAAGTCGTTCCAACTTTGGCCACTGGCGCCAGCGGGAGGGTTTCCATGAATGAAGTGTTCGATTCCAGCGCATTCGGTTCCGAGATGGATCGCTTGACGGGATCCGTCGAAATGTCGGGCAATTCCTGTCTCTTCCTGCCCAGCGGCGTGCAGTCCTACCGCGAGCGGTGGAGGCTCCTTGCCGGTGCGAAGCACCAGGTGCACGCGGTGGCGTTCAGCGTGATGAACGACGACACTTCCCGGCGCATGGCCTCCGAGATGAGGCGGTTGGCCAGATCCGGCGCGCAGGCCCGGTTGATCCTGGACGACGGAGTCTACTGGACGACGTTTTGCGGCAAGATCCTGGAATCCATCGAGGATGGGGGCGGGGAAGTCCTCCACTACCACAAGCTCTTCCGCGATCTCCTGCCCGATCTTTCCAAAGGACGCCCTTTCCACCAGATCGCCCACAAGCTCAAGCTCAAGCTCAAGCGCCACTTCCACGAGAAATACATGGTGGTGGACGGCACCGCGGCCGTTCTGGGCGGTCTCAACTGGGGCGACAAATACGCGTTGGGAGGCCAGGAGCCCAAGGCCTGGCGGGACACCGACGTGCTTTTGACCGGACCGGTGGTCGCCGACATCCAGGACCGGTTCGTGACCGATTGGTACCGCTACCAGGCGCAGAACGAACTGGCCGACAACCTGCGCAGGCGGGGGTTCGATCCGCAGGAGTGCATCGAGCGCTGGAGAACCCAGGAATTGGCAGATCGCGACACGTTCAAGGATCGATGGTTTCCCAAGCTGGAGGCCACGGGAGATCTCCCGATCCGTTATGTCGCCCACAAGCCTTGGGACGAAAACCGAGGCCAGTTGACCAACGCGATGCTCCATGTGATCGAAAACGCCAAGGAGACGCTCTGGTGGGGCTGCCACGGCATCCGGCCTCCGCGCATGCTGGCGGAAGCGCTGATCAATGCGGCCGCAAGGGGAGTGGACGTGCGGCTGTTCACCAACTCGAAGGTGTCGGCGCAGACCTTGATGCTGCGCGGACTGTTCGGTTGGATGTACTGGGAAAGCTCCAACCACTACAAGACCTTGCTGGAGGGCGGGATCCGGATCTTCGAGTGGCAGAAGCCGGGCGCGTTCCACTCCAAGAACATGGTGGCGGATTCTTGCTACGCGTCGGTGGGCTCCTACAACATCGCCAACGGCTCGTGTTTCCACCACACGGAAAGCAACGTGTTCATCCGCGATCGGGCCTTCGCCGAGCAGGTGGCGGCGCAATTCGAGATCGACACGAAGGACTGCCTGGAAATCACCCTGGCACAGGCCAAGACGCCTTCGGCGAAGAACGACCCCTTCCTCCGTCCATTGCGGGATCGGTGCTTCATCGTGGATCCCGGCATGTGGCCAAAATCTGTCTCCGAGGATATCGATGCGGGGAAATTCCTTCCCTTCTGAACCGTTCACCGCAGAAAAACGACGGAATTCCGCATAAGAAAGGATAAGACTTGTTCTCAACGGGTTTGGTCGTTGATTCCTTCCTGAGCCCGGCCGGCAAATCCGACTTTTCCCTTCTACCGGCCGGGAAAGGAGTCCAGATGATCCAAGATTCCCTTCGACAAGACCCGTGCGCGAAGCCCGGCCCAAAGGGCGAGCCCTCCCTGGAGGAGCGCGTTCCGCCGAGGCTTCGCGCCGACCTCCAGTCGTTGCGTTCCCAGGAAAGCAAGTTCCTGGAAAAGCTCAACGCCGATCCCCAGCGCGCCGCGGCCTTCCTGGCCGATCCCGCCCGCGAACTCAAGCGCGCCGGAGTCAAGGTCCCGTCCAATCTCCGGGCCACCCTGAAACCCTTGGCCGGTTTGGAGGAGCTGTTGCAGCCCGCCTCCATCCGCCTGCCCAACGGACAGATCGTGACGCCCAAGGTCAAGCTCCGCATCACAGGAGGTGTCTGATGCCCGGCAACGCCACGCACGGCTACGACATGGTCATCGAGTTCGCCGAGCAGGCCATCCAGCGGGTGGTTTCCGGGGTCTTGGACGGATCTTCGCTCTTCAGCGCGCTGGGGTCGGTCCTGGACACCATCCCCGGCGTGAGCATCTCGTCGGACGGATTCCGGTCTTCCATCAACTTCGATCGCCCCACCGGGATCACCATCCCCGCCGGCGGCAAGCCGGTGGACATCCGGCTGGACTGGCTCAACCCCTCGGGAACGGTGGAAGCCGAGCTTCGCATCGTGGCGGGTCTGGTGGTGGATCGCACCTCTCCCACCATGGACGTGCTCAAGCTGGACATGAAGGACTCCTTGTACTTCCTGGGACTGGAGGTGGGAACCAGTCCGATCTCCAACCTCCTGCTGGCGCCGGTCAGAAATTGGCTGAGCACCAACCTGCCCTTGATCCCGCTTCTGCCCGTGCCGGTCGATCGCGCTTCCACCGATCCCAAGCGCATCCGGCAGGCCGACGCCATCCTGGCCGACGCGTCCACCGACGCCCGCGACGCGATCGGCGTGGCCCTGACCTTCGGCGGCGGCACTCCAGGAGATTCCTCGGCGTTCACCTCCGGATTGGTGGACTGGGGAACGGAAGAGGCACCGGGTGCCATCGCGGTGTTCCTGGGATGGATCCTGCGCATGTTGGATCCTGCCTTGGACGAGGCTTTCGATCAGCCCGCGGGCACCTTCCGCAACGGCCAGCTCACGCGTGCCTTCGACGTGGGCGACAGCACCACCCTCACGGCCTTTTCCATCAGCCTGCAGGATGGATTCCTGGCGGTTTCGGCCACGGTCGAAAAATCTGGATTCTGCTGGAGCGCGCGCGGCACGGTGGGGGCCCGCATGCGGATCCGCATCGTGGAGGGCCGCCTGCAGGTGAACACCGAGGTGGACGATCCCGACGTGGAACTGGACATCCCCTGGTATTGCTACCTGGCGGCGGCCGTGATCGGCGCGCTGGGTGGATTCCTGGTGGGGGGCATCATCGGAGGAACGGTGGGCGCGGTCCTGGTGCCGTTGTTGCTGTTCGCCTTGGAAGAGGGGTTGGAGGGGACCTTGGACGGCATCGCCGACAACATCCGCAACACCCTCAACGATCTGGCCCCTGCCGTGGACATCCCCGCCACCGGGATCAACATCTTCTTCCAGTCGGTGGAAATCGACGACATCACCATCAAGTGCCGCACCACGGTCCCCGATCTCGCACCCATCCGCGGAGCCGGGACGGTGATCCTGCGCGCGGGCCAAGCGATCGATCTGGACTCGGGCCGCGTGGGCGATGCCCAGATGGAAGGAGGGGATCTGCGGTTGGACGGCACGGGCGACGGACGGGCGCTGCGGACGGTCTGCGCCGCCTCGCTGGCCCGCACTGGTAGGACGGATTTTGACCACATCGCGCGGTGGTCGTGCTACGGTCTGGTCTACGCGCAGACGGCCCGGGTGGCCTCCGGCGAGATGTGGCACAGTCTGCACCTTCCCCTCATCGGAGATTTGCACATCGCCACGGGAACGGTCTTTTCGGTGCGCACCGGCCAAGGGCGCAGGGCGTTGGTCCAGGTGACCGACGTGCGCGACGACCGGATCTCGCTTCGCTGGAAGACCTGGGACCGGCGTTTGGTGTCCACCCGCATCGAGGGCGGATTCAAATGCCTTCCCACGATCGCCTCGGTCGACTCGATGCAATTCGTCGCGGGTCGTCCGTTCGAAGTGCTGGACACGGCCAAGATCCTGGCGGTCACGGCGACCTCCGTGGCCCCCCTCCCGGTCATGGCCGCCACCACCAACGCCACGAAGGTGTCGTACGTGGCCAAGGCCTCTGCGAACGCCCAGGTTTCGGAGGCCGCCATGGTCTCCGTGGCCTCGGGGGTAGCCATCGGGGAGAGGATCGAGCTTTCCGCCATCCGCGACATCGGGCGCGTGGGGCACTGGGAAGCGCCATCCCTGGCCCGTCGTTTGGAGGGGAACTTCATCGCGGCTTCGGATGGATTCCTCGGTGGCAGGGTGCATCGCTGGAGTGTCGACGGCCGACCGTTGGAAGGTTCCGGCAAGATCGCCCTGCAAGGGGTGGACTTCGAATACCAGCAGCACGGTGCCCAGCTGCGCCTTAGCGCGCCGGTTTCCGGCAAGGAGGTGGCCATGGAGATTTCCGTGACGGTGGCCGACGACCAGGCCAATCGGGCGGATGCCTCCCGCTGCGTGCGAGCTCCGGCTTCCTGCCCCAAGAAGATCCGGTCGCTGCCCAAGTGGAAGGCCTATCGAGACGTGTACCTGGAACACGTGGGGGTCCGCGTGGTGCGTCAGGATCTGGCGCCTGTGCTGGCCAACATGCCCAGGCTGGAGAGGATGATCTGAACGGCCTGCCTTGACGGCTGGATTTCCAGGGACGGAAGGCTCGCCTTCCGTCCCTTTTCAATGCTTCGAAAATTGGAAAATCGTGTGGCGTTGAATATCCACCGCTCATCCTGAGGAGCGAAGCGTCTCGAAGGGTGTGCGGTGGATGCAAAGTTGCAAAGCGTGACGATTGTCGCGCCGCCGCCCCTGTCGCCTCCGGCGACCAACCGAGGCCCCGGTTACCGCAGTTGTCGAGACGCGGCAGAGCCGCTCCTCAGGACGAACGGCCTTCTTGCCTGTCCCTTATCGTTTCAATTCAATGTTTGCTCGGGCGCTTGCGGGAAAGGACCCGGTGTGCCCTGGCGAAGTTCCCCGATGCCATGGCCGCACAGATGGAAAGCTCGCCGGCCAGGCAGAGCGATCCGGCAATTTCTGCCAACGCGCGGGCCGAATGGGTTTGGGGCAGATTCAAGGACGCCAAACAAGCCGCCTGCGTGGGAAGACGCGTTCCCCCGCCCACCGTTCCCACCAGGATGTCAGGAAGCGTGACGGTGGCGTAGAGGTCGCCCTTGGCGGTGCATTCCGCCCGGGTGACGCCCACGGCCGATTCCGCCACACAGGCCGCATCTTGTCCTGTGGCCAGATACAAGGCGGCCAAGCCGTTGGCAAAGTGGCCTTGGAACCCCATGCTTCCAGAAAGCACGCCTCCCACCGCCGACATCTGCCAGTAGTCGGTCAGTTCTTCCGGGGTGCAGCCAAGGGTCCGTTCCGTGACCGCGCGTGGGACCAGGACTTCGGCGCTGACCTTGCGCCCGCGCACGCTCCCGAAGGTTTGTCCGCAAGCCTTTTTGTCGCCGGACATGTTGGCTTCCAGATACCACCGCACCACGGGAATCGGGCTTTCACGCACGATGTATCGGCAGATCGCATCGGATGCCAGCGTGACCATGTTCTGGCCGGCCGCGTCGCCGGTGGTGAATTCCAGGATCAGCCAGACATGGTTTCCCTCCACCACGGCACGCAGGTCCACGAGCTTTCCGTGGCGTGTGGTGGTGGCGGCTTCCCGTTGGAAGGCTTCGAAGGATTCACTCGCCCAAAGGGAAAAGGAACCGGCATCCAGCAAATTCAGAAAACGAAAACCGGGGGATCGTTGGATGCCTTCGGCCAGGACGGAAGCAAGGCAACCCCCGGACAGCGTGATGGCATGGCAACCACGGTGGTAGGAGGCAACCAGTGCGCCTTCGGTGGTGGCCAGCGGGACATAGTAGTCGCCACGGGCATGGACACCTTGCACCCGCAGAGGTCCGGCGATGCCCACCGGCACGCGCAACCAGCCGCCGTAGTGTTCCACGTTCCCCTCGCACAGGCCGGCGTCCCGCTCGGGCTCCAGCCGGGCGATCCTGGGAGGATTCGAAACGATCTGCGCGTTCGGATCCGCATGGACCGGATCGGGAAGTGGCGGCATTGAAGATCGGAAGGAGCGGATGTCCAGATGGGATCGTGCCATGGCTCGGTTTCATATAGTAAACAGGGGGGGCGGTTCGGGGGATTCCCTGGCGAGGTTGACAAATTCCGGTGACCTGGTTTTCAGCGAATGGAATCCGAAGAATCCGGCAACTGCAGAGTCGGGGATGGCGCCTGCGAAGTCACTGGAGATCGGAGGTCAGGCGCTTGCGCAAGCTTGCCGTGTCGATCTTGGAACGGTGACGAGGATCCCGTGGTAGATCCATGAAATGAAGCATGAAAGGAAACGGCCACGGAAACTCCAGTATCCGGTGCTTCAATGCCCCGCGATCGAGTCTCGGCTTGGGCTCCACGGCCAGGACGATCCGACCATGGTGCAACAGCGCGCAGCCGGCGGAGACACCATCGATGCCGAGCAGGGCTTGCTGGATCGCGAAGGGGTGGAGAGTCTGCCCATCCCATTCGATCCGCTCGGACACCCGCCCCAGCAGGTACAGGTTTCCCTGATGGTCCAGCCGGCCGGCATCCCCGGTCCGGTGCCAGGTCCGCTCGAACGTGCGGACCTTGTTGGAGGCCATGGCCACCGGGTCGTTCCAGTAAGATTCCAGCACATGGGCTCCGGAAACCAGGATCTCGCCGACCTTTCCGCGAGGGACTTCCCGTTCGGAGAGCGTGGTGTCGGTTTCCGTCACGATGGGGCCATCGGCGGGATGGATGATCTTCACCAGAAGCGACGGATCGAAGGCTCCGGCGGGGATCCCTTGGTCCGGGGATCCGGACCATTCGGACAACACGCGACCCTCCAGCAACGCCATAGGCTCGGCTTCGGTGGACCCGTAGACCGCGCTCCACCTGGCGGAGGGGAACGCCTTTGACAGTTCCTGGATGGTCCGGGGAAACACGGCGGCACCTCCCAGGTGGATGCGTGCGCGAATGGTCGGATCCGGCATCGCCAAGGACCTCGCCGCGGCGAGGAACACGGCGGGAGATCCGGCCGAGGTGTCGGCGGTGCGAAGCTCCTCCAAAAAGCGGGGGGCGTCGATGGCATCGGGTTTGGCGGGATCGATCGAGGCGATCCGGCAGGTGGCGCCACTGGCCAGATTGTGCAACGCGAAGATGGGAAGGGTCGCCAGATCGGTGGAACCGGCATTGGTGCCGAGCGTGCGGGAGAGGGCCTGGTGTTGGGCCAAGAGGAAGTTGTGGGAGCGATCGGCCCCCTTCGGGGATCCGGTGGATCCGGTGGTGAAGGTGATCAGAGCCGTGCTGGCGGGTTCCACATCGGCGGGAGATTCCGCGACCACGATGCGTCCGCGATCGCGCCACCAGAGCATGGACGGAATCCGACAGGTGGAAGGATTGAGGATCCGCAGCAGATGCGCCTTGGGGATCCCCACGAAGAGGGCGGGCTTTACCAATTCCACGACCTGGCCCAGACGCTGCTTGGAAGTCCATGCGTCAACGAAAACCGCCACCGCCCCGATCCGCCAGATCGCCAGCAGCAAGGCGTACAGGTCGGGCGAGGGTGGCACGTACAGCACCACCCGATCTCCCGGACCCACCTTGCGATCGCGCAGGAGACGCGCGCACTGGAGCATCCGGTTCGAGAGCACGCCATAGGTGATGGACCTTCCACCCTGCTCGATCGCGTTCTGGTCGGGACGTTCGGCGACGTGTCTGGAAAACAGTTCCACCAGCGGAGAGGCGGTCATCGGAGATCCTTGCGCCAAAGGCTGTAGGTGCGAATCGTGGTTCCATGTCCGGAAAGGATGTGGGTGGATGGATTGTTCGCGTGCATCAGGGCGTGCACCACGCCGGTGTGGTTGCTTGCGTGCGCCTTGCGGTGCAGCCACTCCACCAACAGCGCGCCCAATCCCCGCGCGCGAGGATGGCGCGAGGTCGCCACGGTCTTGATGACGGTCCGACAAGATCCGTCAGATAGCGGCTCCGGGCAGGAAACCACATAGGCCAGGAGGCGACCCTCCAGCGAGGCCAGCACGATTCCGTCGGTGGGCAGGCGATCGCGCCAGGGGCGATACAGGGATCGCAACGAGGCGAGATCCAAGGGGCTCGCCCAGGAATTGTCCGCAAAGGCTTCCAGGCTCAAGCAGTGGATCCGGGAAAGCTCGCCGTCCCAATCGCCTGTGTCCAGCTCCTGGAAGGTGACGCCACGAGTTCGGAAGCGTTCCAGCTGGGTTTCAAGTCGCGACCATCGCAGCGAATCGCGGGGGATCCAGCTGGACAAATACCGGTCGCAGACCTCGTAGCCTGCCTGGCGAAACAACTCGCCGATCCACGGTGGGGTGTGCCGATCCAGCAGAAACGGAGGGTGATCGGAGGGGTCGGCGGTGCGGTAGGCGTGCCATGTGTCTGCGTCCATGGGGCCCACCACCGCCTGGATTCCCAGGGAGCGAAGGTGGGGTTCGCAAGCCTCCAACAGCGCCTTGGCGGTGGATGGATCGTCGATACACTCGAACAGGGCGATGTTCCCGATACCGGGATATCCCGCCATGGGTTGGGCCAGGGCACGCGCCACGGCGATGCCGTCGCGCAGGGCCACGAACGCCATTTCTCCGACGCGATGCGGGCAGGTGGCGGCAGGATCGGCACTTGGTTGATGGGGTTGGGAAGCCATTCGCGCCGTGATGAATTCGGGAGATGTGCACACTGTTGACAGAATGTGGATCATCGGGGATATCCTTCGCAGACCAGCCATACCAGTAGGCTGACAAAGACCGATGCCACGGTCAACGCGCGCAATCCGTGCGTGGCCGGATCGAAACGGGGACGCAACCAGTGGGCTGCCAGATCCACTGCCCAAGCCCCGAGAGCCACCAGCGGGATGTGCACGGCATGCGACCAGGACGGATCCAAAAATGCGTGACCGGCGAAGATCGCAACCGCGATGAAACCGGCCCGCAACGGGCGAGCGATGCGAGCGTTCGGGCAGGAGCGCGTCCAGAGATAGGCCAGGACTCCGGCGATGGTCGTCGCGAACGCGGGGAAGGTCAGGGATTCGTCCAGCTGCAGGTAGCGTGTGGCGAGGATCCATCCCAGGATAGGAACCACGCACAAAAAGACCGGGCGTACGCGCGTGGTTTCGGGGATTCGCAACGAGGCGGAGCGCCCGAAGGCGGACAGGGCCAGCCCCGTGAACGCGGCGATCGACCAGGAAGGCCCCTGGAAGGCGTGGCAGGAGTAGGCCAAAAGCCCCAGTGCCGCTCGCGGGGCCAGGCCCAACTCGCGGTGCCGGGCCAGGATCGCCACCGCGAAGGCCAACGACAGCGCCAGGTACAGAATCTGACTGGTCAGGAATCCGGTGGACTTGGTGGTCAGGTTCAACAAGATGGCCATGGTGCCCAATGGAATCCACAAATTGTCCGTGCCGGAAAGGCTGATCGATTCCAGGACGGTGACGATCCCGGCCACGTACAGGGCCGCAAGCGCCGCTTCCTGCCGCCCGAACCCGCTGGCCAGCGAGAGCACCAAGTGGAGGATGGTGAAGGAGGAGATGAAAAACACCACCGAGCCTTCCAGGCTGCGCCGGGAACCTTCCACCTGGTAGCGGTGTTCGCCGTAGCGCTTGCCCACCAGGGCCGCCACCGCGTCGCAGATGGCCAGCACCAGGATGGAGGCCACGTAGAACTCCGGATGACCTTGGCGGGCGGAAATCAAAAACACGATCCAGACCGCCAGTGGGTAGTAGATCCCGCCGTTGGAGGGGCGATCCACATCGTGGATGGCCTGGAGTCCGCCCCAACGCTGGGTGCCCATCATGAGGGCAATGAAACCGACGGCCAAAAGGAGCACCGACCAGTGGCTGGAAAACAGGGTGGGAAACGATAGGCAGATCATCCCGGTGCCCAGATGCACGAACTTGCGGGTGGTCTCTCCATCGGGCGTGCCCAGGCGCCTCCAGAGGTAGGCGATGAACATCAAAGCCGCGTTGGCGGCCCCGACCAGGCCGATGCCAGGAAGATCGGAAATGGGAATGGGGAAGGTCATCGGGATTTCCAGTGGGAATCGAGATGGAAGGAACCATAGAACCAGGCGCGATCCTGGGCGTGGAGCGTGCGCGCCCGCTCCTCGTCCGGTCGGAACAAATGGGGGGCCGAGCGGGCCAGCGACCGGGGTGCCAGCAGGTTCCAGTAGGCGACAGCCGCTCCGGGCGACAAGCTGTTGGACAAAATCTGCGCCGACTCCATGGTCTGGAGGGGATCCATGTACTCGAAGATGTCCGAGAGGTTCGCGCCCTGGAAGGGGCCGTGATGGGATGCCTCTTCCAGATCTCCCAACAGGGGACGGATTGCGTCCAGACGGTCACGCAGGATCTCCACGTTTTGGGGCTGCAGCCAGGGAGGGAGCGCTCGTTGGAAGGACCCTTCGAGGATGTAGGAGAGCCACGGGTTGTTGTCCGTGGGAAGCTCCACCAAGGCGTGGCGCGTTCGATCCGCGATGCGTGCGGCCACGGGGCCTCGCACGTGGTCGAAAAAACTCGGGTCCCGACCCAGCCGTCCCAACGACCAGCGCGAGAACGCCAGCGAGAACAAAAAGCGCCAGCGTCGGTTGTTCCACGTCTGGTGGTAGAAGTTCTCGCGAGAAGCGCGATCCTTCGCTTCCAGCAGATCGGCGATGTCCCGCGATCCGTGCACCAAGGGGAGGATCCGTCTCCGGAAGGTCCGGAAGAATTCCTCGAAGCGACCCGCGTGCAAGGCGCCCCTGGCGATGTCCTGGGGGTGTTCGTCCCAAAATCCGCGTGTCGCGGAGTCGGCGAAGCGACGGATGGATTTCCAGGTTTCCAGACGACGGGATTTGACTTCTGTCGTGTTCGAGTCCACACTGGAGGTGGCTCCCAGGAACTCCAGGAGGTTCGGGTAGGCCAATTCGCGCAGGGCCGCCAAGCGCAATCCCAGGCAGGCCAGTTGGGCAGGATTCACGTCGAAGGCCACCACGTTCGCCGCTCCGGCGGCCAGCAGCGTGAGCGCGTTGTCGCCGGACGAACAGATCGAAAGGAGTCGCTCCGAGTTTCTCGGTTGGAGTCCCTCCACCAACAGCTCTGGGTCTTCCCAGCAGTTGGCGTAGCGAACGATGTCCATGCGCGCCTTGAGCTTGGCCATCAGGCGATTCCCCTTTCCAGGATCCGGACGGCCCCGGTGCCCCCGTCGAATTCCACCAGGTCGCCATCGTGCAGACGGGTGGTGAGACCGGGAATGGAGACCACCGCGGGAATGCCCATTTCGCGGGCTACGATGGCCGAATGCGAAAGCAGGCTTCCGCGCTCCACCAAAATTCCCACCGCTTGCGGAAACAACGGCGCCCATCCCGGATCCGTGCGCACCGCGACCAGGATTTGTCCTGTCAGGTCGCCGGCGTCGGAGGGGTTGGTGACCAAACGGACGCGTGCGCGCACGATTCCCGGCGAGCATCCCAGCCCTTGGAGATCCGCTTCGGAGTCCGTGGGGGTACTCTGGACTTTCGTGGATTCGAACAAGCAGAGGCCTCCCATGCCGCGCGTGGTCGGGCGCTCGGAGGGAAGTTCGTTGGCTTCAAAATACAGGGCTTCCGCTTTGCGCAACGCCACCAAACCCGAAAGGTCGGTGGTGAATCCTCGGCCTTCCACGAAGTCGAAGATCTCGGGCATGGTCAGAAAGAACACGTCCCGCTGGCTGGAAATCCTGCCTTCGCGCGCCAGACGCGTCCCCAGTTCCAAAAAGATCCTTCGCACCACGCCATAGGCCCGCGTGCGTTCGAAGCGCAGGTTTTCCCGGTTTTTCACCAGCATGCGCGTGCGACCCAGAAGCCATCGGATCCAGATCTTCCGCAGTGGGTGCCCGCTCAGCAGGTCAGACAATTCTTGTTCAGCTTTTTTCCGTGGGGTCGCTTCCGAATCGGAGCGAGGTTTGTCCTCTCGAGGGGCCATGCGCACGTAGGCCTTCAGCTGTTCGGCGAACATGGTGGGATCCAACGAGGGAGGAATGGATTCCAGTTTGAGTTCGCCCGGGCAGCGCTCGCCCCAGCGCCGGAGATGCTCTTCGCACCGTTCCCAGAGGGAGGAAAATGCCATCAGCCGGGAAAGGAACGTGGAGGTGTCTTCCCGCTGGGCGGACAGGCAGAGGATGTCCACCTTCTGGCAGTCTTCGGCGATCGAGCGCAGGCTTTCCAACGGCAAGGTGGAGACGATCCCGCCTTCGCCGCCCAACAACTGGTTGGCCAGGCGTTCCCCTTCGCTGGACATCTTGGACAGATTCTTGCGCAACAAGCCGTGGAAGATCATCGCGAAGAAATCGTTGACCAGCGGAGAGCGCCAGTCCTGGAGGAGGTCGCGCTCCAGATGGCGGTAGATGTTCACCAGTTCCTGCGCGGTGAGGTCGGCCAGCGGGGTCTGGAAAAAGGTCTCCAACACCCGGTCCACACGGCGATGGAAGGATGTCACTTCCGTGGGCAAGGTCCGCCAGTTGCGCACCATGCCCCAGGCGGAGACGAGAACTCGAATCCAGGGGTGGCGTTTGCTGCGCACCAGATCCAGTGGGGGATCCAAGGGTTCGCGCACCCCCATCATCTGTTCCATGAACCGCGCGTTGATCTCGTAGCCGGGAAACAGGGAAAGGACCCGGTACCAATTGGCCAGGTCGTAGTGGATGCGGCCGCGCAACGATCCGAGCATCTGGAAGCTGGATTCGTTGGCGGCGATGACCGCTTCTTCCACACCCATGATCCGGCAGAATTCGCGGTAGACGCTGCCGTACACATCGCGCACGAAGGAAAGAGTCAGCGGGGAGCTGATCCCGGGGTAGCTCTCCACGATGTTGGCGCTCTCCCACAGACGCGCGTGGTCGGAGGGATCCGCGATGCGGTGCATCGTGGTGGCGGGGCGGGTCTGGAGCAGATGCAACATGCCGTTGCACAGACACCATTCCACATCCTGGTGGGCCCCCCAGCGTTGTTCCAATCGCCGCACCAGATGACCGATCTCCACGACCTGCGCATCGGTCAGTCCCGTGGCGTTTTGGCGGATCCGCCGAACCTTCGCTCCTTCCAGACGGAATTCGTCGGCGTCCAGTTCGCCGGAAACCAATCCTTCGCCCAATCCCTGCACGCTGGAAATGGCCAGGGTGCGACGGGACCCGGTGACCGGATCGAATCCGAAAGCCACCCCGGAATGATCCGGAGAAAGCAATGGTTGGATCAAGACGCCCATCGGAAGGAAACCTTCGGAACGTTCGGATTCGCGCGAGTAGCTGGCGGCGTTGACAGAAAATGCACTCGCCCACACGTCCAGCACAGCCGCCGCGACTTCGGAGGACTTCGCTCCCAATACGGTCTTGAATTGCCCCGCGAAGGAATGTTCGGCGTCGTCTTCGCCGACTGCGGAAGATCGCACCGCGTAGCCAAACCCGAGATCGGGTGGGAGGGAGGCGAGCAGGGCCTCGCGCAAGGCGGGATCCATCTTCGAGGATCGCATGGAATCCGAAGTCGGAGCGCCTTCCCTGGCCAGGCCTGAACATTGCACTTCGAAAGCCTCACGCGAGATGGCCAGTGGTTTCGGGACGCGGAAACCTTCCCGCTCCATGGTCAAAATCCGTCCGGCCTTGCCGCCCACCAGATCCAATCCGGGAAGCGCGGTGGATGCATGGAACAAGTGGGGGTGCATCACGACCTGCCTCCCAGCGCGGAAACGATCGCGGGAGTCGCGCCCACCACCAGGTACATCCCTAGGGTCCACAGTCCGGCGGCGGTCTCCACGCGCTTGGCGCGAGCGGTAGTGGGATCTTTCCAATAGGCGACTCCCACGGCGGCCGCGCAGGGAAGCAGCACCGCCAAGGCGGCCAAGGCCCAGATGCCGGAGGGAATCGAAAGCGCCGCCCAAGCGGCGGTGAGGGCGGTGGAGGCCAGCGCGAACAGCCACATTCCAGCGGCCTTGTGCGATCCGTACAGGGCGGAGTAGGTCTCCACGCCGGGCTCTTCGTCGGCGGCAGCGCGCAGTTTCCGACCGATCTCCAGCACGAAGCCGTTGAGGTAGGAGAGGATCAGGAAGATCTCCACCCCACGCGGTGGGGTGCCCACCACGTGCCAATCGATGGCGGTGGTGAACAGATCAAACAGAGGCATGATCGCCATGTGGCTGGCCGCGTACAGGAGATGGTGCTTGCGAAGCCAAGTGCCCACGCCGAATTCGAAGCTCATGGCCGCCAGCCACACGGCAGCGGGGAGCATCCAGAGCCACAAGCCATGGCCCAGCCAGATCACCGCCCCCGCTTGGATCGCCAAGGTGATGGCCGCCCATCGGGCGAGATCCCGAAATCCCACCAAGCCTCTGGGAACGGGTCGGTAGGGTCGGTGCAGGGCGTCTTCGTGGCGGTCCTTCCACTCGTCCACCAAGCGCAACAAGAAGAACAGCCCCAAGGCCACCAAGCCCCCCAGCAGGATGTCCAGCACCGGAGGCAGGCCTCGCTCGCCCCGGCAAAGGCGGCTGAAGCTGGAGGCGGAAAAGGCGAAGGCGAACACCAGCGGGCCGTGGGCTAGAAACGGAAAGCGCTCGGCTTGGTAGACCACGAACTTTCGCCAGCCAGCGATGAAGGAAACAAGGAGGATCGGCATTTCCCGTGGATAATGGGAAATGCGTGCCAAGGAACAATGGGATGGCGCAGGTGGGCCAGGGGCCTATTGGTGCAAGCTGCGGATGGCGCCTGGGTGCAGGATCTAGTGGAGATCCAGTACCGTACTTCCCTCGACGCGGACATTGTCGATCCACAACTCGCCTGTTCCCACCAACCCCACGTTCACCTTGTGGATGCAGGTTCCGGCCCAATCGCGCGAGGTGCCGTTGAAATCAAACTGCACGGACGACGTCGGCAACGACACCTTGTTCCAGGAAGCCGACAACGGGAGGTCGCGCTTGTGGATCTGGGTCGCGCCTGCGATGTCGGCGGTATCGTAGACCCAGACTTCCAAGCGCAGGCTTCCGGAACCTTTGGCCAGGACCGTCACCGAATCCGCGTGAGGCAGGTACACGCAGCCGGTGGGTCCCGGGCGCAGCAGGTTGTAGAAGGAGGTCAGGCTGTTTTCCGCATCCGCAGCAAGACTGGTGGTGGAAAAATGCAGGCACTTGCCTTGTTCGGCGCAATCTGTCACCAAGGAGCCGGTGGAGTTGGCGAGATCGGTCGGTTCGATGCGGGTGCGGGCAGGATCGAAACCCAAGAGGGTCCAGGGCGAGGCGTCGGCAAACCAGGTGGCCAAGGACGACTTTCCAGGGTGCTCGAAGTCGTCGATCAGAATTCCGTTGGATCCCGGAAGCGGGACATCGAAGTCCATCCTGGAGCCCGCACCGGCTTGATAGGCCACCGAGCGGGTGAACACGGTGGAATCGCCGATCTTGGATTCCAATCGGACCATTCCGTCGGAATCCAGCCGAAACCGGTACGATCCCGTGCTGTCGGTCAGGGCCGTGTCCGCCAAAATCCAGCCCGATGCGGTGGTTGTGGAGGCGCGCGACAGGATCACCGGAAGCGAAACGGCCGGCAGGTGCGATCCCGACTGCAGCACGCGGCCTTGCAGGAAGTTGGGGTTGCCGTCCACGCCGCCCTCGGAAGGGCGGGAGTCCCCGCAGGAGACAAAAAACGACATCGCGCAAAAGCACAGCGTCCGCCAGAGGTTCATGGGCGATCTCCCAAAGGCTTGGAAAGCGGGTACAGCAACACGGCCAGTTCGTAGACGCGATCCACCGGGTCGTCTTCGGCGGCCAGCGCTGTGGCCTGTCCGTTGAGTTCTTCGATGAGTTCCACCAGTTTCGCGTAGCTGGATTTCTTCACGCCCAGAGTGTAGTAGGTGGCGTGGCGCTCCTGCGGGGAAAATCGCTCGAGCGAATCCACGCCCAACTGGAAGACCTCGCGCCGGGTGGCCGTCTTCACCAACGCGGGCACGTCGGAGGATGTGACCAAGGTGCTGGTGTGGTTCCAGCGCCCCTGCTCGTCCTGGTCCACCAGATCCAGATCCTGGAGGATGGACAATCCTTGTCTGGCCTGGGCGGGGGAGATGGGCGGGTCCACCAGGGAGGCCAAAAGCTCGAAGTCTTCGCCCCAGGCCGCCGATACCACGAGGTTTCGCAGCACCGGCATCCACCAGTGTTCAAAATACCGCAGGTGCGATCGGTTGAGCCGGAAGAAGGCCGAATCCTTGCGCAGGGCGTTGAGTTCGGCGAAGGCCTTTTCCTTTTCCGGCATGCGTCGCGCCTGCGCGTAGCGGACCAAGGCCTTGAAATACTGGGCCTTCTTGCCGGAAAGCCCGATCCCGAGGATCATCTTGTCGGAGGCGTCGTCGGTGAGGTTGCGCTCGCCCGTCACCACCTGGTGACAAAATCCGCAAGACGAGAATCCCGCCTTGCGCGCGAAGGAGCGGTAGCTGAAGGTGCGCCTCTTGGCCTTCATGTCCTGGAAATAGTCGCCCAGGAAACGGCGGTAGTCGTCGTATTCGAACAGGGCGCGCACGCGGTCAGGGTCGGGCCAGGAAGGCCGGCAAGGGGTGGTTCAGTCGGCCCAGCGCGTCGCGGGAAACCTTTGCGACGGAATTTGACGCGATACCACGGCGAGGGGCGGTGGAGGCGGTGCCCGCGTCGTTCCATCCGGCGAGTTCCGCGTACATCCACCAGGCGGCGGTGGTCTTGATCTGCCCCACCAACGGCTGGGAGTGGGCGGCCTCGATCTGTTGGTTGACATCCGCCGGGTGGGCGGCGGTCCAGCGTTCGGCCCAGTTGGCGTCCAATTCGCCGTCGCCATTGGAGTCGTAGTCGGCGTTGTCGTTGGCCATCTTCGCCAAGTACGCATTGCCGTCCGGATCGAAGGATTCCAGGTCGGCGAAGTCGAACAGCCACTTGTCGTGGGAGCGGGCCCACGCGCGGATCGCTTCGTTGCGTTGGTGCAACACGGCTTGTGGGCCGGAACCTTCCAGGTGCCCGGTCATGTACACGAACTGGATGTTCGGATACTCCTTTTCCAGCGAGTCCATGCCGGGAAGGTAGTGCGAAAACACCTCGTCGGAATGGAATCCCACCTGTCCGCACCACGACCACATCACCACGTTGTAGGAAGGGTTGCGACTGCCTCGACCCTTGGCGTTGGGCGCTCCCAGGAAGGATCGGGTCTCCGCCACAAACTGGAGTCTGCCCGAGGGGCCCTCCACGCCCGCGTCGCCGTTCATCCCTTGGTCGTTGAGGTGCAAGGCGCCTTCCGCGGCGCTCGTGGAAGTATTGAACACGTCCTTCACTCCGCGGATCTTGTTGATCCCTTCCTCTCCCCAGCCGTTTCCGCTCAGCAATTGGCTGCCATGCGAAGTATGGCCGTAGGCGATATGCAGGCTGTCCTTGGCCTTCTGGATGGCGGTCAAAGGAATCGATTTGAGAACGGCATGTTTGTGGTCGATGATCTTTCCCGCCGTGGCCAAAGACAGGGTGGATGCAAGGAAAATAGCGACTTTGGTGAGGAATTGGTGTGTTTTCATATCCAAATCCTACACCGAGAACAGGCGGGTTGTGTGGTGGGTATGCGCACAAACCGTTCTCAAAATGAAAACGGTGGATGGCTTGCGTGGTGACACCCAACCACCGCATCTGGCAACGAACTGCCTGCGGGGGGCTAAGGGCCGGAGTTACGTTTGGCTTTGGGGTCCGAACCGCCGAAATCAGGGAGTGCACCAGATGAACATGTCGATGGGAATGGTTGCGATTGCCACGTTGGCGGGCTGGGCTTCGGCGGCCAAATGGGTGAAAGCCGGAAACAATTGGGAACTTTCGGTGGCCACCTACAAGGCGACCGTGAGCCCCGAAAAGGCCGGCAAGGTGGTGGGCTTCCAGTTCGGCAGTGCGGATGTGATCAATCCCGGCACCGATCAAGGCGCCTTCTTTTGGCCCGCACCCCAATCGAAGTGGAATTGGCCGCCCCCAAAGGCCTTCAATGACACGATCTACAATGTCTCTGTTCCAGGAGATAGCTCCGTGCTGATCCTGACCGGCCCCATCGACGTCGGGACCAAACTCCAGGTCCGCAAGCGGTTCTCGTTCGATGCCGATGCCGGACAGTTTTCCATCGTGTACACCACGATCAACACGGCCTCCGATTCCGGTCGGCACTTCGCGCCCTGGGAAATCTCCCGGGCCCCTTCCGGCAGTTTGTTGTTCTACCCCGTGGGCTCCACCTTCAAGTTCGTGAACCCCACCGGATCTGGCTTGGCGGCAGACTTGCCGCTGGACAAGGAAGATTCGCTGGGTTGGTACCAGGATGTGGCGGGCAAGTACACCCACAACAAGTTCTTCCGCGACGGCAAAGAAGGCTGGTTGGCCCAATACAAGGGCGGACTGCTGTTCGTGAAGCAGTTCTCGGACCTGAGCCAGGACAAGTTCGCACCCGGTGAATCCGAGATCGAGATCTACACCAGCGGGACCTTCGTGGAAAACGAAGTTTTGGGAGCCTGGACCACCATCGCGCCCAAGGATTCCTTGGTGTGGAACGTGC
The DNA here is from genome assembly GCA_016715065.1 of Fibrobacterota bacterium. Lineage (GTDB taxonomy): Bacteria > Fibrobacterota > Fibrobacteria > UBA5070 > UBA5070 > UBA5070. The sequence goes on from JADKBN010000003.1 coordinate 471,592, forward strand.
GGTGGGCTTGTGCGAGCCTCCCGAAGTCGGTGAACACCTCCGTGGGCTCCAGCGACCTGAAAGCGGCTGCCCGTGCCTTGGTCAAGACGCCCGCAGCCTCCATCGCCAAACGCTCGATCGCCACCACCCCTGCGATGCTTCGCATGGTGGATGCCCGCGGACGACTTCTGCCCAAAGCCTCGCGCGGACTCGGTGCAGGAAGTGTCGGAGTGTTGCCGGTTTCGCGCTGAGGCGGGTCAAACCCCGCCCCGGGGTTATCTTTGCGCCATGCTCTGCCCGTTCTGTAGTTTTCCGGAAGACAAAGTGGTGGATTCCCGCGCAGCCCGCGAGGGCCGTGCGATCCGTCGCCGCCGGGAATGCCTTTCCTGCGGCAAGCGCTTCACCACCTACGAATACATCGAGAGCCTGGAGCTCCAGGTGGTCAAGCGGGATGGACGGCGCGAGCCGTTCGATCGCGAGAAGATCATCAAAGGGGTGACCCTGGCCTGCAAGAAGCGCCCGATCGGCGTCAAGCAGATCGAGGCGGTCGCAGACAAAGTGGAGTCGCTCCTGCAGCAGTTGGGCAGCCACGAAATCCAATCCAATCTGATTGGCGAGCTGGTGGTCAAGGAACTGCAGACGATCGACGAAGTCGCCTATGTGCGCTTTGCCAGCGTCTATCGCCAGTTCCAGGACTCCATGGAATTTCTGGCGGAGATTCGCAATTCGGCGATGCCGCCTCCCTGACGGGGGCTGACGCTTGGTTTTTTTCCGGCTGCGCCGAGGCTTTTTCCGGCTGCCGCCGGATGGGGCCAGGCGCGGGCCTGGACGCCGTTCCTGGGTGCGTCGGCACCCAGACCCCGACCAAAGGGCCGAGCGCGCGGCCCCTTGGATCCCGCGCGCCGGGGGACTCTAGCTGGAACGGCCAAACCGGCTAGCTAAGGCTGTGGGCTGGATGGGACTTGAGGCATCGGTTCGAGGACATCAGAGGCGCGATCGATATCCTCATGACACTGGCCGTTCCATTTTTCGAGCCCCCCGGTCCCCCTTGGCCCGGCAGCTGCATTTGGTCTGCCGGTTCTGCAGCCAATTCCCCTCCTTCGGAGGGGTGCCCCGGAGGGGCGGGGTGGTCTGGTTCGGCAAGCAGCATTTCATTGCCAATTTCCGGCATCGCTTCGCTGGCCGGCTGATTGGTCGATGCACCGAACGCCGAAACCCTCTCCCCTTTGGGGAGAGGGGGAGGGTGAGGGCGCTACCCCTGGCCTCTCCGCCAACCTCAGCCACCTCCGTCAACCCAGGTTCGCCGCCCCGAACCTGCTTCACTGCGCGGTGGTGGGGTGGCTGGGGATGTATCGGTTGCGTTGTGGACGTAAGGATCGGGTATGCCCGATCCTGTGGTGCGTAGGGAACGGTTGTGACCGTTCCGCGAAATGGCGGGGATGATGACTGTGGCGTGAATGGCTGACATGTGATCCAGATCACATCCGGGTCGGAGTGTGATCTGGATCACAGATTTTTCCTGGGCGTTTGGTGATCTTCTGTTCAGAATCGACACCATCAGAACAACCTCCCTGACGATTGCTTCTGCGAAGAAGCGGGCGTCGGGGGATTCCTGCGAGATCATCGAATGCGTAATCCATCCACCGCGACTGACTTGCTCCATCCGACCCAGGTGCGACTGAAAGAGCTGCCGTTGGAGGTGGTCCACAATTTCAACAACCTTGCCCAGTCTGATCCACCTGGCCTCCGTCTGATCGAGCAGCCGATGTCGTGGCTGGGATTTGCCATTGGGGGGAGTCTTGGGATTGGGAGCATCTACATCTCGAGCCAAGACCTGGAATTGTTCCATGGTCCAGGGTTGATCCTCCTTTTTGTGATCATTGGTGCCCCGCTGATTTTTCTGGTGATCGGGATCCGGGCCACGATAGAGCGAGCGAGGAGTCCATTGCCTCCCGGATTGTACTTGGCGAAGGCCCATTTACTGATCGTGCGTCGGGGAGTTCTGACCTGTTTGCCGCGTTCACGAATCCGCACCATGCGGACGACTTCAGATATCCGTGGAACCGTGTTCCTTCTGGATGATGGAACCAAATTCGATTATGAGATCGTCGCGTACCGGGTAGGGCCGATCGGAAAATGGCTGGACATGGCCCAGGGTGTGGATGCTGATTGGCCACCGGAAATTTTTGGTGAGACGTGGTCGGGGCCGGAACGCAAAGCCCCGGATTTGCCCATGCCAACCCCAGAGCGTTATTCCTCGGCGATCTTGCCTGAGGAACAAGGGACTGGATCTTCTCCGCGACGGTACCGAATTTCGTCGCTGACTTCGGATAGGTACCAGGAACTTCGGGATCTGGTACGGAAAAAGAGGCCTGGCATCCGAATTCCATATGAAATTTCCGATCATCGTTATTCCTTCACCTTCGCTGTGGTCCTCCTGTTGTTTCCGTGGATACTCGCTTATGAGGGGGCGATTCCCTCCGTGATCCAGGTGATCGGCAGCGTGTCCCTGGCCATTTTGCCGCTTCTGTGGATGTGGAAGGATATCGACTTCCGATATTTGTCGCGATTGCGGCCGGGGGTCTATCTGGATTCACGGCATTTGTTCGTGGTGTATCCAGACGACGTGATTGTCGTCGGCTTGAGAGGTTTGCGGATCGGACGAGATGTCCAAGAGGTGTACGGGTACAGTTCGGGCGCGGAAGTCGAGCTCGAAGCGGGTGGTTGCAGATTCGATATATGGGTGTCGACATCGAAATTCGTTGAACTTCTCAAGGCGCATCTGCTCTCGATCGCAAACCAGACAGGAACTGACGGAAAAATTTTGGATGGTGGGGAGGATCCATGGCTGGCGTTGGCCTCCACACAGGAAGACCCGGCAGCAGCAAAAAGAGGTCGAATTCGAAGAACAGCCAAGGCGATGGTGCTGATTTGGTTGGGTTTCTGTCTGCTCAACCTTTTCGCTGGGCAGGCGTTCGGGTACTGGATGCTGCTCCAGAACTACAAATCAGGGCACAATCGTACGGCGGTTTTGAAGTCTGTCCGCGAGGAGGTTCCGGAATGGTATCGGAGTCGATTGGAGAGGGAGGTTTGGACAATTGTCCAGCGCACGCACACCATCTCTGAATTGATCTGGTTCTTGAATTGGCGGGGAAGTCACGACTTTCGGCTCATCGCGGAAGCCAATCTGCGCAGCTTGGCTGGGGCCAAACTGAGTCGAGGCCAAGGTGCAGTCGATAGCGCATCCCCATTGCTCCAAGCATGGCTTTCGCAAGTCACGCAGACCGGCCTGTGGCGCATCCGTGTATCGGTACGGGATTCCGCACCCACCTGGCCAAGAGAACTCTTCGAAGGAGAAGATCCAAACGCATTGGTTGGCGCCTACGATTCAATATTTGTCAAGTCAGCCTTCGATGCGATATCCGAACAGGCTCATCTTCCGGACAGCCTTCCCTTGGGCATCCACTCCGCCTCGGACACCTCCCTCCCGTTGCTGATGGTGGAGTCGGTGCCGTTGGATTCGACGGGGGCTTCCGGAGAAGCGTTTCGTCGGTGGCGAGTCGCGCTGCCGGACGGAAGCACCCTGATGGACCTCCGTTTGCCGGTGGACGCTTGGCAGATGTCCCAGTTGGGCCTGTCCGCCCAGGAGTCCGCGCTAGGGGAATATCTACGTTCGGCGATGCGACAGAAATTGGATCCAAGCATGGATTCGGCGGGCAAGGCATGGAAGGAGTCCGGGCAATGACCAACCTGGGACCTCCGTCGTACTGGAGAGGGAAATTCTATCCTATGCATCTCTCCCTCCTCAATCCCGAAATGGCCTACGATGATTTTTGGTTCCGTGCGAGGTTTGGCGCTGTTGCTTGGCTCCGTGGGTGCCGCCTTGATGGCGGGCGGTTGCAATTCGTCCGAGCCGAAGGTTTGCGTTCCGCCGGATACGCTCGTGCAGGAGCGCGACACCATGCCTCTGGTGGACAGCCTCGGGATGCGCAAAGCGATTCTGGGGCTATGGAAGGCCGATACGATCCATACCACACGAGGTGTCCAACATTGGCCAGGTGGAAGTGTGCACCAAGTCCTGATCGAGCCATACCCGGATCGCAAGGATCCCACCGTCCGAAGGATCGAGCGAACGTTGGCGAGTTGGGGCCACCGACGCGGTCCGTTACGTGGTCCAACCTCTATCATGGCGAACATCCGTGTGAGGTTTCAGGGAAGCGATGGAATGGACCTGGATACCCTGGTGCTGGAAGGTGATTTCTACCCGCAGGAGCGTTCGATTTCTGGTGAGGCTTTGGGTTCCCGTAGCAAAGGCAGTATGGATCTCCAGTTGGAAGGTTGGGACCGGCTGAACGTCAATTCCTTTCGGTACCGCCGGGTTCCGTGAGGTCCGTCACTTCCCATAAAAATACAGGTGCGGCTTTTTCTTTTTCTTCTGCTCACTGAGCGTGAAGTAGCCGGTGCCGGCACGGTTCCAGCAGATGGCCTCGCCTTGGGGTTCGGGCTCGTAGGGCAGCAACGTGGGCTTGGCGGCCAGGGCTTGCGCGATGGTCTGCGCGGGGCCTCGCTTCCACAGGAACACCTGGTCGTAGGTTTTGATCAGGATGCCATCGCCGGCCGGGGAGATGTCGGCGGCCACGGCTTTGTGGAGGTCCAGGGTACCCACGAACTCCAATGTGTCGATGCCGGACAGCGGCTGCGGAAAGGCGCCGCGATACACGCGGACCTTGTCTTCGCGCTTGGAAACCACGTAGTAGTCGCCCGTGCGGGGATCCACCATCAAGGCCTCCGCGTCGCGGGGGCCGTCGGGATACCGAAATCGCAGGATGTCGATTTTTGACACCATGCCGACATGGTCCGCGGAAGCCTTGCCAAGGGGTGGTTCTTCGATGCGGTAGACCTCCTTGATGTCGGTGTCGGCGTCGTTGTCGCCGATGTCGGCCACGTACAGGTAGTGTTTGGATGGATCCGGCCCCGGCCCGGAGGCGATGTCTTCCCAATCGCGGGCCTTGGCACCGGTGAGCAGGAATGTTCCCAGCGAGGCGCCGGTGGTGGAAATCGCGAAGATTCGGTTTTCGTCCCCGGAGTCGTTGTGGGTCCAAACGAGGGTATCCAAAACACGGCTGGCGGCGATCCCCGAGGCTTCCTTGATCTCGCGGTTCTGGAGTTTTCCCAAGTCTTGGGGACCAGGGAATTGGGCGTGGACGATAGCGGAAAGAATCAGAATGGATCGCAAAGCCTGCACGGTTCCTCGAGTGGATTGGTGGTTCAGGACAGTCTACAAATCCACCATTGGCCGGAGGGTGGGGGTTCGGTCGGCGAAGGGATCTCGAACTCCCCTCGCCAGGCGCTCTCGCATCCGGTTTCGGGACCTCGCGGACCGGTCTCCGGCGGGGGACAAAAAATGGCTCACCGATCCACGGGTCCGGTGGAAATCCAGCACGGCCTATATTTCCCGGCATGTCCCAAAGCACCGGCCTGTCCATTCTGGTCATCGACGACGAACCGAGCATCCGGCGATCGGTGTCGCTGTGCCTGGAACTGGAGGGGCATGCGGTGCGTTCGGTGGGGACGCCCGAGGACGCCCTGGACCAGGCGCGCACGAACGGCTTCGATCTGGCCTACGTGGATCTGCGGCTGGGCACCAGGAGCGGACTGGATCTGATCCCCGAATTGTTGGTGCTGCGACCCGCCCTGAAGATCGTGGTGATCACCGCCTTCGCCACCGTGGAAACCGCGGTGGAAGCCATGCGTCGCGGTGCCTGGGACTATCTGCCCAAACCGTTCGAGCCTTCGCAGGTGGCATTGGCCGCATCGAAGGTCCTGGCGTTGCGTCAAACCCATGCGGATCCGGCATCCCTGCTGCCGGAAAGCCGCTCGCCCCTCATGCGCGAGGCGCTTCACCTGGCCCGGCAGGTCGCCACGCGCGATGCCACGGTGCTCTTGCGCGGCGAATCGGGCACGGGCAAGAGCGTGATGGCGCGATTCCTGCATGAACAGAGCGCTCGTCGCGAGCGCCCCTTCGCGACCGTGTCCTGCCCCACGCTCACCGGAGAACTCCTGGCATCCGAGCTGTTCGGCCACGCCAAAGGCTCTTTCACCGGTGCGGTTTCCGACACGGTGGGACGGATCGAGGCCTGCGAGGGCGGCACGCTCTTTTTGGACGAGATCGGGGAGCTTCCGTTGGAGATCCAGCCCAAGCTCCTGCGCCTGCTCCAGGAAAGGGAGTACGAACGGGTGGGCGAATCCCGAACGCGCAAGGCCGATGTGCGGATCGTGGCGGCCACGCATGTGGATCTTTTGGATGCGGTGCGCCACGGAAGGTTCCGGGAAGATCTCTACTGGCGCCTGAACGTGGTCGAAATCTGTCTTCCTCCCTTGCGCGACCGTCGCGAGGATCTTCCGGACCTGGCCCGCGCGCTCCTTTCGCGCATCTGCCGAGGAGGACAGGAATTGACTTTTTCCACCCAGGCCCTGGAGGTCCTTTCGCTGCGCGATTGGCCGGGGAACCTGCGCGAATTGGGGAACGTCATCGAACGGGCGGCCGTCCTGTGCCAGGGCAGCGTGCTCGGCGCCGAAGCCTTCAATGGCTCGCCTACTCGCGAGGCCACGACAGGGAAGGCGGGCGATCAGATGCCGCTGGAGCGTCTGGAAGAGCTCCACATCCGGCGCGTGCTGGCCGGAACGCGCACCTTGGACGAGGCGGCGACGGTGCTGGGCATCGACGCGGCCACCCTGTGGCGCAAGCGCAAACGCTACGGGATCTGAGCCCAACCCTGCATCCTGCAAGGTCCACATCTTGCGGGCATTGCATTGTGCAAGATCGATGAGGACGGGACCCCACGGGTTGAGGTGGATCTCCCCATAGGGCTGATTGGCACGGGCTTCGCAACCCTGCCGAACCATGACCGGATTTCGTCTCAAGCTCTTCGCTGGATTCGGCGCCGTCCTGACCATCCTGCTGGCCATCGGCATCCTCGCCCTGAAGTTGTTGGGCGACTACAGCGGAACGCTGGACCGCATCTTCCGGGAAAACTACGACAGCGTCCGCTACGGCCAGGAGATGAAGGAGTCCGTGGAGGAGATGGATCGCGCCGTGCGGCTGGTTTCCTTCGGCGACACGACCGCGACGGTCGAAGCCGCAAGAGCGAGGTTCGTGAGGAATCTCCGCCTGGAGCAGGGAAACATCACCGTCCCCGGCGAGGCGCGGGTCGTCAGGCGGTTGGATTCCCTCTGGCGGTGCTACGACTCTCTGGTGGGATTGGCCTTGGCGAAGACAGATGATCGGACGGCGAAGCCCCGGTTGGAGGAGATCGCCCAAGCCTCTCGGAGCCTCTCCCAAGCCGCGCAGGCGGTCATCGACGTGAACGTGGACAACATCTTCTCGGTGGATGGCCAGGTCAAGCGCAGCGCCTCGCAGGCCCGGCGCACCCTGATCCTGCTGCTGGCGGGAGGGGTGGTGCTCGCGCTGGTCCTCTCCAGCATGGCCTCCGCGTGGGTGACGGTACCGGTGCGTACCTTGACGGATTCCGTCCGGGAAGTGGGCAAGGGGAACCTGGACCTGGTGGTGGCCATCCCCTCCCGCGACGAGCTGGGAGAGCTGGCCGAGGCCTTCAACGCGATGGCGGCGAAACTGCGTGAATTCCGCCACAGCGACCGCCAACGGATGTGGCGGATCCATCGGACCACCCAGAACGCCATCGATTCCCTGCCCGACGCGGTGGCGGTGGTGGCACCCGACGGCAAGGTCGAGATGGGAAACGGCGCGGCGCGAAGGGTTTTTGGTCTGGAAGCGGGCTCGCGTCTGGAAGAGCGAGGCGAAGGAAGGCTGACGACATTTTTTGCCAAGGCCGTCCAGACGCGGGAGGCCGTGCAGCCGCGAAGTTTCGATGCGGCCATCCAAGCCTTCGATGAAGGGGAGAGGTTCTACCTGCCGCGCGCGATCCCCATTCTGGAGCCCGACGGCACGGTGGCGGGTGTGACTCTGGTGCTGGCGGATATCACGCAGTTGCGTCGCCTGGACGAAATGAAAAGCGGCATGCTTTCCGTGGTGGCCCACGAGCTGCGCACCCCGCTCACGTCCCTTCGCATGTCGTCGCACCTTCTGATGGACGAGCGGTTGGGGGAACTTTCCGCCAAGCAGGAGGAGCTGGCCGCCGGGTTGCGCGAAGATGCCGACCGGCTCTGGCAGATCGTGGAAGAGCTCCTGGACATCGGCAGGATGGATGCCGGGCGCAGTCTCATGGAAATGGCGCCTCAGGATGCCCGAGAAATCGTCAGGCATGCGGTGGCCGAGCGCGAGGGCTCGTTTCGCGAGAAGGGCGTGCGTTTGGTACTGGAATCGCCCATGGATCTTCCTTCCGTTCGCGCCGACGCCAGCCGCTTGGGTTTGGTGGTCGGAAACCTCCTTTCCAACGCGCTGCGCCACACGCCAGCGGGGAAGGATGTGCGGGTGCGCCTGGCGGTGGAGGGAGACGCGATAACAATATGTGTCATCGATGAAGGCGAAGGGATCGCGGAGGAACACCTGCCTCGCTTGTTCGAACGCTTCTATCGCGTTCCCGGCCAGTCCAACAAGAGCGGTGTCGGGCTGGGGCTTTCCATCGTGCGCGAGATCGTGCAAGCCCACGAAGGAACCGTGACGGCGACCAGCCGAAGCGGCCATGGAGCGCGTTTTTCGATTCGACTGCCCCTGAACCGGGCCAAGGATGCACCAACCATCCAGGAGAGCCATCATGCTTGAACCGAAACCCTCCCGTTGGATCCTGGTTGGAGTCCTCTTCTGGGCCCTGCTCCTGATCTGCCTGAATGCCTGGGGAAACCTCCCGAGCTCGCGCAAGGAAGCGCGCCACACCTGCCTGTGTCCGGATTCCGTGTCGATGTCCGGACCACGCGACCTGTCCATCGAAAGGAACTGACATGGATCTCCTCCTGGCCGGCATCGCCGCGGCCGCACTCTCCGTCTACCTGTTCTGGACGCTTTTGCGTCCGGAAGACTTCTGAAAGGCCATGGTCATGGAATTCCACGGTTGGCTTCAACTTGCTCTCTTCTCCGGACTGCTCCTTGCGCTCACCAAGCCGATGGGTCTTTGGTTGCGCATGGTCCTGGATCCTTCGCGCACTTCCTGGATGGACAGATTCTGCCTTCCAATGGAGCGTGCCACCTTTCGCCTGCTGGGCATCGATGCGGCGAAGGGGATGGACTGGAAGGGATGGGTCGCCTCGGTCCTTCTGTTCAATTTCTCCGGACTCCTCTTCACGTTCGCGGTGCTGCTCTGCCAGGGGTGGCTTCCTCTCAATCCGCAAGGGTTCGGAGGGCTTTCCTGGCATCTGGCGCTGAACACCGCCGTGAGCTTCGCGACCAACACCAACTGGCAAAGCTACGGTGGTGAGAGCACGCTTTCCTACTTCTCGCAGATGGTGGGTCTGGCCACCCACAACTTCACCTCGGCGGCCACCGGCATCGCGGTCGCGGCGGCGGTGGTGCGGGGGCTCGCCGAAAAGGGAGAATCCGTGTTGGGCAATTTCTGGACGGACCTGGTACGGATCCACGTGCGCTTGCTGTTGCCGATGGCGTTTCTGTTCGCGCTGTTCCTGGTGTCCCAAGGCGTGATCATGAACTTCCATCCCTATCTCTCGGTCACAACCCTTTCCGGAGCGATCCAGAACCTGCCGATGGGGCCTGCGGCCTCGCAGATCGCCATCAAGATGCTGGGCACCAACGGCGGAGGATTCTTCAACGTCAACGCCGCGCACCCCTTCGAGAACCCCAACGTCCTCTCCAACCTCTTGCAGATCCTGTCCATCTTCGCGATCCCCGCCGGGCTGGTCTGGTGGATGGGTGACAAATTCCGCAACCGCGCCCACGGATGGACCGTTTGGGTGGTGATGTTCTCCCTGTTCCTGGCGGGCGTCCTGGTATCCTGGCATTTCGAGGCGCAAGGGAATCCTCGCGCGATCGCCCAGGGGATCGAAGCCCAGGGCAATTGGGAAGGCAAGGAGACACGGTTTGGGATTTTCGGTTCGGCGCTTTTCGCCACGGTCACCACCGATGCCTCTTGCGGTGCGGTGAATTCCATGCACGATTCGTTCACGCCGCTGGGCGGGCTGGTTCCCTTGGTGAACATGCAGTTGGGCGAAGTGGTGTTCGGAGGGGTCGGGGCCGGGCTCTACGGCATGATCGTGTTCATTGTTCTTGGAATCTTCCTGGCGGGCCTCATGGTGGGTCGCACACCCGAATACCTGGGGCGCAAGATCCAAGCCTTCGATGTGAAGATGGCGAGCGTGGCCATCCTCTGCCAGGCTTTTGGCACGCTGGTGCTGACCGGCGTCGCCGCGAGCACCTCCTGGGGTGGCGCAGGCGTGGCAAACCAGGGACCTCACGGGCTTTCCGAGATCCTGTACGCGTTCACGTCGGCGGTGGCCAACAATGGATCCGCTTTCGGTGGGCTTTCCGCGAACGTGCCTTGGTACAACACGTTGCTGGCGCTGGGGATGCTCCTGGGGCGCTTGGCCGTGATCGTTCCCGTGCTCGCCTTGGCGGGCAACTTCTCGCGCAAGGTCGTCTCGCCTCCCGGACCTGGGACATTTCCTGTCCATGGCCCCACCTTCGGAGTGCTGCTGCTGTTCACGGTGGTCGTGGTCGGCGCCCTCACCTACTTCCCGGCCTTGGTGCTCGGCCCGGTCCTTGAACACTTCCTGATGACCGGATCCAACCTCCTGTTCTGAAAGCCAAACCATGAAAAAGACCGATCGCAAGCTGTTCGACAAGAACATCCTCGGACCGGCTCTCTGGCAGAGCGTGGTCAAACTCAAGCCCAACATCCTCTGGCGCAATCCGGTGATGTTCACCACGGCGGTGGGAGCGGTCCTGGTGACGTTGGATCTGTTCTTTCTGGCCGATCGACACGAGCCGTTGGGTTTCGCCGCGCAGATCGCGGCGTGGCTCTGGTTCACCGTGTTGTTCGCCAACTTCGCCGAGGCGATGGCGGAAGGTCGAGGCAAGGCCCAAGCAGACACCTTGCGCAAATCGCGCCAAAGCGTCACGGCTTTCCGGATGGGGTCGCGCGACGAATTGGAGCAGGTGCCTGCCGAGTCGTTGCGCAAGGACGATCTGGTGGTGGTCGTGGCGGGCCAGACCATTCCCGCCGACGGCGAGGTGGTGGAAGGTGCCGCGACGGTAAACGAATCGGCCATCACCGGCGAATCCGCACCGGTGATCCGCGAGGCCGGTGGCGACCGATCGGCTGTCACGGGCGGCACCTCCGTGCTTTCCGATCGGTTGGTGATCCGCGTGACGGCCGATCCTGGCAAAGGGTTCATGGACCGCATGATCGCCTTGATCGAAGGCGCCAAGCGCCAGAAGACGCCCAACGAAATCGCCCTTTCCATCCTGCTTTCGGCCCTCACGCTGATCTTTCTCCTGGTGGTTGGGACCTTCCACCCGCTGGCCAAATGGGTGGGGATCGACGTTCCTGTGACGATTCTTGTCAGCCTGCTGGTGTGCCTGATCCCGACCACCATCGGAGGACTGCTTTCGGCCATCGGTATCGCGGGAATCGACCGGCTCACCCAACGAAACGTCCTGGCCACCTCGGGCCGGGCGGTGGAAGCCGCGGGCGACGTGGACGTGCTGTTGCTGGACAAGACAGGCACCATCACCATGGGCGACCGGCAGGCGGTGGATTTCCATCCGGCTCCCGGCGTGGACGAGGCCGACCTGACGCTGGCGGCGCTTTTGTGCTCGCTTCCCGACCAGACTCCGGAGGGGCGCAGCATCGTGGACCTGGCCGCCCGACGCGGACACGCGGTGCCGGATTCCGTCCTTACGGGTTCCGTCTTCCATCCGTTCTCCGCCCAGACGCGCATGAGCGGAATCGATTTTCCCTCCGGACGCAACCTGAGAAAGGGAGCATCCGCAGCGGTGGCGTCCTTCGCGGGCGGAAGTCTTTCCCAGGCCGTGGCCGCGGACGTGGAGCGCATCTCCCGCGCCGGCGGCACGCCCTTGGTGGTGGCCGACCAATCCCGCGTGCTGGGCACCGTCCATCTCAAGGACATCGTGAAGGCGGGTCTGCCCGAGCGGTTCAAGCTGTTCCGGGCCATGGGCATCCGCACCGTGATGATCACCGGCGACAACCCCCTCACGGCCGCGGCCATCGCCCAGGAGGCGGGCGTGGACGGCTTCCTCGCCGAGGCGACCCCGGAGGACAAGCTCGCGCTGATCCGCAAGGAACAAGCCGACGGCCACATGGTGGCAATGACCGGCGACGGCACCAACGACGCTCCGGCGCTGGCCCAAGCGGACGTGGGCATCGCCATGAACACCGGGACCCAGGCGGCCAAGGAGGCGGGCAACATGGTGGACCTCGATTCCAATCCCGGAAAGCTCATCGACGTGGTGGAGGTGGGCAAGCAGATGCTGCTCACGCGCGGGTCGTTGACGACATTTTCCGTCGCCAACGACATCGCCAAGTACTTCGCCATCCTTCCGGCCATCATGGTGGCGACCTTCCCCCAGATGCGCGCCTTGGACATCATGCGGCTGGGATCGCCGCACAGCGCGATCCTGAGCGCGGTCATCTTCAACGCATTGATCATCGTGGCCCTCATCCCGCTGGCCCTGCGCGGCGTGGAATTCCGTGCGCTGACCGCGGGCCAACTTCTGCGGCGCAATCTCCTGGTCTACGGCCTGGGCGGCGTGGTCGCGCCGTTCATCGGGATCAAGAGCATCGACATCCTCCTCAACCTCCTCAAGGTGGTGTGACATGGACTCCTGGAAAAACAACCTCCGGCCGGCGCTGGCGATCACCGTACTGCTCACCGTGGCCACAGGCATCCTCTATCCGCTGGCTGTCTGGGGGGCTTCCCTCCTGTTGTTTCCCGATCAGGCTGGAGGTTCGTTGGTGCGAAGCCAGGGACGGGTGGTCGGATCCCTCCTGATCGCTCAGGCCAGCGCGGATTCGGGAATGTTCCATCCGCGTCCTTCGGTGGCGGGTTCCGGCTACGCTGGGGAATCTTCCTCCGGCAGCAACGCCGGCCCGCTCAACCGCGTTTTGTTGGACACCCTCCTTCCCGCACGCGTGGCCGCCTACCGTGCGGAAAACGGATTGCCGGCGGATCGCAAGGTTCCCGCTTCCTCCGTGAGCGCCTCCGGATCCGGATTGGATCCCGACATCACGTTGGAAGACGCCTTGATCCAGGCCGTCCGCGTGGCCCGCGTGCGGCGCCTCGATCCGAAGCGATTGACGGAAAATGTCGTATCGAATGCCCGCGACGACCTGTGGCAGCCGGGCATGATGCGTCCGGTGAACGTCCTGGAGCTGAATCTGGCCCTGGAAAGCGGCGCCGATCTCGCCTCCTCGCTTCCACTCGAGTCCGGGAATCGATCCACCGGGGGCGTTCGCGATGTCCCCTGAATCCAAGGCGGCCACCTTCCTCCAGCTCATCCGCAAGAGTGGCCGGGGCAGGCTGAAGATCTATCTGGGGTATTGTCCCGGGGTGGGCAAAACCTGTCGCATGCTGGAAGAGGGCCATCGACTGGTCGCCGAAGGGGTGGATCTCGCGGTGGGACTGGTGGAAACCCATGGCCGCGAAGGGACCCTGAAGCTGGTGTCGGGATTGCCCGAGGTGCCCACCCGGAGGATCGAGTACAAGGGGATCGTCTTGGAGGAGATGGACCTGGACGGGATCCTCCAGCGACGCCCCCAGGTGGTGCTGGTGGACGAGCTCGCCCACACCAATGTGCCCGGTGGCCGCAACGCCAAGCGTTGGGAGGATGTGGAGGAGTTGCTGGCTGCGGGGATCCATGTGATCACCACGGTGAACATCCAGCATCTGGAAAGCCTCTACGACAAGGTCGAATCGCTGGTGGGAATCAAGGTCCGGGAGCGCCTGCCGGATTCCGTCGTGATGGAAGCCGACCAGGTGGTCAATGTCGACCTTTCCGAGGAGGATCTTCTCAAGCGTTTGGAAGAAGGCCGGATTTATCCCTCTTCGCGGATTCCCCAGGCGATGTCGAACTATTTCCAGGCATCGCGGCTGGAGCATCTGCGCGAACTCGCGCTGCGTGAACTCGCCCAGAGAATCGACCAGAGACGCAGGGAAGAAACGGGCGAGGTCCAAGTTTCCCAAGGGGTGTCGGAACGCGTGGTGGTGGGAATTTCTGGCAAGTCCGAAAGCCTGCGCCTGTTGCGCCACGCCTCACGGCTGGCGGGAAGGTTGTCGCGGGATTGGTACGCGGTGCATGTGGAGACCCCGGACTGGCGAAGGGAGTCCTTGAGCTCGCAACGCGTTCGGTCCGACGTCCTGGCGCTGGCCGGGCAATTGGGGGCGACCGTCTTCGCCCTGAAGGGAGAGGATGTGGCAGGTACATTGCTTTCCTTCGCGGCGGAGTACGGCGTGGGACATCTCGTGGTGGGCAAGCCGCGACCCCGTCCGTGGTGGCTTCGATGGTTTTCCACTACCGTGGCCCAGGCCCTGCTGCACCGCGCGCGGGGCGTTTCGATCGATGTGGTGGATCTCTCCGAACGATCGACGGAACCTCCCGCGCGGACGGAATCTGTTCCCGACGGGATCGAAGGAATGCTCGCTTCGGCTCCGATCGTTCGATGGGATCGTTCCGTTTCGCGCCAAGAAGCGATGGAGTCGCTGGTCCAGGCTTGCGTGGGCTCCGAAGATCCGTTGCGCTTGTGGGAAGCCCTGGAAGCGGTGCGAACCCGGGAAGAAGCCGGTTCCACATTTCTTCCCGACGGCATCGCCATTCCACACGGACGCCTCGCCAACCTTCCTCGTCCGCTGTGCGCCATTGGAGTGGCTCGTGAAGGGGTCCCGGATGCTCCGGTGGATCAGCCTGTGGAATTGGTGTTCCTGCTGTTGACTCCGCTGGAAGACGCCAAGCTCCACTTGAAGCTCATGTCTTCGGGCGTACGGATCCTGCGCGACAAGGATCTGCGCAGACGGATGCTCGCCGCCCATGACCTGGACGCGGCACGCAAGATTCTGCGGGAAGCGATGGAAATCAAAGCATAGGATCCGAGCGTTCCCGTCTTTGTCAGCCTCTAACAGATCGATGCGATGGCAAGGTGGACGGAAACTGTCTAATGAATGGGTCGGGTGACGGGATCGCGCTTGACAATGCGCCTACTTGTCCTGACAATCAATTAAATGATCAATCATTGATTGCAATCGTCAATCATTGTTAAAAGCGAAAAGATTCGCTCAAATTGCGCTTGAATCCTCCTCGTGGCCAATGGATGATGGACCGAAGAATCTGTTATTCCAGAGTCTTTGGGGGAACAACGAGATGGATGCGGAAGCCAAGGAATTGCTCGATGGATTCGTGGTCGAAGGGCGCGAAAACCTCGAGCTGGCGCAGAAAAAATTGCTGGCCTTGGAGAGCGCGCCGGATCCCGAAACCATCAATGAATTGTTCCGCGCGATCCATACCGTCAAAGGGGCATCCGGCTTTTTCCGGCTCACCCAACTGGGGGGTTTGGCCCACGCGGGCGAGTCGGTGATGTCCAAGATCCGCGACGGCGACATCGAAGTGACCGCCGATGTCGTGGACCTGTTGTTGAAGACCAACGATGCCTTGCTGCAGATGCTCGACCGCGACGATTTGGGGCAGGGAGTGGTGGTCGACGAACTGGTGGGGAAGCTGGAATCCGCACTGGGCAAAACTCCTGCCGCCCCGCGGGCCCAGGAAGGAGCCGTTTCCGGACCAGCGACGAAAGCCATGGTCCAGGCGGTGGTTCCGGTACAGGCATCCCTGGCTGCCCAGCCCGCCGGGCCCACTGTGCCTGCCGTGTCCCCCGTGCCCAACGTGTCCCCCATGCCTGCCTTGTCCTCCGTGCCCAACTTGTCCGCACCGACTTCGGCGGGACGTACCGGCGCAGCGGGATCGGCCGCGCCGACCACCATCCGCATCGGTGTGGATGTCTTGGACGAACTGTTGGAGCTGATCGGGGAAGTGGTGCTGGGCCGCAACCAGCTGATCACCCGCCACCGCGACGACCCCGTGTTCAAGGGGCTTTCGCGCTCCATCACGCGATTGCACCAGCATGTCATCCGCACCCGCATGCAGAGCGTGGGATCCTTGTTCGAGCGCTACCGCCGCACGGTGCGGGATCTGTCCCAGCAGTTGGGGAAAAAGATCGAGATCTCCATCGAAGGAGGAGATCTGGAGCTGGACCGTACCGTCCTGGAAGGTCTGTCCGATCCGTTGACACATCTTGTCCGAAATGCGGTGGACCACGGGCTGGAATCGGCCGAAGAGCGTTCCACCACCGGCAAGCAGGTGGTGGGCGTGGTGTCGCTTAGGGCCCTGCACGAGAGCGGCCAGGTGATGATCGAGGTGGAAGACGACGGGCGTGGGATCGACCACGAACGGGTCCGCGTGAAGATCGTGGAAAAAGGTCTGGCAAGCACAGAGGAAGCCGCCAAGCTCTCCGAAAAGGAGTTGGTGGCCTACATCTTCCATCCGGGTTTTTCCACGCGCGACGTGGCCAACGAAGTGTCCGGACGCGGCGTGGGGATGGACGTGGTCAAGACCAACCTCGAGCGCCTCGGTTGCACGGTGGAAGTCTCTTCGCGCAAGGGCAAAGGGACGTTGGTTTCGATCAGCATTCCGCTGACGCAGGCGATGGTCAATTCGTCGGTGATCTCGGGACTCATCGTGGGGATCGGCGTGCATACCTTGGCCATTCCACAAATGGCGGTGAACGAAGTCGTGCGTCTTTCCGGCGAGGACCGGCGCACGCGCATCGAATTCGTGCACGGGCGCGAGGTGTTCAAGCTGCGCGACAAGGTGATCCCGCTGGTGCACCTGGAAGACATCTTGGGTATCCCGCGCACCTACGCGGGGTCATCGCAGCCGACTGGATTGGACCGGCGCGAGCAGATCCGGGACCGGCGCGGAAACCCCGCCGACCAGGCCTCCACCGACCGGCGCCAAGGGGCGGACCGCCGCCAGCGGGTGGATCTGTTGATCGTGCTGCACTTCAAGCAGAATTGGTTCGGCGTGTTGGTGGATCGCATCGTCGGGACCGAAGAAATCGTGGTGCGCCGCCCGCCAGAACTGCTCAAAGGCCGTCGCGTCTTCGCGGGATCCACCATTTTGGGAAACGGGATGGTCTCGCTCATCCTGGACATCGGGGGCATGGTGGAATCGGCCAAGCTCGATTTCGTCGATCGCTCCCGGGCCATAACCGCCCACATGGGGCGATCCTCCATGCGCGAGGTGGAGCAACGCGTGGTGGTTTTCTCCTACGCGGAGGGCGAATACTTCGCGATTCCCGTGAATCTGCTCTCGGAGGTGGACCGCTGCTCGGTCGACGAAATGCGTCGGGTGGGCAAGCGCGAGTTCATCCAGCGCCACGGCGCGAGCGTGCCGCTGCTGCGGTTGGACAAGCATCTGGACGTGACGCCGCTGGATCTGTCCAGGCGATCGTTCGTGGTGCTCATGCCCTCGCGGTTGGCGTATCCCACGGCGATCGTGGCGGGGCGGATCGAAGGAACCATCGTGCTGGGTGAAGACATCAACACCAAGGAAGCCGACGAGAAGGGGATCATGGGGACCTTCTTCCACGAAGGGCGGCTGGTGAACCTTCTGGACATCTATTCGCTGCTGCAGAAATCCGATCCGGAGCGCTACCGCTCCGAGGTCCGGCCCGCCATCCAGGATTGTCGGATCCTGTTGGCCGAAGACCAGTTGTTCTTTCGCCAGCTGGTGGTCCAGTACTTCAAATCCCACGGCATCCGCAGCGTGGTGGCCGTGGCCGACGGTCGCGAGGCCATCGACGAACTGGGACGGAATCCGACCGGCTACGACGTGGTGGTTTCCGACATCGAGATGCCCGTCATGAACGGATACCAGTTGGTGTCGATGATCAAATCCGATCCGCGCCTGGCGAGGATCCCCGTGATGGCGCTGACTTCGCTGGAAGGCGAGGCCAACATCCAAAAGGGGTTCGAGGCGGGATTCGACGCCTACGAGATCAAGCTGGACAAGGACAAGGTTCTGCGATGCCTGGACAGGCTTCTGTCGGGACGCGCGACCGCCAAAAGGGAGATCTGAGCAGATGGAATACGCAGCGTTCCTGGTGGGCGAGCACTTGTTCGGATTCCCGGTGGTGCTGGTGCAGGAAATCGGAAAACCGGTGGAAGTGTTCCCGGTGCCGGGCCACGACCCGCGCGTGTCGGGACTTGTCAATCTGCGCGGACGCACCGCCGTGGCGCTGGATCTGAGACGGTCGTTGCTGGGTCCCGAACACGGCTACACCGCCAAGGACCGGCGCAAGTTCATCGTGCTGGAAACCACGGATGCCCTGCCCAGCCACGCCCGCGAGATGGGGTTGGACACCCATCGCGAGCCGGTTGTTCTGATCGTGGACGAGGTCCAGGGGATCCTTGATGGACAAAAATTGGAATTCCATCCCCCTCCGGCCCATGTGGCCGAACGTCACGTAGAAGGGGTCATGAAGGTGGGAGACCGCCTGATGACCCTGATCTCCATTCCCAAGCTGGTCGAGGACCTGTTGCCTCGCAAGGAGGAAACACCATGAATCCCGTCGTCACCCCAAAGCGGTTCAGCATCTTCGATCCCGCCATCCGCTTCGAGCACAGGGAATTCTACGAGCGCATCGTCAGCGAGCTCAACGGACTCCTTCCGGTGTGCAACCAGGGCGAATCGACGGCCGTGGAGATCTCCGAGAACCCCACCGAGCAGGAACAGATCACGGAGCTGATGAAGCGCGTGGAGTCGTTTTCCGGCGACCTCCTGGATGTCACCAAGAAGTTGTTCGACCAATACTACGCGGCCAAGGAATCCCTCCACCGATCGATCCTCACCACCACGGCCTACAACAAGATCAACACGCTCGACCGCAACCTGCTGGAGCGCACCTGCGACGTGCGCTGGTGGGCGCTGGAAACGGCGTTCTCGGCCTGCATCGCCGCCTACGGGCGTGGATGCGAGCAGGCCCGGAGATTGGTGGGACTGTTCACGGGGGACGAACTTCCCAGTGCGTCGGAATCCGTCGGCGATTCGGTCGGGTCGGCTTCCGGCGATGTGCCGGAGGGGCATCTGGCGGGGATCTTCGCCGAACTCGCCGATTTCCCGGCCATGCTGTCCGAAGGCGTCTTCGGGGATTTCCGCAAGCGGTTCGATGCATGGCGATCCGACCGGGGGCCGCACGGGGCCTTCCGCAAACAGCTGGAGGTCTTTTCGCGCACGCTGGAGGAGCTGGACAACTCCGTGCGGACTTCCTGCGACCGCCTGGAAGACATCCGCCATTCCTACACGCTCTACCGCGACATCGTGCTGACCGCCGATGACGGACGGATTTTGGCAAACGCCAATCCCGGCGAGCGCACCCGCGTGCTGGGGCTGGATGTTTCCGCCGAGAGCTGGTACCGCAAGGCCCTGGAGACCCGCAACGGCACCGAATACCACGCCCAGGACCTGGGGCCTTCCGTGGTGGAAGCGGGGATCTCGCTGGTGTACGCCACGGCGGTGCGGGAATCGTCCAACGAGAACGGACGCGGGATCGGGGCGCTGGGGGTGTTCTTCGATTTCCAGGGCGAGGCGGCCATGATCCTGGAGGAGTACATGCCGCGCGACGAACACGGCCAGGTGTTGGAAGGCGCGCTGTCCATGTTCACCGATCGCCAAGGCAACGTCATCGCCTCCACCGATCCCGCCTGCCTGGAGCCGGGTCGTGCGGCACACCTGCCCCGGGGCAACCGGCAGTTGGAATCGGGAGCGCGCGCGTCGCAGTACATGGTGTTCGAAGGCATCGAATCGGCCGTTTTCAGCGCGCGCACCGACGGCTATCTGGATTACCGCGGGTTGGGATGGAGTTCGCATGTGATCGTTCCCAAGGCGCACCTGTTCGAACTTTCCGTGCCTTCCGACGAAATCGGGATCAGCGCCGAAGAACTGATGGACTCGCGGATCATTCCCGAGATCAACAAGCAGACCTACCTGCGGGTGCAGGACGACAAGGAATCGATCCAATTGATTTCGCTCAACGGCATCGTGTTCGCCAGCAAACTGGGAAAGCGCGGAGGCGCGCTGGGCCCCATCTTCAACCAGATCACCCGCACCGGCGATTTCGTGACCTCGCGCATGGAAGACCTGCTGAAGGAAATGGCCTTGGGCGAACTGGAGCTGAACCTGAAGGCCTTGGAGAACTTTTCCAAGCAGGCGATCGATCTGGTCGATCGCAACCTGTTCGAGCGGGCCGCCGACATCCGCTGGTGGGCCACCGACGAATACTTCTGGAACGCGCTGGAAAACCCCACTCCGGAAAACTTCCACAAGGCCTCGGAGCGTTTGAAGGTGATCAACGGCAGCTACACCATGTACCGCAACATCGTTCTGGCCAACGATTCCGGCGAGATCCTGGCCTGCTCGCGCACCGAACTGCGCAACGAACTTTCCAAGATCAACGTGTCCGACCAATCGTGGTTCCAGTTGGGCATGCGCACGGGACGTTCCGAAGAATTCGCCGTGCAGGATGTCCAGAAGTCCGTCCTGGAAAAATCCAAGTCCCGTTCGCTCGTCTACTCCGGCGGCGTGCGTCGCAAGGGCGCCAGGACAGGGGAATCGGTGGGCGTGCTGGGGATCCTGTTCGATTGGGACACGGAGGCCGGTAAAATTTTGTCCACTTGTCTTCCTTGCGATTCGTCGGGACGGACCATCGATGGCAGCGTGGCCTTCTACACCAACGCCAAGGGCGAGGTGATCGAATCCACCAGCACCGAAAGTTTCTCGGTGGGCGCCAAACTCGACCTTCCGCACCGGGTGCTCAAGCTGGCCAAAGGCGAAACGACCTCATCGGTGTTTCGCATTGGCGAGGCCAGCTACCTGCTGGGATCTTCGCGCACCAAGGGATATCGCGAGTACGAAGGCCTGGGCTGGTGCGCCCACGTGGTGCGGCCCATCGGCAGGGAAGTCACCAACGGGTGAAGATGGTTGCGCGGCCGGCGCGCTCCGTGACCAGCACACCCAAGGACATCCGCATGACCTCACATCCGCGGAACTCGCCGGATGGGTCTCCGGAACCTTTTTCTAACTCAGGTGGCCAATGAACCACGCATCCATTCTCCGGCGAACTCTGCTCCTGGCCTCGGCGCTCTGCTCCCTTGGTGGCGCGGGAGGTTGGTACGCCGACGCCTCGCGCCCGGACGACAAGGGCGACGGCCGCACACCGGCCACCGCCTGGAAAACCTTCCATCCCTTCATTGGGAAGGTCGTGGCCGCAGGCGACACCCTCTACCTCAAACGCGGCAGCCGTTGGGACAACACGTTCCTGGTGTTCTACCACGGTGGCACCGCGGCCAGGCCGTTCGTGGCCACCGCCTACGGCGACCAATCGCTCCCGCTTCCCGCCATCGCGGACACCTCCTCCAAACAGGCGTGGGTGCTTGGGTTGGCATCCAGTCACCTGGTGGTGGAAAAGATCGCGGTGCACGGTCCCAACGGCAGCTGCGTGACCACGGTGGCGGATTCTGTCACGGACGTGGTGATCCAGGACATGGAAGCCTCGGATTGCCAATCGGGGATCGCGTTGGCACAGGTGGACGGCGCGATCATCCAGAGAAATCGGGTCTGGAACATCCACTTCCCTTCCAACCTCAAAGGTGGAGGCGGTGGCGCGATCGCCATCACCCTGGACAGGTGCAGGAACATCAAGGTGCTGGACAACGTCATCCGAGATGCCATCGACGGAAATCCCGACCACGAGGACGGCGGAGCCGTGGAGCTGTTCCGGAGGAACTCGAACATCGAGATCGCAGGCAACCGCGCCCGCAACACCGCAGGATTCCTGGAAATCGGGGGATTGGTTCAGGATCACGACACGGCGCGCCAGGTTGTGGTCCATCACAATGTGGCCCAGGAGGTGCAGAACTTCTTGTGGTGCAGCGTGGCCTCGGCCAAGGACTCGAGCAGCCAATGGGGCATGGCGTATTCGGAGGTGTATGTGGACAACAATACCCAGATCCAGGACGGCCGCAAAGCTGGACTAACGGTGGGGGTCAGCATTCATCTGGAGGATTCCACCCAGATCCGGGTGCGCAACAATCTCTTCGTGGGCGACAGCCAAGCGGGCTTCCTGTTCTTTGGTCCCTTCGATCGCCAGAACAATCTGTTCTGGTCGAAGAACTTTCCTGTCAAGTACGAAAAACCCTTCGCGCCCGGCGAGAAGAGCGCCGACCCACTGATCCATCCCGACACCACCAACCTCACCTACACCCTCGATCTGGCCAGCCCGGCCCGAGACGCGGGGACCGCCTTGGTCTACCCATCCAGCCTGGGCGCGCTGCGCCTGCCGCCCATTGCCGATGGCAAGCCCGATATCGGGGCTCTGGAAATGGGTTCCACCAGCATCGCTTTCCACGCGCGACGATTCCAGGGGGCGCTGCGGAGGGAAGGGAACCGCGTTGCATGGGACGGCTGGGCGAACGCATCGGGAACCTTGAGCGCACGTCTGGTGGATGCCCAAGGACGTGTGGTGTTTTCCGAGCGGACGAGCCATGCGGTGGGATCTGTGGGCAAGACCTGGGACCTGCCGAAAGCGCGGGGCGTGCTCGTGATGACGGTGGAATTGGACGGAATCCGTCAATCGATGGTGCTGGCGCCGGCGCGATGATTCTGCGGCTGCTCCTTGGCCCAGGTGAATGTGGGGATTTATGGCCAAACGTCCCCACATTGGCCCTCGTGTTATGGGGCGATCGGAGATTTGGATGGGAGAACCCGGGATCTGGATAGCCGGAAGGGGGACGGGGCGGAGTAGATTGGATTTCCATGACCACCAGCGTGCTTTGCCAATGATCCACACCGTCGATTCGATCGCGTTGCTCCACCAGATCGCGGGCATGGAGGCGCCGGCCAATCCACTGGTGAGCGTGATCGATTTCTCGAAGGTGGACCTGGCCAACGTGCCCAAGGAGGCCAGCTTCGCGTGCGGGTTCTATTCGATCAACTTCAAGCGCGATTGCCGCTTGCGGTACGGACGTCAATCCTTCGATCATCAGGACGGCACCCTTCTTTGCACCGGACCGGGCCAGGTGCTCTCTTACACGCCTCCCGAATCCGGGGCGGCTTCCGCCGGTTGGGGACTGTTCTTCCATTCCGATTTCCTCGCCACCTCCGAGTTGGCTTCGCTGGTGCACCAGTGCACCTTCTTCCAGTATTCTGAAAACGAAGCACTCCATCTGTGCGAGGCCGATCGCTTCACCCTGGATGCGCTGGTGCGCAATATCGATCAGGAATGTCGTTCCAACGATCCCTACGCGCCCCAGATCCTGGCCTCCAATCTGTCCCTTGTCGTCAATTATTGTCGGAGGGCCTACGGAGCCCAGATCGCCACGCGCAACCGCCACCAGGATCTGCTGGCGCGCTTCGAGCGACACCTCCACGAAGCCATGGCTCCCGCCAAGCGCCCCACCCTGCCCAGCGTGCGGGAATGCGCCGAGGCGATGGGACTCTCCACCAACTATTTCAGCGACCTGATCCGGCTGGAGACTGGTCGCACTCCCCAGGAGCACATCCACCACGTGCTGCTGGAGCGCGCCAAGGTCTTGTTGGCCACCACCTCGCGCACCATCGCCGAGATCGCCTACGACCTTGGTTTTGAATACCCCCAGAGCTTCAGCAAGCTCTTCAAGAAAAAGACCGGGCTCTCGCCGCTAGCCTACCGCGACGGATTCCGGAGCCAAGCCACCCCCTAGGTTCCCTCGCACTCTCGTTTGTTTTGGCGACGATCCTCCCGATCTCCCGGGAGGCAGCCGCCGCCACGCCCTTTCCAAAGGAGTCCTTGCGATGAAAGCCATCGTCCAGTCCCGCTATGGCGGTCCCGACGTTTTCCGTCTTTGCGACATCCCCCGACCGCTCCCTCGCCAGGGCGAGATCCTGGTGCGGGTGCACGCCACGTCCGTTACATCCTCGGAAGCCAATATGCGCCAAGGTCTGCCCCTCTATGGCAGGCCCATCCTTGGGCTGTTCCGACCACGCCGCCCTTTGTTGGGGCTGGAGTTCGCCGGGACCGTGGAGCAATGCGGCCCCGACGCCCAACGATTCCCGGTGGGCACGCGCGTGTTCGGCTTCACGGGGTTTCGCTGCGGAGCCTATGCACAATTTCTGGTGGTATCGGAAAACGACTCGGTGGAAGTCATGCCCAAGAGCGCAAGCTTCGAGGAAGCGGTGGCGTTGGTGGATGGCCCCACCACGGCCTTGTTCTTTCTGCACAAGGCTCGTCTCCGGCGCGGCGAACGCGTGCTGGTCAACGGGGCTTCGGGAAGCATCGGAACCGCGGCGGTCCAGTTGGCCGCCTGGATGGGTGCCGAGGTCACGGCGGTCTGCAGCGCGGCCAAACACGAACAGGTCCGCGCACTTGGAGCGCACCACGTGATCGACTACAACACAGAAGACTTCACCCTGCGCCACGATGCCTGGGATGTGGTGTTCGACACGGTGGGGAAGTCCTCCTTCTGCCGTTGCCGCCACAGCCTGCGAGCCAAGGGACGGTATTTGTCCACGGTGCTCGGAGCCAAGATCCTGCTCCATGTCCCTCTGACTGCCCTGTTTTGCGACAAGAAGGCGATGTTTGGGATGTCCGTGAACAAACGCACGGAACTGGTGCAGTTGCGGGAGCTGGTGGAGGCGAACCTCCATGCCCCGGTGATCGATCGAGTCTTCGATCTGGAGCAGATGCCCGAGGCCCATGCCTACGTGGACTCGGGGCGAAAGCGCGGCAATGTGGTGGTGCGTGTCAGACAGGATCCAACATGAGGCTCGCCTACGTGAAAATCTTGGTGGTTTCCATGTTGCTTTCCAAGGGTGAGGTGGATGCGCAATTGCCTTGGATTTCCGTCAAGGAAAAGGACGGGATCGAGGTGTTCCGCCGTCCGGTTGCGGGATCGGATTTCCAGGAACTCAAGGCCGTGGGCCGGATCAAATCGGATGTCCCACGCTTGGTGCAGATTCTGTCGGACACGAAGACGCAGACCCGTTGGATTCCGCTGTGCGTGGTCTCGAAGACCCTCGCGGGCGCGCCACCAGGTGCGCAGCGGATCTACCGGAAATTCGACAACCCGTGGCCCTTCCAGGACATCGACTACGTGGTGGACCAGACAACATCCCTTGCCGGTGGGGCGGGAGAAGTGACTCTGGAGTTTCACGAGGTAGGTGGCGCACTGGCCAAGCAGGAGGGTTGTGGTCGGATGGAACGATACCGCGGTTCGTGGCGGTTGGTCCCGGTGGCGGAAGGGTTTGCGGAGGTCACCTACACCCTCCATCTGGTGCCGGAAGGGGCCTCCATGGCGACGTTTCTGAATGCGTCGTTGGGGAAGATCGGGTGGGACACGTTTCGTGCCTTGAAGGCTTACGCTTCGCCTTAGTGTTTCGGCTGCGCCGGGCGTTTTTTGACACTGCGTGTCCGGCTTTTCCAGGCGCGGGCCTGGATGCCGTTTTTCCGGACGCGGGTCCGGTAGCCGTATTCACGGGGCTGCCGCGCCCCGTGACCCGCGGCCAAAGGGCCGAGCGCGCGGCCCCTTGGATCCCCCGCGCCGGGGGACTCTAGCTGGAACGGCCATACTGGCTCGCCAGGGCTGTGGGGAAAGTCAATGTCGAGGCATACGGGCAAATGGCATCAGGGACGCGATCGACATCCTCATGACACTGGCCGTTCCAATAACCGAGTCCCCCGGACCCCCGCCGGTTCGGCTGGATTGCCAGTTTGGCAGCGGCATTAGGTGTGCCGGAATTTGTCTGCTACGGCTTTGCCCGCGGACGCTTCGCTGCGCGGTGGTGGGCTGGCTGGGGTGGCGGAGATGGCATGTTGGTGGGAACGTAGGGGCGATTCATGAATCGCCCTTTGCAACGGCGAATGGCTTTGTTCATGCACGTTCCGTAGGGACCGGGCGATGCCCGATCCTCGCAACGCGCATTCAAACAAATGGTTGGATGTCGCCGTGTCGACCAGCACAAGACAGAAATTTGATAGGCAATTCCATGATCCTGTCAACCCGGTCTTGGGCAAAGTGTGATCTAGATCACATCCAAGGCGGAGTGTGATCTGGATCACACTTTTTTTCTCCGCGATTGGTGATCTTCTCTGTAGACACACAAAAAGAGGACGCAAAATTTTTGCGTTCCACGACCACCAAGTCCCCACGGACTTTTCCAGAATCACCTCGCAATCGACTTCCGCCGGTTGCCCTGAAAGGCCATGTCCATGAATCGACCCAACCCATTCGGCCCCAACCACCACCGCGATGACCGTGAGCGCATGCTGTTGGACATTTCCACCGCCAAGCCGTCCGGTGATGTCAACTGGGAGGCGATCGTCGCCAAGACCCAGCGCGGCAAGGTGGATCCATCGAAGCACATCTACGACACATCCTCCTACCTGCAGCGCGTGCGGGAGGAAGATCCTTGGCCCGAGCAGCTGGAGGAACTTTCCAAAGGAACCGTGAAGATCCAGTTCTGCCGGATCACCACGCCGGCGCCCGTGTCGCTGGCCAAGGAGATCCAGATCGAGGTCGGGGTGGATGTCACCGGGGAACTGGTGGGCAAGGACCGGTACTTGGAGGTCCAGCTCTATGACATGTTCCGCGAGCCGGAGGCGGACACCTGTGGCATGGTGGGCAAATCTGTGTCGCTGAACTTGAAGCCGGGGATGGGCCAAACCCTGCGGTGCTTCGTGCGCCATCCGGGCATCAAGTGGGACGATCTCCACAAGCCCGAAGCCCATGTGTACGTGCGCGCCGAGGCCAGCCATCGTCCGCACAAACAACTGAAGGTTTCCGACCCTGTGCCCACGCGCTTCAAGAAGCCTTCAGCGCTGCGGGTGCGGCTCACGGGTCTGGTGTTCGATGCCAACAAGTGTTTTTTGATGCCGGAAGCCTTCGATGCGTTGCGCAAGGTGGTCGAAGAGCAGCACAAGGCTCCCCAGGGCCAGCTGGTGGTGGTGGGACATTCTGAAAGCGACGAGGACTTGGCTGGCCCCAATTTGGCCGTGGATCGCGCCAAGGCCGTGGCGGCGATGCTCACCAACCGGTGGAGCCAGTGGCTCCCGTGGTTTGCTCCCGAAGTGCCTGCGCGACAACGTTGGGGAGTCCGCGAGGTGCAGCTGATGCTGGGCCAGTTGGGGCATTACCAGGGATTCGCCGCCGGAGTGATGGACGCTCCTACGGAAGCTTCCTTGCGGGCTTTCCAGAAATCCAAGGGAATGCCAGTATCTGGCAAGGTGGATTCCACGACACGCAAGAACCTGCTGAACGCGTATTTTGGGCAGCCGGGCACCACTCTTCCCAAGGATGTGGAGCCTCTGGCGGTGGGCGCCGAAGGCTTGTCCCAGCAGGATGCCCATTCCGATCCGCGTTGCCTGGAGGTGCTGGTCTGGGCCGACGAGGCTCCGAACGCTCCTCAGGCCGGAACGGTGGCAAGTGGTGCGGCCTACGAGGAGTGGTGTCAGAAATTGCGCGAGACCAAGGAATTCCCGGTGGATGGCTTGCACTTCCATCTGGTGGATGGCGAAGGTTCGCCCATGGCCGGGGGCAAGGTCAGGTTGTCGGGCCCCAGCGCCCACGAAGTGGTGGCCGACGCCCATGGTTGGGTGACGGTCCGTGGATTGGCCGCGGGAAAGTACCGCGTCCAGACCGTGACACCCGACGGACGGAAATTGCCCAAGTCCGAGATCACCTACCCGACCGCCAAAACGGTGACCCACGAGGTGAAGCGGGAAACGGAGGTCATGCCGGACACGACGCCGGTGGCGGATTCGCCTGCCCCGGCAAGCTAACCCGCGCTTGACACCAAGCCAGCCGATTCTCCGAGCGAAGGCTGGACCTTGGATCTTTCCGATGCACATTTCTTCCATGATTCGGATGTCCCGTGCTTCCATTCCGAGGGCTTCTTGGAAACCCTCTCCGGCTGGGCCGAAGACCCCAGCGCCCAGGAATGGAAGGCGGTCTGGCAAGGCGAAGGCGATTCCGACCAGAAAACCCGCTGGGAGAAACGAGGGCGATGGCTTGCCGCACTGGTCTGTGGCGACGACAAATCCTGGTCTGAGCTGGCCAAGGGCGCGGGAGTGCGCGGCATGCAATCCGCGCTCGCCTGCCTGGGGGCGCATGGCTGGCCGTGCGATCCGGGCAAGGTGGATGGCGCCGCAGGGCCCCGCACCTTCAACGGAATCGTCCAGTTCCAGCACGCTTGCAACGAAGCCCTGGGCGCAGGTCTGGTGATCGATGGCCAATTCGGTCCCAAATCTTGGAAAGCCGCCTTCACCGCCCTCCGTCACCTGATTGGCCACTCCGTGGCCACCAAAGGAGCCTGAACCATGAGCACCAACACCCTCCTCCTCGCAGGAAAACCCGGCACCGGAAAGCTTGCCCCGGGAAAGGTCACCCCCCTCAAAGGCGTAAAGGCCAAGCCAGAGCTCACCCAACAATTGGTGGTGAAGCAGGCAGCACCACACACCCCGGACATTCCGCATTGGGAGGGGGCGTTTCCGTTTCCGAAGGACATCGTGTACCATGACGAGCGTGATGGGAAGTTGATTGCGGATTTGAGTATGAAGATTACAACAATAAAATGGACTCAACCCAGAGATGCATGGGGGGCCATTTTGGCAATGGCAGGCACAACCAATTACCCATTTTTCAAGGCATCAAAATTCAAGAAAGACGGAAAAACTTTCTTGTGCTCTGCGGTTTCTCAGTTGGATTTAGAGTTTTCAATTGTTGATTTTAATAGCTCGAGCTGGAAGGATGGATGGGGAAGTGAAATGGAGCGCTTGACAGGGCGCTTTGGTCTTTCGCCGGAAGAGAGGAGATACTGGATTTTCCGCCACGAAATGGATCATTTCTCGGCCTGGAGTCATTTCTTTCGGTTTATGTTGGGGCATATATTTAGTGCGCTCAATGAGGGGTTCCCCCTGTCTCAGGCAAGATGACGCTTTCCACCATGATTTTGGGGGCGAGCAGGTGAACACGAGATGCGCAAACCATGCTGAAGAGACGAAGTCCTGTCGCGTTTGAGCCAACCCAGGCAGCCCCTCGATCGGGGTTTTGGCCGAAG
Source organism: Fibrobacterota bacterium (assembly GCA_016715065.1). Classification (GTDB taxonomy): domain Bacteria; phylum Fibrobacterota; class Fibrobacteria; order UBA5070; family UBA5070; genus UBA5070. The sequence goes on from JADKBN010000003.1 coordinate 500,654, forward strand.
AGGTTGAGTGTCCGGTGACGATCTATGGTTGGATTCAGAGCCTTGCCCGCAAGCGCCCCTTCAGTCCGCGGAGTCGCTGGGAGGACCCTAGTGACCGCACGAAAACGAAAGGATCGCAGTCCGTCGGAGAAGCTGCGACTGGTCAACGAATCTGGACCTGAAGGGTGAAGCGCTAGCCTGCCTTCGTCCGCGAGCACGGGGTGACGGTGCTGATTTGATGACGTGGCGTGACTTGATGCTCGGCGGTCTGGAGCGTCGAGAAGAGGAATCGAAGACGGTCAGCCGATCGTTACGACGAGGTCCTCAAGGAGTTGCAGCGAAAAAACGAAGCACTCGCCGAAAGCCGCAGCGCACCTGTTCTCGTAAAAAAGTCTCCCGCATCCTGGGCGGAGAAAAAGTGATTCCGGAGGTCCGTCAACGGATCCAAACCGGTGTCCAGGATGCGGTGACCTTGGGAAGCACTTTGGAGTCAGCTTGTGCCGAAATCGGGATGGACCCACGCCGTCTACAGAGATGGCGAAAGCAAATGGAGGATGGTCGTCACGGCGGGCTGAGAGTGCCAAGTCAAAAATTGATTGAGCAGAGAAGGATGCGATCGTAGATATTTTCCACAAGCCAGAATTCATCGACCTTCCGGTCCGTTCGCCTGGGTAAAAGCTCGATCATGACCAATGCTTGTGCTCACCGGCCACGGCGTTTCGGGTGCTGGACGAGCGCAAGTTAGAGGAGCGTCTGACAGTCAAACGGGCCAAGCCTCAAAGGCGCCCACCTGTGCTGGAGGCAACGGGGATCAATCAGGTTTGGACCTGGGACATCACCTATCTTCCAAGCCCCGTTCGTGGCGCCTACTTCTACCTCCTATTCCATCCAGGATCTATTCAGCCGCAAAATTGTTGGGTGGGCAATTGAGGCAACGGAAAGCAGCCACTTGGCTCGTGATCTGTTCGCAAAGATCCTGTCTGAGCGGGTGGAGCAGCCACAAAACCTACGGGTGCATGCAGACAACGGAAGCCCCATGAAGGGCAAGGCGTTGACGAGCCTATACAACCTTTTGCAGGTCCGGTACACGCATGGTCGCCCGCATGTCAGCGATGACAACCCGTTCATCGAAAGCTGGTTTGCTGTCCTGAAGGGTCGAGCGTCGTTTCCGGAGTACTCGGGCGACATCCACCAGGCTCGAAAGTACGTGGAATCGCTGGTGGCTTGGCACAATGGCCAGCATATGCATTCCAGGCTGGATTACCTCACGCCAGACCAAATGGACAAGAACGTGGGTGGGCCGATCCAGGAACACCGCAACAAGGCGATCGAGCAGGCGAGGGCTCAACGTCCCCAGCTCTTCGGATCACGAAAGTTGCAGCTCCGGGTACCAACGAAGGTCCGGCTGGCCTTACACGAAACCGTTACGTACAATTGATCCCATAGGCGTCATTTTGCCTGAGACGCGCCGGGGTTTGATGATGAAAATCAGGCCGATGAAAGAGTCAAGGAGATAAACTGTAATTGTGCTAGAAACTTTATTGTGGCTAAGGCTAGGTCGCATGCGTTTGATGAGCTTAGCAGGATGCTGAAAAACCCTCCCAAATCGCCTGCGGCTCGACAGAATCTGTCGTAGATTGTGATATGCGCGGTCGCATTCAATCCAATCCCAGTTTCATTGCCGTTGTAGACCTTGATGCTCGTATTCGTCCGAACCATCCTTTGCGCAAGATCAAGGAGATCTGTGACAAAGCTCTGCAAGGTTTAAACTCCGAGTTTGATCAGGCATACAAGGTAGGTGGTCGCCCTTCTATCCCGCCAGAACAGTTGCTCAAAGGCTCTCTCCTACAGATCATCTACGGCATTCGCAGCGAGCGACAGCTTTGCGAACGCATCGATGATAGCTTGACTTTCCGCTGGTTTCTGGATCTTCCGCTTGACCAGGAAGCATGGGTTCCAACGGTCTACACCCACAATCGCGATCGACTTCTGTCCACCGAGATGTCTCGCAATTTCCTCGCTCGCGTGGTGGAGCAAGCTCGCGAAAAAGGTTTCGTTTCCAACGATCATTTCAGTGTCGATGGCACCCTCATTCAGGCTTGGGCAAGCACCAAAAGCTTGCAGCCGATGGCTTCGGATTCCGACGATGATACGCCCACAGCGCCACCTCCTTCGGAGCCGTCAAGTGAGCCTTCAACCGATGACGCCAAGCCTCACACAGGCAAGGACATCCTGCGAGATTTTCGGGGGGAGACATTTTCAAATTCCACTCATCGATCAAGCACAGACCCGGATTCTCGCCTTGCTCGAAAGAGCAGCAATACAGCCGTCAAGCCCAGCTACTTGGGCAACGCGATGATGGAAAATCGCAGTGGATTGGTGGTTGAATCCGATCTCCGTCAAGCTGCAGGCGAGGGCGGTGAAGCCTGGTCTGCGTTGGCGATGCTCGGAGGCGCATGGAAGGTGATCACGAGATTACGCTGGGAGCCGACAAAGGCTACGACAACAAGGGCTTCGTGGAGATATGCCGCCAGATGAATACGATTCCCCATGTGGCGCAAAACAAGGGACCACATCGGCAATCCTCGGTGTCCGACGAAATCGCCGCGACGGAGGGCTACAAGACCAGCATCAGACGCAGGAAACGGATCGAACAGGTCTTCGGATGGATGAAACTCTCGGCGTGTTTGCGTCAAGTGAAGATCCGAGGCAAAGAGGCCGTCTCTGGCTTGTTTACTCTTGCCTGCTCGGCGTTCAACCTCGTGCGGATGAGCCGACTTATGGCGGTAACAGCGTGAAAGAGGGGCAAATTACCGCCCAAATTGGCCTTGTGGCCATTAGCGAAGTGACAACGCATCAAAAACAGGGCATCAGCCATCAGGGAAGGCGCTTGGGGTGGATGCAATTTCTGTCAACAAAAATGAAATATCCGGCTCAGAATGGCTGAAATTCGGATTTTTCAGCATCCTGTTAGAGGTGCCCCATTAAGTGGCGGGAAGTATGATGGCTTCCCTTTTCCGCAAAAGGAAGCCTTTTTTTGGCGAGCAAAACAGTTGGGAGAAATGCCGATTGGATTTGGTGAGATTGATATTGCTTTCAAACTTATTGGTGGAAGGGAAACGGCGAAATGAGGATTTTCCTGATGTATTTGGTAAGCGTTCTTGTGCTGCTGAGCTGCAGTAAAAAGGACGAAAGCTTGCCAAGGATGGATCTCGATCAATTTGATGAACGTGAAGTTGCTGGCTTTTTTGCGAGTAGGCAAGATAGCGAGGTAATTACTCAATTTGAGGCTGCTCCCAAATCGGTCAGAGAAGATTCGGTGGACCGGATTTTAGGTGCCGCGTATGCGTACCGGGTTATTGGTAAAACTGATGAACTTAGAATGCTTTGCTATCGAGTGCGAGCTCTTAGTAGAAAGCATGGGGCAGATGAATACTATGCGGCGTTTTTAGTTTCATTGTATCTGGCGGAAGTTTTCCTTGTGCATCAGAACCTTGATTCCGCTCGGTACTATTTGAATGTTTCTGATTCATACTGTGTTCAGCTGAAGAGGAAGGTGGAACATGAGAAAATAGAAATCCATCAAGATCTTCTGATGCGTGTTTTAGAAAGACAAGGGAAATCTGATTCGATCATCATGCTTTGGAAGAATCGATGCAACGGACAGGGTGAGCAAATTCTTGCACGTGCGCTGCGGAAAAAGAATGGGAAGGAGAGAATGAAATCCGGGATTGAATACGCATTGAAGTACCCGGTTGTAACGCCTGCAAAGCTCCTCCCCCCCCCCCCCCCCCCCCTTTTTTTTTTTTTTTTTTTTTTTTTTTTTTTTTTTTTTTTTTTTTTTTTTTTTTTTTTTTTTTTTTTTTTTTTTTTTTTTTTTTTTTTTTTTTTTTTTTTTTTTTTTTTTTTTTTTTTTTTTTTTTTTTTTTTTTTTTTTTTTTTTTTTTTTTTTTTTTTTTTTTTTTTTTTTTTTTTTTTTTTTTTTTTTTTTTTTTTTTTTTTTTTTTTTTTTTTTTTTTTTTTTTTTTTTTTTTTTTTTTTTTTTTTTTTTTTTTTTTTTTTTTTTTTTTTTTTTTTTTTTTTTTTTTTTTTTTTTTTTTTTTTTTTTTTTTTTTTTTTTTTTTTTTTTTTTTTTTTTTTTTTTTTTTTTTTTTTTTTTTTTTTTTTTTTTTTTTTTTTTTTTTTTTTTTTTTTTTTTTTTTTTTTTTTTTTTTTTTTTTTTTTTTTTTTTTTTTTTTTTTTTTTTTTTTTTTTTTTTTTTTTTTTTTTTTTTTTTTTTTTTTTTTTTTTTTTTTTTTTTTTTTTTTTTTTTTTTTTTTTTTTTTTTTTTTTTTTTTTTTTTTTTTTTTTTTTTTTTTTTTTTTTTTTTTTTTTTTTTTTTTTTTTTTTTTTTTTTTTTTTTTTTTTTTTTTTTTTTTTTTTTTTTTTTTTTTTTTTTTTTTTTTTTTTTTTTTTTTTTTTTTTTTTTTTTTTTTTTTTTTTTTTTTTTTTTTTTTTTTTTTTTTTTTTTTTTTTTTTTTTTTTTTTTTTTTTTTTTTTTTTTTTTTTTTTTTTTTTTTTTTTTTTTTTTTTTTTTTTTTTTTTTTTTTTTTTTTTTTTTTTTTTTTTTTTTTTTTTTTTTTTTTTTTTTTTTTTTTTTTTTTTTTTTTTTTTTTTTTTTTTTTTTTTTTTTTTTTTTTTTTTTTTTTTTTTTTTTTTTTTTTTTTTTTTTTTTTTTTTTTTTTTTTTTTTTTTTTTTTTTTTTTTTTTTTTTTTTTTTTTTTTTTTTTTTTTTTTTTTTTTTTTTTTTTTTTTTTTTTTTAAAAAAAAAAAAAAAAAAAAAAAAAAAAAAAAAAAAAAAAAAAAAAAAAAAAAAAAAAAAAAAAAAAAAAAAAAAAAAAAAAAAAAAAAGAAAAAGGGCTTAAAAAAAAAAAAAAAAAAAAAAAAAAAAAAAAAAAAAAAAAAAAAAAAAAAAAAAAAAAAAAAAAAAAAAAAAAAAAAAAAAAAAAAAAAAAAAAAAAAAAAAAAAAAAAAAAAAAAAAAAAAAAAAAAAAAAAAAAAAAAAAAAAAAAAAAAAAAAAAAAAAAAAAAAAAAAAAAAAAAAAAAAAAAAAAAAAAAAAAAAAAAAAAAAAAAAAAAAAAAAAAAAAAAAAAAAAAAAAAAAAAAACATTTGGCGGGGAAAACATCGCCTTTTGGATCCAGAGCAAGTCCTACCGGATGGCGATACGATCCCGATGCGAGACTTCGGCGGACTCTTCGTCCGCCTCGATCTTCCAGGAAAGTCGTGCTACCTCTGGGCGCCACCCGACCAAGACTCGATCACCAGCCTTCCTGCCTACCTGAACAACTTCCGCAAGACCCGCTTCTGCAAGATCCTCCAGGACATCGACCCGGATGCCCGGGAGTGACCTCTCGATCCCCCAAGTGTGACGAAGATCACACTTTTCGTGGAGTGTGATCTTCATCACAGATTTCCTTGCCGGATTTCGGCAAATTCTCCTCTATGACCACAACAACCCTCTCATTTGAATGCACCTTCCCCCGGAGGAACCCGCAGTGAACTTTCCCAAGATTCCCAACATGCCCAAGCCACAGGCGATCTCGCCTGCGGATGCCCGCTACAAGCCTGCAGTGGAGCAGAATGTGTCGGCAGGGCCAGTCGATGGGGTGGTGGGCCTGAGCGCCCCCAAGCATTTCGATCCGAACAACCCGTCGGTCCATGTGGACGCCACGATCCACAACCCCACAGGTGTGGGCGGCGACTTGCACGTGAGCCGCGATGTCAAGATCCCCACCGAAGCGCCCAATCTCTCCCTTCCCTCGATGCCCTCTCTGCCAGGCGGTTCGTCGGACGCGGCGGGGTCGTCGTCGGGGGGATTCTCAATGCCCTCGTTGGGCAATCCGCTCTCCGGCATCTCCATGCCCGACCTCTCGCTTCCCTCGTTGGGCAATCCCTTCTCCGGGATTTCGGCGCCGGACCTCTCGATGCCATCCTTGGGCAATCCGCTTTCGGGGTTATCCATGCCTTCGTTCGGAAATCCCTTCTCGGGGCTGTCTGCACCGGAGCTACCCTCGTTGGGCAATCCCTTTGGAGGGCTGTCGGTGCCTGACTTGCCATCGTGGGAGATGCCTCGGATCAACTTCCCCGGCGGTGGCTACAAGCCCGCCGGAGAATCCGCCTGGCGATCGCCGATTGGTGTGCCGGGCTTCCGGTTTCCCGAACTGCCTTCGATAGGCTTGCCGGACTTCTCCGTTCCCGAGTGGGACCTGGAAATGCCCGACCTCATCCCGGATCTCTGGGATGGTGAGAATGAATCGGAACCTGCGGAGCCACATCATCGCACCAAGGATGATGGGCTGGATGAATGGGTGATTTCGTTTTGATTAACTCAAAAATTAAAGGTTGTAATACTCTGAAATCATTGGCATTCGTGGCCTGGATCTTCGTGGGAATCGTTTCTGGGCGTAATGTGAAAAATGTTTGCTCTGATAAGCCCGAATATTGCTCTACAAAGGTTGTTTTCGGAGGGCAGACTGGAGTTGTTAGAGTCTCCTCCGTGTTGCAAGATGACAAGGGAGATGTATATCCAATTGGCAACGTGTTCGATTCTAGTGATTCAAGCGCATGGGCTTCGAAAGCTGGGGAAGGTCAGTCGTTTATTGAATTTGAATTTTTGCAGCCTGTCAATGTTAGAGGGTTCTCCATGCAATTCGGGGAAGGAATCGTAGTTTCTGGGCGATGGGATGCTGTGCAAGAGCCTAGCATCAAAGTCGACTCAGGAGAGTGGAGACATTTAATAATCAATGGCAACTATGAAATGGATACGTCCCAAGTGATGAGGAATGGGCTGATTGTGGATGGGAACTTAGACCAGATTATGCATGCAAGGTATCTTTTTCCGAGGGCTTTTTCATTTCGCAAATTTAAGATCGCTTTTCCTTTTGAATCGGGGCCAGAGGCGGGAGCTGTTCTTTCTGACTTGCGCTTGATTGGAGATGATCCCCAATCAAAAACGTATTTTCCGAATCCGCTCCGAAAATTATTGTCCCGCCAATGCCGAGAGATATCAGGGTTGAGGAGTGGAAGTAATTCTCTTAGTGGTTTGAAAATAAATGTTCAAAAATTTAGAAAGGCGTCTGGACGGAATGATTTTAATGAAATTCCAAATGATTCTGTCGATTTTTTTGGTAAAAGTGTAAAATCCAATCCTTTGGAAGGCGAACGTTTGGCTTGCCGGGCAATGGGGCAGGTTGATTCTCAATCGCTTGTGAGAGTTATTTCCTCGCGAAACGGTCGGTGGACAGCAAGCTTCAGTAGCATTGGATGGGATAAGGTTAGGTATTTAAATGCTGATTCTTCGAATAGAAGTGAGGTGTTTACAACACCGGTGGTTGAGGGAGATGAATTTCAAATAAAATCGTTTGCAATGACTTTAGGCTGGCAACGCCCAGCAGGGAAGATATGGAAAAAAATGTTGGAGGTAAATGCTTCATCAATTATTGATTATTCTAAGGTGAAACAGGATACTTCTTTTGTAACTATTGCTGGAACGAGTTGGATGAAACGGAATGTGGCACGTTCCCCAGTTGATTCCAGTTCATACTGTGTGGGAGCTCATTCATCAGGAGAAACAAACAAAAACTGCTTGGAGTTTGGGCGATTGTATCCATCCTCTGTGGCAGAAAAGGTATGTCCAGAGGGATGGCGACTTCCCTCAATTCGAGATTGGATAAAATTATGGAGCTATGCTGAACCTATCCATAAGGGCATTTTGTACGAAAGGTCGGTATTCTGGAGCCTCATGGAAGTTGGAGAGTGGTGTACGGGCGCATGCGGGAATGATAAGAATGGTTTTTCTGGAAAATGGGTGCCAACATTTTTTCAGGATCAATCCTCGGGAGATAAAAAATATCATCAATATGGGATGCGATTCCATGTGGCTGACCTTGCTGAAAATCATAAGAATAATTTGAGCGGGGAATGGGGGGCGGTGGAATCGATTGATTTGTTCTATTTTCATAAATTTGTCTCCGCTTTTCGGCGGGCCAAAATTATTTCTGATTCAGTTGAATCGGATTTCTTTACTCGGGAGAGTATTTGTAATGCCGATAAAGAGTGCGGCCACAATTCTGGCGTTGATTCAAAGCCCCCGGCTGGCGCTGTGATTTATGAGGAATTCCTTCCGGTTCGATGTGTAAAAACGAATAAATTGGAGGTTGTCAAATGAAGGCTCTGTTCGAGAAATTTTACCCACCGAACTATGTTGGTCTTCAGATCGAAGCTCAAACAAAACGCAATCTGAGCATGCCTAGGAGATGATGGTAATGAAGAATTTGCTTTTGTTCAGCATACTTCTTTTTGCTTCAATGGGGTTCTCGTTCCCATGGGAGTACGAGAAATTTTGCAAAGACCTTCGCGGGTCTCGTGAATTTGATATAGGGCTCGATTCGTCTCGTTTGAGACAGTATAATCGAATGATTCGATTTGCCGTCGATTCCAACGGAAAGGCGCAAGTTCGCTATCAACTGGATGATCGGATCAGCATGACAAATCTCTGCGCGCAGAGTCGATTCCATTCGGGGATGGTGTATCAGAAGCCGTTCCGGAGAGAGGATGTAAAGCGCATCAAGGAGTATTGCCCATCCTGCACGACCTACGTCTATGACTCTGCGGTTTCAGTTGCCATAGCGCCACGCGTTGCGATGCTGAATTTGCCAGACTCGATGAAGAGCGCCTACCGAGCCTACTTCTGGTTAAGACAGCGAAGGAGCGGGCGATTGGATGCGGAGCTCAACCGGAACCTGCTGGCTTTGGAGCGGGTGGATCCTCCTCTATGTACCTACTTGTTCTATCCCAGGTCTGGCACAGCGCTTGTCCAATCACTTCAGCTCCAATATGGTGCGATTGTCATGAAGCTGGAAAACCATGGCCCCATCCAGCCGGGGATTCGTCGGTTCGGCGAGTTCTATCTCCGCCATGGCAAGGATTGTTCCTTGAAGGAAACGCTGCGGGAGTACGTCCCCCTAAAGAACATCCGCTCGCGGGTCAAGGACCCTCTCGGATGCTGCCCGGACTGACTTCGGTGGTTCCGGCTTCCCCCCAGTGTGACGAAGATCACATCTTCCCGGGAGTGTGATCTTCATCACAGATTATTCAAACGGATTTCGGCAAATTCTCCTCTATGACCAGGACAAATTCGACGAACGGAGACGTTCTATCCCACCCAACTTGGCTCCCGGAAATTCCATGAAGACAAAATCCTTTCTGCTGATCGCATTACTGGCCTCGGTGACGACGGGCGATCCGGATTCTCATTGCAAGAAGGAATCTGCAGGGATGGATGTCGACGCCATCCCCAAGGAAAGCCTTCTCCAGGCTTGTCTGACAACAGACTCCGTGGCGCTGGATCCTCGTCTTCCGCACTGGCCGAAGTACCCCTCGACATACGAGGTCGTCATGATGCTGGGCAAGTATGTGGAATACGGGGATACTTCCAGTGCACAGCGCATTTTCCGCCAAGTCCGTAGCCCTTTTTGGCAGGCGTTTTCTACGCCTCTGTCGCAGGTTCTGTTGGAGAATGGCTCGTTGGGGAAACCGCAATGGATGGGGATGGCTTTTTTGGACAGGACACACGGATGAAGCTTGGAATCGCGGCAGGAATGTTGGTGGTGTTGTTGGGATGCAAACAAGAAAGCGCCAAAGCCAAACAGGTCGACTTGGACCAGCCGGAGGTTGTGAGATCGCCAAGCTATTTCGCAAATTCGCGCGATCGGGAGGTGATTCGGAACTTCGAGGAGGCTTCACCGGATATCCGGACAGATTCTGTTCATCGTATCATCGAGGCCGGGCACGCGTATCGAGGCGTTGGAGATTTGGAGAAAACTCGAGAGCAATACCTACAGGTTCGCAAGATGTACAGGGAGAAGAAGGTCCGTGATACAATGGATGTGTTCTATGTGGCGCTGTATCTGGCGCATGCCTTTTCTGATCACCAGTCCTGGGATTCTGCATGGCACTACCTGAGCGTCGCGGACTCCTTTGATCAGCGGTTTGTTGGGATGTCTGAGTGGGACAAGTTGGACATTTTCCGATACCATCGGTCCGTGATTTTGGAGAGGCAAGGCAAAACGGATCAGCTTCTGAAGCTATGGAAGAACCAGTGCATCGGGGGCGGAGAGGAGGCCTTGGCGCGAGGCCTTCGTAAAAAGTTCGGGAAGGACCGGATGATGGCGGAAATCGAGAAGGCCATCTCCAATCCGAAAGTCAGTCCAGCAAAATTGATGTGGAGCAAAGGGCATCGCCTCGTGGATCATTACACAGTTCTTCCAGACGGAGATAGCGTTCCTGGTCGCGATTTTGGCGGGCTGTTTGTGCGCTTGGATCTTCCCGAAAAAACCTGTTACCTGTGGGCGCCACCCGACCAAGACTCGATCACCAGCCTTCCAGCCTACCTGAACAACTTCCGCAAGACCCGCTTCTGCAAGATCCTCCAAGACATCGACCCGGATGCCCGGGAGTGATCTGGCCCCCCGTCAGTGTGACGGAGATCACACTTTTCGTGGAGTGTGATCTTCATCACAGATTTCCTTGCCGGATTTCGGCAAATTCTCCTCTATGACCACAACAACCCTCTCGTTCGAATGCACCTTCCCCCGGAGGAACCCGCAGTGAACTTTCCCAAGATCCCCAACATGCCCAAGCCACAGGCAATCTCGCCTGCGGATGCCCGCTACAAGCCTGCAGTGGAACAGAATGTGTCGGCAGGGCCTGTCGATGGGGTGGTGGGCCTGAGCGCCCCCAAGCATTTCGATCCCGACAACCCGTCGGTCCATGTGGACGCCACGATCCACAACCCCACCGGCGTGGGCGGCGACCTGCACGTGAGCCGCGATGTCAAGATCCCCACCGAAGCGCCTAACCTCTCTTTGCCCTCGATGCCCTCTCTGCCGGGCGGTTCGTCGAACGCGGCGGGGTCGTCGTCGGGGGGATTCTCAATGCCCTCGTTGGGCAATCCGCTCTCCGGCATCTCCATGCCCGACCTCTCGCTTCCCTCGTTGGGCAATCCCTTCTCCGGGATTTCGGCGCCGGACCTTTCGATGCCTTCCTTGGGCAATCCGCTTTCGGGTTTGTCCATGCCCTCGTTCGGAAATCCCTTCTCGGGGCTGTCTGCACCGGAGCTACCCTCGTTGGGCAATCCCTTTGGAGGGCTGTCGGTGCCTGACTTGCCATCGTGGGAGATGCCTCGGATCAACTTCCCCGGCGGTGGCTACAAGCCCGCCGGAGAATCCGCCTGGCGATCACCGATTGGTGTGCCGGGCTTCCGGTTTCCCGAACTGCCTTCGATAGGCTTGCCGGACTTCTCCGTTCCCGAGTGGGACCTGGAAATGCCCGACCTCATCCCGGATCTCTGGGATGGTGAGAATGAATCGGAACCTGCGGAGCCACATCATCGCACCAAGGATGATGGGCTGGATGAATTCAATCTGTCATTCTAGAACAAAGGGAAGTAAAAATGAAAATTCTATCTGATAATCTTAAAGATTCACCTGAAATCCAGGCATATTTCTATGACTGCTTGAAAGCTGCTCATGATCGAATGGCAACATTGGCGCATAGCGAAGAACAAGCGGAGTACCCTTGGCGTACGGGTGCCAATCAGGTAAACGTGGTGGGGGTTCGCGGAATATGCAAAGGGGTCGTTCGATCAAAAAACCTAAATGGGTGGATGGATGATACCATTTATGTGGCTCGAATAAATCAGAATGGCAATAAAGAAGTTGCGGAATTTAACGCCAGTCTAGATTATTCTTCTGGAAAAGCTCCGATCTTAATGGAAGGTTGCTATAAATATCGCTTTGGGATTCATAAACAATCGTCTTACGAGTTTAAAAAATCTGATATGGACGATGTGAATATTTATAGTCGCTACACTGATCAAGACCTTTTTCCTGAAAAATATCGAATGGTTAAAAAGGATCCGGCGGGGGCTGATTTAGTTGATCAGAATGGTGAAAAAATCTACGAGACCAAGCTTGCAAAACTGGGCTTGAGCATGGTTAATAGATTTGTGTTTGATGAGGATACCTTTGATACTGATAACGTTGAAACGAGAAATTTGAATGAATTTAATCTGAATCACCGCAGAACGCTTCTGAGTGCGAGTAGCTACAAGAGACGTACATACTACAGAGCTCTTGTTTCGGGTAATTCTTTGCTTGGTCGAGATGCAAACCAAAACAATATTATAGATCCTGGTGAAACACTTGGCTGGGAAGGTGATCAAGGAATCCATATTCACTATGGTGGTGAGGAAAATGAAGTTGAGACAAATAGTGCTGGTTGCCATGTGATTCATGGTTGGTCGGAGTACAAAAGATTTATGGCGCTAATAGAGTGATCATTCCGTTGCTGGAGTTGAATCCAATCAAATTCGGCCACCAGCTTCTGGTGGAAATGGTAAATTAACGTACACACTCGTGGGCGCTGCGTTTTTTGAGCATTTCTTGCAGTCTCAGTGTTCGTCGCCTTTGGGCGAGCCAAGGTCGCAAAATTTCGGCAATATACATTCAATAGAGCACTTTTCATTAGATCAGCGCGTCATAGAAGAAGAAAACAGTGGCACATTTCCAATCAGTGGAAATACACATTGGCACAGTGGTATTCATTTGATAACAGCGAACGATAGAGAAATGGTCCTTGCTCCGATGGCTGGCGAGATTATTGCGGCGCGTTTTTCAGGGAAAAATACTGATGATGAGAAGATAAAATATGGAAGCCCGAACTTTTTGCTGATAAGACATCGCTTTCATCGAACAATAGAGCCAGTGTTCACTCTCCTAATGAATTTAGGCGAGTTCTCGAAGGGATTCGACGCAGAAATTGATGTTCCTTGGATCAAAAGAGCGAAGAAAGAAAATGTAAAGCTTAAGGCGGGCGTGATAAACAAGCTTTCAATTCCTGTCTTACCAGGTGAGAAAGTTGGATATCCCGGATCATTGGGCGGAAATAAGGGCCTTCATTTTGAGGTTTTTTCAAAGGCGAATATTTACGAGAACGAACTTCAGCCCTTAGATGTTGCAGCTCATCCACCAACGTTGGCTGCTTTAACTGAATTCCCTTCTGTAACATCCTTTTTGATCACAAAGGTACGGCCAGGGAATTCATATGTGTTGGCTGGGCAGAATGCACGTTTCGAAGTTGAATCAGTAGCAAATGGGTTAACTGCGGAAAATCTCGCCAAAATCAGGTGGCAAATTAGGGTGATTTCTGAGGACGGAAAAGAGCTGGTGAATCAGCAATCTTCGCAAGGCGGTGTAAGTTATCTGATGAATTTCCCTGATGATTCAGATTTTTATTGGGCTCAGGTGATTGCTCAACCATTTATAGAAGGCTCGCAACCTGATCCCCGATTGGTTATTTTCCGCTATATTCTTCCTGGACGAATACAAAATGCGTACCCTGTTGTAGTTCCAGCAAATCCAAAAAGGATCGCGGATTGTCTGAAGGTCCACTTTGCTCCAGATTCTAATAGCGCAAAAAAACTGGCGGCTGTAGAAAATTGTAATGAGGCTTCGCTTTTACTGAAGAGAGAATTGATTTGGTCATCTGATCAAGCTATTCGAAGGATCCTCGATGGGATCATTCTTCTTATGGATCCGCCCTGGGATCTAGGAGGGAATAAAAGTCGGAAAGAAATGGATGCAAATGGCTTTCGGTGGGATTGGGAATCCTTTGAGCCATATTCCTGGTGGGGCGATGCGATTGCCAAACAAATTCCACTTCCAGCTTCCGGTACAAAATTGCATTATTTTCATCCTTCGCGATTTTTGCGGTCCTTACCTTTGATCAGTGATTCGTTGCACTGGATCAATGAAGCATCACTTCTTGAGGGGGAGAAAAAGTATGCGGGTGAAAATTATAGTATCAAGGATGTTGGAAATGGATCTCATGCAATTGTGAGAAAGAACAAAGATACAACCTTTCCTGTAGAGACAGAATGGTGATGCGAATGATCTCCTTACTCTTGCTGACAGTGATTCGATCAGCTCTGGCATCCGCCAGTCCCTCGATGAATCTTCGACAATTTGTTGAAATCCACGGGGTTCGCTGCACGTTAAGCGTTTCCTCGGTTGATTCATTCTATGGGGCTCGCGGAGGATCATTGAACTTGATCGATGGCGATCTGTCAACGCCGTGGAGGCCAGCGGTGAGTGATACGAAACCCTCTCTAGAATTTCGGTTTGAAAAGCCTATTCAAATTCGACAGTTGGCGATTGCCTCTGGATTGCGAGAACGTCTTACAGACCTGATGATTGCTTCGCCTTACGTCAAAGTCGATCTTGATGGAAAATGGATCGGGACAGCTCCAAGCTACAAAGAACTGGCGTATATAGGGGCTTGGCAAAGATGGGATTCCCTCCATCCATTCAAATGGGATGGTGCAAAGGGGGAACTAGGTGAAATGTGGGTTGATCAAACTCGGCGAAGCGGCAGAGTTTTTCGATTTGCGATTTATCCAGCTTCTTCCTCCAATTATGTGGGAGCAAGGTCGAGAAATTTCGCGATTAGCGAAATTGTTTTGGCGAACTCCGACAAAAGACCTGATCTTTTACTACCTCCCATTATTTCTGCTGCTTCAGGGAAAATTGACTCGCGGTTTTTTTTGAATGAAATAATTCGCATCCAAGATTTCCATAGATACGCGTTTTGGGTGAAAAATGAAATTTCTGATTATGGTTTGGAGGGGGATCCACCACTTCCGCCAAAACCGATTTTTTTCTTTCGAAAAAGTGCTAGTGATTCCAGTGATTTCAAAATTTTTATCAATCATATTCGTCGATCCCAAAATGAGACTAAAGGATTTTGGTTTCGGCCTGGGCCAGACAGCAGCTGGACAGCCACATACCCTTTGGTCTCTTGGGGTCAAAACTATGGAGCTGAGTCTCATCCTGTGATCGAGGGAAAAGGTTCGGAGATCGTCGCTTTGAAAAGCACGGATGGAGTGCTGCCACAAGATCCACCACAAATTCATTACCTGAACTCGCGAGAGCAAACCATGAAAATAGACGAGCCGGTCCATGTAGCAGATACCAGTTCGGTGACGATCGGGAACCAAATCTGGATGAAGAGTAATCTCTCCAAGTCGAAAAGAGATTCTGGCAGTATCTGCTGGGGCTTGTCAGTGGAGGATTCTGGAAAATGGAATCGAAATTGCGCCGAATTTGGGCGGCTGTATCGATCGGAAGACGCCAATCAAATCTGTCCCGACGGCTGGCATATGCCTTCAATTTATGACTGGCAAGAACTGTTCCGCTTTGTGGACTCGTCCTTGCAAAAGCAGTATTCCCCACATCAGTTGTGGTTCTTTTTGATGGCGCCAGGAAAATGGCATTCTGGTGAGCCAGGAATGGATCCATTCAAGTTCTCTGCAAATTACTATACGCGGCCTCCAATTGGTCCTTGGTTGCACCCCAATCGTTCGCCAACCTTTCTTGCTGCGCACCCCAAAGGATGCATAGATCGGTCGTATTCAGAGGGTGATCGATGTGAACAGGTAATTGATTTGGAGCGATTTCCCCGGGAGTATCTTGATTCTAATGGTTTTGTTCGGCCAAATTTCAAATTGCTGTCTATGTTTGATGTAGTAAAGCCTGATTATGCTCCTGCAAGATGCATTAGAGATAAGAGGGAGTAAAGGTTGTGGCTGGTGGTGTATTAGTAGTGGAATTTGGTGCAATTTCTATGGGATCAAAAAAGATGTGGCAAATCTAAATTGGTGTTCATGATCTCTTCAAAAGCGAAGAAAAGGGTTCTACAGGGCGTTGTTTTGGGCGTCCACCTTTCGCTGCAATCCGCCCACGCCCAATGGCTCGCGCCTCGCCTAGAAAGCGTGTACCATCGGCGGGTCACCTATGGCTCCAATGGTGACACTCTATCCCTGAAGTTCAACGAGGCGTGGCTTGCGCAGCGAGGGGACACCGTGGAAGGGCTGATCATGCCAGCCAAGTCGTGCACGCTTTCCCTGGGAGGGATCTGGGATGGAGAGAAGTACCGCGCGAATATCCATTGTATCGGCTCAAAGAAATATGCGGCTGCGAAGATCGCTCTGGGTCAAGAATATACGGTTTTCATTGTTCCTCAGGGCTCATTGTGTGATTCAGCAGATTCGTGCTGTCGATGCATTCCAGATACGCTAGAATTGAATGGATCTGGAGATCCTCTCCGCGGAAGCGCTTTGAAATGGGGGGCACTTCCTCGCAAGGTGGGAGGAGGTCAGGTTGTGATGGAATATTCATCCTCGGAGCATGAAATGTCCCAGAGGAATGCAAACGAATGGCTGGAGTGCCCTAAAGACAAAGGAGAAGTCACTTACATCCGCAGAAAAGATGGTGAATTGCGCTGCGCGCCACGTTCCTTAATCAGCTCGCTGAAGAAGTCGTTCCTTCCACCCCTACCCAAGGTTAAGGCGCCAGCTCTAAAAGAAAACGTATGGCAATCAGAGGATGAGCCATTGGGGTTTCCGGTGGTAAAATCAAAGAATGGTGCGATTTTTCAGAAAATGAATAGCTCAAAAAGTGTGGCATTGGCAAATGGGAAGGTGTTTTTCTTTTCTGGGCAGGGGTCGATTATTCACAACGGAAGTTGCGGGTCTTCTTTAATCGATTCGATTGCAAGTGTTTATGGATTGTCATCCTTGAAGCGAAAAAGGCTCCCAATGAATGGTGCCTTGGCCAAAATTTCCCGTAGATTGATGCTTGTAAAAATGGCTACAGATTATTGCCTGGAGTTTGGAGATTTTAAAGTTGTTCAGCTTGGATTGAATTACCAATGGATTTCCGAAACTGATTCTGGCATAGAAACCTTCCCAGTGGCGTTTCTGATGGAGAAGAGTTCAGATTCAAGCAATGCCTCCTGGAAAGTGTTGTGGGGTGAAGACCACTCGTCAAGATTGGCTGATGACGATAGCAGAGTGTCTTCCGTGATCGATTCTGCGCGCAGAAATTTGATGCGTGGAGTTCCTAATTTGTTTGAAATATTCAAGAGCTATCAGAATTGGAGGTGGAATCGATATTCAACCTGCTTCCCTCCTGCCAAAAGGTCAAAAGCGTTCTGTAATAATTTGAAATTCGAGCACTGGGAGGTTAAGAACTCGCAGGGTGATGCTGATGCAATATGCCTACTCCCATCCACTGGATTAGGGGAGGGGTGTGTTGTTGTCGATGCTCACGGGAAGGTTTCAGGTGTTCCACGATTTCGCAAATTGTCTGGCTGGAAAACCTGCCTCGGTTGGGATTGCCAGCAACTGGATACCACAGAATTGGTCGAGCAAGGAATCGAACAAATCTGCGAATTCTTTTGGTCTAGCCCCTGGATTCCGGGGGCCGCGGATCGGTCCTATAGTGATTCTCATTCCAATTACTGGACTGTAAAAAGCCTAGGTTCCCCTGGTAAAAAATGGACTGGAAAACTTTGCTTCCAAGCGGCGCATGCATCGGGTTGTCTTCAAGTGGGAAAATCCGGCAAGGTTACTGGATCGGGTATTTTCAAAGCGGTCAAGTATTCTTGTGGTGAACCTGATGGCGATTCTGAAGAACACTCCTTGAAACTCAGGTTGGACGACTGATCCCAAACGCCCCCGACCCATGGGCAATGGAAGTGCCCTTGCGCATCACGACTTGCGTCCATGTGACCTTCATCACAGATTTTTCCCGCTCGAAGGATGATCTTCTCATCCGATAAAGTCAGTCGTACGTTGGGTCCCACTGCTTGGGTACTGCCTTATGTGAACGTTTTGGAGGAGATGACACCATGAGCAATCGTTGGACGGACAGAATTCGGCACTTTTGGATACACCGAATTTTTAAGCGCAAGCTTCTGGTCCTCGGTTTCCTGCTCGGAATTGGAGCGGTGTGCGGGTATCTGTTCCTTGCGCATCGCTCCGGTACGCAAGATGGCGTCCCTGCGGAAGTGGTGTCCGACACCACCCAGCCCGCCATACCTCGGGAGCCGTTGTTCATCGACGCATGGGTGAAGGATGTCCTGGAGTCCAATGGATATTCACCACTGGCATCGCGCAAGTACATGACAGAAACCGACGGGCGCGTGACGGTCGACTTCCGTTCCCTCGTGATCTGGACGTTGCCAGCGGAGAATTACACCTACGGAGAGAAGCGGTTTTTCCCGGATTCTCTCCGGATCGATGCAGGGGGCTTGTGTGGGGAACTTCCTCTGGAGGTTGCTTCCTGGTTGGATAAAGCCCTTCCGAGCTGGAGAAGCGCCCAGCAGTGCGCACCGAGCGACATCGAGGCGAGGCTGGACCGGTGGCTGGCGGAAAATCTCGGCAGGTTTCGCTCGTCGGGCAGAGTGAAGGATCCTATGGGGAGAGTGGTGTCGCTTTCTTTGGTCTGCACCGATGCCGCGGAGGAATTCGATCCGCGCAGGCTGAAGGTGGATGGCCATTTGAGGAGGTTGGAACTCACGGGGTGCCGGTTGTCGCATGCTGTTTCCGAGGGGAGAGTCGTTTCCACCTTTGCCAGGGGTTTGTCGCCATTGCCGCTTCGGGCTCTGGTGTTGAGGCAGGTACGGAGCCCCTACCTGGATCTTCGGGTGATGAAGACCTTGGATACGTTGGATGTGGAGGAGGGCGACCTCTCCGTGCTGGCGATGACCATCGAAAAAAGGTCGATCCCAGGTGTCCGTCTTGCGAAGGTTCCCCTCTGCGATGCGGAGGTGGTTTCCCGACTGCGGTCGAGCGGAGCGCAGATCGAAGAACTGACTTGCCCCGAGGCAGCATCGAAGTTGTTGGCAATGGCCTCTGCCGTTCAGACAGATCTTGATCAAGTGACGTCTGTGATCGGAAGCATGATCGTGGACACTACCGGAGAGCAGATGTATGGAGAAATCATCCGGGACACGATTCTTTCACCACCCATCTGGGAGGGTTTCACGCTTCGTCATGGTTATTGCGAAGGGAAAAGCGATACCGCTGCCGATCCGCTGGAGGTAGGGGATGGCTGGATCCAAATTCCTGGACAAGGAGCCTTTTATTTCGGGGACATGTCGGCGATCAGTGGGGGCCGTTTCCGGAGGGGCGCGACTCAAGAAGAAGTCGAGCGAAACTCCACCACCCGAGCCTTTGCGCGTTCCGCCAATTTTCTGATCTGGGCCGATGACGAAGATGGCTTGCGGTTGATCCTTCATTTCCGGGAGAAACAACTCGATGCGGTGTGGGTGCCCGATGGATGCTGGACCGCAGGTTGGGTAGCCGCACGACGGGAATCCTACCGTGTGCACCTGATCAGTGAGTAGGTGACGGGCTCAACAATTCAACTGCGTTGGGAATTTTTTCAGGCGCGGTGGCCAGAAAATTCATAAGAAACCTCGAATCACGGATACACGTCGTCAGCCGGGAGGCGGCTGGAGGGCTTGCGGCCTTTGATGTTTTCCCATGAGAAGTGTTCGAGCGGGGTGATCATGAACAGCAACGCGCTCGAAGCGACCCAGGCGTACCAGAAATAGAGGATCACACCCGGGTAGCACCAGTACAGCTGGGCGACCAAGGTTCCCACCTTGGCGATCGGATTTTGCAGCCAGATGCTCTTGCGGCGAAACGCGATGAGGCTGAACACGATCTGCAGGTTTCCCGTCAGGGCGACCACGATCATCCAGAACGGCACCACCACGGATCGGGCATCGAAAGGACTGGTTGTGAAAATCGGGAGGAGGGCGAGCCAAGCACCTGCGAAGAACGAAGCGACGATCCCCACGCCATAGGGGATGTACGCCACTAACAGACCGATCACCGCGACAACCAGCGCCATGAACTCGCGGCGGGATTGCTTGGTATGCAGTGCGTCGCGGATGAACGCGAGGGCCTCCGGCGAGGAAGGGGGGTAGTCCTGTGGTGAGGATTTCACCGGGGTGCTTCCCGGGCAAGCGGAGCGATCACGGGGAGATTTCCGGAGCGGGGTCGTAGCTCAGGCCATCGGTGAGGATGTCTTGCAGACGGATTTTGGCGCCTGGCGGGAAGTGCGTCGTGTCTTGGGTGGCTGGCGGGTTGCAGAGATCGTCCATGTCCCTTGATGAAATGGTCTCGTCGTCTGTTTTGCAGATGGCCATCAGCCCGCGCTTCGCGTCGAAGGTTTGGAGGGATCCTCCGCCGGTGCGGCGGTTGAAATTCGTGGCGCGGAAACCGGATAGCCGCAGGGCTCCTTCAGACCATCCGAATTCGAAGTTGGTTAATCGCATCTCCCAGCTTCCGAAGGTCATCATATTTTCCAGGTCCAGCGACAATTTCCCGTCTTTGATGGCGATCCCATCGAGCGGGTCGGCCTGGTTCCAATAGCTCCATTCCGGAATGATGGTGTCGTTTTCGGCGATCAGGCGGTAGCCTTTGGAGTCAGCCAAGGCCACCGCCAGGATCCTCACCTTGTCGCTGCTTCCTGGTGGTTCGGGGAACTTCTGCTTCACCTCCTCGTCTCGGGGGTCTTCCGCATTCGGGGAATGGTCCCAAAAGACCATCGCCAAATCGGGTTTCCCGTTGCCGTCCAGGTCGCCGCGAACCACGGTGTCCAGATTCCACCCCCCAGGCACGAAGCCGCGTGCCGATCGAGCATGTTCTCCGACTTGAAGGAAGGGACCTTCGCCCCCGTGGGCCAAGGGGAAGGTCATCGCGAACGCACAAAGCAGGCTGGGGTGGAGGGGACGCATCGGTAGAATCTAGAATCGGGGGCCTGCGGCTCGTTCGGCTGCGCCAGGCTTTCTTTCAACTGCGTTGGGCGTATTCCGGACGCGGGTCCGGTGCCGTTTTCCGGCTTCCGCCGTGGGACCGGGGGCGGCCCGGGTGCCGTTTTCACGGGGCTGCCGCGCCCCGTGCCCGCGGCCCAAGGGGCTCCGGCGCCACTTGGGGATCCGGCCGCCGGGGACTCGCCCTGGAACGGCCATGCCACAAGCCGCCAGGTTGTTATGCGAATGACCGTACGGTCTCTTGGCTGGATCATCAGCGACGCGATCGGTATCGCCTGCCCTTTTGGCCGTTCCATTCCGCTCGTCCCCGGACCCCCTCAATTCGGTTGGATTGCCGGAATATGTCTGATGCGGTTTTTCCCCGGCGCCGGTTTCGCTCGGAGGAAGTCGCCCGTGCGGTGGCGTTGAATCGGCTTCAACGAAACGTGGCAACACCCCCAGATACGGCCTCACGGTGGTGGCGTCCCGACCATAGCTTCGTGTCGACACCACAGCCATCGTTCCAGGAGGCCACTTGTGAAACTTCCGATCTCTCTTGCGTGCACCATTGGACTTGCCCTCGCCACAGCGGCTTGGGCGGCACCCCGCAACCTCGAAGCCTTGGATCGCGGAGTGGTCGCCGTGAAGGTGGCAAACGGCGTGTTCGTGGGTTGGCGCGTGCTGGGAACAGATCCGGCAAGCTTGGCGTTCAACGTCTACCGCGGTACCGTCAAGGTCAATGCCACCCCCATCAGCGGAGCCACCAACTTGGTGGACCCCTCGGGAACAACCGGGACCGTCTACAGCGTCAGAGCGGTGTCCGGTGGGGTGGAACAGGCAGCGTCGCCGGGCGTGGAGGCATGGGCTTCCCAGGTCCTCAAGATTCCCCTCCAGAGCCCAGGAACAGACTATTCACCCAGCGACATGTCGGTGGGCGATCTGGATGGCGACGGAGATTGGGACCTGGTGCTCAAATGGGATCCGGCCAACGCCAAGGACAACTCCCAGGCGGGCGTCACGGGCAAGGTGTACCTCGATGGACTCACGCTGGAAGGCAAACGGCTCTGGCGCATCGATCTGGGGCAAAACATCCGGGCGGGAGCCCATTACACACAGGTGCTGGTGGCCGATTACGACGGCGACGGCAAGGCGGAAGTGGCCTGCAAGACCGCACCCGGCACCAAGGATGGATCGGGCGCTTTCCTGGTTCTGGGGCCTGCCGCAAACGACGACGATTCCAAGTCCTACGTCACGGCCGACGGATATGTCCTGACCGGACCGGAATACGTGAGCCTCTTCAACGGACAGACGGGCAAGGAGATGGGCACGGTCAACTATGTGCCAGCGCGCGGCACGGTCTCGGCGTGGGGCGACGGCTACGGAAATCGGGTGGACCGGTTTTTGGCCACCAACGCCTATCTGGGCGCCACCGGTGCGCGGGGACTCAACCCCAGCATGGTGTTCCAGCGCGGGTACTACACACGGATGGCTCTGACCGCCTACGACTGGGACGGCAAGACCCTCAAGCAGCGCTGGGCCTTCGATTCGAACAATCCCAACAGCGCTTCGGCCGGACAGGGAAACCATAATTTGTCCGCGGGCGATGTGGACGGCGACGGCTTCGACGAGATCATCGAAGGGGCCAGCGCCATCGACCACGACGGGAAGTTCATGTACTCCACCAAGCTGGGCCATGGCGATGCCATGCACATGAGCGACCTGGATCCGGACAATCCCGGACTGGAAGTCTGGGAAGTGCACGAAGACGCCGGTGTGGCCTACGGACACGAACTCCACGACGCCCGCACCGGCAAAATCTTGTGGGGCACCAACTACGACTCCGACAACGGACGCGGCATGGCCGGCGACATCGATGCCACCTCGCCCGGCCACGAAATGTGGTCTTCGGCGGGAGCAGGGGTCTATTCCTGCAAGGGCAAGCAGTTGTCCGCCGCCAAGCCCAGTGTCAATTTCCGGGTGTACTGGGATGGCGATCTCCAGGACGATCTCCTGGACGGCAACAAGGTGGACAAGTGGACCGGCGCCGGCACCACCCGGTTGATCACTCTCCAGGGATCCGCCTGCAACGGCACCAAGAACACGCCCAACTTCAGCGGCGACATCCTGGGCGATTGGCGCGAAGAGGTGATCCTGCACGATGCCACCAACCTGTACCTGACCACCACCACCACGTCCACCAGCCATCGCCTCTACACCCTCGCGCACGATCCGGTGTACCGCCTGGCCATGAGTTGGCAGAACGGCGCCTACAACCAGCCTCCCCACCTGGGGTTCTGGCTGGGCGCAGGGGTGGACAAGGCTCCCAAGCCCGATCTCTACAACGACGGGTTTTCCGGGATCCGGTCTGCCAAGGCCCAGCAGTCCTTGGTGGTGGCCAGAGCCAATTCCCGCCTGAGCCTGTCGCTTCCCTGGCGGGAGCCGTCGGTGGTCCGTGTCGTTTCCCTGGATGGCCAAATTCTGTCTCAAGCCGCCTTCGCCGGCGGAGGACTCGTTGAGCTCGACCTGCCCGCCCACCGCGGGGCCATGGTGCTTTCGGTGAGGTCTGCGTCGGGCTTGGTCCTTCATCGCGCTCTCGCCGATTTCTGACCCACATCTCGCGGCGCATACTCGTTCAACGGGCCATTCCGATCCCTCGACGTACCGGCGCGTACGCCTTCGGGATCGGAATGGCTCGTTTCACTTCGTCTGCATCCACGATCTGTGGGTCAGTTTCTGTACTGATCCCGGCATCGCTTCGCTGGCCGGCTTCTGACCCACATCTCGCGGCGCATACTCGTTCAACGGGCCATTCCGATCCCTCGACGTACCGGCGCGTACGCCTTCGGGATCGGAATGGCTCGTTTCACTTCGTCTGCATCCACGATCTGTGGGTCAGTTTCTGTACTGATCCCGGCATCGCTTCGCTGGCCGGGAGGCTTGATGGGGTGACACGGTGACGGGAATGTAGGGGCGATTCATGAATCGCCCAATGCAATGGCGAATGGCTTTGTTCAGGGGGGGCGATGTGGTGTTCAGGACAGTCGTTCCGTAGGGATCGGGCATGCCCGATCCTCGTGGGGACGCGGATTGGGTCGCATAGGGCGATGGATGCGGGTCTGGGCGGTGAGGTGCCCCAGGAGCCGTGTTGATTTGCTGGGAGCTGGTGGGGAAATTTGTTCGCTACACCGTCAGGCGGAGTTGTTCTAGTTTCAAGTACTGTCCTTGATCGAATTTTAGCGATGGGAAAGTTGATTGGCAAATGATGGAATATCTACGAAAGCCCTCCGTTATCGAAATCAAAAGAGCGCATATTATCAGTGGGAAAAGCGATCATCGCCGCCCTTCTTTTTGCTTGCTTTTGTACTTTAAAGATTTGATTGTGGTCACCAGTTTTTTTTGCCATCGCTATTGGTGATTACTGTCATGCCATTGTTATCCATAAAGACGATAAACAGAAGCTTGATTGCGGGAGTATTTATTGCGGTCACGGCTTTATTTTACTTGGCAAACCAGATATCAAATACGCCTGGCGCCATCAATCTTAAGTTCATAATGGATATCATGTTTAGCGG
The DNA here is from genome assembly GCA_016715065.1 of Fibrobacterota bacterium. Taxonomy (GTDB): domain Bacteria; phylum Fibrobacterota; class Fibrobacteria; order UBA5070; family UBA5070; genus UBA5070. The sequence goes on from JADKBN010000003.1 coordinate 524,910, forward strand.
CAAATCATTTTCTGTATCTGTGCTGTATCAAGTGTGGCCTGCGATTTTGTGGTGGCTATTTGGATTGTTTAAAAAAATGAGGCTTGAGTTGTATGCTTGGGGTTGGTATCAACTCAATGGATTAATTGGATTGCGTCTGTTGACTTGATGGCAAGTGATCCAAGAGATGGGCTAGCTTGGTTTGTGATTATATTCGTGCAGCCATATATGTTTGTTACGTCGATGATCATATTCTATGTGAGAGATGTGGTGGAGAAAAGGATAAACGCTAAATACCAAGCTGACGCACCACTTTGATTCTGTTTGGCCAAGCAAGTGGAGTAGTGGGTGGATATGAATCTGGGTCGCAAAAGGCAGCTGCTACGAAGGCGTAGATAGAGATGATCCATTGGAGAATCTCCTCCCTGATTTGGAGATTACGCTGGAGCTACTTTCAATCCCTTAAAATGATTCGTTCTTTCACAGAGTGTTGCCAATAGGGGCGGAACATGAAATTGCCTGCGATGTTGATGATGGTTGCATTAGCCAATGCCTCCGTGTTTGGTCAGACGATCGTTGATTTTTTTGAAACGATTCCGGATAGTTCCATCTTTGGATTATCGAAGGACATAAGGACGAAGATCATCCGGCATTCACGGGGTTTAAAAATTGATTCGCTTCGAGATGCGGATACAATCTGTGTTAAGTTTGCTAAGATCGATACCTCGGGTTTACCTAATGGCTACCTCAAGGTGACGGGCTTTTTGAAGAGTTATATTGAGTTGCGATGCTGGAATCTGAAGAATTCAAAAAAATTAATCGCTGTGTATACGGAGAGTTGCGGGCCTGTTTGTACCATGGATCGGTTTGATTTTTATGAGTACAACGGGAAGTCGTTCAAGCCGATCGATCGGAAGCTTGTTATCCCGGATATTTTTGCGGATTTCTTTGTTGGTAATTACAAGGAACAGCTTGTAAAAATGGAAAAGGCTGACGTTCTGGTTTCGCTTCTTTTTGAATTGCCTAGCAAAGGCGAGAATATCGTTGCCAAGTGGGGAAATGAAGGCTCCAAGGATGTTTACGAAGCGTATGGAAAGGGGGATCGGATGGATCTGATCTGGACAGGGAAGAAGTTTTCCAAAGGGAGGTTGTACTGGCGCCAGTAGGTTTTTTGGCTGCGCCGGGATTTCTTTTCAACTGCGTTGGGCTTTTCCCGGGGCGGCCCGGATGCCGTTTTCACGGGGCTGCCGCGCCCCGTGCCCGCGACCAGAGGTACTAACGCCGGGACTCCGGCGCCGGGGACTCGCCCTGGAACGGCCATGCTACACTCCGATCATTCCCTCAAAAGGGGCAAAGTCCGTGAAATATCGACTCATCAAAATTCTCGTAGGCAGCGTGCTTGCGCTCGCGGGGTGGTTTGTCGCAGAGCAAGGAGACAAGACGATCAGCCAGGAGTCGATCCAGGAGTTGCAGGATTTCTGCGAGAACTCCGCGGTGGCGACCGGTGTGCGCCGGGACAGTTCCGAGACAGGGTATCTGGGAGATTACAAGTTCTACATCCACACCTACGACTTCCACGTGGGAGGTGTGTCGTATACCTCGAAGTTGACCACGAACCTGGAATCTCCCGAAAAGGTGAGGAAGATCTGGTACAACAAGCTGGATTTCCAGAAGTCCTCCACCAACGATCCCTGTTTGGAGTTGGAAAGAGACCTGAAAGGCAAACGGGTGGGAACCGGAAAGTTCTTGTTGTACGGGATCGGCGCCTTTCTGATCTTCGTCGGTTTGAGTTTCGCTTGGGGCTTTTTCAAGGAGGCCTTGGTCACCTTGATCCGAGGTGCCAGGAGATAGGACCGGGAGGATTTATGATTCTCCTTGTGAAACCTTCCCAACTGGGGACGAGCCAGAGTGGTTCTCCTTCATTCACCGCCTATGGATTTCCCTGCTGGTTTGCCTTGTCGTGAACGTGCATTCCACACAAAAGGATACCGTCTACCTGTCCAAGCAGGTCCGCGATGGCAAGCTCGTGGCCGTGTTCGTGGATCCCAGTCGCGATTCCCGATTCTACCGGAGTTTGACCAATTTCTCCCTGGGTTCCCACGACTCCATGTCGTATGCCACTTCCCTGGACCTCCTGCGCGAGCGGGGTTTGAGGCTTGGCAGGGTGCGAAATCTCCTGCCTTGGAAAACCTGGGTTCCCTGCGTCTCCACCAGGGTGCCTTGGTGGTCTACAAGCCATGCGACTTTCTGTTCCATTCCCAGTGGTCGGTCAACGACTCCACGGTGATCGAATGGACCGGCGAGGGGCCTTGGGCACTGAAACTCCTTTGGCAAAAAACGCATCTCCCCCAAACCTACCGCCTTGCCTACACCGGGGAGGCTGGAAGGTCGGAGGAGCTCACCATCCACATCATTGACCCCAAGAAGGGAATCGCTGTTTTCCAATCTGCACGGATTCCAGCGACACCACGCACACCCTGGTGATCGCTGCGAAAACCATCCGTTCGGTGCCCTTGATCGTCAACCGCTGCCCGGCCGGGAAGGAACTCGAATTCGACTTTCCCGACCTGGACGCCAAAAAATTCCTTCGCCCAACCACCGCTCCTATCCAATCCCCCGCCGCCCATCCCCTTCGGGGTGAACCACAATGAAAAGCAAACTACGGAGGAATGAATAGCCGTGGTTAGGGATATTTCCGAGGCTGGATGGAAAATGCATAAAAAGAACTCGAGGTATCATCGTGCAGGTGATATAGCAATGCAGATTAATGCAAACAAAAAACGGCACGCTCCAATCAATGGAAGTCTAACAGGACGCTGAAAAACCCTTCAAATCACCTGCGCTACGACAGATTCTGTCGTAAATTGTAGTATGCGCGGCCGCATCCAATCCAATCCCAGTTTCATTGCTGTTGTTGACCTTGATGCTCGTATTCGTCCGAACCATCCTTTGCGCAAGATCAAGGAGATCTGTGACAAGGCTCTGCAAGGTTTAAGCTCCGAGTTTGACCAGGCTTACAAGGCAGGTGGTCGCCCTTCGATTCCGCCAGAACAGTTGCTCAAGGGCTCTCTCCTACAGATCATCTACGGCATTCGCAGCGAGCGCCAGCTTTGCGAACGCATCGATGATAGCCTGACCTTCCGCTGGTTTTTGGATCTGCCGCTTGACCAGGAAGCATGGGTTCCAACGGTCTATACCCACAATCGTGACCGACTTCTGTCCACAGAGATGTCTCGCAATTTCCTCGCTCGCGTGGTGGAGCAAGCTCGCGAAAAAGGCTTCGTGTCCAACGATCATTTCAGTGTCGATGGCACCCTCCTTCAGGCTTGGGCAAGCACTAAAAGCTTGCAGCCGATGACTTCGGATTCAGACGATGATGCGCCCACATCGCCACCTCCTTCGGAGCCGTCAAGTGAGCCATCAACCGATGACGCCAAGCCGCGCACTGGCAAGGACAACCTGCGAGATTTTCGGGGAGAGACATTTTCAAATTCCACGCATCGGTCAAGCACAGACCCGGATTCTCGCCTTGCTCGAAAGAGCAGCAATACAGCCGCCAAGCCCAGCTACTTGGGCAACGCGATGATGGAAAATCGCAGTGGATTGGTGGTTGAATCGGATCTCCGCCAAGCCTGTGGAGAGGGCGGTGAAACCTGGTCGGCGTTGGCGATGCTCGAGCGCATGGAAGGAGATCACGAGATTACGCTGGGAGCCGACAAGGGCTACGACAACAAGGGCTTCGTGGAGATATGCCACCAGATGAATACGATCCCCCATGTGGCGCAAAACAAGGGGCCACATCGGCAATCCTCGGTGTCCGACGAAATCGCCGCGACGGAGGGCTACAAGACCAGCATCAGACGCAGGAAACGGATCGAACAGGTCTTCGGATGGATGAAGCTCTCAGCGTGTTTGCGTCAAGTGAAGATTCGAGGCAAGGAGGCTGTCTCTGGCCTGTTTACGCTTGCCTGTTCGGCCTTCAACCTCGTGCGAATGAGCCGACTTATGGCGGTAACAGCGTGAATGAGAGGCAAATGAGCGCCCAAAATGGCGTTGTGGCCATCATCGACAGGACAACACATCAAAAACAGGACATCAACCATCAGGAAGGGCGCTTGAGGTGGATGCAATTTCTGTCAACGAAAATGAAATCTCCGGCTCAGAATGGCTGAAATTCGGATTTTTCAGCATCCTGCTAAATCTGGAGGTTCTATGACTGCGTATAGGTATAAGGATGGCAAAAGTGATAAATTTTGGCGAATTGAATACTCGGAAAATGCATTTGTTGTAAATTACGGAAAAACTGGCTCCATTGGGAAATACCAAATCAAAGAATTTGATTCCGCAGAAGAGTGTGAATCTGAAGTAAAAAAGCTGGTAAATTCTAAAGAAAAGAAAGGGTATAAGCTTTATTCGGAATTTGAAGCCTCTCATCATACCTATTTGGATGATGAGGAAAATGGACTTCATCGTTTGACGTCACACCCAAAATTTCGTGAGCATTTCACAAAGGACTTTTATTTTGACTGTGGAGATGAGGAAGCACCATTTGGTAGCGATGCTGGCGCTGATACTTTAGGGCAAATAACAGAAGATATTCGGAAAAACAAACAAATACACTTTTCAGCCTTCCCTCAGGTACTGATAGAAGAATATTGGGGGATGAAATACATTCCAGCCGACGATATTTCTGTTGAAAACACAACGCAGCTAGTTGAAGTTGATGTAGTAAATCTACTGCAAAGCGATAGGGTAACATGCGCGACCGCATTCGCGCAAATAAAAATTTCTGGAAAGCTTGACGGCAAACTGAAAGTATTAGCACTAAACGCTATCAAACGCAGGGAGATTGCTGCTGCTCTACTGAAATGGAATACAACTGGCACGGAAGCAGCAACAGGCGCGCAAATGATAAATGATTTGGAAAATTTTAATGCCGAATGATTGCCGAAATCGATACGAAAAATGGTGGAATTAATAAGCTTCACCCTTCATAAGGAGCCTTAACGCCGTTGGAGCCTGCCTAACGGAGTCGTGTGAATGAGTCCATCGTTCCTGCGAGTAGCAAAATGAGCAACAAAATTTAATCCCAAAAGGAATGCAAATGGCTCGTCTAGATGTTCGGCATTATTTGGGAATTTATGCCAAGCGTAAACGCATGCAAGAAGAAGGTGTCACAGATCCGAGCGTTGAAATGATCCTTTTTGCCAGGGAATTTGTGGAGAGGTTGAAATCCATGCCTTTGGATGAAGAAATCATCCTTTGTGACCATACATTCTATGACTCAAAGGGGGCGTTGATCCTGAAAATTCCTGTACACCCTCAAGTGCTGGATTCCTCAGCGCTTGGTGTTGAATGGTTTTCGGGGATTTAGGCAAGCCTGGCCGATGGCCACCGTCCGCGCCCGTCGCAGGTAGCCTCTTGCGATGACAAAAAGCGTCAAAAATCCTGATCCTGTGTGATCGCCCTTCGGACCGGCATGAGCGCAGGAGGCGGATTGGAAGGCTACGGAATCGGCGAAGGCGGGAGATCCCGCTGCGCAACAAGGGTTTCGCGTGATGGAGGTTTTTTGCGAATTAGATTTTCGGGGGAGCGTACAAGCTCTCGAGGAACAGGGTGACCCTGGCCAGTAGGTTCCTCGCGAGCACTCCAATACGAATTTACGATGGAATGGAGTTCTCCGATGGTGCACAACCCCGCTCGTTTGTTCGTTCTGGTCTTCGGCAGGTTAGGAACTTTCCCGTCTGGAAAGCTCGCGGCCCTCCAACCGAATTCCACGGTTGGCCATTCCCCTCGGGTCATCGTGTCTGCGGCTATCGGATTGCTTTGTGCCGGTACCCTCCTTGCCTTCACGCCGCCACCTCCTTCGGACCTCGTTCCTATCGGTGGCCAGTGGATCAAGATGCGCCTGTGAAGGCGATCTCCATGGGGAACGACTTCACCGTCGCGCAAAGGGCAGATGGTTCACTGGTCGCTTGGGAGCCGATGGCTCCGGCGGCACGAATGTTCCCAAAGGCCTCACGGATGTGATCGCTTTCGCCTCCGCAGGGACCCATACGCTTTCCCTCAGGAAGGATGGCACCGTGTTCTGGTGGGGAGGATCGGAGTGTAGCAACAACGCCGAAATCCCGCAGCCGCGGATCACACGTGCCGTTGCTGTCGCCACAGGGCAAACCCATTGCGTGGCGCTCTTGAGTGATAGCTCCATCGTTTCCTGGGGCAGTAATACTTACGGGCAGTCGGAGGCATCCAAAGTCACGAAAGTCATCGCCATCGCCGCTGGATCGAGTCATACCGTGGTTCTCAGGGTGGACGGCAAGGTGTCTTCCTGGGGAGGAAATTATCTAGACGAGCGTTATGTGCCTGGTAATCTTCCTCCCATCACGGCCATTGCGGCGGGTCGAGGTTTCAGTCTTGGTCTGACCGTGGACAGTACCGTGGCCACATGGGGAAGGGCATCGCGAGTGCGCCAGCAGGTTTGCGGGTGTGGTGGCGATCGCCGCGGGATTGGATCACGCGCTCGCTGAAGGCCGACGGAACGGTGGTGGCTTGGGGTGCAAATTCGTACGGGCAGACGAACGTGCCCAAAAGTCTAGGAAAGGTTTTGGCCATCGCAGCAGGGTTCTCCGGATCGGTGGCTTTGCAGGAAGACAGCACCGTTGTCGCCTGGGGCGGTAACCCCACCTTGCCAGCGGGAACTCTTTCCGATGCGATCAAGATTGCCGTCACAGACGGCCGTGGTGCGGTTCTGAAGCAGGACGGATCCATCGCGACTTGGTTGAGTGGCGAGTTCAGCTTTCTTCCCGCGTCGCAACCAAAGGTGATAGCGGTTGCAGGCGGGAGCAATCGTTCCTACGTATTACGTCAGGACGGTACGGTTACGGCCTTGGGAATCCTTCCCGATTCAGCTGCGGCGGTCCCCGGTGGGTTGTCCGGAGTGGTGGAGCCCGTAGGCGAGAATTTCGCCCTTGGCGCTCAAGGCGGATGGCACCGTGGTGGCGTGGGGCGGCAATGCCGAGGGCCAAACGTCGGTTCCCGCCGGTTTGAAGGATGTGACCGCGATCGCGGCTGGATCCGGCCACGCGCTGGCTGTGAAATCGGACGGAACCGTTGTGGGATGGGGGCGCAATAACATGCACCAAACCGACGTTCCGGTGGGCGCGGATGCGGTTGCGGTTGCTGCCGGATATTATCACAGTGTGGTCCTGAAAAGGATGGCACAGTGGTGACACTTGGAATTCCAATTCGCAAAGCCCCTGCGATTTTCCGAAAGGGCTTACGGACATCGTACGGATCGTGGCTGGACCTTATCATGCGGCTGCCCTCGATAAGAACGGCAAGGTGTTCGTCTGGGGATGCAAGGTGCAGCAGGTCATCCCCGCGGATCTCAAGGCCAAGGAGATCTTCGCCGGTGGATACCAGACCTGGGCATTGCGGGAGACCCCCGATCCAGCCGGATCGTTGCACAGGAATCGTCTCTCGCTGGAGAGCACGAATGCCTTTCTGCCTGGCGATGTTCAGGTGCGAAGTGTCTCCGGGCGAGTGCTTTGGCGTGGTCGATTGGAAAGCCTTCCCGAGGTGTCCCGCATTGGAACACAGGAGGCGATTCTCTGGTGGAGCACTGGTGGGATCGGGCTGCAAGTTCCTGACCACCAAGCTGCAGTAACTCGGAACACTTGAGCGGTATCCCATCCAATGCGCGTTTCGCAGGGATTGAATCGCATGAGTAACCTGGGGGTGTAGCATTGGTAAAACCTTGTGTGTTCGGTTGGGTGGCGCTTGTGTTCGCGTCTTGCAAGCACACTTGGGGTCAAGGACATCGGGGTGAAGGTGACCTGGATGCGCTGGAGGAGGGAATGCCGGACCTTCCAGGCGAACGATGAAAGGGCCATCGGACGATTCGGTGCTCTGGTCTCGAAGAACACTTCGGCGCGGAGCATCACCATCGACTCCCTCCGAAGACAGGTGTGGATCCCATGGCAGTCCCGCCATTGGTTGATCTGCGACCCGGATTCCACCGGGACCGAAATCCACGGTCCGGATATCCACGGTCCCCTTCGCACCTCCCACTGCGTCCGTCCTTGTTCCTCTATGAGCCTCAAAAATCCGAGATGTGCCAAGTGACTCTGTCATATGGTTGTGCGCAACGCCCCGGAATGATTTTTTTGTGGACATCAAAAGAAACGGTATTTTGATAAGCGGAAGAGATTTTTGACGGGAAGTCCAATGAAGACAGGTACTTGAATGGCCCAAGAGCAGTTCAGCAGACTTGCCGGTTACGGCTTTTGCTTGAATACTACCAGCTTGCTTTGACCAGCCGCAGTGGCACTATTCCTGTGTTGCGGGCTCGAGAGTCGTGGAGATCGAAGGCTCGACTGTCCGTGGGTCTTACCCTGCTTCCTTCTGGCCGGGGAGACTCCTTGGGATCACCTAGAATTTGCTTTGAAGTACGATGGGATCCATTTGGGGATTCTCGAAAAGATCTTCCAGGTTGTGTCCCGGGAATCCTTGATCGCATTCATTCAAGCAAAGTCCAACAGGGATTTTTTGTGTAGATCTGTTTGGTTTCTCTACGAGTTTCTGAGGCAAGAAACCCTTCCCATTCCGGATGCTCCCAAATGCAATTATGTGCCGATCCTTGATCCTACTAGGTGGCTACGGTTTGCAATCAGGCACGCGTCTCCTCGATATCGTATCATTGATAATTTTCTGGGGTCTCGTGACTTTTGCCCGATTGTTCGCCGGACGACGAAACTTTTGCCATCGAGTGGCAAGCAAATTTTCCGCCGCATGTGCTGGGAAATTTTCAAAGGATATTCTCCTGAATTGTTGAAGCGGAGCACTTGGATATTTGTTCCGGAAGGAAACCAAGTCATCGTTTGAAATCGAGAAAGAAACACCTGATTCGAATCGCACGGAACGGTTTGTTTCTCTGCTGCATTTCGCGGAGCACGACCAATTTTTCTCCAAGGATCGACTTGTTGAGCTTCAGAATAGAATCGTTGATCCCCGCTTTGCGGATAGTGGTTATCGAAATACGCAAAATTAGTGGGCCAATTGATACGGTTCCAAAATGAGCTGATCCACTTTGTTTGTCCTAAGCCAGACGACATCCACTCCTCATGGGTGGCATGATCGAGTCGAATGCTCGTATGGGATCCGAGGATGTACATCCTGTTGTCCATGCAGGGGTTCTGGCTTATGGATTTGTATTCTTGCACCCGTTTGAAGACGGGAATGGCTGCATACATCGTTTCTTGATTCATAATGTGCTCGCGCGAAGGGGCTACACCCCCAACGGGATGGTGTTTCCTGTTTCTGCAACCATGCCTGACATTCTCGTGATTACGACGCTTCCTTGGAAGAATATTCAAATCAATTTTGCCGCAGATCCAGTATTCGCGCTGGATTCTGAGGGGAAGATGGTTCACAATGAAACCGCTGATCTGTATCGTTTCATGGACTTGACGGCTCAAGTGGAAGCTCTGTCCAGCTTTATCCGAGATGACAATCCATGAAGAGCTAACCAGTGAATTGGAATTCTTGCGCCATTACGATACGACCAAACTGCTTTTGCGGCATATCGTCGACTTGCCGGATCGTCAGATGGATTTGTTCATGAATCTATGCGTGCAGTTCAATGGCCGGATCTCCGCAGCCAAGAGAGCCTCCCAATTCTCTAAACTCACGGATGCAGAGATTGAGGCGATGGAAAAAGTGGTGAGAATCGGTTTTGAAATGAGTGGGAGTGCGAACATGATCGGCGGCGAATAGGCTCTCGACGATTCGCACCGAAGTACTTCCAAGGACTCGGCAGCACAGTTGCAGGCCCTTCCAGGATCCCTCGAACAGGGGCCCAATCGCAGGAAATGAGTCTTCCTATGCATGTGTGGCGGAGCTGTTGTACCCCAGCAGGTCCATCGTAACGACAAAATCCGACAACTACCGGTTGTTGCACCACTCCAGCGGAAAACCATGAACGAACAGACGTGGGATCGGATCCAGGGCGGGATCTACGGGATGCTGGTGGGCGATGCGCTTGGCGTTCCCTACGAGTTCCAGCAATCGGAAGAGATCCCGGGTCTGGAGGAAATCGAATTCCATCCGCCTGCCAATTTCCGTCGTTCGCATGAGGGTGTTCCTCCGGCACCTGGTCCGACGACGGGGCCCAAGCCCTGTGTCTGTTGGATTCCTTGCTGGTGTGCGGTCGGTTGGATCAAGTCGACTTCGCCCAGCGGATGGTGAACTGGTACAACCAAGGGATGGCGATCGACCAGAACGTGTTCGATGTAGGCATCACCACCGCAAGTTCCATTCGATGCCTGATGAACGGGACCTCTCCGGAAAATTCCGGAGCGACCGGCGATTACGACAACGGCAACGGCTCCCTCATGCGAGTCCTGCCATTGGCCCTGTGGCACCGTGGAAGCGACGCAGACCTCGTGGAAGCGGCGCACCAGCAATCGCACCTCACGCATGCCCATCTGCGCTCCAAGGTTTGTTGTGCGCTCTACTGCCTGTGGGCCAGAAACATCTTGCGAGAGGACTCCGAACCCTGGACGAATGCTTTGGCGAATCTGCGGCGAATCTACGAGGGAAATCCCCAGGCGACCTACGAGCTGGAGTGGTCGGTTCGGCCGGAACAGTTCGAGGAGGGTTCAGGGTCGGGGTATGTGGTGGATTCGCTCCGGACCGCCTTTGCCATCCAAAAATTCCCCTCCTTCGAAGCGATCGTGAAGGCCGCCGTCAAGATCGGCAACGATACGGACACCACCGCCTGCATCGCTGGAGGGATTGCCGGTCTGCGCTTTGGAAAGCACTCCATCCCCAGGCGTTGGCTGGATGGACTGCGCGGAAAGGAGATCGTCGAAGACCTCCTCGGGAAGCTCCGCGCGGTGTTGGAAAAAACCAACGGGCCAACGTTTCGCATCGACACTTCGGGAGGTCTGGCCTTTTCTGCCAGGGTCCAGTCATTGGCGGGGGTGTTGTTGGCGAAATTCGGATTGCGCCAGGTGGGGCCGGTCCAAGACCACGGAAGCGATCCCAAAGGTGCGGGTCGCCTTTACCTCGCTTTTACGAGGCCCCGGGGTATTTCCTCAAGATTCGTACGGTCGATGGCGCCGCCGAGGTCCTGACCGGTGCATCGAGTGCCCCATTGGACTGGAGTGACCTCGATGCGAAGGAGAAGCGGGCTTGGTTCTGGCCATCCGATTCCGCGTCGGGAATGGGTGTGGGGGAGATTCCTTCGCAGGACCTGTTGGAACTGCGGGACATCCTCACGGACGGGCATGCCGGGTGGGTTTAGCCTAGATCCCTCGCTATCGCGTGATCCAGGTTCAAGGGCAAGGCTGAACGAGACCTAAACACGTTAATTCCTGATCCATCGCCACCGAGATCAGGAGTTCATGATTTTCGTGCATGAACACTCCGATCTGTACGCGGTACGCATTCTCTCTGAACTGGAAGTACGTAATTTCGAGTCTCAACTGGGCATGCGATTTCCCCCGATGGAAAGGATCGGGCTTGAAGGACTCGATTGTCAGGGGTCGGCCCAATCCAGCGGTGGTGAAATCTACTGACTCCGCCTTGTCGGAGAACGTATGATGAATGTCAGGAAGATCCCTACCAGCATTCCAGGGAGCGCGATGAAAACGTCGATGATAGGTGTCCGGTCCTTTGTGATGCTTGCGATGACGGCAGCGTTTCCACATGGCGCATCGTATTTCTTCGCGCCGGATGGCGATGACTCCCGCACGCCGGTCGAAGCCCAAGGAGAATTGACGCCATGGAAATCCTTCTCGAAGTTGAACGCGTTGGCGCTGAAGCCTGGTGACAAAATCCGTCTAAAGAGAGGCGGGGTCTTCAGGCAGACGCTGATCGTCACCGCCTCCGGATCGGAAGGTTCGCCGATCACGATCGGATCCTACGGAAGGGAACAGGACCCCGATCCGGAAATCAGAGGAACGGAACTGGTCACAGGCACCTTGGTCGATGGGGTCCGATCGGCAAAAATCGATGTAGGCGGAAACGTCAGTTCCATTTTCGACGAGTCGGATCCCCTTGCTGTTGCCAGGTTTCCTGTCGATACAGGTTGGATATACGCCACCAAAGGCGAGAACGACAGCACTGTCGCCGCGACAAGCTTGGTCGGCGGGGACTGGTCAGGTGCGTCAATCCATATGCGGACAAATCCGTGGACACTGGAAACACATACCGTCAAGAATGGGCGCGGTGGACGGCTGCTGTTGGATAAAATGCCAACAGCAGATTTACATGACTCTTATTATTTCCTTAGCAATCACGCGAATGCCTTTGCAAAGCCTGGGACTTGGTATTATTCTGTGAACGACTCCATTTTGCGTTGGAGAGACTATCTAAACAAGAGTCTCGATGAAATTGAAGTGTCCGTGCGTGATGCAGGTATCATTATTTCAAAAACGAGTTTTGTTGCAGTTCAGGGGATTAAAGTATTTGGTACCAGAGTTGTTGGAATACATGGTGATGGAGGTAAAAATCTTGTGGTGGAAAATTGCACGGTGCGTTTTCCGGGTCAAACGGGGATACGCCTAACTGGCGTTCATAACCAGATAAAATCGAATGACGTCGTTGGTGCCGCAAGTAATTCGGTCATCAATCATGGATTGAAAAATTGGGTGGCAAACAATAAAATTCGACGTACGGCTATGCTGACCTTGCTCGGTCCCGATGGCATGGGACCTGGCTGCTGCACAGGGCATGGCATAGCGGTGAGCGGAGATTCAGCCTATGTGGCAAACAATAGCATCGATTCAGTGGGCTATTGTGGGATCACTTTTGTTGGTCAGTATTCCCTGATAGAAAAAAACACCATTGGCAATCATTGCATGACGACTGAAGATGGGGGTGGTATTTATACGACGGCTGGAGGGGCTGATATCCCAGGGTCCAGCGGGAGCGTCATCAGATTCAATAGGATATTGGCAACGAAGGGTTCGGCGTCGGGGAAGGTTGGAACTAATCCAGAGTTCAATGGCATTGCGCTTGATAATAATTCGCACGATATCCGCATTGACTCCAATGTGATTTCGGGCACTGCTCGAGGGATCGGAGGTCACAATTCGCGGCGCATCTCCGCGAAAGGAAATATTCTATTCGGAAATGCTGTTTCTCAAATAGATTTCTTTTTTGGCGCGGAGGTTTCTGAGTCAGATATTCGATCCAATGTTTTTCAGAACAATACTCTGCTATCGAGGCCTGGGCAAAAGCTTCTCGCCACAAGTTCTGCAGAGGATTATGCGACAATATATTCAACCTTTAGTGGGAATGTTTTTTGTACAGATTTTCTGACCTCAGTAAGATGCACAAAAAATGGAGTGACTTGGGAGCGGGAACGGATAGCAGCAAATGATCCTCTCATAGGCCCTGAGACACAAGGTATGACAGTGGTTGGTGATCAGGTTGGAAATTTAACGAGTCCTGGAATTTTGAAAATAGACAACAATTCTGTTCTAGCAACGGGTATTCCTTCGGCACCCTCGGCTTCTGGGAAGTTTCGAGTGCGGGTAACTGCTGGTGAGCAATGGCTGGTGTCTTTTCGAGCACGTGGAATCAAGCAAAATCAGCCTTTGGGTGTCACCCTTGAGCGAACGACGGGCGATTTTGCACGTTTGGCGAAAATACCTGTTTCATACCTGGATACAGTCTGGTTGAGATATGATTATTTAATTGCTGTCACCTCAAGCGATACATCCGCCAAACTTCAATTTTCAACGGCCAGTAATTATGGCTCCTACTGGCTAAAGGATTTTTCTTTCCGGAAGGTTCCGATCACCGTCACCGATACCCTGCCGACCAGTCACATTGTGGATCAATTGCCTCATCCACTGCCAAAAAGTCTGATCGGAACATGGCTTGATCTGGAGGGTCATGCGATCCAGAATTTCTCGGCATCGACGAACAATCCTGACGTGGCAATACAAATAGATCATATCCCACCACCTGAGCATGCCCTGCAACCGAAGGATTCAAGCAAATCAGCCATGAGCGCCATATTAATCTACTTGGGAAATCAGACGTGGCGCGTAGAAGGCTTAGCTGGCTCAGCGACCGCTTTCGATTTCACGGGAAGGGTTCTCGGTAGATTGATCCCAAATCCGGAGGGAATTGCTGTATGGAGCTATCATGCATCTCGAGGGCCGTGTTGGCTGAGAATCAATTCGACCATTATCCCCCTACTCACGATTCGGTGAAAAAGTGAATGTCGGTATGTCTAATTTCCATTCCCTGTTCGGATGCTTGCTCTTGCACACAGGATTTGCCCTGGCCGCCACGGTCACGCCTCTGCCTTCCACCACCCACTGGATCGCGAACACTTCGGGTTTGCCCCCCACCCACATCCAGAACTTCATCGAACACATGAACGTCGATCCGGACGGGAAGGTCCTCACCTCCAGCTTCTACGACGAAGGGGGGAATCCCGGTGGCGTCTACAAGGATGGAGCCTTGTGGTGGAGATGGTACAACAACAGGACGATCCGATCCGATTCCTTGGTGACAAGAAACGGCACCACTTGGATCATCCGGAACTTCTACGGTCGGGCTTTCCTGGGGAGGACCGGCCCGGGCCCGACCGGGAGGTCGGGCCCCATGATCGTGAGTTCCAAAGGCGACACGATCTTCTCCGATTCCGCTCTGGCGGCGGCCAAGTACGGAAACGTGGTCGGGAATCCCGGGGAGCTGCCGTGGATCGTCGATCCCACTGCGATCGCCGAGACGAACGACGGCAAGCTGATGGTGGCCAGCAACGGTCCCGACCAGAACGTGCGAGTCGTCCATGTCCCCCCCGGAGGGGCGCTTCGCATGGACACGATCCTCTCTCTCGGTGCCAAGGGAGGCGTGTTCGCGGGTCCGGTTCCAGGCCTTGCAGGCGACCGGCGCTTCTGGGGGATTCGCGGACTTGGGACGGATTCTGTCGGTAGGATCTACGTGGGGAACACCGGGATGCCCATGCAGGTGGGGGGTGGCACGGACATCCGTTGTTTCGATCGCCTCGACAGCGCGACTCCCGCCGGCTTGGACACGGGGCGCATGTTGTGGAAGGTGCAGGGGCTGGCGTTCGTGAACACGGCCGACTTCGATCCCGACAGCAACGGTACCTCCGTGTTCAAGAACGCAGAGCGATTCCACATGGATTGGAGCAAAGGACCGGGCAGGAGCTGGAGCCTGGCGGCGGTCACCATCGATCCGTTCAAATACCCCCACGATCCTCGTCTGAGCGAATCGCTGGAGGAAGTCTGGGTGCGCAGGATCGGAGGGAAGTTGTTCCTGTTCCTCAACGACATGGTCGGATCCGGATTCTACGTGATTCGCTTCGAGCAGGGAAGCGAGATCGGGATTCCGGTCGGGAGGTTCGGGATGTGCTTCGACGCCTTGGACGATTCCATCACGCGCGGCATCGCACCAACTTGGGATCCCGAAGTGGGGGACAACTGGAAGCTGCGCTGGATGTGGGTCGATCGCAACGGCGATGGATTCTACCAGAAGGAGGAGTTCTCCACCTTCAAACTCGATTGCGGATGCCCTTCGGCCACCAGCGTTTCCGACGGAGGCGACATCCTGTACGGTTGCGGTGACGTCGGTAGGATCCCCTCGAACGGATTGGACGCCAACGGGATCCCGGGCTGGGATGCATCGAAGATCACCAAGGTCCCTGCCTCCGAATTGTTTCCCGTGGACACCACCTTCCCGCCCGATGTCCGGCTGGGGGCTGGTTACCTGCTCAACGGCAGCGAGTACCGCATGCACTACATCTCCAAGTCCGACGCGATGCTCGTCACCTCGGGTCGGAAGTCCACCTTCTTCGACGTGGTGGCGCGCTGGGACGATTGGAGCAAGCCGAGTCGAAAATTGTCATGGGTCGTTCCCGTTGATTGCAAATGGCCATCCGACGGCAAGGACGTTTCGTTGGATGTCAATTCCTGGGATGCCATATCGCCGGTTTCGATCACCGCGGACACCCAATACATGTATGTCACCTACATGGACAAGGGACCCGACACGGTGGTGGTGGACATGATCCTGGATCCCACCCAATCGATCTGGGGGCGAAACCGGACCGCGTTGCGCGGCGAGATCACGGTGTGGGACATGAAACACCTCACCCCGTTCTACGACTCGACCACGAAGAAGTCCTGGCCACGCCCCACACGGGTCGGGACGATCATTCCGGACGGTTCCGTGGGCCATCGCGCGGGAGCCACCGATTTGTGGTACGCGTTGAACGTCGCTGTACAGTCCGATGGCACCCGATTGATCTCGGCGGAGGAAGACGGCTGGGGGAAGGTGCTGATCCACCGGTGGTGCCCTGCTGGGGAAGCCTGTTCGGAATCTGTCGGCACGCGACCAGGGATCCGGCCCAAACCCTCGCTGGAGGTGGTTTCCCGAGGTCGGGAACTCAGAATCCTGGGCGACATCGCACCACGATCGAGCATCCTGGTGACCGATCTCCGTGGCCGTCGAATCACCTCCTGGTCAAATGGGTCGGAACCGACGATCACTCTCCCCGCGACCGGACTCTACGTGCTGGAAGTGAGGCAGGCAGGACAGTTCTCCGAGTCGCGGAAGGTGCTGGCCAGGTAGACGCGTTGCAAGCATTCCTGTTGCGCGGTCACCGCGGTCGGCTTGCTGCTGTCGTCGTGAACCCGGGAATGTTCGCGGTGCCGTTCACCTTTGCGGATTCGGCAGGATCCAGGATCATCGGGCCCAGGGCGCTCGCCCCGGAAAACAGGTAGACGGAGACGAGCCCGGACCTGGTCGTAGTGGGTTCGAGGGCGATCAGATCCACCTCGTATCGGCCTCGACGCAGCGCATCGCGGGGATTCCTGTGGGCGGGTAGCTCCAAAGTGGCCGACCGGTAGAAAAAGCCCTCGAAGCAAAACAACAGATGGAGCCTCTTCACCCCTTCGGGTGGCAGGGTTCCATCGGGCATGACGGCGCCGGGCGCCAGCTGGATCCGTTCACCGGGGAGCTCCGGAAGGGCGAAACCGATCGTCAGGATGGGGTGCTCCTTCGAACCGGAGAATTCCGCCACGATTCCCTCCGGCAGATCCGAAGGGACGGAAATTGCCTTCCACGGTCGTTTGGGGTCGGACAGCTCCTCGGGAACCGAGGTGCGTTGTGGGATGCGTCCCAGGGACTCCCGGAGTTTGGTTTCGAAGTCCGGCCCAACGGGGCCGATCCTAAAGCTCAAGGGCCGGGTCGCGATCCGAGGCAGGACTCCCATCAGGCGATACCGTCCCAGGGTGTGGTCGATCTCGGGGAAGAAGCGCGCGGCGAGATCGATTTTCGTTCCCGATCCGCCGTATCCCTTCGGCGCTTCGAGCGGAGCCTCGGGCTGGCCCGGCCGGGGAGCAGCGGGCTGGAAGTTCATCGGCTTTTCCGGTGGGGCGGTCAGAACGCGGTTGCGATCCTGGTCGACCAGGACCAAGATGCCGTTTCCTGTGAAACTCCCTTCGAGGAAATCCTCCCGTGTTCCCTTCTGGTACAAGGTCACCGGAATGGTGCGATGCTGGAGGGGATCGATCGCCGAAGGCCCAAGCAGAAGGATTTGGGGCTTGTCCTCCTTGGTGAGGCGGATCTGCTCCAAGGTCACCGTCGGCGCGTTGGACCAGAAATCTTCGTTGGGAATGGCAGGTGTGGAATCCATGTTTATGCCCTTTCCTTGGCGATCATGGAATTGGATCTTGTTGGGGCGTGACTGGACAGGGGAGCGGTTCATTGCAAGGCGGAAGACCCGGGCACGAGGCGGGAGTGGTTTCCGGGAACGGAGGAACGGTCGCAAACATTTGCTAAATCTACCGCGATCCATCGGTTGAAAATTCCTCGGAGTCAGAAAATGAAAACTGCAAGTTGTCTATTGTTGGTTGCGTCCCTGTCTGGAATGGGTCTTTGTGCCGGTCAGAAGCTGAAGATCGTGGTGGACAGGGACATGTCCCCCCAGGCAACGAAGTTGGGGGCGCCCAAGCTCTACAAGCTGAAGAAACAGGCGAGGAACGCGGATTTCCCCGACTCCACGTTGAAGGATCTTGATCAACACCTGATAGATGCAAGCCCTGTGCATGATGTGACGACCGTGTTCGATCCGATCGAAGGAACATTCAACTACTACCAATTCACGGCAGCCTATCGAGGCGAGGGTTACAACGTGCTTGGGCCGGAAGAGAATTTTTACGACATCCTAATCGTGAAGACCGACAAAGCGAACAAGATCGTGGATGCCTACCAGCACACCTTGAATTGGGCGGAGCCTCCATTGCAGGCGGACCTCTACAGAAGTTCGAAGAACGGGGAAAAGCTCGTCAACGGATTCGATGTTTCCCGTCTTGGGTTGGTGCGGACCTACGTAGAGGAAGGGGACACCTCGAAGCCGATCCAGGAAGGTGGAATTATCTTGCTTTCCCGGTAAGCCCCCATATCGGAGACCTCGCATGTCCCTGCTCGCGCTTGTGTTCCTTCTCTCGAGTTTGAGTTCCATCGACGGAGTCGATCAGAATCGGAAAGTTCCGGATCAGGCATTGGCGCCCACAGTCCCGAAGTCAACACAGCACCGGATCCATTCGACGGATAGCTACCTGCATTACGATTCCGATGTCATCTGCCCGATCTTGATGAATCCCAAGGATGGCATGCAGGATCTGCCGGATTCCGTTTGGGACGGCTTGGTGTTGGCTCCCATCGTGTCCCGGGTTGCAGCTGGTATCGAAAAGGGCAAGGGCGAGAAGACGTCGTTTCTGTATTCCTCTCCCGCGAATTTCCCCTACGCTTACGCCAAACCCATCCTCCGCTCGATCGCCGATGGTGGAGTGCACGATGTTTTCGTTCCCCTCGGCGAGAGGAAATTCTTCCGGGTGGAGTTGATGCTCGCCAAGAATTCCCACGGGGTGGTGCACTCGGGCGACAAAACAGGATTCAACACCATCCTGACCGTCCATCCGGACTCGATCCTGATCTATGTCAACACGACCACAAGCAATGGCGTCGTGACGCATCGGGTGCCATCCAACGATCGATCCAAGTTTTCGGAAGCGGAACTTCGCGGCGTCGATTCCGTTCTGGTGCAAAAACTGTCAAAAAATGGCTTCTTGAGCTGGGTGGGAATCGATCCCCATCCCTCCATTCCTTTTTACAAGCTGACCCAATTGTTGGCGGTGGTGGACAGGATCAACAGGGCAAAGGCGGTTCCGCGCGGGATCAACGTGTTCCTGTACGGAGTCTACAACCCTTGGGAAATCTGATGTCGGTGGGGAGCTGAAAGGGCATGCCCTTCACCGCGTCGCACATCATCGCCGCGATCGGCATCCACAAGGTCGCTCCCCGGCTGTCGTTGTCGGCGTTGGCGATCGGATCGATGTCACCGGACTTCGAGTATCTGCTTCGACTGGAGCCGCTGAGCACGGTTTCGCATACGGCTGTGGGGTCGTTCCTGTTTTGCGTTCCGGCTGGCCTGGTCGTTTGGATGCTGCATGGAGCGATTCTCCAGCCGGCCATGGTTGGCCGGGTGCTGGGGGAACACGCGCCTGCGGCAAAATTGGACTTGGGCCTGCGGAATGTTCTGCTGGGTGCGGTGGCGGTGTGGATCGGTGCAGTGACACATATTGTCTGGGATGGCTTCACCCATGCGGGAGGATTCGCCTTGGACTGGCTTCCGGTCCTTCGTGCGATGGTTTGGAAAGATCCGGACATCCCGCTGTTCAGGATCCTCCAGCATGGAAGTTCCTCGGTGGGTGCGATCGGGATTGGCCTCTGGGTCTGGTATCGGCATCGGACGCGCCTTCTCGAGTGGATCTCTTCTCCGAAAGCGCTCCGCTCCATCGTGTGGATGTGTGTCATGGGTGGGCTTGTCTCTCTTGTCGGTGGCCTGCTGAACGGATTTCTGACTTTGCGTGGGATCGTCTCCTTCCAACCCGGGCGATTTGTCGTGGGGAGCATGGATGCGGTCTTCCTGCTGGTCCTTGTCGATGGAATCGTCTATCGGTGGCGGGCGAGGGCAATGAGCATGAGGTCGGACCAATTCATCGATTGACGCCAATGGGGTAACTGCGAATCAAGAAGGACAGAAAAGCTACGTTCTAGCTGGAGCGAACCACCTCATGCAATCGTCATCTGGCAGGGGAATCACTTTGGGTATTTGCTTTCAGGATCCACATCAGTTGACATGTGAGCATTGCAGCGACTCTTGTCTGCTTCCGTTGGATGCTGTTTTGAGATATGAGATCATATGCCCAATTTGTGGAAAGGTTCCTCGGTCCGATGCGGACCAGATGCATCGGGCGATGGACGAAAATTCCACGGAGCTTTGGCCTGCGTTTTTCATCTTCGAATGTTTTGAGAAGTTTGAGGTCGATTTCGAGAGTGTGACCGAGGAGGAATGTGAAGCGATCGCCACGGTGGGTGACTTCGTCGATCTCGTGGAGTCGAGATTTCATATTTCCATTCGGGACAGGATCATGGAAATTCCCCAGCTCAAGTCCTTTGCGAGCATCTTCACTTTGGATGGGTTGCTGCGTAGTCGGCTCTCCGACCTGGCTCGGATGACGACTGAAGCGCGGAAGAAGAGAGAAGGAATGGGAGAATGACATATTCCGTCCATATGTTTCCGACAACGGGAAAGCCAAGATGAGTCATCGCTTGCCCACCCTCCCTCTTCCGGTCTCCTCCCGCCGCATGCCCCTTCGCAAACCGCGCAAGCCGAATAGGGTTGCCAGGGTTGTGGCATTGGCCCTTCTTCTGGGTTTTCTTTACTTCGCCATCTCAACCGCCAACCGCGTGCTCCCGATCAAAGGATGGATTGCCTTTGGAGCCCTGTTTGTGGTGTGCGGGTACGGTATTGCAAGATCCATCAGAAAATCCAAAGAGAGGCTCATCGCACAAAGAGGCGATCCCTCAATCGAAAAATTCATCAAACCCTTGGATGCCCGGAGGTACGATCCTGTCGTAGTCCGAGCTGTCTACGAGATCCTTTCCAAGCGTTGCCATCCGGTTCAGGTTCTTCCAGATGATGATCTTGTGAAAACGTTCTTTGGAGATGATTTGGAGCTTGTGGAAATTGCCATCGAGTTCGAACAATGGTTCGAGGTCGACCTTGAGTCCCCAAATTCTGTCCCGGATCGGCAGGTCCGCACGGCAAGGGACCTGATCGTGTATTTCGAGGAGCTCCTGCGCGCGAAGGAAAAGTCGGCGACATGAGGCATAAACTCACCCCCCAGGAAAAGAAAAGGCACAGCCTGGCCAAGGATCATCCTCTCCAAGCCGAGGCCCCCAAGGCCTTCCCAGGAAGTGGCCGAAATCCAAGCGCATCGCGGAAAAAGTCCTGCGCGCCAGGATTCGCGACCACCTCCACGCGCTCAGAGGATCGGTGAGTTCCGAGGCGGTGGACGCCACCGACACCACACGATTCAAACGGCCCGTGGTCCGAAAACGGGGCTGCGCCAGTCTGGCTGAGGTGATCGCGCAGAAGCAGGTTTCGGTGGAGGGAGGTTCGGCTCCAAGTTCGCCAAAACATCAGAAAGATTCCGACCCATGAACGGCTCTTCAGAAATCATTGAACTTGAAAATCGTGCGAGACTCGTGAAGTTGGTGGAAGAATTCAAGCCGGTCGGAACCCCGTTGCCTGGTTGGGATCCACCCTTGGAAATCGGGATCGGAGGGCTCCAATCCATTGGCTTTCCTGAGGCTCCACGCACTTGCTTGCGGTCTCTGCGTCAGGACGTGGGGCTTTCGAAGTCGCCACAGGCCAACGAGTCGGACGAGACTACGACAGTTCCTCCAAGTGGTTGGACACGGGCAGATTGACTTGCGAAGGGATCGGCAGCCTGAGCAGCAGAGAGTTCCCATCGCCGGGCTCTTCGGTGGTGGATTGGCGCTCACGACCGATGCGGGAGAGTCTGTCGAGAAAATCAGTCCCTTCTGGCCTGTGGAAATGGGGGTGTATTCCAGCGGTCACGAGCGTTGGTACTCTCACCCAGAGCGGTGCA
This sequence comes from Fibrobacterota bacterium, assembly GCA_016715065.1. Taxonomy (GTDB): domain Bacteria; phylum Fibrobacterota; class Fibrobacteria; order UBA5070; family UBA5070; genus UBA5070. The sequence continues at coordinate 546,899 of JADKBN010000003.1, forward strand.
TTGTCGCTTATCAGGAGCATGCGATCGTCGCCCATGGGTTTTCGCCCTCTGGAAATTGTCTGGTTCTCACAAACGAATGTACGCTGGAACCGGCAAAGGTCCGCTGATCATTTTCATGACCTACACGCTCAATGATTCTGTCTTTGAAAAGGTCCAACACAACGTGATGGTCGCGAAAACAGGCGAATGGGATTGGCGGGAGTATCGGTTCCGGTTGATCGAAGTCGACTATGGGACACGCATGAAACTGACCGTCAGCAAGGCCAGCCAGTCCGAGCCTCCCGAACTCTCTACGTTTCATTCGCCATGAGCGATGATCGAATGGGAAGGCGGTTTTGGGGGTCTCCAGCGAAATGAGTGGAACAAGTCGTTTTTTCGGGAAATTCTGAAGGCAGTTTTCTTGCGTGGACAGCACCCAACTCTACCAGCGGATTCTTGGCCTCTCGCCCCTTGGCAAGTCTCGGAAGTCAACATCAATGAGATCAACGGCGAGGTAGTCGTTCGCGTGACGCACACCGGAAAGGGACTACTTGTCCGAGTTGCAAAATTGCCGGGACGCTTCACGACCACGCCACTGCGTCGCTGGCGACACCTGGATACCTGCCAGATGGCCACTGTGATCGAATGCTCGATTCCGCGTATTCGTTGTGAAAACACGGCGTACTCAGGTTCCGGTACCGTGGGCTGGTCCGAAATCGCGCTTCACGTTGCTGTTTGAATCTCGTTGCATTGATGCCATGCAAATCTGTCCGTACCGGCAATGCAGGAGTTGCTTGGGAGAGTGTCGATCGTCTTGGAAGGATCGCTCAGCTTGCGGTAGAGCGTGGCCTTGAGCGCAAGGCAAAGCCAGGGCGGAAGGAGAGCTTGCGTTCCCGACTGGCCTGTCTATCGACGAGAAGAGTTGGCGAGGTAGACGCTACGCCACGATCATTGGCGACCCAGCTGCCGGGGGTAGTCAGACATGCTGCCCGGCAGCAGCAAACGCCCACTGGAACTGTGGTTCAAGCAATTGGACCCATCTGTGCGTCAAGCGATCCAGTACGTGACCATGGACTTCATAGACCGTTTTCGAGTGCCGTGGCGGCGACGATCCCCGATGCGGAAAACAAGATTGTTCACGACAAGTTCCATCTGGTCAAGGCCGCCAACGATGCCAGTGGAGCAGACTCGGCGCTTGGAGATGGCCAAGTGCCGGGAGAAGAAAGAAGGTGATTTCGTGAAGCTCCTGTAATCGGCCCGGTACGCCATGCTGCGTAGCGGAACCGACCTGAAGGAGAAGTGCCAGAAACGAGTCGACGAGATCGACGAGTGGTTCCCTGACTCGGAGACGCGTACAGGATGAAAGAGTCGATTCGACCAGATTCTGACTGGCACTTCGGTCGATGTGGTATCGAGCTTCTGCTGGAATGGGTCGAGTGGGTGAAATCTTCACACCTGGAACCCATGAAGAAGGTGGCCAAGCTGGTGGTCAGCCGCTGGAATGGAATCCTGAACATGTTTCGGCTCAAGAAGTCAAATGCCAACGCCGAGAGTCTCAATGCACGCATCCAAGCGGTGCGGGTGAAATCTCGAGGCCACCCCAACTATGAGTCCTTCAAACGAGACGTCCTGTTCCATCTGGGAGGCCTGAATCTCCACCCGGTTTTCCCAGGCTAATCCACTGATATCGCGGTAGACCCGGTTTTGGGGTATGAGCAGGTTTTCCCGCCTCCTTGCTCTCCTGCTGTTCCTATGGCCTGGCGTCGGCGCCGAGCCAGCCCTCGTCGCCGCCAGCGATTCGAGTGCGGCAGATTCTGTCGAACGGTTCACGGTCTACGCATCCTTGCGCGAGCCGTACGGCTCAAACGGTGAGCGGCTTTTGGCGGCATTGCAACGCGAGGGCTATGAGGCCGGGCTGCACAGCGAGGGCATCGTTTGGATGTCCTTGGATCGCGCCCAGATCAAGAAGCTGTTCGCCCGGGTGAGGTTGCAGACGGTGGCGGCCAACGCCCGGAACAGGTATGTCACCGAGCCGACGTTGGAACAATCCGTTGTTCCCAAGCGATGGCGGCGTTTTCTTAGCCTATGTCTTTTTCGACGGACAGCTTTGAGAGTTTCGACGAAACCCTCGTTAGGATTCGTGGCTGCCGTTGCGGCCGCTTTCTCTGATTTGCGGATCAAGCGGGGGACCACGATCAGCAGGATCAGACCGATCGAATCGAAGAAGATCCCGAAGAACCCGAAGACCCCCGCGAAGATCCACATGCCCGACGAGTCGGCCAACTGGGCGGATTCGGCATCTCCTGGAAGGTAGCGAAGATCCACTGCATCACCGACACGGGCAGGAGCGCTTCCCGTCCCGATGCTGGACTTCACGCGATGCATCGTGCCCTTTCTCGTCGGCGAAGGCGAAAACGGGATAGTAGTAGGTCTGCGTCGTACCTCAGATCCCGTGTTCCTCGGTTTCTTCTCCTCGACCATTTCCACGACCGTGCCGCGCACGGCGATGGCGTTGGACTCGAACGAGCGCGCCTTGAAGAAGAAGCCAAGCCGAGGATCAGGAAGGGGCTCCCCGAGCGAGAACAGGATTCCAAGATCTTGGCGAGTTGGGCACCGGTGGTGGCGTTCAAAGAGGACTCCGTGGAGGGAAGGGATGCGATGCCCAAAGATATCTTCCAGGGTACTCGCACCTGCTACGTTTCCCACGATGACCGATCCTGAGACGTTCGATGTGGTGGTGCTGGGCGCGGGCGCTTCGGGCCTGATGTGCGCGAGCGAGGCGGCCAAGCGCGGGAGGCGGGTCTTGGTGCTGGACCACGCCAAGAAGCCCGGACTCAAGATCCGCATCTCCGGAGGGGGACGCAGCAATTTCACCAATCTGGACATCCAGCCCAAGTGCTATCTCTCCGGCAATCCGCACTTTTGCAAGTCCGCCCTGAGTCGGTTCACGCAGTGGGATTTCCTGGAACGCGTGGTCCAAGCCGGGATCCAGTACGAAGAACGATCCCACGGCCAGTTGTTCTGCACGGGAACCGCCAACGAGCTCGTGGAGATGCTGATGGCCGATTGCCGCAGGCATGGCGTTGTGTTCCGATTCGGGACAAAATTGGCGAGATGGAGAGGAGCGGCGAAGGGTCGTATGAGGTGGGAACCTCGATGGGCGCCGTTCGCGACATCGTTGGTGGTGGCGACCGGCGGATTGTCGTACGCCTCCATCGGGGCAACCGGGATCGGCTACGACATCGCTCGCAAATGGGAATCCGCCGTCCTTGAACCCACCCCGGGACTGGTGCCTTTCACTTTGCGTGGCCAGGACTCGCGCGATCTGCCCACGTTGGCCGGGATCGCCCTGCAGGCCACGGTGAATTTTGGCGAGGTCTCCTTCACGGAAAATGTCTTGTTCACGCATCGGGGCCTGAGCGGTCCGGTCATCTTGCAGATCTCTTCGTATTGGTCGGCGGGCCAGGCCGTGCTGCTGGACTTGCTGCCGGGAGTGGATTTGTTCGGTCACCTGAAGACGCAACGCGTTCGCCAGCCTCTGAAAATGCTGCGGACGGTGCTGCTCGACCACTTTCCCAAGCGTCTGGTCGAGGTCTTTCTGGAAGTGGATCTGGCCGATCGCAAACTGTTGACTGTTCCGATCGCCACCTGCAAAAAAAGGCCGCCGACCGCTTCCAGAAATGGACGTTTGTTCCCGGTGGAACCGAAGGCTAAGCAAGCCGAGGTGACCTGCGGAGGAGTCGATTGCGACGCGATCTCCTCCAAGACCATGGAAGCCAAAGCAGCACCAGGACTCTACTTCGTCGGCGAAGTTCTGGACATCACCGGCTGGCTCGGCGGCTACAACCTGCAATGGGCGTGGTCGTCCGGTTGGTGCGCGGGGCAGTACGTTTAGCTTGATGCGACAGGAGAAATCCATGTTCAACACATCCCGCATTCCAAGATGCCTATGGGCATTGGTGACATTTTTTGTTGTGGCGACCTCGCATGGAATGGATGGATCCGCGCCGGGTCCAGACCGGTGGTTTCGTGATTCCGTGGTCATGGGTTCGTGGGTGGACACCTCCTGGGGAAGCCTCCGGGAAGAAGCCTGTGAGCGCAAGGGGACGATCACCTGGCTGCATCTGGGGCCCACGGCGGATTGCCCGCACATGGTTTCGCTCCTGCCAGATGGATCGTGCATGGACCATTGGGTGGCCAGCACCAACGACGACGATCCCGATCTGCTGATCCAGTGGGATTCCATCGGCTGGGGCGCAGACCTTCTCCTGTACCGATTGGTGGTGTATTCGCCACCGGGTGCGAACTACGGAACCGACAGCATCGAAGGCCCCCGCGTGGTGGGCCGCGTGAAGTTGCAGGCCAACGGGACGGACACCTCCCTGGAGGTGATCTATCGGGGGCGCAAGTCCATCTTGCGTCGTGGACCGCTACCCGAGGCCTACGAGAGGGAAACCTGGAACCACCGGATTTGGAAACCGATCGGCTGTGGTTCGACAGCCTCCACCGGGCCCATTTGAACCCCGTGGGGGCTGGTGGTGCCGGATCCTGTCCGGTGCCTTCTGACCGACGCATGCCGCCCGGAAATGGCCCTCCTGGTTCGCCACCTGACATAAAATGTCTGAGCGCTGGATTGTCCTCGCGAAACACCGACACCCTGATCTGGACCGATCCCGCAGGCCGGTGGCGGGTGGCGCGGATCTTCGGGGACGACCAATCCCCGACAGCCTTTCGACAAAATCCTATTGCGGTTTCCGGACCATTGGAGATGGATCTGGTGGGAACGTCGCGAGTCGGCGCTGAAATCGGCCTTGAGCTTCGTGACGGGACGGTCGCCCTCCCGTTCGCCGGCCATGGATCGTCAAGGCTCCTATTTCACACCAAGGAAGACGCCTGCAACATCAGCGGAAGATCCGACAGCGCCGCCCCTGGTTTACGCTGGATGTGGATTGCCGGTGACGGCGGTAACGGTTGCAACCGCATTCATTGCGCCCGTAGGGGCGATTCAAGAATCGCCCAACAGCAATGGGAACCGAATCAGTTTGTTCTGCCAGGGATTGGATGTCTGATGTGATGCAAGACGAGTGGATGGCGGAGGAAGGAAACCGCAGATCCATCCGGTTGGATGGCTACGATTATTCCGCTAGTGGTGCGTATTTCGTGACCATTTTGTGTGAAACAAGGTCAACCGCTGTTCGGAACAGTCGTTGATGGAAAGATGATGATGAATGAATACGGGCGACATGTCGCCAGCGCGTGGCGCGATCTACCTCAATCGTACCCGGAGGTGGCATTGGATGAATTCGTGGTGATGCCGAATCATTTCCATGGGATTGTTTGGATCGAACAACCCGGATCCGACGCGGCGATACCCGTTGTGGATGCAATTGCCAACGTAGGGGCGATTCATGAATCGCCCCTACAACAACGGGAACCGAATCGATTGTCCAGGCGGGGAATGACGGTGTCCCGGTTGGTTGGTCGGTTCAAAATGACGACCGCAAAATGGATCAATGAACGACAAGGCACGCCGGCGGCGGCGGTTTGGCAGCGGAATTACCACGACCGCATCATCCGTGACTCGACTGAATTGGCACGCATCCGTGCCCTACATCTTAGCCACCCGGGCGATTACTGATTTTTCGCCGGCCTCAACAGCGCCAGCACACCGCCACCTGGCTTTGCGCGTTGGGGTCCAGTTCCAGTCCAGCGAATTCACAGGCTTGCAGCGATTCCGAGAGCATCCCGACAGCGATGGCGTCTTCTTCGCGCCAGGCCAGGCGCTCGCGCAGAATGGCGGGCAATTCCTGCGAGGTGCAGGCAAGGACTTCCTCGCCCATGCGCAAGGCGAGGGCTTCGGAGAGGATGGTCCGCAGCTCCTGTGCGGTCTTGTGGGCCGCTCGATCCTTGGGCAGCCTGCCCAAACGCCGTTCCAGCTGCGTCAAGCCTTTGCGCACGGCGTAGTCACGCGAGCGTCGGACCAGGATCCATGCCGCCAGTCGCCAGACCAGGATTCCCCAACAGCACGAGGGCCCAGAGGACGGCGGAGACCTTTCCGAAGCCGATCCAGAAACGGTCCCATCCGGTGAGCATCAGGCCGGAATGGCCATTGCGTCGGGAGGTATCCTCCTGGACCTCGGCGGGCGGAGTCACCACCAGAGCCGGCAACGCGTTGGCGACAGACTGGAACTTCTTGGCATTCGGATCCCACCAGGAAAAGCGCACGGAGTCCAAAGCCACGGTGCCCGCCTGTCGCGGAACCAGAACGATCTTGCGGACAAGTTTCGTCCAAAGCACTCCGTTTTTCCAGGAGCGCGACCATTCGTCCTGGGGAGGATATGTTTCCACGCCAGCTGGAGGGCTCCACACCGGCGTCCCGCTGGCTTGCGGTTGACCGTCGCCTTCCAACGTGAGGATGAGCGTGGTGCCGTCACCTGCACGAAGCGATGTTTTTTCCAGCTTGGATTGGAACCTGAACGATCCGACGCCGCCTTGGAAAGTGGCGGGTCTGCCGGTTTCCGGCACCGGCAGGATTTCCAGGCGGATCTCCTCCGTGCGGGCGATGCCGTTGACCACCATGTTGCGACCCATCATGGCTTCCACGGCATTGCGCGCCGGGAAGTGCCCTCAAAAGCTGTATTCCACGGCCGTTGACGGCAATTTCTGGATACCTGCTCGCAAGGGGAAGAGATTCCCCGTGATGTCCAGTCGCCCCACTTGCTTGCCGTTTTCCACGACAGGCTTGAGCTGGAGCTGCTGGGAGTCGCGTGTTTCCGAATAGAAGCCGTTCCCGAGGGCGGTGCGGATATCCGGGAATTTGGGGACTTGAAGTGGCTCTTCGGTGGTCAGGCGCCAGGTGAAGGGCAACTGCTGACCCACGTACAGAGTGCGCTTGTCCAGGATCGTGGCGGTTCGGACATCCTGGGTGGCGTCCTCCACGACGATCTGGCCTTTCCCCAATGGTTTTCCTTCGAGGGAAATGGAGACCGGGTAGGTACCAGGCTTCTTCGCGGCGAGTCGGAATTGGAAATGGATGACAACCAGGTTCTCGTCTTGTCGCGAGCCGTTGATGATCGTGATGGATCTGCTGGTGGAGGCGGAGGAATCCTTGCCGACAACGGCAAGTCCTTCGGCGAGTTGGAGGTCCGGCCAAGGTGTTCCAGCGGCCACGTCGACCCTTACCTGGACGGTGAGGGTCGCTTGCTCGCCGACCCTCAGCCGCTGCACGTCGATCCCGGCATCCGCCTTCAGCACGCGCGCGGAGGCCTGCGAGGCCAATGCCGACGCGACAAGGATCAGGCTACCAATCCGGGCCATGACCAACTCCTTGTGCAGGCATGGCGGGCTTTTTCATGTTCTCGTTTTCCTTGGCCTGCGCCGCGTTCATCAATCGCTCCGCGTCGTTTTTGTCCATCTGGTCTGGCTTGGGGTCGCTCGGCTTCTGCGCGGATTTGTCGTCCTTTTCCTTCTTGGAGTCGTCCTTGTCTTCTTTGTTCTTCTGGTCCTTCTGGTCTTTTTTGTCGTCTTTCTTCTTGTCCTTGTCGTCTTGTTTCTTCTGGTCTTCCTGCTGCTTGCGCAACCGCAAGGCAAGTTCCAGATTGCGGGCCGCTTCCTTCCAGCCCGGGCGCAGCTTCAGGGACTCGCGCAGGTCGTCGATGGCTGGATTCGGGCAGGCCCCACCGGCTTGGGCCGACTGGAGACGGTCGGTGCCTCGGTTGTACAGGATTTTCGCGCGCTCGGCGGGATTTCGGGTGCGCTCGAGCGCCTGGGCAAAAGCCGTATCGGCGTTCTTGGCGCCCGCCATGGCGCGGACCGTGCCCAGGTTGTACGAGAACCGCGGGTCGGAAGTGTCGCGGGCCGCTCGTTCCAATCGTTTGAGCGCCTTGGCCGTATCGCCTTCCTTCCAGGCGGTCAGCCCTGCGCGATTGTCCCTGGCTCCGGCGGCCCAGCCGCACAAGGATCCAATGGCGACAAGAACCGTCAGCATGTTCGTTTCCTTCCGTGCGGGAGCACGAGTTCGATGGCCAGAAGGATCATCGCCGCGACCAGAAACCAGTCGAACCGGTCGATGCGTTCCAACCGCATTCCAGGTTTGCCGCCTTGGGCGACCACTGTGTTGACAGAGACCAGCACGGGGGCGAGGTTCCACGACTTCGGGGAGAGCTCGGCATAGCGTCCGCGTCCCGCCTCGGCGAGGGACTTCAACGTCTCGGATTCCAATCTGACGGTGACGATGTTGCCTTCGCCGTCTTGCTTGCTTCCGCCATCGGGCAGAGGGATGGGGACGGCCACAGGACCGCCGACTCCCATCACATGCAGCTCCACGCCCAATTGGGCCAGGCGTTGGGCCTCATCGGTGGATCCTTTGCCGTGGTCGCCGCCGTCGGTAACCAGCACCACCACCTTGCGCGAGGCTTGGGAGCGCTCCATCATCGCGCGAGCCGTGGCGATGGCCGGTGCGATTTCCGTCCCGGCCGTGGGAAGAAGGTCCGGACCCAAGGCATCGAGAAGGGTGGCAAGGGCCGCTCGATCCTCGGTGAGCGGAATCTGTCGGATGGCGCTGCCGGCGAATCCCACCAGCCCGATCCGACTGGGTCCCAGGCTGTCCACCAGGCGGCGCAGGTCGCGGCGCGCCAGCCCGAGACGATCGGGTGCCACGTCCTGTGCGAGCATGGAAAGGGAAGCGTCCACCACCAGAACCACATCCGCACCCTTGGCAGGCGCGGGCACGGAGTCGTTCGCCCCATTGGGGGCGTGCCAGCGCCAACACCACCAGCGAGGCCGCCACCGTGGCCAGGGCGACCCTCGCGATCTCGAGTCCCGGAGAGTCTCCGCGAACCACCTGGACCAGGATTTCCTTGTCTGCCAAATTCCGTCTGGCGCGTCGCCGGTGCCAGGAAAGAAGGGTCAGCGAGACGGCCCAGATGAGGATTCCCCACAGCCAGGAAAGTCGTTCGGGATTGGCCCAGCTGATCATGGCGTCCTCCTCAGCCAGGTACGTTCCAGCGCCCATGCGGCGAGCACCAGGCAAAGTGCGGCGATCGCCCATGGAACGAACAGCTCGCGGGTTTCCCAGAAGGTCTTGGAGGAAATCTCGCTCTTCTCCAGCCGATCGATTTCCGAATACGCCTTCGAGAGCGCGTCGCGGTCGGTGGCCAGAAACGACTTCCCCCCTCCCACGTTGGCCATGGCTTCCAGGACCTTGGGGTCTAGGTCGGATTGCAGGCTTCCCCTGCGACGGCTGCCGTCGGGAAGCACGAAATCCTGCTCGAAGATGCCGCTGGTCCCCAGTCCGATGGTATACAGGCGAATTCCCATGGCCGACAACGCACGGGAGGCCGAAAGCGGGTCGATCGCTCCGGCGTTGTTCTGGCCATCGGTCAGCAGCACCACCACCTTGGACTCCGACTTCGATTGGCGCAGGCGGTTGCCGGCCAGCAACAGGGCGTCGCCGATGGCCGTGCCGTCTTCCACCCCGAGGTTCGAGGTGGAATCGATGAGATCGCGCAAAACCTCGCGGTCTGTGGTGAGTGGGCAGCGCGTCATGGGTTTGCCTGCGAAGGCGACCACGCCCATGCGGTCGTGGCTGCGCGAGAGCACGAACTGGTTCATCATCGCGCGCGCCGCCTCGATGCGGCTGGGCTTCACGTCGCGGATCTGCATGGACGTGGACACGTCGAAGGCCAGGATGATGTCCACGCCGTGGATGGAGTCCTCGTTCCAAGCGGTACGGGAGACCGGTCGCGCGACGGCGGCGACCAGGCATGCCAATGCCGCCAACCGGATCCAGAGCGGAAGACTTGACAATTTACGTCTCAGGCTGGAGCGGGGCTTGAATCCCTTGGGCAGCCCCGGAAGCAGCATGCGGGGAACGCGACGCCGGGCGCGCCAGGCCAGCCATCCCAGCGCTGGCAGGGCCGCCAACAACCAGACCAGTTCCGGTCGGAGCCATTCCCGAGGCATCATGGCGCCACCTTCCGCAGGCGATCGATGGCATCCAGCAGCCGTTGGGCGCACTCCAGCAGGTGCCCGGCCAACCCGGCTCCATCGGCGTAGCGCAGCATGTCGGCTTCCCGCAGGAAGTCGGCCAGCAAGGAAGACTCCTCGGCGGTGCGACGGGTGCCGCACCATTGCTGCCATTGTCCGCTGGTGCATCCGGTCGCGTCGTTCCAGCCATGGAGCTTGCCGTGGACCTCGCGCAGCAGTTCGCCGCACTCGAAGGCGATCTCGCGTGCCGACCCTCCCGCCTCGGCGCGTTGGACAAGTTTTGCCAACCTCTCGCGCGCCACTTCCACCGGATCGCGCGGGGGTACGATGGGCGGGGCCTTCGGGAGGGATTCGCGCCAGCGCTTGAAGCGTTTCCAGCCAAAGTAGGCGGCCACCAGCAAGGCCGCGCCCGCCGCGGCCCAGCCCACGCGGTCCCACGGAAAGGGAATAGGCACCTCCTGCGGAGCCAATAGGCGACTGGCGGTGGTGTCGGCGGATTCCAGCTGGGTGGAGACCTGCCAGGACGGTCCCGCCTCGCGCAGGGTGTCGCCGCTGGGAGCGATGGCCTGGAGGCTGTCCAGGGAATAGGTGCCTGCGGCCAGGGGTTGGAGCACCCACTGTCCCGCGTGGGCGGTATCGATGGACACCACCAGGGAGTCGTTGGCCGCGGGGCCCACCAAGATCTTGGCGCCGACGGGCAGATCCCAGGAAAGGCGGAACGTGTCTCCCACGGAGGGCGAAAGGGAAGAAAGCGAAATCATGCGCGGACCCCTCCGTGGGCGCGAGCGCGTTCCCGAACCAAGGTGCGTACGATGGCCAATGGATCCGAGCCGGTGGGGCAGCGGGCCAGGACGGCGCGCGCCTTGCGGGCCTGCCGCAACAATTCTTCCAGTTCGCGACCGCAAGCGAGGGTCAATTCCCGTCTCAGGACAGGATCCGACACGTCCATCTCCAGCTCCTCGCCGGTTTCCGGATCCACGAAGGCCACCAGGCCCGCGCCGGGCAACGGGTCGAATCCGGCCGGTTCCAGCCGCACCAGGTTCAAATCGTGGCGGATGCCCAGTCGGCGCAAGGCCGGAGCGTAGCGTTCCGGGTCGTCGTGGAAATCGGACACCACGAACACCACCGACCTCCTGCGCAGCCGGCGAGCCAGTTGGTCGCAGGCCGCGCCCAGATCCGTTTTGGTGCCCTTGATCGGGTGCTCCAGGATTTCGCGCAACACGCGACTCAGCACTTGGGGGCCGCGCGCGGGCGGCAGCCACGACTCCATCACGTCCGTGTGGGTGAGAAGCGCGAGGCTTTCCTGGGAGCCCAGGCAGGAAAGGGCGAGCACGGCGCAAAATTCCGCCGCCGCCTCGCGCAGGATGCCGCCTTTGCTTCCGGCCAGCGAGCTTGCGGACAGGTCCACCAGAAAGGCCGCGGTCAGTTCGCGTTCCTCTTCGAAGACCTTCACGAACGGCTCGTTGAGCCTGGCCGTGACGTTCCAATCGATGGACCTCGGATCGTCGCCGTCCTGGTAGGAACGCACCTCCCGAAACCGCATGCCGGTGCCCTTGAAGGTGGACATGTGCCCGCCCGCCAACGGATCGCTCACGCGACCTCGTGCCTTGAACTCGATGCGGCGAACCCGGCGCACAATCCTTCGCGCGAGGCTTTCCGGAGGAATCACGGCACGATCACTCCGGAAAGGATCTTTTCGACCACATCCTCCGGCGTGGTGTTTTCCGCTTGGGCCTCGTAGGACAATCCCAGGCGGTGGCGCAACACGGCGCGGGCCACCGCTTTCACATCGTCTGGCGTGGCGAACGCCCGGCCGTCCAAAAAGGCCTGCGCCTTGGCGCACAAGGCCAGCGCGATGCTCGCGCGCGGCGAGGCGCCCCACCTCACCAGTCCCTCCAACGCCTTGAGGCCACCTTCCGAAGGGCCTCGGCTGGCGCGGACCAGATCCACGATGTAGGCCTGCACGCGTGGATCCATGAAGACTTCGCGCACCAGGGCTTGGGCGGTACAAAGATCTTCCGGAGTGGCCACGGCGCGGGGCGTTGGCAGTCCCGGTCCGGACACCAGTTGTAGCACCTGGAGTTCCGCATCGCGGCTGGGATAGGTGACATCCACCTTCAGGAGGAAACGGTCGACCTGGGCTTCCGGCAGCGGGTAGGTGCCTTCCTGCTCGATGGGGTTTTGGGTGGCCAGCACAAAAAATGGCTTGGGGAGCGTGAAGGTTTGGCCGGCGATGGTGACCTGGCGTTCTTGCATGGCCTCCAGCAGCGCCGATTGCACCTTGGCCGGGGCGCGGTTGATTTCGTCGGCCAGCACCAGGTGCCCGAAGATGGGTCCCTGGCGCACTTCGAAGGTGCCGGTTTGGGGACGGTAGATCTGGGTGCCCAGAATATCCGCAGGCAGGAGGTCCGGCGTGAACTGGATGCGCTGGAAGCTGGCCTGGATGGTGTGGGCCAGCGCGCGCACGGCGGTGGTCTTGGCCAGGCCCGGAGCGCCTTCCAGAAGCACGTGGCCGTCTGCCAGCAGGGCGATGCACAGGTCGTGGCAGACCTTCTCCTGGCCCAGCACCGTGCGCCCGAGTTCGGAGCGCAGCTGCGGCAGAAAAGCGGAGGCGTCGTGGATGCGCCGGGAGAGTTCTTGAAGTTGGGCGGTGGACATTCCGATCTCCTCGTTGGTCATTCCCCGTGATCCCCTTCGTGGCGGTCAGCCTCGTCGCGAAGGGTGCGAGCGTGCGCGATAATATCGTGCGTGCGAGCGATCTCGGCAAGAGGGAGCAATGGCTCGAAAGTTCTTCGACAGGCTTGTGACTCAACGGTGACGAACGACCTGGAGCCAGGAGGGGATAGACTGGAGGTTGTAGGATTCCAATACCAGTCGTTGTTCTCCCAGCACTCCCCGGGAGAGACGGGGGAAGGTCATGGTGCCGGCAAAGCCCTTGGCACGATCGAACTGTCCGATTTCCAGATACAATCCGCCGGGTGGCAAGCTTGAGGTGGGCAGGGTCAGCGGGTACAGGCTGGGGTCGGTCGGGGAGCCGACCCTGCTCAAGCTCATTTCCTTCGGTGCGAATCCGACCGCGATTCCAATGCGCGTGCCCTCTTCCAGATTGGCAAAGCCAGGCCCGCCCCGGCCGACCAGAGCCTGGGCGAAGGAGGTGTCGCTGAAGCGCTCGCCCTGGGCCAAACGGTTTCGCAAGGGATGAAAACTGTCGTCGGAGGCGGTGAAGGAAACGTTCACAGAATCGCCGGAAACCCGCACGATGTTGGCGAGGTTGGGGACCGTGTCGAATTGGAAGGAGGCCAGCAGGGTGAATCCGGAATCGGCGGCTGGTTGGACAATGGCCGCTTCCAGGCCGGAGGAGGTGGAAAGTTGGAAGGCACGACCCAAGGGCGCGCTTGGACCGGGGTTCAGCGTCCCTCGCAACGGGTAGCTCCCCTTCAACAAGGATTTTCCGGTGGGGGCGTCCCAAAGGGCGAGCCAATCCTCGGCCAGGAAGACGGAATCGACATGATGACGGGCCAGGCGCGAGGCGGTGGGGCTGCCTTGGCGATAGGTCCATTTCATGGCCTGTTTGGGGCGAAGGGTGTCCACATGGATCCAAACCTCGGCGTGGCCGGAGGAAGGGTCCCACAGGGAAACCCAGAAGCGGGCGGGATCGCCAGTGGAATCGAAGAGGCGCAGGTCGGAACCATCCGCGGCGCCTGACGTCAAATCCAATTTCCCATCCAAAACCACGCGCACAGGAATGTTTTTCCAAGTGTCGGTGAAATCGGGCACTTGGAGGATGATCTCGCCGGATGCGGTCCAGGCAGTGGAATCTTCCAGCTGCGCGAAGCTCGGCGACAGGAGAGTGTCCAGGTCCTTTTGGCCGATCGTGAGGTGCCATTCCAACGGAAGAGGGGTGTCCCTGCTCCCGGGAACAGCGATCAGGCGATAGGTTCCCGGAGGGAGCGAATCGAAGACCGCCTTGTCGAGGTTGTGCAACACGGACGAATAACGGCCCGTGCCCACCAGCACCAGACGGAAACCGAGCATCGACCATTCCATGGGTGCCGATGCGGGCAGCTCCAGCGCCACTTTCAGGGTGCGGACCGTGTCCAGCCTTGTCAGGGAAGGGGAGGTCATTTCGGCGGGGAGCGCAAGGAATGCTCCCAAGCGATGGTCGGCGGAGAGCACGGTCAGGTGCGAACTCTGGCGCGACTGGCGCGCCACGGCGAACCGTCCGAGCGAATCCGCGGTGGTCGCCCAGGAGTAGTTTGACTCCAACAGCGAGTTCCGTTGGGATTGGTTGAAGCTCCGCCAAGCCGAGTCCGGGTAGGTTCGCGCCAAGCACCTTCCCTGGGGAGCACCTTGGGTGTCGTTGCATTGCAACTGGCTCCAACCCAGCTCGGGAGCCGGCCCCACGATCATCGGACCGATCATGGGGAATCCGAACGTGGCCGCCGAGGCTCGGACGGAATCCAAAACTTTGCCCAGACTGTCTTCGATGACGAGGTTCCAGGCCCCCAAAGGCATCCGGTCGAAAAACCACATCCCGTCGCCTCTCACCTTCGCCACTCGCCCGATCGCGGGAATGCGCACGGAAAATCCAGCCAGGATGGGCGATTGCGGCCCGGCTCCCGGGGTCAGAAGTCCGGAAAGCGTGGACAAGGGCAGCATCACGATGGTGTCGGGCAGCGGCAAGGGGCGAAGAACGGACAATTTCTGGAAATCAACCGGTCCCGTCCAGCCCTCGGTGGAGGTCTCCAGGCGCACCACACCGCGCCCGGTGTCGGGGAAGATCCAGGCGATCCTTCCGGAATCGTCCGAAACCGAAGTCGAGCGGACCGAATCGCGACCGTCGCTGGACACCAGCCAAAGCAAGGCTCCCACGACGGGTTGTCCGTCCCACGAACGGAGAATGCCCTTCCACGCCCTGCGCGATGGCGTGTCCGCCACCACCACGGGCGCCAGCACGCTTTCACGGTCGGGATCGATCTTGACAGAATCCGTCTTGATGGTCGTGGCTCCGGGGATCCCTTCCACCTGGGGTTGGTAGGATCCTTCGGGGATTTCGTCGATGCGCCAGATTCCGTTGGAGTCCACCCGGGAGGACAACAGCAATCCGGGGATCACCACCACGGCTTGCGCGGAAATCTCCTTGGTAGCCATGGCCACGATGCCGCGCAGGGCTCCCCACTTGGCGAGTCGCACGGGGGGGATCCGCTCGGAGGAAATCCATTCCGAACGAAGGATGCGTGTGGCGCCGCTTTCGCTGAGCGAATCTCGCCATTCCACCATCCATGTTCCGGTGTCGGGAACCAGCGGCAGATGGAATTCGCCCCGGGTGTCGGAGGTGGTTTCCCAAGCCCGACCCGGGGACTGCGGGGTGGCACGGGCAGAACGGAGTACGACCTTGGTACCCACCGATGGCTCGCCGGACGCGGAAAGGACCGACCCGGAAAGGTCGTTGGGCACGTCCGAGCCGCCACCGCCACCCCCGGCGCAGGAGGCCACCAGCGCGCAACACGCCAAGGCCAGTGCGCAAAGACGCATCCGATGGGCAAGGCGGGTTCGATTCATCCGTGGTGGTCCTCGGTCAGATGGTGCACCCGCCGGGGTCTCCTCGCGAACCCGGCAGGTTTCGTCAAAGATAGAGAACCGAACCGGTTTCAGTTTCCTTCCGGCGCGCACGTCTCCAGGGGTTGGGAAATCGGAAAGACCTGGAAGTTCGCCTGGAAGACAATTTCTGGCTCTTCTTCGGTGGCCGATTCCAGGAATTCCGCGCGCAGATCGTCGATGCGCTTGCACAGGCGCTTGAACGATTCGCGGGACATCGAGATGGTGGAGGTGGAAAAATGCCTTCTGGAAGGGGGCAGATCGTCCATGGCCTGGACTCCACGCAGGACCATCTCCCGTTTGAATTCACGCAGCAGGGCTCCCGGCGCCCCTTCGGCGGAAACCACCGGATCGGCTTGCTCCCAGTTGCCGTCGGGGCGTTTGCGGAGAAGTCCGATGGCGCATAGGCGCTCTACGGATCGACGCGCCTTTTCCGCCGAGATGGCCGGGACCACGGCCGCGCCGAGCTTGCCGTAGTCGCCGTTCCAGGGAAGATGGACGGCCAGTTCCCTCACCACCACGTGGTGCCACTCTTCCCAGTAGGGAAATTGCAACGAGGAGGTGCGGGCGAATCGGCCACCTTTGCGCAACCGCTTGAGTTCCTGGAGCGTCTTGGCGCGCGATTCCAGGTCGTCGGCCTGGTTGTGGCGGACCAAGGCGACCAGAAACGACGCTGGCCTGCCCGTCAGTCCCACGGCTGCCGGAAGCGCTTGCAAGGGGCCTTCGCCCATGTTGCGGGATCCGGACAGAACCAGGCTCATGGCTCCGGTGGATTTCCAGCCCAGTTTCAGGGCGAACGACCGCTGGGAAAAGCCGGGGCGACGCTTGCGCTCCTCTTCCAGGAATTCGCGCAGGAAAGTCCTGTAGCTGTCGTATTCGAACAGCCGCCGGATCGCCGCGTTGGTCTTCGCCTTGGTTTGTTCCACGATCCCTTTCCCGGATTCACCAGCAAAGCGCTGAAGCTTTTCGAGGGGTGGTTCGAGGATAACACCGATCCAGGCCGTCGCGCAGTAGGTTTGCGAATGCGAAAGCGGGATCCGTTTCCACGGACCCCGCCGATCGACCAGATCCCTTCGCTGCAAGGATTCCGGCGATTTGCGTGTTACTTGGCGTTGGCTCCCCAGACCTTGGTGCCATTCAGCCAAAGCTCGATCCAAGGATTCAGCTTGGGATTGGAGTTCCAGTTGTAGGCATCGGCCTGAAAAGAGAAGTCGTCCGATTGGATCAGGGAAGCGCTCCAGTTGGCCTTGTGGATGCTCGACTGGATTTCCGCGCCGGTGGCGCCTGCGGCGATCTTCTGCGTTCCGGACACCAGGTATTCGGCCGTGGTTTCACTGCCCGACGTGCCGGAGAGCGCCACGCTGGAATTCCATGGCCAGGACGTGTTGTAGACCGTCGCGACCAGGGGCTCCGTGCCGTTGGGCGTGAACTTGTAGCGAAGCCGGGCGCCGGCGATGGATGCATCTGTGGTGCCGAGGTTCCTGATGCGGATCATGGGGCGGATATCCTGGACAGGATCTGACTTGGAATCGGTGTAGTATTCCACCGCCAGGTTCCTTCCCGACCATCGTGCCGTGGAGAACCAGGTGGTGCCGTTGTCGTCGGAGCGGAAGGGGCCGTATTCGGTCATCGCGTACAGGGTGGAGGCGCCCGGTGCGGGAGCCACGCCGATGTCGGACACCACTGTCCCGAACCCGCCTCCATAGACGGGAATGTTCGGATTGTGCACGGCGCTCCAGAACTGGCCTCCGGTGCGGGTGGTCCACACGGCCTGGGAGATGCGCCCCCCGTAGGTCACGTGGAAGCTCTTGGCGCTGGCATCGCGGGAATCGATCGCCACCGAGGTCACGGTCTGTGAGGGCAGATTCTGTCCGCGATTGAAGGTGCTGATCCGGGTCCAGGCGGGGCTGCTCGTGAACTTGGGATTGAAGGAAAGCCACACTTCGCCGTTGGCGGTGCCCACCACGGCCTGGTCGATCACCGGATTCACGTCCACCGCGCTCACCGGGGACTCGGTCGGGGGCTGGAACGGATCGTTCTGCGGGCGCACGGTGGTGAAGGTCTGGCCGTTGTCGAACGAATAGACCATGCCCGCCGTGGTGGCCAGATACAGGATGCCGGCCCGGGTGTTCAACGACACGTTCAACACCTCGCCGTAGGGGATCTTCGAAGTGAGGTCGGTCCAGGCCAGCCCGCCACGGTTGTGATCCACGCGCCAGACCTTGCCGCCTTGCTGGGTTCCCGCGAAGACCACGATGGCCGAATAGCTGTCGTAGGACCAGAGGGGGGCGATGCTTTTCACGGCCAGGCCCGGTGCGGCGTTGACCGTTCCTCCATGACCGTCGGCAGCCGAATCCAACCGGCTCCAGGCTGGAGTGGCAAGTTTGCCATTGGTGGAGAAGTACACGTCGCCATTGGAGTAACCCAGCCAGACATGGTCGGCGCTGGTGGGGGATTGGCGCACGGCCGAAGGAATGGCGGTCCCGGATTTCAGCGGTTCCCATGTGTCGATGGAGGCTGCGTGCGAAAGCGCGCCGAGGGTGGCCGCGAGCGCGACCGTGGAACGAGGGGAGAATTGGGTCATCACGTTTTTCCCTTTTGCGGAATGGTTCGTTCCTTCCATCGGTGCCTGGAGGCGATGCGATCGGGGCATCGCCAACACCGGTGGTAAGGTGCAGGAAAATCTCGGAAGGAACTCTCCCCACGAAAAGCTCCTCCAGGAGCGAATCGACAGATTCCGCTTTCTGGCGCTTTCCCGTTACCCTCTCACCGGGGAGCGGCGACGGCACCGGTGCCGTCGGGGCCTCGCACCAGAAGGATGCCCCGCGACGAAGGCAGAATGGCTTTCCCGTCCGACCCGATCCGGATGGTCGCCAGCATGCGCCCCGAGGCCGCCCTCACGGCAAATTCCGTTCCGACGGATCCTGTCAAATGCCACCTGCCTCCGGTGCTCCGGAGGCTCCAGGATCGGTCGTGGTCGAGTCGGGATGCCTTCGAGGAAATCCCCGTGCGAGTCATCTTCCAGGCGCCGACCACCGTGGAGGTGGCGTGCCAGAAGGTGGTGTCGCCGAAGGCCGCGGCGATGGTGGTGATGTCGGGGAAGGTGGCCAGCACCCGAGGGGTGCCGTTGGCGTCCTGTTCCAGCACGGCCTTGGTGGAATCGCTCGCGACCAGCATCAAGCCGGATTTCCCGCGCACCGCGTAGGCCGGGACCTGGAACCTCTGGTACTCGTCGCTGGCCAGATCCGGAAGCGCTATGGAGTCGGTTCCGGCGTTGGGCGCGGGTCGAAGTCTGTTGACATAACCGACCCTCCCGTTGGAATGGACCGCCATCCAGGTTCCCGGCAGATCCATGGCGAACACCTTGTGCGCCCGGCTCCGGGCGGCGCTCCAACTGGAATCCAGGAGCACCACCTTCCTGAAATCGGACGAATCGCCCGCCACGGGAGATGGACCCCACACCTGCACCCTGGACGACAGGTCGTCCCGGACCACCAAGCCGCGAGGATGGACGGACACGTCCTTCCAGAGGATCAGCTCCGGCAAGCCTTTGGGTTTGGGATCCAGCACCAGGCTGTCCGGGCGGGTCTGGCCTGCGCGCGTCAGGACGCGCAAGGGATAGAGTCCTTCGGACCGGGCGAACACGGCGCGGAAGGCGCCGGTGACCGTGCCGTCGATGATCATGCAGCTGATGTTGGATGGCCCCAGTGCCCGGGTGGCCACCCAACGCCCTGCTCCCTTGGGGCGCGACCAGTCCACCAGGTAGATGGCGCTGTCGTTTTTGCCCATGTTGGCGCCGTCGTTGAAACGCACGCTCAACACGCCCAGTCCCGATCCCAGGTCCAGGTACTTGCTCAGGTCCCACCTGTGGGCGGTGGGTGGGGCTATGGAATCCACCACGCGGATGCCGTTGTCGAGCACCGCCTTCACCAGGGAATTGCCGACGACGAACACGGCGGTGTCCTGAAAGACATCCACGCTGGTCACGCCACCGCGGTTCCAGTAGGTGCCCTCGCGCTTGAGCCGGAGGGTGGAGGGTTGGGATGCTCCCGCCAGAGCGGAAAGAAGGGTTAGCCATGCGGTGATCATTGGGGTTTCCTCTGGAAAGGACGAATGCGGAAAACGCCTCGTCGACGAAGGGAAGACTACCGGCGAGGATGTCCGGTGCGCCCGGCGAGGCGAGGCCAATCCGTGGCCAAAATGTCCGCATGGCTGGCGTGGACACGATGGCCACGGCAATTGCTTCGATTGTCGCCGCCACCATGTCGCGGAAAAAGCATGTTCTTCAGTTCCAACACCAGGGAAGTCCATGGCCAGCGTCTACGCCCACACCGATTACCGCAAGTACCTGCACGAATGGTACGTGGAGGAAAAATCCCGCAGACCGGTGGTTTCCTTCCGGTGGTTGGGTCAGAAATTGGCGACGGATCCCAGCCTGCTGGCGAAGATCTTCGCGGGCGAGCGGCATCTGTCCGGCGCGCGCATCCAGCCGATGGTGGAGATCCTCGGACTTTCCGGATTGGAAGCGGACTACTTCCGGATCCTGGTGCAGTACGGAAAGGCGAAGTCCGCCAAGGATGCCCAGCATTGCTTTTCCAGATTGGCCCAGCTTCGGCGCGTGGCGCCGGTGGCCCTGGAGGAATCCCAGGCGGGCTTTTGGGATTCCTGGGTGAACGTCGCCTTGCGCGCCTTGGTGGGTTGCGGAAAATTCCGGGAGGAATACGACGCGTTGGGCGCCATGCTGGTTCCTCGCGTCGGACCAGCCGTGGTACGCAAGGCCTTGTCCGACCTTTCCCAACTCGGATTCCTGGAACGCGATGAAGACGGATTTTGGCGCATTCGCGAGCCCTTCGTGCGGGGAGCCTCGGCGGCCCAGTCGCGCGCCTTGCGTCATTTCCATCGGCAAACCCTCCTGATGGCCTCCGAATGCGTGGAAGGGCTGGACCCGGCATGGCGCGATCTTTCCTCCGTCACGGTTTCCATCCCGGAATCTGGGTACGGCGAGATCCGTGAACTGGTGCGCGACTTCCGCTCGCGCGTCCTGACCGCCGTTTCGCGCATGCAGGACCCCGACCGCGTCTACCAGGTGAGCGTGCAGATGATCCCCTTCGCTTTGCCGCCGGGAACGATCCCGGACGGCGACGGGCTAGATTTGCCATGATGACCGCCTCACCAATTCTTGTCCGGCGCCTGTTCGCGCTCCTTTGCGGTCTCGTGTTGGCGGGGTCCTGCGGTCGCGACCGGATGGTGGCCGCTGGCGGCACCTCCGGAGCCGAAGCGGAAAACGCGGTGTCTGCCCGGGTCGTGGGGCTGGATGGAAGCCCGGTCCGGGGAGCGCTGGTCAAGGCGCGAGCGTCCACCAGCTTGTCGGATTCCGTCCATCTGGTGGCTGCCACGGATTCGGCCGGGCTAGCCGTGCTGCCCCTGTCCGCTGCGGTGGATTGGCGCCTGGACGTCGCATCGGACACCTTCGCGGCCCAGATTTCGATCCATCCCGGCGAAGACCGTTCGGTGGTCCGCTCCGTTTCCCTGGCCCGGCGCGCGCATCTGTCTGGTCGGCTGCTGGGGCTCCGACCCGGATCCGTGGTGCGCTTGGCCGGACTGGGCCGGTCGGCCACCCTCGATTCCGGGCTCCATTTCGGTTTCTCCGATCTGCCCTCCGGCCAAGTGGATCTGCGCGCCGCGGAGGCTTCCTGGGTGCTGACGTTGGTTCCCGGCGACACCCTGCGCGTGTCCCTGGATACCGCTTCGCGTGGATCCTTGGCTGGCGATCCCGCCGAACTTCTGCTCCATGCACAGAATCTGCCGCAATCCGTGGGAGCGGACGCCCTGGTTTCCCTGGAGTTCCAGGTTCCCGCCGCCCTTGCCGGTTCGGTCACCCGCTTGAAACTGGTGGCCAAGGGCCCGCAAGGGGACATGGTGCTTCCCGTCCAGATCGCCGCTTGGGATCCACTCTCGCGCAAGGTGCGCCTCTGGACGCGCACCGGGACGCAAGCAGGCGGTGGTTCGCTTGTCCTGGCTCTGGATACGTTGGGGTCTGGCGAGGTCGCCTCCAATCCCTTCCGGGGACGCGGCATGGCCAACAGCGTCCTGTTTTCCCTGGCTCCGACAAAAAACGGCACAAGCGATTCCTGGGAGAATTTCACCCAATCCGGACGCGACCTGGTCGTCACCTCCACCGTTGCCTGGCAGACCGACGCAACCGATCCTCTGGGTAGCGGGATCGTCTCCTCCGACCAGTCGCAGATGCTCCTGCTTGGCCGCAACCTCGTCACCGCCGACCTCTCGAGGGTTTCCGTGCGTTTGCGGTTCTTGTCGGGATGGCAGAGATGGGCGCGAATCCTGCAAATCTCCGACACTGCGGGGCTGCCGCTGGTGCAGCTGGTCCGCAACGGCGACACCTTGGTTTCTTCCGGCACGCGGTCGAGTAGCGCCGTCTTCGTGAAATCCGACACCCTCTGGCACACCTATACCTGGGAGCGCACCGGGAGCCAATGGCGTCTACTGGTCGATGCGCGACATCTGTTGGGCATCGACGATCCGGCCATTGTTCCCGCGAGCATTGGTTTGGCAGAAGGAGGTCGGATCCGGATGTCGGAGCTGATGCTCTGGGCCGACACCACCGTGCGCGAAATGATTCCGGTGGGCGGGCAAGCGGTCTCCACGGTGGTCGCGCCGGTGCGCTGAGCCCGTACTTTCCCCGCCCTTGCGGGCGGGGAAGCGGTTTCCTACGCCAACGCCGCCGACACGATTTCCTTGGCCTCGGCCTGGATGGCCTTGAGGTGCGCTTCGCCCTTGAAGCTTTCCGCGTAGATCTTGTACACGTCCTCGGTACCGGACGGACGCGCCGCGAACCAGCCGTTTTCCGTGGTCACCTTCAGACCGCCGATGGCCGCGCCGTTGCCGGGAGCGTTGGTGAGTTTGGCGGTGATGGTTTCGCCCGCCAATGTGGTGGCCTTGACGTCGTCCGGCGAAAGCTTGGAAAGCTTGGCTTTCTGGTCGCGGTTGGCGGGGGCGTCCATGCGCTCGTACACGGGCGACCCGAACTTGGCTTCCAGCGCTTTGTAATGCAGGCCGGGGTCCTTGCCGGTCTTGGCGGTGATTTCGGCGGCCAACAGGTTCAGGATGATCCCGTCCTTGTCGGTGCTCCACACGGATCCATCTTTGCGCAAGAAGCTCGCGCCGGCGGATTCTTCGCCGCCGAATCCGAAGGATCCGTCCACCAATCCGTCCACGAACCACTTGAAGCCTACCGGCACTTCTGACATTTTCCGACCCAGCGAGGCGGCCACGCGGTCGATCATGCTGGAACTCACCAGGGTCTTGCCGATGGCCGCATCCGGCTTCCAGCCGGGGCGGTTGCCACCAAACAGGTACTGGATGGCCACGGCCAAGTAGTGGTTGGGGTTCATCAGGCCCACCGACGGCGTCACGATGCCATGACGGTCGGTGTCGGAGTCGTTTCCGAAAGCGATCTGGAACTTGTCCTTGAGGGCCACCAGGCCCGCCATGGCGTAGGGCGAGCTGCAATCCATGCGGATCTTGCCGTCGCGGTCGACGCACATGAAGGCGTAGGTGGGATCCACCACGGGGTTCACCACCGTGATGTCCAGGCCGTACTTGGCGGCGATGGGCTCCCAGTATTTGACCGCCGCGCCGCCCATCGGGTCGACACCGATCTTCAGGCCGGATTTGGCGATGGGCTCGAAGTCGATGATGGATCCGAGGTCGTCCACGTAGGACTTGAGGAAGTCGAAATTGGCCACGCATCCGGAGGACTTGGCGCGCGCCAGGGGCACCCGCAGCACGTCCTTGAGGCCCGTGCGCAAGATTTCGTTGGCACGGTCCTGGATCTTCTTGGTGACGTTGCCGTCGGCCGGACCGCCGTTGGTGGGGTTGTATTTGAAGCCGCCGTCCTCGGGGGGATTGTGGCTGGGGGTGATCACGATCCCGTCGGCCAAGCCCGTGGTGCGGCCCTTGTTGTAGGTCAGGATCGCATGGCTCACCGCCGGGGTGGGGGTGAAGCCGTCGCCGGTCTGCACCAGGGCCTGCACGCCATGGGCGGCGAGGACTTCCAAAGCGGTGTCGCGGGCAGGCACGGACAGTGCGTGCGTATCGATGCCCACGAACACGGGCCCCGTGACGCCCTGTTCGCGGCGGTATTCCACCAAGGCTTGGGTGACCGCCAGAATGTGGTTTTCGTTGAAGGCGGTCTTGAGGGAAGAGCCGCGGTGACCGGAGGTGCCGAAGCTCACCTGCTGTTCAGGAATCGACGGATCCGGTTTTCCGGTGTAATAGGCGGAAACCAAGCTGGGCAGATAAACCAGGATGTCTCGAGGAGCTGGTTTGCCGGCGAGAGGATGGATGGACATGGGCGGACGCCTTTGGATGCAATGGAACGGATGAATCAGAAAGTGCCGGCTAAAAATAGGTCGCCACTTGCGCATCCGGCGAACGTGGGGTACGTTTCCCCCCCATGTCCACAGCAAATCTCCCGATCACGCGGGAAGGCTACGAAAAGCTTGTCGCGGATCTGAAACATTACAAGAGCGTCGAGCGCCCTTCCGTCATTCTGGCCATCCAGGAGGCTCGCGCCCAGGGCGACCTTTCGGAAAACGCCGAATACGACGCCGCCAAGGAAAAACAAGGCAAGATCGAGGACAAGATCTCCTACCTGGAAGACAAGATCGCGCGCGCCCATATCATCGAGGCCGACGCGTCCGCTTCCGAGACGATCATCTTCGGTGCCACGGTGTCGGTCAAGGACGAAGGGACGGGCAAGGAGATGGACTACATGCTGGTGGGCCCGGAAGACGTGGACGTGACGCGAAACCGCATCTCCATCAACAGCCCCATCGGGAAGGCTCTGGTGGGCAAACGTCGCGGCGACACGGTCGAGGTCACCACTCCGCGCGGCGCCAAGACGTTCACGGTGCAGTCCTACCGCTGAAATGGCCCCCGCGCTCGTCCTGATCCACGGCGACAACCCCCCTCTGCGGGAGGCGACGCTCGAGGACGAGCTCCGGCAGGCCCTGGGTGGGAACCAGACCATGGGCGCCCATATTTTCCAGGGCAACGAAACCGACCCCCAATCGTTGGTCACCGCGCTGACTCCGTCTCTTTTTTCGGAGTCCGGCGCCGTGGTGATCCAGGGGGTGGAAGAATGCTCCGCCGCCCTGTGCGAAGTCCTGCTTGCCACCATCCCAGGTGCGCTGGAGTCGGAAATTTCCGTGTTTTTGGTGGGCGAAAAGGGTCCCAACCAGGTGAGCAAGGCCGGCAAGGCGTTGGTGAAACTGGTCAAGGACAAAGGTCGCGACATTCCCTGCCTGGCCCCCAAGCTCCACGAACTCCCGCGCTGGCTGGAATCGCGTTGCAAAAAACGCTTCGGCCGGAGCATGGACGCGGATGCGTTGGAGATGTTCGTGGAACGGGCCGGCACCACGGATTACCGCAAGGTGGGCGAAACCCTCTCCGATCTGGACCGTGAGCTGGAAAAGATCGATGCGCGGCTGGAAAAGGGCCAGAAGGTGACCCTGGCGATGGTCCAGGAAATGGTCGGCGACCGTCGGCCCGTGTCGTTGCAGGATTTTCTCGATTCCCTTTCCCACCGCAAGCCCTCCGAAATGGTACGCTCCCTGCTTCGATTGCGGGAGGAAGGCATGCCGGGGTTTCTCTTGGCGCAAACGGCCTGGACGGAATTTGTTCAGCTGTTCCGGTTGCGCAAGGCCATGGATCGCGGAGGACGCGCTGCGGATGCCGCCAAGGAGCTGGGGATCAATTCCTTCCTGTTCCAAAAGCGAGGATTCGAAGCCGCCGCCAAGTCCCGGTCCGCCGACCGTTGGCTTTCCGACCTGGGCGCGCTGTGCCGCATCGAAAGCCGCGACAAGCGAGGGCATTACCAGAACGACTGGTTGCTCGAGCTCGAGTTTTACCAGATTTCCCGTTAGAGGAGGTTCCCATGGCCGACATTGCTCAAACTCCGCGCGCCACGACCGGTTGCGCTGGTCTGGACAAGATGCTCCATGGCGGGCTGGTGGAAGGCTATTGCGTGGTCCTGGAAGGTTCTCCCGGCACCGGCAAGACCACCTTGGGGCTCCAGTTTTTGATGGACGGCTGCAAGAAGGGCGAACCTGGCATCGCCATCACCTTCGAAGAGTTTCCTGAGCAGTACTACGAAAACGCCATGCAGCTGGGCTGGGACCTCAAGGCGTACGAAGACCAAGGTCTGCTGAAGGTCCAATTCTCGGATCCTCTGACCTTCCTGGAGGGCCTGCAGGATCTGGACGGCCACATCGCCGAAATGGTGGATGGCATGGGTGCCAAGCGCATCCTGGTGGATTCGGTGAGCCATTTCGAGCGCCTGACCAACGACGCGGGGGATCTGCGCCGCATCGAGACCGATCTTGTCCACGCCCTCAAGCGCGAGGGCCTGACTTCCATCCTGCTCAAGGAAAACCCCCACGTGCTGGGCGGCTGGGATCGCGGCGACAATCGCGTGGCCTTCATCGCCGATGCCCTGATCCTGCTTCGCTACATCGAGTTGGAATCCGAGATCAAACGCGGGGTGGTGGTGCTCAAGATGCGCGGCTCCGACCACGAAAAGGAAATCCGCCAGTATGTGATCCGCGAACAGGGCCTGGTGGTGGGGGATGTCTTCCAGGGTGTGGCGGGATTGTTCATCGGAAGCGCGCGAGGCGGCGAAAAGAACTGAGGTTCTGACCTCGATCCACAGGAGCCCCGAACATGGTGACCACCGAAAAATTCGTGCTCTTTTGGGGCGAGGAAGACATCTACTCGAACTTCCACCCCTCCAAGTTCGAGCTGGAAGGCCACGTCTTCCACTGGAGCGAGCAGGCGTTCATGTGGCTGAAGGCGGTGGAATTCGAAGATTCGCGGGTCGCCGAGCTGATCCTCACGCAAAACCCGTGGAACAGTTCCCCCTTGGAATGCAAACGCATGGGGCGGATGGTTTCGCCCTTCGACGAT
Organism: Fibrobacterota bacterium; assembly: GCA_016715065.1. Classification (GTDB taxonomy): domain Bacteria; phylum Fibrobacterota; class Fibrobacteria; order UBA5070; family UBA5070; genus UBA5070. Next base: position 573,449 of record JADKBN010000003.1, read on the forward strand.
AAGATCTGGAGCGTGCGCGGACTGGAAGCGATGCACCGCGCCGTGTACGCCAAGTTTTCCCAGATCGAGGACCTCCGCCGCCAGCTGTTGGCTTCCGGCGACCGCATCCTGGCCGAGGCCTCTCCCTATGACAGAATCTGGGGAATCGGCTACGGCGAATCCGACCTCGAAGCACAGGACCAGTCCAAATGGAAGGGACAAAATCTGCTAGGCCAGGTGCTGATGGAGGTCCGCGAGAAATTGCGGTGATGACTAACTTGCGCTTGGATGGAGGTGGCAAATGAAATTCGAGCAGGTTGACATCTCCGGGTTCCGTGGCTTGGCCAATGTCGAATTAGTGGATTTGGATTCAAGGCTCAATGTTTTTGTCGGAATCAACGGTGCAGGGAAGTCGTCCATCCTGGAGGCACTGAAATTTCTCTTGCAGAGATTCCAGGCAGTGGCCATGGGCAAACGAGCCAAAGTGGGGTGGTGCGACGACGATGTGCGGATCGGCATGAATCGCTCTTCGATTTTTGCTCGCGCGACAGTGAATGGGGTGAAATTCTTCCTGAGTGTACACCACGGCGATCTCAGCCAGCACGTCCCACCCTCGGATGAATTGATGCGCGGCGTGGCGCCAGCGGATATTTCCGTTCGCAATCGCATCGCCAACTGGCGCAAGGAATGGAAGCAGGTACCTCCTCCGTCGCAGTCGATCCTTCCTGAATCTTATCCTGTCTTGGTCCACTATCCCGTGACGCGGGCGGTTCTCGATATTTCAGAGCGGACAAAAAAGCCTATGGAGTTCGGAGAGTGGAGTGCTTGGGATGACAGTCTCACTCCCTTCGCTGCCGACTTCGGGACATTTTTCACTTGGTTTCGGCAACAAGAAGACCTGGAAAACGAAAAACGACTGGAGCAGTCCGCATATCAAGATCAGCAGCTCCAGGCTGTTCGCGACGCGGTCGAACGAATGCTGCCAGGGTACACGCAATTACGGATCCGCCGAACCTCGCCGGTGCGGATGACCTTGAAGAAATCTGGTCAGGAACTGGCTCTCCAACAGTTTTCCGATGGGGAAAAATGTTTGGTCGCCATGGTGGGCGATCTCGCCCGACGTTTGAGTTTGGCAAATCCCGGCTCGAGTACACCGCTTGAGGGTTCGGGCGTGGTCCTAATAGACGAACTGGATCTGCATCTGCACCCTCAGTGGCAAATCGATGTGATCCCAAGGCTGTTGGCAACATTTCCTCGTTGCCAGTTCTTTGTTACCACCCATTCGCCACTCCTGGTGAGCTATGTCCATCCGCAACAGCTGTACCTGTTAACCAATGAAGATGGGAATGTGGTTTTGCAGCGACCAAGCCAGAATACGTACGGCCAGGACATGAATATGCTTGTGAGCACGTTCATGGGGGCGCCTGTTCGAGAAACTGCGACCGATGAGCTTCTGAAAGCCATTTTCGCCAAGCTTTCGGATTCGAAGGACTGGCGTCAGGCGGCCCCGCTGATCGAGAGAGTCAGGGTTAGAAACAGCGATTTGCCAGATATTGTCAAAGCCCAGGCGATTTTTGATCGCAAGGAGCTGCTGACGCGATGAAAAGAATCCGAAAGAATGCCCAGCCGGAAGCATTCCTTCGTTGGAAGGCATTGGCCAACGAAGACTGGAAACCGAGTTGGGACAACTTCCAGAAACCGCAAAAAACCGAAGTCCACCAAGCATTGCTACAGGAGCAAGGAAGCCTCTGCTGCTACTGTGGGCAACTCATCGCGATGGACCGCACGGTGGATGCGAGGGAAAGTCATATTGAGCATTTCGTTCCCGGCGAGAAGAGTACCGACCCGCGATCATTGGATTACGAGAATTTCCATGCGTCGTGCCTCAAGCAGGGTGAACGGGGAGTCCCGCTACATTGCGGTGCCGCCAAAGGTGGTTGGTTCGATTCCGAGTTGACTGTTTCGCCCCTCGAGGACCACGTCGAATCGCGATTTCGCTATGATGCCCGTGGTCATATCCATGCTGCTTCAGGCGATAGAGGCGCAGCGGAGACAATTTCGCGGTTGAACTTGGATCGGGAGCCGTTGATAGGCTTGCGCAGGAATGCCGTGGAAGGGGCGTTGTTCAATGAGCAGGAACCATTACCAATAGAGGTGATCCAGTTGGTCCTGGAGGCTGCCAAAAAGCGTCAGTCGGACGGTCGCCTCATGAGCTTCGCCCAAGCGATCGAGTCGGTTGGTCGCACCTTGGTTCCCTCATAGTCGGTTAGCCTTTTGATGATCCGGGACTCTGGAATAATGCTTGAAGGTCACCACAACCAATTCCCGCGCCAGGGCCGCCCCAGCGCGTCGTGGGAGTGCAAGGGCAAGGTGGCGGAAGGCTGCCGAGCGGGGCGCCGCGTGGAAACACCACTGGAGGTGCCAAACCCCAGGTCCCAAGCCGCATAGGGGCTGCTGGCGGGAATGTGGAAGTCCCCTCCGGCGCTATCCACGAAAGACAGCGGTGCGATGGTTCGCCGGACGTTGCGCAAGGTGTCGGTGTTTGCCGTGGTGGCGCCGTTGGCGAGCACCAGCAGCGCCGGGGTGGTCTCCACCACGTTGTCTGCCAGCACCACGTTCACCTTCTCGTTGTAGATGCGCCAGAAGGCCTCGCTGGTGGATCCGCTCCACCAGTTGCGCGCGAAGCGGATGGTGGATGCGCTGTCGTAGAACGTGCGGTGGTCCACGAACAGCGCCTGCCTGCCGCCGGATCTGGAAAACCAATTGCTGTCCACCACGATGCTTCCGCTGCCCATGCAGATCAGGGAATTCTCCGCGGTGTTCTTCACGATGTTGTGGTCGATCCGTACATCCCGCGATTGGTCTCCAATTTGGATCCCGTTGGCCTGCACGGGTTCCTTGGCCAGACCGCCGTCGAGCAGCACGTTGTGGTGCACACGGATATTCTTGACGGAATTTGCAATCTGGATCAGATCCCATCCGGTCCGCTGCACCAGGTTGTGGTCCACTTCCAGGTCGGTCAGCAGCATGCCGGGGCTTTTGGTCTCGCCCAGATACATGCCCTCCCCGCCCACGTCGTGGATCCAGTTGTGGTGGATGTGCAGACCCTCCAGGACCGGCGCGGGGTCCGGCGGGGCGCCGCCGTAGTCCTTCTTGGCCATGATGCCTGCGAAGTTGGAGTGGCTGATGCGCAGGTGGTCCACCTCCACGTGGTGGCTGAGGTTGGTGATCCCCAAGCCCGATCCCGCCGCGGTGCTGTCCAGCCAGATCCCGTAGTCCACGCCAGGGGCTCCGGTGCCTGTTAGGTGGATGTAGGTGACGCTGTCCAGCACCATGCCGTAGTTGGTTCCCTTGCCCACCACCGCTTGGCCTTCCGCGCAGTTGCGGATGACCAACGGCTTGGCTGCGCTTCCGTGGAACCCCTTGAAATACTGGAACGGTCGCTTGCCCGCGGCCAGACAAAATGTGTCGCCAGGAACGTAGGTGTACGAGGTCCCGCGGATCCAGGTCTTGGTGGAGTCGAGCCGGAAGGTCGTGGCGGCGGCAGGTGCGCCGCAGACCAGAACAAACAGGAGGATGCGCCATAAGGTGGGTTTCATGGATGGATTGTAATTCCGGATCGACAGGGTTCGCAACCACGATCATCCCGCGCATGGCCCCGTTCAGCGTTGTTTCAATGCCGACCGCACCTTCGCGAAATCGGGATGCGTGAATCCCGCCTTTTCCAATTGCTTGAAATCATCCTCGATGAACCACGCGTAGGTCTTGGAATTGTCCGACCAGGATGTTTTGGGGCCCAGTGTCAGATAGATGTCCACGGCCTCGGCGGTTTTGCCCTGATCCAGCAAGGCGTGGGCGAGGTTCAATTCCATCCAGCGCGCGGATTCCAGCATGCCGCGGCGATCGGCGAGTGCAAGGCCCTGGCGGGCGGCGGAATCGGCCAAGGTGGGCTGTCGATTGACCAAGGCATGCCAGGAAAGAGTCCCCAACGCGTTTTCCAAATCTTGGCTGGGCGAGCCTTGGGATTCGAGGTCTGCCCACTTCGCGGCTTGGCGAGCATAGTCCAATTGCTCGGCGGGTGGATCCACGCATTCGACCAGATCGGCGAAAGCCTTCGACTTGGTCGAATACGCCCAAGGATCTTCCGGGAAGGAGTCGACAAAGACGGGGAGAGCCATGTACGCCGCCTTCCCTTGGTTTTTTCGGTCCAGGCGGCAATCGAAATCCGCGGATCTCATCCACGCGTCGGCCAGGAGCATGCGCCGCCTGCGATCGGAGGGGTCGGCGGAGAACAGTTTCCTGGCCAGCTCCACCGCCTCGCGTTGCTCCTTGTCGGCGAGGTTCCAAGTCTTCGCCGAGGCATGTGCGAGCGTGATCCAATTCAGCGCGTTCAGCTCCTGTTCCATCAGGACGGAATTCGGCGGATCGGACTTGTCCAACGCCCTGGCGACTCTGGATGCCGCCAACGCCTTGTGGGCCACGTCCGCACTGTTTTCCATGGCGCCGATGGTCTCCAAGTCCCTGTAGGCCAGTTCCCAAGCCTGGAAACGTTGGGCGTTCAGAGTGGAATCCGTGGGGTGCATTTTGGCCAGGGAATCCAGGAGGCCCGCGGATTGGATGTGGAACTCCAAGGCCAGTTGGTTGGAGTTCGCACGCACATGGAGATCGCCCACTTCCCTCCATACCGAAACGGCCAAGTGGGCGATGGAACTGTCTTTCGGGTGCGCCTGGCGCAGGGATTGGATTTTCACCCGAGCGGTTTCCAGAAGGGACGAGGCTTGCGGATCCTGCACGCCGATGGTTTGCGCGAGCTTCATGCAAATCCCCACGTAGTCCTTGGCCTGGGAGGAATCCGCTTCCTCATCCAGTTCCATCTTTTCCCACAGCGACATCGCTCGGCGCATGGCGGAAATGGCGGTGTCGGTTTGGCCAGCGGTTTCCAGTTCCCGGCCCATCAGATCCAGTGTTTGCGCCAAACCAAGGCAACCGTCCGAGCGAGGGGCTGAATCCACACAATCGCGTTCGTACCGGGCGACATCGGTCGCCAAAAGATCCGCGCGGGATTGCGCCTGGAGCTCGAATTCATTGGAAACCTCTTGGGAGCGCAGTCGGCACCCGCTGGCCAGCACCAATGCAGCCAAACACAGGGAGTGGAAAATCTTCATGGGTCGTAGGTCCTGAAGGCACACGCGTTGGGAGGGAAGATCGGATCCATGCAATCTAGGTTCCACATCCCTTGCCTGCCGTGGAGGATGCGCCTATCTTTGGTGGCTCCACTGGAGAGGTGGCAGAGTGGTCGATTGCGGTAGACTCGAAATCTATTGTAGGGAAACCTACCGGGGGTTCGAATCCCTCCCTCTCCGTTTGCAAACCAGGTCCACAGGGGCTCGGTGGGCGAAAGAATGAAAAAGGCCAGAGCAGGAAACCCTCGCTCTGGCCTTTTTGTTTGTGCGCGCCTTGGGTCCACGCCCCCTTTTCAGGGCGCCCTGGCGATCACTTGGTCACGGCGATCGATCGCGAATCCACCGTGGTCCCGTCGATGCGGCCCACGAGCACGTAGTGGCCTTGGGGGAGGCTCGACCCGGAGCCGGCCACGTGGGTGCCCGCCTCCTGCCGACCTTCCGCGAGGCGTTCCAGCACCCTCCCTTGGGGTGTCGTCAGCAGGATCTCCACCTGGCCTGCGTGCGCCAGCTCGTATCCTACAGACAAAAAATGACCGGTGCCGGAAGGTGACGTGGTGAATTCCAAGGGGCGCGCGGCGACGGCCAGGGGCTTGGGCCCGAGAGCGGACAACGGGTAGAGGTCGATCTCGGCGGTGGCCGAAGCGCCGATCTTGAACCAGTCGAAATCGGCGTAGCCTCCCGCGGCTTTGGTGGCGTAGTTGAACAGTCCGAACCGATATCCCACGAAGTGGGTGAGCTTGTAGGACATCTGCAGGGTGTTGCCGATGGCCTTCCAGGTCGTGCTGTCGAGGCTGTAGTAGAACGTCGCCTTGTCGGTCTTGTTGGTGAAATCCATGTCCACGCGCAAAAACACGCGGTCCTGGTTTATTTCCACGCTGGCCACCTGGGTGTTGGCGTTGACCATCACCACCGACCGTGTGGTCCCGGTCTTCTTGACACCCACGTAGCCGTAGGCATCCTGGAGGGCGACCAAGCCGGCGACGTCGCCATCCTTCAGATTCGCCACGTCGACCACCGTCCGCCCGACGCTCTTGGGTCCGAACGATCGTTGGGTAAGGGTGTTCTTGGCGTCCACCACTTGAGCATCCACGCGACCGCTGGTGATCCGGTAGTGCCCGGGGCGCGCCGAAAGCGACCACTTGGCGTTGTCCGGATTGTGGTTCCATTGCCATTCGAGCTTCATGCTCGTGGAATTGAAATTGTCGGCGGTCACGATGCCGGTCCCCGCCGCGTCGTTGGTGGTCATGGTCAAGGTTTTTGGCGCTGCGCCACCGTTGAACACGGGCCAATCGGCCGACCACGTCACGGGCATGATCCACGGCGAGCGTCCCACCGAACCGTTGTCCTGGAACAGGTAGCCCCACCAGTTGCCCTTGGCGTCCTGGATCACGCTGCCTTGGGCCACGCCCTGGCTGTTCAAGGCGATCTTGCCCTCGTAGGTGCCGGTGAGGGTCTTGGAGCGATGGACAAGTTCTGTCCTACCTCCCCCCGAGGGCCAGGTGATGGTGAACACGTAGTAGTAGCCGCCCACCTTCTCGATGTGCGCGCCTTCCGCTTGCACATTGAAGCTGGTGCCCGCGATGGAGGCGGGGTTGGTGATGAGGGTCTTGTTCACGCCACCGGATTTCACCCCGGAAAGGTCCGCGTTCAATTCCACGATCTTGATGTCGCCGCCTCCGTAGACCACGTAGTTCCTGCCGTCGTCGTCCAAATGCAGGGACGGGTCGTGGTAGAACGGGAACTGGACTTCCTTCCACGGGCCCTTCTCCACGTCCTTGGTGGAATAGAGGTGGGTCTTGTTGGTGGTGTAGGAAGGGACCAGCACGTGGAATGTGCCGTCCTTGTAGCGGATGCTGCTGGCCCACGAGCCCTTTCCGTAGGCGTTTTTCCCGCTGTTGAGGTTCATCTGATCGGAATTGGTCAGGGTGGAGTAGCAATAGCCCACCGTTTTCCAGTTGACCAGATCGGTGGACTTCATGATGGGCACGCCCGGTGCCAGGTGCATCGTGGTATGGCTCATGTAGAAGTCGTTTCCGACCCGCACGATGGAGAGGTCGGGAATATCCGACCACAGGAAGGGATTGGAGACCGTCGCTCCCCAGGAGGCGCCGAACAAGGCGCACGAGAAGGCAAAGGCGCGAGCGACCAAACCGGTTGCCCATTTGGGGCTGCAGGGGCGATGGGCAAGTCTTGAGTTCATCTGGTCTCTCCTCGTGGGACGGCGAGCGAACCGTCCGGTCGTACGTGGAGAAGATGACCAACAGGCTGGTGCGAGGGTGGTGGATCCGACCCCGGAGCTTGGGTGAAACTACCAAAGGGCGGACAGACGTTGGACAGGGGGCTGGTGAGTTGCTAAATTGCCTTGTCCATGCACGGAGGGTTCGGTCGATGGCCGGATTCTCGCGGTGCAGCAAGTTGCTGCGCGAACGTTCGCAGCCAAGATGCCAGGGCCCGCGCGGTACTGCGCGGCTGAACCCCGCCAGGCCCGGAAGGGAGCAACGGTGTGTCGTTTGCAGTAGGCGCCGCGGTCACCCTGGTTTTTGGAAGCCCTCGAGTTCAAACGAGCTCGAGGGCTTCCTGTATTCGAATCATCGTCTCCCGACCGATCCCAAGCCTGGAAGGAGAGTGTCGCACCGAGGACGAAAAGTCAGCCCATGGAAACAAGATCCCTGGGTACACTAAAGCCTTTCTTGGTTTGTAATCATCGATCCGGAGACGTGTCCATGTCTTGCTTGTTCCGATTCCATCGAGCCTGCCTGGGGATTTTCCTTGCGGTGGGTTGTGCGTCGTCCGTGGCTCGCGCCGATGTGTTGGCCAATCAGCTGGGCTGGCCGCCGACCAGCCACAAGACGGTGGTCCTTACAGGGGCTTCCCAGGTCAGCCCAGGCGCGACCTGGACGATCTCCAAGGTGGGCTCTACCAGTGCGGTGGCCACGGGTGTGGTGGGGGCAGCGCAAGGGTGGCCCCTGATGGGCAACGACCAGGCGCAAGTGGTGGTCCTTCCGGATTCTCTGGATGCCGGTTCCTACAAGCTCAGTGCGGGATCCGCCCAACTGGATTTCCAGGTTCGTGACCAGGCTTGGTTGGAAGTGTCGAAGGCCTTGCTCAAGGGTTTCTACTTCCAGCGAGCGGGAATGGAGCTGACGAGCCAATACGCGGGATCCTGGGCGCGGCCTGCAGCGCATGTGGAGGGTATGGCCACCTACCACGCCAGCTCAGGGAAATCGTCCGGATCCAAGCCAAGCCCCAAGGGCTGGTACGACGCAGGCGACTACAACAAGTACATCGTCAATTCCGGCATCACCACGTGGTGCCTTTTGGCCTTGGCCGAGCAATTCAAGCCCTATGTGGATACCCTCAAGCTGGGCATTCCGGAGGACGGCGGTGTGGTTCCTTCGGTGCTGGCCGAGGCGCGCTGGAATCTGGACTGGATGCTCACCATGCAAGACGACGACGGCGGGGTGTTCCACAAGTGGACCCAGAAGGCCTTCGGAGATTTCGCGCTTCCCCACCTGGACAAATCCGAACGCTTCTTCGTGGGGAAATCCTCGACCGCAAGCTACGACTTCGCTGCGGTGATGGCGCTGGCCTCGCGGCTGTATGCCTCGCATGACCCCGCCTTTTCCGCCGCGGCGCTGGCGGCCGCGAAAAAGGCCTACACCTGGGCGGTGGCCAACCACACGAAGGTGTTTTCCAATCCCAGCGATGTGCAGACTGGCGAATATGGCGACAAGAGTGCCGATGACGAGAAATTCTGGGCCGCGGTGGAACTTTCCCTCGCCACGGGTGAATTGGCCTACCTACCTGCGTCCGCCACGGCTTGGCCGGTGCCGGCCTGGGCGGAGGTGGGGATGCTGGGCACCTACCAGATCGTGTCGCACCCGGAGTCTTTCCCGGCAGCACTGGTGGCCAAGGCCAAGAAGGATCTGCTGGATCAGGCAGACATCCTCGCCGCGCGGGTGAAGAGCGGACCTTGGGCCGCTCCCCAGCAACAGGAAAAGGAGCTTCCCTGGGGCTCCAACTCGGTGTTGTCCCACATGGGACTGCATGGGGTGTACGCGTGGCTGGCCACCGGCAAGCAGGATTACCTGGACGTGGCCGATGCCGCCATGGACCACTTGATGGGGCGCAATCCGCTGGGGCTTTCCGGGGTGACAGGATTTGGTCAGAAGAAGGCCATGAAGGTCCATCACCGCATTTCCGGTGGCGACAACGTGGTGGATCCCGTTCCCGGGCTTTTGATCGGCGGGCCCTATGCCGGCGGCGACGACGTGATCAACGACCCCAAGAACACGTGGATGTGCAAGGAATACCGTGTGAGCGGCAAGCCCGCCCTGGCTTGGATCGACGACCAGTGTTCCTATGCCACCAACGAGATCGCCATCAACTGGAACGCATCGTCGTCGTATCTGGCCAACGCACTGACCGCCATCCATCAAAGAGGCTTCAAGGCTCCGGCGTGGTCGGTCACGGGTGTGCATCGGACCGTCCGGCCGTTGGAGGCGCGTTGGACGGAAAATGGCGTGGTGTTGGATCGCGCGGCCACGGTGGAAGTGTTCAGTCCCCGCGGCGTGCGCGGTGCGGTGGTCCATGCCAGGCCAGGCGTGCCGGTGGCCCTGGAACACGTGCGGGGAGTTCAGATCCTGTTGGTGCGCTCGGAAGGCGCCGAACCTCGCACGTTCACGCGCATCGTGCCCTGAGCAGGTTCGGGTCCCTCTCCCAGGACTTTGGCTTGGGACCCGTGACATCGTTTACCGAGAAAACACCCCGCAGCTTCCTGCGGGGTGGCTTATTTATTTGGAGCGATCCACCCGGATTGCCAAGCGCCAACTTGCAGGAAGGCTGCTTGGTCGCCAACCCTGTGCCGGAGAAATCCCATGAAACGCAAGTCGATCCCCTTGGCCTTGGTCTGCGGCGTCGGGGTTGGCGCGAGCGCCGACCCCATCGAGGATCTGCAGGGTTACCTCGCCAACAAGCGGGAAGGTCGCCCGGCGATTTCTGCGCAGTCCTTTTATCAGCTGCCTCTCACCAAAGCCCAGGCCTTGAGTGCCCGTGATCTGTTGTGGAAAGACCAGGTCGAGGTGGTCACCCGGACGGAAAAGGCGGCGTGGGATGCCGGGAAATTCTCCTTGAACGGCTACGACATGGCCTTCAAGTTCAAGGTTTTCGGCTCCCAGCCTGCCAGCGGGCGGTCGCTGTTTCTTTCCATGCACGGTGGGGGATCCACCACCGCCGACGTCAACGACGAACAATGGGCCAACCAGCAGGTTCTCTACACCCCGGCAGAAGGCGTCTACCTCAGCCCACGGGCACCGACCGATAGCTGGAACATGTGGCACCAGTCCCACATCGACAGCTTGTTTGCCCGCATCATCCAGGCCGCGGTGGTGTTCCGGTCGGTGGATCCCAACCGCGTGTACGTGATGGGCTATTCCGCCGGTGGCGATGGCGCCTACCAGCTCGCCCCGCGCATGGCCGATCGCTGGGCAGCCGCAGCCATGATGGCGGGCCACCCCAACGACGCCTCGCCGTTGTCGTTGCGAAACATCGGGATGACCTTGCACGTGGGTGCGCTGGACAACGCCTACGATCGCAATCTTCTGGTTCCCCGATGGGGCAAAACCCTGGACAGCTTGCGCGCCTTGGATCCCGGAGGTTACGCGAACTTCGCCCAGGTCCACGCGGGAAAGCCCCACTGGATGGATCGCGAAGACACCGTCGCGGTTTCCTGGATGCGGACCTTCACGCGCAATCCGCGCCCTGAACGTGTGGTCTGGAAACAAGACGACGTGATGCACGAGCGGTTCTACTGGCTGGGTGCGGTGCCCTCGCAGGTTCGCAAAGCATCGCTGGTGGTGGCCACCCGGTCGGGACAGGATTTCCGGATCGAATCGTCGGATCTGGACACCGTACGGATCTTCCTGGACGATTCCCTGGCCGACTTGGATCGCCCTGTCCAGGTTCAGTGGAAGTCCGGCGCCAAGGTGCAGATCACTCCGGTCCGGACCGTCCGGGACCTGTGGGAATCCATGCTGTCAAAAACCGACAAGAACTACATGTTCAGCGCGTCCCTGAAAGCCCACGCGGGAATGGTCTCGGGCATCGGAAGTGATCCTTCCCGTTTCGCCCGGACCGGATATCGCGCCTACCTTGCGGGTGGTTCCAGGCGGATCCGCTACGAACAACCTCACTCCGAAGGCTTGTCGGCCGAGATCGCGGTGCTGGACCAGCGAGGTGTCAGAATCTGGCATGGCCGCTGCGACGCCGCCAGCGGGACCCTCGAACTCGATCTGCCCACCTCCGGCGTGTATTTCGTGCGCTGGGCCACGGCAGGATCGAGCGTCACGATGCCGATCGCGTTCACGGGGAAGTAGCACTGTCCGCCTCCTCGCTCGGATCCCACGCCTTGGTGCGCAGTTTGGGCTTGGGCAGTCCTGGCTGCAGCCAGTGCACACCGTTTCGCTCGGCCATCAGAGGCCCCGCCAGCTGGCCGTTGGTGACGGCGAACACGGAGTAGACGCGCACGTCTAGATCGTGGAGCTTGGGCTTCGGATCCACCAGCAGGCTTGCCGCACAGGTTCCGTCGCCCAGGGGGTGGGCGGGAACAGCAATTCTGTCAAAGAAGGTTCCTCTCGATGTTGGGTAAGCCAAGCCAATTTCTTTGATTCCAGGGGGAATATCCATCCCCTGGAGGATGATGGGGTCGAGCTGGAGCTTCACTTGGTCTTGCGGCAGCCAAGGAAGGCGATATTTGAGCACCAGCTTTGTTCCTCCCTTGGTGCGGACCATGTCTAGATGGATTCCGGGTTTGATGTTGTGGAGGTTTTCTTTCTGCTCCACCCAGTTGCGCTGATCCTTCTGAAACTTTGGAGGCAAGATGTCTCTGGGGGCAGCAGAGAGATTTTGTTCGTCAATGGTTTGGAGTACCGTTGAAGAATCGGATCCGATGCGCAATTCGATAGGCCCGAGGGCGCGATCGGGGAGGAGGATCCACGTGTGGAATCGGGCGTGGAGATTTTCGAGAGAGGGCAGGACACGAATAGGGTTTTCTCGCGAATGATAATGCCTATTGATCGGGGCAAGAACGAAATTATCGCCAGCCCAAACAGGTGCCCGGAAATCGGATGTTTTTTCTTTGATGCGACTCATATAATCAATGCGAGGGGAGCGGTATGGGCTTAGATTTGATAGTTCAAATGATGGCGAATTGTCGATGTCGGAGACGGCGATGGAAGCGTAAAATGCAGGATCGAAATGACACAATTCCCGCTGGACTTCAAGATCATCTGTCGGACAGCTGGGGTCAGATTCAGATAGGGTTTCCTCTCTTCTGTCAATAGTAGTGGAAAACAATAGGCGCGCTGGCACTTGCGAGGTATTGGAGAGCCAGTCTGTCATGCAGAACAAAAATCGCTCATCGCCTCGAGGGCGAGTGGGCGGACAATAGTAGATTTCCTTTCCTTTGAAAGCCTCTAGATAATAAGGCTCTTGGATGTAGGCCTCTTTTGGGGGCGGACGGGGGATGCTTGGTTCAACCGTCTGAACGAGGGCGTTGGATGGAATGGAATCCTTTGAAATGGCTTCCCGGGTATCTGTTCTGTCTTTGCATCCAGCAAGGAAGGCAAAGGCTGATACGATCATCCAAAGGATTTTCCGATGAAGCCGATAGGTTTCAGTGTTCTCGTGTTGGGTCACTTGTTCTCCGCCTCCTCGGCAGGCTCCCACGCCTTGGTGCGCAGCTTGGGCTTGGGGAGTCCCGGCTGAAGCCAGTGCACGCCGTTGCGCTCGGCCATCAGAGGCCCCGCCAGCTGGCCGTTGGTCACCGCGAACACGGAGTAGACGCGGATGTCAAAATTTGCCAGCATGGACTTGGGATTCACCAGAAAGCTGCCCGCACAGGTGCCATCGCCCAATGGGTGGGCGGGGACGGCGATCTTGAAATCCTGGTTCCCATGCGGGCTGGTGATCACCAGGCTGATCTCCTTGATCCCTTTGGGAACGTCCATGTCCCGGAGGATGTACGGATCCAAGTTCAAATGGACACTGTCCTGGCGCAACCACGGCAACCGATACTTGAGCACCAGTTTGGTGCCGCCTTTGGTGGGGACCATGTCCAGATGGATCCCGGGCTGGATGGCGTGCAGGTTTTCCCTCTGTTCCACCCAGGTGCGCTGGTCCTTTTGGTATTCGGGGGGAAGCTGATCGCGAGGTGGCGCGGTGCGGTTCTTCTGCTCCAGAGACTTCAAGAATGTCGTCGAATCAGATCCGATGCGTGTCTCGATGGGCCCCAGTGCGCGGTCGGGGAGGAGGATCCAAGTGTGGAAACGGGCGGAGGAATCAATTAACTCTGGGAATAATTTTAATTTCTGTTCGCTTGGATAATGATTTCTGTCGTAGGGAGAAATCATGAATTCTCTAATTTCCCAGGCTCTGCTGTTGTGGGCTGTGGGCTCATTGATTCTGGATAGATAGTCGATTGCGTTATCAAAAATTTGGGAGAAGTTGGAGCTACTTGTCTGACTTGAATTTTCAACATCTGAACTGATTGCAGTGGCAAAATTGAATGGATCAAAAAAGCATATATTCGAATTGGATGGCGAATTTAAGTCCAGGGCGCAATCTGGGTTTGCTTGGGATTTTGATTCTTCTGCCTTGTTGAACGTTGAAGCGAAATTGAGGACCGCAGGGGAGGATGCTTTTGTTGATATCCAGGGGCTGATAGTTAAGATGAATTTTTCTCCCTTTTGATTAGGGAAGCCAAGAATTCTGGCAATAAGGTCGCCTTTGTTGATGCCATCTAGAAAGTATTCGCTTTGAATGAACGCTTCTTTTGGGGGCGGACGGGGGATACTTGGTTCAACCTTATGAACGAAGGCCTTGTAAGGAATGGAATCCTTTGGAAACGCTTCTCGTGTATTTGTTCCGTCTTTGCATCCAGCAAGGAAGGAAAAGGCTGATACGAACATCCAAAGGATCTTCCGACGAAGCCGACAGGATGCAGCGTTTCCGTGTTGGGTCACTTGTCCCCCTTCTCCCCGGCCGGATCCCACGCCTTGGTGCGAAGCTTCGGCTTGGGGAGTCCCGGCTGCAGCCAATACACGCCGTTGCGTTCGGCCATCAGTGGGCCCGCCAGCCAATGATCCTCACCATCTTGATGCCTTCCGGAACGTCCAGGCCTTGCAGCACAAACGGATCCATGTCCATGCGTTGCATCGCTGGAAATCTGAGGGATCGGACAGGGGTCTTCAGGGTTTGCTCCTCACTCGTTCCAGGAATCCTTCGGAAAGGCCTTGGGCAGAGCGAGCAAGGGCCCCCCCAGATCTCCGCCGGAAACTGCGTATAGGTGCGTGATTGGTACCCAATGAAGGAAGCTATTTGTTTTTTTGAGATCCACGGAAACCCTTCCAAAGCAGCGCCCCAGGCCATTTGGGACCGCAGGCAAAGCTATTTTCTTCGATAATGGTCCAGCGCGTGACATCCCAATCAATCTTACTGTCTTGATGCCTTCGGGGACATCCAATCCCTCCAGCACTGAGGGATGGACGTCTAGTTGGACCTGGTCCCGGGGATTCCAGGGAAGATTGAACGACAGCAACAGCTTGGGGTGCTCCGGGTCTTCTTCATCCCAGCTGAGGTTTATCCCCTCCGGAATTGGAACCAATCCCATCCCAAGATCGACCCAGGTCCGTTCCGAGAATTGGAATTCACTGGGGAGGACGGTTCGCGGTTCCGCCACCATATTTAACGCCTCCATCTCCACCGAGTGGGTCAGACGCTGCGTGCCTATCCCCATTTCCAGCGGACCCATCACAAAGTCAGGGGCCAATGCCCATACCCGAAAGCGGGCGCGTTTGCGCCCTAATTCTTCCCAAGGCAATTCCTTGATGGTCGTCTCATAAAATTTTGTATTGAAAAGGTCGATCATTCCATTCCCACGCCGATATTCTTTTCTGGTGCCGGGGAACATTCCTGCCAAAAAGGAATATGCATTATCTCCATCCAAATTAGATGCCAGAAGAACGGAATGGGGGACGATCTGCGGGCCTGCGTCAATGTCGTTTCCGAGTTCCTGAATGCCCATTTTTGGCGGACTTGAATCCTCCAAATCCACCCATTCGTCAGCGGAAAAGGACAAGCCAGATCGGATAGTAGTCCCGCTGCCGTCGTCGGGGGGAGGCTCGTCCACCCGGGATGGATCCAATCGGCCATGATTCAGCCAGGTTTGGTAGTTGACTTTAGGAAAAGACGACATTTCGGCTCCCTGGAAGGCAATGAGGATCAAGAGGATGCTATGGAAAATTTTCATTCAATGCCGACCAAGGGATTGACTTGCATGCCGTGAGATTGCCCGATCAAAATCTGGCCTCCAGAAACACCGCTGCCCACAAAAAGGCAGAACGGCCAGGAATCTCCTGCCAAGGAAAATGCGTTGCATCGCTGGAAAATTAAGGGAACAGGCCAGGGGGGCAGGGTTTGCTCCTCACTCGTTCCAGGAATCCTTCGGAAATGCCTTGGGCAGAGCGAGCAAGGGCCCTCCCAGATCTCCGCCGGAAACTGCGTATAGGTGCGTGATTGGTACCCAATTAAGGAAGCTATTTGTTTTTTTGAGATCCACGGAAACCCTTCCAAAGCAGCGCCCCAGGCCATTTGGGACCGCAGGCAAAGCTATTTTCTTCGATAATGGTCCTGCGCGTGACATCCCAATCAATCTTACTGTCTTGATGCCTTCGGGGACATCCAATCCCTCCAGCACCGATGGATGGACGTCCAGTTGGACCTGGTCCCGGGGATTCCAGGGAAGATTGAACGACAGCAACAGCTTGGGGTGCTCCGGGTCTTCTTCATCCCAGCTGAGGTTTATCCCTTCCGGAATTGGACCCAATCCCATCCCAAGATCGACCCAGGTCCGTTCCGAGAATTGGAATTCACTGGGGAGGACGGTTCGCGGTTCCGCCACCATATTTAACGCCTCCATCTCCACCGCGTGGGTCAGACGATGCGAGCCAATCCCCATTTCCAGCGGACCCATCACAAAGTCAGGGGCCAATGCCCATACTCGAAATCGGGCGCGTTTGCGCCCCAATTCTTCCCAGGGCAACTCCTTGATCGTTGTCTCCTTAAATTCAAGATTTAAAAGGTCGACCAATCCATTTCCGCGCCGATATTCTTTTCTGGTGCCGGGGATCATCCCTGCCAAAAAGTAATACGCATGATCACTATCCAAATCGGATGCCAGAAGAACGGTATGGGGTACGATCTGCGGGCCCGCCTCATCATCGTCTCCGAGTTCCTGAATGCCCATTTTTGGCGGACTTGAATCCTCCAAATCCACCCACTCGTCAGCGGAAAAGGACAAGCCAGATCGGATGGTAGTCCCGCTGCCGTCGTCGGGGGGAGGCTCGTACACCCGGGATAGATCCAATCGGCCATGATTCAGCCAAGTTTGGTAGTTGACTTTTGGAAAAGACGACATTTTGGTTCCCTGGAAGGCAATGAGGATCAAGAGGATGCTATGGAAAATTTTCATTCAATACCGACTAAGGGATCGACTTGCATGCCGTGAGATTGCCCGATCAAAATCTGGCCTCCAGAAACACCGCTGCCCACAAAAAGCCAGTACCGCCTGACATCTTCTGCCAAGAGAAATGCCTTGCATCCCTGGAAATCTG
The DNA here is from genome assembly GCA_016715065.1 of Fibrobacterota bacterium. Taxonomy (GTDB): domain Bacteria; phylum Fibrobacterota; class Fibrobacteria; order UBA5070; family UBA5070; genus UBA5070. The sequence continues at coordinate 590,280 of JADKBN010000003.1, forward strand.
AGGGACCGGACAGTGGTCTGCAGGGTTTGCTCCTCACTCGTTCCAGGAATCCTTCGGAAAGGCCTTGGGTAATCCCGGGAGTGGCCCGGCAAGCTCGCCGCGCGAGACCGCGTAGAGGGACGTGATCGGTGACCAGTGGTGGAAGTGATTCGTCCTGGCGAGATCAACCGACACCCGACCGAAGCAGCGTCCGAGTCCATTGGAAACGGCAGGCAAGGCTAGATTCATGGTCAAAGGTCCTGCTCGGGTCATGCCAATGATGGTCACCTGCTTTATGCCCTCGGGAACATCCAGCCCCTCCAGGATGAAGGGGTCTATCTCCAGCTTTACTTGGTCGCGAGTATTCCAAGGAAGATTGAACGACACCAGCAGTTTTGGGTATTCTGGATCCCGTTCATCCCAGGAAATCTGGATGCCCTCGGCGATCACACTGGCACCGACGCCAAGATCTGTCCAGGTCCGTTCCGAAGGCTGGAATTCCTCTGGAAGCGAACTCCGCGGCTTGGCCAAAAGAGTTTGTGCTTCGATCTGCGCACGATGCAGAAGACGATTGGAACCGATCCCCATGTCCAGCGGACCCATCACAAAATCCGGAGCCAACCCCCACACCCTTAAACGAGACCGCTTGCGATCCGATTCTTCCCAGGGAAGACTCTCGATCGCAACCTCGAAGCGCAAATCATTAGAAAAATCAATGAGGCCGTTCCCAGGCACATATTCCGTCTTTGACCCATATTTATCTGTGGCAAAAACATGTATTTCATCATCATCCTGATCCGAACTCAACAAGACACAATACTCCAAAGTCCCCGGACTTGCATCATTAATGATCCTGATTTCCTGAATCCCCATTTTTGGGCCATTGGGATCATTCAATTCCATCCATTCGTCGGCAGAAAATGACAGACTTGATCGTATTGGTGAATCAGCTCCTTGGATCGGTGGGTCTACACCACGCCGCGTGGGATCTAATCTCCCATTTGTGATCAAAAGCTGGTAATGAAATTTGGGTGGAGAAAGCATATTGGCCCCCTGGTTAATAGCCGTCAAAATAAGCAGAAAAGATGCGATTTTCATTTAGTACCGCGTACGCCAATCAGTGAAAATATCCGTACAGGTTCGTGCCCGCAGGAACGCTTGGCATTGCGGGCAAAATCCAGTGGGTGGCTTTGCGTCATCTGCAATATTTCCAAACATCACGCAGTTTGCACTCAGTGCGTCAAGAGCCGTTGGAGGTTCCGTCGGAAAAGTCAGGTATGATTTGTAATTTTCGCTGATCCCGGATGCGCAATGCGACCCCTCGTGAGGCGCTCGGAAGCCTTTTTTTAGATTCTCGCTTCCTTTGTTGTCTTTGTAGTAATTCCCTTTGACCCCTTTTTTAAAATCTTCGTCGATATTTTTGGGGCTTGTGATTCCTGGAATCGCAAGGGAGACGCTGTAGCCGGAATCTTTCGTGAAAAATGGAGCCATCCCGAGCGCGTGACCCAACTCATGGACCAGCCGCGCCACAAATTGCTCAAGGCGAGTCGGTTGAGAAACCTTGGAATTCTCTTCCAACGCAGGGCTCTGCAACACGACATTCCCCTCAAAAGCGACACCTCCAAGGGGCACACCACAGTAAGTCTGAAATTTGAAAAGGATTGGACAGGTATCCGCGTTTAAAGGGCCGACGATTAAACCAGGATGCTCCGTACTTGTACGCGTCAACCCTTGGCTCAAATCGATGTCCATTTTTTTTGGCCCCGACTGACGAATCCAACTTTTTTCAATTTTCCCGGATCGAGGCTTCCCTTCTGCATCCAACCCGGGATGGACATACATTGACTCGGAAGCTTCCAATCGTGCACTTACCAGAGCTTGAACAATTGTCACTCGCTCTTTAATTACTTCTTTCCCGAAGGTTTTTTTCCCATTCACAAGGATCCTATACCTAATTTTCCCCTGCCATTGGAAATCATGAAAAACTGATCGGTCGATAAACCCGGAAAGTAATCGGATATCATGATTCCCCATCACAGCCTTTTTGTCAACAAACCAGAAATCCTGGCTCAGATACACAGAAGAATTATCCTTTGCAACTACTTCCAAACGCCCCAGATTCACATCCGCGGACAATGCCGCCTGGGTTATCTCCCCACCATCAAAAAACTCGGGCTTAACTTTTTGTTTGTTCCCTGCAGTGATTTGGCATTCCCAAATTGTACCAGGAAGGTCGATCGATGAGTACGGAAAATTCGGAAAAATGGAGATTGACACAAGCCTTTCCTGATCTTTAATCGCTGAGTCCGATGATTTCTGCAAAGAACTTGTGGTAACATTATTGGATTTTGGAGTCAACGAACTATAGACCTCATCCACCAAGTAAACCTTGAGAATCCTCTTGTCACTCTCCAGCACCTTCTGCCCATTCAGCATCATTGGCACGTCGGTGGATTTGTGGAAATTCTTCACACTATCGATGGAGGCGATGTATCCCCTCGGTTTTTTCTTACCGATGGACTCTCCCGACACCTCTCCTCTCACAGGTATCGTCATCAATCCACCACGAGCACAACAGAAATCCACATACACGGGATCAAGGTATTTCCGGATTGTTGCGCGGATCCCCTCCTTAAAATCCCATCCGACTCCCTTTTGGAGCTCCAACGCCTCCGTTGTGGTGTGTGGTGCGCACAGATCGTATCCGATCTTCCTCCAGTTCACAAACCGCACCACCGAGTCTTTGGTTGCTTCGCTGACTCCCTGTACGAAGCCGGTTCGAACGACACAGCCATCACCACCGCCGACCCCCAAAGCGATCTTGAGCCGCAACGGGGGGTCGCCCGCCTTCACATGCTTTGCGATGCTGAAATGCTTTTCCCGCGCGCTCACGGGCAGGGATTTCTTTGCTTTGCCGGAAGCGTCCAGGATTTTTATTGCCTTGCCGGAAGCGTCAATTTGTGGCGCCGGGTGGATGGCGAAGTCCGACGAAGGAAAGACACCCCAGGCGGGTTCCGTTCGTTCGCACCTCACTTCTTCCTTGTGGGGAGGGACAAACGTCACCGAAATATTCACGACACCATCACCAGGCCAGGGGGTGGTGCGATTGGTGTGGATCCCAATCGGCCCGATCAGGAGATTGATTTCTGATCCACATGCATCCAGACCTTCGTCCTTGGTGTCCAGGTTCACCCATTGCCGGACAACCATTTCCTCCTCGATGGAATCCGGTGGCGCCGCGACATACCGGCCTGTCGATTGATCCAGCACCACGATCTGCGCTGCGTTGAGTCGAACCGATTGATCGACCACATACCTTTCACCCGGCTTGGTGGCTCTGCCCATCAGAAAGTACGGCAAATGGATGGCGACCCCCGGTTCGATGGTCTTATCCAGTTCAACGCGCGCCAAAGACGGATTCTTGCTGCGCAAAGCACCAGCAAGGCGCTCTGTCAGATAATGGTCTTTGGCGAGGATCTGGAAGGTATTGCTTCCATCGGACTCGATGACCAGCTCTCCGCCAGTCGGGTTTGCCGCGCTCATAGGAAGAACCTAGCCGGAAAGCGGTGCTCCCGCAGGCTGCTGGACTGGATCGAGCTTCGTTTCTTGATGGTCGTTTTTCCGTCGGCGAGGATGGCGGTGCCTTCGGGGTTTGGGGCGGGTTTGGGTGGGTTCATTTTGGGTCTCGGAGAATGGGGGAGGGGGGGGAGGCTCAGATGCCGAACAGTTTTTGGAAAAAGTTGCGTTCGCAGATGTCCTTGCCGGGGACTTCGTCATCAATGAAGGTGATTTCGTCGTTGAGGTAGGACTCGATGCGGTAGAGGCCGTCGGGGCTGACCCCGCCGAAATGCACCACCGCCATTCCATCCTCGTCGATCTGCTCTTCCTTCACCACCACGGTCTGGTCGTACGACCCATCGCAGGCCACCAGCCGCATTTTGTGTTCGTGGAGGTTGGTGTAGCTGTCGCATTCTCCCCAGGCCCGGAAGGTCACTTGGGCGGTTTCGGTGTCGTCTTCCAGGTGCTCGTCCGGGTCGGCGCGATCGTCTTCGCAGGAGCCGTCCCAGAAGTCGGGGAGGAGATCGGGAAGGGAAAGGTCCCAATCGGGAAGATCCACCGAAGGCAGTCCAAAACTGGGGAGTTCCGGGAACCGAAATCCCGGGCAGCCGATGGGAGAGCGCCACGGGGATTCGCCGGCTGGCTTGTAGCCACCGCCGGGCAGGTCGATTTGCGGCAGTCCGAAGGGAGGCAGGTCCGGGAAACCAAAATCTGGCATCTTGCACGACGGCAAGGAAAAATCGGGTGCGGAAAGACCCGAAAACGGGTTTCCCAACGATGGCATGTCGGGCAGGCCTGGCATGTCGGGCAACGAGAGCCCAGAAAGGGGATTGCCGATCGACGGCATATCCGGCAAATCCAATCCCGTCCGTAGGGGCGATTCAGGAATCGCCCCCATGCTGGGAAAGTCCCCAACGGACGGGATTGCCCCTGGAGCTGGGATGTTTTTCAGATCATTGACCGAAACCTCGCGGGAAACGTGGAGGTCCCCGCCAATGCCGGTGGGGTTGTGGACCGTGCCGTCCAATCGCACCGACGGATTGTTGGGATCGAAATGCTGGGGGGCTCCGATCCCCACGGCTCCTTGGGCCGGGCCAGCAGACAAATTCTGCGTGACCTGGGTGGGAACGGCCGGAATGTTGGGAATGGAAATCTTGGGGGCGCCGGGGATCTTCATGATTGGGCCTCTGGGGTGGAGGGGTTGGAAACGCGATTTTTGCGGGTGCCGGGTGTAGGGAAGGTAAAGGATTTTGGTGGAATCTGCAGGCCGTTGTGCTGGGCGCGCAGCTTGTAGGTTCCGCTTGCCACCTCCGAGAATTCCACCCAGCCGTGCTCGTCGGCAGTCGCCTCCTTTTTGCCTGGACCGTCGAGTTGGACCTTGGCAAGCCCCACGGCTTGCTGGCGGGAATCCAGAATCTGCAAGGAAAGATCGCGGATTTCAAAAGCCTGGGTCTTGTCGATCCGTTCTTCCCAGGCTTTGCGCAGGGTGTCATCCACCGTGGAACCCTCGGATGGATCAGCAACAGGACGTTCCCAAGTGAGGAATTCGATGCTGACAGGAAGATTCTTCGCATCCGGCGAAGACGAGGAGTTGGCCGCCAGCAGCACGCGTGGCTGGCAGGGACCGGGAACCGTGGTGCCAGCCTGCGAGAACCAGGCGTGGATCAGGTGTTTGCGGGTGGCGGAATCCAACTGGCCGGAGGCGGGAGCGCCGGCGGTCGCCTGGAAGGCCTGCAATGCCTTGCGGGTGAGATCATCCAAAATGCCATGGGCGCCGCCCTGGTAGTGGGGGGCTTCCCGGGAGGGCAGGCAACGGAGCAGCTTCTGCGCCTCCCGCACCCCCCAGCGTCGGTCGGCAGGGGTTTCGGGCGAGAACTGCTTGAGCCAGACATCGGCGTGGTTGGTGAGATACGCGACGACCATTTCCGAGCGTTGTTTGGCGAGGGCGGTGTCCGTCCCTTCCTTGCCATCGAGGTGTCCCACCACGAACAGGTCTCCCGAGGGATGCTCGCGTTGTGCTTTGACCACGGCCCGCAGCGCTTCCATGCATTTGGGGTTGGGAAAGGTCCTTCCCGCATCGAAGGCCGTTCCGCGCAGTTCCACCCGACTTGCCTTGGCAGGACGGTGCAGACACGCAACGATGCTGGAAACCACCAACTGCGGCTGGGCCTGTAAATGGCCTCGGCGCGCAGATACATCGACAGATTGCGTTCCTGGTAGTCGGCGTGGTTCAGAGTCCGGTGGCGGAATTTGAGCTTCAGTGTTTGGGACCCGGCGCGATCGATCCTCTGGATCATCACCGCGGCGGCATCCTCACAGGTATCCTGGACAGGTTCCCGGACCAGGTCGTACAAGCGGACTTCCATCAACGCGCGCGTGCCGGTGGGAAGATCAGGGGTAGTGATGTCCACCTCGACCTCGATGGGACGATCGATCTCCACCGGTGCGGGAGTCGTGATCCGGCAAGCCAGGATCTGCAGGGTCCCATGGTCAGGCTCTGTGAGGGCGGGTTCTGGCCAGGGATCCTCTTCGCGCAGTTGCTCCAGATATTTGGCCGTGTCGTAGACCTGCTTGGCTTGGGCGGCGGGTTTCGCCAAGGCGGGCGGGGCAAAGACCTTGTCCCAGTTGATGTCCGTGGTCGGCTTGGCTTTCGACTGGTTCATCAATTCGGGATTGCCGGGGCGGGAGGACGGGATGCTGTGGTCCGAGGGATTCATGGGTCGTTCCGAGAAGGCGTTTGCAGTGTCGACAACCCGTGGTGGGCCGTCTCTTCTGGGAATATGCCGGAAACGAAACGAAAAATCTGTGATGCAAATCACACTCCCTGGACCTGCTTGTCCGGAATGCCTCTTTGTAGGGGCGATTCTTGAATCGCCCCTACAAAGAGGGGGGCGTCTTAGCCCAGCAGATCCTCCAGCGTCGCACGCTCGGAGGGTGGCAGCGTCGCTGCCCACTTGCGCAACCGCAGCCTTCCCATCTCGTGGGTGGCCGCCTGGCGCGCCGATTGCCCGGCCAGTTCCTCACGGGATTGGTCCAAGTCAATTTCCGTCCTCGCTGGCGCGGGGAATTCGGGTGGCGGCAGGGCGGGTGCGGGAGCTTTGATCCCGCGCGCCGCGCGGATCCATGCGTCGTGGACAGGAAGCCAAGCGGTGTTGTGCACATCCGGGCGCAAGGTGACCGTTGGGGAAAGTCCGTGGGAGGCCAGGGCTGCGGCATGGAGGGATTGCAATCGGGCCACGCCGACGCTGCCCGCCAATCGATGCGCCCCCAGCCCCAGGACGCGGAAACCTCGATGCGGCAAAATCCGTCCCAGGACCCCATCGCCTGCCTTCAATTTCGGGATCGGGAAGCCCGGCAGGACTTCGATGGTCTTGTTTCCGTTCAGGCGCCGCAGCCGGATCAGGGGTTTGCCGAGATGCTCCACCGCCCAAGGCTCCAAGGGACTGTCGGCCCAGGCACCGATGTGGCTGGACATGGGCAGGTCCACCGATTCCATGGCCTGTGTGATGCGGCACAACGGGCGTGCTTCCGGGTAGCGCTGGAACCAGTCCCAAAGGAAATGGTCCAAAAGCCCCGAATCCACCTTGGCTTCGAATGGATCGCCCTCTCCGCACCAGTGGTCCAAAAACGCGAACCACAGCTCCGTGAGGGCCGAAGAGTCGCGGATCAGGGCGATCAGGTGGTTTCGAAACGACCGATGGATGGCCGAAGGATCATCCGTCGGCCGGGGGTCGGGAAGGTGTTCGAAGGGGCCGCAACAACGCTCGAGCGCCTTGCCCGAATGGCACGGGCAGAGCGTCGAGCGAAGCATTAGATATCCAGAGCGCCGACGAGGTGGGCGTTGTCTTCGATGAACTTGCGGCGGGGTTCCACCTCTTCGCCCATCAGGACTTCGAACATGTTGTCGGCTTCCAAGGCATCCTCGAACATGACTTGGCGCAGGGTGCGGTGCGCGGGCATCATGGTGGTGGTGGCCAGTTGTTCTGGGTTCATTTCACCCAAGCCTTTGTAGCGCTGGATGTACACGCCCTTGCGCTCGCCGGCTTCGGTCATGATCCGTTCCAATTCCGGTTCGTCGAAGGCATAACGCTCGTTTTTGCCCCACTTCACCTTGTACAGCGGCGGGGTGGCGATGTAGAGGTAGCCGGCACGGATCAGTTCCGGCATGAAGCGATAGAAGAAGGTCAACAGAAGTGTCTGGATGTGGCTTCCGTCGACGTCCGCGTCGGTCATCAGGATGATCTTGTGGTAACGGACCTTCTCCAGGTTGAACATCTCGCCCACACCCGATCCGATCGCCTGGGCGATGGTCTGGATGGCTTCCGATCCCAAGGCGCGATCGATACGTACGCGCTGCACGTTCAGGATCTTGCCACGAAGCGGCATGATCGCCTGGAACACGCGATCGCGCGCTTGCTTGGCAGAACCACCGGCCGAATCACCCTCGACCAGATACAGTTCGCATTCCTCCGGCTTGCGGCTCTGGCAGTCGGCGAGCTTGCCGGGAAGGCCGGAGCCTTCTAGCACGTTCTTGCGTCGTGCCAACTGGCGGGCCTTGCGGGCCGCTTCGCGAGCGGTGGCGGCTTGGATGATCTTTTCCACGATGGACTTGGCCACCGCGGGGTTTTCTTCGAACCAGGTGGAAAGCGCTTCGTAGGCCAGCGCTTCCACTTGGCTCTTCACTTCGGAATTGCCCAGCTTGTGCTTGGTCTGGCCCTCGAACTGCGGCTCGGCGAGCTTGATGCTGACAACGGCTGTCAGGCCTTCGCGCGTGTCGTCGCCCTCGATGGAAAGATCTTTCATCTTCCCCTGGAGCTTGTTTTGCGCGTACTGGTTCACCACGCGGGTGAGGGCCGCCTTGAAGCCGGATTCGTGCGTGCCGCCGTCGGTGGTGTGCACGTTGTTCACGAAGCTGTACAGGACTTCCGTGTAGGAATCGTTGTACTGCATCGCGATGTCCACCGGGATCGGATGCTCGGTGGTGATGCGGATGGGCTTGGGGTGGATGGGCGTGCGCTTTTTGTCCAGGAATTCCACGTAGGATTCCAGGCCACCCGGGAAGTGGAAGTTCTCCTGGTGCAGCGGATCTTCGCTGGGCAGACGCTCGTCGGTGAACAGGATGTTCAAGAGCGGATTCAAGAACGCCAAGTCGCGCAGGCGGCTGGCGATCGTGTGGCGCTCGAAAATCAACGTTTCGAAGATTTCGGGATCCGGCAAAAATTCAACCGTGGTGCCGCGCTCTTCGGTGGTTCCCAGGATTTCCAACGGAGTCACGGTGTCGCCGCGTTCGAAGCGCTGGCGGTGGATCCGTCCGTTGCGGGCCACGTGAACCGTCAGCTCGCTGGCCAGGGCGTTCACGCAAGAAACACCCACACCGTGCAAGCCTGCCGACACCTTGTAGGTGTTGTCGTCGAACTTGCCGCCGGCATGGAGCTTGGTCATGACGACTTCCACGCCGGACATGCCGGATTCGTGCATGTCGCAGGGAATGCCGCGGCCGTTGTCGCTCACGCGAATGCGGTTGTCGGGGGTGATGTCCACCTTGATCAGCGAACAGTGTCCGGCCAGCGCCTCGTCAACAGCGTTGTCCACGACTTCCCACACCAAGTGATGCAAGCCACGCACATCGGTGCTGCCGATATACATCGCGGGTCGCTTGCGGACCGCCTCCAATCCTTCCAGGATCTTGATGGACGAGGCGGAATATTCGTTCGCGGGAGGGTTCGCTTGCTCTTCTGACATAGCATACAAAGGTAGTCAGGGAATAGGGGGATTCGCGCCGTACCCCCCCCTCCCCAGTAGAGCCAAGAGTGCACCGGTTCGGAAACCGGTATGAAATCAACAGTTCCCATCCTTGTTGTCAGACCACCAGTTCAACCGATTGTTCACCAACGAGGAGGCTTGCGCCATGCTGAATATCAGATTGTCCACCTTGTCCGCTTTGACCATTCTCGCCCTGGCCGGCTGCGACGACAGCACTTTGGCTGTCCCGGAGATCTTGGAACCCACCAAGGCGGATTCCACTGCCAGCTTCATGGTCGCTTCAGACCTGCATTACTTCAGTCCAGGGCTGTTGGGCGATACGGCATTGGCGTCCTTCAAGGCATACTTGCAGAATGACCGAAAAATGATCGCCCAGAGCCCCGCGCTGCTGCATTCCTTCCTGGATAGCGTCCGCAAACACATGCCGAAGATGGTCCTGCTCACCGGCGATCTGACCAAGGACGGAGAAAAACAAAGTCACCAGGAACTGGCCGATTCGCTCGCCACCCTGCGCAAATTGGGCATCCAGGTCTATGTCATTCCAGGCAACCACGACGTGGCCAACCCGGAAAGCCAAGCCTATACCAGCACTGGGGCCACCTACGCCCCGAACGTCTCGAGCGCGGAATTCGCCGCCATCTACAAGGATTGCGGGTTCGACCAAGCCGTCGCGCGCGATGCGGTATCTCTCAGCTACGTGGCCGAGCCCGTTCCCGGAGTGTGGTTGTTCGCCATGGACCCGACCCGCTGGAAAGACAACGTCGCCGGGGGCAAGGAAACGGTCGGTGGTCGGTTCCTTCCCCAAACCATGGATTGGCTGGAAACCCAGCTCGATTTGGCCAAAGCCCAAGGCAAGGTCCCCGTGGGAGCCATGCACCATGGGATCCTCGAGCATTTCACAGGCCAAGCCAAGGATTCGCTGTCCGCTGATTACGTCCTGGCTGGCTTCGATACGGTGGGGGCGTTCTTCGCTGAAAAAGGGATGCGAGTGGTCTTCACAGGGCACTTCCATGCCAACGACATCGCCACGAAGGTTTTCTCCAGCGGCAGCCTGACCGACATCGAGACCGGTTCTTTGGTCACTTCCCCTTCGCCCTTCCGGGTGGGGAGCCTTTCCGCCAACGGGTCGCTGTCGGTCCGGACCTCGAAGATCGGGGGCATTTCTGGTGTAACCGATTTCTCTGCGTGGTCGAGTCGATTTCTGCTCGAAGGCATGTCCCAGTTGATCGAGCCGGTCCTCCTGGCCAAAGGGGTTCCCGCCACCTACGCGCCTTTGATCGCGGGGGTAGGGGCCAAGGCCTACGTCGCCCATTACGCGGGCGACGAGTCCGGCGTGCCCTCCGACTCGCTGACCCAATCGGTGATCAGGACCTTGGCTGGCTTCGGTCCTGCTGGTGTCGGGCTCACGGCATCGATCACCACGCTGTCCACCGATCTGGGCCCTGCCGACAGCGCGGGGGTGTTTACCCTGCGCTGACCGTGCGCCGGGAGAGGATCCTCAAAAGCAGGTCCCTCTCGAATCGCGGAGCGCTGGTGGGGCTCCCATCAAAGGGAACGTCGGATCAATCTGTAATCAAAAAAATCATTTCACGATGATTGGATGGTAGATTTGTCTGCGGACGGAGAGGAGATCGCCGTGTCCGTGGACATCTACCAATACGATGATTTTCGCAAGGCGCTGGCCGATCTGTGGACCGAGCGCAAGCGGCTGGAGCCTCGCTCCACGCATCGGTCGTTTGCCAAGGAAGCGGGCTTTTCCAACCCCGGTTTCCTGGGAGATGTGGTCGCGGGCCGTCGCAAGCTCTCCGCCCAAGCCCAGGCCCGGATGATCCGGGGGTTTGGTTTGAAGGGCTCCGACGCGGAATTCTTCCGGTTGCTGGTACGCCACAACCAGGCCAAATCGCCCACGGATCGCGCCGAGTTCTGGCGACAGATTCTGGCCAGACGCTCCAAGGCATCCTTCACGCGCATGAACCCGGCCTTGGTGCGCTACTACCAGGACTATCGCTATCCTCTGGTCCGCTCCGCGCTCCAATGCATGCATTGGAAGGGCGAGGCCAGCGTGCTGGGCGCGTTCCTGGATCCGCCCATCGCGCCGGCCGTGGTCCAGCGCATCGCGCAGGATCTTCTGGCATGGGGGCTCGTGGCCATCGAGCCCGATGGTCGTTGGAAGCCCACCAGCGATTTCGTGGAACCCCCGCCCACCATGGGCGAGCAGGTGCGCGAACTCAACCGCACTTGGATCCAGCACGGAGCCGAGGCCATCGCCCGCGTGCCCGCCACGCGTCGGCACGTGTCCAGCGTGCTCCTGACCGTGTCCGACGCCACCGCTCGCGAGGTGCGCCGCCGCATCGAGACCTTCCGGTCCGAACTGTTCGATTTGTTGCGCGCCGACACCGCGCCGGATCGTGTTCTGCAATTGTCCATCCAGTACTTCCCGCGCAGTCGGGAAAAGGATCCCGCATGAAACGCCTTCTCCTGGCTTCCCTCTGTGCGGCGATGTTGGCCGGATGCCTGTCCAGCCAGCCCCAATCGGGAGGCGAAGATTTTCCCAACACCGTGTCCGCGCTGGGTCGAGCGTTGGCCCAAGGCATGGATTCTTCGCAGTCCTGGAACGGATTGGATTCGGCCCAGGCGGCCCTGTCCCTCTCCGGCGGAGTCTCGGACACTTCGCGTCTGCGGAAGATTTCCGCTCGTCGGCAAGCCGAAGGTTGTGTGGACACCGGGTACGGGGGATCGCTCGGGGGATCGCGGGCGTATTTTGTCAAGAACGTCTGCGTGGGGCAGGCGGATGGCTACAAACGGGACTCATTGGCTTTCGGTGGGTACTTCGAGAAGATGAAGGAATCGGACATCGACACCGTGTTCCTGAGCCAGTCGGATTCCGTCAGGCCTGTTGTGGGATTCTCGCGCAGGGAATCGGTCACCGATGCCTCCGGGCGCGGGTACTTCCTGTTGAAGTCGGACACCGGCCGCATCCGGGTCGCCGCGCAGCGCAAGTGGGGAAGTTGGACGGAGGTGTCCGATCTGGTCACCGGGACCGGTCCCGACCGACGTTTTTCCACGTCCAAGGACAACGAAATGTGGTCGGGGTTCAAGGGGCTGTTGCGCGGTGCGGACACCACCGAATGGCTGGACATCCGGTCGCTGGTGCCCAACCAGCCGGTGATCGGCGCCGGTGATTCCGGGCAGGCCTTGGTGCTGAAAATCGCCGCCGGGGCAGGGCCTCGCAAGACGGAGCGGGGCGTGATCGTGGCCTTTCGCGATTCCCTGGGCAACTATCCGCGACGCTGGCAGACCACCACCTTGTGGGACAACGGCGCCTTTCGCGAAGAGGCCGTTTTGGGACCACGTCCGGACAGCACGTTCCGTCCGCGCGACACCGTGCTGGTGCTGGAACGAGCCCAAGCCCGGGGAGATTCGCTGCGCCAGGAGATCCGCGCCTTGATGGGACCGGATCCCCGCAACCGCAAACAAGATTCCTTGCTGTCGGTCCGGACGATTCGCTACCGCTCAAGTGGGGCGGAACGGCGCACACTTTGGGAGTTCCGATCCGATCGCCCGGTCGCCGATGGCAGCGAGCCTGTTTCCGGCAAGATTCTGGTGCGCATCGACTTCGCCGAAGGCTCGTACATCGAGTTCGACGGCACCTGGAAGGACGGCCAATTCGCCGGCACCTGGTGGGATGGCAAGCAATCGCAAGTGGTTCGGTTTGGCCGCAAGGGCGAAGTGCGCTGACAGTCGGATCGCAAAGAGGTACGCTTGAGGAGCCTTTCCGATCCTTCCCGAGGGGAGTCTCCTCCGATGTCCATCCGCCTGTCCCTCAAAGTCCTGTGCATGGCACTCGTCGCTGTGGTGGTTGTTTCCTGCTGGGACGATGAATCCGCGCCCACAGGTCCCGGTGCCCCCGCGATCGACACCACGCGCCGCGATACGTCAAAAACCGACACATCGAGAAAGGATGCCGCGAAGAAGGACACCACCAAGGTGGATACCTCCAAGACGATCGTGGGGCCGGCGTCCAGCGATTCCCTCGCGCCGGGACAGAAGTCCAAGGACATCCAGCTGGGAGGAGTCGTCGGAGCCGGGAAGTCGGTGACCTGGGTGAAGTTCCAGGGAACATCCGGACACACCTACACCTATACCTACCTGCCCAGGGGGCAGGGGACGCTCCAGGTCTACCTGCTCAACGGAAAGGACACGCTGGCCCAGGTCTCCACTCCACGCACCGGAGACTCCATCGTATTTCCTTGCACCCGGGCAGGAACCTATCTGGTGAGGGTTGTTGGACCTTCCGGCACCAAGCCCACGCTCAAGGTGGGAGAAAACGACATCCTTCCCATGTATGTGGTCAGCGGGGACGGCTTCGAGCCCGACTACGACACGGCCCATGCCAGCACCTGGGACTTCAAGAATCCCACCCAGTACCACACCACCCACTACACGGGAGTGATGGACACCGATTGGGTCCGGATCCCCGTGGATTCCGGAACGACCCTCACTCTGGACCTCGAAGGGACCTTCACGATGGTGCCCTCGATCGGTCGGCCGCAAGCCGATCTGTTCGAGAAGGATGGTCAACCGACCCGGTGGAACGGAGGGAACGGAAACTGGACCCTCGCCGTTTTCCACACCAGGGTGGTCTACCTACGCCTGTGTGGGAGCGATACAATCTCCATGCCCTACTCGCTTTCGATCAGCGCCAAGAGCGGTTTCCCCGCGACGGCCTTCCTTCCCGATCCCTACGAACCCGACCAGACTCGGGACAAGGCCGCCACGTTGGGGTTCGACACTTCGGGACAGTCGCGCACCCTGCATGGCGACGAGCGAACCGACGACGTCGATTGGTTGAGATTCCAGGCGGATTCCGGAACCCTCTACCGGGTGCGCGTGGATACCAGGAACTCGGAGGGCCATCCGCCAGTGGATCTCCTGTCCAAGGACGGAATCAGACAAATACTGTCTGATTCGTTGCTGGATCGCTGGGGAGCCAGCCATTCCTGGGCCTTCGCCTGCACCCGTAGCGCCGACTACTTCCTGAGGGTGCAGGGCGGCATCGCCACGCCCTACCAGCTGCGACTCACCGCGAACAAGGGTTTGCCCGGTTGGACGGCGATTCCGGATTCCCTGGAGCCAGACGACACCCGCGCCCAGGCGGTGGCGCTGAAGAAAGGGGAATTGTCCTTTCATCGCACCATCACTTCCGGTGACGTGGATTGGTACGTGTTGGAGGTCGACTCGGGGACCATCTGGTCGCTGCGGTTGCACAACGACGGGACGGGTTCGACCAACCGGATCCGAGGGGCCGTGTTCGATGCGGATTCCGCGCTGGTGGGAACCTTCGAGGCGCAGGCGAAAGACGAGGAGATCTGGAGCCACCAATTCCCGCGATCCGGAAAATTCCATCTGAGTTTGACGGGTGCTCCCCGCGATGGGCTGCTTCAAATCCCGTACGATCTGGAGTCCTACGTCGTGACCGGGATGGATCCCGACGAGCCGAACGAATCTCGTTCGACGGCCACGAAGATCATGGCGGACGGAAGTTGGCGCACGCGGTGGCTGCATCCCCTGGACGAGGACTGGTTGGAGCTCCACCCGCAGGCATCCTCGCGGGTGACCTTGTCGATCGAGCGTTCCTCCGCCCTCGCCCAACTGGGCCTGATCGCCTACGATTCCAGGTGGGGGGGTGGCAACGAGGTTCCGATCGGCAGTTTCTGGAGCCAATCGGGGAATGTCGATTCCATCAGTTTCCTGGTGGAAAAGGATACGGTCATGTACCTCGATGTCGTTGCCGGCAACGTCACGTCGGCTTTCACCAACTGGTCCTACCGCATTCGCGCCAGGGCGGAGCCGGTTTCCCCCGATGGTCTGGAGCCTGATCAGACAAAAACCGACGCAATGGTGGTGCCGAGCGACTCGAGCTGGATCCGTCGCAACCTGTATCCCGGCGACCAGGACTGGATGGCGATCGATGCGCCCGCTGGAATGATCGTGCGAATGGAAGTCCGCAGCCCCGCCCTCAGGTCCAATCCGAAGCTCAATGCCAAGGTCGTCACGCCGGCGGGTACGGAACAAGGTCTGTGGAGCGACAACAGGTCGTACTCCCTTCGCACTTCGCAAGCCGGGCGTTATTGGGTCCAGCTGTACATGGAACCCCTCGCCCCCACGGTAACCGATTACGACGTTCGTCTCTGGCTGGAAAATTATCGGGATGCGTTCGAGCCCGACGACGACATTTCCCAGGCGAAATCCTTGCCGATGGACAGTTCCTCGCAGCCGCATTGGCTCATGTTGGGGGATACCTACGATTGGATCCAGGTTCCCTCCTGCGGTCGCGCCCGTCGGTTCGTGAGGCTGAAGGAATCCTACCAAGGCATGCCGTTCGAGTGCCGCCGAACGGATGGATCCCTGGTCAAATCCTACAATGCATCGGAAGCGCTCGAGGGCGTGCTGCTGGCCAATACCCAAGACACCTCCGTCTACTGGCTCAGGGTTTCCTCGCCCTATGCGACGGAATATGTCGTGCGTGGCTGGATCGTCGCGGACCCGGATCCGTTCGAGCCTTCCGATTCTCCCCTGCTCGCGCCGCTTCTTTCCGCCGCGCCGACCAATCGGTGGATCACTTGGGGAGACACCGATCAGTTTCGGATCCACCTGGATCCAGGCCAGTCCGTGGGTTTGGTGGCATCCGGCAAGGTCCAGTGGACTTTGTATTCCGCATCGGGGGCCAAGGTGGACAACGAGTTGGCGCGCGGTCGCTATCACCAGGCGGGTTCGGCGGAAGATTATCTCCTGAAGGTGCTTCCTTCCTCGAATTCCACGGCATTCCAACCCTATTCCATGTCGCTCGTACCGATGACGGTGGACACCTCGGTGCGCCATAGCACTCGCTCCGAGGCCATCGTCATCGACCAGGCGGACAGCACGCTCCGCTCCGCCCTAACCTCGTATTCGGACACGGTCTGGTACCGAATCCACCTCGATCCCGGCCAAAACGCGGTCCTCCAGGCGCGTTCCCCGGGCCGCATCGCGGTGTTCACCCAGGATCAGAAGCGCTTGCGTGATTCTCTGGGTTCGCTGTTCCTGTTCCATCGCGCGGGATCGGACACGGCGCTCTACGTGGGATTCGTTCCCCGTCGCGACACCTTCCAATTGATGCCTATCTCCCTGCGGGTTTCCCAACGTCTGGAAGATGCCTACGAGCCCGACAACTCCACCGCCTCCGCAGCGTCGATCGATTCCGGTGTCTGGCAGGAGCGCGTCCTGATGGAGAACGACACCGATTTCATCCGGCTTCCCGAGGCTCCCGAGGGCACCAGATGGTCCCTCCAGGCCCAATTCTCCGAGATCGACATCGGTACCGAAGTCACCAGAGATGATGGCGTCGGAACGGGACAAAACAGCTATCTATCGCCCAGCGGCAGCCTCACCCTGACCTCCAAAGGACCGGGGTCATGTTATCTGCGGTTGGTTGGAAAGATCAACATCCTCAATCCCCGTGTTGTTGGAAGTCGCTATCGGATCCGTGTGGTGCGCCCGTGATGGCGTGGCTGCCCGGAAATCGTCGTCCGCACGACCTCGTCGCGCGCGCCCGACTCCTGGCCGGGGAGGTCCAACGCCCTTGTTTTCTCACCGGAGGTCCGCTTTCCATGCATCGTACACGCCTTTCCCGTTCGACTCTGGGCTTGTGGCTGGTTCTCACCTCCTTCCTGGTGGTCTCGTGTTGGGACGACGAATCGACCCCCACCGGACCCTCTGCCGCTCCAGTCGACACCACGCGTCGCGATACGTCAAAAATCGACACATCGAAGAAGGATACCGCGAAGAAGGACACCACCAAGGTGGACACCTCCAAGACGATCGTGGGACCTGCGTCCAGCGATTCCCTCGCCGCGGGCCAGAAGTCCAAGGATCTCCAGCTCGGTGGAACGGTGGGTGCGGGACTTTCCGTGACCTGGGTGAAGTTCCAAGCCACGTCCGGGCATACCTACACCTTCACCACCTTGCCGCGTGGACAGGCCACGGCACAGGTGTTTTTGCTGTTGGGGCCCGACACCCTGGCCCAGGTGGCCAATCCTCTGGTCGCGGATTCGGTGGTGTTTCCCTCCCTGCGCGCCGGCACCCATCTGGTGCGGGTGGTGGGTCCTTCCGGGACAAAAATTGGATTGAAAGTGGGAGAGAACACCCTGTTGCCGCTGTACTTCGAGGGGGCGGATTCCTACGAGCCGGACAACGACACGAAGCACGCCGTGGTGTGGGATCTGAAATCCCCCGCCACGCAGCGGCGCACCACCCACTTCGCGGGGGCCGTGGACACCGATATGATCCGGTTGAGCCTGGATTCCGGAACCACTCTCACGGTGGCTGCCCAAGGGACATCCACCCTTCCGCGGCTGGGCAGGCCCACCACGACCCTTCTGGACGCGCAGGGCAAGGAATTGACGTGGAACGAAAAGCAGGAAGGGATCTGGACCTACGCTTCGTTCCAGGCGCGCACCGCGTTCGTGCGTCTGGTGGGCAGCCGCTCGACGGATCCCTACAACGTGACCATCTCCTCGAGTCCGGGATTGCCCGCGACGGCGGTGCTGGCCGATGCCTACGAGCCGGATTCCACCGTCGCCCTCGCGCCCCGGATTCCGCTGGACACCATTGGTCTCCAGCGGACCCTCCATGGCGATGTGAAAACCCAGGACGCGGACCTGGTGAGGTTCCATGCCGATTCCGGGACCTTGGTGCTCCTGCGGGTGGAATCGCCGAACCTGCCCTCGTTGGAGCTCCATTCCGTCGACGGCATCAGACAGATTCTGCGCGATTCCGTGTCCAGCGGACGGAAGGCGGTCAAATTCTGGCTCTTCGCGTGCGCCCGGTCGGCGGACTACGCGCTGAAGATCCAAGGAAGCGCCGCGGTGGCCTACCGGATCGCGGCGACCGCCACGGCCGGGCTCCCGACCTGGACGGTGAAGCCCGATTCCCTCGAGCCGGACGACTCCCGTTCGCGGGCGATCCGCCTGAAATCGGAGGAGCTCTATTTCGAGCGCAACCTTCCCGACAAGGACGAGGACCTCTACGCGATGGATGTCGACTCCGGCACGGTCTGGTCGGCAAGCCTCCAACTGGCGGGATCCAAAGCCACCGGCTCTGTCCGTGCACGAGTGCTCGACGCGGACTCGGTGGAAGTGGACGCGTTCTCCACGAGCGGCACGGAGCGAAACGTGTGGAGCCGCCAATTCGTCCGCGCCGGTCGCTACTACCTGAGCTTGACGGGCGTCGGGAGTCTCGACGTCCGCTACTACCTTCATTCCGTGGCGGCCCAGGGGACGGATCCCCTCGAACCTGACAGTTCCCGTCCAACAGCGCGGGCGCTTGCGACGGACGGCGGATGGTTATCCCGCTCGCTCCACCCCATGGACGAAGACTGGATGAAGGTCCAGGTCAGGGCTTCCAATCGGGTGACCTTTCACCTCGAACGATCCTCGAACCTTGCATCACTCGGATTCCACCTTTATGGAACCGAGACAGGCAACCAGAACGAAACGCCGATGGGATATTTCTGGTGCCAGAATTCCAACTCGGACTCGCTGAGCATTTTCGCTCCATCCGACACAACGCTCTATTTCCGTGTGCATGCCGACAATCTTTCCACGACGTTCACCAACTGGACCTACCGCATCCGCGCCCGAATGGAGCCGGTAGCCTCCGACGCCTTGGAGCCGGATCAGTCAAAAACAGCCGCACGCGTCCTGACGCCCGATACCGCCTGGCTCCGGCGCAATTTGTTCCCCGGCGACCAGGACTGGATGGCCATCGACGTCCCTGCCAACAAGATCGTCCATTTCCAAGCGACCGAGCCTGCCTTTTCCAGAACGTCCTCGGTGTCCGCCACGATCTTCGGGGCTGATGGGGCCTTGCTGGTAGGCAATTGGGGTGGAACGGAACGCTCCTACTACGTCGCCAAGCCGTCCCGTTTCTTGGTGAACATCGCCGCCGACACCTCTGTCCGCAGCGTGGTGGACTATGGGTTCCGGGCATGGCTCCAAGACTATCCGGACGCGTTCGAGCCGGACAATCCGATCGCGCAGGCGGTCGCTCTTCCGCTGGACAGTTCCTTGCAGACCCGCATCTCCTTTCCCAATGATTCCGATTGGATTCGGGTGCCTTGGTCGGCGATGGGGATTCGATCCGTGCAGTTGACCGCCGAATACGGACGGGGCAAGGCTTTCGGCATCTACAGAGCCAACGGAGCCCTCGTGAAATCGGTGAGCACGAGCGAGGCCGAAAAGCCGGTGGTGATCGCTGGATTGGACGATACCGCGACCTACTTCCTCTTCGTTCCGCCAAGCTCCACCTACCAGCCGTACACCGCCCGCGGGTGGATCAAGTCAGATCCTGACACGCTGGAGAAGTACGACACCCCCCAGACGGCGCTGTGGCTGGGGAAGGATTCGATCGTCCGTTTCGCATGGTCACACGACACCGATTACTTCCGGTACCACTTGGAACCGGGGCGTCAGGTGCTATTGCGCACAATCGGGTGCAACACTCCGATGTTCTCCCGTTCGGGAATCGCCGGCCCCTGGGATGGGACTGTCCGGCCGTTCCAGGTGGCGACAGCGACGGACCTTTTGGTGCGTGTGACGGGATGGCCCAACAGCACCGGCTTCGATCGGTACTCGATCCGGGTGGACACGTTCGCCTTGGATACCTCGTTGCGCTACTCCAGCGCCTCGCGCTCCCTGCGGCTTCCCGCCGACAGCGTCGAGCGGAAATTGACCAACTCGTACGAGGATACGGTGTGGGTGAAGATCCCCCTGGCGGCCACGGGAACCACCGTCAGGGTGAGCTCCAGCAATTCGGTGCAGTTCAACCTGTTCAAGCAGGATTCCACCCTGCTGGGCGGAGCGTACAATTCGGCGATCGATGGATTCGGTCCACCGGATTCTGTGGTTCTGGTCCGGCTGGATCCGCTCAAGTCGACCAACGAAAGCAAGTTGGCCATATTTTCTATCCTGGCCTACCCGATGACCAACGACCTCTTCGAGCCCGATTCGGGAAGGGCCGAGGCGCGACTTCCGGACGCCAGTCAGGAATTGTCCGGAACGTTGGTGTTGAACGACGAGGATTGGTTCCGCTTGCCGGATCTGGGGACGGAAAAATGGACGCTGGAATCCCTGACCGACACGCGATCCTTCATGGAATACGCCTTCTATTCGGCCAACGGAGACTCCCTGTCCGGCGCCACGTTCAAGGGGGCTGTCACCCCGGCGTCCGTGCCGGTTCCGGCGACGGCAAGCCTTGGGTACGTACGGTTGCATGCGACCCCGAACCTGTTCCGGAGTCTTCCCTACAGGATACGTTTGGCGAAGCCTTGATGGTCGTGGTTGCGCCCACCCCTCCCTGAAGGTTACCTTTGGCGCACCATGGACTCACTCGAAAGCGCCAAGAGATTGGCGGCTGCGGCCGCCCTGGAACTCGTCGAAGAAGGCATGCAGCTGGGATTGGGGACGGGCTCCACGGCCCGCCACCTGGTGCAGTTGCTTGCCGAGCGTATCCATACCCGCGGGCTTCGGGTGGAGTGCTGCGCCACCAGCCGCGATACGGCCGATCTGGCCCGGTCGCTGGGAATCGAGATCCATGATCTGGATGATCTCGGGCCGCTGGATCTGGCCATCGACGGCGCGGACGAAATCGACCCCAAGCTCCATCTGGTCAAAGGCGGCGGTGCGGCGCACTTCCGCGAGAAGATCGTCGAGAAAGCTGCCAAGCGCTTTGCCGTGATCGCCGACTCCACCAAGATCGTCACTGCTCTGGGCACCACCCGCAAGATCCCGTTGGAGATTTTGCCCTTTGCTTGGCGCACCACCTGCCGTCACATCGAGGCGATCGGGGCCAAGCTTCAGCCGCGCCTTGGCAAGGACGGCGAGGTCATCCACACGGACAACGGGAACCTGATCATCGATGCGGACTTCGGCCCGATCCACGATCCGGCGACTCTGGCTGTGAAGTTGGATTCCGTGACGGGGCTTTTGGAGCATGGGATCTTCGTGGGCATGGCCGAGGTGGCGTTTGTGGCGTATCCGGATGGGTCGGTCAAAGCCTTGCGTCCCGTCTGATTCTTTCAGCTGCGCTGGGCCTTTGATTCGGCTGCGCCGGGCTTTTCCAGGCGCGGGCCTGGAGGCCGTTCTTTCCCGGGGCGGCCCGGGAGCCGTATTCACGGGGCTGCCGCGCCCCGTGCCCGCGGCCAAGGGGGGCTTCCCGCTCCTCCTGGAAATCCGCCGCCGGGGGACTCGAACTGGAACGGCCACACCGGCTCGCTCCCGCGGGCAGGATGGTCTCCGAGGCATTGGGCGATCGCATCAGCGACGCGATCGGTATCTTCATGACACTGGCCGTTCCAATACCCGAGCCCCCCGGACCCCCTGAATTCGGTTGGATTGCCATTGCCCGGCGCCGCTTCGCTGGCCGGTAGGGCTGGCGGGTAGGTCGGGCCGGCGGGAATGGCCGCTGTTACCGTCGGGCTGGCGTAGGGGCAATCCTCGGATTGCCCTGAAATCGGCAACGGGCACAGGCGACGACGGTGGCGGTGGGGTTGGCTGGTTGCTGGTTGGGGATTGGTGCTCTGTTGCCGTACGGAACGGTCTCGACCGTTCTGTGAAATGGTGGCGGGTGGACGGTCTGGGTTGGTGTAGGGGCGTTTCATGAAACGCCCTCTGGAGTGGCGAATGGCTTTGTTCGGGGTTTGGCAAGTTGTAACGAAATGAGGAAAGCCTTCCTCCGTTCGTCTTGAGGAGGAGGCGTAGCCGACGTCTCGAAAGGCGGGCGGAGGAGGGCGGCCAGCCTGGCCGGTTGCTCGCGAGGCGGCAGTGTACTCCGATGGAGTAGGCGTGGTGGAAAGGTTCGCGTAGGTTTCCCTTGCGGATGGGCTGCGGCGAGCTATGATGAAGACTGGACCACTCACGGGGAGTTGAGTATGAAGGTTGGGACTGTGGCGTTAATTGCTTTGGCAATCAGCGGAATGAATGTTGCTTGGGCTGATTGTGATGATACGCTATTTCTGCAAAAAATCGTTGTGTATCAACAGTCATTGAAAAATGAAACGTCTCTTAAAAGCTGGGATGTATCTGAGGTCAATCCTTGGGATGCCAATGATGTTCTAAATGCGGGCCCTGTCGGATATTCGTACATTGATGGAGGACCTGATACTCTGAAACACTTGCTAAGGTTCCAGTATAATTGCGGGGCTGATTCTGTTTCGAGTGTTGAGTATGTTAAATTGATTGATTCTCTGCGTGCAAAAGGTGAGGGTTTTCTTCGAGTGCGTTATGCGGAGAAAAGTCTGGAAATGAAAAGGTCAACTTTTAATAATGGAGGAGGGCAAGGGGTGTCTCTGCCATACAATGGTACTGCCCTAAGCTTTTCCGCATTATGGGAAATTGGTGAGGAGCGGGTAGGAAGGCTGAAGGACTCTGCGGTTCGTGAATCTTGGGGGTTCGATTTGAAATCGATGAGTTATTTCACCGATACGAATGGAATGGCCATCTCAACTCAAGGTAATTACAAGTTGCTCAGAGAAGCCAAAGTGATCACGATGGACGATTTATCTGATAATCTGAATGATATACAAACAAGAGTTGCGAAAATTGGGGCTGGAGTTGATTCAGTTAGAACGACTATTCGTCTTTATAAATACATTTACGACGAGGCTCGTCCGGTGGCAAGCATTTCGTGGAGGGGAGGGATTTCTCCTGAATTTGTTTCTTGGAAGAATGGCAAAGTCACTGTTTCTCTGAATTCTCCAATGCAAACCACGATTTTATCGCCTTCTGGTCGAGTGGTGCGGCGGTTGGATGCGGCACGGAATGTGGTTTGGGATTTACGCGATCAGGCCGGGGTGCGCGTGCAACCTGGGGTTTGGTTTGTGCAGGTGCAAGGGCTGAAGACCGTGCCTGTGGTGGTGCGCTGAGGCGGTATCCCGCGAGCATTGCTTGAAATGGAAAAGCCCGGTGCGGTGCGCCGGGCTTTTGGTTTTTTGGGTGATCAGATATCCAGCGCAAATCAAGTCATGGAGTGACCCATGGTTTGGCGGGCAGAATCATACGGAATCCCAGGCCAACTTTTCGGGTTTGAGGAGGAAGTCCGATGGGGATATCGGTGTAGCCTTTGGAAAATGACTTGAGCGTTCCTTTGCTTGCTCCCTGTGGATCTACTAAGATTGATGGCGTCGTCGGGTAAGATTCTGGCGGTGAGATCCACTCTGTATTCCATTCTGGTGTGGAGTCTGTTGATTTGCATAATGTCCATTGGCCAAATGTAGGCATTCGGAATCCGCTTGCTGTATCAATGAGAGTCCATTCGGAAATGCTATCCGTGCGTCTGGTGTCATAGGCGGGGGTGAGCTTGTATTCCTGTGATTTCTGGTTACAGAGCAATGCAGCTTGAAGCCACGATATGCTGTCGAGAAAAGTGTTCATGCCAGGAGATGAATATTTCGATGTGTCGGAAAAGAATGTGGAAAGAAAGATGTCTCGATTGTCGACGAGAATGCGTTTCTGGAATATGGAATCCGTGACGACACCGGAGGTGCATTTCGTCATTTTAAGAGCAGAATCATATTTACAGCTGGATCCAAGTCCTATTAGGTAGTAGGAGTAGTCTTTTGCTCCGACAGGAAATTGTTTTCGCCCTCCCCCCTCCACCTTCTTCATCCCTGGGAGGCTGAGGACTCGGATGGAGTCTTGGGTGGTGTTTTTTGAGGAGTCGGTGGCTTCTAGGTGGATCCATTGGAGGCCTGGTTTGAGTGGGACTTGGCGGGTGTAGGTGCCACCTGCTGTGCCTTGGACTGTGGTGCCGGCGATGCGGACGGATTCTAGGGCGTTGTCGGAGATGGTCCAGGATAGCTCCATGGCTGTGTCGTTGAAGAGGACAGTGTCATTCAGGCCGAGGGAGCGGGATACCTTGGGTAAGGTGGGCTCGCCGTCGCGGGTGATTTCCACGACTTCGGCTTGGGCGTTGCCTTTGCGGTTGGTGGCCGTGATGGGGATGTAGAGGCGCGCCAATGGGGCGAGAGGGACTCGCAGGGTCCAGGTGCTGTCGTTTTCACGCAAGGCGGGCTGGTTGTTGATGCGCACCGACGCGCTGTCGATGCCAGAGAGGTCCATGACCACCCAACGAACCAAGATCGACGCTGAATCCCACGGGACATGCACTCCGGCCTTGCGACCAGGAGACACCAAGCGGAACTCCGGCACGAGGTCGGAAGGAAGATCGGCTCGCGCCAGACGGATGACAGAATCTGTGCGGTTGCCTGCCGAGTCCCACACGGAAACCGCGATGCGGGCAGTGGATCCGGGCGAGCCCAGCAATACATCAGCTTTCCAGGTGTCGCCCACCTTCTTGGCCAAGGAACCGCCGATTCGGGCAGAATCGATTCCGGATGGATCCGTCGCTTTCAAACTCACGGAAGTGATCGCGGTGGAGTAGGGGAACTTTGCGTCCTGAACAGGCACATCCCAAAGGATCGTGGGGCCCAGTGTGTCGCGGTGGCGCCCGATCTGGGCGAAGTTCCGCGACTCCAAGCCGTTGGAGCCCTGGGCACGAACCGGGATCACCACTGGTTTTCCGGTGGCAGGCAGTGAAACTCGAAGCGACCAGAGTCCATCGGAGCCATTCCGGGCAGCGCGATCCTCGATCCAGACAGCGTCGACGGTGCCTGTGGCAAGTTTTGCGCGCCAGACGATTTCTGTCGAGTCTTCTTCGTTGGGAACCAAGGTGCCTGGGGCAGGCCGCACGAGTTCCAAGGAAGGTGCTCCCGGTTCGGGCTTGGGGCGGCGAGAAAGGGTCAGGCTGGAATCGGTTTGGTTCCCAAATTTGTCCTTCGCACGGACCCGTAACGGTGACCCCAATTCGGAGACGGGCACCACCCAAGTGGCACACCAGATACCGGAACTGTCGCGTGCGGTCGAATCCCCAATGGTCACTTGCGCGATGCCTGCGGTGTCTGTCACCTCGACTCGCACGGCTATCAAGGAATCCGCGAAGTCCCGCACCTGGCTGGCTTGCGGAGAACGCCACCGGATGAGGGGACCTTGGTGGTCCAGCGGTCCGTCCACCCGGAAAGGAACTCGGTAGGTTTGCCGGTTCCCCACGCTGTCGGAAGCCAGGATCTGGAGGGTGTAGCTTCCGGTGGGGATCGTCGACCGAGCCGCGATGGCCGGGCGTCCGTCCAGCTCCAGTCGGGAAGGGTTGCTTTTCAGATCGGGGAGGTCCGACAAGATGAACCGGGTGCTCCGATCACCAGAATCTGTCTGGATGGTGATTTGCAGGGATTGGATCCCCTTTCGACCGGAAAGAACGCCCTTCAACCCGATGGCAGGTTCTCCAAGGTGCAAGGTCCCCAGATTCCAAGGGCTTTCCAGCGCGAAGGGGTTCGATTTCACCGAATCGAGCCCCAGGGAAATCAGCGCGTTGCGGGCGGCAGGATAGTCCAAGTCCAAATTCCACTGTCGGACGGATTCGCCCAAGGTAAGGGCTGATCCGGAAGCAAGCGTCAAAATCTGACGATTGACCTTTGCGGTATCGAGCCCCTGTGGCGCGACCCATCGATAGGCGGACGTCTTGGGGTGGCCCTGATAAATCAACTCGGCGACCACCTTCCACAGGTCGGACCTTCGAGAGATCTTGGATGTGTCGGTGGTTTTGCGGTGAGCCGAATCCGACTTGCGGAGGCTGTCGCAAATCCGCAGAATCGCCACCCCTAGAGAATCTGCGCCCGTCATGGAAGCTCGATTTGTGCCGAGTTCCATGTAGTCAATTTCTTTCACGAAGTAGGTGCCGATGTGCATCCCCAGCCGGAAGGAGTGGATCGCCATGGAGTCCCGGCGATCGATTTGCTGAAGGAAAGGGAACAAGATGGCTCGCAAGACTTTCCCATCGGGACCGATGGAGAAGGATTCGGTTCCGGAATCCAAAACCGAGCGATACCACAGACTGTCCGGTACGGAAGCGCTGTCAGCCACGCGAAAGTGGACATAATGGTTTCCTGGAGCGTTGGGCGTCTCCTCCTCGATCACGGTTGTGCTTTGGCACGAGCCAAGACCCAGCAGAAGGAGAGCGAGATATATCCAACGGGTCCTGGATGGGGGAAAAGAGTGGAAGCGGGGGATCATGGCTTCTCCGAGGACAGGTGAGATTGAAGGAAATTTGGACATCTTCTGACCAAGTTAGGGTGTTGGACCCCTTCGTGTCTGTGATCAAGATCACACTCGATGGACCTGGAGGTCCGGATTCAGGATCGGAGCCGGCCTCCATGATTTTTAGAACTCGGACGATCTCCCTCAGTTCCTCTCGGCCCAGACCACCATCGTGGCGCGGGCGATGCTGTGCATGAACAGGTTGAATCCGAGGTAGGCGGGGGAGGCTTCCTTGGGTAGGCCCAAGGTGGGCACGTCCAAGGCGTGGACCACGATGAAGTAGTGATGAACACCGTGACCAACCGGAGGCGCTGCACCGACGAACCGGGCGACGCCGGCGTCGTTGCGCAGTTGGAAAGCGCCCTTGGGCAGCAGGCTGTCGCCGGGAACACCCACGTTCGATGCAAGGGAGGTGGTGGTCAGCGGGAGGTCGGCCA
Organism: Fibrobacterota bacterium; assembly: GCA_016715065.1. Lineage (GTDB taxonomy): Bacteria > Fibrobacterota > Fibrobacteria > UBA5070 > UBA5070 > UBA5070. The sequence goes on from JADKBN010000003.1 coordinate 617,203, forward strand.
CCGCCCAGTGCCAGAAACCGCTGCCCGTGGGGGCGTCCGGATCGAGAACCGTGATGGCAAAGCCTTTGGTTTCCTTGGGGAATCCGCTCCAGGAAAGCTGTGGGGACAAATCCTGTCCGCCCGCCCCGAAGATCCCGCTCATCATGGCCTCGGGAAGCCGCTCGCCGGTCTTCACGTCGGTGCTGGTCACCTGGAAGCTAGGCAGTTTGGGTAGTGACTTGTACGGATCGCATTTGGCGGTGGGGTGATTCTTGGCGGGCTTGGTGTCCGGCTTCGCTTTCGCTTGGTCGGCAGCGAAGACGACGCTGGTCGAGCACAACAACGTGAGGAGGAGTTTTCGCATGGTGGGCGTCCTTGAGTGGATTGGAATCTTGGGCAGGTTTGGGAACCGAATCCGAAGCACCGGCGCTTCGATGGACAAAAACTCGTCTACTCCCCTCCCGTCGGCAAGTGCGGACCCGTTTCCATCCGGCTCCAACTGGAAACGGCACAGATGGGCTCGGAGGGGTTTTGGAGGGATGTCAGTTTCCCGTGCAGGGAGATTTGGCAACGGATTTTACTCTTTTCCGTATGCCTAGCGAGAACGCCGGGCTTTCGCGATGGCTCGGTGCCATCTATGGCTGTTGAAGCGATGGGGGTGTACCCCAGGTTGCCGAGTCGGCGGACGTGCGAGCGTGAGAGGGATCATGAACGAGAACCCAAAATCCAAAGGTCGCTGGACCACCCTCCCCGTTTTGGTCGGCTGCTGGATTGCCGCCTCCAACGCCGGCAACATCACCTACACCCTCCAGAAAGCCGCCAACCCCACTGCCGATCAGCAGGACGCCTACGCGCGCATCACCAAGGCCATGGATTCGGCGCTGGTCCATTACAACGGCCTCACCAATCAGACCAAGGCCCTCACGATTCAATACAACACGGATGTACCCACGGCCGATGCGAGCTTTTCCGGGAACATCCGCTTCGGGGCCAGTCGCAGCTACATGGCCCCCGGAACGGCCATGCACGAAATCGCCCATGCCTTGGGAAGCGGGACCACGCAGGAATACAAGAACCTGATCCAAAACGGCGTGTTCACGGGGCCCAAGGCCACCGCCAAATTGCGCGAGATCACCAATGACCCGTCGGCGGTGCTCAAGGGGGACGCCCAACATTTCTGGCCGCTGGGACTCAACTACGCCTCCGAAATCAAATCCGAAAAGGACCTGGTGGACCATTGCCGTCTGATGGAAGCCATCCTCCAGGACATGTTCCATGAAAGCGTGTTTTTCCAAGGGCGCATCAAGTCGCGCTCCACCGGACAATGCATGCTGCGCGCAGGCGGTGCACTGGCGCTGGGATCCTGCACGGACTCCACCTCGAAAGTGCGGATCGTGGCCATGGGTGATCAAACCCTCACCTACCGGCTGGAGTTCGGGAACCAGGTCCTGGACCTCCCCAACGAATCAAAGACCGCGGGAACGGTGGCGGGGCTCTACGGCTGGAACGGCGGCAATCACCAACGGGTGTCCCTCGTTTCCACCGCCAACGCCCTTTCGCCCGTGCGCTTGAAGATGGTGCACAGCGATCTGATCCTGCGGGCCAACGGCACCCAGGTGGTCCAGGACGTGTCCACCGCCTCTCCCACCACCCAGGATTGGGAATTGGTGGAAGCCACCTCTGCGACAAATCCTGTCTACCATAAAGCGGAAAAGACCCCCGGCACGTGGGTACCGAGAGTCCTGGTGGGCGAAGGCGATCGCTTCGATCTCAACGGTCGCCGTCACTGAGTAGCCTGACGGAGCCCGGAAGCTCCGTCCTGCCGCTCACATCGCCATCACCGACCGGGTCACGCGCTCGGAGCCGTTGCGCAGTTCCACCGTGAGCATGGTGCGTCCCAGGTGGGCGGGGATCCGCCATTCCACGGAGCCCACGGAGGTCAGTTGCGAGGCGGTCCAGCGCATGATCACCTTGCCCCGCAGGTCGCGGATGACAAGTTCTGCATTCACGCCCAGGTTGGCGGGGAGTGCGATCTTGAGCAGGCGATCGCCGAGCGCGGACACGCGCAGCGCGTCCAGGCCCTTGGCGCGATTTTGGAGCGAAGAATGGGTGGGATCATCGGTGGGGCTGTCCAGTTCCGAACCGGGAGTTCCGGAGGCGGCGAAGATCTCGGAGGGCAGCAGATAGGGTACGCCCACGTTGCGATAACGCGTCGTGCCAGCGGCTCCGATCGTGTCGGATGGCAGCGCCAAGAGCGAATGCATGCGGTCCACGAAGCCGAACACGGATCCGACCTCGCGACTGCGCCAGATGTCCGACCAACGTCCTTCGGCGTTGCCCCACAGCATGGCCACGGCGGTGTCGGCGGGCAGATCCAGCCACTGCACGTCCGTGAGGGGCTTGGTCAGGCGGAGATTGCCATCCTGGTCATAGACCTTCCATGTGGCCTGTTTCTTCCAAGGTTCCGAGGCATGGAACGCGGCGGAAACGGGCTTCTGGCCTCCCATCTCCAGACCGGTGATCGACATCTGGTTGAAGATCTTGGAGCCGGATTCGAATTCCAAGCTCCAGGTCAAGGAGGTCAGCGGGGTCCGGAAGGAAAGCCAGCTGTCGAGGGCTTTTTCCGGAGGCAGGCCATGCTCTGCCTCCAAGCGGGGCAAGTCCACTCCTTCCCACTGGGCGGGCTCCTGCCACCAAGTGCCACCCCAGGTGGACAGGGTCAGGCCCTCGGGCCAGGTGGGCAGTTTTTCGTTGGAAGACGCGAAACTCTCCGCAGGTCCAGCCGTGACCACCACCAAGTGGCGAACCACGCCGGAATCCGGGCTGTACATGCTCAAGACTTTCTGGAAGTCGGCATTGAATGCCTTTGCGCCCTGATTGCGCAGCTTGGTGGGGTCGGAAATTCCGGTGGATCCAGTGCCGGCGGATGTTCCCCTGCGCAGGACCTCCTCGTAGGTGAATGTTCCCAGGTAGTCCTGCATTCTGGAAAAGGTGTCCGAGCTCCAACCGGAAAGAGGAAAGTCCTTGGTCTGGGCGCGACCTTCATCGGCCACCATTCCGACCTTGACCAAGCTGGATGACTGCGCGAGGGTGGCCAAGGATTGACGCAATCCGGCGGCGCCTTGCACCACTGCTTCGCCTGTGGTGGTGAGATAGGTTCCCCATCCATTGTCGCTGGCCAGGGCCTCGGCGCGGTTCCACCGCCAAAGCACCATGAACTCCTGGCGCAGTCCCGTCTGCTTGAGGATGGAGTCCGGCATGGTTCCCTGGAACAGCAAGTATCCTCCCTTCCAGGCGGTGGAATCGAACTGGGTGGTCAGGGCGAAGGCTCCCTTCACGGAAAGGCGAGCGGCGACCGGCGAATAGTACGCCGTCGAGTTGTTGATCCAGGTGGAAGGCGCAGACAACGGCAGCAGGATCGGGGTGGTGGATGGCGGTTGGAGCACACCTCCACGCGAGAGAAGGGCATTGGATGCCTTGCCCCGGCTCCACTGGAACTCGAAGCTGGAGGGGTGCACCAGCGCGTTTTCGGCGAAGGCCGATCCCAATGGGACTTCCCAAGCCGAACCGTTGGCCTGCAGTGGCACCAGGTAACGCAAACGCATCCGGCGAGTCCCACCCCAGGAAACGGGGTAGAGCTTCATGGAATAGGTGCTTTCTCCAGCACGTTCGATGATCAACGGATCCCGTGGTGCGGGCATGGGCGCGGTGTTGCGAGCCACCACCTCCTCGTATTGCGCATTGGCCACGCTGCGGGCTTTCAGCTTGGCCTTCAATAGCTTGTCGCCATCCCAGAGCAATGCGCCCGTCAGGACCGCACCCTTGGGGAGGGCGAAGTCACCGAAGATTTCCCAGGTGTTGATGTTGACGCTGGGCTGGGTGGACCAACTGTTGGAAATCACCGGACCGAGCTCCACGTCTTCTTCCACGTCGGCCCAGGCTTGTTCCACTGTGGCGCGAACGGATACGTTGAGGATCTGGACCTGTTGTTGGTTGGTGATCCCTTGGGTGGCACGGCTCTGCAGCCAAGCCGACGAAGGAGAGGCAAAGGCAAGCGCGAGAGCGAACGCGCCGCACACGGTACGGAACGGGGTCATGGTGGGCCCGCTTTCAGGATAGGGTTGGTGGAGGGGAGATCGGCGATGTCGTTTTCTGGCACCGATCTGTCTGCAAACAAGGTATGGCGAAATCGCACGATCGTGGTTCTATGAATCATGCCCACTTTTGGACGGCGCCAAGCCGTCTTGAGGGCCGTGAAACTGTTCTACAGATAATGCCCAGAATCGAGGATATAAGTGTGTGGCCAGGGGGTTAAATTCTCCAGCATGGAATCGAATCCTTGTGTGTATGCGTATACGGACTACCGGAAGTTTCTGCTGGACTGGCTGACCTCGCGCCAGGAAACCGACCGCAAGTTCAATCGCAGCGAATTCCATCGTCGTCTGGGTTTGCCTAACACGCGCAGTTATGTCCCGGATGTTTTGGCTGGCAAGGAAATCAGCCTCACGTTCTTGGACCGGTTCGTGGTGGCCTTGGAGCTGGATGCCGACGAGGCCCGATTTTTTCGTGTCCTGGTGCGGTTCAACCAAGCCACCACTCCGGAAGAGCGCGAGCTGGCCTTCGATCAACTGGTGGCCTTGAACCGCACGCCACGCACCATCATGGATCCCCGCCACTACCAGTATTACAGGAATTGGTGGAACGGAGCGGTCCGGGCGATCCTGGCCATCCACGACCTTTCCGATGAACCACGCAAGCTGGCGGGATTGGTCTCGCCCAGCATCACCGAGACCCAAGCCAAAGCAAGCATCCAGCTATTGGCGGACTTGAACCTGATCGCACGCAACACCGAAGGCTGTTGGAAGCCCACCGATCACACACTGAGCACCGGAGAAACGGCCCGTCCCGAGCTGGTCCGCCAGTTGCAGATCCAACAGATGGGTCTGGTCCAAAGCGCCATCCTGGATCAAGGGAGGTCTCCGGATCAGGTGGTGGCCACCAACACCATCTCGGTATCCGACGCGGGACTTGCCATGATCCGCCGCCGCCTGGAACGATTTCGATCCGAACTCCGTTCCATCGTCCACAAGGACGCGAACGCACCTTCCAGGGTACATTTGGTCAGCATGGCCATCGTTCCCCTTTCCAAAAATCCCCCGGTGGCCCTGCCGCTGGCGAAAGCCAGCTGATGCGTTCGCTGCTGCATTGGTTTGTGGGCATCGCCATCGCGATGGCGATGGTGTCTTGCGGGGGCACCAACGATGAAGCCTATACGACGGGCACCAACGACGAAACCTACACCAGTGGGGTGTTCTTCCTTTCCGGCGGGAATGCCCGCGCCGCCGGAGCCAGGGTCCAGGTCTTCCCCCGCCAGCAGACAGATACCGTCGCGACGGGAACCACCGACCAGACCGGCAGGCCTGTGATCGGGCCGATCGCCGACGGATCCTACTCGGTCAAGATCACGAGCTCCGGTCAAGTGGTCATCCTGGATTCCGTTCAGGCGATCAGCGGTCGGTTGCAATTTTTGGCAAACGACACGTTGGAATTGCCTGGAACCCTCGCGGGTGTCGTGAAGGTCCAGCCACAACACGATCCGGCCACGGTCACCGTCCACGTGTTGGGCACGGATATCTGGACGAACGTGGATTCGATCGGAGGATTCCGGTTGGTCGGATTGGCCTCGGGCAATTTCCGTCTGCAATTCACCACCGCCTTGCCTGACTACCAGACGACCTACCCGGACCCCGTTCGCGCCTGGAACGACAGCGATGTGGTCGTGGCCAAGCCCTTCAACATGGTCTACACGGGAATCCCGGTGGTCCTGGGACTTTCGGTCGAATCGGACAGCTCCACGGGCGACTTGCTCCTGTCGTGGGAATCGCGAGCCACCTATCGCAGTTTCCAGCGATATCTGATTTTCCGCGACACGGCCGGAGCCTTGAATCTTTCGGCCTCCGTGTATGGCTCCACCGCGGACTCCGCTTGGCGGGATACGGGCGCTTCCCGGCCTCTTTCCAGCGCTGCCTGGAGCTACCGCGTGGTCGTGCAGACCATGGCAGGAAAGGTGGGGGAGTGGTACGGGTCAAAGCAAGGGACTGCGGTGCCTCCGGAGCTTCGGTTCGTGAACAAAGGAACCTGGACGGCGATCGGAAGGTGGCGGGGAGGTGCGCTGGGAGAATTGGCCGGAAAGCTCGCCGAAGTATCCAGCCGCACGGAGAACGGAGTCTTGATCGTTGGAGTGCGTTCGAGCGAGGACGGTCGGCTATGGGACTCCGGAGGGGTGTCGCTACCATTGCGCAAGCTCGGTCAGGCCATCACGTGGGTGTCCGGATTGGGAGCGGGGAAGGTCTGGTGCCTGGGGCATACCTCCGTCGGGGACGGAATCGATGTCAGGTCCAGTGCCGACGGAAAGACCTGGACGCAGGACGCCCTTCCCGACAGCCTTTGGCCGCTTTCCACTTCCAATCCGATCATCCTCGGCAGCGCCTCGCGGCTCGCCCTGTACGTTCCTGGAAAACCGGGGTTGGTGCGGGAGAACGGTTCGTGGCGAAAAGCCGCCCTCCCGGTTTCGCCTATCGGAGCGGATGATTCCGTGGTCTACTCCACCGGTGGTGGCTCCCATCTGTTGGCCATTCCTTGGGAAGATCCCTCCCGCATCGCCTCCGACCACGGATCGCTACCTTTCCCCTTGGTGGCGGTCGCTGCCTCGACTTTGCATGGCAAACCGGTCGTTCTTTCCGCGGGTCGTCTCTGGGTGCAGGATTCCACCGGTTGGACCGTCCGCGGTTCGTCCGGAAAGGCGGCGATCACAGTGGCGGCCGGTCGTCTGATGGTCGCCGATTCCACAGGATCACTTTGGATCCACGAGGATTCCCCATGAACGCGTTCCAACGGTTTTCGCACGGTGCATTGATGCTGCTTGTCCTGCTTCTCGCGGGCGAGTCGCAGGCCGTTTTGGAAGCCTTCCAAAAGGACAAGGGGCGAGCCAAGGTGAACCTGATGTCCAGTCGCCTCCGCGCCACGGTGGGGCCGCAATGGGTGGATATCGAAGAGGAGGCCGAGCTCCAAGTGGTCGCCATTCCGGGAGACACTTCTCGGATCTTCCAATTGCGCGGCACGTTGCAATTTCCCGCCCGCGCCGTTGTGGTGGGATGTGTGGTGTGGCGTGGCGACACCGCGCTCCAGGCCAAGCTTCGTCCCCAGGACCAATCGCTTGGAATCTTGCTGACCATCGTCAACGACACGACCCCCTTCAGCTCCGATCCGGTCCTGCTGGAGCTCGATAGTGCCGATCGGTACACGCTGAGGGCTTATCCCTTTCTGACGCAGGGATCCCGGCGCATCCGGATCCGCTACCTCCTTCCTGTCCAGGCGGTGACCGGCGAGGTGGAAGTGTTCCCCATCTTTTCCCAAGTCACGGGTAGCCTGTCCAGCGATTGGGTCCTGGAAACCCGGGGCCAGCCGGATTCCCTCCGGATGGTTCAGGTCGGGACGGCCAGTCCTCTAACTTCGCCGGGCATGCGCACCCTGTCCTTCTCCAATTCAGGAAAGGCCTCGCTGGTTTGGGGTCGCAACGACCTTCCCGGCACCCAGAGGGCGGTGTTCGATCGGATCCAAGGGGGAGCATGGGCGGGCGATTACGCGATGTTCTCGGGAACGATTCCGGATTCCATCGCATCTCGCGCCTCCCGCAGGGCGGAGATTGTCGTCCTTTGGCGATGGATCGATGCCGAGACGTTCCTGGACCCCTGCTGGAGGGAAAACCCGGTCACCGGCGAGCCCGAGGTGAGCAGGTGCCTGTCCGAACATGGCCAGCGCGCCCTGGTCCAGGCTGCCGAAATCCGGAAATTGGCCGAGCGCACCATCGCCCGCGGGCACCGATTCGCGCTGGTGGTGGACCACGGATTGGACGACACTTGCAGGGTCTACAGGATGGCCGACTCCACCGTGAGGGCCTCCTGGGACATCCGCAATTGGTTGATCGGGGTGGACGAAGACTATCTCCAATTCCGAATCCCCTCCAGCCCGGCTTCCGCGACCTCCAGTCAAGGAACGGAAGCAAATCAAATCCGCTTGGCCAGCGACCTGACCAAGGTCGGATCGGTCTTTTCCAAGGATTCCGGGTGGGTCCGCCATCTGGTGGTCACCACCACCGGGCCGATCGTCACCGGGGGTGATTTCCTAGAGCCACCCGATCTGTCCGGATTGCCCTCCGATGTTTCCATCCGCTCCAACCTTTTCGATTCCATGGAGTGGGAGTGGAGCGACGCGACTCAAGGCTATGTTGAGGCCGGTTTCGCGCGCTCCCGCTGGCCTGGAGTGGATCTCACCCAGGCCGAAGCGATGCGGCAGGGTGATGACATGGCCCTGGTCGACGGAGTCTGGCTGCCTCGCATGCGGGAGGTCCTTACTGGCAGGCTCCTGATCAAGGCTGGTGCAATGGATCTCGAATTCCCCTTCCAATCCCAACGTGGTTCCAATGGTCGTTGGCCCATCGCCCTGAACGCCTTGGCCGCCACCTTGGCCAAGGACATCCGCGCGGAAATCTTCGCCGAAAACGCATCGACCATCGCCAAGTGGTCGATTTCTCCGCGTTGGGTGGAGCTATCCCAGGATTCCATCGTTCCGCGCCTCTGGGCTCGTTCCTCGGGAAGGACCTCCAACGTTTACGGGTTCATCACTCCCACCTCCCTGGCCAACACCTTCGGTTATGTGGATGGGGCCTATTCGCTGCTCGCCATCCCTCCCGACACCTTGGGCCGTGCACGCTCTCGGGCGATCGAGGACAGTTTGGTTCCCTTCTTGCAGCCGTCCGACATCTTCACGCGCGTCGGATACAGGGATGGTCCCGGCCAATCGAAGATCGTCCGGACACCCGTTCTCAAGGGGGGGCATCCTCAGGCGAGGTGGTTGGGATCTCGCAAGTTGCGGGTGGATTTCGATGGGTTGTCGGTGCAGATCGCCGAGGTGCTGGATGTTCAGGGGCGTGTGTTGGCGAAAATCGGACGAGAATCGTTCCACGGGATGGGGTACGTCGATTTCGATCTTTCGAATATGAGCGGGCGCAAGGGCTTGGTGATGGTCCGATTGGCTACTGCTTCAGGCTGGAGGACCCTACCGCTTATTCTTCCTTAACCTTTTTCCTGTGGACTTCCCCGTTTTGAGAGCGAAAAACTTCAGGACTTGGAGAAAGCTTGCTCTTTTGAACTCCTTTTGCACCATGTTCATGGTCTGGAAAATGGGATAATCTGGACATCCAAGGGATGTCCGTGACGCAGGCTGCGGATTGAGTCTCGCGTGAGTGCAAAAGGAGTGGAAAATGCGGCACCATGTTTGGATACGAGTCGTGCTTGGCGCGATTTCTCTGGGTGTGGTTTGCCATGCTCAAAAGGCAGCCAATCCGCCACCTGCGAACGGCATCATCACGAACCTTGCCGCCACCATACGTGATTTTGGGCCATCTCATCCGGCGTTTGAACATTTTACGGGGGAAGGGGAGAAGGGTATGGTTCTCCCTGTGCTAGGGCCAGACCGAACCCCGGTTCCGAATCCTGCGGTGGATGCCTTCGGAAACTCCACCATTTGGGACTGGTTCCACGACGTTCCCGGAGCCAACTATACCGTCTGCAGAGACATACCCCTGACATACGACTCCAAATCCGCGGTGTTCGCCTACGACAACTCCCACTACTTCCCGATTGACGACATCGATCCCAAGCTGGATCCCTTCAATCAGCAGTTTCGAGCCGACGACAACAAACAGCACAACTTCCACTTCTGTCTGGAAAGCCACGCGTCCTTCCAGTACAAGAAAGGACAAAAATTCGATTTCGTCGGCGACGACGACGTCTGGGTGTTCATCAACAACCAACTTGTCGTGGATCTTGGTGGCGTGCATGGCGCGCAATCCGCCTCTGTTCAACTCGACAAACTGGGGCTGGTGGAGGGGAACTCCTATCCGTTCGATTTCTTTTTCTGCGAGCGCCGCACCACCCAATCGCACATGAAGATCACCACATCGTTGGATCTGAAGAACGTGGGATCGTTCAATGTGCTGGTGGAGGCGCCCTCGACGGGAGTGCGGACCTACGAACCCATCTATTCCACCACCAGCGGACAGGGGTGCGCGGTCAGTTCATCTGAGGGAGCCACGCCAGGACGGTATGTCTTGACCGGACCTGGAATCACAACGCCGATCGTCCTGCCCGTGGGTGTTTCGTACGGCGGCCTGACCCTGAATCCTGCCCGTACCGAATTGATATACGACTCGCTTGCTGTAACAGGTCTTCCTGCGGGCAACTACGTGCTCCGGATCCAGATGGCTTCCGACACCACCAAATTCCGCGATTTCCAGCTGCTGGTGAAAGCGCTCCCCCCCCCCCCTGTGGTGGGGATTCCACTCTACCTCAGCCACGATCCTGTACAGGGCAAGCCGGGGTCGGTGTTCCCCATGGACATCATCGAGGTCGCCGATGGCGCCGTACTGACGGTCGCCCAACCATTCCGGATAACTCCCGTGGCTGGGCTGGTGGTTTTTTCCGATTCCCTCCTGACCAGGCGAGTGACATTTTCCGACACACTCATGACCGGCCAGGGTGGCGTGCCTCGCCGGATCTGGGTGCGAGGCGATGGGGTGGGGACCTACTCGCTTACCCTTCGGTCCAACAAGGGCGATTCCACCGACGTGCGTTCGCCCATCGTGATCGATGACCGTGGACTGCGCTGGGTCGATTCCTTGGGACGAGCGGTGAATCCCAGTGCTTTGGTGGTGGATGTCGGCAAGCCGGTCCGTCTGTGGCTGCAGTCCACGCAGGGGAAGGTGGTTTGCGATACCTGTCGCGACGAGGTGGTTGTGGAGGTGAGCGATCCGAACATCGTGGTCACCAACCTCAAGGGCACACCCATCTCCACCTTGGTCCTTGCCAAGGGGCAGGGATCGTTTCTGTTGACCTCCGATCTGCCTCGATCGGCAATCGCCGTGACAGCCACAGTCCTGGGAAACACCCTTTCCGCCACCTGGAAACCGATCACCTGGAGCGCCTACCACCTGGTCTGGACCGATTCGCTCGGCACCAGACTGGCCAATCCTGGAAAAATCCTAGGTGATGTTTCCTCTTCCGCCAACGCCTGGATCGGGGTTTGGGGAGCCGCCGGACTTTGCACCACGTGCACCTTCGATCTCGAGATCGGTCCGGTGGATTCCGTTTTCCAGCCGGTGGACGCCAAAGGACGCCCCATCGCGATCGTGAAGTTGACCGCCGGGAAGGCCAAGATCCCGTTGGCCCTGTTGGCTGCGGGGATCTCCAATCTCAGTCTGACCGCACCGCTTTCCGATACGGCCCTGCGACCCGTCGAGGCACGCCGCTACCGGGTGGTTTGGACGGACTCCACGGGCCGGACCCTGGCCACACCGCCCAATCTGCTTGGGGACGTGACAGGATCTGTCTCGGGTTGGTTGCGCGTGGAGGGCGTGGCGGGGGCCTGCAAGTCCTGCGATTTCGATCTCTGGTTCTCGCCACCGGACGCGGTGTATCATCCCGTCGATCTGACCGGAAGGCCTGCCCTGGGCGTGAAATTGGTCGGCGGAGTCGGCCGGGTGGACCTTTCCCTCGACGCGCCGGGAATGTCCCGGCTGGATCTTTCCAGCGACTTCTCCGAGCCCACCTCACGGGTCGTGGAGGCCCGCCGACTGCATCTGGTTTGGACCGATTCGGTGGGCCGCACCTTGGCGACCCCGCCCGCCATGGCAGGAAATGTCACCACCCTCGTGTCCGGCTGGATCCGGGTGATGGGCACGCGGGGGCTGTGCACGGCCTGTGATTTCGATCTGGGATTCGATCCGGTGGACTCGGTTTTCCTTGCGGTGGATTCCCGAGGCAGAGCGCTACCCGCCATCCCGGTGAAAGGTGGCCAGGCACGCATCGATCTGGCCTTGGTGGGCCCCGGAAAGGTCCAGTTGGCCCTGTCGGGCCTGCAGACCGATTCCCTCTCCCGCACGGTGCAATCGGATCCCTACCAGCTGGTGTTCCTGGATACCATCGGTCGTGCCCTCACTCCCGCCGCTTTGAAAATGGAAATCCTTCAAAACCGACCCTTGCAGGTGCAGATCCGCGGCCGTGCCGGGGTATGCGACACCTGCCGCGGAGAGGTGTACCTGGAGCCTTCCGATGGCCTGAGCGTGGTGGATTCTTCCGGCCGAACGGTGCTTTCCATCGATGTCTTGAACGGACACGGACGGTTGTGGGTTCGCGCCGAAAAGGAAACCGATTCTGGCGTCGTTCGCGGCGACCTCCCCACCTTGTGGGCCAAGGGACAAGCCGCCCCCATCCAAGCCATCGCCTTCCCGCCCGATTCCGGGGCGTGGTTTGACGACAACGGCGATGGAAAGGTGGACCACCTCCACGTGTGGCTGCACCACCCGTGGACCAGCCAGACCCAAATCCGCGCTGCTTGGCCGGACACTTCGCGGTGGGTGGGGCCAGACTTCCCGGATCTGCAGGTCTCCACCGATGGATTGGAACTGGACATCCTTCTTCCCGATGGAATTGAAGGAACCCACGCCACGGTAGGCAACTTGGGCCGCTGGAGCCGGGATGGTCGGCCCTGGAAAATTTTCCCCATCCGGGACCGGGCGCCGGCAGTGGCCACCAAGGCGATCCTCCACCGCGGCACCACCTGGGATACTCTTTGGGTGTACCCCAGCGAAACATTGAAGGATGTCCGGGATCCCGACGACTTGATCCGGCAGGCACTCGACGACGGAACCCTCCCGTCGTATGCGTTCTCGCGGCGTTGGCGCGACCCCGCCTCCGGCGCCTTGGTCATGGTCTTTCCGGCCACGTCAGATTCTGCCGTACCCGAACCTGGCGACTGGGTACGCTTTTCGCCCGGCGGCAAGGCCATCGATGCCTTCGGAAATGTCCCGGGCAAGGATTCGCGCCGCGTGCCCATCCTGGGTACGGATCGTCCGCCGCGCCAAGCGATCATGTACGATGTCAATGGAGATGGCAAAGCGGATCGAGTCGTTCTTCGCTTTTCCAAGCCGCTGATCGCCAAGGAAGATTGGGTCTTTTCCTGGCCAGCCAGCTCCGGTGGATTGGATATCCAGGTGAAACCCACCGCGGACGCCAAGACGGATTCTGGCGGATTGATCCTGACTTTCGATCTGTCACCCTACGCGTACGGCAGCACCTCGTGCCCGTCGGACAACTGCCTGGGTCTCGGGGCGATCGTCGCCGTGCTGGACAAGGATTCGGTTTCCACGCCGTTTGCCATTCGGGACGGTGTGGCGCCGGTTCCCGTGCGGGCTCGGATGCGCTACACCGGATTCGAAGGCCATCCCGACACCCTGATCGCCGATTTCAGCGAACCCGTCCGCGCCGTGTCCGGGGCCAACACCTGGATCTCCTGGGGCGATATGGTTTTCGGAGCCGGAGGCAAAATCGTCGACCCATCCAAGGTTTCCCTGAGCGCTGATGGCAAAACAGCGACCTTCCTCGTGGACACCATGGTCAATCCCAAGGAAGGCCAAGGAATCCGGATCAACACCCCGGCTCAGGGGGGACTGAAGGATGCCGCGGGGAACGCCGTTCGCGATACGGCGGCTTGGATGAAGCTGGAGCTGGGCCCCATTCCCGGACGGGTGGGAGTGAGGTTGTATCATCCGCTCGCCGAATGGCACGGACAGAAGATCCCTGCTTCCGAGCCTTCCTTGCAGGTGTTCGTTCGAGCCGGAAAGGGCGGGAAGCAAAATTGGCAGACGCTCGACGGCGTGCCCCTGCCGGACACGACTCGCTTGGTCGGTGCGCTGCTGGACTTGAACGGGCTGAGCGAAGTCGCCGCCTACGTGTACGACAACATGGGTGTGTTCGTGGCCAAGGAAGACTTTCCCGAGCTGCGTCGAGCAGTGGAGCTTGGCAAGGTCCCGGTCGATTCCCGAGGCAATTATCAGGTTTGGCTGGCTTGGAACGGTACCCAAGCCGCGCAGGTTTCCCCTTCCGGGATCTATCTGCTACGGGTGGTCGGGTGGCGCGCCATCGGTAGCCAGAGGGTGTTCCAGCAGAAGGTCTTGAATCTGGGCTGGGTACGTCGGGATGTCGCGGAGAGGTGGTATTGACCCGGTAAGGCTTGGCTCACCGGGCCTTACCTGTCAATTTCCTGAAGTGACGAATCCGACGCAGGCGCTATCCTGCCGCAAGGTGGCGCCCAGGGAGTCTCTCAGGGTCCAAAACTGGAAGTAGTGTCCAGAGGGAACCGTTTTATGGGATTGGTCGCGTCCATCCCACAGGACGGCGATCTCCCGGGTATCCAAACTGTCCGGGATGGGGACCTGCAATTGGGAATGCGATACCAAGCTTCCCTTTGAATCGTAGAAGAACGTTTCCAGGTCGCCCCGGTCTAGGCGCGCCACCAGGATCCTCCCTGAATCGTCAACGGATGCACGGGCTGCCACCGCGGTGGAGGTGAGGGGCTTGCACGTGGCTTGCAGCGCCGGGGAAATGGTCCGGACGGCGGTGGTGATTGCGGAGGTCGTGGATTCCGTGGGGGAGTTGCTGGGAGAGTCATTGCATCCAGACAAAGCGCCAATCAAGGCGAGGGGAGCAAGGTAGGCTTTCATGGGGCATGTCCTGTCACAGGGGTGGGAGCCAGAGATATGCCCAAAACATACTTGTCGCTCTTCAGGAGATCCAAGGCGGGGAGGGTGTGACAATAAATGTCGAGATCGGATTTCCAAGAAACAAAGTGGGCCGGGGTGATGTCCCCCGGCCCGTCAGATTTCTCTCAACACTCGAACTTAACATCACACTCGAACTCGAACGCTCCGACCGGAGTGGCGCACGAGGCGCTCTCGGCTCAGGAGTCGGAGCCCCACGCGTAGGGGCTCTTTTTTCATCACTGCATCCGCACGAACGAGGGTCCGTCGGATCTCATTTTGACCGATCGAATCTCGATAGATTGTCCTGTGTTCAACGCGACCCAGAGCGGGTCACCTCTATACGTTACGGCGGAAATTTCGAGAAAGCAATAGGCGTTTTGACAAAATTTTCGAGCCTGTCAAAGCACGTGTTTTTCAGCGCTTGGCCAGCCATTTGCGGCGCTCGTCTTCCGGAAATTTCTCGATGGAATAGCGCAGCATCGTGCGGGGCATCCGCGTTGCATGGCGCTCCAAAAATTCCTGGAGCACACCCACATCACGCTTGCCGGCTTCGCGCAGCATCCAGCCCGTCGCCTTGTGGATCAAATCGTGGCGGTCGCCTAGCAGTGCCTCGCAGACATCCAAGCACGCCCTGGGGGCTCCGTGGCGAATGCCGTGGAAAGTGGAAAGGACCGCGATCCGACGGTCCCATACAACGGAGCTGGCGACCAACATCCGAAACGTCTGCGGGTCAGGGAATTTTTCCCACCAGGGCCCTAAAATCAAATGCGAGCTGCAGTCCACCAGATCCCAGTTGTCGATGTGGTCACGATGGCGGAGGTACAGCGCCACGATCTCCCGTTGGGTTGCCTCGCAACGACTTCGTGCGAACGCATCGACCCAGCACAGCAGCCCAGCCATCCGTTCTTCATGCCAAGGGGATTTGACGAGCTCAACGACTTCCAGGGGTAGGATTCCCCGGAACAGGCGGACGCCTTCGCGGAGTTTGGGGACCGCAATCCCTAGGAAGCGGTCGTGTTCGGCGTATCCGCCCGGGAACACCTGGAAGAAACGCGCGACTTCCAGTGCACGGTCAGGATTGCGCTGTCGATGGAGCCATTGGGAGAAATCGTTGGCCTTCATGGTTACCGCGGGAATGTAGTCCAAGGTCCGAAAGGGGGCCTGGGGCGCCCCCAGGACATTGGAACTCCATGGATCCCGGGATTGATCCATTGGTTCTACCTTTGCGACCCTATGAAGCTCCAGAAGCCCGTCACGTCGCAGGTCCTGCGGCAGTCGTTCATCGACTTTTTCGCCTCCAAGGACCATCGTTTCGTTCCCAGCTCGCCCGTGGTGCCGCACGACGACCCCACATTGTTGTTCGCTAACGCAGGCATGAACCAGTTCAAGGCGATCCTGCTGGGCGGCGACAACCCCACCGGACTCAAGCGCGCGGCCAACTCCCAGAAATGCATCCGCGTTTCCGGCAAGCACAACGATCTGGACGTTGTCGGGCGCGACAGCTACCACCACACCTTCTTCGAGATGCTGGGTAATTGGAGCTTCGGCGACTATTTCAAGAAGGAAGCCATTGCCTGGTCGTGGGAGCTCCTCACGGACGTTTGGGGTCTGGACAAGTCCAAGCTTTGGGCCACGGTGTACGAGGAAGACGACGAAGCCCTCGAGTTGTGGAAGACGGAAACCGACATCGACCACTCCCATATCATGAAGTCCGGCAAGAAGGACAATTTTTGGGAAATGGGCGAAGTGGGTCCCTGCGGCCCCTGCACGGAAGTCCACTACGATTTCGGCCCGGAATCCGACCCTCGCACCGGCGAGCCCGGCTATGAAGCCGCCGTGAACGTGGATGGCTGCGAGCGGTTCATCGAGATCTGGAACAACGTGTTCATGCAGTACGAGCGCATCGAAGACGGTTCCCTGCGCCCGTTGCCGAACCAGCATGTGGACACCGGCATGGGCTTCGAGCGCATCCTGCGCGTGATGCAGGGTGTGAAATCCAACTACGACACCGACGTGTTCCAGCCCTTGCTCAAGAAGATCGCCGAACTCACCGGCGTGGCCTACGACAGGGGTGAAAAGGGGACTCCCCATCGCGTGATCGCCGACCACGTCCGCACCTTGTCGTTTTCCATCGCCGACGGCGCCACACCTTCCAACGAAGGTCGCGGCTACGTGCTGCGCCGCCTTCTGCGACGTGCGGCCCGTTTCGCGCGCGAATTGGGAGCCAGGCAGCCTGTCGTGTGCGAAGTCGTACCCACTTTGGTGGAGATCATGGGCGACGCCTTCCCCGAGATCAAGGCTCGCCAAGCGCATATCATCACGGTGATCCGTTCGGAAGAAGAACGGTTCGGACGGACCTTGGACCAGGGACTGGACCGTTTCCGCAAAGCCGCGGAAACTGCCGTGGACGGAGTCATTTCCGGCGAGGACGTCTTCAAGCTCTACGACACCTACGGGTTTCCGGTGGACCTCACCGAGCAGATGGCCTTGGAACGGGGCCTTCGCATCGACGAGCCCGGCTACAAGAAAGCCATGGAAGAGCAGAAGGAACGCGCGCGCGCCGGCGGCAAGTTCACGAGCATCTTCAACAGCCTCGATGGTTGGACTCTTCTGCAGGAGGGCAATCCCTCGTTTGTCGGATACGATTGCGACAGCGCCGAGGTGAAAACCCTGCGCTACCGCGAACACGAAGACGATTTCTGGATTGTCACCGACCGCACCCCTTTCTATCCGGAAATGGGCGGCCAGATCGGTGACACCGGCGTGCTGGAGAGCAAGGGCGTCCGGTTCCAGGTGATCGACACGCAAAAGGTCAACGACGCCATCGTCCACCGTGCCAGGTTGGTGGAAGGTTCGGTCGCGAACGATTCCTTGGCGACCTTGACCGCGACTGTTTCGCAGGAAGGTCGTGCCGCCACGCGTCGCAACCATTCCGGTGTGCACCTTCTACACGCGGCGCTGCGCGAAGTGTTGGGTGAGCATGTCCAACAGCAAGGTTCGTGGGTGGGTCCCGATGCGTTCCGCTTCGACTTCGTCCACACTTCCGCCCTCTCGGAATCCGAGATCCTCCGTGTAGAAGACATCGTCAACGCCCAGATCCGTCAGGATCTGTCGATCGTGACCCAGGTATTGGCGGTGGAAGAAGCCAAGAAGACCGGCGCCATGGCGCTGTTTGGCGAAAAGTACGGCGACACGGTCCGCGTGATCTCCATGGAATCCTTCTCCAAGGAATTCTGCGGCGGCACCCACGCCAGTTCCACCGGCCAGATCGGACTGCTGCGCATCCTGCGCGAAGCGTCGATCTCCGCCGGTGTCCGACGCATCGAAGGCGTCTGCGGCGAAGGGGCGTTCGAGCTTCTGCGCAAGCAGGCGACCGCAGCCACCCGGCTCGCCCAGACCCTCAAATGCGCCGACGAAGAGATTGGACAGAAAGTGTCTGATCTTTCCGCTCGTTTGCGCGCCGCCGAAAAGGAGATCGAGGGCCTCAAGGTCGCAGCGCTCTCCGCGAAGGTTCCCGCCATTTTGGCGAAATCCATTGATCTGGGCAAGGCCAAGGCGGTCGCTTTGGACCTTACGCAGGAAGCTGGCGATGCAGCCACGTTCAACCGGTTGGTGGATGCGATCGAACAGGGGCTTGGCAATGGGCGCGTGGCCTTGCTGGCCGCCGGGTTCGAAGGCAAGGTGACCTTGGTGGCGTTGGTTTCGCATGATCTGTCCAAGGCCTGTCCCGCCGGACCTCTGGTGAACGCGGCGGCCTCTGCGGTGGAAGGCAAGGGCGGCGGCAAACCCAATCGCGCCCAAGCCGGCGGCAAGGATCCGGGAAAAATCCCGCAAGCCTTGCAAGCCTTCTTGGATGCGGTGAAGGCCAAGCTGGCCTGAAAATCATGATCGGCCCACTGGAAACAAGTCTGTTGGAACGCCGTCGGCAGGTCGGTCCCTTGTGGGCTGTTCTGTTGGATCCGGATTCCCTGCCGCCCCTCGAGCTTGCCGCAACCGCGCGCGAGGTTCAGGAGGCGGGCGCAGATTTGCTTCTGGTGGGAGGTAGTTCGGCTGCGCCAGGTGTTTTCGAAGCGGGTATGAAGGCGATCCGAGAGCAGTCCACTCTTCCTGTCGTGTTGTTTCCTGGCTCGTATCACCAGGTGGTGGGAGGGGCGCATGGCATCCTATTCACCAGCCTGTTGTCCGGTCGCAATCCCCAGTACCTCGCCGAGGAGCAGGTCTGCGGCGCCCCCCGTGTTTTGAAGCACGGCATCGAGCCCATTCCCACTGCCTACCTGCTGATCGAATCCGGTGTTCCCACCACGGTCCAGAAGGTCTCGGGAACCCAGCCACTTCCCCGCGAAGACCACGAGCGGGTGATGCACCATGTGTGGGCTGCCCGCATGATGGGGATGAGGTGGGTGTACCTGGAAGCAGGATCCGGTGCCCAGCAACCGGTCCCAGTCGAAATGGTCCAACGGGTCCTGGCCGAGGGGCAAGTGAATCTCATTGTGGGCGGGGGATTGCGCACTCCCGAAGCGATCCGCGAACGTGCGGTGCTGGGGCCGACCATGATTGTGACCGGCAACGTCCTGGAACAACGTCGTGATCCTGGCTTCCTCAGAGAATTTGCCCAAGCGGTCCACTGCAAATAGTCCACGGACAATCATCCGGACTCATTCGCGGGTGGTAGGTTTTTGGGAGCGATGACCATGGATCCCATCTCCACCTTGGCTCTTCTGTCCGCCGCTTTTTTGGTGGCGGCGATTTTGCATCGATTCTTGGCTCGGTGGGGAGTGCCGGGCATTCTGCTGGAGTTGGCGATCGGTTTCGCCGTCGGCAATTGGATCGCCAGTCCACACCAGGTGGGTTCCATCCTTGGCACTGCGGAACTCGGTGTCTTGGTTCTGTTTGGGTTGGTCGGACTGGAGACAGACATTCAAGGGCTGCTCCCCCTGCGGTGGACGGTTTTGAAGGTCGCGATGCTTTCCATCACGGTCAGTTCTCTCGGCTTTGGGTTGATCCACGGCTTTTTCCGTCTGGCGGAAGGCGAGCCGCTCATTGTCGCAGCGACCATCATGACCTCGGGCACCGGAATGGCGATGCGGGTCTTGAGGGAGCACAAATTGGTCGGCACACCCTCCGGCCGTGTTCTCCTCGGGGCCTCGGTCTTGGATGACTTCCCCGCGATCCTGCTGTTGTCCATCGCCTTGGCCAGCTCACGGACCACAAGGATGGATCTGGATTTTGGCTGGATCCACCCAATGGACTTTCTGGCCGCGGCGGTTTTGCTCGGGATGCTGTTTTTGATCCATTTCCGAAAAAAAGCGCACATACGTCCCGTCCACGCGATTCCTCTCTTGGTCTTGGGAGCCTGGTCCAGCCATCAATTGGGCCTGACCTCCTTGCTGGGGGCTCTGTTGGTGGGAATGGCTCTGCGGGGAGACAATACTGAGGATACAGAGCGATTCTTGAGCCCGTACGCCTTGTTTCTCATTCCTGTCTACTTCATCACGGTGGGCATGCGGGTTCCCTTGGAAGCGCTGCTGGACCCCAGGTCCTGGTGGCTCGGAGGCGGATTGTTCGGCTTGGCATTGTGCGGGAGATTGATCTGTTCCCTGGGGATAGGCCGTGACGCTCGCGAAAAAGGGGTGGATTCCTGGGTCATCATCTGGGGCATGATCCCACGAGGGCTCCCGGGCTTGGTCTTCGCGACCGTGGCCAGAGAAGCCGGGTTGTTGTTGTCGACCACGTTCTTTGGGCTGGTGCTCATGGTGACCCTCACCAACCTGGTTGGGCTGGCTGGGCTGGCTTGGAGAGCCCAGCAACTGGGTCAGAAGATTTTTTCTGCCAGATAAAGATTTTTTTTGCCTCCGGCCCTTGCATCTGAGAGGCCCCCGGCGTATGTTTATGAACCCGCCGATAAAACGGCGGCGCCGAAACGAAAGTCGAGGCACACGAGTCGAAAGGCTCGAACGAGGATTCGTCCTCAACTCTTTGACATCTTGGTAGGATTGATTTGTGCAGGTCTATAGTCAATGACTTTAGAGAAGATCAAAGTGAGCGTGACAAGTGAAAGCTAGGATGGAATTGATTGGAGAGTTTGATCCTGGCTCAGAACGAACGCTGACGGTGTGCCTCATACATGCAAGTCGAGCGGGCTCAGCAATGGGTCAGCGGCGGACGGGTGAGTAACACGTGAACAATCTGCCCTCGAATTTGGGATAACAGCTCCAACGAGTTGCTAATACCGGATAGGTTAATTTGGCCTCCTGGTCGAATTAAGAAAGGTCCAATTGGATCGTTCGAGGATGAGTTCGCGGCCCATTAGCTAGTTGGCGGGGTAATGGCCCACCAAGGCGACGATGGGTAGCCGGCCTGAGAGGGTGATCGGCCACATTGGGACTGAGATACGGCCCAGACTCCTACGGGAGGCAGCAGTAGGGAATTTTGCGCAATGGACGAAAGTCTGACGCAGCAACACCGTGTGAGGGATGAAGCATTTCGGTGTGTAAACCTCTGTCGATGATGAATAAAGCATGTGGGAGTGGAAAGCCCATGTGTTGAAGGTAATCATGAAGGAAGCACCGGCTAACTCTGTGCCAGCAGCCGCGGTAATACAGGGGGTGCAAGCGTTGTTCGGAATCACTGGGCGTAAAGGGAGCGTAGGCGGGACTACAAGACAGAGGTCAAATCTCCGGGCTCAACCTGGAACTTGCCTTTGTGACTGTAGCCCTTGAGTATGGTAGAGGTTGGCGGAATTTCCGGTGTAGCGGTGGAATGCGTAGAGATCGGAAAGAACACCAGAGGCGAAGGCGGCTGACTGGACCAATACTGACGCTGAGGCTCGAAAGCGTGGGGAGCAAACAGGATTAGATACCCTGGTAGTCCACGCTGTAAACGATGAACACTAGATGTCGGGAGGGGTTCCTTCCGGTGTCGTCGCTAACGCAGTAAGTGTTCCGCCTGGGGAGTACGCTCGCAAGGGTGAAACTCAAAGGAATTGACGGGGGCCCGCACAAGCGGTGGAGCATGTGGTTTAATTCGATGCAACGCGAAGAACCTTACCTGGGCTTGACATGGGAACGACCGCTCGAGAGATCGAGCTTTCTCTTCGGAGACGTTCCGCACAGGTGCTGCATGGCTGTCGTCAGCTCGTGTTGTGAGATGTTCGGTTAAGTCCGGCAACGAGCGCAACCCCTGTCTTTAGTTGCTAACAGGTTAAGCTGAGCACTCTAAAGAGACTGCCGCGGACAACGCGGAGGAAGGTGGGGACGACGTCAAGTCCTCATGGCCCTTACGCCCAGGGCTACACACGTGCTACAATGGTCGGTACAGCGGGATGCAATGTCGCGAGACGGAGCAAATCCTCAAAGCCGTCCTCAGTTC
This sequence comes from Fibrobacterota bacterium, assembly GCA_016715065.1. Taxonomy (GTDB): domain Bacteria; phylum Fibrobacterota; class Fibrobacteria; order UBA5070; family UBA5070; genus UBA5070. Next base: position 639,209 of record JADKBN010000003.1, read on the forward strand.
GGATTGGAGGCTGCAACTCGCCTCCATGAAGCTGGAATCGCTAGTAATCGTGGATCAGCATGCCACGGTGAATACGTTCCCGGGCCTTGTACACACCGCCCGTCAAGCCACGAAAGAAGAGAGCGCTCCAAGTCGCCAAGCCAACCTTTACCGGAGGCCAGCGCCTAAAGCGAGATCTTTGATTGGGGCTAAGTCGTAACAAGGTAGCCGTATCGGAAGGTGCGGCTGGATCACCTCCTTTCTAAGGAGTAAAACAAAATCAAACACGTGAGGCAATTAAGATCTAACCCCATCCGGTAGATCAGCCTCGTACTTTGATCTTTCTGCACAATCAATCCTACCAAGATTTCTAAGAACTCTCTTTGACAGGTTGGGCGCTAATCAAGGCGCGATATGGAAGACTTCGCAAGGTGTGTTATTCACCCGAGAGGGTGAAGAGATTCTTTGTGAAGGGAGAATGTGAGTTTTAAGTATGAAAAGGGCTTATGGTGGATGCCTAGGCACCATCAGGCGATGAAGGACGCGGCAAGCAGCGATAACCTCGGGTAGGTGCAAACGACCATTGATCCGGGGTTTCCGAATGGGGCAACCCAGTGGGTAACCACTAATCCTTGACTGAATACATAGGTTTTGGATAGCCAACGCAGGGAAGTGAAACATCTCAGTACCTGCAGGAGAAGAAATCAAACGAGATTCCCTAAGTAGTGGCGAGCGAACGGGGAGTAGCCCAAACCAGTCATTTATGGCTGGGGTTGTAGGACCTGCATTTAGTGCGAAGATACTAGTCTAACT
>JADKBN010000003.1:642500-764809 GCA_016715065.1 Fibrobacterota bacterium
GAAGGGCCGTCCGAGACCAGGACGTTGATAGGTCACAGATGTAAGCGCCGCAAGGTGTTAAGTCGAGTGATACTAATCGCCCGTGTGGCTTCCAACCTCATCCTCCCCCTCCACAATGATTTTCAGACACGCATCTTGCGAAGTCTTCCAACTTAAATCGCTTCTTGATTGGCTATCCAGCCCACGATTTGTGGTGGTGTTAGCGAGAAGGCCACACCTGTTCCCATCCCGAACACAGCAGTTAAGCTTCTCAGCGCCAATGGTACTCGGACTATAAGACTCCGGGGAGAGTAGGTCGCCGCCACATTCCTTCAGAGAGCCCTTCATCCAACGATGGAGGGCTTTCTGCGTTTTGGGAAATGCCAGAAATCACGCGAAGGGAATTCCCCCGTTCTTGGTTTGGTGCCACACCAATCCTGGTGTATATTCCCAAAGTCCACGGAACTGACGCAATCGGGGAGCACCCCAAGGAACCGTGGAACCAATTCGCCTTCTGAGCGTTTTGATGGCCGCCGCGCGTCTGGGCAACCCTTCTGGGACCCGGGCGGCCGTCCAGGTCCCTCCACTTCGCGGAGGAACCCATGAACAAGACCATCGAGCCCCAATTGCAAACCCTTCTTGGACTGGAAGAGAAGCGTCAACACGATCGGATCCGGCTGATCGCCTCGGAAAATTACGCGAGCCAAGCGGTTCGTCAGGCATGCTCGAGCGTATTGATGAACAAGTATTCCGAGGGTTACCCAGGTAAGCGATTCTATGAAGGTCAGCAAGTGGTTGACCAAGTGGAGAGACTTGCGATCGCACGAGCAAGGGAATTATTCGGAGCCGAGCACGCGAATGTTCAGCCCTACAGCGGGTCTCCCGCGAATTTGGCGGTATACCATGCGTTTTTGAAGCCAGGGGACACGGTCTTGGGGCTGGATCTCGATCACGGAGGCCACTTGACCCATGGATCGAAGGCTTCCGTGACGGGAAAATGGTTCCATGCGGTCCACTACAAACTGGACCCTTTGACGGGTTATCTCGACATGGCTTCCGTTGCCGCCATGGCACGCTTGCACCGACCGAAGTTGCTGGTCTGTGGCCATTCTGCCTGGCCCCGAATTCCGGATTTCGCCGGCTTTCGTGCAATCGCAGATGAAGTGGGGGCTGTTTTTTGGGTAGACATGGCCCATTTCGCCGGCCTGGTGGCGGGGCGTGTTCATCCCAATCCGGTACCGTTGGCGGATGTGGTTACCACGACCACCCATAAGACATTGCGAGGACCTCGTGGGGGTATGATTCTCTGCAAGGAGCAATTCGCAAGTCGGGTGGATAGGGCATTGTTTCCAGGTCTTCAAGGAGGACCTCATGTGCACAACATCGCTGGAATTGCCCAAGCGCTATGGGAAGCGTCCCAACCGGAATTTTCCCAGTATACGACGAATGTGGTGATCAACGCGGAGACTCTCGCGGAAGGATTGAGGCAACACGGGTTCGATCTGGTGACAGGAGGAACCCAGAACCATTTGTTGTTGCTGGATCTGCGCCGGCAAGGAGTGGATGGTAAGACGATCGCCGAGGCCATGGACCTCGCTGGCCTGGTGGCCAATGCCAACAAGGTGCCTTGGGACCACGGATCCGCCTCGCGTCCTTCGGGATTACGCTTGGGAACCGCTGCCGTGACCACGCGAGGAATGGGAGTTCCTGAAATGGTCCGAATCGCCGACTGGTTCAAGGACTGTGTGGCTCATCATGATCAGCCATCGAAACTCGAAGAAATACGAGCAGCGTCCACGGAAATGGCCAGGAAATTCCCAGTTCCGTGAGCCACTCGCCTCGCCGCCTCAGTGGGCGAGGCTCAAGACCGGCGTTCGATGGAAGACATCCTGGAACATCGATACGACCATGCCTTCACGAATGCCTGTGCCAGGAACGCAAAAGTCCTTCACGTCGAGCCATTTGAATGACTGGTAGTAGATGTGTGCAGCTTCGACGATCACATCGGCACGGTCTGGTTTCAGTTCGAACTCCAGCATACGGTCGACCCCCGAGAGAGCTGCGAGCTCGTCCCAAAGTTTGTGAAGCTCCTTGCGTGACATCTGGTGGCTCTTACCGCCAGACAGTTCCAGTAGTTTTTCCGCATTGCCACCCACCGCGATCCCGCGTTCTGGTTGACTTGCCTTGGGAAGATCCTGGAGCCAGCTTTGGAGTCGATCCCATTCGGAGTCCTCCACCTTTCCTTCAAGAAGTCGCACCGCCCCGATTCTGAACGAATCCCGGGCGATGGATCTGCCGTCTCGAAGGACCGACAATTGAGTGCTCCCTCCCCCCACATCCACGCACAAGTACAGCCCTTCGGACAGGTCAGGGTTCGCCGCATGCGCCAGGAGTGAAAGTTCGGCTTCCTCGTCGCCGTCGATGATTTCGAGTTCGATGCCGGTTTCGGACAGAATTTGATCTGCCAGTCCGCGGCCGTTCTTTGCATCGCGCATGGCGGAGGTGGCCACGGCACGAAAGCATCGAGGAGAAAAGATCGATTTCAGATGGGCGAATGCGTGGAAGGTATGCGCCAGATGGCTAGCACTGGTCTTGGATATGGCTCCGGAGGAGAAGACATCTTCTCCCAAGCGCACTGGAACGCGGTATGTGGCTTCCCCGACAATGTGGTCTTTTCCGTCTTTTTGGACGGCTTGCCATACTTGCATCCGTACGCCGTTGGTTCCGACATCGCATGCGATCAATCGCGGGGGAGGTTTGTTCATCGACGTTGCTCGGAAAGCCAGCGGGGGATTTCCTTGTGGGAGTCCCAGATGGGGCCGGTCACGCGCAAGTTCGCATTTTTTTGGTTCCAGGTGCGGGCGTTCTCCGTATCGCGCCACTGCATCTCAAATTCGTGCACAAGCGTCTTGATCAGCGTCTTGTCGTGGATGGGGCAGCTCACTTCGATGCGACCATCCAGATTGCGGCTCATCCAATCCCCGGAGGTCAGCCATACCTTGGGCTTGCCGCCGTTGCAAAACGAGACCATGCGGGAATGTTCGAGGAACCGGCCGACCAATCCCCTTGTTTCCAGGTTCGGGTGGCCGTGAGGGGATTCCGACACCAGGCAGTTCATCCCTCGAACCAGGATCTGCACGGGAACGCCGTTGTTGGCTGCATCGATCAACTCCCGCATGAGGGTTTCATCGGCGAGGTTGTTCAGACGCAGACGAATCCAGGACTTTTCCCCTTTGGCATGGCGAGCGCGTTCCTCCCGGATCCGCGAGATGAATTGCTCCCTTGAACCGAACGGTGAGACGATCAGCTGGCGGAAATCCGGGACCTTGTAGTTGTTGCGGAAGAACTCGAAGACCTGTTGGATTTCCGATGTGATGGCCGGGTCGGCGGTCAGCAACATGTGGTCGGTGTAGACTCTGGCGGTGTCCTCGTTGAAGTTTCCAGTGCCGACAGCGGCGTAGTGGCGCGACTTCTTCCCTTCGCGACGCGATACCAGACAGATTTTGGCGTGAACTTTCAGTCCCCTCACCCCCGGAATCACCTCGACGCCCTCGTCCCGCAGGTCGTTGACCCAGGAGATGTTGTTCTCTTCGTCGAACCGGGCGAGCACCTCCATCAGGACGGTCACTTTTTTGCCGTTGCGAGCCGCATTGACCAATGCGTTGAGTACGCTGGATTCCTGGCTCACGCGATAGACGGTCATCCGGATGTGGGTCACGTCCGGATCGATCGCCGCTTCGCGAAGGAAGTCCAGGAACAGCCCGAAATCGTGCCAAGGGAAATGCAGAAGGCGGTCTTTCTTGCCGATCGCCTGCATGATCCGACGGACCCCGGAAAGTTGGGGATGGGGGATGTGCCGGAAGCGAGGGTAGGACAATTCCTTCCGGCCCAGCCGTGGGAAGGACATGAAGTCCTTGAAATTGTGCTCGCGCATGCCAGGGATGCGAGCGTCCGCGCGGTCCAGGCCGATCTTCCGGAGAATATTCTTGAGAATCGGTTCCGGCATTTCGCGATCGTGGACGACCCGGACTGGTGCACCGGTGGCGCGTTTGCGAAGTCCCAGATTGACCCTGCTCAGGAATCCGTCGCCGAATTCGGAATTCAAATCCAATTCCGCGTCGCGGTTGACCTTGAAGGCCCAGGCCTTGATCTGGCGAGGCTGGAACATCCAAAAGACCTCGCGTAACCCCCAGCGCACCACGTCTTCCAGCAGGATCACGCTGTGGATTCCATCGACCACAGGGAGCTCCAAAAAGCGGGGAAGGGTCTCTGGAACCTCGATCAAAGCCAAAGGAGGTGCACCCGATCGGCCACCCACGAACGAGATGGCCAGATGGACCACGTGGTCGTGCAAGAGAGGCAGATCGGCGCCTCGCGGAACCAGAATGGGGACCAATCGCGGACGGACTTTGTCGGTGAAAAACGAGCGGACCGCGCCTTCCTGCTCCTTGGATAGCTGGGTTTCGTCGACGATGCGGATTTTTTCGTGCAAAAGCTCGACGGCGAGCTTTTCGTAGCAGGACTCGAATCGTTCGCCAAGTTCTGTCACACGATGGGCGATGGTCTGCAGAAGTTTGCGCACCGTGGTCCCGGCGATGCGGTGCGCCGGCCCGTTTTCGGATTCCAGTCTTCGCAATCCAGCGACCCGGACCCGGTAGAACTCGTCCAGGTTGTTCGAGTAGATCCCTAGGAATCGAAGGCGATCCAAGAGTGGATGGCGGGAATCATTGGCTTCCTCCAGGACCCGTTCATTGAACAGAAGCCAGGAAAGTTCCTTGGGAAATGAGTGTCCGGAGGGAGCTATGGATGCTTTGTGCATAGAAGAGAAAAGATGTGCCTTGGGTGTTGCAGCGATGTTTCCGAAACAGGGGAATCCAACTGCGGCGGGAGACTAACGCGACCGGCCCCACATGGGCGGAACCCGACCTAGGTTTGTTTTGAGACGGAAGTTCCGGACATGTTCCACAAGCAGGTCGCGATCCCATCGTTCGATGTATTCGGGAGCCAGGCTTTCAAAAGAAAATCCGGTGATCTCGTAGGGGCGATCTCTCAATGCCTGTGGGATCGCCACCTTATACCGTTCGGACGGCAAGATTGGCTTGTCATCGATCAACACGACTCCACGGGAACCACCAAAGGCGGAACTGTCGCTGGTGCACGATGCACCGGACAAGAACAGATATTCCGTCGAGCGCGACATCTGGCGACGAAGTAATCTTTCCAGTTCGGACCCGGGGAGCTCGAATACGGAGACCTGTTGGGCGGGACCCAGAACCTTCCACATGTCGCCAACGGTGATCTTGCCCTTTGGCAAGCCGGACTTCAGGGCCGAAAACGGCACCAGGGCAACGTGCGAGCCCGATTGGAATCGCAAGGCATCCGCGACCCAGTTGCCCAGATTTCCCTCTCTGGTCGGGATGGGCCATGCCTCCTTGAGGGTATCGAGCACCGAGTCCGTTTTCGATTTGAGCATGCGCTGGAGACTGTCCAAGGTCGGGGATATCGGACCCGGAAATTTTGCTTTGGCAGGAAGTGTGGTGGTCACCGAGGCGACTTGGATCCCCGATTCGGTCGGGGACAATTCCAGTTGGTGAAGACGGTGGGGGCCCCCGGTAAGCTTGGCGTACCACACGGCATCTTTCCGGTAGACGGTGTCCCTGCCCTCGGCTTGCATGGAGACAACCAGATCCAGACCAGGGACTTCCTGGGCGAGGGTTTGATCGAACTCGAACCCGGCGTGCGATACCAGGATCACAACCTTCACGTCGGAAGCCCGCAGTTCCTCGATGGCGGTCTGCACATAAAGGGTGGCGTCCTCCGATCGAAGATCGGTGGTGCGGATGGGCCGGTCCGTGGAAGAGACGCTCGGGTCGACGACGCCGATCACCCCTAGACGGAATCCGTCGAAGTCCCAGATGCTCGATGCACGCCCCCCGTAGGGCTTGGTCGTGAGGGCGTTGCGAAGATTGGCGGTCAGGAGTGGATAGGTCCGCAGCTTCTGGAGGGAATCCAGTTGGGCACGAGGCCAGACAAAATCGGCGGAGCCGAGGATCGCCGCATCCGGATGGACCCGTTCCAAGAGTTTGGCCGGGCCTGCGCTTTGGGTCAGAAACGCCATGTCCGAACCGGACAGGGCGTTGCCACCATCCAGCGCAAGCAAAGGTTTTCGCTCCTGATCGGCTGCTTTGCGCAGCGAGTCGATCCTGGCAAGCAGGGCGGGTGAAAATTCACCACCCAGATCGCTCCATACCAAGAGCGATGCCGAGACTGGATTTGAATTGGCCACCAAGGTGGCCAGCACGGTTGAGGCGAAGAAGGACATGGACCTCTCTCACGGACGGCGGTTTTATCCGGTGTCTTGAATCTCAAGTTAACACAAATGAGTCCTGCCAGTTGGAATGGTAGGATCGAGAGGAATGGAGGTGACCGACATTGAGCCTCAAATCTTTCTTTACTCATCTGATCGACGACGAGTCTAGCCATCCGGAATCCACGCATACGCCTCGGGAGGCGCGATCTACCGTATCGAGTGCAGATGACGCGCTCGAGGAAGTATTGGTCACATTGGTGAATTCCGCGCCCAAGGAAGGGGAGGCCGGCAAAATCAGCGCGAAGATCTCCAAAATTTGCGATCGCTGGGGGATGGGAGGAACGCCTTACCTCGAAATACCATCGCTCGTACTTGAACAGCGCAGGGCCGAGAAAGAATGGTTTGAATCGAATGTTCGCAGTTTGGCCGAGGCGGTGCTTACCGTGTTGCGCCGTCTCGGGAAGTCCGCTGGCTCGGTGCGGGAGGAAGGAAAAAGCCTCGGGAGCCATTTGGAAGAATTGCGAACAGCCACCAAGTCCGAAAGCCTTCCTGAACTGCGCAAGACCGTATTGGCAGCCGTGGAACAAATGACAGAGGAATTGAAAGCCAACCAGGAGCGTCAAACGCGCGAAATGACCCAGATCAGCGGGGAGCTGGAAAATTTGAAGGGCGAGCTATCGCGTGTCCGCAAAGAAGCAACCTTGGATGGTCTGACGCGAGTGGCCAATCGTGCGTCATTGGACGAACACCTGGAGGCGGTGTTGGCGGTCCACCGGATCACGGGTAGGCCGTGCAGCCTTTTGATGGTGGATATCGACCATTTCAAGGCAGTCAACGATCGTTTGGGGCATTTGGCGGGGGATGCCGCCTTGCGCGCCGTCGCAGATTGTTTGGTTCGGTCGTTTCCAAGGCGTTCCGATTTCGTGGGACGCTATGGAGGGGAAGAATTTTGCATCGTGCTGTCGGAAGACGCCGCTGACACGGGCAAACGTCTGGGTGAACGCTTCTTGCAAGCCATCCGCAAGTTGGAAGTCACCACCAGCGAAGAGCCCTTCACGCTGACGGTGTCGATGGGCATCGCCGAGCCAGGGGAGGCCGAAACCGTCGAAGAATGGGTCTCATTTGCGGACCGGTTGCTATACAAAGCAAAGGACGAGGGACGAGATCGATTGGTGTGCACTGGAGAGCCAGATACGAAAACAGATTGATGTGTGACACAAAATCGACACGTGAAACCAGCAATTCCGGCTCGATACTCCCAACCATGAACAGGCAGTTGACGATTCTTTTGGTGGCGGGATTGGTGGGAGGGGCGATTGCAAGCCTTGCCAAGCCGATCACTCCTCCCCATTGGAGTCAACTCCAAGGCCGGATCCAGGTAGAGCTGTCCGGCGAGGACTTCTCTCGCTTCGAGCTGGTCGATCCTCGTGGTCGGCACCTAGCCTCGGGGAACCTGGTGGGTCGAACATGGTTTGATCTTCCCGTCTTCAGGGGAGCAGCCACCTTGCGACTGGTGGGTCGGGACACCACGAACCTGCAGGTATTTTCGCGCTGAGCGCTTTGCTTCGAGATGCTCGATCCCGGACATTTCGAACAACGGCGATTGGCTCTCCCAAGAAACGAAAAGGCCACGGGGATGTCCCCGCGGCCGATCGCTTGGATGCTTTTTACACGCTGCCGATCAAGCGCCCTTGGCGATACCGATGAAGTCTTCAGCCTTGAGAGCCGCGCCACCGATCAGGCCGCCGTCGATGTCCTTCTGGGCGAGCAGACCTTGGGCGTTGTCGGGCTTCATGGAGCCGCCGTACTGGATGGGGATGATCTCGGCGACTTCGGAGCCGTACAGATCCACAAGAACCTTGCGGATGAACGCTTGGGCTTCCTGGGCTTGTTCGGTGGTGGCGACCTTGCCGGTTCCGATGGCCCAGACCGGCTCGTAGGCGACCACGGACTTCTTGGCGTCGTCGGCGGAAACGCCTGCGTAGGCGCCCTTCAGCTGGCGTTCGTTGATGGCGTCGGTCTGACCGGCTTCACGCTCGGCCAAAAGCTCGCCGATGCAAACGATGGGAAGCAGCCCGTGCTTGAGGGCTTGCTTGACCTTCTTGTTGACGGTTTCGTCGGTTTCCCCGAAAAACTGGCGCTGCTCGGAGTGGCCGATGATCACGTACTTCACGCCTGCGGAAACGAGCATGGCGGCGGAGATCTTGCCGGTGAAGGCGCCGGATTCTTCCCAGTGCAGATCTTGGGCGGCCAGGGACACGCGGGAGCCAGCAAGCACCTTGGCGACCTCGGTCAGGCACACGAAGGTGGGGGCGATCACGAGGTCCACCGAAGCGGGAGCTTCGCCAGCCTTGGCGACCACGGCCTTGGCCAGTTCAACGGCTTCGGAAACGGTCTTGTTCATCTTCCAGTTGCCAGCGATCACGATGCGGCGCGCCATGTGGACTCCTTTGCCCGAAACGGGCGAACTCGAGGTGGAATGGATCGTAAGCGGGGAAAAATAGTTCAGAGCCCTTCGCGCGAGCCTCGGAAGTGGATCTCTACTACTTTGTGCCCACTATGGAAGCGAAAGCGGCGATCTGGATTGATCTTGTTCCCACCATCGACGCGGAGCTCGCGTCCATGGAACTCTTCGAGCTCGGAGCCCTGGGATTGGAGGAGCTCGACGAGCCCCCTGGGACCTTGCGGGCCTGGCTCCCCGAAGATTGGGATCAGTCCCAGGTGCCCAACGGTTGGAAGGTCGTGGGCCAGGGTGCGGTGGAATCCCGCGACTGGGACCTTTCCTGGCGCTTGCAGCAGGAGCCCATCCATGTGACGGAACGATTGGTGGTGTGCCCTCCGTGGGTGGAGGCTCCCGTCGATGCCAAGACGTGCCTGCGCATGGAGGCCAAGCAAGCCTTTGGCACCGGTGGCCACGAGAGCACCCGCCTGGCCGCGAAGGTCCTCGAGCGTATCCCCATGGATGGACAGCGGGTTTTCGACATCGGGGCCGGGACTGGGATCTTGGGATTCTACGCGGGCCGGCTCGGAGCGGGGCATCTGGAGCTTTGCGACATCGATCCGGATGCGATTCCCTGCCTGGTGGAAAACGCCGAACTCAACGCCATTGCCGATTGGAACGGCTGGGCAGGATCGGTGGGCGATCTCCCCCCAGGCTCCAAGTTTGAGCTGGTGATCGCCAACATGCTGCGCACGGAGTTTTTCCCAATGCGCGAAGAAACCTTGGCGCTGATGCCCAAAGGCTCGCGGTTGGTTCTTTCCGGCTACCTTGCCAAAGAGCGCCCGCTGGTGCTTGAATGGTTCGCGCAAGCGGGACTCGAATTGGAAGTGGAAGAAACCGAAGGTGACTGGTGGGCCGGGTGCGGCCGGAGGATTTCCGAATGAACGCGATGGATCTGATCAAGGGACGCCACTCCTGCCGGGCCTACTTGCCTGACGTTCCCAGCCGCGAGCAGGTTCTTGCTGCGGTGGAACTGGCCTCGACGGCGGCCTCCTCCAAGAACACCCAGCCTTGGATGCTCCATGTGGCTGTCGGGCCATCGTGCGACAGGGTGCGAGAGGCGTTGCTCCAAGCGTTCGACACGGCGGCCCCCGCGAAGGCCGATTTCAAGTATTCGCCTGCCGAGCTCCCCGCTCAACTGACCGACCGCGCCCGCCAGAGCGGAATCGCGATCCTGGCCCACAAGGGGATCGGTCGCGACGACAAGGACGCGCGCCGCGCCCACGATCGGGAAAACTTCCGTCTGTTCGGAGCTCCCGGGGTGGCGGTGCTGACGCTGCCCACCGAGAGCGAACGCGGCAACTTCCTCGATGCTGGACAATTTCTGGCAACATTCATGCTGGGGCTGCGCGAGGTCGGACTGGAATCGATCCCGATGTTCTCGGTGGCCAACTACCCCGGCGTGCTGCGCGAAGGGCTGTCCATCGCCGGCGACCGGATCGTGGTGTGCGCGGTGGCTTTCGGCGTCGAGGACCATGGTGCTCCCGTCAATTCCTTCCGCACCATGCGCGAATCTCCCGAGGCGTTGGTCGCGTGGGCATGAACGATTCGCCTTTCCTGAAGGCATGCCGGGGCGAGAGCGTCGATCGGATCCCGGTCTGGATCCTGCGCCAGGCGGGGCGTTTCCTGCCCCAGTACCGCGAGGTCCGCAGTCGTTTTCCTGACTTCCTGGAGTTCGTCCGCAATCCCCAAGCCTGCGCCGAAGTGACCTGCCAGCCTCCCGCCTTGTTGGGCGTGGATGCGGCGATCCTGTTTTCCGACATCCTCACGGTGCTTCCTCCGCTGGGATTCGATCTGGCTTTCCGCGAAGGCGAAGGCCCGAGGATCTCCAACCCCCTGCGTTCCGGTGATGGACGGAATCTGACGGCGTTCGATCCGGTACAGGAATTGTCCTACGTGATGGACGCCGTGCGCGCCTGCCGCCAGGCTCTCCCCGCCGATCTTCCGCTGATCGGGTTCGCCGGCGCCCCTTGGACGGTTGCCTGCTACGCCGTGGACGGAGGCGGTTCCAAGGAGTTTTCGCGGACGCGGGCATGGTTGTATTCCGACCCGACCGGTTTCGCAAAGGTCCTGGCCACCTTGGCCGACACCACGGCCGATTACCTGGCCGCCCAAGCCGAGGCCGGCTGCCAGGTCCTGCAGGTGTTCGAATCGTGGGGCGGATTGCTCTCGCCCACCGATTACCGTCGGATGGTGATTCCCGCGATGGAGAGGCTCCTGTCGCGGCTGCGTGAAAAAACAGACCTTCCCGTGATCGTCTATTGCAACGGGGCATCCACCTTGATGCGCGAGCTTCTCGTGCTGGATTGCCAGGTGCTTGCTTTCGACTGGCGCATCGAAATGGAAGATGCCCGTGCGATCGCGGGAAGTCGCCCGTTGCAGGGGAATTTCGATCCGTGCTTGCTGCATGCCTCGCCCGACGACATCGGCCGGCGTGTGCGCGAGGTCGCGACACAATCCGTCGGCGGCGCATGGATCGCCAACCTGGGGCACGGCATCCAGCCCGACGCTCCTGTGGCCGGGCTCAAGGCCTTGATCGACGCGGTGCACGAAATCGATCCCAGGACGCTCGCTTGACATTGCGGGTGGGAATCGTGGGGGCCGGAATTTCCGGCCTCTCCACGCAACACTTCCTGGAGCGCGAAGCGGTGCGACGTGGGTTGAGGGTCCAGGTGGAAACATGGGACCCAAGGCCCTCGCCGGGCGGGAACGTCCGCACCGAATCGCGCGGTGGCTGGCGTTGCGAAGAGGCCGCCGAAAGCATCCTCAACAGTCGCACCGAGACTCGCGAGTTGGCCATGGAGCTGGGACTGTCCAACCGGATCGTACAGGCTTCACCGTTGGCCAAGAAACGATTCCTGGTCTGGCGTGGGAAACTCCGGGCGATGGGGCCGGGCTCCATTTTTGGCTCGTTTCCCACCTGGAGCGCCAAGCTCGCGGCCTTGAAGGAGCCCTTCGTGGCGCGCGGTCCCGAGGACGAAAGCTTCGCCGACTTCGGCCGACGCCGGCTTGGAAAGGGGCTGTTCGAGCAGATCATGGATCCGATGGTCACGGGCATCTACGCGGCCAATCCGGAACTTTTGTCCGTCCGCAGCGCCTTCCCTCGGATCAAGGGGATGGAACAGGAGCATGGATCCCTGGTTCGGGGGCTGTGGAATGCGCGCAAGGCCAGGTCCCGACTGCCGCAAGAGCGCAAAGCGGGATCCGGCTCGTACAGCTTCCGCGGCGGCATGACGGATCTTGTCGAGGCCTTGGCCGCATCGCTGGGTGGATCGGTGTTCACCGACCAGCCTCTGGTGCGACTGGAACGCTTGGAACACGGCTGGCGTCTGCACGGGCGCGATCGCATGGCCGACTTCGATCGGGTGGTGCTGGCGCTGCCTTCGCACCAGCTGGGCGATCTCGATGGATTGCCGGGCCATTGCCGGAAAGATCTGTGCGCCGTGCCCTACAACCCCGTGGCGGTGGTGGGCCTGGGGTACCGGCGCGAACATGTCGGGCATCCGCTGGATGGCTTCGGGTTCTTGGTGCCGCGACTGGAAGGGCGAAAGATCCTGGGCACGCTGTTCACGTCTTCGCTGTGGACCGATGCCGCTCCCGAGGGGCACGTGCTCTTGCGGACCATGGTCGGTGGCGGGCGGAGTCCGGAGCTTGCAAGCTTATCCGAAAACGACCTTGTCGCGATGGTCCAAGGAGAGCTCGCCGAACTGGTGGGTGCGCGGGGCGAGCCCGTGTTCGCGCATGTCAAGCGCTACGCGCAGGGAATCCCGCAATACCCGGTGGGCCACCACCTGGTGGTGGATCGCCTCAGACAGGAATTGACTCCGCTGGGGCTGTTCCTCGCCGGGAACGCATGGGATGGCATCGGGGTCAACGATTGCGTCGCCGCCGCCGCCACCCGTGCCAGGACGATCCTGGAAGGAGCCTAGCCTGACGATCTGCACCGCCCTTGGCGCTTGGGGCGCCCAACCGAGGCCCCAATAACCGCAGTTGTCGAGACGCCCATTCCATGGGCTCCTCAGGACGAACGGCCTGTTTAGCCTCCTACAGATCGGTATGCTAATCGACCGACCAGACCAGGACCTTCAGATAGAGGGTCTCGGGCATGGAGGGGTGGAGTGGATGATCAGGCGAGGCGCCCAGGCGGGCGATCAGGCGGGCTTGACGCTTTTTCTGGCGCAGGGCTCGCACCACGGCCTGGTGGAAATCACCTTCGTCCACCAATCCCGAGCACGAACAGGTGACCAGGATGCCGCCCGGTTCCAGGACTTCCAATCCCAGGCGTGACAAATTCTGGTACCCGATCAAGGCCTGATCCACCGTCTTTCGGCTTTTCGCGAAGGCGGGGGGATCCAGAACCACCACCCCGAACTGGCGACCTTGCTCGGCCAATTGGCGCAGGCCATCGAACACGTCGCCATGGAGGAGTCCGAAATTTCCTCGGAAATCCGCTCGTTCCCAGCCTTGACGCACCCATTCCAGGGCGGAGGCGTCGGAGTCAAGGAAGTCGCAACCCGTGGCTCCAGCCTTGGCCATCGCCAGTCCCCAGCCGCCGGTGTAGGAGCAGGCATCCAGCACGGTGCGTCCGGTCGCGAACTTGGCCAGGCGCTTTCGGTTTTCGGTTTGGTCCAGGAAAAAACCAGTCTTCTGACCGGCACCGATGGGGGCGGCGGCATCCACGCCATCTGCCACCGGGACCCACGCCACCTCCAGAGGTGACCCGAACCAGCGGTCTTCCTGCGGCAGACCTTCCAGCTCGCGGGAATGACTCTTGCCGGAAAGCTTGACTCCGGCAAAACCCATCTCCAAAAGAGCTTGCGCGATGACCGGCGCACGACGATCCATGGCGGCGGTCTGCGCCTGCACCACGGCATGGGTGCCGTACAGGTCGATGGTCAGGCCCGGCAGGCGATCGCCATCGGCATTTACCAATCGGCAAATGGTCGAGGATCCCACCCAGCTCTGGCGTTCCTGTTGAGCCTTCTGAAAGCGCGCCTTCCAAAAGGCCACGTCAGGTGAAGCTGTGGGCAGTTCGGATTGGATGCGTGCGGCGATCAATGTGTTGGGATGGCAATCGACCAGGCCCAATGGTCTGCCATTGGCGGCCTGGAGTACTCGCGATTCCCCGATTTCCGGACGCGAGCTGCGCTTCCAGTCCACTTCGTTTGAGAAGACCCAAAGGTGCCCGGCGAGCACCCGGCGTTCTTCACGCGGCAACAAAAAGAGAGGTTCCATAGAAAAAAAAGACGCCTCCCGAAGCGAATCGGAAGGCGTCGAAGTGGGCAATGCAGGGCTCGAACCTGCGACCCGGTGATTAAGAGTCACCTGCTCTACCAACTGAGCTAATTGCCCGACGAGGGAGTAAATATAGGGGGACCACTTGGTGATGTCAAGATGTCGAGTGGTCAGAAAATTCGATCGTCAAGCCGGTCCAGCGAGGATGTGTTAAACTCCCAAAGTGACCTGGACGCGCGAACAGGTGCAGAAGGAGCCCATGTGGGCCGAGGTGGTGGATGTGATCCACTGCGTCGCTGTGGTGTTCGGTTCCATGACCGTCTCTGCAGGAATCCTTCGGTCTCGGACCTTGGGTGGATTCGGTTTATCCATCTACGTCAGCTGCCTTTTGGCCGTCCTGGTTCTCTCTTTGGTTTTTCGTTCACGTATTCCTCGGAAGGCGCGCTCCATCCTGGTCCTGGTTACGCTCACGATGGCGGTGCTCGGCGCGATGTTCCACATGGGGGCCCATGCCGCCGGCGCGGCACTACTTCCGGTGTTGGTGGTCATCGCATGGTTGATTTGGTCGCCAAGGGCTGCGTCCTGGCTCACGCTTGTCGTTGTGGCCGGATTTGCAGCGCTGGCCTTGGCGCATGTCGCTGGATGGGTCTCTGTTCCCTACGAGGTTCGATCGTTCGATCGCATGGCCTCCTTTTGGGTGAATCTCTTTGCGGTCTATCTGCTGGCGGGCGTGCTCATGTTCGGAGTCACCCATACGCTCTTGCGCAGGATGCGAATCGCCATGGAGAGCGCAAACGAGGGCGAACAGCTGGTCAAGGGCAACCAGGAGCGTTTGGCGGAAATTCTAAGGGGAATCCACGATGTTGTTTTCCTCCACGACCCGGCCACGGGATTGGTCTTGGAAGTCTTTGGACGCGTCAGGGAAATGTACGGATGCAACCCTGAAGATCTGATCGGGAAGGACGTGGAGGCGGTTTCCGCTGGGATCACCCCTTGGACCAGCGTGGAAGCCAAGGAGTGGTTGGACAGGGCCAAACAGAAGGGTATCGTGACCTTCCCCTGGAAGGCGCGTCGGATGGATGGATCGATCTTCTGGGTGGAAGTGTCCATTCGTCCGATCCGTTTGATGGACGAAGAGAGGATCCTGGTGACGGTGAGCGATGTCGATGCCTTCATGTCCGCCCAATCGGATCTCGCTTCGATCAACGCGGAGCTCGAGTCGCGCGTGGAGCTGCGAACCCTGGAGATCCAGCTGGAGCGCGAATCGGCGAAATCGTTCGCATACTCCGTTTCGCACGATCTCAGATCGCCGTTGCGAGCCATCAACGGATTCACGAAGATCCTGCGCGAAGACTTCGAGTCGACGTTGCCCCCGGAGGGCAGACAGGCGCTGGACCGCATCGAATCGGCCGCCGGGCGGATGGGGGGCTTGATCGAAGCGTTGCTTTCTCTGTCCAAGGTGGATCGCCACCCGATCCATTCCGTCGAAGTGGATATTTTCCGTCTTGTACAGGAAGTTCGGGAAGAACTTTGCGCAGCCGGTCAATGCCCTTGCGAGAACGAAAATGCCTGCGGCTGCCAATGGACCGTCGTTGGTTTGCCTTCGGCTTCCACCGATCAGGTTCTGGCCCGGCTGGTGTTCTCCAACCTGATGGGGAACGCCTGCAAGTTCACCCTGGCCCACCGAAGTCCTTCCATCCGGGTCTTCTCGGAGGAGCGTTCGGACGGGATTTGGTACGGGGTTTCGGACAACGGGATGGGGTTCGACATGGCCTATGCCGACAAGCTATTCCACGCGTTCCAGCGACTGCACCCCGACTCGGTCGAAGGCATCGGGATCGGATTGGCAACCGTGAAAAAAGCGCTCGACCGCCTGGGAGGAGCAATCGAGGCCGAAGGGATCGTGGGAGGTGGGGCGACGTTCCGCTTCCGGCTTGGTCCAGCAGCGAACGACACCCGCGACGACGTCGATTGGTCAGATCCTGACGGGAAGTCCGGTCTTGGCGATGGCTTGCTTGAGCTGCCCCACCGTGTAGCCGTCGATGTGCGTGAGGCTCGCCACCAGCGCCGCGTCGGCGCCGACGTCGGGCATGAGCACTTCGGCCATGTGCTGGGGGGTTCCGGCCCCGCCCGAGGCGATCACGGGAATGGAAACCGCCTGTGCGATCTTGCGGGTGATCTCCAGCTCGTAGCCGGCCTTGGTGCCATCGGCATCGATGGAGTTCAGGCAGATCTCGCCGGCGCCCAATTCTTCCACTCGCCTGGCCCAGGCCACGGCGTCGATTCCCGTGCGCTCGCGTCCGCCTTTGACCACGATTTCGTAGCCGCTGGGGGTCTGCTCGCAGGGGGACACCTTCAGAGCGTCCATTCCCAACACGATGCATTGGTTTCCGAAGGCCCTGGCACCGTCGGAAATGATGGAGGGAGTGCGCACGGCCAGCGAGTTGAGCGAGACCTTTTCCGCTCCGGCCAGCAGCACGTCGCGCATGTCCTGGAGGTTGCGGATGCCGCCGCCTACGGAAAAGGGAATGAAAACGTGTTTGGCCACGCCGCGCACCATCTCGATGTCGATGGCGCGGTTTTCGGCGGAGGCGGTGATGTCGTAGAACACGAGCTCGTCGACCCCTTGGCGGTAGTACTCGGCGCCCATCTCGACCGGGTCGCCCAGGTCGAGGTTGCCCTCGAACTTCACCCCTTTGGTGACTTTGCCGTTTCGAACGTCCAGGCAGACGATCACGCGTTTGGCGAGCATGTCAGGGGTCCTTTGGGTCTATGGCTTCCAGGTTCCAAAATTGGACAACAGGCGCAGGCCAGTCTCGCCGCTCTTTTCGGTGTGGAACTGGGTGGCCACCACGTTGCCGCCATCGAGGATGCTCGCGAATTCCTGGCCGCCGTATTCCGTGGTTCCCAGGATGTTCATCGCTTGATCCGGGGCGGGATAGAACGAGTGCACGAAATAGAAATGCGAATCCTGGGCGATCCCTTGGAACAACGGGTGCGGGCGCACGAACCGCACCGGATTCCAGCCCATGTGCGGCACCTTGGGCCGAGGGGAGGGTAGGAGGGAGAAGTCGAACCGCTTGACCTGGCCCGGGAGGATCCCGAGGCAGTCCACGCCGCCGTCTTCCTCCGAGCGCTCCAGCAGAATTTGACATCCGATGCAGATGCCCAGCACGGGGACGCCGCGACGCACCACGTCCACCAGGGCCTGGTCCATTCCCTTGCTGCGCAGGTTTTCCATGGCCGAACCCGCCGCGCCGACTCCGGGGAACACCACCCGATCCGCCTTGCGGACCACGTCGGGGTCGTCGGAAATGGAGTGGGGGACGCCCACCTTGGACAAGGCAAGCGATACCGAGGTGAGGTTTCCCGCCTTGTAGTCGACAAGAATCGTCACTTGCTTCTCCGCGGCTTGGCGACCTTGGAAGGGCGCGAGACCGGGCGCGCGCGACGAGGCGCCGCTTTGGAGGCGGGCTGTGTGGCCGCCTTGGCCGCGGGCAGGCGCAGGCGGATCGCTTCGGCGTGGTGGTGGAAGCCTTCGGCGTCCGCGAGGGCGGCGATGTGGGGTCCGTCGGCGGCCAGCGCCTGGGGACCGTACAACAGGAGGCTGGTGCGCTTGATGAAGTCGTAGACTCCCAGCGGCGAGGCGAACCGCGCCGTCCCGTTGGTGGGAAGGATGTGGTTGGGGCCGGCCATGTAGTCGCCGACAGATTCTGCCGTCCATGGGCCGACGAAGATGGCGCCCGCGTTGTGCAGGCCCTCCAGGATCTCCTTGGCGTTGGTGGACAGGATTTCGGCGTGTTCCGGAGCGATGCGGTTGGCCACCTCCAGCGCGATGGTCCAGTTGGGACAGACCATCAGGAGTCCGAACCGCGACAAGGCGACTTCGAGCTCTTTCTTTTTGGGGGAGGCCTCGAACTGGCGCTGCATGGCATCGGAAAGAGCCTTGGCTGCCACGGCGCTGGTGGTGAGCGCCACGGCCGACTCGTAGCCTGATCCGTGTTCGGCCTGCGAGAGCAGGTCTGCCGCGACCCATTCCACATTGGAGGATTCGTCGAAAAAGACCAGGATTTCGGAAGGGCCCGCGATGTTGTCGATATCCACCGTGCCGAACACTTCCCGCTTGGCGATGGAAGCCCACACGTTGCACGGCCCCACGATCTTGTCCACCCGCTCGATCCCTTTGCCGCCATAGGCCAGCAAACCGATTGCCTGGGCCCCACCGATGGCGTAGACCTCTTCGATGGCCAACTCGCGCAGCGCGAAGGCGACCGCGGGATCGAGTCCGTGAGGGCAGGGAGTGACGACCACGATTTCGCGCACGCCCGCCACGATGGCCGGGACGGCGCTCATGATGACCGTGCTGGGATAGACCCCTGCTCCACCCGGAACATAGAGGCCCACCCGACGCAGCGGCGCGATCCGCATGCCCAGCCATTGGCCGGAGTCTCCTTCCAGCACCCAGGATTCCTCGATCTGGCGTTCGTGGAAGGTGCGCACCTGTCGAATCGAGCGCTTGATGGCTTCCTGGACGGCCTTGGGGCATTTGTTCGCCGCAGCCTCGACGGTTTTTGTCGAAAGACGAAGGGGCTGTTTCGGACCCAACCCATCGAAGGAGCGGGCATACTCCGTGGCGGCGACCAGTCCGCGTTCGCGCACATCCGAAAGGATGACGCGAACCCTGGCTTCGATTTCAGGAGAGGGAGCGGTTTTCCGCCCCACGATCAGCTTCAGCCGAGCTGCGGCCTTTGTGCCGGAAAGGGCAGGGAAGATCATGCAGAGAGTCCCGGGATCGGTGCGCCGTCCACGCGCGTCAGTTGTTGGAAGTCGGCCAAAAGCCCCTTGAATACGGGGCCAACGGAGCCTTCGCCGATGGCGCGGCCGTCGACCTTCACCACGGGGATGAGCTCGGCGCCAGTGCCCGTGAGGAACATTTCCTGCGAGGTGTAGATGTCGAAGCGCGACATCCGTTCCTCGCGCACTTCGATGCCCTTTTTGCGGGCCAGGTCGATCACGGCGTTGCGGGTGATTCCTTCCAGTGCCCCTTCGGTGGCGGGCGGGGTCACGAGTTTGCCGTTTCGCAAGATGAACAGGTTGTCGCCTGTGCATTCGGCCACGTAGCCCTGCAGGTTCAGCATGACCGCTTCCTGCACGCCAGCGCGGATGGCCTCCATCTTGGCCATGATGTTGTTCATGTAGTTGAGGCTCTTGATCCGCGGATTGAGCGCCTCTGGGTGGTTGCGGGGAGTGGCCACCGTCACGATGTCCAGGCCCACCTGGTAGAGTTCCTGGGGATAGAGCTGGATGGTGGCGGCGATGCACACGATGCTCGCCTTTTTGCACAGGTACGGATTCAAGCCCAGATCGCCCACGCCGCGGCTGACCACCAGCCGGATGTACCCGTTGGCGATGGAGTTGCGGCGACAGGATTCTACCACGATGGCCGACATTTCCGCCTTGGTGACCGGGATCACCAGTCCGATGGCCTTGGCGGAATCGTACAGGCGTTCGATGTGGGGCTCCAACTTGAAGACCTTGCCGTGGTATGCCCGGATGCCTTCGAAGACGCCGTCTCCGTACAGGAAGCCATGGTCGAACACCGAGACCTTCGCTTCGCTTTTGGTAAAGAATTCGCCGTCGATGTAGATCAGTTGCTCGGACATGGAGTCTCCTCGTTCAGACGATGGAATCGAACAAATTTAAACGACTTGTGAAAAGCCTCGGCGAGGCTCGACCACCATGGTGCCCGACCAGATGTCCTGCAGGGTCCGGCGGTCGGGCCGCACGATGCCCAACACCAGGGAGCCCAGGAACAGCAGTCCGCTGAATTGCTGGAGATCCAGCCATCGGGAGGGCTCGGTCATGGAAATGGTCTGGAATTTGTCCCAGAGGGCTTGGACTTCTTCCGGGGTGGGATCGCCCACCGGAAACGGCGGGATCAGCGGAAGAAGCTCCGCGTAGCGCAGGCAAAGCAAAATCACGATGGCCAAGGGCAGGACTTGGCGCTGGAGGGCGTCCACCCAATCCAGGCGCCGGTTGTCCAGGGAGACCACCGAGATCGAGAGCAACCTCTTGCCGACGGAGGCCTGCCACTTCCAGGTGAACACAGCCTGGAGGATGGGGTAGAGCAGGAACATCGCGGCCAGCGGACCGATGTTCTTGTTGCGGAACGTGGCCTGGATGGCCAGTTCGAGCGGGTAATAGAACACCACGACGAAAAACAGGAGGTCGAGGATTTTGGCCGACGCCCTTCGCCAGAGCGAAGCCGTGCGCCATGTTGGTTGGATCGATGGGGTTTCCACCCGGGCCAATGTAAGTTCCCGGGTGTCGAACTCCCTCAGTCCATCTTCGAGCCAAGGCAGGACACATTGCGGCAGGAACTCTTGAACGACCAAGATCTCGCGTATTTGGAATCCCGAGGGATTTCCAAAGTGGAAGCCACCAAACAGATCCGGCTGTTGGAAGAGGGAGTGAAAGCTCCGGTGCTCTCTCGGGCCGCGACGGTCGGTGATGGGATCGTCCGTTGCCCGGTCGAGCAGTTGGACAGCCTCCTGGCGGACCTCGACCAGGCCGCGTCGGATGGGAAAATCGGGTTTTTCGTTCCCGCCAGCGGGGCCGCCAGCCGCATGTTCGCGGGTCCCGCCCAGCTGTTGGCGGGTACGCACCCCGATCCGGAAGGGGAAGCCAAGAAGCTCCGGCGGTTGGCGCAAGCCCCTGTGGTCCAGAGGAACCTTTGGGAAAAGGGTGTGGACCCGGATGACGCCCAGGGGATCGCGACGCTTCTGATCAAGGAGTCCCCCGAAGGATACGGCTGGGCGGCAAGGCCCAAGGCCTTCGTTCCGTTCCATGAGGATCCGGAGCCAAGTTTTCCGCTGCGCACTCCGCTGGAGGAACAAATCGCGGAATCCGCGGAAATCCTGGGCAAGCGAGGCCATGGCACCGTCCATTTCACGCTTGCCGAGGGTTGGCCCTTGCCCGCGCATTTCGATGACACCTGCCGGACCTTGGGCCGACGCCACGGTGGGGACGTGGTGGCCGGGGCGTCGTTGCAGTCGCCTGCCACGGACACGTTGTCGTTGGAATCCGATGGAACGTTGGTCCGGGACAAGGAAGGGCGCCCTGCGCTGCGCGCGGGAGGTCATGGTTCTTTGTTGGGCAATCTCGGGATGACTCCAGGTGCTGTTGTGTTGGTCAAGAACATCGACAACATCCAGCCGGATGCTCGTCGGCCATACGTGGTTCCGTGGCGGCGCCGATTGGGAGCCCTTGCCCTGGCCTTGAAGTTCCGTGCAGAGCGGTTTTTGGAAACGGGCGATGCAAAGCCGTTGCGCGAATTGGCTGCGGCTGTGGGGATGGGGTTGCCCTCAACGGACGCGGAGTTGCGCGTTCAAGTGGACCGTCCTTTGCGCGTAGCCGGCATGGTCCCGAACGTGGGTGAACCAGGTGGAGGACCTTTTTGGGTCGTGACAGAGGACGGAGAGCGTCTGGAGATCGTGGAGCAATCGGAAGTCGACCAGGCGCAGAAGGGGCTGCTTGCGGGCTCCACCCATTTCAATCCTGTCGAGCTGGCCTGCTGTCTGGACAAACCGGATGGGAGCCGGTATGACCTTGACCTGTACGTGGATCCATCGCGGGCGTTTCTGTCCAAAAAGCCTTCCCCACGCGGCGAGTTGCGGGTGTTCGAGCGTCCCGGCCTCTGGAACGGAGCGATGTCCGGTTGGTGGACCGTGTTCCTCGAGATTCCCCTGGATACTTTCTTGCCTGCCAAGACCATCCATGATCTCGCGCATCCCTGGCGATTGGAAATCGATCGAGCCTAAGATCGGCAAAAGGAAGGTGGCATACCGTTACAATTGGTGACAAAATGGCGAAATGCTAGACAATGTCGCCAATTTGACGATGACACCGGGCAATGTCGAGCCATTCCGGGAAGGGTGCGGAGTCTCGTATCGATTGGTCTGGTTCTTGCATTCCCTTGGATTCGTCACCGACCTATGGTTCGATGGGTCGAACCCTCCACCTTCCTTCAGAAGGACGCGATCATGCGTTTTGCAAATCGTCTAGCCACCGCGCTCGCGGCGCTCACCTTGTTCGTCGGCGGATCCGCATTCGCCGCTTCGGACAGCGCCAAAACCACTGATTCGCTCCCGGCAGCCGCATCCGCGCCCGCCGTGGTGGTGGATTCGGCGTCCAAGGACACCGCTTTGCAAAACCGGGTGGCGGCTCTCGAAGCCTACATCCAGAACACCGACCCATCCAAGGGTGTGGAGGCTCGCGCGATCGGCGTGGCAGGCCCCGGTCACAACGGATTCATGATGATCTGCGCCGCCTTGGTGCTGTTCATGACTCTCCCCGGCTTGTTTCTGTTTTACGGTGGCTTGGTCCGCACCAAGAACGTCTTGTCCATCATTGCCCAGTGTTTCGGCATCGCGGGCATGGTGACCATCCTCTGGTGGGCGGTTGGCTATTCCCTGACCTTTGCGGGTGACGGGGCGATCATCGGTGACCTGAGCAAGGCGTTTCTGAAGGGGGTCACTTCGGTCCCCAATACCACGTACTCGACCTGGGTGTCGGAAAACGTGTTCGCCATGTACCAGATGATGTTCGCCATCATCACTCCAGCCTTGATCATCGGCGCAATCGCCGAGCGCATGAAGTTCAAGGCAATCATGCTCTTCGTATTTCTCTGGATGCTTATCGTCTACTTCCCGCTGGCCCACATGGTCTGGGGTGGAACCGGCCTCATGAATGGTGTCTGGAACGCCGCCGCCTCCATCAAGGCCATCGACTTCGCCGGTGGAACCGTGGTGCACATGAGCTCGGGTTGGTCCGCCTTGGTGCTGATGATCATCTTGGGCAAGCGCAAGGGCTGGGGCACGCAGAGCTTCGCCCCGCACAGCTTGGTGCTGACCGCCATTGGTACCGGCATGCTCTGGGTGGGCTGGTACGGCTTCAACGCGGGTTCGGCGGTTGCTGCCGATGGTGTTGCCGCCAACGCGTTCATGACCACCACGCTGGCCACGGCTGTCGCCGCATTCATCTGGCCCGTCGCCGAATGGTTCAGCAACGGCAAGCCCACCATCCTTGGCATGTGCTCCGGCGCGGTCGCGGGCTTGGTGGTCGTCACTCCCGCCACCGGCTTCATCAACGCCACTGGCGCGGTGATCATCGGTGTGCTCGCAGGCATCATCCCCTTCCTGGCCTGCACCAAGCTCAAGAGCTGGCTCAAGTACGACGACGCCCTGGATACCTTCGGTGTGCACGGTGTCGGTGGAACTCTCGGTGCGCTCCTCACCGGCTTCCTGGCCGTCCACGAAGCCAACGGGAACCTGGCCATGAATCTGAAAGACATCGTCGGGAACACCCTTTGGATCGAGCAGTTGAAGGCCATGGGCTTGACCATCACGCTTTCGGTGGTCGCCACCGTGGTCATCGCCTTCATTGTCAAGGCGCTGGTTGGACTGCGCCCCGACGAAGAAGAAGAAGTGATGGGCCAAGACCTTGTGGACCACGGCGAACAGGGCTACCACTACGGCGAGTGAGCCGTGACTGGAAAAGACCGAATCTGATGGGAAGGCCGACATTCGTCGGCCTTTTTCCGTTCTGAGCGAGTGAGAGCGAAGGGATGTCTACGGTTTCCATTGCACTGTCAAAGCCCAAGGCATCCGATCGCCACAATCTCTTTTCGAGGGTCGATTGTGCTGGGAATCCAGCGCGGTGGTTCCGGAGCCAGAGACTCCGCGCAGACCTTGGACTCCGCACTCGGCTATTCGGGAACTAAACTTTCCGCGCCTCCGAAGCTTTGGACGGCGCACCCTTTGAGGTTTGACGTGGACGAACAGAACATGGAACCGATTCCGCTCCCGGAGACCAAGCCTACCTTCTTCGAGAAGGTCAAGCGCATCGTCCTGGGTGGCGAAAAGAATCTATTCGACCGGAACATTTTCCACTCCATGGCGCTGTTGCCGTTCTTCGCCTGGGTCGGATTGGGCGCCGACGGCCTTTCCTCGTCGAGCTACGGCCCTCAGGAGGCTTGGCACATCCTGGGCAATTATCCCGCCTTGGGTCTTCTGGTGGCGTTGATGGCCACCATCACGGTGTTCGTCCTTTCCGCGTCGTATGTGCAGATCATCGAACTCTTCCCTGGCGGCGGCGGTGGCTATCTGGTGGCCTCCAAACTTTTGAATCCGACCTTGGGCATGGTTTCCGGATGCGCACTGGTGATCGACTACGTCCTCACCATTTCGATTTCCATCGCGGCAGGAGCGGATGCGATCTTTTCCTTCTTGCCCGCTGGAATGATCGCTTGGAAGTTCCATGCGATCATCGGTGGGATCCTGCTCTTGACCATCCTGAACATGCGCGGCGTCCGGGAATCCGTGAACTTCATGGTCCCCATCTTCCTCGTGTTCGTTCTCACCCATGCCTTCGGGATCGTCTATTCCATCGCCACCCATGTCGACGACGCTCCTGCCATCGCCGCGCGCGCCGCGTCCGACGCGCAAGGAGCGGTGGCCACACTGGGATTGATCGGCGCCTTCCTGCTGGTGACGAAAGCCTTCTGTTTGGGCGCGGGAACGTTCACGGGGATCGAGGCGGTCTCCAACGGTCTGAACATTCTTCGCGAACCTCGGGTGCGCAATGGCAAGCGGACCATGACCTACATGTCGTGGTCGTTGGCCATCACGGTGATCGGATTGTTCCTGGCCTACCTCATCTACCAGGTCCACCGAGGCGAGCACGAGGTGAAAACGCTCAACGCGATCCTGTTCGAGGCCATGACCCGGGATTGGGGCAAGGGTGGCGAGGTGTTCGTGTGGGTCACGCTGTTTTCCGAAGCGGCGATCCTGTTCATCGCCTCCCAGGCAGGGTTCATCGGCGGACCTCGCGTGTTGGCCAACATGGCCTTGGACCGCTGGATTCCCAGCCGGTTCGCCGGCTTGTCCGATCGGCTGGTGACACAAAACGGGGTGTTGCTGATGGCTGCCATCGCCTTGGGCACGGTGATTTTCACGGGAGGAAGCGTCGCCAAGCTCGTGGTCCTCTACTCCATCAACGTGTTCGTCACCTTCGCTCTTTCCATGGGTGGGCTGATTCGCCATTGGTGGAAGAACAAGGGCCGCGAGATCGATTGGAAGAGGAAGATCTGGGTGCCGATGGTGGGCCTGGTGATCTCGATGTTCATCCTGGTCTTCGTCTTCGTCGAGAAGTTCTGGGAGGGCGGACTTGCCGCGGTGGGGGTCACCGCGGTCCTCGTGGCGATCTCATTTTTTGTCAAACGCCACTACCGCCACACCAAGTCCCTCCTCAAACGGCTGGATCAGCTGGTCCGCACCGCCGACATCTCCAACTCCTCTGAGAAGGAAGTCGACATTCCCTGCGATCCGAAGGCCAAGACCGCCGTTTTGCTGGTGAACGGGTACAACGGGCTGGGGCTCCATACCCTGCTCAATATCCAGCGGATGTTCTCGGGCGTCTACAAGAACTGGATCTTCGTGTACGTGGGCGTCGTGGATGCCGGGAACTTCAAGGGAACCGAAGAAATGGACGCACTCCAGGTGCACGTCAAGGAAGAGGCCGAAAAATACGTGCGGTTCATGCGTCGGCATGGAGCGTATTCGGAAGCTCGGACCGCCGTGGGGACGGACGTCGCCTCCGAGATGATGGAGCTCACCCCTGCACTGGTCAAGGCTTTCCCGCATAGCACATTCTTTGGCGGCCAGCTCGTGTTCCCCGAAGACAGCATGTTCACGCGCTTCCTGCACAACAACATCGTCTTCGGCATCCAGAGGAAGTTCTACAATCTCGGCATTCCGTTCGTGATCCTTCCCGTTCGGGTTTACTGAGCCGCCGCCCTTCGATACACCGCCTGCGGCGGCACTCAGGGAACGGCGGCTTGTGCCGCTTAGTTGAACTGAAAACCGAGGAATGCCACCGCTGACTCCAGTGCCCCGTGCGAACGGGGCAGGGTCCAGCCATGCAACCTGGGCATTCCGTTCGTGATTCTACCCGTTCGGGTGTACTGAGCCGCCGCCCTTCGATACACCGCCTGCGGCGGCACTCAGGGAACGGCGGCTTGTGCCGCTTGGTTGAACCTAGATCCCGCAATAGGGCCGGGCGCATCGCATCCCAGCCCGCACAGCATCTTGGCTCGTACGAGCTTGTCACCGCACCTGACAAGGGTGCGCCTCCTCGCTCGCCAAGCCAATCTGCAGCGCGTTCCGGGCGCGCTGCATCCCTTTCTATCGCGGGATCTAGGTTGAACTGAAAACCGAGGAGTGCCCCGTGCGAATTAGCCGGGGCAGGGTCCATCTTTAGCCGGGGCAGGTCAGTTCCTGAATGTGAACAGAGAATGCCGCCGTTCCCTGAGTGCTTCGCGAAGCGAAGTGTATCGAAGGGCGGCGGCACTCAGGGCAGCAGCGAAGTCGCTCTCGTGGCCTGATTGCCGATCAGAAAAAGATCAAGGTCACCAGAGCGAACAGAGGAATGAGCACGGCGCCGGACCAGCCGAGATACCCGATGAACGACGGCATCTTGACACCTTGTTCTTCGGCGACGGCCTTGACCAACAGGTTCGGGGCGTTTCCGATGTACGAATTGGCGCCCATGAAGACGGCGCCACACGAAATCGCCGTGAGGATGGCGCCTTGGGTCATCAAGTTCTGGACCTGGGCATCGCCTCCGGCCACATTGAAGAACAACAGGTACGTGGGTGCGTTGTCCAGGAAAGAGGAGAGCACTCCGGCGGCCCAGAAGTAGCGGGCGGGAGTGCTGACGGCCTCTACGAGCCAGCCCAGGGCGCCGTCCTTGCCAGCCTGCAGGATCAAAATCAGCGGAATGAGGGTGGCAAAAATTCCGGCGAACAGGCGCGCGACCTCCAGGATGGGTGCCCAAGTGAACCCATTGGCTTCGCGGACGCCGTGCGGTGTGGTTTTCAGCGACAAAAAGAGAAGTCCCACGAGGAGTGCGTCGCGAAGCATGTCGGTGAAGCCCAGATGGATGGGAAGGTGCTCGCCAAACGGAATGGTGAGGCCGCCGGTCCAAGTCTTGGAAAGCGCTCCCGTTCCCACCACCGTCGCGACCACGCCCAACAACACCAGGATGTTGGAGGTGCCGCGGATGTCCAGGGGAATCCGTTGGAGCTCCATCCGGTGCACGGCGCGCTCCTTCTTGAAGTACCACGAGTCCAGCCCGAAGTACACGCCTAGCAACACCACGGTGCTAAACAACATGGGGGCGGAGCAATGCTTGAGGGGCCACAGGAAATCCACGCCATGGAGGTAACCCAAAAACAGCGGGGGATCGCCGATGGGCGTCAAGCTACCGCCGATGTTGGAGACCAGGAAAATGAAAAAGATCACCGTGTGGACTTTGTTGTCGCGCTTGGAGATCGACCGGATGACAGGACGAATCATGACCATGGAAGCGCCGGTGGTCCCCACCAAGCTCGCCAACAGGGTTCCAAAGGCAAGCAGAAGAACATTCCCGAACGGATTACCCGGCTCGCCGCCGGTCAGGTACAAACCTCCCGCGGCGACGTACAGCGTGGTGATCAAAATCAGAAATGGCACGTAATCTTTGAGCAGGGTGTGCACATGCAAGTGGGCAGCCGACCCGAATCCATGGAAGATCGTGTAGGGGATCGCGAAGGTAAGCGACCAGAAAACCACGATCCAGCCCTGTTTGTGCTCCCAAAAATGCGGAGCCTTCAGCGGGAGGATGGCCATCGATAACAAAAGCCCTACAAAGGGCAGGGCGTAGAAAATGGATAACGGTTCGTGCATCGAGGTTCTCCCTAATGGTGGTTTGGTTGGCGACACCCGCCGACCTAGTTGGATACGGAAGCCTGAATACCGGACAGTAATGTCTTCTGACAGGAAAAGACACTTGTTTCGGAGGGAGGGCGTGAGGCTGGAGAGACGATCTGCCAATTAGACGGGTTGATCTGACAAGTTGCCGTGCGCCAGTGACAAATGAGAGGATAAAACTGCCATTTGCGTTATCGCTAAAATTTGCTCACGGAAATTCCCTTTGTTTGCCAATTGGCTCACAATTTGCTAATTGTTGCCGTTTTCGCGGTATTGTCGATCGCGAAATTGACCATTGAGGTAAGCGCACATGTCCGTTCGTTTGAGGCAGGTCCTGGCGATCCTGCTTGTGGCCCAGCAACTGGTTTCTGCGAAAATCCTTCTGCCCGACTCCCCTCCGGTGTCGTCGGCCACGGCGGAGGCGGTTCGACCGTCGGCAACAACAGGCCCCAGTCCCGTAGTGGCGCCACCGGCGGCACCGAGCGTGGATTCCGCGGTGCTTCAGCGACTGGCCGATCTGGAAGCCTATGTGAACAACACCGCGCGACAGGATCTGGCCAAATCCAAGATCCAATCGGCGGGCCCCGGCCACAACGGCTGGGTGATGATTTCCGCCGCACTGGTGTTGTTCATGACCTTGCCCGGCTTGGCCTTGTTTTTTGGTGGCATGGTGCGGACCAAGAACGTGCTTTCCATCCTGGCCCAGTGCATGGGGATCACGGGCATCGTGACGTTGTTGTGGTGGGCGGTGGGGTATTCCCTGGTGTTCGCTCCCGGAAATGCCATTTACGGAGGGCTGGACTACGCGTTCTTCCGCGGGGTGGACGCGATGCCCAATCCCACCTATTCCAACTGGGTGAGCCACAACGTGTTCGCCATGTTCCAGCTCATGTTCGCGATCATCACTCCCGCTTTATTGATCGGTGCGGCCGCGGAGCGCATCAAGTTCTCTTCCATGATGCTGATCTCGGTGTTGTGGCTGTTTTTGGTGTATATCCCGGTGGCCCACATGGCATGGGGCTCCACCGGCTTGTTCAATGGATTGGGCAACGCCAACGCCGCCATCAAGGCGGTGGACTTCGCTGGTGGCTTTGCCGTGGAGATGGCCTCCGGGTGGTCGGCGCTGGCTCTGGTGCTGATCCTGGGGCATCGCAAAGGGTATGGGCGCGACCCGATGCCGCCACATTCCATGGTATTGGCGATGACTGGCGCGGGCCTGCTTTGGGTGGGTTGGTACGGCTTCAATGTGGGATCGGCCCTGGGAGCGGACGGGATCGCTTCCAATGCGTTCGTGGCCACCACGCTCGCGGCGGCGGTCGCCTCCGTGTTGTGGCCGGCGTTGGAATGGATCCTGCATGGCAAGCCCACCGTATTGGGGTTCTGTTCGGGCATCGTCGCGGGCCTGGTGGCCATCACCCCTGCGGCAGGATTTGTCAGTTCCGGGGCGGCGGTGGCGATCGGTGCGATCGGAACGCTGGCGTCGTTTTTCGCCGCGATGCGCCTGAAACACCTCCTTCGCTACGACGATGCCCTGGACACGTTTGGAGTGCATGGCGTGGCAGGCACGGTGGGGACCTTGTTGACGGGCGTGTTCGCCTCGGTTCTGATCAACCCCAACCTTCAGGGCAACCTGGGACACTTGGTGGGCAACGGGCTGTGGCTGGAACAGCTGAAGGCCATGGGGATCGTCTTGGGGATCGCCCTGGCGGGCACCACCGTGGCGACCTTCGCGACCAAGCTGGTGCTGGGCCTGCGTCCGGATGCCGAAGACGAGGTGGCCGGCCTGGACTACCTGGACCACGGCGAGGTGGGATACCGGTACGACGAGGCGTAAGCCTTTTCTTTCGGCTGCGAGCGAAGCGGAGACGCCCCACCGGGGCGTCTTTACGACGAATTCGGCGAAGCAAGGTTTGGTCTCGGGTTCTACCTTGCAGGGCCGATGACTACCGAATCCATCCCGACCGTGCGTGTCGACGACCGCGAGATCCTCCTGTTGGGCACCGCCCACGTTTCCGCCGAATCCGTGCTGCAGGTGGAAGCTGCCATCCGCGAGGCGGCACCGGATTGCGTATGCGTGGAACTTGACGAAAAACGTCTCCAGGCCCTGTCGGATCCCGACGCCTGGAAGAAACTCGATCTGTTCACCGTGATCCGTCAAGGACAGTTTTCGACACTGATCGCCAATATCCTGCTTTCCAGCCACCAAAAACGCATGGGGCTGCAGACCGGTGTGCGGCCGGGCTCGGAGCTTTACAAGGCGGTGACCACCGCCCGCGAATTGGGCATTCCGGTGGTGCTGGTGGATCGCGAGATCAAAACCACGCTACGTCGCGTGTGGAGCCTCACCCCCTGGTGGCGACGGTTCAAGCTGGGCGCTGGCCTTTTGGAGAGTGTCTTCGAGACCGACAAGGTCACCGAAGAAGACCTGGGCAAACTGCGGGAGCAGGACAACCTGAGCTCCATGATGGACGAGATGGGCAAGGAATTCCCGGAGGTTCGCCAAGTGATGCTGGACGAGCGCGACCACTTCATGGTGGGGCGCATCCGGCAGGCTCCGGGCAAACGTGTTTTGGCTGTGATCGGGGCGGGGCACAGGCAAGGAATGACCCGGCTTCTGGAAACCGGCGAAGTCACCAAAGGTGAAGACGTGATTGGTGTGGTTCCGGCCTCCTCACGGGTTTGGACGTGGATCGGGTGGGGGATTCCTGCCGTGATCCTGGCCGCCCTGGCTTGGATCGGATTCGATCAAGGTGCGGCCAAGATGGGGCAGAGCGCCCTGTTCTGGGCGCTATCCACCTCCATTCCGGCAGCGCTGGGAACCCTGTTGGCCTTTGGCCATCCTCTGACCGATTCTTTCTGCATTCCTTTCGGCGCCGATCACCACGCTGGTTCCGGTGTTGGGAGTAGGCCACGTGACGGCCCTGGTCCAGACCTGGCGGGTGCCGCCTCGGGTGGAAGAAATGGAAAATGTCACCGACGATCTTTCCCACTTCCGCAAATGGTGGTCCAATCGGCTTTTGCGGATCGTGCTGTGCTTTCTGCTGCCGGGCCTTCCCACTACCATCGGGATGGCTTTCGGCGGCTGGCACATCTTCAAGAATCTGGTCAGGTCGCTCCTCAGGATGAGCGGTGGAGCCAAAGCGCCGATGTCCGTCCCGATCCCTACAGGGGCGGGATTGTGACTAGGGAATCATCGCCGTCTTCGGCCAATTCGTAGGCGATCAAGGGGTGGCCCGAGCAGGGGCCGTACACGCAAAGGCCGTCCTCAGGCCGAAAAAGCGCTCCGTGGACCTTGCATTGGATCATCTTCAGTTCCGGATTCCAGAAATCGGCATCGCCCGCGTCCAATTCGACCGTCATGTGGCGACATTGGTTGCGAAACGCCACCAACCCGGTCGGGGAGCGCAACACAAAACCCTGCACGTCGGAATCCGGCAGGAAGAAGGTCTTCGCCTCGCCGATGGCAAGAGTTGCCGTCGCCGGAACGCGAACAGTGTTAGAATCGGATTTCATGGGTGAACCTGCCAGTGGTATCTTTCGGAGGAAGATCCAAAATTCCTGGCTCGGAGGACCCGAGAAGATGGAAGGGGAGAGTCAGTGGCGGTGAAACTCGGCGAGATGATGGTGGAGAGCGGGCTGATCTCGAAAGAACAGCTCCTTCTCGCTCTCAAGAGCCAGCGATCGCAGGGAGGCAAGCTCGGGGAGAACCTGGTGCGGGTGGGAGCCTTCCTGGACGAGGAGGAGATCGCCTCCTTCGTGGCCAAGCAGATGAACCTGGGGCATATCTCCCTTTCCGACATCGAACTTGACGAAGAAACCGTGCGCCTGATCCCGCAGGATCTGGCCATGAAGTACGGTGTCATCGTGGTCAGTCGCACCAACAAGGTGCTGACAGTAGCCACATCCGACCCTAAAAACGTGTACGTGTTGGACGCCATCAAGTTCATCACCGGATGTACCGTGAAGCCCGTGGTGGCCGCAGAAAACCAGATCCGCGGCTGTCTGGAGAAGTACTTCCAGACCTCCATGCAAAAAGAGATGGCCGACATGATCGGGGCCGTCGGCGAAGACATGGAGGTGGTCAGGGAGTCCAACGACGACGCGGAGGCCGCCAACGCCTTGGCAGCGGTGGACGACGCCCCGCTGGTGAAGCTCGTCAACAAGATCTTGATCGACGCCATCCGCATCCGCGCCTCGGACATCCACGTCGAGATCTACGAAAAGGTCATGCGGGTCCGCTACCGCGTGGACGGCACGCTGCGCGAGATCAGCACTCTTCCCTTCAAGCTGCGCCACGCGATCATTTCGCGCATCAAGATCATGTCCAACCTGGACATCTCCGAGCGTCGCCTTCCCCAAGACGGCCGTATCAAGCTCAAGACACCGTCGGGCAAGATGGTGGATCTTCGCGTCAACAGCCTGCCTTGCATTTTTGGCGAGAAGGTGGTCATGCGTATCCTGGACCAGTCCAACCTCCAGTTGGATCTGATCAAGCTGGGGTTGCATGAAAAGGGACTGCGCGACCTGCAAGAGGCCATCGACGCGCCCTTCGGGATGATCCTCGTGACCGGCCCCACCGGATCGGGCAAGTCCACCACATTGTATTCGGCCATGTCCACCATCAATGACGTGGGCATCAACATCATGACAGCGGAAGATCCTGTGGAATACAATCTCCACGGCATCAACCAAGTCCAGATGCATTCGGAGATCGGCCTGACCTTCGCCGCCGCGTTGCGTGCATTTTTGCGCCAAGACCCCGACGTGATCATGGTGGGCGAAATGCGCGACCTGGAGACAGCCGAAATCGGTGTGAAAGCAGCCCTGACGGGTCACTTGGTGTTGTCCACCTTGCACACCAACGACGCTCCCAGCACCATCAACCGCCTGGTGGACATGGGCATCGAGCCTTTCCTGGTGGCCAGTTCCTGCCGGTTGATCATTGCCCAGCGCCTGGTGCGAAAGGTTTGCCCAGATTGCAAATCGCCGGATCCGGAAAGCAAGACCCCCGCGTTGCAACGCCTGTTGCGGCTGGACGACGACGCCTTCGCCCGACTGGAACCAATGAAAGGGCGCGGTTGCGACACTTGTGGGGGGTCCGGCTACAAGGGTCGCCAAGGGGTGTACGAGATCATGCCGATCTCCATCTCCATCAAGCAACTCATCATCGACCGGGCGAGCGTCGAGGAAATCCGCCAAGCTGCGGTTTCCGACGGCGTGCTGACGCTTCGGGCCGCCGCGCTCAAACTCCTGATGGAAGGTCAGACGACCGCACAGGAAGTCATCCGTTCCACAGACACCTGACGATCCCACCGGAGCGAACATGGTCAACGTACTCGAGCTCATCACGAAAATGATCGAATGGAAGGCATCGGACCTTCACATCACGGCCAACTCACCGCCCATGTTGCGCGTGGACGGAGGGCTGCGCCCCTTCGACAACCATCCGCTCACGCCGGAGGAAGCCCAGCAAGTCTGCTACAGCGTGATGAAGGAAGAGCAAAAGAAAAAGTTCGAAGACTTCGACTTGGACAAGGACAAAGGTCGCCAGGTAGACTTCTCCTTCGGAATCCGCCATCAGATGACGGATGGCCGGCCTTTCGAAGCGCGCTTTCGCGCCAACGTGTTCATGCAGCGCGGGAACACCGCAATGGTGATGCGCCACATTCCCACGGAGATTCGTTCCTTCGAGGAATTGGGACTCCCCCGAATCACGGGCGAATTCTGCGACCGGGCGCGAGGCTTGGTACTTCTCACCGGACCAACCGGGTCGGGAAAATCCACTTCGCTGGCTTCCATGATCGACAAGATCAACACCGAGCGCGCCGAACACATCCTCACCATCGAAGATCCCATCGAATTCGTGCACAAGCACAAGCGTTGCATCGTCAACCAGCGCGAGGTGTATTCGGACACGGCAAGCTTCACGCAGGCCCTCAAGGTCGCGCTGCGACAAGACCCGGACGTGGTGCTCCTGGGTGAAATGCGCGACCGCGAGACGGTCGAAATCGGTTTGCAGATCGCCGAAACCGGTCACCTGACTTTCGCCACCCTGCACACCAACTCGGCTCCCCAGACCATCAACCGCATCATCGACATGTTCCAGCAGGGCGAACGCGATGCCGTGCGAGGTCAGTTGGCCTTCGTGCTGGAAGGGGTGATCTGCCAACAGCTGATCCCCAAGATCGGCGGTGGACGGGTGATCGCCACCGAGGTCCTGAACGTGACCCCGGCCATCCGATCGCTCATCCGCGACGACAAGGTCCACCAGATGCAGGGCATCATGGAAGTGAGCCAAAAGTACGGGATGCAGACCCTGAACATGGATCTGGCAAAACTTGTGATCAGCCGGAAGATCACGAAGGACGATGCGATCATGTACTCTTCCGATCCGGAGCAGTTGGACAAGTTCATCTCGGGCAACTTCCGCCTCTGATCGGAGCGATATCATGGCAAAATTCGTCTACAAGGGAAAATCGATCGCCGGCAAGGCCGTCGAAGGCGAGATCGAGGCGGAAAGCCAGCAAGCCGCAGAGGCTCTGGTCAAGAAACGGCGCATCAAGGATGTGACCATCCGCAAGACCGGCAGCAAGGGCTTCCAATTCGGCACGGGTATCGGACTGAAGGATCTTTCCCGGTTCACCAGACAGTTTTCGGCGATGAACCAGGCCGGCCTGCCCCTGATCCAATGCCTGGACATCCTGTCGGAGCAGACCGAGAACAAGAATCTCGCCATCCGCATCCGCAAGATCTCCACCGATATCCAAGGAGGCGGCACCCTGGCCGAGTCCATGGAAAAGCACAAACCTGTGTTTTCCGAGCTGTATTGCCAGATGGTGCGCGCCGGTGAGGCGGGCGGTATCCTGGATACCATCCTGGCGCGTCTAGCCGATTACCAGGAGGCCGCCGAGGCCCTGCGCCGCAAGGTGAAGGGTGCCCTCACCTACCCTGTGATGGTGGCTGTCGTGGCGGCCGGTGCCGTGGTCGCGCTCATGACCCTGGTGGTGCCCGTGTTCGCCAACATGTTCAAGGACATGGGTGGCACACTTCCCGGCCCCACCCGCATGGTGATGTCGATTTCCGACTTCCTCAAGGGCAACATCTGGTGGATGTTCCTCTTGGTGGTGGGCGCGGTGGTGGGGCTGTTGCAGGCCATAAAGCGCAGTCCCAAATTCAAGTTTTTCTGGGATGGATTGATGCTGAAGCTCCCCTTGTTCGGCGACCTCCAGCGCAAAAGCGCCGTTGCGCGTTTTTGCCGTACCCTGGGCACACTGCTTTCCTCCGGTGTGCCCATCATCGACGCATTGACCGTGACCGCCAAGACCTCCGGCAATGTGGTGTTGGAAGCGGGCATTTTCCGCACCGTGGAGGCGATTTCCGGCGGTCAGTCCATCTCCGAGCCGCTGAAGGCGACAGGCGTGTTCCCGCCCATGGTGATTCAAATGATCGCCGTCGGCGAACGGACGGGCGGCCTTTCCGACATGCTCACGCGCGTTTCGGACTTCTACGACACGGAGGTCGAAGCTGCCGTGGATGCATTGACTTCCATGCTGGAGCCCTTGGTGATCGTGGTGCTCGGTGGTGTGATCGGTGCGGTGCTCATCGCCATGTACCTGCCCATGTTCGAAATGGCCGGCAGCATCAATTGAATCCAGTCGCTGGTCCTTCCCTCCAGATCCGCTGGATCGGGACGACCCGCGTCCTTACGCCTGTCGCGCTGTTCCTATCCGCCTTGGTGGTGCCGGGAACAGAGCGAGTCTGGCTCTGGCTGGGGCTTCATTCGGTCGCGAACCTCGCCTACCTGGGGCTGCACTGGAAGGGGCAACCCTCGTCAGGAAAGCCCGCGACCTGGCTGGACTTGTATTTGGCGGGGCTCTTTTGCTTCGATGTCTGGCTGGAGGCGCTGATCGTCGCCAGCGACGGCGGACTGCAGTCGGATTTCATTTTGCTGTTTGTCCTGACCGCCACCTTGGCGGGTTTTCTGATGCGCTACCGGGGCGCCTTTTTGGTTGCTGGCACTGGATTGGCGTTGTTCGGATCCTTGGCCCTGGGGCATCTTGGGACAGGCTGGTCGGACGCAGGGCTCTCCACGCTCTCGCGATCGACGGTGGTGTTCCGCACCATCATGGTGGTCGGACTTGGTACGTTGGTCACCTTTCTGACCGCCTACCTCGCCGAAACCCTCCATCGCCAGAGAGCGCTCTCGGAAGACCAAGCGCGGGATCTCCTGTTGGCCAGACTGGATCTGGACGGTGTTCTGAACAGACTCTCCTACGGAGTTCTGGTGATGGAGCCCCAAGGCAAGCTCCTGTATTTCAATCAATCGGCCTGCTCGATCTTGCGCCACCCCTTGCATCCGGGCGCGCGGCTCCACCAGGTCCTTGCTTCCGAAACCTGGGGCTCGGATCTGGTCGACGCGGTCCGAGAAGTCACCGAAGGTCGCGGGCCAAAGGTGGATCGTGAACTGAGAATCAGTCCATCTGGCTGGATTCAGGTCCAGATCGCGGGACAGTGGATGGAGGGCCAACTGCGCAACGTGGTGGTGGCTTTGCAGGACATCTCCGCCATCCGCAAAATGGAGGAGGAAGTCCGGTCGGGCGAACGGATGGCCACCATGGGCCACATGGCGGCACGCATCGCCCACGAGATCCGCAATCCCATGGCTTCCATCACTGGTTCGGCACAGCTGCTGGGAGACTCCATGGCCGCCTCGGACGACGACCGGCAGTTGCTGGGTCTGATCCGCCGTGAGTCGGAACGCTTAGACCGCATTCTCTCGGAATTCCTTGACTACTCCCGTCCTCGCACGCCTTCGCCGCGCCCTACGGTCCTGCCTGAACTGTTGTCCGAAATTCGTGAAATGGTCTTGGCACGCTTGGCCCGCGACGGCCGGGAAGGCGTGACCATCAAGACCAAATGCCAGGGGGAGAGGGAGGTCATGATCGATCGCGACATGATCCTTCAGATTCTCTTCAACTTCGCCATCAACGGCTTGCAAGCCATTCCAGAATCTATCCCGGGAATGATTTTGTTGGACGTTGCCGCCGACGCCGAGCAGATTCGCTTTCGGGTGCGCGACAATGGAGCGGGCATGTCTTCCGAAGTCCTCCGGAAGGTTGGTGAGGCGTTTTTTACGACCCGCCAGGGAGGAGTCGGCTTGGGAGTTGCGATTTCCCGTCACCTAACGGCCTTGTTGGGTGGTACATTCAGGGTACAGTCCTTGGAGGGTCGAGGTACGGTTGTTGAAGTCGCCTTCCCGCAGCAGCAGAAACCAACAGGAACCGAGCATGGAGATCTCAACCAGACGAATCGGAACTAGCCTACTTCTGGACGTGGTAGGACAGATCAAGGGCGCCGATTCCAACGAGTTCCGCACGGTGATCAAGCGGCTGCTGGAAGCTGGGGAGAGCGATTTGGTGATCAACCTGGAGCAGGTCGGGTTCATCGATTCCTCCGGCGTGGGCATGCTGATCCATTGCCTTCACGAGGTACGCTCCCAGCACGGAGATCTTCGGTTGGTCAAGCTGACCGAAGACATCCACGACCTGTTCGAGATGGTGGCGATCGATCGATTGTTCACGATCTACTCATCGGAAGAGGAAATTCTACCGCTGCAAAGGAACGTCTAAAGTTTTCCGCGATCGGAACCGAAAGACTCACTGAGGGTGCCATGAATATCAGCGGAATCCAACTATCCGGAGCCTTGAATCTCCCGCCCGAAGGCCAAAAGGGGATCAAAGCGTCGTCCGCTGCCTCGGTCTCCAAAAAAGACCGTGTGGAACTTTCCAATTCTTCGGAGAAGCGGGACCCGACATCCGCTGGCATTGCTGCGGTCGCGGCTGCTGGCGATCCTGTTCGAGACGAACGAATCCAAGAAGTGCGCAAGCGCCTGGAGGAAGGTTTTTACGAACAGCCCGAGGTCATCGAAGCCACGGCGGACCGCTTGTTGCGCAAAAAAATGATCTGATCAGGCCATCCATGCCCAGGTGATAAGTCCAATTCCCAACGCGAGGCGGTACCAAGCGAAGGGAATGAACGTATTGGTGCGAACGTAGCCTAGTAGCCATTTCACCGCAAAAAGAGCCACGATGGTGGCGGTGACGAATGCCACGAGGGTATCCAGAGACAGCAATTCGGGAAGCGCTCCGGCCTTTACCTCTTTCATGAGTTTGTACCCTCCCGCTGCCAGCATGGTGGGGATGCCGACCAAGAAGGAAAACTCGACGGCGACTGGACGGGAAACTCCAACCACCAACGCAGCCATCACGCAAGCACCAGATCGGGATGTGCCCGGGAATGCTGCAGCGACCAGTTGGGCGCCTGCGACGGCGAACACCATCGGCCAAGTGAATGAATCCGTGCCAGGCGTTTGGTTCGCGCGACGTTCAACCAGAAAAATCACGGGCGCGCCGATGAGGGTGGCCCAGGCGATGGGAAGCAGGGTGTCGGGAAGCTCGATTCCCGCCTTCTGCATGGCCAATCCACCAAAGCCGGTGATCAGGAAGGCGACGAGGATCTGGAGCAGCTCCTTGCGGGTGGCGGGCTCCTTGATTTTGAAAAACCACGATGTGATGCGCTGGTGGAAGACCAGTGCTGAGGCGAGGATCGGCCCGACCTGGAGCAGAACGTTGAACGCGTCCGAACGATGGGTTTTCAGGAGCTGTTCGGTGATCAGGATGTGGCCGGTGGAGGAAACGGGCAGAAATTCCGTCGCGCCCTCCACGATTCCAATGATGATGCTTTCGATCATAGGTTGGGAAACATAGGTTTCCTCCCATGACACAGATCATGGTGGTCGGAGCCAATCCCGCTTGGCAGAAAGTCGTTCGTTGCGAGCGTCTTGTGCCGGGCGAGGTTGTGCGGGTGAAAAAAGGCCAGGCTGGTGCGGCGGGCAAGGGCTTCAATTGTGCGCAGGCCGTCTCCACTCTGGGAGAATGCGCACTCCTGGTGACCGGCATCGGGATCGATGGCGATTCCTGGCGCGCGGCTTGTCGGGATCAACGCCTGGAGGTGTTCGAGTTGCCGCTGGCAGGCGAGATCCGCACGGCGACCACCGTTGTGGATGCCGATGGAACGGTGACGGAAATTGTGGAGGAAGGGCCTCCCGCCGCAGCGTGGTCGCAGGAAGCTCTCGAGGAGCGCATGTCGGCCCATCCGGCGGGATCGCCTATCGCGCTTTGCGGAACGTTCCCCGAGGGATTCGATCCAGCCAGGATCGTCTCGCGCCTGGAAAGCCGAGCCGCCATGGTTTTGGTGGACTCCATTCCGCTAGCTCGGCAGATCCTCCAAACTCCGGTGCCGTGTCCTGGCTTGGTGCTCAAATTGAATTTCACCGAATGGAAATCGGTCACGCAGCACTGGACAGTGGATGGCGTATTCTCGGAGGTGCGCAAACGTCTGGGCGACGTGCGGATGGTGCTGACCGCCGGCTCGGACGGCGCCTATGCGGAAGACGAGACCGGACGGCGCAGACACTTTCCGGTCGCGCCCGCTGTTCACGGAGCGCAACTCCACCCGATCGGGGCTGGGGATGCTTTTACCGCGGGAATCCTGGTGGGCGAGGTGCGCGAGCTGCCCTTTTTCGAGTGTTGTTCCTTTGGGTCATTGACCGCCCAGTTGTCGTGTCGCCAACCGTTGCCATCCCGGTTGGTCCGCGCCGAAGTGGACCGATTGTGGGCGGAGCTCGCGTGATAGGCTCCCAAACGCTTTGGGTGGCAGCCACCGCCCGCGAAGCCCGGGTGGTTCCCCCTGGAACGCGCGTACTCGTGACCGGGGTCGGAGCCGCTCGTGCCGCATTGGAGCTTGGGATGGTGCTGCGGGATGGTTCTGTGGGCCTTGTGGTCGGTGTCGGGATCGCAGGGGCCTACCCGGCTGCGGGGATTTCCTTGGGGCAGGTCGTGGTTTTGGAAGAGGACGGCTTCATCGATACCGGAGCCGAGGATGGCGACGATTTGCTGGATCTTTGGAGCCTTGGGTTCGATCCTGGGTATCCGTCGCGGTTTCCGCTGGCGGTGCCTGCGTGGGCTTCGGGGCTTGTGAAGGTTCGAGGCGGAACCTGCTCGGTTTGCACTGGATCCAATCGGACACAGCTTCGACGCGAGGCTGCCGGATTCCAGGTGGAATCGATGGAGGGGGCCGGATGGGCCTTGGCTTGCTGGCGACTGGGTGTCCCGTGTTCCCAAATCAGATCCATCTCCAACCTTGCCGGTCCGCGCGACCGGGGGGCGTGGGAAATCGATCGGGCCCTTTCTTCGTTGGCCTGTGCCGTGGAGGTCGCGTGTCGGAATTGAACCTTTCGCTGGCGATCAGCCCGTGTCCCAACGACACGTTTTTGTTCGAGACACTGGTTGGTGAAGTTCGTGCCGCTGGCGGGCGGGTTCAATTCTTGGACATCGCCCAGCTCAATGCGCTGCACGATGCCCCAACGAGACCTGATGTGGTTAAGGTCTCGTGTGCCAGCGCGCCATTGTTTCACAGTCACTACCGCTTGCTGCGGTGTGCCGGAGCGTTTGCCCATGCCGTGGGTCCGCTGGTGTTGTCCCGGCCGGAACCCTCCGGAGCGGGAGTAGGTCTTCCTGGCCAAGGCACCACGGCGCATATCCTGTGGCGGATGTGGTGCCGGACTTGCGGGATCGATCCCCAGCCGGAAGAATTCGAGCGGTTCGACCGCATTCCCACACGGCTTGCCGCCGGGGATTGGCGCCGGGCGGTGGTGATCCACGAGAGTCGGTTCACCTACCGTGATGCAGGGCTGGTGGAGGAAGCCGACCTCGGTGTTGCCTGGAACGATTCCACTGGGCTTCCGGTACCGTTGGGCTGTGTTCTGGTGAGGCGCGATTTGGGAGACGATATGGCTCGAAGGATCGCGAACATTTTGGTGGAAAGCGCCACGATCGCCATGGCGCGCGAGGAGCCATCCACCCGTTTTGTCCGGGAACACGCTGCTGAGATGTCGCAGGCAATCCAGGCGCTGCACATCCGCACATACGCCAACAAGAGATCTTTGGACTGTGGGAAGGAGGGATTGGAGGCGCTGTTGCGATTGTGGGAGGAGGCCCGGAGCATCCAACCCTGGCCTGTGGACGCGACATCCTTGCATCGATGGGTTGGCGATTCGATCGGTGCATAAGCAAGGAATCCCATGAAATGCAGGGGTGGGAGCGAGTGGTTCGAGAGTACATTCCAGCGGAACTTGGACGCGACAAAACCCAAAAAGGAGTGCACTGTGAGGCTCGGGTCCGGCCCGGTTTCATTGTGCGGCATCTGGCGATGTCGAGTTTTTGCGTCCATCTTCGCCTTACTGGTTGGAGCGCCCGTAGCCGGCGCCCTTGAGTTGGTCCAAACCTCATGCTTGTCGTTGAGTCCGTTCCGTGCGGTTTCCTTGGTTCGTACTGCTGCAGCCGGCTCCGCAGAGACCCTGCGCGATCAGGTGCTGATCGAACTCAAACACGAAACCGACTCCGCGTGGATCTTCCAACCTGCAGGAGGCTGTCCTCAAGGCATGGCGGTGCTGGACGTGTTCCAAAAAAACGAGGACTTGGTCAGCACTCCCCAAGGAAATTCCCTGCGATTTCGGTTGGAATGGCGACAGCTTCCGGGGATGACGGAGTTTTTCCTGCCCATTCCCTCCAAAACGTTGCCTTCACCGCTTGCCATCGCCGAGCAGCTGCGGGCCGTGGCAAGCCAGATGCTGGCAAGAGTGGACCTCCGATCCATTCCAGATTCGGTTTCGTTCAGAGTGGTCTCGGCAGGTGGAAAAATCCCCATGCGCTCCACTCCTGCACGAATCGTGGTTCCCCCTGGTCCACTTTCCCTGGAATTCCAGTACCAGCAACTGGTTCGGCGGCGCGATACCTTGGTGGGAAGCGGCGGACTCTATGATCTGGAGGTCAACTTCACCCCTTCGCGGTTGATCCTTGCATCCACAAAGATCCCCCCCAAAGACACCCGCAGGACATGGCCAGCTTGGGCTGCGGTTGGATTGGCAGTGGTCGGGTCGGCTTGGACCACCTATCAGCAGGACCAGGCTCAAAAGGAGTATTCTTCATTGGGTGCCAGCAGCTCGGGGGAGTCCTTCGAGCGAAAATGGAACGCCTTGCGGGAAGCCAACCGGATCCGCAACGCATGCTTGGGGGCCACCTTGATTCTGGCTGGAGGTGCGGGGTGGTTAGAATGGGATTCACCGCACTAGATTTACAGTGGCCAGGATCCACTCCCAGCAGAAGTCCTCTCTTTTTCCGACGGGTGCGATGAACCAGACCAGCCGCCATGGCGACCCAGGAAACGTGACGGTCACCGACGAAGATCTCGCCGCACGAGCCGCCACGGGAGATGAACGTGCATTCCTTGAGCTTTATCGCAGACATCGACGGTATGTCCTTACACTTGTCGTTCGCACCTCCGGCCGCCCGGAAGATGCCGAAGATCTCGTTCAGGACAGCTTTTTCCAGTTGCACAGAAGCTTGGGATCGTTTTCCGGCCGCTCCAGTTTCCGTACATGGTTCCACGGAATCGTGGTGCGGGTCTGTCATAGCGCAACCCGCAACCGGCTTGCCCAACGCCGCAGGGGAGACGCCGATGCGGAGCACATGGATGAAGAACGGATGGAAAGCGAAGTCGGAGGGGATGGCCGCGACCACGCGAGCCAGCACGCCCTTCAGGACTGGATCCAAGGATGTCTCGACCTCCTTCCCATTCTCCACCGGTTGCCATTGGTCC
This sequence comes from Fibrobacterota bacterium, assembly GCA_016715065.1. Taxonomy (GTDB): domain Bacteria; phylum Fibrobacterota; class Fibrobacteria; order UBA5070; family UBA5070; genus UBA5070. The sequence continues at coordinate 685,051 of JADKBN010000003.1, forward strand.
TACACATCTATTCGGGACTTGACCTCAGCGACATCTCCCGAATCCTGGCCATCCCCGAAGGATCGGTCAAATCTCGATTGTTCCATGCTCGCAAGCGAATCGCGCTGTGCCTGGAAAAACGGGAGGCACAACCATGAGCGCTGAACGCGACTGGGAACGAACCCTCAGGGAAGACCAATACGATTTGCCTGCCGAATCCTGGCAACGCATGGAAAACGACATGCGGAGCTGGCTGGCGGCGCAATCACGCAACGCAAACGCTTCACCTGCTGTGACCCGCGCTCCTTGGTGGAGCGCTCTCCTGCGCCCCTCTCGCTGGGGCGTAGCCTTGGCAGGAATTGCCCTCGCGGGAATCGTGTATCACTTCCAGGCGGCGACACCGGATCAGCTTGTCTGGCAACCAGGACAACAACGATTTTTTGATGGGCCCAATTCCTCGGAGTGGGCCGAGGCTCGTTGCGAGGTCCAGGGTTCGCAAGCCCATATCACCTTGGCTCGCCTCGACGAGCAGGTGGTCCAGTTGCGGCTGGATCAGGGTCAGGCTACGTTTCTGGTAAAACCAAGAAGGGTCGGAGAAACCTTCCAGGTGGATCTGACCAAAGATTGCCTAGTCCAAGTTGTGGGGACAGCCTTCACTGTCGGGAAGGATTCCCTCAGCGCATGGGTTACTGTCAAGGAAGGGCGCGTTCGACTCCAGGTGGCAGGTGACGGGCAATTTGTGGATCGAGGCGGGCGGGCGCAGTGTCCTAGCCCCGAAGAGTCCGTAGGCCAGGGTAGTGCCACCACAGATTCCTCTCTGAAAGATTCCGGTGAAAAGGTGGCTGGCGGCGCCGCAACCCACTTGACGGTTGCGGTTCCGAGCCTGGTTGCGGTTCCTTCATGCAACGAACCGGGCCCCTGCGTGGCGGTGTTGTCGGCCTTCGTGCGCAAGCATCCGGATCATCCCGCTGTCAACGAGGTTTCTTTGCGCTGGGGCCGACTCGCTGCCCGTGGCGGCGACCCTCGCGATGCATTGGTGGGCTATTCCCATGTGAGGTCACAGATTCTGTCGCCGATTGCTCGACTGGAGGCGATGCAGCTTCGAGTCCGAGAATTCGGAGAGTCCGGTCCCGTGGCGGATTCTCTGGATCGGTGGCTTTCGAAGCTGAAGGTTTCCGATCCGATCTGGAGGCAAGTCACAGGATTGCGTTTGGAAATTTTCCGGCGCCAGGGTAACGATTCCAGCGCTCGTCGACTCCAGGAGCAGATCTTGGAAGCGAGCACGGCCGAGTCGCGGGGACGGTGAGAAGGAGCATTCTCCTTCTGGCCCTCGCTTGGTTCGGAGGGTGTGCCGAAAGGGACAACCCCTTCGATCCCGTCAACCTGCCCATGCGGCCGGCCGTCCTGCCCCCACCCATCGTGACCCCGCCGATTGCATGGATTCCAAAACCGCGCGAGCATGTGTTTGTGCTCCTTCCGGATTCCGCTGGAATTGGTTCGCCTTATCTGGGGAATTTCGCCGCCGCACTGACCAAACTACAGCCGGGCGACACTCTCTTTGTCTACGGCGGGGGCGGAGACTACCTGATCTCCGGCGCGATCTCTATTCTGCGCAAAGGGGCATTGTCCAAGCCGATTGTGATTTTGTCGTTTGGAGGGAAGGCACGCTTTCGAATGGACCAAGCGAGAGACAGCATTTACCAGCAGTATTGTCTACAAATTGAGAATTCACATGTGAGAATTGTCGGATTCACCTTCATTGGAGGTCGTCAATCCGCGATCAAGGTGGGAGCGGGATTGTTGGCGGACGGCTCGATCGATTTGGATTCCGTGGACCTGGACAATCCCGGTAGGGGGATTGAGATCACGAATTTACGTGGACCCGTGCGCGTCCATAACTTGGTAATCCGCAATGCTGTCCAAAACGAAATTCCGGTGCGATTTGTCGGAAATATCAGCCTCGACACGAGCAACGTTTTCTGGTAATTTCGTAGCGCTATTTGGAGGGCGGCCAGTCCACGAGAGAATCCTCGAACGACGATGGCGTGCGGATGCGGTGGGGTGAGGTGGCGTGGACCAGTCGCCAACCAGCGAACCCGAACGGTGACCCCCATCGAGCCAACCAATGGAAAAATCGCCCGGGCAGGTGGATGCGCTCTACTGTGGGGTGGCGAATGCATATTCTGGTGGAAAGCTCCACCAAGCTGGCGATGTCCGTGCCCCGGATTTGGGTTTGTTGTGGCAGATCTTTGGAAAGAATTAGGTCCACCAGTCGATCGATCCCCGATTGGCGCGACTGCCAAGAGATTTTTGCCGGAGTGGAAAGCGGATGAGGAAGCCACATCCGTCGATGTCGCTCCAGCGGAGCAAGCATTTCCGGTGCCCACCCCATCTGCACCAGGCAATGCGGGATGCGGGAGGAATCGACAAGGAGATCGGCTCGTCTGCGCGATGCCATTGGCCACCAATCCGCTTCACGCAAGGGTGAGGGCGATGTCAGTCTCACAAGATCTGCGGAGGAAAACTTCCCGATGGAGTCTAAAAGATGGCGAATCCCATTCACTTCGCTTTGGTCTGCAGTGCTCTCGCTGCGCCCGGCGCCGATGCAGGCCACGACACGATCGATTCCACGAAGAGCTTGTTCCAGAATGTGCGTGTGGTGTAGCTCCCCCCAATGACAGGAGAGAGACATCCTCCAGTCTTCCGGATACGAGCGTGGGTCGCGAGTGAAGACCGAAATTTCTTGAGCTTTCGCGCGCAAAGCGTCGACCAAAGGTCGTCCCCAAAAAGACCCCGCCCCAACGACCAAAATTTTCATGGTCAGACCAGAGGCTTCTCGTTTTGGCTTTCTTCTTCTTCCTCTTCCTTGCGTCTGCGGTCGATCCGTCCGATGGAAATGTGCAGGAATGCACCCACCACGATGAGCAAGAATCCGCCGCCGAGCATGGCGGTAACACCGTCGCGGGTGGGGAGGTCTTCGGTGAGGATTTCCCAGTATTTGGGCGCGATGGGGTTGATTCCAACACGGTCGGGATCGTTGTGGAGAACCGCGACGCCCTCCACGAATTTCCAGCCCCACGCGGTGTCTTTCAGGTGCGATGAATGCTTGACGGCGAGTTGTTGGAGGATGGCGCTGAATTTTGGCTTCAGGTTGCCTTCATCCGCACCGTCATTGGAGCTGACCGTGAGATCGCCACGGGATGAATCAGGGTGCAAAAACGAGTAGACGGTGGGGCCGACCACCTCTGGCGCGGAGGAAACGACCACGATCTTAGGGACGGAGCTGTCTTTGCCGACCCAGGCCGGGAATACCGCGCGGACCGGCTGTAGCATTCCCATGAAGCTTTCTTCTCGCAGGCTCGCATGCCATAGGTCGAACCGGACGCTGTCGCGGAACTTCACGACATCGGGGGTCCCGCTGGCGAAGAGCGTTTTGCCATTGGCTGTGGCATCCACAGTAGCCACTTTCCAGTCGCTGACACCGAGCCAGATGCAGGCGGCCCCGACCGCGATGGCCGGAATACTGAGAAACCGGAATAGGGAGATGATGGCCTTCATGCCTAAAATCTAGTCGTCCATGGACTTTGGCAATGCACGATTCGCACGTATCAGACCAGAATTTTCACCCGATCCTTGAGAAACTCCGGCGTCTTCTTTCGCACGACGGCTTCGATTTGCGCTTTGGTGTATTTCATGCTGAAGTGTTTCAGGACCAACGCATTGAACTTGCAGGATTCCGGATTGGCGGAAAGAAAATCGAACAATTCGAAAAGGTGGAGATGGCCCTTGGGGGCAGCCATCTCCAGATCCTCTTGAAGGATGAACGTGGTTTCGATGACCAAAACTTCTGAATCCAAGCAGTGAGGCTCTCGCTCCAAGGTTCGCAACGTGGTGTCGCCAATGAACGTCAGGCGAGGCTGGAGCGTTTCGATTTCGATTTCCACGCCTTGTCGCTTCAATGCACCCAGCTGGTGGCCCGCCGTGCCGTGAAATTCTGGCTTGAGTTTCTTCCGGACTTCCTGGACGGTGAAGCCCAAGGAGCGGACGCGGTGGTCGACGGGAAAGGTGGCCACGCGCAATTGGCGGTTCAGTTCGACCGTATCCCGTTTGGATAGGGGACGGAAATTGGGGATGTATTCCGGTCGATTTCGGTGGCCCTCCAAGTCGCACCAAGCCTGCGCGAGGTTGCGCAGAGGTTCCACCAGAAAATCCGGCACGAAATATTCCGCTTGCGGCATGTTCAGCATGCGGCGCAGGGAAAAATGTCGCAGGAGGCCACGTGCGTGGTCGCCGTGCGAATGGGTCAGAAAAACATACGGCAGTCGAACGGCCTCGACGGGACATTCCCCGATGTCAAAGCAGATTTTCCACTCCGGAACCATCAGGTAGGTCGCGAGACCTCCGATGGAGAAGCCTTGCAGTTCCAGTCCATTGGCCTCCAGAGTGATGGGGCAGGAAGGGCGATGGAGCATGTCGAGTGAGTCAGTCATGTGATGCCAAAGGCAAAGTAGCATCTCGGTTTCTAGCTTTGGTTTTAGCCATGCCGTCCAATTCCACTAGCCGCAGCAATGTCCGGAGGGTTCTGCGAGGTCAGAGCGCCTCGCCGGGCTTGGCATTGGGCAAGTGCGTCATCCTGCATGAAGAAAAACCGGCCGTAAACGACCGTGTGCTGGAAGAAGCGGAAGTGGACGCAGAAGTCGCGCGATTTGATCTGGCTGTTGCCGATGCGCGCCGCGAGTTGTTGGAGCTTCGTGGGAAGGTCATGGAGGAGGTAGGGCAATCCGAAGCGAAAGTCTTCGATGCCCATTTGCTCTTCTTGGACGACCAAGAACTGATTGGCTCGACCCGCAAGGCCGTTGTCAGCCAACGCCGCGAGGCGGGTTTTCTGCTGCGTCGCAAGTCGGAAGAGCTGGTTCAGCGCTTCGCCCGCATCCCCGACGCGTATTTGCGGGAGCGAGCCATCGATCTTGAGGACGTTTCGGAGCGAGTGGTTCGCCAGCTCGCCAAAGGCCAAAGACGCCGAGCGATCGAGCTCCACGAGCCGTCGATCGTTGTGGCGCACAATCTGAATCCTTCGACGCTCACCCAGCTGCGGGTTCGCAACGTGCTGGGAATCGCCACCGACTTGGGTGGACCCACCTCCCACGTGGCCATTTTGGCGCGCGCACTCCATTTGCCGGCGGTTTCTGGATTGTCTTCGGCGTCCAGTCTTTTGCGCAGCGGCGATGTGGTGGCGCTGGATGGAAATGCGGGTACGCTGGTCATCCATCCCACCGAAAAGGAACGCAAGGCGGTTGCCGATCGCCAAGAAGCCTTGCGTCGATTCGAGCTGGAGTTGTTCAGCCTGCGGGATCTGCCATCGGTGACCATGGATGGCCGGCCGGTCTTGCTTTCCGCGAACATCGAACTGCCTGTGGAGGCGGAGAACGCGATTTCTGTCGGTGCGCATGGCATCGGGCTCTACCGGACGGAATTCATCTATCTGGGACAAGGCCATCTGCCCACGGAAGATGAACAGCTAGGAGCCTACCGGTTCATTGTCGAGCGAATGGCGCCTAGGCCCGTGACCATCCGCACCTTGGACGCTGGTGGCGACAAGATCGTCGACGCCCTCCAGGGTGCTCAACCGGATCAAAATCCATTCATGGGATGGCGGTCCATCCGGATGTGCCTGGATCGGCCAGATATTTTCATGCCCCAGCTGCGGGCCATTCTCCGGTCCTCGGCGCATGGCCAAGTCCGCGTGCTCTTTCCGATGATCGCCGACATCCACGAATTGCGCGAAGCCAAAAAAATGCTCGAGCACGCCCGCGAAGAGCTGGTGTCGCAGGGAGTTCGGATTCCCGCCAAGGTCCCCATCGGGGCGATGGTGGAAATCCCCGCCGCGGCCTTGTGTGTGGAGACTCTTGCCCGCGAATGTGATTTTCTTTCTGTGGGAACCAACGACCTCACCCAGTTCACCCTGGCCGTGGATCGCGGCAGCCAACGGCTCTCGCACTTGTACGATCCGCTCCATCCGGCGGTCCTGCGTCTGATCGACAGGACCGTGGAAGGCTCACGCCCCTTTGGTACATTGGTGGAGGTTTGCGGTGAAGTCGCTTCCGACCCGGTCGGGGCCCTGGTGATGGTGGGCTTGGGGGTGGATGAACTGTCCATGAGCCCCTGGGGCATCCTGGAAGTCAAAAAAATGCTGCGATCCATCAACTGGCAGGACGCTCGGGAAGTGGCGAGGGAAGTACTTGAGTTGCCGGGTTCCCGCGAGGTGCGGTTGCACCTGCAAGATCGCTTCAAACGGAAGCTGGCGGGACTGGGAATGGTGTCGAGGGCCTTGTCCCGCGGCACCCAGAAGAGCAACCATCGCTGAATCCTTGGCTTGGCTTCAGAGCCAAGCGACAAGGAAAATCAAAAGACTCGCGGCCAGGATTCCGGCCGCGACCAGGGCCAGCCCCCACCGGATGGGAGGCTTGGCGTTTTCGTCGGGCGAAAGCTCGGTGTTTTCTTCATCGTCCTGGTCGTAGGGGAGTGAGACCCCGTCCAGATAGGTGTCCTCGCTCCAGCCCGTCTTTTCGTCGGAGCCGCACTCCGGACAAAATTTGGACCCGCCCGGCAATTCTTCGCCGCAGTTGGGACAAACGAAACCCTCGCCAGCCCCGCTCACAACTGCTTGCCCATGCGCTGGGCCAGTTCCACCAGAGTGCGCAAGCCAAAACCTGTCGCGCCTTCCTTGAAGTATTTCCAAGACTTGGTGGTCAGCACCGGTGCGGCGATGTCCAAGTGCGCCCAGGGGATGGATTCGGGGACGAATTCGCGCAAAAACAGGGTGGAAGTGATGGTGCCCGCTTCGGTGCCGCCCGTGTTGCGCAAATCGGCGACCGGGTCGTCGAGTTTGGAACGGTACTCGTCCTCCAATGGCAATTGCCAGAATTTTTCACCGACCTCGCCTCCGGCGGCGCGGATCAGGTCGATCAATTCCTGGCTGGTGCCCAGCACTCCCGCCATGGAGCTTCCCAGCGCCCGCACCACCGCACCCGTGAGCGTGGCGAGGTCCACCATGTGGGTGGGGGCAAGCTGGGAGGCCATCCAGAGGCCGTCGGTCAAAATCAGTCGGCCTTCGGCGTCGGTGTTGTCCACCATGATCGTCTTGCCGTTTTTTGCCCGGAATATGTCGCCAGGCAGGACCGATGCGTTGCCGGGACGGTTTTCCGCCAAGCAGACCACCGCGGATACTTTCACGGGAAGGTTCAACCGGGCGATGGCGACTGCCGCGGCCAGTACCGTGGCGGCACCGGCCATGTCGTTTTTCATCTCCCACATGTGCTCGGAGGGTTTGATGGAAATCCCCCCGGTATCGAAGGTCACTCCCTTCCCGACCAGTACCAGATGGGTGGCGGTGGGGTTGTGCGAGGGTTCCCAACTGGCCACGCCCATGACCGGAGGGTGGTCGGAGCCCTTGCCCACCGTGACCAGGCCCTGATAGCCTTCCGCCTCCAGGTTTTCACGATCCATGGCTCGCCAAGCCAAGCCGTGGTTTCTGCACAGGGATTCCATGCTGCGCGCGAGGGCTTGCGGGGTCAGGACGGATCCGGGCTCGTTCACACGATCTCGCACCCAATCGGAAGATTCCAGGATCGTCGCCGTTTGGCGAAGTGAAATCTCCACGGTGTCCGCTTCGTCGGAGACGGCGATCACAAAGGGAGGCAATGCGGGCGAAGGGGTCGACTTCCAAACTTCGTAGCGATAGGTGGAAAGCCACCAGCCCTCCAGCACCGCCCTTACCCGGTCTAGCGGGAGCCGGTTGGCCAGCAGAATCACCCGGGAACATTTGCGGGTCTGCGTCGCGGCAAACGCTTCCGAAACACATACGCGAAGGCGCTCGTCGGAATCCAGACCCGGCTTGGACACCACTTCCTGGACCCAGGCGCGAATGCCATCGGCTTCGACCCAGATTCCCCCTTTGGTGGATTTGGAGGTTTGCTCCTCCAGCGCTGCCTTGACTTTGTGGCGCATGACGGCGGCAGCCCCTCCAGGAAGTTCACCAGAGGGCTCGCTTTCCACCCCCAAGACGATGACCGCGTCGGTGGGGTCGGTTTGCAGTTGAGAGATTCGAAGCCAAGACCATTCGCGCATCCACGGAAATATAGGGACCAAGGTGGCCAGGTCAGGACTTCACTTCCACAAGTGGCTCAAGAAGCGTATTCTTGAAGCATAGGGGGTGAGTGAGTGGAACGGAATTTGCGCTACAAACGAACATGATGACGCGCGACTTTTTTGAACACCAATCCAGAACGCTCAACGCCCTTTATGAAGTGAGCCGTGTGCTTGGCTCCAGTCTTGATCTCGGGACCGTGGCTAGACGCTGTTTGCGAGCGCTTTCCGACAATCTCGATCTGGAGCGGGGGTTGCTTTTGGTGCCCTCGGAGGATCGCTCGGAGCTTTCTGTCAAAGCAAGTTTCGGAGTGGGCCCGGAGGACCTCAAGCAAATCTATCCGGTGCACGGAGGCTTTTTGGGCAAGGTCTACACCACGGGCATGCCGATTGTGGTGACCGACCCAACCTCCCTGGAAGAGTCGGAGATCCAGGAGATCCGCAAGATTTCGCCGCCCGGGGAAGCCAACGTGGTGGTGGCGGTGCCGGTGACCTTGGATCGGCGCTGTGCTGGTGTGTTGGTGGCCAACCGCTCGCCGCAAAGCGCCACCATGATCGACGAAGACCTTCGGGTGATGAAAATCATCGCATCGCTCTTGGCGCAGACCGTGCACATCAGCGAGCTCATCTCCAAGGAAAAAGAGGCTCTGGAGCGCCAAAATCGCGAATTGCAGGATGTTTTGGCGGAAAAGTTCCAGCCTGACAACCTGGTGGTGCAGTCGGGGGCCATGCAAAAGACCATGGCCATGGTGAGGCAGGTGGCGGGCACGGACGCGGCGGTGTTGCTGCGAGGGGAGTCCGGAACGGGTAAAACCCTGCTGGCACGGACCATCCATTTCAACAGCGCGCGGCGCCGTGGAGCCTTCGTGGAGGTCAATTGCGCGGCTTTGCCGGCAAGCTTGATTGAATCCGAGTTGTTCGGGCACGAAAAGGGTGCGTTCACGGGTGCCCATGCCCTGCGCATCGGGCGCTTCGAAATGGCCACCGGTGGAACGATCTTCCTGGACGAAATCGGTGAGCTACCGCTGGAAACCCAGGCAAAAATCCTGCGTGTTTTCCAGGAAGGGACCTTCGAAAGGCTCGGTTCTTCCGAAACCCTGCGAAGCGACGCACGCATCATCTGCGCCACCAACTGCGACCTGGAAGGCATGGTTCGCGAGAAAAAATTCCGTGAAGACCTGTACTACCGACTCATGGTGGTACCCGTGCACGTGCCGCCGTTGCGCAATCGCCGCAGCGACATCGTGCCGCTGGTTTTGGCCTTTCTGCGCACGTTCATGGCCCGCCATGCCAAGAAAATCGCTGTCAGCCGCGAGGCGCTGGACTTTTTGCAACAGTATGAATGGCCCGGAAACGTCCGCGAGCTGGAAAATACGCTGGAGCGCACCGTTGTGCTCGCCACGGAAGGGCAGACCCTGTCCGCCGACGACATTCCTGTGCTGGACAGGCTTTTCCCGACGCTGGCTCCGCCACCGGATCTCCATGGATCCAGCCTTGGCCACCAGCCTCAGACGAGCTGGGGCTTCGCGCCACGGGGCATGCACTCCCCCGGTCCGAGCCATTCCAATATTTCCGATGAGAGACGCCCGTACCAAAGGGCCATGCTGACTCGCGAGGAAATCCTTCAAGCATTGGACGCAACCAATGGCCATCAGACCATGGCCGCCCGCGCTTTGGGGGTTACGTTGCGCCAGCTGCGGTACAAAATCCAGCTCTTGGAGTTGGATCCACGGCAGTTTCGTAAATGACAATGGCTAATAATGTCAGTATTTGCTTGACAATTGGCAATTGTCTGTGCGCATTCCAGGCCAAATTCTGCACAATCGCTGGGACAAAATGAGTGGCCTGGAATTTGATAAAGAAGACAATGAAAAAAGGCGTGAAACGGCGGCCACCGCTTCACGCCTCAGATCGTCCCAAGACCACCATTCCAGTCCATCGACGAACTTTTAAAGTTAGTTCGTCTTCATTTTCAAGGAGCCTTCCCATGAAACTTGTCGTCGCATACATCAAGCCCTTCAAGCTCGACGACGTGAAGCTCGCAGTCGGTGAAGCCGGCGCCCAGGGAATCACTGTCATGGAAGTCAAGGGGTTCGGTCGGCAAAAAGGCCATACCGAGCTTTACCGTGGCAGCGAGTACCACACGGACTTCATCCCCAAGGTGAAGCTGGAAATGGTCGTTCCGGATGCGGTGGTCCCCAAGGTGATCGCGGCCATCACCACTTCCGCTCGCACCGGCAAGATCGGCGACGGCAAGATCTTCGTGCTCCCTGTGGAATCCGCGACCCGCATTCGCACCGGCGAGACCGGCGAGGACGTGCTGTAAAATAGCCGTACCCCTCATTGTAAAGACGCCCCCCTTTTTTTTGTAGAGACGCCCCGCCGGGGCGTCTCTACAAAAAGGGGGGGCTCAACAAAGGGGGATGGCCTTCAATCCACCCCGCGCCGAGCTCGTTGGCGGTACAGCCAGTCGAGCCGGTCGTGGAAGCCGACTCCATCTTCGTCCGGGATGGCCCGGCTGACCAGGAATTCGCAAGCCTCGACCGCTGGATCCCAGATTTTGCGGTTTTGGAAGTAGGTGCACAACGCTCCGCAGATGGTCGCCAGGAATCGCTCATGCATTCCGAGCCGTCGGCTGTGGTCGCGAAAAAATCCCAGTAGGGCGGTAGCCGCTTCCACGCGGTCCAGTTTGGCTCGTGAGTTGCGGATGTGGTGCTCGGCTTCTTCGATGAATTCGTGCACCCGCTCGATCTCGGCGGGCCCGCGTTCGCCGGACGCCCAGGCGACAAAATCCGCCATCACGTTCTGGTCGTCCTTGGAAAGACGCTTGAGAAAGTCGATCACGGGATCGACCGGTTTCGCGGTCGCTTTGGTCATTGAGGGCTCTCCTTAGACCGCTTCCAGGGCGGCGAGCATCTCGCGGGCGTCGGAGAATCTCCGGTCCCGCGAAGGCATGAGGGATTTTCGCAAGAACAGGTCCCAAGACTCGGAGAGTTCGGGTTTGATCTCGCGCGGGGTGGCGGTGAACATCCGCGGATCTTGGGAAGCGCGAGTGCGGAAGATTTTTTCCGGACGCTCGACTTTGACTGGCAGATGCCCCAGGACCAGTTCCAGCAGGACGCATCCCAGGGAAAAAAGGTCGGCGCGACCATCCAGTTCGTCGCCTCGCGCTTGCTCCGGCGACACGTACAGCGGGGATCCGAGGATGAACTGCTTTTCCGCTTCGTGGGTGAAGTAGTTCACGCAGGCCAGCCCGAAATCCGTGATCACGGCGCGGCCCGTGGGCCCCGCCCACAAGATGTTTTCCGGCTTGATGTCGCGATGCACCACACCTTGGTCGTGGGCGTGGGCAAGCGCTTGCAGAAGTTGTCGAGCCAAATCTTTGATCTCTTTGAGAGGGATTTCGCGCTTGGAGGGAATGGGGTGGCGCAATCGTCGGCGCATCCATTCGGCCAGGGAGGGCCCTTCCAGAAGTCGCATGGCAAACCAGATGCAATCGGGCCGTTCGCCCTGTCCATAAACGGTCACGATGTTCGGGTGTTCCAGGTTGGCTGCCGTTTCCGCTTCCTGCAGAAAACGCTCGGCTGTGACCAACCGATCGAAACGGTCCTTCATCAGAACCTTCACGGCCACTTGGCGGGAAAGGCCTTCTTGCCAGGCCGTGTAGACCGCCCCCATGCTGCCCTTGCCGATGGGCTTGAGCAGTGTGAAGGTTCCCAGACGCTCTCCCGACGGGAGGATCTTCTTGGAAGCCTGGATGGATTCTGGAGCGCTCACGGTCGGAAAGGTACCTGCTTCAGGGGCTGGATCTGGATGGAGGCGAGATTGAAGATCGCATTTTCTCCATCGAAGGCGCCATCGAGCTCGGCGGGAATGGCAAATCGCAGGTATCCGGCGTCGGGAAAAGGCGACGACGACGTGGGGTCCCAGTCCTGCCAGCCTTGGCGGGTTTCCACGGTCACCCAGGCGTGGGCGAAGAACCCGGAGTTGTCCGGACGGTCGCCGTTCATGGCGATCACGCCGCGAACCACCTTGGCGCGGAAACCCAATCGACGGACGAGGGCCGCATACACGATCGCGAACGATTTGCAGTCGCCCTCGCCTTTGGTCAAAATCTGTTCGGGCGAACCGGGAAAATACGTGCGCTGGTAGCGGATGGCGCCATGGACGATCTGGTGGAGAGCCAACAATTGCAGGGAATCCGGATACCGTCGGGCGGAATCGAGCAGTCGATCGAGGGCTTTGCCGTGCGACAGTTCGGTGTTGAGCGTGCCGGCCGTGTCTTGCGGGGGCGGGACCTCGCCATTTCGCACCACAACCTGGATCTGTTTGGGGCTCAGGACCTTCACGGTCTGTCTGGCTCCCAGCGCCAAGCGTTCCGGCGGCAGCGGCTGATTCAAGGTCAGAGTCCAGAGGGTGGAGTCCAAGGGGCGCTCGGCGAGATCGGCGGTGCTTCCGACGATCTTTCCCGTTCCCACATTGTCCATGCGGAAGTTCAGCAGATCCGGCAGGTCCCTGCCCATCTGCACCAACATGGACAACCAGAATACGGGAAGAATCCAGATCCATCGCAAGGAGGTGGAGCTTCGGGAGCCTGGCAGATAAGGCCCCAGCGTCCAGGACAGGGTGATCGCCCACAAGAGCGGACGCAGGATCATCAGCAGGATGGTCCAGCCGATTCCCAGTTGCAGAAAGCAAAGCGGGAAGGTCCACAGGTACCAGAAAGTTGCGCCCATGGAGACCCGGATGGACGTGGAGAACCGGTCCTTGAGTGCCGTGGCGGGAATCAGAGCGGCCAAGCCGAGGGCTGGAATAATCAAGCCAAGCATGGCGAAGAAATGAGACCATGCCAGATAGTTCCAGCTGAAATTCATCTGGAGCTCCGCCGGCAGCGGCTCCAACCAAGCCAATCCTTGGATGGCAATCCACCACGGGATGGCGACCATGAAGGGAAACGCTTGGCCGGAGACAAATCGAGACGGAGAGAGAATCCAGATGGGAGACCAGATAGGCTTATCTTTCTGCACGATCGCAGATTAGTAACTGCAACGAGAGGTTTGGAGGAATGGCGATGTCGGAGCCCCAAAGCGGCATCGAGAACACAGGAAGAATCGATCGGAAGGAAGCCGAGTTTTTGGTCAGGGGATGGAATCTCCTGTTCAACCGCTGTTTTTCTTACGCCTTCGACCACCCCTTGGTCCAGGAGACCATCCCCAGGGTCTGGGACCTGTTCCAAGCCGCGATTTCCCGCTCGGGAGGTCTGAACATCCAGCTGTTGGAAGCCATGTTCTTCGTGGACGGCGCCGACGTGATGTACCAACCCAACAATCGGCGTATCGCCGACCACCTGCGGCGCTTCAAGGTGGATTCGCTTTCATTGGGCGCCGGCTTCACCGCGCGCGACTTTTCTGTCCTGATCGATGCATCCTCGCTCACCCACCACGATTCCAGCGCGTTTTTGCGCTATTTCGTGAGCCACGGCGGGCTGCAGCTGGAAGTGAACCAGGTTTCGCTGCGCGCGCTGCGCGGCGATCAGGTGGGATCGGGAAGCCCTTCGGCCGGCGGAACCGGTGGGACCGGGGTGTTTTCCACCCTATCCTCCGGACAAGGCGGACATGGGGGAGAAGAGAGGTTCGAAGACATCGTGTTGCGCGCCATGGTGGGTCGCCTGACCGCCCAGGAGCTGGAAGGCAACGTCGCGTTGGTGCAGATGCTCGCCGACCCCCAAGCCATGGGACGTGCAGCCGTCGACGGCACCAAGGGCATGGCCCCTACCGCGCGTCCCGAAGGGGTCGGGCAAATGGTGATGAACGTGCTTTCGCACTTCGCCACCTCGCAGGCCAAGCAGGGCTTCACGGTGGAGGAGCTCCTCGCCGGCATCTATGCGATGCGCTCGGAGATGATGGGCCTGGTCAAATCCCAGCAGACGTTGGAACAGGGCTTGGCGGAAGAAGAGGTGGAAGCCGCTACGGATTCCGCCTTCGACCAGACGGTTTGCAAGATCATCCTCGACGAATACCGCCAATCCAAAGGCAATGCCCGGCGTGTGGCACACGTGCTGGGACGGGTGGTTCCTGGGAAAAAAGAACTGCGACGCATTCTTCCCAAGCTCAAGGACGCCTTCATCGCCAGCGGTTCCAGCATCCCCGAGTGGTATGGACTGGTCAAGGAGTTGTCCACCACCTTGCAGGGCGAAAAAGCCCTGGAAGACCTCGTCTCCGCCGCCTCCGAAATGGGCGTGAGCTCGGACGAAGTCGTCGCGGAATTGCGCAAGGATCCCCGGTCGGCCGCCAAGCTCCTGGTGGTGGCGGCCGAAATTCGCCGTGCTGGCGGCGACCCCGGCTCCGACGCCTCCATCCAGGCGTTGTTGGAAGCGGTGGATCGCACAGGCGATCTGTTGGTGGAAAACGCCGAGGCGGCCCCGGAACAGGCGCTGGAAGCCGTGCGGTCGTACGGGAAGCTGCAGACCGAGATTCGACAAGAATTGTCCACCAAGGAAATGGCTCCGGAGCTTCGGTCCAACATCCTGCGCAAACTGGACCTGAGGTCGCAGCGCACTTTGCAAGACCTGAAGGCGCGCGTGCTGGCCCAACAGCTCCAGGACGCAGGGGCTTCTCTCGATGCCAAGGTCGCCACCATGGGCGAACTCGTGCGCGAGGAGGGCGAGATCGACGGGCTGTTGGAGCTGGCCATGCAGATGGTGGGCAGCGACGACCTCGCGCGGCAGGTGGCCGCCCAGATCGCCGAGCGCGTTCGGTACCGCATCGTGGAAGAGCGCGAACGTGCCGCTTCCCGCGAACTTCCCCAGGGAGTCTACCCGAAGGCAGTGACCGAATTTTTCCTGCGCTACGAATCTCGTCGGGCCAGCCGGTACGGAGTTCCGTTTTCCGCCTTGCTCATTTCCTTTCTGGGGTTGCCGGAGGACCGCGAAGCGATCGAGGTCAACGGTCAGGCCCTGCGGGGTTTGTTCAACATCCTGGCCGGCGACCTGCGCACGGTGCTGCGCGATGTCGACTTCGTGGGCAGTCTCGGGTTCAACCGCCTATTGGTTGTTCTTCCCATGACCGTGGAAGACGGACTGGATTCGGTGTTGCAAAAGATCCGTGATCGCTTGGCGCGCGAACTCGCGCTCCCCGATGGGACCAGAGCCTGGGTGCGTCCCCGGCTGGGCTGGGCGAGCTTCGATCATGCGGAGCAGGATGGCTTGAAAGAGATCATGTCGAAACTATCGCAAAAGTGGCAGGAGGATATCTGATGGCGGGATTCGTCTGGAAAGTAGAACGACCCCGCAAGGGGATCCTGGTGCTCACCCTGGAAGGGGAAATGTCCCTGGGAGCCAGGGAAGCCATGCGCGAAGCGTTCGAATCGCTCGTCTCGGCCCCGGAGAGATCCGCGGTTGTGGATTTCACGAAAGTACGCTTGGTCTCTTCCGGCGCGATCGGGGAACTGGTGCGGTGCCAATCGCGTCTGTCCGCCCAGAGTCGTTCGCTCAACATGGTCTGCCCTCCCGGCGACGTGCTGGAAACCTTGATGGTTGCCGACATGCACCGGCTCATTCCTCTCCACTCCGACCTCTCTTCCATTTCAAAAGGACTCGACTCGTGAAGGATCGACTGCTCGCCGCCCGCCAGGGCCTCCTGGACGCCAAATCCAAGCTCGCAACGGCCAAGGCCACCATCGGTTTCGATGGCTTCCTGGATGAGATCATCAATGCTGTCGACGTCCGCTCGGACAAAGACACCTATGTGGCCATCCCCACCATCGAGGCATTGGGCAAGCGCATCCTTTCCGCTGCCGGGAAAAGCGCCAACATCGAGCTCGTGCCCCTCCAGCAGAAGCTGGGCGGAAACGGCCCCCTGATGGCCTCCGCGTTGGGATCGCTGGGTCCTAAGATCATCTGCGTGGGCCTGATGGGCAAGCCGCTGCACGGCGTGTTCGAAAAGCTCGCGCAGGATCTGCCGAACATCGAAATGATTTCGGCGGGCGACCCTGGTTACACCCAGGCGTTGGAATTCACCGACGGCAAGCTCATGCTGGGCAAGCCCGGCACCATGCGCGACATGAACTGGCCCAACCTGGCCTCCGCGTTGGGTAATCGCCGCGACGAGGTCCTGTTTGGTGGACAACTTTTGGCGTGCACCAACTGGACCCAGCTCACCGAGATGACTCCGCTGTTGGTGGAGATGGAGAAGGTTCTGCCTGTATCGCCGAACCTGACCATTTTCTTCGATCTGGCCGATCCGGAAAAGCGCCCCAAGCAGGACTTGCTGGAAGTGCTCCAGCTCATGGGCAAGTTGCAGAAGAAGGCCAAGGTGGTCTTGGGTGTGAATTTGCGCGAAGCCGAACAGGTTTCGGCTGTTCTGGGAATCACCGAGGTTCCGGAAGATTCCGTGGAAGGTGGCAAGGTCGCCTCCCGTCGCATCGCCGAAAAAATGGCCATTCACGGAGTGGTGATCCACATGGTGGCCTACGCCTCGGCCTTCGTCGGTGGAGTTTCGGCAGGCGTTCCGGGACCGTTCTGCGCCAAGCCGGTCTTGACCACGGGCGCGGGTGACCATTTCAATGGTGGGTTCACCGGGGGCTACCTAGCCGGCTTGTCGCTGGAACAGAGCCTTTGGACCGGGGTGTGCACCTCGGGCACCTACGTGCGCATCGGGCGCAGCCCGAGCTTTGCCGAGCTTGCGCAGTTTGAGCAGGATTGGGCCGAAGGGAAACTTTCCGACTGTCCTTCTCCCCAATAAAGCCTGACGAGTTTTAGTGGAAAGCCCTCTCTGTCAATCCGACAGAGAGGGCTTTTGTTATTTATCGACAACAATACGCCAATAATGTCAATATTTGTGCAGTGGCAATTGGACAAACCCTCGCGATGTCATCATGCGGTTCCTCAAAGACCGAATGTGAAGCTTGGCACGGGATTGGCAATACCAATCAGCAGGCAACACGCCGGCTCGATCTCACACAACACCAGGAGAAATCCGTGATGAACTTCAAAACTCGCCTTGTACTGACTGGACTGCTCGCCGTTGGTTTCGCCGCTGAGGTCTCCGCCTGGGATGAATACGCACCCGTCGCCAAAGGCAAGACCGAAGTCGACCTGATGGCTGGGTACAATCTTGCTCCGACAGCTGGCGGTTTCTCTCCTTCGCTCCAGGTGAAGTACGGCATCATCGACGGTCTGGATGTGGAACTGTTCGAGGCGCTGGCCACCGACCCGGAAGTGGGCGCGGGCCAGCCCAACCTCGCCGTGAAGTACGGCCATGCCTCCGGCTTCGGCGGCTTCATCGGCGCCGATCTTCCCTTCGCCTCCGAGAAGGTCTCTGCGGATCCGAGCGTGGCCATCTACGTGGCCGCCCAGTACATCAAGACCTTCGACAAGATCCTTCTGACCGACTGGTTGCTCTACAACCGTTCGATGGCAGACGGAGCTGTTGGTTCCATCGACCTTTACGTCAAGCCCCAGTACAACGTCAACGACAAGGTCGGACCTTACGTTGGCTTGGACTTCAAGGCTGACGAGAAGTTCGAAGGCTACACCATCACCCTCAAGCCCGGCATCAACTACGTCATCAACGGCACCTACAGCGCCGAAGCCAACGTGGGCATCGCCAAGACCAAGGACGTGGACGATATCGGCGCCGCCGCCTACGTCGGATTCTACGGTCTGTTCTAAGGAGTTTTCGGGGATTTTCCCTGGAAGGCGGCTTCCGCAAGCTTGTGCGCTTCGCTTGCGGAAGTCGTGACCCCGTCGCACCGACAATGTGCGGCGGGGTCTTTTCGTTTTCGGTCTCCTGATGATTCCCGCCACAAAGGCCACGACGGATGGTTCATGGGAGGCATTATCTTTTCCCGCCTTCTCAATAGGCACAGCATCCTTCCAAAGGACAACGCAACGATGTCGATCAAGGTCAACGAATACTTCGAAGGCAAGGTGAAGTCCCTCTCCGTGGAAAACTCCGCGGGCAAGCAGACCGTGGGCGTGATGGTGGCGGGCGAATTCGAATTCGGCACCGGATCGGCCGAGGAAATGACCCTGGTTTCGGGTGCATGGGAACTCCAGATCCCCGGCGTGGCGGGCGGCTTCAAGTCCTACGCGGTGGGTCAGACGGCCAACATCCCGGCCAACTGCAAATTCCAGCTCAAGATCCTGGAAACCAGCGCCTACCTCTGCCGGTTCGAGTGAGTCAAAGCTTGGCGATGCCGGCGGTGGAGCTTCTGGCTCCGGCCGGAAACCCAGAGCGCATGCGGATCGCCTTCGCCTACGGGGCGGATGCGGTCTACGCCGGGCAGGCGGCCTTTTCCCTGCGCGGGCGGGAGAACGGTTTTTCCAACACGCGCATCGTCGCCGATGCCGTGGTGGAGGCCCATGGCCTGGGGAAGAAATTCTTCCTGGCCGCCAACGTGTTTCCGCACAACAACAAGGTGGAAGCGTTCCGTCGCGCCTTGACAGAAATTGTTGAGGCGGGTCCGGACGCGTTGATCATGGCCGATCCAGGCATGATCAGCTGGACACGTAAGACATTTCCCGACGTGACCATCCACCTGTCGGTGCAGGCCCATGCGGTCAACTGGGCCACCTGCGCGTTCTGGCACGAGCTGGGGGTCAAACGCGTGATTCTTGCGCGCGAGCTGTTGTTGCGCGAAGTCCAGGAGATTCGCGAGCGCGTGCCGGACCTGGAACTGGAAGTGTTCGTGCACGGCGCGGTGTGCATGGCCCAGAGCGGACGGTGCATGATCTCCGACTGGATGGAGCACCGCGACGCGAACCAAGGAAATTGCAACAACGCCTGCCGGTTTCCCTACGACCTCACTGCCACCTCGCCCAAATTGCCCGAGGGAGAGGCCATGCGGGTCACGGAAGACGAACACGGCACCTATCTGTTCAACGCCCGCGATCTGTGCGCGCTTCCCGCCTTGGATCAGGTGGTGGCCACGGGAGTGCACTCGCTCAAGATCGAAGGGCGCACGAGATCTCCCTATTATGTGGCCCAGGTGGTGCGGGCCTACCGCATGGCGCTGGACGCCATCGCCCAGGCCAAGTCGATTCCGCCAGAGGCGCTTGCGGCCATCGCCGCCACCGATTCGCGGGGTTGGACCAGTGGGTTTCGGCTTCCGGGCGACCCGATGGGCCAAATCCTGAACGCCGATCGCGAACACCCGCCCGGTGCGGTGGTGGTGGGCCAAATCCGCGACTGGAAAAATGGTCGAGTGACCATTTCGGTGCGCAACCGCATCGAGACCGGAATGAGGCTGGAGTTGCTTTCTCCCGCCGGAATCCAGGAAATCACGGCTTCGGGGCTGGAAAACCATCGCGGGGAGTCGGTGGACGCGCTTCACTGCGGGATGGAAGGGTGTCGGTTGGATCTTCCCGTGGCGGCGGCGCCGTGGAGCTTCTTGGTCCGTCCTGTCCAGGGGTGAGGTGGCCAGCGGGCCGACGAGTCAACACGGCGCGAGTACCTTTCGCCAGTACGATCGCGGCACCCCCGATGGGGATGTCGGCGAGCCCATGCCCTTGTGATCCCAGGAGTCCGTCCATGAAACTCGAAGTCCGTTTCGCTTTCTGTGTCCTGCTGGCTGCGGCCGTTTGCGCCTGCGCCCAACAGATCGGAACCCTCGAGCCGGAACACAAGCAGGCGGTCTATGTCCGTCCCATCGAGCTTCTGGCCATGGGCGGCGGACTGTTCATCCCCAAGACGGAACTTGTCTGGATCCACCTGGATGCGGAGCGCTACATCGTGCCCGGCTGGTCGGCGGTGGCCGGAATCCAGAATCTGTCGGCCAAGAACACCGACAATTCCAACAATTCCGGCGAGTTCGGGTTCTTCGATGCGGTGGTCGGCGGCAGATGGTATCCCACCAGGCCCTTCAGCGGATACTACGTGCAGTCCCAGTTCGATTACAACTCCATCAGCATGCACACGGAAAAAGGAAACGGGAGCGAGACCGGAGATCTGACCGGGTCCCGATTCGGAATGGCCTTCGTGACCGGGTACAACATCAAGGGGAGCCGGCTGGCGTTCGATTGGAACGTGGGCCTGTGCGTGTTCGCCTCGCCCAAGTTCCAGGTGGATCGCCGCTACAACGACGGACGTGCCCCCGTGACCCTCACCTTGGACGACGCCTTCAGCGAGCCGGCCGTGAGCAAGTACAAGAGCTACGTGAACATGGCCGTGGCGGGATTCATGCCCACCATGAACCTGGCGGTCGGCGTCCAGTTCTGATCCGGCAATAGACGTCGCGGCGGTTTACCTTTGGGGATTCATTCCTATCGGAGAACCGCCATTGATCTCGGCCAAAGAACAACTCGAAATCCTTCGTCGCGGCGTCATCGAGCTGATCGACGAGAAGGATCTGCTCGCGAAACTGGAAAAGAGCGTCGCGACAGGTAAGCCTCTGCGTGTGAAAATGGGTGTGGACCCCACCGCGCCGGACATCCATCTGGGTTTCACGGTGGGCATGCGCAAGTTGCGCCAGTTCCAGGACCTGGGCCACCAGGTCGTGCTGATCGTGGGCGACTACACGGCCACCGTGGGCGATCCTTCCGGCAAGTCCAAGACCCGCGCGCGCCTCACGCACGAGCAGGTTCTCAAAAACGCGGAGTCCTACAAGGAACAGTTCTTCCAGATCGTGGACCGCGACAAGACCGAGGTGGTCTACAATGGCGAGTGGTTCCGCACCCTCACCTTCGACAAGGTCACGGAGTTGATGAGCCGCATCACCGTGGCCCAGATGTTGGAACGCCAGGATTTCCAAAACCGCCACGCCGCCGGAAACCCCATCTCGCTCCATGAATTCCTGTACCCTCTGATGCAGGGGCTGGACAGCGTGATGATCGAAGCCGACGTGGAGCTGGGCGGCACCGACCAGAAATTCAACGTGTTGCGCGGACGCGAACTCCAGCGCGACCCGGCCCTTTGCGATGTCTTTGGAAAGCCCCACCAGGAGCCCCAAGTGGGCTTGTTCGTGCCCATCTTGCTGGGAACCTGCGGCCAGGAGAAGATGTCCAAGTCGCTGGGCAACTACGTGGGGATCACCGAAGCCCCGCAGGTGATGTACCACAAGATCTACTCGATCCCTGACCCTCAAGTGGCCGACTGGACCACGCTGCTCACCGACATGCCCTTGACGGAAATTGACTCCCGCAAGGCTTCGCTGGTTTCCGATCCATCTTCCATCAATGCTTGGAAAGCCTGGTTGGCCCATGAGATCGTGCGCCAGTACCATGGATTGGAAGCGGCCGACCAGGCCCGCGAACGCGAAGCGGCGGTGCATCGCGGAGAGGCCCTGCCTGACGACACCCCCATGGTTTCGCGTGGCAGCACTGCGAACTTGCTGGACCTTCTGGTGGAAGTCGGTGCGGTCCCTTCGCGCGGCGAAGGCAAGAAGCTCTTGCAAAACGGGGGCGTCCAGATCGATGGGGAAAAGGTGTCCGATCCCGGCCAGGCTCTGCCAGCGGGTGAGTTCGTGCTGCGCGCCGGCAAGCGGAAGTTCTGGAAGGTGGGGTGAGGTTTCCCTCGACCGAACTTTTGCGGGTATGGCCGCATCGGTCTTGGGTTTGGCAAAAAGTTGCGGTTATGTTCGGAACGTCATCCTTCTTCCGGGTGACGGATCGATAGACGTCCACTGCGCCAAATGGGTGGTGACCTGGTCCCCATGCCTGTGTCCTTCCCGGCTGGAATCCGCCACATGGATGCGCGTCGATTCCTAGGCGGGTGAATTCCATCGGTTATAGCGAAAAAAACAGCAAGAACCTGGGAAATTTTTCGCTGTAGCGAAACAAAATGGCTGCTGGACCAGAAAACGATGTGAACCCGCTGGGGCCCATCACGTCGGAAACTCCCCACTGGACCCGTTGGCGCCCGGGTGGTATGATCTGCCACGATGGCCCAGATTGCCGAGCTCTGGAAGGAATGGAAAGTCGAGGGTTCTCGGCAGGCCAAGGACAAGCTCCTGGCCGAGTACGCTGGACTGCTGCGCCAGACCGCCCAACGCGTTGCCGTGGGACTTCCCAGCCATGTGGAGATCGGCGACTTGGTGGGTGCGGGGGTGATGGGGCTCATCCGCGCCGTGGAAACATTCGACCCCGAACGCGAGATCAAGTTCGAGACCTACGCCGTCCACAAGATTCGCGGGGCGATACTGGACGACCTGCGCGCCATGGACTGGGTGCCGCGTTCGGTGCGCCAAAAAGGTCGGAATCTGCAGAAGGCCTACGCGGAACTTTCCGCCCAGCTCGGCCGCATGCCCTACGACGACGAGACCGCCGAGCATTTGGGTCTGACGTTGGTGGAATTCGAAGAGCTGCTCACCGAAGTAGCCCCCCTCACGGTCCTTTCGCTGGACGAGCAGGATGGATTGGGCGACGAGGCTCCCAAGCTTTCCGAGGTGATCGCCGATCCCCAGGCGGCCAACGCCTTGGAAGAGATGCAGGAGGGCGAGGTCCGCGCGATCCTGCGCGAAGCCATCACCGGTTTGCCCGCCAAGGAGCGCGCCGTGGTGGCGATGTACCACTTCGAGGAATTGAATTTCAAGGAGATCGGCAAGGTGCTGGGCGTGACGGAATCGCGCGTGTGCCAGATCCATTCCAAGGCGATGATCAAATTGCGCTCGCGCGTGCGGATGCAGGTGCGCAAGTGACACCCACCGGACGCCTGGCGCTCAAGCTCAAAGGCCCTCTCGACGAGGGAGACGGGGCATCGACGACGCCCGAACAGCGCGCGGAGCGGTTGCGAAGATCGACAGAATCCGTTATCACGTTGCCCACGCTTCCCGCCTCCATCGAGAGGCTGCTGGAGATGGTGGGCCGTCCCGACACGTCCGCCCGTTCGCTTGCCTCGGTGATCTCGCTGGACCAGGTGCTCACCGCGCGGCTCCTGCGATTGGCCAACTCCAGCTACTACGGGTTTTCCCAAAAGGTGTCCACGGTGAGCTTGGCTCTGGTGATGCTCGGGTTCGATGCCGCCAAGGACATCGCCCTGACCACCACCGTGATGCGCTCCTTCGGAGCCAACAAGATCGATCCCCGGTTCGATCTGGCCCGCTTCTGGTCGCATTCGGTCGCGGTCGCTTCGGCAAGCCGGTATCTGTCGCGCGTGTTGCGCATCGGATCTCCGGGCGAGGCCTTCACCGCCGGCATCCTGCACGACATCGGCCAAGTGGTTTTGCAGGCCTACCACCCCGATGCCTTCGGGAAGGTGATCCACAAGGTGTTGGAAGAGGGGGCTGGGCTTCTGGAGACGGAGATGGAAGTGCTCGGTGCCACGCATCCCCAGGTGGGTGGGTGGCTTTGCCGACGTTGGAATCTGCCGGAGGCCATCTGCGCTTCCGTGGAACACCACCACGCTCCCCAGGAAAATCCCTCTGGCGGAGGCATGCCGAGCGTCGTGGCCATGGCCGACCATTTCGATGGCGTGTCGCCGGAAGGAGGCTGGCTGGGAGGAAACGGCCAAGATAAGCTCGCCGGAATCCTCGCCGCCCTGACCCGTGATGGGATCCACGTGGAAGTCGACGACATGGAATCGCTCTGGAAGGACGTTCGCCTGGAGATCGAAAAATCCAAGGAACTCCAGGAGGCGTTCCGGTGATCGGGCCGATTTCGGTCCTTTCGGAATTGGCCTCTGGTTCGATCGACGAGCCGGGGACGGCCAACGACGCGATCGTGTTGCAGCGGATGGTGGAGCGAGCGGGAGAGTCCACCGAGCGCAGGCCATTGCTGGAGGCCTTTTTGCAGGTGCTGGGCCGGATCGTTCCGTGGAGCGCGTGCGAGGTTCGGGTCCGGGAAAATCCCGCCGATACCCGCCTGGCCACCATCGGCTATTCCTCCGGAATCGACGAGGCCTGGACGCGTCGCGTGACGGAAATCGAAGAAGAAGGATTGATCGCCTGGTCGATGGCGGGACGTCGTCCCGTGCTGCTGCCGGATCTTGCCGATCCGCTAGCTCCAGGATGGCTGCTGGTTCCATTGGTCGCCCAGGACTCGCAGGCGGGTTGCGCGATCCTTGGGCTTGCGCCCGTCAAGGGCCCCAGGCCAGCCGCACGGCGCCTGGAGATGGTCCGGCTACTGGCCGCCCAAGCTGCCTTGGCACTGGACAATCTGTCGCACATCGAAGAGGTCCGCCACGGGTACGGCGAACTTCGCAGCCTCCACCAGGTCGCGTCCTCCTTGGGGCGCACCTTGGATCTCGATCGCCTGTTCGAAACCGTTTGCGAAGCCCTGCGCGAGCGGATGGACCCCAAAGTGGTGGCCTTGGGAGTGCTTGATTCCCGCGGGCAGCCCATGCGGCTTTTGGCCGTGGGCGCCGATCCCGAACAATGCCGGGGCTTGCTCAGTCGCGTGTCCGCCGCCAATCTGACCTTGCGGCTGGAGCGCGGCATGCGCTCGGGGATGGACTTGGAAGCCCTCGCTTGCAAGAGCGCGGTGGGCCTGCCTCTGGTGCACGGCGAAAGCGGCGGGCTGGGGGCCCTGCTGGTGGGCGACGGCGACGGGAGCATCCTCGAGGCTCCCGACACCATGGAGTGGCTGGAGTCGATGTCCCATCTGCTGGCCTCGGCGGTGGACAACGCCCGGCTGTACGAGGACCTGTTGCTGGCCAACCGGAAATTGTCCGACCTCCAGGGAAGCCTGGTGCGCACGGGAAGGCTCGCCGGAATCGGTCAGATGGCCGGCGGCATCGCCCACGAGATCAACAACCCTCTCCAGGTGATCCTGGGCAGGATCCAGATCCTGCAGTTTCGCTGCCAGGACCGAGACGATCTCCAGAAGGACTTCGCGCGCATCGAACAGGAGACCATGCGCATCGCCCACATCGTGCGCGGCATGCAGGACTTCGCCCGCCAGGAACCCGGCGGGGAGTTCGTCCGGGTGCGTCTGGAAGGGATCCTGGAATCGGTGGTGGATTTCCTGGCGCACCGTTTCAAACGCCATTGCGTGGAGGTGGTGCGCTCGGGAGACTGGACAATATCCGTCAATGGTGATCCCGACCAGCTGCGCCACCTGCTGCTGGCCTTGTGCCTCAATTCCCTGCAGGCGATGCCCCAGGGAGGTACGCTTCGCCTGGAGATCGAGCGTCGCGAGGACACCGTGGTGGTGGAGGTGGCCGATACCGGTCCCGGCATCGCCGCGGAGGACTTCGAGCGACTGTTCGATCCGTTCTTTTCCAAGACCGACGGCACGGGACTGGGGTTGGCCATCGGTTATTCCATCGCCCAGCGCCACGGCGGCAGCCTCCATGCCGTGCCTGGGGTCGCGCTGGGTGCGCGGATGCGTTTGTCGCTTCCTGTCAGCCCTGGATGAACCGATCGGCCCAGCCGCGCACATCCTTGCCGTTGAGCACATGGAAGGTGCGCAGCTTCTCCAGCGTACGGGCGGAAAACCCGGAGAGCTTCACATGGACCAGCCGTTTTCCGGCTTCATGCGCGATGCGGGACAGGGCCAGGCTCGGCGGATCCCACGAGGCGAACACCACGGCTTTTTCCCGGGAGTAAAGGCAGGCGCCCGCCACGAGGGTTTCCAGGGGTGTTCGCGCATCCAACGGAAGCGGGTTCATGGCGAAGACGTCCGGCACCGCACGGGGCGGGAACAGCAACGCCAATCCACCGTAGCGGCAGCGCAGGATTCCCGGACCGATGGGGTCCATGGCGGGGTCGGTTGCGTAGAACAGAAGCGTGGATTCGTTGGCGTGCTCGGCATACCAGGTGCCCTGGTGCGGGTACCGACTCCCAGGTCCGTCGTCGAAGGCGATCACGACGGTGTCCAACTTGAGGGTGCGGGGCGGAAATTCCCGCACCCAGATCTCGCCCTTCCAGAAGTGGCGGATGGTTTCGCGCAGATCCAGTCCGTCCAACAGACTGGATTCGAAGGGCAACGACCGGGCTTGGGAGGAAGGCGACGACGACCGTGCCCGCTCCCGCAATTCCTGGTTGAAGTGTTCTATGGCGAGATCTTCAGGCAGATGGGAGCAAAGCGACGCGGGTTTCCATTCCCGGATCCAGCGCATGGCTTCTTCCGGCGGTGGATCCTTGCGCAACTGGACGGTGGTCCAGTGCGCGGGAACCGGCGACAATCGATGCGTCCAGGGCGTGACGGGGCCGTCCTCCAGCCGCGAGTTGGAAGGGCCGAGCTTCAACAACGGGCCCTCGGGCAGGTGGCCGTGGTGGCGGGTCGCCTCCAGCACCGCGGCGGCGAACGAATCGCCTGAACAGGCGCGCGCGGCCTGCACCAGGTCCCACATCGAAGGCTGGTGGTGTCCGGCCAGGCGGGCCAGGCGGTGGGCGAAGCGGTCGGCGGAGCGCAGTTCATGGACGGGCAGGAACCGTGCCCGTCGCCGATCCAGATGGCGACGCCGCGCCGCGGCAAGCACGCGCATGGTCCAGGCGCGATGGGGAGGCATTTCGGCGAAGGGGTCCCGCCGGATCCGCTCGGCTTCCTGGGCCACGAACGGCCATTCGCCCAAACAGAAGGCGAGGTGGCGCGCGTCGACAGGAACTGTCTCGAGTTCGGTGATCTCGGGCGGGTCTTCGGCCGCGACCGCCCTGGGCGCGGCGGCGAGCTCGCGCAACAGATGCCCCACCAGCGCCATGCGGCACACCAGCAGGACCTTGCCGGATGCCGAACGAAGCCGTGCGACGATCCGCGCGGCCCTATCGGACAATTCCTGGTCGGTTTCCCGATCCAGGAAAGGCAGGGCGATCCCCAGGTAGTCGGCGGCTCCGATGGATTCCGCCGAGGCGGGATCGGGGAGGGTCGGGTCGTCGCGTTCGTCGGTGGGCGTGGAGTCGTCCACGAACAACAGCGGGATTCGCTCCTGCAGCGCGGTGCGGGCCACCAATGTCGCGGCGCCGCAAGGGTCGGCGGGCAGAACCCATCGGCGTCCCTCCTGCATCCAGGTGGCAGCCCGGATTTCCGGAAGTCGGACCACCGCTTCCAAAAATTCCTCTCGCACGGCCGACGGCAGATCGATCGCGATGGCATCCCACTTCCTGGACAGGGCGGCACGGCGCGCGGCCTCCGCGAAGGGAAGCGAGCCGTGGACCACCGGCACCAGGCACAGTCCCGGTCGCAGGCTGTCCAGGTCCAGGATGTCGCCGTGGGAGGGGCCGCCGAGATCGGATTCCATCAGCCGCGCAGGTCCTCTTCGTCGGGATCGAAGAAGTACTCGTCGGAATCCGTTCGCGTGGGCGCGGGACGGCGACGGTGCAGCGATCCCAGGTCCAGCGCGTCGGCTCCCAGCACCCGGCGCACGGCCTCCGGGAAGGTTTCCAGGGGATTTTGGCCTCCGGAAGCGGCCAGCCGGGTGGACAGCCGCACCAGGTTGATGCCGTCGCGGACGGAAAACGGCAAGTCCAGCCCGTGCGCTTCCTGGAGGTAGGCCACGCACATGGCTCGCAAGGCTTCGGGAGCGCGCGGGGCGTGGTGGGCCAGGATGCGGTCTTCTTCCCCCTGGGCGGGAAAGCCGATCTCGATGCGCGGCTGCAACCGCGAGACCACGTAGTCGGGAAGATCGAAAGTGGAGCCGTCCTCGTTCATGGTCACGCAGATCCGAAACCCGGGGTGGGCCTGGATGCGCACGCCGGCGGTGACCGAATCCACGCAGCGCCGGTGGTCCAACAGGGCGGCCAGCGAGGCCCAGGCCTTTTCGCTCATGCGGTTGCCTTCGTCCAGCACGCACACGCCGCCTTCCACCACGGCGGATAGAAGCGGGGAAGCCCGATAGAGGATCTTGCCAGAATCACCCAGCACGGGAGTGATCACCAGATCCTCCGGGCGAGTGTCCGAGGTGCACTGCTGCACCCAGCACAATTGGTTTCGCACCCGGGCTCCGGCCATGGCCAGGGTGGTCTTGCCCACGCCAGGAACGCCGGTGATGCGGGGCGATAGGGGAGGATCGGTGTCGTCCAGCCCGTCCATCCAGCAGGCCAGGAGCTGATGCAACGGTTCGGTCTGCCCGATCCACTCGGGCAGTTTGGGTTCCGAGGGCAGGAGTTCGACCGAGACGCCGTCGAGGAGGATGGTCTTCATCGACGGTAAGGTAGCATGAGCGCGCCCTGCGGACCTGATTCGGGAGAACAGATCTCCCCGAGAGTGACGTGGAGCGAGCACATGGAAGCCGCTTGTCCAGAGGAGGGGCAGCGCCCCGTCTCGAAGGGCGTGCGGCCCACGATTCGGATTGAATTCCATCCGGATGCCGGGATTATTGCGACAATTTCTGCTCATCCGCCGCCCTTCGAGACGCGCCTGCGGCGCTCCTCAGGACGAACGGATGTTCATTCGCTGGCCTGATTTCTGGTGGCGATCAGGCTCCCGCGCGGACCACCGACAGGATTCGTTCCACCTGTTCCTCGAAGGTCAGGTGGGAGGTGTCCACCAGGATGGCATCGTTGGCGCGCCTGAGTGGCCCGACTTCGCGGGTGGAGTCGAGCCGGTCGCGCTCCACCAGGTTGGCCAGGACATCGTCGTAATCGGCGTGGACACCCATGGCCTGCAGTTCCGCGACCCGGCGGCGCGCGCGCACGCGAGGATCGCAGTCCACGTAGAATTTGAAACGCGCATGGGGGAACACCACCGTCCCGACATCCCGTCCGTCCAAGGCGCAGGAACGGCCCAACGCGTATTGGCGTTGGCGTTCCACCAGGATGGTCCGCACCTGGGCGTGGGCGCAATCGCTGGAGACCCTCCCGGAGATTTCGGGAGTGCGGATGGCTTTGGAAACGTCCTGTCCGTCGAGGATCACTTGTCCGGGCTGCGGAAACAACAAGTCCAACTGCCCCGCCAGGGTACCCAATCCAGCCGCGTCGCTGGGGGCGACACCGCTTTGGAGCGCCTTGAGGGAGAGCGCCCGGTACATGGCGCCGGTGTCCAGGTAGTCGATGGCCAGGCGGCGCGCGATCTCCTTGGCGGTGGAGGATTTGCCGGTTCCCGACGGGCCGTCGATGGCCACCACGAAGCATGAATGGATCATAGGTGGACGCAAAAATACATCGAACCGTTCGTGGGCGCCCAAGCGCCACGGGATGGGTAGCCCTCGACAGGTTGTAGCTTTGAGCCCTGTGAAAACGGATCCATTCGGCAGACCCAGGCGAACTTGGCGCACGCACCGGCAGGAGCTGTACGTGATTGGCAAATCGCATGTCACGGCCTGGATCAGCCTGGGAGACACCGGAGCGTTCTCGCAGGCCGCCGCCATCAGCTACTACACCATCCTCTCGATCTTTCCGTTTCTGCTGTTTCTGGTGGTGGTCTCCACGCGGCTTCTGGAGGATCCCGAACTTTCCCTCAAGGCCATCCGGCTTTTGGGTTCCTACATGCCCAACGGGCGGCAATTCATGGTGGATACCCTGCCGGTGCTCCAGAAACTTTCCGGTACGCTCGGACTGGTGTCGGTCGGGGGACTGGCCTGGACGTCCATGGGATTGTTCGCGGCCTTGCGCACCGGGCTGGACCAGGTGGCCGGCGAGCGGACCCCGCCATCGTCCCTGTTGCAGCGCTGGGCGAGTTTCATCGCGGTTCTGGCCAGTTCGCTGGGACTGCTGGTGTGCTTGGCGCTGGCGACGTTGCTGTCCTTCTTGGCCAGGTTGTCCGTGCAATTTCTGTCGGTCGGGATCGAGCAATTGGGCCAGCGGTCCGGGGAACTGTCGTCGCTGCTGATGCGTCCGGCGGGCCTGGCCCTGCAAGCGGGCACGCTGGCCCTTTCGCAGGTGATCACTTGGGTGGGAATCCTGGCCTTGCTGAACAACCTGCCGCGCACCCGACCGGGGGTGCACAACTGCATGGTCCCCGCGCTGTGGGTGACCTTGGCGCTCGACCAGCTCAAGGGGTGGTTCATCCTGTTCGTAGGCTCAAACGACGATTTCACCATGGTGCACGGTCCGCTGTCCGCGGCCATCGCCTTCATGCTGTGGGCGTACTTTTCCGCTCTGGTGTTCCTCTACGGAGGGGCTTGGGCCACGCATCTTCGCAAGGAACGCATGCGCGTGGCGAGGATCCGGCCCGTCCCGGAAAGGCCGTAGGGGCATTACCCTCCCAGTCGGATGCGCACCACTTCTCGAGGACAGTTCCAGCGAAGCGGGAGAGTGTCGCCCAGACCGCGGCTCACCACCAGTTGCGTGGTCCCCAGCCTCTTGCGATCGGCGAGGTGGCGGTACGCGAAGCTTCCCGGATAGAGGGAGCCGTGGCGGTCCGTCCAGAACACGAATTGGCCTCCGTGCAGGTGACCGGCCAGGGCTAGCCGCACCTCCGGAAATCCGTGTGAGGGAATCTTCTCGGGGCTGTGCGCCAATCCGATGCGCACCGTGCGCGGATCGAGCCTTCCGCCGGGACGGGAAAGGTCGACGAATTCGAACAACCCTCCTGCGGGAGTGGCCAGTTGGAAGGGTTTCTGAGACAAAAAATGGCATCCAGGGATGCTCGCCAAGGGCTCCCAGTAGCGCCTTCCCCAGAATCTGTCGTGGTTTCCCAGCACGAAGACAACGGGATGGCGCATGCCGATCGTGCGCAGGAAGGAGGCCACCAGCCGGGCTCCAGCCGGCACATCGAACAGATCCCCCGTCAGGGCGACCACGTCGGGAGGATCTTCCCGAAGATGGCCGTCCAACCGGTCCAGCAAGCGGGCTCCGGTCCAGACATGGAGATCGGAAAGAAGCGCGATGGAGAGCGAGGCGGTGCCGTCGGCGGGGATGTGTTCGTGGCGGATGCGAAAGGTCATGACTGGACGTGGGCGAGGTAGACGATGGACCAACATCCCGCCAGCGCCAGGAGCCTGCGATCGGGTTTCAGGGCCAGATTTCGCGAAAGCGATGGATGGAGCAGCACTCCGGCCGTC
Organism: Fibrobacterota bacterium; assembly: GCA_016715065.1. Lineage (GTDB taxonomy): Bacteria > Fibrobacterota > Fibrobacteria > UBA5070 > UBA5070 > UBA5070. The sequence continues at coordinate 715,989 of JADKBN010000003.1, forward strand.
CACAGCCACAAGGAAACCGCGATGTCGACGGGATCGAACCGTCCGCGGACCAATCCCAACCCCTGCGCGAGTTCGAGCCCCACGGCGTAGGCGGGTGGCAGCAGATCCAGCGGAACCAGGCATTTTCCGACAGAAATTGTCAATCCCCTGGAGGCCAACGTGAGGCACAGCACCCACAACCCCTCCGGCAGGGAATAGACGGCGAACTCGTCCAGCCAGACATGGGCGCGCACCGCGGCGCGGACGGCGAGAAAGCTCTCCTGGCCCATGATCTGCGCCAAAAGCAGCGGCGCCACGGTGGCACTGGAGCGATAGAACAGGTAAACGAACAGACTGAAGGCCAGGGCGAGGAGTATGACGAACTTTTTCATGGTTTGGAAAACGACAGGAGACGGTAGTAGGAGAAGGCTCCGAGCGTTTGGTCGGAAAGGGGCGTGAAGGCCTCGAGTCCCGGTAGATCCTCGACCTTGAAGAGGGTTTTGAGCCCCAGGATCGGCCCGAGCGGACGGACGAGACGGTCGAACCAGCCCAAGCAGGAGTCCGGCGTGAAGTGGTTGAGCACCCAAAGCCTCCCGCCAGGGCGCAAGACCCGCAGACATTCGGACACCAGTTTGCCGGGATCGGCCACGACGCTGGCCACGTGGGAGAGCGCGACCGCATCGACACTCGCCTGGGCCAGGGGGAGGCAAAGGCCGTCCCCGAGAACGGCGAGAAACGTTGGTGGATTGCGGCGTCTGGCCTGCTGGAGCATTCGACGCGACAGATCCAGGCCCAAGGTCGTGGTGGTGCCCAGGCATTGGCGGTGCGAGCCGTTTCCGGCGCCGATCTCCAGCAGCACGCCGGGTGCGAAGTCGCGGATCTCCTCGAACATGCGCCGTTTCTGGGGAGCGAGGAAAACGTCCACCAGCGGGTAGAGGGGCTGCACGAGGTCGTAGAAAGTGAATCGGGTCATGGACCGGGAAATGGGGTTTCGGGGAGTCGAGGAGTGGGGAGGCGGCTACCGCAGGAGTTCGCGCACGGCCTGGGCCAGGGGTTCGATCGGAGTGCGCTCGGCGAACCGCTCGGCGTCGAGCCACTCGAAGGCTTCGTGTTCGTCGGACAGGCGCACCTCGCCGGAGACGTAATCGGCCAGGTAGTACACGATGAGCATGGGGATGCCCGCGCGCACGGATTGGTGGGCGGAAAGGGGCCGGGGGTCGATCCTCACCTGCAGCGCGCATTCCTCGGCGATCTCGCGTTCCACCGCCCCAAGCGGCGATTCGCCCAGCTGCACGCGCCCGGACACGGCCTCCCAGATCCCGGGGGCGGCGTCCTTGGTGCGGGAGCGCAGCATGGACAGGATCCGTCCATCGCGGCGCACCAGGGCGCAGACGGCGCCCACGAACAGGGGCTCAGCGGACATGGAGGTCGTCGCGTCCGGTCTTCGTGGAAGCGTCGTACCCGGAATCCTGGCGGCGGTGGTTGACTTCGTTCTTCAGGAGGTACAGGCGGTGGACTTCGGCCGCGTCCATTCCCGAGACCAGGGCCAGCGAGATCCAGAAATGGAGCATGTCGACGATCTCCACCCGGATGGCCTCCATGTCCAGGGTCTCCTTGGACCACCATTTCCAGGGAAGCTCCTCGGACAGTTCCCGTCCTTCTTCCATGAGGGCCTTGAGATATCCGGACAACCATCGCGCCGTGTCCGAAGGCGGCAGTACGCCGCCCGACTTCGCCTTGGCCAGAAGATCTGACATGGACAGGATCTGTCCATCCTCGCCGCGGATGGAACGCTTTTGGAACACCGCGTCGTTGAGGGTCGCCTGGCGCTCGAAGAGATCTGCCAGCAGGTCCATCACGAATCCTTCCGGGCGGCTTCCAGTTTGGCCTGGATGCGCTCCTCCGCCTGGCGGCGGTCGGCCTCGCCCGACCAGTCCACCCGAAGGTACGGGACCAGGTTCGGAACGTAGGGAAGCACCGCGCGGGCCATGCGGTGGGCGATGTCGCGGTAGCTCTGGTGCCCGGACGGGCCGGAGCGGAGCTCCACAAGGTACGCCCATTGGCGAAGGTCCATCGCCGCCGTCCAAGCCGTGTGGTGGCCCAGCGCGGCGAGGTATTCGGCGTCGTAGGGCCGCTCGCGGGCCACCCGGGAGTGGAATTCCGTGGCGCGGTCCATGGAACGGCGATAGTGGTCCAGTTCCCAGGTCAATGCGGGAAGGGTCAATTCGTCCGGAATGGAGTAGCCCAGCTCGGTGGCGGGACGCGCGCGCAACTGCAAGCCCACGCGGTGGCGCTGGAGGTCGCGCCAGGCTCCGAAATCCAACACCAGGTCGAACCCGATCTGGCCAACGGCGAATTCCTTGGGCCATTCGTCGTGCGGTCCGCGAACGCCCAGGGCGGCGCTGGCGACCTTCGCGCAGGTGTCGGGGCCGCTTTGGCGCAGATGCTCGCGGATGGACGCGGTGGGAAGCGCCAGGCGCTCCGTGGCGCAAAGCGCCGAGGCCAGCGCCAGAAGCTCGATGTCCGGGCTGATCCAGGAAAGGTTCACGACAGGTTCTGTCGCCGCTTCGGGGCGGTTCCAGCCAAGAGTGGCGGCCAGTTCGGCCAGGGGGCCTGCGGTGCGCTCCAGGTAGGCGTTGGGCTGGACATGCTTGAGAAGCCCGGGATTGATCCGCAGGGCCTCGTCGCGCATGCGCGAGGCGATGGAGCGGATCTCCTCGTGGGGCGAGGCCAGAAGCGCGGTGAGTTGGCGTTCGGTTTCGCGCGAGGGCATGGTGGCGCCCAGCGAGGTGCGCACCGAGCAGGGCAGGAGGTAGCGCGCGACGTCGAAGGCCTTGGCGTGGGCGGTGCGCCGCCAGGCGGCTTCGGTCTTGAAATCGCGCCGCGAAAGCACCGCTTCGAAGTGGACCTTCATGCGGTCCAGGAGCTCGCGGTAGGCGACCATCATCTGGCGGGATTGCCAACGGGATTCCTCGCCGTAGGCGGAGGCCATCAGGCCCGCGGGGAACACCAGGTCGTCGGCGGAAAAGTCCAGGTAACGCGTGGATTTTTCCTGGAAGGCGCCCAGCTGGCTGTGCTCCAGGAGCTTGGCGGCGCGCTGGCTCACGTTTTCCAGCGCGAAGCGATCCACCGAACTGTCCTTGAGGCTGTTGTGGCCGTATTCCACCGCCCATTTGGACATGAAGTCCGACGCCTTGCGCATGGCCGCATCCAGCTGGGGCAAGCGCGAACGGGCCACCGCGTCGGCGAGCTCCTCGATGGTCGGGGCATCCTCGTCTTTTTCGGAAATCTCTTCGAAGACCCTGAGGAACCGGTCGCGCATCGACATCTGAGAGCGACTGTATCCGCCTTCCAGGAAGGCCCAAAGCGCCATCGGCATGGCATCGGTGGCGCAGTAGACGTCGGAATCGGTGTTGGTGAAAAAGTGCCGGAGGAAGACTTCCTGGCTGGTGGTGTAGTTCATTTCTGTTCCTGGTAGCGGCTTTGCCAAACGGCGTCTTCCAAACGCAGGCGGGCCTGGCCAGCCCAGTAGGAGCCAGGATGGTGCTCCAGCAGGTGTTTCCAGGCCGATTGGGCTTCCATGCGTTTGCCTTGGCTTGCCAAGGTGGTGCCCACCTGGTAGAGCACCCAAGGGGTTTCCGGCGAAGACGGCCAAGTTCTGGCGATCTCCTCGTACATCGCTTGGGCCGGGGCGCTGCGGCCTGCGCTCCATTGGAGGTCGGCGAGGGAGACGGACACTTCCATGCAAGCCGCCGAGCGGTCGCAGGCCTTCTTGACATCGGTCAACGGAGCGATGGCCTGCTCGGCGATCCCGGCTTTCTTGGCGCCGCGGTACAAACGCAAGGCCAACGAGCGCTTGGAGCGGATTTCGGTTTCGGCATCGAAGGCGAGCCTCAGGGCGGAAACGGATTCCTTGAGTTTTCCGGACAACCGCAGCGCTTCGCCCAAGGCCGATTGCCGCGCAGATTCCGTCCAAAGGGCTCCTTTGGGAGCCATCGGCAGCGGCCCCAGCCGCATCGCGGCGGAGTCGGCCTTGCCCACGCGCAACAAGCACACGCCCTCGACGAATTTGGCGTAGTCGGCCTGCCCGTTGGCGGGGTGGTCTTTCAGGAAGCCTTGGATTTGGCCGATGGCGTTGGCCGGCAGGCCCATGGCGTTGTACACCAATCCGCTGGCCAGCCCCACCAGTTCCGCCGAAGGCGAAGCGGACTCCTTGAGTTTGAGTTGCTCCAAGGTGGAGAGCGCCAGGTCGTTTTGCTTTTGGGACGACTGCTTGGCGGCCTCTTCCAGCATCTTGCCCACTTCCGATCCGTCGCCTTTGGGAAAGGGGAGATCGGGAGGATACCATGTGTAGGGGGCGCGAAGGCTGTCGGGAATCGCAGGCGGCGCCGCTTCCGGCCGGGGCGCGGGCCCCTTGGTGACGCGAATCGTGTCGGAGGGTTTGGGCTTTTCCGTCTTGGGTTCTTCCAGGCGTGCTTTGGCTTCAAGGGCGAATTCGCCCTTGGGGGCCAGCTCCAGCGACTTGCGGAATGCGTCCTTGGCTTCCTTGGGCTTTTTGCGCGATTCCAATGTGCGGCCCAGCCAGTACCAGGCATTCGCTCCAAGTGTTTTGTCGGAGGTGGCCTTGCGGAGGTTGAACTCCGCCATGTCGAACTTTTTTTCTTCAAGGCGCATCAGGCCGCCGTAGTAGTAGGCTTCCGGCGTGGGGCTCTTCTTGATGATGCCGCGCAGCTGCTCCAGCGCCTTGTCGCGCTCGCCCTTTTTCCACAATTCGACGACCTTCTTGAGATCGGCCGGGTCGGAATCCGCGGTGTGGACGGATTTTGGCGCCGAGGAGGGCGGTGCCTTGGCCTCGGCGGCGGCGGGTTTGGCATGGGACTTCGACGTGTCGAGCACGACCTGCGGCTTGGGAGCCTGGCCCAGCGACTGCAGGATCGCCTCGGCCCGGGCTTCGGCCTCCAGCTGCTCGGCGCCTTGCGCGAGCTGGGCCACGCGACGCCATTCGAGGAGGGCCCGCGGGGGATTTCCGGATTTTTCCACCGCCGTCGCCAGGGACTTCTGGGCGGCCAGGTCCGATGGAGACAGCCGCACGGCGCGCGAGTAGTCTCCGATGGCTCCCGGAATTTGTCCGGCCGCCATGCGGACATCGGCCAGTTCCCGCCAGATCGATGAATTGGCCGGCGACGACTCGAGCGCCTTCTGGTACTGGGCGATGGCGGACAGATGCTGTCCGGCGGCGGCCAGCTTGCGGGCGGCTTCCAACTGGCTGTTGTCGGCCAAAAACAGCGACGCGGCGAGGATCGTGGCGACGATCATGGCGCCGAGGGCTCCGAGTGGATCGCTCCTTCGAGATCCGCGCCCTCGGTCAAGGCCCCCTCGAGATCGGCTCCGGCCAGTCGCGCACCGCGCAGGTTGGCGCGGCGAAGATCGGCTCCACGAAGGATCGCGTCGGTGAGGTCGGCGCCTTCCAGACAGGCGCCCTTGAGGTTGGCGCGGGTGAAATCGGCACGCTCCAGCCATGCGTCCTGCAGGTGGGCATCCTCGAGGTCGGCTTCGGTGAGGATGGCATCGGTCAGGTGGGCTTCGCGCATGCGTGCGGCGGAAAGCAAGGAGCCCTCGAACCGGGCTCCTTCCAGATCGGCGTGGCGCAGATCGATGTCCTGCAGCATCGCCCGGGAGAGGTCCTCGCCGGCGAGATCGGCCGAATGGAGGCTTTTTCCTTCCAGGGCGGCCTCTTCCAATGCCTGGACAAGGTCATCGTGGGATTGCAACAGGATCCGCGAGAGGTCGTGGCCGTGCACCACGGTTTTCCAGTGGCGGGAATGGCGTCGGGGCAGTCCGGCCGCGTGGTTGAGCTCCGCCGGGGTCAGGTCGGTTTCTTCCACTTCCACGCCCGTGAAGTCGGATCCGCCCAAACCCGCTCCTTCGAGCTTGGCGTGGCGCAGGAGCGATCCCTGGAATTCGGCGAGCATCAGGTTGGCCTCGCGCAGATCGGTGGAGATCAAACGCGCATCGATCAAATCGACATCGACCATGCGGGCGGACCGGAAATCCGTTTCCAGGCAGTCGGCGCGGTTCAAGCTCGCTTCGGAGAGGTCGGCGTTGGTGAATTTGGCGCGGATGAGGACAGTGTCCTCGAGGTTCGCCCCGGCAAGGTTGGCTCCGGAAAGATCCGCTTCCGACAAGTCTGCGCCCTCCAAATTGGCTTTTTGGAGGTTGGCCCCGCGCAGATCGGCGTGCTTGAGGTCAGCACCGGAAAGATCGGCGTGTTTGAGGTTGGCGCCGGAGAGGATCGCGTGGTCGAGTTCGGCATCCTCCAGGTCGGCGCCACGCAGATTCGCGTCGGAGAGGTCGGCACGTTTGAGGTTGGCGCATTCCAAATTGGCTTTGCGCAGATTGGCGCCCTTCAGAGGGGCGTTCTCCAGGGAAGCCTCGCGCAGCGGTTCACCGCGTGCGACCATGTCTTCCAGGATTTTCACGAGTTCGGCGGCTTCGCGAGGGAGAGGGATGGACGATGTCGCCCCGTCGGTTCCTGCGGCCAGATGCCAAGATGTCACGATTCCTCCCGGAAACATTTGAGTTGCGTACCCCGGAAAGATTACTTCTCCCGGGGAAAGCTGAAGAAAAAAGGGTTTACAGCCGCCGGAGCGCTTCGGCCACTTGTCGCGAGGTGTCTCCGGCGATTTCCGGGGACTCCGCCAGTGCCTTGTCCAGGGCGGCCCGAGCGCGGGCTGGGTCCGCTCCCAAGGCCTGGAGTGCCAAGAGAGCTTCGTCGCCGAAGGGCACGGAGGCAAATCCAGGGGTGGCCACGCTCGATTTGGTTCCAGGCTTGAGTCCGGCGACCTTTCCTTTGGCGATGGCGTCGCGTAGATGGGCCACCAGCACTTCTGCGGTTTTTTTGCCCAAGCCTGGCAGTCTGGTCAGTCGCGGCACGTCGCCGCGCACGATCGCCCCAGCCAGCTCTCCCGGATCGATCTCGCCCAGGAGCTTCAGGGCCACTTTGGGGCCGATTCCGGAAACCGAGGTCAGGGAAAGGAACATCTGCTTTTGGACATCGGTTTGGAATCCCACCAATTGCAGGGCGTCTTCGCGAACCAGCAGATGCGTGTGGAGCTGGATCTCGCTTCCCACCGCGCCCGCCGCATGGGCCACGCTGGACGGCACGTCCACGCCCAGGCCCATCGGTCCCACATCCACGACGATCCGCCCTGGATGGACGGCCAAGACTTTTCCTCGGACGTATTCGATCATCCCGGTCAATGTAGGTTCAGGGCCGGAAGTATGTTTCCCGTCCTTATATGGAATCGACCGACCCAGCTCTCACCGAACTTCGCCAACGCATCGTGCGCCTCGACGAACTGATTTCCCAGCGCGACGACGGGACCCGGGGGTTGGGACTTCGCCTGGCTCTGGGCCTTGCGCTGGAACTGCGCCAGGGGCTTGTACCCGGCACAGAGACCACTTCCTTGGTGGCCGGATGGCTTGAAACCTACGGGCAGGACACGGTGGACGACGCCGTGGCCCAGGCCCGGGCGTTGGTCAAGGATCCGGCCGGCATGGCCCGCGAATTGTCCCGCCGCATGGAAGAAGCCAAAGGCGGGATCGACCGTGCTTGAGGTGGTGGTCGACATCGGGACCAACTCGGCGCTGCTTCTGGCCGCAAGCAAGGACGATGGCGTGTGGAACGCTCGCCTGCAACGGGAGTCGATCTGCCGACTGGGCAAGGATTGGCAACCGGGTGAACCCATGAACCCCGAGGCGTTGGGGCGGCTGGAAGAAAGCTTGGTGGGATTTCGACGCGACATCGCCCTGGTGGGCGGGAGGCTGCGCGCCGTGGGCATGACCGAAGTGGTCCGCAAGGCATCGAACCCGGACGATGCCATCGCGATCGTCCGCAAGGTGTTGGGAAAGGATCCCCGCGTATTGTCCGGCGAAGAAGAAGGCCGGATCGTTCGCAAAGCCGTGGCGGCCCGTTACCCGGAGGCCAAGAAGCTCGTGGTGGTGGATCTGGGTGGCGGGAGCATGGAGATCGACAATGGCAAGCGCGTGGTCAGCATGCCCATCGGTGCCGTGCGATTGTTCGAGGCGTTTCGCGAAAAGACCCGCGAAGCCTTGCTCAAGCACGTGAAGCTCACCTTCCGCGAAGCCGATGTGAAGCGCCCGACCTACGCCGGAAGTTCCCTGGTGGCCGTGGGCGGGACCGCGACGACCTTGGTTGCGCTGGAAATGGAAATGGCCGTCTACGAAGGAAGCAAGGTGGAAGGCCAGCCGCTTTCCATCGAGCTGATCGACAAATGGCTCGCGACGCTGGACAAACTGCCGGTGCACCTGCGCGCGCGTTTGCCGGGGCTTTCGGCGGGACGGGCGGAAATCCTGCCTGCGGGCTTGGCGGCCTTGGGCTACGCCTTGGAGCACCTCAAGCCGGAGACCGCCTGCGTGTCGGACTTGGGAGTTCGTTGGGGGCTGTTGTTGGAAGCGATGGGAGAATTGCCGTGAGGATCAATCGGTACCTCGCCTCGTGCGGATTGGGCTCGCGCCGCTCCGTGGAAGAGCTCATCCGCAAAGGCCGCGTCACGGTGGATGGTGCCGTGGTGCGCGATCTGGGCTTCCAGGTGGAAGACTCCATGCTCGTGGAAGCGGACGGACAGATCGCCCAGCCGCCTCGCGAGGGGCGCGTGGTGCTGTTCAACAAGCCGCGCAACGTGATGACCACTCGCGACGACCCTCAAGGCCGGAAAACCATCTACGACCTCCTGCCGGAATCCTTCAAGCGGCTGGTGTACGCGGGACGTCTGGATTTCCCCTCACGCGGGCTTCTGGTGCTGACCGACGACGGCGAGCTGCTGCACCGTCTCACGCACCCGCGCTGGGACCACCCCAAGACCTACGTGGTGGAGCTGGACGCGCCGCTGTCCGAGCACGACCTGGAACGCATCCGGCAGGGCGGCATCGCCTTGCCGGGCGAAGACCCGCTCAAACCGGCCGAGGCGACCGCCCGTGGACGGATCGTGACCTTGGTGCTGCGCGAGGGGCGCTATCGACAGATTCGGCGCATGATGGAGGTCCTGGGACGGGATGTTCTGGACTTGTGCCGTGTCGCAGTGGGAGAATGGGCTCTCGGAGACCTGGAGGACGGCCAGTGGCGAGAGTTGGAAGACAGGGAAATCGATCCGATGCGGCAAAGGTTGTCCTTGCCGTTGCGGGGATCTTCACCGGCGCGGCCTGGAGCGGATGGGCCACGCCCTTCGTCCCCGACCCCGAAATCGAGCCGCCCGGCTCGCTCCGCGCGGGACTGATCGGGAACAATTTCCAGACCGATCCCCCCCAGGATTCCTCCCGGGTGCGCCATCCCTATGCCGCACGCCTGGAAATGGCGGTCAATTCCCGTCTAGCCGTGGAAGCGGCGATTTCCGACGGGATCTCGCTAGGGCTGCGCGCGGGCATCCTCGACGAACACGACGACCCGGTGGGATTGGCCCTGGGCTTCGACGATCTGCTGTTTCCCAAGGAGGGATACCTCTTCGGGCAGGAGCCGCCTGCCCACGGATTGGCGTCCGGAAGGGCGTGGATGGCCGTTTCGCGCAGTCAGTTCCATGTGCGCTCGCGCGCGGCGATTTCGGCGCGCACCGGGGAAGGCGACCTTTCCGTGGTGCCGCACCTGGCGCTGGAAAGCGACACGAAGTTCCCCGTTTCCCTGGGCTGGGAAGCCTGGTACGAGTTTGACAATATCCGTCAAAGCGTCGGACTTTCCTTCAAGTGGGATCCCGTGCACGTCTCCATGGGTTTCAGCGAATTCCAGGCGTGGATCTTCCAGAACAACGAATTCGGGTGGACCAACACCCCGCCGCGAGGGGCGCTCACGGGGGTGGCCAATCCGGGGTGGTGGATCGCCGTCCACTGGGAATTGCCTCGTCTGGCCAATCGCGAGGCGATTCCGCTGCAGGTGCACTGCCCGGCGGCCAACATCGACGAGCGGGCCCTCCAACCGGTGGCGGACATCCTGCAGCAGCGCCTGCTGAGGGCCGATGTGGCCGAGCTCGCCGTCCGGGCCGCGGTAGACACAGGCGTGGATCCCATGATCATGTCCATCCTGCGTCAGCGAATTTTGGCGGGCGGTGACGCCTCCCGCAAAATTTTGTGGCGCATCGGACTGGATCCAGCCACAACCGCCGGCGAACGCCTCCAAGCGGTGGCGACCCTTGGGCTCCATCCCCAGACCTCCGATACAGCCGGTTACACGGAGCTTACGCGTGACGCCGACCCGGCCTTGCGTCGAGAGGCCGCCATGGCGCTGGCCCGACTTCCCCTGGAACAATCCGCACCTGCGCTTCGCGTTTTGGCCACGGACCCGGAAGAATCCGTCCGCATCCTGGCCAAGACCTTGCTCGATGTGGCCAACACGAAGTAGACACCACGGGCGGCGGGACCTACGTTGTGGGTTCCGGGTCCGGTTCGGGCGCCCGTAGCTCAGTTGGATAGAGCAACGGATTTCTAATCCGTCGGTCGTGGGTTCGAGCCCCGCCGGGCGTGTCTTGAACTCGTCGGACCCATCGTGTTAGCCTAAGGGAACAAAATGAAAATCGTACTCGTCTGTGACGATTCGTCCATCTCCGATCATTTCCGCCAGGCCGTTGGCGGCCAAGGCCATCAGGTCGCGGCTTTGCGCGGCGACTACCCGTTGGAAAACAGCGGCTTGCCGGAATGCGACGCGGTGGTGGTGGAAGAAAAAACCTGGACCCGCCACGTGAGCCTCTATCGTTACTTCGAGGTGCTTCCCGAGTTCAACGGAGTCGCCTTCGGAGTGATCGGTCGTCGCAAGCCGGTGCGCATCAAGCTGCGTCGCCGTAGCGCTGATGCCTGGCTTGCCACGGGCTTCTCGCCTGCCGAGGCTCTGGAAGCCGTCGCCTCGCTCGGACGCGCCGCCGCGGGCTGATGAATCTGGTGGATCACCGTCCCATTGGTGCGGTGATCCGTCCGTCGGACGATCATCCATCGACATCCGATCGATGACGCCCAATCGTTGACGCCCATTTTGTTAATCGTAAAGACGCCCCGGCGGGGCGTCTTTACGATTAACAAAATGGGCGTCGTACAAACAATGGGCGTCAAGGCGTCATCAATCGCCCATCGCCTTGGACCATTGCGGGGCGGGGCTTTCGTGCAGGCAGTGGTGCAAGACCGATTCCCATTCCTCCCGCTTGGCCGATTCCCGCACGACCATGATCGAGCCATTTTCCGTCGATGGGGCGTCCTGGTCGGCCAGGATCTCGATTACCCAGGTTTCCGGGATGCAATCGGAAATCAATCGTGCGAGGTCCGCATCGCATCCCGCCGTGCTGCGATCGACCAGCACCATGGCTGGAGGATCTCCCTCGCGCACCGGCAGTGCCAAGGATTCCCGTGCCAAGGCGGGGGAGTCGCACAGGTAGACGACGTTTTCCAGGTCCGAACCGGAGCGCTCGATCCAGTCGAGGATCCATCTCGACCAGCGAGCCGCGTGGTCGGGATTGGCGCTGATGAGAAAGATTCCGCCGGTCATGAACGTTCCAAGATAAACTCCGCGACGGCCTGCACGAGGTCCGGACCCGGGATACAGCCCTCGTCGATGATCCGGCGGTCGGCTTCGCGGATCGCTTGGCCCAGTTTGGGACCTTTGGGAATGCCTGCTTTTTGAAATTCCACCCCCAGAGGGGGAGGGGCTTTGGGCAGGGTATGGCTCAGACGATCGATCTCGGCCAACGGAGGCGAGGTCGATTCCGCGCAAGATTGGAGCTCCAAAGCCTCCCGGAGGCTTGGAAAATGGCGGTCGCGCAAGATGCCGGCCCATTTCGACGGCTGGCTTGGAATCGATTGCAAGTCTCCCCAGCGGGTCGCCAGGAGGCGCGCAGCCTCGATTTGGGCTTTGGAACAACGAATTCGTTCCAGTAAGGCATCCTGGACCGGAACAGGGGCCCCGCACAAGGCAGGGTCCAGAGTTTCCCACCAGGGGCAAAGCGGAACCGAGAGCAGCCCGGGCCAAAGATCCGACGAGACCTCCTTGGCCGCAAACCACCTTGCCAGTCGTTGGCGCGAAGGCTCGCATTCCAGCGCGGTGGAAAGTTCGGGGCTGATGGCGGCCATCACCCCGCAATCCTGCAAAAGCTCCAGGCACCGCGCGAAGGATCCGTGCGCGAACATCTTGGCCAGCTCCTCGTGGATCCGTTCGCCAGAAAGAAGCGCGACCTTGGAGGATTGCGCGCACATCGCCTGCCAAGTGGAATCTTCGATGGCAAACCCCAGCCGCACCGCAAACCGCACGGCACGAAGGATGCGCAGATGGTCTTCCGAAAAGCGCTCCTGGGCAGTGCCGATCGCCCGCAACACTTTGGCTTCGAGGTCGGCGAGGCCTCCCACATGGTCGGCAATCTCTCCGGTCAGGGGATCCAGCAACAGACCGTTGATGGAAAAATCGCGGCGAAGGACATCGCCTTGTGCGGTGGTGGGAACCACGTGCGAAGGGCGTCGCCCGTCCAGGTAAGGCCCTTCCATCCGGAAGGCCGTCACCTCGAGTCTTTGGGTCCCCAGGACCACCATGGTCACGCCCAGTTCCGGTTGGACGGGAATCGTGACCGGGAAGAGTTTGCGCACCTCGTGGGGCGAGGCGGAGCTGGCGATGTCGAAATCCTTCGGGGGGATTCCCAACAGCAGGTCGCGTACGCACCCCCCGGCGAGCCAAGCTTCGTGTCCGGCCTCCCGGAGAGTGTTCACGACGGAAAGTGGCGCGTCGTTTTCGGTCCAGTCGATTCTGAGTCTGGTCATGGCGTGGACCCAATGGTACACTCGGACCGTCGACATGGCCTCACAACCTCCCAGAACCTACCGCAGCGGCCAATGGATGGTCGTGGAATGTCCAACCGGACTGGATGCGACCGACTCCGCCTGGATGCGGGAAATCCTCGGCCAAGTCCGTGATTCCACCTGGACGGGCGTGGTGCTGGACTTTTCCGGCGTACGATCCATGGATTCGTCCGGCCGCCGTCTGCTGGGCAACTTCCACAAGGGACTCACCGAGCACGGCCGAGCATTGGAGCTGGTGGCGGATCACCCGACTCTCCAATCCGAGCTCATCCTTGATTCCGCCTACACGGTGGTCAACGATTTGTCCGAACTCAAGCGAAGCATCCACGAGATGGCCCCGGAGCGGCTGTCCGCCCTTTTGGCATCTGGCGTGCGCACCGGAAACCTGTTGGGTTTCCGGCTGCGTTGTCCGGTGTGCCGATGCGACGAGGTCCGGGGCTGGATCCCCGATCCCAACAAGCACCAGCGCCAATGGATTGCCCATGAGATCACCCCCCAGCAACTTCCGGAACACCCGGAAGACGCCTTGGCGGTGGATGCCTATGCGGTGGCGGTCTGTCCGGAATGCTTGTTCGCATCCTCGCGGGTGGATTGGTTCGACTTCGCCGGCGGCCACCTGCCGGCAACCTTGCCGGAAGGCTCGATCGACCGCCTCGCCAAGGGGTTCGCGCGGCGCAGGGCCATCGTGCAGGACCAGTCTTTGGAGATCCCCACGCATGTGCTGTTTGGCATGCCGCGTTTGGACCGGGCCGTGCAGTGCGCATGGGCGTTGGCCGAAGAATCTCTCCGCAGTGTCGGAAGGGATCGCTCCTCCACGGACGGGTTTGGGATTGCGGTCGCATTGATCATGCAGGCCAAGTATGCTCGTGAAGGAGAAGATCTTGCCCGGTTCTATTCGGCTGCCTACGTCTGGCTGCGGCAGGTTTCCGAGATGGTCGGCAACTACGCGGAAGATCGATTGGTGGAAGGCCACGTCTACTTGCTTTCCGTTGCCTTCGCCCTAGGCAGGGAGTCGGAAGCCATCCAGGTGGGGCGCCAAATCGTCGAACGATGGGGGAAGGATCCGGAAATGGAGTTTTGGGTCGAACGATCTCGAGAACTTCTACGATGAGGCAACGACCATCCGGTCGTCGGAATGCCATCGCTGCAAGTAGATTACTGTTCGTGAGTAGATCGTACCCAATGGTCGATCTCGTGGAAAGCGCACTGCAGGGCATGCCGGTTCGGGGAGGAATCCCCCAGGTAGAAGCTTTCACCGAGGTTCCAGTTCGTCCGCCCAGGGCGCGGTCCTTGGTTCGCACCTTGTTGCAGGGGGACGCTCTGAAGGCGGACGTGCGCCGGTTTTTCCGTGTCCGTCGCCATTCCGTCCCGGTCGGTTGGGAAGCAGATCCCGTGATCGCCGTCGAGCAAATTTTGTCTCGCGATCCCGCGTATCGCTCCGGCGCCTACCTTGGACTGATCCGTTTCGCCTGCGATCTCTTCGAAGGTGAAACCCAGCACGTCACCTGGGCGGAAGCCCGGCTGTGGTCGCTGGTTCGCCGGCGTCTTTCCACTTCTTCCGGCCTCATGCTCCTTCGGTCCGTGGCCAATGCCCACGAGATTCTCCAGTCGTTGGTCTCCGATCCCGACTCCTCCCGTCGGCGTGGCTTCTGCGATTTGCTCCGATTTCTGGGCGTGCGCATGGAACAGCCCTTTTTGGAGCATCCACGCACGATCGACCGTCCGGTTTGGGAATTTTCCCTGGTTCTTTCGGTGCGCGCCGACCAATACAATTCCGAGTTCCGCGGTACCGGCGCTCGCACCGTTCGGTGCTTGGATCTGTTGTACGGTTCCACGTGCGTGTATCTGCGCGAGCGAGGGAGCGAACCCACCATCCAAGATCTTCGCTCCGCGGTTTTGCAAACCGGCGCACCCTTGGGGCCAGCCATGGATTCCTGGATCCGTACCTTCGCGGGTTCCGCGGGCCAATCTCTGATCCCTGGATTGGTGCTGGCCGACGATCCTCGCCAGTGGGCATGGCAGACCGGCGATGCATTGTTGGGACAAGCAGGACTGGTCGACCGTTCCGGTGTGATGGCAGCGTGCGAACGTTCCTTGTTGGAGCGTGCCCGCAGCCAGGAAAGCTGGAAGCAGGAAGTGGCCTTCGCCGTCCATCGCGAGTTTCGCGCGCAAATCGAAAAAATCCTCCCTGAATCTCGTCGGATTCCGCCCGTGATCGGTGCATCGCCGGTCACTTTCGATAAAACGCCTCCTCCGGTTCGATCGAGTCTGGAAACCAATGATGTGGCCCAGGCCATGGTCTCGCCCGGAGCGAGTTCCACCGCTTTCACACGCGCTGCGCTGGGCCTGGACGAAACCCAAGTCATCCAGGCCGCCATCGCGGCCTTCGAGTATCGAGGAAATGAAACCGTGGATGGACTGCCCACGGTGGGGTTTGGAATTCCCGATCTCGAACGCCAAGCTCGATTGGTCGGCGATGGGTGGCGCACAGGTTGGACTCCCAACGGGCGCCAATGGGTAGACCATTTCCGTGCATTGCTCGGCGACAGCCGGGTCCGTGAATTCTTGCGACTGGACGCCTCGTGGGTCGCTTCCTTGCGCGAATTGCTGACAGAAAGCGACCCATGGTTGATGGCCGGGTTCGAAGACCTGGTGCGGTGGGTGTATCCGGCTCGCCATCGTGTGCAGCCGTTGGAATTCCGGCAAACCAGCCGTCCTGGGACCGTGGCGGGACAGCGGACCGGGTGGGACTGGACGGTCCTTCGTTTATTGTCGCTGACCTTGGCCGAGGTGGCCAGCGCGGCCAAGGAGCCTGGCCTGGCACCCTCTTGCCTGGTGGTGGTGCGCCACTGGCAGGCCTTGGCGATGACCACGGATCTGCAGCCGACCTCCCCGGAGTGGTGGGCCTGGATCGCGCAGGAAGTGGACGCTCGCACAGACGCGGAAGTGGGACGCCGTTTTCCGGATGTGGCCACGGTGGAAAACGATTGGCGGATTCGCCACGTCGCCCCTTGGCTGGCTTACCCTTCACCGGATTCCGCGCGCGTCTTGGGCGATTGGGTGCTGGACCCTGTGGCTGCCCTGAAATCCGACCAGAACGTGATCCATGAACGCTGGGCCAGCCGCCTTTCCATGCTCACGCAGTTGCAGGAAGACGCCAAGGAAGAAGCGTTGACGGAGCTGATCCAGAAGTTGTAAGAATCGGTAGGGCTTAGGGATCGGGCATGCCCGATCCCTAAGCCCTACCGATCACTGCACCGACACCGCCGTGCCGGTGGCGATCAGAAGAACCACAGAATGGTCCAGCGACACCCGCACTTGCGCGCCGACAATGGCGTTGCCGCCCACCTTTTCGGCTTCCAGTTTCAGTTCGGCGATCACCAATTGCTCCAATGCCTTGAGCTTTTGCTGGGAGGTCTTGTATCGCGAAAACCTTCCCGTCCGCTCGGCCCCTTCCAAAACGGTATCCAAAGGCACCAACGCCTCGGAGCTCACCACTCCCAGATATTCCTGGACCAATCGGCCCTGCAGGGAATCTGTGGTGGTCACCAGGATCGAGCGGAGTCGCTCGACAAGATCTGACGTGGAGGTGGCGCGAGGGATGGCCCCCGAGCCTTGGGCCGAAAAGGGATTTTCCGCCGCATTTTCCGCAGTGAACAACGGGAAGGAAGACAGCGAATCCGCCTCCACCCGTGGCGCCGATCCACTGGAAGAGCCAGGATTGACCACCGATCTGGGCACGGCTTGGGTCTTTCCCGCCGCCGCGTAGGCCGCAGGACTCGCTCCGGGCAAAGCAGATGTGGCCGGAAATTGGCTGAGACCGGGAGGGGTGGCTGCCGGGGCACGTGCGGCCATGTCCTCTTCGGAAACACCGTGGTCGGAAAGGAAGGGGGATTCCGTGGGCAGCGGCACCGGGCCCTCCAGATGGCTGGTGCCGTTGGGGTCGATGGAACCTCCGCTGGCGAAACCACTGTCGCTCAACGGCCCTCCCTCCAGGCCGAGGGAAGATCTGGAGAACGCGCTGGAACGCGTCAGGGAGGAAGATATTTCGGATGAGGATGGATTGATCATGTTCCCCTATGATGATCCCACTAGAACCACCTGGTCTTCAAGCGTCCATTTTCAAGTTGGAGCTGACGATGAGGCAGCCGTTCCAGCAGCTGGAGGTCGTGGGTGGCCATCACGATGGTGGTGCCGGAGGCGTGGAGCTGGCGGAAGATGTCCAAAACCCCTTCGGCGTTCTCGCGGTCGAGGTTTCCGGTCGGCTCGTCGGCCAGCACGATGTAGGGCTCCCCGGCGATGGCTCGGGCGATCGAAACGCGTTGTTGCTCTCCGCCGGACAGCTCGTGGGGATGGGCGTGCCTGCGGCTGGTGAGGCGCGTGCGCTCCAACACGTCTTCGATGCGGCGTTTGAGAAGTTTTCCGGAATGGCCGCGAACCCGCAGGGCGAATGCGACGTTGTCCCAGACATCGCGGTCGGTCAGGAGTCGGAAATCCTGGAAGACCACCCCGATGTCCCGGCGCAGGCGCTGGATGCGCGAACGGCGGATGCGGTTGGAATCGAACACATCTTCGCCGGGCAGACCGATCAACACGCGACCACCTCTGCCGGTATCCGGAAGCTCTTCCATGTAGATGTGCTTGAGCAGGGTGGTTTTCCCTGCCCCGCTGGTGCCGGTGAGGAAGACGAATTCTCCCGGCTCGATCCGGAAGGTGATGTCGTCGATTCCCTTCCAGGTGCCTTCGTAGGTGTGCGTGACGTGCAGGAACTGAATCACCTCCGGAAAGGTAGCGAGAGGCACCAGAGCGAATGCATCTTTTCGGTCGATGTCCCTCCCCGTCCCCTCCGCATCCCCTGCGGATCTGTTGTCCGGTTTGGAACCCGCCCAGCGCGAGGTTTTGCTCCACGATTTCCAGTCCCAGGGCCCCCTTCTGGTGCTGGCGGGAGCGGGCACCGGCAAGACGACCGTGCTCACTCGCCGACTGGCGCTGGAATGCCGCCAAAGTCCGAGTGATTCGATCCTCGCCTTGACCTTCACCCGCAAAGCCGCACAAGAAATGCGCGAGCGGACCGAGGCGTTGCTGCCGGCAGGCGTCGAGGTCCCTCGCATCCGCACCTTCCACTCGTTGGGTTTCGCGATCTTGGCCGAGGCCGATGGCCAGGGCTGGCGCGCCGCCGGATGGAGGAATTTTCCCAGGCTGCTTTCCGAGTCCGAATTGGCCTTGGAGTTCTCGCGATTTTGGCAGGAACGCTTTCGTTCCGGAACCCTCTCGGCGCCATCGGCCGGGGAATGGACCCGCGAAACCGCCCGATGCGCACGTCCGCGCGAAGCCCGTGGTCTGTCCTGGGCGGAAGACTGGACAGCGTGGGAAGCGCACAAGCGCACGGCGGGAATCGCCGAGCACCACGATCTGCTGGCGGGAGCATTGGAGGCGGTGGAGTGTTCGCAGGAAGTGGCCACCCGCTGGAGAGAGCGCTCCCGTACGGTGTTGGTCGATGAATTCCAGGACACCGATCGCACCCAGTACCGGCTCCTCAAAGCCCTGTCGGAAGGCAGCTCGCGTCTGGTTGCCGTGGGTGACGACGATCAATCGATCTACGGATTTCGCGGCGCGGAGGTTCGCAATGTCTTGGATTGGACCGAAGACCACCCCGAAGGCAGGGTGATCGCCTTGACCGCCAACCACCGCAGTTTCCAGCCCGTGTTGGACGCGGCCAACGCCTTGTTTCCAGACAAGCCCAAGCGCTTTCGCAAAATCCTGTCGGCACGGCGCAAGGGAAGCGAATGCCTGCCGATCTGGCATCGCGCGAATGCCGGCAAGGACGAAGCCGCCTGGGTCCTGGGTGAGATTCGTCAAGAATTGACACGGGGTGTCCAGGCGCGCGAAATCTGCGTGCTCGGGCGTTCTCACCGCCAGATCAAGGACTTTTTGGCGGAGGTGGTTTTGCCCGTCGGAGTGGAGACCATGACCATCCACGCGGCCAAGGGCTTGGAGTGGCCGGTGGTCTTCGTGATCGCCCAGGACAGGGATGCGGGGGAGTCGTCCCAGTTGCTGCCGTTCGACCAAGACGAAGAACGTCGACTCTTCTACGTGGCTTGCACCCGCGCGCGCGACCGGCTCTACCTCACCTCGGCCCGCACCCGCGGCGACGCTTCCCATCCCTCGGCCCGCATCGACCATCCCTGGATGGACTTGGTCAGGCCGGTGGTTCGGCGCGATCCGCCCTGGTGGCGAGCGTGGCTTTCCTGAAAAATTTTCCGGCCTGGTATTACGTTTTCCAGGATGTCCCGATCCCGACCGAGCATCCTGGTGGCTGGAACCCTGGTTGTCCTATGGATGTGCTCTTGCAAGCCTTCGAAGACGGAAACATCCGTGCCATTTCGCCGGATCGATTCCACCGCGCCCGACACCGCTACCTCGGGAGCCATCCAGGCGGGGAATGCCGGGGATGTTCCGGCTCCCTTGCGAAACTGGATCTGGAGCACCCTGCGCCGGTCCGGAGAGTTGCCGTGGATCGATTCGTTCGTTTCGAAGGATCTTTCCAAGCGGACCCGACTGCGGTTTTCCGGCGACACGTGGACGGTCGATTTCGAAAACATGGACGTCGGGGTTCTGGGGGACGGCATCGACGAGAACTGGACGGATTTTGGAGTCCGTGTGCTCGTGGCGGGCACACGCCTTTGCGATCGACCGGGAAAGGTGCGCCATTCCGCCTGGATCGCGGACAAGCTCGAAGGTCTGGAGCGGACCAGGTGTTCGTCGACAGACGACCAGCAGGCGGCTCGAAGCTGGTTTGCCGCACAGTTCGGACGCGATCCGACCGGTTCCGATCTGCGCTTCGAGCCCGGAGGAGGCGTTGATTTTCTGCGGATGGCGTGCTCGCGTCCGGACACATTGCGTCGGATCGGACTTTTGATCAACGTCCCGATGGATACGTTGGAAATCGAAGGATGCGTGCTTCCGGTGCAGGAACAGAGGTCCCTTCCTGACAAATTACGTCGACTATCCCTTGTTCATGCGCACGGCAGGGCCTTCGAATATTCCGGGCGCATCGAACAGGAACTGCGGATCGAGGGCGGCGACTTCACCTGGGTTAACTTGAAATCCTCAAACGGCATCGGAGATGGGGCTTCCGCCGACGGAATCGCCGCGGGTGCACGGTTCGCGCTGGTCGGTCTTGCCGTTTGCAGGCCAGAGCTTTCCAAACGACTGCGAGCTTGCGGGTTTTTGGTGGATTCGACCCGCTGCGAGGGTTATCCGTTCGATCTGTTCACCGAACGGGATCGTTGGGAAGAGGAGTTCGAAAGGACCCGCGACGGAAGGGGAGCCGCCAAGGGATCCGCGGGATTGACCTACGAGGATATGCCCGTCTACGACACCGCCGTTTTGACGAAATCGGAGGCGGTGGGGATCGACGACGATCCCTGGAGCGAACCCGGCCCACTCGCGTTTACCCCCAGGGTCATTCGTTTCGACAAGGATGGGATCGATTTGGTTGATGGAGGGGCCAACCACCGCTACTTCCTGCGTGGCGGGGCGATACGAGTCTCCGTGCGCGGAAAGAGGATCCGCTCTGGAATGACGCGCGCCCAGTTGATCTCGATCGTGGGATCGCCATCGTTGGACAAAGGGGAATTCCTCGCTTGGCGATCCTACCTGGAGTGCGACCAGGAGCCGTTTTCCATCCAGGCGCGCTTCGACGCGGAGGGAAAATTGATCGGATGGTACGATCGATCCCAGCCGATGTGCGGTTGTTGAATCTAACGGAGAAGGATCCATGAAAAAGCAGATCGCCTTGGCCATCGCGATGGTCCTTGTGGTAGCCTCGGCCATCGTGTGGGTGCGCGTCAAGCGTGAGGGAGCCGGCGATGTGGGGCTTTTTTCGACCGACACCACCGCGATGGTGGTCGGCGGCCAGGAGCCACCCCCCGAGGAGTCTGGCGTCGAAGTTCCGTATGATCTCCGGCATTGGATCGAGGGCACCCTTTGGCGCAATGGATTGTTGGATTCCCGGCGCGATTCGTTCCTGACAAAATCCGAGCGTGCCGGTGCGCGCGTGCGCGTGGATTCCTCGGGTCCCAAGCCAACCTGGATCGTCGATTTTTCCGAGTTGGACCTCTCGGTGCTGGGCGAGGACACCGCGACCTACGGAAGTCGCGGCATGTCGGACGATTTCACGGTCATGCTTTTGGTGGAAGGGACGCGGTTGTGCCGAGCCCAGGACCAGAGAGTCGGATTTCCGGGGTGGATCATCTCCGGATTGCATCGCCTCCGCTGCGGGCCGCCAGAGGGAGAAAAACTTGTGAAATCCTGGTTTCGCGACCGGTTCGGGAGGGCGCCGGGGGCCTCGGAGGTGTCGGAAGAGAATGGTGCGGTGCTCCTGGACGTTTCTTGTCGATCCAAGGACAATGTCGGAGGGCTGGGCCGGCTGCGTTCGGTGGGTTTCCGCCGGATCCGTCTGACCGGATGCACATTGGCCTCCGACGAGGTGCTGCAACTTGCCGATGTGGCTGTCGATCGGCTGGAGCTGGTGGACGCCAAGGCCGATGTGCTTCCGTTGTTCGGAGCAAAAATTTCGGAGCGCTTGTCCATCCAGGGTGGCGATGTCCGCTGGGTGGATGTGCCCATGGAGTGTCCGCACGGGCGCTCGAACTGTGAATACACGGAAAAGATCCTGCCTGCCAAGCTGTCCGTGGAAATCCGGGGGGTTGCGTTCTGCAGTCCGTCCGAGCGCGAAAAACTGCAGCGACTTGGGGCGACTTTGGAGGGATTGCGCTGCCAAGACATTCCCCTGTCTCTGCTCGATCGCCGAGACTCCCTGGAGGCTCAGTGGGGCCGAGTGAAGGGAGAGGATCTCTCCAAAATTCTGCTGGAGCCTCACGACACCATTTCAGTGGACGACCGGCCGACGATCCCAGAAATGGAACAGACCTGGGAGATGGTGGTGGGTTCCAACTTCTCCGACGAGTGCGGTGAAGACTCCTATCCCAAGAGTTACAGTGCGTCCACGACATGGGGCTCGAAGGAACGGGTGCAACACTCGTATTTCGAAGGGGATGCCATCCAGGTCACCTACAAAGGCAAGACGATCCGAGCGGGGATGGATCGCGAAGAGTTGATATCGCTTCTTGGACGCCCCGCGGTGGATCGCGCAGGTTTCCTGGCCTGGACGGTGACGGAAACTTGCGATGGCCAAGCCGCCAACCTGGTGGCGCATTTCGATTCCCAAGGCCATTTGGACGCATGGATCGATCGAGTGGAACCGGAGTGCGGAGGCTGCTGAGTCCAGCAAGGGACGCCCCCTTTGCTTCAGGATGAATTCCTCGCCGAGTTCCCGCCTTTGGCGATTCGCTCCCAGACCTCAAACCGCCAGAGCGACTTCCGGTGACCAGGCCCAGGCTTCTTCGAAAGCATGGGGACAGTGTTCTTCCAGGCAGGCGCGGGCGGAGATGCCGGTGACCGGGCAGTGGAAGTCAGGGTCCAGATCCAAAAGCGGGACAAGCACGAACGAGCGCGCCGCCCAGCCCGGGTGGGGCACCCGAAGTTCCGGAAGGTTGATGTCGGTTTCGCCGTAGAACAGAAGGTCGATGTCGATTTCGCGGGGGTGCAGACGAGGCCGGCTGCGTCGACCGAGCCACAGCTCCACTTCCTTGAAAAAGCGCAGGATCTGCTCCGGCGAAAGAAGCGTTTGAAACCGAACGATCTGGTTCAAGTGGCATTCCTGCACACCTGGCCCTACCGGCACGGTCTCGAAAATGCGGCTCTCTTCCAGCTTGCCTTCCAGCGCGATGCGCTGAATCCAGTTACGAGCCCGGCAGAGAGCTTGGGGACGGTCGCCCAGGTTGGTACCCAGGGCCGCATATGCAACAACAGGCGAAATCTCCGTCATCGTAGTGTCACAATCTAGCAATCGGAAGCCTCCAGGCAACACAAGGAGTTGGTCAAAACACAATTCCCGACCAGGAAGGCGGCTCTAGCAAAAATCGGCGGGGAATATTAAACTCACTCCATGGACTTGTTCGTGCCAGCTTTGTTCGCCGCCGCCGGAGCCACCGCTCCGACCGCTCGCGCATTGGCAGCACGAGCTACCATCGCCGCCGCCTTGGCCTGAACCGAGCGCCGACGTTCCCACAAAAAGGGTCCGGCCATCTCGGCCGGGCCTATAGTCGTATTTTTCCACGTTTTCCCAGAAGCGAGAGTGTCCCATGAAACCCAGGAGCATCCAGCCCAGTTCCAGGCTCAATGGAGTGAAGTACGAGATCCGCGGACCCCTGGCTCGCCGTGCACTGGAGTTGGAAAAAGCAGGATACGAGATCATCAAGCTCAACATCGGCAACCCCGGCGCCTTCGGCTTTCGCGCTCCGGAAACGATGCGCTTGGCGATGATCGAAAACCTGCGCGAAGCCGATGCCTACAGTCATCAAAAGGGAATCTTTCCTGCCCGCGAGGCGGTGGTGATGCAGCAGCAGACGCGCGGCGTGTTGGATGTGACATCCGACGACGTGTTCATGGGAAACGGCGTGAGCGAGCTCATCTTGCTTTCGCTCAACGCGTTGCTGGAACAAGGCGATGAAGTCCTTCTGCCCAGCCCGGACTACCCTTTGTGGACCGCGGCCACCGTGCTCCATGGTGGCAAACCGGTTCACTACCCCTGTCGACCGGAAAACGGGTTTATCCCAGACCCGGAAGAAATCCGAGCCTTGATTACGCCACGCACCAAGGTGATCGTGGTCATCTCGCCCAACAACCCCACCGGTGCGGTCTACCCCAGGCCGGTTCTGGAAGCCATCGCCCGCATGGCCGAGGAACACCAATTGGTGGTGTTTTCCGACGAGATCTACGACCAGATCCTCTACGATGGAGCCGAACACGTCCCGATGGCCACGCTGGTCAAAAAGACGCTCTGCGGCACGTTCGGAGGGCTTTCGAAGGTCTATCGAGCCTGCGGGTTCCGCGTAGGTTGGTTGACGTTCAGCGGGGAAAAAGATGGCGCTCGCGATTACCTCGCGGGTTTGGAACTACTCACCTCCCTGCGGCTTTGTTCGAACGTGCCAGGGCAATGGGCGGTGCAAACCGCGTTGGGGGGAAAACAGTCCATTCTGGATTTGACCCGCCCCGGTGGAAGGCTCTTCCAGACTCGTCAAACCCTCTTGGAATGCGTGGGCAGCAGCGAGTTTCTGGAAGTGGAAAAGCCCATGGGCGCCATGTACGCGTTCGTGGGGGTCAATCCGGAATCCATCGCCCAATTCGACGATCAGAAATTCGCATTGGAGCTCTTGGAACGAAAACACGTGCTGGTGGCTCCGGGGACGAGTTTCAACGTGGCCTACAAGAACCGGTTTCGCGTGACGTTGCTTCCGGATTGGGAAACCACTCGTGAAGTGTTCGGTCGGATCGAGGAATTGCTCAAGGACATGGCCGCCCGCGCCTGAGCGGGGAGGATCCTTTGGGTCACATCTCGCTGGTGGGGTTGCCTGAAACGAACAGGCAAGCCCCCGGCTCGTGACCCGACACAGCCCAATGTTCGGCGGCCAGTTTCCAGCCGTCCTTGTGGACATCGATGCACCGCAGCCCCTCACCCGTGCCCGCTTCGCGCAGCAGCCGCCGCAACTGCGATGCGAGCAATCCGTTGGCGACGCACGCGGCGGTGCGGACCATCCCGCGCGAGGCGAGAAAGCGCATGGAGTGCAGCAACAGGTCCCGCACTTCCGGATTGATGGGGCCGGTGGTGGAAAGATCGAAGATGATCCCGAAAAACGGCCGCGCCGACGGCAGCGATTTGCGCAGATCGTCCAGGAACTTGGAAAGTTCCATCCTCGTCGGGCTCGACTGCATCTCGACCCGAAGCCCCCACGAGGCATCTTCCAAACGAATCATATTAGCTGGCAGTGTACCATGCCTGACAAGGGTTCACAACGAGCGGATCTGGGCGCGAAGTGGCTGGCTATCTTTGTGCGTCTGCACGTGATTCCACACAAGATCCATTTCGTCTGGAGCGGCAAGCGCTTCCCACTTCCCTTCGCCTTGGCGATTCGTTCCGCTCGGCGGTTCCACCCCGAGTGGGACATCCAACTGCACATCGGAACCCGCCCGGAAAGCCGCTGGTGGGACGATGTTTCCGGTTTGGGCACCCTTCGGGAGATGGATCCCGTCGCGCTCCTGGAATCGGTGCCGGAAATCGGCGCGCGGTTGGTGGATCTCCACCGGGCGGTGCCCGGAGCCTACCCGGCAGGACGCTCGAACCTGGAACGGCTCGCGATCCTCCACGCCGAGGGCGGATGGTACCTGGATTGCGATACCCTGTGCTTGGCCCCGCTGGATACGGTGGCCACCGAAGGCGAAGTGGTCGGGGAGGAGTGGGTCTGGCGCCACGACCAAGAACGGGTCACCTCCGGGTTCAATCCCATCATGATCCCCTCCATTTCGGCGTTTTCCGTGTCATGGGCCCTGGCGCGAGCGGGCCTTCCCGCCACCTCCCGCTTGGAATCGGCGTTGCGCTCGGTCTGGGGACGGTTGGAGCTCAACAACGCAGTCCTCGCCTGCCCGCCGGGCGGCGCCTGGATTCGACAGCTTCTGACGCTCGCCCTGACCCAGGACCCCGCCATCCGGTTTTCGCTGGGGCCGGGCCTGGTGAACCTCGGCTGGTTCGAGCCCGGAGACGCACCCAGGCCGCGTCGGATGGGGCCGGAGGTCTTCTATCAATTTCCGCCCAGCCAGACCTCGCGGTATTTCCAAGCCGGTTCCGTGCTTCCGGAAAATGCCGCCGTGCTGCACTGGTGTTCTTCCAACCATCGGAAGATGGTGGGGACCATCACGCCGGAGATCGTCCGGAAACGGGCCGAACACGGGCCGTGGTACCAGGCGGCGGCCAAGCTCCTCCCGGACTGATCCGCCGCGTGGGGCTTTCGGTTCGCTGCCTCCGTCGCTGGATGCGGTTCAGCGCCAGAAAATGTCTGGTGAGGCCGGCGTGATCGCCACCTTGTCCAGCCAGAAGTTCCCTGCGCCGACGGAAAAGGCGATTTCCGCCGCACGGTGTTGACGGAATCCGGCGCCGAGGGGGATTCCGTCCAGGACGAACCCCGACCAACTCAGCGCATACCGCTTCCACTGCGTGGTCAAGACCACGTCTTTCATGGCGAAGCGCAGATCCAAGGTGTCGGGTGGCGTCGGTTCCAATCCAACCTGCACCGCGAGGGGTCCATCCCCTTTGGCCCAGAAGACCAGGGAGTCGGAACGGAAGATGGGGTATAGTTCGTCGGAGATGCTGGTGATGGTGGTGCCCCAGCGGCCGCCGAAATCGTAGACCACACGGGCCCTTCGGGTGGTGTCGGCGTCGATGCTCCACCACAACCGAAGGTGCAGGCTCTTGCCTGGTTCTTCCAGGGCACCTTGGGATTGAAGCCAGTCGTCCACCCAGAAATCGGGAGACTGGCCAGCCGAATCCACCAAGCTCTCGTCGCCGTCCAATCTCCATCCTCCCGCGAGCAGGGGATCCAGCGGATTGAGGTTCATCTCGTCGTCGAAGCTTCCCAGCAGGAGAGATGGGTCGCCGGGATCGAACTCCAGGAACGTGCTCGTGGCGTAGATCCGGCGCTGCACCAGCTTGGAGCCCTGCATCAGCGACACCAGGTAGGTTCCCTGCGCGATGCGGTCCAGGCCGAAGGTTCCGTCAGCCGCTACATCCACCGAGCGATCGGTGCCTTCCACCACCACGCGCATTCCCGGCAGGGGGCCTTGCACCCGTCCGAACACGGTGGATCGAGGCGAGGTGAAAAGTTGGCCCAGCAACAGGAGAGTGTCCTTGGCGGAAACACCCAGGTAGCGGGCGAAAGCCTTGTCGCCGGATTGGGCCAGGATCAGCCATTCACCTGCAGCCAGGGTGGCTTCCCATGTGCCGGTCACGGAATTCGCGCGGATGGCGGTGGTGTCCCCCGAGCCATCCAATCGCCGAGCGGTGAGCACAAGGCCGGGTTCGGACTGGCCGCGAACCTGGATTCCGTTGGTCGTCTCCGATCCGAATCCTCCTGCGGCGACGGGTGCATCGGAACTTTTCCCGCAGGAAAGCAAGAAGCACACAAGCAGCAGAAGACAGGAATTGGATTTCAAGAGCGCTCCTCACCGCTGCGCGAAAGTGGGAAGACCTGGAGGTTGACTTGCCAGACACGATCGGAGCGGCTTGCCTGCGCGGCCAAATCGAGTACGGCTTTTCGGAAATTTAGCTTGAGCGCGCTGAGCTTTTCCAGATCCTCGTTGGCCAGGGTGACGGTCAAGGTGGAGATGTCGCGATCTTCCTTGGGGATCCTGTCCAGCGCCTGCAGGGCAAGGCCCAGGGTCTCCCGCTGGAAGGCGCGCACGGCGAGGTCCTTCCAGGCCGGTCCCGTGGTGAGCGAGCTTTTGCAGGCGATCCATCTTCCCGCCTTCCCTCTCCGGGCCAGTCCGAGCTCTTCCAGCAGCCGCAGGATCCGATGGACGTCCTCAACGGGGGCCTTGGGCAGGAGGTGGTCGGCGATCGCCGCCTCGGTGGCGCGGAAATTGTCCAGGTGCAGGAGCGCCAGCACCGCCGTGCAGCGCCAGTCCTTGTAGAAGGCGTATTGGTCGCGTCCCAGAACATCGGCCTTCGCGCATTTGAGTTCCAGGAGCTTCTCGTAGGCATCCTGTTCCTTGCGCGAATTGCGGGCCTTGGCGAACCTCACCAGGTGCTCGAGGTATTCGGTCTCGCGCAGGTTCAGTCCCAACTCGTTGGACAAGGCGGAAAGACAACGGTCGGGAAGGTGTCTGTCCTTTTGGACCACCTTCACGAGGTTCCCCGCATCCAACTCCATCTGGCCGGCCAGATAGCGCAGGGAGAACCATGGCCGCGACTCTCGCAGGCTTTCCAGACAATCCTTGATGTAGAGTCTGTAGTCGGTGTAGGACAGGATCGGCGGTTGGGCCATTGCGGAAAAGATACTGGAGGAGAGCACGGGGCGAGACCCCATTTGACAACACCCGGAACGGAGAGCTCAAAAATGGAGGTCTTGATGACAACGAGATGGCCTTCGGTCGGGGCGAATATGGAGTGGAAGATGGACCTCCACTGATGACGGATGACATCGATATCTACTAGATCACCAAGTGATCTTGCGAGATCCTTCCGGTCGTCGCTCCTCGATCCCGCGGAGATCATTTCAGAGTTGTTTCCTTCCGTACAGAATCCTTATTTGACAACACCAAGCGGGGTCGATCCATTGGTGGCGGCAGGGTGCGCCCGTATTCTTTTTCGAGTCGGGAGAGCCGACGGTTTTCGGACTCCTCCGTTCACTTCAGATTCCAAAGGATCCAGCATGAAAAGCTCAATGATCGCCAGCCTCCTCGCCGCGGCCCTTGCCATGGGCCTTGTTTCCTGCACGAACGAAACCTCGCCCACCGCATCCAATCCTTCCCCCAAACCTCCGACAGCGAATCCCCGCATGGATGCCGCCCTGGTGGGATCCTGGTTTGAAGTCTCCCCTGGCAGGAACGAGACGATGGAGTTTTCCGCGGACAGTTCCGCACGGTCCGTGCTCGACATGCTCGAGGACGGGAAGATCTACCGCCATGTGTTCCTGGGAAGCTGGGGCGTCGGGGCGGGGAAGATCACCGTCCGCACGAAGTCGGCGACGCGGAGTGTGGATGGCGGAGCTGCTGCCGACTTCAAGGACTTCGTTCCAGAGTACCAGTGCAGTTACGACAAGGGCGGAGATTCCCTTGTACTGACTTGCGACGGCCAGCGTTATGTCTACCGCAAAGGCGTGGCGCCCGCGTTGGTGAAGCCCACGGTCAAGGAGCAGGTGGTCGGATCCTGGAAAGCGCTGGAGATGCCTTTTGAATCCACCTTGGAAATCCTTGCCGGTGGATCGTATCGCCAGATCACCAGGTTGCCGACGGCCACGGGTACGCTCAAGTGGACCCGGGTGGAAGGCACATGGAACATCGCCGGATCGACTCTGGTCTTGGACCAGGTGAAGATGTCGGAGTCCACCAACGGCACTTCCTGGACCGTGGTCACCGACTTCTTTCCTCTCAAGGAAGAATGGCCCTTGACGTTTCCTGCCAGCAACCGGATGTCGCTGAGGGCCGACGAGGGCTCTTTCGATTACGAGCTTCTCTGACCTTCCACGCTGCCCATCGAGTCCAAAGGCCTTCTGATTCTGCGGTTCCAGAGCCAATCCGGATCTGCCCCCACAATGGCCATGCCTCGTTTCTAGGCGCTTTCCCTTTCCGCGGCGATGCCGAGAATCGGGTTCTCCGCGCGAAAGGGGAGCGTCGTCGAGGTTCCGCCGGGTCCAAACCTTGCGCCTTACGGGTTCACCACGGTGAAACTGAAAGATGCGCCGGAATTTGTCCTGGCGGTCACCGCCTGAACGCCTCGCCGCGAGGGCAAGGTCACCCCGCCAGCCTCGTCCACCCGGGCGGATGTCGAGTGCTCGATGCGTCCATCGATCCCCGCGATGGTCACGGTGATCGAAGCGCCGGTGGCGGCGGGAACAAGCAGACGGTTTCCGATCCTCTTCCAGTCCCTCGCCTCGGAGTGTGCCGGAATGCCCATCGATGATACTTTGACAACTTCCGGCAACGTATCCTGGAAGGCGCGACCGGTGTCGGCCAGCAGGTAGATTTCGGATCCTTCGTGGGCGAAGGGTATGGTCTTCACGGCGCGGAACGTGGGTGTGGGGTTCGCGTAGACCGGTTCCCAATGGATGCCATCGAAGGAATGGATCACCCGACGATGGCCCACCGCGATGAACCCGAACATGGTGGTGTCCACATCGGTAAGGAATCCATTCTCGTCGGCCAGGGGGCTGACATCCGTCCAGGAGATGCCGTCGTCAGAATTCAGGATGATCGGGCAGGGTGTGCCGCGATAGGGGTAACTTTCTCCGACTGCCACCCATTTGCCGTGCCCCCACACGACGGAATTCAGCGTCACCGTTCCAGGGGAACTTCGCAAGGTCCACCTCACGCCGTCAACAGATGTGTAGATGCGGGTTTCGAGAAACGCCCCTCCCATCCCGGTCATCCGCTTTTCACCAACCGCGACCCACAGGGAGCCGTTCCAGAAAGCACGAATGAGGTTTTCACGCTCGCCCAGCAGCACCGATTGCCACGAGGCGCCATCATCCTTCGAGTACTGGATCTGTCCGACCCATTCGCCAATTCCCGTGGACTTGCTTCCGGTTGCGACCCAAGTGCCATCGCCATAGGCCAACGACATCATCCAGCCAGAGGTTGTGCCCGCAAGGGTGGTCCAGGCCAAACCATCGGTGGAGATCGCGTACCTGGGGGGCAGCGCGTTGTAGGTTGTCGGGTCTTGGGCGTTGCCAACCGCCATGAACAGTTTTTTCGAGCGGGCCAACCCCATGACTCCCAAAGGAAATCCGATTTCTGTCATCGTCTTGGAGTCCCATTTTTCGTTCCAAGTCTTCGGAGACCCGGCGTATTCATACCCTTGGAATTGGACCAGGCCGTTCCAGCCGGTCGCCATGAATCTCCATGGCCCACCTCGATCATCGTTGACGATCATGGTTTTCTGATGCCCGTAGGCCGGGAAGCCAAGTTCCTTCGCGGGAGGCAGTGGGTAGAGGTTCGCGGCCTGTGAGGCGAGGGCCAAGGCCAGAGGCAGGAGGGGGAAGGTTTTCATGGGGTGGTCCTTTCAGGAACGAGGGATCGTTTGGATTCTCCTTTCCATAAGTACCGCCCAGGTTGTCATCTGGAGTCCATTCTGGTTCTGAAACACAAACCTCCGTGGTCCAGCGGTGCACGGGGTGGGAATCAGTCAATTTGCAGATCTCATCGGTGGAAAGAGCGGCTCCGAGTTAAAAACCCGGGTCAGCGCAAATATACCCGAGAGACAGTCAGGGAGCTTTTCCAGACGTACACCCCTGGCCGCAACCCTCGGGGAAGACGATCTCCCATCCGAAAAGTGCCACAGCGGCGCCCATGCAAATCGAACAGGTCGCCTTCCTTCACGGTTGATGGCTGTGCTTTCGGATGGATGGCCACCCCGGAGGGCATGGCGATGCGTGCGGAAACCAATTCAGGGCAGTTTCCGTACAAGTCGCAGATGGCGGAGAACCATACGGTATCGCCAGGGGCCATCAAACCCAGAGTGTCTGCCGTATCGAGTGGGTTCGCGAATCGGAGCGTCACGGAATCCAGGTGCCACATAACCCAGCTGATAGGATATGGACGTCCAGCTCTGCTATAGCCTTCGGGGTGAAGAACGCGCGTCGGTATGGATATGGGCTCGGAGAGTTGGATCTGGATGGTATCCAACTGACCATGAACGACACTGTAGGCCCAGATGGTATCGCCCTTCGATGTGATCGTCGCCATTTTCCCGATCCGGTACTGAGCCGGAAATAGCTCAGCCTTCCGGATCATCGGAGGGACAGAATCTGCGCAGGGGAATTGGTAGACGAAATCGATGCCTTCGCTTGCGGAATGCATGAAGCATTGGTCTGTCCAGACGGACGTCGAAGGGTTGTGGAATGCGTTGGGACGGAAATCGACAAGCACTTCCCGCCGATCCTGCGAGAGGGTCATGCCCTGGGTGGAGTCGATTTTCCGGATCTCCGAACCCAATGGAATTCAAGTCTCGGGTTGCTGCGCAGTGGGGATTGGAACCTGAGCCTGGCATGGTCCACATAGCCATCGCTATCTCGATCGAAGAATGCTGCGTCCACGGGAGGGCGATCGGGTTGCACCAGTGGGATCCAAGGTCCACCACCACCGCGTGTTCCATTTTTTGAATACAGGCCACAGCCGATATATGACAAGCGAACGGAGTCTGCAAGGAATCCGAGTTGAAAAATATCCACGGTAGCTGTAAGGCTCTTCAGATCGTTCGCCACTTGCGGGATACTACTCCATGGCAAGAACCCGGTTGTTTCCCCATTCTTTCCCTCCGTGTTACTCATGGAAAGTCCTTGTTGAACATCCATCGGTTCGGAAAAGGTGAGGAAAAGCGTATCCATGACGAATCCAGGACGACCCGTGGCTTTGATCAGGATGGGCGCAACCGAGTCCTGGACGGCATACGATTTTTCCACACCTCCTTGGAAACGCAAGGCTAGTGCGCCAGTTCCTCCGACTCCAGATCCGATGGTGGCGTTCGGGGCGAGCGGTCCCGCTTTGACCGACCATGTAGCTGAATCCGGTCCAACCAGGAAAACCGGTGAGGTCAGGGTGGCGGTGTCCGATGCGGAACTCCAAGTCAGATGGACCCATTCCGGGAGGCTCGCATCTCGATCCGCGTTTCCGATCGGAGCCTCGAAATGCAGAAACAGCTGGTCTGCCCGACCATCGCGATCCGCATCCACCAGCCATGTTCGATCGATGGAGGCTGTTGGCGAGCAGTCAAAGGGAAGCGGTAACGAGCAGTTCGGAGGGTTCAAAGGGAAGCAGTCTTCCCGGTTGAATGCCCCTGTGCTTACCCTCCGGAGTTTACCGGGGACACATGGGGAATTTCATCACGATGGACAAGAAAACCACGATCCTGACGTTGTTGCGGCAGGGGCATTCCAGGCGTTCGATCTGTCGATTGACGCACAGCTCGCCCAAAACGGTCCAGGAGTTGAGTCGCACCCTGGGGCAAAAGGAAGCATCTGCACCCGAAGTGCTCACCGGGGATCTCGCTCAAAGGGAAGCACCTGGCCTTGAAGTGCTCGCCGGGGAACCTGTCCGAGATCCCTGGGGTATCGAGCAAGCCACCACGGAGGAGGTAGCGCCTGACCCTATCCCGGTTTTGTCGACGCGCAGCGCCCTATTGAAACCTCATTTGGAGGCAATCGGTGCCTATCTGAAGCGTGGTCTGGGGCTCGTCGGATCTGGCAGGATCTGGACCGATCTGCACGGATTCCTGGGCGGAGAGGATTCGGTGAAGCGTCTGGTCCACAAGGTCAAGGCCAATCACCCGGAAATGGTTCCAGCATCTGGATGTACTTCCCGGCGAAGAGGCCCAAATGGACTTCCTGGAGGGGCCTCGTTTGGTCTTGCGCGAGGCTTCTGGCCAAGTGGTGCGGCGTCGCACCTGGATTTGGTACTGACGCTGTCGCACAGCGCGATGAGCTACCGGGAAGCGATCCTGGATCAGTCGGCGCGCACAGTTCTGGCTGCACTGATGCGGGGTTTCGAGAAGTTTGGAGGCGTCCCCGAGCGACTCAAGATCGACAACTTCAAAGCCGCCGTCATCCAGGCGCATCGCTACGATCCCGTGCTCCATCCACTGTTCCAAGCCTGGGCTGGCCATTACGGCATTCTGCTGTCGCCTTGCGATCCGGGCTGCCCCAACCAGAAGGGTCGCGTGGAGCGCGATTGCCGGTACACGAGGATGGCTTCCTGAAGGGATTGCCGGAAATTGACTCATTGGATTCCCTGAACGAACGGCTTCGCATCTGGGAGGCCCGCACCGCGCACCAGCGCATCCATGGACGCCACAAGCGGCAGGTCCTGGAGGTATTTCAAAGTGAGGAGGCGCCTGCACTGCAACCACTTCCGGCCTCCCCGTTCCATCTGTTCGAGATGGGACGACGCAAGGTCAGTGTGCAAGGAACCGTGGAGGTGGATTCCTGCCACTACGAGGTGAGCCATCTCTTGATCGGACAAATCGTGTCTGTATAGTACGACGCACGCGAGGTGCGTGTCTATCGCCCTCCACGAGTCGGGTCCAAGTTCGAGATCCGCCACGACCGCAGCCTGCACAAAGGGCATCTGGTCCGAAAGGAAGGGGCGCATCCGGCGTGGATGGATCGAACGCGGCACGAACGCGAAGCCTGGTACCTCCGTGGCGCATCCAAGGTCGGGCCGCACTGCAACGCCTTGCGGAAAGCATCCTGTCCGACGACCGAGGCAGACATCCGCGTACGCACCGGCGCGTCCTGGGCATTCGCGATCTGGAAAGGCGCTTTGGCTCCGAGATCCTGGAAACGGCATGCTCGAAGATGACCCCGCCCCCGAGGCAAGCTGGCATCGCCTCCGGGAGCTGTGTGAGCTGGTGCAGGCGCAACGACGCAAGGACACGGCCGACTCATCGCCTCGCCGATTCGACGATGACAGATCCTGTTATCCGATCCATGGACGAGTACCAGGAGATGATCGACGCATTGATGGGCGAGGTGGGCCAATGAAGACCAGCATCGAGACCCTCCAACCCATCCTGCGCAGCCTGCATGGGCGGCATGGCCGAGAGCCTGCCCATGCGGATCATGCTGGCGCGCAAGGGCGAAACCGATCATCTACAGTTTCTGTCCGAACTGGTGGAAGACGAGATGAACCGCCGCGCCGGACGACTTCAAAAAACGGCGATTGAGCGCAGCAAGATCCTCCATGAAAACGCTGGAAGACTTCGACTGACCCAATCCACGCGTCCCGCGCCGCCTGATCCAGGAGCTGTCCTCCGACAGTTCGTACACGAAAACGGGACGTGCTATTTGTCGGACCTCCCGGCGTGGGAAACCCCATCTGTGTTGCGCCCCGGCTCCAGTCAGCCGTCGCAGCCGGATGGAAAACGCTTGAAAAACGCCTTCGATCTGGCCGACGATCTGGTGCGCGCAAGAGAAGCCAACAGACGGCGCGAACTGATCGCCCAACTTGTTGCACCACAGCTTTTGATCCTGGACGAATTTGAATGAAGTCGCGTGAGGCACCGATACGGAAGATATTCTGGAAGTCATCCACAGGCGCCACGGAACGACATCCACCGTGGTGGCCACCAACCGGCCTGTCGCGGACTGGGAGCCTTCCTGGGCGACGCGGCGGCGGCCAGCGCCATTCTCGACAGACTCCTCGAGTCGGCCCAGGTCATCAACCCCCAAGGGAGCAAGGTCAACAGAACAAAAACCTCAAGATCGCAGGAGACGACTCGCTATCGGAAGCCGCAAAGGGCTAGTTTTGCACCCGCAGGGGTGCTTCCCTTTGAACTGCTCACACCTGCTTCCGTTTGAACTGCTCGCTGACACATGGAGCGATTCTCCAGCCGGCCATGGTTGGCCGGGTGCTGGGGGAACACGCGCCTGCGGCAAAATTGGACTTGGGCCTGCGGAATGTTCTGCTGGGTGCGGTGGCGGTGTGGATCGGTGCAGTGACACATATTGTCTGGGATGGATTCACCCATGCGGGAGGATCCGCCTTGGAGTGGCTTCCGGTCCTTCGTGCGATGGTTTGGAAAGATCCGGACATCCCGCTGTTCAGGATCTTCCAGCATGGAAGTTCCTTGGTGGGTGCGGTCGGGATTGGCCTCTGGGTCTGGCGTCGGCATCGGACGCGCCTTCTCGAGTGGATCACTTCTCCGAAAGCGCTCCGCGCCATCGTGTGGATGTTGTTCGTGGGAGGGTTTGTCGCCCTTGTCGGTGGCCTGTTGAACGGATTTTTGACTTTGCGGGGGATCGTCTCGTTCCAGCCAGGGAAATTTGTCGTGGGGAGCATGGATGCGGTCTTCCTGCTGGTCCTTGTCGATGGAATCGTCTATCGGTGGCGGCGAGGGCAATGAGCATGAGGTCGGACCAATTCATCGATTGACGCCAATGGGGTAACTGCGAATCAAGAAGGACAGAAGAGCTACGTTCTAGCTGGAGCGAACCACCTCATGCAATCGTCATCTGGCAGGGGAATCACTTTGGGTATTTGCTTTCAGGATCCACATCAGTTGACATGTGAGCATTGCAGCGACTCTTGTCTGCTTCCGTTGGATGCTGTTTTGAGATATGAGATCATATGCCCAATTTGTGAAAGGTTCCTCGGTCCGATGCGGACCAGATGCATCGGGCGATGGACGAAAATTCCACGGAGCTTTGGCCTGCGTTTTCATCTTCGAATGTTTTGAGAAGTTTGAGGTCGATTTCGAGAGTGTGACCGAGGAGGAATGTGAAGCGATCGCCACGGTGGGTGACTTCGTCGATCTCGTGGAGTCGAGATTTCATATTTCCATTCGGGACAGGATCATGGAAATTCCCCAGCTCAAGTCCTTTGCGAGCATCTTCACTTTGGATGGGTTGCTGCGTAGTCGGCTCTCCGACCTGGCTCGGATGACGACCTAAGCGCGGAAGAAGAGAGAAGGAATGGGAGAATGACATATTCCGTCCATATGTTTCCGACAACGGGAAAGCCAAGATGAGTCATCGCTTGCCCACCCTCCCTCTTCCGGTCTCCTCCCGCCGCATGCCCCTTCGCAAACCGCGCAAGCCGAATAGGGTTGCCAGGGTTGTGGCATTGGCCCTTCTTCTGGGTTTTCTTTACTTCGCCATCTCAACCGCCAACCGCGTGCTCCCGATCAAAGGATGGATTGCCTTTGGAGCCCTGTTTGTGGTGTGCGGGTACGGTATTGCAAGATCCATCAGAAAATCCAAAGAGAGGCTCATCGCACAAAGAGGCGATCCTCAATCGAAAAATTCATCAAACCCTTGGATGCCCGGAGGTACGATCCTGTCGTAGTCCGAGCTGTCTACGAGATCCTTTCAAGCGTTGCCATCCGGTTCAGGTTCTTCCAGATGATGATCTTGTGAAAACGTTCTTTGAGATGATTTGGAGCTTGTGGAAATTGCCATCGAGTTCGAACAATGGTTCGAGGTCGACCTTGAGTCCCCAAATTCTGTCCCGGATCGGCAGGTCCGCACGGCAAGGGACCTGATCGTGTATTTCGAGGAGCTCCTGCGCGCGAAGGAAAAGTCGGCGACATGAGGCATAAACTCACCCCCCAGGAAAAGAAAAGGCACAGCCTGGCCAAGGATCATCCTCTCCAAGCCGAGGCCCCCAAGGCCTTCCGCAGGAAGTGGCCGAAATCCAAGCGCATCGCGGAAAAAGTCCTGCGCGCCAGGATTCGCGACCACCTCCACGCGCTCAGAGGATCGGTGAGTTCCGAGGCGGTGGACGCCACCGACACCACACGATTCAAACGGCCCGTGGTCCGAAAACGGGGCTGCGCCAGTCTGGCTGAGGTGATCGCGCAGAAGCAGGTTTCGGTGGAGGGAGGTTCGGCTCCATGTTCGCCAAAACATCAGAAAGATTCCGACCCATGAACGGCTCTTCAGAAATCATTGAACTTGAAAATCGTGCGAGACTCGTGAAGTTGGTGGAAGAATTCAAGCCGGTCGGAACCCCGTTGCCTGGTTGGGATCCACCCTTGGAAATCGGGATCGGAGGGCTCCAATCCATTGGCTTTTCTGAAGACTCCACGCACTTGCTTGCGGTCTCTGCGTCAGGACGTGGGGCTTTCGAAGTCGCCACAGGCCAACGAGTCGGACGAGACTACGACAGTTCCTACAAGTGGTTGGACACGGGCAGATTGACTTGCGAAGGGATCGGCAGCCTTGAGCAGCAGAGAGTTCCCATCGCCGGGCTCTTCGGTGGTGGATTGGCGCTCACGACCGATGCGGGAGAATCTGTCGAGAAAATCAGTCCCTTCTGGCCTGTGGAAATGGTGGTGTATTCCAGCGGTCACGATCGTTGGTACTCTCACCCAGAGCGGTGCATTGTCGCTTATCAGGAGCATGCGATCGTCGCCCATGGGTTTTCGCCCTCTGGAAATTGTCTGGTCGTCGCCATCTCCAGCGAGATCTGGATCTACAACAGGTCAGGGAAGTCGCCTTTGGGAAGTGCGTACCGCGGTTGAACCTGCCAGTGCAAGCGACTCCTTTGGCTAGGTGTGCGAGGTCGGAGGTTGGGGCGCTGTACGAAGAGCAAAAAGTTTACTGTTCACATTCCTATTCGACCTCCAATCAACCCGAGGAGCCGACCTTGCCACGACGATCCCCTTTCATTGGTACGATACATCTCGCATTGCTCATCCTAGGAGTACCCTTGGCCTATTCAAAAGGCGTCGAGCCGACCGACAGTTCCCATGCGATCACCATCCACTCGGGGGAATCCATCCGGATTGATCCTTCGTTGGTGATCAAATTCGAATCGCACTCTCACAAACGAATGTACGCTGGAACCGGCAAAGGTCCGCTGATCATTTTCATGACCTACACGCTCAATGATTCTGTCTTTGAAAAGGTCCAACACAACGTGATGGTCGCGAAAACAGGCGAATGGGATTGGCGGGAGTATCGGTTCCGGTTGATCGAAGTCGACTATGGACACGCATGAAACTGACCGTCAGCAAGGCCAGCCAGTCCGAGCCTCCCGAACTCTCTACGTTTCATTCGCCATGAGCGATGATCGATTGGGAAGGCGGTTTTGGGGTATGAGCAGGTTTTCCCGCCTCCTTGCTCTCCTGCTGTTCCTGGGCGGCCTGGCGTCCGGCGCCGAGCCAGCCCTCGTCGCCGCCAGCGATTCGAGTGCGGCAGATTCTGTCGAACGGTTCACGGTCTACGCATCCTTGCGCGAACCGTACGGCTCCAACGGTGAGCGGCTTTTGGCGGCATTGCAACGCGAGGGCTATGAAGCCGGGTTGAACAGCGAGGGCATC
Organism: Fibrobacterota bacterium; assembly: GCA_016715065.1. Lineage (GTDB taxonomy): Bacteria > Fibrobacterota > Fibrobacteria > UBA5070 > UBA5070 > UBA5070. The sequence continues at coordinate 754,234 of JADKBN010000003.1, forward strand.
GTGTGGATGTCCTTGGATCGCGCCCAGATCAAGAAGCTGTTTCGCGCCCGGGTGAGGTTGCAGACGGTGGCGGCCAACGCCCGGAACGGGTATGTCACCGAGCCGACGTTGGAACAATCCGTTGTTCCCAAGCGATGGCGGCGTTTTCTTAGCCATGTCTTTTTCGACGGACAGCTTTGAGAGTTCGACGAAACCCTCGTTAGGGATTCGTGGCTGCCGCTGCGGCCGCTTTCTCTGATTTGCGGATCAAGCGGGGGACCACGATCAGCATCATCAGGCCGATCGAATCGAAGAAGATCCCGAAGAACCCGAACACCCCCGCGAAGATCCACATGCCCGACGAGTCGGCCATTTGGGCGGATTCGGCATCTCCTGGAAGGTAGCGAAGATCCACTGCATCACCGACACGGGCAGGAGCGCTTCCCGTCCCGATGCTGGACTTCACGCGATGCATCGTGCCTTTCTCGTCGGCGAAAGCGAAAACGGGATAGTAGTAGGTCTGCGTCGTACCCTCGTTGATCCCGTGTTCCTCGGTTTTCTTCTCCTCGACCATTTCCACGACCGTGCCGCGCACGGCGATGGCGTTGGACTCGAACGAGCGCGCCTTGAAGAAGAAGACCAAGCCGAGGATCAGGAAGGGGGCTCCCCCGAGCGAGAACAGGATTCCAAAGATCTTGGCGAGTTGGGCACCGGTGGTGGCGTTCAAGAGGACTCCGTGGAGGGAAGGGATGCGATGCCCAAAGATATCTTCCCAGGGTACTCGCACCTGCTACGTTTCCCACGATGACCGATCCTGAGACGTTCGATGTGGTGGTGCTGGGCGCGGGCGCTTCGGGCCTGATGCGCGAGCGAGGCGGCCAAGCGCGGAGGCGGGTCTTGGTGCTGGACCACGCCAAGAAGCCCGGACTCAAGATCCGCATCTCCGGAGGGGGACGCAGCAATTTCACCAATCTGGACATCCAGCCCAAGTGCTATCTCTCCGGCAATCCGCACTTTTGCAAGTCCGCCCTGAGTCGGTTCACGCAGTGGGATTTCCTGGAACGCGTGGTCCAAGCCGGGATCCAGTACGAAGAACGATCCCACGGCCAGTTGTTCTGCACGGGAACCGCCAACGAGCTCGTGGAGATGCTGATGGCCGATTGCCGCAGGCATGGCGTTGTGTTCCGATTCGGGACAAAAATTGGCGAGATGGAGAGGAGCGGCGAAGGGTCGTATGAGGTGGGAACCTCGATGGGCGCCGTTCAAGCGACATCGTTGGTGGTGGCGACCGGCGGATTGTCGTACGCCTCCATCGGGGCAACCGGGATCGGCTACGACATCGCTCGCAAAATGGGAATCGCCGTCCTTGAACCCACCCCGGGACTGGTGCCTTTCACTTTGCGTGGCCAGGACTCGCGCGATCTGCCCACGTTGGCCGGGATCGCCCTGCAGGCCACGGTGAATTTTGGCGAGGTCTCCTTCACGGAAAATGTCTTGTTCACGCATCGGGGCCTGAGCGGTCCGGTCATCTTGCAGATCTCTTCGTATTGGTCGGCGGGCCAGGCCGTGCTGCTGGACTTGCTGCCGGGAGTGGATTTGTTCGGTCACCTGAAGACGCAACGCGTTCGCCAGCCTCTGAAAATGCTGCGGACGGTGCTGCTCGACCACTTTCCCAAGCGTCTGGTCGAGGTCTTTCTGGAAGTGGATCTGGCCGATCGCAAACTCGCCGACTGTTCCGATCGCCACCTGCAAAAGGCCGCCGACCGCTTCCAGAAATGGACGTTTGTTCCCGGTGGAACCGAAGGCTACAAGAAAGCCGAGGTGACCTGCGGAGGAGTCGATTGCGACGCGATCTCCTCCAAGACCATGGAAGCCAAAGCAGCACCAGGACTCTACTTCGTCGGCGAAGTTCTGGACATCACCGGCTGGCTCGGCGGCTACAACCTGCAATGGGCGTGGTCGTCCGGTTGGTGCGGGGCAGTACGTTTAGCTTGATGCGACAGGAGAAATCCATGTTCAACACATCCCGCATTCCAAGATGCCTATGGGCATTGGTGACATTTTTTGTTGTGGCGACCTCGCATGGAATGGATGGATCCGCGCCGGGTCCAGACCGGTGGTTTCGTGATTCCGTGGTCATGGGTTCGTGGGTGGACACCTCCTGGGGGAAGCCTCCCGGGAAGAAGCCTGTGAAGCGCAAGGGGACGATCACCTGGCTGCATCTGGGGCCCACGGCGGATTGCCCGCACATGGTTTCGCTCCTGCCAGATGGATCGTGCATGGACCATTGGGTGGCCAGCACCAACGACGACGATCCCGATCTGCTGATCCAGTGGGGATTCCATCGGCTGGGGCGCAGACCTTCTCCTGTACCGATTGGTGGTGTATTCGCCACCGGGTGCGAACTACGGAACCGACAGCATCGAAGGCCCCCGCGTGGTGGGCCGCGTGAAGTTGCAGGCCAACGGGACGGACACCTCCCTGGAGGTGATCTATCGGGGGCGCAAGTCCATCTTGCGTCGTGGACCGCTACCCGAGGCCTACGAGGGAAACCTGGAACCACCGGATTTGGAAACCGATCGGCTGTGGTTCGACAGCCTCCACCGGGCCCATTTGAACCCCGTGGGGCTGGTGGTGCCGGATCCTGTCCGGTGCCTTCTGACCGCGCATGCCGCCCGGAAATGGCCCTCTGGTTCGCCACCTGACATAAAATGTCTGAGCGCTGGATTGTCCTCGCGAAACACCGACACCCTGATCTGGACCGATCCCGCAGGCCGGTGGCGGGTGGCGCGGATCTTCGGGGACGACCAATCCCCGACAGCCTTTCACGACAAAATCCTATTGCGGTTTCCGGACCATTGGAGATGGATCTGGTGGGAACGTCGCGAGTCGGCGCTGAAATCGGCCTTGAGCTTCGTGACGGGACGGTCGCCCTCCCGTTCGCCGGCCATGGATCGTCCAAGGCTCCTATTTCACACCAAGGAAGACGCCTGCAACATCAGCGGAAGATCCGAACACAGCGCCGACCCCTGGTTTACGCTGGATGTGGATTGCCGGTGACGGCGGTAGCGGTTGCAACCGCATTCATTGCGCCCGTAGGGGCGATTCAAGAATCGCCCAACAGCAATGGGAACCGAATCGTTTGTTCTGCCGGGGGATTGGATGTCTGATGTGATGCAAGACGAGTGGATGGCGGAGGAAGGAAACCGCAGATCCATCCGGTTGGATGGCTACGATTATTCCGCTAGTGGTGCGTATTTCGTGACCATTTGTGTGAAACAAGGTCAACCGCTGTTCGGAACAGTCGTTGATGGAAAGATGATGATGAATGAATACGGGCGACATGTCGCCAGCGCGTGGCGCGATCTACCTCAATCGTACCCGGAGGTGGCATTGGATGAATTCGTGGTGATGCCGAATCATTTCCATGGGATTGTTTGGATCGAACAACCCGGATCCGACGCGGCGATACCCGTTGTGGATGCAATTGCCAACGTAGGGGGCGATTCATGAATCGCCCCTACAACAACGGGAACCGAATCGATTGTCCAGGCGGGGAATGACGGTGTCCCGGTTGGTTGGTCGGTTCAAAATGACGACCGCAAAATGGATCAATGAACGACAAGGCACGCCGGCGGCGGCGGTTTGGCAGCGGAATTACCACGACCGCATCATCCGTGACTCGACTGAATTGGCACGCATCCGTGCCTACATCTTGGCCAACCCGGGCGATTACTGATTTTTCGCCGGCCTCAACAGCGCCAGCACACCCGCCACCTGGCTTTGCGCGTTGGGGTCCAGTTCCAGTCCAGCGAATTCACAGGCTTGCAGCGATTCCGAGAGCATCCCGACAGCGATGGCGTCTTCTTCGCGCCAGGCCAGGCGCTCGCGCAGAATGGCGGGCAATTCCTGCGAGGTGCAGGCAAGGACTTCCTCGCCCATGCGCAAGGCGAGGGCTTCGGAGAGGATGGTCCGCAGCTCCTGTGCGGTCTTGTGGGCCGCTCGATCCTTGGGCAGCCTGCCCAAACGCCGTTCCAGCTGCGTCAAGCCTTTGCGCACGGCGTAGTCGCGCGAGCGTCGGACCAGGATCCATGCCGCCAGTCGCCAGACCAGGATTCCCAACAGCACGAGGGCCCAGAGGACGGCGGAGACCTTTCCGAAGCCGATCCAGAAACGGTCCCATCCGGTGAGCATCGGGCCGGAATGGCCATTGCGTCGGGAGGTATCCTCCTGGACCTCGGCGGGCGGAGTCACCACCAGAGCCGGCAACGCGTTGGCGACAGACTGGAACTTCTTGGCATTCGGATCCCACCAGGAAAAGCGCACGGAGTCCAAAGCCACGGTGCCCGCCTGTCGCGGAACCAGAACGATCTTGCGGACAAGTTTCGTCCAAAGCACTCCGTTTTTCCAGGAGCGCGACCATTCGTCCTGGGAGGATATGTTTCCACGCCAGCTGGGGGCTCCACACCGGCGTCCCGCTGGCTTGCGGTTGACCGTCGCCTTCCAACGTGAGGATGAGCGTGGTGCCGTCACCTGCACGAAGCGATGTTTTTTCCAGCTTGGATTGGAACCTGAACGATCCGACGCCGCCTTGGAAAGTGGCGGGTCTGCCGGTTTCCGGCACCGGCAGGATTTCCAGGCGGATCTCCTCCGTGCGGGCGATGCCGTTGACCACCATGTTGCGACCCATCATGGCTTCCACGGCATTGCGCGCCGGGAGTGCCCTCAAAAAGCTGTATTCCACGGCCGTTGACGGCAATTTCTGGATACCTGCTCGCAAGGGGAAGAGATTCCCTGTGATGTCCAGTCGCCCCACTTGCTTGCCGTTTTCCACGACAGGCTTGAGCTGGAGCTGCTGGGAGTCGCGTGTTTCCGAATAGAAGCCGTTCCCGAGGGCGGTGCGGATATCCGGGAATTTGGGGACTTGAAGTGGCTCTTCGGTGGTCAGGCGCCAGGTGAAGGGCAACTGCTGACCCACGTACAGAGTGCGCTTGTCCAGGATCGTGGCGGTTCGGACATCCTGGGTGGCGTCCTCCACGACGATCTGGCCTTTCCCCAATGGTTTTCCTTCGAGGAAATGGAGACCGGGTAGGTACCAGGCTTCTTCGCGGCGAGTCGGAATTGGAAATGGATGACAACCAGGTTCTCGTCTTGTCGCGAGCCGTTGATGATCGTGATGGATCTGCTGGTGGAGGCGGAGGAATCCTTGCCGACAACGGCAAGTCCTTCGGCGAGTTGGAGGTCCGGCCAAGGTGTTCCAGCGGCCACGTCGACCCTTACCTGGACGGTGAGGGTCGCTTGCTCGCCGACCCTCAGCCGCTGCACGTCGATCCCGGCATCCGCCTTCAGCACGCGCGCGGAGGCCTGCGAGGCCAATGCCGACGCGACAAGGATCAGGCTACCAATCCGGGCCATGACCAACTCCTTGTGCAGGCATGGCGGGCTTTTCATGTTCTCGTTTTCCTTGGCCTGCGCCGCGTTCATCAATCGCTCCGCGTCGTTTTGTCCATCTGGTCTGGCTTGGGGTCGCTCGGCTTCTGCGCGGATTTGTCGTCCTTTTCCTTCTTGGAGTCGTCCTTGTCTTCTTTGTTCTTCTGGTCCTTCTGGTCTTTTTGTCGTCTTTTCTTCTTGTCCTTGTCGTCTTGTTTCTTCTGGTCTTCCTGCTGCTTGCGCAACCGCAAGGCAAGTTCCAGATTGCGGGCCGCTTCCTTCCAGCCCGGGCGCAGCTTCAGGGACTCGCGCAGGTCGTCGATGGCTGGATTCGGGCAGGCCCCACCGGCCTGGGCCGACTGGAGACGGTCGGTGCCTCGGTTGTACAGGATTTTCGCGCGCTCGGCGGGATTTCAGGTGCGCTCGAGCGCCTGGGCAAAAGCCGTATCGCGTTCTTGGCGCCCGCCATGGCGCGGACCGTGCCCAGGTTGTATGAGAACCGCGGGTCGGAAGTGTCGCGGGCCGCTCGTTCCAATCGTTTGAGCGCCTTTGGCCGTATCGCCTTCCTTCCAGGCGGTCAGCCCCTGCGCGATTGTCCCTGGCTCCGGCGGCCCAGCCGCACAAGGATCCAATGGCGACAAGAACCGTCAGCATGTTCGTTTCCTTCCGTGCGGGAGCACGAGTTCGATGGCCAGAAGGATCATCGCCGCGACCAGAAACCAGTCGAACCGGTCGATGCGTTCCAACCGCATTCCAGGTTTGCCGCCTTGGGCGACCACTGTGTTGACAGAGACCAGCACGAGGCGAGGTTCCACGACTTCGGGGAGAGCTCGGCATAGCGTCCGCGTCCCGCCTCGGCGAGGACTTCTAACGTCTCGGATTCCAATCTGACGGTGACGATGTTGCCTTCGCGGTCTTGCCTGCTTCCGCCATCGGGCAGAGGATGGGGACGGCCACAGGACCCGCCGACTCCCACCACATGCAGCTCCACGCCCAATTGGGCCAGGTGTTGAGCCTCATCGGTGGATCCTTTGCCGTGGTCGCCGCCGTCGGTAACCAGCACCACCACCTTGCGCGCGAGGCTTGGGAGCGCGCCATCATCGCGCGAGCCGTGGCGATGGCCGGCCGATTTCGGTCCCGGCCGGGGGAAGAAGGTCCGGCCCAAGGCATCGAGAAGGTGGCAGGGCCGCCCGATCCTCGGTGAGCGGAATCTGGCGGATGGCGCTGCCCGGCGAATGCCACCAGGCCGATCCGACTGGGTCCCCAGGCTGTCCACCAGGCGGCGCAGGTCGCGGCGCGCCAGCCCGAGACGATCGGGTGCCACGTCCTGGGCGAGCATGGAGGAAGCGTCCACCACCAGAACCACATCCGCACCCTTGGCAGGCGCGGGCACGAGTCGTTCGCCCACTGGGGCGTGCCAGCGCCAACACCACCAGCGAGGCCGACACTGTGGCCCGGGGCGACCCTCGCGATCTCCGAGTCCCGAGAGAGTCTCCGCGAACCACCTGGACCAGGATTGCTTGTCCGCCAATTCCGTCTGGCGCGTCGCCGGTGCCAGGAAAGAAGGGCCAGCGAGACGGCCCAGATGAAGGATTCCCCACAGCCAGGAAAGTCGTTCGGGATTGGCCCAGCTGATCATGGCGTCCTCCTCAGCCAGGTACGTTCCAGCGCCCATGCGGCGAGCACCAGGCAAAGCGCGGCGATCGCCCATGGAACGAACAGCTCGCGGGTTTCCCAGAAGGTCTTGGGGGAAATCTCGCTCTTCTCCAGCCGATCGATTTCCGGAATACGCCTTCGGCGCGCGTCGCGGTCGGTGGCCAGAAACGACTTCCTCCCACGTTGGCCACCGGCTTCAGGACCTTGGGGTCTAGGTCGGATTGGAGGCTTCCCCTGCGACGGCTGCCGTCGGGGAAGCACGAAATCCTGCTCGAAGATGCCGCTGGTCCCCAGTCCGATGGTATACAGGCGAATTCCCATGACCGACAACGCACGGGAGGCCGAAAGCGGGTCGATCGCTGCCGGTGTTGTTCTGGCCATCGGTGAGCAGCACCACCACCCGGACTCTTGACGTCGATTAGCGCAGGCGGTTGCCGGCCAGCAACAGGGCGTCGCCGATCGCCGTGCCGTCGTCCACCCCCAGGTTCGAAGTCGAATCGATGAGATCGCGCAAAACCTCGCGGTCGGTGGTGAGTGGGCAGCGCGTCAGCGGGTTTGCCCGCGAAGGCCACCACGCCCATGCGGTCGTGTGCGCGGGCGAGCACGAACTGGTTCATCATCGCGCGGCCGCCTCGATGCGGCTGGGCTTCACGTCGCGGATCTGCATGGACGTCGACACGTCGAAGCCAGGGACGATGTCGACGCCGTTCACGGAGTCCTCGTTCAAGCGGTACGCGAGACCGGTCGCGCCAGGGCGGCGACCAGGCATGCCAATGCCGCCAACCGGAGCCAGAGCGGAAGACTTGACAAATTACGTCTCAGGCTGGGCGGGGCTTGAATCCTTGGGGAGGCCCGGAAGCAGCATGCGGGGAACGCGACGCCGGGCGCGCCAGGCCAGCCATCCCAGCGCTGGCAGGCCGCCAACAACCACACCAGTCCGGTCGGGCCATTCCTGGGCACCATGGCGCCACCTTCCGGCAGGCGACCGAGGGCATCCAGCAGCCGTTGGGCGCACTTCCAGCAGGTACCCGGCCAACCTGGCTCCATCGGCGTAGCGCAGCATGTCGGCTTCCCGCAGGAAGCCGGCCAGCAAGAAGACTCCTCGTCGGCGTGCGACGGGTGCCGCACCATTGCTGCCATTGTCCGCTGGTGCATTCGGTCGCGTCGTTCCAGCCATGGAGCTTGCCGTGGACCTCGCGCAGCAGCTCGCCGCACGCGAAGGCGATCTCGCGTGCCGACCCTCCCGCCTCGGCGCGTTGGACAAGTTCTGTCCAACCCTTCTCGCGCGCCACCTCCACCGGATCGCGCGGGGGGACGAGGGGGGGGGCCTTCGGGAGGATTCGCCAGCGCTTGAAGCGTTTCCAGCCAGTAGGCGGCCACCAGCAAGGCCGCCACCCTGCCGCGGCCCAGCCCACGCGGTCCCACGGAAAGGGAACATGCACCGATTCCGGCGGAAAACAGGCGACGGCCGAAGTGTCGCGGATTCCTGCTGGGGTGGGACCGCCAGGGTGGGGCCCGATTCGCGCAGGGTGTCGCCGCTGGAGCGATGTGCCTGGAGGTGTGACATGGCGTAGGCGCCCAGGCCAGGGGTTGAGGTCCCACCGTTCCGGCGCGGGCGAGTAGCGAGGGTCACGAACCTTAGGAGGCTTGGGGCCGACCAAGATCTTGGCGCCGACGGGCAGATCCCAGGAAGGTGGAAGGGGTCTCCCAGCGGAGGGTCGAAAGGAGAGAAGGACATCTTGCGGATTCCTCCGTGGGCGCGAGCGCGTTCGCGAACCAACGTGCGTACCACGGCCAACGGATCCGGAGCCGGTGGGCAGCCAGAGGAAGATGGCGCTTGCGACTTGCCGGCCTCGCGCTCCAATGCTCTGACAGTTTGCGACGCAAGCCAGGGCCTCCCGTCGAAGGACTGATCGGAGACGTCCAGCTCCAACCCTGGCCCGGTCTCGGATCCACGAAGCCAGCCAGGCCCGCGCCGGGTAACGGGTCCGAATCCGGCGGATTCGAGCCGCACCAGGTTCAAATCGTGGCGGATGCCCAGGCGGCGCAAGGACTGGAGCTGAAAGTTCCGGGTCGTCGTGAAATCGGACACGACGAACAACACCACATTCGGCGAAGCTGGCGGGCGAGTTGGTCGCAGGCCAAGGCAGATCCGGTTGGTGCCCCTGTTCGGGTCGCGTTCCAGGATCTCGCGCAACAGGCGCGACAGGACCTCGGGGCCGCGCGCCGGCGGAAGCCAAGATTCCACCCAGGTCCGAGGGGTGAGAAAGGCGAGGCTTCCTGGGACCCGAGGCAGGAGCTCGCGAGATCCACGCAAAACTCGCCGGCGGCTTCGCAGGATGCCGCCTCGGCTCCTGCCAGCGTAGTTGCGGAAAGGTCGAGCAGGAAGGCGGCGGTCAGCTCGCGTTCCTCTTCGAAGACCTTCACGAAGGGTTCGTTCGAGCCTGGCCGTGACGTTGAATCGATGCCGCGCGGATCGTCGCCGTCCGGGTAAGCGCGAACCTCCCTGAAAGCGCATGCCGGTGCCCTTGAAGGTGGACAGGTGCCCGCCCGCCAACGGATCGGAGCCTACGACCGCGGGCGCGGAATTCGATGCGGCGAACCCGGCGCACAACCCTGCGGGCGAGCTCACCGACCGGCATCACGGCACGATCACTCCGGACAGGATCTTCTCGACCATCCTCCGGCGCGGTGCCTTCCGCCTGGGCTTCGTACGACAAGCCCAGGCGGTGGCGCAAAACGGCGCGGGCCACGGCCTTGCATCGTCGGGGGTCGCGAAGGCGCGGCCGTCCAAAAGGCCTGGGCCTTAGTGCGCCAGGCGGCGAGAGGCTCGGGCGCGTGGCGAGGCGCCCCACCGTCACTTTGGCCTTCCAACGGCCTTGAGGCCACCTTCCGAAGGGCTCGGGGCGCGGACCAGATCGATGTAGGCCTGCACGCGCGTGGATCCATGAACACCTCGCGCACCAGGGGCTTGGGCGGTCAAGATCTGCCGCGTGGCGACGGCGCGGCGTGGGAAGGCCCGGCCCGACACCACTGCAGCACCTGGAGTTCGGCATCGCGGCCGGGATAGGTGACATCCACCTTGAGCAGGAAGCGGTCGAGCTGGGCTTCCGGCAGCGGGTAGGTGCCTTCCTGCTCGATGGGGTTCTGCGTGGCCAGCACCAAAAGGGTTGGGGTACGGCAAGGTTCGGCCTTCGAGGGTGACCTGGCGTTCGCCTTGCCTCCAGGGCCGCCGATTGGGCCTTGGCGGGGCGCGGTTGATTTCGTCGGCCAGCAGCAGGTGGGCGAACACGGGACCCTGGCGGACCTCGAAGGTCCCGGTTTGGGGACGGTAGATCCGCGCCCATATCCGGTGCAGGCAGAGGTCCGGCGAACTGACGCGCTGGAAGCTGGCCTGGATGGTGTGGGCCACGCGCGCACGGCGGTGGTCTTGGCCAGGCTCCGGAGCGCCTTCCAGAAGACGGTGGGCCGTCTGCCAGCAGGGGGGATGCACAGGTCGTGGCAGACCTTC
>JADKBN010000004.1 GCA_016715065.1 Fibrobacterota bacterium
GAACTCGTCGCGCAGGCGGTAGAGTTGAAGCGAGGCGGTAAGGGCGCCGCCGGTGGTCCCGCCGCCGGGGATGGGCTCCACGAAGCCGGGTTCCTCCATCTTGCGACAAGGAAACTGACCCCTTGTTGATGGTCTCGCCCAGCGTGGCCTCGTACGGCTTACAATTGCGGGAGCGTGAAGGACTCACTTGGCTTGCAGAGGTGAACCGGAAGGCTGGAGTAGGAGCTTTTGGAACGCACGCGATCCAGGGCCTCGTGCACGATCCGTTCGTGATCGAAGGCCACGCACTGCCAGCAAATGAAGTGACCTCCAGATGGTCCATCCGGCGTGGCTCGAGCGCACCGCAGAACCAAGGAGCGTACCAGGCGGCAAAGCCGACCAACCACGCGGATCCCGCCCGGTCAGAAAAAAACGCCGATTACTCCAGGTAAAGGGCTTTACCAAGAGCCCAGTCTTCTCCCACTTACCAACGCGCTCGGCCGCATCTTGAGCGTCTCGGTCCGTGGCAGGGGTGGATGTACCCCCGGCAGGCAGCGGACCCGGAACGGCTCACTGGGCGCAGCGAGCCAGCACCACCTGGGCGTTTTCCACCAAGTCGCGGCACCACGTCCACCGTGCAGATGCACGGGATCCGGCGGTTCAAGTGGTGGTGCTTTGATTCCAGTGGGCATCCGAACCAGAAGATACCTCTTTAAGGCTTCGAAGCTCATCTTAAAGAAATAGATAGTTGCGTAACGCAACAAAACGTTTTGTATCTTCTGTTTATCAACCAACCACACAGGAGACGCCCCATGGATCGCGCCCATCTACTTGTGATCGACCCCAAAACGACTTCTGCCGGCCTGCCCACCGAACTGGTGCCCGCCGGATCCGATTGGCGCTGGCAGACTCCGCCCCCGCCTGGCCGTGACGGGCGCCCACCAGGACATGTTGCGTCTGGCCACATGGGTGGATGAGCACCGCGAAAAGATCGACCGCGTCACGGTGACCATGGACCACCACCACCGTCTAGACATCGCCCACCCGGCTTCTGCGCGATACCGAAGGCACGGCGTGGGGCCGTTCACGCTGGTGCTCGCCGCCGATGTGGCGGAGGGACGGATTCCGACGGCCAAGCCCCAGGACCGGGATCGCGCCCTGAAATACCTGCAAGATCTGGAGAAATCGGGGCGCCCACCCACATGGTCTGGCCGGTCCATTGCCAGATCGGCACCTGGGGTCAGGCGGTCCATGCCCGGCTCCAACAAGCATTGGATGCCCAGGCAGACCTCAGAGGGCGCGGGCGTGACACGGTGCTCAGAGGGCGAAAACCCTGGACCGAGCACTACAGCGCCATCCGCGCCAGAGATTCCGTTGGACACCGATCCGGCCACGGGTTGGAACTGGGAGCTGGTGCGGAACCTGGAAAAAGGCAAAAATTGTCTACGTGGCCGGCGAGGCTGGTAGCCACTGCGTGCGCGCCACGGTGGAGCACCTGGTGGAAGCCGGATTGGACCTTCCGGAAAAGATCGTGCTCCTGGAGGACGCCATCAGCCCGGCTCACGGGTTTCGAGGCCGCCCAGACGGCCTTCTTTCCAGGCCATGGCCGACAAAGGCATGCGGATTCTGAAGCTGGAGCAGGCGGCGGGGTTGTTGGAATTGTATCGGCCCCCGTTCGTCCTGAGGAGCCCGGAGGGGCGTCTCGAAGGGCGGACGGGGAGCCTTGTGAAGCCGGATTACTGGCGATCAAACAGAACAGAGGAAATCCTCACATGTGTCACAACCCAGCATTGATCTCGCCTTCGAGACGCCCGCCGGCTTCGGCTCTGCTCAGCCAACGGGCTCCTCAGGACGAGCGGTTGTTTGACAGCCTGAGTGGCGCGATAGCTGGATCGACCCCTTTGTGTCCGGTCCAAATGACTTCATTTCCATCTTCCAACCAGAGACCCCCTATCATGAACAACCCCATCGTCCGCAGTCTTTGGAGACGGACCTCTCAAGTTCTCGATGTGGCAGGCCCTGATGCGCACAGCCATCCGGGCGCCCAGGCCGAATACGGCTTCGTGTGCCGCAACGCCACCGTGTTTCCGCTGGCCGAGCTGAAAGACGAGGTGGAACGCGAGCTGGACCATCTCTGCACCCTGTCGTTCCTGCCGGAAGAACTGGAGTACCTCCGGACCTTGCGCTACGTGAAGTCGGATTTTGTTGACTTCTTGTCGGTGTTTCGGTTCCAGCGGCGGTTCATCACGGTGGAAACCGAAGGGCCGCATCTGCGCATCCGCGCCAAGGGGCCCATCGTGCACGTGATGGGTTTCGAGATCTTCGTGCTGTACATCGTCAACGAGCTCTACTTCCGACGGCTTGGCGAGCAAGATAAGGCGTTGGCGGTGGCGCGCGAACGGTTGGATGGGAAGGTGACCTATCTGAAAGGGTTGGTGGAAACCGGGGAATTGGCCAAAGGCCATGCCTTCACGTTCTTCGACTTTGGTTTGCGCCGACGCTACAGCCGTGCTTGGCAAGATGAAGTGGTCGCACGATTGGCCAAGGAATTCCCGGGCATCTTGGGAGGCACCTCGAACGTGCATCTGGCACGCACGCTGGGGCTCAAGCCGATTGGCACCATGGCCCACGAATACCTCCAGGCCTACCAGGCCTTCGGGTTCCGCTTGCGCGATTTCCAGAAGGCCGCGCTGGAAGGCTGGGTCCAGGAATTCCGAGGCGACCTGGGCACCGCGCTGACCGACGTTGTTGGCATGGATGCGTTTTTGGCTGATTTCGACCTGTATTTCGCCAAGCTCTTCGACGGATTGCGTCACGACTCGGGCGACCCCATCGAATGGGGCGAAAAGGCCTTGGCTCATTACACCAAGCTGCGCATCGACGCCCACGGCAAGCGCCTGGTGTTCTCGGACGGGTTGGACCTGGCCCGCGCAGTGGAAATCCACAAGCATTTCCGCGACCGCACGCAAACCGCATTTGGCATTGGCACGAACCTCAGCAACGACACCTGCCACAAGGCCCTCAACGTGGTCATGAAGATCATGGCCTGCGAAGGACAGAATGTGGCGAAGTTGTCGGATTCGGCGGGCAAGACGTTGTGCGAAGACCAGACCTATCTGGCCTATCTGCGCCAGGTCTTCGGAATCCAGGAGGTGGCGAAATGATCCGCATCCATGTCGCGCAAATCAATCCCACCATCGGGGATCTGGAAGGAAACCTCGCGAGGATCCTGGAGGAAGGCGCCAAGGCCCACGCCCATGGAGCGGATCTGGCTGTGTTCCCGGAACTCTGTCTGACCGGCTACTACCCCGGCGATCTGCTGGACGAGCCCGTGTTCCTGTCGCGCACCGCGGGGGCTCTGGATCGGTTGCGCCAGGCCACGCTCCAAGCCCCGGGGATGCACTGGGTGGTCGGAGCGCCCACGCCACGCGTGGGTGCGGGCAAGCGCCTGGAAAATACCTTGCTGGTGATGTGCGACGGCGAAATCCGTCTGCGCTACGCCAAGCAGCTTCTGCCCACCTACGGGATCTTCGACGAGCGACGGCACTTCGAACCCGGGCCCGACGTGGCGCGGATCCTGCGGGTGAAGGGCGTGCGCGTGTGGGGTTTTTGCTGTGCGAAGACGCCTGGAACGACACGAACGAAGCCTACGCGATCAATCCTTGGGAGCGGCTGGCCGAGGCATCGCCGGATCTTGTCATCGGAATCAACGCGAGCCCTTCGCACCTGGGCAAGCGCGCCTTGCGCCATGCCCTGTTTTCCGAAAGCTGCCACCGCCACGGGCTGCCCATGCTGTACGTGAACCAGGTGGGCGGACACGACCAGGTGGTGTACGACGGCGGATCGTTCGCGGTGGAGCCCCGGTCGGGCGTGGTGGCCGAATGGGCCTTGTTCCAGGAGGATTCCGCCCAAGTCGAATTCGATAATGGACGATTTTTGGCCAACGGCGGCAGGCCCCTTCCGGTGCCCGATCTCGCGCCGCTGGCCGACGCCGAATTCCAGCGACGCCAGATCATCCTGGGCCTTCGCGACTACGCTCTCCGTTGCGGTTTCACCAAGGTGGTGGTGGGAAGCTCGGGCGGCATCGATAGCGCGCTCACCATGGCCCTGGCGGTGGAAGCCTTGGGTGCGGAAAACGTGGAAGGCGTCACCATGCCCTCGCGCTGGTCCAGCGAAGGAAGCGTTTCGGATTCGGTGGTTCTGTGCCAAAATCTGGGCATCAAGCTGCACACGCACCCCATCAAGGAATTGGTGGATCTGGCCTGCGCCGGATTCCAGGACGCATTTGGACAGGAATTGGTCGGAATCGCCCGCGAGAACGTGCAGGCGCGTCTTCGCGGCACCATCTTGATGGAACACTCCAACAGCTTCGGGCATCTGCTGTTGACCACCGGCAACAAGAGCGAGATCTCGGTGGGCTATTGCACCCTCTACGGCGACACCAACGGAGGACTTGGTTTGATTGGGGACCTCTACAAGATGGAAGTCTTCGCGTTGTCGCGCCACATCAACACCACCGCTGGTCGCGAGATCATTCCTGCTACCATCATCGACAAGGAGCCCTCGGCGGAGTTGGCGCCGGGACAACGCGACCAGGACAGCCTGCCACCCTATCCCGTTCTGGACGCCATTCTCAAGGATTTGATCGAAGGCACGATGCTCTCGGCCACTGACCGCCAAGCGGTGGACGGGGTGCTCATGGTCCTGAGCGGAGCGCCGGAAGGGATGGCCACCATCGCGCGGGTCAAGAAATTGTTGGCCCGCACCGAATACAAACGCCGCCAAGCACCGCCCATTTTGCGGTTGCGGCCGCGAGCGTTCGGGTCGGGTCGGCAGATGCCCATCGCGGCGAAGGTGGAATTCTGATGGACGACGCGAAGCCGAAAACAGCGGTGGTCATCGGGCGGTTCCAGCCCTTCCACAACGGACATGCGGGACTGCTTGAGAGGGCTTTCAAAGCGGCCGAACAGGTGGTGCTGGTGCTGGGCTCGGCCTTCTCCGCACGCTCGCCGCGCAACCCCTTTCCGGCCTCGGAACGCGAGGCGATGATCCGCTCGTGCCTGCCGGAAGACAGGAATCGTCGATTGGTGGTGGTGCCGCAGCGCGACGTCTGGGGCGCGCGGCGTTGGGCGGGCGAGGTCCGCGCCAAGGTGGAAGACGTGGCGCCGGGCGAGGTGGCCTTGGTGGGATTCCACAAGGACGCGTCCAGCTACTATCTGGACCTGTTCCCGGGCTGGACCTTGGTGGAGGCGGGGCGCCAGGGACATTGGGACGCCACGCCGGTTCGTGATCGGATTTTGTCGCATACGCCATGGGACGAGGTTCGCGAATCGTTGGTTCCCGATGTTCCCTTGCCGGTGCTGGCCTGGCTGGAAACATGGTCCCGCGAGCCGCATCGCGCGGAACTTGCCGAAGACGCCGACGTGATCCGCAACTACTCCACGCGCTGGGGCAAAGGACCGTTTTTGACGGTGGACTCCCTGGTGCGGTGCGCGGGGAAGATCTTGTTGATCACGCGTGGCAAGCGTCCGGGCCAAGGGTTGTGGGCCTTGCCCGGAGGCTTCCTGGAATCGCAGGAATCCATGTTGGACGGTGCCCGTCGCGAATTGCTGGAGGAGACGGGATTGGACCTGGCAGGACGCGATCCGGTCGACCAGAAGTACTTCGATCATCCAGGGCGCAGCTTGCGCGCGCGGATCGTCACGCAGGTGTTCCGGTTCGAGCTGGCCCTGGAGGAACCTCCGGAGGTGGCCGGACAGGACGACGCGGGGATCGCCCGCTGGATGACGGTGGACGAAATCCGTCAAACCGAGGACAGGTTCTTCGAGGATCACTTCCACCTTCTGGACACCATGTTGGGCGGCGTGGCCTTGGAGGGAACATGATGTTTGAGCTGTTGGCGTCCACGGTGACCACCGTATGGGGGATGCCAGTGTCCTGGGGCGATCTCGTTGGATTCGTGACGGGGCTCTTGTGCGTCTATCTGACGGTGCGCGGGAGCATCTGGAACTTTCCAACAGGAATTGCCAACTCCCTGGTGCTTGGATTGGTGTTCTTCCACCAGCGCCTGTTTTCCGATGCGAGTCTGCAGGTGGTGTTCATCGTGCTTTCCATCCAAGGTTGGTGGTTGTGGGCGCGCCGCGGCGCCTCGGAGGATCTACGGGTGACCCGTTCCAACGGCGGCGAATGGGGCTTGTCGTGCTCACGGGAGCGGTGTGGTTCGTGCTGTGGAAGCTGATGGTTCTCGTCAAGGGAGCGGCCCCTCCCCTCGATGCCCTGGTCACCTGCATGAGCCTGTCGGCGCAGTGGCTTCTCAACCGCAAAAAGCTGGACTCCTGGTACTGGTGGATCGCGGTGGATCTGGTGTCGGTGCCTCTGTATTGGAGCCGGGGGCTCTACCTGATCTCGCTTCTGTACCTGGTGTTCCTGGCGCTGTGCGTGTCGGGATTTGTCGCGTGGCGAAGGAAGCTCGTGGCGTAGATGGCCAGGACATCGAAGTTCGAGCACGGATTGGTGGTGGGGAAGTTCTACCCGCCGCACCGAGGCCATGTGCATCTGGTGGAATCGGCGTTGGCCGGATGCCATCGAGTGACCGTGCAGGTCCTGTATTCCTCCGTGGAGTCGCTACCCGGAGTGACACGGGCCAAATGGCTCGCCGATTGTTTCCCCCCCGGCGGCCGGCTTGCGGGTCCTCGCCGGATTGGACGATGTCCCCATCGATTACGAGTCCAGCGCGATCTGGGATGCGCACGAGAAGATCATGGTGGATTTGATTGGTGTGGCGGATGCCATCGATCCCTGGCCTCAGGTGGACGCCGTGTTCAGTTCGGAATCGTACGGACAGGAAATGGCAAGGCGCTTCGGCGCGACCGCCGTGGGTGTGGATCCAAAACGGTCCACCTACCCCGTTTCCGGTACCGCGGCGAGGTCGGACCTGTTCGCGCATTGGCATTTCCTGCCACCACCGGTGCGCGCGGGACTTTGCCGGCGGGTGGTGGTGGTGGGCGCCGAAAGCTCCGGCACCACGACGCTTTCGGTGGACCTGCACAAGGCGCTGGTGTCGCGCGGTGGACCTTGGGATCGCACGCGTTGGGTAGCCGAATACGGCCGGCAGTACAGCGCCGACCTCCAAGCGCGCCAGCGCGCGCAAAATCTGTCGCATCTTCCGTCCGACTCCCCTGGAACGAACTGGACTTCCGCGAGATCTGCCGGGTGCAGCTGAAATGGAAGAAGAGGCGAGCGCGAGAGGGCTCACCCGTGCTGGTGTGCGACACCGATGAGCGGCCACCTGCCTTTGGCAGGAGCGCTGGTGGCTCCACCAGCCCGTGGGTGCGCGGACTTCGCCGCCGCCCTGCCTCCGCGAGCCTGTACCTGTTGACTTCCCCACGAAGCCGTGGCCTTCGAGGACGACGGCTTGCGCGACCAGCCCCAGCTTCGCCCCGACACGACACGACGCTTCCCGGAAGTCCTCGCCCAGGGCGCGTGCCGTGGTTCGAGCTTGTCGGATCGCCAGTCCAGCGCCTGCAACAGGCACTGGACATCGTGGACCAGGACCGCGAGACGGCCTTCCGATTCGCCGATCCGTTGGGCTGGAGGCTCGCTGAAGGTCACATTCCCAGTCCGGTACCCGGGATTTTGCCGATGCGCGTATTGGGAGGGAGAGAGCGGGTCGCGGCCGATGGAATCCATCCTGCTCACGTGTCTGGAGAGCATCAGCAAGTCGTCGGCGTAACGGCGCCGGAATTCTTCCGCTGCGCCAGAGCGATTGCCTTGCGTGAGATGTCGATGGTGGTTTTGATGTCGCCAAGTTGGATCGGGAACAAGCCGAGGTCGGCATCGAACGTGAGTGCTGGTTGGAGCAGGAAATCCCGGAGGGTTGTTCTCAGGGCAGTTTTCGACGTTGGTGCCAACTGGTTCAACGTGGTACGAATTGGTCCACGGCAGGCTTGGATGCCGCGTCCCACCAGGATTGCCGGAAAGCGTCTCGCACCCCGCGGTGGTGATGCCGCGCTCCCACATGTCTTTGCACTGGCCCACGGCTTTTCCCTGGAGCAGGGCTTCGTGCGTCGCCCCTCTTTTTCGTGATGGAAAGCTCTTTTCGGGGAAGGCTTGTCCGAACCGGACACCAGCCACCCCAGCAGGAAGAAGGCGGTGATGGAGACGGGAAACAGCAAGGGCGGTTCTGGGTTGGCTGCGGACCAGATAGAATGATCCGGCGGCTAGGATCGCAGCGATGATGAATCCGGGGATATTGGACAGAATCCGTCCGCCAAGCACGACGCCGAAGATCATGGCAGGAATGCAGGCCACCACGGAAACGCCGATGACGAACCCGATGTTGCCCCAGATGTTCTCGGTCATGGAATTGCGATAGGCGTCAATGTTCCCGCCGCTTGGCTGGCCGGATCCGGAGGAGGCGACCGCTGCCGCCGATGCGCACCGGCGTGGAAGTTCCGGTTCGGTAGCTGTTGCCGGAGGGTGAAGACCATCCGGGCGTGCGATTGGGGGTGAACGAATCCGCGGGGGGCTCGGGAGGCGTGATCTCTCGTGGCGGCGGTGGCGGCGGCGGTGGCGCCTGCTGGATCGGAGGGGTTGGATTGGTGCCGGGATACGGAGCCCGAGGCGGCGGTGGAGGGGCGATGGGCGCGGCCGGCGCGAGGGGTGCCGAGATCGGGGCAGGAGGGATCGGGAGAGGGGGTGTGTACCGGAACGGCGGAAGGCGCGTGCCGGGGCAGCTCGGAGGGCTCGCTGCGGGTGCTGGAGCTGGCGAGGACGCGGTGCTGCCGGAGGAGGCAGGGTAAAGTGCGGCTGGTACGGTACCCGGTAGGTGGGGGGATCGCCGGTGGTGCCGGCGGCAGTGGCGGAAGGCGCGCTTTGGCGCGGTGCAGCCGGTGCGGTGCCCGGGTAGCTGGGATACGAGCAGCCGGCGGTGGGAGCGATGCTGGCCGGGGCGGGAGGTGGAGGTGGCGCACTTTGGGCAGTGCCTGAGCGGAGGGTAGTTCCCAGGAAAAGCGGAGAGCCGCCAGGATAGCTGCTGGAGCCGCCGCCGGAGGTTGTTGGCGCCTGGATAAGGGCGCCGGGATCGTTCGGACGATTTTCGGAAGTCATGGGCTGTGTTCCTGGGATGGAAAAAGCGACTGAGTGGCTCAGTAGTACCGGGGGCGATCTGCCGGATCGATATACCCTACGATGCACATGCCGGTGCAGATCAGCAAAGTGACAGGATACGACAAGATCCGGACAAAGGGAACGTGCAGGACGCGGGCGATGGAGCAGGGCCACCAGCACGAAACCAGGACTGGGGATAGATGCCGGAACAGCATGCGGAAGAAAAATCTCTTAGGCAATCGGAACCTCGAGGTGCGCGCTTCAAAGCCTCAAGGACCTCGATGGAGGGGGGTGGATCTTACCAGACAAAGGGACTACCGCTGGAAGGGACCGTCAACCGATCCCCTTTCCAGGAAACACAGATCAGCCTTCCCAGAGCTCACATCTAGGCTTGGCGCGGAGGCACGGCGAAATTAAAAGCGGTCCCCCAGGAGGTTCATCTGGTGCTGGTGGAGCTGCGGCGCCAGTGCCCCAGCGCAGGCCCCAGGTCCAGATGTCGGGAGTGGGCCCATTCGCCGGTCTTGTTGATCGCCACGATGCCGCGATCGCCGCGCGCGAACACCAGCAATCCGTCCGATTCCCCAGCAACCACAGCGGTTCACCCTGCACGTGGTTGTGAGTGATCATCTGGGTGACATCGTACCGGCACCACAGGCCTTCCCAGCGTCCCTTGTCGGAGGGGTATTGGCGGGCGCTCTCGCCGTTGTCGGAGCATCAGCGGCACGCCGTCACGACCCAGGATGTAGCGTTGGCGAGGTATTCGTCGTGCTGGATCAGAGGAGCATTCCGCGGAAGCCGTCGTTGTTGGGCACGTCGTGGGTGACGGTGAAAGTCACGAACTTGTCCCACGGCGGGGGCGTTGCCGTAGGCGGCCGGGTTGACCAGATCGCGCAGCGCCCGCCGGGGGGAATGCCTTCAGCATGGTCTGCCGGGGAAATCGCACCAGGTTGCCAAACAGTTTGTCCTTTTCGAATTCCGCGCGTTCCTTCTTGTAACGCTCCAGTTCCGCCTTGCCGGGGAAGTGCCAGCGGTCTTCCCGCCACTCGTTGGCCATGTGGTTGAAGACCACGTCCACGTAGCTCTTGACTCCCCACTTGGCCAGTTCGTCGATGGCCCGTTGGACGTCCGCCTTGCGGCCCAAGTGCGAGCGGACGATCCGGTAGTCCTTGGGCTGGTAGCGCTGCCACCACTCGGGTCCGTTTTCATCCGAGTACAACGGCGGCGGGAACAAGACTGCACCATAGCCGGCATCGGCGATGCGCTGGGCCATGTCGGCGATGTCCTTGAACTTCCAATTGAAAGCGTGGAGAATGACGTCTTTCATGAAACGGGCTCCTTGAATTTGGGCTCACCATTGCGCCGGGAGGCGGTCATCAATGGGTAGAAATTCGCAGCGGTGAGCTGGGCTCTCAAGTTCTCCCTGATCCAGGAGAACTTTCCATTTCTCCTTGTGGCGGGAAAATGGTTCCTCCACAGAATGCCACGGCCCGACTTTATCGGCTGGGTCGCCGCCGCATTCGGCCGTCCAGGCGGGCGCCGGACGCCTTCCAACGCGGTGCAGCAAGTGCATGGGCGTGGCGCGCGCTGCTCGAAGGTGGCGAACACCCGCAGAACAGTTCCGGCGTAGGGAGAATGTGGACGGGAAACGCCTGGGAAAAGGCTTGTTCCGGGAAGCGCACCACCACGAAGGGTTGCGCGATCCGGGCGATCCAGAAGGTGATGAACTCTTCGCGCTCGCGGAAGTTCAGGCCCTTGAGCTCCAGGATGGAATCCATCCTTTCCCCGAATTCCTCGCGGGAGAGACAAAAACCGGTATCCGAGATCGGCGCATCCCAAGAGTAGCCTTCCCAAAAGAGGCCGTAGTAGCGCTTGCCGGAGAGCTTGGATACGAGGTCGCCGCCAGGATGGGCCCGCACCTGCCACGAGTTGTTTTCAAGGGCTGGATAACTGACGGAGACCCGTTCCGGTTGTCCCATGGTCACGGCCACATCCAGGGTGTCCGGGGGATAGAGGTAGAGCATGGGTTTCCAAACATAGGTGCGGCGCTCTTCGGCGGAGGTGGCGACGTTGCAGTTGATCCCGGGAAAGCGATTCTCCAGGGCGCAGGCCCGACTTTCCAGGGCGGTTCCGTCCAATAAGACGGAATTTGACAAAGAAGCGCAAACCGGATCCTGCGGGGTGCAGGCCTTGGACGACGCCACTCCGGTTTCCTTGAATACCTCCGGAGGGGGCAGGAATTTGCCATCGTACGGCTTGGTGGAAAATTGGACTCGCCGTCCGCCCGGCAGCGTGGTGTCCCAGGCCAGCCGAAAGCTCATCTTGTCGGAAAGGATGTGCTGGGGGCGAGCTTGGTACACGCCTCGCAGCACCCAGCCGTCCTTCTGTTTGAGTGCCAGATAGGTGAGGCCTCCCGAATCGAACGCCGATCCCACCAGCCAAAGATTCCCCGATCCTTTCCCCACTCGGTAGGCGGGGACATCGCTCAAGGGGGTCTTGCGTTTGCGGCGGTCCGGACTGAGGGAAAGGAAGGTGGAGTCCACGGCGCGGAGCGTCGATTTGTCCGATAAGACATAATCTGACATCGGACGCGTCTTCCAGGTCGGCTCGGAAGCGCCGAGAAGCAGAAGGGCTGGGAGGATCTGGAGCATGGGGGGCTCGGAGGGGAGAAGGAAGGGTGTGCGGTGAACTCAAGATAGTCCCGTCCATCCCTGGATCGACTCCCGTGGATTTACCCTTTTCAAGCAATGGGCCTCCTTCTCCTTTTTTGGCTGGAACTGCTGCGGGGTGCTGATCCAATCGGCGATCCAAGCCCGGCAGCCCTCGCGCTGAACGCCTCCGCGGCAGTCCCCTTGGTCGCACAGGCCATCCAGAGGCAAACGACGCCGCTACCGGGGGGCGAATGGGTGGAATCCAAGGAGCTGTTCTTTGGAGTCTGCACCAGTGGTGTGGAACTGCGCGTCCCCTTGCAGACGCCGAGCCCGGGTCGTTGGTGGTGGGTGAGCCAGTTGCGGACTCCGGAGGAGATTCGTTTGCGTTTGGGTACTCGCGACCTCGGAGTGTTCGGGACCTCGCGCGCCTTTCGCGAGAGCCCGGCCGGCACATTCCACACGGCCATCCCGTTGGATCTGCACGGCGGGCCCGAGACACTTTATGTCACCGCCTCCGATCCGCAAGGGGATGTGCTGCTGGAGGTGGAGTTCGTACCGGATGCGCGCTTGGCCGAACGGATCCAGAGCCACACCGCCCACGACGCCTGGATCCTGGGAGTGTTGACCATCATCCTGCTGGTGGCGATCTCGCTTTTGGGTCGCCCGCTTGCGCGCCTACGCCTGGTATGTGGCCTATCTGGCTCTGGGGATTCTTTGGGTGGGGGCCAAGACCGGCATGGCGGGTGCGTTGCTCTGGCCGGATCATCCGGAGTGGAATCATGCGGTGCCATCTTTCGCCTCGCGGGTGTCGCTGGCCTTGTACATGCTTTTCCTGCGCGATCTGGTGGGTTTGCGGGATCGGTTTCCAAGACTCAGGCGCGTGTTGGATTTCGGATCGTGGGTGGCCTTGTGCGGGCTGTTCGCCTTGTGCTCGGTGGCGCTGCCGGATTTCCATGCGGAAATCCTGGAGACGATTCACTCCGGAAATCATGGAGGCCCCTACGCTGCTTTTGGCCTTGGGGATGCTGGGTTGGCGGGCCCGGTCGGATGTTTTGGCTCGGCGGGTGCTCATCGCTTGCCTGCCGTTGGTGGGGGCTGCGCTGTATGGGCAGATCCGCGACTTTTTCAAGCCCATCGGTGTTCCGGATCAGGACACGACCGTCGTGTTCATCGGAGCGATCCTGGAACACATCGGGACTACCCTGGTGCTTGCCTTGGATGTGAGGCGGCGTCTGGATGCGCACGCCGGTCTGGTCCGGGATTTCGATCGCCGTCTGGACGACCAATACCGGCAATACCGGGCCCGGATAGGATCCGATCTCCACGACGATCTGTCCCAGCGCATCTTGGCGATCCGCTTGTCGCTTCATCGCCAAATGGGGTCGCCGGAGGCGTGGGCGAGGAGGTGGAAGCCCAGTTGCAGGACTTGGCAGATTCTGTCCGCGAGATTTCCCATCAGTTGCATCCCTCGGCGCACGGGACTCCCAGCCTGCAGTTGGCGCTCTCGGAGCTGGCGAGGGCCATGGAAAACCCCCAGTTGGCCTTCCAACTGGATCTGGCCTATGCAAAGGAGCATCTGCCCACGGTGAATCTGGAGCTGTTTCGGATCGTGCAGGAGTCGATCAGCAATGCCGTTCACCATGGCAAAACCACGAGGATCCGGATTGCCACGAGCGCGCAGGGCAAAGGCATGTTGTTGTCCATCCAGGACAATGGGACGGGATTGGGCGCCAAATCGGGCGGGATCGGCTTGGCGGGGATCGAGGCGCGTGCCCGCAGGATGGGTGGCACCTTCCGGATCGCCCCGCTGGACGAACACGGGACGGTGGTGGAGGTGTGGATCCCGGTCGAGGGGTGAATTCAAGTGTAGTTAGCTTGCTCAGATGAGCAGTGTTTGTTAGATTTTCCTTTATGTACCCCGACGCATTTTCTCACGATCAAGCAGTCAAGAATTTGATCAAAGCCTATCCTGTGGATGCGCTGGAATTCTTGGCCGAAGATGTGTTTGCGGCTCGCGGCCAGCCTATGGACTGCGAGTTTTTGGATCCCGCTGTCGTGAAGGAGGACGTCGCGGAACCTGGACCTGGGCAGGCGATGGATCTTGCCGTTCGCTATGCCTTCGCCTCCGGAACGGGAGTGTTGATCCTACTTGTCGAGCATTGGTCGGACGCGACTCGGCTGGACCTCCTGCGAACCGCGCGGTATTACCTGGACCTGTGTCGCCGTTTCCCGGACGATGAGATTCTCCCCATCGCTTTGGTGGACGATGACCGGCCTCATGGACTGCGTGACACGGTGGAGCGTGGGGCAATGGGGCGCAATTTCCTCTCGTTTTGCACGCGGATTGTTCAGGTTCCGGCAATGGATCTGGTGCGTTTTCGATCAAGTTGCAATCGAGTGGCGCTTTCCTTTTCACCGATCATGGGTGGAAGGTTCGATCGCGTGGAGCAAGTGGTTCATGTGGCAGTGGAATTCAAACGCCAAGGAGACCTGGAAGGGTTCCGCAAGTTCTTTGCCTTCTGGGTGATCGAGGGTAGATTGGATCTGAACGAACAACGGCGCCTTCGGGCACGTTTCAAGGAGATGGAAATGCCGGAAATCATTCAATGGTGGATCGAGGAAGGCCTGGAAAAGGGACGTATCGCGGGGCGCTTGGAAGGGGATCGTGCGCGTGCCTTGTTGGATGCTCGGCGGATGTTGGAGCATGGGATTGCCTGGGATGTCGTGACGGACGTTACAGGGGTCACTCCGGAGGACCTTGCCTGAAGGTCACGGCAGCTTCGAGGCGACCTTGAGGAATTCCACCAGGTTGCTGACACCGAGCTTGCCGAAGATGCGCTTTTTGTAGGTCTGGACCGAGCCGTAGGTGATGTTCAGCTCGGAGGCGATGTCCTGCGGAGAGGCCCCCGCCTGCAAGGATTTGCTCACCTGTTGTTCCCGTTCGGACAGTTGCACGGGGGCGGCATTGGCCTGGAGCCGGGGGAAGTGACGTTTCCCTGTGATCACCGCTTGAGCGGCCTCCAGGAACACAGCGGGGGCGTCGCTTTTGGCCACGAACCCACCGCACCCCAGGCTATGGGCTTTGTGCATCAATTCCTGGGTGGCGTCCACGGAAATCACCAAGACCCGACGCGGGTGAGGGGCTAGCTCCACCAGGTCCAAGCCCTTGCCATCCGGAAGGCCTTGGTCCAGGAGCACAAAGTCCCAATGACGCTGTTCCAGCAGACGCCGAGCTTCCTGGGCATTGGTGCACTCCAGGATGGAGCAGGCGGGCCATTCCTCCAAGAGGAGCTTGATCACGCCTTGGCGCACCAGCGGGTGGTCTTCCACCACGAGGGCCTGGATGGACTTGGGTTTGCTCACAGCGATCCGATTTCAGGGTTGGAAACGGCGACGTTGGAATTGGCGGCGTGCCAAAAAAGGAAGTCCAAACTTTTTCGTTTGTCTGTCCTCATATGAGGACAGACGGAAAAGATACCTGGAAGTCCTTTTTGTCCGCTTGGCGAGGGCGGATCAAGAGGGGGAAAGCGGGATGGGCTTGGAGAAAAAGGCCTGTGTGGGAGTGGCGTTGGTGCTGTCGGGGTGGGCCGTGGCGGGAGTGCCGGTCACCTTCAAGGCAGGGGATCTGATCAAGGCCGCCGAGGTGAACGCGAATTTCGCGACCCTGGACACGGCCGTGGCAAATTCCGTCTCGCGGCTGAATGGCCAATTGGCCCAGCTGAGCGCGCAGGTGCAGTCCTTGCAAACGAAGGCCTCCCGCGATTCGGCAGCTCTGGCAGGCAGCCTGCAATCGGTTCCCCTGGGTTCCGTGATCGGACTCCTGATCGCTCCGGCAGGCGATGGGTACATGCCGGGATCCAATTCAGTGTGGTTGTATGCGGCCGGTCAGGGCGTGGTGAACGGCGTGACGGTTCCGGATCTGCGTGGGGTGTTCCTGCGGGGGATGGAGTCCAAGATCAACATCGCCGGAACCGCGACGGATTATGTCAAGCGCGACTCGCTGCGGACGGCGGGGGACTTCCAGGGGGATGCGTTTCAGGGACATTGGCACTCGAAGCAGCAAGGAGTCTCTTGGCTTGCTAGCGGATCTTTTATGATTCGAGAGGATACCGATCCGACTGTCAATCAGCAATCGAGCTCGATCGTGAATGATCCTAGTGAAGATGGCACTCATGGTGCCCCCCGCACTTCTTCCGAAACCCGCCCCAAGAACGTGTCCGTCTACTGGTATGTGAAGGTGCGTTGATCGCACATCGGCCATCGAAGAATCCAATTCATTGACAAGGAGCGACCACATCATGAAACGACAGATTTTGTTATTCGGCTTGGTTGTGTGCGGTCTGATCCCGCAGGCGGTTCAGGCTGATGCACTGGAAATCTCCGTTCCGTCGGGGGGAAACATCCAAGCCGCACTGGATCAATGTCCGGTGTCCGATGGCTGCGTGGTGCGCCTCGAGGGAGGGGTTTACACGCCAGCCAATTCCCTCTTGTTGCGCAACAAACAGAACATCCGCATCACTGGCGAGGGCGCAGCCACGCGCCCCGTGATCTTGTTCCAGGATGATGGCTCGCTGGCGGGGCCCGACAACAATGCGGATTCCTTGGCGCTCAAGCCCAAAGGCTGGAAGCATTGGCCGGTGGCAGCCGACACCCTGGTAGGCGGCACGAAAAACACATCGAACCGGTACTCCGCCAATGGATTCCAGTTCAACGGCGCCTTTCTGGTCCAGAGTTGCACCAACATCACGCTGGACCGCCTGGTGATCGATGGGAAGGAGCCTGTCGGCTGGGGAAGTAGTCAACTTGTCTGGGCATCTGATGACCCGTATTTTTTCGGGAACGTTGGGTTGAACCTGACGTTTTCCACGAATGTCAGAGTCTTCGACTCAGAATTCCGCCGTTGCTTCGCCGGGGTCTACATCAAGGGGATCTCAAGCCTTGATTCGACCAACCCGCTCAAGTCCCTACGCAGCCAAGGTGGAGGGCACTTTTTCGAACGCAACCAGTTCCACCACAACATCTGGGGTGTGCTCCAGGAAGCCAATTCCGGTGCGGGCCTGGTATTCCGCTACAACAAGGTTTGGCACAACCACAATTCCTCGGCCACTTATGCGAAGTGGGCGAAGCAATCGACCAGCGTACCAACCTACGACCGGACGAACTTCGCTGGAACTCCAAAATTGGCGGCCAATGCCGAAGCGGCACTCCATTACGGAGGATTCCTGTTCTTCAAAAATCTATCGAGTCTCGATTCCATTTACAACAATACCCTCTGGAACAATCATTTGGTCGTGGGTTCGGATGGCTGGCTACCTTCGAAATTTGCTTTCTACAACAACATCATTGCTTCGCCATGGATGGATTACAATAGTGATACCACAGGATTGCAATCCACCTATTTTAATGATTCAAAATCTTCTGGGTATGATTACTCTCCGAGAGCATTCGCCGGCAATATGGGCATTGGACCTAATACCGAGCGAGATTCTGTGATCTACGGGAATACCTGGGCGATTTTCCCCGTTATTTCGCTCATGGATGCAAAAGTCAGAACCCCTTGTTCAGTCAAGGACTCCGCTTGCAAAGCCATTCGGGATAGCTTGGCTGCGAAGGTATGGGATCCCAAGCGATTAGCTGTGCTGTGGATCTCGGCTTCTGCTTGTAGCTCAAACGTAAATCCGGAATTCAGAACTAGCTATCCAGGCTTATTGGATGACGTTTATCCTCAAAAGCCTGGCTGGCAGGTTTTAGTCAATGGCGTGAATTACACGAGGAGCTTGCCAAGAAATGCCGAATTCGATTGGAAATATGAACCCCCCACCACGGTGCCACTAAGCGTGGATGGTAGTATTTGCACCAGATTTGGCTCGAGGCTCTTGGATACCGCCTATTTGGCTCGTGTTTATGGGGGGATCCACGGACAGCCTCTCAAGGACACATTAGGGCGCATCTTGTCTTTTGGGAACTCTTCGGGTACCAGCTATAAAGATTCTCTCTTCAAAAACCACTACATCAAATCCATTCCATTCATCCTCGATACCGCAAGTCCTTATTTCCTCTCGCCAATCTGGTCTGACAAAGGGGTGGATAGCGTGATCCGTGGAAAGGCCTGGGCACCGGCGGGGCAGAAAGTCCCCGCAGCTCGGGGAGCGGTGATGCCGGAAGATGTGCCTGCAGGCATCCAGGCCTTGCCGCGTCGGGCACTGGTCAAGGCGACAGTGGCGTTGGGGCGCGACGGGCATCTCGAGTTTTCCAACCTAGGCATGGACGGGATTTGTCAGATAGTGTCTGTGAACGGACGAATGCTGGCCGTCATGGAGGTGAAAGCCGGCCGGACCGTGCGGGCGCTCGAGCATCGCGGAGTGGTCTTCGTGCGCTGGAGCGTTGAGGGCGGTTGGCATATGGGTCGGGTTTTCCGGCCGTGAGTCGAGGGCGATTGCTCCTGCTTTGCTGTGCGGATTCTCCATTTCCTGCGTTTTCGTCGGGATGGAGGTTCTTGTATGGAATCCGAAAGGTGGAAGTCATGAAAAGACAATTTCTGCTTGCATGTGTGATCGCCATTTGCTCCGGCGCGTCGTTCGCCTTGGATCTGTCTGGCACCGTGCTCCTCACGGATCGGAGTGTCGGGCAGTCGGGCGTGATGGTGTCACTGGCAAGCACGGGGGCAAGTACTCTCACGAATTCGAAAGGGGAGTGGACGTTGTCTGGCAGTGCACGAGCCATCCGCCCTCGCATTGAGCGGATTCGAGGAACATCGCATCTTGCTGTGAACGGCGGGCAAATTCTGCTTTCCTATGCAGGTCGCGATCTGGTCGGGCAGTCGCATATGAGCGACGTAGAATACCCGATGCCAACTCGCCCGGTTGGTGCGCGTTCGACAAGCTCTGCCGTGGACACGCTGGTCTATTCCTTCGGCGAAAAGATTTTTCTCCGTGACACCGTTTCCGCATCTCGCGCGGGAATCATTCGCACCTACGATACCACCTGGAATCCTTCCGTGACGTATGGATATCTGACGGATATCCGCGATGGGCAAGTGTACCGCACCGTCAAGATCGGCAAGCAGATATGGATGGCCCAAAACGTGAACTCCGCGCTTGCAGGTGCGTGTCCTGGCGCCAACTTCGCCGTAGCTCCTGGCTCGGCAGATTCTTGCAGCAAGTATGGTCGCCTTTACACCTGGGTAGAGGCAATGAGCTTGAGCTCCAATTATGACACCATGGAATGGGGCGGAGGTGACGCAGGGCACCAAGGGATCTGCCCTACGGGATGGCATATTCCGAGTGATCCGGATTGGACAGAAATGCAAAATGTGGTGGATGTGAAGAACATGCTGGCTGCGACGAGGTTGAGATCGACGAGCGGGTGGCTTGGTCCGGTTGGATCTGATGTTTACGGTTTTCGCTCCCTCCCAGCTGGCAACCGCAACAAGGACGGCAGCTTCAGCAACATGGGCATTATCGTCTTCTTCTGGAGCTCTTCTGGGGAGGGAGCGGAGAGCGCAAGGAGCCGTTACTGGGGTGCAGGTGAAGCAGAGGAAGACATGAGCAGGGATTATTACAAGATAAATGGCTTTAGTGTCCGCTGCCTAAAAGATTAGGAGATGAGCAGTGCGAAGCATGCTCTTGCGATGGTGATGAGGAGTGGTCATGCCCCACACATGCAAAACCTGGATTTGGGGAATCATCACTACGCTGTCTCGTGCCTCTCTGCTTACCAAGGTTTGCTTCAAAATTCGGCATCGAGGACAAAATGAACACAGGAAAAACAGGATTCAGAGCGGCATTGGCTCTTGCTGGGTTGTCGGTGGCGGGCGTGCCAGTCACCTTCAAGCCGGGAGACCTGATCAAGGCCGCCGAGGTGAACGCGAATTTCG
Organism: Fibrobacterota bacterium; assembly: GCA_016715065.1. Lineage (GTDB taxonomy): Bacteria > Fibrobacterota > Fibrobacteria > UBA5070 > UBA5070 > UBA5070. The sequence goes on from JADKBN010000004.1 coordinate 19,612, forward strand.
CGACCCTGGACACGGCCGTGGCAAATGCTGTCGAGCGCTTGACTGTGCAGCTTCAGGCCTTGCAGGCCAAGGTCAAGGCGGACTCGGTCGTTTTGTCGGGCCGACCGGGAGCGATTCTTCCGAGCGGGGTTCCTTTGGGAACGGTGATCGCCTCCCTCAAACGTCCCGACGAACAGGGAGTCTTCATGGATGGCGACACCACCTGGGCGCTGGCCAACGGGAAGCTTCCGATGGGCGTTGCCTACAAGGGAGTGTTCCCGGATCTGCGCGGACAATTTCTGCGCGGAATGAACGAGGGGCGCACGGATTCTCTGAAGGATCCGGAGATTGGGCGACTGGTGGGAGCGGGGCAGGGGGATGCGTTTCAGGGGCATTGGCACAGTAAATCTCAAGGCCGTACGGGAGCTGGTACAGGCGGAACAACGCTTGTTGATTGGAGCGCCGGAGCAACCAATGCAATGGCAAGTGAGCAGATTGGTAGCCCTGAATCGGATCGCATCAACGGCGCCCCCCGCACCTCCTCCGAAACTCGTCCCAAGAACGTGTCCGTCTACTGGTATGTGAAGGTGCGTTGAGGGTGAGGGATCGCTTTGGTCCCGCGATGGTTGCCTAGGTGATGTGGCGATGGATGCAGAGCGAAGCAATGGAAGGATCGAAACCATGATGCGGCAAAAGATGCGGGTGATGTTTTTCGCCTTGACGGCGGTCCTTCTCTCTTGTCAATCGACTCGCTTCGAGGAAGAGGTCGTTGTCGATGACCGGAATTTTTCGATCGCGATCTCCGTCCCGAGAGCCGCACTGCGGCCGGACTCGGTGGCATGGTCGACTCCCGGCCAGAAAGGGCGAGTTCCCGTTTTGCCGGCTTCCGTCGTGGGTGGTCAACTCGAGATTTCCGTCCATCTGGACAAGCCGATCGGGCCGGATACGCTGAGGCTGGATGTCTGGAAGTCGGCTCTCCGGATCGGGACTCAGGCCTATGTGTTCCAAGGCAGCGGGTTGGTCAAGATCCGCGCGACTCGCGACACCATGGCTTGCAAGATTCTGGATACCCTGGAAGGCCTGAATGCCGAATTCCCCCTGCGCTACCCACTTGGCAAGGATTCCAGCCTTGCCAAGGTGATGGCCAGGCTGGTCGTGAATGGAGATCCGAGCTTCGCGACGTGGCAAGAGAAGTTCCCTGCGGGCATCGATACGGCCCGGATGCGTCGGGAGGCGCTGGTCTATGCGGCAGCGAGCGGACAGTATTTATCCAGCCTAGCCGCCACCTGGAGCTTGGGGATGGATGCGACCTCGGCCAAGGCGGCCATCCTGGCGTTGGTTCCCAAGTACATCGCCGCGGCAGACACGGCGAAGTTGTTCCCGCGCGCTTCCTTGCGCCTTGTGGTGCCTGTCACCCTGGCCGCGGATGTGTATGCAGATAGCACCGCTATCTCGATTCGGGGGAGGTACTCCGCGGAATCCCGATTGATGGGGCCTTCGGTGCGAGTCCTGAAAAATGGCGTGGAAGACAGGGATCATTTCGTGGTCGAACAGCGGGCGCAGCCAGGTGCCTCCGCAAGCATCTGGGATCTTGATTCCGATGGGGGAGTCAAAGTGAAGGCTCTGGGAAGTGCGTCGCCAGGCATGTACACCCTGGAAGTTGTGATGGAAGATGGGAAGATGTCGGATACGTCCCGGGTTTCCTTTTCTGTGCTTGCACGTGCGAAGGTGGATCCGGTCGAACCAAATCCGGTGGTGGCCCACGACACGTTGCTGACGCAACTCATCGTTTCTGAGGGGAGTCTTTCACCTTCGTTTTCGCCAACAAAGAGAGGATACGCGGATACCCTCGAGAATTCGGTGAGGTCGGTGGTGATCCAGGGCGTGCCCGCCGACAGCACCGATGAGGTCTTCGTTTCGATCGGGGCGTCCTTCATGAAGGCGGACGGCACTCCCATCCTTCTGGCCGAGGGCATGGTGACCACGGTGACCTTGCGCGTCAAGAACGTGAATGGTGGCACCTGCGACTACGTGATCGGATTGTATCGCAAGCCGCGCCCGGTCGCCCATGACACCACGCTGAAATCTCTCGTCGTGTCCTCCGGCGCGCTCTTTCCTGGGTTCTCTCCGACGATCTTTCGATATGTCGACACGGTGGATAATGCCGTTGGAAGCGTGACTGTGGTAGGCGTTCCCGCCGACAGCACGGATACGGTTTTTGTCTCTTCTGGCGGAGCTTTCGTGAAGGCGGATGGCACGCCCACTCCTCTGCCAGAAGGTGTCATGACCACAGTGACATTGCGCGTCAAGAACGTGAATGGGAGATTTCAGGATTACGTCATTGGAATATTTCGGATAATTCCGCAGCCCTCTGTCGCCGATGGATGGAATCCTGCCGTCAAGTACGGGACGCTCAAGGATGATCGGGATGGACAATCCTATTGGACGGTGAAAATCGGGAACCAGAATTGGATGGCGCAGAATTTGAATTTTGCAGGGGCGGGGGAGTGTCCCGCAGGCGGAGCCACTGGCACAGTTGCTGTAGCGGATTCTTGTAAAAAGTACGGCCGACTGTACTACTGGGCCGAAGCTATGGCATTGAGTTCAACCTACATTACTCGGGCATGGAGCGGAGGAGAGGTGAAGCATCAAGGCCTATGTCCCACCGGCTGGCATGTCCCTCTTGATGCGGAGTGGCAGGCGTTGGAGGTCAGTGTAGGGATGAGCGAAGCTGTTGCTGCGGCTGACGGCAAGCGTGGGGCCACGGAAGGCACTAAGCTGATGTCTACCAGTGGGTGGCTCGACAATACAGGCGCGGATGTCTACGGGTTCAGGGGGCTTCCTGTCGGATTTGCCTACGCTGAAGGATCATACCTCGACGTTGGCTCCAGTGCATATTTCTGGTCGGCTACGGAATATGGCGCTTCCGCGGCCTGGAGCCGCAACCTTCTCAGTGGTGAGCCTGGAGTGAATCGTCGTGAGATGTATAAGTCGCTCGCAATCAGTGTCCGCTGCCTCGAGAATTAACACATCGGCCTGCCCTGCGCTTGCCCTGAGCGGCGTCGAAGGGAAGCGCGCCGGATGGAGGCCGGGGCTGTGTCAGCCACGGAATGGTGCGAGACCAATCCCGCCGTAGGTGGGCCGATTTGCTTTTCCAAAGAACGTAATGCTCTGTAAATGACAGGAATCGACTAGATGAAAACCTTCCGAATCAGGGGAGCCATCCTCCTCACCGCCAGCCTCCTGCTCGCCACCTCCTGCACCGACACCCCCACCCCACCCACGGCGCCTGCGCCAACCGCCGTCGCCTCGCCATCCGTCGATCCCAACCTCGTCCATGTCGATGGCAGCGTGGTGCGCTTTTCGCAGGTGGGCACGGATAGCTCGCGCCTGGCTATTTCCATCGACACCCTCCCTCGGCTCGGTGCTCCCGGCCAGGACTGGGTGGCGCGGTTTGATGACAAGAATTGGTTCATCATGGAAAGTGGCGCCAACATCGTGCGCGGTGCCAGCGAGACCGATTCCATCGTGGTGGTGCAGGCGATCCGTGGGACGGACACCGCCACCTGGAAATTCCGCTATTCCGGCGACAGCGTGTTCGTGTTGGCGCAAGGTGCGGCACGAAGCTCCGTGGCGGCCAGGCGGATGGGAGCGGAAGAATTCTGGCATTTCCTGGGGTTCGAGGCTGGTCTTTCGAACGACAAATTGGTTTTTCTGGTGGCAAGATCCGTCGCGATCGTTTCGGCGGCCGTGCTGGCCGCGCCGAGCTATCCTCTGATCGCCGGGTCGGTGGGAGTTTCGATTGCGGTTGCGAAGAATAAAGGGCTGATCGACACGATCAACAAGCGGGTCATCCGGTTCTGGAACGATGAGATCGCTTCGGACATCGAATCGATCTGCAACATGGAGTCCCCCGCCCTTGCCCGCGTGGCGGCGGGATCCGCGGTTTGTCCGCTGCCTTGGCGACTGCCACCTAAAAAGCCCGTGGTGGACTCGACTCCCGTGAAGGCCATCGATACCGTTCCCAAGCCCGATACCACGCGGGTGCAAATTTCCAAAGACATCGTCAAGGCGCCACCCGTGTCGGATACAACCAGCGCCAAGGATTCCGTCAAGACCAGCCCAACCGATACGGCGTCAAAACCTGTCGTGATTTCTCCCGATACCAGCCGAACCGTTCCTGTCGATACCGTCAAGAAAACGGATACGGCGAAGGTGGTGGATACCACCGGGCATCCGGTCAGTGTGGCTTCCAGCGCCATGACCTGGTCGGGCCTCTGGGACAACCTGACCCCTTGCGAAGTGTCCGTGACACCCAAGGTCACGGCGTTGAGCACCGTTTTGCAGGTGGTGCTCAAAGTGGGCGGATCCACCTACACCAGTGCCGCGCATCCCGCTTATGCGTCCGTCACCTTGATCCCTCCCGCCAGCCAGGGCTGCAAAGCGGGCACGTTCAAGGTGAATGTCTCGATGGATCGATCGGGGTTGTCCACCCTGAACTTCGATGGGGTGCTGGTGCAGGAATCCACCCCCGCCGGCGCCACTCTCAAGGTGAACTCGCCTGTTGCGGGCACGGTGGCGTTCCTGGTGCTGGCGGGCTCCTGCATGGCCCCCTGAGGCGCTGGGGCCAGATCTCGCGATTCCTACATTCCCCGTCCATGGCCAGCCTCGCCCCTCTACCTGTCGGGATCCAGGACTTCGCACAGCTGCGCGAACGGGGATTCGCCTATGTGGACAAGACACAGTTGGTCCACCAACTGGTGAACGGGAATACCGCAGTCTTTCTCTCGCGGCCGCGCCGGTTCGGGAAGTCTCTTCTGGTGAGCGTGCTCAAGGAGTTGTACGAAGGCAACGAAAGCTTGTTCCGGGGGCTTTGGATCCACGATCGCTGGGATTGGACCAAGCGCCATCCCGTGGTGCGGATCAGCTTCGGGAGCGGAAAGTTTCAGAGGCGAGGCGATCTGCGCGAACGCCAGTTGTTCGAAGTGGACAACGAGGCGCGTCGTCTGGGGGTGGAGCTGCGCGGTTCAAGTCCCGACCTGCGGTTTGCGGAACTGCTGCACGCGCTTTCCATGCGAGGCCCTCGGCCTGTCGTGCTGATCGACGAATACGACAAGCCCATCCTCCAGAATCTGGAAGGGATGGGTGTTGGGCGTTCGCGCATCGAGACGGGAGGCAATGCCTCCCTCCTCAGCACGAACGGTGGCGCCGAGCCGTTGCAAGCCAGCGAGGAGGAGTTGTCCATTCTGGAGGACAACCGCCAGCAATTGCGGGCCTTCTACAGTTGCCTCAAGGATGCCTCGCCGGAATTTTTGCTGCTGACCGGCGTGAGCCGCTTGGCCAAGGCAAGCGTGTTCTCCGAGCTCAACCACCTCAAGGACATCACCTGGACGAGGGAATTCGCCACGCTTTGCGGGATCACCCAGGAAGAGCTGGAAGGCACCTTTGCTAGCCACCTGGAGCAGATGGCTAACGAGTTGGAAATGTCCACCGCGGACTTGCGGGAACTTCTGCGTAAGGATTACAACGGGTTTCGATTCGCGGCGAACGCCCAGACGGTCTACAATCCGTTCTCCACCTGCCGGTGTTTGGCCGATCGCGACTTCGGCGCCTACTGGACAGAAACCGGCACGCCGGAATTCCTGGTACGGCTGATGCGATCCTGCAACGTGGAGTTGGCCGATGTGGAAGGTGTGATGCTGCCCACCTCGGCGTTGTCCACACTCGATCCTGATCGGCCGGATGTCCTTCCGTTGCTGTTGCAGACCGGATACCTCACGATCGCCGGCTGGGAAGATGGATCCTACCGGTTGGGATTTCCCAACAAGGAAGTGCGCACGGCGTTCGTGGAGCATCTGCTCCAGGTCATCCACGACAAGCGGGTGCGTGAGGTGGCGCCTCGTGCGCAAGGACTCGCGAAGGCGTTGGCCAAAGGCGACATGGAACGGTTCATGTCGGAGATGAAGCGCGTCTTCACAGGGATTGCCTACCAATTGGACGATGCCCACGAAAAGCGCTATCACGGTCTGTTCCAGGCGCTCTGCATCCTGGCCTTCAGCCCGCCTGGCGTGGTGTTGGCGGAGGTTCCCAATGCGTTGGGCCGCTGCGATCTGGTGCTGGATATGCCCGATGCCACCTGGATCTTCGAGTTCAAGCGCGACACCGACACCGAGGTTGCGCTGCGCCAGATCTCCGAGAAGGAATACGAAAACCAGTGGGAAGGCCGATTGTTCCCCGACGGCTCCCCAAAGCCCGTTCGCACGGTTGCGGTGACCTTCGGGGCGCAGGAGCGCAACATCGTGGCCTGGGACGTTCGCTAGGTGGGCATCGAGCTGAACACCCGCACCGGCGCCGATCTCGCCATGGCCCTGGAGAGGGTGGTGGAGATGCGCATCCGCCTGTTTTCCCAATACCCGTACCTGTACGTGGGCGTCCCGGAATACGAGAAGGAATACTTCGAGGCTTTCCAGGCCAAATCGGGGGCGATGGTGGTGGAGGCTCTGGTGGACGGTGCTTTCGCGGGACTCGCCACGGCGATCCCCTTGGCGCAGGACAAGTACATCCTCAAGCCGGCCAGACAATTACTGGCAGATGCATGCCTGGATCCGGCCGCCCTGTTCTATCTGGGCGAACTGCTGGTGGAGCCCTCCTTCCAAGGCCGTGGTGTGGGAAGTGCCTTGCTTGAGGCCGTGCGCGCCGAAGGAAAGCGATTGGGCTTCGCGCATTGCTGCCTGATGGCGGTGGATCGCCCGCTGGACCATCCGTCGCGTCCCCGCCATTTTGGGATGCCGGTGCCGCTGTGGGCCAAGGCAGGGTTCCGGGCCCTCAAGGGGTGGGCGTTCTTTGAATACCCCACCCGTCTGCCGGGCGGGAACGTGGCCACCATCCCCAATCCGATGGTGTTCTGGCGAGATTGAATGTTCGGATAATCTGCAATTCGATTGCAGATTATCCGGAATGGCGCATTCCAGTTGCGCTCGTGGAAAAATCAACCCTAGTGCGCCGCCCCCCAGTTGGGGCCGATCCCCGTTTCCACCACCAGCGGGATGGAAAGCTCCATCGCCCCCTCCATCCGGCGTTTGACTTCGGCGGCCACGGCCTGTGCAGATTCTGTCGGGCATTCCAGGACCAGTTCGTCGTGGACTTGCAGCAGCTGCCGTGCGGGTAGGCCTTCGCGGATGGATGCGTCCACGGCGAGCATGGCCAGTTTCACCAGATCCGCCGCGCTTCCCTGCACCGGGGTGTTCACCGCTTCGCGTTCGGCGCGTTCGCGGAACACGCGGTTGTTGTCGTTGATTTCGCGGATCCAGCGCTTGCGTCCCAGCAGGGTGGACACGTAGCCGTCGCAACGGGCCGCTTCCAGGACTTCTTCCATGTAGGGCTTCACGCGCGGATAGGCCGCGAAATACCCTTCGATGAACCGCTTGGCCTCCGCGTAGGGAAGTCCGGTTTGTTGGGCCAGGGCGTGCGGGCCCATGCCGTAGACCACCCCGAAATTCACCACCTTGGCCGCGCGGCGTTGATCAGCGGTGACATCGGCTGGGGCCACGCCATGGACGCGGGCAGCGGTGCGGGCGTGGACATCCTCGCCGGCGCGGTAGACCTCGCGCAACACGTCGTCTCCGGACAGATGCGCCAACAGGCGAAGCTCGATTTGCGAATAGTCGGCCGAGATCAGGACATGGCCGGGGGAGGCCACGAATCCTCCACGGATGCGTCGTCCCAGCTCGCCCCGGATGGGAATGTTCTGGAGATTGGGATCCATGCTGGAAAGCCGTCCGGTGGCGGCTACCGTCTGGTGGAATGTGGTGTGCACGCGGTCTTGGCTGTCGGCCAGAAGCGGCAGGGGCTCGACGTAGGTGCCCAGCAGCTTGGTCACTTCGCGATGTTCCAGCACCAAGCCGGGCAGGGCGTGTTCGGCCTTCAAGGCTTCCAAGGTGTCGGAATCCGTCGAGCGCTGGCCGGTTTCGGTCTTGCGCCCCGCCTTGAGTCCCAGGTGGTCGAACAGGATCTCCGCCAGCTGGCGAGGCGATCCCACGTTGAATTCCTTGCCGGCCAGTTCCTGGCAGCGCTTTTCCAGGTCCGCGATGGTGGTGGTCAATTCTTGACTAAGCGAGGCGAACAGGTCCTTGTCCAGGCAGATGCCCTGGTCTTCCATGCGCCGCAGGATGGCCGAAAGCGGAAGTTCCAGGTCGCGATAGATGCCATCGAGGCTTTCCTTGGCCAAGAGCGCAAATAGCTTCTCCCAAGAGATGAACATGGCCTCGGCGGCACCGGCCGCATGGGCGCAAAGCTCTTCCTGGGGGATATCGGCGGCCTTGCGCCGATTCCTGGCGCCACCCAGAATGTCTTCCCGCGAGCGGAGCACGCGGGTTGCACGCGCCTGGGCGATCCGCTCCATGGCCAGGGCGCGATCGCCGGGAGCCATGAGGTAGGCGGCCAGTTGGACATCTTCCACCACGCCCGCCACTTCAAGGCCGTGCGCGCCCAGCGTGCGGCGCAGGAGCTTGGAATCATGGGCGATCCAACGCCGTGAAGTGTCGGAAAGCAGGCTGCGGAGCGCGTCGGGGAGGACACCGTCCGGAGTCGGCAGGAATCTGCCGATTCCTTCGCTCCACGACAATCCCATTCCCAGCAAGGCTCCGGTTTCGGAGAGCCACGGTGCCAGCGCGACCTTTTCCACAGAACGAAGGATTCCGGTGCAGAAGGAAACATCTGATTCGTCGGACAGAATCTGCAGGTTCGCCGCGGGCTTGGCTTCCGGTGCGGCCACAGCGGGATCCTCTCCCGCCTGCGAGAAGAGATCCAGCCCTTGCGTGTCCGGATGGCTCGCGCGCGCCGGTGCGCCGCCGGCGAGCTTGTCCAGCTGGGCCACGAGGGTTCGCATCCCCAGGTCGGACATGAACTGGCGCATCCGGGGGATGTCCAGGCCCTTGAACTCCAGCGACGATACGGAGGGCAGATCGAGGTTGTCCACCAAGGTCACCAGGTGGCGCGAGAGGCGCATCGATTCACGTCCCTCTTCCAGGTTCTTGCGGACGGCCTTCTTCTTTTCGCCGATCGTATCGAGGTTCGCGTAGATGGTCTCGATGTCCGGGTATTGCAACAGCAGTTCTGTGGCGGTCTTTTCGCCCACCTTGGGCACACCAGGAACGTTGTCGGATGCATCGCCCACCAAGGCCAGCCAATCGCGAACCTGTGCAGGGCCCACACCGAACTTGGCCCGCACCCAGTCGGAGTCGATTTCTTCCGGTCGTTCGCTGCCACGACCTGGATCATACAGGCGAACCCCGTCGCCCACCAGTTGCATCAGGTCCTTGTCGCGGGTCATCAAGAAGACGGGAATGCCCTCGGCCTTGGCCAGGCGCGTGTACGTGGCCATCACGTCGTCGGCTTCGTGGCGCTCTTTGGACACCAGAGGCAGGCCGCAAGACGCGGCGAGCTCTTCCACCAGTGGAATCTGCGCGCGCAGATCGTCCGGCATGGGCTGGCGCTGGGCCTTGTAGAGGGGGTAGTCGTCGTGGCGGAAGGTGGGGCCGGGCAGATCGCGGGCGATGGCCATGTGGGTGGGGGAGCGTGTTTCCACCACGCGAAGCAGGGCTTGGGCGAATCCGTGCACGGCCGTGGTGGGTCTTCCATCGGGTGAACGCATTCCCGTGCGCATCAGCGCGAAAAAAGAACGGTATGCTAGAGCCATGGCGTCGACGAGATACAGTCCGGACATAGATCCGGAAGATCGAAAAAACAAAGCCCGGTGATTAGGTTTCTGTCCATGAACATTCTCCCTGCGCTGATCTCCATGCTTCTTGCCGTCCCGGGCCAGTCCCCGGACTCGGGCAGGGTAATGGCGGAAGATTCGCTGCAAGCCGCGATGGAATCGACCTTGGATGGCCTGAAATGGCAGTCGGGGAAAGTCTCTTTGATGGGCGGTAAAATGGAATTGGCGCTCCCCGAGGGGTACCGGTACCTGGATTCCGGCGAAACCCGCAAGGTCATCGTGGATCTTTGGGGGAACCCATCCTTCGCCGCCGACAATCAAATGGGCATGGTGTTCGCACCCGGTCAGGAACCGGTCGGGGCCGATTCCTGGTCGGTGGTGGTGTCCTACGACGACCAAGGCCATGTCGACGACAAGGATGCGGCCTCCATCAACTACGACGAACTGCTGACGGCGTTGCAGAAATCGACCGAAGAATCCAACCTCGAGCGCCAGGCCACTGGCGGACGGTCCCTGAAGCTGGTGGGGTGGGCGGAGCGACCCACCTACGACGCTACGGCCAAGACGTTGTTTTGGGCCAAGGAATTCGAGCAAGGTGATGGCGAACGCCGTCTGAACTATGGCGTCCGGATCCTGGGTCGCGAGGGGATACTCAGCTTGAGCGCGGTGAGTCGGATCGGAAAGCTCAAGGAAGTGAAGCTGGGAATGAATGATCTGTTTTCCTTCGCCAGATTCACTCCGGGAAACACGTACGCGGATTTCAAGAGCGGCGACAGGATTTCGCAGGCGGGCTTGTCCGTCCTGGTGGCCGGGGGCGCCCAGGTCGCGGCGAAATCGGGTTTGTTCAAGATCGTGATCGGCGGGATCGTGGCCGGCAAGCAGTTCGCTCTTCTGGGATTCCTGCTGGTCCTGGCGTTGTTGTTTTTTGTCTACCGTCGGATTTTTCGGCAAATCGGACGAAGGACGCTTCGGAACCGACATGGCGGACTCCCCAAGGCCGGAGTAGGTCGGACAGATGCAGCGAAGGCTCGTTCGTGGTTCGCGAAAGACACCGTTCGTCCTGAGGAGAGCCGAAGGCTCGTCTCGAAGGGCAACGGTGTCACTTTGGAAGCCCATCTAGCGTGGCGTCACGATATTTTCGAAACTAACCTCGCCCTTCGAGACGCCCATTTCATGGGCTCCTCAGGACGAACGGATGCCGCCCGTTCAGTGGCGCATGCGGCGGGCGGCGAACCAATTTCCGGCAGAGAGTGCGATGCCTGCGATGAACACCGACTGGTAGCCCAGGTGCCGCCATAGGAGTCCGCCCAGCAGTGCGATGCTGATGGAGAAGATGTGGTCGATGCTGACCGCCATCGTGAGCGTGGGCGTGATGTGCGAAGGCTCCAGGGCGATTTTTTTGAGGTAGGTGGAGCGTGCGATGTTGAAGCTCATCAATATTTGATCCAGCAGAAAACAAACCGCCACCAGCACCAGCGCCACGGTGGGCGGGAAAAATCCCTTGGAAAGAGCGTAACCCGCGCAGACGAATGCCAGCAGGATCGCCTCCAGCGAGAGGGCGAACCGTTCCCCTTTGGCGTCGATCATCTTCCCCACCAGAGGCTGGATGGCGATGCCGACCACGCCACCGATGGTCAGCAGTTTCGCGATCATCGAGGTGGGCTGTTCGAAAATGGTCACCAACACCCACGGGGCGAAGGTGAGGAACAATTGCTTGCGGGTTCCAAACAGGATCGCCAGCAAGTAGTAGAGCCGATATTCCTTGTGCAATCGCAGATGCGCTTTTTGCGGCTGCGGGAGGTCCGGGGTCATCCGCCAGAAAAACCACCCCGCCACCAACAAGCTCGCGGCGGCGAGAATCAGGGTGGTGAGAAACCCCATCTGGAAGAACTGAAACCCCACGAACACCAACGCGGAGCCCGCGATGGCGGTGGCGTTGCGAAGGGCGCTCATCTGTCCCAACCGTTTTCCGGATTGGCCATCCTTTGACAGCTCCATCCCGATGGCCTGGCTGATGGGCATGAACAAGTGCTGTCCCATGCTGTACAGGAACAGCCAAGGCATCATCCAATAGAAGGTGCTGGACAGGGTTCCCAGCAGCACCAGTCCGAGGCCACTCAGCACGCTTGCCAGAACCGCCAATCGCCTGGAGGGCAGGAATGCCAGGATCGCCGACACGAACACCACGGAGAGTCCCGGTATCTCGCGCGGCACTTCCAGGAGCGTGCGCTGGAATCCACTGGGTTGGAACCGGGCATCCAGGAAGTTGTTGAAGATGGCGTCGAACAGCGACATGGCGAACCCGAAGGTGGCCAGGGCCAGCAGGAAATTCCGGAGGTCCGGTGGAAGGGCGCGAAAACGCGAGATCAGGCTGGGCATGGTTTGGCCAAGGTAGGTCATCGAGGGCACTGCCCGTTTGCATGGGTCGGATGCGCAATCCGCATCGCAGCGAGTGCGGCTAGGCGATGCGATGGCGCTACCTTTCCCATTCGCTCCGGCGATCCGCTTGGCCGGAGCCACATCTTCACCAATGGTGAGAGGCCGACATCCCATGCACATGCCGAAATTCTCCTTGTCCCCTTATCGATTCCCTCGCAGTCTTCGCATGCTGGCCGGAATCGGGGTGCTCGCCCTCTCCTCCTGCCAGGAGACAAATTCTGGCGCAGCGACCGGTCCCGGCGCCGGGGATTCCACCAAGGTCGGTGTGGGTCCCGTGACGTCAGGAAGCGATGGCCAGATCGGAACGTCGGCAGGATCCATCCTGACCTTCTCCGTGTGCGACCTGCACGCCCTGGTGGTCAAGACAGACAGCACGGCTTGGGCGGTGGGGAATAATTTCCAGGGGGAGCTCGGCGACGGCACCACAACCGATCGGCGCTCGCCGGTGAAGACCATCGGCGGGGTCCGTGCGGTCTCGACCACCTTGAGGCGAAGCTTCTTCCTCAAGGGGGACGGCTCGGTCTGGGCCGCGGGCAGGAACGACGATGGCCAGCTGGGCGATGGAACCTTGGAAACAAGGTCCACTCCGGTGAAGGTGATGGACGGAGCTGTGGCCGTCTCTGCAGGATTTCGTCACACGCTGTTCTTGAAAACCGACGGAACCGCCTGGTCAACGGGGTACAATTCCGCGGGAGAATTGGGAGACGGGACGAAAAACGACCGGAACACTCCGGGGCAAGTGTCCCTGACGGGAGTCTCGGCGATCGCGGCGGGCGTCTATTCCAGCTTGTTTCTGCTCGCCGATGGCAGCGTATTCACCGCTGGATCCAATACCCACGGGCAGTTGGGCGACGGGACCACGCTCAAGCAAGGCAAGCCGACCCTCCTGATGCGAGGCGTGAAGGCGATCGCCATGGGGGATGTCTTCAGTGCGTTCTTGAAGACGGATGGATCGGTGTGGGTGACCGGCTACACCTACGGCACCAACTTCCTCGACGACGCGCCGAAGGCGCTGGAGCCAAGTCAAATTCTGACGGATGTGTCGGCGATCGCCGCCGGGGGAACCTTCGTGCTGATGCTGAAAAAGGACGGCACGCTGTGGATTTCCGATCGGGACGTGATCAAGCCCCTGGTGTCCAGTTCGATCTACACCGACATGGCGCTGCGCCAGGTGGCTGTCGGGGTGGTGCAGATCGCGGCGGGAGGGATGATGAGCCGGTACCTGAAAGCGGACGGCACCCTTTGGGAGTTCGTGACCGCCGGCAGCATCGACGAGAACGATGTCGTGTCGTTCGTGCATGGCGTGCCGGTGCAGGTGGGTTGGGGAGAGTCTCCGAGCTGGTGAGGTGCGGCGCTAGACTGGAGCGGCTTCGCCCCGCTCCCTCGCCAACTCCCTGAGGAACAACCGCAGCACCTCCACTCTCCGCTCGGCTTCTGCTCGTCCGGACTCGGTGCGCATCATCGCCGGCAATTTGAAGAGCTTGGCGAAGAAATGGTCCACCGACCAAGCCACATCGTCCAAAGGACGGTTGTGGGCCCAAGGATCGGTGGGGTGCACCAGGCCGGTGCCCATGCTCGCGCCGGTGGCGATGCAGCGGGCCAGACCGTGGGCGCCCAGCGCATCCAGGCGATCGGCGTCCTGCACCACCCGGGCCTCCACGGTGGTGGGATCGATCCCTGCTGAAAACGAATGGGCCTCGATGGCGTGATGGATGGACGGAATCTGACTTTGCGCCCAGCCCGCCTCGCGCAGGTATTCCGATGCAGCCTGCGCGCACAGGCGGCTGGCCTGCGAGCGCAACGGCGAGTCCTTGGGGACCGCCACGCAGTCGTGCAACCAGGCGGCCGCGAAGACGATGTCGGGATCCGCGCCTTCCTGCGAGCACAGATCCAGGGCTGAGCCAACCACCCGCCGCACATGGCCTAGATCATGGGCGGCATCCGCCTTCGCGCCTTCGCGGGAGAGAAACGTCAGAAAGCGTCCTTCCCAGGTTGTGCGTTCTTCGGGGGTCATGCAGCGCTTTCCGGCGGCGGGTTGGATGCCTTTTTACGGCTGCGACGCGGCTTGGGTGGCGGGAGAGGCTCGTCGTCGAGCCTGGCTACCTTCCCGAACAACGCGCAACCGGGCTGCCCCACCCGGCAGGCGAGTCCGCCCAGGCGGTGACAAATTTCGGTGGTTCCATCCTGGTGGGGGCAGTAGAAGGACATCTGGAGCTAGACCCCGCGATGGATCCCTCCGCTCGCCCTTCGAGACGCCCATGCCGCTTTCCGTCGGTGTTTCGAACACCTTCGCCGAGACGGCACGGGCTCCTCAGGACGAACGGAGACCGGAACGATCTGCTCGTTTGCCATTAGGTCATTCCAGGTTCAGGGCTTGCTCGCGGATCGCTTCCAGGTCTTCCTTCATGGAAATGACCAGGGCGGTGATGGAGGTGTCCTGGCACTTGGAGCCGGTCGTGTTGGTTTCGCGCAGCATTTCCTGCAGCAAGAATCCGATGCGCTTGCCGACCGCCCCGCCGTCCGCCAAGGTTTTGCGGAAGGCCGAGATGTGGGCGGAAAGGCGCGTCATTTCTTCCTGCACGTCCAGGCGTTCGGACATGTGTCCGATTTCCTGGGCCACGCGAGCCTCGTCGAAGTCCTTGCCGTCGAGGTATTCGCGGATGCGGCTTTCCAGACTCTCGCGCACCTTTTCCAAGGTGGTCCGGGCCAGGGCGGGAATCTTGCAGGCGGATTCTTCGATGCGGGACAATCGAGTCAGAAGGTCCACTTCCAGCGCGGCGCCTTCGCGTTGACGGAAAGCGTCGTGTTCCACCAGCGCCGCCGCGGCCGCTTCCAGAAGCGCCTCCTTCAAGGCGGGGTCGTTGGGTTCGGGAATGTCTTCCACCTTGCGGGTGGCCGCCCAGCGCAACAGGTCGGAAAGGATCAGCTCGTCGGAGATTCCCGCGGCCTTGCGGATGTCGCGGAGCTCCTCGGCGAGGTTGGTCCAATCCACGCCGCCCGCTTGGCCCTCGCCGGAGGTCTCCAGAGTGCCTTGGACGGTGACCGAGCCACGACCGACCTTGCCTTGGATGACTTCGCGCAGGGCGAACTCGTGGGTCTGGAGCGGACGAGGGAGCCGGATCTGGAGCTCCATGAAGCGTCCGTTCACCGAACGGACTTCCAATCGCACCGTGCGGTTGCCTGCCGATGCGCTACCGGTGCCGAAACCGGTCATGCTGCGAATGTTGGTCATTGGGTCCTCTGGAGGCGATCGCGGGGGGCTTGTCAAGTCTTCTGAGACGAGCAAAGATACCCCCAAATAAACCCGCGCGCCAGTGCGGGGTTCCTTTTGGCACAGATGCCGGACCCTCAGGCTCCGGACACGTTTTCCCGATGGAGGGTGCCCTGGCCAATTTCCGAGATGGTGATCAGGGTCGCAAAACGGTCTGCCTGCCGTGAAATGGCGACTTCGAGGAGATTCCGGATAGCCCGGGAGATGACCGTGGCGCTGTATTGAAAATTCTGGTGGAAGTGGGGTTCATGCGTGGCTCATCCCAAGGTTTCGCCGGTCCCCGCATCGAACACCGCGTTCTCCCGGATCACTCGGGAATACCAGTGCGCCGAGGACTTGGGCGTGCGCTGTTGCGAGTCGAAGTCCACGTGCACCAGGCCGAATCGCTTGGTGTAGCCGCTGGTCCATTCGAAGTTGTCCAGGAAGGACCACGCGAAATATCCCTTCATCGGGATGCCCTCGTGGCATGCCTGCGCCAGCGACCGCAGATGCTCGCGGTAGTAGGCGGTTCGCATCCGGTCTTCCAGGCCGCCCACCTCCCAGGCGCAGCCGTTTTCCGTCACGTACATGGCGCCGGGATTCCAGATCTCGTGGCAAAAGCGCGGGATCCAGTAGGCGATATCTGGTTCCACGCGCCAGCCAAATCTGTCACGTAGGCCGCGGTGCGCATCCAGGGTTTTCCGCCGTTTTGGCTGGCGCTGATGCGCTGGGCGGCCAGGTTCAGCGCCATGAAGTCGGGTCGGTCGCCCATCAGTTCCATATCAGCGGGTTGGACCAGGGGAACATCGTCGCCCAGGCTTTCCCCATTCCGCCTGGGGGTAACGGCCTTTCCAAAGGGGATCGAACCACCAGGCCGTGGCGGCTTCGAAGGTCTCGCGGGCCAACGCCACATCGGCCGGATCCGGTGTGGCCGGCAGGGTGGGCCAGGGGTCGTGCACGAATCCCACCTCAATGGAATCGCGCCCCAACGTGTCGCGCAGCGCGCGTGCGGCCACGCCGTGGGCGAGCATCACGTGGTGCCGGCACTGTCGCACCACCTGGCGGGATTCCTTCAGGCCAGGTGGAAAGTGTCCCACTCCGTAGGCGCGATCGGAGCAGTTCACCCCTTCGTTGATGGTCGTCCACCGCTTGACGCGATCGCCCAGCCGAAGTGCCAACGCCTGCGCGAGCTCGCCCATCGCCAGGGCGGTGTCCCGGTTGCGCCATCCACCCTTGTCTTCCAGCGCCTGGGGCAGATCCCAGTGGAACACGGTCAGGTAGGGTTCGATTCCGCGCTCCAGGAGGCCGTCCACCAATCGTTCGTAGAAGTCGAGCCCGGCGGGATTGGCTCGGCCGGTTCCGTCGGGAAGGATGCGGGGCCAGGAGGTGGAGAAACGGTAGGCTTGCAGGCCCAGCGACTTCATGAGGTCCAGGTCCTGCCGCCACCGATGGTAGTGGTCGCAGGCCACATCGCCGGTGCCTCCGTCCTCGATCTTCCGGGAGTGTGGCAGAATCTGTCCCAACAGGACTCTCCTTTGCCGTCTTCCTGCCAGGCTCCCTCGATCTGGAAGCTGGAGGTGGCCGCTCCCCAGCGGAATCCCGCCGAAAGCCCGGATGGTCGAGCGCGATCGTGCGCGGATGGGCGGTCAGGATGTCGGATGTATCAGGCATGGATTTTCCCCTTGAGCGGCTCAGGGACTCAGGCGCTTGGCCGGATCGAGTTCTTTGGGCTGCACCTGCCACGAGATGGGAGGGCCAACAGGGGCATGGAGTCGATCCGCCGTTTGCGCAAGGCTTTCAGCCGCGCGGTGATGTCGAGGGAGTCGGTGACCAGATCCAGCCGGGACATCTGGCCCAGAAGGTTGGTCACCGGGGTCACGCGCACCTTGCCCAGCGAGGTGATGGCTCCGGCCCGGACTTCGAACGTGTCGGAAGAAAAACGCTGCGGGTCGCGACCGGCAAGTTGCAAGTGGGTGGGCACGTAGCGGCCGGGGGGCAGCTGCTGGAGCACAAGATCGCCTGTCTGCAGGACGGGATCGATGGCGATGCGGATTTTTTCCTTGTCGGAAACCCGAAGGATGTCCACATGGATCCCCCCGGCGAACCCGCCTTGGCACACGTGCACCAAAAGACCGTTGTCGGTGAGATTGACCTGGCCTTGGCTTGCTTTGGTCACCAACAGGGCGGGGTCAGCCAGGTTCAGGCCTCCCCAAAGGGGCGCGAGCAGAAGCATGCAGACGTTGAACATGCGCGAAATGTACCCTCCTCCACACCGGCGCCTGGCCGGGATGGTCAGCGCATCGCGAACATCAGACCCGTTTGCGCGATCCCCACCAACCCTCCCAGCGCGGCCCCGCTCCATTCGATGAATCCGAACTCCTTGGCGAGGATGGAAAGAGCATTTCTTCATGGCCCAGGGCGACATGGCTTCCACCTTGGCATGAACCATGTCGCGGACCGGTAGGTGGACCTCCAGAGCCGACCCGGCGCCTTCGGCGATGGAGGATCATGGAATTGAGCTCGGTGGCGAGCATTTCGGTGACCTTGTCCTTCATGCCTTGGGTCAGGAACATGGCGACCATCGGGTGCAGCCCGGGCAGACGCTCTTCCGCGAAACGTTTGGATTCCGCCAAGACCAAGGGCTTGAGGGATTCCAGGAGATCGGGGTTGGTCAGGGCGCCGGCCAGGTCGTGGTGGCTCACCAGTTCGCGCTCCACCATCTCGCCGAGATTGGCCGCCAGAGCGCCTTGACGCCGAGGATCACTCCTGGATGGACCAGGGGCCCAGCCGGAAAGGCACGATGGGGCGAAACAACATCTTCAGGGCCAGCCAGTTGGTTCCCCAGCCGATGAGCGCCCCCACGATCGGAGGCAGGAGAAACGGCAGATAGGATGCGATCATGGGTGGGCAAGGTACGAAAGGCCTACTCCCGAAACCGATGGCCGATGGTAGAATCCATCTTTCCGTGTTCGACCGCGATCTCGCTTCGAGGGCGGAGGGATTGCCCAGGAGGTGTTTGTGAAGGACGGATGGATCGACGATTCTTCGGTCGAAACGGAGCCGGAAAGCCCGCCGCTGGCGGAACAGGTCCGCTTCGTGGAGTCGCTTCTGGATGTCACGCCGGGAATCCTTTACATCTACGATCTGCGCGAGCGGCGCAACGTGTTCACCAACGTGGGCATCCAGAGGATCCTGGGGTATTCCATCAGGGAGATCCAGGCCATGAGAGAGGGCGTGATCGCGACGTTGATGCATCCGCAGGACCTGGCGACCTATGCGGACCACATTTTGCCACGCTACGCCAATGCGATGGAATCCGAACGGATCGTGCACCAGTACCGGATGAAACATCGCGACGGCCGATGGCGTTGGATCGAGAGCACGGACGTGGTCTACCAGCGCCAGAGCGATGGAATGGCGGCGCAGATCCTCGGGCTGGGGTTGGATATCACGGAGCGGAAGCTGGCCGAAACCGAGCTGGAGGAAACCAAGGCGATCCTGTCGGAATTCATAGTCCATTCGCCCATCCACGCCTACATCAAGGACGTGACACCGACGGAAAGTCAGGTGCTCCTGGCCAGCGAAATTTCAGGGACATGATCGGGATGCCCGGACGGGAAATGGCGGGAAAGACGATGGGCGAACTGTTCCTCCGGAATTCGCTGAAAGATCACGGCGGATGATTGGCGCGTTGCCACTCAGGGAAAGGTCCTTCGCATCGAGGAATCGCTCAACGGCAAGAACTACACCACCATCAAATTTCCCATCCAGCGCGAGGGCCGCATCTTGCTTGCCGGGTACACGATCGATGTCACCGAGGCCAAGCGCACGGAACTTGCCTTGCGCGAAAGCGAGTTGTTTTTCAAGGAGTCGCAACGCGCTTCCCAAACAGGGTCGTATCGGCTGGATGTCACCTCGGGCCAGTGGAATTATTCCGGAAGTGCTGGGGCAGATCTTCGGGATCGACCGAACCTTCGAAACAAACATCGATGGGTGGATCCAGCTGGTCCATCCCGAAGATCGGCCCCAGATGTTGGGCCACTACGCCAACGAGGTGGTGGGCCAGCACAAGAGGTTCAACAAGGAATATCGGATCATCCGGCCGTGCGATGGCGAAGTTCGCTGGGTGCATGGGTTGGGTGAGCTGAGTTCGATTCCCAGGGCACGCCGATCCACATGTTCGGGACCATCCGCGACATCACCGAGCATCACGAGGGCGCAGAGGCCCTGCAGCGCAGCGAGGAGCGATTGAAGCTGGCGACAATTCCGCCCAGATCGGGATCTGGGATTGGAACATCGCCCAAATTCCCTGCTGTGGGACAACAGCATGTTCGCGCTTACGGAGTCGAACGGAACCATTTCGGAGGGGTGTACGACGCGTGGAGCCGTGGTTGCCCCACAGGATTCCCAACGGGTACATGCGGCGATCGACGCGGCCATCGAAAGGGAGTTCGGGAGGGAGTTCCGGATCGTTCGCCCCGATGGGGCGATCCGGATACTCAAAGCCCAGTCCCAGACCCAAAGAGACGCCGATGGCAAGGCGCTGCGGATGATCGGGGTGAACATCGACATCACCGATCGTCACGGGGCCGCCAGGAGTTGCAGCGGCATCGGTCTCACTGGAGGAACTGGTCCAGGAGCGGACGGCCCAGCTCGAACTGGCCAATCGCGGGTGGAATCGTTCTGCCACTCCGTTTCGCACGATCTACGAGCTCCGCTGCGCCATTTGGACGGGTTCGCGGGGCTTCTGCTGGAGGACTGCCGCGACGCACTTTCTCCCGATGGCCTCCGTTACGTGGACACCATCGCGGCGGCAGCGAAAAAAATGGGAGTCTTGATCGACGATCTCCTGCAGTTTTCCCGGACCAGTCGACAGGAGATGGGCACCCGCATGGTCGACATGGCGGTGGTCGTGCAGGAAGCGTTGCTTCCCTGCGGGAGACGCGGGGAGGAGCCAGGTGGAGTGGGTGATTGGGGAACTGCCCAACCTGCGAGGTGACCACAATCTGTTGCGCCAAGTTTGGGCCAACCTGCTGGAAAACGCGATCAAATACAGCCGCAACCGGGAGAGCCCCCGCGTCGAAATCAGGAGCTGGACCGAAGGCGAGGAAATCCGCTTTGCGGTGTCGGACAACGGCGTGGGATTCGACATGTGCTTCGTGGGCAAGTTGTTCGGGGTCTTCCAGCGGCTGCACAGGCAGGAAGAATTCGAAGGCACGGGAATCGGCTTGGCCATCGCCCACCGAATCGTGACCCGACATGGCGGGAGGATCTGGGCGGCTCAGGATCGCGGACCAATCCCCATTGCGGCGGACCAGGTCGGTGGCGATGCCATCCTCGAAGACGAAGTCGCCATCGAGATTGGCAAGCACCACGCTAGGTGCCAGAATCTGTCCCGATGGCGATGCGAAGGCCTTGCGGAAGGAGCGCAACCCTTTGGTGAAGTCGGGATGGAACGTGGAGGCCGACTTGATCTCGATGGGGTGGACGGTGCGTCCATCGCCATGCAGGAGATCCACTTCCACGCCGTTGGAATCCCGGTAGAAGTGCAGGTCGGGAGTCCTTCCCCTGTTCAAGCAGTATTTGACGAGGTCGGCCACGACCATGTTCTCGAACAGATTGCCGCGCAGCAGGCTCGCGCCATAGCTGTTCGGGATCGCGAATGCCCAGAAGATGGCAGGCGAGGCCGGTGTCTGTGAAGAAGATCTTGGATGATTTCCAGGCGTTTGCGCGTATTGGAATGCCACGGCGGAGTTCGATCACCAGGAACGACGCCTTGAGGACGCCGATCCAATCCTTGATGGTGACCGCCGAAACCCCGACGTCGTTGGCCCGACTGATAATCGACGATCTGGCCGACGCGTCCGCGCCAGAAGCCGCAGGAACATGTCGAACCGGTTCGCGTCCTTGGGTTGGAGGAGCGAAACGCACGTCGCGTTCCACGTGAGGTGGCGTGGCAGGACTTGTGGAACCTTTCGGCGCTCAGATGCTCGGCATGCAGGCGCGGATAGAAGCCCTGCTGGCAAAGCTTCAGGCCGCCTTTTTCGTCCATCGGCGATGATGACAGTTCCTGGATGGGAAGGGAGCAGCTCGAGGTGGCGATGCGGCCCGCCAGCGATTGCGAAACCGATTCGCGGAGCCTGGGCTGGTGGCTTCCCGTCAGGATAGACCGGCCGCGTTCCGAAAGGTTTATCAAGAATCGACTGCAAATAGGAGAGAAGTTTCCCGTTGCGTTCTGGATCTCGTCGGGGATCGCTCCAGAAGGAATTTGGCCCAGGAAAGCGCGTGGATCGGCGAGGCGGATTGGCGGACATCGGGATCCTCAGCGGGATCTGGCAGGTGCGGAAGGTGGTTCTGGCCAGCGTAGTCTTTCCGGACTGGCGTGGCCCGAACAGAACGACCGCGAGTACTCGTGGGCGGCCTCGATCAATTCGCCAACCAGGATGCGCTGGAACATGGGGAAATGTATGTAAACCAAAGGCGTAATTTGGGTGCATAAAATGGCCCTGTGGAAATGTCCACCGCCCCGTGAAGACGCCCCACCGGGGCGTCTCTACAGTGTGGCGATTTTTCTAATATGGCCCGGGTCGCTCCAAGGGCGGCCGAATCGTCGGCCACCGAGGCAACGCAGCTTCGGCGCAGGCCTCACAAAGCCGGAGACTCCAATGCCAAGCGCACAGATATCCATTCCCTTCTGATCATCAGCTCCGGGCCCATCATCATCGGACAAGCCTGTAGATTCGACTATTCGGAACTTTTCAGGCCTTCAAGGCGTTGCGGGAAGAGGATATCAGGTCATTCTGGTCAACTCGAACCCGCCACGATCGCGTCCGATCCGGCACGGCCGATCGCACCTACATCGAGCCCATCACGGCCGATGCCGTGGCGGCCATCATCGCCGCCGAGCGCCCCGATGCCATCTTGCCCACCTTGGGGGGCCAGACCGCGCTGAACTGCGCCATGGAGCTGGCCAGCCGCGGCGTGCTGCACGAATTCGGTGTGGAAATGATCGGCGCCACCCCTTCGGCCATCGAGAAGGCGGAAAGCCGCCAGTTGTTCAAGGCCGCCATGGAAAAAATCGGGCTGGAAAGCGCGCGTTCCGACGTGGCGCACACCATGCAGGAAGCTCGCAAATCGCGCGACCGCCTGGGCTACCCGGTGGTGATCCGCCCCGCGTTCACCATGGGCGGCGCGGGCGGCGGATTCGCCTACGACGACGAGGAATTCGAGCGCATCTGCTCCAACGGCCTGGCCCTTTCGCCCACCACCGAGGTCCTCATCGAGGAATCCATCCTGGGTTGGAAGGAATACGAGATGGAAGTGATGCGCGACAAGGCCGACAACGCCGTCATCATCTGCTCAATCGAGAACCCTGGACCCCAAGGGCATCCCGGGCGACTCCATCACGGTAGCCCCGGCCCAGACGCTCACCGACAGGAATACCAGCGCATGCGCGATGCCTCGATCGCGATCCTGCGCGAGATCGGGTGGAACGGGTGGATCGAACGTCAGTTCGCCGTGAATCCGGAAGACGGCCGCATGGTGGTCATCGAGATGAACCGCGGGTGAGCGCTCGTCGGCGCTGGCCTCAAAGCCACGGGATTTCCCATCGCCAAGATCGCGGCCAAGCTCGCCGTGGGCTACACGCTTCCCGAAATCCCCAACGACATCACGCGAGCGACTCCCAGCTGCTTCGAGCCGAGCATCGATTACGTGGTGACCAAGATCCCGCGCTTCAACTTCGAGAAGTTCCCAGGCGCGTCCAACACGTTGGGCACCCAGATGAAGTCGGTGGGCGAGGCGATGTCGATCGGTCGCTCGTTCAAGGAGTCGCTGCAGAAGGGTTCCGCAGGCCTGGAGACCGGTCGCGGCGGATTCGGTGGCGACGGCAAGGACAAGGAGATGTCCGACGCCGAAGTGGAGCTGCTCATGGACATGAAAAAGCCCCAGCCCGACCGGCTTTTCGGCGTGCGCGCCGCCTTCGAGCGCGGCTGGAGCGTGGAGAAAGTCAACGCCATCGGCAAGTACGATCCATGGTTTTTGGCCCACATCAAGGATCTGATCGACTTCGAGATCAAGGAGCTGAAGGGAAAAAGTTTGTCCGACCTGAGTGTGGACATTTTCCGTCAGGCGAAGGAATGGGGTTTCGGTGACCAGCAGATCGCCTTCCAGACCGGCACCAAGGGCCGAAGTCCGCGCCGCCCGCCAGAAGCTCGGCGTGACCGCCGTGTTCAAGACGGTGGACACCTGCGCAGCCGAATTCGAAGCCCACACCCCCTACCACTACTCGGCCTACGAGCACGAGAACGAATCGGTGCGCACCTCCGCCAAGAAGGTGGTCATCCTGGGCGGCGGACCCAACCGCATCGGCCAAGGCATCGAGTTCGACTACTGCTGCTGCCACGCGTCCTACGCGCTCAAGCAGGAGGGCGTGGAATCCATCATGATCAACTCGAACCCCGAGACGGTCTCGACGGATTACGACACGTCGGACAAGCTCTACTTCGAGCCGCTCAACCGCGAAGAGTTGCTCAACATCCTGGAGCACGAGAAGCCCGACGGCGTGATCCTGCAGTTCGGCGGACAGACCCCGCTCAAGCTCGCCAAGGACCTGGAAGAGGCCGGCGTGAAGATCATGGGCACCTCGCCCAAGTCCATCTGGCTGGCCGAAGACCGCAAACTCTTCAATGTGCTGATGGAAGACCTGAAGATCAAAGCAGCCCGCCGGCGCCACCGCCACCAACGCCGCCGAAGCGCAGGCCGTGGTGGATCGCATCGGATTCCCCGTGCTGGCCAGGCCGTCGTTCGTGCTCGGCGGCCGCGCGATGAAGATCCTCTACAGCAACGAGGAGCTCGCCACCTACATGCGCGAGACGGTGCACCCGACGCCCGAGCACCCGATCCTGATCGACCAGTACCTGGAGAACGCGACCGAAGTGGACGTGGACTGCATCCGCGACATGCACGGGACCGCCATCGTCTGCGGCATCATGCAGCACATCGAAGAGGCGGGCATCCACTCCGGCGACAGCGCCTGCGTGCTGCCTTCCATCAGTTTGTCGGAATCCGTCCTGAAGACCCTGCGCGAACAGACCGTGCGCATCGCCCACGCCCTGGACGTGATCGGACTCATGAACATCCAGTACGCGGTCAAGGACAACGTGGTCTACGTGCTGGAAGTGAACCCCCGCGCCTCGCGCACGGTTCCCTTCGTGGCCAAGGCCACCGGCATTCCCTTCGCGAACCTCGCCACCAAGGTCATGCTGGGCAAGACCCTGGCGGAGTTGGGGTACACCGAGGAAAAGGTGCCCGTGCACTTCAGCGTGAAGGAATCGGTGTTCCCCTTCGCGAAGTTCCACGGCTCCGACACCTTGCTGGGACCCGAAATGAAATCCACCGGCGAAGTGATGGGCATCGACGCGACCTTCGGCGGCGCCTTCGCCAAGAGCCAGATCGGCGCCAGCTCCAAGCTCCCCTCAGGGGACGGTTTTGCTCAGCGTCAACGACCGCGACAAGCCGGCTGTCGTGGACGTGGACAGACGCATCAGCGGAATGGGCATGAAGCTGGTGGCCACCTCCGGCACCGCGAACTTCCTGAAGAAGCAGGGCATCGAGGTCGAGGTCGTGAAGAAGGTGTCGGAAGGTCCGGGCAACATCGTCGACCAGCTCCTGGAGAAGAAGATCGCCCTTCTGATCAACACCCCCATGGGATCGGATGCGAAGGGCGACGACGCGGTGATCCGCCAGGCGGCTCTGCGCGCCGGGGTGCCGTACACGACCACGTTGTCGGCGGCCAGCGCGGCGGCGGAGGCGATCGCGACGCTGCGCTCGAGCGATCTTGGGTCAAATGTTTGCAGGATTGACTCCTGACAAAATCGGCTGCGCGGGCGCATACTCCTCCACGGGCCGCTCGCCGTACCGCCAACTCTGGCTCATTCCGGTGAAAACGGATGCCCGGTTTAGGCGTACGGCTTTGGGTCCGTGTCGAGTCGTCTGCTCTCCCGCTCGCTCGATTTTTCTTCATCCACCGGTTTAGGCGCATTGGCGCCCTTTGGGCGCCTCGCGCGATTCGTTTGGTGGGCTTCAGAGAGGAACTATTCGTGCCTCAGTGGCTTGGTGGTCCAGGAAGCGAGAGAAACCCAGGGCGCGGCCAGCGGAGGCAAAAAATGACGCGAAGCACGAAAGGAAAGACCGTTCCCGGCGATTGCCTCGTGTTCTATCCGACCATGGGGAGAGGAGGAGGGAGATTCATCGAACTTCTCAACACGGATGGCGGTGTGGGACCCATCTCGCCGCGCATCCTTGCCATCCTGTTCGGGGCGCTGTTTTTGGGGGCCATGGTGGCCCTTTCTCCAGGAGGGTTTTCGGATTGGAAGGATTGGGCGCTCCTTCTACCGCTTGGAGGCGGGTTCGTCTTGAGCGTCGTCTCCGTCCACTGCGTGCGGGTTTTCCCGGGGAGGATTGAATACGAAAACATGCTCGGTTCTCGAACCCAGGCACTGCGCGATCTGGTGACCCTGGAAAGATCCCGTGCATCTTTCGCGGATGGCTCCGAACTGGATTTGCGCAGGTACAGTCCGTCCGAAAGGATTTTTTGCGCCATCGCCCGGAATCGTCCTGATCTGGCCGAAGGTGTTTTTTCCCGGCAGGAATTGTCGATGGATCCGGAGGTAGACACCCCACCTGAAACTCGTGCGTGGTCGATCGCCATCGGGGTGGGGCTGGGGGGCATCGTCCTGCTCATGCTCGCTCTCAAGGCCGCGATGTGACGACCCGGAACGGCTGCTAGCCTGAGGAGCCCGCTAGGTCGGCTCGGAGTGCATCACCACGCCGAGCATTTCCGTCATCTGGGAGGCGAGCGATTCCAACGAAGGGACACCCTCCCAGCGCAGTTGGCGGTCCAACCAAAGCATCGCCAAGCCGTGCACGCTCGCCCAAAGCAAAAGCGAGATCGATTGGGCGCGTTCCTCGGAACATCCCGCTCGCTCGCGGATCCTTTCGATGAAACGTCGGTGGCCCGCCGCGGAGGACTCCGCCATTTCCTTGTTTTCGCTCGAATCGTTTCGCTCGTGGCTGTACATCAGGCGAAAGAGCGAGGGGTGGGCGGCTGCGAAGGCCACATACGCCATCCCGAAGGATTGGAGCCCATCGATCGGTGGTCTCGCATTTTCAATGGCCAGTTCCATTTCTTCGGTCTGGATCTGGAATCCTCGTGCAGCGATGGCCGTGAGCAAGGCTTCCTTGTCCGGGAAATGGTGGTAAGGTGCGGCATGACTCACGTTGGCCCTGCGGGCAGCTTCACGAAGAGTGAGCGCAGCGATCCCTCCTTGCTCCAGGATTTCCAGTCCGGCTCGCACCAGCGCTTGGCGAAGATCCCCGTGGTGGTAGGCCGGGGAAGGGGGCGAGCAGTCCTGCTGCGCGGCACGTTTCATGGAGCGCAATGTAAGGAACTTTGTACCTCGAAAGCATGGATGGTGTGATCGATAGGAGTTTGCACATGGGCGGAAGCTGGAAAACGACGCGTACGAAAGGGCCAAGACTCGCAGGACTGTGCCGTATGTCTGCCCTGCTTTTGGTCCTGGCGGTCACGACCTTGGCTGTGGAGCCTGCTGAATATACCGGGAGGTGGGCGTTGGACCGGGATCGCTCGGACGATCTTGAAAAGGCGGTCGATCGCGCACTGGAGCCGGAAAACCTGGTGACGCGCATGATGGCTCGCAAGCGGATCCTGAAGTCCGCCAAAGTGCCCGAAGCGATGGAAATTTCGTTGGTGGGAAATGGCCTCCTCGTGACCACCGAGACACAATCCCCGCCGCCGGTTCCACTCGGGGGAACATCGGTTCTTTGGCCGCGACCGAAGGGCGCTCCCGTCAAGATCAAGCTGGACGTGACGGCCTCCCAATTGGTGGAAACCTTCCAGACCGATCACGGAACCAGAGTCCAACGATTTTCGCTTTCCAAGGACGGGAAATCCCTATCCGTGGGGGTGGAAGTGGCGAGCCCGAGGTTGGAAAGGAAGATTTCCTATCAGGTGTGGTTTTCACGGTCAGCCAAGCTTTGAACCCAGCGCCGGTCTAGAGACTTTTGGGGACGGTCGATTCGATGAGCTTGGCGGCGAGTTCCAGAAGTTCGGGCATATTGAACGGCTTGGAGATCACAGATACTCCTGGAACGCGCAGGCTTGGTCGCTCGAGTACATCCAGATCCCCCGAGGTGATCAGGATGGGCGTGTTCCAGCCCCGTTCCCGGATCTTGGCCACCGCGTCTTCACCACGCATTCCCGGCATGTTCTGATCCATGACAACCAAGTCGAACCCCGCTCCTTTGTCAAATTTCGACAAAGCGTCGTATCCGTCCACCGCGATGGTCGTGGTGTGGCCGGCGATCTTGAGCAGGCGAGACATCAAGTAGCAGATCTCCGGCTCGTCGTCGACCAGGAGAATGCGCAGCGAGCCTAGCCCGCCGATTCCGAGAGGCTCGTCGCGCCCGGAGCCGTTGTTTGTGCTGTTTGCTCGAAGATCCATGGCTCTGGGCTTTTGTTGATCCGTGGAAGGGCTGAACCGACTCGTGACTGGTATCCTTTGTGGTTTCATGCCATTGTCGCATTCCTTCGCGCGAAGTGTGTGAAGGATTCGAGGAACGGTCATCGGCGATTCAAATCGAGGGGGAGGTGCACCATGGAATGGAAGCAAACCACAGCGCTGGTCACCGGAGCATCCAGCGGGATCGGTGAACAATTCGCTCGAGAGTTGGCTCGGAGAGGATGCCGCACCGTGCTGGTGGCGCGCAGCGAGGAACGTTTGCGGGATTTGGCGGCCCAACTGGCCGCCTCCGGCGCAATCCAGCCAGTGGTGATCGCGATGGATCTGGCCTGCGAGGGTGCCGCCGCCGATCTGAAACGACGCACGGACGCCCAGGGACTCGAGATCGATGTCTTGATCAACAACGCCGGTTACAGCGAAAAGGGGGGTGTCCACGAAATCGCGGTGCTTGCGCAAGAGCGGTTGATCCAGCTGAACGTGACCACCATGGCGAGTCTGGTGAGCCTCTACCTGCCTGGAATGCGAGGAAGGGCTAAGGGGGTGGTGGTCAATCTGGCGTCCATCGCGGGGTTTCTTCCCCTCCCCACCCAGGCGGCCTACGCGGCCAGCAAGGCGTTCGTCCTTTCCTATACGGAGTCGCTCTGGGAGGAATCCAGAGGAACAGGCGTGCGCATCCTCGCCCTTTGTCCGGGTGCCACCGCGACGGATTTCTTCCAGCGGCTGGGCCACGACGTCAATGCCCCCAAGCACACCTCGCAGAAGGTGGTGGAAGTGGCCATGCGGGCGCTGGAGAAGGATCGCATGACCGCGGTGGTGGGGTGGCGCAACGCCTTCTTGTCGCGGTTCCTGCCGCGGATCATCTGTCGGAAATTGGCCGCGATCGCCACCGGAGCGGTCATCCGCAACGCGTACCGCACCTAGGGAGGTCGTCGAGCACCGGGACGTCACACGAGGCGGAGCCGTTCGAGCCCTTCCGGAGGATTGGATGCGGAGAGGGGGATCGATCTTGACAATATAAAGATTGGAACCGATCTTGATGATGTCAAGATCGGGTGAGGAATACGCCTCGCCTCCAGAAAAAGGGGAATCCTCATGGCGCTACATCGGTCCCACCTGCGAACCCAATGGTCCTTGGTCGGACTTTTGGGGGGCATGCTTTTCAGTGGTTGTCTCACTGAGTCCGGATCCACAGCCTCTGGGCCAGAATCCATCACAAAAGCGGCGAGGCCGGACATGGACTCGCTTTGCTGGAACGCACCGACCTTGGATTTTTCCGATCAGACGGGAACTTTGGCGGCCGCGGAACCTTTGCGCCATTGCCTGGAGCGCATCAAAGGCGACTGGGTGCTCGACTCGGCCGACTTGCCAGATCTGGAAGCGGCCTTGGACAGCGCGGTGGCCACCTACCCGGATGCTTGGCGAGCTTCCGTTCGGGATCGGTTGCGCGCCGTGGCCAGGGTTCCGACCCGGTTGAACATTTCCCTGAGCTGGCCCGAGGTGGCGGTGAGCTCCGATGGCGGTGCTGGAGTGCGATCGCGACCGGACGGGGTCGCCGTTCCGTTTCAGGATGCGGGCGAGGAGATCTGGCTGGCCACCACCTGGAAGACCAATCGCCTGGTGCAAGTTTTCCAGGCCTCCGATGGATTGCGGGAGGATGCGTATTCCCTATCGCCAGAGGAGCGCAGGCTGCACCTGGTGGCCACCACCAGTGGCGATGGAATGCCGCGTCCGTTGGTGATCACCATGCGTTTTCGGAGGCCGTAAAGTACCCCGTGTATCCCACTGGGGTACACAATGTGTCCGCATCCGCTGGCCTTGGGTTGGGCGCGAGGCAAAATCGGCTCAAATTGGAATCAGCGAGGCGGATCTCGACGAGGTTCGGATCTGCTGGAACGCAGGCTCCCCCCGGACCTGGTGTCTCCCAGAGGATTCCTCGACCTCTGGGAGACACGGGTCATTTGGCTTGGTTCTCCTTGGTCATCTGCGCCTCGAATTTGGCGACCGCATCGTTGATCTCGACGGGGCTGCGGGTGGGCTTGCCATTGAGATACAGAGCCGGAGTGCCTTCCACGCCCACGCTCTCTCCGAGCTGCATGTCGGCGTTCACGGCCTTGTTCGAAGCCTCCGACTTGCGGTCGACCTCGAAGCGGGTCATGTTGAGTTTGAGGGACTTCGCGGCAGCCTTCAGTGCGGAATCTGTCAAGCCGCGGAAGTTCGGGGCGATCGCCAGGTAGTAGTCCCAGAATTTGCCCTGCTGGCCGGCGGCCCACAGATTCTGGTGCGCGAACATGGCCTTTTCGTGGATGCTGGTCAGTGGGAAGTGACGGAAGGAAATATTCAGCGACTTGGGGTGGCTCGCCTGGAGGTTCTTGAGCACAGGGATGATCTGGGCACAGTAGGGGCATTGCAGATCCGTGAACAGCACCAAGGAAAAGGGCGCTTTGGGGTCGCCGAAGATGGGCGTTCCCGCGGTGGGGATGTTGTAGACGGAGTCCAGGCGCTTCAGGCGGGCCCATTCGCCGTCCACATCCAATTGTTTGGCGGCCAACACCTTTTTGATGATCGTGATCTCGGAGGTCAGGCTGTCGATCCGCTGGTGGAGGGCGGCGGTTTCCGGCGAGGGTTCCGATTGGGCGCAACTTGCCAAGAATGCCAAGCTGAGCAGGAGGGATTGGATTTTCATGAAGGTTGGATCCCGGTTGGTGAAACAGTGTTCGAATCTACAAGTTAGGATCCCGGTTGGGCCGTCTGCGGCGATGGGAACCGCCATTGGTGGATGGACCCAGCTATTATTGAGTCCATGGCTGGTTTCATCCCTACCCGACTCATACCGAAGTTGTTCACGGTCTTGAAGGAAGGGTACGGTTGGTCGGATTTCGGCAGGGACGCGATGGCGGGACTCATCGTGGCCATTGTGGCTCTTCCGCTGGCCATCGCATTTGCGATCGCCTCCGGAGTCACCCCTTCGGCCGGCCTGATCACGGCGGTTGTCGCCGGGCTCACCATCTCCTGTCTGGGAGGCTCGAGGGTCCAGATCGGCGGTCCCACCAGCGCCTTCGTGGTGTTGCTCTACGCGATCGTCCAGAAACATGGTGTGGACGGCCTCACGGTCGCCACCCTCCTGGCCGGGGTCTTCCTGGTGGTGATGGGGTTTTTGCGGATGGGAGCCTTGATCAAGTTCATCCCGTATCCGCTCTCCGTAGGATTTACCACGGGAATCGCGCTCCTGATCGCGACCACCCAGCTCCCCGACATCCTCGGACTGGATCTCCTCGACAAGGACACCCACTTTCTAGCACGCCTGCAAGCGTGTTTCCAGGCCAGGAACACGTTCAACCCCTGGGCCGCCGGGCTTGCCGCAGGGACCGTCCTGGTCGCCGTCGCCTGGGCAAGGAAGTTTCCCAAGTTTTCCGGTTCGATGGTGGCGATCGTCATCGCGACCCTCGTCGCCATGTTTTTCGAATTTCCGGTCGAGACCATCGGTTCGCGATTCGGGCCTGTTTCGGCTTCGATTCCCGCTCCCCATCTTCCGAAGCTTTCGATCGACCTCATCGTCGCCATGTCCAGCCCGGCGTTGGCGATCGCCTTGCTCGCCTCGCTGGAGACGTTGCTTTCGGCATCGGTCGCCGACGGCATGACAGGCCGACGCCATCGATCGGACATGGAGTTGGTCGCCCTCGGAACCGCCAATATCCTCTCTCCGCTCTTCGGGGGAATCCCCGCGGTGGGGGCCATCGCGCGGACAGCCACGAACATCCGCAGCGGCGGCAGGACACCGGTCGCCGGAATCGTGCACGCCCTGGTTTTGTTGCTCATCCTTGTGGTGGCCGGGAAGTGGGCCGCGCACATTCCCATGGCGGTGCTGGGAGCGGTGCTGCTGATCGTCGCTTGGAACATGGCCCAGGCACACACCTTCCTGAAGCTGCTCAAGGCTCCCCATGCCGATGTGCTGGTGCTCCTGACGGCTTTCTTTCTGACGGTTCTGATCGACCTCACTGTGGCCATCGAGGTGGGATTTTTGCTGGCGATGGCGCTGTTCATCAAGCGGATTTCGGAAGTTTCGGAAATCCGCGAGATCACCCAGACCCTCAACGAGGGGGATCCAGCCGACGACCCGGATTCTTTCGCCAAGCGCTCCGTGCCTCCCGGAGTGGAGATCTACGAGCTGTTCGGGGCGTTTTTCTTCGGTGCCGCCGACAAATTCAAGACCGCGCTCACCCAGTCGAACCGGTCTCCCAAGATTCTTGTCTTGCGCATGCGCCACGTGGTTTCCCTGGATGCCACGGGAATGCGGGCAATCGAAGAAATGCACGAGCGTTCCTTGCGTGAGAAATGGAGCCTTGTCTTGTCGGGAGTCCATGCCCAGCCGATGACCGCCATGGTTCGATCGGGGCTGGCAGATCAGATCGGGATGGAGAATCTATGCGGGAACATCGACGAAGCCCTGGCTCGAGCCGAGGCGATCCAGCTGGAAACGCAGGAAAAGAAAACAGGAGCGGTTGCGGCTGGCTTGGGCTAAGTTTTCCGGCCATGCCGAAGTCCGTTCTTTGGAAGGTGTTGCCGCTCTTGGTCCTGTTGGGGTGCGCAGGCCGGTCGCCACGACTCGGTGGTGACGGGGCCGCCAACATGGACGCCATCGCCAAACGAGTCGCCCAAGATTACCTGGATCGATGCTACGCGCCCATCGCCGAACGGCGTATCCCCGATGATCTGTGCCAATTCGAGCTTTTCGAGCGGGCCGAACGGCAGTGGGGCGTGGCGTTTGGAGTCGCGGAACTGAAGGCCTCGGCCAACAAGCTCATGGGACTGAAAATCGAGACGGAGCTCCAGCGTCTTTTGGTGTATGATCAGGCGTCGCAACGATATGTGGCCTCGGATACCCGCAGTCGGTACGAGATCATAGCGGCCATCAAGGACAAGTACCGGATCCGCTGAAATGCCAACAACCCAAGCCATGCGCGACCTGATCAAACACCTGCTGCAAGCCGTGGGGTTGGTGGCCACCACCTCCTGGGCGGCGTACTGGTTTTTGTTGCGCGTCCCCCAGTCCGACTGGCGGCAGTTCCTGGTGGCTCTGCTTTTGGCTGTCGTGCTTGGGTGGTGGACCTGGATCGCGATGGGCACGACGTTGGTCTTGGCCATCGCCATGCTTCTCTGGGGACCGGAGCCCGGTTTGGAAAGCCAAATGGCATTGGAGGTCGTCGCTTTCGGAGTGATCGGGTTGTTGTGGGGTGGATTGGGGCGGATCATGCTCCAGCCCAGCTTCTTCGCACCGACTCCCACCGCCAGTCCGCTTCCGATGTCGCTTCGCTCCGAACCGAAACCCGAGGATCCTTCGGCGGTTCGCATGACTCAGAATCCGATGCGTTCCAACAGACTGATGGACGGTCACTTCGACGAATCGCGTTCGGCGCGCAGTGTTCCGCACAAACCGGCACCCCTGATTCCACAGGTCCAGCCCCCCCAACCACCTGCCAAAGCGCCACCGGCGCCGATGCCGTTCCATCCGATCGCGACGCCATCCTCTTCCCATTTGCCGGTATGGGACGAACCTTCCACCACTGACCAGGTGTTGCCCATGCCCCAGCTGGAGCCGCCTCCCGGGGCGACGCCTCCCGTACCGGGCATCCCGCCGGCAGCCAGCGCCCAGGTTCATCCGAAGCCGGGAATAGCCTCGCCTGCCTCACTTGGTGATTACGGCGGAGAATCCGTGTATCTGCCGAGTTTACCGGGCAATCTGGACAGCGTCCAGGATGCTCCAGCTGCGGAAAAGCCATTCTTACCTGCTCTGCCACCGATGGTTACCCAAGAGATCCGACTGGGGCAGCCCCCCCCGCCTCGCTCTCCTTTCCCGCCATTGCCGCCCACGCAGCCGTCGATCATCGGTAACGAGTCGTCGGTCTTTCTCCCTTCCGAATTTCCCACCATGGAAATGCCCGTCGCCGGCTTGCTTCGGTCCGGCGGCTCTTCGGCGGGCCCTCTGGATTCCTCCGGGTTGCTGGACGATCCCAGCGGAGGAGACGCCCAGCTTCGCAGATCGGGACTGTTCCAGCGGCCAGAAACCCAGCCTGGCAAGTCCTGGGAGCATTTGCTGGAGTGGTACAACCAGTTTTCGTGGTCGGCGTGGAATGCCGAGGAGCTGGAGAAACTTCACCGGCGACCGGGATACCATGTGGGCTGGGAAGTGCTTGCCTTGCAGGAGGTCGCGAAGGTCTGGCAGGTTTGGCGGGAAGGCTGTGTTCCACTGGATGTACCCGAGGGGACCATCCATTTGCATGCCCTGGAAGGCTTCTTGCGCTGCGAAATCCAAGGCGTTTTGCGCCAGCAGGGCTTTCCGGATCTGCATCTGCTTTCCAAGGCGCCTTCCGGAGATGCTTGGCTGGATGTGTACCGGGAGGTGCGTGGTCGGATGCGAGGCGGCGAGGCCGTGGTGAGTTCGGTCGATGAAGGGCCGCTTTTGGTGGACGAAGAACTTCAGCTTTGCGGCCGCCCGGATCGCCTCGCCCAGATTCGCGGTGAGAGCGATGTGGTTGCACTGGTGACGCCGTTTTCGGTGAGCGAGGGTCTCAGCTGGGTGAGTGTCTATGCGGTCGCGCAATACCGTTTGGCGATGAAGCTGGGCGTTGCGCTTTCCGAGGTGCCGGTAGTGGTGAACTTGCCCCTGCCCATTTGGGACGAGAGGCGTGTGTGCCGGCTGAACACGGTGGAAGATCTCAGTTCGGATCTGCGCCGTTTGGAAGTGGCTTTGGAACGATTCCGCAGAGTGTTGTCCGGGCAAGCGCCGCCTCGCCCCCAGACCCAGCAGAGTACCTGCTCCGGATGTGGCTGGCGGCATTGGTGCTCTTCTTACGGGGGCAATCGACCCCGGCTGAACTTGGCCTCGCCCCCTGCACAGCTTTCGGCGGCCTTGCGGTGACCGGGTCGGTGATGTTGCCCTCCGAGTCGGCGAGCTTGTTGGACGACAACCTGTTGGAATCCGCCTATAGGCAATTGCAACCGCAATGCGAGGCGGTGGTTCAGGAAATGGGACGGCTGTTGCAGCGTGTGGCCGAGGCCAACGTGCCGGCTGTCCAGGTGAAGGGACGCGTCAAGCGTTTTCCCAGCTTGGTGGAAAAGCTCCATCGCAAGAGCCATGCGGATGCAGCTGCCGATCCGCTCCCCGTCTTGCGCCGCTTGACCGACCTTATGGCGTTGCGGGGCCGTCTGTCCTTTTTTGGAAGATGTCGATCTGGTGGTGGAATCGGCCAGGAGCATTTTCGAAGTCCACGAGATCGAGCAAAAAGGCGAAGGCAGGTCGTTCGCCGAGTTTGGCTATTCCAGTACGCATTTGTTGGTGAGCGTCCCGTACGAAATGCAGTGCGAAATGCCCGCCTTGGCCGACTTTCGCGTGGAAATCCAGGTGCGGACCATTCTCCAGGATGCCTGGGCCGAGGTCGAGCACGAACTGATCTACAAGGTCGGCGCCCATCCACTCAACCAGCAGATCAGGCGCAAACTGGCTGCGCTTAACGCGAACTTGGTGCTGTCGGATACCATTTTCCAGGAAATCCGCGACTACCAGAAAACCAACATTTCGGATTTGGCCCGAGCTCGCGAAAACCACCTGGAGCAGGCCACCGGCGAACACCCCCAGTACCAGCCTCCCACCGATCCCTCCGGCAAGCCTCGAAAAGCTTCCCAAGCGGAGATCGAGCGCTTGCTGAAAAAGGGGCTCAACGCCCAGATCGCCAGTGAAATGGACGATGCGGTCCGCATCTACACGGACCTGCTGGAATTCCAAATGGACAACTTCACCATGTCGGTGGTCCTGAACCATCGCGGAATGGCCCTGGAGAGCTTGGATAAGCATGTGGAGGCGGTTGACGATTACGTGCGGGCCAAGGAAGCAGATCCCAAAAACGCCCGCGCACGCATCAACTTGGCCTTGGCTTGGCGCCGGTCCGGCTGGCACGCGGACTCGGAAAGGGAATTCCGGGATGTGCTGGAATTCAAGCCAAACAGTGCTCATGCCCACTACGGACTGGCCCTGGTCCTGTCCGATCGGGGCTTGGTGGAAGAGGCAATTCTATGCTGCCAGCGTGCCCTCAAGCTGAGTCACGCCTTTTCGCAAGCCCAGCAACTGATGGACGAACTTTTGGAACACAGCCGCCGCGAAGCAGGTGGAGGCTCCTGACAGGGCGGCGCCAGGACCACGACTAGGCTTTCTTCCCGCTTTTCCCCGGGGGAAGAACCATCGATTCATGCCTCCCAAGTCGTGTATCGAAACGAACTTGCGCTCATGAAGCTTTCAGCCGTGCGCCTCCATGGGTTGTTTTCTCTTTTCTTGCTCGGGTTCCTTGCCGGATCGCTTCTTTTCCCTCAAGCGGCCCTGGCCCAGCCCGTGGACCGGGCCCCCTACGCTCTGATCGCCAACCCCTTGCGCGATTCAGGTGCGACGCAACGCTTCCGCGACTCCCTGACCTTGCAAATCGGGAGAGTCCGGGTGAACCAAGCCGGCTACCGCACCATGGATGTCCAGGCGAACATGGCCAAGTTCTACTACATGGGGGCGGCCACGGCCTTCACGGTGATCGATACCGCAGGCAAAACCCCTGCTGGTGGCGGGATCCTGACCTCGAAGGGCTTCAACAGCGGATCCAAGATCGCGGTGCGCGCTTCGCGTTGGGCAGGGCTGGTGTCGGGTGGGGACACCTCCTACGTGTTGAGCTCGGACAAGATGGGTACCAGCATCGCCAAGAGCCCGGTCCAGGAAGGCACCCTGCCAGTCAGCTTGCTGCAAGGCCACTCCTACCGTGTGGTGGTGGGCAAGGACACATCCGGAGTTTTCCTGGTGTCCGATAGCCTCTACGGCTATGTGCGCGACAACGTGCTCAAGTTCTACGGAATCAATCGCAGCGGCGATGGTCCGTCGTGGTTCCACGCTCCGAGCCACCTGACCGATGGCCAGCTGGCCAGGCCCTCCAAGCCCGGTGCCTATAAGGGAGGCTGGTACGACTGCGGCGACCATCTGAAGGAGCCTCAGACCATGGGCTACGCCCTGGTGACCCTGGCCGCCTTGGCCGCCACCATGCCCGGCCACGACGAAGACAAATACGCCGACAACCACCGCTTCACCGCCCGGACCGACGGCATCCCCGACATCCTCAACGAGGCGAAGTTCGGGGCGCAGTTTTTCCTCAATTCCTGGAAACTCAACGGCAATCGCACCGGGCCCGCTCGGGCGGGTGATTCCGGCATGGTCACGGGAGTGGGCGACTTTGGCAAGGACCACGGCTGGTGGGGCAGGCCCGAAGCCCAAGACGCCATGCGCGAAACCGGTCGTGGCGGCCCCAGCGAGCGAATCCTGCGCTCCGAGTTGGGCGCGAACGTACTGGGGGACGTCGCGGCCTCGCTGGCCATCCTCTCCAAACGCTGGCGCCTGTACGATCCCAAATGGGCCGACACCGCCCTCATGGCGGCAAAGGACATGTACGCCTGGGCCAAGGCGCACCCCATCGTGGTCTCCAGCCCCGCCTACAACGGCGCGGGAGCCGACAAGATCAACGCGAACCTGGCCCTGGCCGCCACCGCCCTTTTGTGGGCCACGCGCGAATCCAAGTACCTCCAGGACATCGCCTACGATAAAACCGTGGGATCGCACGGGGCGACTTGGAACGCCGGTGCGGGCGTGCAGCCCATGGTGGGCAGCTGGGAAGGTGGATGGATGGTCATGTCCAATCCCAATCTCACCAAGGGTGGAGCGAACACCGACTGGGCCAACCGCCATTCCATCGCGCTCTACACCTTCTACAAGCTGATCCTGGCCGACAAGGATTCGGCATTGAAGTACGGCGTGCGCGACGAGAAGGAGCGACAGAATCTGATCACGCATACCATCGCGGGCGTGATCCAGAACCTCAACTCCATTTCCGGCCAGAAGACGGATCTCCAGATCCCGCTGCCCAAGGTGGATCCCAACGATG
Source organism: Fibrobacterota bacterium (assembly GCA_016715065.1). Classification (GTDB taxonomy): domain Bacteria; phylum Fibrobacterota; class Fibrobacteria; order UBA5070; family UBA5070; genus UBA5070. Next base: position 57,502 of record JADKBN010000004.1, read on the forward strand.
GAGGCGGCTACGCCATCCGCACCGGTTCCGATTGGTATGTGATGCACATCCAGCAGGAGTGGGTCTGGAACCGCTACCAGATGGGCAACACCACGGAGCTGTTTTTCTACTACGACATCGCCAAGGACCTGGAAGCCGGGCTCGGGGGGACGGACTTCACGAAGTTCACCTGGAATCGGGAGTCGGTGCGCCAGCTGATGCTGCGCCAACTGGATTACCAGTTGGGCGTCAATCCGTGGGATGTCTCGATGCTCATGGGAATCGGAGAAAAGAACTTCAACCACCCCCACCACCGCGCCGCCAATCCGGAAGGCCGCAACACCCCTGGCGCTGCGTACGGCTACCACGTGCCGGTCGGCGCACTGTACGGCGGATTCAACCCGCTTCTCACCGACAGCGCCTACGATTTCTGGAACGACTACCACCACACCGAGGTGTGCCTGGACGGCGCGGCGGCATCGCTTTCCGCCGTGACGGGTCTGGCCATGGAAGTCCCGCTCAACCTCGCTCCGCAGCCGGAAGTCCGGGTGACCTGGGTGGGAGACACCGCCGCGCAGATCGAGATCCACATCAGCAAGTACGGATCGCTCAAACTGGATCTGGGCACCCAAAAGGGTGTGTACACGCGGGTGGTCAAAGGCGATTCGGTGGGAGTGGACTTCGTGTACAAGATCGGCGGCCTCACGCCGGGCACACAGTACTACTTCGATGTGGTGGCGACCGATCTGCAGGGGAATGCTTCGGTCACCGACAAATGGGTGAACCCTCTTCCCGACGGTACGCCCTTCGGGTTCAAGACCAGCTTGGTACGACCGGGCAAAGCCGACATCCAGAACGTGAAGGTGTGCAACGTCACGGCCGATTCCGCCGAGATCATGTGGTACACGCCCAACGGCGAGTACCAGTCCAGCATCTGCTGGGGGCGCTCGCCGGTGGAAGACACCACCTGGCGCTGCGCGCAGGACATCGACATCTCCGGTCATCCCACCAAGTTCCACTACGTCAAGATCGGGGCACTGCGCGAGCGGACCGACTACTGGTTCCGCGTGGGCTCCGACGGCGTGTGGGACGATAATTCCGGAGCCTACTACCGCTTCCGCACCCCGGTGCGGATGGCCGATTTCAGCATCCAGGCCCTCCAGTACACCTGGTCGCCCAACATGCCCGCCCTGGCCATCAACGTGATCAACAACGAAAACCGCAACTACGACTCGCTTTCCGTGCGCGTGTACGTGCGGTCGGTGGATACGCTCAAGGACAAGAACGGCGCGCCCCTCACGCACATCCAGAGCACGGCGACAGGTCTTGTCAACGTGCCGCTGCGCTTCGACCAGGCCATCGCGGCCCGCTACGACATCTGCCAGGCCTACCAGCCCACCGGCTACAACAAACCCTGCGACGATCCGACGTGGGGTTTGAGCTGGTCGTGGAGCACGCTCAACCGAGGCGTGCAGATGCTGCCGCCCACCAAGATGCCGGAAACCTGCGACGCCACCAACACGTGCGTTTACTACTTCGATCTGCCCTTGGGTCCCACCATGATGCAGCAGGGATCGCGCATCCGGTTCGATGTGATCCTGGCGGCGCGCAGCCAGTATTCCAAGACCATGAGCCAGGGCCAGCTGGACCTGGTCAACTGGGTCAAGGTCTTCGTGCCCAGCGTGCCCGTGTACGCCATCGGAGACACCGGCTGGTTCGACGCCGAGGCCTTCGGCCTGACCGCCCGGCCCTACGGGAAGGATTCCACCACCGACTGGTCGTTCATCGCCCACAGCACGGCTGCTGGCGATCCGGTGGACTTCGCTGGGATCCTCAGGGTCCAGACCCAGACCCAGGCCAACGCCCTGATCGACAACCTCGATCCTTCGATTCCGTTCAATCCCTACATGACGGTGTACCGCAAAGGGGAATTCGTCTACGGATTTTCTCCTTCCAAGATCGAGCAAGCCACCAAGAAGACTTCCTGGGGCGTGCGAACCACCCTGCAAGCGCCGTTCGATGTGCAAAACGGCACCACCATCACGATGGACCAACCCAGCCCCACGATGCGCGTGAAGGGGACGGCCGACGTGTTCGACAAGCTCTTCCCGGCTTCCAAGGGACAGATCACCGACGTGTGGGTCAATGGCGCGCGCCTCACCGACGCGCAGCGTCTGGCGGCGGTCAAGTGGAACGCCGCCACCAAGCTGTGGGATCTGGACATCCCCGTCAAGATGTCGATCGGCGGCAACCCAGTGGATGTCACCATCTTCGGTGGCGGCGGGGAATGCCCGGACACGGCCATTTCCTGCAACACGGGTTGCGCGTTCACTAACTCGTCGTTTTTTGTCCAGTTCACCCGCGGCCTGCTGACTCCCTCCGACCTTTCCCTTCGCACCGCGACCGGCTTGGCCTACCCCCTTCGGACATCGCCGGACAGCTTGGGTTTGGTTGTCCGCCTATGGGACAAGGATCGTTCCCGATCCAAGGCCGCGCCGGACACGGTGCGGGTGCGCCTGCGCAATCCGGCCACGGGTTGGAGCACCACCATGCTCCTGACGGAAATCGGCCCGGACACCGGCGACTTCCAATCGCCGCTTCTGATGCCCACCGCCAAGGCGGGAGCCCTGAGCGCCGTGGAGCTTCCCCTGCGTCGCGGCGACACGATCTGGGTGGAATACACGGATCCCGACGACTCCGTCGATGTGGCCTCGGTGTTCACCTACGCCGAAGCGACCTGGCCGCAGGCGGTGCGAGCCGGCTTGTTCCGCACCTGTGCGGGTGCCTGGCAGCTGCGGGCCCAGTTCGACAAGTCCTTCGCCGCCGACGGTCTGTGGGGCGTGTCCAGCTTCGTGCCCACCACCGCATCGGGCGACTCCGTCGGGGTGGCGCACTTGGCGCCCACCCGTTTCCTCCGGCTTGCCCAGCCAGGGCTGCTTGCCGCCGACCTCACCGGGCTCGAGTTGCTGGGGATGCAGTCGGGACGTCTGGCGATTCCCGTGGCCGACGGTCGCGGCGGTTGGGTGGAGCAGACATTTTCCGTCTCCGACAGCGCCGGACCCTGGATCGATTCGGCGCGCATCGTGGAAAACGTGATGGGCACGGCCATGGACAGCGTGTTCCTGCGGGTTTCCGAGCGACTGCGCGGCATGACCGCCGCATCGTTCGTGTTCACCCGCGCCGGGTTGCCGGTGGCAGGCGGCCTGGATTCCCTCAAGCCGTTGGACGCCCAGGGACTTGTCTGGGTGGGCTTCGCGCGGGCCGGACTCCTGCGCGCCATGGATTCTGTGGGGCTCTCGGCCGCCTCCGGAATCCGTGATTTGCGCGGCAACGCTCCGGAAGAATGCGGATTCGACCGCAAACCGCTGCTGCTTTCCGTGCGTCCGGCTCCGTTCCATCGCGCCTGGATCTCCGATGCCGATGGCGACGGGCAGGCCGACAAGGTCGTGGCGGTGTTCCGCAAGGCCTTGGGTCTGGCCGACGTGCCGGACTCCCTGCAGGTGTTCTTCGCCAACCCAGCCCAGGTGCGCTCCGTCTCCGTGGCATCCGTGGTTGTGACGGATTCTGTCGTGAGTGCGTCCTTGATCCTTCCTTTCCCCTACGGCGCCACCTCCGGTGCCGGTGTGGGTGGACTGGGCGTGCTGCGCCTTTGGAAGGGCGGAACTTCGATCGACTACGTCCTGGCCGACAGTGTCGGGCCGGCCTTGCTTTCCGCCGACCTTCGCATGGGAGCGACCAAGGACTCCTTGCGACTGACCTTTTCCGAGCCCATGGACAGCCTTGCCGTCGGTGCGTGGCTGGTCGTGAAGGGACTCGCCTCCTTTGCGGGCGCCGGACCGGCCATCGCCATCTCGGGCGGCATTTGGTCCCTGCCCATCCCACTGGGGTCGGTGTCGGCTGGCGACTCGGTCCGTCCGCTCGCCAACGGCCGCTGGTCGGACCTCTATGGCAATCCCCCGTCCGCCTCGCACCCTTGGGTGCAGGTGAAAGGCGCCGAGCGCGCCCCGCTGTACGGCGTGTTCCTGGATGCCGACCTCGATGGCTTCGCCGATCATTTGGATCTGGTGTTCGCCCTTGCTCCCAAGCGGACCGCCAACGTGCTCGCGCCCTGGACCGAAAACACCGGTGCGGTGACGCAGACGGCCTTCGATAGCGCCGCCTGGATCGCACCGGCTGGCGCCTTGCGGGTGAGTCTGCCCGTCGGCCCGTTCGTGTCCGGAGCCAGTCGGGTTCCTTCGGGGGCCACCGGCTCGTGGACCAGCGGAGGCCAAACGTTGGCCTTCCCCTTGATGGACAGCCTCGCTCCACGACTGCTGACGGCTGTACTCCATTACGGGTCCAGCTCCAAACCCGACACCTTGGTGCTTTCCTTCACCGAACCGGTGCAAGCAGGTGCCGTGGGCGATTGGCTCTCGCGTCAGACGGGTCTGGCGCCGACCGCATCCGGAACTCCGGTCTCGCTGAGTCGCGGAGTTTGGGCAATGCCTGTCGCGATGGGTTCGGTCGAAGTGGGGGATGCCGTGAAGCCGGTTCCTGCCGGTCGCTGGACGGACTCGGCCGGGAATCGGCCTTTGGCCACCCACCCCTGGGTGATCGTGACGGGGCCCCAACGCGCTCCGACTTCGGGCTACTTCCTCGATCGCAACGGGGACGGAGCCGCCGACCACCTCGGCTTGGTCTTCGCGTTGCCGCCACAGCTTTCGGCCACGGTGTCGGGCACTTGGACGAATGCGGACGGAAGCTCGGTTCCCTGGCGGATCGATTCTTCCGCCTGGATGCCCAATGGCCTGGCGTTGCAAATTCTGCCCATCGGGCCGTTTGCCAAGGGAACCACCACCGTGCCGCCGGGAACGGCAGGCACATGGACCTCCGCTGGCTGGCCCGGAGCTTTCCCTGTGGCAGACAGTTTGGAGCCGGTGTTGGTGCGGGCGCAGCTGCGCTACGCATCGGATGCAGGTGTGCCAGACACGCTGCGCGTTCGTTGGAGCGAAGCGGGGGCATGGAAGGGAGGCGAGGTCATCGAATGGGCCGGTCGTCTGGGACAGCTGACCCTGCCACGTCCTGTGCTCGTGGATGCCGATGCGCAGGGGGCGATGTTGTTGATCCAGGCGGATTCCTTGGGTATGCGCCGTGGAGATTCGCTGCGCTTGTTTCCCTCCGCTACCGGCGTACAGGATCTTGGCGGCCGCATCGCTGCCCTCCATTCCTGGGTCCCGCTTGAGCTCGGAAAACGTCCTGTCCGACTGGAAAGCACCATGCGCAACTACATCGACATCCCGGCGGGAACCCCTCCTGCCACGGGCGGTCCGATGTTCTTGCAGATTCGTGCTCGCCCTGAGCGCGGCAGTGCCGACACCCTGTGGAACCGCATCGATGGAGTCGCCTTGCCGGTCACCGGACCGTACCTGGACTTTTCGCTTGCCTTGAACCGGCCCATTTCCGGAAGTGTCCACATTTTCGACAACAGCGGTGTCCATGTGGTTTCGGCAAGCCTCGCACCGGTGGAAGATCTGTACCGCAAGGGTGAACTTCCCACCGATGGCTCTGGCATGTACCAGGTCCAGATGGGTTGGACGGGCGACGACACCAAGGGCAAGCCCGTGGCGTCCGGAGTCTATTACATGCGGCTCATCCTGAAGGATGTCTCCGACAACACCGCTGTATTCCTGTCCAACCGGGTCGTCCCGATGGGAATCCACCGTGGCAAGTGAGGTTTTACCGGGGGTGCGAATTGGTGTACACTGAGAGGGACCGGATTTCTTTTTTCCATCGGGAATGCATCGCTTTGGGCGGTGGTCCCGGTTATCGTCGAGTATAGTCCAGGAAACCCGCTGGACAGCAGGGAGTGCAACGTGAGCCGTCGAACAAATCTTTTGACCTTCGGGCTCCTTGCGTTGTGCTCCCAGGTCGCCTTTACCGCCCCGATGCCGTATGACTCGATCGGCAACCCCTTGAACAACGCATCTTCGTTGGATCGCGAGGTGCAACGCAAGGGTGATCTGTTGAACCTGGTGCCCAACCGGGTGAGGGTGAACCAAGCGGGATATCGCCAGCGCGACGTGGTCCTGGGGCTCGCGCAGTTCTACTACGTGGGCACGGCCCTCACCTATTCGGTGGTCAACGATGCTCGCGTACCGGTGGCCAACGGTACGCTTTCGCCCAAGGGCGCGGTCACGGTTTCTGGGCAGATCAATCCCACCGCGTCCAATTCCGCCGAGCATCAAACTGGCGGCAACGGAGATTGGAAGACCGGCTATCCCATGACGGGGACCCTCGTTTCCGGTCCGCTCATGGCCGGAATTCTTCCCGCCACCTTGCCGGCCGGACGCTACCGGATCTTGGTGGGCGCCGACAGTTCCGTGCCGTTTATTGTCAGCGACAACGTCTATGCCATGGCCCGCGACGCGGCCCTCAAGTTTTTCGGGGTGGCTCGCTCGGGCGATTACGAGTCGTGGTTCCACCCGAACTCCCACATGTGGGACGGATGGTTGTTCGACACCACCGCCAGGAACCCCGACGGCACCTTCACCTACAAGGGTGCGCTCAAAGGGGGCTGGTACGATTGCGGCAACCACTTGAAGGAAGCGCGGACCATCAGCTATCCGCTGGCCGCGTTGGGCATGCTCGCGGCCACCATGCCGGAAAAGGATGCGGACAATTACGCGCTCAACCAGGGTGTCGCGCGCCCACAGCCCACCGATGGCATCCCGGACGTTCTGCGGGAGGCCTGGGTGGGTTCGCAGTTCGTGTTCAACTCGTGGCGTCTGGCCAAGGGCAAGGCCGCCGACATGATCCTTTCGGTGGGCGATCCCGGTCCCGATTTCGGTTGGTGGGGAAGGCCGGAAAACCAGGATGCCGTGTTGTCTCCTCGTCGTGGAGGGCGCAGCGAACGGGTGTTGTTGAAGAATTGGGGATCGGGCTCGATGGGCGACTTTGCCGCCGGACTTGCCTTCACTTCCCGCAAGTACCGCGTGTACAGCCCAAGTTTCGCCGATTCCGCGCTTACCATCGCCAAGGCGATGTACGAAACTGCCAAGACCACCAACCGCAAAGAAACCGCTCCCGACTACGCGGGCGATGCGGTGCTGTACGATGACCTCGCTTTGGCCGCGGTGGCCTTGCTCTGGGCCACGGGAGACACCAAGTACCTGAAGGAAATCGCCTACACGGCGGGGATGCCCAACGGAAGCGGTGCGGTTTGCGCACCCTCAGGCTTCGGGCAAGGTTTCGAGACCACGCGATTCCAGGGCGGGTTCTTCGGGTGCGGATCGGATGGCATGAAGAAAAATGGCGGACCCACCGATTATGGCTCCGTGAACACCCTGGCGCTGTATTCCTTCGCCAAGCTCATCCTGGTCAACGCCGACACGGCAAAAAACTACGGCATCACCGCCGCGCAACGCGACACGCTTTTGCTGCGCACCATCAACCAGACACCCGGCCCCACCTGGGGACAACTGGGCAACGCCTTTTTCACGATTCCTGTCGGTGGGCAGTACGACCAACCCATCCGTTTGTCCTATGACAGTATTTGGTACGCCATGGGCCAGGGATACGGCAAGACCGGCTGGTGGAACAAGTACCAGTTCGGAAATCTGGCGGACCTGTACATGTACTACGACATGAGTTCGCTGGTGGATGGGCGCGCCATCCTGGACAAACCGGGGAACACCGATTGGAAGCGCAAGGAAGTGCTGCGCGTGCTCTTGGGCGGTCTCAACTACATGTTCGGCACCAATGCGCTGGACCTGTCCTATCTGTACGGCATCGGACGGAAGAACCCGATGCACCCGCACCATCGCAGTTCCAATCCGGAAGGCAAGAACGTGCCGGGGGCCTACTACTACTACCAGATTCCGGTGGGTGGCCTGTACGGCGGACTCATGACGGGTCCGACCAATTCCGAAGTGCTGCGCGAATATTTCGATACTCCGGTGGGACAGACCGAAGCCAACTGCCCGGATGCCCAGGCGGTGGTGATGATTCCGCTGATGGGCTTGGCGTCGGAAGCGCCGGTCGGTCCTCCCATGCCCACCGTGAAGGTGCTGTACACCACCGACACCCTGGCCGTGGTGCAGGTGGATCTGGACAAGTGGGGATGGGTGTTGCTGGGCATCGGAGCGGATTCGGCGCTGGCCACCCAGACGCGCATCCTGCCAGGCAACGACACCGGCAACGTGATCCGGGTGGCCATCGGTGGACTGAAGCCCGGCACGCAATACTTCTTCCATGTGGTCTCCACTGACCTGGGCGGATTGTCGTCCAAGGTTTCCAAATGGCCCAACGGCCTGAAGGACTCCATCCCCTTCAGCTTCGTGACAAAGCCTGTCCCACCGGTTCCGCCCCTCTACGGCAACATCAAGGTCTGCAACGTCACGTCCGATTCCGCCGAGGTCCTGTGGGCAACTCCCAACGGGGAATACTTCTCCAGCGTGATGTGGGCCGACAGCGCGTCCTGGAAGGCCAACAGGTTCAATGTGACGGATTCCGACGCGGTGGGCAACGTGCCGGTGCGGTTCCATCGGGTGAAGCTCAAGGGGCTCAAGCCCAAGACCACCTACTACTTCAAGGTAGGCACCCAAGGCGCGTACAACGCCATGGAGGGCTGCTTCCGCACTCCCAACGAGGACGTGAAGTTCGACATCCGCACCACCCACTACACCTGGGGCGGCAAGCCCGCCATGGGGATCAGCGTCCTCAACCAGAACGAAAAGCTCTTCGATTCGCTCCAGATCCGCCTGTACGTGAACGGCACGCGGGCGGAACTCCTGGACCTGGCCGCGCGCGTGGACATCGCGTTCAAGTACCGATCGGACGCGTTCATCGATTCGGGGCTGTTCGCGTACACCAAGAACGTCTCCAAGTCGCGGCCCAAGCTGATCGATCCCACCTGTCCGGCCGCCACCCAATCCTGTGCGTGGTACTTCGATCTGCCCATGTACGGGGCCACCATGGATCCGTTGGCCCGCTGGCGCCTGGACGTGGTTTTCGATCGCCACCTTCTTGCCCGCGATACCACCGAAATCCTGGACCAGCCTCCCACACACGATCCGTTCGCCGTGGGCGGCCAGGATTGGTCCATGCGCGCCCACGTGGCCGGATCGGACAACGGGCTCTCGCCGGTGGACTATGCGGGCGTGCCAGCCATGGGCAAGGAGGACATCGACAACAAGACCCAGGACATCCCGGTCAACCCGTACATCGCCGTGTACCGGCGCAACGAGTTCGTGTACGGCTTCTCGCCCTCGGCGGTGGAGCAGAAGACCAAGCGGACAGTTTTCGCCATGGACGCGAGCTTCGACAAACCTTTCGATCTGCCATTCGGGAACACCATCGAGATCGGAACGGGAACTTCCACCACGCTCAAGGGGACATTGAACCCGTACGACGTGATGATCCCCCAATCGAAGGGCTACATCAACACCATCTGGGTCAACGGTACCGCCTTGACCAACGCGGAGCGCCGCGCCGCTTTGACGCGTCAGGCCGACGGCACCTGGAAGGTGGCATTGCCGTTGCGGTTTGTCACCGGGACCAACAAGGTGGACGTGACGTTCTTCGCCAGCGCCGATTCCACCGACACGCTGGATGCCACGGGCTGTTCGGAAGGCAAGGGTTGCGCGTTCTACAACGCCCATTGGTATGTCAACTACGTGTCCAATCTCACGACTTCGGTCTTGCAGGTGGTGGATGCCGCCGACAGGGCGCTGGGCTTGGTTGCTCCTGACAGTTCCCGTCTGATCGTGCGGGTCAAGGACGGAAACGCCAACCTCGCCAAGACCGCCGTCGACCAGGTGTCGGTGGTGGCGACCAATCGCCGCACGGGTCTTGGGTTCCCGCTTGTTTTGACGGAAACCGGCCTGAATACTGGGGTGTTCCAGACCGCAACCCTTTCGGTGGTTTCCGCGGCCGCGGCCGCCGGGCAGATTCAGATGGCGCCCGGAGATACGCTGGACCTGCGCTACCAGGATGCCTCCGACGCGGCCGATTCCAGCACCGCGCGCATCTGGGCCACCTCGGCCTGGCCGAGCCTGGTGTCCGGCTCGGTGGTGGCGGGTTGCGGTTCCAACCATGTGTCGGCGCGCCTGGACAAGGCGCTGGGTGCGGGGCTTGTACCTTCGGGGATCCAGCTTCTCCTGAATGCGGCATTCGAGGACAAGGTTCCGAAGACAGAAGGGGAGTTCTACAACTATTCGGGAACGTTGGCGGGCTGGACGGTTCAACACGTGGACATCGTCAATGGCTCGATCGCCACTTCGCTTTCGGCAGCACAAGGGATCCTCTCCCTGGATCTCAACGACGAGAATCCCGGATGGATCGGGCAGCGGGTGGCGACCACAACGGGTGGATCCGTCCGGTTGTCCCTGAAATACTCCGCCAACCTCGGCAAGTCTTCGACATCCCCCGACACCAAGCTGGCCGTGGTGCTCTGGAACGGAGTGGCGATCGATACTCTGGTCTGGGATGCCGTTGCGGAGCCGATCAGGTCTTGGAAGAGCGCGACGTGGGATCTCAGGACCACCGGAAGCGATTCGATTCTGATTCGTTCGCTGATCGCCGGAAACGCGGGGATCATGGTGGACGACATCTCGCTGAAGGGGTTGACCCAGTCGACAACCTCCGTCCGTGATTCCATTTTGAGCGGCACGCTGGTCTTGACAGATGCTGTCGGTACGCCGATCCAGCAGTCGGCTTTGGCTCCCGCGGACATCACGGTGCTTGCTTCCGGAGTCGACCTGCTCGTGCAGCCTGCGATCCCCACCGTGGCGGGCGTGACGGGTGGCACCTTGGAACTCCTGATCCGCACCATCGCGGGCAAGCTGACCACAACAAGAATCGTCTTGACGGATTCCGTGGGGCCGTGGATCGATTCGGCGAAGATCGTGGAGAACGTGGAAGGTCGCGCGGTGGACACATTGCTGGTCTGGACCTCCGAGCCGACGTTGTTCGCCGCGAAAACGTTTCCCGTGGTCCTCACGCGCGCCGGGGTCGCGGCGTCCACCGCGGGAATCGTGGTGGATTCCTCATGGCTTTCCGATCCGGCCACCGGAAAGTGGACCTTCCTCCTGCGAGGAGGCGTGGTCCAGGCCCGCGATTTCATCCGCTGGAAGCCGGTCGGAGCGGATTTCTCCAGCCTGGTCGGGAACATGGTCGCCGGGGAACGGATCGTTTTCCGCGGCGCGGTCGGTCCGGCTGCGCCCCAGATCCGGGATTCGCTGGTGGTCGAGCGGACGGGCGCCTCCTGGACGACCTCGATCCATTTCAATGATCGCCCCGCGGAAACGACGACCGGTATGACGCTCCAAGCAGGTCGGCTGACCGGCTACAACACGCAGAAGGGATACGATTTCTGGATCCAGCTCGACAGCGTGAAGGGGTTGGCCTTCGAGTGGTACCGATACCCTGCCATCGGGCTGCTGGGCCCCAACCAGTGGGGCAACATGGCCTACCATCGATTCGACGGATCCGTCACGACGGCCACCGCTTCGGTTCCGGCGGCAGCATCCGTCACCGACGCGCACGGCATCCCCGCCCTCGACTGCCCGACGATGGCCCGCGAGGTCAAGCTCATCTCCCGGCCCGCTCCGTTTTCCCGCGCGTGGATCCTGGATACCGACGGCGACAGTCGCGCCGACCAGGTCCGGATGGTCTTCCGGAAGCTGCTGGTGGCCAAGGATCTGCCGGATTCCGTCGAGGTCCGATTCGGCACCGGGACCGAACGCCGGTCGGCGGTGGTCTCGATGCTCGACGCGACGGACTCCAACCTGGTGATCCGGGTCCCGGCCTTCGCCTTCGGCTCCACCATCGGATCCGGACCGGATGGATCGGGTACGCTGATCCTGTGGAAAAGCGCTTCGCCCAACGGCCCGTATCCGCTTTCCGACAGCGTCGGCCCCGCGGTTGTTTCGGCGGGACTTGTCTACGGCTCGGTGGTGGATACGCTGGATTTGGTCTTCTCGGAGCCCGTTGGGAAGGGAGGCGGAGTCGGGTGGATCACGTCCCGTCCCGCGACGGAACTGGGCACGCTCTATCTGCCGGATTCTGTCCAGCCTTCCCGCTGGCGTCTGCCGGTGGTCCAGGGGTCGGTTTTCCCCGGCGATTCCGTGCGGATGGGCCCGACAAGCCGCTGGACCGAAGCCCATTTCCGCAAGGCCGGCGCCTCCCATCCTTGGATTCCCGTGACCGGCGGTGAACGCGCGCCGGTGGGCGGCTGGTACAACGACGTCGACGGCGACGGTCGAGTGGACCAGGCGACCGTGGTGTTCGCCCTCGCTCCCCGGACCCGACCGGCATTCTCGTTATGGTGGCCCAACGCGGCGGGCGGACTGGATTCGGCGAGCATCGGCGCCGACACATGGGAACCTGGACCGGACGGAAAGACTCTGACCATTCCTGTTGGACCTTTCGCCAAAGGCGTCACGTCCGCCTCCACCACCGTCCTTGGCAAGTGGATGTCTCCGACGGAGAGATGGTTTGCCATGAACGACAGCGTGCCACCGGTGCTGGTTTCCGCAGTGTTCCGCTATGGAGCCACGGAAAGCCATCCGGACACGCTTCGCGTGCGCTGGAGCGAACTTTCCACGGTCGACATCGCGGGCAATTTCCTTCGGCACAAATCGCGTGGCGCGGAGGCTCCCATCCTGCCGATCCAGTACCAGCCGGATCTGGACGGAATGGGCGGATTCCTGACCCTGCGGCCGGACACGGTCCAGCTGCGCAAGGGAGATTCCGCCTCGTTCCAGCTTGGATCCGCCTTCGATCGCTTCTTCGCGCGCGTCGGGGCCCGATCGCCCTACGTCCCGGTGGTGTTCGGGCCACGGCCCTCGCGTGTCGATTTCCGTCTGAAGCCGTACATGGAACTTCCCGCGCCGACCTCCCGTCCGGGCGACGCGTTCCAGATCTGGGTTCGCGGCCGCGGCGAGGACGTCTGGGTGGATTGCGACAGCGTGCCGGTGGCCGATACCCTCACCTCCTGGATCGGCGCGACGCTCACCATGAACCGGGTCCAGGAAGGCAGCGCGTACATCTACGACAACGCGGGGACGTTCGTTGCCACGGCGAATCTGGATCGCCTGATCGCCATGGCCGCCTCCGAGAAGCTTCCGATGGATGGCTCGGAAACCTTCCAGTTGCGGCTGTCGTGGGACGGACGCTCCACCAGAGGGAAATTCGTGGGAAGCGGTCCATACGTGATGAGGCTCCTTTTGAAGGACGCCGATCCGGAAAATCCGCGTGGCCTGCCGGTGATCACCAATCGGGTTTACAAGTTGGGAATCAAGCGCTCCACGAAATAAGGTGGGGCGCCATCCCGAACCGAAGCGAACTCTTCGGCAACGGGCGAATCGAAACGAGGGACGACGATGGCGCTGAAATGGTTGGCGATGGCCTTGTTCGTGGCGGCTGCCGCGCAGGCGCAGAGCATCGACAAAAACTGCATGACCTGCGACCGGCGAAGCCTCGATTCGCTCAACACGATCATCGGCCCGGTGCGGGTGAACCAGGTGGGCTACCGCACCGACGATCCGCACAAACGGGCGATGGTGGGCGCACCGGGCGCCGCCACCTTCCAGGTCCTGCGCCAAAACGGCACGCAGGCGTATTCCGGCACGCTCAAGGACCAGGGTGAATTCCCCTACAAGGGGCGCATCCTGGTGACGGGCTACTACAACTCGATCACTCCGCTGTAAAAGTTCCGCAACACCAACGACACCGATTCCGCCGGCGGCGGCAAGGAACGGATCTCCTCGGCGGATTTCGGCGGACTGACGGAAACCGGCACCTTCCGGGTGGCGGTGGGCAAGGACACGTCCCTTCCCTTCGACATCCGCTCGAACATCTACAACGACGTGTTCGAGACGTCCATCAAGTACTTCGGGATCGCCCGTTCGGGCGACGATTCTTCCCAGATGCACCCGCGCAGCCACATGAAGGATGGCTCGGGTCGGCCTGGCGGAGAAAAGGTGGCAGGCAGTCTTCGGGGTGGATGGTACGACTGCGGGGACTTCTTCAAGGTGGGACAGACCGTCGCCTACGCCTTCACCAACATGATGCTCGCCTATACGCTGTGGCCGCAGAAGGCGGAAGACCGCTACGGCAATTCCTACAACGACACGCTGCCCTTCGGAAACGACGGCATCCCCGATCTGTTGCGCGAATCGAAGGTGGGCGCCGACTACGTGATGCGCCTGTACCGCGCCTCGCACGAGGACGGCTTGCTGGCCAAGCACGACATGTACCAGGAAGTGGGCGTGTGGATGAACGACCACATGCTGTGGGACATGCCCGAGCGGCAGGACGCGGCACCGGTGGCCAAGGGCGGAGCTCCGCGTCCGGTGGATGCCGGAGCGGGATCGGCCGTGGCCGCGCAGTACGCGGGCTCGCTGGCGTTGTTCGCCAAGGCGTGGTATCCCTTCGATCCGGTGTTTGCCGATTCCTGTCTGATGGCCGCCCGTGACATATACACCCGCATCGTGATCCCCAACTGGAGGGCTCCCGGATACGCTCCCACCATGTTCTACATCACCCAAGGCAGATGGGACGACGACCTCGCCTGGGCCGCGGCGGGGTTGTGGTTCGCCACTGGCGACACCACCTACAAGTTCGATCTGATGGGCAACACCACCTACGGCAGCAACCCCGGCTACATCTACAACCGGGAAACCTTCCGGGCGGGATTCATGGCCATCCACGCCTCCAAGCTGTTCTCGCCGGGCGGATGGGTGATGGACTACCAGAACACGTTCCTCCATCCGGTCTGGCTGATGTGGAAACACATCTACCAGACCGACGCCATGGCGGCCAAGTGGGGGATCCCGGCCGCCGAAGCGCAGGACACGCGCATGCGCCTGAAGGCCTTGGTGGGCTACCGCTATGCGCGCGAGTGCACGAACAGCCCCGACGGCGGCCGCCAAGCCGGGACGAACATCAACATCATGAAGCCATACAACCTCGTGTGGTCTTCCATGACTTGGGGAATGAACCGCTACAACATGGGCGGACTGCTGCCCATCGTCGCCTACCACGAGATGATCAAGGAAGACAGTGCCGCCTCGGCGCGCAACTACTGGGACATCATCCTCGACAACATGAACTACAACCTGGGCGCAAATCCCTGGGACATCAGCTTCGTGATGGGTGCCGGATCCAAGAATTTGCAACATCCCCATAGCCGCATTTCCAATCCGGAAGGCTACAACGCGGGCGGCATCCCCTACAAGTACCGCTCGCCCAAAGGCGCGCTCATGGGGGGAGCCGTACCTGGACAACTTCTGCGCGACGAATGGGAGAAGTACGACGTCACGGAAACCTGCATCGACTTTTCCGCCCAGATGGTGCTGCCCTCCCAGTACCTTGCCGAGGACCTCCCGCCCGACACCACGGGCCCGGGTTTCCTGGACGTGGTCGCCATGCCCGCCGACACCTACGCGATCGTGAGCTGGCGGACCACCGAGCTTTCGCGCGACACCCTCTTCTACAGCCTTTCCATGAATGGACCGGTGGTCGGGTTCATCGTGGCGCCGCTCGCGAAAAACAAGATGGTGGTCATCCCCGGATTGACTCCGAAGACCAAGTATTACTTCTGGTTCGTCGGGATGGACATCTACCGCAACGTCGCGCGCGACGACAATCGCGGGCGCGACTACGACTTCACCACCTTGGACGCATCCCCTCCCGTGCCGCGCATCACGGATGTGAAGGCATGCAACATCCGTGGCAACCAGGCCAGCATCTTCTGGTGGACGGACGTCCCTTCGCTTTCGGCGGTGGAATACGCCATCGAAGGGGCCAACTTCGCGGCCACCAAAAAACGCGTGGACGGCGACGACGAGGGCTTGCCCAGTCGCTTCCACAAGGTCACCCTCAAGGGACTGCAGCCGGGAACCACCTACCGCTACGACGTTTTCTCCACGCCGGCCAAGTCCGATAGCCTGGGGCAGCACTACCGGTTTTCAACCACCCAGGACTTCGCCAGCTACACCGTGCAGATGGCCGCCACCAGCAAGAACGCCTCCGGCGCCGGAGCGCACTTCTATCTCCAGGTGGCCAACAACGAGAACAAGCCCTACATCGGGTTGGACCTGCGGTTCTACTTCACGGCCGATGCCGCCACCGCCGCGAAGATCGCGGTCCACGTCACGGACAAGGCCATCTTCGGGGTGACAGGAACCGTCATCCCGAAGAGCCCCGACATCACGGTGGCGGCGGCCGTGGCCGTGCCGGGCGTGGCGAACGCCTGGTATCTGCCCATCCACATCGCCGACACCCTCCCCGTGGCCGGCCGGTTGCGGTTCGATCTGAAGATGGACGACAACAACTGGGCGCCGGTACCGTTTTCCGTCTTCGCCAACGCCTGGTCCGTGGCGCCGCGCTCGGTGCCTGTCGCCTATCCGGGAGTGAACCTCAACCACCTCTGGACCGGTCCGGACGATGTGCAGATGTGGAACGGAGTCCCCACGCCCATCTACGTCGACAACCCCTACATCGGAGGGTACTACAACGGCGTGCACATCTTCGGGTACACGCCCGACGGCGACCTTCCCAAACAGCCGAAGATCGTCGACTTCCGGTTCGAGCGCCCGCTGCCCAGCCCGGCCACTTCCGTGCGCCAGGATTCGCTCATGGTCCATTTCCAAGGGCGCACCTGGGGCAAACCGGACGTCCTTTCGATGCAGGCGCAGATGGACAGCGCCGCGTTCGTGCCCACCACCCCCATTTCCAATCGTGTCGACTCCGTGCGCTTCGCGCGGAGTTTTGCGGATCCGCAGGGGCTCAACATCCACGAGTGGGCCTTCTGGGCCGATCGCGAAACCCCGCTGTGCGGGTGTGCGTGGCAGCGATATCTGGTGAACGTCGACACCATGAAGGTTCCGCCGCGTCCGTTGCACCTGGCCTGGAACCCGGCCGGACCGGTGGAGAGCTGGACCTCTTCCCGCGCGTTGGCCACGGTGGTCCTTCTGGACGCGACCAACGACACACTCGATACGACAGCTCTTGTCACCCTTTCCAGCGCCAATCCTGGACTCCAGTTCTGGACCACCGCCACGGGAGGCGCTCCGGCGAGCTCCGTGGTCTTGGTCAGGGGCAAGGCGCAAGTGTGGGTATCCAGCCCGGTGGTGGATTCCGGGCGGGTGAACGCCTCGGCCGCGATCGCGGGATCTTCCGTCACCAGCGGCTCGATATGGGTGCGATTCACGGACAAGCCACCGCGGCGCCTGGCCCTGGTCTGGACCCCTGCGGGTCCGATCGACGCCTGGAGTGGAGGACAGCGCAAATCCGCCAGCGTCACCTTGGTGGATTCCGCCGGAACGCTTCTGGACACCGTAGCGGTGGTCAACCTCGCCTCCAGCGCTCCCTCGGTCCAGTTCTGGTCGAGCCTTTCAGGCGCCTTGCCCGCCACCTCCATCGCTTTGGTCCATGGGGTCGGGACCGTCTGGTTCTCCGATGCGCTGGCCGATACCGCCGCCCTGACCGCCTCCGCGACGGTCGCGGGTTCGGTGGTGGCCGATGCCGCCCTGGTGGTGCGGTTTGCGGCCACGCCCCCATGGCCTCTGGCGGACAGCGCATGGACCACCGACGCCTCCTGCGATGGAATTCCTGATTCCGTCGCGGTGCGTCTTTCCATGGCACTCGACGCCGGTGCCCTCGTGCAATCGGCGACATTGACACTTTCCGGCAAGCCTTTGTCGATCCCGGCCGCATCGATCGTCGCTTCCGGAAGGGACGTCCTTCTTGGGGTCCCGGCGGGACTCGATGGATCGGCGGTCGGATCGGGCGTGCTGGCCTTGCATGTGACCACCGGTGGTCGCGACCAGATCGTCCTGGATTCATTCGTGGTGCAGGACCGGGTCTCGCCCCAGGTGGTCTCGGCGGCCGTGATGGAGCGGTTCGGTGCCGGGAACGACACCGTGCGGGTGGAGTTTTCCGAACCCGTCTCCCAGCCTTCCGCGTGGCCATTTGCCGTGGCGGGAGCCACCGCGCCGACCTCCGTGGTGTCGGTGCAAAAATTGTCCGCCACCCTGATGCAATGGGTCCTGTCAGGAAGTTCCTTCCCGGCTGGCTCGATGCTGAGCGTGGCTTCGGCAGGTCAGGTCCGCGATCCGGCTGGAAACGCCCTGGCCACTTGCGGTCCGCAGGTCCCTGTGGTGGTGCGCGCCAAGCCCGACCCGATGGTCTTCGCGGCCATCACGGATCCTTCCAGCGTCGGATCGGCGACATCGGTCAGCGTGCGGTTCGCGCGTGCGGTGCGCGACCAGGACATGCCGGACTCCTTCGTGGTGCTTTGGGACAATGTTCCCCGCACCGTGCCCTTGGCGAGCATCCAGCGTTCGGCCACGGACAGTTCGCTCCTGCTCGGAACCTTCACGGTGCCTTCGGCGGCGGGAACGGGTCTGCGATCGGGTGGCACAGGTGTGGTCCTGTTCCTGAAGGGAACCGGGGCTTCCGGTCGCCTCGACAGCATCGTCGCCCAGGATTCGGTGGGACCGGCGTTGCGCTCGGCCATTTTGCGTGTGGGAACGCTCGGCGACACCCTGGTGCTGCGTCTTTCGGAACCCGCGACCGCGACCGCGGGTGCTGTTCGCGACCTTCTGCTGAAAAGCGGCGTGGTCCTGCCCGCATCCACCCATCGGGTGGTGGGCGCGGATCCTCTCCGCTGGACCTTGGCGATCGCGTCGGGATCGGTGGTCGCGGGGGATTCCCTCCGTCTGGCCGGGCTGGCCTACGGCGGGTGGACGGATCGATCGAACAATGCGTCCGCAACGAGCGCGCCTTGGATCGCCGTCAAGGTGGGGGATCGCGCCCCGAGTGCCGCCACGGCCTTGGATACCGATGGCGACGGCAATGTGGACCAGGTGGCATTGGACTGGGTGGCGCGCCCGGCGCAGCTGCACGATTTCGCGTTGGCCTGGCCCGATGCTTCCGGACAGATGTTGTCGCACGCGATCGACAGCGCCGAGGGAGTCTGGAGCGGGAATCGGCTGACCTTGGCGGTGTCCTGGCCCGGCCCTTCCACCAAAGGACCGGGTGCGGGAGTGCAAGTCAATCGCTACGACGACGGCACCATCGATTCGCTGCCGTTTGCCATCGGCGACGGCGCCGGTCCCGTGGCGATCTCGGCGAGGCTTCGCTACGCGTCGTTCGGCGAAAGGCTGGACACGTTGTGGGTGAACTTTTCGGAAACGGTGCTTCCTTCGGGGTTGGACTTCGTGCGGTTGCGCCGGGCCGCGGGCACCTGGGATGCGGTCAGCGGAACCATGGCCCAGCAGACGCCCGACGGCACTGTCCTGATGGTTCTGCTGGATCCGCTATCCAGCTCTTCCACCAGGATGCTGCGGGGCGATTCCCTGCAGGTTTGGCCTGGGGCCAACGATGCCCTGGGCAACCCCGCCCTGGCCTCGGGGCGTCGGGTGAAAGTGGAATTCGGAACGCGTCCTGCGCGGTTTTCCATGGACTTCCTGCCCGGGCATCTGGCCCAATCGCCCGTCTTGCCCGTGCCCGATGGCAACCCTCCGGTCCGCATCCTGGTGCGCGAACCCGGCTCCACGGTCTGGCGCGATCTGGATGGACTTGCGGTGGATCCGGCCCGCGTGCGGATCGGCCCGAAGATCCTGGCGAATTTCGGTTACGGTGGCCAGGTCCTGGTCTACGACAACCTGGGCGTGCACGTGGCCAACGTTTCGCTGGACCCCATCGTCAAGGCGTTCGAGGATGGACGGATTCCGTCCGATCCGGCCGGGCAGTGGGAAGCATGGATCGCCTGGGACGGCTTGTCGCAGACCGGCAAGCCCGTCGTGTCGGGCGTGTACACATTCCGTACCCTCGTGCGCAAACACGAAGGTGACAGCTTCGGCAAGTGGATCAACAAGGTGGACCGGGTGGGCTGGATCCGCAAATAGCCTGTTCACACGAACTCGCGCTATGTTTGGTCCGTGCTGACCACGGGCCAAGCGTCGCGGCTGTTGGGAGTCACCTCCCAGACGGTGATCAACTGGATGGAATCCGGGAGGTTGCCGTTTGTCCGGGTGGGACTCGGGCGGCGCAAGGTGCGGCCGGAAGATCTGCAGGCGGTGATCGATCGCAACGGCATTCCCGCTTCCAAGCTGGCGCCGGATCTGTGGGGGATGATTTCCGGGATCGACCGATCGGACGAACGGGAGATCCCGCCGTATTTCGTGTTGGAGTCGTCGGGTCGGATCGTGCACTGGTCCAACCAGGCCCTGGAGCGCTACGGCTGGGCGGCGCGCGACTTGGAAGGCGGCCCGATTTCCAAACTGCAAGCGCGGGTGCCAGGGCTGCCCATCGATCTATCGGATCTCTCGCTGCCGGAAGTGGGCGAAACGTATCGGACCTTGCTTCTGGAAATCATGGATCGCTCCGGCCGATGGCTCCCGACCGAAGTCACTGTCTCCTGGATCCATGATTCGCGCGGTGAGGTACGCGGGAGCATCTTCATGTTGGAGTCGCCCCGTCTGGCCCAGGAAGTCCCCAAACGCGGCCGCCCCAAAAAGCCCCGATGATCACGGATCGTGGGAGAATGAACTTCCAAGCGGCCTATAACCACCGCTCATCCTGAGGAGCGAAGCGTCTCGAAGGGTGGGCGGAGGGCTAGTGTAGCGTCCTCCTGAATCTGGAACTAACCTCGCCCTTCGAGACGCCCATTTCATGGGCTCCTCAGGACGAACGGCTTTCTACTGCTCCGGACGAACAGATTTTTTCAGCGGGAAGTGGTGTCCACGAAGCGCACCGAGATCTCGCCTGGCAACACGAGTCCTTGGCGGCGCGCCTGGTCGGAAATGGTGGCGGAATCCTTGGTCAGGAGCGCCAGACTGTCGGTCAGGATGTGGATGCGTTCGGCCAGGGAATCATTGCGAGCCCGCAACAGATCCAGGTCGTGGGCGGTACGGCTTTGCCGCACGATGCCGTAGGGACCGAAGGTCCATGCGTAGGCGATGAACAAAAACGACACCACCGCCACCCACCGACCGATGGGCAATTTTCGTTTGACCTGAGGCTCAGGCCGATGAGGGAAGGAGCCGGAACTCATCGGTGGATCGCGAATCTCCCGCCACCCACGCGCGCGACGGCCCCGGACAGCTCCAGGAGCACCAGCTCGCCTTGGAGGCGATTCATGGGTAGCTTCAATTGCAAGGCGATCTCCTCGGCGGTGGCTTCCCCGCGACGGAGCAATCTAACCACTGGGGAATCGGATTCGGGAGCGTTCTGCGCGTGCGGGTCGCTCCAACCCATCCCGGCCAGCAGATCCTCCGCGTCGGCGCAAAGCTGCGCGCCCTGGCGCAACAGATCGAAGTTCCCCTGCCAGGACTCGTTTCCGGCCGGACCCGGAGCGGCGAACAGTTCGCGGTCCTGCTCCAAGGCAAACCGGGCGGTGATCAGCGAACCCGATCCCCGCGGCGCCTGCACCACCACCACCGCTTGGGAAAGACCCGAAATCAGGCGGTTGCGCCGCACGAAGTTTCCTGGTTTGACAGGCGCGTCGAAGGCGTGTTCCGTCACCAGCAGACCCTGCAGGGAAATGTCCTGCGCGAGCCTGCCGCGGCCCTGCGTGCCCAGGCCGTCCAGCGGACAGCCCAAGACCGCCACCGTTTCCCCGCCGGCGTCCAAAGCGGTTTGGTGGGAGGATTCGTCGATGCCAAGTGCGAGCCCGGAAACGATCCGCACGCCTGCCCCGATCCATGCGCGGGAAAAGGTGCGGGCGGCTTCCAACCCGAGCTGGCAGGGCTTGCGGGTGCCCACGATGGCCACCGAGCGGGGATGAGTGAGAGGGATGGTTCCTTGCACGAACAAAATGGGCGGGGGCGAGGAAATGCTCCGCAGACACTGCGGATATTCCGGGTGATCCAAATGCAAGATCGACGCCCCGAGGGACTGGGCTTGGCTGGCTTGCTCTTTGGCCCAATGCAGGTTGGGGCCGTCCAGAATGGCCCGGATGATTCCCTCCGAAAGCCTAGGCTGCACTTGCGACAATGCTTCGCCTGTGGCCTGGAAGATCCGCTGAGGTGATCCAAACGCCTCCAGCAGGGCCTGGGCACGGATGGGCCCGACCATCTCGATGCGCTGCAGGGCCAGCCAGTGCAACAGGGAATCTTCCTGGACGGGAGAGGAGGTGGGCAGGGCTTTGGCGCTGGGGAAGTCGAGAATGGCGGGATTCACGGAAAGAATATACTGCACGAACGAGCAGTGCGCAAGCGTGGAAGCTCGCCGGAGTCGATATGACACCATTTTACAAGGTCTTCCCTTCTTGGTCGGGTATCATGTTCTCCATGCCGATCTCCAGCCGTCTCAGCTATCCAAGGACCCATACCTTCCACATTCCGGTGATGGGCACCGGCCACAGCATCGACACGCCCCTGCGCGTGGCCCGTTGGGGCATCTCGTCGGTCATCTCCTTGGTCGACGACAAGATGATCGAGCAGGTCCACCGGCTGCACCTGCGCAAGCTGGGCCGCGAGTTCAAGGCGGTGGATCCCAAAGAGCCACGCGCCCGCGCCGAGCGCATCCGCCTCTACATGGATTTCCTGTACGAACAGGTCCAGGCGCAGATGGTGGAACTGCGCAAGCAGAGCTTCCAAGCCGGAACGGACAAGGACAAATATTTCCGGATGCTTCCGGATTCCTCGCCGTTGAAGGTGCGCTGGAAGGCATTGGCCTCGCTTGCTCCCGAGGCTCGCCTTCGCGAAGAAGAGTCTTTGACCGCGGCCATGGAGCCGGGCTCCATCGACGCGAACATCATGACCAAGCTGGACCGCCGCCCGATCGGACCGGACGGGGTCGTGGTGGAAGCGCGTCTTTCCGACGCCAAGCTCGCCCTGGAGGGTTTCGCGCGATCCGTCAATCCCGGCAACATGATCCTGTCCGCCGGAATCAATCCCACGCTCTACGGATGCATGGAAGAATTCGAGACCTTCTACCGCCGAGCAGGCGTGGAGCCTGAGAAAGGCCTGATCATCAAGGTTTCCGATTTCCGCTCTGCCCTCACGCAGGGACGGTTTCTGGCCAAGAAGGGCCTGGAAGTGCGCGAATTCCGGATCGAATCCGGGCTCAACTGCGGCGGCCACGCCTTCGCTTCGGAAGGCGAACTGCTCGGGCCGATCGTGGACGAATTCCGCAAGGAGCGTCACCGCCTCCAAGCGGAGTTCGCCGGATTGATGGCCGGGTACTACCGCAAGAAAGGCTGGGATTGGCCCACCGAAGCGGAAACCCACATCGCCGCCATCACAGTCCAAGGCGGCTTGGGTGTGGAAGCCGAACACCGCCGGATGCTGGAAGATTTCGAGCTGGACGCCACCGGCTGGGGATCGCCTTTCCTGCTTGTACCGGAAGCGACCCCGATCGACAAGTTCACACGCGAGCTCCTGGCCGCCTCCCGCCCCGGCGACATCTACCTCTCCGACAGCTCGCCATTGGGGGTGCCGTTCAACAATCTGCGCGGCTCCAGCGCCGAGGTGGACCTCTGGCGGAAGTTCGACGAGGGGCGCCCCGGATCGGGTTGCCCCAAGGGATTCCTTTCGTTCAACACCGAGTTCACCGAGCAACCCATCTGCACGGCCACCCGGCAGTACCAGACCGCCAAGATCGCCCAAACGGGCGGGATCGCCACCGACGCGGCCCGCCAGATCGCCGTCAAGGAATGCATCTGCCACCAGTTGGGCAACGGTGCCCTGCAAGTGATCCGCGACGAGATCGACGGCACGGACGCCTCCACCGAAGGCGCCGCCCGGGCTCCTGTCAGTATTTGTCCAGGACCGAACATCGTTTGGTTTTCCAGGGACTACTCCCTGCAGGAGATGGTGGACCACATCTACGGACGGATTCCGTCTCTGGTTCCTCCCGAGCGTCCCCACGCCTTCGCCGCGGAGCTTTCGCTGTACATGGAGCACCTGGTGAAGCTCCAGGCCCAGACCCACCCGGAAAACCCGCGCGACGTGGAAAAGCTCGCCGCCTTCCGCGCCAATCTCGCGGCCAGCCTTTCGTGGTACCGCACCTGGCTTTCGTCGCGCTCGAACCTTCCCGGAGAGAACCTCCAGTCTCTGCGCGAAGAAGTGGAACGCGTGGAGATCGCGCTCTTGGAAGTGGTGGAAACACCCGCGCTCTGCGACTGACCACGCGAAGGTGGGATCGCGCAAGTCGCTGGTCGGAACCCCGCGCACGGAACCCGAAGAGGTGGTGCGCCGGGCGTTGATCGCGCATCTGGTGGAAGGTCTGGGGGTGCCGCGTGCCTGCATCCGGCTGGAGTTCGCCCTTTCCACTCTGGATGCCAAGGTGCGCGACCGGGTGGATGTGCTGGTGCATGCCGCCGAAGGATCCGACCTCCGGCCCGTGCTTTTGGCCGAATGCAAAGCCCCGCACGTGCCGCTGGACGATCTCGTCCTGGCCCAGGCCAGGCGCTATTTGCGTCTGGTGCCCGCACGCTGGGTGGTGTTGGCCAACGGTCCTTCCATGCTCGTCTACCGTGTGGAAAACGGGCAGTGGGCTCCTTCCCGCTTGCCTTCGACCTGGATGGAGCTGAAGGGAAACTGATCGAAACGAGACGGGAGGTCTTCGCCCGAATTGGCATTCGCTCGCGTTCGGGAGCTTGGAAAAGGCGTCGCGCTCACTAGTGGAGTACCGGATGTGGTGATATCCTAATGACGACTTTTCCCTGCGGGGAGTTTCCCGGGTTGGGGGGCTCCCGGTGGGAACGGCGACTTTCCGAAAAAGGAATCTCTCCATGATGGTTCGATCCTTGTTAGGTGTTCTGTTGGCGACCGCGACGTGCTGGTCGGATGTCGAGGTGCGCGGCTTCGAGGCCGGCACCGATTCCCTCCGGGACATGGCAAGCTGGGCGTGCGACTCGTCGCAGGCCACGATGACCCTTGACAGTCTTTCTCCACTGGCCGGTAAGTCCAGCGCGCGGCTGGACTACGTGCTCACCCCCAAGACCACCGCCTGGCCCTGGGTGGGTGCCTACAGCGGTCTGCGGGAATTGCGCGACCTGCAGGGAGCCACCGGCATCCACATCCGCTTGGAATCCAGCACGGGCGGCCGGAAGATCGCGATCCATCTGGCGTCGGACTGGTACTCCACCGGCCACGCCATCGCCAACGTCCGCTGGCAGTGGGTGTTTCCGCTACGGGCGGGAGTCATCGACACCGTTCTCAAGCTCTCGGATCTGAGCGTTCCCTCCTACATGGAAACCTCCGAGCCGGCCTTGTATCCCACCATCCCCCCCAAGGAGGAAGTTCTCCAAGGCGTTCATGGCGTGGGATTCGACATCAACCTCCCTGATGAGATGCTTTCCGGAACCGCCTCCGGATGGATCCGTTGGGACGATCTTTCCATCGTGGGCCAGACAAGCCTGGTCCCCGGCATCCAGCCCAAATACTTGACCTTGCGCCAAGAGCCTGAAGATTCCGTGATCGGTCATCCCGACAGCGTGCCCAGCCAATGGCACTGGGCAAATGGGGCATCGACCGTGTCGGTGAAGCGAAATTCCTACCGGACATGTTGGGGTAACCGGGATGTCCGCTTCGATTTCGCTTTCGCCAATGATCCGGGAAAGACCTATTCCGCCTACTCTGGACTGGGCCTGGGATTGAGGGGCGATTCCGCCTGGGATCTTCGCCCGATCACCCGCTGGGAGTTCGCCTACAACACCCCGGAGGCAACGAGGCCGGTTTGGGTGCATCCGAGTTCAAATCGCTATCCTCAGGAACTGGTGGATTCCGGGGTCACCTACGGATGGGAACACTCGTTCTATTCCAGCGCGCGGGGTGCGGAAGCGGCGGTACTGTACACGTCCGCCCTCAAGCCTCCCTCCTGGGCGAAGAACCGCACCCGATTGCTCGCCATGCTTCCTCCGGTGGATTCCATCCTCCAGGGCGTGACGGGCATCGAGATCTCCCCCACGGCGGCGTTCAACACCTCCGGCGAGGTGGTGGCTTCCAGCGCGACCAGCTACTTCCAGGTGAACCATTTCGTGGGCCTGGGGACGGATGCCTGGAAGCCCGCCGGAGCCATGGGTGATCCCGGCGTCAAGCCGACAGATCCTGTCTCCTATCGGCTGCGCGGCTTCGAGCGGGGAGCCGATTCCCTCCTTGGGGACGATCCCTATTCGTCGGACTCTTCCAAGGCTGTGCTTTCCCTCGACAGCCTCAACCCCATCTCCGGGAAATCCAGCGGACGGCTGGACTACGTGCTGGATCCCCGGGGGACCAACTATCCCTACGCCGGGTATTTCGCGTGGTTCGGCCAGCCGGAGGTGGACTTCCGCAAGCCCACCGGATTGCGGATCAAGGTCCACTCCAGCGCCTATGGCAAGCAGATGGAGATCGCCCTTGCCTCCTCCTGGCTTCCGTTGCCGCACACGAATCTGGCCGTGGACTATCGCTGGGTGTTCCCGTTGCGCCAGGGTCTGACCGACACCACCCTGCTCATCGCCGATGCCAAGACCAAGGAATGGGAAAGGACGCAATACCCCTACCTGGTCAGGACGTTGCCGAGCAAGGAGAGCATCTTCCAGGGTGTCTACGGAATGTCGTTTCATATCAATACGGCGACTCCGGTGGCCACCGCCCAGTCGGGATACATACTCGTGGACGATGTCGCGCTGGTTGGAGTGGACACCCTCCCGAAGGGGGAAAAGGCCAAGATCCTGGTGGTGCGCGATGCCGATTACAACCAGGTCTCGCACCCCGACAGCGCCTACCAGACATGGAGCTACGGCAACGCCGCGACCCGGGTGAAGGTAAGGCGGAACCTGGACAACGTCACCTGGGGGTCGGCGGATTTCCTGATGGGATTCCGATTCCAAAACCAGACCTCCGCGGCTTATTCCGCCTATGCGGGACTGGGTCTTGGGTTCCGTGGGGATTCGGCGTGGGATCTGCGAGCCGCGCAGCGTTGGGAGTTCGCCGAGAACACGCCCGATGCCGCTCGCGAGGTTTGGGTCCATCCCATTTCCGACCGTTACCCCAAGGAACTGGTGGATTCGGGAGTGGTCTATGGTTGGAACGAAACGTTCCACTCCAGCTTCCGCCAATGGGAAGGCCACGTGATGTACAAGGACAGCCTCCGTCCACCGGAGTGGGCCAAGAACCGTACCCGCCTTCTGGCAATGCTGCCTCCGCTGGATACCATCCTTCAAGCCGTGAAGGGGATCGAGTTCAATCCACGGCCGCTGTGGGATGCGGACGGCTTGCTGCCTGCGGGCGGCGACACGAGCTCCATCCAGGTCAACCACGTTCTTGTGGTGGGACTCGACACCTGGAAGCCGGCTCCTGGAAAGATCGTTTCCGGTTTGGATCGATCCGGATCCAGGATCGTGGGCTGGCGGATGGCCGGCAGGACCTTGGTCAACGGAGGAAGCATGGTCCTGGAAGTCTTCGGGCCTGATGGACGGCTGCAGGGCCGCATTCCGCCAGGCACCTCCCGTGCCTTGGCTCCGGGGCTCGCGCTGATCCACGGGGCAGGGAAGACGACCACGCTGGTCGTTCCGTAGTTTCGGACTTGCCGGAGGGTCACGATCGCGTGGCCTTCCGGAGCCGGACGGTTGCTGTCCAGGCGGAACGGATTTTGTCGTGTGGGCCTAGCGCACCTTGGCCAGGGCGTGGCGGTAGGCGTCTTCGTAGTGGCGGGCGGAGGCTTCCCAGGAAAAGTCGCGCGCCATCACGCGTCGTCGCATGGTCTGGAAATGATCCGGACGGTCGAAGTAGGTGCTCACGGCCCAGCCCAGGGTGTAGTAGAGGGAATCCACCCGGTAGTCTTCGAACACGAAGCCATCGCCGCCGCCGTCGTGCTCGATGTAGTTCCAGACGGTGTCGGCAAGCCCTCCGGTGCGCCGGACAACCGGCAGGGTACCGTAGCGCATCGCGTACATCTGGGAGAGTCCGCAGGGCTCGAACAGACTGGGCATCAGATAGAGGTCCGATCCCGCATACACCAGGTGCGCGAGGTCTTCGCGATACCCGATCCAATTTCCCACCCGTCCAGGGTGGCGCTTTTGCAGATCTCCCACCCACCATTCGTAGTGGGGATTTCCCGATCCCACCAACACGAACTGCACGTGCATGCCGCCGATGGCACGCTCCATGGCCGGTTCGATCAGCTCGAACCCTTTGCCGGGGGCCAGGCGCGAAACCACCGAAATGATGCAGGCATCCGGCTCTTCCCGCAATCCCATCTGGCGTTGCAGTTCCAGACGGCAGGCAGCGCGGCCGGAAAGGTCGTCTGGTGAAAATTGCGCAGGCAAAAAAACATCCGACCGTGGATCGTAGAGTTCCGGATCGATGCCATTGAGGATTCCAAACAGGTCCCACGAACGCTTGCGCAATTGCTCGTGCAGCCCTTTGCCCCCCACGACGCCCTGGATCTCATGGGCGTAGGTGGGGCTGACCGTGGTGATGGCGTCGGCGAAATGGACACCGGCCTTGAGAAGATTGACCCCGCCGTGGTCCTCGAACTTGTCGGCGGTGAAGTGTTCCGGGCCCATGCCCATCCACTTCATCACGCCTTTGTCGCCCTGGCCTTGGTAGGCGAGGTTGTGGATGGTGAGCACGGTCGCCGTCTGCGAAAGCGGTGAGAATACGGCGTCCCAGGTCTTGCGAAAGGCGATGGCGGGTGCGCCTTGCCAGTCGTGGGCGTGCAAGATGTCCGGGATCCAGCCGGTGTCCTTGCAAGCCTGCAAGGCGGCCTTGCCCAGATACGCGAAGCGCCCGTTGTTGTCTGGGTAGGGCTGGCCGTCCTGGTCGTAGATTCCCGGCCTTCCGAACATGTCTCCGTGTTCGACAAACCAGGTTCGCACGCCGTCCCCGTGGTCGGACTCGTGCAATCCGCACCAGACCTCGCTCGTGCCCATGTGCACGCAGAGGTTCTGGACGTACCGGATGCCGTGGCGCGCGCGGTCGATTCGGCTGTAAAGGGGAATGCAGATGCGCACCTCGTGCCCCAGGCGTGCCAATGCCTTGGGCAGGGATCCCACCACGCCGGCGAGACCTCCGGTGGTGACATAAGGGTGCGATTCCGAGGCGACGAAAAGGATTTTCATGAATGAGGAACGAAACCTAATTCTCTCCGGCGGTGTTTGCCCGCACCGTGGTCTCGAAGGAGTTGCTGTCGAGATTGGAAAATGGGACAATCCCTTCATGGGATCCACCTCCATCCGATCACCCGGAAAAAATTCCAAGGGCTTCACGCTGCTCGAGCTGTTGGTCGTGGTGGCGATGATCGGGATCGCTTCTGGATTCGCGGTGTCCGGTTGGGGAAAGATCCAAAACCGGTCCAAAGCGCGCGCGTCGATCGAGCGCATCGTGCTTGCCCTGCATCAATCCCGCTCCGAGTCGGTCAGCCGCAATCGCCGCATCGGCGTCTATGCCGCGGAAGACACCTCCGTCACCTTTTTCGCTTCCGGGCAAACCCGGGTGGGATACCGATTCCTGCGCTTTGCGGATTCCGACTCCGGGGTGGTGGGCTTGTACGATCCGACGGACTCTCTGCTGCAACCCTGGGCGCCACTGGAGGGCAAGGTTTTCACCTACTCGATTTCTTCCAGTGGATCTTCCGCCGGTGGAGTGAGCCTGCTGTTTCACGCCGACGGATCCTGCGAACATGATCTGTCCGCGAAGCTGGGCATCGCGGACTTCCAGGACACGTTCCATCTATCGCTGTTGCCGGCCACAGGGCTGGCCATCCTGGAGGATTGAACCATGCGTCGCGCTTTCAGCATGATCGAGGTGATGGTGGCCCTGGTGATCCTGGGGATCGTGATCTCCATCTTTTTCCAGACCAACAAATATTCCACCAAAAACCAAGGCAAGACGCGCAGCTGGACCTCCGAGTCGGCGGTTCTGGAAAAGACCGTGGAGACCCTGCGCACCGATTACAGCGTGACCGAATTGCAGGGATTGTCCAAGACCTGGGTGGATTCCTCCCAAGGTGGCGCCAGGTTCTACGTGGCGGTTGTGGGCTCCGTGGCTTCGCCTTCCATCGCCACTGGATTTCCTCCCACCATGCTGGCCCAAGTGGTGGTGACCGTGAAAAAGCCCGGCGATACCGATAGCCTGACCGTCACCACTGTCCTGTGGGTGAACTGATGCGCCGCGGGTTCAGCATGATCGAGATCCTGGTGGCCTTGGTGATCATGGTCGTGGTGAGTTCGTCCGTGCTGATGGTGTTCCAGTACCAAAGCCGCAACGCGGGAACCCAACGAGCCGTCTCGGAAATGAACCTGATGGCCAAAGGGACTTCCGAAGAATTCACGCGCACCCTCCGGATGGCTGGCGGAATGCTTCCGCCAGGAAACGGCGGTTTGCGAGTGTGGGGGGCGGGCGCGGAACGTGTGACCGTGGTGCTCAATCGCAACGGCACGGTGGACACCACGCGCGAGGCATCCTTTTTCGTGTATGGCACTTTGGGAGTGGGGCCACAGACGTTCACGCATCCCCTGATCCTGCCGGTGCGCAGCGTGACGGGGTTCACCGACAAGGGCTATGTCCTGACCACGGTGCGGACCCCGCCCAAGACCTTTCCGGTCGGCACCAAACCTCCTCCTTCGCGGGATACGATGATCGCCCTGCCGATCTTGGGTTTGTTCAAGTCGGTGTCCGTCGCCGGGATACCCACGGGTGCGGTGATCGTCGCCGACGGCGCGCATTTCGCCTCGGTATGGAAATGGACGGAATCCGTTCGCACGGACATCAACACCTTCGTGTACGGGATCGATTCGGTGCGTTACCGCCTGATGGGTGACACCCTGATGCGGCGCGTCAACCGAAACGATTCCGCTCCGTACGCGTTGGGAGTGGATTCTCTGCGGCTGCAATACCAGCACCCCAACGGCAACTGGTACGACTCGCTCTGGGGTGCCGCTCCCGCCGCCCAGGTGGAAAAAGTGCGGATTTCCGTGAAGGTGCGCACACGGAGGAAGGATTACACCTTGGCGAAGACCAATCCGGTCAGCAAGGGCTACCACTACCAGGTCATCGTCAACGAAGTCGCGTTGCGCAACGTCGAGACGCTCGTCAACCAATGAGGTGTCCCATGCCCGGCCGCGAATCCAATCCAAGAAGCGGAATGGCCATGATGCTCGTCCTGGCGATTTCCCTGGTCGTGCTCACGTTGGGGATGGCCATGATCGCGCTCTCCGGCCAGAGTCTGAGCGGTGCGGTGGACTCCAAAACCCGCATCAAGGCTCGCTACGCGGCCGAATCTGGGATCTCCGCGGCCATCGCGGATGCGGTCTACCAAGCCGGCGAAATCTTTGGCGGCGGCATCACAGCCAGCCATCGAGAGGTGCAGAGCGAAAGTGGCAAGGGCGAAGCCGATGTGAGTTCCGGTTCCAACTTGGGCCAAGAGGTGATCCTGCAAAAACGAAGCCCCATGAACCAGTTGCGCGGCAACAAGATCCCGCTCAAGATCGAAGCGACCGGGAAGTCGGGCTCGGCAAAATCGAGGGTCTCCGCGACCGTGGCGCTCTACCAGGTGCCCATTTACCAGTTTGGCGTGTTCTACGACGGCCCTCTGGAAATCACACCTGGCCCCGACATGGTCGTGATGGGGCGCGTGCACACCAACCGCAGCGCGTATTTCCGGGGCGTGGCGACTTTGACCTTGAATGGTCCGGTGACCGTCGCCGACACGATCTTCCAGTGGGTGCGCCCCGGCGGGACACTGAAGTACAGATCCAAGGCCGACAGCGCGGGACTCTTCACGCCAAGCCTGACGACCAACCTGACTCCGATGACTTCGGCGAGCAACAGCCAGCCCCCCGAAATCAACGGCGTGCGCAACGTGCGCTACGGCGAAACCCGCCTGATCCTTCCCATCGGAGTGGGCACACCGCGCAGCATCCTGGGCGTGCGGGACCCCGCCGATGTGGCCGCCTTGCGCCGCCAGAAATTCGATTGGATCGTCAAGAACCGTTCCTCCGACACTGCGCGATTCGTCTACACCGATGCTTCCACCTACAAGCCTTCGTGGATCAAAGGCCCATTCGTGTTCTTCGACCGGCGCGAAATGACGTGGGTCAAAATCTGGGATTTCGACGTCGCCGCGCTGACCACGGCGGGCAATCGCGACAGCATCTTCTATCTGGACGACACCACCACCTCCACCTGGCACATCAGCGGCTCCACCAAGAAGACATTGAACGCGTTTCGGATCGTCAACGCCCGGGTGCTGCCCCGCAACATGACCATCGCCAGCGGGAAGCCCGTGTACATCATGGGCGATTTCAACAAGCAGAACTCCTCCGGCGATACGACGAAATACGTCAATGCACAGATCGCCTCCGATGCCGTCACGGTGCTTTCCTCCCAGTGGATGGACTGGAAGGCGGCCTCGATCACGGGTGCCAGCTCCGGGAGCATGCCCGCCACGATCAGCTCGCGCGAGCAGGCCTTCACCAACGCCAACTGGCTGGGGTGTTCCAATTGCGGCACCGCTCCGGCGGTGGGTTACACGGGCGTCACGCTCACCTCGGATGTGCGGATCAACACGGCCATGATCACGGGGAACAAGCAGAGTCGACCGGCGGTCCTGGCCAACAACACCACCGAAGCCTACTTCGACGCCAACTACGAAGGCGGATGGCACAACACGCTGCGGTTCCTGGAAGATTGGGGTTCGGGGGGAAGCACCCGCAAGGTGGTGTTCAAGGGGTCGTTCGTGTGTCTGTGGGAAGCCGCCACGCCAGGCCTGCGCACCTCTCCGACGGACCGCGTCATCGGAGGCGGCTACTACCGGCCACCCCAACGCTTCTGGGGGTACGACACGCGCTTCGACAACCTGGCCAACATGCCTCCGGGCGCGCCTTTCCTGGCCACGGCGATCGTCACGAATTGGCTGGAAAGAAACTGACCCCGACCTTGACCTCCGAGACGGGAAATAAGAGGATCTAGTCGATGCTTTCCATCATCGGAGTCTTGGTCGTCCTCGTGGGAGTGCTCGGTGGCTACATGGCCGCGGGCGGAAAGCTCCTGGTCCTGATCCAGCCCGCGGAGTTTTTGACTCTCGGAGGGGCGGCGATCGGCGGCATGTTGATCTGCACGCCAAGCTACGTTCTTTCGGCGACTTTGAAGAAGTTGAAGAAGATCTTCGCCAACGGGTATTCTTCGCAGGACTTCATGGACATCCTGGTGATGCAATACGAGCTCTACAACAAGGTCCGCAAGGAAGGGATCCTTTCCATCGAACAGGACGTTTCCGCTCCGGAAGGCAGCGCCGTGTTCAAGCGCTTTCCCAAATTCCTGGAAAACCACGAAGCGGTGGATTTCTATTGCGATGCCCTGCGCCAGTTGGTCAACGGGATCGACGCCACAGCGATCGATCTTTCCATGGAAACCGACATGGAAACCCACGAGAAGGAGATCAAGATGCAGCCCCAGGTCCTTTCCCGGATGGCGGACGCATTCCCAGGATTGGGCATCGTCGCGGCGGTATTGGGGATCATCATCACCATGGGTCATCTGGATGGCTCTCCGGCGGAACTCGGCCACCATATCGGAGCAGCTCTGGTGGGAACCATGCTGGGCGTGCTTTCCGCCTATGGGTTCATCAGTCCGATGTCGCAGAAGCTGGAAACGGTCAACGTGGAAGACGAGATGTACCTGTCCTGCCTGGCCAGCGGGTTTCGCGCCTTCTCGCAGGGATTGGCGCCGATGGTGGCCATCGAAGTGGCCCGCAAGTCGCTGTTCCACAATTTCCGTCCGGACATCAACGCGCTGAACGCCGCCGCGAAGAAGGGTTGAGATGTCCGAGAAGGGCTCCGACCAGCCGCCCCCGCGCAAGAAGAAAAAACACGACCATCCTGCGCATGGCGGTGCTTGGAAAGTCGCCTTCGCCGACTTCATGACCTCGATGTTCGCTCTGTTTCTGGTGCTGT
This sequence comes from Fibrobacterota bacterium, assembly GCA_016715065.1. Taxonomy (GTDB): domain Bacteria; phylum Fibrobacterota; class Fibrobacteria; order UBA5070; family UBA5070; genus UBA5070. The sequence continues at coordinate 91,355 of JADKBN010000004.1, forward strand.
GGATCATTTCCAGCACTTCCGCTTCGCAGAAGGAGGCTGTTGCGCAGTACTTCCGCAATCCCACACTTTTCAGAGCCGGTTCCTCTTCGCCGATGGACATGGGCGGGAATACCCGCTCCAAGAACAATGAAGGCGAAAACGACGGGAAATCTTCTCGCGACGCGGGAAAGGACGCCGAGGCGAAAGAAAAGGAGAAGATGGCCGCGCTGGATTCGCTGTTGGCCAACGACAGCCTGTTGGCGCAATTGGGCAAGCAGTTCAAGACGCGCCAAACAGAGCAAGGACTGGAAATCGAGATCTCGGATGCCGAGGGGTTGGGGACTTTCCACTTGGGATCTGCGGAAATCAACCAACGCATGGAGGCACCGCTGCTGCAGCTGGCCAGCACCTTGTCCGGAATATCCAACAACGTGGTGGTTGCCGGCCACACCGACAAACACGGCTACAGCGGCGAGGGGTACACCAACTGGCAGTTGTCCAGCGACCGGGCCAACGCGGTGCGCACCCGGCTGAACCAGGGGGGCGTGGATATCCAGCGGGTGAACGCGGTGGTGGGCTACGGCGACACCGAATTGGCCAATCCCGAAGATCCCTTCGCCCCGGAAAACCGGCGCGTGACAATCCTTGTCTTGAAGCAGAACAAGAAGTTCACGCCCTGAGCGAGGTGGCCTCTCCCCACAGGGACTGGAGCACGCACAGTTCGGCCAGGAGTTTGCACGCGTCTTCCGGCAGAGCGCCCGCATGCAGGACATCCAGAGCCACCGAAACGGCGCCCAGGACGGCTCCCGCCAGGAGCAGCCTCCGACCCTTGGGTTGGAGCCGCCTCCACAGCGTGGTGCATACGAACACTCCCGCCAGGGCGCCGAACAGGACCGGCGTCTCGGAGACAAAATCTGGCGAGTGGCTTTCGGCCAAGCCGACCTGGATCCGCTCTTTCAGGGTTTCGTGGAACATGAAGCGCTCGTCCAGGGCCAAGAGCCCGAAGAACGCGGTGGTCAGGCTCCAAGGCCACGCCCCACGCCGTTTCCACAATTGGAGCGCGAGGGTTGTGGAGGCCACCAATAGCGCACCGGATAGCCAAGTGCCCACGGAGTCTTCGCCGGAAAGCAGCAGGGTTATCATGTGCAGTCTTCGTGACTGCCCGCATCGATGGCATGCCACACGCCGAGCTCGTTGACAAACCACGCCGCGCGAACCAGCTGGTCGCCGGCGATCCCCTCGAAGGGCTCCACCACGGCGGCGAATTCGGGAATCCCGTCGCCATCGAAATCCAAGGTGGTCAGCTTGCCCGATTTCGCGACCGAAAAGCGAGGCGGGGCTAGCCCATCTTGGGGAAGATAGACGGCCACGATATCGTCGCCAGGAAGTTCTTTGGAGCCGAACACGGCTTCGGGAGCATGGGAAATGCAAATGTCCTGCTCGAATAATTTTTGGCGCACCGAAACCACGCGGGCCTCGACCGGGCCCGTGGAAGTGAGAAACCACGCGCGCACCGTGGTGTTGGCGGTGTGTTCCAGTGATCCGATTCCACCGATCCCGAACGGGCCGGATTCGTAATCGGCCAAGGGAGGACCGTAGCTTATCCTGAGGGAGGTGCCGGGAATGGCTCTCAGCACCGACACCAGCTGGCGCGAAGCCGCATCGAGTCTGGTGGAATGGCGGAATTCTCTCCGACCAGCCAAATCGGAATAGGCAGTCCCTTCCTCGGTAAGTTGCTTGGAAAGAAAGGTCCCCCCCAGCAGGAAAACAGCCTTTCCCCCGACGAACTTCGAAGGGGGGACAATAGGGAGTGCTGCAAGCGTCGCCGAATCCGGATGGAAGTCCTGGAGGGCCTGGCGAGGCCAGGGTGTCGCCAGGTCGGGGATGGCCAATCGGGAGGCGTACAGGTGGATCCACGCCAACAGCGAATCTTCGAAGGGAATGCGCAGACTCAACGGCTTTCCAGAATGGCAACCGGCCTGGTTGTTGATGCGGCGTTGGATGTCGATCACCTGGGCGCTGCGCTCCAGGATCCGGGCGAGATCGGGTGCCGGATTGGATCGCGGCCAGGAAAGGGTTCCGATCAGCGAGTCCGCGTTGGCGGGAACCGGACGCTGGCACGAGTCCGATTCTTCGTCGGAAAACGGGTCCGGGGCGCGGTCGGCGAGGCTCCGGGATTCAGGGACGATCCCTCGGGCGGAGGTGTCGGGGAGGGGGGAGGGCGGTGCGGCGCCGTCCCGGTCGCGACAAGAATTGGCAAGCAGGAACAGCGCGCACGAAGCGAGCAAGCACCAGGGCGTTCGGTCTCGAAACGATATGGTGTCCATGAGGGTTGTCCGGGAATGTGGGATGGAAAAAACTGGCTCAGGGAGCGGTCACGGGGCAGGCGGAAAGCCTGTTCCCGTCGATCAGCGAAAGTTCCGGGCGCACCAGGGCGCATTCGGGCCGGGCCAGCGGACAGCGGGGATGGAAGGCGCATCCGGAGGGTGGGTTCAGGGGCGAGGGAAGTTCGCCGCGCGATTCCTGCCATCTGGCGGTGGATCCGCCCAGCGAGGGCACGGAGGCGATGAGCATGCGGGTGTAGGGATGGCGGGGGTCGGTGCAGATTTCTTCCGTGGGGCCCGATTCCACGATCCGCCCCAGGTACATCACGGCGATCCGGTGGGCGATGTGCCGAACCACTCCCATGTCGTGGGCCACGAACAGGTAGCCCACGGAGGTGCGCTGCTGGATGTCTTCCAGGAGGTTGACCACCTGCGCCTGCACCGAAACATCCAAGGCGGATACCGGCTCGTCCAGGACCAGAAGCAACGGCTCCACGGCCAGGGCGCGGGCGATCCCGATGCGCTGGCGCTGGCCTCCGGAAAACTCGTGGGGGTGGCGGTCCAGATGCTCCGCCGAGAGCCCCACCAACCCGAAGAGTTCCAACACCCGTTCACGCAGCGCCGCGCCCGTGGAGAGTTGGTGGGTGAGCAATCCTTCCGCCACCGCCTGGAAGGCGGTGCGCCTGGGGTTGAGCGCCGCGGAAGGGTCTTGGAACACGATCTGCGCCTTGCGCCGGAACCGTCGCAATGCCTCGGAATCCAAGGAACGCAAGTCCTGGCCATCGATGTGGATTTGGCCCGAATCCGGCTCCAGAAGGCGCAGGATGGCACGCGCGGTGGTGGATTTTCCACAGCCGGATTCTCCGACCAGCGCGAGGGTTTCTCCCGCGGCAAGTTCCAGCGAAACGCCGTCCACAGCGCGCACGCGCCCTTGCACACGGCCTAGGAAGCCTCCCCTGACAGGAAACGACACGTGCAGGTCGCGCACCGACATCAGGCTCATGTCGCCTCCTCCACCGGGAAATGGCAGGCGATGGTGGGCGCCGGGGTGGGAACGGGGGTATCGGTGCGACAGATTCCCTGGGCGCGCTCGCAGCGCGGGTGGAACCGACATCCCTGGGGCCAGGCGGTGGCGGACGGAACTTGTCCAGGAATGGAACGCAATCTGCCCGAGCGGGGCCGGAATCCGGGAACGGACCCGAGCAGGCCTTCCGTGTACGGATGGCGTGGTTGCGCGAGCACCTGCTCGACGGGGCCATCCTCCGCCAGGCGTCCCGCGTAGAGCACCGCAAGGCGGTCCGCCACCTGCTCCACCACGCCCAGATCGTGGGTGATGAACAGCATGGACATCGACAATTCCCGGCGAAGATTCGCCAGCAGGTCCAGGATCTGGGCCTGGATGGTCACGTCCAGGGCGGTGGTGGGCTCGTCTGCCACCAGAAGATCCGGTTTGCCCGCCAGAGCCATGGCGATCAACACGCGCTGGCGCATGCCGCCGGACAGTTCGTGGGGATGGGAGGCCATCCGCCGGGAGGGATCGGGGATCCCCACCCGGTCGAGCCATCCGATGGCCTCCGAACGAGCCGCCTCGCCGCGGATCCCCTGGTGCACTCCCAAAACCTCCTCAAGGTGCCTGCCTACGCTCAGAAGAGGGTTGAGCGCGGTCATGGGGTCCTGGAACACCATGGCGATCCGACGACCTCGCACCCGACGCCAGGCGTCCTGGCCCAGGGAAGTCAATTCCTGTCCATCCAGCCGGATGGAGCCGGTCACCTCGGCTTGTCGAGGCAGAAGGCCCAGAAGCGAAAGCGAACTCACCGATTTTCCGCAGCCCGATTCCCCCACCAGTCCCAGCGTTTCGCCGCGGGCGATGGAAAACGACAGGCGGTCCACCACTTCGGTGGACCCGAACCGGATGGAAAGATCGCGCACGGAAAGGAGGGGTTGGGTCATCGTTGCGCCCGCGGGTCCAATGCGTCGCGCAGCGCGTCGCCGGCGAGGTTGTAGGAAAGCACCGCCAAAAACAGGGCTGCACCGGGAAGCAGACTCCAGGGATGGAGACGGATCTCGGCGATGGACATCGATTCCTGCAGGAGGTTTCCCCACGAGGTCTGCGGATCCTGGATGCCCAGGCCCAACAACGAAAGACCGCTTTCCGCCACCACGTAGCCGGGGATGGACAACGAGGCTTGGATGGCCAAAAATCCGAAGGTTTGCGGAAGTGCGTGGCGGCGCAGGATGGTGAGCGGTCGCACGCCCAGGGCGCGGGCGGCCACGATGTAGTCGGCCGAGCGCAGCGATTGGACCAAGCCCCGGATCACGCGGGCCAGGCCCGCCCACCCGATGAACGAAAGGATCAGCACGATGGACAGGTACACCACGCGCGAATCCCAGTCCAAGGGCAACGTGGCGCGCAGGAGCATCAGCAGGTAAAACGAGGGGATCAGCATGAACACCTCGCACAGGCGCATCAGGGAGCGGTCCACCCATCCCCCGAAAAATCCCGCGAGTCCTCCCACCACCAAAGCCACCAGCGTGGAAATGGCCACGCCCACCACCCCGATCGAAAGCGAGATGCGGCTGCCGTAGAGCAGCCTGGAGAGCAGATCGCGGCCACGGGCGTCGGCGCCCAGCAGGTACAGCCGGGCGACACGGCCATCGGAGGCGGAGGTCGCCTCCAGGGAATCCAGCCCGAACAGCCGGCCATTGACAAACCATCGCACGGCGATCGCGCGGGAGGTGTCTTCCACGTACACGCGCCGGGCGGATTCGTCGAAGGTGAAGGCCACCGGATGCACGCACGGTCGCCCTCCGATCCACCGCAGTTGCGAAGGTGGTGCCCACGAATGCGTGCGCGATTCGTCGTCGTAGCCGTAGGGGGCCAGCCAGCCGGCCAGCAGCGCTCCCAGGTACAACAGAGCGAGCACCCCGAGGGCGGCCTTGGCCAGAAGGCTTCTGCCCAACACGAGGGCGAACTTGGATCGGGTGGGGGAGGCTCTCACGAGACCTTCACCCGCGGATCGTTCCAGGCGTGCAACAGGTCGGAAAGGAGGTTTCCCACCATCAAAAGGAGCGATCCCATCAGCACGGTGGCCATGACCAGAAATTGGTCCTTGGAGCGGACCGCTTCCAGGGCCAGAAGTCCCATGCCCGGCCAGCTGGTGATGATCTCGGTGAACGCCGCGCCGGAAAGCAGGGCGGAAAACTCGAAGCCCAACAGCGTGATCAGGGGGTTGGCGGCGTTGCGAAACGCGTGGCGCCACAGGATGCGCGATTCGGACAGCCCGCGGGCGCGGGCGGCCAGGATGTAGGGTTGCGAGAGGGTTTCCAGGGTGGAGCCACGGGAGATGCGCTGGAGACCGGCCAAGCCCCCGATGGTCAGCACCACTCCCGGCAGCAGCAAGTGCCGTGCGATGTCCAGGACCCGTCCCACCAGGTCCAATCGGTCGAACCCGGGCGAGACCAGTCCGCCGATGGGGATGCGCCCGATCAAGGGAAGAGGCCCCGCGACCGTGGCCGCGTACAAAAACAGCAAGGCCAGGAAAAACGAGGGCAGGCTCATGCCCACGAACGATAGGACGGAAATTGACTTATCTGGCCATTGGCCTCGCCGCAGGGCCGCCCAAACGCCCAGCGGAACAGCCAGGAGCCAGGTCAGCAGCGTGGAGAACAGGGCCAGGAGCAAGGTGGCGCCCAGGCGTTCGCCGATCACGTCGGCGACGGGCCGCTTGAACTTGAAGCTGTACCCGAGATCCCCCCGGACCACCCTGGACAGCCATCGCACGTATTGCTCCGGCACGGGGCGATCGAAACCGTATTGCGCTTCGATCCGGCGGATCAGTTCGTCGGGCACCTGGGGGTTGCCTCGTTGCGCGGCCAAAGGGTCGCCAGGCGAAAGACTCAGCAACAGAAAGGCGATCAACGACACTCCCAGGAGCATCGGAAACATCGCCAAGATCCGTCGGAAGACGAACGATTTCACTTGAGGACGTAGATCTCGTCGATGTTGTGGAGCGCCCCGCCCAGAACGGTGGGTTGGATATTTCCGAACCGGTTGCGGATCGCGTACATGGTCTCGGGGTGGCCCAGGTACACGTAGGGCAGTTCGCGGCGCACCACGGACTGGAGGCTGTCGTAGGCGCGTTTGCGTGCGGCGGTGTCGGCGGTGGTCACCCCGGCGATCACCAGGCTGTCCAGCGTGGCTTCCCAGGCGGTGGCGGGAGTTTTCTGCTTGGGATACCACATGTGCGTGCGTCCGGAGGACTTCCACACGTTGGCCCCGAAGTGGGGATCGCCGCCGCCGGTGAGGCCAAGCAGGATGGCGTCCCAATCGAAGGTCGCGTCGATGCGGCTCACCAATGCGTTGAACTCCACCTGCACGAACACCACTTCCATGCCCAGCGCTTCCAGATCCTTGCGGATCAGCCCCGCCATGTCGATGCGCATCTGGTTTTCGGTATTGGTCAGAAGCGTGAACTTGACGCGATTGCCCTTGGCGTCGCGGAGTTTTCCGTCCGGTCCTTTTTTGAAGCCTGCCGCGGAAAGTTCCGCCTGCGCGGAGTCGATGTCCTTTTTCAGGGGGCTCAAGGACGCATTCCACCAATATTTGTCATTGGGGGAGAATGGGCCGTTGGCGTCGCCTCCCAGGCCGTTCCAGATGATGTCCCGGATGGTCTTGCGGTCGATCGCCCAACTGATGGCGCGGCGAAACCGCGCGTCTTTGAACCAGGAGAGCTTCACGGGGTCCACGTAGGGCTTGCCCTTCGGGTCGTTGTCCATGTTCTGGTTGAAGCTGAGGAACACCTTGGCCAGGCTCGGGCCCAGCTTGTGGACCGTGAAATTGCCTTGGGTTTCTTCCGGCTTGATCACCGGGAAATCCTGGGGAGTCACGCTGATGACGTCGATTTCTCCGGCCTTGAATTTCAGGACTTCCGCCTTTTGGTCCTGGACGATGGTCAGCAGGATGGTGTCCAGGTAGGGCAGCGCAAAGCCTGCGGAATCCTTGCGAAACCAGTGGGGGTTGGGCACGAAGATCCCGCGGCTTCCGGGCTCGTAGCGGACCAGCCGGAAGGGCCCCGCGCCGATCAATGAATCAGGCGGAGTGTCGATTCCGTAGGCGGCGTTGAAGGCAATGCCGGTCTTGCCGGAAAGTCGCTTTTCGGAAAGGATCTGGAGTCCGCCCGCGGCGGAAAGGAACGGCCCGAAAACCGTGGGCAGACGGAATTCGACCGTCAGGCTGTCCAGCGCCCTCACTTGGGGAAGTTTCCCATCCACCATCAGGATGTCGCGCATGGCGCATTCCACGGCGGTATCGAAGGCGAGCTTGGTCCAAGTGAACACCACGTCGCTGGCGCGAAGCGGGGAGCCGTCGTTGAACGAAAGCCCCGGTCGCAACTTGAAGGTGTAGACCTTGGCGGTGGAATCCACCGTCCAGCTTTCGGCCAGTTGCGGTTTGGGCAGGCCCGTGTGCGCGTCGGTTTCCGTCAGGCCCGCGAAGATGTACTGCGAAAATTCCGAGGAAGAGGACTCGTTGGAGACGATGGGGTTGAACGTTTTGGGACCACCCCAGCTGGAGAGGACCAGCGTTCCTCCATGTTTTGGGGACCGCTTCGCCTGGTTTCCATCGGTGTGCTCCGATGGTTGGCAGGAGAAAAAAACCAAGGTGGAGGCGAGGACGAGCGTCGATTTGCGCATACGCCCCGGAAAGGTAGCCGAACGATGCCTATTGCGGGACGGGAAGCAAGCCGCGAGCCGCCAGGATGGACCGCCCCTTGGGGGACTGCATGAATTGCAGGAAGCTCCGTTTGGCATCGGCGCGCGTGGGATTGACGGATTTCAGGGCGATCACGGAGGGCCGAAGCACCGGGGCCCAGGCAGGATCCAACGCGACCCATCGGCCTTGGCCAGCCACGGGGGTGTTCCACAAAAGCGATTGGGGCAGGAATGCGTCGGTGATTGGCGCGATCGCGGGGCTTGCCTTGGCCTGTTTGTGGGCCTTGCCGGATTTTTTTGAGGTGTCCTTGTGGGCGGAGTCCTTTTTGAGCGACTGCTTGGCCGTGTCCGAATCCGTTGCCTCGAGCGTATCGGAAGCCTCGGTTGGTTCCGCGGCAAGTGGCTTGTAGGCAACCAGGGAATCCACCACCACCTGGGGGTTGGCCAGTACCACCAGACGCTTGCGGATGTCCGGCCAGGTCTGGAGATTGTGCAGGGCGTCCACGGCTGCGCGACCGTCCGGAGAAAGAATCGTGTCGGCGATGGCGATCCGGCCGATGCCATCTCGATTGAGGTGGGACAGTTGCGCGTCCGGTTGGACTTTGGAGCCTCGCACCCAGGTTCCCACCGGGGCAGCGGCGACCACCAGAACGCCCTCCTCGGCGCGAGGAGAGTTCGCGAGCGCGTCGGCATGGTTGCGGGAGCCAGACAGGAAAAGGTCCACCCCGGGGGCTTTGGCGGCTTCCGCCATCGCTCCAGAGCTTCCATAGATCACTCGTGTGGGGATGCCCGACTGCGTGGTGAACGCCTTTCGCAATTCGTCGAGGGCGGGCTGGAACTCCGAGGAGGCCGTCATCGAAACCTGGGCGTGCGACGCGCCGACAACGGCGAGGGCGACCAAGACACAGAATTTATCCATGCAAACGCGCATGTGGGACTCCTCTGGCGAGGGTAACAACGTAGTTCTTACAAGGTCTCCATGGCCACTGTAGGGGAGATCGGGACTTATCTTCCAAGCTAGACTTATCAAGGAAAGAAGGATCCAGCCTGTGTCCAAGAGTGTGCAATCCGTGGATTTCCTGGTGGTGGGAAGCGGGATCGCCGGTCTGACCTATGCGCTGAAGGTGGCACAGGCCGGAACCGTGGCCATCCTCACCAAGGCAGACGCCGGAGAAACCGGAACCAGGTGGGCGCAGGGCGGAATCGCCTCGGTGATGTCCGCCGACGACAACTTTTCCAGCCACGTCGACGATACCTTGGTAGCCGGGGACGGATTGTGCGATCTGGATGCGGTGAACATCCTGGTGGAGGAAGGCCCTCAGGCCGTGCGGAACCTGATCGCCTGGGGTGTGAACTTCACCCGGCTGGGCGGCAAGGCGAGCCCTTTCGATCTGCATCGCGAGGGCGGACACGGAAAGGCTCGCATCCTGCATGCCGGCGACATCACGGGGGCGGAAATCGAGCGTGCGTTGCTGGAGGCCGTGCGCAACCACCCGAACATCCGCGTGTTGGAGCACCGCTTCGCGCTGGAATTGATCACGGGACATTTTCTGATCGAGCAGATCGATGCCAAGCTGACCTGCCATGGAGTTTATGCGCTGGACCGGGATTCCGGACGGATCGAGACGTGGCTTTCGCCGCGCACGGTGCTGTGCACCGGCGGGGTGGGTCAGGTGTACCTGCATACCACCAATCCAGGTGTTTCCACCGGCGATGGCATCGCCATGGCTTCGCGCGCCGGAGCCCGCGTGGCCAACATGGAGTTTTTGCAATTCCATCCGACGGCCCTGTACGATCCCATGCGCGGCCCGTTCTTGATTTCCGAGGCCGTGCGAGGTGCCGGGGCCATTTTGCTGGACAGCCACGGCGAGGCGTTCATGGCCGAAGAACACGCGCTGAAGGACCTGGCTCCCCGCGACATCGTCACCCGGGCGATCGACCGGCGCATGAAGGCGTTGGGCGACTCGTGCGTGTACCTGGATGCGCGCGCCTTGGGGGCCCATGCGCAAAAGAAATTCCCCAACATCTACGCACGCTGTCTGGAAGCCGGAATCAGGATGGATCGCGAACCGATTCCTGTCACACCTTCCGCCCACTACCTGTGCGGAGGCATCGACACCGACCTCCATGGCCGCACCAGCATCCGAGGCCTTTACGCATGCGGAGAATGCGCCCACACGGGCGTGCACGGCGCCAACCGGCTAGCCTCCAATTCTCTCTTGGAAGCGGTGGTGTTCTCCGCCCGAGCGGCGGAGCATTCGCTGGCCCAGAAGGTTTCACCCGTTGCTTCCGGTCGAGTCCGACGCTGGGACCGCAAGGGCACCAAGGAACATCGCGAGGAAATCGTGATCCGCCACCTGCACGACACCGTCCGGCGGATCATGTGGAATTTCGTGGGGATCGTGCGCACCTCCGACCGCCTGCAGCGCGCCGCTAGGCACCTGCGTCTGGTCCGCGACGAAGTGGAGGTGTTCTACAAGGGCACGGTGATCACGCAGAGCCTGCTGGAGCTGCGCAACGCGGCGAGGGTGGCCCAGCTCATCACCGAATGCGCCATCCGCCGTCGGGAAAGCCGAGGACTTCACAGTTCCCTGGACTTCCCCCGCCACGCCAAGGAACCTCGCAACACCGTGTTGCGCCACCGCGTCTGAGATCACGAGAATTCCTGGTCTCTTCCGGATCGCGGTCGTTTTTTGACCAATAAAAAGGCCACCCCGGAGTTTGTCCGAGGTGGCCTTTTGGGTCTGGAGTGCGCGATTACTTGACGGTTGTGGTGTCTTTCGCGACGACTGGATTGGTGCCGCCGGAAAGCTGCGGACGGCGCACCAGCTGGATGCGGTCGATTTCCAACGAGCCTTCAAGATTTTTCAGCAAGGTGTTCCGAAGCGCATCGGAGTACCAAGGTTCGCGGGGTTGGTGGCAATCGCCGCATGCGATCGTGTCCGATCCCACGACGATCCTCGAGGGGTCGGAATGGGTGAGAGCGGCGAGCGCGGCCTTGTTGGTTCCAGGCTGGAGGATCGACCAGCGGAAGTTGGTGATGTCGTTTTTGGTCCAGAAATCGTGGTCGGCATCCCACACCCACTTGGGTTTCCAAGCGCTGGAGTGCCCGATCGCACCCTGGAACTTGGACAGGCCCATGTTGATCATCTTGGCGGAATCCGGATAGCCCGCGATGATCCAGTAGCTCTTCGGATTCGTCTCGGTGGAATCCAACACGGTGGTGGGCTTGTAGGCGTTGCCAGCCGCGTAGAAGGCGGAGTAGTCCAGCACGAAGCGGCGCCACTGGGGGCCGACCCATTCGACGTAGCGGTGGAAGCCGTCGTGGTAGTATCCGTTTTGGTTGTCGTTTTTCTTCCAGGTCATTTCGGTGACCATGGGCATGGAGTCGGGCAGCGTAGCGCTGGCCTTGTTCCATCGCGCCCAGAAGACGATGCGATAGGTTTCACCCATCATGGAGGCGGGGACGCCCACCGAATAGCCTGCGTAGCCCGGACCGGCCTTGCCGTCGGAAATCTCCTCGGCGCCCATGTCCGGAATCCGGAAGTTGATCTTTCCGTGTCGGAATCCGATTTGGGATGTCCATCCGCCGGTGGTGGTGTCGGTGACGTTGGCTTCCATCTGATTGGGCGTGCCGGTGCTGACACAGTAGCCGCAGGCCCAGAAGCGCCAGTCGTAGCCGATTTTCCGGGTCAGGCTGTTCTGCTCGAAGTCATCCACCAGAAGCGTGTCTCCTTCGATGACATACCGACGGGAGTCAGGAATCGAGTTCGACCATCCGTTGCGGGCGGCAACCACGCGCAGCCACTGGCTCTTGGTGACCAACAAGGTATCCCCTTGCTGGATCTTGCGAGTGGTTCCCGTGGGGGCACCAGTGGCATCCCAGCTGGGAGTGGTGCTGTCGCGCGTGACGTAGAGGTTGACGCCAGGGGAGCGAGTCGCGAGTTTCACCGTCTGGTAGTCCCGATAGACGCCGGAATCCGGAGCGAACAAGATCTTGGATACCTTGAAGGTGTAATTGCCGGAAGCGATGTCAGAAGCACCCCAGCCTGATTTGCAGGCGATGGCTTTGACCGCGACGTTGGAATCCAGGCGCAGCAGGGAGTCTGGATTGTACTCGGTGGAGGAGCACGTCGGTACGGTCCCGTCCAAGGTGTAGCGGATGGAGGCGCCGATGGCCGAATCCGTGATGGTCAGCATCTGGGTGGTGTCGTAGTTGCCGGTGCGGAATCCCAGATTGGGGGTGGCCACCTTGAAGGTGTAGGCGGCACTGGCGATGGGGCTTTTGCGCCAGCCTTGGCGCATGGCGATGGCCTTGATCGTTGTATTGCTGTCGATCAGGAGGCTGTCGGTGAACTGGAAGGATTGGTCGGTGGGATTGGATCCGTCGGTGGTGTAATACACGGGGATTCCGGAAGGGCTCTTCAAGTTCAAGTATCGCTGCGAGGTGTAGGACCCTGCCTTGAGCGATATGACCGGAGTTGCCGCGATCATGCGGATGGTCGTCGTGCAAGCCGGGCTGGCGATGTTCCTACCGCGGAAGGATTTGGCGATGATGGTGGAGCTGTCGGAAACCAGGATGGAATCCCGGTAGATCGGGGAGGTCTCGTTGGGATCGCCGCCGTCTGTGGTATAGCGGACGGTGTCGCTGGGCCCGGCTCCCATGATGGCCACTTTCTTGGCCACCTTTGCGCTGTCTTGGCGAGGCGTGCTGAAATATGGCTTGGCCACGCGTTTGCCGATCACGAATTCGATGGTCACCGTGTCGGAAGAAACCGTTCCTGCGCTGGTGGTCCGCAACGAGGCCGCTTTGATGGTGGTGGTCCCTTCGATGCGCTTGGTCGCGCCGCTGGCGACCTTGGGGTCGGAGGAGGTCAGGCGGGACGACGCCCCGTTGGTGGTGTACCGAATGCTGTCGGAAGTGCCGGTGGCGGCGTCGAACTTCAAGACGACAAAATCCGGGAAGTCGCGTTGGTCGGCCGGATAATCGACCGGGGTGATGGTCGGCGCGTCCAGGCGGCGAATGACCTGGATGGTTTCCTTCTTGGATGTGTCGTTGGCCAGGCGCACGACGATCGAGTTGACACCGACGTTCAGCGAGACCGGCTTGGAGGTGAAGTCTCCCGAGGAGGCCATGTTCGCATCGGTCCCGTTGACGCTGACCTTGGCCCCGCTGGCGGGACTCACCTTGCCGCGAATGGTGATGGAGGCAGAGGCGTTCGGGACGGTGGTGTCTCCGTTGGCCGGGCTGGTGATGTTCAGCGTGTAGTCGACCGCGGAACTGCCCGTCCCGTTGTTGACAGTGGTGGTGTTCGTCTCGCTCGAGGTGGGAGCGGATCCTTTGCTGTCGTCGCAGGAGGCCAACAAAAGCCCCGTGGCAGCCAAGCCCAGGGCGGTTGCCCAAACAAGTGGTTTCCTCATCGTGCGCGCTCCTCGAATGGGTAGTTCAGAGACTCCCCCCAAACGAAGAGGGAATCCGCAGTCTTTCCATTCTATGCACCTAACTGCAGCGGCGTCAAGGACTTCCGAAAAGAGCGGGCATTTTCCGTCCTCCCCGAGCCTGGGTTCAGTAGGCGAACGCCACCGGTACGAATCGTTTCGCGCCCTTGGCGACTTGGAGTGAATCCAGCTGTTTTTCTCCGATCACGATCCCTGCGGAGTTTCTGGCCTGCAGGCGCAAGGAGTGCACCCCGGCCTGGACAGGAATGCGCAGGATCCTTACCTGGCGCGGAAGCCAGATGCTCATTCGCACGTCGGATTGTTCGATCTGGCCTTGGGCGACGTCCATACCGACGTTGGTCAGGAGGTCCACCAAAGGATTGCCGGTCCGGATGGCGCTTTTGGCTTTCTGGGCAGCCAGAGTGCGCGTGGCCACTCGCACGACGGTCCGGGCCATGATCGCGGGCTCTTCCTCTTCCACTGCCTTGCCCAGCAGATCCCGGGTGTCGAAAATGGGTTGGGTCGCAACGGATGGCCCCTGGTCCACGCTTGCGGTGACGGAGCCCACCTGGGAGATCGTTTCTTTCAGGATCGGCAACGTGAAATTCACGCTGAAGGTGCGCCCGGAACCGGGCACTCCCGGAACGGGCAGTACGTTGAACGTCTGCTTTCCGGTGGCGGGATTGTTGTAGTAGTAGGAAAACATCCCGGTTTTGAGCCATGTCCCCCAGGCGCGCATTTGGTCTATCACCGGCGAACGTCCCTGGTAGCACACCACGACGATCTCCGCAGGCGATTGTTCGAGATTGCGGCTGGAGTCGAGTTGAGCCGCCGAGGGAGAAAGATTCCACCGGGAAATTTCGTCGTTGAATCCCTCGCTTCGCAGACGGAAGGCGGCGTCGGCTTTCAACGGATCCGGCATGGGCAACTTGGATCCCTGCCAGGCGGCCAGACTGCGGCGCAAGGAAACCACGCTGTTGTCGGATTCTCCACCGGATTGAAATGTCAGCCAATGCAGGGTTTCCAACATGGCCTCGCCATGTTGGCCATTGACCCCTTTGGAATTCAATTCGTTCAGTAAAATCACGCCACGGCGCGCCTCGACCAAGGCTCCATCCTGGTCGCCTTTGGCGAGCCGGCCCACCAGCTGCAGCTGCGACAGGAAAACCCGCTCGTAGGCGCGGAAACGGTAGGGGCGGACGTTGTCGTTGACCACCAAGGCGGCGGCTTCGTTGGAGACCGACCTGGCATGGAGGTCCTCGAACAGGTTGTCGGCTTTGTCCAACCAATAAATGGAACTGTCCCACTGGCCGGCGAAATGGTGGAGGACCCCCAAATCCAGTGCGTAGAGCGGATCCGAGCCGGAGTCGTACAGCTTGACGTTCTTTCGCACGGTTTCCAAAGATCGGCGCGGATCCCCCTGCGCCAGATCCTGTCGGAAGGCCGAAAGACGTTCCACGCCGTCGTTGGCGCACCCAGCGAGGGCGAAGGCGACAAGCGCGCTCGCCAAGGCGTTGCGGCGCGGGAAGCGCCGCGGAAGAAGGACGGACATGGCCGCCTCAGAGGTTCAGGGAGCTCTGCTCGACGAACTTCTTGATTTTCTTGTCGCCGATCCAGACTTTTTTGTGGCTTTGGATTTCGATGAGGGTCAGGTCGATCTGGTAGAAGACCACCGCCTCGTCGCCTTCCTTGTCCACGATGCTGGAAATTTCGCCGGACAGCATCAGCTCCGCGCCGGTTTCCGATTTGGCTGCTTGTTTGGTGTCGGCGGTGGCATTGCCGGATTGGCTTCCCACCTCGGTGCGGAGCTCCTCGCGCACGGTGGCATCGGCGACCATTTCTGCTTTGCCGGAGTTCACCAGAGAACGCTGGATGTCGTTGATGAAGGTTTGGACCGGGATGTGCTCCTGGGTGCGATTCTTGATTTGGCCGACCACGATCCGGGGGATCTTCCCTTTGCTCTGGTAGGATTGGATCCAGGGCCGCTCCAGGCAATCCTTGAGCATGTCTTCGGCGACCATGCGCGAATCCGCATCGTTCCAGCGACCGGAGAGATCCGTGGTGGAGGTGGTGGAAATCCGGGTGACTTCCTTGCCTGCACAGCCGCCCAAGGCCAGCAGCGCGACGGATAGGAGGATCGGGGTGGACAGCAATGGAATGGCTCTCATGGCACGGACTCCTCAATAGGGGTTTGGACGATGGGGCGACTCATAGTATACAGTCTCGAAGCCGAATCGACCGCTCGGGAGATCACAATACGAACAAGTTGTCGCGATGGATGGCTTCCTGTCCGGCGCTGTGCCCCAGGATCGCCGGGATTTCCGAAGAATTGCGACCGGCGATGCGGGCCATGTCGGCGGCGCTGAAATTTGCCACGCCGCGGGCGATCGGATGGCCTTGGGCGGTGGTCATCTCCACCACCACGCCCGCCGGAAAGCTTCCCTCCACGGACACGACCCCCTTGGCCAGCAGCGAGGTGCGCCGCTCCACCAAGGCTTGCACCGCTCCGGCATCCAACACCAGACGGCCTTTGGGGGTGCTGACAAACCGGATCCAGCGTTTGCGGGAGCCGAGCTTGTGTTCGGAAGGCAAAAAGAGCGTGCCCTGCGGCGCACCGGAGGCGATGGCGACAAGATCGGAGGTGAAGCCGTTGGCGATCACGCAGGCGGATCCCGACTCCGTGACCGTGCGGGCGGCCACGATCTTGGTGATCATTCCGCCGGTGCTGGCGAGGCTGCCCGCTCCACCCGCCAGGGATTCGATTTCCGGAGTGACGCGATGAACGATCGGGATCAGGCTCGCTTCGGGGTCCGACTTGGGATTGGCCGTGAAGAGCCCGTCGATGTCCGACAGGATCACGAGCAGGTCCGCTTCCAGAAAGTGGCAGACATCCGCCGAAAGACGATCGTTGTCCCCCACCTTGATCTCGGAGGTGGCCACCACATCGTTTTCGTTGACGATGGGCACCACGCCGTGTCCGAGCAGCGCATCGGTAGTGGCACGGATGTTGGAAAATCGCTCCGGGTCTCGAAAGTCCTCGGCGGTGAGCAGGTATTGGGCGACGGTCACGCCGCGGCGCGCGAAGGATTCGTCGTAGGCGTGCATCAGTCGAATCTGCCCCACGGCGGCGCATGCCTGTTTTTCCGCGAGCTTCTTGGGCTTGGTGGCGTGGCCGAAAATGCCCATCCCGATCCCCACCGCGCCGGAAGTGACCAGCACAACCTCCCGGCCGGACCCACGCAGCGCCACGATCTGGTCCACCACCCGTTCCAATTGGTCCGGTGCCAGTCCGCCCTGCTCGTAGGTCAGAAGGCGGGTGCCCACCTTCACCACCACGCGGCGCGCCTTGGACAAGAGCTCCTGGCGCAGGTTCGCGCTCACGCGGACTCACCATGGAGGATCCGGGCAGCTTCGGCCGCCAGGAAAAGCCCGTCGAAGAGGGCCTTCCCCACGATCACTCCAACGACTCCGGGGTGGGCGCGGTCAAAAATCGTCTGAAGGTCGGAGAGAGACGAGATCCCTCCGGACACGATGGTGGAAAGTTCCGTGGCCTCCGCAAAGGAGCAGGTGGAAGGAAGGTTGGGACCCTGGAGCATGCCGTCGCGGGAGATGTCGGTGAACACGCACGAGCGCACTCCCAGGGCACGCATGGCCCGACCGAGGTCGTCGGCGCGCAAGCCCTCGCCTTCCGTCCAGCCCGACACCTTGGCGATCCCGTCGCGCGCATCGATGCCCACGATCACCTTGTCGGCGCCAAAACGCGCGAGCATGGCTTCCACCACGCGAGGATCGCGCGCGGCCACGGTGCCGGCGATCACCCGCCCGACGCCCCATTCTTCCAGGGCGCGCGCGGCGTCGTCCACCGAGCGAATCCCTCCGCCCAGCTCGGTGGGGCATCCGCAAGCCTCCACCATCCGACGCACGGCCTGGCCGTTTTTTGCCGTCCCCTCGAACGCCGCATCCAGATCCACCAGGTGGATGCGATCGGCTCCGCCTCGCGCCCAGGCCTCGGCGATCTCCCAAGGAGCGTGGCTGTATACGGTCTTCTGGTCCTTCTTGCCTTGCACGAGGCGCACGGCGCATCCGTCCATCAGATCGACAGCGGGGAGAAACTGGAGCTTGGGTTTGGTCATGGTTAACGGCAAATGGAACAATTCCCGGACCTCCTACCGAGGGTCGGATATGGATACCTTTGGGAGAGGCCTGTCGTTCGTTTCCTTTGAAGGTCCACGCAATCTTGGATTTTATGCCGTGAGGAGTTTCTTGGTTTTTGATGCCCAGTGGAGGTGCCGTGAGCAATGACAGCGGATCGGAGGCAATTCCGGTGACTCTGGCTGTGGAGCGGGAGGGCTTTCGAGCTGGCGAACAGCTGGGGCGCTGTCAATTGGTGGCGCCGATCGGCGAAGGAAGCACGGGGATGGTCTGGGAAGCTTGGCACACCACCTTGGCGTTTTCCGTGGCGGTCAAGGTGCTGCGTGCCTCCGAGGATCCGGACCTCGCCTCGCGGATGCTCGGACGGTTTCGCCATGAGGCGATCCTCGCTTCGCGACTGGATCATCCAGGGTTCGTGCGGGTGTTCGATTATGGCGAGGACCATCGCCGACCCTACCTGGTGATGGAGCTGGTGCGCGGGCAAACGCTCGAAGCCTGGATGCGCGCGCAAGGTAGGGTTGACCAGCGGACCAGCCTCGGGGTGGTCGGGCGCATCTGCCACGCCCTTTCCGTATTGCATCGCCTGGGGATGGCCCACAGGGACATCAAGCCCTCCAATATTTTGATCGGACCTTCGGGCCAACTGAAAATTTCCGACTTGGGTCTGGCTTCGTTTCCGCGTTCTCGCGGGAAAGGGGGAGCGGTTTGCGGTACGCTTCCATATTTGGCACCGGAATGCTTTCGCGAAGACCACATGGTGGATGCGCGCTCGGATCTATTCGCGGTCGGAGTGATCCTCCACCGACTTCTTTTCGGACGCTTTCCGCAGGCTCGCAGCATGGATGGCGATGGGATGGAGCCCCAACACGACGAAGGCACCTTGTACCTGCTGAGATGGCTTTTGGAGCCTGAAGAGCAGATGCGGGTCCAAAGTGCGGCGGAAGTCGCCCGGACCTGCTGCGAGCAGGCCCAATGGCTGGAACGCCAAGGAGCGTTCGTCGGCTGAATCCATTGTGCAGGATTGAAACGTCCTCGCAATCGTTTCCCAACGAGCTAAGCGCAATCTTGTCATCGCCCGACGGAGTTTCCCGTCGGTTTTTGCCCGGAAGGCATCTGGAACATGGCTCCCTTCGCGAGCGAAAAACCGAACGCGGACTCGTGGCAAGGCGTACAAGGCGACGGGTGGATCGGGCCTGGCAGCATCCTGGGGCGTTGCCAACTGGTTTCGCAGATCGGCGAAGGGAGCATGGGAACGGTCTGGAAGGCTTGGCATACCACCTTGGGGATTTCCGTGGCCGTTAAAATCCTTCGGCCATGCCGCGACCGGGAAGCCGAAATCCGTGCGCTGCAACGGTTTCGCCAGGAGGCCCACATCGCCTCCCGTGCCGATCACCCTAGTTTGGTGAGGGTGCTGGATTATGGAGAAGACCATCACAGGCCATACCTGGTGATGGAGCTGGTGCGTGGCCCGACTTTGGAGGAATGGATGCGGCAGGCTCCGGTGTGCGAAGAGCGCACCGCACTGAAAGTGGCAGGTCACATCGGGATCGGGTTGGCGAACCTCCACCAGTTGGGGGTGGTTCATCGCGACATCAAGCCCTCCAACATCCTGATCCATCCGGGACGGCACGTGAAGATCTCGGACCTGGGACTGGCCGGTTCTCCGGTGGGCTTGGATGGTCAGCTTGCCGGCACGCCGCACTATTTGGCTCCCGAATGCGTCTTGCGTGGATGCCACGACGACGCCCGCTCGGACCTTTATGCGGTCGGAGTCATCTTGTACCGACTGCTGTTGGGAAGGCTTCCCTTCGAGGGTTCCACCAAGGCGATCTTGCATGCCCAGGCGTGGGAGCGACCGGATTGGACGATCCCGGAAGGTGTCCGATTGGATGCGGGGACACTTTATGTCGTTCGCCGCCTGCTGGAAAAAGAGCCGCTTCGCCGGATGCAATCGGCCCTCGAGCTGATACAGGCTTGCCGGGAACAGGTCCATCGGTTGGATCGCCGCGAGCAGATGGCATCGGACACCCCGGTGTCGGTTGCGCCGGAGTCCATGCGGATTCCGGTGGACAAAAACAGAACGACCCGCCTCCCGGTCAGGGAAGCAGGTCGATTTAGGAGAGGCTTTGAACGAGTGGTCCGGTGGTTGTCGCGGACCTTCGCTCCTTAGGCGCGCAACGACTTGATGGCTGCGGCCAGCTGCTTTTCGAGGGCAGGCAGACCTGCCTTGCGCAGTTCCTTCTTGACCGCATCCAGCGAAGCCATGGCTTCGGCGATGGCCGGGTCGGAAGAAAGTCCGTAGACGATGCCTTCTTCGGACGGCTCGCGAGTGACATGGTAGCCGAGTTCGCGGGCGCGTTCGACCTCGCGCGCCAGCGTGCGGGGGTGGACCGGGAAACCGCGACGACCGAGTTCCTTGAGAACTTCGGCTTCGGGTGTAGGGGCTTCCTGGGCTTTGAGCGTGTCGATGAGAGCCTTGAGCTTGCGAGCCTGAACGACATAGGAGGCTTCTCCTCGGTCGATTTTTGGCCTGCTTACTTTCGCGGGCTTGGTCTTCGCTGGCTTGGCCTTGGTCTTCGCCATGGCATTCTCCTTTGGAGCGTGATTGCGCGTATCGGATTCTAGGCTGGTTCCGTCCAGCTTAGGTCGGATTCTGACGACAACGTAGATGATTCCACTCTTTTCGGCCAAGGTCAAGAGGCGGATTCTGTCAAATATTTCGCAGACAGCGGTCAGGACACGGCAGTTTTTTCCCAATTCGCCGGATTTGAGGTGTTTTTCGTCATCGAGGGGAGTGCGGGGCAATCCGAGGATGCTCCGGGGAATCCCCGCCAAAACCATTCCGGCCAATCGCCTCCGGTCGCATTCCCCAAGGATTGCTTGGCTGGAGGGAGAATGCCGGCAGGAAAACACATCTCACCTCGCGACGAAAGGGGGCATTCCTGTTGCTTGCCGAGTGTCGGTTTCCAGAATCGATTCTTTTCCAAACCAAATCGAGATTGGAGTCGAAACAGGGTTTCCATGAACGCTCGATTCCGACGATCGAGGTTCTACCTTTGGCGCCCCATGTCCAACGCCGTCAACGCATCGGGGCTGATCGAAGCCCTGGACCAGGTTCTGGAAGACCGCAAGGCCCAGGATCCCTCCCAGTCCTACGTCGCCAAGCTCTACCACAAGGGGCTTCCCAAGATTTTGGAAAAAATCGAGGAAGAATCCCGCGAGACCATCGAGGCCGCTTCCGAAGAAGGAACCGATCATCTGGTCTACGAGGTCGGCGACCTTTGGTTCCATACCCTCGTGCTCTTGCACCACAAGGGCCGCAGCGGAGCGGAAGTGCTCCAAGAACTGGCACGTCGCTTCGGTGTGTCCGGAATCGTCGAAAAGGCCTCCCGGCCACCAAAAGGAGTCGTGGCAGAATGATCCAGATCGGCATTCCCTCCAAAGGGCGTCTCCACGAGCCCATCGTAGCCCTTCTCAAACAGTCCGGCTACCGGTTCCGCGTCGATGGCCGCAGTCTGCGGATTCCGGCGGGTTCGGATACCTCCTTGGTGCTCTTGCGCACCGACGACATTTCCACGTTGGTGGCCGCGGGCATCCTGGATGCCGGGATCAGCACCCAGGACATCGTGGAAGAAACTTCCGCCCAGGTGGTGGAGGTCCTGAAGTTGGACATGGGACATTGCCGCATCGTGGTGGCGGTGCCGGAAAACGGCGAGATCAACGCACCCGCTGACCTGGACGGCAAGACCATCGCCACGTCCTTTCCCAAGCTCGCCGAAAATTTCTTCCGAAAGCACGGCGCGACGCCCCGTTTCGTGGAGGTCGGCGGATCCTGCGAGGCCATGGTTCCGCTGGGGCTGGCGCAGGGAATCGTCGACATCACCGAGACCGGCAGTTCGCTTCGCGACAACGGACTCAAGATCCTCTCAGAAATCGGATCGTACCAAACCGTGCTGGTCGCCAGGCCCGAGTGTGCGGAAGATCCGGAAATCAAGCAGCTGGCGCGCCGCCTCAAGGGCGCGATGATCGCCCAGACCTATCGGCTGGTGGAATACAACGTACCCCGCACCAAACTCGCCGAGGCGGAAAAGATCACCCCCGGATTCCAGGCGCCCACGGTCAACTCCCTGGAAGATCCGGCTTGGTGCGCGGTGCGGGCCTTGGTGCCGGTCAAGCAACTGGGCCAGGTGATCGATTCTCTGGAAGCGCTGGGTGCCACCGCCATCCTCCAATTCGGGATCGAAAATTGTCGTCTGTGAAAACAGCCGGCCCCGTGGGACGTGTGCTCGCCCGCATCCGGGCGACGCTGTTTTTCGGTTCGTTGTTCGGCTCGATCTTCTTTTTCGGGTTTTGGTTGATTCCCGCCGCGGTCGTTTTCAAGCGCGCCTCGTTCATCAAGTGGATGTGCATCACCTGGCTGAAGGTGTTCATGCCGCTGTTCGGCCTGCGCTACAAGGTGGCCGGGCGCGAGAATCTGCTGGAACAAAAGACGATTTTCGTGGTCAACCACCAAAGCTGGCTGGACATTCCGCTGGTCATGGCGGGTGTGCGCTACCCGGCATTTTTGGCCAAGAAGGAAATCCAGTCCTGGCCGTGGTTCGGTGCGGCAATGAAGGTCTTGCACTGCGTGTTCGTGGATCGCTCCGATCGCCGCTCTCGCGCCCAGGTGGGCGAGAACGTGCGTCGCGAGATCAACGGCGGAGTCGACTTCTGCATCTTCCCGGAAGGCACGCGCTCCATCGACGGCAGGCTCCAGCCCTTCCAGGGGGGAGCGTTTCGCGTGGCCATCGACGCGGGGGTGTTGGTCACGCCGGTGGTGATCGACGAAACCTGGTGGATCCTCAACAAGAAGACCTTCCAGCTGTTTCCCGGCACCATCCGGGCCCGCATCCTTCCCGCGATCGACGCGTCCTTGCCGGAAAACCAGGATGTGAAGAAGCTCATGGCGCAGGTGCATGGGCAGATGGAACAGGCCTTGGCGCAGATGCGTGCCGAGCCGCAAGCGTCGGGGCGGTTTTTGGGCTGAGGTCAGTTCGGCAGGATCGCGGCCCATCCCAGGCCGATGCTGTAGAACGTGGTGTTGTCGGCGCGGGCGGCTCCCAGCCTCAGGTGCAGCGGAAGCCTGTAGCCGCTGAAATCCACCACGAGCGCCGCGGTGGCCATGGGGAGCGCGGAATTGTCGCCGGCGGCGAACCAGCGATGGTTTCCATTTTTTGTCACGTAGGCGGACGCGCGCTCGGGCAGGTAGTAGCCGCCCCCGAGCTCCATCCACAATGGCGCGCGCAGGCACAGGGTCAGGCCGCCGGAGATCCCCAGCGCACGCAACCGGGTACGTCCGGAGGGGGTCGCGTCCGCAGGGGCGATTTCGCTCGCGCGATTGGCCGTGTCCTGCTCGAACAGACCGGGAGTGAATCCGAACTGCGCGCTGAAGCCCCATCCGATCTGGTCGGCTGTCCGATTGCTCAGTTGGGCGACGTGCAATCCCAGCAGATGGACGTTTTCCGACACGGCGCCGTCGAAGTGGGCACCGATCGCGAAGCGATCGTTTCGATGCGTTCGATCGAGGGTGTCCGCGATGGGTGGATTTCCATGCACCGACATCGCGACGGAGAGGGCGGCGAACGCGACCGCGATCCGGGTGGTGGCGGATCGCGGTTTGGTCCAGGACGATTCGGAGTTTGGCATGAGGAGTGAAAGCTTAGAATGTCCCGGCGCGCGGAACAACGACCGCCGTTCCGACCGACCACGCCTGGCCCGCCGCCCGGACTCGGACCCGGAGGGCTCCGTGGAGGGAAGGTGACATGTTCCAGACGCCTGTTTTGGTGAACCCGCGCTCCAGGATCCTTCCTGCGGCGTCGGAGATTTCCACGGTGGCGTCGGTCTGCGCGAGCCCAAGTAACGTCAATTTCCGTCCCTCCAGGCGCAAGCCGGTCGGGACGGATTTCACGGGACTGACAGCCATCTGGTGTAGGGAAATGGCCGCGTAGGTACCGCCGCGATCCACCACCGCCCACACCTCGCCTCGCGCCAGATCGACCCCGCGGGCTCCCACCGGGTCGGAGCTTTTCCAGGCCCCCTGGCGGGCCGTTCCGGTGCCGGCGCATTTCCAGGTGGCCGAATCCTCCCTGCCCAGACAGATTTCGCCCGAGCCCAGGAGCGAATCGGAAACGGTCGCATCCACCGACATCGCCATGGCGAAGGAGGGCGTCACCAGGGACCCCGGTGCCTTCTCCAGGCCCCAGAGGGTCCAGGCTGCGCTCAGCGGTTCGGTCAGGCGCCGCCAATCGGTGGAGGCCAGCGCGTGCATGTTGCGGCCTGCCAGGTCGCGGGCGCCGGCTTTCCAAGTTCCCGACAAAATCCGTACACGAGTTCCCTCGGAGGAGTCCCCCAGGACCTTGAGCGAATCGTTCATGGTCAGGAGGGTCTGTTTTCCGCGCGGCGACCAGCCCCAGCGACGACGCAGGCCCCATTTGCCGGAAAGGTCGGGGGCTTCGGTCAGTTCGCCGAACCGGATGCCGGACGGAGCACCCCAGGCGCTGAGTTCCACCCGTGGTCCATCCACTTCCACGATGGTGTACCCGATGGTGCCCAGGTCCTGGGCCAGAGGGAATTCGCGGTGTTTGCCAAAGCCGGGGAGGTTGTACTGCGAATCCACCGTGGGGATCAGCGGCGGATAGAACTTGTAGGAGGCACCCGGAAAAATGACCTGTTGGATCCGCAAGCCGCGCGCACCCGGCTCTTCGATCACGGAGTGCTGGAGCTGGTGGTCGTGGCCGGCCATCAGGAGTTCCACGCCGTTTCGCTCGAGGACCTCGAAAAACCTGGCTTGGCCGGCGGTATCCACCGTGGGGTCGTCCCCGAACAGGTTGTCGGCATGGGTGGCCCCGATCACTGGCTTGTGGGTCACCACAAAGGCGGGGGTTCCTGCGCTCCTGGACTTGAGAACGGAATCCATCCAGGGGATCTGGACGGACATGGGGCAGACCTTGACTCCTTCGGAGATGGTTCCCATGAACTGGTCCAGCATCACGAAGGTGGAGCCTTGGTCGGAAAACGCGTAGCTGCGCCCCTTGGCGCAGGAGGGACTGGAAAAAGACGAGCCCATGGAAAACGTTCCATACGTGGCGCGGAAGGGGTGGATGTTCGCGCTGTCGGTCCAGAGGAAGGCATCCTGTGGGGTGGCGTTCATCCGGCCGGTCTTGGTTTGCGGGAAGACCCGCACGAACTCCTGGGCGGCGATGGGCCCCTCGTCGTGGTTTCCGCGGATGGGAAAAAATCCGATCCCCGCGTCGTAGAGTTCCTGTGCCCAGGTGGCCCGTGTGCGCATCGATTCCAAGGTGGGGTAGTCGGTGAGATCGCCCGCCGCCAACACGAATCGCACGCCGTGCTGGCGAAACCTCTCGTGGATCTGGTGCAGGAAAAAGGCGGGGACCATGTTCGGGTTCTTGTAGCCGCTGAGGCTGTCGCCGTCCACGAGAATGGTGGAATCGGATCCGTTGCTGTCTTTCAGGATCTTGCCGTCCGGTCCTTTGATGTCGAGCCGGACAGTATCGGGCCATTGGGTGTCGGCCAGCACGGCGAACTTCCAGGATTGGGCGAAGGATGGAGTCAAAGCTCCGATGGCAAGCAAGGACCAGTTCCTGAGTCGGACCGACCAGCGATAGGGCAGATGGACAAGCGGTCGGGCGGATCGGGATTCGAGCATTGTCAGTGTTTACGGCCACTCGCGTTGGCTTCCGGGTGCGATGCGCTCCCAGGCAACGGCTTTTCAGGGCCTGTCGGGATCGTTCAAGAGGGCGTGGCGTGGCTCCTTGCCCAGCGGCGCGCGGCGACATCCGATCCTTCGGCAAGTTCCTTGCGGGCCCGTTCCAGTCGCCATTGGGCGTACCGGCGCTCCTTGAGGCGGGTCATGACTTCCACCGCGCGGCGCTTTTCCATCAACACCGTGCGGGCTTCGGCCACTTTGGCCTGGGCCTGGAGGAATTCCGATTCCAAGCCGGCGATCTTCATGGCTTGGCCGCGCACCCAATCGAAGAACAGGGTTTGCCCTTGCGCCCAGATCTCGCCTTGGCGCGCGCCCTGCTGCAGGGCGGTTTCCTCGCGAAGTTCGGTGCGGAGGTCGGCGATGTCCTGGCGGATTCTTTCCTGCTCTCCGATGCATTTGCCCAGATGCATCTTGGCGGATTCTTCGGCTCGCTGGGCCACGCGCAGCGCCGCCTCCAGCTGGAAGCGAAACTTCATTTCCGCACCGGTGCGCGGGCAGCGAGGGCGAGTTTGACAATTTCCGCGCGGGAGGCGGCAAACGGCGCGAGTTCCTCGCGGTCCTGGCGCAGGAAGGTCTGCCATTTGTCGCGCAGCTTGATGGCCAGGTCCAATCGGGGATCGGCGCCCTTCTGGTAGGCGCCCAGCGTCACCAGGTCTTCGTTCTCCCGGTACAAGGCCATCAGCGACAGCAGCTCGCGCGCCCCTTTGCGATGTTCGTCGTCGGCGACATCGGCCATGCAACGGCTGATCGATTTCAGCACGTCGATGGCGGGGAAATGGTTCTTGTTGGCCAGATCGCGCGAGAGCACCACGTGGCCGTCCAGGATGGAACGGATCGCATCGGCCACGGGTTCCTCCATGTCGTCGCCGTCGGCCAGCACGGTGTACAGCCCCGTGATGGAGCCCTTGTCGGAGGTTCCCGCCCGTTCGAACACCTTGGGCAACAGCGCGAACACCGAAGGCGTGTAGCCCTTGGTGGCAGGGGGTTCTCCCACGGCCAGTCCGATTTCCCGCTGGGCCATGGCCAGGCGGGTGGAGCTGTCCATCATCAGCAAGACATCCTTGCCCTGCGCGCGAAACCACTCGGCGATGGTGGTGGCGGTGAAGGCGGCCTTCACCCGCACCACGGCGGGCTGGTCGGAGGTGGCGCACACCACCACCGAACGGGCCATGCCTTCCTCTCCCAGGTCGCGTTCCAGGAATTCGCGCACCTCGCGGCCGCGTTCCCCGATCAGGCAGATCACGTTGACGTCCGATTCGCAACGCCGGGCCAGCATGCCCAGCAGCACGGACTTTCCGACCCCGGATCCCGCGAAGATGCCCAGGCGTTGGCCGCGGGCGAGCGTCAGGAATCCGTCCAAGGCCCGCACCCCGGTGCCCATGGGTTGGTGGATGCGTGTTCGCGAAAGCGGGTGCGGCGCCAGTCCCGTGACCGGCCTGCGCACGCCGGGAACGCCGCCCTTGCCGTCCAGGGGAGCACCCAGGCCATCGAGGATCCGCCCCATCAGTTCCTGTCCGACGGGAACCTGCAAGGGTTTTCCCGTGGCGACCACCTCGAGTCCAGGACGGATTCCGTCCATCCCCCCCAGGGGCATGAGCAATGTGGCGTCTTCGCGGAAGCCCACCACCTCGGCGTACCCGAACAGGGCGTCGCCGGCGGCCAAGGCGCACAATTCGCCCACCGCCGCGGCGGGCCCGGAAGACTCCACCAAAAGGCCCACCACGCGCGTCACCCGTCCGCGCACCTCCACCGGGTCGCAATCGGCCACCACGCTGCGCCAGAGTTCGGTCCGGTCAGGTGGGAATGCCGCCACGCGCGCGTTCCTCCGCGACCGCTTCGGCCAGGGCTTTTTCGACATTTTCCGTCAAGCGGGGGACCCTGGCGTCGATGGTTCCTGTGTCGGTTTCGATCACCACGCCACCGCGCCCCACGGATTCGTCCTGCTCCAGCGACACGCGCCTTCCCGAGCGCGTACCCCAGAGCTCCTTCTCGCGCTCCAGCGCGGTGAGGTCGGCCGGGTGGCAGCGAACCACCACCCGCGATTCGGACCCGAGCTTGCGCAGGGCCATGCGCGCGATGTGCGAGGCGGCCAAGCCCGGCACGGAGCATGCCTCGCCCACGATCCGACGGGCGATGGCCATCGCCAATTCCAGGATGCGCGACTCCCAATCCAGGAACACCTGGTCCAGCGCGCGCTCCACCGAATCCAGTCGGGAGCGCACGGACGATTCCATCTCTCCGACCCGTCGATCCGCCTGGGCCTGCGCGATGGCCTTTCCTGTGGCCTCCCCCGCGGCGGTACCGTCTTTCAATCCGCGCTGGTAGGCTTCTTCGCGTCCGGAGGCCAAGGCGGCTTCATGTGCCTTGCGCTGGGAATCCAACGAGGCCTGCAAGGCCAGAACGCTGTGCTCGAGGTCCTCGATGCGGCGCTTTTGCGGATCCGGGCCGCCGCGGTGCATGGGCAGTTCCACCAGCGATCCGCTGCCGGTGAGGTCCATCAGGTCCATGGGTCGGGCCCCACCGGGGCGCCCCCGCAGGATGCCGGCCAGATGCGAAGGTTTGTCCTGGGGTTCCATCGGCGGCTAGACCACGATCTCGTCGCTGCCGCCGCGCCCGGAGATCACCACTTCGCCGGCGTCTTCCAGGCGGCGCACGCTGTCGACGATCTTCTGCTGGGCCTCTTCCACGTCGCGCAGCTTCACGGGACCCATGAACTGGATTTCTTCCGAGATCATCTCCGCCGCCCGCTTGGACATGTTGCGCAGGAATTTGTCGCGAGTCTCCTGGCCCGCGCTCTTGAGCGCCAGCGCCAGGACCTTCGAGTCCACTTCCTTGAGCACCCGTTGCATGGAGCGGTCGTCGAGCATCACGATGTCGTCGAACACGAACATGAGGTTCTTGATTTCGGTGGCCAGCTCCGGGTTTTCGCGCTCCAAGTGGCCCATCACGTTCTTTTCGGTGGAGCGATCGGCCATGTTCAGAAGTTCGGCCAGGCTCTTCACGCCACCCACTTCCGAAGCGTCGCCGCCCACCAGGTCCTTCATTTCCGAGGCCAGCACCTGTTCGATCTGTTCCAAAACATCAGGGGTGATCGATTCCATGGTGGCGATGCGCTGGGAGACGTCGAACTGCAGATCTTGAGGCAGTGCGCCCAAAAGGCGCGCGGCCATGGCCTTGTCCATGTGGGCCAGGATCAGTGCGATGGTCTGCGGGTGTTCCTTCTGGATGAAGTTCACCAGCTGGTTGGCGTCGATGTCCGACAACATGTGGAAACCGGTGGTCCGGATCGCCTTGGTGATCTTGGCGAGGATCTCCTGGGCACGCGCAGGTCCGTAGGTGGTTTCCAAAAGGTCTCGTGCGTAGTCCAGTCCGCCTTGCGACACGTACTGCTGGGCGAGTCCCATCGTGTGGAACTCCTGGAGCACCGCTTCGCGCATCTCCGATGTCACGCCTTCGAGCCTGGCGATTTCCTTGGTCAGCGCTTCCACTTCCGCTTCCGAAAGCCCCTTGAGAAGCTCGGCAGAGGCGTCGCGGCCCAAGGCCACCATGACGATGGCCGCCTTCTTGGGGCCGGGCACATCGAAGGAATTGGCCCCACCGGGCGATTTCGCGCCGGAGCGATCCGCTTCCTTGTAGAACTGTTTCTGGGCCATTTGGTCAGCGACCCTTCTTGGGAGTGCGCTCGTCGCGGGCGGATCCCTCCTGCAACCAATTGCGCACCAGCTTGGAGAAGTTCGACGGCTCCGCCCGGGTCATCGATTCCAGGCGGGAGAGCAGGTCGTTGACACGCACGGCTTCGGCCATGATCTCTTCTTCTTCGGGGTTCTCCTCCGCCAGTTCCTGCGCGACAAGTTCCGCGTAGGCGGGTTGCGGAGGATTCATCGCCTCTTGCATCACCTTCACGAGGCTGCGCAGAAGCAGGAGTCCGGCCACCAGCGAAAGGGCAAGAACCGCCCAGCGCGCCCAATCCATCCAGGGAGCGGGCTTTTTGGACATTTCCTCCAGTGCCATGGCCACCATCGGATTCTCGAACTTGACGCAGGTCACGAACACGTTGTCCGCTCCGGTTTGCGCACCGACGGCGTTGCGCACCAGCTCCTGGAGCTGGGCGACTTCGTCCGGAGATCGCGCCTTCCAGACCGGGCGAGCCTCCCTGGAACTATCCTTGGCGGCGCTTTTGGCGCTGTCGGACGGATCTTCCCAGCGTCCATCCACGGCCACGCTCACGGTCACCCGCTTGCGCACGCTTCCCGGCGAACTCACCGATTTCACCACGGTGCGGTCCACTTCGTAGTTGGCGGTGCGGCTTTCGCGGGTGGAGTTGCCGTCGGCGGGGGAGTTCTCCTTGGTTTCTTCTTCGGTCTGTTCGGAGCGCACCACCTTCGAGGCGGGATTGAAGCTCTCGGCGGTCTTTTCCACGCTCTCGAAATCGAGGTCGGCCGAGACCTGCACGCGATGGTTGCCGGAGCCCACCACGCCGTCGAGGATCTCCGAGACCTTGTTCTGCAGGTAGGCCTCCACTTGCGAACGCAGTTCGTTGTTGGCCTCGGTCAAGGCGGAGGGGCCTTCGCCTCCTCCCTTGCTGAGCACGCGGCCGTCGGCGTCCAGGATCGTCACGTTCTGCGGCTTCAGACCTTCGACGGAACTGGCGATGAGCTGTCCGATCCCTTTGACGGACTTGCGGTCCAATTCCTGTCCGGGGCGCATCTTCAGGACCACCGAGGCGGTGGGCGGCTTCTCCTTTTCCGTGAACAGGCTGGGCTTGGGGATGGAGATCAGCACGCGCGCGTTCTCCACCGGTGCCAGTCCCATGATCGTGCGGGCGATCTCTCCTTCCAGGGCGCGACGGAAATTGATGTTCTGGACAAAATCCGTCATGCCGAGCTGGGTTTTGTCGAAGATCTCCCAGCCCACGGATCCCGAGCGGGGCAGGCCCTGGGCGGCGAAGGCCAGGCGCTGTTCGTCCAGTTTCGCGCGCGGCACCAGGATGTCCTTGCCGTCGTTTTCCAGTTTGAATTCCACCTTGGACGCCTTGAGGCCTTCCACGATCTGCGCCGCCTCCGGGGCTTCCAGGCCGCGGTAGAGGGCGCCCCAGCCGTTGGCGCTGTCGGAGGCGGTCCTGGTTTCCGCGATGGCGGGCCACACCGAGAGCGCGACGAGTCCGGACAAGGCGAGGACCCCCGATCCGGCGAGCAGGGCCTTCTGTCCGTTGGAGAACCGGGACCAGGCTTGGGACAAGCGTGCCAGAAACTGGCGGAGGAAGTCGAGCATCTTCTATCAGACCTGCATGCGCATGAGTTCCTGATAGGCCTCGAGGGTCTTGTTGCGGATCTCGAGCATCAGGTTGAAGGAGGTTCGCGCCTCCGAGACGGCGGCCATCACCTGGTGGACGTCCTTGACCTCGCCTGCCACGAACTTCTCGATCGAGGCGTCGGCCTCGTTTTGCATCGAGTTTACATCGCCCAGGAATCCTTTGAGGGTATCCTCGAAGGAACGGGTTCGCGTGTCGCCCACGCGGATGTCGTTGGGGACGGGCGCCGGAGCTCCGGTGGGCGCGATGCCGGGACTGAGTCGTTGGATGGGGTCCATGGTTCGCTCCTTTCGTGGCTCAGGCGATGAGATCGAGTCGACGTCCCTTGGTGGGACCGTTGGCGGAAGGCGCCGCCGCTACAGGATCCGACTGTCGAAGGGGTGTCGTCAAGCTCTTTCCGGCGAAGAAATCGACGGATCCCGTCGTGCGACCCGCCGGTGCGAGGCGTTTGGCCGCGGCATCGCGCGAGAGGAAGAAGGCCTGGACGTGGTCGGAGGTGGGTTGCACGTTCATCAGGCGATCTCCAGTGCTTTGGAAAGCATGGCCTTGGCCGAGCCCATGGCGGTGGTGTTGGCTTCGTAGGCTCGGGTGGTGGAGATCAGATCCACCATCTCCTGGACCACGTTGACATTGGGGTAGGCGACGTAGCCTTCCGGGTTGGCGTCAGGATGTGACGGGTCGAACACCAGCCGGGGAGGCGTCTGGTCCTCGGCGATCCGCTGGACCTGCACACCGGAACCCACACCGTCTTTTTGGACCTGGAACAGGTCGGAGGGAATGGCCAGATGCCGGCCGTTGGTGGTGCGCCCCACCATGGAGGGGTCGGCGATCACCAGCCGGGGCTGGATTTCCTTGGAATCGGCCTGGAGAATGGCCATCTGTCGCTTGTACGGGCCACCTTCGGCGGTGCGCGTGGTTTCGGCGTTGGCGATGTTGGAAGCGATCAGATTCTGTTTCAGGCGCATGGCCCGCAGCCCCGATGCCGAGATGTTCAGGCCGGTGAACAGTTGGACCATGGCCATCGGTCACCCCCGCCTTTAGGCCCGGCCCATGATGGCCGCTCGAATGGTTTGGATCCGGTCGTTCAGAAACTTCACGCCGGAGTTGTACAGGATCTGATTTTCGGCGAGCTTGGCCATTTCCATGTCGATGTCGACGTTGTTGACCTGGCCGGGCAGGGTGGGGTCGGTGGGGCGGTAGGCTTCCGGGTGCAGCGAAAGCAGATCCGGCTTTCCGATCGCCACGTGGCCGGCGTCGGTGCGGGCGCCTTGGAGCCGATTGGGGTCCAGCGCCTTTTGAAGCTCGCTCTCGAATTGGACTTCGATCCGCTTGTAACCGGCCGTGTTTACGTTGGCGATGTTGTTGGCGATGGACTTCTGCCGCAGCATGGAAGCATCCAGGCTGCGAAGCAGGGCCGGAGCGGAAGTGTGTCTGGAGATGGCGTTTTCGAAGATCACGAAGGACAGTCCACGCAAGGGACGGGCCAAGGGTCCTGTCCAGCCAAGGTCGATCGGGCTCGCCCGGAGGGGAGGAAAAAAATACCAGGGGTCGGGCGGCAGGAAATGCCTGGCAGCACGATCTCCCCACTCCGAAGCTGGACAATGTGGCTTCGGTGGCCTACCATTGCGGCCATGCGCGTACTCCTCCTGACCAACGAGTTTCCACCCAACGTGTACGGTGGTGCCGGCGTCCATATCCAGCACCTGTCCCGGGAGCTCTCCCGGCTGTGCGAGGTCGAGGTCTTCTCTTTCGGAGATCAAAGTGATTCCCGCGAGAACTACCACGTCGAGGGAATTCCTCTGCCACATCCCGTGGCAAGCACGGAACCTTCGCACGCCGGCGCCTTCAATGCGCTCTTGCGCAACATCCAGATGGCCGCGAAGGCGCGTGTTCCGCAGGTGGTCCATTGCCACACCTGGTATACCCATTTTGGTGGCGTGCTGGTGCGCCAGACCCGTGGGATCCCCTTGGTGCTCACCACCCATTCCTTGGAGCCATCCCGGCCCTGGAAGACCGAGCAATTGGGCGAAGGCGGATACCGGCTTTCCTGCTGGATCGAACGGACCGCCTATCGGGAAGCCGACGGTGTGGTGGCGGTTTCCCGCGAGATGGCCCGCGACGTGCAATCGCTTTATGGAGTTGGCCCCTCGCGTGTTCGGGTCATCCACAACGGCGTCAATCCCGACGACTTCCCTTCCGAACCCACGCCCGGCGTGCTGGAGCGATACGGCATCGACCAGAACCGCCCCTACGTGCTGTTCGTGGCGCGCATCACCCGCCAAAAGGGGATCCGGCATTTTCTCGCCGCCGCCGAACTTTTGGACCCCGGCGTGCAGGTGGTGCTTTGCGCGGCTGCTCCAGACACGGCTGAACAGGAACGCGAGGTGGAAGCAGCCGTGGGGCGTCTTCAGGCCTCGCGCGGGAATGTGGTGTGGGTGCGCCAGGCCGTGCCCGGCCAGGATCTTCCCTCCATCTACGCGGGAGCGGCGGTGTTCTGCTGCCCCAGCATCTACGAGCCCTTCGGGATCACCAACCTCGAGGCCATGAGCGCTTGCACTCCCGTGGTGGCCACGCGCACCGGCGGCATTCCCGAAATCATCGTCGAAGGCGAAACCGGCTACCTGGTGCCCATCGAACCGATTTCCGTCACCGACCCGGAAGCCCGCGAACCGGAGGCGTTCGCCGCGGCGCTGGCCCAGGCCATGAACCGCATCCTGCGCGATCCCGCATTGGGGCGGCGCATGGGCGAAGCCTCCCGCAAGCGCGTTCTGGAAAAGTTCTCCTGGGCTTCCATCGCCGCACAGACCCTGGACTTCTACAAGGACCTCGCTTCGCGGGGCGTGGACCTGGTCTAGGAGTTCAGAAAAACTTCAATGGTTCGGGACGGGGGGCTCGCAGAAGCCCCCAAACAAAAATCACGCTGCCCTGGAGGAAATCCTCTGTGGAGGTGATTCCCGCCGCCCCCTCGATTCCGATTCCGACTCGAGCCCCGTGCCAGACAAGCCTTCCCGCAAGGGAGGCTCCGGATGTTTTGGAGGTCCGCTTCACGTAGTGCTCGGTCGTACCGCACAACATGCCCGATTCGCAGCCCTCCCCACCCGTTCTTCCCTGGAAAGGACCTCGGCGGACGAACGTGGCTGCCATCCAGCCCAGCAGGATCTGCTTGGAAACGGTCCTCCCATTGGCGCCGTAGCCCAGTTGGAGCTGCAGAAGCTCCGTGGATTCGAGAGGGTCGTAACTGGTTCCGATGGGGTCGAGTTCTTCGCTGACATCGACGGACAATCCGGCCAACAGCCAATCATGGGCGGCAGTGACACAAAATCCACCACCCGGCCCGATGTCGGAAACGGAGATTTTCGGAGCCACGTAGAATTGGTCGGTGGGACCTTGGGGAGCTTGAGCCCCTGCCAGGCCGGCGCAGCCGACGAGGGCGGCTATCCAGGCCAGGGAGGCCATCTCAGATCACTTTCCACCGCAGCGCTTCGCCCGCCTTGTAGGGGACCACGCCGTCGACGATTTCCGGCACCTTCCAGTCTTCGCGCACCAAGCGGACGGTGCCCGGGTTGCGGGGAAGGCGGTAGAAGTCGGCCCCGAAGCCGGCGACAAAATCCGGCAGCTTGTCGCGCTGGCCGGCGTCGTCGAACACCTGGGCGAGGGCCTCCAGGGCGCAGGGCATGGAATAGACGCCGGCGCAACCGGCCGCGCATTCCTTGCGGTCCTTGCGATGCGGGGCGCTGTCGGAGCCGAAGAAGAACTTGGGATTGGCGGAGAACGCAGCTTCCCGCAGCGCTTGGCGATCCTGCGGTCGCTTGGCGATGGGTTTGCAGAACAGGTGGGGTTTGAGCATTCCTCCCACCACGTCGTCGAGGGTGATTTCCAGGTGGTGCAACGTGATGGTCGCCGCGACGTTCGGGCCCAATTCCGTCACCGCCCGCACCGCGGCCGCCGTGGACACGTGTTCCAGCACGAACCGCACGTCGCCATGGCGGCAGGCCATCTCGGAGAATTCCTCCAGGAAGGCCTCTTCGCGCTCCATGCTGAACACCCCCGGCTTTTCGCCGTGGCAGCACACGACAAGATTCGTCTTGGCGATGGAGGCCATCAACGGCTCCAGTTCGCGCAGGTCGGAGATGCCGTTCTCGGAATTTGTGGTCACGCCTTCCGGATAGACCTTCCCCGCCACCGCGCCCGCCCGGGCCAAGGCCAGAAGATCTTCCGGCGAGACGCTGGGAAGGAGCTTGAAGGCCATGAGCGGTTCCAGCCCGGGGGCGGCCAGGCGGATTCTGTCGCGGTAGTCGCCCAGCCCGGCGGCTTCGGACACGGGGGGCACCAGGTTGGGCATCACCAGCACGCGGGCGAACCGACGAGCGGCTTCCATGGCGTAGGCGGGCAGATCTTCGCCCTGCCGCAGATGCACATGGAAATCGTCGGGGCGTGGCAGGATCCAATCGGCGCTCACAGGCGATACCCCACCTGGAAATAGAGGCCTGGATCGAACCAGCTCAAGGCGGAGGGTACACGTGTGGAAAGAAACACCCCGCCTTCGGCCAAAAAGCCGTTGGTGCGATCGGTTCGCACCCCGCCTCGCGCCTCGACGCCGCCGTAGATCCAGCGGGTTTCTTCACCCAGCCCCTTCGCATGGGTGCGCTGGTAGGTTTCGGTGCCGATCATCCCGCCCAGCGAGCCGATCACCGACCACTTGGAGCGGCCGTCATCCAGACGCCGCCACCAGGCGAGACCACCGAGCAGGTCTCCGGCCCAGACTTCGCTGAATTTGTCGTTGTTCCAAGGGGCGCGGATCTGGAGGCCGCCCCAATAATCGCAAGCCCAAGGCTGGATGGGCTTGACGTACTGGCTGTAGCGCAAACTCATGGAAACCGTGCGGAAGGTGGGGGAGGCGCCCAGCCAGAGAGTGTGATAGATCTTGCGCGGAGTGGCGTCCTGGGTCACGAGCTTGCGGGGATCAGCAGCGGTGTCCAAGGGGGGGGTATCCAAAATGCCTGTTTCCGGCTGTGGTTTCATTCCCGGCTTGACCATCGAGATCGCGTCCCGAAGGTGGCTGCGCAGCATCGAGATCTGTTCCTTGGCCGAGTGGAAGCCTTTGTTCTCGCCATCCACCATCGGGGTAAGCAGAAGGCCGGGGCGCGAGGAATCCACCGATACGATGCGCACCTTAACGCGCGATCGCACGGGGTCAGGTCCGGTGGCCATCACAGGCCAGGTTTCCAGCGATTGCAGTTCCAGCCGCACCGGGATCGCATTGGAATCCGGTACTCCCCACTGGGAGACCATGGCGCGCACCTCCTCGGAAACCGGCTTGGGGGTCCGCAAGGCCACCCGTTCTTCGAAGATGCCGGTTTCGGTAACACCCAGGCCATTTTTGTCCACAGTGGAAAGCCTGCGCAGGTCACGGACTTCCACCACGCGGATAGGGAGCCGAACCCAGGCAGTGTCGGAGGGGTCCGACAGGCTCATGGTGACCGGCGCCGCGTAGGCGAGACCAAGGAGCATCGAAATCATGATTGCCTCTGAGGGATGATTGTCCGCCTAAGGCATGGTAGAATCGTTCCCATGCGAGAAACGGCGGAAAGGCATGTGAAATTGCGGGATGGGTGGACCAGCCAGGAGACCATCGATCGCCTGGAGGGGGAGGCCGAGAAAATGTACAGACAAGGCTGGCGGTACACCGGCACACACGTGGACGCATTGCTGGAGAATGTCGTCCTGTGCTTTGATCGGGAGGTCATATTAACTCCCATGGCATGGAGTCAAGGGGGGTCGAACCCCTGACCTCCTGGTTGCAAACCAGGCGCTCTACCAACTGAGCTATAACCCCGTTTTCACTATATGGGTCCGGATGGACTCGAACCATCGACCTCCGCCTTATCAGAGCGGCGCTCTAACCAGCTGAGCTACGAACCCTTCGAACCTTCGCGGTAAGAAGGAAGAGGAAAGGTATGCGGAGGGCTTCGGTTTGGCAAGGGTTGACCCCAAAGTCAACAACACCTTTAAAAAGCTCCCCTTTCCGAGGGCAACATTCGATTACTTCCTTATACAAAGGTGGGTCGGCCCCTTCATTACCGACCCCAGAGAACAAGGAGCACCGCATGAAGTCTCGCATATCGCGTGGAGCTGTCCTGGCCGGAGTGGCCTTCACCCTTTCGGCTTGCGAAGCCAAGAAGGAGCCCGCTGCTGCAGGTATGACCAACGACATGGCATCGGCAATCTACAAGGACGATGCCGTCACCATGAAGGCCCTGTTGGACAAAGGCGAATCCGTCAATGCCAAGCAAAACGGCCGCACGGCATTGCATATGGCCGCCGAAGGAGGAAAGCTCCAGGTGATAACGACTCTGCTGGCCCGCAACGCCGACGTGAACATCCCCGACACCAATGGATACACCCCTCTGATGTACGCTGCCAGGGCATGCAAGGATTCGGCCATGGTGAGCCTGATCAGCCAAGGCGCCAAGCTTGAAAGCAAAGGGGACATGGGCATCACCGCGTTGCACCTAGCCGCAGACAAGGGATGCTTGTCTGGGATCAAGATCCTGATCGAGCGCGGAGCCGACCCCAAGGCAACCGCAAACAACGGAATAACGGCGCTGGCCTTCGCCCTGAACCGCTACTGGCAAGCTCCGGTGGTCGTGCGCAACGACACCGACGTGGTTTTGTTCCTGACGGGCAAGTACGGCCCTGGAGCGGACACCATCAAGCCCACCGCTGAGGCCTATCTGCTGCAGCAAGCGGAAAAGGCCGCAGCCTCCACCAAGGGTGGAAAGAAGTAGTAGCCAGCGACCATGCCAATCCCTTAAGGAGGGGGTGGCATGGTCGCGAAAAGAGACCTTCAAGCAAACCAGAGAGCCGAGCGGAAACGCTCGGCTCTTTTGCTTGGTTGGCGGCTAGCCTCGAAAGCGGCCACGCAGCGTTTGGAACGTGTTCGCGAGCTCTTGGTCGGTCGCCAGCGACTCGCGAGCCGCTTCCAATGAATGGGTGACGGTGCTGTAGTCGCGTCCGAACAAGACCCCGATGGAGTGCAATGTGTTGTCGGTCAGTTCGTGGATCAAAAGCATGGCCAGCTGGCGTGCGTGGACCACCGGCCGTTTGCGTGTGCGCGAGCGCATCAAGGCAAGATCGATCTGGAACAGGTCTGCCACCGATTGGGCGATGGCACCCGGGGAGGCGCTGTTTTTGCGGTTGCGCACGGCGTCGCGGAACACGGCCTCGGCGGTGGAGCGATCCACCTTGCCTCCGCACATGTCGCTGAAGGCGCACAATTTCAGCAGGGCGCCTTCGAGCTGGCGTACATTGCCCGAGAATTGCTCGGCGATCAGGCCCAGCACGTCCGGAGTCACGTTCCACCCACCCTCCAGAGCCTTGCGTCGCAAGATGGCCAGTCGGGTCTCCTGGTCGGGCGCGTTCAGGTCGGCCACGAAGCCGGATTCGATCTGGCGCAGGATCTGGCGATCGAAATGTTGGACTTCCGAAGGAGGGCGATCGCAAGTGAGGATGATCTGCTTGCGCTGGGCCTGCAGGACACTCATCACATAGACCATCTGCTCGCGAAACCGCGGCTTGTCCACTTCGCCGCCGAAAAATTGGATGTCGTCCAACAAGAGCACGCTGGCGTCGCGATAGATGTTGTGGAAAGCTTTCAGATCGCCTTTGCGGGCAACTTCCAAATACTCGCGGGCGAATTCTTCCGAGGTGCGGTAGACCACTTTCCGGGCCACGTCGTGACCTAGGACAAAATGCCCGATCGCGGTCATGAGATGGGTTTTGCCCAAGCCGGTTCCGCCCACCAAAAGAAGCGGGTTGGCGCGACCGCCGCCGGGATTTTCTGCCACCTGGTTGGCTACCGCCAAGGCCAGACGATTGCAGTCGCCTTCCACAAAGCTGTCGAAGGTCATCCGAGGAGCGAGCCGAGCTGCCTCCCTGCGCACGGATTCCGCTTGGACCTGCTGGCGAGGGCTGACCAACCGCAGCAGGGTGTCTGGCGCCTTGCGCGGGGCAGGGGTGCGAAGAATGGGTTCTGTGGATGCGTCTGGCTCGAGCACGATCCGGACCTGGACCTCCGCCCCCAGCTCCTCCTTCAATGCACGTTCGATGGTGCTCTTGTGGTGGGTGTGGACGAACTCCTTGGCGATCAGTGTCGGAGCGTGAATTTGCAGCAAGCCGTCTTCGCCCCACTCGCCCATCCGCAATGGGGCGAACCAAGCGGCGAAGGCGGCGCGACTCACCTCCCGAGAGATCCTCTCAAGGCTGACCTGCCACAGACGGTCCGATTCGGAGTGAATCAACAATGAATTCACAGTGTTCCAACAGTATGGGGATAAATTAACTGGCTCTGTCGAGATATCCCCCGGCGTATCAACGACTTATCCACAGTCAACGGGATGAAAGGGTGGAAACTCGGAAGAAAAACACGATAGGCTTCCCTTGGATCCACAAAACCCCGCCAATTCAGAGCCGTCGGCCGCGACGACCCGAAGAGGAATATAACACCGACCGTCGCTCCAAGCAGAAGGGATTCCGGAGGACTCATGGGAAGGGCGTGGTGGGAGTCGCGCAAGCGAGTATATTTACAGGCTGAACACCCGCGCGGAAAAAGAGGATATGAGCGACAAGGAAGCGGTCCGGAAACGGATCAACAGTTTCGTAAACCCCAAAGATGGGGTAGACAACACGGCAGAGATCACACGTCTGATCAAGAGCGTCTTCGATGATTTCCTGAACCAGGGGTTGACCCCGGAGAAGGCGGCGGAGAAGGCTCGGATCGAGATCCTGTCGTGGAAGTACCTGTTTCGGGTGCGGAAGTCGGATTTTGCCGATCTGTTGGCGCAGATCGAAAAGGTCTGCTCCACCTGCGACTTTTCCAGACTCCTGACTCCTCCGGTGGAGGTGATCGAAGGGGATTCCGGAAAGATCAAGATCTACTTCCGAAAAAAGCGATTCCAGATCCAGGTGCCCAAAGGCTACCAGATCCAGCCCGCCCACCTGGAGAAGATGTCCAAGACTTTGGA
Organism: Fibrobacterota bacterium; assembly: GCA_016715065.1. Lineage (GTDB taxonomy): Bacteria > Fibrobacterota > Fibrobacteria > UBA5070 > UBA5070 > UBA5070. Next base: position 131,060 of record JADKBN010000004.1, read on the forward strand.
GGAGTTCTACTTCGACAATCTCGACGACTTCTCGGATCGCACCCTGAAGGCGACCATGACGGTCGCTCGCATGGAAACCCTGCCGCGCTACGATCTCTGGTTCGAATAAAAACCTAGGGCAGCAACCGGCAACAAAAAACGGCGACTGTCAACGGCGCCGTTTTTAATCGTTTGTGGGGGCCGGTTGGGATTGCCCAGAAACGCTGCAATTATGTAGAGACGTTGGATTTTGTAGAGACGCCCCGCCGGGGCGTCTCTACAAAAATTCCACGTCTCTACATGACCAACGCCCCAACCCGATCACGGACAGATGCGGATCTTGCGGACCTGTTCCAGCGGAGATTCGCGATCTTCCCGGGCGCCGAGGGTCCGAAACGAGATCGAGACGGGCTCGTGACGCTTGTCCAGCCGGAGGATCCGGATCCTCAACGGCTTGGCGCTCGCGCCTTTCAATATCACTTCCACCTCCGCATCGGTGAGGATGGCGTATTCCACGACCCGCAAAAGATCTTGGAAGGGAAGCTCCTTGAGGCCCTCGCCGTATTTGGAATTGGCCGAAACGGACGAGCGCTTGGTTTCTTCGGAGGCGGGTGGATCGAATCGCCATTCCGGAGCGTCGGCGATGGCCGCTTGCGTGTCCGGCGAACGCCAGAGCTTCGCTTTGGGACGCTCCTCGGAAACCACGGGGGGATCGTATCCGAGTGCGGACAATTCGCGTCGCAGCTGGATTTCCTGGACGGGATCCAAAACGAATCCCCAGTCGGGAATCGCTTCGTGGACCAGCGCCTGGATGGATGGCAAAGCGGCCAGTTCGCGAAAGCGCGAGGCTTCCCGGACCCGCAGGATCCGGAGCGACTCGAACTGGCAGGTGCGCCGCGATTCGAGCCATTCGCGAAGGACCCGTCCGACCGAAGCCGGCGTTTCCAGTCGATCCAGAAAGGCTGCCAATTCTTGTCCGAGGGAATGGTGCGCCGCCGCTTCCAGGATGGATTCCCGGGTGAACCGGTAGCAAGACACGATCCCGGAAGATTCCCTGCGCGCGGAGGTTTCCAGGCTCCGTCGCCAATGCAACGGCGCCATCGGAGACAGGTAAGCCAATAGATCCGCCGTCACCAGGACCGCGCGATCCGGCGGCGGAGGGGTTTTGCCTGGCGGTCCGATCCACGAAATGGAACCGTGGTCGACCACGGTTTCCAGGCGCCCCAGGGCGACGGCTTCCGCCAGGCGCTGCGGCAGGCGTGACCAGACCGCGGGGCCGCGCAGGCTTTGGCTGTCCAGCCAACCCCAGATCCGCAGGGCGTCTTCGCCAGTCATGGCACGTGAGGAAATCTGCTCCCACCACGCGGCGTCCGTCCGGAAAGCCTGGCGGACCCACCACCGTTCGATGGAGGATTCCAGGAGGTCGCCGTCTTCCAAGGCGAGGTGGCCATCTGCGTTGAGCTCCAGGACCCCGTCGCGTTCATCCACCCAATCGTGGTCTGCCAAAAACCGCAAGGAAAGATCCAAGCACAGTTCCTGTGCCTGCGAGGGGAGTTCATCCAGGTGGAAAAACGATTCGCGCAAGCGCGGGCGTTGGCGGCGATTGAGCTCGCCCGTCCGGGTGAGCTTGGCTTCTCCGAGGTCGATCCTGGCTGCCAAGGCGACGATGCCTTCCACCCATGCCCGGGAAGCCGGAAGTTGGTGGTCGGGAGATGGGTGCTCCGGCTCGGGGCAGGCGGCCAAAAACCGACTGCGCAGGGCGGGCGCCCAATCGAGGATCCCATGCCAGCCGATTTCTTCGCCGCGAAACGCGAACGCTTGGAGAGCCAAGGATTCCAGCTCCGCGGCAGGTTCGTCCAGGCCAGCGGGTCCTGCGAAAGCCAGCGCTTGGAGCGCCAGGACTTCCGATGGGGTCAAGCCTTCCTGCCGGGAATCGTCGATCAGCCACGATTCCAGTTCTTGGCGAATACGGCTGGATTGGAGGATTCCGCTTCGACCAAAACGCTGGGCGTGGATTTCCGCGATCCTGGAAGGGTTGGTGCCATCAAGTATTTCACGGATCCAAGGCATGCGAAGCGATCAAACGTAGTCCCTCCATGGCCCAACGGTGGTAGAAAACCGAAAATGAGCCTGCGCGGAGAATGCCAGGCCCAAAGATGTCCGCAATGGAAATACCTTGGAAAGACAGGAGGCGCGACGACCTATGAGCGCACAAATGGATCCAAAAAACGCCCAAGCCGGCGGACCTTCGCCCCAAGCACTGTGCCAATGCGCGGAGGCGGCGCTGGAATCCGGTGCATTCCCGGAGGCGGTGGAGGGATTCCTTCGCGCGATGGACGCCGACCCCTCCGATGCAAGAGCATGGGGCGGCATCGGGGTGGGATGTTTCCGGCAGGGACTTTCGCGCAGTGCCCGGATCTTTTTCGAGATGGCCGTGCGACTGGATCCGACCGACGAGGATTCCGCCCTCAATTGGGCGGAATCCACGGGACGGGAACTGTCCGACGTCGAGGTCCGGCAGTTTCTGGAACAGGCTGGCGTCGATGCGAAATTGGTCGCCAAGGCGATCGAGGTGCGCAAGGGATGAGGATTTCCCTGTGCATGATCGCCAAAAACGAGGAAGCCAACCTGCCAGATCTGTTGCGGTCGGCGGCCCCTCTTGGCGCTCATTTGGTGGTGGTGGACACTGGATCCACCGACCGCACGCGGCAAATCGCCGTGGCGGCCGGCGCCCAGCTGGTGGAGTGGGCTTGGCGCAGTGATTTCGCCGCGGCACGCAATGTCAGTTTGGATCATGCCAAGGCGCCTTGGGTGCTTTGGCTGGACGCCGACGACCGTCTGCCCGCCTCTTCGATCCCCGAAATTCTTCGCATCGCACAAGGGACTCCAGACCGGGCGGTATCCTTTCTGGTGAAAAACACAACCGATCAAGGGGCAACGGGCACGGAGTTTTCCCAGATCCGCATGTTTCCCAACCACCCGCGGATCCGCTTCCACGGCGCCATCCACGAACAGGTCTATCCTGGCCTGGCGGCATTGGGGCTGGGAATCGAGTACTCCTCGATCCTGGTCCACCACACCGGGTACACCGATCCCGCGACCATCAAAGCCAAGCAGGCGCGCAACCAGAAAATCCTCCAGGAGCGGTTGCGCCAGGGAGATGTCGGTGCAATCCAGTGGTACCAGTTGGCCACCACGCGCCAAGACCTTGGGGACATCCAGGGGGCGGAGGAAGGATTTCGCAAGGCGTTGGAGTTGCTGCGCATGGGAGACGCCGACCAGCACCTAGCCTCGGTGATCCCCTCCCATTTGGCCTCTCTTCGGTTGGCGGCAGACGATGTCCAGGGCGCCCACCAAATCTACCTGGAAACCCTGGATCCGGATCCAGCCACGTGGCACCCCAACCAGACAAGTCTGGTCGCACAGGTTTGGGAGCGTGTGGAGGGGATGGATGCGGCCCTCGAGTTTTGGGAGAAAGCCTTCACTCCCTCGGTGCGCCAAGCCTTGATTCCGGTGGATCCCAAATTGGTTTCCATCCGGCCTCTGCAAACGCTAGCCGAGCATTGGCGCAAGCAAGGCAAGGAATCACTCGCTCTCGAGCTGCTGATGCTCTTGAAGGACGTGCTGCAGGATCGTCGCCCCCCTCGCTCCAGCCTCCCGGACCTCTATCTGCGCCATGGTTTGCCTGAACGTGCCGCGGAGTTGTACGCTTGGTGCACGGAAAAAGATGGGGAAACCCCCGAAACCTGGGCTTCCCTGGTGGAGGCATTGCAACAGGTTGGCGACCAGCAGCGCGCCCTGAGCTTCCTCGCTGCCGGGCGCGCCAAATGGCCTGATCTGCAGTGGGTGGATCTGCCGCCTTTGGCATGACGCAGAAAGAGGCCACCTAGGGTAAACCCTAGGTGGCTTGGCACGACGGACCCTGTCCTTCCACTCACCCGGTTTCGAAAGGTGGGTCTGAAACCCGTCGCAACACCCAAATAAATAGGTCGAAACCGAATTCTCGACCAGTCATCCGCTTCCGGGATGGTGCTCCATGTACGCGGATTGCGTACGGCCTCAAGTTTGCTCTGAGAACTCGTATCAACGGTGCTTGATTTCAGGTTGGGAAAGCGGTATCTTCCCCCATAGGGATAAAAACCGGGTCGCTAGGTATGCGGGGAACGGCGACTTCGGTGGACAGCAGGATTGTCGTGGAGATGCTAACGGGGAATGACCACGACGACGGCTGTCCTCCCACCCCTTTTTTCCTGCCTAGGCCGGTTCCTGCTGGGACAGGCAATGCAGGCTTCCTTGCCCGAAGATGATCTTGCGGCAGTCCACGGTAGACACTTTCCGTCCCGTGGCGGATTCCAGGATGCGCGCGGCGCGGTCGTCCATGGCATCTCCGAAAACCGGCATCAGGATGCCGTCCGCGGTGAACAGGAAGTTGCAGTAGCTGGCGGGCGTGCGAAGGCCCAGCTCCACCACGGGTGCGGGCATGGGCAGAGGCACCACTTCCAGCCTGCGCCCCGCAGCGTCGGTCATGTTCCCGAGACGTCGGAAATTGTCATCAAGGGCCGAGTGGTTCTCGTCGTTGACGTCTTCCTCCACCGCCGCGCAGACCAGGCCCGGTGCCAAGAAACGCGCGAGGTCGTCCACGTGGCCGTCGGTGTCGTCGCCTTCCACCCCGCGGCCCAGCCAGAGCACCTTGCGCGCGCCCAGGAAACGGGAAAGCCGAAGCTCGATGCCTTCCCGGTCCAGCCAGGGGTTGCGGTTCTCGTGGAGAAGGCATTGTTCGGTGGTCAAAAGCGTGCCTTCGCCATCCACGTCGATGGAGCCCCCTTCCAGGGTCATGCCCGGAATCCAGCGGTCCACCCCGCGAAGGGCGGCCACGCACGAAGGAACGAGGTTGTCCTGGTCCCAGGGCGGATACTTGCCTCCCCACTTGTCGAAGTCCCAATCGGTGATCGCGAGCTTGCCGGAAAGGGCGTCGCGCACGAAAATCGGGCCGGAGTCGCGCAGCCAGGAATCGTCGATGGGGATGTCGTGCAGGAAGATCCGCTCGCGGCCGGGCAAGGTGCCCACGATCGCCTCGATCCGCTCGCGGACCCCAGGCGAGCCTGCGCAGAAGTGGACTTCTTCGCCACCGGAAAGCGCCTGGGCATACGCCCCGAAACCATGCTCCACCGCCTCGCGGATGGCGTCCGGCCAGGTCTCGTGGTTGCAGGGCCATCCCAGCCAGGTGCCCCGGCGGGGAGCCCATTCGGCGCTCATGGTCAACCGTCCGGCTTCGGGCAGCAGGTCTTGGGCAAGCACCCCTCGGAAATCGAACACGGCCATCAGTACACGTCGTCGTGCTTGAAAACCAACTGCCAGGCGGTCATGACGCAGATCTTGATGTCCAAAACGATCGACCAGTTGCGCAGGTAGTCCAGATCCAGTTTGACCCGCTTTTCCATCTTGTCTAGGGTCTCTGTTTCGCCTCGCGCGCCGTTGACCTGGGCCCAGCCCGTGATGCCCGGCTTGACCTTGTGGCGCAACATGTAGCCGTGGATTTTCCGGCGGTATTCCTCGTTGTGGGCCACTGCGTGCGGTCGGGGTCCCACGATGCTCATGCGGCCTTGCAGCACGTTGATGAACTGGGGGAACTCGTCGATGGATGTCTTTCGCAGGAAGGCTCCCAGGGGAGTGATGCGTGGATCTCCCTTGGTGGCCTGAGGAACCTTTTGTCCGTTGTCCAGCGAACGCATGGAACGGAATTTCCAGACTTCGATTTCCTGGCCAGCCAGCCCGTAGCGGGTTTGTTTGAAGATCGCCGGCCCCTTGGAGGTGAGCTTCACCGCCGCTGCGATGGCTAGCATGGGAACGCCCGCCACGGCCAAAAAAGCCAGCGAAAAGACGATGTCGAAAGTGCGCTTGATGTACCAGTCGATTTCGGCGTAGGGAAGCTCGTGAACGGAAATGGCCGTGAGCGGACCCAGGTGGATCATGCGCGAATTGATCAGGTTGAACGTATAGAAGTCCGGCACGATGTACACCGAAGCGGTGGTGTCGGCCAGCCGCTGGATCACGTAGCGCGTGCGTTCGGTGGCGGAAAGCGGGAAGGCCAGGTAGACCCGGTCGATCAGGCCTTCCCGGGCTTGGGCAATCAGTTCTTCGATGTCGCCGAGGATTCGCTCGCGGGGGATGGAAGATGGTCGCTCGCCGTGCGGGTTCCGGTCGTCGAACCAACCCATCACGTCCAGGCCGGAATTGGGCATGTTTTCGATGATCCGGCCCACTTCCGCGCCCTGGGAATCGGAGGGGGCGATGGCCACTTTGGCACGGTTTCCGCCTCGATTGCGAAACAGAGCCAGGCTGAGACGGAAAATCGCCCGCCAGAGCACCAACAGCACCAGAACGGCACCGATCCAGGTCAGGAAAAGCTCACGCGGCAGGGCGAAGGCCGGAAGCATGGTTTGGATCACCAAAGCCAAAACCGCCGAGGCGAAGACCCAGACGCCGATGGCTCGGAAAAGTTCGTCGCGCACCGGCGTGCCTCGCCAGGAGGCATAGAGCGAGCTTGGCTCGGCGATCAGCAGGTACAAAATCACCTGGCCAAGCCCGACGGAGGCCAGATAGCCCCATTCCGGGCAGGTGGTCCCCATCAGATGGCACGCGGCGACAAGCGAGGACGTGATAATTCCGGCTTCCGTCAGACGAAGCACGGGGGCGAATTTGTTTTGGGAAGGACGAATCACAACAAAGACCCCGAAGGGATGGTGGTGGTCGGCTAAGAGAGGGAAGCTAATTCCTTTCTGGAGGATTGTCGCCTCTTGGGTGGAAACCAGTCTGGCAGCAAACGACCTCGAAGTCTAGATTTGGCGACCATGACCCAACGCACCTTCGCCATCATCAAGCCCAACGCGGTCCGGTCGGCCCTCGTCGGCGAGATTCTTCGCCGTTACGAAACCGCACGCCTCAAGATCGTCGGCGCCAAGCTCCTGCACGCATCCAGCCAAAAGGTTGCCGGGTTCTACGCCGAGCACGAAGGACGCCCCTTCTTTCCGGGTCTGGTGGAATTCATGTCCTCAGGCCCCATCCTGGTGCTCGCCCTGGAAGGCGAAAACGCCATCGCCGATGTGCGCGCCCTCAACGGCGCCACCGATCCGGCCAAGGCCGCCCCCGGCACGATTCGCCACGCTTTTGGGCCCACCATGGGCTCCAACGTGGTCCATAGCTCGGATTCGCCGGAATCGGCGGCTCGCGAGATTTCCTATTGGTTTTCCGCCGACGAACTCTTCTCCTACGAGCAGAAATCGTCGGTCGCCGACGTCTGATCCCATCGAACCAGCATCCCACACCGAGGTACGGATATGAGCGAGAAGAGAGTGCTGATCGTCGGCGGAGGCCTCGCAGGCCTCGCTGCGGCGATGAAGGCCTGCGAGCTGGGCCTTGAAGTCGACATCTTCAGCATGGTGCACGTCAAGCGCAGCCACTCCGTGTGCGCGCAGGGCGGCATCAATGGAGCGGTCAACACCAAGGGCGAAGGCGACAGTCCCTACATCCACTTCGTGGACACCATCAAGGGCGGCGACTTTTTGGCCGACCAGCCCCCGGTGCTTTCCATGTGCGAGGCCGCTCCTAGCGTCATCAACATGATGGACCGCTTGGGCGTGACCTTCAACCGCACCCCGGAAGGGTTGCTGGATTTCCGTCGTTTCGGCGGAACCCTCCATCACCGCACCGCCTTCGCGGGCGCCTCCACCGGCCAGCAGCTTCTGTACTCGCTCGATGAGCAAGTGCGCCGCTGGGAAGCCGAAGGCAAGGTCCGCAAGTTCGAGAACTGGGAATTCACCCGTCTGATCCTGGACAAGGACGGACGTGCGGTGGGCTTGGTCGCCCAAGACCTCACCACCATGGAATTCAAGAGCTTCCCCGGCCTGGCCGTGGTGCTCGCCACCGGCGGCCCGGGCTTGATGTTCGGCAAGACCACCAACTCCACCATCAATTTCGGCTCCGCCACCTCCGCCGCCTACAAGCAGGGCGTCTGGTACGGCAATCCGGAAATGGTGCAGATCCATCCCACGGGCATTCCCGGATCGGACAAATTGCGTCTGATCTCCGAATCCGCCCGTGGTGAAGGTGGTCGCGTGTGGGTGCCTCGCAAGGCTGGCGACAAGCGAGCCTGGAACGAGATTCCTCCCGCCGAGCGCTACTACTTCCTGGAAGAGCGCTACCCGCTCTACGGCAACTTGGTGCCCCGCGACATCGCTTCCCGCGAAATCGCCTTGATCTGCACCAAGGAAGGCCTTGGCATCGGCGGTCGCCAAGCGGTCTACCTGGACCTCACCCATCAGCCGGAGGAATATCTCCTCAAGAAGCTGGGCGCGATCCTGGACATCTACGAGAAATTCCGTGGCGTGGATCCCAAGAAGGTCCCCATGGAGATCTACCCTGCCTACCACTACTCGATGGGTGGATTGTACGCGGGCTACGAGGCCGACTCCACGGGTCGTCTTCTCAAGAATTCGCCCAAGAACCAGGAAACCAACATTCCTGGCGTCTACGCGATCGGCGAAGCGGATCACCAGTACCACGGCGCCAATCGCTTGGGTGCCAATTCGCTGATGTCCTGCATTTTCGCGGGCCTGGTTTGCGGCGAGTCGCTGGCCGCCTTGGCCAAGAATTCCAAGACGGCCGAGGCCGCTTCGTCGCTTCTGGAATCCGAGTGCAAGCTGGAAGAAGAGACCTACAAGAAGCTCGCCGCCCAGGACGGACCTGAAAATCCGTTCGTGATCCATAAGGAGCTGGGCGATGCCATGAGCGCCTACTGCTTGATTGAGCGTCACAACGGCGAACTCAAGAAGTTGCAGGGCATGGTGGATTCCTTCGCCGAGCGCCTCAAGAAGGCGTCCAGCTTGGACAAGTCCAACTCCGGCAACATGAGCGCTGTGTTCCTGCGTCAGCTCGACGGCATGATCACCATGTCCAAGGCTGTCGTGGATGCAGCCTTGCTGCGTGACGAGTGCCGCGGCGCACACTCCAAGCCTGACTTCGACAATCCGGCTCCTTCCAAGGAGACCCCCATCGAAGATCCCGCATGGACGGCCTACTACGAGAAGTTCCTGGCCCAGACCCAGACCTGGCTCAAGACCACCGTGGCCAAGTACGACCCCAAGAAGTCGCACCCGACCATCGAATACCAGACGGTGGACACCCGCCACCTGGAGCCGGAACCCCGCGACTATACTGGCGTGGGCAAGAAGGCTTGGGCCAAGTTCAAGGAAAAGCGTCAAGCCACTCAGGCCAAGGCCTAAGGGAGGATCCACGCCATGAGCAAGAACGTCGAAATTCTCGTCAAGCGTCAGGACAGCCCCAAGGCTCCCAGCTATTGGGTCGAGTTCTCCGTACCCTACGAAGAAGGAATGAACGTCATTTCCCTTCTGCAGGGCATCCGTCGCGACCCCAAGGACAAGTCGGGCAAATCGGTGACTCCGGTCACCTGGGAAAGCTCCTGTCTGGAAGAGGTCTGCGGCGCGTGCACGATGGTGATCAACGGCAAGGTGCGCCAAGCCTGCACGGCCTTGGTGGACCAGCTGGAGCAGCCCATCAAGCTCGAGCCCATGTCGAAGTTCCCGGTGGAGCGCGACCTTCGCGTCAACCGCCAGCGCATCTTCGACAACCTCAAGAAGGTCAACGCCTGGGTGGAGGTGGACGGCTACCACGATCTCGGACCCGGGCCCCGTCAGAATCCGGACGACCAGACCACCACGTACAAGTACTCCGAGTGCATGAGCTGCGGCTGCTGCATGGAGGTGTGCCCCCAGTTCACGAAGGACAACGACTTCATCGGCGCCGCGGTGCTCGGACAGGCTCGCCTGTTCAACATGCACCCGACCGGTGAAATGCAGATGCCCAAGCGTCTGGACAAGGTCACCGACAAGGGCGGCATCCAGGATTGCGGCTTGGCCCAGCAGTGCGTCAAAGCCTGCCCCAAGCACATCCCCTTGGTGGAAGCCATCGGTCAGTTGCAGCGCGATATCACCGTCAACAAGGTGTTCGGCGCGCTGAAGAAGTAATTCGGCTGCGGGAGCGCATTCTCCCGTTGGAGGCATCGCTCACCTCAGGTCGCCGTACCTCGTGTACGGCTCCCGTCGGATCGGATGCCTCCGCCGGTCGTCTGCATCTCCCTCGCTCGAATTCCTTGATCTATCGACAGAATTTGCCAAGGGCCTCGTCCGTAGCGGACGAGGCCTTTTTTGTGCCTCTTGGGATCCGTGGGTTTTGGGATTGAACCAGCCCAAGAATATCCGCGACTACATTGGAGTCAGACCCGTCTCCGCCTTCACAATGGACTCTTCCCATGCAATCCTTCGCCAAGACCTTTGCCGTCTTCGTGTTTTTTGCCGTCACCGCCCATGCCGACTGGACACTGTCGGATTACCCTCTGCCGGCCACGGATTCCGCCGCCGCCAACAGGATGTACGGGATCCGGGCCTTCTCGAACCCGGCCTCCGCCACCAAGGTCAAGGTGGACAGCGGCCGGGTGGTCTTCCATGCGGATTACGCTTCTGACAGTACCGAGGGGAATTCGGCGAATGTGGGATTCGTGCACGACCTGAAGGTGGGTGAGGGGCCGCTGAATCTTTCGGACTTATTACCCTCTGCCGGCCACGGATTCCGCCGCCGCCAACAGGATGTACGGGATCCGGGCCTTCTCGAACCCGGCCTCCGCCACCAAGGTCAAGGTGGACAGCGGCCGGGTGGTCTTCCATGCGGATTACGCTTCTGACAGTACCGAGGGGAATTCGGCGAATGTGGGATTCGTGCACGACCTGAAGGTGGGTGAGGGGCCGCTGAATCTTTCGGACTTGACGGCGATTTCGTTCCAGTTAAAGTGTTCCGCCCCAATCACAGGCGAGCTGGAGATTTCCTTGGGATCGGATGCCTATTCTCCGCGCATGTTGGAAGCGGGAGCGGTGTTCAAGCATGTTCTCGAGGGATCGCGGGTCGCCTGCGCGAGCCCGGAATGGATTACGGCGACCATCGATATCAAGGACTTCTATGTGGAAGGGCTCTCGTACGACTCTCTGCCCAGGATGGAGGCGGTCCTGAAGAAACTGACCCACCTTCGGATTGTTCCCAGGTCCAGCTACAAAGACAGCGGGGAGAGGAATGGAATTCCCTGCGCAAAATGTGTCCATCCCACCATGCCCAGTCTGGATATCGAGGTTCGCGAGATCGTGCTCAAATCGCCATCGACGGGTCCGCTCTCTTGGCCGCTTCTCAGAAACGATGGCTGCGAACCGGACAGACCGTTTGAACTGTTGGACGATTTTGTGGACGGCGACGAAGAAAATGAATTCGGTGGATACTGGTACGCATGGACGGATTCTGGCGATGCAGCCAGCGCCAATGATATGGCGGACAAAACCAAGGGTTCTTCCAGGGCAGGGTTGACCATCGCCAAAGGCGGTATCGGCTTCTCCGGCTACGCCACTCTGACAGCGAAGCTGGACAAACGCCTTGGCGGCACACAGCATCCAGACGCCGGATGGGCATCCCTGGCGGTTGGTTTTGCGGGCGACGGGCTTCTCTCCAATGCCGATGGAGTGACGGGGATTCAGTTTCTGATCAAGGCTGAGCGTTTCTCCAAGTCCGTGGAGTCGATCCGCTTCAAGGTGCGCCAAAAAGGCATCCCCGATTCTGCCGCCTTCTTCGTTACCCTTCCAGTTTCCGAGTTGTCTGAAGAGGGAGGTCGAGTTGCCTGCATTCGTGCGGAAGATTTTCACCAACCATTCACTCTCGATCCATCCCACAGAGCTGTCTTCAGTTTTGGGGATATGCTTGGGTTGGTCTGGGAAGTCAAAATCGCGGACAGACTAGGGGGCTTTACAGATACCGCTTCGGCGCAGTTTTGGCTCTCCGACGTGAGCTTCCAATGGCGACGGTTTATTGGTGTCCATGATCGCAGTGCCCCATCTCGTGGTCTTTCCCTCCGCGCATCCAACGGCATTCTGCACCTCTCCGGAACCCAGGGCTTCCAGCGTTTCGAGGTCGTGTCCATGCAAGGACGCAAGGTGGCTTCGTTCGCACCTGCCCCAAGCATCGCGCTGGATCTGCCGCGCGGAACATACCACCTGGTGGGCATGCGCGATGGCGCGAAGGTGGTCAAGACGTTCGCGGTGGTGCGCTGAGGAAGTTTTCACCGCACAGCTTCCGTTGAAACGGACTCCTGGGCCTTCGCAAGGGACGAAGGCTTTTCCCATGCGATGTTTCCAGTTCAAAACGTCGGCGGGATGACGTACCGGTCGGTGGATCCGGTCTCGATGTTGGTGAACTCCAGAATGCGCAAGGTGCTGGAAGGTGCGAACGCTCGCGGAAGCACCAAATGCTTTCCTTCGACGCCAATTCTTGTCGAGAAGCAGGGGGCCAAGGGGCGACCTGAAGGATCGAAGATCCTCGCCATCACCCGATCACCCTCCTTCCACAGGGCCTGATCGATCCTCAGACCGCCGGTGGTCCAGATGGCAGGTCGCATGGCTGTTTGGGTGCTGGAAAGCTTCGTCAAAGTGATGGTCGCCTTGCTCGCGGCAAGTGTGGAGTCCATATCGGCGAAGGAAAAGCGAACATCCACCTGTTCTGCGTCAAACTTGGCCAAAGGCATGATCGCTTTTTTATTGGAACTCCAATAGAAATCGATTGCAGTCCCAGTCCCCGTGGTGTCAAAGATCGCGCCCGAAGTGCGGCTCTTGATCTGGAGCCTCCAGGTTTCGGAGCGACTCAGGGTCGCGGTCACCCGGGTTTTGTTTTCGTCGGTCGGAGCCGTGCCAGCAGGCACAAGCACCACCGACGTTGGAGCTGCGGTCAGGGGAGCGATGAATTTGGTGGTGACGATTTCCGGTGGGATCCAGGGGTTCATGAGGTCGTCCCAAATATTGGGTGCCCGACCAGACATCGCCAATGCGCCCATCAGTGCAAGCGTTTGCGCGTAGTAGTTGTTCGCAACGTCCTCGCTGGCATAGGTGGAGAAATACGGGTAGGCCTTGAGCCGGGTGGCGATGAAGGTCTTCAGAGTGGCTGCAGCGGCCCCTGACTTGGCGGACGAATCGCGTACGGCGATCGCTGCGGTTCCCCACATCGCTCCAGTCAGAGATTTTTCGTATTCGGAGTCATCGTAAGCAGGGTAGGTTCCGTACCCCCAGAGCTTTCCGGTCTCGACGAAATACATGCCAGGCATATCGGGATAAACGCCAGTACCCGTTCCTGAAGTCGCCGCATTGTCCCAAACGCTTTTGCACCACTTGACCGCTTCGGTGTGTTTGGGGTACCACATCGCGTCCAATCCCATGCGGTACGGAACACGAATCGCATCGAATCCCATGTTGGTGCGCGAAGTGTTGTTGTCGGGGTTGCCCGGGCCTGAGGACGTGCCACTGCCAGGGGTTCCACCCGCTCCATTGCAGAAATTGCGAGCCATGCCGTACTTCGCGTTGGGTTGGGCGTTCATAAGGGCATACGCCGCCGAGCGAACCTTGCCCCAATCTTGCCCCGTCACGCCATTGTCCTCAGCAAACTCCTGGAAGACTTGGCCCCAAGCTGGCATGTGATAGCTGGGGTTGCGAATGTTGTCGTCGGATCCACTCCACGAGGTCATTCGGTAGTTCGACTTGTCGACCATGTTGTTCCATACCGACGTGACGCGGTCGACGGCCAGCGTCTTGTAGTTGGTCCCGCTCCAGTGCTTTTTGTCTTGGAGGGCCGAGGCGAAAATCAAAGCACCTGCGATATCCAAGTCGGCGTTCGAAGCGAATCCTCCCTCGCCCGTGCATCCACTTTTGGCGCCAGGCAGTTTCCAACCGTACCACCCACCTCCACCGCACCCCGTGTTCCAGAATTTGGTGTTGGCGGCATCGAGAATCTTGTTGAACGCCGATTGATCGTTGAACCAAACCGCCAGGAGCATTCCGTAGGATTGCGCTTCGGAAACGTTGCTGGATGTGCCAGAAGGATCGGTGGCTTTGATCACGCCGTCTGAGCCCATGAAACGGATTTTCCACTCTGTCCAGTGCTTCTGCAGAGATGCGTCCCAGCCTGAATCCACAGGGTATTTGCGGATGCATTCCGGATATTTCAGAATGGCCGAATACGAGGAGGATAGTCCCAGAAGAACAAGCCAAGCCAAGGAAAATTGGTGACGCGCCATGATGTTTTTTCGCCGGTTTGAGGAATTTCTGGTCTTCTTGCAGGGAGAGTGAAAAATTAACCACTATCCAGGGAGAGCACCGTTCAACTTTTAACCCCCTCGCTTTCTTCCAAAGCGTCGTCGCCCAGGACAGGGATTCGAAGTTCGATTTCCTTTCTTTCCCTCTCCATCCATCCAGAGAGGCCAGCCATGCAGATCTTCCACACGGCACCCCAGATGCGCGCCTGGTCGCGTGCCCAGCAGAAGGCGGGGCGACGCGTGGGGTTCGTGCCCACCATGGGGGCGCTGCACACGGGCCACACCTCCCTCCTGGACGAGGCCAAGCGCAGGTCGGATACGGTCGTGCTGTCGATTTTTGTCAACCCCACCCAGTTCGGCCCCAACGAAGATTTCGCCAAGTACCCCCGCACCTGGGAGGCGGACTTGGCGCTGGCCGCCGCGCACGGCGTGGAGGCCATCTTCCATCCCACCGAGGACTTTTATCCACCGGGCTACCGCACCCAGGTGACCGTGCCCGGCTGGAAATCCGTGTTGGAAGGCGACATCCGACCCGACCACTTCGATGGCGTGACCAGCGTGGTGACAAAACTGTTCCATGCGGTGGATCCCGACGTGGCGGTGTTCGGTCAAAAGGACGCGCAACAGGCACTCTTGATCCGGCGTATGGTCCGCGACCTGGACTTTGGATTGGATCTGGTGGTGGCTCCCACCGTGCGCGAATCGGACGGCTTGGCACTGAGTTCGCGCAACCGGTATTTATCAGAAAATGACCGCAGGCGCGCTTTGGTCCTGTCGCGAGCCTTGAACGCTTCGGTGGCCTTGTGGAACGGGGGGTGTCGCAATCCGTCCGAGATCATCGCCGTGGGCCGTGCGGTGCTGGCCCAGGATCCACCCGACACTCTGGACTACTTCACTCTGCTGGACCCGGATTCGCTGGCGGTGCTGGATGCGGACGGTGCCCGACAGAATCCGTGCATCCTGGTGGCGGCCGGCCGCTATGGCACCACTCGCCTGATCGACAACGCGGTGCTCGGGGCGGTGTGGTGAGGTCAGATCTTTTCCAGTAGGAAATGTTCGAAACGGATCGCCCGCACGTGGTCGGTTTCCCAGGTCGAATCACCCACGATTGTCAGGTGCCGCTTGGGGAAGCTGCGAGCGAACCAAGCGAATTCCACGGGAGAGGTCTTTCCCCGTTTGACTTCGATCCATTCGTCCCGACCGGCGAAGTCGATCTCGTGATCCCCGCCTTGCCAGTAGGGCAATCGTTCGGGCTCGTCCTTGCCTCGAATCGCGGATCTTCTGTACAATTCCTGGGCGACCAGCCATTCCAGCCAAACCCCTTGACGCTGGGGCGGCATGGCCAGGAATTCCTCCACCGAGTAGGGAGAGGCTTCCGACCAAGCCACGGCGGCCAGGAGGTTCACGAAGGGAAATTTCGCTGGTTTGCGTGCGATCTCGAGGGAACGATCGGCATCCCATGCTCCTGAAATTCCCAGGACCTGAAGATCGGCGAGGAGCTCCACGTAACCGGCCGCCACAGTGTTGTTGGCAAGCCCTGCTTCCTTGGCGAGTTTCGTTTGGCCAATGGGTGATCCTCCCCCGCGATGGATCTGTTCCATGACAGATACCAAGGAACGACGTGGGCGGTCGGCGCGTGCGCACTCCCCGAGGATCCAATCCCGCACCGTTTCCAGAGTCCAATGCGGGAGTCGACCGGTTTGGGCCATTTCGGTGCACGCCACGGGGGAGCCGCCCGTCAGCAGATAACCGATCAGGGTTTGGTGGGAATGGCGCTTGCCTGTCGCACGAAGAAATTCTCCGTAGGAAATAGGAGTGAACAGCCAATGGGTCCGGTCCAATCGTCCTTTCCGTCCAGGGAGACGTTCGGAGCCCCGGCGCAGATCGGATGCTCTGGATCCAGTGGTCACCACCAGGACCTTCGCGAGCTCGCCGCGATCCAGAGGACGTTTGATGGCGGATTCCCAGTTGTCGACGGCGGTGATTTCGTCGATGAACAGCCTACGCACCGAAGCATCCTTCCGGAACATGGATGCGACATCGGAAATGCGGCGGGACAAATCATCTGCATCGCGGCAGTGGTCGCCATCCAGAAAAAAACCAGATCCCGCACCGTGGGTTTCGATGGTTTTTCGCGCCTGACCTTCCAACCAGGTTGATTTCCCGTACTGGCGGGCACCACGGACCAGGATCAAGCCAGGCTGATCGGGGAGTTCGTCCAATCCGAATTCCGTCCGGAACACCAGCTTTCGTCCACCGAGGGCATCCAAGCGTGGAAAGACTCCGGGAACATCAATCCGGCCTTCCGAAAGGCAGCGGTTCACATCATCAACGTTCATAACGTTTAATATATCAACGCTCTGGACGTTGATATATTTCAATCAAACGCTATTCCTCGTTGCTCCAGAGCGAACTCTTCCCACGAAGCCCCCATCTTGATGTGCCGGGGCTGGAGCAATCGCACCATCAGAGCGTCTTGCAGCAGGTGGGCATGGCGTTTGACGGCCGTCCCTTCATCATTGAAAATCCGCCACGGAATGTTGGAATTTCAATGATGGAGCTGGGTGTTTTTCGGGCTAAAGGCCAGCAATAAAGCGTCATATGGGGACGCTACGGCACCACGCGCCGGATCGACAACGCGGTGCTCGGGGCGATGTGCTAGGCAACCTAGGCGCTGCCGTAAGGGGGCCGTCCTCACTCTTTCGGAGGCTTCCAGTCCTCCAGCGCGACGACGCTGACTCCCTCGGCGAGGCTGTACCCGCGCCCAGCTGGGCAAACGACCCACAAATGTTCGAGCTCGAGGCTTTCCTTGGGGCTTTCCATCGAGCGGGTCAGCGTCGGATTCAGCCCCCCTCACTTCCCTTGGTAGACGGGCTTTCGCTTCTGCTTGAAGGAGTCGATGCCTTCCTGGTAGTCGTCGGAATCGTACACGATCCGGCGCATGCCTTGCACCCGCTCGAACACGTTGGGGCTCATGGCGTGGGCGGCGGAGAGCAGGCGCAATTGTTCCTTCATGACGGTGACGGAAAGCGGCGCGTTCTGCACGATGTTGCGGGCGATGCCCATCACGAAGTCTTCGATTTCGTCGGCGGGCTTCACGTAGTTGATCATGCCCAGGTTGTAGGCCTGCGATGCCGGGATGGGTTGTGCGGTGAACAACATCTCCTTGACGATGGGCAGAGGGATCGCATTGATCAACGTGAGTAGTCCGCCCAAATTGTAGGGGATGCCCAGTTTGGCGGGCGTGATGGCGAACGTCGTTTCCGGCGTGGCCACCAGGATGTCGCAGGCCAGCGCGGCTTCGCATGCTCCGCCCCACACGCCGCCCTCCAAGAGCGCGATGATGGGAGCCGGGAAATCCTGGATGGCCCGCACCAGCACGCGCAACGGATCGTTCCAGGAAAGGGGATCGCGGCCGCGATCGGGAAGCTCGTTCACGTCGTGACCGGAAGACCAGGTCTTGGCGCCTTTGGTGGCGCGCAACACCACTGCCCTGACCTGTTGCTGCTTGAATCCGGACAGGGAATCGGTGATCTCGTGGATCATCGCGTCCGAAAGAACGTTGCGTTTTGCGGGATTGTCCAGCACGATGGTCCCGATGGAATCGACGAGTTCCTTTTTCACCAGCGACATCTGTTCCCCCGATAATGGTTGTGCCATGATGGCGGCAAAGATATTCATTCCGGATAGGTTCATCCGGAATTCGATCGGCTGGGCAGCTTCTCTTTCTCGGTGGAGTCCGCCTCGGAATCCGTGCCGCTAGTGGAGAACCAATCGCGCTGGCTGGGGATCTTCCGACCCAAGCCAGCCAAAGGCCCCCAAGTGGACTTGGTTCAGGGAATTGGCGTCGCCAAGACTCCGCCCACATTCGGGAGGGACTCCGCTGGGATCCAGCACGGCTTCGGCTTCCCAGACCATGGGGCGGGGGAGGTAATCTTCCACCAACACCCGGACCTTCTCGCGGGCGAGCTCAGGACGAGTGGCCCAGGCACGGTATTGCTCCCAGGGCATGGGACCGATCTTGATGTCCAGGCGTTCGCCACCCACGGGTACGGTGGACCCGATGGCACTGGATCCATCCAAGCGGCATACGCCCAGAGTGGCCACGGAAGGATTGGGAACCCAGGCCACTCCCGACGCATCCACATCCACCGCCGTGAGGTCCAGCTGCTGGGCCAAAAAGCGGCGCATGCCGTCGCGGGATCGGCCTTGTGGTACTAGAAGAGAAAAGCCTCCCAAGCGGCGAGACTCGGAATCGGCGTCGTCGCAGCCTCCCAGGAGCCGCAGGTGGCGTTGCAGGTCGTCGCTGGCGCCCAACTCTGCCCGGATGGCTGGCGAGCGCAGAATGAGCCCTAGCGCCAAAAGGCGGTAGGAGCGGTTTTCGAAGATCTTGTAGAAGTCCCGAAGCGCGTCCCAGTGGTCGTCCGAGCGCAGGAGGGGATCTACCAGGTAGGCCGGAAGGGGACTGGACGCCCCCTGCAAACCCATGAAATGCACGCGCAGTTCTTCCCGCCCGTTGGGGCCCATCAAGGCTTGGTCCACGTCCTGCGGGGCGAAGCCGATGGATCCGGAGTGGGAGATGTCCAGGCCCTCGTCCAAAAGCGACAAGAGGTCGACACCGGTCTCTCGGCTGGCCGCCACCCGGGAGCGCAGCCACAAGCGCACCCACTGCAGGAACTCGAAGCTCCGGGCCTGAGTGTGCATGCGGGCTTCGGGGCGGTCGGGTGCGGCGGGGCTCATGCCTTGTGCTCCAGGCTGGTTCCCAGGGCGGGAATCTCGACGGTCATGGTCAGTTCCATTCCGGGCGGCACGCGCTCCAGGAACAGCGCGAAAAGAAGTCGACAGAATTCGTCGCATTGCCCGAGGCGATCCCATGCGTCGACAGTCAATGTCGGGTCGTTCCAGGAAAGCCGAAGCTGGCAGATCGGCCGCGGAATTCCTGCCTCCAGGCGGTAGCTGGATCCGATCTGGATCTGTTGGATGGCATCCACCAACGGGCGCTTGACGGCGCGAGGGTCCCACAGAAGCAACCGAAGGGTGTCGCGCAGGCCTTCGGGATCCAGAAGGTCGCGGAAGGTGCGCTGGAAATGCGAGAACAGGCGCCATCGGAACTGTGGGCCCATCGAGGGACGGAAGACCTGGGAAGGGCGCTCCACCGAAGCGAAGGCCAGACCCGCAGGGATGCCTTCCATCGGATCGTTGATGTCATGGGGCCGGAGGTTGTCGCGGGGCGCGTCGCCGTCGCAGACCCACGCGTGGATGGACAGGTATTCGTCGTCGAAATGGAATTCGGGCCACGGGTGGGACACCGAAATGGAGGTCTTCATTCCGCCGGAACGGTTGGGGCGGCGTCGAACGCGGAAACTTCCGTCTTCCGGAGGCTTGCGACCGAACTGCCGAAACGCCCAGGAACGGGTGTAGTGGTGGGTGCGGGTGGGGTCGGCGACGCTGGCACCCAGGATCTGGACCAAATCCAGAATTTCGCGATCCTCGCCGTCGCGAGGAACCACGGGATATTCGTTGCGTGTGCTCTCGAACGGATAGGGTTCGCATTCCTGCACATAGCCGTTCACGGCGGTGACCGCGTTGATGCGCAGGAACTTCTCGTCCACGTCGCGCTCGTAGTCGGGAGGCAGGATCCCCTGGAAATAGACACGCACCTTCACCTGGGTCGCGCCGGCGGGCACGGCCTGGTCCAGTCCCACGAGTTCGATGCGTCGGAATCTGTCGTCGACGCACAGGAAATCGCGCAGAGACAACAATCGTCTGGCGGACACCGCGGAAATGGGCGAATAGCTTTCGAGGTCGGTGGAGGGCTGGATCTCGACCACCGACCGGGCGCCGGGATCGATTTCCACGACGTGGACCCTGCGCACAAGCCAGTGGTGCATGGCCCAGGCGATTTTCGCATCGCCGGCAAGATGCAAGGAGATCCGGTGTGGCCACTGGGCGAGCGGCATGCTGTCGATGGTGGAAAACGTCCATTCCAACAGACCCTGGCCGAGCGAGCCGGCGAGCAGTCTCACCCCCGAGATCTTGAGCGGGTGGATGGGACAATCCTCCGTGGTGGTGAATTGGGCGGGACGCTCCAGCTTGCCGACATGGGCGGAGCGCACGGTGGACCCGCGCGGCACCAGCTTGGCGGTTTCGGCGACATCGGCGCGAACCTGGAATTGCAGCAGGGCGACTCCGGGCAGGGGGAGCTCCAGACCGTGGGCGACCTGCTCCAGGAGCTCTCCTGCGGAATCATCGTCGCTTTGGTCCATGTCCGAGCGCAGCCGCGCGGAAAGGAACGCGAAATTCTGGAACAGGCGCTCCAGGTAGGGGTCGCGCCGTTCCACTTCCTCCATGGACAGAATTTGCGCGAAGTCCGGATGTCGACGCGAATACTCCCGGCCGGATGCCAGCAGGTAGCGCATTTCCTCGTCGTAGAGTCGCTTGAGGTCGGACATCGTCAGCCTGTCGCGCGGACGAGTCCGCGGCCGTTGGGGAAGAAGCTGGATTCGAATTGCACGCGGCCCGCACCCTTGAGGCTGCCGGAGATCCGGAACCGGACACGGGCGTGACCGGGTTCGAATTCCACGAATTGGACCCGGACGTTTTCCATGCGGGGTTCGTACGTGCGGATCAGGGTTTCCATTTCCGTCTGGATCTCGATGGCGCTGCCAGGGAGGCGGCGGAAAAGATCGCCGATGTCGGGCATGCCAAAATCCGGCATATGTACGAGCATGCCCTTGCGGGACTCCAGCAATCGCTGGATATGCTCCGCGATGGAGCGCTGCCGACGGACGGTGCTGGGGACGGCGCGCACGGGAGTGCCGTCCATGTAGGTGCCCGTCAACTTCTCGAGGAGTCCTTCGCCTTGCATGGTATCTCCAAGAAAGAAAAAGGCCGGACGTTTCCGTCCGGCCCGAGTGCGTCAACGCCGGAAGGCGATCAGCGGCTGTTCCACTCGTCGGCGTGCATCAGATTGCCGTCGAGGAAGGTCCAGGAGATCTTCTCGTAGCGAATGGTGATCTCTTCCTGGTGCACGTACTGCTCCTTGGCGCGATCCTTCACGTTGTGCATGTAGGAACGAACCGAGGCGATCTTGCACTTGGTGAGCTCGTGCTGGTAGTAGGGCTTCTCTTCACCTTGATCGGTGATCTCGTACCACTTGAGAGTGATCTTGGTGATCGACTCGCCCGTGCAAACGCGTTGGTACAAGAGGGCCGACGACTTGTCGAACGCCTTGTGAATCACCAGTGCGTCGTGCTTGCGGGTTCCAGTGATGGAGCCATCGTCACGGTCGGTGGGGAGATAAACCCGATGGTTGAATTCGAGAACTTCGACGGTGCCTTCGCGACCGGCGACGCTGACGGATCCAGGAATCCCATCGATTTCCATATAGGCGGGAATTGCCATGTTGCGTTTCCTTTGTTTTTTGTTGGGGGTGGGGTTGTGGGGTTACTTGCCTTGCGGCATCTTGGAGACGAGGGAAAGACTGACGTCGATTCCCTCGACTTGAAAGTGGGGCATCACTGCTAAAGCTACACGAAAAAAGCCAGGATTGTCAGGATTTTCTGTAACTGTGACTTTTCCGTAGCTCAACGGATGGGTCGCAGCCAATTCTGGCCCAGGATTTTTCATCTCCGTGACCAAGCCCTTGATCCAGTTGTTCAATTCCTGCTCAAGAATCGCAGCACTCTTGGTGGCGCCGATGTTCTCGCGCTGCAGGACCTTGAGGTAGTGGGCCAAGCGAGCGGTCAGGAAAATATAGGGCAGACGGGCGTTGATGCGCTCGTTGGCGGTCACGGTCGAATCGTCGTATTCTTCCGGGCGACGCACGGAGTTGGCCGAGAAGAAACATCCGTAGCTACGGTTTTTGTAATAGCTGAAGGGGATGAATCCCTGGTTGGCGAACTCGAACTCGCGGGTTTCCGGGATGAGGATCTCGGTGGGGATCTTCATCTGGGTGCCCTTGCCCACATCGAAGTTGTGGATCGGAAGGTCTTCCACCTTGCCGCCCGACTCGGGGCCGCGGATTTGCACACACCAGCCATTGTCGACGAACGAACGCACCATGTTGGCGGCGAACGCGAACGACGCGTTGCCCCACAGGTATTTCTCGTGCTCGGCACCGGTGACGGACTCGGAATAGTTGAAGTCGGAAACCGGGTTGTTTTCCGGATCGTAAGGCAGGCGCAACAGGAAGCGAGGAAGAACCAAGCCAACGTAGCGGCTGTCTTCGGAGTCGCGGAAGCCACGCCACTTGATGTACTCGGCGCGATCCATGTAGTTGGCCAGATCGTCGATCTTGGGTAGCTCGTGCACGTCCGGCTTGCCGAAGAACTTGGAGCCGACCGAGCCGATGAACGGACAGTGGGCCGCCGCCGACACGTGCGACAAATCAGTGAGAAGGCCGATGTCCTGCGCGCCGGAGTCGAATTCGTAGCTGGAAATCAGTGCACCGTAAGGCTCGCCACCAGGAGTGTCGTATTCGTCCACGTAGACGTGCTTGTAGAGCGCCGACTGGATGATTTCCGGAGAGTCTTCGAAATCTTCCTGGAGATCCTGCTTGGAGCAGTTGAGGATCTCGATCTTCACGTTCTTCTTGAAGTTCGTGCGATCGACCAGGAACTTGAGCTGCTTCCATTGCGCTTCGAGCTTCTGGTAGGGCTCGGAGTGCATGATCTCGTCGAGCTGGGCGGAGATCATCTTGTCGATGAAGGCGACCTGGGCTTCGATGGCCGAGCGATCGATCTTCTCGATGGAGTTGGAACTTTCGACGATGCTGCGGATGAACACCCGCAACGCCGCGCCGATGCGGTCGGATGCCTGATGCTCGATCAGGGAGCCTGCGTCGGAGTAGGCGGAGATGTCCACTTCCTTGGAAGGAAGCTCCAGGTTCACCGCTTCGTAGATGTATTCGAGGCTGTTTTCGGTCGACATGGGTTCAGCCCTCCTTCTTTTCCGGAGCGATCTTGTCCAGTTCGGCCAGAATGCCGTCCATGGCAGACTTGTCCTTCAGGACTCCCTCCATGCGCTTGCGGAACTCGCGATTGTCCAAGAGGTTGGAGCCCAGGTCGCGGATCAGGTTGCGGGCGGCCATGAGCTTGGAAAGCTCCGGAACCTGCTTGACCACTTCGGCCGGATCGAAGGACTTCATGTTCTTGATCTTGAGATCGACGGCGATTTCCGAGCCGTCGTTCTTGATCTTGTTGGGGACGGTAGTCTTGACGTTGAGGTTCAGGGATTCCATCACCTGGTCAAAATTCGTCTTGTTGATGTTGATCTTTTCGCGCTCGGAAATGCGCTTGTCGTCCTTGCGCTGCGTGAAGTCGCCCAGGACGAGCATCTTCAACGGGAGCTCGAGCTTCTTCTGGGCGTTGCCCTTGTCGACGCTGAGCTGGATGTTTACGCGCGCAGGAGGAATTTCGTTCTGGAAGCTGCCTGCCATTTGGGCCCTCACGAAGCGGAGTGGAGTGTGGAAGCTGACTGAAGATTAGAATTCGAAACGCGCAAGCAGGGAGGGATCTTCATTTCCTGCTCGCGATGCGATGACCTCGCGGCGTGCCTTGAGCGCGGCGACATCGCCTAGCCCTGCATCAATCGCCGCGTTCAACGATTTCAGGTGGATTTCCAGGATCTCCCGGGCCAGTTGCGGCTCCCAGGAGGCCAGATCCATGCGGAAGGATCGTTCGGCGATTTCGGCGGAAACCGACAAGGCCGGACGGATCTTGCCGGAGCTGAAAGCGACCCGGGCGATTTCCAGCTGACGCATGGTGCGCGAGCGGAGGTCGCCGTAGATCAGACCGGCTTGCAAAAGTTCCAGGGCGTCGGCGACATTGCCGGAACCTGCCACTTCGCGCGCTTGGGCGAGGTCGGTTTCCAGAGTGTCTTCACGGGCGGCAGCCGAGCGTGCCGCACCGCCCGAGCCTTCTCGCATCACCAATTCCAGCCATTCGCGGGTAGGGGGCGAAGCCAAAGGCGAACCATCGGAGAATTTCAGATCCAACAATTGCGGAACTCGCTTCAGCAGACCTCGCAACTCCGTGCGAACCGCCTCTGAGCAGGACTCGTGTCCACGTCCGGAGAGCGATTGGGCCACCCAACATTGCAGATCCAACCAGTACTGCATGCCAGGCTCGGTGAAGATGGCCTCGCATTTTTCCAGGATGGAGCTCCAGGCGCGCTGCGCGACCTGGCCTTCCAGAAACGATCGTCGCTGTGGATTGGGCGGGGCGAAGGTGGTTTTGCCCGCGTCATTTTTTGGCGCCGCCGCGACTTCCTGCCAGCGGCAGATCCGCAGGAGCTTGTATCCCGTGGGATTGTCCGGCTCGGCGGCGGAAAGTTGCAGGGCCACTTTCTGGAGGGCCTTGAACAGATCGCCCTTGGAGGCTCCGTCTCCTACGGTGGGGGCCGGGATCGAGGGGCCGGAAGAACCACCGCCATCGGAATCACCTCCGGAAGAGGTGGCACTCTGGGAGACGACGGGCTTGGAGGCCTCGACCGGGCGCGTGGCTTTGGCTTTGGCGTCCACCAGATCGAGGAGCGGTTTGATGGAAGGCGGGCTGTCCGGAAATTTTTCGTTGAGGATCGTGCGGACGATGTTCAACGCTTTGGACAAAGCCAGGAAATAAGGGTGGTCCGCCGCGGTGAAGGCGACCTGCTCGAAGGTCCCCATCGTGCGTTCTTCGGTGAGCCACTTGATGGAATTCTGCCGGGCCCGGTCGCGCAAGGGATGGAGCGCGTCCCAGTGGTCGGTCATCAGTTTGGCGAGGGTTTGTCCCGCAGCCGCTCCTTCTCCCCAGCCTTTCCAGACGGTGGAGGACACAAGGTGGTAGCAAAGGAGAGTGATGTCCTTGGCCTGGGCGGTGAGCACCTTCCGCGCGGCCGTGGTGATCTGTTCCCAGTCGCGCTCGGTGGTCTTGACGATTTCCGCCTTGACGTACTCGAACTCGGCGGAATACTTCGGGTCGTCCCCGACCGGGTTGGCTGCGGAGATCGGGGCCACCAAAGCCGAAGCCAACGGCAGAAGGGCCGGTTCGGCCGGTTCGCTCGCCACGGGAGGCGCGACGCCCTGGGCGGGCTCCACGGAAGTGGTTGCGCCCTCGGCGACCGAGACGGATTGCGCGACCTGCGATGGATCGGCGGCCAAAACGGCTTCGGTGGCTTCGGTGGTCTCGGTCATCTGGGCGGCTTACCTGAACAGATTTTGGGGAAGCGACACGTGGAAGAATTCACGGTCGACGAAAGGCCCTCCGGGCTGATCGAGCTTGACGGACAGGGGCACGTCCACAATATAGGACAAATCCATGAAGCTCCAGGTGGCCTCGGAGCTGCCCGGACTCTTGGAGTCGATCAGTCGCAACAACGCCCACTCGCCCTCGCGACGTTCTTCGAAGGATTGGTGGATGGTCGCCGATTGGAGCACCACGCCGGACTGTCCCGGGAGGGGCCATCGGATGGTGAGAGTCCTTTCCTGGCCTTGCGGAACATCCAGAGGGTGGGGTCCAACCCGCAAGGTGACGCGGGCGCGCTGGTCGGCCCGCACCTTGAGAGTGGTGTTCACGCCCCGCCAGGAGGTTCCGCCGACCCCGTAGAAATAGTTGGCGATCTTCATGAGTTTGCGGAGCGGTTCCACCGCTTGCGGATCCAACGACAAGCCCATGCCGTTGGAGCTCACGGGGCGGATGTCGCCGTTTTGCACCTGGACCAGACCTTCCACTTCCCTCAGGAACACCGCGAGGCTGCCCGTCCTGGGGTTGAGCAGCGCGTCAATGTCGGTGATGCTGACTTCGGTTTCCGCGTAGGAATCGAAGGGGTAGTTCCCGCGCGACAGATTCTGCCAGGGCTGGAAGACCTTTTCCTTGTAGGAGGCGGTGGCCGCGTTCTGCGCATCCGGGAAGATCCGACCCGCCGCTTGGCGCAGCATGCCGACCGTCAGCGAATTGAACCAGGGGCGAAGCTCCGCAGGCAACGACTCCCGGCGGCCATTGGCCTCCGTCCAGCCATGCACCAGCGGATTGGTGTTGGCCTGCGAGGTGATGCCGCGAGCGAAGAGCACCGCTGCCTCGCCGCCCGACCACTGGCTGAGAACGCCACCGACCTGACCCAGGTCCTTCACGTAGTTGTCCAGAAATCCTTTGGTGACATCGGTGGCGAGCTTGCGAGGGGCGTCGAACCGTTTGAGGATTTGTTCGTCCACGGGAAGATCCTTGTCCATCAGCCTGCCTGCCATGGCTGCCAGCCTTGCGGCTCGGGCGGCCAATCGCGCAGCTCTCCGGGGGAGGATGGATCTCGAGGTGTCCTTGGGCGGGCGCAGGTCGGTTTCTTCCAGAAAGCGATTGAACAGCGCCTGCAGCCCTTTGGGGTTCTGGCGCATGTACGGGCTGGCCAGGATGATCATCGAGGCGCCCATGCGCTGGTTGTCGGCGGGGAGCATGCACACGGTGGTGTCCATCACTTGGCGCCATGCCTTCTCGAAGTCGTCCACATAGCGACGTTCCACTTCGGCGATGACCTCGGAGGAGTTGGCCAGATCCGCGGCTTGGGCTTCGTTGCCCATCACCCAGTCCTTGCCGCCTTCGCTCATGGCATCGATTGCCGGTTCGATCGATTCCAACCAACCGCGGCGCGTGAACGCCCCCGGGATTTCCATGGGTTTGCAGGTGATTTCCTTGCTGGGCATCCCCAGCGAGTCCCAGGTCAGCTTGGGGATGGTGTCGGCCACCGCCAAAATGCGCGAGTAGGTGCCGGACTGGTTTTTGTTGTTCTTCAGCTGGAGTCGGGCGGCGAACACCAAGGCCGCATCCTGGGGGCCCAGGTAGCTGGAATCCCCATCATCGACTTTCTCGGCGATGCGGGCGGCGATGCGGGGGAACAGCGCGCGTTCAAACGTCGGGAGAGCTTCGGTGAACCCGAAATACTCGCTCCAAACGCGTACGATGGCCTCGGTCAGACCTTTTTGGCCTTCGGCATCCTCGCCGTCGACCCAGCCGCTGCGTGTGATGAGCAGGTAGGATTTCAAAGCGCCGTAGAGTTCGCGAGTTTCTCCCAACGTGTCACGAGAGCCGACCAAGCCTCGGAGTTTCGACTCATGGGCCTTGAACGATTCGGCCATGAGTCGGTGGGTCATGGTGTCCCAAACGGCTTGTGCCTGGGGCAGTGCCGCGTCGTCTCGGTAGAATCCCGGGGCCAGAAGCCAAGGGCGTTCGTTGCGGATGCTTTCCACCAGAAGATCGACGTCGTCGAAAGCGCTCAGACTGCTTTGCATCGAAGCAGGGTCGGTCCAGGGAGCGACGCGATCGACGGAAAGCCTTGCGTTCCATCCGCGCAGGAGTTTCCCGCCCACCACCCAGCCGTGCATGGAGGCCCACACGGCCAGGAAGGAAACCAGCATCGCCACACCGAAGATGGTCAGGGAAAGTGCGCCGGCTTGGATTTGGCGATGGGCACCCAGCCGGGCCAAGGCGGGCTCGTCGTGGATGAGTTCCAGCAAAAACTCCCAGCTGGCTCCGGCCCCGGCGGGCGGTGCGCCGGAAGGGGCCACGATCGGGGATGCGTCTTGGCTGGAATCGGAAGAGGAGCCCCCGGCGAAGGCGCCGCCGAAGAATCCCAGATCCCCGGCGGCCGGTCTGCGCTCGGCCACGACCGGAGCACTGGGCGTGGTGGGTTCGGCGAGTGCTTCCGGTCCGGCCAGGAGGTAGTAGCCGCGCAGGAAAGGCTTGGTCTTCCCGACAAATTGTGTCGCACAGGAAAGCACGATGGATCGGACGGAATCCTTTTTCGTGCGCAGGAGATCCAGGAATTGGAACACCTGCGGGGCTTGTCCGCCGTTCTCCCAAGCGATGGCCAGCGCTCCGTTTTCCTTCGCGTCGATGTCCTTTTCCAGACGGTTCCAGGATTGGTCGAACGCGCCAGGAAGGTCTTCCTGCTTGCTCCAGGGGACCGCCGCTCCAGGAGGCTCCGGGCATTGGCGGTAGAATGCCTTTCCGCCCAGCAGACCTTCCGCGCCGTGCAGGGCCGCGTAGATGGGAAATTCCACACCGGAGATTTCCGACAAGAACCCCAAGGCGGCGTGGATGCTCTGCGGAATTTGGCCACGCGAAAGAGGAGATACGACCAGCGCGGCGTCCACTGCCCTGACCTTCCCCCGTTGCGTCAATTGTTCCAACAAAAATTTCGCGCGAGAGAGGGTTCCCTCCACCCGAGGGTCGGGCATTTCCCGCAACAGCAGGAAAATCTCGTCCTTGCGCACAAGCCAGCTGGCCAAGGCGAGGAACTCGCCGGAAAGCTCGTGGGAACGGCCGGCGGTGATGTCGGTCGCTCCGGCGGCCTCCAACAAGGTCTTGGCCTGGTCCACGTCCGGAGACAGCGTCCAGACCAACCGGCGCGCGTTGATGCCGCCGTCTTTCGCCGAACCTGCGGATTCGGCGAGTTTGGCCAGGTCCGAGGCGAAGGATGTTTTCCAGCTTTCCAGGAAGTTGTCCTGCGAGCGCGATTCGGAGCCCTTGGAGAGGCTTGCGATCAGGGCGCGTTGGCGAAGGAAAACCCCGATGAGGATTCCGACCAGGAACCACACGACCGCACCGGCGGTGTGCATCCAGGACCAGGGCGGGAATTTGATGGCCAAAACCAGGACGGCGGTGATGCCGACCAGGATCCATACGACCAGGAACCAAAACCAGAAAGACTTCAACGTGCGCATGAGTAGGCTCCCGTCAGCTGTTCCGGGCGAGCCAGGAAAGAATGGTGTAGATCGCAAACGAGAGGATCAAGGCGCCAAGCCCGATCCAAACCAGGAATCTGCCGGTGCGTTCCTTGCCGCGCTTGCCCGGTTCGTGGACCAGCGCGGAAAACCAGGGCGCCGAGCGCCAGGAACTGTCGGCGGCCTTGCGCTGCACGTCTGCCACCACCCCTTGCAGCCGGGAGGGATCTTCCAGCTGGTACTGCCCCTTGAACCCCAGCAGGATGCAACGGGCGTAGATCTCCAGGGAGCTGGCCAGATCCGCTCGCTGGTGGAGTCGCTCCATGCGCGAAAAGAAATTGTTGCCCGCCGCCTGGTCCTGGAAGTGGGCCACGGCCAGCGAATGGCCGAGCCAGTCGATGGAAAACGGGGTGCTGGAAAAGACCATTTCGTCGAGCCATGCGCACAAGGCGTAGCGGGCTTCCTCGACGACGGCGCTTGAGTGACCGTCCCTTCGGGCGCGCTCGTCGAAATCCGACAGCTGTTTGGTCAGCTCGCGACGTAGATCGTCCGCGCTGGCCGGGCAGCTGGAGGAAAGAGACAGACCGCGACGGAAGATGGGTCTGGTATGGGTGGACAATGGCTGCATGGATCAGCCTCCTTCGATCAGGAGCTCTATGGACGTTACGTCCAGGTTGGCGGGAGTGTAGACGCCGAGGAATCCTTCGTCCACCACCGTTTGCCACATCGCCCCGCCGGGGAGAAGCTCGAAACAGTGCTGGCCGGTGGCCCGAAAGAAGGCCGGCGGCGGCGATAGTCGGGATTCCACACCGGGAAGGGCGCTGGTGATGATCGCCTGGAGTTTGGAACGCGCAGCCGCCTTGGCGTGTTGCCCAAATTGGACCACGAGTTGGTCAGGCGTGAGGGACGTCCGGATGGCCAAGAAGAATTTCTTGCCTGCCTTCCAGTTCTCGCGCGGCAGCTGGAGGCTGAACAGGACAGGCGCTTCGCGGTTCATCGCCTTGACCAGGTTGTCGGTGCGGATTTCCGCAGCCAGTGCGCTGAACAACACGTTGAACAGGCCCAACACGCAGGCGGACATCTCCGAATGCTTGTAGGCGGCCGACGGAATGGACAATGCCCTGGTGAAGACCAGGCCGCCCGAAAGCGACAGAAGCGAACGGAACAGTTCCGCCGGATGGGTTTCCAGGGTGGATGCGGCCTGATCCAGAAGCGGCTGGTGGGCGCGCAAGTGGAGGCACTCCAGCCATTGGCGCATGCCTTGGGTATCCACGGACGGATTTTGTTGCTCCAGCGTTCGACAGCGCATCTGGATGATCCCGGACAATTTCTGAATCATCAGTGCGAGCGGCTCCCAGGCGTTGACATCCAGCAGCGTGGGGAGGAAATCCGTCGCGACGGTGGCTTGTCCCTGGTCGCCGCGCAAAAGGGCGCAAACCGGAAGAAGAAGGAATCCGTCGTTGGCATCGGTGGAAAATCGCACCGAAAGATTGGGCGAGCAAAGGACCACTTCCCGGCGCGAGCGTCCGGTGGAGGAGTCGGGCAGTTGGGCGCCATATTCGCCGAAGGCCGCCTCCGTTCCCAGGTTGGCCGCACCGTCGGAGGGTGCCTTCATGGCCAAAAACACGGTGATCCGTTGGATTTCCATGCCCAGGCCGTTGGGCACCTGCCGATGCAAGGCCAGGGTTTGCCCGCGTTCCGAATCGAAGCGGTGACCTCCCGGAAACACCCCGGCACAAGTCTCGATCCGAAACAATCCTGCCGAGGCCAACTGGGTCTGGTCCAGATTCAGCCTGGAGAAGCCGAACCCGCGCGAAGGAGGGTGCCCGAAATGCGAATGCAGATCCTCGCGCCAGGTCTCTTCGGCGCGCTGGAAATGCTGGGGGAGCAAGGCTAGACCTTCCTTCCAAGCGACTTTGCCGGTCATGTGCGTTCGATCCTCGTGTATAGGGAAAGTCTGAAGCTAGAAACCATGGCCTCAGGTAGTCTATTTTTGGACGCAAGTACATAACGGGCCTCCAAAGGATCCTGATGCGCCAACCGCGATTTTCTTTACGTCACATTCTCGGAATCACACTTTTTGCCGTCGCCGGGGTCTTCGCCCAGGACCGCGGAACGCTCCAGGTGGTGACCACTCCGGACAGTGCGTATGTCATTTTGGACGACCAGAAGGAAGCCGAGCGCCAACGGACTCCGTATGTGAACGAGAGCATGAAGGCAATCGATCACACGGTGCTCTTGCGGCCCGCCGACCCCGCCTATATGCCGGTCCGTTACGACGTGAGCGTGGGGGCAGGCCAAACCACGCTCCTGCAACACACTTTCGAGTACCGCACAAAGGCCATGGGGATGGAGCTTCTGTCCATCGCACCCTGGAAGGTCCAGCTCGGCACGGGGATCCAGTACCTTCGCTATATCGGGATGCAAACCAAAAAGAAACTGGATCCAACCAAGCCCCCAACAGACGGGGCGGCGGCAGGCACAGCGGCCGTGGCCGGTGTCCAGTCGGCTTCATCCTCCTATCCTCCGGACTCCATCCCCACCAGCATGGAGCTTCCGCTCCACGTGAGGGTCGGCTTCCCTTTCGGACTGGAAACCCACTTCTCCTACCCGCTGGCCAATCGCACCGAGCCCTGGACGGAATCGGGGGCTTTCGGGTTGGCGGGAGTCGGCATGGGACTCAAGTGGACCGTTCCTCAGATCAACTCCGCGCTGGACCTGAACTGGGCTTTCGGCAGCAAAAAAATCTCGCCGATGTCGCCTATTTCCGATGCCTTCAGCATCACGCTCATCACCAGCCAACGGATCAAGAAGCTCGACGTGGCAGGAAACCTGGGTTACAGCATTCGTGTCAACTCCATGGACACATCCAACCGAGACACGGCCGACCCACGCAAGCTGATGAGTCCTGGCGGCAGACTTTTTCTCTCGGCGCGCGCAGGGATGCTGTTTTTTGATCAGGTGCTCCCGCTTTTGCAAGGAAACCTGGAGTACGACTTCCCCGATTTGCGCGGCTCTTACACCGCCCATGCCGAAAAATACCTGTTCACAGCCACTCCCGGAGTGGTCTGGTACGCCACGCCTTCGGCAGCCTTCGAGTTTGGCATCCCGCTCGGGCTCATCGCCTCCAACCAGGAAACCCGGTGGGGGTTGAGAGCCTCCATGACTTGGGGCTTTTCCGTGGCAGGCCCGCAAGTGGCCAGCCCGAACGCGTCCAAGGGAAGCGGCTTGGCTGTCCCTTACCCGCTGCCCACGCAGTCGGCCCCGATCAACGCACCGGCCCACGTCCTGTTTGCCGGCCGAGAAGTGACCAACGCCGAGTACAAGGAGTTCTGTGATAAGACCGGCCATGGCTACCCACCGGACCCGGACATTCCATCCATGCCAGGGTATTTCACGGATCCACGCTATTCCAACTACCCCGTGGTGAGTGTTTCGATCGCCGACGCCCGGGCCTACGCCAACAGCGTTGGAAAGCGCTTGCCCAACGTGGGTGAATGGCGCAAGGAAGCGGAAAATCTCCGCCTGTCCGGCGCCATGGTCGCCTGCGGCACGGATGCTCCGGAAGCCGTGGACAGCCGTCCCCAGGGTCCGGGCATGTACAACCTGATCGGAAATGTCGCCGAATGGGTGGAAAACGATCGCGCCGGTGGGTCGGTGGCTTACATGGCGGGAGGATTCTTCAGCCTGCCCCGTGAGCGCTGCCTGGAGACAGGTCGATTGGTGGATGTCGCCTCGCAATCGGGAGCCAAGTACATTGGGTTCCGGGTTGTGACGGAGGTGAAGTGATGCGTCGAATTTTGTTTGGGGTCCTGGTGCTGGTGGGAACCCTGTCGGCACGATCCTGGGAACGATGCAGAACCCTCGTGGTAGGCTTTCGAACCGATAACCGGCCATTTGGCTACAACCGGCTGGATGCCCAAAGGCCGGGGATCGAGTATGAACTGATATCGGCCATCGCCAGGCATCACAATCGCACCTTCACGGTGCGCGAGGTCGCTTCGCAGCGCGAAGGAGAAGAGCTGTTGGATCGAGACCAGATCGATCTCTTGATCGGCTCCGTGAAGTCCACTCCGGAATTGCGTCAGCGTTTCAATGCCACAGCCCCCTACTTTCGCACGGGGCTGGGGATCATCGTGTTGCGTTCCAACCAAAACGTGTTTACGCTGGGCGACCTCAACGGCAGACCCGTTGCCGCCACTCCGGAAAGCAACGCCGACAGGCTCATCGAAAACTTCATCCCCCAGGCGAGACTGGAAATTGTCCCCACCAGTGCGGATGGCTTGGCGATGCTGCAACGCAACGAAGCCGAAGGCATGGTGCACGACCGCTCCACCCTGCAATCGGAGGTGGCCCGCAACCCTTCGCTTCGGCTTCTGGACGTGAGTCTTTCGGAAGACAACTATGTGATCGCCGTCAATCGCACCAGGTCGGCTCAGGTGTTGGAAAATATCAACGCGGCGTTGACCAAATTGACGGAAGCCAGGGGAACCGAGGTCCCGGCGATCGCCGCGATCTTCACCAGATACAACTTGGGATACACCGTACGGCAAGGCGGTGTGACGGCTGGTGGTGCTGTGCGTCCCAATCCGCCGCCGGGCGGATCCACCACCACGGGCACAGCCACCTCGGGAGGGACGGCCATCGCACCTCCTCCGGCAGGAGGCTCCGTGGAAGACCGTGTCCGTCGGCTGGAAACCCAGGTTCAGGACTTGCAGCGAACCATCGTCGACCTGCAGGCGCGCACGAGGCGTTAACGGCGCAACGAGTCGAGGATTTTCAGGTTGGGGAAACGGCGCGCCAATTGGTAGCGCTGCGACCAGTAGTTTTCGTCCAGGCTGCAATACCGAACGCCACCGGATGTCGTGGCGTTGATGAATTTTCCATTGCCCATGAAGATGCCCACGTGCGTGATGGAGTCGGCGTTGTAGCCCGGGCCGGCATTGAAGAAAACGAAGTCACCCGGCTGCAGGCCGAACCGGAAAACGGGAACGCCCAGATTGCTCTGCAATGCGGCGGTGCGGGGGAGTTCCATCCCGTAGGTGCGTCGCATCACCTGTTGGCAGAAGGCGGAACAGTCGATCCCATCCGGGCCCGTACCGCCATAGAGGTAGGGCCAGCCCAGAAAGGTTTCCGCCACGTTTTTGAGGGGCGTGACGTCGAATCCGCCGGTCAGGATCATTCTCGCGCCAAGATTCCTGCCTTGTTCGCGGGTGTAACCCTGGCGATTTTCGCCCAGTTGGACGAACTTGGGACCGCATCCGGAAAGGATCCCGAGGATTCCCAGGACGCTACCGGTGCGGAGAACTGGCTTGGAGCCTGCTAGGAAGGTGACCACGCGACAAAACGTAGCTAGGTTGTCAAGAGTAAAATGGTCCACCGCTCATTGACTCTCCTAACCATGATCGCCACCTTGGCATTGCTGCCCGCTCCAAGTTCGGCTGCGGCCTATTATGGCCGTGAAGCCCTCGCTGGATTGCGCCAATACGGCGTTGCCGTACGCGTCGTTTGCACCGGTGCGCTGGAACAGCACCAGGAAGCTTTCACAGAACACGTCAAACGCCGATTGGAAGCCAGAAAAGTCCAGATCGTCGACGATGGCTCCGTGGCTCTGAAACTGTTCGTGAGCAATGTCCAAAGCTCGGACGGCCTTTTTGTGGTGCACATGCGCATGGAGCTTTGCCAAAGCTCGTACCTTGGCTCCAACAACAAGATCGTCGATGCCCCTACCTGGGATGCCTGGAAAATGGGCGAATACCGCGAAGACGAACTCTTGAGCGAAGTGGACGATCTCTCTCGTCAATTTTTGAACGATTACATCGCAGCCAACTGAAAGGGTGATCCCAGTGAAATTCGCAGCCTTCCTGCTTGCCGCCGCCGCCGCACTCCAGGCCGGGGAACCGGGGTTGGTCGTCATGGACTTCCAGGGCCGGGGGATCCTCGACAAAGCCGTGCTGCGCCAATTGTGGGATCGCACTTGGGACATCGCTTCGCAGTACCCCTCGGTGAAGGTCGTTTCCATGCAGGAGACCCGCCAACGGCTGTTCGACCAGAACGTGTTGGTTCCAACCTCGTGCACCGACATCTGCTTCCAGCGGATCTCCACCAAAATGAACGCATCCGAGCTTTTGATCCCGTCGGTGGAAAAAACCGGCGACCAGCTCAAATTCAATTTCGTGTTGGTGAAAGGCTCTTCCGGCAAGCGGATCAAGGACATCACCGTGTGGTCGGATGG
Source organism: Fibrobacterota bacterium (assembly GCA_016715065.1). Classification (GTDB taxonomy): domain Bacteria; phylum Fibrobacterota; class Fibrobacteria; order UBA5070; family UBA5070; genus UBA5070. The sequence goes on from JADKBN010000004.1 coordinate 166,154, forward strand.
GCGAGTGGACCGGGCCATCGCCGCTGGAGTGATCGGCGTGATGGGCGACGCGGGTAGCGGGTCGTCGGGAAGCCTCGGATCCGGCTTTTGGAAGGCGCTGGCCACGGTTGGTCTCGCTGCCAGTGCCAATGCCGTCCTGGGGATCACTCAGGACCGGGCCGTTGTGATCCGAGCTCCGAAAAAAGCCACTTCCAATCCAGACCCAGAAACCATCGTGGCGGATAACTGACGCGCCAGGGAGGCTCGGCCTCTTAGCTGTGCTTTCGAGCTGATTCAATTCCAACGATTTCCCACAGGACGAACATGATCGCCAAAGACCTCCGCAAACTCCTGTCGCGCCTCAACCCCGCCTGCACCCGGTTTCTGGAAGGGGCCGTCGGCGCTTGTGTCGCCCGCACGCACTACGAGGCGACTCCGGTCCATCTGTTGGCGCAGATCGTGGAAGACGAACAAGGCGACATGGCCTCCATCCTGGAAATCTGCCAGCTCGAGCGGAACATGTTGCGGGGCCTGTTGCAGGAAGAGCTGCGTGGCCACAAAACCGGAAACACCGCGCGGCCGGTCTTCTCGCCTGCCCTGATCGAGCTTTTGGAGCGAGCCTGGGCGGAATCCTCCTTGAACCTGGGCCAAGACGCCATCCGGTCGGCCGCCATCGTGATGGCCATGTCCGAGACCCTCCACCAGTTGGGACCGGATCTGCAGGATTTCTTCCGCAGTTCGCTTCGTTCGGAAAAGATCCGCGACAATTTCGAGAAGGTCATCGTCCAGAAAAGCGCCGAGTCCAAGACCATGCCCGCCCCCAAGGCGGGCGCGGGGGGCAAGGAAGAGGGCGGTGCGCTGGACAAGTTCACCGTGGACTTCACCGAGATGGCCCGCAAGGGAAAGATCGACCCCATCTTCGGGCGTGATGACGAAATCCGTCAGGCGATCGACATCCTTTCGCGCCGCCGCAAGAACAATCCCATCTTCATCGGCGAGGCCGGTGTGGGCAAGACCGCGGTGGTGGAAGGCTTGGCCCTCAAGATCGCCCAGGGCGAAGTCCCCGACGTGATCAAGGGCGTGCGACTGCTGTCGTTGGATCTGGGGCTTCTGTCTGCCGGCGCCGGTGTGCGCGGCGAATTCGAGAACCGTCTCAAGAGCGTGATCCGGGAAGTCAAGGAATCCTCCACGCCCGTCATCTTGTTCATCGACGAGGCCCATACCCTGATCGGCGCCGGTGGCGAAGCCGGCAAGTCCGATGCGGCCAACCTCCTCAAGCCGGAACTGGCCCGCGGCGAAATGAAGTGCATCGCGGCCACCACGTTCACGGAATTTCGCAAGTACCTGGAAAAGGACCCGGCCATCGCCCGTCGGTTCCAGCAGGTGGTGATCCCCGAGCCGGATCCCACCGTGGCGGCCACCATGCTGCGCGGTCTGCGCGAGAAGTACGAGTCCTTCCACAAGGTCCGCATCTCCCACGAGGCCGTGGAAGCCGCTTGCGACCTGTCCAACCGTTTCATCGCGGGTCGCCAGTTGCCGGACAAGGCGGTAGACCTGTTGGACACCGCCGCCGCCCGGGTGCGTATGGGTCTGACCACGCGGCCTGCCGAACTGGTCCGCATGGACATGGAAATCCTGGACATCAAGTCCGAACTGGATTCGCTCGACCACGACGAGAACCTCAAGCCGGGCGTGGTGGACGTGGTCCGCAAGACCCTGCTCCACGAGCGTCTCCAGGCAGTGCAGGCGAAGGTGGTGGAGGTCGAAGCCAAGTGGAAGGTCGAACTGGCCAAGGTCCACGAGATCCTCAATGCACCGACGGATATCGCCTTGGATGCCCGCCAGAAGCTTTGGGATGAACTGGGCGCGATGCAAGGCGACAAGCCCTTGGTGCACGTGTATGTCACGAGCGCGGTGCTTTCGCAGGTGATCGAAGAATGGACCGGCATCCCTGCCGGCAACATGATGCGCGACGAAGCCAAGTTGCTTCTGGAAATGGATTCCATCATCAATTCGCGCGTGATCGGCCAGCCCTGGGGCGTACGGGAATTGACGCAGACCATCCGCTCCGCGCGCATGGGACTCACGCGCCCCGAAACCCCGAAGGGCGTTTTCCTGATCACCGGCCCCAGCGGTGTGGGCAAGACCGAGGTCGCCAAGGCGATCGCGGATCTGCTCTACGGTGGCGAACGCTCCGTGGTCACGCTTTCCATGTCCGAGTACCAGGATTCCATCTCCGTGACCGCGCTCAAAGGAGCGAGCGCAGGCTATGTGGGCTACGGCGACGGTGGCGTGCTGACCGAAGGCGTGCGCAAGAATCCCTACACCGTGGTGATCCTCGACGAGATCGAAAAGGCCCACAAGGACGTATTGAACCTGTTCTACCAGGTATTCGATCAGGGCGTGATCCGCGACGGCGAAGGGCGCGACATCAGTTTCCGCAACACCGTGATCATCATGACCTCAAACCTGGGCACGGACACCATCGTGCGGATGGCCACGGACGCGGAAAACCAGTTCGCCTACGAGGAATACACAGAGGCCATCACTCCGGAGCTCACCGAGCACTTCATGCCCGCCCTGCTGGCCCGTTGCAAGGTCATTCCGTTCCTTCCGCTGGGCGCCGATTCGCTGCGTCGCATCGTTGGACAGAAATTGGACAAGGTCGCGCATCGTCTGGCCGACCAGCACGGCGTGCAGATGGCCTGCTCCGAGCAGCTTCTGGACCACATCGTGGAACAATGCAATCTGGTGCAGTCCGGCGCGCGATTGCTGGACTCCTTGCTCGATCGCGACATCCTGCCGGGCGTGTCCGCCCTGCTTTTGGAACGGGTCGCGGAAGGAACTCCAGGCAATCGCATCGCGATCGGCCTGGGCGACGACGGCAAGCCGTTCTTCCGCCTCGACGATGCCAACGCCCCCACCCCCCCCGAGGAGGAATCCGTCCCCGCGGAAACCTCCCCCGTTGCAACCCCGAATCCCTAACCGGAGGATCCCCGCATGGCACTAGCAAACACCACCATCTACACGTTCGAAGTCCAAGGCCTGGACGCGGCCTTCGGCGTGTTGCGGTTTTCGGCGATCGAATCCGTGTCCGCCGCGACCCAGATCAAGATCCTGGCCATCTCCAAGACCCTCGGTGTAGCCCACGAAGACATCGTCGGCCAGGAGGCGATGCTCAAGATCTACGTCAACGGCGAGCATCTCCTGCGCGGTGTGGTGGTGGAATGCCACGAAGAGCCATTCGACGCGATGACCAGCCGCTACGAGATCACCTTGGCCAGCCGCGTGGCGCTTTTGGGCTATTCCCAGCACAACCGGGTCTTCCAGAACAAGACCGCGCCGGAAATCATGAAGGAAGTGCTGAAAGCCGCCAAGATCGAGGGGAATTTCCTGGTCGAAAAAATGACGGAATCCTACCCCAAGCGCGAGTTGCACGTCCAGTACAACGAATCGGATCTGGTGTTTCTCAAGCGCACTGCCCATTCCGCGGGGATCTTCTTCTTCGACCGGGTGGAGGGCGAAGATGTGAAGCTCGTGCTTGCCGACAAGAACGACGCGTTCTTTCCGTCCGAGCAAGCCGATGCCATGGCCTACCGCCCCGGAGCGGGGTTGGTGGAAAGTGATTTTGATGCGCTCTATTCGGTCCGTCGCTCCCACGCCATGCATCGTGGCGCCGTCAAACTTTCCGGTTACGACTACCAAAAGCCTGGCGCCATCCAAAGAGGCGAGGCCAAGGCGGACGGGCAAGGGGAATGGGTCCGCCACGAGGTGGACCTGGAAAAGCCCGGCGACCTCAATCGCATCGCCAAGCACATGTCGGAATCGGAATCCTGCGCGCGCAACCGGCTCAGTTGCACCACCCACAACCCGATGCTGCGGGTGGGAACGAAGTTCTCCATCGACGAGCAGAAGGACGCCTCCAAGGAAAAACGCGGCAACTGGGGTTTGACGGGCGAATACATCATCGTCGAAGTCAAGCATGCCGGGTCGCAGGAAGGGTCGCTCCTGGGCAACGGGGAGGACTCCCACTACAGCAACACCGTGGTGTTCCAACCTTCCGGAGTCAATTTCCGTCAGAGCCCCTGGGAGGAACGCACCCGCGTGCCCGGAGTCCTGGTGGTCAAGACCGACGGACCCAAGGACGGCGAATACGCCCACCTGGACGACGCTGGCCGCTACCGCGCGCGGTTCCCCTTCGATGCCGGCGATGCCAAGGAAGGCCAAGCCACGCCTCCGGTGCGGCTGGCCCAGCCCTACTCCGGTCCCGGCTACGGCATGCACATGCCTTTGCACGCGGGGACGGATCTTGTCATCGCCTTCGAGGATGGCGACATCGACAAGCCGATCGCGATCGGCACGCTGCCCAACCCCTCCAACAAGAGCCCCGTCAGCTCGGGCAACAAGAGCCAGTCCGTGGTCAAGACCGCCACGGGAAACATCCTCACCCTGGACGACCAGAAGGACAAGACCCGCATCCACATCCAATCTTCGGGAGGCCGCAAGATCTCCCTCGAAGACGAGGCAGGCGTGGCGGGAATGCTTCTGGAGACGGTCAACAAACACCGGCTGCACCTGGACGACAAGGGCGACACCCTGGAACTGTCCGTTTCCGACGGCAAACACAAGTTCCGCATCGAATCCAAGAAGGGCATCGCCACCCTCCAGACGGATTCCGGCCACATCGTCACCCTCAGCGACGACAAGAAGGTGGTGTCCATCCAGACCGCCGGCGGCCATCTGCTGAAGATGGACGACGACGGCAAGATGATCACCCTCCAGGATGGCAACAAGAAGAACATCATCCAGCTGGACATGGGCGGCAACAAGCTGATCCTCAAGACCGAGGGCGACCTGGAGATCACCGCCAAGGGCTCCATGAAGGTCAAGGCCAAGGACATCACGATGCAAGCCGATTCCGGTGCCATCAGCATGAAGGCGGCCGCGGGCGACATCAAGCAGGAAGCCATGAACATCAACCTCAAGGCCCAGCAGAAGATCGCGGCCGAAGCCACCATGGATGCCGGCATCAAGGGATTGAACGTCAAACTGGAGGGCACGGTCAACGTGGAATCCAAGGCTGGCCTCATCAACAAGATGACCGGTGTCAACACGAACGTGGAGGCCACGGTTTTGAACACCGTCAAAGGCGCGGTCGTCATGATCAACTGAGATCATTTGTCGGTTTGGCGCCATTGCACTGGACAATCGCGCCAAACTGCGTAGATTCCCCTTTACTTCACCACCTACCGTCCAACGGGACCCCCACCCATGAAGATTCCCTTTTTCGCGACGATCTTCCTTTCCCTCACCACACTATTCGCTGGTCCACCTGCGGCATCCATGCGCTTGGAAGTCAAGTGCCCCGAGTGCCCGGATAGCGGCCGTGCTCTCCTGGAGGCCTACCGCACCGCACTCCCGGTGGCGGGTTTCGAAGTGGTGGACACTGCCGCCAAGGCGCCATCGCTTCGCGTGTATGCCTACCCGGAAGGAAAATCCTGGTTTTTGGCGCCCAGCCTTTCCAGTCCTCGCGGCACCGTGATCTCGGTTTCGCGCGATGAATTCTCTTCGCTCACCGAACTTTTGGCCGCCGGAGTGGATTCTTCCGTCACTCTCGCACGGCGCACGGTCAACGAAGCCGTTCTTCGATCGAAGGACGCCAAGCCGAAGTGAGGTGGATGGGGGTATCTTTGCGAGCATGAAAGGCTCCCAATCATCCAATCCTCTGTGTTTGCCCATTCTTCGGTGGGTTCGCTCCAAGACGGACATCGACCTTCGGTTTTCTTCGCAGGATGTCCCGGAGTTGATCGAAGCCGAGGTTGTCGGCGAGGTGCACCTGAAGGGTGTCGCCGACACCGGGGCGAGGGAAACCGTGGTCAAGTTCGAGTTGCAGTGCCAGACGCAGGAGCTGTGCGGCCGCAGTCTGGAGCCATTCGAGCATGGGCTTTCCGCTTCCTTCCAACTTTTGTTGCGCCGCTCGGCGACTTGCCAGGAGGTGGAATGGAGCGACGAAAGCGAAGAGATTTTCGAGGCCACGATTCCGGAAGACCTCCGGGAACTGGACATCGCCGAAATCGTTCGCCAAGTCGTGGAACTGGAGCGTCCCTTGGTGCCGGTCAAGCCGGGAGTCGCGCTTCCGGAAGGAGTGCTTCCCGAAGAAATTCCCGACGAGGAGCCTCCTGTCGATCCGCGTTGGGCCAAACTCGCAGGCCTCAAGGACAAGCTCTCCTGAGCCTTCTCGCCGACATTCCCGTCGCAGTCTTCGTCTTTGCGGCTGTCCGGTGATCGGTCACTCCGCCTTCCTCGCGCCCTCTCTGGGTGTCGGGTTCGCCGCGTTCCATATCGCCTTCTTCCGGTGGCTCTGGCGCGGCCTGCACACGCAAGCCAAGCTCCACCCGGTGACCCAGGATGTCGTGGTGACCATTCTCGTGGCCGCCCGCAACGAAGCCGACAATCTGCAGAGGCTGTTGCCCGCGCTGCTGTCCCAAAAATGCGACAGAATTTGTCCCCAGATCGTGGTGATCGACGATCGCTCCACCGACGGCACCCCCCAGATTCTTTCCGCGTTCGCCGAGCGGATCGAGGTGGTGAGGGTGGACGAACTCCCGACCGGTCGTGCCCCAAAAAAGCATGCCCTGACCCAGGGATTGGCCAGGGCAAAGGGCGAATTCGTGCTGCAGATCGATGCCGACAACTTGCCGGGGCCGATGTGGGCGTCCACCATGGTTTCGTACTTCGGTCCTCGAACCGGTGCGGTCTGCGGGCTGGTGTTCCATTCGGCCAAAAGCCACGGGGTCCCGGCTTGGTTTCATGGGATCTGGGCCTTGGAAGCCACAGGTTGGGCTGCTGTCCAGGCGTCCGCCATCGGCGCGGGAATGCCGATCTCGGCCAACGGGGGAAATCTCGCCTATCGTCGGAAGGCATTCGACTCGGTCCGCGGATTTTCCGGTCATCTGGGGGTGGTTTCCGGAGATGACGACTTTTTGGTCCAATCGCTCTCGGATTCCGGCCAGTGGGAAGTGGTTTCCGGCGACCACCCGGACGCCCTCGTGGAAACAGCTCCCCCCGGCTCTTGGAAAGAGGTTTGGGAGCAACGCAAGCGCTGGGGATCCAAATGCGTCCGGTACGACCCTAAACGAGTGGGGCTGCTTTCCGTGGTGTACGGCAGCTACGTCTGGATCGTCGTCAGTTTGGTTTTGGGATTGTGGAGCCCTTGGGCCGCCATCGGTGGCGCAGCCACACTGGCCATCGTGCTTGCCGAAGCCTTCCTCCTCACCCTCCGGATGGCCCGCAAGACGACCCGCGCCAATCTGCTGGTGTGGTTCCCGTTGGCCATGGCCGTACAGATCCCGCTGGTGCTCCTGGCGACTCTGATGGGAACCTTCGGTCGATTCCTCTGGAAAGGCCAGCAGGTCGGAGCGAAGGCGTGATCGTCGCTTTGCGCATGGCGTTGGTGGGCGGATTCGTCTGGCTGATGCTCTTCAATCGCCTGTGCATGACAGATCCCGACGATCGCCGCAAGTTGCGACGCGGAGCTTGGATGTTGCTTGGTTTCGTGGCGATCCCGGTGGTCAGCGCGTTGGTTTGGACCAGCGCTTTGGACGGAGCGAGTTGGCTGTTGTTCATTCTTCTGGTTGGGTGGGAGGGAAACCGGCTGGCCAGGCAAGCCATCGGGTTCAGTTCGGCCCGATCCCAAGCCGTTGCCGTGGCAGGGAGCTCCAGCGGGATCGTCTGCACGGACTCCCTCCAGGTTCGTAGTTACCAATTCGCCGGAGTCGGAGCCCACCTGGATGGCTTGACGGTGGCGTTTGTTTCTGATTTCCATTGCAATGGCATGCCGTCCTGCGCTTGGTATGATCGGGTCTGGTCCACCATTTCCGGCATCGGTCCGGACCTGGTGCTGCTGGGGGGGGATTATCTGGATGCTCCGGAGGATGCCCCGTTGATGGAACGGGCGTTCCAGGGGGCAGCGAGACTTGCGCCCCAGCTGGGCATCCACGCCATCCTTGGCAATCACGACGAAGTCGCCCAGGCAGATGTGCGGCGGATCCTGCGCCGTTCGGGGGTTTCCATCCTGGACGACAAATGGGTGGCATTGCACCGGTCCGGCGGTCAAGTGGTCACTGTCCATGGCACAGCCAGCCCCTTCGTGGGGAGCCGCGATCCGTTGAGTGGAGCGCCGCCGGGAGGCGCCGACCTGTGCTTGACGCACACCCCTGACAACGCACCCTCGCTGGCCAGGCGGGGGAGCCGCTTCATTTTGGCCGGGCATACCCATGGAGGGCAGATCGGCTTTCCGCTCTTGGGAGCGCTTCTGACTCCCAGCAAGTATTCCAGGAAGTGGAGTTACGGGACCTTTCGGGTGGGGGAAAGCCACTTGGTGGTGTCGTCGGGGTTGGGGTGCGAAGGAATTCCCTTGCGGGTGCTGGTGCGCCCGGAGATCGTGGTTTTGCGCTTCCATTCCTGACCTGCCATCCTCCCTTGCGAATGTGGTAGGATGAGGGCCATGTCTCTTTCCGTATGGCTGAAGCGAATCGTGGACAAGGAAATGCCGGCGTTTCGGCGTACGGCGACCGACATCCGTCAAGCCGCGAGCAATCCGGAAACAGGTAGCGAAGCCTTGGGCAAACTGATCCTCACGGATCCTGCGCTGACCGCACGGGTTTTGCGCATCGCCAACACGGTGTTCTACAACCCCTCCGGGCGCCCGATCCAAACCGTCTCGCGCGGAATCGTGGTCCTGGGGGTGGACACCATCTGCACGATCTGCGTGAGTTTGGCCCTGATCGAATCCCTGCTGGGTGGACGGCGACAGGATCGCGTGATGGTGGACTTGGGGCGATCCATCCATGCCGCGCTGGTGGCGCGAACCTTCGCCCAGGCGCTCCGAGAGTCACAAGCGGAAGAAGTCTTTATCGGGGCGCTGCTGTACCGGGTGGGCAATCTGGTGTTCTGGTGCTTTTCCGAAGACGAAGGGGCCGCTTTGGACTCGGCATTGCGTCCGGGCAGCGATGGTGCCGCGACGGAAAAAGCCCTATTGGGATTCAGCCTGCGCCAACTGACCCAGGCATTGGTGGAGGAATGGAAGCTGTCCAACGTGCTGATGGAGGTGTTTCGCAATCGCACCAGCACCAATGCGGCCGATTGCATCCTGCTGGCCTGGAGATGGGTGCAGGCCCTGGAAAACGGCTGGGAAACCGCCCAAGTTCGCGACGAAATCGTCCGGATCGCCGAACGCTTCCAGATGGATCCCGCGGTGACCACCTCGCTTTTGGCCCGACTTTCCCGCGAAGCCCGCGACACCGCCATCCTGTTCGGATCCAAGGCCTGCGCTCAGACAATTCCTGTCGCTCCATGCACACCCGAGCAGGACCAGGAACTTTTCCTGCGTCTGTCCGCCATCGGAACCGAGCCTTTGCAAGCCGATGGCGGCCTGGAAGCATTGCCGGGACAGGAAGACCCCCTCGTGTGTCTGAATTGCCTGAAAAAGCTCTCCCAGGCCGCCCAGGAGGGGCGCATGCCCGAGATTTTCCCGCTGATCCTGGAAAGTCTGCATCGGGGGATGGGGTTTGAACGCGCGCTGTTTGCCACCATGGCCGGAGGCGACCAGGTGGTCGGGCGCATCGGGTTGGGCTGGGAAAATCCCGCCGAGGTGCAGGGGTTTCGGTTTTTGCTGCGCCGCCAGATGGCCGATTCCCTTTCGCGAGCGATCGAGGCTGGTGGGGTGGTGGAGTACGTGCTTGGGGATCCAGCCGCTCGAGCGATCCGCATCCCGGAAGAACTGGCCATGCTGAAATCTCGATCGTTCCTGTTCGGGGTGCTGCAGGTGGGAGGCAGAAGTCTAGGAGCGGTGTTCGTGGATCGCGGCAAGCCGGCGGTGGCGTTCCCGGAAACCATGCGGGAAGCGTTCCGCCACATGATCCAACAGGGCAATCTTCTGCTGGGCCAGGCCATGGCGGTACGCGCAGCGCAGGCCAAAACAGCGGGTTGAGGCCTGGGCAGGTCCGAGGGACTTTCGAGTCGTATCTTCCTGGACTATGAGCCAAACAGAACAACAGCTACTGGAAACCCTCTCGTGGCGCTATGCCACCAAACAATTCGATCCCTCCCGGAAGATTCCGGATGCGACCTGGGAGGTCCTGCGCAAAGCCGCGAGCCTTTCGCCCAGTTCGTTTGGCCTGGAGCCCTACCGCTTGGTGGATGTGCGCGACCCCGCCAAACGGGAAGCCTTGCGCCAGGCTGCTTGGAACCAATCGCAAGTGACGGATGCCAGCCATTTCGTGGTGTTCGCCGTCGAGGTTCCCTTCGGGGTAGCCCAGATCGATGCATTCATGGCACGCACGGTGGCACAGCGCGGGGTGGCCCCGGAAAGCCTCGCCGCGTATCGCGCAATGATGGTGGGCACCTTGGTGGAGGGACCGCGTGCGCAAAAAATCCACACCTGGTCTTCCAACCAGGCCTATATCGTGCTGGGCAACCTCATGGCCGCAGCAGCCCAATTGGGTGTCGATTCCTGTCCGCTGGAGGGGTTGGATCCGGTCAAATTCGACGAGATCCTGGGACTGAAGGAAAAAGGCTTGGCCACGGTCTGCGCGTTGCCGTTGGGATACCGCCTGGCCACGGACAAATACGCGAGCCTGCCCAAGGTGCGCAAGCCGCTGGGAGAGCTGTTCCTGGAGATTTGAGCGTTTCGCAGAGGGGGGGCACGCCCTCTGCACCAGCGTTCACGAAGGTGGATTCTCCCGCTGCAGGCGAAAAAGGCCCGACGCAGTCGAGAGTGTGATTTAGATCACAGACACGGACCCCCTCCCCGCAATACATTCACATCCATCATGCACGTTCTTACGTTCCAACGCAGCCACCCCCCGAAGGAGATTCCCCCATGTCCACCCGTTTCTGGCCCAAGGCCTGGCGCGCCGCCGTTCCCCTGGCGGCGCTATCGATCTTTCTTTCCTGCCAACGCACCACGGTGATCGAGGAGGAGGCTCCGCCCTCCGCTGGAAACCACTACGTGCATTTTCTGGTGCCGGACAGTGCAACGCTGCCGGATAGCCTGTCGTATCAATCCCGGCTGGATTCCGGATCCACCACCTTCTCCTCCTCGGTCGACCCCAAGGGCTTGATGGTCCGGCTCATGCCGTTTCTCAACCAGCTGGACAATCGCGATACCTTGGCCATCCACACCTACCGCCTGGGCCTCCACATCGGGGTCATCCACTGCGCGAGCGTCGATTACATGGAGATCGCGGGAAAGCGCACCGTGCGTACCGGCGCCGATTCGCTGGCGATCGCCATGTTGCGCACCTTCGACAGCCTCCGCAAAGCCACGCCAAACAACTTCAAGGGACACGTCGGCGGCGGGTAAACAATCCGCGTTCCAGCAGGCGATCGCGCAATTCGTGTTTCGCGGCCACCCTAGCACGGCGGCGTACCTGCGATTGGTCCCGGTCGGCTTGGATACCGCCCAGGTCAATCGTCAGATTCTGACGCTGGCGGCCAAGTCCGGTCTGACCTTGGGCGAGGTGGTGCACCAGTGGAATCTGGCAGTGGACTACCCGGCCGCACGCAAGGCGCTGGCGTCCCTGAGCGTGGACACCGCAAGCCTCAACCCCTTCCAGTTGGACACCCCGCTGCATCTGGACACGTTGCATCTGGGCGAGCCGGCGGTGGGCTTGGTGGGCAAGATCCGCGGCAAGAAGGGAATCAAGGAGGTGAAGTTCGTGATCGAAAACGATTCGGGCGATCGGTCCGATCGATTTGTCCTCGCGGATGCTCCCGACCTGAAAAGCAGCCCGGAGCGGATGGACTTCGCGGGGCATCCCACCTTCGCGCCTCGGGCCAATGCCGCGCTGGGCTCCTACACCTTGCGTCTGCACGCGACCGATAGCGTGGGCAATGTGCAGACCTATTCCACCACCTTCAAATTGGCGGGAGCCTTGGATCACAGCGGGCCCAAACTGACGGTGCTGGATCCGGTGGGATCGGTGGTGCGCGACTTCGACAACCCATTGTTGACCGTGAAGGTGGCGGCTGTCGATAGCTCCGGCGTGAAGTCGGTGCAGATCGATGGCAAGGACGCGAAAAGAGGATTGGACGGAAATTGGTCGATCGAATTGACCGTACCGGTCAGCGCCACGAGCCAGGTGGTCTTGATCCAGGCGAAGGATTCGGTGGACAACACGAGCGAGACCCAGATCCACATCCGCCGCAACGAAGCCCCTGTTCCCACGGTGCCGCGCCTGACCCTGGTGGGTCCGGCCAACGGCACCTTGGTCCCGTTCGATTCGGCCGGGGTCTGGGTGGAGTGGCGCGCCGCGACGGATTTTGGCAAGATCGAGACCGTGACCATCGATGGAAAGCCCGCCAAGCTGGAAGACGAGGTGTGGCGCCTGTGGGTGGCCCTGGCGCCCGACGGCAAGCTGGTGAACCTGCCGGTGAAGGCCCAGAGCTCGGTGCCGTTGAGCATCACGGAATTCGTTTCGGTGGGTCGCAAAGCCGATAGCGCGGGCCCGTTGGTCCAGTGGGGCACCCCCGGCCAGGGGCATCGGGTGGCCTACGACACCAATGCGTTGGACGTGAGCGTGTCCGTTTCGGATGCGTCGGGACTGGATTCGGTGCGCATCGAGGGCAAAAAACCGGATACCGCCGCGGGCCAGTGGAAGGCCACGATCGATCTGGCCGGCCCCGGCGAGATCACGCGCATCCATGTCAAGGCGTGGGATCGATTGGGCAACGGTACAGATTCTGTCCTGCTGGTGTCGCGCGACCAGATCCCGGGACAACTGCCTCCGGCTCTGACCTGGAAGAGCCCGTCCAATGCATCCGGCACGGTCATCCCGTTCGCGGAAGCCAAATACCTGGTGCAGTGCGTTCTGACCGACATTTCCGGAGTGGAAAGCGCCAGCGTGCGGATCAACGGTGTGGTGGCGACGCAGGCCAACGACTCGGTGTGGGAGCACTGGGTGGATCTGCCGCCGGACGGCAAAGCCCAGATCATCACGTTGGAGGCCAAGAACAAACGGGGCATCTCCGTCTCCGGGTTTGTTTCGGTGGCCCGTGCCCCCGATTCGGAAAAGCCCATCGCCACAAAGCTGGAAGGCACCAAGGATCAGAGCGTTCTTTTCGATTCAAGCTCGGTGGAAGTCGGTTGGAATGCCAAGGACAACGACCGGATCGCCCAAGCCTGGATCCAGGACACCCTAGTGACAGCCGATGCCACGGGCTACCACCTGCGGGTGAGTCTGGCGGTGGCCACGCAGTGGATCAAGTTCCGGGCGGTGGATCCGGAGGGCAACGAGGTTCGCGACAGCGTGAGCGTGGAGCGTCGGACCGATACCGTCAAGGCGGTGACGTTTTCCGACACCAACGGCAAACTGCGGTCGGGAAGTTTCTGGGTGAAGCTCTCCTGCGCCACGCCCGGCGCCAAGATCCGTTTCACGCGCAATGGCACAGACCCCACCAGCGCCGATTCGATCTACGCCGACAGCATCCAGATCGACACGACCATCACGCTAAAGGCACGGGGGTTTGCGGCTGGGCGAGTGGACGGGCCGGTGGTGGAGCAGGGATACCAGCTGGCGGTTCCGGTCAAGGTGTTCGGAGGAAGCCGCCATACCTTGGTGATCATGAGTGACTCCAGCTTGTGGGGATTTGGGGAGAACAATTGCAATGCGATTGGTGGCAATACGGGTTGTAAATACCAATCTCAAGAGTATGTGATTCCGCCCCGGAAATTGGCCGAATCCGTTGTCCATGCCGCTGCTTCTCCATATGCATCCAGTTGGGTGCAGTCCGATGGCACGTTGTGGGCACTCGGCTCAAACACTTTAGGAAGTGCCGGCGTCGGGGATGATATGCCTGTTCTGACGCCTGCCCTGGTGACTCGCGGAGTGGCGAAGGTGCGCCGCCCTAGAATTGGAAATGGGTCACTTGTGCTAAAGCGGGATGGTTCCCTTTGGGGGACAGGGTCGAATGGCTCTGGGGCACTTGGGCTCGGGAGCATGGAAAAAACCAATCAGTTGGTCAAGATCGCGGACGGAGTCGAGGACATGGGCTTTGGAGCCACATTCGGGTATTTCGGGTATTTCCGGAAAACCGATGGAACGCTTTGGGGAATGGGAGTCTTTCCCGCTCTCGGCCTGAATTCCAGAACACCTGTGAAACTGTTGGATTCCGTGGCGGTTTTACCCGAGCAATGCTCCAATACGTTCATCTTCACCAAGATGGATGGTTCGGTGTGGGGAGGCGGGGACAATTCCAACGGACAGCTCGGGCTTGGTCACCAAGATCCCGTCACCGGCCTGGTGCAGCTGAGCGAGTTCAAGGGGAAGGAGGTTCAAGCGATTGCAATGGGGGAAAGGCATTCCCTTCTGCTCCTAAAATCGGGCGAAGTCTATGGGATGGGAGACAATGCTTTTGGACAACTCCCCGGCAACCAGCCAGGAAGCGTTGTTGTCAAGCCAGTGAAGCTCTTTGACGACGCCATTGCTGTGGCTTGTGGAAGCTGGAATTCAGAGATCTTGGGCCAAAACGGAGTGCTGATGAGTTATGGCGCAAATCCGAAGGGACAACTCGGCGGCGGCGTTTTGGGCGATGTTGCCCAGACGGTTCGGGTACGCTTCTAGCAAGCCCCTGGCCAGCGGCGACATCCCCTGCCGCCCCGCAAAGGGGCGGCATAGCCTACTGATTCAATCCGCCGCGCGAACGAACTTGCGCACTTCCACCTCGTGTGGCCACTGGATCCGCACCACGTAGGTTCCCGCCGCAAGGGAGCGTCCATGTTCGTTCCATGCGGTGGCGGAATTTGTCGATGTGCCTGCGGAGAAGCGCCGCACCAGGTTTCCGCGCAAGTCGTGGACGGTGTAATCCACCTGCTGGGCTACGGCGGGTTTTGGGGCGATGGGCTTGATCGCCGAACTCGCTTGGAACCGAAACCAAGCGAAGTTCGCGTTGGCGGTGGTCCCCACGAACTTCAGGTACACATCCTTCACGCCGGTCAGGCCGGTGACGGCGCATTGGGACGTGGCCAGGGTGGTGGCGGAAGACGTGGCGGTGATCTTGCAGGTTCCGGCCAGGGTGCCGGTTTCCGATCCGGTCCGGATCTCCACGCTCACGGCGGTGGAGGTGGTTGCGGCGCCGACCATGAAATTCAGGGCTCCGTTACCGAAATCCACCTGGCTGAGTTTGGTCCAAGCCCCCGAGCTTTGCGGAACCAGGTAATTGATCCAGGTGGAGGCGTTGAAGTTGGCCTTGATGCTCTTTTGGGCCGACATCGTGGCGGCGGGAATGGAGTCGTAGGGATTGAAGTTCGCCAATTGCGCCATGCCGGAGGTCACCACCACCTGCTTCATGGTGCCGTCGGTGTTGTACTCCACCTTGTCGATGGAGACATCGCGCTTGTAGGTGCTGCTCGTGGAAAGGCGGCGGTCGTGGTACATCATGTACCAGTTGCCCTTGTATTCGAAGACCGACTCGTGGCTGTTGTTGCCGCCGTTGATGTTCTGGCCGTTGAGGGTGGGGTTGGGTAGGAGCACGCCCTTGCGGGAGTAGCCGGAAATGGGACTGGTGCTGCTCATCGCGTATTCGATGTTGGAATTGCCCTCGATGGGATAGTGGAGGTAGTAGTTGCCCTTGTACTTGTGCACAAAGGGGCCTTCGAAGGAGTTGGGGGTGTTGGGGGTGGTGGTGGAGCCCTTCACCGAGATCATGTCCGCGTTGAGCGCGATTCCGCGGAAGTTGCTGCCGTAGGGAGTGCCGCCGCCCCAGATCAGGTAGGCGGATTTCGCCGCGTCGTCGTCCACGAAGATCACCGGATCGAAGCACCAGGCCATGGGGCAATACGTGTTTCCGCTGACCAGCGCCTTGCCCAGCGGATCCTTGTAGGGACCCTCCGGCTTGTCGGCGATCAACACGCCCACACCGGATGCGATGTTGGGGAAATACATGTAGACCTTGCCCTTGGCGGCCACCGCCGTGGGGGCGTAGGAACCTGCCGCCCACTTGGCGTCGCGCGTGGTGCGGAACACGTCGCCGTGGTCGGTCCAGTTCACCAAATCTTTGGTGGAAATCACCACGGCGCTTTTCATGTCGTAGCCGTTGCCGTTGTCGTCGTCGTTGGAGCACATCGCGTAGATGCGGTCGTTGAAGAGGAACGCGTTGGGGTCGGCCAGCTGCCGGTGGGTGATGACAGGATTGGCCGCTTGGATCGCGGGGATGGCCGCAAGACCGAGCAGGCCGAAGGATTTGGCGAACGTGGACTTCATGGAGTACCCCGGGTAAGTGGTCGGGAGGCAATTCCCTTCCAGACGTATACGGGAAGTTGAGTCCGGATACCGGTTTACGCCGTGGGATCCGTGCCTAAGGGTTTGGCCGAATTACAAAAGGGTGGGGGTGGGATCGAGCGTGCAGAGGTTTCGCAGGAGCGCGCCAAGGAGGTCCACGCCAGGTGCCAGCCGGCGGAACGGGAAATGAATGGAGCGTTATAATATGTTATATTGATGAGGTGAGATTCGCGGTCAAAGTCACCAAAAAGGCGGGAAAGGGTATCGAAGCCGCGCCGGATCACATCCAGGAGGCATTCCAGGATCTGACGGACGATCTGGCGGCCACCGGGCCTGTGCAGTCGAGTTGGCCGAATTACTCCAAGCTCGGGAAGGACCGCTACCACTGCCACTTGGCGCACAAGTGGGTGGCTTGCTGGACGATCGAAAAAGGTACCATCATCATCGAGGTCTACTATGCAGGCAGTCGCGAAAACGCCCCTTATTGAATTCAGTTTCAAGGGTCCGAGGGACGCCTTGGTCGACATCCTGGAGCGCCTGAAGGGAGCCTATCCGATTCGCATCGTGGAGTCGGACGAGGACTCTGTCGCCGAGGATTGGACTTCTTCCAAGCTTTCTCAGCAGATCAAGTCGCGTATGCATGGCGGCTCGTATCTGCGCATTGATCTGTTCAAGGCAGGAGCGTCCCAGAAGGCGCTGGCCGAAGCGACGGGAATTCCTCAGCCGCACATCTCCCAGATGATCGCTGGAAAGCGTCCGATCAGCCACGAGAACGCCCAGAAGCTTGCGAAGTACTTCCATCGTCCGGCCAAGCGCTATCGTGTGCCGCCCGTGGCGGCGTAGCGTGTCAGGGCGAAAGCCTAATGCCCGCTCTTGACCGTGCCGCGTGCTCCGCGGTCACGGTCGAAGGCGACGATTAGGGGCCGATCAAACCGAAAGGCTGGCACCAGACAAAATCCGGCAGGGGGTCCGGGGGCAAGCTTAGTGGAACGGCCAAATGGATCCGGGATATCGATCGCGACCCTGAAGCCATCGCCAAGAGATCAGCCCATCATCCCCAGCGCATCCCTGGCGCCAGTGGCATTGGCCGTTCCAGGGCGCGGCCCCCGGCGCGGGAGTCCAGAGGGACAGCGCCCGTCCCTCTGGCCGGGGTCACGGGTCCCGGTGGACCCGTGAATACGGCACCCGGGCCGCCCCGGAGAAAGCCCGACGCAGTCGAAGTCAGCCCGGCGCAGCCGAGAGACGGCATCCAGGCCGCCCTGGAAAAAGCCGACGCAGTCAAGAAAGCCTATCAGGGAAGATCGAACACCAGCACCTCGCCATCCCCATCGGCCACCACCTCCACCAACGCATCGTCCGTCGTAAAGACCGCATCGCCCGCCTGCAACGAAAGCCCCCCGACCGTGCACGAGCCGTGCGCCACCTGCACCCAGGCCTTGCGCCCTGCGGGAACCGCATGCGACAGAATCTGCCCGGCCTGGAAGCGTCCGACCAGAAGCGTGGCATCCTGCTGGATTTTCACCGAGCCCACCTTCCCGTCCGGCGTGGCCACCGCGAACAGCTTCCCGTCCAAGGCGCCGTCGGGAATGGCGATCTGCTCGTACGACGGAGCCAAGCCGGGGCGCGAAGGCTGGATCCAGATCTGCAGGAGGTGGACCTGATCGGAACCGGAAGGATTCGTCTCGGCGTGGCGGATGCCGGCGCCCGCGCTCATCCGCTGGATTTCGCCGGGCGACAGATCTTGGACATGTCCCAGGCTGTCCTGGTGGCGCAAGGTTCCCGATAGCACCCAGGTGAGGATTTCCATGTTCTTGTGGCCGTGCATTCCAAAGCCAGTGCCGGGAGCCACCATGTCCTCGTTGATCACCCGCAAGACGGAGAATCCCATCCATTCGTCGTCGAAATAATCCCCGAAGCTGAAACTGTGCCGGGTGGAAAGCCACCCGAATTCGAACCCGCCTCGATCTTCACCCTTGCGAATCGTCCACATCTCAGATCCCCCCAATCGGCCACAGCGCTGCAAGCAGGGTACAAGTTTGCCCCCTCGGCATCCAGCACTCGGTGGGCGCAAACGGAAGGTGTTACAATGGGAGGATCCCAAGGGAGGTTCCTGTGTCGCCGATCCACCTTCGTTCGATTCCCCTCCTGGCTTGGTTGGCACTTGGCTTTGCGATTGAGCCTGCCCGTGCGGCGAGCATCCACTTCGCGCCCGATGGCGACGATGCGCGCACCCTGGCCCAGGCGCAGGACCCGGCCACGCCCTGGAAATCCCTTGCCAAGGTCGGGGGTGTCGCGCTCGCGCCCGGCGATTCGGTGCTGCTGCGTCGGGACGGAATTTGGCGGGAAACGTTGCGGATACCGCGATCCGGGAACGAAACCTCGCGGATCGTGGTGGCGCCCTACGGAAGCGGCAACCAGATGCCCAGGATCACCGGCTCGGATGAACTCGCAGGGGTCTTTGGTGCGGATGGCTGGAGTGCGAAGGTGGCGGGCGGTGTGGTCGCGCGCGTCTTCGACGGGCGGGGAGTGCTTGCGGTGGCGCGCTTTCCCCAAACGGGATGGCTCGTGGCAGGCTCCGTGGAAGCCGATACGGCCCTGAGCGCGGCCTCGGTGGCATCGGCGGATTGGCGGGGGGCGTCCATCCATCTGCGCAGCGCCATGTGGACGCTGGAAACCCACAAGGTGGCCCGTCAGGTCGCCGGGAGGCTGGTGCCCGACACCAAGGCGGTGTACGCCTATCCAGACAGCGTGAGGTTCTTCCTTTCCAACCATCCCTCGGCCTTCCGAGCCGGCCAGGACGCATGGGCCTTCACCGCTTCCGACAGCACCTTGCGATGGACAGGTTCCGCCAGCAAAGTGGAAGCCTCGATCCGCTACTACAATCTCGACCTGGGGGGGTCTTCCTGGGTGAAGGTGACCGGGATCCAATTGGAGCATGCCGCGTTTTCCGCCTTCCACGCCTCGGGTGCCAACGTGGTGATCGAGGGTTGCCGCATCCTCCATCCCGACCAGAACGGCGTGGACATGATCGGCGCGGCGGGGCAAATATTGTCAAACACCATCGTGGGGGCCAACCGCTACGGAGTGAGCGCCTACGGAAAGAATTACCGTATCGAGGGCAACGAGGTTCGCCTGACCGCCCAGGGAAGGTGGTTGGGGCCGGCGGCGATGGGCAACGGATGCTGTGCGGGCCGGGCGATCAACGTGGGTGGGGATTCGGCCGTGATCCGCCGCAACGTGGTCGATTCCACCGGATACATCGGGATCGGATTTCTGGGGATCGACACGAGGGTGGAAGAAAACGTGGTTTCCCGCAGTTGCATGACCACCGACGACTGCGCGGGAATCTACACATGGACGGGAACCTTCGACAAACCCGGGTCGGCGGGGAGCGTGATCCGACGCAACATCGTGCGCGACGCGGTGGGGGAGCGCACGGGTTGGGCGCGTGCTTGGGAAGCCTCGCAGGGGATCTACCTGGACGACGCCTCGCACGACATCCGGGTGGATTCCAACGTCAGCGTGGGCAACAGCATCGGATTGTTCCTTCACAACAACAGGAACATTTCGGCTCGCGGGAATCTTTTGGTGGGCAACCGCTCCGGCCAGGCGCGATTGGCCCACGACAAGATCGTGATGGCCGACATGTACGGGAACCTGCTGGAAGACAACGTGCTGGTGGGACTTCCCGGGCAGAACGCGCAAGTGGGCTGGGATCTGTCCAATCCGCAAACGGTTTCGCCCGGGCAATGGGATCGCAACACGGTCTGCGCGGCGCAAGCCCTCTGGACCACCTGCGACACTTCTGGAAAGCTCGTGCGGCGCATCCGCCGGCTGGATCCCGCCGATCCTCGCATGGGGCGGGAAGCCTTGCGCAACAAGGGATTCGATTCCACCGCTCTGGGATGGACCGCCTGGCCCGGCCCCTTCGCCAAGGTGCAACGCGATTCGTCCTCCCAGTGCGATGCCGGGCGCTGCATGAGGATGGCCTACCTGCAGGACACGACCACCCGTAGCCCGTTGTGCGGAAGCTCCGCGGAATTTTCCGTGGAGGCTGGACAGTGGTGGTGGCTGCGGTTTCGGGCCAAGGCGAAGCAGCCGGGCCAGGCCGTGCAGGCGGTGCTGCGGCGGGGATACGGCAACTACGCCTCGCTGGGACTGGATGCCAAGGTCCGGTTGGACACGTTCTGGCGCGAGTTTGAAATGGCCGCCAGGATCAAGGAAGCCGACACCCGCGCCCGCGTGGACTTCCACAATTCGGCGACGGATTCTGTTTGGTGGCTGGACGACGCCTCGCTTCGGCGGGTTCCCGATTCCCTGGTGCCGACGGACGTGGGAATGGCGCTGGGGTTCAACGAAGGGCCGGCATCGATCGGTTGGGCTCCGGGGCCGGGTTCGTGGATCGACGCCCAAGGGGGAGGGCTCGCTGGTTCCGTCGTCCCCATCCCCGCTTTCTATGGAGCGGTGGCCTTCCGGGAGGAGGCCGGCACCGGCTTGCGTGGCGCGAAGCCAAAAAGCGACCTCAGGATCCGGCGCGTCGCCGATGGTTGGGTTTTCGATGGCCTCGCGGGACCGGCGAGGATCGTGGACGCGCGCGGACGGATTTTGACTACTCTGCGGCCGCAGCCCGATGGCACGGCTCGGTGGATGAATTCCGGGTCGGCGATGGTCTGGCTGGCCGCGGGTCGGCAGGTCGTCTGCCGGGCTCCTGGGGGGTGGGCCGCCGATTCGCCTGCCGCGCCTTCTCGCCTCCTACCGTCGCTACTGCGGTCTCGATCAGGCGTTGGAGACCAGGAGCGATCCGGCCAGGATGAGGGCCGCGCCTCCCAGCAACGGAAGCGGGTTGGCCTGTTTCCATTCGGAGAAGATCACCAACCCCAAGAGCACGGTGATCAGGGTATTGGTGTTGTAGATGGGATTGAGCTTGGAGATGGGGACGTTCCAGCGTGAAAGCGCCACCGAGACAAGCCCCGTTCCGAGCGCCCAAGCAATGCCGGCGAACAGCCCCCAGCCCGCCGAGACCATGTTGATGTCCGCGGGCAGGAATTTCCAGAATACCGCCCCGCAGGCCACGCATGCGGCGCCCACCAGCACCAGCAGGGGGCCCGCACCCAGTCCGGCTTGCGAGGCGAATTTGGTGGCGATGGCGAAGATCGCGTAGCCGACCGCGGGGGCGAGGCCCCCTACGAGAAGGCCGATGGTTTGGGGTTTCATTTGGAGCTTTCCGGAAAGAGGATCTCGTAGACCAAGGCCGGCGAGGTGGATGGATCGAAGGAGGCGCCGTCGGGGGTGGCGGAAAGTTTGATGGCGGTGCCCGCGGTGCCGTTGCCATCCAGTGGGCGCACGGTGGCCTTGGCAGCGTCCTTGCCCAGGATGCGGATGGTGCCCTGCAGCACCTGCGATTGGACCGGGGATTCGCCGAGTTCCTTGATGCCCGTGCGCGAAGTCGTGAAGCGCTGCCCCTTCATGCGCGAAGGGCCGCTGGTCACGAGGTAGAACCGGCGCGAGGCGACCAGATCCTTGCCATCTGCGGACACGGCCAGCACGGAGGCGACGGGATTGTCCAGCCGGAAGACCAGGCGAGGGAAGATCCATTCCTTGCCGCCCAGCGCGCCCACCACGCCTTGGGTGCGTCCGGAACGAATGGCCAGGGTACCTTGGCGGGAATCCAGGTCCAGCTCGCGGTTGGGGGTTGTGATGCGCCCGGAGTCGCGAAGTCCCTTGCGGTCCCAGCGATCGGGGTTCCCCGCGGCGGGGCCATCGAATCGTTTGCGGACCTTGGCCGCGTAGGGGAGGGCCCAGCGCTCCTGCAGAATCGACGAGTAGGAAGGCAAGCCGAAGACCTTGGCGCTGTCCACCGATTCGATGACGGAATCCGTCGCTTCCGAAACGTCGCCTCGCAGGAACAAAGGGGCGCCGGCCACCCACTGGGCGAGCGTCGCGGGCGATCGGGAGACCTTGTAGCGGGCGATGCGGTCGGCGCCCAGGCCAATGTTGTCGAAGTCGAACTGCAGCATGCCGCTCCATCCCTGGAGCGCGCCGTAGGCGGCCATCAGCGGCACGCCTTCCAGTTCGAACTCGTTGGGGAAGCAGTGGTTCCATTCCGTGATCAAAAGCGGTTTGCCGGCCACGGCGAACCACGATTTGGTGGCGATCAGGTTCGCGGCGGGATTGCGCAGCTGGGAGCGGTTGTCCAGCGGGGACCAGTCCACCCGGTCCCAGTCGTTGCCGATCTTCCAGATCTGGGGGTGGTCCCAATAGTCGTTGGAGATGACAAGATCCGTCCCCAGTTGGTCTTGCAGCGTGGCCAGGCTCGGGGGCGGGAAATTGGTGCCGGCCACCATCAGCTTGGCGCCGGTGGAGCGGATCGCAAGGCGGATCGAGTCGTAGTAGGCCCGTTCGAGGCTTGACAGAAATCGCATGCTCGCGCCGTGGTCGCTCCCGGAGGTGGCCTTGAGCACGCCGCGGGGGTTCATCCAGTCGATCTCGAAGCGGGAAAGCTCCCCCTTGTTCCCGCGGGCCTTCCAGAGGGAATCCAGTTCGCGGCGGTAGGTGGGGCCGATCTGGTCGGGATCGAAGTGCGCGAAGATGGAACTTTCGTTGATGCATTCGGTCAGGGCGATGGCAGGATCGTCCTTCCAGGCCAAGCCCGTGTGGGGATTGAAATGCGAGAAGAGGTTCTTGGCGAATTCCTGCTGGAGCTTGATCAGTCGCGGCGAAAAGATCGCCACTTGCTTGGCGCCCAAGGTGGAGCCTTCGGGGATGCCGTCGGCGGCGGTGAACTGGCGATGCACCAGCAAGTCCGGCATCACGTAGATGCCGCGACGCTTGAGCGCCATGATCAGATAGTCCACGCGATCGAGCGCGGCGGAGTCCAGTTTTCGTGTGCTGGCGGCGTTTCCAAACAGGTTGGGCTTGGACCAGGGTGCGTCCATGTGGTGCAGACGAACCAAGTTGGCTCCCATGCGGGAGAGTCGTTTGGCGAGGCTGTCGGCGGCCGCGCGGGTGGGGAAACATTCCGTGCCCACCAGGCTGGTGCCCCAAAAGCGCACTGTCGTGCCGTCGTCGAACACCAACCGCTCGCCCTTGGCCTTCACCCAGCCGCGTTTGCCGGCCGGTGCCTCCAGCAAGCCGGACCAATCCACGAAGTGGCCTCCCGTCGATGCGGCGGGTAGATCCCACCAGCGTCCGAAATCCAGCGGCCCCGTGGTCTTGGTGGCCTGTTGGGAGCGGCCGGAGGAATCGAGGAGCGAGACGGACAGGTCGTCGCAGAAAACTTCGCCGGTGGTGTTGCCCAAGGCGCACTGCACCTTCAGTCTGCTCGCGCCTCTGGGCACAGGGTATTCGCGGGAGCCCTCCACCCATTCGGTGGTTCCGGACAGTTGGATCACCACGGGCGGATACCCACCCACCATCGCTCCGGCATCGTCCAGAAATTCGATGGCGATGCGCCCCATTTCCCAGGGATTCTTGCCGGGCACCACATCTTTGGTGCGGATCCAGCCGGAGACCTTCGCCGTGCGCGTGGTGGAGGGGAACGACACGGTCTGGTCGACGCCGCTCCACTTGGGTTCGTTGTTGGCGACCCGCACGGCGCCGCTTCCCAGGCGTGCCGACGGAGTGAAGCTTGCTCCCCAGAAATTCCACGCGTCTTCGCCTTCTTCGAATCCGCCGTTGACCAACTGCTGCGGGTCGCGTTCGTAGCCGGGAGGCGCACCGGCCCGAAGGGAGGCACAGGACATGCCCAAGAGCGCCAGGAAGAGAGCGGAGCGATTCACGGGGCCTCCAGCAATTCGAGGAGTCGGGCGCTGCAGCGCTCGACGGAAAGGGATTGGAACAGGCGTTGGAAGTCGGATTCCGTCCAACGGTCGCGATCGGACATCGCTCGCTCCATGGCATTCGCGAGAGATTGGACGTTTTCTGTCTGGAAGACCTCCCCGCACCCGTGGGTCGCCTGGAAGTCGCTGAAAAACGGGATGTCGGAAGCCAGATAGGGGATCCCGTGGGCCAGGGCCTCGGTCTGGGCGCAGCTTTGCGAAATCCACCGGTAGGGGAAGAGCGCGAAGTGCATGCGGCCGAAGGCCTCCACCTTGCCGTCGTCGGGCATGTACCCGCAAAAGCGGATCGCGTCGGCGTATTCGGGCCGCACGCGACGCTTGAGGTCCTGCAGGTACGAATCCTGTCCCACACCGGGCGCTCCCCAGATTTCCAGGGGCGGGAAGGTGCCGACCGGCCGAGATTGGATGGCGTCGATGACCAGGTCGTGCCCCTTCTTGGCCCCGATCTGCCCGAAGAGCCCGATGGTACTGGGGCTGTGGACCACGGGGCGGTCGGGCATGGCCAGGATGGGGTGGGGGATGATGGCGCGGGCGGGCGCTCCGAGCGCGTCCATTTCGGCGGCGTGCAAACGCGTATGCACGACGAAGGCGGAGGCCCGCCGGGCGATGGAGCGTTCCCAAGCCAGGTAGGCACGGCGCGCCGGAGGGAATCGATCCAGGTGACGTGCGTAGGTGCTGGGGGTTTCGTGGGAGACCACCACCGCGCGCAGTCCGCGGCCACGCACCCGGCCCAGAAACCAGGGCAACAGCGGGCCGGAGCCGGTGGGGGTGTGTTGGATCAGCACCGACGAAGGACGAATCCGGTCGATGTCCCGCAGAAACGAGATCCACTTCCAGAACGTGTGTTTTTCCTGCCAAAAGACCATGCGACGGGTTTCCACCGTCCGGCCGTGGCGCTCGATGGCTTCCTTGTACTTGCCGGTGTACCAGGCCACTCCGTTGTTCTTGGAGGGCCAGGGACTGATGAGCAGGATCGGTCTGGGAGATTCCACGGAGTTCAAGATAGAAGTCCCCCAAGGACGCTCCCGACCTATCCGGTCAGGGCTTCGTTCAAGCGTCCATCGGCGAACCATCCCTCCATCCGGGATTTTTCCTCTGGGGTGAGGGGGAGTTCGCCGGCGAGGATCTTGTCCATGCCCTCGCGCCAGCGGTCCAACAGTCCGACGTGCTCCTTCAGAAGCCCCGCCCTGCCCAAGGCTCCGCCCGATTGGACGGCGCCTTCCAGATCGCCCGCGCCGCGTTCTTCCATGTCGATTTCGGCGATCTCGAACCCGTCTTCGGTGGCCGCGAAGCGACGCAGACGCTCGAGTTTGTCTTCGTCGGCGGGAAGCAAAAAGCACCAGCCCTGGCCGCCGCCGCGACCCACGCGTCCGCGCAACTGGTGCAGTTGCGCCAACCCGAAGTATTCCGGATGTTCGACCACCATCAGGTCGGCGTCGGGAACGTCCACGCCCACTTCCACGACAGTGGTGGACACCAGCGCGCGGATGGTCCCCTCGCGCAGGGCGTCGATGGCCGCGTTTTGTTGGGTTCCGTCCATGCGCCCGTGGAGGATTCCCACGTGCTGTTCGCCCAGGATGCCCCTCAATCGCTTGGCGCTGCCTTCCACCGAGGCGGCCTCTTCGGATTCGTCCACCCGCGGGACCACCCAGAAGAGTTTGGCTCCGTTGGACAATTCCTGTTTGAGCCAGGCCAGCATGTCGGGGGCCTTGTCCGGAACCACCACGCGCGTGCGGATAGGGAGGCGGTTGCCGGGCTTACCGCGTACCTCCAGGACCTCCATGTCGCCGTGGGCACCCAACAACAGCGACCGGGGAATGGGCGTGGCGCTGGCGGCCACCACGTGGGGGTGCTTCCCCTTGGCGGCCAATTTTTGACGCTGACCCACCCCGAAGCGGTGTTGTTCGTCGAACACCACCATGGCGAGGTCCCGGAACACCACGTCGTCGGAAAACAGGGCATGGGTTCCCACGGCCACGGCGGCGCGGCCATGGGCCAGCCGCGAGAGGGCGCTCGCGCGTTCCTCGCGACCCACTCCGGCGGCGAAATAGAGCACGGGGATGTCCAAGGGGGCAAGCAGCTTCCGAAAGGTGGACAAATGTTGTCTGGCCAGGACTTCGGTGGGGGCCAGCACCGCCACCTGCGCCCCGGCCTCCAGCGCCGCGCAGGCTCCCAGCAGGCACACCAGGGTCTTGCCCGATCCCACGTCCCCTTGCAGGAGCATATGGGCCTGGTCCCCGGAGGCCATGCGCGATTCCAGCAGGTCCACCGCTTCGCGCTGCGTGGGGTGGAGGGAGAACGGAAGGACGGACTCCACCGCGGATCGAAGCCGGCTGGAATGCGGAAATTGTCTACCTCGTCCCACCAGATCCCGTTTGCGGCGGCGCAGCCGGGCCAAGGTGGGAAACCATTGCGCGGCCTGCTCGTGCAAGAGCAGTGCTTCCGATTGCGCGAGGGATTCCGGGCGGTGGATGCGCAACAGCCGCTGGCTGCGGGCCATGGCGTTGCCCGAGCGCAGACATTGGGGCAGGATCTCTTCCAGGGAACTGGTCGCCAACGCAGCCAAGGCCAACTGCTGCAGCGCGCGATGGTCGATCTTCGCTTCGCGCAAGGCCTGCGAGAGGCGGTACACGGGAATGACCGACCCCTTGGCGTCTTCGCCGTCCTGCAGGATCTCGAACTCCGGATGCACGATCTGGAACCCGCGAAAACGGGTGACGGTACCTGACACGAGAAGCCGCATGCCCGCTTCCAGTTTGCGCGACAGCCAGCGGGCGCCGCCGAACCAAAGAAGCTCGATCGCCCCGGTCGCATCGCGTGCGGTGGCCACCAGCCGCTCGCGGCGTCCGTGCGACAGCCTCACGGAGGTCAGACGCACATCCAGCACGGCTTCGTCGCCTTCGCGCAACAAACCCGCCTTTCCGATCACGGTGCGATCCAGATACCGCCGAGGCAGATGCTCCAGGATGTCCATCGGGGTGGCCAGGCCGGTTTCCGTCAAGGCCTTGCGCTTCTTGGGAGTGAGGCCCGGGAGCGCCTCCAGCGGGCTTTTCGCGGCAGGGCTCAGGGGAGGATCTCGACTTCCACCTGGCCGATCCCGTCGGCGGTCAGCCCCAGGTCGTCGGCCGCGGCCCGCGAGAGATCGATGATCCGCTGCGGTTTGCGCGGGCCCCGGTCATTCACTCGCACCTCCACCGAGGTGCCCTTCTTGGGGTAGCGCACGCGAAGATGCGTCTGGAAGGGAAGGGTCCGGTGGGCGCAGGTCAACAGGTCCGGATCGAAGATTTCGCCGGAGGCGGTCGGGCGTCCCGCCAGTTCCTTGCCGTAGTAGCTCGCCTCGCCGCGCATCACTTCGCCGGAGGCGGGAGGAGAGGGCTTGATGGTGGAGTCCTCGCCCGGCGCCGGTTCGGCCCCAGGCGGATTCTGCGCGACTTTCGGTTCGGACACCGGCGGCTTGGGAGAGGTTGCGGTCTTGCGGGAACCGCCGGGAGCCGGTTTCCAGGTGCCTGTCCGGCGATCGTACCCGGTGCGCTGCGGGAGCGTGCCGCCGCAGCCGGCCAACCACAGCGCGATGCTTGCGATTCCCAGGATCCGAAGGGGGCTCATGGAGGTCCTCAATTGAAATCGTCCGGACTCAAAAGATCTTCCGGGCGAGGCGGAATGGGCTCGGGCTCGTTGGGGTTGTCCAACTGCGGCTGGGCCGGGCGACGCGGTCCGAGCCTGGTCTTGGTGGTGTCTTCGCGTTCGGCACCTTCCTCGAAATCCAATGGGTCGCGTCGCTGACCGATGCCGATCGTGTAGTCCTTGGGACCATCCAGCGCCGACTGCGCGACCTTGGCCCAGATGGTTCCCGGAAGGGTGTCCACCACCATCTGGTAGGCGCTGCGGGCCGCGGCGGTGTCCAGGATCAGGTGGTGGCGGATCCATGCCTTGGCGAAAAGGGATTTCTTCCAGGCCTGGGTTCCCCGCCATGACAAAATCTGCCCATAGGCGGCGTCGGCCCCCTTGGGGTCGTTTTTGTCCATCCAGAGGTCTTCCGCTGCCTTGAAGCGTGCTTCGGCGGAGTCCTCGCGGGTGACGGTGGTGACGGGAACGCCAGCCAATCGCTGGGCGGTCTTGGCAAACTCGGTGCCCGGGTGCATGACCACCACATCCAGCCATGGACTGCGCGGGGGTTTGGACGCGGCGGTGTCGTCGTCGGCCATCCAGGCCAGCGCGTAGGTGGCGCGGGCCTTTTCCAGGGGTGGCGTTGCCGTGTCGGAAAGCACCCGGGCGTAGGCGGCCCTGGCGCTGTCACGATTGGCCAACTGGAACAGGTACAGCTCGGCCAGCGAAAAATTCCAATCGAATCGAGTGGAATCCGTCAGGGTTCGTTCGCGAAGTTTTCCCAGGCTGGACAGAGCATCGGCCAGATCCTTGGCGCGTCGGCCCCAGAAGGTGGCGCCACCGGTGCGAGCGCCCAGCAGATACACGCGCAAGGCCTCGCGATCGTCGATGCGCCGCACGCGGGCGTCGTCGCCCAGAAGGACCAATCCTTCGGCGACCTTGTCGGGAGGAAGGAGCATCTTCTCCAGGCGCATCAGATCGGTGATGGCCTCGGTGTACCAACCGTTGGCCAGTTCCACCCGGCCGATCTCCACCAGGATTTCGGATTCGGAGCGTTCGAATCCGTCTTGGGCAAGCTTGCGCAGCGCGGCGATGGCTTCCTTGGGTTTCCCTTCGCGCTCGAGGGTGAGCGCGGCGCGAATGCGGGAGGCGGACCTCTGGATGTACGGGAGGTGCAGGATTTCCGGACGCAAGTAGAATTCCCGCGCATCGGACCAGTCGGCTTGGGCCCAGGCCAGGCTCCCGCCCAGCCAGGCGGCTTGTGCCTTGCGGGCGATCGGGGCATCGCGGATGGCCAGAAGGCGATTGAGTTCCTTGCGTGCGGTGAGGGTGTCGAACCGGCCCAGGGCGAGTTGGGCGCGCAGCCACGAAAGGCTCGCTGCGCCACCGTCGACGCGGGCGCTGTCCAGGCGTTTCATCCAGTCGGCCGCTTCGGCGTTGCGACCCAGAGCCAGCAGGCATTCCACCTCGCCTTGGATCGCGCTCATCCAACGCTTGCTTTCGGGGTGCTTGTCGTAGATCTCGAAGTACGTGCGCAGCGCCCCATCGTATTGGGAGAGCCGCTGCTGGGCGTGCCCGATCAGGATCAGGGCCTCGGGATGCCAGGAGCTGTCTTTGGGCCAAAGCTCCAGGATCTTGGAGCCTTTGGAGATGGTGCGCTCGTACAGTGCTCGTTCTTCCGTCGAGACCGCCACGGTGTCCAGAGGGTTCTTGCGCAGGCGCTTTTCGCGCGAGGATTCTGCTGTTTCCCAGGCCTTGCGTTCGTTGAACAACGTGTTGAGCCAAAGGCATCCCGAGAGCATCGGGAGAGCGGCCAGCACAAAAATCAGGCGCAGTCTCATTGCCACAGGGGCTCCCAGGAGGCTTGAGCCCACACCGAGGTGCGGGCCAGCGGCAAGATCCGGTCGGAAAGCTCGGTCAGCGGCGAGCGGTCGGCATCCAAGGTCTGGGCCAGCCGGGAAAGCCCGGAAAGCCCGGTGGATCGCACGGGGTTCTGCCAGAACACCGTGGGCTCGCCGGCAAGCTTGGCCTTGCGCGAGGTCCAGCGCACCGCGGCGGCGAGATCGCCCAGCGTGTCGACCAGTCCAAGCTCGGCGGCGCGCGAGCCGGAAAAGATCCGTCCTCCGTCCACGCGTTCGAAGGCGGCGGAATCCATCTTGCGCCACTTGCGCACGTGGCCGCCGAATTCGACGTGGGCATCCTTGACAAATTCCGACAGGCGCAGCGATTCGGTGGAATCCAGCGGTCCGTACGGGCTGGCCGCGCCGGCGTGCGGCGCCGTGCGCAGCCGTTCCACGCCTATCCCAAGGCTGTCCAGCAAACCCTGGATGGACACCTTGGCCGCGAAGGCCCCGATGGACCCGACCACGGCTTCGGGCTCCGAAAAGATCCTTCCCGCGGGCAGGGACAACAGGTACGCCCCGGAGGCGCAGGTGGACCCGATGCTCACTCCCACGGGCTTTTTGGCGGCGAGCTTTTCCACCGCGCGGCGCAGGCGTTCGGAGCCGGAAACCGCCCCTCCCGGAGAGCCCACGCGCAGCACCACCCCCGCGACGCTCGCGTCGGCGCCCAGAGCGTCCAGCGTGGCGGCGACTTCCTCGGCGGGTAGGCTCGCCGACCACGGGGTCATGCCCGCTTCGCCGCGGTGGTCGACGATCTGCCCTTGGATGGGCACGATCGCGATCTGCTTTTTGGCTCCCCAATCGATATCGTGTTCGCCCTTGAGTTCGAGCTTCGACCAGCCTTGGCGACCGACTCCCGCCCATTTTCGCAGGTCCGATTCCAACACGAGGGTGTCCACGAGGCCGGCGGCTTTCGCTCGCTTGGGAAGCAGCGATGCGCTATCCACGAAGCGCAGGAACGCGGCGGCATCGAGTTTTCTGCTTCCCACGATTCCGGCCATCATCGTCGAATCCAGATCGCGGAGGAATCGCTCCAGGTTTTCGCGGGCGGGTGGGCTCATGCGATCGGATTGCCAGGTCTCCATGGCCGATTTCCACGCGCCGGTCTTGGCCACCTGCACCTGGATCCCGAGTTTGCCCAGGGTCTTGCCGAAAAACAGCAAGTCCATCCCCAGACCGCGCACGTGCACGGATCCGTCGGGACTCATGGCCACGCGATCGCTGGCGGAGGCCGCATACAGGGTGGCGTAGTCCAGATCCTGCGTCCAGGCCAGCACTTCGAGGCCCGATCGGCGAAGTTCCAGAATTTGTCTGTGCAGGATCCCCGCGGTGGTGGGCGAGAGCTTGGTGCGCCCGAAGTGGATCACCACTTTCTGGATGCCGGCGGTGCGGGCGATCTGGCGGAAGTCCTCGCGCAACTTGGGCAGACCCGCCTGGGTGGACCCAAACCATCTGGGTTTGCCGGATTCCGTCAAATTTGCGGGAAGGCGGTAGAGGAGCGTGGCCGAGGTGGACGTGGCCGAGGGGAACGCCTCGCGGGAAAACCGCAAGCCGGCCGAATGGAACTCCGGACCGGTGAGCGCCGGTACCGAGCGGGAAAAGACGCTCAGGGCCGGATCCAACTGGACGGCGATGCCCATGGAATAGCGCGAAAGAGCCTGCGGGTCCACGCGCGTGTCAAGCGAAAGCCACGGGAAAGGGCGGATGCGCAAGGCGGCTTCGTAGACAGGGAAATCCCAGGCGCTGCGAAGCCAGGCGGCTCCCAGCAGGTAGGTCTCCAGTCCCACCTGCACGTCCCACGCGCCGCGGGGGCGCACGGCCATGCCCAGACGGTTTCCGGTGGAGCGTGATCCGTCGCGTCCGCGGATGTTGGGCAGGAGCCATCCGAACGCGAGGCGATCGGATGGTTGCCACTGCAATCCCAGGTCCGCGCTCCAGCCGGTGGGGATGCTGTCGATTTTTTGGCGGATCGCGGAAATTCCCACCGCGAAGGACGGATGGATCCAGGTGCCGTAGCCGAGTCGGAACTGAGATCGCTGCACCGTGGTTCCGGCTTTGGTCCGGTCCCATCCGACTGCGAAACCTCCCGATCCGATCCGGACCAGATCCTGGCCCATGGGCTGGGCACCGCCCGACTGCACGGCCAGCTCGGCCAGATGCATGGTGGCCAGTCCTGCGGGATTGGTTTCCAGGGAAAGGATTCCGTCGGGATCCGACAAGCCGAATGCCACGGAGGGATACGGCTGGGCGGAGCAAAGGACGGGAAGGAGCAGCAAGACGAAGTGAGAAGTCTTCACCCTCTGCAAAGTAGGGAATTCCCGCCGTTGCATTCAGGTCGGTGCGAAGATCGTCGCCGCGAGGAGGGGATCCACCACCGCCAAAATGGCCAAAACAACGAGTTGGATCTTCCAAAGCAGGATCAGTCTGTCGTTGATGCGGTCGGTGTGGAAAGGCAATTGATCCAGATCCAGATACCTGTCCCAAGACCGAAAGACCCTGGAGGGCCAGGCCTCCACGGCCAACAGAGCCAGCATGGCGGTGACCTGGATCCACAGTGCGGGTCCGGTCGCCGTGCGAGTCCCGATGATTCTTGCGGTCATTTGAGGCGCGATCATCAGGGAGGCTCCCAGCCAGAACAGCGAGTCGGTCAGGCGAACCATGCGGGCTTCGCGCACGGTCATGAGTCTGCACAGGCAAAAGCCCCGTCCGAACAAAGCTCCGGTGATGGTCGCGAAACCGATCGTGGAGACCCCTTCCAGGGCGGAGACCAAAAAAGCGCGGAACATCGGATTCATTGTCGATCGGCCTTCGCGGTGCGAACGAGGCTCTCCAGATCCCGGTAGGCCATCGCGATGTCGGGAGCTTGCGTGATGGCGGTCACCACCGCGACGCGATCGGCTCCGGCCAACACCACCTCGCGGGCGTTGGCGTGGCCGATTCCGCCCATGGTCGTGACAGGAATGTTCGCCATACGGGTCACTTCCCGCACCATGTCCAGCCCCACGGGCGCCACAGCCACCTGCTTGGTGGAAGTGGGAAACACCGGGCCGATGTTGATGTAATCCGCTCCCGCCTCCATCGCCAATCGGGCCTGGACGGCGTCGTGGGTGCTCCGTCCGATGATTTTTCCTGCCCCTAGCAGCGCGCGCGCTTCGGCGGTGGGCAGATCCCCTTGGCCCAGGTGCACCCCGTCGCAATCCACGCAAGCGGCGATGTCCACGCGATCGTTCAGCAGAAGCCACACGCCCAGCTCCCGGCAGACCGCGGAGATCGCCCGTGCCTTTTCCAGGTAGGTGCGGGCATCGCATGTCTTGTCGCGAAACTGCACCAGTCGCAGGCCTCCGTGAGCGGCGCCACGAATGATCTCGGTCTCCGAGCGGCCGCTGCAAAGGGTGGGATCGGTCACGAGATAGACATGCACTTGGGAGAAGTCGATCGCCATGGGTTCAATGTTACACATTGCCTCGCCAACGGATCAGCGACGGACGACTCCCAGGCCTTCGCCCCACAGCTGGCGATGGTTGAGCCGTTCCATGAGCGGGTGGGAGCGAGGAACCAGTCCGGCGATGGAAAAGGCGGGATCGGAGACGTCCCGGATCGGATAGAGGGGGAGGATCTTCTCGTCCGGATCCGCGATGGCCCGCACTTCCGGGTGCTTGAGGTCGTTGGTGCGCCGGGTGACCACGGCCAGTTCCTTGTTGTTCAGGCGAACCACGAGTCCGGGGTGGAACAAACCCAGGTTGCGGGCGAAGACCTGCGTGATCTGCGCGTCCACGCTGGAGCCGCGCAATTGGAACAATCCCTGAACCGCGCTGGGGCCTTGGATGGCGGCGCGGTAAACACGGGCCTTGCCCATGGCGCTGTAGATGTCGGCGATCCCCAGAATGCGCGAAAGCGTGTGGATCTGCTCGCCCTGCAAGGACATCGGGTATCCGCTGCCGTTGAGCCGCTCGTGGTGCTGTTCCACCACCGCAAGCCATAGGGGATCGGAAACTCCGGCCTCCTTGAGCAATCTCCGACTGGCGATCGGATGGTTCCTGACTTCTTCCTGCTGGAGGTCGGTCAGCGGGTCGCTCTGCTGGTCGAGCTCTTCTTGCAGTTCCAGAAACCCGATGTCGCGCGTGAGGGCCGCGGCCATCAGGATGCGCCGCTCTTGCGCGTCGTGTCCCATCGCCTGGGCCACCAGATCGCTGATGGCGGCCGAATGGATGGCATGCAGGGTGCCGTAGCGGCAGACCCGGCAAAGTTCGAGCGAGGCCAGGAAGGCGTCGGGATCCTTGGCCATCTGGGTTTGGATCCCTCGTACGATTTCGAGGGTGCGTTCGGTTGCCGCAGCTGGCCGCTGTCCCAGCACGTCGGCGACCAGTTCCCACAACGCGAAGGAAATGCGTTCGACGGGCTGGAAAAATTTGGGGGTGGAAGAGGGAGTGTCGCCTGGCTTCGGCTTTTGGCGCCAGAAACTGATGGGTGAAGCCGCGACGGGGATATTGGGGGCGATCTCGCGGATGTAGCCACGCATCCACAGCTGCTTGGATTGGGCGACATCCGTCACCGGTGTGCCCCGAGGGAGCAACATGCGGCCAAGGGAATCGACGATGTCGCTGTCCAGGCTCTTCCCGGGAGCGACATCTTCCCGATCGACGGGTACGAGATCCATACGGCTCGATTATCCCACTCTCGGAACGTGGATGGCCATCAGCGGCTCCCAAGCCTCCTACTTCCGGTTTGACACATTCGCGTAGATGCCCAACAGGTGCGGAATCACGACATCCCATGAAAAAAACCGGCGGGTCCTGGCGCGGGCTCCCTCCACCAGCTGACGGGCCAGCTCGGGTTGGTCGGCAAGGCGAAGCAGTCGCTCGGCCAGGGCTTGAGGGGCGGCGGCGGGGGCCAGCAAGCCGGATTGGCCATCCACCACCACATCCGGGATGCCGCCCACATCGGAGCCCACCAAGGGAAGCCCCATCTCTGCGGCTTCGATCAGCACCACCCCCAGGCCTTCGGTATCGCCTTTGGAGTCGATCACGGCCGGCAGCACGAACACGCTCGCGCGGGCGTAGGCCAGGGAGAGTTCTTCGCTGGATAGTTTTCCCGTGAAGCGGATGCGGGAGTCGCGAGTGGCGCTTGCCCGTGCCTTGAGGACCTCGGTGAGGTCGCCGTGGCCTACGATGGTCAATGTGAAGCGATCCCCCTGCAGATGCGCCATGGCATCGATCAGATGCTCGATTCCTTTGCGCTCGATGTGCCTGCCCACAAAGAGGATCTCGAAAGGATCGCTTGCTTGGCGGCCCGGACTCGGCGCAGCGGTGGATTCCGGCAAGGTGGTGCCGTAGGGGGAAAGCTCCACGGCCACTTCGCGCACGGCGTGGATCTTGCCGCGAGTGAACGAGCTGTTGCAAAGCACCGCTTGGGCTTGCCCCAGAAGCCAATGCAGAATGGGTCGGATCCACCGTTTGCGGCGCATCAGCAAAAGCTCCGCCCCATGGAAATTCAGGACCAGCGGGAGCTTTGCGCGCCAGCGGCCGGCCTGGGCGATCAAGCCGTGCGGGAACGGCCAGTGGCAATGGATCAGATCGAATTTTCCGGGCGCGCAAAGCTTCCAGCAGGCGACAAATCCGAGCAAGATGTAGGGAATGGCCAGAAGTTGGAGCCAAGGCTTGCTTTTGGTCTTGGTGGCGGCGCCTTCGTCGTGGGTGAGAAATTCCGAGGAGGCCCAGGCATAGCGGAACCGGTGCACGCGCACGCCGTCGATCTCGTGGCTGGCCAGGCCGCGCCAAGAGGGAGCGAGGATCTCCACTTCCACGCCCTCGCGAACCAAGCGGCGAACGGATTCCCGCATCCAGGGCACTTCGGAATCGTCGTGGTGGCGTGGGTACACGGAGGTGAGAATCAGGACGCGCATCGGTTCAAGATAACCCGCACGGCGCTGGCAGGCGGGTCGCTTGGGTGGCAGTTGGTAGATTCCCTGGATCTATGCTCCAATCGATCCTCTTGTTTCTTCTGGCCACCGCACCGACTCCCCACATCAAGGTCTCGCTGGTCGCCGAGCCGTTGTCGGCCCAGCCGGGAAAACCGTTGTCGGTGGGTCTGAGAATGGAGCCCGAGCCGGGATGGCACTTCTACTGGATCAATCCGGGCGACGCGGGCGTGCCGCCCTCGGTCGCATGGAAAACCCTTTCCGGGGTGGCATCCGTGGACTCCGTGCTCTGGCCGGCGCCCGAAACCATCCCGGTGGAACCGTTGATGACCTACGGCTACCATGGAGCCACCTTGCTGCCGTTTTCCGTCCAGATCGTCCCTTCCGCTTCCGGCAAGGTCCGGTTGGCGGGTTCGGCCAAATGGCTCGAATGCAAAGACATCTGCGTTCCGGGCAAGGCGGAGCTGGAGCTGGAGATTCCTGTGGCGGCCACGGCGGGTACGCCTGATCCGCGCTGGGAGGCGCTTTTCGAGAAGGCCCGCCGGGATCTTCCGCGCCCGCTTGCGGGTTGGACGTTTCGCGCGGCCTTCACCGACAGCGCCGTGGTGCTTTCCGGAAAGGCGCCTGGGCAAGGCGTTCCCGGCAAGTTGCGGTTTTTGCCACTGGAGCAGGGAGTGCTGGACAACCCCGCCCCCCAGAAGCTGGAACACCTGCCGGACGGATTTCGTCTGGTGATCCGTCGCGACGTCTTCGAACGTCGCCGACCGGACACCCTCCGAGGTGTGCTGCTGCCGGATGCGCCCTGGAAAGGCCTCCCGGCCGTCCAGATTTCGGTGCCGCTGGTGCCAGCCTCCGCGGCGGACACCTTGCCGGCTTCATCGCCGCCTCCGGGCAAGGGCGAAGCCAAGGGTGGATCTTTTTCGGGCCTGTGGAAGGCCCTTTTTTTGGCCTTCCTCGGGGGATTGCTGCTGAATTTGATGCCGTGCGTGTTGCCGGTGCTCTCGCTCAAGGTGCTGGATCTCGCCAAAAAAGGGGGAATGGATCGCAAAAAGGTGCTGGCCCATGGCGCGCTGTATTCGCTGGGCGTGGTGGTGAGCTTTCTGGCGCTGGCGGGACTGTTGTTGTTCTTGCGCTCGGGCGGTGAAACCCTGGGCTGGGGATTCCATCTGCAGTCGCCGCGCGTGGTGGCGGTGCTTTCCGTGCTGATGGCCCTGATCTCCCTGAACCTGTGGGGCGTGTTCGAGACGGGAGCGTTCCTGTCGGGGAAGGTGTCGGGAGTTCCCAGCCAGGGCTGGGCGGGCTCCTTTTTCACGGGCATCACCGCCACGCTGGTGGCCACTCCGTGCACGGCTCCGTTCATGGGGACCGCGCTGGGCTACACCCTGACGCTGCCCGCCTTCCAGACACTTCTTGTCTTCTTCGCGTTGGGGGCGGGAATGGCCTCGCCTTACTTGCTGTTGTCGGGTTTTCCGCGTGCGATGGCCTGGGTCCCCAAGCCGGGGGCCTGGATGGAAACCCTCAAGCAGGCGCTGGGATTCGCGATGGCCGCAAGCGCGGTCTGGCTGGCGTGGCTGGTGGGAAGACTCGCTGGGTCCGACGCGGTGGCGGTGGTGGCCGGGATCTGGGTGATGGTCGGGATCGGCGGATGGATCCTGGGGCGCTTCGCCTTGGGGCACGTGCGTCCGGCGGGACGAATGGTGGCGCGAACGGCGTTCGTGGCGACCTTGGTTCTGGCCGGATGGGGGATCTGGAAAGGAGTGGAGAACGACGCGAATCCCACACCGCAAGCGGTCTCGCTGGAAAGGTTCGGCCCGTCCACGCTCCAGGAGCTGCGCGCTTCGGGAAAACCGTGGTTTCTGTACTTCACCGCCGACTGGTGCACCACCTGCCTGGTGAACGAAGGCGCGGCCCTGCATCGACCGGCGGTGAGTCAAAAAATGTCCGAGCTGGGCGTTCGTGTCGTCAAGGCCGACTGGACCTCGCGGGACTCGACAATCGGCGCGACCCTGGCCGCCTTCGGGCGACAGGGAGTTCCCTTCTATGTGCTTTCCGACGGCACGACGGAGCGGTTCCTGCCGGAAATCCTCACCGAAGGTCTGGTGCTGTCGGCGCTCGATTCGTTGGATCGCTGATCGGACGTAATCTGTCGACTTGCAACCAGCATCCACCGTTCGTCCTGAGGAGCGAAGCGTCTCGAAGGGCGGGCGGTGGGGGAGAACCACAAAACCCTTTCGACAGTCAAGCCGCCGCCCTTCGAGACAGGGCTGCGCCCTTCCTCAGGACGAGCGGCTGTCGATGGAAGCCGCCTTTTCCATGCGGCGAGGTTCAGGAAGCGACCAGAAACCAGGGTTTCCAGGTGATTTCGATCCCGTCGGGCGTGGCGCACCGCTCTTCGATACGCGTCAGGAGCCTTTTCAGGCGTTCCTTGCCCAGGCTCTGTCCGTCCGGAGGCGGGCGATTGGCGCCGCTTTCGCGAAGGTGGCCCAGGAATGCCGCCGCGCTGGTGTAGGTTCGGGGCCAGGAAAACGACTCCAGCCTCCAGGCGCGAAAGCCCGTGGAGACCAAAATGTCGGGCAGGAGCGCAGGGTCGTGGCCTGGCCCGGGTGGGTAGGCGAATTCGTCCGAGCGCAGGATGGCGTCCAGTTCGGGGAAGTGGTCGTGGCAAAACCCGCCGATGGCCAGCGTGCCTTGCGATCCCAGAAGGCTTCGGCACGCGTGCAGATGCAGGTCCAGATCCGGGAACCATTGGACCATCGCGTTGGAAGCGACCAGATCGAAGGGGGCCTCGGTGTGTCGGGGTTCCCTGCCGTCGAGGATCTCCCAACGAAGATTCGACAAGTGTCCCAGCCGGTGCTGTGCTTGGCGCAGCATGGCCCCAGAAAGATCCGTCGCCAGAATTTGGGCATGGGGAAAGCGGTTTCGCAGCGCCTGGGTGAAATGGCCTGTCCCCGAGCCCATTTCCAAGATGGTTGCCGGGGCCAGGTCAGGTTCCAACATGCCCGCGAGCACATGGGCCATCTGGGCTTGGACCGGAGTGGCTTCATGGTAGGTGGCGGCCGAGCGGCCAAAACGCCGGGAGCGCCAGTCCGTCATCGCGCTGCCAGTTCGTCGAGGATCGCCCCGAAGGCGGCCGGGTGGCGCAAAAAGGGAATGTGGCCGGAAAGCTCCGGACAGCGGCGCGTCTGTGGCAGGGGGGTGTCGCAGGGCGGGGAAACCGGATCGTCCGGCGAGAATGCCCATAGCCGACGCGGATGGCTTGCCCACGGGGCTTCCCAACGTGTTCGCTCCAGGATTTCCAGTCCGCGAACCAAGCTCTCCTCTCCCAGTTCCATGGCCTGCTCCAGCCAAGCCTTTCGTTGCAATCCGGCAAGCCCCATCAAGGTGCCGAAATCTTCCAGCGTCCCCAGAGGGTCGGTCTGGATCCGGCGCATCATGCGCCGCAGCACCAAGGGTTTCCAGGGGCCGTCGCCGGTGCAGAAATCCAGAAAGGGGCACACCGTGAGCACGGCGCAGGTTGGCGGCACCAGCCCTTCGCGCAGGAGGCCTTCCAACAACAGCCCCCCCAGGGACCACCCCACGACACAGGTACCTGAACCTGCATCTTCCACCAGTCGCCGCAATCGGGCGCCTGAGTCCAACACCGCGTGGGCATCGATGAACCGGTGATCGAATCCCGGGTACAGCGAGGCGAGGAGGCCGTCCCAGCATTGCAGGTCCGACGCCCATCCACCGATCCAAATAAGTGGGGGTGCTCCCCCCTGTGCCTGATTCACGGGGCTCAACATATCTTATCTGACCATGCGTCGTGGCTTTCTGCTGATTTCCAGCTTCTTGATCGTGTTCCTGGCCGCCTGCCGGGACCCGGATCTGGATCATGCTCGGGAGTTTCTCCAGCTGGAGGATTGGCCGCGCGCCAATGCCTCCTACGATCAGTGTGTGCAGGAAGCCCCGCAAAGCGCGGAAGCCCGCTTGGGGCTGGCCATGGCGCGTCTGGGCTGGGTGCGGGAGCGTTCCCAGTTCGGACTGGACTCCTTGGAGGAATGGTTGCGGGTCGCGCGCGATCTGGCCATCGTGGAGCGATTGGATTCCAACCAAAACACCCGGGGCGAACGTGCCGATGCGTTGTACCACGGCTCGCTGTGGTTGCAATCGCACAGCCAGTCCGCTCGTGCCGAGGCGGTGGCGAGGATGGCGCAGAACGTGGATCCCGACCACGCGCCGTCGGCGCAATTTTTGGGCAATCTCGCCCGTGCCCGGAACGAATCGATCGATGCGGAGCGCTGGTTTTCGCGTGCTTTGGCCGCCGATTCCGGATTCCTGCCCGCCTACATGGGCCTGGCTGAGGTGGCGGCCGCGGAGAACGATCCGGAAGGAGCCATCCTGTATCTGCAGATGGGCCTGCGGCGGGATTCGACCAACGAATGGTTTCTGACCAGAGTCGGGGCGCTGCGGGAATCCCTGGGGTGGAAAGAGTGAACGGACTTCCGGGGGATTTTCCAATCCGATCCCGCTGGGCCAGGGTGGCCAGGCCAGGGTGTATCTGGCCTGGCAGGATGTGCCTGGACGCTGGGTGGTGCTCAAGGTCGCTCGGCGTTCCATGGGCGAGTCGCTGCGCCGGGAGGGTGAACTGTTGTCGCGCCTGGGAGGAAGCGTCGCACCGGCGCTGCTGGACCAAAATCTGTCTGTTTCGGAGCCTTGGCTGGCCATGTCCTGGGTGGAAGGCATCCCGCTGGACCGCCTTCCAGCGACTCTTGCGACGGCGGATCGGCGCGCGCTTTGCCTGCAATCGGGCCTTGCCGTCGCCCGGATCCACGGCACGAGGACCATCCATGGGGATCTGTCTACGGGGAATCTGATCGCGCGTCCCCACGGGGAAGTGGCGGTGGTGGACTTCGGGCTTTCACCCACGGCAAGCGAAGTGCCTGCAGTGGAAGGCACCTGGGAGGTGCTGCCGCCGGAGCGGTTCGAAGGCGGTGCCCCGGGCCCCCGCTGGGATGTCTTCGCGTTGGGTGTCGTGTCGCTTCGCTTGATCCAAGCCCTGCCACCGGGAGACCACACCCGGGATTCCTGGCGGGAACTGTGCGCCTCGGGTGAACTTTCACGATGGGCGCGGGGGCGTTCGTGGACGCTTTCCCTGGCCTTGTCGCCGGATCCGGCCCAGCGCCCTGCGGATGCCGCCGAATGGGTGCGGCTCCTGGAAAAGGAGTGGGGCGATCCACCGTTCACCAAGGGTGCGCTTCCGGCATGTGTCGCCGGGCATATCGATGCGCTTCTGGCCGACGGGGTGGCGTCGGCACGTCGTCGAGGCGACGGTGCCGCGGGATGGCGATTGCAACGGGAGCGGATCGAGCGGGCGGAGAACCCGGAGCCCTTGCTCGCCGAGCTCGCGCAACTGCAAGCGATGGAACGGAAATCTCCTCGCAACAGGTGGATGGCCGTCGCCTTGGCGATGGTGGCCGCCGGATCCGTGGCTGGGTGGTTCTGGATGCGTCCTGCCGACCGGCCGGAAGATCTGACGGGGGAGGATTCCAAGCCCGCCTGGACCGCCGACTACCCCCGAGCTTCTCTCCCGATCGCGGATGTGCTGGTGTTCGATCCGCCGCCCGCCGGCGCGAAGCTCGTGGTTGACGGAATCCGTCGCCCCGTGCCCCGGGACGGATTTCTGCGCCTGGGCCCGGGTCGCCACCGCGTGGAACTTTCGGATTCGGCGGGGCGGGTCCTTTGCGACACCCTCTGGAACGTGCCTCGCGCCGCCAAGACGGTGCACATCGCCAAGCCGCCCCCCAAGGGCGAAGGAAGGAGCCGCCCATGAGTTCGGGATGGATGCTGGAAAGCATGTCGGGCAAAGGAACGTTCGCATTGGAGCGGAAATTGGTCCTGGTGGGATCCGCGGCTGGTTGCGACCTTCGTTTGTCCGAGCTTTCCGGGCGGGAATTGCAGATTTTGTCCTTGGCCGACAAGGTGGTCCTGGAGGCCCAGGGCAAAGGGATCAAGTTCGAAGATCACCCATTGAAACCCGGCGTGCCACAGGATGCGCGGGAAGGGAGCGTGCTGTCCCTTTCCGACGGGTCGATATGGGAGCTGCGCAAGTCTCGTCGCGATGCCGGCGCCCTGGAGCCCGTGCTCCAGGCGGTGGAGCTTTTGGTGGAATCTCCCGAGCCTTCCCTGTGCCTGCCCCGCCTCTTGGAGTTTTCCTGCCTCCATCTGGCCGCCGACGAAGGCGTTTTGCTGGAAGGAGGCGATCCGGAGCACGTGGTCGCTTCCTGGCCCAACGACCTTGGCGGAGCCTATTCGCGTTCCGCCGTCCGTGCGGCCTACGATCGGAGCATCGCCGTGCTTTGGTCGGAATCCGGCGAGGGCGACGCCCCCTTGGCCGGACCGTCCCTGGTCCGCTCCCAGATCCGATCCATCTTGTGCGCGACCTTGCGCCTTCCCGATGAGCCCGTACCGCTCGGATGCTTGTACCTGCATCGCAGGGAAAGCACCGCCGCCTTTTCCGAACAAGACCGCGCCGCCTTCCAGCGGCTGGTGGCGATGCTCGCGGTGGTATTCGGATCCGCCCGTCGCCGCGCCGAGGAACACGCCGCCTTGGAGGCCTTCCGCAGCGCCGAAAAGGAGGCGGATCCTGGCGTTTTCGGAATCCATGGCTCAAACGCTGGTCCAGGCCAGGAAGTTCGCGCCGGCCAGCGTCCCCGTGTTGATCCTGGGCGAGACGGGAACGGGCAAGGAGCGTCTGGCGCGCCACCTCCACGAGTCGTCGCGCCGCCACGGTCCGTTCATCGCGATCAACTGCGCGGCCATTCCGGCAAGCCTCATGGAGGCGGAGTTGTTCGGCCACGAAAAGGGCGCCTTCACCGGAGCGACGGCTGATCGCGAAGGCCTGTTCGATGCCGCCAAAGGGGGTACGCTCTTTCTGGACGAGGTCGGCGAGCTGGCCCCACACCTGCAGGCGGCCTTGTTGCGGGCGTTGCAGGAAAAGACGATCCGCAGGGTGGGCTCCACCCAGGAGCGACCTGTCGATGTGCGTATCGTGGCGGCGACCCACCGGGATCTGGAGCAGATGGTCCGCACGGGAGGTTTCCGTCAGGATCTGCTCTTTCGGCTCAATGTGGCGACCATCGTGATCGCTCCGCTGCGCGACCGTCCTTCGGACATTCTCCCGCTGGCCCGGGTCTTCGCACAAAAAGCCTCGGCGGAATTCGGCGTCCCATTCAGCGGATTGTCGCGTTCGGCGGAAAAGTCGTTGCTTCGCCATGGCTGGCCGGGAAATGTCCGTGAGTTGGAAAACTGCCTGCAGCGGTCGATTCTTGAAGCGGGTGGCGATCGGATCCAATCCGATCACATGGGACTCAAGGAAGGCGCTCAGCCGCTGGGAACCTTGGCCGAAGCCAGGGAAGTCGCCGAACGTCTGGCAACGGAATCCGCATTGGCTCGTGCGGGCGGAAATCTGACGCAGGCCGCCGGAATCCTGGGGATCGACCGCAAGGTTTTACGGGATCTATTGCGGCGATTGGGAATGTACGAGGGCGCTTCCGAGGAGTAGATTGCCCGGAATCCGTCGTTTTCCGCGGCTCTTAAAGGGCGCATCGCTCGGGAAATGGACATTTTCCAGCCGAAAGAACGTACAAGGACTGGAGAAAATGAACCATCGACAACTAACTTTGTTTTGCTCCTGAAACAGGAGAGTCGTCAACAACTCTCAAATCTCACTAGGAATCACTCATGAAGAAGCTCGCCCTCGTCCTCGCCGTTCTCGCCATCGCCGCCGTCGCCCAGATCCCCAGCATCAAGTCCGTCAAGGC
This sequence comes from Fibrobacterota bacterium, assembly GCA_016715065.1. GTDB lineage: Bacteria > Fibrobacterota > Fibrobacteria > UBA5070 > UBA5070 > UBA5070. The sequence goes on from JADKBN010000004.1 coordinate 209,477, forward strand.
CGCCGCGAAGTCTGCCGAGCAGACCACCACTGCCGTTGCCGCCGTGGTCGCTCCTGCCGCCAAGGACAGTGTCAAGGTTGACACCGCCGTCAAGGCTCCTGCTGTCGACACCACCGCCAAGGCTCCCGTTGTTGACACCGCCAAGAAGGTCGTTCCTGTTGACTTCGCCAAGGTTGGCAAGGGCAAGGGCGCCAAGACCGCCAAGTCCGCCAAGGCTGCCAAGCCTGCCAAGGCCGACTCCGCCAAGACCAAGTAATTTCCCGTAGCTTTCGGGCTGCGAGATCGAAGCGGAACGATTCGTTCCGCTTTTTTATTTCTTGGAATGTTGTCAGGCTTGAATCCGGGATTGCGGGACAGGCTGGTACGTTGTTTGATAACATTCAAATCACTTTGACGAAAGGAAACGGGCCAATCCGATGCTGATGCGATCCTGGGGGTGGGTATTGTGGAGCACGCTGCTGCTCGTATTGGGACCAGGCGCGTTGGCTGCCACGGAGCACACCGACACGCTCTCCGTGACGGATCCCACGGAGCGGGACTTCGAGCGCAAACTCCATCTCGTTCGGGAGCGCCAACGAGAAGAAACACGCGAGATTCAGCATTTGAAGGACCTCCCTCCCCAGCAGCGGTTGGAAAAGCGCCAAGAATTGCTTGCTCGCCATCAGGCCGAAGTCCAAGCGCTGGAAAACGAGTACATCGCCAAGGTCACCCCCCAGGCGAAGGAGCGTTGGGAAGAGCGCAAGGCCTTGCGGGAGAAAAAGTTCCAGACCCTCCATCAGAACCCCAAGAAAAAATTGGCCAAAATCAAGGACGGACAAAAATCGGCCCAGTGATTTTGATGCTGGCCGGTTGGTTCGGATCGGCCGTGGGGGACTCGGCAGTGCTTTCCGCCGCAGATTCCCTCTTGCGCCTATCCGATACACTGGGGCGGTGGAACGGCTCCAGACCCACGCCGATACCAGCCGCGTCGCTCTGGGTGTTTCGGATCTCCTGGATCGTTTGGTGCTTCCGGAATGGCGGATTCGCAGCGCTCTGGAGGCGGTGCCATCGGGAATCTGACTTCCTTGCCCGTGAAGGAGTAAGTCCGGTGCGCAAGCCCTTTTGGATTCTTTCCCTCCAGACGGGGCGCGACGAGGGAAATGAACTTCCGTTCTGGATCGGGGTACAAGCATTGCGGCGCAACTTTTGGAATCACCGCACGGCGATTGGCCACATGGAAATCGGTCTCGCGCAGGTAGACGCCGAGGCCACTTCCGGACGATTGACCTACTCCGAGGCCATCGCCAAGATCGAAGCCGGGCTCGGCCATTGGGTCGCCACTTTGAACGGATGGCTGGGAACCGATCAGGATTTCCGCGCGGACATGGGGCTGGGAGGGTCCCTCACTCGCCAGGACACGTTTGCGATTGGCAGAATCACTGCGGGCCCGGAAGGAAGGGTTTCCTGGAGCCGGTCCAACTGGATCGGGGTCTCGGGCAGATGGGACGCCCCCAGTGGGGTCGCTCTGTTCGGATCCGTTCGTTGGCGGCAAGATCCGGAAATCCACATCGAAGAGGGGACGATGCATTTCCAAAGCGAACGGTCGCGAATTCAGGGATTGGCTAGCTTGACTTGGCTGGTGGCGTTTGGCTCTTGGCGCTTGGGACCCCAAGCCGAGGTCGATGGGCGTGCCTCCACCGATTCCGATTTGTGGATGGACAGCACCGGGATCAAACGACCTTCCCGTCAGGAAGTGACCTGGAGTGCGGGAGGAGTCTTCAGCGTGACACGCCCCCCGCGATGGTCGCTGCGGTTTCGGCCCAGCTGGGTGTTCGCCACTTCCGATCCCGTGCTGGGGGAGGGAGTCCCGGAAAAGGTTCAAGGATTGCGGCTTTCGCTCGACGGTGTTTTGGTACTCTGAAGCCAGCTTTGGAGGCATAGCGGATGGAACCCATCGAGATCCCCGAGTCCGACGACGATCTTTTGGACGAGTGCGAAGTCCAGGTGTTCCGCTCGTCCGGTCCGGGAGGGCAGCATGCAAACAAGACGGAATCCGCCGTTCGGATCCGTCATGTGCCTTCCGGCGTGGTGGCCCAATGCCAGGAGGAGCGCTCCCAGCACCTCAACAAGCTCCGCTGCTTGGCCAAATTGCGCGAGCGGATCCAGGAGCGAAACCACCGAGACCCTCTCCGGATCCCCACCAAGCCCACGGGAGGATCGCGCCGCCGCGGGAAGATCGCCAAGTCGCGCCATTCCACCCGGAAATCGGAACGGTCCTTTCGCAATTGGGATCCCGACTGATTACTTCGGACCCGAGGCTCTTGCATCGGGCCTCGTGGGACTATATTCTCCCGGCTCATTCTGGCACGAAATCGGCACCTCCGGAGCACCTCAATGGGCCTGACGAAAAAGGATCTCAAGTTCTTCGAAGATCTCATCAACGAGAAGAAGGAAAAACTTCTTCAGGAATTGGGGAATCTCGAAAACTCAACGGTGGGCAAAACCCGCTGGAACAGTCCGGCGACCTTTCCGCCTACGCGTACCATCTCGCCGACCAAGCCGCCGATGCGATGGACCGCGAACACGCCTTCGCCATGGCATCGCGGGAAAGCCGGTATCTGCTTTATTTGAACGAAGCGTTGGACCGGATCAAGGCCGGCACCTTCGGCGTGTGCAAAAAGTGTCACAAGGCTCCGCACGCCAAGAACCCGGACGCCCTTGGATCACCCGTCAGCGACTGGAAGCCGTCCCCACCGCCACCCTGTGCATCTGGCACAAGGCGGAAGCGGATTCCAACAAGCAGCAAAAGGACAAGGACTAGCCTACTTGGGCTCGCGTCCTGCTTGCCACTGGATGGTGAGCTTGTAGCCTTCTGGAGTGGAGACAAGGTTCCAGGATTCGCCTGAACTCGGATCCTTCCAGACCAGCAACGGGAATTCGTCGGCATCTTCCGCAGCGCGATCAGGTCTTGGATGGTTTCTTCGGAGAATACGCCTTCCACGCGGTCGTACGACCATTCGGAACTGCCCATCATTCCCGGAACGGCATAGTTGGCCAGCCCCATAGAAGCGACGGAAACTGTCACGCAGCGTCGCGGAGGCTGTTGACGAAGCGGATCGGAAACCGCAAGCAGGCGGTTCGCGTCGTTTTGGGCGTTGGGGTGGGCACGATCAGTTCCAGCCGCGTGCCTTTTTCGTGGATACGATCAGGCTGCCTTTGCCGGACTTGGTGGCGAAGTTGCGCACGTTCGGCTGGTTGCCGGTTTCTTGAGAGTATTCAAAAGCGCCTGGAGACTTTTTCCACCCCAGGTCGGCCGGATGCGGCTTTGCGAGCCCTGGGTCGCGACGCGTCCGATGTCCTTTTGGCCCGACAAGCCCATGTCCATCTGCGCCTGGGCCCATTCGCGCGAAGTGAAGCGCTGCGGACCTTCAAGCGAGTTTTGGAGCTGGCCCACCACATCGCCGGGGGGGTGAAATTGATCAGATTGTTGGCGGCCTGCAACACGGTGTAGGGCGAGGTGAGGTTGTTGCCGCCTGCCTTGTTGCAACTCGAACTTGGAGGCTTGCCGTCCAGCACGTGGAAGGAAATGCCCGATTCGACATAGGCGGCTTCGCCCAGGAAGACGGGGTGGATCGTGGCTCCGCGGTGGTAGAGCGTGACGCCCTCCACGGGATCGAAGTAGAGAGGTTCGCCGTCGGCCAGGGGCAGGTAATCGCGTGCCTGGGCGGATTGATGGATCACGCAACGGGTGTGGCCCGCGTCGTCCAGCGGGTAGCGTTCGATGGAAACGGTTTGGAAGAACTCGAACCGGGCATCGGCGAGGGCATCGACAGGATCGAAGGTGTCGGGAAGTTCGCCAAGAGTGCCCAGCAGCGTGCGCACTTGGGAGTCGGCGGCTTCCCAGGCCCAGTGGGAAATGGGTGCCGTGGGCGACGGGACCGATTTCCAACGTGACTTGTCTTTTCCCCAGCGAAGGCAAGAAGACATTGGACTGCGAGGTTTCCGGCGGAGGATCCGCACGCGCGAATCCGCCAAGCTCGCCTGCCAAGCCAGATAGAGAGGCCATGGCGAAAGGGAGGGCAAAATCCAGGTCACGCCATGTTCGATGTGGTGTTGTGCAGATCCACCACAAGATCCGGTGCGGCGCCGCTGGGACAGATTTCGTCGGCAAGCGCCAAGGCGCGTCGCCGTTCGCGCAACGGTGCTCCGCCGTGGCGTTGGCCAGCTCCGCCCGAAACAGCGATTGAGGTCGCGATCGAGATACCGGAGGTTGCGTTCGATCGCTTCGCGATTGGCCAGGATGGCGCGCACGGAAAGTCCGGACGCGGGGAAGTCCGAGGGCTTGGCCTGCATGTGTCGGACGGTCCAGACGCCGCCCTTTTCGTTGCCGTGGTACCCCCACGATCACGATGTCGCGCGGCTTTCCTTTTCGGCTTGTTTCTACCCGCCCCCGCGAGTCCATGCAACCTCCCCGTCGGCGTCTGTGAAGATAGCCAAACGGCGGGGGTTCGACTTGGAGAGGATCGCTCCAGGTGGTGATATTCCTCGGTCCCTACACCGCGATGATCTGCCGGTCAACCCCCGCGACTCCCAAGTGTGACGGCCATCACACTCCGAGTCGAGTGTGATCCAGATCACAGATTTTCGTGCGCGAATTCGGCATCTTCACTTTCAGAAGCCAGTTGGACGCAAAATTTCGCGTCCCCACGGCCTAACCAGCCACGACCATCGGGTCCTCACGGTTCCCCTCCAGAAACCCCCAAACGACGGCTCGGCCCAGGTCGTCCTGAAAGGCTATGCCCATGAATCTGCGATCGATGCCCAAGATCTCCGCTCCCCGCCATGCCTTCCGTTCCCCAGGCGGCACCCGTGATCCCCCGCGCGTCGGGCAGGACCTTTCGCAGGGCCGGCCTCCGGGAACGTGGGGATCGGTCTTCCCAGCATTTTGACCCTAACAATCCTTCCGTGCGCATGGATGGCACGATCCACAATCCCACCGGCATCGGTGGCGACCTGCACGTTTCCCGCGAGGTGTCGGTCAACGACCTGAAAACATCCTGTCCTGGTCCATCGGGGCGATTCACGAATCGCCCCTACGGACGGAATCGGGCTTGTCCGGATTTTCGATGCCATCGATGCCCACTTCGGGGAATCCGTTTTCAGGGTTGGACATGCCGTCCATGCCCAGCCTGGGAAATCCCCTCTCCGGATTGTCCGCGCCTGGCCTTCCGTCGCTGGGCAATCCCTTCTCGGGTCTTTCGTTGCCGGATTTTTCGCCGCCCGACCTTCCTTCCATCGGGACTCCCGGCATGCCAGGCTTCCGGTTTCTGAGCTTCCGGAAATCTCGATGCCGGATTTTGACATGGGTGAATGGGATCTCCTCGCCGGATCTGATCCCGGATTGGGGCGGCGACTCGGAAGAAAGCCAGGAGGAACCGCACAAGAACCTGCGCAAAAAGGGAAAGCTCAAGATCAATCTTCATCTGGAAACCGACGCCGGCATCGGGATCCCGCGCGTGGCCTACCGCATCACCGGGGTGAATGGTTTCACCTTGCGAAGGGTTTGACCGCGATGGCAAAGGCGAGGCGGAAGTGCCGCGCGGACCTTACCACCTCGAATACCTGGACGACGAATCCATCCAAGCCAAGATCCTTGCCTCGGAGCTGGCCACCGCCATCCGCCAGCAGGATTTTCTGGGCCATCCCGGAACTTCTGGACGATGCAGCGGATTGCTTCAGTCCGGTGGGCCAGGCCTACAGCGCCTACTTCGCGGGCAACCCTGACGCCAAGCTGAAGAACGACCTGGAAGAGCTGTACACCAAGAAGGGCCGTCGCGAGGAGTTCGATCTGGTCTGGAGTCATCTGGCAATAGCCAGGCCTCGATTGGAACTCGAGATGCAGGAGTCCGAATCATGGGCATGAAAATCGTGGCCAGTGCGGGTCAGCTTTCGCGGCCGGGAGCCGGGTCAAATTCTCCGTGGTGGGTTTCGATGACGCATCGGGGAGTGCTGCGATGGCGGATCGGAAGTGCTTCTGGCAGGCCACGCGGCTTTCCGGGCCTCGAGAAGCCTGTGGGATTTTCCGGTCTCCCCAATGTCTTGATGACGGATGTGGTGGAGTTCCCTGTCGAGCCGGGCGAGTGGATCTTGATGGCAAAGAACGGAAAAGACCCTTCCGTGAAATTCCACTACACCGTCGGAGCTGTTTCCGGTGCCGCCAAAGATGCAGGTGCCGTTTTCTGACCTGGATCCGGAGTTCGTGCTGAGGCAGATGCAAGTCTGTGGAAAACATGGGCAAACTCAAATGCGGATCGCTTTTGCGCACCGGATCTTGCCGTCGACAACACCAGGGTTGCGGCCAGCAGCGAGGCGCTGGGGCATCGGATCCGGGAAGCGGAGTTCCATGCGTCGCTGGCTAGCTTCGATGCGCTCTTGGCCAAGTCGCGGGGAACGAGGCGCTCGCATTGCAGGTCACTCTGGGCAGCCTCGATATTTTTCAAGACACCAAAGAAAAGAAGTCCCGGACGTTGCTTGCCTTCGCCTCGCAGATCAACGGAGGTGGTCCATCACCGATTGGACGTCGTTGGGCAGGAACGGGTCTGCTACGATTTATGCGCGGCCGCAACTGAAGTACGATGCGAGGAGCCGGTCGTACTTGCCCGCGTCGGCAGCGGAAGATATCCGGGCTGCGATATCCCTCTGGCAAGAAAGGTGGCCGTACGGAGAGGGCACCCTGGTCGTTTCAGGACAGGTCGAAGGATTGAAGATCCATGAGTTTGGGTACGTCGAGACTCCCGGCAAGGATGCCGCCAAGTGGTCGGGGTTTCTGGATGCCGTGAGCATGATGGCCATGTTCGCAGGCTTCATCGTGCCGCCGCTGTTTGTGTTGAGCATGGTGGCTGGAGCGGGTGCATCGGTGGTGCGGATCAACGAAAGCCTCAAGCAAGGCAAACGCATCGAGGACAACCTTCTGGATGTGTTGTTTCTGGTGGCATCGGCCACCTCCATGGGACGGATGGCGGCGGGCGTGGCCGGAGGGATGTCGCGGGTCGCTTCGGTGGCGACCACCGTGAAGGGCAGGGCGAGCACCTACATGACCTGGGCCGACGATGTCGCCAACGGGGCATGCTTCGTGATGATGACCCCGAGGTCTACGGATCTCACCACGGACACCCTTGGGAATGATTCCCTGACGGCCAGTCAAAATTGGAAAGATTGGCCACTGGTCTGATGCCCATGTTGACCATGGGCGGGATCCTGATCCACAACGTGGCGGGAAAGAAGATCGGCGATTTCGCCCAACGCGTCCTGGACCCGAAAGCAACAATCCGCCCCACCGAGCTTCTGGCAGAAAGGCCTACACCAACGAGCGCACGAACAAGACGCAGGTGGGGAGGAAGGAGAGAGGGGTCGATGGGGAGGGGTTTGCAACGAAGAAAGGAAAACAAGGATCCCAAATCAAGGAAATGGATGGGTTGCAATCGAAACAGGAGCTTCGAACGTATGGTGTCCCCTTCCGCGCTTTACCAACCAGTTTGTCCCGCGCTATTTTCCCCAGCTCTGCTTGTCTGATATCGGCCTGACCTGAAGCGACAAGGGCCTCGGCGGTTGTTTCCGCCGAGGCCCCTGCTTCGCCGCATCCTGAATGCTTTGGATCAGCTCATACTGGCGACCTCCTGACGATGTCGTCGGCGACGATCCTTTCGGCGCGTTCACACGCCAAGTCCATGGCGTTGCCCGCGATGTTCATGATGGCTCTTCTGTTTCCTTTGGAGTCGATGTGGAGTGTCGTGTACGCTTCCTTGTCGAAGGTTCCCAACTCGGCCCCCGCGGCCTTGAGTCTGTACTGACGAAGCTTTCGACTTCCTCTTCATCCAGGGGCGTGGTCCGAAAGCGCATGGCGATCCTGGATCTGACGGCGGCATTGATGTCCAGTTCGAGGATCTTGGTCAGCACCGGATGTCCAGCCAGGACGATGGACGCGCAAGCGGTTGCGCTCTGGTGGTCGGCGGTGAGAGAGAACAGCTCATGGAGTGCCTCGCGCGGCAGGTTGTGCGCTTCGTCGATGGCAACGACCGTGTACGGCGCATCGTTGGATCGTGCCATTGCCTTGTGGAGCCGCTGGATGAGTGGCGTTCGTCCCGCGACGTCCAGACGGATCTTGTCGCAAATCTCACGCAGAATCTGTCCTGTCTTCTGTCCTGCCCACGGGATCAGGACCGTACGATAGGTCTTGGCGTCCAGTCGCTCCAGAAGTCGCTTGAGAAGCATGGACTTGCCTGTTCCGGGCTCTCCAACCAAGGCGAACGACTTTCCCTGTGACAGGAGCGCTTCCATGCGTCGGAGGTTGTCGCCGTCGACCTTGGACATCCACGCATCCTTGAGTGGAAAGGTGTCCGAGAAGGGAGCGTATCGGCATCGGAAGTGCTCGAGGATTCCGACCGTGTTGGTGCCGTTGGATGCGGCTTTTGGGTTCTGGCTGTTCATGGGCTTTTCTCCTTGTGGGTGTCTTTTTGGCGTCAGTGTGTGCGTTGCCGCGGATGGGGTTTTTGGCGAAGCGTGTGGCGTTGACGATTCTGTCGACGGGCCTTGCGACCTTGTGATCTGGTCCGACGAGAATCTGCTCCGGGACCCAGGGCGCATGGAGGATGTTGACGACCTCTCCCGGCAATGCGCCTGGGACATCCCATGTGGCACCATCGAGCAGGACGGTTCCATCGCGGCGGACCTTGCGTCGCGCCTCCAGGAGGAATGCCTTCTTGAGAGGATCGGCCACGCCGGGGAAAGGGCGCAGGAGGCTTGGTGTGGAGAGTCGCCGCTCCAATGGGGTGGCCTGGAGGGTTTCGTGACGAGCGTGGTGGTAGCGGTCGATCCACTCGCGCAGCTTGAGGTTCCATTCCTTGCGAGAAGCGGCGATAGTGCCGTCCAGAAATTGTCGTCGAAGAGTCCCGAAGAATCGTTCGATCTTGCCGCGCCCCTGTGGTCTGTAGGCGGGTGTGTGCGGCAAGGTGAATCCGAGTCGTGCCGCGATGGTCTGTAGATGGAGCGTCCGGAATGCCGATCCGTTGTCGGTGTAGAACCTCTCCGGTATACCGAATCGTGTGATGGCCTCGGACAATCCGTGGACCAGTGCGACGATTCCTTCCGTGGTGTAGAAGTGGGCGTGCACCACAAAGCGTGTGGCATCGTCGATGATGGCCAGCAGGTAGAGCTTCTGGGAGGCCTTGCGTCCCTCGCGCACGGTGGGTCCATGGAGGAAGTCGGCGGTCCACATCTGCCTGAAGTGGTCATAGGCAAATGCCCTGGCCTCTTCCGTGGTTTGGGTCGCGATCTCGCCCCGCCTCTGAAGTCCACGGGTCCGTACGGCGCGGTAGATGGCCGATCGCGACGGAGCGCGTCCGTCCCACTCCTTGCGCTGACGCAGCAGGGACAAGAGCCTCAGCGTGGTCAGGGCCGGGAATTCTCTCGCAGCTTGGTCAATGCCTGGATCATCTCTTCGAAACCTGGGTCTCACCCTTGTCACGACGAGTTCTGTCAGACAATGCCAGTATGCCGCCTTTTCGGTATCGGTAGATCCAGTGGCGAAGCGTCTCGGCGGGGATGGGGCGCGTGCGTCCGGCCGGATCGATCCACTGCTGGGACGCGGCATTCTGAAGCCTCTGTCGCAGGCTCGCTTCGGTGGGCGCGGCGTGCAGGAAGGCGCTGATGACGCCGTACCTCCATAACGCGTCGGTCGGGGTGGCGCCTTGACTGTGGGGTGCTGTCGCACCTTCGTGTCGCGCCCGGCGAGCACGCAGGAATGCGTCCTCGCGGCGGAAGCCGGGGGCGGAAGAGAGTCTGTCATGGTGGATCTCCGGTGTCGATGAAGTCCTCGGATGCGTCTTCCCCGAGGGGGATCAAACGATACGGCAGACAAGATCCGTCAATCGTGCACGAATCGTGTTGAACGAGGATCTGGAGGTCCGGTAGGCCACCGGCAGGGGTACAAAGCGCGGGACAATGCATAAACGGCCTCGGTCCAGGGCCAATGTGCGGATAGACGCAGGCAGGTGACGATGCTGTCTGGGTCAGGCAATCCATCGAGGTGGCCATCGCTGCGGGCGAGGGATACGAGTGTGGAGCCCAGGAGAGGATCCGGCCCTGAAGACGGGCCAGTACTCCGCACGAGAGTCCGGCCCAATCGCGGATCCGAGACGCTGGGATGCCGCGCTCGAACAAGCGGGTCACGCACTTCAGTAAAGCCAGCGGAGCCCGACACACGGGAAGGAGGCCCTGGGGTAAAACGCCGAAGGTAAGGCTGCATTCGAGGCATCGAGTCCGTGGAATGCGGATCTCGTCGTCGACCCAGTGCGTGCCCTTGCGGGTGTAGCTCCCGTAAGGTCTAAGGTTCGTGCCGTTGCAGCCGAGGGCACCGTTGTGGAGGTAAGGAGGGATGAAAGCGGATCCGGTGACGGGTATCCACGGGAGCCGACGGAAGTGCTAAGTTGATGGGTGCCTCTCCGGGTTTGTGGTTGTGTTGGTCGAGGGCACAAAAGTGCTTCAACCGTCACACTCCCGAAGGGGTACCTGATCCGCGTCCCGCGATACGTGGTCCGACTACGTCAACACTGGGTCAACGAACGCGGGACAAACAGTGATCAACCCGGGGAATCAAACGTGGGACGGGACAGTATGGCGATCATCTTCGGGAAGAAATGGGGCCTGGAATGCAATCGCATCCAGAAGAGGTTAAGATAATGATTTCCGAGTTAAATTCTCTTGGGGTTGAGGTGAAATTCTCATCGGATAGATTAGATTTGATGTATGATCCAGGTCTGCGGCAAGGTGAGCCAGGAACAATCAAAATGGATGCTGATGCGTCATTTGGGGCAATACGCCATGAATGGCGCCATGCGATGGATGACGCAGCATCTGGTTTTCAGGGCTTTCGTTTGATGATGGACTCGGAAGTGTTTTGGAGGCTTGAATTTAGAGGTTATATGGAAGAGATTCGCATTGCTAGGACACGAAGGTCGTTTGGAGTTGCGAAGAAAATCATTGAAGAGATGAGAATGAGGAAAGCAGAGATTTTAAGAGGTGAAGCATGAATAAGGTTGATGAAAATTTGATTAGGCTTCGCGCTTCTCAGGCCACTTCTCAAGAATTGGTCGAATGTATGGTGCACCCATCAATTTTAGTGCGATCAAAAAGCGATTGTTGCAGGCGCACAGCTACAAACATCTGATTCTGAACAAATTGTTGCTGCGATTCGGGGGCTGCAAATCATGCGCAGTATGCATCGGTCAAATTGATGGGGTCGGTACCAGCGGCATTTGGCGATAGCCGCACTTGCATGGTTAAAGGATGGAGTTGGGATGGACGCTTTTTCATCTGAAGTGGATCGGCTTGCGCAACGCGACAGAGAAATCGTCGAGGGACTGGTCGCAAACGGGCCCATTGAGATTTAACGGGTCTCCAGCGAAATGAGTGGAGCAAGCCGTTTTTTGGGAAGTTTTTGAAGGCAGTTTTCTTGCGTGGACAGCACTCAACTTTACCAACGGATCCTTGGACTCTCTGCCCCTTGGCAGGTGTCGGAAGTCAACATAAACGAGATCAACGGCGAAGTAGTTATTCGCGTGACTCACACGGGTGAGGGGCTCGTTTGTCCGAGTTCGCAAAATTGCTGGGACTCTTCACGACCACTCTGTCATGCGTCGCTGGCGGCATTTGGACACATGCCAGATGGCCACAGTGATTGAGTGCTCGATTCCGCGAGTTCACTGTGACAAGCACGGCGTTCTCCAGCTTCCGGTCCCGTGGGCAGGTCCGAAATCGCGCTTCACGTTGCTGTTTGAATCTCGCTGTATCGATGCCATGCAGATCTGTCCACGTAGCGGCGCTGCCGAACTGCTTGGGACCAGCGTTGACCGTCTTGGGAGGATCGCCCATCATGCGGTAGAACGTGGCCTTGAGCGCAAGGCAAAGCCAGGGCGGAAGGGAGAGCTTGCGTTCCCGACTGGCCTGTCCATCGACGAGAAGAGTTGGAGAGGTAGACGATACGCCACGATCATTGGCGACCCTGCTGCCGGAGTGGTCGAAGACATGCTGCCCGGCAACTGCAAACGCCCACTGGAGCTGTGGTTCAAGCAATTGCCTCCATCTGTGCGTCAATCGATCCAGTACGTGACCATGGACTTTCATCGGCCCTTTTCCAGTGCCGTGGCGGCCACGATTCCCGATGCGGAGAACAAGATCGTTCACGACAAATTCCACCTGGTCAAGGCCGCCAATGAAGCCATGGAACAGACTCGGCGTTTGAGATTGCCAAGTGTCGAGAGAAGAAGGAGGGCGAGTTCGTGAAACTCCTGAAATCGGCTCGGTACGCCATGCTGCGCAGCGGATCCGACTTGAAGGAGAAGCCCAGAAACGGGTCGATGAAATCGACGAGTGGTTCCACGACTCCGGAGATGCTATATGATGAAGGAGTCGATTCGACAGATCCTGTCGAGCACTTCTGCCGATATCGTAGCTGCACTCTTGCTGGAATGGGTCGACTGGGTGAAAGCCTCACACCTGGAGCCCATGAAGAAGGTGGCCAAGCTGGTCGTGAGTCGCTGGAAAGGAATCTTGAACATTTTCAGGCTCAAGCAATCCAATGCCAGCGCGGAGAGTCTCAATGCCCGCATCCAAGCTGTGCGGGTGAAATCTCGAGGGCATCGCAGCTACGAGGCCTTCAAACGAGACGTCCTGTTCCATCTGGGAGGCTTGGATCTCTACCCAGTTTTCCCAGGCTAATCCACTGAAATCGCGGGAGACCCGATTTAACAGAAGGTCCCCTCGGATCCCAACGCCCCCATTCCTCTCCCTGGCCAGGGCCCCCGACTCCGTGCGCATCGCACGGCGTCGGGGTCTCAGGTCGGCGCGTCCTGCAAAAGGTTGCGCACCAACGCGCGATGGCACGGAGCCCGCAGAAGGCCCATCAGGGGTTGTAAGGGGTGGAACCCCTTACTGGCGGGAGTGCAGAGGGCGCGCCATTGCGCCCTTTGCAAAAGGAAGTGTGATCTAGATCACAGATTTTTTCCGCGCGATTGGGCATCTTCTCTTCAGACAACAACTAGGGGACGCAAAATTTTGCGTCCCCACGACACGAGGGACCCCACGGAGCCCTCAAGTACCCTTCGCGACCTGCCTGCCGACAGGTCGCCTGGAAAGGCCATTGCCCATGAATCGACCGGATCCTTTTGCCGACCATCGCGCGGGCCTCCATCTTCAGCCGCGCGAGCCCATGCTGCTGGACCTTTCCACAGCCAAGCCCTCGGGAGAGATCAATTGGGAGGCCATCATCGCCAAGACCAAGGGGGGAGCGTCGGATCCTTCGAAGAAGGTCTACGACACCTCCAAGTACCTGCAGACCCTGCGCGAAGAAGACCCCTGGCCGGAGGAAGCCAACGCGACCCCGTGCCCATGACCCTGACCAATTGCCAATTTCTGGACGCATCGCCGGTGGATCTGGCGCGGCGCGTGCGGGTAACCTGCGAGGTGACCTCGCAGGGAGAGTTGCCGGAAGACGACCGCTGGGTGGAGTTTCGGATCTGGGTGGTGCGTCGTCAACGCGATCTGGACCAGGAAGAACCCTTCCAAACCCGCGTGACCGGCAAGCTGGGCGCGGGCACCACGCATCGATCCCAGGTGGAATTCGACCTGTCCACGGTGATCGAGCCCGAACCGTGCCGCCGGGCGAGCAGATCTACCTGATCGCCGAGGCGTTTCGCAAGATCGGAATTTGTCCGCCAAGTCCAAACCCATCGCGACCCTGGCGGGTCCCACGGTGGTGCGGCGTGTGCGGATCTCGGGGATGTTTTTGATGAGGGCAAGGCGTTCTTCCATCCCGCCGTGGTGCCGGCCCTCAAGAACATCGTGGCTCGCCATCGCAAGGACCCGCGTCAACCCATCGTGATCGTGGCCCACGCCAAGAGTTCGGAGGATTCCGCCATCGCCTGGGCGCGCGCCCAACTGCTGCGCGCCCAACTCACCAACCAATGGCCCCTGCTTCTGGCCGAATTCGAACCGTCGGTTTCGGACAAGCGTCGATTGGGTTTACGGGAAGCGCAGTTGATCTTGCAGGATCTGGGCGCGTACAAGGGCCAAGCGGCGGGCATGATGGATGACGAGACCCGTGCGGCCTTGAAGGCCTATCAAAAAGGCGCAGCCTTGCCGGAATCTGGCGTCCTTGATACGGCGACCCGCAAATCCCTGCTGCATGGGTACTTTGGGCGCGAAGGCACCACCGCCACCAAGGACGCCCGCATCGAAGCCTGTGTGTGCACCGGCAAGACGGATTTCGTCAAGTTGCCCTGCGGCGAGGCGGTGGAAGACGATCGCGTGGAGGTCCTGTTTTTCGAGCCGCGCCTGGAAGGGGAAGTGCCGCAATCGGCCGATGGTCGCTGGGACAAATGGATGAAGCAGGTGCGCGAAACCGAAGACGTGGAGCGCTACGGACTGCATCTGCGGATCACCGACCACAACGGTGTGGTGTGTCCCGGCGCGTGCGTCAAGGTGATCGGGCCGTCCACGCAGGAGACCAAGGCGGACGAACACGGCTGGGTGAGCGTCGTGCCCCTGGAGCGCGGCCATTACGAGGTGGAGCTTTGGGAAGAGGGCGAGCGGATCGGGGAATCGGAGCTTGATATCCCCGCGGGGGCGCGAAGCGGTGGGCAACGGGCTCCACCCGATCCCCATCTTCGTGGACCACTTCCACGAGGGCCACCATCTGCCCTGTTTTTCCGACGACACCTTCCTTCAGGCGGTGGCCAACCTGGCCGATCACAAGAAGAAGTGCGGAAAGCTCGAGTGGGAAGCCAATCCCGATTGCCACCTGGACCATTCCCTCCAAGACAAACAGCGCAAGCTGGTGGAATGCTGATCGACGCAGACTCTGACGCATGGCTCGGCTTCGTGAAGGATGTCCGCGATCGCGACGTGCAAAGCTTCATGGCGTTTTTCGCCAAGCAAGGATGGCCCACCGATCCCGGTGCGATCGATGGTGTGGCCGGTCGCAAAACGCGCCGCGCCGTTGCCCAGTTCCAGGCTTGCTGCAACGAAGTGTGGGGCCTCTGCCTGGTGGTGGACGGCCAATGCGGCCCCAAGACCTGGAAGGCGGTTTTCCACGCGCTGCAGGAAATGATCAAGACGTCGGAAATTGCCAATATCGAGTTAGAAAACCTTGAAGGAGACAAATCATGACAGCCCCGATCATCGTGGGAGGAGGCGCCATCGCCTTGGGCGCAGTCGTTTTCATCAACCGCAAGCGCATCTGGAATTTCCTGACCGCCAAGGGCCTGACCAACTATGAAAAGCAGCAGGCGGTCCTGGCCAAGCGTCCGATCTTCCCGACGCTGGAGTCCATCCAGAAGGGCTACCCCAAGCAGGAGTCGATTGATCACAAGGAAGTGGATATGGATGGAGGCCTTGTCGCCCACTTGGTTCTTGATTGTTCGGAGAAGGTCTCTGATATCGACGAAGGAGCGTGGGGTGCTGTCCTTAGCAATGAAAACGCAGAGTGCCCTCCCGAGTTCAGCGCCAAAGCGGAGGAATTTCAAGTTCGGGTGGAAAACGCTTACCGAACCTTCGGGAGGATATCCTCCTGCGTATTTAAGTTGAGGCTGAACGTTTATTGCATTCCTTACTCAGATAAGCGGTGGCTCACCTGGGGTGATTGGATGGATGCACGAGTCGGTCGAGGCAAACTCTCTCTACCGGAGCGTGTGTACTGGAGTTACATGCATGAAATGGACCATTTTCAGGTTTATCACGAGTTTTGGCGCTTCATTGTTGGGCGCATTTTCGTGCTGACCAATTCCATTTATCCTTCGGTTGCGCACGCCCAAGCGGAGATCGAGAACTTCAAGAAGAATGTGGCTTTCAATTTTTTCAAAGCGAGGCGGATGAGTTCGGTTTTCGATCAGGTGACCAGGGGGATTCCTCAAGCAGGTGGGCGGTTCGGGGGATTCGAATTCACGAAGAGCGAAACCTTTTTTTGGCAAAAACAGGGGGAGTGGGCTTCGGAGGCCCTTACGAAAAATGACACTGATTATCAGACCCGGATGCAGAAAATTTCCGCTATCGATGCGATCAAATATTGGCTACCAAAACAAATGGTCAAGCCTGGTGGTCTTGAAGAGCTGAAGGCCATGGTCGAGTCGAGGAAAACCGAGAGACCTGGGGTGTGGAAATGAACAAATCCCGACGAGCGGGAATGGCCAGAGTTACGTTGCTCGGCTGTGTCCTTGTGACTTCCTGCGACAAACCGAAAGATCCTCCGCCTCGCTGCATGGAGTACCAGACATTCTCCATTGAGCGAGCCCAAAGCAAGGCAGCGACATCAACGGATGTTCTCAACCAAGGCATTGAACTCGATACCTTTTCCTGGACAGTACATCACGTGAGAATGGTGTTGGGTGTGGAAGGTGTATTGGAGCAGGATTTCGATCCGGTGCACTTGTGTTCGAATGTCGACAAGCGGATACGGAGTGTGCCTGGAAACTACTCCAAGGAATTCGCTCGGCACGACATGATTTGTGCCGAGGGCTTGTTGGAAGCGGGCAATACGATCGAGCGTTGCATCATCTGGTACGCACCGACTCCGTTACAGAGAACGATCCAACGTTCGGGAGCGACTCGTTTGATAGAGAATGGGCACGACCCAGCCGCGATGCTCTCCACTCCATTCTTGCCTACAGTTTGGGAAACTGCCAAGAAACGGTGGAAAAGCTGCTTACCTCCCAGTTCTGCCCACTTCCCATCCTCCAGCTTTGCCTACGTGAGGTCCATTCCCCATCGGAAATTCTCGAGGAACTGGATCGTTCCGTGGATCGCGTGGTGGTCGGCTCCTTTCAGCAGGCGCCGGTTCCCATCCAGAAATCGCTTCGGAGTCACGGCGTCACGCAAGGTCCGCGGGTGTTCGCCTGGACAACCGTGTTTGGGATGCCCCACCTACTGCCGTTTCCCAATCTGAGGGACACCAATCTTTCCCGTGAA
Organism: Fibrobacterota bacterium; assembly: GCA_016715065.1. Lineage (GTDB taxonomy): Bacteria > Fibrobacterota > Fibrobacteria > UBA5070 > UBA5070 > UBA5070. The sequence goes on from JADKBN010000004.1 coordinate 226,472, forward strand.
GATTACATCGACAAATACAAGACGGATGGATTGTACCACCGGATGTACTGCCTCCCGATACCGAAGACTCCCTCGCGCTGATCCGGCATGGCGGCCCGCGATGAGAAAATGAAAGACATTTCTTGGCCGAGATGTCGCGCGGAAGGATCGAAGCGGAGCCAGATGGCAGAAAGCGAGGCGGATGAGTTCGGTTTTCGATCAGGTGACCAGGGGGATTCCTCAAGCAGGTGGGCGGTTCGGGGGATTCGAATTCACGAAGAGCGAAACCTTTTTTTGGCAAAAACAGGGGGAGTGGGCTTCGGAGGCCCTTACGAAAAACGATACTGAGTATCAGACCCGGATGAAGGATATTTCCAGGGTTGATGCGATTGCGAATTGGCTACCAAAACAAATGGCCAAGCCGGGTGGTCTTGAAGAGCTGAAGGCCATGGTCGAGTCGAGGAAAACCGAGAGACCTGGGGTGTGGAATGAACAAATCCCGACGAGCGGGAATGGCCAGAGTTACGTTGCTCGGCTGTGTCCTTGTGGCTTCCTGCGACAAATCGAAAGATCCTCCGCCTCGCTGCATGGAGTACCAGACCTTATCCATCGACCGCGCTCTAAGCGAGGCCGCAGCGTCAGCAGCCGTTCGCAATCAAGTGGCTGCTGCCGACACCGTACCCTGGACAATTGACGACGGGAATGGATTTGGGTGTGGAGGGTGTCCGGAAGCGGGATTTCGATCCAGTGTACTTGTGCTCGAACGTCGACGAGCGGATTCGGAGTGCGCGAGGATACTACTCCAAGGAGTTCGCTCGGCACGATATGGTTTGTGGCCTGTTGTTATCGAAGGTGGGGCAACACGATCGAGCGTTGCATCACCTGGAACGCACCGACTCCGTTACAGAGAACGATCCAACGTTCGGGAGCGACTCGTTTGATAGAGAATGGGCACGACCCAGCCGCGATGCTCTCCACTCCATTCTTGCCTACAGTTTGGGAAACTGCCAAGAAACGGTGGAAAAGCTGCTTACCTCCCAGTTCTGCCCACTTCCCATCCTCCAGCTTTGCCTACGTGAGGTCCATTCCCCATCGGAAATTCTCGAGGAACTGGATCGTTCCGTGGATCGCGTGGTGGTCGGCTCCTTTCAGCAGGCGCCGGTTCCCATCCAGAAATCGCTTCGGAGTCACGGCGTCACGCAAGGTCCGCGGGTGTTCGCCTGGACAACCGTGTTTGGGATGCCCCACCTACTGCCTTTTCCCAATCTGAGGGACACCAATCTTTCCCGTGAGGATTACATCGACAAATACAAGACGGATGGATTGTACCACCGGATGTACTGCCTCCCCGATACCGAGGACTCCCTCGCGCTGATCCGGCATGGCGGCCCGCGATGAGAAAACGAAAGACATTTCTTGGCCGAGATGTCGCGCGGAATGATCGAATCGGAACCAGATGACAGAAAGTGGCCATCCGCGACATCCGTCGGCTTCCATATGGTTGTCGTGCATCGTGACACGGCAGGACAGGAAGGAGTAGATCCATGCTTTTGCAGCGATCCCGCCATTTCTATATCCTGAGGAAGTCGGCGCAACCTTGAAAGAAAAATCCCGGATGAAATCGATCCTCAAAACCATGCGATGCTCCGGCATCGTGGCTCTCGCCCTGGCGGCGAGCCAGCCAATGCTTGTCGATGCCCAGGCTCCGGTGCCCTACGGAGCGGTTCCCAACGCGCGTCAGATCGAGTGGTTCCACCGCGAACGGCAGGTCTTCCTCCATTTCGGGGTGAACACGTTCACGAACGTGGAATGGGGCACCGGGACCGAAGGTCCATCTGTCTTCAACCCCACGGCGCTCGATGTGGGCCAATGGATGCGAACCATCAGAAACGGCGGTTTCACCAGCGCGATCCTGGTGGCAAAGCATCACGACGGATTCTGCCACTGGCCCAGCGCCTACACCACCCAGGATGTCGCGTCGAGCCCATGGAAGGGCGGCAAAGGAGATCTGGTCCAGGAATTCGTCGACTCTTGCCGCGCCTACGGCATCAAACCCGGGATCTACATGTCGATCGGCGATTTCCATTCCGAGAAACTCGGAAACTACGCCGATTATTACCTGAACCAGGAACGCGAGATCCTGCGAAATTACGGGAAAATCTGGGAGATCTGGTGGGATGGCGCCAATGCCAAGAACAACGATTCCGCGACCATGAAGATGTATGCGGACAGCGTCCGCAAATGGGCGCCGGAATGCGTGATCTGGTCTGACGCGAAGGCAAAAAACGTCACCGCCGATGCGCGGTGGATCGGAACGGAAAGCGGTTTGGGCACCGGCGATCCCAGTTGGGCAACCGAAGACATGGCGTTTTCCAATCTGGGCAGCGGGGTTCGAGGAGGTTCGGTCTATTGTCCCGCCGAAGTGAACAGCTCGATCCGGCCGGGGTGGTTCTGGCATGAAAGCGAGAATGCATCGGTCAATACGGTCGATGTCCTGTGGAACAAATACTTCCAATCCGTCGGCCGCAACGCCACCTGGCTGCTCAACCTTCCGCCCGACAACCGGGGATTGATCCACAAGACCGATTCCATCCGCGTCGACAGCCTCAACGGTTGGATCAACGGCACCTTCCGCACCAATCTGGCGGCGGGTGCCACGGTGACCACCAATCATGGCCGGGGGGTGGGATACGAGCCGTCCAATCTTGTCGACACCGCGGAAGCCACCTACTACGCGACACCCGACAACATGAGTACCGATACGATCGTCTTCGACCTGGGATCGCCCAAGAACTTCGATGTCCTGATGCTGCGCGAGGTCATCGAGCTCGGTCACCGCACGATCGGCTGGAGCGTCGATGTCTCGTCGGACAATGCCTCGTACACATCGCTTCTCGCCAACAAACAATCGATCGGGTACAAGTGGATGGAGAAATTCAACCCGATCACCGCTCGGTACGTGCGCCTCAAAATCACGAAGGGCCAGGCGTCCGTCGCGCTGAATTCCTTCGGTGTCTACAAGAGGCAATATCTCAGGCCATCACCACATCAGGAGGCCAGCGTGGTTCCAGGTGGCGGGCGTCTTTCGGAGAAATCCGTTGCAATACCGGTTTTCGGCCGCCTGGTGGAATTGCCGCAGTCCTTTGCCGGGAAAGCGTTTACCGCCAAACTCCTCGATTTGCGTGGACAGACCGTGGCGATCACGAACGTGGATGCGAAACAGGTTCAGGCGGGAACCAAGGACCTTGCGAAGGTTGGGCATCCCCGATTGTATCTGGTCGAGTGCACTGGTGAAAACGGTGTCGTGGTTCGGAAGTTCATGGCGGAGTGATCGAAGAGTTCGGATTTGGCGCAACGACTTGGTTGGAGGGCAGCCGATCATTCGTTTGGCGACGGGTTTTGGTGCTCCGGGACGAGAGGTCATCCAACGGCCAGCGATCAACGAATGGATGACCTACTTTCCCAAACAGCGATCGACTCGAACTTCGGAAGGACCAGGCATGGAACTGTTTCGCGATAAATTGCGGCGCAACGTGGGTGGAGTGGTCAAGCGGAGCGTGCGCGCCGTGCTGGATCAGTTGCCTCTGCACAACAAGCTCGAGCCGATCTCAAGGAACTTCGGGATCGACCGGGGCGTCCCCATCGATCGCCATTACATCGAGGCGTTCCTTGCCCAGCACCGCGAGAAGATCCAAGGTGCGGTGCTGGAGATCGCCGACTCCAGGTACACCCGGCGCTTCGGCGACAACCGCGTGACCCAGCCTTTGGTGATGCATGTGAAGGATGGATTCGGGGCCGATATCGTGTGCGACCTGAGCAAGGAGTGTCCGCGGGAAGGCTTCGCGGATTGCTTCATCCTTACCCAGGTTCTGCCGTTTGTCTACGACGTGCGCTCCACGATCAAGAATGCACTCAAGATGCTCAAGCCTGGCGGAAGTTTGCTTGTGACCGTGGGAGGCATCACCCAGGTCTCGCGCGACGACATGGACCAGTGGGGCCACTTCTGGAGCTTCACCGATCTGGCTTTGCGCAAGCTCTTCGAAGCGGAACTACCACCGGAGTGCGTGCAGGTGCAAAGCTTCGGCAACGTCCTGGCGGCCACATCATTCCTTTACGGTCTGGGAAAGCACGAATTGACCGTGGCCGAACTCGACCACTTCGATCGCGACTATCCGGTCATCATAGGGGCTGTGGTGACGCGTCCGATGGCCTAAGGCTCACTCCTCCGGGCGGGCAGCCAGCTCTCGGACCTTCGCAAGCTTCGAGACCGGAAGGCTTGCCTGCCTGGCGATGTACACGTATTGTCCGGTCGTGGCGTGTTCCCACACCAGGATGATTCGCCGTCCCGTCTTGGCGGGAAGAGCTGTTGCGCCTTCCAGCATCGCGGCGGAGAATGACAAATTTTGGTTGGCGATCGACCATTTCTCCTGGGCGTGTTGATCGAGCTCCCGGACTTCGATGGAGCTGGGCACGGGCCGCGTTCCCTTCGCACGAATGGTCTCCACCACGGTGTATCGATCCGTGGCGTATTCGAAGGGGCGGCCATCGGGGACAATGGCTGGGGTGGTGTGCTTGGCCTGTGCGGGAGACTGCGGCTCCACAACCAGGATGTGCGAGGGGACTTGCAGGAACTTCTCCAGCGGGAGTTCATGGAACCAGATGCTGCTTGTGGAGTTTGCCAGCTTGTCTGCGATCGCCTGGTTCACTTCGGCGAGCTTGGAAAGCGGCGCGCATTCGACGTCCGACGTGTACGAATAGAGGTTCCACTCGTCGGAATCGTACAGAAAGGCGATGCACTCGCTTTTTGTCCGATCGCAGTCCAGGTCCTTCTCGATGGGCGTCTCCACAAACAGGTGCTTGCCTTCCCCCTTGTTGGGCAATTTCGAGAGGATGGCGGTGGAGCGCGCCTGGATGTGCAGTTTGGCGGGAAGGGGCCGAGGCGAGGCCGTGTAAAGAGTGGACTTCCGGTCATGGCTGCCATCCGGATTCATGGGCTTGATCACCACGATGGAGGTCGCATTCCGAACCAAGTCGACGATGCCGACGGTGTTGTCCATGTTGGCTCCGAAAAACAGGCGAAGGAGGAGAAACAGGTTGGGGATCAAGGCGGAGAACTCCTTGGGTTGGCTGTTCCCAGTATAACTGAGAATCCGGAATGTGTCAGGTAGCAGGGTGAAACCAATCCCACCGAAAAACCTCTCGATCCACCAAGTGTGACGCGGATCACATCCAAGCCGGTGTGTGATCTGCATCACAGATTTTGAGGGGCGAATTCGGCAAATTCAACGTCATGAACACGAGAATCCTTTCCATCCCTGTCCGCTTCCGCCTGGAAGGAAGCCTGCCCGAAGCCATCGCATTGGCCCTATTGGCTGCGCTCGACATCTTCCAATACATCCGCTCGCCTTCGGAAATTCCCCTGTTCGTTGTGGCGTTCGCGATGGTTTCGCACCGATTCGCCTGCGCTAAATTCTTTCGCGTTTGGCGCGAGGAGGCCCAAGCCTGGCGCACCGAGAACCACCGGACTGTGGCAACCGGCTTGCGGTGGTTGGAGCTCGCGGGATCTGCTGCCGTGGCCATCTTTTTGGTCTGGTTTCTGGGCGTGGTCTAACTTTTTCTCCATGATCGCCGTCATCCAGCGCTGCCAGGAAGCGTCCGTCCATGTGGAATCCAAGTTTGTCTCCAAAATCGGCAAAGGATTCCTGGTGTTGCTCGGGGTGGAGAAGGGCGACACCGACGATGACCTGCATTGGCTTTCCGACAAGGTCTCCGTGCTGCGCTTGTTCCCGGATGCGAATGGGAAGATGAACCTGGATGTGCGCGAGGCGGGGGGCGCTATCCTCTGCGTTTCGCAGTTCACTTTGTTGGCCGATTGCGCCAAGGGGCGCAGGCCCGGCTTTCAACGCTCGGAAGAGCCGGCGCGCGCCAAAGAGATGTGGGAGGGTTTCTGTGAGCGGATGGAGGGGACTGGGCTCGAGGTCGGGCGTGGCGTGTTTGCCGCCGACATGCAGGTTGGCCTGATCAACGATGGACCAGTTACGATCGTTCTGGACAGCCGCCGTCGCATGTAGGGGCGATTCCCATCCGTTCGTTTGGGGACATAATGTAGGGGCGATTCATGAATCGCCCCTACAGGCATGGATGGGAATCGTCCAACAAAAAGGGCCACCCATCGGGTGGCCCTTTCCATTGTCAACGATCCGATCAGACGATCAGTAGCGGAACCAGAAGTAGCGGAGCGTCGCACCCAGGCGCCAGCCATTGGGTGTGGCCATGGTCCGGTTGCCCGCGCCCGCCACCGTGTAGTCGAAGTGAGCTTCCATGCCGAAGTCGCCGGAGATGTTCAGGTCCACACCGGGAGTGATCACCATCTGGCTGGAAACGTCGGCCGTGTTCTGCTTGTCGATCACGTAGTCGCCGTAACCCTTGTAGGTGAAGGCCAAGTACGGACGGTACTTCTTATCCTGCAACAAGCCGCCAACGCGCAGATAGGCGCTGTACGAATCCTGCTTGTCCAACTGGCGGTTGGTGGCGGGAAGATCGTAGCCGTAGACGAAATTCGTCATGACCTCGACCTTGTCCTTGAAGGACCTATCCCACATCAAGCCGAAGTTGATCTGGCCGTCGCCGTTGGTGTAAGCGCCGGATCCCAAGGCTTCGCCCACAGGTAGAACCAAGGCGAAGTAGAAGCCCGCACCCCAGGGTTCATAGACCGACTTGACACCCATCGTCCAATCGCCGAAGCCATTGGACGATGTGTCCACGCCGCTACCCACGGAGGCGATGGCATTGCTCTTGTCCGTTCCCTTGGTGGGGTTGGGACGGCGAGCATCGCCGGAAGCCAAAACGTAGGGAACGTGCAGGATCGCTTCCGTTCCCGCCACGAAACCGTGGTGGATCTGGAGGTTGATCTGTGTCAGAGCGCCCGCGGTGGTGTAATCCACCGCCTTGGAGCCGGACTTGGCACCGCCCACAGAGCCGGAATCCCCTGCGAAGTATCCAGGCATGCTGGAGTGCGTGACTCCGAGCTCGAACTGGAGGGCAGAGTTCCGAATGGGCAGGTAGGGGTCCATCGACGCGGCGTCTGTGCGGCCCATGGGCTGATCAGCCCAGGACATGACGGCGGCCGAGAGACAAAGAGAAGAGAGAACCGAACCTCTCATCGAGAAGACTCCTCAGGCGACGAAGAGAAAAAAAGGACTCGAAAAAGCGAATTAGACTGTCCACGACCCCAGGTCGGGAAGCGGTAACAAGTTACCACCATCCTCGCCCGGATCGCTGAACGTTTTTTCCTCCCCAGCTGGAAACTCTCCGGCCAGGGAGGAGGCGAAACATCAACCCAGCTCGATCACAACCTGGGCAACCGACCCCTTGGGCAGGAGGGGCAGGATGTTGCCAGCCACTTCCTTGCCGTCCACGGTGGCCTTCACCACACCCTTGCAGACGCCCTTGGGATTCTTCACTTCGATCTGGTAGGTGGCGCCGCGGAACTTGCGGGTGGCCTTGAAGCCGGGCCAGCCCTTGGGGATGCACGGATCCACCATCAGCCCGGCGAAGTCCGGCTTGATGCCGAAAATGCCTTGGCTGACCACCACGAAGGTCCAGGCGGCCGTGCCGGTTAGCCAGGAGTTCTTGGCTTCACCAAAGCAAGGGGCGTCTTTGCCAGCGGTCATCTGGGCGTACACGTAGGGCTCGGAGCGGTACGTGTCGATCTGTTCTTCCTTCTTGGAGGGGCAGATCGAGTGGTAGTACTCCATGGCGCGATCGCCTTCGCCCAGCAAGCACCAGCCCAAGTGGATCCAGGTGTTGTTGTGCGAGAAGATGCCGGCGTTTTCCTTCACTCCGGGCGGATAGGAGGTCACTTCGCCGTATTCGGAGTGGTAGGTGCTGTAGGCGGGCTGCTGGAGCACGATGCCGTTTTTGGTGTACAGATGCTTGTGGACAGATTCCATCGCCAAGCGGGCACGGCCGTTGTCGGCACCGGCGCCGCCCAGAACGCACCAGCCCTGGCTTTCGATGAAGATCTTGCCTTCTTCGTTGGACTTGGAGCCGATCACTTTGCCCTGGAAGTCGTAGGCGCGGGTATACCACTCGCCGTCCCAGGTCACGCTCTCCACGATATCCATCATGGTCTTGCGGTTGGCCGCGATGCGGTCGGCATCCGCCTGGCGTCCCAAGAAGGTGTAGAGGCTGGACAATTCCCGTGCGGCGTACAGGAACAGGCCCGCGATCATCACCGATTCCGCCTTGGAGCCACCCACGTCGCCGGCGGTCTGGAAGGACTCGTTGGGCTCGGTGGAGTGGCAATTCAAGTTCAGGCAGTCGTTCCAGTCGGCGTGGCCAATCAGCGGCAGGCCTTGGGGGCCGCGCATCTTCATGGTGTAGGCGATGGAGGTTTCCAGGTGGTGCAGGAGGGTTTCCTTCTCGCCATCGGACCCGTATTTCTTGTCGGCGTAGCCGCAAGGCGCGTCAAGAATCGACTTGTCGCCGGATTCCTTGATGTAGGACACGGTGGACAACACCAGCCAGAGGTGGTCGTCGTAGAAATCGCCTCCCACTTCCGCATTGCCCTTCTTGGTAAGGGGCTGGTACTGGTGGTAGCAGGTGCCGTCGGAAAGCTGGGTGGCGGCGATGTCCAGGATGCGCTCGCGGGCGCGGCCGTGGATCATGTGCACGAAGCCCAACAGATCCTGGTTGGAGTCGCGGAAGCCCATGCCGCGGCCGATTCCCGTCTCGTACATGGAGGCCGAACGGCTCATGTTGAAGGTGGCCATGCACTGGTACTGGTTCCAGGTGTTGGCCATGCGGGTGGCGTGGGGATCCGGGCTTTCCACCTGGAAGTTCCCCAGGTTCTCGTCCCAGTAGGCCTTGAGGCTGGCGAAGGCGGCTTCCACGGCGCCGGGCTTGGAGTACTTCTCCACGATGGCCTTGCCGACGGTCTTGTTGATCACGTAGGGAGCGTCGAACTTCTCGCCCTTGAAGCCCACCAGCGTGTGGTCCACATAGGCCAGGATGAACGCGAAGGTCTCGGACTGGCCGGGCTGGAGTTCCAGGGAGACTTCGTGCGAGCCGATCGGGTTCCAGCCAAACGCCTTGGTGTTGGTGGCCTTGCCGGAAAACGGCACTTTGGCCTCGTGCAGGCCTTCGTGGATGCCCACGAACACGTCGCGGGAGGTGTCGAAACCGGAGATGTCGCGGGTGCAGGCGAACAGCGTGTAGTGGTTGCGGCGCTCGCGGTATTCGGTCTTGTGGTAGATCGCGTTGCCTTCGATTTCCACTTCGCCGATGCTGTAGGTGCGCTGGTAGTTGGTCATGTCGTTGAGCGCTTCGAAGAAGCAGAATTCCTGGTAGGAATACAGCTTGGGCGACTTGGCGACCTTGCCGGTGTTGCGCACCGTGACCTGCCACAGCTCCAGGTTCTCACCCGGGGGCACGCACATCTTCTGGGTGATTTCCAGGCCGTCTTTTTCCGCGACGATGGTGGTGTAGCCAAGACCATGGCGGCATTCGTACTTGTCCAGCTTGGCCTTGACCGGCTTCCATCCCGGGTTCCAGACCGAGCCAGCGTCGTTGACATACAGATAACGTCCGCCCAGATCGTAGGGAACGTTGTTGTAGCGGTAGCGGGTCAAGCGCCGGAGCTTGGCGTCTTTCCAGAAGGTGTAGCCACCGGCCGTGTTGGTGCAAAGGCCAAAGAATTCGTCCTGTCCCAGATAGTTCAGCCAGGGCAGTGGAGTGTCCGGGCGAGTGATCACGTATTCGCGAGCGGCGTCGTCAAAGCGGCCGTATGGATTCTGGGACACCAGTGAGCTCCTTGGAGTGATGTGGCAAAGGTGGAAAGGCAGGGAAAATGCATTCGCGAAGCCGATCTTCCCAGGCGCTGCTCGTCATTGGATCGTGGATGGTTTCCAAGAAGATTCCCGGTGCACCCATTGCCGAACAGGACTAGATTTGTTGCTATTCTCAACCTCTGAGATAGAGGGGGTCGACTCGTGCGCAAATTGCCCATGCTGATGCTCGGGGTGATCCTGGGGATCGGAACTCTGATGGGATGCAGATCCCGGGATACTCTCCCCGAAGGGGATGGGAAGACCCGATTGCGGCTTTGGGCCATGCCCAACACCGAAGGCCCCAAGGACGTCCTTGATCAGATCCTGGTGCGTTTTCGTGCACAAAACCCTGACATCGAGGTGGAAGTAGAGATCATCGACTGGGGCGCGGCCTGGGACAAGATCACCACTGCCGTTTCTTCCGGAGCGGGTGCGGACGTCTTCCAATTGGGCACCACCTGGACTTCTTCGGTCACCGCCATGGGCGGGTTGTTGCCCCTGGATGGCCTCTTGCAGCGCATCGGAGGGGATTCCATTTTCGTTTCCTCCGCGCGTTCCTACATGAAGCCCATCTACGCGGATTCCATCACGTCTTTTCCATGGTTTGTGGATGTGCGGCCCATGTTCTACCGCACCGATGTCCTTGCCAAGGCGGGGATCAAGCCGGAAGACATGTTCTCCAATTGGGATTCCTATCTAACGGGATTGCGCAAGATCAAGGCTGCCAAAGTGACCCTGGAAGGGCAGCGGGTGGAGCCATTGGGAATTGCCGGCAAGGATTGGAACGTATTCCACAACTTCTACCCGTGGATCGTGGGCAACGGCGGCGGGATCATCAACGATCTCGGCGATAGCGTTTTGCTGGACGACGAGAAGTCCATCCAAGGCGTGATGGCCTACCTTCGGTTCTTCCGCGAAGGATTGGCGCCACGGGCCTATCTGGAAAAAGGCGCGGCCCAGGTGTCCCACGAATTCGACGAAGGACGCATCGCGGTTTGGCAGGAAACGTCTTCCAAGCTGGTATACCTGGAGCGTCCGTTGCGCGAGGGTGGCGACAACAGTCCCGGTGCCCGCCACTTTGCCGCGGTCCTACCCCCCGAGGGTCCGGCAGGACGGAAATTGTTCATCGGCGGATCCAACCTCGCCATCTTCAAGTCGACTCGGCACCGCGAGGCGGCGGAGAAACTGTTGGCCTTTCTGACCACGGATTCCGTAGCCGTGCTTGCCTTTTGCAAAATTTCCGGGTTCGCGCCGGCCCTGGAAAAGACTTTCCAAGACCCATACTACCGAGAAAACCCCAATCGGGTGCTGTTTCGGGATCTGGTTTTGTCCAGCAAGCCGTACCCTGCCGTGCCGTATTGGGGCGACATCGAAACGGTGATCCTCAACAAACATTTCGGGAACATCCTGGACATCGCTGCGGGCAACCAAGCGAAGGATCCGTCCAAGGACAAAGAAGGATCTTTCAGCGAGGAGGCCGTCCGGAAAGAACTCAAGACCGCCGCCGAACAGATCCGGGCCTTGATCCAACGCGAAATCCAAAGCAACCCGGCCAATGCCGCCCGCTTGGCCCGGCTCAGGCAGGTCGATCGGTGATCCATAGGCTCTGGCGGCCCATCCGCCAGTACCGGGTCGCCTGGGGCTTCTTGCTCCCGGCGATTTTGGGGATGTTTCTGGTCCACTTCTTGCCCTTGGTGCAATTGGTGGGCATTTCCTTGCTGGACAGCCGTCGGACAAATTTGGGTCTGGGGCTTTCGGCCCCGGCCGTGGGCGAGGGGACAGGGATCCTCGGGAACTACGTCTCGATTTTGACGGAGAAGTCGGATCCGTTCCATCTGGGTTTGGTGGACGCGGTTTGGAACACGATCCTTTTCACGGCAGTGGTCACCGCTTGCTCCTTCTTCCTTGGCCTGCTGGGGGCGTTGCTGCTGGAAAAAGTGGGTAGGAAAGGCTTTTGGCGAACCTTGCTGGTGGCGCCCTGGATCGTTCCTGCCTATGTGGTGGGATTGGTGTGGGGTGTGTTTTGGCAGCAGGATTCCGGTGTGGTCAACCAATCGCTTCACGCGCTTGGGTTTTTGGGCGAAGATCGCTCCTTGTGGCCGATGTGGCTGTCTGGCCCCTTGACGCGCTGGGCGCTGATCCTGCCTGCGATCTGGCGAGAGTGGCCCTATGCGCTGCTCTTGTTTTCCCTTGGGTTGCAAACCATTCCGCGGAGAATCTACGAGGCGGCAAAACTGGACGGGGCCAACGGCTGGGTTCGGTTTCGCAAGATCACCGTCCCCCTGTTGATCCCCGCCGGAAGTCTGGTCCTGTTGCACGGGGTGGTGTACAACGCCTATTCCTTCAATCTTCCGTTGATGATGTTCGGTGCCGGATCCGGAAACGGAGGGAAGCAAGGGGATTTGTTGATGCCCACCATTTTTCGCAACACCTTCCAGCGTTGGGATTTCGGAAGAGGGGCGGCTGCCACAGTGGTCCTGATGGTGGGGATGCTTTTTTTGGTGGCCTTGTGGTATCGAGTCTTCCGATCTGACTTGGAGAAGCTGCGGTGAAGCGTTCCCATTGGCGACGGCGCGGTCCGCGTTTGTTTTGGGGGGCGCTGGTTGCCGCGGTGGCCCTGGTCAATCTCATGCCGTTGTTGTGGATGGTCTTCAGCTCCCTGAAGGAAAATCGCGACCTGCAGGCCGGGACCCTGGGGTTTTCTCGCTCACAGTCGCGCGTGGTCGCTTTGTTGCCTCGCCGCGAGGGGGTTCTGGCGGGAACGGACAATGGCGACATCCATTTGATGCGCCTGGAATCCCAAGGGCTGGTGGTACGGGGCACTCGGGCAATGGGATCATGGGGGGCGGCCTATTCCCTCCAGGAAGAGTCGCTGTGGGTGCTTTCCGGCGAAGACGGAATTCTACTGATGGACGCGGGAAGTCTTTCCGAACGCAAACGCTGGTCCATCGACGAAATTCGTCAAGCCTTTGTCGATCGCCTTCCCGGTGGAGTGTGGGCTGATCTGACGCCCGGTTCCGTGGAGGCGAGCTCCATTCTGTCGGTAGGCGAGCAGGTCTTCGCGACGTTTCGATCCAAAGGGTTCCCTGGTGTGATCGCCCTGGACAGAAAGACAGGTGGACTGCGGTTTTTGGTGTTCGGGCAGGAGCTTCCTTTCGCGATTGACCAATTCTTGGATCTGGGCAAGGGGCGGGTCGCCATGGTGGGCGACAAGGGGGTGGTGCTCTGGCAGACCTCGAATTCGCGTTCCACCGACCAATTCCTGTGGGGCCAGGATCTCCCTGCGGAGCGGTCGGCTCTCGTTGTGGCCTTGGACGACAGTCTCCTTCTGTGCCAGCGCAACCACGCCGAAGTGTTCTCCCTGCCTGGACGGAAGGTCGTGCGAACCCTGGATACCGCATCCGGATTGCGCGGAGGGAAAATCCTTGCCGTGACGGCAGACGAGCGGCGGATCTGGTTTGGGACCGCCTCGGGGATCTACGGGATTGATCGGCGTGCCGGAGCCGTCCAGGCGACGCAGGAAGACTCGCTTGACCTTTTGCCAGTCGAACATCCGGTGGGAAATGCTTGGATGAGTTCGGGGGTGTTGGGGGTGGCCTATTCCGGCGGACGGCTGTGGATGGGAGGAGGCCAAGGGGAAATCGCCATGGGAAGGATCGCAGGCCCGCTGGTCATGGAGCGAGACGGACGTCTGCCTCAGGGGGAACGAACGATTCGGCTCGAAAACTACCGGGACCTTTGGCAAAAGATGGATTTCGGGCTGTTCCTCAGAAACAGTCTGCTCATCAGTCTGGCTGTGACCTTCTTGTCTGTTTTCCTGGCGTTGTTTTCCGCCTATGCCCTGGCGAGATTGCGGTTTCCGGGCAAAGAGGCGTTCGGGCTGGCGACATTGGCGACCCAGGCAATTCCCGGAGTGGCGCTTTTGATCCCCTTGTTCATGACCTTCCTCTGGCTGCAAAAATCAAGCCGTGAAACCAAATGGTTTGGAGAGGCTGGAGTCCAGTTGGTCGGGACCTGGTGGGGGGTGACCCTCCTGTATTCGGTGTTTTTCGTACCGTTTTCCATCTGGATCCTGCGTGCCTTTTTTCAAGCACTTCCCCGCGATTTGGAAGCCGCCGCCCAGCTGGATGGCTGTTCATCCTGGGGTGCGTTCTATCGGGTGGTACTCCCCGCTGTGCGTCCGGGGATTCTGGTGACAGGAGTGTATGTGTTCCTGTCTGTTTGGGACGAACTCCTGTTCGCCTGGGTTCTGACGGCGGAGAAAACGTACACCGTACCGGTTGGGGTTCGCCTGTTCGCAGGCAACTACCAAACTCGATTCGATCTGATGATGGCGGCCGCGACGGTGGCGACGCTTCCCGTCCTGGCGATGTTTTTCTTACTTCAGCGCCGGATCATCGCCGGAATCGCACCGGGTTTATCGAGACGATGAACCGGAAACGGCCTTTCGGCGACACACCTGTGACATTATCTTGACCAGCGCGTCCGCGTTCGAGAACGCTTCAATCCGGAGAACCACGTGATGCCTAAACACGTTCGCCGAGCTGTCATCCTGGGATTCCTGGGTGCGCTCCCTGTCTGGTCCCAGACGGCCCCCCCGCCCATCGCTCAAGAAGTCCAGGATGCAAGCCTGGACACGATGGAGCAGAATTTGGACCGGTTGGAAAGCTCCATCCGCAAGAGTCTGAAGGGCGGCGGTTCCAAGCCGGTTTCATTTTCTGGCGAAGCCGTTTTCCGGTTCATCGGTAGCTCCTACGAAGAGTACCCGACGTGGATGTCCGACGACAACACGGAGAGCAAAAACTCCGTGGCATCCATTCGCGTCGCGATGGTCGCGGCTCCCCACAAGAACCTGCGGTTGTGGTCCAAAATAGCCCTCAACGGTGCACTGTATGGCAATAACCTGCCAACCACGTACAAGGGCAAAGCGAACGTAGGAGATAACGCGGATTCTTCCTACCAGGTCGCGCCACAAACCGGACACTTCGATCCCCACTCCGTGGCGGTCTACGAAGACATGTCGGCAGGACTGACCGCAGCCATCGGCAAGGCCACCACCACTCTCAAGGTGGGTGGTGCGCTTTGGACGGAAGCGTCTCCGTTGACGGTTTGGAAAGGCCAGAACCGCTTGTTCGGTTGGGATTATGTCCCGTATGAACTCGAACAGCCCTCGGCCCAGTACTACGAATACGCCACCACCAAAGGCGAGCGCGTGGGACGTGCAGCCTGGAACAAAAAGCCCTTTCAGGGCTTCCAGTGGGAATCGCTGGATTTGCCAGGCAAACTGTACTTCATGCTCACCTTGGCAAACTACGAAGGCTTCCAGAAGTGGGAACCGACGGCGGCCAACACCAACAACACCAATGGCTTGATGTACACGGCTGGCGCCTCCGGCCAGCCCGGCCAGCCAATGCTTGATCGAACCATCGGATCGAAGGGGACGGGAATTGGCGATCTTTACAGAGACGCCACGGTGGCGCGAATCTCCGCTGGAGAAATTCCCCTTCCCGGAGGCCAGGCTCTGCCGGTCATGGTGGGCTTGAATTACATCGGCTTCAAGTTGGACGACGATTACGCCAAGCAGTTTCGGTATGCCTTGAACTGGGGTGGATTGGCCAACGGAAACGATGCCAAGCCTCTGGAAGCATGGGGCATCGATCGCAAAACGGTAAGAAACGACTCCATCCTCAAGCGCGTCGGGCGTCCGGATTCTCTGGTCAGAAAGCGACTCGCTTCCACCGATGTGGATACCTTCTACAAATCGAATTATTTCACCAGCTTCAAGACCATCTCGTTTGATTTCCGTCAGAATGTCTCGGGGAAGGTCAGCTACTTGGTGGATATCGGCCTGAACAAGACCGATACCTCGTACTTCAAGGTTCACGACTCCGGTGCGGCGAGTGTTTCCCAAATCCGCCGGTACAAGGGAATCGCCGATTCGACTACCATTCAAAACGCGGGCAAATACGAGGTGTTGGGGCATAAGGAATCGGACTGGGTGCCGGCGATCTATGGCCAGGTCTCGAATCTGATCTCGGGAACGTTGGGAACTTCCATCCCAGTCGATTTGGGATTCCAGGCGGTGTATGCTCCCAAGGAATTTTACTCGGGCACGAGCTTCATCATGCCGGGCGATTTCTTCTTCCCGTTCGAAGCGAACCTGCTAGGGGCTGGAAAGTTCGCCGGGTATGACGGTGGCACTCCTTACGTCGCGAACATGTCGGGTGCGAACATGACGTTCAAATACACGGGCGTCAAAAATGGCCACCTGCGCATGAACGTGGGCTACCACACCCAGCTGGAGTCCGGCTCGGACCTGGTTTGGATTCCGTGGCGCTTGAACGGAACCGCCTTCAAGCTGTCCATCCACCAGTCCACCACCCAATACGATGGACAAGGTCTGACGGACGACTTCATGCGCGGAGATGCTGCCTATTCGGGCGCAGCGACGGATGCATCCACGCCGGGCAACTTCCGGCAAGTCCGGCGATTCGGCAACGACTTCTATTTCTTCTCGAATCCTGCCGAAAAGGCCGGTGGAAGTCTGACCGCTCGTAGGAACGCCTACGCACCAGTCCCAGGTTTGGCGGGCGGCGTGCGAAACGACTTCATGTCCACCTTCGAGAATTTTGGCGCCTTCAAGATTCGCCGAACCACTCCGGACGAATTCCAAGCCGACAGCTTGGTGATGGTGGAAATGATCCTCGCGGGGAAAATGCCTCAGTCGACCAAAGCGACCCAGAATTTCTCGCTGGACTACGGCCAGGATATTTCCCCGCTCTGGGGAGGTGCCCGCCCGCTGTTCCTTGGAGTGTACGGCGCCATCAACGGCGTGACCACCGGAGGACTGGTGAATCCAGGCGATGATGCCACCTTGCTCTCCGGATATATCGCGCGGATGGAGCCGGTCTATCAGCTCCACGACAAATTGTGGATAATCGGATTGGTGGGCATGGAACATTGGGCGTCCAACTACGGTGTGGCTGCGATCGATAGCGTCACCGGGTATACGCCAGCATCGGATAGTCGGGTACAAAACCCCAGGAACTGGCGTTCGGCCCCGATCGACTTCACCGACTGGGCTTTTGGCGCAGGATTCGATTGGAATCTCAGTCCGCGGGTGGAGCTCCACACGCGCCTGCAATATTTCACGCATCGCGACGACGGCATCTCCAAAGAGATTCTCGCCGCGAAGGGTAAAAACGATTTCGAGGCGTGGCAGCTCCACGCCGAAACCAAGATGTGGTTCTGATCATGGTCGCCGAAACAAAGGGAACACGCATGAACACGAAGGCAATTGCCGTAGCAGCCTGTCTCTGGCTCCCCGTGGCAGCATCCGCCGCCGCCGACCAGAGCGAAAAGATCGATACCTTGGCCAAGCGCTTCGAGCGGCTGATGGCCACCCAGGGAATTTCCGTGGGCGGGAAATTCCGGGGAATGTATGGAGGCGCTGAATTCTCCGGAAACTCCTTGGACAAGAGTCGTCGCAACGACGAACAGATCGGGTACACTTCGGTGGACTTCGATCTGCGAGCCAAGCCCAATACAGAGACCCAGGCGCGCGCGATTTTCCGCATGCACATGGACCATGCCAGCTTCTTCGGATCTCCGTACACTCCGCTGGAAACCCGTTGGCTTTCCATCGATGGCGGCGCCCTGGACGGAATGCTCTATTACCACCTGGGCAACATGCTCCAGAAGTGGAGCCCGCTCACCATGTGGGCCCCGGAAGTGGGTTATCTGTACACTCCGCGGATCTTTGCCCAGGCGCAGACCACGGCCATGGATGAACGGTTCTTGGGCAACAACAATCGCAACCTGCAAGGTGTGAATGTCGGATTCCGTGCGGCGGTTCCTCCCGCACACATCGATTCGTTCAATGTTTCCCTCTTGGCTGCACGGCTTTTGATGGGGGCTCCGCTGGGCTCTCCAGTCACCGACAACCCTTTCACGAGCGGTGCCGCCGTCAACAAAAAGGGCGACGTGAATGGCTGGCCGTCCGTGCTGGCAAACTACGACCGCATTTTGCTGGGTGGGCGCGCCAACGTGGCGTTCCTCGGCGGCATGCAGGCGAGTTTCAACTTCCTGCAGAACAAGGACTTGAAGTCGACCTTCGGCGTGACCGATACCTCCGCGCAGGTTTCGAAGGTAACGACTTCGATTCCAGGCACTCCGGACACCATCATCTATCCTGCGGCCAGGCCGAAGGATTCGTTGCTCACCAGCGGAATCGTGATGGGTGGCCAGCTCCAGGTGGACGGATCCAAGCTTCTGGCCAGCAAGAGCCTGATCTTGGGCTTGGACGCAGAATTCGCCCGCTCCAGCTGGGATTATTTCGTGCACACGGAAGTGGCTCCTTTCACAACGGATGTCAGCGTCGATTCGACCAACCCATTGCTTCCCAAAACAACACGCTCCGAGAATGGCGCGATGGACCCGGTGTACGAAGCCAAAGCAGGCATTGCTCTGAACCTTGGCTTGAAGGCTGGCTGGAAGGGCGAAGCCTGGTCCGCAGCATTGCGGGGCGGGTATCTCATGAACGACTCGCTGTTCCGTTCGGATTTGGCCCAGACTCCCGTTTTCCGCAAGAATCTCGGTCGGATCTACAACTCCGAACAGGATGTGTACGACCTCGCCACCAGTTCCTACGTCCGGCCGAAGCACTACAACCTGTTTGACGCGATGTACAACAACGTTCATCACTGGATCGCCGAAGAGAAGAACGAATACTCCAAGAACGCCTACGACAAGTTGGCCTACACCAACTACGTCGCAGGTTCCAATCAGAATCCCTTCTCGAATTTGACGGCCTTCCTGCCCGTCTTGAAGCGTGCCGTCGACACAGGAATTGTCAGGTATGCGTCAGCCAAAATCGGCCTGGACACCACTTTGAACAAGTACATGCTCAAAGTGGACTCGGTCAAGGCGCTGGTGATCAAGACCTCCACGGACTCCGTTTCGTTGGGATTGAAGCGGGCGACTGCCGCCACTTTGGCCCAGCGCTTGTACACGGATTCCGCGGTGAATCTGAAGTCGGTGGAGTACAAGAAGAACGTGGACGCCTCGTACATCACCAACGTGCGGGCCACCAAAACCGCCCTGTACCAAATGGCTTTGGATGGCTACGAGCTCGATCGCGACATGCAGTACGTGCTGCCGGGCGGCGAGGCTTCGGCCAACCGCGTCGGCCCCAAGGTTGGACTGGATGCCCAGTACAGCAACGGCGGAGTGGAGATCACTTCGAACGTCTATATGCTTCAGGAAGCCAAGGGGACCATCATGGATTCCCTCAATCAGATTGCGGCAACCAAGGCGAAGTTCCAGTCCATCGAAGCTGGTCTTCGCGTACGCGGCGACAAGTTCTTCCCCAACTGGAACACCTTGTTGAAGCCCAAGGCTCCTCTGCCTTTGGAAGTCTCGGTGTCCTTCGCGCAGAGCTCCACCAAGGGCGGTCTGTACCTGGATTACGCTTCCCAGCAGATCGGTGCCAGCGCCTACGTGGGCGTTGTGCCTCGCTTGTCCGTGCTTGCCGGCTTCCAGCAGGTCAAGGGCGACGACAAGACTCTCTTGGAAATCGACCGCAACTACTCGAACATCGCCGGTGGCCTCGAGTTCAAGATCCAGGATGGCGCCTATTTCCTGGCCCAGTACAACCTGCTGAAGACCGAATACCCCAACGCGACGGAATTCGACTTCACCCAGGACGTCTGGTCCACCAAGATCTCGGTCATTTTCTGACCTGAACCCGACCGCAGGAGATAATCATGCGAAATAGCCTCTATTCGGCCGCTTTGGCGGCCCTGGTGGGGATCGGGCTCGGGGGCTGCCTCCAACCGATTCCGAACCAAGTCGACACAACCGGGGTGAGTGGCTCCGCCGCTCGCATCCCCGAGGGTGCGGGCAAAGACGCCTTCCCGGCGTTCTCCTTCTACGACGAAGACCTCCAGCCAGGCGGCTTCAGCTTCGTGTACGGCGGGGCGACCAAGATCAACCCTGTCGAGGGAACCGGTGCCGACGCTTCCGAGTACTACATGGAAGCGAAGTTGGATCAGAACGACTATTCCGGCGTGGCCTTGTGCCTCTGGAACATGTCCTATGATCTGACCCCGTACCTGAAAAGTGGTGCGCTGGTGTTCCAGGTGCGCGGCAAGAATGGCGGAGAAATTGTCAGCTTCGGCCTCGGCGACGACGAAAAGTCCGATGGCTGGAAGTCCGTGGTGCGTCTGAAGCTGGAAAAATACGGCACGATCAAAAAGGGCGAATGGACCACCTTCGTGGTTCCGCTTCGCGATCTGGGCAAGCGTGGCGTGGCTTGGGATGCCGCCCGTAGTGTGGAAAAGAACTGGCCGTTCCAGTGGGACAACGTCCAGGAATTCCGGATCATGACCAACAAGGGGGATCAACCGGAATGCGAAATCGACATCGACAACGTCCGAATCTGGGCCAACGCGGTTTCTGAGGGAGCTGGTGGCGTCGAGGCGGGACCTGTCGATTGGTTGGACATCGACAAGTCGATGGATGGCCCCACGACTTCGGAAATGCAGTCCGAAGACGAGCTCCTGGGAACCTTCTTCCAGGATGACTATCCCACTGGTGGCTGGCCATACGTGTATGGCGGCAAGACCACCCAGAAAGTGATCCCTTCCAAGACTCCCGGAAATGCCGGTGTCTGGGGACTCTATCTGGACAACGATTGGTCGGGCATCAACGTCTCGTTGGGTGCAGGAAAATTCTTCGACCTGACCTCGGTGCGCAATACGGGCAGCGTGAGTTTCTGGATCAAAGCCGGGCCGGACTCCAAGAAGTACTACGTCGGGCTCATGGACAACCAGGGCAAGGATGCCAACGACAACGACATCAAGGTCCAAACCAAGGTTGTTGGCGATGGATACACGGTGTGGAAGGACGGGCAGTGGGTCCTTGTGAAGATTCCGCTCAAGGCGTTCATCGACGACGGTGTGTATTGGGACGCCAAGCAGGGTCGAGAAATTTCCCGCAAGATGGACTGGAGCAAAATCCAGGAAATGCGGTTTTCGATCGGTCGCGACGAGAACAAGCCCGCTGCTGGAAAGCCGGTCGCGTTCTATATCGACCAGCTGCAGATCCTCAAGACCGCCAAAGGGATCTTCGATCCCGATGTGTACTGGAACGCGTTCAAGTCGGATGCCCCCAACGCTCTGGTGACCGATTTCACATCGTTCGCAGCTGCATGGGCCAGCCAGCACGGCACCACGGCCGACATCAAACACGAAGTGGTCGCTCCTCCAAAGGGAGCACCGGCGGGTTTGAAGGGCCAGTCGCTGAAAATCGACTTCAAGCCTGGCGACTGGTACGACGTGATGCTCACGCGTGAAGCCGCACCTGGGATCAACTACGACTTCTCCAAGCACTACGGTTTGCTGATCTGGTTGTACACGGACAAGCCATACCAGTCCTTCGATGTGACCATCCAGGATCGCGACAAGGAATTCTTCATCACCAAGGTGGGTGCTGGCCGCGGTTGGAACCAGATTCTGGTGCCCTTCCGCGCCTTCATCAAGTTCCCCTACTACCAACCGCCCGACGCCAAGCAGAACAACCTGCTGGATCTGGACGGCATCTACCAGTTGGGTTTCAAACCCGGTGGCGAGGTGGCGGGAACCTTCTATTTGGCCAACATCGAAGCCACCAATCTGCGCGCGCTCCAGAAGGCCAAAGCCGCAGCGGTGATGCCAGCCTTGTTCAAAGGCAACTTGGGCAAGTCCGTGCAGGCGATTCCGGACATCTACGGCATCAACGTGGGACTCTGGGCGCCTGAGCTGATGGATGCCGCTTCGGTGGAAATCCAGAAATCCATGAAGCTTGGTGTGGTTCGTTATCCAGGTGGCCTTCGTTCCGACGAAGAAGACTGGGAAAAGACCCTGAAGGACAAGGACTTCAACGTCGACACCGACGAGTTCCTCGATTGGTGCGGGCAGGTCAACTGCAAGCCCATGTTCACCGCCAACATCGGCGACGGCTCCCCGGAGCGCGCCGCCAAGTGGGTGGAGTATGTGAACAAGAAGCGCTCCGGCCCCAAGGTCCAGCACTGGGAGCTCGGCAACGAGGTCTACGGCAACTGGCACAAGTACTACGAGAAGTGGGGCAAGGACGGCGGCGTCGCCTATGCGGAAGCTTGCAAGGCTTACATCAAGGCCATGAAGGAAGTGGATCCCTCCATCAAGATCACCGTGGTCTGGATGCTGGGTGGAGCCTGGAACAAGACAGTCTTCAAGGAAGTCGCCGATCTCGCCGATGGCGTCAACGTCCACCATTACGCCCAGGGAACCGGGTCGGAAAATGACGAAGGCCTTCTGGCCGTCTCTCAGGAATCCGACGTCCTGATGAAGGAAGTCCGCAAGCAGGTGGAGGAATACGGAGTCAAGGGCAAGAAGTACGACATCTGGCTCACGGAGTGGAACTCGGTCGACTTCAATCCCGGCCCCCAGATCCTGAGCCATGTCAATGGATTGTTCATCGCCGACTACCTGGGTCACCTTGCCCAGAGCCCGATCCAGGTCGCCAACCTGTGGGCCCTGTACAATGGACGCGACAAGCGCATGGGTTGCTACGGTGTGCTTTCCACCGCATCGGATCCGCAAGGCTTGAACTTCAAGCGTCCGTCCTACTGGGCGATGCGCTTGATGGCCAACGCTTTGACCGGAACCTTGTTGGAAGGCTCGAGCGACCAGGAGCCGTTGCAGTCCTGGATGTCCAAGCGCGCCGACGGCAAGACGTCCATCGTCTTCATCAACAAGAGTCCGGAAACCGACTTCAAGACCACCATCAAGGTGCCTGGCCTCAAGGGCGAGGCGATTGTGGAAGTGCTCACGAAGGAAAATTCCGGAGGCTTGAAGACCACCGAAGCCACGGGTGAACTCTATGATCAGTCCGGCCCCAAGCCGGTGAAGAAGTCGTTCAAGGACGGCGACATCATCACGGTGCCCAAGTACTCGATCGTGACCATTCGCTTCCAATAACAAAAGCGCAACGGAAATTGACAAAGCCTGCCGGTTGTTCACCGGCAGGCTTTTTGTTTCTTGGCCGAAAGCCCTTTGGTATTTTCCTTGCGGCATCCGAAGACCGGATTTGTTACGCTTCCAGGGAAGTTCCGCCTCAAATCAGCACCATTAGAGAGGACCCATCATGGCCAAGGACAAGAAGCCGTCGTCGAGCCCCATCCCCAGCACGAAGGCTCAGGTATTGGAAGATGTGGAGGATCTGGTGGGAACCAGCGCCGAAGACATCCGCAAATCCTTCAACTACCACATGCGGCTTTCCTTGGCGCGCGACCGTTACACGGCCACGGAAAACGACCGGTATCTTTCGCTGGCCTGGGCCGTGCGCGACCGCCTGGTGGAAAACTGGATCAGCACCCAGCAGTCCTACTACAACCAGGACGTCAAGCGGGTCTATTACTTCTCCCTGGAATTCTTGATGGGCAGGGCCTTGGGAAATTCCGTGTTGAACTTGGGGCTGGAGGAAGCCGTACGGGAATCGCTCGATCAGCTCGCCATGTCCTACGAGGACCTGCGCGAAATGGAGCAGGACGCAGGACTGGGCAATGGTGGCTTGGGCCGCCTTGCCGCTTGCTTCCTGGATTCGTGCGCCACCTTGCGCCTGCCCGCCTACGGTTGCGGCATCCGCTACGAATACGGCATCTTCCGCCAGAAAATCGTCGACGGCTGCCAAGTGGAAGAGCCCGACAACTGGCTGCATCTTTCCAATCCTTGGGAAATCCCGCGCCCGGAAAACGCAGTGCCGGTCCATTTCTATGGCAAGGTGGAAGGCCGCACCGACCGCAACGGCAAGACCCAGTTTTCGTGGGTGGACACCGAAAAGGTCATGGCCACGCCCTACGATACCCCCGTTCCCGGCTATAAAAACGGCGTCGTGAACAACTTGCGTCTGTGGTCGGCCAAGGCTACGGACGATTTCGATCTGCAGTTTTTCAACGACGGCGACTATGTGCGCGCCTCCTTGGCGAAAAACGATTCGGAAACGATCTCGAAGGTCCTGTACCCCAACGACACAGTGACGGCTGGACAGGAATTGCGCCTCAAGCAGCAGTACTTCTTCTGCGCGGCTGGCATCCACGACATGATCCGCCGCCACCTGAAGCACCACCAGAGTCTGCGCAACCTCGCCGACAAGGTCGTGATCCAGCTCAACGACACGCACCCCGCCGTGGCCATCCCCGAGCTGATGCGCATCTTGATGGACGACCACGGATTCGGTTGGGACGAGGCATGGTCCATCACCACCCGCATCTTCGCCTACACCAACCACACCCTCCTTCCGGAAGCCCTGGAAAAGTGGCCGGTGGAACTGTTCGGGGACCTTCTGCCCCGGCACCTGCAGATCATCTACGAGATCAATTTCCGGTTCCTGCGCCAGGTGGCATTCCGGTATCCCGGCGACACCGAGCGTCTGCGCCGCATGAGCATCATCGACGAAGACGGCGTGCGCAAGGTTCGCATGGCGCATCTTTGCGTGGTGGGCGCGCACAGCGTCAACGGCGTGGCCGCCTTGCACTCGGAACTTCTGAAGAAGCACGTGCTCCACGAATTCTACGAGTTCTTCCCGGGCAAGTTCAACAACAAGACCAACGGCATCACGCCGCGACGCTGGTTGGCCAAGTGCAATCCCGCGCTTTCCAGCCTGATCACCGAAAAGATCGGCGAAGGCTGGGAAGCCAAGCTCGACAAGCTCAAGGCGCTGGAAGCGTTCGCCGACGACCCCACTTTCCAGAAGCGTTGGAAGGCCGTCAAGCGCGAAGCCAAGGAAAGATTGGCGGATTACGTCTTGCGTGAAAACGGAGTCCGGATCAGTCCCGACGCGTTGTTCGATGTCCAGATCAAGCGTCTGCACGAATACAAACGCCAGCTCTTGAACTTGCTGCATGTGATCCACCTCTATCGCCAGATCAAGGCCAACCCGAAAGCCGAATTCACGCCTCGCGTGGTGCTCTTTGGGGCCAAGGCCGCACCCGGCTACGCGATGGCCAAGCTCATCATCCGCCTGATCAATTCGGTGGCCACGGTGGTGAACTCCGATCCGGATGTGGGCGACAAGCTCAAAATGCTGTTTCTGGCCAACTACCGCGTGAGCCTGGCGGAAAAGATCATCCCCGCCGCCGATCTGTCCGAACAGATTTCGACCGCCGGCCTGGAAGCTTCCGGCACCGGCAACATGAAGCTTTCCCTCAACGGCGCCCTGACCATCGGTACCTGGGACGGCGCCAACATCGAGATCGCCGAGGAAGTGGGCGAAGAGAACTGCATCATGTTCGGCATGAAGACCGACGACGTTGCGGCCTTGAAGGCCAAGGGCTACAAGCCCAACGACTTCATCGAAGGCAACGAGGATCTCCGCGCGGTGATCGAGCTCATCGAGAAGGGTTTCTTCTCGCCGGAAAAGCCCGACCTCTACGCGCCGATCACCGAACACCTCCGAGGCAAGGACACCTACTTCCTGGCCGCCGACTTCGCCTCCTACGTGCGTGCCCAGGAGCAAGCCGCCAAGGGCTACATGGACGAGAAGTCTTGGGTCCGACGCAGCATCCTGAACACCGCCCGCATGGGCAAGTTCAGCTCGGACCGGACCATCGAAGAATACGCCAAGGATATCTGGGGCGTCCAGCCGATCGGCCGCAAAGCCGGTTGATCCGTCGCCGACCTTCGAGGCCCCGTACCCAATGTCCACGAGGAAGATCCAGATGCCAGAGGCGAAGTCCAAACCGTCCGCCGCCAAGCCCACCAAGGCCGCGGCCACCCAGAACCTCCCGGCCACCAAAGCCCGCAAGGGCGAGGCCGGGAGTCGAGCGGAATCTCCGGTTTCGGAGCTGCTCTCGATCGGGGAGACGGAGCCGATCGCACCGGAAGCCTCGTCGTTTGTTTTCGAAGACATCCAACCCTCCGTGGACGGCGGACTCTTCGCGGTCAAACGCGAGGTGGGGGATCTGCTGGAGGTGTCGGCCGACATCTGGCTGTACGGCCACGAGAAGTACACCTGCTGGTTCGAGTGGCGCAGGGAAGGTGGCCAGTGGGCGCGCCTTCCGCTGGAGAAGGGCGAAAACGACCGGTTCCTCGGGTCGGTGGCCTTGACAGAAGTTGGCTTGTTCGAGTTCCGCGTGGGCGGGACGTGGGAAAAGACGCGGTTGGAATCCGCATCGCCGATCTACGATGTGGTGGTGGATCCCGTGATCGCGCGCTTCGGCGCGTGGTACGAGATGTGGCCCCGCTCGCAGGGAACCGACCCGTCAAAATCCGGCACCTGGGACGATTGCATCGCCAGGCTCCCCGAGATCGCCGCCATGGGATTCCAGGTGTTGTACGTTCCGCCGGTCCACCCCATCGGGAAGACCAACCGCAAAGGCAAGAACAACAGCCTCAAGGCGCTGCCGGGCGAACCGGGTTGCCCCTACGCCATCGGAAACGAATTGGGCGGTCACGACGCGGTGGATCCGGATCTGGGCTCCATGGCCGATTTCGAACGGTTCATCGCCGCCTGCCACGAGCACCGCATGCAGGTGGCCTTGGACATCGCCCTCAACGCGAGTCCCGACCATCCCTATGCGAAGGACCACCCCGACTGGTTTTATCGCGAACCGGACGGAACCATCAAGTATGCGGAAAACCCGCCCAAGAAGTACGAAGACATCTACGCCTTCCACTACTACGGGCCTGACGCCGAGGCCATGTGGCGCGAAATCCTGCGCATCCACCTGTTTTGGGTGGAAAAGGGCATCCGCATTTTCCGCGTGGACAACCCCCACACCAAGCCGTTCGGACTCTGGCAGTGGCTGATCCGGGAAGTGAAGAAGCGCTGCCCGGACGCGGTATTCTTGTCGGAAGCCTTCACTCGGCCCAAGCTCATGAAGCGCTTGGCCAAGATCGGGTTCCAACAGAGCTACACGTATTTTGTCTGGCGTGAGAAGGCCGCCGAACTTCGGGAATACCTCGAAGAAATCACGGCCAAGCCCGTGAGCGAATACATGCGCGGGAACTTCTTCACCAACACCCCCGACATCAACCCCCACCACTGCCAGGACCACGGACGGCCCGCCTTTCTGGTGCGCACCGCCTTGGCAGCGCTCCTTTGCCCTAGCTGGGGCATGTACAACGGCTGGGAGCTTTGCGAGGCCACTCCGGTGCCGGGCAAGGAAGAATACCTGAATTCCGAGAAGTACCAGTACCACGCGTGGGACTGGAACCGCCCCGGGAACATCAAGGACTGGATCCGGACCTTAAACGAGATCCGCAACAACCATCCGGCACTGCAAGAAACCCATAACATCCGATTTCTGGACTGCACCGACCCCGAGCTCTTGGCGTTTGTGCGCGTGTTGGGCGAAGACCGGCTCCTGTGCGTGATCAATTGCGATCCTACCCGGGCCCGCGAAGGCTACATCGATGCTCCCTGGACGGACCTGGGGATCTCCTGGGCGCCGTATCCAGTCACGGACCTGGTGACCAAGGAGCGTTGGACCTGGAACGCGGGTTCCAACTGGGTTCGGTTGGATCCGGCCGTTTGCCCGGCCCACGTCCTGAAGATCGGGTAATTTTCACAGCCAAGATGTGGCCCGGTGGTGTCCACGGGCTGCGCCTTTTCGGCAGAGTTTTCTCTCGTGGGTGAATCCCGTCCTTACCTTGGACTCCATGCACAGTTCTGTGCGACGGAGGTTGTTGCCCATGTCCGCATCCACTCGAAGTTCCCGAACGCCCGGCTGGCTTTTCGCCCTCACGGCCCTGACCGCCCTGGTTTCCTGCCAGGAAACCCCGGTGGCCCCCAAAGAAGAGGAAACTCACCAGGTGAACCTGCGCTTCCAGGAGCCGGCGGCGGCCTTGCGCCCGGATTCGATCTCGTGGCAGTTGGGAGGCGAATCCGCTCGGGCTGCATTCGCTGCCGAGGCGGACCATCCGGAAGCCTTCAGGGCTTGGTTCGACCTTCCCCGTCCGCTGGGGAAAGACACGATCAAGCTTTCCACCTGGCGCTACGGGATGCGCACCAGCGTGTTGCCCTACGCTGGAGAAGGCCCCAGTCTGGATGATCCGCGCATCGTGCGCGACCAGCTGGCCCGCGACCTGTTGATCCGCCACCAGAGCAAGAACACGTCGGACGCCAAGGCCTACCCGGCCGATCCCGCCGGAGTGCGTCGGGTGTACGCCGAGTGTCTGCTTTCGGGCGAAGCGATGTGCCCCCACGCGCCGCCGGTGCGGCCCGTGGGCATGGATTCACTGGGATTGGTCAACGAACTGTGCCGGGAACTGGCACGGCGGAAATTGCCCTTCGTTTCGCAGATCCCGGCGCCGTTTTTCGGCTGGACCCAGGATCGTTGGCGCGAAGTGGTGGTGGGGCGGATCCAGTCGGGCATGCTCACCGCGCAGGATTCCGCGACGCTGTTCCCTGCCCAGCCCAAGGACACGGTGGTGAAGAATCCACGAACGGACAGCATCGCTCCTCGCATCCGGATTGCAAGCAGGTACTTCGATCCCACGGGAGATTCCCTCCGCACGCGCCTGACCTGGATCGTCACCGACAACGACACGGTGGATTCGGTGCGCATCGAAGGTGTGTACGTCCCGCAAGTGGGCAACACCTACTCGCGCTACTTGATGCTGGACTCCGGAAACAGATACATCCACATCGAAGCTGTCGATCGCTCCGGCAACCGTTCGATCGACAGCACGCTCGTTCCGGCTTTCCCGGATTCGATCGCGCCTGTCCTCACGGCCTTGCCCGGGACCGTATCCAGAGCGGTACCTTCCGATTCCATGTCCATTCTGGTGGCATGGAGAGCCTCCGACAACCGCAGTGTGAAGACCGTCCGCATCCAAGACTCGGTGGTGGTGGGCCAAGGCGGGGTGTACGCGACCCAGGTTCCGCTGGCGATGGGGAAGAACGTGATTCGCGTGAAGGCCATCGATCCCTCCGGAAACCAGACCACCGATTCGATCGTGGTGGAACGCCGCGACGCGCAAGGGCCGCGGTTGAGGCGCATCACCCCATCTGGAAGCGACACCACCTTGGACGAGGCCTCCGACACGCTGGAGGCGATCTGGGAGGTGACCGATCCGTCGGGCCTGGATACGGTGGAAATCGACGGCAAGCCTGTGACAAAAAATGGCGACCGATACTCCTCACGCGGGGAGATCCCCTACGGGAAGAGCCGCATGCGAATCAGGGCAGTGGACAGCGACGGCCACCTCGCGCAGGACTCCATCCTGGTGGAGAGGATCGACCGCACGGCGCCGCACCTTTCCCTGAAGGGCCCGAGGGACACCGCGGTGGAGTCCGGAACCGACTCCATCCAGGTGTCGTGGCAGGCGGAGGACAACTGGGGAGTGAAGCGGTTGGAAATCGACCGGGTCGAGACCCGTGGCGTGTCCGGGGTGTATGGACGGAAGATTCCTCTGGCGTTTGGCTGGAACATGGTCGTTGTCCAGGCCACCGACTCCGCCGGCAACGCGGCGCGGGATTCCGCGAGGATCTACCGTCCGTCGATCGACGGGCTGCGCCTCTATCGCGATCTCCCTACCCTCGCCGACAGCGTGGTGGCCGATTCCGTGACCTCCATATCGGTAGCCTACTTCGCCAGCAGCCCCGTGAGGATCGATACCGTGTCGATCAATGGCCAATGGACGCAGCTCGATGCCACGGGAGAGGCGCGACGCGACGTGCGGTTGACCACCGGCCCCAATCGGATCCCGGTGATGGCGGTGGATCGCGACAAGAATCGTCGCGTGGACACGGTCAAGGTGTACCGGCGCGACCAGACGCCGCCGGCGCTGGTGCGTCAAGCCGGCACAACGAGCAAATCGGTGGATTCCGCCCAGACCAGCATCACGCTGGCCTGGCTGGTTTCCGACAACTACGCGGTGAAGCAAGTGCGGATCAACGGGGCGGTGGTGAGCTCGAGCACCGGGATCTATTCCCAGACCGTCAACCTGGGATATGGCACCAACCACTTCACTGTGGTCGCGTTCGACTCGGCCGGCAACTACAAGGCCGACACCATCCTGATCAAACGCGACTCGATGATCGTTTCCGTTCCGACCCTATCTCGAGTGCGCTTGGCGCGACTGGAACTGCCAGGGAGCCGGGTTGTTGCGGTGTCCGAGCGCCGGGCGCTGGCGCTGGTGCGGGGCGCCAAACGGGACGATCTTTCCTAACCAAAGGCGACCCAATCGGTTACGGGGGATTTTCAGATGAAGAATGTGTTTGACGATCCGCCCTATCCGCAGGTACATTGTCCCCTCTTACAGATCATCCGTGGAGTCACAGAGCCATGAAGCGTACCTTCCAGCCTCACAATCGCAAGCGTATCAACAAGCACGGGTTCCGCCTGCGCATGGCCACCAAGAACGGTCGTCGGGTCCTCGCGTCCCGCCGGGCCAAGGGCCGTTGGAAGCTGACCGTCTCCGACGAGGCCTGATCTCGGCAACGGGATCATGTCCTCTGCGCGAACTCCGTCTGCCCGATGCGTCGGACTGGCGGAAGTTGCGCCAGTCCAAGAATCGTTTGCGGATCGGCGAGCTCGAACTGCGTTGGATCGTTCCCTCTCCGGACGGAACCTCCCGCGTGGGGGTGGCCGTTCGGAAAAAAAACGGAAGCGCTCCATTGCGCAACCGGATCCGGCGGCAGCTTCGCGAACTGGTGCGAACCCAACGCTCCACCATCGGGAGTGCATGGATCCTATGGTCGTTTGCTCCCAAACCGGTGCTTTCACCGACGGCGATGGTGCGCGACCAGGCGCTCCTATCGCTCCAGCAAGCAGGGCTGCTTCCCCCGTGAAGTTCCTGCTGATGGGCTTTCTGAAAACTTACCGAGGGATTCGTCCATTGCTGGGCGGATCCCGTTGTCGTTTCTATCCTAGCTGCTCCCACTACGCGATGGAGGCCGTGGAACGCCATGGTGCTCTTCGCGGTAGCGGCTTGACCCTTCGCCGGTTGGCCAAGTGCCACCCCTTCCATCCGGGCGGGCTCGACCCCGTTCCGGAAACTTGAGAGGACCCATGGATCGCAAGACCATCATTTCGCTTCTGGTCGTCACCGCGGCCTTCCTGTTTTTCACTTCCGACCCGTGGCACAAGATGGTGCGCAAGGTGTTCAACCTTCCGGATCCTCCGCCCGTCGTGGCCACCACCACCGACTCCACTTCCGCACCGGTGGGCGTCAAGGAAACCGCCCAAGCCGGATCCAAGCCGACACTTGGTCTGCCCGCCGATACGAGCTCCGACACGGGCTCCGTGAAGGACACCGTTGCGGCTCCGACTTCCGATTCACTCGCCAAGGCCGCGGCTCGGCGCATCGTGGTGCGCACACCCACCTTGGAAGCGGTGATCTCGGGCAAGGGCGGACGCGTCGAATCCCTGCGTCTGTTGGGCGTGGCCGCCCAGGGCGGCAAGCATCCGCAGATCCTGCCCCAGACCGGC
This sequence comes from Fibrobacterota bacterium, assembly GCA_016715065.1. Classification (GTDB taxonomy): domain Bacteria; phylum Fibrobacterota; class Fibrobacteria; order UBA5070; family UBA5070; genus UBA5070. The sequence continues at coordinate 257,735 of JADKBN010000004.1, forward strand.
AAAGGCGCGCTCACGCTCCAGGTGGGCGATCGCGACCTTTCCGAAGCTCCCTTCGTGGTGGTGGGCGACGTGCGCGACACCATCGAGGTCAAGGCGGCAGATTCTGTCGCTCTGAAGATGATGTGGGTGGAAGGCGGCAAAGGAGTCCAGCGCACCTGGGTCTTCCGCGGCGCACGCGCTTCGGTGGGAATGGAAGTCCAGTCGGCGGGCTGGGAGAAGGCGCCGGTGCGCCTGTCGTGGAACGAAGGCCTCTTGCAGATCGACGAGCCCGGGCCCAAGATCCCCTTCGGACCCGCGCACTTCAACAACCTGGTGTGGCGCGACAACGAGGATGTGGCCAGCCACGCCGAGGAAAAACCCTTCGCGCTTTCCGGCAACGTCAATTGGGTGGGACTGCGCAGCCAGTACGCCCTGGCCGTGGTGCGGTTCGCCGACGGATTCCGTGAAGGCGATCTCAAGGCCGAACAGATCAAGGCCGTCGACGGCAAGGAAGAGAACTCCTATCGTTGGAGCTTCCAGTGGACTCCGGAATCCCGAGGCGACAAGATGGAGCTTTTGGTGAGCCCGTTGGAAGTCGGTGCTTTGAAGGCCGACAACGCCGAGTTCGAGAAGGTCCTCTACAGCGGCTACGGATGGTTCTTCCGCGCCGACATCTGGTTTCCCCACCTTTGCCTGTTCGTGCTGGGAGTCCTGCAGTTTCTGTACAAGCTGATCCCCAACTACGGCGTGGCGATCATCCTGCTGACTTTGCTCGCGCGTTTGGCGTTGTTTCCGCTCACCTTGAAGCAGGTCAAGCAATCCAAGCGCATGGCTGCGGTCATGCCGCTGATCAAGCCCAAGCTCGACGCCATCAAGGAAAAGCACAAGGACGATCCGCGCAAGACCCAGGAAGAGACCATGAAGGTCTATGCCGAACACGGCATCAACCCCCTGGCCCAGATGGCGGGCTGCCTGCCGCTGTTGCTCCAGATGCCCGTGTTCATCTCGTTGTACATGGTGCTCGGACGCGCCATCGAACTGCGCGGTGCGCCGTTCGCTCTTTGGATTCAGGATCTGTCCCGTCCCGACGTGGTCGCCGCGGCGGTGAAGATCCCCTTGTTGTTCCCCGCCGGCATCACCATCCTGCCCATCTTCATGGCCCTGAGCCTGTTGGGACTCAACAAGCTCACCATAAAGGATCCGCAGCAGCAAGTCCTGGTGTGGATGATGCCCATCATGATGCTCCTGTTCTCTGGATCCATGCCTTCTGGATTGGTGCTCTACTGGACCATCTCCAACCTGTTCTCGATGGCCCAGACCTGGATCGTCAATCCCTCGCCCGCCAAGGTTCCCGAAGTCGGAACGGTCGCCCACGTCGGAAAGGGCCACCACAAGAAGGGCAAGTGACCACGATCTGCGCCCCGACCACCGCGCCGGGGCGCTCGGCGATCTCGGTGGTCCGGGTTTCCGGGCCGGAGGTTGGACGGATCCTGTCGGATCGTTCGATCGTCCTGGCCGAGCGCCGCGCCACCCTGGTGGCCTGGAAGGCCAGGGATGCTCGCGTGCTGGACCAGGCGCTGGCGGTTCGTTTCCAGGCGCCCCGCTCCTACACCGGCGAGGACGTGCTGGAGCTTTCGTTGCACGGCAATCCGCTGCTGGTGCGCGAGGTCCTGGAAGACCTCCACGCCGACGGAATCCGTCTGGCGTTGCCCGGTGAATTCACGCGGCGGGCCGTGGAGGCGGGCCGGATCCCGCTATCACGGGCCGAATCGGTGGGGGCTCTGATCCACGCCGAGACGTCGCAGTCCCTGGAGGCCGCACGGCGCGTGCTGGCCGGGGGCTTGGAGGAGCGGCTGGAGCCGTTGCGCAAGACGTTGGTGGATCTGTCCGCCCGCCTGGAGCTGGAAGTGGACTTCGCCGAAGAAGACGCCGTCCCGGGCGGACAGGAATTGCTTCCCTGGGTGGAGGATGGTTTGCTGGAGCTGGATCGGTTGTTGGCCGCGCAGGAACGCATCCGCTCGCGCGGACACGCCCCGCGCGTGGTCTTGGTGGGATCTCCCAATGCGGGGAAGAGTTCGCTGGCCAACGCATTGTTGGGGGAAGACCGACTTCTGGTGTCGGCGATCGCCGGAACCACCCGCGACTGGATCGAGATTCCGCTGCCCACGCCACGCGGCACGGTGGTGTTGGTGGACACGGCGGGACTGGGAGACGCCACCGACGAGCTGGACCATCTGGCGCAGGAGCGCACGCACCGGATCCTGAAGGCGGCGGACCTGCGGCTGGTGGTGGTCGAGGCGGGCCGCGAAATCAAAGCCGCCGAACGGCACCTGGCAGAGGGGGGTGCCAGCCTGTTGGTGCGAACCAAAACCGATCTGCATCCCCGATGGGAGGCTCCGCAGGGGCAGTGGCCGGTCCATGTGGCCGACCGGAACGCATTGGCGGCTCTGTGCGAGAGGCTTTCGGAGTTGTTGGATTCCTCCCAGCTCGCCCCCGACGAGATCGCCCTGGTGGGCGAGCGCCAGCGGCAGGAGGCGTGCCGCGCGCAGCGCGAGCTGGAATCCTGCCGGGGTGCGATCGCACAGGGGCGTCCGGAGATCGCGGCTTGGCACGCGCGCCAAGCCAGATGCGCCCTGGAAGAACTTCTTGGTGAAATCACGCCCGACGAGGTTTTGGGCGCGGTGTTTTCTTCTTTTTGCATCGGAAAATGAAAACCTACCAGGACACTTTCGCCGATCGATTCCTGGCCGCGATCCGGGAGACCATCCCCGCGGCCGAACTCCGCCACGAAATGCTCGCCGTGTTGGCCGAGGCCGCGCGCGTCGCGTCGCCTTGGCGCGCACCGCTGGCGCGTTCCGTGGAACTTTCCTTCCAGGACGGATCCTGTCCGATGCGCCTGGAGAGCCCGCTGGTGCTGGCCGCCGGCGCCTCCAAGAAGGCGTGGTTCCTGCCCGCCTTCGCCAGCATGGGTTTCGGCGCCGTGACGGTGGGAACCGCCACGATGCGCTCTCGCAAGGGCAACCCTCTGCATCCGCGCGTGCGCACGGTGGAGGAGTTCGGGGCCATCCAGAACGCCATGGGCTTGAACAATCCCGGGATCCAGGTCCTGGCTTCGCGCATCGCCCGCTCGCGCGATCGGCTGGCGCAGGATGGGTTGCTGGTGGGAATCTCCATCGCCGAAGACCCGGACCTCCTGCCCGACGAAAGCCCCGACCGGAACCTGCTGGACTGCCTGGCCGTGGCTTGGCCAGAGGCCGACTACATCGAGATCAATCTGTCGTGTCCCAACACCGGTCACGAACGGCTGGATCGCGCTTGGGACAGAATCCGTCGCCTGATGGGCGAAGTATCGTCGTTTCGGGAGGCGCAGACCACCAAAAAGCCGATCTGGATCAAGCTCTCGCCGGACCTGACCGAAGAAACACTGGGCCAGGCACTGGCCTCCATCCGCCAGGCCGGTCTCACCGGCGCGGTGCTGTTCAACACTTGGCCGGCCACCCAAGGCGTGTGGCCCTCCGGCGAGGCCCTGCCGGAACTTCCCGAACTCGGTCGCCCGCAGCTCCGTGGCGGACTTTCCGGACGTCCGTTGTACCCGCGCACCCTCCTGGGAATCGAGCAGGCCAGGCGCGCCGAGCCGGGGTTGTCGTATTTGGCCTGCGGCGGCGTGGAAACCGGCCTGCAAGCCAGCGAACTTCGCGAGGCCGGTGCGGACCTGGTCCAGCTCTACACCGTGATGGCCTTTCGCTGGATGGCCGCCCGGCGCATCCTCCAGGAGTGGCCGCAAGACCGGATCTAGGCGAGCGCCTCTGGAGACAAAAAGTGACGTGCCAGATCCGCCAGCGGGATCTGGGCGGGAACTTCCGGAGTGGGACCCAAACGCTCGGATCCCGACGCGGTCCGCACCAGCAGGGCCAGGTCGTTTCGCTTGCACCAGCTGGAGAGTTTTTTCAGGCGATCGGCGGCGGGCGGATGGAACAGATCCACCAACAAGGTGCCGGGGGTGGGGTGGCACCCGAGGGAGGCGAACTGGATGCGGACTTCGTCCAGCGTGGCTCGGATGCGCGGAAGGCCGCGGTCCCAGCGTGGATGGAGTTCGTCGGTCAGGCTCTCCAGATCCACCCCCTCCTCGGCCAGATCCAGCACGCAGTGGGCGGCCACCGGTAGCTCCAAGTTGAGGTGGCGCTCCAGCGCGGTTCCCCAACCACCGGAGTTCGATGCTCCCCGGCTGAGCCACCGGGTGGTGGTGGTGCCTCCGGGCAGGCGCAGGACCGAAGTCTTCGCTTCCGGGCTTGCCGGCGCCAGTGGGGTTCCCGCCAGGACATGGAGCGCGATGCCGAGAGTTTTCTTCACGAGAACCAGATGCGCTGGATTTCGGATGCGACCAGGAGAGCGCCGGTGCCGGTGGGCACGGGACCATCGGCGGAATCCTCCACCAGGGCCACGGAAAGATCCGGATGGCGCGACTGGGAAGACAAAAATCGTTCGGCGCGCGGCTGGGCGTCGAGGGGCTTCCAGCGCCCGGCATGGGTTGCCAGGATCTGTCGAAGTTCTTCCACGGCGGGGCGTCGCGCCAACGGCCAGAAGGAGGGGATGGGCAACAGCAGCCAAAGTTCGCTCGGGCCTTTGTCCGCCAGCAGGTCCATGCAGGTGCGGATCTGGGCGGCCGTGGCGGTGGGCGAAAAATCGCCCTGGAGGATTTCCTTGGTCCCCAACGACAGGATCAGTCGGCCGGCGTTGAGGCCGAGGGCTTTCCAGATGGCGTCTTCCCGCAGGGACGCGGCGGAGGAGGACGGTTCGCCCTGATGCCAGAATTTCCACGGGGCTTCCGGCTCGCCGATGCGGCACAGGCGCTCCAATGATTCGGTAACGCCGGTCTTGCGGCCGACGAGCAGATCTCCCACGCACACGACGCGGTGGGGATCACGATGGGATTCGGTGTTCATCTGACTGCAAAGGTACCACAGGCACGCACCGGGGATCGTTCCGAAACGACGGGGACCGCAGGGCGAACACGACGGCGGAGGCCAAAAACAGGCCACCGAAGACCAGCATCGCATCGGGCATTCCCAAGTGGGTGGAGAGCCAGCCCATGGCCAGATTGCCGATGGTGGAGCTTCCCAGGAAGGCCAAGGTGTACAGGGAAAGGACCCGTCCACGGAATCGGTTGTCCACCCAGGTCTGGATGAGCGTGTTGGCTCCTCCGGCGGAGAAGACGAACCCGAACCCGGAAAGTGCGATCAGAGGCATGCTCCACTGGAGGAGATGGATTCTGGAAAGAGCCAGAAGGCTTACGCCCGACAACGTAGAGGCGAGTGCGATCTTGGGGAGGAGTCCATCGGTGCTCTTGCGGGAGGCCAGAAGCAGCGCTCCCACGATCGCTCCGGCACCGCCCGAGCCCATCAGAAGCCCCAGCGTCCGGGCATCGCCGTGGAGAAGGTCGCGGGCCATCACCGGAAGGAGCACGGTGTAGGCCAAGCCGAGCATGCCCACGGCCGACACCAACAACAGAAGATCGCGGATGGGGGCATGGGAGCGCACATAACGCAAGCCGTCCAGGATCTCCTTGCCCAAGCGATGCCGTTTGGTGGTCTCGGTCGGATGGGGGTGGATGGCCAACAGGGCGCCGACGATGGCCAGATAGCTCACCGCGTTGAGAAAAAAGCAGGTGGCTTCGCCCATGGAGGCCACCAGCAGGCCGCCCAGCGCGGGCCCCACCAGACGCGCGGAGTTGAACAAGGCGGAATTCAGGGCGATGGCATTGGGCAGGGCTGTTTTGTCATCCAACATCTGCGAAACCAGCGATTGGCGGAAAGGGATGTCGATCGCGTTCAAGGAGCCGAATATTGTCACGATGGTGAGGATCAGCCAGATCGGGGCGTGGTCGGTGGCGATGGCGATCGCCAGCGCCAGGGCCTGGAGTCCCTGGAGGGACTGCACGATCACCAGGACCTTGCGGCGGTTCCATCGGTCGGCCAGGGCCCCCGCGATCGGCGAGAGCAGAAACGACGGGGCTTGGCTGGCGAAGGCGATGGTGCCCAACAGGAGCTTGGATCCTGTGACCCGGTAGACGAACCAACCCAGCGCGACCTGCTGCAGGAAGGTTCCGATGAGCGAAATCCCCTGCCCGGCGAAAAATAACCGGAAGTTTCTCGACTCCAGGGCCCGAAACAGCGGGGGCAGACGGTTGTTGGGTTGAGCGTCCATCGGTGATGAGCACAAACTAGCACGCGCAATGCTCTCCATCCCCCGGTGTACGCGAGCTACTTTTCCCCGCCTCGAAAGGCCATTGGCTCAGTCGGTTGCGAGCACGCAACTCATAACCGCTTGGTCCCCGGTTAGAGTCAACCGTCTCTGATGTGTTACGTTTGGACCTCGCTTTGATTTTTCACGTCTGTATGCGGGCCATTAGCTCAGTCGGTTGCGAGCACGCGAGTCATAATCGCTTGGTCCCCGGTTAGAGTCAATCGTCTCGGATGTGTTACGTTTGCACCTCGCTTTTGGGGCCATTAGCTCAGTCGGTTAGAGCACGCGACTCATAATCGCTTGGTCCCCGGTTCAAGTCCGGGATGGCCCATTAAAGAAGTCTCTCACATCGTCTCACATCGTATCAGAACTCCTTCTCTCCCCTGTATTTATCGAGATCTTTGAAGCATAGTTGTCTCACCGCTTCTCAGGTGAAGTTGCAGCATCGCACGGTTTTGGGTATTTTTGGGTATGTTGGCGGCGCTCCAAAGCCACCCGCAACCGGAGATACCCAAAATGCCCAAGCTTGCCCAACCAAAGTCAGACGCAGTCTACCGTAACGCGAAGCCGCGTGCGAAGCCGTACATGATCGCAGACGGTCACGGACTGAGCCTGTTGGTGACGCCGGAGGGCGCCAAGAGGTGGGTGTACCGCTATCGCTTCGGAGGGGAGCGAAAAAGCCTCACGATCCTTCGAGGTTACCCAACAGACTCGGTGAAGTCAGCTCGCGACGAGGTTGTGCAGCTTCGCGGCATGCTCGCTCGTGGCGAAGATCCTGCCCAGGTTCGGAAAGGGCAGAAGCAACAGGTTACCGAAGATGCACTCAGGCTGCAACAGGAACAGGCTCGTGCAGATGCCACTTTCCGGAAGGTTGCACTGGAATACCTCGCCAGGAATACCAATGGCTTGACCGAAGGCTCGGTTCGCTCCCACCAGCAACGCTTGGAGAAAAACATCTTCAGGTCGATTGGTGCGCGCCCCATTGCCGACTTGAGGCCGCCCGATATACTCGTTCCTCTTCGTGCAGTGCAGGCCCGCAACCGCATCGAGACTGGGCAGCGGCTTCTGATTCTCTGTGGACAAATATTCCGGTATGCGGTCATAGAGGGTTACATCGAAAGTGACCCCACGCGTGATCTGAAGGGTTCTCTGAGAACAGCAAGAGTGAGGCACATGGCCGCGTTCACCGATCCGAAAGATGTGGCTGGCCTACTTCGCGGCATCCAGTCTTACCGTGGTGGCCCCGTGGTACGCACAGCGATGCAGTTCGGGATTCTCACTTTCGTGCGGCCAGGCAATTTGCGCATGGCTGAATGGTCGGAATTCCATGATCTGGACTCGCCGAAAAGGGCTGAGTGGAGGATCCCTCCTGAAAAAATGAAGATCAGACGGGACCACGCTTTCATCGTACCGCTCGCACCTCAAGCCATCAAAATTTTGAAGGAGCTGCGCACACTGACAGGGTCCGGCCGCTATTTGTTCCCATCGCCACGCAGCGACAAACGTCCGCTCTCGAGTAACGGAGTTCTTTCTGCACTACGCAGGATGGGATTCACATCGGAGGAAATGACCGGCCATGGAACTCGTGCCATGGTCAGAACAATTGGCGAGGAGGTGCTCCATATCAATCCTCTTGTCATCGAAGAGCAGTTGGCGCATCAAAAATCCGGGCCGCTTCCGGGTGCCTATGCTCGAGCCCAGTACATGCCGGAACGCCGTAAATTGATGGTGACCTGGGCCGATTACCTCGACGGGCTGAATCCGGGCTCGTCGTGGCTAGAACCTGAAGGGTAGGCCGTAGCGTGAGAATGTGCTGTTTGTGAAGAGCCGTGCGGAGCGCACATCAGGCATCAGCGAGCCCGGCGCCGTTGTTTGGATATTGGCTCCTTCACGGCGCTGTACGCCGCAATCTGGCAAGATCCCAAACCGAGGTGGTGGTGGTTAGGCTGGCCGGCCAGCTCCGATGTCTTCCGAGGGAGGCCGCAGGGCATGAACCACGGATCCAGTTCTACCTTGATATTCTAACAGTACCCCTGTCACTCCAAGCTGAGAACTGTTCGGGAGGTGAGGCCTTTGAAAATCGTCCGGAACTCCGGCGATGACCGCGTCATCGACCACTTGTCCCTTGGCGAAGGGCACAGGACAGACTGGGACCTGATCACCTCCAAGCTTTCTGTTCACGCCTTCCGCGACTTGGCAGGGATCCTTGCGAACTCAGGTCGTTGCCGGATGATTCTGCCCGCAGAGCCCCAGGTCTGGGAGCTCGGTGGCGGACCGGGAGATCGGGCGAACAGGAATCGTCTGACGTCACAAGCTCAAGCGCGGTTTGCTGCAACTTGGCTTGCCGAACACGCTGACGTACGATTCGCGAAAGATTCGGTACCGCAAGCAGCCCTTGTTCTGCGTGATCAAGACGGCAAGGCAATCCGTGCGCTGCACGGCTCCTTTTCGCTGAGCACTGATGGCCTTGGAACGGTGGCGAGCAACCCGCTCAGCCTGATCCAGTCGTCCGAGAATGAGTTAGAAGCGTCCATGGTTGCAGCGTGGTTCGAAGCGCTTTGGAAATCGTTGGATGGTACGCCCCGGCTTGATGATGTTCTTCTGCAGCTGAGAGCTCTGACCAACGACCGGCCAGCATCCCAGGTGTACGCGTTGCTGTTGCACCACCTGTTCAAAGATCGCGTTGACGCGCTGGACGAAGAACAGGTCGTCAAGTCCGCGACGGGAATTCGGAACACTGAAGTATGGAAGAAACTGTACAAGTTTCAGCGGGATGGTGTTGTTGGCGCCATCGACAAGCTGAACAGGTACGGCGGCTGCATCCTGGCCGACAGTGTTGGTTTGGGAAAGACCTTTGAAGCCCTCGCGGTGATCAAGTATCACGAGTTGCGCAACGACCGCGTGCTGGTGTTGTGCCCCAAACGACTACGCGACAACTGGACGTTGTACCGTTCGAACGACCGTCGCAACATCCTGGCCAGCGACCGGTTCAACTACGACGTACTGAACCACACAGACCTGTCCCGTGAACAAGGCCTGTCTGGCGACATCGATCTGGCGAACGTGAACTGGGGTAACTACGACCTGGTCGTGATCGACGAGTCCCACAACTTCCGGAACAAGAAGAGCCCGCGCAGTGGTGGTGAGACGCGGTACGACCGCCTGATGCGACGTATCATCCGTAGTGGCGTCAAGACACGCGTGCTCATGCTTTCAGCGACACCGGTGAACAACCGCATGGCCGACCTGCGGAACCAGATTGCGTTCGTGACAGAAGGTGACGACACCGCGCTCAGCGAACAGGGGATCGACAGCATCGACACCACGACGCGTCTGGCCCAGAAGCAATTCAACCGGTGGCTTGAGCTGGATGATGTTCAACGAACACCGATGCGCCTGGTCGAGATGCTTGGCTTCGACTACTTCAGTCTGCTGGACCTTGTCACCATCGCTCGCTCGCGCAAGCACATCGAGAAGTACTACGGCATCAGCGAGACGGGAAAGTTTCCGGACCGGCTGAAGCCTGTGAACATCAAGTCCGACGTCGACCTCGAAGGTGCCTTCCCGGCGATCCGCGACATCAACTCCGAGATCCGCCGCCTGCACCTGGCTTCGTACGCTCCGCTGCGTTACGTGCTGCCCGGAAAGAAAGAAGCATACGACCACAAGTACAGCACTGAGGTACGCGGAGGCGAGAGTTCCTTCCGTCAGGCGGATCGTGAAGAGAGCCTGATCCATCTCATGCGCGTGAACGTACTGAAACGCATGGAGAGCGCCGTGCCGTCGTTTGCGCTGACGCTGGGACGCCAGCTCCGTGATGTGGAAGGGTTGCTCGAACGCATCGAGTCCGAGACGTACGAGGTCGAGGAACTGTCCATCGAAGACATCGATGTAGACGACCCTACGTTCGAAAGTCTGCTGGTCGGAAACAAGGTCAAGGTCTTGCTACAGGACGTCGATCTTATCCGGTGGAAGCAGGACCTGATCGAGGATCGCAACCGCTTACAGACACTCTTGTCGGCAGCCCAGGAAGTTAGTGCCGTACGCGACGCGAAGCTGGCGGACCTCAAGGCTGTGATAACGAACAAGTGCAGGAACCCGCTCAACGGCGACAACAAAAAGGTGATCGTGTTCACGGCGTTCGCCGACACGGCTGCGTACTTGTACGAGCAACTCGGGCCGTGGGCCAAGGAAAGTCTGGGCCTCGAGTCGGCACTGGTAACAGGTTCCGGTCACAACCAGACCACACGTCGCGGCCTTGGTCGTGACCTCGCGTCGATCCTGACCGCATTCTCGCCGCGATCGAAAGGGCGACCCGCGGACCTGGCCGGCGAAGGCGAGATCGAACTGTTGATCGCGACCGACTGCATCTCCGAAGGCCAGAACCTGCAGGACTGCGACTGCCTGGTGAACTACGACATTCACTGGAACCCCGTGCGGATCATCCAGCGTTTCGGTCGTATCGACCGCATTGGATCTCCGAACACGCAGATCCAGCTCGTGAACTTCTGGCCCAACATGGAGCTCGAGGAGTACATCGGGCTGGAGCAAAAGGTCAGTGGCCGCATGGTGTTGCTCGACATCTCGGCGACCGGTGAAGAGAACCTGATTGCGCAGGAGTCTGGCGATCAGATGAACGATCTGGAGTACCGACGCAAACAGCTCATGAAGCTGCAGGACGCAGTGATCGACCTCGAGGATCTTTCAACCGGCGTGTCGATCGCCGACCTCACCCTCACCGATTTTCGGATCGACCTGGCTCAGTACACGAAAGCACATCCCGGTGTACTCGACCAAGTTCCGCTCGGAGCGTTTTCTGTAACATCGAGCGTTGATGTAGAAGTGCCACCCGGCATCATCTTCTGCGTACGTGCTGAAAGTGCGGCTGGGATCAAGGTCACCGAAGCCGGCTACCCGCTGGCTCCGCACTACCTGGTACATGTTGGCGACGACGGAAGTGTTCTGCTTCCGTACACCCAAGCCAAACAGATTCTGGACCGCGTGAAGCGCTTGGCCATCGGCAAGGATATGCCCGACGCACTGGCGTGCACGCGTTACAACAAGCTGACCAAGCAAGGCGAAGACATGCGCCATGCACAAAGTCTGTTGGCTGCGGCGATCGGTTCGGTGGTTGGAAAAACGCAAGAACGTGCTATCGCCAGCTTGTTCTCTCCCGGCGGTACGCACGCACGGAAGGGCGAATTCGCAGGAAACAACGACTTCGAGGTTGTGGCGTTCCTTGTGGTTCTACCGGACGTCGCGGCGTGAACGCGGCGCGGATCCTTTCGGCGCTGGAGATCCCAGTACACGACCGAGTGGATCAGCGCGTACCCAAGAAGTTGCTCCAGGACAGCGCGGCCGTGGCCAGCGGCGACAAAACGCTTCTCCAGAACGGAGTCGAAGAGGTCACCTGGGTTGCGGTGTTCAAGCCCGGAAGCATCGGCGCGCCTGTGTACAAGGACGGCGAGCGAGAGTACCTCGAGATCGCTGTGATCCATGTGCGTGTACGTCAAGAGGCCCGTACTGCTCGCATCGCGGAGCTTGTGCATCGATCCATACCCTACCCGGTTCTGTTACTTCTGGAACAAGTGGATGGTACGTTGATCTCCGTTGCGCACAAGCGCTGGGCGCAGAACGATACCACCAAAATGGTGCTCGACGAGAGCTCCGCCGATGTGTGGCTGGACTCCAAAACGGACGAAGCGGTTGATGCAGTGAACGCGTTCTTGGAAAGCCTGTCACTGCGTCTGCAGTCACGCAACCACCTCAAAGATCTGTACCAGGGCTGGATCGACGCAGTCAACGCTCTGCAGACTGCCCGCTTCACAGGACGGTTTGTTCTGCCTGCCAGCCGAGAAGATGCACAGGACCAACGCGGCCTTCTTCAGCGCTGTCGCGACATCGACCTCAAGCTCACCAGCCTCCGGGCTGCAGCTCTGAAGGAAAAGCAGGTTCCACGGCAGGTGGACCTGAACCTTGAAATCAAGAGGCTCCGTTTGGAACGCGAACGGTTGGTTTCTCTAATGAACAGGATTTGACATGATCGCAAGGCAAGCAGCACTTCTCAAGCTCCTGAAGACAACGACGCAGTTCGTGATCCCCATCTACCAGCGCAACTACAGCTGGACCGAAGCCCAGTGCCGGCAACTGTGGAACGACCTGCTGAAAGTTGGACGAAACGAAAAACTCCAAGCCCACTTCATCGGGTCGATCGTGTACGTTGAAAAAGGTCTGTCCAATCGTACAAGCCAAGAGGCCATGCTTATCATCGATGGACAACAGCGTCTCACCACCTGCACACTGCTTCTACTTGCACTTTCCCAACACCTGGAAGCAAACCAGGTTCCGGAGCTGCTCGAGCAGTTCTCTGCTAAGAAGATCAGGAACTACTACCTCGTCAATCCCGAAGAAGAAGGCGAACGCTACTACAAGCTACTGCTCTCGGAGTCTGACAAGGAGACATTGATTTCCTTGATGGCCGGGAGGCCGCTCCCATTTGAGCCAAGCTACCTGATCCAGAGTAATTTTGGGTTGTTTAAATCGTTGATCCAAGAGCGTGGAGATGAACTTGAAGTCATTTGCAAAGGTTTGACAAAACTTGTGATTGTGGACATCTCGTTGGACCGTGACCAGGACAATCCTCAGTTGATCTTCGAAAGTATGAATTCCACAGGGCTGGCACTCAGCCAAGCCGACCTGATCCGCAACTTCATTCTGATGGGACTGGAACCCACGCTGCAGTCCGAGCTTTACAGGGGTTACTGGCGACCCATGGAGAGAGCCTTTGGCCAGGCCGCCTACACCACGCACTTCGACGTATTCATGCGCGATTTCCTGACCGCCAAGACAGGGAGCATCCCACGAATCGGAGACGTGTACACGGAGTTTAAGCGTTACACGCAGGAGAGTGCGCTCGAGGTGCGCGGCTTGGTTGCCGACATCCACCGGTTCGCGCAGTTCTACTGCGCAATCGTGTTGACCCAGGAAACCACACCTGTACTAGCTGCGGCGTTCCACGACCTTAGGGAACTGGATGTAAAGGTCGCGTACCCGACCTTGTTGGCGGTCTATGACGACTTCAAAAACGACCTGTTGAGCCTGGCGGACTTCGTACGCATCGTACGTTTGATCGAGAGCTATATGTTCCGGCGTGCCGTGTGCAACATCCCCACGAACTCGATGAACAAGATGTTTGCCCGCTTTCACAGCCAGATCGACAAGTCTCGTTATCTAGAGAGCGTCGAGTATCTGTTTTCCCGCCTTCCGTCTTACCGCCGGTTCCCGGTCGATAACGAGTTTCAGCGCGCTTTCGTGAGCAAGGATCTGTACAACCCACGGCTCCGCAGTTACTGGTTGCGCAGGATGGAGAACCATGGTCGCCGTGAACGCGTCGCAGTTGAGAACTACACAATCGAACACATCCTGCCCCAGAACCCGGAACTGTCCTCGGCCTGGATCGAGATGCTCGGACCTGACTGGAAGGCGATCCAGGACAAGTATCTGCACACCCCGGGCAACTTGACTCTGACCGGCTACAACAGCCAGTACAGCGACCGTCCGTTTGAGTACAAGCGAAACGGTGTTCAGGATGCCGCGGGGAGCCCTGTGGGGTTTGCGCACAGCCCATTGAGGCTAAACGCTGGACTGGGAACACTCGAGCGGTGGGATGAAGCTGCTATTCTGGCGCGCGCTCAGCGGCTGGCCACAGAAGCGGAAGAGATTTGGCCTGCCGTTCGCACCACCCTCGAATTCAAGGCAGAGGCCACGGATCCTCCTTCAGCCAAGACATTCACCATCGCCGATCATCCGCCGATCTCCACAGGTCCCATGCAGGACCTGTTCGAGAAGTTGCGTAGCGATGTTTGTTCTTTGGATGCCTGTGTCTCGGTGGAATTTTTGAAGCAGTACGTGGCTTTCAAAGCCGAAACGAATTTCGTGGATATCATCCCACAAGTCAAGGCACTCGTCCTTTCCATTAACTTGAGGATTCACGAGGTCGAGGATCCACGAGGCCTGTGCACGGACGTTGCAGGCAAGGGACACTGGGCCAACGGCTTCATCGAGCTGAGGCTCGCGACCGCCTCCGAACTGCCCTACGCCTTGGGAATCATCCGGCAGGCCTTCGAAAAGCAGATGGGCAACAACCTCGACTCGTGACGAGAAACACAAGGACGCCAGAATGACCATCGAAACGAAGCCAAACAGCGATCACCTGATTCGAACGATCACCATTCGAGGCTTTAAGTCAATTCCTGATCTCAAGCTCGAACTTGGTCGCGTGAATTGCTTTATCGGCGCCAATGGTGTCGGCAAAAGCAACATTCTCGAAGCCATCGGGGTCCTCGGCGCAGCTGCAAATGGTGTTGTGGACGACGAGGCACTCCTTCGACGAGGCGTCCGTCCTGGTCTGCCTAGACTCTATAAGACTTCCTTCGAGACTATCAAAACACCCGCTCATGTCGGACTTAACGCAGATAACGACCTCGGGGCAACCTATCGAGTTTCTCTTCTCAATCCGCTGGAAAAACCTGAACCCGCTTGGTCCTTTAAGACTGAGCGCCTGACCGATGGAGACTCGGAGATCGTATCCGAGGGTGTGCGGAACAAAAAGAACTTGAACCCGACTTCTGGACTCGCCGCGTTAAAAATGGTCGATGTGGAGCCTGGGTCCGCAGCTGGGCTCTTGATGAAGTGCTTGCAGGATTACGCCATCTATTCCCCCAACACTCCCACCTTGCGAAGTATGGTTCCCGACCCACAGACTCGTTCTCCGGTCGGCTTATCGGGTGGACAATTAGCCGAAGGCTACCAAGAATTTGCGAAAGAATTCCTCGGCAAGGACGAGGATCTGCTTGACCAAATACTCGATCTTGTGGACTGGGTATCGGATGTGGGTACCACGAGCCAAAGCAGCAATCTGCTATCACCTTCCATTGCTCGGACCAAACAGACGCTTAGGTTCACGGACCGCTTCATGCAAAAGTCCCGAAACGAACTTTCCGCATACGACGCCAGCGAAGGCGCCTTGTATGTCCTGTTTTGCGCATTGCTTTGTCTTTCCCCGAAGACGCCTCGATTCTTCGCTATCGACAACCTGGATCAAGCCCTCAATCCTCGTCTTGTCACCCGCCTCACCAGTCAATTGATGCCATGGTTGGAGAGGTCTGATGCATTTCTGGGCTCGGGCGCCAAGCGCCAGATCCTGTTCACTTCACACAATCCTGCTGTCCTGGATGGGCTTGACCTCACGAATCCTGAGATTCGGCTGTTTGCCGTCGATCGGAACAGCGAAGGGCACACATCGGTGAAACGGTTGGAAATGACTCCAGAGCTTACCGCCAGGAGGGGTGAGTACCCGCTGTCCCGCTTATGGATGATGGGGCATTTGGGAGCGGTACCGAATGTCTGAAATGCGCATCGCATTGGTGGCAGAGGGAGTAACGGATCATGTGGTGATCGAGGCGGCTCTGAAAGCGATACTTCCTCAGCCGTTTGTTCTGACCCAACTGCAGCCGGAGCCGAACTTACCGAAAATGGGCCAAGGCTGGGGTGGAGTGCTCCGCTGGTGCAGGGATGCTGGCACCCGGCACACCGGATCGCTGGATGCCGATCCTACACTTTCGCTCTTCGACATGCTGATTCTCCACGTGGATGCTGACGTGACCGAATGCCATTACGACGTACACGGTGAGGCCATTGCATCCCAGGCCACCCCGCTCGGCTGGAAGTCCTTACCCTGTTCCAAGCCTTGCCCGCCACCCAGGGACAATTGCGATGAACTTGCCGTGGCGGTCGCAACCTGGCTAGGCCAAGCTCAACTTGGTCCAAAGTCGGTTCTCTGCATTCCCTCAAAGTCGTCGGGAACTTGGCTTGCCTGCGCTGTCTTACCTCAAGACCATGCATTGCTGAATTCGCCTGAATGCAATCTTGCTCTTGAATCAACACTGGAGCGACTGCCATTGAAACCCCCTCCTGGGCGTATCAAGAAAAGTCGTCGGGAATATCTGGTGCACCAGCAAAGCTTAACGGACTCCTGGTCTCGAGTGACGGGAATGTGCTCGCAAGCGATGGCCTTCGAGAAGCAAGTCCGCGATTTTCTGCAAACTACAGCGGAGATGCCGATGGCCCAAGCCGCGCAAGGAGCCACTCTATGACCATGCAGACACTTACTGCCGGCTCGCCGGAAAGCCAGAGCGCCAACCTCAAGGCCGCCAACATCGCCGCCTTGCGCGCCCTGTTCCCTGAGCTGGTGACCGAGCGGATCGTGGACGGCAAGACAGAGTCCGCACTGAACGTGGAAGTGCTCATGCAGCTGGTGGGTGGCGCCACCGTACTGGACTCTGACGAGAAGTACGGCTTGAACTGGCACGGCAAGCGGCGGGCCCGACAACTGGCCCTGACCCCCAGCACCGGCACGCTGCGCCCCGCGCCCGGGGAGAGTGTTGACTGGGACACCACCCAGAACCTGATGATTGAAGGCGATAACCTTGAGGTCCTGAAGCTTCTGCAGAAGAGCTACGCCGGCAAGGTGAAGCTCATCTACATCGACCCGCCGTACAACACGGGCAATGACTTTGTGTACCCGGACAACTTCCAGGACAACATCAAGAACTACCTCGAGCTTACTGGCCAGACCGGCGAGGGAGGCGCCAAGCTTAGCTCCAACACGGAGGCCAGCGGCCGGTTCCACACGGACTGGTTGAACATGATATATCCGCGTTTGAAGTTGGCTCATAGCTTGCTTCGAAATGACGGCGTAATCCTGTTAAGTATTGACGATGCAGAACAGGCAGATCTAAAACAGGTATGTGACGAAATCTATGGTCAAGAGAATTTCCTTGCTCACCTAGTCTGGGATAGAAACAGGAAAAACGACGCAAAATACTTCTCTGTCGGTCATGAATACATGCTTGTCTACGCCAAGAATGAACGTTTTTTGACCGAGAGCCAAATTGTATTTCGCGGTCAAAAAGAAGGCATCGAAGAGGTCAAGGTTGAATTTGACCGACTTTCATCAATTCACGAAAAAAACTGGGAATTGATTAAATCTGGCCTACAGAATTATTACCGCACAATCCCAGATGATGACCCAAAAGCCCCGCTAAAGAGATTCACAAAAGTTGACGACAAAGGGCCTTATCGAGACGATGGCAACATAAACTGGCCAGGAGGTGGTGGTCCAACCTACGAGATCCTTCATCCTGTATCAATGCTTCCATGTAAACTCCCGGTGAGCGGCTGGCGTTTTCCGAGCCCAGAGCGATTCTGGGAAGAGTTTAACAAGGGCCGAGTGGTCTTTGGCCCAGATGAAAAAACTGTACCCCGCATTCGAACCAATTTATTTGAAAGTACGGATCAAGTTCTCGGCTCTGTGACCTACAGTTACGCACAAACAGCAGCAAATGAGTTCAATGCCATTTTTGATGGAGTTCGGGTGTTTGATAACCCCAAGCCAATCGGAGATTTAAAGAAGCTCATTGCCTACTTGTCTGATGAACACGATCTTATTCTCGATTTCTTTGCTGGATCTGGGACAACAGGACATGCAGTAATCGCGCAGAATGCCAACGATGGCAAATCGCGCCGCTATATACTCGCTCAACTTCCCGAGCCACTCCTTAGCAGCAACAAAGAACAAACGATTTCCGCGGCATTCTGTCTTTCAATAGACAAGCCATTGAATATCGCTGAAATCACCAAGGAGCGTCTTCGCCGTGCTGGTGCCAAGGTCAAGGCTGACAATCCCATGTTCGCCGGCGATACCGGCTTCCGCGTGTTCAAACTTGACACATCGAACATCCGCCCCTGGAATCCCGACCGCGATGACCTCGAAGGCAGCCTGATCGCGAACCTCGAGCACATCCAGCCGGGTCGTAGCGAAAGCGACGTCCTGTTTGAGATTCTGCTCAAACTGGGACTGGACCTGTGTGTGCCCATCGAAACCCGGAGCATCGCCGGAAAGACTGTGCATAGCGTGGGCGGCGGCGTCTTGCTGACCTGTCTCGATGAACACGTTAAGGTGACCGAGGTCGAGACGTTGGCACTGGGTATGGCCGGGTGGAGGCGCGAGATCCTGCATGCTTTGGGCTTTACAGACGAACAAATGCTCAAACGAGAGGACACAGCTGTGTTCCGCGACAGTGCGTTCGAGAACGACGTTGCCAAGAGCAACCTGGCCGCCATCCTGGAGCAGTACGGCATCAAGACGGTCCGGAGCCTTTGATGGGAACCTTCGGGCCAACCACATTCATTACTAGATGAAAGCGATCAAAGATGTCTAGTAATGGGAATCTTGCGGAATTTCAAGGTTTTGGTTTGCTGGAGACTCAAGCGGAGATGCGCTCGAGTAAAGTCCGAAGTAGAAGGGCACACTTTATGTCATCTAAAATCGACCGTACTTCCCGCTTCGGTGACCCAACCACTACCCACGGTAGATTCGTCCCCTCCGAGCTGTTTCGTTTCGGAAAGGCCACACCATGTTGATCACTCGATTGAAGCTCAAGAACTGGAAGAACTTCCAGGAGCTGGATGTTTCGTTCCGTGACGTCTCGTATGTGCTCGGTCCGAATGCTGCTGGCAAGTCGAACCTGCTGGACGCCCTGCGTTTCTTGCGGGATGTGAGCAAGCCAAAGGGGGGCGGTCTTCAAGCGGCGATCGCCGATCGCGGTGGAATGAGCAAGCTACGCTGCTTGCATGCTCGACGTGATCCAGAGATCTTGATTGAAGTCACCCTTGCGGAATCGGCTGACGACCCGCCGGTCTGGCGCTACCTGCTCGCATTCAAAAGTGAAGGAAAGGGTGCTCAACGGGTCCTTGTCTCTCGTGAAATTGTCTGGTATGAGGGCAAAGAAATTCTTTCGCGTCCGAAACCATCGGAAAAAGCGGATGCAAGACAGCTCACGGAAACACATCTCGAGCAGACTCAGGCGAACGTCAAGTTCCGTGAGCTGGTGGACTTCTTCGGAAGCTTCACCTACCTGCATCTGGTACCACAACTCCTGAAGTTCTCCGAGCAGATCGGTGGTCGTCAAGTCACGGACGATCCGTTCGGCCAGGGTTTCCTGGAGCGAATCGCGAAGACACCGGAAAAGACACGCACCGCTCGACTGGCTAAGATCAATGTGGCCTTGAAACATGCCGTGCCGCAGTTCGAAAAACTGCAATTTGTGAAAGACGAGATGGGCCATCCGCATCTGGAAGCGCGTTACGCGCATCACCGGCCAAATGCAGGTTGGCAATCGGAAGAGCAGTTCTCCGACGGGACTTTGCGCCTGTTGGGCCTTCTATGGGCGATGCTCGAAGGAAACTCCTTGCTGATGCTCGAAGAGCCCGAGATTTCGTTGAACGACGAGATCGTCAAACAGATCCCCTTGATCCTGAATCGACTGCTGCGGGGACGCAAGACCCGTCGCCAGATCCTGGTGAGCACCCATAGCGAAGCGCTTCTCAGTAATCCTGGTATCAGTGGACGCAGCGTAGTCCTGCTGGAAATGACGGCACAAGGAACTCAAGGCCGTGCATTGAACAAGCAGGAGCTTGAAACCATCGATGTCGGCCTTTCGGTTGCAGAAGTTGCGCTGCCCAAGACAAGACCTGTTAACGCGAGGCAACTGGGGCTCTGGGAGCCATGACATGGTCACTTGCAACTGAAGACGAGCTCAGTGAATCCATTGGGTTTCGACTGCTCGAAGAGCAGGGAATCACCCCGACTCAATGTCTCCGCAGGGGTGGTTACGGATACCTTCGCTCAAAAATGTCGAACTGGATCGCCCTGGCAAAGCTGCACCCCGTTGTCCTGCTGACGGATCTTGATCAATTGGCTTGCCCTGTCCAACTCCGCGTCGATTGGTTCAAGAACAAGACGCTCCCAACCTCGCTCTGTTTTCGAATCGCGGTTCGGGAAGTCGAAGCATGGCTGCTTGCAGATCCAGCAGCGATCAACGCCTTATTTGGCAAGCCCGTCAAGTTGCCTCTTGCCCCAGAGTATTTGCCCGATCCCAAGATGCTGTTGCTTCAACTTGTTGACTCCAAAGGTTCACGCGACCTTAAGGAAGACATGATCCGAGTGGAAAACGGCGCGCTGAAACAAGGGGTTGGTTACAATGCACGCCTTTGTGGCATGGAACCACCGGGCCGATCGGGCTCAGTCCGCGTTGCTGGCGCCTGCTCCATTTCTAGCAAGAGCTCGCGTTCGGCTCGACGAACTCGCGAGAGCAGTTCGCATCAAGGATGTTCACCGCATGAAGCTCCACTTCGAATCCGATCTCCTGTACCAGCTCGAGGCCGTCGAGGCCGTCTGCGATCTGTTCCGGGGTCAGGAGATCTGCCGTTCCGAGTTCACAGTGACCCTTCCTGCACCGAGCGGGCCACAGACAGCGATGGATGGCCTCCAGGAAACGGCCCAGGGCGGCGTCGGAAATCGGATGACCCTGCTGGACGACGAGCTGGAAGCCAACCTGCGAGCCGTACAGCTGAGGAATGGCCTCAAGCCTGCAGATCTGTCGGGCGACTTCACAGTCGAGATGGAGACCGGTACCGGTAAGACGTACGTGTACTTGCGCACCGTTTTCGAGCTGCACAAGCGTTATGGGTTCACCAAGTTTGTGGTGGTCGTGCCGTCGGTGGCCATCAAGGAAGGCGTGATCGCGACCCTCAAAAGCACCCGTGAACATTTCGAGTCACTGTACCCGGGCGCAAAAGGCTACGAGTACTTCCAGTACGACTCGGAAAAGTTGGGCCAGGTCCGCAACTTCGCCACCAGCCCCAACATTCAGATCATGGTCATCACGGTGGGCGCCATCAACAAGTTCGGGGACGAAGCGGTGCCGCAGCGGAGGAAGCAAACCAGAGCGCCAAGCTCGCGAAGTCCAAGAATAAGATGTACCTGCCTTCCGAGAAGACCGGCGGCGAGCGGCCCATCGACCTGGTGATGGCCACACGGCCGATCCTGATTGTCGACGAACCCCAAAGCGTGGACGGCGGCATGGACGGCAAGGGCCGCCAAGCTCTGGAGCGCATGAGGCCGCTTTGCACGCTTCGCTACTCCGCCACGCACGCGGACAAGCACAACATGGTCTTCTGCTTGAATGCCGTGGACGCCTACGAACAGAAGCTCGTGAAGCAGATCGAGGTCGCTGGCGCCGTAGTCGAGGGCGCTCATAACAAGCCATTCGTGAAGCTCGTCAGCGTGAGCAACAAGAAGGGCATGGTCACGGCCAAGGTCGAGCTTGATATCGAGTCGGCCGGACATGTGCAGCGCCGTGAAGTCACAGTACAGGACCTCGACGATCTGCAATTCACGACCAATCGTGAAGTGTACGCGAACATGCGCGTTGGAGAGATCAACGCGACCAAGGGCGCGTCGTTTCTGGAGCTGAAGGTTCCCGGTGGTGAAGTATTTCTGAAGGTCGGCGAGACCTACGGTGATGTGGATGAATCCGCCGTGAACCGCCAGATGATCCGCCGCACCATCAAAGAGCACCTCGACAAGGAGCTTCGCCTTCGTCCACAGGGTATCAAGGTCTTAAGCCTGTTTTTCATCGACCAGGTGTCCAAGTACAGGCAGTACGATGAGCGAGGCAACGCCATCAGCGGCGAGTACGCAGAGATGTTCGAGCAGGAGTATCGGCGCCTAGCCAAACGGCCAGAGTACAACTCGCTGTTCCAGGAAGTCGACCACGCACACCAGGCTGAGGCGGTTCACAACGGCTATTTCTCCATCGACAAGAAGGTGCACACGCCTTTCGAGGATATCGAGCTCGCGAAAGGTGCGACGAAAGAGGCCATTGAGACCAGCACCTATAACCTGATTATGAAGGAAAAAGAGAAGCTTCTCAGACTTGATACCCCGTTGAAGTTCATTTTCTCGCACTCGGCTTTGAAAGAAGGCTGGGACAACCCCAATGTGTTCCAGATCTGCAACTTTTCAAAAAGCGATACGGAACGCTGGCGCCGGCAGACAATTGGCCGCGGCTTGCGTCTTTGTGTGAATCAAAATGGCGATCGTGTACGCGGCTTCGAGGTGAACACCCTGACCGTAATCGCGACCGAAAGCTACGAGGACTTTGCCTCCAGTCTGCAGCGCGAGATGGAAGATGGCAGAAATGGAAACGGTATCAGGTTCGGGGTAATTGAGAGCCATGTGTTCGCTGGGCTCTTAGTGCCCCAAGAGTCAGGCGATCCAGCACAGCTTGGATACGCTGCATCCAGCGACCTATGGACACACTTGAATGCATCCGGTTACATCAACGATAAGGGCCTTGTGCAAGACGCCTTGCGGACCGCCCTCAAGAACGGCAACCTCGTCCTTCCGGCAGAACTGCAACCGATCCAGTCCGAGATCATCGCCAAACTCATGAAGTGCTGCGGCAAGCTCGAGGTGAAGAATGCCGATGAACGTCGCACCATTGCCGTTCGGAAGTCTGTGCTGCTGAGCCCCGAATTCAAAGCGCTTTGGGAGCGAATCAAGCACAAGACCACGTACCGCGTACACTTCGACAACGACAAGCTGATCGAGCGCTGCATCGACGCGGTTCGTGAGATGCCGATGGTCCCACGTACACGCATGCAGTGGCGGAAGGCGGAGCTCTCCATCGGCCAGTCGGGAGTGGAAGCCCGCGAAAGCAGCTCTTCCGATACGTTCAGCCTGGATGAGCGCGACATCGTGTTACCCGACCTGCTCACCGAGATGCAGGACCGCACTCAGTTGACCCGTAAGACCATCGCCAATGTCCTGACCGGGAGCCTGCGGCTCAACGACTTCAAGAACAACCCCCAGAAGTTCATCGAGCTCGCGTCGGAAGTCATTGTGCGTTGCAAGCGGCTGGCCCTGGTCGACGGGATCAAGTACCAACAACTGGGTCCGGACCAGTATTACGCGCAGGAACTGTTCGAGACCACCGAGCTGAGCGGGTACCTCAAGAACCTTGTCGAGAACACGACCAAGTCTGTGTACGAACACGTCGTGTTCGACTCCGACACCGAGCGCGATTTCGCCGTGGCCTTGGAACGGAACGAAGCGGTGAAGGTCTTCGCAAAGCTTCCCGGATGGTTCAAAGTGCCCACGCCACTGGGCAGCTACAATCCCGACTGGGCAGTGGTGATCGAACAGGACGGGAAGGAGCGCGTGTACTTCGTGATCGAAACCAAGAGCAGCCTGTTCATCGACGACCTGCGCAGCGGCGAGTCGGCCAAGATCGACTGCGGCAAGGCCCACTTCCGGGCCATCGAGGTCGCCGAGAATCCCGCCAGGTACACGAAAGCCAGGGTGCTCGAAGACGTGCTGGGGTAGCAGTAACAGGCATGCAGGCCAAGGCCCGCAAGTGAGCCGGCCAACTCGCGGGTTCGGACCACCTTCCTGAATTGATTTGGTGGGAGTCTTGCCCGGGGCGGTGTGATCAAGAAAATTATCAAGATCCAGAATGTTGGCCTTTTTCAGAACATTCATGACTCGTTAACCTTGGGCAAGGTCACTGCGATCTATGCGGAGAACGGGCGCGGGAAGTCAACCCTGGGAACGATTCTTCGCTCCAGCGCTGAAAACGATGTCTCACTGCTTACCTCGCGTAAGACCATCGACAAGCAGTCTGAGCCGCAAGTAGTTGACATCTTATGGGGATCAGGCCAGCATAGGAAGGTTGAAAACGGGGTATGGAGTGGCGCTTCCCCCGTACTTAAGATCTTTGACGCAGCCTTCGTGGAGCAGAACGTGTACTCCGGCTCAGATGTGAGGGCGGACCAACGCCAAGCACTTCTGGAATTTGCTCTTGGTGATGATGCGGTTGCTGCGAAGCGTGAAGTCGATCGCTTGACTGAGGAGATCAGGCCACTCACGGCATTGATTACAGCCAAGAAGCAGGAGCTTGCTGCTCACGCCGCTCCGATGCCGGCGGAGCAATTTCGTGCGCTTGAACCACTGGAGGAGATTCCGACCAAGGTGGCTGAACTGCGGGCACAGTTGACGATGGCAAGGAACAGCGCAACCTTACTCGCTAGGCAAGGGGTAACTGAGCTGCCAGTGCCGACCGTCAACCTTCGTGAGTTCGAAGCCATCCTTGAACTCGAGTACAAGGTTGTTGAGGACCGAGCCGAACAATTCGTGTTGGAACACCTCCAAAAGCACGTACATACCGGCCTTCGATCTTGGATCGAACAGGGGCTTCCATACGCTTCCGGCGAATGCCCCTTTTGTGGGCAGGGGCTGGAGGGCGTCACCTTGCTGCGTGCTTACAGGCAAGCCTTCAGCACGGAATACACGGCAGCCAGGCAGAGGGTTGCTTCGTTACCGGCGATCATACGAGGAATCCTTGCTGCGTTCGATCCTTCCATGCATCGGACGCAACGACAAGTCAACATAGAACGCTGCGTAGCTTGGCTTCCAGATTTGGAGCTGATCTTGTCGGGTGACCTGGAAGTGGAAATCAGGTCTGCGTTCACGCTTGCTCAAGGGTTGATGAACGCCCTCGTTGAAAGGAAAAACTCATCACCATTGGAACGGATTGAGGCCGACGACGATCTTCGTGTACTACGTCAACATCTTGAGTCAATAGTCCATGGGCTCACTAGCTACAACGCACAGATAGTCGACGCGAACAGGTGTGTTCAGGATTTCAAAGCAACGCTGACCAGTAGCGATGCTGTGGCTATTGCCGCAGCGATCAATAGGCTGGAGTTGACTGAAAAGCGATTCAGTCCCGAAGTCGTGACGCTCATTCGGAGTCTAGCTGATGCGGAGACAGCGAAAGATGCGCTTGCAGCCGAGAAGGATGCTGCTCGTCAACAAGCCGAAAGCCTCATGGCTTTGACGTTGAACACCTACCAGTCCAAGATCAACGTCCTGTTATCAGCGTTCGGTACAGAGTTCTCGATCCAGGAGCTGAAGACATCTTATGTCGGCGGGACCCCACGTAGTGATTTTGTCTTGTCGCTTCGAAGCATGCCCGTACCGCTATCCAGGCCAGGAGCTCCAGCGTTCAACACCACGTTGAGCGAAGCGGACAAACGAACACTTGCCTTCGCGTTCTTCTTGGTCCACCTGAATAGCGACCCATCCCTCGGTGATTCGATTGTCGTACTTGACGACCCCATGTCTTCGATGGATCCGTCACGTAGGCATCAGAGCATCCGCCAGGCAGCCTGTTCTGGCGACGCGGTGCGCCAGCTTGATTCTGCTGTCACACGACCCCTTAAGTTCGGCGGCCTGGCGGGCGGGCTTCAACGAATCGCTGTACGTGCGCTGGAGCTGATCCACAAGAACGGGTAGCACCAGAAGTCGCCGCGAAGGACTGAGCATAAGGTGACGTGTGTAACCGACCTGTTCCCGCGATTTTTCGTGTTCTAATGGGATTGGTGATCTCTGTTGGGCTGAACCTCAGTTTTACACCCTCTTTGTGCGGATTCTTATGGACGCACTGATCTCGTAATTGTGTCTCCCTTTTCCTGCGTGTTTTGCACGGCGGGCAGCAACCACGTCAGAGTCTCCCTCTTCTCGCAACTCTTCCCAGCGGACTAATTCCGGTCCGATGAAGGAGAGATCAAATGGACACGAGAACAGCCACACCGAAGTTGAACTCTGCGCCGGTCGCCGCGCCGATGCTGAAACCATTCCTTGCACCGAAGGCAATGCCGACGACGTCGGCAGCGCCCAAGTCCGTGCCCATCCCTGCACCGATAGTAGCGCCCAGTCCAAAGAAGATCGTGGCGCCGAAGCCTGCGACGATGGCTGTAGTGAAGTCTGTGCCTCGTCCTGCACCGCCAGCTGCAGCGCCGCCAAAACACGCCCTCGAATTTCTCGCCGAAGATGCTGGACAGCCGATACTGGACTGGCTGACCATGGTCGCGACCGTGGAGTACACCGATCCGACTGAGAGCTCCGCGTTCGCCGCCGCCGACTTTCTTGAGGCGGCCTTCAACACCGCCGATGTGCGCTGCAACCGCGATGGCACGGTGACGAAATCTGGCATATCTCGAAAGCTTCGCTCACCGACTACGAACGCGACGGCACGCGTGATCGGAAGCAGTAACCGCCTTCTGCTGAAGGGGAATCCTACTCAGTGGTTGCAAGGACACAACGCCTACTGCCCCTGCGACCCAAGGCTTGTTGCCAAGTCCGCCTACGTGTCCTGGATCCGTTGTCTGACCGAGATGTTGTCTGCGGCGGATCGTACGCGATTCCGCGTCAGCGCCTCGCACATCTCTACCCTGCACCTCGCCAAGATGTACGAGGCTGGCACCGTACTAACTGCACGCCAGGTGCTCGAGGATCTTCAAGCAAACTCGCGTTGTGGCAAGCGACGTCGAGAACTCGATGAACATGGCGTGTATCACGGCAAATCGTCGAAGCAGGCCGCGATCAAGATCTACCTGGACGAAGGTCGTAGCAGCGATGGCACAGCTCCCGAAGGTGTGGCCGGAACATGCATCCGCATCGAAGTAGTCATGCATGACGAACGTCTTGAGAATTACTTCGGCCCCAAAGGAGGTCAGCTTCCCGTCTTCGCCCGGACAATTCTGAGTAGCGTCTTTGACGCCGAATGTTCAGAGTTGCGCGTGGTCGCCGGTAACGCCACCAAGGTCGCCATGCCCGTAGAACTTACGGACTCACAGCTGGGCGTGTACACGCGTTGGTTCCATCGCGTCCTCGATCGGGCGAAGGCGAAGCTGAGGCATCATCGCGAGGCGATTCTGGATCTTGTCGGCGTTGACATCTACCTCCCGCGCGTCGAGAGCGACTCCAACGCGATGTTCGAAAAGACACCGGTTTTGGAGTGGCTGTTCCAACGCGACGTGACAAACAAGTACGGTAGAAGCAGAGCCTGACGACAGGTCCATACCCAGCTGTCGCACACGCTGAGTCCTGCAACGTGTGCGACAGGGACATAGGAAGCCGTCAGTTCTGGTCCTTGTAGGGCTCTGCCCCGATTTCGGTACAAAGCAGTTCTTGTCATGAAGCCAAGATCAATCCGTTGCAAACTCGTTGTGTGAACCCAGGCCGAAAGATCTCGGAAGTACGCATTGTCACCGTCACCTTGGTGAGATCGTGTTTCGACAACAGTACGTGTAGATGACGATCACCCATCTAACGGCTGGCGAACTTGAATGTCGATGGTTTCGCGAAACGGTTCAGTTTATTTCGCAGTTTCGGCCGAAAAATCCAACTCTTTTGGAGGGCGGGTCAGGTTCTCAGGAGGTCGAGATGTCAAGGACGCCAGACACGGAATACTTCCTGTATAAGGAAGAGCTCATCCCTGCCCCGATGGACCTCATTTACGGCCCTGAAATTTACCGCATACATGTTCGTGGCAAGTCCGGGAGAGGTAATCGATCCGAACGATTTGAAAACCTGTACGAGCGTCTCAAGGTACTCAATGACGTACGGTCAACAACGGTGGAAGGATCGCTCCCGAAGCCGCCAGCGAGTGTACGGAACCTGAACCAGGTGGCGGTGCATTTTCTGTACTTCGTTGGAGAAAATCTCCGTTCGTATTTTTGGCCGGTGGTGCATCAGTACCACAGGCGTGTACTCAGACAGCAAGCCAGTTTGGACATAGCGTACCCTGTCAGCGAAAGTGTCGAGCAGAAGACGGGTCAGTACGCGCACGAGCCTGCCACTGTAACTCCTGACGACCGGCCTCAGAACGGGTGCACTGTATGAACAAGATCCAGTATGAGTTGTACAAGCTCATGGTGGTCCAGATTGGGATCAAGGCCCTGCTGTTCGCGACAGAGATCGCGAGCGAGTACGGTGTACGCTTCAACGCCGATGACTACAAGTTCTTCTTGGAGCCGTTGATGGCGATGGTCAAGCTCGAGGAAGTCCAAAAGATCAGTCGTATGCATGTAAGTGCAGAGCTTGCCTACATCCTCGACCTTCTACTCAACTACGAATTTCTGGCCCTGTCGTTCGCCAGCAGCGAGGATCAGATCGAGATCTGGTCCATGATGGAGCGTTTTGTAATCGTGGTCTCAGAAGCGCGCGATCGACTGAAGTTGTTCCGTGAACGCGTGCTTCACGGAGAAGAGATTTCCGTCGAGGTAGCAGCAGATCTCTTACGAATACGAGGCCTCGCAAATTCCGTGGATTACGGCGAAACGAAGCGTTGGGTGAGTGAGCGTGAATTCGCGCTCACGAGCACCGGATCCGCCCCGTACGAACCTGCCGCGGTAACAGGAAGAAGCCGGTCTGTTGATCGGGCGTGTTGCATGTTGAACAAAATTGCCCTGGAGATGCACAAGCTCATTGTCGTTCAAACCGGAATCCAAGCTTACCTGTAGGTGTCGCCCTCCTCTCGCTTCGCGGCTTGGTCGTATTGTATCCAACCGCTGGTCTTCCTGTTCGCCAAAGCGTGTCAGCACTGTGCTGTCCCAATCGAGAATCAAATACCTTCGCCCCTCAAGAATTTTTCACAGCCAGCGGTTCGATTCCAGCATCCATTGCCGACATCGTCCATCTTCCAGACTTGTCAGTACCTGCACGCCCGGAAACGCATTGTGGCGCGTGAACGACACGTCGCGCTCCACCTTGCCTTTCTGTTGGGGCAGGTAGGCGTCGCAAGGGTTGATGACAAATCCGGCATGGGTCGCATAAGCCTGGTATCCGGCGTTGAGCTGTGGCTCATTGAGATGAGCCTGCAAAACACCGGACTTCAGGTTGTCAATCTTGACCTAGGAAGGCACTCCACCAAAAGGATTGGAAGCCGTTTTCGTGGCAGCGGATGAAGGTCTCCAGATCCTGTCGAAACACCAGCTCTTCGTAGCTTTGGCGACTGTGCGACAGCGTCATTTTGAAGAGCCAGGAACGTTTAGGCTTGACCTCATTGAGCACCATCGGGCCGACGGCGTAGTCCACTTGGGCTTCCTGGCCGGGAGCAGTCGATAGACGCAAGAAGAAGGTCGGCGAGATCAGACGCAGCTTGTGCAGGTAACGGTGTATTGAACGGTCGGACCCGGCGTAGCCGTGGTTTTCCACCAACTTCTGCCATACTCAGCGGGGCGTCGCGTCTGGGGCAATCTCCATCAACGCCGCGATTACAACGACCAGCGTCGATAGCTGTTCGCTGGGGGGGGCGCCCTAAAGGGATCCGATTCGGCCGCAGCCTCGGTGGACACCGGCGAATCACTTTGGACGGATGAATCCGGACCGGCAAAGTGATTCAGGGTGTCCGCCGACGTAAAATGCCCGGTGGACACCCCCAAATCACTTTGATCCGACTGCCATTGCCGACGAAACTAGGCGATGGTCTTGGTGTGGATGCGAGTCGTTTCGCGAATCCGGCTGGCCGTCCAACCGGCCGCTAACATCGATCGCAACTGCTCTTGTTTGTCCATGCGTAGGTGGTTTCCCATGGAGGAAGGGTGCTACCTGCACCCCCAGGCCCTCCGGTCAACCGCCGCAGCGATTCACTTTGAGCCCAACAAAAGTGTACAACACCAAATCACTTTGGGTGTCCGGCGACAAAGCCGATAGATCTCGATCGACACCGGAAGCCTTTACGCCTTGGCTACGACAGACTTCTTGGCCGCGGTCTTCTTCACCGGCGCTTTTGCTGACTGGGTTTTCTTTGCGACCTTTCCAGCCGGTAGCTTGGCGATCTGTCGTTTCAAGCGGTTGAAGATGTTCGGAACGACACCCGGGATTTCCTTTTGGATTTCCACCTGTGTCTTCCCTGCGGCGATCAACGCGGTTGCCTGTTCGGTTTCGGCCGGGGACAAACGCTTGGCGCGCTTGCGGCTTTTTCCCGCTTTGGGAACGGACGCTTCGACCGCGGTGGACTTAGCCGCTGTCTTGGAGTCGTTGCCTTCAATCGAGATGATGGCCACCTTGCCATCGATTGTCGCGACATAAGCGCCGACGTCTTTGCTCCACTTCGCCGAGACGAAAACGAATTGCGAACGTGCTGGCATGTCCAAGACTCCTGGTTAAGAAAGCGAGTGAATCCCGAATATATGAAGTGTTGAACTAGACCTTGTACAGCCTGGCGACTTCCTTCGACTTTTTTACCCGCTTTGGGTCGACATGGTGATGTTGATGCCGACGCCGAACGAGTGCGCGGAGGTAGGCTCTTCCTGCTGGCGTGTGGAGTAGCCACCTTCGCCGGAGCTTCCTGTTTCTGACGCGTTCAGAAAGTGGCTTCTTGGTCATGCCGGTGACAACGCTGTCATGAAGCCCGTGCTCGCGCAGGATGCTCGCGACCGTTTCTGCAACACTCGGCTGCTCACCAAGAACTTCAGTACGGAACCGAGCCATATCATCGCAGGCTTCTTTGATCACGCCATCAACCAAAGTACAGCGATCAAGGATCTGCTCCTGTGTTCCGCCAGCCTCAGCTCTCATCAACGCGATCTCCTCGAACTCCTGGACTGCATCCAGGACATCGGCCACGTACTCGGAATCGTGTAACCCGGCGACCTGAGCAGGATCCGTCACGTGGTACAAGCCGATCAGGTTTCGAAGAAAACGCCGGTGATCATGACCTGAGAAAAGGAGGTCGATGTCGCCTGCGATGGCGGTCGCCTCGATCCATGCGTCGAGAACAAGTTTGATTACCAGTGTTTTGTATTGCTCCAGCTCCTTGACCATGTCGTGCTCCTTCAGACTTAGGGATGAGTATGTGTTGCTTGACTTGCTGGACTTGCTTGGTTTGGCCGGCGTTTTACTTCAAGTGAGACAGCGCTCGTACTCGATTCCGATGTCGAGTCCGCACATACGGTTCCGGAGAATGTTGCGGTAGTACAGAAATGCTGCAGGAGTCAGAAAGGAGTGCAAGTCCTGGCGGCATGTGTAGAGGTACCACACCGCGATCGGGCCAAGGCCGTGAACGCCAGGTGAAGGACACAACGGCTTGCCCGCGTCGATGTCTGCGCGTATGGCGTTGAAGCACTGCATGTGCCTGGCGAGAATATCGAACTCTGCGCCTTTGGAAGGTCTTCCAGGGCGGCCACGTACATGCACACGGTAGCGGTCTGGGTAAATCAGATCCTGCGGAGTCGCTATGAGCTCGCCCTTGTAAAGTAGGTACTCGTTCGGGTCGATGGGTGTAGACATGGTGTACTCTCCCTCAGGGCGGGATGCCCTGGGAAGAGTTGCTGTTTTTCGCGGGATTCCTGTTGAAAAAACCCGTAGGTTTCGCGAAGCGAAGAAGAATCCTGATTTTCAACCCAGTAGAGCCCGCTTCCTACATCGCTAGGTCAATCAGAGAGGCCAGTTCACTACGCGTACATTTGTGATCAACCTTGGCGTGAAGCTTCCGTTTTGCGTAGAGAATATCCTGGAGTGTTACCGATGGGCATTGGATGTCTGGTGCCTTATCAAGAGCTCCGAGAATTTGAGCGGGAGAAGGTACGTGCTGCTTGTGTGCGGAGATGGACATCTGTGTAGCGGGCACACGCACATCAACGCCAAGTCGTAGTAGGCCACGTTGCACGGCTTGGCTTGGGTGGGGAAGAGATCCGCCGAGCCACAGGTAGAATGCTTTGATTAGGTCCTTGGAACGAGTACCCTGTAGTGTAGTCGGCTTCGTAATTTTGAACGCCTGCATGTTCGCTGCGAACGAACCGAAGAGGTGGCGTGCACAATCACGGTGGCGCTTCTGGAACCTGGAAATCGTCCAGGGAGTCTTGGGGCCATGGACAGGCACCTTGTCGAGAACATCGTGCCACACCAAGAACGACAGTTTGATCGTATCCTGGGAGTGCTCGCGAATGACGAGAACTGAGTTCTGCTTGGATGTCCATTCCACGTTCTTAGTGCAAAGCTTGTAGGTGATCTCGCACTTCCTACCGTGGCTGCAGCTGGCGTTGATTTTGTTGGCTTCCAGAAATCGCATCCACTCCAGCAGAGTCGTACGAGCTGAACAAGTATTTTGAAGCCGTACCATGTAGGTGAATTTGATGACCTTAACCGGATCCGGATCCGGATATTCTTTGGCGTTCGTACGGGCTTCTGGAAATACGTTTCTGAGATGCGTGAGCGGCAACGTGAAGACACTCGCCAGGTCTTGTCGGGTGCCACAGTAGGGAAGCAGATTCAGGGTCAATTGTCCGGAGGTGTAGGTCAGCAGGCCGCGTGCGAATCCAGGGACATCGAAGCCATGGTCGCCACCAGGAATTTGGGTTCCTCTTCTTAAGGCTGGCAATGTCCATAGCTTCTCTTGCGTTTGGATCCGTACCCAGTCCGCCGGCGATGCTGACCAGGAGTATTGGACCGACCCCAACCTCGCCGTGGAAACTGTGGCGTTCATTTCTGGGTCCTCGGATTCAGTGTCTGTTTCATCGGGATGGATTCCTCTGAACAAGAGCTTGGTGTTGCGGGTAAGGGACGATCGTGCGTACTCGGCGATGTGGACTGAAGAGGTTGCCGAGATCAAGGCCCAACACATCCCGGAGTTTAGTGCGCACTCGCTTCTGCGCGGGAAGATCGGTGAGGTCCAAGCCCGCGTTAAAGAAAAGGCGTTCCACATTCGCTGCTTGCGTGGAGTCATGCATTTTCGACGGCCAAGCGTGATTGATCCATGCGTACCAGTCCGCGCCGTACTCAGCCAGAACCGGTGGTGGTCGCGTCGTATCACGTTCTGGCTGCCACTGAAAGTTCATCAGGCGCAGTTGCGAAAGCGCGCCTTCGAAGATGCTGTGAGCATGTAAGACAACGTCGCCGAGACGAAAGGGCTCGCCGTCAGCCGGTAGTTCAGCGCCACCCCGGCGAGCGAGGTCACGTGCATTCTTGTCATTGAACGAGAACTCGACGCGGATGCAACACGCGGGATCGGGATCGCCGGCGCGGATGAGCTCGCGATTGTATCTGGGCTCGTGGTCCTTGCAGTAAAACTTCGCGCACCATCCTTTTCCATACCGGTCGAAAACGAGGGTGTTGTCGTAGACCGTGCGTGCGAGCGCTATCTGGCTTGGATCAAGACTCAGCAGCCGAAGTTCGATGCGAAGTCTCTGGAAGACTTGATCGCGCTCTGACTCGGAACCGAACACGAGCATGCTGGTCAGGTCCGCATTGGCTATGCCAGATTCTTCCAACCTGATGTTGTCGCCGTCCAAGTGCTTGGCAAGAGCATTCTGTACCCTACGGATGAACAGGTTCATCAGCTCCCGGTTTGAGTACTCAGCAAAGATGTTGTGCTTCTGGACCACCTTCATCGGCGATCCTTCAATGCAAATGTCGTATGGAGTGACCGACAGCCGGAGGTTCTTGCCGTTGACTGAAAGCGAACGCTTTCGTGCCAACCCCGGAAATCGTTGATGGAGATCGACCGTTGGATCGGTGACATGAAACCTCATTTTCAAGAAATCCAGGAACGGGTCCGTGGACAGGAACGGGATCTTCCGCGGACGACGTGCGTAGAGGCGCACACGCGGAGCTACCGCCTGTAGCGGTATACAGGATGTCCAAGGTGTAGGTGGTAGATGAAGTTGTGGTAGTGGCATGTGACGGTTATCCTGTGGTGGAGTTGGTTCGGTGTACGCGAAGGACTACGATGCCTACGACGAAGGCACCGACGACAACGACGACGAGGGAGACGCCGACGACGTAGACGCCGGTGAAGGGATTGCTGTCGATGTGGCGTAGACGTGTCTCTACGTGGTAGATGCTATCGCGCGTGCGAGGCGGCCTGTAGCCTCAGATCCTGATGAAATCGCGACTGGACGCGCTAGGAGCCCTCAAACGTGAAATGGCGATTGCATCGTGACTTTGAATTCCTTGGACCCATGATCGCAGCAAATCCAGGCACTTTGATTCTCTGCCGGAGCTTTCCGCGGAGTAGTCCCTGGTATGGTGCTGTTCCTCAACGTCCTTGTGGTGTGGTGGAATCAGCTGTTGTGTCCGGTCAGCGGTGTACACAAGCAAGGTCACCTTGTGTACACCGTGTGCTGGATTCAACAACCGTTATGATGGTCCAGGTTCTTCTGGAGCAGGACCTCACTCATCCCTGAATAGATTGGGATCGGGGTTGCCAGTCCCAGGGGCATTGGCTGACTTGAGAGTTTCACGAATCTGTTTTCTGGTCAGATCTTTGAGCATGCCGTTGATTTCCTTGTGCGTCTTTCTCTCGGCTGCCATGTTGAGAATGATTGCCTTCTGCTCTTCAGTCACCGGTGTACTTTCGGCCACCGGCAACCTCACACCTGCATCTCCTTTCTTAGCGGAAGTCCTTTCTTGCTTGATCCGTTTTCCCAGTCGTCCGGCCTTCTTCACCGCTTGAGGTTCCGCGGGATTTGGACCACCGACAAGTTTGAGAATGACCAGTTTGTCGCCAAGTTTGTGAATATAAGCTTGGACGTCCAGACTCCAGTTTGCTTCAACTACCTGATGCTCGATCATGATGAATCTCCTTCTCTACTGTTTGCACAATTGACCCCGGTTTGAGTGGAAGGTTTGAGTTGAGGTCTGCACTCATCCCTTTGAATTTTGGATGGACGGGAGGTGGCCGCTACGAGAGATGGCTCTTAACCCGATTGCTCGATGGCGCGTCGTTCACGCCTGCAAGCATTCCGTCCGTACAGCTAGCCGACGTTTTGTGGACCGTTCTCCAAGACGATTTTGTCCAGCCAGTCCGCCCATGCCACCATCAGATTCCGGCGATCGTCCATGTGCGTTGTGCGGTCGTAGGCACCACCAAGAGCCTCGAGTTTGCGATGGCCAAGTTGTTCCTCGATGACTTCCGGCTGAAATTTGAGAACCTCGTGGCACACCGTTCGGGCCATGGCCCGAAATCCATGGCCTGTCAATTCTTCCTTCGAAAATCCAAGCCGACGCAAGGCGCCGTTGACTGTGTTGTTGCTCATTGGGCGTTTGCTGGATCGCGGTGCTGGAAACACAAACCGACTCTGTCCAGCCAACGGGCGGATCTCATTCAAGAGGTCGATCGCTTGTCTGCATAGGGGCACCACGAAGTCGATCTCGGTTTTCACCTTCATCTTTTTCCCTGGACGTCAAGCGATCTGGTCCCGAACAATGGCACCGCGATGTAGCGCGTGGCTAAGGACTGGATCGTGTTGACGCAGCTAACCCACCATGACGGGGCCGCGGTCGGCATCGTCATGGGACTTCATCTCGCTCTGCAACTACTGTTGATGCCTTGGACCGGTTTGGTCGCAGACCGTTTCGCCAAGCGCAATCTGCAGATGCTGACGCAAGCATCCATGGGCGTGCTCGCAACGGCGCTGGGAGTCATGACGATCTCAGGCTACGTCCAGCTCTCGCATGTATATACATGTGTGTTCGCCTTCGCCTTCGGCGCCGCGGCGGCTGCGTTGGATGCGTCGTTAAGGCAAACAGTCGTTGGGCAATTGGTGGGTGACGAACGCCTGCCCAACGCCGTCGCGCGCTTCCGATTTACAAAATTCGCGTCCACGAGCTAAGGACAAACGCGAGTGCATCCCGTGCACTGAGTGGCTTCATCGAGGGAATCTGTTTTGTATGGATCAGGCCAGGCTTCCGAGCCTACCGGGTCATGCTCCTTCCGGGACCTTCGTGCAAGATGATCGCGGTCTTGCTGTGATCTCGGATGTCCGGCCAGGCTCCACCTGAGCTTCTGCGAGAGTTACTGTAACTGCCCGTGAATCGGAGTGGGGAAGTGCGGGCACGTACACGGAGCACGTTCTGAATCGCAGACGTGGGAGCAGATCGGTATTTCCAAATCCTGAGAGATGCCGACGCCGGGTGTGAATGGTGGGACTGGAAGATCCAAGCTTTTCCAGTGCCGGAACCATTCCTCGCTTTCGCGGAAGCTGCCAAGGCGCTCCTTGATCCCAAGATCACATGGATTTTCGCTGGCAGGTCGCTCGGGGTTGTGCGAGCACAACGGATCGCATCCGGGCCAACCCGGGCGGTTCTGTCGGATCCGGGTTGGTTGCCGCGGTGTCCGTTCCGCGCGTTCCTGGATGAGACGCACTTGAATCTCTTCCGGAGTTGCATTTGACAGGTACGAGTCTTCAGCGACCATGCTGTACGGTTCCTTCAGGTGTTAAAATCAGATCTTCCCGGATCAGCAACATCACTGTTTGATGCAACGGACGCTGAAACCATTTGCCTTGTTCTTTCCGGATTCCCCGAGGCCAGTTACGGTTTGATCGCTTAAATCTGCAAACCAAGCACTGACCATCTTCTCTTGCGTTGAGCTCCAAAAATAGGCGTAGCTACCAGTTTCGTAGAATCTTCCGTCTCCATTAAAGGCGCTTCCTGGCAATACCGTAAAGCCATATTCATCCTGACCATTCGCGTTGTTTTTCCATCCTGAAGTGGATCTTAAATTGACCCTAGCAGCATTCTCGCCTCCAACATTGTTTTCCAAGGTTTCCCATTCAGCTTGTGTTGGAAGATGCCATCCATCAGGGCAGGCATGGTTTGCTGCATCCCATGCGTATAGCCGTCCATACGTGTCACATTGATTGTTTTGACATTTCGAAACATATCCAACTGGAGCAAACTCCATATTTTTTGCTGTCCAAGTTTGATTTCCAATTTTGACTGTTGGATAGACGCTATGATCCCTCGAGTCGATTATAGTGTCTCTTAATACAGTTGATGGTGAGATTGTGGTTACCGGGATTGTGGGTTCACTTTTTGGTTGCTTCTGAGATTCACCTTCGATGAAATACAACTGCGGGACACCGAGGTGTGAAAGACTGCGCTGCTTCTCAACAAGGTGTCGCTGGATTTCCAGAGCAGAAGAGACCTGCTCGGTAGCCAGTCGTTTCGCACGACGGTATTCCGAACAAGCTTGATTCGCCTGGCCCATTAGTTTCGGGCAACGAATCTCGTTGAGATCTATGTATCTGTTTTTTGCTTTGGAACGCGCGTTGTTGAAATTGATTTCTTCGCGCAAAAGCGAAGTCAAGCTATCGACATCAGGATCACCAGCATATTTGATCAGAAGGTCGATGTTCTGCTGTCTCAGTTTGTTGTCTTCATCAATCATCGTGATAATCTGCTGGTTGTCGCCTTGTGCGCTGTCACGCGAATGAAAGATTTCGACATCGCGTGCGATTGCTTGCTTGATTGCGCCTTGCTTTCCTTCGAATTCCCGGCACGAAAAAATGGCTACGCTCAAGAGTGCGATCAAATACTTCGATTTCATCGGCGTTCCTCAAATGGCAAGGTGTTACTGGCGACGCTTCTTTTTACTTGCGACTACAGGGTGGATACCATTTCGATCAATGAGAAAGCTGATTCCTCCGCTTTTGTTTTTCGTCGCCTGACTGATCGTCATTACGCCGGCCACTGAATCGATCTTCCACTCATCTGAGGAGATGCATTTAGGATTCGCGATTTCTCCAAGCAATTCGAACTTCCCGTCCTTGCATATTTTGGTGACCGAGATTTGGCCACACTCGGCCGTGGTCATTCCCATGCCTCCGTGCTGATACGCGATGTACTTGCATTCTGAGAATGCATCGTAAGTTGAGCCAAGTCGGGTGGGGACCATTTCAGCTCCGGTCGAATCGGTCCAGAAGAGATCCTTTCCAACAAAGACTGACGGTGTGTTCATCATGACGGTTTTGTTCACAAAGTTCACGCCCAGTCGCTTCCCATCGACGGCCAACAGCGAAGTCCCATTCGGAAGCAGCTCGCTCCATCGGACGTCCGCTTCGGAAGGATCTCCAGGCCCCTCGATGAAGGCGGGAAAGACCTTCAAGAGCTGTTGGTCGTAACTGCCTCCGTATTCCTTCACCACCTGCAAGACGTTTTCCCAGTAGGAGAACCCGCCGTAAATCCAGAGCTTGGCCGGATTTTCAACATGCCCGTTCAACTTCAGCTGGCACGATCCGGCGGTGCGGACAAAATTCACGGATTGGACGGGAGTCGTCTGTGCAGTCGACGATGAATCTTCGCAGGCCGGACACCATACGGATACCTTCGCGTGCCCGAGAATACTTCCACGCAGTAACCCAGTGTCCGTGCAAGCGAAGGTATTCCACTTTTCCAGTGGATCTGCATGCACCAGGTCAGGCAGAAAACCTGCGACGACGGCGAGGATGAGGAGTTTCTTGGTGTAGGATGTCATATTGGGCCTCTGGTGGCTATCGGTCCGTGAGCGGTCGAACAGTGAGCTCGCGACAAAAATCGCGGATGCTTGTGGAAACACACACCCTGACGATGGAGCCGATCGCTCCGTGAAGCTTCACTGATGCTTCTGTGGGATCCGATATTTCCTTTCCACCGATGGAGATGATCGATGCGCCATCTGACAAGCCGACTCGTTCCGCTTGCCCTCCGGGGGTGATTGAAGTGATCTCCAGCCCACCTCCTTCGCCTTGACCGATTTCCATTCCGACACCGGTTGCGTAGGATGACGGATTTGCTTCGCCAAGCTCCGCATTGTTTCCTTGCTTCGTCGGCTCTTCCAGCGGCTCGTTCGAGGCGAAGAAGCATTCGACGCTGGCAATCCTACGGAGAACGCTGACCGGGATGCTGATTTCGGTCGATTGGGACAGCGTGTAGTTTTTGTAGATCCAGGCACCCATCGTGCTTCCAACGCAAGTGCCGATGTTGCAGTTCGCGTGGTCTGTTAGACCATCTTCCCCTGTACCATTCTTGATGTCGGACGGAAATTGCATTTCCGGTGAATACGACCTCACGGTCCTCGGAGTAGAACTGAAGCACCAGCCGCTGAGGACGGTTCAGGCTCGATGCCACTTCTTTGTACGACGCCACCGGGATGTCATATCCAACCTGTGGGAACCCGAACTCGAGTGAGTTCCACCGGATCGGAGACGTGGCCAGGATGATCAGTCCGCGCGTGCCATGCAAGTTGCTGCGGATGAGTTCTTCCGGAGTGGGTGCTTTGAGTTTCTGGTTGGCGATCGCACCAGCCATGGACTCGAACACATGGACCCATGCTGTGTCGAACGTGATCGTGTAGTCGAGATTGACATCGGCGACTTCACCGCGGTCTTGCTTCAGCCGTGGTGAGCTCACTGTGATCTTGTACGCGGACTTTGGGTACTTGTTCAGGGCCGGTGCCAGCATCGCCGCGGCATCGGCTTCTGCTTTCCGCTTGGTGTCGATCTGGACTGCGAATGCTTGTCCAGGAAGTTTCGCGATCGCGATGTTGAGCGAGTCCAGTTTCTGCCGCAACTTCAACGATGAAACTTGGACCGAGATGGCTAACTTGACTTGGCCCATCGTCAGTTGTTCCGAGATGATCTTGTAGTCCTGGACATAGCCTGCGGAGTAGGACAGGATATCGTCGCGGATCAATGTGTTGTTGCTCACCTCGGTCTCGCTGGTGACCAGCGTGCCCACCGCCTTCTCCACTGCGCTCCTCAGCCCATCCTTGATGGCGAGGTCACGACTTGGCCCGACCCCTGTGACTTCGACAACTTTGGGGTCTGCCCCAATACCCAGACCGGCCGCCACGACGATGCGCGAAAATTTTGTGAAGCCGGTGCGTTCGCATGAGTCGATTCGTTCGCCCAGCACCTTCGGGAAATTGAGGTGGGAGCTTGCCTGCGAACACGGACTTTGTCATGTAGGCTCCTCGAGCAGGGTTGGCGGTGTATCGCAGACATAGTACATCAATACGCTGTAATGCTGCAACTCTACATCAGATTCCCGCTAGCCCTTTCGGGGGTGAGGACGGAAGTTTCACGGCGTGGAATCCAGAAGAAGACAGTCCCTCAGCGAGGCCGGCGCACGCATCCGGAAGCTGCGGCTTGCCGCCAAGCTGACCCAGACCCAGGTGGCTCTGCATTTGGGCATTCCTTACCAAGTCTACCAGCGGTACGAGCGCGGTGATGCGTCGATTCCGTCGGACAGGCTCGCTGGGATCGCGGAAGCATTGAAGGTGCCGGTCGAAGACTTGGTCCCGACTGGTAAGTCAAAAATTGCCAAGAAGAATTCCTACGAACATATTCTCGCTCCTGACGAACTTGAGCTTGTGCAGGTGTACCGCAAGATCCAGGACCGAAAAACACGCGCAGGCCTTCTCCAGGTTGCCCGAGGTTTGAGTTCGGCGAGCCAGGCGTAACAAACCTTTTCATTCGTTTCCACCATTGCGACTTCAGCGACGCCGTTGAGGATTCTTGAGTTCTGCGCCGAAAACGTCCCCGAGCTCTTCGCAAGTTCCTTCGTCGGGTTCGATTTCAATTGGGATTCTCAGGTGTGTTCGGTCACGCGCACGTAGCACTTGGAGCATGCGGTTTCCAAGCGCACCGGCACATCGGTCTCCGCGATTACAACGCTGCAGGATCATGTGCACATCGGTGTCAGGAGGTGGCGATTCTTGGTGCCATTCCGGTTCCAGGACAAACGGGCCGGCGATCATGCATTCTTCATCCTGGAACAATTCCGGGTATTCTGGCTCGCCAAGTGGCGCCAGTTTGAGATTGACGACGATGGCGATGTTGTTCTTGCGGGCAAGCTCCTGTAGCGACTTGAGTACACTTGTTTTGATGCTGTCGATGTGTTCCGGCGTTAGGACGGCAGGGCAGTCGATCGCCAGTAGGCCTGGGTTCCAGTCCTGACTCCGCAGCAGATCCAACGCGATGTCGATTTTTGGCTGGAGTTCGTCGATGTTCCGGATCTGGTCCACGATTTCGACTGGGTATCGCAGACTTCGGCCGATCATTTCATCGGCGGCCGGATGCCGAACCATCACCGATCCGCGTGCGTACCCGAGCCGGAGTCGGATCATCTGGTCCACCACGTTGGCGCCGATTGCGGTGGTGGCGACTACAATGGCGGTGTGGCGCGCCGCGTTGTTGGCGAACTTGAGCAACAACGTTGTCGCTCCGATTCCAGGAGGCGCAGAAAGTACATGCAGCAAACCTCGCTGTAGGCCACCGAGATTGTCGTCAAGTTGGCTTATGCCGGACAAGATTCCGGGAGGATTCATTGGCCATGCGTTGGGCAGATACAGTCGGTCTTGTAGACGCATCGGTTACCTTGAGTTCGTTTTCGAGGATTCGCGCACGAGCATGCAGTCGAACGGGATACAGCCCAGTTCGTGCCGTACCAAATTTTCGCTGCGGATTTGGGAGCCGACGCTACGTAGTTGTTCCAACCGGCTTCGTACCGCGCAGCGACGTGGACATGCTTGCTGACCCATTCGATGCCTGCACACGCCAGTCTCGGACGCTGGCCATTCACGCGACGTTGCGATTGCACGCTCCAGTTCCTGCAAGCACTTACATGTACCGATGTGGTCGGCCAGGATCTGTTCGTACTTCGGCAGCTTCTTCCGCCCCCGATTTTTCGGGGCAGCTCGTGCATCGGATAGGATCCCGTGCAAGTGCGCAAGCGGGTGGGCGGATTCGTCGTCGCATGCGCGTTGATCGATCAGGTGCGCCAGGACTTCATCCAGTGGATAGCTGCAGATCGGACCGCGTGCAGTCGCGGACAGCCGACACTTGCAGGTCTCCGTCCAATCCGGATCGAGTACGTGTCGCAGTAACCCCGCCATCAGACCTTCACCGCATTTCTCGTCTCGGACTGCGTACATCAGCTGGTCTTCCGGGGCGCGCAACTGGAACGCACGCTCACGCTCGCAAGGTTCCTTCTTCAACAACCGACCGTCGCAGAACGTGAGCTCGAAACAGTTGGTGTGTTGGGTACTGCCAACACGGAACTCCTGAAGGTGGAAGTCATCCGGCATGTTGCCGCAACCAATCACCATCGTACCGGTGAAGTGGATCGGTCGCCGGAGACGCTCCCATGTCACAACGCCTTCGCTGACAGTGGCGCAGTGGTTGTCCACTTCTGAAAGCTTAACGAATGCTCCCGATTTCGGATCCCGAGCACGCAGGTACTGAGGGAAGTATTCGCCATCCAGGCCGATGGAGACCCTCATCAGCGACAGGTA
This sequence comes from Fibrobacterota bacterium, assembly GCA_016715065.1. GTDB lineage: Bacteria > Fibrobacterota > Fibrobacteria > UBA5070 > UBA5070 > UBA5070. The sequence continues at coordinate 299,764 of JADKBN010000004.1, forward strand.
GTTGGCGTGGAACCGGTAACTGACTGCGATTCCCTTCGGGCACCCGATCCAAGGGTGCCGTGGTAGACCGATGTCGGAATCGGTGAACAGCGGCCCGCCAACGGCGTCGAGAATGTCGAAGATGATGCCGCCGACGACCAGCGTGTCCAGCAGTTGACTTTTCATTCGTTTTCAAAGTCTTCTAGGCAGGGAACGACGTAACGCTCGTGTACATGCTCGACCAGATCCACCGGACGCACGAGCACGGGCACGCCATCGATGGTGACGACGGCCCAATCGCCGGACTCCGGACCGGCTTGGACGGGATGTCGGTGGCATAGCGCATGTAAGACTTCGAGATCGACCGTTGTGCACAACGGGACCAAGCCTTCCCAATCCGAATTCTCGTCGCGCCGTACAAGCCAGATCGTCACGCCGGCACCCAGCACGTACACGCCAGGCGGTATCGCCACGGGGGCAAATGGCTCGCTCAGGGGCTGAGGCTGTTCCGAGGTGAAACCAGGTAGGTCGGCGTCGTGCTCATGTCCGGATTCCTTGGGTGGCTGGGTGGCTCCGGGCAGGCTCGAGGATTCTGGGTCTGGACGTGTGGGCATGGCGCACCTCTGGGGTGGACGTGATCGAAAATGACATCGGGTACGGTGCCGATGCTGTGTGGATTACTCAATCCCGTAATGGGATCGACTCGGAGTGAAAGTATCGGATAATTGATCGGAAATCAAGGAAAAAAATGGTATTCAAATAGCGAAATAAACCGCATTTAGAGTCTCGTAACAGATCTCGATCCTGTTATTCGCCGCAAAGACGCATAGATGCGCGATTTCTGGGAAGAATCGAATAACAGGGCTGAATCAAAACTTCATATGAAATCCGTCGGAACTCCGATAGCTTCTGGGCTGGCGCGGGGTCAGCTAAAAAGTTGACAAATCTGAGAATGGCGTTCCGTGGACCTCGCTATGGCAGGATGCGCGTTGAATCCAAGTTGATCTTGGCTAATGCCAGTGAGGTGCCAATGGAGGATGCCCGCACGCTCCCCAGATTGTCCGGCGACAGGGTGACTGTACATCACTAGTTAGTGGTGACGACCACAGGGTCTCTCGGCGAGTCACGGAACGGAATGCCGACAGCGCGGTCATGGGTAACTCACGCTGTCGGCGATTCATACAGGTCGAAAGTTCTACCAAGATGTCAAAGAGTTGGAGGTACAAGAAATTCAACTTGTACCTCCTAGGTTGATTCATCGCACCGGAGAGGGCGCGATCAGATTTAGGCAGGACGAGTCTGTTCCGAAGGTGGAGGCATCCTGGATTTTTTCAACTCAGGCTGCTTTTGTCTCCGGATGTTTCCGTCCACACCGGAACTTGTCCATTGCTTTAAGCAGCTCGCTGTACACCCATCTGCTGGCGAAACCACCAGGTGTGGGATGCTTCGGCTCCGGGATGAGTCCTTTGGCCATTCCTCTATAAACTGATGCTATCGAAATTCCGAAGAGGTTGGCAACCTCTCGAACCTTCAGCATTCTGTTGGGATCGTATTCTACGCTCACTTCGACCTCGCACTTGGCACCAAGAAAGGGTTTAAAGTCAACTGCTTGTTTATGCTCTACGACGGGCTCCAGACCGTTCCGAGGAAAGATCTGCGGCACATTCCCATGCATCCTCTCTATTCAGGAAGCCTTTGCCATCTCACCCATGATGCCTCTGTTGCGACACCCAGAAACTCAGGATGTCCGAGTTGCTCCGACCTGGTTATTTATTACTGGAATTCGGAAACGCTTGCCTTCGGATACCGGATTTGGGATAATGATGAACAGTCAGAGTGGCGCGTAAGTCCTTGTCGGTGCGGCAGATAGAGCTGCGGTGTCTTTTCTGTTTCAGGGATTGGAGAGCTTGGACTCTCCTACTACTCTTGCTGCCACCGTGCGTAAGCTATCACCCTTCTGGCTTCTTCTTTTGGCACCCATGCTGGTGCTGTCCTTTACCACACTAGGACTCTTGGATGGCTCCATCCCGGGTCAGCAGTTGGTGTTTCTCTCCCCATCTGGAAGGGTCATGTCCCTGCCCAAAAGCGGCGGGGCACCTGTCATCAGCACGCTGGGCAAGACTGTGCAGGTGGTCAAGCCTGGTTTCACCGCTGCGGGCGGATTGCAGATTTTTACCCGGTTAAGGTCAGGCGATCCTGACTCAATCGCCTTTCCCGTTAGAGACGCATCGGGCGGCTTTTTCGTGTGTGTAAGGCCTTGGGCCTGGAGTGGGGGAGCCTGGAATGACAGCAACACGGGCGAGAATCGATGGATTGGTCAGAATCTGACAAATGTAGAGTGGGCTGGAGAAACGCTTGGGTTCCTGATGGGCGGAAGACGTGGGTGGATCGCAGCAAGAGGCTCGAACATTTACAATCCAAGCACCGCCGCAAACACAGGTCTGGAAGGCACAAAAATCTGGCCACAGGGCACGGGCTACCGTGCCCTCACCTGGAAGGGAAGCACCGCGTGGGTTTCCGCAGTCGCTCAGGATGCGGATACCGCTCTCAAGACCCTTCCTGGCGCAGTCAAGGTTCAGGCCGCTGGGTTCATCCAAGTCGCCAATGGTCGCCAATGGGTGATTCTGGGTGGCGATCGAAGGATTTACTGGCAGAGTGGCAAGATCGACACTGCTCCCCACAGCGGACAGCTGCTTCCCGACGACCCATCGAGAACTGGGTCAGTTCTCCTCTGGGTTCCGACAACAGGCGAAGTTTGGCGCCTGGGTGAAGGAAGCAAGCGGAGGCTCGCCATCAATGTCTCCGATGTCCTGACTTCTGGAAATCCAGGAGCTTCCCAATACCTGCTGCTGGGTGGAACTCTTGCAACCACAGCCTCTGTGCTGGGTGAGGGGATCCGGATTTTGGGCACGTTCCATCAGCCTGGTCATCCCAACATTGGATCGTTCCGAGTGGACCCCATGCTGTTCTCGCCCAAGCTAACTGGTGTCGCCATCACGGCTGGAGTTCTCTCGCCAGGTGTGGCATCTTGGACCATCTGGCTGCGAGGCCCTCGCGGGGATAGCCTGTTTCAACGGTCAGGAAGTGTTCTTCCTGGAGGGATCCTGTCCACGAACTGGTCAGGCTTGAAGTCCAACAGTCTCCCCGAATCAACAGGTGTATGGAAAGCCTTTATCCAGGTCACGCGAGGCGCAGCGACCGTTCGGGACAGCGTTCGGTTCGAGCTGGATGCTATCCCACCCGTCAGATCTGTGATTTGGACTGGCTCTTCCACTTTGGGGCCTACAACGCCGTGGACTGCTGATCTCACCAATTCGATCGATCAGGGTGACACTTCTCGTCCAGTCAATCTTGTCCTGCGACTGGTCCGAAATGGCCAGAAGTACGTGACAAGCATTCCTCGATCCTCGGTGCCTGGTTACAAATGGACCTTCAATGGCCATTTGGCTGATGGCACTCTGGTGCCGGAAGGCGATTACGATGCTCGCTGGGCTGTCGTTGACGCGGCGGGAAATGCGAGCGATTCCTCGAATGCCTTTGTTCCAGGGGTAACGGGCACGATCCGAGTGCGCTGGACAGGACCTACGGTGAGAGCATCCATCAATCCGGTGCAAGTACCAGCAGGTGTGGCGATTTCCGCCAAGCTCAAGGTGGAAATCGCTTCGGTGGCCAATGCATCAGATACCGTTCGGGTCACCGGGCCAGACTCAACTGTGTTTGCCGTCCAAGTGGTGAAGCTGGATGCCAAAGGAATTGGAAGCATCGAAATTCCTGTGACTTCCCGCGCGCGAGTCGCAGGGGCATGGAAATGGCGGATCAAGGTTTCTGAAGGCGGATTATCCACAGATGCCAGTGCTGTCCAGTTCGCGGGCACCATGTCTCCTGTCATCACTTACCCAACCAGCACCGAAATCCTCAAACCCAAAACGGGCAAGGTTTTGGTTCGAGGTATCGCTCCGGATCCGGATCCGTCCCAGACAGGGAATGCCCAATTCCGGGTCAGCTTGCACGCGGGGACTGTCTCTGTTCCTGCAACGACCAGCTGGGACCAGCTCTCAGCACTTCCAGCGATCTCGCTCTTGCAGGTTGTCGAAGGTCTTCTGACTTCGCCAGCGGTTCCATTGGCGCTTGATCGATCTGGAGTCTCCGGAACTGTGGGGGTGGCCAACCGGCTCGGCGTGGATCAAGACCTCGCATTACTGGATCCCAAATCATTGAAGGACACGATCTACACGTTGATTCTCTGGGTAGGCAAGGGCAACAAGGTACAGACCGCCTCTCAGGTCATTCAGCTGGACCGGAGCGGTTGGAAGTTGCGCCAGACCTCCCTTCGGTTGCTCTCGCCTTCGAACATCCTGGATCGCTCCAATGGGAGCGTTGCAGACGACACGCTGAAGTGGATCTTGTCCAATGCTGACTCGCTGACCAGCACGCTTTCTGTCTGGTCGCAGGCGGATGGAGCCTCACCGATTCGGGTTTGGCAGGGCGCTCCTGTTGATTCGCATGTGGTGTTTTCCGGGTTTGGTTCGGATGGACGCCCCTTGGCCTCTGGCAAGTATTTGCTTCGGGCGGGATCGTCCGGCCTCGGAGGCTACTGGCAAACTGAATCAGAATTTGTTGTCGTATCCAAGTCCTTGGATTGGAACTCTCGGAACCTGGAGATCCTCACCAACCAGATTGACCTGTCAGCACTGCGGATCTTTGGAGGGGTAGCCTCACTCAAGGCAAAGGTGTCCCTGGCGCACGCGGACACCACGCGTGTTCAGATCCGGTCGGTGCAAGACAGCACAACAATCTTGGCGACCTACGGGCCGTCCGATTCTGGGAACTGGTCGATCGATTGGGATGGCAAGGACAGCGTAGGAAAGCCTTGGTTTGACCCCCTCTCCAGCCCTGCCCTCGGAAAGCCAAAGACATCGTTCCGCGCGGTATTGGAGCGAAAATCCGGAAGTGCATGGGTCGAGATCGATCGTGACACCTTTGTTGTGACAGATGTGGCCGCCAGAAAGGCCTCTGCACAATCGCTGTTTGTCCAAGGCCGTGATCAGGACTCAATGAGAATCGCGGACCTGATGAGTGATTTCAAGGTCCGAGCTCGCTTGGATGGAAATCTGTTGTATTTCCCACAGCGATCCCTGGAATTTCAAGTACGTCCTTCGGGGGATCAAACCGCAAGGCGCTTCAAAGCTGTCGATTATCAATTGGAGTGGGCCAAATACTATAACTCGCTGGCAGGATTCCAAAATTATACTGGATCGTGGCAGAGCTTAGGATGGTATATCGGAAGTTTGGGCAGGACAAGGCATCAAAATGAGGTTGCCACCACTGGTCAAAGCGGCTTGCCATTTTGGTTTTTTGCGAACAAGGCTGATGCAGGGATGGGTTTTCGATCCTCATTGGAAGTTCTCGACGCAACCAATCAGCCAACAAATCCAACTCAACGGGTTGGGATTCCTCCTTATTACTCCGCTAGTCTTGATACGGCAATGATTGAAATGAATGTGGCTGATACCGTTTTTCGGCTGCATCCTGCAACCATTTTCGGTGATGGGCACAATTATAGTTTCCCGGCTCATCCTGATGATGCCAATATGATATACTACAATCAGCTAAATTCTGGGTACTCGGGATTGCATTTTAGTGACCCATTATCAGGCCTCTTTGGTCTAACTCGAGAGCGGTTTGCGGAGATGACCAATTGGGGTAATTGGACGTATTGCAGAGCGCTTCGCCATCAAAGAAGTCCGGCATCAAAATTTGAGCTGCCAACTCCAGGATATCAGGAGCCTTATCTCGAAAAGATTCTGGTGGAAAGGATCGCTTCCGGGCATCCAGAATGGCTATTGGGCAGGGGAGAAGTTCTTTGTCCGGAGGTCGACAGCATTGTCGTTGGTAGGACAAAAATGGACTGGGATAGCACACATCCTGGGGCAAATGTTGAGAGTTTCCCTTCTAATGATTCTTCCCTTGCTACCGTGATTCTAAACATGCGACTGGCGAAGGCGTCTGAGCCAAATGCAGTTATCACGTTCAAGGAATTTCTTTCCTTGGTAAGAACAGGATTATTTCTGGCAGGTTGGCGAAGTAATCTGAATGTTGGATCTCGATTTGATGTGACTCGCTCTAGAGTTGGTGTTGTTGATGACGCATGGTATTCTCCAGTTCCTTCAACGTGGAATCAAACTTTCTATCTGTTCTCGCCAGGCTATAGGCGTGACAGAATTGATTCCAATGGCGTTCCAATGTACTCAATTAGCCGAACTACTCATTTCGCGATGGATGAAGGGTGCGATCAAGTTCACTGCATACTATCTGGCTTTGATGATTCATATTCCCTTGTTGGTGAAAATCGCCTCGTGAAAGCCGATCCATTGAAATCAGAAGAGTATTTCCAGAATCTTCCTGGTCTAGGAAAATGGTATCTCAGGGATAAAGCGACTTGGAACTGGTCACATTATGATAAAGGTTTTGAGTATTGGGATGCATTCGTTCGGAGAAGGATTGCTCCTGACATGCAGGTTCCCGATGAGTTTTCTCTAAGAAGCCAAGTTGGTTATACAGTTGCCCCAATGCTGAACTGGACGGATCCATGGTTCTACATGCATGATCCGAAAGTCACAATTCAAAATCGGGTCCTATACGCAAATGATTCACTTGCTCCGTGGAAAGACGGCAAGGAATGGGATCTGCATTCTGCTGGTAGAACTATCGATGGCCTTGCTGAATTTGGAGGGTACAAGGAAGGACAGGTAGGGTATTGGTTCCGTCCTATCCAGCAGGGAGATACCGTCTATGTCAGGGACTCGGCCAAAGTTCGGGCGTATCCTGTCAATGCTTGGGGGCAGACCCTCACGGAGATGGATTATATCCAGGATTATTCGCGGCATGTGAGACTGGCATCCAATGGACAGGATTTGGAATTTGCACCGCGACTCGTAGTCTCTCCACGCACAAGAGGCGTGGTTTGGGACACGGCCATCGTGCCCTGGCCTTGGATCGGTGCAGGTGGGTATGCTATCCCGGACCACTTGGATTCGGCGAGTCTCCAAGATGCAACCTGGGGCGATACCACCAATCTTGGGCGTACTTGGGCACGGAAATTGGTCACGCTACGGCCCGATTCCTTGTGGGTTCCCAACTCCATGTCTTTTGGAAAGGACCCAGATTCCTTCAAGGTTGCCTTGCGCGACCTGTTCCCAAAATTGCCGGACGAACGAGGAACCGGTGTCGCGGGAGGCCTTTCTCGTGCCGACACCTTGTATTCCTTCGTGCGAGCAGGGAGCCTCCGCTGGGCAGTGGCACCTTTCGACCTCCAGGGAGTTTTGATCCCTGACCAAAAATTCATTACCTGGAATTTGGATACGTCCAAGTTCGAAACCATCAGCTGGCTGGACCGGTGGAGTGGCGGCAATAAGCAGCTTTCGGTGAAGCGTGCTCTTCTTTCCGCTGCATACCTCCGCACGCCAGACACGCTTCAGGCTTGGAATTCCAGTCAAGATTCGTTGCTCTCCAAGACGGGTGGCTGGCTCTATTTGCGTGGAACCATGAACCAGGATTCCGTCGGGCGGTTCGATCCGCTGCGCTCCGGTTTGACGCTGGTGCCTGGACTTGCTCCCGATAGCATTCGCACGAAGCTTCCTTGTTATCGCCCTTGGACATCCGCTGCTTTCGTGCGTCCCCACGACAGTGGATCCGTGGCATGCAAGGATTCCATTTCCATCAATCCCAACTTGCTGCTATCGGGCAGCAAGGCCCGATGGAACCTCGAAGTCTACTACCCAGACGGCCAGAGTCAGAATGAAGACTTGGTACAGGCTGGAGGCTCTTTGCATGACGCATCAGTCCGACTTTCCGATAACCGTTCCAGCCAACGCTGGGTAAGATTGCAAGGCACTGTTCCTGATACCGCGATGGTTTCCGGGAAGGTGTACAACCTTGTGCGCTGGGTTGTGTTTGGTATCCAGGGATCCACCATGCAGCGTCTAAAACTGCCGCGCACGCAGACAGACAGCCTGGATCAATTCGTCGGGTTGCATCCTGCTCGTAAGGGTGACAATGCTTGGACTCCCTCGGAAATTCCGGACCTTTGCTGGTGGAACATCACCGGCATGCAGGGGAAGGCAACCTTCCGGGCCCAGGGCGTGTACGCATCTGGTTCTGATACCTTGGCCCAGTGGGTGGAAGTTCCCTTCGTGATCGGCCAGCCACGCGGACTCAATCCTGTTCGCGTGGTGGACGCATATAGCCGTGCGACCCTTGATGTTCCTGCTACCTCGCAGGACAGTGCACCCATCGTGATTCATACTCTGGCCGGCAAGGACCTGGAGTCAGTTCCCTTGGGTGGAATGATTCCGAATGGTCCGGTCCTCAAGCTCTCGCCTTCTGGAACTCGGTTTGATTCGGGCGCGGTTTTGACCTATCGCCTGACCCTGCGAGAATTGCTCCAACAAATGGGCGAATCCGTTCCGGCTGAAAGCTTGACGGTAAAGCATGCTACCTGGAGCCGTGCCTGGACCTGGGCAAATGCGGAGCTTTCACTGTACTTGCTTTCCGATAACGGAAGCTTCGAGCGGCTGCCTACCGATTTGGACCCATCAGGCGACACCAATCAAGTCGCTCAGCATTTGGATTACACCCAGGTTGTGATGACAGGAATTGTTCATCACTTCTCCTACGTTGCTGTATGCCACAAAAACCTTTCCAAGAACCTCGCTCCTCGGTGGCTCGTTGGAACTTGGAGCGGCACTTCCATGGGGCTCTCTTTGGATGCCAGCCTTGCCGCGAAGTTCGGCAGCTTGCCTTCGGCGATCCTCGTGCGGATGTCGTCGTCCAGCTCGAACGACACGACGCGCTTTTTGACGGGAACAATCCGTCTTCCCCTTCGGTCCAATCGCGTTGACTCCACGCTTCAGGCATTGCCTGCCGAGTGGAAAGCACTCCTACAACGAGGCGAAGCGTACCTTCAAGCCCGCTACGAGACCAGTCCAAGTTGGGCGACGCTCGCTGTGAGTGGGCTTGCAGGCCGCACGGTATTTGGTGCTGTTACGGCCATGCCCAACCGTGTTCGGTCAGCGTGCACGGATACCGTAAAACTACAATTCGAGGCATCCCAATCTGGGATGGCACGTGCTGCGGTTCAAAACAGTGCTGGAACCGTGACAGATCTTCTGCGGATGGAAGTGGTTGCAGGTACGAATGTGCTGGCCTGGCCAGTCTGCAATGCGGGGACTGCGCGTCCCAAGGGTGTGTACCGAACGTTGGTGGAGTCCATCGCACCAGATGGAATGGCCTCTTCGGATTCTTCCCTTCACTTCGTAGCGTGGGGTGTGGACACGACTCTCCCATCGCTTTCTGTGCCTCGGGTGGCCTCGCCAATGGTGCTTCCCCAGGATAGCGGGGTTTCGATCGCGGCGGCGGCATCCGGATGGGGCACCGGTGCGTCCTTCACGCTGCAAGTGCGGAAGGTTCGCGATGCCAAGGGATTGCCCGGTGATTCCCTATGGGTAGCGGCAACAGCACCATCGATGATGTTGGACTCCCTTCAGGGTCGGTGGAGCGGAAAGTCTGGAGCGTCCTGGGCTCTTCCAGGAACCTATCAGGCAAGGTTCATCGCTTCCCAGCAAGGATTCCGTTTGGTTCGGAGTTCCGAATTCTTGGTTGATTCAGAATCTGTCAGTCTGCAACTGACTTTGGATCGTTCTTCGGTCCGGATTGCAGAGCCTGTACTGGCGAGCCTTGCTGGGTCCGGCATCTCAAAGTGGGTATTGCGCGTCCAGCGGGATACCAGCGTCCTCAAGCGTTGGTCTGGTGTAGGCGGTACCTCATCTGGAGTGGTCAATGCCAGCGTTTCGCTGAATCGCGATTCTATCGCTGATGGAGACTTCCAGGTATGCCTAGATGGTTGGAGTGCTCGGGGAGCATTCCGTTCCGTTTGCCGTGATCTCCATGTCCGAGGAACCGCAGCACGGATCAGCGGTCTCGGAGCTCATCCCACGGATACGTTGTGGGCGGGTTGGCCGTCGACAGCGTTGATGCGTTTCCCAAGCCATGAGAATCTGTTTGTCCTGGCTGGACAGGTCGACCGTGATGCGAAATTGGTGCGTGAAATCTCTGCTGCCGGAATCGCTACATATCGCGACACCTTGGCTGTCACTGTCGGAAGCTTCCGATGGACATGGGATGGCTCTCATGATGGAAGAATGGCTCCTGAAGGGTTGGCCACGGTGCGCCTGTGGGTTGCCAACGGCTCAAGCACGCCGGACACGGTTCGTGAATTCCGAACTTGGATCCACCGGATCCCTCGTGTGTTGGTGTGGGGTGGAAACGCTCCCGTAGCGAACGTTCAAGCTCTGTCCAACTCGATTGCTTCTCATGGGATCCTGGTATCTCGCGGAGACGATCAGGATGCTCGAGACTTCATCGAAATCAATCCTAAGGGAACGCTGGTCCTCATGGATACCGCGCTTTCGTATCGCCTCTGGAATGGGGGAACGTCGGGGCGCTTGTTTGATTGGTGCCGTGATGGAGGCAATCTGGCCTTCGTGGGTGCCCCTGCCTTCTCCAGTTGGAGAAATGCCAACGGAACGGTTATCCCGTCTGGATCCCAAGATGTCCATCGGTTGGAGCTCTATGGCCCAGTTACTACACCAACACGGATTTCCCAGCTTGAACGTTCGTTTGCGCGAGGCATTTGGTTCCGCAATATCAAGGCAGATTCTGTCGACGGATTGACAGCAGCCTTCATGCCTGCTCAGACACCTGTCTCCGTTTCATGGGCGGCACGGTTGTCGTGGTTTGATTCCGCCAATGTCGAAGTCGAAGCCGGATATATTCGCCACCGTTTGGATTCAATACGGTATACCAACACTCAAGGCAAGGATACCGCCGTCGCAGAGGTTGCCTTTGATGGAAGCATGCTCTACTTCCCTCCTCAGTACGATGGTGCGAGGAAAGGCGGGATTCTGGAAACACCACAGGTGAACTCGGCGACTGCTGCGAGCTTGGGCCATGTGGTTTGGGCACAGTTCCTTGTGCCTGACATCGGGATTTCGAGGTCCGACGTTCAAATCGTGGGACATCCTCGGGCTGCTCGCCGAGCGGACAAATATCGTCCGATTCCAGGAGATACCGTCGAGATCACGCTCTCGGTGCGCGTGAGGGATGGAGGATCCGACTCGCTACCGGATACAGCCGTTGTCTTGCATTCTGGTGTGCCAGGCCTGTGGAATGACACCAACCTGATCCTTCGGAAGGTTCGCCCAGGACGCGTCACGTTCGCTCCATTGCGGTATGTCATACCGAAAAACTTCCCCTATGGAATCGTGCGTTTCGGTGACTCCGCGCGTGCCATGCGGATTGGATCATTGGTTGAGCCATATTTGCGCAACAACCAACTCAACTCGGACTTCCTTGTTGGAGATACCTCAGCGCCTGGTTTGGCTTGGGCCGAGAAGCTGGACGTACAAGCTTCAGCTCCAACGCGGCTATTCCCGGTTTCACCCAAAGTGCCGTTTGCACTGACGGCAAAGGGTTGGACGAAGCATCACCAAGAGGGATGGGCTTGGTCATGGAGCCAGATTGGCCTAACAGGATCTCCCACCCAGTCTGATTCCGGACGAAGCCATGCACCGGATACATCTACTTGGACGTTCAAACCACAGCTTCCCAAGGATGCGTTGGATGGGTCTTTGCGGAAGATCGTTTTCCGAGCCACGGATACCTGCGGGAACAAGGATTCAATTTCTCTGAATTTGCTTGTCGATGCCGTGCCTCCACGCTTTGAAGGTCTCACGGTTTCTGGGAATGTCGGTGCGTACGATACCGCAACTGGAGAATTCTCCTATCTGTTCGCGGATACTGTTCGAGGCTCCACGCTGCCAGCTGTCTTGAAATTTTCCGATGAGAAAATGCTAGGACGGGTTGTCTTGAAAGACCAAGACTCGACTGTGTGGTTGGATACGGTCGCAATAGGAAGCCTAACCATCAACAGACGAATTCCGATCTACGATGATTCGTTGCTGGTTTCTCCGATGATCCTTCGCATCACCGATAAGGCAGGAAATGACACGACACTGAAATTACGAGTGGTTCGGATTGGGCCTCCCACACCGGTAGTGTTTCATGTTCGCATTCCCACAGGTGGTGGTTCACTGGTGTACCCGACTGTGATGGATCGTGCGGGGTTCGGGGTGGATGACGTGAATCACATCGTCGGACAAGGGCTTCCTTTGGCACGTGGCCTAAATCCAAAGGACACCGAGAACGTTTTCGTTGGCGGTCTTCCGGGTGTCGAGGGTTACCAGGTCAGTGCATCGAAGCGTTTTGAACCGATGGACTTTTTGTTTTCCTCTTCCACGAACATTCCCTTGCGTCGTCTTGTGGTGCAAATGGACAACCAGGTCGTGGACACATCGGCCTTTAGGGCTTTCGATCCGATCCTGCGTCTCCATCCATCCCAGAGATTGGTTCGCGTCACACCAACACGGGCTCACCATCGAATGTTCTTCCTAGCCGAAGACACGTTGGGGAACATCGACTCGCTGGTGTTGATGCTGGACGATTCCTTGGCTGATCTGCAAGTGGTGGACTCTGCCAATGATCACGGACGAGGCGCGGATTGGGGTGAGGTGTACATGCGTCGGGATCTTGTGACCTCGACACGATTCTCTTCTCCACAAAGCTGGAACTACTGGCTCATCCAGCGGCGCAATCCGTTGGTAGTGGGGGAGCGAGACCAGAACATCTACCGGTTGCTGGTGGACGAGGACAACGACTCCACCACCGGCGACACCACTGCCAATGCTCGACGTGGATTCAAGGGAGCGGAGCTTGCCCTCGAGTGGACCAATCTGAACAATGCAGACGATGGAACCGGAGCTCAGGTACGATTGCTTCACTGGACAGGGTCAAGCTGGATCGCTTCTGGTTGGACTGGTGAGGGCCTGTTCGATCTCGATGGCTACGGATTCCATGTCAACCAGATGGATGATCCCAGAACGGCTGTTCTGGGGCAGGGTGATCAGAAACTGCCTTCTGGAAAGATCGCACCCGCAACAGCTGGTGTGACTGAGCTGGGACTGCGAGCATCCTCAGGGGCAAGTCTTGCTTCGCTTCGATGGGCCATTCAGCCTGTCGGAGTGGGGGACACCGTCCGGTCGTCAGCGGGAATCATGCTGAATTTCCGCCCTGAGGAATTCAAGAGCGTCACCATCGACGGAGATGCCACCGATTGGTGGCCCAACAAGACTCAGATGGGAATCGAAGTTCGTTCAAAGACGGATTCCGTCAATGGCGGACTGGATGTGGTGTTTGGGGTTCGCAACATCGGAACACGTCCCGTGCAGGGTGTGATTTTCCGCTACTGGTTGCATGGGGATTCCGTTGCCAGTGCATCGTTGACCGGTGTGCCAAGAGGATTCTCCTCGATGGCCGTCCAATCAGTGGTCCGTGATACTTCCAAGGATTCAGGGACCTGGGCGGTCACCATCAGCTGCATTTCCTGCACCTTTGCTGGAGGTTCGGACATCTCGGCCCTGGGTGTCCTGCACCTGCAGGGAATCGGCATTGCCTCCACCCGAGGCGATGACTGGAGCAATGCTTCTGACTCATCCAAGCGAAACGATCATTTCCCAGCCTACAAGGTCAATGGCGGTCTGTGGTTTGGTTCGGAGCCGCCTTACCGCGAACTGAGATCACCAGTGGCAAGGATTTCTCCATCTGGGATCCTCTGGACCACTGTTGGGTCCAAGCTCATTCTGGACGCGGATTCCTCCTTCGATCCTGAAGGTCGCCCCTTGCGTTACGAATGGTGGAACTCCAATGGCATCCTTCCATCCACCGGGCGAGTAGACACTTTCGTCGCTGTCCGTCCAGGGATGGATTCGGTGAAGTTGAAGGTCTACGATCCCTCCGATGCCACCCGAAAGGTGGCCTGGGCCCGAGTAATCATTTATGCGGTCGATACGAATGGGTTCGTTGGAGTTCGGCCCATCCTGGATACATCCAAAGCACTCTTCGAAGAACAATGGCATCCAAGATGGAATCAACATTGGACAGGTCAAGAAGTGGTCCTGACCAGCGATACTCTCAAGGATGATCAGGGAAGCGTCCTTCTGGCACGGGCGAGCCAGGGTGATACGATGGTATCTCTTCGACTCACCAATGCATTCCAAGTATGGATTCGAGCCAGCTGTGATTCGAGCTTCCAAGCCCAGCGGGATTGGTGCCATGACGAGGAGGACCTATCGAAGTTCACGAACTTGGAGTTTGATGTGGCAATGGATGGTGGCACCCAGACTCCGATCCGAGTGTGGCTCACTAGGCTCAATAAGCCTTTGAACCAAAACGACCGAGCAGAGGAAAATTTTGGGTACTTGGAGAGCTACATGCAAGACCTTCGCAAGTCTTGGACTTGGCAACGGGTGAGCATCCCATTGGCAGATATCTATACAGAGCCAGCCGCTCGAACTTCTGGGTTCCTTCAGCTCAAGTTTCAAGCAGATGGAGTAGTATCCACCGATCGAAAAGTGCTTTTGGACAATATTCGTCTGGTGAAGTACCGGACTGAGCCTGGTCAGGTTGTGACCACAAGACGCAATGACCTTCAAGTATTTGCCAACACGGTTCAGGCTGACGGAGCAGTGAATCAATTAGGCATGGCCACAAGGTTGCTTAATTCCAGCGGGAAAGCGCTGCATCTGGATTCGTTGCGAATTTGGTGGTTCCACCAGTCATTGGATGGCCTCGTGCGTCCGGCACTCGATCACCGGTTTGACACCGTGTATGGTCCCGAGTTGCAACAATTCGCGGTATCGGATGGACTCCCTCGAGATTTGCGGATCGATTCTCTCGATTACAACACTGTCGACCTTGCCTCAACATGGTTGACTGCCACAGCACCAACCGCCAACCGGCGGATGGAGCTTCAATGGTCTGCGCCAAGGGCTCCCGACAATCTGAAATTAGCCAGCAGCGCTTCAGCACTTTTCTGGGTGGGTCAACAAGTTCCAGTTACGATCAATCATGACCCTTACGGCAACTTCCCCATTCCTCGGTTTGCGACGGGGGCTTCCTTGAACTGGAGCTGGCCGGATTCGGCTGACGTTTGGCAGATCGCACCCAGAGTGGTTGTCGATGGTCGAAAGCCTGACGGCACTTGGGGAAGACTCTGGGGTGTGGGGCCAACCGAAGATGCGGCGACGGTCACCTTCTGGAATCGTGATCGGTTGATCGATCCTTCCTACGCCGTACCGGCTAGCCGTGTCATTCGGCCCAACATTGACCTTCTTGGAGGCACTCCGACTCCAGGTGCGCACCTTGCCGCCTCCGCAGCGGGCTCAGTTGATCCGATGGGGCATCCTTTGCGATACCATTGGCTGGACGACATGGGTCGTGTGGTGAGCATTGGTGAGGTTGACAGCTTTGTGGTACCGGATACTGGTCGCTACATACTGCGCTTGCGTGTGTTCGACTTCCTGGATCCAACGCGCGTTGCAATGGACTCCTTGGAAATCTTCTCCGTGACCCAGGCGAAGGTGGTGGATTCGGCGAAGATCCTCGACGGACACCGCGGAGCCTGGTCCCCTGGAACCAAATGGGGAACTCCCTCCCCTTCCGTTGGGGTGTCTTGGAAGGCCTCCGTGGATCTTCCGGTTGCTGACGGATCTTGTCCGGTACGGTTGTTGCCTGTTTCGAGCGACTCCATCCTCGCTGTTCCGTTCTCCAATGGGACCCTGGATGGTGTGCGATTTGATGCGCCCAAGAATGCATTGGACCGCAGCCGATACACAAATCTCGAGTTTTGGGTTGCGACGAGTCGCGAATGGACAGGTCGCCAGCACCGAGATCTTCCGATTAGGGTCTGGTTGACCCAGCAGGTCCAGCCAGGAGTTGGTGACAACAACAACGCCGATGAGGAAGACTTCAACATCCTTCAGGCGTACGTGGCCGAAAGCCAACTTTCCAGACACTGGAAGAAAGTCTCCATTCCTGTGGACGAGCTTTACCAGTCGGCTAGGCTGGTCAACTCGGATACGACCAAACTGTTCCTGAAGTTCATGGTTGATCATTCCGGCTCGCTGCTTCCGACAGACACTTCGCGTAGGGCTGACCTGTTCCTCAGCGGCCTCCGTTGGGTTCGGTATTCGCCTGGCGCCCGCGTGACCTCTCGCTCGGTGGGGACGGTGCTCCTCGGGAGAGCAACAACGGACAACTCTGGTGATCCTGGAACACGTATCGATATCCGCTTGATCAATCCTACCTCAAAGGCTTTGAAGTCAGATAGCCTCCGTTTGCGATTGAATTATCGCGGAAGCCTACCTGTACGGGATGTGTTCCGCAACAACGATCTAAACGGTGCAGGAACCGATGAGAGCATCACCGCAGATTGGTTCTCGACCAGGGATTCGTTCTTTGCTTTCACCCCGATCACAGATGTGCAGGGACGAAGCGCAGACCATGAAATCCGTTTGACTTGGGATCGTTCCGCCCAAATGAATGCTGGCAAGGGATTGCAAGCCATCTGGAGGCCAGAATTTGTCGCTTCGTTGTACTTCCAAGGAAGATCTATTCAGCACTTCGCGCCGGATAGCTCAACCTCGTTCAGCCTGTTGGACGGTATCGTGGCAGATTACCAAGTGCCTGGACGTGGCTGGTCTCGTCTGTGGGGTGCTTTGCCTGGCGAGAATCCGGATACGATTGGTTCTTGGGGTCGCGAGGTATTGCGCATGCCTGTGGATACCGTGGTGCCTCCGGGAGCTGTCGTCTTGTTGCCCGGGTCTTGTCAAGACACTTCCAGTCACGGCTCGGGTTCCACAAACACATACGTGGCTCCTGGCGATGTCTCAGCGTTGCCGTCCACAGGAAGAGATCCATCACTGATCACCCAAGCTGTTGAGGTAGGGGGACGGCCGGCAGTTCAGGTCATCCAGTCAAAACCGGATTTCAACATTGGTACGAGCTTCTTGTTCGATACTACCTGGGCTCACCATTCGGTGGTCGCGGTGAACGTGTACATCGAACCATCACAGATGGTGGGAACCGCTTGGCCAGGAACGCTGAAGACCGCGACCTTTGATGGAACCACTTGGTTGCCACTCGACACCGCAGCGGGATCGAACGACAGCTTGGCCGGAGCGGTCGGGGTGTGGAAGACCATCCGCTACAAGTACGACCCATTACGCTACACCATTGGTCGCTGGTTCGATCTGTTCTTCCTGGCCAACGGCCACGGAAACGGCAGCAGTAACTCCAGCCTGCAGTGGAACATCGGTGCTGTGTGGGTGGAAGGCGTTGGCACCCAGGGTACAGATACTGCCCAAACACCTGCCATAGTCTCTAGGGGGCTTTCCATGGACTCATTGTCCAGGCTAAAGACCTGCAACCAATGTCAAGTCGTCCAAGATGGAAGTAGAACGGCAATTTCCGTCGTTCCTAATGGCGGTGGAGTGGCGCTGTCCTTCGAGGTCGTTGTTGATTCTGTGCTGTGGAGATCGAAGACTCTGTCCTTCGATCTCAAATCGGAGTTCGCATTGGGAGCCTGGGAACAGGCCTGGTTCATGGTGGACAACCAACCCGACCGCAGCGGTTGGGATGAGTACCGAACAAGCATCCCTCAATCGACCTTCAGTGGATGGGGGCCTATCCAGATTCCGTTCAATGGGTCGTTGTACCGTATCGGTAGCACAGCCCGTTTCCTGCTTTCTTTGAATGCGAACCCACCCAGTGGGAAGCGCATGTTTGTTGACAACCTGAGGTGGACCCCGTGAACGCCCGTATCTTCTGTCTTCTGATCATCCTCCCTCTTGTTGCTCAGGCTGGACTTTCTCGGCACAACGAGCAGGGTCTGTCTCCAACGCATTCGTACAAGCGAACTGGGGATGGGGTTGTTTCCAACCTGAACGGGAACTTGGTCCAGACCTCGACTCCCGTTTCGATTCCGGGTGCACCTCTGGGTGTTGAGCTCTCACGCACCTGGAACAGCCATTGGCGAGAACCGTTGTTCGCGCTCCAATACGACATGGACTACAACGCGATCGATCTGTCCGATTCGTCGCGGAGGAATCCGGTCTATAGGGATCGAGATGTCACAGAGTCAACCTTGAACATCGGAGGGTTTGCGACACGTCGAATACATCGCATTTCAAATCCTCAGCAGATCCCCAAAACGTGGGGTTTTACACAAGCTGTTTCCCTGTCCTTGGTTCAAGCAGCTGCAAACGCCGCGATCCAACGAGCGATTTTCAACCAGTATTCCGAATTTCTGACTCGTCACAATGCGTTGGTCGAAATCTTGGGGAAGGATTACACGAAGTCCCCTGAAGATCAGGCCAAGCTTGATAAAATCAACAATGAAACAATGATGGCCCTACAGGCTGTGAAAATTGCCCTTTATGCTGTCAATGGCGCTGGTGATGATTTTAGGACGCTACAAAGCTGTGCAAGCTCCGCTGCGGGGGATCGAACATCCGCAAAGGGTGATTGCGGACAAGCGATGTTCAATGTCGCATCGAACGTAGGAGGGCAATTCATTCCGTACATCTCGGATATCAACATGGGGTACAAGCTGGCGACCGGAAAAGCGGACGGCGAAGACGTCGCGTGGTACATCGGAGAGCAGCTTGGCCAGTATGTCGTTGCCAATATTGTTGGGGGAGGACTTTCTGGTGGAGTGGCAGGTGTCGCTCTGGCAGCCACAGTTCAAATGACTCGGCTTTACATCAGTCTTGTGGCCGAGTGGGAAAAGACCTACGACGTTGGATATGTGACCGTAAACCCGTGGAGCGTGGGGGTAAACGGGTATGTGGGAATGCTCGGTGTGAATCATGATGCGGAATTGAACCGCTCCCAGTCTCGCTACCAACGAAATTGGATCCATAGATCAATAGAGATGAGAGATTCCGTTATAGACACAGTCATCCAAAATCACTCACTGAGTCGACATCCAATGGCTGAACTGCAACTTGTCGCTTCGGACGGAGGCGCCACCAGGTTCGTGTTGTCTGATGACTCCGCTCGGACCTTGGATGGAAGACGATGGGTTTCCTATGAGGCCTTGTCGAATGCTGAGATGCGCAAGATCTACTACTGCCTGCCAAGGGGGATGGAAGATCGCATTGATCTTGGTTTGGATCCGAACCCAGCCCAGTATGATCCGATCCTGGATAGTTCTGGCTACTACTTGGTCAAGGAGCCTGGTGGTACGCAGGTGGTCTTCGGTTTGGGTGCAGCAAACAAGGGAATGATTGAGGATGGAGGATTTGATACCTATTGGGCAGTCCCTGGTCTATTTCGGTCCTCGACGGCAGATTCTGTCGTCGTCACGCGAGATGGCGATCATCAGATCCAATTTGTGCGTGACGCAAGAACTGGGCGTGGAGCTGTATTGTTTACGGATTCCATTGTGTCCGGAGTGGTTTCGCCAGATGGGAAGCTGACAAGACAGGTTGACGTAATCTGGCAGGGCCTTGGCCAACACGAGTTTTTAGGGTACAAGACCGGGCGAGATTCCCCGGTCAATTGGAAAACGCCAGTCATCCAGTGGGAGGCAAGGCGAGTTTCTGACCAGCAAATCGATACGACTTGGTATAACTACTCCAATGGCGAATTGACCCAGGTCGATCACGCCAATGGCAGCAGCACGGTTTACGCGTATGAAGGGGAACATTACGGAAAACTGGATGGCTTCGTGCTCAGCGCAACGAATTTTCCAGACCGCACAAATCGACAGTTCTATCTACAGCGAAATTACGGTTATCAAGGTTGGGAGGAGACCAAGCCAGCAGGGTTGAAAACCTCAGTCCAGACCCTACTTCGCCAGCCAGACCACGTTGTTGCACCCGATCAGCCTTGGCGAGAAACTCAAACCACGGACTGGTACTTCTTCTCGCCGATCTTTGAGGCGAAGAACATCAATCGCAAGCTCGCCGGATTCCAAGGACGAACCACTGTGCTCCGATTGGATGGATCGGTCCACGATACAGACAAGGTCCTGGACAGTTTGGAGTATCGGACCACAAGATTCCAGCTGACGATGGAGTACCATGGCGCCGGATCAATGGGGCAGCGCCGAACGCAAACCCTTTATGATGGCGACCGACAGATCGCGAAGATCGATTCCCGTGGGTTGAACCAGCTGAATGACCCAAAGATCACAGTCTGGAATTACGATCGCAACGGATCCTTGGTGCGCGAGACGGTGTGTCCAAAGACGATGTCCGATACCCTGCGGGCCCGCGTAGCCCGGATTCCAGGCATGCCTGCCTTCCAGCTTGATTGCCCGGAGGTCAAGACGGAATTTGGTGTTCGACACCGGGATGCTGGTGAGTTCTGGCTGACCACGGTGGATACTACCGTGGTGAATGACCCGCTGATGGGCGGGAATCTCCGTGTGGCAGTGGTAAACGCAAAGCCCAATCCGACGTTCCGAACGGACAGCCTCTACCGACTGGAGCTTTCTACCTCCAAGCGAACCTGGAGGCGAGGAAGCGTCCGGGATGACGGAACGATTTTGGCCAACGACTCGATAATGATGGCCGACTCCACCGAATGGGAAGATTGGCGTCCATCTACTGGGGCGACACCATTCCCCCGTCCGGTTCGTCAGCGTGTCTGGTTGGACGGAAAATGGCAGATGGCTTCCGAGACTCGATATGCCGACGCGGACAACAGACCAGCCTTGATTTCACGCTCGAGCCGGTATCTCAGTGCGGATTCTGTTTCCGTGATCGAGGCGGATCTCGATAGCGTTTACAAGTTGTTGCCGGCGCGGACACGTCAATATGTGCGTCCACAGCCGGCAGGCGTGGCGCCCACCGGACCGAGTCTGGACACCGCCCGATTTTTCGATGTGGATCGTGGCTGGGTGTTGGCCAAGAAAGATCCAGCTGGCAATGTGACCCGGATGGAATATGACCGCGCGGGCCGCCCCACCAAGACGATCACACCGGATGGTGCGGTGATGCAGTACGGTTACGTGGATCGGTTGCAGCCCACCTCCTCTTGGCTGAATGTTCCTGGATACGCCAGCAACTACCCAAACCAAAAGACCGTGGCTATTCGGGAAACGAGCCCGGTTGGAGTGACTACCGAAGCTCGGTTCGATGGCCTGGGACGAATGGTGGCGTTGCGGCGACTGTCCAAGGGTGCGTCTTTCACCACGTTGGATACCGCGCAGCAAACCACAACGCTTTTCTCCTACAACGTCTTCGACAAGCTCCAGTGGAAGCGTGATGCCGATGGTCGCGAAGAATGGCACGACTTCGATGGCACCGGGCGCGAAGTGGCCAGCCGGGTATACATCGCTCCTGCCGCGGCGAGCAACCTTTCAAAGTCCTGGGAAAACCGCTACCAGTACCTGGATTCTGCAAGGACCTATGTGGAGATCGATCCAATTGGAACTCGCACGTGGTTTCACTGGGACGCACTGGGCCGGGATACGCTGGTGGAGCGGGATGCGGACACGGCAGCATTTGTGATGCGCCTTGGCGGTGAGGCCACTGCGAGCACCTCGGCTCCGTTGGCTACCCAAACCCTTCGGGTGCGCAGCCGGTTTGACAACCTTGGGAACCTCATCTGGCAGCAGGACCCCAAGGGACTGGTGGAGTATCGCCGCTACGATGGTTTGGGGCGCATGACCCGAACCACCTACTCGGATGATCTTCGCCACAGTGTTGGCTACGATCTGGCAGGACGAGCATTGCGCGACACCTTGCAGATGGTGTCCAAGCCCGAATCCACAACCGTGCGGACTACCCGGTACGACGGCCTGGACCGCCCGTTGCAGGAAAGCTTTGGTGCCGGAGCCCGAGAGAATGTTGACTACGTCTGGGATTCGCGTTCCGGAGTAACCGATGCTGGCCGTCTGCTGGGCTTGAACCTGGGAACAGGACTGGGGGTCACCTATTCATACGATGCCATGGGGCGTCGTTTGTCCCGGAACATTGCGTTCCCATCGTTGTATTCTGTCACTCAATCCTGGAAGTACGACCTCTCTGGAATCCCGGTTCAGGCAAGCCTTCCAGGAGCGGGGCGGTTGGATTGGTCCTTGGATTCATACCATCGTCCAGCTTCGCAGGCGATTGTCCATGGGACGGATTCTGTTTCGGTGCTTTCAGGGATTCGCTACCGCCGTAACGACTTGGTCGACGGATTCCGACAAGGCAACCGGTTGAATACACGTTACAGCTACGAGGCACAGCGATCTGTATTGACCGAAGCCGTGGTGACCAAATCACCGGCGACCGATACGATGTACCTACAACGCATGACCTGGGATGGCGCCGGAAACGTCGCGGGGATGCGCCGCAACCTGGGCGATAGCCTTGGGTTTGACGTCGACCACCAGTACCAGCTTCGGAACATCCGCTACCCGGACGGACAAGCCCTTTCCACCAGCTACGACTGGAACGGAAACCGCACCCGGCTGGTGCATCCGATGGGTCGTGGAATGGCTGATACTTTTGGGTATGCCGCAAACCGCGTCACGGTGGGTTCAAGCGCACGCAAGGGCACGACCATCTACCGTTATGATGCACGCGGGAACCTGTCCATTGAAGCGAGCTTTGCCTGGGCATCGGACACTTCGGACATGGCCAAGGCCTGGCGGGTGGCGGAGCGACGCTGGAACAAGCGAAATGCGTTGGAGCGTGCGCGGATCATTACGCGCCTGGAACGCACCGACACCACCTGGCTTCGGTTTGAATACGGCGAAGACGGAAACCGAATTTTGTCCCTGGTGGCCAAGGGGGATACCTCCAGTTGGACGCCTGTTCATAAGTGGGTGTACGAGGGCTCCGCGATCGCTGCGGACAGTGGCAGCGACCACGGCTGGAAATGGCACGCTTACATGGGCCAAAACCGAATTGCCGAGGCAACGGACAGTGCCGGGAAGGCCAGCGTCCGTTACGTTCTGACCGACCACCAAGGCACGACACAGGCTCTTTTGACCGACACCGGCGCAGTGCTGGGTCGTTGGATCTGGGATCCTTGGGGCAACCTGGAAGAAAGCTGGTCGCAGCAAACCACCGATCTGCTCTACCAGGGCAAGGCTTATGAGGCGGCGCTTGGGAATTGGTATTTCAACGCCAGATTCTACGATGCGGAACGCGGAAGCTTTATCGGGAGGGATCCAAAGCTCCAATTCTGGACGCCGTACTCGTACGGGGGGAATGGGCCGTTGGTGGGAGTGGATCCGGATGGGGAAAACTGGTATTTGTACCCAACAAAGGGTGACCCAATTTCTGGTGAGAATGGTAAAGAACTGATTGCTGCAGTCAATGGATTGGGAAAAGATGTTAAAATTTATAAGCTAGATATTTGGGGCCACGGGAATTCTTGGTGGCAAGGGTTTGATATGTTGAATTCAGAATCGCCTCATGGTCTATCAGGCAATGAAAGGGGGGTGACGATCGAAGCAGACAATAGAAAAACACTTGCTTCTTTAGGATATCTGCTGCAAGGAAAAATGGCAGTCATTTCGGAGATTTGGCTCCGTGGCTGCGAGGTAGCGCAAGGGGATGACAACATTGCAAGGCAAACTAGTATTGCTGTTCCTGAAGTAAAAGTGTACGGTTCTACCGTTAAGAGAAAAATGGCTTGGAGTTTCATTCGTCATCAGGCAGGTCGAGACGATTTAATGCAGGATCGCGTATATATTAGCGGAGTGCTTCAAGGGGCGAACAAGTGAAAATTGGACTATTGGTTCTGTGGGTGGTGTTAAACGTCATCTACATTGGCTTCACAATGACGGTTTCTCGCTATGTACGGCAATGGTTTGAGATTTTCATTTACGTGCACTTTTTTGGAAGCTGCCTTATGGTTTACTTGTTCCGAATGTCATATTCAGTAAAGAGAATTTTGTGGATGATACTTCTTCCTATTGCCCTCTTTCTCGCAATAAATATCGTCCTTTGGGTAAAGGGTGCCGGACTTTGCTGCTCCTGAAGCTCAGTTCGTTCCCCCAATAGCTGCTGTTGACCGTGCCGTCTCTTTGGGGCGGTACCGGTCGAACGCAACGATTGGGGGCTATCTTTCTCGCTCATCCTGGGCAAATTTCTCAAGGGAACAACATCATGCGCAAATTCCTCGCTCTCTCTTCTCTATTGGTTGGGCTCGTTGCCTGCGAGGACAAGTCGTCTGGAGGTTCCACCACGGCGCCCACCGGGAATCCAGGCTCCACAATCACTGGAGCAACTCTGCAGGGGGCCTACAAGTCCGTTGAGATGGTCAAGGGAGAATACCAGACCATGATCTTTGGGCCTGATAGTCAGGTCATCTACAAGCGTGAGATGGGGGCTTGTGTCACTGAACAGGATACAGGCACGGCCAAGCTCGTCACGGAGGAAGGAATGGTCGGCTTGGAGCTCAATCTTGTCAAAGGGGTTGGGGTAAATTTCGCATACACTGGAACGGGTTGCCCTTCCCTCGCCAAATTGACCAAGGACGAAATCACATTCTTTGGAGAGCCCATGCTGTTTCGCTGGGTTGCGCCCGGGGCATCCTTCGAGCTGCTGGTGGGTCCATCGCAGTGGTTTCGATTCAACAAGATTTGACTCAATCCTTTATCCGGAGACTGTTGACAAAAGTCTTCCATGATCTGGTGAGATGAATCACTTCCTTTTGAAAGAGGTCAATTCGATGTCAAAAATTCCTGGACTCCTCATTTCTTTTGCGATCGTTGGGGTTTTGTTTGGATGCGCAGGTGTCTCGCCTCAAGTTGCGGGTGGTTTTGATGCAAAGGGACTGAAAAAACGGAAATTAGTAGTATTCCGCAAAGCGCCGATTGTCACAGTTGCATCGGATTTCTCAACGAGTAGTCTACAGAGCTCGAATATTCGTGCAATTTTCAAGGAGAATTTTGAGGACCAGGGTGTTGATTCTCGAGGCTTTGAGAAGCGCATCGATAGCATCTTCTTTGAAGAAATTCAAGATATGTCTAGCTTTGGAAAAATCACAATCGATACAGTCTCCCAGAATGACTCGGTAGAGTTTGTTCAGTTTCAAAATGGTGGGAAAACTCTATTTGGCCGCATTCCACAATCAATTCCAAATGATAGCGTGCTAATTCTTGGGTTAGGGCGCATTATTTACACGAAGGAAACTGATTTTGACAAGCCGGGAAAGCCGTTTTTAGTGGCTAGAATGGACTATATTATTTATGATCCGCTTCTTCGCCAGCCAGTCGTTGGCGGCCAGGTTGAGGCCCGATCTTCCAGCCTTTTGGGGTATGCGATCTTGGAAGGCGATTGGTACGCAGACATCAAGAAATTGGCATCCCATCTTGTAGATGATTTGATTGAATTGCGCTAATTGGTCGAAACAAGTGAATTCCGGGACTCGTTCTCAATTTTCACTTTGCTTGCTGAGTCATTCAGCCTGTGCGGTTGCTGCATGGGAGGCGATCTGGGTAAAAGTGTGGGCTCTACGCCATTTTGAGTGGATAAGCGGGTAGTGGTCTCGATCCAAGGATCTTTCTGCGAGTCACGGAACGGAATGGCGACAGCGTGGTCATGGATCACATCTGAGCCTCTGGTCTGTCCATGAGTCTGGCGGCAGTTACTTCTTCACGTATTCAAGGCCCAGCTAAGTCTGCCTGTGATGATGTGTCCTGGAACGCCTTCGTGAGGCGTAGGATATTGCTACATCGGATCCTTGAGGATGGCCAGACCTTGCCAAGGCGTAGGCAGTACAACCATCTGACTTTGGGTATTTTTTGGGTACTCTGATCCAGCTGATTCTGCTGCCTTTTGACGCGGAAGCCTCTATTTTCCTGAGATCTAGTGTCTCAGTTTAAGTGAGGGATGGCCCACTCTCGCAATTTCGTCGATGACCACCAATGCCAACGAGGGAGGCACGGATGCAGAAAAGGATCGGCTTTTCGGTGTTCGGGTTGGTCCAGGGCGTGGGGTTTCGCGCCTTCGTCTGCGACCGCGCCCGGGGCCTGCATCTGGTGGGCTGGGTGAAAAACGAGCTGGACGGCCGCGTGGAAGGCGAGGCGGAGGGCATTGAGGCCGACATCGCTCAGCTCACCCAAGCGTTGCGAAAAGGCCCCCTGATGTCCCACGTGGACCGCTGCCTGGTGCGGGACCTCCCGGTAATGGGCGTGGAGCGAACCTTCCGCATCTCTCGCTGACGTTGCACTAGGCACTCTTCTCGCCTGCGGCGCTTTTCCGGGTCCGCACTCGGTGTGCCTTTTTTTTGCAGGACTATGTCCTGCACCAGTTTACAGGAGGACCGTTCGAAAAACCCCCATCGGCTCTGCCGATGGGGCCCGGCGCTCCTCCTGTACCTCCTAGGGGCAAAGGACCGTATTGCCACGGCCCTTTGCAATCCCGGGCACCAAGGGGGCTTTGACTGGAACGGCCATGCCTGTTCGCTGGGCTGGCGGGAACAATGGGCATCGAAGCATCGAGAGATGGCATCAGGGACGCGATCGGCATTCTCATGGCTCTGGCCGTTCCAATCCACAAAGCCCCCTTGGAACCCCCGCCAATTCAGCAGCAACATGGGATGCCAGCCCCAAGCAGCCTGTAAGCCCCGACAGCTGTCGGGGCCAACAAAGTCAGCATCAGACAAAAATTGGCACGGGGGTCCGGGGGGCGCGGTTCATGGAACGGCCAATGGGTATTGGCGATATCGATCGCGTCCCTGATGATTCGGCTTCGTCCGCCGACATTCTTCTCTCCCGGCGCACCTGGCGAGTTCGGCATGGCCGTTCCAGTTAGCGCCCCCCGGCGGCCGGATCCCAAGGGCGCCGAGGTTCGTATCCACGGGTCCCGGCGGACCCGTGGATACGGCACCGGACCCGCGTCCGGGAAAAGCCCGGCGCCAGCCGACAAAAAACCCGGCGCGCCGGGGGGGGGGGGGGGGGGGGGGGGGGGGGGGCAGCACCGCCAGGGCGATCAAGCCGACTTGGAGGGGAAGGTTCTGGGAGATCGTGGCCGATCGCATATCGTGGGCGAAGACCACGAACGTGGCGCCCAACACGACGGGAACGCTGGCGAAGATGATCTTGACCCACCGGGAAAGCCAATCGGGCTTCGAGGTGCGGGGCTCTGGCACGGAAGGTGACAGGAGAGGCGTGGCCATGCGAACGAAATGTACAGACGGAATCTGGCGATGAAATGTCAGGCTATGTTTTCGCGCATGGACATTCCCAATACCGAACCCGCACGCAAGCCCTTCCGTTTCCAGGCCAAGTGGATCGCCCTTTTCGTGGCGTTCGACGTCCTCGTCATGGCCATCGCGCTGTGGGTGGTGTTCGGGAGGCAGCGGGTGGACGACCATCTGGTGTACCTGGGCGAAGATGAATTGCGCCTGGGATCGGATGTGATTTGCCCGGTGATCGTCAATTCCCGCGACCGGTTTCCAGATTTCCCCGATACCGTCTGGTCCGGATTTCAGATCGTGCCGTTGAAAATCCGTTTGAGCGAACGCGAGGACGTCAAGACCGGTACGTTCCGATTGGGCGCAATTTCTTCCATGCCTTTCGAGGTATTCGAGACCATCCTGAGGACCGTACGAGGCGCAGGCGTGGCGCACTTGGAGCTGGTGGATTCCTTGGGCTCTGTGCCAATCGCATTGCGCGATGCCTCGCAGATCTGCTCCCAAGCGGGGATGGTCGTGGACTGCACTCCGTTGGAGGATTTCGGGAAAGAAAGCCCCTCCTCTTGGTTCGTGGAGCGATCTGGCACGCTTTGGTTTCACGCCTCGGGCCAGGGGCGATCGATCGCACGTTCCGTTCCGATGCCACGGGGTGACGTCGATCCTGAGGCGGTCTCGCTTGTGCGGGATTCCGTGCGCAGTTGGATCCGCTTGCCATCGCCTGGCGATACGCTCGGTTCCGTCGGCATTCTCTTTTCACCCAGGGACTCGTTCCAAAAGGTGATGGAACTCGCAAGGCTCGTCAGTGAGGCTAGTGGAAAACAGCCATGGATTGGAAAGCAGCCACAGGAGATAGATCCGTTTTTGTAAGGCTTCCTCGGCATCGCTAGCCGCGACGAATCAACGCGACGCGACTCGACAATGCGTAGTCGTTGAGAACAGCCAATCCCCCATGGAACCCCTGCCAATTCTGCAGCGGCATGGGATGCCATCTCCGCCACCATTGGCAATGCGAAGGGCGAAGCCCGAGCGAGCCGCCCATCCACGGACCCAGCACTCTAGACAGAATCCGGCAAACAAGCAAGGCTGGCACGGGGGTCCGGGGGGCGCGGTTCATGGAACGGCCAATTGGTATTGGCGATATCGATCGCGTCCCTGATGATCTTGCCACGTCTACGGACGATCATCCCACCCTGCGCACATGGCGAGTTCGGCATGGCCGTTCCAGTTAGCGCCCCCCGGCGGCCGGATCCCAAAGGGCCGCCGGAGGCCCTTTGGCCGGGGTCACGGGTCCCGGCGGACCCGTGGATACGGCACCGGACCCGCGTCCGGTCCAGCACGGCGGAAGCCGTGAATACGGCACCCGGGCCGCCCCGGGAAAAGCCGCGGCGCAGCCGAACGAAGCCCCGGCGCAAAGCCGGAAGAACGCCCGGCGCAGCCGAAATACCTACCGGATCAAGGGCACCAGCCAGCTTCTCGCACCTCCTTCGGCCATTCGCGCCCGAACCACCACCCCTTGCGAAGTGCCTGACTTCGGCCGGATCGTCCAGGTGCCGTCGTGGCTGGAAACGGCCGGAGCGATCGATCGGCCGTCCAGCCCCACGCACTCCAGATGGCGGACGGATTCTGGCAAACCGGACAGGACGAACGATCCATCCGCAACCTGGGTCAAGCGAAGAGGGGACACCGAACGCGGGACTCCGATCGCGCCCGTCTGCGAAGGCGCGATGTGACGCATCACGAAGCTGGACATCACGGGAAGGAGGTTGCCAGTCGGGGCGCCGTACCAAGGCAGGTGGTCGCCATCGGGAGCCCGGTGGAATTCGCATTCCAATCCCACCGAGTCGCAACGCTCGACGATGTGGATCGCTTCGTCCACGACCACGACCGTATCCTTGACTCCGTGGTAGATCATGATCGGAGGATCTTCATGCCCCAGGTTGGGTAGTTCTCCATAGAGGCCTCCCGACCAATCCACGATGCCTCGCACCGACATGGAGGCCTCGGGATGGTTTTCCGGTCGGATGGGTTTCCCGATCGAATCGCTCACGTAGAGGTCCCAGGGCGTCACTCCGGCGGTCAATGCGGCCACCGCTCCCGCCGAACCTCCTCCGAGAAAGATGTTCGCGGTGTCCACCCCCAATTCCTTGGCATGGGCATGCACGTAGCGCAGTGCGGCTTTGGTGTCGATGAACGCCGCGTTCGCCGCTCGCAACAGCATTTCGGACCCTTGCTTCTGCGGTGGCAGCATGCTCTCGGGGTTGGCCAGCTGCCAGGCGGGAACTTCCACCTTCGGCGAGTCCGGCAGCAAGCGATAGTCGATGGTGAAGGCGACCACTCCTTGGCGCGCGAGGTGCTCGCAGTGATCGGCCATCTTGGTGCGATCGCCTTTTTTGAACGAACCGGGATGCATGAAGAGGATCGCCGCCTTGGCGGATTCCGACAATCCCGGCCCGACAGGAACGTAGGCGTCCATCAGCAATTCCATGTCCCCGTGCACCTCGGTCGCGCCAAGGCCGTAGACGATTGCCGAATCGACGCGAACGCTGTAGGGCGTATCGATCGCCGATGCGTAGTGCGGGAGCGTCCAGGGTTTGGCCGACCACCCGATGGAGGCGCAGGCGAGGAAGCCGCGGAGAAGACGGATGCGAGGTCGAATGGTTGCAAAAAATGTCATTGGAGTATCCTTTCGATGCGGAATGTGCCTGAAATCGGAAAGGGCGGCCGACTCGAGAAATTCGCATCGTTCCTTGATACGTTACGTCGGCACCCCCTCCCGAGGCAACCCTTCGCAATCCGAATCCGTTGCTCGAAAAGGCAACGCGTCCGCTTCGGAGCAAGAGGGATTCGCCGGATCCGGTGATGCCGACCTGGGAAATTGCAGACAGAATCTGGTGGCGCGCCCGGAGGCTATGTTTTCGCGCATGGACAATCCCGACGCGAAGCAGGAGCGCAAGCCGTTTCGATTCCAGCTCAAATGGCTGATCCTTTTCTTGGCCTTGGATGCGGCCTTCGTGGCGATCGGCCTTTGGATCGTGCAGGGGAAAGGATCGGACGAACACACTGTGTACCTGGAAGAGTATGAATTGCGTCTGGGCGCCCATGTGATCTGTCCGGTGCTGGTCAATCCCAAGGACGAGCTGTCTGATTTTCCGGACTCGGTCTGGAGTGGATTCGAGGTAGATCCGTTGAAAATCCGCCTGAGCGATCGCGAGGACGTCAAGTCCGCGGTCTTCCGGCTGGAAGCGGCCTCATCCATGCCGTTTTCGTTGACCGAAACCCTCTTGAGGACAATGAAGAGCGCGGGTGTGGTGCATTTGGAACTGGTTGATTCCTTGGGATCGGTGCCGGTGGCTTTGCGGGAAAATCGGCCCTTCTGTTCGGCAGGCGGAAGGCTCGTGGATTGCTCTCCGTTCCTGGACAATCCAGCGGAAAAGTCCACGGCGTTGTTTTTCGCGCGATCTGATACCCTCGTGCTCCTCGTTTCCGGCAAGGGGCGGTCGATCGTGAGGTCCACGGTCATGGAGCGCGATGGCGCCGGGATGGAGGTGCTGGCCCATGTCCGCGATTCCTTGCGCCGGTGGGTCTCGTTGATGTCGCCGGTAGATTCGGTGGGCATCCTGTTCCAGCACCGCGATCCTTTCCACAAGGTCTGCGAGATCGCGAGGCTCGTCCGGGAAGCCGGGGGAACCTCTCCTTGGCTGGCCAAGCGCAGCCCGAACATGGAGCAATTTTTGTCAGAATACCTCGACGGCGTGAGCCTGGAGGCGGCTTGGCGCAAGGATTCCCTTGCCGACTCCCGAGGTGCGCTGCTTTGCGGTTTGGAGCGCTTGTTTTTCCGGAAGCAGGGCGTCGGCGGCGTTTTGGCCTCCGCTATTCAAAGAGACGCAGGTTGGATGCCGACTCGATTGGAGGACTCGATCGTCATTCCCGAATGCGAAGGGGAATGCCACGACATGGAGAGCTATTCGTACCGCGATTTCTCCTTACCGGCCATGCGAGAAGAGCAGAATCTGGTGCTTCGCGAAGTGCAGCTGCGGGGATTCGCCATGAAGACCTGGTCGACCTGGTGGACCCTCTACGACAACGGTCGACGCACCTCGGTTTGGGCCTACGAGGGCGGATTGGCGGGGGAGAAGGAGCTTGCCAACTACCAGATCGACACGATCGTTCCGCTTGGGCGGGATGGGTTCCGCATCCAGCTGAAAGGTGAATCGTACCGCAACGGAAGTTGGGCGGAAAAGGGTGTGGAACTCGATTTCGGATGGACAGAAAACAACTTCGTTTTGACCACCGTGTGCAACCGGTTCGGATGGTTCAGCGGCGAAAGCTTCAGAACCGAAGAACGTTCGGGCGATGGATGGACAGAGCGCAGTGCGGAAAACCCTCCCGCCTCGCTATTGCGACGTTGCGGCTACCGCGATCCCGGGCGGGAAGGATCGCCGGAATTCGACTGGGAGCGCAACCTGCGCATCACCCGCTGCATCACCGCCTGGTCCGAAGCAAAATCCACGTTCCGGCCCCTAGGAGTGCGATCGTTCATCGAACGGTGATCTCGCCCGATTCCTCGGCGATTCGGAAAAAGGTGGTCGTGGGAGTTTTATGTTTTGGACATGGAATTCCCCAACTCCCCTCTGGAATCGAAGTCCATTCGCCCTCGCGCCAAATGGATCGGCTTGTCTCTGCTCTTCGTCGGGGTCCTTTTAGCCGTTGCCTATCCCCTCCTGTTCCAGGTTGTTCCTGCCGACGAACACCTCGTTTACCTGGATGAGAAGGAGTTGCGGCACGGAAAGGATGTCCTCTGTCCCATGGTGGTCAATCCCAAGGATGGCCTTCCGGATTATCCGGATTCCGTATGGATGGGCAACTACATCGCGCCTCTTCGGGAAAGGATGGAGGAGCGCAAGGATCTGGAGACGTCCTCTTTCCGCATCCAGACGACGCCGACGATCCCCTTCGCCACGCTGAGGGCCGTGCTGCTTTCCATGCAGTATGCAGGAGTGACCCATGTGGAGTTGGTGGATTCCCAAGGCAACGTGCCGGTCCGAGCCAAATTCGAAGTGGCCTTTTCCGTTTTCGGAGGGCGTCTGGATGGCGGGCCCTTCAACGACTCCTTCGCCTTGCTCATGGAACGGAACGATTCCCTGGTCTTCGTGGCATACAGGAAAAGCGGCATATCGGTTCGGTTTGCGACGTTGAACCGCGTGTCGTCTTCCGGGAAGACTCCCCTTTCGATCCAGGATTCCCTGGTGGCCTGGAAGACATTGGCCCCTGCGGCTCGGCCCATCGATCTTTTGGTCGATCCCCTCCAGACCTCCCCGCAGGTGTGCCGGATTTCCCGGTTGGCGCTGGGGATCAACGGAGCTCCGCCCCGCTTGGCGCAGAGACCTCGCCAATTGGAGGATTTCCTGACCAAGATTCTGGATACCGTGGGTGGAAGGTTCGTTCCCGAGGCGAAACCGAAAGCGAAGCGCCAGCGCTGACCGGCGGGATGGAGCGTGTCGCCAGAATTTGACCGGGGCCGCGATCCGCGGATCGCGCAGTGCATCACCCATGGCAGGTCCAGCGAAGGGATCCGAAGCCTATGTTTTCGGACATGGTCATTCCCGACTCCAATCCAGAGCGCAAGTCGTTTCGTTTTCGCCCCAAGTGGATCTCCCTTTTTTTCGCATTCGCCGCGGCTTTGGTGCCGATCGGTTTTTGGATCGCGCAGGGGAATGAATTGGACGAGCACAAGGAGGAGGCACGAGGTTCGGACGAACACTTGGTGTACCTGGACAAGCACGAGTTACGTCTGGGTGCCGTAGTGATCTGCCCGGTGTTACCCGGTCCGAGGGATCAATCGCCGGATCTTCCAGATTCTGTCTGGTATGGAAGCGAAATCGAGCCGCTGAAGAGACGATTGATCTCGCGCGAGGATGCCAAGACCGGCGTGCTTCGATTGGGCGCGACGCCCAGCATGTCCTATTCGATGATCGAGGCGGTCCTGAGAACCGTGCGCAGCGCTGGTGTGGCGAGCATGGAGCTGGTCGATCCCAGCGGCTCGGTTGCGGTGGCGTTGCTCGATGTTTCGCCGATCTGCTACGATGCGAGAATTGTCGAGGACTGTTCGCCGGTGGCGGATTTCGGGAACGAGGACTCCTTCTCCTGGTTCCTGGAACGATCGGACACCCTTTGGTTTCTCGCTTCCGGCCAGGGCCGTTCGATCGTGCGTTCCGTTCCCTGGACGGGCTGGGGCGTAGATTCCGCGGCGAACTCGCCAGTGCGCGATTCCGTGCGCCGTTGGATGGCATGGACGACGCGTGGCGATAGCCTCGATTCTGTGGGCATTTATTTTTTCCCCACGAACTCGTTCCGCAAGGTGTTCGGGATCGCGAAGTTCATCCGGGAGGCCACCGGAAAGACGACCTGGATCGCGGAACAGCCTCGGAAAATGAGTCAGTATTTGTCTGATTTTTCCGCCGTTGCCAACTTCAAGGATGCGCAGCGAAGGGATTCGGCGACCCGATCCCGTGGCGTATCGCTTGCTGGCTTGGATCGGATCTACTTCCGCAAACATGGCGAGGGATCGTTTCTGGTCTCCGCTTCCCGGGAAGCGGAGACGTGGATGCCTTTGGCATTGGATGCGAAGATCGTTCCTCCCGAATGCGACCCCGAGTGTCAGGATCGGGGCGGATTTTCGCACCGAGATTTCCCCCTTCCTCCAGTTCTCGTCGGCCACCGCCTGGTCCTTCGCCAAGTGCAGTATCGGGGAGTCGGCATGAAGACGTGGCCCATCTGGTGGGCCCTTTACGACAA
The DNA here is from genome assembly GCA_016715065.1 of Fibrobacterota bacterium. GTDB lineage: Bacteria > Fibrobacterota > Fibrobacteria > UBA5070 > UBA5070 > UBA5070. The sequence continues at coordinate 333,640 of JADKBN010000004.1, forward strand.
TGGCCAACGGACTTCGGTTTGGACCTTCAAGGGTGGATTGGTGCGAGACAAGGAGCTGACGAACTACCAGATCGACAAGATCGTCCCACTTGGGCAGTCTGGGTTCCGCATCCGGCTGAAAGGCGAATCGTACCGGAACGGCTCCTGGACGGAGAAGGGCGTGGAACTCGATTTCGGCCAGGCAGAAAACGATTTCGTTTTGAATTCCGTGGGAAACCGGTTCGGATGGTTCAGCGGCGATGAGTTTCATTCCGAAGAACGATCTGGCGACGGATGGATCCAGCGCAAGGTTTCCGAGCCTCCAAAAAGCCTGTTGCGCTCCTGCGGATACAAGGATCCGGGCACTGAAGGCGCGCCGGAATACGACTTTGACCGCAATCTGCGCATCACCCGCTGCATCACCGCCTGGTCCAAAGCGAAATCCACCTTCCGGCCCGCGGGGGAGAAATCGTTCATCGAACGCTGACGCTGCACTGGGCTTGACGTCATTGCATGCCATTGCTTTTCCGGGTTTGCGCCCGGCGTGCCTCTTTGCAGGACTTTGTCCTGCACCAGTTTACAGGAGGACGCTTCCCGCTCCTCCTGTACCTCCTAGGGGCAAAGGACCGTATTGCCACGGCCCTTTGCAATCCCGGGCACCAAGGGGGCTTTGACTGGAACGGCCATGCCAGTTCGCTGGGCTAGCGGAAACAATGGAAATCGATGCATCGAGAGATGGCATCAGGGACGCGATCGACATTCTCATGGCTCTGGCCGTTCCAATCCCCAAAGCCCCCTTGGAACCCCTCCAGTTCAGCAGCGGCATGGAATAGCCAGCCTCAAGCAACCTGTAAGCCCCGACAGCTGTCGGGGCCAACAATAGCCCGTATCAGACATAATCTGGCAATCAAGCAGAACTGACACGGGGGTCCGGGGGGCGCGGTTCATGGAGCGGCCAATGGGTATTGGCGATATCGATCGCGTCCCTGATGATTTGGCTTCGTCCGCTGGCGTTCATCCCACCCGGCGCACCTGGCTGGTCTGACATGGCCGTTCCAGTTAGCGCCCCCCGGCGCCGGAGTCCAGAGGGACGGCGTCAGTCCCTCTGGCCGGGGTCACGGGTCCCGGTGGACCCGTGAATACGGCACCCGGGCCGCCCCGGGAGAGCTCGGCGCAGCCGAAAAAGCTCCGGCGCAAAGCCGGAAAGCTCTTACTTCAGGACGTACGGCGCCGATCGGTAGAGGCGAAACTCCCGCAAGGCTCCCGGGAGTGAATTGGGCTGGATGGCGCTGGAGCCCAGCGTGAGCCTGGTGGTTTCGCTGGGGCGCGGGAAGAAGGCGCCGGAGTCCACCGATGGCGCGTCCAGGGGGATCTTTTGGCCGTTCATCCAAAGAGAAAAGCCAGAGGCGCGGTCCAAGGAAGAGGCCACATCCACCCAGCCTCGGGTGGCCATGCGGTAACTGGTTTGGGAGCGCACCACGCACAAGCGCGCGGGCTGCCCGCGCCAGGCGGCCAGGCGCAGACGGCCATCGGATTGGATGGCCACTTCCAGGTTCCGCGAGCCGATGTCGGCGATCACGGCGAGTCCGGAATCCGTCTCCGCTGGCAGTGAATCCAGCCACATCTTGGCGAACACGCCCAGGCGGTAGGTGGAATCCAAGCCCACCAGCGAATCCACGGAAACCATCGCGATGGGCTCGAAGCGGATGGCCTGGTAGGCGTCCACCGCCCGCAGTGAGGGGTTGCCGGAAAGGACGGGCTTGAGGCTGGTGAAGGCGGTCAGCGGAGTGGCTCCGTTGAAGTCCCAGCCCACGAACGGATCCGTGGCCAGCACCCAGCTTTTCACGTCGGTGTTGGTGGATGTCGCGACTCCCACCACGGTGGGGACGCCGTCGACCGGCAGAATGTCCTGGCGGGACCATTCTTGGGATTCGCTTCCCAAAACCAGCTCCACTTTCTGTCCGGGCAGACTCTTGACCTGGACAAATCCAGGCTTGGTGGCGAGCCCTCCTGGGATCCCCAGGATGTGGGCCCGGGTAGGGGCGCCTGCGGAGGTGTCGATGGCCACCCATCCCACGATCCAGCGGTCCAGAGAGAGGTTCTGGGTTTTTTGGGCGGACCCCTCCAGGGCCAGTCGCCCGGAGATCGCGCCCCACTGAGGTTGGGCCACCGATACCACCCATTGTCCGGAGGGCAGATTGGCGAAGGCGAACCGCCCCTGGGCATCGGTGCGGGTGGAGTCCTGGGGTGCCCGCACCAGCTTGGCATCCCACAGGTATACGGTAACTCCTTCGGCGGAAGGCTTGGATCCGGAAAGGCGCCGCGCCGCACCCATGTTCTCCGTTCCCACCGTCCCCGCGATGGATCCGCCCCCGGGACCTCGGCTCGGCTCGGCGGCGGTGGAGCCTCCTCCACCGCACGAAGCCAAAAGGAAAGAGGCGAGTGCGAGGAAGATGGATTTTGGGGTGGTGCTCATGACTTGTCAAAAATGCGGGACGTGGCGCTTGTGCACAATGGGTTAGCTGCGATTGGTGGGACTTTGGGAGCCCACTGGTGTACGCGTGAGTGGAAACAGCTGCAAATTGACCTGATAGACGCGGTCGGAGTGGGGAATTTCGGATGCCAAGGCGATGAGCTCGCGGCGGAAATTGCGGACCTTTTCGCGGACGACCTCGAAATGCTCGGCATCCAAGCCCACGGTCAGGGTGGAAATGTGGCGTAGATCACGATCGTGGCGAGCAAGTGACTGGCCAGCCAGCTCCAAAGTCTTGAGCTGGTAGTTGCGCACCAATCGGCTGGCCGATCGCGTGGGGGTGGAAAGGTTCGATTCCACCTGCCTGTACAATTCGCCATCTTTTTGGAGCAATCCAAGTTCCAACAGCAGCTCCACGGCTTCCCTGGCCTGCTCCCCGGAGATGGGCGGATCCAGTTGCTGGCCCAGGAGGTTCCAGTCCTGCGCAAACGGGAAATTGGTGACCAACTCGCGCAAGGGCACGATGTACCACTCCCGAAACAACTCGAATTCCCCCGCGTTGAGGATTCTTCCCTGGCGCGGGCGCGGAATCTGTCGGAGTCGATCCTGGTGGTGTTCGCGGTCCTTGGGAGTGCGGGCGTTGCCCAGTGCCACCAGGGCGGAGAAATATTCCGCCTCAGCCGGACCATGTTCCATCGCCTTGGACAATCGGTGGGCGGCCACCAGCGAGAGGTTCTTTTCACCCAGAGCGACGCGCCGCAGAAAGGATCGGCTGGAAAATTCGCATTTGTTGGCCAGCCACTGGTAGCTCATGTTGGCGGAGTGCGCTTTGCGAAACTCGATCCAATCCCGCAGGTAGGCGTGGTAGTCCTCGTAGTCCCACACGGAGAGCTCTTCGGAAGCCTCCGGCGACGTGGCGGGAATCTGCGCGGCGGCCGATTCCTGGACCTTTCCTCTGGAAGGTGATGGCAATTTTGTGGAAACGGCAGCACCCCCATTGGTTGATCGAGACCACGTCCCGATGGACAGGTAGGGAATGTACCTCCTTTGGGGCGACGGGCGATCTGGACGGCGGATGGAATACGTTGCGTAGGGATCTGGCGTGCCCGATCCCTACTTGCCTTCTTTGTGATATCGCGATATCTTCTTTAGCATGGCCAAGTCTGTGCGGACGTTGATTGCCTTCGAGGCGACCCAAAAAGCATGGTTGGATCGGCGTTCGCGCTCGACGGGTAGGTCAATCGCCCACCTGGTGCGCGATGCGGTTGACTTGGCGCGCCGAGCGGAAAAGGGTGCGGGTCCGTCGGACTGGGCGGGCGCGCTCGCTTCGGTCAAGGGCGTCCGCAAGGGTGAGGATGGTCTTTTGGCACAGCAGAGGCTTCGCGAGGAGTGGTCGTGAGCCTGTCTGAGGGTGTATCCGCATGACCGGTACGACCCGGCTTTCCGGGATCCTGCTGGATTCCGTCATCCTCATCGATCTGTTGAACGGCATCGAGGAAGCGGAACGCTATCTACAGGATCGTGAAGGATCGTTGTCCATCAGTGCCATCACGCGCGCGGAAGTCTTGGCAGGCCTGGATGGCGCCCAAGCGGAGAAGGTTCGAGGTTTCCTGGATCGGTTCGTGTTGCACCCGATCGATGCGGCGGTCGCCGACGAAGCAGCGAGACTCAAGCGGCTCCATCGCTGGAAACTCCCTGATGCTCTCCAAGCCGCCTGCGCATTGTTGCACAAACATCGGTTGGCCACCCGCAACACCAAGGACTTCGATCCGAAAAAGTTCAGCTGGGTGGAAGTGCCCTACCGAATCTAAAAGCGCTGCGCTTTGTATTCGGCTGCGCCTGGCCTTCTTTCAAGGCTGCACCTTGGCGCTCTTCTTTTTGCAGGGCTGCGCCCTGCACGACGTTTACAGGAGGATCGTTCGAGAGATCCCCATCGGTTCTGCCGATAGGGGCCCGGCGCTCCTCCTGTACCTCCTAGGGGCAAAGGACCGTAATCTCGGCCTCCCATCCGGCCAACAAGCTGGATGGGAACCCTGAGCGGCCCTTTGGCCAGGGTTCCCATTTGGCTCGCATCGAGCCAAATGGGAGGAGCGAGCATGCGCACCAAGGGGTCTTTGACTGGAACGGCCATGCCTGTTCGCTGGGCTGGCGGGAACAATGGGAGTCGAAGCATCGAGCGATGGCATCAGGGACGCGATCGGCATTCTCATGGCTCTGGCCGTTCCAATCCACAAAGCCCCCTTGGAACCCCGCCGGTTCGGCAGCGGCATGGGATGCCAGCCCCAAGCAGCCTGTAAGCCCCGACAGCTGTCGGGGCCAACAATAGCCCGTATCAGACATAATCTGGCAATCAAGCTGAACTGGCACGGGGTCCGGGGGCAAGCTTAGTGGAACGGCCAAATGAATCTGGGATATCGATCGCGTCCCTGATGGTCCTGCCAGTAGAGCAGCCCGTCATTTTTACCACGGACCTGGCGCCAGCGGCATTGGCCGTTCCAGGGCGCGGCCCCCGGCGCCGGAGTCCAGAGGGACGGCGTCAGTCCCTCTGGCCGCGGTCACGGTGCGCGGCCGCACCGTGAAAACGGCACCCGGGCCGCCCCGGAAAGGCTCGGCGCAGCCGAACGAGGCTCCGGCGCCAGCCGGGAAAAGCGCGGCGCAGCCGAAAGGAAAAGCGCAGCGCTAGGTCTCGTACGACCAATGTGCGTCAATATCCGTCAACGGGATCGCCGTGATGCGATCTTCCAGCTGCCAGCGCTCGCGTCCCGGGTGGACCACCCAGAGGTGCTGGAGATTCAGTTCATCCAAAGCGATGCGCATGGATCTGGTGACGCGGGGAGCGTCGGCACATTTGAACTCGATGCCCCAACCTTTGCCTTCGTGTTGCCAGAACAGATCCAGTTCCGCGCCAGCCTGGGTGGCCCAGAAGTAGAGTTCGCCATCCCTCGCACCGATGCTGCGCGCGCACTCTTCCAAGGCGAACCCTTCCCAGGAGGCGCTGCGGAGAGGATGTCCTTCCAAGGCGCTCCACGAGTCGATGGCCTGCAGTCTGTGGAGGATGCCGCTGTCGCGCAGGTAGATCTTGGGGCTTTTCACCAACCGCTTGGAGGTGTTGGAATACCACGGTTGCAAGGTCCGCACCATGAAGGTGCTCTCCAGGATGTCCACGTAGTGGCGGACCGTGTGGTTGGTGGTGCCCATGGATCGGCCAAGCTCTGAAAGAGTCAAAATCTGACCATGGACGTGGCTCAACATGGACCAGAAGCGACGCAGGGTGGTGGGCGGCACCCTGATTCCCAGGTTAGGGATGTCGCGCTCCAGGAAGGTCGCGATGTAGTCCTCCCGCCATCTTGAACTTTCGCGATCGCTCTGGGCCAAGGTCGAGCGGGGGAATCCTCCGCGCAGCCAGAGGCGTTCCTGCGAGGATGTGCCGAGGTCGGTCAATCGGAAGCCACCCAACCGAAGCATCGCCAAGCGACCCGCCAACGATTCGGAGCCCTGGCGCAGCAGTTCGGGAGCCGCGCTTCCCAGGATCAAAAACCGAGGCGAATTCGGTTGGTCCACCAGATACCGCAACAGCGGGAACAGGTCCGGTCGACGTTGGATCTCGTCGATCACCACCAATCCGGTGAGTCGCTCCAGGGCAAGTTGCGGCGACTCCAGTCGCGCGAGATCCCGCGGGTTTTCCAGATCAAACCGAGCACTTGCCTCGATCTGGCGGGACAAGGTGGTCTTGCCACACTGGCGTGGGCCCAAAATGGCCGTGACAGGGCTGGATGCGCACAATTCCAGCAGGGTGGCGAGCTCGCCTCGGGTTTCTGAAGGATCCAACATTACCTTGTAAAATGGAAGATAGACTGCCAAAAAGCAAGGTTATAATTGCGTGGTGTGAGCTGCGCTTTGCTCTCGGCTGCGCGGGGCCTTTTTCAAGGCTGCACCTTGGGGCTCTTCTTTTTGCAGGGCTGCGCCCTGCTCGGCGTTTACAGGAGGACGCTTCCCGCTCCTCCTGTACCTCCTCGGGGCAAAGGATCGCGTCATCGGCCAGCCGGATGGGACGCGACCTTTGGGCATGGCTCGCCGCGCCAAATGGGGGGGGGGGGGGGGGGGGGGGGGGGGGTCGCGGCCTCTGACGGGCCGATGCTGTTCGCGGGCGGGGCCCAGGGGGGGGGGAGCGCGACGGGGGCCCGGGGCGCGCGGGGGGGCCGCTCCGAATCAGCCCCTTGGAACCCCTGCCGGTTCGGCAGCGGCATGGGATAACCAGCCCCAAGCAACATCTTGGCCCCGACAGCTGCCGGGGCCAACAATAGCCCGTATCAGACAAAATCTGGCAATCAAGCAAGGCTGGCACGGGGGTCCGGGGGCGCGGTTCATGGAACGACCAATGGGTATTGGTGATATCGATCGCGACCCTGATGATCCTGCCAAGTGCGCAATCGGCCGTCTCACCCGCCCATCCGGCCCAAGCGGCATGGCCGTTCCAGTTAGCGCCCCCCGGCGCCGGAGTCCAGAGGGACGGCGTCAGTCCCTCTGGCCGCGGTCACGGTGCGCGGCCGCACCGTGAATACGGCACCCGGGCCGTCCCGGAAAGGCGCGGCGCAGCCGAATGAAGCCCCCGGCGCAAAGCCGGAAGAAAGCCCGGCGCAGCCGACAAAAAAACCGGCGCAAAGCCGGAATGCACATGTAGAATGCTCCTGAAGAGGTCAAGCGTCTCCGACCCGCGAGGTTCGTGTGCCCATCGGATTTTCCATCGCCATCGGTCTTGGGTGGACCCTCGGTGCAACCGCCCCGCGCATCGACACCGCCCATACCCTTCTCATGACCATCAAAGCCGTGGACGACCGCACAAACAAACCGATCCATGCGGATCTTCGCGTCGATTGCAAGGACGTGGGCGAGACTCCATTGACCTTGCCCAACCTCCCGATCCACACCAAGGTTTCCGCCTCCTTCGAGGAATCCGCCTGGCAGCGTGTCGCCCTCGACTCGGAAGCACAACGCACGCACAAAGTGCTCCTCCACTTCCGCTCGCACGATTCCGATTCCAGTTACGTGATGGTGAGAGGGGAGCGGGTCTCCAGCGACCACGTCAAGGTTCGTAGGCTGGTCCGATCCAAGTCCCGGAGCCGGGAGGTCCTCCAAAAACTCACCGAGCGATGTGTCCGGCGCAATCTGAGATGCGGGAGCCCTCCCGATGCTCGATGCCGGCGGGAATTGGACTCGCTGCTCCTTGAGGTCCGCAAGGAGCAGAAGAAGCTAGACTCGCTCTCGCGTCGGATCGATTCACTTTGTTCCGACTGCAATGATCCTCACTTCGGTCCCCGCAAAGAATCTCGGCTCCTCTATGATTCTGTGGCCACCCTATCGAGTCCTCGAGGGTCCGAACCAGATCCTCGCCGCTATGAAGATGCCCTCTTCAATTACGCCGAGATGACGTATCAGGGTGAAATCAGAGCACTCGCAGCAGCAACGGAAGCTCGCCAGAACAGGGTGGATGACGACAGTTGTGGCCCCCCTCCCAAGGAGCCGGATCCGAATCTGAAGGTGCGGCATCTCGAGGGCCTCGCGGCCCACCGAGCCTACCTGGATTCATTGCCGAATGGAGCGCGCCGGGATTTGATTCTCAAACGAGCAGCATTGATGCATGAATTTCGGGGAGAAGCCGATTCCGGCCTTGCGTACTTGCGCGAAGTTTTCCGTCTCCATCCTTCGTCGCGTCTGATTCCTGCGACAACCCTCAGGATCGGGGAAATCCACTACGCCGCAAGACGTTTCGACTCCGCGGCAGTATGGATAAGCCGTTCACTGGATCTGCCAGTGGATTTGGGTCCATTTTTCCCGCGCGACCAGAGATTGGCCCGCCTCGATTCCTGCTTCCTGCACCAGCCCGACCCTCTCGCCGCCGCCCGCCGCCACTTCGCGCAGATCGGCCCCCGCCCCTACCAGGACACCATCTTCCAAAATCTGTCCAGCCAACCCGGCAAGCCCCAATAGCCGCAGTTATCGATCTACAGCCAGCCTGCGCCGCCGCCGTTGCATTCAATCCGTTTCCGATTTCGGGGCAATTCCCCGCCAACCCCACCACCATGAACAAAGGGGTTCGCCTTCGCATAGGGCGATTCATGAATCGCCCCTACCTCGCACCCTGCCGTACCATCTTCCCGCCACCGCCCTTGTCGCCTCCGGCGACCAACCGAGGCCCCAATTACTGCAGTTGTCGATACAGCCAGCCTCTCACACCCACCGGCCCTAACCCGGCCAGCGAAGCGGCGCCGGAAACCGGCAATCAGACAGAAATCGACGATCACACAAGGCTGGCACGGGGGTCCGGGGGGCGCGGTTCATGGAACGGCCAATGGGTATTGGCGATATCGATCGCGACCCTGATGATCTCGCCACGTCCACCGACGATCATCCCATCCGGCGCACCTGGCTGGTCTGGCATGGCCGTTCCAGTTAGCGCCCCCCGGCGGCCGGATCCCCAAGGGGCGCCGGAGCCCCTTGGGCCGGGGTCACGGGTCCCGGCGGACCCGTGAATACGGCACCGGACCCGCGTCCGAAAAAAGCGCGGCGCAGCCGATCAAAATCACGGCGCAGCCGAATGAAGCCTACGGCAACGCCACCTTCGCCACCGCCTCACCCGCGCGCACCACGTAAAGCCCCGACGGAAGCACCGCCGACCGCCCCGCTCCCGTGCCCACGATCAAGGTCTGCAACAGCTTCCCCTGCGCCGTCAAAAACTGCACGCGACTGCCCGCCAAGGCCTCGACCAAAATCCGTCCATTGTTAGTGGAAGCAGTAAAAACGGCGGCGACGGATGGACTCGCAGAAACTCCGGAGATGAATTCATCCGTGTTGATCTTGCCGACGCCGGAATAGGTCTTGACCAGGGTGGGGACATCGGCCACGGGATCCGCCTTGTAGGAATAGAATGTGGAGGGTTCGAATTTTCCCCCAAGCACTTCCTCGCTGGCGGAAAGGGCTTCGGCGCCAGGCGCCTGGCCCGCGGCGAGGATGATCTGGGGAACACGGTCGCAGGCGACCCACTTGTTGTCCACGAGGGTGGCGGCGCCGTTTTCCGACGTCTTCCCGAACACCGGCTTCTTGGAGGCTTCGTAGTGGTTGCCTTCGATGTACACGTCGGAATTGATGCGGGTGTTGGTGCCGTTCTCGCTGGTGATCATGTAATTGTTGAGCATGTGCACCTTCCCGAAACGGATTAGGGGCAGCCGCGAGAGGATGTTCTTGAAGTAGTTGTGGCTGTAGGTGATCTTGCGATCGAAGTCGTCGCTGTTTCCTTTGCCGAACAGCGAGGCCTTGTGGTGGTCGTGGAAGTAGCACCAGGAGATGGTGATGTTGGAGCTGTTGTTCTTGCCGTCCACCAGGCCGTCGTAGCGGTCCACGTCGGTCATCACGGAAGGATCTTCGTTGAAGAACTCGCAGTGATCGATCCAGATGTGGCGCGTGATGCGGCTGGCTTCCGGAATGGTCTCGTCGTCGGCCTGGATGCCGATGCAGTCGGGATCTGTCAATGTTTTCGCCGCGCCGTCCACCCAGCCGATGATCTTGTTTTCATCCGTGCGGGCGATGGGGACGTTCTTCATGGTGAAGCGGATGTTGCGGATGATGATGTTGGATTGGCTCTGGATGATGATCCCGATGCGGTTGAAGAATGCCTCCGACCCGATCCCCACCAGCGTCTTGTTGGAGCCCAGCCTGAGGATGTTGCCGTAGGTGGAGGCCGTGCCGCCGCTGGTGACGATGTTGCCCATCCCGTCCACTTTCACCGCCACCCCGGTGTTGAATTCCTTGGTGATGCGGATCACGTAGGGGGTGGTCTTGTCTTCGGCGTACTGCTTGAGCTCGGCGTAGGTGGTCGGGGTGACCACCTTTCCTCCGGCGCCGCCGGTGGTGGTGCCTTCGGTGGTGGCAAAGCCCATCATGGCGAAGTTCGGGGTGGCTGCCGAGATCGCGCCTGCGAGGACGGAGACCAAAAGTGCCAGCCTGGAATTCATGAACGCCTGCCATTCGATGGGAGATGTGAAGTTCTTCAAGATCCACGATGCCCTCCGCAGCCGCTTTCAAGTTCTGGATCGCCGGTTTTGGTGTTGAAATTTGGTCGGGTGCCATCGGTGCGGGAAATGCACTTTTGCCGATCCATGCCAGCTTTTCCCCTGCCTTTCCACCGGAGCCGATCGTGCTGAACCTTTGTCAGCTTCTTCTTGCCCTTGCAGGCCAGTACATCAACTACACCCCCGAGTGGCAAACCACCCCGGAAGTGACTCTTGCGCCGCGGGTGCCCTCCCCATTTGACTCCTGGAACCTCGCGACCACGCCTCGCTTCGGCTTTGTGAGCACGGATTGGACGAGCGATGGAGAGGTGGAGTTTTTGGATACCGTGACTCTTTCCTGGCAGGCGGCGGGGGGAGTGTTCGAGGAAATCCATCTGGGCTCCGAACGCACATCCAACCGCTCGGCCAAGACCTGGGTGAAGGCCTGGGGCGTGGACACCCTGCGAGCCAAAAAGGGCCAAGCCGCGGCCGATTCCCTACGGAAATGGACTCGACTCAACGGGCCTGAACCTTGGAGTCCCCTGGAGGTGGTGCTCTGCCACGACACGATTGGTGGGCGCTCTTGCGTGGATAGCTCCTATTGGATGAATCAGGGCTCCTTGTACAAGGATGCCCAGTGGATTCTTGAGAAGGTGGACGCCAACGGCTACCTGGTGCGTCGCGATTCCATCATACTGGTTTCCGGGTTGCTGATCGTGCTGTCCCGGGATTCTGTGAGGGTGGAATCCAATGGCAAGCCACTGGAATCGATCCACTGGGCCTATTCAGGGGCGGATCAATCTCTGGCAGAAAATGCTCGGGTGGAAAATTTTTGGAACGGGAACCAGCTGGTAAGAGTCAAGACCACAACGATCACGACCTACGAGCGGAACTTGTTCTGGGGCGCCGACGGCAGGCTGGATTCTTCCATCATCCCCTTGATGGATGACGGCTATCGTTTCCAATACGATGCCCAGGGGCGCATGGTTGGGCAAACCTTCAGTTTCCAGCGCAACCGGATGGACCTGGATGCGAACGGACGGCTGATCGCACTGCGGGCGGATATCGCGGACGGGCCTGACCGGGACAGATATCGGGAATACGCGCTGGATTCGTTTGTGCTGGACGCCCAAGGGCGACTCCTGGAATCGGTCAGATGCCTGGACTACATGACGGACTCGCTCCTCGATCGGTCCAATTGCTCCCGCCGCACCTACGAATACAACGTGTCGGTGTCCATCCACCGAACACCCTCCATCCGCGCGGCCGGCCAAGTCCGCCGCGAAGGCTCTCGCTTGGTGGCCCAGGGAATTTCTGGCCGTCCCTTGACCCTCAAGATCCTCCGGCCCGATGGCCGCGTGGAGCGCACGGAGAAGGGGATGGGGGAGATTCGCTTGGAGATCCGCGACTTGCCCAAAGGGCTTTTGCTCTGGTCGTTGGAGTCGGAAGGCTCTGCCCAAGCCAGCGGCAGAATCTGGCTACCCGCCCGGTAAGGGTCTGCGGAATCATCGACGTATTGAAGTTCGGTCCGTCGTCAACAATGCATTCCGGAATGCACATTTCGGCGCGCGCACTGTCGCTTAGAAAATCCCTCGGTCTGCGGAGTCTACCGTGTTCCCTCTCCTGCATCTTCTTGCCGCCCTCTCTGGCCAGTTCCTCCCCTACACCCCGGCTTGGCAGATGGAGCCGGAAAAGACCATAGGCTCCCCCCTGCCCACGCCACGCGATCGGTGGGATTTCGCCAAGTCCCCGCGCTGGAGCTTCGTGCGCACGGACTGGACTGCCCAAGGGGCGGTGAACTACCGGGACACCACGCTCCTTTCCTGGGAAAGCGTCGGAGGGGTGTACGAGGAAATTCACCTGGGATCGAAGGGGGTCCCCAGGCGTTTTCTCAAGACCTGGCTGAAGGCGCATGGGGTGGACACCCTGCGGGCCAAGAGGGATCTGCTTTTCGTGGATTCCCTGAAGAAATGGACCCGCCCGGAGGAAGGCGATCCGTGGAGTGTCCAGGAGGTGGTGCGTTGCCACGACACGGTGGCCGGGCGTGCCTGCGTGGACAGCCTTTACGAAAACAACGCGGGCGGATTGGATGGCCAGGCCCGATGGATTCGCGAACGTGCGGACAATGGCTACCTGGTGGGCCGCGATACACTCCAATGGGTTGCGGGAGCGATGACCTTGGTGGTGAGGGATTCGGTGCGGCGGGAAGCCAACGGAAAACCCCTGGAAAGGATCCATTGGGCCTACTCCTGGAGCGACGATTCCCTCGAGGAAGATCATCGGGTGGAATGGTTCTGGACAGGAAGCCGGCTGGATCGGGCCAAGACCACCTCGCTGTTCGATTTCGAGCGCGTCTTGTATTGGGGGGCTGGAGGCCGATTGGATTCAGCTCTCACCCCACCGGTGAACAACGGCATCCGCTACCAGTACGACGCCCAGGGGCGGCTGGTCGGCATGACGGGCAATCGCAAGCAGGATCGTCTGGATCTGGACGCCCAGGGCCGATTGGTCGCATTTCGCATGGATGAGCCCGACGACCTCGATCCGTCGGTGTTCCATGAATTCTCCCTGGACTCCTTCGTTTTGGATGGCCAAGGGCGTCTTTCGGTTGCCTTCCAGTGCACCGATTTCAAAACCACGACGATGATCGATCGCTCCCTGTGCACCCGCAGCACGTATGAATACGACGTTTCCGTGGGTCTGGGTAACCCTGCCCGCACCCGGCCGGTGGGCCACCTGCGCCACGAAGGTTCTCGCTTGGTGGCCCAGGGAATCTCTGGCCGCCCGTTGACCCTCAAGATCCTCCGTCCGGATGGTCGCGTGGAGCGCACGGAAAAGGCGATGGGGGAGATCCGCCTGGAGATCCGCGACTTGCCCAAAGGGCTTTTGCTCTGGTCGCTGGAGTCGGAAGGTTCCGCTCAGGCCAACGGCAGAATCTGGCTACCCGCCCGCTAAGGGGCGGGATCTGGGCTAAAGGTCAGGCGAAGGCCGGGGTGGCGGACGGCGCTCGCCGCACCAGCAGGCACCGGCCCTGGCTGGACTCGTAGCGATCGCGGATGCGCTGGTTGCGGCGGGCCTGGAGTTCCCAATGGGCCAAGGCTTCCTGCAGCGTGCGCGGAACCGCTGTGTCGTCGAGGCGGTCGAGTTCGTCTTCTGCCGCTTCGATTTCGAGGAGTGCGTTCATGGGAGGGTTCCTGGGTGAATGCGTCCGGGGATAGCAAGTTGGTGCTCAGATGAGCATTATCCATTAAGATCATAACTTCGCGCCTCTGCGGCAAGTCGTTGTCGGACAAACTGTTGGATCCTTGCAATGACTGGGTTGTCGATGCCAGAAACCTTTTCTACCATTGCCCACCTCTAACGCATCATCAGGAGTCTGCCATGAGCCACAAGTGCGAAGTCACCGGCAAGAGCCGTTTGGTCGGAAACATCGTTTCGCACGCCAACAACCACACCAAGATGGTCCAGCGTGCCAACGTGCAGAAGAAGCGGATCTTCGTGCCGGAGCTGGGCAAGTGGGTGGTTGCGCGTGTTTCCGCCAATGGTCTGCGGACCATCGCCAAGCAGGGCGCGTTTCTCGCCTTGGGTCTGAAGAAGTAATAGACCGTTCTGGTTTCGGCCCTTCCGTCGGGATCAACCCCGGCGGAAGGGCTTTTTGGTTTTCGGGGGAAGCATGGTCCAGAGCGAACTCATGGGGCACCTGAAAGCGGCTGCGCCTTTGGGCCTGGTCGTGGTCGGGTGGTTCGTCGGCGTCGTTTTCGAATCCATCCTGGCCGCACGTCTGCGCCGTTGGGCCGAAAAAACCACCTGGCAGGGCGACGACGTCCTGATCGATGCATTGCACGGACTGCCCAAGTGGATTTTCGCCTTGGCAGGCTTGCACGTCGCGTTGTTCGATCTGCCTGTGCCGGGCGGCATTTCGGGATGGCTCCAAAAGGGGACTCTCGTGGCTGGCGTACTGGTGGCCACGGTGTTCGCTTCCCGCGTCGCGGTGGGGTTCGTGGCCATCTACACCAAGGGCGTGGAAGGAATCGTGCCTTCCACTTCCATCTTCCGCTCGCTGGCCAAGGTGCTGGTGTTCGTGCTGGGCAGCCTGATCGCCTTGCAATCGGCGGGCATCTCCATCGCCCCCATCCTGACAGCCTTGGGCGTGGGTGGATTGGCCACGGCTTTGGCCTTGCAGCCCACGCTGGCCAATCTTTTTTCTGGCATCCAGATCCTGGCCACCCGAACCATCAATCTCGGCGATTTCGTGCGGCTGGACACCGGCGAAGAAGGCCATGTGCTGGACATCAACTGGCGCACCACCACCATCCGCAGCCCCGCCAACAGCTTGGTGATGATTCCCAACGCCAAGCTCGCCGCCGCCGTGCTCACCAACCACCACTATCCGGACCGCGAAATCGGGGTCACGGTCACGGTCCAGGTCGCCTACGGATCTGACCTGGCCAAAGTGGAAATGGTTGTGCGCGAAGTGGGCGTGGCCATCCAGACGGAACTTCCCGCCGGCGTGACCAACCATGCTCCGGAAGCCCGCTTCGCCGCCTTCGCCGACGCCGGGATCAATGTGAATATTGGCCTGCGCGCGGTGGATCCCACCGAGCAAGGCATCTTGCGCCACGAGTTCATCAAGCGCTTGGAAGAACGTTTTCGTAAGGAAGGGATCGAAATTCCCTATCCTACCCGAGTGGTTCTGCAACGTCCTTGAGGACGAACCCCTCGCAAGTCGTTGTGAAGTATTACCTTTCCACCCTCTTTTCCGTTTTGAAAGGATCCTACCATGGCCGTACCGAAGCGAAAGCATTCGGCCCAGCGTCGCGACAAGCGTCGCACGCACTACACGATCACCGCCAAGAGCTTGGCCAAGTGTGACCACTGCGGGCAGCCCAAGCAGCCGCACCGCGTGTGTTCCAAGTGCGGCTTCTACGCCGGCCGAGAGATTCACGAGCCCATCGCCGACTAAGCCGAGGCTCCCGTGATCCGCATCGCCCTTGATGCCATGGGTGGCGACCTTGGGCCGCGTGAAGCGGTGCAAGGTGCGATCCAGGCTCTAAAACAGGCTCCCGGCCCCATGGCCGTGGTCCTGACCGGAGATGAACCCGTGTTGCGCGATCTGATCGCGCAGTGCGGTGGAGCAGGCCTTCCGCTGGAAGTCGTACATACCACGCAAATCGTGGAAATGTCCGACACCCCCACGGTGGCCCTCAAGACCAAGCCTGATAGCTCGCTCACCGTTTGCGTGGGCTTGCAAAAGAAGGGTTTGGTCCAAGCTTCCGTCAGTCCGGGCAACACCGGAGCCATGATGGCGGCCAGCCTCATGATTCTCGGACGCGCGGGCAAGGTCAGCCGTCCCACGGTGGCCACGGTCCTTCCCACCGCGACCAACAAGGTCGTGATGGTGGATTCGGGCGCCAACGTGGACGAAAAGCCGATCCAGCTCATGCAGTTCGCCGTGTGTGGTTCCATCTATTCCAAGCACGTGCTGGGAGTGGAGAATCCTCGCGTGGGCCTGTTGAACATGGGCGAGGAAGATCACAAGGGGACAGAAGTCGTCGCCGAGACCTACAAGCTCCTGAAGGCCAGCCATCTGAACTTCGTGGGCAATGTGGAAGGCCACGACATCCCCAAAGGCGGGATCGACGTGTTGGTGACTCCCGGCTTCACGGGCAACGTGGTCTTGAAGCTGTACGAGGGAATGGGCGAATACATGGCCCACACCTTCAAGCATGCGCTCAGCGGACCGCATTTTGATGCCATCTTCGAGACGTGGAATTACGAGAACGAGGCGGGCGGGCTCCTTCTGGGGCTCGACGGCACCTCGGTGATCATGCACGGGCGTTCTTCCGCTCGCGCCTACGTTTCTGGATTGCACGTGGCCTATCGCATGGCGTCGGCTTCGGTGCATCGCAAGATCGCCGCCGAGATCGAAACCCTGGAGACTCCCGCGTGAGCCTTCGCGCCGGGATCGTCGAAGTCGGACAAGCCCATTTTGGCGACCACGTCGAAAACGACGCGTTCGTGGGAATGGGCGTGGACACCTCCGATGAATGGATCCGGTCTCGTTCGGGCATCGAACGGCGCTGGTTCATCGGAAAAGACGACCCTCGCAAGACCTCCGATGTCGGCGCCGAGGCCCTGTCCGATGCTCTTGCACGCGCCGGGTGGTCTGCGGATACGCTCGACGCCATCGTGTGCGCCACCTCCACCC
This sequence comes from Fibrobacterota bacterium, assembly GCA_016715065.1. Lineage (GTDB taxonomy): Bacteria > Fibrobacterota > Fibrobacteria > UBA5070 > UBA5070 > UBA5070. The sequence goes on from JADKBN010000004.1 coordinate 350,345, forward strand.
CGGACTTCGCCTCCTACCCGGCCACGGCTTGCGTGATCCAGGAAAAGGTGAAGGCGATCAACGCCTTTGGCGTGGACGCCACCGCGGCTTGCACAGGATTTGTCGTCGGGCTGAACATCGCCTCCAACTACATCGTCGCGGGCCAATGCAAGCGCGTGGCGTTGGTGTGCGCGGAACTGAACTCCCGGATCCTGAACTTTCAAGACCGCAACACCTGCGTGCTTTTTGGCGACGGCGCCGCCGCGGTCCTCCTGGAGGCTCGCGAGGACGACTCGGGCGTGCTGGGTTCCGATCTCAAGAGCGACGGCAGATTGGTTTCCATCCTGGACGCGCCACCGGTGCGCATGGACGGCAAGGCCGTCTACCGCTGCGCGGTCACCGAGATGCCCGCCATTTCCCGGCGCCTGTTGGAAAAACAAGGCTTGACCGTGGCCGACGTGGATCTGATGATCCCGCACCAGGCCAACATCCGCATCATCGAATCGACCGGACAAAATTTGGGCATCGCACCGGAAAAGGTGATGGTGAACGTCCAGAACTACGGCAACACTTCCTCCGCCACGATCCCCATCGCGCTTCGCCAGGCTCTGGACGAAGGCCGCATCCAGAAAGGCGACCTGGTTTTGACGGTTGCCGTGGGTGCCGGGATGATCTGGGGCGCCAACCTCATCCGGTGGTAAGCAAACCATGAAGACGATTTTCCTTTTCCCGGGGCAGGGTTCCCAATACGTGGGCATGGGCAAGCAGTTGGCCGACTCCCACGATGGCGCCAAAAAGCTTCTGCAGGAAGCCGACGACATCCTGGGAATATCCCTTTCCAAGATCCTCTTCGAGGGTCCGGAAGAAGACCTCAAGGCCACCCAGAACACCCAGCCCGCCCTGTACGTCGTTTCGATGATGACTGCCTTGGTCCTCAAGGAACAAGGCATCACGGCGGATTTCGCCGCTGGCCACTCGCTGGGCGAATATTCGGCTCTGGCCGCCATGGGCGCACTCTCTTTTGCGGATGGCTTGCGCTTGGTGCGCCTTCGCGGGAATCTCATGGCAGAAGCCGGCGTGCGCCGCCCTGGTGCCATGGCAGCTGTCTTGGGCATGGACCCCCAGCCGCTGGAAGACGCCATCAAGAACGTCCCCGGCTGCGTGGTCCCGGCCAATTTCAACAGCCCCGGCCAGATCGTGATCTCGGGCGAAGTCGCCTCGGTGGAAGCGGCCATGGAAGCCTGCACGGCCGCCGGGGCCAAAAAAGTGGTGCGCTTGCCGGTGTCCGGAGCGTTTCACTCCCCCTTGATGGAATACGCCCTGGAAGGTCTGCGCGAAGGCCTGGTGAAAGCCACCTTCCAAAAGCCCACCGCCGCCGTGATCGCCAACGTGGATGCCCAGCCCCACACCTCCCCCTCCGAATTCGCCCTCCTTTTGGAGCGCCAGCTCGTGAGCCCGGTGCGTTGGATCGATTCCATGAAGCAGGCCATCGAGCTCGGCGCGACCCGTGCCGTGGAAGTCGGTTCCGGGAAGGTCCTGATGGGCCTGATGCGCGGGATCGACCGTTCCGTCCCCGTGACCCCCGTCGAGACGCTCGAGGCCGCCCAGGCCCTGGCTGCCTCCTAAGGAGATCCAGATGTCCAAGCCCGTCGCCCTGATCACTGGAGCCCATCGCGGAATCGGCGCTGCCATCGCCAAAAAACTCGGTGCCGAAGGGTTCGCCCTGGCCTTGGCAGCGCGGTCCTTGGACGCCCTCAACGCCTTTGCCGCCGAACTTTCCGCACAGGGTGTGGAAGTGGCCGTGTTTCCCGCCGACGTTTCCGATGCCTCGCAGGTGGAAGCCCTCTTCAAGGGCGTCCAGGAGAAGTTCGGACGCCTGGATGCGCTGGTCAACAACGCGGGCATCACCCGCGACGGCTTGTTGTTGCGCATGAAGGAAGAAGACTGGGACGCGGTGCTGGACACCAACCTCAAGTCGGTGTTCCTGGTGTCCAAAGCCGCCTTGCGCCTGTTGCTGAAATCCAGCCAGGGGCGGATCGTCAACGTCTCCAGCGTGGTGGGCGTGACCGGCAACCCCGGCCAGTCCAACTACGCGGCTTCCAAGGCAGGCATGATCGGCTTTTCGAAGGCCATGGCCCGCGAATACGCCACCAAGGGCCTTTGCGTGAACGTGGTGGCCCCGGGATTCATCGAGTCCGACATGACCGATCATCTCAACGAAGCCCAAAAAGCGGCCGCTCTGGGAGCCATCCCCGCGGGCCGCATGGGGTCGGGCGACGATGTCGCCGCGGCCGTTTCTTTTCTCGTTTCCGCATCCGCTGCGTACGTCACCGGCCAAGTGCTGTGTGTCGACGGCGGCATGGCGATGTAAGTTTTCACCCCAACACCAAACCAGGAGTAAACCATGGCGACTGAACTCGAAGAAAAGATCACCAAAGTCATTTGCGACAAGCTGAGCGTGACCGCCGACAAAGTGGTTCCGGAAGCCAAGTTCGTGGAAGACCTCGGTGCCGACAGCCTGGACCAGGTCGAACTGGTGATGGCTCTCGAAGACGAGTTCAATCTCGAGATCCCCGACGAAGACGCCGAAAAGCTCAAGAGCGTCAACGAAGTTCTCAGCTACGTGAAGAGCAAGCAGGCCTGATCGTAGGATCGGTGTTTCGGCCCGCTCTGGTGTTATTCCGGGCGGGCCGTGCTATTTTGACACTCGAGGTCTAGACAATGTCGCAACGCGTAGTCATCACAGGTATGGGCGTCGTCAGCCCGGTCGGATCCACAGTCGATACGTTCTGGGATTCCTTGATCCATGGGCGCTCCGGCGTCGGTCTGATCACCCATTTCGACACCAAGGATTTCTTGGTGAAAATCGGCGGGCAGGTCCAAGGCTTCGACGTCTCCAAGGTCGTCGATCCCAAGGAAGCCAAGCGATTGGATCGGTTCCTCCAGTACGCGATCGGCGCGGCGGTGGAAGCGGTCTCGCAATCGGGCCTGGACCAGACCCCCTCGCTCGACAAGGCCCGTGTGGGCGTCGTGGTCGGCTGCGGAATCGGCGGACTCGGCACCATCGAGGCCAACCACGGGATTCTCCAAAGCCGCGGCCCTTCGCGCGTGAGCCCCTTTTTCGTGCCCATGTCGATCATCGACATGGCCTCGGGGATGGTGTCCATCCGCTACGGCTTCATGGGACCCAACTACGGCGTGGTCTCCGCCTGTTCTTCCGCCGGACACGCGTTCATCGATGCGGTCAACCTGATCCGCCTGGGCAAAGTGGACGCCATGGTCTGCGGCGGCACCGAGAGCTGCCTGACCCCCACCGGTGTGGCCGGATTCACCTCGGCCCAAGCCCTTTCCACCAGCTTCGCCTCCGAGCCCCACCGGGCCAGCCGCCCCTTCGACAAAGGCCGCGACGGATTTGTAATGGGCGAAGGCGCGGGCATGTTGGTGCTGGAAAGCCTGGAGCACGCCAAAAAGCGCGGCGCCACCATCTTCGCCGAAATTTCCGGTTATGGCATGACCGGCGACGCCTACCACATCACCGCGCCGCATCCGGAGGGCACAGGGTCCATCCTGGCGTTTCGCGAGGCGCTGCGCGACTCGGGCATCAATCCCCAAGACGTGGATTACATCAACGCCCACGGCACCTCCACTCCGCTCAACGACAAGACGGAGACCAAGGTGTTCAAGCATGTCTTGGGTGACCACGCCTACAAGGTGGCGGTCAGCTCCACCAAGTCGATGACCGGCCACATGATCGGCGCGGCCGCCGCGGTGGAGGCGGTGGCCACCATCTTGGCCATCCGCACCGGGATCGTGCCGCCCACGATCAACTACGAGACTCCGGACCCGGAATGCGATCTGGACATCACTCCCAATGTGGCCAAGGAACGATCCATCCGCTACGCCCTGAAAAATTCGCTCGGATTCGGCGGGCACAACGCCGCGATCGTCTTCAAGCGCTGGGAGGGATGACCTCGGTCCTCCCCATTTTCCAGCGGCTCGCCTCTCGTCTTTCGCGACTGGTTGGTCGCAAGGGCGGGGGAGAGCATCGGCTGGCGGCCCTCGAGAAGGCCATCGGGCACGTGTTCACGAACACCGAGCTCCTGGAGCGGGCCATGGCGCACCGCTCATGGGTCAATTCGGAGGCGCTATCGCCCATCGATTCCAACGAACGGCTGGAATTTCTGGGCGATGCGGTGCTGGACATGGTGGTTACCGATTTCCTGTACGCCACGCGGCCCAACGAAGACGAAGGCAAACTTTCCAAGATCAAGGGATTGGTGGTTTCCGCCAAGGTTCTGGCGGAAGTTGCCCGGTCCATCGGTATCGGCGAGCACCTGAAGGTCTCGCGTAGCGAAGAACGCGGCGGTGGTCGCGACCGCGAAAGCATCCTGGCCGACGCCTTCGAATCCGTGATCGGGGCCATCTATCTGGACGCGGGCTACCACCCCGCCCGATCGTTCCTGATGCGCACCCTGGTGTGCGAATTCGATCGCTTCATGGGCGACCAGGAATTGGCCAACTACAAGAGCGCCCTGTTGGAGCACAGCCAGAGCAAGGGCTGGGGCGCCCCCCACTACGAAGTGGAGCGCACCGAAGGCCCCGAACACGGCAAGCGCTACCACGTGCTGGTGCGGGTGCGCGGCGAGCTTTGGGGGCGTGGCAGCGGCCCCACCAAAAAAGACGCAGAACAATCCGCGGCCCGCGAAGCCCTGGAATCGCGCGGCATCCCAACGCCCTGATCCTCCCCGGTTAGCCTGGGAAGGAAACGTGGAGGATTGCAACGCCGTTCGTCCTGAGGAGCCCATTCCTGCCCTGAGGAGGAGGCGAAGCCTCCGTATCGAAGCGAAATGGGCGTCTCGAAGGGCGAGCGGAGGATACGTAGCGGCAAGATGTGGGATCCAACACGAGGCCGTCGCCCTTCGAGACGCGGCAGAGCCGCTCCTCAGGACGAACGGCTTTCTACCCCTCGGTTTTTCCATATGTGCTCAGGGTACGTCGCCTCTCCGGATGAGCGGTGGTCTCGTGGCCAGAAACTGCCTACCCCCCACCCGGCAAGAATGATCCACCCCGGGGGCCGCAACCCGTTGTCTGGCCTGGAAATACCCGCTTCGTGAGCTGAAAACCGATTGGCACGTCTTTGGTTTAGAGAACTGTCTGGAAACGGACTTCCATCTCTGGACGCCAAGGAGGCGAGGATGACTCACACGATCGGGATGCTTCGCGCCACGCTGGCGTTGGCAGTTTCTGTCATGGCGGCAAACCCGCTGCCCAGGGACTTCTCGCTCACCGGCGATCGCAAGAGCCATCGCGTGGACGACGTGATCACCGTGAAGGTGGGCGAAGACAACACCGCCAAGAACACCGCCGGAACCCGCACGCAAAGCAAGAGCGACGCGAAGCTGGGATTGGCGGAAGGAACCGGGATCCTGGGATTCATACCGGGCGCGGGCTTCAAGAGCGCGCAGGATGCGGATTTCACGGGCCAGGGCAACACCTCCCGCCAAGGCTCCATGCAAGCGGTGGTCAGCGCCCGGGTGGTGGAAGTCCTGCCCAACGGGACGCTGCGCATCGAGGGACTCAAGCAGGTGGTGATCAACGACGAGACGGAAGTGCTCTCGGTGGCCGGACTGCTGCGCCCGGAAGACATCTCCGCCGACAATTCGGTTTCGTCGGGCCGGCTCGCCGACGCGAGGATTTCCTACAGCGGACGCGGAACCACCGCCAACGCCCAGCAACCGGGCCCCGTCGCCCGCTTCTTCGACTGGTTGTTCTGATCATGCGACACTTTCTGACCATCACGTTGTTGGCCGCCGCGCTGGTGCACGCCCAGATCCGCATCAAGGATCTGGCCGATGTCCAAGGCGTTTCGGTCCAGCGTCTCGTGGGCTACGGCCTGGTGGTGGGCCTCAGCGGCAGCGGCGACGGCGCGGGGTCTTCTGCCGCCGTCCAGAGCACGGCCAACCTGCTGCGCAACATGGGCTTGGAAGTGGATCCGCAGCATTTGCGCACCCGCAACGCCGCCGCGGTGGTGGTCACCGCCGATCTTCCCGCTTTCGCCAAGCCCGGCAGTCGCATCGATGTGCGCGTGAGCTCCCTGGGAGACGCCCGCTCGCTCACCGGAGGGGTATTGCTGATGGCGCCGATCAAAGGCTCCGACGGCGAGATCTACGCCTTGGCCCAAGGCGCGGTGGGAACGGGTGGTGCGGTCTCGCAAAGCCAGTTCGGAGCCTCGTTGCAACAAAACCACGGCGCCACGGGAATCTTGCCTGGCGGCGGCATCGTGGAACGCGAAAACCTCGCATCAAGACTAGACGACGGCCCCTTGCGCCTGACACTGCGGGAGCCGGATTTCACCAACGCCCAGGCCATGGCCGATGCGATTTCCAAGGAAATCGGACCCGGCGCCGCGGTGGCCGATGATGCCGCCACGGTGCGCATCACGGTCAAGGATCCACCCCAAGGGCGCACCGCGCTGGTGGCCCGTCTGGAAGGCCTGCGCATGGCCGTGCAACGTCCCGCCCGAGTGGTGGTGAACGAACGCACCGGCACCATCGTGGCCGGATCGGACGTGCGGATTTCCGAGGTGGCGGTCACGCAGGGAAGTCTCACCATCCGCGTGGACCCCAATGTCCAGACCAGCCAACCCAACGCGCTTTCGCAAGGGGCCACCCGTACGGCGGCCAACCCCTCCATCCAGACCCAGGAACAGAAATCCCAAGTGCAGGTATTGCAAGCCAACACCAGCGTGGGCGATCTGGCCCGGACCCTCAACTCCTTGGGAGCCTCGCCGCGCGACCTCGTGGCGATCCTCCAGGCCATCCACAAATCCGGTGCCATGCAGGCCGAACTCGTCCTGATGTGAGCACTCAGTGAACTTCCGGCAAAACCATCGAGCACAACCCATAGGGCGGGTCGGGAAAGAGGCAAAACCTCGATCCTGCCGGAGACAAGCGCCCGCCCAAAGGATCGAGCAGCGGCAGGGAAGCCGTTCCGTCCAGACCAGTCCAATCCTGAACAGGGAGGTTTCCCATGCGCATTTACAATAACGTCAACGCGATCAATACCCAGAACACGCTTCTGGTCACCAACCGGGACATGTCCAAGTCGCTGGAAAAGCTTTCTACCGGCCTGCGCATCAACCGGGCCTCGGACGATGCGGCGGGATTGTCCGTGTCGGAAGGTCTGCGCACCCAGATCCGCGGCAGCGACATGGCGCGAAGAAACGCCAACGACGGCTTGGCCATGCTGCAGATCGCGGAAGCCGGCACACAGCAGATCACGGACAGCCTGCAGCGCATGCGGGAATTGGCCATCCAGTCGGCCAACGGAACCTACGCGAATGCCGAACGCGCCTACATCGATCAGGAATACCAGGCGTTGGCCTCGGAAATCAGCCGCATCGCGCTGGCCGTGACCTACAACGGCATCCCACTTCTGGCCACCACCACGGCATTCTCCTTCCAGATCTCGGCCGCCGCCACCGGCACCAGCTCCACCATCAGTTTCCAGCCCATCGATCTGTCCACCGGCCTCTCCTATGGCGGCGTGAGCTTGCAGACCTCGGCCCAGCTTTCCATCACGTCCATCGACGCGTTGTTGTCTTCGGTCCTGAGCCTGCGCGCCTTGGTGGGTGCGACCATGAATCGCCTGGAAGCGACCGTGACCAACCTGGGCGCCATGATCACCAACTACGCCGATGCCGAAAGTCGCGTGCGCGACACCGACTTCGCGATGGAAAGCACCAAGTTCACGCGAAGCCAGATCCTGACCCAGTCGGCGAACTCGATGTTGAGCCAGGCCAACCAGCTGCCCAACAACGTGCTGTCGCTGTTGCAATAGTCTGACAACATGCTGAAGTGAAGGTCCGGCCGGGCACCCTCCACCCAATCGCCGGTCGGGCTCCAACCGTCCCTCCCCGGGTGTACCCGGGGAGGGACAATCGTTTGTGGCACGGCGGCGGTGTACCTTTGCAGGTTCGCGCTCGGTTCCGGGCGCACACCTCCCATGAACACAAAACGCCTACCAACCATCCGTCTCTTCGCTTCGCTGCTTGCGCTGTCGGGTCTCCTTTTTGTGACCGGCTGCGATTGGCGCGCCTCCAACCTGCCGCAGGATGTTCCCCAAGGCTGGGATCTCTCGAACCTGGACCAAGGCGTGGAAGGCTGGTATCCGCGCCAGGTGGACAAAGGCCGGTTGGTACCTCCAGACACATTGCGCATCGATGATTCCCTCTGGATGGAAATTCAAAGCGTCGGGGGCGAGCCCAGCCGCTGGCGTCGCAAGGTGCGCTGGCGCGCCGACGAATTTCCACGGCTGACCTGGAAGTGGGCGCTTTCGGCCCGACCCGACAGTGGCGATTACCTCTCGCGTTCCCGACCGGCCACGGTGATGGCCGTGGACGTCACGTTGGCCTCCGCGTTCGGGTTCCACAAAACCATCCGCTATTCCTGGAGCGCGCGCAGCGACCAAGGAGCGGTCCATCTGGGCGACGGCTGGCACCCCAAGGTGGTGGTGTTGCGCGATGCACACGATTCGATCGGATTGCAGACGGAGTCGGTGGATGTATGGAATGATTTCGCCAGGCTCTGGGGGTTCCGCCCCCGCTACCAGGCGCTTTCCATCGCCCTGGCCGTCAACGAGCCCAACGCCAGGAAAATCATCCGGGGCCGGTTCGGCCCGATCTTCGCCCTCTCGGGCAAGGAGCCCAATCCTTGAACCAATCCACCTACGACGACCGCCAAGACCACATTCCCTCGATGGTGACGCCTGCCATCGAGACCTTCCGCTTCATGTTTCCTGGTTCGGCCACGGTGCTGGTGGTGGAGACCTCCGAATTCACTTGCGTGTGCCCCAAAACCGGCCTTCCAGACTTCGCAACCCTGAAAATTCGCTATCGACCCAAAGAACTTTGCCTGGAACTCAAGAGTTTCAAAGAGTATTTGCTCTCTTTCCGTCCGATCGGGATCTTCCACGAACACGCGGTAAACGTGTTCCTGCGGGATTTCGTGAAGGCATGCCAACCCGAATGGATGGAGATCGTTGGAATCTTCAATGCGCGGGGAGGCATCACCACCACAGCCATCGCCACCTACGGAGACGTGCAGCCATGACCACCTGGAACTTCAGCTCGGGCCCCGCCATCCTCCCCAAACCCGTCATCGAAAAGGCCGCCGCGGCCATCCTCGACTTCAAGGGTTCGGGCATCGGAGTCCTCGAGTGCTCCCACCGCTCCAAACTCTACGAGCCGGTTGTGGCTTCCGCCGAATCGCGACTGCGCAAGCTCATGGGCATCTCCGACGACTACGCCGTGCTCTTTTTGCAGGGCGGCGCCAGCACGCAGTTCGCGCAAGTGCCCCAGAACATCCTGGCCTCCACCGATGTCGCCGACTACACCGACACCGGAACCTGGGCCTCCAAGGCCATCAAGGAAGCCAAGCTCTACGGCAAGGTGAACGTGATCGCCAGCTCCAAGGAAGCCGACGGCACCTACAAGTCGATCCCCAAGGATCTCAAGCTCACGCCGGGCGCAAAGTACCTGCATGTGACCTCCAACAACACGATCTTCGGGACACAGCTCCACGCCTTCCCGGACGTTGCCGTGCCGTTGGTGTCGGACATGAGCTCCGACATCTGTTCGCGCGTGGTGGACGTGTCCAAGTTCGGCGTGATCTACGCCGGCGCCCAGAAGAACCTGGGCCCCTCGGGCGTCACCGTGGTGATCGTGCGTAAGGACCTGTTGGGCAAAGTGGATAGACAAATTCCGACCATGATGGACTACCGCACCCACATCGAGGCCGGTAGCATGTTCAACACGCCCCCTGCGTTCGGCATCTTCGTGCTGGACCTGGTGCTGGAGTGGCTGGAAGGCGCGGGCGGAATCGCCGGCATGCAGAAGATCAACGACGCCAAGGCTGCCAAGCTCTACGCCGAGATCGACCGCAATCCGCTGTTTGCCGGAACCGTGGCGCTGGAAGACCGTTCCCGCATGAACGTGTGCTTCGTTCCTCTGAACAAGGACCACGAAGAACCCTTCAAGAAGCTGTGCCTGGGACGCGGCATGGTGGATTTCACGGGACACCGTTCCGTGGGCGGATTCCGGGCTTCCATCTACAACGCGATGCCGGAAGCTGGCATCGACGCCATGATCGAGGCGATGCGCGACTTCGAGAAGAGCAACGGGTGACCTGGTTCGGGCGTTCGCGCCCGTTCGAGTGTCCCAATTGCGGTTTCGAAGGACGCGCTCCGGTGCGCGGCGCCGGTCCGCTCCTGTGGATCGTGCTGGTCGCCGTGGCCTGGAACGCCTGGTTGTTCCAACGGGCCCACATGGAAGTCCAAGCCGTGGTCGCGGCGGTCTTCGCGCTGTTGGGCGCGTGGGGTGCCATGCGTCTGCCGCGCTGGGTGCGCTGCCCGGCCTGCGGCTGGCGCCATCCGGTGGGAAACGACGAACGCTAGGCGTCTCCAGCAGCGGGATCTAGGGCTATCTTTCCCGCCCTCCATGGACGCGTCGCCAACCGATCGCAAAGCCTTCCGTTTGTCGCGATGGGAGCCGTTTCTGCTTCCCGCGACGGTGCTGGCGCTGTTGGGCGCGGCCACTTGGCTGGACGCGCACGGAATCTCGGTTCCCGGCACCCGTCGGGTGGACATCGTGTCTTCCCTTCGCACCCCGGCGGCCCTGCCGGAATCCACCGCGGTCGCCACCGCTTTGGCGGACTCGACAGAATCTGACCAGCCTGCTTCGGATTCCGCAGCCGGAACCGATACCGCCACGGTCCTTCCCGATCTGTCGGCGCTGGACACCGTCGGGGTGGTCGCGCTGGAAAACGCCGACGCGCTCGAGCCGTTCTTCCAGGCGCTGGCCGCCCAAGGCCGGTCGCGGGTGGCGTGGTTCGGCGACTCCTTCACGGAAGGCGATATCCTGGTGGGCGACCTGCGCGAGTTCCTCCAGAAGAACTTCGGGGGATCGGGCGTGGGGCTGGTGCCGCCCACCTCGCCGGTGGCGCGGTTTCGGGGCACCATCAAGCAGAGTTTTTCTTCCAACTGGAAGGAACGCAACATCATGGCCCACGGCGGGCCCAAGATCGCGGTGGGCATCGCGGGACGGGGCTCCATGCCCAAGATCGGGACGGATTCCGTCCACAGCAGCTGGGTGGAACTGGCTGCGGCCGAGCGTGGCGGGGCCAGATCGTTTCGCAAGCTGCGCGTGTTCCTGTCGGGCGGATCCGATTCGGCAGATTCTCTCCATGCCAGCTGGGACGGCGGGGGCGTGGCCCACAAGACCGGCTCGGGAGGGTTGCGCGAGGTCTCGGTGGATCTTCCCGAGGTGGACCGCGTGCGGGTGTCCTTCCAGGTGAGCGACACGGTGTCGGTGGAGGCCGTGGAACTGGAAAGCTCGCGCTCGGGCGTGGTGATCGACAACCTCAGCATCCGCGGGAATTCCGGCATGGGGATCCTGCAGATTCCACCCCACCACCTTTCCGAGATGCACCGCAAGCTCGGGTACTCGCTGGTGGTGTTGCAGTTCGGGGCCAACGTCGCCGACACATCCATGACCGGCTACGGCTGGTACCGCGACCGCCTGGCGCAGGTGGTGGGTCGCATCCACGAAGTCTTTCCGGGCGCGGCGGTGTTGCTGGTGGGAGTGGGCGACCGCGGGGTGCGCGGCGACGACGGACGGATCGTTTCGCACCCGTCCATGGCCTCGATCGTGGCCGCCCAACGCGCCGCTGCCGAACGCACGGGAAGCGCGTTTTGGGACATGCGCAAGGCCATGGGCGGCGAGAGCTCCATGGCCAAATGGTCGGCCGCCGGGCTGTGCGCCGCCGACTACACGCACATCTCGCCGCAAGGCGGCAGGCGGTTGGCCAAGGCGCTCAACAAATCGATCCTGATGGCCTGGTCCAAGCGGGAAGAAAAGTGATCCTCGCGGCCCTGGCGATGGGCTGGACACTGGCCAGCTCCGTGGTGGAACCCCAGGCGCTGGCCCCGCTGGCCCGCAAATGGACGGATTCATCCCGGGTGTTGCGGGTCTACCACATCGGCGATTCGCACGTGCAGGGGGCGATTTTCGCAAGTGAATTGCGCAGGCTGTTCCAGCTCGATCGCGGGGACGCTGGCCGTGGGCTGGCCTTCTCCCACCGGCTGGGCGGCACCAACGGGTCGGGCGAGATGGCCTGGACCGGAAACGGCCCGTGGGTGGTGGCCAACGCCTTGCGCCGCGAGAACTCCATGCCCTGGGGTTTGGCGGGCTGGTCGCTGGCCGGGACGGACTCGATGCGTTTCCTCCAGCTGGCCCCGCGCGAGAGCGCACCGGTGGGGATGTACCTCGCCAGCACCGTGTGGGTGCTGGGCGAAGGAGTGGTGCTGCAGGATGCGGACTCCTGCAATCGATTCGCGCCCACCGTCGTTCGCTGCCACGTTCCACCTCGCGACACGTTCCGTCTGGCTCTGGATTCGTTTCCGGGCAGGTTCGACGGCTTGATCCTGGAAAACGACCAGCCGGGCCTGGTGTGGGCGGAGGCGGGTGTCAATGGCCTCTCCTGGGCCGAACTTTCCCGCCCCTCGCGGCTGTGGGAACAACTGGCCGCCTGGAATCCGGATCTGGTGGTGGTGTCCTTGGGCACCAACGACGCGTTCGCCAAGGGGTATTCCACCGAGTCGTTCCGATCGACGGTGGCGGATGTTTTGGACAGATTCCGTCGATCCGTCCCGGGTGCGGCGATCCTGCTGACCCTCCCCCCCGACCACGCCTTGCGCGTGCGGCGCCGTCGCTACGCCGACAATCCGCGCATCTCCTCGGTGGAATCGGTCTTGCGCCAACAATGCCAGTTCCACGGCGTGGCCGCGGTGGAACTGCGCGAACTGCAAGGCGGGGCCGGTTCGTGGAACAAATGGCTCGCCCAAGGCCTGCTCAATCCCGACCACATCCATTACACCGGCACGGGCTATCGCCAACACGCGGGCTTGATCCACGTCGCGGTGTCGCAGGCCCTGTCTTCGCTTCCCGACAGCTTGGTGCAACTGGCCACCGACACGTTGGATTCGGCTACCTTGGCCGATCGCGACGTGTTTTTGGGCGAGCAGGATTCGCTCCTGCGCAATCGCGACTGGGGAGAGCCGAAGGTGCTCAAACCCAAGCCGCCCAGCAAACCAAAGCGGTTCAAGCGCTTCCCGCGCTTTCGGAGGCCCAAGTGATCTGGGAGCGGTTGTTGGCCGTGGTCTCGCCCGACGGCACCCCGCTGGTGTTCCCCTCCGGGCTGTTTCTGTGGGCGTTTGCGATCTTCGCCCTGGCCCATGGCCTGTGGCGCGAACACGGTGCGGTGCGGCGGTGGTTGTTCATCGGGTTCTCGGTGTGGTTCTATTGGCGCTCCAGCGGCGAGTTCGTGGCGCTGCTGCTTGGCACCACGGTGGTGGACTACTGGCTGGCCCGCGCGATCGGCGCCACGGAATCCACTGCCAAAAAACGTCTGTACCTGGCGTTGTCGCTGGGGTCCAACCTGGGCGTGCTGGGCTGGTTCAAGTACGCGAACTTCGCCCTGGGCAGCTGGGCGACACTTTCCGGCAGAACCTTCGAGCCCCTGGACATCGTGCTCCCGGTGGGGATCTCGTTCTACACGTTCCAATCCCTGTCGTACACCATGGACGTGTACCGCGGCGAGATCGTCGCCCTGAAGCGCTACCGCGATTTCCTGTTCTTCGCGAGCTTCTTTCCGCAGCTGGTGGCGGGGCCGATCGTGCGGGCAAAGCACTTCCTGCCCCAGATGGAGGCCGACCTGCACCCGTCCGGCGCCGAGCGGTCGCTGGCGGTGCGTTTGATTCTCGGGGGATTGCTCAAGAAGATCGTGGTGGCCGACTACATCGCGGTGAACTTCGTGGACCGCATCTTCGACGCGCCGCTTTTGCACACCGGATCCGAATGCCTTTTGGCCGCCTACGGCTACGCCATCCAGATCTATTGCGATTTCTCCGGCTATTCGGACATGGCCATCGGAATCGCGCTGTTGCTGGGATTCCGGTTGCCGGTGAATTTCGATCGCCCCTACGCGGCGGCCACCCTCACCGACTTCTGGCGCCGCTGGCACATCAGCCTCTCCAGCTGGCTGCGCGACTACCTCTACATCGCCCTGGGCGGAAGCCGCAAAGGGAGCTTGCGCACCTACGTGAACCTCGCCCTGACCATGCTCCTGGGCGGACTGTGGCACGGCGCCTCCTGGAAGTTCGTGCTGTGGGGCGGCGTGCACGGCGCCTGGTTGGCCCTGGAAAAACTCCTGGGGCTTCCCCAGCGCGTGGCGGGAAGCCGCTGGAAGAGCGCCCTTTCCTGGCTGGTGACCTTCCACCTCGTGGTTGCCCTTTGGGTGCCTTTCCGCGCCAAGACCCTGCAGATCGCGTTGGACCTGTGCGGTCAGATTCTGGCAGGGGTGGATGTCGCCTTGCTGCGCCAAGTGGTGACGGCGTTTCCCACGGTCTTTTTGGCCATGGCGGCCGGGTACGCGGCGCACCTGGCGCCCAATGCGCTGGATCGGTGGTTCGACGGGCGACTGGCGAAGGTGGGATGGATCGGGCGGGCGCTGGCGCTGGCGGTGGTCGCGTGGGTGGTGGTGCAGGTGCGGACGGCGGGCATCCAGCCGTTCATCTACTTCCAATTCTGACAGGCGTCTCGTCGCGCATACTCCCCTCAAGGGGCCCGCTCGCGGCACCTCACCGTACCGACGCGTACGCCTCGGTGCCGCGACACCCTGTCGGGTCGTCTGCATCAACGATACGCCTGTCAGGGATGCCAGCCTTTCATTGATTTCGAATTCTGATTCCGCTGCGTCCCTACGGCGCCCCTCTGGCAGGGTTCCCATTTGCACCGCCTCGATGCAAATGGGATGGCCATGCAACGCGGCCGCCGGGGGGCGCTAACTGGAACGGCCATGCCTGCCTCGCCAGGTGCGCCGGATGGGATGAACCTCGGTGGACGTGGACAGAACATCAGGGTCGCGATCGATATCGCCGGATTTGTTGGCCGTTCCATGACCCGCGCCCCCCGGACCCCCGTGCCAGTTCAGCTTGATTGCCGGAATCTGTCTGATTGCCGATTTCCGGCGCCGCTTCGCTGGCCGGGTGAGGGCCGGTGGGTGTGAGAGGCTGGCTGTATCGACAACTGCAGGAATTGGGGCCTCGGTTGGTCGCCGGAGGCGACAAGGGCGGTGGTGGGAAGATGGTACGGCAGGGTGCGAGGTAGGGGCGATTCATGAATCGCCCTATGCGAAGCGAACCCCTTTGTTCATGGTGGTGGGGTTGGCGGGGAATTGCCCTGAAATCGGAAACGGATGGAATGCAACAACGGCGGCGGTTGGCGGATCAGACTGCGGTAGGATGAACTGGGGTGCAAGGTGGGGGTTGCAGGAGGGAACGGGGAAGGATGATTGGGATTTGGTTTTGGATGTGGAATGGGGTTTGCCCTATACTGGTTTGCGCGCAGAAATATGGCGGCTGGGGAGGTCCTATGGTTTGGCGGACGATGGCATGGATGGGGGTGTTGGCTTCGCTTGCGATGGCGGAGGGGGATATCGAAGCGGACCCGGATGCGGAGGTACCCCAGACTGTGGAAACGAAGGTGGATGCAGATTCCTCCACGACCATGCACACGGCAAGGACCTGGGTCGAGGGGGAGACGTTTGACTGGGAGAATGACCTCAAGCTTCGGCTGACAGGTGGGATTGGGATCAGCAGCTACCTGCTTTCCAGCGGTGGACGAGTGCTTACGGGAAAACGCGGTGGCCACCTGGTCTACGGATTCCAGGCTTTGGACCTCAGGGAAATTCCAATCGGTCCTCAACTCGGAGGGGAATCCTATCCTGATCGGGCGCTCTCTTCGTGCCACGCCCTGGTGGGAGCCGACCCCCTTTCGGGTGGCGCTGTTTCCTGGTTGTGGCTCGGTGGTTTCGGGGTGTCCTTCGCGCAAGGTCCCATGAAGCCAGCGAATAATTACGAGCCTTCGGATCGGAATGTGAACAAATCAACCACCCTTCCTACGATCTTTCTGGGTACGGATTTAGGCATCTCCTTCGGACGGAATGTGGGTCTGTCGCTGCAAGCAGGTGCGGTCGTCTCTCGGAACGTTGCCAAGTTTTTCATGCTGCAGCTCGATGTGGGGACGTGGTGAACGTGCGTAGTCGACCAGGTCCATTTGTTGACGGAAACCGTCATGTATGGCGATGGCGTTTGGAGTGAGGAATCCTGGGACTGCTGGCGGCCTTGGGGGCCTAGCAGGTTTCCGCCGGAATTGCGGAAACGTCCATGTCACGGAAGCGAGGTGGTGGATTTCCGCCGAGGCTGGCCGGGTGGGTTGTTGGGCCAATAGCAGTGGGAGGACTCCATCCTCAGCGTATCCAGAACGGATCCACTGCGGTTGTCGCCTGGGCGATTTCCGACCAGGAAAGGGACCAGGTTTCCATGGGGGCATCGGCGTTGGGCCGGTCCAGCGAAGCGTCGATGCGGAGGGTTCCGTTGTAGGGGGTGTTCCAGTGCGCGCGAAGGAAAACCGCAGGATTGGAATCGGTTTGCTCGACGATCATCCGCAGGTCTCCGGAAAAACCGAGAGACTTGCAGATCCTTGGCCGTAACTGCATCAAGGCATTGGCTTCGGTGCTGCGCGGAGACTGGAGCCAGGGATCTTCGCCATAACCGCTCGTGGGATCCCAGGATGCGCTGTCCATCTCCAGATGGACGGGGAGCACCAGTTTGCCGTTTTCCGACACCTTTCGCAGGAAGCGAAGCCGGGCGGCTTCCAAGCTGGATTTGCTTTCCAGGCCAGATTCCAAGCGCAGGCAGGAATCCGCGACGGCGCGCATTCTCGAGGGAACTTCGGTCTCGTGCTCCGCATGCTCGAAACCCCTCGGATAGTCGTCGTAGCTTTCGAGGGTGGACAGTGTTTCGGCGCGCAGCCATTCCACGGAATCGACCACGTGGACATACCAGGCAGGAGAATCCGGACCGATGGAGTGGACGCAATCGCTTCGCATTCCGGTCTCCTTGCAGCGCTCCCATTTTTCCAGGTGCAGGAGTTCGTCGTGGTTGGCATGGAAGAGGGCTGCCGCCACCAGGGAGGCGATCAGAGCCAGCCACGCAGGCAGGTTCGGAGGGCCTGGTCGCGTGGATCCATCGGCTGGAGGGAGGTTCGACCAGCCCTGGGGGACGGGTGGGGCATCCGGCTGGGAATCCGTCTTCTCTGCCAAAAAAAGTCTGAGCCGGTCCATTGCTCCTTCGGGGCACCGAAACGGCACGGCGATCCTGATCGATCCCAGGTCCAGGAAAAGATCCTGCCGATCCGATCCTGCCGCACGGACGGAGTCGAGCTTCATCACTTGGACCGTCCCGTCGTTCACCACAAACAGGTGGGTGGAATCCGAGGCAAGACCGTTTTTCACTCGCCATGGAAGCATCCTGGCCAAGTGCTTACGGCCAAGCCAGGTGACTTCCGTGGCCAGCGCGAAGGAGATCCATGCCGGCACCGTGGTGAATGGCACGGATGTCCAGAAACTGGCAAATGGAGCCAGGAGCAGAAATACGATCGTTCCCAAGATCGCGAAGCTCTGGGGGGCGACAGGACTTTCGATGCTCAAGCGGCCTTTCGTTTGGAACAGCGATTTGAGGTAGGATCGATTCCCGTCACCGAGATCTTTCCATGCGAAGGACATGGCGAGAGAAGCTTCTACGGCGGATGCGCCCTTCGCGGGGGCTGTTGCTCCATCCGCCTTTGCCGCCCCCCATTTCCCGAACAGGTCCCTTGGCCATGGGCTCGGGGATCCACCTCGCAACAACTTGGCATGTTCGACTTCCCTTCGACGGCGTAGCTCGGACGACCAAGCCTGTGTCACTTCCATCCGAATGCTGGAATCGTCATCGTGGACCATGGTCAGGATGCTGTTCAGGTGGGTCAGAGAGCCTTGGGGGACAAACGGGACACTTGCGTGGAGCTGGACTTCGAGGAACTCTCGAATCCGTGCAAAAGGGAAACAGGTGCAAACGCCACCGCTGATCTGGATCACATGCGTGTTGGAAACGAACAAGCCGGGCTGGACCGGACTCCTCAGATCGATGACCACTCTCTTTAAATTCACCATCGTCAACCAGGCCCCGGCCGCGATCATCAATACCCCGATCAGAGGATAGTCGGAGACGGCGAGGCCGACCCCAATGCTCGCCAGGATGGCTCCCGAGAGAACGAACCCATGTGCCCAAGCCGCCCAGCTGTGGTTGACAAGGGCATAGGGGTTCCCCTGTGCGCCCATTTGGCGGAGAGACTGGATGACCTCGGGTGGCAGATCCTTCAACAGGACCCGGGTAGAAGGCGATGCGGAGACTGTCAGGGAAGATTCCGACATGGAGAGACCTACAGAGGGGGAAGTCGCGAGGTGAAACGGGGAACGCGAGTCAATTTACATCCGTTCTTTGCGCCGGGATTTCATTCGATTGCGCCGGGCTTTCCCGGGCGGCCCGTAAAAATTCGGCGCCGCTTCGCTGGCCGAGTGTGGGCAGGCGGGATTGGCGGGATGCAGGCATTGGACTGCTGCGGGGTGTGGGAGGAGGGAAATAGAGGGCTGGAACGTACGTGGCTTGGAAGTTGCCGGTGTTGAAGGGGGGCTTTTTTCCGTGGAGGATCTCACGAAACGCTTGGTGGTCTTGCTGGTTTGGATGACTGGAATTGCTGCAAGGGGAGGAACAGACATGGAAACGACGCGAAGCGCCGACACAGCACGTCGCCCGCGGGAGTGCGTGGTGTTGTTGCATGGGCTGGCGCGCACATCCAAATCCATGGCCAAGATGGCCCAGGCTCTGGAACGACAGGGGTATGCGGTCCACAACGTGGACTATCCCTCCCGCAAGCATTCCATCGATTCCTTGAGCGAGCAGGCGATCGGCCGCGCCCTGGAAACGCCCTTGATGTCAGAATATGACAAGATCCATTTCGTGACCCATTCCATGGGAGCGATCCTGGTAAGAAACCGCCTGGCCCGCCACGACATCCCCAACCTGGGCAGGGTGGTGATGCTGGGGCCGCCCAACCACGGAAGCGAGGTGGTGGATTTCCTCCGAGGCTGGTCGGTGTTCCAACGCATCAACGGGCCGGCAGGGAGCGAACTGGGGACAGATTCCGCATCGAAGCCGGCCACCCTCCAGGATCGCCCCTTCGAGCTGGGTGTCATTGCCGGAGACAGGTCCATCAACTGGATCAACAGCCTCATGATCGGTGCGCCCAACGATGGCAAGGTGTCGGTGGAAAGCACCAAACTCCCTGCGTCGGGCTTTTTCCCGGGGCGGCGATCCTGCCGCATGCACTCAGCATGAATGCTATCATGGATGCCTGAGTCCATCAAGTCGGGTTCGCCCCGCTCCGTTTCAACCTGAAGGCATCGTCCGATGAATCCTCGCCACTTCGTTTCGCTTTCTGCCGTTTTCTGTCTCCTGGGTGGCTTTTCCGCACCCTCCGTCCAGGCCGCCGAGGTTCGGGCCTCCGGTAAGGTGCTCGACCTCAAGGGTTCGCCCTTGAACGGAGTGACGGTGAAGATGTCGGGTAGCGACGAGGTGGCCACCACGGACAACTCGGGGGACTGGACCCTCGGAGTCGGGACCGACGTCCTTCCCCGCAAGGGCATCGGGGGATCGTTTCTCACGAGTGGTTTGTTTTTGGAGCAGGGGCGGATCCGGGTTTCGTTCTGGGCCACGACCCCAAGGGCGAGGTGTCGCGAGTTTTCCGCCGGCTGCCCGTGCGATGGCCTCCCGCAAGGCGGGTTCCGATGCGAAGGATACCTTGGTGTTTTCCAAAAACGGGAAGGTCTTCCTCCGGGACACCTTGACGGCACCGCGCACCGGGATTGTCCGGGTGTTCGACACCACATGGAACGCCGCGATCATCTATGGCTGGCCGGAAGACGGCCGTGACACGACGGTGTATCGGTCGGTCAAGGTCGGATCGCAGATCTGGCTGGCGCAAAACCTCGCCTACGCCGGCACGGATGGAAAGCTGGGGGTATGCCAGGGTAGCGAAGATTCGTGCGCCAGGTACGGCCGGCTCTACAAATGGACCGAGATGATGGATCTTGGCCGTGCCTTCGACACCACTCTCTGGAGCGGAGAGGTGGCCGCCCACCGTGGCATCTGTCCCGCAGGTTGGCATGTACCAGCACCGAGGAATGGACCAGCCTGCAGACCGCGGTGGATCCGGACAACAGCTACGATGGCAACCGACTCAAATCGCCGTTTTTCTGGCAAGGCTCCAGCTACGGCGAGGACAAGCACGGGTTTCGCGCGCTTCCTGGCGGTCGTTGGAACGGGGGAAGCTTGGAAGGTGGCGCCATCATGGGGTACTGGTGGAGCCGGAAGGAAACCTTCCGGACTTCCGCCGAGCTTTTCGAGATGTACAGTCACAACGAGAACACCATGTTCGAGAGCATCAACAAGCTCGCCAAACAGTCGGTGCGTTGTCTGATGGATTGAGGTTCTCGGGGAATTTCCTCGGTCGAGGGCCACCACGCGGTGGTGGTTCGGTCACGCCGTTGACGGAATCGCGCCTTTCCGATCCTTGGGGAGGCGGACAGGGGATCCGATTGGGTCAGTCGCCTCTTCGTCGGAAGGAGAGCCAGGCGAGGAGGCAGGTCAGGATGAGCAGGATGGTGCAGATGAGAATGAAGCCGTGGCTGGAGTCCGACAACGGGATTCCGCCGACGTTCATTCCGAACAAACCTGCGGCCATGTTGACCGGGAGCGCCAGGACCGTGACCACCGTGAGGATGAACAGGGTGCGGTTCAGACTCTCGTTCATGCGCGCGCGGCGACTTCTTCCTGGAGGAGCCGAATCCGGTCGGCGAGGGCGGCGCAGTCGGCTACGGCGGCGGAAAATTCTTCTGCCGATTGCCGGAGCTCTTGCACTACGGCCGGATCCATCCACGAGGGCGGGCGGTTCAGTAGCCGAAAGAACGCCGAGGGTTCGGGCGCGAGCAGGCGTTGGATCCGGGTCAGGACCCTGCGCAGCGACCCCAATTTTTCCCGGCTCCGGGAGAGGCGGCCACGTGATATCGTATCCTCGATGCGGTCCACCTTCAGGGTGGCTTGACGGGAAATGTCAGACAGCGCCTCGGCCTGATCCACGAACAGCGAGGCCAGCAGGTGGGCGGGCGAATCGAACTCGGCTCCGGCGCGCACCCTCTCCCGCAGGCGGTCGACCGACCGGAGGGACGCAGGCGGGCCGTCACCAGAAGGTCGGGCCGCACGCAGACGAACGCGGTGGAGACGGCCTCCGGGTCGAACTGGAAATCGAACACGACATCGTGGATCACGGCGACCAGCGATTCGCCATCCTGCTCGATGCGGGTGGAAGCCGACGAGTCGTGGATCGCCCCGAAGAACGCATCCGGAAGCCCCAAGGTCTCGCGCATCCAGGCTTCGGCGGCACTGCGAGCCAAGGAGAGATGGTACCACGAAAAGCGACGGCCCACCTCCGGCTTCGCCTCGAGTCCGTGCGCGCGGGATCGACGGCCACCCCTGCTCCTCCCGCCGAAAATTCGTAGGCCCATACGAGCCCTTTCCGATCGGCGCCATACTCGGCCATTGGTTCCACGCCATTCCTTTCTGCCAGGCGCGATCCGTTTTGGCGGGAATGCGCGATGAAGGTGCAAGGATAAGACATTGGTGTTTCAAAAGCTTTTCGCTGCGCGTTTGGATTTCCGCTGCGCGGAGCCTTTGACGCTGCGCGTCTGGCTTTTTCCGGCTTAACGCCAATACTGTTTAGATAGAATTCTAATTGCCATATTTCTCCACAAGGAGGGAGTATGGCACGGACACTCGCGATTCTTGGTTCGGGGATGCGCTTGACCGATCAAGTGAGCATCGGTCTTTTGGCGCGTACGTATCCACGTTCGGCGATCGATTCAGCGCTGGATCGCTCTGGCCTTCCGCCGGGGCGCAATCGGCTCCTGCCTGTTCACGTGGTTGTCTACTACGTGCTGGCCCTTGGCTTGTTTATGGAAGCGAGCATTCAGGAAGTTCTGCGATGCCTTCTGGATTCGCTGGGACATTTTGGAATGGAGCCATCCAGGTGGCCACCAAAGGAGCGATCAGCCAAGCGCGCACCCGCGTGTAGGCGTGGAGCCTTTGCGCCAATTGTTTCTCTCATGCTGTCGCCCTCTCGGAACACCTTCCATCCGTGGTTGCTTCTGGAAAGGTCTTCGCGTGATGGCCATGGATGGAACCACACTGGATACTCAGGACACGCAGGCTAACGAGGATGCATTCGGGCGCTCCAAATCCGGGCGAGGCGAAACGGCCTTTCCCCAACTGCGCATGACGTTGCTGGCCGAGTGCGGAAGCCATGCGGTCGTCGGTGCGGCTTTTGGATCCTACCGCGACTCGGAGCGCACATTGGCTCGGGAAATGACGGATCGCCTCGACAAGAAAATGCTGCTGTTGGCTGACCGGGGGTTTATTGGTCACGACATATGGGCAACCTTCTCCCAAAGCGGCCCAACTGCTTTGGAGAGTTGGATCAACATCAAGCTGGAGCCGATCAAGACCTTAAAGGACGGAAGCACGCTTGCCTTGCTCAATGCATCCAGGGAATCGGCCAGGACTGGTGCCCAAGCGATCACTGGGAGTCATCGAATACGAGCTCGATGGCGTAGCCAAGCCGGATACCGAAGGGCGAGGTACCGGCTCATCACAACGCTACTGGATCCTCGCGAAGCACCCGCTCTCGAGTTGGCCAGATTGTACCAGGAGCGATGGGAGATCGAGATCCTTCTGGACGAGTTGAAGACTCATTTGCGCGGAAGATCAGCGCTCTTGCGGAGCAAGACGCCAGATCTTGTCAAACAGGAAGCCTATGGACTTCTGCTTTGTCCATCACGCGGTGCGACGAATCATGCTCGACGCGGCCCAGTCCATCGGCGACGACCCAGACCGTATTTCCTTCACGGCAACCGTGCGGATCATCCGTCGCAAGCTGCTGCAAAGGCAGCTTTTCCCCCCTGGATGAGCAAGGCTCGGTTGAAGAAGAACTATGAGGATGCGCTGAAGGAAATCGTCCTGAATCGTGTCCCTGAAAGGAAGGGCGATACAACCACCGGGGTCAAGCGCAAGATGAGTAGCTACAACATCCGCACAAAAGCTCACGCGTCCATCGCAGCCAATGCTTCAAAGCCAAAAATCATAGTCATCCGTAACTAAACAGTATTGGGCTTAACGCTGGAGCCTTATTCGGCTGCGCCGAGCCTTTCCGGGGCGGCCCGGGTGCCGTATTCACGGTGCGGCCGCGCACCCCGTGACCGCGGGCCAAGGGGCTCCGGCGCCCCCTTTGGGGATCCGGCCGCCGGGGCGCTAACTGGAACGGCCATGCCAAACCAGCCAGGTGCGCCGGGTGGGATGATCGTCCGTAGATGTGGCGAGATCATCAGGGACGCGATCGATATCGCCGGTTTCATTGGCCGTTCCATGAACCGCGCCCCCCGGACCCCCGTGCCAGCCTTGATTGGTTGACGGAATTTGTCTGATTGTCGCTCTGTCCGCGGGCGCTTCGCTGCGCAGGGTTGGGGTGGTGGACGGATGGAAAAGCATTGAATATGGCTTGTAACTTTGGTATGAAAATCGGGCACCGGAGGACATCGCTTGGGAATCTTGACCTTCAGCATCAACGTCACTTTGGATGGATGCGTCGACCGCAAGCGGGGATCGCTGATGACGAGACCCTGCGTTCTTCACACGCATCTTGGACGAGGCAGGGCGATATTGTGGGGCGCGTCACCTACGAGATGATGGAAGGCTACTGGCCTGCCGTTGCTCGCGGCGATGTCGAGGCGCCCATGGTGATTCGCGAGTGGGCGGTCAAGCTGGAGGCCAAGCCGAAGTATGTGGTGTCGTCGACGCGGAAGGACTTTCCGTGGAACAACAGCCACCACATGGCCGGCGACTTGCGCGCCGGGGTGGAGAAGCTCAAGGACGCGACGCCCGACGGCGTGCTCCTCGGTAGTTGCCTGCTCGCGACAGATCTTGACCGACTTGATCTGGTCGAATTTGTGCGTGCAATACATGTTCGCGAATGCTAAAGCGTATTCAAGGCAGCACCCATTTTTAGCAGCTGCCGGAAAGCGCGATCATAGGAATATACCACCGGCCCCGATGCGTAGACATTGACATAAAATGTCTGGGGCGGCGGGAAAGTACGCACCAGCCGGGAGCCTTCCGGCGCGCAAGTCGGGAAACAAAGCCATGTATTTTCCCCGATACCGGAGGATTCCCCATGGCAACCACCAAAAAGCCCAAACCCAACGAGATTCCATCCGCCCTGGATGCCAACCAGGTCAACGTCGTCCTCGCCTCCCTGGAAGACGAAGCGTTGAGAGTCGATTGCCTGGTGATCCTGGACAGGATGCGAGGCATCAGCGGTCATGAACCCAAGCTGTGGAATGTGGCGACCTTCGGGTTCGACACCTACCACTACAAGTACGAGAGCGGACGCGAGGGAGATTGCCATGTTCTCGGGTTCCATCCCCGAAAGGCTTAAAGATCACCTTCTACCTGATGGACGGCACGGCAAGGCATTCCGAGCTTCTCACCCAGCTCCGCAAACACACCACCAGCAAGGCGTGCCTGTACATCAAGCGGTTGAGCGACATCCAGCTGCCCATCCTCGAGCGGATCCTGCAACAGTCCTACGACCACATCAAGTCCCGGGATGGCCAGATGCAGGCCTTGAGTAAACACAAAATTGGCGGAACGGCGGTGATTCCCTTGTCCGACGTCGACCGGCGCCGGACTTTGTCGTTCGGGTTCCATACCACGCTCCTCCACCAAGGGATGGTCGTGGTGGGATTGCGCTATTCGTTCGAGGCCAGTCCGCGCACCGACGAGGTCGGCGGGGATCTCCCTACGGAGCCTCCACGATCGCAGGCAGCGACGGGAAACAGCAGCCCACGGAAATCGATCTCGGTGGGGCGCGGTACCTGGGAAAGCGTGTCGCCGAAATCGGCAAGAAATTGATGAGATAGCCAAAAGCGTCAAGTCCTTCCGACGACCCGAGGCGAAAGTCCCGGGTGGGGGCGGCAACACCGAATCAGTGAACACGCTGGAAAAAGCCAAGAGCCTCAAGGGCTACAAGCTGGTCGCCCTGGACGGGGAGATCGGTTCGGTCGCGGAGTTCTACTTCGACGACAGGAGCTGGACCGTGCGCTACCTGGTGGCCGACACCGGCAACTGGCTGACCGAGAGGTTGGTCCTGATCTCGCCGCTGTCGGTGATCTCGATCGATCGCGAGGCAAGGACGATCTCCCTCGGCCAGACGCGGAAACAAATCGAGGACGGCCCCTCCCTGGAGGCGCACAAGACCGTCTCCCGCCAGTTCGAGGAATCCTACAACAGCCACTACGGCTGGCCTTCCTACTGGGACGGGACCTTCGCCTGGGGAACCTATCTGAAGGTCGCGCAAGCCCACAACCAGTTGGACTCGACCGCAAGGCGGAAACGGCCTGGGAGCACAGTCTTCTGGACACCAAGGAAGTCACCGGATACCAGCTGGAAGCCGAGGGATGGGGAGATCGGGCACGTCGAGGACTTCATCCTCGACGAGGCGTCGTGGACCATCCAATACCTGGTGGTCGACACCAGGAGCTGGTGGCCGGAAAGCGTCCTGGTTTCGCCGCGGTGGATCGGCCAGATCGACTGGGCGGACCAAAAGTGTCGGTCCCTAATGACACGGGAAGAGGTCACCAACTCCCCCGAATACACGGAGGCCTCCCTCCTTTCGCGAGACTACGGAAGAGAAACTGCACGGACACTACAAGCGCGTCCACTACTGGGACAAGGACCTGGCCAGGTAAGCACACGTTCTGAACCAAGGAATCGAGGAATCACATGTTGGAAAAAGCGGATGACCTGAAGCGATACGAACTCCACGCCCTGGACGGGGAGATCGGCTCGGTCGAAGAGTTCTACTTCGACGACAAGCATTGGACCGTGCGCTACCTGGTTGCCGAAACCGGCAGCTGGCTCACGGGAAAGGACGTGTTGATCTCGCCCTTCGCCATCACCTCGGTGGATCGCGACAAGAAGATCATCCACGTCAACCTCACGAAAAAGCAGAACGAGGGCAGCCCCGATCAGGACAGCCACCGGCCGGTCTCCCGACCCTTCGAGGAGTCCCCAACGCCTACGGTTGGCCTTCCCTGTTGAGGCGGTCCCTACGCCTGGGGGAACTATCCCTTCGCGGGAACCGCGCTCGGGCACTGGGATCGCTCGCGGGCGAAGGCCGAAAGCGAAGATCGGAATCTGCGCAGCACCAAGGACGACGCAGGCCACAACGTCGAGGCCACGGACGGTGAGATCGGCCATGTGGAGGTTTTGTCATCGACTGCGATTCCTGGACCATCCGCTACCTGGTGGTGGACACATCCAACTGGTGGGTGGGCAAGAAGGTCCTGATTTCCTCCCGCTGGATCGGAAAAGCATCGATTGGCTGGAGGAAAGATCGACATCGGCATGACGGGAAGCCATCCGCAATTCGCCCGACTTTCCGAGAAGGCCCTCCAGAACGCGATTGCCGAAGCCATCCTGCACAAGCACTACAACCGCCAGGACGACTGGAGCAACGACTTTCTCGCGAAGTAGGGCTTTGGGGACGTCCTTCGCCGAAACGAGGTGTTTCCCAGTCGCGGGGCGTTGCCGATGACCGACACGGAACTGAGGCTCATCGCCGCCCCTGCGATCACCGGCTCAACAGCAGTCGAAGAACGGATAGAGGACTCCGCCACCAACGGGGGATTCCCACAACGTTGCGCGAAGGCGAAACCAGATTCCGACGAATGTTGGAAAGAGTCGCTGTCGCAACTGTTTCAGCTTGCGGGCCTTTCCCTCGGGATCGGCATACGCTTCCACTCCGTCCAGTCCACGTTCTCGTCTCGTGGAAACTATCGGCGCCAGCCGAGCCATGCCACGAATTCCACCAGAGGCACAAAAAATGTCCTGCCTCCCGAGACGCATGGCTGCTGGACATGGGCAAGAGGGCAAGGTTCGAGCAGGTGGGCGCAAGGTCGGGAGGTTGTAGGCTCTTAGGTCTGTTGAGATCACGAGCATCGGGTCAACCCATGAACATTCCCAACGACAAGGCGCAAGCCTCTGAAGGCGTTTCTCGGGTGGTCGGCCGCCGATCGCGGACAACGATCCCGGCTCTCTTTCTGACAAGCCTTGCGTCTTCGGTTTGATTCGATCCGGATTGCATTCCCGGAAGTGCTCGCTTCGCAGCGCGGATTCGCATCCCACGAAAAACCCGGCCTTCCGCAGGGTGGCTAATCGGGCTCACTCCCGCGAAGACCCCCCGGGGAGGCTCGATGAACATGGCCCTCGGCGCGCATGAACGCGACGAGCCAATGCCCTTACGGACAAAAACGTACACATCAGAAACAGGTTCCGTGTTGGAAAAAAGCAGACCATCTGAAGCACTACCGGATCCCCGCCAACGACGAGGGAGATCGGATCGGTCGAGAGTTCTACTTCGACGACAAGCATTGGACCGTTCGCTACCTGGTGGTGGAGACCGGGAACTGGCTCGTGGGAAAGGATGTGCTGATCTCGCCCTACGCGATCACTTCCGTGAACCGGGAAAGGAGCGATCAATGTGGATCTTTCCGAAGCTTAACAGATCAAGGACAGTCGGATCAGGACAGCCACAGACCGGTTTCCCGCCCGTTCGGTCGTACACGCATACAACAGCTGGCCTTCGTATTGGGGAGGTCCCTTGCGTAGGGCGACTATCCCCATGCCGGACCACGCCGCACTCGAAAACTGGGGTCTTTCCCGCGAACGCGCCCACAGCGAAGACCGCAACCTGCGCCGGGCCTGGACGGACTCCGGCTACGTCATCGAGGCCTTCGACGGGGAGGTCGGTCACGTGGCAGAATATGTCATCGACTGCGATTCGTGGACCATCCGCGCTACCTGGTAGTCGACACCACCAACTGGTGGCCGGGAAGAAGGTGCTGATCTCTTCCCAGTGGATCGTATCAGTTGGTTGGAAGGAAGGTCGTGGTGTCCAGACCCGGCAAGACATTCCCAACGGTCGGGTATTCAGAGACCGCCCTGCTGGAGGCGCGACTACGAGCCGCCCTGCACAGCACTACATACGCGATGGCTACTGGAGCAAAGCCACTACTGCGAAATAGGCGGCCGGGGTGCGGCTCTGGGGAAAACCGCCGCATCACGACGTCCTTTCGCTTCCCGTACCCCGAAATACGAGCAGAGGAAGAGTCCCACGGCATCTCTGCGAAATACTCCCATTCAAACAAACTTAGGTCACGCGTGTCCAATCCGGAAGCCTACAAACAGAAGGTCGAAGCCGAACTGGAACTGATCCATGCCAAGACCTCGGAATTCAAGGCGCATGCGAAGATCGCTGTCGCCACGACCACCCGCATCCAAGCCCAAAGGCACCATCCAGGACCTCGAGCAGAAAGATGGCCCAGACCAAGGCGCCTGGCCGAATTGAACGCATCCAGCGACAACGCCTGGGAGACCATCAAGTCACGACGTGGAAAAGGCCAGGGGAGACTTGCGGACGGCTTACAGCGCGCCAAGGGGCGTTGAAGTAGCCCAGTCCGCCAAAGCCGCTCCTCCCCTCATTTTGGGGTTAGCGGCGGCATTCCTCCCATTTGAAGGCGTGTGCCCGCGCAACGGCCACCTGTTCAAAGTCTTGGGATGTGCTTGACCCCATTGGCCGGCGCGCCTGGTCTGGAATCCTTGCACCCACCGCTTCACCCTGGAGCCGGACCCGCATGAACGGTTGCGTGTACGAACCATCTCGTCTGATCCTTCGGCCCCTGCAAGTTTTCCGACTTCGCCCAGGTGGAGTAAGCTGACTCGCGAGGCGTTCTGGAATCTGTACCGCTTTGGTGCGACGAACACCTGGTTCGACTCATGCAGGACCACGGGATTTCCTTCCCCAGGTTTCCTGTGTTGCGGAATTTGACAACGTGGTGATCGG
>JADKBN010000005.1 GCA_016715065.1 Fibrobacterota bacterium
GGATACGACGCTTTGTCAGAAATTTGACAAAGGAGCGGGGTTCGACTTGGTTGTCATGGATCAGAACATGCCGGGAATGCGTGGTGAAGACGCATTGGCCAAGATCCAGGAACGGGGCTGGAACACGCCCATCCTGATCACCTCGGGGATCTGGATGCACTCGAGCAACGACCAAGCCTGCGCGTTCAGGAGTGTCTGTGATCTCCAAGCCGTTCAATATACCCCGAACTTCGGAACTCGCCGCCAAGCTCATCAAATCGACCGTCCCAAAAGTCTCTGAACTGGCGCTGGGTTCAAAGCTTGGCTGATAGAAGGCCACACCTGTTCAGGAAATCTTCCTTTCCAACCTCAGGCTCGCCACTTCCACCCCCACGGATACGAATTTCCCGTCCCCGGAAAGCGAAAATCGTTGGACTCTGGTTCCGTGATCCCGGTCTGGAAGGTTTCCACCAATTAAGGAGCCCGTCGTCCAGCTTAATCTTGACAGGGAGCGCCCTTCGGTCGCGGCCAAAGAACCGATGTTCCCCGGAGAGTGGAACCCGGCGAGGATTGTGTCTCGGTGGTCACGAGGAGGCCATTTCCCCACCAACAAGGAAACTACCATCGTTTCCAGGCACTTTGGCGGACTTCAGGATCCGCTTGCGAAGCCATCATGCGCGTCACCAGGTTTTCCGGCTCCAGTGCGCGATCGACCGCCTTTTCAAGATCGTCCGAGCGATCCCGGTCCAACGCCCACCTCCCGGTATATTCAGCGGGCTCCACAGCCAGGTCGTGACCGCCAGGACCAAAAAGCAGGGCAGACGCCACGGCACAGTCCTGCGAGTCTTGGCCCTTTCGCATTACGCGTCGTTTTCCGGCTTCGCCCATGTGCAAACTCCTATCGATCACACCATCCATGCTTTCGAGGTACAAAAGTTCCATACATTGCGCTCCATGAAACGTGCCGCGCAGCAGGACTCTCGCCCCTTCCCTGACCTACCACGGGGATCTTCGCCAAGCGCTGGTGCGAGCCGGACTGGAAATCCTGGAGCAAGGAGGGATCGCTGCGCTCACTCTTCGTGAAGCTGCCCGCAGGATCAGCGTGAGTCATGCCGCACCTTACCACCATTTCCCGGACAGGAAGCCTTGCTCACGGCCATCGCTGCGAGGATTCCAGATCCAGACCGAAGAAATGGAACTGGCCATTGAAAATGCAGAGACCACCGATCGATGGGCTCCAATCCTTCGGGATGGCGTATGTGGCCTTCGCAGCCGCCACCTCGCTCTTTCGCCTGATGTAGAGCCACGGGCGAAACGATTCGAGCGAAAACAAGGAAATGGC
The DNA here is from genome assembly GCA_016715065.1 of Fibrobacterota bacterium. Classification (GTDB taxonomy): domain Bacteria; phylum Fibrobacterota; class Fibrobacteria; order UBA5070; family UBA5070; genus UBA5070. The sequence continues at coordinate 1,322 of JADKBN010000005.1, forward strand.
GGAGTCCTCCGCGGCGGGCCACCGACGTTTCATCGAAAGGATCCGCGAGCGAGCGGGATGTTCCGAGAACGCGCCCAATCGATCTCGCTTTTGCTTTGAGCGAGCGTGCACGGCCCGGCGATGCTTTGGTTGGACCGCCAACTGCGCTGGAGGGTGTCCCTTCGCGTGGAATCGCTCGCCTCCCAGATGAGCGGAATTGCTCAGCGTGGTGATGCGCTCGAGCCGACCTGAGGGCTCCTCAGGCTAGCAGCCGTTCCGGGTCGTCACATCGCGGCCTTGAGAGCGAGCATGGGCGGGACGATGCCCCAGCCCACCCGATGGCGATCGACCACGCACGAGTTTCCAGGTGGGGGTGTCTACCTCCGGATCCATCGACAATTCCTGCCGGAAAAAACACCTTCGGCCAGATCAGGACGATTCCGGGCGATGGCGCAAAAATCCTTTCGGACGGACTCGTACCTGCGCAAATCCAGTTCGGAGCCATCCGCGAAAGATGCAGGATCTTTCCAGGGTCACCAGATGCGCAGTGCCTGGGTTCGAACCGAGCATGTTTTCGTATTCAATCCTCCCGGAAAACCCGCACGCAGTGGACGGAGGGACGACGCTCAAGACGAACCCGCCTCCAAGCGGTAGAAGGAGCGCCCAATCCTTCCAATCCGAAAACCCTCCTGGAGAAAGGGCCACCATGGCCCCAGCCAGCGCCTGAACAGGATGGCAAGGATGCGCGGCGAGATGGGTCCACACCGCCATCCGTGTTGAGAAGTTCGATGAATCTCCCTCCTCCTCTCCCCATGGTCGGATAGAACACGAGGCAATCGCCGGGAACGGTCTTTCCTTTCGTGCTTCGCGTCATTTTTTGCCTCCGCTGTCTTCGCTTTTGGTGAATTCTAGCATCATCCGGCTCTGATCCCCCTTTCCATTTTCCCTTCCAAATTCTGTCGTGCGGATACCCTGAAAAAGCTCCTGCCACAGCCAGTATCGACACGACGGATCGCCTGGCCAAAGTCCATTGGTTGTCGCCTTGTCCCTCGCAAGGACGGGGCGAAATCCGCGATTGGTGGATTCAATGGCTTGATACAAATCACCCAGGCGAGGTTCGCGTCGGTGTTCTATGAATCATGCCCAACTCGGATCTGGAATCCGTGCGATCTTGTTAGGGACACGCCCCACCAGTCCACGAGGTCGAACATGTCCGCATCGAAATCCCTCCTCTCCTGCCTTGCTCTTGGTTTTCTGTTCACTTCCTGCGATCAGATCACAGCCGCCACCCAACCGAAACCATCCGATTCATCGGGAGTCGCATCCACGCCACCCAGTGCCCCCGCGAGACCAAGTCCGCCAACCTGTTCAGAGTTCGCCTACACCGATGACACCGTCGTCATCTCGACCACCACTCCCGGCGCAAAGATCCATTACCAGTATCAAAACATCTATATCGTAGCACCTGAGCTCGAATTCCCAGTCATGGACTATCAAGGCCCTATTTCTGCTGCGATCGGATCCATTAGAGTCTTCGTAACCACCCCCAATGGTGACACTTCGGAAGCGACGGGGTGCAGCAGAGCTTATATGCGGGATAACACTCTCGCCTCTCCCGCCATCCTGTCCAGCGGTTCGATATTCGACTACACAACAGACTCCCTGGAGATCGTTTCCCCAATGCCTGGCTCCACCATCCACTACACGTTGGATGGAACGGCCCCCTCGCCAAGCTCCCCTACCTACCAAGGGAAGATTCCCATGAACAAGATGTTCGTGATCCGCGCGATCGCCACCATGCCCGGCTGGCATCCGAGTGAAGTGGTCTCCGACTACTTCAAGTATCCCATCGCCCCCTGGAACGGATCGATCCTGTACCAGTTCGAGGTCGACACACGTGATGGACAGTCCTATCCAACCGTCAAGATCGGCACCCAGACATGGATGGCCAAGAACCTGAACTACCAACCACGGGTCGTCGCCGCTGACGAATACATCACCACCAGCATCAAGACAGGCACTTCCTACAACTGGGTATTGGCAGTCAATAACAAAATCTGTCCAGAAGGATGGACGATCCCATCCCAGAAGGATTGGCACCAACTCCGCGCATACCTCCTGTCGCAACCCGGACTCTCCAACGGTAATCTCGGCAACGCATTGAAGGCCAAGGAGATCTGGAATGATCAGAATGCCGTCGATCTCTACGGGTTCCGCGCTGTTCCGGATGCGATCGAATCCGTGCACTACAATTCGCCCTATTACAACGGCACCTCGGCAGACATACCTGGTGCTGGCTTCTGGAGCACGGATCTCGATGACACTCGCGCCGCTCAGTACGTTAAACTCAACCAGTTCGGCAGCATGGATTTTCTGGCCATTCCCGCCGACATCCAGACAGCAAACAAATTCGTCCGCTGCTTGAAGGTGGACTGACTTCACTCCTTGCGACTGCGACCCTGCGTTTTGGTCAGCCTCGGAACAACAAGGCTGGCGCGCACCCACAAGAGCGCGAGGCACCCAAAGGGTGCCAATGCGCCCTCAAGCGCTGACCAGCGCCTGAGGTGATCGAGGGATGCAGCCGAAGCGAAGCCGAGGCAAAGGCGTACGCACACGGTACGTCGAGCCTCGGATGAGCGAAGCCGTCCCAGCCGCCCCCATCTCTCCCGCCAAGTCAAAACCGCGCGAGGCGCCCAAAGGGCGCCAATGCGCCTAAACCGGTGGATGAAGAAAAATCGAGCGAGCGGGAGAGCAGACGACTCGACACGGACCCAAAGCCGTACGCCTAAAACCGGGCATTCCGGTTTTCACCGGAATGAGCCAGAGTTAGCGGTACGGCGAGCGGCCCGTGGAGGGGAGTATGCGCCCGCGCAGCCGATTTTTGTCAGGAGTACCAATCCTGCAAACACTTCACTCCAAGATCGCTCGAGCGCAGGGTCGCGATCGCCTCCGCCGCCGCACTCGCCGCGGAAAGCGTCGTGGTGTACGGCACACCGGCGCGCAGAGCCGCCTGGCGGATCACGGCGTCGTCGCCCTTGGCGTCCGATCCCATCGGAGTATTGATCAGAAGCGCGATCTTCTTCTCCAGGAGCTGGTCGACGATGTTGCCCGGACCTTCCGACACCTTCTTCACGATCTCGACCTCGATCCCTTGCTTTTTCAGGAAGTTCGCGGTGCCGGAGGTGGCCACCAGCTTCATGCCCATGCCGCTGATGCGTCTGGCCACGTCCACGACAGCCGGCTTGTCGCGGTCGTTGACGCTGACAAAAACCGTTCCCTTGAGGGGGAGCTTGGAGCTGGCGCCGATCTGGCTCTTGGCGAAGGCGCCGCCGAAGGTCGCGTCGATGCCCATCACTTCGCCGGTGGATTTCATCTCGGGTCCCAGCAAGGTGTCGGAGCCGTGGAACTTCGCGAAGGGGAACACCGATTCCTTCACGCTGAAGTGCACGGGCACCTTTTCCTCGGTGTACCCCAACTCCGCCAGGGTCTTGCCCAGCATGACCTTGGTGGCGAGGTTCGCGAAGGAGATGCCGGTGGCCTTGGCCACGAGGGCACCGTGCGCGAGGCGCGGGGGTTCACTTCCAGCACGTACACCACGTTGTCCTTGACCGCGTACTGGATGTTCACGAGTCCGATCACGTCCAGGGCGTGGGCGATGCGCACGGTCTGTTCGCGCAGGGTCTTCAGGACGGATTCCGACAAACTGATGGAAGGCAGCACGCAGGCGCTGTCGCCGGAGTGGATGCCCGCCTCTTCGATGTGCTGCATGATGCCGGCCACGATGGCGGTCCCGTGCATGTCGCGGATGCAGTCCACGTCCACTTCGGTGGCGTTTTCCAGATACTGGTCGATCAGGATGGGAAGCTCTGGCGTGGGGTGCACCGTCTCGCGCATGTAGGTGGCGAGCTCCTCGTTGCTGTACAGTATCTTCATCGCGCGGCCGCCGAGCACGAACGAGGGCCGTGCCAGGACCGGGAACCCGATGCGATCGACGATGGCCTGGGCTTCGGCGGCGGTGGCGGCGGTGGCGCCGGCGGGCTGCTTGATCTTCAGGTCTTCCATCAGCACATTGAAGAGTTTGCGGTCTTCGGCCAGCCAGATGGACTTGGGCGAGGTGCCCATGATCTTCACGCCCGCGTCTTCCAGGTCCTTGGCGAGCTTGAGCGGGGTCTGTCCGCCGAACTGCAGGATCACGCCGTCGGGCTTCTCGTGCTCCAGGATATTGAGCAACTCTTCGCGGTTGAGCGGCTCGAAGTAGAGCTTGTCCGACGTGTCGTAATCCGTCGAGACCGTCTCGGGGTTCGAGTTGATCATGATGGATTCCACGCCCTCCTGCTTGAGCGCGTAGGACGCGTGGCAGCAGCAGTAGTCGAACTCGATGCCCTGGCCGATGCGGTTGGGTCCGCCGCCCAGGATGACCACCTTCTTGGCGGAGGTGCGAACGGATTCGTTTTCCTGCTCGTAGGCCGAGTAGTGGTAGGGGGTGTGGGCTTCGAATTCGGCTGCGCAGGTGTCCACCGTCTTGAACACGGCGGTCACGCCGAGCTTCTGGCGGGCGGCGCGGACTTCGGGCTCCTTGGTGCCGGTCTGGAAGGCGATCTGCTGGTCGCCGAATCCCCACTCCTTGGCCTGACGGAAAATGTCCACACTCAGGTCGGACAAACTTTTTCCCTTCAGCTCCTTGATCTCGAAGTCGATCAGATCCTTGATGTGGGCCAAAAACCATGGATCGTATTTCCCGATGGCATGGACGCGCTCGATGCTCCAGCCGCGCTCGAAGGCGGCGCGCACGCCGAAAAGCCGGTCGGGCTGGGGCTTTTTCATGTCCATGAGCAGCTCCACTTCGGCGTCGGACATCTCCTTGTCCTTGCCGTCGCCACCGAATCCGCCGCGACCGGTCTCCAGGCTGCGGAACCCCTTCTGCAGCGACTCCTTGAACGAGCGACCGATCGACATCGCCTCGCCCACCGACTTCATCTGGGTGCCCAACGTGTTGGACGCGCCTGGGAACTTCTCGAAGTTGAAGCGCGGGATCTTGGTCACCACGTAATCGATGCTCGGCTCGAAGCAGCTGGGAGTCGCTCGCGTGATGTCGTTGGGGATTTCGGGAAGCGTGTAGCCCACGGCGAGCTTGGCCGCGATCTTGGCGATGGGAAATCCCGTGGCTTTGGAGGCCAGCGCCGACGAGCGGCTCACCCGCGGGTTCATCTCGATGACCACCATGCGGCCGTCTTCCGGATTCACGGCGAACTGCACGTTCGATCCACCCGTTTCCACCCCGATCTCGCGCAGGATCGCGATCGAGGCATCGCGCATGCGCTGGTATTCCTTGTCGGTGAGCGTCTGGGCCGGGGCCACCGTGATGCTGTCGCCGGTGTGGATGCCCATGGGGTCCAGGTTCTCGATGGAGCAGATGATGACGGCGTTGTCGGCCTTGTCGCGCATCACTTCCATCTCGTATTCCTTCCAACCCAGGATGGATTCCTCGATGAGGACCTCCGTGGTGGGCGAAAGGGCCAGGCCGTTGGAGCAGATGCGCTCGAATTCCTCGTCGTCGTAGGCGAATCCGCCGCCCGCGCCGCCCATCGTGAAGGCGGGGCGGATCACCACTGGGTAGCCCAGGCGGTCGCGCGATTTGCGGGCTTCCTGCATGGTATGCGCCACGTCGGAACGCGCGCTTTCCAGCCCGATTTTTTCCATGGCGGCCTTGAACAACTGGCGGCTTTCCGCCTTCTCGATGGCGCTGGGGTGGCGCCGATCATCTCCACTCCGAATTCGTGCAACACGCCGCGGCTGGCCAGTTCCATGGCGCAGTTCAGGGCGGTCTGCCCCCCCAAGGTGGGCAAGATGGCATCAGGCCGCTCGGCGGCGATGATTGCAGCCACCGCGTCGGCCGTGATGGGCTCGATGTAGGTGCGATCGGCCGTGTCGGGATCGGTCATGATCGTGGCGGGGTTCGAGTTGACCAGAATGACCCGATATCCCTCTTCCCGCAACGCCTTGCAGGCCTGGGTGCCCGAATAGTCGAATTCACAGGCTTGTCCGATGACGATGGGCCCGGAGCCGATGATCAGGATGGAATGGATATCTGTGCGCTTGGGCATTGGAGTCTCCGGCTTTGTGGAGGCCTGCGCCGAAGCTGTGTTGCCCCGGTGGCCGACGATTCGGCCGCCCTTGGAGCGACCCGGGCCATATTAGAAAAAAATCACCCACCCTCGTAGAGACGCCCCGGTGGGGCGTCTCTACGGGCGGTGGACATTTCCACAGGGGCCATTTTATGCAATTCCAAATTACGCCTTTGGTTTTACATACATTTCCCCCATGTTCCAGCGCATCCTGGTTGGCGAATTGATCGAGGCTGCCCGCGAGTACCCCGCGGTCGTTCTGTTCGGGCCACGCCAGTCCGGAAAGACCACGCTGGCCAGAACCACCTTTCCGCACCTGCCATGGGTCTCGCTGGAGGATCCCGACGTCCGCCAATCCGCCCTCGCCGATCCACGCGCTTTCCTGGGCCAAATTCCGTCTGGAGCGATCCTCGACGAGATCCAGAACGCACCGGAACTTCTCTCCTATTTGCAGTCGATTCTTGACAAATCTTCGGAACGCGGCCGGTTCATCCTGACGGGAAGCCACCAGCCCAGGCTCCGCGAATCGGTTTCGCAATCGCTGGCGGGCCGCATCGCCACCCTCGAGCTGCTCCCGCTCTCCATCCAGGAACTGTCATCATCGCCGATGGACGAAAAGGCGGCCTGGAATCTCTGCCAGCAGGGCTTCTATCCGCGCCTGCATGCCGAGCGTCTGAGCGCCGAAAGGTTCCACAAGTCCTACCACGCCACCTACGTGGAACGCGACGTGCGCTCGCTCCTCCAACTCAAGGACGCGAACCGGTTCGACATGTTCCTGCGGCTTTTGGCAGGACGCGTCGGCCAGATCGTCGATTATCAATCGCTGGCCAACGATGTCGGGGTTTCGGCGGTCACCATCAAGGATTGGATCGGCGTCCTCAAGGCGTCGTACCTGGTGATCGAACTCCCGCCGTGGCATTCCAATACGCGCAAACGCCTGGTGAAATCATCCAAGGTCTTCTTCACAGACACCGGCCTCGCCTGCCATCTTCTGGGCATTCGCGATCCCGAACAGCTATGGCGCGATCCGCTGCGCGGCAATCTGTTCGAGAACATGGTCGTGGCCGACCTCGTCAAATACTGCTTGAACAGGGGAAGGACTCCCGACCTGCACTTCTACCGGGATTCCAACGGCGTGGAAGTGGATCTCCTCCATGGCGATGGACGCACCGTCCGCCCCATCGAGATCAAGTCGGCCTCCACGTTCCATCCCGATTTCACCAAAGGGTTGCGCTCCTTCCGCAAGGCCTTCGCATCGCCATCGGGACAGATTCTGGCACCTAGCGTGGTGCTTGCCAATCTCGATGGCGACTTCGTCTTCGAGGATGGCATCGCCACCGACCTGGTCCGCCGCAATGGGGATTGGTCCGCGATCCTGAGCCCGTAGGGACGCCCCGGCGGGGCGTCCCTACGGGCTCAGGATCTTCCTAGGACATCGGAAACGCGAACGTGAAGGTCGCTCCCTGCCCCACGACCCCGTTGGCCCAGATCCTCCCGCCATGTCGGGTCACGATTCGGTGGGCGATGGCCAAGCCGATTCCCGTGCCTTCGAATTCTTCCTGCCTGTGCAGCCGCTGGAAGACCCCGAACAACTTGCCCACAAGCACATGTCGAATCCCACGCCGTTGTCCGACACCGCAAAGCGGATTTCCTCGCCTTCGGTCCAGCTCCTGATTTCGACGCGGGGGCTCTCCCGGTTGCGGCTGTATTTGATCGCGTTTTCCAGCAGGTTGGCCCAAACTTGGCGCAACAGATTGTGGTCACCTCGCAGGTTGGGCAGTTCCCCAATCACCCACTCCACCTTGGCTCCCTCCTGCGTCTCCCGCAGGGGAAGCAACGCTTCCTGCACGACCACCGCCATGTCGACCATGCGGGTGCCCATCTCCTGTCGACTGGTCCGGGAAAACTGCAGGAGATCGTCGATCAAGACTCCCATTTTTTTCGCTGCCGCCGCGATGGTGTCCACGTAACGGAGGCCATCGGGAGAAAGTGCGTCGCGGCAGTCCTCCAGCAGAAGCCCCGCGAACCCGTCCAAATGGCGCAGCGGAGCTCGTAGATCGTGCGAAACGGAGTGGCAGAACGATTCCAATTCGCGATTGGCCAGTTCGAGCTGGGCCGTCCGCTCCTGGACCAGTTCCTCCAAGTGAGACCGATGCCGCTGCAACTCCTGGGCGGCCTCGTGACGATCGGTGATGTCGATGTTCACCCCGATCATCCGCAGCGCCTTGCCATCGGCGTCTCTTTGGGTCTGGGACTGGGCTTTGAGCACCCGGATCGCCCCATCGGGGCGAACGATCCGGAACTCCTCCCCGAACTCCCCTTTCCCCTCGATGGCCGCGTCGATCGCCGCATGTACCCGTTGGGAATCCTGTGGGTGCAATCCACGGCTCCACGCGTCGTACACCCCTCCGAAATGGTTCCGTTCGACTCCGTAAAGCGCGAACATGCTGTTGTCCCACAGCAGGGAATTCTGGGCGATGTTCCAATCCCAGATCCCGATCTGGGCGGAATTGGTCGCCAGCTTCAATCGCTCCTCGCTGCGCTGCAGGGCCTCTTGCGCCTCGTGATGCTCGGTGATGTCGCGGATGGTCCCGAACATGTGGATCGGCGTGCCCTGGGAATCGAACTCCAGCTCACCCAACCCATGCACCCAGCGAACTTCGCCATCGCACGGCCGGATGATCCGATATTCCTTGTTGAACCTCTTGTGCTGGCCCACCACCTCGTTGGCGTAGTGGCCCAACATCTGGGGCCGATCTTCGGGATGGACCAGCTGGATCCACCCATCGATGTTTGTTTCGAAGGTTCGGTCGATCCCGAAGATCTGCCCCAGCACTTCCGAATAATTCCACTGGCCCGAGGTGACATCCAGCCGATACGACCCCGTTTGGGAAGCGCGTTGCGACTCCTTGAAAAACAACTCGCTTTCGCGCAAGGCAAGTTCCGTGCGCTTGGCCTCGGTGACATCGATCGTGTACCCGGCAAGCAAGATGCGGCCCTCGCGCTGGATGGGAAATTTGATGGTGGTGTAGTTCTTGCCGTTGAGCGATTCCTCGATGCGAAGGACCTTTCCCTGAGTGGCAACGCGCCAATCATCCGCCGTGATCTTTTCAGCGAATTCCGGAGGGAACAGTTCGCCCATCGTCTTTCCCGCCATTTCCCGTCCGGGCATCCCGATCATGTCCCTGAAATTTTCGCTGGCCAGGAGCACCCGACTTTCCGTCGGTGTCACGTCCTTGATGTAGGCGTGGATGGGCGAATGGACTACGAATTCCGACAGGATCGCCTTGGTTTCCTCCAGCTCGGTTTCGGCCAGCTTCCGCTCCGTGATATCCAACCCCAGCCCGAGGATCTGCGCCGCCATTCCATCGCTCTGGCGCTGGTAGACCACGTCCGTGCTCTCGATCCAACGCCATCGGCCGTCGCGATGTTTCATCCGGTACTGGTGCACGATCCGTTCGGATTCCATCGCATTGGCGTAGCGTGGCAAAATGTGGTCCGCATAGGTCGCCAGGTCCTGCGGATGCATCAACGTCGCGATCACGCCCTCTCTCATGGCCTGGATCTCCCTGATGGAATACCCCAGGATCCTCTGGATGCCCACGTTGGTGAACACGTTGCGCCGCTCGCGCAGATCGTAGATGTAAAGGATTCCCGGCGTGACATCCAGAAGCGACTCCACGAAGCGGACCTGTTCCGCCAGCGGCGGGCTTTCGGCTCCGTTTCGACCGAAGAATCGTCGATCCATCCGTCCTTCACAAACACCTCCTGGGCAATCCCTCCGCCCTCGAAGCGAGATCGCGGTCGAACACGGAAAGATGGATTCTACCATCGGCCATCGGTTTCGGGAGTAGGCCTTTCGTACCTTGCCCACCCATGATCGCATCCTATCTGCCGTTTCTCCTGCCTCCGATCGTGGGGGCGCTCATCGGCTGGGGAACCAACTGGCTGGCCCTGAAGATGTTGTTTCGCCCCATCGTGCCTTTCCGGCTGGGCCCCTGGTCCATCCAAGGAGTGATCCCTCGGCGTCAAGGCGCTCTGGCGGCCAATCTCGGCGAGATGGTGGAGCGCGAACTGGTGAGCCACCACGACCTGGCCGGCGCCCTGACCAACCCCGATCTCCTGGAATCCCTCAAGCCCTTGGTCTTGGCGGAATCCAAACGTTTCGCGGAAGAGCGTCTGCCCGGGCTGCACCCGATGGTCGCCATGTTCCTGACCCAAGGCATGAAGGACAAGGTCACCGAAATGCTCGCCACCGAGCTCAATTCCATGATCCCTCGCATCGCCGAAGGCGCCGGGTCGGCTCTGGAGGTCCACCTACCGGTCCGCGACATGGTTCGTGCCAAGGTGGAAGCCATGTCGCCCCGGGCCATGGAAGAAATGCTCTTTTCCATCCTCGCCAAGGAGTTCGGATTCATCGAATGGAGCGGGGCCGCGCTGGGAGGGTTGGTGGGGATCGCGCAAACGGGTCTGATGTTCGCGATGCGCTGACCATCCCGGCCAGGCGCCGGTGTGGAGGAGGGTACATTTCGCGCATGTTCAACGTCTGCATGCTTCTGCTCGCGCCCCTTTGGGGAGGCCTGAACCTGGCTGACCCCGCCCTGTTGGTGACCAAAGCAAGCCAAGGCCAGGTCAATCTCACCGACAACGGTCTTTTGGTGCACGTGTGCCAAGGCGGGTTCGCCGGGGGGATCCATGTGGACATCCTTCGGGTTTCCGACAAGGAAAAAATCCGCATCGCCATCGATCCCGTCCTGCAGACAGGCGATCTTGTGCTCCAGCAGCTGCCCCCCGGCCGCTACGTGCCCACCCACTTGCAACTTGCCGGTCGCGACCCGCAGCGTTTTTCTTCCGACACGTTCGAAGTCCGGGCCGGAGCCATCACCTCGCTGGGCAAGGTGCGCGTGACCCCGGTGACCAACCTTCTGGGCCAGATGTCCCGGCTGGATCTGGTCACCGACTCCCTCGACATCACCGCGCGGCTGAAAGCCTTGCGCAAACGGCGGATCGACTCCATGCCCCTGTTGGCCACTCCCATCTCGTGGCAGGTGCAGCCCAAAGAACTCGATCCGGCCAAGCGCCTGAGTCCCTGAGCCGCTCAAGGGGAAAATCCATGCCTGATACATCCGACATCCTGACCGCCCATCCGCGCACGATCGCGCTCGACCATCCGGGCTTTCCGGCGGGATTCCGCTGGGGAGCGGCCACCTCCAGCTTCCAGATCGAGGGAGCCTGGCAGGAAGACGGCAAAGGAGAGTCCTGTTGGGACAGATTCTGCCACACTCCCGGGAAGATCGAGGACGGAGGCACCGGCGATGTGGCCTGCGACCACTACCATCGGTGGCGGCAGGACCTGGACCTCATGAAGTCGCTGGGCCTGCAAGCCTACCGTTTCTCCACCTCCTGGCCCCGCATCCTTCCCGACGGAACCGGCCGAGCCAATCCCGCCGGGCTCGACTTCTACGAACGATTGGTGGACGGCCTCCTGGAGCGCGGAATCGAACCCTACCTGACCGTGTTCCACTGGGATCTGCCCCAGGCGCTGGAAGACAAGGGTGGATGGCGCAACCGGGACACCGCCCTGGCGATGGGCGAGCTCGCGCAGGCGTTGGCACTTCGGCTGGGCGATCGCGTCAAGCGGTGGACGACCATCAACGAAGGGGTGAACTGCTCCGATCGCGCCTACGGAGTGGGACACTTTCCACCTGGCCTGAAGGAATCCCGCCAGGTGGTGCGACAGTGCCGGCACCACGTGATGCTCGCCCATGGCGTGGCCGCACGCGCGCTGCGCGACACGTTGGGGCGCGATTCCATTGAGGTGGGATTCGTGCACGACCCCTGGCCCACCCTGCCGGCCACACCGGATCCGGCCGATGTGGCGTTGGCCCGCGAGACCTTCGAAGCCGCCACGGCCTGGTGGTTCGATCCCCTTTGGAAAGGCCGTTACCCCCAGGCGGAATGGGAAAGCCTGGGCGACGATGTTCCCCTGGTCCAACCCGCTGATATGGAACTGATGGGCGACCGACCCGACTTCATGGCGCTGAACCTGTATTCCGCCCAGCGCATCAGCGCCAGCCAAAACGGCGGAAAACCCTGGATGCGCACCGCGGCCTACGTGACAGATTTTGGCTGGCGCGTGGAACCAGATATCGCCTACTGGATCCCGCGCTTTTGCCACGAGATCTGGAATCCCGGCGCCATGTACGTGACGGAAAACGGCTGCGCCTGGGAGGTGGGCGGCCTGGAAGACCGGATGCGAACCGCCTACTACCGCGAGCATCTGCGGTCGCTGGCGCAGGCATGCCACGAGGGTATCCCGATGAAGGGATATTTCTCGTGGTCCTTCCGGACAACTTCGAATGGACCAGCGGCTACACCAAGCGATTCGGCCTGGCACGTGGACTTCGACTCGCAACAGCGCCCAAGTCCTCGGCGCACTGGTATTCCCGAGTGATCCGGGAGAACGCGGTGTTCGATGCTGGGACCGGCGAAACCTGGGATGAGCCACGCATGAACCCCACTTCACCAGAATTTTCAATACAGCGCCACGGTGGTCTCCCGGGCTATCCGGAATTCCTCGAGGTCGCCATTTCGGCGGCAGACCGTTTGCGACCTGATCACCATCTCGGAAATTGGCGGGGCACCTCCATCGGGAAAACGTGTCCGAGCCTGAGGTCCGGCATCTGTGCCAAAGGAACCCCGCACTGGCGCGGGTTTATTTGGGGGTATCTTTGCTCGTCTCAGAAGACCTTGACAAGCCCCGCGATCGCCTCCAGAGGACCCCAATGACCAACATTCGCAGCATGACCGGTTTCGGCACCGGTAGCGCATCGGGAGCAACCGCACGGTGCGATTGGAAGTCCGTTCGGTGAACGGACGCTTCATGGAGCTCCAGATCCGGCTCCTCGTCCGCTCCAGACCCACGAGTTCGCCCTGCGCGAAGTCATCCAAGCGGGTCGGTCGTGGCTCGGTCACCGTCCAAGGCACTCTGAGACCTCGGCAAGGGCCAAGCGGGCGGCGTGGATTGGACCAACCTCGCCGAGGAGCTCCGCGATCATCCGCCAAGGCCGCGGGAATCTCCGACGAGCTGATCCTTTCCGACCTGTTGCGCTGGGCGGCCACCGCAAGGTGGAAGACATTCCCCGAATCCCAACGACCCCGCCTTGAAGGAGGCGCTTCTGGAAGCGGCCGCGAAGGCGGCGCTGGTGGAACACGACGCTTTCCGTCAACGCGAAGGCGCCGCGCTGGAAGTGGACCTTCTGACTCGATTGTCCCGCATCGAAGAATCCGCCTGCAAGATTCCGCCCTGGCCCGGGCCACCTTGAAAGGTGCGCGAGAGTCTGGAAAGCCGCAACCGCGAATACCTCGACGGCAAGGACTTGACGAGGCTCGCGTGGCCCAGAAATCGGGCACATGTCCGAACGCCTGACGTGCAGGAAGAAATGACGCGCCTTTCCGCCCACGTCTCGGCCTTCCGCAAAACCTTGGCGGACGGCGGGCGGTCGCTTAAACGCATCGGATTCTTGCTGCGGAAATGCTGCGCGAAACCAACACGACCGGCTCCAAGTGCCAGGACACCTCCATCACCGCCTGGTCGTTTCCATAAAGAAGACCTGGAAGCGATCCGCGAGCAAGCCCTGAACCTGGAATGACCTGAATGGCAAACGAGCAGATCGTTCCGGTCTCCGTTCGTCCTGAGGAGCCCATGCCGTCTCGGCGAAGGTGTTCGAAACACCGACGGAAAGCGGCATGGGCATCTCGAAGGGCGAGCGGAGGGATCCGTCGCAGGGTCTAGCTCCAGATGCCATTCTACTGCCCCCACCAGGATGGAACCACCGAAATTTGTCACCGCCTGGGCGGACTCGCCTGCCGGGTGGGGCAGCCCGGTTGGGCGTTGTTCGGGAAGGCAGCCAGGCTCGACGACGAGCCTCTGCCACCCAGCCGCGTCGAGCCGCAAAAAGGCATCCAACCCGCCGCCGGAAAGCGCTGCATGACCCCGGAAGAACGCACAACCTGGGAAGGACGCTTTCTGACGTTTCTCCCGCGAAGGCGCGTTGAAGGCGGATGCCGCCCAGGCGACGACATGTGCGGCGGGTGGTTGGCTTAGCCCTGATCTGTGTTCGCAGGAAGGCGCGGATCCCGGACATCGTCTTCGCGGCCGCCTGGTTGACGACTGCGTGGCGGTCCCCGCGGGACTCGCCCGTTGCGCTCGCAGGCCAGCCGCCCGTGAGCGCAGGCTGCACTCGGAATACCTGCGCGAGGCGGGCTGGGTGCAAAGCCAGATTCCCAGGGTCTCATCCATCACGCCATCGGAGGCTGATTCGTTTTCAGCAGGATCGATCCCACCACCGGGAGGCCCGCGGGCAGGACGACGATCGCCTGATGCGCCGGGCGCCTTCCCACGGTCTGGCCCGCTGCACCGCCACCGGCGCGAGTACGAGCACCGGCCTGGTGCAGGCCTACCGTGACATCCTGGGCCCACAACCGGCCTCGACGATGTGGCTTGCCGTGTGGACCATTTCTTCGCCAAGTTTCTTCAAATTGCCGGCGATGACTGCGCACGCTGAGTCCGACGAGCAGGAAGCCGAGCTGGTGAGTGGAGGTTGCGGTCGTTCCCAGTGAGTCAGAGAGAGGGCCGGTAGCCGCTCCAGTCTAGCGCCGCACTCGCCAGCTCGGAGACTCTCCTAACCCATTCCGTACCGGCACGCCATGCACGAACGGACACGACATCGCTCTCGTCGATGCTGCCGGCGGTCACGAAACCCCAAAGGGTGCCGCCCGCTTTCAGGTACCGGCTCATCATCCCTCCCGCCGCGATCTGCACCACTTCGATAGCCACCCGGCGCAGCGCCATGTCGGTGTAGATCGAACTGACACCAGGGGCTTGATCACGTCCCGATCGAAACCTCCAGCGTGCCGTCCTTTTCAGCACAGCACAATTAGTTGTGTTCTGGCGGCGATCGCCGACATCCGTCGAATTTGACTGGAGCTCCAGTCTTCGGCGCGTCGTCGGTGTTGGTGCCGTAGGTAAACGGTCACCATAGTCCGATCCATCCGTTCCAGAACGCACTGAAGAGATCCTGCCATGGCGATCGCCTTCACGCCTCGCATCATGAGGGTCGGCTTGCCCTTTGCTTGAGCGTGGTCCTCGTCGCCCAAATCGCCTAGGTGTATTGATCCAGCGGTGAATACGCTGCCATCGGCGAGCAGAAACAAGCTGAATAGACGCCCGCCGCGATCGCCGAGACTCCCGTCAGGGACACAGCCCCGGAGTGTTCCGGTGCTTTTCGTCCCGTTCTCCCAATCCTCCGCGGAATTGTACCCCGTTGACCAGGCGGTTCCGGTCGGTTTTCAAGAAACAGCGTGACGAAATCCTGCAGAGACGGCCACAGGTCCGTCCATCACTCACCGGAGGGATCTTTGCTTCAAGGTTCCATCGACCAGCTGGCCGTCGTTCCTGCCCGCGGCCCAGACTGGAGCCGTCCCCTTGAGGAAGAAGTTTCCTGCCCCTGGCAGACGAGGGAGCCCGACAATTGAACTCTCCCATGGTCTTCACCCGCGGTTGGATGGGTTAGGTGCCGTCGCCGAGCTCCCCCTGAAATTGGCCCGCAACGCCCAAGCCGTGCTGTCTGTCTTGACCACCAGGGCGTGCAGGTCGCACACGGAGAAGGTCAGGACGGATCATGCCGACGTTCCGATTCGTCATCGCTTCCTGACTTCGCCGGGCCAAACCGGCACTGACCTTGGTGGAAACTTCGGCGCGGGACCGGCTCGCTTAAAAAAAACGCCAGGAAATTGTCTCTCCGCAGGAGAGAGAGGGACGAGCACCCCAGATTCCGCCAGTATGAAGACTGCGTGGGAACTGACGACAAGGGAGAATTCCGGTATGGGGCCGTGCATGGATGTCGGCCTCTCACCATTGGTGAAGATGTGGATCCGGCTAAGCGGATCGCCGGAGCGAATGGGAAAGGTAGCGCCACCGCATCGCCTGCCGAACTCGCTGCGATGCGTAGATTGCGCATCCGACCCACGCAACGGGCAGTGCCTCGATGCTACCCATTTTGGCCAAACCATGCCCAGCCTGATCTCGCGTTTTCGCGCCTTCCACCGGACCTCGAATTTCTGCTGGTCCCGGCCACCCTCGTTCTGCCGTCCGTTCGACGCCATCTTCAACAAACTTCCCGGATGCCTGGTTCCAACCCAGGGATTCCACGCTCCCGAAAAAAAAAGTGCCGTACGAGATACCGACTCCGTGGTGTCCTCGGGATGGCGATCCGGCATTCCCTGTCCTCCAGGTGATTGGCGGTGGAAGCGCGCTGAGTGTCCTGACTGGTGCTGCTGGGAACCCGGTCCAAGCACCTTCTCTATTGATGATGCCTTGGCTGTTCCTACAGCATGGGACAGCACTTTGGATCGCCCAACAGCCAGGCCATATCGGGATGGAGTTGTCAGTGATGGACAATCCGGAAACGGTTGGGAGCAGATAAGCGCGCCTTCGAACGCCACTCGCCATAAGTGGCTCCAAGTTGCTGTTCGTGGGTTTCAGTCCTTCCAGATGGGTTTCTCACCACTCTGATTCCCGCCGCCGCGAGCTTGTTGGTGGCGGGGTGGTTTTTCTGGCGGATGACCCCGAATTTCCTGCAGCTTTCGCAAAAGCACTACGATTGTGGTACAAGGAATATTCCGGTCTCACTACTTGCTGGCGATCCTGTTTCGAACACCCGCAATTGTTCCTCACCTTCGCCCCTAAGTGCTGGTGACCATCGTCGGAACAGCCCAATTACGATCGCGAAAACCGTTGACCATCGGTGGCGTGGTCGGCACGCCATCCAGCCTCTGGTGGGGAAGATGATCGACGCCGGCGGGAACGGTTCGCCTTCTCGCTGGAGTGATCCTGCCGGTACTTTCCGTCTGCGACGGGTTACGCCTTTCCTGGGGATTTTTCCTGCCACCGTGGCGCTGGTGCTGGCGGCGGTTTGTTTTCGCTGGATCAGATATTGATGAGTCGAAGATCGCCCGCCCACCCAATCCTCGTAAAAATCGCCCTGAGCCTCCGCACATCACGCCCCCACGATCGCGGTCAGCATCGACCACATCTTCTCCATCAGCATCGCACTGCTGGCGGAATTCCGCGGCGGAAATCAGGCTACCAGTCGGTGCTCATCGCATGGCAAGCACTTCTCTGCCGGGAAATTGGTTCGCTGCCCGCCGATGCGCCACTGAACGGGCGGCATCCGTTCGTCCCTTTGAGGAGCCCATGAAATGGTTGTCCGAATGAGGCGAGGCAGTTTCGAAAATATCGCGACGCCACGCCAGATGGTTTCAAAGCGACACCGTTGCCCTCCTGTTTCGAGACGGCGCTTCGGCTCCCCTCAGACTACCAAGGTGTTTTCGCGAACCACGAACGAGCCTTCGCCGCATCTGTCCGACCTACTCCTGGCCTTGGGAGTCCGCCATGTCGGTCCTTAGCGTCTCTTCGTCCGCTTTACGAAAATCGACGGCTGACAAAAAGAACAACGCCAGGACCAGCAGGAAACCCAGTAGAGCGAACTGCTTGCGGCCGCGATCCCGCCGATCACGACCTTGAACAAACCTGCATCTCGCCGCGACCTGAGCGTGTCCCCGGGGCCACCAGGACGGACAAGCCCGCCTTTGAGAAATCCTGTCGCCGTTCTTGAAATCCGCGTACGTAGCTTCCCGGAGCATCTGGTGAAGGAAACAGATCATTCATTCCCAGCTTCACTTCCTTGAGCTTTCTGATCCGACTCACCGCGCCTGCTGAGTATCCCTCGCGACCCGAGGATCCGACGCCATGGTTCGAGACGGCGTTCGCCATCACCTTGCTCGTGGAAGCCCTTGGCTCCGAAAAACGTCTTGCCGTAGCGTCGTAGGTGGGTCGCCCGCCCACCCCACCAGCTTCAGGGACCAACTGCCAGTGGCCTGGCGTCGAGGTTGATTCTTCGGTCGATTTCGGCAAACGCCGTCAGCAGTTCGTCGAAGTTGATGGAGGTCGCATCCTTGCCGTCGACATGGCCTTGGTCGGTAGGACACCACCCACCGACCAGAATCGGCCCCGACCGGTTCCTGACCTGCGCGAACACCATTGCCCATTTGATTGTCGGGGGCGAAGGATGGGTTCCCCAAAGATCCACGATGACCCCGGTGGGTTTCATGCTGGAATCCAGGTACCGGTACTCTCGGGGAGCGCCAATTCCATTTTACCGCCCATCAAAGAGACTTTCCCTGACTGCCATTTCAGGCCATCCAAGGTCGATTCCATCGCGGCTTGCAGCGATCTTCTTCCGCCATTAGTCCTGCCGCCTGAGTCTCGTGGATCAATGGGACGGCAAGAAGCATGGAGACTGGAAGTGCAGGAGAATGTTCAAGTGACAGAAACCTAATCACCCGGTTTTGTTTTTCTGATCTTCCGGATCAAGTCCGGACTGTATCCCCGTCGACGCCATGGTTTTAGCATACCGTTCTTTTTCGCGCTGATGCGCACGGGAATGCGTTCACCCGATGGAAGCGCCCACCACGGCTGTGCACGGATTCGCCTGGCCTCTGCTTCGCGGGGTGGAAACACGCTCCCCACCTACGGTGGCCATCGCTCATGATCTCGCCAGCCCTACCGCCACGACGACTACCCTCTACAAGGCCCAGCGCCAGCCCAGTTGGACGATCTGCGCGCAGATTGACCCACTGGTAGAGCGCGCTGCGTCTTGCGGCCCGCCTCTGGTGTCCAAAGCAGCGCCACGAAGCCGACGACGTGGAGCGGCCACGTACACGCCGCTTCGGCCATGGCCGAGGCTTTCTCGCCCTCTTGATGACCCGCGACAAGGACCTGATGCAACTGGTGGGCGACGGGGTTCACCAGGCGATCCAGGCCTGGGCAGCGAACGACCGGAAGAATCGATTCTGACCGCGGCTAAGCTGGGTGTGGGCCCTGCACAGGTTCGCGATTAATTGGCCTTGGTGGGGCGATGCATCCGACAACGTGTCCTGGGTGCCCAAGGTGGGCGAAAGACCGCCACAGAACTGCTAAGCTGCACATCACCCGGACATCGACATCCATCTACGCGAACCTCTATACGATCGGCGAAAAGAAGAAGGCCGTCCGCAAAGAACCTGGAAGAGGGACGTGAATCGATGCGCTTCTCTAGCCACCTGCGGACTTATGGACAAACTCGATCTGCCCTCCGCACCGTCGCTGGAGTTCATACCTGGACATCCTCGGATGTTTTTGCCAGTTCATGTCCGACCTGGGGATGCGAATCCTCGTGGACCGGCTGGACAAGCTTGCCGGCGGCGCACTGGCGCGCGAGCCATCCGGACATGCAAGGGCTGGATCTCTTCTCGCAGGCGGGAGAGGATCCCGCTGTGGCCGCACCGGAAGCCAA
>JADKBN010000006.1 GCA_016715065.1 Fibrobacterota bacterium
CGAATACCCGGTGTTGCGGCTGGAGTTCTGAACGCAGAGAATACGACAGCGTTCGTGCCCCTGGAAGGTTGCCTGGAAAGTCGTGTGTCGCGTTGAAACGCGTTTCCGTGCATCCAGGACGCAGGATTGGCGCGTCAGTTTCCTGGGTGTGATCGAACGCCCACGAGCAGACGGGCAAGCGAGTTGTCGTACTCGTGGATGAATATGACAAGCCCTTGCTTCCAGACCATTGGCAAAAGGAACTTCACGAGGAGTACAAGAACGTCCTCAAGGCCTTCTACGGTGTTTTGAAGAGCGCCGACGCGCATTTGAAGTTCGTGCTTCTGACTGGAGTGACAAAATTTGGTCAGGTGAGTGTGTTCAGCGACCTGAATCAATTGACGGACCTCTCCACCGAAGCCGCGTTTGCGGACGTGTGCGGCATCACCGAAGACGAACTGGTAGAGGCGTTCCGCCCCCGGAACTGGACAAGCTCGCGACTGTACAGAAGCTCCCCTTGGATGCCACCTTGGACGAAGTGCGCCGGATGTACAACGGCTATCGCTTCCATCCATCGGGACCAAGCGTATTCAATCCGTTCAGCACGCTCAATCTCCTGCGCACCTGCGAGAGTCCGCGATTTCTGGTTCCAGACCGGCACTCCCACCTTCCTGGTGGAGTTGCTCAAGCAGGCCGATAGCGATGTGCGGGAATGGACGGGATCGAGGTGGGCGCATCGGAATTTTCCGATTACCGGTTGGACGCCGACCGCCCACTGCCCGTGATCTACCAGAGCGGGTACCTGACCATCCAGAGCTACAGCCCGCGTCGGAAGCTCTACACGCTTGGCTACCCCAACGCGGAAGTCCGCAACGGTTTCCTGACGTTCCTGCTGCCGATGTTCACCGGTGCCGACAAAGGGCGTGGCGGCTTCCACATCAGCAAGTTCAGCGAGGAACTGGAATCGGGCGACGTGGACGCCTTCCTGACGCGCTTGCGATGCTTCTTCGAGAAGATCCCCTACGACCTGAACGACCAGACGGAACGGCACTACCAGGTGGTCTTCTATCTTGTGTTCACGCTGCTGGGTCAGTTCGTCGAGACGGAACTGAAATCGGCCAACGGTCGCGCCGATGCGGTGGTTCGCACCGACACACAGGTGTTCGTGTTCGAGTTCAAGCTCAACGGCACCGCCGAGCAGGCGTTGGCCCAGATCGACGATCGCGGCTACGCCGTGGCGTGGCAGGCCGACGCTCGGCAGGTGGTGAAGGTGGGCGTGGAGTTCGACCGCGCGACGCGAAATCTCGGGCGGTGGGTGATCGACGGGATTTGAGGTCCGATCCCAACGGAAACTGCTGGAGTCTATTGCAGGAAGCATCGTTGGCGATGGCGGAAACCCGTTCTAATACAATGGATTCGATTCAGGATTCCTTGATTTGGTGAGTTATCATTTTTCATCCAGCAAGGGTTTGTCCGATGAAACGTTCCTCGGTCCTTTTTACGGTGGCGGTATGCTGTGTCCTGCATAGCAATCCTCGCCCAGCCGTCGACATCAGAACTCGACCCCGGGGACGGTGGCACCTGTGTTCAGCCCAGCGAGCGGCACCTACTCTGCTGCGCAGTCGGTGACGCTCAGTTCGGCGACCAGCGGGACGACGATCTACTACACCACGGACGGCAGTACTCCCACCAAGGCCTCGACGCAATACCGTCCAGTGGCAGGAAGCGTCAAGCGCGCCAAATCGCCGTGAGGAGCGGAGTGACGACAAGTTCTGTCGGTATGGCGATGTACACGATATCGTCGGGCGATACGGTGGCGACCCCGGCGGGCAGGGTGGCGGCTCCTGTGTCCAGTCCGGGGGGCGGCACCTACTCTGCTGCGCAGTCGGTGACGCTCAGTTCGGCGACCAGCGGGGCAACGATCTACTACACGACCGACGGCAGTACGCCGACCACGGCTTCGACGCAATACACGTCTGCGGTGACAGTGAGCGCGAGCAAGATGTTGAAGGCGATCGCCGTGAAGAGCGGAATGATGATAAGTTCTGTCAGCACCGCATCGTACACGATATCGACGGGCGGTACCGGTACGGAGATCCCTTGGAATAGCGAGATCACCTACGGCAGCGTGACCCATGTGGGCCAGACGTACAAGACGGTGAAGATTGGCACGCAGACGTGGATGGCCGAGAACCTGAATATAAAGGTAGACAGTTCTTGGTGTTACCAGAACAGCGCAGACTCGTGTGCGAAGTACGGTCGTCTGTATCAATGGGCGGCGGCGATGGGACTGAACTCCAGCTACAACGGCAAGTTCTGGAGCGGGACGTTGCCTCATCAAGGGATCTGTCCGAGTGGCTGGCACGTTCCGAGCGATTCGGAATGGAGTACGCTTGCGACCTACGTCGGTGGAGCATCCACGGCAGGCGCGAAGCGACGTGGGCAGCAACGCCTAAGGGCTTCTGGAGCTCGCCGGGGATTCGACGCGGGCCAACGCCTGGTCCGCGGCCTGAGCCGGGCGACGACGCCGAAGCGGCAACGACTTCCAAAGGGCGGTTGTAGCGTCCGCTGCCCTCAAGGATGGTCCCTGAGCAA
Source organism: Fibrobacterota bacterium (assembly GCA_016715065.1). Classification (GTDB taxonomy): domain Bacteria; phylum Fibrobacterota; class Fibrobacteria; order UBA5070; family UBA5070; genus UBA5070. The sequence continues at coordinate 2,575 of JADKBN010000006.1, forward strand.
GCGCAAGCGCGGCCGATGGCGTGAACTGCGGCGAGAGCCGCCCGAAGCAGGCAGGGACCCCTGGGGCGCAAGTCCCAAAGAAACCGGCGGCAGGGTCCTGGCGCCGAGGGGGTTCGCAGGCAGCCGGCAGGGTTCCCGGGCAGACGGAATTGGATGGCCCCTGTGGATACGGCTTCAGGGCGCCAGCCTGTATTCGGAGCACGGGACAAGTCCCAAAGGCGCGGTAGCGCCTGGCCTTGAGGCGCCGGCAGCAGGAAGCTCCCAGCCGCGAGCCGGGCATTGGTGGGCTCCGATCCAGAATGGAAGCGTTGTGGGTCCGAGTGGAGTGGCGTACACCTCGGGAACGACCGTCCGCTGGTCGGGATTCAACACGGTGATGCTGTTGTCGGTAGCGTTCTTCACCAGCGAAAGCCGGTTGGAGCGAGGGCCCTGGAGGGGCGCGCGTTTGGACCCGGAGAGGGGAAGGCCCGCATTCATCTTGTCCCACAAGCCCTGGTAGGTGCTCTCCAAGCCGGACTTCTTGATGATGTCTTGAGCTTCCGCTGGCCAATTCGCGTTCGGGTAGACCTTGATGTTGGTCATGGTGCAGCGCGGCCCGCCGGTCGTGATGGCCGACGAGGTCGTGTAGATGTTGTCGTAGTGGTTGTCGTGCTTGCGGCCCCAGTCGTTGATTTCCGCATTGTCTTGTCCCGGCGTGATCTCGAAGACCATGTTGCCGCCGTTGTACCAGGCCGTGCCTTCGTCGGGGTGGATCACCCCCTGGAAGTGCGTGGTCGAGGCCTTGACGTAGTTGCCCCAGGTGGACGATCCGGGCTGGCTTCCCAAGGTGTACAGGGCGCCGCCGTCGTTGAGCGTTTTCATGCAATCGAACACGCGGTTGTTGCTGAATGAGTTGCGCTTGCTGGTGCGCGTGGGGTTGCCCGGCTTGGCGATGGAGTCGAAGTTGCACCAGCCCCATCCGATGCTCACGCCCACGTAGTTGAGCTTTTCGATGTGGTTCTGCACGACGGCCAGGCTGTCCACGAAGTAGGCCTGGATCGCCGTGTGCCCGGTGTACATCGTGGTCATGTCGTAGAGCAGGTTGTTCTTGATCAGGGTGTTGCGGCAGATGCCTTTGGTCGAGGCGTTGTACTTCTCGCGGGTGTTTGTGCTGGTTTCGTAGATGTGCTGGGGGTGTCCCACCTGGATGGCCGATCCGCCCACGTCGTAGATCGCGTTCCCGACGATCTTGGAGTTCACCACGTCGTTGATGAATCCGATGCCTTCGTTGCCGATGTGCGCCAGGACGTTGTCCTCGAAGGAGATGGACGAGGCGTTGGAGACGTTGATCGCGCTCGACATGACCTCGTAGGCGCGGTATTCGTCGGCATGCCAATCGGAGTTCGCGTAGGCGATGCACCAGTTCGATCCTTGGACGGTGGTTTTACCGGATGATCCAGCGATCGCTGGCAGTACCGCCTCGGTATTGGCGAAGGTGATTCCCTTGAAGGTGAGGTTCTGCACCCTGCTGGTCTTGGACGTGCCTTGGATCTTGAGGAGAGTTTCGGTGGCAGGGGCGTAGACCACGGCGGTGGACATGTCCTCGCCGCTTCGCTTGTAGTAATAGAGCGTTTTCGTGGCCTTGTTGAAGTAGAAGTTGCCGGCGGCATTCAGGAATTCGTAGGCGTTTTGGATGGTATGGGAGCCGGTTGCCGAGAATCCCGAAGTCCAGCCCTGATTGAGGGAGATCGCGCCGAACGGCTGTTGGAGTTTCAGGATCCGGTTGGCGCCGCTGATCGCCTGGTCGCGCACGCAGATGATGTTCACGTTCCAGGTGGTGCCGTTGACGAGCTCGACGTCGTCGGGATTTGTCAGTTCGGGAACGTCCGCGGCGAGGTACTGGATGCCGTCGAACTGGGAGCCGCTCTTCCACGCCTGCCGCCTGGCCCGCGGTCATGCTGTAGGTTCCCCAGCCGCCTTTGGAACCCACCGACTCTTGGTCATGTAAGCGCGTTTGTCGTTCACGATCAGGCTGCGCAGCTGTGGATCGATCCAAGGTGGCCTTGTAGACGTTGCCGCTGGACAGTGTCCAGCCGGTGACCAGCGTCCCTCCGTTGAGGACGGGGATCTCCTTGCCGTAGGCCTCGTACACGATGCGGTGGCCGCTTGTTCCGCCGTCGGCGGGCGTGAATTCGATGGGCTTGGCGATGGGGTAGGTTCCGCCGCGCAGATAGACATGGATGTCTTCGGATTGGTTCGCGTTGATCCCGCGCACGGCATCCTTGGCCTTGGTGAGGGTCTTGAAGGGGGCTGCGAGCGTCCCTGGATTGGCGTCGTCCCCGGAAGGCGACACATAGAAATCGGCTGCTGTGGCGAGAGCAGAAGAAAGCAGGAGGCCAGACAGAAGGAGGGCAAAGCGAGGCCTGAAGAGAATTCCAGGGATGGACATACAAGGTTCCTTTCGCCGAAACGCGGCTCCCTTGCTTTGCATCACGGCACGGTGGGCACGGAAACGTCCGCACCGACCCGCGTAGGAAGCGAAGGTCTCCGGAAAGATCGCCGCCTTGGCAACGGTTTCCCGACGAATTCCGCTGGGGACTTTTGCCATTTCGTCAAAACCCGGGACGGGTAATCCGAGCGTCGGGTCGGTGGCGAAGAAAGGGCGTTTAGACGATTCTCTCGAGGGTCGCCACGGTCTCCACATGCGTGGTGCGGGGGAACATGTCCACGGGTACCGCCGAAAGGGTGCGGTAGCTCTTGGAAAGCCGCTCGATGTCGCGGGCCAGCGACCGTGGGTCGCAAGACACATACACCAAGCGCGGAATCCCGGATGATTCGATCGCGTCCGCTCCGGCTTCTTCCAAGCCTTTGCGCGGCGGATCCACGATCAGGCAATCCCAGCCTTCGCGCACCAAGCCGGCCAATCGTTCCGAAGCGTCGGCGCGCACGAAGTGCATGTTGGTCACGCCGTTGGCCTTGGCGGCCGCACGTCCCGCCTGCACGGAGCGTGGGTTTTCTTCCAGGCCCAGTACCTCGCTGCAGCGGTCGGCCACCCACATCCCGATGGTGCCCAAGCCGCAATAGGCGTCCAGCACGCGCGAGCCTTCGCGGATGCCTTTGCGGACCTCGTCGTACAGACGCGGGGTCTGGTAGGGGTTGATCTGGAAGAACGTGGAGAGTTCGATATGGTAGGTGTGCTTGCCGAGCTTTTCCTTGATCCAATCGCGGCCCCACCAGGACTGTTCCTGCTCGCCGAGCACCACATTGGTGGAGCGCTCGTTGATGTTCTGCACCACGCCGACCAAGGTGCCATCTTCACCAGGCAATGCCTTGGCGGTGGCTTTGAGCAAAGTCTTCAACAGGGCCCGGTAGTGGGTGGGGCGCGGGCCGTTGGTCACCAGCCCCAGAAGGATTTCGCCGGTGCCGTGGGCTTTGCGCATCAACACGTGGCGCAAGAAACCTTCGCCCGAGCGCTCGTCGTAGACTGGGATCCGCTCGCGGTTGGCCCAGTCGCGCACCGCCATGCCCAGTCGCGTGAGGGCGGGGTCCTGGATGTGGCATTCCATCTGGTCCACCACTTGGTGAGATTCGCGCGCGAAGCAGCCCAGCGTGGCGATCTGCCGCTTGCTTTCGACGCGAAACGCGAAGGGCAGCTGCACCTTGTGGCGCCAGCCAATCGAGACCGGTGAGCCCGCGATGGGCGAGACCCGGATGCCCAGTGGGCCCAGCAACTCGCGGACGTGGCGTTCCTTTTCCGACAATTCCTCGTAGTAGGGACGGTGCAAGAAGGAGCACCCTCCACAGAGAGGGAAATGCCGGCATGGTGATGGAATGATTTCTGGAGTAGACACGTGCGGAGGCAAAGATAGGGCTTTCGGAGGACACAAAGACCCTTTACATGCGAAAGGGTGCGCCGTATATTTTCTCTCCTCGACAAAACGAACCGCCTCGGCGGGGAGTTGGAATCGAGGAAATATCGGGGTTGTAGCTCAGTTTTGGTAGAGCACCACAATGGCATTGTGGGGGTCAGGGGTTCGAATCCCCTCAGCTCCATCCGATAAGAAAAGGCCTTCGGCAACCGCCGAGGGCCTTTTCGTTTGTGGGATTCCGGACTTAGCGGAATCGAGGAAACCTCGCTGGTTGTATCCTAAGCAGGATACAATCTACAGTCGAGAGAACGAAGAAGCAACGATTCCGTTCTGCGTGCGCGGACGTGCTTCCAGGAAATCGACCTTGTATAAGGAGTGTACTCTTTCCTCTGCGCCCTTGTTCCCTGGAGCCCCCATGATGTGCCGATTCCTGCTTTCCATTCTGGTCGCTTCGACGGTCTTCGCCCAAGATCGTCAGAGCCTGTCTGCGCCGGACAGTGGAAATATTTCGAAACATCAGGAGTCGGTGCGTTCGAAGCCGGGGCCTCTGGATGTGGCCTCTGGAAAGGAGCGGAGCCATTCCAGGGTGAAGAAGCCGTTGAGTTCGAAGAGAGGAAAGGCCGCCTGCGAGGCGTTGTCGGTGGCGGAAGGCAGGAGGGATGTCTATGTGGGTATGGTGAAAGAATTGGGCAGGGAAGGACGAGACAAAAAATGGGAATGCGACACATCCAAAGGTGAATCCCAAAGCAAGTGCTTGGAGCAATTGCAATCCCTTCGGGAGATGTTCCGGCGAGATTCCCGGGTGCTGAACTTTTTGAATGGAAACGTCAGAAAATTCGAGGCTCTGTGCCCCGAGGATCGTTCTCCTGAAGGAAAGGCACGGGTGAAATACGAAAACATGGCGGCAGAAGATTGCAGACCGATGGGAGAGCCGAAGCGCTGCGAAGACGCCTTGTTCAATCTCGCAGACCTGAGATATCAAGAGGATCGACGCAAGAATATCGTCGATCGCGAGAAGTGCGAGCGTGAACCCTCAAAGTGCGAGCACGACAAACGGGGCCAGCCGATTCTTTCCGCCCCCACCTTCGCCAAGGGTCTGGCGGCCCAGCGTGAATATCTGGAGAGGTTCCCGACAGGAGCAAGGCGCGATGTCATCTTGTACCGCATGGCATTCATCTACGATCTGATGGGACGCTCCTCCGACGCGTTTCCGCTGTTGATGGAAATTTCGCGGAACTATCCGTACTTCCGACTATTGCCGGCGGCGCATCTTCGCATCGGTGAGTCGTACTTCTCGGAGAAGAAGTACGACTCGGCCATTGCGTATTACGCCAAGGTGGATCCGAAGATGCCGGGCAACGAATCCCTCCTCGATCTCTCTCTCCTTCACAAGGCTGAGGCGCTCTCCATCTTGGAACGACACGAAGAAGCAGCGGATGTGTTCCTGTGGATCGCGGGGGAGGGGGTGAACGATGCGAAGACGCATCGGGAGCAGGCAAGCAAGGAACGGAAACTGATCAAGCCGAACGAGGCTGCGTTTCTCGCGATTGCACAGTTCCAGTTGGCGGCAACGAAAGAAATCGCCAAGCAAGGTGGAGACGCGGTCCGCGCCTACAGCCAGCCCACCACGAAGCGCTACCTGGATGCGGTGGAGAGCTGTCTCGCGAAGTACCCCAACGCGAACGAAGCGCCCGCCATGGTCTACGACCGGTTTTTGTTCAGGATCAACGGGCACGACTGGTCCAGCGCGATCTCTGACGGAAATCGTCTAATCGAAAAATGGCCAAAATTCGACCGAATCAACGAGGTCCGATCCCGTCTAGAATTCGCAACCACGCAGGATTCGGCAAAGACGGATGGATCGCATTGAAGGGTAAAGCCCTCATGGGAGGGTTTGCGAAGCCTCTGGCTTGCCAACAAACCACCCCGCAGCTTGCTGCGGGGTGGTTTGTTACGGTCTCCGGGCCGCCCCGGAAAAGCCCGGCGCAGCCGAAGCCAAGAGGCGCAGCCGAACGCACCATGGCTACACTCAAAAACCCGCCACCGCGCCAATGGCTGGTGCGATCCGTCCCGCGAGCCTAAATTCAGCAAAGAACACGACTCATCCACCGTCGAGGATCGATCCATGAAGCTAGCCACGCTCGCCCTCCTGCTTCCTGCCCTGGCCATGGCCCTGGACGACCAGCCCCTGTACCTGGACGTGGGATGCGATACATTGGGCATTCCGGGAACCGATCTCAACGGCGTGCTGACCTCCGTCCAGCGCGGAGGCAAGGCCGTGATCCCCACCACCTGCACAGGGGTGCTCAGCGGCACCGACGCCATCTCGCTGAAGGCCACGGCGGGAGGCTGGTGGAACTGCGGCATCAAGACCCCCACCGATCGTTCCATCCCCGTGAAGGGGTATGCGGATGTGCGCTTTTGGGTCAAAAACAACGGGGTCGCCACCGGCTTCACGGTGGAATGGCAAAAGGAAAATTGGACCTTTTCCACCGCCCAGGAAGTGGCCATCCCGGCGGGAACCGGATGGCAGGAGATCGTGGTTCCCGTGGGCCTCACCGGGACGGACACCGCCATCAAGGCGCTGTATCTTCGCAACCTCGCCGGACAGCCCGCCGTCGACGTGCTGATCGATTCGGTGACCATCACCGATGGAACGGGAAACCGCAGCCTGGAGATCCCCAAGGGGATCGCCGGGATCCTTCCCGCGTCCTGGCCGTCGTTTTTCCTGATCGGGGGGCTGGACAAGACGGAAATCGGCAAGGCGACCAAGGCCTTCCAGGCCGGAGGCCAGTACCGCTACCAGTACGTGATGAAGGAGACCGAAGGCTATTGGAGTCCCACCCCGCCCAACAAAGGGGAATACGTCGCCGATTACGCCAAGGAATCCGAAGCCTTGGGCGTTAAATCCGCCTTCGTGTGGTACATCCTGGGCAAGAGCGGCGAAGGGTACACCACCGTGACCAAAAATCTTGACAGTGCCGCCTACATGGCCGAATACTTCACCCGCTACGAGTGGTTCTTGGACCAGATGGTGAAGGGTGGACAGAAGGACTACATGATCGTGTTGGAGCCCGACATGTACGGCTTTTTGACGCGCGGCCCCGGCGACAACGGCCAGGCCATCCCCAACGACAATCCATCTTCCATTCCCGTTGCCATGGCCAAGGCCAACAGCCTTTCCGGCAAGACCTACGCGTCCAACATGAAAGGTTGGGCAGAATACATGATCGCCCGCGCCCGGACCAAGCTCGCGAGCCAAGGTGTGATCATCGGGCACATGCCCAACCACTGGGGCGTCAACATCCCAGGCCAGGTGGGGCGCGGCCGCAAGGAAGCGCACCTGTTCAGCGGGATGACCATCGCGCGGTTCATCAACGGCTTCGGAGCGGAGGGCAAAGGCGACGTGGTGTTCGTGGAAAAGACGGATTTCGACGCGGGGATCAAAGGGGCCCAGTGGTTTTGGGATTCCACCGGCTACGCGAAGTTCTTCCTGTGGACTCGCGCCATCAGCCACGGCACCAAGCTTCCCATGGTGGGCTGGCAGATGGCCGAGGGCAATTCCACCCATCCGGAGGCGGCCAAGCGCGACGACATCGTGGAAACATTCCTGAACCACCCCTCCTGGTGGACCGATGGCGGCTTCGCGGGAATCCTGTTTGGCGGCGGCAACCCGGGGTGCGCCAACTACGCGGGTACCGACGACGGCGGATGGTACGGCAAACAGGTTTCCGCCTACCAGCAGAGCCCTCTGACTCTGCCCTTGGTCAGTTCGATCCGCAACCCGCTTGCCGATCGCGTGGCCTCGGGCATCCAGGCTCGCGTCGCGGGTTCGAGCCTGCGCTTGGAAGGATGGGATGGATTGGCGCTGGTGCAGGTGCGCTCGGCTTCCGGCGCGTTGTTGTGGTCGTCGCGCCAGCGCGCGGGCGAGGCCATCGCGCTTGGCGCCAAGGCGGGATGGATCGCATGGAAGGTGGACGCTCCCGGACTCCACGCGGCGGGACGATCCGTGCTGCCTTGAGGGATGCACCTTCTCCGAGGACATGCGCGGAGAGGTGATGTCAGAATATGACGATCAGTCTTCTTCCAGAGGTGGATCCTTGCGGTAGCGCCGGTCGGACGTGAACTCCCGCAACAATTCCTTCGCCGAGCCATCCTGTTCTTCCAGCGCCTGGAGGATGGCGTTTCGGGTGAAGGATCCCTCCGTCGGAGGCGATTTGAATTCTTCCAAGAACAGGGCGCGCGCTCTCTGGGGATCGATCCGGAACAGGAGCTCCGTCACGTATTCCTGCATGAGAAAGGAGATGAATTCCTCCTTCCAGAAGCGGTGGCACAGATCGAACGTTCGTTTTTTGTCCGGATGGCGGAGGATGCGTTCGCTTTGGCATTCCAGGCCATGGTGGCGCTGTCGGATCGGAAATCGGATTCCCTCAGGCGCTTGTCGTAGGGAAGGTCGTGGAAAGCGGAGTCGTCGTAGTTCATGAAGTGGACGAACGCGGCGGTGGATCGCGTGTTGGAGGGCGTGAAGGGGAATTCGCCCAACATGGGCTGCCTGAAGAACCGGTCGGTCAGAAGAAGGGCTTCCAGGAGCTTCCGGGGATCGGAGGACAGTTCCTGGAAGTCATCGCTGACGACATCCTCTTTCCAGGCCCAGTGCACGAGCCGGTTGGCGCGGCGCAGTTGGGACCACTTCTGGTAATCGTCGGCGTTCTTGAAAGGCTTGTCGTAGAGGCTCCCGAAGCATTCGGCGGCGAATTCGCGGCGGGACAGGGTCTGCCAGAAATAGACGATGGCCTCTGGTGGGACCTGGAGCATGGAATCTGGCTGGAGCAGGAAATTCGCGGTCCTGGCGCCTTCCTGGGTGTAGGACGGGAGCTCGATCGGCGGATTGTTTGACAATAATTGGCTATCGAGGAGGTTTTTGATCATCTTCCGGTCGAGACTGTGGCTGGTCAAGTACAGGAGAGCCAGGTGGGAGCGATGGCCGTTATGACTCGCCTGATTGCGAGCCTCTTCCATAAGCTGTCCGGGACGTGCGCTGTCGGTATGTGGAAAGAAGGAAAGGCGGCGGACGTGGTACATCCAGCCGGGCAGGGAGGCCAGGTATCTGGTGTTTTTCGTGCTCTTGGCCAGCCGAAGCGTCCGGTCGATCTCGTGGAAGTAGTTGGCCGGAGAGACCGTGTCGAAATCCGTCAGGGAAAGGTCTTCATGGAGATTGTCCCAGACGCCACGGATCAGAAGCGAGGAGGCTTCATCGGGATGGATGGAATCCTTGTGCGCGTGGCCTGCGCACGATTTCAGCAGCGATTCGTTTCCGTTCCATAGGCCCAGTTGATTGCGGATCCCCAATGCCCCAACCCATGTGAAAGGAGATCAGGTTGCATCTCGGAAAGCTCTTCAAGTAGCCGACATCGCGCTTTTTCAAGTTCTTGACGAGATGGTCGACCGCATCCTCGAAGGTTGCCGGCAGCTTCTTCGCGGTGCTCGCGCGCTTGCTCGGCCTCGTGGAGGACGGCGCGGCGGCAACGGACGCCGCCGCGAAGACAAGGCAAAGGGCGATGGAGCCCCAGAGCCGAACGGAGGGGGCGGGGTTCATGCTGGCTCCCGACGCAAGAAAGGGTCAGAATTTGTCTGCGATCTCGCGGGCCTTGATGTTGGCGTTGGGGGTGCGCAGGGCGTCCACTAGGCGCTTTCGCTTCTGCCCCTGGATCTCCTGCACCACGACCCATTCGCCCAGCTTCTTGCCAGGGCCGCTGCCATCCTCCTTCAGGGCCACGCAGGTGACACGCTGGATGACGGCGAAGGGGACGTTGTTGCGCAGGCGCCATTCCACCATCTTGCCGTAGCCGGCGACGGGACAGTTTTCCGGAAGGATGCTCTGGACCACCATGGGGCCGTCCTTGCTGCGCATGACTCCGCGGACGGTGCTGAAGAGCGAATAGGTTTCGTAGAGGATGTAGCCTCCCGGTCCCTTGCAGTCTTGGGGGATGTCGGCTCCGGATGGAACGGAGGACTCGTCGATCGCGTCGACGCAGTCCTTGTCCGTGTTCGTGTAGCTGCTGGTGATGGCGGCTTGGGCGGTGAGCGCGAGGCCGGCCAACAAGGCGAGGAAGGTGCGCATGGGGAAAATGCTCCAGGGTGGATGGTCGCGCCGCGGACCTGTCGCCGCGACCCCCGGAAGCTTAGATCCGTTGGGGCGCCACGGGCAAGCCCCGCGCATCCCGGTGCTCGCGACGGATCTTGGCAAGGCCTCGCTTGATCATCAGAGGGACGATCAGACGATGGAACGGCTTGACGATCGCGAAATACCATCTGCCGAGCCGGTTGTTGAACTCCACGGCGGTGGATACCGTGTAGAACTTCCGCGTCGGATCGGTCGTGTCTTCGCTCAGAAGCAGGGATACGCGGAAATTCAGATGTCGATCGTTTTCGCCCAGAACCAGTTCGTTTCGGTGCTTTCCGAAAACCCTGAAGATTCCGACTTGCTCGCCGATCTCCCAGTTTCGGCGTCCGAGCGTCCGGGTTTCAGAGGGTTTCGCGGAAGTTTTCAGCGAGAACCTGGAGGCGATCTTGTTCCTGATCGCGAGGAGGGCCTCGAACCACTTGGGTCCCGGTTGGGCGAACATCTCGCCGAGGACGAAGATGTCGATCGAGTCGCGCTTGTCCGTGAACTCCGCATGGAAACTGTCGACGTAGTCGAAATTTGTCGAAGACTGGTTCAGGGCGGAGGCGGCTGGCAGGTCGGATCCGGTCATTCTATCCATTCCTCCGGCATCGCGGCGGTTCGGAGAACGGAGTTGTTGTCAATATTTGTCTGCGATCTCGCGGGCCCGCACGTTGGCGTTGGGGGTGCGCAACGCCTCGACCTCGCCTTCGCGCTTGGCTCCGTGGAGCTCGCGCACCAGCAGGGACTCGCTGATCCGTTCGCCGCGGCCTCCTCCGCGTTCGGACATCTCGTAGCAGGTCACGCGCTGGATGACGGCGAAGGGGGAGCCGTTGCGCAGACGCCACTCGAGCATTTTCCCGTAGACCGGGATGGGGCAGTTGTCTGGCACGATGGCGCGTCGGAAGAGGCTTGGTCCCTTGCGTTCGGGTTTGATGTTCCGGTAGGTCCCCGCTGCCGAATAGTACTCCTCGGCGTAGTATCCCTTGGGCCCTTTGCAGAGCTTGGGCATGTCGCTGCCTTCATGGAGTTCGGACTCGGGGAAGGCGTCCTGGCAGTCGGTCTCCATGTTCGTGTAGCTGCTGGTGATGCCGGCTTGGGCAGTGAAAGCGAGGCTGGCCAACAGGGCGAGGAAGGTGCGCATGGGATCTCTCCAGGGAAGAGGGTCGCGCCGCGGTGTCGCCGCGACCCATGGAAGCTTAGATCCTTCAGGGCGCCACGGGCAAGCTCTGCGATCGCCAAGCGTTCATGCCTCCCGCCACGTGCTGGATGTCGGAAAAGCCCATGCCTTTGAGGATGCCCAGGGCCTGGCCGCTGCGGTTGCCCGAGCGGCACACCAGCAGGATCTTTTCCTGGCGCGGGAGCTTGGAAATCTTCTCCTGGAAGTCCGGCCCATGGAAATCGATCAGGGTGGCTCCGGCGATGTGGCCGGTGGCGAATTCGCCGGGGGTGCGCACGTCCACCAGATGGAAGGTCTTCTTCGCGCTGTCGGCGCGGATCAGGCTGTCGGCCACGGCGGGCGGAAGGTTTTCTCCCCGCGCACCGGCTGCGGTGCAGGAGGCGGTGGCCAGAAAGATGGAAAGGGCGGCAAGGCGAAGGATCATGCGGCGACTCCTGGAAACGGGGTTCGTGGAAAAATGCATCGTCAAGCGCTGCGGCAACTTGGGCACAGGTCGCGCATGGCCCAGAACACCACGCCGAACCCCACCCAGCGCAACCAGTCCATGGACGGAAATTGGTTGGCGGCCAAAAGCAGAGCCAACGCCGCGCCGATCTTGGCGAAGCGATGCCAAGCTGGGGTTCCCAGAGGCGCCGCGACGGCCTGGGTGTTCCCCATCGCCGATTGGAACAAGGTGCGCAGACCATTGCGATCGAGGGTTCCGCCGTGGCGTCGGATTTCCTTTCCTTCGCGGTAGGCGACCAGCGTGGGCACCCCCCGCACGCCGGCTTCGCGCGCGAGGTCTCCGGAAGAGTCCACGTCCACCCGCACCACTTCCACCTGGCCTTGGAACTCCTTTTCCAGCTCGTCCACCAGGGGGCTCACGGCTTTGCACGGACCGCACCAGGGTGCGTGGAACTGCACCACCACGGGTCCTTGGCGGCCTTCCAGAAGCACGGTGCTCATGCCTTCGCTCGGGTGGAAAGCCCCAGGGGCAGGTAGAGCGGGCAAGATCCGATGGCGGCGGTGAGAAGCGGGACAAAGCCAAGGAACTTGAGGATGGTACCGGGAGTGCCGGTCACGATGCCTCCCCAGCCGAGACCCAAAAGAATGATGGCGATGGCGATGCGCGCCCAGCGGTCGATGTTTCCGAGATTGGACATTGGAAAGCTCCTTGGTTTGGTCGGAAGCGAAGTGCGATGCGACAAGGACGTCGGGAGCCGCGGGGAAGTTACAGTTTTGAATAACCCCGATCAGGAGAGCCTTGGCATGGAGCTGTTCACGGAAGGTCTGCAGGAGAAGAAGGACGTGGCGAAGCTCGGCTTCGTTTTTTGGGAGCGCAAGACGTTGAACCTGCATCGGGGCATCCTGGAAGGTTCCGTCGGGTCGTGGGAGGGCCTGGATTGGAGCGAGGCGAATCTGCGCCAGGTAGCCAAGGAGGCATACAGGCCGTCTTGGTGGAGAGGGTTCGGATTCGGTGTGCTGCTGAGAGGCGCCTCGGGCTTGGATATATCGCATCTGTGCGAAGGAGTCGATGCGTGGAATCGATCGGCCGGTGTTCTGCAGTGGATGATCATCGAAGATCGCGACCACAAGACGGTGTTCGCCTCCCACATGTGGGCCGAAGGCTACCTGACAAAGCACTGGCTGCGGACGCTTGCGAATTTCCAGAGGTCTGGATACCGGGTGGAGTCGAGCCAGGGGAAGACGCCGGAGTTCTTTGCTTGGATGGCTAGACTTCAGGAGTTCATGTAGACGATGTTCCGGTCATTTCCTTGTTTGACAACCACTTAGGCGTCATGCCCAAAAGAGTAGTGCTCAGGTGAGCATAATTGTGTACATTAGGGGAGATGGCTCTTGCACCACTCCATGTCCATAGCTCGCACAGTCTGCTCCGGGGGATCCCCTCCGTCGCGGAGCTGGTTGCTTGCGCCAAGGCGCGGGGCTATCGGGCGCTGGCCCTGACGGATGTGCAGACCATGGCCGGGAGCATCCTGTTTCTGCAGGAGTGCCGCCGCCAGGGAATCCAGCCCATCCTGGGGTTGGAGCTCGCGGATCCCCGCGATCCTTCCATGCGCCTGGTGCTTCTGGCTCGCAACGCCGCCGGGTATGGCGATCTTTGCGAATTGGCCACCTTCCGCAACCTGGGACGGCGCGGCGAAGACATCGAAGACCTCTTCGCGCGTCCGTTCCCGGATCTGTTCGCGCTGTGCCCGGATCCGGCCCTGCTCCAGCGCCTTTCTCGCACTCCCTTGCGCCAAAGCCTGTTTGGAGCCATCTGCCTGGCGGACGCCGCCTCCGCCTCCCGATCGCGCTCGGTGGAAGAGGTTTGCCTTCGCGAAGGCTTGGACTGCGCGGTGGCCCACGACACCTGGTTTTTGGAACCGTCGGACCACGCCTTGCACCGGCTTTTGCGGGCCATCGACGCCAACACCGACCTTTCCCGTCTGGCCCCCGGACAGGTGGCCCCGCCCGCCTCGTGGCTTCTGCCGCCGGATCGTTTGCAAGACCTGTATGGCAGGCATCCACAGGCCTTGCGCACCACCGAACGCATTGTCGATTCCTGTCGCGACGACCTATCTTCCTGTGGTTGGATTCTTCCCCATGTGGACGTCCCGGACGGCCACGATGACAATTCCTGGCTGGCCAAGATCGCTCAGGAAGGCTTGGAGCGCAACTACGGCGGGCGGCCCGGCTGGACCAAGGCGCTGGAACTGCAGGCCAAGGAGTTGGAAGTGATCCGCCGCACGGGTTACGCCGGATATTTCCTGATGGTCCGCGAGATCCGCCAGGCCGCGGCCAACCGGTTCGGTGGTGGCTTCCGGCGCGGGCGCGAATGCTCCATCCTGCGCGGTTCGGCGGCCAACAGCCTCACGCTCTACAACCTGGATGCGTCGGATCTGGACCCGCTGCGCTACGGGCTCTATTTCGAGCGGTTCCTGAACGAAGATCGTTCGAGTCCGCCGGATGCCGATCTCGATTTCGGATGGGACGAGCGTCCACGCGTGCTGGAGTGGTTCTTCGAGACCTACGGCGAAGACCGCGTGTGCATTCTTTCCGCGACCCACCACTTCCGGCGCCGAGCCGCGTTTCGCGAGACAGCCAAGGTTTTGGGCTTTTCCCAGGAACAGGTCACGGAGGCTTTCCAGAGGTTGCGTCGTGCACCGCTGCGGCCCGGAGTCCATTGGCTGGAGCGTGTCCAAGAAGTGGATTCCAGCTTGGCGGAAGTGGCGCGCATGGCTTCGCGCGTGCAGGGGCGGCCGCATTTTCTGGGCCAGCATCCGGGCGGGGTTTTGGTCACCAACGACCCCATCTGGCGGCATGTGTCTTGCCAGCGCAGCGGCGGGGCCACCAACCGCATCGTGAGCCAAGTGGACATGCACGGCGGGATCGACTTCCTGGGGCTGGTCAAGTTCGACATCTTGGGGAACGGGAGCTTGTCCGTGCTGCGCGACGCCCTGGAAATGCTGCGCGAGCAGGGCGGGGAAGATCCCGAGCTGTGGGATCTGGCCAAGGTGGAATCGGATCCGGAAGTCCGTCGCATGATGGAAGAAGGCGACACGCGCGGGGTGTTCTATATCGAATCCCCGGCGCAGCTTCGGCTCAACCAGAAGGCCAAGGCCTCCACGTTCGAAGAGATCGGCATCACTTCCAGCCTGGTGCGCCCGGCGGGCACCGCCTACGCGAAGCTTTTCGTGGAACGCCACCGCGCCGCCAAGGAAGGGCGTGCGGACTGGGACTGGCTCCACGCGAGCCTGGAAGGCATCCTTTCGGAAACCCACGACGTGTGCGTGTTCCAGGAAGACGTCACCCGCATCTGCGTGGAAGTCGCGGGGTTCTCCTTCGCCGAAGCCGACCAGGTCCGCAAGATGATGAACAGCCTCCACGACGGCGTGCCGGCCAACTACGATCGCACCGCGCGGCGCTTCGTGGAAGGGTGCATGGCCCATCGCGGGCTGGACATGGCCCAAGCCCAGGAGCTCTGGAAGCGCGTGGACAGTTTCCGGGGGTTCTCCTTCTGCAAGAGCCATTCGCTCTCGTACGCGCAGTTGTCGTTCCGGTGCGCCTGGCTCAAGCGCCACCACCCGGCCCGCTTCTGGGCGGCGGTGGTGGGAAACGACCACGGCTTCTATCCCACCGCGGCCTATGTGGACGAAATCCGTCGTGCCAATATCCGTCTACTCGCTTGGGACATCAATGTCTCCCGCTGGCGCCACCAGGGCGGCGACGGCTGGATCCGCCCCGGGTTCCAGCATGTGCGGGGCGTGCGCCGCGCGATGGTGGACATTTTGGAATCCGAACGGTCCCAAGGCGGTCCCTTCCGGGATCTTCCCGATTTCTGTCGGCGTGTTCCAGCGGGTCGCGCCGAGCTGGACGCCATGGCGCGCGTAGGTGCCTTCGATTCCTTTGGTTTGGCCCGTTCGCACGCCTTGGCCTGGATCGCCGAACTCGGCGCGGGGGCCCGCCGTCCGGACGCCCTGGACCTGTTCGCGCAGGAAGGACTGCCATCGCATCTGTTGTCCTTGCCGCGCGAAACCCCCGCCATGCGGGCGTTGGATGAACTTCGCCTGGCCGGATTTTCCGTGTCGGCGGATCCTTTGGAATCGCTTGGGCGCCTGGCGGGCAAGCTCGGTGCGGTGGCCAATGCGCGGCTGGGGGAGTTCGCCGGAAAATCGGTCAAGATCGTCGGGGTGCCGGTGGCCAGCCGGGTGCACCGGGTGCGTCGGACGGGGGAACCCATGCTGTTTCTGACGCTTTCCGACCAAAGCGGGATCGCCGACGCGATCCTGTGGCCCGAAGCCTACCGGAAGTTCCACTCCGTGGCGATCGGTGGGGGAGTGCTCGCCGTGCGCGGGAAAGTGATGGCTGAAGACGAAACATTCGCGCTGGACGCGGACCATGTGGAGGAGGTGAGAACATGAATCGCAACGGGAAAACGCGCCATGTGGCGCTTTGGGTGCCTGGGCTTTCTCTCCAGCTTCTGGAAGCGGAAAGGCCCGAACTTCGCGGAAGGGCCTGGGGCTTGGCTTCGCAGATGGGAGGTGCGCAGGCGCGATTGGACGATTCCTCGCCGCGCGCCCGCGAGCTGGGTGTGCTTCCCGGGATGCGTCTGGCGGAGCTGCGCAGGCGTTTCCCGACTCTTCCGCTCCATCCTCCGCAGGCGCGCGGGATCGGTTCCTTTCGTCGGATTTTGTCGTCGTTGTGCGAGGCGCGCACGCCGGTCTGGGAATTGTCCGCCGATGGCGCGTTGTTGGACCTGACCGGGACGGAGCATCTGTTCGGAGGGGATTGGAATCTTTGGGCCGCTCGCCTGCGCTCGGACCTGGAAACGGCCTGCGGGATCCGTGAGGTTCATCTGGTGGTTTCGCAGCATCGCATGGTCGCGGAAATCCTGGCCCGTGCCGGAGAAGGTAGGCAGGGGATCGCGATCGTGGAATCGGGATCGGAAGGCGAACGCCTTGGAGCCGTTCCTTTGGATGCGGTGCCTTGGGTTTCGCGTATCACCCGCGAGCGTCTCTCCAAATACGGGATTTCAACGTTGGACGACGTGCGCCGCCAAGCGCGTTCCTTCTTGAAATTGCATCTGGGAGCCGATGGCGAGCGTCTTTCCGCTTTGGCCATGGGGATCGATCCCGAGCCATCCCAGCGCACCAAGGCGCCATCGGCGGAAATGGTCCTGCCGCGCGACGAGAACGATCGCGAATTGATCCGTGCCGCGGTGCACCAACTGGCAGATCGTCTCGCCTTCACCCTGCGCGAGAGGTCGTTGGGTGCTCGCGAGATCTCGTTGCGCCTCGGGTGGTCGGATGGTCAAGAAATGTCTTCCTTCTCGCGGCCCATGGTCGCCGTGGAAGATTTCCTTTCCTTGCGCGAGATCGCCTGGAAGCTGCTGGACCAGTTGGACGTGCGTCGGGTTTCGGTGAGGTCGCTGAAACTTTCCGCCACCCGCACCCACGCCTGCACGGGGCAGGTGGATCTATTCACCACCCCCGACGCTCAACGTCAACGCGATTTGGGAGCGGCTTTGGATCGGGTGCGACAACGCCAGGGATTCTTCGCCGTGGAAAACGCCTTGGTCGCGCTTTCCGTGTGAGAATCTGGCGTCAGGGATCGTAATCGAAGGGAACCCAGAAGGACGCACTGTCCTTCTGGATGGATTCGGGCATGGTCTCGCAAGCGTAGAGGGTCGCCAGGAACGTGCCCAGTCGTCCGATGTGCGTTGTGCAACCGTTGTTCCAAGCAGCGGCGAGGTCGGGAGCATGTCGCCGCAAGGCGACGGTGGAAGGGGCGAGATCCGTTCGCGGCCAGCCTTCCAGCACGTAGCGGACACCTGGAATGGGGGTGGGAAGCCACCCGAAATTTCCGGAAGGAGCTCCCATGGCACCACGGAAAGTGAGGCTATCGCCTTCCAGGGACCACAGGAACGCTTCGGCTTGTACCATCGTGTCGGCCCCGCGGATGATGCGGGTGGAGTGGCGTGGAGTTCCGGAAATGCGCAGGATGCTACGGAAATCGGCCAGGGCAAGTCCTGTGTCCGAGTTGTTGAGCTTCAGGTTGCGGGACTCCGAGAACATCACCTTGTTGATGGCGCCGCCACTGGTGGATCCGAACGTGTTGATGGGGTACTGGGCGGTGTCCAGGGAGATCGAGCGCCAGGAAACGCGTTGACGTAGTGGCAGGTTCTGGATGGAAACGGGTTTCTCCCAGGCCTCGACCAAGTAGGTGCCTGCGTCTGGAGGCAGGAAGAGGACCCCGGCGGAATCGAACAGGATCCCTTGGGAAAGAAGCGTTGCGGAGTCAACGGTGGATTCTTCCACGCTCCAAAGGTGGCCCTGGCGTATGGCGGGCTGCCGTGCGGCTGGGTCGGTCGAGCTGATGGAAGGAGCTTCCACAAAAATGCGGATGGGGCTGGGTAGATCCGTTCCGCCCCCGGATTGGGGGTTGGCGCAGCCAACCAGGAATGCGAGTGGAAGGAGCCACCTCAGTTCAGGCATGGTGGGAACGATACCTTTCGAAGCTCTCGCTGAGGGGGAAGAGCTGGAAATTGACCTGGACGACCTGGTCGGCGGGTGCATCGTCTGTGGCGGTTTCTGCCAACAACTCCCGCCGGGTCCGATCCAAGATCTCCCGGATCCGGGAAAGGTGCTTGCGACTGACCGACAAGGTGACGGCGGCGATGTGGGTATCCGGGCTTTCCGGGTCCGACAAGCGATCCTGGGCCAGAAGAATCATCTGGCGCTTGAGGGTTTTGATGACCTGCGGATCGACATCGCCGGGAGTCAGCCGGGGAAAGGCGTACTGCCATTTTCCGTCGACCATGCGCAGCAGATCCAGACGCTCCAGCAAGGAAAGCGATGCGGCGACCTCTTCGGTTTTGGCGGCAGGCCGCAGGAATCCCGCGATCTGGGCTGGGTCCGTGTAGCCGGTGACCACGGCCGCCTCGCGAATGGCCATGTGGATCCAGTGCGCGAAATACTCCGCTTGCCGACCACCCACACGTTCCACCGAGCGGGCGGCTTGGAGCCGCAGGAGATCGGAAAGGAGGTCGCGGCGCTTGTCCAGATGGGTTTCCTGGCCGTAGCGCACCAGGATCTTGAAGTAGAGGGCCGCGTCTCCGGCGATCCCGAGGGCTCCGACGCACTTGTCTGAAGAGTCTTCCGACAAGTTTCTGCGTCCTTGGATGACTTCGGAAAGGAATGCATGCGACGCGAAGCCCGCTTTGCGAGCGAAGGTCCGGTAGGAGAATGCCTTGGAAAGGGTTCGCTTGACCTCGAACCACTCGCGAAGGAAATCGCGGTGGTCCAGGAAAGCGAACACCTCCGGCAGACCCGAAGCTGGTTCCTGGACAGGTCGTGGCGTATTCTTGTTCATCCTACAAAGCAAGTTAGCGCCAAGGGCCTTTCGGAACCTCAACGTGAAGCGACCTTTTCAGGAATGCGTACTCGGCGAAGGAACGGGCATCTGGACTCCATCAGGGTACGGAATGTCCAGCGAGGGGCGACATGCCCTGCAGAGCTGGGAGCTTGAATGCAACTTTATTGAGCAAGCCGGTCGTCACGAGGTTTTCGCGAGCGTTTCACGATCGTCAGGCAGAGCCTCGAGTCCCTTCTTCAGTCATCGGTTCAATACGGTAGAGAGGTCAGGATGTCCATGGATTTCCCAGTCGTGATCTTCGGTGTCGGCAACATGGGAGCGGCGATCGCTCGTTGCCTGCGCAGAGCCCACCCCAACGCAGTGATTTGGGGAGTGGATGCCGACCAGGCGAAGATCGCTGCTTTGGAAGCCGAGGGAGTGCTTGTGGCGGCCAAGTCGGATTGGCGGCTGGAAGACGGAATCGTGGTGTTGTCTGTCAAGCCTCAGATCCTCGATGCGGTCGCCAAGGGGCTCCAGGAACGACTTGGGAAGGGTTCCACAGTGCTGAGCATTCTCGCTGGCGTTCCTTTGGCTCGCCTACGGGCAGCCTTTGGCGCCCAGCAGGTGGTGCGGACCATGCCCAATCTGGCTTTGACGGTAGGAGCGGGGGCGACCGCGATCGCCACGGATGGCTTGTCCGAACAGATTCTGGCCAAGATTCGGGGGCTGTTGGCCCCCACTGGTGAGGTGGTGGAAGTCACGGAATCCCAAATGGACGCGGTCACAGGGCTTTCCGGAAGTGGACCCGCCTATGTGCTGAAATTTTTGATGTCCCTGGAAGAGGGAGGCGTTTTGGCAGGACTGCCACGTCCAGTGGCTCACCGCTTGGCTGTGGCGACGGTGGCCGGAACGGTTCAGCTGGCGCAGGAGACCGGCGCCGAGTGGGATGCGCTGCGGGGACAGGTGACCTCACCAGGAGGAACGACCATCCACGGTCTCCGGGCTTTGGAGGAGGGGGGCTTTACCGCCTCCGTGATGGGTGCAGTTTGGGCTGCAACCGAAAGATCGAAAGAACTTGGGCGTTCTTGATTCGGTGCGATCAAGGAATCGCCCTGCGGAATCGCCCAATTTACGGATAAGTTTGCCATTGTCGGAAACTACGGAGTCCAGGAGCAAGAATGAGAATCAAACTCAGCGATAAGATGATCAAGAGTGGAAGGCTGTCCGTCATCGGACTGGCTACCCTGCTCCTGGCTCTTCCATCGCAAGCTGCGATTGTTCCCTGTGCTGCCAGTGACGTGGCCACGTTGCAAGCCTGCATCAACACCGCTCCCGCTTTGCAGGCTGCGGCTGGACAAACACCTTCCAACGACACGATCCAGATCACGGTCGCTCCGGGAACCTACACTGGTTCCCAAATTCGCATCAACAACCGCAAGAATGTGTGGTTGGTAGGCAACACGACGGGAGCGGAATCCGCTCGCCCAAGGATCTTGTATCAAGACACGCTTCACAAGTACACCGATACCGTCGCTTCGTTCCGCAACGACACCTCGATCAGCAACGTCTATGGGCAGAACAATGGTGCTGTCTGGATTCACAAATCAGCCAATGTCCGGCTTGAGGGGCTGATCATTGATGGCAACAGTGCGCTTAGCGCTGCATCGAATCGCATCTACGCGTATCCAGCGACCTTAGGAAAAGGGGCTACGGTAGAAGTGCGTGGAAATGTTGGTGTGAATATTGTGATGTCACGCGATGTCCAGCTTCGCTACATCTCTGTCACCAATGCATGGTATGGAATCTCTGTCCTTTCGCCGAATCTGGGTGGCGCCTATTCCTTCCCGGATCCCAATGACCCAAAATCGGAAGTCATCGCAACCTTGCCGACTTCTCAGGCCGGTAAATACGGGAATCATTTGATCGAGCGTTGTCGGATTTACGACAACGTCACCGGACTTTTTTTCTGGCGTGATTGGGACCTCAATAGTGTTGTGAGAAACAACTTGTTCTGGGGAAATTATCTCCGTCATTGGTCTGATCCCAAGTACGATGGGGCGAATTATATCACGAACCTGAAGGCAATAGACAATGTTCCGTGGTTCAATCTTCCTGGATACAAGAGGAAGACGGATAACCTGAAATGGACAACGGTTGGTGGCGCAATTTATACCACAGACGTGGCTTTGACCCCATACCGAATCCACAACAATACGTTCTACAACAATTCGACAACATTCGGTGCCCACTACAAGGCGGGGACCCAACACTTGTTCTACAACAACTTGATTGGCCGACCGTATCAGTTCTTCCGCTCCGCGTCGGCTCTTTCTGGTGCAGTTACTCAGACGGAACGACAGACGGAGATGCTCCAGTATTTTTCGGAGCACCAAAGGGCCAATCGAGTGGTTGGGCAGGATGGAGTCCCCTCGGCTGCGCAGCGCTTGGAACCACTGCATATATGGAACAATGATTCGGCGAATTTGCGTTTGTTCCGAATGCGCATGATCAAAACTCCCAATGCCAATTGGCCCCAAGGTCGCAGCTGGAGCAATGATCCCGGGACCTGTGATTCGTTGCCCATGACTTGGGTACCTGATACCGCAACCGGTGCGACAACTCTTCAGACCCTTTCGGATACCGGAGGAGTGGTCAAGTGGATTCGCAACAACATGTGGGCAGGAACTGTCCCGGATATCGAAGATGGAAAAACGGCCGATGGAGATTGGTCGCCACCCTATCTGCCCAGGGGGATTCGTCGCTATTTGGCGCCTGGCGTGGATTCCGTTTTCCGGGATGTTTCCACATTTGATGTTCGTTGGACTCTTGGCTTTCCAGTGGATACCACTGGTCCCGGCACAGCAAAATGGCTGGCACCTTTGGCCACTGAACAACTTCGGATCCGCACCGGCGGTTGGACCAGCTACGAAGGATCAGGGCCAGGCTCGATTCCTGTGGGTGCATTGGATGCTTCCGGTGCATGGGCCGCTCCCGTCAAACGTCTTATCCTGAAGGACACCTTGATTGAATCCGTCAAAAATGGATTGGTCAAATTTAATATGAACGTGTCCGGAGATGGAATTCAGAATTCTGATATCGTCAGTCTCAAAGTATATTCCGCCAAATTTTACAATGATATCCCTGTAGCGGATACAATTTTCAACCAGGGAATTCTGCCTGGGAATACAAAGGTTTCTACAAGGCCAAATTCCATTTTATCGAGTCGTGTTTGGCCCACACAATATGATTTTGTGAGTACTGACTGGAATCGTACGCTGTACAGTGTGGATGACACATTGACGACGAGCAAGCTTCGCCCGAATCATAGCTTTATCGGTGCAATCTCCGATCCTAGCAAATGGCTTGCTGATACCAACCTCTACGCTCGCGCGGAAGTTGTCTTGGTGGCGCAATTGGCAGATGGATCCACCATCTATTCCAATCCTGGCGTATTCATGTTCTCGCGCCCTCGCTTCCAGTTCGATGTGAAGGTCACAGACTTGGCCGGCAATGAACTTCCCAAAGATGTGGACGGAATCTCCCGCCTTGTCACAGCACGGCAACCTCTGATTGTGACGGTGCGCGCCAAGAACATCGCCAAGCTGCCAGTAGACTACAAGGGTTACGCGAACATGCAGCTCGGTGATGCTGGTTTGCTTCATGGAGCCGGCGACAATTTGCAGAAATTGGATTTGGGAGTCTACAGCCCCATCCACCCCAATGACATCGTTCAATCTCGCTTGCTGAAAAACGACTCCGTGGTGGATACGATGAGGGTCGAGGCGTCCACGTATTTGGCGACCGCGGTCAATGGCACCCTGATCTACCGCGCTGTTTTCTGGGGTCAAAACGACAGCCTTCTTCCCTACTTCCTCGAAGGGCGCTCGGATCCGCTCAAGGTGGTTTCCGGTTCCATCTATCAAGTCACGATTGACTCCGTTTATCGGGACAGCACGCTGCTGTTTGCGCCAAGCGTGGCCATCAAGACCTATCTCAACGACAGCGCAAATGGCCGTCGCGACACTTTGTTGACGGACGGAAAGTCAACCAGCGACAACCTGGGCTACGCCGATCGCAACGAGCGATTGAGATTGATCCTGCAGGTCCGTGATCGTTGGGGGAATCCGGTTTTGGATACGGCAAGCCAAGACAAGGGACTCTATGTCCGTCTCGCCTATGTGGTCGCCAATGGGCGCTATCCAACGATCAGCACGGACCCTCAGATGCTCACGGTGGATTCTGCGGGGACTTTGCTTTCTTCCGCCAAGTTTTCGTTCGATAAGAAGGGACGGGTCTCGGCGACGGTCGAAGTCAGTTCCTTGGCCGCAGCGGGTGCGATCGGGGCACTTCGAGCGTCCATCCTAGATTCCTTGGGCAAGGAGTTGGGATCCGTCGGGGCGGCGCGAAATGCCGGTGTTCCCGATACGGCCTGGATCCGCTCGGCGGGGACTCCGATCACCATCCAATGGGTCAATCCATCCGGAGTGCGGTTGACCCCCTTTGACGCCTGGGTAGGAGATTGGATTCCAGTGCGTCTCAAAATGGTCAAGGATCGCAAGGGCTCCCTTTTCACAGGACGGATCGGCGTGAGCACCGTAGCTCCGATCTCCTTTTTTGCGGCGAAAGGTGATGCCGCCGCGGTCACCGGGGTTCAATTCGTCGGAGATTCCTTGAGCCAAGTGCTTTGGGTCCGGGCCAGCGATTCGACCTCGAGGGGTTATTTGCAGGCAGCGTCGGATTCTTCTTCGGATCGCGTCGCTCCTGTGCGGTTCTCCTATCCATCCGTAACGCGGTCGGCATTCTTCGATCGCGACTGCGATGGCAGCGTGGATAGCTTGGCTGTGTGGTTCAACGGTCCCTTGGCTTTCCGGGATGCGAACTCGGTGGCTGTTGGCGACAGCTTGAATGTCCGTTTCCCTCATCACTTCCTCTCGTTGTCCGCCAAGGGAGCTCCCCAAACCGTTCAGGTACGGGATTCGATGGTGACCTTCGGTTGGAATCCGGCATCGGTACTGGCTGCCGACACTCGCGAAAACTTCATTTCTCTGGTCAACCCGCTCTCCGGTACCAGGAGGGTCGATACGCTTGTCGCACCGCTGGATCAAGCCAAGCCGGTTTTCCTGGAGGCAAGCGACAACCAGTCATGGAGCGCTTCAGGCGCAACAGATTCCTTTGTGGTTCGCTTCTCGGAAACCATGGACGTTTCGAGCTTCGCTCTCGGAGCGGCGGTTCCGTTCAAACTGGTTCGCAATGGTGTCGAAATTCCGCTGACCACGGCTCGCTTGGTGCGCGCCGTCCAGGCGGTCGACAGTGGTTTGTACGCCTTCGTGGTCTCTTCCTCCACCATCCTTGGAATGAACGGGGATTCCCTCCGCATCGACCCGGCATTGCTCAAGGATTTGGCCGCCAACCAAGCCTCGGATTGCCACACCACCAGGGCTCTCCATGTGTTTTCACCCTTCCGTCCGCTGGATGGATACGTGTGGGATGTCACAGGTGATGGCAATGCGGATTCCATCCGCCTGGCCTTCCGAGACAGTTTGGGAACGTTTCCGGAACGAATCTTTGTCCGGTGGGGAACTCCTGCGGAAACTCTCACGATCCTTAAATCAGAGCTCATCGCTGCCGGTGTCAAGACCTCGGACTCCGCCTTCACCGTCCCCACGCGAGGATGGGTTGGCCAGACCATCGTCATCGACGGGATCACGGTGGTGAACGCGCCGCGCACCCGTGGTCCGGCGGATACCGCCTACTACCTGGGAACCACCTTGCGGTCGTGGTTGCGGGATCGGGTGCCACCGGTGGTGATCCATTCGTATGTCAGCCAGGATATTTCCAACCGCGACCTACAGGGACGCATGGATACTCTCCAGGTCTATTTCTCGGAAACCGCCAACGGTTGCGGAGTTGGCGACAATCCCGCCGGTTGCCTGAGCCTGAGGGACAGGGCCACGAAAGCGGAATTTGTCTTCCCGAAGGGTGCCTACATCAGCGCCATCACGGACCTTCCCAACGGCGCACGTTGGACCATTTTGCTTCCGCAGGATGGGAATCCGATCAACCCCAATTCGCAAGTTCGGGGAACACCGAACTCCAAGGGCGGACTGCTCGCGGATGTGGAGAAGAATGTGGCCGGCGACAACGCGTCCTGGATCAGGATCCTGATGGATGTTCCACCGCCCAACCGGGGGTGGATGTTGGATCGCAACGGGGATGGCAAGGTCGATGGTGTCTACCTCGAGTACTCGCCTGCTCGCAAGCCGCTCCCAGGCATTATTCTGCCTTCTTTCACGTTTGAATGGGGAACCCTGGCTGGTTCTGCCGTCACGCTGCGGTCGGATTCCAGCTTCCAGGTCGACTCTCTCCATTGGATGGCGGTCCTCAATCAGCCTGGAGAGTTCGGTGCGACCTCCTATGGACCGGCAGCGCTTCGAAATCTGGGGACCCAGATCACCAACACCATGTTCAAGTTCCCGGTGCTGGACAGCGTGGGCCCCGTGCTCCTTCCTGGAGCGATCTTGAAGCCCTCGGCTAGCCCGACCGGTTCGGATACCGTGATCGTCACACCTTCCGAGCCGATGTCCGCTCCGACTCTCTCCCGATTGGTGGAGTTCCGTCGCAAGGGTGTTGCCGTGGGAGTCGACCAAGTCGGATTCATCTCGGCCACATCCAGACTCGATGGATCCTGGGTGGTGGTGCTGGCTCCCGACAGTCACTTCCGACCCAATCCGGGTGACGAGGTCCGACTCTCCACTTCCGGCTCGGCTCGAGACCAGGTCGGTTCAGGGAATGCGCCCCATCCCGCCCATCCGTGGGTGCCGTTGCTGGGAAATCTGCGTACCCCTCATGTGGCAGGTTATTACGACCGGTCCAAGGATGGGCGCATCGAGACCGCGGTGGTGGAATTCGCCGCTCCGGTTCCGGTGGGCGCGATCATTCGAGTGACAAATCCTGACGGCAACAAGGGCGATTTCCGGGAGTACAAGGTCTTGGCTGCGGATTCCAACCGCACCCAATTCGATCTTTCCTTCGCCGATCGCCCCTGGGCTCAGGATCTGACGGCGTGGACAGCCACCGATCTGGGACTCATGGTCGCCCCTGCCGGTGCGGATACGGCCATTCGCGGAGGGGCATTCCAGATCTCCGATCGGGTCGAACCGGTTGCGGTCGAAGCGAAGCTCCGCCTGACCAGCGATACGGCATCCTTCGACACCTTGATCGTCAGGTATTCGGAGCTGGTTCGCGTCGATCAGTCCAAGCCGATCTTTTCCATCCGGCCTTCAGGAGATTCCACCGGAGTGGGCGTGTTCGTTTATCCTGTGGCGATGAAAATCGATTCGGTGAACAAAACCATCATCTACTTCTTGCGGCCTATCCCGGGTGACTCGTCCCAGATCAACCCGATGGACGGTGACTGGTTGCGCCTGACCAACGCGGTGACGGATCTGAACGGGAACACTCCAGGAGCCGTGGCCAAGTGGGTGAAGGTGACCGGCAATACCCGCGAATTCCTTCCCAAGCCCACACTGACCAATACCCTGGTTCAACCGCCGGCGAAGTCGGGAACCAAAATCGAAGTTCCGGACAATGCGATCGTATTCCGCCCCACCGAACCAAGGGGGACAGGATCTTGGATTCGATACAATCCGGTTACCGGAGAAAAGTTGCCGACCGAGCATTCGAACACGCCGAAAGACCTTCGCGACTACTCAAATGGAGGCTCCGCGGCCACGGTCTTCTACGTGACCACGAACGTCCCGACCAAGCTGACGATCTACATCTACGATCTGGTCGGTACCTTCGTGAACACCAAGGAGCTCGACATCACGCAGAAAATGCTCGATGATGCACCCAAGAGCTCGATTGGTCTGCTGGATGCCGGTATCCAGTGGTTCGGCGAGGACGTGAACATGCGGGTGGTTGGACATGGGATCTATCCCACCCGTCTGATCGCCTACCGCAATCCTAGCCAGAAGGAAAAGGATGCGGGGGTGGTCAAAGGCTCGATCAGCAACACCTTGGTGAAGGTCGGGGTTCGTCCGCCCTCGGAGTGAATCTCATCGGGTCACTCTCCACCATGCTTGCTTCGGTGACCCGAATCGCTGGCCAATCAACCACCACGAAGCTTGCTTCGTGGTGGTTTTTTTTGATGGCGATTACTTGTCGCGCAGGCGCGTCAGTCCAACTCGCTGGAGTCGGTAGGTGAGGGCGCGGCGCGAAATGCCCAGTTCGTCGGCCGCTCGAGACCGGTGGCCGCCGTGGCGTTGCAGCAGCTCGGACAATTCCTGTTTTTCGCGTGCCAAGGGATCGGACAGGGGGCGGGCGCGGCGATGGCGTCCTTCCTCCACCAGGTCCTTCAGGCTGATTCCCATGGGGTGGAGGGCGACGTAGCGCTCGATCATGTTTTCCAGTTCGCGGACATTTCCGGGCCAGTCGTAACGGAGCATTTCCTGGAGACCGACTGGATCGAGGCGAGGGGATGGCTCCCGAAGGCGCGCACAGACCAATGTCAGCAGCCCCTTGGCGAGGTAAGGGATGTCGTCCAGCCGTTCGCGCAGAGGGGGAACGCGCAGGGAAACCACGTGGAGCCGGAAATACAGATCTTGCCGGAACGAGCCATCCTGCGACATCGCCCACAGGTCACGGTTGGTCGCGGCCACCAGCCTGAAATCGACCGGGATTTCCTCGCCGCTTCCCACCCGACAGATCCTTCGTTCTTGGAGCACGCGCAGGATCGAGGCCTGGGCGGTCATGGACAGCTCGCCCACCTCGTCCAGGAACAGGGTCCCGCCTTGCGCTTGTTCGAATCGACCGAGCCGCTGGATGTGGGCTCCGGTGAAGGCGCCCTTTTCGTGTCCGAACAGTTCGCTTTCCAGCAACGATGGGGGAATGGCGGCGCAATTGAGCGCGACGAACGGACCCGACCTTCGTTGGCTGGATTCGTGGAGATGCCGCGCGCAGACTTCCTTGCCCGTGCCGGATTCGCCCAAAAGGAGAACGGTGGAATCCAGTCGCGCCACTGCACGCAGGTGCTGGAGCAGCTGGGCGAATGGGCTTCCGGGGGAATAGAGGATGGGATTTTGGGCCACGGCAGAATGATAAATCCGCGATCCCGGCCCGATGTCGTTCGGAGGTCGGGTCACAAGCCCGACCTCCGAACACTGACTCAGGCGAAGGTGTTCACGTAGGGCAACTTCCGGGCGACGGCTTCGATCTCCCCGAAGTCGCGCAACAGTTCCGAGGTGGCGTCCCAGCCACCGGTCAGAAACTGTTTGCGCGGTCCATCGGGTACGGTGGCGGGAAAGGATTTTCCGCCGGCGGTGACCGTCGAGGATTCAAGATCCACCACAACCTCCGCCTTGGGGTTCGCTTCCACGATCGACTGGATCGCTTCGGCGTCCGCAGGGCTCACGTGCACGCAGGGGAGTCCCATGGCCACGGTGTTTCCGTAGAAGATCTCCGAGTAGCTCACCGCGACGATGGCGCGCACTCCCCAGCGGTAGATCGCCTGGGGGGCGTGTTCGCGCGACGAGCCGCAGCCGAAGTTGGAGTTGGCGACCAGCACGTTCGCGCCTTGGAATCTGGCGTCGTCGAACGGGTGGACCTTGCCCTTGGCCTTGTCCTGCAGACGATCGTCTTCGAACGCGTGCTCGCCGAGTCCGTCGAAGCTCACGCAGCGCAGGAAACGCGCCGGGATGATGCGGTCGGTGTCGATGTCGTTGCCGTGCACGGGCACCGCCGTGCCCTTGATCGATTTGATCTCGCTCATCTCAGGCTCCCTTCTTCGCCAAAACGGCGCGAACGTCGGTGATCTTGCCTTCCAAGGCGGCCACGGCGGCCATGGCCGGGCTCAACAGCAGGGTGCGGCCGGATGGCGACCCCTGTCGTCCCTTGAAGTTGCGATTGGACGTGCTTGCCGAAATCTGTCTTCCCACGAGCTTGTCGGGGTTCATGGCCAGGCACATGGAACATCCCGCCTGGCGCCATTCGAAGCCGTGCGCCAGGAAGACCTTGTCCAGCCCCTCCGCTTCGGCCATCTTCTTGACGATTTCCGACCCGGGAACCACGAAGGCCTTGATGCCCGCCGGGACCTTTCCGCCGTGCAGTTCGGCCACGCGTGCCGCCTCGCGCAGGTCGGAAATGCGACCGTTGGTGCACGAACCGATGAACACCACATCCACCTTGGTGCCCGCGATCGGTTGCCCGGGCTGCACGCCCATGTACTCGTAGGCTTCCAGGATGTTGGGACGTTCCGCCGCATCGAAGCTCTCGGCGGTCGGGATGCCCTCGCTGACGCCCACGGCTTGGTCCGGGGAGATGCCCCAGGTCACGGTGGGCTCGATGTCGGCGGCCTGGTAGCGCACCACGTCCGCATAGGCGGCGTCCTTGTCGGACGCGACGGATTTCCACCATTCCACAGCCTTGTCCCAGGCGGCTCCCGAGGGAGCTTCCGGACGGCCCTTCAAGTAGTCAAAAGTTGTCTGGTCGGGATTGATGTATCCGCAGCGCGCGCCGCCTTCGATCGCCATGTTGCAGACGGTCATGCGCTCTTCCATGCTCATCGCCTCGATGACGCTTCCGGCGAATTCGTACGCGTACCCGACGCCACCCTTGGCGGTGAGCTTGCGCAGGATGTACAGGATGACGTCCTTGGCGTACACGCCCGGATTCAATTTTCCATCCACCTCGATGCGACGCACCTTCATGCGCCCCATCGACAAGGTCTGGGTGGCCAGCACGTCGCGGACCTGGCTGGTTCCGATGCCGAACGCGATGGCTCCGAAGGCGCCGTGGGTGGCCGTGTGGCTGTCTCCGCAGGCCACGGTCATGCCTGGCTGCGTGAGCCCCTGTTCGGGCGCCACGATGTGCACCACACCCTGCTTGCCAGATCCGGGTTGGTACAGGCGGATCCCGAACTGCTTGCAGTTGGTCTCGATCGCCTTCATCATCTGCTCGGCCAGGTCGTCCTTGTAGGGGCGGCTCTGGTCTTCGGTGGGAACGATGTGGTCGACCGTCGCGACGGTGCGTCCCGGGAACGGAACGGACAGATTCCGGTCGCGGAGCATCTCGAACGCCTGGGGGCTGGTCACCTCGTGGATCATGTGCAGTCCGATGAACAGCTGGTATTGACCGGAGCTCAAACGTCGCACGACATGGGCGTCGAACACCTTGTCGTAGAGAGTCTTGCCTGCATTGTCCACTAGGATCCTCCATCGCACCGCCGCGCACATGCCCGGCACAGAAGGGAACTTAGCCCCCGAAGGAGGGTGCGGGCAATGCGAGCGTGCGCATGATTCCCATGCCTTCCCGACATGGCTACCCATGCGTGGCATTGGAATGGTACGATCTGACTTCCATGCGAGGACTCCCACTTCACGAAAAGCTCGCCGGTCTCGTGCGCATCGGCATCGCTCTGTATTCCGTCCGCGAGCTGGACGAACTTCTCGAAATGATCGTCGAGGAGGCGATGGATATCTGCGGTGCGGATGGCGGCACGCTCTACCTGGTGCGCGATTCCATGCTGGAATTCCACATCACCAGAAACCGCAGCCTGGAAAAGGAGATCGGAAGGGAGCGGATGTTGGATTTTTTCGAGAGGCTCGTCATTCCGATCTCGACGTCTTCCATGGCGGGAACCTGCGCCCTGACCGGCAAGGCCATGAACATCCCGGACCTCTACTCCTTGCCTTCGGACTTTCCTTTCCGACACAATCCAGAGCTCGACCGCCGTACCGGATACAAATCGGTCTCCCAACTCACGGTGCCCATGCATGGTCGGACCGGTGGTTGCGTGGGCGTGCTCCAGATCCTCAATTCGCTGGACGCGGAGGGTAAACCCGTTCCGTTCGCCCCGGATGATGAAATGCTCCTATCCGCTTTCGCGGCGCAAGCCGGTGTTTCCATCCAAAATGCCCAATTGGATGAAAAACTTCGTCGATCCCATCAGGAAACGCTGTTTCGGCTCTCCGGAGCGGCGGAGTACCGGGACAAGGAAACCTCCAACCACATCCGTCGAATGAGCCATTATTCGAGGATCATCGCCACCGGAATCGGCTTGTCGCGTTTGGAAGTGGCCAGCATCCACCACGCGGCCCCGATGCACGATGTTGGAAAGATCGGCATTCCTGACCGGATCCTGCACAAGCCAGGTCCGCTTACCGCCGAGGAACGGACGATCATGGAGAGCCATTGCCTGATCGGCGCGAGGATCCTGGAAGGGTCGGATGTTCCGGTGGTGCACCAAGCTTCCGTGTTAGCCCTGACTCACCATGAAAAATGGGACGGGACAGGGTACCCGCAGAGATTATCCGGTCGGCGCATTCCGCTGGAAGGCCGGATCGCTGCGGTGGCCGACGTATTCGATGCTTTGGCCAGCAGACGTTGTTACAAGGAAGCCTGGCCGGAGGACAAGGTTTTGGAGTACCTGATCGAACAGAAAGGGAAGCATTTCGATCCAGATCTTGTGGATTGTTTCCTGCAAAACATCGAAGAAGTCAGGCGTGTCCAGGCACAACACCTGGATACCGATGACGATTTCCAGAAGATCGAATCCCTTTCCTCGCACTTGTCCGACGAGGCGGTGGATCGGGCGGCTTGAGCGGAGGGGCTTCGGTGGGGTGAGCCGGGCTTAGCGTACCGTCAGGCGACGGCGGCAGGCAGCATTTCCCGGCTTGCGTAGACCGGGATCAGTTGCTCGAGGTCGGTCATGACCAACAGATCGGTCATTTCGTCGCTGGGAGAGAGCAAGACGAGTTCGCCCCCCCGGCGTTGGAGCTTTTGGTGATGGGCCAGCAGAATGCCGAGTACGGCGCTGTCGAGCATCTCCACGCCACTCATGTCCAAGACGACCTGGCGGATGCCGGAATCTTCCGTTGCATCCGCGAGCATTCTCTTGAGTTCGGAAGTGGAACGCAGGTTCGCGACACCCTGGAGGGTGATCAAGATGCGGGCACCCTCTTCGATTTTAGTCAGGTCAAGCATGTCTCTCCTCCACTTGAAGGTATGTCCGGTTGCCAGTTCCGGCAAATCGTTCCTTCAAGGGTTTCCAAGTCCTTTGCGCTTTGCCTGCGGGGATTCTTCCTGCGAAGGCGCGAGAGTGTCGGAACTGGACTCGTCGTCCCATTCGCTTTCCTGTTCTGGTTCCGGCACATCGGTCGGTGGGGATTGGTTGGATTCAGGTTCGGTGGCAGGTTGGTTGATCTGGAAGAATTTACGACCGTTTTCGCCAGTGCCGACGGTGATCGTATCCGTTCCATGGGGAACCCTCAGTTGCAAGCACCCCTCGGGAAGGCGGTCCAACGGGGTCCAATCCTTGAGATCCAACTCCAAGCGCTGCCCATCAGAGGTGGTTCGCACCAGTCGCCCTGGCACCAAGATGTTTTGGTGAAGTTGCCATTTCAGGAAGGAAATGGCTTCGACTTCCGTGCCCTGCCAGAGGGTTTGACGTCGGAGTGGAAGGCCAGTTCGATTGTCCAAAAGAAGGGTCCAGCTTGGCGACGCTTCCAAGGGCAGCAAGATCGTTTGATTCTGAGGGGCCGCAATGGTCCGGTAGGGGCCGTCTGGGATCCAGGCCCGGCCCAGGAAGGGGGAGAGCAGACGAGAAGGAGTCAGATTGCGAAGATTCAGGACGGGAAGATTGAGAGACCGTTCTCGGCCTCTCAGCAAGGTAGACTGGCCTGGAAGGGAAGCCTGCCAGGAGGAATCGTTCCAAATCACAGTCGCTAAGCTGATGCCTAACGGTCCGGTTGCTTCCATCCGACCAGAGCTTGAATCCGCAACGGTCCAAGTTTGGAACCGGAGTGTTTTCCCCTCGTGGACCAAAACCGCTTGGTGATGGACACGTGTGGCCTCGACGGTGGGGATGCTTGGTTTGACTCCTCGCAGGATATCCAGACCTGCTTGGGATTTCAAAGTGGGCCCGCATCCTGCCACGGTGAGCGCGATGGGTGCGACCATCCACCGGAGCGCCTTCATTTTGTCCGTTCCCATCCTTGTTTTGCGGCAGGATGTCCGGGATCGCGTTCCAGTACGCGCTTCCACGATTCCCTTGCTTGTGGCTTTTGTCCCAGCTTTTCGAGGATCGTGGCTTTGTGCACCAAGATGGTCAGGTCGTCTTCGCCCAGCGAGATGGAGCGTTCCACATCTTTGAGTGCTTCCGTATAGTTTCCTTGGCGCATCCGCAACCAACCGCGGGTGTCCAGGTAGGCGGGGTTGTCGGGGTCGGAGGAAAGCGCGCGTCCGATCAAGGTGTCCGCTTCCTCAAGATGGATTCCCCGATCGGCGAACAGATACGCGAGGTAATTGGCGATGTTGGCATCCAACGGGTTTTCCCGAACCGCTTGGCGAAGGTCATCGATGGCCAGATCCCATTGGCCCAGGCGCTCGCGAACGGAGCCTCGCTCAAAGCGTGCCCTATGCAGGTTGGTGTCGATCGCCAGGGTCGTGTCGAATTCCAACGCGGCTTGGCGACGAAGATTGGTCGCGATGGGTTCCGAATCGGGCGGTGACCATTCGCGATGCGGGAATCGAACCGCTCGGTTGGCCTTGCGACTCAGGGCGTAGCCATGGAGGAATCTGGCTTGGGGTAGCCTGGGCCAGTTGCGGGAGAAACGTTTGAACACTCCCACAGCTGCGTTCACGGAGTCCAATTCCAGCTCCAACATGCCGCGGCGGATCCAGGTATCGATGGCCATGGAATCCAGCGCCAACGATCGCTCGAGGTAGAGCCGGGCGGTGTCGTGGCTTTTGCGCTGTAGGGCAAGCAGGCCCAGGAAGTAGGATGAAAGCGCGTTTTTCGGGTCGTGGACAGCTAGCCGCTGAAACACGTCTTTAGCGGCTTGGGTGGAATCCATGTCGAGCAAAATTGCTCCGATGGTGGCCAAGGTGCGCGGGTCGTTGGGATTGACCGCGTCCATCGCGCGCAGTCGCCTGAGGGCTTGGTCGCGCTGACCGCTGGCCAACAAGGCTCGCGCGGCCATCAATTCCAGTCGAGGTGCATCTTCGGGGAGGGCTTCCAGCAGAGAGTCGAGGATTCCTACGGCTTCCTGTGGCTGCCCGCTGCTGAGTAAAAACCGAGCCAAGGCTTCGCCATATCCGGGCTCATGTTCGGCGTCCCACCGACTCCGCAGCAAGGCCTGAGCGCTGTCAGGCGCACCATGGCGCATCCACAGGCCTGCGGCCCGTTCCACCAAGCTCCTGCCACGCGACCCATATTCCATGCTCAATCTTCCGAAGTATGAAGCGGCTTCCCCCCATTCGGATCGGGCTTCGGCAAGACTCGCCAGACCCAAGAGTGCTTCGCGGGAGTGACCGTCCAGTTTCAGAACCTGTTTCCAGGCGATTTCCGCAGAATCTTTCGAACCCATTTCAAGGTACAAGCCAGCCGTCAATTCCCAATCGGTCGCCTCCTCCTGGCCCGGCATGTTAAGCGCTCTGCGCATCACGGCCAGAGCCTCCGCCGAACGGCGGAAATCTCGCAATCGGCGAGCCATGGAAATCTGCAGCCACCGGTCGGAAGGATCGTAGAAGGCCGCCATTTGCATGGCCTCCAACGCCATCTGGGGCTGGCCTTGGAGGTCCAGGGAGACCGCCTGGATCCAGGTTTCACGAGCGAAACTGAGGCGTTGCTCCAGCGGGATGGAATTTCGCATTTCTTCCGCGGAAAACTTCCCGAGCTCGATTTCGGTGTCTTGGCGGGCGGCGCAGGAGGCCAAGAGGAGGAAAGCGAATACAGCGAAAACGGGGCGATGCATGGTTCAGAAGACCTTGAGTGGAGCGGGTTTTCCGGTGTCGATGGCGACGGAATCTGCATCCGAACCCGAACTGAAATAAATCCTGACCGGACTGCCGCGCACCAGGAGGGTGCCACCTTGGGGATCGGTCCGGGCGACCTGCCCAAGAGGGAAACGAGTGGACGCGATGGACTCGATTGATTCGATGGTCAACCCGGCTTCTTGCAGGTGGGTGAAGGCTTCGCTGGAATCCTGACCGGAAAGATCGGGAACAGGAACAGTGGAAAGTCCCGCCGAGAGCCAAAGACGAACGACGTGTCCTTTTTTGACGGAATCGCCAGGAGCAGGCCGCTGCAAGGCAACCAAGTCCGGGCCGACTCGATCTGCTTTGCGCCGTTCTGGGTCTATCACTGGATCCAGGCCGGATTCAGCGAGTTTTTCGGCGGCTTTTTCTGCGGTGAGTCCGGAAACATCTGGAATGGCAACGACTTCCCAGCCAGTCCGCGAGACCCAGGGCATGAGCATCGAATCCGCCACGATCCAACCCAGGGCTCCCAGGCTGGCGAGGGTGGCTGCGGCGAGAACCAAATGGAGCGCGACCCGCTGAATTTTCTCTTTCATGGTTCTCCTCGCAGCGCGGCTTCGTCGAGAATCAACATCTGGCGACCGTCCAAGCCGATCAATCCTTCCTTTTGCATTTGGGAGAGGACTCTCGAAACGGTCTCCCGAGTCGTGTTGGCCATGTCGGCGATTTCCTGCTGGGTGGGGCGTTCCGAAATCACGATCACGCCCCTCTGACGCATCCCGCGCAATTCGGCGATCTGGAGGATGGCACCAGTGATGCGGGCCACGACCGGGGAAAGAGCCAAGGCGGAAATTTTTCGGTTGGCTTGTCGCAGCCGTGTGGAAAGTTCCGTAAGGATGCCGATGGCGATTTCCGGAAAGAGGCGCAACAGGTCCAGGAATTCCTGGCGGCGGACCAGCAGAAGCCGAAGATCTGTGGCAGCACGGACGGTGGCCGAACGGGGATCGCCATCCAACAGGGACATTTCGCCGAAAAAATCCCCTTCTTCCAGGAAGGCAAGGACCGCTTCGCGACCTTCCGGATTGGTCACCGCGACTTTTGCGGTACCTTCCAGGAGCACGTAGAATCCGCGTGTGGCGATTTCTTCCTCGCGAATGATGATCTCGCCGCGGGATGCCTCCAACACCTGGCAGACCTGCGCGATGGCTTCCCTGGGGGCGATGGCCAGGGTGGAAAAGAGGGGAAGCTCGCCGAGGCGTTGGGCCAGATCCTTCTGCATCACTAGAAGCTAGCTTCCTGGCCGCGGGTTCCGGGACGTTCACCGCCGTAACTGGACCTGGGATCCACCCAGGCGGAGGCGTCGAACTCGCCCCACGAACGGCGCCAATGCCGGTGGATGGCAGCCAACGCCTGGCGTGCGGACTCGGGGGAGTCGACGCCACTGGCGTTCTTGACGGGCGCGAACTCGAGCTCCCTATCCACCCGCATACAAGAAATCCCTTGTGCCGCGGGAAACGCATCGAACAGAAATCGTTCGTACTTGCATGCCAGACCGGTTTCCTGGGTTTGGCCGGTACGCGGATCCACGCTGGAGATCTTCTTGCGGGCCAGATGCCAAGGCATGTCCAGTCGAGCGAAATCCCGAAGGGCGTCCACGCGCACCAGATGGCTTGCGATGTTGGCTTCGCGAAACACGGGAAGTCCATCCAAGTCCAGACGCGAAGCCGAGTCCGCCGGAAGCTCCGTGTATTCGGCGACGCGTGCTCGACGATTTTCGTCAAGGACGTAGACGCCGACCCTCTCGGCCGGATCTGTGCGCAAGACCGATTTGACGCAAAGAGGTTGGCCTCGCGAGTGTGCGAAACCCAGGAACACCGGATCGCACGGCCCGGACAGCAGGTTGTCCACTCCCGCGATGTGGATCCAACGGACTCCGGCGCCTTCCCAGCGTGCGAGGATGCCAGATTCCGACAGCCGTTGCCAGATCCCTCCGTTGCCATCCGGGACAAGGGCCAAACGCCCGGGAGCGGAAAGAAGAGCTTTTCCTGATTCGTCCAGCGCGGGTGCGCTGGACTGCAGGAAGAATTCGGGCCAGCCTTCGGGAAGGGATTCGCCGACGCGCCGGGCGAACCATTCCCGGGTGGCCTCGTCGTTGTCCGGGCCGGTCATGACGGCAAACGGTGGAAGCCTGCCGCAGATCTCGGCCAGCCGCAACAGGCGCCGGACCTGGACCTCGAACAGGACCAGATCGTCCGGCAGACCCAACGGACAGGCTCCCTTGGGACCTTCGAAACCGAGTCGGGATCCTTGGCCGCCCGCCATCAGGACAAACCCCGCCTGGCCTCGGGAGAGCAGGTCGTGGCCGGTCTTCCAGGCGAGGTCGCGAGCGTCTTTCGAAAGGATCTCCGCATCCAGTGGTGCGAGGGTGGAAGGCAGGGGTGGGAGGGCGCCGGGTCCGGCCGATTCGTGCATGGTCCTGGCGCGGCCCCAGTCGACCGACGCGAGTTCCTTGGAAAACGATTGTGCCTGGGCGGGGCTGAGGGTGGCCATGTGCTCCAGAAGGTGGGTCTGTCCGAAATTTGTCAAGTCGTCGCGGAAGGACATCATCGCACCTTGAAGAAGAGGACGAGCCCCAACAGGAGCATGAACAGGGACACGAGGTGGAACCGCCAGATGATCTTGGAGTTGGCGTCCGTCTTGCGACGGTATTTGTCTTCCATGAGCTTCTGGAAATGGTGGTGCAGAGGTGCCATTCGGAACAGCCGCTTGCCTCCGCTCCATTTGAACCACCCGATCTGGAGGGCGACCGACATCGCCTCGGCGAGGAACACGAACCCGACCACCAGCAGGAAGAGCTCCGCTTTCACGAACACGTACATCATCCCGATCGCTCCGCCGAACCCGATCGAACCGGAATCACCCATGTAGATCTCGGCGGGAGGGCTGTTGAACCAGAGGTACGCCATGAGCGCTCCTGACATCGCCCCCGCGACCACCAGGAGTTCATCCACGCCGGGAAGGTGCGGCAGCAGCAGGTGGTGCGACCAGATGTAGTTGCCGCTGATGTATGCCACGACCCCGGTGAAAATGGCCGAAGTGACCAGGGGCACCGACACGAGGGAATCCAGACCATCGGTGAAGTTGGCGCCATTGGCCGTGGCGGTCACCACAAACGACATGAACAAGACGAATCCCCACCCGGGCAGATGCAGCTGGAACAGGCTGGGCTTGATGAAGGGGATGGCCACCGAGGCCGACTGCAAGTGGGGCACGAACTGGAACGCGGCCCAGGAAACCAGCAGGGAAAACACGAAATACAGGCCTAGACGCAAGCGCGCGGAAATTCCATCGGCCTTGTTCATCCACTGCTCTCGCGTGAGCTTGCCCTGGCGGATCAGTCGCTTGGAGCGGATTTTTGCCAGATCGTCCAATGCCCCCACCGCCGCGTAGCTTGCCAGGATCGCGAGGATCGCCAGCACCTGGATATTGGGTTTGGCGAACATCAGGGAAACCACCAGCACCACGGCCACCAGTAGCAGTCCGCCCATGATCGGGGGCGGCGATTGGTGGGCGTGGCCGGAAAGGTCGGAAGTTGCGTCCATCCGGCGCAGAAACGCGATCCAGTAGGGGAGCGATCCGAGCACGAGCGCCGATGCGACGATCGCGGCAGCGCCTGCCCGGAACAACCGGCCGTCAAACAGAGCCAGGTTGGTGACATCGTGGAGCCAGAGGCTCAGCATGGGTTTCCTTTCTTATCCAGCGCGTGGCGATGGAGCATGTCGTTCCATAGATCCCGAAGGGATTCCCGCAGAGGGATGGCGGGAAGCCATCCGGTGGCGAGGGTCAGTTTTTCAGCGGATCCCACCATGATGGGGATTTCGGTGGAGCGTTCGCGGCGCGGATCGAAACGTAGCTCGACACTGCCACCGTGAAACTGCACCAGAAGTTCGGCGACCTGCCTGGCCGAGATGGATTTGCCCGAACAGACGTTGTATGTCTGGCCAGACTCGCCTTTTTCCATCAACAACAGATAGGCCCGGACCAGATCCCGCACGTCCAGGTAGTCGCGCTTGACCTCAAGATCGCCCGTGTACACCACGGGTTCACCTTTGTCGAGACGGATCCGGGCCAACTGCCAGGCGATCTCGCCGGCCAGCAGATGGGGTGAAAGGCCGGGACCCACGACATTGAATGGCCGCACCACCAGGATCCGCAGTCCATGGCCTTGGGAATACTGTCCGGCCAGGATTTCCGCGCACGCGAGACTCGCTCCCGTGGTGGAAAGCGGGGCGAGCGGATCGGTTTCACTGCGAGGGATTTCCGCACCTCGAGATGTGGGACCTCTTCCGTAGACCTCGGAGGAACTTTGCAGGAGGATTCGCGCACCCGGGCAATGGCGTTTGCAGGCTTCCAGCACGTTGCGGGCGATGGAAACGTTTCCCAGCAGAGCCTCTTCCGGCTCCTGCTCGCCGGTGCGGACGGACCCTTGTACGGCCAGATGGAACACCTGGGTTGGCTGGTGGTACTCGAACAGCCGTTGGGCTTCTTCCTGGTCGCGAAGATCGGTGCGCACGTACTGGACGTCCTTGCGCGCCAAATGCGAGGGGGGAGGCTCGAGTCCGGCGGCGACGAGCGGACCGTGTTCCCTCGGGAGGCTCTCGATCAGATGCTGCGCGATCGCTCCGGTCGTTCCTGCCACCAGGATGGACATTCAGGCTCCGATCGCTTCCCAAGCGAGATCCGCTTGCTCGGAGGGGACCCCGGCGATCAGCTTTGCCCTGCCGATTCCGGTTGGCAGCACGAAGCGAGCAAGCCCGCCCCGCGCCTTTTTGTCGCGTGCCATGGCCTCCCAGGCCTGGCCCCGATCGAGCTTCAGCCCCGAGGGGAGCGATACAGGAAGCTGCAAGGCTTCCAGCAGGCTCTTTTGGCGGATCTCGTCGGTTTCCGACCACAAGCCGCGCAGACGGGCCAGTCGGCCGGCGCAAACCATGCCCAACGAGATCGCTTCTCCGTGCAGGAGGGCTTCGTAACCGGTCAGGCTTTCCAGGGCGTGACCGAACGTGTGGCCCAAGTTCAGGATCGCGCGGATCCCGTCTTCCCGTTCGTCTTGACCCACCACGGCGGCTTTGCAGGCACAGGAGACCGCGACCAAGTGGCGGAGGGATTCGGGGGACCGCTCCAGGATCGATGGGGCGTTGGCCTCCAGCCAGGCGAAGAAATCCGAATCCAGGATGACCCCGTACTTGACGACTTCCGACAATCCTGAAATGAATTCGCGGCGGGGAAGGGTCTCCAAGCACCGCGAGTCGGCAAGGACCAACCGTGGTTGGT
Source organism: Fibrobacterota bacterium (assembly GCA_016715065.1). Classification (GTDB taxonomy): domain Bacteria; phylum Fibrobacterota; class Fibrobacteria; order UBA5070; family UBA5070; genus UBA5070. Next base: position 42,686 of record JADKBN010000006.1, read on the forward strand.
GGAAAGCCCCGATCATGTTCTTGCCCAGAGGGTGGTCCACGGCGGTCTTTCCGCCCACGGAACTGTCGACCATGGCCAAAAGCGTGGTGGGCACCTGGACGAAATCGATTCCCCGTTGGTAGCAAGCGGCGCCAAATCCTGTCATGTCTCCGCCGACTCCACCGGAGAAAGCCACCAAAAACGCGTTACGGTCGACCTTGTGCTCCAGGAGGAACGTGAACAGGCCGTCGAGGTCGGACAGGGTCTTGTGGGCTTCGCCGGGCTCGAACACGTGCACCAGGAGATCATCCCCCCAGGACTTGCGCCAGGTCGCGATTTCCTCAGACCGGGCGGCCAGGACGTTGCGATCGGTCACCACCACGGGGCGTCCCGACAGCCCGATGCTGCGGGTCAGCTCGGGAAGGTGGTGCGCGATGCCATCGCCGGCGAAGATCGGGTAGCTCCGACGGCCTAGCGGAACCGACAGGACTTTTGATCCCCAGGGACCGAGCAGCGAAACCACCTGGAGGGCGATCTCTTCGCGACTGACCTCGTCGGAGGACTCCAGTTGGAAATCCGCCTGGGAATACAGGTGGGCACGCGAAGCCATCATGGCGCGGATCTTTTCCAGGCGCGCGTGGGGGTCCAAGCCTGCCAGCAGCGGTCGGGTTTCTTTTTTGCCGACACGATGGGAGATGGTTTCCGGTTTGGCCCAAAGCCCCACAAGAGTTCCCGAGGCCCGCACCAGCGGCAGGGCGTCCGGATGAAGCAGACTTCCCCCACCCAGGGCGATCACTCGAGGTGGATCGGCCGAAAGATGCCGGAGCGCCTCGATTTCGATTTCCCGAAAGGCGGCTTCGCCTTGCTCACTGAAGATTTCGGAGACGCTTTTGCGGTGGCGAGCCTCGATCCAATGGTCAATGTCTTCGAAGGGGACGCCGAGCCGCTCCGCGACCAAGGCCCCGATCCGGCTCTTGCCGGTGGCCATGAACCCGGTGAACCAAACGTGCTTGCGCAAGGGGGGGGGGCACGCGTTGGTCGGACTGTTGTGGCAGGACATTTACGGAAAGATGCCAATTGGCAGGCCTCCCGAGGAGAGCACGATTCGAGCTGGGCGCGATTCCCGCATTTTTCCAAGCCTCGCAACCCTGGATTCAGGGATGCCAGTCCAAGGAAACCAACAAGCGCGGGCGTCTCTGTCCGCCTCCGGGGAAGTCCGCCTGATCGGAAGCGGTGAGATCCAGCAGTGCAGCTTTGCCGACGAATCCGGATCGGCCCAGTTTTTGGCCCAACCACAAATCCCAGCTCCAGCGCGGAGGGTGAGTCCAATCGAATGCCATGAGGTTTCTCACTACTGCGCGGGATTGCCAGGCCAGGCGCATCCCGGCAGACAGTCCCAGAGGGTGCTCGGCTTGGCCTCTCAGGTGCGCTTGCCATCGAGGGGGGCTGAAATCCATCCGGGATTCTGGTTTGCCGCCTTGGATGGAATAGCGGAGGCCAGCCTGGGATTCCCATCCCGAACCGTTCCTGGTCAGGCTGGCTTCCTGAGTCCAGCCCATCAGAATTCCCTCCAGGGCTTGCATGGATCCGAAGCGGCCTTGGTCGGTGGCCGAATCGAGTTTGAAGGAGCGTGGCGCCGCCACCAGCCAAGGCGAGCATCCCAAACCCACGCGAATGGGCCCGGCGGGGACATCGAGGTTCGCCTCCAGGACGTAGTCGCCTTGTTGTCTCGAAGAACGGATGACCCGCCTTCCCAGCAGGCTCGATTCCACTTCCGGTCGGAAATTGTCGGGGTGGTCGGTCCATTGCGCCTTCGCGCCAAGCCGCCAGGGGCAGAGGCCCGCCAGCCCCTTCGTCCAGACGGAATCCTTCAGCAGATGGCCATCGGGTCCCGCTTCGTGGGTTCCGCTCCAGAAAACGCCACCGAAGTCCAGTTCGTGCCGGATCCATGGGGTGTATTCCACCAGATTGGTGCTGCCGGATGGTCCCCAGGATTGTTCCAAGCGCCAGGAAAGCCCTGTTTCCAACTGGTCCTTTCTGGCTTGCCAGCCCACCAGGCCCGCAACCGTTCGTTGTTCGCCGAGCGGCCCCATCCGGTCCAGACTGCGCGCCATCTGCTCCCAACGGATTTCCCCCAGACGGACCTCGAGATCCGCTTGCTGGATCTCCCATCCCACCAATCTGTCGGACAAGGGCAGATGTTGCCAGATCCACCCATCCAGGAACGACACGCTGGTGAGATCCTCCCCCTTTCTCCAACCGGCTCCGGCTCCGGCAAGCGAATAGGGGGGGAGGTTTTCACCGAACCAGGCGCGACGATTCCAGGGGGAAGTCAGAGACAAATCGGGAGATCCCAGCAAGGCGATGCGTTCGGATCGGGTGGCATCGGAGTAGTGGTCGACCTGCTCCAGCCGGAGGAATCCACGCCAGGCTCCGACTCCACCCGCGAGTCTGGCGCAGGTGGCGGGGTTTCTGTTCTCCTTGGAACCGCCGCTTGACAATTCCTGCAGAACCTGGTCTCCGGTCTCGTTTCCCAGGAGGATATTGGCACCAGAAAGCGAATCCCATTGACCCAGCAGAGGAAACTCGCGACCCATCAGGCTCCGATCCAAGCCTGTGTGTCGCGAAAGGGCCGGGTCCAGGCCGCGTCCCGCGAGGTCCAAACGAACGATCTCCCAGGACGATCGCACCAAACAGACGGCCGCATCCTGCGAACAGCCTCCAAGCATCGGCGATTCCGCCCACGGGATCGGCTCTCCCCTGGAAAGTTCTTGGAGCGCCACCAGGGCGAGGAGGATCACCACAGGCTCCAGTCCACGTCGAGGCCGGACCAGATCCACCAGGATGGCGACGGACGAGTGAAGGCCAAGCTGGCTTGGACTCCCGGTCGCAGGGACAAGGAGCCCGTATTCAAGGTCCACGCCAAGCCCAGATCGGTTCCGAATTCGGATTCCCCGCCATCCAACAACATCGCCGGGGCATGTGGGCGGGTGGACCGGGCGTAGTGCAGCACGAGCTGACCGGAAACCGATAGTCCAGGCCCCCACAGGAGCGTCAGTCCGGCGCCTGCGGTGGCGTAATGGATGCCGATCGTGTCGTCCAACCGCGCGTATTGGACAAACCCCGTGGCTCGGATCGCCTCGGCGTACGAACTCGATGCGCCCAGGCGAAAGGCCGGAGTGGCGGAAAGAAACGAGAGGGCTCCGCAGGGAACTCCCCAGTGCAAGCCAGCCGAGAGCGAAACCGAGTCCAGAAGCCGCAACGACTCCGATTCGGTTTCGGCAGGCGCGCTTCGGATCGAGGCGGCCAGGAGCACCGCGATCCTCACGGGACGGGGATTCCCAGCGCTTCCCCCATGGTCCGCATGACCGCTTCCAGCTGGAAATCGCGCGTCTGGGCGTTGGTCCACCGCTTCAGCGAGAGAGCCCCTTGTCCGACGAGCATCCCGATGCCATGGACGATGTCGGCACCATGCTCGCGGGAAGCCTGCAAAAACGGGGTCTCGTGTGGCTTGTACACCAGGTCGAAGGCGATCTGGCCCCTTCCCACCGATCCCGAAGCGACCGGAGTGCCGCCGGGAGCTTCGCCGCCTTCCATGCCCACGGTGGTGGTCTGGATCACGAGCGATTTCCTGCCGTTGTTCCAATCTGGAAATTCATCGAGGGCCATGCTGTTGACAGGAATTGACTCCATGCCGGGGATCCATCCGCGGACATCGGAGGCCAGCGAAGCCGCCTTGATCGGCGAGCGACCAAAAACCGTCAACGACCTCGATCCCATGGGACTCCATGCCAGGAGGTAGGCGAACGAGCTGGCCGATCCACCGTTGCCCAGGATGGCGATGTCGAATCCGGACAGATCCAGCTGCGAGCCCTGGCCAGCGACGAAGCGCGATGTGGCCGCACCCACCGCCATCAGGCCGCCCAGCGCATCGGTGGAGTCGCCGCGAAACAAACCGTCCGCGCCACGAAAAAGCGTGTTCACCGCGTGAGCCTGCACCGCACCCGGCTCCAGTCTGCCGCCTGTATCGCCACCCAGCCAATCGTATACGGCGAGCTTGTGCGGCACCGTGATGTTGCAGCCCACCACGATTGGATCCGCTTGGAGGCTTTCCAGCGTGGATACAAGCAAGCTTGGCTCCACGTCCAGCGCCGAGTATTCCCAGTCCAGGCCCAGCTCGCGCAAGGCGGCGTTTTGCATGGTGGGCGACTTGCTCTGGGTCACGGGGTGGCCCAGCAGGTGGAGCCGATTCACTCCCGCAGCTCCAATTCCTCCACCGCCAGATCCAACTCGCGGTCGGCCTTCGATCTGCGCGTTTCACGCCAGGCTTCCACTTGGCTGCGGATGGCCGTGCGCAGTTCCTCGAAGCCCTCCCGACTGGTGGCAGACACCGCCAATGCGTGCGGAAAATGGGCCCGCAGCGCATCGCGATCCGGCGTGTCCAGGCGGTCCAGTTTGTTGAAGACCACCAGCCGAGCCGCGGTGGTGCCCACCAGTTCCTGCAACAGGTCGCTGGCGATGCGCATCTCCTCGTCCCGGAAACTGTCGGAAGCATCCACCAGGTGCAAGACCAGATCCGCCTCCGCCACCACGCGCAAGGTGCTGCGAAACGAGGCCACCAGGTGGTGGGGGAGCTTGCGGATGAAGCCGACCGTGTCCGAGAGCGTGCACTCGCCCGTGTTGTCTCCCACCCACAGTCGGCGGGTGGTGGCGTCCAGCGTGGAAAACAATCGGTCCTGGGCCAGGACCTTCGCCTTGGTCAACGAGTTCAGCAACGTGCTCTTGCCGGCGTTGGTGTAGCCGGCCAGCGCCACGCAGAACACGTCGCCGCGTCGTCGCTTGCCTTGTTCGGTGCGGCTGGTGTCCAGGTTGTCCAATTCCCGCCGCAGTTTGGCCAGACGGGTCCGGGCCATGCGCCGGTCGGTCTCCAATTGCGTTTCGCCGGGCCCCAACGTGCCCACACCGCCGCCTTGGCGCTCCAGGTGCGTCCACATGCGGGTCAGACGGGGGATCAGGTATTCCAGCTGGGCGATCTCCACCTGCAGTTTGGCCTCGCGGGTGCGGGCCTGCCGGGCGAAGATGTCCAGGATGAGTCCCGACCGGTCCAGGATGAAACACTCGGTGAGTTCTTCCAGGCGCTTGGCCTGGCCGGGAGAAAGGTCGTCGTCGAAGACGATTTTCGACGCGCCGCATTCCTGGCACAACAGGGCCAGCTCCTTGACCTTGCCCTGGCCCAGCAACGTGGCCGGATCGAACTTGTCACGGTTCTGCACCAGGGTGCCGGCCACCACGGCGCCGGCGGATTCGACCAGGCGGGCCAATTCATCCAGATGCTGGGCGGTGGTCTTGGGGTCCTGCTCGCGGGTGCTCACGCCCACGGTCACCACGCGTTCGCGTGAGGTGTCGTAACGCCCTCGTGCGGCGTCGGTCTGGGCGATGGCTACTCCCACTCGATGGTCCCCGGAGGCTTGTGCGTGCAGTCGTACAGGACCGCTCCCGCGCCCAGCTCCAGCAATCGCGCGGCCAATTCGGCCAGCTTGTCGGCGGGAGCTTCCCAGAAGCTCGCCGTCATGGCCTCGCGGCTGATGACGGGCCGCAGCACCACCACCTCGCGTCCACCGGCCAGGATGGGCAGCAAGGCGACGGGCATCTGCCAGATGGTCTCGTAGAACCCTTCCCGCTTGAGCCAGGAGGTCACTTCCGCGTCCAGAGTCCGCAGCAGCTGCAGGCGAGACCGGGTGGTATAGGCCTCGATGGCGACAAAATCCGTCGCTCCGGCGACGTGGAACACCACCCGGTTGAAGGCTCGCACGCGGTTGGTCAGTTCGGTGGCGACCGTTTCCAGGGTCTTCCAGTCGCAAGGCCCGGTGAGCGCGGCCGGTTGGGCGTAGGTGCGGCCGTCGCCCTGCACTCCGACAGATCTCACCGGGAGCGCGAAGACCGCGTAGCCGCGCGCGGCGGCCACCGCGGAAGCGGCTTGGACGGATTCTGGCGTCGCTTCCGGAGATTGGGGGCCCTGGCACAACAACCGCACTCCCAGGCCGGGGCCGGGGAATGGGTGGCGCCAGACCAGGTCGTGGGGGATTCCCAGGGCCTCGCCCAGGGCGCGGACCTCGTCCTTGTAGAGCTCGGCGAGAGGTTCGACGATCTTGCCCGCCTCGATCAGCTTGAGGATGGCGGGGACGCGGTTGTGGTGGGTCTTGATGGTGGCCGCGTTCTTTGTGCCGCCGGATTCGATGGTGTCCGGATAGATGGTGCCCTGCGCCAGGAGCCATTCTTCCGGATCCAAGCCCAGCTTGGCGGTTTCCTCCGCCTGAACGTCCAGGAACGTGTCGCCGATGATCTTGCGTTTGCGTTCGGGTTCCCACACGCCGTCCAGCCGGCTCAGGAAAAGTTCCGAGGCGTCGGCGATGCGGAGATTGTCGAATCCCTGCTGCTTCATGAAGTCCATGACGGCGGTGGATTCGTTCTGGCGCATCAGGCCGTTGTCGATGTGCAGGCCCAGCACGCGATCGGCGCCCAGCGCCTTGTTCAGGAGTTCGAAGGCCACCGTGCTGTCGACGCCGCCGGACACCAGCAGGAACACCTTGCGGCCTTGGGCCTGCTCGCGAAGCTTCTGGGAGAGCCGTTCCACCTGGCCGCCCATGTCCCAATTGCGCTCGCATCCGCAGATGTCCAGGAAGTTGGAGAGCAGAATTTGTCCGTGCGCGGAATGGGTGACCTCCGGATGGAACTGCACCCCGAACCTGCCAGCCGACAGGTTCTCCACCGCGGCGAAGCGGCAGTTGTCGGTGCTTCCCACGACCTTGAATCCTTCGCCAACGGCATCCACTTCGTCGCCGTGGCTCATCCACACGCGGGTGGGCGTGGGAATTCCCTTGAGGAGGGCGCTTTGTCCGTCGTGGCGGAGGTCGGCGGCGCCGAATTCGTGGATTTCGCCGCGATGGACCCGTCCCCCGGTTTCCATGGCGATGGTCTGGTGTCCATAACAAAGGCCCAACACGGGCACGGCCACGTCGAGCCACGCCTTGTCGAACTGGGGGCGGTCCGGAGCATACACGGAGCTGGGCCCGCCCGAGAGGATCACCCCGGCAACATCGAGGAGGTCCGTGGGGGCGTCCGCCGGAAAGCGGATCTCCGAGTACACGCCCAAATGGCGGATCCGGGTGGCGATCAAATGGGCATACTGCCCGCCAAAATCCAAAATCACGATCTTTTTCATCATCGTGGGGCAAATCTAGCTCCGCGGGACCGACGGGATTGCCGATGGGTGGGTGGGGATGGTACGCTCCCCGTCACCCAGACAGTCTGCGAGGAGATGCATGCCCACCCTGCTTTTGGTCGAGGATCAAGTCGTGTTCCGCGAAAATTTGGCCGAGGCCTTGGAAGACCATGGCTACGTGGTGCTCCAGGCGGGGGACGCCAACGAGGCGGTCCGGGCCTTGGAAGGCAAGACGGTGGATTTGCTGCTCCTGGACGTCGCTCTTCCGGGAATGTCCGGAGTGGAACTGCTTCGCTCGTTGCGGGCACGACACGCCATGCGTCATATCCCCGCTTTTTTCTTGACCGCCTTCCCTCGTCCTGATGTTTTGGAGGAAGCATCCAAGCTCGGCGTGGGAGATTTTTTGGTCAAGTCGGACATTTCGCTTCGCGATCTCCTCGAGCGAATCGAACGAAACTTGGCTTCGGGCTCTGCGGAAAGTTTCGGGAACTCCTCCCAAGGCTCGCGCATGGAAAATGCGGTGGTGGCCCGGCGCCATCTCTGGCCAGCGCTTCGGCGCTGGAGACCGCATCCCGATCGGCCGCAAGCGAGGGAATTGTTCGCCGCCACCCAAGGCGAGGTCACCGTCTACAGCCTGGAATACCTGCTTTCGGTGGATCCGCAAGGCGCGCGCTGGCTCCAGAAGTCGTTTGGCGAGGGATTTCTGCGAACCGATCCGGAAGGAGCGTTCCGGCGACTGCTGTTCCATTCCGTGATCCACGGCGCCATGCTCTCCGTCCAGGCCTCGGCGGACTTGAGACGCCTGTGGAGGCGCGCGTTGGCATTGGGCCTGATCTGCGAACAGATCTCGCCGATCACGGCGTTCTCCACCAAGTTCCAGGCTTTCCTGGCGGGCCTATGCGTCGAGGTGCCCTGGATTTTCGGGGTGCAGGCGCTGGAGATGGATTATCCGGAGGTGCGAGCGGAGGCATGGGAAGAAGGTCAGGCCATCGAGGGACACCTGGCCGGCGCGTTCGGCACCAACGAAGCGACCATGGCGTTGGAAACCCTCCATGGCATGGAACTTCCCGACCAGGTTTGGAAGGCGGTGGTGGATCTGCACGGTGCCGGGGACGGGAACGCGATCTGGGAAAGCGCGCCTGGCGGCAGATGCCTTTCCGTGGCCTCGGCGATGGTGAACATCCTGGAGCCGCCCTGGCATCCTTGTATTTCGGTTCGCGGCCTTCCGGCGTCGGAGGCAAGTTGGATACTGGAAAAACCATCGCTGCGACACGCGTTGGACCGTGCCGGCGAGGAGTTCAGGAGCATGCTGGAATCCGGTGCGTTTCCGGAAGCAGGCCCCATCGATCCCACCCGGGCCATGCAGGTGGAAGGAACCGACAGAAAATTCCTGTATCTGCGCCAAGTTCGCGCCCTGTTGCCGGACCCGGTCGAATCGATGCTCTCGCAGTGGGGAACGGTGGAGGTGGTCGATACCGTGGAACAGCTGGCCAACCGCGAAGACGTGGTTCGCGTCGCTTGGGTGGAACCGGAATCTCCGGCATGGGAGCGATTGATGGAGTTCCCGCGTCGGACGGTGGTGCTGCACATGAAGTCGATCCCGCGCAAAGGTTTTTTGGGCCCGCACGAACCGGTTTCCATGCCGGTGGTGGCCAGCGTCCTGGAGCGTGCCCTCAGATCTCGCGGGTGACCGACCAACCCAGTCCGATCGCTCGCCAAGCGGCACGGCGACGGATTTCGTCACGCTCGCCCAGAAGGCGAAGCTCCACGGCGGATTCCCCTTCGGGGCAGCAATGGGCGATCCAGATCAGCCCCACTGGTTTTTCGGCCGTGCCGCCGTCCGGTCCGGCCACGCCGGTGATGGACAAACCCAGCCCACCGCCGCAAAGGGCTGATGCGCCACGGGCCATTTCCAATGCGGTTTCCCGGCTGACCGCACCATGGACGCGCAGGGTTTCTAGAGAGACCCCCAGCAGCGAGTGTTTGATGTCGTTGGCGTAGGCGACCACGCCGCCCGCCAGACAATCGGAGATTCCCGGCACCGCGGCCACCTCCGAGGCCGCCAGCCCCGCCGTGCAGGATTCCGCGAAGAATACCTTCCAGCCGCGTTTGCGCAGGGCCAGATGGAGGGATTGCACGAGGTTGCTCCCCAACGGGCGCACCACGGCGCTTCCCAGACGCTGCGCGACCAGCTCCAGAGCCTGCTCGGCGCGCGCCTGGCGATCTCCCGGACCTCGCGCCAGGCACTGGATCTCCACTCCGAAGAATCCCGGCAGCGAACAGAATTCGATGTCGGCCAAGGCGAGGTCCGCCATGCGGGTTTCCTGTTCGGATTCCCCCAGTCCGTGCGTGAACAGGCGTCCGATTCCCGGCCGGTCCGCCGCTTGGGAAAGCATCGCACCCAGCGAGTGCTCCCACACGGCACGCACCTCCCGTGGCACCCCGGGAAGCGCGATATGACGAAATCCGTCCGATTCCACCAGGAAACACGGCGCCGTCCCCTGCGGATTGAACACGACCTGCGAACCTTCCGGAATGTCTGCCTGGACGTATGCCGATTCGTCCATGGGGCGGCCGAGTCTTTCGTAGCGGGCGCGGACCTGCTCCAGTGCCTCGTCGGAACGAGTCAATTTCCGTCCAAACGCCGCGGCGCTTTCCGAACGGGTCCGGTCGTCGCGCGTGGGGCCCATGCCGCCGGTGGAGACCACGGTCCTTCCCGGGCGGCGAAGGGATCGCAATGTGTCCGCGAAGGCCCCGGGGGTATCGGAAACCACCCGGATCTCGGTCAGGGCGATTCCCGATTCGACCAGGCGCTTGGAGAGCCAGGCGGCGTTGGTTTCCGTGCGCCGCGCCTGCAGGATCTCGTCGGCCACGGCCACGATCACGACATCCTGGTTCACAGGAGGTCCGCCGCGAGCTCGGCCAGTTCGGAGCGTTCGCCCTTGACCAGCGTGACGTGGCCCGCGATGGGGTGCTCGCCGAATTTCTTGACCACGTGGGTCAGTCCGGAGGAGTGGGCGTCCAGGTAGGGCGTGTCGATCTGCTGGAGATCGCCGGTGAGGATCACCTTCGATTTCCCCGCCGCGCGGGTCATGAGGGTCTTGATCTCGTGGGGTGTCAGGTTCTGCGCCTCGTCGATGACGATGAACGCGTCGTTGATGGAGCGCCCGCGCACGAAAGAAAGGGCCTCGAGCTCGATCACACCTTGCTCCAGCAGCTGCTGGAGCTTCAGTGCGTGGTGTCCGTGGCCGTTTTCCGGCTTTTCCTTCTTTTCATCGCCCAACAAGAACTGGACGTTGTCGAAGATCGGCTTCATCCAAGGATGGATCTTCTCGTTGACATCGCCGGGGAGCCAGCCCATTTCCTTGCCCACCGACACCAACGGGCGCATCACCACGATCTTCTTGTACAGGCGGCGCTTGGGTTCCAGCACCTGTTCCAGTCCGGCGGCCATCGCAAGCAGGGTCTTTCCGGTACCCGCCTTTCCCACCAGCGTGATCAGCCTCACGGAAGGATTGCGCAACAGCGCCGCGGCGAAGATCTGTTCGCGGTTTCTGGGGACCAGTGTCCAGAGCCTGCACTCGTCCTTGATCAAACGACGCAGCATCAGGCCTTCAGGGTGTCGCTCCACGGTCACCAGCACCGACCTCGAGTGGCTGTCTCCGGTGCCCAGAAGCGTCAGGCAGTGGTTTTCCCGCACGCCCTCGCCCTCCGAACCCAGTTCGGACAGCAGCAGCCATCCGTCCTTGGTGAGCTTGTCCACCAGGTGGTCGGGGACGCCCAGCACCGTGGCCGCGTGGGTCAGTTGGTCCACGTTCTTGATCCGGCCGCGTTTGTAGTCTTCCGTCACCAGACCGCAGGCATGGCCCATCAATCTCACGTTGGTGTCCTTGGACACCAACACGATGGTCCGGTCGGGGTGTTCTGTGGCCCAGCGCAGGGCGGTGGCGATGATCTCCCGGTCCTTGCGGGCCTGGTCGAATTCCGCGGGGACCTTCTGCACATATTGTCCGGCACCGGATAGACAGATTCCGCCCGTGGCGGGAGGGCCCAGCGGGACGAATTGCAACAGGGTGGCGTGTTCTTCTTTCAGACGGTCCAGGATGCGCGAGAACTCGCGCGCGTTGAATCCCTTCTGGTCTTCGCCGGTCTTGAAACCGTCGATCTCCGAGATCAGGGCCAGCGGGACGACGATGTCGTTGTCGCCGAAGGTCTGGATGCACTGTGGATCGTGGATGACCACGGAGGTGTCGAGGACGAAGATCTTGCGAGCGTCGGGCATAAGGGTTCCTCCAGCATACAGGATAGCCCTCCTTCGGCGATCCGTACAGGCGCAATGGCGTCAGAATCGGTTGAGCGCACGCGCCGAAAACAATGCCTCGTTCCAGCGTGGCGTGTCGTCGCGCACCGACACCACCAGATCCAACTGCCAACGGGGCAAAAGCAGCGTCGCGAAGGTTCCCGCGCTCCATGCCTCGATCGCCGACCAATTCAGGTCCGGGTTTCGGCGAGCCATCGTTCCCGGCTCGAAAAATGCCCCGACCCCGCCGGATTTGGGGCTGCCGATCCCGATTTCGCCGATCCCCTGCAGCCAGGAAGGCGTGCGAGGCGAACCCTCCGGCCAACCCCGCCACGACTGGATACCCCCGATGGCTCTCGATTCGGAGGCTCCCACCGAGCGATCCAATGGCCAAACACCCCGACCTCGGGCTCCCACTCGCACGACGGCAGGCCCCATGCTTCGCGCCAGATGGGCTTCTGCAGACAATCGCACCCGACCGGTTTGGCCGGTGTCGGAGTCGAGCAGGCCCGCCTCCAAGCCGAAATCCGCCTTGTTCTCATGAACAGGCCAGGGCTGGGGAGGTGCGCTTTTCCAGGATCCACCCAACCGACTCGACCACTCGACCACTTCCGCCCCGAACAACGTGTCTCCGGGTGGGACTTCGGCGCTTCTGGTCGTGGCGATGCCGGTGCGCAGTTCGGCCAAGCCGTCGGCCAGGCTCCATTCCAGGTCGCAGGAGACGGTCCACCTGCGCGACAGGCTGTCCTGATCAAGCTCCCCGTGACCGATCGCCGCGACATCCAATGGCCCGATCCAAGGCTCCTTCCAGGTTCCCCTCGCGCGAAGCGACGCGCCTCCCTGGCTGATCCCGAAGGACAGGTCGCGCGCGGAGCCGGCGATGTCGGCCAAGTGCACTTCCACGGCGCCGGTGGCATCTTCGCCTTGGCTCCATCCTCCTGCGCCTTCGATAAAACTGGAGGGCAGGTCGCGCAGGTCCACGACCATGCGCACCGCGGAGGTCCGGGGGATCTGGGCGATGGTCGCCTCGGACGCCTCCTCGACGTAGCCGGATGCCAAAATCCGTCGTCGAGTGGATTCCATCCCGCGCGGATCCGCGTCGATCCCGGAGCCGATCCGCGAAAGACGTTGCAGCACTCCCGGCCGCAAGCGGCTCGTCCCGCGGTCGCGGACTCCGCCCCACACGAAGCGCCGACCTGCCTGGATTCCCAGGTGGAGCGTTCCCGCGCCATCGAGGGAGTCGGCGCTGGCGCGGGCCAGGAGGAATCCCCGGGATTCGGCGCGCAGCACGGATTCATCCAGGGCCCGGCGCACGACAGTTTCCGACAAGGGAGAGCCGCGCAGGGAATCGAGGGGACGAACCATCCAGGCGGGGGCGTCGGCTTCCACGCGCACGGAATCGATCGGCGGCGCGGACTCGATGCCCGCCAACAGCGCCAGGGCCGGCCCGAGTCCGAAGGTCACAGCAGGTCCACCGGATCGACATCGGCGAAAGCGCGGATCCCCGAGGGGATGTTGCAGGAGGCCATGGCTTCGCGCACCGCGCGGCGCAGCGTTCCGGATGCGTCCGCCCGGGCCTTGGCCAGAAGATGGACCCGGTGTCGGCCGGCCACCACGGGAATGGGAGCCTCCATCGGGCCTGCCAGAAAGTGTCCCAGGGTCTCCAGCGCGGGACGCAAGGTCTTGGCGAGTCGATCCATCCAGGCTTCCACCAGCGCGTAGTCCGAACCGGATGCCTCCACCAGGATCAGTCGGGAGAACGGCGGCAGACGCAGGATCTGCCTGGTTTCCAATTCGCGCAAGGCGAAGGCCCCGAAATCGTGGGCGGCGACTTCCGCGAACAGGGGATTTCCCGGCGAGCGGGTTTGGAGCAGGACTTCCCCGGGGTCCGATGCCCTTCCCGAGCGACCCGCGACCTGGCTCAAGAGCTGGAACGTTCGTTCGCTGGCGCGAAAGTCGGGGGTTTGGCTGCCGATATCGGCGTCGGTGACTCCCACCAAGGTCACGGAGGGAATGTCGTGCCCCTTCGCGACCATCTGCGTGCCCAGCAAGATCCCCCCGTGCTCGCGGAAGTCGTCGATGATCTTTTCCAGCACGGCGGCCTTGGCGGCGCTGTCGCGATCGAGCCTGGCCAAGGGGGTGTCCGGGAACAGTCTGCGAAGTTCGTCTTCCACCCGCTGGATGGCGTAGCCCTTGGCCTCCAATTCTTCCGATCCGCAGGCGGGGCAGGCTCGGGGAGGCGGGCTTTCGTGGCCGCAATGGTGGCAGGCCAGTCGCGAGCGGTCCTTGTGCCAGGTGAGCCGCAATCCCGGGCAGTTGGGGCATTCCAGGGCCGTCTGGCAGTCCAGGCAGATCGCCTGGGGGGACCAGCCTCGCCGGTTGTGAAGGACCACCGCCGATTTTCCGGCGGCGAGGGTGCGTTCGAGGTCCACGCGCAGAACCGACGAGATCGCTCCCCCGGTGCGCTTGCGTTCGGCGCCCAGATCCACCGTGCGCACCTTGGGCATGGGGGCTCCGGTGGCGCGGTGGGGCAGATCCAGCAGACGGTAACGGGAGGTGGTGGCGTTGTGCCAACTTTCCAGCGACGGAGTGGCCGAACCCAGGACCACGGGAATGCCCAGCCGGTGAGCGAGCCATACGGCTGCGTCGCGACCATGGTAACGGGGAGCGTCGCCGGATTGTTTGTAGGAACCGTCGTGTTCTTCGTCCACCACGATCAGGCCTGGATCGAACAGCGGTGCGAACAGTGCCGACCGCGGACCCAAAGCCACCCGTGCGCTTCCCTCGCGCAGGGAGGTCCAGGCTCGGGCCCGATCGAGATCGGAAAGTTGGGAGTGCAGCACCGCCACGTTTTGTCCCAAAAAGTCGGCTGTGCGTCGCACCGTTTGCGGGGTCAGGCCGATTTCAGGAACCAGGATCAGAACGTCTTTGCCTCTGCGGATGGCCTCGCGCGCCGCCAGAAGGTAGGTGGCGGTCTTGCCGGATCCTGTCACGCCGGCAAGCAGCATTGGGGCGAAGCCGCCGGCGGTCATCGCTTGCACGATCGCGTCGGCCGCCGCGGATTGGTCTGGGTTGGGTGAAAGCTCGATGCTTTCCCGCGGCGACACCAGGGATTCGAGATTCCAGCCTGGGGGAGAGGCCTTGCGCTTTCTGGCGCCCAGTCCCAGGCGCACCAGAGTGGAGGGTCCGGCCGCGCTCCATAGCGGTCCGGCCGCCACCCCGGGCGGGCACAGGTAGTAGTCGGCGATCCAACGGACCAGTTCGGCCAGATGCGCCGGAACGAACGGGCGGTCCAGCGGCTTGTCCATGATTTGCTTGACAGGAAACGTCGGTTCCTTGTCGTGGCAGGAAAGCGCGATCGCCCAAAGCGAGGTGCGGCCGAAGGGAACCTTGACCAGATCGCCCGGAGAAACAGGCGGGTCGGATTGCGCGTAGGTAAAGGCGGGGGCCTGGCCGGAAGCCAGGACCACGTCGACGAAGCGACTCACGGAAACAGCCCCGGGCGCAACGGTCCGTTCAGGAGAACAGCTTGTCCATCTGGCTGGCCACGGAATCGGCCCTGGGAGGGGCCGCGTCGAGGTCGGTGAACTCGTTTTGCCGCACGTCGTCGAGGATCAGGTTGACCCCCTTGATGGCGCGTTCGCTTTCCAGGCGCACCAAGCCGGGATTTGTCCGGTCGTCGAACACCAGCACCAGGATGCAGTCTTCGTCCACCAGGCTGATGTGGATGTTGTCGGTCTTGCCCTTGTGGAACAGGACAGTGAATTCGTTCTCGCCGATCATCTGCGCGATGGCCCGGGTCGCCGCGTAGGAGCCTGCGGCGAGCGCGGCCAGGGCCGTGGTGTCGAATGCCTTGGTGTAACCCTGGTTGGCCAGGAGGTTCCCGTCCTTGTGGACCAGCAGGACGAAGGTGGCGCTCGCGGAAGACAAAAGGTGTCCGAGCACCCTGTTCAACCGGTCGATGTCTTCCTTGTATAGAATGAAGTTCGCCATTTGTGCCTCACTTCGGCCCGAGCGGCATGCGTCGGGTCGGGTAGCTGTCGGGTCCCTGCAGACGCGTGAGTTCGTCTGGAGTCAGGAACGCGGAGTTCATCGGATCGTTGGCTTCGAGGTTGGGATTGACGTTGGGCGTGGTTACAACCTGCGAGGAGCGAGGTGGTTCCGGGCGCTTCTGCTCGGCCAATTCCCGCTCGTAGCGGGCGATTTCCGCGTCCAGATCGGACGGGTCGATGGAACCGTCCAGCCGGCTTTTTTTCTTGGCTCCGTCGGAGGAGCCGTGGGAGGGCGTGGGATTTTGCGAACCCGCAGCGACCTGGGGTGGCGTGTAAGGGCTCTGTCCGGGTTGGAAGCCCTGCAAGCCAGGGACTTGCGAGACGGGTGGTGGCGGAAACGGACTGCGCATGTCGGTCATGCCTGGGACGGGTGCTGCCGGAGGTGGGGCGAACTGGCCTCGTGCATCCACAAGACCCGGCAGGGGAGCGACGGGCTGGTTGGAGGGACGACTCTGGTGATAGTCCTGCTGCAACCCGGGAACCAATTGGGGCTGGACTGGGGGCGGTGGCGGGGCGAACCCCGTGATCTGAGGCGCGCCCTGAGGTGCACTTGGGAAAGGTTGCGGAAACGAGCCACCTGAGGGAGGGGGCGCGAAATTGGAGCTTCTGATCGTTGGAGGAGGTGCCATGGGCGCAACCGGTGGGGGCAACGGAGGATGCGAGTGCTGGTAGGTTGGAGCCGCGTTGATGGGCGGAAGCGGTGCGGAAGGAGCGGGAGCCTGGTAGACGGGCGCCGGGCGTGGCGGAGGCATTGCCGGCATGCCGGTGGTGGGGCGCGGTAGCGGCACACCTGGGGGCGCCATTGGCGGCGCAGCCATGGGCGGCGGGGAGGGTCGAGCCTGCGGCGGCGGGGGCGGGGGAGCGGCTGCCGAGGTCTCGTTGGCCCCTGTGGGCCGACGAGAGCTCTGACGAGCGGTGTACTTGGCGTTGAACGTGTCGATCACGATCTTGCCGATGGCCTTGAGCGTGGTGAACACGCCAACACCTTGGTGGGCCTGCGCTTCGAAGGTCGGAACCTTGTGCCAATTGAGGTATTGGTCCAGCTCCATGATCGTGGCGATTCCGGGAAGATCGCGCTTGTTGTACTGCAGAACAAAAGGCACCGTCCCCAAATCGATCCCGTATTCCTTCAGGTTTTCCTGGAGATTTTTAAGGCTATCAACGTTTTCCTGCATCTTGTCGCGCTGGCTGTCGGCGACGAACACGACACCGTCGACTCCCCGCAAAACCAACTTGCGGGTGGCGTTGTAATAGACCTGGCCGGGGACCGTGTAAAGCTGGAATTTGGTCGCGAAGCCTTTGATCGAGCCAAGATCCAGGGGAAGGAAATCGAAAAACAGAGTCCGGTCGGTTTCCGTCGCGAGACTGACCATTTCGGATTTGGTCTCCTGCGGGATCTTTCGGTGGATCACCTGGAGGTTGGTCGTTTTGCCGGAGAGACCTGGACCGTAGTAGACGATCTTGCAGGAAATCTCGCGCGTGGCGTAATTGATGGAAGCCATTTCGACTCCTTATCCGATTGCCTTGGTGGCTTGACGCATTTCCACTCTCACAAGGCCGACGTTGACCGTGGCGGAGGTGAACACGACAAGCCAACCCAGTGGAACACCCAGGACGAGGACCTTGCCCGTGTCGCCTTCGAGAAGAATTTGGCCGACGGTTCCCGCCCCGCTTGCCTCCGCGAGCTTGGCACCCATGTCGGCGAGCGATGCGGCGAGCGCGGAGACGAGGTCCGCCAATTGTGGATCGGTCATCTCGGCGGCGATGAGGATTCCATCCGAGCCGACAAGGGCGCTTCCCAGGACGCCGCGGGTGCGATTGATCGTTTCAAGAGCCTTGTGCATCATGGGGATTCCGTTCTCCGTTCCTTGAGTGCCGATTCAGCCATCTGTACGCATCGGTCGATTCTGCCCTGGAAGAGTTCGAAGCTCCCGCGGGTTCCGGAAACGACAACGTAGTAGTCATTGAGGAACCGTCTGCAGAAAAGGAACTCCTCGGGATCTTGCATCAGCAGGAAATCGGGTGTGGGCCGACTGGTGGCTTCCGCGCGCAAAGCGCCTTCCTGCAGCTGGTAGATCAATCGCGGAGCCTCGTCCAGAAAGGAAGTGGAACAATGGGCTCCGACTCCCCAGGGCAGGCCGGATTGGTCGTAGATCCCCGCACCCTGGATGCCTTTGCCTGAACCGGTGGAAAGGTCGGATCCGGAGCGGACCGCAGTGAGGTAGGAGCAGATGACATCGAGGTCGTTCGACCACGGCATTTGCCCGCCCATGAGTGGAGCGTTCATCCCGCCTCCTGGAAGACTTTGGTGCATCTAGCAGCCAAAAGGGATGCCGAACCGTCGTTTTCGAACACCGCCAGGGCGGAACGTTCTCCGTCGCGCCAGGCGTGCACGATTCGTCGGGCGCCTTCGAAGGAAGCGTGGCGCAGATCTCCGAACCCCAAGTTGGCGAGGATTCGTTGGGATCGCGAGAAGGCGGCTTCCTCCATCGCCCCGATTGCCATTTCGCCATGCGAGACTTCCTGGAGACCGTCGGCACCGTGGAGCCGAAGCAATGCCAATCCGCTCGCGTTGGCAACCGTGGCCCAGATCGCGGGCACTTCCGCGTGGCTCGCCGATGTGGATGCCCGGACATCCATGACCATGGAGTCGCGTGAATCGACGGAATCCGGCGAGTCTCCGACGGATGCCCCGGCATCGGGCGCGAGGTCGGCCTCCACCGCCATGGTGGGCAGTCGATGGCTCGGGTCGACCAAGGGGAAAAGATTGCGCAGATACAAGGCGGCGGCGGGATGGAACCGTTCCTTGAGCGCCAAGGCTTCGGCGCGGGCGATCGCTTGCGGGTTGTCTCCGGCCAAGCGGAGGAGCTCGGCTTGGATGCATTCGGCGACCACGTTGGTGTCGGAATCCGTCTGTCGAAGCGCCAAGTCCAGCGCGCGGGTCACGGATTCTGACTCCCCGCGTCGCAAAAGCAGGCAGGCATGGGCCAAGTTGAGGTTCTTGGCGAGTATTTCGCGAAGATCCTGCCTGGAATCGAGCAGGTCCGCCAGAGGCTGGATGTTTGCAGCCGAACTTGTCATGGTTTGGTCTTCATGCGGTCAGGGGAGGGGTCCCGAAGCCAGAGAGAATATCCTTCGGGGGTTGCCTTGTAGCCATATTCGACCCCCAGCGTGGAGCCTCGCTCGCCACGGGAAAGCTCCAGTCCGTTGGATGCCTTGGAAAGCGACGTCGGCCAGTTGCCTGACAGAAATCGGTGTCGGAGAATGGAGGTGTGCAGCTTCATCGACTCGAAGCGGGATTCGGCACCGATGAACCCGCGCTCGGGAACCGAAGCCAAGTGCCCGATCGCGGCCCCGGCCGACCAATTGAACAAAAGGGCCACCACCAGCAGGAGCGCCCCCCCCACCAGCAGGAAGGCGGTGGAAGAGGTGCGGGAGGAATCCGTCTCGTCCGGCATGTGGATTCCGGATTCGAATGATTTTCCATCTTGTCGCAGCGTGATGTAGCCGGCATCCGCATACGAAACAACCGTGTCGTAGAGGCGGAATTTCCCAAACGGCACCCGTCGCTCCAGCTCCTCGAGGTTCAAAGGGGCGGAGGCGAGCTCCAGCTGGCGCAGAACGATCGATTCCGGCCCGAGCTCCGAAAGGGAGGCGGGCATCTGCGAAAGACTGATCTGGACATTGGGACTTCCCAAACGATCGCGCAATCGCGGCCATTCGTCCAGCCGACGCATCCCCTCCATGGAGATCATCTCCGTGGAGAGGTTGATTCCCACGCCCCTGACGCTGGTGGCCGGCAGATCGGTGTTGAACTCGTAGGCTCCCTCCTGCCACTGGAACAGGTCGCAAACGAGGTCCTCGGCGACGATGCCGATCCATTCCGCGCGCTCCTCCGCGTTGATGAACTTTTTAGCGACGAGGGTTTCCAGGATGCTCCGATCCATGGACCTGGATACAGACTCCACGCCGGAGAGCTCCTCCGAATTCATCCGTCCGCAGGAAAGCAACCAATCGCGAATCACCGTCTCCACGTTCCGGCCGTCGACATCGATGTGGGAAACGTTACCACGCGAAATGCCCACTTCCGCCCTTTGATGATGGAAGGTCAGCGTCAGGCGCCCGCTTTTTCGCTGTTGCAGGATGAACTGGAGCACATCGGGCAGCGAGAAGTCGCGCAACTGCCCGTTCAAGGCCTGTGCCATCTCAAGCCTCCTTCAAAGCGTGAGAGGCGTCGCCACCCAACCCGCGGATGAGTTGATATCCACCCAAGGCGTAGAGGAGCACCAGGATTCCAGCCGCGACGCCTTGCCCGATGAGGGTATCGGAAGTGGGATACAAGGTCAGGACGTTGGAAAGGTTCAGGCTGTAGGCCAGACAGGTGCCCAACAAAAATACTTGGAGGAAGGCACCGAAGGATGGCGCAGCCATGAGTCGACCGGTTCCCGGGAGCGCAAGATCCATGGTAAGGCGTAGAATGCGTCGCCGACCGTTTGATTCGCGGTCGATGCGGTCCAGAAGTTGGTTGCGAAGGTCCACTTCCTCGATCCCGGAAAGCCGCCGGAAACAGTTGGAGCAGTGGATGCCCTTGCGGCAATGTCTGCACATGATGCGCCCGCAAGTGCGGCATTCGAAGAGGACCTTGCGTTTTTCCTGGCGGGAACCCCACCAGATCAGGAACAACAATAGGGCGCCGACTGCGGGCAAGAGCATGGAGGGCGGAACGTCGAGCATGCCGGTCTGGAGATCCCAGCGGTCCACTGTCCATCGTTGGGATTTGTAATCGTCCATGACCCGTGTCCAAGTGAACTCGGCAGTTGGTTCGGGGTCGATCACGGTTCGATTTGGCGGCAGGGTGCGGAAAGATCTGGTGTTTTGGTCGGCAACCACATCGATGTGGTACCTAGCGGTGGATGTCGCCTTGCCAATCAGCGACCCCATCGAGTCGGTTCGCCCCTTGCGGGCGATGGCTTGGCCAAGATTGTAGATCAAGGGACCGTTGTTCCACGATTGCCCGAGCAACGAGTGGTAGATCTGGGCGGCGCTGTCGTAGCGCTCCACAAGGAAAAACGCGTTGGCGAGATTCTGCACGATTCGCGGGTCGCCCGGATCCAGGACTTTGGCCTGGCGGGCGGACTGGATCGCGTCCTGGTACTGCCCTTTTTTGCGCTGGAGGATCGATTGAGCTGCCAGGAGGATGGGTTTTTCCGAGGAATTCGCCCGCGACAACGAATGGTCCAGGCGTTCGCCAAGTTCTTCGCTCCAGCCTTCTTCGATCGATCGCTGGAAGATGGATTCCGGACCGCTTTGATCGAACCTCGACGAAATGGTGGTTTCTAGTCCGGCAAGCCAGGGCTGCAGACCAACGAAGATCAGGATGGCCGCGATCATGGTGCGTTCGTACGGTTTCGCGCGACGCCAAAGCACGAATGCGGTGAGAAAACACATCGCCAACAACCCGACTCCGGCGACGAGGAGTGCTACTGGAATCAGAGCCAGAATGCCATACCTGAGATAGAGATTCGTGTCCCTCGGGAGGAGTTCCGCGTAACCGTGCACGATGAATGGCCAATACCGAACGACCCAGGAAAGCAGGAGCAGAAGGCATGTGAGGGCCAAGGCGTACCTGATCAGGCGCAAGCTGTTGAACGCGATCACTTCCTGGTTGATCGAATATGTTGCGATCCGAAGCCCGGCACTTTCCAGATGGGAGTAACCCTGTCCCCACTGCTGGGCGCGGAGGGATTGGAAGAAAAGGGCGATTTCCGGAACGGGCGACACCGGGTCCAGCTTCGCTGCCACCTCTCGGGCGACGCTGGCGCGTTCCACCTGACCATCTGCCTGGAGCTGGGACGCGTTGGTCAAGAGCCAGGACGACACTTCTGGCAAACGCGTCCAGCCCTGTTCGAGCATGGAGGCTTCCAGGCCCTGGGATTGGGAAAGGAAACTGGAGGGAGTCCCGTTTTGAAGTTGAAGCAGCACGAGCAACCACTGCAACCCGAGTTGGTTTCTCGCGTTTTGAACCGAGGCGAGGATGGAAGCCGATCCGGACCCGACCGCAGCCTTTTCGTTTGCGAGCCCCTGGGCAGCATTGGCCATGGCCAGCGAGGCTGAATCGGAAACGGGAACCTGGAACAGCTCCAACTGGAGATTGTCGGATTGACTGGGCTTGCCTGCCAACACCGCGGCCAAATTGGGGGACTGGGTCCGGAAGCGTTCGAATTGTTCCTGGGCACGCGCCAACCCTGCCTGGAGGCTGGTCGGAGGCAGCGTCACCGCGTTGGAAATGCCCGCAAGGGTGACAATCAGACCGAGGACCGGTTGTAGCCTACGCATGAGGTGCTCTGAGTTCATTGATTCCATAGTTCTGGATCATCCGCTGGAGTCGATCTGTCTCGATTCCCAGGAGTGCCGCGGCCTGAGAAATCTGCCACTGTGTTTTTGCAAGTATCCAAAAAATATAGGCCTTGTGCACTTCTTCTAGATTCGGAACGAAGTGTTGGCCGAAACCTGAGGGCGAAGATGTGTTCGGGGAGAGGCCCAAAACGATATCTGCTTCCTCCAGCGTGTCACCTGAACAAAGCACCATGGAACGCTCCAAGGTGTTTTCCAGTTCGCGTATGTTGCCAGGCCAGCGGTGGGTCGCAAGCTTTGTGGCCGCTGCCGCCGATAGCGTGGGCGGAGTGCGTCCCAAGCGTCGAGCGATCCGGTCCATGAGGGCCAAGGTAAGCAAGGGTAGATCTTCGAGGCGCTCGCGCAGGGATGGCGTTTTGACCCGAATCACGTTGAGCCGGTAGAAAAGGTCCTCGCGGAACTGGCCTCGTCCCACCAGATCTTCGAGATTGGCATTGGTCGCCGCCACGATCCGCACATCGATCGGAGTCGTTTGGACTCCGCCGACCGGTGTGACCTCGCGTTCCTGGAGCACACGAAGGAGCTTCACTTGGGTGGACAGAGGAATTTCACCGACCTCGTCAAGGAAGACTGTTCCCCCTTTGGCCGCGACGAACAAGCCCACGGAATCGTTTACTGCGCCAGTGAAGGACCCTTTGACGTGTCCGAAGAGTTCGCTTTCCAGGAGGCCCTCGCTGAGCGCGGCGCAATGGATCGGAAGCATGGGGCGTGCGGCGCGGCCGGAAAGACGATGGAGGTTGCGGGCGACAACCTCCTTTCCGGTTCCCGATTCGCCGGTGATGAGCACGGTGCTTTCCGAAGGCGCGACCTTCGAGACCAGTGTCCGCAAGTCCTGGGCGACTGCCGATCGTCCGGCGATTTCCTGGTCGAGCTTTTCGATCAGCTGGGTCTTTGCACCATCCGACGAGGAGTTTTCTGTTTTGGAAGGCTCGCGATCCAGCGCCTTGCGCAAGGATTGGATCAGGGTTTCGTTCTGGAAGGGCTTGAGGATGAAATCTGTCGCACCCAAGCGGAGCGCTTCGACAGCCTTTTCCACCGTGCCGTAGGCGGTCATCAAGACCACCGGGCAAGGCGCGCCCTTAAGCGCATTCACGATTTCCAGACCGCTTCGTGTTCCGATCATGAGGTCGGAAAGAACGATATCGTAGCGGTTGCGGGGCAGTTTTTCGAACGCCTGATCCACCGAAGTCGCCAGGTCCACCTGGAACCCTTCGCGTCTCAAAAGGATGGCGAGGTAGTCGCAAAGACTTTTTTCGTCATCGACGACCAAGATCCGTCGCGTACTCATTTCTGTATCTTAGCCCTTGGAAACCCGCCTGGAAAGGCCAATCGACCGAGGAGGCCAAGAAAGCAGAAAGCCCTCGCGGACCGCGAAGGCTTTCAAGAGTTCACAAGACCGCCAGAGGGGCGATCTTCAGGGAAGCTTGGCTGCGGCCAGCTGCGCCTTGCGCTTGTAGTTGGACGCAGTGTTGTCCTTGATGTTGCCCTGGCTCTTGCGAGCGGCTCTGTCGAGCAGCGAGAACAGGTTGGGCAGTTCCTTGAGAGCCTCGTCCTTGGACTCCGCTCCGCGAACCTTCTTCAAGGAGGTGCGGATCTCCGAACGGACGGCGCGGTTGACAAGGCGGGCCTTTTCGGACTGGCGGAGACGCTTTTCTGCGGACTTCTTGTTGGGCACTGTTGGAACCTCGATGGTTGTGAAAAACGGAAGTGGCGGAAATCTAAAGAAACGGGCCCCGGAATGTCAACTCAATGCTGCGCTTGCCGCCGATTTTCCGTCGATTGGGATGTGCGCTGACGCGCCAAGTCCGGTCTCAGACCAGCTCGACCAGTAGATCTGGGTGGACCCGGGAGCGAAGGACGTTCTCGATGAAGAACAATGTGCCGGAAGTGGAGCTGGGACACGATCCGCAGGCACCTTCATACTGGACGCGCACGGTCTTGTCGACGATTTCCACCACCAGAAGGCCGCCACCGTCGGAGGCAAGACCCGGCCGTACGGATTCGTCGAACACGGTATTGATTTTTTCCAGTTTTTCGTCCAGGGACCGTTCGAAAAAACCTTCGTCAGCGGGTGCTCCGCCTTCGTAGGCCGGCGCGTAGGGAGAGACCGGACGCACGATTTCCGGGGTCTGGATTCCCTCAGTGGCCTCTTCCAGGACCTGGTTGATCCTGGGGATCAGAAGACCCCAATCGGCAAACGGGTCCTTGGTGACCGTCACCACGTTGGAAACGAAGAAAATGGAGACCACCTCCTCGATTTCGAACAACCGTTTGGCGACCGGATCTTCGCAGAGCGTGCGATCGCGGAAGGAACGGGAGCCCGCCGAGACGATCTGGCCGTCGAGGACGAACTTGATGGCATCTGGGTTCGGAGTCGGATCGTTGCGTTGGATCTTCATATCGTACCGAAAAGGTACTCATTTCATTTGCAGCGCCCACAGGGAGCACGACCGCGGAAAAAACGCTTACTGTTTGGCGTTGGCAGAATCGGAAAGGCGCATCAGGTGGGCGTACCAGCGATCGTCCAGAGTCTTTCTGGGGCCGAATCTCCGCATCAGGCCTTCGTCCGTGCCGTCGGTAATGATCCATTTTTTCCAAGCCTGGGAGTCGGCCGCATGGAAAAAACTCGCCATGCTCCACCAGCTGAGATAATGCTGGTTGAGGGAATTGGAAATGTCCACGGATTCCGGTTCCTTGAGGATGGTCGTGGGTAGGATGATTTTCTCCTCATTCAGATCGGTAGACATCACGCCGGAAAGTTTGAACCGAGGCAGCCACCATGTGGGGTAGGTGTTCGGATCCACGGTTGCGAGCCGGATTTCGAGTCGATTCTGGGGGCCAGGAACCATCCGGGAGACGCTGAACAAGCAGGCTAGACCTTCGTTGGCCCACCTGGGCAAAGTCAAGTGGGCGTCTTCCGCAACCAACTGGTGTGTGGCCTCGTGGACAAGCCAATGCAGCGGACGCGATGCGGACGGGTCGTCGTATTGTACGCACTGCTTGCCGTTGTAGAAGGCTTCCGCCCATCCGATTCCGGGAAGGGCCTGGCGCATTTCCGTTCGGGATCCGTACAGCATCAACTGATGGCGGGATGTGTCGTGTTTCGTGTGCCCCCCCACCCAGGCCTGCCAACGCTGGTGGAGCGATTCCGTGGCCTGCAGGGCCATTTGCGCCCGAGGGGCCGGAGCACTGCTCCAGATCGTGTAGTGGGCGGAGTGGAGTTCCAACGCCTTGGCTGCATGGGCGCCCCCAGCCAGTGCCGAGAGCAGACTCAAAACGCAGTAGGAAACGGACCATCGCCACGAAAGGGGGAGTAGAACGGGGTGCATGGAAGAAAATTATCCGCAGGCCTCGGATCTTGCTTGCCGTTTGGAGATGATGCAGGCAAGAGGCTTTCTGGATCGCGTAGTCGATTTCTCCGTTTTTTCGGTGTCCGGATATGGTTACATTGTCCGGCTCAGTGCATATACCTTTTCAGATCCCGACGTGGCAGGGAATTCGCCGGATGTACCGGTACCACAAACTGAACGTGGTACACCGTTCGCGCGATCCCCAAACGGCAGCGTTCAGCTTCGCTTTGGGGATCTTCCTCGGTTTGATGCCGATCTCCATTTTCGCCACCATGCTGGCTCTGTTCGTGCCGCGCCGCCTGGGCATGCGAACCATCCCTGCGGTCATCGGAACCTTCTTCAGCAATTGGATCACCGCTCCGTTCATCCTGGCCGCCGCCGGCATGATGGGGCAATTTCTGACCACTGGCCAGATCGCCGGATTCAAAGCGATGCTTCCTCCTTCCGACCTGGGTTGGAGGGAGAGCGCCACGTTCTTTTTCTACCAGGGATGGGCGTTCCTGCTGGGAATCACGGTGGTGTCGTTCATCGGTGGTCTGGTGGCGTACGTGGCCGTTTTCTGGGCCGTCAAAGGGGCGATCGGACTGCGCAAGGCCAAGCTCATGGAGCGCATGCGCACACACATCCATCTGCCGCACCTGCATCGCAAACACGCGGAGCCTTCCGATGGCTCGGTGCCCACCCAGAAAAAGTCTTCCACGCACTGACCCCCGGTTGCCCGTCGTCAGGCGCCGAAGGAGAATCTCAACAACACCTGGTGGTTGTAGGGATAGCGGTTGACCACATCCTTGTCCGGGCTGCGCTTGATCGTGTAGCGGTAGTCCGTGGAAAGATATCGGGTCAGATGGAGCGAGACTGTGGATGTCATGGTGAACTCCATTTCTTCGCGCGGCCACAATCCCCAGAAGATCCCTGGCGTGACGGTCATGCTGGCGGAGCTTCCCAGTCGGGCGCGAAGATCGCCGGTCGCCTCCCAGCCAACACCCTGCTTGAACACGGTTTGCTCCACCACGACGCTGTTGTATCGGTCGGAAGTGGAATCGCTCGAGCGCAGCTCCAACTGCAAGACAGGGTTGTCCAGGGATTGCTGTTCCCAGGCGTCGAAGGGCAGAAATTGGCGAGCAGCGAAACCCGCCTGCATGGACAGTTCGAAGGCAGGGTGCTGGATGGCGTCGATGTTCACGCCCATGCCTTGGCGCAATTCCATGGGCGCGAAGGGGCCCGCGGCTTCCCAGCGGGACGTGCCCATTTCCTTGCGCACCAGATCCTCGGAATTGGAGCCGCGCAGGTACAGCCGCAAGGGCTCCCGGCCGGTGCTCAGATCGATGTCGGTGGGAAAGACGTGGCTGGCGGCCGTGATGCGGCCGTATGGCCCGACCCTGGGCGTGATCCGGCGCACGGTGAAGATCTGCGCGGAGATTTCGTCTGGAGTCACGCGCCAATGGTCCTCGAGCCGGTCGCCTCCTCCGACAAACTGCAGACGTGCCGTCGTGAGCCACGCGCCCGCTTCCTGGGTGGCGCGAAGCTGGGAATACCCAGTGAGATTGGTGGTTGTGCGGATGTCGGAAATCCGGGCGAGCTTCTCGCGGGTCCAGGCGAAACTTCCCCCGATGTCCATTCCGAACCGCCAGCCCTGGTGACTGGTCTTGAGCGGAACCGGAGGGAGCATTCCGCCCCCGACGATCTTGTCGCCGTCCATGACCAGGGTGTATTCGATCCATTCGCCCGCCAACAGCCTCACGGTAACGAAATTTGTCAGGTCGTCTGCGCCCGAGGCCAGTCCTGTCACCTTGTAGACGCCCGGCGGCAGGATCCAGGTCTGGAGATCGGCGAGGCGTTCGTCCGTCTGCCCGAACCCTTCGCCGAAAGCCTGGAAGCGGTCCTGGCGGACCATCGTGTATTCCCCGCGGATGTTCTGCCGCTCGGGCGAGATCGTGTAGATGGTCAGCCCGGACCAAGGAACGGGAGTCACGGCGGTCTGGCCGTCCACAACGCGTACCGGGAGCACGAATCTTTGGTCTTCCGATCCCGATCCCACCAGGACCTCGTAAGGGCCGGGCGGCAGGCGGATGCGGCGGCCGGTCGGTGCGACCACCACCACCCTGTGGCTGGCCGAATCACGGACCGTCACTTTGGGTTCCACCCGTCCGTGGGTCATGGAAGGAATGAAGATGGCTCCTTCCCCCATTCCCAGCAAGACCTCGTCGGCGTCGAGCTGTTCGCGCACGGGCCGGGCTAGCCAGTTTCCGGTCGAATGCGCGCCGGAACGCTCGGGTGGAGGACGGTGGATCTCTGTGACGGTGTCGCCCCAAGCCGGCCCCATTTCGCGGATGTCGATTCCCGGGATGTCCGGAGAGGGTGCGGCCCAAGCCGTGCTGGCGGCCAAAGCGAGGCAGGCGAGGCCTCTCACGGAAGGGTTTCTCCGGCCATCACCGAATCGATGGCTCCGATGGTCCGGTCCATGCTGGCCTCGAGCAAAGTGGACAGTGCGCGGACCACGAACACGGGCTCGGTCCCCTCCACTTCGCGACGCACGTCGAAGATCTGGCTCCACAAAAACCCCTGCCGTCGGAAAGCCGGACGAAGGAAAGTCGAAGATCCAGGTGGGCGTACCGATGTGCCTGGGTGACGTATTCCTCCAGGGACACGACGCGACCGCGCAGCTCGTAGGAGGGCTGGTCCTCGTCGTACTGGTCCTGGATGGCGCGAAAGATCTTCGCTTCCGTCAGGTGCTTGCGGGACATGTCGCTGACCACCTGCTCGGGGCGGACGGCCCAACGGTGGCGCCAATGGTAGAGCATCTCGTGGGCCGAGGTGCGGTAGACCAGCTCCGGACGCAGGTATGCTTCGCCCATCGTGAAGTTCCGTACCAGGAGACTGGTTTGCCAAGGACCCTTCGCCAGGCGGACTTTGGATGCGGTGGGGACGTAGTCCAACACGTAGTATCTGTAGTCGCTGGGAGGACCGGAAAAGCAACCGGCCAGGGCGAGGCTGGTAAAAAACGCGGCGGCGAGCTTGCGGAACGTCATTTGGTTCCCCTTTCTCCGGACCGGATGAGGGCGGTGGGGTTGTTGCGGATGGTCTGGCTGAAGTCGGAGAGGTTTTTCATGGTGTTGCGCATGTCTTCCAGGGACCGGTAGATGTCGCCTTGGGAGCGCCCCAGCATGAGGTCTGCCCGCTTGGCCACGTTGGACAGATTCTGTGCGGCAGTGTCGATGCGCGCCATGGCTTGGGCGGGTTGGCTGGCGATCAAGGCGCTGTCCACGTTGCGCACCGTCTGGTCCACGCGACGGGCGATGGCGGTGACCTGGGTGTCCAGACGTGCGGCGCGGAGATCGTGGGCGACTCCGGCCAGGTCGCTGGAGGTGCGACGGAAATCGTCCATGATCGAATCGATCTGGTCCTGTCTTGTCTGGCGAGTCAGCGTTTCCAGGTTGGCCAGGACCCTCGAGCTGGAGCGGGCCACGGTGTCCAGGGACTTCAGGATCCCGGTGGTGAGGCTTTCGCGAGTGGGGAGCACCGCTCCCGGCTTCACCCGGCCGGTGGAAGGGGTGCCAGGGGACAGCTCCACGTATTTCAAGCCCGTGATGCCGAAGATTTCCATGGTGGCCGTGGCATCATGGTAGATGGGTGCGTTGGGGTCCACGGAAATCGAGACCAGGATCCGTTCGGGATCCTTCGGGTCGAACCCCAGATCGGTGATGGTCCCGATCTCGATGCCGCGCAGGAGAACCTTGCCTCCGGTGGAGAGTCCGGATACGGATTCGCTCCGTACCTCGCAGTCCAGGGCAAGCTGTGCCTTGCCCAGCCGTGCGCCCATCAGGACGACGACCGCGCCCGCGGTCAAAAGGATTCCAGCGACGAGGAACAGCCCCGTCCACCGCAATTGCGAAGGTGATGGAGTCAAGGTTGGATCTCCCAGCTTGTGGTGGGGATGGCGTTGGCAGGATCTGTCCTGCGGGCGAAGAAATCCTTCACACGATCCGGTCCGTGGTCGAGCGCTTCGTCCAAGGTGCCGTCGAACAGGGCCACACCGAGGTGCAGGTACAGGATTCGCTGGGCCAACGTGCGGATGGAATCGAGCTCGTGGGTGACCAGCACGATCGAAAGTCCTAGACTGTCGCGCAGTTCCAGGAGAAGTTCGTCCAGCTCCCGCGAGGTGAGCGGATCGAGTCCCGCGGAAGGCTCGTCGCAAAACAGGATGCGTGGCTCCCGGACCAAGGCGCGTGCCAGGGCGGCGCGCTTTCGCATGCCGCCGGAAAGTTCGCCGGGAAAGAGGTTCCAGGCATGCCCCATCCGGACCTGGGCGAGCCTGGCCCGGGCGACTTCTTCGGCAGCCCCGTGCGGAGCGATACCATCCAATACCAGCGGGAGCATCACGTTCTGGCCAACCGTCAGACTCGTGACCAGGGCGCCGTTTTGGAACAACACGCCGATGCTGGAATGGTCGATTGGACCATCCGACCCCAGGATTTCGATGGTTCCCGACCAGGGCTTTTCCAAGCCGAGGATATTGCGGAGCATGGTGGATTTTCCGCAGCCGGATCCGCCCAGCAGCACACGGATCTCGCCGGGAAGCACTTCCAGCGAAACCCCTTTGAGAATTTCGCGTGAGCCATATCCCGCCCGCAGATCGCGCACGGAGAGGATCACGTCGTTTTTTGTCTCCGTTGTGGTCATAGGTACAGGACCAAGGCGAAGACGCAATCTGCGATGACCGTCCAGAAGATCCCCGCCACCACCGTTTTGGTGGTGGCACGGCCCACCGCGTCGGAGCCTCCACGCGTGGACAGTCCGATTCGGCAAGCCAGGAAGGCGATGATGGCTGCGAAGACCGCGCTTTTGAGCCACAGGAAGAAAATGTCCTGGGCCTCGATGGCTTCCAGCAGGACCTGGAAGTAGATGTCCGGCGAGAGGCCGAGCTGGAAGACCGCGATCACCAGACCGGCCAGGATGCCGCAGATGCTGGCCAGCAACGCGAGGATGGGCATCGAGATCACCAAGGCGAGCAGTCGCGGCGCCACCAGAAAGGATGCTTCGTCGGCGCCCATGGTGCGCAGGGCGTCCACTTCCTCCTGGACCTTCATCGAGGCCAGCTCCGCGGTGATGGCGCTTCCGGACCGACCCGCCAGGATCACGGCCGTGAGCAATGGGCCTACCTCGCGAATGAACGCGACCCCCATCAAAGTGGCCAGGTGGATGGAGGCTCCGTACTGGGCCAGTTGTTGTCCCATCAAAAGAGCCAACGTGAGGCCGATCAGACCGGTCAGCAGCAACACCACGGGGAGAGCGGAAGTTCCCAACTCGTGCAGCTGACGCCAGGTCGCCCGTGGCCAGGTGCGTTGCTTGCCCGTGAACAGATTCAGCAAACCGAAGATCATGGCTCCGGCGAACTGGCCAGCGACGACCCATCGGCGGAAAACGCCCCAAGCCGACATGCCTACGCGTTCGAGGAAAGGACTTTGCGGAGAGGGCAGCGTAGCTTTGTCTTCCGGCCCGGGATCGAGGGCGGCCAAGCGGTCGAGCAACAGCCGGGTGGGGGAGGACAGTGACAGCTTTCGTCCGTTTTTGGCGGCTAGCCGGCGAGCGTGATGGATGGCGCCCACGGAAAGCAAATCCACCTCTTCCACTTCGCCGCCCAGGAGCACAAGGTCTTCCCGGCTGGCGAGTTCCGCAAGTTTTCCGCCCTGTCCCAGTGCCCAGGCACGGTCGAGTCGAGGAGGAAGTGAAAAATTGGCCACGCTATAATGAAAGTGCAGTCGCCATCCCTTGGAAGGAATTATTTTGCATTTTTCCATTCCCCACTTCGCCAGCGCCCT
Organism: Fibrobacterota bacterium; assembly: GCA_016715065.1. Taxonomy (GTDB): domain Bacteria; phylum Fibrobacterota; class Fibrobacteria; order UBA5070; family UBA5070; genus UBA5070. Next base: position 73,822 of record JADKBN010000006.1, read on the forward strand.
GCGAATCCGGGTGCTCCTATACGTCCAGGGCAGCGGGCTCACGCGTCAGCGAGATGAATAATGTTTGTTGTGAAAATGGCCGGATTTCTGCTTTCCTACGCCAATCCTCTGAATGATTCCGCCATGGAACAAGTGAAGTCGGAGCAAATCCGGATCGCCGACTCGGCCTGGAGTGCTCGGAAGTCGTATTTGGAAGCATCCGCCAGCAGCGGTGTCGGCTTCGGTGGATTGCTGGATGAAGAACAGGAATTCGCCGACGACATCGGATACTCCGTCGCCACGACGAGATCGCTGTCCGATGCGAAGCCTGCCGTCATCATGATCTCTGCCATCGGTGTTGGAATCGGAATTTGGAACCAGTTCTCGTCGAAAGCGGACCTGGGCCTAGGCTACCGCTTCCATTTAGAACAGGCCGAGACACAACTGCCTGGAAAATCCGAAACCGTGTTGAACGCTCACGAGGTCGCGTTGCGTGGGCGGTACTGGCTGTTTCGGCGACTGAACTTCCAGATTGGTCCACAGATCGGCTGGGGATGGAATTGGGGTCAGCTCAACCGGTACGGGTTGGAACAAAATGCCCAGTTCATGGATCCCACCCTTGGCGCATCGGAGAGATCCGAGGTCACGACCTATCTGAGAAAGGCCAATCAAGATTTGTCGTTCAATGGTTCTGTCGTGGAATTCGGGGGGGTGATGAACGTTCGGATCGTTCCCGCATTTGTGTTGGGAGGCGGCATCCTCGCCGCTCGCCGTAAATTGAATCTTTCCTCCAGCGATCCGTTGAAGGAGTACCAACGAAGCTACCCCAGTTCGCTGACCAACTGGGAGGCGAGCACGCAACTTCACGTTGCCCTCCTGTTTTAGGTGCCCACCTCCTGGCTTTAGGTAGGCCAGCAAGCCGCGAAATCCTACGATGCCGAAAGCTCGAGGGCCAAAGCCAAGGTGGGTGCAATCATCGGATCATTTCCCTGGTTGGATGGAATCTGAGGTGTTGGAGCTTTTGAAGGACTTGTCCGATGCTCTACCTCTCCGATCGAACTGGCGAAGCGATTCCAATCGCCCCATTTTCCAGATTTTCTCGGATTCGATCGCGCCGTCGTCGTACCAGGTCCTGGCCTGTCCATCGGCTTTTCCCTGGATGTAGGCAATCTCGCCTTGCTTTGCGCCGTTGCTGTGCCAATAGGAGGCTTTGCCGTCCAGCTTTCCGTCCCGGTACCATTCGATGGCGGAGGCCTGTCCATTCAGGAAATAGTGGACGGTACGACCATGGCGAATCCAGGATCCTGCGGAATCCTGTCGCACCTGCCAGACGGATTTTGGCCGACGGCTCATGTCGCGGGTGATCCTGGTCTCCACCTGGATGGAATCGGAGATCGGCCGTTCAAGGCAAGGCGGCTCGGGTGGGATGCTTCCGTAACACCCGAAAACCAGAAGCGGTGCGAAGGGGAGAAGGAGTTTTTTCATCGATGGCCCAAAGCTAGCGAATCGACGAGATTCGCAAAACGTGTCCGGATGGAATCCGCACGGAACGCGTTGATGTGGGGACATCCATCGACCTTCCAGAAGAGGGATCCTTTCGCCAATTCGTGAATCCAATGCTGGTGCCGGGTCGGGACGGCCTTGTCCTCCGTGCAGGAGACGATCAGAAGCGGGGTCGGGGCGATGGAGGGGATGGTCTTGTCCGGAGATTGCGCGTTGGAGATCAGCAGCGGGACCAGAGGGTACAGCGGGTAGAGCAGCCAGTGTCGGGTGGCGACATCGAATCCCATGTCTCGGTACCGCGCGAAGCCGCCTTCGGAGACCACGAGGACGACCTTGTCGCGATCCTTCCACCTGGGGAAGGCGCGTAGCAGGATGGCCGAACCTAGCGACTGGCCGACAACCACGACGGGTCCGGTCTGCGAAGGAAGCACAGAATCCGAAACCCAGGCGAGGAAGGCGTCCGCATCTGTCGCGATCTGGTCGGGATCGGGTGTGCCGTCGGAAGCACCATATCCGGAATAGTCCCAGGCCAACAACGACCAGTTCCGCTGGACAGCCCAGCGCATGGACAGCCAGTGGGCGGTCAAATTCTGGGCGTTTCCGTGGAATTGGATGATCAAGCCCCTCGAAGCTTCCGCGTCCTTTTTGCGGATCAAGGCGGCCTGCAAAATTCCTCCACCCGGACGTGGAATGGAATGGTCCTGCCAATTCACGTCGAATCGCTCGGGGATGGTGTAGCGATTCGAAGTGGGTTGGTAGAACAAGGCTCCGCATCCGGACAAGACCACGGCGGCGCCGAGCGCTGCCCATGTTCTCAGAAGTGCCATGCCGATCCCGCCCGAGCCCTCAGATTGCCGTCAAGATCCGTTTGGCCGCGAACATCCAGATCCAAGGTGTTGGTCACCGACACTCGCGCTGTGGCGTTTCCCAAGGCTTCGCGCTTGCGCGTGGGCCAGCCTTCGAACCAGCTCGCATCCAGGCCCAGAGACGCTTTCGAGGCGCTCAGAAGGATTCCACCGATCGCCTGCGGGCCGATCGTCGCCGCCGACCATTCTTCCCAGGGAGCGATTCCCACGCGACCGCAAGCCATGGCCCAAATCCGTGCGTGGCGATTTCCGAAGGCCAATCCTTTTCCGATATCCACGCCAAACCAGGGCATCCGCTCCATTTCGAAAGGACGTAGCGAAATCCGGAAATTCCAGGTCCACGACCGAAGCCAGGGGTCCCAGAGCGGCAGCGATCGAATGCGCATGAACTCAAAACGGTCCAGGTGAAGCTTGGGATCGTCGGCGGTGGTGACCGAGGCATCGAGCACCCCGGCTTCGAGTTCCGAGCCGTCTTGGAATCCTGTGGGATTTTCCTCGAGTCCATGGAACGAAAGGCGTCCCGTGAAGCCGATTTCCGTTGCCGATCGATTGTTCCACCGACCCCACGCTCCCACCAATCGCGGGCGATGGGTGCCCTCCGGAGGTGGTGCTGTGGTGGGTTGGAGTGGAGTTTCCGCAAGTGAGGCAGGCAGTTGGGCGCGTTGCATGAGAAGTGTATCCAAGCGCCACTTCCAGGACGAATCCTTAGGGGATTCGCGCCGTCGCCAGCCGGTGTAATCGATGGCGACATCCATGATCCTGGCCAACGTTTGCGAGTCGATCGACGCGCTGGTCCAGGCTCGATCATGGACCACCGATTCGAGGATTTCCAGCTCCCGACCGCTCAAGGCGTTTCGCTTTTCCAGGAAGCTGGACAACTGGCTGGGGCGCAAGATCGGCGGACTTGTCAATTTCCGGTCACGCAGCAGCCGGACCAGCTCCGGGGGCATCGAAGGCGATGGGAAAGATTCCGACCAGCCGCTATCGGGGTGCAGGACATCCAACAGGCGGGCGAGTCCCGTCGCGCAGTTTTCCGTGAAGAAATAATACCGGTTCCATGCCGCTCCTCCCTCCCAGACGACTTCCAACAATCGTTGCACCTCGTTGCTGTCGAGAGCCATGGGGTATTCCCACAGGTCGCGGCTTTCCAGATACTTGTACTTCTGCAGCGACATGTAGTAGGGGGTGATGGTATGGAAGCCCGGGTAGAGCCCGAAGATCCCCTTGAATGCATACAAAGGGTCGCCAGGCGGCATGGCGGCGCCGTAGGTGATGCCGTAGTTCAGACGGTCGCGCAGACCTTCGCGATCGCCTGCGTCGAACCGGAGCAGCACATGGCCGAACATGGAAGCCGGATTGCCCAAATAACTGGATGCATAGACAAGCGTGGCGCGCTTTGGGCGGATCCCGTTGTTCCATCGCGTCCAACGACTCGTGTCGACGGGGGCGAACAACGAGTCTGGCATTCCCGCCTCGCGCAAAAAACGGGTGCGGGCGCGGAATTTGACCCGAGGATGCATGCGGGCCGAGGTGGTGTCGCGAGCGAAAGGCGACAGATCGGAGTCGTTTGCCAGCGCCCGGATGGTGGCGACGAACTCCTTTTGCGGATTATTCTTGCCCTCCGGATCGAGGTAGAAATAGCCTCCGTCGACGCCTCCCGACCATCCGAAAATTGTCTTATGCCATCGTCCCAGCGCGATCCAGGTCTTCGATGTATCGAGTTTCCTTCCCAGGGAGGTTTGGATGAAGGATTCCACCGCGGCGGAATCCACACGAGCATCCGCGAACATCGCCAGCAGGAAAAGAAACCGGAGCGAGAGGGCTACCCTCGCTCCGGTTAGGATCTGACCTTTGAGTGCTGGGATCAACGGGTCGCGCAGGAAGCCGAGGCTCCCACGCGATCGAGCATCTGCACCGGGGTGACATCGGAGCGATCGAAGATCGAACCGTAGTCGGCACGCACGGACGAGCTGAGCTTGGCGGCGTCGCAGCCCATGAGGGAGGCGAGCACGGTCAGGTTCTCACCCTTGCCCTGGGCCATCTCGGACTTGAGAGTCTCGAAGTTGGCTTCGGCAAAGGAGTTCACTTCCGACTGTTTCAGTGCAACGCCATCTTCGGCGCAGTTGGATGTGCCGGAGGTGATGCCGAAGAACTGGGTTCCGGTGGAGCTGTTGGTGGTGCCGGCGGAAACTTGGCTTCCTTTGGGACCCATGGCGATGGAGCCGAGGCCGCATCCGGCCATGCCGTAGTTGGCGGCGCTGACGGAAAACGAGAGACCGGCGACAAGCAGAATCAGAGATTTTTTCATTGGAAAGGCCTTTCGCTGGCTCAGTTGGAGTGGCAGGAAGAGAGATTCGCGTCGGAGCGGACCATTCCGTCGATCGCGTCAAGCATTTCCATGGCGCTGGGAGTGCGGCCGATCGCGGCGTAGTTGGCTTGGGCGGCGGAGCCGAAGCTGCCGACCGAGGCACCCGAGCAGCCGTAGAGGCTGGCAAGCACCGTCAGGTTCTCGCCCTTGCCTGTGGCCATTTCTTCCTTGATCACATTGAAGTTCGCCTCTGCGAAGAGGGCCTTCTCGCGATCGGCCATCGCCACACCGTCTTCGGTGCAGTTGGAGGTGCCAGTGGTGATCGACGATGTCTGGGCGAACGACTGGTTGGTCGTTGCGGCGACGATCTGGATCATGCCTTTCTGGTCACCGAAGGCCAGCGAGCCGATGCCGCAGCCTGCGGTGCCGTACTTGGCCGCGGACGCGAAGGACGCGGCAGCGAGGATTGCCAGGGCGAAGTGCTTCTTCATGAAACTCTCCCTCCAATACGCGATTGGGGAAAAATGGGATGGATACAACCGCCGCTCTGGTTTCAAGGGGATCCTCTCTACCCAATGCGATGGCGGACATAAGAAAAGCCTTTTTCCGATGGATTGTCAAGATAAAGGCCGTCCTTCGCGGGAAGGACGGCCCAGGTCGCGGGGGCGGCGAAGTGCGGGGGATGCTTGGTTCAGTCCAAAATTTGCACGGGCAACACTTTGGATATCCTGGGGGCGGCCAAGCGCACCACGTACAGTCCACGTCCGAGGCCGGAGGTCTCGAGGAACAATCGATGGGAGCCTGCGGCGAGGGGGAAGCCTCCGGCACGTCGGACCAACCGCCCCTTCAAGTCGATCAGGTCCATCGTGGCGATTCCCGCATCCACCGTTTCCAAGGTGGCGACCAGTCGACCGCCACCGTTTCGCAACGAAGCGGAGGGACTGGGGCGCTTGGACACCGAGCTTTGGCCCGAGGAGATCAGAATCACCCGTCCTGTCCACTTTCGTGGATAGACCAGGGTGTCCACGATGCCGGCAAGCCCGGTGGCGATGTAGTCGCGCAGAAAGACATGCTGGGCAAGGGCGGTGTGGATCACGGAGTCCGCTTGGAACGGGTAGGCGTCGCCCCCCAGGGCCAGGAAGTTGAGGGTCGCGATCGGCAAGCGCCGGGAACTGTCCACCACGGCACCGTTGCGCACCAAGGTGTCGCCACCGTCCAGGACCACCTGCCGGACCCGGGAGCCGCGCATGGTGATCTTCCCCTGCGCGTCCAGTTTGGCTCCTGGAAGAGAGGTGTCCACCACCACGGTGGCGCCCGCGATCTGGGCGAAGCCACCGGAGGGAGCAGGCAGCAGTCTGAAGGCGTTTTCCAGGGCATCCTTGAGCGTGGTGGCCTGCAGTCGCGGCAGGATGCTCAGCAAGTTCCCGAAGGGGTGGATGTCGAAAACCGTCGCCATGGAAAGATCGCCTGCGGCGATTTCGCCGTTGTTGCGGATCCCGCCGCCGTTTTGGATGGCCATGCGCACGGAGTCCGCCCCGCCAGCCACGGCATGGATGCGTCTGGCTTGCCAGAGCATGGCGTCGGTGCTCAGGGCGCCGAGATTCGTCTGGCGGGAACGGACGCTGTCGCGGATCCCGTTGAGCACCGCCAAGCTCGATCCCACCTTGGTGGTGGCCAGGGTGGCGACGTAGGCCGCCACCGGATCCACCACCAGGGTTTTCATCTGGGCGTCGCCTTCCACGCCGTCCACGTAGGTGGGGCCCATCACACGACGCGGTCCCGAGGCGGTACCGATGCGGATGATTTCGCCAAGGGTGTCAAAATCCGCCTCGAGCTGGCCCAGATACAGGTAGTCGCCCGGGGCGGTGGCCACGTATACGGTCCGTCCATCGGCATCCTTTACCCGCAGAGGATACGGGGCTTTGGGAGCTGCATCGCCCGGTTGGATGGCGGTGTTGGGGGCTCCCAGCAGTTCGTCGCCGCCACCGGCCAGCATGATGTCCACATGGCGCAGCTGCTTGGCCAGAAGGGTGTCGTTGGCCACCGCCTGGAGATGGCTGACCACCACGATCTTGTTGACGCCCGTGGCACGCAGGGAATCGATGTGCTTCTGGATGGCCGCGGCGACGTTGGTGTCGATGCTGGTGCGCCGAGGCGAGGAGATGTAGGCGATGGTGGGGGTGGTCGCCCCGACGATGCCGATCTTCTGTCCGGAGCGCTCCACGACGATGGAGGCGCGGATGCGGCCCGCATCGGCCAGCGCCTTCAGGGCGGGTTCATCGGGAAAGGACAGGTTCGCGGAAAGGAACGGGGCATTGGTGACAGGAAACGACTTGATGAACCGGGCCAGGGTGTCCGGTCCGAAATCGAAGTCGTGGTTTCCCAGGCACAGGGCGTCGTAGCCGATCTTGTCCAGCCCGAGCCCGTCGTACATGGGCTCGGTTCCGGGGCGGTCCAGGGAGGCTTGCCATTCCTTGCCGGCCAGGAAGTTGTCGCCGGCGGTCAATGTCAATATTTGACGTCCTTTGGCGGTGGCCTGGGCACGGGCCGTGTCCATCAGGGCCTTGAACCGGTGGATCCCGCCGCGGTCGGGGGAGTTGTTGCCCGCATCCATCAGCTGCGATTCACCATCGTTGTTGTGGAACACCGTGAGTCGGAAAGCGGCATCGAGGGGGTGGACGAAGGCGCTGTCGGCCAGGCGCGCGGCCAGGCTGGGCACGCGAAGATACAGGATGCTCGGGACCATCTGGTCGGCGCGCAGGATGTGCGGGATGCCGTCGCCGGAGTAGTCGGTCATGCCGTAGTCGTTGTCGTTTCCGATCGCGAGGGTGGAATCGTCCACCACGGAAAGGCCTTCCGGCTTTTCCGATTTCCAGGCGCTGGTACGCAGGAGGTCTTCCACCAAGGGCCGCTTTGCTGCTGGACGCAACAGCGTGTTGGACAGAGCACCGGGAATCGAGGCGAGCTCTTCCAGTGTGCGTCCGTTGATCAGCATGCCGTCGGGACCCGAAGCGGAGACATCGGTGGCCTGCGAGATGTCGATTTCATGGATGTCGATGCGGTAGAGCTTGGGACCGGCATTTTCCAGCCCCTGCTCCAGCACCAGAAAACGCGTTTCGGACAAGGCGACCATTTCGCTGATCTTGGTGTCGCGTCCGCGGCGATAGCCCTTTTCCAGATCCAGCGGATACAAGAACTCCTTCGTGTTCCCGGAAACCGGGTCCAGCCAGACGATCCGAACCATCTCGCCGTCGCGGGTGGTGTTGGCGTTGCCGCCACCGGCCTGGTTGTACATGGGCGACTGCAAGATGCCCACCACCTTGCCCGAGGGCGTGACGGCCATGGCCTCCATGCCGCGATTGGCGCGTCGTTTCTTCAGGACTTCCGGAAGTCCGTGACCCGGGTACCATTCACGCTTGATCCGAAGCGAGGGAATGTCCACTTCCACCACGAATGGCCCGTATTCGTCCGAAAGGAACAGCGAGTTTCCGAAGCGGCGCACGCTCTCGAAATCGTAGCCGTGGGGCGCCGCCGCCAGGGCGTTGCCAGGGGTGGTGTCCACCTTGGCGCTGTCCAGCCGCATGCGCAGGGCGGTTTCGCCGGTGGATGCCTTGGTGCTGACAAGACCTGTCGTGAACACGGACTCGCTTTCCAGCGACCGGATGGAGTCGGTGGAAAGGATCGAGACAGCCCCGTTTTCCACTTTCACCCGCAGTAGCTTGTGGTGGTAGCCGGGAAAGGGGAAAAGCTTGTCGGCGCGGCCGCCCAGTTCGTGGGCGACGTTCAAGCCACGGTCGTTGACGGTCCAGAACGTGTGTCCGGTGGGATCGGTGGTGTCGCGTTCCAATCCGGACCATCCGCCTTCCCGAACGGGAATCGCCAGACGCGCGTAGACGCTGTCGGCGTTTTTTGTCGAATCGAAATACCACGCCGTGTCCGTCCGTCCCGATTCGCCGATCAAAGGCATCTGGGGAAAGTCGTAGAGACGGCCCGTCTCCCATGCGTGTCCCGCGCAGGCCAAGGCCAGCAGGGCGAATGTGACGCTGCGGCGTCTTGGGGCTTGTTTCATGGAGCATCCTCCGTTCACGACGCGCCGACACCGACGCAGTCATCGAATCCGATACAGAATCTGCGCGATCATTGTTGCGAACGGTTTTCAATCTCGTTGGAGTCCGGAGGCGCTGGACGGAAAATCCATCCAACGACTGAAAGCAGGACGAGACATTCCTTCAATCGGTTTGCAACAGGGCTTGCAGACCTTTTGCCACCATGGTTCCAAACGCATTCCATCGCCACACGATCTGACATGTCCGCATCGAACGATCCAGCCGGCGTGCCTTCCCTGAAAACCGATCCGGTGGTCCGGGCCCAATCGCTGGTGCTCGCCTACGGACAACGCGAAGTCGTCCGCAGCCTCGATCTGGAAATCCCCAAAGGACAATTTCTGGTGGTCGTTGGTCCGTCAGGATCGGGGAAGACCACATTGCTGCTTTCCCTCAACGGAAGCGTTCCCGTGCGGTCGGGGCGATTGAACGTCCTTGGGGTGGATCCCACCGTGCTCCATGGGTCCGCCCTCGAGAGATTCCGGCAGCGGATCGGGTTCATCTTCCAGTCCTTCCACCTGGTGGGGCGGCTTCCGGTGCTGCACAACGTGGCCAGCGGAATGCTCTCGCGCATCCCTATCCCCCAGGCGATTCTGCGCCTGTACACCCGTGCGCAGTACCAGAAGATTCTCGATGCCTTGCGGGTCGTAGGATTGGAAGACCGGGTGCTGGATCGATGCGACCAGCTTTCCGGAGGCCAGAAACAACGCGTGGCCATCGCCCGGGCGATCGCCCAGGAGCCGGATCTGATCCTCGCCGACGAACCGATCTCGGCCTTGGATCCGCGTTCCGCCGACCGGGTCATGGAAACCCTGCGACGCGCCTCGACGGAATTTGGCATCACCGTGGTGTGCAACCTGCACCATCTGGACACCGCGCGCAAGTACGCCGACCGGATCCTCGGTCTCAACGAGGGCAAGGTCGTGTTCGACGGCCCACCCGACGCGCTGACCCTGTCGGCCGTCAAGACCATCTACAAGGGGGATTCGGACCTGGAGGATGCGCCGGGATCGTTTCTCGAGGAGGAAGCGTCCTTTCCGCCCAACGCGGCGTGAAAGCGATGTTCCCATGAATCAAATGGATGTCGCACCCACCTAACGACAGGAATCGACAATGACAACCGTGAAGAAGATTTTGACGATCGCCGCCACGTTGGCGATTTCCGCCAGCGCAGCACCAGCCGAATGGCCCAAGAAGCTGGTGATGGGCATCGTGCCCACCGAATCATCCACCCACCAGACCGAACGCTGGGACGGCTTGAAGGACTACCTGGCCACCAAGCTCGGGATCCCGGTGGAGCTCCAGATCGCCAGCGACTACGCCGGTGTCATCACCGCCATGCAGTTCAAGCACGTGGATCTCGCCTACTTCGGTCCGAAGTCCTACGTGGAGGCCTCGGCGCGGGCCAACGCGGAATGCTTCGTGGTGGAGCTGGGGCCCGAGGGAACTCCCGGGTACCACGGACTGATCATCTCCAAGAAGGGATCGAGCATCAAATCCCTGGAAGACGCCAAGGGCAAGGTCTGGGCGTTCGTGGATCCCAACTCCACCTCCGGCACCCTGGTGCCCACCATCTACCTGGTGAAGGAGCGCAAGATCGATCCGGCCACCTACTTCTCGAAGGTCCTGTACTCGGGAACGCACGAGGCTTCCATGCTGTCCATCAAGACTGGCAAGATCGACATCGCCTCCACCAACGACCTCGACATGCTGCGCGGCGAGGGCAAGATGTGGAACCGCGAAAAGGATTTCCAGATCCTCTGGACCTCGCCGTTGATCCCGGGTTCCCCGATGGCCTGGCGCAAGGATCTTCCGGAGAGCCTCAAGAAGTCTCTGCGCGAAGCCTTCCTGGGATACAAGGACAAGGACGGATTGGCCAAGCTCAAGATCGCCGGATACGTGGCGGCCTACGACTCCACCTACGCTCCCACCCGCGAACAGATCGAATTCAAGAAGTCTCTTGACAAGAAATGACAAAATGTCGCCTGGGTTCCCGGGCGGTCGCACCACGCACGGAGGACGGCTGGATGGAACTCGAAGAACTGCGTAGGCGGACGCATCCGCTGCGCCCCACCAACCTGGGCATTCTGGGGGGAGGGCTCCTCCTGGTGGGAATCTGCTGGCACCAGACCGGAATGGGCGTGGTGGAACTCGTGTCCGGATCCGGGAACATGTGGGAATACCTGCGCGGAAATCCGGAGCTTCCCGACAGCGGTTTTTTCCCGCCGAATCTTTCCGGGAAGATGTTGGGGCGATACCTCCTGGCCATGGTGGAAACCGTCCAGATGGCCGTGTTGGCGCTGGTGATCTCGGTGATGGTCGCCTTCCCGCTTTCGTTTTTCGCCTCGCGCAACACGCTGGAAATCATCTTTCCCGGTCGCTCTCCGTTCTGGGTGGGACTGCGCACGGTGGTCTACACTTCCGTGCGATTCTTCGCCAACTTCACTCGATCCATCAACGAGGTGATCTGGGCGCTGTTGTTCGTCTCCGCCGTGGGGCTGGGACCCATGCCCGGGATCCTCGCCCTGGGTTTGCACACCTCCGGCGTTTTGATCAAGCTGTTTTCCGAAGGGATCGAAGGGGTGTCTCACGATCCCATCGAGGCTCTCGCCGCCACCGGCGCAGCCTCGCCCAAGATCATCCGCTACGCCGTGATTCCGCAGATCACCCCGTACCTGGTTTCCATGTCGCTGTACCGGCTTGAATCGGATCTGCGCTCGGCCACCATCCTCGGATTCACCGGGGCGGGCGGGATCGGCATGTTGTTGTTCGACAAGCTCAAGAGCTACGAGAACGGCGACGTCACCACCATCCTGATCCTCATCGTGGCCACGGTGGCCGCGATCGACCGCATCAGCGCGTTCATCCGCAGCAAGGCATCCTGATGTCCCACGATCTTTCCTTGAGGCAGGCGCTGGCAGCCGACCTGCCCGCCATCCTGTCCCTCCAGGCTCAGTTGGGCCAGGACGACGGCACGGTCCTCGACCAGAACCATGCTTTGGACATTTTCCGTCGCATGGCCCGGTATCCGAACTACTGGATCCGCGTGGCCGAGCTGGAGGGGGTTGTGGTCGGAAGCTACGCGCTGTTGGTGATGGACAATCTCGCCCACCTGGGATCGCCCAGCGCCATCGTGGAAGACGTGGTGGTGGATGCCATCTTCCGGGGCAAGGGAATCGGCAAGGCCATGATGCACGACGCCATGGGCATCGCCCACGAAAAAGGCTGCTACAAGCTCGTGCTCAATTCCAACCAGCGTCGTCTGGACGCCCATCGCTTCTACGAGGGGCTAGGCTTCGAGCGCCACGGGGTCAGTTTCTTCGTTCCCAAGGAGGGGTTCCGTGCGTGAACCATCGCTGTGTGAAGTCCTTTCGGAATGCGACGAGACATTGATTGTCCGTCTGCTGGAGTTCGTTCCCGAAGACATGGACCTGCCTCGTGCGCCGCGCGATGGAGTGATCCTGATGACCTGCCGCGAAGGCCTGAACGAAACGTTCCATCTGGGCGAAGTCCTCGTGAGCGAAACCCTGGTGCGCTGGCGCGGCGTGGAAGGCTACGCCGTTGTGGTGGGCGACGACCCGCGACGGTCCCTGGTGGCCGCGGCCATCGATGCCATGCGCCAAGCCCAGGCGTCTCCTCCAGATCTGGAGACTCTTCTGTCCGCCGCAGCCGATGCTCTGCTGGCGCGTCGCACGGAAGATGCCCGCGCGGCCGCCTCCACCCGGGTCGAATTCGACCTCCTGCCGGGAGCTTGAGATGAACCGGAACCTGACCATCGAAGAACACGGAGCCTTCCGGAGGATTCTCGACGCCATCGCCCATCCCGGGCGCATCCAGAAATTGTCAGACAAGATTTCTGACCTCGACGGGGCCGCGCTGCTCTTTTCCCGCACCCTCCTGGATCCCGAAACGGGATTCGCGGTGGCCTCATCCGTGCGATCGGACCTCGCGTCCCAAATCGTGCGGACCAGCGGATGCCGGTTGGTGGACCTGGAAAAGGCGGATTTCGTTTTCGTCGCCAAGCCGGGCACGGATGGCGCGCTGGACCGGATTCGCCGCGGGACACCCGATTGGCCCGATACCTCCGCGACGGTGGTCTATCTCGTGGAAGCGCTCCACGAAGAGGGCGGCGATCGCTCCTGGAGCGGACCGGGAATTCCCGGCGCACGCTTTCCGAAGGCCGAGGGTCTGGATCCACGCGAGTGGGATCTGCTGAGCGAGGCCAATTCGACCTACCCCCTGGGAGTCGATTGTTTTTTCCTCGACGAGCACGGACAAATCATGGCAATGCCGCGTTCGACGCGCATGGATGGAGGAACTCGATGAGCTATGTCGCCGTGCAGGGAGGTCGCGAGGCGATCGAGCGCGCCTGCGAAGCCTACGAGCACCGGAGGTCCGGGCGGACCTCGGCGCCCCTGGAACTGGACCAGATCCGCGAGCAATTGCATCTGGCGGTGGACCGGGTGATGGGGGAGGGTGGACTCTACGCCCCCGAACACGCGAGCCTCGCGTTTCGCCAGGCGGCAGGGGACACTTTCGAGGCGGCCTTCCTGCTGCGTGCCCACCGGGCGACCTTGCCCCGGATCGCCCAATCGGAAGTCTGTAGCACCGGCCCCATGCGGGTGATCCGCAGGATCTCCTCGGCGTTCAAGGAAGTCCCTGGCGGACAAATTCTGGGACCCACCAGCGACTACACCTTGCGGCTCCTGGAGCTGGATCCCCTCGAAGATCCCGTGGAGCGCCGCAACCACTTGCGCGAGCGGTTGTTTTCCGGCAAGGAGCCCGAAGGCGGCATTCCCGACGAATTCCCTCGGGTGGTGGAGCTCTTGCGTCGGGAGGGTTTGGTCCAGGAGGTCACTTCATCCTCGGAAGAGCCCTTCGACATCACCCGCAGATCCATGCTCTATCCGGCTCCGCGAAGCGCGAGGTTGCAGTCGATGGCGCGAGCCGAGACCGGAGCCTTGCTGTTTCTGGCCTACTCGAGCATGCGCGGCTACGGCGACATCCATCCCACCCTCGCCGAACTGCGCGTGGGGTATGTTCCGCTAACGGTGACGAATCCTGTCACGGGACGGACCTTCGTGGCCGGCGAGGTGCTGGTCACGGAAGCGGAAGTGGTTTCCCGGTTCTCCGAGCCGGGGGGCGAGCCTCGGTTCCATCTGGGGTGCGGGATGTGTTTTGGCCAAAACGAACTCAAGGCCATCTCCATGGGAGTTCTGGACCGCTGCCTGCGTTCCCCCTCTCCCTCGTGCCCCGCCGAAGACCAGGAGTTCGTGCTCTACCATGCCGACGGCATCGAGAGCATGGGTTTCGCCAACCACTGGAAGCTTCCGCACTACGTGGACTTCCTCTCGGATCTCGATCGGCTTCGCAAGGCCAGGGAGGTCGCCCATGCGCGTGCGTGAATGGATGGATCGCGAAGCGGCGCCCCGGAGCACCTTCGCGTTCTTGGACGATGGTGCCAAAAAAGACGTGCGACGAGCCCTGCTGAAGGCCGTCGCGATTCCCGGATACCAGGTTCCCTACGGGTCCCGCGAAATGCCATTGGCCCGCGGATGGGGAACAGGGGGCATCCAGATCACCCTTTCCCTGTTGAAGCCCGACGACATCGTGAAGGTGATCGACCAAGGCTGCGACGGCTCGGTCAACGCGGTCAACATCAAGAAGTTCTACGAACGCACCGCGGGCGTGGAGATCACCACCGACACCGCGCTGGCCACCCTGGTCCAGACCCGTCACAGGATCCCGGAAGAACCTCTCACGGATCGACAAATTCTGGTCCTGCAGGTTCCCTATCCGGAAGCGCTGCGCGAGGTGGAGCCCTCCGAGGCGCAGACGCGGCGGATGCACGCCGAGGCCGACTACGCCCGGATGTGGCTGCACCTGTACGAGGACATCGTGCGGTTCGGCGAAATCCGCATTTCCTACCGCTATCCGTGCACGGTCAACGGACGTCACGTGATGGACCCCAGCCCCATTCCCCGCTGGGACGTTCCCAAGCTGCACATGGCCGACGCCTTGTTCCTGTTCGGGGCGGGCCGCGAGCGGCGCATCTACGCCATCCCACCCCACACCAGGGTGGAGCCGCTGGAATTCGAGGACCACCGCTTCCGGGTGGAGGATTTCTCCGGGAAGTCCTGCGCGCGGTGCGGGGCGACCGACACCTTTCTGGACGAGATCCTCATGCCGGACGGATCCCAAACCCATTACTGCTCGGACTCCGGGCATTGCGACAAGAGGAGGGCCGGATGGAAGCCTTGTTGAGGGCGCATGGAATCACGCGCAGGTACGGTCCTGGTTGCGCATTGTGTCTGGATTCGACCGGAGCCGATGCCGGTACCAATCGCTGTCCCACCTGCGGAAGCGTCTGGGCCTGCCGCGACGTGAGCCTGGAACTTCGCGCGGAAGAAGCCTTGGGCATCGTGGGCGAAAGCGGATCGGGCAAGAGCACCTTGGTGAAGCTCCTGCATTTCGACGATCCCGCCACTTCCGGCTACCTGGAACTTGCCAGGCTCCGCCAATTGGAGGGAATCGGTGGGATCTACGCCGATGGTTGCGACTGGAGCCGCGATCTGTTCTCGATGGACAGATATCGTCAACGGCGCGTGCGCGACGCGTCGATGGGAATCGTCTACCAGCATCCCCATCTGGGATTGCGGATGGGAGTCAGTTCGGGCGGCAATGTGGCGGAACGTCTTCTCTCCGCTGGATGGCGTTCGATCGGTGCCATGCGCCAGCGGGCCTCGCACCTGCTGGAGCGCACCGAGATCCCCTTGTCGCGCATGGACGAGCCGCCCCGCAATTTCTCGGGCGGCATGCAGCAGCGCGTCCAGATCGCCAAGGCCCTTTCCGGCGATCCACCCATCCTGCTTCTGGACGAGGTCTCCACGGGGCTGGATCTTTCCGTGCAAGCCCGGGTGCTGGACATGATCCGCACCCTGCGCGAAGAACTGCGGCTTTCCATGGTGGTGGTTTCGCACGATCTGGGGGTGATCCATCTCCTGTGTCAGCGCACCATGGTCATGAAAAACGGCCAGGTGGTGGAATCGGGTCTCACCGACCAGATCCTCCAGGATCCGCAACACGGCTACACCCAGCTTCTGGTGGCGTCGCAACTCCAATGACCACCGCCCCCACCACCCAAACCAGCGTCCAACCCACGGCCGTTCCGGCGTCGAATTCCGTCGCCGAAACCAGTTCGAGAGGCTCCATGCTGACCATCCGGAATCTGTCCAAGACTTTCCGACTCCACATGCTGGGAGGCGTGGAACTTCCCGCCATCTCGGAGGTTTCCTTCGAGGTCCTTCCTGGCGAATTCGTGGGACTTTCCGGTCCGTCGGGCGCCGGAAAGAGCACCGTGCTCAAGTGCATCCACCGCACCTACCTCGCCACCTCGGGCGAAATCCTCTACAGATCCGCCCATCGCGGGACGGTGGACCTGGTCTCGGTGGCGGAAGGCGAGATCCTCGAGTTTCGTCGGACCGAAATCGGATTCGTTTCGCAGTTTCTGCGCGTGATCCCCCGTGTGGGGGCCCAAGACCTGGTGGCCGAGCCGATCCGCCTGCGACTGGGGGTGGATCTGGAAACGGCAAGACTTCGCGCCGCCTCACTCCTGGACCGGTTGGGAATCCCGCGCAAACTGTTTTCCGCCTACCCCGCCACGTTCAGCGGCGGGGAGCAGCAGCGAGTGAACATCGCGCGCGCCGTGGCCTGGGAACCACGGCTGTTGTTGCTGGACGAACCCACCGCATCCCTGGACAAGCGATCGGTGGACGCGGTGGTGGAGCTTTTCGCACAGCTTCGCGAAAACGGAGCCACCATGGTGGGCGTGTTCCACGATCCTGAACTTCTCGAACGGATCACGGACCGGGTCGTCCGGATCGGAGCTGAACCATGACGTCGTTTGTTGTCAACAACTGTCGTGCGGTTCTTCCCGACCAGGTGTTGGAAAACGCGGTGGTGCGGGTGGAGGAAGGGGTCATCGTCGGGATCTCCCAGGAAGACCCGGTCGGCGGCGGGATCGATGCCGAGGGATGCTGGTTGTTGCCGGGATTTGTCGACATGCATTCCGATGCGGTGGAAAAAGCCGTGGAACCACGGCCCAACACGCGTTTCCCCACGGAAGTGGCCTTGCGCGAGCTGGACCGGTGCCTGGCCGGTTGGGGCGTGACCACCATCTTCCATTCGCTGTCGTTCGCCGAGATGGAAATCGGATTGCGCTCCAACGGCATGGCCGCCGGCCTGATCGAGGAGGTCGTGGAGCTTTCGCGGAGCCTGCGCGTGGACACCCGCGTCCACGCGCGTTTCGAGGTCACCGACCTTGGCGCCGTGGAGCACCTCGAACGCCTCGTGCGGGAGGGGAAGATCGCCCTTTTATCGTTCATGGACCATTCTCCCGGCCAAGGACAATACCGGGACGTGGCCGCCTACAAGGCCTTCTACGGCAAGACCTACGCGATGTCCGACGCCGACCTCGACCGGGTGCTGGAACGCAAATCCGCGGCCAAACTAGAGGGGGTGACGGGAGCGATCGAACGGATGGTTGCGGTTTGTCGCGAGCATGGGGTGGCAATGGCCTCCCACGACGACGATTCTCCGGAACGCATCCAGTGGTGCCTGCGCGAAGGCTTGGCCATGAGCGAATTCCCCACCAATTTGGAAACCGCACGCGCGGCCAAGACGGCGGGCATCCGCACCTGCCTGGGGGCTCCCAACCTGGTGCGCGGAGGTTCGCAGGCGGGGAACCTGAAGGCGCTCACCGCCGTGGAAGACGGCTGTGGCGACATCCTCTGCTCCGATTACTTGCCACAGTCCCTGTTGCACGCGGTGTTCCTGTTGGAATCGAAAGGCGTCCTCACCCTTTCCGAGGCGGTGGCCATGGCGACCCTCGCCCCGGCGAAGGCCACTGGCTTGGGGGACCTGACCGGTTCCATCGAACCGTTCAAACGAGCCGATCTGGTGTTGGTGCGCAAGCTCCACGGCCACCCCGACATCGTTCGCACCTGGTCGCGGGGCCGCGAGGTGTATCGCTCATGCTGACCTTGTCCACGAACATCCACGACGGACGCCTGGATGGCTCCATGGCAAAACTTCCCGGCGATCTCGCACGCATCTCCAGGTTTTCTCCAGTTGCCTGGAATTCTGCTCGCTGGCCGGGGCGAAGACTCTGGTGGTGCATCCCGGACGATGGGTTCCGGAAACCGATTTCGGGATCGCTTCCCCGTGGACACCGGATCCCACCGCCGCCCGGGAGGCCATGGAAACGGAAGCCCGGACCATCCGCTCCATCGCCGGACAGTTTCCGGATGTGGTGGTGGCCCTCGAGAACGCACGCACCTTCCTGCCGTATTCGCCCCACACCTACGCCGAATTCCCGGAATTGCTGCTTGCCCAGGTGGAACGGATCGATCTTCCCCATGTCGGAATCTGTCTGGATACCGGACACCTGCACCTGGCCTCGCGCCTGCACGGATTTTCCGAATCGCACGGAGCCGCCCTGCTCGCGCCGCGCCTGGTGCATCTGCACATCCACGACAATTTCGGTCGCACCGGCTATTGGTCGGAGAAAAACCAGACCGGGCAGGTACCGCTGGGCCGTGGCGACTTGCACATGCCTCCCGGGCTGGGCGACATCGATTTCGCCGCCCTTCTCGGTCCGATCCTGGAGGGTTTTTCGGGAATCGCGGTCTGCGAACTGCGCGGACGCTACCTCGATGCCCTGGGCGAGCACATCGAGGGATTTCAACGCCTGGTTTCCGGTCTTAGGGCACCCCGACCAGCCTGAGTCCCTGCACGGTCGCGGTGGCCAGGAGCCAGGCCAGCAGAACGAAACCTGCCATCTGTCCAAAGGCGAAGCGGTTGGAGACTTCCTTGCGCATGACCGCCACGGTGGTCAGGCACTGGAGCGCGATCAGGAAGAACACGATCAAGCCCATCACGCTGGAGACCGTGAAGACTGGTATGCTGGTTCCGTCGAAGGTGGCGTTGCGCATGGCGGACAGAAGGCCGTCGGTGGATTCTTCGGCGCCTTGCACCGAATACACAACGGCCAGGGCCGACACGAACACTTCGCGGGCGGCGAAGGCGGCGATGAGCGCCACGCCGACCTTCCAGTCCAGTCCCATCGGCGCGAACAACGGGTCCAGGAGCTTGCCCAGCATCATCATGGCCGAATTTTCCGGCGAAGGGAAGGTCATGAACACCCAGAATGCCACCGACACGGCCAGGATGGTGAGTCCCGCGCGCTTCACGTAGCTCACCGTGCGGTCCCAGGAGGAAACCACCACGGTCCGGAAGGTGGGGGGGCGCCAAAGGGGAAGCTCCACCTGGAACCCCGTGTGCGAGGGTTCGATGCGCAGGATCTTGCCGCCCACCACGGCCACGGCCGAGGCGAAGACCAGGCTGGCCAGATAGATGCCCGTCAAGGCCAGGCCGCCCACCAACGGACGATCCGGCGGCACGAGAAATCCCAGGAGCAGACCCCACACCGGAAGTCGCGCCGAACAGCTCATGAGGGGGATGACAAGAAGTGTCAGATAGCGTTCGCGACGTCCCGGAATCGTGCGGGCGGCCATCGCGGCGGGGATCGCGCAGGCAGCCCCGGACAGCAGCGGCACGAAGGATTTTCCGTTGAGTCCGATCGCCGAAAGCAGCCGGTCCACGATCATGGCACCGCGGGCGAGGTAACCGGAGTCTTCCAGCAATCCCAGCGCAAGAAACAGAATCGCGATCTGCGGCACGAACACGAAGACCGCACCCAGTCCGGCGATGATTCCATCCACCAGGAGTCCCTTGAGCCAGCCGTCCGGCAGCACCGACCCGACCTGAGCGCCCAGCCACCCAAAAACCGTTTCGGTGAGGTCCATGAAAGGACCCGCCGCCGAGAAAACCGACCAGAAAAGGCCCGTCATCACCGCCGCGAAGATCACCAATCCGAGCACGGGGTGCAGCACCACCTGATCGATGCGTCCCAGGCCCGGATTGACCTTGGCGGGATCGGCGGAGCCGTTGCGGATCGAGCGGGCGGCGATGTCGTCTGCCCAGCGGAAATTGTCCTGGATCTGTTCGTCGGAGAGGGTGGTGGGAATCCGGGCCGTGACCGGAGTTTCAGGAAGCATCACCTCGATGCTCGAGATCAGATCCGGCAACCCGATCCCGGCTCTGCCATCGATCTCCACCACAGGGATCCCGAGCAGACGCGACAGTTGGTTCGGATCAAGATCCCACCCCTTGCGACGGGCCAGATCGTTCATGGTGAGCGCCACCACGGTGGGAAAACCCGCCTTGATCACCTCGCGCACCAAGGGCAGGTGCCGAGCGGGCTGGGTGGCGTCCAGGAGAACCACCAACAGGTGAGGCGATTTGTGGGGTCCGCCAACCACAGAATCCAAGGCGGTGAGTGCCGACAGCGCGACTTCTTCGTCTTGGGAGCGAGGTACGATCGAAATGATTCCGGGAGTGTCCATGATCTGGACAGATCCGGCCTCCAGTTGAGGCTTGGTTCCGGGGGTGTGGCAGTCGGCAGACTTGGCGGAGCCTTGGGGCGCATCGCCCACCGAGCGCAATTTTCCCACCGAGTATTCCACCGTGGCACCGGGGTAGTTGACCGTCTTGAATCGAGATCCGGTCAGGTGGTTGTACAAGCTGGTCTTCCCGCAATTGGGAGCCCCCAGCAAGACAACGACCTTGGCATCGGCGGAGTCGGACATGGGTCAGATTTCGACGCAGGCCGCATCGGCGCGGCGCAGTGCGATGGTGGAGCCTCGGACCTGGAAGGCCATGGCTCCCCCGAAAGCGGCCTTGGCCACCAGCCGCACCGAAGCCCCGGGCGTGAACCCCAATTCCTGCAATCGTTGGCTCAGTGTGAAGTGGCCGCCCACCGTGCGGATGGCGGCTTCCTGTCCATTGCGAAGGTCTGAAAGGTTCCGGCTCATGGGAGGGTCCTTTGGTGGAGGCTGTTAGAGAATGATACCAATTCTCAAACAAAAATGCAAGATCAGGTGCTCGGTTTTTGAAGAATTCGGGTTTTCAGGAATGCTTGTGAGTAAGAATGAGACTTTATATCACAAAGTTACAGAGGATCCGCTAATCTCGCAAGGTGACCGCTGAAGAAGGGGCCGGGAGCCTGTGTCCCGCTGGACTCGCTTGCGGGCCACATCCGGCTGTAGCTTGTCGCTTCGGAAATTCCGACCCGAGGGGAGTGTGCGATCGAATCTAAAACACCTAGATTGTGAATGAGACGCAACCGCAAGACAGAGTTCTCGATCGGAAAGGCAGATGATGAACACCCTCTGGAGTCGTGCCGCCTTCCGCTTGACTGACGAATTCCTGTCGCAATGAGAGCGCTTTTCCAGATCGCAGATCGGTTCCTTCGATGGTGGGGGAGAGTCCGACCTGCCCGAAGCTGCGTGGTCGATGGGCGCTTGGTGGAGTTCCGCGGGCGCACTCTCCACGACGCCATGACGGAAAATGGCATCGATCCCGGAGGGCATTGCCTTTCGGGCCGATGTGGTCGCTGCCGGGTCCGCTACGTGGAGGGAGGGTACCGCCTGCTGGGTCCCCTTGGATGGGCGGGTGGTGGCGAGGTGCTGGCCTGCCAGATTTCGCCAGGCAGAACGTTGTCGGTCGAGCGAATGGGCAAGGAGCGGACGGGAAGGCGATTGCGGACGTGAGCCCAGCCAGGTGCGCGCAAGACGATATCCGCGCTCGCGAGGTGGTTTTCCTGATTGCCCCACGAGTTCCAGCTGTGGAAATGCTCGGTCACAGCCACAGAGCGGTGGCGCATTGGACGGAATTTGGGCAGGGCCAGACCACGATCCCGATCGCTGGATTGTAGGCTCTGGTTTTCCTCGCAAGGAAGTCCTCCACCGTTCCCGACCAGATTCCGACACCATGGATGTCCAGGATCCGCAGCGGAGCCTGCGCGGGAAGGGTTCGCCAGTCGGCGATGCGCTGGTCGGCGCGTGGCCTCAGCCCGACACCCGTGGCGGGAGCGAACGCACCGGCGTAGGTGCCGTCGGAAAATCGCGCCGGGGAGGTGGCACCGGGGATCCAGCGACCCTCCGAAGTGTCCACGAAGGCGGGGTCGGCGAACACCGAATGGGCATCGTGGGAAGTGGCCGCTCTCCAGCGTGTCCAGCTGTAGTTGGGATCGGTGTTGCCCAATCTTGCCATGTTGGCCTGAGCCGGAGCGAAGTAGAGATTCGAATCGAGGACCATGGGGTAGGTCAATGCGTTCTTGTCGTAGATCCAGGCACCGAACAGGCGATGTTCGTCCTCTCCGGATCCGGGCGCGACCTTCCGGCCAGCCACGAGATTGCGTTTGAGGATCACACCCTTGGTGAAATAGGTGTGCTGGATCTGGATGCCCCAGCCGGTGGGGTCGATCACCGTGTTGTGTTCGGCCAGGATCGAATCGTTGGTGTACTCGTTGGGGTCGGCGAGGCCCAGGACGATTCCTCCGCCGTTGTTTTGGGACACGCAATGGCGGATGCTGGAATGCCGGCTTCCCACGCCGAATCCGATGCCGTCGCCGATGGAGCGGTTGTTGTGGAGGATCAGTCGTTTGGGGCCGGCGTGCTTGATCTTGAAGCCCGTGTTGGTTCCCCACGAAACACTGTTGAGGACGTGGATCAC
The DNA here is from genome assembly GCA_016715065.1 of Fibrobacterota bacterium. Taxonomy (GTDB): domain Bacteria; phylum Fibrobacterota; class Fibrobacteria; order UBA5070; family UBA5070; genus UBA5070. The sequence goes on from JADKBN010000006.1 coordinate 96,216, forward strand.
CCCCGAGTCGCCATCGTTGTAGATCAGGTAATTGGTGTTGTTCCAGTGGTCGTTGGCCGTGTCGCGATTGTCGTGGGCAACACATCGATCGATCACGTTGCCGGTGCCGCCCTGGATCTTGAATCCGGTGCAGTTGTCGGCGGTGGCCCAATGCGAGTCGTGGACTTCCATCCGAAAGGCCATGCAACTGTCGCCACCCAGGAGGACTCCCGCGTTCTCGCCGCGCGATGCGTTTCGGACGACCATGTTCGAGAAGACGACATGGCTGGGGCCGAAGGCCCACAGACCTCCACCGCCTGGACCACAGTCGAGGATGGCGCGTTCGTCCGGGAAGCTGCGGATTTCGACGTAGTCGTTTTCCGGAAATTTCACGAAGCCGAAGGGGGCCTTCCTGCCGTCGTACTCCCACTGGAAAGTCTCATGGTAGACACCATCCCTGGCGTAGACGGTCTTCCCGTCGGCTCCCTTGATGGACCGCATGGCTTTTTCCAGGGTGCGCAGGGGCTTGTCGATGGTTCCGGTGGCGGCGTCGTCGCCATGGGGCGAGACGAACAGGAAATCCTTGGTGCCCGTGGTCAGACGGAATCTGTGCTCGCGCACGGCTCCATCGTCGCGCGTCACGCGCACCCCCATTTCGCGGGTGCCGGTGTCCGACGGCGAGGGGGTCCAGTCGACCTCGCCTTCGACGGAAATCGTCATTCCCGGCGGCGCGTCCAGGAGCGACCACGAGAGGGCTCGGTTGTCGGCTTCGTACACGCTGAACTGGAAATCCAACGGCACCCCCGGATGGGCCCGCACCGGGGCGCGCCAGAACAGCACGAAGGAGGAATCGACCCAGGGGGACACGCCGGTGGCGGGAAGGAGTGACGAGAGGGCGATCACCGCTGCAGCGGCGGATCGAAGGATGGTCATGGGGCGACTCCAGAGGTGGTCCGGGTGGACCAGGCCGTGTTCGATGTGGGAGGTGGAGTTGATCGTAGCATTCCCAGGTCAAGAGGTTTGGCTGCAATAGATTTTAGACCATATCAGAAATGAAGGAGAGTCCGATGAGCGAATTGATCAAAATGGCCGCGAGACGGTTCCACGAGCTCGCGATGACCGCGGGCAGTTCCGCAGGGCTATCCGGCGCGTTCCTGGCGATTTTTGTCTTCGCTGCACTGGGGTGCCGTTCCGATGCTCCGAAAAGCGTTTCGACCACCCCGACGACGACGTCGATGCCGACTTCCGAACCCGAGCGCCCCAAAGCCTCGGCCACGGACCTCTCCGAGGGACGGCGCATCCATAGCCAAAAGTGCGGGGCCTGCCACGTGCCGTATGGTCGTGACAGCCGTTCCCCCGGGCAGTGGGAATCGGTGATGCGTCGCATGGGCCCCAAGGCGGGCCTCGATACTCTCCAGCATCGCCGTGTGCTCGATTGGCTGGTCCAGGGAGATTCCCTAGCCTCTCGATGAGGCTTTCGCACCGACCAATCGCCAAAGCCATCGACATCCTGTCACAAGCAGGTGTCCAGACCATTGCACGCCGGTGAGTTGTTCGGATGGGCCGGTTAGGCCGCGATGGCAGTGGCTTCCGGGGGAGTCAGGCGCCTTGTTTTTACCGGACGATCGCTGGGCTGGAGGCGGTTTGGCCTCCGGTATCGATCGAATCCTCTGAACGTGGCAGGAAAAAAGACAGGAAAATCCGTCGACCGTATTGACAAGAATGAGACTCAGTCTCTATCTTATTTGAGCACTCAGGGCTGTTTCAGCCAGCCTCTCATCCATTTTGAAAGCGAGCCAATCAATGTTGAATCGACAAGGATTCCTTTTCGCCGCCCTCCTATCGCTCGGCACCGTGGCCTCTGCCAACGAGGATTCCAAGACCACCCTGGGCGGGTACGCGGAGGCCGAATACGTCAATCCCGTGGCCGGCCCGTTCACCAAATCGCACGCGGACGTCCATCGGCTGGTGCTGTTCGTCGCGCACGGATTCAACGACCGGCTCAGCTTCCACAGCGAACTGGAAATCGAGCACGTCCTGACCGAACTGTCGAAGAAGACCACCACCCTCACGACCATCGACAAGGTTACGGCCAATGGCGATTCCGTGAAGACAAAATCCGGATCCGTCCTGACCGACGTCTCGTCGCCAGGCTACCTGGCCGTCGAGCAGGCTTTCGTCGACTACCGACTGGGCACCACCGCGGGATTCCGAACGGGTCTGCTCCTGGTGCCGGTGGGCATCGTCAACGAAACCCACGAACCCAACACCTACCACGGCGTGCATCGGCCGCTGTATGCCAACTCGTTCATCCCCACCACCTGGCGCGATCTGGGCGTGATCGCCTACGGCAACCCCATCGAAGGCTTGCACCTCAAGGGCGGCGTGATGGCCGGACTGCTCGGGTCCAACATCGGCGGGGCTTCCGGATTGCGTTCCGGTCGGCAGAAAGGCGGCAAGTCCAACGCCGAAAACCTGAGTCTGGTGGCCCGCGCCGAATACACCCTGCCCTACGCCAAGCTGGGGCTCAGCTCCTGGTTCGGGGGAACTTCGGGAGGCGACACGGCGGTCGGGGACGGCAACTTCGATGCATCCGTTCTGGTGGTCGCCGGCGACCTGCGCGCCGAGTACCAGGGATTCTTCGTGCGCGCGGAAGCCGGCGTGATCGAGCTTCCGGACGCGGAAAAGCTCCAGAGGCTCTACAAGAAGAACCCAGGCGAACGCATGGTCGGCGGTTACCTCGAGCTGGCCTACGACATCCTCCCGCTGCTGCTTGCCGAGTCCGAACAGGCCTTGCTTCCCTTCGTCCGCTACGAGAAGATCGACACGCACTTCGAGGTGCCTACCAACGTGGTGGGCTCCGCGGCCAATTCGCAGACGCAAATTGTCGCTGGTCTGACCTGGAAGCCCCACACGCAGGTGTCCTTCAAGGCGGACTACTCATGGCAGCGCAACCAATCCGACATCAACGGCGTCGATCTGGTCAAGCTCGGCGTGGGCTGCAGCTTCTGATGCCGGACGTCGGCTTGGATGCGCGCATGGCCGAGAAGGCGCGGCTCGCGCTGCACCGGATTTTCGGCGCGGCTTCGCAGGCGACGCCGGATCTTCTCGAGACAAAATACGGCAAACGTCCCGCCTGGAGGATCCGCGCGCAGGGGGGCGGGATCGCCGGTGCCGCGATGGTGGACGAGGTGCCGGGCAAGAGCGAGCGGATCACCATCCTGGTGGCGTCCGGTCCCGACGGACGCCTGATGGACCTCGAAGTCCTCGCCTATCGGGAGTCGTACGGGGGCGAAGTGGCCCAGGATGCCTGGCGTGCGCAGTTTCGCGGCAAGAAACCCGGCGAGCCATTGAAGGTCGGCCGCCAGATCCGCAACATCAGCGGCGCCACTATTTCAACAAATTCCGTCAGCGCGGGCGTGGCTCGCTGCCTTCCCGTGCTGGCCGGATTGGTGGGAGTTCCATGAAACACCTCGACGATCTTTCCAGGCCCTGGCGCACGCTCGTCGCCCTCTTCGCGGCCAACCTCGCCTTGGGGTACACGACAGCCTTGGCGTACGTGTGGAGCACCACCCGCATGGCGCCGCAGGGCATCAACAACCGCTATCGTGGCAACGAAGGCGACCCCGAGGCGATCGAGATCGCCTTCGCGAAGTCGTTCCAGGAAATGCTGGGCCTCAGCCATTCCCATATCCTGGCGATGGTGGTGTTCCTGTTCCTTCTGGGCGCGCTCACTCTTTCTGCACGCCGTCCCGGGCCTCGATGGAAGGCGTTCCTCGCGATGGAACCTCTGGTGGCGTTGCCGATCTCGTTCGGCGGACTTTGGCTGGCCTGGGGCGTGCATCCGGGATTCTCCTGGCTTGTTTCGGCATCCTCGGGCCTGGCGGCGCTCGCGTTCTACGGCCAGCTGGCGGTGGTTCTGCGATCTTGCTTCGCCCCCGTCGCCAGGGAGGAGCCGTGAACAGGCGACAATTTCTGATCACCCTGGCCGGTGCCGCCGGGGCGGTGGCCCTCGCACCCCGGTGGGTTCGCCGCGAAGAACCCGATTCCGGGGAACTCGTGCACCACGCTTCGTGGATCATGGGGCAGATCGCCAACATCTGGATCCAGACCGACCGTCCCGACCAGGCCGGGGAGGCCGTCAGCGCGGCCTTCCAGGCGATGCGGAAGGTCGAGTCGACCCTGTCCCTCTTCGATCCGTCCTCCGAGCTGCGGGCGTTTCTGGATGGAAAACCCGGACGGGTATTCCGGGCATCGCCAGTGCTTCACCGATCGTTGGAAAATTCCGCGAGGGAGTGGCGACATACAGAAGGGGCGTTCGATCCTTGCGCGATGCCTGGACGACCCTCGAACGGCCCTGGAGACTTCCTTCGAGCGGAGGGTGGACCGATCCTGCCAAGCAGGGAGGCCAGCCTCGATTTCGGCGGGATCGGGTGCGGGATCGCCTTGGATGAAGCCGGTCGGGAACTGCGTCGGAGAGGCATGGACAGGGCTTTGCTGGAACTGTCCGGAGATTTCCTGGCCCTGGATCCGCCACAAGGTTGGATGGGTTGGCCGATGGTCGCCTCCGATCCCTGGACGGGTGCGCCTTCGCAGGCCGGGTTCGACCTGGCTAGGGCGGGTTTGGCGACTTCCTCGACGGTCGAGCGGCGATCGATCCTCGATCCGCGCGATGGTTCGGTCGCCAAGCGTCTTGCCCAGGCGACCGTTGTGGCCCCCACCGCCACCCAAGCCGATGCCTGGAGCACGGCGCTGGTCGTGCGCGCCGCGGAGGGAATCGGACCTCGCAGGGCGGAATTCGATTACCAAGGCCGTCTTGTCCTGATTTGACCCCGGAGCTGTTTTGCGGTTAGGGATCGTGCCAAATCCAGGCTCCTGTATTGCATCGCCAGCCAGAGTGTATATTAACGGTTCTATGGCATCCCGGATCGGACATTGGAGACTTCGGGCGGGTTTGTTCCTGCTGTTGGCCTTGCTGGGTCCGATGCACGGCGTGTTGGAGCGTTGGTTGGGTTCCTGTACCGTCGCCGCCATGGAATGCGGGGAGCTTTTCGAACAAGCTCGGGAACTGGACGACCACTCCCATCCCGATTGCCACGCCGAACCATCGATCCTGTGCGGTTCAGGCGCCCAAGCGCGGGAAGCGCAATCCCCTTTGCCGTCTGTTCCCGGCACGCCTGGGGCTGTTCCGCAACATCGCGAGCCCTTTGTTCCAGTTGTCGCCGGTCGGTCGAGTCCTTTTCCACCTTGCCAAGGGTTTTTCCGGGAAAAGGTCGGACTCCAGCTCTACGCTTGAGTCGCCGGTAGGCGGTTCGCGTAGAGAGTGATTCCGTCGTTGGCCGCTTGTGGTTGGCGGCGGTTGCGGCAATGGACCGTCGCAACGAGGCTTACGCATCGCGTGATGTCCATGCGGAAGCCACGTTGACGGCAAAGAAACGGGAAGGAACGAAAATGCGACCGATCGCGTTGGCGATGGGCGGCCTGTTGGCTACCCTGGCACATGCCCAGGACAATTCTTGGGAACAAATTCGGAAGGGAGTGCTGGCACATCCGGGGCTGGAGCATGCCCGCAAGATGTTGGAAGAACGGAAGTCGGAAGGACAGTGGGCGGGCCGACTTCCGGCTCCTCGCGTGGAACTGGAATTGGAAAACTTCGCGGGTAGCGGCAGTGCCGCTGGCTTGGGTGGTTCCAGTTTCGGGCTCTGGGCGGGTAGCGACTACCGGCTTGGCGACGTCCGGGAGCGCGAGAAGGAGCTTGCCGCGGCGGAAGTGGCGATCCAGGCGTTGGATACGCTCCGCGCTCGGCGCGAGCTGCTCGTGGCGGCCCGCGGTGTATGGGATCGATGGCGCCAGGAGCGCTGGAGGGCGGGCTTGCTGGATTCCTTGGGGTCGCAAGCCGATGCCTTGGCGGATCAATTGGAGAAAGGGCGCAAGGTGGGGCGCATCGCGCCGTGGGAAGTTTCCGTGGCGCGGGCGGAAAGCGCCCGTTGGCGCATGAACGCCCAGGCGCATCGCCACAACGCGACCGTGCAATGGAGGCGGTTGGCCGCATGGGGTGCCGGAGTCGAGGAGCCCGGGTGGGCTCCGGCTCCCGCGATCGATTCGACAAATATTGTCGGAAATCCGGCCCTGGACTCCATGGTCCTGGAAGCGGAACGCACCCGTGCCCGGGTGCAGGCCGCGTTGCTGCAAGCGCAGGATCTTCCGGTGGTTTCCGGAGCGGTGGGGGTGCTGCGCGATCAATCGAACGGGGATGTGGGACTTGGTGTGCGGGTTTCCCTGCCCCTTGGGCCGTGGAAGCGCACGGGCATCGAAACGGCCAGGGCCCGGCATCAAGCGGCGGCACTGGAGCGGAGCATCGGGCTTGCGGTCCGGGAACGAGAGAACAGACGTATTGGGCTGCAAGGCGAATGGATGGCCGCGTTGGCCGGTTTGCGATCGTGGGAAAGCCAGGTGATCCCTGCGCGTGAGTCCGGGTTGAATCTGGTGGAGGTGTCGCATGCCGCCGGCGCGGTGGATGCCTCCGCCGTTTGGGCGGTGCGCAAGGAATTGTGGGAGGCCCGGATCGAACGATTGGAGAGGTCGATCCGCGTGCAGGAAATTCAACGGGAACTGAAAATTTTGGAAGGGACCGAACCATGAACAGGTTGACGATCGTCGCGATTTCGTGTTTGGTCGGTGGCGGCCTTTTGGGCTGGACCGGCTCGAGGCTCATCGGTGCCGAGCATGAGGAACACGCCGAAGAACACGGCAAGGAAAAGATCGCGGGCCCGGAAAATGGCCACGACGACCACAAGGATGAAGCCCGCGAAGGCGAAAAACACGAAGACGAGGAGCCTGCGGGCCACGACGAGCATGGGGATGCCGGTCACGACGACGAACACGGCGGGGAGAGCGCCGAACCGGGTGTCATCGCCGATTCCATGCTGGCTCCAGCGGGCATCGCCCTCGACTCCGTCCGGCCAGCCACGCTCGCGCAGGTGGTGGCCCTGCCTGGAAGGATCCGCAACGACCCCTCGCGCGTTTTCGTCGCGACCGCCCGCTTTCCGGGAGTTCTCAGGAGCTTCGGACTGAAGGCGGGTGCCAAGGTGAAAACCGGCGACCTGGTGGCTCGCATCGAAAGCGATGCGACCCTGGAGCCCTACGAGATCCGCGCGCCGCGCGCTGGAACGGTCCTGCACACGGAAGCGACCGAAGGGCAGGTTGTTGCGTCTGGACAGATTTTGGCAGAGATCGCGGATCTGGGATCGGTGCTTGCCGAACTCAAGGTCGGCAGCGGGGATTACGCGAGGTTGCGCGTCGGTCAACCGGTGACGGTGACGATGCACGGAGATGAAGCAGGCAAGCGTTCGACCGTGACAGCGCTCCTCCCGCAGGTGGATCCGGCCACGCAGATGCGCACCGCACAGGCGAAACTCGACAATTCCCGTGGTGTGTACGGCGATGGCCTGTTCGTGCAGGGGTTGGTGGAGACCGGGCGTTTCGCGGCCGCGCTCACCGTTCCGCTGGCCAGCGTGCAGACTTCCAAAGGGAAAACGGTGGTCTATGTGCGCGAGGGCGAGCGTTTCGAAGAACGGCTTGTGACCACGGGCAAGAAGGACGTGGAGCGCATCGAGGTGTTGTCCGGATTGAAGCGAGGGGAACGCGTGGCCGCGATCGGCAGCTTTGTGGTCAAGGCCGACCTTGGCAAGAGCGAGGCCGAACATGCACACTGAGCCCAAAGCCGGATTTTTCGGGGCATTGCTGTCGGCCTGTGTACGGCACTGGGGCATGGTATTGGCCGCGTCGGTGGTGTTGCTCGGGGCGGGTGCATTTAGCTTCTTGCATCTGCCCATCGACGCGGTTCCCGACATCACCAACGTGCAGGTCCAGATCAACGCCGAAGCCCCCGGGTTCACTCCACAGGAGGTGGAAAAACGTGTGACGTTGCCGCTGGAAACCCAGCTCGCGGGGATTCCGGGACTGCAATCGACACGCTCGCTGAGTCGCTACGGACTTTCGCAGATCACGGCGGTTTTCGATGAAGGCACCGACATCTACTTCGCCCGCGCCCAGATCGGGGAGCGATTGGTGGAGGCGCGCGAAGCCTTGCCCGAAGGTGTAGGGACCTCGATGGGGCCCATCAGCACGGGGTTGGGCGAGGTCTTCTTCTACACCTTGGAGCCGGACACATCGGCTCCCAAACCGATCACGGATCCGGGCGAACTCAAGACCATCCACGACTGGGTCGTCAAGCCTCAACTGCGTCGATTGCCAGGGGTGGCCGAGGTGAACTCGACCGGTGGTCGCGACCAGGTGATCCAGGTGGTGCCGGATCCATTGCGCATGGCCGCTCGTAGCGTGACCTTTGAACACCTTCTCCAGGCGATCCGCAAGAACGTGGAAAATGTCGGAGCAGGTTATGTCGAACGAGGCGGCGAGCAGGTGCTGGTGCGTTTTCCGGGTCAACCCGCCGAACCCAGCGAACTGTCCGGCGTGGTGGTCACCCACAAGGACGGCATTGCTGTTCGACTTTCCGAGGTGGCTAGCGTGGTGTGGGGCGCGCAGTTGCCCACGGGCGCTGCGACCGCCCAAGGCAAGGAGGTCGTGCTGGGTACGGTGGTGATGCTCAAGGGAGCCAATTCCCGCGAAGTGGCCCAGGCGTCGGCAATTGCGATTGACAATATCCGTCCATCGCTGCCGCAAGGTGTGACACTCACGACTGTCTACGATAGGACAAGTCTTGTCAATCGTACCATTGGGACGGTGCAAACAAGCCTGATGGAAGGTGCGCTCCTGGTGGTGGTTGTCCTGTTCCTGCTTCTGGGCAACTTCCGGGCCGCCCTGCTCACGGCCTTCGTGATTCCATTGTCCATGGCAGCGACGTTGCTGGGGATGCAGCGCTTCGGGATCTCGGCCAATCTCATGAGCCTCGGTGCCCTGGATTTCGGGCTGATCGTGGATGGCGCCGTGATCCTGGTGGAAAACTACGTGCGGATGTTGGCCCACCGGCAAGGCTCGGGTGGCGCTTTGTTGGACCTGCAACAGCGACAGGATCTGGTTCGCGAAAGCTCTCGCGAGGTACGGCGTTCCACACTCTTCGGCGTGGGGATCATCACGGCGGTCTACATCCCCATCCTGGCTCTGGAAGGCGTGGAAGGCAAGATGTTTCACCCCATGGCCTGGACAGTCATCCTGGCCTTGCTTTCGGCCTTGCTGCTTTCCCTGACCGTGATCCCCGCGTTGTTGCCGTTGCTGGTGAAAGGGCGGGTGCAGGAAAAGGACAGTTGGCTTCTTGCGCCCTTCGCACGCGCCTACGTGCCAAGTCTGGAGTGGGCCATGCGCCGTCCGGTGATCGTTGCGGCAGCGGCTCTCGCCGTGCTCGGCTTTTCTGGAATCATCGCATCGAAGATGGGCACCGAGTTCATCCCGAATCTGGACGAAGGCGACGTGGCATTGCATGCGATGCGCATTCCCGGCACCTCGGTGAGCCAGAGCGTGGCCATGGAGTTGCCCATCGAGAAGGAATTGATGCGCATGCCCGAGGTGGACAATGTGTTCTCGCGCATCGGGACCTCCGACGTGGCGACCGATCCGATGCCTCCCAACGTAGCCGACGAGTACGTGATTCTCAAGGATCGCAAGGATTGGCCGGATCCGAAGCGCCCCAAGTCAGAACTTGTCGCTGAGATGCAGAAGCGTCTGTCCCGTTTTCCAGGTAACAACTACGAATTCACCCAGCCCATCCAGATGCGATTCAACGAGTTGATCTCGGGCGTTCGTTCGGACGTGGCGGTGAAGGTGTTTGGCGACGACATGGACAGCCTGTTGGAAGCGGCCGAAGGGATCGCCGCGCTGTTGCGCAAAATTCCTGGAGCCGCCGACGTGAAGGTCGAGCAAGTCACGGGCCTGCCACTTTTGACTGTGCAGCCCAACCGCGAAGAGCTGTCGCGGCATGGTCTGAACATGGAAAATGTACAGGATGTCGTTCGGACCGCGATTGGAGGAACCGAGGCCGCGAGCTTCTTCCAGGGAGATCGGCGATTCCCTATCGTGGTGCGGCTCGACGATCGCTCGCGCACAGATTTCGAGGCACTGGCGAGGCTGCCGGTCCCCGATCCCCACGGTGGAGACGACGCCTTCGTGCCGCTGGGTGAGCTAGTGCGTTTTGATGTGGCCGACGGCGCGGCCCAGATCAGCCGCGAGAACGGAAAACGTCGCATCGTGGTCACGGCCAATGTGCGCGGCGCCGACATCGGCTCCTTCGTGACAACGGCCCAAGCCAGCGTGCGCGACGGGGCGAGGGTTCCGGCGGGCTACTGGCTGGATTGGGGCGGTACCTTCGAAAACCTCGAATCGGCTTCGCGCCGCCTGCGGATCGTGGTGCCGCTGGCGCTTCTCATGGTGCTGGGCCTGCTGTACATGGCGGTGGGTTCGGTGCGCGACAGCGCCCTGGTCTTCACCGGCATCCCTCTTGCCCTCACCGGCGGCGTGGCGGCCCTTTGGCTGCGCGGGATCCCTCTTTCCATCTCGGCGGGGGTCGGGTTCATCGCCCTTTCCGGGATCGCTGTGCTCAACGGCCTGGTCTTGCTCACCAGCATCCGCCAGAACGGTCGGCACATGCCCCTGGAAGACGCGATCCGCCAAGGCTGCCGCACGCGCCTGCGTCCGGTGCTCATGACAGCTCTTGTCGCATCGCTGGGGTTCGTGCCCATGGCCGTCGCGACAGGAGCCGGAGCAGAAGTGCAGAAGCCTCTGGCCACGGTGGTGATCGGCGGCGTGCTCAGTTCCACGATCTTGACGCTGTTCGTATTGCCCGCCCTGGTGAGGCTGACCGCGAGGTGGAGGGAATGATGCAGAAATATTTGCTGTTCATCTATTTTTTCCAGGTTCTTTCTGGATTCGTCTGGCCCAGCATCAAGGTCTGGAAGCGGACCGGTATCAATCCTTACGTCCTCGCCAGAGACGATGGAGCTGGAGGTGTCGTCGCCCTCTGGTTCCGGATCGTCCTTTTCCTTGCGGGGGGATTGTGCGTACTGCCGTGGACTTTCCCCGGTCATATGTCGGAATTCGGGATCGGTTCCGGATGGATCTGGTCGCGTGCGATTGGTCTTGGGGTGCTGGTGGCGTCTCTTGCGCTGATGCTGTCCGCTCAATGGCAGATGGGGGACTCCTGGCGGATCGGGTTGGATCATCGTCATGCCACCGCCCTGCGGACAGACGGGGTGTTCGCCTTCTCCCGAAATCCGGTGTTCCTCTCGATGCGACTGCAGCTGCTTGGGCTCGCAATCGTCCTACCGGGAGTGGCAAGCATACTACTGTGGGCCTTGGGGGAGATTTGCATGCAGGTGCAGGTGAGGCTTGAAGAATCATTTCTCCAGGGACGGCATGGCGACCAATACGAAGCCTATCGCTCGAAAGTGCGTAGATGGCTGTGACACACGGAGATCAGATGGAACCGTTCTGGCGGGGCTATCGGCGTAGCGTAGATCGGAGACGCGATCGGCATTGAGTAACGTTAGGGATCCTGCAGCGTGTCATTTCATGATGACAGTATCCGTCGATTACATCGTGTGCGATTTCAGCACGAGCGACGCATCGTTGATCAGTCTGTGAAAGTTCGAATTCAGGGATAATAGCAAGAATGGGTCAAGCTGAAGAGATGAGCCGACGAATGGATTTCCGATGAGATTCCGCGGCAAGGGAGGTGATCCGCCGCCTCATTCGCTTTTGGAGGAACGGCGGATCGACGGAATCAAAGCCGGCAGGGAGAGGATGGCTTTCCCTCCAGAATCCTTCGTAGCGAAGATGGCTTCCAGATGGATTTCAGGATCCATGGATCCGGCCGGCTGAAGGGGCGCGCCCTCCTTTTTGGCCGATTTTGCGTCTCCTGAGTGGATCCTGCCAAAATTTGCATCCCAAGCATCGACAACCATTGTCATATCTGTCGCCTTGCAGGAAATTGGAATCTGTCCGTGTCGCCGACTGTGGCGGCTCGGACCGAATTCCGCGACATCGGGGGCCCCGCCGGGGCCGGTGCGATGTCGCGTCCCAACCCGGAGGTGCAGATGAATTCCTTGCAGAGACGCACGAGAGCGGCCAGAGCCGCGATGGGAGGATTGCTCCTTGCCGCGACGGGATCCGTCGCGATGGCCCAGGATTTCCAGATGGATTTCGGTCGCCACAAACGGATGGTGAAGGGTGGACAGAAAGCGGGGATTTCCCAGGCAGCCCATGGGCGCTATTGGTTGGTCGCCAGAACCGGCGAGGGCGTTCGGATTTCGGACATGGCGGATTCCGCCGGGTTGAAGGTGATCGGAGCGCATCGAGACCGGGAAATGACGGTCTATCAGGTGGAGTTGTCGGGTGCTCCCGCGTCGGCGTTGGTCAAGCTCCGCAAATTCCCGGAATTCTTCGCCTTCGAACCGATGTTCGAAACCGAAAAATGGAACGGCGAACTCCATGCCGATCACCAGGAGAGGAAAGGACGCCGAAATCGCGGCGATGCCCGACAGCCGATCGATCCGATGCGCGACACCGTCAGGGTTGTGGTCTCGCATTCCCTGCCCGCGGACGCGGACGTGATGGCCTGGGCCGCCAGCAAGGGATTGTTCGAATGCTCGATGGGCGGGAAACATGCACTGGAATGCTCCCTTCCTTGGAACGGCATCGAAGCTCTTGCCGCTGATCCGATGGTGCGCCGCATCCACCGAAAGCACAAGGGTGGTCCGCTCAACGATATCGGTCGCGCATCGATGAACATGGCGCCACTCCAGTTCGGGTCTCCTTCGGCGGGATTCCTGGATACCCTCACACCGTTCACCTCCTCGTGGAACCTGGGGGCCAAGCACACGGGGCAAGGGGTCGTTGTGGGCGTGTTCGACGGGGGAGTGGACGATCAGCATCCCGATCTGCGGATTTCCGCCGCCATCGGTCGGCGTGCCCCTCTGTCGGAAAGTTTCCTCACACGAGGGTTGAACTCGGTGCATGGCACCCACGTTGCGGGAACCATCCTTGGAAATGGTCAGCTGAGCCAATCCGAGGGAGGCAGAGCGTTCCAGTGGCGAGGTGTCGCGCCTTGGGCCCAGGTGTTCGGTTTTACACCAGATGCCAATCCCCACCAGGTGGATGTGGGGAATTTCTCCTGGGTGGTCATGGGCAACACCGGCGAGTACACCCCGGAAGGAGGCCGATTCGACAACTTGATGGCCAACCACGCCATTGGTGCCCGCCCCATCTACGTGTTCGCGGTGGCCAACAACGGAATGGGAAACCAGTACGGCGTCGAAAAAGGATATTTCTCGGTTCTCACCCATCCGAAGAACGGGATCAAGGTGGGAGCGATGGATGGCCGGACCGGCACCAAAGCCGCTTTTTCCAGCATCGGACCCACCAGGGATGGGCGTATCGGACCCGATGTGATGGCGCATGGTGTCGGAGTCTTTTCCACTTACGTGTCCGCGCAGATTTACGGTGGAACACCAGACCATGTTGATCCGCAGAAAGGGAGCGGGGTGTCTTTAGGAGCTCTGGCGACCGTGACTCCATCGGGCGATACCGCGAAGTATCGCTTCGATGGCGGAACATCCATGGCCGCACCGCATGTCAGCGGACTTGTGGCGCTGATGGTGGAGCATTGGGGGCGCATCTTCGGGAAGAACCATTCGGACCACCTGTGGAATTCCACGGCAAGGGCCATCTTGATCCACACCGCCAAGGACATGGTGCGCCAGACGCCGATCACCGGCGAGAACAACCCCGACTTCTATGCCAACGCCACCAACAAGTCCGTGCCGCTCTCCACCGTCTACGGAATCGGACCCGATTGGGCCACCGGTTACGGAAGCGTGGACGCCGCCAGGGCGATCGAATTCACGGGTTCCAATCGCGTCGCGGAACAGACCATCAACCAAGGTGTGGACCGGACATTCCAGGTGAACATTCCCTCCGGCACGGCGAAATTCCGCGCGACCTTGGTCTGGGACGATCCCGGGTCGGAAACGTATTCTGGGGTATGGCAGAAGGCGCTCCTCAACGACCTCGACCTGTTTCTCACCTCTCCCGGCGGCACGGTGTTCCGGCCGTGGGTGCTGGACGCATCGATTCTCAACGACAGCCTGGCAAGCACCATCGCCGACTCCGGAATCGACTGGAAGGTCACCCTGGAAAAGGTGCAGAACAACCCTGCCAAACCGGGCATCGACAGCCTGAACAACGTGGAGGTGGTGGACCTCACCACACCTGAGGCAGGTATCTGGACCCTCACCGTGCGCCCTCGTTCTCTTGTGATGGACCAGAATCCGACGCTCGCCGGAACCAACCAGGATTTCTCCCTGGTGACCGACATCGCCACGGGAGCTCCGGCTGGATTCATCGATCTCGACATCGGGATCACCGGCGGCAGTCGCGTCCAGACAGGAAACGTCCACTCCATCCGCTCGGCCGGCAACGACATCTGGAATTTGGCCGACCAGTTCCACTTCGCCTACCAGACGCTTTCCGGCGACGGCAGCTTCACCGCCAAGGTCACGTCCCTCACGCTGGTCTCGGGTTCGCTGGATCCGTGGGCAAAGGCGGGCGTGATGGTCCGCGAAAAACTCAACGGCGGTTCTCGCCACGCGATGATGGAGGTCACCGCCGCCAACGGCGCCCTGTTCCAGTACCGCCAGACGGAAAACGGCGGATGCGGGAACACCATCCAGTCGGGCATCAAGGCTCCCTACTGGGTGCGCGTCGTCCGTGTCAAGGACACCCTGACGGGCTTTCTGAGTCCCGACGGCAGCACCTGGTCCCAGATCGCGGGTTCGCGCGTGGTGCTGCCGGGCCTGCCCACCCAGCTGTTCGCGGGCATGGCTGTGACCGCCCACACCAACAACGGATCCGTGGTGCAGGGGACCTTCGACCTCACCCCGCCGCCGGTGGTCCTGCCTCCCGCTCCGACCAACCTCGTCGCCGTCGCGGGCTCCGGACAGATCTCGCTTTCCTGGAGCGCGGTTTCCGGCGCGACTTCCTACCTGGTGCGCCGCTGGGGCAGCGATCCGATCCAGAAAATCACGGTGTACAACGGTTCCTCCCCCTCCTTCGTGAACACCGGTCTCACCAACGGGGTGCTCTACAACTACGACGTGGCCACCACCAACGCCAACGGCACCGGGACTCCTTCGGCTCCCGTGTCGGTGGTCGTCGGCGTCCAGCTGCCCGCCACCCCCACGGGTCTGGTCGCGGTGGCGGGCAACGGCCAGGTTTCCCTCTCGTGGAACGCGGTTTCCGGCGCGACAGCCTACACCCTGCATCGCTGGACCACCGATTCCAACGCCCGCGTTCCGGTGTACACCGGATCCACGCCGTCGTTCACTAACACGGGCCTGGCCAACGGAACCACCTACCGATACCAGGTCATGGCGAGCAACTCCACCGGAGCCAGCGCCCTCTCTGCGGCGGTGGCGGCCACCCCCAACGTCGTGCAGACCTGGACGGAAACCGACATTTCCACCTGGGGTGGTTCCCACACGGTTTCCGGATCGGTCCACACCGTGAAGGGAAGCGGCACGGACATCTGGGGCACCAGCGACCAGTTCCACTACAGCTACCGGACACTTTCCGGCAACGGAAGCCTGGTGGCCCGGGTCACCTCGCTGGGGAACACCGATCCATGGGCCAAGGCGGGGTTGATGTTCCGGGAGAGCACCGCGGGGAACAGCCGCAACGTGATGGTGAACCTCACGGCCTCCAACGGCGTGCTCCTGCAGAAGCGTCTCAATCCCGGTGAATCAAGCACGAACACGATCGTTTCCGGGAAGTCGGTGCCCCAGTGGCTGAAACTCACCCGATCCGGCAACACCTTCACGGGCTTCTGGTCCGCGAACGGCACCACCTGGACCCAGATCGGATCGCCCGTCACCTTCGGGACGTTCGGGAATTCCGCCCTGGTGGGTCTCGCCGTCACCAGCCACAACGCCTCGAGCGTGACCACGGCCACCTTCGACAACGTCTCCGTCCCCTAGAGACGTCGAGGAGCGCCTGGAGGCTTCTCCTCCTGGCGTCCCTCGTTTCCGCACGGATCGTCCTGGACGATTGGGAGATCCGGTTATCCCGATCAGCCATCGCTCCATCCGGTTTGCAGAATCCCCTCCTGCTGGACATATTTCGTCTATGAACACTGCGCCCTCGCCCGGCCCCATTCCTCTTTCCATCGGACTGGTGGTATTTCCCCGCTGCCAGCCCGCCGGGCTTTTTGCGATCGCAGATCTCCTGGCTCTTCTGAACCACAAGGCGGGTCGGGAGTTGTTTCGACCGGTGTGGGTGACCCACGGTGGGCCCGTGGCTGTCTCTTGGCAAAACCAGCTTCTTCGCGACGCGGTGCCTTTGGAGACCGTTGATTGCGGGTTGTGGGTGGTGCCACCTCTCTGGGCCACCGATGTGGACCAGCTCAAATCCGTGTTGAGCGATGCCCTTCCCGTTTCGGAGGAGTTGGCGACACGCCAGGGGAGGTTCTGGACCTATTGTTCTGGTTCCCTGATCCTGGCACAGTCGGGAAGGATCGATGGACGACGGATGGCCACCGAGCGTTGGCTTGTTCTCCTGGCCGCACGATTGTTCCCTGCGGTGGTGTGGGATGCCGAGGCGGGTGTCGCCCACGACGGGGATTTCTCCTCGGCCGCGGGTTTGCACGGCTACTTCCGCATCCTCTCCGAATGGATCGCCCAGACAATGGGAGTGGAGGTCCTTCGGACCCTGGAGTCTGGACAATTTCTGCCCATTCCGTCCCGCGAATCGGGCGCGTTCCGTCCGGTGGACGAGACCGTGGTCTGCGATCCCCGGCTGCGACGGCTTCTGGAGGCGGCGAAAGGCACCCCCGCGGATCGCATCGACCTGGCCTGGGCCTGTGGCCTCCTGGACATGAGCTCCCGGTCGTTTTTCCGCTTCGTCGCCGACAAGACCACCATGACTCCCGGGGAGTGGCTGCGGCGCATCAAGCTGCGCCAGGTGGGCCGCCTTCTGGCGACCACCGATTCCCCTCTTCGGGAAATCTCCAAGGAACTGGGTTACCAAAGCCTGGCGGGGCTCACTCGCTCCTTCCAACAGGCCACGGGATACACCCCTCAGCAGTACAGAAAGCTGTTCGGGGAGTTGGAATTCAGCCCTCCGGTCCTGTGCTGAACCGCCGCCCCGGCATCCGGGGTGGGCGGACACGGACAGATCTTGGTCTTGTGCTTACCAGTTCTCGCCCAACAGCTCGAAATAGCTCTGGGGGTGCGCGCAGGCGGGGCAGACCTTCGGGGCTTCCACGTCTTCGTGGAGGTAGCCGCAGTTGATGCAGCGCCAAGTCACTTTACCGTCCTTCTTGAAGACCTTGCCCTCGGAGAGGTTCTTGAACAGGTCGCGGTAGCGCTTGCCATGCTGCTTTTCGGCGATGGAGACCGCGTCCCACAGCTTGGCGATCGCTTCGAAGCCTTCCTCGCGCGCCACGCGGGCGAACTCGGGATAGTCGATCTGCCATTCGTGCTCCTCGCCCATGGCCGAGGCTTCCAGGTTCTCGAGCGTGGTGCCCACCTTGCCGGCGGGGAAGGTGGCGGTGATTTCGAGGTCGCCGCCCTTCAAAAGGAGAAGAAGCGTTTGGCGTGTTCCTGTTCCTGGGCGGCGGTTTCGTCAAAAATTGCCGCGATCTGCTCCAGGCCTTCCTTGCGGGCTTTGCTCGCGAACATGTTGTAGCGGTTGCGGGCCTGCGATTCGCCGGCAAACGACATCAAAAGGTGTTTTTCGGTGCGGGATCCCTTGAACTCGGACATCGGTGGTTCCTTTGTGGAAAATGGATGAAACGCCAGGAAGTGGCTAGGTATGGAAAGCTATTCCTACTCGCCGTGTCTGTGCAGAAAAGGTCCTGGATTTTTCCGTTTATCCAGAACGGAGGTCGGCTGCTCAGCCCATCGACCAGCGCGGGTCCAATAGGAAGCGCCTCAGGGGAATCTGCAGGATACCGTCCTGGTGCGATTCGTGTGCGTCCAGCGAAAGCACGTATTTTGGAAAATTGTCGTCGATCGCTTCCAAGGACCTGAATTCGCGTTCGCGGGTATTCGGATCCAGTATCGTTGCCGCCACTTGGACGTAAAGCCGTTTTCCGTCTTTTTCGGCGACGAAATCCACTTCGAATTCTCCGATCCGGCCGATGCTCGCGGCAAAACCACGACGCAGGAGTTCCAGGAATACGGTGTTTTCCAGTAGACCGGAAATGTCCCGGTCCCGGCTTCCGATGCGCGCGAACCGAAGGCCGAGGTCCGCAAGGAAGTATTTGGAATTCAGCTCCAGATGCTTCCGACCCTTGATGTCGTAGCGTTTCGCCTGGTAGATCGCGTATCCCGACTCCAATGCACGGAGGTAGTTTTGAAGAGTCACGATCGAGATGTTCACGCGTTGCGACTTCAGGAATTCGCTCATGGACTTCGCGCTGGTGAACGCACCCACGTTGTCGTAAGCGAAGTCGAGCACCGATTCCAGCGTTTTGGGATCCCGGATCGCATTGCGCTCGATGACATCGCGCAGGAGCACGGAGTCCTGCACGGCTTGTAGGTATTGGAGGCGTGGTCGTTCCATCTCCGGCAGTTCCCGCAGACCTGGCAGCCCACCAAAGCGCAGGAAGGACTGAAATTCCTCGGGTGAGTCTGGTCGGCCGCAAAATTGCAGGTGTTCCTGGTAGCCCAGAGGAAGGACGTGGATCTCGACGTACCTACCTGCCAGCAGCGTCGACAGTTCGCCGGACAACAGGCGGGAATTCGACCCCGTCAAGTAGATGTCCCACCTCCCCTCCTTGAGCAGGCTGTTCACGGACCGTTCCCATTCTGGGATTTCCTGGACTTCATCGATCAGGATGGCCCGAGGGCCTTGAGGGGATGTTCGTAAACCATCCAAAAACGTTTCGAACACCCCTGCCTGTCGAAAGCCGGAGTTCTTCGAGAGCTCCATGTCGATCCAGTGGACGGTTGGCTCAGGAACTTGTTCTGCCAGAAGCTCGCGCACCTGTTGGAGAAGACAGCTCTTTCCGCAACGACGAATGCCCGTCAGGACCTTGATCATGGGTGCCCCCACAAAGGGGGCGATCTGCTCGAGGTATTGCGGTCGATGGATCATTCGGAAAGCATACTAAAACATATTGATCATAAATGTGATATGTTTTAGTATAATAAAACGAATTAGCGCCCCCGGATCCGGTCGTCGAAGGCGGAAAGGGCCACCTTCGCGCCGTCTCCCATCCCGATGATGATCTGCTTGAAAGGAGCGGTGGTCACGTCGCCTGCGGCGTAGATGCCCGCGCGCGAAGTGCGGCCGCGGTCGTCCACCACGATCTCGCCGGAGCGGTTGGTCTCCACCAGATCCTTGAAGGCCCCGGAGTTGGGAGCCAATCCGATCTGCACGAAGACCCCGTCCAGTTCCTTCTCCTTGATCTCCTTGGATGCGCGGTCCTCCCACTTGATTGATGTCACTTTCTGTCCGTCACCCACCACCTCGGTGGTGCGTGCCGAAACCACCACGCTGGTGTTGGGAAGGCTCGAGAGCTTGCGCTGCAGCACGGCATCGGCCCGCAAGGTGTCGCCGAATTCCAGCAGGGTCACTTCCGAGCAGATGCCCGCCAGGTCGATGGCCGCTTCCACGCCGGAGTTTCCGCCGCCGATCACCGCCACCCGCCGACCCTTGTAGAACGGTCCGTCGCAATGCGGGCAGAAGGCGACACCACGTCCGATGTGCTCCTTTTCGCCGGGTACGCCAAGCTCGCGCCATTTCGCGCCTGTGGCCAGGATCACTTGGCTCGCCACGGCGGATTCTCCACCCTTGAACCGGAGCGTCTTGGTGGCCTCCTCGTCCTGGATGGATTCCACCGTTCGGTTTTCCAGGACCACCACGCCTGCCGAGTCCAGGTGGCTGCGAAGATCCGAGGCGAGTTTGGGGCCTTCGGTGTAGGGGATGGAAATCAGGTTTTCGATGCCGAGGGTGTCCTGGACCTGGCCACCGATCCTGCCTGCCACCAGCCCCACTTTCAATCCCTTGCGTACGCTGTAGATGGCCGCTGCCGCGCCGGCGGGGCCGCCGCCCACCACCACGAGGTCGAACTCGTGGCGCGTGCCGGGAACGCTTCCGACAGATTCCGCCTTGCCGAGTTTTTCTTCCAGGGTGTCCAGGAGGCTCGCGAGGTCGCTTTTGCCCACGTGCAACAGGGTGTCGCCGGAAAAGACGGCGGGAACGCCCTGGATCTTCAGTCGTTCCACCTCGGACTCGGCCAGTGCGCCGTCCCAGGTTTCGTGGTGGAAGTCGTGGTGCAGGATGGCCATCAGGTTCAGGGCCTGGACCACGTCCGGGCAGTTGGTGCATTCCAGGCTCACGAAAGTCCGCAACCGCACCGGTCCGCGCAGGGCTTTGATGCGCCCCTGGATCCCTGCATCGGGGAGTTTCCCTTTGTTGTCGGCATTCAAGATGGCCAACACGAACGAACTGAATTCGTGGCCGCCCGGAATGGCGCGAAACACGATGCCGGTGGGGGAGCCGTCGTGGTGGATGGCGAATCTGGGAACCGGCGAGGGGTGGCCCGATTCCAGCCACTCGATCCTGTCACAGACCGACGCGACTCCCTGGAGCATTTCGCGAAGCTCCTGTTGCTGGGGGTGTTCCGAGGGGGCTTGTACCAGGGTGATTTTCGCTTCGAGCTGTTGGAACAGGTTCTTGAGTTGAGCGAGGAGGTCTTGGTCGAGCATGATTCGGATTCCTTCTGGAGAGGATGAGGGTCAACTTGGACCTCAGGTTTGTGCTTGAAGAAGATCGTTCCCGTTTCCGGAAATCCCCAATCGCATCGCTCAATCCTTCCGATCGGTCCCGCCGATGGGGTCCGATGGTCCGCTTTTTCACCGGTCGCTTCTTTCCAGAGGACCCCCGATCATTTGCGCTTGAATGCTTGTCATGGAGTGGATTGGCAGTGGATACTTCGATCGGAACAATTCCACATCCATCAGGAGAATGATCCATGACCACGTTCGCCAGGTTCGTCCTTGCTTTGGGACTTTGTTTTTCAGCGACCTTCGCAGGGGAAGCAGAAAAAGGCAAGGCCGAAGCCCTCGTGAAAAAGGGCGCCAAGTACATCAAGGATCACGGCAAGGAAGCCGCTCTGAAGGAATTCAACAACCCCAAAGGCGGCTTCGTGGATGGGGAGCTGTACATCTTCGCCTACGACATGGAGGATGTCTGCCTGGCCTTGCCTTCCAAGCCAGCCCAGGTGGGTCGCGATTTGAGCGACATCACCGATGCCGATGGCAAGCCGTTCTTCAAGGACTTCCACAAGGTCCTGGATTCCAAGGCGGGAAGCGGTTGGATCCAGTACAAATGGAACAATCCGCTCACCAAGAAGGTCCAGGACAAGCTGAGCTTCATCATGAAGATCCCGGACCAGAACATGTACATCGGCTGTGGCATCTACAAGTAGCCGTACTGCCATGTGGCGCTGGATCCAAGGACTGTCGCTGACCAGGAAGGTCGTTCTCATCCAGGGCGCGGCCTTGTCGTGCCTTTTGTTCCTGGTCGCCACGAGCTGGATGTCTCTGGGGGAGCAGACGCGAGCCTCCCAGGAAATGTACCAGAAGCAGGTTCTGGGTTTCGTGGACCTGCTGCGGCTCCAAAAGACGCTGGAGAGCCTGCCCGCCTCCACCAGCAAGATCATCGTCTGGGTGGCGGGACAATACGACCAGGCAAACATCGACAAAGGGGTGCTGAAGATCAAGAGCGATTTGAAATCCGCCCAGGAGGATCTCGCGCGCATGCACGCAGGCAGAGATTCCACCACGGAGGATGGTCGGCTGGTCCAGGCGCTTTCCGACAGCTTCCTTCCCTATGCGACCTCGGCCGTGGCGGCGGCGGACATGGCGCTGGTGGATCTCCAGCTCGCGAGCTTCTCGCTCAACGGATCGGAGCAACGCTTCCGCGTCGTGGCCGACCAGCTGGATTCCCTCATCCGCTTGCGTCGCTCGCAGGCGGAGCAAAACCAGAATTTGTCCATCTCTTCGGCCCGACGCCAATCCATCCGGCTCGGCGTGTTCTCCGCCGCGACGGTGTGTTTGACGGTGCTGCTGGTCCTGGCGATCCTTCGCATGGTGGTCCAGCCGGTGAACGAGGTGGCAAGAAGCCTGCGCGAGATGACCAACGGAAGATGGGATCTCACACGCCGGATGGAGGTCCGATCCCGGGACGAAGTCGGACAACTTTCGGCGGGAATCAACCGGTTCATCGAGCGGCTGCAGGAGATCGTGGTGGATCTCGACCGCAAGACAGAGGCGCTCGCCCAGTCTTCGAGGAGCTTTTCCGGAGTGTCCACGAAGTTGGAGGCGGAAACGGAGCGGATGAAGTCCCAGGCGGCTTCCGTGGAAGTCTCTTCGGACGGGATTTCGCGATCGGTCAGCACCGTTTCGGAGGCGACCATGGGAATGACCCGTTCGTTGGATTCGGTGAGAGGCTCGATCCGCACGATGAACGAGTCCCTGGAGGAAGTGTCCGCCCGATGCAGACAGGAAATGTCCATTTCCGGCAAGGCCGACGAGCAGGCCAGGACTTCCCGATCCATCATGGAAAGGCTGGATGCGTCGGCCCACGCGATCGGCAAGGTGGTCGCCGTCATCAACGACATCGCCAACCAGTCCCGACTGTTGGGACTGAACGCCACGATCGAGGCGGCTACCGCTGGCGAGGCCGGCAGGGGCTTCGCCATCGTGGCCAAGGAAGTGAAGCTCCTCGCCCAGAAGACCGGAGGGGCCACCGAGGACATCCGCCGGCAGATCGACGAGATGCTCGAAGACGTGCGCAACACCCTGAGGTCCATGGATGCGATCGCGGGAATCGTCGGGGAGATCGCGGAGTCTTCCCGAAGCACCGCCAGCGCGGTGGACCAACAAACCTCGATGGTCGGAGCCATCTCCCGCGAATTCGATTCGGTGGCGCAATCCGCTTCCAAGATTGCCAAGGATGTGGAGCGATCCGCCGACGGCCTTGGCTCGGTGTCGAGGGAAGTCCAATCCGTGGCGAACTCGGCCGAGCAAACCTTGGTGATCGCCCACGAAATCCGCCAGGACAGCTCGCGGCTGGATTCGATGTCCACGGATCTGCGCGCCGTGGTGGACCAGTTCCGGGTCTGACGGAGATCCTCCGTCGGCGCAATGGAGTCGATCGTCGTGACCGATGCGTCCGATCGTTTCAAACGATCGGACGGAGGATTGGCTTTGAGGATGAGACTCTTTATATTCAAGTAAAGAGGAGCCGCAACCATGACCACCACAGCCAAACCGTCTTTCGTTCGTTTCCTTCCCGCCATCGGCAGATGGCTGTTGGGATTGCCCCTGGTGGTCTTCGGAGCGCTTGGCCTGTTCCATCCCATGTCCCCTCCGCCGGATCTCGCGCCCCAGGCCAAGGCGTTCAGTCTGGCCCTTGCCCAGACAGGCTACATGATGCCCATGATCGGGGGGGTGCTGTTGGTGTCGGGCCTCCTGCTGGTGGCCAACCGTTTCGTGCCGCTCGCGCTTCTCCTGTTGGCGCCGTTTTTTGTCAACAGCTTGCTGTTCCACCTCGTGTTGGAGCATACCGGCATCGCACCCGCCGCGGTATTCAGCGCCCTGCTGGTTTCCTTGGCTTGGGCGTACCGGGGAGTCTTCGCCGGCGTGCTGCGAGCGAAGAACCTTCCCGGACCTCGCTGATCCCCCGAAACCACCAAGGAGCAGAAAATGGCAAGAGTCAGCACCTATCTCAATTTCAGGAATCAGACGGAAGAAGCATTCCGCTTCTACGCCAAGGTCTTCGGGACCGAATTGGGCCATCTCAGCCGCTTCAAGGACATTCCAGCGGGTCCGGATTCGCCGCCCGTTCCTCCGGAAGTGGCCGAACTCGTGATGCACGCGGATGTTCCGATTCTGGGCGGGCATCTCCTGATGGGAACGGACGCGCCCGAGGCGATGGGGTTCAAGGTGGTCCAGGGCAACAACGCCTACATCATGCTGGAACCGGACACGCGCGAGCAGACCACCGCGCTGTTCGCTGCCCTTTCCGAAGGCGGTATGGTGGAGCAGCCTCTCCAGGATACGTTCTGGGGCGCCTACTACGGCAGCGCCAAGGACAAGTTCGGCGTGCAGTGGATGTTCAACTGTCTCGCGAAAGCCTGATTCCACACCTATTCATCGGGGATGCGCATAACTTGGGGCATCCGGCTTTGTAGCTTGATGCGATCTCGTTTCGCGCCCGACCACTGCGGGGCGCAGGAAGTGAATTCCCGATGAAGATCGCCATGTTCAGCGCCAAGCCTTGGGTCCACCACGCCTTCGATCCCTTGGCCACCTCGTTCCAAGCCGAAATCACCTGGCTGGAGCCGCGTCTGGAGCCCGCCACGGTCGCCTTGGCGGCGGGCCACGATGCGGTGTGCGCCTTCGTCAACGACCAGATGGACACTGCGGTGGTCCAGCGGTTGAAGGAGATCGGGGTACGCCTGATCGCGCTACGTTGCGCGGGCTTCAACAACGTGGACCTCAAGGCGGCTGCCGGCGTGGGGATGGCCGTGGTGCGCGTGCCCGCCTATTCGCCGTATTCCGTCGCCGAACACGCCGTGGGAATGATGCTGTGCCTGAACAGGCGATTCCACCGTTCCTGGGCCCGGGTGCTGGAAGGGAACTTCGCCCTGGATGGACTGTTGGGTTTCGACATGCACGGAAAGACCGTCGGCGTGGTGGGCACCGGAAAGATTGGACAGATTCTGTGCAAGATCCTGTCTGGGTTCGGATGCCGGATCCTGGCCTACGACACGGCTCCCAACTCCGCCTTGGTGGCCGCGGGGGTGCAGTACGTGGACCTCGCGACGCTGTACGGGCTGAGCGACATCATCAGCCTGCATTGTCCCCTGACGCCTCGAACGCGACACATGATCGACGGGCCAGCGCTCGATGCCATGAAAAAGGGCGTGATGATCATCAACACCAGCCGTGGACCTCTGATCGATACCGGTGCGGTGATCGGTGCACTCAAATCCGGGAAGATCGGTTTCCTGGGATTGGACGTCTACGAGGAGGAGCAGGAGCTGTTCTTCGAGGATCGGTCGGAACAGGTGATCCAGGACGACGTGTTCGTGCGCCTGCAGACCTTCCCCAACGTCCTGATCACGGCCCACCAGGCCTTTTTCACGAAGGAGGCGGTGGAGAACATCGCCCAGACCACCCTGGAGAACATCCGGGAATTCCTGGCGACGGGAGTGTGCAAGAACAGCGTCGCCCTTTGAGAGGAAAGGCGGCTTCGCCGGTGTTCCCTAGGATCGATCCGTAGGGACCGAAGACGAAGCGCGTGGCCAGATTCTAGACTTCCTCCAATACCAGTCCGAAGCCAGGCGTTTCGCTTGGCTCGAAGCCTTTCCGAGGAACCCACATGGCCGCCGACAAGACTCCCGAAAAGTTCGTGTTCTACATGCACCGCATGAGCAAGGAGTACACCTCCAACAAGACGGTGTTGCGCGACATTTCGCTTTCGTTCTACTATGGCGCGAAGATCGGGATCATCGGCTCCAACGGCTCGGGCAAGTCCACCCTGCTGCGCATCATGGCGGGCATCGACAAGAATTATACCGGAGAGGCTTGGATCGAATCCGGCCGCACCGCTGGGTACCTCCCGCAGGAACCGGTGTTGGAGGCGGATCTCACGGTCAAGGAAAACATCATGAAGGCCGTGGCCAAAAGCCAGGCCATCATGGACAGGTACAACGAGATCTCCATGGCTTTCGCAGAGCCCATGGAAGATGACAAGATGAACAAGCTCCTGGAAGAGCAAGCGCGTTTGCAGGACGTGATCGATGCCCAGGACCTGTGGAGTCTGGAACGACACGTGGAAATCGCGATGGATGCGCTCCGTTGCCCGCCCGGCGATTGGCCCGTCACCAATCTTTCCGGCGGCGAAAAGCGTCGCGTGGCCCTCTGCCGATTGCTTCTGGAGCAGCCGGACCTGTTGTTGCTGGACGAGCCCACCAACCATCTGGATGCGGAATCTGTCGCGTGGTTGGAGCGCCACCTCAAGGAGTACAAGGGATCGGTGATCCTGGTCACCCACGATCGCTACTTCCTGGACAACGTGACGGGCTGGATCCTGGAGCTGGACCACGGCAAGGGAATCCCCTGGCAGGGCAACTATGCCCAGTGGCTGGACCAGAAGCTCGACAAGATGAAGAACGAAGAAAAGGGCGAGACGGATCGCCAGAAGCGTTTGGCGCGCGAGCAGGAGTGGGTGAAGGCCTCTCCCAAAGCCCGCCAGGCCAAGAGCAAGGCTCGTCTGAAGGCCTACGACGAATTGTTGGCCCAGGAAAAGAAGGACACGATGAAGTCGGCCCAGATCCAGATCGCCAACGGCAAGCGCCTGGGCGACGTGGTGATCGACGCCAACGGGATCGGGAAGTCCTACGGCGAGAAGTGCCTGTACGAGAACCTCTCCTTCCAGTTGCCACGGTCAGGAATTGTCGGCGTCATCGGCCCCAACGGCGCGGGCAAGACCACCTTGTTCCGCATGATCCTGGGCCAGGAAACACCGGATGCCGGATCGTTCAAGATGGGCGAAACGGTGGAAATCATCTCCATGGAGCAGGGACGCGAGTCGCTGGACGATTCCAAATCCGTGTTCGAAGCCATCACGGGCGGGAACGAAGAGATCAAGGTGGGTGATCGCAAGATGAACGCGCGCGCCTACTGTGGCCTGTTCAACTTCATGGGTCCCGACCAGCAAAAGCTCGTGAGCCAGCTTTCCGGAGGCATGCGAAACCGCGTGTTGATGGCCAAGAATCTCCAGCACGCGGGCAACCTGCTGCTGCTGGACGAACCCACCAACGACCTGGACATCGAGACGCTCCAGGCCTTGGAACAGGCCATCCTGGGCTTCGCCGGCTGCGCGGTGGTGATCTCCCACGACCGTTGGTTCCTGGATCGCATCGCCACCCACATCCTGGCCTTCGAGGGCGACTCCAAGGTGGTGTGGTTCGAAGGCAACTGGACAGATTACGAAGCCGACTACCGCAAGCGGGCAGGAATCGACGCCGACAACCCGAAGCCAATCAAGTACAAGACGCTGAAGCGATGAACACCGGCCACCAAGCACGATCGAACGTCCTGGGTAGAGCCGCGATCGCCGCGGTGGTGGGTCTGCATGCCGCCATCCTCCTTGGCTGCGGAGAAACCTCCGAGGGATCGACCGCCGGACCAGCCGCCTCCAATCCGGACGTGGTGATCACGGCGGACATGGCTTCGCGGTGCCCTGCTTTTTCCGCGCGAGCCCAGGACAATCCCGACACTCGCACCGTGTCCACCATTCTCAGCGTGTACACTCCCACCTGGATCGAATACCGGGTCTACTCCCGTGCAGGTTATCTGCAAGGAACGGGACAGGCCGTGGTGGGCGCCGCGCAGCTCCAGGGTGTTTCCAAAGTCCAGGTAAGCCTGGGGTGGGACATGCGGGATGACTTGGGGAATCTGGTGCCGAGCGGCCACTATTTCTTTTTCATCGACCAGAAGGACACCACCGGCAAGGAATTGCTCCGATCCGAGGTGGTGTGCCTGGGGGTGGTGACCTCGCGTTGAGCCCGAAGGGAGACCGATCTCCCCCGGGAACTTTCGCATACGGCGGTCGCCGGCCGACGGTAGGGTATCGGTGCTTTCGCGGCCGAGGCGGGAATCCATCGGCTGCGGGGCGCTCCGTCATGGAGCGGCGAAGAGTCCACCGAAGACCGGATCCTCCAGGATGCCGTCGAGCAGCTCTTTGGCTTCCATGGCGGGCCGCTTGTAGGGATGCTCCTTGTAGATGTCGTGGTAGAGCCGGTCGCGGGCCTCCAGCACGTCCTCCATCCGGGAGTCCACTACCTCCCGGATCCTGGTGTACACGCCGGAATGCCATTTCCTGTTGTCCGGCTTCCCATCCCTTGGCGATGAATCCCTTGGTCTTCTTGGGGCAACGGCAGGGATTGGCCTGGTTGACCAACCCGCAACGGTTGTTCATCCACTCCTGGAGATCCCGGCGGGCCCTGGATAATTTCTGTCGGAAATTGTCAGGGCTGATGTCGAGGGCTTCGGATGCCATCAGGTGTCCGATCTCGAACACCTCCCCGACGATGTAGACGAGCCTCTGCTCCCGGTCCAGGCACATGATCATTCCGGCCGTGCAGGAGACCATCGACTCCTGGATGTCCAGGGCCAATGCCTTCTCCTCGTGCTCTTCCAGTTCCTGGGAGGGGACGCTGTCGATCAGATCGTGGAAGACCCCGAATCCGGTGATGTTCCTCTCGTAGGCGGTCTGCTTGGCGTTCAGGAAATGGTGGAACGTGATCCGGTAGAGCCAGGTGCGGAAGGCCGCTTTCGATTCGTCGTAGGTGGACAAGCGGGAAAGGGTCTTCAGCAGGACTTCCTGCGTGGCGTCCTGGGCCTCCTCGATGTTGTTGAAGAACTTCAATGCCACGTTGTAGATGAACGTCCTGTTCCGTTCCAGCAACGCCTCCAGGGCCTTCCGATCCCCTTCCAGGGAGCGGGCGATCAAAAGCGTGTCGTCGTCCATGGGGACCTCCTCGTGTTCGGGGTACCCCCGGGAGCTGGCTCCCGGAAGGATGGATTCAAATGCTTCGCGCGAAAGATGTCAAAATCTCCGCGACTTCCCCGGGACGATCCTCCTGCAGGAAGTGTCCGGCATCCAGCCGGAAACGCCTGGATGGGGGAATTTCCAGGTCGCGCGCGAACTGGTCGGGGAGCTTCGCGGCATCGAGCACCTTGTCGTGGCGACCCCAGATCGTCGCGGCTGGAATGGAGAGCCGCTTCAAGGCGGCCTGGTAGCGCTCGAATTGCTGGTACCACCAGGGGAAGGCGCGAGCGAACGAGAGGAAGGCGTGGGTGGTTCCTTCTGACAACGGTCTCCAATGCCCTTCCACCACCTCGGCGGTGAGGTGCTCCCGGCAGCGGGTCATCTGGCGCAAAAGGGAGCGCACTTGGGAAGGGCCGGTGAGGCCGTTTCGCATCAGGAAGGCCATCACGGGGCCTAACGGCCCACGGGCGATCTTCATCATGGCGGGGGGACGGAATCCGTCCACGTAGGCGGTCGTGTTCATGATCACCAGACCGCGCAGGACCTGGGGGGAGCGGTCGGCGATCTCCCAGGTCCAAGGGCCGCCCAAATCGTGCACGACCTGGATCCAGCGGGGGATGCCCAGATGGGTCATCAGGGCCAGGAGGCGATCGGCTTGCGAGGAGAACGCGTAGGCCAATGGGTCGCTCGGCTTGGCGCTGGCTCCGAATCCGAGCATGTCCGGGACCACCACGCGCAGACCTTCCCGGGCGAGGACAGGCGCGATGTTCCGATACAGCCAGGAGGAAGTGGGCATGCCGTGCAGGAGCACGATCGGCTCTCCGTCGCGTGGCCCCAGATCGAGAAAGGCGATGCGTTCCTGTGCGGAGCCGAACCAGGAAAGGCGCGAGCGGTGTTCGTCGATCGTGGTGGGTGCGCTTTGCAGGCCCTAAGTGGATCCGGGCTGGATCCCCTGGAGGTTCGGGCGGGCAGGGGTGGAACTGTCGCGATCGGACTCGACTGCGACGGCGTGGGGTTGGCTGGCGGTGATGAAGTTGTTGTGCGGCGACATAGGTGGCTCCAGCTAGGTTGAATGGGTTGGAATCCGCGATTCCCCGACCGGGGTGGATTTTTCCCTGATACCAGGTGCGTAGCGAGGTGTGACAACTCGGGAGCGAATTTTCGACCATGCCCAGGTGGATCGCCTCGAATTCGAGGATCCGATGATCCTGTATTCGCCGTTCCCTTTCCCGGACTGGACAGGATGGTCAAGTTTCGTCTAGGTTGGGAGGGGAGGAGACGCGCGCAAATGACAAAACTCGACAAGACCCACCTGACCTGGGGCATTCTGTTCGTGGGTGTGTTTTTGTGGTCCGGCACCCAAATGAAGGTTGGATTCCCCGAGCTCTACCACGGCGACGACGCGGTCCGGATGCTCTACCGCTCGGCCCACATCTACATCCTCTTTTCCGCTCTGTTGAATCTGGCGCTGGCTGGGGGAGGCGACGACCTGGTGCGTGGAATCCGGGGCTGGATCCAGGGGATCTCCTCGTTGGCCCTGATGGGCGGGAGCGTCTTGTTCTTGGTGGAGTTCCTCCAGGTGGCCGACCGGATGCAGCCTCACCGGCCCGTGGTGTTCTGGGGAGTGGTGCTTTCCCTGGCGGGAATCGTGTTCAAGCTGGGAGCGCGGTTGGCTAGATCCCGAGAGTAGCTGGTTTGTACATCGAGGTCTGCCACCGAAATCGGCGGTGCATCCGAGCTTCGTTTCGGGCTACGGAGAGTGGAAAGAAATGAGCGAACCTCCGGCAACGAGCTTCCCAAGAAACTCGGCCCGGCCAGAGATCGATGGGTAGATGGACCTGTTGGGCTTTTCTTATGCCCAGAATCTGACTTCCGAATCTACCCGGTAAGACCATCTTTTCTCAAGACCGCAACGCCCATTCCACTCCCGCCTGGAGGAACCCCATGAAATCGATCGCACGTCTCCTCGCCGCGGGAATCTTGTTCTTGACGTTCGCTTCCTGCGAGCAAACAGTCCTTTCCAGCCAACCGCAGGCCCAGGATCATGCGAAGGATTCCGTAGTCCAAGTCGCGAATCCTCCAACCAGCGTCGTGGGGGATGGCTTGAAAACGCTGGAGGTGGGCGGGCCGCCCGTCGATGGTCGCCTGAAGCACGATTCGAACAGTTGGGTGCGATTCCGCGTCGATTCGGGCAAGCGGTATCAGATTGTTCTGGAATCGAAGCCGCTCCGAGCAGTCGGCGGCGTCCACGAGACCAGTCTCCTCTACCCTCAATTCCAGATGACCAGCGATTCGTTGACTCAATTCGTGGATTTCTACCCCGATGAGCCGATGGCCCCTTACTACGCCTACAGGACGGGACCTGCGGTGATGTGGCTTCGGTCTGACAGTCCGGAGGATACGGCGAAGTACCGTGTTTCCGTGGTGTTGGACACCACGGGTATCGATGCCTACGAGCCGGATGACCTTCCTGGCAAACCTTCGCGGATCGAAACCGATGGAGTCTCCCAGAGTAGGTTTCTGCCCATCAGGGACCACGACTGGATATCGTTTCCCATGGAAGTGGGAATGTCCTACCGCATCGTGGCGAGTGGAGGACTCTTCGGTTTCGACCTCCACCAGGGAGGAGCATTCGAGGATTCGACAATCCGTGCCGCTTCGTCATTCGGTTCGAGGGACCATGAATGCCATTTCACCGCAAGCCGGACGGCGAGGGGTCTGATCGATGTTTCAGGATACGGGCCTTACCAGGTGTCGGTCAAAGTCGACAGCGTCGATCAGGACGCCTTCGAGCCGGACGGCATCCCGAGCCGTGCGAATTGGATCCAGGCCAATGGCGATTTCCAATCGCATGTGCTGCGTGCCGGCGAGGTTGATTACGTGAGGTTCCACGGCGACAGCGGAGCCAGGTATGAGGTTGCCGCGAGCTTCCAGGGCGGTGGCAAGTCCATCAAGCTTTCCGCCCTGAATACCTCGGACACATTGTGGCGTATGTCTGTCCCCGGCCCGGATGGCATCCCAATTCCATTTGCCCAGAATTCCACCCTGACAACCGCAGACCAGGGCTACGTGTCCTTTCTAGCCAAGCGAACCGGGGAATTCCTCATCGAGATCAGAGGAGACGAGCCGACGGCCCGAGGGCCATACCTGATCTGGGTGAATCGGAACCCCTGAGATCCGGTCGAGGGGGGCATCCTCTGAATTCCTGCTCACCCCTTGGGGCGGGCGATTTCCGCGATGCGCGCTCCCGTGGCGCGCAAGTAGTCCACAGGGGCGATCTCGATCTGCATTCCCCTCATGCCTGCGGAAACGCAAACTTTGTCCCACAGTTCGAATGTTTCATCCACCCACACCGGGAAGGCCTTTTTCAGGCCCAGTGCCGTGACCCCGCCGCGGACATATCCTGTCAACGGCTGCACGTCCTTCAATGCGATCATCTCCACCTTTCGGTCGCCCGTGGCCTTGGCCATGGCCTTGGGGTCCAGCTCCCAATTGCCCGGCACCACCGCCACCGCGTGGCCATGACGATCGCCATGGACCACCAGGGTCTTGTACACCTGTTCGGGTGGATATCCCACCTTGGCGGCGACGGTCTCGGCGGAGAGGTCGTCCGGATCCACTTCGTATTCGCGAAGTGAAAAAGGGATCCCCATGGCTTCCAGAATGCGGCAGGCGTTGGTCTTGGACACGGTCGGGGAAATCTAGGTCGATCGAGTTGCGACGATCAGGGCGATGAAACGCGACCAGTCAAGCTGATGTGGCGACCTTTGTCGGTCACGGCTTCCAGCTCATTGAGTCGACGGTTCAGGACCAGTCGCGTTGGAGGGGTGGACCGAACCGCTTTCGCGCGAACACCCGAAGACTTGGGAGCGGAGTGGAAATCGAATTGTACGAGGTCGCAAGCGGGCCGCGGGTCGGCGGGAAGGCTTACGGCCACCGTGTTTTCCGATGCAGTGCAGGTATTGGAATCCACGTCCACCTTGTCGTCGCACCATGGCTTGGAATGGGCTGCCGGGGTGAGGTCGGTGGGAACGTGCGGGAAGGTGCGTTTCACTTCAGCGATGTAATCTGCCAGACTGTCGTTGGTACCGCGCCAGAAGGTGTTGCCGCGAAACGTCCCGTGCACGCCCTTTTGGTCCACGAACGATCCCACGTGGCTGAAGTAGGAGGATCCGCCCTTCCTTCCGGTGGAGTCCCCCAGAAAGACATTTCCTGTCACCGTGGTGTAGCGGGTTCCTTCCTTGATGTCGATGGGCTCGGCAGCGATGTCCCGGAAGTAGCTGCAGGTCACCGTGGTGTGCTCCACCCGCCAATCGAAACCATCATACCCTTCGGAGATGGCCTTGTCTCCCCAGAAGGGAGCGGTTGTGGAGGTCTGGGGCACATCCGCCGCGCCCCAGCGAGCCTGGTCGGTGCCGATGTAGAGGCCCTCGCCGAAATTGGGCGTTTCGTTACCTGAATTCTGGAAGTCCGTGCGGTTGATCGTGACATGGCCGCTGCTGTCGCGCACATGAAGCAGCTCCGCGCCGGAATTTCGCAACTGGCAATCTTCCACCAGACCCCACGAGCCATGGTCGAACACGACCACCTTGTTGCCGGTTTGCAAGATCAGGTTTTTGAGGATCACGTGGTCGCCCGTCACGTGCACGGTGTAACCCGTCTCTAGAGAAGTCCCTTGCAGGATCGGGGGATTGGCCGCGTCCGCGGCTACAATCACGATGGGGTGTTGTTTCGTGCCGCTGTTGCCCACCCAAAAATACCCCTTGCCATCGGGCAGATTCCCCGGGTCGCCGCTACCGGACAGGCTGCCCGTGTGGGCTCCCGGTGCCACCAGAAGGGTATCTCCGGCCACGGCTTCGCGCATGGCCGTCGTCAAGACGCTGGCCGATGGTACCGGAATCTGTCGGGCCCAAAGGCTGGAGGCCACGGTGGAAGCGATCGCAAGGCTCGTCGCAAGGAGCCGCGAGGATCGATTCGCGCTTGGCACGCACCTTCGTCGCTTCGGCTTGGATTCCTTACCCATTGTTGGCGATTGTAGCATCTGGCTTGATCGGGTCAAAGGCCAAGTTGCGGACGCTGTCGTATCGTCGCTCTCCGTTGCTTGTCGATTTCTGGTCGGCAACGGGGGTTTTTTCCGCAGGGGTGGATTGACGTGAGAAATTCGATGTAAGTTTACTGCAACATCAAAGTGCCTTGTACCTGTTCTTCAAGGGGCTGCTTGTGAAATTCCTCCTGCGACTTCTTTCCATTGCAATTTTTTTTCTTGTGTTCTCGTGTAGGTCGGATCTTTCTGATTCGGTGCCCGAGGAGCAGGAAAACTCCCGGTGCGAGATCTCCATCACCACTGGGGGAACTGGTCTGCTTGCCAGAAGAAGCGAAGCCCTTGGGAGTGTCGTATTCAGGTTGCATTTGGTCTCCGACGTTGGCGACAGCGTCGCTGACTCTGTTGTTGTCGGTGATGGAACATCAGGGTTTAAATCCATTGTCCTTGCCTCGAATCGCAGGTGGACCTTGGATGTTCAGGGCTTTGATCAATACGACTCGATTCTTTACAGCGGAACCAAAGCGTTCACGGTTGCTCCGAATCAAGTTCAGCAGATCTCCATGGCTTTTGATGCTCGATTTTCGAAGTTCAAACTTGCCTTTCCTGTTCCACCCACGGTGGTCCGATGGAGCGCTGCAATGGATGGGTTCCTCTGGATGGACCAGAGGATTTCTGCTGATTCTTTGCCAGACTCGCTTTCCTTGTTTTTGAACCATATTGCTGCCAGCCCAAAGGGAGTGGAGCATAGGCTTTTGGTCAGTGCATTCGGAATCATCCTGGGGCAGGAGCGAGAAATCTATAGGGCAGATACCACATTGATGGCGTTTTCAGGAAGAATGGACACCTTCCGCCTGCGCTTGAAGTGGGTTGGGCCAGGCACGCCTCCAGATGGACGACTGACCATACAGGTTGAGGGGAGGCCAGTCGGAGATATTTTTGTAAAGCTCAAGTATGAGGATGTGACGAACCCCGTTCGCGAATTCTTTGATTCTGCGGCAGGCGTGGTTTACCACTACAAGCGTTTCCAGGAAAAAGAATGGATGCTAGAAAACATCGGTTCAACCTGCACTGGGTGCGATTCAGGTGGCACTCGATTTGACTCCATTACCGTTTCTCAAGCCTGCCCTGCTGGATGGCATCTCCCCGATTCATCGGAATGGCGCAACCTGATTGAGATTGCGGGGGGCATTAGTCATCTCAAAACCACCACTGGTTGGCAAAGAGCACTTGAGGTGGAATGGGCGAAGGAGACGTATAAAATGGATTACAATGGGGATGATGCCATCGGTTTTCACGTTGTTCCTACTCATTGGGAGTTTGAATCTTTGCATAAGGCATCTGCAATGCTGTCACTTTCTTATCTATGGTCGTCCACTCCGAATTGCGGAATCATTTTGGGGACAGATTGGATGGAGTCATACGGAGGGGTCTGCGCGTGGATCGATCGGTCGGCCTCTGTCGTTCGTTGCACTCGAGATGTCAAGGAGAGCGTCCAATGAAAAAGCAACTCATGGTAGCTTGTGTAGCATTATTACTCTCGTTGAATGGCTGCGATTCACGCACTCTTTCCAGTGATATCACACCAGTCGATGAAGGAAGCCTGGAATTCTCCGTTCAATTGAACTCACCAGGGATGCTATCTGCACGCTCGCTTGGCCTGCCAGCACAGCCGGAGAAAGCCCGGCTGCTGCTCGTTTCTGATCTTGACGATACTCTCCGATTCGAAGTTCCATTGACTTCGTCTAAAGTTGGATATCAGAGACTATCCCTTCCCTCGAGCAGGCATTGGTCCATGGAGATCGAAGCCAGAGATGCTCAAGACTCATTGTTGTATCAAGGGGCCTCGCAATTTTTTCTTGAGCCCAACCAGAATTTGATCCTCGAATTGGTTCTTGACTCAAGGTATTCAGGGATTAAATTGGTTTTCCCGATGCGCAGGGGATTGGCGAGATTCAGCGTAGAGATTGATGGAAATGTTGTTGAGGATTCCCTTGCATCGGGATTAGATGGCGACTCTTTAGTTTTGTTTTATCCATATCTGTCTGCTTCAAAAATCGGGGTGGATCACCGAGTCAAGTTGAAGGTTTATGGCGTTGATTTGGATTCAAACGTAAATATTTTCTACGCGCTAGATACCAGTGTAAATGTCAAATCAAGCCAGACATATCGGTATGTGTGGGAGTTGCCTTGGGTAGGTGGGGACAATCCGCCGCCAGGAGAGCTTGGGCTTTTCCTGAAGGCAGGCTTCGTTGGCACCCTATCCGGAACCGTGGTGATGGCCAATCGATTTGATGGCAGTTTTGTGACTGATCCCAGAGACGGATTGGTTTATCGAGCAAACAGGATTGGTGGATTGAACTGGTTCTTTCAAAATCTTGGATCAACGTGTGCTGGCTGTGATTCCGTGGGGCGACTTTTCGAGCCAGCGGAATTGGAGACGGCCTGCCCTCCCGGTTGGCGTGTTCCGGACACATCGCAATGGCGTCAATTGATTGAATCTGTTGGGGGAATGCATCACCTCAAGACTCGTACAGGCTGGGAAGATTATAACCAGATTAATTTTTATGGCGATTTTGAGGAGGTGGCAATTGATGGTTCAAAACTATCGAATGGGGATGATTCCCTCGGATTCTCCCTTGCCCCGACAGGTATTTTTCAATTCAACAACACGATGTTCCGGGGTAGATCGGAGACGCTGACGCCGTTTGGACAGTATATGACGAGTGATTCTGGGGTTAGTTATGGAGTTAGCGGCGTTACCTACCTAAGTCTGAATCACGGGACATGGACCTTCGATGCAGCCCCGGCGTTCACTTCTACCGATATCCAGGAATCGCGCGGAGCTGTTCGCTGCGTTCAGCTTTGATGCTTACGCTACCGTCTTGATTCAGCGCGTGGTCTTCTGCGCCTGAAATGAAGTTGCTCCCGTTTTTCTTGTCTGCAGTTTTGTCACCTCCTTCAGCTTCTCCTATGGGAGAAGCTTCGCTGTTCAATTGCCTAAACTGGGGGTTGAAAGCGAATATGCTGACAATGGAATGTGTGGTCACATACTAGATTTGTCAAATCATCGTTCAATGCTGGAATTCCCATCGAAGTCGAGGATTTATGATCCGAATTGCCAAAGCTCTAGCTGCTTTCCATTTGCTCGTGTTGTTGGGCTGTCGCCAAAACGAGACTCCCACCCAAGCCTTGCCCGCCGAGACGGGTGGCGTAGAGGTTTCTATCGAACTTGGTCGGCCTGGAATCCTTGCCAGGGCAGCCGGGATGATCCCGCAGACGGTGGTCCTTGGTTTGTCCGCGCCGGGAGAGCCGACGCGGTCGGACACCCTGTTCATCGTCGGAGGTCTGCTTGTATTGAACAAGGCCTACACCCTGGTTTCTGGCAAGGAATGGACGTTGTCGGCGAAAGGCTTCGATCAACGCGACAGCATGTTGTATCAGGGAAGCGCCAAATTCCGGGTCGTTCCGGGTGGTACCGTTTCCCTGAATCTTTCGTTGGATCCCCGGCATTCGACTCTCCGCTTGCGGGTCCCGCTGCGCAGCGGGACTCGTCGAATCCAACTTTCGGTGGATGGCGCGAGCTGGAAGGATACCACCCTGTCGCAAGCGGTTGATGGGGACACCGTTCAGCTCGAATCGGATTACCTTACCGCTTCCGCGCAGGGAATCCCTCACCGGATCGGGTTGCGATTTCTGGGGTCATTGCGTGGTGCGGAAACCTTGCTGTACGAGGGCGATACGAACATCGTGGCGATTTCAGGACGGGATCTGTCCGCCGCATTTTCCGTATGGTGGGTGGCTCCGCTCGCACCTGTGGATGGAAGGCTCTACTTGGTGGTTGGCTTGGGATCGGTGGGGAGCCTGCAGGTTCTGGCGGGGTATGCTGGATGGAGCGGGGACGTGCAAACGATGATCGATCCGCGTGACGGTGCAAGTTACCGGACAAGGGATTTTGGTGGAAAGGTCTGGATGCTGGATAATCTCGGCTCCACCTGTGCGGGTTGCGATTCCGGCGGGACGCGGTTTTCTGCTGCCCAGCTTTCGCAGGCGTGTCCTGCGGGTTGGCGGCTTCCGGATACGGGGGAGTGGCACGACCTGGTCCGATTCGCCGCCCGAGGCGCATCGGATTCCGTCGGAATCGCCTGGCTGAAGAGCAAGTCGGATTGGTACCAGTGGTGGGAGTTCGAACCCACGCAATATGCCAATGGGTTCGATGCCTGGGGGTTCCACTTGGTTCCCCTCCAGGTCTACACATGGAACATGGGATCCGCCGGACACCCGATGCACATGGATCTCACCACAGGAAGAAGCGTGGCGGAAATGTGGACATCCACGGTGGATTCCACCGGAGAAAATCTTGGGGCGATCTTCACTTTCGATGACCTTGTCCTTGGAAGGGTTTTCATGGCCAACCAATCCTTGCAATGGACCATTTCCCAAGGAGCAGTGCGATGCGTTTCCAACTGATCACTGGGGTTTTCGCGGTGGGATTGTTGAGCTGCAACTCCACTCCCGTCGAGGTCCCGCTCACCGAACAAAACGGTACGGTGAGTTTCCGCATCGAAGCGACAGGGAGTTCGCAGGAGTCGCCCGCTGCCTCATCCCTCCCCTTGCAATTCGAACTGGTCTTGACGTCGGGTTCGGATACCGTGCGTAGTTCGCATTCCGCAGGAGCCTGGACGGAAGACTTTTCCCTGCACCCCGGGCCCTGGAAGGCCAAGATCCAGAGCGTGGGAGATGGGGAATTGCGCGTATACGAGGATTCGATGTTCGTCCAGGTCATATCGGGGGAAACCTCGCTGGAACGATGGACATTGGATGCTCGCGTTTCCGACATCCACCTTAATTTTCCGGTTGTGGATTCCAT
Organism: Fibrobacterota bacterium; assembly: GCA_016715065.1. Classification (GTDB taxonomy): domain Bacteria; phylum Fibrobacterota; class Fibrobacteria; order UBA5070; family UBA5070; genus UBA5070. Next base: position 134,687 of record JADKBN010000006.1, read on the forward strand.
CAATCGGATCATCGTTTCCGTCGATGGGATGGTGAAACGGGATACCAGCTTCACCAAACAATCCCTGCTGCGACAGACTATTCCCTTCTGCGTCCGGGTGTCCGCCTCCCGACAGGGAATTTCCCATACGCTTTCCCTAAAGGTTCGCGGTTCTGCGTGGGGCTTGGACACGGTCCTGTATGCATTGGACACCTCGGTCGTGGCGATCTCCGGTAGTGATCCGCTGGTTCCCCTCCTTCTTCGGTGGGTGGGACCCTCAGCCCCGCCGGATGGGCAGGCCGCGCTCCGTGTGCAGCTCGGAGTGCCGGGTACGGTCGCGTTCGTGGTTTCCTATGTGGATACGGCCACAGGGAGAATCACGGATCCTCGCGATGGGTTCCGGTACAAGGTGCGCTGGATCGGGCGTCAGCGTTGGATGATGGCGAACCTCGGTGACTGCGATTCCTGCCTAACCAAAGGCAGGATCTACCCATACGAGAAGATGGATACGCTTTGTCCAGTCGGGTGGCATGTGCCGGACACGTCCGAGTGGTTGCGGCTGTTCCGGGCGGTTGCCGGAGGTGGTTCAGACAAGGAGGGACTGTACCGTCTCAAGAACCACTACGGGTGGAACGGATACGGGAATCTCCTGGGGAGATGGAGCGGGGACAACGCGATCGGATTTGGCTTGAATTCTTCCCATGTCGCCTTGGAAAGCATTGGTGAGATCTACAACGGCGAGGAGTTCGGACAGTACCTGACCTCGACTCCCGGAGTTCCGTTTCTCTACATCCATGGCGACGCGTTCGAATTCACCAGGGCGCCTGGGATGCCCGTGCAGAATCCCGACTCTCCCCCCCAAACGCGAAGCGCGGTCAGGTGCTTGGCGGACTGAATCGAGGAGGAATCGCCCCCCAATCCTGTTGCAAGGCAGGCGGGGCACCCAAACGGGGTACCAATGCGCTCCAGTCGGAAAGACCATTGATTGCGGAGGATGCAGTCGAAGCGACACGACCCCGACAACCCCTGGCATCACAAAGCCGTGGTTGGTCCCTGAAAGGGACAGGCCGTCCGCGGTTGGGACGGCGAGAGGGGAGGGGAGCAAGACCGCGCCTCCCCAATCAATGGTCAGATTTTGCCGACGAGATCCAGGCCGGGCTTGAGGGTCGATGCGCCCGGCTTCCACTTGGCGGGGCACACTTCGCCGGGGTGGCTGGCGATGAACTGCGCGGCTTGCACCTTGCGGACCAGTTCTTCGGCGTTGCGGCCGATGCCGTTGTCCTGGATCTCGGCGAGCTTGATTTTGCCTTCCGGGCTGATCAGGAAGGTGCCGCGATAGGCCAGACCGGCTTCTTCGATGTGCACACCGAAGGCGCGGGTCAACGAGCCGGTGGGATCGGCCAGCATCGGGTACTTGATCTTCTTGATGGTGTCGGATGCGTCGTGCCAGGCCTTGTGCACGAAGTGGGTGTCGGTGCTCACGGAGTAGACTTCCACGCCCATCTTCTGGAGTTCTTCGTATTTGTCGGCCAGGTCGCCCAGTTCGGTGGGGCAGACGAAAGTGAAGTCGGCGGGGTAGAAGAAGAAAATCGTCCACTTGCCGGCGATGTCCTTTTCCGTGACGGTACGGAAAGCGTCGTTGTGGTAGACCTCGGCTTTGAAGCTGGGAGCTTGACTGTTGATGATGGTCATTGAGGTTTCTCCTGGAATCGAGTGTTTGTGAATCACCTTGGGTGACATGTACAAGATGGTTCCGCGCGGCCAGGAAAGGAAATCGGACCTTCCGATCCCCCCGATCGGTTTGGCCGATGGAAGGCGGAAGGTGTGTTCAGATCCAAAACGCCACGAGGGCCAACAGGGTGGGGGGAAGCGCCCAGAGGAACAGTCTTCCGGGGGCTATGATGGCCTCGGGAAAGCGCTCCCGCAGGATGCTGGCACCTGCCGGATTGGGGGCGTTGGCGATCAGGGTGAGCCCGCCTCCTGCCACCGCGCCGGCCACCAGGTGGTACCGGAAGGATTCGGTGGTGGAGGGAATCAGGGATCCCAGGTAGGTGAGGGCGGCGTTGTCCACCACAGCGGTCAGGCCGGTGGCGCCAACCAGGAGCACCTTGTCCGACAATCCCTGCACCAGCGGGGAAAGCCACCACGCCTGCTGGGATCCCAACACCACCAAGCCGCCCAGGAAGAATCCCACCAACAGCGCCTCGCGTAACAATAGCGGGGAGTGGTGCCGCCGGTAGGCTTGGACGATTCCCAGGAAAAAGAGCAAGAGCCCCACCAGGAGCACGGTGTGGTGCGAAACCACCACCACCAGGGCCAGTAGGACCAAGTGCAACGCGATCAGCGCTGCGGGCACGGCGTCGGTGCGGCGAGGCGGATCCTTGGGAAGTCCGGCCAGTTCCTTGCGAAACAGGAACGCGAAGGCGGCGGCGTTGAGGAGCACCACCGGAATGGCCCGGACCCCGAAATGCGAGAGCATGTAGGCTCCGTCCCATCCCCAGGCTCCCGCCACCATCAGAACGGGCGGTGCAGCGAAGGTGGTGAGGGTGCCGCCTATGGAAATATTGACGAAAAGTGTCCCGAGAGCGGCGTACCGCATCCGGTCGGAGATCCCCTTCGGGAGGATCCGATCGCGAAGCAGCAGGGCCGCCACGGTCATCGCCGCCGGTTCGGTGATGAACGATCCCAGCAGGGGCGCGACCCCCAAGGTCACGAAGGCGAACCCGATGGCGCCAGGAAGCGGGATCGCCCGCGACAGGATCTGGACCAACTGGGAGGCGGCCTGGATCACGGGTCGGCAACCCGCGACCACCATGATCACGAACACGAAGATGGGCTCGTGGAAATTCAGGCTTTCCAGGTGCGCTACTGCCTGGGGGTAGCCCACCATGAAGGAATGGAATCCGAACAGCACCAGAGCCCAGAACCCGAACACCACCTCGACCTCGCCCAGCAGATGCAATGTTCCCGAATGCGCGTGGAACCGGTGGGCCAACGACTCGATCTTGGCTGCCAGGAACACGTGCACCAAGGCTAGGCAGAACAGGCACAGCGCGACCATCTGGAGGGCGGTTGGAGTCATCAGGATCCTTTCGGGTTGACCTTGTCCGGTCCGGATTCCCGGGTAACGGCCGAGCGGTGCTTGTTCGAGATTGGGAGGTAAGATACTTCGGACCAACCATTGCGCCCGGTGAGGAAATCGGCGGCAGCCGAATCGGCGCCCGCACCGGCGCAGATCTCTTCCGCCCACCGGCGCATCAGGCAGGTTTCCATCATCGCCCCACCCTGGGCTCCTGGGGAGGTGGAAAGCAGGCGCAGAATTTGACCGAGCCAGTTGCGCCGGGCAGGGTCGTCCGGCGCGGCGATCTTGCACGAGAGCCTCCAGGCCGACCAGGAAAGGCAAGCAAGATCCCAGACCCGGGGGAGCGGGGTTTCCGCATCGATGGATCCGCCATCGAAATCGAGGAAGACCATTTGTTCGTCTCGGACCAGAACCTGCCCCAGATGGAGGTCGCCATGTGCGGCGCCGATCCATTCGGTCTCCGAAATCCCGCCGACCAGGGCGGTGAGGCGCTCCCAGAGCTGATCGCGCAGGCGCCGCTGGGCTTCGCGTCCCTTGGGCTGGAGGATCTTCGAGGCGCGGGTGAGAATCTCGCGGGTGGTTCCCACGAAGAGTCCTCGGCGATGCGCATCCCAGGTCGCGGGTCCTTCCAGGTGGTCGTGCAAATCCGCCACCGCGCGCACGAGTTCGTCGATCAGATCTAGGGTGGGGAGGATCGCGGCATCCGGCGCCGTCTGTGCGTCGAACCGGATTCTGTCCAGAAAGGTCGATCCTTCGTGTTCAAGACGGTCGTCGAGTCGTCCCTGGTTGTCGATCCGTTCGAGCAGCAGGCCGCACAGTTCGCCGTCGCGCCGGGACTGGACCGTCCCGAGAAGGCGGGGCGATCGCGAAAACCCCGTCTGCCCGAGTTGGGTCAGGATCCGCCTCGATCGTTCGATGGCGGATGAACTTTCGTGGTACCACTTGAGCACGGCCCCGCAGGGAAGGCTTGCGATGTGGTGCTTGCCGACCACGGTCACGGATGCTCCTTCGCCTTCCCGCGCCGGAACGCATGCGAGATCCCATCCGAGTGCTCCCGGTGTGCTTGCGGACATGGTGGCTTCGATGTCGGCGAGTCCCGCGAGGGTGGCCAACGATTCCACCACCACGGAAATCCCGCCGTCGGCATGACGGATGCGGCAGACCGCCGCTTGTGGGAATCGGGCGAGCACGGCTTCCCCCTCTTCTTCCTTCACCGCGGTAAAGGGAATCCGCAAGTTGGAGGATCCGTCGTCCGAAAATTCGGCCACCACGGTGGCCAGGGCCGTTTCACTCCCGCATCGCTCCAGGTCCATCCCGCCCTGCGAGGCGAGCGTGGACGGGCCTCCCGAGCGCAGCCATGGGCATCCCGGCAGCCATCCGGGCAGAACTCTAGACAGAAATTGGACGCGCGCGATCCGGTCCTGGCACCAAGGACCCGGCTCTTCCTGCTCGATGACCGGCAGATCGGCGAGGGTCCGCAAGGCGGGCACGCTGGAAGGGCGCAACCGAAACCACATCCACCCCCAAGGTCCAAGCGCCATGGGCCATGGGGATTTCCCGATCTGGGGAAAGGGAATCTCGCCGCGCATTTCCACCGGCACCATGCCATGGAATTCACCGAGCTCCAGCGAGAACGGTTGCGGGTGCTTCGAGAGGTTGGCCACCACCAGGACGGTCTCGCTTCCGTGCCTTCTCAGATAGGCCAGGATGCGGCGATTGGAAGGCTCGAGCAACTCGAAGGTTCCGCGTCCAAAGACCGTGGACGATTTGCGCAAACGAAGCATCCGGCGAGTCCAGGTCAGAAGCGACGAAGGATCCCGCTCCTGCGACTCCACGTTCACCGCAGCGTAGTGGTAGAGAGGGTCCTGGATCAGGGGTGCGTACAATCGGGAGGGGTCGGCCAGGCTGAAACCGGCGTTGCGGTCCGGACTCCATTGCATGGGCGTGCGCACGCCGTTGCGGTCGCCCAGGTAGATGTTGTCGCCCATTCCGATCTCGTCGCCGTAGTAGAGGACCGGTGTCCCCGGCATCGACAACAGGAGGGCGGTGAGCAGTTCGATCCGGGGACGGCTGTTCTCCAGCAGAGGGGCGAGCCTGCGACGGATTCCGACATTGATGCGCATGCGGGGGTGGGAGGCGTAGGAACGCAGCATGTAGTCGCGTTCCTTGTCGGTGACCATCTCCAGCGTGAGTTCGTCGTGGTTTCGCAGGAACAGCGCCCATTGGCAATCGTCGGGGATCTGCGGAGTCCGTTTCATGATCTCCACCACGGGGTGGCGATCCTCCTGGGCCAGGGCCATGAACAGGCGCGGCATCAGCGGGAAGTGGAAGGCCATCTGGCACTCGTCGTTGTCGCCGAAGTACGCCCGAACGTCTTCCGGCCACTGGTTGGCTTCGGCCAGGAACAGGCGCCTGGGTTCGTAGGTGTCCATCACCCGCCGCAGCCGTTTGATGTAGTCGTGGGTTTCCGGTAGGTTTTCGCCGTTGGTTCCATCGCGTTCGAACAGGTACGGGATGGCGTCCAGACGCATTCCGTCGACCCCTTCGTCCAGCCAGAATTTCATGACCTTTTCGATGGCGTCGCGGACGGGCGGGTGATCGAAATTCAAGTCGGGCTGGTGGGAAAAGAACCGGTGCCAGTAGTACTGCCCGGCGACCGGATCCCAGGTCCAGTTGGAGGTTTCCGTGTCGGTGAAGATGATCCGGACCTCCGGCCATCGGTCGGAGGTGTCCGACCAGACATACCAGTTGCGATCGGGGCTTCCCTTGGGGGCCAGGCGTGCGCGCTGGAACCAGGGATGTTTGTCGGAGGTGTGGTTCACTACCAGTTCCGGAAACGACTTTCATGCCGCGCCGGTGGGCCTCCTTCAGGAATTTCCGGAACCCTGGCATGGTGCCGAAATCCGGATGGATCGACCTGTAGTCGGCGATGTCGTAGCCGTCGTCGCGCAGCGGCGATGGGTAGAAGGGCAGCAGCCAAAGGCAATCGACGCCCAGATCCTGGAGGTAGGGGAGTTTCGCCAGCAGCCCGGTGAAGTCCCCGTTTCCGTCGCCGGTCCCGTCGGCGAAGGCGCGCACGTGCAATTCGTAGATCACCGAGTCCTTGTACCAGTTGGCGTCGGGCGCGCTCATGAATCTTCCTTAGGGTGCTTGGTGAAAACGGAAGGGGAAGTCGAGCACGAACAGGCAGACCACGATCAGGATAAGGCTAGGATCCATCGCGGGGCTCTCTCGAGGCCGCAGCACCGGTCGATGTGGCGGACTCGATCACGCGGTGGTCGAGTCCGCCTGTTTGCGCGCCATGACGTCTCTCATTCCCAGCAGCAAAGACCTCACCCAATGGTAGACATCGGCATGGCGAAGATGCGCCGTCATCAGGTCAAGATCCGTCTTGCTCGCCTGGGGGCCGCGATCCAATGCGCTGGCCAATTGCCGAGCGGTGCCATCGACATCGAAGGGATTGACAAGGCACGCCTGGGGGAATTCGTCGGCGGCGCCGGTGAACCGGCTCAGGACCAGGATGCCCGGGAGGTCGACCTTGGAGGCGATGAACTCCTTGCAGACCAGATTCATGCCGTCGTGCAGGGAAGTGACGAGCATCACATCTGCGCGCCGGTACAGGCGAAACAGCGCGGTGCGATCGACGTTTCGCTCCAACAGGAGGATGGGTGTCCAGTCGGGTCGTTGGAATTCCTGGTTGACCTCTTCGCAGCGCGCCTTGACTTCCTCTGCCAATTTCTGGTAGCTGCGGATCTGGAACCGGCTCGGGGAGGCGATCTGGACCAGGGTGGCGTGGCCCACCAGATCGGGACGGGTGCGCAGGAGTCGTTGGAAGGCGGAGATCCGGTGGGGAATCCCCTTGGTGTAATCGAGCCGGTCGACCCCTAGAAACAGGATCTTCCCTTCGATGGCCTTTTCCAGATCAGGGAACGATTCTTCCCAGCTTCCGGCCAGCGAACCATTCGCCACTTCCTGCACGTCGATGCTGATCGGGAAGTCCCGCACGAACGTCTTGTGATTGGAACGCGTGACGGTTTGTTGCTCCACGTTGATGCAAGCTTCGATGCTGCGATCCATGGTCTCCAGGAAGCTGACCACGTGTTCACGCGAGTGGAATCCCACCAGGTCGGATCCCAGGATCCCGTTGTAAAGCTCCTCCTGATTGGGGCAGATGCGCAGGACTCTTCGGCCTGGCCAAGGGATATGCCAGAACATCGCCACGGCGATGTCCTTGCCGGAATCCTTGAGCAACCGGGGCAGGAGCATGAGGTGGTAGTCGTTGACGATCACCAGACAGGGATCGTCGCCCGCTTCCGCCAACACCGTTTCCGCGAAGCGACGATTGGCTTCCACATAGGAGTGCCATTCCTCCGATCGGAACACCGGTTCGGAGAATGCGTTGTGGAACAAGGGCCACAAGGCACCATTGGCGTAGCCGTTGTAGTACCCGTTGTAGGTCGCCTCGTCGATGCTCACCAGCCGGAGCCCGTACTGTCCCAGCGGGATTCGGCCTTGGTCATCGGCGACCTCGAAGTCGGTGGCGCCCGTGCCGTGGCAGACCCACACCCCGCCACAAGCCCTCAGCACAGGTTCCATGGCGGTGGCGAGCCCTCCCGCGCTGGTTTTTTTCACGATGTGTCCATCGGGATCCCGTTCGTGATGGACCGGACCTCGGTTGGACACCACGATCAGTTTGCGATCTCCGACGATTTCTTCCAACGCCGGGGTGCTCGAGGCCACAGGTGCCGCGATCTGGCGTTCCGACAACAGGCTGGAGAGGGATCTGACGAAGGATTTGAGCAGACTCATGTTTTTCCTTCCAAGAACGAGGCGATGGATTCCAACAGCAGCGCCCACCCCTGTGGTCCCTCCACCATCTGATCGGGAGTGAAGTCGGGGAGGGGGCGTTCGGGAGACCTCACCCAGACGCCGAAGTCCTTGTCAGAAATCGACAATTCCCGCACGGCTTCCAGGTCGGTGGTGTCGTCGCCCGCGAAGATCGTCGATTGCGGCCCAACGAGGGTCGCGATCCGCTGGAGGGCGGAGTATTTCGTTTCGCCGGGAATCTGGATTTCCACGACTTCCCGGCCCTTGAGCACCTCGAAGCCAGCGCGCTGGGATTCGGCGATCCACGCATCGACCGCCGGAGGCAACGCCGACCTTGCCTGCGCGGGCACATTGCGGAAGTGAAAAGCAAACCCATGCGACTTGGATTCCACGGTGGCGCCAGGGAATTGCGAGGCGAGAAGATCGGCAGACATCCCGACCTTCCCGAGGTGCTCCGGATTCCGGGCCTGAGGCCAGGAGGCCGGGGTGGATCCATCCGGGGCGCGGGGCGTCTTGCCGTGGTCGGCCACCTTCCAGCAAGGGGGGAACTCGGAGCAGAGGGTCTCCAATTCCACGGCCGACCGCCCGGAAACGATCGCCAGCGTCACCTTCGGGATCTTGGCCAGCCGATGCCACTGCGCCAATGCGTGGGGATCGGCAACCGCATCCGACGGCCTGGAGACGATCGGCGCCAACGTCCCGTCGAAATCGGAGGCGATCAGGATCCGGCTTGCGCGCAGGATCGATGTCAGGCTCGGAATCATCACCTAGAGCATATAGGAAACCTCAAAACCCTGCCCAGCCCTGCCCTCCATTGCCTATCCGTCTTCCTGCCCTCCACAGATCTTGCCAGCGCACCCGCCACCGCGCAGCGAAGCGCCCGCGGGCAAATCGGCATTAGACAAAAACCGACAGGGAATCAGACCCCTGAGCGAGCGAGGTCGATGCAGTCGAAGTGCCTTTTCATCGGAAGCGGTCGGCAGGCAACACCTCGTCCTTCGCGAAGGTTTGACGCTTTCTGCCGCCGAAGGAGGCTTGGGTTACGAACCGAATTTGCAGGTCCGCCAAGGAGATTTTGAGGTCTTTTTTGCCCACTACCTTTGAGGAAAATTGCGAACCGGGGGATTCAGCACGAACTCAATGAAACCGGACCGGCTCGAGAGTCGAGTCCTTCGGCGAAATCTTCCTGGGCTTCCTGCTTGGCGAAATCGAGATCGTGTACGTAATGCGGAATTCGGACATTGAAAGCATCACCGGGACCGTTCCGTTCGGTGCTCCGGGCTGGAAGTTGTTGTCAACGTAGGTACCGTACCCGGTATAGGAGATGGTTGTTGAAGTGGTCAGTTGCGAATAGGTGGTGGCCTCGGCGACCTTGATTTTGCCTATGCCCATGTACGAAAGGGTGATGCCATGCCTCGACGCGCCTTGGTTGCTGAACAAATCAAGACTGGCCCCACGGTACATCCCGCTGCTGCCAACCTTGGCTGTTCCCTTGAACCAGCCAAGGTTGCCGCTGATGCGTCCCATGAACGGAGAGGTTCGCGCGATTTCGAAGCCGACCTTTGTCCCGATCGACAGGATGCTCAGGCTGGCGAAATCTCCGCGCGACCAATAGGAACCCGCGCACTCGGCGAAAAAGGAAAGCGTGTCGTGTCGAATTCCGAGGGAAAGGACGGCGGTGGGACCTGTGGTGCTGTTGGGAAAACTCACCATCAAAGAAGGGTGAGCCGAATACCGCGCCTTGGCGATCCCGATTCCGCCTTCGAGATTGAAGTATGGAACGACGGATCCACTGGAATCGGTTTTTTCTTCCTGGCAGAAGCAAGACATGGCAACACAAGCGATCAAGAATGGCGCGCGTGGGAACAAAGGGGGGTGCTCCAGGCGAAGTAGGATCGGAGAATGTCGAAGACATGAAAGTTAGAAAAGTGGCAGCATTTTCCCAAACGTCCACCCGCGCCCTGGTCAAAATTCGGCAAGGAACTTCGCCATTCCGCGAACGCCCCTGCCTTCTCCATCCACCCGGTGCCCCATCCGCCTCCCGCTCCCGCGCAGCGAAGCGCCCGCGGGCAAATCGGCATTCGACAAAAACCGACAGGGAATCAGACCCCTGAGCGAGCGAGGTCGATGCAGTCGAAGTGAAAAGGCCCTGGAATCCTCCGAAGTCGTCCGCGCCGGGACGTCGAGGAGGATTCCAGGGTTTTTGAACGAGAATGCGCGACCGCAGCCGCTCAGGGCGCAGCGTAGCGCCCGCGGGCAAATCAGCATTAGACAAAAACCGACAGGGAATCAGAACCCTGGGGGGGGGGGGGGGGGGGGGGGGGGGGGGGGGGGGGGGATCCCCCCGGGGGGGGCCGGGGGGGGGGGGGGGGGGGGGGGGGGGGGGGGTGGGGGGAGGTGGGGGGCGCGGCGGCGCGGGGGGGGGGGGGGGGGGGGGGCGCGGAGGCTAGGGGGCCAGCGCCGCCACCACCGGAAACAACTTCGGAATCAACGACACGTAGATCGCCGCGAAGATCGCCGACGTGATCACTCCCGAGATGTTCGCGCCCAGCGCTTCCGGCAACACGATCACGCCTGGAGCCACCTTCGTGACTTCCTTCTGCGCGACCTTCGCCGTGGTGGGCACACAGCTGACCGCCGCGATCCCGATGGCGGGATTCACCTTGCGGCCGGACACGAAGTACATGAAGTATCCGCCCAAGATTCCGCCAATTCCTGACAAGAGCAGTGCGAGGATTCCCAGCACCAACAGGAGCAGAACCTTGGGGTTCAGGATGGTGTTGGCTTCGCACAGGATGCCCAGGACCAATCCGAGGAACAACGTGGCGCCGTACAGGAACACGTTCTCGATCACGTTCTGGAATTCCTTCAGGCCCGCTTCGCGCACGGCCACGCCCAAAAAGAGCGACAGGAACAGCGGTGCGGCGACCGGGAAGAGCAGGCTCAGCACCGTGCACCCGATGACCGCGAAGGCGAGTTTCTGCGCCGAGCTGATGTTCTTGCGCTTGGATGGCTGGGTGGGGATCGCACGCAGCTTGGCCGGTACCAGGAAGCGAACCAGATACGGGTAACCGCCATAAGTCAGGCCCAGATACAGGTAGGCCACAACGCAGATCGGGACGAACAGGTCTTTGGCCAGCATCAAGGAGGTGAACAACACCATGGGGCCGTCGGCACCGCCCACCATGGCGATGGCGGCGGCCTCGCCAGGCTTGAGGCCCATGGCCACGCCGATGGGGAAGACCATAACGGTTCCCAGTTCCGCGAAGAGGGCGAGAATCATAGACTGGAAGGGCCGCGCGATCAGGTAGCCCACGTCCAGCAGCACACCGATTCCCATGAACACGAAACACGCGATCAGCCCGTTGGAGAAGGTGAAGCTGTAGATGGGCTGCAGCCAGTCCACCTGGAGCATGTAAAGCAGGTTGTCCGATTGCTGCACCAGTGGAGCGACGTGGAGCGTCCCTTGGGTGCGAGCGAGGCTGTCCGCGACGGCGGTGACCGGCGCGACGCCTATGTGCGAGGCTCGCACGATGGGCGAGGTCGCATGGTCGAGCACGGCCGAGGTGGTCATGGGGTCCAACAACATCACACCCGCGTTGACCGTCGCCATCGCTAGGCCCATCGGGATCATGAGCAGGGGCTCCAAGGTGCCCTTGCGTCCCAGATACACCAGCAAAAATCCGAGGAGGATCAGGAACACGCGTGCGAAGGCGATGGTGGGGTTGCCTTCGAACAGGGTGACCACACCCTGGAACATGCTGGGAATCGTGGTAATGATGTCCATCACGTTCATGGCGTGCCGCCCTTCTGACGGGATTCCAGCCAGCCAAGCAAGGAAGCGAGACCGGCGATCATGGCCGCCACTCCCATGGCGATGATTCCCGCCAGGATGTAGAAGATCAGGCTGGGGACCAGCGTTTGCTGCCAAGTCATCGGATGCGGCCTTCGTTGAGGTTCAGGGTCTTGGTGAGGAGTCCGTGCGGAAGTGTTTGGGAATTCCCTTGTAGGGCCAGTGATGTTCCTTGATCGTCGGTGTTTCCACAAACGACATCACAAAAAACTGGTCGGAGCCGAGCTCTTCGTAAACGGCCGCGGTGAGAATGGTCATCAAGAGCACAGGGTCCATCCCACCGGAGCGCACTGCTTGCGCTGGCTGGAAATGGGGCATCTCGGGATGGCCCGCTTCCGCGATCCTGGCGAGCAGGCGCACGAAAAAGACCAGAGCCACCGTGATAAAGGCAACGGCAACCATGGTCTGGAAGGTGCTTGCGGTTTCCATTGGAACGCGTCCCTTCAGGCAGAGCGATCCAGAGACCCCTGGTCGTCGACTGTCTGGAATTAATATACGTAGAAGATCTAGATATCGGAATATGGTTTCTGCAGCAGTTTCGGGAGAGTCGGGCCGATGTCCACTCGCGCCGCCAAGTGCGCAGGGTCTTTGTCCAGACCATGAGATGTCAATAATTGACAAGCGCGAGGAGATTGTCAAATGGGTGTTCGGTGGATGGTCGTGGTTCTTTCCGTTGTCCCTTCGTCCCAGGCCCAGAGCCTTTCTTCGTGTGTGCTGCCAGCGGCCATCGCGCGACCGAAAATGGTTCGCCAAGACTGCGTGAACAAGGCATCGCCCAGCCATTTCGTGTTGTCGCTCACCTGGTCGCCCCGGTTTTGCGCCACCTCCATCGGTACCGATGCGGATACGCGTTTCCAGTGTGTGCAAAACCGGTTTGGCTTCGCGGTCCACGGTCTGTGGGCCCAATCCCGCGGCGCGCGCGACAAATGCGACCAGCCGCGAAATTGCGCGATCGGTTTGGTGTCCGACAGCTTGGTCAAAACCCACCTGTGCACCATGCCCGGAGTGCAACTGATCCAGAGCCAGTGGCAAAAACACGGGACTTGTTCCGGGCTATCCCAACCGCAGTGGTTTTCCGTCATCGATTCGCTGTGGGAGGGATTGTCGCTGCCCGACCCACGAAAGATGGCCGGGGCGGGCGGGACAATATCCGTCAAGGCCTTGCGCGATTCGGTGGCCCGCCGCAACGGGGCGCGGGGCATGGCCTCGGGGGGAGTGATGGTCGGTGCACGCGACGGTCAACTGGAAGAGTTGCGCCTGTGTTACGACACCTCCTTCAAGCCTGCGGCTTGTCCGCTGGGCACAGGGATTTCGACGGGGCGCGTGCGTGTCGCGCGCTAGTCTTGGCCTGATGGCTCTGTTGGCGGCATCGCTTTGCGCGCAAGCCAAGAATTCCGCGTCGACACCGAAAGCGCAGATCCTGGCGTTGGATGGCTCGGCGATGGCGCGCCGATTGGTTGCCAGTCTGCCGGATCTCGAGTGGCCGGTCCAGACGCCGCGTTTCCAGTTCTATCGTTCGCCGACCGATTCGATGGATCTTGGGTGGCTGATCGATCCGGAGGCGATGGTCGTGGTGCGGGTGCGCCAGAGCGGATCGTCTCTCCAACGGATCCGCTTTTGGGATTTCAGCGCGGTCGCCCCTCCGGAAGCTGTGGAAGAAGACGCTTCACGCTCCTTGCATCCGGTCTTGTACCCGGTGGGTCGCGATCGATGGGCCATGGCGGTGCTGACCCAACATTCGGCCATGTACTCGGGAGGAGGGGCTGCCTGGAGTTGGGCCACCTTCCACGAACTCATGGATCTCTCCGCACCCGCGAAAGTCATGGAAGGCGGTCTGGAACTGTTGCACCAAAGCCTTCCTTTCAGCTGCGACAAGTCCATCCGGGTCTGTTTTTCCGAGAAGGAACACAAAACGTCCGGAAATTGTCAGGAGAGCTGGAACGGCATCCTGCGCTTGCGCTACGGCGCCCCCGACCGCCAGGGCACTTATCCCTGGACGGCCATCTGGGAAGAGAAGCACGTTCCGGGCGGAGCCAAAAAAGAAAAGTCCACGGTGGCGCGCAACACGATCAACCTCGATGATCCCCCCGAAACCCAGTGCACGGAGCCGATGGACTAGAAAGCCACAGTTTTTAATTGACCCCCCCCGGGGGGCCTGTGGGGTCGTATGGCCATACGCCCCCATCGAATAGGAGGATGCATCCACAAGGAGGAATGTTCCAGACAGGAGGAAGGAAAAAAGAAAAAGCCCCCACCGGCACAAAGCCGATGGGGGCCTAGGTCAGAAACCGTCGCGAGGCTCGCGCCCCGCGTGGATCTTACTGCTGCTGGGCCTGCTGGGCGGCGCGGAAGATGTCGCCCAAGGTGGTGCGACTGTCGTCGGCGCGCGAGCCCTGCACGTAGGAGCGCCAGTCGGTCGAGGTGTCGATCGCCGACAGGGTGAGCTTGCGGCTCTCCACGTCGTGTTCGACCACGGTGACCTTCACGGTCTGGCCGACACGGAATGCTTCGGCGGGCACCTTGATGGGCTCTTCGGTCAGCTTGGACAGCGGCACGAATCCTTCGATGCCTTCTTCCAGTTCCAGCACCACGCCGCGGTCCAAGAGGCGCACGATGGGTGCTTCCACTTGCTTGCCGAGCGGGTACTTGTTCGGGACGACCTTCCAGGGGTCTTCGCCCATGGCCTTGAGGGAAAGCGAAATGCGACGCTTTTCCTTGTCCACGGAAAGAACCATGCAAGTGACGGTGTCGCCCTTTTGCAGAACTTCGGAAGGATGGTTCACCTTCTTGGTCCAGCTCATGTCCGACACGTGGATCAGGCCGTCGATGCCTTCCTTGATTTCAACGAAGGCGCCGAACGGAGCCAGGTTGCGGACCTGTCCGGTGACGATCGAGTTGAGCGGGAGGTCGGCTTCGATGGTGGACCAGGGGTCCGGCTCGATCTGCTTGATGCCCAGCGAGATCTTCTCATTTTCGGTGTCGATGCGCAGAACCACGGCTTCCACCGTGTCTCCGACCTTGACCACCTGCGACGGGTGCTTGACGTGCTGGGTCCAGCTCATCTCGGAAATGTGGATCAGGCCTTCGACGCCCTGCTCCAGTTCCATGAACGCGCCGTAGTCGGTGATCGAGACGATCTTGCCGTTGACGCGAGCGCCTTCCGGGTACTTGGTGGCGACGGTCTTCCAAGGGTGCTCTTGCAGCTGCTTGAGGCCCAGGGAGATGCGCTCCTTGCGATCGTTGAAATCCAGGACCTTGACGGTGAGTTTCTGCCCGATGTGGACGAGCTCGGAGGGGTGGCTGATGCGACCCCAGGTCATGTCGGTGATGTGCAACAGGCCGTCGACGCCGCCGAGATCGATGAACGCACCGAAGTCGGTGATGTTCTTGACCACGCCGTCGCGAACCTGTCCGCGTTCCAGGGTGTCGATGATCTGGTCGCGCAGGCGGCCGCGTTCTTCTTCCAGGACGATACGACGAGAGACCACGATGTTGCGGCGGCTCTTGTGCACCTTGATGACGCGGAAGCCCATGGTCTGGCCGATGAGCGCGTCCATGTCCGGAATCTGACGCAGATCGATCTGCGAGCCGGGCAGGAAGGCTTCGATGCCGAACAGGTCGACCACGATGCCGCCCTTGATGCGACGCAGCAGGGTTCCTTCCACAACTTCTCCGGTCTCGTAGGCGTCGCGGATGCGTTCCCAGACCTTCATGAAGTCGGCGCGCTGCTTGGAGAGCACGATCTGGCCGTCGTCGCCTTCGATCTGCTCGATGTAGACGTCCACGTGGGCTCCGATCTGGAGCTCCTCGGGATTCTTGAACTCGCCGCGGGGGATCACGCCTTCGGACTTGAAGGAGATGTCCACGATCACGTTGGTGTCGTCGTATTCCAGAATGGTTCCGGCGACGATCTTGCCTTCTTCCACGCCTTCGAGAGTGGCGGAGTAGGCGTTCAGGAGAGCTTCGTTCTCTTCGGCGGAACGCGTGGAGATCTTGCCTTCGATTTCGAGCAAGTCTTCTTCGGTCCCGTACAGCAGCTGGGCCATGGATTCGTCCTTCGTTGTTTCCCGCACGATCGTTCTCCGCCCGATAAAGCGAAGCCCGCTGTTTCCAGTTCCCGAAATTGGGACCAGGGTGCGAAGGCGTGGAAGCTTAGAAAAGCTTCCGGTGGGTGGCAATGCTCAACGGATCAACCAATCGCGGTTGTCCGGGGCTGGCCGGGCCGCTGGGGGCGGGGCATGCGGGTTGGCTGCAGGCGCTGGGGGAATGTGCGGAGCGGCCCTGGGCGGTGAGGCCAGAGTTTGCCGGGATTCCAAGTCCGTGATCAGATCGTCGCGACGCGAGGCAAGGCTGGCGGGCAAGGGATGGTCCGGGTCGCTGGCCATGTGCAGGAATTCCAATGCCACTTCGATGTGATGGGTTTTGGCGATCGCGATGCCCCATTCCAAGGCGGGAAGCGAGTCAAACCGAAACAGCG
The DNA here is from genome assembly GCA_016715065.1 of Fibrobacterota bacterium. Taxonomy (GTDB): domain Bacteria; phylum Fibrobacterota; class Fibrobacteria; order UBA5070; family UBA5070; genus UBA5070. The sequence continues at coordinate 150,905 of JADKBN010000006.1, forward strand.
GGGACTTTTTGAGGATCGCGTGCATGTTGCGGGAGATGTCGTCGATGCCTGCCTCGCCTTGGCGAATCCATTCTTGGAATTGGCGCGTGAACGCAGTGCGGGCGAGGTCTTCCTGGTTTTCGTTGAGGTGGGTCCAGGCGACCTCGATGGGCGTACGGACCACCATCTGCTCCACCATGCCGTCGCGATCCACGCTGGGGAGCACGTCCGGAAGGGGCATGTTGGCCGGGTCGCGGGGGAGAATGCTCGCGGCCACGATCCCGAAGATGAATCCACCGATGTGAGCGGAATAGGCCACGCCACCTTCCTGATTGCGCAAAAGATGGGATTCCAACACTTGCATGATCATCCACATCCCCAGGAAGACCCAGGCGGGAATATGGCCGGTTCCCGGGCGCCAGACCCAATAGGCCACTTTGATCTTGGACTTGGGCATCAGGCGCATATAGCCGCCCATGGTGGCGGCGATGGCCCCCGAGGCGCCCACCGCGGGAATGGAAGACCATTGGCCTTGCATGAGGTACCCACTGAGAGCAAAACAGAGCGATGCGAAGAGCCCGCCGCCCAGATAGAATCCAATGAACTTGGCCATCCCGAACCACCGCTCCAGGGTGACTCCGAAGGCGAAGAAGAACAGCATGTTCCCGACCAGATGTCCCCATCCGGCATGCATGAACATGGAGGTGAGAATTCGCGGCAGCCAAGGGCCGGAAGGGATGAAGCCCCAGTCGTGAATCGGTGAGGTCCCGCTTTGGACGCTACCAGCCCGAGCCCTGATGCGCCGATTGAAATCTTGCTTCAGGGCGCGATCGGTTCTCATCTTGGCGTTGAGCTTGATCATCTCCAGGGAGATTTCCGTTCCGCTTCGCCCCAAGGGGTGGGCCGTGTCCTCGTAACGCACAGGGTGGTTGGGATGATTTGCAGCGGTCGATCGGGCCAGGCTGTCCATCGACTCGTGGATTTTCTTTTGCCACTCGGCCAGCTCAACCGTTTCCTCGCCCCCGTCGGCGGGTTCGGTGGAGTTGCGCGAGCCAAATCCTATCGAGAATTTCCGTGGGAGATCCTTGGCGCCGGGGTTTTCCAAGAGGTAGAGGGAATCGACCATCTTTCGCAGTTCCGAGCCCGTCCACACCTCCAAGGAATCCGATTGGACTCCCACCACGAAGTCGGTCTGCTTGGGCCAGGTGCCCACGAACGCCACCACGCAGAGGAGGATCACGGAAAGCGAAAACCAGCCGATCGAACCATCGTGGGTATCGCTGCCGATGGGTATGATCATGACTTGATGCCTCTCCGGGAGAACGTGGAATCACCCTTCTGGCGCCAGCGGAGAGGCGCCAAAGGGAGCGTGCGGGCATCAAAGGTAGGCGATCAAGGCAATTGTATCTGCGGGGCTCCCTCCACCACCCGATTTTCCCGAATCACCTGGGCGTACCATTTGGCGGATGCCTTTGGCGTGCGTTCCTGGGTCTGGAAATCCACGTGCACCAGGCCGAACCGCTTGGAGTAGCCGCTGGTCCACTCGAAATTGTCCAGCAGGCTCCAGGCGAAGTAGCCGGTCACGCGAGCGCCGTCGGCCACGGATTGGGCCAGCGAGCGCAGATGCTCGCGGTAGAAGGCCAGGCGATGGTCGTCTTGGAGGCCACCTGCTTCCCAGGCGCAGCCGTTTTCGGTGATCATCATGTAGTCGGGTTTCCATTCCTCCTGGCACCACAACGGAACCCAGTAGAGGATGTCCGGCTCCACCACCCAGTCAAAATCTGTCCGGAGCGCTTCCGGCCGTTTCCAGGTGGCGGGTTCCTGGGCGGAGAAGCGTTCGGCATAGTAGAGGTTCAGTCCCAGGAAATCGGGTTTGTCGCCGATCAAGGCGAGTTCCCCGTCGAGAACTTCAGGTACGTCCGCCCCGAGCCGTTCCCACTCGGCGGCGGGATAGCGTCCTTTCCATAGCGGGTCCAACCACCAGGCCGTGCCCTCCAGGAACTTCGCACGGGCTCCGGCGATGTCGGCGGGCTCCGTGGTGGCGGGCAGGATGGGAGTGGGGTTGTGGACAAAGCCCACCGAAATTCGATCGCGTCCCAACGTCTGACGAAGCGCCTGCGAGGCGTAGGCGTGGGCCAACAATACGGTGTGGCGCGTCTGGCGGACCAACTGGACTCCACCTTTGATCCCTGGTGCGAATGCGCCGCGTCCGTAGGCGTTGTCTGTGATGCACGGGCCTTCGTTGATGGGCATCCAGCGCTTGACTCGATCGCCCAAGCGGTTGGCCAGGTGGTAGGCGAGATCACCCATGGCTTTGGCTGTGTCCCGATTGGCCCAGCCGCCTTTGTCCTCCAATGCCTGGGGCAGGTCCCAGTGGAACAGCGTGCAGCAAGGTTCGATGCCTCTTTCAAGACATCCATCCACGATTCGCTCGTAGAAATCGAGCCCCTTGGTGAGGGTCGGACCGGTTCCTTTGGGTTGGATGCGCGGCCAGGAAACGGAAAACCGGTAGGATTTCAGGCCCAGGCGGGCCATCAAATCGAGGTCTTCCTGCCAGCGGTGGTAGTGGTCGCAGGCGACGTCTCCGGTGTGGCCGCCGAAGATTTTTTCCGGCGTGTGACAGAAACGGTCCCAATTCGACTCGCCCTTGCCATCCTCGTTCCAAGCTCCCTCGATTTGGAAGCTGGAGGTGGCCGAACCCCATAGAAAGCCTTCAGGGAACGATTCGGTGCGGGGGTCGCTGGTTCTGACTTGTGCGTGAGGCATCGAAGAATCATCCTTGGGCGGTTATCTGAAGTGTTTCAGTGGTGCTGTCGACGAGAATTGTACCATGGAGCCCGTGGAATTGACACCCTCCTTCGTTTCTCGGCTGCTGGAAACCGTCGCTCATTCGGGCATCGAGCGTCACCAAGACGGGATCGTTTCCGTTCCCGACGGCAGACGTTTGCCATTGTTTCGGGCCTCCCGAGGTGGCGCCAACCGGGATTTCGACGAAGACTCCCGTCGCCTGTGCTTGGCCAGGGGTGAGGGACTGCGCCTGGATTCTGGCGCTTTGCTGGATTGGGAGCGCATCGCCCGGCTCGAGAGATGCTTTCAAGGTCGCTCGGAGTCCTACCGGCCCGGACACCTCCTGAGCCTGTTGCGACTGGCGATGGATATCGCCCAGACGGAGGAAACCGGCCTGACCGTTCTGGAGGTGCGTTCCCTTCATCTGTTGGAACGCAGACTCTGCGAAATGCAGCGTACGGAGAGACCGGGCTCGCCTGAGCGCGTGGCGGGACTGCTTTCGGACTTGGCCAGCGGGGAGCATCGGAAGTTGCGCGGCCTGTGCGATTTGTCGAGATATCTGGAAGAAGTGACAGGGCACCCCTTCTTGAGTCGCCCGGACCAGGCGAGTCTCGGTTCGATCCAGCTACTGCTGACTCTGCGACACTCCTTGGGTGAACTGGTGGGTGGCGCAGCGGCGTCGAAAGGATTGGTTCCGCTGGATGCCTGCTTGGCCTCGCGTGCGGTACTTGCCAACGCCAGGATCTTGCATCTACGGATGGGATCGCTGTTGGATGAGGTCCTATCCCCCGAGTTACCTCTCTGGCCCAGGCTTGGAGAGTGGCTTGCGGATGTGGAACATGCGCGTGACGCGACCTTCCAACTGCCCGCCGGCGAAGAACGCCCCGATTTTCTGGTGGAGGGCCGTCGCATGCGCGCCCTGGATCTGGTGGTCTCGGTGGCTGGTCGATTGGAGCGCTCCGTGCGGCCGATCGCACTGGACGAAAGTTTCGTGGCCCTGGAGCGGACCCTGCACCGTCGGATCCGACGCCAAGAGAGTCGCAAGCACCACCTCGCACTCCTTTTGCGCAGAGTATTCGAGCGGGCTCTCCACGAGAGAAACCGGCGATCCATGAGAAACCTCTCCTCCGGTGCGGCTCTCAAACGACCCGAACGCGCTGGAGCTGAGCTGTCCCAGGATCCCGTTTGGGCGCCGCTGCAGATCCATGCTCAGGAGTTGGAGGAGGCCAAGGCATGGGGATGCAGCCTGGCGGCCGGCCGGATCTGGCAGAAGATTTTTCCGGGCCAGGAATCGAGCCGGGAGGAGCGAACGGACCTGGAAGAATTCCTCCGTTGGAGCCTGGATTGTCGGGGCAACCTCTTGGAAGCTTGGGAAGTACGCTCTGACAGTGAAAAGGCGAGGTTGGTCGATTGGTTCCAGGAGGTGCTGCGCCGAGTGGAGGCATTCCCCGCTGGCCGCATGAAAGGTTTCAAGCGCAGGCGCGACCGGACCACCCCGCTGCAATGGCTCACGGCCTGCCTGGAGGTGGTTTCCAAAAACGATGCCGGGGCGTTGTGGGAACAAGGCATTCCTGCTCCGCCTGGACAAGAGGAGCTCGTGGCCCGCGCGTTGTTCTGGTGGTCGCAGCGTCACCCATGGGACCGGGGGTTGTTCGGGATCTGGAGTGCGGAAATGAGAGGGCCGCGGTTCGCCGAGGGACTCTCCGCCGGAGTTGCTGCTGCGCGCGACCAGGGGGCTGCGCCGTCGGAAGCCAAGGTCCGCCTGGACATGATGGAGCGCGAATTGGAATACCGCACCTGGCTGGGTGCGCGCGAACGGGTCGCCCTGATCCGCGAGACGCTATCGGAGCGACCGGCGGAACTGCCGCCGATTTCTGTCGAGCCACCGACGCCTCCGTTCTCCCGCCGGGTTCTGCAGGATTGATCTGAAGTAGTTCAGATCTGGATTTCTTAGTAGATTTCTTCTTTTGCCCGTCGCGCGTCGCGATGGCCGGGAGCGCTGGGAACATGAAGGGTGTGAATTTCGGCGGCTGGTTCAGCCAGATCGATGCGATCGAAGAAAAGGACCCCGCGGGTTTCCCCGGGGTCGACCAGCATGTGCGGACCTTCCTGGGTCCGGACGATTTCCGTCAGGTGCGGGAATGGGGGTTCGACCACGTCCGCCTGCCGGTGGACTGGCAGTACGTGTTCGATGAACAGATCCGCCCGAAGGAAGAAATCCTTTCCGCGCTGGAATCGGCCATCGAAGGGCTTCACGGCGAAGGGCTCGGAGTGATCCTGGATCTGCACAAGTGCCCTGGCCACGACTTCCACGACGGCACCCGGCGCGACCAGGCGTTTTTCACCGATCCGGTGCACCGACGCGATTGCATGCGCGTCTGGGCCCAGCTCGCCGAGCGGTTCGGGCACCGCCACAGCGTGATGCTGGAGCTCCTGAACGAACCCGTCGCGCCCAGCGCGGCGGTGTGGAACGAGATCAAGGACGAGCTAGTGCGGTTTGTGCGTCCGCTGGCTCCCAAGGCCACGCTTGTGGTGGGATCGAACCTCTGGAACAACGCCTCGGAATTCGCCCATCTGACTCCTGTGGACGACGACAACATCCTCTACAGCGTCCACCTCTACAATCCCATCGTCTTCACCCACCAGAAGGCACCTTGGCTGGACGATCCCATTTTCCAGGCTTCCCGCACCTACCCGGGCACCTACGATCTGCCCGACGACAATACCGGACGCCTGCCCGCCGATCGCGGACTCTGGGACCGTGATCGCATGGCCAGGCATCTGGAGGGGGTGTTCGAGTTCCGTCGCAAGCATTCCGTGCCGGTGGCTTGCAACGAATTCGGAGTCTACATGGGCGGCGCCGATGCGCAGAGCCGGTTGCGCTGGATGACCGATGTCCTGGAACTGTTCCGTGAAAACGACGTGGGCTGGACCTACTGGAACTACAAGAACCTGGATTTCGGGATCGTGAGCATCGGCGAGAGCCTGTTCCAGGACAGTCCCCAGTACGCCAACGCGCAGCGGACGGATCGCGACCTCCTGGGGTTGCTACGCGAACTCTGACCTGAGCCTTCCCAGCGCGTCGTGGATGCGCGGGAATTCCCAAGTGAAGCCGGATTCTGTCAATGCGGTCGGAACTCCCCTCTGGCTGGCCAGGAGGAGTTCGTCGGCGAACTTCCCCAGGAGGGTGCGCAACACCCAGGAGGGTGCCCGCAGCCTGGTTTTCCGGCCCACGGCCATGTCCAGTGCTCCCGCGAACTCCCGTTGGCGGACGGGGTTCGGGGCGCAGAGGTTCACCGGGCCATGCAGCCGAGGGTCGGCGAGGAGGTGGGCGATCGCGCGGGAGACGTCTTCCAGCTGGATCCAGGAGATCCATTGGGAACCGTAGCCCAGGATCGCGCCCAAGCCGCGCCGCGAGGCGTTCCACTGGGGGGGCAGGCTTCCGCCGCGCGAAGCCAAGACAATTCCTGTCCGCAAGACCACTGTCCGGGTGGCGCTCGAGGCCAGAGGCGACAGCGCGCGCTCCCATGCCTGGCAGACCTCAGCCAGAAATCCGGTTCCGGCGGGGCTGGATTCCGGCAGTTCGCGGTCGGCTTGGTTGCCGTAGTAGCCGATGGCCGATCCGTTGACGAAGGTTTCCACTCCCTGGGCCTTGGCAGCTTTGGCTAAAGTGGAGGTCGCGGCCAAGCGGCTTTCCAGGATTTTTCGGCGCGTGGAGCGCGTCCAGGGCCAATCGGCGATCGAATGTCCGGCAAGATTCAAGACCGCCTGGCAACCTTCAAACAATCCGGCTGTCTCGGCAGTCGGATCCCAGGAGCGTTCTCCAGCATGTCGGGCAGGTTTGCGCACCAGCCGTACCACGTTCCACCCCGCGGCTTCGAGTCTGGGTAGGGTGGCGCTGGCGATCAGTCCGCTCGCACCGGCGACGGCGATGGTCTTTGGGGTCATGGGACCAGGATACCAATCTCCGAGGATCCTGTTGCGGCAAATGGTGGTATCGTGGGAGTGGATGGATGCGGCGATGTAGATTGCACGCAGCTCCCTGCATCGGAGCTTCGCGTGGAAACAGGACTGGCGAAAGGGTCGAACATGGGCATGATCGGTGGATTCGAGTGGGTGATCATCCTTGTGATCGTTCTTTTGCTGTTCGGGCCATCCAAGCTGCCGCAGCTGGCCAAAGGTCTGGGCCAATCGGTGAAGGAATTCAGGGACGCCTCCAAAAAGAACGCGTCTGAACCTGACAAGGAAAAATCTCCCGACATCAAGCCAGAAGGCTCGAAGGAAGCTTGAGTTCCTCGCCCGAGCGCGGGTATCGCTCCACCGAGGGGGCACTGGACTTCTGGCGTCACGTGGGCGACCTCCGGAAAGCCCTGCTTTGGAGCGTGGTCGGGTGGTTGGCCGCGACCTTCGTGGCTTGGCAGTACTGGACTGCGCTGTGGGCGGTGCTTTCTCGCCCACTTGCCTCTCTCAAACCGGTACCCCGGATCATCGTGACCAGCCCCATGGGCACAGTCTCCATGTCGTTTCAGGTGGGATTGGTCGCGGGCTCTGTCCTGGCTGCCCCGTGGGTGTTCTGGCAACTGTGGCGATTCGTCCGCCCGGCGCTCCATGATCGCGAACGGTCCATCGCTTTGGCGGCGCTGGGTTGGTCCACCATGCTGTTTTTCGCGGGCATGGTGGTGGCGTATTTTTCCATCCTGCCGTTGACCTTGCGCTGGCTCATGACCTACGGCCAAGGGATGTTCGATCAGCTGTGGACCGTTGACGCTTTCACTTCGATGAGCCTGCAGCTGATGGGCGGGTTCGGTGCGATGTTCGAGTTTCCGCTCCTGACCTGGGTCCTGGCGCGCATGGGCGTGGTGGGACCCGGCCACTTGTGGCGGTATTCGCGATTGGCGATCGTGGTGATTTTCGTGCTGGCCGCCGTGTTGACCCCGCCGGATCCTGTCAGTCAGTGCATCATGGCCGTGCCCATGCTGGGGCTTTACCTGACCGGGATCCTCACTTCGCGGCTGGCCTGGAGGGACAAGTAGGATGGATTCGATCGGAGCCGGCGAAATCCTGGTGATCGCGTTGGTCTCGCTGCTCGCCCTGGATCCGCGCCAGGCGGGACGTTGGTGGGGCAAATTCCGTCAGTTCCAGGCCAGGCTCTTGTCCTACAAGGACGGCTTGGAACGCGAGATTCGCGAAAACGTGGGGGAGGCGGTCGCCACTCCAGTGGAGGAAACCTCCCAGTCCCGGCTGCGGAATTGGGCCCGGGAGCGGGTGGGGGTGATGGAGCCGATGTCGGAGCGGGAGGTGACGGATCGCTTGTTGTCGCACTTGCGGGCTTGGGATGTGTACAGATGTTCTTCGGATGTGGCCTTGTTCTGGTCGATCGGTCGGGAAATCCCCATGGAATCCGTTTTGGAGGGGGTGATCTCGGATGGCAAACGGATTTGGTTGCCCTGGCTGGATTCCGAGCCGGGCATCATGGACTTGGCCCACGTGGCGGACCTGGGCACGGACCTGGTGCCGGGGCGATGGGGCACGCGCGAGCCTGCTCCCGCGCGCCGGGGGGGATGGTTTCCGGAAGGCGGAATCGTGCTGGTTCCTGGCGAGGTGTTCGATCTGGCCGGAGGCCGGATCGGCAAAGGTGCAGGTTATTACGATCGCTGGCTGGCCTTGAACCCGAAGACCATTCGGGTAGGGGTGGCCTGGGAAACACAGGTCCATCCCGGCAAACTCCCGCAGCAGGAACACGACCAGCCCATGGGTCACTTGCTCACTCCCGAACGATTCGTCCATGTAGGCTAGGTGGGCTTTCTACCTTTGCCCGAAGTTCGAAACGACTCGAGGACCGGGAATCCACTCCGGTTCGGTGGTGATTGTGCAACCTTTGGAGGATGATCATGCGTGACGCGACCCTGGCCTTGGAAGACGGGACGGTCTTTCGTGGGAAGGGCTTTGGTGCCCGCTCCGGAGCTCTCGGCGAAGTGGTGTTCAATACCGCCATGACCGGTTACCAGGAAGTCCTGACCGATCCTTCCTATTGTGGTCAAATCGTGACCATGACCTACCCCGAGGTGGGAAATTACGGCATCGCGCCAGAAGACATGGAATCGGGCAAAATCCAAGTCGAAGGATTTGTGGTGCGAAACCTCTCGCCTGTGGCAAGCTCCTGGCGCGGGGGAAGCCGTCGATTGGAAGATTTCCTCTCCGAAAATGGAGTTCCAGGAATTTCAGGAATCGATACCCGTCAGCTGGTGAGGCTCTTGCGCACCAAGGGCGCGCAAAGGGGTGTGATCCTCGATGGCAGTCCGGATGCATCCGAGGCGGTGGAAGCCGCCCGGCAGGTTCCCAGCATTGTGGGAATCGACATGGTCCAGCGTGTGACTTCCAGTGCTGCCTACGATTGGATCGATCCGGTGTTCCAATTCAGTGGCAAAGCCGAGCTTCCCGCCTCGGACGCTCCGTTGGTGGTCGCCTACGATTTTGGAATCAAGCGCAATATCCTACGGTTGTTGGTTTCCCATGGATTTCGGGTCCGCGTGGTTCCCGCTTCCACGCCGGCTTCCGAGGTGGAAGCTCTCGGTCCGTCGGGGATTTTCCTTTCCAATGGCCCTGGCGATCCGGATGCGGTTCCGTATGCGATTGCTTCTGCCCGCCAATTGGCCGCAAAATTTCCACTGTTCGGTATCTGTCTGGGCCACCAGATTCTTGGTCTCGCTTTGGGGGCCAAGACCTACAAACTGAAATTTGGGCATCGCGGCGCCAATCACCCGGTCCAGGAAATGCCCTCTGGTAAGGTGGAAGTCAGCTCCCAAAACCACGGGTTTGCAGTGGACGCCAAAAGTTTGCCCACGGAATTGGAAGTTTCCCACATGAATCTCAACGACAACACCGTTTCGGGAATGCGCCACAAGTCCCTTCCTGTGTTTTCCGTTCAATACCATCCAGAGGCATCTCCTGGTCCACATGATTCCGAATATCTTTTCGCCCAGTTTGTCGAGGCCGTTCGCAGTCGCCACGCCGTGACGGTCCGGCGTTGAACGGCCCGAACAAGGGTCGCGGCGAACACCGCAGCCAACCGCGGTCGTTTTCGCCTCGTCCGGAGTCCGCCCCGCCCAGAGACTCGCGAATGGAAGACAGAGCCGGTAGAGACAACGGCAATCGAGGCTTCCAGCCCCGTTCCCAACAGGAGCCGTCTCGCGATGCGCGTCGGGATTCCTTTGGAGAACGGCCACATGGCGAACGGCCACAACAGGCTCGCTCGTTTCACGGACAATCGCGGCTAGAGTTCCCTCGGGAAGCTCGGGGAGGTGCGTCCGGCTTTCGCGACAACCGGTTCCAGGGCGGAGATCGCAGGGCCAATCCGCGTCCTGCCCGGGAAGACCAGCCCATTGTCGAGCGGGAGAACGCCGCAGAAATCGTCTGTGGCCAGCATGCGGTGCAATCCCTCCTGGAAAGCGAGCCTCGGCGCATCCAGCGCTTGCTCCTGGAGCGTGGCGCAGGCGAGCCCAGGCTTTACGAATTGCAAAAACTCGCCGAAGAAAATGGTGTTCCCTGCCAGCAGTTGATGGCCAAGGAATTGTCTGTCCGCGCTTTGGGGCGCAGGCATCAGGGCGTGGTTGCGGTTTGCAACGTGCGCGAATTCGCAGAGTGGACCGAACTTCGTGAAAAGCTCGCCCAAAGTGTGAAAGAGGGCGGGAATCCCATCGTGGTGGTGGCCGCGGCTATCGAGGATCCCCGGAATTTGGGCGCTGTGGTCCGGACCTGCGTTGGCATGGGAGTGAAAGGCTTGCTTTTGCCTCGCAAGGGCGGCTGCGGATTGACGCCCATCGTGGAAGAAACCTCGGCTGGAACGCTGACTCATTTGCCCGTTGCCCGGCCCAACGACCTGGAAAACGTACTGGAAGATCTTTCCGCATTGGGTTTTCTGGTGGTGGGATTGGATGCTCGTGGCGAGGAAATTCGCACCGTTTCGTTTCCAGGACCCGTGGTTTTGGTGGCGGGCGGTGAAGATCGTGGCATTCCGCCCCATTTACGCAGGCCTTGCGCTCGCTTGATTCGATTGCCCATGAACGAGAACCTGCAGAGCTACAATGCTTCCGTGGCAGCAGCAATCGCATTGTACGAAATCACACGCAATCGCCTCTGATCCCTGAAGCGTACCAATGCCGATCTTTTTCCAATAAAGATCGGCATTGGTATTGACATTCCCGCACACCCCCTGTATTCTTTAATCCCAGATAGGGGAGCGTCGTGCTTTATCGCCCCTTTCCTTGGAAACCAGGGCATGAATGAATGCCTAAATCAGGAGATATTACATGTCGTTGCAAGACCTTTCCACCGAAGATCTCGTCAAGGAAATCCAGCGTCGCAAGAGCGCCGAAGTCGGCGAAATCCGTCGCCAGATCGACGAACACAAAAAGGCGATTCGCGATCTGGAAGACAAGATCCGCAACCGTGATGGCGAGGCTGCACCTGTCCGTCGTGGACGCGCTGCCTCCAGCTCCAGCATGCCCGCCGGCGAGCGCGCCGAGCGCGTTCTGACCGCCTTGGAAGGCGCCACCCTGACCATCACCGAAGTCGCCGCCAAGGTCGGCTTCGACGGTCTGACCCTCAAGAAGACCCTCGACGAGTTGGTTGCCGAGCGCAAGATCGGCCGCACCGGCAAGGCTCGCGGCACCCGTTATTCCTTGACCTGATTTTTTTCCGGCCGTCCCCTTGACGCGAGTCCTGGGACGGCCTATATTTTTCCTCCCAACGACGCGGGATTAGCTCAGTTGGTAGAGCGTCTCCTTGCCATGGAGAAGGTCGAGGGTTCGAGTCTCTTATCCCGCTCTCAAAGGCCCTTCTGGATTGATTCCAGGAGGGCCTTTTTTCGTTTCCGCGCAATTGCGGAATGATTGAATCCCGGTTGAGTTATTTTTCCTGCCACTATGTCAGAACAGATCTCCACCGGAGGGGCCCAAGCCCTGACCGATCAAGAGCTTGCCCGCCGTGAAAATCTCCGCCGAATCCGGGAGTTGGGGGTAGAGCCATATCCTTACCGGTTCGAATTCAGCCATCGGGCTGCGGATCTGCGGTTGATGGGCGAAGGCAAGGAAAGCGCTGCATTGCGTGTTTTGGGAACCTATTCACTGGCTGGCCGGGTGGTGGCCTTTCGTGGATCCGGAAAAACGGCATTCCTGAATATCCAGGACGACCACGAACGAATCCAAGTCTACCTGCGCAAGGACGACGACGCCCAGGAAGCAGGTTTGGTTCTGGGGCAAGGCGATGCCATCTGGCCGGTTGTGCGCAGTCTGGATCTGGGGGATTTTATTGGGGTGCGGGGCGTGCTGATGCGCACCAAGTCCGGCGAACTGACTCTTCAAGCAGTGGGCCCCAACGGCTTCGAGCTCTTGTCGAAGTCCATAAAGCCGCTGCCCTTTCCCAAGGTGGAAGAGACCAAGGACGAATCCGGCAAGGTGATCGGTCGCAAGTCGTTCCAATCCAGCCTGTTCACCGACATCGAAGCCCGTTATCGGCAGCGTTACGCGGATCTGGCCGTCAATCCGGAAGTCGCCAACGTCTTTCGCCTGCGCACCGCGATGGTCCAGGAAGTGCGCTCCTACCTACTGGAACAGCAATTCCTGGAAGTGGAAACTCCCACTTTGCAGGCCATCTACGGTGGAGCATCCGCGCGCCCCTTCGTGACCCATCACAATGCCCTGGACATCCCTCTCTATCTGCGGGTTTCCAACGAGCTCTACTTGAAGCGCCTGATCGCGGGCGGATTCGACCGCGTGTTCGAATTCGTGAAGGACTTCCGCAACGAAGGGATCGACCGGACCCACAATCCGGAGTTCACCCAGGTGGAGTTCTACCAGGCCTACGCCGATTACAACGACATGATGGTCCATTTCCAGGCCATCTGGCAGCGCGCGGCCAAAACCGTGCTCAAGCTCAAGGCCCGCCGCAGCGCTCTGGCCCGTGGGGTCACGCCGGAAGCCTTGGAGCGTGAATGCCAAGCCATCCAGGCGGGCGACGTGCCGCTGGTGTACCAGGGACGGGAATTGACCACGTTCTTCGGGCAATGGGAACGCCTGCCCGTCAAGACCGCGCTCAAGCGCAAGGGTGTGGACATCGATGCCATGGCCGACGACGAACTCCAGGATCTGATCAAGCGAAACCACTGGGAACTGGACGGAACCTTCACGCGCGGAAGGGCGATGATGCTCGCGTTCGAGGAAATGGTGGAGCCCGACCTTTGGGAGCCGGCCTTCGTGATGGACCATCCGTTGGAATCCACGCCGCTTTGCAAGGTGCATCGGGCGGACCCCACTCTGGTGGAACGATTCGAACCAGCCATCGCGGGGATGGAAGTGGGCAACTCCTACAGCGAGCTCAACGATCCGATCGTGCAACGTCGGCTTCTGGAACAGCAGGTGGAGCGCGGCAGGGGTGGGGAAGATGAAACTCACCCTCTGGACGAGGATTTCCTGCGCGCCATGGAATACGGCATGCCGCCCATGGGTGGAGTGGGGATCGGCATCGACCGCATGGCGATGCTCCTGACCGACCAATCCTCCATCCGCGACGTGTTGCTGTTCCCGCTCCAGCGCCCGGAATAACCATCCGGAGCGCGAAGGAAATGACTGACCGTTCGCCCTTCGAGACGGCCCTGCGGGCCTCCTCAGGACGAACGGATCGTTCCAATTCCAATCGGATTTCGTCTTAAAGGAGGGCGGCCAGGCTCCGGCGCAGTCTGGCCACGTTGCGGGACTTCTCCTGTTGGCGGTCTTGGCGCTGCGTGCGCGTGAACCACTCCTGTTGCGAGATGAACAGGATTTGTCTGGTCAGCCATTCGAGCTCCTCGAACTGCTTGCCCTGTTCGGACAATTCCTGACGCAACGTGTCCGATACGTCGAAGAAATTCTCGCGGCCCAGGTTGTCCAGGTCGGCGTCGCAGAGGATCTGCTTGAGCAGGTCCGAGCCCGGATCCTGACGCCAGACACCGTCGATCTCCTTGAGCTCGGTGGCGAGGATCAGGTCGATGACCCGGCCGATCTCGGCGGGGCCGTAGCCGAATTCCGGCATGGCTTCCGCCGCCATGCGCGCGCCGATCTGCTCGTTGCCGTTGTACGACTCGATGAACCCCATGTCGTGATAGAGGCCGGCCACCAGCAGGAGCTCCAGGTCGTACGGAACCACCCCCTCGCCGTGTGCGAGGCGATGGATGGCCGGGATCACGTCCGTGAGGGTATGGTGCGGGCCGTGGTAATGGAGTGTGGGCGGTAGCCGTCCCAGCAGCCTGGCCTCGGCGGTCAGCCACAACCGGTCCAGCCGAGCGCTCATGATGGCACAACCCGGGGAGAGGGCGGTAGGACCATGGACGATCCTTCGAGGTTGAGGAAGGCGAGGGCCATCACCTGTCCATCATAGCTCTTGGAGGCAGGTGCGGCACTAGGGAAATCGCAGGAGCCTTCCCCGATGGAGGACCGGCGGGGATTACCTTTCCCCTCCGATGTTCGAGCAACTCAGTAGACGCCTGGAAGAGGCAATGAAGAAGCTGCGTGGCGAAGCGCGGCTCACCGATGAAAACGTCGCGGATTCGCTCCGGGACGTCCGCCGCGCGCTGTTGGAGGCCGACGTCGAGCTCGACGTGGCCAAATCCTTCGTCGCCAAGGTCAAGGAGCGCGCCTTGGGCCAGTCCGTGACGTTGTCCGTGACACCCGGCGAGCACATGATCAAGGTCCTCCACGACTCCTTGGTGGAAACCCTGGGAGGCGAGGCCGCCGAGCCCAACTTCCCGGGCAATCCCACGCTGGTCATGATGGTGGGCCTCCAGGGTTCCGGCAAGACCACCTCCGCGGCCAAGCTCGCCAACCACCTCAAGGAAAAGCGCGCACGCCGCCCCATGCTTGTGGCCTGCGACGTGTATCGGCCCGCGGCGGTCGACCAGTTGCAGGTGCTGGGAAAGAAGATCGGGGTTCCCGTCCACGCCGAACCCGGCGAGAAGGATGTGTTGGCCATCGCCAAGCGTGGCCGCCAAGCCGCCCGCGATGCGGCCTGCGACTTGGTGATCTTCGATACCGCCGGACGATTGCAGATCGACGAATTGTTGATGGACGAGCTCCTGAAACTGAAAAAGGAGCTCCAGCCCCAGGAGATCGTGTTCGTCGCCGACGCGATGACCGGCCAGGAAGCCGTTCGTGTAGCCAAGACCTTCCACGAGAAGCTCTCCATTTCCGGCGCCATCCTGACAAAAACCGACGGCGATGCCCGCGGCGGCGCGGCTCTCTCGCTGCGCGAGGCCACGAAGGCCCGGTTGCTCTACGTGGGCACTGGCGAAGGGATCGCGGCGTTCGAAGTCTTCGATCCCCAACGCATGGCCGGCCGCATCCTGGGCATGGGCGACGTCGTGGGCCTGGTGGAGCGTGCCCAGGAGCGGCTGGACCAGGGTGAGGTCGAGCGGCTCGGCAAGCGCATGTTCAAGAACCAGTTCGATCTGGAGGACATGCTCGCGCAGATCCGCCAGGTGCGAAAATTGGGATCGGTGATGGACATCGTGGGCATGCTGCCCGGTGCGGGCAAGCTCAAGGAAAAAGCCGGCGAGATCGACGAGAAGGCCATCGTGCGCGTGGAGGCGGTCATCTCCTCCATGACCAAGCAGGAGCGCAAGAGCCCCAAGATCATCGACGGAAAACGTCGGGCGCGTATCGCCAAGGGTTCGGGAACGGACTTGCAGCAGGTCAACCAGGTCCTCAAGCAGTACGACCAGATGAAGCAGATGATGCAGCAGTTCTCCAAGATGGGCGGCAAGATGAAGCAGATGCAAAAGCTCATGGGCGCCCGCGGAAAAGGCGGCGGCATGGGCGGATTCCCGGGGATGCCGGGGTTCTGATTCGCAAATGGGCCAAATCCATTTCCTACATTGCCGACCAATGTTTTCACGAACTCTCCGCCTGATTGCCCTCTGTGCCGCTGGAAGTCTCGCAGCTTCGGACACCGCGGCGGTCCATGAATTCGGCGGGATCTACCCCGCGCCATCGTCGTGGTTGGCCACCAAGATCGCCCGTCGCGAGTCCGGATACCCGGCCCGTGACGTGTACGCCGCCATGGTCGATGTCCAGCCCGTGCTGCACACGCGATTGTGGGGTGGCTCGTCGGGAGGGTACGTGCAGTTCCAGGCTCCCACCGGCGTGTACCTGAACAAGGATGGTTCCCAGCTGGATTGGGCGGGGGAATCGCGTCTGCAGCTGGAGATCGGGCCACCCACCGGTTGGTGGATGTCCGGAGGTCCCAGCCTGGGCTTCATCCATTTCTCGCGCGATTGGCTGGCTGGCAAGGACGGGAGTCGCACGGCGCTTCTGTTCGGCGGGGCCGCTCGTTGGGCCGTTTGGGGCCTGGACGAAGGTTTCGTGGAGCTTAGAGGTAGTCGTAGCCTGGCAGGCTACCAGATCGGGAGATTTTCCTGCGGAATGCGTTGGTTCTTCAGCCGGAACGTGGGGATTCAGGTCCATGGAGACAATTTCTGGATCATCGGGGAGGGCGCCTCCGGCAAACAATCCGGGACCTTCGCGGGATTGGAGTTCCGGCTATGATCGCCTTGCTTCTCGCTTTGGGGTTGTCAACAGCGGCCTCCGACACACTCCCTACCGTTTCGGTGGAATCGATCGCCAAGCCGTCGAAGATGTCCCCTGAATTGTCGGGCTTCCATGGCTGGGTGGCCATCGGCGGATTTCCCTATTACGGCTACGATCCCGGTGTGGAAGGGGGCTGGATCGGGCGGGTGGATCTGTCCTTGCGGAAGGATCGCTGGCTGGCCCAGGCCGATGTACAGATTTTGACAGACGACGAAACCTCTCCCGTGGGGGCATCGACGATCGTTCAAGCCGGATGGCTTCCGGTCCGGATGCGGAATCTCCCGGATCTCTGGTTCACCGTCGGCGTGTGGTCGTCCTCCGCGATCGAAGCCGCTGTCCAGGGCAACCGCGATCGGATCGGTCCCACGGTGGGGTTCCAGACCATTCTTCCGTTGGTGGGCATGGATCACGGCGAGGTTCGTTTCTCCATGGCCTACAGCCCCACGGAAGGGGCTCTCTACAAGGCGATGGACGTGGGCTGGGATGTGGGGCCGGTGGGCCTGCGTGCCGGAGGAACGGGCTTGCGCACGGCCTACGGGCGGCTGTATTCGGCCTTCAACATCGAGGTCTGCAAGCGCTGGTAGGCAACCGAGTGGGAGATGTATGATTGGTTCATGTCCCGACTCCCGATTTCCCTGATCTTGGTTCTGACGGCGTTGCTCGGGCCAGCTTCCGCGCTTGAACCGCCTGTCCATGTAAGTTTGTTGGACACGGCCACGTTCCGGACCAAAGACAGCTCGATCAGCATCGTGAAATACCTCGACATCCCGGTGGATTCGTTGCGGGGATGGCAGGTGATGGTGACGGCGTGGTCAAGCGCCGACAGTTTGACCACTCGGGTGCAAAGCTGGAATGGCGTGAAGGTGATGCTGATCGTGACCGGGGCAGACGGCGTCAGGAGCTATCCACAGCTTCCCTGGCCCGAGGGGCAGGCATTCGCCCACAAACGATCGATGTTCCGCTACACGGTCGCCAAGGACGTCAAATCCATCCAGCTCGCGTGGGGGATCGAAAAGGTCGCTGGCGTGGCCAAGATCGACAGCATCTGCATCCGACGCTTCGCCTGGATGGATCTGCCGGAACGCGACTCGACCCTTCCCATTCCCGATTTCTCCCCGACTCGTTTGCGTGGTGCGCAGGTCGGGCCCACCCTGACCAGGCAGGCCGTGACGGAATTTGGCAGAACTTGGAAAGGCAACCTCATGCGCTGGCAGTTCTGGGGATCTGACAGCGCCTTGGCGGAGTCCACCTACGATTCGATCCTCGACTACAGCATCCGGAACCTCGATTCGTACCTGCCGACCTTCAAAACGGCGGGCATCAAGGTCGTGCTGTGCATGCACAATTTGTCACGTGGACTCTTCCGCTCCACGCAGACCCAATCCAAATTGATCGAAACCTGGCGGAAACTCGCCTTGCATTATCGCGACAGCAGCCAGATCTGGGCGTACGATCTGGCCAACGAACCCGACATGAACAAATGGCAGGAAGGTGTGCTTCTGTGGGATGACTTGGCCGACACCCTGGCGCGCGCGGTGCGGGCGATCGATACGGGGAAAGTGATCGTGGTGGAAACCCCCTTCGGAGACGTTCCCACCTTCCCGCAGTTGCGTCCGGTCGGCTGGCGGCGAGGCTACGACATCCCCAAGGTGGTCTACAGTTTCCATTATTACTGGCCTTTCAAATTGACCCACCAGGGCATAGGGGAGAAGTATCCGCCATTCGGTGCGATCTATCCAGGGACCATCGATGGCAAATTCTGGGATACGGCCATGCACCGGAAAACCCTGGCGCCGGCGTTGGCTTTCCAGAAAAAGTACCGTGTGCCGATCTACGTGGGAGAGTTTTCCTGCGTGCGGTGGGCGGCCGACCACAGCTCCATGCGGTGGTTTTCCGATGTGATCCCGTTGTTCGAAGAATACGGCTGGGATTGGTCGTACCACGCCTACAAGGAGTTCCATGGGTGGTCGTTGGAGTTTTCTGATTCACTCGGCGACATGCGGGATGTTCCGAACTCCGGTCGCAAAGCCCTGTTCCAGCGGTTCTTTTCCCTGAACAAGCACCCCTACGACAGCGCTGCAACGGGGATCGTATCCGGAAGGACGGTTCCCTGGAGTGTGCATGCAGATCGCCGCGGCTGGAAAATTTCCGGGCTTCCCATCGGGTCGCGTGTGGAGTTGTCGGATCTGCGGGGCCACGCGATATGGACTTCCATCGCGTTGAGCTCGGAAGTCTCGGTGTTGGCGGATAGGCGTGGCGGCGCTCTCCTGCGCATACGCCTGGGCAACGAGGGTCCAGTCACTGCGGTGAACGTGGTCAGGCCTTGATCATCGCTTGGAGCGCGCGGAATGGAGAGGTCACGTTCGCTGTGGAAAGCCTCAGAGCATCCTGGGGAGCTTGCGCAGGCGCCGCGCGGCTTCGTGGAGGGTCTCGTCCCTGCGCGAAAAATGAAACCGCACCAGGTTCCCCACCGGGTACTCGAAAAACGAGCTGCCTGGCACGGGGGACACGCCCAGATCGCGGGCCATGAATTGACAGAATTCGACATCTCCCATCCCGGTGGAGGAGATGTCGGCTAGCAAGAAATAGGCCCCTTGCGGGCGTAGCGCGGGGATTCCCGCGTCGGAAAGCGCCGGAAGCAGGATTTCCAGGCGCCGGGAATATTCCTTGGACAATTCCTGGTAGTAGGAATCCGGCTGTTCCAATCCCGCGATGGCGGCCATCTGCAGCGGGTGGGCGGCACCCACCGTCAGGAAATCGTGGACCTTGCGGACCGCATCCGTCCAGCGTGGCGAGGCCCAGACATAGCCCAGGCGCCAACCGGTGATGGAGTAGGTCTTGGAAAGGCTGGAGCAGGTGATCACGCGGTCGGCCATGTCCGGCAGCGTGGCCAGGGGGATGTGGGTGCGCCCGTGGTAGGTGATGTGCTGGTACACCTCGTCGGTCACCGCGAGGGCATCGTATTCCTGCAAGATTGCCGCAATGGTTTCCAGTTCTTCGAGCGTGAACACCTTGCCGCAGGGGTTGGAGGGGTTGCACACCACCAGGGCCTTGCAGCCCTGGTCGCGAAAGGCGGATCGCAACTCTTCCGGATCGAATCGCCAGTGGGGGGCATGGAGCCGCACGTGCACGGCTTCGGCTCCGGCGAGGATGCCGTCGGCGGCGTAGTTTTCGTAATAGGGGCTGAACACGGCCACGTGATCGCCCGGATCCAGGATGGCCATCATGGCGGCGATCATGGCCTCGGTGCTGCCGCAGGTCACGGTGAGTTCGCGATCGGGATCCACCATGCGCCCGACCTCCCTGGAGATCTTGCGCGAGAGCGCCAGACGGAATTCCGGTGCGCCCCAGGTATTGGCGTATTGGTGGTTGCCGCCCTTGGCGAGCACGGCTTGCAAGGCTTCTATCAGGAAGGCGGGCGGATCGAAGTCCGGAAAGCCTTGGGCCAGGTTGATGGCCCCGTGCTCCAAGGCGATGCGGCTTTGTTCGCGGATGACCGATTCGGTGAATCGGCCCACGCGTTGGGCGCTCTGGCGGCGGCTGGGTTCTTGGGCCATGGGCGCCCAAGGTAGCCATCGCGGCGCCGTCAGGGAAGGATCAGGCGATAAGCCTCGGACACGGCACCGGTGGGGGAGCGCACGCGCCAAAGCGTGACTCCGCGCCGGGGGTGGGCGAGCGTGGCTTGCCCATCCACCACCGGAATTTTGGCGAGGAGCTTTCCGTCCAAGGTGAGGTGTTCCAGCTGTCCGCGCACAATGGACAGATTTTGAAAAAGCGCAATCTGGCCTGCGATGCGCACGACAGCCCGGAGCGATCCGCGAGCGGGTTCGTGGAGGGAAACGTTGGAAACGGTGGTTTCGATGAGCTCGATATGGTCGGTGCGGCAATCCGGTTCGGAAGGCTCCGCATTGCCAGGCATCGAATACGTGCAGGAAATTCGCAGGTTCCGGGAGGGGAAGGCGGACGACCCAAGGTATTCCAGGGAATCGATGTCCATGCTGAAATTGTAGCTGGAGTGGCTGGAGATTTGCCGGCCCTGCGCATCCCACCAGGTCTCCTCCGTATTCAGATATCTGGTGGTGTTCGCGGAAGGAAACCGAGGGGACCAGGATCTGTACAGGTAGTGGACAGGTGTTCCTGTGGGAGACCACTCCATCCATGCGGAATCGACGGAGCCGGTGTACTTCACCAGGCGGCCTTGTTCCCAGCTGTAGCGAAGCGTGTCAGCCCAACTGGTATCGCCGATCGCTTGGCCCTCGCTTCCACGATTGCGGATCGTATCCGCGATGATCCGGCCATCGGACCAGTTCCAAGAATGCTCGACGCGCGAGATGGATGGAAATCGATTTGGAGCCGTTGTTCGGATGGTTTCCGATCCCCGCGAAGGACGTCCATCCGGGAGGGTCCACACCGAGTCGGTCCGAATGTAATCGTCTTTCTCAACCTCTCGGCGAACTTGGATGGGATTGGATCTGTTCGCGGTCTGTTCCAGTGAATCGAACTGGACGGAGATGTCCTTGTCGGATGCCGTCGTGGAGATCCAACGATCCCAATCCGGACCCGTCTTCTTGCGGTAGGACCACCGGAATTCCCAATCCGTGGAGTCGGTCTTTTTGTAGGAATCCGCGCTATCGCCAGGGTGCCGTCTGGAAAATCCCCACAAACGATCGCGCCGAATGCTGGATTCGAAGCCGGTCCACTCCACATCGTAGGTTTTGCCTGGTTGCACGCGAATTTGGAACAACGTGGAATCCACGACTTCGCCGGTCCCATTGAGCCTTCGCGTTTTCTGGATGACCTGCGATCCAGGTGGAAGGTCTTCCCACGCTTCGCGGTCCAGTGGAAGGGTATCCAGCGGCGATAGGATCAGGCCGGTGGCTTGGGTGAGAAAAAACATCGAGGCATGCAGGAGTAGGGCGGGAGTCAGCATGGCCTTGAATGTAGCCAACCCCTCCCGGATCCCCAAAGTTTCGTTTTTCCAGGGTGCAACCCGAGGAGCGAGGAGTGGTCCCGAGAGGGAGTGGCTCTGATCAGGGAAGGATCAGGCGCGATGCTTCGGAGGCCGCACCGGCAGGGGAACGCACGCGCACAGGACTCCGCCGCGAGGGTGGGCGAAGGTGGCCTGGCCCTCCGCCACCAGGTGTTTGAGCGAAGAGCTTTCCCTCCAACGAAAGGAGCTCCAGCTTTCCCGCGGCGATGGACAAATTCTGAAGATGGCCTTCTTGCCGTCCATGCGGACGGTGGCTTGGCGAACTCTTCGAGCGGGGAAGCGGACGGGCACACCGAGATTTCCGTCTGGAATAGTTCCTAATCCCCATGCGGCAATTTCCGCGAGGAGAAGTCCAGGCTTTCCTTGGTGATTTGCAACTCAAGGGCCAGGTCAGGAAGGAAACAAGATGTTTCCGGTGTACTCGCTGGAATCGATCCAGAAGCCCGAACCGTTGGAGCGTAGTTGGGAGGTGATCCTTCCCTGAGCATCCCATTGCTTCAGGGTCAGACTCAGGCTTCTTTGGTCGGGAGTGGTTTGGAACCAACTGCGGTCGAGGAGTCGAACTGGCTTGCCGGTGGAGGACCATTCCATCCAGACGGTGTCCGTGGCGCGGTGTAACGGATGATCCTTCCGTTCTCCCAACTGTAACGCAGGGTGTCTTGCCAGGTCGTGTCCAGACCCTGGTAGCTGTTGGCTCCGCGGGAGGAAATGGTGTCCGCAACGAGGACTCCATTCTGGTATCCGTACCGGTGGGTGCGGCGGTTGACCGAATAGGATCTTCCGGTGGAGGCCAGCAAGGTTTCCGTGGCCTTGATCCATTTTCCGTCAGGGGTTCTCCAGACGGAATCCAACCTGACATCGCCATCAAGGTCCACTTCTCGGCGCACTTGGAGCGCGGAAAGGGAGTCCCCCGTTTGTTCACAGGTATCGAAGGGGCGCCCAATCCTGAAAGCCCGGACCCGGGATGGAGATCCAGCGCGTCACCGAGCCGACCACCTCTTTGCGAATGCGAAACTCCTCCTGCGGAACTGTGGAATCGGTCCAGGAGGATTGCTTCATGGAATCCGCAGGCGTGTAGAAGGCAAACCCTCGATAGGATTCACTGTACCCGGATTTGTTCGGAGCCAGCCGGTATTGCGAATAGGCCACATCCAAACGGAGATCCGGGAGAATGAACAGTTCCATACGCGATGAATCGGTCTGGCGTCCCGTGGAATCGAAGCCTTGGCTTTTCTGGAGGATTTTCGTTCCCGCGGGATACCCTTCCCATGGAGGCAATTCGAACTCTCGATAATCGCCGGGTGAGGGGATCAGCCCGGTCATTTGGCTCAGGGACAAAAGGACGGAATGCAGGAGCAAAGCGGGAGTGGGCATGAACGGGAATGTAGCCAACCCCTCCCGGATCCCCCAGACTCGTTTTGCCGGGGAGCGACCCGAGGAGCGAGGAGAGGTCTTGAGCGAGAATGGCTCTGATCAGGGAAGGATCAGGCGCGATGCTTCGGAGGCCGCACCGGCAGGGGAACGCACACGCCACAGGCTCACGCCGCGCGGTGGATGGGCCAAGGTGGCCTGGCCATCCGTCACCGGTGTCTGCCCCAGGTTTTTTCCATCCAGCGAGACCATCTCCAGCACACCCACGGCGATGGACAAATTCTGGAAAATGGCCTTCTTGCCATCCATGCGAACGGTGGCTTGTCGGACTCCTTTGGCGGGCGAGCGGACGGGGACACCGGAGATCTCCCATTGGAACACATCCACATCCTGGATGCGGCAATTCTCACGGCTGAAGTCCATGCTCACCTTGCTGGATTTGCGGCACGACAGGGCCACGCTCTTGGAGGGAAGGGGCAATGAGCCTTGGAAATCGTTGGTGTCGAGGGAAAAGTAGTCGGAATGGGAGGAGGTCTCCAGGTAGGATATCTCCCTGCCTTGGTCATCGAAGCGGGTCTCGCGGATGCTCAGGTTTCTGGGAAATTCGTTCGGGAATCGGGGTGACCAAGTATGGTGCAGATGGCGGATCGGAAGCCCGGTGGCCGACCACTCCATCCAGACGGTATCGATCGCGCTGGTGTACCGGATCAACCTTCCATTTTCCCACTGGTAGCGGAGCGTGTCTGTCCAGGAAGTGTCGGTGTTGCCGTTCTCGTACCCGTGCGACCGGATGGTGTCGAACACCATATGCCCGTCTCGGAAGACATACGAGTGGGTCTGGCCCACCAGCGCAAAGTACCAGGAGAGTTGCGGGGGAGTGGTCAACGCTTCGCTGGCGCGAAGAGGAGTTCCATCGGCGGATTTCCAAACGGAGTCCACGTGGACCAATCCATTGAAATCCACCTCTCGGCGGACTTTCAGGCCCAGTGGAACGGATTCCGACTGTTCCAATGTGTCGAAAGGTGCGCTCGATGCCCAAGCCGGGCCCGGCATTACGATCCAACGCTTGACAGCGCCCGCCACCTTCTCGCGATAGCTGAAAGCCTCCACCCAGCCTGTGGAGTCTGTCCAAAGGAACTGCTTCATCGAGTCGGCATGATTGCCCTGCGAGATTCCCCAATAGATTTCCCGGAGTCTTTGGGGTTGGTCTTCGGAGCCGACCGTGGATCTGGTCAAATCCCAGTTCATCCGACGATCCGTGGAAATCTGGATGTCCCAACGCATTGAATCGGTCTGGACTCCGACGGAATCGAACCCTTGACTTTTCCATACGATTTGGGTGCCGACAGGATAGGATGCCCAGGAATAGGCGTTTGTGGGCAGGGAATCCAAGGGAGACCGGACAAGGCCGGTCATTTGGCTGAGGGACAGGAGAACGGATTGCAGGAGCAAAGCGGGAGTCAGCATGATCCAGAAGGTAGACAACCCGTTGCGGATCCCCCAAGGAGGGGATTCTTGGGGGGAGCGATGGAACAGTCCGGAGAGGCCGCGACCGGTGGGACGAAGCTCAGGGAAGGATCAGGCGCGATGCTTCGAGACCACTCCTGAAGGGGGAGCGCACACGCCACAGGCTCACGCCGCGGGCGGGTTGGCCAAGGTGGACTGGCCATCCGTCACCGGTGCCTGCCCCAAGGCTTTTCCATCCAGCGAGATCTGCTCCAGGACGCCGACGGGAATGGACAAATTCCGGAAGACCACCTTCTTCCCTTCTCGCAGGACAGTGGCGCGGGAGGCACCATGGGCCGCATCG
>JADKBN010000007.1 GCA_016715065.1 Fibrobacterota bacterium
GAAGCGATCCCCCTGCAGATGCGCCATGGCATCGATCAGATGCTCGATTCCTTCGCGCGCTCGATGTTGCCTGCCCACAAAGAGGATCTCGAAAGGATCGCTTGCTTGTGGCCCAGACTCGGCGCAGCGGTGGATTCCGGCAAGGTGGTGCCGTAGGGAAGCTCACGGCCACTTCGCGCACAGCGTGGATCTTGCCGCGAGTGAACGAGCTGTTGCAAAGCACCGCTTGGGCTTGCCCCGAAGCCAATGCAGAATGGGTCGGATCCACCGTTTGCGGCGCATCGGCAAAGCTCCGCCCCATGGGTTCCAGGACCAGCGGGAGCTTTGCGCCAGCGGCTTTCGGCCTGGGCGATCAAGCCGTGCAGGAACGGCCAGTGGCAATGGATCAGATCGAATTTTCCGGGCGCGCAAAGCTTCCAGCAGGCGACAAATCCGAGCAAGATGTGAGGAATGGCCAGAAGTTGGAGCCAAGGCTTGCTTTTTGGTCTTGGTGGCGGCGCCTTCGTCGTGGGTGAGAAATTCAAAGGGGCCCAGGCATGGCGGAACCGGTGCACGCGCACGCCACGTCGATCGTGGCTGGCCAGGCCGCCCAAGAGGAGCGAGGATCTCCACTTCCACGCCCTCGCGAACCAAGCGGCGAACGGATTCCCGCATCCAGGGCACTTCGGAATCGTCGTGGTGGCGTGGGTACACGGAGGTGAGAATCAGGACGCGCAGCGGTTCGAATGAGCCGCACGGCGCTGGCAGGCGGGTCAGCAAGGTGGCAGTTGGTAGATTCCCTGGATCTATGCTCCAATCAGAATCCTCTTGTTTCTTCACGGCCACCGCACCGACTCCCCACATCAAAGGTCTCCCTGGTCGCCGAGCCGTTATCCGGCCCAGGAAAACCGTTGTCGGTGGGTCTGAGAATGGAGCCAGGCCGGGATGGCACTTCTGGATCAATCCGGGCGACGCGGGCGTACCGCCCTCGGTCGCATGGAAAACCCTTTCCGAGGTGGCATCCGTGGACTCCGATGCTCTGGCCGGCGCCCGAAACCATCCCAGTGGAACCGTTGATGACCACCTACGGCTACCATGGAAGACCACCTTGCCGCGCCGTTTTCCGTCCAGATCGTCCCTTCCGCTTCCGGCCAAGGTCGATTTGGCAGGTTCGGCCAAATGTAAACCCGAATGCAAAGACTATCTGCGTTCCGGGCAAAGGCGGAGCTGGAGCTGGAGATTCCTGTGGCGGCGGCCACGGCGGTACGCCGATCCGCGCTGGGAGGCGCACCGAGAAGGCCCGCCGGGATCTTCCGCGCCCGCTTGCGGGTTGGACGTTTCGCGGCCTTCACCGGCCAACGCCGTGGTGCTTTCCGGAAAGCGCCTGGGCAAGGCGTTCCCGGCAAGTTGCGGTTTTTGCCACTGGAGCAGGGAGTGCTGGACAACCCCGCCCCAGAAGCTGGAACACCTGCCGGACAGTTTCGTCTGGTGATCCCGTCGCGACGTCTTCGGGTATCGCCGACCCGGACACCCTCCGAAGGTGTGCTGCTGCCGGATGCGCCCTGGAAAGGCCTCCCGGCCGTCCAGATTTCGGTGCCGCTGGTGCGTACCTCCGCGGCGGACACCTTCACCGGCTTCATCGCCGCCTCCAGGCAGGAGGCGAAGCCAAGGGTGGATCTTTTCGGGCCTGTGGAAGGCCCTTTTTTAGCCTTCCTCGGGGATTGCTGCTGAATTTGATGCCGTGCGTGTTGCCGGTGCTCTCGCTCAAGGTGCTGGTTTTCGCCAAAAGAGAATGGATCGCAAAGGTGCTGGCCCTTGGCGCGCTGTATTCGCTGGGCGTGGTGGTAGGCTTTCTGCCGCTGGCGGGACTGTTGTTGTTCTTGCGCTCGGGCGGTGAAACCCTGGGCTGGGATTCCATCTGCAGTCGCCGCGCGTGGTGGCGGTGCTTTCCGTGCTGATGGACCTGATCTCCCCTGAACCTGTGGGGCGTGTTCAGAGACGGGAGCGTTCCTGTCGGGGAAGGTGTCAGGAGTTCCCAGCCAGGGCTGGGCGAGCTCCTTTTTCACGGGCATCACCGCCACGCTGGTGGCCACTCCGTGCACGGCACTCCGTTCATAGGGACCGCGCTGGGCTACACCCTGACGCTGCCCGCCTTCCAGACACTTCTTGTCTTCTTCGCGTTGGGGGCGGGAATGGCCTCGCCTTACTTGCTGTTGTCAGGTTTTCCGCGTGCGATGGCCTGGGTCACAAGCGGGGGCCTGGATGGAAACCCTCAAGCAGGCGCTGGGATTCGCGATAGCCGCAAGCGCGGTCTGGCTGGCGTGGCTGGTGGGAAGACTCGCTGGGTCCGACGCGGTGGCGGTGGTGGCAGGATCTGGGTGATGGTCGGGATCCGGCGGATGGATCCTGGGGCGCTTCGCCGTGGGGCACGTGCGTCCGGCAGGACCCACGATGGTGGCGCGAACGGCGTTCGTGGCGACGGATTTCTGGCCGGATGGGGACGATCTGGAAAGGTGGAGAACGACGCGAATCCCACACCGCAAGCGGTCTCGCTGGAAAGGTTCGGCCCGTCCACGCTCCAGGGCTGCGCGCTTCCCGGGAAAACCGTGGTTTCTGTACTTCACCGCCGACTGGTGCACCACCTGCCTGGTGAACGAGGCGCGGCCCTGCCATCGACCGGCGGTGAGTCAAAAAATGTCCGAGCTGGGCGTTCGTGTCGTCAAGGCCAAACTGGACCTCGCGGGACTCGACAATCGGCGCGAGCCTGGCCGCCTTCGGGCGACCAGGGTTCCTTCTATGTGCTTTCCGACGGCACGACGGAGTGGTTCCTGCCGGAAATCCTCACCGAAGGTCTAGTTACCTGTCGGCGCTCGATTCGTTGGATCGCTGATCGGACGTAATCTGTCGACTTGCAACCAGCATCCACCGCGTTCGTCCTGAGGCGAAGCGAAGCGTCTCGAAGGAGCAGGCGGTGGGGAGAACCACAAAACCCTTTCGACAGTCAAGCCGCCGCCCGAGACAGGGCTGCGCCCTTCCTCAGGACAGGCGGCTGTCGATGGAAGCCGCCTTTTCCATGCGGCGAGGTTCAGGAAGCGACCAGAAACCAGGGTTTCGGGTGATTTCGATCCCGTCGGGCGTGGCGCACCGCTCTTCGATACGCGTCAGGGCCTTTTCAGGCGTTCCTTGCCCGAGCTCTGTCCGTCCGGAGGCGGGCGATTGGCGCCACGCTTTCGCGAAGGTGGCCTGGGAATGCCGCCGCGCTGGTGCGGATTCGGGGCCAGGAAAACGACTCCAGCCTCCGGGCGCGAAAGCCCGTGGAGACCAAAATGTCGGGCAGGGCGCAGGGTCGTGGCCTGGCCCGGAG
The DNA here is from genome assembly GCA_016715065.1 of Fibrobacterota bacterium. GTDB lineage: Bacteria > Fibrobacterota > Fibrobacteria > UBA5070 > UBA5070 > UBA5070. The sequence goes on from JADKBN010000007.1 coordinate 3,344, forward strand.
TGGGTAAGAGCGAATTCGTCCGAGCGCAGGATGGCGTCCAGTTCGGGGAAGTGGTCGTGGCAAAACCCGCCGATGGCCAGCGTGCCTTGCGATCCCAGGAGGCTTCGGCACGCGTGCAGATGCAGGTCAGATCCGGGAACCATTGGACCATCGCGTTGGAAGCGACCAGATCGAAGGGGCCTCGGTGTGTCAGGGTTCCTGCCGTCGAGGATCTCCCAACGAAAGATTCGACAAGTGTCCCCCCGCGGTGCTGTACTTGGCGCAGCATTTAGAAAGATCCGTCGTAGAATTTGGGCATGGGAAAGCGGTTTCGCAGCGCCTGGGTGAAATGGCTGTCCCCGAGCCCATTTCCAAGATGGTTGCCGGGGCCAGGTCGAGGTTCCAACTTGCCCCGCGAGCACATGGGCCATCTGGGCTTGGACCGGGTGGCTTCATGGTAGGTGGCAGCCGAGCGGCAAAACGCCGGGAGCGCCAGTCCGTCATCGCGCTGCCAGTTCGTCGAGATCGCCCCGAAAGGCGGCCGGGTGGCGCAAAAAAGGGAATGTCGGCCGAGCTCCGGACGGCGGGACGCTGGTATCTGTGGCAGGGGGTGTCGCAGGGCGGGGAAACCGGATCGTCCGGCGAGAATGCCCATAGCCGACGCGGATGGCTTGCCGGGGCTTCCCAACGTGTTCGCTCCAGGATTTCCAGTCCGCGAACCAAGCTCTCCTCTCCCAGTTCCATGGCCTGCTCCAGCCAAACCTTTCGTTGCAATCCATAAGCCCCATCAAAGGTGCCGAAATCTTCCAACGTCCCCAGAGGGGTCGGGTCTAGATCCGGCGCATCATGCGCCTGCACCAAGGTTTCCAGGGGCCGTCGCCGGTGCAGAAATCCAGAAAGGGGCACACCGTGGGCTACGGCGCAGGTTGGCGGCACCAGCCCTTAGCGCAGGAGGGCCTTCCAACAACAGCCCCCAGGGACCACCCACGACACAGGTACCTGAACCTGCATCTTCCACCAGTCGCCGCAATCCGGGCGCCTGAGTCCCAACACCACGCGTGGGCATCGATGCCGGTGATCAGTCAGGTACAGCGAGGCGAGGGAGGCCAGTCCCAGCATTGCAGGTCAGACGCCCATCCACCGATCCAAATAAGTGGGGTGCTCCCCCTGTGCCTGATTCACGGGGCTCAACATATCTTATCTGACCATGCGTCGTGGCTTTCTGCTGATTTCCAGCTTCTTGATCGTGTTCCTGGCCGCCTGCCGGGACCCGGATCTGGATCATGCTCGGGAGTTTCTCCAGCTGGAGGATTGGCGCGCGCCAATGCCTCCTACGATCAGTGTGTGCAGGAAGCCCCGCAAAGCGCGGAAGCCCGCTTGGGGCTGGCCATGGCGCGTCTGGGCTGGGTGCGGGAGCGTTCCCAGTTCGGACTGGACTCCTTGGAGGAATGGTTGCGGGTCGCGCGATCTGGCCATCGTGGAGCGATTGGATTCCAACCAAAACACCCGGGGCGAACTTGCCGATGCGTTGTACCACGGCTCGCTGTGGTTGCAATCGCACAGCCAGTCCGCTCGTGCCGAGGCGGTGGCGAGGATGGCGCAGAACGTGGATCCCGACCACGCGCCGTCGGCGCAATTTTAAGAGCAATCTCGCCCGTGCCCGGAACGGATCGATCGATGCGGAGCGCTGGTTTTCGCGTGCTTTGGCCGCCGATTCCGGATTCCTGCCCGCCTACATGGGCCTGGCTGAGGTGGCGGCCGCGGAGAACGATCCGGAAGGAGCCATCCTGTATCTGCAGATGGGCCTGCGGCGGGATTCGACCAACGAATGGTTTCTGACCAGAGTCGGGGCGCTGCGGGAATCCCTGGGGTGGAAAGAGTGAACGGACTTCCGGGGGGATTTTCCAATCCGATCCCGCTGGGCCAGGGTGGCCAGGCCAGGGTGTATCTGGCCTGGCAGGATGTGCCTGGACGCTGGGTGGTGCTCAAGGTCGCTCGGCGTTCCATGGGCGAGTCGCTGCGCCGGGAGGGTGAACTGTTGTCGCGCCTGGGAGGAAGCGTCGCACCGGCGCTGCTGGACCAAAATCTGTCTGTTTCGGAGCCTTGGCTGGCCATGTCCTGGGTGGAAGGCATCCCGCTGGACCGCCTTCCAGCGACTCTTGCGACGGCGGATCGGCGCGCGCTTTTGCCTGCAATCGGGCCTTGCCGTCGCCCGGATCCACGGCACGAGGACCATCCATGGGGATCTGTCTACGGGGAATCTGATCGCGCGTCCCCACGGGGAAGTGGCGGTGGTGGACTTCGGGCTTTCACCCACGGCAAGCGAAGTGCCTGCAGTGGAAGGCACCTGGGAGGTGCTGCCGCCGAGCGGTTCGAAGGCGGTGCCCCGGGCCCCCGCTGGGATGTCTTCGCGTTGGGTGTCGTGTCGCTTCGCTTGATCCAAGCCCTGCCACCGGGAGACCACACCCGGGATTCCTGGCGGGAACTGTGCGCCTCGGGTGAACTTTCACGATGGGCGCGGGGGCGTTCGTGGACGCTTTCCTGGCCTTGTCGCCGGATCCGGCCCAGCGCCCTGCGGATGCCGCCGAATGGGTGCGGCTCCTGGAAAGGAGTGGGGCGATCCACCGTTCACCAAGGGTGCGCTTCCGGCATGTGTCGCCGGGCATATCGATGCGCTTCTGGCCGACAGGGTGGCGTCGGCACGTCGTCGAGGCGACGGTGCCGCGGGATGGCGATTGCAACGGGAGCGGATCGAGCGGGCGGAGAACCGGAGCCCTTGCTCGCCGAGCTCGCGCAACTGCAAGCGATGGAACGGAAATCTCCTCGCAACAGGTGGATGGCCGTCGCCTTGGCGATGGTGGCCGCCGGATCCGTGGCTGGGTGGTTCTGGATGCGTCCTGCCGACCCGGCCGGAAGATCTGACGGGGGGAGGATTCCAAGCCCGCCTGGACCGCCGACTACCCCCGAGCTTCTCTCCCGATCGCGGATGTGCTGGTGTTCGATCCGCCGCCCGCCGGCGCGAAGCTCGTGGTTGACGGAATCCGTCGCCCCGTGCCCCGGGACGGATTTCTGCGCCTGGGCCCGGGTCGCCACCGCGTGGAACTTTCGGATTCGGCGGGCGGGTCCTTTGCGACACCCTCTGGAACGTGCCTCGCGCCGCCAAGACGGTGCACATCGCCAAGCCGCCCCCAAGGGCGAAGGAAGGAGCCGCCCATGAGTTCGGGATGGATGCTGGAAAGCATGTCGGGCAAAGGAACGTTCGCATTGGGCGGATTGGTCCTGGTGGGATCCGCGGCTGGTTGCGACCTTCGTTTGTCCGAGCTTTCCGGGCGGGAATTGCAGATTTTGTCCTTGGCCGACAAGGTGGTCCTGGAGGCCCAGGGCAAAGGGATCAAGTTCGAAGATCACCCATTGAAACCCGGCGTGCCACAGGATGCGCGGGAAGGGGAGCGTGCTGTCCCTTTCCGACGGGTCGATATGGGAGCTGCGCAAGTCTCGTCGCGATGCCGCGCCCTGGAGCCCGTGCTCCAGGCGGTGGAGCTTTGGTGGAATCTCCCGAGCCTTCCCTGTGCCTGCCCCGCCTCTTGGAGTTTTCCTGCCTCCATCTGGCCGCCGACGAAGGCGTTTTGCTGGAAGGAGGCGATCCGGAGCACGTGGTCGCTTCCTGGCCCAACGACCTTGGCGGAGCCTATTCGCGTTCCGCCATCCGTGCGGCCTACGATCGGAGCATCGCCGTGCTTTGGTCGGAATCCGGCGAGGGCGACGCCCCCCCCTTGGCCGGACCGTCCCCTGGTCCGCTCCCAGATCCGATCCATCTTGTGCGCGACCTTGCGCCTTCCCGATGAGCCCGTACCGCTCGGATGCTTGTACCTGCATCGCAGGAAAGCACCTCCGCCTTTTCCGAACAAGACCGCGCCGCCTTCCAGCGGCTGGTGGCGATGCTCGCGGTGGTATTCGGATCCGCCCGTCGCCGCGCCGAGGAACACGCCGCCTTGGAGGCCTTCCGCAGCGCCGAAAAGGGAGGCGGGATCCTGGCGTTTTCGGAATCCATGGCTCAAACGCTGGTCCAGGCCAGGAAGTTCGCGCCGGCCAGCGTCCCCGTGTTGATCCTGGGCGAGACGGGAACGGGCAAGGAGCGTCTGGCGCGCCACCTCCACGAGTCGTCGCGCCGCCACGGGTCCGTTCATCGCGATCAACTGCGCGGCCATTCCGGCAAGCCTCTGGAGGCGGAGTTGTTCGGCCACGAAAAGGGCGCCTTCACCGGAGCGACGGCTGATCGCGAAGGCCTGTTCGATGCCGCCAAAGGGGGTACGCTCTTTCTGGACGAGGTCGGCGAGCTGGCCCCACACCTGCAGGCGGCCTTGTTGCGGGCGTTGCAGGAAAAGACGATCCGCAGGGTGGGCTCCACCCAGGAGCGACCTGTCGATGTGCGTATCGTGGCGGCGACCCACCGGGATCTGGAGCAGATGGTCCGCACGGGAGGTTTCCGCCAGGATCTGCTCTTTCGGCTCAATGTGGCGACCATCGTGATCGCTCCGCTGCGCGACCGTCCCTCGGACATTCTCCCGCTGGCGCGGGTCTTCGCACAAAAAGCCTCGGCGGAATTCGGCGTTCCATTCAGCGGATTGTCACGCTCGGCGGAAAAGACATTGCTTCGCCATGGCTGGCCGGGAAATGTCCGTGAGTTGGAAAACTGCCTGCAGCGGTCGATTCTTGAAGCGGGTGGCGATCGGATCCAATCCGATCACATGGGACTCAAGGAGGGCGATCAGCCGCTGGGAACCTTGGCCGAAGCAAGGGAAGCCGCCGAACGACTGGCAACGGAATCCGCATTGGCTCGTGCGGGCGGAAATCTGACGCAGGCCGCCGGAATCCTGGGGATCGACCGCAAGGTTTTACGGGATCTATTGCGGCGATTGGGAATGTACGAGGGTGCTTCCGAGGAGTAGATTGCCCGGAATCCGTCGTTTTCCGCGGCGCTTACCGGGCGCATTGCTCGGGAAATGGACACTTTCCAGCCGAAAGAACGTACAAGGGCTGGAGAAAATGAACCATCGACAACTAACTTTGTTTTGCTCCTGAAACAGGAGAGTCGTCAACAACTCTCAAATCTCACTAGGAATCACTCATGAAGAAGCTCGCCCTCGTTCTCGCCGTTCTCGCCATCGCCGCCGTCGCCCAGATCCCCAGCATCAAGTCTGTCAAGGCCGCCGCGAAGTCTGCCGAGCAGACCACCACTGCCGTTGCCGCCGTGGTCGCTCCTGCCGCGAAGGACAGTGTCAAGGTTGACACTGCCAAGAAGGCTCCCGCTGTCGACACCACCGCCAAGGCTCCCGTTGTTGACACCGCCAAGAAGGTCGCTCCTGTTGACTCCGCCAAGGTTGGCAAGGGCAAGGGCGCCAAGACCGCCAAGTCCGCCAAGGCTGCCAAGCCTGCCAAGGCCGACTCCGCCAAGACCAAGTAATTCCCGTAGCTTTCGGGCTGCGAGATCGAAGCGGAACGATTCGTTCCGCTTTTTATTTCTTGGAATGTTGTCAGGCTTGAATCCGGGATTGCAGGACAGGCTGGTACGTTGTTTGATAACATTCAAATCACTTTGACGAAAGGAAACGGGCCAATCCGATGCTGATGCGATCCTGGGGGTGGGTATTGTGGAGCACGCTGCTGCTCGTTGGGACCAGGCGCGTTGGCTGCCACGGAGCACACCGACACGCTCTCCGTGACGGATCCCACGGAGCGGGACTTCGAGCGCAAACTCCATCTCGTTCGGGAGCGCCAACGAGAAGAAACACGCGAGATTCAGCATTTGAAGGACCTCCCTCCCCAGCAGCGGTTGGAAAGCGCCAAGAATTGCTTGCTCGCCATCAGGCCGAAGTCCAAGCGCTGGAAAACGAGTACATCGCCAAGGTCACCCCCCAGGCGAAGGAGCGTTGGGAAGAGCGCAAGGCCTTGCGGGAGAAAAAGTTCCAGACCCTCCATCAGAACCCCAAGAAAAAATTGGCCAAAATCAAGGACGGACAAAAATCGGCCCAGTGATTTTGATGCTGGCCGGTTGGTTCGGATCGGCCGTGGGGGACTCGGCAGTGCTTTCCGCCGCAGATTCCCTCTTGCGCCTATCCGATACACTGGGGGCGGTGGAACGGCTCCAGACCCACGCCGATACCAGCCGCGTCGCTCTGGGTGTTTCGGATCTCCTGGATCGTTTGGTGCTTCCGGAATGGCCGGATTCGCAGCGCTCTGGAGGCGGTGCCATCGGGAATCTGACTTCCTTGCCCGTGAAGGGAGTAAGTCCGGTGCGCAAGCCCTTTTGGATTCTTTCCCTCCAGACGGGGCGCGACGAGGGAAATGAACTTCCGTTCTGGATCGGGGTACAAGCATTGCAACGCAACTTTTGGAATCACCGCACGGCGATTGGCCACATGGAAATCGGTCTCGCGCAGGTAGACGCCGAGGCCACTTCCGGACGATTGACCTACTCCGAGGCCATCGCCAAGATCGAAGCCAGGCTCGGCCATTGGGTCGCCACTTTGAACGGATGGCTGGGAACCGATCAGGATTTCCGCGCGGACATGGGGCTGGGAGGGTCCCTCACTCGCCAGGACACGTTTGCGATTGGCAGAATCACTGCGGGCCCGGAAGGAAGGGTTTCCTGGAGCCGGTCCAACTGGATCGGGGTCTCGGGCAGATGGGACGCCCCCAGTGGGGTCGCTCTGTTCGGATCCGTTCGTTGGCGGCAAGATCCGGAAATCCACATCGAAGAGGGGACGATGCATTTCCAAAGCGAACGGTCGCGAATTCAGGGATTGGCTAGCTTGACTTGGCTGGTGGCGTTTGGCTCCTGGCGCTTGGGACCCAAGCCGAGGTCGATGGGCGTGCCTCCACCGATTCCGATTTGTGGATGGACAGCACCGGGATCAAACGACCTTCCCGTCAGGAAGTGACCTGGAGTGCGGGAGGAGTCTTCAGCGTGACACGCCCCCCGCGATGGTCGCTGCGGTTTCGGCCCAGCTGGGTGTTCGCCACTTCCGATCCCGTGCTGGGGAGGGAGTCCGGAAAAGGTTCAAGGATTGCGGCTTTCGCTCGACGGTGTTTTGGTACTCTGAAGCCAGCTTTGGAGGCATAGCGGATGGAACCCATCGAGATCCCCCGAGTCCGACGACGATCTTTTGGACGAGTGCGAAGTCCAGGTGTTCCGCTCGTCCGGTCCGGGAGGGCAGCATGCAAACAAGACGGAATCCGCCGTTCGGATCCGTCATGTGCCTTCCGGCGTGGTGGCCCAATGCCAGGAGGAGCGCTCCCAGCACCTCAACAAGCTCCGCTGCTTGGCCAAATTGCGCGAGCGGATCCAGGAGCGAAACCACCGAGACCCTCTCCGGATCCCCACCAAGCCCACGGGAGGATCGCGCCGCCGCGGGAAGATCGCCAAGTCGCGCCATTCCACCCGGAAATCGGAACGGTCCTTTCGCAATTGGGATCCCGACTGATTACTTCGGACCCGAGGCTCTTGCATCGGGCCTCGTGGGACTATATTCTCGGGCTCATTCTGGCACGAAATCGGCACCTCCGGAGCACCTCAATGGGCCTGACGAAAAAGGATCTCAAGTTCTTCGAAGATCTCATCAACGAGAAGAAGGAAAAACTTCTTCAGGAATTGGGGAATCTCGAAAACTCAACGGTGGGCAAAAACCCGCTGGAACAGTCCGGCGACCTTTCCGCCTACGCGTACCATCTCGCCGACCAAGCCGCCGATGCGATGGACCGCGAACACGCCTTCGCCATGGCATCGCGGGAAAGCCGGTATCTGCTTTATTTGAACGAAGCGTTGGACCGGATCAAGGCCGGCACCTTCGGCGTGTGCAAAAAGTGTCACAAGGCTCCGCACGCCAAGAACCCGGACGCCCCTTGGATCACCCGTCAGCGACTGGAAGCCGTCCCCACCGCCACCCTGTGCATCTGGCACAAGGCGGAAGCGGATTCCAACAAGCAGCAAAAGGACAAGGACTAGCCTACTTGGGCTCGCGTCCTGCTTGCCACTGGATGGTGAGCTTGTAGCCTTCTGGAGTGGAGACAAGGTTCCAGGATTCGCCCGAACTCGGATCCTTCCAGACCAGCAACGGGAATTCCGTCGGCATCTTCCGCAGCGCGATCAGGTCTTGGATGGTTTCTTCGGAGAATACGCCTTCCACGCGGTCGTACGACCATTCGGAACTGCCCATCATTCCCGGAACGGCATAGTTGGCCAGCCCATAGAAGCGACGGAAACTGTCACGCAGCGCGTCGCGGAGGCTGTTGACGAGCGGATCGGAAACCGCAAGCAGGCGGTTCGCGTCGTTTTGGGCGTTGGGGTCGGGCACGATCAGTTCCAGCCGCGTGCCTTTTTTCGTGGATACGATCAGGCTGCCTTTGCCGGACTTGGTGGCGAAGTTGCGCACGTTCGGCTGGTTGCCGGTTTCCTTGAGAGTATTCAAAAGCGCCTGGAGACTTTTTCCACCCCAGGTCGGCCGGATGCGGCTTTGCGAGCCCTGGGTCGCGACGCGTCCGATGTCCTTTTGGCCCGACAAGCCCATGTCCATCTGCGCCTGGGCCCATTCGCGCGAAGTGAAGCGAAGCTGCGGACCTTCAAGCGAGTTTTGGAGCTGGCCCACCACATCGCCGCGGGGGGTGGTGAAATTGATCAGATTGTTGGCGGCCTGCAACACGGTGTAGGGCGAGGTGAGGTTGTTGCCCTGCTTGCGCAACTCGAACTTGGAGGCTTTGCCGTCCAGCACGGTCCAGAGTTCTTCCTTCTCCCACAAATCCTGCCCAGGGCGCAGCCACCGCTCTTCCATGGATTTTTCATTGCGAAACAGCACATGGACCTCGAAGGTCTGGCCGCCGAACCCCTTTTTGCGGGTGACGCTCCAGGTCTGCTCCCGAGTGCCGAAGGGGCCCTCGCTCGTGCGATCCGGCTTGCCCCAGGCGGAGACATAATCTGCCGGAGACTTGCCCATTCCGGGAATGACTTTCTGGGCTTGCGCGCTCAAGGCGAGGCAGAGGGCGAGAGCGAAGGTTCTCTTCAGCATGGAACTCCCTGGAGTCCGTCCCATCGGAGACGGCAGGTGGCGTGGAAGGAAATGCCCGATTCGACATAGGCGGCTTCGCCCAGGAAGACGGGGTGGATCGTGGCTCCGCGGTGGTAGAGCGTGACGCCCTCCACGGGATCGAAGTAGAGAGGTTCGCCGTCGGCCAGGGGCAGGTAATCGCGTGCCTGGGCGGATTGATGGATCACGCAACGGGTGTGGCCCGCGTCGTCCAGCGGGTAGCGTTCGATGGAAACGGTTTGGAAGAACTCGAACCGGGCATCGGCGAGGGCTGCGACGGGATCGAAGGTGTCGGGAAGTTCGCCAAGAGTGCCCAGCAGCGTGCGCACTTGGGAGTCGGCGGCTTCCCAGGCCCAGTGGGAATGGGTGCCGTGGGCGACGGGACCGATTTCCAACGTGACTTCGTCTTTTCCCAGCGAAGGCAAGAAGACATTGGACTGCGAGGTTTCCGGCGTGTGGAGGATCCGCACGCGCGAATCCGCCAAGCTCGCCTGCCAAGCCAGATAGAGAGGCCATGGCGAAAGGGAGGGCAAAATCCAGGTCACGCCCATGTTCGATGTGGTGTTGTGCAGATCCACCACAAGATCCGGTGCGGCGCCGCTGGGACAGATTTCGTCGGCAAGCGCCAAGGCGCGTCGCCGTTCGCGCAACGGGTGCTCCGCCGTGGCGTTGGCCAGCTCCGGCCCGAAACAGCGATTGAGGTCGCGATCGAGATACCGGAGGTTGCGTTCGATCGCTTCGCGATTGGCCAGGATGGCGCGCACGGAAAGTCCGGACGCGGGGAAGTCCGAGGGCTTGGCCTGCATGTGTCGGACGGTCCAGACGCCGCCCTTTTCGTTGCCGTGGGTACCCCCCACGATCACGATGTCGCGCGGCTTTCCTTTCGGCTTGTTTCTACCCGCCCCCTGCGAGTCCATGCAACCTCCCGTCGGCGTCTGTGAAGATAGCCAAATGGCGGGGTTCGACTTGGAGAGGATCGCTCCAGGTGGTGATATTCCTCGGTCCCTACACCGCGATGATCTGCCGGTCAACCCCCGCGACTCCCAAGTGTGACGGCCATCACACTCCGAGTCGAGTGTGATCCAGATCACAGATTTTCGTGCGCGAATTCGGCATCTTCACTTTCAGAAGCCAGTTGGACGCAAAATTTCGCGTCCCCACGGCCTAACCAGCCACGACCATCGGGTCCTCACGGTTCCCTCCAGAAACCCCCAAACGACGGCTCGGCCCAGGTCGTCCTGAAAGGCTATGCCCATGAATCTGCGATCGATGCCCAAGATCTCCGCTCCCCCCGCCATGCCTTCCGTTCCCCAGGCGGCACCCGTGATCCCCCCGCGCGTCGGGCAGGACCTTTCGCAGGGGCCGGCCTCCGGGAACGTGGGGATCGGTCTTCCCCAGCATTTTGACCCCAACAATCCTTCCGTGCGCATGGATGGCACGATCCACAATCCCACCGGCATCGGTGGCGACCTGCACGTTTCCCGCGAGGTGTCGGTCAACGACCTGAAAAACATCCCTGTCCCGTCCATCGGGGCGATTCATGAATCGCCCCTACGGACGGAATCGGGTTTGTCCGGATTTTCGATGCCATCGATGCCCACTTTGGGGAATCCGTTTTCAGGGTTGGACATGCCGTCCATGCCCAGCCTGGGAAATCCCCTCTCCGGATTGTCCGCGCCTGGCCTTCCGTCGCTGGGCAATCCCTTCTCGGGTCTTTCGTTGCCGGATTTTTCGCTGCCCGACCTTCCTTCCATCGGGACTCCCGGCATGCCAGGCTTCCGGTTTCTGGAGCTTCCGGAAATCTCGATGCCGGATTTTGACATGGGTGAATGGGATCTCCCCTCGCCGGATCTGATCCCGGATTGGGGCGGCGACTCGGAAGAAAGCCAGGAGGAACCGCACAAGAACCTGCGCAAAAAGGGAAAGCTCAAGATCAATCTTCATCTGGAAACCGACGCCGGCATCGGGATCCCGCGCGTGGCCTACCGCATCACCGGGGTGAATGGTTTCACTTGCGAAGGGGGTTTGGACCGCGATGGCAAAGGCGAGGCGGAAGTGCCGCGCGGACCTTACCACCTCGAATACCTGGACGACGAATCCATCCAAGCCAAGATCCTTGCCTCGGAGCTGGCCACTGCCATCCGCCAGCAGGATTTTCTGGCCATCCCGGAACTTCTGGACGATGCAGCGGATTGCTTCAGTCCGGTGGGCCAGGCCTACAGCGCCTACTTCGCGGGCAACCCCGACGCCAAGCTGAAGAACGACCTGGAAGAGCTGTACACCAAGAAGGGCCGTCGCGAGGAGTTCGATCTGGTCTGGAGTCATCTGGGCAATAGCCAGGCTCGATTGGAACTCGAGATGCAGGAGTCCGAATCATGGGCATGAAAATCGTGGCCAGTGCGGGTCAGCCTTTCGCGGCCGGGAGCCGGGTCAAATTCTCCGTGGTGGGTTTCGATGACGCATCGGGGAGTGCTGCGATGGCGGATCGGAAGTGCTTCTGGCAGGCCACGCGGCTTTCCGGGCCTCGTGAGAAGCCTGTGGGATTTTCCCTCCCCCAATGTGTCTTGATGACGGATGTGGTGGAGTTCCCTGTCGAGCCGGGCGAGTGGATCTTGATGGCAAAGAACGGAAAAGACCCTTCCGTGAAATTCCACTACACCGTCGGGGCTGTTTCGGTGCCGCCAAAGATGCAGGTGCCGTTTTCTGACCTGGATCCGGAGTTCGTGCTGAGGCAGATGCGCAAGTCTGTGGAAAACATGGGCAAACTCAAATGCGGATCGCTTTGCGCACCGGATCTTGCCGTCGACAACACCAGGGTTGCGGCCAGCAGCGAGGCGCTGGGGCATCGGATCCGGGAAGCGGAGTTCCATGCGTCGCTGGCTAGCTTCGATGCGCTCTTGGCCAAGTCGCGGGGAACGAGGCGCTATGCATTGCAGGTCACTCTGGGCAGCCTCGATATTTTTCAAGACACCAAAGAAAAGAAGTCCCGGACGTTGCTTGCCTTCGCCTCGCAGATCAACGGAGTGTGGTCCATCACCGATTGGACGTCGTTGGGCAGGAACGGGTCTGCTACGATTTATGCGCGGCCGCAACTGAAGTAAGATGCGAGGAGCCGGTCGTACTTGCCCGCGTCGGCAGCGGAAGATATCCGGGCTGCGATATCCCTCTGGCAAGAAAGGTGGCCGTACGGAGAGGGCACCCTGGTCGTTTCAGGACAGGTCGAAGGATTGAAGATCCATGAGTTTGGGTACGTCGAGACTCCCGGCAAGGATGCCGCCAAGTGGTCGGGGTTTCTGGATGCCGTGAGCATGATGGCCATGTTCGCAGGCTTCATCGTGCCGCCGCTGTTTGTGTTGAGCATGGTGGCTGGAGCGGGTGCGTCGGTGGTGCGGATCAACGAAAGCCTCAAGCAAGGCAAACGCATCGAGGACAACCTTCTGGATGTGTTGTTTCTGGTGGCATCGGCCACCTCCATGGGACGGATGGCGGCGGGCGTGGCCGGAGGGATGTCGCGGGTCGCTTCGGTGGCGACCACCGTGAAGGGCAGGGCGAGCACCTACATGACCTGGGCCGACGATGTCGCCAACGGGGCATGCTTCGTGATGATGACCCCCGAGGTCTACGATCTCACCACGGACACCCTTGGGAATGATTCCCTGACGGCCAGTCAAAAATTGGAAAGATTGGCCACTGGTCTGATGCCCATGTTGACCATGGGCGGGATCCTGATCCACAACGTGGCGGGAAAGAAGATCGGCGATTTCGCCCAACGCGTCCTGGACCCGAAAGCAACTATCCGCCCCACCGAGCTTCTGGCGCAGAAAGGCCACACCAACGAGCGCACGAACAAGACGCAGGTGGGGAGGAAGGAGAGAGGGGTCGATGGGGAGGGGTTTGCAACGAAGAAAGGAAAACAAGGATCCCAAATCAAGGAAATGGATGGGTTGCAATCGAAACAGGAGCTTCGAACGTATGGCGATCATCTTCGGGAAGAAATGGGGCCTGGAATGCAATCGCATCCAGAAGAGGTTAAGATAATGATTTCCGAGTTAAATTCTCTTGGGGTTGAGGTGAAATTCTCATCGGATAGATTAGATTTGATGTATGATCCAGGTCTGCGGCAAGGTGAGCCAGGAACAATCAAAATGGATGCTGATGCGTCATTTGGGGCAATACGCCATGAATGGCGCCATGCGATGGATGACGCAGCATCTGGTTTTCAGGGCTTTCGTTTGATGATGGACTCGGAAGTGTTTTGGAGGCTTGAATTTAGAGGTTATATGGAAGAGATTCGCATTGCTAGGACACGAAGGTCGTTTGGAGTTGCGAAGAAAATCATTAAAGAGATGAGAATGAGGAAAGCAGAGATTTTAAGAGGTGAAGCATGAATAAGGTTGATGAAAATTTGATTAGGCTTCGCGCTTCTCAGGCCACTTCTCAAGAATTGGTCGAATGTATGGTGCACCCATCAATTTTAGTGCGATCAAAAGCGATTGTTGCAGGCGCACAGCTACAAACATCTGATTCTGAACAAATTGTTGCTGCGATTCGGGGGGCTGCAAATCATGCGCAGTATGCATCGGTCAAATTGATGGGGTCGGTGTACCAGCGGCATTTGGCGATAGCCGCACTTGCATGGTTAAAGGATGGAGTTGGGATGGACGCTTTTTCATCTGAAGTGGATCGGCTTGCGCAACGCGACAGAGAAATCGTCGAGGGACTGGTCGCAAACGGGCCCATTGAGATTTAACAGAAGGTCCCCTCGGATCCCAACGCCCCCATTCCTCTCCCTGGCCAGGGCCCCCGACTCCGTGCGCATCGCACGGCGTCGGGGTCTCAGGTCGGCGCGTCCTGCAAAAGGTTGCGCACCAACGCGCGATGGCACGGAGCCCGCAGAAGGCCCATCAGGGGTTGTAAGGGTGGAACCCCTTACTGGCGGAGTGCAGAGGGCGCGCCATTGCGCCCTTTGCAAAGGAAGTGTGATCTAGATCACAGATTTTTTCCGCGCGATTGGGCATCTTCTCTTCAGACAACAACTAGGGGACGCAAAATTTTGCGTCCCCACGACACGAGGGACCCCACGGAGCCCTCAAGTACCCTTCGCGACCTGCCTGCCGACAGGTCGCCTGGAAAGGCCATTGCCCATGAATCGACCGGATCCTTTTGCCGACCATCGCGCGGGCCTCCATCTTCAGCCGCGCGAGCCCATGCTGCTGGACCTTTCCACAGCCAAGCCCTCGGGAGAGATCAATTGGGAGGCCATCATCGCCAAGACCAAGGGGGGAGCGTCGGATCCTTCGAAGAAGGTCTACGACACCTCCAAGTACCTGCAGACCCTGCGCGAAGAAGACCCCTGGCCGGAGGAAGCCAACGCGACCCCCGTGCCCATGACCCTGACCAATTGCCAATTTCTGGACGCATCGCCGGTGGATCTGGCGCGGCGCGTGCGGGTAACCTGCGAGGTGACCTCGCAGGGAGAGTTGCCGGAAGACGACCGCTGGGTGGAGTTTCGGATCTGGGTGGTGCGTCGTCAACGCGATCTGGACCAGGAAGAACCCTTCCAAACCCGCGTGACCGGCAAGCTGGGCGCGGGCACCACGCATCGATCCCAGGTGGAATTCGACCTGTCCACGGTGATCGAGCCCGAACCGTTGCCGCCGGGCGAGCAGATCTACCTGATCGCCGAGGCGTTTCGCAAGGATCGGAATTTGTCCGCCAAGTCCAAACCCATCGCGACCCTGGCGGGTCCCACGGTGGTGCGGCGTGTGCGGATCTCGGGGATGTTTTTTGATGAGGGCAAGGCGTTCTTCCATCCCGCCGTGGTGCCGGCCCTCAAGAACATCGTGGCTCGCCATCGCAAGGACCCGCGTCAACCCATCGTGATCGTGGCCCACGCCAAGAGTTCGGAGGATTCCGCCATCGCCTGGGCGCGCGCCCAACTGCTGCGCGCCCAACTCACCAACCAATGGCCCCTGCTTCTGGCCGAATTCGAACCGTCGGTTTCGGACAAGCGTCGATTAGGTTTACGGAAGCGCAGTTGATCTTGCAGGATCTGGGCGCGTACAAGGGCCAAGCGGCGGGCATGATGGATGACGAGACCCGTGCGGCCTTGAAGGCCTATCAAAAAGGCGCAGCCTTGCCGGAATCTGGCGTCCTTGATACGGCGACCCGCAAATCCCTGCTGCATGGGTACTTTGGGCGCGAAGGCACCACCGCCACCAAGGACGCCCGCATCGAAGCCTGTGTGTGCACCGGCAAGACGGATTTCGTCAAGTTGCCCTGCGGCGAGGCGGTGGAAGACGATCGCGTGGAGGTCCTGTTTTCCGAGCCGCGCCTGGAAGGGGAAGTGCCGCAATCGGCCGATGGTCGCTGGGACAAATGGATGAAGCAGGTGCGCGAAACCGAAGACGTGGAGCGCTACGGACTGCATCTGCGGATCACCGACCACAACGGGTGGTGTCCCGGTGCGTGCGTCAAGGTGATCGGGCCGTCCACGCAGGAGACCAAGGCGGACGAACACGGCTGGGTGAGCGTCGTGCCCCTGGAGCGCGGCCATTACGAGGTGGAGCTTTGGGAAGAGGGCGAGCGGATCGGGGAATCGGAGCTTGATATCCCCGCGCGGGGCGCGAAGCGGTGGGCAACGGGCTCCACCCGATCCCCATCTTCGTGGACCACTTCCACGAGGGCCACCATCTGCCCTGTTTTTCCGACGACACCTTCCTTCAGGCGGTGGCCAACCTGGCCGATCACAAGAAGAAGTGCGGAAAGCTCGAGTGGGAAGCCAATCCCGATTGCCACCTGGACCATTCCCTCCAAGACAAACAGCGCAAGCTGGTGGAATGCTTGATCGACGCAGACTCTGACGCATGGCTCGGCTTCGTGAAGGATGTCCGCGATCGCGACGTGCAAAGCTTCATGGCGTTTTTCGCCAAGCAAGGATGGCCCACCGATCCCGGTGCGATCGATGGTGTGGCCGGTCGCAAAACGCGCCGCGCCGTTGCCCAGTTCCAGGCTTGCTGCAACGAAGTGTGGGGCCTCTGCCTGGTGGTGGACGGCCAATGCGGCCCCAAGACCTGGAAGGCGGTTTTCCCGCGCTGCAGGAAATGATCAAGACGTCGGAAATTGCCAATATCGAGTTAGAAAACCTTGAAGGAGACAAATCATGACAGCCCCGATCATCGTGGGAGGAGGCGCCATCGCCTTGGGCGCAGTCGTTTTCATCAACCGCAAGCGCATCTGGAATTTCCTGACCGCCAAGGGCCTGACCAACTATGAAAAGCAGCAGGCGGTCCTGGCCAAGCGTCCGATCTTCCCGACGCTGGAGTCCATCCAGAAGGGCTACCCCAAGCAGGAGTCGATTGATCACAAGGAAGTGGATATGGATGGAGGCCTTGTCGCCCACTTGGTTCTTGATTGTTCGGAGAAGGTCTCTGATATCGACGAAGGAGCGTGGGGTGCTGTCCTTAGCAATGAAAACGCAGAGTGCCCTCCCGAGTTCAGCGCCAAAGCGGAGGAATTTCAAGTTCGGGTGGAAAACGCTTACCGAACCTTCGGGAGGATATCCTCCTGCGTATTTAAGTTGAGGCTGAACGTTTATTGCATTCCTTACTCAGATAAGCGTCTCTCTACCGGAGCGTGTGTACTGGAGTTACATGCATGAAATGGACCATTTTCAGGTTTATCACGAGTTTTGGCGCTTCATTGTTGGGCGCATTTTCGTGCTGACCAATTCCATTTATCCTTCGGTTGCGCACGCCCAAGCGGAGATCGAGAACTTCAAGAAGAATGTGGCTTTCAATTTTTCAAAGCGAGGCGGATGAGTTCGGTTTTCGATCAGGTGACCAGGGGGATTCCTCAAGCAGGTGGGCGGTTCGGGGGATTCGAATTCACGAAGAGCGAAACCTTTTTTTGGCAAAAACAGGGGGAGTGGGCTTCGGAGGCCCTTACGAAAAATGACACTGATTATCAGACCCGGATGCAGAAAATTTCCGCTATCGATGCGATCAAATATTGGCTACCAAAACAAATGGTCAAGCCGGGTGGTCTTGAAGAGCTGAAGGCCATGGTCGAGTCGAGGAAAACCGAGAGACCTGGGGTGTGGAAATGAACAAATCCTGACGAGCGGGAATGGCCAGAGTTACGTTGCTCGGCTGTGTCCTTGTGACTTCCTGCGACAAACCGAAAAGATCCTCCGCCTCGCTGCATGGAGTACCAGACATTCTCCATTGAGCGAGCCCAAAGCAAGGCAGCGACATCAACGGATGTTCTCAACCAAGGCATTGAACTCGATACCTTTTCCTGGACAGTACATCACGTGAGAATGGTGTTGGGTGTGGAAGGTGTATTGGAGCAGGATTTCGATCCGGTGCACTTGTGTTCGAATGTCGACAAGCGGATACGGAGTGTGCCTGGAAACTACTCCAAGGAATTCGCTCGGCACGACATGATTTGTGCCGAGGGCTTGTTGGAAGCGGGGCAATACGATCGAGCGTTGCATCATCTGGTACGCACCGACTCCGTTACAGAGAACGATCCAACGTTCGGGAGCGACTCGTTTGATAGAGAATGGGCACGTAAGAAACGGTGGAAAAGCTGCTTACCTCCCAGTTCTGCCCACTTCCCATCCTCCAGCTTTGCCTACGTGAGGTCCATTCCCCATCGGAAATTCTCGAGGAACTGGATCGTTCCGTGGATCGCGTGGTGGTCGGCTCCTTTCAGCAGGCGCCGGTTCCCATCCAGAAATCGCTTCGGAGTCACGGCGTCACGCAAGGTCCGCGGGTGTTCGCCTGGACAACCGTGTTTGGGATGCCCCACCTACTGCCGTTTCCCAATCTGAGGGACACCAATCTTTCCCGTGAAGATTACATCGACAAATACAAGACGGATGGATTGTACCACCGGATGTACTGCCTCCCCGATACCGAAGACTCCCTCGCGCTGATCCGGCATGGCGGCCCGCGATGAGAAAATGAAAGACATTTCTTGGCCGAGATGTCGCGCGGAAGGATCGAAGCGGAGCCAGATGGCAGAAAGCGAGGCGGATGAGTTCGGTTTTCGATCAGGTGACCAGGGGATTCCTCAAGCAGGTGGGCGGTTCGGGGGATTCGAATTCACGAAGAGCGAAACCTTTTTTTGGCAAAAACAGGGGGAGTGGGCTTCGGAGGCCCTTACGAAAAACGATACTGAGTATCAGACCCGGATGAAGGATATTTCCAGGGTTGATGCGATTGCGAATTGGCTACCAAAACAAATGGCCAAGCCGGGTGGTCTTGAAGAGCTGAAGGCCATGGTCGAGTCGAGGAAAACCGAGAGACCTGGGGTGTGGAAATGAACAAATCCCGACGAGCGGGAATGGCCAGAGTTACGTTGCTCGGCTGTGTCCTTGTGGCTTCCTGCGACAAATCGAAAGATCCTCCGCCTCGCTGCATGGAGTACCAGACCTTATCCATCGACCGCGCTCTAAGCGAGGCCGCAGCGTCAGCAGCCGTTCGCAATCAAGTGGCTGCTGCCGACACCGTACCCTGGACAATTGACGACGTGAGAATGGATTTGGGTGTGGAGGGTGTCCGGAAGCGGGATTTCGATCCAGTGTACTTGTGCTCGAACGTCGACGAGCGGATTCGGAGTGCGCGAGGATACTACTCCAAGGAGTTCGCTCGGCACGATATGGTTTGTGGCCTGTTGTTATCGAAGGTGGGGCAACACGATCGAGCGTTGCATCACCTGGAACGCACCGACTCCGTTACAGAGAACGATCCAACGTTCGGGAGCGACTCGTTTGATAGAGAATGGGCACGACCCAGCCGCGATGCTCTCCACTCCATTCTTGCCTACAGTTTGGGAAACTGCCAGAAACGGTGGAAAAGCTGCTTACCTCCCAGTTCTGCCCACTTCCCATCCTCCAGCTTTGCCTACGTGAGGTCCATTTCCCCATCGGAAATTCTCGAGGAACTGGATCGTTCCGTGGATCGCGTGGTGGTCGGCTCCTTTCAGCAGGCGCCGGTTCCCATCCAGAATCGCTTCGGAGTCACGGCGTCACGCAAGGTCCGCGGGTGTTCGCCTGGACAACCGTGTTTGGGATGCCCCCACCTACTGCCTTTTCCCAATCTGAGGACACCAATCTTTCCCGTGAGGATTACATCGACAAATACAAGACGGATGGATTGTACCACCGGATGTACTGCCTCCCCGATACCGAGGACTCCTCGCGCTGATCCGGCATGGCGGCCCGCGATGAGAAAACGAAAGACATTTCTTGGCCGAGATGTCGCGCGGAATGATCGAATCGGAACCAGATGACAGAAAGTGGCCATCCGCGACATCCGTCGGCTTCCATATGGTTGTCGTGCATCGTGACACGGCAGGACAGGAAGGAGTAGATCCATGCTTTTGCAGCGATCCCGCCATTTCTATATCCTGAGGAAGTCGGCGCAACCTTGAAAGAAAAATCCCGGATGAAATCGATCCTCAAAACCATGCGATGCTCCGGCATCGTGGCTCTCGCCCTGGCGGCGAGCCAGCCAACGCTTGTCGATGCCCAGGCTCCGGTGCCCTACGGAGCGGTTCCCAACGCGCGTCAGATCGAGTGGTTCCACCGCGAACGGCAGGTCTTCCTCCATTTCGGGGTAAACGTTCTACGAACGTGGAATGGGGCACCGGGACCGAAGGTCCATCTGTCTTCAACCCCCACGGCGCTCGATGGCGGGCCAATGGATGCGAACCATCAGAAACGGCGGTTTCACCAGCGCGATCCTGGTGGCAAAGCATCACGACGGATTCTGCCACTGGCCCAGCGCCTACACCACCCAGGATGTCGCGTCGAGCCCATGGAAGGGCGGCAAAGGAGATCTGGTCCAGGAATTCGTCGACTCTTGCCGCGCCTACGGCATCAAACCCGGGATCTACATGTCGATCGGCGATTTCCATTCCGAGAAACTCCGGAAACTACGCCGATTATTACCTGAACCAGGAACGCGAGATCCTGCGAAATTACGGGAAAATCTGGGAGATCTGGTGGGATGGCGCCAATGCCAAGAACAACGATTCCGCGACCATGAAGATGTATGCGGACAGCGTCCGCAAATGGGCGCCGGAATGCGTGATCTGGTCTGACGCGAAGGCAAAAAACGTCACCGCCGATGCGCGGTGGATCGGAACGGAAAGCGGTTTGGGCACCGGCGATCCCAGTTGGGCAACCGAAGACATGGCGTTTTCCAATCTGGGCAGCGGGGGTTCGAGGAGGTTCGGTCTATTGTCCCGCCGAAGTGAACAGCTCGATCCGGCCGGGGTGGTTCTGGCATGAAAGCGAGAATGCATCGGTCAATACGGTCGATGTCCTGGAATAAATACTTCCAATCCGTCGGCCGCAACGCCACCTGGCTGCTCAACCTTCCGCCCGACAACCGGGGATTGATCCACAAGACCGATTCCATCCGCGTCGACAGCCTCAACGGTTGGATCAACGGCACCTTCCCACCAATCTGGCGGCGGTGCCACGGTGACCACCAATCATGGCCGGGGTGGGATACGAGCCGTCCAATCTTGTCGACACCGCGGAAGCCACCCTACGCGACACCCGACAACATGAGTACCGATACGATCGTCTTCGACCTGGGATCGCCCAAAAACTCCTCGATGTCCTGATGCTGCGCGAGGTCATCGAGCTCGGTCACCGCACGATCGGCTGGAGCGTCGATGTCTCGTCGGACAATGCCTCGTACACATCGCTTCTCGCCAACAAACAATCGATCGGTACAAGTGGATGGAGAAATTCAACCCGATCACCGCTCGGTACGTGCGCCTCAAAATCACGAAGGGCCAGGCGTCCGTCGCGCTGAATTCCTTCGGTGTCTACAGAGGCAATATCTCAGGCCATCACCACATCAGGAGGCCAGCGTGGTTCCAGGTGGCGGGCGTCTTTCCGGAGAAATCCGTTGCAATACCGGTTTTCGGCCGCCTGGTGGAATTACGCAGTCCTTTTGCCGGAAAGCGTTTACCGCCAAACTCCTCGATTTGCGTGGACAGACCGTGGCGATCACGAACGTGGATGCGAAACAGGTTCAGGCGGGAACCAGGACCTTGCGAAGGTTGGGCATCCCCGATTGTATCTGGTCGAGTGCACTGGTGAAAACGGTGTCGTGGTTCGGAAGTTCATGGCGGAGTGATCGAAGAGTTCCGGATTTGGCGCAACGACTTGGTTGGAGGGCAGCCGATCATTCGTTTGGCGACGGGTTTGTGCTCGGACGAGAGGTCATCCAACGGCCAGCGATCAACGAATGGATGACCTACTTTCCCAAACAGCGATCGACTCGAACTTCGGAAGGACCAGGCATGGAACTGTTTCGCGATAAATTGCGGCGCAACGTGGGTGGAGTGGTCAAGCGGAGCGTGCGCGCCGTGCTGGATCAGTTGCCTCTGCACAACAAGCTCCGAGCCGATCTCCAGGAACTTCCGGGATCGACCGGGGCGTCCCATCGATCGCCATTACATCGAGGCGTTCCTTGCCCAGCACCGCGAGAAGATCCAAGGTGCGGTGCTGGAGATCGCTGACTCCAGGTACACCCGGCGCTTCGGCGACAACCGCGTGACCCAGCCTTTGGTGATGCATGAAGGATGGATTCGGGGCCGATATCGTGCGCATCTGAGCAAGAGTGTCCGGGGAAGGCTTCGCGGATTGCTTCATCTTACCCAGGTTCTGCCGTTTGTCTGCGACGTACGCTCCACGATCAAGAATGCACTCAAGATGCTCAAGCTTGGCGGAAGTTTGCTTGTGACCGTGGGAGGCATCACCCAGGTCTCGCGCGACGACGCTGGACCAGTGGGGCTACTTCGGAGCTTCACCGATCTGGCTTTGCGCAAGCTCTTCGAAGCGGAACTACCACCGGAGTGCGTGCAGGTGCAAAGCTTCGGCAACGTCCCGGTGGCCACATCATTCCTTTACGGTCTGGGAAAGCACGAATTGACCGTGGCCGAACCCGACCACTTCGATCGCGACTATCCGGTCATCATAGGGGCTGTGGTGACGCGTCCGATGGCCTAAGGCTCACTCCTCCGGGCGCGGGGCAGCCAGCTCTCAGACCTTCGCAAAGCTTCGAGACCCGGAAGGCTTGCCTGCCTGGCGATGTACACGTATTGTCCGGTCGTGGCGTGTTCCACACCAGATGATTCGCCGTCCTGTCTTGGCGGAAGAGCATTGCGCCTTCCAGCATCGCGGCGGAGAATGACGACAAATTTTGGTTGGCGATCGACCATTTCTCCTGGGCGTGTTGATCGAGCTCCCGGACTTCGATGGAGCTGGGCACGGGCCGCGTTCCCTTCGCACGAATGGTCTCCACCACGGTGTATCGATCCGTGACGGATTCGAAGGGGCGGCCATCGGGGACAATGGCTGGGGTGGTGTGCTTGGCCTGTGCGGGAGACTGCGGCTCCACAACCAGGATGTGCGAGGGGACTTGCAGGAACTTCTCCAGCGGGAGTTCATGGAACCAGATGCCGCTCGTGGAGTTGGCCAGCTTGTCTGCGATCGCCTGGTTCACTTCGGCGAGCTTGGAAAGCGGCGCGCATTCGACGTCCGACGTGTACGAATAGAGGTTCCACTCGTCGGAATTCCTTACAGAAAGGCGATGCACTCGCTTTTTGTCCGATCGCAGTTCAGGTCCTCCTCGATGGGCGTCTCCACAAACAGGTGCTTGCCTTCCCCCCTTGTTGGGCAATCTCGAGGATGGCGGTGGAGCGCGCCTGGATGTGCAGTTTGGCGGGAAGGGGGCCGAGGCGAGGCCGTGAAAAGTGGACTTCGGTCATGGCTGCCATCCGGATTCACGGGCTTGATCACCACGATGGAGGTCTCATTCGAACCAAGTCGACGATGCCGACGGTGTTGTCCATGTTGGCTCCGAAAAACAGGCGAAGGAGGAGAAACAGG
>JADKBN010000008.1 GCA_016715065.1 Fibrobacterota bacterium
AGCCCCAGTTCCTTGCGGATGGGGATGGCGAGATGCCAAATTGCAACCAGACCGCGAACATGAGGGTGAATGCGGCCGTGGAAACCACATGACCCGATTGGCGCCTTTGGGCGTCTCTACGTGGTGCCACGGGGCCCAGGCGTCCTGCGCACGACCTGCCAGGGACGCACCAGATACCGTACCACCAGCAATCCGGACAGAACGTGCACAAACCAAGTGAACGGAAAACTGCCTGAAACCAACCCACGGCCATGTGGAGATGGTAGATCCGGGACCGCAGCCATGCCCTGCCAGGCCGAGGCCGACCACCGCACTGCACATGTCCAGTGAGCCCGGAGCATCATCGATCCATCCAGGTGGTGCATCGATTGAAGGATGGTGGCGAATCCACCCACCCTCGAGAAAGGAGTGAAACCAAGAGGATATCGCCCACGAACCGGGCGCCTTCCACCGCGAGGATCCACGAGTCGGCGCCAGATCAGATGGCACCCCACGAAAGCCGCGGGGGGCCGTGATGAAACCCATGCGATTTGTTCTGCGCTGCTTCAACGGCGTGGTGAGACCGAGTCTCGTGAGACCTCGTGCGGGGAGAAACCCTCCAGGTAACCAGATGAAGTTCACCGGCCGAAGTGGAACAAGATGCTGCCGATGCAGCCACTTCGACTCGAGAATTGCGAGCTGCCGGTTTTTCGGGTCAGTGGTGCACTGCGGATGCGCCAGGCGCTACGACCACGGCCACGCACCACGGCCACTAGGGCAGGATCCCGAAGAAGATCTATGGAGCGATTCACTTCGCATCTCCCGTTGAGTGGA
This sequence comes from Fibrobacterota bacterium, assembly GCA_016715065.1. Lineage (GTDB taxonomy): Bacteria > Fibrobacterota > Fibrobacteria > UBA5070 > UBA5070 > UBA5070. The sequence goes on from JADKBN010000008.1 coordinate 814, forward strand.
ACAGTCGCCGGAAAGACGACCCTCGGTTCGGCCCACAACCCGTCGATGGACGCCCGGGGTGTTGTCCGGCACTGCCCCCGCCGCAGGCTCGAGAGTCCGCCCGAGGCGACCAGCGCCGCGGCGAGAACGGGCCTCCAGCGGGGATCCCTTGACGGGCATGGAAACGCGTGGATGCGCGCCACCACCGGAACGATCTCCGCGAGCGCATCGCTTCCCGCCTCCAGGGGCACGGGTGGCGAACTCCGGGACCACCGGCGGGTAATCCGGCAATTCCGGATGCGGCCATCCTCGAACCCCCGCTCGGCGTAGAACTGGCGCAAGTCGATCATGGCCGCGCCGCGCTGGCGCGATCCGCCGTGGACGTGCTCGAACAGATGGGAGAGATCCGCGACGGGATCTGTCCACGGATTCCAAATAAGGTTCCTGCACCACGATGGGATCGGTGAGCCTCACCCAAGCCAGGAAATGCTCAAGTCCCTCCCGAGCCGCCGGAGCCAAGTCGGCCGCGTCGATCTCGGAAGCGGCCTCGTCGAGATGCGCCAGCAGGCCGGTGTCTTCCGGGTACTCCAGAAGGCGCGCGATCAGGGCCACTGCGCTCATCGACGCCCTCCTGGCCCGGTGCGAATCCGCCGAAGGCGGGAGCTTCCCTGGCACCCCTGCCGTCGGAAAGGAACAGCCGGGACCTCTGCGCGTCCCAACGGTCCTTCCATCCCGAAACTGTCGGTGGCGTACTCCGCGTGGGAAGTGGGAACCACGAAACGATCTTCGTAGTTGGCGATCGCCAGCCGACGGTACATGGCCTCGGCGACCTTTGCGTCCATTCCTTGAGGAAGACAATCCTTCCTCTCACGACCGCGCAGCGGGACCATCGGCGCAGAGCCAGGAGTTTCCAAGATCGTTCCACCGGAGCGTTGTCGCCGGCCGAAAGGAGGTTGGCGATATTCCGCGGAATGCGCCCTTCGGAAACATCCCCCAGGATATCTCCATGCTCGTCGCGAGATGCCTGCGCGTTCCCTGCAATGGCGAAAGCGGTGGCCGTACCCACACCATCGGAGGTGCGATATTCCGGATGCAAAGGACGCGCGATCCGCCACTCGACGGCCATTTCCCATGCGGGCTCTTCTTGGCCGCCCCAGCCCAGGACTCCGGAATGCCCCTTCTGGCCTGTGCCGCGGCGATACGGCGGGATCCCGGGGATCCAGGAAGATGGAGAGTTGGGCATCCAGGAGACGCTTGGGGTCTTCCACCGACGCGGCCTCGGCGATGCGGTCGGCATCGTAGAGCAACACGCCCAGGTAGCGCATGCGTCCCACACAAGTCTCGGCGCAGACCGTGGGTTGCCCCGACTCGATGCGGGGGTAGCAGAACAGGCACTTCTCGGCTTTGCCCGTCTGGTGGTTGAAATAGATCTTCTTGTACGGGCATCCGGAGACGCACATGCGCCATCCCTTGCACTTGTCCTGGTCCACCAGGACAATGCCGTCTTCCTCGCGTTTGTAGATGCTGCCTTCGGGACACGACGCCACGCACGTGGGGTTCACGCAGTGCTCGCACAGGCGGGGCAGATAGGCGAGAAAGCCTGATTCGAACTGGGCGTAATGCTGGGAATCCAGACCTGCCATGTTCGGGTCGCGATGACGCGAAGCGGCGGCGCCTCCCAGGTCGTCCTCCCAGTTGGGCCCTCCCTCGATCTTTTCCATGCGCTTGCCGGTGATCAAGCTGATGGGGCGGGCAGTGGGACTGGCATTCGTTTCCGGTGTGGCCTGCAGGTGTCCGTAATCGAAGGTGAACGGCTCGTAGTAATCGTCCATGGTGGGAAGGTTCGGATTCCCGAACACATCCAGCAGGATCTTCGCGCGACTTCCCTGGCGTGGTTCCAATTTGCCGTTTTTGCCCTCACCCAACCGCCCTTCCAGCGGATCTGGTCTTCCCAGCGATGGGGGTAACCCACACCGGGTTTGGATTCCACGTTGTTGAACCAGGCGTACTCCATGCCCGGCCTGTTGGTCCACACCTGCTTGCATGTGACCGAGCAGGTGTGGCAACCGATGCACTTGTCGAGGTTCAGGATCATCGCGATCTGGGCGCGGACCTTCATGCTTCGCCTCCTTCCCAGCGTACGGTGTCCATGCGGCGGACCACCACGAACTCGTCGCGGTTGGTCCCGATCGTTCCGATGTAGTTGAATCCCCAAGCCTGGTGCGCGTAGGCTCCCACCATGTGGGGTGGGCTTGAGCACGATGCGGGCCACCGAGTTGTGGATGCCACGCGTTCCGGTGCTTTCGGCCAACGGCGTGTTGATGGTTTTTCCTGGGCGTGGTACATGAAGACCGCGCCTTCGGGGATGCGCTGCGAGACGATGGCTCTCGCCGCGAGCGCCCCGTTGGTGTTGTACACCTCCACCCAGTCGTTGTCGGAAATTGACGCCTTGGCGGCATCCACCTCCGACAGCCACACGCAAGGCCCACCGCGACCCAGCGTGAGCATCAGAAGGTTGTCCGTGTAGGTGCTGTGGATCCCCCACTTCTGGTGCGGGGTCAGGAAGTTGAGGACGATTTCCGGATTGCCGTTGGGCCGCCGGGCCGCTCGCAGGCTTCCGGTGTCCACCGGAGGCCTGTAGATGGCGAACCCTTCGCCGTAGGCGCGCATCCAAGGATGGTCCTGGTACAATTGCTGTCGGCCCGTGAGGGTTCGCCAAGGGATGCGCTCGTTGACGTTGGTCCACCCGGCGGTGTAGCAGACTTCCTCGGATTCCACACCCGACCAGATGGGACTGGAGATGATCTTGCGCGGCTGGGCCTGCAGATCGCGAAAGCGCACGCGCTCATCCTCGCGATGGATCGCCAGGTGGGTGTGTTCGCGGCCCGTGGCCTTGCCCAGCGACTCCCAAGCTTTCACCGCCACGTTGCCATTGGTCTCCGGCGCCAAGCGCAGGATGGTCTCGATGGCATGGATGTCGGTTTCGATGCGTGGACGCCCCTTCCATGGTCCTTCCTGGGGCACAGTGCCGTTGAGATCGGCCAGCTCCTTCACTTCGCGATCCGTCTTCCAGGCCAGCCCCTTGCCACCGTTGCCCACGGTGGAAACCAAGGGCCCGAGCGAGGTCATGCGCCGCCAGAGGTTGGGGTAGTCGCGCTCGACCACGGTCATGTTCGGCATGGTGCGGCCAGGTTCAGCCGGGCACTGACCGGACTTCCAATCGGCCCCTCCATCGGGTTGCGCGAGCTCTCCAGGGGTGTCGTGGAGGATGGGCGTGAGCACCAGGTCCTTTTCCACACCCAGGTGGCCCGAAGACAACCGAGAGACCTCCTTGGCCAATTCCGTGAAGATCGCCCAGTCGCTGCGCGCCTCCCAAGCAGGATTCACCGCTTCGGACAACGGGTGGATGAACGGATGCATGTCGGATGTGTTGAGATCGTTTTTTTCGTACCACGTGGCCGTGGGCAGCACCACGTCCGAGTGCAGGCAAGTGGTGGACATCCGGAAGTCCAGCGTCACCAGAAGATCCAGTTTGCCCTTGGGAGCCTCGCGCCAAACCACCTCTTCGGGGCGTTCCTCGTCGATGCCCAGCTCCGAGCCCATGGCGCCGTCGCGACATCCCAGGAGATGTCGCAGGAAGTACTCGTGGCCCTTGGCGCTGGACCCCAGAAGATTGGAGCGCCACACGAACAAGTTGCGCGGGAAATTTTCCGGAGAATCCGGATCTTCCGAAGCCATCCGCATCCGGCCCTGCGTCAGTTCCTGGATCACGAATTCCTTGGGCTCCAGACCGGCATCCCGTGCGGCTTTGGCAATACCCAGTGGGTTTCGGTTCAATTGAGGCGCACTGGGAAGCCAGCCGCGCCTTTCGGCTTGCACATTGCTGTCCACCAGCGTCCTTGGCAGGTCGTTGGTCTGTCCGGTGGGACTCAGTAGACTGTGCGGCTTCAGGGTTTCGTAGCGCCACTGGTCCGTGTGCAGGTACCAGAAGGAGGTGGTGTTCTGATGACGCGGCGGTCGGTTCCAGTCAAGAGCGAAGGCCAGTTGCGCCCATCCGGATTGGGGGCGGAGCTTTTCCTGCCCCCACGTAATGGGCCCATCCCCGCCGGACTTGCCCGACCGTGCCGCACAGCACAGAAGCGAGATGATGGCGCGGTAGCTCATGTCGGAGTGGTACCAGTGGTTCACCGAGGCGCCGATGATGACCATGGAACGCCCCTGCGTGGCATGGGCGTTTTCAGCGAATTCCCGGGCGATGCGCCGCACCACGTCGGCCTTCACCCCGGTGATCGGTTCCTGCCACTCGGGAGTGTAGGGGATCTTGGCGGGATCAAGGTCTCGGAGGTTCGGATCGGATCCGTCGCGATCGATTCCCAGGTGGGCCGCGAGCAGATCGAAAACGGTGGCCACCGCCACTTCCCCATCGGGAGTGGCGACCATGCGCACGGCGACCCGCCGCATCTGGCGATCGGCCAATTCCTGTCCAGGGAAGATCTCGCCGAATCCTTGGGACCCGAAGTAGGGGAAGGCGACATCCAATGCTTGGGCCTGGGGGCCGTGGAAACTGAGCTGCGGGGCCAGATCGCTTCCGTCTGCGCTCTTGGGTTCGATGTTCCACCGCCCCTGCTCGCCCCACCGGAATCCGATGGACCCCAGCGGAATGCAGGGCGCGTCGCGCCCTTCGTCCCAGGCCACGGTCTTCCACTGGGGATTGTTCGCCTCGGGACTGGAGGTCAAGTCGCTGGCGCGCAGGAATCTTCCCGGAACCCAATCGCCATGCGGATTTTTCTCCACCCGCACCAGCATCGGAAGGTCGGAATTCGCCTTGACGTAGGCCTCGAAATAGGGGCTCTTGCGGCCACCCAGGTGGAACTCCTCCATCACCACGCGCTGCATGGCCATGGCCAGCGCCGCATCGGTCCCCTGGTGGGCGGCTAGCCACTCGTCGGAAAGGCGCGCGACCTCGGAAAAATCCGGTGTCACCGCGACGATCTTGGCACCGCGATAGCGGGATTCCGTCAGGAAGTGGGCGTCTGGGGTGCGGGTCAGGGGGACATTGGATCCCCAGCAGATGGTGTATCCGGAATTGAACCAGTCGGCGGATTCCGGAACGTCGGTCTGTTCGCCCCAGGTCTGGGGACTGGCCACGGGCAGATCGCAGTACCAGTCGTAGAAAGAAAGGCACGCCCCGCCCAACAGCGACAGGTATCTCGATCCAGCCGCGAAGCTCACCATGGACATCGCGGGAATGGGTGAAAATCCGACGACCCGATCCGGACCGTGGCTCTTCACCGTGTGCACATTGGCCGCCGCCACGATCTCCATCGCCTCTTCCCAGTTGGTCCGGACAAATCCACCATGCCCACGCACCTTGCGGTATTCCTGTGCGCGTTCTGGGTCGGCTTGGATCCACTCCCAAGCCTTCACTGGATCGGAATGGAGCTTCTTCGCTTCGCGCCAGAGCCTGAGCAGACGCGAACGCACCAAGGGATACTTCACCCGGTGGGCGCTGTAGAGGTACCACGAATAGGACGCCCCACGCGGGCAACCGCGAGGCTCGTGGTCAGGCAGATCAGGTCGGGTGCGGGGATAGTCGGTCTGCTGCATCTCCCAGGCGACCAGACCGTTCTTGACAAAAACCTTCCAACTGCACGAGCCCGTGCAGTTCACCCCGTGGGTGGATCGGACCACCTTGTCGTGCGCCCAGCGGCGGCGGTAGGATTCCTCCCAGCCTCGGCTTTCCTGGTTGGTGGCTCCGTGGCCGTCGGCGAACAGTTCTCCGAAATAGCGAAGCTTGCGGAAGAAGGACATGGTCGGCTCCGTGGAAATCAGCAGGGAGATTCGGCGTTCTTGCGAGCATACCACCACCAGGTGGCCACGATGCAAGTCGCGTAGAACGCCAGGAAAGCGAACAGCGCGCCGTTGGCCGATCCCGTGGCCTTGAGCGCCGATCCGAAACCAAGGGGGATCAGGAATCCTCCGTAGGCGCCGATCGCCGAAGTGAATCCGATCACGGCAGCCGACTCCTTGCCCGCCTGGCGCGTTGCCTGGTCGCGATCGGACGGACTTGCGCCCAACGGCATGTTCCCTTCGTGGAAACCACGGAACATCACGGGGATCATGCGGAAGGTGGATCCATTGCCGATCCCGGTGGTGAAAAACAACAAGAGGAACATGGCGAAGAATCCGGGGAAGCTGCCGCCCTGCCCGCCTTCGGGGAGGAAGTGGATCGCTCCCAGGACCGCAGCGCCCATCACGACGAAGTTGACAAGGGTGACCCGCGCTCCACCAAGCTTATCCGAGACCCATCCGCCGACGGGCCGACTCACGGCGCCGACCAGTGGCCCCAAGAACGCCAGCTTGAGCGCGTTGATTTCGGGAAACTGGGTCTTGATCAACATGGGGAAGGCGGCGGAATACCCGATGAAACTCCCGAAGGTGGCCAGATAGATCCAGCTCATGATCCAGGTATTCTTGCGACGGAAAATGACCAATTGATCGGTGACGCTGGCCTTGGCCGTGGCAAGATCGTCCATCAGAAACCAGGCGAGAACGGCTACGAGCGCCACCGGAACCACCCACAGGAACCCCGCGTTTTGCAACCACAAGGTCTTGCCCTCGGCTGTGGTCGCGGGCGCACCGGCCAACGTGCCGAACAGTCCCGCGCCGAGCGCCATCGGAACCAGAAACTGCATGCCACTGACGCCGAGGTTCCCGAATCCGGCATTGAGTCCCAGGGCCGCTCCGGCCTTCTTCTTGGGATAGAAAAAGGAGATGTTGGACATGGAGCTCGCGAAATTGCCACCACCCAACCCACACAGAAGCGCGATCAGCACGAATTGCCAATACGGAGTGGTTGAATCCTGGACAGCCACGCCCATCCACAAGGCTGGGAAAAGCAAGGATGCCGTGGAGAGTGCCGTCCAGCGGCGCCCACCGAAGACCGGCACCAGGAAGCTGTAGAAGATTCGAAGGGTCGCCCCGGACAAGGCCGGAAGGGCGGTCAGCCAAAACAATTGACCAGTGGTGAAGGAGAAGCCCACCGAATTGAGCCGCGTGGTCACCACACTCCAGACCATCCAGACCGCGAAGGCTAAAAAGAGAGCGGGAATGCTCACCAGCAGGTTCCGCCGGGCTACGGCCTTTCCTGCCTGATTCCAGAAGGCCTCGTTCTCGGGTTCCCAACGCGTGATCGTCTGTCCCATCCCATCCTCCAGTTATCGATACCTGATATCCGGTATCCATTTTAAATCAAGAGAAAGGAAGAACCAAACCCTTTTTTTCGGCCTCCTCCGGATCCCGGTGGCAATCGCGATCCACGCACATCCTGCAGGGTTCGATCTTTCGCCCCCCGCCATCCAATCCACGAGGACAAGAAGTGAGATCGGAAACCGTTTTCGATTCCAAGGTTTCCACAATCGCCCGATGGAGCTTGGCCATCACCTCGTGGTAGCCACAAACCTGGACCCCGGGAGTCACCTTGGATGTGCAATAGGCAGCTTCAGGAAAGCCCTGACAAACCTCCACCACACGCAAGAGGTTGATTCCCAGCGTGTGAGGAGCCAACGAGAAACCACCCTGCACTCCGCGATGCGAATCGATCACCCCACCCCTGACCAGAAGATGAGCGATCTTGGCCAAGTAGGAAGAAGATCCCCCCAGCGAATCGGAAAGTTCCGCCAAAGTGACAGGACGGCTCCCACCCTGCTGATTCAGGAACAGCAGGATCCGGAAAGCGGTTTCTGTGGTTTTGGTGATCATGTTCCCGCCTCTGGGTCGATTCATGACAGGATTTTCTCGAGATCGGACATGGACGAATGTTAGCACCCCAACGAACGGCCTGTCAGGACCTCGCACGGCGCCCCCCTCCACGCGAGACAACCGTCATGCTCGATCTGCGAGTCCCACAAGGATTCTTCCGCTGTCCTGGACGGCCGAATACACCTGCAGCTTCGCTCCAGGCTCTTCCAGACAACCACCATGAACCAGATGGTAAGCGCGTTTGTGCAGTGGGCACAGCGCCACGGGTTCGCCTGCGCGATCGGCGACGATGGCCTGGTGCATCACTGCGGCCCCTCGGTGGGGACACTGGTTCTGGATGGCTCTGAAAGTGGTTTGATCCACCCGGAACACGGCAACCTGCTTGCCTTCGACCATCACGCAGGTACCGGCTCCAATGCTGAGATCATCGATGGCCCCGGCGTCTACCCAGGTGGAATTCATGGATGTGGTTGCTTCGATCATTGCTCATCCTCCGTCGGCGTAGGCCGGATCTGATTCGATGTTGGAGACAGAAAACGACTCGATGTCGTCGGGATCGGAATCCATCCATTGTTGCGGGAAAGGATTCGCAGTGGAGTCGATGCGGATGCTGGTGGAGACGTGGGCGGGATTCATTGTTCGTTTCCCGCAGGGATCCGCTGTCCGCGTTCGCGAACAAACTGGATGGCCGGATTTGGACGCTCGTCGTTGGCGAAGGCCCTGAACCTTTGCAGGATTTTCGGGTCTTCCAGAGCCACCTTCCACTCGCACCGGAAGCCCTTCACCAGGTCATCCATCTGGGCTTCCAGCTGGGTGCAGATCCCCAGCGAATCATCCAGGACCACCTTGCGAAGCTCTTCGATCCCCCCGATGTCCTCGATCCACACGGACGTGCGTGTGAGGCGATCGGCGGTGCGGATGTAGTGCATCAAAAAGCGGTCGATCACCGACATCGCCTCCGCGCTGGACAAATCCTGTGCCAGCAGTTCGGCGTGGCGGGGCTTCATACCACCATTGCCGCACACGAAGAGGTTCCAGCCCTTTTCCGTGGCGATCAGGCCCACATCCTTGCTCTGGGCCTCCGCGCATTCCCGGGCGCAGCCGGACACGGCGAACTTGAGCTTGTGGGGCGAGCGGATCCCCTTGTAACGCTCTTCGATGGCCAAGGCCAATCCGGTGGAATCCTGCACCCCGAACCGGCACCAGGTGCTCCCCACGCAGGACTTAACGGTGCGGACAGATTTTGCATAGGCGTGGCCCGACTCGAACCCGGCATCCACCAGCTCCTTCCAGATCAGCGGTAACTGCTCCAACCTCGCTCCGAACAGATCGATGCGCTGCCCTCCGGTGATCTTCGTGTACAGATCGAATTTGCCCGCCACTTCCGCGATGACCTGCAATTTCTGCGGGGTGATCTCGCCTGCGGGAATCCGCGGCACCACCGAATAGGTCCCGTTTTTCTGGATGTTGGCCAAAAAGCGGTCGTTGGAATCCTGCAGCGCATCGCGCCCATGGGAAATCACATGGCCGCTCCACAGGCTCGCGAAGATGTTCCCTGCCACCGGCTTGCAAACCTCGCACCCGAGCCCTCCGTTGCCGTGGCGTTCCATGAGGATCGCGAAGTCCTGGATTTTGCCCTTCCAGGCCAGATCGAAAAGTTCTGCGCGGGAATGGGAGAAGTGGGCGCAAAGCGAGCGATCGACCTGGATGCCGCGTTCGGCGAGCCGCTTCTTGATCGTTCCTGTCACGGCCTGCGCGCAGCTTCCGCAGCCCGTGCAGGCCTTGGTGGCCTTTTTCACCGCGGCAAGGTCCGTGGCGCCGGCGTCGATGGCCTGGAGGATCTTGGAGCGGCGCACGTTCTCGCAGTTGCACACGATGGGATCGGCACCCGCGCCCTCCTCGCGAGGGGGCGCCAACAAAGCGCGCGGATCGGCGGGAACGGGATCCCCCGAGGTCAGGAGGGCGGACAATTCACCGAAGGGCTCCAGATCCCCCACCAGGACCGCGCCCTGCAACTTGCGGTCGGAGATCCGCCACACCACCCGCTGGTAGATACCCGCACAGGGCGCCTTCACCACCAGATCGTCGAAATCGTCACCGGCGGCATTCACATCCCCGATGGAAGCCACGTCCACTCCCATCAGCTTGAGCTTGGTGGCGGCCACGAATCCCGGGAAGGGTCGCGATGATCCCACGATGTCGTGGGCGGCGGCCTCGGCCATGCGGTATCCGGGAGCCACCAGGCCGTGCACCATTCCCTTGTGGAGGGCGCATTCGCCGATCGCCCAGATTCCGGCAACGGAGGTGCGCATGTGGTCGTCCACCTCGATGGCGCCGCGCTCTCCCACCTTGACCCCACTGGCGCGGGCGACCTCGTCGCGCGGACGGATTCCGGCAGAGGCCACCACCATCCCGGCGGGGACCACCGTGCCATCGGCCATCTGGAGGCCTTCGACTTTGCCCTCGCCCACAATCGCCTGCGACCTGGCGTCCAGGACCACGTTCACACCCAAGGCCTGGATGGATTTCAAAAGCAGCCTGGATCCCGCCTCGTCCAACTGGCGGGCCATCAGGCGGGGAGCGAATTCCACCACGGTGGTCTCCACTCCCAGGTCCACCAAGGCCTTGGCCGCTTCCAGACCCAGAAGGCCCCCGCCGATGACGATCCCCTGCTTGCAGGACGCCCCCCAGGACCGAATCTTTTCAACATCCTCCACGGTGCGGTAGACGAAGAACCCCGGCTTGTCGATTCCCGGAAGAGGCGGAACGAAGGGTGCCGACCCCGTGGCCAGGACGATCCGATCTGCCGACAGTTTCCGTCCCGCATCCGTGGTCGCTTCCAGCGAGGCGGTGTCCACCGACACCACGCGCTGGCCCGTGATCAACTCCACGTCGTTTTCGGCATACCACGGAGCGGGGAGCATTTCCAAGTCGGAAGGGCTCTTGCCCGCGAAGAGTTCCGACAGATGCACGCGATCGTAGGGAGCGCGCGGCTCCTCGCCCACCACCGTGATCCGGACCTTTGGATCCAGCTCGCGGAGGGTTTCGCAAAAGCGCGCGGCGACCATACCGGCACCAACCACCAATACATGGGAAGGCTTTGGATTCGAGGTCAGTTGGGATTCCATGAGAGGCCACCACCGGTTGTCGGTTCTGTGGGCGCCCATGGTCCGGTCGGGCCGGTCTACCGCTGGCGTACACTTGATTTCTTAACAAGGATCGAGCCAAAGCTCGTTTCTGGGTCTATCCGTGGAAGTCCATCGCCATGGTCGTTCCAGAATGACAATTGTCGACATTCAGGCCGCTTTGGCACCCGAGGCTTTTTTGTCGGGAGGAGCCCCCGGAGAATGGCTGGCAGGTCCCTCCAGGAACTCCAGGAGCGATCGCCGCAAGCGGTAATAATCCGGGTGGCCCAGGACATCCTTGCGCGCCCTTGGACGCGGCAGGTTCACCGGCACGATCTCCCCCACCCGTGCGTAGGGACCGGAGGTCATCATCACCACTTCATCGGAAAGGAACAGAGCCTCGTCCACATCGTGGGTGATCATCATGGCGGTGATCTTGTCGCGCGCCCATACGTCCAACAGCACCTCTTGCAGCTCGGCGCGCGTGAGGGCATCCAGCATCCCGAATGGCTCATCCAGCAAAAGCACCCGCGGGCGCAGCGCGAAGGCGCGCGCGATGCCCACCCGTTGGCGTTGCCCTTGGGAAAGGTCCGAAGCTTTCTTGTCCAATTCCTTTCCCAATCCCACCCGCGAAAGTTGCCATGCGCTCATTTCTCGACGCTGCGACCTGGTCGCCTGCGGAAACACCTGATCCACCCCGATCAGGACATTTTCCAACGCGCTCATCCAAGGAAACAAGCTGGGCGACTGGAACACGACTGCGCGATCCGGGCCCGGACCTTCGATTTCACGGTTGCCCACCACGATGTTGCCGTCGCTTGGCTCCTCTAGACCCGCCACCATCGAAAGCACCGTACTTTTTCCGCAACCGGAATGGCCGATGATGGAAACGAACTTCCCCTCCTGGATATTCAGATCGAACCCGGAAAGTACCGTGAGCTTCCCCCGTGAGGTTTCGAAGCTCTTCTCCAATTGCACGATTTCAAGAAACGGTCTGGACATTTGCCACCCCCCGACGACGTTTGAAATGGACCGGAGCCAAGTTCGCCAACGCGGGATCCAGCGCCGCGACACCCCCCTGGGCCCCCCTGCGCAGATCCGACAGATACTGATTGATCTCTCCGCTCAGCCTCCTGTATTCGGGCTGGTCGTTGAGCTCGGCCCGATCCCTGGGTCGGGCCATGGGCACCGGGAAATGCGGCCCCAACACGGCCCCCGGACCCGGGTGCAAGGGGATCACGCGGTCGGCCAGGCGCAAGGCCTCGTCGACATCGTTGGTGATCAGCACCGCCGTGCGCCGCTCGGCCATCATGATCGATTCGATCTCGTCCTGCAACTTCCCTCGCGTCAAGGCGTCCAGCGCGCCGAGAGGCTCATCCAAGAGCAGGATCCGCGGCTGCATGGCCAGCGCTCGCGCCACCGACACTCTCTGTCGCATTCCCCCCGAGAGCTCCGCGGGCCTGCGATCGGAGGCGTGCGCCAAATTGACCATCGAGATGTACCGCATCGCGTGTTCGCGCCGCTGCGAGGCCGTGTACTTGGGAAACACCCTTTCCACCGCCAACTCGATATTGCCAAGCACCGTGAGCCAGGGAAGCAGGCTGTAGTTCTGGAATACCACGCCGCGATCCGGTCCGGGTCCCTCGATGCGTTTCCCATCCAACTCGATGGTCCCCTGGTCGGGAAGCGACAGTCCGGACAGAAGTTGGATCAGTGTGCTCTTGCCGGAACCGGAATAGCCCACGATCGCAACGAATTCGCCTTCTTGGATCTCCAGGTTGATGTCACGCAGCACCTCCACCCGGGTGCTTCCTTGACCGAAACCTTTGCAGACACCTTTCATGTTCAGAAACGACATGGCACACCCCCCTTCAGGCCTGGACCGGGCGGCCGAAGCTCGCCAGTCGTTGGAGGATGACCATGACACGATCCAGCGCGAAGCCGATCACCCCGATGGTGAGCACCGCCACGACGATGCGAGCCAGCGAAACGGAGGAGCCGTTTTGGAATTCGTCCCAGACGAACTTGCCCAACCCCGGATTCTGCGCCAACATTTCTGCGGCGATCAGGACCATCCAGCCCACTCCCAACGACAACCGAAGACCCGCGAACACCAGCGGCAAGGCCGCAGGCAGATAGATGCGTGTGATCCGGGTGGAGGTGGGCAACCGCAGCACGCGGGCGACATTGATGAAATCCTTGTCGATGGAGGCCACACCCAAAGCCGTGTTCACCAAGCTCGGCCAGAGGGAACACAAGGCCACAGTGAACGCCGAGATCACGAAGGATTTCGGCATCCAGGCAGCCTCACCCAGGTAGACGGCAGACACCACCATGGTCACGATCGGAAGCCAGGCCAGCGGGGACACGGGCTTGAACACCTGGATCAGAGGGTTGAGGGCCCCCATCACCGTGGGCGAAAGCCCGCACACCAGTCCCACCGGAACGGCGATCAGGGTGGCGACCAGGAACCCGGCGAAGACCGTGACAAGACTTGTCTTGATCTGGTCCAGGTAGGTGGGCTTGCCGTTGTAGGTCCAGGCCGTGGTGCGAGCGGAGGGATTGCGCTCCAATCGCGCGGCGTTGCGCTGGATTTGCGCCTGGTAGAACAGTTTTTCCTTGGCCTTCTCGGCCCGGTACTCCTGCCACATCGCGCCGGCCTGCTCGATGGTCTGGGCAGGCCCCGGGAGAGTCCCCAGGGAGGTGCGGATGCTGGAGGCCGCGACAGACCAAAACAGCAGGAACACGGCGATGGCCGCCAAGGGAAGACCGACCTCCAGAAGGATCGCCCGGAATTGGCGGCGGGGATCCTCCCCGGAGATCAACCGTGCGAAGGGCGAGACCCACGACAATCCCAGGGTTTCCGAAAATGCGATGACGTGTCGCATGGGGTTCACTCCTTGTTCCCGAGCGGCAAGCTCGCGAGGTAGGCGTTGGGAGACTTGCCATCGAAGGAGATCCCGTCGATGAAGCTTTTGGTGGTAGGACGGAATCCGTCTGTCGAGGGAATCTCCGTAACGTTCAGCAGGCCGTCGGCCACCAGCTCTTCGGCGGCCTTCTTCCACACCTCGGGATGGTACACCTTGCGGGCGATTCCCAGGTAGAAGGAGTCGGGCTTGGATTCGGAGATCTGCCCCCAACGGCGCATCTGCGTGAGATACCAGATGGCGTCCGAATAGAACGGATAGGACGCTTGTCGGTTCCAGAACACGTTGAAATCTTCCGCCGGCCGGATGTCACCCTTCGCGTACTCGAACGTGCCCGTCATGGAGTGTGCGATCACCGCGCTATCGGCTCCCACGTATTCGCCGCGAGCCAGGATCGAAACCGCTTTGGGCCGGTTGGCCAGGGTATCCAGCCACTTTTGGGCGCGCAGGATCGCCTTGGTGATGGCCACTGCCGTGTTGGGGTTCTTCTTGAGGAAAGCCGAGCTGAGGCCCATCACCTTTTCCGCATGATCCATGGCGATGTCCACGCTCGCGATCACGGGAACTCCGATGGATTTGGTCACCGCCTGCTGGTTCCAGGGCTCTCCAACGCAATAGCCGTCGATGGTTCCTGATTCCATGGTCGAGGGCATCTGGGGAGGCGGTGTGACGGAAATCGACACATCTCCACCCGTATTCCCGTTGATGTCGGCCTGCGAGTAGAGGCCGGGGTGGATTCCACCCGCCGCCAACCAATAGCGCAATTGGTAGTTGTGGGTGCTGACGGGAAAGACCATCCCGAACTTCACCGGCGTGCCCTTGCGTTTGGCCGCATCGATGGCCGGGCGAAGGTAGGAGGCGGAAATGGGGTGTTTCACCTTCCCCGCGCTGTCCTTGGGAAGGGACGATTCCACCGACTCCCAAAGCTTATTGGAAACCGTGATGGCGTTGCCATTGAGATCGAGGCTCGCCACCACCGCGATGTCTCCGGAGGTGCCGATCCCCACTGCCGCGCCCAAGGGTTGGCCAACCAACATGTGGGCCCCGTCGATCTGGCCATCGATCACTCGATCCAGCAGAACCTTCCAGTTGGCCTGGGCCTGGAGCGTGACATTCAGTCCTTCGTCCTCGAAGTATCCCAGCTCCTTGGCCAACACCAGTGGCGCGCAATCGGTGAGCTTGATGAAGCCCAGCGTGACCTGGTCTTTTTCCAGCGCGGCAGGGGCCAACTTGGTCTCCTGGGCTTTTTGATTGCACCCCATGACCAGGAGGCAGGCACCGACCAATCTTCCGTACCATCCGACGAGTTTCGTGTCCCGCATCCTATCCTCCTGCTATCCGGTGGTTCGTCGAACCAAGTCCGACGAGTTCGGCGCAAGAGGATCGGACGGACCGGACGCCAGTTGCTCGAGACCATTGGCCTCGGCTGGATCCCTATGCAATCACCATGCCAGGACTCGTTCGAGTCCCCAGGCCTGGATTGCCGTTGTGTCAACGCGCAGGATTGTCAATGGATGCCCTGATCTTGTAATCGCCCTAGTGTGCTGTCCCGGAGGAAAGGAAACTAACCGTTCGTCCTGAGGAGCCCATGAAATGGGCGTCTCGACAACTGCGGCAATTGGGGCCTCGGTTGGGCGCCCCAAGCGCCAAGGGCGAGGTTGGTTTCGGAATTTTCGGGACGATACACTAGTCATCGGCGAATCGCCAACACCTCCACGCACGACTATTCGGCGAACACCTCGCGATGGAAACCTTCGAGGCAGATTTTGTCCAACTCGAAATCCAGAGCTTGGCTGGGAAGATGTCCCCACCACACAAGCCGTTCCAACAAGGGCCGGAATTGGGCGGGCTCGGGCCGATTGATCCCACAAAACCGCAGGAACCCCTCGCTTTCCACGACCTTTCCCCACCCCGCTTGCAGTTTGCGTTCCAGCGAAGACCTCACGATCTGGGCCTGGGTGTTCACGTAGGCTTTGTCGGCGAGGATCCGGGTGGCCTCGTCCAAATTGTCCGGAGATTCCAACCACTGCGAGGCGCTCGCGAGCGCGCGAAGCACGCGTCGATGCTCGAGCAGATGGGACTTGTGCCAGTCCTGGCGCACGGCAAGGACCTTTTCCGGATGCCCCCCCAGGACCTCGTTGCCCAGCGCCACGATGCCTCCCAACTTGGAGGTGGTGGCGCGCTGGTTCCACGGCTCACCCGAACAAAATCCGTCAATCTGGCCTTCGCGCAATTTGCCGGCCATCTCCTGCGGGGCGCACACCGCGATGGATATGCGCGATCCCAGCTCCAGCCCTCCCGCTTGCAGCCAATCGCGCAGCATGAGCTCCTGCGTGGATCGCTCCATCACCACGCCGAAACGAAGATTCGCCTCTGGATGCGCCTGCAGCCAGCCTGAAAGGCTCAAGGCGTCCCTGACTTCGTCGCGGCAGAGCCGATTGGACAAGGTGAGGCAATTGGCGGAACTGGAAAGAACCCAGGCGGTTTGCAGGCTGGCCGAGACCCCTTGGGCACCGCAAGCGGCGAGGATGGGAATCGTGGACAACAGGTGTGCGCCATCCAACTCTCCGCGTTCGAGGCGTTCGAGAAGTTGCCCCCATGTCTGGAGCTTCCCCAGCACGACATCCACTCCCTCGCGAGCGAAGAATCCCACCTCCTGCGCGATCACCAGTGGTGCGCAGTCCATCAGCGGCAAAAAGCCGATCCTCATGCGTTTTCGTCATCCTTTCTCCACCCTCACCGCCGCGTGCTTGTACGATGGCTGCCGGCTGTAAGGATCGAAGGATGGAAAGGTAAGGATGTTCACGCGAGGATCGTGCATGGGAAGGAAGACCGTGCCAGGCCTGAGATGGTCGGTGGCCACCAACCGGACCCGCAAACGCCCTCTCCGCGAGGCCACCCGGACCATTTCACCGCTGTGGATCCCGGCTCGGGCAGCGTCCTGGGGGTTCATCTGCAGAAGGAGTTCGGTCGGCGAAAGGTTTCGCAACACGGCGGATTTGTTCGTGCGGCTGAGGGTATGCCATTGCGAAGAAGCCCCTCGCCCGGTCATCAGCACCAGATCGTAGGTGCCATCCGTGGGTTCCTCTGGAGCTCTCGGGGGATCGAACAGGAACTTGGCTTTGCCATCGGCGGTGAAAAACTTCCCGGATCCGAACAGTCGACGTCCGCCTTCATCCCCCGACACCACACTCCTGAATTCGGGAGGCAGGCCATCGCGAGGCAACTGTGTTCGGGTATCCGCGAAACCACCTTCGGGGTAGGGCCATTGGATCCCCCCCGCCGCATCGACATGGACATACCCCTTGATTCCCGTGAAATCGTGCGGTCGCCCCTTGGAAGATCCTTCATCAGCCCGAAAGCGGCTTCCGGCGAGGATAGCCGACCAAACCACTCGCCCAACCCGCTTGCCATTCCCACCAGACGGAAGATCTCGAAATCGGCCATGGCCTGGCCGGGAGGGCGCTTGACACGTTTTGTCAGGCCGATGCGACGCTCGGAATTGATCTGGGTTCCTTCCTTCTCCCCCAGCCCGCGGCGAGCAGGTACAAATCGGCCATCTGCGCGGTTTCCGTGTTCCAATACATGTCCTGGACCACCAGGAATTCCAGCTTCTCGCGCACGCGCTGGAAGGTGCCCGAGCCGATCCAGGTATGCGCCGGATTGGTGGCCACCACCCACAGCGCCTTGATTTTTCCGTCCACGGCGGAATCGAGGATCTGATCGTAGGCCATTCCTGAACTGGTGGGAATGGAACTTTCGTCCAACCCCAGGATCCGCGCCACTTCCGCCCGGTGGCCTGGATTCTGGAAATCTCGCCCCCCCACCAGCGAGGATGTGTTCGAATACAACCGCGACCCCATCGCGTTGGCCTGCCCTGTGATGGAATTGGGTCCGGTCCCGGGCTTTCCGATGTTTCCCGTCACCAAGCAAAGATTGATCAGCGCTTGGGCCGTGCGTACGGCTTCGTGAGATTGGTTCACTCCCATGGTCCACCAGCAGCTGACCCGGCGTCCAGGCCGGAAGCACTGCACGAAGGCCTCGAACACCTCCACGGAAATCCCGGCCGAGGTCCTCGTCGCTTCCACGTCGATGGACACCAGGAATTCCCGCAAGGCCTCGAAACCGGTGGTGGATGCCTCCACGAATGCGCGATCCACCCAACCGCGATCGAGCACTTCACGCAGGACCGCGTAAAGCAAGGCGAGATCCGATTTCGGCGCGAGCTGCACATGGAGTCCCGCCGTCTGCGCGGTTTCCGTCATCCGGGGATCCACCACCACGATCAGGGGATGCCTCTTGTTTCGCATCACCCTCTCCCAAAGGATGGGATGGGCGATGCATGGGTTGGCACCCACGAACACCAGCACGTCCGACTCCTCGAAGTCCTCGTAGCAAAAGGGCGGGGCGTCGTACCCGAAGGACTGTTTGTAGGCCACATGGGCGGTGGCCATGCATTGGCGCGTGTTGGAATCGGCGTGCAGGAACCCCAGTCCGAATTTCCAGAGGCTGCCCAGCAGGAACATCTCCTCGGTCGGAATCTGTCCCGTACTCAAGAAGGCGGCCGATTCGGCGCCCTCGCGTTCGCGCAGGTCGGAGAATTTCTCCACCATGATCCCGATGGCGCGAGCCCAGGAGATTTCGCTGCGCTTGCCCGACTTGCGATCCAGGAGCAGCGGTACGGTCCCCCTGTCGGGGGCGTCCAGGACGGTCAGCGCTTCCCACCCCTTGGGGCATGCCGTGCCGCGATTGACAGGATAGGTGGGATCCGGCGTGAGCGAAACGGCTCCTTCGGGCCCGAGATGGATGTTGAGGCCGCATCCGGTGGAACAATACCCGCAGACGGAGGTCGTGGTGGAACGCACCGGGATATTTGCCGGAATCTGTCCAAGCGCGAAGGCGCCGTTGGTCCGTTCAATGAACGGGAGAGGGCCATCGAAGGATCGGAGGAAATTCCGGAAGGTCGATCATTTCAGCATCCTCCCGGCATGCGGGTGGGCGGACAGGCGCGGAAGAACAGTTCCCGCTCCCCAGGTCCGCTCGAGCTTGGCGCCCATCGCCAGAATCCAGGCAATGATCCAACCGGTTGCCAGCGCCAGCTGAAACGAGAGCGCCACTCCCACCAACGCCCATCTGGCGTTCGATCGGGCATTCAAAGGCCCGGCCAACAGCGCGGACTGCCTGGCGAAAGCGAATTCCGCCGCTGCAGGCGCATGGGCATCCTTCCATTCCAGGACCGATTTGGCGGCGATGGCGATTCCCGCCAGAGCCACCATCGCAGGGATGGGAGCTCCGGAAACGGCGCCAACAATTCCTGTCATGATGGCTCCCCCGCCCAGCGCCGTCCAGGCGAAGCGCCACGCGGTGGCGGCTCTGGCCCACACGGGCCTGGGCGTGGCGATGTAGAGCATGGCCGAACATCCCACCCCCGCGAGCAGGAACAGCGTCCCCATGCCCATGGCGCCATAGCGAATGGCGGACGGAAGCCATGTTGCAGGAAGGGAGACGGTCAAAGCGAATGGCACCGCGTTTCCCATGGCCAGGACCTCGCGGGAAAACCAGGACCTGCGCCATCCTAAAACGGCTTTCCAGGCGTGCATGGGTCTGCCCAGATGGAGCGCGCCGATCCCCAATCCGGCCAGCAGGAATAACGTCGCAACGGGAAAAGCCATCGATGCCACAGGATGCCCAAAAGCGACCGAGACTGTTTGCATGACCCACAGGCCTGCCGCCCACTGGGTCAGGACCAGCAAAATGGCCAGCGGAGTGTGCGGGGGCTCGGATCGCAGGACGGCCAAGCCCGCATCTTCGAGGCCTTGCGGGAGCACTCCCTTGTAGGTGGTGGTCGGCCGCGTGCGCTGGGGTGCCACGATTCCGGGAGCACGGTGCCCAGGTTCAGGTCCGCCTCCAGTTTCGCCGTTTCCACCACGACCACGCGGATGGCCTGGCTGGGACACGCCTGCACGCACTTGCGCACGATTCCCAGTCGATCGTTCCACTTGGGGGCGTCGTACGGGCAGGTCCAGGTGCAGTACTGGCACCCCATGCATTGATCGTCCAGGTGCTTTACAATTCCTGTCAACTCGTCCTTCTGGTAGGCCAGGGTGGGACAGCCGCTGGCGCAACCCGGATCCACACAGTGGTGGCGGGACGACGTGACCGTGATCCGCTCCTGCGGTCCGACCAGGGATCCACCGACCTCCAGCTTTCCCCTTCGTCCAGGCCATTCAGGGAATGGCAGGCCACCACGCAAACCTTGCACGAAGAACACTTGTCCAAGTCCACTTCGAAGGCATACTGCTGGCCGGGCGCAGGAGGCGAGGCAGGTAGCATGTCCTTGTAGAAAGCGCCGTGGGCATGGGCAATCTCCTCGCGATGCCATTGCGAGAACCGCTCGACGGCGGTCAGATCGCGGCTGCGCGCGAGAGCCTGGGCGATCTGCTCTTCCAGACTCGAGGAAAAGGATCCCAAGGTGGCCTTGGTGCGTTTGGTGGCGAACTTGGGAGGGGCCGGCACGAGGGTGGCAGTCGTGGCTTCGACGAAAACGGTGTTCATGGATGTTCTCCTGGAAAGGTGAGCTCCACCGAGGGAACACACTCCTTAGGAGACCCAATCGACCGGTCGGACCGGAAGCGGCTGGATGCGCCAACAAACAGGATTCGCAAAGTGCAGGCCAATGTTGCGAGAAGGGCCTCGACAACGGAAATTGACGGATCATTCCATCTTGTTACCCAGACAAAATGACATTACGTCGCAATTCCATAGGATAACAGACAGCATTCAGGATCCGGTTGTCCGCCGCTTTCCGTCCCATGGGCTGGGCAGGCCATGGGGAATCCCGGCTCCATCCAGCACCGGGACGATGTCAATAAACGTCGCGGAGGTAGCGCTGCTCGGCCTGCATCCGCGTCAGGTACGCATCCGCCTGGTCGGTGGTCAAACCACCACCGATTTCGCACACCGAGCGCAACGCCGCATGGACATCCTTGGCCATGCGCTTGGCATCCCCGCACACGCAGAAGGTCGCTCCTCCCTCCAACCAGGACCACAGATCCTTCGCTCGCTCGAGCATCCGATTCTGGACATAGATCTTCTCTTCCTGGTCGCGGCTGAAGGCCAGATCAAGTTCGGTCAAGACCCCTTGCGAGCGCAGCGCCAACAATTCGTCCCGATAGAGGAAATCCGTCTCGCGTCGCTGTTCCCCGAAGAACAGCCAGTTCCGGCCCGTCGCGCCGGTGGCGGCACGCTCGTGCAGGAATCCGCGAAACGGCGCGATTCCCGTTCCAGGACCGCACATGATCAAATCCCGGGAGGGATCTTCAGGCGGATGGAAATGCCCCGAGGGTTGCACGAAAACATTGGCCGGAAGCCCCAGCGGTACCCGCGAGGCCAAAAACGAAGAAGCCACTCCGAAGCGATCCCGGCCCCGCTTGCGGGTCCGATGGATCCCCCACGGTGAGATGGACTTCGTTCGGATGGGCCAGGGGCGAGCTGGAGATGGAATACAGCCGGGGAATGATCTTGCGAAGATTGTCGACGAGCGTCTGCGGCTCCAGACGCGCCGTCGGGAAGTCCCAAAGGATGTCCAGCACATCGGATTCGCCGAGCAATTCCCTCCGTTCCATCTCACCCTCGACCGCCAGGAGCTCCCTCAGCCGACGCCGATCGCCCTGCGAAGGCGAGCTTGCGAACAACGCTTCCAGCAAGGATTTCTTCGGCCGAAACAGGTCCAATTTCGTGAGGAGCGCGGCGCGGAAGGAGATGAGTTGGCCATCGGCAAGCGACACGGTCTCGCTGCCGTGGGCGTTGCAGGCGATCACAAGACTGTCCACCAACTCGAAATGGTTGACAGGCCATACCCCCAGCGCGTCGCCCGCCCGGTAGGTCAGTCCGGAACCCGCCAGCGACAAGGCGATGTGGCGGGTGTCCTTTTCCGATTCCCGCGAGTTCAGGCGACGATTTTCCAGCATGGGAGCCGGAAAGGGATTCGACTTGCTCCAGCCCTGCGGTTTGACCGCATCGACCGTGGGTTCGGTGGAATCTGCGGCCCCGAGGGCCCCGGCGATCCGTTCGCACCAGGCCTTCGCCCCCTGTTCGTAATCGGTGTCCAGCAGCTCCAGCGGCAGCAGACGCTTGGCGCCGAGCGCCTCCATGCGGGCGTCCAGCTGCCGCCCCGCCGCGCAGAAGCGCGCGTAGTTGCGGTCGCCGATCCCCAAGACAGAATATGTCGATTTGGAAAGCGCGTTTCCCGCCTCGGAGGAGAGCCAACTCCAGAACGCCTTCCCGTTGTCGGGCATCTCCCCGTCGCCCCAGGTGGAGCTGACCAGGACAAGATGCGTTGTCTCGTTCCAATCGACACCCTTGCCGGTCTCCATGCTGGCCACCTCGGGCGCCCAGACCCGGCCCTCGTCGGCCCTGGCACCCTTCAGGCGCGCGCCCAAGGCGTAGGCGATGCTTTCCGCGTTGCCCGACTGCGAGCCGAAAAGGATCCGGACCGTCCTGGTTGGGACGGCTGGAGCGTTGGATGCGACCTGGACCGTGGACGACCCGCGTGCGACCGACAACTGTCCACCGGAGAAAAGTCCGGCAAGATATCCGTTGAGCCAGCCGCGCTGCTCGTCGGTGAAGGGTGCTGTTTCTGGCAGACTGGGAATGGACATTGGGGGCTCTCCGGTATCAGCCGGCGATGCCGGCGAAAAGTGACTTGATCTCCTCCGGACCGTGCCGTCCGGCGAAATCGGCGAAGGTTTCCCGATCCTTCCGGCGGGACTGCCACACGCCCACGATCCCCTCGACCACCTGGGGGATCCGCTCGGCCGGAACCGCCGTCAGAATCTGTACCGCACAGCGGGGTATCGGAGCGCTACCGCCCCCGACCAGGACATGGAACGCGTCCTTCCTCGCTCCATCCACTTCGAGCCCGGTCCCCAGCAATCCGATGTCCGCCATGAAGTGCTGGGCGCAGGAGTGCGCGCAGCCCGTCAAGTGGATGTTCACCGGCAGATCGGCGGGCACCTTGCCCGACATCAGGGTTTCGATCGCCAAAGCCGTTGCCTTCGTCGCCGCCTGCCCGTGCTTGCAACCTTCGGATCCGGTACAGGCCACCAACCCTTGACGGATTCCGTCAGGCCTGCTGGAAAGCCCCAAGGCGGCGAGTTCGACCTCGACCTCGGCGACACTTTCCTTCCGCAAACCGGAGATCAGGAGATTCTGCCACACGGTCAACCGGAGATCGCCATCGCCATGGCGCCGCGCGATGTCCGCGATTCCTTCCAACTGATCGGCCGAAAGCCTCCCCACGGGCACGTGGACACCGACCCAACACAATCCGTCCTGTCTTTGCGGATGGACACCCAGGTGGGCCGACCGGTCCGCCGCGGGCCCGAAGGTGCAGCCAGCCAGCGGAACGCGCCTCAGCGGGAAAGCCAGACGCTCCTGCACGACGGCGAGGAACTGCTCGAAACCCCAGTCGTCCAGGAGGTATTTCAGGCGCGCCTTGCCTCTCTGGCCGCGGTTGCCGTTTTCCAGGAACACCCTCAGCATGGCGTCCAGCGCGGGCAGCCATTCTTCCAACCCAAGGACGACCCCGGTATCGCGTGCGAAATCCTTGTGACCCGTGATCCCGCCAAGAGCCAGGCGCAGGTACGTCCCGCTTGGATGCTGGGCATCCCCCTCCAGACGGCATGCACGCAAACCGATGTCGTTGGTATCCTCCAGCGCGGCGACCGAGTTGCCACCGTCGAAGGCCACGTTGAACTTCCGAGGCAGGCCGTGCAGGTCCGGGCTGTGCAGCAGATGGTGGTGCCAGGTGCGGCAAAGCCCCCGTACATCCAGCAACTCCCGAGGATCGATGCCGGCCGTGGGATTGCCCACCACGTTGCGGACGTTGTCCGCGCCGGATCCGCGGGCACCCAAGCCACATTCTTCCAGTCGCACCAACAGTTCCGTCATCTTGCCCGGCTGGAGATTGCGGACCTGGACATTGGCGCGCGTGGTCAGCCACACGACACCGTCTGACAAATCCCGTCCGATCTTGGCGATGACCCGCGCCTGCAGGAAATTCACGATGCCGGCGGGAATCCGGAACCTCGCCATCGGACGATCCTGGGCAGGGGCGACATTGAAAATGCCATGGAAGCGCGAAAGGAAGTTTTCCTCTCCTTCCGGAAAACAGCCCTGGGCATCCAGTTCCGCCAAGCGGGAGCGGAACAGGTGCGGATTGCGCCGTCTTTTGATCTCCTCTTCCTTGGACAGCCGCTTCCCCTCGGCCACCCAACGAGTCTGGGCCCGATACCCCGCGGATGCTTCGACTGGATAAGGGTTGGCTTCCCCGTCACCGACATTTCCTGTCAGGTGCATGGCGGACTTCAGGAAGCCATCGAGCCATTCCTTCTGGTCGGTGGAAAAGGCGGATCCGTCGGGATTGGAGAGGTTCGTGGCCATGGTCAAGGTTGTCCTCGGTAGGAAAGCTCGGCGGAGCATCCTTGCTGGGACCCAAAAGAACGGCCGGACCGCGGACAACTGGGTAGACTACTCCAAAGATATGCAAAGGCTATGCCACTCATGATCACCCCTTAAATTCATATTTCCACTTGAGATCGCCTGCGATGCGATTGACAATGTCACGAATTGTTTTTCTTTCGCTCGCGAGATTTGCCACTCCGGAAACCTGGCTCATGTGCCGGGTCATGTGAGATCGATCACTTCACGTTTGATGTAACAATACACCGACACATTCTTGGGTCGCTTCTGGCCCGCAACCCTGGCGGATGCAGCGAGGACCGGATCTTCAATCCATTGGGAGGATCATCGTCTCGAAGGCCTTGGCGGCCAGCAACACCGAAGATCCGGGCAGCAACGACCGGGCCTCTTCCACCGACACGACCGCACGCACCACTGTCCCGGCGGCGCTGGCGGTGACCACCACGAACCCTTCCGACTCCCTGAGGGCGAGGACCGTGGCGGGGATGCGCAATCGTGGTGTGGAGGCTCCCCCCGCGAACACCGCGTCCGGCGTTACCGACGCCACCACAACCCCGTTTTCCAAGCGCAAAACACGGTCGGTCAGGCGCCAGACCTCGCCCATGTCGTGGGAGACAAGAATCGTCGTCTTGCGTTCGCGATCGAGATGGCCCGCCGTTTCTTCGATCACCCTGCCGCGCAGTCCCGCGTCCAGAGCGGAAAACGGCTCATCCAGGAGAAGCATGGCCGGATCCGACGCGATGGTTCGCGCCAGGGCCACGCGCTGCTTCTGGCCGCCTGAAAGTCGAGCCGGAGGATGGTCCGCCACACCGGACAACTCGAACACCTCCAGGAGCACCCTGGCGCGCGCAGCGCGATCGGGACCGTCGAGGACTCCATCCAGGATGTTCTGGAACGCCGTGCGATGCGGGAACAGGGCATGGTCCTGGAAGACCAATCCCGGCTTGCGGACATGGGGCGGCAGATCCACCTTGGCGGCCGAATCGAACCAGATCTTTCCGTCGACTTCGATCCTTCCTTCGTCCGGTCTCATCAGTCCCGCGATCATGCGCAGCACCGAGGATTTGCCACTCCCCGAAGGCCCGAAGAGCGCCACCCTCTCCCCCGCTGCCACCTGGAAATCCATCGAGAGTTCCATGGGACCCGTCGAGGCCACCAGCCGCTTGACCACCTTGACCTTCACCGCGTTGGTCATTTTTTGACTCCCCGCTGCAAGGCAAAAAGCGCCAACATCCCGGAGAAGGCGAGCAGGACCAGGGCCACAGCCAGCCGATGCGCGGAGGAGAACTCCATCTGCTCCACCATGTCGTAGAGCTGGATGGAAACGGTGCGGGTTTCACCCGGCAGCTTGCCGCCGATCATCAACACCACCCCGAATTCCCCCATCGTGTGAAGGAAGGCCAGGATGGCCCCGGATAGGATCGACGGAAAGACGAGCGGAATTTCGACTTTCCAGAAGGTGGTCCACGGACTCCTCCCCAGGCAAAGCGAGGCTTCGCGCAAGTGAGGCGGCAGGGATTGGAACCCGGACACGGCGCTGGAGACCAGGAAAGGCAGGCCCGTGAGGACGGAAGCCACCACCAGTCCGGGAAACCGAAACAACAAACGGACCCCAAGATTTTGGTCCAAAAATTGTCCAAAGGTGGATCCAGGGCTCAGCACCACCAGCAGGTAGAACCCCACCACCGTGGGTGGAAGCACCATCGGGATCTGGACCAACGCCCGCACGACCCTGGAGGACCATCCCTGGGAAAGACCGATCCATCGGGCAAGCGGAACGCCCACCACAAGCAATATCGCGCTGGACAACAGCGCCAAGCGCAGGCTCAAGGCCAGAGGCGACCAGTCCATCAGAGGATCTCCAAGGCCAGTGCCGAAGCGGGCACATGGATCCTCACCAAGGACCCGACCATGAGGTTCGTGGGGATCTCTTCGGAGGGAAGCCGCCCTTTGATGGTGGACATCTCGCCGAGCGCCACTTCCAGATCAGCCACGACTTCGCCGCGATGCAGGAATTTCACCACGCCTTCGAGTGCCGGATGATGCGGTGCGGCCACCACTAGGGCGGTCTCCTTGAACAGCAGACGGACCGCTTTTCCCACGGCCATGGGACGGGTGGGAGAGCCCACATCCAGCACCAGCGCGTTCATGTGCCCGGCAATGGTCCGCACACGCGCCAAGCGCACGGCTCCAGTGCCCTTGATCTCTTCGATGCGGCCTTCCAGGCGGTTCATCGAAGCCCCTTCAAGAATGGTTCCGCTTCCATCCGCATCCTCATCGAACCTCGACCTCTTTCTGGATTCGACGCTCCATCGATCCATCCCTCTCTATCGCCACGCGTCACTTGACCTTGAAGTACCAGTACACCGCCGCGTTCTTGGGGCGTGTCTCCGAAGCAACCCGCGCAGAGGAAGGAATCACAAGACTCGTCCGCCCCTCGAAGGAGGCCGCGGAGGCGTTTTCGTTCTGGATGGCCATCGTCCCCGAGAGCGAGGAGGCGCCACGAGGAAATGCAACGGCCTGATCGTCGGTGACCCCGTTCCAATGACTGTGGTCCTGCCCTGCATCCTCCTGGAAATGGCCCGCCTCGCGGGGCTTGTCCAGATCCCGGCCCGTCGCGGCTCGACCCGTCACGATGTAGTCGATGCCCCGGAGAAAAATCCCGCGCAAGTCCGGGATCTTCACACCATTGACCGGATCCTGTCCAGCGGCAAGGACCCAGGTGGAGTTGGTTCCGGGCAGATATCCATCCGCTCCCGGAGGGACCATGGATCCCAGAACCGAACCGACCGGCAGGTTCCGCAGCACCAAGGCAGCCAGGTCTGCGGAATCGGCTGTATTCTTTCTCGACTGCGCCAGCGAATCGGCGCTCCACTTGGATTGCAGATCCTTCAGCGAAGTGGTCAAATTCGCGATCAGTGCGGATTGCGCCTTGGTCACCGAGTCGAGGTAGGCGAAGTTGGAATTCACCTCTCCGGACTTCACAGGATTGCCGACCTGGAAAGTCACCGGGATGCCCGCCTGGGAAACGGCGGCCATCAGGGCGGATACGATGCACAGGGTTCGTAGAATTGCGCGCATGCTCTTGGCCCCTTCGAGAGGTGGATTTTCATTTCCCGCGATTGGTGGTCTCTCCAAATCTATGTTGTTTCACGAAGCGCCTGTTCCTGGGAAACCGGGAGAAGAGGCATGCCATGACCATCGACACGTTCCAGCACCTCATTGCGCTCGTCGAACGTTCCAAGACTCTCAGCACACGCCAGGTCCGCGACCTGACCGACCATCTGAAGGCAATTTCCTCCGAGATCCAGATCCTCGCCGCCGAGGATGCCCAGGCAGCCGAAAGCATCTGCAACTTCCTGGTCTGCGCGATCTTCGAATCCACCCGCGACGAACGGACGGATCCACTGGCAACCGCCGGTCGAAAGGGAATGCTCTTGTCCTTCCGACCCTACGAACAGACCCACCCTGTCCTGGTGGAACACGGTTACGGCTTGGCGAACATCCTGTCGGCCCTCGGAGTCTGAACGGTCACGGCTGGAAACCTCCCGACTCAGGACACGGGCAGCAGCACTCCGTACACGATGGACAGAAAATGGCAAACGCCGCCTCCCAGCACAAACACATGCCACACGGCATGTCCGAACGGGAGCCGCTTGTCCAGGAGATAGAACACGGCGCCGATGGAATAAGCAAGGCCACCGCTCAGAAGGAGCACCAGGCCGGTCGGGGGCAGCTGGCGCACGAGCGGCACGATGGCCACCACGATGAGCCAACCCATCAGCAAAAACAGTACGGTGGAGAGCGCCTTGTATCTGCCGGTCAGAAACAGGTCTTTCACCACTCCCGCCACCGCCAGGGTCCAGATCACTCCGAAGATGGACCAACCCCAGGGGCCACGCAAGGTCACCAGCGCGAAGGGCGTGTAGGTGCCCGCGATGAGCAGATGGATCGACACGTGGTCCAGCACCCGGAAGGCCTTGCGAAGACCAGGGCTGCGCACCGAGTGGTAAAGAGCGGAAGCCGAAAACAACAACACCAGGGTGGCTCCGTACACGCACACCGAGACGATCTTCCACGGATCGCCGCTGCGACCGGATAGGACCGCCAACAAGGCCAAGCCAGCGAGGAAGACCCCGGCTCCCACCGCGTGGGTGAGGCTGTTGGCGCGATCTTCGAGATCCGTGAGGGCAAGGGATTTCCCGATGCGAGGTTCCATGTTCTACAAACAACCCTCTGAACGGCCAAAAGCCGAGTAAAAGGTTGTCATTCCTTCGCGCGACGGGTTCGATCGGCTGGCGGCTGTTCGCTCGGGTCATCCTCAATGGCCTTCACTGGCCTGAACAACGCAGTCCATTCGTTGTACGTAATACGGTATATTTCTAGCACGATCAAGCTAAGGACTTAGGAGGTGCGCTGTGTTGAATCTCGTCGAGGATGTTCTCCCGCTATCGGAGTTTCGAGCGGATGCGACGAACTTGATCTCCAAGGCCAGGAAGAATCACCGGCCGATCCTCCTTACCCAACACGGCAAGACGAGCGCCGTGGTCGTCGGCATCGAGGAATACCAGGAAATGCTGGAAACGCTGGAGTACCTCCGGAAAAACAACGACGCGGAGCAAGACATCCTGGCAGGGAACGGCATCGCTCACGGAGAGGCGAAGAAGGCGATCTACGCCAGAGTGAAGCGGTGAGAATCGTTTGGTCCGCCAAAGCCGTTCAGGAGATCGGCGACCATGTCGCCTATATCGCCCAAGACAGCGAACGGGCATCCAAGGCATGGGCTGACGACTTGTTTCGAAGAGTGGAAGCGATTCTCGAATTTCCCGAAATCGGCCGCATCAGCGCCAAAGGCGGCGCTCACGGAATTCGGGAGATCATCATCGATTCGGACTTCCTATTGACGTACAGAATCCATAAACGCAACGTCATGATCCTTGCCTTCATCCAAGCGAAGAGAAGGCGATGATCCCAGCTCGTTCCCGATTTCCTAGGGCAACTTGTATCCGAACTTCTTCCACGAAGCCTGTGCCGCGGGACTGGACAGATAGGCCACGAACGACTGCGAAAGCTTCGGGTTGTTGACCTTTCCGTACTTGAGCACCACCGCTGCTTGCGGAATGGGAGCCACCAGCGAGGGGTCCACATCGGCCCACTTCCCCTTGCCCGCGAACAACTCCATGGCATACGACTTTCCTGAAAACGCGGCTTCCACCGCTCCGGTCACCGCGTATTGGGTCGCCTGGGCGAGGTTCTCGCCCCAGACAATTTTCGGTTTGATCTCGGCGGCAACCCCGGAAGCCTCGATGGCCTTCATGGCCTCTCGCCCGTAGGGAGCCACCTTTGGATCAGCGACTCCGACCTTCTTCACCCGCGGATCCTTCAGGATGGCTGGACCCTTGGCTGGATCGAGATCGGGAATGGAGGTCCAGAGGACCACCGTGCCCAAGGCGTACACCACGGGTTTGCCTTCCGCCAACTTCCAAGCGACAACAGAATCCGGAAAGGAGACGTCGGCGGCCACGAAGACATCGAAGGGCGCGCCCGAACGGATCTGGGAAGCGAACTTGCCGGAAGCGCCGTAGACCACCTTCACGCTGGATCCGGTGACCTTTTCAAAGGAGGACTTTATTTCCTCCAACGCGGGCTTGACGTTGGCCGCCGCCGCCACCGTGATCTGGGCGAAGGAAATCGTTGCCGC
>JADKBN010000009.1 GCA_016715065.1 Fibrobacterota bacterium
GGACTCTCTTTCCTGGCCCTATCAGAAATTGTCACCGAACCCAGCATCACCGCGATGCCAGGATTGATGGGCAAGGCAGGCAAGCCGTACACCTACCAACCCACCGTGCAGAGCGTCCAGCCATCGGCACTTCGCTTCAACCTGCTCTCAGGGCCGACGGGTGCCGTGGTGGATTCGCTCACTGGAAAAATCCTGTGGACTCCCACCGATGCCCAAGTGGGAACTCAAGCTTTCACTCTCCGTGCCAGAGGGGTGGAATCGATCGCCACTGCGCAAAGCTGGGTGGTTACGGTGCAGGCGCGAAACCAAGCGCCGGTCTGGAAGAGCGCCTTGCCATCCTCGCTGCGCTTGGGGCAATCGCTCGATTACCAACCTCTGGCGCAAGACCCGGAAGGCAAGCCGGTCTCGTATGCCTGGGTCACCAAACCTGCCGCTGCCGTGGTGCAGGCCGATGGCCACCTGACTTGGACCGCTACGGGCACGGCGGCGCAGTGTGCCACTTTCTGTTCGAGCCAGCGATGGATTGACCTCTGTTGGCCAGACCGCCAAGATCCGGCTCGAATCGACCAATCGCTCCTGTGATCACCTCCACCCCGCCGAAGACACCATAGGCCAAGAAGCCTTACAGTTACCAAGCTTCCGCGACCGACGCCGATGCCTATGTGCTGACTTGGCGTCTTATCTCGGGGCCGGTCGGTGCGACGATCAACGAGAAGACAGGTTTGTTGACTTGGGACACGGCAAAGGCTGTGACCAATGGCGTGCCTTTCCAGATCGAGGTCAGCGATCCCTCCGGAGCGAAATCCATCCAATCTTGGGTGGTGCGTACGGTGGTTTCCACGACCAATCTCCCGCCACAGTTTTTGACCAATGCATCCTGGGTGGTGCGTGTGGGAGACTCCCTGGTGGTGCCTCTTTCGGCGGTAGATCCCGAAGGTGGAAGAATCGTCTTTTCCAAAATCTCCGGACCAGCCGGAGCGGTCTTGCGGGGATCTACCCTGGCGTGGACACCAGTACAGGCCGATACCGGTCTCAAATCCTTTGTGCTTCGCGCCACAGATAGTGTCGGGGCGTACGTGGAAGTATCCGGTTGGGTGCGCGTTTACGTGCCGACGCAGACCCCTGTCATACGCTTGCGTTCCGTTTCGAGCGCCAAGGTGGGCGAACCCTTCAAGGCTTATGTCGAGGCGAGTTCTGTCAACGGCCTGGATTCCGTGGGACTCCGGTTTGGCAATCTGCCCATCGTTTTGAACCAAGGTGTGGCCACCATGACGCCCAACACCGCGGGAACGTTCGACCTGATCGCCAAGGCCCGCGACAAATTTGGCCTGACCGCCACCTCGCGGCTCCCTGTGGAGGTATTGGCGGCTCCCCCTGTGGAACTGCTCAAGCCCGTTCCGAGTGTCAACTTGACCTGGACCCCAACGGCTCCCAAGGCGGGCGATACGGTTTCTTTCACCGTCACGGCAAGCTCCGCCTTGGGCATCTCCGCCAAAGGATTGAGGATCGAAGGAACTTCGATCGCCTTGAACGCGTCGGGGGTAGGCAAATGGTTGGCCCGCACGCCGGGGACGGTCGCGCTCCTGGCCACGGCCTACGACATCGAAGGAGCCTCGATTTCCATCGCGAAGTCGCTTTCTGTCGGTGCGGTCGCGGGGGCGGGAACGGTGAGCGCGAGCTTGCTTTCGCCGCGAGCGACCGATTCCGCCGAGACATCCAAGCTTCCCGAAATCACGGGATCGCAGGATGTCCGCGCAAGTATTTCTGGTGCAGGCCTGGCCCAGTGGATCTTGGAAATTTCCTCCAATGGCAAGGATTGGAAAAATTTGAAGACCGGCACCCTGCCGCAAACGAACGCGGTGATCGGCGCGGTCGATGCCACGCTGTTGGAAAACGGCATGTACACACTTAGGGTGCGGGCATTGTCCAAGGATGGATCCATCGCGACCGACACCTCCACAGTATGGGTACGCGGAGAGCGCAAGGTGGGCATCTTCACCATCGGATTCACCGATCTTTCGCTTCCCATGCCTGGAATGGATTTGGGTGTGAACCGGCAGTATGATTCCCGGCGCAGCGCCTTCCGAGGCGATTTCGGCTACGGATGGTCGTTGGACATGAGTCGCGTGGAAGTGTCGACCAGTCGCCCGGAAGGCACCGGCTGGTACACCCCCTTCGGCCCGGCCGGACTGACGCGACTCCTGAAGACCAAATCGTTTCCCAAGATCACCATCCGGATTCCAGGCGGCCGCACCCAGGAATTTGAGGCCAAGGCATCGTTCGACAATCCTCTCCAGCCATACCATGGCGTCATGCAATACGTGGCCTTGCCAGGAACGTACGGCAAGCTCGACCCCGCCGATGTCACGCATTCGTGGATCCGCATGAACGACCTGTTGGTAGCCAACGACCAGGTGGCGGGCGACAACGGCGAACTCAAGCCGTACAGCCCCACCCAGTTCATCCTGACTCACCAACGGCAGCCGTTGGTTGATCGAACGCGAATCTGGCAGAATCCGTCAGATCGTGGATGAGAACGAGAATGTGGTCCAGCTCAGCGACGATGGCATCATGCACTCGCAAGGCCTGGGCATCGAAACCCACCGCGACGGCCAGAATCGGATCGATTGGATCCGGGATCCGGCTTTCCGTACGGTGCAGTACAGCTACGATGCCGACGGAAACCTGGCGAAGGTGACCGACCCGATGGGGAACGCGACCACCTTCAAGTACGACCCCAACCATTACCTCACCGACATCTACGATGCGCGCGGGGTGAGGGCGTTGCGCACGGAATACGACAGTGTTGGGCGTATGATCAGGCAGATCAACACGAAGGGCGACACGGTCAAGTACGGTCACGACTTGGCTGGCAAAAAGGAATCCGTCACGGATTTCGCGGGGACCCAGACGCAGTACGAGTACGACGACCGGGGCAACGTGGTCAAGAAGACCTTGGGAGCCAAGGTTTGGACATACAGGTACGATGCACTGGATCTCTTGTTGGCGACCGTGAATCCGGATGGCACCAAGGATTCCAGTGTCTGGGATGGCTTTGGAAACGTGGTAGGCTCCATCAACGCTCTGGGTCAGAAGACAACACGGACATTCGTGGCGGGCACCGACAAGGTGACGAGCGAAATCGATCCGCTGGGTCGGATCACGCGTTTCGAGTACGACATCAACGGAAACCTTTCCCGCACCATCGGTCCGGACGGCAAAATGATTTCTGCCAGTCGGTACCAGGGTGGGCAAGTGGTTTCGGATACCGACGCGATGGGGAAGGTGACTTCCTACACGTACGACAACCTGGGCCACCGCATCACGCAGACCGACGCATTGGGTCGAACCTCCCGCTTTGAAACCGACCTCAAGGGCAATGTGACCCGCGAGACAGATCCTCTGGGACGGGTGACCCTGCACGAATACGACGCCAACGGAAATCGTTTGGCGACCACAGATCCCAGCGGAGTGCGCACTTCCACCGAATTCACCAACTTCGGCAAACCCCGTGTGAGCATCGATCGATTGGGTCGCAAGACCACAACGCGCTATGATGCCTTCGGGCAGTCCGTGGGTACGGCCAATGCCGACGGAACATCCACCTCCCGCGCCTACGACAACGCAGGCAACGTCACATCCACCACGGATGTTGCCGGGCGCACCGTGTCCATGCTCTACGATGCCGAAAACCGTCTGACCTCCACCACCTTCGCGGATGGCACGAAGGTTCGCTCGGAGTACGACGCCATGGGTCGCCGCACGGCTTCGATCGATGCGCGCGGGATCCGTACCGTGTTCGAATACGACGCATTGGGCCGCGACACATTGGTCCGCGATGCCTTGGGCAACGTCACCAAGTCGCGCTACGACATCGTGGGCCGCAAGATCGAGACCATCGATGCCTTGGGCCGCAGTTTCAAGAGCAACTACGACATCCATGATCGGGTGACGAGCACGTCCATCCGGACGGGAAGCAAGTGATTCCACTGAGTACGACATCGCGGGCCGCAAGACCGCGACGATCGACGCCGAGGGACGCCGCACCGAGTTCGGCTACGATGTACTGGGACAGCTTTTGTCTGTGAAGGACGCCAACGGCCAGGTGACTCGCTACACCTACGACGTGTCCGGAAACCGCATCACGCAATCCGACGCCAGGGTCGGGGACCAAGTTCCGGCGACGACATCCTCAATCGCCTGCGGCCAAGGAATATCCGGACGCAGCCAAGGATTCACCGGAGTACGACGTGGCGGGCCGGGTTGCCAAGCACATTGCGGCCAACGGCGAAGTTACCACGTACGAATACGA
Source organism: Fibrobacterota bacterium (assembly GCA_016715065.1). GTDB lineage: Bacteria > Fibrobacterota > Fibrobacteria > UBA5070 > UBA5070 > UBA5070. The sequence continues at coordinate 4,313 of JADKBN010000009.1, forward strand.
CATCCGCGACCGCGAGGTGAAGCGCACGTACCTGACCTCCGGCCATGATTGGCTCACCACCTGAACCAGGATGGCTCCAGGAGCACGGTCCAGGATCAGCGGGGCTCACGCAATACGCCTACGACGCACGGGGCGCGCCCGGCCAGCCAGACCAATCCCGACGGCGTGGTGTTGCGCTGGACCTTTGATACCTCAGGACGCATTGCTAGCCGGATCACCCCGTGGAGCACCACGCGCTACCACTACAACGCCCTCGGACAAATGGATTCGATAGTGGATTCCCGTGTTGGGGCGGTGGTGAACGCCTATGATGCCCTGGGACGCCTCAAGACCATCACCCGCCCCACCGGCGTGGCCACCACCTACTCATACAGCCTGCGCGGCCTGCAAGACACGGTGCTCCACAAGAAGGGATCCACCGAACTCGCCCGATTCGTCTACACCTACGACCGATCGGGACTGCGGATTGGATCATCGATGTCTTTGATCCACGACAACTCCTGTCGTCTGGAACCACGACAGCCTGATGCGTCTGACCCAGGAAACCAAGTCCGGTGTGGCCCAATCGTGGGGCTACGACGAGGTCTCCAACCGCACCAGCCAGGTAGCGGGCGGCAACACAGTCGCGGCGACCTTCGACATCCGCGACCGCCTGACCAGCTTGGGCACCACCACCTACACCTGGGACGTGGCAGGCCGCCTAGCCTCGCGCAACGTATCAGGCGTAGGCACCACCCGCCTAGGCTGGCAAGACGGAGATCGTTTGCGCCGCGTGGACCTCCCCAACGGCAACGTTGTGGACTACACCTACGACGCCCAGGGCCTCATGGCCACGCGCACCGATGCCTCCGGCACCGAGCGCTACACCTGGGACGGCACGCTTCCGTACGGCCAGATGATCGCCACCACCAACGCGAGCGGCGCCCTCCAGGCCCGCGAAGTCTGGGGCACAGACCACCTAGCCGAAATCCGCAACGACACCATCTTGTGGCTATTGACCGACGGTTTGGGTCATGTCCGAGCCGTAACGGATTCTGTCGGACAAATCATAGGCCGCCAAGACTTCGACGCCTGGGGCAACCGCACCTTGGACTCGGGCCTAACAGTCCGCTTCGGCTACCGAGGCGAATGGAGCGACCCAGCCACAGGCCTGGTCTACCTAAGAGCACGTTGGATGGATCCGACAACAGGAAGGTTTGTGAGTGAGGATCCGTACGAGGGTGATCCGAACGGACCAGTAAGCTTGCATCGGTACTTGTATGCCAATAGTGGGCCAGTTAATGCATCTGATCCGACTGGAAAGATGGCGAGTTTATCCGAAGCGATGACGGTTAATGCTATTATCAGTACTCTCATGCTTATAAATGACGTACGACTCTTCGCTAAGGCGGAAACAAAAGAGGAAAAGGCAATAGCTTTGGCGTTCATTCATGTTGATTTCCTGTGCTTTTTTGCGCCGTTCATTGGGCCTGAGATGAGGATTGCTGGATTTGCAGGTGAGGAGGCGATTCTTGCGATGTCAGTTGAGGGTGTACTGAGTATGGCGCAATTAAATACCGCGATTCATGTTGTTGGGCAATTTGGCCCAATGATGATGGCAAATAAGGCTGATATTCAGCAAGTGAGAGATGTTGCGCGGGAGAAAGGGATTAAAGATGTTAAGAAATTTAGCGACTATTTGCATAAAGATAAATCTGGTAGAGGGATGGGTGGCGCAGATCATAGAGCGTGGGAAGAGCTTTTGGAGCTTGCCGATGAGTTTATAGAGACCCTTGGGAGGAGGTGGAAATGAATATTTCCGAAAGAGATCCGGGCTTTTTGGTGGTAGATAGCTGCGTCGATAGCAATGGAGTTTTTGTTTCTCTTGATGTCGATGGTAGGGTGTTGAGTGGGCTTGATTTCGATGTGACTGCTCATGTTGCTGACGCAAGTCATATGCTTGCATGGAATGCGACCCCGAATGATGATGAGATACCATTGGAGGGGCATTTTCAATCTCTCTCAACAGGTTTTTTAATCTCCTCCTCTGATGGCGCGTGGCGTATAGGAAGTGATTGGAAAGCGGTTGAAGTTGATCTTGGGGTTGAAGGGAATTCCGTCAGGCGAGTTTCTTCCAGTGTGGATGGGAAGATCTTAATCGGCGGGTATGATGGTCGCTGCAGAATTTTTTCATCGAATTTATTATTTATCGAGGAGTATTTGGGTAATCTTGCTGATTCATCGGAGTTTGAATTTATTACTTCGGTGTGTTTTTCGCCTGATGGGACCTGCGTCTTATCTGCATCGGAAGGTGGAGTTCATCTTTGGAGCGTGGGTGATTCAACTATTTCAACAATTATCAATTCAAGCTGTAGGATCGGTTGTTTCTGTGGTAGTGGTGATGTGCTTGTAGAAAATTTAAATGTGTGGCCAAGCCGATGTTTATAATTCGGATGGCAGTGTAAAAAAAGCCTCCATTCCGGGATTGGGTGGAGCAATTGAGTCTGGCTTCTCGGGTGATTTTGGGAGTATTTTGTCATACACTAATGGCGGACTGCTTTGGGTAGGTAAAGATTACTGTGCTGTTGAAAAAATGCAGGTTTCAGGATTTGTTAAACGATGGATTAATGTTGATTCTTCACAGTGCATTGGCGTGTTATCAACTGGCAAAATTATTGTTGTCGAAACTTAACGGATGCCAGTCATTCGGAAATTCGTCATTCCACGGGAGCTTTTTTGTCTCCTAGTTCGAGTTCCCCCCTAATGCCCGCTCTTGACCGTGCCGCGTGCTCCGCGGTCACGGTCGAAGGCACCCATTAGGGGAGGGATCAAACGGAAAGGCAGGCATCAGACAAAAACTGGCAGGGGGTCCGGGGGCAAGCTTAGTGGAACGGCCAAACGAACCCGGGATATCGATCGCGCCCCTGAAGCCATCGTCAAGAGAACAGCAGTCCTTCCCACCACAGCCTTGGCGCGTGTGGCATTGGCCGTTCCAGGGCGCGGCCCCCGGTGGCGGTATCCAAAGGGCCGCCAGTGGCCCTTTGGCCGCGGGCCACGGGGCGCGGCCGCCCCGTGAATACGGCCCCCGGGCCGCCCCGGAGAAGCCCGACGCAGTCACGAACAGCCCGGCGCAGCCGAAAAACCAATAGAAAAAAAGACCATGTTCCAAAGAACCCTCCTCGAAGCCAGGCACGATTCCCCTTCGACTCCGGTTGGAGGACCTGGGTGATTCGCAGCCGATCCTGACCTTTCGACCTCGGGCCCAGGTGGTGGCTCAAGAAGATCTGATGAGTTGGCATTGCCCTCAGGGCTTGTTCACACCGGGCGCCGACTCGAAGGGGAAGAGGTAATCACCGGGATCGTCGTTGAAGAATGAGGGGACTCCAGGGTCTCTGCGCATGTTCTCGAATTTGCAACCTTCGAAATGGACCGGACCGGAAACCGCTACCTCTTTGGTGATGTGGATGTTCCGGAACGTGCAGTTGCGGAAGGTCGCGTCTTTCCCAATCCAGAGTTCCTGGACTTCCCAGTTCTCGAAGAGACAATTTTCGTACATCGCGCCTCGCAGGTAGGCTCGTTCCAGATTCGCCTTGTGAACAGTCAAATTCTTCGCGCCACCGTTATTGATGAAGAGCCGTCCCCCTGTTGACACATCGTCCACAACCACATCGATGGCAGTATCGAAGGAAACGTAAGGGTGGATTCCCTGAAAATGGCTGGATTCGACGCGCCCGAGATCCAACGCCCCGCCAGATCCGACTTGGATGGACCGAAACGTTCCCCAGGCGGTGAGGTCGTCGGTTCCCTTGAACACCACATTTTCGAAGTCACCACCGAACTTGCTTCCCTCCTCGGGGTTTTTATCGAAGGTGCAGCCTTGGAACTTCAGCCTCCGCACGGAGGTGTTGATGGTCCGCACCCAGGTGCCTTTGCGGAATTCGCAGTCATGGAATTCGTCGCCGATCAACCCGTGTTCGGAAAAGTCGAAATTCGATAACAGTACCTTGTGGAATACATTGTCGTTCCAATAGCTCGCGCCTTTAGTGACGGACAGGTTGTTCATAACCAGGGAGTCGAAAGTGTTGGATTCCCATGCGGGGAGGTCGGGGCTGATGGGATTGGACTTCCAAGCGCAACGCTGGAACTCGCCTCCGGAAAATGTGTTTTCAAGCCACCGCTGACCCACGAATTTGCACCCGATGAACTTGCAATTTCGGAACGCCGAGTGGTTCATTTTCGATTCATCGAAGGTGCAGCCTCGAAAGGTGACTCGCTCGAAGGTGTTGGAGTCCATCCAGGTTTCCTTGAAGGTCACGGAAAGGAAACTCCAGTCTTCGATTCGTTGGTGTTTCCAGGTCTCCTTCTGGATGGTTCCCAACAACGTGAACTTCCATCGGGAACCATATTTCTGAGAGAACGCTCCCGGCGTATCCAGCACGTCAACCTCCTTGGATTTGGACTTCCCTCCCGCGGATGCCCCAACGGCCAAGATCGAGCCGATCAGTAAAAGAGGCATCGCGCACAGACTCCTGCGGATCCAGAGAGCGGAAAGCATTGAGCAAAGGGTGTTTTTCATATCAGGCAGTGAAATCATTATTGGGGTGTTCGTTTCCTCAGATCTTCCGGTGCATCGAGATCGTCCACTTTGCTTGGGAATAGGCGAGGCAGGCTGCTTCCGATCCACCACGTCGAAACGTTGCCATCGGATCGCCCGTTGAGCCAAGCCGCCCTCAAGGCTTGTTCACACCAGGCGCCGATTCGAAGGGGAAGAGGTAATCACCGGGATCGTCGTTCAAGAAGGAGGGGACTCCGGGGGCGCGGCGCATGTTCTCGAACGTGCAACCTTCGAAATGGACCGGACCGGACACCACCACCTCCTTGGTGATGTGGATGTTCCGGAAGGTGCAATTGCGGAAGGTCGCGTCCTTCCCGAACCAGAATTCCTGGACTTCCCAGTTCTCGAATAGACAATTTTCGTACACCGCCCCGCGCAGGTAGGCGCGTTCCAGATTCGCCTTGTGGACGGTCAGATTCTTTGCGCCGCCCTCTCCGATGAAAAACCGCCCGCCTTTGGATACATCGTCCACAACCACATCGATGGCGGTGTCGAAGGCGACGTATGGGTGGATGCCCGGAAACCGGCTGGATTCGACGCGATCGAGATCCAGCGCGCCGCCGGATGCGACCTGCAACGACCGAAACGACCCCCATGCGGAAAGGTCATTGGTGCCTTTGAATACCACGTTTTCGAAGTCCCCGCCGAATTGGCTGCCTTCCGCGGGATTTTCGAAAAAGACGCAGTCGCGGAATTTCAGTCCTCTCGCTGTGGTGTTGATGGTCCGCACCCAGGTGCCGTTGCGGAACTCGCAGTCATGGAACTCGTCGCCGATCAGGCCGTGTTGGGAAAAGTCGAAATTGGAGAGCTTCATCTTGCGAAAGATGTTGTAGTCCCAGAAACTGGCTTCCTTCTTGATCAAGATTTGATCCATCTCCAAGTTCTCGAATGTGTTTTTCTCCCATTCAGGGATGTCCGAGCTGATGGGATTGGATTTCCATGTGCAACTCTGGAACTTGCCTCCTGAAAAGGAGTTTTCGATCCAACGCTGGCCTTTGAATGTGCACCCGATGAACCTGCAATTGCGGAACACCGAGTGGTTCATTTTCGATTCATCGAAGGTGCAGCCTCGGAACGTGACTCGCTCGAAGGTGTTGGAGTCCATCCAGGTTTCCTTGAAGGTCACGGAGAGGAAACTCCAGTCTTCGATTCGTTGGTGTTTCCAGGTCTCCTTCTGGATGGTTCCCAACAACGTGAACTTCCAACGGGAACCATACTTCTGGGAGAACGCTCCTGGCGTATCCAGCACATCAACCTCCTTGGATTTGGACTTCCCTCCCGCGGATGCACCCACCGCTAAGATCGAGCAGATCAAGAAAACAGGCATCGCGCACAGACGCCTGCGGATCCAGTGAGCGGCAAGTCCGGAGTGAAGGGGATTACTCATTTCAGACGGCTCCCCCAGCGATTTCGAACGGGAAGAGGAAGTCTCCTGGATCGTCGTTGAAGAAGGATTTGGCGCCCCGTTCGCGGCGCATGTTCGTGAAGTGGCAATCCTCGAAGTGGACGGGCCCCGAAACCACGATTTCGTGCGTGATGAGGATGTTCTCGAAGTGGCATCCGACGAAGGTGGCGTTTTCGCTCATCCAGAATTCCTTCACCACCCAGTTCTCGAAACGACAGTTTCTGTAGGTCCCGTTCCGGAAATAGACCCTTTCCAGATCGGCGCGATGGACGATGACATTTTCTGCGCCTCCAGTGCCCAACAGGAAGCGCCCTTGGGGGCCGATTTCGTCGATCTCCACGTCTTTGGCGGTTTCCAACGCCACATTTCCCTGCCGGCCCTGCATCTGTCCTGATTCCAGATCCTGGAAATCGGCATTCGCTCCTGGGTGGACAATGATGTTCCGGAAAGTTCCCCAAAGCGAGGCGCCTTTTGGTTCCTTGAATTCCATGTCTTCGAAATCGCCACCGAGGAAGGTTTCTTCTATCTGGTTTTCAAGGAACCGGACCTTCTTGAAGGTGCATTCCTTCGTGCGTCCGGTTCCGGTTTGGCTCCAATCCCCATGGAAGAATTCGCAGGTGTCGAACTGGCATTTTTCCATGCCCAAGTGGGAAAATTGGTACTCGTGGAACTGGACGCCCTGGAACCGGCAGGAGGTCCAGTGGGTAGCGCCCTTCTCCACGGAGATACTCGTGAACCGAAAATCATTGAATTCGTTTTCAAGCCAGGACGGAACGCCACGTTCCAATGGGTCGCGCAGCCAGTGACAGTGGGTCATGGATCCCTTTTGCCATTTGTTTTGGATCCAGTCGCCTCCGATGAACGCGCATCCCTCGAAAGTGCAGTTCTCGAAGTTGGATTTTTTGGAATCGACCAGCACGAATCCGCAATCCTTGAAGGTGACTCCTTCGAATCGGCAATGCTGGAAACCTGCCTGCTCGAACAGGACGGATTCGAAGGTCCAGCCTCGGAAGGTCAATCCCCGCCAGTGGTCCAGCTGGATTTCCTGGTTGGAGATGGTCTGCGGTGAATTGCCGTAGGTTTCCTGGAAATCCAGCGGAGTGGTCAGAAGCTTGCGGACGTCTTCGTATTTCTTCGATGCCATGCCATTCCCCTGGAAGTCAAAATATGTCTTGGTGTTTCAATGTCTGAAGTCGCCGAAGTTGGGGCGTTCGTTTTCCCAGATCTTCCGGTACATCAGGATCGTCCACTTTTCCTGGTAGAAGGCGACACAGAGTTTGGATTCGATCAGCCATGGAGATGTGTCATAATCTGTTCGACCGGTGATCCGGTGGGAGATCCAACAGGTCATTTCGGCGGGTTTTTTCTTTTTCCCTGAACAGAATGCGGCCAGGGCCGGGAGCAGGTCCTCGGTTTGGGCAAGGGAACCGGAAGAGACAGTCCATACCTGCACGGCATCTGGCTTGGCATTTTTCCTGTAATCGCCTTCGATGGCCGTGGTCCCCGCTTTGCGCTTGGATGGGGTCAAACGGAAGGAATACCATTTGTTGTTCCATTGGCAAAGGACATCCAGGTGTTGCCACTGGAATCCGGTGGGCAGATTCAGCGGCCAAAGGGAACTTTCCAAGGTGATCGCGGGAAGCTTATCGACTTTGGGGAAGCTGAAGATGGGGCCTGCGTAGAGGTTCAGGATCCCGGAGATCAGCCATTCTTCCCGACGGCCCGTCCCCAGATCGAGGACAATACCTGTCGATTCCTTCTTCCCGGGCGGATGATCCTCCTCGTCGGGAAGCCTTTCCTCCGGAAGCTGAGGGGCCCAGATGAAGGGCAAATCCTCGCCCCAAAAGAGGTGGCGTGGCATGGCGGCTGGTTCGGGGTCCCACGGCTTGTGGCCGGGGAAGAGGTTGTACAGACCGGCCACGGCTTTCTTGATGAGCAATAGCGTGCCTTCACCTGCCAGGGAACCCAAACCCAGCCCGGTTGTCCAGTCAAGGCGCCCAATGGTGCTTTCGAGATAGTCCATCGAAACGGCCAGTCGAGGAACGGATTTCCTGTTTGATGTGGGGACGCTCCTCAGAACGCTCAATTCTCCGTTCTCGTTGAATCCGCAAAGGGTCCAGGACGGAAGCTGGCTTCCCCAACCGTTCAATTCCCCCCTTCGATTCTTGCGAGGGATGGGCCCGGCGGAATCGGAGACGATCATGACGCATTGATTGGAGTCGAAGGCGGGGTTCTTCGCGAGGATCCGGAATTCATCCAAATGCCATCCACGCACCTTGATCTCGTCTGGTATGGTCGTGTCCACGAGATTCACGGGTGTGTAGAACGCAGCTCGGTGGGCGTGACCGGAAAGGGTGTAGGCGATTCCGCCCTTGGCGCCCTTTTGGATCAGTTGGAAAACCCTCTCACGACCGTAGTTGAACGTCCCATAGTTGTGCCAATTCGACTTCTTTTTATCGGATCCGGCACTGAGAACAGCGCCCGTCCCGGCGCCGATAAGAGCTCCTCCAACCAGTCCGATTCCACCTCCGATCGCTGCATCCTTGGCGACATCGCCTGCGCTCTGGCCGTTGTGGATGCCATAGGCGACTCCGGCGGCGGCTCCGACTCCGGTTCCGATCGCGGCCCCGATCAGCGCTCCCTTGAGCGCTCCCTCGCCGATGGTTCCGATATCCGCTTTGGGGAAGCTCTTGATGTTGTCTTCGCCGGTGGTCAGGGTGGCGGAAACTGCATCCGAGTCAACTCCCGATTGTTGAGGGGCGAATTGGAAGTTTTCCACAAGGGGAATGGCGGGACTGTAACAGGCGTAGGTGAAGTGGGAGACCTGCACCACTCGCCTGTCGGATCCGTGTTTCTGGGCGACGAATTCGATCAACTGCAGATCGCACTCCGGGATCGCCTTGTCCGCGTGGGGAAGATGGCCGATGTCCATGCCATTGGGGCCGTTGGAACGGAGGAACATCATCTCGCTGGGCCCCCAATCCATCAGCAGGAGTTGTTGCTTGGTGCCGCCGGAAATTGTCCAACTTTTGAACGGCGAGAAAAGCAGGAAGAACAGCTGATAGACATTTACGTCGAAGTCCAAGGCGTGGGTGAACTTATTGTAGCCAGGACCGAAGGCGGTGGTGGCTTCGAGGAAGGTGAGGTTCGTGTCACAGGCGATGCCCTCGTTCGCCTTTTGGTGTTCGGTGGCATCCTGGGCATCGCCGAAATCCGCTCGCGGTGAGATCCCGAACGGGTCGATGTACCCATCGTGGTTGCCCGCGACCAAAAAGATCGGTTTGGTGCACGATGCCTGGAAATCCGCGATCAGGTGATACACGCCCATGTAGCTCGTGCCCATCTGGAGTCGGGGTTCGAAGAACTCTTGGGCGCTGGTCTCCGATTTCGAAAAATGCAGCAAATTGAGGGCATCCCAGATCTTCAAGCTGTGCTCAAGGCGGGAGGGGGGCACCGGATTCAAGTACCGTGCCATCAGGGCTGTGCGGTCCTTCGGGAAATTGTCCCGACTGAAATCGACCAAGTCGCCCACGACAAGCACCGCGTCCGGTGCGTCCGGACCGTCCTTCAGCTTTTCAAACAAGTCCTTGAGAACGGTTACGGTTTCGGAAATCATGGACCCGATCGGACGGACAAAACTGGAATCCTCTGTGCCAATCAAATCCTCCGGGACATCGGGGATGGTCACCATCTCGGAGTTCTTGAGAATTTGGAGCTTGGTCACCAAGTGGAGGTCGGAAATCACCGCCAGATCGAGGGCTGCCGCTGGCTTGGCCTCCTCCTCTGGGGTGCCTGGAGGGGCCTTCTTGGGTTTGCGATGGACAGGATGCCAATCGGTGAGGGGTAGTCGGGTATCGGCCAGGAGTCCGCTGGGATCCAAGGATGGCTGAAGGTTGGTGTCGCCTGGTCTGGCCTCGGTGAGGAAATTCCAAAGCCGATCACCTACGAAGATGTTTTGGCTGGTGTCGGAATCTTGCCTGGTCTTGGACAAAATCTGGAACAGCCTTTCTTCTTGATAGCTGGCCGAAGGAATTGTTTCCGAGGAGGCATTGGTCGTACTTGTTTCGGCGGGATTGGCTCTGCCTTTGATTCCGTAATCCAACCAGTGCATGAAGAATTTTCTCTTCAGCGTCGTGTTCTTGGCATTCCCTGTAAGTTTGGACAGAGGGATGGCGATGTGGTAGAGCTTCTCCAGCGGTGGCGGCGTTCTCGTATCGCTTTCGGGTGTTTTCCGCCAAAGCGCAAGGATTTCCGGGTTCAGAAATCCGCGCAATCCGATATCATCGATGAATTGTGGAACATCCTTCGATTCCGGTAGGGGATCCACTAAGATGTTCGACGGGTCCTCGAAGAGAAGGGACAGATCGGTCGGTGCCTTCAGGCCGTGCTTGCATCTTTTTAAAGCCTCGAAATCGTCCAGAAACACCAGTCTTTCGTTCACCTCGGCTTCTTCCAGACCGGTTTTGGAAAGCATCAACAGGTGTACGGTTTCGCTCTCGCTGACGAAGGTCGGTGCGCCCAAGGAGGGGTACAGGATCACAGCGGGAATCTCAAGGCCGAACTGCTTGGTGCCGTTACTCGGGACTTTGGGTTTGGGATCGGTTGGGGAACTCATGCGCAGGTCCGTTTGAGGGAGGAAAGTCGGCGGTCCTCCAATCTTAGCTTCCTGTTCACCCAATGCGAAAAACTGTCCCGGAGGGAACAGGCCGTTTTTGCAATTCACCAATGTTCGTGCTAGATCGGGTCCTCTCCCCGGACCAATGAGATTTTTGCAGCAGTCTGGCGCTTCATCCCCAAGACAACCTTGGGTAGACCTCTACTTCTTGTGCGAACCGTCGCACATCGGCATGCCAGCCGTCTTCCCGCACCGGCAGATGTGGACAGCCTTCTTGGCGGTCAGTTCCAATTTGTAGGGAGCCATGCCGGAGCCTTTGTGGGCGCCGTCGCAGAAGGGAAACTTGCTGCTCTTGCCGCAGGTGCAAACGTAGTGAGCACCCGCGTCGAGCTCGGTGGCCAATGGGGAATTGGTGAGGTGGCTATCGGACATGGAAGAGCCTTTGATGGAGGAGGATCGGTCAGCCTTCTTGAGACTGATATTCAATGTCATAAATTCCAGCTCCATCAGCGAGAGTGGCATGCAGAAGTAGGTTTTCGGCGATGAATTCTTTCTCTGTGGCGAGCGTGGGTCTTCTGTTGGCGTCTTCCCTGGCGATGGCAGAGGAGAAGGTTGATCCGATCGACCTGGAGTGCTCCGAATGCCAGGTGGCCAACCCGACCACAATGGGCATGTTGGAGTGCCAGAGCAAGGCCTACGAGGCCTGGGATGCGCGCTTGAACAAGGTCTACCAGCGCGTGCGCGGTCATCTGGACCCGGAAGGCAAGAAGGACCTCCAGGCAGCCCAGCGCGACTGGCTCAAGTTCCGGGATGGCGAGTTCAAGTGGACACAGAGTGCCTACGGCAAGATGGAGGGCTCGATCTATTCGCTGTACATCGCCCAGGCCAAGCTGGACGTGGTCCGCAGCCGCGTGCGCCTCCTGCAGAGCTTCATCGACGCCGCCGAAGAATCGCACTGAACGGTCTGCGCCTTTTTTCGGGCGAAAATCCCAAATCCCACCGCATCGAAAGAACCCGACCATGGAACACACCGAACCCGAACGCCTCTACGACTTCCGGGAAGACTGGGCGAAGCAATACCAGGAAAGCGCACGCACCAAGATCCCCGGGTACGAGACCCTGTTCCGGATCGCCGACTGCCTGCTGTGCCGCGAGCTTCCCGATTCCGCCGACGTGCTGGTGGTGGGCGGAGGCGGTGGCGAGGAGCTGTGCTCCATCGGCAGAGACAAGAATTGGCACATGTTGGTGATCGACCCCTCGGGTCCGATGTGCGAGGGGGCGCGGGGGAGGGCCGCTTCGATCGGGATCGCCGATCGCTGCGAGGTGGTGGAAGGATATGTCTCGGATCTTCCCCTCGGGCGCATGCATGACGCCGCCACCTGCTTGTTGGTGATGCATTTCCTGCCTCGCGAGGGACAGGCGGCGCTTTTGTCCGACTTGCACCGGCGTTTGAAGCCCGGCGCGCCGGTGGCCATGGCCCACCTGGTGCGCAACGCGCGGGAGTCTGAAAACGCCTGGATGGCCGATTTCTGGCGGGACTTCCTGATCCGCGCCGGGGTCGACGCCGAGGCGGTGGAACAACAGAGGCTGGCCCGCGAGCGGGAGGTCACCATGCTCACCGAAGACGAATTCCGTCACCTCTGCGCCGACGCCGGGTTCGATGTCCTGGCGAGGGTGTCGCAAGCCCTCCATTTCACACAGTGGATGTTGCGGCGCCGGGAATGAAAAAGCGCCTGCTCCCGATACGGGAACAGGCGCTGCGTCAAATGGACTGTGGGATCAGAACGGGTGCGTGAGCACCAGCTCCTTGGCCGCGCGCACGTCGTCCACCCGCTTGAGGGGCAGGTTGTGCGGCGCCGAATGCACCACTTCGGGAGTTTCGTTCGCCTCGCGCCAGACTTCCAGGAAGATCTCGGCGAAGCGATCGAGGGTCTCGCGCGATTCCGTTTCCGTGGGCTCGATCATCATCGCTTCCGGCACGATCAGAGGGAAGTAGATGGTGGGAGCGTACACCCCGAAATCCATCAGGCGCTTGGCGAAGTCGGACGTGTGCAGTCCGGTCTTCTTGAGCGCCGAACCATCCAGCACGAACTCGTGCATGTACGGACCGTCGTACTTGCAGGCCAGTGTATGACGGATTTTGGCGTACAGGTAGTTGGCGTTCAACACCGCCGTGCGTCCGACTTCCGACATGCCTTCGGAGCCCATGGCCAGGATGTAGGCGTAGGCCCGCACCATCACCAGGAAGTTGCCGAACGCGCCATGGACCGGCCCGATGGAGGTGGAGGGCTTTTCCTGCGTGTACACGTCGCCGCGCTTTTCCACCCGTGGCGACGGCAGGAAGGGCGCGAGATGGCTCTTGACGCCCACGGGACCACAGCCGGGACCACCTCCGCCGTGCGGCGTGGAGAAGGTCTTGTGCAGATTGAAGTGCATCACATCGAAACCGAGATCGCCAGGCCGCGCGATGCCCACCAGGGCGTTGAGGTTCGCGCCGTCCATGTACACCTGCGCGCCCGCCGCGTGGCAGGCCGCACAGATCTCTTCCACCCGGGTCTCGAACAGACCCACGGTGTTGGGGTTGGTGATCATGAACGCAGCCACGTCCGAGCTCAACTTGGACTTGAGGTCTTCCACGTCGACGCGGCCATCCGCAGCGGATTTCACGGTGACGCATTCGAACCCCGCGATGGCAGCCGAGGCCGGATTGGTGCCGTGGGCGGAATCCGGGATCAGGATCTTCTTGCGGGTTTCGCCGCGCGAGAGATGGTAGGCGCGCACCACCAGCAACGCGGTGAGCTCGCCATGGGCTCCGGCGGCCGGCTGCAGCGACACGGCATCCATGCCGGAAATTTCCGCCAGATCCCGCTCCAACTTCCAGATCAGCTCCAGGGCGCCCTGGATGGTCTCCGAAGGCTGCAGCGGGTGCAAGGTGGCAAATCCTGACAAACGCGCCAGGCTTTCGTTCACCTTGGGGTTGTACTTCATGGTGCACGAACCCAGCGGGTAGAACCCCTTGTCGATGTGGTGGTTCTTGGTCGACAAGTTCACGAAGTGGCGCACCACCTCGCCTTCGGACAGTTCCGGCAGGCGGGGGGCGCTCTTGCGGCGCAACCCCGCAGGGATCAGGGTGTTCAGGCCCGGTCGGGGGATGTCCCACTCCAGTTCGCCCGTGCCGCGCTGGCCGGGACGGGACCGCTCGAACAGGGTGCGGCCGGTGTCGTCGGTTGGCATCAGATTCCTCCGGCCGTGGAAAGGGTGGCGACGAGCAGATCGAGATCGGCGCGAGTGTGGGTTTCGTTGACGCACACCAACAACGTTTCCGAAGGGAGGTGGTGGACATGGTCTGCCAGCCAAACTCCTGGCAGCAGCCCGGCGGTGTGGCAGGCGGATTCCACGCGAGCGCGGCTACCGGCGCCCAGCACGAACGCCTGCTCCTGGATGCACGTTCCGGAAAAGAGCGGGCGGATTCCAGCTTTGGCCAGCGCGTCGCGCACGTAGGCCAGCCGCGATGCGCATTGTTCGGCGACCTCGGCCAGGCCGGCGGGACCTTGGAGCGCCAGGTACACCGAAGCGCTGACCACCATGAGCCCTTGGTTGGAGCAGATGTTGGAGGTGGCCTTTTCGCGCCGGATGTGTTGTTCTCGCGTTTGTGCCGTCAAGCAGTAGGCACGTTTTCCCTCTGCGTCCAGCGTTCGTCCCACCACGCGGCCGGGCATTTGCCGCAGCAACGACTTGCGGGTGGCCAACAGGCCCAATCCGGGGCCGCCAAGGCTGGTGGGGATGCCCAGGCCCAGCATGTCGCCCACCACGATGTCCGCACCGTAGGTGGAGGGAGGCTCGATGACAGAAAGCGACAAAGGATCGATGGCCACCAGAAGGAGAGCGCCCGCGGCCTTCGCGGCCAGGGAAAGTCCTTCCAGATCCTCCACCATGCCGAAGGCGTTGGGGGTCTGGACCACAAGCGCGGCGATTTGACCTGAGGCGAGGGCGGCTTCCACGCTGGAGCGGTCCAACTGGCCGGTGGCCTTGTCCCAAGCGATGTCCTGGAAGGTCCAGTTGTTGGAAGGAGCGTAGGTCTGTGCGACCTCGCGCCAACGCGGATTCAGGCTCTGGGCGATGGCGAAGCGCTTGCGACCCTTGGTGGATGCCGAGGCCATCACCAAGCCTTCCACCAGGGAAGTGGCTCCGTCGTACAGGGATGCGTTGGAGACTTCCATCCCGGTGAGCTCCGTCACCATGGTCTGGTATTCGAAGATCTGCTGCAAGCTTCCCTGCGAGGCTTCCGCCTGGTAGGGAGTGTAGGCCGTCGTGAATTCGCTGCGCGACACGATGCTGTCCACGGCGGCGGGAATGAAGTGTTTGGTCCAGCCCATTCCCAAAAAGGTGGTGAGCTCGGTCAGGCCGCGATTTTTTCCGGCCATCCGGCGCACTTCGCGCGACAGGGCCATCTCCGACAGCGCCTTGGGAAGCTCCAGCGGCTTTTTCAGGCGAAGATGGGCTGGAATCGCCTTGAGGAGCTCGTCGGTCCCGGTCACACCGGAAACCGCGAGCATTTCACGTTCTTCCGCGACTGAGCGCGGGATGAACCGGTGGCTCACAGCTGGGCCTGGTATCCGCTCGCGTCGAGCAAATCCGAAGGCAGGGGACCGGAAAGACGGATTTTGACAATCCACGAGCCGTAAGCGTCGCGATTGATGGATCCGGCGTCGTCGGCCAGCACGGTGTTCACTTCCACCACTTCGCCGGCGGCGGGAGCGTAGACATCGGCCACGGTCTTGACGGCCTCGATGACCGCAACGCCTTTGCCCGGCTCCACTTTTTGGCCGACTTCCGGAAGCTCGACAAACACGATGTCGCCCAATTCGTGCTGGGCGTGGTCGGTGATGCCGAGAGTCGCCACTTCGCCCTCCAACAGGATCCACTCGTGGGTGGTGGCGTACTTCAGGTTTTGTGGGATCAGTGAATCAGACATCGGCGCCCTCGCTCCACAAGAGGTGATTTGGGGTTCGAAAGGTAGGAAATCAGCCGTCGAACCCCGACTTTGCCATCGGTCATCGAGCCAGTTGGCCCTTTGTGGATGTAGCTTGCGTTCTTGGCGATGGGCTCGAAAAAGAAACAATGGAAAACCAGGCTGACGGCCTTCGAGACGGGCAAGATCCTTCCTTGGTGGCGGCAGCCCGCCCATGGGTTCAATGCGTTTTTCATGAGGCTTGCCACCCGGCTGGGTGACGGCTGGGTCTGGGCCCTGGTGGCGCCCTGGGTGGTTTGGAGCCAAGGTTGGGCCAAAGGCGGAGCGTTGGCTTGGCGCGGAACGGTTGTCGGACTGGTTTCGGTTGTGATCTACAAGGTTCTCAAGGATCGCTTCAACCGGGCTCGTCCCTTCGAGCCCAATGATTTGGTGCCCCTCCAGGCGCCTCCCGATCGGTTCTCGTTTCCGTCCGGCCATGCCATGAACAACTTGGCCATCACCATCTACGTGACCTCCTTCCTGCCCCAGCTCTTGCCGTTTCTGCTCCCGCTGTTTGTCCTGATCGCCTTCTCCAGAGTCTATCTGCGGGTGCATTACCCGACGGACGTCCTGGTGGGCGCGGTCCTAGGCTTTGCGGTCGGAACCGGGTTTCAGCACCTGCCCCTTTTTTCCAGCCTTTGATCGGAGAAAAGACCGAAAGGGACAATGAAACCGTTCGTCCTGAGGAGCGGCTTTGCCGCGTCTCGACAACTGCGGTTATCGGGGCCTCGGTTGGTCGCCGGAGGCGACAAGGGCGGCGGCTTCGTGTGATGGATGCCACATCTTGTCGCTAGGTATCCACCGTCCACCCCCTTCGGCAGGCTCAGGACTTCGCTTCGAGACGCTTCGCTCCTCAGGATGAACGGTGGAATTCCGGCATTTGTCGGTTTTTCCTCAGACCTTGCGGGCCATCACCAGCTGGGAGGAGCCGTAGCGGCGAACCTGGATGTGGTCAGGCCATTCCCTCGGGCGATCGGAAGGCCACTGCAAAACGGCGTGTCCGCCCGGACGACAAAGCTCCAGGCAGCGGTCCAGCATGTCTTCGGTGATGGCGGCAAACGGTGGATCGGAAAACACCACATGGTAGCTGGCTGCGCGACGGAACCTGGCGACATCGGTGCGAACGATTTCCAATTGGTCATCCAGGGAAAGTTCGTCGCAGGTGCGACGCAGACAGGCCAATGCCTTGGCGTGCGATTCCACCGCGGTGGCGCGGGGAGCTCCGCGTGAGATCGCCTCGATGGCCACGGAGCCCGTTCCGGCGTAGAGGTCGCAGAAGGCCCCTAGGGTGATTTCCGGGCCCAGGATGGAAAACAACGCCGCGCGCACCACCCCGGGAGTCGGACGGGTGGGTTCGATTCCGGCAGGAGCGTGGATGATCCGGCCCTTGAGTTTGCCGGAGGAGACGTGAAGGCTCACGGTGCGTAGGAGATGGCTTCGGCCTCGAGCTTCAGCGATCCATCGACGCCGGCCGAAAGGCTGGCGGAGGTGAAGCCGACGGGCAGTTCCATCGATTGCAAGGCAGCGAACCATTTGCCGATCGATTCCCACGGGCCGGAGCCGGACAGTTTCCAGCTGGCGCGTTTGAGGCTGCCGTAGGTCTGGACGGACGGTGCCTTGGGAGCCGAAAGGGTGAGACCTCCGGTTTGGGCAAGATCGCGGGCTTGGGTCAGGGTGGAGGCGAAATCCTTCCCGGACTTTCCGTTCGTCACCGAACTCGAGCTGAACGGCAACCGGGCGGCGATGGCGAACTGGCCGCCGGTTCCGGTCTTGAGGGCGGTATCCACGAGGCTTTGCGCCAGCAAACCACGAATCAGGGTGTTCACGCCTTCCGCTTCCGCCGAGGTGCCATGGATGACCACCAAACCAGGCGAGTACAGCCGAATGCGAGTGAATTTTACCCCGGCGGGTGCAACTTGGCGGATCACAGCCAGGATGCGCTCGAAGGCGAATCGCTGGTAGGAAAGACGAGCCAATGGCGACAGGTCTTCGAATCGCGTGGGAGCAGGCGCGGCGCCGCCCTTGGATTGGCTTTCGGCGATCACCTGCGCGACCACGCCGCCGGCGAGGGCGGGAGCAACCACGCGGGGAGTCACGGAAGGCGGAGGGGGAGGAGGCAAGGTTTCCACGACCTTGGGCTCGGGCGTTTTCGGTTCCGGCTTCTTGGGCTCCGGCTTGGCGGCGGCAAGTTTGACGGAATCCGCCTTGCGGGCGGCTTCCTTGGCGACCTTGATGGAATCGGCCTTGCGGACGGCTGCTTCGGCGACCTTGAGGGAATCCGCCTTGCGGGCGGAATCCTTTGCGAACTTGGCCGCGTCCACCGGGTCCTTTTTGACAGTATCCGTCTGGGGCTGCGGGGGTTGCGCCGGCTGGGCAGGTTGCGCCGGAGGAGTCACGGGCTTGGCTGTCTGCGTGGGCGGTGCGATTTCTGTCTGGGGGTTCTGGTTGAGGAACCACCAAGTTCCTCCGCCCACGGCACCTAAAAACAGCACGACGCCCGCTGCGATGGCAAGCTTTTTGCCCATGGAGGGTCCACCCATGGTCCGCATGGACAAGGTGGAAAGCGAACCGATGGTCTCCGGTTCGGCCGCCAAGGACGACGATTGGAACCGGTTGCGAAGCAGATTGAAACGGATCACGGGCGATCCCCCTGGGAGAGAGCCAAGGCCAACCCCAAGGCGCTGGCGCACTTGGGAGACAATTCGGAAATCTGTTCGGCCATCGATTCGGCCGAAGGAAAGGGCAACGCGGCGAAGCTGTCCAGAAGCCGCACATCGACCTTGATGCCGCTGCCCAGACGGGCGGCGAAACCGGTCTCCACCGAAAGCGGCCCGCAAAGGAATACGCCACCGAGTTGGTCGGCCATGCCGCGCAACAGTCCGGCACCTTCCAGAAGGGCTTTGCCACCGGCCAACGACAGCTCGTCGGACGGATTCTGACCTTGGGCCACCAGCACGGCGTGGCCCAGGAATTTGCGATCTTGCGTCCAGTAGATCTGCAAGGAGCGCCCTCCCGCCAGCACGATCGCGACGAGGCGATCGGCCCACGAGGGGTAATTCGCTTCGAAGGCGTTGGCGGCGGCGACGATGTCCAGATTGGATTCAGCGAGTGGAATACCAGCTGAATCAGCCACCGACGTCACCCGAGTGGCCATCGCACGGCGCACGGCGCCGACGAGGATGCCAGGCTCGTTGTGGGGCCCCACACCATGCGGCTGGGCGTTGATCCAAAGATCCTCGTCCGAGCATCCAAACCAGGTACGCGCCTCAAAGCGGGCTGCGTCCTCGATGGAAATTTCCTGGTCGGCTTCGGCCAGGCGCAGGAAGGCTCCCGCGCCGGACATGCTGATGGCCACCGACTTGATCGACTTGTCGAGCTTGCGCTCGGCAAGCCAAGCAGCCAGCCCCTCGCCAAGCTCCAAAGCGCTTTTGCGGCCATGGGACTCGTTCCAGGTCGCGACGTGCTCGATCTGGTTCTTCTGCGGGTTGAGCGCCACCAAGGTGCAGTAATCCTCACCTAGGTCGAGACCAACGACAAGCTTCTTTTTTGCCATAGTGATACCGGATCCGCTCAGAATTTTAGGTGGGGGCGAAGTTTATCGAGTCTGGAGGGGCCGATGCCCTTGACCCGAAGAAGATCATCCGGTCCCTGAAAGGGACCAACGGTGCGTTCATCCACGATCCGCTGGGCAAGCGCGGGCCCAATTCCAGGGAGTTCCTGGAGTTGGGCGAGACTGGCTGCGTTCGGGTTGAGCTCACCTAGGATCTTCTTTGGTTGAGTTCTGGAAACTGGAGCTGCGCTTGGGGATGGTTCCACAGTGGTGTCCAGCAAGCGCACGGGCTCCGCATCCCATTCCAACACCACTCCTTGGGTCTCCAGAGGTGGTAGGGAAAGGCGCGCCTGGGCGGCCTTCCATGCCACTCCAGCAAGGAAGAGGGCTGAGGCCAGCCCGAGGAGACGTATTTCTCCCCGGCTGAGCGAGTTCAGACGGAGCTCCGCATTTGTCGTAATTCTAGAACTTTTCTGGACTTACGCAACATTTCTTCGCGAAAGAGCTGCATGAACCAGCGCATGGAAGAGGGGGGCAGGCTCCAAAAGGTTCGACTTGAGCTCCGGATGGAACTGGCAGGCCATGAAATAGGCGTGTTCGGGGAGTTCCACCACCTGCATGATGGGCGTTCCGGGTGCTTTGCCGGAAAACACCAAGCCGGAAGCTTCCAATTGGGCCACGTAGTCGGGGTTGACTTCGTAGCGATGCCGGAAACGCTCGCGAATCCGCACGGAATTGCCGTAGATCTTGAAGGCGCGGCTGTCCTTCTTGATTTCCACGTCATGCCCACCCAACCGCATGGTGCCACCCTTTTTGGTCAGATTTTTCTGGCCGGGCAGGTAGCAAATCACCTTGTGTGCGATGGGGTGTTCGGGGTTTTCCACCTCTTCCGTGTGGGCGCCTTCCAGGCCGCAGACGTGACGGGCATATTCCACCACGGCCAATTGCATGCCGTAGCAGATTCCCAAGAACGGCAGATTGTTTTCGCGGGCGTATTTGATGAGCTGGATCTTGCCCTCGATTCCACGGGCTCCGAATCCGCCGGGAATGATCAATCCGTCCACACCATTTAGGGCTTGGGCCACCGTTTGGCTGCCCTTCTCGATTTCGGAGGTTTCGATCCAACGGAGCTGGACCTTTGCGCCCAGGTGCGCACCGGCGTGCTCCAGGGATTCCACCAGGCTCGCGTAGCTGTCTTCCAGGGCGGTGTACTTGCCGCCCAGGGCGATTTCCACGACCTTGTCCGGATTGGTGTTGTTGCGCTTGACGGCGGCCACCCACTGCGACCACTCCTCCAAAGCGGGAGGCGAATAGATCCCGAGCTTTTTGTGAATGAGGGCCGAAAGGCCTTCTTTCTCGTAGACCAACGGAATTTCGTAGACCGATTCCACGTCCGGCCCGGAGATCACGCATTCTTTCTGGACATTCCCGAATAGCGCGATCTTCTCCTTGATGTGATCGTCCAAGTACTCCTGGCAACGGCCGATCACCACATCCGGGTAGATCCCGAATTCGTTCAGGAGCTTCACGCCCTGCTGGGTGGGCTTGGACTTCTGCTCGCGCACGCCCGACGGCACCGGCACGTAGGTCAGGTGCACGAACAGCATGTTTTCCTGGCCCACTTCATGGCGCATCTGCCGGACGGCTTCGATGTAGAAGAGGTTTTCCAGGTCACCCACGGTGCCGCCGACTTCGATCAGCAAAATGTCGGCGTTTTCTTCACGCGCGATGCCGTAGATGCGCTCTTTGATCACGTTGGTGGCGTGCGGAATGAACTGCACGGTCTTGCCCAAAAAGTCGCCGCGCCGTTCGCGCTCCAAGATTTCCTGGAAGACCTTGCCCATGGTCAGGTTCCAGCCGAACTTGCCCTGGATGTTCAAAAAGCGTTCGTAGTGGCCAAAATCCATGTCCACTTCGCCGCCGTCGTCCAGCACGAACACTTCGCCATGCTCCACGGGGTTCATGGTGCCTGGATCGGTGTTGAGGTAGCCGTCGAGTTTGATGGGGACGATCTTGAGCCGCGAGCACAGCAGGCGTCCGATCGATGCCGCCGCGACCCCTTTGCCCAGCCCTGAAAGAACCCCACCGGTGACGACGATGTATTTCGTCTTGTTCTTGTTCGCGCCGGACATCAGAGTTCTCCTTCCTGCCTGAGCAGGTCCAAAACCTCGGAAATATGCTCCCTCCGATCCACGGCGGCACGGGCCCAAGTTCCTTTTCTCGCCTGGACCCGCATTCCATGGGCCAATGCGCGCAGCGGTTCGATGCGCCGGAGGGTCTCTTGGGGCGGAATCGGGAGGTGGGCGAAGCGCTGGAGGGCCGCCAGCGAACCTCCATAAACACCCACATGGACCGCGAAATCGTTGGGCTGGGACCCCTCGGGCAAGGTGCGGAAGAAGTCAACCGCTGGGGAAACGGTCTGGGAAGTATTCCGTTCGTCCCGAGGAGGCGCCCCAGGCGCCGTCTCGACTGCTGCGGTAATACGGCTTCGGCAGGGCACCTCTGGTGCCAAGGGCGAGCGGTAGGAATCTGGTTCCAATTGGATTTTCACGACATCCTCATCCACCACGCCATGGGCGTCCAAGGCGAGGTCTGCCGCCGTCCAGAGGGCGTCGGGGTCGGTCGGAAGCAGCGCGCAGAGGTCGCGCAGCAGGTCCAGCGGGAACACCGGCTCGTCGCCCTGGAGGTTCAGGACCCATGGCGCCCCAAGCTCTTGGGCGGCCCACGCAACGCGATCCGTGCCGGTGGGAAAGCTCGGTGTGAGGATGCACTCGAGGCCGAAGTGGGTGCAGGCATCCACGATCACCGCATCTTCCGTGGCCACCACCACGCGATCAAAGCATTTTGCAGCCAGCGCGCGACGGGCGGAGCGCACCACCAGGGGCTGTCCGCCGATGTCAAAAAGCGGCTTGCCCGGAAACCGGGAAGACCCCATGCGCGCCGGAACAATGCAAGTGACGGGATGGCTCATGGATTGATCGCCTCGGGAAGTGGGACCGCGCGCCCTTCGAGACGCCCTCCGGGCTCCTCAGGACGAACGGTCCTCCAGTATCAGTGAGTCTGCAGCCCGGGTTGATTCTGAGCTCGCAACCCTCCGTTCGTCCTGAGGAGAGGCGAAGCCTCGTCTCGAAGGGCGAGAGCGGAGGGGAAAGGCTCTACGCGGCCCCAATGACCTTGGGGATCGCGAAAAAGCCCTCGTACGACTTGGGGGCGTTGGAGAGGGCCACATCGCGGTCCAGGCTCTGGTGGGGGATGTCCGCACGCAAGGGCCTCTCGCCGCTGTCCGGATGCATCATGGGAGGCACATCGGAGAGATCCAACTTGGAGATCTCTTCCATGTGCTCCAGGACGTGGGCGAGCTGACCGGCCACACGGGGAAGATCGGATTCCTCCACGTGCAATCGGGAGAGCAGGGCGAGCTTGCGGACGGTGTCTTCGGTCAGTTCCATGGTTGTCCGCTAAGGTAGAAATCCATCCTCAGCGGATGGTGGCCATGGAGATTCCATCGGGCCGCAGGACCACGAGCTGCCCGCGCCAGAAGGTGAAGGACCTAACTGAGTTGGATGAGGTGATCCACTGGGTTGTGAGCGGATCGGATGCTATCGCAAGTCCCAAGAAGCCGTCTCTTTGGATGACAACGAGGGAATCGATGCCTCGCAGAAGAATCGAGGAGGTGCTTTGCGCGATCCGATCGGCGGGATCAAGGCTGAGACCCTTGTACAAGGTGTAACAACTCGCCTCGCCGGAAACAGGCCATCCAGGCGTTTGCAAGGTCCAATCGCCGACAGATGTGGGGAGGACGGTCGGCGCCAGCAGCCCCCAAAATGTGAAGGAGTATGGAGTCTCGATCACGTCGGGCATGCGCGCGAGGCGTGCCCAGTCTGCTCCCTGTGAAATTTCCAATCCGCCCTGTGAGGAAGTCCGCATGATGCCAGGGGTCCACCTGTATTGGCTCATCACGAACTCCAGGAACAACGTGCTCGAAGTGGCGATGAGTCGAATTTTGGTGGTGCTGTCGTTTCCTGTCGAGTACCGCGTGGTGTCCCAGTGGACGCCATCCGCGCTGGACCGGATGCGCACGCTGTCGTAAACCGGCGTGCGAGGAAGGTTGGTATCCTGAATACCCATGTAGGACTGCCACTGCCAGGAGGAATCCAGGAGCGAGTCCGTCGAGGCGAACAAGTCCGCGAACCAAACCTTTCCTCCCCAGAAAACGGGATCCAGGTCGAGGCTCGTGGCAGGCAGGAGGGAGTGAGTCCAGGTTCCGCTGTTCCCAAGAATGGCAAACGATCTGGGGGTTTCCGGATTGGGTAGGCTCGCAGTGGATGTCCAGGCGACGAGCCCGCCCTCGATGGTGTCCAAGTTTGCTACAGAAGGAGGTGCGGGTACGGTTTGTCCCCAGAGCACCTTCCATCGCTTGGCCAAAGAAGGACTTCTCACATGCAATCGGACCTTCTCCCAGAGCGGGCCTTCCGTGATGCGATCCGTGCCTCCGGCTCCCACCCAATAGGTCAGGTCAAATTCTGAGGAATCTACAGGGCTTCGGAAGCTGCTGCTCCTTCCGAAGATCGTATCGTGGAACGAATCCGTGGTCGAATAGCCATGGCGCATTCCGCCACCCCAATATTCCGGTCCTTCCTGTCGGTACACGATATATCCCGCCTTCCGCGCATAGGCCGTATCCTTCCAACTCAGAGTGACAACTCCTGACAAGGTATCGTATGTCGCGACGATTCCTGTCACCAGCGGCAATCCATTGTACACGAGATCGATCGTATCCACGTCCACCGCGCTGTCCGGCCGCGCCCGCACCAGTTTGTGCGTGGGCGTGTACTCGGGAAAGTGCGTGACCGCCACCAGATCCAGGTTGCCGGCGGGCACGCCGGAAATCCGGAAGAATCCGGTGGAGTCCACATTCGCATACAGGTTGGTGCGCATCAGGTGCACCCAGGCGATGGAGGGCGAGTGCATGGGTTGGACCCTTACATGCCCCGTGATGGTGCCCGTGGGGCGCAGAGTGTCCACAGGCAGATCCATCCGGTCGCCATCGGAAAAAGCGGAGTCGATGAACAGGGCTCCACCCATTTTCTGGTCGTCGGCGATCAGACTGTAGTGGCCTGGTTTGAGTTTCAGCGCCACATTGCCATCCGCATCCACGAAGGTCTGGGCGACCTGCGCGGTGGTGGAATCCGTTTCCTTTTGCGATGCCGAATAGACGCGGACCCGAGCGCCCACGGCGGGCTTTCCATCGGGCCGGAAGAACGTTCCCTTGGTTTGGGTTTCGTTGTTGGTGCCGGCGATCCGGTCGGAGTCGCAGCCGTGCAAGAGGGCGAGGGCCGCGGCACTGGTGAGGAGTCTGCTGAGGCGACTCATGGGGTGGGCTCCTTCGGGGATTTCTTGAGTGGGATCAGGGAGATTTGAAAAAGACAGACATCAGTGGGGGCAAGGGCGTCTTGGTGGACCATCGAGCGGATCTCGGAGCGGAATTTCTCGATCTTCCGTTCGATCTGCGCGGCCACCTGCTTGGAAACAGAGATCACGTTGGTGGCCACCAACCTCTCGGGACTGTCCGGCACCAGAAGGCTCTTTTGGGCCAGCTCCAGGTGTTGGAGCTGCAATTGCACGATCACCGCATCGCGCGTGCCCTCGGGGGCGGTCACGGAAGCTTCTGTGGGCTTCCAGAAACCGTCCGGGTTCTGGGCGATCAGCCCGAGTTCCGCCAACAGCGCCAACGACTCGCGGACTTGGCCGGGGGTCAGGCGCGGCACGATCTCCTTGGCGATGCGATCCGGTTCGTCGCCGTAGCTTCCGGTGTCCAACAATGCACGGATGGCGCCGTGGCGCCAGTGCTTGTAGAACTCCATCTGGCGGGTTTCCAAGACGGTTCTGGGGGTGCGGTTGGTGGCCACCAGTTGATCGAACGCCAGCTCGCGTTCGTCAGCCGTCTCGGCTTGGGCGAAGCGGACCAACGCGCGGAAATAGCGGGCTTCGTCGCGATCCAGTTCCAGCAGCACCACGAAGCGTTCCACGAAGTTCGTGGTCAGGTTCTTTCCGCCGACCACGTCGGGAAAGAAGCTCCGCGTGTTGGGAAGGCCGATACGGCGATGGACCTCGGCGTTGTTGAAGCGTGGATCCGCCTCGCGTCGGGAAGCCATCCAGTCTGCCAGGAACTTCCTGAAGTCATTGTATTCGTAGATGATAGGCTGGCTCATGAGTACCATAATACCTGGGGTTTCTCATATTCCCAAGCGATGCGATGTGCATCATTTATAGAAGGCAATTGGTCTATTTACGGCTACGCGCTCGGGGGTGGCAGGTGGCATGGACTTCCTGCAAGGTGCCCAGATCCAGGTGCGTGTACATCTCGGTGGTGGTCACGGAGCTGTGTCCCAGCATCTCCTGTACGGCGCGAAGGTCGGCCCCGCCTTGCAGGAGGTGGGTGGCGAAGCTGTGGCGCAAGAGGTGTGGGTGGATGCGGTGACTGCCCTTTTTGCCAGAGCGGTCATCCGTTTGCAAACCCGTCACGCGTGCCCAATGGTCCAGGATCTCCCAGGCGGAAATGCGCGAAAGCGATCCGCCGCGAAAGTTCACGAAGAGCCGATCCGTGTGTGGGTTCAGCTGTGGACGGTGATGATGGATCCAGTCCTCGATCCGCTCGATGGCGATCTTGCCCACCGGCACGATCCGCTCTTTGCTGCCTTTTCCCCAAACCCGCACCAGGCCCTCGGAGGGAAGCCAGCCCGCCAAGGGCAGGCCAACCGCCTCCGAAACACGCATCCCCGTGGCGTACAGAAGCTCCAACAGCGCCCCATCGCGGGCTTCCAGTGGTTTGGATCTGCCTGGTCCATCCAAAAGCTTCAGGGTGTCCGGGATGGAAAGCACGCGCGGGAGGGTCGCGACGGTCTTTGCAGAGGGGAGATCGGCCAGGGGGTTGTCCACCACCTCCGATTCCAGCTGCAAAAACCTATAGAACGCTTTCCAGGCGGATTTCGCTCGGGCGACCGACCGTTGCGAAAGTCCTCCGCGCGCGAGGTCTTCCAAAAATTGTCCCAATTGGAGGGGCGTCAAAGCGGCTGGATCCCAACCCACTGCCCGTGCCTTGTGGGCCAGCTTGTCCAGGTCGCGGGCATACCCCTCCTGGGTCCGCGCGGAGAGTCCCCGTTCCAAGGCCAGATGGTCCATCCAACCTTCGCTGGAACGAGTCCACGCGTCCGGTCGTTCACCGGCAGGTTTTGGGGCTGGCCTCCTCATGGACCATGAATCTGTGGGCTGGATCGTGTTTTGGCTACCCTGGGCTGTGCCAGGGGGTGGGAGCAAGTCGGGGTCCGGTTCCCCACGAGGCCACATCCAGTCGTGGGTTCGCGGGAGGTGCGAGGGGAGTGGGTTTTTCGTGTAAAACGATTACCGGACGGTTAGATCCTTATATAGATTTTCCACTTCGGAAAACCTTCCAACACCTTAATCCACATTTTGTTTTCCAAGGAAACGAGAGAGGAAGAGCGATGTCGTTCGCGAAACTCGATCCCAAAGAAGCTGCCAACCTGATCCAGCACGATATGACCGTCGGATTTTCCGGATTCACTCCGGCTGGTTCGCCCAAGGTCGTGTCCTTGTCCATCGCCGAAAAGGCCAAAGCCGAGCACGAAGCCGGCCGTCCTTTCAAGATCGGTGTGGTGACCGGTGCCTCCACCGGCGACTCCCTGGACGGCGCCTTGGCGCGGGCAGATGCGATCAAATTCCGCACTCCCTACCAGTCCAACAACGACCTCCGCAAGGCTCTCAACGACGGCCGCGCGGAGTTCTTCGACATGCACCTCTCGCAGCTGCAGCAGGCGCTTCGTTCGGGCTCGCTGGGCAAGATCGACATCGCCGTGGTGGAAGCAGCGGATGTTTCCGACGACGGCGAGATCCTGCTGACCTCCGGCGTGGGATCCATTCCCACCACCGCGCGCATGGCCGACAAGGTCATCATCGAGGTCAACAGCGCCCACTCCAAGGACCTGCATGGCATCCATGACATCTTCGAGCCGGCCGATCCTCCGTTTCGCCAGCCCATCCCCATCACGTCGGTGCGCGACCGCATCGGCACGCCGCGGCTGAAGATCGACCCCAAGAAGATCGTCGGCATCGTGGAGAACAACCAGCCCGACGACGTGAAGGGCTTCGACGAGCTGACCGACGTCACCCGCCAGATCGGCGCCAACGCCGCCGCCTTCCTGGCCGGCGAGCTGCGCGCGGGACGCATCCCCAGTCAATTTCTGCCCATCCAGTCGGGCGTGGGCAACATCGCCAACGCGGTGATGGCCGCTCTCAACGACGCCAAGGACATCCCGGCCTTCGAGATGTACACGGAAGTGATCCAGGACGCGGTCTTCGATCTGATCGACTCCGGCAAGGTGAAGTTCGCCTCCGGCTGCTCCTTCACGATCTCGCCTCCCATCCAGAAGCGCCTGTACGACGACCTCAAGCGCTACCGGCAGCATCTGATCCTGCGCCCGCAGGAGATCTCGAACAACCCCGAAATCGTTCGGCGCTTGGGCTTGATCACCATGAACACGGCGTTGGAAGCGGATATCTTCGGCAACATCAATTCCACCCACGTGCTGGGTCGTTCGATGATGAACGGCATCGGCGGTTCGGGCGACTTCACCCGCAACGCCTATCTCTCCATCTTCGCCTGCCCTTCCACGGCCAAGGGCGGCAAGATCAGCGCGATCGTCCCGCTGTGCTCGCACATCGACCACTCGGAACACTCGGTGGGCGCCATGATCACCGAATGGGGCGTGGCGGATCTGCGCGGCAAGGGCCCGCTCCAGCGCGCCAACGCGATCATCGACAATTGCGTGCACCCCAGCTACCGCGATCAGCTGCGCGACTACCTCAAGCTGACCGGCTGTGCCCACACGCCACACACGCTGTCCAAGGCGTTTCGCATGCACGTGAAGTTCGAGGAAACCGGCACCATGCAGGGCGTCGACTGGGCGTAGTTCGCCCGTAAGGCTCGCGACATGTGCTAAGTTTTGAGGACCGTCGGAAATCGACGGTCCTTTTTTCATTCCCCCCAACATGGCCATCCCCCGCCCATGAACCGTTTTCCTCCGCCCAAGGTGCAGGCACCCGCGACATTTCTCGAACTGCTGCAACCCCTGCGTGGGGTCTGGTTTTGCTTGGGTGTTTTTTCCGGGTGGGCGTGGCTGGCGATGGCGGCTCCTTTCGGTGCCGTCGCGATGGGAGTGGGGCTGGGGTTGGGCTTGGTGCTTGCCAGGAGAGGGGCTTCGCGGCTGGCGTTGGGGTTCGGGCTTTTATGCCAAGGTGCGATCGGGTCCCTGTGGAGCCCCGTTTTGGTGCGCGAAGAATCGAACGTGCCGGTGACGGCGGTGGTGGAGAGGGTCTATCCCTCCGGAGCCGGGATCGGAAGGGTTCTGGAATGTGGAGACTCCGCGTGGATCGGTTCCCGGGTGCGGCTGCGCGGAGGGCGTGTGGGCGATACGCTGAGAGGGCCTGCCATTGTGCGACCCCCGCGTGAGGCCACCGTTCCCGGCACCTTCGACGAACGCGGCTGGATGGCCTCCGAAGGATTGGACGGGCGGGTGTCGTGGGGGGATTCGCTCGTGGTCGGGTCTCCGGAGCATCCGAGGGGAGCGTCCGTTTCGGACAAAATCCGACAGCATGTGCGCGAGGTCCTGGCCGTGCGGCTGGAGCCTTCGTCGGCGGCGCTGTGGACCGCGACGATCCTTGCCGAAAACGATCGCGTACCGGCCGCGGCGTTGGACGCTTTCCGTCAGAGCGGATTGTTCCACATGCTTTCGGTGAGTGGATTCCACATGGCGGTCCTGGGAGGAGGCACCCTGCTGCTCTTGTGCCTGGTGCGCGTCCCTCGCCGCATCGCCTGGATCGCTGCGGCCCTTGTGGTGGTCGCCTATGCCGCCTTGTTGGGCGCCTCGGCTCCCATCGCGAGGTCGGCGCTGGCCTTCGCGCTTGCTTCCCTGGCGTGGGTGTCGGGCCGTCCCGTGCATTCGGGGAACGCCTTCTTCCTGGCTTTGGGGGCGTTGGTGGCCATGGATCCGCATGTTCCCTTCCAGTTGGGGGCGCAGCTCACCTTCGCGGCGACCGCGGCGCTGCTTTGGATCTCACCGGTGCTGGAGCGCATGACAATCCCTGTCAGGCTGCGTGGAGGTCGCTGGGAGGGATGGCTGTTGCAGCCCATGTTGCTTTCCGTGAGCGCCACGCTTGCGACGGCTCCCATCCTGGCCTGGAGCGCCGGAACGGTGCCTTGGATCGGGATTCCAGCTGGACTGGCAGGCGGCGTTGTTTTTTCCGTGGGATTTTTGGCCGCCCTGGGTACGGTGGCGCTGTCGTTTCTGCCGCCGTGGGCCGCGTCGGGTTTTTCGGGCGCGGCCGATGGCGCGGCCCGGCTGGTGTGGGAACTTACGCTTCGGTCCGGGCAATGGCCGGGTGGGACATTCTATCCCGGGAAGCCGGACGTCGCGACGCTGCTCTTGCTGCTGGCCACACTCGTGGGACTCGCCTTGCTGGGCCGCCCCGCACTTCGCTGGAAGATCGTGCCTGCCCTTTTGACCGCCTGGGGCTGTTGGGCTTGGCCCGGGATGGTTCGCACTCCCCGGGCCATGGAGGTGGCCTTCTTGGACGTGGGCCAGGGCAATGCCACATTGGTGACCTGGCCCTCGGGCCGGGTGTGGTTGATCGATGCAGGACCGGCATCCTGGAAGGACCGCGCCCGCAACGCGGGCACCGAAAAAATCGTGCCCTATCTGCGTCGCAAGGGTGTGGAACATCTGGATGCGGTGGTGGTCAGCCATGCCGATCTGGACCATTGGGGTGGATTGCCGGGTGTGGCCGCGAAGATCGGCCCCTCGCGACTGATGCTTTCCCTCGACAGCGGGACACCGGGATCGCCGGGATTCGATTCGGTGGTGGCCGAGTTGCAGTCCGGCGGCTGGCGGGTGGAAAGACTCGGGCAGGGACAAAAACTGACTTACGGCGACGGCGCGCGCTGCGAGGTGCTGGGGCCGGGTTCGACCGGTCCGATGCCTCGCAATCGCACCAGTCTGGTCCTTCGTTTCGTGTTCGACTCGTCTTCCGTGCTCGTGACCGGCGATGCCGACTCCGTCGAGGAGGCGGAGATCCTCCGATCCCAACTGAACGTGACCTCGGACCTGCTCCAGGCCGGCCACCACGGCTCGAGACATTCGACCAGCCTCGAGTGGCTGCGGGAGGTCGCCCCGCGGCGAAGCGTTTTGGCCTACGGAGCCAAAAACCGTTACGGCCACCCCAACGCACAGGTGCTGGAGAGGATGGATTCCGCGGGTGTCGAGCCGATCCACTTGCCGTTGGGGTCGGCGTTTTTCCGGATGGACGGCCATGGTGTGGAGGAGATCGATCTGGAAACGACCGATCTTTGGCGCGGACCCTGGCGTCGAAGGTATCTTTGGGCCGCGAATGGATCTTGAAACAACTCTTCGGGAGGTCTTCGACCAGACCGAGATCCTCCGGCGCCCCGTCAACGGGATCGTCTCGGGCTACCACGAACTTCCCTACCGCGTTGTGGGTCCGCTGGAGACCGGATCGGTCAAGATTTCCGGGACCATCCGCGTCTCTCCGCGCATGGTGCTGACCTTTCGCCAGCTCCAGGAACAGTTCGGCAAGTTCTTCGATGGCGACGACGGATTCATGGACCAGGAACTGGTGGGAAGGTCCTTCCAGTTCGCCGTGGCGCGCGATCCCTCCAAATCCCTCCAGCACGAGGCGCTGCGCATCGAACGGTCGGAAGAATCGTTCGACTCGATGTTGGAACGCCTACACGAAGACCTCCAACGCGCGGAAGACACCCGCACAGGTTTGATTTCGTGCCCTTCGCCTCGGTTCTATCCGGTGTCGGTGGATCGATTCATCCGGGAAATTCTGGATCGGGAGCTGGGGCCGGGCAAATGACCGGCAACGGAGCCGATTCCTTGCGGACTCCGCTTCGGTCGCGTTCCAGGGTGTTCCAGGGGGGGTACCTCTCGGTGGACCGGTGCGAATATGGATCGGATCAGATGTTGCAAGTGCGCGAAGTGGTCCAGGTGGGAAACGGGGTATGCGTGCTGGCCGTTCTGCCGGACGGAAGGGTCCCGTTCGTGCGACAGTTCCGCCAAGCGGTGGATTCCGTGTTGCTGGAACTGCCGGCTGGGGTGGTGGAGCCAGGGGAGGAGCCAGCCGCGGCGGCAAGGCGGGAATTGGCAGAAGAAACCGGCGTGACCGGCGGCACTTTGCGCCACCTGCTGCGCTACGCCCACGCCGAGGGGTATAGTTCCGCCTGGCTGGACGTGTTTTTGATCCTGGGAGCCTTGGAGGGACCTTCAAAGCCGGACGCCGACGAGCAACTGGAAGTGGAATTCATAGACCTTTCCCGGTACGGGAGCTTGGTCCATTCCGGTGGGTTTTCCGACGCCAAGACGCTTCTGGCATATCACCATGCCCTTCCCTTTTTGCGCGAGGCGGGATTCCTGGTTCTTTAGCGGCGGCAACCCATCCGTGAGATGGTATCATCGCCCCCATGTCCACCGCACCTGCCACATCGGATCCTGTCGAGCTCATCCTGAAAGAAGGAGTGCAGCTTCCCAGCCTTCCGGAAGTGCTGCTCAAGCTGGATCGAGAGCTTTCTTCGGAAGAGGCGGACCTGAAGAAGATCGCCAAGCTGGTGGGAATGGATCCGGTGCTCTCCGGTCAGATCCTTCGCTTGGCCAATTCCACCTGGTACAATCCCGGGGGCAAGCCCATCCAGGATCTTTCCCGCGCCTTGGTTCGACTGGGAGTTCCCACCACTCGCGAGCTGGTCCACGCATTGGTGATTCCCGCGTTGTTTCCAAAGAGCGGATCGGCGATAGACCTGTCCAAATTCTGGCGCCATTCGTTTTCGGTGGCCCTGTTCGCCCAAGCCATCGGCAAACGCCTGCGGCTGGATCGCCAACAGATGGAGGTGCTTTGGACGGCGGGGCTACTGCATGATATCGGCGTGTTGGTGTTCGATTTGGCCAGCAAGGAGAACTTTCGAAGGATCCTGCGCCTGTGCGAAGAAGATCCCTTCGCCGAGCCTGATGCCGAGGTGGTTGGGGTGGACCTTTGCAATCTGGAACGCGAATGGTTGGGTTCGGACCATGCCCACTTGGGTTCCGTGTTCCTGCAGAAGTATTGGAAATTACCGGATCCGATCATCTGGTGTGTTCGCTACCATCTGGATCTTGGCTGGACCATCGACGAACCGCAAGCGGTGACGAGCATCCTACCCATCCACGTGGCCAACTCGCTGTGCGAAGAACGAGGCCAGACCTGGGTTCCTCTGCGTGCACGCAAGGGCAGCCACTTGGGCGAGGCCTGGAAACGAATGGGGTTTTCCGAGCAGGATGCCCAGGACATGGCCGCGGAAGTGGACATCGCCTTGGAGAAGTCCGACCAACTTCTGGCCGCCTCCGGCTGATCCGCGCGGGCTTCGTACCTTTGTGCAGGACGGGAAATCGGGCCGATCGGCTTCGGTCGCCACCGGCATCGTGGAGGAAAGACATGCGGAAAGTTCCAGGAAGCATCCATTGGGCCTCTGGCGCCTTGGCGTTGGTGCTGCTTTGGTCATGCAAAGAGGATGCATCCAAACCTGCCGAGGCGACAACCAAGCCGGACTCGGTGCACAGGCAAGGAAAGCCCGCTTCCGACTCCTCGTTTTCCCCTGCCGAAATCCGTCGCTCCGGTCCGTCCCTATCCGACACCTCGGCGCATGCGTCGGCCACCAAGCCGGACAGCGCGTCTGCCCCTGAACAGGCAGCCAAACCGGTTGCGCCGGTGGAAAAGCCGATTGTTCCTGAAAAAGCTCCCGTAGCCCCGGCACCAGCCAAGCCGGTGGAAACGGCTCAGCCACCTGCCGTGGTGCCCGTCAAGTCAGTTTCTGGCGGCGAGGCGCCCGGGCCCGAAGGCGAATGGGTGTTGCAGATCAACATCCACAAATCGGAAGCGGAAGCCCGCGCGCAGGTCCAGAAGCTCGCCGACCAGGGCATCTCCGCATACGCCATTCCCGTCCCGACCGGCGAAACCCGGCTTTCCGGCGATTACTGGCGGGTGCGGGTGGGAAGATTCAAGGACAGGGCCAAGGCCCAAGCCTGGGGCGAGGCCAACATCGTTTCGCGCGGACTCAAATTCTGGGTAGACAAAAAAAGCAACGAAAACCGTTCCGCTGGGAATCCCTGATGCGCGCACCATACATCCATATCGTCAATCTCGGTTGTTCCAAGAATCTCGTGGATACCGAACGGATCTACGGGGATTTCCTGACGGCGGGATTTCGCATGGCCGAACACCCCGACCTCGCCAACCTCGTGGTGGTCAACACCTGCGGGTTCATCGAGGCCGCCAAGGAGGAATCCGTCAACGAGGTGCTGGAGCGGATCGCCCATCGCAAGCGCGGACAGAAAGTGGTGGTAGCCGGTTGCCTTTCGCAGCGCTATCGCGCCGATCTCGCTTTGGAGATCCCCGAAGTGGACCTTTGGGCCGGAACCTACAAGCCCGGCGAACTGGTGGAGATGGTCAAGGAGGCCGGCTGGAAGATGCAGCCGGAATGTTCCAGCGTCGAGCGGATCCCGCGCGTTCTGACCACCGCCAGCCACTTCGCGTATGTGAAGGTGTCCGAAGGGTGCGACCGGGTATGTTCGTTCTGCGCCATTCCCGGCATCCGCGGCAAGCACATTTCCAGCACGGCAGATGAGGTGGTCGGGGAGATCCGCGATCTCTCCGAGGCCGGAGTCAAGGAAGCCATCCTCATCGCACAGGATCTCACCTATTGGGGCAAGGATCTTGGACCGGGCCATTCCCTCGCGGGGCTTCTGAAGCGGATCCTTTCCGAGACGGACATCGAGTGGCTGCGCCTGACCTACGCCTATCCGCAGTTCATCGACGATTCGCTGTTGGAATTGATGGCCACCGAAAGCAGGATCTGCGCCTACCTGGACATGCCTCTGCAGCACGGCTCCGAGCGGATGCTCAAGGCCATGCGACGCGGACACAATCGGGAAGGATTGCGCGAACTGCTCAACCGCATCCGTGTTTCCGTGCCCAACATCGCCCTGCGCACCACTTTCCTGGTGGGATTCCCCGGCGAAACCGAAGACGATTTCAAGGAGCTGATGGAACTGGTGGAAGAATCCCGATTCGAGAGGTTGGGTGGATTCACCTATTCGCCCGAAGAAGGAACCCACGGCTTCAGCCTGCCCGATCCGGTGGATCCGGATCTCGCCCAGGACCGGCTCTCGCGCCTGATGGCCCGCCAATCGGAAATCAGCCTGGAACAGAACGAAGCCAAGGTCGGACACGTTTTGACGGTTCTTGTCGACAATGTCGCCGAAGGGCATTCGCACAGGTTCGATGCTCGCACCGAGCACGACGCTCCCGAGGTGGACAATTCCGTTCAGATCATGGAAGGGGACGCCGAACCCGGGGCCTTCGTGAAGGTCAGGATCGTGGGTGCGACGGAGTACGATCTCGAGGCGGTGGTGGTGGAGTGAGCGAACGTCCCGACCTGGAAACGGCGCTGGGACGGTTCGCCGACCACCATGTCCACGGGCTGGGGCATTCGAAACTGACCGCGACCGCCTACCTGGGCGATCTTAGACAAATATTGTCCGCGCTGGATCGGGGTTGGGAGGCGTTCCAGCCGAGGGCGATCCGCTCGGTGTTGGCCATGCGGCTGCGCGAAGGGAGGGAGGCCTCCACGGTGGCGAGGGAGGTGGCCGCCCTGCGTTCGTTTTCAGGATACGCGAAAACCCAAGGCTGGCTGGAAGCCGACCCGATGGACTCGATCACGGCTCCCAAGCGAAATCGGAAGCTGGTCGAAGTCGTCGCACAAAAGGATTTGGAAAAGGCGATCGACCTGTTGCGCGAAAAATCCGAACTCCTGGAGGGGCCCCAGCGCGAGCGGGCCTTGCGAGCGCGTCGGATCCTGGAGGTCCTGTGGGGTTCCGGGCTCCGACTGGCCGAATTGCTTTCGCTCGATTGGGCCGATGTGGATCTGGAAAACGGTCGGATGCGGGTGGTGGGGAAAGGCCGCAAGGTCCGGATGGTTCCCCTCACGGATCCTGCCCGGGATCTCCTGGCCGAGTCGCTCCAGGGAGGCTTCGCGTCCGGCCCCGTCTTTCCCGGCCGCAATGGCAGGTTGGGGCGGCGTACGGTGGAACGGGATGTGGCCAGCGCGTTGCAGTCGGCGGGACTTCGCGGGGCGGACTGGCCTCACGCTCTACGCCATTCCTTTGCCACCCATCTGTTGGACGGCGGGGCGGACTTGGTGTCGGTGAAGGAGCTTTTGGGGCACGCCAATCTCGCCGCGACGCAGGTGTACACGCATGTTTCGGTGGAGCGGCTCAAGAATGCCTATCTCCAGGCCCACCCCCGTGCCTGAATTCCAGCGCAGATCCCGCCAGCTATCCATTGCCGGATCCGCCTTCCTGTTCTTACACTATCCATAGCATGTCTGTCACCCCTCCTCGCCTCTGGTGCTTGTGGCTAGGCACAGTTCCGGCCTACGCCGCGGGCCCGTCCGCGACGGGTGTGGATCCGTGGATGTCCTTGGCCTGCGGGGTTCTCGTGACTCTGTGCGGTTGCTGGATCCTTCACCGCAAATATTTCGGCAGGAAAAACACTGTTCCCGCCCAGAGCAATCCCCCTGCTCTTCAGGAAATATTGGAATCATTGCCGGACGCGACCATGTTGCTGGATCGCCAGGGACGAATCTTGTGGGTCAGCCGGTCCCTGGAAAACATGCTCGGATGGAGCCTTGAAGCCATCCAGGGCCACGACGGCCTGGAACTTGTCCATCCGGAAGACCTGCCTCGGATCCAGCCGATCCTGCAGGAAATTCTCGCTACCCCGGGTTTGGAGCGCGTGGCGGAGTTCCGTGCCCTCAGCCGGGATCGCGGACCGGTTTTTGTCGAGACCGCCACCCAAAACCGCCTGGACATACCCTCCGTAAAGGCGGTGGTGCTCACCGCTCGCGACATCACCGAGCGGGTCAGGGCACGCGAAACCCTTCAGGAGGCAAAGGAGTTCGCCGATCGGATGGCTTCGGAAAAGGCTCATTTCCTGGCCGTGCTGGCCCATGAGATCCGGACCCCGCTGCAGGCCATGGAAAGTGCTTTCCGGACTTTGGAAACCGACGAGATCGAACCAGCCGAAGCTCTGGAACTACGGGTGCTCTCGGCTCGTTCCGCCCATTCCCTGTTGCAAATCCTGGACGACCTGTTGGATCTTTCCCGTCAAGAAGCCAGGTTGATTCCGGTACGCGCGGAATCCTTCGACCCGATGGACGTGGTCTCGGAAATCGCCGGATTGTTCGATGTCACGGCAAGGCAAACCGGTGGAACCGTGGCCTCCGTTTGCGAGGGCGGAACCGAACCTCTTCTGGGAGACGCCGCCCGGATCCGACAAATTTTGGCAAACCTGGTGGGCAATGCGGTCCGTCATGCCCCCGGTGTCGCGGTGGAGGTCTCCTACAAGGGTACCCAGGAGCGCGACGGCATGCAGCGCTGCGTCTGGGAAGTGCGAGATCGCGGGCCAGGAATGGGCGTGCAGGAGGCCGCCGAGTTGTTCCAGATGTGGAAGAAGGGCACGGCTTCGCGGGGATCTGGACTGGGCCTCTCGATCGTGCGCGGCTTGGTGGAGGTCCTGGGGGGCGTGGTGGAGGCTTTTCCTAGGCCCGGTGGCGGATTGGTCGTGCGGGTGGAGCTGCCCATGCAGAGGGCCCAGGAAAGCCAGATCAAGCAGTCTTCCGCCGATTTTTCCACCCTGCAGCCGGGGTTTCCCTCCGGCATGAAGCCCGTGGTTTTGGTCGCCGAAGACGATCGCACCAACCAATTGGTGATCCGCAGGCAGTTGGAAAACCTGGGATGCGTGCCGATCATCGCCGCTGATGGACAGTACGCCGTGGAGGAGTTCCAGCGCGGCGGCATCGATGTGGTGCTGATGGATTGCCAGATGCCCCGGATGGATGGCTACCAGGCCTCGCGGGCCATCCGGGAACACGAACGGACGCAAGGCTTGGCCAGGGTGCCGATCCTCGCGGTCACCGCTTGGGCCATGCAGACCGACAAGGAGCTTTGCCTCGAGTCGGGGATGGACGAGGTTTTGACCAAGCCTCTGCGTCCCAAAGCGCTCGAAGCGGCTCTTGTCCGCTGGCTTGCCCAAGGACGTCGAGGGGAGGAGTTCTGATGGACATTCTGACAGAAATTGTGCATGCGGGGATGTGGGACGAGGACCCCACGGGGACCTCGTCGGTGCCATTGTTCCGGGGATCCACCTTCTCCCAGGAGCCCGGTGCGCAGCCTCGCTGGGACTACGGGCGCAGCGGGAATCCGACACGCGCCGCCCTGGAACAGGCGATGGCCAAGCTGGAAGGGGGGTGCGCCGCGTACGCGTTTTCTTCTGGAATCGCGGCGGTCAACAGCGTGTTGATGATGCTTTCCACCGGCGATCACGTGGTGGTTGGCGAAGATATCTATGGAGGCACCTACCGGACCTTGAGCCTGCTCTTTTCGCGTTGGGGCCTGAGCACCACTTGGGTGGACGCAGCCGATCTCGACGCGGTGAAAGCGGCCATCACAGACAAGACTCGCGCGATTCTGGTGGAATCCCCCTCCAACCCGCTTTTGCGTATCTGCGACCTGGCCGCCATCGCGGCCTTGGCTCGGGAAAAAGGGATCCAGGCCTGGACGGACAACACCTTCCAGACCCCGCTGTTGCAGCGACCCTTGGACCTTGGGTTCCATGTCAGCATCCATTCGGCCACCAAGTTCCTCGGGGGGCACTCCGATGTCGTGGCGGGAGTGGCCGTGGTTTCTGAGGATTCCATCGCCAAGGAGCTCTACAAGATCCAAAACGGCTTTGGAGCCATCCTGGGACCTGACGATTCCTGGATGGTCCTGCGAGGCATCCGGACGCTGGCCGCAAGGCTGCGCATGCAGCAGGAGCACGCGATGCGCATCGCAACCTGGCTCGATGCCCGGCCGGAGGTCTTGGCGGTGCATTATCCCGGCCTCGCGAGCCATCCGGGCAAGGACATCCACGACAGGCAGACCACCGGTCCCGGTGCGGTGATGTCGTTCGATCTGGGCGATGCCCACAAGGCCGAGGCCTTCTTGAGGGCGGTCGAGCTCCCGCTGACGGCCGTCAGCCTGGGGGGGATCGAAACCATCCTGTCGTGGCCTTGCCGCATGAGCCATGCCTCGATGCCGCCCGCCGAACGTCTCCGGAGGGGGATTGGGGATGGCCTGTTGAGGTTGTCGGTGGGCTTGGAAAACCCCTCCGACCTGGAAGCGGATTTCGCTGCTGCTTTCGTGCGTTAACGCACCCGCAACTCGATGCGGCGGTTGCGGATGCGGCCTGCTTCCACCGTGTTGTCGGCGATCGGTTCGGCAGAGCCGTAGCCCCGCACGGAAAGCCTGCCGGGCTCGGTGCCGAGCGCGACCAGGTGTTCCTTGACCGCCTCGGCTCGCCGCTGGCTCAAGGATAGATTTTCGCCTTCGGGGCCGCGTCGCTCGGTGAAGCCCGCGATCTCCACCTTCACGGTGGATCGTTTCAGGACGCGTGCCGTGTGCTCCAGGACAGGCAGCGATTCTTCCAGCAAACGTGCCGTGCCGGCTTGGAAAAACACGCCTTCGAGGATGGTCTGGGAGCCCTTCATGAGCGCCAGAATCTGACACCCTGTCGCATCGACCTTCATGCCGTATTTCGACTGCAGGCATTGGTCCGCGAAATCCCTTACGCCGTCCTTGTCCGCGTCCGCATCGGGATCGGTCGAGGCCGAACAACCCATGGAGTCCACCTTGGTCCCGACCGGGGTCGCCCGGCAAAGGTCGCGCGAATCCATGATCCCGTCCCTGTCGGTGTCCTTTTCCGGTGTGGCGACGGGAACAGGCTTCGACTTTCCAGGTG
Source organism: Fibrobacterota bacterium (assembly GCA_016715065.1). Classification (GTDB taxonomy): domain Bacteria; phylum Fibrobacterota; class Fibrobacteria; order UBA5070; family UBA5070; genus UBA5070. Next base: position 43,450 of record JADKBN010000009.1, read on the forward strand.
GCGGCACATGGGCGGGTGCGATCGCCGCGATGTTCTCGGGGTCGACGGGCGGAAGGGGGCGCGTCGGTGGTTCCGGGATGGTCGGTGGGGAGGCCGTCGCTGCAAGCTCGGATTGTTGTTGTGGAAGCTGCGGGGGAGGTGGGACGCAGCCGGTGGAATCGACCACGCCTCCCCTGGGGGTGCCTTCGCAGCGATCGCGCGAATCCGGAATTCCATCCTTGTCGGAATCTGTCACGATCTTGGGGTTCTGCGAAGCCATGGCGATGGGGCATCCCATCGGGTCCACGGAAGCGGTGCGTGCGGTCCCAGGGCAGCGATCGACCGCATCGAGGATTCCGTCGTGATCCTTGTCGTTGGAGACCGTGCAACCGGTTTCGTCCACCCTGTTCCCGATGGGAGTGCTGGGGCACTCGTCCAAAAGGTCAGGGATCCTGTCGCGGTCGGAGTCGCTGGGGCAGCCCTGGACATCGACGACCATCGCGCTCGGGGTGTTGGGGCAACGGTCGGCCCCGTCGGCGACTCCGTCGCCGTCCCTGTCTCCTCCGACCTTGGAAGATGCGGACCTCTCTGGCTCGGGTTGTCCTGCCGACTGGATCGATCCGAACCGGTAGGTGCCCCCGATCACGAACCGCTGGAGTTCGTCGCGGGTCTGGAAATAGCCAGTGCCGTTGCGGATACCGTCGATTCGATCGCCGTTTTGCATCACCGCGTACGTTTCGCAAACCGCCCAAGCGGACCAACGGTCAGCGAACAGGTATTCCACTCCGAGGGAGGCGGGGAGGTAGAGGTTTCCATCGAGATCGTAGGGAGACTTGCGATCGGCAATTGCTGTACCGAAGGTGGCGGCAATCCCCGTGGCAAGGAACGGGCGCCACGCCCCAAAGCCTAAATCGGGCTGAAATGCAAACTCCAGCCCGATATGGCTGAATGTTTCCGTTTCAAAACCTGGTTTCCTGTCGCTATTTCCAATATTCCCATAGCCGAGAACCAGCCTCGTCCCGAGCCATTCCAAGGGATGGACCTCTGCCAACAATCGCACATACGGAGAGGTTCCCGAGCCGTAACTGCCGTCGTAGCGCTGCATCCCCACCCCAACACCTACGCCGTATCCATCCACCAAGGTGCGCTGGCCAAAAGCTTGGGTCGCCAGGAAACACAGCCCGGTAACGAGGAGATTGGATGGAATCGATTTCATGCGGAAGTCGCCAGAGGGTGGAAGGGGAGGTCGAGGCGGATGCGCGAACGGATGTTCAATTGGATTCACCGTGTGCCAAGGCATCAAATGTAGGATCCTGGGACAGATGGTGCGGCTGACGACTTTGCCTTCAGGCGTCAGGGGACCCGAAGCCACGGAAACACTTCCATCTGCGTCAGGATTCGAGGCCCCGTGGCCGACCAATCCTGCACCACAGGCAGGAGATGTCCCAATTCCTGGTTTGTATGAAATCGTTGGGCTCGACGCAGAGCTTCCAAAACGGCAAGTTGGCTTCGAAATCCGTGGCTAGGGGCAAGTCGAGGGTCCGGCCCATGCCATTCCAAAGCCCCCGTCAGGACCTGTGAAAGCGAAGCGAGACCAAACCGATGCCAGCAGTCCACCAGCAAGGCGGGTTCGTAGCCTCCGGTTTTCGCCAACGGGAGTTCCCGGATTTTGTCGGGTCGCACCGCCAGCAGGGGAGAGGCCGGGTCGGAAATCACGGCCAGCGGCGGGCACAGCGCGGCAAGAAGAGGGCGCAACCCCAACATGGACAGTTCGCTGCCCCTGGCCGAGCAAGCGCCCTGGCTGATGGCCAGTTCGGGACGTTCCACCAGCGCCAGGGCGAGCGTCGCGAGACTTTCCATTTCCAGGCGCAACACGTTGGCGGGAGCGATCACGAGGATGTCCGCATCGGTGTTTTCCAGGGCCCGTTGCAGTCCGTCTCCGTCGGCAGGCGGTTCGCTTTCGGCTGCGCGCTGATTTTCCGCGACCAGGAGCGGGACCCCGGCGTCCACGGCGATTTGACAGGTATTGTCGGAGGATCCCAGGTCCGAAACCAGGATCCGGTTCCAGGGCGACCTTCCGCCGGGCCAGCCGTGGCGCAACAGGAGCAGATGCCGTTGCAGGGTCGCGGAGCAATCCCGTGCCAGAAGGCACAGATCGATGCGGACTGCCTTGTGGGCGGCCAGTCTGGCGGGAGCATCCCGGGTGGGCAGGATCGAATTTTGAAACAGCCAAGCTTCGGGGGTCATTCGGGCGCTCTCCCGGAGACCTGGATCAAGACCGCGTAGGCCTGGCGAAGACCGCTCTGGAGGCTTTCCAGTTCCAGGCTTTCCTGATGGGTCTCCAGTCCCACGGTCTGGGTGAGTCCGATGGTAACGGCCGCCACCCCGTAATGCAGGCACACGGAGGCATCGGAGCTGGAGGCGCCTAACCGAGGGGTGAGGCCAGCCCACATCTGCGCATCCCTGGTGCCGGTCACCAACGGGTTGTCCGGGAAAAGACCGGTGGCGTGGCGGAACCCTCGTTGGCGCAGCTCGGCCCGGCATCCGATCAGTCCTTTGCAGAGTTGGGAAGCGCGAATTTGTGTTTGCCGGATCAGGGCCTGGAGTTCGGTCTCGCCATCCGACCGCAGCTCGAAACGCAGTACCGCCTTTGATGGCAACATGTTCCAGGCATCGCCGGAATCCAGCTTGCTTGGGTTGTACAGGGTGCGAGGCACGGCGGGTTTGGGCAATGTTTCCATCTCTTGCGAGAACTGCATGGCCAATCGCAAGGCACTGGGTCGTTGGCTGTCGCGCCAACAGTGCCCACCCGGCGTCCAGACGGTGAGTTCGCCCCGATACGTTCCCACCGACCAATGGTCCAAACGCCCGATTCCAGGGCCCTGGAGGCAGATCACCCGGGTGGCCACGGAGGGAAGCCAAGGAAACAAGGCACAAACTCCACGAAGGTCGCCGGACATTTCCGATCCAACGGTGGCCACAAACCAGATGTCGCCCAGACCTTGGATCTTTTGCTGGCGAAGTGTGCGGGCCAGGGCCACCAAGGCGGCCAGGGCGATGGCATGGCTGGCGATGCCAGGTCCCGTCAAACGATCGGGCCGCACATCGACCACCGTGTGGTCTTCCGGGTCGTACCACGAATCCAATGGGGCAAGGATCACTGTGCCTGGCTGGTCTTGGGCACCGATCAGCACCGAAATCACATTTCCGGCAGAGTCGATTTTGGACTGCCCCAGGGCATCTTGGAGCAATTCTTGCACAAGGAGGGCACGAGCGGTCTCGTCGCCAGTGGGGGAGGGAATCTCGGCGATCCGGACCGCCTCGGCCACGATCCGGGGAATGTCCGATTCCAGCCGGGTCAAACCGAGCCAAAATCCAGGCTTGCTGGAAGCGGCGGGAATGCTCAGCAAAAAAGCCTCCAGTGGATCCGAAAAAGTGCCGATCGTTTATCCATGGCTACAAACATATCGGCAATCGAAGGCTCCGGCCAAGCGGATCCTCTCCAAGCGGCAGTGCAGACCCAACTTTTGAAAAAATCGATGGAACTCGAAAAAAACGAGGTGCAGGCAGTCCTGCCACCATCCCCGCCTGGAGTGGGCGGAATCATGGATGTCATCGCCTAACAGGGCTTTGCGCTCCCCCTCGGGATAGGGAAACCGGTTTCCCTAAGATCACCTGTCCTAGAATTAGGTCCCGCAACGCCGGCGTGGCCATGGCTTTGTTGCCAGCCGACACGATTGGTGCGGTACGGGTGGAGTGTTGGAACGCGATGGGGACGATGTCCACAGGCCTGGGTCTTGCGGTGAGCGCAGCCAGGACCGGTGCCACTTCCGCAGGAATGTCCCGCGGACTGAACGTCCGGGGCACGGGCCGTTCTTGTTCTTGCCGGGGAGGGGGCTCGGGTTCCTCCCAGGGCATTTCTTCCAGATCGGTGGGAACCGGCACATTTCGCGCCGCGTCGGACTTTTTCCGGGCGGCGTTGCGCAGGAACTCCCAGCCTTTGTAGGCCACGACCAGGAGAACCAACAGAATTTGGAAATGATTCGATTCCACTTCGATCAGACCTTGGTGGGAGGTGTCTGCGGGTTGCTACCGGAAAGCGACTGGCGCATGTCGGTGTCGGCCTGGACGTTCTTTAGCTGGTAGTAATCCATCACGCCCAGTCTGCCGGACCGGAAGGCCTCGGCGATGGCCATGGGCACTTGCGATTCCGCTTCCACCACCTTGGCACGCATTTCCTGGGTGCGGGCGATGTTTTCCTGCTCCTGGGCGATGGCCATGGCGCGGCGCTCTTCGGCTTTGGCCTGGGCGATGTTCTTGTCGGCGTTGGCCTGGTCCATCTGGAGCTTGGCGCCAATGTTCTCGCCGATGTCGACGTCGGCGATGTCGATGGACAGGATCTCGAAAGCGGTACCCGAATCCAGGCCCTTGGCCAGAACCGTCTTGGAGATGTTGTCGGGGTTTTCCAGCACCGATTTGTGGCTGTCAGCCGAACCGATCGTGCTCACGATGCCTTCGCCCACGCGAGCCAGGATGGTCTGCTCGCCGGCACCACCCACCAGACGGTGGATGTTGGTGCGCACGGTGACGCGGGCGATGGCCTTCACCTGGATGCCGTTTTTTGCCATGGCCGCGACCATCGGGGTCTCGATCACCTTGGGGTTCACCGACATCTGGACGGCTTCCAGCACGTTGCGTCCGGCCAGGTCGATGGCCGTGGCCTGCTTGAAGTTCAGGGGAATGCCGGCCTTGTCGGCGGTGATCAACGCTTGGACCACGCGAGCCACGTTGCCACCGGCCAGGAAGTGGGCTTCCAGGTCGTTTGTGGTCACTTCCAGACCCGCCTTGACGGCCATGATCTTGGAGGTGACGATCAGGCGGGGATTGACTTTGCGGATGCGCATGCCGATCATGGAAAACAGGCTGATCTTGGCGCCGGAAAACAGTGCTTGGATCCAGAGTCCGAGCATATTGAAGATGATGATCAGAAACACCAGTCCGACGACGACGAGTGCGATGACCAACCAGTTGGGAATTTCCATGTTGTCTACTCCTGAGCGATGAGGCGAAGTGTGATGACGAGATCGAGATAGCTATTGCGCCGAGCCGCGCACAGGTCTGACCAGAAGCTGGCCCAATTGGCGGCCGCAGACTTCCACCGATCGCCCGCAAACCAGGAAGTCGCCGGTCGAGCGCGCGTCGAATTCCGACTTGCCGATGCGAACCTTCCCGACCGGCCGCAAATCGGAAACCACCGTACCTTTGGATCCATCGAGGGGGATTTCTTCGGCGTCTTCGAACGAGCCCGAGATCTTGCTCTGCAGGACCCATCCGCTTCGCGAGAGGCGTGCGAACCCCCATTTCAGGCAGATGGGGAAGGCCACCAGATCCGCTGCCAGGATGCACCAGCCTGCGAACTGCGAGTGCTGGAATCCGCTCCACAGGGACAACGCGGTGGCCGCGACCGTGGCGATCGCGAGAATCCCACCGGAGGGCAGGAAGATTTCGGCGAAAAGCAGAGCGAACGCCACCACTTGCAAAGCCAGCGCCCAATTGAGGTCGTTCATGACTTCTCCATCCTTTCCACCACCCATTGGGCGCCGGAAAGTTCCACGACGGTCACGAGGGTCCCTTTTTCCAGCATGCCCGAACGGCTGAGCGCGTCGTGCTCGGCGCCATCCACCAACACCCTCCCCACAGGGCGCATCGGCGTCAGACAAATTCCGTCTTTACCAACCAGGTCGGGCTGGCTCTCGCGAACCTGACCGGGCGCTCCTGCGAGGGTGGCGGTGAGCACCGGCCCGTCGCGAAAGGGAAGATGGGGCACCAAAAACCGAAACGCGAGGATGCTCACCACGGCCGCGCCCACCGCTGCCCCGAGCACCTGCAGGATTCCCCGTTTCATTTGCACCGCCTGCCAAGGCATGTTGGGATCCGGAACAGTGAATCCCTGCAGCGACAAGACCAACGCGGCCAGCAGACAAACCAGCCCCGCGAAGGCGGGGAAGATCATCCCGGGCATGAACGTGACTTCGACAGCGATCAGAAGCACCCCCAAAACGGCCAGTGCCAAGGCGGTGTAGGAGGCCATGCCCAGCAGATATTGCGACCCCAGGGCGATGCCGAGGAAGATCACGCCCAGGATGCCGAAAAACCCGGTCCCCGGCATCTTGTATTCCAGAAAGAACGCGGCCAATCCCAGCACGAAGAGGATGGACACGTACTGGGAGATCCACCGCAACGAGGATTCGGCCCAGGTGGGCTCCAACTGCGTGGCTTTCTGCCAGTGACGCGCAGACAGAAGCGAATCGATGTTTTCGAAGGTGCCGCCGGAGAACTGCCAGCGGTGGGCCTCCTGGTCGTCCAGTGTCAGAAGTTGTCCTTCTTCCGCCACCGTGCGCACGTCGTGGTAGCGGGACTGGGCCGTGTCGGAGAGTTCCTCCCAGGTCTGGTTGGAAAACCAGTGGAGGGTTCCCGCCGTGTCGCGGGCGGTCTTCACCGAAAGATCCTTGGACACCATCTTTTCGGCCAAAGCGGCAGGGACGCCCGACCGTTTGGCCAAAGCGCGAAACCGTGCGCGCAGCGGACTCTCGATTTTTTCTCCCAGAAATTTCGGCCCTTCCTGGGTTTGCAGGATGGGCGCGCAATCGCCGATGGTGGAACCAGGAGCCATGTAGATCTTCTGGGTGGAAAGGGCGATCAGGGCGCCAGCTGAAATCGCTTTGCGGGCGATGAACGCGGACGTGGAGCATTGCTGGACGGCCCCGATGGCGTCGGAAATCTCGAAGGCCGCGTCCAGGCGCCCTCCCCAAGTATCGATGTCAAACAACAGCACGTCTGGCTTGGGCGTGCTGGCCAGGGCGTCGTCGATCGCTCGCTGCGTGAAGTGCTGCAGGCCTTCGTCGACTTCTCCGTGGATGGGGATCACCACCACCTTCTTTGCGGCGATCGCCGTGATGGTGTCGGCGGAAGACGTTTTTGTGGAGTCCCGAACGGCCAGGGTGTCGGAGCTGGCCAAGGATAGAAGGCTGGAAAAAACGATGGCGTGGATCATCAGCTCCTTAAGATAGACGGTTGGAGGCCGAACATGCCCGGAGCACCTGACTTGTACCTTTCCAACCCTGCTCATGGAAATCGACGTACTTGTCATTGGCGGCGGACACGCCGCGATCGAAGCGGCTTCGGCCAGCGCTCGGATCGGATGCCCTACCGTGCTGGCCACACAATCCCTGGCTGCCATCGGTCGCATGAGCTGCAATCCAGCCATCGGGGGCGTGGCCAAGGGCCAGCTGGTGCGCGAAATCGACGCCTTGGGTGGACTCATGGGCCGTGCGGCGGACGCCTGCGGGATCCATTTCCGGATGCTCAACACCAGTCGTGGCGCCGCCGTTTGGGGGCCGCGGGCCCAGCAGGACATGGACCAGTACTCCCTTTGGATGCGCCAAGCCCTGGAAACCCACCCTGGGCTTTCCCTGGTGGAGGGAGAGGTGGAGCACATCCAGCCGCTGCCCGTGGGCTTTGCGTGCCACCTCACCGACGGCAGGATCCTGCGATCGGCCAAGGTGGTGGTCACCACGGGAACGTTCGCTGGCGGCAAGTTGTTTCGGGGCGAGGAGGCGTGGGAAGGTGGACGGATCGGCGAGGCGCCCGCCCGGGGGATTTCCACGGCGCTGGAAGGATTGGGCCACCGGCTGCGTCGACTCAAAACCGGCACCCCGGCGCGCCTGCGAGCTGGAACCATCGATTGGAGCCTGGCCGAACCCCAGCCCGGTGACCTGGACCCGTGGGCCTTTTCCACCTTCACCAAGCGGGTGGAAAACAAGGTGGTCTGCCACATCGTGCGCACAAACCAACGAGTGCACGACAAACTGCGCGAGGGGTTTTCAAAGAGTCCCTTGTTTACTGGGGTGATCCAAGGAACCGGTCCCCGGTACTGCCCTTCCATCGAAGACAAAGTCGCTCGGTTTGCCAGCCGCGACAGCCACCAGTTGTTTCTGGAGCCCGAGGGACTGGGCAACGACCGCGTGTACATCAATGGGTTCTCCAGTTCCTTGCCGGCCCAAACGCAGGATGCGGCCCTGCGTGAAATTCCCGCCCTGGCCGGTTGCGAGGTGATCCGCTATGGCTACGCGGTGGAATACGACGCCATCGAGGGCCGGTCGCTCCATCCCACCTTGGAATCCCGCCTGGTGCCGGGCCTGTATGTGGCAGGGCAGACTTGCGGGACCTCCGGCTACGAAGAAGCAGCCGCGCAAGGATTGGTGGCCGGAGCCAACGCCGCTTTGGCCTGTCAAAAGCGCGAGCCATTTCTGGCCGATCGCGCCAGCTCGTACATCGGTGTGATGGTCGACGACCTCACTTCTCTGGATTTGGTGGAACCATATCGGCTGTTCACATCCAGAGCCGAATACCGCCTCCACCTGCGCCACGACAACGCCGAGGAGCGTCTGACGGAAGTGGGTTGGAAACTTGGATTGGTATCAAGCGAACAATGGCTAAGGTTTGATCAATCAAAACGGGAACGTGCCGCGCTGACTTCCCAATTGGAAACTGTGAAACTTTCCGTGGAGGTTTTGCGACCATTCCTATATGAACGAGGAGAATCGATTCCCACCCAGCCGATCCGGGCCATCGAGGTGGCCCGCCGATCGCAGGTGGATCTCGCCGGACTTCTGCGGGCGTTTGCGCTGGAAATCCCCCACGGGTTGGATCGGTTGGGAGTGCAAGCGGTGGAAAGCGCCATCCGCTACGAGTCGTTTTTCCAGCGTGAGCAACGAGATTTGGAGCGGGTACGGCGCATGGCGACCAGCCTTTTCCCGGACGGAATCGATTGGATGGCCGTGGAAGGCGTGTCCATCGAGGCGCGCGAGGCGCTGGCCAAGACGCGTCCCCTCACGGTTGCCGAGGCGGCAAAGTTGCCCGGAGTTCGCCAGGGGGATCTCTCTGTGCTGTTACTCCTTATTTCCTTGCCACCAAAGAGCTAGGTTTTCTTGCGATTCCTTGCTTCCGTCCGGGGGAAATGATCCGGGCTTATCCGGGAGCAGGAGTACTCCAGGGGGGTACGGGTTTTCCCGAGCAACTCCATTCAATCCTTATTTCGTTCGAATTCATGGTATGTTCGATAGGCGCTGACTTAGGAGCGGTTCAATGACGTTTGATGGTTTGCATTTCCAAAAATGGCTGTTGCTCGTTCTGACCGGGCTGTCTTCTGGAGTGTCCGCCCAGGTGAACCTCGATCGGTACACCCCTTCGGATGTGCTCATGCCGTATTCGCTCTATGCGACAGACTCCATCTACCTGCCGCCGGGGACTTCCGGATTGTCGGATTCGGGCTGGACCGGCACGGGAGGAAACGCATTCTTCGAACCCGGAGCCAAGCTCCGCTCACCCTACCTTGGTGTGAAGGGGAACCTGACGGTCGGGGACAACAGCGGCACCATACGCAAACTCAATGTAGGCGGCACCCTCAAGTTGGGCAACAGTATCACCCTTGCGGATACCCTCAGCGTTCGAACTCCGTTTTCCAACTCCTCGATGGACCTGACCATCAATGGGCCGGCCTATTTTTCCGCAAACGCGGCTTTCACCGGCGCTCGCAACCGCATCAACGGAGTGGTCCGCGCTGGTGGAACCGTGACGGGTGCCACCGTGGGACCGACAGGATCCGTCCTTCCCAATCAGACCTTTCCCGGAGGACTTCCGCAAGGGATGCCTCTCGGTGCACCGGCCGTCATCGCCGACAGCCTTCCAGGAGCCGTGTTCCAAGCCAGCGTCAACGGATTGGTCGGTTCCACGGACATCATCATTTCGGGGGGCAGGACCCGTCGCGACACCGCCTTCCTGGTAGGAACCACCGCACCTGCCCTGCAGGCTGTCGAGTATTGGCATTGTTCCACATCTCTCCCGCCGGCGATTTCCGCCACCGCGTGCAAGGGAGATACGCTACAGCCCGGCGACTACAAATTCCTGAACTTCGTTGGAAACCAATGGGCCGTGTTGCTCACCGAGGGATTCTACACCTTCGATTCCATTTTCCTGGGCTCACAGGACGGAATCATCGTGGCCCAGCCCAAGGGCGGAAGGACCGTGATCCACACTCGCAAGGGAATCGGTTCCGCAGGTGGCAATTCCTTCGTAGGCCCGATCAAGGCGCTGCAGGCAAACGGCTTTGGCAAGGACTCCGCCCAGTTCTTGGGTGGCACGCTGATGCTGGTCAGCGGGGGAGACCTCCAGACATCCAGCGATCAACGCGTTTGGGCCACCCTCAGTGCGCCCTTTGGCGATTTGCGCTTCGCCAGTCAGATCATGTTGTTCGGCCAGGCCTTCGGCCGACGCTCCTTGGGTACGGGCACCAACAACGTCGATTTCGGCAAGGGAGCGTACATTCCCTTCAGAGGCACCCCCCCCGCGCTTTTGGCGTATCCGTTCCAGGTGTGGGAAACCGCGAATCCCGCCTGTGTTGACCCATTGGGCAAAAAGTGTCGGGATACCGTGATCACGGTTCGGTTGTCCGCAGCCACGGCCTACGACGTCGAGGCTTCCTGGCGCGTAGCGGAAGTCCAGCCGGCGAGCGCGATCGGAGACGACGATTTCAAGGTCGCCGCCGGCAAGATATTCATTCCAAAAAACACTCTCGCTGCCACCATTTCCATCCGCGTCTTCGACGACTCCGCCTACGAAGGTCCCCAGACGTTCCGGATCGTGTTCGACAGCATCAAGTCCGCCGCTTGCCCGGGTCTGGACGGCAAGGCCGATACGACCATCAAGTCCTGCGAGATCGTCGGAACCATCCTCGACGACGACAAGGCTCCGATTTTGCAGATCCGTTCGGATTCCTCCGTTCTGGAAGGCAATGCGGGACAAAAAGCGTCCACCTTCAAGGTGAGCCTGCTCAATCCCTACCATATCGCCGACACCCTGACCTTGCGCGACGCTCCGCAGCTTCCGGTCGCGTTCCGTTGGGCTGCATCCGACCTTTCCGCCACCGTCGCGGACAAGGACTATCTCGCGCAGGCCGCCACCTGGGACACCATCCCGGCGCTCAAGGTCGCGAAGTCGATTTCTGTCCAGGTGCTGGGCGATCTGCGGTACGAGCACGACGACGCCTTCTGGGCGATCATCAGCCAATCGACCAACGCCACGATCCCGGGGGGATCGGTGCGCGACTCCGGCGTGATCCGAAACGACGACGCCATGCCCACGCTCCTGGTCTCCTCGCCTGTGGTCCAGGAACCATCCGTGTACGGCGACACCGCATGGGCGATGTTCACCCTCGCGATGTCGGCTCCCTCCGGCGTGGTCACGCCCCTGCGTTGGACCACCCGCGATTCCACCGCCCTTGGAACCTCCAACTTCGCGACCGCGTTGGGCGACTACCTGATCGGCTCGACGAACCTTTCCATTCCGGCCGACACCGCGCAGGTCGTGGTGCGGATTCCCGTGTTCGGGGACACCCTCTACGAGCGGTCGGAGTACTTTTCCTTGAAAATCGATTCGATCCTGGACGCATTGCTTGCCGATTCCCTGGGAACCGCCACGGTGCTGGACGGCGACTCGGCTCCGAAACTGACGGTGGTCGACACCCTTTTCAAGGAACCCTTGACCGGCCAGCTCGCCGCCGCCGTGCGACTCCATCTTTCCCGTCCGTCCGGTTTGCCTGCCACCTTCGATTGGCTTGCGGCTGATGGTTCGGCTCGGTCCGGACTCGATTACACCGCCACGCCCGGAAAGTTCGTGTTCCGCGCCGGACTTCGCGACACCACCATCTCCCTGACGGTGCTTTCCGATTCGCTGGCGGGTGAGGGACGCGAGACCTTCCAGATCGAATTGTCGAACGTGGTGGATGCCTCCGCCGGCAAGTTCCAGGGCACTGTGTCCATCGACGACGCCCAGGACCGCATCCGCGTTTGGGTCGAGAGCATCGACACCGTCGGGGAGGCGGACTCGTCGATCGGATTCAGGTTGCGCACCGATTGGATTCCCGCGCATCCTCTCGCGATCGGCTGGCAGACCCAGGACGGTACCGCCAAGGCGGGTTGGCGCTTCGCCGACACCTCCGCATCGCCCACCTTGTCCGCCGGTTCGCGTTTGCTGACACTTCCTGTCCGCCTGACCAAAGACACTCTTTGGGAGCCGCCGGAGTATTTCACCGCCCACCTGGATTCCGTGGTGGCGCCGTTTGGTACGGTGGAAGTGGATTCCAATGCGCGTGCCTGGATCCGCGAACCCAATGACCTGGTCATTCAATTCGCCACACCGGATTCCACCGTCCGCGAAGACTCTGCGGGCACCATCCAGATCAAGATCAGCTTCTCGCAACCCGCTTCGGTGCCCATCACCATCCGGTTTCCGTTGCAAACGGGCTCGACGGCCACCGAAGGCGTGGATTTCACCGCCAACACGGGATCCTTCACCGTACCAGCCGGGAACCGCACGTGGAACTGGCCTGTGGCGGTGGTTCCCGACACCATGGTGGAAAAGGATGAGACCGCGAGTTTTGGACTGGTGCCGCAAGTCTGGGGAGTGGCTGGAGCCCGCAACACCTGGAAACTCACCATCTTGGACGACGACTCGATTCCGGTGGTGAAAATCCTGACTCCGCCACCGGGTTTGCATACCAAGGATTCCACCCACACCATCCTTTGGACGATCAACGGCGTGGGCCAACCCAAAAAAGACACCACATTCACCCGCGATGGCTGGCATTGTGTGGAGCGCTTCGTGGTGGATCGATTCAATCGGGTCTTTGGTGACACGAGTTGCATCTGGGTGGACCTCACTCCTCCGAGCATCCAGGTCTTCAAGATCACCGGCAAAAATCCCCACGACCGCAAGGTGGACACCACCTGGTGGGGAGATCTCGCCAAGACTCGCTATGGCAAGGACACCATCTGGTACTGGACCCGCGATTCCATCCTGAACTCGGATGGCAAGGCGTGGCAAGTGGTCGTGGACACCCAGTTTGCCCTCACCGATTTCCGTACCGAAGGGCTCCATCCCACGCAAGTGAGCTTCTGCGATTCCGTGGGGCATTGCGTGGCGGACACGGGCTGGATCGATCTGATCTTGCGATTGCCCAAGCCGATCCGCGGCGTCTATTACGACCGCGACGGAGATGGACGCATCGAAACCTTGGTGGTGCAACTGTCCGATGCTTGGAATTCGGACATTGTTCCGCGCTTCGACTTCGGTCTTCCTCCCGAAGAGCGTCGCGACCAGCGCCCGGATTCGACCAAGCCGTTCCCGGAAGTCCAAAACGTCTGGGATGAAACCCGATTTGTGATCAACATCAAGGAGCCGTTCCGGTACGGCGCCACAGGGTTCGCGAATTTGAACGGCATCCTGTGGGAGGATTGGAAGGACACGCTCTACGCCGATTCCTTCCCGATCGTCGACAGCGTCGCGCCGGTGATCCTGAGCGCGGTGATCCACCGCACGGAGTCGTACAACCATAGCGATACCCTCTTCTTCACTCCCTCCGAGCCCATCCGGTTGCTGCCCGGCGGGGAATGGCTGCAGGTTCTCAGTTGCCCACAAGGGGAGTTGCGCTGCAAGGAATCCTCACGGGTCTGGAAGCGGGTACCTGCGACCTTGCTCACTCGTTTGGAAGACGGTCGCTACATGCTGTTGGTGCCTCCTGGTACCAATGGCTCGATTCGGCCGGAAGACCCCTTGCGCTTTTTGGCAGGGGTCACCGACACCCTTGCCAATCAAGTGGCCCCATCCGAAGTGGTCTGGAAGACCATCGTGGAGGGCGGACCGCGGCCTCCGTTTGTGACCGTCAAGCCTCCCGGGATCATCCCGTTGATCGATGCAGCCGAACGCGATCGCCCCGGACCTGGTGGGATTTTGTTCAAAGCCACCCGTGGAGGAGGGGACAGTCTCAAGTACTGGGATCCCCAGCGCGGTTACCTTTCAAACGACGATCCCGACGTGCGCAGCGTTTGCCGGGAAGACCGCTTCTGCAACGGCCCAACCATCAACATCAATCGGCCTGTCCGGATGATCATCTATCTGTACGACAACGGGGGCACCTACGTGCTATCGCGCACGGTGGACATCACCCAGGCCGATCTGGACGCACTCTCCGGCGACAAGCTGGACCGTTTGAAAATCTCCTTGCAATGGAACCACCGGACCACCGACGGCAAGGTCGTTGGCACCGGGGTGTACATCTGGCGGATTGTTTCGTACGTGAAGCTGCCGGACAAGGCCCAGCCAGCGATCGAAAACAGCCTCTACAAGGTGGGCGTGCGGGTTCAAGGACACGACGGGATCTTCTAGGGATGGCAATAGTCCAGTGCGGAGGATTCCGTGCTGGACTAGCGTTCAAAGCGATTTGCGGCATGAATCCATGGCAACACTTCGATGTCGCAAGTACACTAGAATAGTACGGGCGGGTTTTGCATCCGCTTTTGCTGTCGCAGGGTCCGATGTACTCCAGGGTGGAACAAATTTCGGCAGATTCGTCCACCCAGAGCCCTCCAAGGGCTGTGGAGAAGGAATATTTTGAGATCATAGATCTGGGCATCCCAGGAGACGCATTCGCATGATTCAACGGTCCGCCCCATTGCTGGCAACGCTTTCCCGGGTCCTTAGCCTGGTTGGGCTCTGTCTGTTGCCAACGACTGTCTGGGCTGATCTCGATGTCAGCGACTCGATGAATCGCTACTCCCTCTTCGGAAAACGTGGCATCCAGATCGATCAATGGGCAAAGACCGCCCGAGGTGGGTTTGTCGGAAGCGATGTTGTGGTGCGTGTGGGTGGGGACGACACTCTGATGGCACCCTTGGTGAGTGCGGGTGACGTTGTGATGAACAACATCGGAAACAATTGGTATCGAGATGTCGTTCGGGTAGGAAGAAACTTGACGGGGACAACTTCCTGGCATGATCAGACCTTCGATAGTGCCGTTTATGTCGGAAGCAATCTGGGGATGCTCCAGCACAACAACCGATTCAAGGGGCCTGTACATATCGGGAACTCCCTTACAAAAGAGACTTGGGCAAATACCAATGTGTTCAGTGGCACGACATTCACGAATAACACTCAAGGCTTGTTCGGTCCGCCAACACCAATCACTGGAGTGAACTGGGGGGTCGCACCTCAGACCGTGATTCCAACCAACATGGCATGGCCTGATACGTTCTTTACTCCTGGTGCAGGATTGATCATCAAGAGCAGTCCGAACTCACCCATGAGCGGTGGGGTCAGGCGCTGGTCATGTGGTACCAATTTCACCTCAGGGGGATCTGACTTGGTGTTCTTGGGTATTTGCCAACCCAACGACACCATCCTCCCACCTGGAAATTACGACCAGATGGATATCTGGTTTGGCTCGACGCTCTACGTCGGAGAGGGTGTCTACAGCTTCAACTTCATCAATTTGCAAAACGCCATGGGCAATGGGGTTACCACAAGGTTGCTCGCTGTTCAACCAAAAGGCGACCATACTTTGCTTTTGACAAAAAACGGGTTGAAGGTGAATCCTTCAGGATCATTCAACGTCATTGCTCCCGAGAAGTACAAGCTCGGATATGGAATCGATTCCACCCACTTTGCCGGTGGGACAATGATGATCTATTCCGAGGCAAGTCTCGATCTCGACGTCAGCACGGAGATTTGGGCCTCCGTGGTCGTTCCGAAACCAAATACGAGAGTGAAGCTCTCGGATCGGGTCCATTTGTTTGGCCAGATCCTTGCCGATTCGATTCATGTTCTGAACTCATTTAAAGGTACAGACGGGGCATTCATCCCCATTTTTCGGGAGAAGCCCAAAATCTCGATGGTCTCCAAAGTCAACGCATCTGTACTCGAGCCGGATCTTAAGAACGGCAAAGCGGATACCGTGCTGTTGAAGTTTCCGATCACGATGGACCACATCAATGGCGAAGTGGTTCGGGTATTCTATCACACCCGCCGTCACTCCAGCGGCGCGACTCCGGCGGATCCTGGCATCGACTACATCGAGGCATCCGGAATGGTTGCCATCATGCCGACATTCATTTCAGACACGGTTCGCGTGAAAATTTTGGGAGATGTGGTTTGGGAGGGCGACGAGACCATCGAGTTGGTGGTCGACAGCGTCCGCAACGCCGATCTCGGAAAGAACCACTCGGACAGCGTTGGTATCGGGACAATCGTGGATAACGACCAACCTCCTGTGATCTATTTCGAGCGCACCAAAGACACGGTTTCAGAAGGTGCGGCGGTGGTCCTGCGGGCTCGGATGACCTTTCAGATCGGACGACCACTCACACTGCCATTCACGGTGTCCACAAGCACAAGTTTCCGGGCCATCGAAGGATCGGATTACTCGCTTCTCCCTAGCCCCAAGTTGCTGAGTTTTCCGGCGTATTCGGACACGGCAAGCATTCGTGTCACAGCTGTTGCAGACGGCATGTGGGAACCAACGGAATCCTTCGCAGTCACGTTGGGGACACCCTCCGTCGCCGCGGTCACCGTCAATCCCGCCAAAGCCTCCGACACCGTTTCCATCTTGAGTCCGGATCCGATCCCGGCACTGGTGATCAACGACACCACCGTGGTGGAAGGAGGGCGCGCATTCTTGCGGGCCACGCTCAACGGCGTTGGACGCAGCGGCGATTCCGCCTGCTTCAACTGGGCCACGATTCCCGTATCCACCGCCGACAGCGCCACCTCCGGACGCGACTACACTCCCGCCTCCGGCCATGCCTGTATTCTGGCCGGCGCCACCAGCATGACTCTGCCCGCCATCAACGTTCTTGTCGACACCATTTTCGAGAACCCCGAACGGTTCCAAGTGCGACTGACTCCCACGTATGGAGCCTCGGGTACCGCCACCGGCACGGTGACCATCACCAACACGAATGCAGCGCCAACGCTGATCGTGGAGAATGTCACCAGACAACGCCCCACCACGGGCACCGTGACCTATTCGTTCAAAGTGCGGTTGGTGGATCGCACCACCGGCAAGCCCACCATCTCGGGCGCGGACGCCGCATTTTCCTGGCAAACCCTGCGAGGCACCGCTCTGCCTGGTTTGGACTACGACTCGACCGGATCGGCATCGGTGCGGTTCCGGGCGCTGACAGATTCTGTTCTGTATCTGTCCGTCACCGTGAGGGGTTCCGCCCAGTACCACGCCACCCCCCTGCAATTCAAGGCGTCCACGAGCAACCACTCCGGATTGGATGTGGGCCCATTGGCCGTCGCCAAGGTCCTCGAGGGCACGGGCACCATTCTCACCGCCGTCGGTGCACCACGCTTGCGCTGGGTGGCCGACACCGTCAACGAGGGCGCCCAGGGCACCTCCACGTACATCCACATGCGCCTGACCCTGGTGGACAGCACGGGGGCGACCACCACCAGTCGCGATCCGGTCACGCTCGTGTGGAGCACCCAGGATTCCACCGCCATGGTGGCCTCCGGACACTACGTGCCAGTGGTGCAAAAAGTCCTGACCATCGCCGCGGGGAATGTTGGCTTGACCGACAGCGTGGAGGTGATCGGAAACAATTTGTACCAGCCGAGCCCACGGTTCCTCAAAGGACTGATCGAGCACACGGATGCCCGCGCGGCGGGTTACGACAAGGCCAGAAGCCAGACCCGCGCGTTGGGTGGAATCCTGGATTCCGATGCCGCTCCGCTTATTCTGGGCGTGGATGCTCCCGTCGCGACCGAAGGGAACTCCGGAACCAAAGGATTCCGGTTTATTGTTCAGCTCGATCGCGCCTCCGGCCTGCCGTTCACGTATTCCTGGAAAACCACCGCCACCGGCACCGCCACTTCGGGAACCGATTATTTCGATGTGGGCGCGACCACGCGCACCATCGCCGCTGGCCAGACCTCAGACACCGTGTTCGTGCAGGTTGCCGGCGATCTGCGGCTGGAGCCGGACGAAACATTCGGAGTGTCGTTCACACCAGGAGCCGGATCCAGGTCCACTTCCATTGTCAACGCCCAGGGCACCATCCAAAACGACGATTCCCGTCCAAGGATTCTGCTCCAGGTGGACTCCGCCGTCTGGGAAGGAAATTCAGGAACCCGGCCCCTCACCTTCAAGGTCGTTTTGCTGGATTCGACTACCGGAAGCCAACTTGCTCCCGCGAATTCGCCCGACATGCCAGTCGTGTTCTGGTGGCGCACGGAAAGTCTCACCGCAACGACCCCCGACAACGACTACAGCGGGAATTCCGGGCGTTGGGACACCGTGTTCGCCGGATCCACCAGTCGGACACTTTCCGTCCAGGTACGCGGCGACACCCGTTTCGAGCGCGACGAATTCTTCCGCATCCGCCTGGATACCCTGCGCAACGCCTCGGCCATCGGCAACACGTTGCAGGATTCGGGATGGATCCGAAACGACGATCTCCAACCGCGGGTGACCATCCGCGACACCACCGTGCAGGAGCCTTCGGTCTACGGCTCGGTTGCTCAGATGGCCTTCGCCGTTACGCTTTCCACGCCCTCCGGACTGCCGGTGCAACTGCAATGGCAGACCCTCTCCCACACGGCCAGGGGAACAGATGCATTCGGGGCGGCTCGTGGTGACTATCTGAATTTCGATTCGGGGTCGGTGGTGGCCTTCGCCCCCGACGAGGTGACCAAGATCCTGCTGGTTCCGGTGTATGGCGACACGACCTACGAGCGTACCGAAGACTTCTACCTGCAACTGGGACAGGTTTCGGACGCAGTGATCGATCGGGATCGCGCGATCGGCACCATCCTCGACGCCGACTCCGCGCCCGGAATCCACATCGATGACGCAGATACGGTGACGGAAGGATCCAAGTCCCGGTTCACCGTTCGGTTGGATCGTCCTTCGGACATCCCTGTGCGGTGCCGGGTGGTCACTCGCAACGGAACGGCTCAGACGGGCACGGACTTCCGGGCCCTGGACACCAACCTGGTGTTCTTGTCCAACGAGGGAAGCAAATCGATTCTGGTCCAGACCTACCTCGACACGGTCGCCAACGAGCGAGTGGAGAACTTTCGCGCGGTGCTGCTCTCCGTCGTGGACGCCACCACCTCCGACACCTCTGCCACCGGGTTGATCTTGGATGTCAACCCCAAGCCGTTCCTATCCATCGATTCCATCGCCCCGGTGGATGAAGCCGACACCACCATCCGGTTCTGGGTGCGCATTTCGCAGGTGAGCGCCATGCCGGTGCAGGTTCGCTTTGCCACCGTTGCCGCAACCGCGACCGCCAACCAGGACTACAAGGACACCTCGGGCACCTTGTCGATTCCGGCGATGACTTCGCGGATCCAGCTTCCCGCGCGGATAATCGCCGACCTCCTGGACGAGGATTCGGTGGAGAATTTCCAGATGCGCCTGCGCAGCGTCGTGGATCCCACCTTGGCGGATCTTTTCGATTCGATCGGATTGGCCGGCATCCAAGACGACGATCCGCCGCCTTCCATCACGGTGTCGGACGCGACCATCCTGGAGCCCGCAGGTGTTGGCGCGAGTGCCGCGATGACCTTCACTGTCCGGCTGGATCTTCCCTCGGGCAAAACTGTCGGAGTCGCCTGGCGAACCCAGGACAGCACCGCCAAGCTCGCCGAACGGGATTACCTGTCCGCCAACGGATCGCTTGTGTTCGCTCCGGGTCAAACCGCCAAAACAATTACCGTAAGTGTTCTCGGGGACAGCCTCGACGAATACGACGAGCACCTCAAAGTGGTGCTTTCCGCCGCCAGCAACGGCTTGATCGCCGACGCCCTCGGCCTGGGAACCATCCAGGACAACGACACGGCACCTGCCTTGCGTCTGAACGATCCGGTGGTCCGCGAAGGCACGAACATCGATACCAGGGCGACCTTCACCGCCTCGTTGGATCGTCCCAGCGGCAAGACCATCACCTTGCATTGGGCCACCCGCGACAGTACGGCCAAATCCACGGGCGCCACCGGAACAGACACCTCCGATTTCGTCGCCGCGTCGGGCGATGTGACGATTCCCGCCGGCTCCCGTTCGGTGCCAGTTCCTGTCACCATCAGGCCTGACAACTTCGGTGAACCCTCCGAATTCTTCGGCTTGATCCTGTCTCCCACCACCAATCTGGACCTGACCCGCAGCGACACCGTTGCGGTGGCCACCATCCTGGACGGCAATGGCCTGCCTGCCTTGTACATCGATTCCGTGGCTCCCGTGGTGGAGGCCGATTCCACCATCCGGTTCCATCTGCGTCTGCAGTTCCAGCGCTCGGACACCGTCCATGTCAAATTCCGGATGATCGCGGGAACGGCCGTGGGGGGTGAAGACTACCTCGACAGCACCGCCACCCTCGCCATCCCTCCGAGCACATTCAGCTACAACCTGGACCTGAAGATCCTGGACGACCGGTTCAACGAACCGGACTCGGAATTCTTCACCGTGAAGCTGTTGGAGGCCGATTCCGCCAACATCGAGGATTCCACCGGCTTGGCGACCCTGCTGGACGACGATCTTCCGCCGACGGTTTCCGTCCTGGATGGGGCGGTGGTGGAGCCAGCCGCGTTCGGCGCGGTGGACTCGCTTCGCATGAAGGTGGTCTTGTCGGCCATGTCCCACGTTCCGGCTTCCGTGGACTGGCGCACGCAGGATGGCTCGGCGCTCTCGAATCTCGACTTTTTGCCCTCGCAGGGAACGTTGCTGTTCCCTTCCGGCGACTCCGTGCTGACGGTGTCGGTGCCGGTGGTGGGGGACAGCCTGGACGAACCCGACGAAACCTTCGACGTGCGGCTCTCCTCGCCTTTTGACGCGACCTTGGCCGATTCCATCGGATTGGGGACCATCACAGACAACGATACCGCCCCTGGGATCCACATCTACGGTGTGCGCACCACGGAGCCTCTGGCGGGGACCACCGCATCCACGTTCCGGATCCGACTGGACCGGCCTTCCGGCAAAGCCATTTCATTCCACTGGGCCTCGCGCGACGGCAGTGCAAAAGCTGGCTTGGATTACGACGCAGCCAACGGAAATCTGACCTTGCCCATCGGTCGCGTGGATTCCGTCTTGCGGATTTCCGTACGGGCGGATTCGATCGCGGGTGAAGGCGACGAAACCTACCAGGTCGCCCTTTCCTCGCTGGCCAACGCCTTGCCCTCCGATACCGTGGCCACCGGGACCATCGTCGACTTGCAGGGCCTTCCGGGTGTTTCCGTTTACTCGCTGGCACCGGTGGAAGAAAAAGACACCACCATCCATTTCGTGGTGCGCTTGAACTACTACCCGGCTTTTCCCGTGCGGGTGTGGCTGCACACCCAGGCCGGAAGCGCCACCCCGGGTCTGCGCTACGTGGACACGGCAGGATCCATCCTGTTTCCGGCCATGTCGCGGGTGGACTCCTTTGGCGTGCGGATTCTCAACGACAAGATCTCCGAGCGTGTGCCGGAAACATTCCGGATGATCCTGGATTCCGCCAAGACCGCCAACATCCTGGATCCGATCGGCATCGCGACAATTCTTGACGACGGCGACGAACCGCCCGTGGTGATCGGCCACGCCGACACCGTATCGGAAGGCACCATCGCCCGCTTCCCGGTGCGACTGACCAGCCAGACCAAGGACACCGTGTGGGTGTACTGGCGCACGCAGGACTCCACCGCCAGCGCGCTCACCAAGGATTTCACCGCCAATTCCGGGGTGTTGGTGTTCCTGCCCGGGCAGCGCCTGTTGAACGTCGAAATCCCCGTCCTCAGGGATTCTGTATGGGAGCCCATCGAGACCTTCAAGGTGGTGCTTGATTCGGTCCGCCAGGGTCTGTTGTCCGCCCGTGATCGCGAAGGGATCGCCTGGGTCCGCGACGAGGGCAGCCCTCCTCGCATCACGTTCCTGAAATCCGATACCTCGGTGGTGGAAGACATCGCAGGTGATGTTCCAGTGCACATCTCCATGGACCGACCAGCCTCGATCGATCTGGCCGTGGTGATTTCGGTGGCATCCACCTCCTCGGCCATGCAGGGTACGGACTTCAGCCTGCGCGATCTCGTGCTGGATACCTTGAAAATTCCGGCTGGAGCGACTTCCGCCCGCCTGGTGGTGCGGGTGACGCCAGATAGCCTCGACGAGTACGACGAGACCGTGGATCTGGCCTTGCGACCGCTCTCTCCTGCTGGAGCCGGAGCGCTGCTTTCCCACCGCGTGACCATTGTGGATGACGACGCGCCGCCTTCGGTGGTCTTCAAGATGGACACGATGACTGTGATCGAGGACGTGGGGCAGGTTCGCGTGATCGCGAAACTCTCGAGGGTTTCCGCCAAGCCCGTGAATGCCAGTTACCACGTGCAGGGGACGGCATCCCCTGGGGTGGACCACGACATTTCGGCGGGGCAGTTCATCGGGTTTTCGTTCTCACCGGGCTCCGACACCGCATCCATCACCTTCAAAGTGACCGACGACCGCATCACCGAGCCCACGGAAACGGTGGACCTCGTGTTGGACTCGGCTCTAAACGCATCTCTGGTGGTGGGGCAAACCCGGCAGATCGTGCGGATCTTGGACAACGATTCCGCACCTGTGGTTTCCTTCGATCGCGCCGACACCACCGTGCGCGAAGACGCAGGCAAGGTACGCTTGGAATTGGTCCTGGATCATCCTTCCGCCTTCCCTGTTTCGATCGCCATCCGGGTCGCCGGAACGGCCACTTTGGATTCCCTCAAGAAGGGCTCGGATGCCGTGCTGGATTCCAGCGTGACCTACACGCTGGTGTTCCCGCCCATGAGCACCCGGGTCGGGTTCGAGGTTGGAGTGATCGATGATGGTCGGGTGGAGCCCACCGAAAAAATCGACCTGACCTTGAAGACGGTGGACACCACAGGCCGTGCGGGCACGGGGATGGTCTTCACCATCCTGGACAACGACCATGTGCCGGATGTCGAAATCACCAAACCCAAGGACAGTGTCCACACCTCCGATCGACTGCAACCGGTGGAATGGACCGTCGATGGCAAGCCCCAGCCGATCGATTCCGATTCGTTGCGCCAGGGATGGAATCTGCTGAAACGTTGCTTCACCGATACCGCGGCCAACGTGGGCTGCGATTCCATCCATGTCTGGGCGGATTTCACCCCGCCCGCGGTGCAGGTATTCAAAATCACCGGCAAGAATCCGCATGCACCGTCCAAGGACACGACCTGGTGGGGAGATCGGGCGCGCACGCGCTTTGGCGAAGACACCGTGTGGTATTGGAGCCGCGACTCCATATTGGCTGTGGACGGAAACTGGCAAGTATTGGTGGATACCCACTTCACCACCACGAATTTCAAAGGCGACGGGGTGTTCCCGGTGCCGGTGGCGTTTTGCGACAGTGTGGGCAATTGCGGTCGGGACACCGGCTGGATCGATTTGAAGCAATCCATCCCGGTGGTCGACATCGTGACGCCTCCGGAAGGGGCGAAGATCGTCGTGGGGTCCATCCCGGTGCTTCATACCGTGAAGGATGCTGGCAAGACCTGGAGCGTCAACTCGGTGGAAACCATCCGCACACCGGGCAAGACGCCTCTCAAGCGCTGCTACGAGGACGACGTCGGCAACGTGGGATGCCACGAGCATTTCGTGGATGTCGAACCCATCCATGTGGTGAGTTCCACCTACTTCGACACCAACGGTGATGGCCGTATCGATGCCGTGGTCGTGGAGCTGGACGCCAAGTGGGTGGGATCCGACCTGCCATCTTTCGATTTCTGGCTCAACGACAGCACACGCACTGGCCAGATGCCCGACAAGGACAAGCCTTTCTACGCCGGTCCCACCCGTGGGAAGCTTGTGGTGGTGGGCAAGGACAGCCTTTGGGTGGCGGCGGGTACCTATCTTCGCGATGCTTCGGGCAATGTTCTGCAAGGGCCGGATGGTCTCCCTCTGACCAACGTCCTTGGCGACACCGCCCGCGGATCCGATGGCCAGCCGCTGCGCGACAGCGTCGGACGCGTGTATTTCAAGGTGGCCAAGACCGGAGTCGCGGATAGCACCAGACTGTTGGTTCCTCTGATCCCACCATTCGCCTTTGGAATGACCGGGTTCGATTCACTCCAGGGCGCCACCATGAACGCCAACTGGGTGGTGGTGGATTCCAGCGGGAAAAAGGTGACGGGCAGCTTCGTGGATTCGTTCAAGGTCGACGAAAAGGTCCCGCCGGTGATTCTGGCAGCCCAGATCGCCCGCACCGAAGACTACGATCAGCAGGATACCTTGATCATCACGCCGTCGGAGAAGATCAAGATCGGCAAGGGCAAGGATTGGCTGGAGGTGTGGTCGTGCCCGGTCGGACAGCGCAAGTGCGATTCCGCCAGCAAAGTCTGGGTGAAAGTTCCCGCCGATTCGGTTCACACCATGGGCGATGGCCGCTACTGGTTCTTGGTTGCGCCCGGCGATACCGGGAGCATCCGACCGGACTACCGGGTGCGGTTCCTGAGTGATGTTTCCGATGCCAAGGGCAACGAGATCGACACCAACAACACCAATTGGTCCACTCCCGTGACTGGTGTTCCGCGTCCCAACCTGGTCAAGGTCAAGCCTCCCGGACGCATCGCTCTGATTCCGGAGAGTGAAGTTGGCAAGATCCGCCCGGGCACCATCCTTTTGAAGGTGACCAACGGTAGCCGAACCAAGCAGGATTGGTGGGAACCGGGTTCCGGGTACAACGTCGACCGCATCAAGGCGAACGAAGCCTGCCCCAAGCCGGAGTACTGCAATGGGCCGACTCTCTACCTGAACCGTCCGGCCCGGATGATCTTCTACATCTACGACCAGCTGGGTACCTATGTGACCTCTCGGGACATCACCATCAGTCAGACCGACTTGGACGGGATGAATCCCGACCAACTCGATCGCGTGCAGGTGGAACTCAATTGGAACCACCACACCGACGCAGGCGAGCTTGTTGCCAGTGGTGTGTATGTATGGCGAATCGTCAGCTGGGTGAACATGCCTGGTACCGCGATGCCCCAGATGACCAACTACTTGTACAAGGTCGGAGTGAAGATCATGGTGGAACCGCCATGGTAGGGAAATCCGGTCTTTTTTCGCGCTAAGTCAAGAATTGACGAAATCCTTCTGCCCCCGGGGGGCGTCCGGGGAGCTTCGCGTGGCGAGGGGCCGTAATCGGCGTCCGTTACCTGCGATATGAACGGGGGGTGGCAATTGGACCGGAGAAGACCATATTTCAGGGAGACGATCCTTTTTTCCGCAAAGACTCACCACATGATGAAACGCTCGATTCCAAGGCTCCTTTCGCGTGCGCTCGCCGCGGTGGTATGGGTCGGGCTTCTTTCCTCCCAAGTGGAGGCGGCGATCCAGGTCCACGACTCTCTCAACCGGTACTTCTTGTTCGGTCGCAGGGGAGTGGACATCGATTACCGCGCCACCACAGCCGCGGGTGGCTGGGTTGGAAGCGACGTGGTGGTGTCCATGGACGGTTACGACACGATCCGGTCGGTGGTGACTTCTGGCGGAAGAGTCTACTTCGAAAACAATAAAACCGAGGTTTGGGACCGGATCCGCACCAACGGAGATTTCCTGACTCCAGACGGCAACAGGTTTCGCAGTTCCGTGTACGTGGGGGGCGAAGTCCGGACCACGAACAAGGAAAACCGTTTCGAGGATTCCCTGTACATCGGTGGAGGCCACTTCCGTCAGCCCGCATGGGGAGTCTATTACTTCGGACCTCCGCCCGGAGTTCTCAGCCCCAACCTAGGGGTAGCCGACGTCACCCCGGCCACCACGCCCATCATGAGCGATCGGATCGTTTGGAACATGCCTGCCAAGGCGGTGGTGGCAACGGGAATCGCATTGCCAGACACGACGTTCCAAACCGCCACGGATCTGGGGTACCAGCGTCATGTGCAGACCAATTTCAATACTCCGTTGAGTGGTGGTTTGGGACGTTGGACCTGCGGTTCCAATCAAGCGGCAGGTGGATCCGACCTCTCAGCTTGGTGCAAGCCCGGCGACACCATTCTTCCGCCTGGCCGGTATGGCAGGTTGGATCTTTGGTATGGAACGACGATCTACCTGACGGAAGGGGTCTACTCCTTCGATTCGATCGTTCTGCGAAACTCGCTGACCGGTACCGTACCGACGCGACTTCTGGCCGTTCAACCCAACGGCTTGCGCACGGTGATTCTAACCCACAAAGGCCTGGAGTCCTCCGCTTCCGGAGCTCGCAATGTCATCGCTCCGGAGAAGTACCAGCTCGGTTACGGCACCGATTCGCTGCATTTCGCGGGCGGCACCATGATGGTCTACTCGGAAAAGAGCGTAACTCTCAACGTGAACACGGAGATCTGGGCCTCCGTGGTGGTTCCCAAGCCGGGGACCTTCGTGGATGTCCACGACCGGGTGCACCTCTTTGGACAGATTCTGGCCGATTCCATCCACATCCGGAACGATTTCAAGGGCACGGATGGTCAATTCATCCCGTACTTTCCCAACAAACCGATCATCCGGGTGATCAATCTGGGCTCGCCCACGCCGGAAGGAAGCCAGGGCCAGCTCACCCGACTCAACCTCGCTTTCGATCTGGATCACATCGCAGGCGAGCTCATCCGCATCTGGTGGCGTCTGGTGGTGCCCACACGCGACACCACTGTGCTGGGAGTGCGCTACACGCCCATCGATACGGGAGCCTCCCCTGATATCCCTGGTTTCTCTTTTGGCAAGGTTTCCCTTTCCGGCATCTCGGGGGTCCAGCCCGGGATGCTCTCCAGCGATGCGTTTCAAGGGTTTGTTCGCGGGAACAATTACGATCAGCCCAATCGATACGTCATGTTGGTGGTGGATTCCGTGCGGGGTGGCACGCTGGATTCTTCCAAGATGTGGAACGGCAAGGTCGCGATGTTCGCGGGGATCCTGGACGACGACCCACTCCCGACCTTCCGGATCCGGGATTCCTCTGTTTCGGAAGGCACCGCTCCCGGGTACACCCTCTTGAAATTCGTGGTGGAGGTGGTCGATTCCATCACCGGGGCCCCGTTGCAAGCCCAGGATGTACGCAATGCGGAACTGTTCTGGTCGACCGTCGCCCGCACCGCCGATGCCACCGATTTCGTGCCCGTCTCCAAGGCTCGGATTCCGTTTCACTTGAAATCGGTGGATACCATCTCCGTCCAGGTTCGGATGGACACCCTCTACGAAGGCAACGAAACCTTCCTGGTACGCGTGGATTCCATGGTTCGCCTCCAGAAGGCGAGTTTACGGATGCGCGACTCCGCGGTCGGGACCATTCTGGACGATGATCTGCCTCCAACCATGGCGGTTTCCGACGCGGCAGCCGTCCTGGAAGGGGATACGGCAAGGTTCACCGTCAGGCTATCCAAGCGTAGCGCACTGGCTACCTGCTTCGATTGGAACTCGGCGGACAGCACCGCCTTGCGTGGAGTGGACTTCGCCCGCGATTCCGGGCTCAACGTATGCATTCCCGCCGGATCGCTGTCCACGCAGGTGTCCGTCCGTGCGCTGCGCGACAGCATCTTCGAATTCACCGAGCACCTCCTGGTACGGGTGGCACCCAAGTCCGGAGTGGCTTCCACCGGCAACGACCTTGTCGCCGTGGGAAGCATCGTGAACACCAATCCCCATCCCCGGCTGGTGGTCCGCGACACCTCCGTGGTTCGTTCTTCCACCGCCAACGTGACCATGAAGTTCGTCGTGTCCCTCCTCGATTCCGCCACCGGCACCACCCAAAAGCCCAGCGGCGTCGCCACCACGTTCGATTGGACCACCGTGGCCGGCACGGCCCTGGCCGACACCGACTTCGTTTCCGCCAGCGGAACCCGCACGATTCCACCTGGTCGCAGCACCGATACCATCGTGGTGTCCGTGAAGCCGGATGCCCGCTACAGCCCTCCTTTGACATTTTCTGTCCAGATATCCAAGGCGACCTCCATCGCCACCGGGGTGAGCCGCCAGAACGCCACCGGGACCATCCTGAGCCAGTTCGGCCGTCCCCGTGTGATCCTGCTTCCCGATTCCCTCCAGGAAGGCGACAGTTTGCGTCGAGCCTTTCCCATGACCGCCGCGCTTCGCGATTCCGCCAGTGGCAATCCCATCGCCAGTCGCGTTCCCACGAGCTTCACTTGGACGGTCGCCGATTCCACCGCCCGTCTGGGCGTGGATTACCTGGGCGCCGCCACCAGCGGCTCCCTTCCTGCCGGCAACAAGGCCTGGGAGTTCGTGGCGGATTCTGCGATCGGGAACCTTCAGCGGCAGCCGGATCGGCTGATCAAGGTCGTCTTGCAGTCGTCCGATCCCAACGCCCAGACCAGCCTTTCCATCGCCCTGGGGACCATCCTCGACGACGATCCGGAACCGTTGCTTTCCGTCGACAGCGTGGTGGCCGCGCGCGATTCGGTACCGGGTTCCCGCAAGCCGATGTGGTTTCATGTGACGCTCGTGGACCCTCGCACCGGCAAGCCCACCGCCAGCGGTTTGCCCATCACGTTTCGTTGGCAAACCGCCGATGTCACCGCCAAGGGTGGAGTCGACTACGTCTCCGACGTGTCTACCCTGGTCTTGCGAGCCGGAGTGGCCCGCGATTCCTTCGCAGTCATGTCGCTGGGCGACGACCGATATGTGGTTCCGCTCATGTTCCGAGTCCTCCTGGACAGCCTCCGTGGTGCCCGGGCTCGAGACAGCATCGGATTGGGGACCATTCTTTCCGGAATGCGCAAGCCTCGATTGGTGGTCAGCGGCGGTACGGTCAAGCGCTCCCAGGTGCCTGCTGAAATCCGGCCTTTGCCCTTCCAGTTCTACTTGGCGGATCCTGTCACCGGACAGCGCATGTCCTCCCGTGTGCCGCTTGCCTTCCAGTGGAGCACATTCGACAGCAGCGCTCAGGCGGGTCGGGATTTTGTGGGGGTGGTTTCGGCCAACGATACCCTAGGCGCCGGTCCGAAGGTCGATTCGCTGGCCGTTTCCACGCTGGGAATCTCTGCATATACTCCACCCCGACGCGTTGGGGTGCGAATTTCCCCTCTGGACACCACCTGGCTTCTGCCCGATTCCAGCGGATGGAAATCCACCGGGGTCATCACGGACGAGAACGAAATCTATGCGAGCTTCGCCAGCCGGGATACGGTGGTTCCCGAAGATCACCCCACACGCGTACCCGTGGTGGTGCGCCTGACCCGGAGCTCTTCCGTACCCACGAACATCGCGGTGAAGGTGGATTCCGCCCTCACCACCGCCCTCCTGGGCCGGACCTTCCGGATGAGCGATTCGGTGGCGCGCTTTGCCGCCTTCGATACCCTGGACACCCTCTGGCTGACTCCGATGCGCGACAGCATCTTCTCCGATACCCTGCAGGTGCGCCTCAAGCTGCAGCCCAACCTGATCGACAACGTCCAGTTGCTGGATCCCTCCACGATGACCATCCGGCTGGTGAACGTGGATCCGCCACCCGTGGCCCGTTTCCGCGACAGCCTGGTGGTGGTCCGCGAAAAAGACACCTTGGTGCGGGTGGTGCTGGAGCTCGACCGGCTCTCGATGATCGGGATCGTCGGAACCGCGAAGGCCATCGGGGGATCTGCCATCGCAGGCAAGCACTATCGGTTGCAAGGCGACTTCACGTTCCCTGCCATGAGTCGTTCGACCGCGGTGGAAGTGACCATTCTCCACGATGGCCGCTACGGGCCCGACCAGGACGTGGTGCTTTCGTGGGGAAGTTTCCGGGATTCTTCGGTGGTCACCACCGACAAATCGCATGACCGCGAACGCATCCTGATCCGCCAAGGCGACGCCAGGCCGCACCTTGCCTTCGCTCGCGATACGCTGGTGGTCCAGGACGTGTCCGGTGGTGCGGATCTTCCCATCTTGCTGGATCCGGTGTCGGATTCCGTCGCCCTGGCCGATCTGGTCCTGGACTCCAGGCGTGGCTTGGCAAGCGGTGTTCTCATGGTGGCCGACAGCGCCTACTCGGTGCGCATCGACACCGGTCGCACCACGACCACCTTCCGTGTCCTGCTGCAAAACGACGGCAAGGTCGGTCCTGACCGGGTGGTTCACCTGGTTCTCCGACGCGCGCTGGGAGCGGACCTGGGAGCGGATTCCGTCCTCACCTTGATCATCCGCAACACCAACGTGCCCCCGAACGTCAAGATCGTGATTCCGGTGGATTCGTTGCGGACCAACCAGGCGATCCAGCGCGTGGAATGGACCGTGGATGGCAAGGCGCAGAAGCCTTCCGACACCCTGTTGGTGAACGGTTGGAACCGGATCGGGCGCTGTTTCACGGATACGGCCGGAAATGTGGGCTGCGACACGCACACCGTGTGGGCGGATCTGGTCGCTCCGGTGGTGCAGGTGTTCAAGATCACCGGCAAGAACCCCCACGCACCCTCCCAAGACACGACCTGGTGGGGCGACCGGGCCCGCACGCGCTTTGGCGTGGACACCGTCTGGTACTGGGTTCGCGATTCCAGCCTGAGCGCCGACGGCAAGGTCTGGAGCGTCAAGGTGGACACGCTCTTCAAGGTCACCGACTTCAAGGGAGACGGTCTTTTTCCCGTGCCGGTGGAAGCCCACGACCCGTTGGGCAACTACGGGTACGACACCGGTTGGATCGATCTCAAACAATCCTTGCCGGTGGTGACCATCCTCAATCCTCCGGACGGAGCCAACGTGGTGACCGGCAAAATCCCGGTCACCCACCAGATTGCCGATGCGGGCAAGACCTGGGTGGTCGGTTCCATCAAGAGCATCCCCAGGCCCGGATCGGATACCATCCGCCGCTGCTACGAGGACGATGTCGGCAACGTGGGTTGCGATGTGAACCGGATTTCGGTCCAGCCCGTGCAGGTGGTGCAGTCGTTCTATGTCGATCGCAACGGGGATGGCAAGGTCGATGGACTCGTGGTGGAGTTGGATTCCCCCTGGGGAACCGATCTGCCCACCTTCGACATGAGCTTCGGCGATTCCGCCCGGACCGGGCAAAAACCCGATTCCGCCAATGCCTACTACGCAGGGCCTTCGCGAGGAAAGCCGGTGGTGGTGGGCCTGGACACTTTCTGGGTGGTGGCGGGAACCTTCCTGACCGACTCCGCTGGCCGCACCCTCAAGGACCTTTCCGGGTATCCGCTCACCAACGTGCTGGGCGATTCCGTGCTGGGCACCGATGGAAGGCCGTTGCGCGATTCCCTGGGCAGGCTTTTGTTCCAGGTCGCCCGGCCCGGCAAGATCGACAGCACGCGATTCCTGGTCCAGATCGCACCTCCTTTCGCCTTCGGTTTGACAGGTTTTGACAGTCTTCAGACCGGTGTGATGCGCGCGAAGTGGAAGGTCGGAACCGGTGATTCCATGCGCACCTTCCTGGACACGTTCCGAATCGGGGAGCGGGTGCCGCCGGTGATCGTGTCGGCAGTGGTGCACCGGGTGGAGAACTACAAGGACTGGGATACCCTGGTGATCAAGCCCTCGGAAAAGACCGACTTCTCCAACCAGAAGGATTGGCTGGAAGTCCTGCGCTGTCCGGGGACCCGGACCAGTTGCGACACTTCGCAGCGGGTGTGGGTGAAGGTCCCGGCCGATTCGCTGCACAGACTGGCTGACGGTAGTTATTGGTTCCTGGTGCCTCCGGGGGACACCGGCAGCGTCCGTCCGGATCTGCGCGTGCGGTTTGGTTCCGGGGTGGTGGACGATCGTGGGAACCGCGTGGACACGGCCAACCAACACTGGTCAACTCCGGTGGTGGGAGCTCCCAGGCCCTTTTTGGTGCAGACCACCGCGCCTTCCCTGATTCCCAAGATTCCCTTGAACGAGGCCAATCGCAGCGCCAAGAGCGAGATCCTCATCAAGGCGACCCGAGGGCGGCGCGGTTCGGATGGGGCTTCCAAGGGCATGGACTGGTGGGAACCGGGAACGGGATATGTTTCCAATTCGCAGACCGTGCGCGACGCCTGCCCTCGTGACGAATACTGCAACGGACCCACCCTCTACATCAACCGCCCCGCGCGGATGATCCTGTACATCTACGACAACGGGGGGACGTTCGTGACCTCCCGCGACCTCACCATCAGCCAAGCCGATCTGGATGGCATGGAACGTGACCAGATCGACCGCATTTCCATCCAGTTGGAATGGAACCATCGCGCCTACACCGGCAAGGTGGTGGCGTCCGGCGTGTACTTGTGGCGCATCGTGGCCTATGTCAAGCAGGACGGAAGCCCCATGCCCGTGATGACCAACCAGCTGGTGAAGGTGGGTGTGCGGGTGGAATCGCCCAGCGAGATGTTCTAGGTCCGGCCGGGCTCCACCGCGCGGGTGAGGGCCCGGTTGCCGGATTCCGTCAGAAGCTCCGCCCGCACGTAGAGAGTGTCTGGTGGGAGTTCGAAGGAGTGCTCGGAATGGAGGCTGGCCGGACTCGCGTCCAGCACCACGGCTTCCCTCGCTTGACCGCGTCGGTGCCCGAACACGAGCACACGACGGATGTTGCCGAATTCCGGCAGGCTTGCCGCCTGGAGCGTCCCTTGTCCGCTCGAGCGCTCGGCGGGATGGGCTGCATCCGGGACCCGAAGTCCCAGCCAGGGGCCGTCGGAGATCACGCAAGGGGCGCCGGTCAGGGCTTTCCGCAGGGATTCGCGCGAGGGTGGTCCCTCGGGGAGGATCCAGGTGCGCATGGCACCAAACCTGTGGTGGTCGGTCTGTCGGAGCCTGGCCAGCGGAAGCGAGACCTGGGTCGCGCGGTTGAGGTCGCCGTGGGCGTCGTTTCCCGCGATGGGCAGTCTACGGTTTCCCGCCACCAAGTCCTGTACCCACAGCCCTCGGCCTTCCAGAAAATCGCGACCCCAAGATCCGTTGCAGAATTGCAATCCGTGGATTCCGGCATGGAGGTCCGTTCCATCCCATTGCCCGCGCCGGAAGATCTTGCGCTGCAACCATCCGATTCCGGGCCGGGGATGGGCGGCCAAAGCCGGAGCGCCACTTTCTGTCAAAAGCTCCAGGACTTCCGGAATCGAAAGGTCGGGATGGTTGTTCAAGCCGCGCCGCCCGCCGTCGCCTTGGCCGGGGATGTACAAGGGGTGGTCGATGGCCAGGAGGTGGATGTTTTCTCCGCGCGAGTTGCCGCAGCTGATTTCTTCGGCGGGCAGCACCACGGGCTCCCCTTCGAGGTCCGGCGGCAGGCTCGAACGGAATTCCTGGAATCGCTGGGTTGGATCCGCCGGACGGAGGTAATCGGGGTGTTCCCAGGCGAAGTCGTAGGAGTGGTCCGTGGCGGCGAAAAACCCCATGCCCATGCAACGGGCGGCGTCGCGCATCATGGTTGGATCGCCGCCCCATTCCACCGGGTCTTCGCTCCAGTGGGTGTGGCAGTGGAGGTCACCGGAAACCCAACCCTCGGGTGCGGGGAAGTCGGAGGCCAACCGCACGATCCGCAGGCTCTGCGCGGACAGTCCCGGCAGATTGTGGTTGAGGAAAGTCCAGCTTTTGCCTTTGCGATCGGTCACCCGAAACGCGGCGTCCACCCATTGCGCTCCGCACAACAAAGGGCCGGGGCAGGGGAGGCGGATCCAGTGGAAGGGTTGGTCCAGGCCAAGGGAGGGAGTCCAGGTGATTTCATGCATCTGGCCTTTGATGCGCGACACGATCCGCACTTCGTCCAACCTCACCGGGAATCGATGCGCATCATGAACAGCCAAGGTCAGCGGGATCGGCTGGTCCAAAAGCGCCAAGGATGGCGCGTCCAAAATCATTTCCGGCAAGGCCCGGAAAAGCGGCGACCAGGGCAGCTTGAACTTGAAGTGGGTTTCGGCGTAGCCGAGCATCGTTGGAAAGGAAACTAGAGAATCTTTCTCATTCCAACGCTTGCAGGAATTCGTCGATGCTTTGGCACTTGTGCAAAGCCGTGTGGAGTTCCAAAATTTCGTCTGCTCCTACCGCATGGTCCATCACGGGTTCTCCGGCCGAATGGACCGCCACCGGCAGGCGTGAACTTCGCTGTTTCACACGGAGGGCGCCTTGGGCTTCCTTCATGCCGCCGCGCTGGCGCAGATAACGGAATTCGGAGGGCTCCACCTGGAAGGTTTGTCCGTAATAGGACACCAGAGATGCCCCGCAGGAGGGGCAGACAAGCAAGACGACCTGGGTGTCCTCGTCCAGTCGCAGGTCGCACGAGCAACCGCAATGGGGGCAATCCACATCGATCGACTTCATACCTACAGGATACGCTTTCCAGCCACGGCTGGTCAACTAGCGGGCAACGGACCGGGCTACTTTGGCGCAATCCGGTCGCTTTCCAGGGCGGACCTCGTACCTTTGAGTCTTATGAGCAATTCCGACTTGGACCTGGAAAAAGAGCTGTCGCTGGCCAGAGAACTTGTGAAATTGGCTGAAGCCCCCATTCTATCGCGCTTCCAACACAAGATGACGGTCGTGAAAAAACGCGACAACTCGCCGGTGACGGAAGCCGATCGAGACGCGGAAATCCTGATTCGCGAACGCCTGGCCGCCTTGCGTCCCGATCACGGCGTGATCGGGGAGGAATTCGGGGTGCATCTGCCCCTGGCGCGTTTCAAATGGGTGGTGGATCCCATCGACGGCACCAAGGCGTTCATCCATGGAGTCCCCCTCTTCGGAACCTTGTTGGCCTTGCTGGATGGCGACCGACCCGTGGTGGGAGTGATCCACATGCCCGCCCTGGGCGAAAGCCTGTGGGCAGCGGAGGGGATGGGCGCCTGGATCAACGATTCCCGGGCGCGGGTGTCCGGAGTGTCCGAGTTCGGCGATGCCTTGCTCTTGGATGGATCGGCGATCACGGTCTCGAAAAGCCCATGGGCCAAGCAATGGATGGAGCTTCGCGGCCAGGCGGGGGTGGCCCGGGGCTGGGGTGATTGCTACGGACATCTGCTGGTGGCGTGCGGCCGGGCCGAGGCCATGCTGGATCCTGTGGTCAATATCTGGGATGTGGCTCCCATGGGCGTGATCCTGCAGGAAGCTGGAGGGAAGTTTTCCTCCGTGGATGGCAAGCCCTGGGCGGAGGCAGGAAATGGCCTTTCCAGCAACGGCCAGCTCCACCAGGACATCCTCCAACGTTTGAATTCCGGACTCTGAGCAAGACTGGTTTGGTACATTCCCAGAGCATGTCTGTCCAGAATCTCGTGCTGCTGGGGGCCACAGGCTCGATTGGCGCCAGCACTCTGTCCGTTGTTCGGGAACATCCCGACCGATTTCGCATCGTCGGCCTCGCCGCCCATTCCCGCGTGGAGGAATTCTGCGCCATCGCTCGCGAATTCCCCAAGGCCAGGTTGGCCCTCTATGATCAGCCGGCTGCCCAACGCGCCGCTTTGGATCTGGGACGGCCTGTCCTTTCCGGCATGGAAGGGTTGCTTGAACTTGTCGCGGATCTTGAAGCCACCACCTTGGTCAACGGTCTGGTGGGCTCCATCGGGTGCCTTCCCACCATCGAAGCCATCCGTCGGGGTTTGAGGGTCTGCCTGGCCAACAAGGAAACCCTGGTGATGGCCGGCGAGCTGATCAATCGCCTGCTGGACGAACACCCCAACTCGTGCCTGGTTCCCATTGATTCGGAGCATTCCGCGCTCCATCAATGTCTGGGCGGGACTCCCACCACGGAAGTGGAAAGCCTGATCCTCACCGCCTCCGGTGGCCCGTTTCGGGACCTGCCCGCCTCGGAATTCGCCCACATCACCGTGGAGCGGGCCCTGAAGCACCCCACCTGGACCATGGGTCCCAAGATCACCATCGACAGTTCCACCTTGTTCAACAAGGGGCTGGAAGTGATCGAGGCGCATCACCTGTTTCGGGTGGGATACGATCGCATCCAGGTGCTGGTGCACCCCGGCAGCCACGTGCACTCCCTGGTGCAGTTCCAGGATGGTGCGCTGGTGGCACAGCTTGGCACTCCGGACATGCGCCTTCCCATCCTGTATTCGCTGGTCGCCCCCCAACGGGTCGCCCTTTCCGGCGATCGCCTGGATCTGGCCAAGCTCGGCTCGCTCCATTTCCAATCGCCCGACCACGAACGGTTTCCCGCTCTGGGTCTGGCTTTCGCCGCCGGAAGGCAGGGGGGAGCCGCGCCTGCGGTCTTGAATGCGGCCAACGAAGCCGCCGTGGCGCTTTTCCTGGATCGACAGATTCCGTACATGGGGATCATCCGACTGGTGGAACGGTGCCTCGCCGAACAATCGTTCGGGTGGCGCCCCGATTTGGAAGAACTTCTCGCGGCGGACTCGTGGGCCCGGCGTCGGGTCCTCGAACTCGCCCACTCGGAAGCTGGTTTCGTCTCATGAGTTCTGATCAATACACTATCGCCAAATTCTTTTCTTTTTACATCTCTGACATCCCCGGAATCCTCGTCGGTCTTGCCGTTTTGTCGTTTCTGGTGCTCATCCATGAATTGGGACACTTTTTGGTGGCGCGGCGCGCCGGGGTGCATGTCGAGGTGTTCTCGATCGGGTTCGGCCCTCGACTCTTCGGCCTGAAGGTCGGCGAAACCGAGTACCGGGTGTGCCTGGTCTTGTTCGGAGGCTATGTGGCCATGCGCGGCGATGCCGCCTCCGCGCTGGAAGGAAAACCGCTGGACCCGGCGACGGCCAACGAACTGGAGCGCCGCTGGAGCGGCAACACCCCAGCCCTGAAGGGCTACGAAGACGTTTCCATTGGATGGCGGGCAGCCATCGCTGCGGCAGGTCCCACGGTCAACATCGCTTTCGCCTTGCTGGCGCTTTGGGTGGTCGCGATGGTGGGCGTGAACATCGAAGTCAAGGGCAGCATGGTGCTTTCCTCGGTCGATTCCGCTGGCCCGGCTTTCAAAGCTGGAATCCGCGCCGGAGACACCGTGGTTTCCCTCAACGGCAAGCCGCTGAGCGGCGCCTCGCGGTTCGCCGAGGACGTGGCCACCAGCCTGGAGCAGGACGTGCGGATCGCGATTCTGCGGGGCGGCAAAGACAGCGTGTTCACGTTCCGTCCCATGCTGGCTCCCATCAAGGCCACACGTATCGGGTGGGCGGGGATGGACTTCGGCGGCAGGCTGCTTTTGGCGCGCGTGTTGGACTCCACCCCGGCGTCGCGAGCGGGCATCCGCCAGGACGACACGCTCCTTTCCGTGGACGGCCGCCAACCCACCGGCGCGGAAGACTTCATCCGCACGGTGCAAGGCAGCGAGGGCCGGCCCATGCGCTTCGCGCTCGCCCGCAAGGAGGGGCGCACCGTGGTGGAGCTTTCCGCCCGCAAGGACGCGAAGGATGGCCGATGGCGCATCGGAGTGGCTCCCATGGACGTGGTGCCCACCTACTTCCATCGCTTCGGACCCGTCGAGGCGGTGGGGTACGCATTCGATGGCGCCCTGGACAAGAGCACCGCGGTGTTCCGCATCCTGGGCAAGCTCCTGACCCGAAAGGTGGATGCGCAGAATCTGTCCGGACCGGTGGGGATCGTGCGGGCGTCCGGAGCCATCGCGCGGCTGGGCTGGGAAAAACTCGTCGACTGGATGGTTTTGTTGTCCCTGAACCTGGGCATCCTGAACTTCCTTCCGTTGGTGGTGACCGACGGCGGGCGCCTGGTGGAACTGGCCATCGAGAAGGTCCGCGGCCGCAAGGCGAACAAGGCGTTCATGGAAAGGCTTTCCATGGTGGTGGTGGGTCTGTTCCTGATGCTGGCCCTGTACGTGACGTATTTTGACATCATGCGTTGGAATCTCTTCAAGTAGCATGGCCAGGTTCCGGGATCTGGGAGGACAGCGCGTCCTGTTGGCCTGCCCGGACGCTTCGTTCCGTCGGCGCGCCGCGCGAAGCCTGGAAGACGAACTGGGGCTTTCGGTGGAAACGGTGGAAGACGGAAACCGCGCCCTGGACCTGCTCCAGAACAGGTCCTATCGGTTTCTGGTGGCCGACACCGCCCTGACGGGGATCGCTTGGTTCGACCTGGTCCAGTTCCTCCGCGAATTGCGGCCGGAAACCCGATACGCGATCATTTCCTCCACCCCGGTGGAGGAGCATTTCCGGCTGGCGTTGGAGTACGACGTGGGCACGCTCCTGCCCCGGCAAGGTGCGCATCCGCTGCGCGACCTGGTGGAGACCGCGCAATCGCTTCTGACAGAAAACGTCTTCGGACTGGAGCGTTGGCTGGGACCAGGGGCAGAGGTCCATGCCCGGCAGGTCGGCAGCGCCACCGACATCGATTCGGTGGTGGCGG
Organism: Fibrobacterota bacterium; assembly: GCA_016715065.1. GTDB lineage: Bacteria > Fibrobacterota > Fibrobacteria > UBA5070 > UBA5070 > UBA5070. The sequence goes on from JADKBN010000009.1 coordinate 81,542, forward strand.
AGGTGGCCGCGTGGTATCCGGACGGGGACATCCGCAGGGTGTTTCGCAGGTCGCTGGCGGAGATGGTCAGCAACGCGGTCTTCTACGGCTCCCTGGACCAGGAGGGGGAGCTGAAATCCGAATGGGACCTGGACGCCAAGCTGGGACGCGACCAGGCGGTGTACGTGTTTTTCGGGAAGAGCGCCACTTCGTGGGGGTGTTCGGTGGTGGACCGCGGCGGGCGGCTGACCAAGCAACAGATCCTGACCTGGCTGGAAGCCAATCGCGCGAGGGGAGCGCAGGGAATCCTGCTGAATGATCTGAACCACGGGCGCGGGCTGCACATCACCCGCCGCTCGCTGGACCGGGTGGTGGTCAATATCCGCCCTGGCGACCGCACGGAAATGATTCTTCTGCGCGACATGGAGGAGACCACTTCTGCCTTGCGGCCATTTTTGGTCCACGAGTTCTAGGACCACGCGCGAACCAATTTTCTTGTTGCGAAATAGTGCTCAAGCGTGTATTGTTTATCTGTGCAGGATAAACTCAAGATTCTTTCCGCAGCCGCCAAGTACGACGTCTCGTGCTCGTCCAGCGGAAGCTCGCGATCCACGCCACAATCGGGCATGGGCAACGGGGTGGCGTCTGGTATCTGCCACAGTTTCACGGACGACGGACGTTGTGTCTCGCTCCTGAAAATCCTGCTCTCCAATGTTTGTCTGTTCGACTGCGCCTATTGCTCCAACCGGCGCACCAACGACATCCCCCGCGCCACTTTCCGGCCCTCGGAAGTCGTGAGCCTGGTGCTGGAGTTCTACCGGCGCAATCTCATCGAAGGGCTGTTCCTGAGCTCCGGGATTTTTGGTAGCGTGGACACCACCATGGAAGCCCTGGTGGCCGTGGCGCGCACGCTGCGAACCGAACACCGGTTCGGAGGGTACATCCATCTCAAGGCCATTCCCGGGGCCAGCCCGGAGCTGGTGGCCCAGGCCGGACTGTATGCGGATCGATTGAGTGTCAACATCGAGATCCCCTCCGAGGCCGGGCTCAAGAATCTGGCCCCGGAAAAGGACTACGCCTCCGTCTTCCAGCCCATGAATTCCATCCAACAGGGAATCCTGGAACACAAGGCGGAATCGAAGGTTTCGCGGTTCGCCCCACGCTTTTCACCTGCCGGGCAAAGCACCCAACTGATCGTGGGGGCCTCGCCGGAATCCGACCTGCAGATTTTGTCGCTGGCATCCGGTCTATACGGCAAGCAGCAGCTCAAGCGGGTATATTACTCGGGCTACATCCCCGTCAACCACGATGCGCGTCTGCCCGCGTTGGCTCGCCCGCCTCTGCGGCGTGAAAACCGGCTCTACCAGGCCGATTGGCTGATGCGGTTTTACAAGTTCCAGTTCGACGAACTCGTGGACGACCTCCACCCGGACCTGGATCCGGATCTGGACCCCAAAGCGGCCTGGGCCTTGCGGCACCCGGAGCAATTTCCGGTGGACGTGAACCGGGCGGATCTGGAAACCATCTTGCGTGTTCCCGGCATCGGAGTGCGGTCTGCCAAACTGATCGTGACCGGGCGTCGTCATGGCACGGTGCGAATGGAGCATCTCAAGCGCTTTGGGGTGGTCCTCAAGCGGGCCAGGCCCTTTCTGTACGACCCCTTCGCCATCGGGACCTACCGCGACTTCCGTCCTGAACGCATCCGGCCCCTGTTGGCCTCGCCTCCGGAATCCACCCAACTATCCCTGTTCCATCAACCCTTGTTGTTGACCGCATGAACGCCGTGATGATGCCGGAAATCGTCGATCAAGCAACGCCGTTGGTTCTGGTGCACCCAGGAGGCTTCGATGGATTCCTCTCGGCCGTCTGCGAGGCGCTCCGCCTGAACCTTCCCGTCGATCGGATCGAATCGGTCCAAGGGTACGAGCCCGGTTTGTTCGAGTCCACGCGGAGTGTGGAAACCGACACCGATCTGGCTCACCGAGCGGCGGCGAGAATCCTCTGGCTTTGCGGCGAAGACATCGTGTCCATGATCCGTGCGGCGCTCCTGTCCGAGTTGCCCGGCATCCAAAGCGTGGTGTGGCGTGTCCTCCGTGGCCTGCTACGCGATGGAATTGCCGGGCGCGGGCGGAATATCCTGGATGCCGATACCCACGCCACCCTCGCCGCGGCGGAAAAGACCCGCCACGAGGCGCATCGCTTCCGTGGGTTCGTGCGCTTTTCCAAGGCTCCCGACGGATCGCTCTTTTCTGTCATCGCCCCGGACCATGACATCCTGGAGCTCTTGGCTCCGCACTTTTCCGCACGTTTTCCCAACGAGACCTGGATGATCGCCGACGCCAAGCGCGGTCGCTGCCTGCGTCACGCAAAAGGGGAATTGGAAATCCTGTCGGTGGACACCGCAAGCCTTCCCAAGGAATCGAAGGCGGTGGAGTCGCTCGCCTCCATGACGGACAGGGGTTTCCAGGAGCTTTGGCAGACCTATTACAAGTCCATCAACATTGCCGAGCGAGCGAATCCCAAGCTGTTGGCCCGGAACCTGCCGCGCAAATATTGGCGGTACCTGCCGGAGCGGGCTGTTTCACTGCGTGGGCATTGACGACTGGCCTCGGGCTAACTTTCAACTGCGTTGTGCTTTTCCAGGCGCGGGCCTGGGTGCCGTTTTCACGGGGCTGCCGCGCCCCGTGACCCGCGGCCAGAGGGACTGACGCCGTCCCTCTGGACACCCGCGCCGGGGGACTTGGGCTTACGCGGCCACGCCGGCTAGCTGGGTAAGTGAAAACGATGAACGCCGTGGCATTGGTCAAAGGGCATCAGGGACGCGATCGATATCCTCATGGCACTGGCCGCTCCAATAACCAAGTCCCCCGGACCCCCTGCCAATTCTGCTGGATTGCCAGTTCGGCAAACCGCATTTGATTGCCAATTTCCGGTTTCCGTACGCTTCGCTGGTCGAACGATTTGATGCCATGGGCCGTTGCTGGCGAATGGAAGGATAGAGGATGGCCGCCACCGTTCCTGGTTGTGCGATGTAGGGGCGATTCATGAATCGCCCGCTGCAACGGCATTGACGTTGTTCAGGTTTGGGATAGGAGTTCCAGCAAGCGGTCGGTGTCGATTTCTGTCGGGGTTCCGTTTGGATCCCAGTGGCGCTTGCAGCCGCTGTAGCGTAGGAACACACATTGGGCTTGCAGACCCAAGGCGCGCATTTCGTAGCCTCCCGGGACCAGGTGCAAGGGGCAGGCGGCAGCCACCAGTGCGGTCTGGCCGTCTTCCTTCCAGCGTTCGAGCCAGGCGGTGAACGAAGAGGCATGCGGAACCACGTAGACCTTGAATCCTTTTTCCTCGCCCAATTCCGTCAAGCGCGAGACGTTGCAGGTTCGGTCGCAATGGGCGCAGGAAATGTCGGTTCCGCGGCGCAACGCCATGCAGGCGCGATCGTCGCGCGAGCGCATGCAGCCCGGCACCAGCACCACCTTGCGGGGCCTTTGGAGGAATCCCGGCCGGAATCCGCGGTTCATGGCCTCGGCCCCTACCATGTTCAAGTGGTACAGCCTCTCGTGGCGCGTGATCAAAAAGAGGTCTTCGCGGGGCTGGAGTTGCGCCAAGGCCCTGGTGCGGAAGGCTTCGACTCCCTGGGTCCATTCCGACAGATCTTGGTGTGCGGCGGACTCGAACCACCGGGCCAGGTTCCAGGTGGCCACGCGAAATTCCTCCGCGCTCCAAAACACCCCCACACCATCCAGCCAGTGGCGCATCCGCAGGGCCTCCTGCCCGAATTCACCGGTGGCCTCCAGCCAGTCCACCAAGATCGGGTCTTGGCAAGGTTGGATGAAGTCCTGCAACGGTGCCTGGAGCAGGCTCTGGAAAATCTGGGCACGCTCGGCGTCGGCGGTGGCTTTCTGGTCGGGTTCATCCCGGCGGATCGCCCACAATTGCCGCATTCGCTCGCGCAATGCGGGCGGTGTTTGGCCCGCCAAGTGGGCGTATTCCTCGCGGAGGATTCCGAAGGTCAAGAGCTCGACGGCGTATTCGCCCCGCGAACGCTCGTCTTCGGCGCCACTTGCCGCCCCCAGCGCCAAACGAGCATCGATGAATTCGCCCAGCTCCTGTTCTGCCTGCGCCAGAAAGCGATCGGTCAGGGCCTCCAGGACGGATTGGAATGCTTCCGGGGTCGCCTGCGGAAGGTCCAGTCGATACGGACTGGCAATGGTTTCAAGGGAGCGCGATGCGCTCGTGGCGGTGGGGGCCATGATTCTCTCCGTTCGTGGGTGCTATGGAGAGTTGGACACCGGTGGTGGTGGGAAATGTCACCGTCAGGAGAATGGCCGTTTTGGTACAATGGGATGGAGGCTAGGTAGTGGTGTCATCCGGTTGCCACTGTTGCCCATGAAGGAGTCGACCATGCCGATACGGAAGACCTTTGCGCTTGCTGGTCTGTTGTGGCTGTTGGTCGCTTTCACCGGGTGCGGGGATGGTTCCACGAGTGCTGATCCCGTTTCTCAGCCGCCTGCGCCGCTGCCGGACACCGCCACGGTGGCGTTTGTGGAGCCGCCCGTGACAGGACGGACGTTTTGGATCGATCCTTTGGGGGGAAGTCCGGCCGGGGATGGATCGCAAGCCCACCCCTGGCGCACGCTCCAGGAAGTGCTGGACAGCGGCTTGGTGGCCCATTACGCCCCGACGTCTTCCTCCGACCCGCATTCCCCGTGGGCGCTCAAAGATTCCGGAGCACCCGTTCAAGGTGGCGACAGACTCTACCTGAAGTCGGGCTATCATGGATTCATTCGACGGAGTCAATTCTGCTTCCGTCAGTGGCTGCACATCGAGGCTGCCCCCAACGACACCCCCGTGCTGGCCCAATTCCAGATCACCGGGGCCTTCGCCAAGGTCCACCTGAAGGGCTTGCGGATCCGCAAGGAGGACTGGATTCCCTCGGACACCGCCACGGGCGACCACAAACTGTGGTGGAAGGCGCAAGCGATCAATCGCAATTCCGGTGCGTTGGTGCAGTTGCAGGGCTCCGGGGCCAACCCCTCCCGCGAGGCGGTGTTGCAGGATTTGGTCTTGAGTTCGGCCCGCGACGTCTCGAAATGGTCCGCCGCCGATTGGGTGGAACGCGCGGCTTCGGGCATCGCCTTGCGATGGGCGCGGCGGGTCACCATCCAAGGGTGCAAGGTGGAGAATACGCGTTTTGGCTTCTCGATCGACGACGCGTCGGACAGCACCTGGGCCTTCGACAACCTGGTGCGCCGATATTCAGGTGACGGATTCCGTCTGGTATCGGATTGGTGCCGCCTCGAGCGAAACCGCATCGAAGGCTGCATGAAGGTCGACGACAACCACGACGACGGGATCCAGTCCTGGTCGCGCGGCGCGGACGGATCCGTGGGAACCGGTGTGGTGCGCGGGAACATCCTGCGCGACAACGTGATCGTGGGAATCATCGATTCGACCGACCCGCTGCGAGGCTCGCCGCAGGGGATCGGTGCCTTCGACGGGATGTTCGAGGGCTGGGTGGTGGAACGAAACGTGATCGTCTCCAACACCTACCACGGCATCGCCTTCTACGGCATGCGCCATTCGCGCGTTTCGCACAACACGGTGATCGACCAGGTCCCCGGCGACAACGTCGCCCCTTGGATCCTGGTGCGCGCCCACAAGAAGGGGGAGTCAGCTGAAAACGTGGTCGTGACCCACAACCTGGCGATGTCCAGCGTCGGGGTCGAGGGATCCGACATGACGGATTCCGGCAACGTCGTGATCGGAAAGCCGGCGTTCCAGCGGCTTTCCTGGCTCTTCGTGGACGCGTTCCGGGGCGACGTGCGCCTGCGCGACAACGACTCCACACGCGCGTTGTTGGGCCACGGCGAGGCGGCAGGGGTTTTCGGGTTGTGAGGGGACAGGCGGTACCTTGTCAGAAGGAGAAGATTTGATGCTGTTTTCGGAGGTTGATCGCCGGCTCATTGAAGCCCAGGTTTTCGATCCGGAAGCCGCGCCGTCGTTCGAGGTGATGAAATCATGCCTTGTTTGGCCGGATGAATGTCCTGAACACATCAGCAACGAAGGCCGCGAAGTGCTGTATGATCTCCTCATTGTTCGTGGATTCCTCCACAGAGGAGTGCCTTTGGAGCGATGGGGCCTCGATCCGCAATTTTTCTAGTATCGATGGGAAGAGGCGCAAGCCACCGAGCTTCTTTGGAATGGCTTCCGTCGAATGCATCTGTCGGAATCCGACTCCGCCTACCTGATGCGGTCTCTCGTTTCCTGAATTGCCTCCACTGTTTCGGACTCGATGCTTCGCGGGTTCTAAGTTTGGGGGCCGATCGGATTGGCGGCGACTCCGATCTCGGTCCCACCCACGGTCGGTAAACCTCCATCGCACGGCTCATTACGTCCTGGACTTGATGGAGCGGGATCCGGGATGCCCGGTGATTCCAGTTGCCCTCGTGACAGATCTGAAACCGGGCACGATCCCCCAGCGCCTCCGGTTGGAGGACCTGGGCGACGAGGAGCCGATCCTGACCTTTCGGCATCGGACCCAGGTGGTGGCCCAAGAGGATCTGATGAGCTGGCATCGCCGTTCCAACGTCATTGCGGCCGTGATGACGATGGCGTTGCATGGAACAATGAGTCAGGCTGACCGGGCTCGACTGGCTTTCTTGGACCTGGAGAAGCTAGTCGATGCGGAAGAAGTCCAGAGGTTGTCCCCTTTGGTCTTTCAAGTGGGTAAATTGGATGCTGAAGAACAAGAAAGGATCAAGACCATGAAGTCGACACTGCCAGAGCCGCACTTCTTCAAGCTCATGAAGGCTGAGGGTGAAGCTAAAGGCAAAGCCGAATCTAGCCGGGAGACGGCCCGGAAGCTTCTGGAGCACGGCGTTTCGTGGGAAATCATCACGAGTTCGACAGGTATCCGTCCCGCTGATCTGAAGAAATCCAAGAAGAAGTAGCCCTTCGACAGGCTCAGGGGCCATTGGTCCCAAATCCGCATGGAATCTAGCGCCCTGGTCTGCAAGTGAGGTCGGGGCGCTTTTGTTTCTTCCTGACAAATCCTGACAAAACATCCAGTTTCTCTCCCCTCGCCGCGGGCCTCCAGGCCTGTCCTGAGCGGAGTCGAAGGGCATTCGGCCCACCCGCCCCGCGCCCGCTGGGCCCATCCTTGGGGCGTTGTCGCATCCGGCGGCTTGTCACTGGCGCGTGTCGGCGGGAGCGGCCACCAGGCCGGGATTTCGGGCCCTTCGACTCCGCTCAGGGTCCGAAATCCCTTTTACAGAATGCCCGCTCTTGACCGTGCCGCGTGCTCCGCGGTCACGGTCAAGAGCGGGCATTTGGGGCCGATCAAACCGAAAGGTGAGTATCAGACAAAAACCGGCAGGGGGGACCGGGGGGCAAGCTTAGTGGAACGGCCAAACAAACCTGGGATATCGATCGCGACCCTGAAGCCATCGCCAAGAGATCAGCCATCACCCCCACCACAGCCCTGGCGCCTGTGGCATTGGCCGTTCCAGCAACCACCTTCGCCTGGGACAGTCTGGACCGGCTCAAGAGCGTGACCTCGCCTAGCGGCTTGGTGACGAACTACGCCTATGCGGATTCCACCAACGGCTGGACACGCCGCACCACCGCTCGCGTTGCCTCCGGAGTAACCAAGGCTGAATCCCACCTGTGGGACCGCGACGGATTGTTGCGGGCCTTTGTGGATGGAAAGGGCACGTCCGCCCTCTATTCCTACGACAGTCTGGCAAGAATGACGGGAATTGTCTACAAGAACGCCAATGGGACGGCGGCCGGCTCCCCCAAGGTCTTCCGCTACACCGCCGATGGCTGGACCCGAGCGACCGTGTTCGGGACTGTTTCCGATAGCCTCACCTATGATGCCCTGGGGCGCAACCTCAAGTCCATCCAGAAGATCGGCACGGCCACCTACACGGTGGAACATCGCTACGACGACAAAAATCGTCTGGACAGCTTGGTCCATCCCGACGGATCCGTCGTGGTGCGGCGCTTCGATGTGCGCGGCCGCATGATCTCGCTGCGGCGTAACGGTGTCCGCCTGGATACCTTGGTGTGGCAGGGCGCCCGCCGCGCCAGTGCCACCCTGGGCAACGGCATCGCGGCCACCTACGGCTACGACGCCATTGGCCGGATGACGACCTTGAAATACGCAAAGGGTACAACGTCTCTGTTGGATTTTTCCTTTGCATATACCACAGCAGGAAAGCTGCTTTCCCAATACAGAACGCATGCTTCTCAGCTCACAGAAGCGTACGGTTGGACTCCCGACGGCCAATTGGCCAGCATGAATCGTGGAGGGAGCGCCTACCAGACATGGTCCGCCGAGGCAACAGGCAATGGCGCAACGGTCACCACCTCCGGAGTCGCCCAATCCCGTACCTACAACGGCTTTGGCGAATTGACGGGAGTCGGAACCTCCACCCTGACCTACGACCTTTCCGGCAACCTCACCTCCGACGGCACCAGAAACCTGTTCTGGACGCCTGACGGCCGACTCGACAGCGTGGGTGGCAAGCAGAAATTCCTGTACGATGCCTTGGGTCGTCTGGTGCGCCGCACCTTGGTCACGGGCGAATCGACCGACATGGTCTACGATGGCTGGCGCGAGATCCAGTCGAGTTCGTCGGCGGGCGAGAAGGTCATCCGTGTCTGGGGCGAATACCTCGACGAAGAGGTCGTGGAGTTCCGCACCAAGTCCGGAGTCACCACCACCCGCTACCTCCTAGCCGGAAACAACTGGAACACGGAGGCCCAAACCGACGAATCCGGCAACATCACCCGCATCTACCTGGTCGACCCCTTCGGCACCTTCAAGGTCTACACCGGCGCAGGCGTGGACGGAAAATGGTTCACCACGGATGACGTGGCCGGAGACCCCGCCACCCTAGAAGGCGAGCGCGTCTTGCAGGGCTTACCCTGGTACGGCAGCACCGGCCTCTACCATCTCCGCAACCGCTGGTACAGCCCCACCTTGCAGCGCTTCCTCTCGATGGACCCGCTGGGCTTTGACGCAGGCGACGCGAACCTCTACAGGTTCGAGGGGAATGATCCGCTGGGCAATCTGGATCCGATGGGGGCGGCGGTGTCAGCGAGGGATGGTGGTATTGCTATCGCCGAAGGTTACTTCACGGGGCTGCTCTTCCGATTCTTGGCAGCAAGGGCTCCAAACTTCGTTGCCAGCACAGGCCCGCTTGGTGTCGCGGCTGGAGTTTTGGCATTGGCCAAGGTGCTCGAAACGAGCACAGAGATTTACGCGGGCAAAGAGTCCGGGACGATGCGGAAGTTGTGTCCGCAGGAGATCGAAGACAGAAAGGACATGCTCAAGCTGTTTGCTCTGGGTATCGGCGGAGGAGTAGGCAGCGCTCGAGGCGGAAAATTCCTGGATCGGATCGTTCCGAAGAAGAATTCCGTCAACGAAGGAGCAGAAGTCCTTGCGAAGGAGGCTGAGGCGGGATTGGTGTCGAGAGCGGGTGACGGGGCTCCAGATGGAAGATCCTATGCCAAATCTGTAACTGAAGGCGGTAGTGGCAATGCTTTTGCAGGGCACGGTGAATACAGGCATGGTTCAGGAACGGTTACAGTGCCTGAAGGCACTTCCGTCACGGTTTGGGGAGAACACGGAAAAGCAATTTTGGATGACCTAGGCGGCCTTGTTGAACAAGGAGCATACGATAGGATAGCAAGTACTCCAGGATTGAATACGACAGGCGCTCGGACGTATTTACCTGGGGCTGAAATGCCCAACTACACACTAAAAGCCCCGACTGGATTAGACATCTTCAGGAACTCAATGACCGTGGAAAATTCGACGCCATTGAGTCAATTACTCAAATCTAATATGGGGCATATTGACTGGGCAGCTTGCTTGCTATATAGGTGAAGGAGATTGCTTTGGAGGCAGAAATGCAGGTCGATTTTTTCTACACAAACATGGTCGTGGGGATATTTACTGAGGCAACTGGAATCCCGATTGTTCCTGGGAAATATCAGTACATGCCGTATCGTGGCCCTGGCCACTATGATCTTATGATTGCACTCAAATCTGGCAAGTCCCAGGTGTGTGTGTTTGACTTCAGGTCAAAGCAATTCAGAATCGTTGTGGGCTCGTATACCCCGGATGGCTGCTTGGATGTTGTGTCAGCTGAGGAGCTAGCCTCCTCCCCCTAATGCCCGCTCTTGACCGTGCCGCGTGCTCCGTGGTCACGGTCGAAGGCGACCATTAGGGGGAGGATGGGATCAAGCCGAAGGGAGAGTAGTAGACAAAAACTGGCGGGGGTCCGGGGGACGAGCGGAATGGAACGGCCAATGGGGGATCGATGTCGATCGCGACCCTGAAGCCATCGCCAAGAGAGTTGCCCGTCATCCCACCCACCCATCCGGCCCAAGCGGCATGGCCGTTCCAGGGCGAGCCCCCGGTGGCGGTATCCAAAGGGCCGCCAGTGGCCCTTTGGCCGCGGGCCACGGGGCGCGGCCGCCCCGTGAATACGGCACCCGGACGCCCGGGAAAAAGCCCGGCGCAGCCGGAAAGAACCACGGCGCCAGCCGAGAATGCCCGGCGCAAGCCGAAACCTCAGAGCCCCTTCCACCCCTCCCACACCCGTAGCTTCCGCACAAAATCCGCCGAAGTCTTCTCGTCGATCAGCGGAGCGCCCGGGCGCAGAGATCGGCACATCATCTCGGGCATGTAATAATCGCCGATATCCGTTTTACGGGCTTCATCTTCCAGTTTCTGGTCCAGGTACAGGGGGAGCAATTGCCATCGGGCTCCCTGGATCCGCACGATGAATTGTGGCTGGTCCTTTCCGAGAGTGATTTCGAGATCCGAGCCATCGTGTCTTCGCAGTTGTTTGAGAACCGCAGCCTTGTTGGGACCGAGGAAAGGCTCCATCGGAGACATTGGCTCGGGTTGTGGCCGATCCGTCGCGACTCGGCCCATGCGAGATTTCTGTGCGGAAAATGCTTCGTCGGTTGACGGCATGCGATCCACCTGGGAAGGAGAGGAAAAAAACAGAATGGAGAGGATTGTCGGGAAGGTCATGGTTGTCCTTTGCTCATCGCTTGATGAATCGATCCAGTTCCCGCAATTCCGCCGACGTCAACGCTCGTACCGCCCCTTTGGCCAGATCGCCCAAGGTCAGCGAGGCCAGGGATACCCGGACCAGACGATCCACTTCGATTCCCAGAACCTCCAGCATCCGTCGGATCTCGCGGTTCTTGCCTTCGCACAGCACGATCTCCAGCCAGCAGGTTTTTTCGCCCGTGCGCAGGATGCGCGCAGCGCTGGCCCGCAGGGCTTCGCCTCCGTCCACGATTCCCGTCTGGAGTGTTTCCAGTTCCTGCGCGGTCACCAATCGGTTGGCCTGTACGTGGTAGGTCTTGGGGATGCCCCTCGCAGGATCCAGCAGGGCATCTGCCCAGGCGGTGTCGTTGGTAAACAGCAATAGGCCTTCGCTGGCCATGTCCAAGCGCCCCACCGGGCCCACATGGGGGAGATTCAATCCGGACAGGCAATCGAACACCGTGCGACGGTTTTTTTCGTCGGAGGCGGTGGTCACCAGGCCGCGAGGTTTGTTGAGCATCAGATAGACCTTGGATTGGGCCACCAAGGGCTTTCCGTCGATCTCGATGCGATCGGACGGGAGTGTGGGGGATTCGGGATCTCGCACGATTCTCCCATTGAGCTTCACCACCCCGGAGGCCACGAGCTTTTCGGCTTGACTTCGCGAGGCGAATCCGCTTTTGTTGATGGCGCGTGCCAACCCGATGCGTCGTTGGGTTTCCAAGGGTAGGGAAGGTAGAACCATCGCCCGGCACTTGGGCGGTAGGACGGAATCTGGCATCCGCCGGGAAAGGAACCGCTGGACAAATCGGAAGGCGGGAGATAGTTTTATATCAAACTAAAACAGGAGAGTCGACCTTGTCCCAAGCATCCATCCTTGCTTCCTGGAAACTCGTCCTGCGAGCCCAACACCTGGTCTTGTCCACCCTGGACGAGCAAAACGGTTTTCCGGACGCGCGGACCTTGTTCAATCTTCGCGTGGCCCGCTCCCAGTGTTTTGCCGCCGGGGCTTCGGCCCTGCCCAACGGGTTTTCATGCTGGATCGCCACCAACACATCCAGCACCAAGGTCAGGCAATTGCGGGCCAATCCCAAGGCTTCCCTGTATTACGCAGATCCGGTCTGTTTCGAGGGACTGACTCTCCAGGGCGAATGCACGGAGGTTCTGGATCCGGCCATTCGCGCGGGCATCTGGACCGATGGCTGGCAGATGTTCTATCCGGGTGGACTGGAAGGGGGCGATTTTTCCGTATTTCGGTTCCATCCCCTGCGGGCGCGGCATTATCACGGCTTGCAAGTTGGCCTGTTCGATCCGCGAACTGTTCCCGAGCTGCCCTGAATGGCTGGCAAAGCTCGTGAAGGCGGCTTGCTCTTGGCGCAGGTCCACCAGCTTTCAGGGCGGGTCTTCGCCCGTGTGCTGAAACGCCATGGCTTGGATGAGCTCAACCCCGCCCAGGGGCGCATCGTCTACGCGCTGTGGAAACACGGGAGCCAGTCGCAGACAGCGCTTTGCGAGCGGACGCGGCTGGACAAATCCACGTTGGCCTTGATGTTGGATCGCCTGGAGGCGGATGGCCAGTTGGTGCGCAAGGCCGATCCCATGGATGGGCGACGAAGATTGGTGTCGTTGACCGCCAAGAACCTCGCTTTGCACGAGTCCTATGCGAAGGCCTCCGCGGAGATGTCGAGCCTGTTCTACTCGGGGTTGAGTTCCGCGGAAATGGAACAGTTCGAAGCGACGTTGGCGAAGATCCGCACCAACCTCGAGACCGCCGAGGCGGTGGCGAGGTGAAGGTGGAGGAGGGCCGATCCCATCGAACCGTCTATCTTCAGCATGCTAGAGCGATCCATCCACGAATCTTCGGGAGCCCTTCATGAATGTCCGTACCTTCGCCACTCCTCTCACCATCGCCGCATTCCTGAGCGTCGGCATCACAGGGATCAGCATGGTGCTCGATTACGAGGGAGGCTTCGTGGAAGACCTCCACAAGATTTCCGGGATCCTTCTGGTCGGCGCGTCCGCCTTGCACTTGTGGGTGAACAAGGCGATGCTCGTCAAGCATCTCCAGTCCAGGCTCGGTGCTGCCTTGGCAATCGTTGCAGGCATTTTGGTGGTTGTCGCTTTGTTGCCTTTGGGAGAAAAACCCGCCGAGGGCCCAGGCAAGGCGAGCCGGCAGCTGATGGAAACCGCTGCCCGCGCCGATCTCAAGGGCGTGGCCATCCTGGCGCGCAAGAGCCCCTCGGTTGCCGTGACGGAACTTCGAGCCAAGGGACTGGTGGTGGAATCGGAAAACCTCTCCATCGAGGAGTTGGCGCGGCGCAACAAACGCTCCACCTCCGAGGTCCTTTCGTTGGTGCTTCCCACGGCGACGGAGGGCGAGGACGACCACGAGGAACATGAAGACGACGACTGATCGGAGGCTGTGCGGCCTACTGTAGCGTCCCGATAATTCCGAAACTAACCTCGCCCTTGGCGCTTAAGGCGCCCAAACGAAGCCCCAATTGCCGCAGTTGTCGAGACGCCCATTTCCCTTCGAGACGGAGGCTTCGCCTCCTCCTCAGGGCAGGCATGGGCTCCTCAGGACGAACGGATAGTTTCTTTTCCACCAGGACGGCACACTAGAGGGCCTCTTCGAGGATCGCGTCAATTTCTGACGGCAGCAGGTCCACCGGGTTTCCCTTCATGGAACTCGCCCGCAGTCCCGCCTCGCGCATGGCGGGGATGTCGGAACGGGTCATGCCCCAGTGCGAGAGGCCGCGGTCGCCGGCCAAGGCCGAGAGCTTTACCAGAACGGCCAGGCCGTCGTCCAGGGTTGCGTGGGTCGAGTCGCACAGCAGCTGGGCGGCATCGAGGTACCGAGCCAGGCCTTCGGGCCGGTCGGCCAAAGCTTTGCAATTGGCCTTCCAGACGGGAACCAGAAGTCGGGCACAAAGCTCGCCATGGGGGGCGCCGAGCCTTCCTCCCAGCGGTGCCGCCAAGCCGTGCACGGCACCGAGCTTGGCGTTGGCCAAGGCCATGCCGGAAAACAGGCTCGCCTGGGCGAGGTCCGTGCGTGCCTGGAGGTCTGCACCGTCGCGCACGGCCGTGGGCAGGGACCGAACGGATTTTGGAATCCCCTCGCGGCACAGCGCGTCGGAAAAGGGGGTGTGGAACCTGGTCACCAGCGGCTCGATCAGCTGGGCGAGCGCGTCCAATCCGGTGCAAGCCGTGGTGTGGGCATCCACCGCCAGGGCGAGGGTGGGGTCGACGATGGCCAGGACCGGCATCAATTGCGGGCCGCGCAGGCTCGCCTTCACCCCCGATGCTCCGATCACCGCGTTGCGCGTGGCCTCGGCGCCGGTTCCGGAAGTGGTAGGGATGGTCACACAGGGAAGCCCCGGGTGCGGAATGGATCGTCCGCCGCCCACGACCTCCAGATGCTCCAGCGGGTCATCGGATCCAGGAACCAGCGCCGCGATGGCCTTGGCCAGATCCAGTGCGCTGCCTCCGCCCAGTCCGACCACCACTTCCACCCGGGCCTTGCGGGCAGCGGACAGGCGCTCGCGCAACAGTTCCAGCGAGGGCTCGCCCGGGCAGGTCAAGGTCAAGACTTGTCCACCAAGGTCTTCCAGGGCCTGCGAAAGCCAACGGGCGCGCCGCGGGTCGCCTCCGGTCACCAGCGCGATGCGCCCGCCCAGGGCGAGGATTTCGGGAACACAGGTCAGGGCCTTCCCGGCCCCGAAAACGATCCGGCGGGGAATGGCGACTTCCCAGTTCACCAGGCGCCCGCCTCGGGGTGGACTTCGCGGAACTTGACCGAGGTGCGCGCGACGGCCATCATGGGTTCCACCTTATCGCGCCAAAGCTTGTAATGGGCGGTTTCCTTGTGGGCGGCGGGTGCCTGGTCGTCGCGGTAGGCTTCCACAAGGACAAAAAACGACGGATCGTCCACGCCGCGCACGACATCGAACCGGGCGATGCCCGGCTCCTGGAGGCTCGCGCGGGCGTTTTCGACGGTGGCGCTCAGGAAGGCATCTTCCGAGCCTGACTTGACATGGACGTTCACATGGACGATCAGCATTGGCGGAGGTCTCCCAAAAGGGTGAGGTTGGTGAAACGACGGGTTCAGCCCGTGGTGCGCAGGCCGGAAGCGATGGCGTTGACGGTCACCAGCAATTGCAGCAGCGCCTGCTCCCACTCGGGAGTCTGGGCGGGGATCTTTCGCCACTTGGTGATGAGATCCACCTGGAGGCCGTGGAGCCGCCGCAGGGCACGCGACCGCAGGTCCAGGCTCCGGGCCAAGCGGGGGCGGCGCTCGGCGAAAGGAAGGCGGTACAACGAGGCGATCATTTCCTGCGACTTGTGGAATTCGGTGCGGATGCGGGTCAGAAACCGCTCGCGCAGGACCGGATCTTCCACCATGGCCGCGTACAGGTTCCACACCGATTCGTCGGTCGTGGCCAGGGTGGTTTCCACATTGGCCACCACATAGCGCAGAAGCGGCATTCCTTCGAGGTTCTCGACCAGGTGGCGCCAATCCTCGGGACGGTCCCTGCGCAGGGTTTCCAGCGCGGTGCCCACGCCGTACCAGCCGGTGAGGTGAAACCGCGACTGGCCCCACGAGAACACCCAAGGGATGGCCCGGAGGTCGGAAAGTGTCCGCTTGCCCGTGCGGCGGGCGGGTCGCGAGCCGATGCGGCTGGATTCGATCACGTCGATGGGCGTGGCCTGGGCGAAGAAAGCCAAGAAGCCGTCTTCTTCCACCAGGTTCTGGTATTCCGTGCGGCTCCAACTGGAGAGCGACTCCAGGATGGCGTCCTGGCGCGGGTCGTCGTCTCGGCTGGAGCGAAGCGACCGGTCGGCGGCACCCGCGAAGAGAAGCTCCAGGTTGTAGACCGCCGAGATCAAATTCGCGTACTTCTGCGCGATGGTTTCGCCTTGTTCGGTCATGCGCAGACCTGACGCGAGCGAGGCCGGCGGGAGGGCTTCCAGAAAGTGGTGCGTCGGTCCGGCGCCGCGCGAAATCGTACCGCCCCGGCCATGGAAGAACCGAAGCCGCACGCCCCGGGTGCGGCCCAGCGCGGTGAGCCGACGCTGGGCGGAAAGCAGGTGCCACTGGCTGGCGAGGATGCCCCCGTCCTTGTTGGAATCGGAGTAGCCGATCATCACCTGTTGCACGGGCTTGGCCGAGCGCTTTTCGCGCAACGGCCCCAGGAACTTGAGCGTGGTGCGGGTGATGGGGTGATCCAGAAACCGGTCCAGGATGGCATCGGCCGCCTCGAGGTCGTCGATGGTCTCGAACAAGGGCGTGACCGGAACCAGCGACGCGATGCCTTCCGGAGTCTGCACCAGCAGTCCCGCTTCGCGCTGGAGCAGGTACACGGCCAACAGGTCCGACAGACTTCGCGTCATGGACACGATGAAGGTCCCCACACCCGCCATGCCGTGGTGTTCGATTTCTTCGGCGATCACCCGATGGCTGTCGGCCACGGCCAGCGCCGCGTCGCCCGAACGGTTGCAGGGAAGAGAAAACGGACGCAAGGTGGACAATTCCCGCTCCAGGAAGTCCAGCCGATCCTGCTCCGACCAGGCGCCAAAATCCGTCCGAGCCGCTCCGGAAGCGGCCAACAATTCCTCGATGGCGCGGTCGTGGAAGGTCGAATTTTGTCGGATGTCCATCTGGGCCAGGTGGAACCCGAAGGCCTCGACGTGGCGGCGCAACCGGAACACCTCCAGGTCGGCCAAGCGGTGGGCCCCGGCATCGCGCAGGGATTTGTCCAGGGTAGTGAGATCCTGCGCCAACTCGGAGGCTTCCAGGTATTTCCAGCCGCAGGCATCGGTGGCGGGGACGGCGTCGGGAAGGCGCGCGGTGGCCAGGTTCACGAATTGCCGCCAGGGCTCCTCGCGGTTGCGGGCCAGTGCCGCCGTTGCGATCTCGGAGGGCACCAAGGCCGCCATCCGGTCCACTTCCGCCTGGAACCACGCCGGTGGCTCCTGCAGACGTCGGGAAAGCGAGAGCCGCGATCCCAGGCGCACCAAACGCTCGCGCAGGATTTCCAGAGCCGAACGACGTAGTTCCCCCAGGGCCATGCGGGTGGTTTCGGCGCCCACCAAGGGGTGTCCGTCCCGGTCGCCGCCCACCCACGACCCGATCCGCAACAGCGGGAACCGGGAGGGCTCGACCAGGAGCGCCGGGTCCAGGCCCGCGTCGGCCCAGGCGGAACGGAGGCGATCATCCAGTTGCACCAGGGCTTCCGGAAACACATGGCGCAGATAGTGCAGGATGTTCAAAAGTTCGGCGCGGACATCCGGTTTCTGCACCAGAATTTCACCCGTGCGCCAAAGCCTCTCCAGCACGTCCTTGACCTCTTCGTGGATGCGGCTTCGCTCCGACGGGGTCCACATGCGATTTTCCAGCTTGACCAAAAGCAGGTACAGCTCGCGGTGTTGCTCCAGCACGGTGGCGCGCTTGGCCTCTGTGGGGTGGGCCGTCAGGACCGGCTCAACGCTGATTTCCGCCACGCGCTCCGCGATGCGTTCCGCTCCGGCCTGGGTGCGCACCAGCTCCGACAGGCAATGCCCCCATAGGCCGTTTTCGCGCGAGAGTCCGTGGTCTTCTTCTTCGGCGCGCCGCATCTGGGCGGCACCGTTTTCTTCGGCCATGTTCAGAAGCTGAAAACAAATCGAGTAGGCCTGGGCCAATCGCTCGGGAGTGGGGGAGTCGCCGGGTTCGCACGGCCCGATCCATGGCAGTTGCGCGGCGAGGTCGGTTTCACCCAGTTCTTCCAGCACCGATCGGAAGCTTCCCATCAGCCAGGAGAAATCTTCGGTGAACTTGCCGCGGGTCCGTTCCGTGCGGCTTCGGGTGGCAGGCGCCAAAGGGTCTGGAGTCGTTTGGGTATCCATGGAAGCGAAGTCTACCAAAGCATTCGCACCCGCACCGGCTCGAGGATCTAAGTTTCCTGTCTCCATGCCGACCGCAGTCTATCCGGGAACCTTCGACCCACCCACCCACGGACATCTGGATCTGGTGGAGCGGGCCACCCGCATCTTTCCCAAAGTTTTGGTGGTGGTGGCCCACAACTCCCGGAAAACCCCCATTTTCACCTCCGAAGAACGGGTCTCCCTGTTCCAGCAAGCATTGGAGGAGCGCGGCATCCAGGGCGTGGAGGTCCATGCCTGGGAAGGTCTGACGGTGGATTTTTGCCGCAACCACGGCGCCAAGGTGATGGTTCGCGGCCTGCGCCAAAGTGGTGATTTCGATTCGGAGCAATCGATCGCCTTGCTCAACCACAGATTGTATCCTGAAGTGGACACGGTGTTCCTGCCGGCTCGGGAAGAACACCTGGTTTTGTCGTCCACCCTGGTTCGGGAACTTTCCCGGTACCAGGTCGACACTTCGCCGTTCGTGCCACCTGTGGTGGTGCAGGCGCTCCGTCAACGTTTCCAGGGAGATGCATAGATGTTCGGAATGCCCACCCCTCCTGTGGTGAAGAACCTGATCATCGCCTGCGTCGCCGTGTTCCTGCTGCAATCCGGCGCGGAGTCGTTCGGGATCCTGCACCCGGGCGTGATCGCTGCCTGGGGCAGCCTCATCCCTCAAGCCGTATGGGGAGAAGGCCAGGCGTGGCGGCTGGCCACCTACATGTTCCTGCATGGCGGGTTCATGCACATTTTGTTCAACATGCTGACGCTGTGGATGTTCGGCGGCGCCGTTGTTTCGCAGATCGGCGAACGTCGATTTTTGGGGCTGTATTTCACCAGCGGCATCCTTGCCGGACTGTTGTCGGCCCTGTTCTATTACGGGGGGCTTGCCGGCGGAAGCCACGTCTACATCGTCGGTGCCTCGGGGGCGTTGCTGGGTGTGATGTTCGCCTTCGCCAAATTCTTTCCGGAAGTGCCCATCCTGGTGCTGGGAATCTTTCCGGTTCCGGCCAAGTACATGGTGTGGGGCACCGGGGCCATTTCGCTTTTGCTGGGCGTGACCGGCGAGGGCAACGTGGCGCACCTCACGCACCTGTTCGGGATCCTGGGTGGCTGGGCCTACCTTCGCTTTTCCGAACCCGTGGTGCAAGTGATCGAGCGCGCCGCCACCGCCCACGAAACCCAGAAAGCCCGCAAAGCCGTGGAAGAACTCCAGTCGCGCGAGGAATTCTTCGATTCGCGCGTGGACCCGATCCTCCGCAAGATCTCCCGAAACGGCATGGAAAGCCTGACGGCCATGGAGCGCGATATTCTCCAGCGCGCGAGTTCCATGAAACGCTCGGACAACACCGTCGATCTCCGCGCTTGGAGACGAGACAGGGACGGATGAGTTTCGAGCCCTCCCTGCTGGCCGCCGATACCACCATCCAGGAACCGGATCGGTGCGAGAAACTCTCCGAGTTCCTCCGCAACATCGAGCTGCCCGAGCGACGCAAGATGTTCCTCACTCCTGCCCTCGCCACGCTTTCCGGTGTGGAGCCTTCGGGAGAGGCCGTGGTGCGAACCCTGTTCCACGTGGGGACCACCTGGCGCAACCACCTGATGCGGGTCCGCGACCTGCGCAACCTCCACAAACTCCGGTTTCGGCGCGCTCGCGGCGAGAGCTTTGGCGACATGGTGGATCCTGTCGTGGATTCCGTGATGGAGTGCGATCTGGGCGTGTACGTGGAAGCGCTCAACCGGGCGGTGGAGACGGGGATTTTTCCGGACCCGGCGGTGATTTCCATTCTGCCTTTGGAAGCCACCTGCCTGCGCGAACGGACGCGCCATTTGGCCAACACCGCCGATCCCTACAACATGAAGCTCATCGCGCGGCTTCTGCCGCTGCTACGCATCCAGGACGAACTTTCCGATCGGTTGGACGTGTTGCACCGGGAAGTGACCACGGGGTGTCGCAGGCCCCGACCTCGGTCTCTACAAGTTCCTGGGCGACAAGGAATACGGCGCGTTCGGCAAGGTGCTCGCCGAGATGCCCAATGGCCACGAACTGCGGGATCTCCTGGAGATGCAGCGCAAGCTCCAGTTCGATCCCGCCGTGTTGTCGGCCCTGTTCACCTTGGGGAGGTCGCTTCGCTTGCCCCGGCCGGAGGCCCCCTGGCTGGAGATGTTGTCGTTTTGGTTGCGGTCGCTGGACCCGGCCACGCAGCGTTGGACACTGCGCTGCCCGGTGCATGTCTCCTTGGCCAAACTGTTGGTGCGTGGAGGTGTGCGCATCGAAGGGCCTGTTCTTTCCTTCGCCGCCTCCGATCTGGTCCTGCCCGCCTTGCTGGATGCCAACACGGCCAGTGTGGATCTGTCGGCCGGTCGCAAGCCCCCGCCTCCGGACTGGAAAGGGCTGGTTCTCAGCAACATCACCCGCGACACCCTCATCACGAGCTTCCTGGCCAACCACAAGTGCGTGCGCGTGCCTGGCCTGGTGGAGTGCGTGGTGGTCAATTCCCGGTCGCTGCAGATTTTGTCTCTGATCGCCACCAAGCGCGACCTTTGCACCGGCCACCAGAACAAGGGCGTTCCAGCCGCCTTGTTGAGAAGTCGCAGCAAGATCCCCATGACCCTGCTGCGGCGGTTCATCCACATCCGGTTCGTTTCCAGGGCGGAACTGAAGGATCTCTCCATCCGCGCGCCCCGCGCCGATGTCCAGAAGGAGATCGAAATGTACCTGGCCACCATCTAGAAACGCCGATGACGGTATCCATGCGAGACATAAATGACATCACCGACCCAGCTTCCCGCCACCGAACAGGAATCCCTCGCCGAGGAGCTGGGACTGGACTTCTGCCTGCGCCACGAGGTGTTCCCGGTGCGCATCGGGGAGCGCGTGATGCTGCACTTTTCCGCCCAACCCGATCCCGAGCCCGTGGAGGGGGCCTCTGACCTGGTGGGCGTACCGGCCCACCACATCGCGGCCGTGCCTTGCCGCTCGCACGGGGGACGCCAGCTGGCCGGTCTGCGCGGCCGCCGGGCCGCCCAGGGCGAATCGGGACTTCTCGCGGGTCTGTCGGAAGACGACCTGTCGGTGGGGAAGGCTCCACCTTGGACGAAATCCGTCGCAAGTCGCAGGCCGAGCCCGTGGTGAAGCTCGCCGACCACATCTTCGAGGAAGCCTTGCGGTTGTCCGCAACCGACATCCACCTGGAACCCGACGACGCGGGCGTCACGGTGCAGGCTTCGCCGCGACGGACTGTTGCGCGAATTCCTGGTGCTGCCGCGGTGGGTGCAGGCGAGCCTCACCAGCCGCATCAAGATCCTGGCCGAGCTGGACATCGTCGAAAAACGCCTTCCCCAGGACGGCCGCATCCAGCGCCTGTGGCAGGGGGAATCCCTGGACGTGCGCGTTTCCACGCTGCCCACCCGCACCGGCGAAAAGGTGGTGCTTCGGCTGCTGCGGCAGGATGCCTCGGTGGTGGACCTCGTGCAGGTGGGCATGGGCCCCCGCGTGCGCGCGCTGTTCGAGTCCCTCTGCGACCGGCCGCAGGGTATGGTCTTCGTCACCGGTCCCACCGGATCCGGGAAGTCGTCCACCCTGTACGCCGCCTTGCGACGGATTTTGCCGCGCGACATCAACATCACCACCATCGAAGATCCCATCGAATACCGGCTCAAGGGGGCCAACCAGGTGCAGATCCTGGAGAAGGCGGGCCTGACCTTCGCCGAAGCCCTGAGGTCCATCCTGCGCCAGGATCCGGACGTGATCCTGGTGGGTGAGATCCGCGATGCGGAAACGGCCGGCATCGCGGTGCAGGCAGCCCAGACGGGTCACCTCGTCTTTTCCACCCTGCACACCAACGACGCGGCGGGCGCGGTCACGCGGCTTTCCGACCTGGGGGTCCCCCGGTTCCTGGTGGCTTCCGCCGTGCTGGGGGTGGTGGCCCAGCGGTTGGTGCGCAAAATCTGTCCGCATTGCGTCGCATGGTCGGAAACGACCCCAGAAGAACGCGCCGCGTTTCCCGGCGATGCCACCGTGCCCGCTTCCGTGCCGCGCGCGGTGGGATGCCCCTCCTGCGACGGGACCGGCTACAAGGGACGCACGGGCATTTTCGAGATCCTGGTGGTGGACGATCTCCTGCGCGAGGCGATCGTGCGGGGCGAGCCGGAAACGGTCATCCGCAAGCTCTCGGGAATGCAGCCGCTTCTGCTGGACGGGCTGGAGAAGGTCGCCGAAGGGCGGACCACCTTGGAGGAGGTCCTTCGCGTGGGGCTTCGCTAGGTCCGGCAGCGCCTTGCCAAACGAGGGTGCTCTGCGTAGGTTTACTCCTCGCGATGCGGAAGTAGCTCAGTTGGTAGAGCTCCTGCTTCCCAAGCAGGTGGTCGTGGGTTCGAGTCCCATTTTCCGCTCTCAGGACGCCCTCCAGGCCATTCACGGTCCGGGGGGCGTTTTTCTTTCCGCCCAAGATTCCAGGAGGCTTTCCCGTGTTCGTCCGTCTCGCCCATGTCTGCTTGAACGTGAAAAATCTCGAACGCTCGGTGGAGTATTACACTAGGCTTGGCTTCGTGTCCCGGTTTCGTTTCACCCGTGATGGCAAGCCGTTTGGCGCCTACCTGGAGATCGGTCCGGACCAGTACATCGAGATGTTCGAAAATCCCGCCTTGGACAAACCGGTCAACACCGGGCTGGTTCACTTTTGCCTGAAGCCACCGACCTGGACACCGAGATGGCTCGTTTGGACGCCTTGGGGATTGCCTACACGCCCAAAAAACTCGGTTGTGACCACACCTACCAGATCTGGTTGTCCGATCCGGACGGGAACGCCTTCGAAGTGCACCAATACACGGAACACAGCTTGCAGCGGACCGGCGGGGTGGTGGAAGCAGACTGGTAGGAGCCCAAGGAAGCCACGGGACCATGGGAGGGGATTGGTCCTGAAATCGACGAAATGAACCGCTTCAGGTATATTTCCGACCCAAGCACCGACACCGGCGAAAGAAGGCCGGAGTCCATTCGGGAGGAAAGATGTCCAAGCTCGCAGGAAAAGTCGCATTCGTCACCGGTTCCAGTCGCGGAGTCGGAAAACTCGTCGCCGAGGCTCTCGCCAAGCAGGGCGCCAACGTGGTGATCCATGGCCGGACCGCCAAGGCCTGCCAGGACACGCTGGACCTGGTGACCAAGGCCGGGGCCAAAGGCGCGATCGTGGCGGGCGAACTCTCCGATCCCGCCCAGGTCGAGCGGATCGCCACCGAGGCGTTGGCCGCCTTCGGCCAGATCGACATCCTCTACAACAACGCGGCGATCCAGACCGTGTGGCGTCCGGAGGGGATCGTGATGCAGGAATTGTCGGATTGGACGACCGTGTTCCAGATCAACGTGTTCGCCCTGGTGCGCCTCACGGCCCGCATCGTTCCGCAGATGGTGGAACGCGGCTGGGGCCGAGTGGTGCACGTGACCTCCGGCATTGACAAAACCTGGCAGCTGGCCGCCTACGGCGCCTCCAAGTGGGCGGTGGACAAGTTCACCGACGACAACGCGGCCGAACTGGCCGGCACCGGGGTGATCGTCTCGCGCCTGGATCCGGGCTGGCTTCGCACCGATCTGGGCGGCCCCAACGCCGACAACGCCCCGGAATCCGTCCTTCCCGGAGCGATGGTTCCGGTGATGTTGCCCGACACCGCTGTGGGCGGCCAATTTTTCCGTGCCCAGGAGCTGCGCGACGCGGTGATCTGAGGTTTGGTCATCGGGTCGTGGCTTTAACCCGATCCTCCGTTCGCCCTTCGAGACGCTACGCTCCTCAGGACGAACGGAGGTTGCACGCTTTTGGCTACAGAATAGCCCAACAAGCAGGGGGCTCTACCCGTTCTTCCTGAGGAGCGGCTTTGCCGCGTCTCGAAGGGCGAACGGGGGGGGCTGACTACGCCGAGGGTGGTTGGCGAGCGCCGCGCTTCTTCCAGGCCATCCAGAAAAGCAGCCCAGGGATGGCCCAGGAGGCGGAAGCGAATCGCAAGACCAGGATCGTTTCCGAACCCGTCCAGCCCGGCAATCCCAGTCGTGAGAAGCCCAGCGCACCGATCGATTCTCCCACGCCCACTCCCCCCGGAGAGAGGGGAAGGCTGTTTCCGATCATCGTGGTGGGAAGAAGCACGCCCAAGGCTGCCGGTCCGACGGTGATGTCCAGAACTCCCACGCAGAGCATTCCGACTCCGACGATCATGAGTTGGGCTACCAGCGAAATGGCCAGGATCTTCACCAGAATCGTTCGATCGGTGGCGGATTTGGCCACCGTGGCCAAGGTGGCGCGCAGGAAGGCCAGCGGACGCACCAGCCAGCGGTGTTCGCTGTGGGGGAGCAAGCGGAGGGCCTGAGGGCTCCAAAAGCCCGCCAACACACAAGCTGTGGAGCACAAGCCTCCCACCAGCAGAGTCCAGCGACCGATGTGCGAGAGCGGCCCCCCAAGCACGACGGAAACGGTGCTCCAAAGGGTCCAGGAAAGGAACATGCCGGAAATACCCGACCAACGATCGATGGCCATCGTCCCGAGGATCTTGGAGAACGGGTGATCGCGATCGGTGACCACCCAGCCTTTGGCCAAGTCCCCTGCGCCGTTTCCCGGCAGGCACGTGGATATTCCCAACGAAATCAAGGTGAGACGAAAGGCCTCGAATCGGCCCAAATGGAGGTCCGCCGTACGCGCCACGATCCGCCAACGCAACCCCATCACCCAGAAAACCGCCCCGTGGAGCGCTACCGCCGCCAGGGCCAGGAATGGGTGGGCCTGAAACCGTGCGGCCAGATGCCCCGGTCGCAGAAGGCCGCGGTCCCACAAAAGCCAGCAAAGCCCGACGCCGATGGCGATCTTGGCGATCCAAAGGGCCGAACTCTTGATGGATTGGCGCACGCCCGCCAAGGTAGACACCTCGGCGCACGCCTGCCCCTCCAATCTAGGGACGCCTACCTTTTGGTGGTGAATTTGGCGATGGAGGGGATTCGTTGGCCCACTTTCACGCCAAAGGAGGCGTACCATCCCCGGTTGACTTCCAGAGCGTACTTGACCCGGGGACTTGCGGACGGGTATTGTCGGAGCCGTTCCGGCTCCACCCCGGGCTCGACCACCATGGTCTGGATATCCACGATCGTACCTGTGCTGTCCAGATAGGCGATGTCCAGATCCAGCTTGCAATCGATCATCCAAAACGCGCGTCGTGCTTCCTGCGGGAAAACGAAGAGCATGCCACGGCTCCAGTCCAAGGAAGGCCGGTGGGACAAACCCAAGG
The DNA here is from genome assembly GCA_016715065.1 of Fibrobacterota bacterium. Taxonomy (GTDB): domain Bacteria; phylum Fibrobacterota; class Fibrobacteria; order UBA5070; family UBA5070; genus UBA5070. Next base: position 106,764 of record JADKBN010000009.1, read on the forward strand.
TGCGCAAGGAATCGTTGTCCACGACTTCCACCACCAATTTCGCGCCCCCGAGCTCCAAGGTGGCGCTCTGGGTCCGTGCCACGACGGCGACGGGTGTCGGGGCCGGTCGGACAATGGACTTCGAAACGACCAGAGAGAGAAGGAGCGCGAAAATCATTTATTGCCTCCGGTGATCCGGCCCCAGATGCGTCCGATCAATCCCGACTTGCCGGAATCACCGGTCTTGCCAGCGGTCCCGCTTTTACCGGCCTTGGCCGGAGCACCACCCCTGGGGGAGGAAGCGCTCTTGGCCGGGCTTCCCGAGCGGCCTGATCCGGAATTGGAAGAATCTCCTTGGTCTCGATCGCGACCGCCCCGGTTGCGACGTCGACGGTTGCCCGCAGCGCCGCCTTCCTGCGAGGAGCCTCGCTCGGATCCACGATCGGAAGACCGGCTGGACCCGCGATCGGAAGGGCGGCCGGATCCGCCACGTTCCGAACCACGCTCCGAGGAACGCCCGTTGTCCCCGCCGCGTGGGGAGGGGGCGGCGGAGCGCTTGCGTTCGGAGGATCCTTGGCCAGACCGGCCATCCCTGCGCTGTTGCTGGGCTTTTGGCTTGGATTCGGTAGAACGATGTTCGGAGCTGGACCTGCCCTCGTAACCGGGCAGCCATTCGATGGTGCGGCCGATGCGCTTTTCGATGTCGCGCAGGGCCTCGGAATCGTCCGAGGTCACGAAGGTGATGGCCTTGCCCGATGCTCCGGCGCGACCCGTACGGCCGATCCGGTGCACGTAGGTGTCGGGGTCGGCGGGAATGTCGTAGTTCACCACCAGACGGATTTCGTCAATGTCCAATCCCCGCGCGGCGATGTCGGATGCCACCAGCACGGGCATGGAACCGTCGCGAAAGCCCGCCAACGCCTTGGTGCGCGCTCCCTGGCTCTTGTCTCCGTGGATGGCCATGGCCGGGATTCCCGCCTTGTCCAGCCGCTTGCAGACGCGGTCTGCGCCGTGCTTGGTGCGCGTGAACACCAGGGCGCGTCCGTCCACTCCCGCCAGGAGGGTTTCCAGGAGTTCGGGTTTGCCGTCCTTTTCCACGCTGGCCATCGCCTGGTCCACCGTTTCCGCGGCGGTGGCGGCGGGCGCCACGGCCACCGTCACGGGGTCGTGCAGGAGTCCGTCGGCCAGATCGCGGATCTCTTCGGGCATGGTGGCGGAAAAGAACAGGGTCTGGCGCTTGCCCGGAACCTGCTTGATGATCCTCTTGATGTCTGGCAGAAAACCCATGTCCATCATGCGGTCGGCTTCGTCCAGCACGAGCACTTCCACGCCGGAGAGGTCCACCACGCGCTGGCCCATCAGATCCAGCAGTCGACCGGGGCAGGCCACCAGGATGTCCACGCCGCGGCGAAGTTCGTCTTCCTGGGGCCGCTGTCCGACGCCGCCGAACACCACCGCGGTGCGAAAGTGCAGATTCCGTCCGTAGGTACGGAAACTGTCACTGATCTGGGCGGCCAGTTCGCGGGTGGGGGCGACCACCAGAACACGCGGGATGCGCCGGGAGCCGTTGGGCACGGGTGTGCTTTCCAGACGGTGCAGGATGGGAAGGGCGAAGGCCGCGGTCTTGCCGGTGCCGGTCTGGGCGATGCCCAGCACGTCGCGGCCTTCCATCACGGGAGGGATGGCGCGCGCCTGGATGGGGGTCGGGCGCTCGTAGCCTTCCTGCTCCAGCGAACGGAGAAGGGGGGCGGAAAGATGTAGATCGGAAAAACGCATGGTTGCTTTCTGGTGGCCGTCTGCCGTTCCGTTTCCGGGAATCGGTGGCCGTTGGTTTCAGGAGACGTGTTTTGTCAAAAACGCGTCGAGATCTTGGTAGTAGGCTTGGATGGTCTCGGACCGTCGCCAGCCGTGGCCTTCGCCGTCGAACACGCGGTAGTGGTGGGGAATGCCCGCCTGTTTGAGGGCTTCGACGATGCGTTCGGCCTGGTCGGGAGGGACGACCTTGTCGTCCGCGCCTTGGAAGACGGCCAGGGGATCGCGGATGGACGCGCCACGGTTGACGGGGCTGCGCGAACGGTAGAGGTCGATTTCCTTGGGGTAGGGAGCGACCAGGGAATGGAGGTAGCGGGACTCGAACTTGTGCGTGGTCAGTTCCAATTGGACAAGATCCGTCACGCCGTAGTTGGAGATGCCGGCCCGGAACAGGCCGGGGTGGTCGGCCAGCGCGTTGAGCACGGTGAATCCGCCCGAGGATCCTCCTTTGATCGCCATGCGGGAGGGGTCCGCGATGCCTTGGGAGACCATGGCGCGCGCCCCTTGGCAGCAATCGAAGGTGTCCAGTTCCCCCCAGCGTCCAGCCAGCGCCTGTCGGTAGCGCTCGCCGTAGCCGGTGGATCCTCTGTAGTTGACTTCCAGCACCGCCCAGCCCAGGTCCGTGAAAAAACACGTATCGGGTGAAAACGACGCCGTGCGGGCCGAGGTGGGTCCACCGTGGACGTTCACGAGAAGAGGCCATCCCGCCGAGGGGCGCGACGCGCCTTTGGGCGTGAAGAGCATTCCATGGACATCCGCTTGGCCGTCTTTCCAGCTCACGGGGCGGCCATCGGGAAGAAGGCCGCCGGTGCTCGGGAACGATTTGGCGATCTCGTGCCAGGCTCCGTCCCAGCGCACGACCCTGTCGGGGAGGTCGGGCGCGCAGGCGATTGCCAAAAATTGTCCGCCCGAGGGGTGGGCGGATATCTGCGAGAAGGCGCGATAGGGGCCGGGATCGATCTCGCGGACCGTTCCGTCCAGATCGATGTCCAGCACCCGGCCTTCGCCGTTTTTGGAGTCCAGCACCCAAAGGCGGTGCGGACCGTTCCAAGCCAGCACACGGATCCCTTGGATCCAGGCGGGAGGCAGGAGTCCGTCGGAGATGTGCAAGGTGCGCGGCAGGTCGTTTCCCAGGCCCACGCATTGCAGTCTGTAGCTGGTGCCGTCGCTTTCGATCCAGGCAAGCTGCCGACCATCGGGCGACCAGGTGGGCTGCAGGACAGGTCGATCGGTCGCCCCCGCCACTTGACGAGGCGACAGGATCCGTCCCTTTTCCGGGTCGAGCTCGGCCACCATCAGGCGCGCACCGTCCCAGGGCATGGAAGGGTGGTCCCATTCCACCCACGCGATACGGGTGCCGTCCGGGTGCCAGGTGGGTTGCATGTAGAAGTCTGCGCCTCGCACCAGATCCACGGGCCAGCGAGAGCCATCGGTAGGCGCCAGCGCGATCACGTCCAAGTCGTCCAGGCTGTGGATGCAAAGCACCCAGGCGCCATCGGGACTGATCGCGGGCGAGGCCGAGGCTCCGAACCTGGGCCAGATCGCTTTCGCAGCCTCCCCCGGTCGTTTGCGGGAAAGCGCCCCGCCCCGGGGCACAAAAACCAGATCCCGACCGTGGAGCGTGAAATCGCCACCGCCATAGCCGACTCCCGCCCGAATCGAACAATCGGGCGCGAGATCGATGCGTTCGCCGGAGGGTTCCAGGCAAAGCACTGCGCTGCGGTCGCTACGGCCTTCCAGCCAGACGGGGCATCCGTCCTGGGTCCAGGCCGTGTCATCCAGACGCAAACGGGTGGACATCCGCTCGGGGGTCCACCAGCGCGTCCCTGTTGCTATTCCTTGTCTTTCCAGTATTCCTCCACGTGCAAAGCTGCGGGATTGGCGCGGGTCCACTTTTGGTATCCGGCGGGTTCGAGAATCGTGGAAATGTCGCGGACCATTCCCGGGCTGCCGCAGAGGTAGACATCGGTCTTGGCCGGATCCAGGTGGACCCGTGCCTTTTCCGCCAGCAGTCGGCCTTGGTCCTGGAAAAACACCGTCAGGCGACCGATCTGCCCCTTCCAGAGAGGGTCCAGGTGAGGCCTGGAGATCGCGGGAAGGTAGACGAAGTTGGGGAGGGCGAAGTCCAAGGCGCGGAACTCGCCATGGTGGCCGAGCTCGGCGCGTCGGGTGGCGCCATGAAGAAGCACAAATCGCACATCCGGCCGCACCGCCGCATGTTGGCGGACCATGGCCAGGAAGGGCGCGATGCCCGTGCCGGTCCCGACCATCACGATGGTTTTGGTCTGGGCGTTTTCCAGCGTGAAGTTGCCTGTGATGCGACGGCCCAGCTGCAGGCGATCGCCAGGTTCCAGCGTCCACAGGCGCGGTGTGAGCGTGCCTTCCGGGACGTGGGCCACGTAAAATTGCAGGACCTCGTTTTCGAAGCCGGCCGAGGCGATGGAATAGGCGCGAAGCACCATCTTCCCCTCCTGCGGAGGCCGTGCTTCGGGGATCACTTCTCCGGAGCGAGGGACGGAACTCTCCAGCCCCAAGGTGACGTATTGACCCGCCTGGTAGGGCTCGAAAGCTTGATCCGGTTGGATGTAATAGGTGCGCAGGCTCGGCGTGTAATCGATCCGAGCGACCACCGTGGCATTGTAATTCTGGGAATCCGGAATGGACATGGGTAGGGTATTTACAAAAACTTGCGCCGAGGCAGGTTGATGGCGGAGAGATCCGATTTCAGGAAGGTTGCATTTTCTCCCATCCATCAAAATCGGGCGTGACGTCAGTCGTCGTGGGAGATCGTGCGGGCTGGCTTGGAAAGAAGCTCGTACAGCGGGCCTGTCGCGGAAAATCCCTGGACCAGGTTGTAGGTCACTTCGTCGCCCGGTTGGGCTTGCCCGAGGCGTTTTTGCAAAATGGCCTTGACCTGGAATTTATCAGGACCCAACTGCTCGATGCGGTACTCGTAGGTATCGGAGGAGGGAAGGGTCGCGCCAATGGCTTCCAGGTCGGCGGAGAACTCACCAGTCGCCTGGAGATGGGCTTCTTCCAATTTGGCAAGTTGCATCAGGACTGGCTTGCATTCGGCGAGCTTTGCCTTGTCGGTGGCTTGCATAAAGCGTGGGATCGCAAGCGCGGCGAGTATGCCGGTCATCACCACCAGAAAAAATCCACCCCCGATCGCCACCGCCACCGCGGCCACGTTGCCCTTGATTCCGGGGTAGCGCGCGTCCAGCTCGGTTTGGGATTTCGTGAGGTAGACGATCCACTCGACCGTGGCGATGATGCCGGGAATCAAGGTCCAGAAAAAGAGCGCGTACAGCACTCCCTGGCCATATTTGCGCAGATAGAACTTGTGCCCCCCGAAACCGCCCAAAAACATGGTGATCAACACCAAGGCGGTCTTGTCGATGCCGGAAGCCACGGGCTTCGGTGTGGTGGGAATGGTGGCGGTCTGGTCTTCCACGGAAACGTCCTTGGCTTGCGAACGGATGCGAACGGCAATCGGGCAACCATGGAAAACGTAGGCATCCGCGCCGGGCCGCAAAGGCCTATTTTAACACTCTCTACCATATCGCATCGAAGGAGAATCCATGGAACGTGTCATCATCGTCGGATCCGGACCCGCGGGACTCACCGCCTCCCTGTACGCCGCCCGTGCGGACCTCAAGCCTTTGTGCATCGAGGGCTGGCAGCCATTGGGGCTTCTGATGACCACCACCGAAGTGGAAAATTTCCCGGGATTCCCGGAAGGCGTCATGGGGCCTGAATTGATGATGAAGATGCGCGAACAGGCTGAAAAATTCGGGACCCGGTTTGTCACCGAGAACGCCTCCAAGCTGGATCTGAGTGGAGATGTCAAGAAGGTCTGGGTGGGCGAGACCCTGTACGAATCCCGCACGGTCATCCTGGCCACGGGCGCGAGCTCGGTGAAGGTGGGCATTCCTTCGGAAGAAGAATACCTGTACGGAAAAGGGATCAGCACCTGTGCCACTTGCGATGGCGCCTTCTACAAAAAGCTCGTCGTAGCCGTGATCGGTGGTGGGGACAGCGCCATGGAAGAGGCGAATTTCCTCACGAATTTCGCCAGCAAGGTGTACCTGATCCACCGCCGCGAGGAATTCCGCGCTTCCCGGATCATGGTGGATTGCGTCAAGGCCAATCCCAAGATCGAATTGGTGACTCCATACACCATCGAAGAATTCGTGGGTGATGGCAAGCTACTGAAGTCGATCCGCGTCAAGCACGCCCAGACCGGCGAACTGCGCACGCTCGAGCTCGACGGGGCCTTCGTGGCGATCGGGCACAAGCCCAACACGGAGCTTTTTTCCGACCAGGTGGAGCTGGACGAAAAGGGCTACGTCAAGTGCCAGGGGCGCAGCCAGAAAACGTCCACGCCGGGCGTGTTCGCGGCGGGCGACCTGCAGGACACCACCTACAAGCAGGCCATCACCAGCGCCGGATCCGGCTGTGTGGCGGCGTTGGATGCCCAACATTACTTGGAGCACCACGGCTGGTAGCCGTTCGCCCTTCGAGACGCGGCATGGCCGCTCCTCAGGACGAACGGCAGTTCTTGTCAGGTCGCGGACTTTCCCTGCGTTGGGCTCTCATCCCTCGGGCGGAAGGGCGACCAGGCCCGAGCACACGGCGGGAAACAGCATGGGACGCACGCGAGGCGCCTCCGGGGAGGCTGGCCAACTCGAACCAGGCGCGGGCGCTGGGCGGATTGGCTAGCACGGCAAGCGTGCTGTGCGGATCGGAATCCAGAAATTCCATCGCCATGTGGCCTTCGGTGGATTCTGCGATGGAGGCGACCTTCCGCTTGGCAGGGGAGGGAAGTCCCAGGATTCGCCCTTCCACCACCATCTCCAGAATCGTGGCGTCGAGCTGGGAATGCGCTTGGCCCATGCCTGGAAACGCTCCAAACGTTCCCAACGGAGCCCGAGCGAACACCATGGTTTCGGAGTTCCGCCAGCGAAACACGAATCCGTGGTGGGTGTCCCGAACGGTGGACAAAAGCGCCTCGGCGCCGTCGGCACCCAGATAGGGGAGCTCTTCCACTTCGAAGGATTCCGAAAGCGAGCGAAGGAACGATTCGGGTTGGGCGGCCAACTCTCGGTAGATCCGATGGAGAGGCGGCAGAATCAGGCCGGGGTCGTCCACGGAAACCAAGTAGCACAACAGGGGGCCGGTTCCGCTGGACGAGCCTTCCAGGTGGACCAGGCGGGTGCCGGCGAACAGGCGCTGGATCTGGCCGATCCGTTCCGGATCCTCCAATCTGTACACGGTCCGTTCCACCGATTCGTCGTCCAGAAAACGCGAGACCACGGGTGCGGACCAGATCCCCAGGTTTTCCAGGACGGAAGTGGGAATTTCGTGAAGCACGACCTCTGGCCGGCGCACCCCCGCACCGGTGCTCTCGGCGAGTCCGGACACCTGGCTGGGATCCACTGCGGCAAAAAAGCCCCTGCGATCGAACCTGTCGTCGATTCCCCCGACGGTGGCGGTGAATTTTTCCGAACAAGGATAGAGTGAGACAGAATCTGTCGCCAGAACGCCTTCGCGGCGCCACCTGGCCAGGATCTCGGCCGAGGTGTCCGTTCCGGCACACCCAGGCTCGGACTCGGGATCTTCCGAACCCAGCTCCACGCGGATCCAATTCCAGGGATGCCTCTGGAAAAGGGCCTTGCGCCGCGCCGGCCCCATCGTGAATAGCGGTGGACAGACCAATCCCACCAGATCTTGTCCGGTTCGCGACGAATCGTATCGAAGACCTGGGAATGGGGCAATAGCGCTCATGGACTCTCCTATGTCCGACATGATCCCACCAAACGGGACGGAAAAGCAATCGTTTTCCACGCCGGCAGGGGACGTTCGGTCGCAGAGGTGATCAGTTCCGGGGAACCCCCAGGAACCACAATGCAGCCCAGATCTTCGCATCCACCAAGGATCCGGCCGCAATCCGCTCGGAAAGCCAGCCGGCGACCTGCTCCAGCGGTATCGACTCCACCACGATCGATTCCTCGCCGGGGACTCCTCCGCCTTCGCCGGTGCGGACCAGGTCTTCGGCCAGCACCAGCTGGAGGGTTTCGCTGGTCAGGCCCGCGGAAGAGGGTGCTCGGCACAGGTAGGTGAGTTTGCCCGCTTTCCAGCCGGTTTCCTCTTCAAGCTCGCGTCCGGCAGCCACCAACGGATCTTCCATCTCGCCTTCGTCGCCCACCAGCCCCGCAGGAAGCTCGATGGTTTCCACCCCTACCGGGCGCCGGTGCTGGCGAACCAGCAGAAGTTCGCCAGCGGGGGTCGCGGCGATCACGCCCACCACACCGGTGGCGCGACGTCTGCGCACGAACTCCCAGCCATCACGGTTCACCACTTCCAGCCAACGTCCTTGCCAGGCAACCGTGTCCATGTTCACTCCTCTTTTTTCTTGCGGGGAACCCGGGGGACGATCGCTCCTTCCACGATGCGGAAGTTCACGATGCCGTCGCATTCCGGATAGCGCGGGCAGGACAGGAACGGCCCGAACCGGCCTTTGCGCAGCTTGGTGGGGCCCAGACACTTGGGGCAGGGAAACTCGGGATGCAAGGATCCGATGGACAAATCGGTGGGGCCACCCTGGCTGGGAGCCGCATCCGGTCCGGCGGCGCGATCCTCGAAAACAAATTCTGTTTTCAGTTCGTCAGTGAGCTTCACGCGGGCGGAGAACGACTTGCGGGTCTTGAAGCTGAAAAAGCCATCCAGAGGCCCGATTTCGCGGGTTTCCAACAGCTGTTCCGCCTCCGCTCGCGTGATCAGGCGCTGGCTGAGCGTCTTGTAGAGCTTGAAGTCGCAGCCCGTGCATTCGTAGGCCTTGAGCTTTTCCTTGACTGGTTTGCCGCAGGTCGGGCACTTCCCGAAGGGCTCGCTTTCCTCGAATCCGGTCTCGTGGTCGAAGGCCTTGGCCTTTTGCACGATCGATTCTGTGAACGTGCCGATTTCCTTCATGAAGGCGTCGCGGCGGATCCGGCCCTTTTCCATTTCCAGCAGCTTGTGCTCCCAGTCGCCGGTCAAAGTGGGGGAGACAAGTTCGGGAACCGGGATCGCATCCAGCAGATGCACCAATTGCATGGCCTTGGCGGTGGGCACAAGGTCCTTGCGCTCGCGGGTCACATACCGGGCGCTGACCAACTTTTCGATGGTTTCGGCGCGCGTTGCGGGAGTTCCCAGGCCACGCTCCTTCATGGCTTCCGCCAATTCTTCGTCTTCCAGCAATTTGCCGGCGTTTTCCATCGCACCCAGCAGCGATGCGTCGTTGTAGCGGGCTGGAGGCTTGGTCTCGAAGGCTTCCAAAAGCACCGTCTCGGCTTGGACGCGATCGAGCGATCCGCCCAAGCCGGGCAGGCGAGAGGCCATGCCGATTTCCACATCCTCTTCTTCTTCCTTGCCGAAGGCTTCGCGCCAACCGGCGGTGGAAAGAACCTTGGCGGTGGTCCGGAAGGCGTCTTCACCCACACGGGTGGTGCGTTCCACGATCTTCCAGATGGCGGTATCCAGGAACGCTGCCAGGAAGCGTCGCACCACCAGGTCGTAGATCTTGGATTCCACGGCGGAAAGGGCACTGGAAGGGGCCTCGCCGGTGGGAACGATCGCAAAGTGGTCGGAGATCTTGGCGTTGTCGAAGATCTTCTTGGCGTTCACCGCCCGGGTGGGGTCCGTGATCTTGGCGGCCAGCGCCTTGTAGGGGCTCACCAGCTGACCCAAAATACGCTGCACTTCAGGAGGGTAATCTTCCGGCAGGCACTTGGAATCGGTACGCGGGTAGGTCAGGACCTTGTGGCGTTCATAGAGAGCCTGTGCGGCCTGCAAGGTGGTGCGGGCGGAAAACCCGAAGCGCTTGTTCGCCTCCCGCTGGAGTGTCGTGAGGTCGAACAGGGTGGGTGGGGCCTCGCGGCTTTCGCGGGTCTTGTCGGTGGCCTTGGCTGGTTTGCCCTTGCAGCGCTCGCGAATTTGGTCGGCCAAGGCCTTTTCCCAAATGCGGTCGGCGCGATCGTCGGGGTCGTCTGCCTTGCGGAAATCCTCGCGGATCCACATGCCTTCGTAGGTTTCCCCACCGGTTTCGAAGATTCCCTTGGCCGTCCAGTACGGACGTGGCTTGAAATTGCCAATCTCGCGCTCGCGCCCCACCAAAATCGCCAAGGTGGGCGTTTGCACACGGCCCAAATTGGCGGTTTCCTTGCCGGCACGGCCAAAAAGCCGCACGGTGAAGGCGCGGGTGGCGTTGATTCCCACCAGCCAATCGGATTCCGACCGGCACATGGCCGCGTCGGCCAAACCGGCCTTTTGGGTGGAAGGAAGGAGGTTGGTGAAGCCTTCCTTGATCGCCGATTGGGTCATGGACTGGAGCCACAGACGCTGGTAGGGTTTGTCCACCCCCAGGAATTTCACGATGTACGTGAAGATCAATTCGCCTTCGCGACCCGCGTCACAGGCGTTGATCAGGGCCGTCACGTCCTTGCGCTTGGCTTCCTTCTCGATGATGTCCAGAAGTTCGGAGCCGCCCTCGTCCTCTTCCTCTTCCTTGGTCTTTTTCCGGCGGGCGCGAAACTTCGCGTCGTCCTTGGAAGCCTTGAGAGGAAAGGTCGGAGGGACGATCGGAAGGGCGTCGAGCCTCCAGAATCCGTACTTCTTCTTGTCCAGATCTTCCGGCATGCACAGCTCGACCAAATGGCCTGCCGCGGAGCAGATGATCAGGTCTTCCCGCTCGAAGACTTTGCCTCGGGCGGTGAATCCACCCAAAGCGCGAGCGATGTCGCGAGCGACGGAAGGTTTTTCGGCGATGACCAGTTTCTTGCTCAAAAGCGTGACTCCGAAATGGGCGAGAAGGGTACGGAAACATACCACAGACTCGCGATTGGGGACAGATTTATGCAAGAAGGGGAGTCTCGGAGTAGTCATTCCCTGTCGTCCAAGGTATCTTGGGCCTTCTTCCCATCGAACGGAAAGGTTCCAGTGAATCCAAGGATTTCGGTCGCGCTTCTCTCGGCGACGATGCTTGCTGGGTGCGGATTCTCAGATTCCAGCAACTACGCTGGCGGGGCGTTCCTCGACGCACAGGGGCATTCCGTCTCTGGGCGCGCGGAAGCTTCGCTCGGTGCCACCACCCGGTCGGTGGAGTATTTGCCACCGGAAGGCTACCCCGCCTTGCCGGGAATGAGCCCTACTTTGGCGATCGGGACGGTCGGAGCCGATTCGGTTCGTGCCGTGTTCGGGTTCGACCTGCGCGAGTCTGCCGGCTGGGGGGATCTTGCTTTTCTGCAACGCCACCCGATCCGAGCCATCACTTTTTCCGTGGGCGATACCGCCTGGAAACCAGCCGTGCGCTTGCGCTTGGTGCGCTCCGACTCAGCCACCCTGCCGGCTCTGTTCATGGGGATCGAGCCATCGCAACTCACGCAGACACGCATCCTATGGGATACCGTGGTCCAGCTTGCCGCAGATTCCGTGGGGATGTACAACATTCGGATCGATTCTGCCCTGTCCGAATCGATCCGAGTCAGTCTGACCCAGGAACGCGGGTGGCTTGCCGTGCTATTGGATCCCCTTGCTGCTTCAGGATCCTACACAAAAACGATGACCAACATCGGGGCACAACCGGTCCTGGATCGCGATACCCTGCCCATCACGCTGGGAGGCTGGGGCGGTGTTTTGGCCACCCGTAACGTGTACAACCGTGCAGCAAGCTCCTCCTCCGATGCGATCGGCTGGTGGGCTGGCACAGGGCGTCGGGCGAGATTTGAACTGGATGGAGATGCCATCCGTGCGTCCTTGCATCGCCAAGTGCCTGCCAACGACATCAGTCCAGAAACAGACAATTCGTACCATGTGTTACAGGCGCGAGCGAACCTGGGGATCAAAAGCTGGGCTGCAAGCGCCAATGCCAGCAAGAGAATGTTGTTGACTTCCAAGGTGATCGACCGGGAAGACTCGGCCCATTTGGTGTTGGGCACACCGGCTCGGATGCCGAGTTCGGTGCTGTCCACGGAAGAATCCGGGGTAGATGGTGACATCGAAGTCAAATGCACCGAGCTTGTACCCTCCAAACTCGCCGATTGCTCGGTGGTCATCGCGGGGACTGCACAGTTCAACTACACGCGCCTTGCCAGCGTCAACCTGAACTTCCTGGCCTTCAATCAGGACCACTTCTGGCTGCGCACGGATGTTGCCGACCAAGCGGAATTCGAGGTCCTGAACAACTTGCGAGTTTCGGTCCGATCGGAGAATTCCGACCACGGGGGATCCCATCTGTGGGTGAAGTGGATCCGGATCTACTCAAAACACGCGTCCGACTCCCAAAACGACTCGGTAGGTGTTCGCTCCAAAGCCACACTTGTGGATGGCGCCAACACAATCGAGCTTGAAATGCGTTCTGCGCTTACGCAAGTGATTGTCCAGAAGAAAAGGAAAGTCGTGCTGGATTTGGTGCCTGTCGGAGGTAGCGCCTATGGCTTGGACCTGTGGACCGCGCAAATGGCTACCGGTACCAAGCTGATCGATTCTGTCCATGTCTTGCTCCGTCCCCGCGACGGAAGGAACTTCTGATGCGCAAATCCCTTCCGTTCATTCTCGCCGCCAGTGCCCTCGCCATGGCGCAGAGCCCCCGAGCAGTCCTTGGTTGGGGTCTGGAGACGTCTTCAGCCGATGGTCCCTCCCGCGCCATGGGTGAAGCTGCTCAGGCCTTGCGAACCGATCGTTCCTGGGACCCTCAGCTGGAAGCCCGCTCGGCCTTCGCCAGCTTGACGGCTTTCGAGGTCCAGGTCGCCCCCGGACTGGTCACCATCGACGACGACAAGACCCAAAACACCGTTGGGACCGCCGCTTTGCCCCGAGTGAGCCTTTCCATTCCCTTGGGGAGATTCGGCCACTTGGGCTTAGGGTATTGGCAGCGCTACCAGCGGGGATTGGATTGGACATCCTCAGATTCGTTGGTCAGTCTTTCCGGAGAGGGTGGAGCCTTCCAGGGTGACCTTGGTTATTCCTACGCCATCCCCTGGGCCCGCGGCCTGGCTCTTGGAGCCACTTACCACCGGGTGTTGGGATCGGACCGCATCTTGGGCAAGGAAGATTTCAAGGCATCCGACGAGGCATCCGTGTTGCAACTGCGCGACACCGTCCAAAAGCGCTACTGGGGCGACTATTGGACGAGTTCGGTCTATTTCACCAAATCCAACTTCGATGTGGGTGTGTGGATGGATTTCGCAGGCGATGTGGAAGTCACCACCGCTCGCGGTGCCACGGCCCAAACGTTTTCCGACAAATCGACGAAGTCCGTTTCTCCTCCGCTTTCCCTGGGGACGGCGATTGGATGGCGCTTCCAAGATCGCCACGCCCTGGTGGGATCGTTCCAGTCCACCTCCTGGGACGGGGTCGTATCCGGCTCTTCCCGGCAGTTCGAGGGCGGCTTGGGGTGGCAGCGAGAGGGCTCCGGCGACCGGTTTGACGAATATTGGCGTCGGCTGACATTTCGCGCCGGTGCCATGGGTGGGTTCGGCGGACCCGCGGAAGTGGTGACAATCGCTGGCACCTCCGGACTGGGAATGCCACTTGGAAATGCGGGAACTCTTGATCTTTCTCTCCAAGTAGGGCAAAATGACGTCGACAATGGAGGCCCTTCGTTGAAGGAAACCTTCGTACGGTTGTATGTTACCGTTACTGGAGCCAGTTCCTGGGGGAAGTCTTTCCGAACCCGCAGGTGATCCCTTTTCGAGGAGACGTCGATGGCGCCGAGCCCTGCAAAACCAAACCGCGCCCCTTCCAACAAAAACTTGGCGGGGGATAACAGGACGACGCCGCAGAAATCAGCCGCGAGCGCAAAGCCAGGCCAAAAGGCATCGGATCGGACTTCCAAGAAGCCGGATCCGAAGCCCCCTGCAAGGCCAGCCAAGGCACCCTCGAAGGTGCAAGCCAAATCTTCCGCAAAGCCTGTCTCCAAGGCTCCAGCCAAGGCTCCCGCCAAGGCCTCCGCCCAAGTCCCCGCCAAGGCTCCCACCAAAGGATCTCCCAAGATGGCACCCAAGCCCATCGCTGTCCGCGCGCCGGAGAAGCCCGTTTTGGCTTCCAAACCTGCCGCGACAAAATCCGTCCCCGTTGCCGAGGTGAAAGCCTCGCGCCCCTCGCGCACCAAGGCGACCGCAAAGGTGCCTGCCGTCGCACCCCTTGGCCAGCGCAAGCCTAAGGACGGCCGGATCCAGAAGACTGGACAGGCCAAGTCGCCTCTGCTTGCCGGAGAGCTTCCCCCGGAATATGGGGTGGATCGCTTGGTGGCGATTCCCAAGGATCCCGAGTGGACCCACCTTTACTGGGAATTGTCCGAACAGACCAGACAAGAAATGCCCAACGCCGAAGGCGTGCTGCGACTGCGCGGATTCGACACCACGGGCCTTTATTTCGACGGCACCAACGCCCCCGTGGCGCTGGACATCGAAGTGGCTCCGTTCGCCCGATCCTGGTACGCCAAGCTTCCCTACCAGGGACGCGTGTACACCTTCGAGTACGGTTGGATCACCCCCCAGGGCGAATGGAGAGGTGTGGCCCGCTCCCAGCCAGTGGGATTCGAACCGGGCATGGCCAATGTCGGGAACCAGGAGGAATGGATCTCCATCGCTTCCGAAGAACTGTTCCGCGCGGCGGCAGGTCTCGGCGACGGCGAAGGAATCCAGGATCTGATCCGCAAGTTGCGAGAACGCAGCGAAGGCTCCCACGTGATGGGTGGAGCTGCCTGGCTCACCTCTTTCGGATCGGGAATGGGACGCATGGAGCTCGCTCCAAGTTCGTGGGCGCCAAGTTCGGCGGAATTCCTCCAGCTGCCTTCCAGTTGGAGCAACAGTTCCGTGGGCTCGCAGGTCCATTGGTCGGGATTGTCGTCGGGCGAATTCCAGCCTCCCAAAAACCGTCAGAAGGATTTCTGGCTGTGGGTGGAAACGGAATTGGTCCTGTACGGTGCCACCGAGCCCGACGCCCAGGTGACCCTGATGGGGCAGCCGCTCAAGTTGAACCCGGATGGAACGTTCCGCGTCAAGTTCCCCTTCCCCCACGGCACCGAGCTCAAGATGGACGTGCGCGCCGTGGATCGCACGGGTGAGCAGGTTCGCGAGGCCAAACCCGCCGCCCGTCGTTGGACAGACTGACGCGTGGCGAAGGGATACCTCGGGCTGTTTCTGCATGCCCACCTGCCATTCGTCCGCCATCCTGAAAACGCAAGGCACCTGGAAGAAGACTGGCTGTTCGAGGCCATCACGGAGACCTACATCCCGCTTCTGGACGTGTTCAATCGCCTGGATGCGGAAGGTGTCCAGTTCAGGCTGGCCATGTCCATCACGCCTCCCTTGGCCGAGATGCTTGCCGATCCGCTCCTGCGAGCGCGTTACCTGGAGCATCTGGACCACCTGATCGAACTTTCGGAAAAGGAACTGCGTCGCACGCAGTTCGTGCCGCGCTTCCAATCGCTGGCGCGCATGTACCACGACAAGTTCACCTGGTGCAAACGCTTTTTTGGGCAGTGGTACGGCAGCGACCTCTTGTCCGGATTCCGTCATTGGCAGGATCGCGGCAACCTGGAGATCGTGACCTGCAACGCCACCCACGGATTCCTGCCCGCCCTGCGTCAGAATCCGGCAGCCATCCGCGCCCAGATCCGCCAGGGCGTGCGCGCCCACAAGCGCCATTTCGGGCGCAATCCCAACGGGATCTGGCTGGCCGAATGCGGATACTACGAGGGCTTGGAGCAGGAACTGGCCGCCTCGGGAATCGGGTACTTCTTCACAGACACCCACGGCATCCTGTTTGGACAGCCGCCTCCGCGCTTTGGCGTCTACGCGCCCACCATCACCGGTGCGGGACCGGCCTGCTTCGCGCGCGATCCGGAAACCAGCCGTGCGGTGTGGTCGGCGGAAACAGGTTATCCCGGCGATCCCGACTACCGCGAGTTCTACCGCGACATCGGGTTCGATCTGGACGAGGAGTACCTCCACGATTTCCAGCATATTCCGGGACTGCGGACCAACACCGGATTCAAGTACTACCGGATCACCGGCAAAGGCGTGGCGCAGGAACCCTACGATCCGGCGCGGGCCTTCGCGAAGACGGCCGTCCACGCGGCAGATTTTGTCGCCAACCGCCGCAAGCAGGTGGATTGGCTCTCGCGCTTCATGGATCGACCGCCGTTGATCGTGGCGCCCTACGATGCGGAACTCTACGGGCACTGGTGGTACGAGGGACCGGAGTTCCTCTACCACGTCTTCAAGAACCTGCAAAACAGTCCGGACGAACTCCAGCCCATCCGTCCTTCGGACTACCTGGAAGCCCATCCGATCAACCAGCGCCAGCAACCGGCCTTCAGCACCTGGGGGCATCTGGGATATTCAGACGTGTGGGTGAATCCCACCAACGATTGGATCTATCCGCATCTGCACGCCGCGGCCGATCGCATGGAAGAGATGGCCAAGCGCTATCCGGATGCCTGGGGCGATTACAAGCGGGCGCTCAACCAGATGGCGCGCGAACTGTATCTTGCGCAGAGCTCCGACTGGGCGTTCATCATGCGCACGGGCACCTCCGTGGAATATGCCGTGCAGCGCACCAAGGAACACCTCGTGGCTTTCAATCGCCTCTACGAGATCCTTCGCGACGGCCAGACCGTGCCTGTGGACGAACTGGAGGCATTGGAGAGTCGCGACAACATTTTTTCCGACGTCGATTATCGGGATTTCCTGTAAAGAGGGGAAAATGTCGAGCAGACACGAAACAGGTCGCCCTCGCGATCCCCAAGACGATTCCCCCGTCTGGGAGAATCGGATCAAGATCGGGCCGTGGACCCAAATCTCGCGGGCGGTCACGTACAACAACCCATGGATCCGGGTGGAGCACCATCAGGTCCAGGATCCCAGTGGCCAAGACGGAGTGTACGGAGTCGTGCATTTCAAGAATCGCGCCTTGGCTTGCGTTCCCCTCCACGAGGATGGAACGGTGACCTTGGTGGGGCAGCATCGCTACCCGCTGGACCTGTGGACCTGGGAAATCCCTGAAGGGGGCGGCAGCCGAGAGGCGGATCCGCTGACGGAAATGCAGCGCGAGTTGATGGAAGAGACCGGGCTTTCCGCCTCGGAGTGGATCCCATTGGGCGTGATCCATCCATCGAACTCGGTCACGGACGAAACGGCGCATCTGTGGCTTGCCCGTGGCCTGACCGAGGGAAGTCTCGCGCGGGAATCGACAGAAGGCGACATGAAGACCATGCGCGTGCCATTTGCCGAGGCGGTGGCCATGGCCTTGGATGGCCGCATTACCGATGCTCTCACGGTGACGGCGCTTTTTCGAGCCAGCGGGTGGTTGACCTCGGCTTCCAGTCGCACCTGAAGTGTTTCAGCCCTAATCCGAGCCTAATGTTGGCGCTTGGGTGCGGATGGACGCGACTTGCGTCAGAAGAATCTCGGTTGAGGCATTCTCTACTCGCCGGTCTGATTTATATTTGCGCACTCCCGGACCTGAGGGTCCAGTACCTGTCGACTCGCCAGTCTACGCAGAAATGAGGGTTTTCATGAGAGCTAGCAAGATTTCTCTGGGCCTTGCCACGGTGGCGGTTGCCGCCTTTTTCTCGGGTTGCAAGGAACCCACCGGCAAGATCGCTCGCACGGAAGCTCTCTACCTGGCAGGCTCCCAATGGGGAGAGCCTTCCACGTTCAATCCTCTTGCCGAATCCTGGCAGCCAGCATGGCCGGTCAACGACCGTTTCAACCTGATGTACGAGACCATGGTCTCATACAACTCCCTCACCGGCAAGGTCGAACCCGGCTTGGGCACCTTGGTGAGCAGCAACAACGACAGTGTCGTGGTGGACCTCAACCCCGCCGCCAAGTGGAGCGACGGCAAACCCGTCACCAGCACCGACGTCAAGTTCGTGTTCGACCTCGGACGCCGCTTCAAGGAAGCCGCCTCTGCGTACGTGATCGAATTCATTTCCGAAATCAAAGTCTCCACCGTCGAAAACGGCGGCATCAAGACCGAGCGTCTGACGTTCATGGTCGACAAAGAGCAGCGCAACAACCCGCTGGCCATCCTGGACATGCTCCAGTCCACCAGAATCGCTCCCGCTCACGTGTTCGAGCCGCTCATCGCCTCCGCCGGCAACAAGCTCGACTCGGTCAAAAAACTGGCGATCGACAAAAAACCCGTGGTGTCCGGCCCCTACAACCTCAAGAGCTACTCCTCCGAGAAAATCATTCTCGAACGCCGCGACGACTACTGGGGAAACCAGGCGCTGCACGGCGGACAGTTGCCTGCGCCGAAATTCATCATCCACCCGATTTTCAAGGGCAACGACGCGTTCGCGACCGGCATGCAGCGAGGCACCATCGACGCCTCGATGACCTTCATTCCGCAGATCGGCGACGAAAAGAAAAACGGCATCAGCACATGGCTGGACAAGGAGCCATACTACTTGCCCGGCGCGATCCCCATGATGATCTTCAACGTGACTCGCGAACCGATGAACGACAAAAATTTCCGTCGCGCATTTGCCGCCGCGATCGACCATGAAAAGATCCGCAGACTCGCCGTGTCCGGTTATTCCATCGACATGCGCCCCGGATTGGTGATGCCCACCGGATTGGAAGGCAAGTTCTACGACTCCGCCGAAGCCGCCAAGCACTCCGTGGCCCCAGGGATCGAATCCGCCAAGAAGATCCTCGCCGAGGCCGGTTACAAGGCCGTGCGCAAGCCGGACGGCTCCCTCGACTACACCACCGACAAGGCTGGCAAGAAGCTCAAGACATTGCTGATCACCTCGCCCACCGGCTGGTCGGACTGGGAAGCGATGGTTCGTTTGGCGGTCGCCAGCCTGCGCGAAGCAGGGATCGACGCTCGCGAAGGATTCGTGGACGCCAGCCAGTACTGGCCGGCCAAGTCCTCCGGCAAGTTCGACCTGCTCATGGACAAGCCCGCCTCCGTCATCACACCATCCCTTCCTTGGAGCCGTTTCGATGCGGTGATGTCCAGTCGCAACTGGCAGCCTTCGGAAACCGGCAGCATGAACCAGAACCAGGGCCGTTACAACCAGCCCGGCGTTCCTGGTTACAACCCCAAGGTCGACAGCCTCCTGAACGCCATTCCGCTCACGACAGATTCTGCCGCGTTGCGCAAGGCCTACGTCCAGCTCAACAACATCTTCCTCGACGACCAGCCCGCCGTCCCATTGGTCTACCTGCCCGAGCAGTTCTACCAGTTCAGCGAAAAGACCTGGACCAACTGGCCCACGGAAAAGAACGCCTACGGTCCCGCCCAGCTGCCATGGGTCAGTGCGGGCATCAACACGCTCTGGAAGCTCAAGCTCGCCAAGCAAGAGCCCTGAACCGGATAAAGGATCTCCATGCTCAAGCAATACCCAACGGCTCGATTCATCCTACAGCGGGGAGGATGGTATTTCATCACCTTCCTGGTGGCGGTGACCATCAACTTCTTCCTGCCTCGGATGGGAACGTCGGATCCAGTGGAAATCATCATGGGCCAAAGTGCCAGTGGTCTTTCCGAGGATGCGGCCCACGCCAAGAAGAACGCACTCCTGAAGGATTTCGGGATGGCGAAGGTCGATGACCAGGGCAATGTCATTGAGCAGAAGGTCAAGTCGCAGCGAGAGGTCTGGGACTCCGCGACGCAATCCAACAAAATGGTCGACGTGTACACCATGGAGGCCGTCCGGACCAGTTCCCTCGAACAGTTCGGCGCCTACTTGAAGCGAAGTCTCCAGGGCGACCTGGGGACCTCCTACATCAAGAACAAGAAGGTCAGCGAACTCATCCTGGACGCGATCCCCTGGACTCTGGCCCTCCAGCTGCCCACCATCGTGTTCGGATGGATCGTCGGCAACCTGCTCGGAGCGCTCGCGGCCTACCGCCGCGGCAACTTCGACAGGATTTTCTTCCCTGTGGCGCTTTTTGTCAGCGCCGTGCCGTTTTTTGTCTTCGGCATGCTCCTGGTCTACGTGTTCGCCATCCAGTTTCCCATCTTCCCGCCCACCGGGGGATTCGATCCAGGAATGGTGCGGGAATTCACCTTCGAATTCTTCGCCTCCGCCGCCTACTACTACGTGCTGCCCTTCTTTTCCATCTTCCTGATCCTGGCGGGTGGTCAAGCGATCGGCATGCGCTCCATGGGCATCTACGAACTGGGAACCGACTACATCAAGTACGCCAAGTGGTTGGGGCTCAAGGAAAGCCGCGTGCTGATGTACCTGTTCCGCAACGCCATGCTGCCGCAGCTCACGGGCTTGGCGCTCAGCCTGGGAACCATGATCGGTGGCGCCTTGATCACCGAAATGATCTTCTCCTACCCAGGCCTTGGTCTGGCCATCCTGACGGCCATCCAAAACAACGACTATCCGCTGATCCAGGGTTGCACCCTGCTGGTCACTGTGAGTGTCCTGATCGCCAACTTCACCGTGGACATCCTGATCGGATTCCTCGACCCGCGCGTCAAGGCCGGACTCCAGATGGGAGGGAACTGAAATGAAGCTTCTACGCAACCTCCTCAAATCGCCCATGTTCGTGATCGGGGCGACGATTTTTTTCGGCACCATGCTGTTCGCCTTGGTGGCCCCGTTGTTTTACAACTTGAACCTCGCCACGGATCATGCCCGTTACGCCCCTCCGGGCGAGGGACTCCTGCTGGGAGCGGACAACCTCGGACGCGACTACGTGTCGCTTCTGATCAAGGGCCTCCGCTCCAGCTTGTATGTGGGCTTCCTGGCCGGGATCATCGCCACGACTGTAGGCACCCTCGTCGGTATCTACGGAGGCTTCAAGGGTGGATTGGTGGATGACATCCTCAACATGCTCACCAACCTGTTCATCGTGATTCCATCCATCATCGTGCTGATCCTGATCTCGGCCACTTTCCCGGAAGGCCGTTCGCTGACCCTGATCGGACTGATCATCGGATGCACCACCTGGACCTGGAGCGCACGTGCTGTTCGAGCCCAAGCCGCGTCGCTGAAGAGCCGTGACCACATCGCCCTGGCGCGCATCAATGGCGATGGCACCTTGGCCATCATCATGAAACACATCCTGCCGTACTTGCTTTCCTACGTGTTCATGGTGTTCATCCTGCAGATCGCCTCCGGAATCTTGTCCGAATCTGCGATTTCCATGATCGGACTCGGCCCTGCCGACACCCAATCGCTGGGAGTGATCCTCAACGACGCCAAGGCCAATGGAGCGTTGAACGGAGGCTACTGGTACGCCTTCTTCCCATCCACGATCCTCATCACGTTGATCGTGTTCGCCTTGTATCTGATCAACACCTCCATGGAGGGGGTGTTCAACCCCCGCTTGCGGAAGTAGGACGACCATGGCCAAGCAGACTTTCGAAGTCGAAAACCTCAGCCTCCACTACCTCACGCGTTTTGGCGACAAAATCCGCGCGGTGACCGATGTTTCGTTCACCATGCAGGAAGGCGAAATCCTCGGGATCGCAGGCGAATCGGGTTGTGGCAAATCCACCCTGGTGAACGGCCTGATGGGTCTGTTCATTCCGCCCCTCTATCCTTCGGCGGGCGATGTGCGGGTGGCGGGCGAGTCGCTCATGAACCGCACCCCGGAAGAGGTTCGCAAGAACGTCCTCTCCCGCAAGGTGAGCATGATTCCGCAGGGCGCCTTCAACGCACTGAACCCCACCCGCAAGGTGAAGGACATCGCCGCCGACGTGATCGCCGCCCACGAAGGTGGAACCGACTCCACGGCCACCAACGCGCGGCTGATGGAACGCTTCCAGCTGTTTTTCGGCAAGGAAACGGCGCGCATCCTCAACAGCTATCCGATCCAGCTGACCGCCGGTGAACGCCAGCGTTCGGTGATCGGGATTTCCACCCTGCTCAATCCGCAGATGGTGATCGCCGACGAGCCGACCTCCGCGCTGGACGTCTCCACCCAGAAAGTCGTGATCAAGATGATCTTCGACTTGCTGGACGCGGGCATCTTCAAATCGATGATCTTCATCACCCACGAGCTTCCCTTGCTGCGGCACGTGGCCAACAACATCGCCATCATGTACGCCGGCGAGTTCGTGGAAAAGGGCACTGCAGAACAGATCGTGTTCTCGCCCAAGCACCCGTACACCAAGGCTTTGATGGGGGCGATGCTTTCCGCCGAAGCAGGCCAGAAAGACCGCAAACCCGTGGCCATCGAAGGCGCTCCGCCCTCGCTGGCCAAGGAGATCGTGGGCTGCCGGTTCGCCGAGCGTTGCCCGGTGGTGCGCCCCGAGTGCCGCCAGAACAAGCAGGAAATCCGTATGTTCGCCGACCGTCTCGTGAGGTGCGATTATGCCGAATAACACGCCCATCTTTTCGGCGAAAGACGTCGTTCGCATCTTCGGCTCCGGCAAGAAGGCTGTCACCGCGGTGAATGGCGTCTCGTTCGACATCGCCGACGGCGAGATCGTTTCCATCGTCGGTGGTTCCGGTTGCGGCAAGAGCGTGCTCGCCAAGATCATGCTCGGCCTCTACACGCCCACCAAGGGCACCTTCGAATACGAAGGCCACAAGATCGTGGACCAGAAGGCGCACTGGGACGAAGTCCAGTTCATCTTCCAGGACCCGTTCAGCTGCTTCAACCAGTTCTTCACGATCCGCTCGCAGCTGGAAGCCGCCTTCAAGATCAAGAAGGTCAAGCTGACCCAGCAGGAGATTTCCGATCGCGTGGATGCCGGCTTGATCGCGGTCAACGTGGCTCCCAAGGACATCGAAGGCAAGTATCCCTTCGAGTTGTCCGGTGGACAGATGCAGCGCATGCTCCTGGCCCGCATCTTCGCGTTGCGGCCCAAGGTGCTGATCGCCGACGAGCCCACCTCCATGGTGGACGCCTGCGTGCGCGCCAACATCCTCGACTACCTGATGAAGCTCAAGCAGGAATTGTCGATGACGATCATCTTCGTGACGCACGACATCGGCCTGGCCTACTACGTGTCCGACCGCCTGTTCATCATGCACGAAGGCAAGATCGTCGATCAGGGCAAGCCGGACGACGTGATCACCAAGCCCACCAGCCAGGTGACCGTGCAGTTGCTGGAAGACATTCCGGAAATTCATAAAGAGTGGATCAAGCGCTGACCCTCATCTCGCGGCGCATACTCGCTCAAAGAGCCCTCCTGGACCCTCGACGTACCGCCGCGTACGCCTTCGGGTCCAGGAGGGCTCTTTTCACTTCGTCTGCATCCACGATCTGCGGGTCAGTGCGCGATTGTTTATGATGAGCCATTTTTCGCGGCGCCGCTTCGCTTGCCGCGGTAGAACGTAGCGGTGAATTGCGGGTCATCGCACGATTCGAGGTGATGCCGTTTCGCGCGGCGCCGCTTCGCTGGCCGCGGGAGAACGCAGCGATGAATCGCGTAGGAGGTAGATTTCCTTCCACGCATGAAAAAGTACCCCATCGGGATCCAGACGTTTTCGGAAGTGGTTGGAGAAGGCTACTTCTATGTGGACAAGACAAAATATGTCCAGAAGATGGCGACGGAAGGCAAATTCTACTTCCTGTCCCGGCCGCGCCGGTTTGGGAAGAGCTTGTTTTTGGATACCTTGCGTCAGGCATTTTTGGGCAACCGGGAGCCTTTCCAGGGCTTGTTCCTGGAACACAATTGGGACTGGGAAACAAAATATCCCGTCCTGAAGCTCAGTTGGGGCGCTGGGGTGTTGCGAAGCCCGGACGAATTGCGATCCGTGTTCACCGACCGTTTGCGGAACTGGAGTGATTCGGAATCCATCGAGCTCAAGAGCGAATCCCTCAAGGAGCGATTCGCCGAGTTGATCGAAAACCTTCACCTTCGCCACAACCGCAAGGTGGTGGTGCTGGTGGACGAATACGACAAGCCCATTCTGGACAACATCGCCAAAAGCGACGTGGCCGTGGCGATGCGGGAAGAGCTGAAAAACCTGTATTCCGTGCTCAAGGATGCCGACGAGCACCTGAAATTCGTGTTCATCACCGGGGTGAGCAAGTTTTCCAAGGTAAGCCTGTTCAGCGGCTTGAACAACCTCGAGGATATCAGCCATTCTCCTGGCTACGGTGCCCTGTGCGGGTACACTCAAGCCGAGCTGGAGTCCGTGTTTGCCCCGGCGTTGGAGGGGGTGGCACTCGCCGAGGTCAAGCGTTGGTACAACGGGTACCGATTCGCCGAAGAAGAAGGCGTCTACAATCCGTTCGACGTGCTCTTGTACTTGAAAACCCGCGAGTTCCGCAACTATTGGTTCGAAACCGCCACTCCCACCTTTCTGATCGAGTTGTTGGCGCAAAAACGTTTCGCCGTGCCGGACCTGGAATCGATCACGGCCTCCGAAGAGATCCTGGGCGCCTTCGAGCTGGAGAAGCTCTCGCTGGCCACCCTGCTGTTCCAGACCGGGTATCTGACCATCGACAGCGTGACCGATCGCGGAGGTGCGCTACGCTACCGGTTGCGTCTTCCCAACCAGGAGGTCAAGCAGAGCCTGTCCAACCACCTGCTGACGTATTTTGTCGACGAAATGGAGGTCAAGCTTCCCAACCAGGATCGGTTGTGGGATGCGCTCCACGCCTCGGATCTGGACAGATTCCGTGAGGTCTTCCAGGGGTTCTTCGAGAGCATCCCCTTCGAGTGGTACACCAAAAACCGCATGGCCAGCTACGAGGGCTACTATGCGAGCATCTTCTACTGCTACTTCACCGCGATGGGCCTGGACACCCACCCGGAGGAATCCACCAGCCATGGACGGTTGGACATGGCCGTTCGGATGGAGCATGCGACCTTCGTGTTCGAGTTCAAGGTCGTCGATCTCGTGAAGGACACCAACCCCGCGCTGGAGCAGATCCGCGCCAAGGGCTACCACAAGAAGTACCTGGGCCAAACCCGGCCGGATGGTCAGGCCAGACCTGTTTACCTGGTGGGTGTGGAGTTCCACGCACAGGAGCGCAACATCGTGCGCCTTCAGTGGGAGAAGGTGGATCAGGACGTGTGACATTGAACCCGGGACTTGACCGGGGCGTATCAGGGTTGTGACCTCGAGCACCCTTCTTTGGATCCAGCCGTCGTCTCTGACGTCAACGCGGGAGATCCATCGATGTCGATTCCAACCCCCCTCCTCTGTGCGCTTGCCCTGGCCTCGGGGCTGCAGGCCGCGCTTCCCACCCTCGAAGACACCATCGCGGTGTACCGCCAGAATTTCGATGGGCTGATCACGACAGGTACTGCCGAGTTTTCCAAGCTGCCCGATGGATGGAGCGTCGTGGAAGCCGGTACCAATGCCAATACCAGCCTTGCGGCGGATTCCGGCCAGTCCAATTCCGGAAACACTTACAGCTTTGGAGCGTTCGGCTCGACCGATCATGCCCTGGGGCTTTTGGCCAGCGGTTCGCTGACCGGCCGGATCGAATTTCGACTGGTCAACAACACCGGCAAGGCGATCGATTCCGTGTGGGTCCGGTTTTCGGCCGAGCAATGGCGGTTGGGCGGATCCACCACCGATTCCATGGCAGCGTCGGTTCAGATCAACCACAGGGGCGCTGTGGCTGCCGCGGGGCTTACCATCCGAGCCGACCAGGGAAACACCAACACGCGCAACCCAAACGCCAACGTGGATGCCCAGACCGTCCAATCCATGCTGGCCGTGAAGCTGGCGGCTTGGGACACCCTCGAGCTGGCGTGGGCCGATGTCAATGCCACGGGCAACGACGACGCATGGGGGATCGACAACTTCGAACTTCGCTTCACGCATTTTGGAACCGACACCACGATTGCCCCTGATACGGTCCTTCCTTCCAGGCTCCTGCCCATCCATGCGATCCAGGGGAGCGATTCGGCAAGTCCGTACCTGGACAGCACGGTCAGCTTCGCGGGGATCGTCACCAGCGATTTCACGGCGAGCACCGGACTGAAGGGATTCCACGTCCAGACCCCGGACGATGGCAAGGACGACGATCCAAAAACCTCCGAAGGCATCTTCGTTTTCCTGGGATCGGGCACGGCAGGCGTGGGTGTCGGGGATTCCGTGCTGGTGACCGGAAAGGTCCTGGAATACTACGGTCTGACGGAAATCTCCTTTCCCCAGGTGGTGGTCCTGGCCAGCGGTATGACACTTCCTGTCGCAACCGATCTGGTGCTGCCGCTGGACAGCCTGCGTGGCGCGGAACGCTGGGAGGGCATGCGCGTGCGGCTTCCCCAAAGGCTGGTCGTGACCGGCAACTACACATTAGGCCGCTATGGCGAGATGGTGGTTTCTCCAGGACGCCAGATGGCCCCGACCCAGGTCGCCCTGCCGGGGAGCGCTGCTCTGGCCGCTTTGCGCGCCGACAGCCTTTCGCGCCTGACCATCAACGATGGATCCAACGTCCAAAATCCGGCATCTGTTGGCTTTCCCACCGGTGGACTGAGCGCGGCCAACACCCTGCGCACCGGCGACCAGGTGGAGGGCCTCGTGGGGATCCTCGACTACGGCTTTGGCCTGTGGACCTTGCAGCCAACGGCCGCGCCCACCTTCGTGAAGGCCAATGCGCGCACCGCCGCACCCATCGCTCCCGGCGGGGACGTGCGGGTGGCGAGTTTCAACGTCCTGAACTATTTCACCACCCTGGGCACGGGCGCCCAATGCGGTCCTTCGCGCAGCCTCGGTTGCCGAGGTGCCAACGACAGCGTGGAATTCGCTCGCCAGAAATCCAAGATCGTCGCGGCCATCCTGGCCTTGGACGCCGACATCGTGGGGTTGATGGAGATCGAAAACCATCCGACCGATTCCGCCCTGCTGGATCTGGTGCGGGGATTGAACGATGCATCCCAGCCGGGTACCTGGAAACACGTATCCACCGACCCCCTGGGCACCGACGCGATCAAGGTCGCCCAGATCTATCGCGCCTCGCGCGTGGAACCGACAGATTCCGTCGCAAGTCTCCTGGCCTCCATCGATCCCGACTTCGCCGACAACTTCAACCGCGTTCCTCTGGCCCAGACCTTCCGGGACAAGGCCACCTGCCAAAAGTTCACCGTGGTGGTCAACCACCTGAAGTCCAAGGGTTCGGCATGCGCCAACGATCCGGATATCGGGGACGGCCAGGGCAATTGCAACCAGGTGCGCACGCGCGCCGCGAAAGCCCTGGCGAAATGGGTGGAATCGAGGCCCACGGGCACCTCCAGCACCCATGCGTTGATGATCGGCGATTTCAACGCCTACGCCAAGGAAGACCCCATCGCCGCGCTGCAAGGCGCCGGGTTGGTGAATCTCGCCATTCGGGACGAGGGCGACTCCGCCTACAGCTACCAGTTCGGCAGCGCATTTGGAATGCTCGACCACGCCTTCGCCAGTCCCTCGTTGGCCGGCTTCGCCCATGCCCGGCACTGGGCCATCAACGCGGACGAACCGACCGTGCTCAACTACAACCGCGAGTACAAGAGCGCAGCGCAGATCGATTCGTTCTTCAGGCCCGACCCATATGCTTCCTCCGACCACGACCCCATCGTGGTGGACCTCGATTTCACGCCGACCTCCGCCGTGGCGATTTCGGCAAGGGCGTCCCTTTCCGTGTCGCGCACCCCCCGGGGCTTGGTGCTGGAAGCCGGTGCGGCCTTGGCCGGAGCACGATACCAGATTTTGTCTCCCTCCGGCGAACGGATCGGCGAAGGTGCCCTTGACGGCAACGGTCGGTCCGAGTTCCGCTCCCGAGGCGCAGGCACCGCGGTGGTGCGCTTGCACGCCGTGGGAGGCATCGAGACAACCCGATTGGTCGTCATGCCTTGATGGGGCCGGATCCTCCCTCTACCGGTAGGTTCCGGCCGCCGTCCCGGTGGCGATGTAGCGACGGAGGAAGGCGACGATTTCCGCCGAGTTGGAGCCGAGAGTCGCGTACAGGTCGTCGGTCGGCTTGCTGGAAGACTGCCCGTTGAGGATCATCACGTTCGCCATGCCGCTGGAGCGTCGGATGAACAGAAGCGAGTCGGTGATGGAGCGGTCGAACAGCGACCGGTATTCCGTGCAGATGGTGGTGCCCATCTTCTTGCGGTCCACCAGGATGAGGCTCGCGGAGTCGTTGTGGCGGCTGATCAGCAGGGATCCTTCCGCGACGTACTTGGCCATGAGGGTGTTCACGTCGGCGCAGGCCTTGGCGTGGGCTTCCTGGGCGGCCGCGATGGAATCGGCGATGCGTTGGAGCCGGACCTGCTCCAGGGAGTCCTGGATGCGCTCGAGGCGCGCCAACGAATCCTGGGTGCGCAGGTACCTGGCCATGTATTCGGCGTCCTTGGCGTGCTGGAGCGCCAACAGGGAGTCTTCGACAAATTTTGCACGCAGGGCGGCAAGCGAATCGGCGGTCTTCTTCACGGCGGCGAGCCGGGCGATTTCGAGTTGCCGCAACGAATCCTGCGTACGCCGGACCGTTGCGAGGGAGTCGTCGACGTGCTTGGCGCGAAGGGCGGCCAGGGAATCCGCTGTCTTCTTCGCGGCGGTGAGCCGGGCCGATTCGATCTTCCAGAGGGAGTCCTGCACGCGCCGGATCGCGGCCAGGGAGTCGGCGGTTTTCCGTTGCGCGATCGCCTTCAGGGAGTCTGCCGTTTTCTGGAGCGCCGCCTGCCGGGCAAGCTCGATGGAACGCAGCGAATCTCGAGTGCGCTGCACGAGCGCCACCGAGTCGCCGATGCGCTTGTTTTCGATTCCCAGCAGGGAATCGGCGATGCGCTTTTGGGCGAGGCTCCGCAAAAGTTCGATCTGCTTGAGCGAGTCTTGTTGGATGCGGATGCGCAGGAGCGAGTCGTTGATCTGCTTGTTGCGCAGGCCCGTCAGGGAGTCTGCCGTTTTGCGTTCCAGGGTGATGCGCAGGTTCAGGATGTAGGCGATGGAATCCTGGGTGCGCTTGACGATGGCCATCGAATCGTTGATGCGCTGGTTGCGCAGGCCCGTCAGGGAGTCTGCCGTTTTGCGTTCCAGGGTGATGCGCAGGTTCAGGATGTAGGCGATGGAATCCTGGGTGCGCTTGACGATGGCCATCGAATCGCTGATGCGCTTGTTGCGCAGGGCCGCCAGGGAGTCTGCCGTTTTGCGTTCCAGGGTGATGCGCAGGCTCAGGACGTAGGCGATGGAATCCTGGGTGCGCTTGACGATGGCCATCGAATCGTTGATGCGCTTGTTGCGCAGGGCCGCCAGGGAGTCGGAGGTTTTCTGCAGCGCCGCCAGCCGAGCGAGGTCCACTTGGTTCAGCGAATCCTGCCGCAGACGCACCGCCAGCAGGGAATCGTAGACCACCTTGTTGCGCAGGGCGATGAGGGAATCGGCCTTCTTGCGTTCGGCGAGGGCCCGATCCAGCTCCAGTTGTTTCAGGGAGTCCCGCACGAAGGTCGATCGCTGGAGGGAATCCTTCGCCCGCTGCACCTTGGCGAGGGAATCCAGGGTCGCCAGATCGCGCAGTTTCTTGAGGGAGTCGGTGCGCAGCTTCGAGGCGGCCAGCGAATCGGCCAGATGGCGCTCACGCACCTTCTGGAGGGAATCGGCGATGCGCTGGAGTCTGGACAGCGAGTCGGCGCGACGCTGCGCGATCAAGACGGAATCGGCCCGCTTTTGGGTGATGCGGACTTCCTCTTCCAAATTCCGTTCGCGCACATCCGAGACAGAATCTGTACAGTGTTCGGTGTTCCAGTGCCGCACATTGGTCTCGGTTGCGTTGCGGGACTTCTTGTAGAGGTCGTCGCAGATGCGCAGATCGTCCATGGCCTCCTTTTCGTGCCGCTCGCGAATGCGCTTGAGGGAATCCGAACAGCGGGAGTCCTCGTCGTGGGAGTCGGACTCCCGGTTGTCGTACTGCTTGCTTTTGTCCTTGTCGTCGGACTTCGAATCCTCCTTGGACTTCGACTTGTCATCGTCGTCGTTTTCCTCGCTCGATTCCTTGCAAGACTGGAGGTCGGCCAGGGAATCGGCCTTGGACTTGTCCTTGATCTTCTTGGTCAGCGCCGAGTCCTGGTGGGCCTTGTCCTTTTCCAAGGAATCCTTCGCGTGCTGGCTTTTCACCTTCGCCAAGGAGTCGGCCTTGGCTGCGGAATCCGCCCGCGCGGTGGCCACCGAAGTGGTGTCTTCCTTGACGGTCTCCACGGGAGTGTCCACCAGCTCGCAGCCAGCGAACCAAACGGCAACCAGGGAAGCGATGATCCAGGAGCGATAAGATGTCTTCATGGTCCAAGTCCCTCAGGTTTCCAGGCACGATGATGCCGGATCGACTGCTCTAGAACCTAAAGCGCGCCATTTTCGGATTGGACGTTTCCCACCGAGCCCCGGAAATAGCGTTTCCTGGCAGGAATCAGGCCTGGCCCCGTTCCACGAAAGGACCAGGATTCCCGACCTAAGGCCCGATGCCTTTCAGCGGGAGGACTCGCCGGATTGGTGGGCGCGCCGCAGCAGGCCCATCAGTTCGTCGCGAAGTTGGTGGATCCGACCTGTCAGATCGCTCGGGGTCGCCTTGGGCAAGGTGGCCATCAAGCGCGTCACACTCGCCTCGTCTACCGGGTCCTGCGTGGGCTCGAAGGGATGGGATGACGGCGGATTGGCAGGTTTGGACCGGACCTGCACGATGTATTTGCCCGATTCCTCTTTGCGGACATGGCCCGACATGATCAGGCTCTCCACACCCAGACGGGATTCTTGGGCGGTGATGGGCGGAGTGACCATCCGGCCGAGGTCTGCGTAGTTTCCGTGGAACAGGCCCAGGTCGATCAGGGTGAGAAGCGGGGGAACGTACCAGGCGGAGTGGAGGACGGCGGAGGCGTCGGTTGGATGTCCGTGGCGAGACCGCAAGGCGTTCATTCGCTGGAAGTAATGCTTCTTGTCCAGCTCGGTGCGCGCGAGGTCGTAGTAGACCAACAGTTCGAAATACTCCGCCTCCGGTCCGGCCAGTTGGAACACGTCCACCAGTCGCAGCAAGGTCTGGTGGGAAATGTTGGTTTCGCCTGAGAGGATCTTGCCGATGAAGCTGGGCGAGGCGAATCCGGCCTTTTGGGCCAGGTAGCGGTAGGAAATGGCGGGGTTGGCGGCTTTGCGTACCGCGTAGAGGTCGCTCAGGAACTTGCGGTAGTTGGAGTATT
This sequence comes from Fibrobacterota bacterium, assembly GCA_016715065.1. Taxonomy (GTDB): domain Bacteria; phylum Fibrobacterota; class Fibrobacteria; order UBA5070; family UBA5070; genus UBA5070. The sequence continues at coordinate 137,643 of JADKBN010000009.1, forward strand.
CGAAAATTTCGTGCATGGAAGGAGTGGCGGGGTTGCCGCGCAGCGATTCTACCACTTTTGTCCGTGGTGGCCAGCCCAAGCCGGGGAACCGGTCGAGTGGGTCCGATTTCGGGTCTCCGAAGCAAGCCCTTCGGCTACGCTCAGGACAGGCTTTCCGGGAATCAGACCCGAAGCGATTGAATCCCGGAATGCGCAGTGAAGTGTTGATTGGAGCATGCTGAATCACTTCAGATTCAAATTTCGGGAGCGCCGAATCGGGCCATGGAATGGGGGTCGCTGAATCACTTCAGATCGGATATTGCGAAGCATTCCGAGAGATCCACATCCTCTCGCAGAATCACGTCCAGAGCCGATGTATGCTGGGCAAACCGACATCCGGAGGCTTGACATAAAGTGTCTGAACTGGAATGGTCCGGGAGTCGGAAATCGCCGTTGTTCCTTTTGTAAAAACTGCAAACGAATCCATTCTCGATCTTCCCGTGGGACTGAAACTGTCGAGGTAAGTTCCCCACTATACCCGGTGGAACAACCACTGAAGCTGAGAACCTGGAGGTCGTTCATGCACAAAAGTGCGGGATTGTCGTTGGTCGCTGTTTTGGGGATGATCGTCCCTGCGCAGTCGGCTGTTTTGCAAGGAAAAGTCACCAGTCAGGCAGGCAAGGCTCTGGCCAAGGCCATCGTCAAGCTGACTCCGCTCGGCGTGGCAGACACCACCCAGGCGGACGGCATGTACTCCATCACCACCACCAGCGGAACGCTTTTGCCGTCCGTGTTGCCCGGCAGCAGGGATATGTCGTTCAAAAACGGCATTCTCGAGTTCAGCCTCAGGACCGCCACCTCCGTGAAGGTTGAGATTTTCGACACCAAGGGCAACCAACTCAAAACCGAGACGATGCCGAGCGCCGAGCGCGGCGTCTACCGCTACGACATCGCCCGCCACGCCCAAGGAACCCAGGTCCTTCTGGTCAAGGTGACTGTGGACAAGAGCGTGGCAAGCTTCCGCTACGCCTCGGTTGCTGGCAATGGATCTGCCTCGGCGGCATCTTTCACCCCACTGGGTGCTGGACTCGCCCGCGTGGCCGCGGTCACCGACTCCATCACGGTCTCGGCATCCGGGTACAAGAGCAAGACCATCGCGACCCCCTCGCTGGACGCGACCGTCAATGTCACGCTGGACACCATTCTGTCGTCCGACAGGTGGGGCGGCCTGAACAATGCCCCGGTCAAGAGCGCGGGGTGCGGAAAGGCGCTGGGAGTCCTCCCCAAAACCGGTACCTACAAAATCTCCACGGTTTCTGGCAGAGGAGAATTCATCCTCGATATTCCGACCAATTACAACAAGGACAATCCATACCGCTTGGTGTTCGGCAACCACTGCATGGGCGGCACCGCCGCAAGAGTCGCAGAGGCCGAGAAGGGGAGTGCGGGGGATGATCTGAGCGGATTCTATTCCATCAAAACCATGGCGACCAAAGACAATATCCAGAATATTTATGTGGCGATGCAGGGAGACGCGGGCGGCACCTGGAATGCACCCAACGACTACACCTTCTGGTCAGACGTTCTGAATCATGTCGAGACCAATTTGTGCGTGGATACCACACGCCGCTTCGTCGCGGGTTTCAGCTTCGGCGCCATGTTCTCGTATGCACTTTCTTTGCAATTCCCGGAAAGGATTCGAGCCGTGGCCACCTATGCTCCGGCCAACTGGAATTTCCACCAGCCGACCAACAGGAAAATCCCGATTGCCTATTACCAGGCACACGGTACGTCCGATGGTACGTGCAAGTGGATCAACAGTGATGCGCAGAAACAGGGTGGGAAGTATTGCCTCATGCAGCATGTCCAAGACAATGGGTGCACTGGGGAACCAAAGATCGCGACCGGCAGCACTCACGTGACTACCGAGTTCACGGGCTGCAAAGAAGGCTACCCGGTGAAATTCGGTTCCTTTGTTGGCGGACACCAGGCCACGCATACGGATCCCGGAACGAATTATAGCTGGATCGAAAAAGAAACCTGGGCGTTCTTCAAGCAATTTTGAATCACTTCGGGTCACATTCCCAGAAGCTTGCTTCGGTGACTCGAAATCGCTTGCCAAGAAAATACCCCGCAGCTTGCTGCGGGGTGGCCTATTGCCTCGGTCGGCACGAGTCCGACACCGGACGGTCCTGTGCACGGTCACCGTCTCCGGCTTGAAATCACCTGACGCCGCAACCACTTGGTTGTGGCGTTTTTGGTTAGCCAGGCTGATCTGGCGGGTTTGCCCTCTGTTCGTGCTCCGGAGACCTTATACCGCGTTTTGTTGATTCAGCATTTTGTTGATAAATGTCGATCTCGAGCCGTCCCAATGACAAATCTTGCACTTTCCGTCCTTGAACTCGTGATCGCAATTGTCCTTCCCATAGAGTTGATGGGAACACTCGGGGCACAGCGAACTCATTTGAGACGTGGTCTCGACGAATGCGCTTTTGCATTCGTCGCACTGCAGGATGTTCTGGATGGGCATCGATCCTTCTGGTGATTGGCTTGTCGTTTCCATCATCGCCTCGATACAGGTTGGGTCGCACAATGTATGTCAAATTCCGTCACCGACTCGAAGGAGGGGAGCGGTGGACGATGCGAGATCTCATCGTGGCAAGGCCGGTGCGCCAGGACTTTTGAGGAAACTACAAAGGGCCTCTTCCCAAACAGATCGTTCGCTCGGTTTTCCTGGGATAGCTTCGAACCCAGCAAGTCACCTCCCGGTTAAAACCAAGGACTTTGTATGCGAACGATCCATCTGTCATTCTTCCTTCTCTCCGGAGCCCTCCTCTCCGGAACCGCCGGTGCCGCGCCCTTGGCGAACGGTGCCTCGAAGTTCCTGGGCAACATCACCACCAATGGCGCGGTTCGTTCCGACTTCGGAACCTACTGGAACCAGATCACCGCCGAAAACGAGTGCAAGTGGGGCTCCATCGAAGGTCGGGAAGGAACCTACAACTTCACCGGTTGCAAGAACGCGTACAACTGGGCCAAGAACAACGGTGGCCGCTTCAAATTCCACGCCCTGGTCTGGGGTGGCCAGTATCCGTCTTGGCTCGAATCCAAAGACCAGGCAGGTACCCTCACGGCAATCACCAAGTGGTTCGATGCGGTCAAGAGGGAATTCCCCGACTTGGAACAGATCGACGTGGTGAACGAGGCCATCCGCACCGGCAACAATCAGTACCACTCGAACTACCCCAAGACCAAGATCATCCAGGCCCTGGGTGGCGACAACAACGGTGATTACAAGTTCGTGACCACCGCCTTCAAAATGGCGCGCGAACGCTGGCCCAAAGCCATCCTCATCTACAACGACTACAACACTTTCCGCTGGCAGATCAACGAGGGCATCGATCTGGTCAAGAGGATCAAAGCCGCAGGCGCCCCGGTGGATGCCTACGGACAGCAAGCGCACGATTTGACCGACATGAACGTCAACGACTTCAAGGCCGCACTCAAGAAGATCCACGACGCGGTGCAGATGCCGCTGGTCATCACGGAATACGACATCGGTACCGACAACGACGCTCTCCAGAAGCAGCGCTACGAGGAGCAGATTCCGGAATTCTGGAATGCCGAATATGTCTACGGCATCACCCTTTGGGGCTACATCTACGGTTCCACCTGGACCACAAACGGCAACTCCGGCCTCATCAAGAACAACGTCGACCGACCCGCCATGACTTGGCTCAAGCAGTACATGGCCTCGAACAAGGGCAAAAACACCACTGGCATCTTCGGAGTATCGAGCCTTTCGGAGCCCAAGCTCGCGGTGTCCGAAGGCCCACAGGACTTCGAGGTGTTCAACCTCAAGGGCACGCGCCTCAGCTCCTTCCACGCCAACGACCTCTCCGACCTGCGCTCGCAGATGCGGTCCTCCAGCCTCAACAGCGGACTCTACGTGGTGAAGGGCAAGGGAGCCAGCGAACTGGTCAACATCAACAAGTGATGAAGATTTGAGGGGTGGTCGGCTATCCGCCCTCGACTGAACCAACAACAGAAACGGATTCGCCAGCAACGGCGGATCCGTTTTTTGTCTGTGGTGCGGGCCGGGTCGCAGTCCCCGAAAGCCTGTCCTGAGCTTGTCGAAAGAGGCGATCCAGTGGTGACATCAATGCCACCACTGGAGGACAAGTCGGCCTGCGGCAATATGGAAATTTCCTTACCTTGAACTCCATACCAGACCAGCCTCACTCACCCAGGTATGCCGCGGCGCAGGTGTTTATCCGCCGCCAGGAGCTAGCCTGAATTCGTCGCGACGAATTCTCAATATCTCGGTTTTGTTGTGCGACAGAATATGACATCGCTTGCTTGCCGTTTTGAGGGCTTCATTCGCGTTTGTTGCACCTATTCTTTCGGCACCGGGTGCACCTCGCCCTTACCCGGGCTCAGGGTGCCCGGGGACCTCGCGCCCTCAGCCGAGGGCGGGAGCCAGAGATCCGCGCAGGCGTGCTGCCAGCGCCAGCCTATCGAAAGCCTTGCGGAACAAGCCCTCGTCGGGATGGTTTGACGACAGGTGCAATCGGATGCGCCGGGTGTTGCGGGTCACAACCGCACCGATCTTCAATAGCTTGATCCGGATGGTGGAGCAGGTCGATCGCTCCTCCTTCTCACCCTTCAATCCGATCGCACGCAAGGTGTGCTGCAGGACATATGCCAGGGTGGACATCAAAAGACGCATCCAATTTTCCTGGAACCCTCCGTGGGACAGCCTCGATCCGAACAGGTCTGTCTGCGTCTCCTTGAATCGATTCTCCATTTCGCCGCGAGCGCAGTAGATCTCGGCGTAGATGTGGCGCGGTTCGCCCGAGAGGTTCGTCGCCACATAGCGCGTATTGGGTCCCAATGGGTTGCGTTCGGCCTTGACGATCACGCGCCGCGAGCTCTTCCAGGATCCCGCTCGATAATCCACCTCGTCGAACAATTTTTGCCATTGGGCGGTCTGGAAAAAGACTTCCTCTGCCTCCATGCGAACCGCTACGCTCGACTTTTCCAAGACGGAATTTGGTTGGACGCCCACGACATATCCGACATTGTTTTGTTCGCACCAACGCAAGATATGGTCGCGGCAGTAGGCGGCATCGGCCCTCCAGACGATGCGGACATTCGGCCAAGCGCGGCGCAGTCGATGGGTCAAGCCCGCCAGTACAGCCAGAGCACCTCGAGCGGGGCCACGATCGGCGGGGCGCAGGATCGCGCACAAGGGGTGCTTTCCTGCGAACACGAACAAAGGCAGATAGCAGTAACCATTGTAATGGCCGTGGAAGAATCGGCCTTCCTGAGTGCCGTGCAACTGCACATCGGTGGCGTCGAAATCCAGCACAATTTCCTGGGGAGCTTTGCCACGGTGCGATTCGATGTAGGCGTCGATCAGAAGCTCGTTGAGCTTCCAGTTGGTCTGCGGCGTGGCCAGGCGGGCGATGCGTCCAAGGGTGGAATCGCTGGCAAGGGGCTTGTCCTGCCCGACGGCAGTCTGCAAGGCGATGTCGTGGCGCAGGTCTCGCTGATCAATCAGATCCTCGTGGCCAAGACACAAGCTGTAGACGGCCTGGCGGACCATGGAAGGTAGCGAATGGATGCAAGAAGATCGACGACGCTTGTCCGGAATGCAGCGGGCGATGCGGTGCGAAAGACCTCCAAGGGCGCGATCGGCCAGACCAAGAAGAAGTGCGCCACCGTTTGACGTTACATTGCCGCCCTCAAAATCCACCTCGACTTTGCGGCCTTGGACCATCGGGAAAAGATCCAGCGTTTGATTACGTTTTGACATGGGCCCTCTGGTTTGTTGGTTCTGTTTCCCAAGCCCCAATGTATGGGGCTTACAACAAATCAGCAGGGCTTTCCCCATGACGAATTCAGGCTAGCTGGGTTGGCTGGGAAATGGAGGTCTAGGCGTCGGGCGATGGCATCAGCGACGCGATCGACATCCTCATGACACTGGCCGCTCCAGTGTTCGAGCCCCCCGGTCCCCCACGGCCCGTTTGATTGCCGGTTTGGTCGAAGGCCCGAAACACCGAAACCCTCTCCCCTTTTGGGGAGAGGGGGAGGGTGAGGGCACTACCCCTCCCTTCCCGCCAACCCCAGCCACATCCGACAACCCAGGTTCGCCGACCCGAACCCGCTTCGCTGGTCGGGGGGGAGGGAGAATGGGGAAAGGGATTGGAGCATCTAGTTGTGGGGCAGCTAGTTGGCTTTCGGCAAGAATCGATCGCGGTCCTTTGGGGAGGGCACCCGGCAGGTGGCGCGCTTTCCAAAGAGAACATAACGGTAGCGTGCCATTAGCCGGTAGAGGAGGTCCCGGAGAGGGCGAGGCACCACCCGGAAGACCCTCAGCAGGCACCACGGTCCAGGGAGGTCCTTGGCGATCTCCAAAACGGCGTCCGACCGGACGAAGGTCTGGCCATTCTTGATCAAAACAAGAGTGTCCAGGCGATCGGAGGCGATCCCCTGAAGTTCCAGGGACTGCTTGCCATCCGCGCTCTGCAGCGGGGAGAAGACAAAGGTTCCCGACGGGTCGTGCGAAAGGATGAAGTTCACGGCCCCGTTGCAGAAGGGGCACACGCCGTCGAAGAGGATGAGGTGTGGGGCCATGGACAGTGGGTAAGATAGCCGGGTGGGCAGGTCGGGACGACCGGATAACAGGGCTGACAATATCCGTCATGGCTTGGATCGGGTGGACTTCGTTCCGCAGGCGATCAATGTGCCCGAAGTTTGAGATGCGAGTGGATCAGTGGATCCTTTTGGCCAAGACCTCTGCAACCAGCAAGTTGGGTACCCAGCAAAGCCAAGCGATGACGACGTAGGCGGCCAGAAAGTCGAGGCCGGCCAGCATTCCCAGCGGCAGCCAAAGGCGGAGGGTGATCGCGGCCGATGTCAGAGCGTAGCTGCGGAGCATCCATTGGTGATGAGGCACCCGAAGATCGGGACGGGTCCGCAGGCGCCAACCCAGCAAAGCCGCGATGACCGTGGACAAGATCCAGAGCATGTCGAGAACACCAAATCCCCAAGCGGCGATGGTCCACCCATGGCTTGGGGGACAAGCACCAACCCTGCTCCCGCTCCCACCACGATGGACCCCAGATAGGTCAGTCCGAGAACGACGTGGGCGGTGCGGAACCAACTCGGTCGGGCCGTCTTCCACGTCCAGCTGGCCAGCAGCCATTGCAACGCGCCCACCAGCAGCGCCAGGCTGCCGCCGGCCACATGGAGCACCAGCGCCGCGGTCCAGCGGGTGGTGGGCACAAAATGCTGGTAGTGTGCCTTCCCCTGGAGAAACCCCGCCTGCAAGGGATTTCCCGTCAGATAGGAGGCGATGGCGTAGCCCGCGATCCCGAAGGCAAGGAAGGCCAGCACTCCCTCCGGCCAGATTCCGCGAATTTTCTGTGATCGAGTCATATTCCCTCCAACTTTCCAGCGACAAGATATACGGGAATCGCTTGAACTTGTCAACGGAAAGATTTACTGTGGGCCTCATGGGAAAAGCCCGGTACCATCACGGAGACCTCAAGAACGCCATCCTCGAGGCCTCGCTCGAACTCATCAAAACCAGTGGATTGGAAGCCATCACGCTGCGTGCCGTAGCCACGAAACTGGGAGTTTCGCACGCCGCGCAGAACCACCATTTCCCGACGCGGGGTGCACTGCTGGGCGCCCTGGCCGAACAGGGATTCGAGCGCTTCGCCGCGACCCTGGAGTCGGCCTTGGAGCCCTCCTCCAGCGATCCCAACGAAGATCGGTTGCTCCGGGTTGGCAGGGCGTATCTGAACTTTGCCCGGGAGAACCCCCAGCACTATCGACTGTTGTTCGGCGCCGAACTCGCGATGGAAGCGGACAAAACGCAGGGGTTGCGCGCCCGAACTGCGCGCCCTCGCTGTTCTCCAGACAGCGGCGGGGCCCGCGCACTCTGGCTCGCGGTGGTTCACGATGTCAGGTACGTTGCGGCTAGGGCCGTACCTCTGCGCGACCGAGTCGGAGCGAGCGTCTTTGGAGTTCCAGGTCGACGAAGCGTTGGAGACGTTTATCCGCAGCTTGAGGGGGAGGTTGGACCGGGAGACTTACCGGCTGGCGCCGTTGGCCTTTTCGGCTGCGCCTTGGCTTTTCCGGGCGCGGGCCTGGAGCCGTTTCCTGGGTGCGTCGGCACCCAGGCCCCGACCCAGGGGCCGAGCGCGCGGCCCCTGGGGACCCGCGCGCCGGGGGCTCTAGTTGGAACGGCCACGCCGGCTCGCTGGAACTACGCGTGCGATGACTGTCGAGGCATTGGTCGATGGCATCAGGGACGCAATCGATATCCTCATGACACTGGCCGTTCCATTATTCAGGCCCCGGTCCCCTTGGCCCGTCAGCGGCATTTGGTCTGCCGATTCTGCGCCCGGCGCCGCTTCGCTGGGGCGGGTGGTGGTCGATTGCCCGAACACCGAAACCCTCTCCCTTTGGGAGAGGGAGAGGGGTGAGGCACTACCCCTCCCTTCCCGACAACCCCAGCCACATCCGACAGCCCAGGTGCGCCGCCCGATCCCGCTTCGCTGGCCGGGGGCGGGCGGGCGTGAATGAAAGAGCGACGGCGTAGGGCTGTAGCGGTGATGGGGAGCGGTCAGGGTTGGCGGTTGCCGATTTTGACGGGCGGGTTTGGAGGCAGTGGTAACAGCCGTCCATGGATCCGTCCTTTTTGAACCAGCGATGTTTTAGGCCGTGTTGTTCGCAGTCGTCCAAGTGGTTGGGCGGGAAGAAGGTTCTGGTGAACTGCTGGGGAGCCAGGTTGGAGGAATACATCCTGGAGTAGATCTCATCGAACTCGCCAAGAGGTGAGGTGTCGTCGAGGGAGTAGATCTCCAGAACTTCCACGAATTCGCAGGACCCGAGCGCCGTGGCATATTTTGTCGCGTCTGCGATTGCTTTTTTCTCGGCAGAATCGAAGTTGACCGCCCGTAGAAGGACGATTCCGTTCCTCGTACATTTGCCGTCTGGCATTTTTCCTGGCCTTTGTCGGAAAAGAACCTTTGCGGTGTGCCATTTCATTTTGGTCTCCGTGGCCGGGTTGGTCGGTGTTCTGGTGTTTCCCGATCAGGTGCCCACCGGCAGCCATAAGCTGGCGGGTGATTAGGATTTATTTCAGTTGATTCAGGTCTAGGCGGACAGGTTGAATTTTTTTGTAGGAATCAGGATTTGCCATCCATTCTTCCGCCATCAGGACAATCTCTTGTCGATTTCGGGAATTGTAGCTTGGCAAGTCGATCCACGGAAGTCGACTGTTGCACAAGGCCAACCCGAACGCCGCTTCGCTTCCATCGATCCGTACCAACCGATATCAAGCAATTGATCGTTGCTGTTCGTTGGAACGCTTGGTAGGGGTCCTCATGAGGTAGTCGCCCGGAGTCAGATCCGACGCAACGCATCCATGGGGAAATTGTTGTATGAAATCGTCCAGCTAGCAGGCACTTTACTCGGAGTGGTTGAAGCTTTTTCATAGGGAATCTTCGCGAATGGAGACTCAATTCCTCGAAGTCGCACACAAGACATTGCCTACCATAGATTCTCTTTTTCACCTACAACTTCGCCTTGAATGATCTGTTCGACCGCACGTTTCCAATTTTAGAAGAAAACTCGGATCAATTGGGGCGGAAGGTGGAGGGATAGATGAAGTCGAACCGTCTGATAAAGCGACAGTTGGTCAACGCTTTCTGGCAGACATCCAACCTCGTGCTTAGGTTGAAATGCAAAAAATGGAGGCATTCAGGATCGAGTCCATAAAGCAACCTTTCCTTTCTGTCCAGAAAGGCGACCGAGACTTTTTGTGTGCCCGGGAATGTCAATCGTTTTCGATCCGGCGATCGCCTAGGTCAAAATATTTCACATCGTTCAAAAAACTTGATTTTGTGGTTTGATGTTCTGACCAATCATCCAATGTCCATCATCCCCGGATGGCGGAATGGGATTCTTAAATCGTTTCAGGATAGATTTAGCTCTTTGGTGTAATCAAGAAAAGATGAGCATGAAATCCTCTTCTTTGATGAACACCTCCTGGTGGAAATTATAAATATGATCTAGCTGCCCGTGTGCTTTGGCCGCAATTAAAGGCAAAGACATTCAAACTTTTTACGATCGATTTGAGATCACAGTGCCCCAGCCAGTATCGATCAGAAGGGCTTTGGCTTCCGAACGATGAGATAGGCGAAGACGTGGTTGTGTAGATTGATCTGAAATGTTTTATCGGTGATGCTGTAGATTGAATAATAGTCCTGCTGATTGGGATTGCCAGGATTCATCGGGCCCCGTGCACACGATCCTCAGAGATCCAGGAAGGAATTCACGATGTTGATGGCGGCAGGATTTCGCCCGGGTTGGCACCTCCTGGTGGAGAGAGAGCGGCCGCAGTCGTGGTGGAACGCGGGTGGGATGATCGGTGGTAACGTTGGCATTCGTTCCATCAGATTAACACGTTGGGTGATTTCGGTGTAAATTGTTCATTCTGTATTTACAGTTAAACGTTTTCAAATGGGTCTCAGGGTTTCATTTTTGATTTTTCTATCAAAATAGATCATCGAAAATCAATGGCGCTGATATGCATGCAGTTGCTCTGCCAGCATAAACAAATGCCAATGTCCCTTTTGAGGAGCCTAACAATCAGTGTAACCGTTAGAAGTAATATCCGTATTTGCAAATGACTCTGTGTTTACCTTTTGTTCTTTAAATCTGAACTACTGGAAAACTGGCAAATGCAATGGCTTAGGAATGAATTTACGGAAGCAAATAGGTGGCGAAATGACTTCAGAAACAGCCGAAGCAGCGAGATAAATACGACAGCAATCAAGCAATGGAGATCAAACTTGTTAGAAGCGGGATGAACCATTCGCCAAAAATGAGGATGACTAAGGTGATAGATGAACCTTTGGCGATATTTTTAGGATGTTGTCCCAAGGGGTAAGTGCCTTCAAATAGATAGCTGAATAATGAGCCGGTTTGCAATTGTAAAAA
>JADKBN010000010.1 GCA_016715065.1 Fibrobacterota bacterium
AATCAAATTCCCTCTTCTATTGGGAGAGCCTCTGCCCAACGTGGGGCGTTCTTCGATTCCTCTGACCAAATCCTTGTCGCTGCCAACTGGTGTTACCCGTCTCATTGTATCTCCACTTCCAAACCGTGGACCGTCAGTTCCAACGTTCGCGCCATGTCGACGACCAACATCTGCCATGGACTGATTATCAGATGCCCTCCCGGAATAATACGGTTGATTTTGGGAGTTGAATAGAACATAATTCCAGTCTAGGCCATAAGGGTCTGTAATCGTGTTTGGCGATTTGGTGTATACGTAAAGATTGTAAACATGACTACCTAGGCGGATCGGATCTTGGCTAATATACCCGCCCGCCTCCGGATCGAAGTACCGGAAGCGGTTGTAGTAGAGGCCGGTCACGGCGTCTTCGTACTGGCCGGGGTAGCGGAAGGGGCAGAGGCCACGCTCGCCTTCCACCATACGTGGTTGGCCGTAAATATCGAGGTCGAGGGACCATGTCTGGTCGCCCGCGTCGTTGAACATGGCCAACGGCGTGCTGATGGTCGCAGACAATGCTCTCGCGGCGCTCGCCTTGAGGCGGCCAGTGGCGCAAAGAATCAGGCTCGAAGAGCCAGGTGATGGGGCATTGTTCGCGCGGTCGCGGAGGTGGGCCTTGTGGCGACAAGGGCGAAAGGGTCTTGTCGCGCAGGAGCTGGAGCACTTCCGCGAGGCGGGCGTCCATCTCGTAGGCCGGAGGGGGCTCCACATCCAGAGCAATTCCTGTCTCTTCTTGCCACTCGTGCAGGGGGAGGTTCCCGTCCCACACCCATCGCGTGGTACGGCCCGCAAAGGTCTTGGCCACGCGGCGCCCCAATGGGTCATACAAAAATTCCACCGATTGGCCATCGGGGCGGACCAAGCGGGACAAGTGGCCTGCGGCATTCCATTCATACAGCCAGATTTTGTCGGCGTTGGGGCCTGACCCCAGGCCTGTTCCGGATCCCAAGACCATGGTGGGTTCTGGGGAGTGGGGAGGCGTGATGGTCTTCTTGACCAGGTTGCCTTCTGCGTCGTATTCGTAACGCGTCAGACCTTGGGTGCTGGTGGATTCCATTAGCTGGCCGGAAGGGCCGTATTTACGGTCTAAGCGTTCCGGGGTGCGGAAGAGATTCCCCAGCACGTCCGGGGCGCGCCAGAGCTTGTGGAAGTCGTTGTACGTGGCCCCAGACAAATTCCCGAATGCGTCGTGCTCGAATTCCACCGGGCCGTAGGCGGAATCCACGATCTTTTTCAGGCGGTCGTCCACTTCCCAGGTGTATTCGCGGTTGCGTTCTTTGTCCTTGCGGCCGAACGAATGCTTGAGAGGACGTCCGTGCTGGTCACGCTCCCAGCGCATTTCAGTTCCTCCACCTCAGGTGGGTCGAATGCCCGTATGGGGTGGAAGAGTGTTCAGGGATTTCAAAGAGAGGATGGTGGAAGCTTGATCAATTGGGGGTAGCGAGTGTGACGGGTGTGGCGCTACTTTGAAAAGTTTTGGTATCCGTAATCGCTTGGAGAGCCAATTCCGGCCATCATCTTGTAATATGACATATAGCTGGGATTAGGGTCGAATCCGAGAATTAATTCTAGATCAGGGTGAACGACTTTTTTCGCTTCTTTGCAAAGAAGTAGTCGCTCATTTAAAAATGGCCAACTTTGCATAGCAATGTCTTCGTATTGACAATAATCAGCCCATTTTTCTTTGTCTATCTTGCAAATTTCCTTTTGTGAAAAAGTGGTTAATGTTCGATCTCTTTCTAAAAGGAGAAGGTGCTTGCTTTTTCCGGGTAAATTGATGGAGATTTCCATTGGGGTGTTTTTCCAGAGTACCTCCGTTCGACCCAAGCTGTCTGAAGTTAGCCAGCGGGTCGGAGTTGGCGGTGCAGGAGGCAGTTTTTCTGGACAATCTTTTTGTACTTTTGAATATTTAAATACGTTCTTTGCAAGAATCACGCTGCAGAACAAAAATTTTGGGATTTCTTGGGTTGGCAAGTAAAATGCTACATGTAGTTTGGACATCATTCGGCAGTAAATTGGCGATCCGTCTCGTAAAAATAAGGTGAATGGTTGGTCGTCTTTCCATCGAATCATATTAGCTCCCACCACATTTCTTTTTGCGTTTTTTAGGTCGGTTGTGCTCTTCCGCGGCGTTTCTGTAGCGATCGCGCTTCTTATTTCGTGGTCCAACAGGGTTCTGTCCGTTCGCTACATTATCTCGTCCACGCTTCTTTACGGAGTGCTCATAGTAGTGCTGCTCCAAGCCTCGAGCCGTATCTTTTCCTTTAACTCCTTCTCCAGAATATCTTACCACTGGTTTTTCTGAAAACTGATCATAATTTCCGCTATACCTTCGATCTACAATTTGTTCTGGCGTTAGGCCGAGACTTGTTGGTGCACTTGCGTACCCACTATAATCTTTGCCGTTCTTTTTGCCTGTATACGTGACATGCGTTCTCCCCTTTCCGCTCCGAAGTCCTAATGGATCAAATTGCCAACCGGGATCCCCAACATACCCATACAGCGTGGGGTTTCCGCCCTCCAGGCGGATCGGATCCTGACTAATATACCCGCCCGCTTCGGGGTCGAAGTACCGGAAGCAGTTGTAGTAGAGGCCGGTCTCGGCGTCTTCGTATTGGCCGGGGTAGCGGAAGGGGCATAGCGTGCGCTCGCCTTCCACCATGCGTGGTTGGCCGTAAATATCGAGGTCCAATGACCAAGTCTGTTCGCCCGAGTCGTTGAACATCGCCAACGGCGTGCCCAAATGGTCACAGACAATGCTCTCGCGACGCTCGCCTTGCAGGCGGGCCAGTGGCGCAAAAGAATCAGGCTCGAAGAGCCAGGTGATGGGGCATTGTTCGCTCGGTCGCGGAGGTGGGCCTTGCGGCGACAAAGGCGAGAGGGTCTTGTCGCGCAGAAGCTGGAGCACTTCCGCGAGGCGGGCGTCCATCTCGTAGGCCGGAGGCGGCTCCACATCCAGGATGATTCCAGTCTCTTCCTGTGCCACTCATGCAGCGGCAGGTTGCCGTCCCAGACCCAACGCGTGGTACGGCCCGCGAAGGTCTTGGCGACACGGCGCCCCAGGGCGTCGTAGGCGAAGTCCACACTTTGGCCATCGGGACGGACCACGCGAGACAAGTGGCCCGAAGCGTTCCATTCGTAGAGCCAGATTTTGTCGGCGTTGGGTCCCGATCCCAGGCCGGTTCCGGATCCCAAGACCATGGTGGGTTCGGGGGAATGGGGAGGCGTGATGGTCTTCTTGACCAGGTTCCCTTCGGCGTCGTATTCGTAACGCCTCAGGCCTTGAGTGCTGGTGGATTCCAACAACTGCCCCGAGGGGCCGTATTTGCGGTCGAGGCGTTCGGGGGTGCGGAAGAGGTTGCCCAGCACGTCCGGGGCGCGCCAGAGTTTGTGGAAGTCTGTGTAGGTGGCGCCGGATAGGTTCCCGAATGCGTCGTGCTCGAATTCCACCGGGCCGTAGGCGGAGTCCACGATTTTCTTCAGGCGGTCATCCACCGCCCAGGTGTATTCGCGGTTGCGTTCTTTGTCCTTGCGGCCGAACGAATGCTTGAGCGGCCGTCCGTGCTGGTCGCGTTTCCGGTGGATTGTTGCTCCTCCACCTCAGATGGGTCAAATGCCCGGGTGAGGTGGAGGAGAGCTCAAGGATTTCAAAGAGAGGAAAGAGGAAGCTAGCTCATTTGCGAGGGGGCGAGCATGAAGGGAAGGTCGATCAAAAGATGTAGCCCCAATTTTTTTGCGGCGTTTTCTATTGTCCTGGTGAAACAACCTTACACATGCCGGTATTTACATCGAACTCCGAGATCGCTCCGTCTTCTGATCGGATCACGAGTATATCTAGTCGAACATCAATGATTTTTTTGAATGGACTGCTGGAACAGAAGAATGCCAGCCACTTTAAGTCATGCGTTTGAGAATCTTTAAGTAAGACATAGCCTTCTCCTTCGGATGATCCTGGGCCAACAAATATTTCAAAAATTGAATCAGAATGTGTATCGTAAATATCTAGTGAGGTGAAAGTTTATTGGCATACTTAATGCATGATTCAATTGTTGTATCAGCAATGCTACATATTTGGTAGTCTGGATCGGCTCTAAAATCTACCTCAAGCAGCAGAACGCTGCCATCTTGGCATGTAATTGAGTCCAGGTCGAACCATGCCTTTTTCTTTAATAGCGCGTGAATATGGATGTTACTTATACCTTGATATAGATTCATTTTTTCCTTTGTATGGTTTTGGCGTGGGTTGTTTTTTAATCCCGTTCTCGTTACCGGGGCGCCACTTTCTCTGTTTCTCCTTTCATCAAACTTCTGGGCCCAGGTTGATGGGTTGCTGCAATGGCCAATACATCAGGAGCGCGATTGATATCGTTTGCCTTCTAGCCGTTCAAATATGCTCGTCCACCGGACCCCCTGCCGGATTCTGCTGTGGATTCTTACCGGTGCTACACCTCCTCCTCGTATTTGTAACACGTCAGACTTTGGGCGCTGGTGGATTCCAACAACTGGCCGGAGGGGCAGTATTTGCGGTCGGCACGTTCGGGGGTGCGGAAGAAATTTCCCAACTACGTCTGGGGCTCGCCGGAGTTTGTGGAAGCCGATGTAGGTGGCCCCCGATAGTTTCTCGAACTTGTCATGCTCGAATTTCACCGGGCGGTAACGCGGAGTTCACAATCTTTTTGAGGCGGTCGTCCACTCCCAAGTGTACTCGCGGGTGCGCTCACGGTCCTTGCGGCTAAAGGAATGCTTGAGGGGGCGTCCATGCTGGTCGCGCTCCCAGCGGATAATTACTCCTCCACCTCAGGTGGGCCCAATGTCCGGGTGGGGTGGAAAAGTTTTCAGGGATTTCAAAGAGAGGAAAGAGGAAGCTAGCTCAATCAATAAGCCCCATTTTTTGCTGCGTTTTCTAATGTCCTGTTGAAATAAGCATAGACATGCCGGTATTTACATCGAACTCCGTGATCGCCCCGTCTTCTGATTGGATCACGAGTTTATCTAATCGAACCTCGAGGATTTTTTTGAATGGACTGCTGGAGCAGAAGAATGCCAGCCACTTTAAATCATGAGTTTGAGAATCTTTAAGTAAGACATAGCCTTCTTCTTCGAATGTGCCTGGGCCAACAAATATTTCGACAATTGAATCGGAATATGTATCGTAAATATCTATTGGGGTGAATGAATCATTTGAGTGTTTTATGCATGATTCAATTGTGGTATCTGCAATGCTGCGTATTTGATGGTTTGGTTCGGCTCCAAAATCAACATACAGCAGAAGAACTCTGCCATCTTGAAACGTAATGGAGTCCAGGTCAATCCAAGTCTCATTTTTCAATAATGCGTGAATATGGGTGTTGCTTATGCCTTGATGTAGAATCATTTTTTTCTTTGCATGGTTTGGGCTGGAGAAGTACGCAGGGTTTTCAAAGAGAGGCTGTTTCAGATTACATTTCAATTGAAATGTAATCTGAAATGATCAATTTTCTGATGCAAGCTTGCGGATGTTTTTAGCTAAATTCGTGCATTCGCGATCGCACCAGAAAACATATGCGACATTCGGGTGCTTTTTTTTGACCAATTCAAGTACGTGATCGCAGAATCTGTTCATTTCTTCACTAAATTCAGCATCTGTTGTTTTCCAATTTGACTCTAAAAACTGCAGATGCTTTTTGAGCGCAGAAGAACTGGTTTCGAAATCCTCAAGCTCATAAAATTCTTCTTCTTGAAGATCGAATAGGGTGACGATCTCTTCGTCTGTAAGTTTACTGACTCCTACCAGCGACTGACTTGTCACACTTGTAGAAAGGCTGGAAAATTTTGATATAACGTCATAAAAAATGCCAATTCCGGTAGTGTTTTTTATCGGGAACGCTTTGATGGTGAAGGAAGTGAGTTCTTTTGAAAGCTTTTCCATAACCTGAATTAAGGATGCTTCCTTGCTTAGATTTTTCGGAGATTGATAGACAATCCGACTGTCGTTTTGTAAAACCGTTTTTAGAACGTTTGATTTGTCGTAAATGAAAGTGTATTCCACAGGGTCTGTGGGCCTCAGGTGTTCGCCTAGAAATCGCGTTTCAACTATTTTTCTACAAATACTTTCGGTAAATATGTAGTTGAACTCATCGATGGCTTCGTTGTTTCTATAAAATACAAACCCTTGAGAGGGGATCCCGGCTGGCGTTGAAATAAAAATGGTCCCACCCGTAATGGTGCGTTGTTCTAGGTTTGCGTAGATGGTAATCCAGCTTGAATCATCTAGATATTTTATCATGCCTCCGTAATCCGCAATTCCTGAATCGTTGATGGATTTGAAGTTGGTCGGCCTTCCTTTTTCGTCTAATTGCGCCATTTCGTAGTTTTTTTTGATTTCAGGGGGGGCTGGTAATGGTCCAGAATTCGCGTAATCGGGAATGAAAAACTGGCTTAGCGGAAGCAATCCAAAATAGAAATTACTGCCATAATCGATCCTAGTAAAGTCGGTGCTGCTAATCTTTTCAATCAGCGAAGTGTCGCTGCTATATTTGCTGAAAATTTGTTGAGCGTCGCTGAGACTTATTTGCCCTTGCACTTGGATTTCCCCTTTTTCTTTGCTTTGGCAGCATTCTGTCGTGCTGTCGTTAAGTAACGGGTGTCGCCATTTAGCATTTCTTGACGAATAGCTGCAAGTTCTCTTCGGATCTCATCGCCGTTGTTGCAGGCCATGATTCTTCTGCGAACTTCGCTACTTGCTGCAAAAATCCCGATGAATCATTTTCTAATCTCCGACCTCTTCGCTGCAATCTGGATTCTTCTTTTCTTCAAGAAACCTTTCAAAGTTGCTCTGGATTCCAAAATACTCAGGCTCTGGTAGTTGGCCTCGCTCAAAAAATAATTTCGCCACGTATAACGCAGTATGAAAATCATATGAGGGGGGAATTGGGAATAATGAATTTGCCGTTAATTTCTCTTTGGGCATTTTTTGCTGCAAATATTTGCTTCGAATTAAAAAAATAATTTCGGCGATTCGCCCATGAATGCAAGCTCGGCACGCTGGAATAAATGAAACTAGGCCATTTAATTGGTCTATTGATGCTTTATCGTTTCGAAGAATCATTTCAAGTGCAAATGTTCGTAAGTCATGCGGAATAAATTCCACTAAC
This sequence comes from Fibrobacterota bacterium, assembly GCA_016715065.1. Taxonomy (GTDB): domain Bacteria; phylum Fibrobacterota; class Fibrobacteria; order UBA5070; family UBA5070; genus UBA5070. The sequence goes on from JADKBN010000010.1 coordinate 7,170, forward strand.
TCGGAGATTTTTGACGCGTTGTCGAGGTGAATAGCAAGAAATCGACGAAGGGCAGCACTTTTAAGATTGTCATTCCATTCATAACGCTGATCATCAATGGATGACAATATTTCCCCCGCTAAGACTTTCGGATCAGATTCGAATTGAAAGCTCAGGCTATCAAGATGCTCCACATTTGCCTCGTTTTTTTGGTTCACCACGGCGGCCCGGTTTGAATGGCTTGCCTCCACACATTCCGCCAGAGGCACGAATGTGCTTGGCAATTTTTTTCTCCGCCTTTCGCAGTTTACTGATATTCTTTTTTTGAGAAAGTAATTCTTTCGCTTCCTTATTCAAATCTCCGTGATTTGGGATGATCTTCCCATCCGCTTTGATTTTAGCTATTGGCTTGCCAGATTTTGTTTCGACATGGAAGTGTATGGGCTCCGCATGCTCCAGCTCTAAATTCCCATAATTTTGAACGATCCTTGTATTTCCGTTTGTTAAAAGTTCTCGAGGGAGACTCAGCGCCAACCCCAGCCAGTCTACCCACCCATTGGGATCCCCCACATACCCATACAGCGTGGGGTTGCCACCCTCCAGGCGGATGGGATCCTGGCTAATATACCCGCCCGCCTCCGGGTCGAAGTACCGGAAGCGGTTGTAGTAGAGGCCGGTCTCGGCGTCTTCGTATTGGCCGGGGTAGCGGAAGGGGCATAGCGTGCGCTCGCCTTCCACCATACGCGGCTGGCCGTAAATGTCGAGGTCCAGGGACCACGTCTGGTCGCCTGCGCCGTTGAACATGGCCAACGGGGTGCCGAGGTGGTCGCAGACAATGCTCTCGCGGCGCTCGCCTTGGAGGCGGGCTAATGGCGCGAAGGAATCAGGCTCGAAGAGCCAGGTGATGGGGCTTTGTTCGCTCGGTCGCGGAGGTGGGCCTTGCGGCGACAAGGGCGTAAGGGTCTTGTCGCGCAGAAGTTGGAGCACTTCCGCGAGGCGAGCGTCCATCTCGTAGGCGGGTGGCGGCTCCACATCCAGAACAATTCCTGTCTCCTCTTGCCATTCGTGCAGGGGAAGGTTTCCGTCCCAGACCCAACGCGTGGTACGGCCCGCAAAACTCTTGGCGACACGGCGCCCCAATGGGTCGTACAGAAACTCCACGATCTGACCATCGGGCCGGATCACGCGGGACAAGTGGCCTGCCGCGTTCCATTCGTACAGCCAGATTTTGTCGGCGTTGGGGCCGCTTCCCAGTCCCGTTCCCGAACCCAGGACCATGGTGGGTTCCGGGGAGTGGGGAGGCGTGATGGTCTTCTTGACCAGGTTGCCTTCCGCGTCGTATTCGTAGCGCGTCAGGCCTTGGGTACTGGTGGATTCCACTAACTGCCCCGAGGGGCCGTATTTGCGATCGAGCCGTTCGGGGGTGCGGAACAGGTTGCCCAGCACGTCCGGGGCGCGCCAGAGTTTGTGGAAGTCGTTGTAGGTGGCCCCAGACAGGTTTCCGAAGGCGTCGTGTTCGAATTCCACCGGGCCGTAGGCGGAGTCCACGATCTTTTTGAGGCGGTCGTCCACTTCCCAGGTGTATTCGCGGTTGCGTTCTTTGTCCTTGCGGCCGAACGAATGCTTGAGCGGCCGTCCGTGCTGGTCGCGCTCCCAGCGGCTCTTGATGCCCCCCGGCAAGGCGCGTTCGATCTCCAGACCTGAAATATCGCGCTGGAACTTGGCCTCCCACTTGGGTGGGGCGGCGGGGTCTTCGGGATTTCCCGGCACCTGCACGGAGGTGGCCTCACCCATGATGTTGCGATCGATGACCTGGTGGGCACCCATGGAGGAGCGGATCTCCACCCGTTCGTCCAGTTCGTTCCAGATCGATTCCACCCAGTGGTTGCCCTGGACCTCCTTGAGCACACGGCCCAGCGTATCGCGCTCCCACAGGATTTTGGCATGGGCGTTGGTCGCTTCCACCAGATCGCCGTCGGGGCGGTACACAAAGGATTCGGTCGATTCATCCCAGTGGCGGACCTCCAACACGCGGCCCGCCGCGTCGTTGTCGTATTCTGTCCAGCGTTCACCCGGGCGTTCCACGCGCACCAAGGCTCCGGTCGGATCGTAGCGGAAGGTGCGCCGCAAGCCGTCCCAGCCTTGCTCCAGTTCCACCCGTCCCAGCACATCGCGTTTGAAGCCGTAGATGTCCTGGACTTCGTTGCGGATGGCGGTGAGCTGGTCTTCGGTGTCGTAGGCGAAATCGATGCGGGTGCCGTTTTCGGTGCGCGAGGCCATGGCCCCCATGCCCCGCCAGGTAAAGCTCACCTCGCGGTGAGCGTCCTTGGCTCTGATCAAATTGTCTTCGGGGTCGTAGTCCATCTCGCGCAGGTTGCCGTCCGGTTCGCGGATTTTGCGGAGGTTTCCGGCAAGGTCGTAGGCGAAGTCGCGGCGGTTGCCGCGTTCGTCCAGGGCGCTCCACAGGTTGCCCCAGCGGTCGTGCACCCATTCGTTGGCGGATCCATCCGGGAAGGTGGCCTTGACCAGGTTCCCCTGGGGGTCGTAGGCAAATTCTGTCTTGGCTCCCTTGGCGTCCACCAAGGCGATCAGACGTGATCCCTCGTACTCGTAGTGCGTGGTGCGCCCCAGCGGATCGGTGCGCTCCACCAAACGGCCTTGGTCGTGTTTCCAGAGCCACTGGCCGCCCACCGCGTCGATCGCGCTCACCGGGAGATCGTCTTCGTAGGCCACCTCCAAGGTGGATCCATCGACCTCGATCATCTTCGTGGGATTGCCGCGGTCATCGTATTCGGTCAGGGAGCCGCGGCCCAGCTCGTCGAGCGTGGCGAAGGGTTCCATCCAGGCGTTCCACAATGTGCTGGAGCGGCCCCCCATTGCGTCCACCACCTCGCGGACCACGCCGTTCTCGTGGTGATGCTCGGTGCGCGCTCCCAACGAGGTGGTGACCACCGTGTGGCCTTGCACCAGGTTGTATTTGAGCTTGTGATCGTAGATGCCGCCGTCGCCCCAGGTGCGCACGCAGCGGGCCGTGATGCCCGATCCCTTGTACTGGAACTGGAAGGTCAGTCCGTTGCGCAAGGTTTCCGAGATCAACAGGTGGTTGGAATAGCGGAACTTCCAGGGGCGCTTGAGGGCATCGAACACTTCCACCAGGTCGTGGGCGGAATCCACCAGGTACTGCACGATCTCCACCGAAGGCCGCTCGCCTTCTTCGCCGGGCAGGGTGGGGTGGGGCACCAGAATGGTCCGGATCTTGCCGCGGTGGTCGTTCACCAGCCGGATGCGTCGCCCGGTGCTGTCGACAATTCCCGTCAAGAATAGGTCGTTGTCGTACTCCAGACGAATCGCCTCGCCGAATTCGTTTTCGATCGAGGTCAGCCGTTGCACCCCGTCGCGCTCGGCCTTGCCGAAGCGATGGGTGGTGCGATCCGCATGGCTTCGCAAGCCGTAGCCTCGTTCGTCGCGGAACAGCGTGCGTTTTTCCGAGCGGTCGTAGTGGGATTCCCCCACGCCCAGGCGTGCGCTCAGGAGCACGCGCCCGTCTTCCATGCGCACCGCCACCACGCGGTGGTCTTCGGCCAGGGCCATGTCGTAGGGGTGGTGCCAGCCCACGCCCAGCGGTCCATCGTAGCTGGATGCGCTGGAGTAGCTGCGTTCCCACACCAAGGGAATAGGGCCAGGCAGGATGAAGTCGATGTGATCGGTGATCACCTTCCCCGAGGCGATGTCCACCGGGTGGCCGGTCAGTGAGCAGATTCCCTTGTGCACCAGATCGCGAAGCTTGGACTTCTTGGGGATCTTGAGCTTGTCCATCACCTTCTTGGCGAAGTTGTGGATCTTCTGCGAAACGGCTTTCCAAAATTTGGTCTTCTGGAGCTTCTTGAACAACTTTCCGCCCAGGGCTTGGGCGCCTTTCATCGCCATGGCCATCATGTCGATGGTGGGTGGCCCGCCAATCAACACCGGAAGGCCCATCGGGATGGCCACCACCATGGAGGTGGGCAATTCCAAGGCGATCTTGGCGCCCCCCTTTTTGCGCGGCGGGGGAGGCATGCCAAACGTGTTGCACGAAAGACACGGCAACGCGGTGAAAGCGGCCGGAGACCCTTCGAACAGCACCGTGGCCGACCCCATGAAAATTTCGGAATCGTTGGTGGGGATGGGGGGCAGAAACGGCCCACCCATCGGGATGTGCGGCACAATGGCTTTGCCCGAAGTGCCCGCCGTGGCACAGGGCATCCCCTGGACCTTGATGGAGGCGCCGATCATGGGGAGGAACGACATTGCCTCGAAGACCATGCCCACGTACGGATGGGGCATGGGGGTGGGGATGGGACTTGGCACGGCGGGGATGGCCACCATGTGGATGTCGATGCCCATGATGGGATCCAGCATTTTCACAGCAGGCATCATGCGGAGAGTTCCTTCTTCAAGTCTTCTTGCCAATCAGGGCCCAGCAATGCTTCCAGGCGCTTGTCCATGGCGTCGCGCTCTTCGCTGGAGTAGCGCCACTTGCGCAGCAATTTGTGGAGGTCGCGGGCGGCAAAGCGAAGTCCGGTTCTTGGCAGATCCTCTTTGGGCATGCCTTCGGCGATGGACACTGCGGCCACACCTTCGCGGTGGGCATCGTCCCAGCGGCTGTCCTGGGCCCAACAAAAGGCGGCCATGCGGTGGGCTTCCAGAGAAGTGGGAAGGTCGTCCGCTTGGGCCAGATTGGCGGCTTCCTGGTAGGCCTTGGCGGCTTCTTCCCAGCGCTTCAGGAAGACCAACGCGCCTCCCTTCCCCAACAAGGATTGCACCACAAGCTTGGGACCTTCCGGCTCTTTTTTTTCCACCGCTTTGCGCGAGCTGGCCTCGGATAGACAATACTTGTCCAGAGCTTCCTGGTGGCGCTTGAGCCCCAGGTAACCTGCCGCCAGGGTCAGGTGGATGGCGGGTTCCAGCTGAGGGAGATCTTCCGAGGCGGTCACACCCAGCGCTTCCTTGCCGTGCACTTCGCCTTTGGGGAGGTCGGACTTGCCCACCGCGATGGTCATCAGCGCATAGTGCTTGCGGTAGAGGCCGCGTGGCGATTCATCTTCTTCGGAAATCTCGGCGATGGCCCCTTCCATGTCCAGGTTGGCGGATTTCACGAACACTTTGCCCGCAGCCAGTTGGTCCAGCTCGGCATAGGCGGGGTGGCTGGGGTGATCGGCCAGCAGAATACGCACCTGCGGTGGAAGCTGGGTTTGGGCCAGTTGCGCGAGCCATTCCACATAGATCCGTGGCACGGAAATGGAAACCGGGGTGAGCACCAGAACGGCGTGCTCCAATTGTTCCTGGAAATGCTCGCAAAACGACTTCAAGGCCTTGAGGAAGTACGGATTGGCCTTGTCTTCGGCGGTGCGGGCCGGGCACTTCCAGGCGGGCAACGGCGGGGGCTCGTTTTCTACCGCCTCCGGGGCGTGTTCAAAGATCTGTTCCAGGGATTTGGCCAATCGGAAGCCGTGGACTTCGGCGTTGGCAAAGCCGTCGCGCAGTCGCAGAAAAATGTCGTTGGTGCAACCGTGGTCTTCGTTTTCGGTATCTACAAAGGCCTGGAGCATGGGCTCTTCGTCGGGCTGGAACAGCCACCGGAACACGATCGCGCCGGGTGTGGTGACAAACTCCGCATATTGGTCTTGCAGAATCTCCAGGCGCTGGGTGATGGCGTTGTCAGCGTTCATGTTCCTCGAGTGGGGTAAGTCGGAAATTGGCGCCAGCTGAATATACTAACAGTCGTCGGCGACCAACCAACTTCGGGTCTATCGAGACTTGAGGGAGTCCACTTGCTGTTGCAGGGCGATCAGATGGAGCGTCAGTTCCTCCACCTTGCGCAACAACACCAAGTTCATTTGGGCCACGTCCACACCCTGGGTGGCGATGGTTCCGGCATCGGGGACATCGGGAAGGTGGCGGTTTTCGGACACGTAGGTGGCAAGCTCCCCCAGGGGCATCAGAGGGTAGTCGGGAGCGAAGACGTAATCTGGGGCGATTTGCTTGGCCTGGACGGAGAGGGTGCCGGCCACCTGAACATCGCCGGAAGTGGCGAGGTTGCCTTGGACTTGGATTCCGTTGTCTGCGTATACCTGATTGGGGAAGTGGAGTGCCTCCTTATCTGCGAACAGGTAGGTTATTCTTGGAGAGAAAGAGCGTCCTTCCAAGCCGATCCAAAGCCCCGGGCCGTTTAAATATGACTTGAATGTTATACCTAATCTTGCTTGGTAATTTCCCAAGTAGACACCAGACCCGGAATTCTCATCAAAACTGATCCAGGTTCCGTTCCAGGGCTCACCCGTTCCACGAATGCGGAGTTCCGATCCAGTCCATTGAAGTTTCGTATCTGGCCAACCCTGCCTTTGTCCGATAGTGAAGCCATTGGAATCGACCGTTTTGAGGAGTCCGGATATGCTGGCTGTATCTGCTTTGGATTCCAACTGTGCCTTGGTTGCGGAAAGGTCGCTTTGGTTTCCGATCACCACCCCTTGGAGCTTGCTGAGGTCCTTCTGGGTTTGGGTGTTCAGCGAGTCCAGGTATTTGAAGTTCTGCATGACCTCGGCGGCGGTCGCCTTGTCGCCCGCTTTGAGGGTAATCGGTACCTGGGCGGTGAGGGAGCTGGCCAAAAGAGCCAGCAGAGTGGGAGCAGTGCGCATTTTGCCTCTCCAGGGGGAGATGTTGTTTGATCCTGAGAAGGTAGTCAAGGGCTCTTGAGCGTACAGGGAACGCAAAAAACCTCGAATTCCCAGCGAAGCCACCGCATGAAAGGAAAGATTGGAGCTCCTCCGGAGTCCAACGGGCCGGAATGGTAGCCGCTTTGAACCCTTCCAACCTTTGGAGTCCTTCCATGAAAGCACTTATCTCCGGAATTCTCGGCTTGGGATTGTTGACCGCCCAAGCGGCCGATCCGGTCGGCAAGTTCACAGCTGAACAGTACAAGAAGGCGCTTTGGATGACCACCCGCTACTTCGGGGCCGTCCGTTCCGGAACAGGGCCCAACTGGGCCACCCAGGACTCCAAATGGCCCACCAGCTTCGTGAAGGACTCCTACAAAGGCAAGGATGTTTCCGGAGGCTGGTTCGATTGCGGCGACCATGTGATGTTCGGCCAGACCCAGTTTTACGCTGCCTATATCCTTGCCAAGGCGTATGCCACTTGGAAGGCAGGGTTCCCCGATGCCTATCGCGGGGATTTTTCCGATTACAAGTCCAGCCAGGATTATTCGATGGCAGGTGGGTCGCCGAACGGACTTCCGGATGTTTTGGAGGAGCTCCGGTACGAAGCCGATTGGTTCGTGAAGATCACCACCTCTGCCACGGACTTCGTTCATCAGAAGGGGGAGGGGCCGGCCGACCATACCTGGTGGTTCCATTCCGGTCGCATGAGTTCGATGCCGGTCTCCCAAGGGGGCGAAAAGGATGGGTCCCGGAAAATCCTGGGCAGCGCCGATGTGAATGACGGCAACATGCCGGCACAATGTGCCGCAATGTTAGCTGTTATGGCCAGAGTCGATCCGGATCCAACACGTCGTGAAGCATATCTTGCTGGAGCCAAAAACGCCTATGCGTATTCAAAAACGAAGGATGGAACCTTTGCTTCCGTTGGATTCTATGCAGCGAACTATGGAGTCCTGGATGCCCGTCTGAACGCGGCCACCGAGCTTTGGCTCACCACTGGCGACGGGCAATACAAGACCGAAGCCTTGGCGATCGCTAACAACGGAAGCTTCACCTTCAATTCTTATTGGCGGTTGGATTACGAGAACGACGAAGCCATTGCCATGCTCAATGCCAAGTATCTGCTCGGGGTGAATCTGGGGACGGCGGAAAAGCGCGACATCGACAAATACATGCAGTCGGTCTGGGCCAGCGCACCCACCGGCGTGTCCACCAAGAACAAGGGGGGATTTCCGCTGCGCGGCATTTCCGGATACTCCTTCCTGACGGCCATGTACTCCCAGTTCACCGGCGACCGCAGCCACGACCAGTTCATCTTCAACCAGGTGGACTACATGCTGGGAACCAACGCCAGCAATCAGTCCTACCTCGTGGGTTGGGATGAAGCGGGCAAGAAGGCGCCCACCTCCCCCCACATCCGCAACTACTACCTCAACGAGGATTCCCTGAAGAACACGCCAGGCCTCGTTCCCTCTCCGCCCAAAATGAAATACCTGGGGGCCATGGTGGGTGGGGAACTGGATGGATCCTACAAGGCAGACATCCTGGATCTGTCCATGAACGAACCTTGCGCCGAGCTGAACGCTCCGGTGGTGGCCTCGTTGGGGTTCGTCATTTCCCGTCTGGCGCCGGTCGACACCAATATTTCTTCCGTGCGCCGCCCGACCATTTCCTCTTGGGCTTTGCCGTGGCGTTGGGAGGGTTCAAGCATCGCCGTGCCCGCCAACGGATTCCAGGAACCCCGCATTCAGGATATTTCCGGTCGCACCCTGGGGAAATTTCAGCGCGTGGGAGATCGTTGGATCTGGCAAGCCAAGGGATCCACCGGCATCGCCATCGCCAGCGCCATTGTGGACGGTCGAAGGGTGAGCGCACGGGTCGCCCTCCCGTGATGTCCGTATGAGGCTTCGCCTCCTCCCTCTGCTGTGGTTGGCGTTGGGAGGATGTTCCCGCGAGGATTCCGTGGTGTCGAGCGGGACAGTTCCTGTCCCTCTCGACACCACGACGCTGGCGAAGGCGCGCACGGACACCGTGGCGGATTGCAAAACCAATTGCGACGCGGCGGATATTTCGGTCCCCGTCCTGTCCGCCGATGGCGGATACGGTGCCGTGACCACCTATGGCGGCACCACACCGGCTCCCAGTGCGGGTGGCGCCTGCAACTACGGCACCACCATGGCCCACTACGCGGCCATCCATGTGAGCCGACTTCCCGGCGACCTGCAAGGGCAATGGAATGGTGGACGCATCTGTGGGCAAGGAGTGCGGATCCGTGCGCGGACTCCCACCGGCTGGAAGGAAACCTACGCGCGCATTGTCGACAAATGCCCGGACGATTTCTGTGGGATCGATCTGGGCGGTGCTCCGGCGGGGGAACTGATGGGCTCGCAAGCGGGGCGATATTCCGGGCAATGGGAATTCGTGTCGTGCGCGGGGCATACGGAACTGTACGGTGGGCCCACACGATTGCATGTGAAGGAAGGCTCCAATGCATGGTGGTCTCTGGTGCACGTGCGCGACGGCGACATGGCCGTGGTGTCCATGCGCCTGGCCAATGAATCCTCTTCTGCCGATGCGGAAGACCTCGCCTGGGCCACCGAGGCGGAGAACTTCTTCAAGGTGCCCACGCATGTGATGCAGGATTCGCTCGCCAAATTCCGTCTTACCGCGACCTATCGCGATGGAAGCCGCGTGGAATGTGTGCTCCAGGGCCGCGATTTCGCGCAGGCGGGAGCGGACTACCCGCTCTAGGAATTCGGACATTTGTTCGATCGCCAAATGCGGCGACATGGAGCCCGAAGCCGCTGCGGACGTCATAGTCCCACGGTGCCAATGGGCGTTTGGTTCGTTTTTCCAAACGGGAACGCCTCCCGCGCCAGGGTGAATGGCGAGGGAGGCGTCCGAGTGGGAAGCCTCTGGGATGTCAGGAGCCGTCAGTGCCAGCGTACGTTGTCGACTTCCAGGAAGCCTTGGCGGGCGCGGGGGCCGGTAGTCTGGGTGGCGGTGATGGTGAAACCATCTGACCAGGAGTCGAAGATTCCCCATCCCTCGGTCTGTTTGATAATAGGCGTCGGCCACCCGCCTGAGGTGATTGGCAAGTCGAGATGGCCAATCGTGCCCGGGGGAATCGACCATCGGAGAGTGTCCGGTGGTTGTCCCTCGTTGCAACAGTCGTAGTATACCAAGGATGAAACCTCTAGGCTCATCGAAGCTGGGGAGGCCAGATCGAACGAGAGGGTATCCACGACTAGAGAGGGGTTAAAATCAATAGGATCATCATACCAGAACCTAGCGGGAAACCGTAGGTTCAGTCTCGCCCCATCCTCTGAGGTGGAGTCTTCTCGGTACCAATTAAGCCTTGCGACCTCGCCGAAGAGCACCTCTCCGATGGAAGCTGAGACCCATGCTCTGAATCCTCCGATGTTCCCAGCGCCGGCTCTCAATCGTGAGGTGTCGCCCATCGCGCCAGAAAATGTCCATGCAAAGTTTGGGATATTCACGATGGTGTCCCTACGCGAGGAGAGTGCATGCTTGAGCGAAATCTGAATTGATTCCCATCCTGGCGACATCCTGATGCTCACTGTCGTTGTTTTTGCGGGAACGATCACAGAATCCTTCGGATTGCCAATGCGAGTGTAGTCGAGCCCCAAGAAGATGATGGTCGGCTGGGAACTGGAAAGGGAGTCATTCCATCTGACGGTAAGGGAGTCGCCACGAATTTCTATTGATTCAAATTTTGGAGCGGGATCCAGTACGTAAAAGTTGTTTGTAAATCCCGTCACACAGGTTCCATCGGAGTAATCAACTTGATACCTGTATGCGTATGCTCCTGGCTTTAATGGGGATCGGAATGAACTATTCTTTGCTGAAATTTCAATGGAAGGTGCGATTCCCCAAAAAGGATTGACTCCTTTCGCATCAAACGATCCGAGTTGGGCTTTTACTGAGATCACCCTTGGGAATTGTGGGGTGCTGTATGATAAAGCTAACGTGACGGAGTCTCCTGGCGAGCCTTCCGTTATTAAGCCAGATAGTCCCGTAAATCCCACCGATGCAAATACGAACGGCTCAAATCTATTCGGTGAGATCTTGACTGAGTCCAATACCGTGTTGCCGTCGATCAGATCCAGGAGGAACCAAATTGTCAGAGTATCGGAATCTGATTTGAGTTCACCTATCCGCAAGCCGTTATCCCATCGCATGTATCCCAATGAGTCATACTAACTAGGTATTGATATATTCGCATTAAATGCTATAATTCCTGATATGAACAATCAAACACAAGAACAATCCGAAGGCTTTCTGAAAGTCAAGGCGATGGTCGGATGGTTCATCGAGCTATTGTAACTGAACCTAAACGATCTCGCATGGAAATTTATGAAGAAATTGGCCAAATTTACGACCTCGGCTCCAGTCTTGTAAGGCTCCGTTATTCAGCCTGGCTAAAAAATGGCGATGAATGCTTGGTGCCCAAGATCAAAGGCCGGAAAAAAGGGGATGGCAAATTCCTTTCGGATGAGCGTGAATCTGAGGTTCGCAAGCTAATTACTGATAGCACCCCAGACCAGATGAAAATGCCGTTTGCACTTTGGAACCGTCAAGCCGTTCAAGAATTGATCTACTCTCGATATGGAATTTCTCTAGTCATCACAGCTGTTGGCAAATATCTGAAAAAGTGGGGCTTCACCGTTCAAGTCCCCACCATCAAGAAACCAGGCCAGCGGCCACCCGAAGTCAAGGCATGGCTTGAGAAGGAATACCCGGAGATCAAGCCCAAGCCATGCAGGAGGACGCGGGGATTTGGTGGGGACGAGACTGCTGTCCAGAACTCTCCGAACCAACTTCGCGGCTACTCACCTCGTGGCAAGACTCCTTCTGTTACAGGTCCGCGCAAGCTCAATCCATATTCACATGGTATCGGCGGTTAGCAACCAAGGCGCGATACGTTTCAAATTTGTATTCCGAGGCAATTAACGTCGAGCGATTCAGGGATTTTCTTGATGAAAATGATAGCGGACGCCAAGGGGCGCAAAATTATTCTCATCCTCGATAACCTGCGCGTTCATCATGCAAAGATCTGCAGCCTTGGCTCCTAGAGAATAAGCATCTCATTGAATTGAGATTTCTTCCGGCTTATTCGCCTGAAATGAACAGATGAGTATTTGAACCAGGATATGAAATCTAGGCTTTCGAACAAGCCGATGACATCAAGCGCAGAGGTCCTAGAGAGCAGGGTATTAGGCTACATGGATTACCTGGAAAAGGAAAAAGAATTGGTCCAATCATTTTTCTCTTACAGCCAAGTCAAGTATGCTGCATGATGCCAAATTTACGATACCGGGTTAGTATTGTCCTTTTTTTGCTAAGGCCCAGTTCTTTCTGTCAGTACTCCATTTGGCCGCGACGATGGACTCGATCTTGTTGTTAGATTCTGCGACGACCAGTAGTGAGTCTCCGGGCTTTGCGAGGTAAGGTGAAGCGTTGTTCGCGGAGATATCCAGGCGACCATCGTTAATCAAATCAAATTCGGAAAATACTCCCATCAGAAGGGATGGCATTTCGTTTCTTGCATCAAATCCAGGGATGGCGACATTTCCAGCGCGACTGGAAAATTTGACGATATTGCTAACGCCGGAAATTCTCCATTGACTGTCTTTCGCGGTGATCTGGACCTCAAAAGTATCCAGGATGGCAGATGTGGAGAATTGCGCGAATCCCGAATATCTTTGTTGGGAAGGATTCCAATCCATCTCCACCTTCCGTATGGTTTCATCGGGGAGCCTCAGATGCCCGACCACATGACGGATTCCGGAGGTGTTACCGGAGATGGTTCCGAAGAAATCCCTCTGAATCACGTACAAGTCTGGAGCAATCCACACCGAGGTCGGCACGGCCACGGACGAAATCTGTTCGCCATCGCGGAAGTAGTCGAGGGTATCCTTCCGGGCGGGATCGAATCCGGTTTCGCCCACAAATGCGAAGCTGCCGTCGGGTCCCGTTGTGTCGGCGAGCCCCAGTTGCCTGAGGCGGACCACCACGTTGGGCAGAGCCTTGGCGTCCTGGGTCAATACCCGTCCCTGGATGTCCAGGGAAGAATGCGTGTCGTCCGACCCTCCTGCGACCACGTGGGTCTGGTCGCATCCCTGTAGCCAAATGGCCGAGCAGGCGAGGGTGGAAAGGATGATTCGCTTGAGGATGTTCATGGGGGTCACCGTTCCTGGGTGAGGGGGAAGAAGGCCAGGCAGAGGGAATAGACGCGGTCGGCCGGTTCGGGGTCCTTGTGGGCGATGGAGCGGACCTCCGACCGGAATTTGTCCAGTCGCTCGCGGATGTGGGCCAATCCCGCTTGCGAAACGTGCAGGGTGGAAGTCGCGAAATCGCGCGGTGGGCCGGGCGGCGACATGATTGCGTGGCGGGCGAGCTCGAACTGCTGCATCTGCAATTGAAGCACCATCTCGTCGCGGATGTCGTTTCCTGTCGAGAGGGTGGTTTCGGTGGGTTTCCAAATACCGTGCTCGTCGCGACCCACCAGGCCCAACTCCTCCATCAGGAGCACGGAGTCCTTGGCTTGCTTGGTGGTGATGGCGGGGCGCAGCCGCGCGGCGAGCGCCTCCCAATCCTCGGCGTGGTCCTCGATGGCCAGTACCGCCCGCAAGGCCCCGTTCCACCAGGACTTGTAGTAGCGGTACTCCTTTGGGTCCAGGCGCCGGTAGGGAGTGCGGTTGAGCGAAACCAATCGATCGAAGGCGACCTCGCGCTCTTCCGGAGTTTCGGCTTGATTGAACTGGACCAAGGTCCGGAAGTAGCGGGCCTCGTCCACCGTGAGGTCCAACACCTGGGTGAAGCGCTCCACGAAGAGCTCGGTCACTTTCTTGCCCGCCAGCACGTCCGTGAAGTACGAACGGGTGTTGGGAAGGCCGAGCCGTTTGCTCACATCGCTTTTGGTGAGCTCCCGGTCGGAGGCGTTTCGGGTGGTCCACCAGTCGCGGAGAAACAGGCGGAAGTCGTTGTAGGCGAAAATGGAGGCGTGTTCCATGGAGTTGAACGTACGGCCAGAAAGTTTGGGGGGCAAGGGAGTCCGTGTGCCTCCAGCGTAGTACAAAATGGAACATGGATCGCTATCATCCTCGATTAAAAGGGGGCGGTTCTGCGCAATCGTTTGCTAACTGGTCAATCTGGCGTAGTGCGAACGGCAGATCCTTGGGGCGAGGGGGTGTTCCAGGTGACGATGCGATCCTCCTCCGGAAGCTTTGCTCGGGAAAATTCACGAAATCGGGAGGCAGCTCTCCATTTCTGAGAATCGTTCGCGACTTGTTGTTACTTTTCCACGCTTTCTACCAGATTAGAGGGAATGCGCATGGATGGGGTCATCCCCGTCCGATGCGCGTGACCTGACATTCACAACGGGAGATCTGCGGAGTGAACGATCGTTCCGAACCCAAGGTGAGCGGCCTCTACGACGAGCGCTTCGAACACGACGCCTGCGGCGTCGGCTTCATCGCCGACCTCAACGGCAACCGGACCCACGACATCGTGGCCAAGGGCATCGAGATTCTGGTGAATCTCGAGCACCGCGGCGCTTCCGGTGCGGAAAAGAACACGGGCGACGGCGCGGGCATCCTGACCCAGATGCCGCACGCCTTCTTTCTCAAGCATGCTTCCAAAGCGGGCATCAAGCTGCCCCAGCCGGAACAGTACGGCGTGGGCATGGTCTTTCTGCCCAAAGATGCCAAGGCCCAGAAGCGTGCCAAGTCCATCCTGGAGCGCTGCATCGACGAATGCGGTCAGATGCTGTTGGGCTGGCGGAAGGTGCCAGTCAATACCGATGGCATCGGTCCCACCGCCCTCTCCGGGGAGCCGGACATCTGGCAGGTGTTCATCGGTCGCGGCAGCGACGTGCATGACGCCGAGGCGTTCGAGCGCAAGCTCTACGTGATCCGCAAGTACGCGGAACGTTCCGTGCGCGAAGAAGGCTTCGAGGGTTCGAAGGACTTCTACGTCTGCTCGATGTCCTACAAAACCATGCTGTACAAGGGCATGCTCACGCCTCCGCAGGTCGCGTCCTACTTCGTGGACCTCGCCGACGCCGCGTTCGAATCGGCCATCGCCTTGGTGCACTCGCGCTTTTCCACCAACACGATGCCTACCTGGCCTCTGGCCCATCCGTTCCGCACCTTGGCGCACAACGGCGAAATCAACACGCTGCGCGGCAACCGCAACTGGATGAAGGCGCGCGAAGGCAGCCTCCGTTCGGAGCTGTTTTCCGACGACGAGATCAAGAAGATCCTGCCCGTGGTGGACGAGACAGGTTCTGACTCCGCCACCTTGGACAACGTGGTGGAGCTGCTGGTGATGGGCGGACGCTCCATCCCCCACGTGATGATGATGATGATTCCGGAAGCCTGGGAGAAGGATCCGGAGATGAGCGCCGAAAAGAAGGCGTTCTACGAGTACCACGGCGCCTTGATCGAGCCTTGGGACGGCCCCGCTTCGGTGGCCTTCACCGACGGCCATCTGATTGGCGCCACGCTGGACCGCAACGGTCTGCGCCCCAGCCGCTACATGCTCACCAAGGACAACATCCTGGTGATGGCCTCCGAAGCCGGCGTGCTGGAGTTCCCGCCGGAAGACATCGTGCTGAAGGGACGCTTGCAGCCCGGCCGCATGTTCATCGCGAGCCTGGATGAACACCGGATCATTCCCGACGACGAGATCAAGCACCGCGTCTGCAGCCGCAAGCCCTACTCGGAGCTTCTGTGCAACAAGATCCTGGTGTCGGAACTCGGTGCGCCGCGCGAAATCCGCCAACCCACCACCGAAAGCATCCTGGACCGCCAGAAGGCCTTCGGGTACACGCTGGAAGACCTTCGGTTCCTGATGGAATCGATGGCCAAAAACGGCGAAGAGGCCACCGGCTCCATGGGCACGGACGTTCCTCTGGCCGTGCTCTCCGACAAGAGCCAGACGCTGTTCAACTACTTCAAGCAGTTGTTCGCCCAGGTCACCAATCCGCCCATCGACCCGATCCGCGAAGAGACGGTGATGAGCCTGATCTCCTACGTGGGCGGCGAGGGCAACCTGTTGCAGGAGAACGAAGAGAACTCCCGCATCATCGAGCTGACCCAGCCGATCCTGACCAACGACCAGCTGGAACGGCTGCGTTGGGTGGATAAAAACGACTTCCAGGCCAAGACCATCTCCATCGTGTTCAAGGCCTGCGAAGGCGAAGAGCGTTTGGAGAAGGCTCTTGCCAGAATCCGTCGCCAGGCCGTGGACGCCATCGACGAAGGGTACGAGGTCATCATCCTCTCCGACAAGCCCATCGACTCCGGCCACGCCGCGATCCCGTCGTTGCTGGCTGTGTCCGCTGTGCACCACCACCTGATCCGTCTGGGGCTGCGTTCCCAGGTGGGCCTGATCGTCGAAACCGGCGAAGCCCGCGAGATCCACCATTTCGCCTGCTTGCTGGGATACGGCGCCAGCGCGATCAATCCGTATCTCGCCTTCCAGACCATCGAGGACATGCGCCAGCGCAACATGCTGCCGGCGGATCTCTCGCAGGAAAAGGCCGAGTACAACTACATCAAGGCGGTCGGCAAGGGTCTTCTGAAGATCATGTCGAAGATGGGCATCAGCACCATCGCCTCCTACATCGGCGCCCAGATCTTCGAGGCTGTCGGTCTTGGACAGGATCTGGTGGGCGAGTACTTCACCGGCACGCCTTCGCGCGTGGGTGGTCTGGACATCGAGACCCTGGAGAAGGAAACCCTCATTCGCCATGGCTTCGCCTATCCAAAGACGGAAGTGGAAGACTTCGACGACGACTTGGAAGTGGGCGGACAATACGCCTGGCGCCAGCGCGGCGAACGCCACATGCTGAACCCGGAGACCATCCACAAGCTGCAACAAGCCACGTGGAAGAACGATTGGAGCCTCTTCAAGGAATTCACCCGCGCGGTGGACGACCAGTTGAACGCTCCCATCACGCTGCGCGGTCTTCTGGACTACGCCCACTGCACTCCGGTGCCGCTGGAAGAAGTGGAATCGGTGGAGACCATCGTCAAGCGCTTCGCCACCGGCGCGATGAGCTTCGGTTCCATCAGCTGGGAAGCCCACACCACCATGGCCATCGCCATGAACCGCCTGGGTGCCCGGTCCAACACCGGCGAAGGCGGCGAAGACACGCGTCGGTTCCTGCCCATCAAGGGCGGACAGATGGTGTCGGATATTGTCGGCAAGAAGTTCGTGGAAGCCGACTACCAGCTCAAGGAGGGCGACAGCCTCCGCAGTTCCATCAAGCAGGTCGCTTCGGGACGATTCGGCGTCACCAGCCAATACCTGGTGAACTCCGACGAATTGCAGATCAAGATGGCCCAAGGCGCCAAGCCCGGCGAAGGCGGACAGCTTCCCGGACACAAGGTGGACAAGTGGATCGGCGCGACCCGCCACTCCACTCCGGGTGTGGGGCTGATCTCGCCTCCCCCGCACCACGACATCTACTCGATCGAAGACCTCGCCCAGCTGATCTACGACCTCAAGAATTCCAACACCGGCGCGCGCATCAGCGTGAAGTTGGTGGCGGAAGTGGGCGTGGGAACGGTGGCGGCGGGTGTGGCCAAGGCACACTCCGACGTGATCTTGATTGCCGGATTCGATGGCGGCACGGGCGCATCGCCTTTGACCTCCATCAAGCACGCAGGTCTCCCCTGGGAGCTTGGATTGGCCGAAGCCCACCAGGTGCTGGTCAAAAACGGCCTGCGCGACCGCGTGGTCTTGCAGACCGACGGCATGCTGCGCACCGGCCGCGACGTGGCGATCGCCGCGATGCTGGGCGCCGAAGAATGGGGCGTGGCCACGGCCGCCTTGGTGGTCATGGGTTGCATCATGATGCGCAAGTGCCACCTGAACACCTGCCCGGTGGGTGTGGCCACCCAGGATCCCGAGCTTCGCAAGGAGTTCCGCGGCAAGCCAGAATATGTCGAGACGTACTTCAAGTTCCTGGCCCAGGATCTGCGCGAGCAGATGGCCATGTTGGGCTTCCGTACCGTCAACGAGATGGTTGGACGCACCGACAAGCTCGCGCCGCGCAAGGGAATCACCCACTGGAAGGCCAAGACCCTCCAGCTGGAGAACCTCCTGTACCGCATGGCCGACGCGCCCAAGGGCGGGCAGTTCTGCTGCACCACCCAGGACCACGGCTTGGACACCGCGATGGACAACGAGCTTCTGAAGCTCTGCGCGCCCACACTGGAATCCAAGAAGCCGGTCAAACTGGAAATCCGTCTCCGCAACGTGCACCGCACGGTGGGCACCATCCTGTCTTCCGAGATCACCCGTCGCTTCGGGCCGGACGCTTTGGAAGAAGACACCATCCACATCAAGGCCACCGGCACCGCCGGCCAGTCTTGCATGGCGTTCGGTGTCAAGGGCGTGACCATGGAGATCGAGGGCGAGGCCAACGACTACTTCGGCAAGGGTCTCTCGGGCGGCAAGCTCGTGCTGTACCCGTCCAAGCTGAGCACCTTCGATCCGCAGGAAAACGTGATCGTGGGCAACGTCTCGTTCTATGGCGCCACCTCCGGTGAAGCCTACATCAAGGGCAAGGCGGGCGAACGCTTCTGCGTGCGCAACTCCGGCGCCCGGGTGGTGGTGGAATCGGTGGGCGACCACGGTTGCGAATACATGACCGGCGGACGCGTGGTGGTTCTCGGCGACATCGGCCGCAACTTCGCGGCTGGCATGTCGGGCGGATCCGCCTACCTGCTGGACACGGGCGTGACCAAGAGCCGCGTGAACAAGGCCATGGTGGACATTGAAGAAGTGGTCGAAGCGGAAGACCAGATCGAGCTGAAGTCCCTGGTGGAACGCCACCTCGAACTCACTGGATCCGCCAAGGCCAAGGAGCTTTTGGCCGATTGGTCCACTTCCGTCAAGAAGTTCGTCAAGGTGATGCCCGTCGATTACAAACGGGCACTGCGCGAAATGGCCGCAGAGGCCAAGGGAGGCAAGGTCTGATGGGCAAGGAGACCGGATTCAAGGAGTTCGAGCGCAAGGCCTACGGCTACAAGCCGGTGGAAGAGCGCATCAAGGGCTACGCGGAGTTTCTGGTGGCTCCCACCGAGCAGGAGCTGAAGGAACAGGGCGGACGCTGCATGAACTGCGGCGTTCCGTTCTGCCACAACGGCTGCCCGCTGGGGAACATCATTCCCGACTTCAATGACTACGTGTGGCGCGACAAGTGGGACAAGGCCTACGAGTCCTTGCGCAGCACCAACAACTTCCCGGAAATCACGGGCAGAATCTGTCCAGCTCCCTGCGAGTCGGCCTGCGTGGTGGGTCTGATCAAGCCTGCGGTCTCGATCAAGGCCTTGGAACTGGCCATCGTGGAGCGCGCCTGGAAGGACGGCATCGCCGTTGCCAAGCCGCCCAAGGAACGCACCGGCAAGCGCGTGGCCGTGGTGGGATCGGGTCCTGCGGGCCTGGCCGCCGCCGACCAGCTCAACCGCGCGGGACACTCGGTGGTGGTGTTCGAGCGCGCCGAAAAGGTGGGCGGACTCACTCGCTACGGCATTCCTGATTTCAAGCTGCCCAAGGACGTGGTCCAGCGACGTGTGGACTTGATGGCTGCCGAAGGGGTGGAATTCCGCACCTTGGCCAATGTGGGCGTGAACGTGCCGGTTTCCGAACTGCGCAACGGATTCGATGCCATCTTGCTGTCCGGTGGAGCGACTTCGCCCCGCGATCTGCCCATCGCCGGCCGCGAAGGCAGTGGCGTGTACCCCGCCATGGAGTTCCTCTCACAGAGCAACCACCGGGTGTCCAAGCTGGAAGGCGTTCGCAACCAGCGCGGCGAGAAGATCTCCGAGATTTTGGCCACTGGCAAGAACGTGCTTGTGATCGGCGGTGGCGACACCGGTTCCGACTGCGTGGGCACGTCCATCCGCCAGGGTGCGAAATCCGTCCTTCAGATCGAGCTGTTGCCCAAGCCTCCGGAAGGACGCACGGAAAAGACCCCATGGCCCACCCATCCGGGACCGGCCATGTTCTCGACCAGCTCCTCCCAGGCCGAAGGTTGCCAGCGCGACTGGTCCATCGCCTCCAAGGAAATCCTGCGCGACGCGTCGGGAAATGTCACGGGTGTGCGCGCCGTGCGCCTGGACTGGTCCAAGGGCAAGCCGGAAGAAATCGCGGGCTCGGAATGGGTGATCCCAGCTGAGCTTGTGCTCTTGGCCATGGGCTTTCTGGGACCGGAATCCAAGGGCTTGCTGGACGAGCTGGGTGTGGAGAAGGACGAGCGTTCCAACGTGAAGGCCACCAACTACGCGACCTCCGTCAAGGGCGTGTTCGCCGCCGGCGACATGCGCCGCGGGCAGTCCCTGGTGGTGTGGGCGATCTCGGAGGGCCGCGAGGCCGCCCGTGCGATCGACACCTTCCTCGGCGGATCGCGTTCGCTATTGGCCGCCAAGGCCTCCAGCCTCAGCCAGGGCTGAAGACTCGAAGATAAAGCGAAGGCCCGTTCGGGATCAACCTCCCGGACGGGCTTTTTGCATATATGGGTTATTGGAATTACGAAGTCTTGAATTCGTGCCAGGGATTCCCCGCATAAACGCAATGCGCGGAGATAGTTTTCTTTGGAAAGGGTGTTCAAGACCCATCCTCGCGCCGAAAGGATCCAACATGCGAATCCGCGTTCTCGCTTGCTTGCTGCTCACCTCCGCAACCTCCTTCGCGGATGTCCTGATGAAGGGTTACCATGGGGTGACTCGGAAAGTTTGCTATCAAGTCGAGCCCGATGGACCTAGATCGGTCATCTGGGTCAATTTCTGTGTCAGCGGTCCTACTCGACATCAGTACCAAGTTCTCAAGACCGGAGACTGCCCCGATCAAGGTTACAAGTTCAACTACGTGAAGCTTTTTCGTGTGGATTCAAGTCTTTTCCAATCTCAATTTCCTTCCGATGAGTTGAATCCGGACACCCTGCCTGGCTGGATTCCCGTGACCAATGTGCAGGAGGGGCAAAAGGTGGCCTCGAACTACGCCTCCCTTCCGGATTCCATCCCCATCAATTACCAGGAATGGACCTATCGCATTCGAGGTTCGTGGTACGCGATGGAGAAAACGAAGCAGGGAACTCGCTCAGCGGCGGGAGCGGTGACCTTTTCCGAAGTGAAGGACCAAATCATTCAATGGCCGGAGATCTCCCACCTGCGACAGCGGGAGACCTCCGCAGCGTTTGCCTTGATTTCCGCTGACGGTCGGCATGTCCGCTTGCGCATCCCGCAAGGTGAGCCTGCCACCTTGAGGGTGGTCTCTTCCGACGGACAGATCCTTCGGTCTTTGCGGGTCGCCTCTACCCAGGGTCAGTCTGGTAGTGTGGACCTCGGGATCATCCCACCTGCAGGCTCGGTGGTGGAACTTCGACGTGCGAAGTTGAGATCGACTCTGGTGACAGGGGTTCGGTAGCGGCGATGGAGGTCACCTACGAATGGCTTTTCCTGAAAGGGCTGGCCTGGACCCTGGCGCTGGAACTTCCGGTGGTGGTGTTGCTCTTTCGCTGGGGCCCCTGGCGTAGGAAATTGTCAGCAGTTCGGCTGGTTGTCGCAGGAACCGTGCCCACCTTGCTCACCTTGCCCTACCTCTGGTTCCTGGGACCCTGGATCATTCCGGATCGGGCCCTCCGTGCCGCCGTGGGTGAGCCCATGGTGGCGCTGGTGGAAGCCGCTCTGCTGTGTGTCTTGACCGGCGTGTCATGGAAGGGCGCACTGGCCGTTTCCATCGCTGCGAACCTCTGTTCATGGCTTGCGGGGTGCTTTCTGCCGTTGCTGTGATTTCGGTCATTTCCGCAAGGGCACACGCAAGGTCGCGGTCCGTCCATCGGTCAGGCGCAGCCGCAGGAATTTGCCTCCCATGGCGCCATCGATCAGGGCGCCTTGGGGAAGGTTGCGCCAGATTTTGACCAGAGACCCGTCGAGGTCGATCCATTCGATCGTGGCGGCAGGGCAGGGAATTTCGAGGCGATTGCCCACCCAGCGAAGCGCTGGAAGGAATCCGCCACGGGGGAGATTGCGCACACCGTTGGATTCCAGCAGGATCGTGGACGATCCCGCGTAGGATCCGGAAGGCAATTGCAGGGTCAGCCGAACCCAGGAGCCCTCGCGGTATTGCGAGACCACCAGGGGGCCCGACTTCCGGTCCGGGAAGGCCGCCGTCCAAAGGGTGCCCGAGGGGGTTTCGGATCGAAGCAGAGCGCACGGGCGGTCCACGGCGACCCGCAATCCGTCAGGGAAGGTCAATGTGTCCGGAGCGTGGAAGACCATGGCCCGAAGCGTTCCTTGCTGGATGGCCTGGACCTTGGCGGAGTTGGCTGCAATGGATAGGGATTTGGCCTCCGCCCAACGCTCCATCGAATCCACGGACACCCCCGGTACCACGGCGTAGGCGTAGGATCCGGATGTCGTTTTTTGTCCATGCTCGACCCTTGCGAAGAACACCCTTCCGCTGGCGAGGGTGTCCGGGTACAGCGTGTCGATCGCTTTCCAGGTGCCGGTACGGATCTTTGTACCCACCACCAGGCTTTCCGGAACGGGAAACCAGTACCCGACGGAATCGTGGTGCATCCAGGAGAGATTCCCCGCGGTCAGCGAGTCCGCGCCCAGGATCGATCGCGCGCCTCTGCCAATGGTCACCGAACCTCGGGCCCACCGCTGGTCGATGGAGGTGGAGACCGGTCTGGGAGCGTCGAAGGAAAGTCCGGCCCCCAGCGCCACCAGGGCATCTGCGGTCTGGAACCAGGCCTTCTTGCCGGTCACGGCGGAGACCTTGTAGTCGTAGGCGAAGGCGGAGAATTGCCCGTTGGAAACACCGCCAACAAATTCTGTCGTGCCGTAGATGTATCCGAATCCGTTCTTGCCGCTCTGCCCAGGGAAGGTATCCACGCGATCGTTGGTCACGCCGGGGATGGAGGCCCAATCGAAGATCGGCCAGATCAGGTCTTGTTCGTCGCCGCGCACCCGAAACCAGGTGGATCCGTATCCCAAAAACCAGCCCTTCAAATTTTCGCCGTTGCCAGCCTCCGTGGCGGTCTCGTTGAGTCGCGGGGCTCGGACGGAGGTCATCCAGCCCGGGCCATGGTGTGAAAGGTATCCGCAGGTCCAGAATATTTTGTCGGGATTGCGGTACCATGGCTTCTTGTCGGCGAGCCAATCCCGCAGGGAATCCAGCGAGCCGCTCTGCGGTCCGGTCCGCAAATCGGCGGCATTTTTGGTCAGGGAGGCTCTGCCCCAAAGGATCGCGGGTCGGACCAAGTTCCGGCCGAGCATGGTCGGGTCCCAACGGCCCTGGTGGATCATCCAAGCGCTCCCGTCCAGGATCATCGAATCCAACAGCGCGGTTTGCGAGGCGGTGAAGGCGAAGCGGGTCCCTTGGGCGAGCACCCACCAGCGGATGGTCTCGTCCAGGAAATTCTGGCCGTAACCCCCATTGTACGGGAAGGTTCGTTTGTTGGAATGTTGCGCGAAGGAAAAGTCGCGGTGCAATCCGTCGCCGGAGTCCACCAGGACCACCTGCTCGCGCATCCTGCTTAGCACGCTGTCGATGCCCGCGGGTTCGTTGCGGACGATGCTGCGGTAGATATGCGCGCTGCCTTCCCAGCTCAGGTTGGCTCCCGTCCACTTCGACCAATTTCCGTCAATGCGCAAGGCCCACCGCGGAGGGTGGAATCCGCCACCGCGCCGCGCAGCAGGATCAGCATCTGGCCCCACGGGAGGTCTTCGCCGATCTCGTTGTACCACCAGTTGGTGGAGACCGGATTCTTGGCCAGGTAGACTTCCGCCCCTCGGCGGATTTTCTGGAGGACGGAATCCACTCCGGTCCATTTGGTGGCGGGTTTGGCCCAGGCAGCCGCCAGGCTCTGCAGCCGGACCACGTGGTCCCTCGGGCTCCAACCCGTTTGCGACTTGTCGGCGTAGTTGATGTCCGACCACGTTCCGTCCGGGTTTTGGTTGGCGAGCCACTTGGGGATGGAGCCTGCCACGGCGGGCGCCAAAAGGCTGTCGCGCAGCCGACCGGCGAGCAGATCGACATCCGCATCGGCGCCCAGGGCGGCATGGGCCAGGAGGGTCAGGAGGAGTCCAGGATGCATGGATCCAAGCTTAACCAATTCACACCGCGCGCGCTGTTTACCTTTTTCGCCGTGAAACGTACCCTACTCGCGCTCTGCCTGGCCCTGGTGGCCATCTTCTTCTCCGACACCATCTTCCTGCGTCCGTTGTGGCTTCTGGTCACCGCGCTGCACGAAGCCAGCCACGGCCTGGCCGCAGTGGTTCTGGGAGGCGAGATCACCTCTTTCCATGTGAACTTCGATGCGGGTGGATGGTGCGGCTACCGCATGGCTCCCTCCTTCTTCAAGCAATTGATGGTGGCTTCGGCCGGTTACACCGGAAGCCTCCTGATCGGTGGCCTGTTGCTGGTGATCGCCGCCGCCACCAAAAAAGATCGTTGGGTGCTAGCCGCCTTCGGGCTCTTGCTGATGTATCTCTCGTGGCTGTGCCTGAAGAGCGCGGGGCTCTTCGGAACCCTCTTCTGCGCGGGCACGGGCCTGGCGTTTTTGGGGCTGGCTCGGGCTCCGTTGGGTCAGGTCCACGACTTTCTGCTGCGGACGCTCGCGCTGTGCTGCATGTTCATGGCGGCTTGGGATGTGAAGGACGACCTGGTGGATCGGACCGTGGAAGGCTCGGACGGCGACGTGATCGCCAAGATGCTCCACATTCCCTCCCTGTGGGTGGGAGTGGCCTGGCTCGTGGTTTCGATCGTGCTGCTGGGGTTGTTCCTGCGGTGGTCGGCCAAGGTGGAAAAGGGAGTGTGATTTCCATCAACGGAAAAGCCCCCGGAAGCGATTCCGAGGGCTCAGGTGGACGGTCAGATCCATTCAGAATTCGGTCTTACCACCAATACATGCTCGCCCAGGAGTAGGCTCCCGCGCCGATGTCGAAGTAGTAGTAGCCTGTGGGGGTCTTGGCCGGGAGGGCCGCACCGCAGGTCACGGTCACACCATTGACCTTCACCGTACGCCCGGTGAAGTTCGAGCAGCCCCATCCGGAGATGTTCGCGGTGGTGCGCTTGCAGACGGAAGCGGTGGTGTTGAAGTTGCCCGAGCTGCCGCCGGTCATGTTGGTGGCGGGACTGCAAGGCTCGGTGGATTTGCTGGGAGTGGCTTCCACCGCATCGGAAGGCGCGCCGGTGCCGCCCGCGTTCTTTCCGCGCACACGGTAGAGGTACTTGGTGCCGTTGACCACGGTGATGTCGGAAAACGACAAAGTGGTGGAGGTGGCGATCTGGCTGTAGGGATGGGTGGCGTCGGCGCGCTCGATCGCATACGAGGTGGCCGTGGCCGCTGCATTCCAGGTCAGGCTCACCTTGGCATCCGTGGCGACCGCCTTGAGGTTGGTGGGGGCGGCAGGCAAAACCACGCCGTTGGGTGTGACCACCACCGGGGCGGAGTTGGCGCTCTGTCCGTAGCTGTTCGATGCGCTGACCACGAAGGTGTAGGCCGTTCCGTTCGTCAATCCATTGAATTCCAGGCTCGTGGCTGGAGTGGTGATCGAAAGCGACACGGTGTCCCCGGGCTTGGACGACGACTTCACGCTGTAGAATGTGGCGTTGGGCACGGCGGTCCAGGTCACCGTCGCCTTTGCGTCCCCGGCGACCAACGACACGATGGAGGGCGCCGCGGGAGCGCCCATCGGCGTGGCGGAAACCTCGGTGGATCTGGCGCTGGTTCCGGAAGGATTCTTCGCCGACACAGAGTACAGATAGGTGGTCCCGTTTTGCACCGTACGGTCGGTAAAGACCGTGTCCACGGTGCTTCCGAGCAGGGTCGAGGCCACCAGGGTCTGTCCACGGAACACTTCATAGGACGCGGCGTGGCGGGACGCGTTCCACTTCAGGGAGACGATTGCGCTGCCGGCGGTCGCGGAAAGTTCGATCGGCGTGGCCGGGGGTGAGACCAGTCCCGGCTCCGTTCCGGCGACAAGCTCGCCGGTTCCCGAGTAGAGACAGGATTTGTCCGTCACGGCGTACGTTTTCGCGTTGGCATCGTACGAGTAGTCGCCGATCTCGTTGAAGCTCGTCCAGTCCGTGTGGTTCACGCGCAGCTGGATGTCGCTGGTGCTCGCTCCGACGGCCAAAGCGGGGGCATCGGCGGCGAAGGTGACTTCGATGTATCTGTCGGCCCCTGCGGTCGATGCCTGGGCGGTCGCGCTGGAAACGGACAGATTGGCGCAACCCATCTGCGCCCAGTCGCAGGTGACCTGGAGTGCCGATGTATTGTCGTTGGAAAACCAGTAGCGGATCTTCATTCCGGCGAGGGACTCGGTCTTTGAGCCCGTGTTCACCACGGCGAAGTAGGGCTTGATCTGGTTGTCGGTGGCCGATGCGTCCCCTACACGGTATTGTACGCGCAGGCCGCTGGTGGGGGCTTTGGGGGTGGCCTGGACGGTGTCGGAATTGCCGCTTTGTCCGCTGGGGTTCGAGGCGAGGACGGTGTAGAAGTACCGGGTGTTGTTCACCACATCCAGGTCCTCGAAACTCGAGCTTTGCACGGAATTCGGCAATGCGCTGAACGGACCGAGGGCGGAGGTGGCGCGTCGGATCGTATAGGAGGACGCCCTCAACGAAGGAGTCCAGGAAAGCCCGACACGACGATCGCCAGACTCGGCGGCCAAACCGGAGGGGCGCGAAGCGGGGCGAATGGGGGCGTTGCCCAGTGTCAACGAGGGGTCGCCGTAGACGTTGAAGACCTCCATGTTCATCAGCCAGCCACCGGTGGTGGCGCGCAGCTTGGAGAGCGCCTTGCCCACGGGCAGGGTGTCCTGGATCAGGTAGCGGGTGAACTTGTTGCCCATGTTCCCGTAGGAGCCGTTGTCGCCTTCGAAGACCTGTTCGTCGGTCCACAGCCAGGAAACGCGCGTGGCACCCACCGTGGCGATACCTCCGTTTTTCAGGATGGCGTACGAGAGATTGGCGGGGATTTCGGGATAGGAAGTCAGGCAGCTGAGTTGGAAGGTGATGGAGGGATGGAGGTCATCCAAAAACGGAGCGCTCGCGCTGGTGAAGATGTCGGAGGCACCTTCCGAAAAACCGTGGGTGAGCCACATGTGGTAGCCGGAGGGGTTGTTCTTCCAGGCATCGAGGACGTTGGCTTCGGTGGTGGGGGTCTTTTCCGGACTCACGCCGAAGGCCGAGTCGTAGACGCGGAACACGCCCCATCCCTTGGGGGACAACAGGTCGGTCTTGAGGAATTCGGCCACGTAGTGATTGTTGAACGGGGAGAACATCTGCCGGGCGGAGAACAGCACGTTCGAGCGCCAGGAAATGTCCGTTTCCTGCATGTAGCGGATGGTCTTGGACAGGATCCTGTCCAGATCCGCGAAGCTTCCGTAGAAGGGAATGCGGCCGACGGCGACTTCACAGAATTTGTCCAATCCGCCGATTCCGTCGTCGACGCCTTCCTGTCCGTAAAAGCCGTCGCCGTTGAGGTCCCAGTTTCCGGTCAGCTCCGCGTAGTAGTAGTCGCTGGGGGCGTCACGGTCCGTTGTTTCCAGAAGGCGAGGCCACATCTTCTTCATGGGGACGCTGCCCGTGTCGGGATCGGGGTTGCCCACCAGAAGAGCGTACTCGATATTGTGGCTGACATAATTTGCCTTGAGCCAGGATCGTAGCGCCTCGGCGGCGATGTCTCCCTGGCCTCCTCCCCATCCACCTTGGCAGTTGCTGGATCGGCAGGCCCAGGTCCCGGCCGTGCGGAGGTAGTTGGAAGAGCCGGTCACAAGCTCCACTTGGAATCCGGCGGCTGCCTTGGCATCGGCGAAGGCGCCCAGCTTGGTGCTGTTTTGGCGGATGACTTCGGTGGTCACGATGGTGTATGTGGTGGCCGCCGCAGCGGACCTGATCGCTCCGGCCTGCGCGGGGGCGTAGGCGCCGATGGCCTGGTCGAAGTTCACCACGAGGCCCTTGAGCTGTTCGGCGAGCTTCTGGTTGGCCGTTCCCGTGGTCGCGACGCCCGCCACACTTGCGGTCCTGCCGGCGGTGGCGATGCGCACGGTCACCGTGCCATCGACGAGTCTGCGCAGCTGGCCGGTGACGGGATTGTACAGGTAGTCGTGGATGTCCACTTCCACCACTTGAAAGGTCCCCATCGTTCCGAAGCGAGTGCTACCCAGATGGTTCGCCGGAGTGAAGGCGTTCTTTCCGTAAACATTGAGATCGCGTCCCTTGGAGATCCGCGCTCCCGCAGGCCAGTATTCCTTCCCTTGGGTGGAGAGGGCTGGAACCGGGGCGACGTCGTAGCTGCCAGACAGGGCCTCTTCCTTCAGTCCATCGATCTGCACGGAAACGGTCTTCGGATCCGTCCCGGGCGGAAGCAGGAAGGACAGCGTGTATTTTGGCAGCGCCGGTGATCCGGATGCGCCGGCCGCACCCACTCCCTGGAAACGGGCGGTGCCGTTGGATACGGCTAGTTGGATGTTCTTGGCGGGAACCTTGGCCGTCTGGGCGATGGCCAGTGGGGAGGCAAAGGCGATACAGGCAGCGAGTGCACCGCACAATCGACTGCTTAGAAATGAGTGCATAGGGACCTCGTTGGTGGAATTGGCATTGCACGACGATCACGGAATGAAGGACCGGATCGGGTGGCGTCGGATCGGTTTGTGACGCATATTGACGCACCAGGAAACCTATGACCTCGAGGGAAGTCCTCCGATGGCTCGAAACCGCCTCGGAACAGCTTGCGCTTTCTCGCGCTTTCTCGGACCGGGGATATCCCGAATCGCTAAAGTTCGACGCGATCAGCGAAGTGCGCCGAGCGGGAGAACGTCGAAACGGAAAGAATCGGTACCCACCGTTCATCCTGAGGAGCGTAGCGTCTCCAAAATGCTACCGCCGCCCCTGTCGCCTACGGCGACCAACCGAGGCCCCAATTACCGCAGTTGTCGAGACGCACTTCCGGTGCTCCTCAGGACGAACGGAGTGGTGCGTGCCATGGAATCAGAGTGACAATATCCGACGCCCGATCGGGTCCAACGATTCCAGGCGAAGGTGGCCACCGATGGCCCCTAGATCAGGCGTCCTGGCCCGTGGTGCGGATGCCCGGCCCATCGACGATGCGTTCGGATCCCACCTTGCCCGCAAGGCGGTCTTCTCGGCAGCGGTGATGGGAATCACCGTGCCGTGGCGTGGGGTGAAGTCGAAGCTGGGCGAAGTGGCGGAAAGCACGAAGGTTTGCAGGTCCTTGCTGGTGGCGAACTGGTACTTGCCTGTGGTGTAGAGGTCGTACATCAGGATCCAGGTGTCGGAATTCGACAACTTGAACACGCAGGAGCCTTCCACGGCGCTGGTGGTCGGCTGCAGGTACTTGTCGCGCAGCGTGTACGGACCGGTCAATTTCTGACTTGTCGCGGACTTGATGCCGTTGCCGTTGCCTTCGGTCTTGAAGAACAGGTGGTAGAGGCCGTCTTTCAGCACGATGTCTCCGTCGATCGCGGCCAGGCCGTTGTAGGAGTAGAGGACCTTCGGGGTGGTTTCCAGGGCGGTGAAGGAGCTGTTGGCGTAGGCCCAGTAGAGCTTGTCCGGATCGGATCCGCCCAGCCGCATGGCGAAGTAGACCATGTACTTGTTCACGGAAGGATCCCAGATCGTCTGCGGGGCCCAGACGCGATCCGCCGCGGCCAAGGAGGGAAACGCCTTGGGGATGTTGACTTGGGCCGTGGTCCAATCCACCAGGTTGGAGGATTTCAAGAGCACCATGCCGCGGTTGGAGTTCCAGCCATTGGCCGAGACCATGTCGGTGGCCACCATGTAGTAGTCGCTGTTCTCGCCCCGTAGGATGTGAGGGTCGCGGATCCCCCCGGTGGCGCTGATGGCGGCGGAGGCGATCACGGCGTTGCCCTTGTTGAGCGCCTTGTAGATGTACCCGTCGTCGCTGAGCGCGAACCGGATGGCTTCCTGGCCTTTGTCGTTTCCCGTGAAGTAGGCGAACAGGTAGGAGGTGAAGGGGTCGGCCGCCTGGACGGCTTTCGTGGATAATGTCCCTGCCAGGAGGCACAGGAGGTGCACAAGACCGGCTTTGGCGATGGGAGATCTGCGCATGGGGCGTCACCTGGAGGCGGAAGTAAAGGCTGGTGGGGCCGATAGGGATGGGTTCCCGATGCGGACTCGTCAGTCCTGAAGGTAACGCCACATCCGATCAGGCAAGGCGCGATCCGGGTTTTGCTTGATTGGCAAACCACCAAAAGGTGGGGGAGGCCTACTTCAGGCGCAGGTAGAGCTGGGTTCCCAGACCACTCAGGGTCATGTTGAAGGAGTCCTTCCCGAAAAAGCGGTAGGTGCCGTCTTCCGTCTTTCCGTCGGCGTAGGCGAGATGGATGGCGCCCCCGCTTGCGCTCCACTGGAAGGAATCCACCGCCACTCGAAATCCCAGGTCGACAATGAGCTTCCCCTTGCCGTTGTTTTGGAATTCCACGGTGTCGGCGGGAATCGCGTAGATCCGCCACCGACCGATGAAGGTCGAGTCGGCAGAACTTGTTGCCTTTGGAAGGCTGGAGGGACCTGTGGAGGAAGAGGAGCTGGAGTCGCACGACCACAAGGCAAGAAGTCCGGTTAGGGCCAAAAGGCAGGAGAGTCTCGACATGGGCGTTCCTCAGGTGATCGGAAAAAAAGGCCTATGGTGCTTGTAATTAGAAATCGTCCTTAGGCGAATCGGTGTGACTCCGGAGAAACCGGAAGTACCGGATTTGGCACTCCAATGAGGGACAGTGGGGAGTGGCTTTGGTTGGGGAACTGGATTGAGATGTATTTTCATGCCTGCACACAGGACGGACAGGGGTGCCCGCGCGGCGGGCTGAGACGACCGGAAAGCAGGTCGGCACCCTCAGACGACCGGATGCGGGTCATGCCGCCGTCGGGAGTCCGCGAGAGCTCTCCTTTCCGTCGAACATTCGTGACCAGACCAGGAGAGACGCATGTCCGAAGACGCCATCCGCCGCGTATACCGTGAAGGAAACCACGGGATCCGCGTGCCCATGAAGGAAGTCTCGCTTCAGGAGACTCGCGAGCCCAACGGCACCATGCGTTCGAACGACCCGGTGTTGCTCTACGATGTTTCCGGCCCATGGGGAGATCCTTCCTACGAAGGCACCGTGGAAACAGGCCTTCCCGGTCTGCGCACACCTTGGATCAAGGCTCGTGGCGACGTGGAGGTGGTCACGCCTCGCGATCGCGCTCCCCGCGACGATGGCTACGATACGGAAGCGGATCGACAAGCCGCCCGCGATGCGGGGAAGCTTCGGGAGTTTCCGCGCGGAGTCCGCGAAGTGCTCAAAGGCAAGCCCGGGCAGGCGGTGACCCAGATCGCCTACGCCCGCGCAGGAATTGTCACGCCGGAAATGGAATTCGTGGCGTTGCGCGAGAACCAGGGTTTGGAGGCGCTGTTCGAGAAGATGGGGCCGGACGTGGCCCGCGATTCCCTGCTGTTCCAGCATGGCGGACGATCGTTCGGGGCCAACCTGCCCCGCAAGATCACCGCCGAATTTGTCCGCGACGAGATCGCCCGCGGAAGGGCCATCCTCCCTTCCAACATCAACCATCCCGAAGCCGAACCGATGATCATCGGCCGGAACTTCCTCACCAAGATCAACGCGAACATCGGAAACTCCGCCGTGTCCAGCGGCATCGAAGAAGAAGTGGAAAAGATGCGGTGGGGCACCAAATGGGGCGCCGACACCGTGATGGATCTCTCCACCGGCAAGCACATCCACGCCACCCGCGAATGGATCCTGCGCAACAGCCCCGTGCCCATCGGGACGGTGCCCATCTACCAGGCCCTGGAAAAGGTGGGCGGCAAGGCCGAAGATCTCACCTGGGAGCTCTACCGCGACACCTTGATCGAGCAATGCGAGCAGGGCGTGGACTACTTCACGATCCACGCGGGCGTGCTGTTGCGCTACATCCCGCTGACCGCCCGTCGCATGACGGGAATTGTCAGTCGCGGCGGATCCATTTTGGCCAAGTGGTGCCTGGCCCACCACCAGGAAAACTTCCTGTACACCAATTTCGCCGAGATCTGCGAGATCCTGCGCGCCTACGACGTGGCCTTCAGCCTGGGTGACGGCTTGCGTCCCGGATCCAACGCCGACGCCAACGATGCGGCCCAGTTTGGTGAACTGGAAACCTTGGGCGAACTGACCAAGATCGCCTGGGCGCGCGATTGCCAGGTCATGATCGAAGGCCCTGGCCACGTGCCCATGCACCTGATCAAGGAAAACATGGATCGCCAGCTGGAATCCTGCGGCGAAGCCCCCTTCTACACGCTGGGGCCGCTGGTGACAGATATTGCCCCCGGCTACGACCACATCACATCCGGCATCGGCGCGGCCATGATCGGGTGGTTCGGGTGCGCGATGCTCTGCTACGTGACCCCAAAAGAGCATTTGGGTTTGCCGGACAAGGAAGACGTGCGTGTGGGCGTGGTGACCTACAAGCTCGCCGCGCACGCGGGTGACCTGGCCAAGGGGCACCCCGGCGCCCAGTACCGCGACAACGCCCTGTCCAAGGCGCGGTTCGAATTCCGCTGGCGCGACCAGTTCAATCTGGGCCTGGATCCCGAGCGCGCCAAGGAATACCACGACGAGACCTTGCCTGCCGAAGGCGCCAAGCTTGCGCATTTCTGCTCGATGTGCGGCCCTCACTTCTGCGCCATGAAGATCACCGAAGACGTGCGCAAGTACGCCGCCGAAAAGGAGTGGAGGACACGCAGGCGTTCTTCACGGGCATGAAGGAAATGAGCGACACCTTCGTGAAGACCGGCGCGGAAGTCTACCTGGGCGACGACGGCACACACGACAAGCGCGCGTTGACCTGATTCTCTCGGAGAGGGCATCACCGGGTCCCGGACCGGATCCTCTCCTTCGAGAGGTGCCTCCCGTAGCCGTTAGGCAACGGGAGGCACTAGGTTCAGGTGGGTGAAGCGAAAGAGTGTTGGTGAATTAGTACTGGCCAGAACCCAACGGAGTGAACCGAATTGATATCCGCGTTGACTAATTTGGTACCGTGCGAACAAAGGTGACACTCAAGGAATTGGCCCAACGGGCTGGGTTGGCGACCTCCACCGCGTCCATGGCGTTGCGCAACAGCCCCGAGCTCAGTCGCATCACCTGCCAACGGGTCCAGGAGTTGGCCAAGGAGTTGGACTACACCCCCAACGCGGCGGCGACCAAGCTGGCCACGGGCAAGTCCGGCATGATCGGACTCATGTACACAAGGCACGGTTCCGCGTTCAACGCGAGAATCCTTGAAGCTCTGGATGCGTGGTCCTACCAGGATGGTCGGTACTTCAACAGCCTCATGACCTATTCCACCCGCAACCGGGCGGAGGTCCTGGAACGGTTCATGCACCAGATCCTGCAGGGCCGCCTGGTGGACGGTCTGATTTTGGCAAGCCAGATGCCCAGCTCCGCCATCATCCGCGAGTACCAAATCCGGCGGTTGCCTCTGGTACTTCTGGAGACCTTTTCCGAAAAAACCAATTGTGTGCACCTGGACAACTCGGCCGGCGTGAACGCTGCGGTGAGGTACCTGGTGGAAAAAGGGCGCCGCAAGATCGCTTTGGTGTGCGGTCGGCTCACCCCGCTGCCCGGCCACGATCCCAGCCGAGTCTCCAAGGATCGATTCCAAGCCTACCGCCAGGCGATGGACTCCTTCGATCTTCCCACCCCTGCCAAGTCCATCGTCGAGATCACCTACCACGAGCCTCAGGAAGGTCGTGAGGCGCTGGACCAGCTGATGTCGCGCTTCCCGGAGATGGACGCGATCTTTTGTTCGGCCGGTGACAACGTGGCGGCCGGAATCCATGCCCAATCCCAGGCGCGAGGCTTGCGCATGCCCGATGACCTCGCCCTGGTGGGATTCGACGACCAGCCGATCGCGGAATTGCTGTATCCTGCCCTGACCACCGTTCGCCAGCCGTTTCAGGAAATGGCCGGCAAAGCATGGGAGCTTCTGCTCGCCTCCATCGATCAGCCGGATCTGGAACCGCGTAGCCAGATGGTGATCCCAGAATTGGTGATCAGACAGACTGCCTGACCCTTGACAGCGGTTTGATTTTCGCGTATTCTTGCAAACCTCAACGCAGCTGTAGCTCAATTGGATAGAGCACCTGACTACGGATCAGGAGGTTTGGGGTTCGACTCCCTACAGCTGCACTATAAGCTTCTGTTTCCCTCCATCGCCTTCGGCGTTTTAGGGGGGGGAGCGAAATCCCCGATAGGGAGGTCAGCATGAGCGTCGCAGAGACCCTCGATACCGTCCTCGACAAAGTCCGTAGCCTCGTCCAAGCCGAGTCTGTCGTGGGCAAGCCGATTTCCGCGCCCGATGGCACCATCATTGTTCCGGTCTGCCGTGTGACGGTTGGATTCGGTGGCGGTGGCGGCACCCAAAACGGGAAGGAATCCGTAGGCACTGGTGCAGGCGCTGTGGTTACCCCCGTGGCGTTTTTGGTCCTGCGAGCGGATCGGACGGATCTGATCCCGCTGGATCGTGACTCCTGGCAGTTCGGGAAGCTGATGGACTTTGTCCCGGATCTTGTGGAAAAGTTCCGCAAGAAGCCCGCGGCGGAGAAGACTCCCGAGTGATTTCCGCCCGCATGTGGCGGACGAAAAGCGTCAATCGCGTGCGATCCTGCGGTGCACCAGGGGGTGCCTGGATGGTACATTTGGCCACGACTTCGTCGCGACAGCGGCGAGGCTAGGAGGTCCAAGTGGAGCAGACCATCGTGGAAGCGGACCTGAGAGGGTTCTTCCAAAGACTCGGACATGTGGAGCACGGCTGTTCGGAGTGGGTCCTCGTGGATCCTCGGTCCCGCGAGATCCGGGGCACGGGTTTTTTCACCGATCCAGACCTTCTGCTCATGTCGCTGCAGGCGTATTCCGGTAGCTACAACGTCCAAGTCTGTCGCAATCCACGTCCACGTTCCTGCCAGACGCCTCCCGGAGGCAACAACCAGTTCGATCGGGCGCGAAACCGTGCCGTTCCGCTGGATCAATTGGAAATCCTTGATTCCACCGTCATACTTTGGCGAAGCCGGGGACGCAGCACGCAAGATCAGGTGGCAGCCATCGCGGCCAACCTGATGGCACGGGTGGGCATCAACGAATACTCGGTGGAAACGGCTGGACCGTTGGTTTCCATCCGGATCCTTTTTCAGCCATCGCCGGTGCGCAGGTTCGGGGCCCTCGAAGACTGCCGGACGGTGTTCGCGCGCCTGGAAGAACATTTTCGCGAGCGGATGACTACTGAAGAAAAAGCCGACGTCGAGATCGTGCCCAATTCCAGCCCGGAGCTCCATGACTCGGTGATCGGCGTGTTGCAGCCCTCCACCAGCGGGTGGGTCATGGGCCGGTGGCTTTACGCCCCCGCCGACCAACCCGACGCCACCCTGGAAAAAATGCTGACCGATCTGGTGGCCGGCAAACCTCTGGCCACAACGGCGGGGCATTCCACCACGGTCATGGCCGTGCGGACGGAAGGTCTGATTTCCGATTGGTCGGCCGACGATCCTTATGGCGACGATGCCTTCAATGATGGAGGGGGGATCATTCCCAAGGGTGGTCCGCTCAAGATCGAATCCGAGGAGGGCAAGCAAGCCAAGGGCCAGATCGAAAATCTGGAAACGCTCTCTCGCGAGGCATATTTGCGCCGTTGCCGTGCTGTCTGGCGCGCCCCGGTGGCCACCAAGCCACTCAACAGTCGCACGGGTGGCGGGGCCCGTCCTGGCGAACTCTGGGCAATCGAGGGGAATTCCTACAAGGCCGTCCAGGACTGGATGCTTTCCGGAATGGAAAACATCCTGCGCGCCCAGGACGCCATGGTCCTTTGGGCTTCCAGTCGCCTTCTGCCTGGCGCTTTCCATGCGCGTGGCGTGGAGCGATTGTCCGGCAAGGCCCTGGAGGACATCGAGGGCATTTCCGAAATGACCATGGCCGTGCAGGCCCAGGCCCAGTTTCGCCAGCAGTTCAAGCGCTTGCCCATGCTGTTCCCGCACGGCCCATCGGATTCGATCGGTCAAATATTGTCGCAGATGCGGGCGTTCCGCCACTCCGACGAGGCAATTTCGCACCTCCCGGGCCTGGCCGTGATCGATGGACTGGACGATTTCGCCCCGGATTCCCACGGATTGCGGGAAGTGCGATACCTCGCTCAGGATGCCCACTGCGCGGTTTGGGTGAGTTCCATCGGCGCCCCCATCCTGGAATCCCTCTGCGACCTGCATGTGACGCTCGTTTTGGGCGAGACTCCCATACGCTCCTGGCTGGAATCTCCCCAAGTGGCGAGCGACCCGGATCTCGCCCTTTCGCGCCAGGTCCTGCCTCGCCTCTTCGGCGACACCCAAGGGCGCATCCCCTGCGCCTTGCGCGCGCGCCACCCCCACGAGATGTGGACCGCCCACGCCTACCACCTGTATTATCCGGGTACGGGAAGGTTCCAGAACATCGTGCCCAAGAAAGAGGGCTGAGTCTGGCTTCGGGAATGATCGGCCAGGTCGTTTGGTTGGCCAGGGAGTCGCTGCGCGGGTTCGGACGCGCGGGCGGTTCGGCGCTGGCCTCCACCTGGAGCACCGCGCTGGCCTGTTCGCTTTTGTTCGTGTTCCTGTGTCTGTTCCAGTTCGGGACCGATTGGGCCGCCCAGGAACGCGCCAAACAGGGGTGGGTGGAACTGTTTTTGACGGATTCCGCCAAGCCGGATTCCGTCTTGAATTTGGCGCGTGCGCGATTCCCGGGCTCGCAAGCGGTGCTTGTGGACAAGGAAACCGCCAAGCGGCGCTTCGTCGAGCGGTTCGGTCCGGAAATGCTCGAGGCCTTGGACAGCAATCCTTTGCCAATTTCCGTCCGTCTGCGTTTGGATGGCTCCGCGAGGGAAGTGGCCACGACCGCATTGGAGCTGGGGCGACTGCCTGGAGTGGAATCCATGGATTCGCCCCAAGGGGAGCTCGAACGACTCGAGACCTTGCGGACCTGGGGAGCGCGGGGGGGATTGTTGGCTGCCGTGTTGTTGTTCGGAGTGGTGTTCGGAGTGATCCGAAACGCCATCCAGCTCTCGCTCAAGAGTCGCGACCGCCTGATCGACAACATGCGCATCCTGGGCGCCAACCGCTGGCAGATCGAGGCACCCTTCGCGATCGAAGGAGTGCTCCAGGGTTTGCTGGGGGGAATCCTTGCCTCCGCTCTTCCCGGCTTGGGATTGTGGCTGGCCCGTGGAGCCATGGTGCTTCCCGTGAGCTTCGATCCACTCTGGGTCATGCGATCGGCCGTGGCCACGGTCGGATTCGCTTCCCTGGCGGGCGCCTTGGGTGGCTGGTGGACCGTCCGGCGCGTTCTGCGGTGATTCCTTCACTTCGGTCACGGGATGGTTGGATGCGCTGGGCCGCGATCCTCCTGGGATTGGTTGGAACGGCCGGGGCATCGGGTCTGTCCGATCTGGAAGAGCGGATCCAGCAGCAAAAACAGGAATTGTCCCAGATGCGGTCGGAACTGGAAGAGGGACGGCGCAAGCTCAAGGAATTGGGCGATCGCGCGAAAAACGAAGAGGAAGGGCTCCAGCAGGTGGAAGCCAACCTCCAGTTGGGGGAAAGGATTCTGCAGCGGCTGGACTCCACGGAATCCCTCTACAAGGACTTGGTGGCCAAATCCGAATCCGAAGTCAGGTCCACCACATCCAAATGGCGGGATAGGCGGGCGTTGTTGGCGGGGCGGATCCGGCAGATGTACATCAAAGGCCGCCCGGACCCCGTTTCCGCGTTGGTGACTGCCCGGGAAGGGGGCTGGGCGCGGGTTGTGGCCGACTTTCGCGCCGTGGCGCGTGCCGATCGCAACCTGATGGATCTGGTCAAAGCGCGCCAAACCGTGGCGACACGGGAATTGACCACGCACAGAAAGCGCGTCGCGGGGCTGGAGGAGATCAGCCAGCAAAAGAAGCGAGACGTGGCCCAGCTGGAAAGCGAGCGCGATTCCAAGGCGGGATCGTTGGCGGTCCTGCGCGAAGGCGAGGAACGCGAGCGCAAACGTCTGGCCGACCTGGAAGCCTCGCAAAAGGTGCTCACTCAACTTTTGACCGACTTGGAACGGCGCCGTGAAAAATTGAAGGAGGAGCGCCGCAAGGCCGAAGAAGAATCCCGCCGACTCGCGGAGGAATATCGTGCCGCCGAAGAACGCCGGAAGAAAGAAGCGGCCAAGCGCAAAAAAGAAGGGAAACCCCCTCCTCCTCCGATCAAGGAAGTCCCAAAGCCGCCGCCCCCCCCTCCAGAAGACAAGGCCTTGGCCGGACCACCTCCGGCGCGCAAGGGCTTGTGCTGGCCGGTCCAAGGGGCCGTGCTCTCGAAATTCGGTTTGGAGCGCAATGCGATCTTGGGGACGGTGACCCGGAATTTGGGCATCGAAATCGGCGGGAAGGCCGGACAATCGGTGCTTTCTGCCGCTCCCGGCCGGGTCGCCGCGGTCACGCAATTGCCGGGAAGAGGAACAACCGTGATTCTCGAGCATCCGGGGGGCTATTTTTCCGTCTATGGCCAATTGTCGAAGACTCGCGTCAAGGAGGGGGATGCCGTTTCCGCGTGCACAGAGGTGGGCTCGCTGGCACCGGACAATCCGCCGCGCGTGTATTTCGAGTACCGCCACAACCTGAAGGCCGAGGATCCGCTGGAATGGCTGACACGATGACCACACGGGGGCTGACTCCGGCCGGCGCCTTCGACGGGCTTGTCGCGGCCATGGCCAACGGCCGATTCCCGGGCGCGCTGCTTTTGACGGCCCCGCGCGGCGAAGGTCTGCCGTTTCTGCTGGACATGGCCCAAGGGCTGCTCTGTCAAAAACCGTCGGGACTGGAGCCCTGCGGGGAGTGCCCGGACTGCAAACGTTTCCGGACGGGTCACGCCCGGCTCTACTGGCTTTTGCCGCAGGTGTCGGAAGAAATGGCCCAGAAGATCGAGCCCTACGGCCCCGAGTTCATTCTGCGCGATGCATGGTCGGTGGCCTTGCCCCCTCCCTCCGCCCAGATCCCCATCGGAGGCGAGGGCACCGACCCCACCTATCCCATGATGGTGGCGGGCGTGCGTGGGCTGGCGGGCAAACTCGCCATGTCCGAACGCGAGCGTCGGATCGTGTTGGTCCCCTTCGCCGAGCAGCTCAACCAGAATTCCTCCAACGCGTTGTTGAAGATCTTGGAAGAGCCTCCTTCCGGAGTCCACTTCCTGTTGGGTGCGCCCTCGCCGGACCGGGTGCTTCCCACCATCCGGTCCCGCTCCACCCTCCAGAACCTCGTGCCTTCCTCGCACGAGCAGGTGGTTGCCTTTCTGCGCACCCGGAAGGTTTCGGAAAAGGCCGCGCAGGACGCTGCCAAACGGGCAATGGGCAGGCCCAGGGAAGCTTTGGAGTTTTCTTCTCCGGCACTGGAACCCGTGCGGGAGCGCGCGCGGGAGTGGATCGGATTGTGCCGCCACCGCGATGCGGAAAAGGCCATTGGATGGATTTTGGCCAGCGAGGAGCTGCAGGCGAAAGATCGCCGCGCATCGCAGCTTCTGCTGGAAACGGCTTTGGTCGAGCTGGCCTCCGAAGTGGGGACGACCAAGCCGGAAGAATTGGATTTGTTGGAACGGATACGCAAAGGAACGGAGCAAGCATTGCTGGACATCACTCAACACGCCCGGCCACAGATGGCCATGACGGGCGCCTGGCTCGGTTTGCATGCATGAGTCGCAGATCCCGAGGGCGCTGACCGCCCTCCTCGCGCATCGTGGCGTGGAAGACCCGGAAACCATTCGTCGGAAATTGTCGTGGGATCCGGGGGATCTCCGCAAGGAACTGCTGGCCTCCGAGGACATCCTCGGATTTACCAAGGCGGTGGAGGTGCTGCTGGGCGCCAAGGAGCGCGGCGAGACCGTGGTGGTCCACGGCGACTACGATGTGGACGGCATGACCGGCACGGCCATTCTTTGGATGTGCCTGCGTCGCGCCGGATTGCGCGCCGGATGGACCCTGCCCCGCCGCGACGGCGAGGGCTACGGACTCTCCGACGCCTCGCTGGAACGATGCCGGACCGGAGGCGACGTGCTGGGCCTTCCCGAAGGTTCGGATCCGTGCGCACGCTGGGTGGTCTCGGTGGACACCGGCATCACTGCCGGGCCGCAGGTGGCCCGTGCGCGCGTGCGCGGACTGGGAGTGATCATCACCGATCACCACTTGGCCGGCGAGAGCTTCCCGACCGAAGCCGAGGTGGTCTTGGATCCGTACCAGGAAGGGTGCGGCTACCAGAACAAAGGTCTGTGCGGCGCAGCCCTGGCCTGGAAGCTGGGGCGTGCCCTGCTGGAAGCGACCGGTGCCGACCGCGAATCCGATCCATTCCGCCTGCTGCAACTGGTGGCGTTGGGCACGCTGGCCGACATGGTGCCACTGACCATGGAAAATTCCGCCTTGGTGCGCCTGGGGCTCTTGGAATTGCGCGAAAGGCCTCTGC
Organism: Fibrobacterota bacterium; assembly: GCA_016715065.1. GTDB lineage: Bacteria > Fibrobacterota > Fibrobacteria > UBA5070 > UBA5070 > UBA5070. The sequence goes on from JADKBN010000010.1 coordinate 47,396, forward strand.
ACGGGATCTCGGAACTGTTGCGCAATGCGCAGATTTCGCCGGACGCGGTGCCTCGCGGACAAGATCTGGTCTTCCGGGTCACCCCGCGGCTCAACAGCGCGGGCCGCTTGCGGCAAGGCGAAGTGGCCGTGCGTCTGCTCCTGGCCCCGTCGGCGGAGGAAGCCGCCAAGGGGATGGCGGAACTGGAATCCCTCAACCACCAGCGCCAGCAACTGGACCAGCGGATCACCGCCGAGGCCTTCGAGCAGGTGGAGCACATGTTGGCGCCCGACGGCACGCCGCCCGCGGCCTTCGTGCTTTCCGGCGAAAGTTGGCACGAGGGGGTGTCCGGCATCGTTTCCCAACGGGTGGCGGAGCGCTGGAGCCGACCGACGTTCGTGCTGGCGCCGGATCCCGGACAGCCCACCGAATGGCGCGGTTCCGGCAGATCGGTTCCCGGAATCGATCTTCATGTCGCGCTGTCGCGCTGTTCGGACCTGCTCGAAAAATGGGGTGGCCACGCGCAGGCGGCGGGGTTGTCGCTTCGGCGCGATCGCGCGGCGGAATTTCGCGAACGGTTCGTGGAGTCGGTGCAGCAAAGTCGGGATCCCGGGGGCGCTACCGGTCCGGCGGGCGAGTGCCAAGCAGATCTCCACGAGATGGACGGCACCCTGCTGGGATGGCTGGAGCGCCTGGAGCCATGGGGTGCCGCCAATCCCGCGCCGGTGTTCTGGACAGATTCTGTTAGCATCGTGGCCATGAGCCGGGTGGGCGACGGAAAGCACCTGCGGGTCACGGTCAAGCAGGGCGGACACCAAGTGGACGGCATCGCCTTCAACCTCGGCCACATGGCGGCCAAGCTCCAGATCGGTTCGGCGGTGAGGCTCGCCTACCAGGTGGAATGGAACGAATTTCGAGGACGCCGCAGCGTGCAGCTGCGCATCAAGGAGATCCGATGACGACGACGCAATCCGCACTCTGGGCCGGACGATTCGACGCCGGCATGAGCGAGGCCTTGCGAGCCATTTCCTTTTCGCTCCACTTCGATCGCAAGCTCCTCGTCTACGACGTGCGGGGATCGCAGGCCCACGCCCGTTCGTTGGGGCGGCTTGGCGTGCTGTCGGAACAGGAGGTCCTGGCCATCGTGGAGGGCTTGGAGGGGATCCTCTCCGACATCGAAGCCGGCGCGGACCTGTACCTGCCCTCGGACGAAGACGTCCACATGGCGGTTGAGCGGATTTTGACCGACCGGATCGGGGCGGCGGGCCGCAAGCTGCACACGGGCCGCTCGCGCAACGACCAGGTGGCCACCGCCTTCCGGCTCTACGTGCGCGACCAGGCTCGCAAAGCCCATGCGGGATTGCTGGCCTTGCAGGAGACCGTGCTGGCCATCGCCAGCGAGCACCGGGCCACCACCATGGCTGGATACACCCACATGCAGCAAGCGCAGCCGGTCACTTTGGGGCACTACCTGCTGTCGTTGTTTTTCGCGCTGGAACGCGACCGCCGCCGGTTTTGCGAAGCCCGCGACCGCGCCGGACGCAACCCGTTGGGGTCCGGCGCCCTTGCTGGCTCCGCCTTTCCCGTCGATCGCCACAAGGTGGCCATCGAACTGGGCTTTTCCGGCGTGACGGAAAACTCGATCGATGCCGTGAGCCATCGGGATTGGGTGTTGGAATACCTGAGCGCCTGCGCGATCCTGGGAACCACGCTCAGCCGATACGCGGAAGACTTCGTGACGTGGTCGGCGGCGGAATTCGGATACGTGACATTTTCCGACCAGTACACCTCGGGCAGTTCCATGATGCCCAACAAGAAGAATCCCGACGGGTTCGAGCTCGCGCGCGGAAAATCGGGACGATTGGTGGGCAATCTCACCGCCCTGATGGTGGCCACCAAGGGCGCGCCGCTCACCTACAGCCGCGACCTCCAGGAAGACAAGGAACCGGTCTTCGATTCCGCCCAGACGGTGGAAGTGCTGCTGGGCATCTTCCGCGGGGCGTTGCAGGACGCCACCTGGCATCCCGACCGCATGCTCGCGCGCCTGACCGATCTGCTGCTGGCCACCGACCTCGCCGATCTCCTGGTGGATTCCGGAGTCGCCTTCCGCGACGCGCACCACATCGTGGGAACGCTGGTGGGCGAAGCGAGCCGGTCGGGCAGGGGGATGCTGGAACTTCCGGACTCCTCCTGGCAGTCGGTACCCGAGGGGATCGCCTTGCGGGGCAAGCTCAGCTTCGAGGCAAGCCTTTCCCGTCGCAACATCGAAGGCGGCACCGGTCCCGAATCGGTGGAACGCCAACTCGCCCAGGCGGCCCAGTGCCTCGCGCAGGGTAGCTTGCTGCAGACAAAAATTGACAGAGGGGGATTCTGATGGAATGGTTCCACCACCAGAAATCGGGGATCGAATCCGCCGTGCGGCGCGACACCCCGGGCGATCTTTGGGTCAAATGCGAAAACTGCAAGGAGATCGTCTATAAAAGCGATTGGGACCAGACCCTCGCGGTGTGCCCGGCGTGCGGCCACCACCATCGTTTCGCCGCCCGCGAATACGCGGCGCTGCTGTTGGACGAGGGCACCTTCGTGGAGGAAGATTCCACCGTGGCTCCCGCCGATCCGCTGAAGTTTTCGGCCAAGAAGAAGTACCGCGACAGCGTGGCCTCCGCCCAGAAGGCGACCGGCGAAAAGTCTGCGGTCCTGTCCGGGACCGGCGCGATGGATGGACGCCCCGTGTCACTGGCCGTCATGGACTTCCGGTTCCTGGGCGGATCCATGGGGTCGGCCGAAGGCGAAAAGATCGCTCGTGCGCTGTTGCGCGGCCTGGACCGACGGATTCCGGCCATCGTGGTTTCCGCTTCCGGCGGCGCCCGCATGCACGAGGGAACCTTGTCCCTGATGCAGATGGCCAAGACCTCCTCCATCATCGGGCGCATGCGCGAAGTGGGGGTGCCGTACATCTCGGTTCTCACCAATCCCACCACCGGCGGCGTGACGGCGAGCTTCGCCATGCTGGGCGACGCCATCATCGCCGAACCCGGTGCCCTGATCGGGTTCGCCGGCGAACGCGTGATCCGCGAGACCATCCGCCAGGCCCTTCCCGACGGCTTCCAGCGCGCGGAATTCCTGCTCAAGCACGGATTTTTGGATGACGTGGTGGCCCGCAAGGATCTCAAGTCCTGGATCTCCCGCTTCATCGCGCTGTTGACGGATCCCGTCCCCTGAGCGCGTACTCCCGGGCATTGTCCGCTCTGGAAGGGCGGATCGGCCTCGGGGTCAGGCCGGGACTGGAAACCACGCGCGAGTTGCTGGATCGGTTGGGAAACCCCCAATCGGTCTTGCGTTGCGTCCACGTGGCGGGAACCAACGGCAAAGGCTCCACCTGCCGCATGCTCCACCGGATCCTTTCCCACGCAGGGATGTGTGCGGGACTGTTCACCAGTCCGCACCTGGTGTGCGTGCGGGAGCGATTCGTGGTCGGCGAAGAGGCGATTTCCGAGTCGGAATTTGTCCAACTCGTGGATGAGGTTTTTCCGCACGCGGTCGCCACCGGCGCGACCTACTTCGAGATGCTCACCGCGATGGGCGCGGTGTGGTTTCCTCGCCGTGGCGTGGATGCGCTGGTGCTGGAAACGGGTCTGGGCGGGCGGCTGGACAGCACCACCGCCTTTCCGGCCGAAGTCTGCGTGGTGGCCCAGGTGGGATTGGACCATTGCGCGATTCTGGGCGACACGGTGGAAAAGATCTGGGAAGAGAAGATCGCGATCGCCCGGTTGGGAAAACCGTTGGTGACCTTGGAATCGAGGCCTGCGTTGTTGGAACGCTTGGCGAAACTCGCCCTGGAGCGCGACGTGGCGGTGGTCCGTCCCGAGCTGGATCCCGGATCTGTCCAGGGGTTGCCCGCCGGCCCGCACCAGATCGGAAATTTCGCACTGGCCAGGACCGCGGCGGAACTCCTTCTGGGCAGAAGCCTGGTCTTGTCGGAAATTGTCGAATCCTTGCACGGAATGCGCTGGCCTGGACGGTGGGAGAGGGTAGCGGGGGATCCACCCGTGATCCTGGATGTGGGGCACAATCCGGACGCCGCGCAGGCGCTTTCCGGACTGGCCGGTGAGGCGCACCCGATGGTGGTGTACGGAACCGCCTCGGACAAGGATTGGCAGGCCGTGATGGAGTGCTTGTCGAAATCCGCTGCAAAGATCCATCTGGTCCCGTTGCCCGTGGCGCGCGGCGAGGATCCCTTCCGCATCGCGGTGCGGTTTCCCGACGCGGTTGCCCACGCCACTTTCCTGGAGGGGTGGGAGCAGGCTTGCCGGCAGGCACGTGAGATCGGCGTTCCCGTTTTGGCTTGCGGGTCGTTCCACTTGGTGGGACAGGCCGTGCGGGCTCTGATGGGGGAGGGGCGATACGAGGTGTGGCCGCGAGGGATCGTGCCGGATCCGGCTTTGCCGGGGATGGGGTGATCCTCAGCGGAACCCGCGACGCAAGGCCTCCTTCACGAGTTCGGGAATGGTGGTGGCGTTGAACTTTTCCAGCAGGCGCTTTTTGTAGCTCTGGACGGAGGTCGGTTGGATTTTCAGCAGTTGGGCGATCTCCACCAGACGTTTTCCGTCCAGGATCGCCCGTAGCACTTCCTCCTCGCGCTCGGAGAGCGGTTTTTCCGCAATGGGTTTGGGCGTCTGCGGTGAATCGAAGGATCGGCCGCCGGCGAGGATGGATTCGACCGCAAACAGGATCTTCTGGGGTTCTTCCGCCTTCGAGGCGAATCCCTTGGCACCCGCTCTCAGCGCTTCCATGCGCATGCCGCGATCATCGCAGACGGTGAGCATCAGAACCGGAAGGTTCGAGTGTGCTTCGCGAAGGAAATCGATGCCGGTTCCATCGGGCAACTGGTGATCCAAAACGAGGAGATCCCATTGGCTTTCGATGAGGATCCGCCTCAATTCGGCTAAGCTGCTGGCCTCCTGGCAGATGCTTCCGGCAAAGCGTCCTTCCAGCAGTGATCTGGTGCCCGTGCGCGTGACCGGGTGGTCGTCGACGATCAGAAATCGATACGCTCTGCCGTAGGACAAGGGAGTGCTTTCAAGTATGGTGCATCCTTGGCTTCGCGCCAACCGCGAGGCAAGGATCTTTGCTGAAAATTAGACCAATCCCGCTAACAAAAGGGATAAACAGATCGATTACACTTGTAGGACTCAACGGGGAATCCCTGTAGGAGGTTCTAGTGATCTGGGCGCTATTGCTGCGATTGGTGTCAGGTGCGTTTCTATCCCTATCCGATACCCAGAGCGTCCGATTGGATCCGGCTGTGGTGCGTTTCCATTCCGATTCCACCTCGCCGGGTGTGAATGCGGGAATGGACTCCGCTTTGCGGGCTTTGCCTGAAGGTGCGCGCCTGTCGTTTGGCTGGGCCGCTCCTCCCACAATGGTCCGGGTTGTTCTGGAAGTCCCGCAGCCCGGGCGATGGTGGCTGGTCAACGAGCTTCGCACCCCAAAGCGCATCCAGGTGCGATTGGGCTCACAAGAAGTGGGGGAGTTCGGAGACGACTTCCGGTTCAGTTCGCGGCCGATTCGCACCACCAACTTGTCCATTCCTCTGGATTTCACACGCACGCGGGAAACCTTGCACCTGAGGGTATCGGAACCGCGAGGCCCCTGCGATCTGGGATTCCACTTCACCCCGGACAAGCGCTTTCCCCAGGAGGTCGCCAACACCGGGTTCGTCAATGCCTGGCTCCTTGGATACATGTTCGCCATTCTCCTGGTGGCCGTGTATGTCTGGATCGCGGTGAGGGAGAGGGCCTTCGGGTGGTATGTGTTCTACTTCGTCTGTGCGGAGCTTTGGTTGGCGGCCAAGCGGGGAGTGGGGTTCGAGCGCTTGTGGCCGGAGGTTCCCTGGCTCAATTCCGGCATTTCCGTCTTCCTCGCGCATGTGGCGGTGGGCGCGTTCATCCTGTTCTTGCGCGACCTGCTCCAGCTCCAAAAACATCTGCCTTTCCAGGACCGGATCCTTCGTGCCGGAGCTTGGATCCAGTTTTTGGTCTCCCCATGGACGCTCGCCTGCGCCTTCGCCACCCACCCGACGCTTCGCAACGCCTACGAGAGCTTGCAGGTTTTGCTGCCGATGGGATTGATCGCGGTTTTGGTCCAGCGAAGTCTCCGAGGAGATGCACTGGCCCGGAAGATCCTGGTGGCCTTTTCTCCGCTGGGCCTGGCGATGGCGTATGGAGCCTTGGTGGAGTTCGGGATTTCGGCGGGAGGGCCTGGTGCGAAGACCGCCGTGCTGACGATCGCCGCCTTGTTGGAAAACACGCTCGCCACCTTGGTACTGCTCCAGGAAGTACGCAACCGCGAGAAGAAACGGCTAGAACTGGAGCGCGACTTCCACTCCCGGGTGATGGAGCGCTCGGAGGATTTCAGTCGGAAATTGTCTCATGATCTCCACGACGGGATGGGGCAGCAGGCGTACGCATTGCGCTTGAAACTCTTCGCCTCCCGGGAGCGGATGCCGGCGGATGTCCTCCAATCCCTCGACGAGAGGATCGCCGAACTCCACGAAGAACTGCGCGACGCTTCCCGCCGGCTTCATCCGCCCATCCTGCGCGAGCGGGGGCTGGCGGACGCCCTGCGCGAGCTTTGCGAAACCGCCTTGACGGATTCCGACATCCAGGTGGAGTTCCAAAGCCAGGGAGGGGAGCTCCACAACGAGGCGGTCGCCACCCATTTGTACCGCATCGCCCAGGAGGCGCTCACCAACGCGCTCCGCCATGCGCGAGCGGAAACCATCCGGGTCCGTCTGGTGCACTCCGCCTCAAAGGTGATGCTCACGATCGAGGACGATGGGGTCGGGATGTCGGTGGAAGCGATGCACGGCTCCAAGGGAATGGGCTTGGCGGGGATCCGTTCACGTGCGCAGGCGTTGGGTGGGCGTGCCGAAGTCCGCTATCGTGCGGGCGGCGGGACGGTGGTGGAGGTCTCGGCGAAGCTGGGGTAGAACACCGTTTGCCCACTTTCCACGGCAGACGGTTTTCTGAAGGTTCGATAGATTGAATTCCGGATCCAGTGATCTGGTGGCTTGGATCCAGTGGAATCGAACGTTGACAGAAAATGACTTTTGGCGTGTCTGGTTTCGCGTTCAGGCGGTAACCTGGAGTCGAATGGTGCCGCCAGCGTTTTCGCAAAATACGAACAAGGAAACTTCCATGCTTCGAAAATCCCTCGGTTCCCTAGCATTCGCCATGCAGACCTCGATCTTCCTGGTCGCCTGCCAGGGGGACCCATTGCCTTCCGCTTCCAGCGCGGCTCCCCAGGAACTCGATCCATCGAGCGGCCAGGTCGCCCTCTCCCTGAATCTCGGTCCGGTGGGAGTGCTGGCCAGAACGGCGGAAATGTCGCCCAGGAGGTTGGTGTTGCAATTCAAATCCGGAGGGGAGACCCTGAGCGACACCATCGCCGTGACCGGAACCGGAACGGTTGCCAAGACCTACACCATGGCTTCCCAGCGGGACTGGACCTTGGAGGCGATCGGGTTGGACCAGCGCGATTCCACCCTCTACCAGGGATCGACAAGTTTCACGGTCATGGCCAAGAAGACGACTTCCGTGTCGCTGTCGTTGAGTTCGAAGCACTCCAGCATCAAGGTGAAATTTCCGATCATCGACAGCCTGACAAGATTCGTCTTATCCGTGGATGGATCGGTCTGGGGGGATTCCTCCGTTGTCAAGCAAACCAGGGTGGGGGACACCATCAAGATGGACCACGATTACCTGGCGGCATCTCCCGCAGGGATCGTCCACGACTTCGATTTGCGGATCTTCGGCCAGCCCTGGGGAGTGGATACGCTCTGCTATGCGCTCGACACCTCCGTTGCGGTGGTTTCAGGTAGAAACCAGGGACACGTCTTCAAGGCCCATTGGGTGGGAGCCAAGACCCCTCCGCCCGGATTTGCGGAGCTGACCGTGATCCTTGGCGCGGTGGGACTGGTGGATGTCCAGGTGGTCTACGAGGATACCGCTTTCACGTCGGTGAACGACTTCGGGATTCCCTGGAATCCGAACATAACCTACGGGAAGCTTCAAGACCCACGGGATGGCAAGGTCTATCGCACCGTGCAGATCGGGACCCAGACATGGATGGCGGAAAACCTGAACTACGAGATAGGAACTTCATGGTGCTATTCGAACGTGGAAACGAACTGCGAAAAATACGGTCGGCTGTATGACTGGGCTTCAGCAAGGGTTTCTGCACCTCCAAATTGGCATCTGCCATCCGATGCCGAATGGATGCAACTGGAGTTTGCGTTGGGTATGAGTTCCTCCCAAGCCAATGTGATTGGTTGGCGGGGTGCAGCTTCTGAGGCTTACAAATTGAAGGCAACCGCTGGTTGGATCACAAAGGATGGCTCGGATAGCTTCGGATTCCGGGCTATCCCTGGAGGTTGGCGCCATGACGGGGGGGCTTTTGCCTCCCCGAATACCGATGCGGCCTGGTGGACGTCATCTGCTTCGAGTTCCACAACGAGCTGGCATCGGGGCATCTACGATCTGTATTCCACTATCAATCGGGAACAGTATCGGCGAGGTTTCGGATTCAGTGTGCGTCTTGTTCGGGATTGATCGCAGCCTCTGCGGACGTGGATCCCTCAGGAATTCAGGATGGGCTGAGCAGGAGAGTCGAAGGCGCCGAAGGCGAAATTTTCCGCCGACCCTGGACGGAACACTTCCAAGTCACCGGAGAGGAGGTTGACGGCACGTGCAGGTCGGAAGTTGTCGGAAGGATCGCTCCGTTCCACTTTCCGAACGCTTCATCACCCATTTCGAGATCGCTGTGGAATTCACCACAGGAGGAACCATCGAATCGCAATACGATCCTGACCGTATGAAATCTCAGGGAAGTCGGATGTTGGAGGGGCGACCCGATGGACAACGATGCCTGGGCTTGGTCAGATCGTGACTTCGATAGCCGGGTCTTTGGTCGGTTTGAGATTTCAGGTTTTGCCGATCGCATCCTGCATTCAGTTGGAAGGCGCGCGGCTACAAGAGGTTCTGAGACGGGTCAGGAAGGTAGCGCAAGTTTAGGCTACCCTCTGGCCTCCCCCTCCACATACAGCCCATCCAGCTCCGGACGATATTTGTCCAACACCGCCTGCCGGCGCACCTTGAGCGTCGGGGTGAGCTCGTTGCCCTCGATGGTCAGGGGCGCGCGGGTCAGGATCCATTTGCGGATCTTCTCCCATTCGTCCAGTCGGGAATTGACCTCCGCGACCCACGAGTCGATTTCAAACGCCAGCGCTGGCGGAGGGGTCGCGCTCGCGATGGCAGGATCCAGCCCGCGCGCACGCGCCCAGGTCGGGAATGCGGCTTGATCCAGTGACAACACCGCCGATACGAACTTGCGGCCGTCCGCGCAAATCACCGCGTGCTCGATCAGCGGGTGGCTGGCCAGGGATTCCTCCAGCGGGGAGGGGGCCACGTATTTTCCGCCGGCGGTCTTGCAGAGATCCTTCTTGCGGCCGGTGATGAAGATGTAGCCATCCGAGTCGATGCGGCCGAGGTCGCCCGTGAATAGCCAGCCGTCCTCGGTGCGGATCTTCCTTGTTTCTTCGGGCTGGTTCCAGTATTCACGGAGGATCGATTCCGAACGAACCAGGATCTCGCCGTCGGAGGCGATCCTCACTTCCACCGCCGGAAACGGCAGCCCCACGGAGCCAGGCCTCGCGTGATCGGGGGTGTTGGCGGAGATGACGGGGCCATTTTCTGTCATCCCGTACCCGTTGTACACGGGAATGCCCATGCGATTGAAGGACGCTTCCAGCGAAAGCGGCAAGGCAGCCCCTCCGCACACCACCATCCGCAGCTTTCCGCCCAAGGCGGATCTGACCTTGCTCCAGGCGACCCGGTCGAGGATGGGGTCGAGCAGAGGCGAGAAGGCATGGGCTGGGGCGGCGGCTTGCGACAACGCCAGGCGGCCCAAGCGGCGACGGATGGGGGAGGCGGCTTCCACCTGGGAACGCACGCGCAGCAGCATTTTCTCCAGCAGGCGCGGGACGGCGGTGAAGATGGTCGGTTGGAACTCCTTGAGGTCCTCGCCGACTTTTTGCACGTCGGTGGCGACGGCCAGCGCGTAACCGTTGGCCAAATGGAAATACGCCACGATCCGCTCGAACACGTGCGAGAGCGGCAGACAGCTGGCGGCGGAATCCCGCACGGGATCGGTGGGGTAGCGCGTCTGGGCGCCGCGCACCTGGAAGTACAAGGCGCGGTGGTCCAGGAGCACCCCCTTGGGGCGTCCAGTGCTGCCCGAAGTGTAGATCAGGGTGGCGTGGTCCTCGGGCTTCACCTTGGAGGGATCGAACGCATTGCCGTCAGAATCTGCTCCGACGGACAGTCGATGGTCCAGTTCCTGGAGCACGAGGATCTTCACGGCGGTGATTTCCAGGGACTGGATCAGGTCCAGCTGGGAGGAATCCACCAGGATCCAACGCATGCCGGAGTCGCGGATCTGCCAAAGGAGGTTTTCCCGGGAGACGTTGGCGAACAGCGGCACCGTGACCGCACGTGCGCAGAGGGCGGCGAGATCGAACATCAGCCAATGGGCGCTGGAGGGGGCCAGGATTCCGATGCGATCACCTGGTTGCACACCGTCGCGCACAAGTCCGCGCGACCAGGCAGAAACCGTTTGGGCCACATCCCGAGCCGTTTTGCGCTGGACGGACGGCTCGCGCCATTGGAGGCGAACGCGATCCGGCGCCGCCAGCAGGGTGCGCCAGACGAGATCAGGTACCGTGTTGGGCTCGGACATTGGTGATGGAAATTAGCATACCCGAACCCGGCGCAGGATTTGGATCTTTATGGTCATCCATCCAATGACCATGCAAACCGACATCGCGCCGATCCTCCAACATGCCACCAACGGTCATAGGCTTTCGCCCGACCAGTTGCGGACGCTCCTTTCCAGCGACGACTGGACCTCCATCGCCGCGGCCGGACACACCGAGCGCCAGCGTCGCCACGGTTCGCATGTGGCCACTTGGACCGCGTTTCGTGTGATCAACTACACCAATTTCTGCAACATCGATTGTTCGTTCTGTTCGTTCAAGGACGAGATCGAATCCGATCGTGGATACACCCTGTCGCTGGAGCAGATCGAGGCGAAGACCCTGGAAGCCAAGGAGCTGGGCTGCGACGCGATCTTCTTCCAAGGCGGCGTGAACCCCCACTTGGCACTTTCCTATTACACCGATGCCTTCCGAATGATCAGCGCACATGGGATGCACGTGCGGGCTCTCTCTCCGGTTGAAGTGTTCCGGCTGGCCCAAAAGGAAGGCTTGGAGGTCCCTGCGCTGCTGGAAATCCTCAAGGCAGCCGGGCTTGGATCGGTGCCGGGCGCGGGCGCCGAAATCCTGACCGACCGCATGCGACAAGTTTTGTCTCCCAAGAAGTTGTCGTGGCAGGAGTGGTGCGAGACCATGGGGCATTGCCATCGCGCGGGATTGCCGGGGAGCTGCAACATCGTGTTCGGAAGCTCGGAGACGGTGGACGATCTGGTGGAGCACTTGACCTATCTGCGCGACCAGCAGGATCTCAGCGGAGGATTCCTGTCGTTCGTGCCCTGGGTGTTCCAGGCGCAGACCAAGAATTTTCCCATCCGCCATGTGAAGTCCTGGGAATACCTGCGCATGGTGGGGGCGGCGCGGTTGTTCTTGGACAACATCCCGCACATCGAGGTTTCCATCATGGTGCTGGGACGCGAACTTGCGGAATTGGGCTTGTATGCCGGGGCCGACGACATTTCCAGCATCGTGATCGAAGAAAACGTCCTGGCCAGCCGGGGATTGAAGACCATCCGCGCCGCGGAAAAATTCCTGACCGAGGCGGGTTTCACTCCCCGCCGCCGCACCCTGGGATACGAGCTGGTGCCCTAGCGCTCGTGGACTTCGGCTTTCATGGAGCCCCGCGAGCGGGGGAGTCGTGGGTCCGCACCATAGGCCAGGATGCGGGCCGCCCGGTTCTTGCACTGTTCCAGGGTCCCGTAGAACACCGTGGTCTTCCCAATCAAATCCACTTCCACCGCGCAGCGAAAGGCCGATTCGCGCGAGAGGTTGCAGGTGGCACAGAGCATTTCCACCACATAGTCGTAGGTGTGCTCGTCGTCGTCCAGAAGCACCACCTTGAACAGCGGACAGAGCTCCGAGTCGGTGGCGGTTTCGGTGGAAGTTTCGGTCTGGGAGTTCATGGGCGGGTCAGAAACGACCAAAGGTCGTTCCACGCTTCCAGTTGGGAGCCCGGTAGATACGGTCCGAGCCCGAAATGTCGCGCCATCCATTCGTTGATGTGGACGATTTCCTGGCGCAGGAAAAAGGTTTGGCGTGATGAGAGGAACGCCAGGTCTTGGCAGGCCTCGGGAGGCAGCCAGGCCTCCAATGGATTGAATTCCTGGTCTTCGATGGCTTCGAGGACCAGGTCCCGGTAGCGGGCGAAGAACCGGTCGGAAAGGCTTCGGTTCTCTTCCTCGTGATCTCCGAGGAGTTTTTCGAAGACACCGGGGCCAGCTCCCTTCAAAAGGCTTACCAAGGCGGGAAGGACTCCGTCGGGCAAAAGGTCGGCCAGGCGCAGCAAGTCGTGCGCGGGAAGGCTGGCCAAGTCGGTCACGTCCTCGAGATCGCGTCCGAGAATTTGGCTGAAATAGGCCAGCGCGCGAGGCGCCAGTTCGTCCGGCAAGCGCATATGAACTCTGAAGGTACTACCCGAGCTATCTTTCCGACCCAAATGGTCCGTCGAACGTTCCTTTCCATCCTCCTGTCCACTTCCCTGGCCATGGCCGGAGTTTCGGCGGGGACTCTCGCCCCTCCGGTCCAGGGTGCCTACCTTGGATTCTTCAGCAAGGCCACGGCCAACCCCTGGAACGCGTCGTTTGCCGGCAATCTCGGCTGGCGCGAAGTCCTTTACGAGGCCGAGAATCCAGCCTTCTCCTACAACTTCATCGGGATGGAGTTCGTTTCCCAGGCGTTGATCCAGGAATTGGATCTGGGGGCCCGGATGGTTCTCCAGCCCACGGGATTTTTGCAGACGAGTCTTGCCTACCATCGGATTTCGTTTCCCAACGGACTGGTCTCGATGGCGCACGGGACCGGAGCTTCGGAAAACGAGATTTGGAACCTTTCCCGCGGCTTGGACGCGGTCTGGGCCGACCAATTCACGTTTCTGGGCGCGGTGCAAAAGGAATTCGGCAGTCTCCAGTTCCGAGCGGAGACCCGCTGGACCCGCATCAACATCGACGACAAACGCGACTCGCTCTACCTGCCTGCGGAAGACCTGGTGGTGGAATCTCGCGACGACATCATGGGATTGGACGTGAGCGTCGGGTACATCTTCAAGGCGCCGATCCTGGGTGCGATCGGCCCTTGCTATTCCGATGTCCTCTCCTACGAACACGATCTGGATCGCCAGCGCGCGGGCTTCTGGTTCCAAGCCTGGCCGTTCAGCGCCGATGATGGTGAAATCAAGCCCTACTGGACTCTCCGTTCCAAGGTCGAACTCTGGTCCCGGCACAGCACACGCGCCTGGGAACCTCGATTCGAGCTGACCTTGGGCTGGGAACGCAACATCTTCCAAAAACAAAAACCCTGAGTTTTCCTCACAAAGGATCCCAACGCATGAAATTGGAAAAGTCCATCCGCTTCGCTGCCAACCAGGGCCCGATCGTCACCATCGTGATGGACGGAGTCGGTCTTTCCGAAGGAGAGGGCAACGCGATTCGCACTGCCCGCACTCCTGTACTGGACGGCATGATGGCCCAATACCCTTGGACCAAATTGGCTGCTCACGGTTTGGCGGTGGGACTGCCTTCCGACGACGACATGGGCAATTCCGAGGTGGGTCACAACGCTCTGGGTGCTGGGCGCGTGTTCGCGCAGGGCGCCAAGCTGGTCGCCGATTCCATTTCTTCCGGTGCCATCTGGCAGGGCCAGGCGTGGAAGGATGTTTTGGACACCGCCAAGAAGGGTGGAACCCTCCACTTTCTGGGCTTGTTCTCCGATGGCAATGTGCACAGCCACATCGACCACTTGAAAGCGATGATCGAGCGCGCCAAGGCAGATGGTGCCGCCAAGGTGCGCGTACACATCCTGCTGGATGGCCGCGACGTGGGTGAAACCTCCGCGCTGGAATACGTGGAGCCCTTCGAAGCGTTCCTGGCCGGGTTGCGCGGATCCTCCTTCGATGTGGCCATCGCTTCCGGCGGCGGACGCATGAACATCACCATGGATCGCTACGAGGCCGATTGGAGCATGGTGGACCGCGGTTGGAAGATCCATGTCTTGGGCGAAGGCCGCGCGTTCGGCTCGGCCAAGGAAGCCATCGAGACCTTCCGCGCCGAGGCCAAGGTCATCGACCAGGATCTGCCGGGATTTGTCATCGCCAAGGACGGAGCCCCCATCGGAAAGATCGTCGACGGCGACGCGGTGGTGTTCTTCAACTTTCGCGGCGATCGCGCCATCGAGATCTCGCGGGCCCTGACGGAAGAAAAGTTCACCAGGTTCGCGCGCAGCGCACTGCCCAAGGTCACCTTCGCCGGCATGATGCAGTACGACGGCGATCTGAAGATCCCCGCGCGCTTTCTGGTGCAGCCTCCGACCATCGACCGCACCTTGGGTGAATTCCTGGCAGGTTCCGGCGTGAGCCAGTTCGCCGTTTCCGAAACCCAGAAGTACGGCCACGTGACCTACTTCTGGAACGGCAATCGCTCCGGCAAGTTCTCCGACAGTTTGGAGACCTACGTGGAAGTGCCGTCCGACGTGGTGCCCTTCGAGCAGAGGCCCTGGATGAAAGCCGCCGAGGTCACCGATGCCTTGTTGGCCGCCTTGGAATCCGGCAAGTACCAATACCTGCGCGTGAACTACCCCAACGGAGACATGGTGGGGCACACGGGCAACTTCGAAGCGGCCGTCACCTCCATGCAAGCCTTGGACCTGCAGCTGGGTCGTTTGATTCCGGCCATTTTGGAAAAGGGCGGCGTGGCGATCGTGACCGCCGACCACGGCAACGCCGACGAGATGTACGAGCTGGACAAGAAGGGTGCCGTCAAGAAAAATCCCGATGGCACCCCGAAGGCCAAGACCAGCCACACGCTCAATCCGGTTCCTTGCATCCTGGTTTCCAAGGCCAATCCCGGCTGGAAACTGACCGACGCGGTCGCCAAGCCAGGGCTCGCCAATCTGGCCGCCACGGTGTGCAACCTGCTGGGATACGATGCCCCTGCCGATTACGAGCCCAGCCTGATCGAAAAGGTCTGAGCCGATGGAAAACGTCATCATCGTCGGCAATGTCGCGGAAGACCCTTTCGCGATCGATGTCGGCCATACCTTCGGCCAGGAAGCCGACCTCTCCGACATCATCTCGCTGAAGAACTTCGCCAATGGCGAATTCTGTCCGCGCTTCATCTCCGACGAGACCGATTTGACACGGATCGGCGAGAAGCTCCAGGGCTGCACGGTGGTGATCGTTTCCGCAAACAGCGACAGCCACAGCCGACAATCCTTGGCGATGCGCAACTTCCTCATCGCGCGTGCCGCCAAGGACAATGGCGCCTCGAAGGTCATCCTGGTGGAACCGGACCTGTTCTATTCCGCCCAGGACCGCGGGCCGCGCACCGAACACGGCCGGACCGCGATTCCCCGCGACGAAAAGGACTTGAAGAAGTTCGACGGACAGCCGTTCAGCTCGTTCATGTACGCGCAACTTCTGAAGGCCGCCGGAGTGGACGGCGTGGTGACCATCCACAACCATTCCCATTCGGTGCAGGACGTTTTCCGGACGATTTTTGCCGGCGACTTCGTGAACCTGCGTCCCATCGAACTCTATGCCCATTATCTGAAGCATTCGGACATGGTCGAACCCGGGTTGGACGGCTCCAACCTCGTTTTCTGCGCACCGGACAAAGGTGCGCTGGAATTCGTGGAGCAGATGCACAAGGAAATGGCCATGCCCGGGCTTGGACTGTGCAAGATGTCCAAGGAACGCACCGGAGAGCGCAAGGTGGAGATCCAGGTCGCTGCGGATTCTCCCGTTTCCCTGGCCGAACTGGAAGGCAAGGACATCGTCGTGTTCGACGACATGGTCCGCACCGGCTCCACCATCGTCAAATGTTGTCAGGCGCTCAAGCTGGGCAAGCCCCGCCGCATCCTGTTTTGCGTGAGCCACTTCTATTCCAGCGAGGAAGGTCGCGAGAACATGGCGGCCGGAGTGATCGACGAGATCCTGACCTTGAACACCCTTCCCACCATCCTCAACCGCGACACCCAAGGGCGTCTGCGCAAGAAGATGGTCGTCCTCAAGATCGAGAAATGGATTTCCCGACATCTGCGGTCCTACTTCGGACAAGACAGCGGAAAACTCGAGCACGACTTCTACTCCGTGGACATGTCTTCGAAGAATCCTCGCTGGAAGGGATCCAGTCGAGGATAACGCATCAACGTTTCTTTATATATTGATGCATCAGAAAACTCCAACAGTTCCAAGCGATGGGACCGTTAGGGGAATCGTGTGAACGTTCGATCCAAAGGAGTGCCTGGCATGGCTTCCCAGTTTTTCACCTCCGAATCCGTTTCGATGGGACATCCGGACAAGGTTTCCGACCAGATCTCCGATGCCGTCCTCGATTTCTGCCTGTCCCACGACCCTCAGAGCCGCGTGGCTTGCGAGACCTTGACCACCACTGACCTCGTCGTGGTCGCTGGTGAAATCACCACCAAGGCCCCCCTGACCCGTGCCAATGTTGACGCCCTCGTGCGTGGCGTGGTGCGCGACATCGGCTATGTCGACCCGGCCATTGGATTCGCCGCCGACACCTGCCAAGTGGACATCCGCGTGCACAGCCAGTCTCCCGACATCGCCCAGGGTGTGGATGCCAAGGCCGCCGAAGGCAAGGCCACCGCCGAGCAAGGTGCCGGCGACCAGGGCATGATGTTCGGTTTCGCGTGCAACGAGACTCCTGAGCTGATGCCCGCGCCCATCGCTTATGCGCACGCGCTGATCAACAAGCTCACCGAAATCCGCCAGAACAACGTGGTGAAGTACCTCCGTCCCGATGCCAAGAGCCAGGTCACGGTGGAATACGTGGACGGCAAGATCGCTCGCGTGGAAGCGGTGGTGATCTCCACCCAGCACGACGAGAAGGTGAGTCTGGCCACCATCAAGCGCGACATGATCGAAAAGGTCATCAAGCAGGTCATTCCGGCCACCCTCCTGGACAAGAAGACCAAGTACCACATCAACCCCACCGGCAAGTTCGTGGTCGGCGGACCCCACGGCGACTGCGGCCTGACTGGTCGCAAGATCATCGTCGACACCTACGGCGGCATGGCCCGCCACGGCGGCGGCGCGTTCTCGGGCAAGGATCCGTCCAAGGTGGACCGTTCCGCGGCCTACGCGGCTCGCTACGTGGCCAAGAACATCGTGGCCGCCAAGCTCGCCACCCGCTGCGAAGTCCAGCTGGCCTACGCCATCGGCTACCCCGAACCCGTCTCCATCCTGGTGGACACCTTCGGAACCGGCAAAGTGGACCAGGCCAAGCTGGAGAAGGCCGTGGCCAAAGTGTTCGACCTCAAGCCCGCCGGAATCGTCAAGATGCTGGACCTGAAGAAGCCTCGCTACCGCGCCACCGCGGCGGGCGGCCACTTCGGTCGCGCCGGTAAGGAATTCACCTGGGAAAAGACCGACAAGGTCAAGGAGCTCAAGGCCGCCGTCGGCCTTTGATCCTCGACGCCTTCGGGCGTTGATTGAATAGGAAACCCCACCTCGACCGAGGTGGGGTTTTTCGTATCCGCAAAACGACGGATGACGGAAATTGACGCGCGGCGGCGTTTATTTTTTCTTGCCCTTCAGGCGGCCGATCATTTCGTCGCGGGTGCCGCCCACGTAGTCTTCGTACGGACCGCGGTAATCGATCACCTGGCCGTCGATGATTTCGATCACCCGAGTGGCCAGCGAACTGACGAACGTGCGGTCGTGCGACACGAAGATCAAGGACCCTTCGTAGTCCTTCAGTTCTTCGTTCAGGGCCGCGATCGCTTCCAGATCCAGGTGGTTGGTGGGCTCGTCCAGGATGATGGTGTTGGGTTGCTGGGCCATCAGCATGGCAAACAGCAATCGCGCCTTCTCGCCGCCGGAAAGGACCTTGGTGAGCTTCATCTGGGCGTCGCCGGAAAACAGCATCCGGCCCAACAAGGCGCGGATGTCCTGCTGACCCCAGGTGGGACGGAACTGGTAGAGCCAGTCGAAAGCGGTCATTTCGGGATCCAGCAACTCGAACGGATCCTGCGGGAAGTACGACTTGATCGCCGACTGTCCCCACGTGATGGCACCGGACACAGGCTGGATCTGGTCCATCAACAATTTCAGCAGGGTGGTCTTGCCCACGCCGTTGACACCGATGATCGCGACCTTCTCGCCGTTGACGATGTCGATGTTCAAGTTGGAATACAGAACCTTATCGGCTTCGAAGCCCATCTTGAGATCCTTGAGACCAACCACCTGACGGCCACAGGGTTTCTCGATCTTGAGCACGGGCCGCGGCGCCACGCGCGAGCTCGGGCGCAGCTCGACCATGTCTTCCTTGATCTTTTCCAGCTGCTTCTGGCGCGAGCTGGCCTGGGAAGCCTTGGATGCGTTGGCGGAAAAGCGCGCCACGAAGTCCTGGAGCTCTTCCTTCTTCTTCTGCATCCGGTCGTTGTGGGCCTGGGCGCGTTCGCGAGCCTGGCGCACGGCGGTTTCCCACTGCGAGTAGTTGCCGGTGAACTGGTTGATCTCCTTGTAATCGACGTCCAGGATGTGCGTGCACACGTTGTCCAGGAAGTGGCGGTCGTGGGAGATCACCACCACGAGGCCCTCGTACTGCTTGAGGATCTTCTCCAACCAGGAAATCGTGTGGATGTCCAGGTGGTTGGTGGGTTCGTCCAGCATCAACACGTCCGGCCGGGCGAAGAGGACCTGGGCCAAGAGCACGCGCAATTTCCATCCGCCAACAAGATTTGTCAGTGGGTCGTTGTGCTGGTCGGTGGTGATCCCCAAGCCTTCCAGGAGCTCGCCTGCACGGGCTTCGGCCATGTAGCCGTCCAGATCGGCGAATTCCATCTCCAAATCGGCGACGAGGTGGCCTTCTTCTTCGGTCATCTCCGTCTTCGCGTAGAGAGCTTCGCGCTGCTTCATCACCTCCCAGAAACGGGGATGGCCCTGGAGGACGGTCTCCATGATCGTGAAGCCGTCGAAGGCATTGTGATCCTGGCGCAGATACCCGCGAGTGCGGTTGGGCTCGAACTCGATGTCGCCATCGGTCTGGGTTTCCTCGCCCTGGAGGATCTTGATGAGAGTGGTCTTGCCGGAGCCGTTGCCGCCGATCAGACCGTAGCGGTTGCCGCCCTTGAGCTTGAGGTTGACGTTCGAGTAGAGGACCCGATCGCCGAACTGCATCGATAGTTCATTGATGATGATCATGAGAATCGGGAAAAATAGGTCATCCGAAGGACGGATGGATCCTCGGGGGGCAAGTCTTCTATCTTCCTCAGGCTAAGTTTATCCGAAAGGTTCCCGAAAATGTTCCTCCCCCTGCTTGCCACGCTGTTTTTTTCGAGTCCAGATACCGCGAAACACCCCGATACCCTGTCCGCCCCCAAGCCGGTCACGCGCCAAGCCCTCACCGTGGAGCAGGAGATGGTTTCTTCCTACGAACGCTTCGGGAAATGGCAATTCGGTGTTTCGGGAGGCACCTCCTCCGGCGGAGGATTGGCGGTGCGCCGCTGGTTCGACGCGAAAAATGGTATCGAAATGCACGGCTACGCGTACCTCTCGAAGAAGAAATACCCGGAGGATGGGGATTCATGGGGCTCCAATGAATCCAGCGATGGCCACTACTACGGCAGCGATACGGGAACGGTCGCCTCCGGAGAGGTTCTTGTTGGAATCGTCTATCTGCGCGAGGTGATGCGCGTCCACCTGTTCAATGCCGAAGGGTTGTTCAAAGGCCCCAATCACCTGCGTGGACTCACTTTTGTCGGGATCGGGGGATACACCAGCTACGAGGACCGCGATTTGAAGTCACCCACATACAACTACGACTACACCTACAATACCAGCACAAAAACCACCAATCACATCGATGTCCATACCTCGTCCAGTCAGGTGTTGGGAGGTGCCGGTGGAGGTGTGGAGTTCGAATTTGGACGGTTGTCCGTGCATTTGATGGTCGGAATGGGCGGATTCTACCGGTTCGATCCTTCCGAGTACCAGTTGGGCCCCACCGTGGACGGCGGACTCTTCCTGCGGTTCTGACCCCGGTTCAGAAGTTCGCCCGCGCCTGCGCGGACAATTTTTGAAACAAGGGCCGATCCGGCTCGTCTCGCAAGGTCCAGTCCAGGTTCGCCTGGACCTTGTCCTTCCAGGCCCAGTCGATGCCCGCCTGGGCGCGCCAAGTCCTTCCCGGCGGGAATCCGTCCGTCAATCGCGTACCGGATGGCCCGTCCATCCGAGCATCGGCGCGCCTACCCTCCGCCCGTAGTTTGAGACCTTTGGGCAGATTGGCTGTCGCCACCAGGTAGGGCGAGTTCAGGAAGGTCCGGAAATCGTCCTTGTCCTGACGGCCCTCGCCCCACTGGCCCAGCCATCCCGGACGGATTTCCCAGGCTTTGGCGACCCGCAGCCCGAACGACGGATCCAACCTCCAACGCAATTCTTCGCGCCGGTAGGAGGGCTCGCGTTGGATCAGGTTTCCGCGTTGGGCACCCAGCAACAGCCGATGGCCACGTTCCAGGGTGGTGCTCCAGTCCATCGTTTCCACCAGCTCCCGCTCCACGCTCCCCGCGGTATAGGTTCCCACCGCGAAGCGCCGGTTCCAGCCCAGATCCAGCCGGTGGGAAGAGTGGGTCCACCACAGGTCGGACCCGAGCTCGGACGAGGCTTGGGGGCACGTTTCCAGGGAGGCATCGTCGAAGTCGGGAAACAATCCGGCAACGCTGTCGGTCTGGTCCCACTTGCCGTGCAGCCGCCCTCCCAGATCGGCGACGAGCCCGGTCAATGTGGGACGGATTTTGACCGGGACGACTTCCAGGTCGGCGGAGAGCGATTTCCGGTTGGCGCGCACCGCCTTGATGCTCGTGTCCAGACGCGTGCCGGCATAGCGCAGGTCGCCTTCGTCGGAAAGAACCACCGTCCGCAGGAGGGTATCCCACGCGTACGCCCCCGTACCCTTGGGCACGGTGTCGTACGCGGGGACTTCGGGCTGGAATGCCGTGCTGGACAGTCGCCAGTGGCCGGTGGCGCGCAAGCCGTCCAGGGGCCAGGCGGCCGCGGTGGCCTCGCCCAGCCAGTTGTCGGATTCTGTCCACGGAAAACGTTCGGCCGACCGGCGACTTCGGGTTTCCCAGTCGGCCGAAAGTTCCAGCGAGCCCAGCGACGGTGTCCATTTGGCTTGCGCGGCGGCTCCATTCCATCGGGCGGTGTCGAACTGTCCGCGCAAGTCCCGCCGATCCGCCACGGCCTCGGAGCCCAGTCGGCTGGACAGATCCAAGGTCCAATCGTCTCCGGGACTCCATCGCGTGCCGCCTTCGCCGGATAGCTTCACCCACCGGGATCCCATTCCCGTGTCCTTCGGGGTGGCCAGTTCGCTTTTGGCTTCCAGGCGGGGAATCCAGGCTCCCAACGGCCACGAAGCGCGGCCGAGGGTGCGGGTGGCCTCCCAGGGCAAGCCGCCCTGGTCGCGGCGGCTCCAGGCGGCCTCGGCCAAAAGTTGGCGGTCCGAGTCCAGGTCGATCCCGGTCCGGACCTGGGCGCGCGACAGGAACGCATCCGATCGCGCTTGCGCACCCGCCAGGCTCCAAACGCCGATCCCTCGCAGCACCTGCCAGGAGAGCGATCCGGTTCCCGTCGATCGTTCCTGGCTGGAAGCCATTCCCGGTTCGCCCTGGATCCAGTCCGATGATCCCGACCCTAATGTGTCGGGCGAGGAGATCCCATGGTAGTCCTGCTGCAGGTGGTCGGCCTTCACGGTGGCGGTCCAGAGTCCCGCTCCGGAGCGATCCAGAAATCGTCCCGCCCGGGATCCGGTGGCGAAGGCCAGGAAAATTCCCTCTCGGGTCGGGTCTGCGTCGGAAGACAAATTCCGGTTCAAGGTGGAGCCCCGGAAGTCCGTACGGATCCAAAGCGAGGAATCCCCCCAGGCCCCGCGCACTCCGGCTTCCCCCACTTGGCGTGCCATGGGGATCGGGTTTCCGCTGGAATCGCGGGCCCGGAGCGAATCGGATCCTGCCTCGCGCAGGATCCGGTTGGTGATGGAATCCGACGCGTAGGAGAGCGCATGGTCGGGCTGGTCTCCCTCCTGGAGAGCCCAGGCCTCCCATCGCAGACCGCCACGCGATCCCTCGGTCCGGGCGCCAGCGAAGGTGCGCTCGTAGTCCAGGTCGGCGGCTTGGAATTCCACTTCGATGCGATCCCCCGCATGGATGCGCCGGCGCGGAGAAAAGTCCAGTCTTCCTTCCAGGTAGCGCACCAGGTAGTCTGCGTCCCCGCCGGAGGTCAGAAGTTGTCCATTGAGACGGACACGTTCGGAGCCGGGAACCACTGCGCCCCGCGCGTCGGTGGCGTTTCGAACCAGCGCGTAGCCCTCCTGCTGGCCATCCACTCCGTCGATCGCGCTGCGCACCCATCTGGCGGCGGGACCGCCCACGATTCCCTGGATCCGGTCGGCATCGTGCTTCCACAGCACGCTCCAGCCCCGCAGACGCCTCTGGAAGCCTCCCGCCAGCCCGGGAGTGAGGTTCCAATCCTGATCACCCAACCGTGTCGCCCAATGGAGCGACGACACGTCGATCCAAATTTCGTCCACCTCCCGAAGCGACGCGCTGGCTCCCTGGGCGGAAAGGGGAAGGTTCCCATCCGAGATACGGGCGTCCAGGTCCACGCCGGGGCGCAGGGGCCCCTTGGCGGTCAGGAAGAGCGATTGCTCCAGGGCCACGCCTCCATCGCCCCCGATTCCCACCTGGATGGTCTTCGAGCCCTGGATCGCCAGCTTCGAGGAATCGTCGGCCGACGGCCCCGTGCGATTGCGCGAGGCCGTCCCCGAGGAGTCCGCGAGGTCGGCCAAGGTCCGGTGCTGGACGACCAGGGGAAGCCAAGGAGGGTTCTTAACGGAATGCGTCAGCGAGTCCGCATCGGCGGCGGGGGCCAGCAGGAGGGCCGCCACCCACGCAAGCGGTGAAAGCACCGGGGTTCAGTCCGCGAGCTTGACCGCTTCGTCCAGCTGCACGGAGGCCAACTGCGAGATTCCCTTGATCTCCTGGGTCACACCGTAGAGCATGTCGGAAGCCGCCATGGTGCGCTTGTTGTGCGTGACCACGATGAACTGGGTCTGGTGGGAGAACTTGCGCAGAAGCTCCACGAAGCGCCCGATGTTGGCGTCGTCCAAAGGTGCGTCGACTTCGTCCATGATGCAGTAGGGCGAAGGACGGATCAGGTAGAGGGCAAACAGCAAGGCGGTTGCGGTCAAGGCGCGTTCGCCGCCGGACAGAAGCGAGATGGCCTGCATCTTCTTGCCGGTGGGGCGGGCATGGATATCGATGCGGGCCTCCAGCGGGTCGGCGTCCTGCTCCAGTTCCAGCTTGCCTTCGCCTCCACCGAACAGGGTGGAAAAAACGCTCTGGAAGTTGACGCGGACCTTCTCGAAGGTGTCCACGAACCGTTCCCGGGCCATCTTGTCCAAGCGCTTGATGGCGCGCTCCAGACTGTTTTTGGCCTTTTCCAGGTCGTCGCACTGCTTTTGGACCTCGTCCAGCCTGGCCTTTTCCTGCTCGTACTCTTCCAGGGCTTGTGGGTTGAGAGGGCCCAGGTTCTTGAGCTTGCCGCGCAACTCTTCGATTTCCTTGGGGGCGGTCTCGGGATCGAATCCTTCCGGAGGTTCCGGAGGGTCTTCCTGGGCATCGAGATCGATCTCCCAAGTTTCGAAGGCGCGCTGGCGCAGGCGGTTGTCTTCTCCGGCGCCTTCCGCGCGGGCGAGGTCCGCCTGGTGGATGGCTTGGGAAAGTTCGTCGATCCGACGGGTATGCCCTTTGACTCCGGACAATTTCTCTTCCACGGCCAAGATGGCTGCGTCGTAGACTTCGCGGGCCTGGTCGCGGGCTCGTTGCACCTGGGTCAGTTCTTCACGGGCGCGGTCGGCCTGGGCTTCCAGGCCTTCCAGGATGCCGCGACGCTCCACTTCCTGGGAATCCAGGTTTTCCGATTCCACACGGGCGCGGTGGCGACGGTCGTCGGTTTCGTCCAGGTGGCGCTCGGCGTTTTCCGCCAAGGTTTCCAGACGTCGGACCTCGCCGGAAAGGCGGGCCACGGTGCGTTCGGCTTCGCGGATGGCCTCCTGCGATTCCTTGAGGTCGGCTTCGGCTTCGGAGCGGGCCTCTTCGGCGCGACGAGCGGCGCCTTCGCGGACGGTTTTTTCTTCCGACAGGGTTTCCACGCGCATGCGGGCTTGGTCCGCCCTTTCGCGCAGCGGGCGGGATTGGGGTTCCAGGATTTCCAGGCGTTGGCGCAGGGTCTCCAGGCGGTCGGAGGCTCCGCTGGCCTGGGCTTCCAGACGGCCCAGAGAGGTTTCAGCCTCGGACAATTCCCGTCTGGCAGAAGTGAGCTGGCGGTCGATTTCGCGCCAGCGGTCCTGGAGTTCGGCTCGCCTGGCGGTCCATTCCTCGCGGTCGGCTTGGGCGGATTCCAGCTCGGTCTCGGCTTGGGCCAGCTCGGTGCGGGAATCTTCCTGCGCCTGGTGTCGCGAGAGAAGCCCCATCGATTTGCCGGATTTGCGTCCACCGGCCACCAGGCCGGAGCCGTGGGACCGGAACCCCGGACTGGCAAACCACAGATCTTGTCCACGGTGTTCGGCGGCCAGCCGCAATGCGGTCTCCTCGTCCTCCACCAGACAGATATTGCCCAACAGCAGTTCCACCGCAGGCTTGAAGGCGGAGTCGCATTCCACGAATTGGTGGGCCCAGCCGCGGATTCCTGGACCGGACACGGCCGGAGACGGTGCGCGATGGGCGAGGGTATCCACCGGCAGCAGCACGGCGACGCCACCGGAATGTTCGGAGAGTCGGGCCAAGGCCTGTCGAGCGGCGTCGGAGCGGTCGGTGACCACGTACTGCAACGCGTCGCCCAGCACTTCTTCGATGCGTTCCAACACATCCGGCGAGGCGCGCAGCTGGTCGGCGAACAGTCCGCGGATTTCGCTCGAGCGATCCTTGTGGGAGAGGATCGCCTTGGCGCCGTCGCCCACTCCTTCCATGGATTTCGCGAGTTTTTCCAGGGTTTCCAAGCGGCTTCGCGCGCTGGCCCGGCGGGCTGCGGCTTGACGCTCGCGCTCCTGGGCCTGGTCGGCGCGACGTCCAGCGAGCTGGCCTTCTTCGGTGACCCGCTCCTTTTCGTGGTCCAGTCCTTCGGCGCGAGCCAAGGCGGATTCGCGGGTTTCCCGCAGGGAACCAAGGCGGGTGGCCATTTCCTCCGCGACGGTTTCGCCCAATTCCAGTTCTTCCCGGATGCGTTCTTCCTCGGTGGAAAGGCGCGATAGTTCGTTTTCCGCACGCAACAGATCGGCTTGGGCGCGATTGAGGTCTTCCAGAAGCGACAGGCGTGCTTGGGCTTGCTCGGCCGCGCCTTCGCGGAAGGTGACCAGTCTCTCTTCGCGCAGGCGGCGTTCTTCCTGGGCGCGTTCCATGGCCTGCATTGCCTCTTGGCCCTGGTCGTTGGATTCTTCGATGCCGCGCCTTGCCACGGCCAGTTCTTCGCGGATGCGCACTTCCAGATCCGCCAGACGCTGGAGTTCGTCGGCTAGGCGCTCGCGATTTTGGGACAAATGCAGCAGACCGTCTCGGGCGCGGAGACGTTCGCCTTCCAAAGCTTGGAGTTCTGCCCGGGCGTCGCCGAATTCCCGTTCCCGCTCGCGCAGATCCGATTCCAGTTTGGCCGCTTCCAGGCGCTGTTCGGCGGCACCAGCCTCCGCCACGGACATTTCCGAGCGCAACGTGTCGCACTCGTCTTTCCAATCGCGGATGCGGTGCTCGGACAAGCCCACCAACTCCTTGAGTTGGGCGCGGCGAAGCCGGATCCAAGCCAGCTCCACTTCCCGCAAGCGGGAATTCAGACGCTTCCAGGTATCCACCTGTTTGGCTTGGCGCTCGAAGCTTGCCACGGAGCGACGCACGGCCGCGAGGTTCTCCGCGACGCGGGCCAGATCCTGGTCTGTCTTTTCGAACTGGCGGATCGCTTCCTTGCGCTGGGCGCGGTAGCGACTGATTCCGGCGGCTTCCTCGAACAGAATCCGTCGTTCTTCCGGTTTTTCCTGGACCAGGGTCATGACCTGGCCCTGTTCGATCACCGAGTAGGATGCCGCACCCAAGCCCGTGTCGTAGAACAGGTTTTGGATGTCGCGCAGGCGGCAGGGCTGGTTGTTGATCAGGTATTCCGAAGCGCCATCGCGGTAGGCCCGGCGGCTGATCATGATTTCGGAAAACTCGCTGGGAAGCACCCCTTTGTCGTTTTTCACGATCAAGGTGACCTCGGCCATGTTCAGCGGAGGGCGTTCGGAGGTGCCCGCGAAGATGACGTCTTCCATTTTCGCGCCGCGCAGGGCCTTGGCTCGCTGTTCGCCCAGCACCCACCGGATCGCGTCGATGATGTTGGACTTGCCGCATCCGTTCGGGCCCACCACAGAAGTGATCCCGTCTCCCGGGAAGTTTACCTCTGTCTTGTTGGCGAAGCTTTTGAAGCCGAAGACGCGGAGCTTGGAGAGATACATAGGTCCTTGTCGTTGCTCGAGTTAGCCTGGGAAAGGTACTCCACCTTTCCCAGCTTAGGGCATACCCCCCTCCAAACAAGCTCAGTGCACGGGCGAACCTTCGAGGTGGCACAGACCCGCCTCGATTCCGGCAAGGCAGGACCACATGCACCCTGCCGCCAGGAAATCCAACGCCATGGCCCGATCGCCGGTGCTGGCCGCCGTGGCAAGACACCGGTTTTGGAATTGCACGAAGGCGTTTTCCACTTGCACATGCCAAGTGGCAAATTGTTCGGCCAGGGGGGATTCGACCAGAAACGGGGCATCCGGATCCATCAGTCGGACGGCGTCGAGATCCACCCGCAGGCCGTCCTCGTCATCGGCGTGCATTTGGGAAGCCAGATCCAGCCCCAGCGCGAAGGCCACCACGAAGGCTTTCTGGAGGGTCGTGAAATTCCAAGGGGCGGGAGCAGGGGGGTGCTGGTGGATGACCGCTTCCATCAGATGCATGGAAATTTCGGAGGTCAGGGGAATGTCTTCGAATCCGTAGCCCAGCTCCGAAGTGAGCAGGATTCCTTCCTCCACGAAGGCCGGTAAAATGGTCACGGCGGTGGCGGAAACGA
The DNA here is from genome assembly GCA_016715065.1 of Fibrobacterota bacterium. Lineage (GTDB taxonomy): Bacteria > Fibrobacterota > Fibrobacteria > UBA5070 > UBA5070 > UBA5070. Next base: position 74,794 of record JADKBN010000010.1, read on the forward strand.
TGTCCTCGGCGGTTTTGGGGTCCCTGTGATCCAGGCAAGATGGACGTTCCATGGTTGAGCTCCTTCGGATGGCAGGTGTAGGATCGGTTTGAGCCTTCTAGACTAGCAAAAACCAGCACTGGCGGCTTGCGGAGTACCTTTTGAACCGCCATGCCGATCCTCCATCGAACCGTGCCTCCCGTCGACATCGACCAGCTTTACCGCCATTTCCAGCCAGGGGGGTGTGTGGTGACCGTGGGAAACTTCGACGGAGTCCATCGCGGGCACCAACGATTGCTGGACGCCTCACAGGCCCGAGCCCGGGCGTTGTCGGTGCCGCTGGTCGGGATCACCTTCGAGCCCCATACCCGACATTTCCTGGATCCTCGCGGAGGACCGGAACTGTTGTCCACCTGGGTGGAGCGCCAAGTCCTGATGACCGAACACGGGGTGGATTTGCCTCTGACCTTGCGGTTTGAAGACGATGTCCGACGCTTGACGGCGGAGGAATTTTTGGATCTGCTGGTGGACGATCTCGGCGCGGTGGAACTTGTGCTGGGTTTCGATCATCGGTTTGGACGTGGGGGAGCGGGCACCGCCGAAGCCATCACGCCTTACTGCCAAAAGCGTGGCCTGGCGCTTTCCGTGGTGGGTGCGTTGGAACGCGAAGGGTTGCCGGTGTCCAGCACCAGCATCCGCAAAGCGATCCAAGAGTGGGGGACTTTCGCTGCGGCGGTGGATGCATTGGGCCATCCATGGAGCCTTTGGGGAGAAGTCGTGCGCGGGGACGGGCGCGGTCGAACCATCGGTTTTCCAACTGCCAACCTCGAACCGATCAATCCTCGCAAACTGATTCCAGCTTCCGGAGTGTATGCGGGGCATCTGATTTGGAACGGCGAAAAACACCCTGCGGTGGCCAATATCGGGACCGCCCCCACCTTTCAGAGGGGAATTCGCGTGGTGGAGGTTCATTCTCTGGACGGAATTGGACCAGAATATGGCCAGATTTGCCGCCTCGATTTATACTTCCAGCTTCGTCAAGAATGCCGGTTCGAGTCACTCGACGCGCTGCGTGCCCAGATTGGGCATGATGCGGAAACAGCGCGAATCAAGGTCGCCACACTCCAGTGAACTTGGTGTGGCGGTAGATAGTGAGACGATGAGAGCGGCCGAGGAGAAAAAGGAAAAGACATGTCGACCATCACCGCTGAGAAGAAGCAAGAATTGATCGGAAAATTTGGGGCAAAGCCCGCGAATTCCGGATCCACCGAGGTGCAGATCGCTCTGCTGACCGAGCGGATCACCAACCTGACCGAGCACGTCAAGGCCAACCCCAACGATGTACACAATCGTCGCGGGCTGCTGATCTTGGTGTCCAAGCGTCGTCGTCTGCTGGATTATCTGGCGAAGACAAACCTTGAGGGGTACCGTGCGCTGATCAAGACCCTCGGCATCCGTCGCTGAAGGGGGAGCACATGGGTCTACTCAACGACACCAAGAGGGAGGTCTCGATCGAGATCGCCCCGGGCAAAGTCATAACCATCCAGACCGGAAAACTTGCCAAGCAAGCACACGGTTCGGCGGTCGTTCGCTGCGGCGATACCATCGTCATGGTCACGGCTTGCGAGGGCAACCCCGCCGCGTTCGATTTCTTCCCGCTCACGGTGGAATACCGTGAAAGCGCCTGGTCCGCTGGTCGGATTCCAGGAGGCTATTTCAAGCGTGAAGGCAAACCGTCGGAAAAGGAAATCCTGACCTGCCGCGTCATCGATCGTCCGCTTCGCCCCTCGTTCCCTGACGGGTACAAGAACGAAGTCCAGGTCATCGGTACCGTCATTTCGGCTGACGACAAGAACGATCCGGACGTGCTGGGCCTGGTCGGTGGCGCTGCCGCCATCTGGCTCTCGCCACGTTTCCCGGTTTCCGAACCGATCGCCGGTTGCCGCGTGATCATGGTGGATGGCGAGTTCATCGTCAATCCCACCTACCAGGAAACCGAACGCGCCGAGTTGGAAATGGTGATGGCGGCTTCCGAGAAGTCCATCTCCATGGTCGAAGGTGGCGCCTTCGAAGTTCCGGAAGAGAAGCTGATCGAAGCGATGGAAGTGGGCCATCAGGCCATTCGCAAGATCATCGCCGGCATCAAGCAGTTGCAAGCCGAGATGGGCATCGTGAAGAACCCCTGGACCGCTCCCGCCAAGGACGAAGCACTTTATGCTCGCGTCAAGGCGTTGGTGGAAGCCAAGTTCCTCGCGATCTTCCGTGGCAAGCACCCCAAGACCGTGCTGTATCCTGCGTTGGACGCCATCAAGGTCGAGGCCAAAGCCGCCCTTTCCGACATCGAAGACGTTGCGGTCCTCAAGACCGCCATGGCCTATCTCGATGACATCAAGCGCGACGCCATGCGCGAAGTGATCCTGACCGACGGAATCCGTCCCGACGGCCGCACCACGGATCAGACTCGCCAAGCCGAGTGCGAAGTCACCGTGTTGCCTCGTGCGCACGGTTCGGCACTGTTCCAGCGTGGAGAGACCTTGGGCCTCGTTTCGGCGACCCTGGGCACTCGCACGGACGAACAGCGCATCGACAGCTTGCGGGGCGAAACCTTCAAGAACTACATGCTGCACTACAACTTCCCCCCGTACTCCGTGGGCGAAGTCAAGCGCGTGGGTTCCACCGGTCGTCGCGAAATCGGACATGGACACTTGGCCGAGCGTTCGCTCGCTCCAGTGCTTCCCACTCCGGACAGCTTCCCGTACACCTTGCGCATCGTCTCGGAAATCCTCGAGTCCAACGGTTCCTCCAGCATGGCTTCGGTCTGCGGTGGATCGCTGGCGCTCATGGACGCCGGTGTGCCCATCAAGGAGCCCGTGGCCGGTATCGCCATGGGCCTGATCGCCGAAGGCAGCCGCATGGCCATCCTTTCGGACATCACCGGAACCGAAGATCACTTGGGCGACATGGATTTCAAGATCTGTGGCACCACCCAAGGCATCACCGGCTTCCAGATGGACATCAAGCTGGATGATGGCTTGCCCAAGGACGTCCTGCGCAAGGCCTTGGATCAGGCCCGTCAGGGTCGCGCCAACTTCTTGGTGGCCATGAACGCCGCGCTGTCGCAGAGCCGCAAGGAAATCTCGCAGTTCGCCCCTGCCATCTTGAGCCTGAAGATTCCGGAAGACAAGATCCGCGAACTCATCGGCCCAGGCGGCAAGGTCATCCGCGGAATCCAGGAAGAGTCCGGAGCGGTCGTTAATGTTGATGATTCCGGCAACGTCACCATCTCCGCCGTCGTGCGCAAGGCGGGCCAGAAGGCCTACCGCATGATCCAGGAAATGATGATGGAAGCCGAAGTCGGCAAGACCTACCCCAATGCCAAGGTGAAGTCCATCACGAGCTTCGGCGCGTTCGTGGAATTCCTCCCCGGCAAGGAAGGCCTCGTGCACATCTCCGAGCTGGAAAATCGTCGCGTGGAGAAAGTGGAAGACGTCGTGGCTCTGGGCGACCAGATCAGCGTCAAGTGCATCGGCATCGACGGACAGGGCAAGGTTCGCCTGTCCCGCAAGGCCACTCTCGGCGAGTGATCCTGAATCCTCCGCTTTGCGGAGGATTCACTGATTTCATGGCCTCCGTTCCGGCAACCCCGGGGCGGAGGTTTTTTCGTTGGGATAATCGAGCGGAACCCGTCGTCAGGGAACGACGAGGAGCCTGGTGGACCCTTTGCCGTAATCTCCCCACCACCGCGCGAAGAGGAGTCCATGCTTGGGCCGGCCAGCGATTCCTGGCTTCCAGAGAGGCTCGCCACGCCAAGCGGATTCGCGATGAAAGACAAGTTGACCTGTGGCGTCAGAGACTTCCACTCCCAAGTGGCTCCCAAGGATGGCGGAGGAGGCGCTGAAGCGCAATACACCTTGGCTCCAAGTCAGCTGCGGGCGATTGGCGAAGGTGGAAGGAGTCCCGCCGGGTTGTAAAAAAGATTGGATTTCCGTGATCCTTCTCAGATCAGGAAGTCCCGCACCCAACTGGAGGTCAAGCTGAGGCCACAAATGGCCTGAGTGGAAAATTTTCAACCGAATCTCGTTGGCCGACAGCTTTGGATCCAAGACTTGTCTTGCCAGGGCGGCGAGTCCAGCAACGAGGGGCGCCGCCACGGATGTTCCTTGCGTTTCCGTTCGGTCGTTGATTCCTGGACCTGACGCAACTGGAACGGAGCATCCGAACGCCGAGACATCGGGCTTTTGGCGCCCATCGGCTGTCGGACCCCAACTGGGTGTCCAGGTTTTTGAACAACGCCTCAAGGTTCCATCGATGGCGCCAACAGCAAGGACGGAATCCGCATCCGCTGGTGACCCGATGGATCGCCCTCCTTCATTGCCTGCATTGCCTTCGTTTCCGACCGATACCACCACGATGGCCCCGTGTCGGACAGCCGCCGTCGCGGCGCGCGAAGCTACTAAGGTTCGGCCGTCGTAGTCCTCCCAAGGGTGGATAGTAACGGAATTGTTGGCATCAAAAAAACGGTAACCCAGCGAGACGGAGATCACGTCGGCGCCTTTGTCTACCGCTCGAACCAGGGCTGCCGCCAGGTTGTCTTCTTCTTGCGTGGATTCGGAGGCGGCGTCCTCGGCCCTATACAGCAGAAAGTGCGCCGCGGGAGCGATGCCCGGGAGGCCTTCCCAGGAACTTCCGATCAGGCTGGTCGTGGACGTTCCATGGACATCCGACCAATCCGACTCCTTTCGGTCCCACGGATCGGGTGTATTCGCCACGAAATCGAAGGTATCCTGGATGGACATTCCGGCAAAGGCCAAATGGTTGCGCACGAATTTTCCATCGATGACCGCGATGGTTGTTCCCGCACCCGGAGCTTGGTTTTTGGATTTAGCCAGCCATTCACGGACCGGTTCAATGCCCATGGTGTCCCAAATGGCCTTGATGGCGATGGTGAATGGATCCACACCAGTGGAGCGGGCTGATCGGGCTGCCACAGGAAGATTGCGAGCGATTTTGGCCGTTGCGACAGGCCCCGCATCCGTTACGCAAGCGGGAAGCACCCCATTCGGCCCGGGGATCGCCGAGATTTTGTTTTCCCACTTGTAGGCATGGCGCAGGGTCCAGCCGCGAGTTTTCAGCGAATCCAGCAAATCTTCGCGCAACGGTGCGCTTTCCCACTCGATGGAGCCTCGAGGCGGAGCGTGGGGGCCCTTGTCGCACAGCTGCAGCCAGCGAGCGTCGCCAGATGCGAAGAGGGACATGGAAAGGAAAAGCGAAAGCACCCCTATATTCTAGTTACCTGAGGCCGTTGCGTTTTTGCTTTCGTGGGGTCATTTTCCACGGAAAATATTGGCGGCCGGGAACCCATCCTCCCCTTGCACCTCGAGGGCATGCCTCTATTTAAGAGCTGCGCTCGGCCCTTCCCTTTTCAAGGCTGCACCTTGATCGCTCTTCATTGAACCGGCGTTCGGCTCTTCTGTATCGCAGGGCTTTCGCCCTGCACCGTTTTACAGGAGGATCGTTCGGTAGATCCCCAACGGCTTCGCCGTTGGGGCCCGGCGCTCCTCCTGTACCTCCTCGGGGTCAAGGACCGGATCTGGCCTCGCCTGTGCGGCCCTTTGGCCAGGGCTCCCATTTGACTCGCTTCGAGCCAAATGGGAGGAGCGAACATGCGCGCCAAGGGGGATTTGGCTTCCGCGGCCAATGCCAACTTGCTGGATCAGAGGACGTGTTCAGAAGTAAGGCACCAGGCGATGGCATCTGGGTCGCGATCGATATCCTCATGGGACTTGCCCGCTCCAATAGAAAATCCCCCTTGGAACCCCGCGCCGGTTCGGCAGCGGCAGTGGGATCCCGAGCTTTTTGGTGCCTGCCTGTTTGCTCATTCCCCTCATTTGGAGGGGTGCCCAAAGGGCGGTGTGGTCACCACAGACTCTAGACAAGAACTGACGGACAGCCTTTTCAGATTTTCCCGCGGACCAGCGTCAGGGCATCAAGGCTTCGCTGCGGCTTCGATGTCCTCTGGGCGTAAACCTGTGACGTCGGTGATGATTTCCCAGGAGATGCCGTGTTCGCGCATTTTGATGGCGTCTTCGACTTTGGAAGCTCGTTTGCCGATCAACTCACCTTCCGCCTTACCCTTGATTTCCCCTTCAACTCTTCCCTCCTGTCGGAGGAGGTCTCCTAGTGTCATGGCCTGCCCTTTCAGATTTGGGTGGAGCGATTGGAAAAGGTGGTCGCGGACCTCCGGGACACCGTCATTCAGAATATACTCCAGGAAGATTCGCAAAGAATGAATGGACCGATCTGGATCCATGCCTGCACCAAGGTCAGGAGTCAACTGGCTGGCAACAGCGAGAGTGTCCTTGGCGGAATAGATGTGTTTCATGAGAGCCAATGCGAAACGCACGACAGGATCGTGAAAATCAGAGCCAATGATTTGATCATCGACAGCGGCGAGGTCTTCGAAAACAAGGCGGATGTCCGGGATGAACGGCCGAAGGGAATCCGGTAGGGCTGGAAAGTTCGCCTGGAAGGGCGCGAGGTTCCATGGCGATGGGCCTTGGTGGACGAGAATGGGGATCACCGGACGCAAGGGGCGATTTTCTGATTGATCCGACTCCCAAATGCTGAGCATGTAGCGGAGGATTTGGAGGTGGATGTGCTTGGCATGCCAGGTCTTGTGTTCCAGCAGGATGGCTACGACGGCTTGATTTCCCTGGAGCGGACAAGTGAAGAGCAGATCGGAGAAGATGGCTTTGAAGAAGGGGTCGTGGGGGCGGGGCACGCTTTTAACATACGTTAATACTGCTCGGATGAGTAGCGCTTTCTGCGGAGCGTCTTAAAAAAGGCGGCCGGGAACCCATCCCCCTCTTGCACCTCGAGGACTGGTGCAAAGGACCGGAGTAAACCCCGGATGAAAGGATGGCCGATCGTTCCCGGCCGCGGTCGGAAGCCAAGGGCGCCGCCGACATAAGGGAAGTTACGCCAAGGCCTATGCCGAAATCTGTGACGAAGATCACACTCCGGTTTGAATGTGATGCAGATCACACTTTGGCCGGGCGGCGGTTGACGGGAATTGGTTTCGTGCCTATTCCCTGCTTCTTGAGCTGCGCTCGGCCTTTCATTCTAATGCTGATTTTCTATGAACCGGCGTTCGGCTCATTGGTCAGCAGGGCTGTCGCCCGGCGCTCCTCCTGTACCTCCTCGGGCCAAAGGATCGCAATCTCGGCCTCCCATCCGGCCAACAAGCCGGATGGGAACCCTGTGCGGCCCTTTGGCCAGGGTTCCCATTTGACTCGCTTCGAGCCAAATGGGAGGAGCGAGCATGCGCGCCAAGGGTCTCGGGCAATTCGGAGGAGCTGATGCCGCTCCTCCGAATTGCCTCGCCCCCTTGGAACCCCTGCCAATTCGGCAGCAGCATTTGGTGCCTACCCGGTGATGTGCCGGTTCTGCAGGTCATTCCCCTCCTTTGGAGGGGTGCCCCGAAGGGGCGGGGTGGTCAGCGCTCGCGCATTGTTTTCCGCGCAATTCTGCAGGCCTGGTGTGGGCAAATAAGCTTGAGAGCTCGCCGCAGTGGTGAAAGTTGAAAAAATTGCGTTCGCCTAGTGGGGCTTGGCGCTTTTGACAAAAACTGATGGACGTCCAGGACGGATTTCTCCGCAGAACGTCGTTGGCGCATCAAGCCTTCGGCGCGGCTTCGATGTCCTCAGGGCATAAACCGGTCACGTCGGTGATGATTTCCCAGGAGATGCCGTGTTCGCGCATTTTGCGAGCATTCTCCATGTTGGAGAGTTGCTTCCCGATCAACTCACCTTCAGCCTTGCCCTCAAGTTTCCCCTCAGCTTTGCCCTTGATTTCTCCCTCCTGTCGGAGGAGGTCTCCTAATGTCATGGCCTGCCCTTTCAAGTTGGGGTGGAGCGATTGGAACAAGTGGTCCCGGACTTCCGGGACACCGTCGTTGAGAATATACTCCAGCAGGATTCGCAACGTGCGGATGGATTTATCGTCGTCCAGCCCCGTTCCCAAATCTGGAGTCAGTGTGCTGGCGACAGCGAGGGTTTCCTCGGCGGAGTAGATGTGTTTCATCAGTGCGAGCGCGAATCGCACGACAGGGTCGCGGAAGTCGGAACCAATTGCTTGATCATCGACGACGGCGAGGTCTTCGAAGACCAGGCGGATATCCGGGATGAACGCCCGGAGAGAATCTGGGAGGGTTGGAAAGCTCGCATGGAAGGGCGCGAGTTTCCATGGGGAAGGCCCTTGGTGGACGAGGATGGGAATCACCGGTCGCAAGGGGCGATTTCTGACTGATCTGCCTCCCAGATGCTGAGCATGTAGCGGAGGATTTGGGTGGATGCTTGCCAGGTCTTGTGTTCCAGCAGGATGGCTACGACGGCTTGATTTCCCTGGAGCGGACAAGTGAAGAGCAGATCGGAGAAGGACTCGTCGAGGGACTCGGACACGAAGCTGTTGGGCTCCGGCTCCAGGTGGTCGAGGTCGAGGGTTTCCAAAATGGGCCTTGGAAGGATCCCTCGGAGGAGGTCCTTGGCGTGGCCGAGGTCGGAGAAGATGGCTTTGAAGAAGGGGTCGTGGGGGCGGGGCACGCTTTGAATTTACGCAGATACTGCTCGGATGAGTAGTTGTTTCTGCGAAGCGCTTCCTTTTTCTGAGCTGCGCTCGGCCTCTTTCCCAGATGCTGATTTTCATTGAACCGGCGTTCGGCCCTTCTTTATCGCAGGGCTGTCGCCCTGCACCGGTTTACAGGAGGACGCTTCCCGCTCCTCCTGTACCTCCTCGGGCCAAAGGATCGCTGCGCGGCGACCCTTTGGAATCCCGCGCGCCAAGGGGTCTCGGGCTCTACGGAGCGGATGCCGCTCCTCCGAATAGCCTCGCCCCCTTGGAACCCCTGCCGGTTCGGCAGCAGCGATGAGATGCCGGTTCTGTTTTGTGCCAGCCTGGTTTTGGGGCCAGTGTATCCGCGTCGACCGCCGTTATCTGTGGATGCCGATCCCTGTCACGGAATGTCCCGCCACCGTTTTGGACGCAAAATTTTGCGTCCAAAACGGTGGCGGGACAGATCGGCAAAATGACAAAAACCGGATTCAGTTCTAAAACGCCATCCCAGGGACCTGGCTATTTCGCCGCCATCTGCCTGCGATAGTCCGCGTACTGCTGCGCCAGGTTGCGCGCGAACGGCAAGGCCTGCACGCGTCGTGTCGTGTCCACCAGGTCCACCAAGAGCCGATGCGCCGATTTGCGGGAGGCGTCTTCCTTGGCTTCCAGCATCTGCGCGAGGCCCTCCTGGAAATCGACGGAATCTGTCCCAAGGCTCACCTGGTTGCGATGGAGCAGATCCATGATCTTGACGCGGAACTGGTGACGCACCAACGGATCCGGCACCTGCTGGTAGGTTTCCAGGAGTAGACTCATGGCTTCTTCAGGACGGCCGTTCTTGTGCAGGAGTGTGAAGGCGAGGTTGCGGGCGTAATCTGGGATGCTGTCGTTCAGGCGGGTGAGGGGAAGGAGGATGGCGGCGGCGGAGTCGCGGGCCCTGATCGAATCTGTCGGATTCTCTAGCGCGTAGGTTGCCCAGGTGATGCGGAATTGCCACTTGCTGGGAAACCGGTTTGCAGCGACTCGGAGAAATGGCTCCGCATCGGCGTTATTATAGCCCTTAAGCTGTGGAATCGCCCATGCAGCAATGAGTGATGGCTGGTGCCAGAGAGTGTCGCTTTGGCTTGCTAGGAAGAAATACCCAGGCAGTGCGGTAGGTTCGGCTCCCATAAAAATGATTTCGGCGTATTCTTGGATTGCCCGGATCCAGGTAATTGCCCCGACAAGGCCACCAAGTCCAGTCATGGCCCAGGGAGAGGGAGTGGAGAAATCAAATTTCTGGGCGTGAGGTGGAGGAGGAGCTTCCGCTTGAGGAAGCTGCATGTGGGCGAACTGCCCAAGGCTCATGGCGCAGACGGCAAGGCAGCCAAGTATGGCGCCTTGGATGGCTCTCTTCACGTCGTAAGAATACACCAAAATTTGGATGAGATCCAGGCTCTGGTTCATCAAACCGTTAAAAAATTTAGAAATTTTAGTTATCTGCGGAGGGGGAGACAAATCTTCGAGATACAAGTTGATTGGCACGGGTTATGAATGGTATAACGATCATACGGGGACGAACCCCGGCAACAAAGGAGAAGGATCATGAAGTCGCTGAAAAAGGGATTCACCCTCGTTGAACTGATGGTTGTGATCGTGATTATCGGCATCTTGGCTGCGTTGGCCATCCCGCGTTTCATGGGAGCCACGGCGAAGTCCAAGGCTACGGAGTTCAAGCCCGTTCTCAAGCAGATTTATACCCTTGAGGAAGCATTCCGTCAGGAGAGCGCCGCCGGCGCGCTGGGAACTTTTGAGCAGATCGGATGGGATGCTCCCGGATTGAATGCTGCTTTGGCCACGGCAACCACAACAAAGGCGTTTTTCAACTACGGACCAGGCGCCACTCCTGTCGGAACGACCGTTGCTCTGCAGCGGGCCGCTGTTACTGCACCTGCGCCGGTTTATGCCGCTGGAATTGCCATTGCCACCGCTGCCCCGAACGTAAATGGGATCACGATCGTCGCTGCTAACGGCAACACTCTTGTGAATGCCAGCGACGTTGCCTGTGTGATCACTTCAGGCGAAACCTTTGTTGACGATGGAGCGGCGAACTTGCAGACCATCGCCGGCGGTCTGACCCAGCAGAACTGCCCCTAACCTCCCCTGATCTCCCCGGAGATCAACCGAACCCCTCCCTTCCCGGGTGGGGTTTTTCATTTCTTGCCCAGAACTCTAGAGAAAACTCCAGGAATGCAACGTTAAGGTACGCATCCCAAGACGTGGCTGAATTCATTGGAAAATGCCAATTGTATGTGGCACGGCTACAAAGTCCGCAAGTTTTGCTTTCGCTGCGATCCAAGATCGGACGCTTGAAATAATTAAAATTTTAGGAAATTTGGATGTTAAAAAAAAGTCGGCAAGCTCTTAGGGGTAAGGGTTGATTGGCATGGATTGTGCTCAATCGTACAGTTATTACGGGGGGTGACCCCGACAACAAAGGAGAAAGATCATGAAGTCGCTGAAAAAGGGATTCACCCTCGTTGAACTGATGGTTGTGATCGTGATTATCGGCATCTTGGCTGCGTTGGCCATCCCGCGTTTCATGGGAGCCACGGCGAAGTCCAAGGCTACGGAGTTCAAGCCCGTTCTCAAGCAGATTTATACCCTTGAGGAAGCATTCCGTCAGGAGAGCGCCGCAGGAGCACTTGGAACATTCGCACAAATTGGATGGGATGCTCCTGGATTGAATGCTGCTTTGGCCACAGCAACCACAACAAAGGCGTTTTTCAACTACGGACCAGGCGCCACTCCTGTCGGTACAACCGTTGCTCTGCAGCGGGCCGCTGTCACTGCGCCTCCTCCGGTTTATGCCGCTGGAATTGCGCTTGCCACCGCGGCCCCGAACGTGAATGGGATCACGATCGTCGCTGCTAACGGCAACACTCTTGTGAATGCCAGCGACGTTGCTTGTGTGATCACTTCAGGCGAAACCTTTGTTGACGATGGAGCGGGAAACTTGCAGACCATCGCCGGCGGTCTGACCCAGCAAAACTGCCCCTAACCTCCCCTGATCTCTCACGAGATCTCCGAACCCCACCCCTCCGGGTGGGGTTTTTCTTTTCTTGCCCCTTGACTCTCGGGTCGACTCCAGGGTGTAACGTTGAGGGATGGAGACCAAGACGTGGCTGAAGATCGGGGAGGTGGCGAAGCGGACGGGGCTTAGTCATGATGCCCTGCGCTTTTATGAGGAGCGGGGACTGCTTCCTGAGGCGGCGCGGACGGAAGGCAAGTTTCGGTTGTTTCCACCGGAGACCGTGGAACGGTTGGGGTTTGTCCAGCGGGCCAAGAATTTGGGCTTTTCGCTGGATGAGATTTCCCAGCTCCTGAATCTGCGGCAAAGTCCGGCCACAGACAGCCACCAGGTGTTGGAGTTGGTGGAACAACACATCCGCGAGGTGGATCACCGCATCGCCGAGCTCGCCAATTTGCGCCAGGCTCTGGTGCAACTGGCCGACACCTGCGATGGGTCGCATCCGACCTCCGATTGCCCGATTCTGCAATTCTTTGCCCAAAGCGAGAAGAAGGAGTGCTGCCATGGAACTCATTGATGCCCTTTGGTCTACCCTGGCCCAGATCGCCCCCTACCTCCTGTTGGGATTGTTCATCTCCGGATTGCTGCATGTGCTGGTGCCGGCCGGGTGGATCGCCAAGACCCTCGCGGGAACAGGGCCGTCCGCTGTGGTCAAGGCCGCGCTGATTGGCATCCCGATGCCGCTTTGCTCGTGCGCGGTGGTACCTGTGGCCGAACACCTCCGGCGCGATGGGGCTGGCAAAGGGGCGACGGCAACATTTCTGGCGACCACTCCCAGCACCGGCGTGGATTCGGCCGCCGCCACTTGGGGGATGCTGGGGCCGCTCTTCAGTCTGATCCGCCTCGGGTATGCCTTCGTTTCCGGCGTTCTGTTGGGATGGCTGATCGACTGCCGACGCCGCCAGAGCTCCAGGAAGCCGGACCTTCTCAGAGCGGTCAACTCCCAGCCCGAACTCAATCAGTTACACCCGAGCCAGAAATTGTCGAGGAAGCCAGCTGTGGTCTCCCGAGTCATTCCCATCGCAAAGGCGCGGTGCACCTTGCGAAAGATGTGTTCGAGCACGGATTTGGCGACATCCTGTTTTCGCTGCGCAAGTGGCTGTTGATCGGGATCGGGATCGGTGGGTTTCTGTCGTGGTTGGTTCCGTTCGGGGGGCTGGGCTCGTGGGTGGCGAATCCCATCTTGGCCTATGCCGCCATGCTGTTGGCCTCAGGGCCACTCTACGTATGCGCCACGGGCTCCATCCCCATCGCGGCGAGCCTGGTGGCCAATGGCATGAGTCCTGGAGCGGCGTTGGTGTTCCTCACGGTGGGGCCGGCCACCAACACCACCACCCTGGGGTTCATTGGCTCCAAGTTGGGCAAGAAGAGTCTGGTCATTTACTTGGCGGTGGTGATCCTTTCCTCCGTTGGAGTGGGCGCGATCATCGATGCCGTGGGGGCTTCGTGGCACACCTCGGCGACCATTCCTTGTCACACCTCGTTGGCCTGGTGGGAACATGCCGCGGCGGGCATTCTCCTGGTGCTGATGTTTCGCGACCTTCGTTTCCCCAAATCCAAAACAACAGGAGCTACCGTGAAGATCTCGATCCCTTCCATTTCCTGCGGAAATTGCGTGCGCCACGTCACCCACGCACTGGAAACCGTGCCTGGAGCGCAGGTGCAATCGGTGGACGTGGCCACCAAAACGGCCACGGTGGGTGGAAGCGCATCGAAAGCGGATTTGCTGGCGGCGCTGGATCGCGATGGGTATCCGGGGACGATGCTGGAGGGCTGAGGTCCTAGGCGATCAGCCAACGCCCGATGTTGCGCTTGGCCTTGTCGAATTCCACTCCCACCTTCACCACTGTGCGGCCATCGGCCGCGAAGGGGACGGCGTAGCCCTTCGAGTCGATCTGCGCCAAGGCGGCCTCGGCTGTGTCGTAGAGCTTGAACTCGAACACGAACACATGCGTGGCGGTCTGGACCACGGCGTCGGCTCGACCCTTGGCCGACTTCACCTCGGTTTGCAGAAATTGTCCGAGTAGCGTGAACACCAGGTAGAAAACGACCTGGTAGTGGCGTTCGGTGCGGTCGGAAAGGTCGTAGGGGATCCCCTCGAAAAAACACTGGAGCCGCGTTAGGAAGGCCTCCACATCCCCTTGCCGCAGCTCTCGCGAGAACATGCCGATATGGAAGCCCCCACGGTCTGGCTTGGTGCCCGTGTAGCTGGGGAGCAGAAAGCTCAGGAATCCGTGTTTGACCTCCGCATTGGGGTAACCCAATCGGTATGTGCGGATCTCCGGTGAATATCCCTGAATGGTCAGGTATCCGCTTTGATAAATCACCGGCAAGGGTTGATCGGGATCGGCCTTGTAGTTGGCGAACTCGGAGGCCGCCAGTTCGATTCCGTCGATTTCACGCAAGTCGTAGTCGGACTTCTTGAGCAGTTCCAGCAGGAAGGTGGGCGTTCCGGTCTGGAACCAGTAATCCCGAAACTCGAGGGCGGAAAACAGATTCAGGGTGCTGAAGGGATTGTAGACCCCAGGGGCATCAGGGTGGAATTGGTACCCGTTGTACATGCGACGGACTTCGATCAGGCAGTCTTCTGGAGTCAATTTTTGACTTTCAGCGAGCGACGCCAGTTCCGGTCCGAAGTTCGCCAGCAGCTCTGGTTCCGTGATGCCGCAGACGGTGGCGTAAGCCGGATGGAGCGAGAGATCGGTGAGCTGGTTGAGGTCGGAAAAGACGCTGACCTGTCCGAACTTGGTGACTCCAGTCAGCAGCGCGAACTTGAGCCAGGCATCGGCGCTTTTCAGGACCCCGTAGAAGGCCTTGAGGATGTCTTTGTACTCGGCCAGTAGATCAGGCTTGTTGAGCACACTCAACAGGGGTTTATCGTATTCGTCCACCAGGATCACGACGCCGCGTCCGGTTTGTAGCTTCGCCCGTTCGATGACTCCGAGAAACCGCTCCGCAAGCGTTCGATCCGGTTGGCCACCGGGATAGGTCGCTTCCCATCGTTCCACGTGGCGGTTCAAGATTCCCTTGAGCGCCTCAACAGAGTTGTAATGCTCGGCATTGAGGTCCAGTCGGAGCACCGGGTGGGGATTCCAGTCCTTTTCCAGTTGCTCGATCGCCAGCCCAGAGAAGAGTTCCTTCCGGCCCTCGAAATAGGCTCCAAGGGTGGATACCAGCAGGCTTTTTCCAAAGCGTCGGGGTCTGGAGAGGAAATAGACCCTTCCTTCGGTCGCCAGCTTGTGGACATAGGCGGTCTTGTCCACGTACAGATAGCCGTCCTCGCGAAGGGAAGGGAAATCCTGGATCCCGATGGGAAGTTTCCTCAAGATGGCCATGGATGCAAAACTACTTCCACAGGCGGGTGGCATTCCATAGGCGTTTTCCTACTGTTGGAATCCGTGTTTGGAGACCAAATGATGCCTGCAACTTCCCGATCGGTCCGGTTGGCCGTCCCTGCCCTCGCCTTCGCTTGGGCAATCTGGGTTTCCGGGTGCGCCCTGCCGTTTTTAGGGGGAGCGACGAAGTTGGATCCGAAAGCGGTTGTAGCCGCCTCGAGTCCAGATTCGCTGCGAGCGATCGCGAGCAAAGTGTTGGATAGCGCGCGTGGCGTGCCTGGCAAACCAGGCAAGGTGGAAACGGTCGCCAAGAATCAGGACACCTCGGCCGTCGCGGTCGCCAAGCAGATGGATTCTCTTCCCAAGAAACCAACCGCTCGCAAGGATTCGCTGGTTCCGGCGGCCAAATCGATCCCACCGGTCGAAATGGCGGATTCGACGAAAATCACCAAAGCTGTCAAACTTGCCGACTCCCTGAAGTCCGTCGCGCCCACCAATGGGACGGATTCCGTCAAGATTGGATCGGCTAAACCGGAACAACTCGATCCGTCCGAGCGCAGTCGCGACCCCAATGCCTGGAGCGACCTCCTGATGGCGGGTGATACGGTCGCGGGGCGCGAGCTTTCCGCCGTGTCGCGGATCCTGCATCGCTGGTACAAGAAGCCCATCGCCCCGATGCTTTCGGCCTGGCCGGACCTGTGGGGCCATGTCGCGGAGCTTTCCCTCACCCGGTCCGTGGACACGATGGCCTTTTCGCCCAAGGACTCCAATTCCTTGGTGCTGGACTTGCGCAGGTTCACGGGCTTGAGAAAGCTCAGGGCTTCCCAGGTAGGTCTTGACAAAAAACGTCTCATTTCCATCCTCGTCGGACCTGCCCTCGAGGAGATCGACCTTTCCGGCAATCGGCTGGAGCTTCTGGAGGTCGTCGCCGAAGGGCTTTCCGAACTTCGCCACCTTGACGTTTCCAACAACAAATTGACCTCGCTTCGGTTGGTGGGAGTTTCGCCAAAGGTCCTGGCCACGGGGAACCGATTGTGCAGCCGATTGCTGGGCCTGCCCGGCGGCGAGCGAGCCGACAAGGTCCTGTGCAAGGATTTTCCTGCCGTCGCGGATTCCCTAGGTCGGAGCCTATTGGAACGCTGGAGAAAATCCGGACTGCCTGGAGAAATCGCCTCGGCCAAGGTCGCGCTTGCAACCGACATTCTTCCGGGGTCCCTGCCGCAGACGAAGTGGAGCTTTCCGATCCGTGCGTCCGGTTGCGCACAGGGTGAGAGGGAAGCGAAGTTCTGGGCCTTCGGTGTGGTGGGCTACGACGGATCCGACGCATTGCTGGTGGGTTCCTTTCCCGCCTTGGCTAAGGACAAAATCCGCCCTGGCATGTCTCGCGCGCAGGTGATGGCCGTGCTTGGCAAACCGGCCCGCTCCCAGGGTTCCGTGGATGCCTGGGCCTCGGAAAAAACCGCCGACGATCGCCTCTGGCTGGGCGTGCGGTTCTTCTACGACATGGGAGGCCGCCTGGAAGGCGTCTGGATCCGGAGGCTCGCTCCTTCCTGCAAATCCTGAGATCGAACCTCGCCCTTCGAGACGCGAGGCCTGGCCTCGCTCCTCAGGACGAACGGCGGATTATCTTCCCGACATCGCTTTTCTGATCGCGAGTTCAGGGAAGAGGATGGCGGACTTCCGTTCGTCCTGAGGAGCGACGAAGTCGCGTCTCGAAGGGCGAAGGGAAGTCCTTCGAATCTATCGACTTGGCCTCACCAAACCCCGGGAATCAGTCGGCGGGTGCGCTTCACGTAGGCTCGCCATTGGTCGCCGTAGCGTTCTTCCAGGAGTCGTTCCTCGCCGGGGATGCGTGCCAACGTGGCGACCAGGTCCACGAACCAGGCGATGGCTGCCACCGGATTCGGCAGGATCAGCCACAGGCATCCCAGCTCGAACAGGTGGAGGGCATACAGGGGGTGGCGGAGGAACCGGTACGGTCCATCCGTGGCGAGGGTGGAATCGGATCGGGGAGTGGTGAAGGGGTTCCAGCCTGCCTTGAGGTGACGATGCAGGATCCAGGTCCGAACGTGGTGCAAGGCCGCAAAACCAACGATCCCGATCCAGAAGCCGATCGCATGGGGGGTGCGGAGGGCCAAGAAGAATCCTGTCCCGAATCCCGCGACGAAGTATGAGATCACGAACAAGGCGAGGCTGGTGCTTCCGGTTCGTTTTCCGTTTTCGCCGCTGGCCCTGCCGCGCACCAGCAAGGTCTCGGCGAGGTTGCGCAGGGAATAAACCGCGACGAAGATCCAAAACCAATGCGTGAACTGGAAGGTCGTGCCAAAAAATGTCAGATCCATGCGGGTTTGCCTTGGAGCGCTCCGCGCACGCCGCAGGCGACCTCGCGAATCAGGGTGGAGGGGTGTTCCAGGATGGAAGCGAAGCCCAGGCTGCAGGCGCTGTGGCATTGGTTCCCGCATCTGGGTGGCGGACCGTGGGTTTCCAAGGCCTTGGCGTACAGTCGATTGAGGTCGGGTTCTTCGAAAAGGTTGCCACCATCCTTCCCGATTTCCAAGCAAGGCCACATCACCGATCCATCGGGCGAAATGGCCACAAGGGTGGATGGGTGGCAGGGGAAGTCGGAAAGGTCGCGCATCCACTCCAGCGCCTTGGCGGTCGCGAAAACCTTGCGACCCTGGCGCTTTTGGCGGATCAGGAATTCGTAGAGTTCCACGTACCCGTCGGATTCGCGCAATCCCTCGGGAGCGACCGTGCCCCGAAGCTCCGGATAGCAGGCGAAGGTCGCGCCCAGTTCCCAGGCGAAGCGGGCCACTTCGGGAAGTCCACGGCAATTTTCCCTGGTAGCCACCGCGGAAACGACAAGTTCCGTTTTAGGCAGTCGCGATGCGGCGCGGATGGCCGACAAGATCCGCTCGAGTGTTCCGGGTCCCTTGCCGTACCATCGTTGCGCGAGATCCGCATCCAGGGTATCCAGGCTCACCACCAGTTTGGTCAGGACTCGTCCTGCCAGCTCGAGGTGTTGTTCCAGGTGCCAGCCGTTGGTGGTGAGGATGGTTTCCCCGAACGCCAAGGAAGGAAGGGATTCCAGGACTCGGTCCACCTCTGGGTGCAGGAGAGGTTCGCCCCCGGTGAATTCCATGTTGTGACAGTTTTTGCGAACAATCCTGAGGAGATCCACCACGCGCGCGGCGCTCAGGTATTTGGCTTTGTGCGCGGGGTACGGCGTGCCCTGGCCGTCCGAACAGTACGGGCAGGAAAAGTCGCAGGTCCAGGTGAGGTAGTAGATGGCCAAAAGCGGATCCCAGCGCGCGGCGTCCGGGAACAGGTGGTGTCGGAGGTAGGCGAGTTCGGACCGCATCAGGATCGCGCCAAGGGGACGTCCTTCAGCATGTTGTCCATGTCCCAGAAATTGCGCCAACGTTCCTTTCCGTACATCATGGTTTCCACCGGGCCTCGGCAACTGGTCCAGCAAGCGCCGCAGGTGGAGGCCTTCTGCTGTTCGGACAGTTTTTGGAACAGGGTGTCCACGTCGTCTTCAAGGATGTTGCCCACCGGTTCGTCCAGGCGATCGATGCAGGTGGAGACCGCTCCGGTGCAATCGATGTTGAACAGGTTCTTGCCGGCGCGGCACGGCTTGATTTCGCCGTCTTCGCCCGCCTGGGCGTAGGACTCCAGGTACCCTTCCAAGGCCACGAACGATTTCGGGTGACGCTTCTTGATGGCCACCAGGCGAGCGCCGACATCGGCCGGGGCGGCCCGCTTTTCCTTGCGACCTCGGGACGTGCTGTGGAACGTCACCAGATAGGTGACCCCGATCGATTCCGCCAATTCGCACAGCGGCTCGATGTCCTCCAGGTTGTCGTCCATCACGACGGTGATCATGTGAACGCGCTGGTGGGGGTGCACGCGTTCCTGGATCAGCATCTTCAGGGCTTCGATCGCCCGGGCGTGGGCGCCGGGCATGTCGCGGTGGGTGTCGTGGCGATCGGGCGACAGATAATCGACGGAAATCGACACCTCGTACAAGCCCGCCTCCCACAGTTCCCTGGCTTTCTGGCGGGTCATGAACCAGCCGTTGCAGATCATCACCGCGAAGTGGTCCTTGCACAGGCTGCGGGCGATGGGCACGAGCTCGGGGTGCAGCAGAGGTTCGCCGCCACCGATCGAAATCAACAGTGGGGGTCGTCCCTTGAGCTTGGCCATGATGGTGTCCACTTGGGCCAGGCTCAGTTTGGGTTTGGCCTGCCACTCGGGATGCCAGAAGTCGCAGATCTTGCAATGGAAGTTGCAGTTGTACAAAAGCTGCAGGTTCATGTGAGCCATGCCCTGGCGGGCGAAGTTCCAGGAGTACCGTAGGTGCTTGGGGGAGATCTTCATGGCGGATTCCGGGGGTGGTGCGTTGTTCGGGGGAGGGCTCAGTCGCCGCCCAGGTAGGCGCGACGGATTTCGTCGGAAGCGAGCAGTTCTTGTCCAGTCCCTTCGCGCACCAGGGTGCCGGTGGACAGCACGTAGGCGCGGTGGGCGATCTTCAGGGCCTGGTTGGCGTTTTGTTCCACAAGCAGCACCGGGGTTCCGCAAGCGTTGATTTCCACCAGGATGGAAAAAATACGCTCCACCACCAGCGGCGCCAGGCCCAGGGAGGGTTCGTCCAGCATCAGGAGCTTTGGTTCGCTCATCAAGGCCCGCGCGATGGCGAGCAACTGCTGTTCGCCGCCGGAGAGCGTTCCGCCCAGTTGGCCGCGCCGTTGGCCCAGGATGGGAAACCGATCGTAGGCCTCGCGGATTTTCCGGGGTGTGGCCTTCGGGTCGCGGATCCAAGTTCCCGCCACGAGGTTTTCTTCCACCGAAAGCCGCGGGAAAATCCGGCGGCCTTCCGGGCAGAGCACCAGACCTTGGCGCAGGCGATCGGCGATGGAGTGCCGCGAGATGTCCTTGCCCATCCAGCGGACGGTTCCCGTCCGAGGTGCGACCGTTCCGGCCAGGATTCCCAAGGTCGTGGTCTTGCCCGCGCCATTGCCGCCCAACAACGCGACGATTTCGCCGGAATCGACGCGCAGCGAGGTTCCGTGCAGGACATCGTTGGGCCCGTATCCGGCTCGGATGGATTCCATCGAGAGAATTTCAGTGGCCAACGGTCGCCTCCGTTCGGCCCAAATAGGCCTCGATCACGCGCGGATCGTCGCGCACCTCGCGAGGGGTTCCCTCCGCGATGGGCTCGCCGTGGTCCAGCACCAGGATCCGGTCGGAGATTTCCATCACCAGTTTCATGTGGTGCTCGATCACCACCACCGCGACCCCCAGGGAACGGATCTTGGCCACCAGGTCCATCATGGAAGCAATTTCAGACGGATTCATTCCGGCGCCGGGTTCGTCCAAGAGCAGCACCTTGGGCTCGGTGGCCAAGGCGCGAGCCACCTCCAGCCGGCGCTGCAGGCCGTACGGGAGTGCTCGGGCCCAATCGTCGCGTCGCTCGGCAAGGCCCACCAATTCCAACAGCTCGAGCGACTTCTCCTTCGCTGCCCGTTCGTCTGCATGCCATGCTTTGGTGCGCAACAGAGCGCCCATCGGACGGAAGGGGGTGCGGGAAAAGCGTCCCACCAACACGTTTTGGAGACTGGTCATTTCCGGAAAAAGTCGGATGTTCTGGAACGACCGCGAAAGGCCGGCTTGGGCGATCTTGTGGGAGGCAAGTCCGGTCACGTCCTTGCCATCGAGCAGGACGGTCCCCGTGTCCGGCCGGTAGATGCCGGAGAGGCAGTTGAAGAGCGTGGTCTTGCCCGCGCCGTTGGGTCCGATCACAGACAAAATCTGTCCCGATCGGGCTTCCAGCGAAACCCCTTGCACGGCCGCCAACCCCCCGAAGGATTTTCCGATCGCCTTGGCCTGGAGCACGGCGCTCACGACCCTCCCTCCATCTCCAGGCGATGGCGCGGCGAGCCCAGCAGCCCCTGGGGGCGAAGGAGCATCATAGCCACCAGGATGGATCCGAAGAAAAACAATCGGTAATCGGCGATGGCGGGGATCTGGTCGCGCAACAAGGTGGGGACCAGATACAGCACCGCCGCCCCCAGAAGGGAGCCGGGCAGGCTTCCGATCCCACCCAGGATCACCATGGCCAATACCAGCACGGATTGCTCGAACGAAGCCGTGCTCGGATCCACGAAGCCCCAGCACCCGGCGAAGATGGCGCCCCCCAGTCCGCCCACGCCGGCGGAAACCGCGAACGCGAGCAATTTTTGTCTGACCACGGGAATGCCCATCATGGCCGCGGCGGTTTCGTCTTCCCGGATGGCGATCCAGGCGCGGCCGGTGCGGGAGTGGTAGAGCCGGTGGACCGCCAGGCACACCAACGCCAAGGTGGCGATGGCCGCGATCCAGGCCACTTGCTTGGCCGCCAGCGGCCCGATGGCGGGAAACTGCGACGTCGAGGCGATCGGGAATCCCTTGTCGCCACGCGTGATGGCTAGGTTGCGCAAGATTTCGCGCAGCGCTTCGGCGAACCCCAATGTCACGATGGCGAGGTAGTCTCCGCGAAGCCGAAGGCAGGGGAGCCCCACCAACAGGCCTGCCAGCGAGGCGGTGACGAATGCTGCGGGAAGCGAGAGCCAGACGGGGAATCCGGGAAAGGCTTGCGACAACAAGGCCAAGGTGTAGGCCCCGATGGCGTAGAACGCCGAATACCCCAGAACCAACAAGCCGGTGAATCCGATCGTGACGTTCAGACCGAGTGCCAACAACATGTAGATCGCCACGAAGGTGCCCATCGAGAGGCCTTTGGGCGACAGGAACAGTCCACTGACAGATAATGTCGCCACCAGGACCAGGACCATCCATGGTGTTTCCAGCACCTCGTGGCTCGCCCTGGCCACGAGGGGGGTGCGCGGGGTGCGATCCCAGAGCCGGGCGAGGAAGGCGACCAGCGCTCCGGTGGCGAAGCCGGGCACCACCACCTTCAGGAACTTCCATCCGTGGGAAGGTTCCCACGAAAGCAGCGGTGTTCCCGTGGTCAGATCGGTGTCGAAATGAAACCACAAGAACGGAGCGGTGAGAATCGCCAGCAGCGCCAGCGGCACGAGCCTTCGGAGGGTGGCTGCGGTGCTCATACCTTGTCGGCGACCCTTTCGCCCAGGAGTCCGCGAGGTCGCAGAAGCAGGACCAGAATCAATAGTGCGAAAGAGGATGTGTGTTTCCAGTCGGCCCCCACGGCCGAGGTGGTGAGGTCTTCGGCCAGTCCGATCAGCAGCCCTCCCAGAACGGCGCCGGGGATGTTTCCGATCCCACCCAGCACAGCCGCGGCGAACGCCTTGAGGCCAAGGGTGTATCCCGCGTCGAAGCGGATGACCCCTTGGTACATGGCCACCATCGTGCCGGCGGCTGCGGCCAAGGCCGACCCGATCATGAAGGCCCAGGTGATCAGGTGGTCCACCTTCATTCCGCACAACGAGGCCATGGTGCGGTCTTGGGCCACCGCCCTCAGCGCGATGCCAAGCCGAGTGCGCTGGATCACAAACCACAGGCCGATCATGAGCACGAAAGTGGACCCGAGGATCAGCACCTGCAGCGCGGAAATGTTCAGGGGCCCGATGCTCCAGCGAGTATCCGCCAACGGAGCGGACACGGATTGGGGGAAGTCTTTTTTGCCTTTGGTCACGGAGAGCATCACGAAGTTCTGGAGCACGATGCTCATCCCGATCGCGCTGGTGAGCGGGGCCAGCAAGTGCGCACCACGCAGCTTACGGTAGGCCATACGCTCGTTCATCGCCCCGAACCCTGCCGAAAGAGCCATGGCGACGAGGATGGCGATGGGGAGGGTCAATCCCACGGAGACCAACCCCGCCGACCCCAAAGCGCCCAAAGCGAAGGCGGAGGCGAACATGCCCAGCATGAACATTTCGCCGTGGGCGAAATTGATCATGCCCAGGATCCCGTAGACCATGGTGTAACCCAGGGCCACAAGGGCGTAGATGGCGCCTCGCGAGAGTCCGTTGACCAGCGTTTCCAGCATCCTGGGAAATGTAGCCGACCGCGACCGCGTTCCCTACCGGGGAACGACGGTCATTGCTTGGTGGACCTTGCCGGAAACGGAGGTCGCCCGTACGATCCAGGTTCCCGCAGGAGCATTCCAAACCAACTCGGAGGAGTTCGGACTGAACTGTCGCACGACCCGTCCTTGCAGATCCAAGGCTTGGACCGTCCGCATGCCGTCGCCAAACGGAAGCGAAATCACGATGCCTTCGCTCGAGAGGCGCAGGAAGAGTTTCCCGGTCTTCGCCAGTGGAGCCCCGAGGGAAGCGACTCCCAGCTTGGAGGTGTCCACCGGGTTGAGCTTGGAATTGATGTAGGCCAAGGCGCCCACCAATCCCGCGTTGTAGTCGATGCCGCCTTCGGTCTGCTGGTAGTTGTCGATGTACTGGTTGAGGCTGTCGGCGATCTTGTTGGTGAAGCCCAGCATGTAGCCGAATTCCTTGTTGCGAAGCGGAATGCCTTTGACGGCTTTGGGATTGTCCGCGTCGCTCAGGTACACGTTGCGGTGGTGGGGCCAATCGGCGGTTTTGGAGCAACCCGAACAGAATCCGACGATGAACGCTTGCTTGGGTGGATTGGCTCCCATGATGTAGTCGATCTGGTTGTAGATGAACGCGTCGTACCCGACATCGTCGGTGGCCTTGGCGTACATGCCCGCGACCCATGCTTGGTTGGCGGGATAGCGCAAATAACCCCATTGGTTACCGATGGTAGAGAGGCCGCTCTCCCCGGTTCCGGCTTTTTTGTAACGATCCACGAACCCGATCTTCAAGGAGTCCTTGTATTCGGAGATCCCAGCAAATTGCCAGCCGGTGTACAGCGCCAGATCGTCGTTGGTGGAGTAGGCGAGGGTGTAGCCCTTGTTGAGCTTGAAGTTTTTCTTCTGAATGGCGAAGTCCTTGAAGGTTTGCTCGCCGGTGGCCTTGTACATCGAGGAGGCCGCTGTGACGATGTCGTCATCCATCTTGTCGTTGCCACCATAGTAGCCGGTCATTCCAGTGCCTCCGGTTCTAGTCTGGGCCTTGGCGTAGTTGAAAGCGAGTCGCGCATGCGCCAAACAGGTATCGGCGTAGACGGGGTCGTATTTGCGGAAGTGGATGGACATCAGTGCGAGCGCGGCCGCTGCAAAGGAGGGCATGGAGCCATCGTTGATCACAACTTCGCCGGGCAAACCGGAGCTTGTTCCCAGCTTGAAGATCGGACGGCTGCGGTCGTATTCCCCGCCATCGATGGCCTCAAACTCGGCGCTATAGAACCCTGAGGTAATCCAGTGTGCGTGTTCGCCGTAGGGCTTCGCAGGGGTTCCCCTGTTGCTTCCGCCCGTTCCCTTCTGGAAGTAGAAGGTGTTCGCATCTGGAGTGGCCTTGAGGATCCAGTCAGTTGCGTACTTGACTTCCTGCAGAAGATCCGGGATGCCGTCTGGCTTGCTCGCTCCGTAGGTGAAGTCTTTGGCGACGGCGTAGTCGCTGTAATCAAAGCCATGGTATTGGTCGGCGAACCCTGTGGGGAAGGCATCGTAGGCTTGCAGCAGAGCATAGGTGCTGTAGAAGAAGGTCTGGCCAAACAACGGGAAGTCGCCGCAGTCCATCCATCCACCCACCAAGTCGCGGCCATCGACGCTGTCGCGCACGTAGGAGACCTTGTACTTGTGGTCCATCAGAAGCCAGTTGGGGCCGTAACCTGAGCGCTGCCCGCCATAGAAGCGGGTGGTCATCCAGAGAGCCTTCTGGTAGTCCGCAGGCGTGAACTTCTGGGCCTGGGCGGCGACAGTGCCGCCAAGAACCGCAAGCAAGGCGAGTTTGAATCCGAATTTCATGGGTCCCCCGGGTAAGCGTGACTGGCCGTGGGTCGGAAAATCAACTGAAACGGTTCACTCCAGGGGAAGTTTGTGCTGGAACCTGTAAAATCCGTTGAGCAACGTGTCAGCGCTTGTGGTCTTTGGGCTGGCTTGGCTGGGGTGGGAGATCCGCGGTGCCGACCCCCGCTGGGCTCTCAGGACTTCCTTCATGGTTCTAACCGCCTCACGGTTGATCGGCGGAGGCGGGGGAAGAAGATTTTTGTTCTTTCGGATTCATAGCTATTCCGTGATCAGCCAATCAAGAAACTCACGCTGACCTGGCTGTAAGTGCTTGTAATTCCTCGCGCGATAGTCAATAACGTTTGCAAGGTAGAACTCTCGTATTCGCGCCTTCTCTTCACGATTCGGCAGGCGGTGTTCTTTGATTGCCCGAAAAAGATCTTGTTGTCCAGGGTGACTAATAGATTTAGATGATTCCAGAAGCCAGTCAGAGTATGGACAACGGACGGTGTCAATAGTGATTGCATAGCTATCAATTATAGATGGACGAATGCGAAACAAGAAGAACGGACGTGCTTCGCTGGCGTAGATTGGAGGGTCGTATTTCTTTCTTTTCCGTACCGTGCCACCTGCAAAGAGTTTGTCAAGGTTGTCAACATCGATCTCCGTTGAATCGCACGAAGGACTGCGTTCTTTTGTGCAAGCATTTTGCGTGTACGGAGTGCAATAGCGGTATTCATTCGGGGCAAATGTATACCACACTCCGGTTGTGTCCGTGGGAGGCCAAGAATCTGGAAAAGGAAAAGAAATGTATTGAGCCCCCCCAAAACTCATGATATCTCGCTCACGCTCCGTCAGCTTCTGATTGCAAAGCCAACGAATGTTTGTAAAAAGTTGAATTCCATCAAAAGTCATCGGATTTGCCGCTGGTGGAAGCCAAAACCATATGCCAATCAGCAGGCTCACACAAGCGAGCATAAACAGAAGCGAATATTTTAGGATCTTCATGAGGAATGGATTCCTGATTTCTCGAAATGGTCTCCGAATGTTCATTTTCGCCAACAGTCTACCCATTTCCAAAACTCTGGGTGTCGCTGAAGAACATTGGAAGAGATAGGTCGATTGATTAGACAATGCTTGGAGTAGTAGGTTTTGAGTCGAATACTATCAGATTCTGATATTCTCTGTTTTTGGAAAATTTGGAGTAAGGAAAGAGCCTGAATCGTATCCCTTTTGAAATCCTCAAAGGGAAGGTATTCTGTACCCGGGAGGGTTTCATTCAGGAATTTCTGCGATCCAAGTACTTTGATGTTGTTGCCAAAAATGGAAACAGTTACTCTCACCGATGGGGAGGTGAACAATGTAGGCTCGGAAATGCAGTCACAACTCTGCGGCATTTCAAAAAAATAGAAATCAATAACTCCTTCATATTCAGGCCACTGAGTAGGAATTGGTTGGGAAATCTTGTATGCCTTGCATCTAGAGTAGGCTTCCTGTCGCGAGGAATCCAATCTTGTCAGAATTTTTATGCTGCTGTCTTTCTTAGAATGTCTTCCGTATGAAAAGAAGGCTCCTTCATAGCCTTGGACGATCCGCGCGCATTCTTCAATAAGTAGTGGGAACAGCAGGCTTCTACTTGTGTCAAAAGTGGCATCCTTTTTGGATGAAAACCTTCGATTGATACTTTCTGATTGAGAGGGGGATTCATTGTGGCGATGTAATTCAACGGGAATTCTGTACGGAAAAAAATGGGAGTAGAGTGGGGAGTGAGTTAGCTTGTAGGATATATAAAAAGGCAAGCCGATTGCAAGAAACATCAGAAAATAGAGGTTTGTGCAAAGCGCTCGCAATTTTTGGAAGATGATTTTCGGCGCGGCCATTTTTCCTCGCGATAGGAGAGGCTATTTCTTTTTCTTTTCAGAAGTGAATTCAAATTTCGGCTCAGGAGCAGGCCATTGCTCGATCCAATGGAGCTTGCTCACATTTTCCCTTTCTTCAGGAGTGGCACAGTCATGCGCAAGGAAATTCAGAAAATCTTGGACAGTCATGCGTCTCGTCTCCTGGAGATATGGATCAACCACAAAACCAGATTCGTCAGCGGGGAGTTTTGTGATTTCCTTTGCGAGATCCCAATAAAAATTTCCCGGTCGAGTTTCGAATTCTGTTGCCGTGGTAACGCTAAATCCACCAAGAACGAATCCGTGATCACCAAATGCCTGCCCCGAAAGTATTATGTTTTTTAATCCAATATCCTCATTGCAGCTATCGGCTATCGATTTGACGCTTTTTAGCGCATGGTAACTCGTGTGTGCGTGCTCGGAACAATTTCCAACTCCCCATTGCAAATATAGTCGCCATCCGTGTTCACTTTTGATGGATTTCACCAGATCAAGCAGTTCCGATAGATTGATTGATGTCTCCCCGGATCTGTTTATTTCGAAAGCTGGACAAGCTTTATAAAGGAATTGCCGGATCAGTTGAATGGGGCTCGAACAAACATTCTTATCAGCCATCCAAGAGAATGCTCGCATCAGTAAGTTTTGGTGTTTTTCCTTTATTGGATCTTCTCGCAATTGATGCCAAGCATTTAATGGGATTAGCTTCTTGTCGATTCCGTCTCGAATTCTATCAATTAGTACTTGTCTTTGCGGCCGTCCACGCATCGCTTGCTGTATGATTTCAAGTTCAATGGCTTTGCCTCGATCTAAATTTGTGCGGCACATAATGTAGCGATTGATATTTGATTCTTGGATTGAATATGATTCTTCGATTTCTTGTATAAAATTGATGTAGTCGATCTCCTTGTTTGATAACTCTCGCCCAAGAAATTCTGCCGCAGATTCTGCGAACGTTGAATGCATCTGATTTGGGAATAGTGGACTTGAAAGCCAGTGAAAAGGAATCTCTCCCTGAAGGGCAAGATCTTCGAGCGGTGCATTGAATCCGAACCAAGTAATCTTTCGTTTTTGAATAAGATCTTTGAACCGAGGCTCCATTTCACTCGTGGCGTCCTCATTCCTTGCTTCAATTTTAGCCCTCAGTCGCCTCATTTCGCCGTCGTGGAAGTGACTATACTCTCCAGCCATCAAAATGGTCTCGCCGGTTCGTCGCAAGTTGGCCAGTTTGAAAGCTTCTTCTCGAGTTCCTGCAAACAGTCGAACTTCAAGAAGATATTCTCTGTCTGACTCTTTCCCTGTTGGAGTGGTTACGACAACATTTACGAGTGCAGGGATCTCTTTCAAAGTGCAGGATGTCCGATAAGAAATCGGATCCATCGAATCCGGATCAACTGTTTTTCTAAATTTTGATTCGTCTTTTGGGTCGGCTAGATTGAATGTGTCTTCCTCGTTTCTCGTCAAACAATCAATCATTTGTTCGAAAAATGGATAATATCGAAGCTTAATGGTGACCGTTGCATTCCGTGCAAACGGCTGATGTTGAGTTTTTAACCAATCCAGATAGCGATCGACATCTCTTGAATTCATTTTTTCGCAATTAAACGTGCGAAGCGTGGAGTTTTCTTCGCTTCTGCCCGGCTTCGTCCATTCCAGACGGAAATGAGCTGAGCTTGGCCCAACATCTAACGCAATAGATTCAATGGATCGATTAGCCAAAAGTATTTCATGCTTACTTACCTCGCTAAATACACCCTGTTCATAGACGAATTTCGCGATCGGATGACAACCTGCCGGAGTTGCCATAGTGAAATACAGCTTGATCGCTGGGGTGCACTCGACGCTTGAAGAATAATTTGTTGCTGAAAGCGATGCTCTATCTCCCATGTGGTCTCCGTTCCTGAAGTTCTGAAATTTGGATGGACGATCGCCCTAAAATGGATCATTCATCAATCGCACATCGTCCGGAGACATCTCCTGAGCAGTTGGTCGCGGGATTCGCCTCTTTTTTAACTTTTCCTTGAATTTTTTTTGATAGGAGAATTCTTGTGCTCAAACTTGCTCGGACGCTCCAATCGCTGGTATTTGAAGATGCGATTGATGTATGGAAAAGATGTACTGGCTTCGGATTCGATTCAAATAGCCCTTCAGCCTCTGCTTTCTTCGGTTCAGGGATTCGCGCAATGACAATTTCACTGGAGATCGCACCCTCAACTAGGTGGAGTAGGAAATGGCTCTTTTCGTATCGCGTGTGTGCACTCTGTTTCAGAACGTGCTGAATGCGTTGCTTCAATTCTTGCGAGAAGGCAAAGACACAAAGGTCATCGTCTTCTTCACTCCAGTGGGAGGCATAGTATTGTGCGACTCCCGGTAACGTCATCTTTTCAGGAGCAAGTCCGAGCCAGCCTTTGACAGTTGCCGTTGCGCCGATCGAACCGGTAGTTCCTGCAATCAGCTTCCGAAAGACAGCTTCTGGCTCCCAAGGGTATGGTTTCGTTCGGTGCCCGCCTGGCTCCTGGGCGGAATCCAATTGAAGTAATGATGAAGCCTGTCGATTCAGGTGAAGTACGCCAGAAAGGAGATCCTCGATGGCTACATGTTCATTCGATGGGGCGGTAGACCCCGAGAGGGAGAAACAACCGGAGAGGAAGTAGAGGCCCGGTCCCTTGGTAGATGTAATGTCCACGTTCAGGAGTGGGACCCGCCAGGAAATAGCGTCTCCGGAGTACCGTGCAGAGCTGGCCCACTTCGCGAACGCCTGCTTGATCAGCTTCTCCGCTTCAAATGGATCCTCACCCGCAGGTCTATTTCCTGCGTCCGATGCGAATTGTCCCGATAGTCCTGGCACGCCAGGATTTGTCCAGTCCGTAACAACCCACCTGGTGCCCTCCTGCGAGAGGAAAACGCAAAGGGGTTCGCTGGCCAAGCCATGGAAGCGGGTTGCCGTGACGGATTGGATGCCTTGGTGTGATGCAAGAGTTTCCCAAAGAGGCTTCAGAGCTTGCCCATATTGGCTCAACTGATCTTTGTGGACTTTTCCTTTCTCCTCGGCATTGTCCGATTCCTCGGATGCGTCACCTACAACTTCGGCGATCTGGTGGGTACGTTCGATCACCTTCGCGACTTCACCCACCGAGCGAACCAACTGCGCTAGGTCGTTGGCGTTGCTGGCGTCGAGTCGATCTACCACCTGGATCGTCTGGCCCACGATTTCCTTCCTGGCTGTGCTCTGCGCCACAATCACCCAGAAACCGACCTCTAAACGCACTGGGCCGAAGACGGAGCCACGCCAGATATGAGCGATTGCGCTGGCTGCGTTTTTGGAGGTTGAATCCAGCCTGATGGCGATCCATTGCGCTGCGAGGGCTTCTTTGGCTGTTCCCCAGGAGTCATCCAAGAAAAAAGCCACCGGCGTGGAAGCCTGATACACCGTACCTACCGGGATGGAAGCAATGAAGGCTTCCGATACGGAGGCGTCCGGCTTGGATGCGATCGCTTGCAACGGAGCCAATGCGTCTCCCGCGCCGATGACCTTCGAGGCCACCGCTTCCCAAAGGAGTTCGCCTCCGGAACCAAATCCGGAGCCTGTCCAACAGTTCGAGAACTCGGATTTCAAATCCTTCCCAAAGCGCTTTTTGAAGTCCTTGGTGATTTCCTCCAGACGAGTAGCCCCGGAGACCAACAGGCTGGCGGTTTTGCTCAAGTCCTTGACTTCGAGTGCATGGCGAAGCTGGTTTGCAAAACATTTTCGCGTGACGGATTCCAGATCAGGAAAGGCGATGTAGGCTTCGCCTTCAGGCACCTCAAGATCCTTGGTTCCACTGGCATCCAAGGTGCCTTCGAGCTTTTTGTCTTCACAAGCCGAGACAAGAAACGGCACATCTGGGATGTCCGCTCCGTCTTCCGAAACGAGATGCAGCTTGACCCAAAGGGGATCGTCGCTTGTGACCACATGATCTGGGTCGATGCTGTTATCGATTGGATCCGACCACTCGAACGGCCAGTCCGGCATGACCAAGTCGATGGGCGACATGTCCAGGTCTGGTGCAGTGAAACTTGGAAGGTCCAGAAACCGGAATCCAGGCATTCCTGGCGTGCCGATCGAGGGGAGAGTCGGTAGAAGCGCACCACTCGGAAGCGATGGAGCGGAGAATCCGGAAAACGGGTTGCCCAGCGAAGGCATGTCCGGCATGGAGAGTCCACTCAACGGATTTCCGATGCTTGGCATTCCAAAGCCGCCACCGGAAGACGGCACGTCCGGTGCGAGATCGCTGGCGCTTCCCATGCTTGGCATGGAAGGCATACCCAGATTCACATTTGGGGCTTCGGTCGGGATCTTCACCTCGCGACTGACTGTCAGATCGCCGCCCACGCCCGTGGGGTTGTGAATGGTTCCGCTGACCTGCACCGACGGATTCGATGGATCGAAGTGCTGAGGCAGGCCTGCGCCCACGCTTGTGGAGGCAGGGCCGGTGGAAAGAGTTTGGGTGGCCTCGGTGGGGACCTTGGGGGGAGCCGGCATTGCCGGAAGTCCGGGAAGTTTTCCAAAACTCATTGCTTTGTCCCCTCCGTGTGAGACCTGGCAGGAAGAACCTTGGTCGCAACCGTCGAGCGGCTTGGCACTTCCATGGAGATGATGCTTTCACGAACGGAATCCCGCCAAACTTCCATTTTGTAGGTGCCGCGTTCAAGTCCCACAAAACCGATCCACCCTTGTGGATCGGATATCGTCTCGACTTCTTTTGGCCCCTTGAGAACCACCTTCCGGTTCGGAAGCGCTCGGTGATCGCCATCCAGCATCTGGACGTTGAGTCCCAAAGTTTCCAGTTCGACAGTTCCCGCCACGGATTCAAGCCATTTCGCGTACACCGAACGTTCCAATGTCCCTTTTGCCTTGGGAGCAACCCGAGGCGAAAAGAACATGCATTCGATCCATTCCTCCGTGCCAGCCATCACCGGCTTCGAGTCTGGAATGGAAGCTTGAAGGGTGAACTGGTCCAACTTGGCGCTTTTTCCAACGGTGGTTCCTTCCTGGCCGAAGTAGGCGCGAAGAAGCTCCTTGGCCGTGGGTGCATCCATCTTGCCGGAGGGAGAGAGCTTCCCGCCTTCCTTTGGCTCCGCCGATTTCTGGAAGGATTGGATGGCCCTTGATGTCGTTTCTTCCATTCGTCCGCTCAAGGAAGGATCCTTGAAGCCGAGCGATTTCAGGATCAACTGCCATTCGCGCAAGCTCCACTGGTCCTTGCCCTTGCGCCCTGGGCCGAAGGCGTCCATCCATACATCGGTGCGGTTGGAGAGAAACGCTTCCAGGGATTTGACTCGGGATTCCAGAAGGTCTAGATCTGTCTTTTGTTCGCTGGATCTCCCCACGAGGATCAGGGCATCCTGCGGATGCTCACGATGGTAGGCCGTGACCTTCTGCACCAAGGGAATTGCCTCCGGAAGCAGAAAACTTCGACCAGGATCGAAGAGTCTTCCCGAGAGCCGGAACCGATGAATGGAAGTGGGACCAGCGATGGTGGGAAACGGTTTGTTCTGTGCCTTCAACTGCTTGCGGACATGTCGTGCTTCCGCGCGCAGGAAGATTTCCGCTCCTGGCTCGGTTTGCGCATTCAGAAGATCCGACACGTAGAATGTGGCCTCCGGAGTCTGGGAAGTGGATGCGTTCAAGCGTACGACGATCGGTTGCCCTTGGGGTTCTTCGTTGTCCTTCTGGTTTTCGCGAAAGATCGCGAAAAGACGGAACTCAACGGAACAGTCGGAATCTGGCAAAGAAGCGTCTGACTTCACGTCGCACAGAACGGTGATCGGTTCGATCAGATCCAGCGGAGCCGGTTCCTTGAACCGACAGTTGGACAAGGTCATGGGGACTTCGACGGCAGTGCCGTCTTCGGGCCAAGGGTCTTCCTCGCGTGTCTGGGCGAGGTACTTGGTGGTATCGTAGACCTTTTTCGTTTGGTCCACTTTCCCGCGCTGGGTGCTGGCAACAATCGCATCCCAGTTGACCTCCCCGGACGGCTTGGCCCTGGAGATATCCATGAGCATGGGCCTTTTTGGCAGGAATGGATTCGCATTGTCGAGGGGGTCGGGGAAGGCGGGCATGACTAGATACCGTTGGAATCCGAGGTGTGAGGGTAGGCTTGGGGGCAGCAGATAAAATCTACTGACAGAAAGCCCTGAATTCCAATCGGTTTTAGATCACAACCCCCCCGTCATCGCCAAGCGCATGATCGCCGCTTGTCCGAACGGCCCCAGACCCCATGCCGCCAGGGCCATGAAGCCGATCGCGCCGAGCGCGCGAAGGATCTGCAGCAGCGGGCTGCGATCGGGGCTCCACACGAGTCCGACGGTTTCGAAGCACAAAATCAGCAACCCCAGGACCAGGGTCCCTAGTCCCGCGATCCAGAATCCCGATCCTTGGGCGAAGGCCGGGTCCATCCAGCGCGCCCAGGCGAAGGTGCCCACCGCGAGCGCTTGGATTCCGATCAGGTAGGAGCCACCGAAGGTCCAGAACATGACCGGGATTGTACCGCTTTTCTAGGTGGGTAGCACGATCCGGAAGGTGGCGCCCAGCCCCGGGGGACTCTCCACTTCGGCGAAACCTCCATGGGCCTGGGCAGTTTCCTTGACGATGGCCAAGCCCAAGCCGGTGCCACCCATGTCGCGCGATCGGCCGTGGTCGGCGCGGTAGAACCGTTCGAACAGGTGGGCGATCGATTCGGCCGGCACGCCCGATCCTTGGTCGGTCACTTCCAGCCGCCATGCACTGTCGTCGTGCCAGACCCTCACCTCCACCGTCGAGCTGGGGGGAGAATGGCGCACCGCATTGGATAGCAAGTTGATCATGGCCCGCACCAGCTGGTTTCTGTGGGCCGGCACACTGGCTTCGGGTGTGCAGTCCAATGCGATCCGGATCCGTTTTGCGTACGCCTGGGGCGCGAGGGTTTCGATCGCTTCCTGGCAAACCCCTTCCAGATCGGTATCCTCCCGCTTGCGGGCAGGAAGTTCTGTCACCCTTCCCAGATCCAACAAGTCCCGCACGACATTCTCCAGGTGCAGCGTCCCTTGCTCGATCCGCTGCAGGGCCTTTCGACGGAATTCGTCCGTTTCGTCGTCCAGGAGCGTTTCCGTCCAGCCTCGGATGGAAGTCAGCGGCGTCTTGAATTCGTGCGAGGCATCCGACACCAGCCGCGATTTCATGCGCTGGGCACGCAACTTGTCGGTGACATCCTGCAAGGAAACCATCCACCCGTTCCCATCGGGGTCGACCGATGCCGGCCAGACCCGCGCCTCGTGCGCGGTTCCCTCGCGCTCGATGGAAAATTCCGAAGGACCGCTGCGAGCCAGCGCGCGGCGCAGGTCGTCCAGGAACTCGATATCCCCGACGACGGAAACGGTGGGTCGACCGCGAGCCGCCGCCTTTGGAACACTCATGCGCAAGGTCCTGCAGGCAGAGGTGTTGCACGCGAAGATCCGCTGTCTGCCGTCCAGCAGCAGCACGCCTTCGGCAAGCGAATCCAACAGTCTGCCCAGCCGACGCTCCCCCCAGGCGGACAAAATCCGTCTGCGACGCAGATCCATGGCCAGCGTCGCGACCAGTTGGGCATCCTCGTCGGGGAGCGCCGCGTGGATGCCATGTCCGCTCGAGGCCGCCTTGGCGATGCGGTCCAGGTGCCGGATCCGCTCCCGTTCGCGATGGACGAAGCCCGCGTAGATGATCGCGGGGAACAGCAGCCCGAGACCGGCGGCGATGCCCGCCAGGGTCCATGCCGATCCGGGGAGTCCGCCTCCGCGAATGGCCCACGACAGGCGAACGATCCTTCCACCGGGCAGGTCGCGCTCGGCCACCATGCTGGGCGCGCTCAATTCCGGCGCGTAGCGCAGCGCGGCGGAATCTCCCTTGGGAAGCATCCGATCGGAAGAATCGAAGATCCCCTGGACGATGTCCCCGCTGAGAACGGCGGGGGAGGCGGGGACCGCCAGGGCGCCACTGAAGTGGGATTTCGCGAGGTCGGCTCGGGTTTCCAGGTGTTCGCGGTTCAGACGCAGAGCCTCCCCTTGCCAAAGGTGCAGCAAACCCCAGATGGAAAGGCTCCAACAGATCGCGATCAAAACAACCCGATGATCAATGGGCGGTGGCGTTGGTTCATTCCTGGCATCCCCTTGGACGGAGCAATTTTCCGGAAGAGGAGCGAACCGGACCGTCACCACGGAAAAGGGCCAAGGGAATTCCATCCTGGACCAGTCGTGGAGTCGAACCGAACGAGGGGTTTCGAAAAGGACGTCGTACAGCGGGGCACGGGAGGATTCGGCAAGCCAGAACGGGCCGGGCTTGGCGACGTTGGCGGGACCTTTGGGGCCATCCCAGGCCGTGACCACGGGGCGGCCGCGTCGCAACGACGCCAGAAGCCGGCGGGTGGCGCCCACGGCTCCTCGCGAACTGGAGGCCCGCACGAGTTCGAGCCCCCCGCCTTCGAGCAGGTCTGCCAAAATTTGTCCATCATTGGACGCGGAGACCAGGGCGGTGGCCGGCCAATTCCGGAAGAAGGCCGCCGCGGGGGGGACGTTCCGGTGCCAGAAAGCGAAAACGGCGCTGCCGGGCGGAACAGGGTCGGCGAACCGCCAGCGGAGGGTTCCCATCCACAGTCGGACGATCGGTTTGATCCACCAGTTCATGCCCACGGAACAAAGCTACCCACAAGGAGCGCAGAAGGTGTGCGCGGACACCTACCGGTTTGGATGAACTTGCGTATGTTTTAAAGGGATCTGTGCTGGAGGTTGGATGGATCAGGCCGGTTGCGACAGGGATATGCTCGGTGAGCAGATCGTGCGGTTCTTCCGGCAGCATCGGGAAGAATGGCGAAAATTCGTTTCCGAATTTCTGCCGGCGAGCAATCGCCCGCCTCTGCAGGTGATGGCGAAGTTTTTCGTGATCCGCTCCAATCAGCCGTTCGACATGCAGGCCTACATGCGGGCCCAGGCGGAATACATTCGGGAGTCCATGAACGGGAACCTGGAGACCCTTTCCGCCATCGAGCGCCAGAAAATGGTGGCCGAATGGCTGCGCCACCACGCCCAGAGCCACCGCGACCAGATCATCCTGGAGCAGGCCCGTTGCATCGAGCAATGCGCGGACCTGATCGATCCGGTCCTCGCCGAATTGCTCGCAGATCCCGTTCCCTCCGCCTGATCGTTCCACGGGTCGTCGGGAACCGGGCGACTCTTTTTCCAGCTAGCGCTATCTTTTCGAGGTCATGCCCATCGCCGAGAACGAGATCAAGCAGCGGGTGCTCCATGGGGATCCCACGGTGGCCCCCGAATTCTGCCGTGTATGGCTCCAGGCTGTCTCCCGTACCTTCGCCTTGAATATCAAGGTTTTACCCACCGAGCTGGAAGAAGCGGTCCGGCTGGCCTACCTGTTCATGCGCATCGCGGATACGGTGGAAGATGACCGCCAGATGCCTCCCCAGGTTCGCAAAGAACTGCTGGAGAGATTCGTTCGCTGCTTCGACCCTGCCGGTGGGGATGCCGACGAGATCCGCGGCTTTTTGGAGGCCTTGCCTGCCGATTGGGTACGGGATGACCACCCGGATCGGTTTCTGGTGGCCCATAGCGACCTGGTCTTCGCGGTGTATCGCAAGGTCTCCCCGGCATTGCGAAAGCCGATCGACGAGCGTGTCAAGGAAATGTGCGGCGGTATGGTTCATTACGCCCTCAAGCGGGAATCCGACGGCTGGTTCCAGCTCGGTACCCGGCAAGAACTCCTGGACTACTGCTATTTCGTCGCGGGGACGGTGGGGCTCATGCTCACGGATCTGTTCGCGAAGGCACGACATGTCCACGCAAGGCCGCGAGAAGTTGCGGGCCAACGCGGTGGGGTTCGGGGTTGGCCTTACAGCTGGTGAACATCGCCCGGGACATTCCTGCCGATGGCGTTCGCAACACGATCTTCGTTCCGGAAGACATCTGCCAGGCAAGAGGAATCCTTCCCCGGCAATTGTGGGAAGAGGGACATCGCGCCGAGGCCTCCCAAGTGCTATTGGATTTGGTTCGGCTCGCCGACCGCGAAGTCCGCGCCGCCCAGGAGTACATCCTGGATCTTCCCTGGTACAAGTTCCGGTTGAGGTTGTTCTGCCTCTGGCCGTTGCTCATGAGCCAGGATACGTTGGCGCTCTTGGCGAAGGATCCCGCTGCCGCCTTGGCAGGACGCGTGAAGATCACCCGCTCCCAGGTTCGACGGATCGTGTGGACCACCACAGCCACCTGTTGGTCCAACCTGGCCCTTAGATTCCAGTTCGGCTCCCGCAACAACCTGCTCCAAAAGCACTTGCGCGAGGCGATCGCGTGATCCGCTGGCCTCGTCCGCTCTTGAGCTTGGCCCTCTTGCGCGCACTGCGTCGCAAAAGCCATTTGTTGGCCCATCCCTTGCCCAGCTTTTTGCTGTGGGCAGGAGTGTTCCTTCTGGATCAGGCCACCAAACAGATGGCCTTGTTCCTGGGCGGGAGTCGGTTCACGGACGGATTTCGCGAGGACATCGCCGTTCGATTGCTGGGGGATTTCCTTTGGCTGTTCGTGGCCTACAACTCCGGCGCGGCCTTTTCCTTGAACCCCGAGCGCTTGGTTCCGTTTTTGCCCACCACGGTCTTCTATGTGCTGTTGGTGGGTGGGGCGACCTGGTTTTTGCTGCGGATCTGGAAAACCAGACGGGATCCCTTGGTCCGCACCGGCGTGGCATTGATGTTGGGGGGAGCCTACGGGAACCTCCTGGACCGGTTGATCTACCACCACGTGGTGGATTTCATCTCGGTGGGAATGCCGGGACTTTCGTGGCGGTGGCCCACCTTCAACATCGCCGATTGCGCCATCGTGTATGGCGTGACGCTGATGATCTGGGGGGAAATCCGGTTGATCCGCATCCGCGACCACCGCGCCGCGCGCCATGTGCCCCAAGCCGAGCCAGACCAAGAATCCCGCCCGGCATGAGCGAACTCGATTCGTGGCTGGTGGAAGAAGACTCCCTGGATGATCGTTGGGATCGGTATTTGGCCTCGCGGTTTCCGGATTGGTCGCGCACACTGGTCCAGCATTGGCTGAAGTCGGGGTTTGTGCTTGTGGATGGACTCGCCCGCAAGGCCTCGTTTCGCATGGAGCCGGGTCAAGAGGTGAGCGTGCTCGAGTGGCCACTGAAGGCCCAGCCCGATCGCCCCGTGGTGGCCCAGGACATTCCCCTTTCCGTCCTTTGGGAAGACGCCCGCATGGCGGTGATCGACAAACCCGCCGGACTGACCGTGCATCCGGGAGCCGGTTGTCCGGACGGCACGCTGGCCAACGCCCTGGCCCATCGATACCAGAAATTGTCCGGTCTCAACGGCCCCACGCGCCCCGGAATCGTCCACCGGCTGGATCGCGACACCTCCGGCCTGATGGTGGTGGCGCTCGACGACGACGCCCATCGAAAACTCGCCGCGCAGCTTCTGGACAGGTCGCTCTCGCGCACCTACGATGCCCTCGCCTGGGGGATTCCCCAGACCGAGCGCGTGGAGGCTCCGATCGGGCGAGACCCGTTGCATCGCACCCGCATGGCGGTGGTGAAGGATGGCCGCATCGCCGCCACGAATTTCCGGGTTTGGCAAATTGGCGTGGCCAGCCTGGTGGAATGTTCTTTGGAAACCGGTCGGACCCACCAGATCCGGGTCCACCTGGCCCATCGCGGGCATCCGGTGGTGGGCGACGAGCTCTACGGTGGCGGTGCCAGCCGCTTGGCCCAGATCCAGCCCATGGAGCGCGCCCACGCACGGTCGATCGTGAAGTCGATCCAGCGCCAATGCCTGCATGCGCGGGCCTTGCGGTTGATCCATCCCGAAGGTCGTGAACTTCGCTTCGAAAGTCCTTGGCCGGAAGACTTCCAGGCGGCGGTGCGCGCGGCATTTCCAGATGGCGTGGAGGACTGATAAGGGCTATCTTTGGGCAGACCATGAAGTCCTTCGATGCTGCCTTGCTCACGAAAATCGCCTCCGAACACGGCACCCCTGTGTATGTCTATGATGCCGCCGTCATCAAAGATCGCGTCGATCGCCTGCGCGAATTCGATACGGTCCGGTTTGCCCAGAAGGCATGCTCGAACATCCATCTCCTTTCCTTCCTGCGCGGACTTGGCGTGGCGGTGGATGCGGTTTCGGCTGGCGAACTGGAGCGCGCCTTGGCCGCCGGCTACAGTGTGGGTGGCGAGCCGTCACCGGTGGTCTTCACCGCCGACATCCTGGATCGCCGCACCTTGGATCGGGTGGTGGAGCTGGGAGTCCCGGTCAATGCGGGTTCTCCGGACATGTTGGAGCAGTTGGGCGAGCGCTCGCCGGGCCACAGGGTCTGGTTGCGGGTCAATCCCGGGTTTGGTCACGGGCACAGCCGCAAGACCAACACCGGCGGGGAAAGCTCCAAACACGGCATCTGGCATGGCAATCTGGAGCAGGCTTTCGAAATCATCGACCGGCGCAAGCTCCACTTTGTGGGCCTGCACATGCACATCGGGTCGGGTGCGGATTTCGAACATCTCAAGTCCGTGTGCGACGCGATGGTATCCCAGGTCCGTGTCCTGGGACGCGATCTCGAAGCGATCTCGGCGGGTGGGGGATTGCCCATTCCCTATCGCCTCGATGGCCAGCAGGTGGATACCGCGGCCTACTTCAAACTTTGGGACGCCGCCCGCAAGGAAATCGAATCGATTGTCGGGCACAAGGTGAACCTGGAAATCGAGCCCGGACGATTCTTGGTGGCAGAATCCGGCAAGCTGGTTTCGGAAGTGCGTGCGACCAAGAGCCAAGGCTCCAACCGGTTCGTGCTGGTGGATGCCGGTTTCAACGATCTGGTCCGGCCTTCCATGTACGGCTCGTGGCACGAGATTTCCTTCGCCCGCGACGGCAAGGTTTTGGGAGGCGAACTGTCGCCAACCGTGGTCGGTGGACCTCTGTGCGAATCCGGTGACGTGTTCACCCAGGAAGAAGGCGGCGTGGTGACCCCACGCGATCTTCCAGAGGCCAAGGTGGGGGATCTCGCGATCTTCCACGACGCGGGTGCCTACGGGGCGGCGATGTCGTCCAACTACAACAGCCGCGGCCTGCTTCCGGAAGTGCTTGTGGATGGCTCTGTGGTGCGTCGGATCCGACGCCGCCAGACCATCCAAGATTTGTTGGACCTGGAACAGCCGTGATCGCCCTT
Source organism: Fibrobacterota bacterium (assembly GCA_016715065.1). Taxonomy (GTDB): domain Bacteria; phylum Fibrobacterota; class Fibrobacteria; order UBA5070; family UBA5070; genus UBA5070. Next base: position 114,724 of record JADKBN010000010.1, read on the forward strand.
CTCCTGATGGTCCTCTCCGGGGCGTCTTCGGACAGTTCGCGGAGCATCTGGACGGTCACGGAGACAGGAATCGCAGCGGGAACGATCGCGGCCACGGGACTTCTGTTCACGGTGGATCGCGATGTGAAGGACTGGTCCCAAAGCCACAAGAACGGCGCGAGCGAGGTGTGGTCGGCGGGAGCCAAGTTGGTAGGCGATGGGTACTGGACCATTCCCTTGGCAGGAGGACTCTGGTGGGCGGGTGCAAGTGGACGCGCTCCTCGCGTGGCGCGTGCCTCCCGCAATGGCTTGGAGGCTTTGGCTCTCACTCAGATGATCGTGCAGACAGGTAAGTTCGGTGTCCAGCGCCACCGGCCTCGCTACTCCAGTTCGCCCTACCTCTTCGATGGGCCGGGCATCAACCTGGACAACGTTTCCTTTCCCTCGGGGCACTCGGCCAACGCGTGGGGACTTCTTCCAGCGTATGCTCTGGAGTATTCGGACCACCCCTGGTTGGCGGGCGGACTGTACGCGGTGGCCCTTTCCACTTCGCTTTCGCGCGTGCACGACAACTGGCATTGGAGCTCGGATGTCGCGTTATCCGCGGGCCTCGGGCTGGTTTGCAACCGCGTGGTGCGTTCCTGGAACCAGCGACGGGATTCCAGTTGGACCATGGTTCCTTCCTGGAACGGAGCACCCGGCTTGATGATGGTCAGGAACTTCTAGCGCACCCGTTTGCGGATCCGCGCACGCCGTCCCGGCAACTGGGCTGCCAGGGGCAACAGCGCCGATCGGAGTTCGGGGAGACGGAAATTGTCTGCAAGCCTGGGTGCGTCCATGGCGATCCGCCACATCCAGCGAAAGAGTCCCATGGGTCGCAGGAGGTCGCGCCAGCCCAGATGGACGATCCCCGTGAACAGCCGATTGCGCGCGGCCATCGCGCGGATGGGACGACGGGGCGGGTTCGATCCTCCCACCGCGTGGAACGCCCGCGCCGAAGGAAGGAAGTGGAGTTCCCAGCCTCCCTGGCGCAACGCGAAGGAAAGCTCGACATCCTCGTTGTAGAGGAAGAGGTCGGCCCAGAACGCATCGGGAAATCGTCCGATCGATTCCAACGCATCCCGACGCAACAGCAGGACTCCGGCGGATAGGCATGACGTGATTCCCGCCTTCGGCGCGTCCTTTTCAGGGCGGCCGCGCGCACGGTCCCGAGTCCAGCCCGGGGCGAGCACATCCATGCCCGCGGAGTCGATCGTTCCATCGTCCGAGCGCAACACCAGCGGCCCCACTCCGGCGCAGGATGGATTCGCGTTCAAATGCCCGACAAGCTTCTCCAAACAATCGGTCGCAAGCGACGCGTCCGGATTCAACATCAAGAGAAACGGTGCACGACTGTGGCGGATCGCGAGGTTGCACGCGCCTCCGAAACCGAGATTCGCGCCTGGTCGCAGCACGACCGCATCGGGTTGCACCGAAAGCGCGGCCTCCACCGAGCCATCGCCGGGAAGGTTCTCCACCAGGATTACCCCAGCCTGGGGGGGAAGGGAAGCAAGTGCGTCGCCAATGCAGTCGGCGGACCGGTATAGGACGATGCAAATCTCCACTTGAGGCCGTGTGGGCGAGTGCATTGAATCCGAATCGACGCGTTCCAAGGCTCGAAATCTACTCACCCTTCCCGGAGCTATCTTTCACTTGGTGAGATTTCCAATATGGCGTCGATTCCAGAGGTTGATCGGTGCGGCAAGCCGGCAATCGATCCCTCGATCCTCCAGGCAGTCCCCCCTTCGGTTTTCCGCTTGCGATGAGCCTCTCGCATCCATCGTGATTCCTGTCTACGGACATGGCGCGATGACCTTGCGATGCCTGGAGTCCATCGCATTCCATGGAGCTTCGATCACTTTCGAGGTTCTGGTCGTGGACGACTGCACGCCAGGTGGAACTCCGACCGAGCTTTCCGGAGTCGAGGGAATCCGATTGATCCGAAACGAATCCAATCTCGGATTCATCGGGGCGTCCAACGCCGGCGCGGCGTCGGCTCGCGGACAATTTTTGGTTTTCCTGAACAACGATACCGAAGTCTCCGCGCATTGGCTGGACGAGTTGGTCCGCACCTTCGAGTTCCGGCCGGACGCCGGATTGGTTGGATCCAAGCTCGTGTATCCGGATGGTCGGCTCCAGGAATGCGGCGGCATCGTCTGGCGCGATGGCACCGCCCGCAACGTGGGGCGCTTGAAGGATCCGGACCATCACGAATTTTGTCATCTGCGCGAAGTGGACTACTGCTCGGGGGCGTCCATCTGCGTGCCGTCGGCTTTGTTTCGGGAGCTGGGAGGGTTCGATTCCCATTTCGCTCCCGCCTACTACGAGGACGCCGACCTGGCGTTTCGTGTTCGCCAGGCGGGCAAGGTGGTCCTGGTGCAGCCCACGAGCGTCGTGGTCCACCACGAAGGGATCAGCTCCGGCACCGATGAATCCACGGGGACCAAGCGATTCCAGGCGATCAACCGGGTGAAGTTCCGGGAGCGTTGGGCGCAGGAATTGGAACAGCGGCATCTTCCTCCACGTTCGGATGTCCGCAAGGCTTCGGTCAGAATCCGACGACCCGTCCTGCTGTACGTCGACAGCCATTTCCCTCGGCCCGATTTCGATGCCGGTTCCGCACGTCTCCAAGGTGTTTTGCGGACGGCGCAGGCAAGCGGGTTCGAAGTACGCATCCATGCGGTGGATGCCGTCCATGCGACGCCAGTGAGAAGATCGGAACTGGAGCGTGAAGGCATCCAGGTGGTCCGACCTCCGCATTCTCGGTCCTTGGCGGCCTATCTGCGGGAACAGGGCGATGAACTCGATGTCGTGGTGCTGAGTCGCCCCCGCGTGTTTGCCCGGTACTGGAATTTGGTCCGGCGATGGGCGCGACGGGCAATCCTTGTGTATGACACCGTTGATCTTCATTTCCTCCGGCTTGGCCGGGAGTTCCAGTTGTCCGGCGATCGCAAGCTGCTATCGCGAGCGGAAGTCTACCGGAAAATGGAGTGCGAATCCACTCGGGTTGCCGACTTGACCTGGGTTGTGAGTTTGGCGGAGCTGCCGTTGCTGAAGGAGGCGGTTCCAGCCGCCAAGATCCGAGTCCTCTCGAACGTTCTTCCGCTTCCGCCGGAGGGCAGGCCCTTTCAGGAAAGAAAGGACCTTTTGTTTTTGGGGAGCTTCCAACACACTCCCAATGTCGATGCCGTCAAATATTTCGTGCAGGAGGTTCTGCCCTTGGTGTGTCGTACGCTTCCCGACATTCGATTGCGGATCGTGGGGAGCGGCATGGTGCCCGAAGTCCAGGCCTTGGCTGGTGAAAACGTGGAAGTACTGGGCTACGTGGAGACCCTCGAGCCTATCCTTGATTCCGTGCGGCTGATGGTGGTGCCGCTGCGGTTTGGTGCCGGAATCAAGGGAAAGATCAACACCGCGATGGCGGCGGGATTGCCGGTGGTCACCACGGCGATCGGCTCGGAAGGAATGGGATTGGAAGATGGGCACAGCGCGCGGATTGTCGATGATCCGGAGCCATTCGCCCAGGCGACCATCGAGTTGTACTCCGATCGGGAGGCTTGGACTAAGATCGCACAAGGTGGGCGCGAGCTTCTTGTCGAGAACTTTTCCGCCAAGAAAGCGGGTAACGAATTGCGCACCCTTTTTGACATGGTCGCTGAAAGCCAAGGCTGGCGAATTTCCTGAGCTATCTTATGTCGGCTCTATGGCACCGATAACGTACGCAGTCTGGTCCACCTTGGCGGTTGCAGCATGACTTCCCCTGGGGCTATCCGCGAGGTGAAGATCAGCGCCGCTGATCCCCCGATCCTCCAAACCATCACCGATCTTTGGGCTTCGCGCGGCCTTTTTTCGGTGCTGGTGTGGCGACAGATCAACATCCGCTACGCCCAAACGTTTTTCGGATTGATCTGGATGCTCCTCCAGCCGGGCTTGACGGGCTTGCTGTACTGGCTCGTGTTCGGGATGTTCGTCAAAGTGCCCACCCAGGGTGTGCCGTATCCGATGTTCGTACTTTCCGGCATCGTGATCTGGACCGTGTTCTCGCAGGGGATGGAACGAGGCAGCTCCAGCCTGATCCAAGATGAACGACTGATCACCAAGGTCTATTTTCCCAGATTGCTGTTGCCACTTTCTGCCTCCTTGTCCGTCCTGGCTGATTTCGCGATCGCCTTGGCGATTCTGGCTCCAGTCTCGATTTTCCTGGGCTTCGCTGGCTGGGGCTTGTTGTGGTTGCCCGTCGCATTGCTTCCCGCGATCCTGATGGCGGGAGGCATGTCGATGCTGTTCTCGTCGCTGAACATCCGGTTTCGGGATTTGCGACAGATGGCGCCGTTTCTGGTGCAGGCCTGGATTTGGGCCACTCCGGTCGCCTATCCGTTGGAGTTGGTGCCCCAGCCTTGGGTGGCTCCGGTTCTCGCCAATCCGCTGAGCGCTCCCGTGCTTGTCTTTCGCCATGCTCTTACCGGTTCGGCTCTTCCGCCGCTCTGGTCCATCTGGACGTCGCTTGCCGCGTCGGTCCTCATGTTTCTTTTCGGCGCGTGGGTCTTCCGGCGCGTCGAAAAAGATTTCGCGGACTACATCTGATGCTACCTGCCATCGAACTTTCCAACCTTTCCAAGCGCTATCGCATCCGCCAAAGCGTGCAGGGGAAATTCGGAACCGACCTGACCGACGAGATCGGCCGATGGGCCAGTAGTCTCGCGAAAGGGCGCATCCCCCGCACGGAGTTCAAGGATTTCTGGGGGTTGCGGGACGTTTCGATGACCATCCAACCCGGCGAGAGCGTCGGGCTGGTCGGACGCAATGGGGCGGGGAAGTCCACGTTGCTGAAAACCCTGTCGAGAATTGTACGGCCGACTTCCGGATCGGCGATCCTGCGAGGTCGGATCGGTTCGTTGCTGGAGGTCGGAACCGGATTCCACCAGGATTTGTCAGGCAGGGAGAACATTTTCCTCGCTGGTGCGATCCTCGGGATGTCGAAATTCGAGGTTCGGTCAAAATTTGACGAGATCGTGGAGTTCGCCAACATCGGAGAATTCGTCGATACTCCCGTCAAACGCTATTCCAGCGGCATGTACATGCGGCTTGCCTTCGCGGTGGCCGCCCACCTGGAAACCGAAATCCTGCTGGTGGACGAAGTCCTGGCCGTTGGCGATTCGCAATTCCAGCGCAAGTGCCTGGGGAAGATGGATTCCGTGGCCAAGAACGGACGGACCGTCGTGTTCGTCTCGCACAACATGTCGAGCGTGGCTTCGCTGTGCAAACGGGGCATCGTCCTCCACCAGGGGATGGTCGATTTCGACGGTCCCGTCGATGGGGCGACGCATCGGTATCTGCAACTGGCCGGAGCCGCCGCCGACGAGAGGATCTGGGATGTCGCGGATGCGCCGACCGGACAGAACCTTCGGCTTCGCGCAGTGCGCGTTTTCTCGGAAGATTCGCAGTCGGGTGCGGTGGACATCTGCCAATCCGTCCACATCGAGGTGGAGTACGAAGTGCTTGCGGACAATGTCTCCGCTTCCGTCAGCATCCATCTTCTGGATGCCGGGGCCGGAGTGATTCTCGCATCCGGCAACTCTCCGGCCGTGATCCTCGGAGAGGATCCGGTGGGGGCTTCGCCGCAGTCGCGCGGACTGTATGTGTCCAGATGCACGCTTCCTGCCGATTTTCTCAACGACAAGCAATACCTCGTGAGCGTGTTTTTGATCTCCGATGTTTCGCGGATCGAGGTGAGTGTTCCCGAGGCGATCTCCTTTTTGGGCCACGACACGGGCAGCATGCGCGACGAATTCACCGGCGATTGGTGGGGGCAGATCCGCCCCAGACTGGCCTGGAAGACCCGTTCCATCGGCGAGGGGCTTTGATGGATCCCGTGCTGACCATCGCCATCCCCACCTACAACCGGGCGCGCCATCTGCGCGAGACGCTGGACCAGCTGGTGGGCCAGATGGATGGATTGCCCGCCGAGATCGTGGTGCTCGACAATTGCTCGCCGGACCATACGCCGGAAATTGTCGCCCGTTACGGCAGTCGCGTGCGGCATGTTCGCCATGCCACCAACATCGGGTCGGATCTTAACATGATCGCGTGCCTGACCGCGGGGTCGGGGAAATACGTCTGGATCCTCTGCGACGACGACCTGCCGGTTTCCGATGCGGTCGCTTCCGTCCTCCAGGCGATCGAAGACCACGGCAATCCTCCGTTGTTGTTCGCCACCCAGGATTGGCGCGACGTTTTCTGCAGCGGATTCGATCGCCAGCCGGTGCGCACCGGATGGGATGATCTGGATGCCAATGGATTCCTCGCCAAGGTGTCGTTTTATTTTTCGGCCGCATCGGGGATCATCGTCCGCAAGGATGCCGTAGACCACCCCTTCATCGCCGCCCAGATCGGTACCAATCTGGTCCCTGCCTCGATCACGGTTCGTACAGCGGATGTTCACAACCGTGGGCTGGTCGCCCGTGCTCCGATCGCCATTTGCCGGGGAGGGAATTCCGGAGGCTACGACGGGCTGCAGGTGTTCGTACGCAACGCCGAGATCCTGCTCGGGCGGTGCAACGCCACGGGCTTCCGCAAGGAGGTCGTGGATGCCATGGTGGAGGAAAACCTCTCCGGGGTGGTGATGCACGTGGTCCGGTCGATGCCACTCACTTGGACCGGCTTGTTCTGTCTGGTCAAGTCGTCCTGGCGGCGTCGCAACTTCCGAGCGGTCGTGGTGCCGGCCATCATCAGGCGATGGATCCGGCCTTGGCGCCGGGCGAACTTGCGTCGACGGATCCTGGCCAGGCTCCACGGTAGGCTGGTCCGTTCGCAGGAATCATCGAATGCCGCTTTTGGTCGGAATCTGTCCCAAGCCTTTCCTGATCTTTCCGTCGGCGAAGGCTGGAGCGTCGAGGGCGGAAAGTGGATCCAAGCCGGCAGCGGATTCAAGGCCGGACGGAATCTGGCACTTGTCGCCCGCAGGCAGGATGGACTTCCCGCACCCTGCCTTTTGATGGGGTGCGATCTGCGGCTCGGCGACGGAGCGCGGGTGGAATCCTCGCGCCGCGTTGAGATCGGGGATCGAGTTGCCATCGGCGATGGTGCGGTGATCGAAGATGGCTGGACGCCGGTCGGGGAGGGGATTGTCATCCATTCGGATACGGTCGTGGGTGCCGGGTCGCGGATCGACTCGGGAGCCTGGATTGGATCCGGCGTCCGCATCGCTCCCGGTGTCCGGCTGGGATCCAACTGCGTGGTCCAGGATGGGGCCCAAGTCGACACCGATGTCCCAACGGGAGCCTTCGTTGCCGGATCTTCCGCCATCCGAATTCCCAACCAGCGTGCTCCATGACAAGAATCGTCGCCTTCCACCTTCCGCAGTACCACCCCATCGCGGAAAACGACGCGTGGTGGGGCAAGGGCTTCACCGAGTGGACCAATGTCACCCGGGCGCGTCCATTGTTCGAGGGACACCACCAGCCGCATCTGCCCGCCGATCTGGGCTTCTACGATCTGCGTCTGCCGGAAGCCCGGCAAGCCCAAGCCGAGTTGGCCCAGGAATACGGCATACATGCCTTTTGCTTCTACCACTACTGGTTCGGGGGCAAACGCCTGTTGGAGCGTCCCTTCCAGGAGATCTTGGATTCGGGCAAGCCCGACATGCCCTTTTGCCTTTGCTGGGCCAACGAAAACTGGACTCGCGCCTGGGATGGAGGGGAGAGCGAAATCCTCCTTGCCCAGCGCACCGACGATGACGATTTCCGTGCCCATGCCCGTTGGCTGGTCCAGGCGTTTGGCGATCCTCGCTGGCTGAAGGTTCGCGGCAAGCCCGTGTTCCTGATCTACCGCGCTTCCAAAGTGGAAGGCTGCGCCCGTTTTGCGGAAATCTTGCGCGAGGAGGCTTTGGCCTCAGGACTTCCTGGCGTGCATCTGGTCCGCGTGGAAAGCTTTACGGACGAACACGGAGTCTTGCCGGACCATTTCGACGCGGCGGTGGAATTCCAGCCGGATCGAACGCTGCTGGGACGGCCGATGCGCCGGACCTTCTGGCAACGACAGCTGATGAACTGGGGGCTGACCAACCGCGTGTGGATGGACCATGGGGTCTGGTCCTATCCCGACCTGGTTCGCGATGCCTTGGAACGGCCCAATCCGGAGTGGACCCTCTATCCCTGCGTGACCCCGATGTGGGACAACTCCGCGCGACGCAAAAAGGGAGCGACGATTTTTGTCGGATCGACCCCCGAGCGTTACCAGGAGTGGCTCGCGTCCATGGTGGCGAAATCAGCCTTGCGCGACGACGACGATCTGGTGTTCGTGAACGCGTGGAACGAGTGGGCGGAAGGCAATCACCTCGAGCCTTGCCAGAAATGGGGACGCGCCTATCTGGAGGCGACCCGCGCCGGTCTAGCCGAAGGCATCCGCCGCCGCGCATGAAAAAAACCACTCCCGAACGGGAGTGGTTTTTTCGTATGAACTCATCTCGTCAGGAAAAGCAGATCACTTTTCCAGACGGACTCCCCGCGGCTACCGCCGACGCCTCGGTCCGCCGCTACCGCCTCCGAACCGGCTTCCGCCTCCGCCCGAGCGAGGGCCGCCATGCGAGGAGCCGCCATGGTGGCGTCCGCCGCCGCCGTGGTGACGTTCTTCGCCGTCTTCTTCCACGCCGATCTTGGCCATTTCTTGTCCGGCCAGGCTCGCGTCCTTTTGGCCGTAGAACTCTTCGCGGTAGGCCTTGGAGATCAGAAGCGCAAGTCCCATGCGGGTGGACTCGGATTCCAACAGCTCGGGAATGAGCTTTTCCAGCTTTTCGGCGCCGCGTCGCACGGCGCGGCTGGAGTCGCGGTCGGCGCGTTCCAGCAGACCCACGCAGCGTTCCAGCAAGATGGCCCCGGCCGATTCCGGCTTGGCGGCAGCCACCTTCTCAAAGCGCAAGTCGAAGCGGCGACCGATGGCCTTCACGCCCAGTTCTTCCAACTCGGAGACCACAGTCCAGGCCACACCGGTCTTGCCGGCGCGAGCTGTGCGTCCTGCGCGGTGCACGTAGACGTCCGGCTCCATGGGAAGCTCGTACTGGATCACGCACGGAATGTCCGAGATGTCGATGCCGCGGGCGGCGACGTCGGTGGTCACCATGTAGCGGGTTTCGCGCTTGCGGAAACGCGCCATCACCTTTTCGCGGGCCACCTGGCTCATGTCACCGGAGAACGGCTCGGCCGAGAGTCCCCACGAGCGCAGGTAATCGGACAGATACGCCACGTCGCGCTTGGTGTTGCAGAAGATGAAGGCCATTTCGGGATGGTCGTGTTCCAGGATGTCGAACACGGCCTTGTCCTTGGCCAGTTTATCCACCACCATGTAGCGGTGGCTGATGGCGTCCACCGAACGCTTCTTCTGGGAAAGCGACAAGAACTTGGGGTTGCGCAGGAATTCACGGGCCAGGTGCTTCACGTTTTCGGTGATGGTCGCCGAGAACATGTAGGTGCAACGATCCTTGGGCAGCATCTGGCGGATGCGGGCCATGTCGGGGTAGAATCCCATGGAAAGCATTTCGTCGGCTTCGTCCATCACCAAGTCGCGGATGGAACGCAGCTTGAAATAGCCCTTCTGGATCATGTCGATCACGCGACCGGGCGTGCCGATCACGATGTGGGCCTTCTTGAGGCCTTCGATCTGCTTTTCGTAGCCCACGCCACCGTAGACCACAACGGTGTTCACTCCCTTGGCCGCACCGATCAGTTCGGCTTCGCGGGCCACCTGCAGCGCCAGCTCGCGGGTGGGAACCAGGATAAGGGCCTGGGGCTCGTTGTGCTCGATCTCGCAGATTTCCACCAGCGGGATCATGAACGCGCCGGTCTTGCCGGATCCTGTCCTGGACTGGGTGATCAGATCTTGTCCGGCCAGCAGGTAGGGGATCGCCTTGCGCTGCACCAGCATGGGCGAGGTCCAGCCCTGCTTGGCCATCGCCTCTTTCATGGTGTCGGATGCCTGCTCGAAGGTGTAGTCGGGCAGTGGTGGGTCCGGCTCCACGATGTCGTCGGGATTGTCGTCGGCCTGGGCATCCACTTCCACCATGGCGGAAGGATCGTATCCGGCGGTGTCCTCGGAGGCATCCTCGGACAGAATCTGTGCGTCGTCTTGTGCGGTTACGGAATCGGTGTCGGCATGGGAATCCAGGGCCACCGGTTCTTGGATGGCTTCCAGCTCTTTGTTTTCTTCTTGCATAGGCCCTAAATACTAGCTCAATGAACGGAAGCTTCGTCCTGGGCCGAGCAATTCACAGGTAGGTTTCCGGCGGAAACCGGGAGCTGGCCGTAGTGGAGTTTCCCGCCGCGCACCACCAGCTTGACCGGGTCCACCGCCTCGATTCCCAGATTCACACCGGGCTTGTGGTCCATGCCTTCCGCCGTGGCGAACGCGCCCGGCTCGCCCTGGGGCTCCAGCAAATGCACCGAGCCATCCGCATTGTCGGCCGCCAGGATCATGCCCATCGATTCCACACCGCGCAATTTGGCCTTCTTGAGGTTGGCCACCAGAAGCACTTTGCGGCCGGGTAGGGTAGCGGCCGGAAAGTGGGCCTTGATGCCCGCGCACACCTGACGCGGTCCCAGTTCGCCCACGTCCAGTTGGAGCACCAGGAGTTTTTCCGCGGAGGGATGGTCTTCGGCGGACACGATCTTCGCGATGCGGAAATCCACCGCTTCGAACGGATCCTTGACAGGTTCCGGCTTGGCGACCGCTTCCACGGCGGGCTTGGCTTCCGGCTTTTTCACTTCCAGACGCGGGAACAGCACCGGGCCGTCCATGAATTCGCGGCCAGCGGGCAGAAGCCCCCAGGCGAGCTTGCCCGGCACGGCGGTTTCGCCCATGAGGGCCAGCGCCTCGGCGGATTTGCCGGGAATGACCGGCGAAACCAGCACCAGCAAAATGCGCAGGGCTTCGGAGGAAACCGCGAGGACCTCGGCCAATTCGTCCTGGCGGGAGGGGTCCTTGGCGAGTTTCCAGGGCGCGGTGGACTCCAAGTAGCTGTTGATGGCGCGTGCCAGCGACATGGATTCTTCCATGGCGAAGCTCACGCGGAACAGGCGCATGAGGTTTTCCACCTCCGCAACCACCGAGATCGCCTTGTCGCGCAGCCCCTTGGAAAGCTCTCCAAGCGAGCTGGGCAGGGCTGGGATCTTGCCTTCGAACTGGGTGGCCACTTGCTTGCGGATGCGGGAAACGATGTTCCCGATGTCGTTGGCGAGGTCGCCGTTGACCACCTTGATCATGCCGGCGTCCGAGAACGAACTGTCCTGGCCCACCACCATCTCGCGCATCAGGAAAAACCGGAACGCTTCGACGCCGCCCACGGATTCGTATTTGCGGGCCACCTCGAACGGGTCCACCACGTTGCCCAGCGACTTGGACATTTTCTGTCCGTCCGCCATCCACCAGCCGTGGGCGAGGATTTGCTTGGGAAGCTCGATTCCGGCGCCCATCAGCATGGAAGGCCAGTACACGCTATGGGTGGTCAGGATGTCCTTGCCGATCAGGTGCACGCTGGCCGGCCACCAGGACGTTCCATCCGCACGCTTGCTGGGAAGCACGCCGGTGAAGTAGTTGAGAAGCGCATCGAACCACACGTAGGTCACGAAGTCGCGATCGAAGGGCAGCTCGATTCCCCAGGAAAGACGTGTTTTGGGGCGGCTGATGCAGAGGTCGCCCAAGGGCTGGCGCAAAAAGCCCAGCACTTCGTTCTTGCGGTATTCCGGCACGATCCAGGCGGGGTTTGCATGGATGTGGGCCACCAGACGTTCCTGGTAGCTGGACATGCGGAAGAAGTAATTGACCTCTTCCACCTCCTCCACGACCTCATCCGGCCCGGGGCCACGACCTTCGCGGATGTCGGATTCCGAGTAGAACCGCTCGTCGCGCACGTTGTAGAGGCCCTTGTAAGCCGACTTGTAGATCTCGCCCTTGTCCCACAATTCCTGCATCACCTTCTGTACGTAGGCGGTGTGGTCCGGGTCGGTGGTGCGGATGAAGCGGTCGTTGGTCAGCCCCAGGAGCTTGCCCATCTCACGGAAGCGCTGGCTGGTGAGGTCCACGTGTTCCTGCGGGGTGCGTCCGGCCTTGGCGGCGGCTTCCTGGACCTTCTGGCCGTGTTCGTCGGTGCCGGTCAGGAAAAAGACCTCGTCGCCCAGCAGGCGATGCCAACGAGCCAACACGTCAGCCAAAACGGAGGTATAGGCGTGCCCGATATGAGGCACGTCGTTGACATAATAGATGGGCGTGGTGACGTAGAATGGCTTGGTCATTGGGTGCTCCCCGGTCAAAACGGCATGTTTTGGGGAACACCAAGGTAGCCATTTGGAATCGGGGCTTGTGTGGAGCGTGCCCTTTCCGAGTACGCCTTCTTTTTGTTGAACAATACAGGGGCGATTTTGAGGTGGTTTTGGAGGTAGATTCCCGGCTGTAGCACACTGGGAGAAGCGCTCGAGCCTTCCCCCGACCTGTCCCACCCGCCTTCCGAGGAATTTTCCATGCGCCTACCTCGCATCTTCCTGCTGGCCTCCCTGCTGACGCTTCCGCTTGGCTTCCTTTCCTGCAATGAAAAGGTCCAGACCTCCAGCCCCACCCAGTCGGAGGCAACCGAGGGCGGCAAGATCTCCTTTCGCGTTTCGGCAGCCGAACTGGTCGCGATCGGTCCCGACATCGATTCCGTAAGGATCGACGCTGTGCGGGCGGGATATCCCACCCAGAGCGCATGGGGAAGCCTGAGCCAAACCACCCTGTTGGACGGGCTCCAAAGCGGTCCGTGGACCATCCAGGTTGCCCTTTTCGATGCATCGCAAGCTGTCCATTGGTATGGCGAGGCTGTGGTCCAGGTGTTTCCCGGCAAGTCGGTGGACGCCGAAGTCCATTTGCGAAAGGCGACAGGATCTGTCCGGGTACGGATCATCCTGGATGATCCCCAGGTGATCCCACCCCCGGTTCCCGCGCTGGATACCCTGAAAATGGCCCCGGTTCCCTTGGCGGACACCGCCTCGTGGGCGGATCTTCCGGTGGGGAGCGTTTCGCGTTCGGATCGAGGCGTTTTCCTGGAAACCAAGTACGACTGCAACGTGAAACCAGTGGTGCTTCAGAGCACCTTCGCGGATTCGGGGCGGAAGGTGATGGCCTTCTACCCGGTGCAAAGTCGCATGACCACGATGATCGCTTGCGATGTTCGTCCGCACATCCTCTTCATCCCCATCACCCGGGACATGGACGTGGAAATCCGAGGACTGTTGACCGGTCTGCGCATCCGTCTCCCGGGACAATCCGTCGTGGTGCCGGTGGTGCCGGTCGAAAACCCAGCCTTCAAGGAGTACCAGTCCCTGGAGTACATCTACTCCACCAGCCGCAAGGTTTCTCTCGTGCTGACCCCGGATGGCTTGGTGTACCGGAAGATCACCAACCTTCCCGAGGGACTGGACACCTTGTCTGCTCCGGAAATCGCCAAGGTTTCCCCGGATTCCCTGGGCGTGATCCGGCGTCTCTTGGCTCTGCCAGAGGTTCGCCGACCCGCCGACCCCTATGTCTGCCCGGTTCCCACCCTCACCCGGCTGGCCGATGCCCCCATGTCCACCATCCAGAGTCGGTACGTGAACTATGTCGACGGAGTGGTGTCGGCCCAGAAACTCGATCTTTCGCAGACCTGCTCCTATCCCACCGCCTGGTTGGCCCTGAACAGGGTGGATGCCATGTTGCGCTCCCTTTACACCTGGAATTGACGGCCTTTCCCGCCGCCTCCATCCTGATCTGACTCCAGTGGCCAGCCTCCCGGACCCTTCCGGGAGGCTGTTGTCCAGATCCCGCAATAGGCAGGCGCATCTCATCCCAGCTCGCACAGCATCTTGGCTCGTACGGGCTCGTCACCGCACCTGACAAGGGTGCGCCTCCTCGCCCGCCAAGCCAATCTGCAGCGCGTTCTGGGCGAGCTGCATCCCTCTCTATCGCGGGATCTAGGTTTATTCCAACTGGTAGACAACGGGAACGAGGCCCACGTTCGGGGGCGGCGACCTACATTCCAGGAACGAAAACCCGGAGATTCGCCTCATGTCCTTCGCCTCAGGATCGCTCGTTCGCATGGTCGTGCCCGCTTTGGCCCTGTGGGGAACCTCCCAAGCTTGTCGGGAGCCCGTGGTTCCGGGTGGCGATTGGAAGGACAACCGGGGCAAGGTGGTGTCGGCCACCGAAGGCGGCATCATCCAGGTCGATGGCACCTACTACCACTGGGGCATGGACCGGTCCGCGGACAACTCCTACTTCGTGGGCATCAATCTGTACTCCTCCAAAGATCTGGTGCACTGGACCTTTGTCAACCAGATCCTGCGCCACGATTCCGATCCGCTGTTGGACAACAAGGCCACGGTGGAGCGCGCCAAGATCCTGCACAACAAGAAGACCGGCCAGTTCGTGATCTGGATGCATTACGAAGGGCACAATGCCTACAGCGTGGCGGAAGTGGCCTGGGCCACGTCGAACAAGATCGATGGCGACTACAAGTTCCAAGGGCATTTCCGGCCGCTGGATCTGGACAGCCGCGATTTGAACGTCTACCAGGATGCCGACGGCAAGGCGTACCTGATCTGCACCACCAAGGGAAACCAGAACGTCAGCCTGTTCGAACTCGACGACACCTACACCAAGGTGGTCCGCGAGATCTATCGGGGCAACGCCTCCGACGACATGGAATGCGAGGGCCACGCGATCGTGAAGTCCGGCGGCATGTACTACTGGCTGATGTCGTGGTGCACCGGCTGGGATTTCAACGACAACCGCTATTTCACCTCCAAGACGCTGGCCGGGCCGTGGTCGGCCGGCAAGACGCTCGGGGTGGGCGGCACGCACACCTACGAATCGCAAGTGGGCTGGGCCTTTCCCATGCCGGGCGACAACGGGACGGATTTTGTCTTCATGGGCGATCGCTGGTCGATCAACGATTTCGCCTCCTCGCGCACGGTGATGCTGCCCTTTTCGATTTCCAACGGAGCCGTGTCCATGCCTTGGATGGATCGCTGGTATCCCAACACCGATTCCGGCTGGGTGCGCGGCGAGCCGTATTTCCAGTCCGGCGTGTACACCATCGGCTCCAAGGCCACAGGCAAGGTGCTGGCGGTTCCGTCCAAGACCTCGGCGGCGGCGATCGCGTTGGTGACGGATTCCGGCACGGTCGCCCAGCGCTGGAAGCTGGAAAGCCTGGGGAACTCCGAATACCGCTTCACCTCGGTCCATTCTGGACTTCGCATGGACGTGTCGGACGAATCGCGCGAGGCCGGAGCCAAAGTCATCCAGTACACGGCTTCCGAGAAATGGAACCAGAAGTGGCACCTGATTTCTTCCGCACCGGGAGCGTGGCGGATGATTTCCGAAAACACCCTGGGCAAGATCATGGAAGTTCCCACCGCCACGCCCAACGGAATCGCGCTGGGGATCTACAAGGGCAAGGCCAACCAGGAGTGGGAGATCGTCCCCGTTTCGCCGCTGGCGGACGGGAAATGGTATTCCTTCCGGGCATCGCACAGCGGCAAGGCCCTCACTTCCACCTCCGGAGGCATGGTCCAGTGGACGGATTCGGCAAAGGCGACCCAAGCCTGGAAGGCGCGCAAGCTCGCCAATGGCGAGTGGGCCCTGGAGCAGGATGGCAAGCGGCTTTCCGTGGTGGGAGAAGCGGTCACGGACGGGGCGGACCTGGTCGTTGCCTCGGACACGGGCTCGGGAAGCCGCTGGAAGATCGTGGACGATGGAACGGGGACGTTGCAGATCGTCAACGGCTGCTCCGGGAAGTCACTGGATGTGGATGGCGGTGAGAAATCGCTAGCCGATGGCGCCAAGGTGATGCCTTACCGCTATTGGGACACGAAGAACCAGACCTGGACGGCAAAGGAGGTGCCGGCTCCGATTTCCGCGTTGGCCCCCACTGAAAAAAACACCGGCTTCCGTCTGGAAGGCCGGCGGTTGGTGGTGGAAGCTGGATTGGCCAGTTCCGCGCGCTACGAGGTGCGATCCGCATCGGGGGAGCTTCTGGTCATCGTTCCCGCCAGCGCCGCGGTGGAGCTTCCCGGCCACCTGCACGGCGTGGTTTCCATCCGAATGTTGCCGGTTGGAGGACGGCTCACAGCAGTCCTGCCTTGAGAACCTGAGAAAACTTTCAAGTGGCAAAAGCCACCGCTCGTCGTGTCGATGATTCTCAGGCTCTGAGCGGTCAGGGGGCTGTTCGCCTGCGGCCTACGGGGTCGACAATCTCTCTTGATTCTGCTAGAAAGGATGGAGCGCTCCAGCGCAACCCATTGCCAGAAAGGCTTGGTCTTTGGGGGGTGGAGCGGAGAGACTGGCGCTTGGGGGCTGTGGTGGAGACGGGAAACGGCGCGATGCCTTCCTTCCAGGCCGCCAGCGCGGAGGCGGAGGTGTTCACGGCCCAATCGGCCTCGGCGCTCTTGGATTGGGAAAACCACATCAGGCCCATGATCTTCGGGAACTTCACCGGAAGGACCTGGAACATCTCCTTGATCCAGGCGGCCTTGTCTCCGCCGTGTTCGGTGGAGGAGAATTCTGCGACAAAAATTGGCTTGGTCTGTTTTGCCAGCTGGGTGTAGGCGGGCGTGAACACCTGCTCGAAACTCTGCCAGCTCGACCAGCTTTGCGTGGTGCCCCAGTTGTAACCGTCCACCGAGTTGTAGTCCACCCAGTCGTCGCCGGGGTAGTGGCCCATCAGGCTGGTTCCCGACCCGCTGTTGGTCGCATTGGTGGTCCACACCCACTTCACGTTGGTCACCGCCGAATCGCGGAAGATCTGCACGATGCGTTTCCAGGCCGCGATGCACTTCGCGCTGGTGTTTCCGGCGCCGGACTTGCCGATCCCCCAGTCGTACCAGTCGCCATTGGCCTCGTGGAGCGGACGCAGCCAGACCTCCTTCTTCCACGCCTTGATGCCGCTGGCGTAAGCCTGGATGCGCAGGTCGGCTTTCCCGGCGAGGATGGAATCCAGTGGGTAGCCGTTGGCCATCCAGGTGATCAGCAGAGTGGATCCGTTGTCGTCGGCGACCTTTGCGAAGGGGCGCGTCTTGGACCAGGATTCGTTGAACATGGCGAAGTAGCTGATCAGATCCAGTTTGCGACCTTGGAGAACCTCGAAGGAATCGACATTCTCCTGCTCGGGCTGGGGGTAGGTTTCGCCGTAGAATCCTCCCACCCAAGCGCCGATCTTCATTTCCGCGGCGCTTGCCGATGCAGTGAAAATCATGAGTGCAGCCATGCATTCCCGAATCATTTTGCTTCCTGTTCCGCGATGGGCCACATCCCAGGACCGCCCACCGCTGGAGGTGAACCTAGCCGGAACGCACGGAGCTCCACCAGGGAAAAGAATGCCTTGGATTCATGGCTGTATCAACTGTATTGTTCTGTTCATGCGCAAGATCATTGTGGAGCGGCTTCTGGACTCGCGAAAGACCAGTGGAGCCTTGCCTTCCATCCGGGAAATGGCCCGATCCTTCGGGGCCTCGCCCCAGACCGTGCAAAAGGCCTTGGTCGATCTGGTGGGGATGGGTGAAATCCACGTGCTGGAGCGCAAAGGAGCGTTCTGGGGCAAGGAGCCTGTCCCCGCGAGATTGGAACCCCAGGCCCAAAGCAGGGAGCGCGACGCCCTCGAAAGGCTCGGAACCGATCTGCGCCGGGGCGTGTTCCACCCGCTGCGAGCGCTGCCTGCCCGCAAGGAATTGTCGGTGCTTTACGGGGTCTCCCTGCGGAAAATTGGACAATTTTTGAACGATCTGGTCGCCTCGGGAAGTCTCGAGCGCCACGGCCGCTCCTTCCGTCTTCCCGCTCCGGCGCTGCGACAATCCCAAGGATCGGTGCTGGTGGCGGTGCGTTGCGACGAATCGGGTCGGATTCTCCTGGAGACCGAGCGGGAGATCGATTTCATGAAATCGGTTCGTCGGGAGGCCGCCGAACGCGACCTCCGGGTGCACGTCGTGGGATGCCACGAAGGCGTCCAGGGCATCCGATTGCTGGATCCGGCAGGATCTCAGACAGAAATTGGTCATCTTTCCGGGGTTCCCATCGGAGTGATCGTCTCCACCTGGCTGGTGCGGGATCCGCATTCCCTCCTCGCGGCCTTGCGACGGTTGGGCTTGCCGATCTCGGTCTGGTGGGAGCATGCGGTCGCCGACTTCCGCGTCCCTCGCCACGGTCGCTCGCCGGTCGCCGCTTTCAACCTGTCCTTTGGAGCGGCGCCCGGTCGGGCAGTCGGTGGACGGATGGTGGCGGAAGGATTTCGTTCCATCGCTTGGATTTCACCCTACCACGGAAACGATTGGTCCCGAGCGCGGCTTTCCGGCTTGCGCGAGGCGATCGCCAAATCCGATGTCGCCTTGGTGGAATGCGTGGACGATCGCTTTCACAGCCGCTGGCACATGGACGAGATCTCCCAGGGGCACAAAGGAGGGGCGAAGCTTTTGCGGAAGGTCCTCGCCGGATTTTTGGATCGCGGCGAGCTGCAAGGAGTCCCGGCTTGGGTGGTGGTCAACGACCAGGCCGCGGTGGAGCTGCTGGGCCTGCTAAAGGAGCGAGGGATGGCCCGTCCCAGGATCCTTTCCTTCGATGCGACCTCCGACAGCGAGTCGTACCGGTTTGACTCCTTCGAGTTCCACACCGAAGGAATGGTGCGCAGGATGCTCCATCATCTTTTCCAGCCCACGGCACTGCTGGGCGATCGCCAAACGGTGCAGGAAATGGTCGGGCGGCTCCTTCTGCGCGGATGAAGCCTGCTCGAAACCGGGCGCTCACCTTCACCCAAAGCGATCGGCCAAGGCGCTCATCGCACCGATGGAAGGCGAAAGAGCCAGTGGTCGGCGGGATTCGCGGAGGAACGCAGTTCGAGCATGGAGGTCCGTCCGGTGATGTCTGCTGTCGCAATTGTCGCCGATCGACCTCTGGCCAGGACGATCGCCTCCGCGCTCCTGCTTCCGTCCGCTTTCACGAAGGCGCAGGAATAGAGGCCATCGTCGATTCCATCGATCCGCAGGTCACCGTGGTTGGACGTCCGAACGATCGAGGGACGGGTCTCCTGGTGGTTGCGCGTGGAACGCGAGCTTGTCCTGGAAACGCTCAGAGCCAGCTTCATGAAGTCGATCACGTAGCTTCCGTCGGACTCCCGCGCGATCGGGGTTCCGTTTTGACCGAGTTGCGCCGTGCTGCCGAAGGTGGCCGTGTCCAGTTTGATCCGCAACCTCACGCTCCTGGGCATGCGGGGGTGCGGAGAGGTCCAGGCCAGGTCCCATCCGGTGGATGTCTGGCGGGCGGTCACCGTGTCCATCGTCTTGGACGCCCGCCAGTAGGCGGCGACGTTCTGGTAGGTGGACACCCAGACCTTCGCGGCGACGGCGCGGTCGAACATGGAAATCGCCTGCGCGGTGCCGATGTAGTTCCAGTCCCCTCCGATCCCGTGGTTCAGAGTGACTAGCCAGGAATTGTCCGCGGCGGCCTTGTCGATCTGCGTCAGGGCGGCGGGAACGCTGGCATCGTCCTGGAGGATGAAAGAGGTCATGCTCATCCACTCGGTGGGTTTGGAGTTCCAGGCGAACAGGCCGTCGCCGCCGCAGGTGCGGGCGATGATGTTCTCGCGATTGGCGATCCGGTTGACCAGGTCGTTGGTGCCGCAATACGGGTAGGCGAGGGTCACGGCCTCCACGGCGGGATCCACCGCTCGAAGGGCGAGGGCCTGGTCGCGGATCTCCGCGGTGATCTTCGCCGAATCCAGCGAGTTGAGCTGGTCGTGGAGGGTGGTGTGGTTGCCCAGCTCGTGGCCGGCCAGAGCCGCGGCTTTCCACTCGGCTTGTTTTCCGGTGAAGGCCGAGTTTCCGATGAGGAAGAACGTGGCTGTCTGTCCGCGCGCCTTCAGGGCCGGGAGAACGTTGGTCAGTTGGGTCGGGCAGCCGTCGTCGAACGTGAAGGTGACCGCGCCTTTGTGGCCGTTCCAGGGGACAGTGGTGACGGGGGATGCCCACACCGATGCGCCAAGCAGGAGCAGGAGATTGGCCTTGGCGAGTCTGTCGTTGGGTTTCATGGAGGATTCCCTGGTCGATGCGAATGGTGGGAGACCAGAAACTAGATCGGAATGAATCCTATTTCGAGATCAGCAGATCGATCCAGCCTCGGAGGAACTTCGCTCGAACCCCACGAATGTCGTACCGAGGTTTCGCCTGGATTGGCCCGAGTGCCTTGCGCGGCAGGTTTCCCACATGATCCTCGCCTTCCTGGAACTCGAAGGCGCCCAGATCCGGAGCCGTTCCGCGCCATCCACTCTTTCCCAGGTAATCCGTCCTGTAGCCTCGATCCATCCCCGCATCGCGCGCGGGGCTTGTGGCTTGGAGGGAGTAGTCGCCCGCGGAGACGAATTTTGGATCCTTCCACAGATCTCCCGGTCCGGCCGGGAACGAGGTGGGAAAGGGGTTGGTGGGCGCCCAGATGAGATTGCTTCCGATGGCGTACGGTGGCTTGTAGTAGGTGCCGCCTTTCAGGGAGTCGGTGACCAGGATGTTGTTGCGAATGGAGATCTGCTCGGGATCATCGAGCTTGCCGCCCCCCCCGAAAAAGAATCGCACCATCCGTCCACGGGTCACTCCGGTGTTGTGTTCGATGCGGAGCCCGTCGTAGTGCATCCCGAAGATGTCGGAACCATCGAAGACATGGATCCAGGAGAATGTGCCGGATTCCAGCGCAAGGTTGTGGTGGATCCGCACGTTGCGGACGGTGTCCGTCGCCGCTCCGCCGAACTCCATGAAGCCATCGGTATACTCTGCCAGATTCTGGTAGATGTCGCAATTTTTGACCGCTCCCCAGGCTTCCACCGCGCCACCGTCGAAGCCGTAGTCGTAGGACGTGTCGCGGCAGTTCTTCAGATGGTTCTGGTAGATGGAGCAACCGTTGGCGGCAGTCAAGACGATTCCCATGGCGCCGTAGTCGTCGTTGTCGGCGGCGGTTCCCGAATCCCCTTTGGTGTTCCTGATCATCTTCATGTCGTGCAGGAAATTGCGCCGCACCACCACCTCCCGGGCACGGGCGATATCCACACCCGCTCCGCAACGGTCCGCTTCGCTGTCCTGGATCACGATGTGGTGGGCACCCGTGTCGCCGATCTCGATGCAGCTCGCCCTGGCGCCGGAAAAATGGAGTCCCTCCACGACCAGGTGCGATCCGCGATGGATTCCGAACACTCGACCGGAATTCGACAGGTGGGGAGCGGAATCGGCGGGGTTTCCGTAGGTGGAGACCACCACCGGGGCTTCCGCGGATCCGCTATGCCGGGAGTCGAGCTTCAGCGAGTCGTTGGTCCATTTGGAGCCTCGCTTGAAAAGCACCGAATCTCCGGGCTGCAGAGTCGTCTTCTGCAGTTGGATCATCGTTTTCCACGCTGTCGTGGGAGAGCGGCCGTCGCCGGTGGGGGTGGGGGATCCGGCATCGAGGTAGTAGGTGGATGCGTCGGAAATTGTCGCCACCAGGGGCGCAAGGAATGCAACAGCTGTCGAGGCGAATCGGGACAAGGGAAACCTCCAGGAAAGCGAGGGCCTCAGCGCAACAGAATCATACCGCTTCCCATCGACCCTTCGCCCGACCATTGTGCAAGGCACAGTCCCAAGGCGCGGGCAGGAGCCGGGGCGATGCCATTGCGGATCGGCAACTTGGCCAGTTCGCGGCCAGACAGCGATGCAAGGCGCACCCAGCCATTGGTCTTTGGGGGAAATTGGAGGGAGCCGTCGGCGAGTTGTCGGGGCAGGAGACGAGTTGCTTTCCGGGTGGGAAGGCGGGAGGTGATCCCTCCGGAGCCCACTACGTTGTCGGCGGGAGTGGCGGGCTTGGAGCAACTGGTGCCGCATGCCTTCGGGTAATCGATTTTCCATGTACGTCCGCCCATCACCATGGAGTCGCGCACATCGATCAAGCGCAGGGTGAAAGATGTACCGGAGGGTTCGGGCAAGAGCCATTGCTGCCCCGCATCGCCCTGCATGGTGGCCTTTTTCCATTCGGTGCCCACGAGTTGTTCCACGCCGTGGATCCCGTTGGGCAGGTGGGTCACGATCAGTCGCTGGTAATACGCCTTGGAGTCCATGCTGAAGTAGAACCGCGGTTCGCCCTGGTAGTTGGGCGCTTCCACGAATTCCTAGGACACCTTGGGGTTGTTGAATCCCGTGACGCGGTAATCGATCGCCCACGGATTGTTGGGATCCACGATTGGCTTCCCCGAACCGTCCAAAGCCGGAACGGCAAGTGGAGGCAGAAGTTGTCCATTCTTGCGCAAACGTCCCAGGATGGAGGTGTGGAGATCCAGATGGTAGCGCGAATCCCGGCACCAAGCGTTGCCATCGGTGCATTGGTCGAACACGATGGCATGGATGGTGCCCCCAGTGTGGGCGTTGGGATACCAGCCTGTCCCGCCGCGGCAGAAGTCCTTGCCAGCGGCGCCATCGTTGGTGCCGTCGCAGGTGTCGCCGAGGGTGAGCTTCAGCCACCGGCCGCAATTGCGGCCGTTGTCGTAGGTGCCCAGATAGGCCGTGTCCGCTCCCTTCATGGGGCGCGCGGCCACCATGGTGTACACGAGCGGCGTGTGGAAGACGTTCAGGGCCACATAATCGACGGGGTTGCCTTGTCCGGTGAGCGTATCGAGGGCAGCCTCGTTGGCGGCGACTTCGTCCGGCACGCCACAAGCCCCGTAGGGATACCCGATTCCCAGGAAGTGGGTGGCCATGCCTTCGTTGGCGGCCATGACAGGAACAGACAAGGCCATCGAAAGGCACAGGACACGGAGAAGCCATCGAGTATCGGTCATGGCTCAAAGATCGAAACGATTCCATCAATCCGGGATATGGGGATCGGTACGAATCAGGATTCAGTGTCTTTCGAACGGTCTCTCGCGAGTGTCGTGCGGCTCCCGGACCACCAGTCGTCCCATCATCTCGTGGAGCCCGCCGTCTTGGAACAATTTGGCCTTGGGGTGAAGGATTTGCTGGAGCATCTGGCGAACCATGCCATCGGTGTGGAATTCGAAGGAGTCGAATTGGTAGGACTCGGCGGCCGATGTGTTGTCGAACGAGACGATGCGCGGTCGGGGAATTCCCCGCTGGCGCAAAAGCTCGATCAGGTGAACTGCGACGTGGTCGTTGACGATCACCCAGTTCGGTTGGTTCGCCAACTCGCTTTGGTCCAGCAATCGCGCCAGGATTTCGCGCAGTCGCGCCTCGCCTTGGCTCGGATCGCTCGACGCTTGACGTAGGTGCCATGCGCTTTCCCAGGTCGCATCCACGTAGGCGAATATTGGAATATGGGTCCCCTCCAAGGCTTTTTGAAGTCCAACCAGTCGCGCGCGGGACCATTCGGCGGCATGGAAGGGGGAAACGAAGGCGATGGGCCCTGAAACCAAGGATCGAAGATGACGTCCCGCTTCCAGGCCTGCGGAAGCTCCGAAGGAAAGGTTGAAGCCAACCAACGAGCCGGTTCGCACTCGAGGAAAATGGGAGGCGGGGTGCTCCCACCAGACAGAGACGGGCACCTTGGCCGCTCGCAGATGGCGCAGGAAGGCTTGTGGGTCCTGGACCAGCCAGGTGGAGGCGATCACTCCCAGAAGGGGGAGCCTTGACTGTTCCAGATGCAGCTTGACCCCATGACGATCCAGGAGGCGCCCCACGGTGCCCTCTTCGTGCCAGCCCGCGAAGGACGGCTCCAAACCCAGCTCACGTGCTTGGGTGCGGATCGATTTCAGGAAGTCGGTTTCCCGTTCCGAATCCAACAGCAGTTTTCCCGATGCATCGCATCGGGAGACCACCACCACGGTGGCACGGTAGGAGGGGAGGGCGGTGGGCGTGGTGTGGATGGCGCGGCCCCGACGGGCGAGCCAACCTTGTTCGACCAAGGATCCCAGGAGCTGGGCCATCCGTTTCGCGCCGATACCGTGGATTTCCCCGAGAATTCGCGCCTCGGGCAGCGGCTTGTGCGGATGGAACACGCTGCGCCGCAGGTCCTCCAGAAGGCGCTCGCGGACCTCCTCGATCCGTACGCGTCCGGGTTTGGAAAGCGGGGCGACAGCCATGGGTGCACGCCCCCAGAAAATTCCTTTCCGTTCGATGGCGTGAACGAATCCCTCTGCCACGAGCGCTTGCAGGGCGCGATGCATGGTGCGGGGTGTGACGCCGTGATGGGCTGCCAGGGAGCGCACGGAAGGCAATGCCTGGCCATCCTTGCCGGGCTGGCGGATCAGGTCCTCGCGCAGGCGTCTCATTCCAGAAAGGATACAAAGGATACAGACTGCAGGAAAGGATGCGAAAGGTTCGTTCCGGGACGCGATCCCGCCGCTATGTTCCTCCCACAGGCAGTACCGATCGCTGTCCACACCGGAAAGAAATCCAATGCATTCCAGCCATCTTGTTTCGGCAGTCCTCGTCGTCGCGACGAGCGGAAGCTTCGCCGCGAAGGTTCCCCTCACCCAAAACGGAATCCTGGTGGGCGCCACCGCCGAAGTGGGTTCGGCCGACAAGGAGGGGACGGTCTCCTGGAAACGGTCGGATTCTGTCAGGTCGGTCCTCTCCAATGAATTCGGACTCGTGCAGACCACCTCCTATCCGTCGTGGGATACCTGGAAGGGCACTGGCCTCGGCGGGGTCGGTTTCGACATGACCAACGCCAACAAGGTGATCGACTTCGCCAAATCGCAAGGCAAGAAGGTGGCCGTGCATCTGCTGGCGGGTTCACCCACCTATTTCCCCACCTGGTTGAACGAAGGCAAGTGGACCCCGACGGAGCTCGAGGGCCTCCTGGACAGGTGGATCTCCCACGCCGTCACCACAAACGGCAACGCATCGAAGGTGGACTATTGGAACGTGGTCAACGAGGCGTTCATGTGGAATGGATCCTATTGGGATTCTTCCAGCGTCGCCAACACCAACCCCTGGCAGAAGATGGGATGGGAGGCCGACAAATCTGGTTTGTCCGGAGGAAGCGTCATCTACGACAAGCATCCGGTCTACATTCGCAAGGCCTTCGAAATGGCGCGCAAGCACACCAAGGCCAAGCTGGAACTTCGCGACTACGGGATCGAATTCTGGGATGGTTCGCGCAAGTCCAAAGCCTTCTATCAGCTGGTCAAGCATCTGCTGAACACCGGAGTGCCACTGGACGCGGTGGGATTCCAGGGGCATTTCCGCACCGACAACACCTACGATTGGGCCAAGCTGAAGGCCGCTGTGGTCGAATACAGGAAGCTGGGGCTGGAGGTGTACTTGACCGAGTTGGATTACGGCGACGCGGATCCCATCGCCGCCGCCACGTCCGCCCACCGCAACGCCACGTTCGACTCCACGCAGTCGCGCCAGTACCGGCAGATGGCCGCCGCCGCGGTGGGAGGAGGCATGAATTGGATCTGTTTCTGGGGCGTGGCGGACAATACGAACAGCTACTGGCGCATGGGGCAGAGCGCGCTTTTGTTCGATGAGCAGTACCGTCCCAAACCGGCTTACGAAGCCTTCCGCCAGGGCATCCTCGACGGGGTCGCGAGTCTTTCCTCGAATCGGCCGCAGGCGCTTTCCGGACGTGGCGAGCTTTCCTTGGTCGACGGAATCCTGCACACGGGGGACCTATCGGTGGGGGAGGTGGAGATCCGCTCCCTGGCGGGCGGGTTGGAGGCACGCATGGAGCTTCGCGACGGAGCGGGGCGCATCCCCTGGCTGGCTCGTGGCGTGCATGCCGTGCGCGAGGCGCGGACACAGGCACCGCTTGGGATGGTCACGATCTGGTAGGACGGAATTTGGCCAGAACCGATCCGACGCCGAACGGGCGACGGATCGGTGTTCGGCTCGATCAGCCTTCCAGGTAGGTGTAGCCGTAGAGTCCGGAGCGGTAGATGTTCAGGAACTCCTTGCCTTCGGCCGCGGTGATCCGCTTTTCCTTGACGGAAGCTGTCACCCACGCTTCGATGTCGCGGACCAGCCGCTTGTCGTCGAACTGGACGTATTCCAGCACGTCGGCGATCGATTCGCCGTCGATGATCTGGTCGATCTTCCAGCCGTCGCCTTCCACGTCGATGTGGACCGCGTTGGTGTCCCCGAACAGGTTGTGCAGATCGCCCAGGATTTCCTGGTAGGCGCCCACCAGGTACACCGCCAGGTAGTAGTTCTCGCCGGGCTTGACCTGGTGCACGGGAAGGTCGCGACCGATCTCGTTTTGATTCACGAAGAAATCGATCTTGCCGTCGGAGTCGCAGGTGATGTCCTGGAGGGTCACCCGGTTGGACGGTTCCTCCTCCAGGCGTTGGATCGGCATGATCGGGAAGATCTGGTCGATGGCCCAGCTGTCGGGAAGCGACTGGAACAGGCTGAAGTTGCAGAAGTATTTGTCGGCCAGGAGCTTGCCCAGTCCAGCCAGTTCGAAGGGCGGATGCTTCATTTGCGCCGCGTGGCGGCTTACCTTCAGGGCGATGCTCCAGAACAGCCTCTCCGCTTTGGCGCGCGTGGTGAGGTCGATCAGTCCCATCGAGAAGCGGTCCAGCACGTCCTCGTGGATCTGCAAGGCGTCGTGCCATTGTTCCAGCACGTTGGAACTGCCGATCCCCTTGTAGATGGTCTGGAGGTCCTTGACCAGGTCGATGTCCTCGGCGGTCACGGAGTGGTGTTCCTCGTTCCAATAGGCCGGGCCCGCGGTTTCCAGCACGTTGAACACCAGCATGCTGTGGTGGGCGGTCAGGGCACGTCCGGATTCGGCGATGATGTTGGGGTGCGGCAGGCCGTGCTTGTTGGCGGCGTCCACCACCGTGTAGATCACGTCGTTGGCGTATTCCTGCACGGAGTAGTTGACGGAACTTGCCGAGGTGGACCGCGAGCCGTCGTAGTCCACGCCTAGGCCGCCACCCACGTCCACGTACTCCACCGCGATGCCCATCTTGCGCAGTTGGCAGTAGAACTGCGCCACCTCGCGCAGTCCCCCCTTGATCTTGCGGATGTTGGTGATCTGGGATCCCAGATGGAAGTGGATCAGTTTGACACAATCCGTCAAGCCTTCCGCCGCGGCCATCTCGATGGCTTCGATCAGTTCGGAGGCGTTGAGGCCGAACTTGCTCTGGTAGCCGCCGGATTCTTCCCACTTGCCGCTGCCCGAGCTGGAGAGCTTGATGCGCAGCCCGATGTTGGGGCGCACGTTGAGCTGGCGCGAAAGGCGCGCGATCAGGGCCAGCTCGTTGAGCTTTTCCACCACCAGGAAGATCGGCTTGCCCATCTTCTGGGCCAAAAGCGCCAGTTCGATGAAGTCCTCGTCCTTGTAGCCGTTGCAGATGATCAACGATTCGGGATTGTCCTGGATGGCCAGCACCGCGTGGAGTTCCGGCTTGGAGCCGGCTTCGAGTCCGATGTTGAACTTCTTGCCGTGGGCGACAATCTCTTCCAGCACCGGACGCTGCTGGTTGACCTTGATGGGGTACACGTTGAAGTGCTTGCCCTTGAACTCGTATTCCTTGGCCGCTTTTTCGAAGCAGCTGAAGATCTGCTCGATGCGGTGGTCGAGGATGTCGGGAAAGCGAAGCAGCACGGGAGTGGCCAGATCGCGCAGTTCCAGATCCTGCATCACCTCCACGAGATCGATCTCGGGACCCTTCTCCTTCAACGGCCGGACGATCGCGTGTCCCTTGTCGTTGATGTCGAAGTAGCGGATTCCCCATCCGCCGATGTTGTATAGCTCTCGCGAGTCTTCGATTCGCCATTTGCGCATAGGTCGCACTCCACGTCTCTGGGAGGTTGCATTCTCGGATCCGCGCCGTGCAGATCCCCTCCCAGGGGCGGAGGAGCGGCCAATCTAGGAATTGCCGCAAGGTTTCACGACGGGTCCGGGTGTTTCATTCCCAGTACATTCCTTTCGGAATTCAGAGGACCGTGATCGATGTCGATGTGATTTTCCGAATTCGACGGAGTAAAACCAGGAATGCCCAAGCCCGAACGAATCCTGATTCTCGATGGCCATCCGGATCCCCAAAGCCTTTGTCGATCCCTCGGCGCCGCCTACGAGCGCGGAGCCTCGGCCTCCGGCGCCCAGGTCCGACGCAGGGTTCTCGCCGATCTCTCCTTCGACCCGATCCTTCGCTTCGGATATCGCCAGCGAACGGACTTGGAGCCGGATCTTCTGCAGTGCCAGGAAGATCTTCGATGGGCGCAACATGTGGTTGTGGTCCACCCGGTGTGGTGGAGCGGCCTTCCCGCCCTGCTCAAGGGCTTCATCGATCGCGTGTTCCTTCCGGGATTCGCCTTCCAGTATCGCCAGAGCGGACTGGGTTGGGACAAGCTTCTATCGGGAAAGACGGGCAGGGTGATCTACACCCAGGATGGACCGAATTGGTACTACCGGTGGGTTGTCGGTCGGCCCTCCCTGAAGGCTTTGAAGAAAGGAACCCTGGAATTTTGCGGGATCTCTCCGGTACGGGTTTCGGCAATCGGGCTAGTGCGGCGATCCACGCCGGAAGCCAGAACCGATTTGTTGCGAAAGTTGG
Source organism: Fibrobacterota bacterium (assembly GCA_016715065.1). GTDB lineage: Bacteria > Fibrobacterota > Fibrobacteria > UBA5070 > UBA5070 > UBA5070. Next base: position 143,264 of record JADKBN010000010.1, read on the forward strand.
AGGAATTGGGGCGACGACTGCGCTGACCGGACGTCCTTCCCGGATCCATCGCACTGCGGTACGGAATCGCCGCGGAATCCGGTCGGGCTAGGATCCTCCCGCCGAGGGGATCGAACGCGATCTTGACAGAAATCGACACACCACCCACAGCGCGACGGACCACCCCGCCGCCAGGAAACCCAGGTGGAGAAGTTTCCCCGAGATCTCGGGAATGCCCGCGCCCAGCCGCATGGCGCGATTGCCCGCTGTGATCCACGGAGAGAGGGGCACGAGGTCTCCCATTGCTCGCACCCACCCTGGAAACATCTCGCGCGGCCAGCTGGATCCGGAAGCGAAGAAGAACGGATAGCTGGTGAAGGCCAGAAGCTGGGCTGCGTTTCCAGGTTGTCCCAGGACCATCCCCGCGACGCTGCCCATCAGGGCGCTGGCGATCAAGCCCAGCAGCGACAGGACCACGAGGGGCAAGGGCTGCACTTCCAGCGGAACCGACATGGCGGGGAGCGCGACACCCACCCAAAGGCATAGCCACAGGCCGTACCATCCAGTGAAGAGCATCACTCGCGCGGTGAAGTCCTTGGCGCGGTGGGCTCCTGCGCTGGCCGCGCTCGCGAAGGCGGATCCGACCAGGCACAGTTGGTGCAGGATGAGGATTCCCAGCAAGGGAAGCATGAAATCGCCGTAGGTCTCGCGCGGATTTCCGACGGCTCGATCGTCCAGCACCAAGGCCGAGGCGCGCTCCTGGGCCAAAGCGGGGGGCAAACCTTTGGCTTGCAGGATCAGTTGTCTCTCGCGGGTTCCCAGGCTGGCGAGGACCTCTCCGACGGATCGTTGGAGATCGTTGGCGGGAAGGAACCGGTCGGCGACGAACACCAACGGGATGGCGGTGGCCTCGCGTCGGCGCATCCGTTCCTCCAGGTCCGACGGAACCTCGAGGATACCTCGGACCTGGTTTTCCGCAAGGGCCAGCGTGGCCTCGTCGCGGGACATCGGAAGCAGGCCGATCTGTGGATGCGCGGCAAGCGAAGTCTTCAATTGCCGGGCGAGGCTGGAGGGGTTTCCATCGACGATCGCCAACGGGATCCTGCGCTCCTCCTTGTCCTTGTACATCGCCCCGTACACGAACAGGTAGAGCACCGGTGCGGCCAGGAACATGGTGGCCAACCCCGGCGTGCGGGTGAGGCGACGGAATTCGCGAAGCAGGGCATGGGCGAATCCTCCGGTCACGGGATCCGGCCTGAGGACGGTTTCTGTCTCTTCTCCTCCACCCTTCCCGGGCAGCGAAAGCACCACAAGCGCGATCGCCGCCCATGCCAGGAGCCCGAGCCATCCCACGACCGGACGGGAGGTGGACCAGCCGGCGAGGCCTCGGTAGGCGTCGATGAACAAACTGAAGGGCAACGGGCTTGCGATCCTGCGCAACAGGTCCGGCATCGCCCACTCGGGGAAGGTGTAGCCAGACAACGGAAAGGCCGGGGTGTTGAACGCCAGCAGATACTGGGCCGCCTTGACGGGGCTCTGGACCAGCCTCCCGAACACCGCGCCGGTCAGGAGGCTCGCCACGCTCAACAACAGCACCAACGCCAGCACCGAGGGCAAATACGCCGCGGGGGCACCCAGGCTCGGGGCGAGCCAGCCGTAGTAGGCAACCGACACCAGGCCATACGACACGATCCATGGCACCGCCCGCCCGAGAAGTTCCCTCCGAGGCGCGGAGGATTTTTTCCACCCGTAGGGAAGCATGGTTCCCGCGGCCAGCATCAGGGCCATCTGGACCAGCACGGGAAACAGCCCCGGCGCGAAGTTCGAGAGGTAGTCGAAGGAAGGATTGGTGGCGGCTCGTGGGTCGGTGCGAAGGGGCAGGGCCATCGCCTTGGCTTGTGGCAGCGGCAGTCCGGACATCATCAACCGTCCTGCCACCAGCCGCGCGCTTTCGGTGGCCACGATCGTGGAAACCGCGGAATAGAGCTGGTTGGCCGCCATCGGGTTGGTCGCGTCGCGCCAGCACGCCACCGAAGCCGTGCGCCCGGATCTGACCTCGCGATCCATCCCGGAGGGAAGGACCACCACGGCACGGATGCTTCCACGACGGAATCCGTCCATCGCGTCCACGAGCGTGGCCACCTCCACGGCGCGGATCTGGGGTGCGGCGTCCAGGTCGCGGGAAAGGGTCCTGGACAGGGCCGAGCGATCCATGTCCACCACGGCCACGGGCATTTCCCGGACCGTTCGGTTGGCGTACACGCCAAGGCAGAATGCGGTGGCCACGAGCGGCGCGAGCCACAGCAGAAATCGCGAGGGGGCCCTTCGCCAGCGGCGAAGCTCCTCCAGGGCCCAAGAGGAAGTAGCCACGACCTCAGTTCCTTCCGGAAAAACGCACGGTCATTCCGGGCAGGAGCCCCTCCACGCGATTTTGCGGTTCCAGGCGAACTTCGAAGGACCGCAGGTCCGCATCGCCTTTGCGGTTGGTGGACCTCCAAGTGGCGAAGTCTCCCATGGAAGTCAACCAGGCCACCCGGAACGCGACGCTGTCCAACCCCAGTGCCGGAATCCGTCCGATCATCGTGGAGCCCAACTTGATGCCCGCGAGCTGGTCTTCGCGCATGGGCAGGGCGACCCAGGTGTCCTGGGGCCGGATCAGCACCAGGATGGGGGAGCCCGCCCCCATGATCTCTCCTGCGCCCAGGTACCGCTTCTGGACGATGCCGTCGCAGGGGGCGAGCACCACGGTTTCCTTTTGCCAGGAACGCGCTTCGGTCAATGCGTTGGAGGCGCTTTGCACCAGACCTTCGGCGGCTTCGAGTTCTTCCGGACGGGCTCCGTTTTTCAACATGTCCAGCCGAGCCGCCGCCGCAGATTCCGTCTCCTGCGCGGCCCTCCACTTGAACTGGGCTTCTTCCGCCTGCTGGCGTGGGATCGCGCTGTCGGCCAGGAGCCTGTCCACGCGATTCCAGGTCGCTTCGGCGAGCTTCCTTGCTTCGCTCGCCTGCACCAGCTGCGTGGTGGCCATCCGCACCTCTTCCTCGCGCGCACCCTTGCGGGCCATGCGAAGGCGGGCCCCCGCGCTCTTGGCGGCCCCCGCGGCCTGTTCCACCTTTGCGAACACCTCGGGGCTTCCGAGGATGGCCAACGTGTCGCCCTGGCGGACGGTGTCGCCTTCCGATACGCGAACGACGGCCAATCGACCCGCGATCTTGGCCGACACGAGGATCTCGCGCCCATCCGCCATCCCGATCAGGTCGGGAAGGTGGGTTTTGCATCCGGAAAGGAGTCCAAATACGGCAAAAATTGTCGACACGGCGGCAGTTCCTTCTCCACACTTCATTTTCCGGCTCCGTTCCAGAGTTTGATGAATTCGGTCGTTCGGCCGCTCGCCCACAGCACTTCCTGGGTGGCGATCCACGCATCGCTGGCGGCACCGACCCGGTCGAGGTCCGCCTTCTGCATCGAAAGCCAGGCGTCGACCACCTCCAGGGAAGTGGAAAGCCCCTCGTCGAACCTTCGGGAAACCACCCGGTGGTTTTCGCGCGCCAGATCCGACTGGGAAACCAGATTCGCGTAGCGGGTGCGGGCCTGCTTTCCGGTCAGGAATTGACGTTTCGATTGCGCGGCGAGGGCCTGCTGTGCTTCCCGACGCATCGCCGCGACCTCCAGCTCGGTGGAGCGGGCGGCAAGGCGGGAATGGAAGTCCGCGCCTCCACGGAAGATGTTAATGGTCCCTCGCACTCCCACCACCCAGCCAGGCGCCAAGGCCGCCTTGGCCGCGTCCTGGTTCAATTCGTATTTGCCGAAGGCCCCGATCTCGGGCAGGAAATCGGCGTTTCTCACCTCCACCGCCCGATGCGCCACTTCCTGTTGGGCGGCGAGCGAAAGAACCAGGGGATTGCGTTCGGAGATTTCGCGTTCGATGCCGGCCCCGGATGCAGGTTCCACCGGGGAGGGCAGCGCGTCGGAGGGAAGGATGGGTTCGTCCTCGCCGGCCATCTGCGCTAGCGTGAGGGAGATGGATTCCAACTTGGCGCTGTCGTCGGATAGGGCGGTCATCGCCTCCGCCAGGGTCATTTCCGCTCGCAATAGCGCGGCGCGATCGGCCATTCCCTGCACTACCAGGTTTTTGGCGCGGTCGCGATGGTGCTGGATGGACGCGATGGCATCGTTTCGAAGCGCGATGCTTGCTCGCAGGAGGCATCCCTGCAGGTACAACCGGGTGAAGTCGCGCCTCAAGTCGTTTTCCTGGCGATCGAGTTCCGCCTGGGCTGCCCGTTGGCGGGACGCGGCCACCCGATGGGCTGCCAAAATCCGTCCACCATGGAAGATGGGCTGGTAGGCGACCACGGAAGCCTCCCAATCGTCCTGTTCCTTGGAAGTTTTCACGAAGTGGGGAAGAGCGGCGTCCCACCGCGAGGTGGCGATGTCCTTGGTGGCGAGTTGGCTGGATGCCGGCATCTGGGGTGAGGTGGGATTTTTCATGGCGTGCTCGAGCTTGGCCAGGGCCACGGCGTCGCCGGCCTGGGCCTGGATCATCGCCGCGCGGATGGGATCGAGGTCCAGCACGATGTCGCGATCGAGATGGGCGGCGGCGAAGTCGAGCCGGATCACCGGGAGGAAGTTGCCGCGGGCCGCCAGCTTGTTTTCGGTCGCGGTTTCCAATCTTTGGCGGTGGGCCTGGATCGAGTTGTTTCCGGATTCCATCCGTGAGATCGCTTGGGCAAGGTCCATGGATGCCGCCCTTGCGACGGTCGCGAAGACGCATGCGAGCATTGGGATTGCGATCAGGGGTTTCATGGCTGTGGGTCCCGGGTGGCGGCAAGGATCCCGGCCATGGCCATCGAGAGCATCCTTGTTTTGACGATTTCTGCCGGGGTATCGTTGTTGAGCAGGAATTCCAGGGATGCCCGGACTCCTCCGAACAGGATGGCCTGCGAGAGGTCCGTGGAAGCGGGAGAGGGAGCATGTCCTGTCCGGTCCTGGTGCGCCACGACTTCCAGGAATGCGCGTCTGCCAAACTCGACACACACCACATAGCCCCGTTTGCTCGGCGGGTCGGCGAACTCCAGGAAGCGATGGTGGTCCCGCAGGTATGTTCGCGCAAAGTCGCGATCGGAGGCCAGTTGCTCGAAAAACACCCCCAATTGGTCGTTCAGTCGCAACAGAGGATCGGGGGTTTCCAGCTTGGTCATTTCCACAGCAAGACGGTCCCAAAATCGCGAAAACAACGATTGCAGGATCTCGCCTTTTCCACCGAAATACAGGTAGATAGAGCCTGTCCCCACGCCTGCCGAGGTCGCGATGGCCGACACCTGCGCCTTGTCGAATCCATCGCGGGCGAACACCGAGGCAGCCGCGTTGAGGATCTCGTTGGCCTTGTCCCCTTCTTTCTTGCGCATGGAATCAGCCGCCTTTGATGAAAAGTGAATCAGTATTCATTAATATTGCTTCTGCGACAGAGAAACGCAAGGAGGCCGAACGAGTTTTTTGAAGGTGGCCACCGGAAAAATCCCACCCAGGCACGACAGGGTTCCTGAGTGTTTGGACTCTCCAGAAAAGGGTGGCCTCGGAAAGTTCCCTCGGAGACTGAAAATTGGGTGCGATGGCAATGCCAGTCTCCTACATTCGGCACTTACCAATCTTATCCCGGTTCTATTTCCATCTGGAGAACACAGTCGATGAAGCGGAATGTCCATCTCAAGGCCGCCACGAGTGTCTTATTGGCTGCCACCGTCGCCTCAGCAGAATTCAAGCCCTGCGGGTTCAATGTGGGCGTGGATCTGAAACAAGCCTCCACCAAAAAGTGCAGCTACATGGGCTGCACCAACAAGCCGGCGGAACTTGACATTCCAGGGGAACTGGATTTCGTGGCGATGTTCGTTGGGTACACCTACGAAGGCGGCAAGGTCGCTCCCAAGCCGATGGCAATTTCGGAAGGCACCTTCCTCAGCATGGCCAAGACGCTCAATGCCACGCCAGTCTGGTACACGTACATCATCGCCGAAGGCGCCAAACTGGCCTTGAACCTCTCCGACTGCAACATGGGATCTGGAAAGACCTTGTGCACCGAGGGAACCAAGTACATCCGGGACAACAAGGCGAAAATCCTGGATCAGTACAAGGCTTATGCCCAGTTCGCCAACACCAACTACGGATCCAAGCCCATGATCTGGGCCCTCGAGCCGGACTTCTACCAGTACGCATCCAATCAAAACGGCAATTCCAGCCCATTGTCGTTTGCCGACGCATCCACCTTCATCGGGGAAATCGCCAGCACCATCACGGCCGCAATGCCTTCGGCCCAGATCTCCATGGACATCTCGCCCTGGGCTCCGGACAACTGGTTCCAGGCTTTGCCATTGAGCAAATTCACCTACATGAACACCTCAGGCGGTGTTTCCCAGCCCGGGAACACGGTGGCAAACGGGAATCCGATGACCTGGAAGAAGGTCCACGACCTGACCAAACTGCCGATCATCGCCGACGACGGCTACGGCACCGGCGGCACCTTGACCAGTCCCAATTCCAACTGGGGCAATGTCAGCACCGTAAAATCCCGCATGGCCGATGGCGTGGTCGCTCTGATGGAAGCGTCTCCCGGTGCCTCCTGGACCAATATCATCACGGCGATTCATACCGAAGCCAAGCCTACGTCGTGTTCGACCGAGCCTGTTCCGTTCAACTTGGTTGTCACGGCGGCTAATGGCGGAAGCGTGTCGGTCAATCCCACGGGCACGAGCTTCGCCTCCGGGACCGCCGTGAAACTGAAGGCCACGCCGCAAACCGGATTCGTGTTCACAGGCTGGACCGGTGGTGTCACGGGTTCGAAGGACACCATCACGGTGGTCATGAATGCGAACATGAACATCACCGCGGGTTTCGCCCAGATCAAGAAGTTCAACTTGACGATTTCCAATCCGACCGGTGGAACGATCACCACGACCCCTTCCGGAGCATCTTTCGATTCTGGAACCGCGGTCAAGTTGAAGGCGACCGCCCAATCCGGCTACGAATTCACCAGTTGGACCAGCGGAGCCTCCGGTAGCAAGGACACCGCCACCCTGATCATGAATGCGAACAAGTCGGTCTCGGCCAGCTTCACCATGATCAACGGAATCGTCGCGCGATCCGCACACGGGACCAAGGTGGAGCTGCGCGGCGACCAGCTGCATGTCGCCCTTGCTCATCGCGGCCTCGTGGAATTTTCGTTGATCTCGCTGGACGGTAAGGAATCGCGCTCGCTGGGCAGCGTCGAAATGCAGGGCCAGGAGCAGATTTTCGGACTTGGGCGCGGACCCACCGGATTGCAATTCCTGCGCATGCGTGGCGAAGGCTGGGAATCGACCGTGCCCATGGCGACGCTCTCGCGCTGACCGGGCGCGGGAAATCGAACAGTCGGTTCCGTGGCCGTTCGTCCTGGAGGAAACTAAACCATCCGTTCGTCCTGAGGAGCCCATGGAATGGGCGTCTCGAAGGGCGAGGTTAGTCTAGGCTTTTCCAGGACATCACACTAGAGCATTCTCCCGCGAGATCCGAAACGAACCTCGCCCTTCGAGACGGCGGTTTCACCGCCTCCTCAGGACGAGCGGATCGTTCAACCGATCCTGGGGTGGTTGTCTACCCCAGCTTCTCCTTGAACGCTTCGAACCCGAAGGTCCGATGGATCTCCAAATTGCCGTTTTCCGTCCAAGTGGCGATGGAGGGGTGGCGCACTCCGTTGAAGAAGGTGGTCTTGACCATGGTGTAGTGGATCATGTCCAGGAACACGACCTTGTCGCCACGCACGAGAGGTCGATCGAACGAATAGTCCCCCAAAACGTCCCCGGCCAAGCAGGTCCCGCCACCCAAACGGTAGAGGTGGGGCCTTTCGCCGGGTTCCCCGGCGTCCAGGATGTCGGGACGGTAGGGCATTTCCAGGCAATCGGGCATGTGCGCGCTGACGGAGACATCCAGGATCGCCAGATCCATTCCATTCTTCACCACGTCCAGCACGGAAGCGACCAGCTCGCCGGTGCGCCAGCCCACCGCTTCGCCGGGCTCCAGGATCACCTCCAGGTGCGGGTGGCGTCGTCGGAACTCGACAAGCAACCGGATCAGGCGGTCCACTTCGTAGTCTTCGCGGGTGATGTGGTGGCCACCTCCGAAGTTCACCCATTTCAGATTTGGCAAAAACTGTCCGAATTTGGTTTCGAATGCTCCCAGGAGTCCTTCGAACGCGTCCGCGTTCTGTTCGCACAAGGCGTGGACATGCAGGCCTTCGAGTCCATCGAGCTCATCCGGACGGAATTCGTCCAAGATGACCCCTAGCCGGGAAAACGGTGCGCACGGATTGTACAGGTCGGTTTCCACCTGGCTGTATTCGGGATTGACGCGGATCCCGGGCGACGGTCGCCGGGGGTGCGCGAGGGTTTTATCCCGAAACGTCCGCCATTGCGAAAAGCTGTTGAAAGTGATGTGGCCCGCCAGGTCCAGGATCTGGTCGATCTCGTCGTCGGCGTAGCCGGGAGCGTAGACATGAAGCTCGCCTCCCATTTCCGAACTGGCCAGGATCGCCTCGTTCAGGGAGCTTGCCGTGGCGCCCGAAAGGTATTGGCCGACCATGGGAAACGAGCGCCAGAACGAGAAACCCTTCAGGGCGCAGATGACCTTGGCTCCCGATTCCCGTTGGACCCGCGCGAGCCTTTCGAGGTTTTCCCGCAAACGTGCCTGGTCCAGCACGTAGCAGGGGGAAGGGACACGGGAGAAGTCGGTGCGGATCGTTGGGTAGGCCATCGCTCGACAAGGTACCTTCGAGGCGAGAAGCTTTCTACGCTTGCAACCATGATCGAACACTTGATCGAAGCTGCTCGGGCAGCCGGTGAGATCCTCCGACAGGGTTTCGGGCAGGTTCGCGACCTCCAGGAAAAGGGCCGGGTCACGGATCTGGTCACCGAATACGACAAAGCCTCCGAACGTTTCCTGCGGGAATGGATCCAGGCGCGTTTCCCGGATCACGCGCAGATCGGGGAGGAAGAGGAAAACCTCCATCGACCGGATGCGGAGTGGACATGGATTTTCGATCCGCTGGACGGAACCGTCAGCTTCGCCTACGGGATCCCGATTTTCGCCGTCTGCATCGCCCTGCGCCATCGCGAAACGACCGTGGCGGGAGTGATCTACGAGCCCATCCGCGACGAGATGTTCTCCGCGGTGCGGGGGCAAGGGGCGTTCCTCAACGGCACGGCGATCCATGTGACCCAAGCCACCGAACTGCAGCGCTCCCTGCTGGCCACGGGTTTTCCGTATTCCATCCGAGAGAATCCTCGCCGTACCCTGGAGACTTTCTGTGCCGTGGTGCCCCACGCCCGGGGGATCCGGCGCATGGGAACGGCGGGCATCGACCTGGCCTACGTGGCTTGCGGAAGGCTGGATGGCTATTGGGAATCCTTTTTGCAACCATGGGATTGCGCAGCGGGGGTGCTTCTTGTGGAAGAAGCCGGCGGGAAGGTAAGCGACTACCGAGGCGGAGGCCACGACATTTTCGGGTTGCAGACCGTGGCCACCAATGGCCGGATCCACGACGAACTTCTGGCTCGCATCCAGGAGGGCCAGAATGCCTGACGCGACGGATTTTGTCCACCAGGTGGATTTCGAGGTCCGCGACTACGAGTGCGATCTGCAGGGGGTGGTCAACAACGCAGTCTACCAGAACTACCTGGAACACGCCCGCCACCAGTTCCTGCTCTCGCGAGGCGTCGATTTCGTGGAGATGTCGCGTGCCGGTCGGCAGCTCGTCCTGGTGAAGGCCACGCTCGAATACCGCCGATCGCTGCGACCGAAGGATCGCTTCCGGGTGGAGACCACCGCACAAATGGATGGTCGCGTCCGGTTCGTGTTCCGACAGCGCCTGGTGGGACCAGACGGGAAGCCCATTCTGGAGGCGAGGATGGAAGGGGCGCTTGTCGGGCCTTCCGGCCGACCGATGGCCTCCGCCGAACTCAGCGCCGCGATTTGTTCAGAGCCGGAATCCCGATCTCCGTCATCCGCCGCGCGAGATCCCTGACCTGATCGGTCTCCAGGACTGGATCCGGGACATCCATCCGCAACAGCGCCGACATCAGATTGTTGCTGGCGGAAGTATCCTGCAGTCCCAACGCGTGGCCCACCTCCCGGGCCAGGATCCGGGCTTGACGCAGCGAGCTGGTGTCGGTGGGCGCGATCAACAGCACGGGCGGGGCTCGTTCCTCGACGTGGTCCACGAAACCGAATCCTGGGGCTTCCGATTCCGGACGCAGCACCAGATCGTTGGTGGGATGGTCCCATTTCCAGCCACCGGTGGAGGTGCCGATCCGCAAGGCTCCCCCGGCCAGATACCCCAGCACGGAAAACGTGTCCGCGCGGTCCCGGCTCGGACTTTCCAGGACGTAGCGCATCGGTGTTCCGGCCTTGTCCCGCCAGACCAGGGGCTCGTTGTCCGCCAGGTGCAAGACGGTGTCGTTTGCGCGAACCTCTTCCTTGAGACTCCAGCCGACGCGCGATTTTTCCTGGAGCAGGACGATTTTTGGAAATTCCAGCCCGCGACGGACGAGTTGCTTCATCAACTTGGCCTGCTCCGGTGCGGGGCTGGCGATGGTGCCGTTGCGCCAAAGGTCCAGCCTTTCGTTGCGATTGACATCCCATTCCTTGCGATCCAAGTAGATCGGCAGTCCTTGCACAAGTCCGATGGAAAGGCCGGACTTTCGAAAGAGTCGGTCGACCTCGCGTCCAACCGCCTGGATTTTCCAATGCAACACCCGCGGATCGGTTCCGACCGCGCGGATTTCCAGGTCAAGGTGTCGGCGCGGAATTCCTTCCACTCGAAATTCCCACGGATCCCGACCGGAGGAAGCGGTCAGGCGATGAAGTTCCCGTCCCTCGGTGGTGGGCGAAATCAGCATGGAGTGGTTGTCCAGCTCGATGCCATCCTTGGGGCCGCGGTGGGCACGCTGTCCCTGCCACTGGAGCTTCACGGTGTCGCCGACGGCCACCACGATTTCCAGCCCGTTCTTGGTCAAGGTGCACACTCCGTCGCAGCGTGCGATCTCCGGTGCCGAAACTGCCGCAAGCGCCGCGACAAGCTGCAATATTCCGATCATTGTCCCCTCAATCCCAGCATGAGTCCGCCGGCGATTTCCAATTCCTGTCCGGTGATGTAGGATGCCTTCTCCGAGGCGAGCCAGGCCACGGCTTCGGCGATCTCCTCTTCGCGCCCGGCGCGACCCAGAGGCACTCGGCTGGCGATGTCGGCTGGGAGATCCACGGAATTTTCCAGTTGCCCCGGTGAAACCATGTTGACCCGGATCCCTCGGGGCCCCAGTTCCATCGCCAAGGATCGCACCAGGACCAGCAGCCCTGTCTTGGAAACGGAATACGCCGCGGTCCTGGTGGTTCCTGCGAGCTTGCCTGTTCCGACGTAGCCCAGCGCCACGATGGAACTACCGCGAGGCATCCGGTCCACCAGCAGTCGCGTCAGATGGAAAGGCGCATCCAGATTGGTGCGCAGGGTGTCGTGCCAATCGGCGGTCGCCATCTCCAACAATCCTCCGGTGCGATAGATCCCGACATTGTGCACCAACAGGTCCAGGGGGTCGGAAACGGATGAGGACAATTTACGGCAGCCATTCTCGTCGGCCAGGTCCGCCAAGGAAATTTCCGCCGAGCCTCCGGCTTCCCTGCACAGGTGCGCGGTCTCTTCGGCGAGCTCCTGCGCGCCTTCCTTGCCGTGCACCACCACATGGTAGCCGTCGCTGGCGAGTCGCTGCGCGATGCGGCGCCCTGTGCGGACGCTGGAGCCTGTCACCAGCGCGGTCCGGCGCCTTGCGGTCAACGGGACCTCGCCACGCGAACGCGGGTGTCCTTGGCTTGCGGCACTGCCTGGGGCTTGTGCACGGCGACTCGCACGGATTCCACTTGGGGGTGTGCCGACAGGATGTGTTTGGCGATTTCTTCCGCCATCGTTTCGATCAGCTGGAATTTCGCTTCCCGGACAAGAGCGTGGATCGACTCGGCCAAAGCCGCGTAGTCGACCGTATCATCGACAGATTCCGATGCGGCGGCAGGGGCGAAGTCCAGGTCCATGGCAATGGAGGCGAAGACGGGTTGTTCCTGTATGCGCTCGAAGGGGAAGATTCCGACGATGCACGGGATGGCCAAAGATTCGAGCTCGATCGTTCCTAGCATGGACATCAAGATACCAGTCGATCGAGGGCTCCGTTTGCTCTTTGCACAAAACAAAAGAGCCAGGCGACCGCCTGGCTCTCGATTCCAAGGATCCTCGACCTCGGTCCCCTTCGCAGGAGACCGGGGTCGAGGAGGGTCGAACAGGATGGCGGTTGCATTCCCCGATTGCTTTCTATCCCCGCTGCCAGAGCCTATTCGACCGATGACGGACCTGGGTAAACCCCTGCACGTCCCTCCTCTGTAATAGAAGTTATCACCGGCAGTTGGGATTGGCTAGAGGGTTTGTGAAATTTTTTGGAAGGATTTGAAATGGGTCGGACAATTGCGGCGGCAGGTTCACCGGCTCCCCCGAATTGGATGGTTTGGCTACCTTTTCCATTCAGGTGGATGTCCGCAAACTTCATTCCAGTTTTCGTCTGGTCCGGATCGGGAATTGTCTGGTCGCATCCGCGACGAGCCTGGCCGGATCTTGGGCCGCCGGGTCATCCCTGTCCAGGGACAAGCCTTGGTTGCTGGCGGTTTCCGCGTTTCTCATCGCGGCTTTCGGCAACATCTACAATGACATCTGCGATCTGCCAGCCGATCGGGTGAACCGCCCTGATCGAGTCCTGGTCACGGGCGCATTGGACATGACCACCGCATTGCGGCTGGCGGGTTGGTGCCTGGCCTTGGGGCTGATGATCGCGGCCTACGCGTACGTAGACGCGTTGATCATTGCCGTGACCGTGGCATCGGTGTTGTTCGTCTACGATCGTGACTTGAAGTCCAAGCCTCTGGTGGGCAACGCATCTGTCGCGGCGGTATGCGCAGCCACCGTAGCATACGGTGCGTTGTGCGGACCCGGCTGGAACCGACAAGTCTCCGTCCTTATGGTCTGCGCATTTTCCCTCACGCTGGTGCGGGAGCTGTACAAGGACATCCAAGATGTCGAGGGAGATCACGCCATGGGAGCGCGAACCTTTCCAATCCTATATGGGGAGCGGCGTTCCGCGCAACTGGCGCTGCTTCCGCTAGCCTTCACGGTCTACTATGTTCTGTATCGGATTTTCAGTTCGACTCCTGACTGGTCCGGCGCGTACATCGCAGGAATCGTGCTGACCGCCGGTTTGGCATGGACGGCATTCCATAGCCTCCACACCCATGGTTCGCGCGCCTGGGGTCGGCGTTCCGGCGAAGTGAAGCTTTGGATCATTCTTGGTGTGGTTTGGGTTCTCCTCTGGCGTATCCGCAGCTGACCGTCTCCTGACCTATTTCTGACACGGAACGCACGGCGATTTCGAACGGGACGAGGTATTATTGAGCCAGATTGCTTCCCTTGCTGAACCGTCCTCGGAGGCAGCCTCGTTCCCTCTTTTGGTCGGAGGTTTCCCGTGCTTTCCGTCGTATTGTCCTGTGTTTTGGCCTCGACTTTCTCCGGCACCATCGCGGGATTTCATCTGCGTGTGGAAAAGACCGCGCGACGCATGTTGGTGATGGACGGCAAGGATACCCTGAAGGTCTACGGCGTGGCGTTGGGAAACGGCGGCGCGGACGCCGGTGCCAAAATGATTCGTGGCGATAGAAAAACCCCGGAAGGGGTCTACACGATCCGTTCGCGCAATCCCAACAGCCACTACTACAAGTCGTTTCTGCTGGATTATCCATCGATACAAGACGCGGAACAGGCTCGGCACTACGGGGTGATCAATCAAAAGGAATACCTGTCTATTCTGCAGGCCCACAGGGCGGGAAGACTGCCTCCTCAATCCACCTCGATGGGGGGAGACATTTGCATACACGGTGGTCACATCGCCTATGACTGGACCTTGGGTTGCGTCGCGGTGACGGATGCTGGAATGGATTCCCTTTGGGGGCGGGTCAAGGTTGGGACCAAGGTGGAGATCGCTCCATAAACCGCAGGGGTCCCTTGCCATCCGGAAAACCTGCGCTATCTTTTCTCCCCTCATCGGGCTGTTAGCTCAGCTGGTTAGAGTACTACCTTGACATGGTAGGGGTCACTGGTTCGATTCCAGTACAGCCCATTCTCGATGACAAAAAATGGCCGGGATTGCTCCGAACCGAGCGACTCCCGGCCTTTTTTCGTATCAGGGACTTTTTTGTCGGCGAACGGACACCATTTACCAGGGAAGATGCCGACGATGAACAGTGCCTCGAATCCCGCCCAGAACGAACCGGTGGAAACCCCTGTGATCGGTCACCAGGTTTCTCCTCGTTTCGAGCGATCGGACGAGTTCGAAGCCGATCTGCGCAGGGTCGTCGACGGGTATTTCCAGGAGGCCGGGATCTCCACCCGCGATCGCCTGTCCATGTTCCTCAAGACCGCCGTGTTGCTGAGCTTGGCGGGGATGGCCTACTCGACCCTTCTGTTCGTCGCGCTTCCGTTCTGGGCCGTCGTTGCCCTGGTCGTGTTCCTTGCGATGGTGGTGGCCGGGATCGGGTTCAACGTCCAGCATGATGGCGGCCACCACGCCTATTCCCGACACCACTGGATCAATCGACTTGCGGCCGCTTCCCTGGACCTGATCGGGGCGAGTTCCTATGTGTGGCGCTGGAAACACGACGTCCTCCACCACATGTACGTGAACATCGCCGGCCACGACACCGACATCGATCTGGGGCCCTTCGGCAGGGTGAGCCCGGATCATCCGCGTCGGATGCTGCATCGCTTCCAGCATCTGTACATCTGGCCACTGTACGGGATCTTGGCCTTGAAGTGGCAATGGTTCGACGATTTCCGGGACGTGCTCGTGGGAAGATTGGGCGCACGGCGCATGCCCCGGCCCAAGGGCTGGGATCTGGCCTTGTTTCTCCTGGGGCGCTTGGCGTTCTTCGGTTGGACCATCGGGATTCCCTCCCTGTTCCACCCGCTCGGCTCCGTGATCGCCTGCTACGTGCTGGGGAGTGTGGTGCTGGGGATCGTGCTGAGTGTGGTCTTCCAGTTGGCGCACGCCGTGGGGGAGGCGCAATTTCCGACTCCGGACCCCGTGACCGGCAAGTTGGATGCGGGCTGGGCCCGGCATCAAGTGCGGACCACCGTGGATTTCAGCCGTGGAAATGCCTTCGTGACCTGGTGCCTGGGAGGCCTGAACTACCAGATCGAGCATCATCTGTTTCCGCGCATCAGCCATGTCCACTACCCGGCGCTGGCGCCCTTGGTGGAAGCTGTTTGCCTTCGCCACGGCGTTGCCTACCACGATCATGGCGGCTTCTGGAAGGGAATCGCATCCCACTACCGCTGGCTGCGACACATGGGAAGTCCCGCGCAAGCGAGCTGATTGCTTCCGGGTCTTGCTAGTTTTCGCTCCTTGCCATCCACAATGTTCGTGGATGCGCTCTACCCATTCAACACGGAGAACTGGCCATGGATACGCTCAAGCTCACACTGCCCGACGGATCGGAAAAGCAGGTGACCGCGGGCACCACCGGCCTGGACATCGCGATGTCCATCTCCCCTCGGTTGGCCGATGCCGCCGTGGCCGTGGTGATCGATGGCAAGCAATGGGACCTCAAGCGTGCGCTTCCGGGTTCAGGCGCGTTCCGGATTCTGACGGCCAAGGACGCCGAATCCCTGGAAATCGTGCGCCACTCCAGCGCCCACCTCATGGCCCAGGCGATCGTGCAGCTGTTTCCCGGCACCAAGCTCGCGATCGGGCCAGTGATCGAAAATGGCTTTTACTACGACATCGACTCGCCCCACAAGTTCACCCCCGACGACTTCGCCGCCATCGAAGCGAAGATGACCGAGCTTGCCGGGCAGAAATTGTCGATCGATCGCACCGACATCAAGCGCCTGGAAGCGATCGAGAAGTGGGGCGTGCAAGCCGAGCCCTACAAGGTCGAGATGATGCAGGAGTGGACCGACGAAACGGTCAGCTACTACACGCAGGGTGATTTCTTCGACCTCTGCCGTGGGCCCCACGTTCCGCACACCGGTTTCTTGAAGTTCGTGAAACTGTTGTCCGTGGCCGGCGCCTACTGGCGCGGTGACGAAAAACGTCCGATGCTCCAGCGCATCTACGCCACCGCCTTCCACGACAAGAAGGCGCTCGAGGCCCACGTGACCGCCTTGGAAGAGGCCAAGAAGCGCGACCACCGCGTGATCGGGCGCAAGCTGGAATTGTTCCACCTGCAAGACGACATGCCGGGCATGGTGTTCTGGCACCCGCAGGGCTGGGCGCTGTACCGCGCGCTGCAAACCTATGTGCGCGAAAAGATCGAGGCCGCGGGCTACGTGGAGGTGAACACCCCCAGCGTGGCTTCCAAGGTCCTTTGGGAAAAATCGGGTCACTGGGACAAGTACCAGGACAACATGTTTGTGACCGAATCGGAAAAGCGCATCTACGCGATCAAGCCGATGAACTGCCCCGGCCACATCCAGATCTTCAACCAGGGGCTGCGCAGCTACCGCGAGCTGCCCCTTCGCATGGCGGAGTTCGGCTCCTGTGTGCGCAACGAGCCCTCCGGCACGTTGCACGGCATCATGCGTGTGCGGGCCTTCGTGCAGGACGACGCCCACATCTTCTGCACCCCCGAACAGATCGGACAGGAAGTCGCGGATTTCTGCAAGCTCCTCAAGGAGATGTACGCCGACTTCGGATTCAACGAAGTCATCGTGAAGTTCTCCACGCGTCCTGAAAAGCGGGTGGGCACGGATGAATCCTGGGATCGCGTGGAGAAGGCCCTGGCCGACGCCTGCGAGTTCGCAGGATTGGTCACCGAACTGAACCCTGGCGAAGGCGCGTTCTATGGTCCCAAGCTGGAATTCACCCTCAAGGATTGCCTGGGACGCCACTGGCAGTGCGGCACCATCCAGGTGGACCCCAACTTGCCCGAACGCCTCGGCGCCCAATATGTGGGTGAGGACGGCGCCCGCCATACCCCCATCATGCTGCACCGCGCCATCCTGGGCTCGTTGGAGAGGTTCATCGGCATCCTGATCGAAAACTACGCGGGAGCCTTCCCCGTGTGGCTCTCGCCCGTGCAAGCCACCATCTTGCCGGTTTCCGAAAAGTTCCTGGACGCCGCCCGCGCGACCGCATCGGCCCTTCGCAAGGCGGGTTTGCGCGTGACGGTGGACGAGCAAAACCAGAAGCTCGGCTACAAGATCCGCGAAGCGGAAGGCCAGCGCCTGCCGTTCATCCTGGTGGTGGGCGAAAAGGAGGCTGCCTCCGGGACAGTTTCTGTCCGCCAGCGCGGGGCGGGGGATCTGGGAGCCAAGACGATCGGGGAGTTTGTGGAGTTTGTCGCCGGTGAGGTTGCCGCGAAGCGCTGACCCGCATCTCGCGGCGCATACTCGCTCAACGAGCCATCCCGGACCCTCGACGTACCAGCGCGTACGCCTTCGGGTCCGGGATGGCTCGTTTCACTTCGTCTGCATCCACGATCTGCGGGTCAGTTTTCCGTTTGGTGGGTACCAATTTCCGGCGCCGCTTCGCTGGCCGGCTGAATGGTCGATGCCCCGAACGCCGAGTCCCTCTCCCCCGCTGGGGAGAGGGGGAGGGTGAGGGCACGACCCCTTCCTCCCCGCCAATCCCAGCCACTTCCGCCAACCCAGGTTCGCCGACCCAACCCGCTTCGCTGGCCGGTGGGTTGAGCGAACTGGCTGGGATGTCTGGGTAAGGCTGGGGTGGTGGAAAAGGTGTGGGCCGACGGGAATGGCCGTCGTTGCCCGATGGGCGATGTCGGGGCGATTCTCGGATCGCCCGGAATACGGGGGCGGGCAGACGGCGGCAACGGCGGTCGCGTAGGCTGATCGCGGCGGTCATGGGTGGGGCCGGTTCGTTGAAGAATGGGGGAGGAAAGAGAAAAATCGTGTCTGCAGCGGGACTATTTTAATCCTACCTGCGGAGGAGATCAGTCCAGCTAGGCTTTGTCAGAAGGGGTTTGGAAATGATTGTTTTCCATTGTTCCTCGTTTTTTAGGGGTTTCAGCCCTTGCGCATTTGATCATGGTTTTGCGGAAATTCTCGAAACTCCATTTGTGGAAATGGAAAAATATTCAAAACGTTGTCGAGGGTTTTGAAGATGAACATTTACAACATCACATTTGGCAGAACTTGCTTTTATCAGGGGGTTACGCCTCATTTGGGGCGAAAGTTTTGTCTCGTTTGTGCAAGAGATCTCCCTGGCGGAGCTGTTTTCCCGGATACATTGACGTTTCCATACGTCGGACAATATGATGGGGAAGATTTTGATTCGATTGAGTTTGCTTTGCCGCGTGGTGGTGGTTTCTTGCTTGCAACGCCAAGGGTTCTGGAAATCATCAAGGACATGGGGATCTCTGTGAGGACATACCCAGCCGTCCTTCGTTCGAAAAATAAAAAAGATAGCCGCCAGAAAGAAATGATCGGGGTAGAGGGGGCGTTTTCGGTGGAATTGGACCCGGTGGCCTTTCGGAAGAGTCGAAACGTTGACTGTCCTGGGTGTGGCAGAACTTCATGGTATTGGAGTGGTAATCAAGGGAAATATCTGTTTAAAGGGGCTAGAAGCCAATTTCATCTATTCTGCGTGGCTGGGTATGAGCCGCAGGCTTATTTTTCGGAAGATTTTATCAAAGAGCTCAGACTGAAAAAAGTCCGTGGAGTGCCGAGCCTACGAGGTGAAAAGCCATTTGGGGAATGGACAGCAGAATGACAAAGGTCTATAAAATCCTGCGTCAAGATCTAAATGCAGGTACTCACTGTGATCTTGAGGGTCCTTGGAATTTTCAAAAAGAAATGTGCTCCACGTGCTCGCAGCCTTCTGATCGGACGCTTCCTTGGTTTAGTGCGGAAACTCTTCAGGTCCATTTTCGAAGGCATAAGGGACGCGAGGTTTCTGATCTGATTCTTCCGCATTCCAGCCCTTTCCTCTTCGCCACCCCAAAAGCCAAACAGACCATGGAAGCGCAGGGGCTTCCGGTGACTTTCCACCAGGCTTCCAAGATCCCCCTGTCCAAGGAGAATAAGTACTACTACGAGTGGGATCCCAAGGAGGCCATCTACCTGGTGGAATGCGCCCATCTCCTGAAGCTGGACATGGACCGAACCCAGCTGGAATGGAAGAAAGACTGCCCGGGATGTGGGAAGACCTATCCGTTGCTCCATACCGTGAAGGATCCGGTGGTTTTGGCCCCCAAAAGGAGTGATGCCCGCGTGTTCGTGCTGGAGCCTTGGCCCGATAGTTACCTCTACATCAGCCAGGACACCCTCAAGGAGTGGAAGAAGTTGGGCCTCACGGGAATCGAGAGCCTCAAGAAGCCGTTCGGGGTTTTGGAAGGGGCGTAGGATCGCTCGCTTGGGACCCCCCCGGGTTTTCGGGTCCAGGTCTTTCCAGAACCTAGATTGGGAATATGGCAGCTCGTTCGAAGTCGTTCAATACCACTGGCCCTTGCCGTCCCGAAATGCATTACATGCTGGCTCCCGAGGCGCGGCTACCCAGTCGCGACCTTCAGCGCCTGATCGACGAAGAGTTGTACTGGGTGCTCCATGCGCCACGCCAGACCGGGAAAACCAGCTTCCTGATGTCGTGGATGCGGTCCCTGAACGCCTCCGAACAGGTTGTGGCTTGCTACGTGAGCGTGGAGCGCTGCCAGGGGATAGAAGAGGTCGAGGAAGCTCTGCCCTCCATCTGTCATGCCGTGGTCGACTATGCTGGGAAAATGCTGGATTCGGCGTATGTCCCCGCCATCCCGAAGGACGTTCCCGCCGCCAGCGCCCTAGCCGCACAGTTTTCGGAATGGGCCGCATTGTGCGCACCCAAGCCATTGGTGATCCTCTTCGATGAAGTGGATACCCTTTCCGGCAGGACGCTCGTCAGTTTCCTGCGACAGTTGCGCGGTGGTTTCGCGAGCCGTGGCGTGGGCCGATTTCCCACTTCGGTGGCGCTGGTGGGGATGCGCGACCTCAAAGACTACCTGATCCACAGCAAGGACGGGGTGGCGGTGAACCCGGGAAGTCCCTTCAATATCAAGAAGGATTCCTACACCTTGCGGAACTTCACGGGAGGTGAGGTCCGGGAGTTGCTTTCCCAACACACGGCGGCAACGGGCCAAGTCTTCACGGACGAGTCGATCTCCGAGGTGTTTCGGCTCACGGGTGGTCAGCCTTGGCTGGTGAATACCCTGGCGGATCTCTGCGTTACCCGGTTGGTGATGGACGGGTCTCCCATCACCGCCGACCACATCGAGGCCGCCAAGGAGGAGCTGATCAAGAGCCGCGCGGTGCATATCGACAGCTTGGCCGAGCGTCTGCGCGACCCCAAGGTCAAGCGCATCGTGCAGCCCATCCTGGCGGGGGATTCCGACCCCACCCTGGCCGATGGTGACGATTTCCGTCTGTGCCTGGATCTGGGGCTGGTGGCGTTGGAGAACGGTGTGCCGAGTATCGCCAATCCCATCTACCGGGAAGTGCTGATCCGCACGCTCAACTATGGGCAACAATTGGCCATCCCCGCCCCCGAGTTCCGATGGACCAAGGACGACGGCGATCTGGACCTGGAGGCTCTGTTCGACGAATTTGCCGATTTTTGGCGCGAGAACGGCGATCTATGGGAGCTGAAGGCCGATTACACCGAAGTGTTTCCCCATCTCTTGTTGATGGCCTTTTTCCAGCGGGTCTTGAACGGCGGAGCTCGGCTCACGCGAGAAGCGGCGGTGGGACGTGAACGGATGGACATGCTGATCGAGTGGAAAGGCCACAAGCACATCATCGAAATCAGGCTGGTGCACCCTCGCCACGGCCGGGAAGCAACCCTGAAGAAGGGCTTGAACCAGATTGACCGCTATGCCGATAAGGTGGGGCGCGATGCGACCCAAACCCTGGTGATTTTCGACCGCACTCCCGCCGGAAGGGCCATGTCGTGGGAAGAACGCTTGCGCCGCGAAGAACACCAGGACGTGGTGGTGCGGTGGTTGTAGGCTAAGACGATCTCCATTTGGACCCCCCGGGTTTTCGGGTCCAGGTCTTTCCAGAACCTAGATTGGGAACATGGCAGCTCGTTCGAAGTCGTTCAATACCACTGGCCCTTGCCGTCCCGAGATGCATTACATGCTGGCTCCCGAGGCGCGGCTACCCAGTCGCGACCTTCAGCGCCTGATCGACGAAGAGTTGTACTGGGTACTCCATGCGCCACGCCAGACCGGGAAAACAAGTTTCCTGATGTCGTGGATGCGGTCCCTGAACGCTTCGGACCAAGTTGTGGCCTGCTACGTGAGCGTGGAGGCATGCCAAGGGATCGAGGATTTGGCGTTGGCGACGCCGGCGATCTGTGGGGCGATTCGTAATTATGCCGGTGATTTTGGTGTTCCGGTACCCTTGAAACCACCTGTGGGGGCTGATCCCGCGATCCAGCTCACCGAAACGATCAAACAATGGTCGGAGCTGTGCGCACCCAAGCCATTGGTGATCCTCTTCGATGAAGTGGATACCCTTTCCGGCGCGACGCTCGTCAGTTTTCTGCGACAGTTGCGTGGTGGTTTCGCGAGCCGTGGCGTGGGCCGATTTCCCGCTTCGGTGGCGCTGGTGGGGATGCGCGACCTCAAAGACTACCTGATCCACAGCAAGGACGGGGTGGCGGTGAACCCGGGAAGTCCCTTCAACATCAAGAAGGATTCCTACACCTTGCGGAACTTCACGGAAGGCGAGGTCCGGGAGTTGCTTTCCCAACACACGGCGGCAACGGGCCAAGTCTTCACGGACGAGTCGATCTCCGAGGTGTTTCGCCTCACGGGTGGACAGCCCTGGTTGGTGAACACCCTGGCGGATCTCTGCGTTACCCGGTTGGTGATGGACGGTTCTCCGATCACGGCCGACCACATCGAGGCCGCCAAGGAGGAGCTGATCAAGAGCCGCGCGGTGCACATCGACAGCTTGGCCGAGCGTCTGCGCGACCCCAAGGTCAAGCGCATCGTGCAGCCCATCCTGGCGGGGGATTCCGACCCCACCCTGGCCGATGGTGACGATTTCCGTCTGTGCCTGGATCTGGGGCTGGTGGCGTTGGAGAACGGTGTGCCGAGTATCGCCAATCCCATCTACCGGGAAGTGCTGATCCGCACGCTCAACTATGGGCAACAATTGGCCATCCCCGCCCCCGAGTTCCGATGGACCAAGGACGACGGCGATCTGGACCTGGAGGCTCTGTTCGACGAATTTGCCGATTTTTGGCGCGAGAACGGCGATCTATGGGAGCTGAAGGCCGATTACACCGAAGTGTTTCCCCATCTCTTGTTGATGGCCTTTTTCCAGCGGGTCCTGAACGGCGGGGCTAGGCTCACGCGCGAGGCGGCAGTGGGGCGTGAACGGATGGATATGCTGATCGAGTGGAAAGGCCACAAGCACATCATCGAGATCAAGCTGGTGCACCCTCGCCACGGCCGAGAAGCGACTCTGAAGAAGGGCTTGAATCAGATTGCCCGCTATGCCGACAAGGTGGGGCGCGATGCGACCCAAACCCTGGTGATCTTCGACCGCACTCCTGCCGGCAGAGCAATGCCGTGGGACGAGCGTTTGCGCCGCGAGCAGCACCAGGATGTGGTGGTCAGGTGGCTCTAGGGGAATTCCCGTAGAACCCTCCTGATCAGCGCCTACAGCGTATCCCTCACACACCTGATGTTCAGGGCCGTCACGCGCGGGACCACCAGCAGGCGCATTCCTCTGTCCTGGGCGGCCAGGAAGACTGCCCAGGCGCTGGTGCAGGAGAAGTCTACGCGGTTGGAGCGGGTCCAGTAGGCGGCTCGGGAGCCTTCCTCCAGGAAGGCGCTGTCGGGCGGGGTGTGGCCGGACAGGCCAAAGCCCTGGTCGCCACGGGTCCAGTAGCCGAAGGGGCGGGCGTTGAACAGGTGGAGGCCCGTGTCGGGTGCCGAGCCGTCGAGGGGGGGATCCCAGCCCACGGTTCCTTTTAAAAACTGTCCTGCCGCTTCCGTGCCGCCCAAGGAACGGGCCAGGACGAGCCATTCGGAGGTGTCCGGCAGATGCCATCCCGCAGGGCAGACTCCGCGCGGAGGCTTGTTCACGTCGCACCAATTGGGGAGGACGGTGTCACCACCCATGGCCGAGGGCCAGCTGTAGTAGCGGTGGGAGGCGATCAAGCCCGGGTTGGCCCTGCTCCAAACGGAATCCTTCGGATCGAACTCGAGATTCTCCGCCATCCACTCCTGTTGGCCGATTTGGACGGTGCTGTAGGTGCGGCGGTCGCGAGCATCCACCACGGGATCTGCCTCGATGATTTTCACCGGCGCCACGGCGGGCGCTTCCACAGCCGTGGTGGGCGATTCCTTCTGGCAGGCGGCGGCAAAAAGGAGGAAAATTCCGAGGATGGGCTTACGGAGCATCGTGCTAAGAATACCTTCCTCAAGACCCATGCGAAACGTCTTCCCTCTCTGTTTGGTTTTCTGCGGCATTTCCCTCCATGCCCTGCCTCCCATCCCTGGCGTGCAAAACCATTGGGTGGCCAATTCCGGTGGCAACCCCTGGGACCACATCCAGAACTTCATCGAAGAAATGACCGTCAAGCCCGACGGCACGGTGCTCACCCAGTCGTTTTGGGACGAAGCCCAGCACCCGGATGGCAAATACAAGGACGGGCGCTCCGTGGGGTTCAACTGGGAGAAGGATTCCACCAATCCCCATCCGTCCAGGCGCGCCGTGTCAAAAGGTGTCACCTGGAACATCCGAAACTTCTGGGGTCGCGCTTTCCTGGGAAAGGTGTTCCCGCCTCCCAAGGACAGCCTCCCCTGGATCGAATCCTCCGACGGCCGTTCCATCAAAAATCTCGTGGATCCCACCGCCATCGCCTTCGATAACCTCGGGCGGCTCATGGTGGCCGACAACGGTCCCGACCAGAACATCAAGTTCTTCGATGTCTCCTCGGAGCCAAAATTGGTCGCGACTTTCGGGGACTCCGGCGGGGTGTTCGCGGGGCCCGTGCGCGGCGCGACCGGCGACAAACGCTTCTGGGGGCTGCGCGGCGTGGGGATGGACAGCTTGGGTAGGCTTTACGTGGGAAACACCGGCATGCCCATGCAGGTGGGCGGCGGCACCGACATCCGCTGCTTTTCCGGCTCAGGTCCGCACGACAGCCTGGTGTGGCGCGTGTTGGGACTGGCCTTTGTGAACACGGTGGATGCCGATCCCGACAGCGGGGGAACGTCGCTTCACAAGAACTCCACGCGGTTTCACATGGATTGGAGCAAGCCACCTGGCCAGAGCTGGAGCTTCGCGGCGGCCACCACCGATCCGTTCAAGTACCCGGACGACCCCCGCTTGGTGCACTCGCTGGAATCGGTGTGGTTTCGGAGAATCGAGGGCAAACGGTTCCTTTTTCTGGACGACATGTACGGAAACTTTTTGGTCGTGACCCGGTTTGAGGAAAACTCCGAGATCGGGATTCCAACCGCCTTCCTGCCCATCGGGAGCGCTTTGCGCGACACGGGCGCCTGGGATCGCTGGGCTGTGGACAAACGCCCCCACTGGCCGGCGGTCGAAGGCGACGACCGCCGTTGGATCTGGCGCGACGACAACGCCGACGGCCAGGTGCAGAAAGGGGAATTCCACGAATACGAGCTGGCGTTTCCATACACGCGGGGGATCGACATCGACGATGCAGGGGACATCTGGTGGGGCGGGGGATCGTACATGGTCCAGTTTCCCACCGGCGGCCTGGATCGCAACGGGGTTCCCCGGTATCCAGTAGACAAGATCCGTCGGTGGAAGGTTCCCTTCAAGGTGCGGTCGGAAGAGAACAACAACTACGTGATGTATCTGCGGTACCTGCGCGAGCAGGACGCGATGATTGTCGCCACCGGCCGACACGAAGGATTGATCGCCAACCTGTACCGCTACGACCACTGGAGCCGCGACGCTTTGCCCTTTCTGGGCTGGGGCCCAACGGCCAATTCTGAAGATACCCTATTGCACACCTGGAAGATCGAAGTTCCGTACAAGTTCCCAGAGGACTGGAGCAAGTCGCTGGATGGCCGCGTGATGGACACCTGCCTGTTTCCCAACAACCTCACCGCCGATTCCCAATACGTCTATGTGGGCTATGTCGACAAGGGACCACACGCATGGCGCAATGGCGAGGTCACCGTGTACGATGCGCATACCGGCAAAGGGGTGGGATGGATCGCTCCGGGACCGGAAACGAATTTCACGTCTGGTTGGTTCGATCTCTGGCATGCCCTGAATTCCTACACAATGCCCTCCGGCGAAAAGCTCCTGATGGCCGAGGAGGATTATGCGGGCAAGGTGAACGTCTACAAATGGTGTCCGACCGGAATTTGTCGAACTCCGCCACCTCGCCCCGTCGCCGGTGCGTCGCTTCGCACGGTGGGACGCGTGCTTGTGCTGGATGCGCCGGAGGGATCGGCGTGGACGGTCTCCCTGAGGGACCTGCGCGGGCGACAGGTTTGGAGCGCCCAGGGGACAGGGTCGCGCAGCTGGGTGGATGTACAGATTCGGGGATTGTGCTACGGAAGCGTGGGTGGGGTGGGAGTCGCGCTGATGTTTCCGTAGATTCCGCTTGCCGAAGGATGAATGCGTAGTTTCTCAAGCATGCAGGAGCGGGATCCCGTTGGAAATTGTCCTTTGCCGTTTTCCGGTCAAAAGGAAAGGGAGTGGTCGATGAATCGTGGATTGTTTCTCTGGTTGCGCGTGGCCGTGGCCGGGCTGTTCGGTTGTGTCAAGGCGGAGGAGCTTCGAATCTCGGTCGAGGACCATCCGGATTGGACTGAACTATCCAACAGGAAATACGCCCTGAAGCACCCTGAAGGCGTGCTCGTGGATCGTTCCGGCTTGTCGGGCGCCGAGCTCGTGATCTTTCTCGAGAAACCACCCGTCCTGGACCGGTTCAGCCCCAACATCAACCTGCAGATCCAGGACTTGCAGGGGCAGAAGGTGAGTCTGGATCGATACACGGAAATCTCGCTCGACCAGGTGGACCGGTTGATTGCCAACTCGAAGGTGATCGCGAATTCCAGGAAGAAGGGCAAGAAGGGTGAATATCACTTGTTGATGTACACCGGAGAGCAGGGGGTGTACCACCTCCAATTCGAGCAATACTTCGCCATCGCCCACGGGAAGGCGTATGTCCTGACGCTTACCTGCGAGCAAGCGAGCTTCGAACGGTGCAAAGGTACGGGCGAGGCCATCATGAACACATTTGCGCTCAAGTGACCAAGCCCGCAACCATCCTTGCAAGCGCAGGAGAAAAGGCTGCAGGCTCCAAACTCGCATTGTAGGAGCAGGAAGTTTTTCGCATGAATCTGGTGGTGGATGTCCAGTACGGAAACGGTGCCGCGGCGGTGGCCGGGATCCTGTTCGAAGAATGGAATTCCCAGCGGCCTTTCGAGGTGTTTACCGCGGTGGAGTCGGTGTTCGGAGACTACGAACCTGGCGCCTTCTACAAGCGCGAGCTCCCGTGCATCCAGGCGCTCTTGGCCCGGATTCCACGGGTTTTCTCCGCCATTGTCATCGATGGATATGTGACATTGGGCGGGGAGGACCGGCCGGGTTTGGGCATGCACCTGCACGAAGCGATCAGAGGAAGATCGGCGGTGATCGGCGTAGCCAAGACGCGGTTCCATGGAATCCCCCCGGAACACGAAATCTTGCGCGGAGACAGCCAGAAACCGTTGTTTGTCACGGCAATCGGCTGCCCGCTGGATCTGGCCAAATCGAGGATCCTCGCCATGTCGGGGCCGCACCGGATCCCGTTTCTGGTCAAGCGGGCGGACGCGGAAGCGAGGGAGCTGGCGAAGAGTCTCTGACCCTGGAATCATAGGTGGGGAGGATTCCCGGAGACCTCACGGCAGAAGAGTCATCTTGCCCGATCGCGCATTCGCCAGCCCGGATATCCGCCAAAACACCACCCGACCCATCAGGGCTTTCGGAAGCTGGATGCTTGCGCTGCGGGTGTCCGTTTCGAAGAGGGTTTTTCCGCTCACGTCGGAGAACGCCAACCGGGTGCCGACAGGAGGCGCGGTGGTGAACCGCAGGGTTCCTTTCGCCACGGAGAAGATCTCCTTGGACTCGAACTGGTTGGACACATCGGGTCTGGGAATCACGCCGGAAGACATTTTTTGCGCCAGCAGCCATTGCAGGAAATTTGCATCGGTGCGAGCCTTTTCGATCGCGGGAACATGCCCGAGGTCCGGGTACTCGGTATATTTCGCGAGGGTTCCTCCCGCCCGTTGGATGGCCGCGAAGATGGCGCGGCTGCTGTCGACCGGACTCATGTCGTCCTCGCTTCCGATCACGATCCACATCGGGGTTTTGGCCATCTGCGCCGCTCCTTTGTTGTAAGCCCTCGGTGATCCCCTCTCCCCACGCTTGCTTTGTGAGTTGATTCTTCCGCGATTGCCCTATCGAGGAGGAATCATGGACGTCTTTTTCGCACATACCCAAGTACACGCCGCAGCCACTTGGCTTGCCAGCTCGAAGGCGATGCGACATCGTCTACGCGAGCGCCTGCTGCCTTCGGGGAGCTCGCCGCGCATCGAATTCGTCGAGGTGGTCATCGAGTGGGAAGAGGTGGCCTGATGCTGAGCCCATCCAACCTACGGATCCTACTTTGCGGTCAGCCTGCCGACATGCGCAAATCATTCAATGGGCTTTCCGGCATGTGCAACCAATTCCTGTCGCAAGATCCCACATCCGGACAGGTCTTCGTGTTTTTCAACAAGCGCCGGGACCAAGTCAAAGCGCTGTGGTGGGATGAGACGGGATACGCCATCTGGCACAAAAGATTGGAGGCGGGAATGTTCCATCCGGATCCAACCGAGGGCCCGATCTCGCACGCGCAACTGTCTTTGATCCTCGATGGAATCCAAGTGAAGATGGTTCGCCAATACAAGCGATTCCATCTCGTCAAGAAGATGTCTGATTCGTCGATTTGATCAGCATTTATCGAGGCTTTGCGGTATATTGCTCCTTGTGAAATCGACTCGATCCAACGCGATCTCGGTGCCGGAATCCGACTTGGATTCCGGCCTCTCCAACGAGGCGTTGCGGGCTCAGGTAAAACAGCTGAGCGACGACAATCGGTACCTGCGCGAACAGTTGGAATTGCTCAAGCGCCACATCTTCGGGCGCAAGAGCGAAAAGCTCCCCGCCGCATTGCTTGGCGCCGAATCCGACCTGTTTGGCGTGCAGGCACCTGATCCTTCTCTGGGCCAGACCAAGCAGGTCGCTGCGCACGAGCGCACCGTCAAGCCTGCAGGTCATGGTCGTGTGGCGCTGCCGGACAATCTCCCCTGCGAGACCACGGTGCTCGACGTTCCCGAGGCGGAGAAGGCCTGTCCGTGCTGCGGCAAGCAACGCGTTCATATAGGAGATGATGTCAGCGAGCAGCTGGACATCGTGCCGCCGCGCTTTACCCGTCTTCGCATCGTGCGCCCCAAGATGGCCTGCCGGGAATGCACCGAATGCGGTGTAGCACAGGCCAAGCCACCGGTGAGCGTCATCGACAAGGGGATTCCCACCGCAAATCTGGTGAGCTGGATCATCCTGTCGAAATATGTCGACCATCTTCCTCTGCACCGCATCGCAAGCCAATTCAAGCGCTGGGGTGTGGAAATCGCCGAGACCACGATGATCGGCTGGATCGCGGCCATCTTCGAGCTTCTGGGGCCGATCCACAAAGCCTTGGAGCGCGAGATCAAGACGTGTGGATGCATGCACGTGGACGAGACCACATTGAGAGTCCAAAAGGGAGAAAAGGATAAACTGGGGGTGGGCAAGACAAGCGTCGACTACCTGTGGGCTATGCTGGGGCGTGGCCCCGATAGAACGTCGATTGGCGTGTCCTTTCTCTATGACGATGGGCGATCCCATGCGGTGGCCAAGGCGATTCTTTCCGGTGTGACAGGAAGCGTCTTGACCGATGGGTATGAAGGATACGCCCAGGCGTGCAAAGAGCGTGACGATCTGGTCCATGGCTTGTGCTGGGCGCATGCGCGCCGCAAGTACCACGAGGCCTTGCTGACCGGACAGGGGCAGGCTGCCTCAGTGGCGATCAAATGGATTGCCGATCTCTACGCGCACCATCGGCGCATCGAGACATTTGCCGATCGACTTGGCCGGCGCTGGAACAAGGTGGATGTCCAACCGGACTACGCAGGATCGACGCAGTCATCGTGAACCGGCGCCAAAAATGGATGAAGCCTGTGGTCGATGAACTGGAAGCATGGAACGCCCGCATGGTCCAAAGCGCCACCCCCAAGGGAAAGTTTGGGGAAGCCATCGGTTACTTTCGCAACCAATCCGTCCGTCTCCGTCAATTCCTGACCCACGCGAGACTGGATCTGGACAACAACATCATCGAGCGCTCGATCCGCCCCATCGCCATCGGTCGCAAGAATTGGATGTTTGCCGGATCCGAAGAAGGCGCCAGGCGGGCTGCGCTGCTGATGAGCCTGGTAGGATCCTGCAAGCTCCTGGGGATCGATCCCGCCGAATATTTGGGGATGTGCTGTTGCGCGCGAAAGCCTGCAAGCCGACAGCCGAAGGATGCGCCGACCTGACGCCTAGCCGATGGAAAGCGGGGCGGGCAAAGTAGAAAGGGCCTCCAGGAGGCAAAAAGAGGGGATTACCGAGGGCTTACCCTTTGTTGACCGTGTAGCCCGCGACATCGACGGCGCCCGCGAATTTCGTGGGGAAGTCCGCCAGCAACCGGTAGACTCCCTCTCCTCCCATCGATTCCCCATATAGGTATTGGCGGTTGGCGTCCAGCCCATGGGTGGCGACCAGGCTGTCCAATTCATGCAGGGCGTTCTTCATCTGCGAGCGGATCTTGGAATCGTAGGTTCCACCCCAGTCGGCGCAGGTGTAGGGGGTGTTGGGAGTGACCGGTGCCGTGGGCAGGAAAACAGCGACGGGTTCGATCGCATTGAGGGCCGAGATGATCCAGTGCTCCTCGATGACCGGATCGTTGTTGCACCCATGCAGGAACATGACCACCGGCAACGGGTTATCCGCACGTGCCGGCAGGTGGAGACCCATCGGGGCGTCCTGGTAGGTCCAGGTCAGAAACTGACTGGACTCGGCTGCAGGAGCCTTGATCTGCGCGGGAGCCGGTTCCGTCGCGCGACAGGGCGTCGCGGCTGCAACCAACGCCACAGCCAGCATGGTTTCAGCGATACCGAGACGATGCATCATGGACCTCTTCGTTGGGAATTCTTCACCGGTTCGTTCCCTGAAAGCTAAGTCACTTCGGTGACGGCCGGATGTTAGGGAATCCGGAACTCCTCTATCGAAATTTCGAATGCCTTCAATCCTAAACCTTGTTGTAATTCTGACAATAATCAGCAGCAAAAACCGCATTTGAATCTGGATTCGGGGAACACCTCGCCAAGCCGCATTCCTCACGGTGTCAATATGTCCCCCTTTTCCTCAACGTGTCCCCTTTTTTCCTATTGAACCACCTGCGGAGGAATTCATTCGGAGGTATTCATGAGATCATAGTGGCAAACCGATTTTCTTCGAACGAAAGGGAAGATCACATGATCATCAATCGAATGGTATGGACAAGGCTATCGGCGCTTCTCCTGGTGGTGGCCACGGGAGCTTCGGCCGCTCCGAACCCCCGCTTCCATGTATTCGTGGCCTTTGGCCAGTCGAACATGGAGGGTGCGGTCAATGCTCCAGAAGCCCAGGACAAGGTGGTGAATCCCCGTTTTCTGGAGTTGGCCGCCGTGACCTGCAACAGTGGCGGTCGCTCTCTGACGCAGGGAGTGTGGACCCCGGCGATCGCTCCCATCGTCCGATGCGACACCAAAATTTCGGTGGTGGACTGGTTCGGCCGGACCATGGCCGACAGTCTCGCCACCACCGACACCGTCGGATTGGTGGTGGTGGCGGTGGGTGGCACCAAGATCGAAGGATTCGATCTGGACAAGTACAAGAGCTACTACGCCAGCCAGGCTAGCTGGATGCAGCAGTTCGCGGCCAACTACGACGGCAATCCCTACGGTCGATTGGTGTCGGTCGCCAAGAAGGCCCAGGAGCGAGGGGTGATACGCGGCATTCTGCTCCACCAAGGCGAGTCCAACACCGGCGACAACACGTGGGCGAGCCAGGTGAAAAAAATCTACGAGAAGCTGTTGAGCGATCTTGGGTTGACGGCGGCGAACACACCGCTCCTGGCTGGGGAGGTCGCTCCCGCAGGGAGCTCGAAGGGGGCCAACTCCATGATCGACGCCTTGCCCAACACGATCTCCAGCGCCAAGGTCGTATCCGCCCAGGGGCTCACCACCACCACCGCCGATGGCCAGAACGTCCACTTCGATGCGCCATCCTATCGAACTCTGGGAAAGCGCTACGCCCAAACGATGATGCCTCTCCTGCGCAAACAGCTCTCCTCCGTGGCTCCTTCTTCCCGCCTTCAGCAGGCCAGCACGGATCAAAGCGTCACCGTCTACGATGTCCATGGAGCGCTCCTGGCCCGATTCCCGTTCGGCGCATCGCTCCAGGCCGGTTGGGACCGTGCGCGTACGAGCCTTCCTTTGGGTCTCTATTGGTTGCGTTCCGGCGAAGGCACGGTCCAGGTCCTGAACGACCGTTGATTCGCTGGCCCATGGCAGGTTTCCTGTGAATTTCTTCATTTGCAGGATTCCTTTTCCTCCGCAGATCCTTGCCGGAGCAAATTCCTCCCATCGATCCCCGGGGTGCCAGAAAATGTCCCATCGAACCGTCGCTCTCGCTTTCCTGCTGGCCCTGTCTTCGGTGAAGCTCGTGCCCGCTGCGGATTGGGTAGTCGATCGTTGCAAGGTCACGTACAAGGGGACGCCCGTGCCGCTGGGCATGGGACTTCCGGAGTTCACCAGGCTCTTCGGGCCTCCTTCGGATTCACACATCACTCCTTGGAAGGGGCACGGACCGGTCAAGACGTATTTCTGGGACAAACTGGGAATGCGCACGCGGATGTTCTCCGACGCCCATCCGGACCTGTTTGGTGGCGTGGACATCTCCTTTCGCGAACCCGTGATCCGATTCCCCAAGAAGCACAGAGCCACCTCGCGCGGGACCAGCACCATGGAGTTTCGGCCGTTTGGGCTGGTGGAGGCGACCTCCTTCCAGAAGGTTGTCAAGGAGGGCTTCAAACCTGGGCATGCGGAGAACGCCAAGGAGGAGGATTATCTCGAACTGGATCTGGGGAGCGAAAGTAGGCTCGTCCTGCTTCCGATAAAGGACGACAACTTCGAACATTACGGGCTGAGCATCCGCTACGCGGCGCCCGACGGCAGCAAATTCCGAAATTACGCCCTGGCTCAGGCGAAGATGGGCAATAACTGTCGACTGCCTTAGGTCGTCCCCCTACCTCACGCCGGAGTCAGTTGGAAATCCTCATTTTGCCTGGAGATCCAACGAGGCGGAATTGCGCGACCAGCCCGTGATGCAGCCGCAATCATCCTTGTTGGAATCCCAGGAGGCGTCGTCGGCGTCGTAGACATCCAGCGTGTCGCCGGTCTTCATGTACGTCGCTTTGGCGCTGTAGGTGCCCTCTCCCAGCGCGATTCCAGATGGTGTCTGTCCGCCTTTGAGGGTCCATTTGTGGATCAGGCCCCCGGTTTCCACGTGGCTTCCGGAATGGATCTCAACAACGACACTGTCCCAGGAAAACGGACTGGAAACTTGGAATGTGGCGGAAAGCAGGTCGGAGGGGCGATCCGGCTCGTTGGTGCAGATTTTGTCTTTGCACTCCTCCTTTTCGCAGCCAGCCAGCGCCAGCAGGCAAACGCAGGCGCATCCACTCAGGCGGTTCAGAATTCGCATGCGACCTCTCCTCTCCAGGATCCAAGCAAGCCAGGATTGAACGTCCTCCGGAGGCCCACCTGCGAATGCCATGGAAACAGGACCTTCAGTCCCAACGCCGGTTGCACGTCGGTTCCTGGCGATTGGCTGGTGCCATACCACATTCCCGTGGCGATGTCCAAGGCCGCCGTGAGAGCAACACGTGTACGGGATCCGATTTCCCACTGGATCCACGGATCGAAGCCCCAGATCAATTCCTTGTACTGGGCCCGCCGGGTGGGCGTGATCCGGACTTCCTGGGTGAATGTTCCGGGGCGAATCCAGCCATCCATGCCAAACGAAATCGATTGGGCACGGATCGATCCACCGATCATGAGTCCGATGTCCTTGGAGCTGGCGTGCAGGCCCGCGCGAAAATGGGCCCCGGTACGTTTCGATGAATCCGGGATCGCCGACTTCCGCACCTCGGATTGGATGCTGTCCGATCCGGTGGGGAGCGAATCCTGGGGCGGATGGGTGTTCATCGCCATGGGTGAGCCGATCGTGGGGATCGCCACATGTGTGGCGGTGGAATCCGGACCGAGGTCGGAATTGGCCCGGGATACGGAGTGCGAAGCGGTGGATTGGCTCCAGGCCACCGACATCGGCAGCCAGAGAATGCCCACGAGGACACGGGTACGGGAAGTCATGTGGATCTGAAAAATACAGTGTATCGGGTCGAAAAATCCAGTGTCATCCGATTTTCCA
Organism: Fibrobacterota bacterium; assembly: GCA_016715065.1. Classification (GTDB taxonomy): domain Bacteria; phylum Fibrobacterota; class Fibrobacteria; order UBA5070; family UBA5070; genus UBA5070. The sequence continues at coordinate 176,919 of JADKBN010000010.1, forward strand.
CGCTTCCATTGCGGGTCGCTGTCGCGGATTCGGATCCAGGCAGGCGTCGCGAAGCGCCGCTAGAGGGAGGCTTGGGGCGTGCGACGGGTCCGTCCTGGTCAGGAGGTCGTCCAGCAAGCAGCCATAGGCGCGGGCCTCCAGGCCTTCCCACCGCCGCCGTTGGATGCGATCGGTCGGATCCCATCTGTTGGCGGCGCCAAAATCCGTCAGGTAAACCCTCTCGGTCGGGGTGACCAAGATGTTGTGGGCGTAGAGATCGCCGTGCGAGATCCCACGGTCGGCCAGATGCGAACAAACGGAGGCGATCGCCCGGGAGACCTGTATGACGGATTCTGCCGAGAAGGTCGTGTGGGGCGCATAGGTGTCGCGCGTGCAGCTTTGGAAATCCGGCGGATTGCCCACCGTCACCGAACCTGCCGGGAGCAGCTCCATGGCCAGGGCGTGCCGGCCTTGTGGGTGTCCGACCACCTCGCCCAGGACGCGGGCCAGGTGGGGGTGTGTTCCGGCGGCCAGGAAGGTGGCCATTTCGTCCTGTGGTGTGCCGTCGGAGGTGGTCTTGGCCTTGAAGACCTTGACGGCAAGACTCCCAGAAACAGTGGTGGCCTGGAGGGTCTCGCCGGAGGCCCCACGTCCCAGAACCGGGCCCAAGCGGAGCGAAGCCCATTCGATCAAGGCGCCAGTCCTGGGGGAGACGTTCCAGGAGCAAGGATTGCCCGAGGTGGCCAGCCACGCCAGGCGGGGCAGCTCGAAGAGCCATTCGGGAAGGTGATCCATCGCATTGGCCGCGATTCTCAGTAACTCCAGCTTTGGGTGTCCGCACAGGGTGCTTGGGATCGAACGCAGGCGATTGCCTGCCAGCATCAGCTTTTGCAGGCGGGGACGCTCTCCCAACGACGCGGGCAGTTCTTCCAGCTGGTTGTCGGTGAGGATGAGCCACCGGAGTTGGTCTGGAAGAGACAAGGAAGGAATGGTGCGAAGTCGGTTCGATTTGAAGCCCACCATTTCCAGGCGCGGGCACTGGCCCAGGACCTCTGGAAGGATTTCGAACTGGTTTTCGGAACAAAACAGGATTTCCAGGTTGCCCAGTCTGGAAAAGTCGGGAGGGAGGCTGGTAAGGCGGTTCCCCGAAAGATCCAAGACGCGTAGCGACTCGGAGAGCTCCAAAATCTCGTGCGGGAAGGTTTCCAGGCCCTCGCTCAGCTGGAGGTGGGTCGCTCCCGCCAGGGAGCCCGACCGCAGTTGGGGCAACGTGTTCATCGCGGCCAAGGTAATTTTCCGGACTGGTGCGAATTCGACTTGCGCCAAGTGCCCATCCCAGGAGTTCTCTTGTTCGATGCCATCGCAAACGGTCCTTGGAGCCTGCTGAACGTGCCTGGTTGGGGAGGCTCGAGTGCGACCCACTGGCAGACCTGTTGGGAGAGGGAATTTCCGAACATCTTCCGGGTGGTGCAGCAGGACTGGGAAAACCCGGATCGCCAAGTGTGGCTGGCGCAACTGACGGAGGTGTTGGCAGGGGTTCCCCGGCCCGTGGTGTTGGTCGGGCACAGCCTGGGCGTGGCGACCATTGTGCACGCAGCCGCGGCGGGATTGCTGCCAGGGGTGGTGGGGGCGTTTTTGGTGGCCATGCCCGAGGTCGAACGAGCAGGATTTCCCTCGCAGATCACGGGGTATTCACCATTGCCGCGATTGCGGTTGCCGTTTCCCAGCGTGATGATCGCAAGCCAGGACGACCCCTACATCACTTCCGACGAGCTTTCTGGTTGGGCACAGAGGTTCGGGTCCAGGTTCATCGATGTCGGTTTTCGCCATCATATTGGGGACGCGGCCGGCTTGGGCGAGTGGATGGAAGGCAAGTTGCTGCTGGAAGAATTCCTCGAGGGGTTGCCTCGTGTTTCCCAACCGGTCTGACCGGAGGGCGGCCAAAGGCGGAATGTACTCCGGTTGCGCAATGAATTGTGCGCGACTAGCGCGGAGTTGGTTGCGTCAACGGCTTCGGGAGCCTAGATTCCTCCCACCCATGGTTCGACCAGAGCTCCACGATTATACGGATTTCCGAATTTATCTGCGCGACGTGCTTGCCTGGCACCGCCGCCGTGGCGATGATGCGTTCCTGCAGCGAGAGCTCCTCAAACGTCTTGGGGTGGCCTCCACCGGGTTCATTTCCAATCTTTTGGCGGGCCGGAAGAACCTCACTCCCACCCAGATCCGCCGCTTTGCAGAGATCCTCGAATTTTCGGATTCGGATGCCCTGTACTTCGATGCCTTGGTCCACTTTGGCCAATCCAAGGACCAATCCCAACGCCAGGAGTGGCTGGAACGTCTGAGCCAATTGCGGTCGGTGGCGCTGGAAACCCTCGCGCCCAACGGCATGAGCATGTTTTCGCACTCCGAGGCGGTGTTCTTGTACGAATACCTCACGATCTCGGATTTCGACGGTGATTTCGAGAAGCTCGGCGCGGCATTCGATCCTCCGGTTTCCGGAAATCGGATCCGTCAAGCCTTGGATGTCCTGTTGTCGGCGGGCCTGGTGGAACGCGACGGCAAGGGGCGACTGCAGGTGCGAAGCACCGCCGTGAGCTCCGGGCCCAGTCCCAGCTCCCAGGAATTGGCGAACTTCCACCGCCGGACCATGGCGCTGGCGCGCCGTTCCCTCTCGCAGACCCCGCAACCCGAACGCGACCTGTCGGTGCTCACGCTGGGGCTTTCCGATGACGGATTTCGTCGTATCCGCTCGGAAATCGCGCATTTCCGGAGGCGATTGGTCGCCATCGCCTTGGAAGAAACCCGGGCCGACCGGGTCTTCCAGTTGAACTTCCATTTGTTCCCGGTCACCCGAACGCTGGAGGGGGGAGCATGAGAACCAGATTGTTCCTGTGCTGCCTGGCGCTCTGGGGATGCCAAGCCGACAAGGTGGCCGCTCCTGTGGAGGGAGGAAACCCCACCAAGGTCACCCTGCCGGTCGAGGGCGGCAATCCCGTGCTCGCGGCCAGGGTTGTCGGCGAATCCGGCGTGGCGCGCAGCGGGATCGCGGTCCAGCTCTGGGAGATCGCCGACGACACCAGCCACTTGGACACTTTCCGTCTGTTGGGCCAGTCGCGAGCGGATTCCGAAGGCTGGGTGCGGTTCCAGGGCAAACCCGGGGTCCCGTGGGTGATGGTCGTCTCCGACTCCACAGAGGGTGCGAGCTTGGAGGGCTACGGTGTTTCCGACAAGGCCGGACAACTTTCCGTGGCAAGATGGGGCTCCCTTCGCGGCGTCTGGAAGGGAACCGGGGCGCGACCGCAGTGGGTGGGCCTGGCTCGGTTGCCGCTGCGCGCCAAGGTGCAGCCAGATGGTTCTTACTACTTGCCGCGCGTCCCCTGGGGGCGTCGTGCGATTGTGGAAGGTCCCGCCAACGGCAGGACCGGACGCGCGATCCTGGCCACTTTGGAAATCAAACCCGGCGCCCGAGTGGAACTGGACAGCGCGGGGCAAGCGAAGTCGGGGGTTTTGATCGACGACTTCGAAGGGGCGGGGACGGGGACCCTGCTGGTAGGCAAGGTTGCGCAGGGAACGTGGAACTTCAAAGCGCCTCAGGGCGATACGAGTCGGATCGAACCGTGCAGCCTCGAGCCCCAGTGGTTCGATGTCACCAGAATGTCGGGCGACGATGGTCGGGGCAAGGCATGGAAGGTCCGGGTGGAAAACCAACTCGCCGACAGTTCCGCGCGAGGTGGCGTGGTGCTCGAGCTGTCGCCAACGGGCGTGGATGCCTCGGCGTTGGATTCCCTGACTTTCCAGATGCGCGGCAATGGCCAATTCCAGATCAATCTGGTTGGCACCCGCGGGACTCTGGTGGGAGTCTACCAGATGCCCTGGACTTGGGGGCCGATGACTGTCCGGATGGACCGTCTGGTGGCAACTGGTTCCACGCGCAAGGAAATTCTCGGATCGCTTCAGCGCGTCGAGTGGATCTTGCGCGAGTCCGCCAACACCGAGTTCTGGCTCGACGATCTGTACGCCTGGGGCTGGATTCCCTGAAAATCTCGCAGCTTGCTGCGGGGAGTGGTTGATCTGATCGGTCGCGGCGGACTTCCCTTCAACGGATGTGTCGCGCCGCACCCACCCCGGTTCGGCGGCCTCGCCATACCTTGACTCCATGAATACACGACTTTCCATCGCGAGCCTGCTTGCCGGTGCCCTCGCCCTGCAAGCCCAGACCGTGTCCATCAAGGAGGCATCCGGCTGGATCGAGTCCGCCCAGGTGAGGTGGCAGACCTCCGGAAATCCCGACAGCCACAACGTGTACGTGAGTGGACAAGGATTGTCCAACCAGCAGTTGGATGCGAAACTGATCCGCAACTACGGGGGCTATTGGCGCGCCGATGCGATCGGCTTGAAGGCGGGTAGCTACACGATGACGGTGGCACCGGTGACTTCCGGCAAGGAAGGCGCGAAGGTCACCACCACCGCATTGGAAGTGACCGCCCACAACCGTGCGGGCTTCGCGTTCTCCGGAGGGCGTATTCCGGGCGCCTACAACCTCGATGGCACTCCCATGACCGGGGCCGTGATCGTGTACGTATCGGACAAGAGCAAGGATACCGTTTCGCTCAACGTCACGGGCGCCAGCACCAATCCCTGCGTAGGGCTCCAGAACATCCTCTACGGCTTCAAGAAGGGCAAGGATACCCGACCGCTCATCGTGAGAGTGATCGGACAGGTGAAGGACATGGCGGTCATGGACGGCGGCGATCTGGTGATCGAGAACGCGAACCTCGCCACGGGCCACATCACGCTGGAGGGAGTGGGGGACGATGCCGTCGCGGATGGTTGGGGCATTCGCCTGAAGAACGCATCCAACATCGAGGTCCGCAACCTCGGGATCATGAACGTGAACAGCTCGGCGGGCGACGACATCGGCCTGCAGCAGGACAACGACCACGTTTGGATCCACCACACCGATTACTTCTACGGCGATGCCGGATCGGACGCCGACCAGGTCAAGGGCGACGGGGCCATGGATGTCAAAAAATCCACCTACGTGACCATTTCCTACAACCACTTCTGGGACAACGGCAAGGCCAGTCTGCTGGGCCTGAGCGAGAACACCACCACCGGACTGTACATCGATTACCACCACAACTGGTTCGATCATTCCGATTCGCGCCATCCTCGCGTGCGGTTCTATTCGGCCCACGTCTACAACAACTTCTACGACGGCGTGGCCAAGTACGGTGCGGGCTCCACCATGGGGTCCTCCATCTTCATGGAAGGCAATTATTTCCGCAACTGCAAGCACCCCATGATGACTTCCATGCAGGGCACCGACGTGTGGAACGAGACCACCAAGGCCAACGACTACAAGGACATGGGAACCTTCTCCAGCGAGGCTGGCGGCACCATCAAGGCCTGGAACAATTTCATGGAAGGCCAAGAACGGTTCGTTCCGTACGGCTCGAAAGATTTTGTCAATTCCACCGTGGATTTCGACGCGTACGTGGCGAGCAGCCGAACGGAAAAGGTCCCCGTCACTGTGAAGTCCGCCTATGGCGCGAACACCTACAACAACTTCGACACCGACAACACGGTGATGCACGCCTACACGGCCGACGCCCCGGAAGCGGCCATGTCAAAAGTTGTCGCAAACGCGGGGCGGATGGGCGGGGGCGACCTGGGATGGACGTTCCGAAACGGCGTGGACGATTCCTCGTCCGTGGTGAACTCGCCCCTCAAAGCCGCGTTGGTTGCCTACAAGAGTGCTCTGATCCATGTCCAGGGGGAGGGCACCAACAATCCATCGTCCGTGCACGGCGCTTCCAAATCGGCTTCCAATCCGATTCACTTCGAACCCAACACCCGCAAGCTTTCCGTCGAGGCGGGATGGACCATGCGATCCGGCGACATCCGTTCGCTGGAAGGGGCACGGGTGGGGGAGTGGACGGGTGCCGCCGAGGTGGATCTTTCCGGACTCCGCTCGGGCGTCTACCTGGCCCGCGTCCGCACCGATCGGGGAACCTACCGGCGATTGTTCTGCAGCGGGAATTGACGCCGGATTTTCGCGAATCGACGAGTAGACAGAAAATGACTAGAGTGGGCCGTGCGCGGGCAGTCACGGCGATTTTTTGCAGTTTCTACAAACAATCCGTCCCGTTTTCGCGGACGCCTGGGCGATTTCGCTCCTAGGTTCCATCGAACAGCCGAGGCTCGAACCGATGGGGACCGTATGAAGCGATCGACGATGGAATCGAGGACTGGATTCCTGCTCGCCGCGGTGGGGTGTCTGGCGCTGCCTGCAGGTGTCGCCGCCGCGCCCCAAGCCAGCTACTACGTCTCTCCGGTCGGGAGTGACTCCAATCCAGGTACCCTGGCCGCTCCGTTTCGTACCATCACCAAGGCCCGCGATGTGGTGCGGACGGTGAACCACACCATGAGCGGCGACATTGTGGTCACCCTCCGTGCGGGCACCTACCCGCTGGACAGCACCATCACCTTCGGCCCCGCCGACGGTGGCAAAAACGGCAACTACGTCCGGTACGTGGCCTACAACGGCGAGACTCCTCTGGTCACGGGCGGAAAGCCCATCACGGGTTGGACGATCCACGACCCGAGCAAGAACATATGGAAAGTCGAAGGCGTGACCTCGCGCTTTCGCCAGATCTACGTGAACAACACCAAGGCGATCCGAGCTCGGCTTCCCAACCTGGGGGCGAACAACTCCGCGAACTTCTTCCGCCTGACCAAGGTCGACACCGCCGGCAAGGCGCTCAACATCGCGACCTCGGTCGGATCGAGCTGGAAGAACCTGAACAAAGTCGAGATGCACCTCATGATCGCCTGGGCCGACGCGGTCTTGCGCCTGGCCTCGACCACCGCCATGGGCGGCTACACCAAGGTGAAGATCCAGCCTACCGAAGAGAACATCCTCTTCAATCGACCTTACCCCATGCTCGGCATCGCCTTTTCCAGCAACCCCCCGAAGCAGCAGGCGTACTACCTCGAGAACGCTTTGGAATTTCTGGATGTGGCGGGTGAGTGGTACTTGGACGAATCGGCCAACACCCTCTATTACATGCCCCGGGCCGGCGAAGACATGACCAAGGCGACCGTGGTCGCTCCGATGCTCGAGAAGCTGGTCACAGTCGCCGGACCAAACACATCGAACACAGTCGGCTACCTCGCCTTCCAGGGGATCGCCTTCGCGCATTCGACGTTCATGCGCCCCAGCCAGATGGGATTTCTCGACGCCCAGGCGGGAAATTACAGCATTTCCTCCACGTTGCAAAACAAGCAGTACATCGGGCGGCCTTCAGCGGGTGTCACGGTCATAAATGCCCATCACATCCGATTGGAAGGAAACCTGTTCTCGCAGATGGCCGCGACCGGACTCGACTTGGTATCGGGCACGCACGACAACGCGATCGTCGGCAACGTGATCAAGGACATCGGCGGAAGCGGCATCACCGTCGGCAAGTTCACCGTCGACACCGCGACCGAATTCCACGTGCCCTACAACCCTGCCGACAAAGCCGAGATCAGCACAAGGGACACGATCCGGAGCAACCTCGTCACCAATGTGACGACGGAAATCCAGGGCGCGGTCGGGATCGGAGGGGGGTATCCCCGGGACGTCGTGATCGAACACAACGAGGTGTCCTACATGGCCTACTCGGGGATCTCGGTGGGGTTCGGATGGACCAAGACCGCCAATGCGATGAACAACAACCACATCAACTGGAACCACATCCACCACGTTTCACAGATCCTGGCCGACGGCGGGAACATCTACACGCTGTCCAACCAGGGAACCAGCGGCGAAATCCAGTACAACTACATGCACGACAACTCGGCCTCGACCTGGGCCGACTATTGGATCCTGGGCATCTACCTGGACGAAGGCTCGAGCGGCATGGACATCAGCCACAACGTATCCAAGAATTCGCCGAGCACAATCGCCTGCAACAACTGCGGTTCCTACACCCAATCCGACAACACGGGATCGGCGGCCTCCACCATCAGCGGTGCGGGCATCGAACCGGCCTACATCGGCATCAAGACCAAGACCCTTCCACTCGCCGAATTCAACGCCGTGGCAGGATTCGTGACCCCAGCCGGTCGGAACGCGAACTCGACCTTTGCAGCGAAAATGCGCGGCGGCCGCTTGATGTTCGAAGTTCCGTCGTCCGAAGCCGTCCGGAACGCGACGCTTTCTGTCTACGGCCAGGATGGCGCCTGCGTCGCCAGGTACGCGGTCCCAGGGGCCTCGACGGGAATCCAATCCCTCGATTTCCCCAACGCTCCGGAAGGTCGCTACTTCGCGGTTCTCGAGTCCGACAAGGTTCGGTACTCCACTCCGCTAGTCAAGTTGTGATGGACTCGCCCGAAACGGCTTTGAAGCCGACGGGAAGACAAATTCCGGGCAAGCGGCATCTCAAGATCGATCTATGAGGAGGGACAACATGTCGAACATCAAGAACCCAGGAGCCGGACGCTCAACCGCGACTGTCATGGCCGCAATGATTCTCCTTGGGTCGGCCATAGCCTCCCCAGCGACCAACCAGTTCCGCGGCGTGAACTGGGCCGATCAGCGTGACAACTTCCAGTCCGGCGTCATCTACATCTCCGGATTGTCGTCGACCGACACCTACGCCTCGGCCTCCGTCGTCGCGGACAAGATCGTTGGGCAATTCATGTCCAAATTGGGATCCAATTCCGTGCGGATGCCCATCAACGAGGCCACGGTCAACACCTACTGGGGAGCCTACACGGGAGCCATCGACATGGCCCTGACCAAGGGGCGCGTGGTCCTCTGCTACTGGGGCAAGGCATCGGGCGCCAATCCCCCCGACATGACCGCCTGGTGGAACATGTGGAGCACCGTCATGGCCAAGTACGGGAAGAATCCGAACTTCTACGTCGAGGTCTTCAACGAACCGAGCGGCTACAACAAGACCGAACTGCTGAGCCTCTACGACCAATGGCTGAAGAAATTCCCCGAGTTCCCGCGCAAACGCATCATCCTCGACGGCTCGGGGCTGGCCTGGGGCGTGTCCGACGTGGGTTCCGACAAACGCTTCGACAGTTGCTTTTTGGCGGTGCACGACTACACGTTCTTCGCCGGCAGCGACATGACGACGGAAACGAAGTGGGCCAACCACATCAAGGGGTACGTGGGGGCCTATTCGGACCGAACCATCGCCACGGAGTGGGGAGGCCCCATGAGCACGGGATCGAAGAACGGGGTCACCTACCAGCCCATGGATTACAGCAAACCGGCGACCAACTTCTTCGAAGCCTACATCCGCGGGATCAGCCAACAGTTGCGCGATTGGAAGATGGGCAGCTTCTACTGGCCGGGACTCCGGGACGGTGACTGGTACAGCATGACCACCAGGAGCGGAAGCGGTGCGAACATCGTGTTGACCGTCAGCAACCCATCCGGCTTGGCGCGCATGAAGTATTCCTGGGTGGATACGGCCACGGTGTCGGTCCAGGCATCGGGGCCAGAAGCAGCCTTGTCGGCCCATCCAAAGCTGACCAGCGAAGGAAGCCAGTTGCGATTGGATTTCGCACCGCGGACCACCGGATCGGGGTCGGTGACACTTTTTGGTACCGATGGGAGCCGGGTGAAATCATTCGAATTCCAGGCGACTGCCAGCGAGAACCACTCGCGAGGCTTCGATCTCTCCGGTCTTTCGAACGGATTGTACCTGGCGGATCTGGAAATCAATGGTCGTCCAGCGGGCCGTTCGAAGGTTTTACTGAATCGCTAGGCCACAGCACCCACACAGTCGCGTCGGCCGGACCGGCACCCTCGAGATCCCCCCGGCTTCAGGCAGCAAACGATCCACCTCCGAGAGAGGCATGAACATGTCCAGGAACATCGCCCACGCAATTTTTGTCGCCTCTCTTCCGTTGGCTGCCTCGAGCGCCGCGGCGAAGTCGTTCATCGACTATTTCCTCCCCACGCCCATCACCTGTCCGCTGGTCAGCAACGCGTGGGGATGCACGGCATCGGGTTCCACGCCTGCCAATTGCACCGCAGGATTGGGAGTGCTCCCGCGGGACACCTGCAACGGAATCGAAAGTCCCAAGAATCCACCCTCGAACTACTACTGGGATGGGACCATCGTCAAAGCCAATGCCACCTACCATCTGTTCGCCACGCGATGGCCAGGATCCAGCGGGTTCAGCCCCGGCTGGCTGAGTTCCGACCCCATCCACGCCGTGGGGGGAACGAATCCACTGGGGCCCTACGTCGACAAGGGGTTTGCGTACAGTCAGTCAAGCTTTGGAAGCGATCCGCACAAGGGCCACAACTTGCAGGTCCTCACCCTCCTGGACGGCACCTACGCCATGGTGGTCAGCGAAGTCGTGCCCTGGACGATCTTCACGTCAACTTCTGTCGACGGCCCCTGGAAACCCTGCCCGAGTGCTCCCGGTCCCGGTTTGAGCGTTCCTTCCACCGGGTTCGGCGGGAACAACAGCTACGCCTCCAACGTGAGCATCGTGGTGCGTCCCGATGGAAATTTCCAATCGATCCAGAGGCACGGCCTCATCGCCTTGAGCACCACCGGCGTGTGCGGACCCTACAAGGCCCAACAGCCCACCAACAAGTACGCATCGTCCGACGCGGTTCCCGCGGCCAGCAAAGCGAGCATCTTTCCCAATCGGCAGAAGCACCTCGATCCAACCGGTCCATCGAGGGTCGAAAGCACCTATTCGATCGCGGAAGATCCGTTCATCTGGTACAGCGCCGGCCTCTACCATGTCCTGTACGGCTATCCGGGTGATCGCGTCGGCTACCATCTGACTTCGGTCGACGGCATCCACGACTGGACCGACCGCGGCGTCGCGTACAATCCGCGCAGTGCCCAAAAGATGTTCAGCTACACCAACGGCACCGTCAACCACTGGTTCAAGATGGAGCGATCGAACGTTCTGGTCCAGAACGGGGTCATCACGCATGTGTCCTTCGCCGTGAGCGACGTGAACAAGGACAACCAGATTCCGGCGGGCTCCAACCACGGCAGCAAGTTGATCGTGATCCCTTTCGACGGAGTCGCGTTCAACAAGGACTACGGACTGTCGAGCACCGAAGTCCCGAATGGAACGCGCTTGCCGGAGGCCCGCCAATCCATCGTCTCCCATGGGGGATCGTACGCCATGGAGTTTTCCGGGTGCGCACCGGGGAACATCGAGTTCGAGGTGTATTCCACCGGCGGCGTTCGGATGGCACGCCGGAGCGCTCTGGTTTCGGAATCGTCGGGATCCTTCGAGTGGAGCGAGCTTTCCTCGTTGCCCCGTGGGGTCTACCTGGTGCGGGCGAAAGCCGGTACCGCACGCATGGAGGGCGGAACCTTCTTCAAGTCGTGAGTCCTCGCCGGTTTTTTATCCAATCGATTCTTGGGGAGAGAAGTCCCGCAGACCGGTTTCGCCCTTTACCTTTTCCAGCAACGGCGAAATCTCCTGGTTAGCCTGGTCTTCACCCTGCATTCGTTCCGACGAATCTCCAACAAGGAACGCCCCATGATCAAATTCCCAAGCAATCCCGGTGAGGTGTTCAAAAAGTGGCGAACTGAATTCGGGGTAGGTCTCGCGACGGCAAGCTTCCTGGCTTCCTTTTTCCTGCCTGCGTTTGGTACCACAGGGGATTCTTTCTCAGGATTCGAGTGCGCCAAATGCTGTTTCTTGGTGGCAAGCGAGTGGAAGCGGGAGAGTCTTTACTTCGGCGGGTTCGATGTTTTCAACCTCGCTTTTCCCGTGATTGCTTGGGCTGTACTCTTCAGGCCTCGCCATCGCCTGTTGATACGTGGAGCGGCGATTGTTTCCGTGGCCTACGTGGCATCGTGGCAGGTCCTGTACGTCGTTTCTAGCTTTCGGAACGCGGCCCCGGAAGAAAGTTGGTTGCTGGTGGGGTATTATGTTTGGCTGGCGTCATTCGCCCTCCTCGCGGTGTCCGCGATGACCACCCGTGAACCTGGAAGTTGAATGGTGATGCATTCCTCCTCGATTGTTTTTGGCTGCGGCCTGCTTCTGGGGTGTTCCGTCTTCCTGATCGCGAAAAGGCGGAATGGTTTCCTGCCCGGACATCGCCGCAATGCGCGGGAGGACGACGATCTGGAGCTGAACCTGGGCAACAACAGCCGCCTGACGCTCTTGTTCGTGAAGGACGACAGCCTCCGGTATTACAATGTGAGCGTGCGGTATGCGGCGCCGGACGATACCAAATACCCCAACTATGCCGATGCGATGGCCAAGATGGGCGGAAGCTGTAAGCTGCCCTAGCAACGATCCTGTTGCCGTTTTTTGTCGGATACGAGGCGTGACTCTTCATGGTTTGTTCACGCCGGGCGCCGACTCGAAGGGGAAGAGGTAATCACCGGGATCGTCGTTGAGGAAGGAGGGGACTCCCGGGTCGCGGCGCATGTTCTCGAAGGTGCAGCCTTCGAAATGGACCGGACCGGACACCACCACCTCCTTGGTGATGTGGATGTTCCGGAAGGTGCAATTGCGGAAGGTCGCGTCCTTCCCGAACCAGAATTCCTGGACTTCCCAGTTCTCGAATAGACAATTTTCGTACACTGCCCCGCGCAAGTAGGCGCGTTCCAGATTCGCCTTGTGGACGGTCAGATTCTTTGCGCCGCCCTTTCCGATGAAAAACCGCCCGCCTTTGGATACATCGTCCACAACCACATCGATGGCGGTGTCGAAGGCGACGTACGGGTGGACACCCGGAAACCGGCTGGATTCGACGCGATCGAGATCCAGCGCGCCGCCCGAGGCGACTTGCAGCCTCCGAAACGACCCCCATGCGGAGAGGTCGTTGGCGCCCTTGAACACCACGTTTTCGAAGTCCCCTCCGAATTGGCTGCCTTCCGCGGGATTTTCGAAAAAGACGCAGTCGTGGAATTCGAGGTCGCACACCAAGGTGTTGATGGTGCGTACCCAGGTGCCGTTGCGGAACTCGCAGCCATGGAATTTGTCTCCGACCATCCCATGCTGGGAAAAATCGAAATTGGAAAGCTTGACCTTTCGGAACTCATTGTGGTTCCAATAGCTGGCGCGCTTTCTGACCGTCAACTGGTCCATCTCCAGGGAATCGAACGTATTGTGTTCCCATGCGGGGATGTCGGGGCTGATGGGATTGGATCTCCAGGTGCAATTCTGAAAATTGCCTCCTGAAAAGGAGTTTTCGATCCAACGCTGGCCTTTGAATGTGCACCCGATGAACTTGCAGTCTCGAAACGTGGAGTGGTTCATTTTCGATTCGTCGAAGGTGCAGCCTCGGAACGTGACGCGCTCGAAGGTATTGGAGTCCATCCACGTTTCCTTGAAGGTTACGGATAGAAAACTCCAATCTTCGATTCGTTGGTGTTTCCAGGTCTCCTTCTGGATGGTTCCCCACAAGGTGAACTTCCAACGGGATCCATACTTTTGAGAGAACGCTCCTGGCGTATCCAGCACGTCGACCTCCGTGGATTTGGATTTTCCTCCTGCGGATGCCCCTGTGGCCAAAATGGTTCCGATCAAGGAGATCCGAGCCATGAAACCACGCAGAGTGTTGCGACGAGCGGAGGGCCGCGAGAGAAGGGCAGAAGTCATTTCAAAGAGTCTCCTGGATCATTTTCGGAATGACGGAGTTCGTCGAAAGATCCTCCGTGGAATGAACGCTCGCCATTGTTCTCGCCTTCGGGAATTGCTGCGGTAGGGGGGGAAGGTTTGCTAGAGAATGATAAGGTACCTGGGGTCAAAGTCTAGAACTCTTGGTGGCCTTGCACGAAGGATAGCCTTTCCGTTGAACTTGCTTCGACGTTTCCAGGTTCCCTATCGAGGCCCAAAACAGGCGTTCGGGACCGCCTTGAAAATCCTGGGAGAAAACTTTCCGGGAGCAGGGGAAGTGAATGGGGCGGTCTGCGGTAGATATCAGGTCCGGAAAAGTGACTGGCCGTGCGGGTTGGCGGCCATCTTGGGCGTTCCTCGGTGTACCCCATGATCCCCTGGAAACAGGGGGGAAAGCCGGAAAACCTTCAGCCTGCGCTTCTTGGCGATCGTCCTCATCTTTCCATCACGCTCAAGAAGCTTTCGTGGTTGGGAAGGATCATCCTTCCGAGTTGCCTGTGGCAGGATTTAAAAATCAAGGAGCACGTGATGGATGCGACCCAACTCAAGCCTTCACCAGTGGCCCGATTGGCCGCGCTGATGGGCGTCATGGCTGGCTTGAGCCAGGCAGCTGACCTTCCCACTGCCGCGACGATCGCCAGCGAAATGGGTTTGGGGTGGAACATCGGCAACACGATGGAGACTCCGGGAGGCAAGCCCTATTGGTCCAACCACGTCCCCACCCAGGCCATGATCGATGCCGCCAAGGCAGCCGGGTTCCGCTCCATCCGCATTCCTTGCGCTTGGGACACCCATGCCAGCAACAATGTCATCGATGCCGCTTGGCTCGCCGAGGTCAAGACAGTGGTGGACTATTGCATCAAGGACGGCTTGTATGTGGTTCTCAACAGCCACTGGGACAAGGGCTGGCTGGAAGAGCACATCGACGTGAGCTCCCATGCTGCGGTAAACGTCAAGCAGAAGACCTACTGGACCCAGATCGCCACCTACTTCAAGGACTACGACCACCACCTCCTGTTTGCCAGCGCCAACGAGCCGGCGGTCCAGGACGCCTATGCGACGCCCTTCGGTTCCGATCGTGTGGGGGTTTTGAACTCCTACCACCAGACCATGATCGATGCCGTGCGCGCGACCGGAGGCAACAACGCCACCCGCACCTTGGTGATCCAGGGCCCCCACACGGACATCGAGCTGATCAAATCGGCCTGGACCACCCTGCCCAAGGACAAGGTGACGGGCCGCCTCATGGCCGAGGCCCACTTCTACCCGTACCAGTACACTCTCATGACCAAGGACGATACTTGGGGCAACCAGTTTTTCTATTGGGGCCAAGGGAACCACTCCACCACCGACGCAGCCCACAATCCAACGTGGGGTGAAGAGGCCTATGTGGATTCCGAGTTCACGATCCTCAAGCGGATGTTCGTCGACAAAGGCATGCCCGTGGTCTTGGGGGAATTTGGAGCCGGTCTGCGCACCACGCTCTCCGGCGACAACTTCGCTCTTCACAAGAAGGGACGCCTTGCGTTCTACAAGTACGTGGCCAAGTCCGCCCGCGCCCATGGAGTCCTGCCCTTTGCCTGGGATACCTATTATACCGGCGACATGAATTTCACCATCATCGATCGCGGTGCGGCCAAGGTCTACGACAAGGACCTGATGACGGCGCTGACATCGGGTTGGGGCGTGTCCACAGTGGAGGCCAGGCCCTCGTTTCCCTCGGGCCGATTGGCGGTTTCCTCCATGGGAGGCGATCTTTCGGCCACATACACGGCGACCTCGGCTGGAAAAGCATCTGTCGTGATGACCGACCTGAGCGGTCGCACGCTTTGGTCAAATTCCGTCCAGTTCACGCCTGGCCTCAACCAGTTCGAGCTGCCCGCTGCCCAGCGTGGCGTGTCGATCCTGCGGGTGAGGCAGGGTGCGGATCAAGAAGTGGCCTCGATCAGCTTGCCCTGATTTTCAAGCAGAGCTCGGAGCGACGATGCCGCCATGGACTTCAAGAAAGCCACCTACGAGAGATTGCTTTGCGATCCGGTTGTCCTTTCTCACCAGAGATCGACGGAACCTGTCCACGACGCGCTGCCGTCCGTGTAGTTCAGGAAATAGACTCCGGCCCGGAGGTGGCTCAGGGAAATCTCCGCGCTCTTCCCTGTTCCTAGCCCTTGGAATTCCCGCGCCAGGACAAAGGATCCGTCCAGCGAGAAAAGGCTGACCTTCAACGTGCCGAGCTGTTCGCCGCGAAGGCGAAGCATTCGGCCCGCGTGGCGGTATTCGTGGTGGAGGGCGAAGACCTCCATGCGAGGGCCTTGGGAGGCGGTCCCGAAGGTGAGCGGTGCGGAGCTGGGGCCCAGGCCGCCCATCTCGTTTGCCGCGCGCACGGTGACGATGTCGCCTTTGGCAAGCCCTGTCCCCTCGAAGCGGTTGGTGGTGACGTTGGCCAGATATTTGTCGCCTTTGAAGATGGCCCAGCACAAGGCCTTGGCATCGTCGTTCCAGCTCAGGGTGGAGCCCACCTGCGTGACGACAGGAGCTGTCACCTGGCTGGCGATCACCTGGGGCTGCCAGTTGTCGGTGCCTCCCACCACGGCCGTCACGGTGTATTTGGCGGCTTCGGCATCGGAGAGCACCGGATCCAGGGTGACGGTGATGGCGTCCTTGGTGTAACTCGTGCGGCGCTTGCTCAGGTCCACGGCCGCACCGGAGGACGTCACGCTCTTGTATTCGGCGAACACCTTCGGGACGGAATTCATCGGGTCGCCCCAGCCGGCCGCGGAGGGCAGCTTGTTCATGATGGTGCGCAAAAACACCACCCTCGCGTCCCCCCACGATCGACCCAACGCGGTGCCGCTGACGGTGCCGTCCACCGTGCATTCGTTGAACACGTATCCCCACGAGGAGTTGGTTTGCGAGGCGGTGATGGCGCTGACTTTCATTTCCCACAGCAGGACCTTGTTGAAGTAGACATCGCCGCCGCCGCAGATGAAGTCGGTGGTGCCGTGGATCTCGCCACCTTCCCAATAGGTGCGACCGCTCTTGGTGTAGTAGGTGTCCTGGGTGCTTTTGAGCTTCACGTTCTTGTAAATGATTTTATCGCCTTGCTCCATGACGGCGGCGTGGCGACCCGTGACGTTGTACTGGGCTGTGTTCCCGTAGACCGCCTTGTTGAAGAGGGTCAGATCCTGCAGGTACAGGTTGTTGGCCTTGTTGAAAAACAAAGTCGCCGTGATGGAGATCCCCTCGTTGATCGACTTGTTGTAGATCACGGTCTTGTCGGAACTCTGCCCGATGAACGAAACGTTCGAGGTGGTGAAGGTGGTCATCTGGTTGGCATCGCCCGTGAGGCTGCCGGCATTGTATTCGCCATCCGGGAAAAACATCAAGAAGCGCTTGCCGCCCGCCGCCTTGGCCGTGGCTACCGCCGCCTTGAAGTCGCCATCGACCCCGACCACGAAATCGAATTTTTGGCGGCTGAGCGCGAAGCTGTTCTGCACAACAGCCACGGTCAGCAGGATGAGTCCGGGAAGGGCGCGAAAGAGGGACTGGACTCTGGTCATGGCGACTTCCGGTGTTGTCGAAAATACAACGCCGAGAGCGGTTCGAACCCAGATTTCATCGGACTTTCCGGCACTTAGGCAATCTACTGTGCAATGGCCTCCAACAGGCGACGATTTCCCGACCTTGGGTCCCGAGGAAAACCGGAAATCACCTGAATTTTCGGGTATGGACAATGGTGACTTTATCGAATGGCTGATCCCAACACCTGCATCCACCGTTCGTCCTGAGGAGCACCGCAGGTGCGTCTCGAAGGGCGGGCGGTGGATGGTGTCCCCAATGAGGATTGTCTGATCCGTCCGCCGTCGCCCTTCGAGACGCGGCAGAGCCGCTCCTCAGGACGAACGGCGTCCTTCAATCACTTCGGGTCTGATTCCCCGAAAGCCTGTCCTGAGCGTAGCCGAAGGGCTTGCTTCGGAGACCCGAAATCGCTGGCCAAGAAAATACCCCGCAGCTTGCTGCGAGGTGGTTTATTAGACCGTTCACCAGCCCAGGGTGGTTCTCAGGTGCTGCGTCAGCTCTTTGGCATTGATCCGGTGCTGTTGCTGGTTGGGGTGCCAATCGGCCCCGTATCCCACTTCCGGCGAATTGGAAGTGAAAGACAACGTGGAGATATTGGCTCCCCTCGCGCGCATTTGTTCGGCGATCCTCTTGAGGTGCGCTCGCATGAGAGTGAGCGAGGCGATGGGTTTTCCGTCCTTGGCCAGGGGCCAGAAATCGTTGAGCATGGGGCCATCCACCAGCACGATGGCGGCGTTGGGGTGGACCGCGTGGATGCGCTCCAATAACCGCAGGAACACGCCCTCGAATTTGTCCGGCGGGGGAGCCGACTTCGCATAGTCGTTGGTGCCCAGGTCGATCACCACGGCATCCGGGTGCCACGCGTGGTTCCATGCGGCTGGCGAGGTGGCTTGGGTGCGTTCCCACAGGGTGGGCATGGTGAGGATGGTGTCTTCGGTGGAGTTGCGAAACACCCCTTTGCCGGACCAACAGATCGCATGCGCTTGGGCGCCCAATTCCTTCGCGGAGAGAGCCGCGTAGGTGCGCGTGAAGTCTTCCGTGTGGTGCGAAAACACGTGTTCTTTCAGGGAATCCAGGTTTCCGTAGCCGCAGGTGATGGAATTCCCGATAAACTCGAGCTTGCGGGAAGGGCGAGTCGGAGGTTTCTCGAAGGTCCCCTCGATCTGGATTCCCGTGAGAGTATCGATCCCCACCACCGGTTCGGTGCGCTTGGTGACCACCACCTCATGCACGCCGTTGGCCAGGCCCGTGGCGATGTCGTGGAGGCGTTCGCCGCCGGCGTGCTCCAGGTCCAGAATTCCCGTGGACTTCCCGTCCACCTGGATGTCGTAGATGCTTTTCGTGCCGCGAAAGCGCGCTTGGCAGGCGGTGCCGCGAAAACGAAAGGCAAACGAGGTTCCCGACCACGAAAGGATGGCTCGTTGGGTGCGGGAGAGGTCCACCCGGCCTGTATAGGAGATCTGCGGGGCGGTGGGAGCGTGCATCTTGGCGCACGACAAAAGGAGGGCGAAGGTTGAGGCAAGGATCAAGGCCGGCTCCCGTGAATGAGGATTTTGAGGGCGACGAGGTGGGATTTACTTCCTTTGCCAGCCCCGGCGGCATCGTGTCGCCGCTTGGGTGGCATTCCAGGAGCAAAGGTAGGAGCAGTTTGATCGAGGCGGCGCGTCGGACATTGAGGGATACTTTCGGGTTTCCGGAGTTTCGCGATCCACAGGAGCAGATCGTGGAGCATGTCCTGGGCGGCGGCGATGCCTTCGTGCTGTTGCCCACCGGCGGCGGAAAATCCCTGTGCTACCAGATTCCGTCCATCGTGCGCGAGGGAGTGGGACTGGTGGTCTCGCCTTTGATCGCCCTGATGGACGACCAGGTGGGAGCGCTGCGCCAGCACGGCGTGCGGGCCTCGGCTTGGCACTCGGGACTCTCGGCCAAGGACGCCTACCGCCTGGAGCGCGAACTGGAAGAGGGCAAGATCGAGATCGTGTATGTTTCGCCGGAGCGGTTGTTTTCCGACCGATTCCGCGAGCTCGCGCCGCGACTGAAATTGTCCGTCGTGGCCATCGACGAAGCCCACTGCGTGAGCCATTGGGGCCATGATTTCCGGCCCGAATATCTCCAGTTGGGCGAGCTGGGGAAGCTGTTTCCGGGAGTGCCGCGCATGGCCCTCACCGCGACCGCCGACATCCCCACCCGCGAAGAGATCCTGGACAAGCTCGGTCTTCGCCAAGCCAAGGTGTTCGTGCGGTCGTTCGCCCGTCCCAACCTGAACCTGCGGATCGGTTCAAAAAACGAGCCGCGCAAGCAGTTGCTGGAATTCATCCGTCGCGAGCACAACGGGGAATCCGGGATCGTGTACCGGCAAAGCCGCGCCGAGGTGGAAAAGACCGCTGAGTTCCTGAAGGCCCAGGGGGTGCGGGCGATCCCGTACCATGCGGGACTGACCCCGAACGTGCGACGCGAAGCCCAGCAATCGTTCTTGCGCGACGAGGGCGTGGTGGTCGTGGCGACCATCGCCTTCGGGATGGGCATCGACAAGCCGGACGTGCGGTTCGTGGCGCACCTGGACCTGCCTCGCTCCATCGAGGCCTATGTGCAGGAAACGGGCCGCGCCGGGCGCGATGGACTTCCTTCCGACGGTTGGATGGTCTACGGATTCCAGGACATCGCCGTGGCCCGGTCCATGATCCAGAATTCGGAGGCCCCGGAAGAACGAAAACGGGTGGAGCTGGCCAAGCTCAACCAGCTGTTGGGACTGTGCGAGACGGCGCAGTGCCGGGAACAGTCCGTGCTTACTTATTTCGGGGAGTCCGGCGCCAAGCCCTGCGGGCGATGCGACAACTGCGCCGAGCCGCCCGTGACCTGGGACGGCACCCAAGCCGCGCAGAAGGCGCTATCGGCGGTGGCGCGCACGGGTGAGCGGTTCGGAGCATCGCACCTGGTGGACATCCTGCTGGGCGAGGCCACCGAGAAGGTGGTCAAGTTCACCCACGACAAGCTCCCCACCTTTGGCGTGGGCAAGGACATCCCCAAGACGGAATGGATGGCCATTTTCCGTCAACTAGCGTCGTTGGACCTGGTGGGCGTGAATCTGGCCGAACACGGACAGGTGGTGCTCACGCCGGGATCCTGGGAGGTTTTGCGGGGCAAACGGACCGTCGCTTTGCGCAGGATGGAGCCCAAGGTCCGGCGCAAGGTGGCCAAGGTCCTCACGGGAGACCAGCCCGCCGATCCGGGATTGTTCCAGTCCCTGCGCGCGTTGCGCCGCGAGCTGGCCTTGGAACAGGGAGTGCCGCCGTTCGTGGTCTTTTCCGACAAATCCCTGTTGGACATGGTGCGCATCCGCCCCAGCGACGAACTGGAGTTTTCGCAAGTCCACGGCGTGGGGGGCACCAAGGCGCGCCGCTACGGCGAGAAGTTCCTGGAAGCGATCCGCGCGGGGTAGCAGGACGAACGGTTCAGCAGGACCCGGGCGGTGTCGTTCGGAGTTCGATCGGGGATTTCCCGCATGACGCATCGCGGGGCAGTGACCTATCGTTGCCTCCCATGCAGACTGAACAGACCATGCTCGACCGCCTCCTGACCGAAGCGGGATTCTCCAACCACGACCTCGTGGCCGCCTCCGCCGACCAGCTCTCCCACAAGAACGTCCAGAAGGCGCGCAAGGGCGTGCGCCCCGTCACCGACCAGGTGGCCCGGACCATCGCGCGGGCGCTCAACGCCCTGCTGAAGCCCGAAGAAACCATCCGCGTCCATGCCCTGTTTCCGGGTTATCCGCGCGGAAAGTCCGTCGACGAGAGCGATGGCTGACGAAATCTGTCCTTGCGGTGGCGCGCGGGGATTCGAGGCGTGCTGTGGGAGGTTCCTGGCCGATGGCGGCGAGGCCGGCACTCCCGAAGAGCTGATGCGATCGCGCTACAGCGCCTTCGTGCGAGGCGAGCTCGGCTATCTCCTATCCACCCACCATCCGTCCACCCGATCGCCGCAATTGGTTTCCGGCTTGGAAGAGACTCTCAGAACGGCCCGATGGATCGGGCTTCGTGTGGTGGCTTGGGGAATGGAGAAAGGTCGCGAGGATCGCGGCTGGGTGGAGTTCGTGGCATTCCAGGCGGGGCCAGGATTTGATCAGATCCACGAGCGATCGCGATTCTTCCGGGCAGACGGAAAATGGCAATACGTGGATGGGACCCATCTGCCTGACGTGACGTTGGATCGCAACGGGCCGTGCGTGTGCGGGAGCGGTCGCAAGTGGAAAAAGTGCCATGGCGGTTGGCCAGGTGCCTGAGCTGCCCGAAGTGGAGACGGTCCGGCGTGGGCTTTCCGAACGCGGGATCGGCCAGGTCTTTGCAGAGGCGATCGTGGGGCATCCGGGGATTTTGGAGGATTGCTCGGTACAAGACGTGGCCGGCTTGGCGGGCGAGCGGCTGGAGCGGTGCGACCGGCACGGCAAATACCTCCTGTTGCGGATGGCCGGCCTTTCCCGCCGGACCTTGGTGGTCCACCTGGGCATGAGCGGCCAACTCACGTTCCGGCGCGCCGACGAACAGGTTGTGCCTGGCACCGTCCGGATGCCCTCCGGCTATGTCAAGTCCCTCGGCCCTCCGGTGGTGGACGCCCATGTCCATCTGATCCTCCGGTGTGTGGGCGGCGGGGAATTTTTGTTTCGCGATCCGCGCAGGTTCGGCCGCATCCTGCTGCTGGAGGGCTGGGACACGGCTTGCCATGCGCGGTTGGAACGATTGGGCCCCGACGCGATCTCCCTGACGGCGCGCCAATTGGCCGGATTGCTAGCCCAAGCCGGGCGACGCGACGTGAAAACGGTGCTCCTGGACCAATCGGTGGTTGCCGGCATCGGGAACATCTACGCCGACGAGGCCTGCTTTCTGGCGCGCATCCGTCCCGACCGCTCGATGGGTTCGCTGGACTCCAAAGCCCGATTGTCCCTGGCCCGGGCCGCATTGGCGGTGTTGGACCAGGGAATCCGGATGGCCGGAACCACCTTCCGTGATTTTGTGGACGTGGATGGCGCCCACGGTGGCAACGCCGAAAAGCTCCAGGTCTACGCCCGCGGGGGCTTGCCGTGCCTGCGCTGTGGCGAGGTTCTGTCCAAGGCCGTGGTGGCCACGCGAGGAACCGTCTGGTGCGAGCGCTGCCAACGCTGAGATAGGGGCTATCTTGTCGGGAGATGGCGAGCTTGGCGTTTCTCAATACACGAGTGATCCTGCCGGAAGGCAAGGTGCTGCGGCTGGGACGGGATTCGAAGAACGAGATCTCGGTCCCTGATCCGCACATTTCGCGAACCCATGCGATCCTGCGGGTGTTGCCGGACGGCTCGCTGTATGTAGCCGACGACGGCTCGGTCAACGGACTTTTTTGCGGTGACGAACGGGTTCCCTACGCGATCTTGCGACCCGGCCAGGTGTTCTTGCTGGGCGTGGTGGGTTTCCGGTACGAATGACCGCCGGGATTTCCCCCGTCGGACGGTACCTGCGCGAAGGTGACGGCTGGGTGTTCGGCTGGCCGGGCACCGGATTGGACCTGCGGTTTCGCGGTCGTGGACTACGTGCCAGTTTTGACGGCAGCAGGGCCTGGATCGACGTAAAGGGCAAAGCCACCAGCTGGGTTTGGCAGGTGGGGCCAGGGAGCAAAGTGGCCGATCTGCTGGAATCTCCTTCGATCCAGGACTGGACGGTGTCGATTCGAAAACGCACCGAAGGAAGCGTGGGCGAGCTGGTGATCCGCAACCTGGAGGTGGTGGACGGAAATTGGCTGGATTTTTCGCCATTCCCTCCCGAGGGGCTGCGGATCGAATTTCTGGGCGATTCCATCACCTGCGCGTACGGATGCCTGGAGCCGGACCCCACCAAGGGATTCGATCCGGCCACCGAGGATTTCGGGAAGTCCTGGGCGACGGTCGCGGCCGCCGAGCTCGGCGCGCAGATCCATGCCCAAGCGTGGTCCGGCATCGGGGTGGTCCGCAATTGGCCGGGGGTGGACATGCCTCCCTTGCCCGCCTTCTGGACCCGGGCGGTGCCCACCCGCGAGGCATCGTGGGACCCGGGAGCCTGGATGCCAGATATTGTCGTGGTCAATCTTTGTTCCAACGATTACGGCGTCACGCCCTTCCTGCCAGACCAGGAGTTCGTGCAAGGGTACGTGCAGTGGCTGACGGAGGTGCGCAAGCTGCGCCCCGACGCTCCCGTGGTGGTGGTGGATGGCCCTCTTCTGAAGGACGATCATCCCGCGCCAGGAACACGCACGCTGGTACGATCGCTGCTGGACAGGGTGGTGGAAACCATGGGGGGTGCCCAATCGCGCTTCCACCGGCTCTCGCTTTCGCCGGTGCAAGTCCAGGCGGATCTGGGAGCGGACTTCCATCCGTCGGCGGCCCACCAAAGGCGCAATGGCCTGGAACTGGCGGGATTTTTGAAACGGATACGGGTCGCTTGAGGGCGATCGACGAAAGCGAACGATGGATCTAGGGCTGTACGAGAAATTCAAGATCGCCTGCAAGACCAAGGTGAAAGCGGACGAAAAACGCTTCGCGGCGGAATTTGTCCAATCGTTTCGCGACGACGACGAACGATTGGCTTGGACCAGGACCTTTCTGGAAACCGTCGATGCGAGCCAGAAAATCCGCTTCGAGCTGTTCGAAGGGATCGTTTTCCCGGCTTTGCTCTCCGAGTACCGCGCCGGCTCCGTGTGGGCTGGAATCTGGCTGGCCCGGACCTTCGAGAACATCGTCAATTCCGAAGCGACCAGTCGCCACTTCGAAGGCGTGACGCAGGCCCAACTGTTTGAGGAGTGCCTCGCCAAGGACCCCGCGAACGACGAGGTCCGGATGGCTCTGGTGGACGCCAAGGTCGAGAGCATGGAGTACGCAGTCCACGCCTGGCCGCGTCGCGTGATCTATGCGGAGGGGGAGACCTCGGTGGATTTTCTCTCCGATGTGGCGCGTTCGCGCGAGCTGGACGTGGAGTCTCGGCACGCGGCCTTCTTTGATCGCGTGGAGAAGATCCTTTTGGAAGACCGGACGCGGGTGAAGGGGCCGAGGGCGGGGCGGTCGTAGCCCGGTTCTATCAACTGCGTTGGGCTTTTTTCGGACGCGGGTCCGGGGCCGTTTTTTCGGCTGGCGCCGGGCTGATATTCGACTGCGTCGGGCTTTTTCCGGGGCGGCCCGGGTGCCGTATTTCACGGTGCGGCCGCGCACCGAAACCGCGGCCCAATGGGCTCCGGCGCCCCTTGGGGATCCGGCCGCCGGGACTCGAACTGGAACAGCCACACCGGCTCGCCAGGTCTGTGGGCGGGATCAATGCCGAGACATTGGTCGTAGGGCATCAGGGACGCGATCGATATCTTCATGGCACTGGCCGTTCCAATACTCGAGTCCCCCGGACCCCGAGCCAATTCGGCTGAATTGCCAATTTCCGGCATTGCTTCGCTGGCCGGCTGAGTGGTTGAGGCCGAATCCCGAGACCCTCTCCCCCGCTGGGGAGAGGGGGAGGGTGAGGGCACGACGCCTTCCTCCCCGCCAATCCCAGCCACCTCCGCCAACCCAGGTTCGCCGACCCCACCCGCTTCGCTGGCCGGATGGGCTAGCGGATGATGGGTGGATGGGGATTGGTTGCGTTGTGGATGTAGGGAATGGTCGTGACCGTTCCGGGGCTGGGAGCCGCCGCTGCCGATGGGCGATGTAGGGGCGATCCTCGGATCGCCCGGAAAACGGAAACGGGCAATCGTCGGCAACGGCGGTGGCGTGGGCTGATTGCGGCGGTCAAGTTGGTCGGGGTCAGTCCGTTGAGGATTGGGGGATTTGCAGGAACGCCATGAATGGCGTCGGCATCCGGACTATTTTCTTCTCACCTGCGGAGGAGGCAAGTCCAGCAAGACTGTTCAAGAAGGAATTTGCTGTGCGAGGATATGACAAAATCGAATGGGTGTGGCTGAGATGATGATGCGCGATAACCCGGCCAATTTAATTTGTTCCATGGGAACATTGTTGCCTTCGGTGAGAAGGCTAAGCGATATGTTGCACGAAACCTATGGCTTGATCGAATGATGCAATACGCGAAGGATTCGCCTCCCCGTTCAGTGGTCTGGTTGGAGCAGGGTGTCTTCTATTATCTCGATGATTTTGAGGTGATTCTGCCGCCATTTACTGTGCAATGCGGCGATCTGGCGGAATCTTATCTCAGTTCTGCTAAGGTTGTCGGAGCGACACGTGCCCAAAAGACCTACGACCAATTACTGAAGGAGCCTTGGCGGCTAACTCCGGAGGATTATTCTTTCAGAATGGATCCAGATTTTATCTTTCGTTGATGGAGGGGTGGGGGCATGTTCGAACGTAAACAGGATGTTCACGATTATTTTGTGTCGCTCTCGCTGAGCTTTTTGACATCATTTTCTTGGGGTGACTATGAAGAGGAAAAGGCGCAACTGGAGAATGTCAAACGAGTTGCGCCAAGGCTGTATAAAAACGATTTCTTGTTAAAATGGATTCTCGATGCGGCTGAGTCTGCTTTCGCTTCGTTTGATCAGGGCTTGAGGCAATTGCCATCGGTGATGACCAAAAAGGCGGCTGTCTTCTGGAAATGGGAAAGTCCGTGTCCCAAAAAGGACATTATTTTTCAAGAGAAATTGTTGCCGAAATGGCCTGCTTTGTGGAACGAAATTGCGATAATTGAATCGGAAATTTTATCTGGGTATTGGAGCTCGAAGCGTTGGCCAAAGGCGGTACGCGCTAGAGCCCTAAAGAGCATCGATGTTCAATCTGAAAGAGCAGAAGAAGCCTTATTCGTAAAAATGCGGGAATTGATTGATGAAGCTTTCGATTTGCTGTTTCAGGGGGATGAACTCGGAGCACTGGCCAAGATTCATTTAGCAGGACGGCATTCCTATGCAATTCAATGGCTGGACCACAGTGCACTTGTTCGTACGGCTAAGCCATGGGACATGGGCGTCCTTCCAGATGAGCCTTGGATCATTGGGGTGTAGTGTCAAGTGAACGCCGTACCAAGGCAACCCACCATAGACTCTGAAATCCTCTCCGGCGGTCTCATGAACGCTCCTCGCAGGGTCGGGGAGGTGGTGCATCGGGTCCGGACGCCCTCCACCGAAACCATCCATCGCCTGTTGCGCCACGTGCGGTTCAAAGGCATCGATTGGGTGCCCCAGCCGCTGGCGCTGACCGATTCCCACGAGGCGCTTTCCTACCTGCATGGGACGGTGCCCCACGAGATGCCCAGTTGGATCTGGGAGGAATCCGTTTTGTGTCAGGTGGCCTCCAGGATGCGGGAATGGCACGACGCGACCATGGATTTCGATTCCCAGGATGCCGTTTGGGCATTGGAAATCAATACCGATTCGGCGGTCATTTGCCACAACGATTTCGCTCCCTACAACTGCGTATTCATGGATCAGAGAATGGTCGGTCTCATCGACTTCGATCTTTGCGCGCCTGGCAGCCGACTGTGGGACATGGCCTACACTGCCTACCGCTATATTCCGGTGATGCCCCATGGCCAAGATCCCCGATTCCACGAACGCTCGCCTTTTCCTCCAGAGGAAATCTGTCGACGATTGGATCTGTTCCTGGATGCCTACGCACATGGGCAACCCCGTTATCGCCATTCTCGCCAAGACTTGCTCCGGATGATGATTCTGCGATTGAATGCCATCGCCAGATGGACTCTCCGTTACGGTCAAGAAACCTCAAATCCCGCCCTTATGCAAAACGCCGACATGTACGAGTATCACGCTTCACGGATCGCTACCTTGCCTGATTAGCTTTTATGGGATTCTTCAGCTTACAAATCTGTCGAATCGGATTGAGGACGCTGGCGAATTGCAGCGTAGAGAATCGCCCTCGTTTCTTCGGAGGGTAGGGGAGCGTTGATTGGAGGTGGTGCCTAGTGGTCGGATCAATGTGACCTGTCCGAGCGCTAGCTTGAAACTGGTCATTTAGAGATGTCTACTTTGCGAGCATCAACGGAGAATGAAAGAATTTATGAGGATGTAGGGCCAAGAGGTTAGATGAATATGACTAGGAGAGTGCTCTGGAACGGCGTGTTGCTGTGAGAATTTTCCGTGGGCCATCCAGTGACGATCGCGTGGAGTTTTGCCCAGAAGCTAGGCGGTTACACGGGTTGGTTTGACATTTTTGGAGATACGGATCAAATCGATGCACCTCGCTTCTTCGTTTTCAGGGAACATGAGGAAACAAGGGTCTTTCATCTAGGGATAGCAGGCTCGGATCTTTATGGGCAGGTCGGTTCCTGTGTGTCGGATTGCCCAGAGGATGGTTTGGATCTTCCCGAAGCGCACCGATGGATCCACGGTGATCGTAGCCTTTCTGGTTTGGTCCAAAGGCAGGAGCCAATCTTGGATCATTTCCCTGACCTTGGCTGGCTGTGTCAGTTGAGCGATCGGGTAGGCGCGACGAATTCCCCAAAGAGTGTCCGGACGATCGTCGCGGAAGTCTTCCTTGCTGGAGGAAAGGGAGGCCGCTTGTGGGGAAGCATTTAAAAGGGAATCAAGTAGGGGAGATGGGTTTTCCAGAAGGTCCAGAACATCGAATCGGTTCCAGAAATCGAAAGGATGGGTGAAGGTGATGATGCTGTCCGTCTTCAGCTCCAGGTATTTGAGGCCGGGACGGAACGGGCGAGGCGGATCGGATTCGATATCGTCTTCGTCGAGGATGATCACGCGAATCGAGGAATCGGGCGTGGATTCCAACGAAACTTGGTAGAATCCCGAGCGAAGCGCGGATCGCAACACAGGATTCAGGGCGCTATATGGAAGATCCAGAGGCACCCGAAGGCGAAGCTGTACGCCGGTATCCGGAAAGCGGCTCTTCAAGGCGTCGTTCAGGGGACTCAAGCCGAAGCCTTCCCAGACGGAATCCGGGTAATCGGTCAGACCGGTTCGTGGGTTCACAATGAGTGGACAAATTTCGGTTCCGTCCAACATCAGGCTGGTCGCCGACCACTCGATGGTCGCGTCCTTGGGAGCCATGAATTGTCGTACTGCAGCATACCCGGCAACGAAAGGGGAGATCAAATGGGAGAAGAAGCCTTTTTCGCCTCGGCACTCGTCCAGCGTGACGACTGGATGGATGGTTCTGGACACAACTTCCATTTTTCCGCGGGACGAATCGATCAGAATTTCCGAAGAATCACCGTGGCACTCGTCGGGGCATTCCTGGATCGCATCGCCTAGGTATGGCCTCCATCGTATTTCGTGGCCGACTTCCTCGAAGTAGTACCAGATGCTGTGGGGAGCGGAGTTTCCCCTGGAGCTTTTCTTCCTCCTCAGCAGATGCTTGGAATCGTTGGTCAAGCAGAACTGCAATGATGAACTGCCCATGGCATGGGAAACGGATCCGCCTCCTTTGCAACCCAAGCCGAGGACAATGCGCTGCCATTCGGCACCATTCTGTTCGTAGCCAACCACACCGTACTTGCAGCCAAGTTGGCTATCGGCGATGGCCAGAGCGCTTTCCAAGCTGGGCTGGAGATCCGAGCGGATCCAGGTAGAATCCCTCCAGGGACAGGAATCGCCTTCGCATTTCACCTGTCCAGCATGGGATGCCAAGGTGCGAAAGTCCCGCCCCAAATCCCCATCCTGACCACTGCACGACAAAAAAGTGGTCCCCACAACGGCGGCGAACGCCAGGCCGAGCCATGCCTGCAGGTGTTGACGGGGGTTTGGGCGCGGAATCATGAAAGGGAAATCTAGCCTGGACACGCCCGCATTTGTCGCGCACGTAGGCGGTGAGGAAGAAGGCTAGATTGACAATCATCCACCTCCGTCCCCTCCTATCGGATTGGAACTCCCGACCATGAAATTCGCTCCGAAGTGGCTGTTTGCCGTGATCGCCGGACTCTCCTGTTTGGCCATTCTGGGCGTGGTCGGCACCGCCATGGAAGAGAGCCAGGAAGAGATCCCTGTCCGGTTTCGGACCTACAAGGAATTCCGGCGAGCCTGTCTTCAGGGAAACCAAGGTGTGTTCTGGTGTTCTCTGCCTGTTGACACCGAGTTCACAGCCAATCCCGACTACCGGACGGTCGTGACGGTCAATTTCCGTCGTCATCGATTCCTGCCGTTTCGCGGCAGGTTGCGGGATGTGTTGGGAGATTCTGTGGGATTGGCTTTCATTGGGCTGGACGATACCGCCCATGGAGGGAGACGTTCGGTTTCCGACTCGATCCGGACCAAGGGCTTGGACTTCGGGGAAGTCGATACGGCCAAGCTGGATATCACTCGTGTTTTGCGCTTCCTGAGCGATTCCACATTGATCTCGGAGCCATTTTACTCCGCTACCTCCATGGTCTCCTTGATCGCGAATCCTCGCCGATATCAACTCAAGAAAATGGTGGTCTCCGGAACATTGCGGATCGAGCACGAGTGTTTCGCGCTGTACCTGCACAAGGAGGATTATTCCCGATGGCGCAACGAGAATGCCCTGCAAATCCAGTTTGTCACGGATAGCAGCCTGCACGACGAAATCTTCAAGAAATTCCCGAAGTACAATGGCGAGGCCGTCACCATCAACGGCGTGTTCGAGGCTTGCACCACAAGCGTATGCCAATATCCTGGAGCACTCAGCCATGTTTCCAAGATCTACGTGGAAAACGAGAACAAGTTCGTCCCACTCTCGAGGGAACGATGAAACATTCTGTCCAGGCGGTTGACGTTGGCAGCCGGATCCTATCACGGCAGGAACAACTGCCGGATTCGCCAACGCCCAACATTCCCCGGAACGGTCACGTTCTCTCGGAACGGTCGAGACCGTTCCGTACGTCAACAACGAAACCAATCCCCATCCACCTATCACCCGCCAGCCCACCACCGCGCAGCGAAGCGAGTGGGGTCGGCGAACCTGGGTTGGCGGAGGTGGCTGGGATTGGCGGGGAGGAAGGGGTCGTGCCCTCACCCTCCCCCTCTCCCCAGCGGGGGAGAGGGACTCGGTGTTTGGGGCATCGACCACTCAGCTGGCCAGCGAAGCGTCCGCGGGCAAATCCGCCCAGACAAAATCCGGCAATCAAATGCCGCTGCCCTGCCGAACCGGCAACTCAACCAAATCAAGGGGGACCGGGGGGCTCGAAAAATGGAACCCGCGATGCTCTCACTCCAATGGATTGGCAGGGGTCCGGGGATGAGCGGAATGGAACGGCCAATGGGCAGGCGATACCGATCGCGTCCCTGATGGTCCCACCAAGTGAGCGGCCCGTCATACCCACCGCTACCTGGCGGCTGTGGCATGGCCGTTCCAGGGCGAGTCCCCGGCGCCGGAGTCCAGAGGTACGGCGTTAGTACCTCTGGCCGCGGTCACGGTGCGCGGCCGCACCGTGAATACGGCACCCGGGCCGCCCCGGGTACAGCACGGCGCAGCCGATCCTCGCCCGCGCAGCGGAAAACGCCGACGCAGTCGATAATATCCCCGCGGGAGCGAGAGGATCAGCGGTTCTTGACCGCCTTCGCATACAAATCCGGCAACGCCCGCCCCACATCGTATTTGGCCTTCAGCGCCCGGTACGCGTCTCCGGCGTAGATCCGCCAGAATTCGTCTTCCTCGAAATACGACGTGGAATAGAGCGATTTGTGTCCGCCCAGATCCACGACCTTGCGCTCCAGCAGACGATTGAAATGGTCCTTGGGGAGGTCCGCGGTGGTGGGCACCGAATCCCAGAACCCGAAGTTCACATGGAGGCGGTCGGGGAGATCGTAGAGGGTCCAGGGTTGCTTGGAGGGCAGGGGCCGGATGGGACACAGCCATAGCGGGCGGATATCGATGGTCTTCCAGTAGAAGTCCAGGAACGCCTCGCACGAGGGAAGCGGAAGCTCCACGTCCTGGATCACGGGTTCGCGGCGGTGGTCGGGACGCCGGAAGAACTTCTTGAGGGCACGCACCTTCTCTTCCATCCGGTACTTGCGCCAGCCGGTCAGGATCTTCCAGTAGGAACTGGAGCGCAGCATCCAGCGGCCCACCAGGGCGCGGATCCACGGTGTTTGCAGGCCGAAGCGGAACGAACACCAGAACCAGTCGGCGTCCCAGCGCCAGAGGTGGTCGCGGGCGGTCAGGAGGTCCGTAGGCTTTTCACGCAGCGTGAGGTAGTACGGGGTCTTGCCCGCGATGGGACTGGTGGGCCCGGAGTTTTGCGTGCGCCATCCCAGCGACAGCACGAAGTCGTCGGGTGCGAACGCCACGGCTTCCACGAAGTCCGGCCTCCCGGGGCCCTCGACCGCGCATGCGGATTCCAGTTCGGACAGCAATTGTCTAGCTTCGGCGAATCGCCGGTAGGACAGCTTCACGTTGGGCAGGGCCCGCTCCAGGCGCAACACCAGCCGCAAGGCGTAGCCCAGGGTGCCGTAGGAGTTGGGGAAGGCGAAGTACAGGTCGGCGTGCTCGTTGTCGGCGCGGCAGGTGCGCACCACGCCGTCCCCGCAGAGGATGTCCATCTCCTCCACGGTCTCGTGCACGAATCCGTTGCGAAACGAGGCCGATTCGATGCCGATTCCCGTCACCGCGCCGCCCACCGTGATGGTCTTGAGTTCCGGCACCACCGGAGGGCTGAATCCGCGCGACAGGCAGGCGTCGGCGAAGTCCTCGAAGGTGGTCATGCCTTCCACTTCCGCACGGCCGTTTTCGATGGAAATGACATGACAAAAATCGGCCACATCCAGCCGCAAGCCTTGGTGCTTTTGGCGGGAGCGAAACAGGTTGGAGGTCCTTTTCGCCAACCGCAGGGGCTCGCCCGGATGGGCCTGGATTTCACGGACCACCCGCTCCACGCGCAACCGGTGATCTTCGCGGGTGCAGAAAAGCCGGTCCGGGCGAAGGTTCGGGTTCATCGCGCCGGTTTCCAGCCGCCCCTCACGCCGCCCTTGGAGAGGGTGATCTGGAACAATTGGTTGTGGCGGCTGCGGAAGGTGCCCGCGCAGCAAAGCAGGTAGTACGACCACATCCGGAAGAAGGGTTCGCCGAAGCGGTCCCGGAAGTTCGGCCAAGCCTTCACGAATCGTTCGTGCCAGGCCATGAGGGTCTTGTCGTAGTCCACACCGAAATTGTGCCAGTCTTCCACCACGAACAGGTTGTCCATGGCCGCGCCCAGATTGGTGGGCGCAGGCAGCACCGATCCGGGGAAGATGTACTTGTCCAGCCACGCTTCCATGTGGTGCGCGACGTGGTTTCCCGCGATGGTGTGCAGCAGGAACAATCCGCCGGGACGCAATCTGTCATGCACCAGGCGCAGGAAGGCGCGGTAGTTGCGCGTTCCCACATGCTCGCACATGCCGATCGACACGGCCTTGTCGAAGGTGCCCACGGCGTCGCGGTAATCGGCCAGGTGGATTTCCACCGGCAGGCCTTGGCATTTTTCCCGCGCGTAGGCCACCTGTTCGGTGGCGATGTTGTAGGCCACCACTTCCACGCCGTAGCGGCTGGACGCGAAGCGGGCGAACCCGCCCCAACCGCAGCCCAGTTCCAGCACGCGTTCGCCGGGCTTGAGGTCCAATTTCCGGCACACCAGGTCCAACTTGGCTTCCTGTGCCGCTTCCAGGGTGGTGGCGCCGTTTTGCCAGTACGCGCAGGTGTACTGCATCCACGGGTCGAGCATGGCTTCGTAGAAGTCGTTGCCCAGGTTGTAGTGGAGCTTGGCCACCCGCAGGGAGTTGCGCCGCGACTGCATGTTCACGAACTTGGCCTTGGCGATGCGGGCTAGCAGTCGCGGATCGGGCCGGATCTTCTTGTAGAGCTTGCCGGAAATCACCTTGTCGAAGAGCTGATCGACAGCGGGGCAGTCCCAAAGGCCTTCCACGTAGGCCTCGCCCAGGCCCACGGTGCCTTGGGCCAGCACGCGATTGGCCACGGCCCAGTCGTTGACCGACGGGTCGCAGGGGCGGCTCCCGCCGATCTCGAGATCGACCGACAAGAGCAGCTCGGTCAGCCAGGTATTCGCGTCGTTCGCCAATGTGGAGTCTCCCCGCCAGTGTCATCCATTTTACGAGGGATGACAGAGTACAAAAACCGGCGAAGGAACTACTGAAGTTCGAGCGTGTTGAAGTCCACCCCGGCGTGGCGCAGGGCGATGATCAGCCGCTGCGTGGACTCCCAGGTCATGTCCTTGGAAAACACTCCGTGGTAGTAGGGGCGGTTGTCCGGCAAGGTTCCCGGGAGTGTGCGGATGGCGTGGATCTGGGCCGCGATGGCCACGTCGCGCCGCAGAGGCCGACGGACCACCCAATCCATGTCCTTTTTCAGGCTGGGTCGGACCGTGTCGGGAAGCCGATCCAGGTTGCCCAGCAATACGTATTTGGTGCCGTCCTGCCAGACGGAGTCGGTGCAAAGGTCCTTGCGCTCTTCCACCAGGCAGCGGTCGTAGGCATCTACCCAACCGGTGCGGACCGGATTATCGGTTTTTCCGGAGGCGACGTAATCCATACCGGCCGTGTCTTGCACCACAGGGACATCAGGGAGCCATTCTTGTGCGGTCCAGAAGCGGATCAGCGATTTGCTGGCCACCACGATCATGGAGGCACGAGGTTTGGTGGAGTCCTTGGGATTGAACGAATAAAGGCTGCGAGGCGCGGGAACCGGCGACTGCAGCATGATGGGCGGGTCCGACTCACCCAAGGCGAACAATCCGCGGCAGTCGATGTTGACCGACTTGATGAAATTCATGAAGTTGAAGAAATCTTCGGAGGTCAAATTCTTTTCGCCCTGAAGCTTCCATTTGATGCGGTCGTCCTTCTCCGCGCAGAAGTGCTTCAGCGAGTCGCGGAACGTTGTCGAGTCCACGGGCTTGCCATCGAGCTGGAATCCGGATTTGGTGACCAGCAGATCGTGGCGGATCCGAAAGCCGTGGCGACCGCATCCGCCAAGAACAAGAAGGACCAACAGGACGCCGACCACTGCCGCAAAGCGGTATGCTACACTAGGTTTCTTCATAGATGAACTACCTAACCCTTCCCATCGGATCGAAGTACCCACACGTCGTGCGTGCGGTGATTGAGATATCTAAGGATACGAACACCAAGTTCGAGTACGACGAGAGTCTGAACATTTTCGTGCTGGATCGGGTGCTCCTGTCAAGCATGCTCTACCCGGCCAATTACGGCTTCATTCCCTCCACCCGGGCCGACGACGGCGATTGTCTGGACATCCTGGTTCTGATGAATGCACCGATGCCGCCTGGAACCGTGGTGGACGCCATCCCGGTCGGTGTCCTGGATATGACGGACGGTGGCGTGAAGGACTACAAGGTCCTGGCCGTACCCGCCTTCACGTTGCATCCGCCCTCGGACATCGACGGCATCGACCCTATTTTCTTGATGATCGCCCGCAATTTCTTCAAAGGTTACAAGGAATTGGAAGGGAAAATCGTCGAGATCGGCCCGTGGCTTCCACGCGCCAAGGCCTTGGAATACATCCAGGAAGGCCACGAATTGTTCAATCGATTGCTCGAACTGGAGCCCTAACGGGAACCGTTCGAGTGGCTCTGCGTATGTCCCGGGCGGGATTTGAACCCGCACGACCGAGGTCTGCGGATTTTAAGTCCGCTGTGTCTACCGATTCCACCACCGGGACGAGAGGGTGGTAAAGTTAGATTTGTTCCACCAGCCTTGCCGCGAGGTGGGCCTCATCACCGTCCCCAAAGGAGACGAGTCCATGCAAGTCAACATCACCGGGCGTCACTTCGATGCCTCCACCGACCTTCAGGCCAACATCGAAGCGCAGGTCGCTTCCCTGGTCAAGTTCAACGACCGGATCACCGGTGCGCATGTCGTGCTCGACAAGCAGCCCAATGATCAGCGTTCGGCCCATGCCGACTTGACCATCGCCGGCGCGGGTGTCGTTTCCGCCTCCGCCGAGGCCGATTCCCTGCACAAGGCCATCGACGAGATGTTCGAGAAGCTCACACGCTTGGTCAAGAAGGACAACGAGCGGGTCAAGGAGCATCGCGCTCCTCCCGTAGACCGGGTGGTGGAAGCCTGAACGCACCTGCGCAGCCTTCGCTCCTGGAGCCCTTGGAAATCCGCCATCGCGGCGGGCTTCCGTTAGGGCGCCTTTTCCAGACCCATGGTCAGAGCCTGGGGCTGGAAGCGAAGACGACCGTGTTCGACGTGAACATCGTCGAACCCGATCTCCACCGGCCAGGCCTGGCCTTGGCCGGTTTTGTCCAAGTCTTTTCGCACAAGCGGGTGCAGATGGTCGGGAACACCGAATGGTGTTACCTGGACAGCCTCTCACCCGACCAACGTCGCGAGTCTTTCCGGAGGCTCGCTCCCACCCCTTCTCCACTTTGGATCTTCACCCACGGCAATCCCGTGCATCCGGAGATCATCGAAGAGGGAGAAGCCCAAGGCGCCACCGTCGCCAGTTGCAAGCGCCCCACGCTGGAACTGGCCGAGCACCTCGGTGAAATTTTGGAAGAACATTTCGCCCCGTTCGCCACCGTCCACGCGAGCCTTGTGGACGTGTATGGCATCGGACTGCTCTACGTGGGCAAGTCCGGCGTGGGCAAATCGGAAGCAGTCCTGGACCTCGTGGAACGCGGTCACCGGCTGGTGGCCGACGACGTGGTGTACCTGGCGCGGCGCGGCACCGACATCATCGGCACCGGCAACGAGTTGTTGGGCCAGCACATGGAGATCCGCGGTGTGGGCATCATCGACGTGGCCTCGCTGTTTGGCATCCGCGCGATCCGCCAGAGCAAGCGCATCGAGATGGTCGTGGAGCTCAAGATCTGGCAGGAAGGCGACTCCTACGATCGTACGGGGCTTTCCACCTACACCTGCAATCTCATGGGCGTGGACGTGCCGCGTACCATCATTCCGCTCTCGCCCGGCAAGAACATCACGGTCATCGGCGAAGTCATCGCCATGAACACCCTGCTGAAGCTCAACGGGAAGGATCCGGCGCGGACCTTCAACGAGCGGCTGATCCAGCTCATGAACGAGAAACGCGAAGAGCGCGCCCGGCGCGTGGCTCGATGGGAGTGAAATGACAGGCCGCAAGACGCAGAACGTGATCGTGGGGACGGTGGTGCTGGTGGCGCTGTTTGTCCTGATCTTCGGAATGGCCTTTCTGAGCGAGTTCCATCCTGGCGAGTCCAACGAGGAATACACCTTCGTGGCAAACCAGGTGGGCCTCCTTTCGGAAGGGGATCCTGTCAAGTTCAACGGTGTGAAGGTCGGCAAGGTCACGGGAATCGCCCTGGATCAGGAAACCCGCCGGGTGCGGATCACCGCCCAGGTGCAGGCCGGAGTGCGCATTTCCAAAGGCTCCGCCGTCAACATCCAGAATGTGGGTCTGATGGGCGAGCGCATGATCAACATCGAGCTTTCCCCTTCCAAGGAGACGGTCCCACCGGGCGCCACCCTGGAGGCCACCTACGACTATGGCATCGCCGAGACCATGGCT
Source organism: Fibrobacterota bacterium (assembly GCA_016715065.1). GTDB lineage: Bacteria > Fibrobacterota > Fibrobacteria > UBA5070 > UBA5070 > UBA5070. Next base: position 213,514 of record JADKBN010000010.1, read on the forward strand.
GCCGCGGGCCAGGTGATCGAAGACGCCCGGGTGATCATCGTGGATTTGCGGACAGTTCTTGATAGCACTGTGAATCGCCCCGGATTCGCCCCGCGCGTCAACGGGATCGTCGCTCGCGCGGATACCGTGGTGCTGCGCCTGGACCTTCTGGTGGCCTACCTGGACCCGAAGGTCAAATCCGCCGTCGCCGACCTTTCCGTGGCCGGCAAATCGGCGCGGAACATGGCCCAAAAGGCCGAGCCGGTGGTCGATCGCGTCGTCGAGCGCGCCGACAAGGCCACCGCCGAGCTGGAGCCGATGGTCCAGGATCTGCGCGTGGTTTCCACCGACATCCGGGCGCTGGTTGCCAAAACGAAAAACGGTGAAAGCACCCTTGGCAAACTCGCCAACGACGACAAATTCTACAACGATCTTTCCAGCGCGGTCGTCCGGGCCGACAGCCTGGTCCACCGCATCCAGAAGAAGGGGCTCGACATCAATGTCGACCTCTGGTGAACACATGAACATTCCCTCCACCAGGCTCCTGTGGGCCGTCCACTGCCACCAGCCGGTGGGCAATTTCGACTTCGTCTTCGAACACGCCTTCGACAATGCGTACCGGCCTTTCGTCGACGTGCTGGAATCCCACCCGCTCATCGGCGTGGATTTCCACTTCTCCGGCATTCTGCTGGACTGGTTGGACAAACACCGTCCACAGTACCTCGATCGCGTGGCGGCGTTGGTCGCGCGCGGGCAGTGCGGGATCCTGGCCGGGGCCTACTACGAGCCCATCTTGCCACCCATTCCTCGCCACGACCAGGTCGGGCAGGTGGTGGCGCTGCGCAAGAGGCTCAAAGAGCGGTTCGGAGTGGACCCCAAGGGAATGTGGCTGGCCGAGCGGGTGTGGGAACCGGGACTGCCGGAAGCGCTGGCCGAGGCGGGAATCGAGTTCACGTTGCTGGATGGCACCCACTTCAAGCAGGTGGGCTTCTCCGAAGAAGATTTGTTCGGTCGGTGGCTCACCGAGAGCGAAGGCCAGGTCGTATCGGTGTTCCCGATCCACGATGGCGTGCGCGATCTGATTCCGTTTTCCGACGTGGAACGCGCCGTGCAAGCCTTGCGCGATTTGGCGGTGGTAGGCGGGCGCGACGTGGTTTTCGGAGACGACGGCGAAAAGTTCGGCGATTGGCCCGGGACCCACCAACTCTGCTACGACGAACGTTGGCTGGACAGGTTCTTCCAGGAGATCGGCAAGGACGAGTCGCTTTCCGTGCGCCCGGTTTCCGAAGCTTTTGGAACCACGAAGGCCCGCGGCATGGCTTATCTGCCGGCGGCCTCCTATTTTGAAATGATGGAATGGGCCGAGCGGGCGGGCCGTCAATCGGACTTGCGCAAGGCGCGAACCGAGCTCAAGGATGCCCAGACCTGGGAAGGGATCGCTCCCTTCGTGCGCGGGGTCTCGTGGCGCAATTTCCTGGTCCGCTATCCGGAATCCAACCGGATGCACAAGATGGCTTCCCGCCTCTCCCGCTTGATTCGCCAAGAAATGGAAGGAAAGCCAGGTGCCCGACGCCGTTCGGCGCTTCTGGACGCCCGCGACCACGTCTGGCAGGCCCAGTGCAACTGCGGCTACTGGCACGGAGTCTTTGGAGGATTGTACCTGCCGCACCTGCGCCGGGCGATCCACGGCCACCTGGCGCGCGCCGAATCCATCCTTCGCGACGGGCACCCCGCGTTGCACCGGGAAGATTGGGATCTGGACGGTTCGGAAGAAGTCCTGCTGGCCAGCGGAGGTCAATTTTTGTCTGTGCATCCCGGCCAGGGCGGGTCCATCCCTGTCTGGTACCTGGATCGCGCCGGACTCAACCTGGCCGACTCCATGACCCGCACGCCCGAGGCGTACCACGCCCGGGTGCGCGGCGACGAAGGCAAATCCGACGGCGGCAAGCTTGCCGACCAGTTCGAAGGTGCGGATCCAGAGTTGGCTGCCTCGCTGGCCTACGACTCGGTCCCTCGTGCAAGCGGACTGGTCTGGTGGGTCCCGGGCGGGACCGATGCCGCCAGCGTGTGGCAGGGCGGCCGTGATCCGGAACACTGGCTGGGCGGATCCTGGGAAGTGCTTTCCATTCGTCGCGGACTCTCGCCTTCGTGCGAATTGCGACTGGTCCGCGATGGCCTGATCTTCCGGCGGGGATTCAAACTTTCCGAGGCCGGCGGCGAGGCGATCCTGTTGGTGGAGAACACCACCTCGCAAGTGCGCGAAGGAACCGTGGGGCTGGAGTGGATGGTCAATCTGTTGGCCGGCGACGCCCACGACCGTTGGCTGGAAACCCCCGACGGCACCCGCCACAAGATGGGGTCCAAGGGCTCTTGCCAAGGCCAGGTCCTGCGCATGGCCGACGAGTGGCTCGGCTTGACCCTGGCGTTGGAATCGGACGCCGAGTCCGAATTCCTTTGGGAAGGCGTGCACACGGTCAACCAAAGCGTCGGTGGCTACGAAAAGGTCTACCAAGGCACATCACTGGTCAATTTGCGTCACATTTCGATACCGCCTGGCGGAATGGCGCGGATTCGGGTTGGATTGGACATCCTGCAGCCCGAAGCTCCCGCGCCCCTCTGAACCAGCCCCTTTTTTGAGGAATCCATGAAGAACAAGACAACCAGAATCCTGAAGGTCATCAACCGGTTCGGGTTGCATGCGCGCCCGGCGGCCATGCTGGTGGAAACCGCTTCCCGGTTCGATTGCGAAGTCACGCTGTCCAAGGACGGGGTGAGCGCCAACGGCAAGAGCATCATGAGCGTCATGCTTTTGGCCGCCGAATCCGGAAGCGAAGTGGAGCTGGCCGCGGAAGGCCCCCAGGCCGACGGCGCCATCGAGGCGATCGACGCCTTGTTCCAGGCCAAGTTCAACGAGGACGAGGGCTGACATGGTATTGGGCAAGAGTGCGCTGCGCGACGCGTTGCGATCGGGAAGCCTGAAGGTCGAACCGTTCGACGACGAACTGCTCCAGCCGGCGTCCATCGACATGCGCCTGGGCGACCAGTTTCTGATTCCACACCCCTCGGCAGGATCGTTCACGCGCTTCGGGGAGAGTATTCCCTACGAAGAAAAACGCACCGAGAGCTACATCCTGCCTGGCAATTCCTTCGTGCTGGCACGCACCCGCGAAGTCGTGGAGTTGCCCGACAACCTCACCGCCTTCGTGGAAGGGCGATCGTCCATCGGGCGATTGGGCCTGTTCATCCAGAACGCGGGATGGGTGGATCCGGGATTCAGAGGCTCCATCACCCTGGAACTCTACAACGGCCTTCCCCATCCCATCGAGCTTCGCGCCGGCTGGCGAGTTTGCCAGCTGGTGTTCGTCCGCATGGAAGGAACGTCCGAAGGTGGGTATACTGGTAAATACCAGGGCCAGATCGACACCACCGGGAGCCGCCTGCATCAGGATCCCGATCGTTTGTCCGCCGACGGCAAATAGTTCGCGGGAGGAAACTTGCGCTACGGGATCTACTCCGACATCCACGGGAACCTAGAAGCCCTCCAGGCCGTCTTGGATTCCATGAACTCCCTTGGCGTGAAAAAACGCATCTGCCTGGGGGACCTGGTGGGCTATTGCGCCAACCCCAACGAATGCGTCGACCTGATCCGCGAAAAATCGGATCTGGTCATCCTGGGAAACCACGACAGCGTCGCCCTCGGGCGCGAGTCCAGCGAGAACTTCAACTTCTACGCGCGCCGCGCCATCGAATGGACCCGCGAGAACCTCAAGCCCCAGTCGCTGGAATTCTTGCAGAAATTGTCCTACATGGAGCACGAAGGCGAACTTTGCTTCGTGCACGCCTCGCCACGTTCGCCCGCCGACTGGTACTACGTCACCAGCCTGGACGATGCCGTCGACGCCTTCAGTTTCTTCCGCCAGCGCATTTGTTTTGTCGGGCACACCCACTGGCCGGTGATCGTGGTGATGGAAGGCGAACAATCCTTCCGCATCTGCGATACCCTGAGCTACACCCTGGAGAAGGGGCAGCGCATGCTGGTGAACGTGGGATCGGTGGGACAGCCGCGCGACCGCAACCCCCAGGCCTGCTGGGCGATCTGCGACAGCGACACGTTGTCGGTGGAGATCGTGCGGGTGCCCTACGACATCGCCAAGGCGCAGAAGAAGATGCGCGACAACGACTTCGCCGACTTCCTCGTCCACCGGCTCTCCGAGGGCAGGTGAGCGGGATGCTGCGCGCCGCGGTCGCCGTGCTGGTGGATCCGCGTCCCCAGCCGAGAGTCCTCCTGGGCAGGCGATGCCAGCGCGACACCGATCCGTGGAGCGGCCACTTGGCCTTGCCGGGCGGACGTTCCGAGCCGGTCGATCGCGACGACCTGGACACGGCCCTGCGCGAATGCGCGGAGGAATCGGGGATCCACCTGGCGCGCGGTGAAGTGGCGGGCGCCTTGGAGCCCATCCCCGCCGGGCGCCGCGTGGGCAGGCTCGTGACCGTCCAGCCGTTCCTCTCCTTCGTGGACGGATTTCGTCCCCAGTCGCGAGGCGACGGCGAGATGGAGGATTGGATCGAATTTCCGTTGGCGGATCTCGATCGCGAGGAGCTGCGCACCGTGGTGCGGGCTCCGGATGGGGCGATGCTGCCCGGGGTTTCCACTCCCATCGGGGTGTTGTGGGGGATGACCCTGGGCCTTCTGGAACGGGTTTGGAATGGGCCGATCCTGCCCGGCGTGGACAAATTATGGCTGGACTTCGACGGCACCCTGTATCCTTCGTCGCACCCGTTGGTGGCGGTGGTGGACGAACGGATCACCCAGTGGGTGGCCCGCGAACGGGGGATCGACCTGGCGGAAGCCGATCGGCTGCGTTCGGATCTGTACCGGCGCCACGGCAACACGCTCAAGGGCATGATGTCCGAGGGCGACGTGGATCCTTCGCGCTACCTGGACTACGTGTTCGACCTTCCCGAGACGGCCTTTCCCGGAGCCGATCCGGAACTTGTCGCCGCGCTGGATCGGCTCGATCTGCCCATGTGCGTGTTCACCAACGCGCGGGCGGATTATGTCCGCCGTGGCCTGGCACGGCTTGGCGTGGAGAAAATGGGCGCCATCCACGACATCGCATCGTTTGGATGGAACGCCAAGCCACATCCCGCTCCGTACCACCAGGTCTTGTTGCTGCAAGCGGACGATCCCGATCGGGTGGTCTTTTTGGACGATCGCCCCGAAAACCTCGCCCCTTCCAAGGCACTGGGGGTGCGGGGGATCCTGATCGACGAACTCACCGCATCCGACTGGATCGGTGCGGACGGTACCTGGGCCACGGTGCCGTGGAGCTTCAAGTTGCGATCCATCCGCGAGCTCCCGCGACTGCTCCTGCCTCGGCTGGGCACTTGAAGCTTTTGATTTCGGCGTGCGAGGTTTCCGGAGACCGGATCGCTTCGCGCATCGCCCCGGCTTTGCGGGAGAGTCTCGCGGGCGTTGTATTGGCGGGTTCTTGCGGAAGGGAGATGGAAGGAGTCGGCGTTCGGCCTTTGGCCCACGCGGAAGATTTTTCGCACGTGGGATGGGTTTCCGTGTTGCGCTCCCTACCGTGGCTTGCCTGGAAAGCCTGGTCGTATTTTCGCGCGGTGGAAGAATTTGATCCCCGTGGTGCGGTTTTGGTGGACGCACCCGGCCTGCACGGCCCGCTGGCCCGCAGACTCAAGCGCCGAGGAGTGCCAGTGGTTTGGGTGGCCCCTCCGCAGTTGTGGGCCTGGAAAAACAGGTCTGCGCCGGTCCTGGACGGAATGCGGGTCCATCCGATGCACTCCTTCGAAATGGAATCGCTTCGGCGTACCCACGCCGATGCCCGGTGGCTTGGTTTCCCAGGCGGTCCTGCCTTGGAGCCGGCGCACGTTCGAGATCTGCTCGTCCTCCTGCCCGGTTCGCGACCTGGGTGGCGCGACTTGCACAGAACCTTGTTCCGGGAGGCGGTCCAGCAACTCGATCTACCGCTTCGCCCCGTGTTCGTGCATCCCACGCCGCGTCAAGGGTTGGAACTCGGCCTGGAATGCATGTCTCCACAGGAGGCGTTCCCACGGGCGGCCTTGGCTCTCTCGATGCCTGGAACCGGCGCGTTGGAATTGGCGCGTCTTGGCGTTCCCACATTGCTGGCGGCCCGTCCGCATCGGGCGGATGCCTGGTTTGCCCAAGGCCGATTGGACTCGGGCTTCAAAGGGCTTCCCAACCGGATCTTGGGTGCGGAAGTCTTTCCGGAGCGATTTTCCTGCGACCTCACCTCGGCGGATTTGGCTGTCAGCCTGCAGGATCTTTGGGGACGAGCCCGGGAAACCCGGGAGCTTCTCGCACCGTTGGAAGATCTGCTTTGGGCGCGGGATGCCCAACGGAGGATCGCCCAATCCGTTTCGGAAATCGTCCGTGGCGGTTGACCGCCTGCCCGGCCGAATGCGAACATGGGGCCATGATCGACCCATCCCAGGGCTTCGCCTACCTACGTACGTTGTTCCACTGGCGCATCATGCCGGATGGCGCCTACATCGAGATCCGGCCCAACGTCGAAGAGGTCAATGAGCAGGAGGTATTCCGTGCGTTTTTGGCCGCAGGAATCCTCAACGCCAACGCGGCGACGATCTGTTCGATGCTCCGTCAAAAGACGGCTGGTTGGCAACGCGTGGGCAAGCCTTTCGAATTTCGAGACGAGACGGTCTCGCCCGTCTTGCAGGCTCGCAACGAAAACCTGGTAGGGTCCATCCGGATCGACCCCGTCATGGCCAGGGAGCAGGGCCGCGAGGTCACTGTGGAAGAAATTCGCCAACTTCTGTCCAACGCCGGCATCGTGCAAGGCGTGGACGAAGACGTGTTGCAGATGCTCCTGCGTCCCAATTGCGCCACCGGTTGGTTCGATGTCGCCGTGGGCGAAGCTCCCGTCGATGGCACGGATGCCGTTTTGGAGTGCCAAGTCCAGATCGATCACTCTCTCCCGGTTCCGGACGAATCCGGCACCATGGACTTCCGGGACCGAGGCAATCTGCCAGAAGTCCAGGCGGGAACGGCGATCTACCTGAAAATTCCCGGCCGACCGGCTGTGGATGGCAAAGGCCTGGATGGCAAGACGTTGCCTGCCCGCCAAGGGCGCGACATCGCCTTGCCGCAAATCGAGAACGGACGCGTACGAGAAAACGATCCCAACGTGGTCGAAGCTTCTTGCGACGGTTACCTGTACATGGGCCGGGACGGGCGCATCCAGGTGGGACGCGAGTTCAGAGTCAAGGGCGACCTGGACCTGACGGTGGGGAACATCCGCTACCACGGACCGGTCGAGATCGGCGGGAATGTTCCCAGCGGGTTCCAGATCCACGCGGGTGGGGACATCACCATCATGGGAACCGCCGAAGGTTCGGACATTCACAGCATCGGAGGGAACATCACCGTGCACGGAGGGGTGTTCGGGGGTAAGCTGCAGGCGGCTTCCGACATAAAGGTGTCGTTCGCCCACGAAGCGACCCTCCTGTCCGGGGGCATCGTGGAAGGTGGCAAATACCTCCAGCATTGCAAGGTCCGTTGCACGGAGCTCCACGTGGCGCGCGGGGGAATGTTTGTCGGCGGCCAGGTACTGGCCAGCCGGGAAATCGAGTGCGATATCCTGGGCACCGAGGCGGGAACACCCACCATGGTCCAACTTTCGGATCCGGAGGAAGAGGATGCGCGGACCGACCTGGAAAAGGTCAATGTGGAAATCAAGAAGCTCGGGCCTCTTCGCGACCAGCTGGAACAGAAGGTCATGGCCCTGAAAAGCCGCATCGCAGGCGGCGGTGTCTTGCTGGGCCGGGCCCGCGAGGATGCGGAGGAATCGCTGCGCCAGTACGCCGTGGTCACCGAGAAGATGCGCGATTACGAGCGCAGAAAGACCCATGACCAGGAGATCCTTTCCGCCGAGCGGGATCGGGTCGGGTCCATTACCGTGCGTCGAAGCATCCATCCAGGGGTCGAGGTGCATATCTTTGGTCGACGCTTCGAGATCGACTCCATCCGCGCCCCGGTGCGGCTCCATGTCAAGGATCGCGAGGTGGAATCCCATCGGATCTGACAAGGAGTAGGAAATCGACGCTCTGCCACCTTCGGAAAATCCCACCGCCGAAATCATTTCGCGCTTGGTTCGCTCTTTGGAAACCCGTTCGCCGTGGGGGTTGCGCAAGGCCGTCGACAGGGACCGCAAGGCCGACGAGCGGACACGTCCAGCCCTGTCCAGGCCGGACCGCGAATCGTTTCGGTTCTTCCAGCTCCAGGACGACCATCCGAGCCTGTTGGAGGATCTGGTTCCGGGAGAGGAAGTGCTCACCAGCCGCGGACCTGCATGGCTATCCAAAAGGCCGCTGGACGAATTCTGGATTCCGCTTCCGTCCATGCCCCAGCCCGATCCGACGCGGATCTGGTTTGATATCGAGACGCGCGGTGGCCGCGGCAACCCGGGGTTCCTGTTCGGGGCGGTCTACCACCAGGACGGACGTTGGTGGCTCTGGCAAGCGTTGGCGCGCACCACGGAGGAAGAACCCGCGATGCTGGAGCTTGTGACGGAATTTGTCAAAGCTCGTCCCCGTCTGGTCAGCTATTCCGGCACCAAGAACGATTGGCCGTTCCTGCTGTCGCGTTGGAGCCATTTCCAGATGGCCGCTCCCAAGTTTTCCGACCACCTGGATTTGTTCGACCGGGCCCAGGTCCTGTACCGAGGCGTGCTTCCCTCGTGCCGGCTGGTGACCCTGGAACACCATCTGTGCGGTCGCTGGCGGGAAGCGGATCTCGCTTCGGGTTTCATCCCCATCGCCTACCAGGAATGGCTGGAACATCGCGACGGAAGGCTGCTGGCCCAAGTCCTTTTGCACAACGCGTTGGACGTGGTGTGCCTCTTGGAGTTGGAGCCGTTTCTTACCGTGGAGGCGAGCCCGCTGCCGCAGCGGTTGGTCGTTGCCGAACCCACCTGAAGGCCAACATGCCGAGCGCTCCCGCCGATAGCATCCACAAGAGAAGATCGATCCACTCGCCGTGGTATCCGTAGAAAGAGCCTGGTCCTTCGGGCACGGACACCACCAGCGCGGTGTCGCGCATCATCTCCGTGCGGGCGAGAACCCTTCCGATGTGGTCGGTGGCCCCGGAGATCCCCGTATTGGCGGCTCTGACCATGGAAAGCCCGTTTTCCACCGCGTGGAACCGATGGATGTTCCAATGCTGGCGAGGTCCCAAGGAGTTGCCGAACCAGCCATCGTTGGTGACCACCACCATCGCGCGCGCGCCCTTGGCCAGGGCCAGGCGCGGAAAGTCGGCATGCACCATTTCGAAGCAGATGGCCGGCGCCCAAGGGATGCCCGTGTTCCAGACAGATAGCGACTCGCCCGCGGAAAACCCACTCTGTCCCAGCTTCACCTGGTTGAGCGCGGGCAGGATGTTGTCGAAAGGCAGATGCTCGCTGAACGGAACCAGACGTAATTTGTCATAGCGTTCGCCCCGCTCGCCAGGGCGCACCAGAAAGGCGGAATTGCGAAGATGGCCGCTGTCGGGATGGGCCGGATTCCTAAGGTATTCCAAGGCGCCAACCACCACCGGTGAGTTCGATCGCGCCGCCAGTTTCTGGATCTTGACGACTTCGTCGGGGCGCCAGCTCCAAAGGTCGGGGATGGCGGTTTCCGGCAAGGCCCAAAGGTCGGGTTTTTCATGAATGCGGTCGATGGTGGCCCAGGTGCGGTTCATGACCGTCTGGAAATAATTCTCGTCCCATTTGCGGGTCTGGGGGATGGCGGGCTGGATGATGGCCACCCGCATCTTGCCGGGATGCCCAGGCGAGTTCCAGCGCAGGGCGCCCCCGATCCACCACATCGCCCAAAAGAGCGCAGGCACGATCCAAATTCGGCGGGGGAGCTCTCCTTTTTTCCAAAGCGCCAACACCGCCGCGGTGGCGGCCATGATCAGTCCCGCCCCGTACACCCCGGTCCAGGCCACGCCTTGCAACCCGGGCAGATACCCGCCGAGATCGTAGCCGATGTGCATCCAAGGAAAGGCCATTTGGCCCCAGCCGCGCACCAGTTCGATCCCCAAAAACAAGAAGGGCCAGGCCCATGGAATGCCCAATCGGCGACAATGCACCCAAAGCCAGGTCCAAAGAGCCTGGAAAGCCGCCAGGTACGCGAACAGCAATACCAGTCCCAGCGCGATGGTCGCGGCAGGGCCGACGTTCATGACGTTGTGGATCCAGTGCAAGGCGCCCAACTGGAGCACGAACCCGGAGAGGAATCCCTTTTTGGCCGCACGGCCGGGCGTGTCGTCGTCCACCCAAAGCAACATGCCGGCCAAGACCAGCGGAAACAGCGGACCCAAGGGCAGGGGAGGGATGCACAGAGCTTCCAACAATCCCCAAACCAAGGCCCAGAGGGCGATCATCCCTTGCCTTGCGGGTGGAACAGCACAACGAATTCCCCTTTGGGTTCCTTGGGCAATTTCAGGAGGAGCTCCGCGCCGGTCCCGAACAGATATTCTTCATGGAGCTTGGTCAGTTCGCGGGCGAGAACCACGCGAACTTCGGGAAGCACTTCGGCGAGGTCTTCGCAGGTGCTGCGGATCTGGTAGGGGCTGCAGTAGAAGATCAGGGTGCGATCTTCCAGGGCCAGGGCGGACAATTTCCGTTTGCGCTCGCCGTGCTTGCGCGGTAAAAATCCCTCGAACGCGAAGCGGTCGGTAGGCAGACCCGATGCCACGAGGGCCGATAGCATCGCCGAGGCGCCGGGCGCGGTGGTGACAGGCACCCCTTCGCGGCGACAGGCCCGCACCAGGAAAAACGCCTCGTCGGAAATCCCGGGCGTGCCGGCGTCGCAGATCAGAGCGAAGGACTCGCCGCTTTTGAGGCGAGAGACCAGTTCCGGGGTGCGACGCTCCTTGTTGTGGTCGTGGTAGGGACTGGTCCGTACCTTGATCCCGTGATGGGACAGAAGTCGGGAGGAGTGGCGCGTATCCTCGCAAAGGATCTCGTCGACGGTGTTGAAAACATCCAGAGCCCGCAGAGTGATATCCTGCAGATTCCCGATTGGAGTACTGACGATGTGAAGGGTTCCCTCTGGCACGGAGGGAAGAGTATACTTGCCCCATGAAACTGACAATCGCGCGAGAGTCGGATTCCTGCATTTTTCGCATCCAGGGCAAGGTGGGATGGGAAAGTTCCCGTCTGTTGGACCGCGAAGTCCGCCAGTCCGTGGAGCAAGGCGGGCGTTTTCTGGTGTTCGATCTGGATGGGATCGAGTTTTTGAGTTCCGGAGCCATCGGCGTTCTGGTCTACCATCTGCGTCGCTTGCAGACGGGCAAGGGCGACATCTTCATTGTCACCTCCAACAATTACGTGATGTATTTGTTCCGCACCATTGGGTTCCACAAGGTGTTCGAAGGAAAAATCTTCCGCACCATGGCCGACCTCGAACCCGCGCTGACCGCGCAGTTGCCTGGCTGGGAGCGGCCAAGCTTGGAAGCTTGGCGCGAGGTGGATGCTGGAGATGGTTCCGACGACGAACTCAGCCACAAGGATGAACTGGGATGACCCTTTCGGTGACAGTGCCTCTTTTTCCGGTACCCCGGTTGGTCGAACGCCCCTGGGGCGGATCCCAGCTTCGATCGTGGGGACGAGATTGCCTGGAGGGAATTCGGGTCGGTGAAAGCTGGGAACTGGGTTGTTTTCCCGGATTCGATTCCCCGATGGAAGGCGTTGGCTTTCCGACCCTTTCGGCAGCGATTTCCTCTGGCAAGGCGCCATGGCCAGGTTGCGCTGGAGGCACGTTTCCTCTTTTGGTCAAGCTGATGGATGCTCGGGAGACCCTCTCCATTCAAGTCCACCCGGCTGTGGCATCGCCCGACGCGCAACCCAAGAACGAATGTTGGATTGTCCTCGACGCCCCTGCCGGTGCATATCTCCTCGCGGGGACCACCATCAAGCTGGATCCAGCGGAATTGGTCTCCCGGATTGGAGTGGGGGAGACCGATCTTTTGGCCAAGATTCCCGTAAAGGCCGGCGATGCCGTGATGATCCCGGCGGGCACCGTTCATGCCATCACGGGGGGATTGTTGATCGCCGAAGTGCAGCAGGCATCCGACACCACCTACCGGCTTTACGACTGGGGTCGGGTCGGATTGGACGGGACTCCTCGCGAACTTCATCTGGAGCAGGCGATAGCTTGCCTGGATCCGGTGCCCAACCCTGGACTCAAACCTGTGCCTGTGGCCATCGATGGCTCCAGCGAGATTTTGTGCGCATGCCCTTGGTTTGCCGTCAAACGGATCCGTCCGGGAACCGGCGAGCGCATCAAGGCTCACGATGGATTTCGGATCCTGCTGGTGCAGGAAGGTTTGGTGGATCTTTCCTGGGAGGGAGGACGCAAATCGCTGGAGCGGGGGCGTGTGGTCCTGCTCCCACCGCATGCGAGTGTCCAGATCGCAGGTGGATTGGTTCTGGAAACGTGGGTGCCCTCGTGGGATCGCGATGTTCTCGGGCCCGTGCTGTCCGCCGGCCACTCACGGGAAATGGCGAACCAACTCTCGGCGGGAATCGTACGGGGGTGATTTTGGACAACTCGAGTCCGGACCTGTCGCAGGAAATGCTGGATGTGCTGGACGAACAAGGCCGCGTGGTTTCCACGGCCACCCGCCAGGAGGTTCATGCCCTCGGCCTGCTTCATCGGGCGGTGCATATTCTGGTGATCGGCACCGACGGCCGCTTGCTTTTGCAAAAACGCTCCGCCAGCAAGGCATCCTGGCCAGGCCTGTGGGATACATCGGTAGGTGGCCACGTCTGCGCTGGCGAAGCGCCTTTGGAGAGCGCTCTGCGGGAGTGCCGGGAAGAGCTCGGGATATCGGTGGATGCCAATGAGCTGGAACCGCTGGGACGGTATTTGTTCGATGGCCAAAGCCTCGATCCGGAATGGGTGGATTCGTGGATTCTGGTCCACGACGGTCCGTTCGTTCCCGATTCCGTTGAGGTGGAATCGGTGGAATTCTGCACAGCCAGCGAAGTGGAAGAACGGATCAGGTCGGCTTCGACGACGCCCCACTTCGCCGCACAATGGGAGCGGGAACTGAAAGGCCGGGGACGCGTCCAGCCCTGACAGCCTCGAACGCGCAAAGCGAGGCGGTCACGGCGACGTTCAGACTTTCCACTTCCGGGCACATGGGTAAGGACAGTGCTTCGTCCAGCGCCGATCGGACGGTTGGACGCATTCCGTCGCTTTCGCTGCCCAATACGAACACGGTCCGCTCGGCCAACTCGTGTCCCAAAAGAGATCTGGCGGCGTCGGCGGCCAGGCCGTACACCCAATAGCCGTCCTTCTTGAGCGCATCCAGGGCAGCGACCAGCTTGGGAACCCGGACAATCCGCATCCGGCTGCCATACCCGGCTGACGCCTCCAAAAAAGCCTGGCCGGGAAGGGCTCCACCCTTCGCGGGCAAAAGCAGGGTGGAGCAGCCTGCCGCGACCAAAGTCCGGCAGATCAAACCCAGATTCCGGGGATTCTCCACACCGTCCAGCGCGAACACCACGGTGCGCTGGTCCCAGGGGAGTGCCAAAAAATCTTCCAGCGAAGAGATGGGCAGCAGCGAGGTTTGCGCGACGACCCCACCGTGGTCGGCTTGGCCGCACAACGAGGCGAGTTTCGCATCCGGTGCCAACCGGAAATCGACACTGTTCTCCTTGCACAACCCTTCCACTTCCGCGCGTGCGGCACCCAGCCGTTCGGAAATCCAGACCCGCAAGACGGATCGACCAGAGCGAAGCAGTTCCAACACGGGGCGCCTGCCCCGTACCCAATCGGATTGTGATTCCATGGCACCAAGATGTATTCTCCTTGGGACAATCGCGGCGCACATCCGCCACCAACCTCCTCCATCCTCGCCGATTTTGCGCGGGGGAAAGACTGCGTCTGTGTGAAGATCCCACATGTCCATAGCCAGACCGTTCTGGTCGCCGACGACGATGCCGCGATTCATGCCATTTTTCGTCGATTGCTGAAGCCGTTGGGCACACGGCTGATTTCCTGCCGGGACGGAACCTCCGCCTGTGAGCAGGCGCTGGCCCAGGTGCCGGAAATCATCTTTCTGGACGTCGTGATGCCAGGAATGGACGGGACCGACCTCTGCCGGAAGCTGCGAGAGACTCCTGCCACCGCCATCGTGCCCATCATCTTGCTTTCTTCCCTGGGCGAACCGACCGACCGACTGAAGGGTCTGGAAGCGGGAGCCAACGACTACTTGGTCAAGCCCATCGCGCTTCCTGAGGTCCTGGCGAAAGTCCGTACCTACTTGCAACTTTCCACGTTGCACCGCAAAGCCATCGAAATCGAGCGTCGACGAGCTGTGACCGGCTTGCTGCGCGGATTGGCCCATCAGTTCAACAATATTCTATGCGGATTGTCCGGATCCGCCCAAGTTCTGGATCGTCGCTTGGGGGGGGATCATCCAGCCAAGGACCAGGTCAAGGTGATCGTCCAGTACAGCCAAAGGGCCGCCACCATCAGCCAGCAACTGCTGGTCCTTGCTGGTGCTCGCCACGACTTGGGGTCGGCAGGTTCCAAAGAACTCTCCGAAGCGATCCGTTCGGCTTGGGAATCCGCTCTCACGGGGATCGCAAGGTCGCACCGCATGGTGGTGACGGGATCGATCGAACCAGGGGTGAGATTGAAGATCGGCGAAGCCGACCTTCAGGCTTGCTTGTTCCATGTTTTGCAAAATGCGCTGCGTGCGTCTCCGCAAGGAGGCGAGATCCAGATTCAAATCCAGCCGGAGGCTTCCGCAATCCGGTTGGGGATCACCGACCTCGGGTGCGGCATGACCCAACAGGAATTGGCAAAATCCATGGAACCCTTCCACCAGAACTGGGACCGACCCTCCGACGCCGGGTTGGGACTGCCATTCGTGAGGGCATTGATGGAAGATTGCGGTGGTTCCCTCGAACTGGCTTCGGTCAAGGGTTCCGGGACCACCGCGACCTTGCGGATTCCGATCGACGCGACGTTCCACGTTGCCGCCTGATTTTTGGACTGGGCGGCGAAATCGGAGGGAAGGCTCTATTTTCTCTAGCCATGGATCAAGAAACGATGGGACCTTCCGAGTCAAGCTTGGGTTGGAGCGAGATGGATCGTCAGCACGGAGCGCTGTTCCATGCGCTCCACGTGTTGGCGACATCCCCCAGGGGAAAGGTGGATGACCTGCGGGAGATGCGCCGCATCTTCGCGGTCCTGACGGAGCATTTTCGGTGGGAAGAAGCGGAGATGGCCACCATGGGCTATCCGGACCGGTCGCGCCATGTTGTGGATCACCAGAGAGAACTTTGGTCCATCGCCCAATTGCTGAGATCCCTGGAGGATCTTGGCGAGCTCGATGCCGAAGCCCTGGAAGCCTGCGATGCCTGGACGCACCGTCATGTCGCGTCCATGGATTCGGATTTTGTCCAGTTCGTGCAGGACCGGGAAATCTGGGAACTTCGCCGCGAGTGCATGGACATGGATTACGAAGACCGCCTGGCGGCCTTCCCCGCCTAGTGTGCTGTCCTGGTGGAAAGAAAACCATCCGTTCGTCCTGAGGACCGCTGCGGCAACAAAAGTTTGGCGGGGCACCTCTGGTGCCAGCCCATGCCTGTCCTGAGGAGGTGGCGTAGCCACCGTCTCGAAGGGAAATGGGCGTCTCGACAACTGCGGCAATTGGGGCTTCGGTTGGGCGCCTTAAGCGCCAAGGGCGAGGATAGTTTCGGAAATATAGGGACGCTACACTAGCTCAGTTCGCCGCGGCCATTTCTTCGCGGAGGCAACCGCACAGCGATCGGATTCCGGCACGCTCGTCCAGCAAACGATCGATGGGGGTGGCTGCGTAGACCTCCTCCATCCGCAAGAGCGCGTCTTCCAGAGTGCCGTGGAGCATGCACAAGGTCTTGTGCTCCTCGATCTTGAGCGGACAGGAACGAATATGATGGAGTGGTTCCACCGCGGTGATCACGTCCAGCACCGAAAACGAAGAGGCGATTTGGACCAGAGCGAATCCGCCGTGCAATCCGCGCTGGCTGGAAACCAGTCCCACCCTTGTCAAGGATTGCATCACCTTCGACAAATAGGGAACCGGCACATGCGTTTTCTCTGCGATGTTGGCGGCCGTCTGAGGGACAGGATGGGTCTGGGCCAGATGGACGATTGCACGCAACGCGTACTCGGCGGTCTGGGATATCATCCTAAATCCCCTAAGAGGATTGGGCACATCGCATCCCTCTCTATCGCGGGATCCAGGATCATCGTTCCTCCATTGGGCGGCGTTTACTGGATAGATAGATAATCAGATATGATGATCTTCAAAGGGGCGATCTGGAAAAATCGTTGATGATTTTGCCCAAAAGGGCTTTCTCGAGGGCCGATGGCCTTTGCCTACCGCAGTTGTCGAGACGCGGCGTGGCCGCTCCTCAGGACGAACGGCTTTTTAGCGCTTCGCTTTGATTGCCAGACTTGCCAAGTAGATCAGTGACCGCTGTGGTAGGGGTGCCCCAGCACCAAGGTGTGTGCCCGGTAGAGCTGCTCCAGCAGGACCACCCGAGCCAAGGAATGGGGGAGGGTGATGGGACCCAGCGAGACCGTGCTGGATTGACGGACCAGCTCGGGGTGGAGTCCATCGGCGGAGCCGATCACCAACGCGACGTTCGGCTGCTCGCGCCGCCAAAGCTCCAATTCCTTCGCCCAGCGTTCCGACGACCAAGCCACACCTCGGCTATCCAGGCAGATTCTCAGGGGGAAGGTCTCGGTGCGCTTTCGGACCAGGTCGGCTTCCCGCTCCAGCGGCGAATTGCTTTTGTCTTCCGGATGTTCGTCCAGCTCGAACCTGCACAAGCGGCGCAGACGATCGGCGTACTCTTCTTGGGCCGGTTGCAGGGCCCGCGGCGCCATTTTTCCAAAACACACCAACCGGATTCTCACTTTACCGGAAAATCTACCTCCTCTGGCCAGTTTGCCTGTTGGTTGCTTCATTTGATGCATGAGCCTTCCCCGCCCTTCCCCCCGGGCTTTCCCTGTTTCCTCCGTGGATTTCGATCCAACTTCCCCCACCGGCCATCGTTCACGACTTCGTGAAAAGGTCCTAGGGGGTGCATTGGATTCCATGGCCCCGTACGAACTCTTGGAGCTTCTGCTGTGCCAGGCGATTCCGCGTGGCGACGTGAAACCCCTGGCCCGACGGCTCCTGCAAGGCAGTTCGTTGGGAGGGGTGCTTTCCAGGCCCCCTTCGCAACTGGTGTTGGAGCCGGGCATCGGACCGCATGCGGCTTGTCTGTTGGCCTTGTGCGCACGCGTCCATCGCGAACTGGTGTCCGAGCGCGAATCCCAGTGGGAAGTCTGCCGCGATCCCGAGTTGTTGGTGCCCTGGTTTCGCGCGAACATCGGGTTGTCCGAACAGGAGCGATTCGCCGCGGTCTTTCTGGATCAGCAGGGGCGGATTCTCGGGCGAAAGGTGTTCGATACCGGCTCGCGCACCCGGACGGTCCTCTACGCCAGGGAATTGTTCGATGCGGCCCTGCGCGCGAAGGCCACCGGAGTGGTTCTTGCCCACAACCATCCCGGCGGAGCTCTGGTTCCCAGCCTCCAGGACCGGGAGCTCACCAAGCGGGTCCGGTTGTTGGGGGAATCCTTGGAGGTGACCCTGGTGGACCACCTCATCGTGACCCGCACAGGGCATGTCAGTTTTTGTCAAAGCGGTTGGATGTGAGGCCGGAGGATCGCATTGTGGGGGGAACGTGTGTTTTCTAGGTTGGCAATCCATGCGCACTCTCCATGCCGTGTTGCTGGCCAGCCTTTCCTCCCTCGCCGCCCAGGCCGAAGACGGCTACGAGGACTTCTCCCCCGAATGGTTCTTCGACATTTCCTTCGTGGATGCCCGACCCGCCGCGGCCCAGCGCGCGATGGAACGGTTCTTCCAACGTGACTGGAATGGTGCGGCGGGACTGGCGGTGGGCACCGGGGTTCGGGTGAGCGACCAGGCGCTGGCACAAGCCGCCGTCGAGTTCGCCCGTGGCGCGGACTTCGCGATCGATGGTGGCGAGGACTCGGCCGTTGCGGCTTTCCATCGCTGCGCCGACAAGGCCGCGCAGGCTTCCGCCTTGGCCGAGGACGAACCTCAATTGTTGCGCTCCACCGTCTTGAGGTCCCGGTGCTTGGCGGTGATGCCCGATCGGTTCGCGGCGGCGTCCGTTCTGGCCAAGGCTGCCAAAGGAATGCCGGATCGCACCGATGCCGCCGAGTTCTGGTACGGAGCCGGGCGCTTGTTGGAAGACATGGGACGGTCGGATTCCGCCTATCTGCTCTACGCCCAATCGTGGAAAACGGATCCACGTGGCTCGTTCGCCACCCAAGCGCTCCATTCGCAGGCCTTGATGCTGGCGCAGGCTGGCCGGTTCACGGAAATCCAGCCCCTGGTGGAGACCGCCGATCGCGCGTTTCCTGGCGATGCGCGGCTGCGTTCCCGCATGCGGATCGTCGAAGGGCGCGCCTGGCTCGGTCTCGGAGACACCGCCAGAGCGTTGTTTCGGTGGAAAACCTTGACCAACGCATTCGTGCGAGGTGTGGGCGATCTGATGCCGGATTCTGTCGAGGCAGCCGAGATCTACTGGCGATTGGGCGACCTTTCCGCCCAGAAGGCTGCCGATCTCCATTTCGATGCTTTGGATCCGGCCGATCGCAAAACCGCCCACCTGCGGCGTCGCGATTACATGGAGGAAGCTTTTGGATACTTCCGGCAAGCGGTCACCTGTTATGCCTATCCCTGGACTCCCGTCGCCCTGCGAGATATCGCCGGGGTGATCGAGCGATACGCCCAGGATGTGGCGGGTCAGCGCATCGATTTTCGCAACGACACCGACCGGGTCGCCCAAGAAATCCTGGTACAACGCAAACTCCCCAGTCTGTTTCAATCCGCCGGAAACACCTATCGACGCCAGATCCGCTTTGCGCGAAACACCGGTGATGGCACTGGGATCGGACTGCAATCCGGGCGTGGCCTCGCACGCTCGTGGTGGTCGGCCGTGAAGGCACGTCGCAATGCGGCGGTCCTTTTGAAGGTTTCTCCACGGCCGGCAGCCGATTCCCAATCCATCGCCTGGTACGAGCATGTTGTGGATTCCGCCGTGTCGGCGGAAACAGCCAATGGCAAGCGTTTGGCCATCGAGGGCATCGTGGACCTTTCCCAATGGGAACAGCTTGGCTGGCCGGAATCCGACAGCATCAAGGAGTTTCTGGGCCCGCAGGAAGCTCCGGCAGCCATCGCTCGCGGCGCGGAAAAGCGTGCAGCTCCGGGTGGAACCACCGGAGGGAACGATCTTGCCGCTTTGACGGCCATCCAATGGACCTGGCGTGGATTCGAAGCCCGCCGTTTGGCGCGCAACACCATTCTCGACATCCGCCTTTTGAAGGCTCGCCTGTCGGGGAGCTGATCGTCCGGTATTACCTTTCTTTGCCCCAAACCAGGGTGGCAGTTCCACCCCTTTGAACGATCCAACAACCATCATCGAGGATTCCATGGCCAAGCTTTTCGTCGAAGATCTCAACGTCGCCGGCAAGCGCGTATTCGTACGCGTCGATTTCAATGTGCCCCTCAAGGACGGCGTGGTCGAAGACGACAAACGCTTGGCCGCGGCTCTTCCCACCATCCAGTATTTGATCGGCAAAGGTGCCAAGGTCATCCTGGCCTCGCACTTGGGCCGCCCGGACGGCAAGGTGATCGAATCCCTCCGTCTGGCCCCCGTGGCCGCCGCCCTCTCCAAGCTTCTGGGCAAGCCCGTGGCCAGCACTTCCGACTGCGTTGGCGCGGAAGTGGAAGCTGCCGTGGCCGCCCTCAAGGACGGCGATGTGCTCCTGCTGGAGAACCTCCGTTTCCACATCGAAGAAGAGGGCAAGGTCAAACTGGAAGACGGCACCAAGCTCGCCGCTTCCAAGGAAGACGTGGCCGCGTTTCGCGCCGGCCTGACCAAGCTGGCCGACCTGTACGTGAACGATGCCTTCGGCACCGCCCACCGCGATCACTCCTCCATCACCGGCCTGGACCTGCCCCGCGCGTCCGGCTACCTGATGAAGAAGGAGCTGGACTTCTTGGGCGACGCCGTGGCCAATCCCAAGCGTCCGTTCGTAGCGATCATCGGCGGCTCCAAGATCTCGGGCAAGATCGACGTGATCAAGGCGATGCTGCCCAAGGTCGACAAGCTCATCATCGGCGGCGGCATGGGCTTCACCTTCGCCAAGGCCCAGGGCAAGGAAATCGGCAAATCGCTGTGCGAGCTGGACAAGGTCCCGCTGGCTGCCGAATTGATCGCCCAGGCCGGCGACAAGCTCGTGTTGCCCACCGACGTCTTGGTGACCACCAAGCTCGACTTCGGCGGCCGCACCTTGGGTGAAACCAAGTTCGTTTCGGTCAACAACATTCCCTCCGACTGGGAAGGCGTGGACATCGGACCCGACACCATCAAGACCTTCGCCGAAATCATCAAGTCGGCCAAGACCGTTTTGTGGAACGGACCTGCCGGCGTGTTCGAAATCGACGAGTCCGCCAAGGGCACGTTCGCCATCGCCAATGCCCTCGCCGAAGCCACCGCCAACGGCGCTTGCACCATCGTAGGCGGCGGCGACTCGGCTTCCGCCATCAAGAAGGCCAAGCTCTCCTCCAAGGTGACCCACGTGTCCACCGGCGGCGGCGCTTCCTTGGAATTCCTGGAAGGCAAGGAACTCCCCGGCGTTGTTGCCCTGACAGACAAATAACGTTCGGCTGCGCGGGCGCACTCTCGTTCCCTGGACCGTCGCCGTCCCCAAAACCGACTCATTGCGGTGGAACCGGAATGCCAGGAATTGGGCGGACGGCTTCGGGTCCAGGTCACTTCGATTGCATCCCGCTCGCGCGAACGTTTTCTGACTTTGCATCGCCCTTCCGCCCTTCGTCCCTTCGGGACGTTTCGGGCGTGAGGGCTTTTTTGTTTTGCGGCGGAAGGGAGGGCGATGCAGGCAAGGTCCGGGATGACGGAAAATGGTTATGATGTAGGGGGAGATAACTCCACGCATTTCACGATACGGATTCACATCATGCAATCCAGCCGCTTCGTTACCTGTCTTCTTCTCACCGCGGTCTTGACTGGCTGTCCCGGAAACAGCGATTGCGGGAAGATCGTCCTTCCCCACCATGCATTCCGTCTGGATGCGCTCAATTCTCCCTACGACGATTGGAACTCTTGCGACCCCGAGGGGCATTGGACTTTGGGTCGCGACCTGGAGGTGCTGTTTTCCTCCAATCGCGCCACCAAAGGCGGAACCTTCGATCTCACCCCCATGTACCTGTCGCTGGATGGGAACGATTCCACCTTCGAGGTCCATGGAAGCGCCAATCACTCGCTCGACAGCTTGCTCACCTACATCAATTCGCCCAAGGACGAACTCGGGCCTTCGTTTTGGTTCCCGCGCGAGGCCTTAAGAGTGGACCAGGACAGCGCAGGATCGACTCCTCAAGCCTTCGTCTTCGCGCAGGGCGACTCGGGGGCGCACGATCTACGCGTGATGGTCGCCGAGCCGACGGGCGATACCCTCGATGATTTCGAGGCCCTGTCCGATTGGCGATATGGAAAGACTCCGGCATTGCGGGATGTACGGCTTCCAGAACCGATCAACTCGACCTTCGACGAAGGTTACGCCACCTGGACACCACGGGTGGGACGGATTTTGTTTCACTCCAACCGCTCGGGCACCTACCGGATTTGGGAAGCCACGGTTCCGCTTGATGCGCATGGTCCCTTCAAGTGGATCCAGAACGCGATGCCAGCGGGTGTAACGGTCCGACAAATTCCGGAATTATCCTCCACCGATGGCCAGGAGCGCTGCCCGTACCTGGTGGGGAACATCCTCTACTTCGTCTCCGATCGTTCCGGAGGCCAGGGTGGTCTGGATGTCTACCGCAGCAAGTGGGACGGCACCACCTGGACGGTGCCGGAAAACATCGGGCCCGGTGTCAACTCGCCGAGCGATGAATACCGCCCCTTCGCCTTGCCTTCGGGGAATGGCCGGCAAGGCGCTCTGATCTTCAGCTCCAACCGGCCAGGAGGAGCGGGCGGGTTCGATCTCTACATGATTGGGATGTGAGGTCCACGAGCCGCAGTCCAACTGCGTTGGAAGCCATGGAGTCGAACTTCCGATCGCGTCGAGACCACTGCGGACTCCGTGGCAAGAATCGTGTAGGTTGTGGCGTCATGTCCTTTTCAGGCAGGCTGCCCGGTCGCGCGGTCCTCGGAATCATTGGAGTCGGTGTCATGGGTGTTGGCGTTGGGAATGTTTGGAGTTCGGAGGTTCGCAAGATCCAGGAGGGAGCCGGCTCGGAGCGCTTCGAGCTCGCGAAACTGGTGGATGGGGAGATTTCCGGAGTTTTTTCCGTCGAAGGTCGGTCGGGGTTCTTGGTGAAAGCAGGGCATCGGTTTCTTCGCTTCGATGCTCAGGGGCGCTTGTTGGACCTGGCCAAGAGCCATGTTCCGGATGATCGCGGGAACGAGTTCGACTTGATTTCTCCGGAAACCGACACGGGTGCCTGGAGGATCTCCCATTGCCAATGGCTTGCGTCCGGCGATCACGGATCGAGAGAACTGCCGATGGAAAGGATTCCGGTCCAGGACTCGCAGAGGCTGGACGATGCACTGTCAGAAGCTCCGCAGATCGTTCCGCTGCAGGCAGGTTCATCGACTGCCAAGTCGTTCCGGGGGATCGCCGTGCGGACGGGGGAAAAATGGATCGGGTTCGATCTATCCCACTGGGAGGAGCCAACTTGGTACGGACTTCCGATCCGGACAGAAACCGTCAAAGATCGAGAGGACGAGCTTTGGCATGTCCATGGATGGCGGGGAAAGCCAAGCGATCCGCTCCTGCGCTTGGCAACGAACAGCCGATTGGATTCCGGCGAAACGAGCTTGAAGCCGTTGGACTTCTCGCGGCGGAGCGTGGAGTTCCACGAAGGACTGCTGGGATGGGTCCTGTGGAACGCTGTTGGCAGGTGGTTCCTGTCCGGACTGCCCGGACAACCTCCCTATGCCTACTGGGGAGGCGTCGGCACTTTCGCCTTCCAGCATGGAGGGGAGCAATTGCGTTTTCGCGCGACAGCTTCCTTGGGGGAGCCGGGGGAGGGCGGCGTAGGAGCTGAAAATCTCAGGCTTTTGGAGCTGCCCGGAGGAATCCGATTGCTTCGGGTCCATTCGCCGGGCACGAAAAACAGCCGCCACTACACGAAGGATGGTCTGGACAGGCGCGCCCACGATGAAGTGGGCCTTTATGTGGTCCGCTCCCGCGTGGCGAATTCTGAGGTTGCCTTACCAAGGTCTTGGGTCCCGGAAGTGGAAGGACTGGTCTGGGGTACCTGGGATTACCCAACTGGATCCATTCGGTTCCAGGGAGACTCCGAGCCGAAACGGGCCTTTGCGCAGGTTCCGGCTTCGGTCGCAGAAAGCCAAGGTGGCATGCCTCGCGGAGGGCGGCTCCTCCCGCAGCCTCTCCAGCATGTGCCCCATGTTCTGACCTACCGGTTGCCGGTGCGTTATGGTCAATACCCATCTTCCTTGGCCATCGAGCTGGGAGAGAATCGGTGGGCTTTCCTCGCCCACGAGGAGGAGGCTCCGAGTCTTGAGGTAATGGTGGATTCTTGCGAATTTTCCGCTGTCTGGAATGTTCTGGCTAGTCCTTCGTCCCGACTGGTTGCTTGCTTTTCGCTTCGCAAGGAAAAGGTCCTGGAGGGGGAGTCGGATATGGAGTGGGTCGAACCTTCCCTACAGTTGGTTTCTGGTTCGAAACGCATCGAATTGAAGCGTTGCCGTTGGATCGCGCAAACGCCAAGTCTGCCCGTGGATCGGGGTTACCGCCAACGCTACCTGAAATCCAGAGCCCGGCAGGTGGGTATCCTTGCGCGAGCCAGCAGGACGACACCCGCCACATGGATGGAAGCGATGCGCGAGGTATTGGACGAGCCACAGATCCCGGAAGAAGTAGCGAACTGGCTGGTCTACGTGACGAACGAGCTGTTGAATTCGAATTCCTCCGACCGAAACGCTCCCGCAATCCTTTCGTTGATGGACTTTTGGATCGAGGAGTTCTTTCCCAAGATCGAAAGCCTCCAGGATCCGGGGCTCGACCAGGCAAAAAATGTCCTGACCAGCAATTGTCTTGGGATTGCCGTCGCCAGCCGGGACCAGGAGCGGGCGCGGAAGATCGTTCTCGATCTGGTGGATCCCGATGCCAAGTCCATCGCACACGCGACTCTCCATTACAACCTGGCATGCTACCACGCATGGAAGAACGATAAAGGCAAGCTGCTTGAAGCAACCCGCCTGGCATTGGCACTGGGAAAATCGACATCCCAATTTCGTGCGGATGCCGATTTCGCGCCATGGCTTGGGGATCGAGAATTCGCGAACCTGCTGGCTGAATCCACGATCGCACCCTGACGATCGAGTCGGGGTTTGCCTGCGACGATCGCGGAAAATCCAGGCTAGGGGAGTGCGCGGCCTCCCAGATCGCGTCCGCCGGGCAACACCACCCTTCCGTGGCGCAGGTCCACCTTCAGGCCGCGATCGATGGCCGGCTGCGCCTTTCGCGCGGCCGCACTGGTCCCGTCCGGACAATTTCCGGTTGGGCACCAGTGGTACCAGACGTTCTTGGCGTGGACGTCGTCCTCCACCAGGATCTGGTACTCGCCGTTGGAACGTTTGTACGCCTGGATCCCGAAGGCCATGTCGACCCAGCCCAGCCCTCCCATCGATCCCATGAAGGAAATGTCGCCGGCGATCTCGGGGCCCGGCAGGATGGTGCCCACCAGCGATCCATCCTTGAGGCTGTACACGTAGACGGTGGTGGATGGCGTGCTGTTGCAGGTGACAAAAAACGCATATTCGCCGGCGATGGACATGTCCTTGAGTGTGGCGTCCCCGATGTTCGGTTCGCGATTGTCCAACGGAAGCGCGATCTTCCAGGCGAGCTTTCGCGTTCCCGCCGTCCAGCCTTCGTATTTGGCGAAGACGCTGCCGGTCCGGCCCCACTCGTTGGGGCGCACGTGTTGGTCGTCGTAGCCACTGAAATAGATCGCATCCTCGACAGGGTCGTAATGGACCCGCTGGATACCGCCCAGATCCGGAGGGGAGGGGAACACCTCCGGACGGGACTTGTCGTACAGGGGATTGCCAGAGCCATCCAATCCCTTGAACGCGAAGCGCTTGACCTTGCCGGAGCCGTCGACGTTCCAGACGTCGCCATCCAGTTCGATCCACCAGGCCCATGATCCGTCGGCCAGGATTCCCGCGGGCACGGCCACCTGCTGGTCCATGCGGTAGAACCGGAAGCCTCCGGACATCTGGTCTGAGGCCGTGCTGGCAAGAATTGTCTTACCTCCCAGGCGACGCACCAGGACGGATCCGCCGAACACGGAAGGGGTGTCCGTGGCGCGGTCCCACAGGAACGATTCGTAGTTCCATTTCTTGCCCGTGGGCTGGGAGTAGTCCACCGTGTAGTGGTGGTCGCGGTAGTAGATGTCCTGGCCGTCCGAGCCGGGGTCGAACCCGCCGCATGCCACGAAGGTGTGTCCGATCAATTGCCACTTCAGGGAAAAGTCGGGGTTGTAGCCCCGTATGTCCGATCCCGCCACCGGCGCCACGCCACCCCAGGCCATGTAGATGTTGCCGGCCGAATCCGCTCCCAGCCCTGCGCACTTGGGCAGAAGTTTGTCCGGAGCGATCTTGCCTTTGATGCCCGAATAGATGCCGCCCTTGGCGCCGAACGCGGTCGCTTCCACGGGAGTGGCGTCCAGCCCGCCGAAGACGTGGATCTGCAACGTGGAATCATCGAAGACCATCAGGCGCTTTTTCGCGTCCATCGCGATGCGTGTCGGAGCCAGGAGGGAGGCCACTTCCACACTCGTGGCGACGCCTCGGTTGGTGAACTTCTGGACCTTGTGGTTGCGGAGGATCCACAGATTTCCTGCCTGGTCTCCCACAATGTCTTCCACCGCGGAAATCTTCCATGTGGCCTTGGGGGTCTGTGACATGGTGGCAAGATCGAACACCAATACGCTGCCCCCGTCGGTCAGGCTGTCGTACAGGTAGAGTTCTTGGGCCGCGGTGTCGATTGCCAATCGCGCGATCGTGGGGTTCCACCCCGAATCGCGCACCACCAGGTAGGAGCTTTGGAATCCCCTCCCACCGGTCCAACCCGCTGTTTGGCCGGTGTGGGTGAATCGTTGGATCCCGTAGCCGTGGCGCTCCCAATTGCCCCAATCCACCCCTGTGGTCGCGTAGACGTATTTGTCGTCCCCCACGATATCCCCGCTGAATCCGAAAAGGGCCTTTCCGTAGACCAATTGGCCCAGGACCTTGCCGTCTTTGTAAATGCCGGCGGCTCGCGAGCCTTCGTCCCAGTTGCTGCAGGTGAACACTTTGCCATCGCGCGACACCCAGGTGTTGGCGATGTAGTTCTGAACCCACATGCGGTTCATGCCGTCGGTGGCAGCACCCTTCAGGTCGATCATTTCTCCGTACCCGAAGGTGTTTCCGGTCCAGTCGGTGGAAAGCTTGCCGGGGACGGCCGCCTGCAGCGACGTTGCCAGCGACAGTGGAACAAGCATGGCGAGAAAACTCGCTGGTCGGGAGTCGTGCATCGGAATTCCTCTAATCTGGAAGGTCAGGGAAGGTGGTTGGAGTAGGGAGAGAGGCCGATCCGCTGCGCGGATTGGGTGAAGTGGAGATGGCGGATCCAAGAGGCGGACCGGGGAGAGGTGTCCCAGCGAACTTCGTCGAGAACGCCGCGGATGCCATCCAGTCCGTCCGACTGGTTTCCCAACAACAAATCGTACCCGGAGGGATCGTGCAGCGGTGCATCGGTGGTCAGGCGACCTTGTTCGGTTCCGTCCCGGTAGAATACGGCTTCGCGCGTGGTCCCGTCCCAGGTGGCGGCCAGATGGGTCCAGCCGGCAACCGGAGTTTTGGTCTCGATCCGCTGCCAAGAACTGTCCGCCAGAGAGATTTGCATTCCAGCCTTGCCTGTGGAAGTGTCGATGTCCAGGAGGATGGTTCCGAAAGGTTGCGCGGAAGGTCCGAGGTCGAGGATCTTGGCATGGTTGGGTTGGCGGCCCTCCAGCCGGACCCAACAGGAGATGGTGAATCCCCCCGCCAATGAGGTCGCGCCGGGAGAAGCGATCCGCATCCAATGGTTGATTTCGAAACGTCGGCCTTCCCCGACGATCCCCGTCGCCGCGATGGTCCCCGAGTCCTTGGCGATGGCCGGTCCGGAAGGATGGGCGTTGGTGAGGGGATCCGCCTCGTCGAGGTGCCAGATTCCGTAGGTGGAATCGGTCGGAGTGTAAGCGAGACGGGAGACAAAACCCGACTTCCCCCATAGGAGTCGCAAGGTGTCTCCCTGGCGCGGATGAACACGGGGGACCTTGGCCCAAAGGACGGCTTTTTTCGCTGGCAAGCTCCAGGATTCCAAATGGAACTCCAGAGCGCGCCCCTGACGATCGGTCACCAGGAGGTCCTCTGGCTTGGTGATGCCGTCGGCGAAATCCCGGGCTCCCAAGGTGATCGGCACCAGGAAATTCGCGAGCGAATCGAATTGGTTGGAGGGGTCGGCCGGGATCACCGCCAGCCGCCCTTCCTTCCACAGAGCTCGGTCGGTCGAGACCGGCTCACGCACCACGGCGGTGGTCGTCTCTCCCGTCAGGATCTGCACCGTCGCCTCGCCGATCAGGCTGTCCCCACCTGAAGTCGCGGCATCGACGCGAAGAGACAGTGGGCCAGGCGGGAGGGAATCCAGCACGTACCTTCCTTGGGAATCCGTCAGCACGGACCGATCGCTTCCATAGAGACGCACGGTGGCCAACGGAAAGGTTTGGCCGACAAGTCGCCCGGACGGCATCAGAACGAGATCGGCGGGACGGGGGAGTTGTGGATTCCAATCGAGGAGCGTGCGGTTCCCACCGGAGGCGAGGGTGGCCTCAATCCACCACGAGCCTGCATCCAGACCTTGGATCTCGAGTTCGCCGTCGGAGTTGGTTTGAAAGGTGCGATTGGCGCTGTCGACCGCGCCCACAACGTACCAGCCCGGAGTCAACCGCACTTTCGCGGATGCCGCCGGTGAGCCGTCTGCCAGGCGGATGCGGGCATGCAAGCCGTTGGTGGTCTCGTCCACCACGGGTTTGCCGGCCAGGCGCCCCTCGGAGCAAGCCTGGAGCCCCCAAACGCACAAGCCTACACAGAGAGCTTTGCGACGCGCCGGGAATCGGGGGGACCTCATGGCATCACCAGCGGAAAGACTTGGATGTTCAACTGGTAGACCATGTCGGCTTTGGGCATGCCGACCGCCCATTTCGCGAGTTTGGAGCGGAACTCCCGGATCATTTCCTGAACCGTTTCCATTTCCTCTTGGGCGATCGCCAAGGTCATCGTGGAAATTTCGCGGTGGTCCTTGGGAACCGATTCCAGGGCATCCATGGCCAGTTGGAGGGTTTGCTTTTGGAAGGATCGGATCGCCATGTGGGTCCAGGCATCACCGGAGCTCACATGCGCGTCGGTGGCATCCCACGAGCCGTCGGCGGCTCTGTGGATCATGCCGAGCTTGGCAAGCAATGCGATCGCATCGCGCGCTTGGGCTTGGGTGATGTTGGGGCGGAGGATTCCCGCCAACTCCGAGCCGTCGCCCACCACCTGCCTCGCTGCCACCAAGCACCGGATGGCCGGCACATACCAGTTTTGGTAATACCGGTAATGGCTGGCGGAAACCTCGCGCACCTTGGCCTCGCGCAATTCCATGAGCTCGGAAAAGCGCCGACCGATCTCCTGCTCCCCTTTGGCTTTGCCAAACGCGACCAGACGCTGGAAATACTCGCCCTGGCGCTTGTCCAGTTTCAAGGCGGTGACCAACGGCTTCAGGTGTTTTTCGGAGAGGTGCTTCTGGCCATGGAAGATATGGACCAGAAATCCCGGGTCGATCTCCATGCGATTTGCCAGGAACCGGTAGGAGAGGGCGGGCGAAGTCTGTTTGGCTTCGACAAACCAATCCCGAAGGAACGCTCTGTAATCCGTGTACTGGAGAAGGTCTGGCATCGCTTCGAGAATATCGCACTCCAAACCTCCCAAGGGAATGGGTGTTGACCAAAAAGCGATGAGCGATCGCTCATCAGTCAATGAGTAAGGCTAGCACCATTTTGAGCAAGATTGACAAGTGTTGGGGGTTTGACGCCGATAAAGGAGCCTGATTTGAAGATTTTCTACTCCAGCAGACTCATAACCGTGTAAACTTCAGAAGGATCTCTCGTTTCCATTTCTTGGGACCTAGCAGGAAGAGCCAGCCTAATGAATCGGAAGACCGCGAGCGCATACTTTTTTCTTGGACTCGTCCTGGTTTCCTGTGTGAACCCAAGGGTGATAACGGGTAATGGAGATGAAGTCAAGGCAACATCGGTGCTGCCAGTCCAAATCACTCCTTCGTCCGGGTCCTATGCGTCCGTCCAAGCCCTGAAACTTGTCACAGCCACTCCAGGGGCGACCATTCTGTATACTTTTGATTCCGCTCCGGTTCCAGCGGCATGGATGCCGTATACAGCTCAGATCCCTATTAAAAGGGGAATGACCATCCGCGCCATTGCCATGTTGGCTGGCCTGGAGAATAGTCCGGAAGCGAGAGCGGTCTACAAAATCAGCAATGATCCGGGATCGGGAGCGATTCCTTGGAATTCATCGATTTCCTATGGGACTTTGATTGATCCTCGAGATAGCAAGGAGTATCGGACCATGCAGATTGGCGCTCAAACATGGATGGCCGAAAACCTCAATTTCCGGAGCGGTGGCAGTTTTGCCTATAACGGCAGTGCGGATTCCGCGACGAAGTACGGTCTGCTCTATCTCTGGACTCCAGAGGGGAGTTCTCTTTGTCCTGTAGGATGGCATGTTCCCACTGCAGAAGAGTGGAATTTTGCCATCACATTGGCGAAATATGATCAGCGTGGAGTGGGGGATTTCGCTACGATCAACTTCAAGTCGACAAACGGCTGGATTTCATATGATGATGCCAATAGTGGTGGCGTCGACGCATTTGGTTTCCGCGCGTTGCCAGCAGGTTCGTATGGTCCTCTTTCATCTGGTGACATTTATGCCACCCTCGGATATTCCGAAGTCGGTTACGCTGGAAGTTTTTGGACAACCTCTTCAAGAAATGATGCGGATGGCATAGCGAAAAAATTCGATTCTTACGGAGTATCTAATTGGTACGGATCGAAGTCCAAATATGCTTGCTCAGTGCGGTGCATTCAGAATTAATTGGCGGATCGAGCCGCCTACTTCGGAAGCTGTTTTCAGCGGGGATCTGTTGGACTGGCATTCTTGCATTCGGGAGTTATGAATACTCGGAAATCATCTGTTCCTTGGGAGGGCTAGCCACATGATCACTCGCCAGGTAATGAGGTGCTTTTCAGCCAGCCTACTGGTTGTTTCTTGCTCGGAAAGCACCACATCGCCACCGTTGCCCACCGCTTTGGAGCAGGTTCAATTCGACCCGGCCCCCGGATTCTATTCAGAAGGTCAGGCCGTGCAGCTATCTTGCAGTATACCTGAATGTGAGATTTTTTATTATATCCAAGACCCCTGGACTCCCATTGTGTGGAAGCATTACACTTCGAAGATTGCGTTCTTGAAGAGTGGAACGATCCACGCCATTGCGTTCCAGGAGGGCAGTGCGACTGGTCAAGAAACTTCCGCTCAGTTTTCCATCGATGCGGGTCCCGGACCAGATCCTGTTCCCTGGGATCCGAAAGTTCCTTACGGATCCTTGACGGACAATCGTAATAATAGAATATATCGGACTGTTCAAGTGGGCTCCCAGACGTGGATGGCGGAAAATCTGGAGTACTTGGTTTCAGGAAAGTCAGGGAAGAGTTGGTTCTACATGGATGATGTGGATTCTGGGCACAAATACGGGAGATTGTATGATTGGATTGCCGCGATGGGGTGCGATTCTGGCTCGGAATGCAATTCATATATCCCGAAAGTGAATGTTTGTCCGGAAGGTTGGCGCCTTCCCAGCCTAGATGATTGGACGCAGCTGTTGCGAGATGCTGCGTTGGATTTGCGTGGAGTCGGAAACAATCCAGGTGCCAATTTCAAAGCTGCGGGAGGATGGTTGCCTTGGGAGTTCAATGTTGGTGGAGTGGATGCCTTTGGTTTTAGAGTCCTTCCTTCAGGCACGGTGAAACCGAACATGTGGAGGTCGTCTGATGATTTTTCCTTGGCTGGAAAAGAAACATGCTTTTGGACTTCGGATCCGGACTCGGCAGGTGTTGCGGCTTGGACTCAATGCTTTACTCGGCTTGATGATACCGTACGGCATGTCATGCTGAATTACAAGAATGATGGGAATCCCATTAGGTGCATGAAAGACTAGAGCGTTGAGGCCTCAGCCCATGACTCTCTTTCTCCGTCCTTGTTAAGTGGCTAAGTCTGTTGTTTTTCGAGATGGCAGCGCATGCGCGACCCCGTTTTCGGTTTTTTTATAGAAGCTTGCGTTCTTGGTACCAGGAGATGTATGTTCAGTGAAGATCGCCTCGCGCGGTGATCGAACCCCTCGGGAGATCTCCTGGGGGGTTCTTTTTTTGTGTCCGCTCAAACCCGATGAGGTGTAGGTTTCCCGCCTTATGCTGATTTTGGGTATCGAAACATCCTGCGATGAAACCGCCGCCGCCGTGATCGACGGGTGGAAGGTCTTGTCGAATGTCCTGCACACCCAAGCGGTCCATGCCGAGTTCGGGGGAGTGGTTCCTGAAATCGCCTCGCGCGAGCATCTGCGGCTGTTGCCGGGCATCGTGCGCGAGGCGTTGGAACAGTCCGGAAAATCGATCGATGATCTCGATGGGATCGCCTATACCCGTGGTCCCGGCCTGGCGGGCCCTCTGCTGGTGGGAGCTTCCTTCGCCCAAGCCTTGGCAATGGACTCCGGCAAGCCCCTTTGGGGTGCCAATCACCTGGAAGGCCACCTTGCCGCGGTGCGACTCACGTTTCCGGAACTCGCTGCGCCGTTTCTGTGCCTGACTGTTTCGGGTGGACATACGGAACTGACCGAGGTTACGGCCGACGGCGAATTTCTATCGCTGGGCTGCACGCGCGACGATGCGGCGGGCGAGGCCTTCGACAAATGTGGAAAAATCCTTGGCTTGGGATACCCGGCAGGCCCTGAGGTTTCCCGGCTCGCAGCCCTTGGCAATCGCAAAGCCTTCGCGCTGCCAATCGGACTGCGTGGAGATGGCCTGGACTTTTCGTTTTCCGGGCTCAAGACGGCGTTGTCGCGATTGGCCAAGGAGCTGGGGCCGGAACTTGGCGATCGCCTCGCGGACGTGTGTGCAAGCCTGGAAGAGGCCATCGTGGAGGCGCTGGTGGCCAAGTGCAAGGTGGCTCTCCAAGAGCGGGGCCTGCCGGGAATTGCCGTGTGCGGCGGGGTGTCGGCCAATCGGAGGCTTCGCGAACGGATGCAACAAATGGCCGAACGCACAGGCTGCTGGGCGAGGTTTCCGGCTCACGCACTGTGCACGGACAATGGCGCCATGATCGCTGGAGCCGCCCTCTGGCGCTTGGAACGCGGGGATGTCCAACCGTTGACAGGGCCTGTGGAGCCAGGATTGGCGCTGGGTTGAGAACGGGATTTCTGGACTTTGCGGATCTTGGCGAAAGGAACGGAACATGGATAACTCGTTGTCGGATTTGAAGATCGAGCAGACGATCCCGGCTGTGGAAAAGATCGCGGCACTCTACGCGGCGGCGGCGTTGAGACGCCCCGTCCGAGATCTCCAGCGACTTGAGGCCATGTTCCGAGGCTCCAACGTGGTGCGCGCCGCCTGGGACGGATCCCGACTGGTGGGGCTTCTGCGCGGCTGGACCGATGGCGCCTTCGATGGTTGGGTTTCGGATCTCGCGGTGCATCCTTCTTGGCAATCCAAAGGTGTGGGAAAAGCGCTGCTGGCCACCCTCGATGAGCTGGGAGACGGCATCCAATGGGGGCTTTTCGCCTCCCCCCTGGCAAAGGACTACTACGGAAACCACGGCTGGAAATCAAGCGACGTCGCTTGGCTTCTGCCCCGGCAAGGATGGGATCCAGGCGAGCCTCTCGCGTGGCGCGAGCGCCATCTCGATCTCGCCGAACTCGCCTGAAGGGCTCATCGCGGAGAACGGCGTTTCGCCGTGATCTCGGGAAAATCGGAGTCGCGAGTCTGAAAACCCTTGCACCGGGCCCGCGCAGGCATCTACGTTTCGTTCGGAAGTTCCTCCGTCGGCATCGACGGTGGTGACAAAATCCGTCATCATGAATATTCATCGGAGATAGACGAATGCCCAAGATCAAGAAGATCGTTGCCCGCCAGATCCTCGACTCCCGTGGCAACCCCACCGTGGAAGCCGACGTCACCCTCGACGATGGTTCGTTCGGTCGCGCCGCGGTGCCCTCGGGCGCTTCCACCGGCGAATTCGAAGCCGTGGAACTGCGCGACGGCGACAAGAAGGTCTACCTGGGTCGCGGCGTGCTCAAGGCCGTCGCCAACATCAACGGCCCCATCGCCAAGGCCCTCAAGGGTTTCGACGCCGAAGACCAGAAGGGTCTGGACAAGTGCATGATCGCGCTCGACGGCACCGAGAACAAGGGCAAGCTGGGCGCCAACGCCATGCTGGCCGTGTCCATGGCCGTTTGCCGCGCCGCTGCCGCCTCCAAGGACCTGCCCCTCTGGAAGTACATCGGCAAGCTGCACAAGAACAAGAACTTCACCTTGCCCGTTCCGATGGCCAACATCATCAACGGTGGCAAGCATGCTGACAATCTGATCGACTTCCAGGAGTTCATGATTGCCGCCGTCGGCGCCAAGTCCTTCTCCGAAGGTCTGCGCTGGATCACGGAAATCTTCCACGCCCTCAAGGGCATCCTGAAGAAGGGCAAGCACGTCACCGCCGTCGGCGACGAAGGCGGCTTCGCGCCCAACCTGTCCAACGACGAAGCCTTCGAAGTGATCATGGAGGCCATCGTGGCCGCCGGTTACAAGCCCGGTTCCCAGATCAAGATCGCCCTCGACTGCGCCTCCTCGGAGCTGTTCGACGAAGGCGACCGCAAGGGCTACAAGTTCTGGAAGTCCAACCCCAACAAGCTGTTCACCACCGCAGACATGGTCGCCAAGTACACCGAGTGGGTCAAGAAGTACCCCATCTACTCGATCGAAGACGGACTTGATCAGAGCGACTGGGAAGGCTACGTCTCCTTCACCAAGGCCTTGGGCAAGAAGATCCAGATCGTTGGCGACGACTTCTTCGTCACCAACCCCGAGCGTCTGGCCAAGGGCATCAAGATGGGCGCCGCCAACGCGATTCTCATCAAGGTCAACCAGATCGGCACCGTCACCGAAACCCTCGACGCCATCAAGATGGCTCAGAAGGCCGGCTACGGCGTGATCTCCTCGCACCGTTCGGGCGAAACCGAAGACGCCTTCATCGCCGACCTGGCCGTGGGCACGGGCGCGGGCCAGATCAAGACCGGTTCGCTCTCGCGCACCGATCGTATCTGCAAGTACAACCAGCTGCTGCGCATCGAAGAGGAGCTCGGCTCCAAAGCCATCCTTCACAAGCTCTGATGCCCGTCTGAGGGCGCATTCTCGCTCCCTGACCCCTCGGCGTCCCGATGCGGACGCTGTCGGGGTCATGTCGCTTCGACTGCATCCCTCATCCAGGCATCAGGGAACTGATTCCTGACTGAGTTGCCCACCGTCGCCTTCGGCCGGTGGGCTTTTCTTTTGGGGGAATGGGTGGGGTGGCAGGGGTCGTTTGCGGGGAGGGCTGGGCTGGAGGAGGTGGTGAGGAGGTTGTTAGTACGGTTTTGCCCGCGGTCGCTTCGCTGCGCGGTGGGTGGGCGGCTAGGGTGGCGGGTTGGGCTGGGTTGGGCTGGGTAGGCGGAAGTGGCATGGGTGGGGGATTTGATCTGTTTTGCCCGCGGGTGCTTCGCTGCCCGGTGGGTGGGCGTCTAGGGTGGCGGGTTGGGCTGGGTTGGTGGGGAATGCGGGGGGGGGGCGGAATCACCCGGTGTGGGTTCAGATCGGAATGCGGACGGACGAGGGCGTGGTATCGGAAGTGGGGTTTGGCTTGGAGCTCCAGAGTCGAAGGAGAATATTCTCGAGTCCTGGATAGACAACCCGGTTGCCATGGGCGCTCAGGTGATCTCCGTCGATCAGAAGCGGAAGTCCCTGTGCATCGAACGCGGAAAAAGTGTCTCCGGGACATAGCGGCTCGAAGGAATCCCAAACTTCGAGTCTTGGGAATTGTTTCGTGAGTTGGCGGATGGAGGCCATCACGGGGGCTCGCAATTTTTGCAGGGAGTCCCGCGAAATGGCAAGACCTGGTTTGCAGCCTGGATTGCCACGGTTGAACCAGTCAGAACAGCGGAATGGGGGGGCAGGGAGAATCGGTAACGGAGCATCCATGACCACGGAAATGGGCAGGGTGGAAAGGGAGTCCATCACCTCGGTGGCTTCGAAAAGTGCCTCCTGGCGATCCTTGGATGCTTGGATGCCGTTCTGCTGGCTCTCGATGTGGGATGCATCGAAAGGTCCCCATTGGTCGCACAGTCGGTTCATCCGCAGCGATGCCAACAGGATCACGTCGCCGGGTCTGGCTTGGGAGCGGATCTTCGCGAACCCGTTTTGCCACCAGGAGTTTTCCTGCAATCGGGGAAAGACGGGTCGCAACAGGTCTGCGACAGGTTTTCCGCCTTGGCAGATCAATACGACCTCGGCGCCTTTCTCGCTGATGCCGCTTAGTGCGGTGGAATAGGCCGGCCCATGGGAGTCGCCGAAGACGAAAATTGTCCGCCCCTCGAAGGTGCTTGAACGCTGCGCGTGGGAGATTTTCAGCCTCGGAAACCATTGATGGACATCGCCGGTGCGGCAGAGTGTGAGGTGTTTGCTGAAGGTGAAGAGGAGGGTGGAAACACCCCAGGCAAGGGAGATGCTTGCGATTCCGACAAGGAGCACCTTCTTGGTCGAGTCACCGGCGAGGTGATGGCGCCGTCGCGAGGGGGTTTCGATCCAGCGATAGGAGAGGTCGCCAAGGAGGAAGCTCAGGGATAGTCCGATGACCATCGTCGGAACCGATTGGAGGCCGCTTGTCCAACGCAGAAGGGCGAAGATCGGCCAATGCCACAAATAGATGGAGTACGATCGCACCCCGATCCAGAGGACCGGGCGGGAGGCGAGAACGTTCTGGAGAAGACCTCTCGTTTCCGTCGTGCCTGCGATGGAGTGGATGAGCAACAACGTTCCGATCACGGGGGCCAGGGACCAGGGGAAGGGAAAGCCCGCCTCATGAGCTTTGAAGAACCCCAGAAAAACCAATCCCATTCCAAACCAGCCGAGAATCCCATGCCAGCGATTTCTTGAAACCGGTCCTTTTCCGTCCAGATGGTGCAAGCAGAGCAACGCGCCACAAGCCAATTCCCAAAACCTGCTCGGCAACAGGTAGAAGGCGGCGGCGTGCCAAGTGCTTGTCTGGTAGATGCTGATTGCGAGCGAAATCGTGGCGACCAACCAAAGACAGCCTCGAGCAACCACTCCCTTGAATGAAGATGCCGATCTCCAGCGCAGCCACAGGAAGATCAGGGCCGGGCAAAGGAGGTAGAATTGCTCCTCCACTCCGAGCGACCAGGTATGGACGAAGGGGTTGAACTCCGTTCGAGGGGAGAAATAGCCGTCTTGGGAAAGGATCAACGAGATGTTGCCGATTCCGAAGAATGCTCCTTTCGCGACGCTGTCGATGGATTCGCTCAGCCATGACTTGGGTACGAACGCCACGGTCAAGGCTGTGGTGATCAGCAAGCATGCGATCAGAGGGGGAAAGATCCTGAGAATCCTTCTTGCGTAGAACTTGGAGGTAAACTCGCCGAAGTTCTGCTGTCGATAGCGCAGGAGCGAAGCCGTTACGACAAAACCGGAAATCACGAAAAACACATCGACTCCCGAGAATCCCCCAGGGAGCAGTCTTGCGTCGAGGTGGAAGAGAACCACGGAAACGACTGCCAATGCGCGAAGCCCGTCGATAGCCGGAAAGCTGTGCCCTGGGGTTTTCTCGGATGCCGAATCGGATCGGGGAGGAAGGCCGGATTCCCGGCGAGGGTCGCTCGTGTGCATTTTCTTCTGAACCTGGTCTTAAAAGTTCAATGGTAAAAACATCGTTTCAGGTCTTACAACATGGTACCTCGAGGCGAAATCGGCGGGTGCCGACATCGCGGTCGGGCAACCTTCCGATCCATCCCCATGGCGGGAGGGGAAGGAACGGAATCGGATGGGCCCCGGGATTGACTGGGCTGTGGAAGGTGTGAGCGGAAATTGTCTGCGGGGAAGTTTTTGGTGGGATGCGTTGGCATCGGGGGGAGTGGGGGCTTGTGAATTGCTTCAGCCGCAGCTGGCCATGCCGCGTTCCAAGCGTTCCAGGTGGCAGAAAGCCAATTCTTTGGTGGTCTCGTCGCGCAGGTGGAG
Organism: Fibrobacterota bacterium; assembly: GCA_016715065.1. Taxonomy (GTDB): domain Bacteria; phylum Fibrobacterota; class Fibrobacteria; order UBA5070; family UBA5070; genus UBA5070. The sequence continues at coordinate 251,072 of JADKBN010000010.1, forward strand.
ACCATTGCCGTGGCAATACTTCCATTCTTCGCAGGTCTTGCATTTTCCCGTGCGTGCCCAGGAACGATCGCGCATGACCTGGAACCGGTTGTTCCACACTTCCCAGAAATCGTCGGTGTGGATGTTTCCCTGGATGTAGTCTGCCCGCAGACTCGGACAGGCCGAAATGGAACCGTCGCATAGAACCGAGCCGATGTTGATGCCGGCGCGGCAGAAGAAAGGGCTGTCGCGCACCTGGCCTTCGAGAGCCCCCAGATAGCCGTCGCAACCGCAATCCGCCGAGATCAAACCTTGGGACCGGGTCTCGCGAAGGAAGGCCATCATCTCCGCGTATTGGACGTCCGACAGGAACAGGTCAGGGTGTTGTTTCGCGCGTCCTTTCGGGAAGATCATGTCCAGGCGCCATTTTTTGACGCCCATCTCGATCAACATCTCACGGACGCGAGGCAATTCCGGCAAAGAATGGGGCGTGACGGAAGTCATGGCGTCGAAGGTGAGGCCTTGGGTGGCGGCAGCCATGGACAAGGCCCCGACCGCCTTGCGCCAGGATCCTTTCCTGCGGCGGAATTGGTCGTGGGTGAGTTCCAATCCATCCAGGCTCACGGTCAGGGAACGGATGCCGGAATCGACCAGAGAAATCCAGGTGGGCTCCGTCATGGCCCAGCCATTGGTCACCATACCCCATGGGAATCCGCGATCGCGAAAGGCCGCCCCGCATTGTGCGAGATCCTGGCGCACCAGGGGCTCGCCACCCGTGACCACGATCAAGGTCTCCTTTGGGTCCACCTTGGTGGCGACCTGGTCCAACACCTTCAGGAAGGTTTCCAGGGGCATGTCGGGGGTGTCGCTGCCGCTGGTGCAGTCGCTCCCACAATGGCTGCAGGAAAGGTTGCAGCGCAGGGTGCATTCCCAGAAAAAGTACCGCAGTCGGTGGGTGTGGGTCTGGACGGCGCGATGTAGGCGGAATGTCTCCATTGCGGCCTTGCGCTTCAGGGATAGAGTCCGGATGGGCGTGCTCATTTCGAGGGATTTTCCTGGTCCGAAGGAAACGTGGCGGAAGGTGATCCATACCGCGCGATCACTGCGTCGCCGGGAGGGGGAGCCTGGACTCCATACTTGGCGACGACTACGTTCGTCGGGGTTGGGGTGGGAGCTCCGTACCAGGCGATGAACGTGTCGATGGGAACTTGTACTCCGTAGCGGACCACCATGGTGTCCACTGGTGTGGGAATGCCGTACAAAGTGCCGATGGAGTCGGATGGTGGAGGGGTTCCATACCGAACAGTCATGGTGTCGGAGGGAGGGGGAGGCCCCGGCTTCTCGGTCGTTCCCGTCGAGGAGGTGGGAACGGATTGGCAGCCGGAAAAGCTTGCGGTCCAAAGAATCGCGAACAGACCGAACGCGGCGGTTTCCAGGGCGCGCTGGAATTTGGAAAGAAACGAAGCCTTTTGTTGCATGACTGGACCTTCTTGCGTCGGTGGTTTCCCTGAAGATGTACGAGAATCCTCGGGTGAATGCAAAAAAAGACTTTCTACTCCAATTGGATGGTCTCCAGTGGAGTACAACGGTAGAATCCGACAGCTTTGCATCACATTGAGGGCTGAGATGCCTGGTCACCTGCTTGATGGCCTTTGCCTCAAAAAAGCGGTAATCTGGAGTCCATGAACATGCATTCTTCCGCCCGGTTGAGCGCGGTGGAGTACCAAATCCTCGTGGAGCAAGCCCCGATCCTCATCTGGAGAGCGGACCTGTCCATGGGTTGTGACTACTTCAACGAGCGTTGGTTGTCGTTCACGGGAAGGACGATGGAACAGGAACGGGGCAACGGCTGGGCGAAAGGCGTTCATCCGGACGACTTCCAAGGCTGTTTGGAGTACTATGTCGCGCACTTCCAAAGGCGCCAAGCCTTCGAGATGGAGTATCGCCTCAAGCGCGCGGACGGCCAATACCGGTGGATCTTCGATCGAGGTTCGCCCTACTTCGATCTGGAAGGTGTCTTCAGCGGATTCATTGGAAGTTGCGTCGACGTGACGGAACGGGTCGAGGCCCAGGAAGCCCTCAAGCGACTCCATGAAGAGGAACTCAAGGAATTGGGCGGGTTTTTGCCGATCTGTAGCTATTGCAAAAAAATCCGCAACGACGCCAATTATTGGGAACAGATCGAATCCTTCGTCAGTCGGCATTCCAGTGCGATCTTCTCCCACGGGATCTGTCCCACCTGTCGAGACAAGGTAATGGAAGAAATTGACAGGAATCGATCGACCCGAGGCGGCTGAGGCCTCGATCGCCGGTCCTCCTATTGCCGTTTTGGCGATGGTGCCTTTGTAATTCCCTCAAAGCCATGCATGTGAAAACCGGGGCGCGGATCCACTCTGGCGGCGAACTTCCCAACGTCGTCATGTCATGTCCGATCGCGGCGGGAGTCACAGCATGCATCGTTCCATCCTCCTTCGAACTGGTTTCTGGTTTCGTCCAGCCAAAGCGGTTGTGGCTTCCTGCTTGGCCTTGGTTGCGATGTTGCCGGACACAGCCAGGTCGCAAGCCCAGGAATGGGACAACGCACCGACCGTGTTTGGGGTGAACGTCCTCAAACCCCACGCCACATCCATGCCCTACTCCACGCTGGACGAGGCGAAGGCCGGCAAGCGCAGGGCCTCCAGCTGGTACCAGTCCCTGGCCGGCACCTGGAAGTTCTTCCATGTGGAAAAACCCGCCAGCCGCAACACCACCTTCTTCCAGGACGGCTACGATGTGAGCGCCTGGAAGGACATCGCGGTGCCGGGTTCCTGGCAGCAGCAGGGCTACGACCGTCCCATCTACACCAATGTGACCTATCCCTGGTCGGGAGGCGACAACATCTCGCCTCCGGCCGCCCCGAAGAACTTCAATCCGGTGGGCCACTACCGCCGCGAGTTCACCGTCCCCGCCGCCTGGGACGGACGCCGCATCCGCCTGCACTTCGAAGGCGTGGAATCCGCCTACTACGTGTGGGTGAACGGCAAATACGTGGGATACAGCGAAAACTCCTTCACCGGCCACGAGTTCGACGTGACGGACAAATTGCGTCCCGGCGCCAACAACATCTCCGTGCAGGTGTTCCGCTGGTGCGACGGATCTTGGATGGAAGACCAGGACTTCATCCGGCTTTCCGGCATCCACCGCGACGTGTACCTGTTCGCCACCCCCAAGACCCACATCCAGGACTTCCAGATCAACGCGGATCTGGCCACCAACTACAAGGACGGCGACCTCAAGACCTCCGTGTGGGTGCAGAACACCGCCACCGCCGCCGCCGCGGGCCACACGGTGGACATGTTGCTGTTCGACGCTGCTGGCAAGCAGGTGGGCACCACCACCTCCCAGCCGGTGGCCTCCGTTCCCGGTGCGGGAGGGGAATCGAAGGTCTCGTTCCAGGTGCCCGTGACCGCCCCGGCACTGTGGTCGGGTGAAAAGCCCAACCTGCACACGCTGGTTTTGGCCCTCAAGGATGCCGCTGGCACGGTGGTGCAGTACGAGAGCAACAAGATCGGCTTCCGCAAGGTGGAGCTCAAGAAGGACGCGGCGGGGCTCACGCGCTATTACATAAACAACCAGCCCATCAAGTTCCGGGGCGTCAACCGCCACGAGATCGATCCTGATCTGGGCCACGTGATGACCGACAAGCGCATGGAAGAAGACGTGCTTCTCATGAAGCGGCTGAACATCAACGCGCTTCGCATGTCGCACTATCCCAACGATCCGCGCATGTACGAGCTGTGCGACAAGTACGGCATCTACGTGATCGACGAGGCGAACCTCGAGACCCACGGCGCCTGGGATGTGGTTCCGAAAAACAGCGACTCCTGGCGCGCCGCCTCGGTGGAACGGATGTCGTCCATGATCCAGCGCGACAAGAACCACCCCTGCGTGGTGATGTGGTCGCTGGGCAACGAGGCCGGCAACGGCAACGTCTTCACTTCGATGCGCGACTACGCGCACGCCGCCGACCCCACCAAGCCCGTCCACTACGAAGGCGACTGGGCCAACGCCGACGTCAACAGTTGGATGTACTACGGGCACGACGCCGTGCGCACCTACAACAACAATTCCAAACCCATCATGCTGTGCGAATTCGAGCACGCCATGGGCAACAGCGTCGGGGACATGCAGGAATACATCGACGCCTTCTACGCCAACCCCCGGTCCTTCGGCGGCTTCATCTGGGACTTCATCGACCAGGGACTGCGCCGCGGCAAGACGAACTTCTTCAACTACGGCGGCCTGTGGGGCGACCGCCCCAATGACGACAATTTCTGCGCCAACGGGATCGTGAACGCCGACCGCGTCCCCGATCCGGAAGCCTACGAGGTCAAGCACCAGTTCGCGAGCATCGTGGTCCGCGGAGTGGACCTCGCCAAGGGAGTGCTTTCCATCGAGAACCGTTTCAACTTCTCGAACGTCAACGAGTACGAGGCCGTCTGGGAACTGAAGGAGGAAGGCAAAACCATCCAGACCGGGATCCTTCCCTCGGCATCCCTGGACATCGCCCCGCTTGCCACAAAAAACGTCACGATCCCGTTCACGGCCCCGGCATTGCGCGCCGGCCACGTCTACCACCTGGACCTCGATTTCCGCCTCAAGACCGACGCTTCCTGGGCCAAGGCCGGCCACAGCGTCGCCCATGGACAGTTCGAGGTGAACCTCGGCGCGGCGCGATCGCCCAAAATCGACCTCTCCAAACTGCCCAGGCTCGCCGTCACCCAGGCCAACGGCCTGGTCAACCTCTCCGGCGACGGCTTCACCGCCCTGTTCGACACCAAGAAGGGAACCCTCACCGGCTACACGCTGGGAACCACCCAGGTGATCAAGGAAGGACCCGTACCCAATTTCTGGCGGGCCCCCACCGACAACGACCGCGGATACAACATGACGAGCGCCAGCGGCAAGTGGCAGCACGCCGCACGCGACCGTGTGGTCTCCAAATCCACCGTGACCACGGTCTCGGCGTCCGAGATCCGCATCGACCTGGAGCTGGGACTTCCCAACGCGGGGTCGTCGTCCATGGCCATGTCGTGGACCTTCTACGGCACGGGAGACGTCGTTGTGGACTACACCCTTTCGCCCGACGCCACGGCAGGGGCGATCCCGAACGTGGGGACGTTCCTGACCGTTCCCGGAGGCTTCGAGACCCTTCGATGGTTCGGTCGCGGTCCGCACGAGAACTACATCGGACGCAACCGGGGCAGCTACGTGGGCCACTACACCTCGCCGGTGGATTCCACCATCACGCTCTACACCGAGGGCAGCGAGACCGGCCAGCGCACCGACGTCCGCTGGGCGGCGCTGACCAATCCGGCAGGAGTGGGCCTGATGGCGGTGGGTTCGCCGAACATGGAGATCAACGCCCAGCACCACACGCCCGCCCAGCTCACCTCCACCCGCTATCCCTGGGACCTCACCCGGCAAAGCGACATCACCTTCCGCATCGATTTGCGGCAATCCGGTGTCGGAGGCACCAACAGCTGGGGAGCCAAGCCGCTGGACGCTTACATGAACTTCGCCAACAAATCCTACAAGCACACCTTCCGGCTCTCGCCCATCAAGACCGCCAACCTGGATCTTGAATTCATGGCCCGCCAAGGCTTCAAGAACCTCGCCACCTCCGACAGCGTGGTCGAGTATCAAACACCCACCTCCGCGGTCCGTTCCGCTTCCGGTCGGCGGTGGATCGATGCCGGATCGCTGGGACGCTTCGAAGTCGACGATCCGGATCGGATCCACTCCATCCATGTCCTCGACTTGAACGGGCGACAGGTGCAGGAGGTCAAGGTGTCGAATGGTCGCATGAGCGTGGGGCGGTTGGCCCCGGGCCTGTACATCGTCCGCCTGGTGGGGACGGGATTTGTCCGTTCGGCGGTCGCCACGGTCGCATCCGGTCGATAGCGGCGACGACGGATTCGGTCTCGGGTGCAAACCCGGCCGAATCCGGACGAACTCGACGAAAACGCGCACCGCGCCACCAGTGATTCCAGGAGGAACGCAATGAACAGGATCGACAGAATTTGGATGCCGCTGGCGGCATTGGCCGCGGTCGCCACCGCCGACAACCCCATCGTCCAGACCTACTACACTCCGGATCCCGCTCCGATGGTTTGGAACGACACGGTGTTCGTCTACACCGGCCACGACGAAGACGTGACCGTCGACAATTTCTTCACGATGAGCAATTGGCGCGTCTACTCCTCCACCGACATGGTGAATTGGACCGATCGAGGCTCGCCACTGAGCTACAAGACCTTCAGTTGGTCGGGCGGCAAGGCCTGGGCGGCCCAGTGCATCCCGCGCAACGGCAAGTTCTACTGGTACGTGACCGCGGGGCTTTCGGGCGGAAGCCAACCCTCGATCGGGGTGGCTGTTTCCGACAATCCCACGGGCCCCTTCAAGGATCCCATCAACAAGCCGCTCGTCAAGAATTCGTGGGATGACATCGATCCCACCGTGTTCATCGATACCGACGGTCAGGCATACTTGTACTGGGGCAACCCCAAACTGTACTACGTGAAGCTCAACAGCGACATGGTCAGCTACACGGGCGGGATCCAGCAGGTTCCGATGACCACGGCCAGCTTCGGGGTCCGTACCGGGGACGCCGCCCGGGCGACCACCTACGAAGAAGGACCGTGGTTTTTCAAGCGCAAGTCCCTGTATTACATGGGATACGCCGCCGGCCCTCTCCCGGAGCCCATGGGCTACTCCACCTCCACCGGCCCGACCGGCCCCTGGACCTACCGTGGACAAATCATGTCCGGGGCCAACACGGGGAGCTTCACGAACCACTCCGGCATCGTCGAATTCAAGAACAAGGCCTACTTCTTCTACCATACCGGGAAACTTCCCGGAGGCGGAGGCTACAAGAGATCCACGGCTGTCGAGGAATTCTCCTTCAACGCGGATGGGACCATTCCCACCATCGCGATGACCACCAAGGGACCCAACCCCGCCGACAGTTTGGATCCCTACCGCAGGGTGGAGGGCGAGACCATGGCCTTCTCGAGCGGTCTGAAAACCCAGGCCACATCGCAATCGGGCCTGTACGTGTCATCCATAGGAAACAACGACTACATCAAGCTGCGTTCGGTCGACTTCAATCCCACCGGAGCGAAGAGCTTTTCCGCGAGCGTCGCGACGGGCACAGCGGGAGGAAGCATCGAGCTCAGGCTGGACACCCAGACGGGAAAGTTGATCGGCACGCTCCCTGTCGCGGGCACGGGGGGCGCGACCACCTGGAAGACATTGACAACTTCCGTCACAGGAGCGACGGGGGTGCACGACCTCTTCCTGGTGTTCAAGGGCAGCGGCACCGACATGTTCAATCTCGACCATTGGTCGTTCGAACCGGTCGTTTCTTCTCTCGACATCGGTGCCGGTCGTTCGGTATCGGACCCCAGGAGGGTCGATGTCCACGACATGCGCGGAAACCTCCTCCGCAAAGGTGTCGATCGCGAAACGGCGCTCGACGGGCTGGGTCAGGGCGTGTATTTCGCCGGCCATGAAAAAGCGTTCGTCGCCGAGCGCTGAGCTGCGCCGATTCGGATACGAATTCGCCATTGTGGGATGAACTACTCCGCAATGAGTTCGTTGGAAATTGGCTACACCCGAGAGGTTAGTTTCCATAACGATGGGGACCCGGTACGCGCAGGACACGAAAGCGGGGTGGCTTGGTGGCTTGTCCACCAGAGCTGGGTATCGTTTCATGGTCGCCACCCTGGCTTTGGCGACGGCGATCCTCGCCGCACCCGGTGAAGATCCGATTTTCGGAAAAGTGGTGGACGCTTCCAGCCGGGCGGGGCTTTCCGGCGTGCGGATCGTAGGAGTTCCCAGCGGACGGACGGCATGGACAGGGTCGGATGGAAGCTTTGCCTTGGCCGCGGCGAATCCCCGCGCGATCGAGGTCCGCAAGCCTCCTCCTGTGGAAGGATCGTCTCGACTTGTGCTGCGTGGAGTCGGAGTCCGTTACGATTGGGTGTCGATTTCCGGCAAGCGTCGCCACCTTGCCACGGCGCCAGCGAACGTCCACCTCGACCAGATCGACGAGAACTTCGGGTGGATCTGTTCCGATGCCGATCGCCCCGATCGGTGCTGGAGCGCGCTGAAGGTCGGACGGAATCTGTTGGTGCGCGATTCTCCCCGCGATCGGCAGGCCAACGCGATCCATCCTTCCCCAAGCCCGGAAAGTCTTTTCGTGTGGCTACCGGGGCGTGCCCATCGGACGGTTTCCGCCGTGGTCTCGGGACCGATCGTGGTGGAACTTCCCCCCGTCCGGACGGTGGCGGGAGACTTCCATACCCACACCTACCTCTCGGATGGATCGCACACCCACGACGACATCGCCGCGCACGCCTTCGGTGGAAAGTATCTGATGCGCGAAATCCGGGGAGCGCCTCTGCGCGACAGCGTGACGCCGGGATTCGGCTTGGATTGGTACGCCAACACCGACCACGGCGGGGCGTTCCCCTACGACCGGTTCGGCAAGCCTTTCACGGAGTCCCCGGAAATCCGGCTGGAGGGGGTCGCCACCGGAGGGTACATGTGGAGATGGCAGTCCCTTCGGGATTTGTCGTGGCCGGTCTTGGACAGTTTGCATCGGGTCCATTCCCATCGGCACATCTTCCAGGGGGTGGAATGGAACGTGCCGGGACACGAGCACGCTTCCGTGGGAATCCTCGCCTCCACTCCGGAGCCGATCGCGCGCTTCGAGTTCCTCTTCGACTGGGCCGATGGAGACACGGTTGGCGGTGGGTGGCCGGACGCCTTCAGCAAGATTCTGGACAACTCGCATCCCAAGGCCTTGGCGGGGGCACGCTGGCTGCACCAGCACCATGGCGATTCCAGCTGGATCGTGATCAACCATCCTTCGCGGCTGCGGGTGACCTTCATCCAGGATCTTCGCGACCTGCACGATGCGGCGGGGCCGGTGTTCCTGGGGATCGAGGCGGTTCCAGGTCACCAGAAACACCCCTCGCGAGGCTCCTACGGCTACGTATCTCCGCCACCGGACCACCCTTGGAACGCACGCACCTGGGGCGGGGCCGATCGCATGCTGGCACGGGTGGGAGGCGTCATGGACGCGTTGTGGAGCGAAGGACGCAAGGTCTGGGTCTTCGCCAATTCCGACTTCCACATCGCGGCGGGTTACGACCACTATCCCGGCGAATACCACAAGAACATCACACGGGTCTCGGACAAGTCTCCCACGAGCATCCTGGCTGGATTGCGCAGGGGCGCCACCGTGGCTGTCATGGGCGACCTCGTGGACAGCTTCTCGCTGGAGCTGGACGATGGCCGGACAGTGGCCTCCATGGGAGGGGAGCTCGCCACCTCCAGCGACTCGGTGTCGGTGGTGGTCCGGTACCATATTCCCGCGCGCAGCGCCCTGGGCGATTCCCCCGTGGTCGACCACATCGATCTGATCCGCGGGGAGGTCCGTGGGAAGCTCCTGCCCGGGGATCCCCACTATGCGACGGATTCCGTCGCCAACGTGTCGGTGGTGGCCACGGTTTCCACCGCCGATCTTCCCAAGGGGCTGGATGGTTGGCACCAGGCGCGTTGGCGGCAGGCCAGCGACAGACCTTCCTTCTTTCGGGTCCGCGGCTCTTCCCTGCCACGTGGAACTCCCGGCTGGACGGATTCCCTGGGCAATCCTCTCTGCGACGAACTCCAATACCCCAACGACGATTCCGAGGCCAGATACAACCGCTGGTTCTACTCCAATCCGGTCTTCCTCAAGCGAAGATAGGCGTTCATCACTCCGGTCCTGCCAGCCAAGAGGGTACTGGGCTGGGCCGACCGAGTGCGTTGTGCGAGGAGTTCAGAAGTCCTGCGCCCATCGTGGTCGCGCGCGTAGGGCGGGCCCGGAGCCAGGTTCCTGACGGGCTTTCCACCGCGCCGATGTCGATGCGTCCAGTGCGAGGCGAACCGTAGGCGTCGTCCTTCAGGACAGATTTTGTACTACCGGAATCGATGGCGGGACTGCCTGCGCGCAGAGTCCCAAGCCGTTTGCCGGATGCCAGGTAGTTGTCGATGGATCCAATGATCGCCAGATATGGTGGATCCTTCACTTGGAACTGCTCACGGTCCATCGATGCGTCCTTGCCGGTGAGATGGATGTTCCTGGCCACATGGTCCTAGGCGGGAAGGGTGACCTGCTGGCCGAAGATGTTGTTGTAGAACTCGTAGACCGCGGTGGACGCGGCGGGCTTGGGCCAGATGGCCAGACTCGACGAACGGCCTTCCATGGTCCTGCCGAAGATGCTGGACCAGGTGTCGGCGGGAGCGGTGAAGAAGGTGTTGTTGCGAAACACGAACGCTCCTCGAAATCCGCACCCAGATGGAAGCCGATCCCGCCCACCGGCCCCCAGATGTTGTTTTCCCAAGTGAAGTCGCGGTACTCGCCACCGGCGGTGTTCGCGTTGATCATCACTCCCATGGCTTCCAGGTGGTAGAAGACGTTGTTGCGAAAGGTGAAGTTCCTGGAGCCGATCGCGTACTTCGCCGCACCACTGTTGACCATGTACATGTGGATGCCGTCGACATGCATGTTCCAGGGTTTCGCTCCCGACTTCTGTTCGTCGTCGTTGGCGCCATCGTCCAGATCGTGGATGCGGTTTCCTTCCACCAGCCAGTTTTCACCGCCCAGGATCGAGATGCCGTCGTGGGAATTGTGGTGGATCTCGTTGCCGCGCACCACGAAGTCGCGGGTCATCCCCTGGATCCCGATCCCGCTATGGGTGATCTCGTTGCTGTCCAGCGTCACGAATTGTCCATTGAACACCGAAACTCCGGCGCGGGGCATGATCGTGATCGTGTCTCCCGTCAGGCGGATCGTGTTGTGCTTGATTTGGACGTGACGACTGCCTTCGATCTTGATGCCGTCGTCGATCTGCAGATGCTCCATGCGCAAGCGCAGATCGCTGTTGCCTTTTTGCTCGAAGGAAATGGCCCAACCGGTATCGTGGTTGAGCGTGCCTAGCTGGACCTTCGCCAGATGCGGATTGGCTCCCGGCGCGGCTGCGATCGTGACCCACTTCGAAAAGACCTCGGCGATGGGGCGCCAAGCCCAGTTCGCCTTGGGGTCGGCTCCGGCATACCCGAAGGAAAAGTCGCCGTAGTTTCCCGACTGCAACAGCAGCGTGTCGTCGCTCTTGACCAAGGTCATGCCCTTGGCGAGGGTCTTGACGGGTTGCGCGAGCGTTCCCGGATCCGTGTCCTTGCCAATGCTCGCATCGGCGTAGAAGGTGGTCGCGAACGCTTGGGAGCCAAACAGCAAAGCCGAGAGCAGAATGGATTTGCATCGAGGCATCGGTACGGCTCCGGAAAGGGTGAGACTCTCCCTCATCTTACCATTTCTGAGCGTGGTTGGACGGCAACAAAAAGGGGATTTCCCATCCCTGGGAATCCCCCTCGTCCATCGCAACCTGTCAGATTCCGACGGAAAAACGTCCAGATATCAGACGAACTTGGCGCCAAGCGAAGTATGACCGAGCGAGCAGGATGCAGACGACCCGACGGGGACCTGGATTCCCGAGGCGTACGTGCTCGGTACGTTGAGGGAATCCAGTGGGGCCCCGGGAGGGGAGTATGCGCCTGCGCAGCCGGTCAGACGAGCTTGGCGGCGTCGCCCTCGAGCACCTTCCACGGCAACCCCCACTGGCCGATCTCGGCCATGAACGGATCCGGATCCATCTCCTCCATGTTCACCACGCCGGCCTTCTTCCAGGTGCCGCGAAGCATCAGGGCGCCGCCCAGCATGGCCGGAACCGCGGTGGTGTAGGAAATCGCCTGGCCGCCGGTCTCCTCGTAGCACTTGGCGTGGTCGCAGACGTTGTAGACAAATGCTGTCTTGGGCTTTCCGTCCTTTTCGCCGGTGACCTGGCATCCGATGCAGGTCTTGCCGGAGTAGCCTTCGCCCAGCGAATCCGGAGCGGGCAGCAATGCTTTCAGGAATTCCAACGGAATGATGTCCATGCCGTTGAATTTCACCGGGTCAATTCTTGTCATTCCCACGTTCTGGAGCACGGTGAGGTGCTTGATGTAGTTGTCGCCGAAGGTCATCCAGAACCGCGCCCGCTTGAGCTCGGGGAAGTTCTTCACCAGCGATTCCAGTTCTTCGTGGAACAGCACGTACGATCCCCGGGTGGCGACCTCCGGGTACTCGATGTCGGCCTTGAGCGAAAGAGCGGGGATCTCGTGGAAAGCCCCGTTTTCCCAGAACCGTCCTGGCTGGGTGATCTCGCGGATGTTGATCTCGGGATTGAAGTTGGTGGCGAAGGCCTTGCCGTGGTCGCCGTTGTTGCAGTCCACGATGTCCAACGTGTCCATGCGGTCGAAGTGGTGCTTTTTCAGCCAGGCGGTGTATACGTTGGTCTGGCCGGGATCGAAACCCGATCCCAACAGGGCCATGAGGCCGGCCTTCTGGAACCGCTCCTGGTAGGCCCACTGCCAGCTGTATTCGAACTTGGCCACGTCCTTGGGCTCGTAGTTGGCCGTGTCGAGGTAATCCACTCCGGTTTCCAGGCAGGCGTCCATGATGGCCAGGTCCTGGTAGGGGAGCGCGATGTTCATCACCAGTTTGGGTTTGAAGTCGCGGATGATGGCGGCCACTTCCGAAGGCTGGTCCGCGTCCACCTTGGCGGTGTGCACGGGGATGTTCTTGATTTCCGACGCGATCTTGTCGGCACGCGAACGGGTGCGGGTGGCGATCAGGAGTTCGCTGAAGTCGGCTTGGTTTTGCGCGCACTTCTTGGCGACGACGTTGGCGACGCCACCGGCGCCGATGATGAGAACCTTGGACATTTTCTGTTCCTCCTGAACGATGTTTTGAATGAGGAGGTGGATTCCCGAACCGCCGACCGCGAGAACGGCCAGGGTTCCCATTTCACCCGCTCGAGTGAAATGGGAGGGATGGGAGACGGCGCCGAGGAGGAATCTCACTCCTTCAGGGACTTCGCCCTTCGAGACGCCCGCGACGCGGGCTCCTCAGGACGAACGGGTTGGTTCCGTGGTCTCCGGAGTTCGAGTTCTCCATGCCGTCCGATTGAAGGCAGGAAGAAAAATGCATTCTCGGAAATGGCCGGTGCGTTTCTCGCCTGTTGCAGTCCTACTTCGATCCCATGGCGTATTGGCCGCCCACGTTGATGCGCCAATCCGTGCCACGGATCCGGTCGTCTTTGTAGAATGCCCAACTGCTGCCACCAAGGATCGAAACGCTGCGCATGACGTCGATCCGGGCTCCGAGGTCGATCTGGAACTGGGAGAGATCGATCACGTTTCGTTTTTCCGAACCGTCCTTCCAAAAGCCGGGCAGATCCAGGCTGTGGCGGTAGCTGAATCCGCCGTAGGGTTTGATCTTGCTCCGGCCGCCTTTCATGGCCGTCACCCCCAGGATGAGCGGGTAGTCGTTGGCGGAGTCATGGATCGTCATCAGGTTGCCTGCGGTGTCGGGTCTTCCCATCTGGACATCGCGTCCAAAGGATGTCATCCCGATCCCGGTGTAGAACAACACCCGGTTGTTGCGCGAAGGCAGGGTCCAGCCCAGCATCAGCGCCCAATGATCGTCCACCATGGACATGACCCCGTCGGTCTTGTCCACTTGTTCGCTCAGGTAGAAGGCCGCCCAGGTGGATTTGATGTTGAGCATCCCGTAGATGCCCGCAGCCAACATGTGCTGGGAGAGTCCGAGGACCCCGGAGGAGTCACCCTTCCTACGCACGCCTTCCGGACGGGACCCGACAGAAAATGCCCCTCCACCCGCCACGCCGAACCGCTCGTTGGCCGTCAAAGGGAGGATGGGCACCGGATGGATGTGGGGAAGATCGTAGTGGGCGCGGGCGTAGCGGGTCTTGGTGGACTGCTGCGCGCACCCACCCAACAGCGCCAGCGAGAGGCACGAAAGCCCAAGGACGGTTTGGCGAAGCATGGATTGCCCTCGTAATGGGGGAAAGGTTCGATCAGTTCTTCTTCATCAGAGTCTCGAATTGCTGGAGGACCTTGAGTTCCTGGGGGGAAAATTCCACCTGGGCGGTCGCCAACTTTCCGGAAGAGTACTCCTGGGAGGCTTTCATCACATCGTCCAGGACTTCCTGGATCTTACCGACGGCCACGGAGCGGAACATGCCCATGTTCATGACCGAGTTGATCAGGGAATTGGAGGGGAACATGGTGAACCGGGCACTGTAGCAGGTCTTGCCCGCCTTGCCGGCAAGAGGCCAGGAGCGGAATTCGATCACGAGGTTCCCGACCAGTTTCCAGGTCAGGATCTGGACACGTCCCTGGCCGTAGTAGACCCGCTCACGGTGGTCGGGACGTTCCCACAGTTGCCGGGCGCGGCCACGCAGGCTTTTGCCGTTGCTGCCCCGGAAAAAGGCGCTGTCCTCCGCGATGGGGAATTCCGCGGAGTACTCCGTGCCGCGGTAGGCGTTGACCAGCTTGGCGGCCACCGGGATGTTGCGCATCATCAGGTCCAGCGCTTCGGGGTTCATGGGCACGGTGTCCGCGACCACGTACATGACGTGGTATTTGGTACCCATGTACTGCCACATTTCGGTGGCGTCGGAGTGGAGCGTGGGAAGGATCTCCTTGCGATCGAACGACCGGACCCAGCCACAGTACGCCTGGTCCAGCTCGACTCCCGCAACGGGAGCGGAGAGTTGCTCCGTGCATGCGCCGGTCCGATCCGCGACTTGACAGGTTTTGACAAGGTTGCAGTAGGCGCGTTGTCGACTGGGTTGATCCGCGTCCGGTGCGGCGAGCACCGGGGACTGGATCGAAACCAAGAAGGTGAAGGCAAGCGAGAGGCGGGGAAGCGCTCGCATGGCGATCAGGCCTCGACTCGGCGCACGACAAGAGTCGCGTTGTGGCCGCCGAACCCGAATGAGTTGGACACGAACGCATCCACCTTCGCCTTTCGCGCCGTGTTGGGGACGTAGTCGAGGTCGCAATCGGGATCGGATTCGCATTGGTTCAAGGTTGGATGCACCACCCCTTCCTGGATGGCCATCAGGCCTGCGATCAACTCCACGCTTCCCGCAGCCCCCAGGAGGTGTCCCACCAGGGATTTGGTGGAATGGACCATCAGCTTGGATGCGTGGTCCCCGAAACACCGTTTGATGGCTCCGGTTTCCCCTTTGTCGCCCAGCGGGGTGGATGTGCCGTGCGCGTTCACGAGTTGAATCTGGTCCGGGGTCATGGCTGCCTTCTCAAGCGCCATGCGCATGGCGCGGTAGCCCCCTTCCCCTTCCGGGTGCGGTGCCGTGAGATGGTAGGCGTCGGCCGATTGTCCGAATCCCGCCACCTCGCCGTAGATCTTGGCGCCCCGCGCTTTGGCATGCTCGTATTCCTCCAGCACGATCACCGCAGCGCCTTCGCCCATCACGAATCCGTCGCGTCCCTTGTCGAAGGGGCGGCTGGCGGTGGGGTCGTTGCGGGTGCTCATGGCTTTCATGTTGCAAAAGCCCGCGTAGGTGAGCTCGGCGATGGCGGCTTCGGCGCCACCGGCGATCATCAGGTCCGCGTCGTTGCGACGGATGATCTCCAGCGCCTCTCCGATGGCGTGGTTGGCGGTCGCACAGGCGGTCACCACCGATAGATTGGGCCCCTTCAGGCCGTATTCGATCGAAAAATACCCGGACAACATGTTCGGGATGATCGCAGGAATCAGAAACGGCGTCACCCGCTTGGGGCCCCGCGCATCAAGAGTGCGCTGTTCCTTGGTGATCGTGGTCATCGCGCCGATGCCGGTGCCGAGGATCACGCCAAAGCGTTCGGCCACCTTGGCAACGTCCACACCGCAGTCGTCCAAGGCTTGCTTGGCCGCGGAGTGTCCCAGGATTTGGTAGCGGTCCAGGCGCGAGACCATCTTCTGGTCTTGGAACGCCCAGGCTCCGTCGTAGTCCTTGACTTCCGCACCGAAGGTGGTGGGGTAGCCGGTCGTATCGAAGAGTGTCACGGGGGCCACGGCGTTTTTGCCGGCGGCCAAAGCGTCCCAGTATTCCCGCACACCATGGCCCAGTGGATTGACGGTACCCAGGCCGGTGATGACGACTCGACGCATGAAAGGTCCTTTCGAAGGGAACGGCTTTAACCCGGAGGGGAGGATTTCTCCTACGGCCGGAGTTGGTTGGAAGCAAAGGCCAAACGCCACGAGGAAAAATGTAGGAAGTCCGGGGCGGTGTCGGTGGACGGATGGAAACGAAGGGGAGGTGGGATCAGGGATGCTTGCCTAAAAAGACACGGGTGGCTCCGGTGTTGTCCGGTTCGTGTCCGGTCACCAAGGAGTGGGAATCCAGGAGGCGGCGGACCACATTCGAGAGGGTTTTCGCGCCGTGGATCACCAACAACGTGCGCTTTTTCGCACGGAAACTGGCATGCAGGAACGTTTCCAGCGCCTCTTCCGCTTCCGCTACGGTGAGGCGATGCAAGTCCAATGTGGCTTCCGGCCGAAACCATTTCGGGGGCGGGCGGTTCACGGCAGACAGGCCTCGAGCAGATCCGCTTGGGCACCCAGGTCCAGACGCGCATCGATCCAACGCGGCTTCAGGCGGTTTCGCAGGAACGTTTCCTGGCGTTTGGCGTACTGGCGTGTGGCCTCCAGAATCCTTGACTTGGCCTGGGGAAGGTCCATCCGGGCTTCCAGCACTTCCCGCAGGAACTGGAAGCCGATGCACCTCCAAGCGGGAGCATCGGGTGGACAGGTTTCCAGGAGGGATTGCACTTCCGCCATCCATCCTCGCACCAACATGGCTTCCAGACGTTCTTCCAGGCGCCGATGAAGCACCTCGCGCGGCCACTGCAAGGCCCATAGAGGGGCATCTGGCGCTGGTGCTGCATGGGATTGTCCCGCATAACCGCGTTCCGTCTGGATGGATTTTTCCAAGGCTCGCAAGAGCCGCACCGGATTCTGCGCCGCGTCCGGCGGAGGGCTCTGCTCCCGGGCTTGAAGTTCCCTCCAGAGTGCGGAGTGTCCTTGCGAGGCCAGGCGTGCGGCCAGCTCCTCGCGCAAGTTGGGATCCGGGGGTGGCATTGCGTCCAATCCCCGCGAAAGGACCTCCAGATATTGGCAAGTGCCGCCCACCACCAGCAAATCCGGACCTGGCGAGGCAAGCACCGCCTCGGTGCGTTCCAAAAACGAAACCACGGAATCGGGAGTGTCCGGCCCCAGATCTCCCACCAGATGGTGGCGGATGCGCTGGCGTTGAGGGCCTGTGGGCGAGGCGGTTCCCACCTCCAACCCCTTTCTGGACTGGCCTGAATCCGCGGAAAGGATCTCCCATCCACGACGTTTGGCCAGTTCCATGGCCAGGTCTGTTTTGCCAGATCCGGTGGGGCCACCGATCATTGCCGTGATGCGTCGCCCCTGATTGCCTACATTGACCCTCTCCATGTCCGAAAAGATGCGCCCGATCCGAGGGGTTTTTGTGGGACTGGCTGCAGGACTCCTTTTATTTCTTGGAGTCCGGGCCCTGTCGTTCTTTCCGAGAGCCTTCGCGGGCTTCTCGCAAAGGGATTCCACAAGCCGTCCGCTGCACCGCCTGGACACCACGGTGTTCGATCAAGAAGCGGCAGGATCGGCGGATTTGGCCAAAATCGCGAAGGATTCGAGTCTGGTGGCGCTTTTGGGATCCGCATCGGATTCGTTGGGCATCGCCAAAGCGCGCATCTCCGCTGTCCGGCTGGAGGAGCGCGACATTCCCCTGTACAGTTTGGATTTGCGCAAGGGGCTCCCGTTGGTGGCTCGGGTGGATCAGATCTGCCGCCGTTTGCGTTCCATCGGCTATGGCGTCGTGGAATCCCGGGAGCGTCCCAAGGCGATCTATCCGTGGGCGATGCACGTTTCGCACGGCGATACCGTCGTGGCCGTGGTCCGGGGGAGAGTGACGGCCGATGCACCGGATTCTTCGTACGCCCTCCACCTGTTGTTCTGGACCCGCAAGCCAGGGGATTCCCTGAAACTTCTGGACCAGCTCCCCAAAGGGGTGCTGGTGGCTCTGCCACCCGCTTCTTACCTGGATACCCTGGTTCGATCGCGGATTCGCCAGGGCAAATTGCAACCCTCGCTGGCGGTCGCGTTGGAATCCTCCCTACTTCCGGTAACGCGTCAGGAGAAGGAGCGGATCCTGCTGCACCACGGGCCTCGCGAAATTCGGGATCGGCTCTTGGCCAACGATTCCATCAAGGGGTTCGTGCAAGGCGTGGCGGTGGTGGATGGCGACCGCGGTGTGGGAGATCCGCTGTTGGTGGGCAGGATCCTCGACCGAGTTCAGGACGAGCGTTGGTGGGTGTTGGATGCCACAGGCACCAAGACCTCGCGGATCTCGGATCTTGCCACGGAGCGATCCATGGCGCAATTGGAAGCGCCGCGCGAGGCGGGTTCGGCCGTGAAACAGGCGCTCGCCGCGGCCCAAGAGCGCGCCGTGTCCGAAGGGGAGGCCTATTTGGCGCTTCCATTGGATTCCGGCAGTGTTCGCGCCTTGGTTTCCTACCTACCTTACTTGGCCAAGAGGGGCGTTGTCGTTTCCCCCTGGCCCGTCGTCCATCGCCGCACGAAAAAGGATTGATCCAATGGTGAAGCTGGGTGTGAACATCGACCACGTCGCCACCGTCCGCGAAGCCCGCAAGGAACGCAACCCTGATCCCATCGCCGCCGCCATCCTGGCCGAGCTCGCCGGGGCCCACGGAATCACGGTGCATCTGCGCGAGGACCTTCGCCACATCCAGGAGCGCGACGTGCGGCTCCTGCGCCAGACGGTGACATCGCGACTGAACTTGGAAATGTCTCCTACCGCGGCCATGGTGCAGTTCGCCTTGGAACTCCAGCCCGACCAGGTCACGCTGGTACCCGAACGCAGACAAGAATTGACAACCGAGGGCGGGCTGGACGTGGCCGGGCACGAGCGGGAACTGGAGAAGATCGTCCAGAACCTCCGGGCCCAGCGCATCCGCGTGAGCCTGTTCATCGATCCGGAAGCCCGCCAGGTGAAGGCCGCCAAAAGCGTGTCCGCCGACGCCATCGAGCTGCACACCGGAAATTTCGCGCGGGCCTTCCACGAGGGAGAAAGCGAGCAGGCCTGGATGGCGGAACGTTCGCGTCTGGTGGATTCCACCACGTTGGGCAACCGGCTTGGGTTGCGGGTGAACGCGGGACACGGTCTGGATTACCAAAACGTCAGATGGGTTTCTTCCATTCCCGGCCAAGAAGAGCTGAACATCGGGCACAGCATCGTGTCCCGCGCCATCCTGGTGGGCATGGACCGCGCCGTGCGCGAGATGCTGGAACAGATCCGCCTGGGCGAAACCGACATCCGCAAATAGTTCGAGCGGCAAGTCCGGGTCAGCCGCGCAGGATCAAGGCGAGGCCGGCCAGGACTCCCACCAGCGCCAACGCTTTCCAGCGGAGGTTCTTTTCGCGGAACGCGATCGCGCCCAGCGCGAAGCTCACGATGACGTTGGTGCGCCGGAGGGCGCTCACGATCGAGACCATTGCCCCAGGTTGCGCCAGAGCGCGGAAATAGGCGGCATCGGCCAGCAACAGCAGCGGTCCCACCGCGAAGGCCTGCCATCGCAGCTGGAAGGTGGTCTTCTCGCGCTTTCCCAACGTGAGCCACAGGCAGCCTTGTAGCAATGCGTTGTCGATGGAAAACCAGACCTGCATGGCAAAGGGCGGCAGGCGTTCCTGCTGGAGCAGGTTCTTGTCCCAAAGCGCGCTGACCGATCCCATCGCGGTGGCGGCGAACAGGGCCCATACCCACGGGGATCTCGTGAAATGGATGCCTTCGGCCCGGCCGATGACGGAAAACGCCCAGTAGGATCCGAGGATCAAGGCGATGCCCGCCCACTGCGACGGCGAGGGCATTTCGCCGAACAGCGCGATGGCCCCCACCAGGGTGAACAGCGGCGCGGAAGCGCGCACGGGCGCGGCGATGGAAAGGGGCAGGTGCTTGAGAGCCAGGAAGGAAAGCGTCCAGGACGAGGTGACGATGGCGGTCTTGGCCAGGACCAGCAATTGTCCACGCGTTCCCATGGGCTCCACCGCCACACCCAGTTCTCGTGCCGTACCCGGAAAGACCAGGGTCAGGGCCAGGGCGGGGAGAACCACCAGCGCGGCGATCCCCGAGCACAGGAAAAGCGTGGGAAACAGCGCGTTCTTGTCCACCGCCGACTTTTTTCCGACATCGTAGACGCCCAGCGCCAAGGCCGAGCACAGCGACAGGACGATCCAATCCATGGCCGGGCTCAGATGCCCAGACGCCCCTCGATGCCGAAGGTCACCAACAGATCCGTTCCCCTGGCGAACAGCGGACGGATGCCCGAGAACGTTCCGTACGAGCCGTATCGTCCGGCCCGTTCGTCCCAGATCAAGGGTGACCACGAGCGTTGACGGAAATTGTCTCCTCCCAGCGGGCGGGCCCAGCTGCCGTCGAACTGCCCGAAAATGTTCTGGAGTTCGGCGTAGAAGCGGATCATGCGCAATGGGGCGAGCGTGGTGGGGAGGTCAAGTTCGGCCCGGAGGTCGGTGCGGAACTGGTCGCCGAACTCCGGATGGGCCGACATCTGCGGGTCGGATTCGATCCGCAAGCTGCGACGGACGGTGTCGATGACATACTGGTAGGACGGCTTGCCCAGGCTGGCGCTGTGCGAAAGAATGATCGAAAACAGGGTATCGGAGCGAGGGTGGAACTTGAGGATCGTCCACGAGTCGAAGTCGCGGTTGGCATCCCAGTCCAATACCCCGCCATCGGCCAGCTCGTAGGTGCCCTGGACGCGACTGACGTTCAGTTGCGCCTGGATGCGATGCCAGGTGCTCCACTTGGCCTGGAAGGTGCCTCCCAGGGCGGAAGCGGACTTGGCCTTGCTGGAAAAGGGCATGACCCACAGCGGTTGGGCGGCGGGCAGTTCGGGCGAATCCATGTCTCGGTAGTAGACGGTGGAGGTGAGCTCCACCGGCCCGACTCTACGGCCGGCCCCGAGCTTGATTTCGTCTGCCGAAGCCTGGTGGACTCCGAGCTTGGCGAAGTCGGTCGCCACCACCGATTGGGCTTGACGCCGGGAGATGTTGAGGGTCCAGCCGAGGGTCCAGGCCGGAGCGCGCAAGGAAATGCTCGCTTCGGGAGAAAATTCCGTCTGGGAGGTCCACAATCCACCGACACTGGCTCCCAACAGGCTGTCCTTGCCGCGGTGGGACATGCGCAGCGCACCGTGCAGACGGGAGTAGGATAGGTCAGCGGAGTGGGATCGCTGCCCAAACAGAGGGCGTTCGTCGGAAAGTCCCGCGCCCAGCCCGTTTTGGAATGTGCGGCCGTAGGTGCGGCTGTCCGAGATCTGGTCGAAGGCCAGGAGCACCTCGGGCTCGCTGCCAAGGAAGCCGTAGTCGGGTCGGGAGGTGAATCCTGCGCGCAGGTCGGTGCGATCGCTGGACCAGGCCGCCCAATCGGCCTGGGTGGGATCGGTGATGGTCGCCACCGAGCGATTGCGAAGGGTGGTGTCGGAGAGTTGGACCAGCTCCGAGGTGTTGACCGCCCCCATGTACATGTCCAGGAATCCAAAGGCGACCTCGCCCTGTCCTTGGACGAATCCGACAAGATCTGTCCGCTTCCCTTGCTGCAGGCGGGTGTAGTTTTCCACTCCGTCGTGCTTGGAAAGGACCTTCACGGCATGGTCGTCGGACGATCCGAGCGCGGTGGCGTTGAGCGCGAAGGCACCCACGCCTTGCTCCACCCGCAAGAATCCGTCGAAGGCCTGGAGATTGATCTCGGCGTCTGGAGTCTTGTCGGTGTCGTTCTTCGCCTGCTCGGGAGTCTGGTCGCGGGATCCCACGAACAGCCGGCTTGCCAAGTGGGTCATGAGGCTGGGATCCAGCCATCGGCCGGAGGCCACGAACGTGCCGTTGCCGATGGGGCCCCAGGCATCCAGTTCCCGGTTGGATAGACCCAGAGAGACCACGCCTTGGTACATGTCCGTGGCAGGGCGAAGTGGATGGTACACCAATGCGGAGGCCAGACCCTGCTCCAGCGGCCCTTGGATGGGGTCGTGTTCCACACTCACGCGGTCCAGCACGCGGGGATTGATGACGCTCTGGTTTCCCGGAAACGAAAAGTCCAGATGCCGAAGATTGGGGATCAGAAACGGGCCCAGCACATGCGCGACATCGTGGGTGCGCGATCCGTAGATGGAAACATCGGAGGAAAATTCCCGTACACCGGAAACTCCCGGGAGGTTGCGCAGGTGTTCCTGCAGATCGATACGCATTCCTCCGAAACGCTCCAGTTCGGAAATGGTGCCGACTCGCTGTTGCGCCGTGGCGGCGCGCGTGACCACGCTGCGACCCTCCAGTGAAGCTCCCAGCGGTTCCAAGGCCACTTGCAGGTCCAACAAGTCGGTGATGTCGGCAAGCGCCACGACCTTGTCGCGGAAACCCTCGCGGCGGAACGTCACCTCCAGCGGGCGTTGCAACCGCAATTCGAATCTTCCTTGGGCGTCCGATGCTCCCAAAAAGGTGGAATCCGCCGAAAAGATCCGGGCTCTGGCCAGCGCGTGGTCGCTGGCGCCATCCACCACCGTGCCCAGCACATTGACTTCCGCCAAAGCCAGTACGGGGAGGGCGAGGACAAACATCCAGAGTCTGTTGTTAAGGCGCATAGACCAAGGAAAATGCATTTCTGGATTCCGAGTGTCCGCTTCCTGGAAAAATCCCCTGAATCGGCTGGCGATGGCACCGCCATTTCGGTATTGAAAGGAGCATGATCTATCTCACCCTGCTCCAGGTCGCCGTCGCGACCGTGGGGACTGCCGCGGTTGCTCCCGAGATTCGCATCAACCACCTGGGTTACGATGCCACCGGCCCCAAGACCGCCGTGGTGCTGGCCAATGCCGCCACGGCAGGAGAAACGTTTCAAGTGGTGGATGGCGATGGCACGGTCGCCTACACCGGAGCGTTGTCCGCGGCGCAGTCGGTTGCAGGCTGGAAAAACGGACCATGGCGCGTGGCGGATTTTTCCGCACTGACGTCCTCGGGAATCTATCGCCTCCAGTTGATCCCCTCCGGTTTGGAATCCAATCCTTTCGGCATCGACTCCGGAAGGCTGCTCGCGATCGCTGGACCGGCCATGGTCGGGTTCTTCAATGGCATGCGCAACACGGATGCGGGCGATCGCAAAATGGGCTACCAGGGCGAGACCGCTCGAGGGGAGCGCGACGTTTACGGCGGCTGGTGGGATGCCACCGGCGATGCCGGCAAATACCTGAGTCACCTGAGCTACGCGAATTTCATGAACCCCCAACAGATCCCCATGGTGGTGTGGGCGCTCCTTCGTACCCAACTGCTCGCTCCCAAGGCCACAGCGGGTTTCCGAAAGCTCGCCCTGGACGAGGCCGCTTGGGGTGCCGATTACCTCCTGCGTGTGCAAGACTCCGCAGGGTACTTCTACATCAACGTGTTCGACCGCTGGGGCGCCGATCCCCGCAAGATCTGCGCGTGGACCGGAAACGCCACCGGCCAGGGCACCATGACCTCCGACTACCAGGCGGCTTGGCGCGAAGGCGGCGGCATGAGCATCGCCGCGCTGGCCTTGGCCTCTCGCACCGGCATACAGGGCGATTCCACGGCGGCCCAGTATCTGGCCGGTGCCATCAGGGGTTGGGAGCATCTCTCCGCCAAGCGCGGGCGCTATGCAGACGACGGCCGCGAGAATCTCATCGACCATTATTGCGCATTGCTGGCCGCGATCGAATTGCATCTGGCCACGGGAGAACCCGGTTACCTGGAGGCAGCCGCCGCGCGCGCCGACAGCATCGTGGCACGCCAGACTCCGGAGGGGTGGATGGTCAGCGACGCCGGGGCGCGGCCGTTTTTCCATGGAGTGGACGAAGGCCTTCCGATGGTGGCCCTGTGGGCCTACCTGAACATGGACGGCGGATCTCCCAGGGCCGATCGCGTCCGCCAGTGCTTGGCGAAGTCGGTGACCTGGTACCACAACCTCACGCGCGCCACCGCCAATCCCTTCCTGTACCCGAGGATGTACGCTCCGCTCGCGCCTGTCGCAGGACCCTCGGGATCTGGAAACATCGCCAAGGGAAAACGAGCCATCGCCACTTCGGTGGAAGGGGCGGGGAGGGAGGCGGACAAGGCAGTGGACGGAATCGACGGCGGCTCCAGCCGGTGGTCTTCCATCATCGAGCGCAGCAAGGCCGTGGACGAATCCCGTCATGCCCTGGTGGTGGACCTGGCGGGCCGGCACCTGCTGCAGTCGATTTCTGTCAGCTGGGAGGTGGCCAAGGCTGTGAAGTATTCCGTGTACGTGGCCGAGGACACCGCCAACTGGACTTTGGTGAAGACCATCCTCGACAGTTCCAGCACCACTTCCCACAAGATCGTGGTGGAAGACTCGCTGTGGGCGCGGTGGGTGAAGGTTTCCTGCGAACGGCGCGTCAAGGTGGACTGGGGGTATTCCATCCAGGAATTGACCGTGATGGGACAAAAGGAGTTCGAGCAGGTGGTGGCCGTGCCCGCCAAGGCGAGTTTCTTCATGCCCCACAAGAACGAAACCGAATACTGGTGGCAAGGCGAGAACGCCCGGTTGGGATCGATGGCCGCGGGACTGCTCCTGGCGCGCCACGCGAGCGATCCCTCCTGGCGGTTCGGTGCCGATTCCTTCTCGCAGGAGGCTGTCGCCCCATTGGATTGGGTGGCGGGCAAGAACTCGGAAGGAGTGAACTTCGTGTACGGCGTGGAGGGGGGCACCTATGCCGCCTACTTCGCGGGGAAGGGCAAGAACACCGTTGGAGGCATCTGCAACGGCATCACGGCCATCAGCGACACCGACCTCACTCCCGTGTTCAAGAACGACGGCGGAGCCGACAACTGGCGCTGGGTGGAACAATGGCTCCCGCACAACGCATGGTTCCTGATGGGGCTCGCGGCCGTCCAGCATGTCCAGGAATTCCCGGAAGGCTCCGCCATCGACCGTCGGGTTCGCAAGGCGGACGGATTCCGTCTCCAGGTGGGCCCGGGACGCATCCAGGCTTTCGGCAAGGGTAACGCGAACTGGATCTTGCGGAACATGGAAGGCCGGATCGTCGCCCGTTCCCGAGGCGGGGACGCGACCTTCACGGTGGATCGCGGAATGTGGCTGGTGGAGTGGCAGGGTCCTGCAAGCGACCGCCAAGTCAGAGCCGTGGTGGTCCCCAGGTAGAGGATCGACTCGGCTGAAGCCTGGATCGAGAGACGGTCATCTCCCGATGGGCGCAACCACCGCATCGTTCGCCAGGCGCGCTCCGGCAGTCTTCGTGGTCCGGCCGTTGGCGAGGTAGGCGCTGGAGGACTTCGGGAAGCGTTCTCCGCGCGGAGAGCTCCGAGTGCGGATCGATACGCTCGAAGCGGGTGACTGGCCGATCACCGTGCCGTCGTTCCCCCGCGGATAGGCGCCCAGGTCTTCGCCGGATTTGCC
Organism: Fibrobacterota bacterium; assembly: GCA_016715065.1. Classification (GTDB taxonomy): domain Bacteria; phylum Fibrobacterota; class Fibrobacteria; order UBA5070; family UBA5070; genus UBA5070. The sequence goes on from JADKBN010000010.1 coordinate 276,547, forward strand.
GACCCCTTTGCAAGGCGAGGCGGTCTGCAGATGGAAATCCGATGCGCTCGCATTGACAAAAAATGGCGCAGATGAAAACGAGTGGGCGTCGAAGGGTCGGGCGGTGCGCCACGCGCCCAGGTCCGCGTAACCAACCCTGCCGTCGATGAACGCGGTGGAGCGATCGGAGGCGGGCATCGAATAGTCGTTGAAGTCGAAGGAGTAATCGGGAGTTTCCATCGGGGTGCTCTGGTACTTGCTCATGCAGATGAACCGGGAACCGATATCCTCGCCGCCGGGAATGTTCGCCGCGACATCGGCATGCACGATGTTGTTCCACACGGCCACCAGTGTGTCGAAGGGGGCTTCCGACCAGCCGAAAAACCAACTCCGCACGTTGTAGAACGTGTTGTTGTACACGTTCACGCGTTGGCGCTTGGCATTGTAGGTTCCCAGGCCCCCGATCATCATCCCGCCTCCGGAGTTGACCACGATGTTTTCGGTGATCGTCACGCCGTTTCCGCCGCCTTGCATGGGGAAGTAGAAGGCGAGGTCTCCGCCGACGATCAGGTTTCTTCGGACCAGCATGTCGTAGGGCTCGTCCTTTCCGCCGACGGCTTGGAGGCAATTGGTGAAGGTGTTGTTCTCGATCACCCATCCTTTGGTGTCGTACAATCGCAAGGCCGGGGAGGCGTTGTCGCGAAAGTGGTTGTTGCGAAACACGCAGCTGTCGCTGTTTTCGACATTGGCCGCATCCGGGTATCCGGTGGACATGCACCGGATCACGGCCGTGTTCTCGCTGCCTCGCTCGGCGGGCATTCCGGAAAAGCCGCAGTTTTGGAACACGATGTGCCGCGTGTTCTCGAAGTAGACCATGCCGGCTCCGACGGCCGTGTCCGCGGTTGTGAACTGAAGCCCATCGAAGGTCAGGTACGCCTTGTTGGCCAGTGTCAGGCAGTATCCGGCTTGGCCGTCGACAACTGCTGTCTCACCTGGATAGGCCTTGTAGGTGATCCTCGATGTTTCGGAAGTTCCCGATTTCGGATCGAGCTGCGCGGTCAGCTTGTAGGTTCCGCCGCGAACGAGGATGGTGTCGCCCGGAGCGCTGGCTTGCGCGGCCTTGGCGAGGCTCGCGTAGGGTTTGGCGAGCGTGCCGGCGGCTTTGTCGTCGCCCGTGGTGGCGACATGCAGATTCTTGGCCTGGGAGGTGGAAGCCAAAAGGAGCGCGAGGACTGCTCCCATGGCGGCATGCGGCGGATGTTTCACGAAGGTCTCCCCGGAGGATCGGTGTGGTGGTCAATGGTACCACCGATCCGCCCCCGAGCAATCCTCATCCGGCCAATTTACCGACGATCGCCAACCGCATAATTCAGGCGGATCTGATTGCCTTCGATGGTGATGAACGTGGACGTACCGGGCTGTGCGTTTTGGCCACCGATCCGCCTGCCCGCCAAATCGAAGCGAGGGGCATCCAGGGAGCCGAGCGGAGTCCGGAGGGAGGAAACCGGTTGCCAGGCGAGGTCGATCGAACTGAGAGATTTCATCGCCAGGAACCGCGCGGCGCAGCGAGTGCCGATGGTGACCATTCCTGCAGCCTTGTAGTGGATGCCATCGGTGGCCAGGCCCTTGGTTTCGACAGTGTCCACCCGCGTGAGTTTTTTGGTCAGGGCGATGTCGGCGGCACGGATCTTGGCGTTGTTGGTCCACATCGACTGGACGTCGATCATGGGAAGGATGACGGGGAGATCGGCGACCCCGGCCTTTTCGCGGATGTCCTTGATGAGGTTGGTGAGATTGGTCTCGTATTGGTTGGCCAGCGTCGCGTCCATGGCGTCGAATTCCCCCTGCAACCACAGGAATCCAGCCCACTTGGGCGTGTAGAGCGTGGTATCGAAGGCCGAGTTGAAGTTCTTCAGGGCGGCATCGATGGAAGCCATCATGGCCGCGTAGTAGGTTCCACCCTTGCCGCCGTTGGAGCTGGGCGGCAGCCATTCCGCAGCCTTGCCCAGATAGGTGCCGGAGCGCGCCACCTTGATGAAGGCCATCTTTTTGCCGGGGAACGCCTCCGCCAAGCCCTTCCCGAACAACAGCTCCGGTCCGAATTGGCTCGAGGTGCTCCCGAACCCCGGGCCAAGGGTGGACCATTTTTTCATCTTGGCTGCATCGCCCTCGGCATCCAGATAGATCTTGATGTCGGCGAAGGTTTTTTTCTGGTCGGCGGAAAGATCGTTGGTGCTTGCACCCAAGCCCACCATGTTCGATTGCCCGGAGAACAGAAACAAAGGGACTTCCGTTTTGGCGGCGATTGCTTGCAGCGAGCAGGTGGCAACGATCAGCGCGGCATGGACGATTCCGGCCGGGACAGGACAGCGTGGCTTCAGCATTGGTGGTACTCCCTTGAGTCCCCGGAAGTTACCGTAGGTTCTCGAGTGGGGCTGGCAAAACCTGGCGTCCGTGTTGTTATCGCTACAATGCGCCTAACCAAGTCCAACTATTTTCAGGCGATGATCCATTCCTCCACATGTCCCCCCGACCCGATTGCGCTGCTGGAAAATTCGTTGTTGCAGTACGGGATCCGCATCGCTCGATGGGCTGGGTTTTCTTGCTTGCTATGCATGGCGCCGATCCAAGCGGCGGGAATTCCTCGGATCCTCGTGTTGGGTGGAGATTCCATCCCGGTGGTGTTTCCGCAGGACAACGAGAATTCCTTCGACGTGGACAGTGCTTGGTCTGTGGTCATGGGTACGCCAACGATCTCCGATCCGCGTATCCTGAAAGCCCTGTGGCCGCACGACAGCGATAGCCACTACCGGACCGGAGCATCCTCTTCCAGCACGTACGGAGCGTATCTTCTCTCGGGGAGATCGGCTGTGAAAGGTAGACAGGAATTCTCGATTTTCCATAACGGAGGATGTGACGAAATCTGGCATTTCATCCTCGCTTCGGACGGGCGATTGCTCGACAAATTCACCCTTTCGGAATCCTGCGCATCGGATGCCGACGACCATTCGTCGGGTCGGTTCGCGAGTGCGAACACGTACATAAAGGTGAGCACTTGGTACGTCGAGTACGCCGCGTTGGGCCATCCGCAGCACATGGCACGCAGGAGCACCTACTCGATATCCCCGCAGGGCAAGGTCCGGGCACGGCACAAAGAGTGGGTGAGCGCCTACCGCGTCAGGTGACCGTGGCTGGATTTCAGCGCATCGAACGGCGGACCATCAAAAGCGGCGGAATCTGGACGACGTCGCCCTTCGAGCCTTCGCGCGGGCCGGTGAGGTGCCTCAGACAAGCCGCGGCGAGTCTTTCCTCGTCGAAGTGGATGGAGGTGAGGCCGCGTTCCTGCGAGTGCGAAGCGTCGTCGAAACCGGCCAGCGCGATGTCCCGGGGCACGTCCTTGCCTTTGCGAAGGAGCCAATCCCAGGCGAGATGGGCCACTTCGTCGTTGGCCAGGATCCAGGCGTCGGCCTGCGAGGACAGGGCGTCTTCGAACAGACTTGACAATCGTTGGCACAAGGTGCGGCGCGCCAACAAGATGCCCAACCGACGCACGATGTCGTCGATGCCCGGCTCCAGCGGGGCGCCCAGATGCGAGCGCATGCGGTTGGCGTCGAACCAAAAGTCGGAGGATTCCACCTCCGGTTCGCGGTGGAGCGGAAACTGGGATTCGACCGCTTGGCAGACGAGCTTGGCCCGACCGTCCAGACCTTCCTGGATTCCTTGCAATCGGGCGTTGGACCAATGGGCGCCTTGGAACGGCGAAATCCATGCGATGCGGGTCCGGCCGGATTCGACCGCGTGCCTGGCGACGTTCCGGCCCGCGTCGAGGGAGTAGGATGTCTCGAAATACCGCAGCTTGGGGGAGGGGAAAATCATCCCGCCTTGGGGGCGTTCATCCCACACCGCGGTAGGAAGCTCGGAATCCACAGCCCGCTCCAGCAGCCAGGCGTCCTCGCGGACGTCCCAAAGGGAGAACACCATTCCGAGTTTGTTTGCGCTGACGGATTTCCAGTCGCCCAGTTTGCCGTCCGTGGCGAAGAACCTGTCCTCACCCGCGTAACCGACGATCTCCAGGGAGAGATTCATCCGTAGCGCCTGCAATTCGAGTTCACGCCGGAAGCGACGTGGGCGTTCGGCTTCGTGGATGGTTTTGCCGCGTGCATCACACCGGCGGATCAGCGCGATGCGGTTGCGCTCGAGCCGTTTTGGAAAAGGCACGCGGCCGCCGCGTGGGAGCGCTTCCAGGGCTCCTTGGGCGATGAGCCTGCGAATCACCTTTCGAAGGGTAGGGGCGCTTGCGTTGCGAAGGGCAGCGGCGTCCTCGCCGATACCGACGATGCTTCCGGGCCGCAGGAGCCCGGATTGGATTTCTTCGAGGATCTGCCGAGCGATGCGGCTGGACTTGTCGATGGACCGGACCTCCCCGAAGCAGCACAAGACATGCGAACTCACGTCCCTCAGGTACCCCGGTCCACACAATCTAGGGTCATCTCCGGCCTTCCCGCACTTCGTTCGCGCCAACAATGCGGTGGCGATGCGCGACGGGGGCCCCTAGCCGATTCCCGTGGGTTGCCGTAGCTTTCCTTGTCTGATGACCGCTCGTCGACTGTTGCTCATGGCACCTTGCATTCTGGCAATCCTGGCTTCTTGCAAGCGCGATGAGCCTCCTCCGGTCCCGGAAAAACAGGTGGAAGTCCCCGTTCCCGCCAAATACGGCGTGCCGTTGGCGGGCGTCAAGGTGATGGAATCGCGCGTGGAGCCGGGCTCTTCGTTGGGCAGGTTGCTGGCCTCCCGCGGATTGGGCTCACCGCAGATCCATCGTGCTGCCCAAGCGTCGCAGGGAATCTGGGATCACAGGAAATTGCGCGACGGAGATTCCGTTGCCTTTTTCCTGGATTCCGCCAACGGTGGACTTCGGCACATGGTGCTGCGCCCGGATCCCTTCCACTGGATCCGCTTCGACATGGATTCCATCCCGAAGGTGTCGGCCATCCGCCGCCCTGTGGATACCGTTCGGCGGGAGCTGCGCGGAAGCATCGAGAGCTCGCTGTGGAACCTGTTGTCGGCCAAGGGGGGGGCGCCCTCGCTGATCGGTAGGGTTTCCGATATTCTGGCGTGGCAGGTGGATTTCTTCGCGCTCCAACCTGGTGACGAAATCTGTCTGATCTACGACGAGCTTTGGGTGGAGGGCAGGCTTGCGGGAGAGGGCGACATCCACGCCGTTTCGTTTCGGCAGGGGGATTCCATTTCGCGGGATTTCCTGTTTCGCCACGGCGACCTGGACGGCTACTACGACGAGCTGGGCCGGCCCAACCGCAGGGCGTTCCTGAAAGCCCCCTTGCAGTATTCGCGCATCAGCTCGCGATTCACGGGGGCCCGCATGCATCCGGTGTTGCGGATCGTGAGGGCGCATTTCGGGGTGGATTACGCCGCACCCTCCGGAACACCGGTGGTCGCCCTGGGAGATGGCACCGTGATCCAGAAAGGCTGGGCGGGCGGAGGCGGGAACAGCCTCAAGATCCGCCACGGCAACGGATACATCACAGGATACATGCACCTGAAAGGTTACGCGTCGGGATTGCGACAGGGCTCTCGGGTCCGTCAGGGCGACTTGATCGGATACGTGGGATCCACGGGACTCTCCACCGGTCCGCACCTCGATTTCCGGGTCTGGGATGGGTCTCGCCCGATCGACCCCCTGCGCATTTCCAGCCCACCCTCGCCGCCCTTGCCGGATTCCCTGCGGGCGGTTTTCACCATGGGGATCGAACCCCTGTTGGCCATCCTGGATGGCCGCGACAGTGTCGCAGCCGGCAAGCAGGTCGCGAAGTCGCCCTGAGAGGCGGTGAGGTCAAAAGGCCGGGAGCGGGAATCCCGCTCCATCAGTTCTCCGTGTTGTTACCCCAGGGGTTCCAGTCCACCCATCGTGGATCGTTGCCCAGCCACTGGGATTGGGTTCGCCAGCCATCCAGAAGCACGTCCTGGCAGAGTTCGTCGGTCACTGATTTGAGCTTCTTGGTCTCCTCCATCCAGCGGATCTGGCGACGGAAGGTTTCCACCAGCGGCACGGTGGTGGAAAAACCCAGGTCGCGTTCGGCCTTGGCATTGTCGTAGACGCTGGGGAAGCGGTAGATGAACCAAACGCCCAGGGAGCGGCGCGGTGCCACCTGGCGAAGCCAGGTGGACGGGATATGGACGATTTCCGACCGTCCCTCGGCGGCTTGGGCGAGTGCGCCGTAGACCCCGTTCCAGTCGGTGTGTTCGTGGCTGGTCAGATGGTAGTCGTTGGAGAACGCCTTGGGGTTGCCCAGTGAGGCGACGAATCCGCGGGCGACATCCGACACGTGCGAGATGGCCCAAGGACAGTTTCCGTCATCCATCACGATCACCGGAAGGCCGTGGCGCATGCGCGAAACCAGCGAATCGTCGAACAGCAGGCCTGCGGCGGTGGCCCCTTCGCCGGTGGTGTAGCTGGGGCGGATGATGGTGGCTTGGGTTCCGTCCCGACCTGAATGGTCCAGAAGAATGCGCTCGATGGCGGCTTTGTTGATGCCGTACATGCCGAACGGCCGACGCGGGACCGTTTCCACGATGGGCAGGGTGGCCGATGGCCCGCCATAGACGCATGCGGTGGAGCACAGGACGACCTGTCCCGCCTTCCCCCAGAAAGTGTCCACCAATTGGGTGCCATTTTGTGGCGCGAAGGCGGCCATGTCGATCACCGCGTCCCACTTGCGACCAGCCACGGCCTTTTCCAGCGAGCCTGCTTCCCAGCGGTTGCCGGAAAGTCGCTCCACCTCGCCCTCGAACCGGACCTTGGTTTCGCCGCGATTGAACACGGTGACATGGTCGCCACGGTCCAGCAACTGTTGCACGATGGCGGTGGAGATCAGTCCAGTTCCGCCGATGACCAAAACGTCCATGGTGCGCGCCCTTCCGAGACGGAGTGAAGACCGCAAAGGTAATCTGTAGCGGTTCAGTTTGGTTCGGTTCGGTTACCGGCGACATCACGGATGCCAACGCTGGTCACCAAGGTTCCCAACGCCAGATGGAAGAGGTATTCTTACCCGGCCGTCCCGTGCGTTTATCCCATTCCTTGCTTCCTGTGAGGGTTCGTCCATGAAACCCATTGCATTTCGAACACCTTCCGTCGGGCTCTTCTGCCTGCTGGCATGGGCTCTCTTCGCCCAAGCGGCGCCGATCTCGCTTTCGGGAACGGTGACGGATCTCGAAGGCAAGCCGTTGTACGGGGTAGGTGTCCACCTCAGGGCTTCGGACACGGCAACCGGCACCGACAGCTTGGGAAGATGGAGCCTCGCGGGTTCCGGTGCGGGAACGCAACATACCATGCCTGGCCGATTTGCGGCGGTGGCGACCTCGCCGCAAATCCTCATCGAAGGCAATCGGGTGAGGGTGCGCTACATGGGCATCGATGCGTCCGGTCGGATGTGCCGCTCGTGGACTCCGCCCCAACGGGCAAATCCCATCGGGGCAGGGCGAACGACCGCGGCAGACCCGGCAGACACGATTTCCTTTTCCTGGAACGGCAGATTCAGGACCAGCGTGATGCCGGCATCCCTCTGGGCTGGGCCACTGGGAATCATGCGGATCGATACCGCCACTCTCGCCACCGACATCCGCTGGAGCACCGGCCTCTACCGTTACGGAAGGCTCACGGATGCGCGCGATGGCCAGGTCTACCGGACCATCGCCATCGGGTCGCAAATATGGATGGCCGAGAACCTGAACTTCAAGGTCGACAGCTCCGCTCGGGCCCTCCGATCGCCGGATTCCGTCGCCAAGCTCGGTAGACACTACCAATGGTCTGCCGCGATGGGGCTTTCGGCCAGCTTCAACCGCTCGAAGTGGGCAGGCTCGGATGTCAAGCACCAAGGCGCCTGCCCGGTCGGCTGGCATGTGCCCTCGGATGTCGAATGGGCGACGTTGCGTCAGCACATCGATCCTTCCGGCGCAGGCTTGGGCGCCAAGCTCCGTTCGGTGGGAGGCTGGAAAGGCGCCGAGGTGGTCGCCGGACGCAACGACTCGTTTGGATTCCGGGCGGTTCCCGCCGGATACCTGTGTTGTGGGGACTTCGCCAAAGCCGACTCTCTCAAGGCCTCCGGCCTGGAAGCCAGGTGGTGGAGCGCCTCGGAGGGGGCCACGGCATCGCTTGCCGGATTCTTCGGAAATTCCGGCTCCGGAACCACCGAGAAAATTTCGGGATATTCGCTGCGTTGCTTGAACGACACGGCGGCGGTGGATCCCTACGCCGATGTGAAACTGCTTCCGAAGGATGTCGGGGGCGTCAGTACGCAAGTGCCCAAGGGGACCAAGACAAAACCTGTTGGATCCACCCCGGACAGCGCGACGTACGGCTACCACGTCTACCTGCCCAGCGGAGCGGTCGATCCGAACACCACCCACCGGTTCCCGATGGTGGTTTCCGTCCATGGATCCGGCTTTTCGGAAGATGCCGGACTGAGCGCGCAGTTGGGACTTGGGATCCACTACCTGATCGCTAACGGAAAGTGGAAGCCCAACTATCCCTTCATCGTGGCTTCGCCCCAAACCCACTCCGACAACAGCGGTTGGAATTCCACCGAGCTCAACAACTACATCGCCTACATGGTGGCGCACTACCCGGTGGATCCCAAACGCGTGTATCTGGTTGGAATGAGCATGGGTGCGATGGGGATCTACAACTACGTCATGAACACCGGTTCGAAGAGTTTGGCGGCGGCAGCGGTGCCGATCGCGGGTACGGCGGGAACCACAAATGCCAGGAACGTGGCGATTCCCCTCTGGGCGTTCCATGGGGCTGTGGATGGAAACGTGTCTCCGACGGCCGACAAGGCCTTCATCGCCGCTGTCAAAACGGCCCATCCGGAACTGGATGTCAAGATCACGATGTTCTCGAAACTGGGACATGAATGGAACATCTGGTACTACCCGTACTACCCCAACTCGCTCGCCGAAGAGACAGAGTTGGATGGCAGGACCGACATCGAGGCGAATACCGCTTCCTATGACCGGAGCATCTACGATTGGATGCTGTTGTACAAGAAGTCCTAGGTTCGAGGTTGGGTCGCCTGGCCTCTCCCAGGAGGCGACCGGAGTCAAATGAAAAGGCCCGCCGGATCCGATCCGGCGGGCCTTCCAATTTCTGTCACCAGGATCGCGTCAGACCCCGACGGTCTCCTTGGCGCATTCGCTCACGGGGGATTCGTCCACTTCGCAGGTCATCAGTCGCAGGGCTTCCGGGCTGACTTCGCCGCGCAGGCCGCGTGCGACGTTGTGCGCGAAGATCTCGATGCGGCTGGTCACGTTGGGAGGATAGGCGTTGCCGTCGTTTTCGATGGCGATCACAGGAAGGCCGCGATTGCGCGCCCAGGGTCCGTAGGTGGCCTCGATCAGGCGTCCCGGCAAGCAGGCGAACGGAGAGATGATCGCGATGCCGTCCCATCCGCTTTCCATGGCCAAGGCGGACACGGCAGGCGAAAGCGACGCTTCCGATTCCAGTTCCGGATCTCCAAAATCCAGCGAACGCTTCATGATCACTTCCATGTCGTGGGGGGCTTCCGCCACCAAGCCGCACTTGGAAAGTTCCTTGAGCAGCTTCACTTCCTGGTGGTGCTTCCACATGATCTCGATCTTGAGCATCGCAAGCTTCCTGGCCTGCCAGGAGAACGGACGCTTCAGAAGCGGCAGGGCCATCATCTGCTTCTTGTAGCGGCGCACCTGGTCCCAGTCGAGGTAATGGATCCATTCAGAGAGGCCAGTGATCTTGGGCACGATCCCGCGATCGGTGAGCAGGTTGGTGAGCGGTCCCACCGAGTACTCGTCGCGGCGCACGAAGATCTCGCCCACCACCAGCACCTTGCGCGATTCGCCGAGGGTCTTCTTGAGGGGGATGGCGCCCATGCGCGCGGTCCACTCAGGCAGCGCGTTCCACATGTGCTTGACGCCCTTTTCGGCGTGGTCCACCATCTCGGACTCGATCTTGTCCATCACCTTCTTGGCGGCGGGCCAATCCACCGCCAAGGCCTGGAGGGTGTTGCGGATGTCGCGGAAATAATCCGAGAACAACACGCAGACCCAGGCGCTGGTGCTCCAGCTCTGGCCGAGTTCCGTGTAGGAGTTGTCGGAGTTCAGCGAAAGGCAGATCACGTTGCGATAGCCCAATTCGCGGAACAGGTTCTCGTAGAAGATCGCGTACTGGCCGGTGCGGCAGGGCCCCGTGGTCAGGGGCATGAACAGCACGTACACACGATTGGGGTCGATCTCGTTGTTGGCAAACCAATCCAGGAACGATCCCAGCACCAGCAAGGACGGGATGCACTCCTTGCCGGAGGCGACGGCGCGGGCCCGGGAGGCGGTGTGGAAGTCGGGTTCCGGCAAGGGCTGGGAATCGATTCCGTGGCCGCGCGAAAGCGCCGCGAGCAGGCGCGTGCCGGTCTGGCCCATGGAAGGCCACAAAAGCTTCACGCGCTTGTCGGTGAGGTCGATCACTTCGTTGGACTGCGTGTTGCGCAGGCAGGTCTTCTTGCCTTCCAGCTGGATGTCCCAGTCGCGCGGCGAGAGCATGACATCTTCTGTCATGTTGGCGCGGCGATACCCTTCGACGATGTCCAGGAACGCTTCGATGCGGGTGTCCACGCCGGCGTCGGCCGTGTGGCTGTCCAGTTCCAGAATCAGGAAGGGCTTGGTGTTGTGGATCCAGCGCAGGTAGTGCAGGATGAAGCTGTCCGGCGCGCACGAGAAGTTGGAAACAAAGCAAAGGAACAGGTTCGGGTTTTCCTTCACCTGCACGGCAGCCTTCAGGTTCTGCTGGCCGTAGTACCAGTACATGTTGTCCGTGATGTGTTCTTCGGCGATCGGCATGAAGTCGAAGGGGATCACGGTGTAGCCGCGGGTCGCGAACTTGCGAGGGATGCCCATGTTCGCTTGCGCGGTCAGCGCGTTGTACGGACGTCCGCACAGCACGATCACGGGCCGCTTGGCGGTCTTGGCGGCTTCCACCACCTCTTGCCCGATGCGACGGCCTTCGGCGTAGCAGGCGCGCTGGCGCTCGATGGCCACCTTCCAGGCGGCCTCGCCCTGGGCCTTGGTGAATCCCAACTGCACGGCCATGTCCAGCATGGGGCCGCGACCGGATTCGAATCCGTTGGTGAAGTCGATCACCGGGCGCAGGATCTTGTTGTCGTCCAGGTTCAGCGCCGTGCGCAGGTAGTACGGCACACCCTGCATGATGGGGCACAGGCACGCGTGGGCGTCGGCCTGGTAGGAGGGCATGGACTTGAACTGCGGCAGGAAGTACCAGTTGACGTCCGACTTGCGGGCGGTTTCCGTCACCCCGTGGACAATTTCCGCCGGGTAGCAGTAGCTGGATTCGCACTTGGCGACGCCGCCCTCGTCGATCTTGGACACCAGGCGAGGCTTGATGCCCAACTGGGTGAAGAAGTGCGAGTACAGGGGCCACAGCGAATGGATGCTGAAGCTTTCCGGCACGGCCACCACGGTGGCCGATTCCGGCACGGTGGTCACGTCCGCGGCGAACTGCTCGAAGTAGAGTTCGTGGCGCTTTTCCACCCAATCGACCGACGGCTCGCCGCCGATGGCCTTCTTGCGGGTGTTCGCGTACTTGTTGCAACGTCCACCGAAGTGGTATTTGCTGCCGCCCACGTCCAGGATCTGGATGGGACACATATTGTCGCAGGCCTTGCAGCGATAGTTCTTGCCGTGGCTGACTTCGCGGGCGAGGATGTCCGCGATGCTCCAATTGCCTTCGTCGAGCTCGCCGACCTTGAATTTCTCCAAGGCCAACAGCGCCACGCCGAAGCAGCCCATGAGTTCCGGATCCGGCGGCACGATGATGTTCTTGCCCAGCAAGGACGCGAAGGCCATGGGGACGGCGGGGTTTTTCGCCACGCCGCCCTGCAGCACGATGCGATTGCCCACGCGGCGGTTGCCCACCACGCGGTTGAGGTAGTTGGACACGATCGAGAGCACCAGACCGGCGATGATGTCGTCGCGGGTGGCGCCTTGCTGGATGGCTTTGCGGATGTCGGAGTTGATGAACGCCGAGCAGTGTTCGCCAAAGCGCAGCGGAGCGGTGGCGGCCAACGCGGCCGGTCCGATCAGCTCCGGGCTGTGGATGTCCAGGTCGCCGGAAGCGGATTCTTCCAGGAACGATCCTGTGCCCGCGCTGCAGGCCTCGTTCATGGCGTAGTCCACCGGGACGCGGTTTCGCAGGTGCACGTACTTGGCGTCCTGGCCGCCGATCTCGAAGATGGTGTCGATGTCCGGATCGAAGTAGGTCACGCCCACGGTGTGTGCGATGATTTCGTTGAACACGCCGCCGGTCTCGCAGAACACGCCCAACAGTTCGCGCGAGCTTCCGGTGGTGGAAACAAGCCGGATGTCAATGTCTGCATCGGGGCCGAGAACGGGCTTGATCTGCTCGCGCACGGATTCCATGCACTTGCGCAGAGCCGTGATGGGATCACCCAAGGTGCGGCCGTAGTGGCTGGCCACGATTTCCTTGGTCTCCATGTCCAAGAGCACCACCTTGGTGGTGGTGGAGCCGCCATCAATGCCTAGAACGAACTTGCGTCCGGGCTTGATGGGGGAGCGCTGCGATGGGGCGAAGGTGACCTTGTCCGCCGCCAGCTTCAGGGAAGGAGCGCGCGGATAGCTCACCGCCGCATCGCCCATGAGGTCATCAATGGTGGGAAGGGGCGTGCCTTCGGTGAGGGCCAGATCCGCCATGCCCCAAGCTTCGAACCAGGGGGCTTGTTCGGGCACGATGAACTCCACGTGGGGGAGTTCGTCGCGCAGGAACTTGACCAGATGGGGATTCTTGGTGGCGCCACCGGCCAGGATCACGCGGCCCTTCTTGATGCGGGCGCGGGAAAGGAAATCTACCACCTTGCGGCTCATCACGTTGGACAGGGACAACACGATGTCGTGTTTGTCGGCCTCGCCCTTGTTGAGCTTGTGGGTGCAGTCGCTCTTCATGAACACCGAGCAGCGGCTGGAGAGCTTGCAGACTTGGGAATTGGCGACTTCCGGCTCGAACACGGCCTCCACCTTCAGACCCATGCGCTTGAGCTGCTGGCCGAAGAACTCACCCGTGCCCGACGCGCACTTGTTGCCCGCGAAGGTGTTGAGGATGCGAAGGTTTTTGTCCAGGGTGTAGACAACGAGGTCTTCGCCACCCACGCTGACCACGGCATCGGCTTGCTCGCCCAATTTCTGGACGGCGCGTTCCACGGCGGCCGGAGCGATGCGGTCGGCCACGTTGAACTGCCGACGCCCTTCCTGACCGGTCACCAACGCCGGGATGCCGGGGGTGACGCCCTTGTCTTCCAAAATCCGTCGGAGGGTTCCGGGAAGGTCGCCGTCGTGAGGTCGGACTTCCGACCATGCCACGTTCCCGTCTTCGATTTGGCAAACTTTGACACTGGCAGAACCGATGTCGATGCCAAGCCCTTGACGGGAAGCGGTGTGGTTGGGTGCGGTGGACATAGCAGCTCCTGGTGGGTTTGCGCTCTTCGGGAGATGGGCCGACGAAGAGTTCTGGAAATGTAGGTCCTGAACTCCCCTTCGTGGGTTCGGTTTCTGGTTTTCAGAAGAAAAACAGATCTTCATGTATTGAAGAGTCCTTGTCCAGCGATTGTTTCCGGCCTGATGTGGATACATTCATGGACATGCAGAGTTCCGAACAAGCCTGGATCACCCTCGGGGCAGCATTGGATCATGCGGTTTCCTGGGGGGCCGCGCCGGGGCAGTGTCATCTGGAAACCGTCACCCTACCCCCTGTCCTTGACGAGGGAATGGTGCTTCGCTTGCTGTGTACTGGTGCGTTGCGAGAGGGGCAAAGCGTGGATCTGGCCTCAGGTGCCGTCTGGGAAGTCAGCTCCGTACAGGAAAAGTCCAAATACGTGCCGGGTCAGCGCGTTTGGCTCCATCCCGCCCCGCCTTGCGGGATTTGCCCTGCCTGCCTGGCCGGCTGCGCGGTCAGTTGCCGCGACAGCCATCGCCAAACCGCGTTTCCGGGCTGGATGTCCAGTGTTCGGGTGCTCCACCCCTGGGCGGTGAGGCGAGGAGTGGTGCCGGTGCCCTCCACTGTGGGGCCAGATCTGTTTACTCTGCTGGTCCCGATGGCGCGAGCGATGCGCGTGCGCCGCACGATTTCGCGTCGAGACCGGGTCCTGGTGGTGGGAAATGGGATCCAAGCACTTCTGGTGGGGGCGGCCTTGGATGGGCCTGGCCGAAGGGCTTTGGTGAACCCGAACGGAGACCTGCAAAACGTAGGGTCTTTCGGGTTCCAGCATTCCGGGACGGGCCTTGAGCCGATGCGGGAGGCATTGCAGGGCGAGCCGGATCTGGTGGTGGTGGTGGATGGCTCAGCCGATCTGCTGGAAGCGGCCGTGCACTCGGCAGGTTTGGGCACGACAGTGGTGGCCATGTCATCGGTGCCGGCGGGGGACCGGTTTTCCCAGTTATGGGAAAAGCAAACCACCTTGATGTTCCAACGAGGAATCGCACCGGAGGATCTTGTGCCGGCGCGCAACCGGATCGTGGAGATCGCACGGACCTTGGATGCTGTACCAAGGTCCGTGGTGGCACCTGAACTTTGGGAGGGACGGGAAACGTTGGAAGCTCTATGGACGGTGATCGAATCATGCGCGCCTTCTTGTTGAGCTTCCGGTGGGCGTTTCGCGGGGTCGGTATCGCGATGCGCCAACGGAACTTCCGGATCCATCTGGCGGTGGTGGTGATCGTGTCCACCTTGGGAGCTCTGGTGGGACTTGCCAGAGGGGAATGGCTGGCCATCGCACTCGCATGCGGGCTGGTGCTGTGTGCCGAGGCCATGAATACCGCTCTGGAGCTGGTGTGCGATGCGGTGACCCGCGAAAGAAACCCTGTGATTGGACAGGCCAAGGACGTGGCCGCAGGGGCGGTGCTCCTGGCGGCCCTGAGCGCGTGCGTGGTGGGCGGGATCGTGTTTTTCCCTATCCTGGCCGATCGCTTATTTGGCTGCCCCGGAACGCTGTGACCACAAGCCGATTTTTTCGTACTGAGGTTCTTGACCCTCGGCAGTGACTTGCAAAATTCGTGTGCTTCCGAAAGAAGGGGGGAGGGCAAGTCGATGGATCGACTGGCCTGATTCCACCGACCAGATCGGAAAGCGAAACAGGGAACGGCCATCGACGGAAAGCAGGCGCGCATCGAGTGTCGCTGCCGACTCCATCTCGATTTCCAGCTCCAATCGCCCCCCCACATGGCGGGTGATCAACCGAAAGGGGTTTGAACCTCGATTCTTGCCTGGCGGCAATGGCTTGGAGCCGAGCGAAAACGGTCCGATGTCGACAACGTTGCCGCGCTGATAAGGGTTTCCAAAAAAATCGGAGAGATATCCCAGGTTCTCGGCGGTGCCAGTCGCTGGACTTTTTCTGCCCAGTTCGAATCCACGCAAAGCGGTATCCGTTGGAATGGTTCTGGTCCACGCGGAATCCATGAATAGGGGGTCGGCAAATCGATCACCGACACCAGCTTTCCAGCTATCCTTGAAAGGATTGAGTTTTGGGCTCCAAACCAGATTGTTGCGGTTGAGGAACGGGGCTGTTTTGGAATCCGTCGGGGCAACGTATGCAAAATACGTCATCGAATCCGAAACCAGAATGTTGTTGCGGATTTGGATCCGGCTGGCCGGGGTGTGGCTGCCGCCATCGGCGACCAGGTAAAACCCGTGGTTGCCCTCTTTGCGTTTTACCATGAGGTTGTGGTCCAGACGCAATCCGTCAAAGCCGATTCCGAACAGGGCACCCGCTCCGGCGATGTGAAAGCATCCCAGGAGGACGCCATCGATGGCCACGTTGTGGTGGATTCTCACATTGACGACAGAGTCTCCGAGCTGCCCTCCGAATTCGGAGAAGCCGTCCACATCGAGCGCGAAGTTTCCGTAGATGTCGCAGTTTCTGGCGGATCGCCAAAATTCGAAAGCACCGCCATCGACCCCGTAGTCGAAGGAGGGGGCCTTCAGGTTCTCGAAACGGTTCCCGTAGACCTGGCAGCCGTTGACATTGGTGAAATTGACTCCCGAGGCCCCGTAGTCGTCGTCTTTGGTGTTTTTTGTGTTTACCACCATGTGTCCGTCGTGGATGTGGTTGTTCCGCACCACGATATTTTTGCCGGAAACATAGACACCCCCTCCGCAGTCGTACGCCTCGATGCCTTGCACAACAATCGACTGGTTTGTCGTGTCGCTCAGATCCACGCATGCGGCGCGAGCACCGGTCAGTGTCAGGTTCTCGATGACCAGATATTTCGATTTTCGCACCAGGATCAGATTCCCGGTGCTTCGCAGCAACGCGGGAGGCAGTCCCGGATCGCCGTAGGAAGAAACCACCACCGGCCGTTTTTCCTGGCCATTGGCCGTGATGGTCAGGGAATCGGTGCCGCTGGTGCCTCGTCGGAAAAGGACGGAATCTCCAGCGGCAAGGGCAACGCCACGAAGCTTTGCGGTTGATTTCCACGGGGCGGAGGGAGTGGACCGGCTGACAGCGTCTGAGCCTTGTTGGGGATCGATGTAGTGGTTAGCGGCAAAGAGAGGAAAATGCACTAGGCTCGCCAGGATCAAGGGTCTCAACATGTCGCTCTCCGGATGAAAACTCGTCCTTTCATGATACATCGATTCCACGGGCCAAGGCAGTGGAAAGGTGTGAACCAGGTGCCACCGGCCGTGCCGTGCCTCTCCTTGCTTGTATCCAGCATAGACCAAAACAAGGAAGCTCAAGAAATAAGGGTCGGGCGCTGGAAGGGAAGCGTGATTCGGTTTTTCAAATGCTCATTGTGCGAATTTTATAATTATTGCTCGTGCTAATTGTAATGGAATGTGGCGCTTTGTCGGTGATGATATTTTGGGTTTTGAATAAATCACTTGAAATGATTGGTATTTCAGAGGTGGTAAGATACGATTGCATGGAGATGTCAGGGTCTCCAGCGAAATGAGTGGAACAAGTCGTTTTTTCGGGAAATTCTGAAGGCAGTTTTCTTGCGTGGACAGCACCCAACTCTACCAGCGGATTCTTGGCCTCTCTGCCCCTTGGCAAGTCTCGGAAGTCAACATCAATGAGATCAACGGCGAGGTAGTCGTTCGCGTGACGCACACCGGAAAGGGGCTCACTTGTCCGAGTTGCAAAATTGCCGGGACGCTTCACGACCACGCCACTATGCGTCGCTGGCGACACCTGGATACCTGCCAGATGGCCACTGTGATCGAATGCTCGATTCCGCGTATTCGTTGTGAAAACACGGCGTACTCCAGGTTCCGGTACCGTGGGCTGGTCCGAAATCGCGCTTCACGTTGCTGTTTGAATCTCGTTGCATTGATGCCATGCAAATCTGTCCGCGTAGCGGTGCTGCGGAGTTGCTTGGGACGAGTGTCGATCGTCTTGGAAGGATCGCTCAGCTTGCGGTAGAGCGTGGCCTTGAGCGCAAGGCAAAAGCCAGGGCGGAAGGAGAGCTTGCGTTCCCGACTGGCCTGTCTATCGACGAGAAGAGTTGGCGAGGTAGACGCTACGCCACGATCATTGGCGACCCAGCTGCCGGGGTAGTCGAAGACATGCTGCCCGGCAACAGCAAACGCCCACTGGAACTGTGGTTCAAGCAATTGGACCAATCTGTGCGTCAAGCGATCCAGTACGTGACCATGGACTTCCATAGACCGTTTTCCAGTGCCGTGGCGGCGACGACCCCGATGCGGAAAACAAGATTGTTCACGACAAGTTCCATCTGGTCAAGGCCGCCAACGATGCCATGGAGCAGACTCGGCGCTTGGAGATGGCCAAGTGCCGGGAGAAGAAAGAAGGTGATTTCGTGAAGCTCCTGAAATCGGCCCGGTACGCCATGCTGCGTAGCGGAACCGACCTGAAGGAGAAGTGCCAGAAACGAGTCGACGAGATCGACGAGTGGTTCCATGACTCCGGAGACGCGTACAGGATGAAAGAGTCGATTCGACAGATTCTGACTGGCACTTCGGTCGATGTGGTATCGGAGCTTCTGCTGGAATGGGTCGAGTGGGTGAAATCTTCACACCTGGAACCCATGAAGAAGGTGGCCAAGCTGGTGGTCAGCCGCTGGAATGGAATCCTGAACATGTTTCGGCTCAAGAAGTCCAATGCCAACGCCGAGAGTCTCAATGCACGCATCCAAGCGGTGCGGGTGAAATCTCGAGGCCACCCCAACTATGAGTCCTTCAAACGAGACGTCCTGTTCCATCTGGGAGGCCTGAATCTCCACCCGGTTTTCCCAGGCTAATCCACTGATATCGCGGTAGACCCAGATGTCATTGTTTGCGTGGGAAATAAGGATCTTGTTCTATTGATTGCCAAAGGTGATCATTGGTCTGAAACTGTTCAGTAAAAATATTGCTTGCCAACAGATTTGAATCGGTTAAATTTTATCCATTATGATCAAAAATTGTCGGTGGAGCACAGTCGTTTCTGTGGGCTTGCTATGTTCGGCCTTCGTCCAAGCCAAAGCATGGAAGTCCGCTGAATTGATTTCGAGGGAAACCTTCAAGTATGGCGCCTTCGAGGCTCGGATCCGAGCTGCCGAAGGATCTGGGATGATCACGACGCTCTTTCTCTGGAAAGACGGCTCGGAAATCCCCGGGGCCAAGTGGCAGGAACAGGACTTCGAGATCTGGGGCAAGGATGGCTTGGTACAGTCCCAGGCCATGACTCCGGGCAATCCGCGCATCGAACACACCGCGGTCCATCGCCTGCCCACCAAGGCATGGGAACGGTACTACACCTACCGGATGGAGTGGACTCCGACGCGGCTCGCTTTCTACATCGATGGCACCAAGGTCCGCGAAGAGACAGATCCTGTCGAATTCGAAAAGCTGCTCAATCCGGCGAAGGCGGAGCCGGCGCAGCTGCGAACGGGACTGTGGGCCGGCGATTTCGCCTGGTCCGGAGCCTTCGATTCGACCAAGGTCCCCCAGGCAAGTTTTGTCAATTGGATGCAAGTCTACGACTACACCCCCGGCGCAGGTCCTGACGGATCGGATTTTTCCCTGCGCTGGCGCGACAACTTCGACGCCATGAACTGGAATCGATGGTGGTCCGCGAATTGGACGTTCGAGTATTCGGTGAGCGACTACACGGCCCGCAACCACTCGGCAAAGGAGGGCGCGCTCGTTTCGGTCCTGACCACTTGGCAAAAAGAGGGAACCTTCCCCGCCGTTCCGGTCGATGATGGACAACTCCTGCCCATCGTGGTGGCTCCGCCAGCGCCGGTTCTGGATACGACCCCCATCGCCCTGCCAGCGGAGTTTTCCGCCTTGCGTCTTGCGCGTGCGTTCGAGTATTCCTCGGGAGACGAGGGAAACGGCACCGCCGCCGGCTGTCGGACCAGAGTTCCCGGCGTGGACCTGGAGACCAACGACAATCCAGCCACTCAAGGAACCTGTCACATCGGATTCACGGAAGCCGCGGAGTGGATCGAGTATGACCTCGTCGCCTCCGACAATCGCAGCTACGATTTTCTCCTGGATGCGGGCTCCGGGTACGGCGGGAACAGATTCCATGTTTTGTTGGATGGAGCCCAAATCGGGCAGACCATGACCGTTCCCACCATCGGGTGGTCGGAGTTTGCCACCCACGAAATCGCGGACATCGCGATGACCCCGGGGCGACATGTCCTCCGTGTGGTTTTCGACGACGGTTACGTGAATCTGAACAAGATCGCCGTGCGGGCGCACCAGGGATCGGAGGTCGCCCCGGTCGCGATTCCAGGACGTCTGGATGCAGACAACTACGTTCGCTACTTCGAAAATTCTCCTGGAAATCAGGGGGGTGCGGGCAAGGTTGACGACGTCGACAAGGTCATGACCCCCGACCAGGGCGGTGGGCTGGCCATCGGCTACGCCGATGGCGGCGAATGGGTGGAGTACGATGTGGACGTTGCCGCTGCTGGCAAATACGATTTCACGGCTCGCCTGGCCTCCGCCGAAGACTTGAGATCGATCCAGGTCAAAGTGGATGGGATTGCGGTCTCAGCACCCATCGTTGCAACCGCGGAAGACTGGGAAGTTTTTTCCGACCAAACCGTTCCAGACATCTCCCTGACCGCCGGCAAACACGTTGTGCAGATTCTGTTCGTGACCGGGCGGTTGAATTTCCGCTATCTAGACATCGTTCCTTCCGAGCCCTCCGCTCCAGCGATTCCGCCCACCGTAGATGGAGTGGTTGCTACGGTGTCGGATGCTTCCGTGCAACTGACGTGGCAGAGTGCGACGGGTGCGACCTATTACAAGGTGCTCCGCGACGGCGTTCTTCTCCAGCAGGTGTCCACCACTTCCCTGACGGACCGCTCCGTCGTCTACGATGTGGCCTACGAATATGCGGTGGTCTCGGGCAACGCCTCCGGTGAGTCCGCTCCATCGGTGCTCGTGCAAGCAAAACTGGTTTCCCCCAAAGCACCTTCAGCTCCCACCGGACTCGCCGCGGTCTCCGGGAATGCTCGCGTGGATTTGAGTTGGAACGCTTCCGCCGGTGCGAGCGCCTACCAGATTCTGCGTGGCGCGGGACTCGCCGATCTGGCGGCGATCGCCACAACCACCAGCCTGACCTTTTCCGATGCATCGGTGACCAACGGCGTTTCGTATCGCTATGCCGTCCGAGCCGTCAACGGGGCGATTTCTGGGGAGCCGACCACCTCGGTCGCGGCCAACCCCCGTGGGGTTCCGCCAGCCATCGCGACCGGCTTGAAAGCGACCGCAGGGAGCGCGTCTGTTTCCCTTGTTTGGACAGCTTCTGTCGGAGCGACCGGCTATCGGGTGATCCGACAGAATGGTGCGTCTTCCACCTCCTTCACTGTTGCGCTGACGAGCCTGCAGGACCTCACTGTCATCAACGGCCAGGCGTATTCCTACTCGGTGGTGGCCGTCAACGAGTGGGGTGATGCATTGGCTTCCAGCTCGGTCACGGTCACCCCCGTGGCACCGCCGGTCACGACCCTCAAGGCGCAGTACAAGAACGGCAATGCCAACGCGACCACGAACATGCTCTACCCTCGGTTCCAGCTGGTCAACGCTGGATCGACGTCGGTCGATCTTTCGAAGGTGACGATTCGATACTGGTATACCTCGGAAGGGAATGCTGCGCAGACCAACTGGTTCGATTGGGCCCAAATCGGAACCAGCAACTTGGTCGCGAGCTTCGGAAAACTCGCTCCCGCCAAGACGACCGCGGATTCGTATCTCCAGATTTCGTTCAAAGCGACTGCAGGAACTCTGGCCGCGGGCCGGAGCACGGGCGAGATCCAGAGTCGAGTTGGAAAGTCTGATTGGAGTAACTACAATCAGGCAAACGATGCCTCGTTCGGTGCCACCCAGACCGCCTCGTTCGCGGATTGGACCAAGGTCACCGTCTACTTCGATGGGAAACTCATCTGGGGCGTCGAGCCTTAAGGTGTTTTCGATGGAAGCATGATCAAACAAGGCCGGCGGTTCGTCGGCCTTTTCTTTTGGGGTCCCAATCGAATGCAACAAGGTCGACACGCACTCCTGATCGCCGCCCATCGCCTGCCCTCCCAGCTACACCGTCTGGTCGAACGACTGGAGCATCCCAGGCTTGATCTGTTCCTTCACGTCGACCGCAGGGTGGACCTCCGACCGTTTCTACATCGAAACCTCACCCCTGTGGAGAGAAGGCTCCCTGTCGCATGGAACGGATTCAGCCTTGTGGAGACGACTCTTTTCTGGTTGCGCTCGCTCCAAACCAGGGGCTACCGAAGTTTCACCTATCTGAGTGGACAGGATTATCCCGCACAATCCGTTGAACAAATTTTGGCACAATTTGATGCCGGCCGAGACTTTCTGTTGGACACGGCGTGGTCGGCCGACGATCGTACCAGCCGGTGGGGCAGATTCCATGTCACGGATCTCAATCCTTGGATTCGCCTGAAGGATCGGTTCCGAAGGAAGTTCGTGCCTTCCAATCGAGGGATCCGCAAGCTTCCCTGCGGGCTGGAATTCAAATGCGGATCGGCGTTATGGACGATCCCTTCCCGTGCTTTGGATTGGATGATCCCTTTTTTGGGTGCTCACCCGGAGGTGGAGAGGTATTTCAAGAACACCCTGCACTCCGATGAAATGTTCTACCAGATGGTTCTGAATCAGTCCCCCTTCGCCCTGGAGATGGGAGATCACGGCCATTTCATCGATTGGTCGAGAGGGGCTCCCCACCCTGAAGTGCTCAATGCCAGCTACTTGGATCAAATCCTTCCAGGGAAGCACCTGTTTGTCCGCAAGGTGGAGCCTGATGTGAGCGGAGACCTGATGGATCGACTCGATCAGATGGCGAGGTCAAACGCCTGATGCTTGATCGCGTCCGGGAAAGGGGCATTGTTTCCCGGAGACACCGCACCTTTTGTCGGTTTGGATACGAACAAGAATTTATCTGACAGAAGGAAGAATTACCGCCCTAGGTTCGGTTGGTCTCGAGATCCTCCGGCCGCAACCCGGTCACGTCCGTGACGATTTCCCACGCGATTCCGTGCTCGCGCATTTTGAGGGCGTCCTGGATCTTGGCCTCGTACAAGCCTTCAGCCTTGCCTTCAACCTTGCCTTCGGCTTTGCCCTCCGCCTTGCCTTCAGCCTTACCCTCCTGTCGGAGGAGGTCTCCTAATGTCATGGCCTGCCCTTTCAGATTTGGGTGGAGCGATTGGAAAAGGTGGTCGCGGACTTCCGGGACACCGTCGTTCAGAATATACTCCAGCAGGATTCGCAAAGTGCGCATGGACTGGTCGTTGTTGATCCCGGTACCCAGATCGGGAGTCAACTGCCTGGCAACAGCGAGGGTACCCTCGGCGGAATAGATGTGTTTCATGAGCGCGAGGGTGATCCGCACCACGGGATCGCTGAAGTCACCCCCGATGGATTGGTCATCCACCGCGGCGAGATCCTCAAACACCAGCCGAATGTCGGGGATAAACGGCCGAAGCGAATCCGGTAGGGTAGGAAGTTCGCGTGGAAGGCGCAAGTTTCCAGGGAAGGCCCTTGGTGGACCAGGATGGGGATCACCGGTCGCAACGCACGATTTTCGGCTTGATCTGCCTCCCAAATACTGACCATGTAGCGTAGAATTTGGAGGTGCACGTGTTTAGGCTGCCAGGTCTTGTGCTCGAGCAGGATGGCCACGACAGCCTGGTTTCCTTGGAGCGGACAGGTGAAGAGCAGGTCTGAGAAGGACTCGTCGAGGGATTCGGACACAAAGTTGGCGGGCACAGGTTCCAAGTGATCCAGATCCAGCGACTCAAGAACGGCTGGAGGAAGGATGCCACGGAGGAGGTCCTTGGCATGGCCAACATCGGAGAAGATGGATTTGAAGAAGGCGTCGTGTGGGCGGGGCACAGGGAGAATATAACAAGACTATACTCATATGAGTAGTATTGTGTTGCGAGGGCGTCGCTTCGTGCTCGGAAGAATAGCCGTCCCCGGCGAATTTTCTGGCCGAAGGAAGAATTACCGCCCTAGGTTCGGTTGGTCTCGAGATCCTCCGGCCGCAACCCGGTCACGTCCGTGACGATTTCCCACGCGATTCCGTGCTCGCGCATCTTGAGTGCGTCCTGGATCTTGGCCTCGTACAAGCCTTCAGCCTTGCCCTCCGCCTTACCTTCGGCTTTGCCCTCCTGTCGGAGGAGGTCTCCTAATGTCATGGCCTGCCCTTTCAGATTTGGGTGGAGCGATTGGAAAAGGTGGTCGCGGACTTCCGGGACACCGTCGTTCAGAATATACTCCAGCAGGATTCGCAAAGTGCGCATGGACTGGTCGTTGTTGATCCCGGTACCCAGATCGGGAGTCAACTGCCTGGCAACAGCGAGGGTACCCTCGGCGGAATAGATGTGTTTCATGAGCGCGAGGGTGATCCGCACCACGGGATCGCTGAAGTCACCCCCGATGGATTGGTCATCCACCGCGGCGAGATCCTCAAACACCAGCCGAATGTCGGGGATAAACGGCCGAAGCGAATCCGGTAGGGTAGGGAAGTTCGCGTGGAAAGGCGCAAGTTTCCAAGGGGAAGGCCCTTGGTGGACCAGGATGGGGATCACCGGTCGCAACGCACGATTTTCGGCTTGATCTGCCTCCCAAATACTGACCATGTAGCGTAGAATTTGGAGGTGCACGTGTTTAGGCTGCCAGGTCTTGTGCTCGAGCAGGATGGCCACGACAGCCTGGTTTCCTTGGAGCGGACAGGTGAAGAGCAGGTCTGAGAAGGACTCGTCGAGGGATTCGGACACAAAGTTGGCGGGCACAGGTTCCAAGTGATCCAGATCCAGCGACTCAAGAACGGCTGGAGGAAGGATGCCACGGAGGAGGTCCTTGGCATGGCCAACATCGGAGAAGATGGATTTGAAGAAGGCGTCGTGTGGGCGGGGCACAGGGAGAATGTAGGTTGAATATGCTCAAATGTGTAGTTTCCTTTTGCTGGGCAGTCGCGTCCAGGTTCTGCTGATGTTGTAACGCAGACCTCGACTGCTCGGGATGAATCCCTCGCAGAGTTCCCGCCTTCGGCGAACTTGAAAGCCAGGGAACTTGCAATGGGAAGCCCTGCCACCGCAGGTGGCGGATCCTTGCGAGCACTTCAGTGCGAGCATCCATCCGGGATGCCGTTTGTTGCGAGAAACAGGAATAGGGCCTTCTCTTTCGAGGACGGCCCTTCAGGTCAGTTGCGGGAGTCAGGATTTGAACCTGTGAGCGCTTGGGCTATGCGCCCAAGAAACAGGTTAGGGCCTTCTCTTTCGAGGACGGCCCTTCAGGTCAGTTGCGGGAGTCAGGATTTGAACCTATGACCGCTTTGGATTTTGCGCCCAAGAAACAGGAAGGGCCTTCTCTTTCGAGAAGGCCCTTCAGGTCAGTTGCGGGGGCAGGATTTGAACCTACGACCTTTGGGTTATGAGCCCAACGAGCTACCGGACTGCTCCACCCCGCGGCGTAGGTAAGGAAAGATACCGCACCTCTCCAGAGTTGTCAACGAATCACTTCTTTATTTTCCCTTGCACTATTTTTGGCAGTCCATGTCCAGTAGATCCGATCACGGCATACGCATGCCACACGTTGGCCCCAGAGTCCAAAAAGCCCGACCTCGCGAGGCCACCACCTTGCCGCCCGGGCTCCCGCACTACGAACTTTTGCGGGAGTTCCGGCACGATCCCGACCACCACGACCTGTGGCACTACGCCGTGCAATTGGACGACAACTACGTTCCCAAGTTGGCAGAGTCCTCGCCACCGCCGCTGCAACCACTGGATCTTGCCGCCTTGTTCGGGAGTACGGATGCGTTGGAAATCGAGATCTGCACAGGCAAAGGTCGATTCCTCGCCGAGTACGCCGCGCTGCATCCGGATCGCCCGTTGCTGGGGGTGGAGTGGACGCGTCCGGTGGCTTGGTACGCTGCCCAGCGTTTGGCCAAGGTGAAGGTGCCTCATCATGCACATATCCTCTGGGGGGATGCTCAGTTCCTGCTGCGCGACCGCATGCCTGCCGCCTGCTGCAAGGCGTTTCACATCTATTTCCCGGATCCCTGGCCAAAGCATCGGCAACGGCGCGTGTTGCAGCCTGACCTGTTGAAGCAAATGCGAAGACTTGCTCTGGATGGTTGCGTGTTCCACTGGGGGACCGACCACTCGGAATACAACCAAGACGCGATGCAACTGCTGGGCGGAACCGAAGGGTTCAGGCTGTTGGACCCAGCTGCTGGGCCTACCGAAGGAATTCGCACCAGCTTCGAGACCAAATACATCCAGGAAGGCAGGGACATCTTCCGCTCGATCTGGGCTGTGGAGCCTGGCTAGGAGGTCAGAGCTTTTCTTCCACCCGCTTGCCGTCTCTCCGGACGATCCGGGTAGCCCCACCGACGACCGTGACGTTCGGTGGGATGTCCTTGACCACAACCGCGTTGGCTCCCACCACAGAGTTGCTGCCGATGGTTACCGATCCGATGACCTTCGCCCCGGCATTGATCGTAACCCCGTCCCCCAGCGTGGGGCAGCTGGTTTTGTCGGAGTAGCCAATCGTGACTTGCTGATTGATCCAACAATTGGCTCCGATTTCCTTTGCAGCGATGATCGTCGCGAATCCATGCTGGATGAACAGCCCTGGCCCGATTTTCGGGGTGGAGATGTAGAGGCTGGCCAAGGGCGCGCACAGGGGAGAGAGAATCTTGCCCACCAGGCCAGTCCGGTAATAGAACAGGTTTCTGAATTCGGGGTTTTCCGTCATCAGCCGAAGGAAGGTCGCGAGATCGCCAGGAGGATGGTCGGCTTCGAAGAGGATCGATTTCCATCTGCGCAGATCCGCTCCGATATGCGTCGAGTGCCTGTGCAACAGGAAAACGAGGAGGTGGGGCCAAAGCCGCAGTGCGCTTAGGATCAGAAGGATCATTCGCAAGACGGGCTTGATCATGGCTGTTCCTGAACGATGGCTTTGCGAGAGGCGCTTTGCAAAACTCCTCCGGCGATGAGGCGAGGTCCGTCGTAGATCACGATGCTTTGGCCGGCCGCCGGCGAGAGGATCTGTTCGGCCATCGAAATCTCCAGCTTGTTGCCGCTGAGGGTCACATGACCGAGAGTCGGTGTGGAACGGTATCGGACCTGGATCCAAAGCGATCCATCCGCGGGCAGGGGTGCCAGCTGGTTCACATCCCCCACAACGAGGGAGTCCACAAGGAGGTCGGCGCGGGGGCCGAGTCGCAGCGTGTTGGCGGCGATGTCGATTTCCGTCACGTACAGCGGTTCGGTCCAGGCGGCCCCGATGCCGCGACGCTGCCCGATGGTGTATCCGGCGAGGCCCTCGTGCTGTCCGAGCACGCGACCTTGAGGGCCGACGATGGGGCCGGGGCGCAGGAGCGGGGCGTTGGGCTGGCTGGCGCGGACAAGTTCACGGTAGTCGCCGCCAGGCACGAAGCAGATATCCTGGCTTTCCTTTTTCGCGGCGGTGGGTAGTTGCGCCGCTTGGGCCAGTTCCCGCGTGTCGGACTTGGGAAGCTCGGCGAGCGGGAACCGGGTTCTTGACAAAAGGTGTCTAGGGATTCCCCACAGGAAGTACGACTGGTCCTTGTTCGGATCGGAGGCGCGAAACAGGCCCGGACCGTCCGGGGTGTCCAGGATCCGCGCGTAATGACCTGTGACCAGCGTGGAGCAACCGAGTTCGCGAGCGCGCTCCCAAAGACTGTCCCATTTGAGGAAGGTGTTGCAACGCACGCAAGGATTGGGTGTGCGTCCGGCGAGGTATTCCGAAACGAAGACGTCGACGACTTCACGACGGAAATCCTCGCGCAGGTCCAACGTATAGTGCGGTGCGCCCAATTTTTGGCATACCCTGCGGGCGTCCGCCGCGTGGTCGGCGGTGCAGCAGGCCCGGTCGGCGGATTGACCGTCGCATTCGGCATCCCACAACTTCATGGTCAATCCAACGATCCTGGCTCCCGATCGCACGCGCAGAAGGGCGGCGACGGAGCTGTCCACGCCGCCTGACATGGCGACGGCTTCTAGATCGTGATCGGATTTTTCCATGATTGGGGATTGAATATAATCGGATCGGCCCCTCGCATCAGACCTGATCCGGACCCAGCCTTGAAATCAGCTCCGCGAAATCGGAGAGGGGAAGGTTGCCGTGAGCGCCATATCGGACCGACTCCAGGCTGGTATGGCCATGGACAAGTCCAAGCCGAGACAGACCTGCGCGTCTTCCGGCTTCGAGGTCGCTGGGTTTGTCCCCCAGGAGCACGCTGTGGGGAAGATCGAGATCCAGATCCGAAGCTGCTTGGAGAAGCATGCCCGGATGTGGCTTGCGGCAGGGACAATCCCCTGTGATCGACGGGTGGTGGGGGCAGTGGTAGATCCCTGAGAGCTCCAGGCCTTCTTCGGAAAACCTCCGGCGCATCCAAGCGGATAGGGATTCGAATTGCGCAAGGGTGTAGAACCCTCTTGCGATTCCCGCTTGGTTGGTGACGATCACCAGCAGGAAGCCTCGATCGCGAAACACCCGGCACAGATCGAAGATCCCCTCCATGAACTGGAAGTCCTCGATGCGATGGACGTAGTTCTTCTCGACGTTCACCACTCCATCCCGATCCAGGAACAAGGCTCTGTTCAGAGGAATTGCTCCGCTCTCAGGTAGTCTTCGGGGATCCCGATGTCAAGAAATGGCGCATCGAAAACCTCGCCGTAGAGCTGGCCGGAACCGGATTCCTTTTCCAGCACGTCCTGCTCCAGGGAGAACCTGGCGGGAAGCCCGCGATCGGAAAGGAAGTTCCGATCCATGGCGTAGATGCCCCCGTTGATCAGGCCTTGGTCGCGGTGGGATTTTTCCAGGAAGGCTTCGATTTTGCCATCCTTGAGTTCCACGGTCCCGTAGCGATCAAAATTTGTCATCGGCTTCAGGGCCAGCGTGGCGCCGGTGCCGCGGCCGGCTTGGAGAGCGATGAGCCGGGAAACATCGATCGGGAAGATCGTGTCGCCATTGACCACCAGGATCTGCTGGGAAACCGTTTCTCGCATGGCCAAGGCGACGGCGCCTCCCGTTCCCAGAGGGACTTCTTCCACGGCGTAGCGGATTTCCATGCCCTCGAAGACCATGCCGAAATGATCCCGGATGACCTCCCATTTGTAGCCAACGGAGAGGACCGCCTTTTGTACGCCGCAACCGACGAGCCATCGCAGCACCGATTCCAAGAACGGTTTGCCCGCGACGGGCGCCATCGGTTTGGGGATCTCGCTGACCATGCTGCGCAGACGGGTTCCCATCCCGCCTGCAAGGACGACCGCTTCGAGGGGAGTACCAGGCATGCTCAGGATTTCGGTTTGAAGTCGGCGAAAATGGCGTCTTCCACGAGGCAGCACAAGATATGGCCCACCAGGATGTGGGCTTCTTGGATTCGTGGCGTCTCGTTCGATGGGACCCGGATGCAGATGTCGCACAACTCCGACATCTTGCCGCCACTGGCTCCGGTGAACCCGATCTTCAGGATTCCCTTCTCCGTGCAGGTGTGGAGCGCCTGGAGGATGTTCGCGGAATTGCCGGAAGTGGAAATCCCCACGAAGACGTCGCCCTGCGCGCCTTGTGCCTGGACCTGCCGTGAGAAAACCTTCTCGTACCCGTAATCGTTTCCGATCGCGGTGAGGATCGAGGTGTCTGTGGTCAAGGCGATGCTGGGGAGGCCAGGTCGATCGAAGTAGAACCGGCTCACGAATTCGCCTGCGATGTGCTGGGCATCGGCGGCACTTCCGCCATTTCCTGCCAGCAGGGTCTTCTTGCCCTGGCGATAGGCGGAAATCATGGCCTCGGCAGCTTCGTGGATGCGTTCCTGGATGGATGCATCCTCCAAAAGCCTTTGCTTGACCTCGATGGATTCCTGGATTTGACGGGCAATGATGGTTCTCATTTCACTCTCCTGCAGCGCTGCGCGCGGGTTCGATCTTCCAGCCATGGCATCCGCCTTCGGTAAACCCGAATTCAACAACTTTTCCATCCAGGTTGCTCAAGGCGTGAACCACTTCGATGCGCCGTTCGGGATTGACGACGAACATCGCGAATCCGCCTCCTCCCGCTCCGGAGATTTTTCCGGCCACCGCGCC
Organism: Fibrobacterota bacterium; assembly: GCA_016715065.1. Classification (GTDB taxonomy): domain Bacteria; phylum Fibrobacterota; class Fibrobacteria; order UBA5070; family UBA5070; genus UBA5070. Next base: position 306,178 of record JADKBN010000010.1, read on the forward strand.
GGCGGCCATCGCGGTGTCGAACACAAGCTCGATGGCCGGGTTGGAGATGGATGCAGCCATCCGCTTTTTGCTGGCCCAGCTCTCCCCAAGGATCCTGGCGAAGCCGCTGATCTCGCCGCGCAGGATGGAGGCCTTCATTTCGATGCAAGACGACTTCAACGAGTGCATCGCATCGATGGCTTGGACATTTCCTGCTTTTGCGTTCTGCTTTTGTTCATCGATGATGGAGGCGGATTCCCGGGAAGCGCCGGTGTAGTACAGAATCATGGAGGATTCCAGCTCGTCCACGATCCAACGCTTCACCCGAAGGGGGTTGACGACCACGGAGCCATCTGTTCCGAACTCCATGAAATTGAAGCCGCCGAAGGTGGCTGCGTACTGGTCTTGTTTCCCACCGGAGAGTCCTAGGTCCACTCGTTCGATCTTGTACGCCAAGTGGGCGATCTCGTATTCTCCCAACGGAAGTCCTAGCCATTCCACGAAGGCTTTCACGATCGCGACGACCATGGTCGACGAGGAGCCAAGTCCGCTTCCAGGTGGGGCATCCGAGTAGGTGGTCATCCGGAATGCGCCCGGGCGCACCCCAAAATCCTGAACGATGCGATTGTAAACGCCCTTGTGGAGATCCAGTTTCCCGTCAAGCGCAAGGAAGTTCGAAACCGGATACTCGACCCGCACCCCGAGATCCGTGGCGGAGAAGGAGATCCGATCCGCTGCCTCGACGATGGTGCAATGCGCATGCAGATCGATGGTCGCGTTCAGAACGACTCCCCCGAACATGTCGCTGTAGGGAGAAACATCCGTACCGCCACCTGCAAGTCCGAGCCGCAACGGAGCGCGTGATCGCACGATCATTGAATGAGCTGCCTTTCTGTTCGGTGAGCCGCTCGGGAACGGTGAGGTGCTCGAGGACACGGTACATGGCTGAGAGCACAATATACAACCGAGCTAGTCGCTCCTCAAAGCGTTGCCAAAATGGAGGGTTTCCAATCTGATCGAAGGATCGTATTCTGATGTTAGTTCAGAAAAGGAACCAGTATTTGCAGAGCGTTATTTCCAGATTAAACCGTGTTGAAACCTCCGCTATTTCGGTTCGTGTCGCGGGTCTGCGCGGCATACCCAACGTTCAAGGGGGAGTGGAAAGCCACTGTGAAAGGCTGTACCCTCGGCTGGTTGGTTTGGGGATAGAGGCAATCGCATACGCACGATCAGGATATGTCCCGGAAAAGCCCTTCGACTTCCAGGGCGTGAAGGTACTGCCACTGACTTCGATTCGCTCCCCGAATTTCGAAACAGTCGCCCATACCTGCATGTCGATCTTCCATGGCGCTCGCCACGGTGCGAAGCTGATGCATCTCCATGCGATCGGTCCGGCGATCTGGACCCCGCTGGCAAAACGATTGGGAATGAAAGTCATCGTGACTCACCACGGCTTCGACTACCGCCGGCAGAAGTGGGGAAGAAACGCCAAAGCCTTGCTGAAGCGAGGGGAGGCGATGGCGATCAAACATGCCGATGGCCTGATCTGCATCTCCTCGGAAATCCTCGAGGAAATCAATTCGCGCAGCCCCGCGGGTTTGGTGGTGAAGATCCCCAACGGCGTGGAGCGTCCGACCAGCATTCCTTCAGATGAACATCTCGGCAAGTGGGGACTCCGTTCCGGAGGGTACTTCCTCATCACGGCGAGATTCGTCGCGGAAAAAGGGATCCCTGATCTGATTCGGGCGTGGGCTGCTTCCGGCCTCAAGGGAACCTGCGAATTGGCGATCGCCGGTGGGGAAGACCATCCCTCCAAACTTGGCGAGGAAATCCGGGAACTGGCCGCCAGCGAAGGTGCCGTTCTGACGGGAATTGTCGTCGGTGACGACCTGAAAGCCCTCTACGCGCACGCCAGGGGATTCGTCCTGCCCTCCTATCACGAAGGCTTGCCGATTTCCCTTCTCGAGGCGATGTCCTGGAACTTGCCGTGTGTCGCTTCCTCGATCCGGGCGAACCTCGAGGTCGGACTGGACGGCTCTGCATATTTCACCGCCGGGCAGCTCCCAGATCTGGCAGACAGATTGAAAGCGCTTGTTGCCGGGCCTGCGCGAGTGGACCAAACCGAGCGATTGAGACCGTTTGATTGGGATGCCATTGCCTCCGACACGGCCGCCTTCTACAGGCGAGTGGTTGAAAAGGGCACAAAGGCAGCAAAGGCCGCTTGAATCCAACTCGAGACCAGCTTCCGACCAACCGGATTTTTCGGTTGGTCGAGGACTAAAATTTTCAAACCAAACAATCTGGCGCGAGGGGGAGTGGATGCGCGTGGCTTGGCTTACGGCCGAATATTTTCTGGACACCGACGAACAGGTGGTTCCGATCCTGCAGGATCGCTTCGAGATCTCCTGGATCATCCATGGAAAAAAAAGCACCGTGGGCACCAACGAGAATGTCGCTCGAGTCCGCTCCGTGGAAGTGGTCGAGCCCTCGTATCGAGCTCGAGATCCAAGATTGCTGATGGAATTTCTCGGCCTGGTGCTCAAGCTTCGCAAGCTGAAACCAGATGTCGTCTATCTGGGAATCGTAGGCCTGCCTCATTTCCATTGCTTGGTGGCCATGCTGTTGCCGAAGGCGAAGGTGATCTGCGCCGTGCACAATGTCGATGACTACCCTGGCTGGGGAAGCCGTCGCTGGATGCGGTTTTACATGCGCCGCATGTTCAAGCACTTCCAGCACTTCCATTTGTTCTCCAAGCACACCTGGAATCATTCCATAGGCAGTTTCCTGGCAAATCCACCTTTCATGCTCCGATGGCTCTCAAAAGTTGTGGAGCCGGTGTGCGCCATCGAGACGACGCGAAGGTGCGGTTCCTATTTTTCGGCGGGGTTCGTCAAAACAAGAATCTTGCCTTGTTGATTCGCGCCTTCCGGAACTTGCCAGCAGACCTGCGAGAGCGCGCCGTCCTCCAAGTTTCTGGATCGTGCCCCGCGAGCGAAATCGGCGCCTATCAGGAACTTGTGGGATCGGACCCTTCGATTGCCCTGGACTTTCGCCGGATTCCTGATCGGGAAATTCCCGACCTGTTCCTGTCGCAACACTTCCTTGTGTTGCCATACGGACATGTCGCGCAGAGCGGGCCGCAAATGATCGCCTACAACTACCGCCTGCCCGTCATGGCCACGGACATTCCGGGTTTCAGAGAGCGGATTGAAGATGGACTGGATGGTTATCTTTTCAGACCGGAAGACGAGATGCATCTTTCCGAGGTGATGGCGGAGGCGATCCGGACCCATCAGGATGGTTACCCTCGATTGGTAGAAAACCTCGAGCGTCGAATCCAGAAGGAATGGGAGCCGGAAATTGTCTCCGAACTCTATGCCAGGATGTTCATGAAGGTCGGCCAAGCCAGACAGGAAGGTACGTTAGCTTGAAAATGCCGCAATGGGTCAGGACCACCTTGAAGGAGAGCCCGGTCGTGCTTGGGATGCGACTTTTGGTGGAACTGGCGGACGAATGGAAACAGTTGACGTTCCAGTTGGGCGCGGCTCGGTGCACCCGCACGCGCGAAAAATGGCAGGCCAAGCTGACGGTGGAATTCCATGCCATCGAGAAAGGTCTCTCGCTGGGAGCGCCCAGGCTGGGGTTCGGAGAAAAGCGAATTCTGCAACTCATTGAGGATCTGCGCAGTTACCGGGACCGGTTTTCCGATCCAGCCTTTCTGGCCCACCCCATCGCAACCGTTCGCGGTTATATTGCCTTCAACAAGGATCGGGGTTTTGAACCGGCTTTGGTGACGAAGGCCTTGCGGAGGCTGGAGAGCGAGCAACCCGCTCCTGTGGCGGCGGACATCCATGGGGGAGTGAAGCCCGTCCGTAAGATGGACCTGCTTTCCGGTGGTTGCGAATTCGAGCGATTCGCGCTTACCCGGCATTCGATTCGAGATTTTTCGACAGATGTGGTCACTCGCGAAGAAATTATGCGAGCGATAGGGATCGCCCAGTCTTCGCCATCTTCATGCAATAGACAGTCCTGGCATGCACATGTCTTTCAGGGGATGGCGAAGGATGAGCTTCTCCGTTTCCAGGGGGGCTCCAACGGGTTCGTGGAAGCGGTTGGTGCGGCGGTTGTGGTGGTCGGCGATCTGCGCAATTACTTCATCAACGAGATCCACCAGCCGTACATCGATGCATCCCTGTTCGCGATGACCATGATGTTCGCCTTCCATGGCCAGGGAATGGGATCGATCCCCTTGACCACGAGTTTCAAGCGTCGCCGGTTGCGGGAGTTCCGCAAGCGTTTCGGCATTCCCGACTACCAGGTTCCGGTGATGATCCTGGGGGTAGGGCATCTAAAGGAAGAATTCAACGTGGCTTGCTCGGCCCGCAACGATGTTCTGAAAATAGTCACGTTTCATCAGGTGGTTGGCGTATGAAAATCGGAATCCTCACCTACTTTGGCGACCTGAATTCGGGAACGAACCTCCAGGCCTACGCCGTGGTGCGTCTGGTCCAGAGCGTCTATCCCGAGGCGGAAGTCAAGGTGATCAACTATCACCCCTATCCCCGCCGCTGGAAACCCTACCTGACCGATTTTAATCTGAAGTCGTTGTCCTTGGACTTCAGCCGGCTTCGGAAGTATTCGGCTTTCCTCCGGGATCTTCCCCTCACCAGCGAGTCGATGCGTCCCACCTCCCGCGAGGCGGCCTCGAAGTTTTTCGAGTCGCTGGGCTTCGATATGATTTTTGTGGGCTCGGACACCCTCCTGGAGTTGCATCACCAGAAGCACGATACCCTCACGCCCTATTGGCTTTCGCCCTCCCTCCGGGCCCGCAAGGTGTTCCTTTCGCCATCGGCCCGCGAGGTGGAGTTCGACGACTTGAGTCAAGCCCAACGCGCCGAGATGGCCGCCTGTCTGGAGGCGATGGACTGCATCTCCGTGCGCGACGCGGGAACGATGCGCCTGATGGGAAGCTTCTTGCCGGAATCCAGGCTGACCATGCTGCCGGATCCGACGTTTTCGCTGGAAATCGATCCCGAGCCGGCCCGAATATTCGCCACTCGAAAGGGCCTGGACAAGGCCACGAAGCCAGTGGTCTGCCTGCATCTGAATCGCCGGGATGCCCACAGCGATGCGATCGCGAAAGGATTCAAGGACCGAGGTTACCTGGTGGCTTCCCTGCGGCCGGCACGGTACGCCGACTTCCAGCTCAACGACATCGGCCCGCTCGAAGTGGCCGGCATTTTCCGTCATTTCGCCTTCGTGGTGACGCACCGGTTCCACGATTCCATCTTCTGCTACAAGAATGGCACTCCCGTGCTCACCTACACCCCGCCCGGGTACGTGGTCAACAGCCAAGGTCAGTCCAAGTTCAGGAGCCTCCACGAGATGTTCGGACTCGCTGAGACAAATCTTGTCCATTCCGTGGAGGATTTCTCCGCCCAGCGGATCCTCGCGATGGCCGACGGCGCGATCCAGGCGTTCCGAGCCGCCGAGGGGACCATCAAGGCGAAGCTGGACACGAATAGACAATTGCTCCTGGACTTCGTCTCCGGTACGCGGACAATTTCTGGAAGCGTCGCCGCAGGAAACGACCGTGTCGATCCGAGGACGCAACAACCATGATCGTGATCGTCTATCCGCAGTTCTATGGTGTCCAGGGCATCGCCCGTTACGTGCAGTCGTTCCTGGCGAATCTGCCCGTTGGACACCCACCGGTGCTTTTGCTCACGGGCGACGAAGAAGCCCGCCCGGTGGATTTTCCAGGCGTGGAAATCAGGCAGGTGGAGCTGCGCGCCTCTCGGCTCGCGTTGCTTCGTTGGGGGTATTCGGTTCGGAAGATCCTGCGAGAGATGCATTCTCGTGGCGGGCTGACGTTGGTCAACTACCACTGGCCACCTCTCATTCCCGGTCTGTTTCTTCCAAAGGATGTGCCGCTGGTGCTCACCGCGCACACCACCTACCTGGGAATGGCAGGCCAGTTCTACGACAAGTCCTACTATCGCAGCCAGTGGGGGAGTCTTTCCGTCGCCATCAAGAAGTGGATGGAACGTCGGATTCTCGCCCACACCGACCGGATCATTTCCCTGACCGACCAGGGAGTCCAGGAATTGAGGCGCTACGGGTACTCCGGTCCGATCTCGGTGATTCCCAACGGTGCGGACCTTTCGAAATTTGTCGCGGTTCCCGGCACTCCCAAGGAATTCGACGTCATGTTCTCCGGCCGCGTGGAGACTCGCAAGGGAAGTCGCAGCGTTGGAGAGGTTTGTCGGGCGTTGATTCGCCGACGTCCTTCCGCGAAAGTCGTGGTGGTTGGCTATGGGGACGATGACGAATTTCTGAAGGAGGACCTCGCGGGACTTTCCGCGAACGTCCTTTTGACCGGAAAGGTTCCGTTCCAGGAAATGCAATCCTACTACAACCGGGCGAAGGTCTACGCGGCAACATCCTATTACGAGGGGTTGCCTGGAACTTGCTTGGAGGCGATGGCCATGGGTCTGCCGGCTGTGGTCTGGGACTTCGATTTCTACAAGGGATTGGTGGTTCCAGGAGAGACAGGATTTGTCGTGACACCCAACGACTACGACGCCATGGCGACCAAGCTCGAACTGCTGATGGATGCGGAGGACTTGCGCGCCCGAATGGGCTCGCAGGCGCGCGAACTCATCCGGTCCGCTTACGATTGGAAGGAACTCGCCCCTCGAGTCCTAGAAGCCATGCTGCCTGCGGCAGCCAAGGCGACGGAAGCCTGAGCACTTCCGGATCCGTCCGATCTGGAAGTGCTCAACTGGCTTTGTAGAATCCGCTTTTTGCGCCGGTGAGGCCACGGAGGGTCGCGATTCCCTGGACGATCCGGAGCGCGCCCTCCCACCGATTCTTCGGGCCCGCGACCAATCGCATTGGGGTGAGAGCCATTCCCGCTAGCAGCCTCCTACCAGCGAGAGCGATCAGCTTCGCTTTCGTGGAACGCCGGGTGCGAAGGAGAAGCTCGGCTCCGACCATCCAATTGCGGTAGGTGCGGCGAAAGATGTAGGAGAGAGTTGTCCGTTCCGGGGGGAGTTTGTCCCAGGCGATGGCGCGAGGATTGGCGACGAGTCTGGCGCCGGATCGCACCATCCTGTTGGTGAAATCGATGTCCTCGCCGCCACTGAAGTTCAACGCGAGGTCGAACCATGGTGGCGACAACTTGGCTAGCGAATCCATCCGCAGGAGTAGACAATTCGTGGCGGCGCATTCCAGCTTGGCCCCGTAGGAATGGATGGGAGGATCGAAGTATCCTTTGTGGCTCTGGGGAGTTCCGGTGGGGTAGAGAATGGGGGCGATGCCCGCGACCAGGTCGGCATCGAATTCGATCTGGCACGACACAAGCTCGGTGAGCAAGTCCGGGGCGAGGATCTCGTCATCGTCCACAAAGAGCAGGAAGTCGGACCGGCAAACCTCCAAAGCCCGGTTTCTGGCATGGCTGAGCCCGGCGCGGGGCTCCGTGACATGCTGGATGTCCAGCCCAAGGCGAGCGGCAGTGGTTGCGAGGAGTTCCCCGCAGCGGGGGAGATCGTCGTTTTCCACCACGGTGGTTCCCACGGCGAGAATCGGATGGGACTTGGCCAGATGGGCAATCGTGGCGGGGATGGATTCGATCAGTTCCAGCAACTGGGCCGGACGGCGGCGGGTGCACACGCAAATTTGCAAGGTCTTGCGGTTGTTCAACGGGCGCGTCTCCACCAGTTTCGAACCAATTTCGCTTGACGCAACCCCAGGAGCTTGGCCAGAGTCCACCATCCCCGAGTTCCCACTCCAGCGACTTCGCGCTGGAAGCGCGAGGTTGCTTGGATTGCCTGCCCGATGGTCAGAAAAGTGATTTCGGGACGCATCGTCTTGCGCAGCCAATCATGCAACAGGAAATCACTCATGGGACATGTTTTGTCGGAGTATTGCTCGTGCTTGAGCCACTTCTCGAAGTCGATGCGGGAGTTGGTCTTTCGCCAGACGGTTTCCGGACGCTCGTCGGGAGAAATATTCTGGTTACTTTTGCGCCAACGGACCGGAGCTCCGCGCACCAGCACGGGAGGCTGGCGCGAGCCGACCTTGATCCAAGTGGCGTCGTCGGAGCACCATGCCAGGTCGAATCGCTGGAATCCACCGACTTCCTCGAAACGGCTCCTGCGGAAGATCCATTCGATCACGAAGCTGGTATGCCCGTGGACCATCCGTCCTTGGATGAACTCGGAGATGTCCGTCCAATCGCGCACGACGGGAATGTGGGACAGTTTGGAATCGAGGTGATCACCTCGATTTCAAACCGGTACAGATCCGCATCTTGACGGGATCTGGCCTGGTGGAACGCCTCGACGCAATGTGGATCCATCACGTCGTCGTCGGAAAAAAGCCAGATCCATTCTTCGGTTCCGACCATTGCCAGGCAACGTTGCCAGTGGCCCACCAGATCGCTGCCCCCCATGTTTTTTTCAAACCGCTGGTAGGTGTAGGGGAGACCAGCGAGTTTGTCTGCTGCGATCCCGCGTAGAAGAGGCGACCCGTTGTCGTCTCCGATATAGACGTGGAAGTCCTGGTTTGTTTGGCGAGCGATCGACTCAAGGGCCTCGGCGAAAAAGTCTGGCTTCCATGCGGGGATCACAATGGCCAACGAAGCTGGAGTCACGATCTGATTCCTTGGGCGCGAAAATTTGCATAACAAGGCTGCATTGTTGGAAACCTTCCTGGTCCGGCGGCGCGAGGGCCTCCGCTGAAGGCCATCTTCGCCTGAAAACTAGGAACTCAAAACCGGGGAGCCCAGTGTCATCGAGCGCAGAAATCGCCAAAGGCCCAGCTCTCTCGAGGCGTTGGCACTGGTCCTGGCAGCGACCGCACAGGGTTGCTCATTGGAGAATAAAAAGATCTGGTTATCAAAAATTTTTCCTGAGAAAACTTTGTGCATCCCCCGTGTTTCAAGCCGTGAATTTTGGTACTATGAGGCATATTTATTCAGTGTCACCTTCGCTTCGGGGGCCGCTCCCCTGAAGTTTCCCAAGCCCGGATGGACCACCAAAATTTTGGTGGAAATCTTGAATGGTCATTCAACCAAAATCTGCGCGAACGGCTGTTCTCGGCCACAGTCATGTCCGGGGCAGCAGCAGGTGTCATGATGGGCTTGCTTTATCATTGTCACCACTTTCTCGGCGAGATGTGAGGGTGCATTGGCTTCTGCATTGAATCCTGAGCTCACCGGCAAGCGACCTCGGCTGGCCTTCATCACGCAGAGCTGTTTTGTCCAATGCGACCTGGCTGTTCTGCCTGTCCTGTTGTCGGAGTTCGAGGTGGACTGGAACGTATTTTTCCCTGTTGCCGAGACGGGGCGTTACACGGAACAGGAACTGACCCGTTTTGCCGAGGACCAGGGAATTCGTTGCGGCATTTACCGGCTTTTCGGAAGATTGCGGACCTGGGGAACCTTTCGGATCCTGCTGAGAATGATCCGTCGTGTCCGATCGGTCCAGCCGGATGTGGTCTACGTCAATGCGTTTGGGTTGCCATGGTTGGCTCCTTTGCTTCGGTTGCTCATCCCCAAATCCAAAATCCTTTGGGCCCTGCACGATGTCGTGGATCACACGGACAAACGCACCTGGTCCCCTCAGGCACTGTACCGGAAAATTTTGGTGGCAACCGCAGGCGGCGTCCATACCTTGTCGCTCAACCAAACCGAGAGTTTCCAACGCAAGTATCCCGGCCGGAGCTCGTTTTTCGCACCACATCCCCCGATCGATCCCGGTGTGCCCAGTGTGCAAAAGCCCTCCTATTCGCGTGTTCGATTCCTTTTTTTTCGGGGTGATCGCCGACTACAAAGGGCTGGATCAACTGTTGGAGGCTTCGCAACAGCTCAGGGAATCCGGCGTGGAAAATTTCGATGTCGAAATCGCCGGAAGCTGCTATGACTGGGAAGGGGATTATGCCTCCAAGATCCGTATCCCGGATATGTTCAAGTTGCGCATCGGCATGGTTCCCAACGCTGATCTTCCAGATCTTTTCGAGTCCGCGCATTGGCTTGTTTTGCCCTACCGCGATGCCACTCAGAGCGGACCGCTTTCATTGGCGATGCGCTACAACAAACCGGCCATCGCGTCGAACCTTCCCGCCTTCCAGGAGTTTCTCAAAGAGGGTCAGACCGGACTCATCTTCCAATCCGGCGATGTCGCGGGTCTGCGCGAGGAGATGCGAAAGGCCGTCTTGATGGGCAGTTCCGGTTACGATCGCCTTTGCACCGCCCTGGCGGAGGATGTCGAATCGAGGTACAGCCTCCGTGCGGTTGCAGCATCGTTTGCGGAGATGTTCCGGGAGTTCGCCAAGCAGAGCCCCAAGCGATGATTCCAAACAACGCTTCCCCGGTGCGGGTGGGGATCGTTACGGCCACCGATCCCAGGGATCGATGGTCATTTTCTGGCACCCATCGCCAGATGGTTTCTGCATTGGAAGCCGACCATGGAGCCGTGGAAGTGCTGGGACCATTTCCAGGTCTGCGCCTGCAGGATGCCATCGGGCGCAGGCTGAACTCTCTCACCATTCGAGTCCACAACAAACGATACGATTTTCTGCATTCCATGATCGCTTCGTGGTTCCAGGGGCGCTATTTCCAGCGTGAGGCCTTGCGGAGAGGGTGCGGGGCATTGTTTGCCCCAGCGGCCGCCAACGAGATCGCCTGCATTCCGGCGGGCCTTCCTGTGTTGTATTCGCCGGATGCAACCTTTCGGTTGGTCGCCGGGAACTACCAGCGATACTCGAGTTTATACGGTTTTTCTTGGCGAGAAGCGGATCGCATCGAAGCGAGAGCGATCTCCCGGGCCCAGGCCATTGTGGTGTCTTCCCGCTGGGCGGCGGATTCTGTCTGTGCGGACTACGGCTTCGATCGGGGGCGGATCCGGTTCGCCTCGTATGGTCCCAATCTCCAGCATCCACCGACCAGGGAGGAGGCGCTTCAGCGACTTTCTGTCGACCGTGTTTCGGAGGGTCCGCGAATCTTGTTTTTGGCCGTGGAATGGGAGCGCAAGGGTGGGGCGATCGCTCATCAGGCGTGGCTGGAATTGCTGACAAGAGGTGTGAACGCCCGGTTCACTGTCGTCGGCTGTTCGCCCTCAGGATTGGATCCGCGGGCGGAGGTGATTCCGGTGCTGGACAAAAATGATCCCATTCAAGAGGCCAAGCTGCGCTCGATCATCCTGGAGTCGCATTTCCTGCTGGTTCCCACTCGGGCGGACTGCACGCCCATCGCGTTTTCGGAAGCCGCCGCTTTCGGGATTCCGGTGATCACCACCGATGTCGGTGGGGTTTCCTCCGTGGTCTCGGACGGAATCTCCGGCGCGGTCCTTTCGTTCGAGGCTCCCGCTTCCGCCTACGCCGAGGCCATCCAATCCGCGTGGTCAGATTCTGTTGCGTATCGGGATCTGGTCCTGGGTTCCCGAGGCCGCTACGAGGATACCCTCAATTGGGACGCCTGGGCCCGGACCATTTCCGAATGCCTCCAGCAAATCGCCGCACCGCAAGGCGGCGAGGCGATCAGGCGAGCTTGAGTTTCTTCTTGGCCATGCCCATCACCTCGAAGAGGAAGTTCTCCTTGAGCAGGTACAGCGTCCCGGCGTAGACGGCGCCTCCCATCGGTACCAGCACAATCAACCGGATCAGGACAGATTCTGGCAGTCCATTGCGTGCGAAGAAAATCGCAATCGACATCAGCAGCGTTCCTGTCAGGCATTTGGCGATCGAGGCGAAGGGCCAGCGGATCCGATAGACTCTCCCGACCATGATCAGTTGAGCCGTGGTCACACAGAACTCCGCGGCGGTGATCGCGATGGCCGACCCGAGATGGTGCAGGGTGGGGATCAGCAAGAAGCTTGCGAGGCAACAGGCGGCCGCGCCGATGGCTGCCGACAATACAATCATCCAGTCCTTGCCCAGCGGGTACAGGATCTGAAGCCCGAGCACGGTGGAGAGTCCACTCAAGATCAGCAAAGGCGTGGTCACCACGGTGGCCCACAGGGCGGGAAGGTATTGTTCTCCGGCAAACAGCAGGATGATCTCCTTGGAAAGCATGGACAGCCCAGCGACCATGGGGAGGGTGATGAACATCACCAACCCTAGGGACTTGGTGAGCATGCGGTCGAATTCATCCTTCAGCCCGTTGGAGATGTAGTACGAAAGCCGCGGCATGAGCACCCCACCCATGGTGTTGACCATGCTCAGCAGGATACGCGTGATCTTGAGGGCGGTGGTGTAATAGGCGACAGAAACGACGGAGGATAAAAATCCCAGCATGACCACGTCCAGACGGCTGTAGACAGCTACAATCAGGGCCAGCAGGTAACTGTAGCCCATCGGCTTGAAATGTCTCTTCCATTCGAAGGGTCGGGTTCGTTTGGCCAGAAAGATATGGCGGACGTGGTAGACGTTGAACAAACCTGATCCCAGTGTGGCGAAGACGGTGATCGCCGCGTTGATCACGTAGTCTTGGGGCGATTTGACAAGTAACAGCAGTCCGACCAGGCCCACCAGATTGATCAAGATACCACGGGCGGCGATGTACACGTAGTCTTCCAACCCCTGGTAGAGCCAATCCAAGCTCATGGAGCCAAATACGATGGTGGTGCTGACCACCCAAAACAGGAGTCGCTCGTCCTGGAGCTTGGGGCTGAATGCCACAATGGCAAGAAACGCGAGGAACGTGACCAGCGTCGCAGCCAGCTGCATCAGGAAGAGCTCTTGGGCGGTTTCCGTCAAGCGATCGCGGTTGGATCTTGCCTGGGCGATGGCGCGGATCCCGTACATTGGGATCCCGATCGCAGCGATGACGGTGAAGTAGGAAACAAAAGAAAGCGCAAAATTCAACTTCCCGATGCCCTCGGGACCCAGTACCCGGGTGGAATATGGAAACGTCACCAAGGGGAACAGGAAGGTCGTCGCCGAACGCAACAGGCTGACCAAGACGTTCAGTTTCAAGGACTTCGTGGTCATGCGCTCCGGACTCTGTGTAGATGAAAATGGATGGGATGGATCGTATGGGAGGGGAAAACTAGTCTTGGTCGAGGCGGAACGGGACAGTGCTATATTCAAGGCGCGTAGGTAAGGCCGCATCGAGGCTGGAGGATCGGCGTATGAGGGTTGTTCTGGCTTCGCCGCCAGCTTGACTGGAAATCGAAGTTGAATCAGGTGATTGAGGAATGCACCGACGAGTGCATGAAAAGGGTTCCATTTTAATTTGTGCACATTGGGGGAGAGCGAAATGGGTGACAAGTATTTATTAATCATGAAAGCATTGGTATACCGTCACCAGGGGTGTCTTTACGTCCATCACCTTTGGCGCCGGGATCTTCAACGCCATTTCCTTTATTTGGATCGGATCGTGCTGGGCTCTCCGGTCATCGATGGTCCACCGCCGCCGGAGAAATTCGTGGCGATCGATTCCGATGTTCAGGAGAGGATTGATCTTGTCTCGATCGTTCCACGTCGCTTCGTTCGCCCTGGACTCCTGACCGATCTTCCCCAAAATCTATGGATGGATTTGTGCATATTGGCAAATCTCCGAGGTGTCGATGTTCTGCACGTTTCGGTAAACGAACATCCTTTCTTCTTTGGTCCGCTCTCCTGGTTTCTTCGCCGTTTCACGCGGATACGCCTTTTCGTGATGGTGGAAGCAACGTCCAACTGGCGCCGACCCAACCAACAAGGGTGGCGGAAGTGGAAAATGGTCATTGGAGAAATGGCTGCGAGGATGACTGTCAGAAACGCAGCTGTGGCCGCCTTCACGTGTCAGGAATACCAGGACTCATTGGCAAAGCCTGGTCGGGGTTTGCAGAAAATTATCCCGGCAACCTGGGTGGACGAAGAATTTATTGTGCAAGCGGAACAGTTCCAGATCGACCTTGCGACAAAAATGCATCGTCTCTCTACTGATTTCCGGCTCGGCTTTTTTGCCCATCTTAACTATGAAAAAGGCGCCGATCTGGCGCTGAGGGCCGCCAGAAAGGTGATGGATCAAGGAGGACGAATCAGCGTCGATATCTGGGGGGATGGGGTTCGACGCGTAGAGTTAGAGGCTCTTGCGGCCGAACTTGGCGTGGAGGTCAGATTCCGCGGGACTGTTCAATACGGTAAAGATTTCTTTGCGGCAATGCGTGAAAGTCATCTTGTGGCGGTTCCGAACAGGAACGACGAGCAGCCACGGATCATTTTCGATGCATTTTCACAAGGAGTGCCTGTTGTTGTTTCCGCAACCGCCGGCAATTTAGCGTGCGTTACCGAAGGCGTAAACGCGCTTTCATTCCCGAAGGAGGATGTTGACCAGTTTGCTGACAGAGTCCTCGCCTTTTGCCAGGGCCGCGTGAACTACCGCTCGCTTTGCGAGGCAGCTCGTGCCACGTCCAGTTCGCGGAGTCATCGAGCCATGCATCAGGCCAGAGGGGAATTTCTGAGGGAACTTCAGCCTCCAGTAAAGGCTCTTAAGGCATCATGGTGAGAGCATGCCAAGTGAATTTTAGACTATTTAGAGATCGGTGGGAACAAGATGAGTGTTGAGCCCTTGCCAAAGGTCCGAGAATTCTGGCTAGACCGACTTCGGGTCTTGGCGACGCTTGCGGTCGTTGGAACCCATGTAGCGGTGTTTGCGGGAACCGCTTCTGAATCTCGAGGCACCTCTGGATGGTGGCTCGGTGCTATTTTTTACGGTTTTTGCCGATGGTGCGTTCCCGTTTGGGTGATGATCAGCGGTGCCTTGCTGCTTTCAGGACCAGATCATCAATCGATCACCCAGTTTTATAAACGGCGTATTTCACGTATACTGGTGCCGCTCTTGGGCTGGAGTGTATTCTATTCTGGGTGGACATTTTTGCGCAGCTCTATTAAGGGGGAGCCGCTGCCCTGGATGCATCAGTTATTGGCAACTCTGGATGTTCGGGCGTACTACCAGCTCTGGTTTCTGTTACCACTTTTGATGGTTTATTTTGCTACGCCATTCCTTCGGATGATCGTGCGGGAATCGACAGACCGTCAGGTGCTGGGAATTTCCATTGCCATTTGGATTTATTTCCTGATTGGGTTTGTTCATGGTCTGGTGAATCAACGCGAGGGTGGCCTGAACATGGAGGGATTTATTCCCTTTCTTTCCTTATTTTTGCTCGGCTATGTTTTACGACGTTGGAGAACAACCTTCGCTGCTGGAGCTTTGGTTGCCACCTTTGGAGTCCTTTCCATCATAGGGATTGGGTTGTGGGGAAAAGCGACCTCCGTGGCTTGGCAACAATTTTTCAACACTGGACTCAATCCTCTGAACTTGGTCGCTTCCGCAGCATTGTTCCTATTTGTTCGCCAATACTGGGCGGGGAAACTCTCTGGATGGGAATCAGATTTTGCACAAGCGTCTTTGGGTGTCTATTTGGTTCATCCGCTTGTTCTCGATGTGATCTGGTATGCATTATCCAGATTGCATTTAAATGTTTCTGTTAATATACCATTACTATTTGTCGGGGTTAGTTTAGGGAGTTGGTTTTTTGCCCGAACCTTGGCTAAGGTGCCATTTTTGCGCAAATTCGTTTGAATGTCTTTAGGAATCCTCCTCGGCATGATGTACAGCCTCAAATCTCGTTGGAAGTGAGAAATGAAAAAACGCTATTTATTGATCGAAGACGCGGAAGTTTACCGCCATGAGGGTAAAATCTATTTAGATCATCTCTGGAAACGGGATTTGGAACGTCATTTGGATTATCTCTCCGAGATCCATCTGGGCTCACCCATCATCGATGCGCCCCCACCCTCAGACAAGTACCTGCCAGTTCACCCAGAGCTGCAAAAACGACTGGTCTTGATCAACATCCCCATTTATTACCGCGCTACCCGCAAGCGAATGGCGGAGCTTCCGATCAAGATTCTGGAAGATATCGGGATTCTGTGCCATGTTCGGAAGGCAGACCTGCTCCATGTTTGCCTGAATGAACATCCTCTATTTTATGGATTCCTGTTCCCGGTGCTCAAATGGTTCACATCCACTAGGACTTTGGTGATAGTAGAAGCCACTTCCCACTGGCGCCGAATGAATGCAACCGGTTGGCGCAAATGGGACATGAAGCTCCATGAATTCACGGCAAAACTGGCAGTCAAATACGCCACCGCAGCTGCGTTTACAAGCCAGGAGTACAGGGACACTCTGGCGCCTGCAGAAGGTTTGTACCGGGTCATTCCTGCGACTTGGATGGATGAAGAGTCAATTGTGACCGAGGAACAATTCAAGCTGGATGTGGCTGAAAAAGTCAAAAATTTCCCACAAAAGATTCGAGTGGGATTTTTTGCCAGACTCATTGTAGATAAAGGTGCCGATTTGCTTTTACAAGCGGCCAAAATCGCCAAGGAATCAGGGGTACCCTTGGTTATAGACATTTGGGGAGAAGGGGCGGAGCGGGAAAATTTGACACGGCAAGCCCAAGAACTGGGCGTGGAGGCCAATTTTTGTGGGATGTTGCGGTATGGCCCACAGTTTTTTGATGCCCTCCGTCAATACCACTTCCTTGTGGTTCCCAATCGCCTGGACGAACAGCCCAGGATCATTTTCGACACTTTTTCGCAAGGCGTTCCGGTCATCGCCTCCGACACCCCGGGAAATACGTTCTGTGTTCGGGATGGGGTAAATGGGGTGTTGTTTCCTAAGAATAACCCCGCAAAACTTGCAGAGGCATTGATTGCGATCCATCAAGGGAAGGTGGATTTCGTGAGCCTTGCTGATTGTGCAAGGAAAACTGCCAGCTCACGTACGCACCGGTCCATGCACAAGGCTCGAGCGGATTTACTTGCGGAGATCTTGCCTCCAATAAAGACTTTGAAATGAATATTGCCGGATTTGGTGAGCGGCGACGGTGCATTTCTCGATGAAAGGAGTCGAATTGTGAAATTGGATCGACGTAATAATTTCGAGGTTTTGCGGATCATTCTGATGGTTATGATTGTCATGCATCACCTTGTTGTTCACTCATTGATGCTTCGTGGGTTAATGGACAATCGGTTTCCAGCCAGCGATTGGGGCCACTTTTCCTCAAGAGTATTGATCGATTCGTTTCTTGTGGTGGCAGTGAATGTTTTCATACTAATATCAGGGTATTTTGGGGTGAAGTTCAAAACGAAAAATATCGTCATTTTGGTTGCTTCAGGAGCAGTATTCTCCCTGATTTCAATGGGGGTGATGTTTTTTGTTGACAGATCGATTGTGACACAATTTTCGCCTTGGGCCTACTGGTTCTTGGTTGCTTACTTTGTCCTGTTATTCGTCGCTCAATATGTTGACAAATTGTTCAATGCAATGAATGATCGCCAGGTGTTAGGATTCGCAGTTGTTGTCTTTTTTCTGCTTTGCATATATGGGTTTTACTATAATTTTCCTTGGCTGGGGATTTGTGGTGGAGCTTCTGTCGTTCACCTTCTGGGGATTTATTGTTTTGGGCGGACAATTCATCGATTTGAACACAAATTAACGCAGATATCCCGGAAAATTTATCTGCTTTCATACATTGGCTGTAGTCTTGCCGTGTTTACATTGGTTATTGGCTCCTCGTATCTGAATCATTATCGACGCGCGTGGAGCTTTTTTACGTATAACAATCCTATTGTCGTTGTCGCCTCGTTCTCCTTATTCATGCTTTTTCTGAAAACTAAAATAAATCTGAATGTGAGATGGTTATCTGGCTCGGTCTTTGGCGTGTATTTATTCCATGATAATATTTTTATTCGCAATGAGGTTCTGTCAAAATTTTCATCGTTTTCTGCTGTAACCTGGACCTTTGGAGAATTCATTGCTGTGCCAGTGTCTGCAATTGTTGTTTTTCTTGTTTGCTTCCCAATATCGTACATTGTCAACGGAGCATTGAATCGGGTGGCATCAATGAGTGTCATTTCGGTTAAATTGAATGTAATAGATGATTTTATCAGGATTAACGAACCTTCAAGTGAAGGAAAGGAAGGAATTTGATCCAAAATCGTCCAGCAATCAGGCTGGGATGAGGGAGGTTGTGTCTATCCTAGATGTGTAGAAACGGGTCTACCGCGATATCAGTGGATTAGCCTGGGAAAACCGGGTGGAGATTCAGGCCTCCCAGGTGGAACAGGACGTCTCGTTTGAAGGACTCATAGTTGCGGTGGCCTCGAGATTTCACCCGCACCGCTTGGAGGCGTGCATTGAGACTCTCCGCGTTGGCATTGGACTGTTAGAGCCGAAACATGTCCAGGATTCCATTCCAGCAGAAGCCCCGATACCACATCGACCGAGGCTCCAGTCAGAATCTGTCGAATCGAATCTTTCATCCTGTACGCGTCTCCGGAGTCATGAAGCCACTCGTCGATCTCGTCAACGCGTTACTGGCACTTCTCCTTCAGGTCGGTTCCCGCTACGCAGCATGGAGTACCGGGCCGATTTCAGGAGCTTCACGAAATCACCTTCTTTCTTCTCCCGGCACCTGGCCTGGCCACCGGCAACAGCCGGAAGTCGGAACCCAGAGTCTCCTGAAGGACGGTCTGGACAAGATCACGAGCTGCGGATCGGATGGCAATGTGTATCTTCTTCATGGACGTAGGGTTCACTCTGATTGTGGTTGGTTCACGATTTCCACAACCTACGTCCACTGCTCCTTTCTACACTCGCAAAGAGCACGCAACCGGCACCAAGACTCCCCGTCAACAAGCAAAGCGAATCACTTTGGGGGTCCGGCGACAGTGCTTAGCGCGTTTCAGGAATTTTCGATCCTTTGTACGAATCCGTGGGCTTTAATTGGCGGGTGTTCAGGTTTCCTAAGTTGCGCTGTTCTCCACGCACGGTGGGTTTGACAAAATCCCAATTGATTAGTGCCTTTCGATCTGCTAACAGATAAAGAATACAGAAAAATGGAGCTTGACTCCCGCTAATAAAATATGGTGTTAGGGGGAGCGCGGCAATTATCCCAATAAAAGTTCCGTTGACAAAAAGCTTATGAACTCCTTGACTACGGAATGCCCCGAAAATTACCGATGCCAACGCTGCAGCGGCATAAAAAATGCCATGAATACTTAGGGTTCCGACGATCCCGATATCGGATTGATAAAGCCCTTTCACCTTCATTAGGTATTGCATTTCTTTTCCCAAAGGGGAGTCGTACTTTGGAATGCCATTTCCAAAAACATAGGCAGTTGGGTGAACCCAGTGCTCAAAGAAAAAGTAATTGAGGGCCTTAACTCGGATATTGTCCTCTGTGGCATCCTCTTTGGTCATTTCTACAAGCTTACCGAAGACAGCACCACTGAAAAAATATCCGATCGCGATCACTACAATTAGTGCAAAAAAGTACTTGACCGGTAATTTCCCACGCTTATGAAGAAAATAGCCGGCGGTAATAAAAATCATCACCCCAAAAGACACGGCAAGGGTCTGTCGAGTAGCGGTACAGTAAACGCCAACCAGTATAAATAATACATATCCAGCATATTTCAGTTTGTTGGTAATTAAATAGCGATTGAATGCATAGTACTGAGCGAGCATTGCGAAAAATACGCCGTCAATCATGAATCGTATAATTCCCCCTCTGCTTTTTTCAATCAGAAGTTCCGGAGTTAACCCTTCCATTGAGGTGAAAATAAAGCGAGGAAATGTGAATTGTTGGATAATGTTGACAAGCGACCAGCCGAATCCAGCCCACACGCAGATGCGAATCAATGTGCGGGGATGAATCTGGGCGCGTAAAAGAAATAGATAAAATAGCCAAAAAATCGCATCAAAATTATAATTCATGCTGGATATTAGAGATTGCCCTTGGGCGAGATATAGTGGAACAAAAGCGAGCATTGCCAAAATGAATAGTGTTAAATGCAGCCACTGAAAATCACCATGGTAGAACGATTCTTGCGTTTTTTTTGGGTAAAAAACCATTAAGCAAATCAGGAACAGGCCCAGTAATTTCTCGGAAATTTTCCAAAGAGTAAGTTCCGGAGCTGCCAAAAAGGAAAAGAACCGTATAGTGATGAAAATGGATAAAAGCACGACTAGTGCAGGAAATTGGAATGTTTCTTTGAATGCTCCCACCAGAGGAGGAGGCTGAATTTGGCGCCTAAGCACGGGAAATCCGCAAGCAGAGTTCACTCTTCCAGCTCTTATCGAGGTAGATTTGACTGGATCTCATGGATTATTTGCTCGCCTTAGTTGGATAGTGGTCTTATGGTCGAACGGAAGCTGCGGTAAAAATCACAACAACGACTCAAAAGAGTAGAGATAATTTCGCATTATGTAAACCAAACAAGTGATTGCTACTCCATTGAGCGGAACGCTTAGGAACATAACATCCTTTGTTCGCCGGGCTTTCGCATATGGAAAAGGTCAATGAGGTAAGCCTATGTTTCAAATCATTGTCATCGAAGATCATTTCTGCATTTTCCCTCGGAAACGTTCAAAGAAAAGCTTCAACGTTTCCAGGGAGCCGATCAATTCTCTGGCCTTTCTCCAAGCTTTCCACTGGTCTGTTCTTTTTTGATGAATCAGTTTGGAAACATCAAGAATCCGATTTCCTAATAACCTAACCGCCCCCTTATCCAACTCCGATATGTGATCCGGTCGGAAGGAGTTGATCAAATGGTAAGTAAGTATTTTCCCAAAGTTCCGGTCCATGAAGGTCCGGTCATGAGAAACGCCCCCAGTGTGGATACGATAAACAGCTGTTGTAATAGGTATGAAATGGATTTCGTGATCGCGAGCAAATTCCAACCAATAGAGAAGGTCAAAATTATAATCGATATTTTCGTCAGCGAATTTCTTGGATACTTTTCGGTAAAGCTCTGTGCGTACCATGACGGTTGGCGTACTGATAAAATTCCCTAGGAATAATTCCGGGAATATTTTTCCGGAACGCCGTCGACGTTGCATGGATTCATAATAAGGCAGGTAATCATGGCCTGGCGGGCAATCAATCGCAAAATCAGTGTGGACTAGCGCGACTTCAGGATGGGCTTCGAAATACTCGACTTGGCGTTGGAGCTTTTGGGGATCTGTCCAGTAGTCATCTCCTTCGCAAAGTGCAATGTATTCGCTCTGACACCTGGGGAAAAATTCCGTTTCAAAAGCATTGATATTTTGCGACCAGATATTTTTTGGCTGCAAAATAAACTCTAATCGACCGGGGTACATCGCTGCATATTTCAGCAGGATCTTTTGAGTACCATCGGTGGAAGCATCATCGTGAACGAGAAATTGCACTGGAAAAGCGGTTACCTGTTTCAGGAAGCCGTTTAAGGTTTTCTCGATAAAAGGTGCGTGATTGAACGTCAAACAACAAACGGTCACCACGGGTTTCCCCGAGTTGACCGTTGCCTGGGAAGTGTTGTTTGAGTTCATCCCATTCAAGTGGTGGCTTTGCTGTACTTGTAGGTTTGTTTGGACAATGGTTGCCCATTGATGGGTGCATTCGGATCGACGTCGTTGAGGATGATCCCGGTCACGGTGGCATTGACCAGATCCAGTCCTTTCCGGCATGCCTCGATCTCGGCAGTCGTGTGGGAAGCATGCTTGAACACCAGCAAAATGGTCCCGACATGGGAGGCAATGACCGTCGCATCACTGAGCGCAAGCACCGGCGGAGCATCCAAAATCACGATGTCGTAGGATTTGGAGACCGATTCCAGCAGCCGATCAAAATGGACCGATTGCAATAGAACGGTCGATCGATTGGTGAAGCCCCCCGTGGGAAGCAGGAACAGATCGGGAATCCGAGTGTCGACGATCACGGATTCGACCGTGGCTGAGCCAGTGAGCACCTCAGACAGTCCATTCTCCTGCCGGATGCTGAAAAGATTTTGGAGATTTCCTTTGCGAAGGTCCGCATCGATCAACAGGACCTTAGCCCCGGTTTGAGCGATTTGGACGGCAAGGTTTGCGGCTACAAACGACTTGCCGCTTCCAGGAGAAGCCCCAACGATCATGGTTAGATTGTTCATCGACCGCCGGATAGACATTTTTACCGGCGAAACGGACGATCGAAGCGCTTCCATCGGCAGGTCTTCCGGTGCCTCAACAGACAACAGGTGAATGCCCTTGATGCCTTTTTTCAGCCTAGCGTTGAGCTTGCTCTGCAAATCGCTATGCGATAAGATCGCCAAAACCGGCTGTTGGAACACCGACTCAAGGTAGGCCGGCGATTCGACAAAGCTATACAGCATGCGGTGCCCCACGGCAAGCGAAGTCGCCGCGAGGCCGCCAAGGATCAAACCCATCAGGGCAAGACTAAACGTGCCTCGCTTCGGCACAAAGGAACCACGCACGGCCCGATCCACGATCCTGACATCGCTGACCTTCTGGTCGGCGACAGCCTGGATCTGTTGGGCTTCGTTCTGTACCTTGGTGTATCGTTGGGTGGTCACTTCAACGTCATGGAGCATGTCCATGATTTCTTGTTGCTGGAACGGCAGAGACTTCACTTTATTCTGAAGTCTGGCCTCTTGGTTCCTGAGGGCTACAATGGAAGAGTCGATGTACCGGACAACGGGGTGATCTGTCCGGTATTTTTCAAGTGCTTCCTTTTTCTTTTGGCTTAAGTCCAACAATTGCCTACCAATGTCTGCCTGTTGCGACAGAGCTTGCTCCACCTCACGCGAAAGGTCGACGGATCCAACGCTAGACCGGTATTGGCGCAGCTTGTTCTGTGCATCCTCGGATGCCTTTTTGAGGGATGGCAGTTGTTGCTGAATGTAAGCGTATCGCTCGACGACTTCACGCGTGCGGCGATCAACGTTTTGGCTGACATATGCTTCCGCGATGTCATTGGCGATTTCTGCGGCCTGCTTTGAACTGGTGGACTCATAGCTCAAGGAAATAAGGCCCGTTTTCTTTCCGATTTCTTCCACAGAGAGCCCTGTAGCCAGGGATTGGATTGCCGCGAGTTCATCTTGATGGACAACGGTAAATACACTACCCACCTCGCAGAAATAAAAGCCTCGGACAAGAACATGGATCCCATAAGAATTTGAAGAAGAATCCACTACCTCCTCTGACCGAACTTGTAAAAGAACCGGATTTTTCGCTTGAGGGTTCTCGGAAGTGTCTTTTTTTCGAACGACGTATGCACCGGAGTCTGAGATCAGTTCGATTTCAAAGGCTGTCCCGAGAAGTGAATCAGGCAGTCCAAAATAAACCAAATCGACATACGGCTCAGGTTTACGCAGGAGTCGGTCGACAATGGAGCGTTTAGGAGGCTCCACGGCGAGGTTGAGGCCACGTTTGCGCACGACTTCACTCAACACGAGCCGACTCTTGGCGATTTCAATTTCTCCCTCGGTGGCGTTGGTCAGAGAAAATGCTTCCGTCAGGCGGCTGATTTCTGCGACTTCGGAGCCGTTTCGGTTATTGCTTTCTCCAACTTGGACCATCACGTCCGCTTTGTAGAGCTGTACAGCTTTGATACCCTTAAACGCCCCGATAAGAGCCCCTAAGAGGCTGAGGGCCCCAATCAACCACCAACGACGTCGGAGGATATAAGGGACATCTTGGAGAGTAATGGTTGTCTGATTGTCTAAATCCACAGTTCGTTTATCCCTACTGATTTGTGATTGTTTTGACGGTGTTGGTAGAGATAATTCCGTTGCCCAAAAGATCGATGGTTGGCGCGATCAGCGAGATGACCCGGTTCCAGGACACCAGGCCCGTTGCATCCACGTAAATCACATCTTTGGGTTGAAGCTGGAAACGGTCTGCCATCGCCAAGGAAAGCGGGTTTCTGGCATCCAGATGCCAAACCTTGATCCGGGAAATATTCTCCCCCCGTATGACGTAGATCGCCTTGGCTTGGGCAGTCAGGTTGTTGATGCCTCCCGCGCGCATCAGTGCATGCACCAAGGAGATCTTTCCGGTAGAAAAGGAAACTGCCTGAGGATCACGGACCTCACCCAGCACATACACTTTGCTCTCGTCGGTCGAAGGTATCCGGAGGACATCGAGGTTCTTCAACCACAGACCGGAGGTTGGGATCCCTCCAACGGAGGATTCACTGAGATCCAAGACGTAAGTTTGTCCATCGCGAAGAAGCTCAATATGGCCTGGGTCAGAATTTCCTTGCAGTCCCCCTGCCTGATTGATGGCATCGATGATGCTGAGCGGACTATTTGTCAGGGCAATCTTTCCTGGTCGCCCAACGGCGCCATTAACGTAGGCATGTTGGCTTCGGAAACCCGTCACTTTTACGTTGATCTGGGGGTTGTTCAGGACTCGAGAAAGCCGCGTAGCAAGCTTTTCACGCAACTCGGTGGTGGTCATCCCTTCGGCACGGATGGTTCCAGCGTACGGAAAAAAAAACGATCCACTGTCATCGATCATGTGGCCCGCTGCGTCATCGGTCCGGTACTCGCCGAAGGGCATGGTCAGCTCTGGGTGTTCCCAAATGGCGATCGCCAAAACATCGAATTTGCCGAGCCGGTAGGAGCCTGGTTTGTAGGCCCGGATCTCTTCCGGAAGGGTAGCCCGACGGATGCTATCCCCGCGGAGATTGGAGAGCATGGCCTGACGGGGGGTCAGCGACTGGAGTTCAACGGTCAGCCCCGAGAAAGTGCCGGTGGTGTCGACCTTGTTTCCTTCCGGGGCACCAGGATCATACTTCATGCCAGGTGCGAAGGCACAGGAACTAAGCAGCCAGAGCATCAAAACAGGAAGGCTGGCTACCTGGAGCCAGCGAAGGTTTGTCGAACGGATCAACGGCATGCTGGGTCGCCTTCTTTAAGTGCGGAAAAATCTCACTAAAGGTAGTGACCCACAAAATACATCAACCGGAGAACTCGCCCTTTGCCGAAAGGCGAGTTCCACCCATTTATTTCACTTCAAGTTGGGGATCGAGATCGTCTGGCTTCCGATTTCGGGTCCGTTCAGCATCAGCACCGACATGCCGGTAGCCTTAGGCAAGGGCAACGTCCAGGTGTTGGCGCCTTCGCGGCCAGACCAGGTTCCGGGACCAGCAATGGTCCGGCCATCCATCCCGACCACCCGATAATGGATGTCATAGCCACTTGCCTGCTGCGTCACCACCTGCAAATCTCCCAGGTTGCGCTTTACCGTAAACAAGGCTTGGGAAGATTCCGAGAGCCTGCCGGCAAGTTCGGCCTTCTTTACAGGCATCACATTTAGCGG
The DNA here is from genome assembly GCA_016715065.1 of Fibrobacterota bacterium. Lineage (GTDB taxonomy): Bacteria > Fibrobacterota > Fibrobacteria > UBA5070 > UBA5070 > UBA5070. Next base: position 331,298 of record JADKBN010000010.1, read on the forward strand.
ACCAATTTCTGTCGATTCACTGGTAACAGCCGGCTGCCAAGCGAAATCGTAGGAGTACGAGGTCGGAACGTTCTTTAGGACAATTCCTGCCCCAACGAGTGGACTGGTGGCTTGGGGACGGTAGGCGGCAATGTTGTCTGTCAGGGTATCCGCTTTGTACCAATCGCTGATCGCGAACAATGGGTTCCCGAATTTTTCGGAAGTGGATTGCAGACGCTTGGAAATGTCAGGCTTGGAAACGCACCACAACAGGTTGTTCATGAAGGTTCCGGGCATCTTTTTGGTGCTAGAGAGGCCTTCCTGGTAGACATAAGATTCCAGGCTATCGGAAAGGAAAATGTTGTTGCGCACCTGGAGAATTTTGGGGTCGCTCAACGTGTCACCGGTGGTCAGCAAGTGGAAACCAGGGTTCCGCTTGTGGTTGATCGAAAGGTTGTGGTCAAAAGCGATGTCGCGGTAATAGATGCCGTAACTGGTGCGGGGAGACCGGATGTGCAGACAGAAAAAGGCCCCGGTCTCGAAGGCAATGTTGTGGTGGAACTTGAAATTGGTGACCGAATCTCCGGCCTGACCGCCGGCTTCCAGCAAGCCGCTGGTGGTGCGGATTTTGTTCCGGTACACCTCGCAATTGCGGACGGTTCCCCAAAGCTCGAAGGCCCCGCCGTCGTCTCCATAGTCGTAGGAAGGTGCCTTAAGGTTCCAGAGGTTGTTCCCGGTCACGGTGCAGCCGTTGATCCGGGAAAGGCCGATGCCGGACGCGCCGTAGTCGTCGTTGGCGGCATTGGTTCCGGCGGCACCTTTGGTGTTGACCACCATCTTCATGTCGTGAATGGTGTTGTTCGAGATGGTGATTTGGGTTCCGGAGGCGTACACACCGCCGCCGCACTTGGAAAGGTCGTTGTTCTGGACACGGATGTTGGATGGCAGCGAGTCAGCCATCTCGATACATCCGTATCGAGCGCCGCTCAAAGCCAAATTTTCGATGAAAACATTGGTGACTTTTTCCAGGACCATTAGCCGACCATTGGAGCTGGTCAGGATGGGTTTGGCGGTTCCAGATCCCCAAGCGCCGATCACGATTGGCTTGGCGCCTGTTCCCTGGGTCTTGATGTGCCGCGCTAAGAAGAGGGTTTCGTTGGCGAAGGTTTCGCCTCTCCGGAACAGGAGGGAATCTCCTGGCAACAAAATGACTTTGCCTTTGAGAGCCTGAGTGGAGGCCCAAGGGTGCAAGGTATCAAGGCCGGTGGTGGTGTTGGAACCGGTGGAACGCTTGAAATAGTAGTTGGTGGCCTGCGCGGATCCGAGCAGGACAAGAAGGAGAACAATGGCAATTTTCAGATTGTACATGGACTTGGCGTGCATGATCAGACTCCGAGTTGGAGCGAGTGGCGAACAAAGGTGGGATTGGGCGGACAGCATTACAACGTCCAGAAGGCTCAACTTAGCTGTTGGCTGGACTGTACTGTAGTAGACTCGACAGCAGGTGCCCCGATCGGTGCCTCGCCACCTCCCATCCCCGGGCCCGGCAGCGATTCCTGGATCGTCACATCCTGATTGTGTTCCTTTCTGAGATGGAGTGCAAGCTCTTTTTTGAGCGAACCGCTCGAATACCGAGCGTGGTGCGTGCTGTAACACATGTGGAACTAGCGTAGACCTCGGTCCGAGATCGATGGCCACTTGCTAGTCCCAATTTGGAAACTACGGTCAGACACGTAAGTTCGCATCTTGATTTTGCCTGGAATTTTTCCTTCACGCACTTTCAGAGTGGGGCAGGCTGTTGCCAAACAAGTTTGTGAACGGAGACCCGCCGTGAAGCGGGGTGTGCCATGCAGACAGCATGGGAAAGGATCGATTTTACCGAACCTGATTCGCCAAAAAATGAACCTAGAAGTGCCTCACAACGGGCCGTGCTCCCTATCGAGCGTGGCTCAATTCGCAAAAGTTAGTCCATTAAAAAGTCAAAACACTTCTTTCAATCGAATGGCAGCCAGAATCTGTCAAAGGTGGCCGTACAGTGGTGGAAAAAGTGTCCTCAGCCCGGTGGGCGAGCGGAAACGATCCAGGCTCGAGCCAACGGGACGCGATCTGTCTCGTTACCTGCGCCGCCGCGATCAAGGCGTCTTTGCGCACGGAAGAGAAGTTGACTTAAAGTCTCACGAACTGGTATATTGTGGCGTACTTGACCCCCGCCCACCGTTTTTGGGGATCCAGAGTGGTTTTTTTCACACCTCATCTGATGCAGCCTTGTGCCAAGGGTTAAACGCTTGCCCCCAATTACCCGGTTTGGAATCGAATGACTCTAATGTCAACAGACCTTGAGTCACTTCAGGCAGCCTCTCCAAGTCTTACAGGCTTACGATGATTCTAGGGATCATGCAGCCATATTTTCTGCCTTACATTGGCTACTTCCAGCTGCTAGCGGCGGTAGATCATTTCATTTTGCTGGACGATGTGAGCTTTATCAAAAAAGGCTGGATCCATCGGAACCGGCTTCTGCTCCAAAATCAGCCTCACCTGTTCAGCATCCCCGTTCAGCATGTTAGCCAAAACCGGAAAATCATCGATACCCGGATCATCGATGAGAACACCTGGAAATCAAAGTTGGAAAAGACTGTTGCGTTAGGCTACAAAAGGGCGCCACAGTTTAAAGTTGTGTTCCCGCTCTTCCAGGAAATCATCCATAGCCCCATCCTTGATATTTCTGAATTCGTTGCTCACAGCATTCGCCAAGTGGCCGGATTTCTTGGTATTGCTACGCCAATCTCAACGGCATCCACTTCCCATCCAAATATGCTGGACAAAAAGGGAGAGGAAAGGATCCTTGAAATCTGCATCAGGGAACGGGCAGACACCTACATCAATCCTATCGGAGGCATCGAGTTGTATCATGAGGAATCCTTCCGTGGGCATGGGATCAATTTGAAATTCCACCGCGCCATTGCCATGGAATACCCTCAATTTGGCGGTGAATTTGTACCATTTCTTTCGATCTTGGATCATCTCATGTTCTGTGATAAGGCGTTGATTTCCGATCATCTTCAAGCGTACAATATTGTTCTCCCTGCCCAATTTGGCAATGATTCATGATCAGACATATGTTTCAGATTCACCACTCTTCCTATGAAAACTGACCGATGAAAAAGCTCTTAATTCTTGGTGGCTCCTACTCCCAGCTTCCCATGATTCAGCGAGCTTGTGAGATGGGCTTGTACGTGATTACCTGCGACAACAAGCCTGCCAATCCTGGTCATGCGTTTGCGCACGAGTACCAAAACATCAGTATCGTTGATGATGGTGCTGTTCTTGAACTTGCAAAGTCCCTTAAAGTGGATGGGATCGCCTGCACCAGCGATCTTGCCTGCCCAACGGTTGCGTTGGTTGGCAATCGCTTGGACCTGCCAAGTCATCCTTACGAATCTGTTTCGATACTTTGCAATAAGTCCAAATTCAGACAATTTCTTGTGGATAACAACTTCAAGACTCCGAAGGTGAGAAGTTTTTTTAGGGATGAACTTGAGACCGCTCAGATTTTGGATTTTACGTTTCCAGTGTTGGTGAAGCCCGTAGATTCCTCCGCCAGTCGTGGCGTTTCTTTGATTGATTCTCCGGACGGATTTAGGGACGCTGCGACGGCCGCACTGTTCTACTCCCGAGCGGAACAAATCCTTGTGGAGGAGTTTGTCCAAGCGGATGGGCCGCTGATCACAGGGGATGGGTTTTCGCTTGATGGTGAACTCGTTTTTCGGTTTTATTGCAATGACATTCGGGATCCCGCGGCACCACTCTATTCGGTATGCACATCCGCCCCGTTGCAGCATTCGCCAGAGCGGATCAAAAGGATAGACGCCGAGATCCAGAGGGCCTTTCGGCTGATGGGCTTAAAAAATGGCACCTACAATTTCGATGTCCGGATTGGATTTGATGGTGAGCCGATCCTCATGGAAATTGCTCCTCGGGCAGGCGGGGGCTGGATCCCTCAATTGGCAAAATTTGCAACGGGTGTGGATCTGATCGAGGCAACCATCCTAGCTGCGGTTGGGGAGCTATGCCGCCCGATGGAGCTTCTTGATCCAAAGGGATTTTGGGCCGCCTACGACATCAATAGCACGGAAGAGGGGACATTTCATCATCTGGAAATCGATCCCGAATTTCAAGCCAGCCACGTCCGAGACATGTTCCTGACCGTTGTTCCCGGCGATCACGTTCGATCTTTCACAGGCTTTGAAGGGGTGATCGGCCAGCTCATTCTCGAATTTGGATCGAACCAGGAGATGACGGAGATGATCCGGGAGATACGTAGATGGGTCAAGGTTGTCGTCCATTAGCCTGACTTCCCAAACTCAGCCCGTCAAATTTTGCCACAATCCCTCGCACCAAAAGCGACTTGCCGTTTCAGAAAGACCCCCGGTGATGAAAAAAATCCTGATCCTTGGAGCATCGCATCCACAACTCCCTCTGATCCTTTCTGCAAAGCGTTTGGGCTTGCATGTCATCACGTGCGACAATATCCCATCCAGTCCAGGGCATGCGATTGCCAGCGAAAGCCATAACGTCAGCACGCTGGATAGACAAGGTGTGCTCGATCTCGCTCGACGCTGCAAGGTGGATGGCGTCCTTTGCGCAGGCGACATGGCAGCTCCGATTGTAGCCTGGGTTTGCGAACAATTGGGGCTGCCGACACACCCATCGGATTCTGTGGAAATTCTTTGCAACAAGGATCGGTTCCGAAATTTTCTATCCGAAAATGGGTTTCGGACTCCGAAAGCTGTTGGTTTCCACGAAAGTGAAATTTCCTCTATCCATCTGCAAGAATTCAAATATCCGGTGATTGTGAAACCTGTCGACTCTTCCGCCAGTCGAGGGGTGTCGCAGGTGGATCTTCCAGCCGGCCTGGAAACCGCCACGAGGAATGCCCTTCGTCATTCCAGGCTGAAAAAAATCATCGTTGAGGAGTTTATTGAGCCATCTGGAGTAGCCATTTCTGGGGATGGTTTTTCGATCGATGGGAGATTGGTGTATCGGTTGTATTGCAATGATCTACGGGATCCCGTCGCGCCGTTCTACTCGGCATTTGTTTCGGTTCCTTGCCTCCACACGGAGGAGATTCAATCGAATATTGACAAGGAGATTCAACGCGCATTTGAGCTTCTCAAACTGAAAAGCGGCACGTACAATTTTGATGTACGCGTCCAGTCCGATGGCTTGCCGGTTCTCATGGAAATCGCCCCAAGAGCTGGTGGCTGCTCCATTCCCCATCTTGCGAAACTCTCCACGGGAGTGGACTTGACCGAAGCATCTATCCTTGCCGCAATTGGTCAGGAGTGCAAAATGGTTGGGCCCGCTTCTGGGAAGCGGTTCTTGGCATCTTACCAGATCAGTAGCTTGGTGCAAGGAGTGTTTAGAGCACTTGAGATCGATCCAGAATTTTTGGAAAAACATGTGCGCGAAATCAAAATTTGCGTGCAGCCCGGAGAGGCGATTTTAGGTTACACGGGAGTGGAGGGGGTTATTGGAGAACTCATTCTCGAATTCGATTCTGGCGAGCAACAAATGGATACCTTCGCGAACATTCGCAAATTCGTCCAAGTGAAAACAGAAGAAAGCCGAGGTTGTGGTGCCGAACGCACTCCAATTGTCATCTCCTCCTGACAAATCGCGAAGCTCACTTGGTCGGGCCCTGCCCCTTGCCTGAAGGGAGGGACGGGTCGGTTGGGCCTTCATTTGGTAGGCAATTGTTCGGAAAATTTCCTTTCTAAGGCTTACTTTTCAGTGCATACCCCTGTAGGGCGACTAGACAGATTCTGGCATGCATGTTTCGGAGAAATCACACGTCATGAAAAAAGCACTTCTGCTCGGCGGCTCCTTTTTCCAGGTTCCTTCCGTACAGCGCGCTCGGGAACTCGGGTACTACGTGATCACGTGCGACAACGTGCCGACCAACCCAGGCCATGCCTTCGCCCACGAATACCACAACGTCTCCACCACCGACAAAGAGGGAGTATTGGAGCTCGCCCGCCGGCTCAAGGTGGATGGAGTGGTTTGTTATGCCTCTGACCCAGCCGCTCCAACTGCGGCTTACGTCTGCGAGCGGATGGGCTTCCCGACTCACCCCTACGACTCCGTGGAGATCCTCTGCAACAAGGATCGCTTCCGCAAATTTCTGACGGACAACGACTTTTTCACGCCGAAGGCGATCGGTTACGCGGCTTCCGAACAAGGAGAGGTGAACCTCTCCCAATTCTCCCTGCCAGTGATCGTGAAGCCGGTGGATTCGTCGGGCTCGAAAGGGGTGACCAAGGTGGTTGCCCCTGAGCTTTTGCCGGAGGCGATCCAGTACGCGCTTTCATTCTCTCGTTGCAAGCGTTTTGTGGTGGAGGAGTTCATCGAGCCCGTGGGTTATCTGATGAGCGGCGACGGATTTTCTTGGAACGGGAAACTTGTTTTCAGGCTCTTCAACAACGACCATCGCCGGGCAGCCCCGCACAATCCCTACATCACCATTGCCCTCTCGACTCCATTCCAGCATTCGACTGCCGTGCAAGACAAGATGCATTCCGAGTTGCAGCGAGCCTTTGACCTGCTCGGGCTCCAACATGGCACGTACAATTTCGATATTCGGGTCTGCCAAAATGGCGAACCCATGATCATGGAGATCGGCCCTCGGTCTGGAGGGAACTGCATTCCGGAACTCTCGCAGTTGGCCACGGGCATCGACATGATCAAACTCGCCATCCAAGCGGCGATGGGGGAAGACTGCGGCCATGTCCGCATGGTGGAGCCAACCGGCTTTTGGAGTTCGTACGTCTTGCACAGCAACGAGACCGGCATCCTCAAAGCGATCGAGATCGATCCTGAATTTCGCCAAAAACACCTCGTGTCCATGGAGCTGATGATTCAGCCTGGATCTCCGGTCAAGGCTTTCCAGAATTCCAGCGAAACCGTAGGCATCCTACTTTTACGCTTTGAGTCAGAGACCCAGATGTTGGAGATGCTGAAAAATCTTGATCAGTGGGTGCGGGTTTCCTTGTAAAACATCGTTGGTTATCCATACTTCAATTGGTGATTCTTTGAAATGCTAAACAAAAAAGTCAACACAGTATCACATTGTTAATCCAGCAAATTCATCGTTTAGACGAGATCAAAATCATACTCGCGCAGTATTCTGAATGCTTTCCTGAATTGTCTCGTATTATATCCTCCCTAGACGAATATGCGAACAAACTTGCTGATCATGCAATTGTTGAGGTCGCGATCAATGACAAAGGGGAAACCCTGGGGTTTATTGCCTACTACGCGAATGATTTTGTTCAACTAAACGCCTATATTGCCCTGATCGCTGTTCTTCCTGAGTACCGAACCATGAATATCGGAAGGGAGTTGTTGGGAAGTTGTGTGAAAACTTCCTTGCTGAAGGGGATGAAATCCATAGGTCTTGATTGTTTCAAAGACAACCAGCGAGCAACTGCGTTTTATTCGAATTTTGGATTTTCTGTAAAATCATCAGATTCAGAAGCCATGTTCCATTTTGAATATCAAATACCTCCATTCCAAAATATCCGTGAGCCTTGAAGGGGGCGGATTCGCGCCAGGATTTTGTCAAAAATTGGCCGGTTGTGGAATGACTGGCTTCTTGCCCCAAAAAGGGATACATTGAGGAACACCCTAACCCGCTGGAAGCGCTTTGTGGGATGACATTTTTTGTTGAGTTGTGCTCAAGGAACGATTTCTTCGGCCAGGAATATTTCTAATCTTGGCGCTCCCTTCGCCATTTGCTGGAGTGAAAACGCATGAAAACAACCTATTCTGACATCAAACTCGGCTCGGAAGAGACTCTTGGCGCCATGCTGGCTGGCCTGAAGGGCAAGGAAGGTTTTTTCCCCTACCTGCACAACGACATGTCAAAATTTGTCCCGGGGGCGTCCTGGGTCTACTACTCGGGTCCGTACTGGGGAACGGAGGAGATCGGTGCGGCGGTCGGTTCGCTTCTGCAGGGGACGTGGCTCTCGGCGGGTGAATCCGTACGCGAATTCGAAACCGCCTTCTCCAGGAAGATTCGAGAAAAGCATGCCCTGATGGTCAATTCCGGATCGTCGGCGAACCTTGTGTTGATTTCTGCTTTGAAGCGCCGTTTTGGCTGGGCAGACGGCGACGAGATCATCGTGTCTGTGGTGGGATTTCCAACAACCGTCACTCCCGTGATCCAAAACGGTCTTGTGCCCGTATGGACGGACATCGAGATGAACTCCCTGAACTTCGACCTGGAACAGGTGGAAGCCAAAATCACACCAAAAACCAGAGCCGTCCTGCTTTCGCCGGTGTTGGCCAACCCGCCGGACATGGACCGGTTGATCGCTCTTTGCAAAGACAAGAACATCCACCTCGTGCTGGATGATTGCGACAGCCTTGGATCCACTTGGCGAGGCAAATTCTTGAACGAGTATGCCGTTGCCAGCTCCAATAGTTTTTATTCCTCCCACCACCTCTGTACGGGTGAAGGAGGAATGGTCGTCTCCAATGACGAAGATTTGATGAAGATCGCCCGATCCCTTGCGTGGTGGGGGCGTGATTGTGTCTGTGTCGGGAAAGGCAATCTGCTCCAAGCCGGCTGTTGCGGGAAGCGTTTTGATCGATGGCTCCCTGAATACGACCAGGTCGTTGACCACAGGTACATTTTCAGTGAAATAGGCTACAATCTCAAGCCGCTGGACCTGCAAGGGGCGATCGGAGTGGTCCAAATGACCAAGTTCGATGAAATCCATCGCCGTCGTCGCCTGGCCAAGGAGCGGATCGGAGCCAGTTTCGAGAAGCTTCTTCCCGTGCGTGTTCCGGGTGAGCATCCCCTTGCTGAAACCTCCTGGTTTGGTGTTCCAGTGGTCTGCTCCACGCCCCAACAAAAGCGTGCGCTTGTGGCGCATCTGGAAGCCCACAAGATCCAGACTCGCAATTACTTCTCCGGAAACATCCTGCTTCATCCCGCTTTCACAAATTTTGGAGATTGGCGGGAATTTCCAAACGCGAGCAAGGTGCTCGACTTGGTGTTTTTTGTGGGCTGTGCTCCACATTACACGGAATCGGTCTTCGAATATTTCGACGAGGTCCTAGCCAAATTCGCAGAATGACCGTTTCGTAGGAACCTCCATCCGCTCACTCAGAGCGGATGGAGAGTGGGCTTCAGGAGCGCTTCAGAAGCCGACAAATTCTTCCCACATCTTCGATGGTGAGGGCTGGATAGATGGGCAGGCACAGCACGGATTGGGCGGCGCGATGGGCCACCGGAAGATTCGCGGGTGTTGCCGAGGGTAGTCCGCGGTAGACGGGGAACTCGCTGATCAAGGGATAGAAATAGCGGCGCGTGTAGATTCCCTGTTCCTTCAGAAGGTCGTAGACCTGATCGCGACTGCGTCCATAGGCGGCTTCATCGATGGTGATGGGGAAATACCCGTAGTTGTGGTCCACGTTCAATGGGATGTCCATGACGTGCAGGCCAGGAATCCCCGTGAGCTGTTCTCGGTACGTGCGGTCGACGACACTGCGCAGGCGGATGTTTTCATCCACGTGTTTGAGTTGCAGCAGCCCATAGGCCGATTGGATCTCGTTGAGTTTGGCGTTGATGCCGGGAGCGACCACAGTCACTTCGTCGGCAAACCCGAAATTCTTCAAGTAATCGATCCGCACCTTCGTCTTGAGATCCGGACTGACAATGGCTCCTCCCTCGATCGTGGTGAAGACCTTGGTGGAATGGAAGCTCAGGACGGAAAGATCTCCCTGTCTCAGAACAGAAACATCGTTTTGTTTGATCCCGAATGCATGGGCGGCATCGTAGATGACCTTGAGCCCGTATGTATCTGCGATTTGCTGGATTCTGTCGTTGGCGCAGGGGTTGCCGTAGACATGGACCGGAAGGATCGCGCTGGTCTGCGGCGTGATCGCGGCTTCAATCCTATCCGGGTCGAGATTGAATGTTTTGGGGTCGATGTCCACAAAGACTGGCTTGATGTTGTTCCACCAGAGAGCGTGTGTGGTGGCGACGAAGCTGAAGGGTGTGGTGATCACCTCGCCACCGATGTGCAGAGCCTGCAAAGCAGTCAGGAGAGCAAGAGTGCCATTGGAAAACAAGGAGATGTGGTCCACCCCGAGATAGGTGCACAGCTTTTCTTCCAGCTCCTGATGGAACGGCCCCTGGTTGGTCAGCCATTTGCTCTCCCAAATCTGCTCCAGGTAAGCCGTGAATTCTTCCAGAGGAGGCATGTTCGGCTGGGTGACGTAGATCATGGAGTGGTTCCCCGTGCGCGCATTTTGGTTAAGAGAATGGATTTCATCTCAAGGTACGCCTCGAGCTTGAAGAGTTCGGAAAGACCCACCACAACGGTAACCCCGCCGGCGACCTGTAAAAGCAACAGCAGTTGCGCCCCGAACGGGGCGAGTCCGATCAACCAAACAAGTCCAGCCATCGTCGAAACAACCAGGATGTTTGGGGCGAGATCGCGCAGTTGCTCGGACACCGGGTAATCCACGAATTTCCCGGAATAGAAGCTGTTGACGAAATAGGCGACCACCGAAGCACCCACCATGCCCCAGAGCATGGCATGGATCCCGAAAAAAATTCCTGCCAGGATCACCGGCAGAGCGATCAACTTCTTGATGATTTCCAGCCGGAGGAACAATCCAGAAAAGCCGCGGACCCAGATGATTTCCAGGTTGAGCGCGTGCAAGGGGTAAAGGATCGTGGCAAGGCACAGCAACTGCAGAAACGGAACGACCTCGGCCCATTTCGGTCCCAGCAAGACGGCGACGAGGCTTTCTGCACAGGCGGCCATCCCCGCCATGAGGGCGAAAACGACAAGGGTGATGATTTTGATGAGCCTGCTGTAGGCGTACTTCAATTTTTCTTGTGGCATTTGTGCCAACAGCGGAGCCGAGACCCGTTGGACGATGCTTGTGAACCCGGCGGAGGGGATTTCCGAGAATTGACTGGCTCTCTGGTAGAATCCCAGATCTTCGATCCGGAAGAACTTGCCGATGACAACCTTGTAGAGCTCGTCGTATCCTCGGTCGATCAATCCGGAAAGGAGCATTTTGTAGCCGAACGCGAACATTTCCCGGAATGCCTTGACATCGAAGACCCACAGCAGACGGAAATTGCCGAAGATCCAATACAGGACCGTGTTGATCGCGCTTTCCACCACCATCCGGATCACAAGGCTCCAGATTCCATGCCCGGTCCAAGCCAGATAGAGCCCCAGCGCGCTGGAAAGGACCGTGGAGGTCAGGGTGATGAACGCCTGTGTCTTGAAGTCGATCAGTTTCGCGAATTGGATCCGCTGCACGAGCGAGAGTGCGTTGATGATCAGGACGATTCCATAGACCCGTACCAGTCCGACGATCTCGGATACTTCGAAGAAGGATGCGATCAGGGGGGCGGAAACGAAGAAAATGCCGTAAAGTGTCACACCCATCGCGAGGTTGAAAAAGAAGATCGTGCTGAATTCTTCTTGCTTGCAGTCCTGCCTGACCACGAGGGATTGCGAGAATCCGCTGTCCAGGAAGATGTGCGAAAAGGTCACGAACACCGTGACCATTCCCAAGACTCCGTATTCGTGGGGGGAAAGCAGGCGAGCCATCACGATGCCCACCAGGAACTGGAGGAACTTGTTCCCGATGTTGTCGATGAAGCTCCAGGAGACCCCTCGGATCGCTTTCTCGCGGTGCGAACTCATTGGATGTTTACTCCGATTGGCCAAAACAGCGGGCATTCCCGCGCCGTCGCGAAACCGGCTTTGTGTCGCAAGTCAGCGGAGAACATCGACCACCCATCCTCCATCCGGCATACGGTTGAGGCTGTGGATTCCGAAAGCGCCTTTCGGAGGGGAAATTCTGCCGATCGTGGTTTCGTGGAATTCATCTACTGTAAGGCGTTCGATCCGATGGAGCAGGATGGCGGTTCCGTAACCTGCCCGACAGTCTTGCGCGGGCCGCAGCAGCATTCCGTTGTGCTGAAACAATTGGCCTGCGGGCCTGGAGCCGACCACGCTCACGGAAAGTGGATTCAGTTTGTGCGGCTCGAAGGTGCCCTGGAAAAGGTCCTTGGCATGGAACAGGCAGAGTTCGGAGGAATGGTCGCCAGGGTGCTGGCCACCTCCGGAAACGAACAACCACCATCTTCCATCAAACTGCATCAAGCAAGGGTCGTGGAACGGGCGTCCGGTCAGGAGGGTCCGGAGTTTTTTCCAACGAGCCGGGAATTCTTCGCAGATCCAGAGTGCGACTTCTCCGGATTCCCCGGACTCCGGCAGCAGAAAAATCCGGTTGTTGTATTCGAAGACATTGGGCCACGAAAGGTGGTGGGGTTGCTCAAGTATTTCGCCAGGTTGGACGTCCCAGTTGGAGCCGTTCTTGCATGCTGCACGAAGCCGACCTCGGTCTCCGCGCACTTGTTCCTCGAAGAGGATCCAGTCCACTCCGTCCACCTTCACGGGGAAGGGATCGGCGCGAAGAGTTTTTTTGGCCGGCAAAAGAGGCTCGGTCCGGGCGGAGCCGAAGTGGAGCGGATCGGTCGTGAGTCGCTCCACTTGCCAAAATTTGCCACCATCCAGGATGTTGCGTCGCAAGCGTTGTCTGGTGGTCTGGAAGGGCACGAACACTTCGGCGGGCAGGCGGTCACGCTTGGATGTGCTGGCCGTCAGATGGTCGAGATTTCGTTTCGCGGCCGATTTGAGGACCGGCAAAAAGGACAGCGGCGAGCCGTGGAGGATCGCCTCGAAGGGCCAGTCCGGGTGGCGATCGAGCTTGAGGACCGCGCGAATCCGGTCGTCAGAAAGCCATGAAAGGATGGCGTTCCACCACCTGAAGGGTTTTCCGCCCGTGGTGAAGATTCGAAATTTCGGGTGAGTTTGGTCCAGGGACATTTTTTCCAATCTGTGCGATTACTGAGAGATCATCTCAAACCGAGGAGAATCTCCCAAAAGATCCAAATTTGAGCATCAAAACGCCAAGGATTCCCGGAGAATGGCACGATTTTTCAAAAGGAGGATGCTTCCGGCGATTCAGCACCCCTCCTTGCCTTCCGGGGTCTCGCGCATTCCGTCAAGCTTGCCTTCCGGCCCGAAATGCAGCCACAGATACAAGGTGATTCTGCCGGAAAATGGCTTGCGGTGCGCGTAGCCAAACCAGTCGCCATCCACCCAGGCAGGCTTGCCCAGCACCTTGCGAACCTGTTCGCGGTCCAATCCGGGGCGCAAAGTGTCCTTTTCAAGCGGGTACTGGAAATCGCCCACCGCGAATTCCGCTCCGGCGGGTATCCGCACGATGTCGGGGCCTGCCAACATCAAGGAGTGGTAGTGGGGGTCGTGGGTCTGCGGTCCCAGTGGGGCCGGGCAGGGGCGTTGGAGTGGTCGCACCGGTCCGGCGACCGCGACCAGCTTGCGTTGGGGGTCTCCCAGCAGAAGCCGAATGGTGTCGAACTCGCCCGTTGGGGACAATTCCTGACTGCCAAACGTCGAGTTCCAAAGCGAATCCAGGACCCAAGCCTGTTCCAGCGAGGTCGGGAGCACGTCCTTCGCGGAGGCGTCTCCTCTCACACCCAATTCCGCGAGCAGTCCCCGAGCGAAAGGGTGTTCCAGCCGCAGTCCGCGCACGGAAACCGCACTGCGGGGAACTGCGTTTAGGGTGGAAGACACGATGCTCTCGGTTTCCAGGAGGTACGGTGGCACGAACCATTCGATCCGGCCGGAATCGAGATGGATGCTTTCCAGGAAAATCGCGTTGGAAAGATCCAGGGTGGGGGAGTTCACCCCGGAAAGCCGAAGTTCTCCCACCTTCAGTTGTGACAAAAATTGCACATCCTTGCGTTCCAGTGCGCAACCGGAAATTTCGAACTTCTCCAACCGCAGACCCGCGCCTGCCAACAGATCCAGCCGCAGGCGCGATACACCTGGCCCGCACCGCAATAACAACGAATCCACCTGGCCCGACCCCATGGCCCACTCCTTGGATTCCACTCCCTGGACGGATTCCAACCACCGTCGGAAACGGCGTTCCATGCTGCTTTGCGAACAGCTCTGTTCGTCGGCCCAGTCGGGACTGGTCCGGGCAAGCCACGCGGCAGCGGCAGGTTCAGAACAGATCGCGTTGTCGTCCAGGTCCAGCTCAACGCTCCAACGGTCCGAAGTGCGCGGCAGGGAGTCCAGCTTCCAAAGGCCCAGATCGGAGAGGTCCAGGTGGAACACTCGATCCTCGCGGCGCATGCGGGGGCCGGGTGTGGCGGATTTGGGATCGATCAATTGCGCCACCGCGTCCACTCGCCCGTTGGCCCCCATCTGGGTCCAGATCCACTCCTGCAATTCGTAGGGCACTCGCTGCCCCAGTTCCCGACCGATCACATCTTCCGGGTCCGGCGTTTCCGGGAAGGCGGCTTGGTAGGCGTCTTCCAGGCCCACTACACGCAGCAGGAACCGGAAGGTCAGGATGCACACCACCAGCGCAAGGACGAGCGCGGACAAGGCCATGGAGGCCAGGATAAGCCATTTCGCAAGACGCATGGAACGGCGACTTTCGGTGATCGGTAAAAAAGGGTTTTCCAAAGGTAGAGTAGCTGACAGTTGCACGAGGTGCATTGACCAATTGACTGATTTTGTGTTATCTTCCCGCAACTTGTCCAGGAGAGGTGGCCGAGTGGCTTAAGGCGACGGTTTGCTAAATCGTTGTAGGCCAAAACCTACCGGGGGTTCGAATCCCCCCCTCTCCGTTTCACAGACCCCGGATGGCGAGAGCCACCGGGGTCTCTTCGTTCCACGGAGAATTCCTATGACCGTTCGCGTCCGTTTCGCTCCGTCTCCCACCGGATACCTCCATGTCGGCGGAGCCCGTTCGGCTTTGTTCAATTGGCTGTTCGCCCGCAAGATGGGTGGGAAATTCCTCCTGCGCATCGAAGACACGGACCAGTCCCGCTACAACGAAACTGCCTTGCACGACCTGATCCGCGACCTCAAGTGGCTCGGTTTGAACTGGGACGAAGGTCCGGAAGTGGGCGGTCCCCACGAGCCCTACTACCAGAGCCAACGCCTGGACCTGTACAAGCGCCATGCCGACGAGCTGATCGCCAAAGGCTCCGCCTACCGCTGCTTCTGCACTTCCGAGCGGCTTGATGCCCTGCGCGCCCGCCAGGAAGAAAACAAGATGCCTCCGGGTTACGACCGCCATTGCCGCGACGTGGATCCCGAAGAATCGAATCGTCGCGCCGCAGCAGGCGAGGTGCACGTGGTGCGCTTGCGCACACCGATGTCCGGCAAGACCGTGTTCACCGACCTTATCCGCGGAGAGATCGAGTACCAGAACCACGTCCTGGATGACCTGGTCCTTTTGAAAACCGATGGGTTTCCCACCTACCACTTGGCCAATGTGGTCGACGACCACGACATGCAAATCACCCACGTGCTGCGCGGCGACGAGTGGATTCCCTCCACGCCCCGCCACGTGCTCTTGTACCAAGCCTTCGGATGGACTCCTCCCGTGTTTTGCCACCTGCCGGTGATCTTGGCTCCCGGGGGCGGAAAACTTTCCAAGCGTAAAGGCGCCGCCTCGGTGGGGGACTTTCGCGACAAGGGCTACTTGCCCCACGCTCTGTTCAATTTCCTTGCCCTTCTGGGTTGGAGCCCGGGCGATGATCGGGAAAAGATGACCCTCCAGGAACTGGTGGAGAGTTTCTCGCTGGAGCGCATCATGCCCAAGTCGGCGGCATTCGATGAAATCAAATTGGAATGGCTCAACGGGCAATACCTGATCGATACCCCGGTAGACAGTCTTCTGGACGAAGTCCGGCGGATCCTGGAGTTGCGCGGATACGCCGCTGAGCTCGCCGCCCAGCCCTCCATGCTTCGCAAGCATGTGTCGCTCTTGAAGGACCGCTCCAAACGCATCGACGAGATCGTGGATACCGGCCTCTATTTCTGGAGAGACCCCGACACATACGACGAAAAAGCCGTTGCCAAGTACTGGAAGGCGGAGACTCCCGAGCGCATGCGCGTGTTGTGCGCCCAACTGCAAACTGTTACCTGGGATCACGCCTCTCTCGAGGCATGTTATAGGGCTCTGACGGAAACCCTTGGGATCAAATTCGCCGATCTGATCCACCCCACCCGGTTGGCAGTTTCAGGTCTATCCTACGGTCCGGGACTCTTCGAACTGTTGGAAGCCCTGGATCGCAAAATGGTGATCGACCGCATCCATCGCGCGCTGGAGCGGCTTGGCGGCTAAAAGCTCGCGAAACCTCCCCGCAAGCTCTTTTCCTAACTTCCGATTTGTGAGCGCAAGCAAAGGACCGTTTTCCGGGAGCGACGAAATGGAATTCGTCGCGCCAGAGAACCTGGGGATGATCCAGGTCCTTCGCGACATGCGCGTTCTGACCATGAACCGCTGGGCGGCGCGGTTGTTTTCGGTGGATGCCGAAGATTGGATCGGGAGGATGGTCACCGATCTGGGTGGCGATCTCCTGGAGGCCGGACCCCTGGCCGACCTGGCCGACCACATCGGAAGTCCGCTGGGCTTTTCCGAGTGGGAACGGGAGCTTCCCGGCGATCCGCCCCATGTGATCCATGTGCGGGCGGTGGTGCAAGGCGACGGCTACAGCATCCTCATCGAAGACATCACCGAGCGCCGGGCGCTGGAAAGCCGTTCCAAGGCGATCGTGGCCAGCTCCAAGGACGGCATGGTGGTGGTGGACGAACACGGCGTGATCGTCTGGCCCAACGGCCGGTTCGGGCAATTGTTCGGATTGCATTGGCGACAGTTCAAGGGCATGCGGTTCCAGATGGCGATGGACCTGGTGAGCGAATGCTTCGCCAACCGCTCGGAGCTGGTCCGCTTCGTGCGCCAGGCCGACCGCAGTCCGGAAGCCCACTGCGAGGAGATTCTCGAGGTCACCTGGCCCGAGCGGATCGTGCTGCAGGTCAATTCCCGTCCCATCTCCTCCGAGCGGGGCCGCAACATCGGACGGGTGTGGACCTTCGCCGACATCACGCGATTCAAGGACATGGAGCTCGAGCTGCGCGACTACGCGAGCCTGCTGGAGAGCCGGGTCAAGGAACGCACGGTGGAGCTGGAAACCCGCAATTCCGAGCTGGAAACCGCCAGACAGAAACTGGAAAAAGCCCAGCGCGCCTTCGAAGACGAACTTGACATGGCCAAGCAGGTCCAGGATGGCCTGCTGCCCGAACATCTCCCCGACATCCCCGGCTGGAAGCTGCACGCAGAGTACATGCCCACGGGCAAGGTGGGCGGCGACTTCTTCGATGTGGTCCCGCTGGACGATGAACGGATCTTCGTGGTCATGGCGGACGTCGCCGGACACGGCGTGCCGGCGGCGCTGGTCACCGCCATGGCCAAGATGGCCTTCATGCGCTTCGTGCGCTCCGGCGAGGTCTCCGTTTCCGAGATCCTGCGCCAGGTGAACGCCGAGATCTTCCGGGCCGTGCGCACCGACCACTACATGACCGTCTATGGCGATCATCGAGCTGCGCACAGGACTGGTGCGCCACTGTCGAGCCTGCCACCCGTATCCCTTTCTGGTCAGGTCTTCCACCGGCGCCGTGGAGCGGATCACGCAGCGCGGCGGGTTCTTCGTGGGCATGTTCGAGAATGCGGTCTATGTGGAAGAAGAAATCCGCATCCATCCCGGCGACATGCTGTTTTTGTACACCGACGGCCTGCACGAAAGCATGGACGCCGCGGGCCGGCAGTTCGGGCTCCAACGCCTGGAATCGTCCATCTTGTCCAGTTGGATGGACGGACCTGGACCGGCCATCAACAACGCCCTGGCCCAACGCGAAGGACACGCGATGGGACGGGCCCCCAACGACGACATCACCGTGCTCGCCTTGCAGAGGTTGTGAACCACAACCCCGCCAGGCCGGCACTCACAAAACCAGGAGAAGCACCATGAAGATCACCGTCGCCGGAGGCGCAGGATACATCGGAAGCCACGTGGCCAGGCGCCTGGTGGAAGCCGGACACGAAGTCGTGATCTACGACAACCTCTCCACCGGCAACCGGTCTTCCGTCCCTGCCGAGGCCACCTTCGTGCACGGAGATGTTTCCGATCCGCTCGCCTCGCGCAAGGTTCTGGCAGGCTCAGACGCACTGATCTATCTGGCCGCGTGGAAGGCGGCGGGCGAAAGCATGACAGATCCTGTCAAGTATTCGCGCAACAACCTCCAGGCCACCTTGTCGTTTTTGGATGCCGCGCACGATGCCGGCGTCAAGTACGTGGTGTTCAGTTCGTCCGCCGCCGTTTTCGGTGAACCCAAATACCTGCCCATCGACGAGGACCACCCCAAGGACCCTACCAACTACTACGGCTTCACCAAGTTGGAAATCGAACGTGTTTTGGCCTGGTACGATCGCCTGCTGGGCCTGAAGTCCGCTTGCCTGCGGTATTTCAATGCCGCCGGATACGATCCTGCCGGCCGGATCACGGGCCTGGAGCGCAATCCCGCCAACCTGATCCCGGTGGTGATGGAAGCCGCCTGCGGTGTGCGCGCCAAGGTCCAGATCTTCGGAAACGACTACGACACCCACGACGGCACCGGCGTACGCGACTACATCCATGTGACGGATCTTGCTGAGGCCCACCTGATGGCTTTGGAGTACATGGAAAAGGGCGGGAAGTCCTTTGTCGTGAACCTCGGGACCGGCAAGGGCCTGAGCGTCCTGGACGTGGTCAACTCCGCCGCCAAGTTCAGCGGGCGCGACGTGCCCTACCAGATCGTCGGACGTCGCGAAGGCGACCCGGCGGCGCTTTGGGCCTCCGGCGAGAAGGCCAAGGAGCTTCTGGGCTGGGTACCACGCCACTCGGACGTGGACACGATCGTTTCCACCACCTGGGCCGCGTACAAAGCAAACGGATTGGTCCGCTAGAACAACCGGGGCTGGGGGAGGCTGTACTAGCTTTCCAAGCCAGCCCTCCCATCGGTATCCAAGCGTTACAGGAGCCTCCGTGCGACGCCTTCCCGTCTACATCGTGCTCGACACCTCCGGTTCCATGCATGGAGAGCCGATCGAGGCTGTGCGGCAGGGGATGCAGGTTCTGGTAGAAAACCTCCGCCAGGACCCGTACGCCTTGGAAACCGCCTGGATTTCCGTGATCACCTTCTCGGAGGAGGCCCAGCAGGTCCTGCCTCTGACGGAACTTGTCAACTTCCAGCCGCCGGTACTGGACGTGGGCGGACGGACGTCGCTCGGGGCCGCGCTGGAGCTTCTGGCCGATCGGATGGAATCCGAGGTCCACAAGGCATCGGGAAAAAAGCGCGGCGACTGGAAGCCCATGGTCTTTCTGATGAGCGATGGCGTGCCCACCGACGACTTCGAGCGCGGGATCGAACGGATCAAGCTCGCCGAGGCGGGTGTGGTGGTCTGCTGCGCCGCCGGACCCCAGGCGAGCACGGAAGTCCTGGGGCGTATTTCGGAAAACGTCGTCAAGCTGGACGCCGCCGATTTCCCGTACATCAAGGCTTTCTTCAAGTGGGTGAGCTCCTCCATCTCCAGTTGCAGCCGGAGAGTGGATACCCAGGCCAAGGAAACGATCGGCCTTTCCGATCTGCCGCCCCCGCCCTCGGAATGGGGGGCATCCAAATGACCGTCTGCCAAAAATCGACCACTCCGCAACCAAACCCCCAATTCCCAAAGAGGACACCATGAGCGGCCGCCGCCTTCCGGTATACCTTCTCCTAGACACCTCCGGCTCCATGAACGGCGAGCCGATCGAATCGGTTCGCGTGGGCCTGGAATCCCTTCTTTCCAGCCTCAGACAAAATCCGTACGCCCTGGAAAGCGTGCACCTGTGCATCGTGACCTTCGACCTGGATGTGAAGGTGGTGATGCCCCTCACGCACCTGGCGGAAGTGCGCTTGCCGGAAATCCGCTGCCCGGCATCCGGCGCCACCATGATCGGTGCCGGTTTGGAAAAGATCCTGGAGCTGGTCAAGGCCGATTCCCGTCCCTCGGCGCCGGACGCCAAGGGCGATTGGCGACCTCTGTTGTTTGTCATGACCGATGGCAAACCCTCCGACACCGCCGCCTGGCTGGATGCCGCGCCACGTATCCGCTCGGCCGGTTTCGCTTCGGTGATCGCTTGCGCCGCCGGCATCAAGGCGGATCCGCAATCGCTTCGCATCCTGACGGATACCGTCGTGTCGCTGGACACCATGGACAGCTCCACCTTCGCGAGCTTCTTCACGTGGGTGTCGGCGGCCGTCACCAGCGGCAGCTCCAGCGCGGGCTCCGCCGCACCCGCCCTTCCTCCTCCTCCCCCGGAAATCAACCTCGTCCTCTAGACCTGCAGGAATTCCCGCCATGCGCAGACTGCCCATTTTCCTTTTGCTCGACGTGTCCGAGTCCATGGTGGGGGAAAGCCTCCGCCAGATGCAGACCGGACTGGACGCGCTCATCACCACCCTCCGCCAGGACCCGTACGCCTTGGAAACGGTCCATCTGTCCGTGATCGGCTTCGCGGGCAGGGCGCGCACCCTCACCCCTTTGGTGGATCTGGCCGCCTTCAATGCGCCCAAACTGCCCATCGGATCCGGCACCAGCCTGGGCGCCGCGCTGGAACACCTGATGGCGAGTCTGGACCGGGAAGTGCAATCCGGTTCGGCCAGCCAGAAAGGCGATTGGCGTCCCATCGTGTTTCTGGTCACCGATGGCCGCCCCACCGACGACGTGGAAGCCTCCTTGGCCCGCTGGAAGGCCAAGTACGAGTCGCGTGCGAGCCTGGTGGCCATCGGGGTGGGAACCTCGGTGCCTCTGGAAACCCTCGGTCGCCTAACAGAAAACGTCTTCCACCTCAAGGGTCGCACCGAAAAGGACTTCAAGACGTTCATTTCCTGGATCAGCCAGTCCATCTCGTCCCAGACGCGAAGCATCGGGTTGGGCAAGGAGGGAGCCGTGGTTCCCTTCCGCCCCATGGACGGGATCGTCCAACTGGGCAAAGACACCTCGGTGTCGGCCTACCCGCGCGCCGACGAGGACCTGGTGATCGTTCCGGGCCGCTGCGGCCGCACCCGCTTGCCCTACCTGATCCGCTACGAAAAGCCCCAGACCGTGGACGATTTCCTGCAGGCCGCCTGGAACGGCGATTCCTGGAATCTCGTGGGCGCCTACCCGCTGGACATGTCGTACTTCGAGTGGTCGGAAGCGCCGCGCGGACCGGGATTCCAAGTCAATTCCGGCCGGCTTCGCGGCACGCCACCTTGCCCGCACTGCAAAGGATCGGACGCGTTCGTCGGATGTGGTTGCGGACAGATCAGCTGCATGAACGAAGGCGACGAAACGGTCACCTGTCCCACTTGCGGATCCACCGGCGAAGTGCGCATGGTGGAAGGCGGATTCAGCGTGGGCAGGGCTTTGGGATGATGCAAATCCCGCGCGATCCCTTTGCGAAGCCACCGCCACCTCCGGATCCGGAGCCTACGGACCATTTGCCCGTGCGTTTTCCCAATGCGCGTCAAGGCGACGCTTACGAACAACCTTTCCCGGAACCCGATGGCGCCGGATGGGTCCTGTATCGGTGGGAAGCAATTCCTGCCTCCTGCGGTTTGCACCTGGATCCGCGCCGCATGGTGGTGTTCGGCACTCCAGCGGAATCCGGCGAGTGCAAGGTGGTCGCCGCGTTTCGCGATCCGACCAATGGGCAGGAGCGCGAGCGCGTGGCGTGTGTGTACGTGAACGCGGATCCGCGGTCGCTCTGGAAGAACACGCCTTCGTCGCCGGATACGCCTTTTTGGAAGCCGGATGTCCTGGCGTCCCGCCTGGATGGCGCCAACGCCACGCTGGTGGCGGCGCGCAGGCGCGGACGTTCGCACGCCCACGTGGGATCTTGCTGCGACGACGATTTCCATCTGGCCACCGTGGGGGATTGGGCCATCGCGATCGTAGCCGATGGCGC
The DNA here is from genome assembly GCA_016715065.1 of Fibrobacterota bacterium. GTDB lineage: Bacteria > Fibrobacterota > Fibrobacteria > UBA5070 > UBA5070 > UBA5070. The sequence goes on from JADKBN010000010.1 coordinate 353,232, forward strand.
AGGCAGCGCGAAAGCCTCCCGTCTTGGTTCGCATCTGGCCGTGGAGGCCGCGGGAGCGTTTCTCACCCAGGCGTTGGGCGGCCTGGAAGGCGCCGCGCTCACCAATGCGGGCCGGATCCTCGCGGATGCGCCGACAGACCCGACCTCGGCCCGAAATGCCGTGATGCGTGGTTTGTGGACCACCGTGGGTGCCGCCGCGCACGAGGCCATGAAGGCCCTCGATGCGGCCAGGGCCACCCACAACGTGGAGTTGCAGGATTTGTCCACCACTCTGCTGGTGTCCATCGCGCGCCCGGTCGGCGAACGTTGGCTCGTGGGTGCGTACTGGGTGGGGGACGGCGCCTTGGCGGTGCTTTCGAACAATCCCGACGAGGTCGCGTTGCTGGGCGAAGTGGACAGCGGCGAATATTCCGGGCAGACCGTGTTCCTGGATCCCTCCCAGCTGGACGCCCCGGCACTGGGCAAGCGGCTCTGCTACGCCCTGGTGGATCATCTCGAGGCGGTGTTCCTGTTGACCGACGGGGTCTCCGATCCGCGTTTCGATTCCGAAGACAAGATGGCCCAGACCGGCGAGTGGACCGCGCTGTGGCAGGAATTGACAACCCTCATGGGGGATCCGGAAACGGAGATCCTCGCCCACGAGAAGCTTTTGGCGTGGCTGGATTTCTGGTCGCCGGGAAACCACGACGACAGGACCATCGCGTTGGTGATTCCGGCAAAGCAGGGAGCATAGGATGACAGAAGTTGTTCGCATCAAGGCGCTGGACGGCACCCTGGTGGAATTCGAAAACGAAGTGCGCGCCAGCGGCGGCATGAAGGACGTGTATTTCTCGCCGGATCGCCGGACCGTGGTGGCCTTCTTCCGGGGCCAAAGCGACCAGGCCACCCGCGAGCGCATCGAGGTGATCACGGGAGCCTACCGCGAGAAGATCTTCGGACAGGAAGGCGGGGACTACCTCAAGGGCCTGTTCCGTTGGCCCACCGCCATGGTGGAATGGAACGGTCGGCTGGGCATGGTCATTCCCTTCTACGACTCCAACTACTTCTTCGAGCACGGATCCAAGAATGGAGACATGCTGGGGATCAAGGGCAAGGAGAAGGACGGAAAATGGTTCGCGTCCGCCTCCAACCGCGCCAGGTTCCTCGATTCGCGCGAACTGGGCGATTGGCGCACCCATCTGCAGGTGTGCCTGCTGGTTTCCCGGGCGGTGCGTCGCATGCATGCTGCGGGTCTGGCCCACTCGGATCTATCCTACAAGAACGTGCTGATCGATCCCACCTCTGGCCGTGCTTGCCTGATCGACATCGATGGTCTGGTGGTGCCGGGCAAGTTCCCTCCCGAAGTGGTGGGAACACCCGATTTCATCGCGCCGGAGGTGGTGGCCACGGCCAATCTGGATCGCACCAATCCCGCGCGCAAGCTGCCCTCGCGCAGCACCGACCAGCACGCATTGGCGGTGCTGGTGTACATGTACCTGTTCTACCGCCACCCTCTGCGCGGCGACAAGATCCACGACGTGGACCCGATGGTCGACGAAGAACTCGCGATGGGATCCAAGGCCTTGTGGGTGGAAAACCCCACCGACACCTCCAACCGGATCGATCCCACCAAGGCCCGCACCGCGGAACTGCCCTGGAAAGACACCACGCGCATTCCGCACACCATCGCAGGTCCGTATCTGTCCGCGTTGTTCACCAGGGCCTTCGTGCAGGGGCTTTCCGACCCCACCGCGCGTCCCACGGCGGACGAATGGGAAACGGCTCTGGTGCGCACCATGGATCTGCTGCAACCTTGCCGCAATCCCTCCTGCGAGCAGAAGTGGTTTGTCTTCGACAACACCGTGGAGCCCAAGTGCCCGTTCTGCGGGACCCCCTTCCACGGGATGCTGCCCGTACTGAATCTGTATTCCTCTTCCGTGGAAGGCAGTTTCCGTCCCGACGACCAGCGCCTGATGGTCTATTCGGGCCAATCCCTGTTTCCGTGGCACGCCAACCGCAACCTGGTTCCCAACGAGAAGCTCCGCGCCGAATTCAAGAAACGCGTCGGGTACTTCCTGTTCCACGAAGAAGCCTGGTACCTGGTCAACGAAGCTCTCCCGGAGCTGTTCGACGCCAAGACCAAGACCGCGATCCCGGTGGGCGGTCGCGTGGAACTGGTCGATGGCGGACAGATTCTGTTGTCCAAGGAGAACGGCGGCCGCCTCGTCGTGGTCCAACTCGTCCATTCCACATGACCCCCCATCGACCGAAGGCTTCCACCTGCGGTCGGCACTTCACCAACGATAAAGAAGGATTCCTCACATGGCGATCAGCTTGACCAAAGGGCAGAATTCCAGCCTCACCAAGGACAATCCCGGACTCAAGAGCGTAAAGGTCGGTTTGGGATGGGAAGTCCGCGCCACCGCCGGAGACGCGTTCGACCTGGATGCCAGCGCGTTTCTGCTGGCCGAGTCCGGCAAGGTTCGCGGCGAACACGACTTCATCTTCTACAACCAGCCCAACAGCACCTGCGGCTCCGTGAACTACATGGGCGACAACCGCACCGGCGACGGCGCGGGCGACGACGAAGTGATCGAAGTCCACTTCGACAAGGTGCCTGCGGACGTGGTGCGGATCGTGGTGGCCGTGACCATCCACGAAGCCGCCGAGCGCCGCCAGAGCTTCGGGCAGGTCCGCAACGCGTTCATCCGCGTGCTGGACAACGCCGGCGGACAGGAATTGGTGCGGTTCGACCTTTCCGAGGACTACTCCACGGAAACCTCCATGCTCTTCGGCGAGCTGTACTTCCACAACGGACAGGAGTGGAAGTTCCGCGCGCTGGGCCAGGGGTATCCGGGAGGCCTCCAACAGCTCGCCGCCAGCCACGGCGTGACGCTGGCCTGATTTGTACATCCGTTCGTCCTGAGGAGCCCGCATCGCGGGCGTCTCGACAACTGCGGCTATTAGGGCTTCGGTTGGGCGCCACAAGCGCCAAGGGCGAAGTTCTGACAACTTGCCACAGGAATTAACGGAATCCGTCGCACAGTGCGAACGGAACCACTTCACACAACACCACAACAAGGAGAATCCAAATGGCGCTCAGCCTCTCTAAGGGACAGAAGATCTCGCTCAACAAGGAAGGCAAACCCGGCCTGAACAAGGTCGTGATGGGCCTGGGTTGGGACGTGGTCCAGAAAAAAGGCTTCATGGGATTCGGCGGCGGCTCGGAAGAGATCGACCTCGATGCATCGGTGATCATGTTCAACGGAAGCAACCAGCCGATCGACGTGGTGTTCTTCCGCCACTTGCAGTCCAACGACGGATCCATCGTGCACTCCGGCGACAACCGCACCGGTGCGGGCGACGGCGACGACGAACAGATCACCGTGGACCTTTCCAAGGTGCACCCGGAAGTGAAGTCCCTGGTGTTCACGGTCAACAGCTTCACCGGCCAGACCTTCGAGAAGGTCCAGAACGCCAGGTGCCGTCTGTTGGACGCCCGTGACCAGAGCGAGATCGCCACCTTCAATCTGTCGGCGTTGGGCAACTACACCGCGCAGATCATGGCCAAGCTCTACCGCCACAACGACGAGTGGAAGATGCACGCGATCGGCGAAATGGCCCAAGGCACCACCTTCGACCAATTGATCCCGCAGGTCGTCCCGCACCTGTGATCGTGTAGACTCCGTTCGCCCTTCGAGACGGTTGCTACGCAACCTCGTTCAGGACGAACGGAGGATTACCGGGGGGGGGTCGACCTATCCCAGCCGGGCCTTCAGCGCGTCTTGCACCGCCGCGTAGGTGGGGGCGATGCGCTGGACACGATTGGCGATGCGCGATTGCACGCCGTCGAGCTTGCCTTCGTGGTATCCGGTCTTGAATTCGCTGAACTTCAGGCCGTGCGCCGTGCTGACCACCACCACGCGCGAGCCCTTTTCGATTACGCCCTTTTCCACCAGTTGTTCCAGCGCACCCAGGGCGACGCCGGTGTGGGGGCAGTGGTAGAAGCCTTCCAGGTCGCCATGGGCGGCCGCGTCGGACAGACGATCTTCGCTGACAGATTCTGCCACACCGTTGTACTTCTTCAGAGCCTCGATGGCCTTGGGGAAGCTCACGGGGTTGCCTATCCGGATCGCGCTGGCCAGGGTGGTGCGGGCGGTCTGGGGTTCCAACGGCGCCAGGCCCTTTTCGAAGGACTTGACCAGCGGATCCGCCGCCGCGGCCTGGGCCACGGCGATGCGCGGGCGCTTGCCGGTCAGGAGTCCCAGATCGTACATCATGTCCAGGCCCTTGGCGAGCGCCGACACGTTGCCCAGGTTGCCGCCTGGGATGACAAACCAGTCGGGCGCCGTCCAGCGCAATTGCTGCACCGTTTCGATGGCGACCGTTTTTTGTCCTTCGACGCGCAGGCTGTTCTTGGAATTGGCGAGATAAATGGTCTTGTCCTGCGTCAATTCCTGCACGACCTTCATGCAGCCATCGAAATCCGTGTCCAGGGCCAGCACGTGCGCGCCGTTGGCCACGGGCTGGATCAGTTGGGCCAGACTCACTTTGTCCGCCGGCAAAAACACGATGGCGGGAATGCCCGCGGCGGCGGCGTAGGCGGCCAAGGCAGCGGAGGTGTCACCCGTGCTCGCGCAGGCCACGGCCCGGATGGGGGCTCCGGTGCGGCGCAGGTGGTTGACCCAGCTCACCAGCACGGTCATGCCCAGATCCTTGAAGGAACCGGTGTGCGTGGTGCCGCAAAGCTTCAGGCGAAGGTCCGCCAGGCCAAGGCGAGCGGCCGTGCGCGGCGAAGGAAGCAACGGGTTCCAGCCTTCCGCCAAGCTCACGATGTGGTCGTCCGGGATCTGCGGCAGGACCCATTCCTTCTTGCCCCAAACGCCGGAGCGATCGGGAAGGTCCATGGCGCCGGCCCTGCCGCCAAACAATTGTTTCCAGTCGCCGGGAGTCCGCTCGGCCAACGGGGCCAGATCGTGGTGGACTTCCAGGAGGCTGCCTTCGTGGTCGTAGACCACTTCTTCCAGCTCGTGGAAAATGGAGTTGTCGTCGATGGAACGGAAGCGTGCGCGCAGTTGGCTCATGCCGTCAAAGATAGCCAGAAAAGCCGGAGGTTCGGCCGGGATCCTGCCACGAGGGCTCGTGTCACGATCTGAAAGCCCAATGGTTCCGTCCACCCTTCGAGACGCCCATTTCATGGGCTCCTCAGGATGAACGGTTCGTTGATTCTGCTACGGATCCAAGCGCCGTTAGGGGCGGATGCCGTAGCGGATCTTGGCCAACACCAGCGCGTGGTCGGAGGGAAAGAGCCAGCCGGAATCGGTGAGAGTGGCCTTGTTTCCCACAAGCCAAGCTGAATCGATGCTGCAGCCGCCCTGGTGCATGACCCGATCGATCCGTTGGTGGAAGTTTTTCACGGAATCGCGCAGGCTGCCGCCCCCGTAGGTGTAGCCCAGTCCCAATCGCCCTTCGTCCCACGAATCCTTCCATCCGGCGTTGAGCAGCATGGTGGGGGAGGCATCGCCGGGCACGTTGTTGATGTCCCCCAAAAACACGCGACCCGATGGAGAAAATTGCGCGACCTTGGCGGCGCGCAGCGAATCGGAAAGCGACAGGAATTCGCCGGTCTGGGCGGTGGTCTGAAATTGCAGGATTTCCAGGTGCGTGTTCCAGACCTCCACCTGGAATCCGTCCTTGGCGCGAAGCAGCGCCCATTGCACGGCACGTTCCGTGACGGTGTGGACGCCGCCGGGAAGCGTGACGGGGATCACGTTGCTGTAGGCCAGCAGGCCTTCCTGCAACACATCGAAGCGATCAGACACCAACAAAGCCTGGCCTTCTTTGAAGTGCATCACCAGGGTGTCCTGCAACGGTGTGGGCGGGCGCATGCGCATGGTCTGCACGTTCAGCGGCCGCAGGTAGAACTTGTAGTTGGCGCCCAGCAAGGCGAGATCCGACTTGAGCGTGTCCAGGAAGTTGGCGATCAGGGTGTCGCCCTTGGCCAGGTACAGCACTTCTTGCAGGCCCACCACCTCGGCGTGGCTGGCCGCGATTTCGCGGGCCATCAGACGGATGCGCTCGCGGGGCTGGTTGCGACGCGCGTCGGCGAAGATCTTCTCCGCGCGCCGATAAATGACTGCGGTGCTGTCGGGATCAACGAAGAAGAGATCCTTGACGTCGAATCCCACCGCGAGGTTCCAGGAGCCCGCCACGAGGCTGTCTGGGCGGGTGCCTTCCTTGCAGGATTCGCGTCCCAGTCGTTCCACCTGCATCGGAGGGATGATGTCGGAATCCGAGCCGCAGCCCCAAAGGACCAGGCCGAGGGCGAGGGATGACAGAATGTGTCTCATGTGGGACCCCACCGGAAATTGATGGCAAGCGCGGCGAACCATCCACTGAAGTCGCCGTGGACCAGCTGGTGGCCGTACCGGGAAGAGTTTACCATCGCGTCTTGGCGCGAGCCGATCCAGATTGCGCGACGGTCCGGTGCGCTCTCCGGCCAGCGGATCCACAATTGGTCGCCTTCGCCGGGAGCTTGGAAAGCCGCATCGAATACCTGGGAGGATCCGGTGGGCCGGCTCAGCGTGAATCCGCCCGCCTGCGAAAAGCGGAACCCTCCGCGTCCTTCCAAACCGATGTGCCGCCAAGGTGTCCATTCCGCCGCCACGAACAGTTTCTGGACCGCGTTGACCTTGGGGTCCGGGACGATGTCGAGGGAGATGTGGTCGGGTCGTGCCGCCCCGCTGCCGAAGTATTGGGTGGAAAGTTCCATGCTGGCCGAACCTCCGAGCACGCCGATTCCGTAGCCCACCCCGGCGCGCATCCAGGAAGTCCACTGGGGCATCCAGGAAAGCTGCAAGGTGATGGGCAGGAAGGAAAATTCCTCCTTGGCCTGGATGCATCCAGCCAGGGTTTCCACCTGCTTTGTGGCCAGGTCAGCGCAGGTGATGCGGGATTCGCGGGCATTGTCGGACAAATCGAAGGGAACGTCTGTTTGCTGGAAGGTCTGGGTCCAGAATTCCACTTCCAACCCAAGGCGCCAAGGTCCCTTGCGAAAGGCCAGGGTCGCCTGGGTGGCGGGGTGTCCGTCAAATCCTGTCACGGTGTACGGGTTGAGCCCGGCGGCTTCCCGCGTGAGGCTCTCCATCAGAACCAGGACTTCGTTGAGCTCCTGCGCCTGGTAGTGGGTGTACCCTTCCGAGATCGATCCTGAAATCTCCCAGGCTCCCGCAGGTCGCCAAAGCTCCGGTGCCGTGGCACCGGAAGAGATGGCCAAACCGAGCAGGAGACCCGTCGTCACGGCTTGAGGACGAAGGTGAGCGGAAGGTCCTGCTTGGCCTGGGTGGGGATGCTCAACGATTGCACGATGCTCATCTTGCCAGCCACGGGGCGTTGGGTGAGGACCATGGGAGCGGGGCATTCGGAGGTCTTGTGGGGGTTGGCCACGAAGGCGTTGCCCACTTGCTGGAAGGGAAGAGACTGGCCTGCCATCAGGCCCGTTGAGGTCGCGGTGTCGGAGGTGGTGCAGGCGAGCGAGGTGGCCACCAGCGTGTCGGATCCGACATTCATCCATACGCCTTCCCCGCGGTAGAGGTCGCCGGAGATCGGGTTGGAAAGGACGCTCGCGCCCATGGTGGAAAGGAAGGTCCCATCGGCCCGGAACACCACCGTGCTGGTGATGCCCACCTGGAAAAAACTCACCGTGAGGGTGGTGTCGGCCACCCACTTCCCGATCATGTCGACAGAAATTGGCGGAGATTTGACCGTATCGACATTCTTGGTGGTATCCACCTTGATTTGCGTCGAGTCGATCTTCTTGGCGGAGTCGGATGTTCCTGGATTGGTGGATGGACCGGTCGGCGAAGAGTCGTCACCGCACCCGCTCCAGAACAGGGAACCAAGAATCACGACTGCAGCGATGGTTCCGTTTTTCATTTCAAGCTCCTGACGTCGGATCGGTTCGAACCTGAGTCGCCGGAAAATTCCGTAAGGTTCCACACTATTCCTGAAAATATCCAATTGCCGGTGTTGGCGCACGGAGCTTCTGGCAACACCTCGGCTGATTCTGAGCGCAAGAGGCGTGCGAACGCGAACACTTCTAGAACTCGATGCCGGCTTGGGTGAACAGTTCCGTCATCCGCTTGGCGCTGGCCGGAATCGACGTCCCCAGCTCTTGCGCCCAGGTCTGAACCCGAAACTCTTCCATGGCAAAGGCCAATTCGGATAGGATTTCCAGGCCATCTGGGTCAGAAAGCTGCCCGGGCGATCGGGGAATGGGGGCCCGATCGCCGGCGCGTTTGGCCAAGGCTTGCACGTAGGGAGCCAATTGCGAGGCACGTTCCTGGTCGCGCTTGGGGTTTTCCAGGGAGCTCTTGATTCGTCGCCCGGCGGTGTCCCACCACACGGGCATCCGCTTGAGCAAGCTCCAATCGGCCACGGCGGGAAACCCGACCGGCCACAAACGTGCACGGGTCAGCTCGGCGAACTTGATCAGGTCGGGCCGATGCCCGGGAATGGAGCGTGCGATTTCTTCGAAGCGACGCCGGGCTTGGACAAGTGCCGAAACAAGGGTGCGGGCTTCGCCGCGGCCTTGGCGGATGCGCACCCGGGCGAGTTCCAGGGCCTTGGTGAACACAGCGATGTCGCGGGGTACAGCCGTGCGGCCCGCTTCCAACGCGTGGCGTCGTAGCGCGTCGCAGAGCCCTTGCACGAACATCTTGGGCTCACACCAGGCAGCCAACGGCAAGGCAAGGTCAGAGGGTATCTGCAGGTCGCGGGGGAGCCACGCCAACAGATGGTCGGAGCCATCCACGTTCCATTCCAACAACTTCTCCACCGCTTTGCGATGGGCCAAGTCCGCCTCGCCGAGTGTGGGGAAACGTCGCAGTTCCACCGTCTGCTCGCGCACGGAAAGGGCCGGGAACAAGGTGACGGGCATGCCGCTGGTGCGGATCTCTTCGCTCAGGCCTACCACCAGATCGCGGGGCCAATCGCGGAGATTGCCGCGCAATGGCGCGCCCAAGGCGGATTCGGCGGCCTCGCGACGAAGTTTGGCGGTGCGTTCGGCCAGCGCCAACCGCAGATCCGCGATGGACCGCCCCCGGCCGAGTTCGTTTCCTTTGGCGTCCACGATGCGCACCAGAAAACGAAGATGGGGAGCCTGGTCTGCTTCGGACGGAAACGCCGAAGCGGGAAGATTCAGGCCCTTGGTGCGCATCCAGGCGCTCAAGGCTTCGCGCAGGGCGATTCGGCCCGTGTCGGCCACCGAGTCCCTCGCGAAGCGTCGCGCGCTTTCCGGCAGTGGAGACAATCTTTGTCTATTCTCCCGCGAGAGTCCGCGCAGCATGGACTCCACTTTTTCCGACAGGTGGCCGGGGACCAGCCATTCCAAGGCGGCATCCGGGACCGCGTCCAGGCGGGCTTCGGGGATGGTGATGGTGATCCCGTCCTCGTCGTCCTCCGGGGCGAAGCGGTAGGAGAGGGGCAGGTCCAAGGCGCCGGCTTTCCAGCGCAGCGGAAAGTCGCCGTCGGAGGGCACCTGGGAGTCGTCGGTCATCAGGTCGGATTCTGTCATCCGAAGCGACGCTTCGCCTTCGCGCTTGAGGAAGCCCTGGAGATCGCCCAGGCCGGAAATCCCCGACGGCAGACGACTCGCGTACCAGGCGACTTCGGAGTCGAAACCCACGGCCAGGGCCCGGCGGCGCATGCGTTCTTCCAGGCCTTCGATGCGTTCGCGCAGTTCGCGGTTCCATTCCAGGAAGGAAAACCGGCCCCGCAGGCGTCCTTCCACCAGGGCCTCGCGGCAGAAGGCAAGCGTGGCGGCATCCGGATCGTGGTCGCGTGCCAGAGCCCGGCGCCCCTGGAACAGGACCAATCCCCACAGCACGAGCTTCATGGAGCAGACCGTGTTTTGGGAGGCCTCGTCCCAGACGGCGGGACCGTATTCGCGTTTCACCAAATCGCCCGCGATGGCTTCCACCCAGGCTGGATCCACTTCGGCGGCGGTGCGGGCCCAGGTGCGCGATGTCTCGACAATTTCCGCCGACACGATCCAGGTCGCGTTGGCCTTGGCCAACACCGATCCCGGCCACGGGAACACCATGCGGCCGCGGGCGGCGCGATAGGGCGTTTGCGGTTTGCGTTGGTCCTTGTTGCGGGCGTCGCGGGCGGCGGCTTCTTCGTCCAGCCGGCACAGGTTGGACAGGAACCCGGATAGGATGGCCCGGTGGATCTGGCCGTAGTCGGCCGACGCCTTTTGTTGGCGCGGGTCCAGGTCAGGATCGGTTTCCAGCATCTGTCCCACCTGCCGCACCGCCTCGCGCCAGTCGCGCATGCGCATGTAGCTGAGGTAGTGCGCCTGACAGAATTTGCGCAGACGGTTCCCGGAGGTCTCGCCGCCCATGGCCTTCTCGCAGGATTCCCACAGGTTGATCATGGTCAGGAAATCGCTCTGGCGGTCCTGGAACACCTTCTGGGCGGCGCGGGCGGCTTCTTCCTTGCCTTCCGGCGTCTCGCGCGGATCGGGGATGGAAAGACCCGCCGCCAGGATCACGGCTTCGCGGATGCAGTGTTCGTGCGCACCTTCCAGCAGGATCCGCGAGGTGCGCGGGTCCAGCGGGAGCATTGCCATTTTCCGTCCGGTGGCGGTGATGCGTCCTTCTTCGTCCACCGCTTCCAGTTCGCGCAGAAGCTGCCAGCCGTCGGCGAGCTGGCGTTTGTCGGGTGGATCCAGGAACGGAAAATCCTCCGGTTGCCCCAGACCCAGGTCCAGAAGGCGCAGGATCACCTCGGACAGATCCGCCCGCTGTACTTCCGGAGCCGTCTGGACTTCGCGGCGTTCGAAATCTTCGCGGGAATACAGCCGCAGACAAATTCCGGGCGCGATGCGTCCGCACCGCCCGGCCCGCTGGCGGGCGGAGGCCTGCGAGATGGCTTCCACCTGCAAGCGCTTGGTGCGCGTGCGCGGCGTGTAGCGTGAAAGCCGGGCCAACCCGGTGTCCACCACCATGCGGATGCGCGGCACCGTCACGGAAGTTTCCGCGACGTTGGTGGTCAGGATGATGCGCCGCTTGGCGCCGGGATGGAAGACCTTGTCTTGATCGGACGCCGAAAGCCGCCCGAACAGGGGCACCACCTCGGTGTGCTTGGGAAGGGCCTTGTCCAGTTCGCGGGAGGTGTCGCGGATTTCCTTCTCGCCCGGCAAAAAGCACAGCAGATCGCCATCGGAGAGGCCCATCATTTCGCGACACGCGCTGGCCACCCGCTCGGGGAGGGATTCGTCCTCGTCTTCCGGGGCGAGCTCGTCGCGGTACAATACATCCACCGGCCAGCTGCGGCCTTCCACCGAAATGATGGGGGCGGGTTTTCCTTTTTTGTCGGCGAAGGCCTTGGCGAAGGCTTCGGTGTCGATGGTGGCAGAGGCGATCACGATCCGGAAATCGGGTTGCTCCATGCGGATGCGCCGCAGCACGCCAATCAAAAAGTCCACGTTCAGGGAGCGTTCGTGGGCTTCGTCCACAACCACTGCCTCGTAGCGGCGCAAGAGCGGATCCGAGGCCAGTTCGGCCAATAGGGTGCCGTCGGTGGCGAAGATCACCCGCGTGTGGGCATCGGTGCGGTTGTCGAAGCGGACCTTGTGGCCCACAAACGAGGTGCCCTCGGCCTTCAGCTCTTCCGAGACGCGACGCGCCAACGAGAGGGCCGCCACGCGCCTGGGCTGGGTGATGGCGATGGGACGCTTTTGCCCGAATCCAGCCCGCAAGAGCAGCTTGGGGAGCTGGGTGGACTTGCCCGATCCCGTTTCGCCGCACAGGATGACCACAGGGTTCGCACGCAGGATCTCTTCGATCTCTTCGGCGCGCGAATGGATGGGAAGTGTGCCATCCAAGGTCAGGTCAGGTTGAAATTCCACGGAAGGGCGGGAAAGGTAGCCTCCCTCGGGCCGCGAAAGGGTTCAACGCATCGCGTTTAGGTCCACGAATCCTTCGATTCCGTCCAATCGTCCGCGCGCGGCGTACTGCCAGAGGGTCCATTCCCGTCCATCGGGTAGGCGCGGTTCGCGGAAAATCCCGCGGATCCAGATTGGGTTGGCGGCGAAATCCCCTCGGAGCCAGTCCTCGTAGAATTCAGGCGTGGCGTAGATCATCACCGGTTTTCCGGTGGCTTGTTCCACGGTGTCCAAAAAGGCGTGGATCTGGCGGATCGTCTCCTCGCGCGTGCCCGTTGCTTGACAATTTCCGCCATACTCCAGGTCCAACGCGGTTCCCATGTCCAGGGGGATCCCGTCGATGGTGCGCAGGAAATGTCGCGCCTGGGCAGTGCCCTCGCGGCACATGCGGTAGAAGTGGTAAGCGCCCAGGCGGTGGCCGGTGGCCAGCGCGGCCTGGGAGTATTCCGCAAAGCGCGTGTCCTTGTGGTCGATTCCTTCCGTCGCCTTGGCGATCACGAAATCGAGTCGTTCCTGCGAGAGCTGTTCCCAATCGATGCGGCCCTGGTGGTGGGAAATGTCGATGCCTCGGCGGGGAAACCGCGAGACGGAAGGGTGGTTGAACTGGACCCGGCCGGTCCAGAGGCCGTATCCGAGGAGGGCGGCGCAGGATCCCCCGATCGCCACGAGGGCCAGGATCCAAACGAAGCGGCGGCGAATTTTGGGATCACGAGGAAAGGCCATGTGTGGAAAGATACGGGCGAAGCGAAGCTCTGTGAATGGCAGGGAGCCGCTTAATTCCGAGAATGGAGGTCGGAAACTCCAGCGTTTTTCGTGGGATCGGAGGCTCCATGAAGGCACGCAAACACAGTACCTTGAGGGTTTCGGAAATCCTCTCACAAACGGGTGATCGCGGTCATGGCAAGAATGCTGGATCTGGTGGGGAACACCCCGCTGGTGGAACTGGTGAACATTCCCACCAACCCCGCCGTGCGGGTGTTGGCCAAAGTGGAAGGCCGCAATCCGGCTTCTTCGGTGAAAGACCGCGCCGCCAAGTCGATGATCGAAGGCGCCGAAGCCCGTGGCGTGCTGGGGCCTGGAACGCGGATCATCGAACCCACCAGCGGCAACACGGGAATCGCCCTGGCCATGATCGCGAGCCTCAAGGGATACAGCATTGAACTGGTGATGCCGGAAAATTCCACCGCCGAACGCGTGGCCACCATGGAGGCCTTCGGCGCCAAGGTCACGCTCACGCCGGCGGATCTGGGGATGGAAGGGGCGATCGACCACGCCCGCGCCCAAGTGGCCAAGGGCGGCGTGGTGATGCTGGATCAGTTTTCCAACCCCGACAACTGGGGAGCGCACTACCGCACCACGGGGCCCGAGATCTGGCGCGACACCAACGGTGATGTGACACATTTTGTCTCTTCCATGGGGACCACCGGCACCATCATGGGCGTCTCGCGCTACCTCAAGGAAAAGCGGGACTCCGTTCAGATCGTGGGCGTGCAACCTGCCGAGGGCGCCAAGATCCCCGGCATCCGCCGTTGGCCGCGCGAATATCTTCCGGCCATCTTCGAACCGTCCCGCGTGGACCTCACGCTGGACGTGACCCAGGAGGAATCCGAGGAGATGGCCCGGCGCCTGGCTCGCGAAGAAGGCCTCTTCTGCGGCGTCTCCTCCGGTGGCGCCTGCGCGGCCGCGTGCCGACTCGCCTCCCGGCTGGAATCCGGGACCGTGGTATTCATCGTCTGCGACCAAGGGGATCGCTACCTGTCTTCCGACCTTTTTTCAAACACAACCAAAGGAGCCCGCTGATGGCCGCCAACCTGAAGATCCGCATCGAGCGGACGGAAAATGTCCAGTTTGTTTCCACCAACGCCGCAGGCGCGAAAATCGTGATGGACGGCCCCGCCGACATGGGCGGCAAGGACGCGGGCCTGCGCCCCATGGAAACCCTGCTTTCGGCGCTCGCCGGTTGCAGCGCGATCGATGTGATCCACATCATGGGCAAGCAGCGCCAAGACCTCCAGAGCTTGGCGGTGGAAGTGGAAGGCGAGCGGGCAGACGCGGTCCCGGCCGTGTTCACGAAGATCCACCTGCGCTTCATTGGTGGCGGCCCCATTGATCTGGCCAAGTTCCAGAAGGCCGTGGAGCTTTCCATGGAGAAGTACTGCTCGGTGTCGCACATGTTGCAGCCGAAGGCGCAGATCACGGCGGAAGCCGTTCTGGCCTGATCGGCTTTCTTTTCGGCTGCGCCGGGCTTTCTATTCAACTGCGTTGGGCTTTTCCAGGCGCGGGCCTGGTAGCCGTTTTACGGCTTCCGCCGTCGGACCCGGGGCGGCCCGGGTGCCGATTCACGGGGCTGCCGCGCCCCGTGACCCGCGGCCAGAGGTACTAACGCCGTACCTCTGGACTCCGGCGCCGGGGGACTCGAACTGGAACGGCCACACCGGCTCGCCAGGGCTGTGGGAACAAGGATTGTTGAGGCATACGGGCTGATGGCATCTGGGTCGCGATCGACATCTTCATGGCAATGGCCGTTCCAATACCCGAGTCCCCCGGACCCCCTCGGCCCGGTTGATTGCCAGTTTGGGCATGGCATCTGATTGCCGATTTCCGGCGCCGCTTCGCTGGCCGGGTGGGCAGGATGGGCAGGTGAGGCGGTCCGTCGCCGCCCTTCGAAACAGCGCCGAAGGCGCCACTCAGAGCCTGTGAAAGAATCCTCCGCCCGCCCTTCGAGACGCCCATTTCATGGGCTCCTCAGGACGAACGGAGGACTACATCATCGATTTTTTCACAAGCTCTCAGGGGACGGCTGGCTGTATCGAAGGGCGATGTCGATTTTTGTCATTTCTATCATGGCTTCGAAGGCGCGCTTGGCGGCGGCGGGGTCGGGGTCGGCGATGGCCGAGGATCAGGGGGTTTCCCAGCGGATCACGTACACGCCTGCGGGAAGAGCTGCGGTTGCCATTGGCTGAGATGCGGTCGAGGGGGAGGCGAGGGAGGAGAGCCACTGGTGTCCGTGGAGATCGATCACCGACCACCGGAGGTTTCTTGAGGGAAGGTTGGTTGTGGGTAGACGCAACGGTGTGGTTCCCTGATGGCACAGGAGCATCTGGCCTTGGGCGGTGTGGGACCGAATGCCTTTTTGGATGCCGGAGGGGTGGAGGCGAAGGCTGTCGATGTAGTCGTAGATGGCGGGAAGCACGAGGGGGACCATGCCGCCATGGTCGGCGGTCACTTCCCTGTACTTGAGCAGGCCGCCGCGATTGGCCATCCAGTCCCTCAGGGTTCGGCTTCCCTCGAGCGAGGCGGTGTTGGTTCCCTCGGTCACGAAGACGGGAATTGTCAACACTCGATCCCAGGGATAGCCTGTTTCGGTGACGAACGGTCCGGATAGCGGTGCCAGTCCCCGCCAAAGTTGGGAGTATTTCCCTCCCAAGTACCAGGTTCCTCCGCTTCCCATGGAGTGTCCCGTCAAAAACATGTTGGTCGTGTCGATGGGGTATTCTGCTTTCACCAGCTCCAGCACGTTCAACACATCCAGTTCGCTGAGCTGGTTGGCTGTTTCGGTGGCGTCGGTGCGCTTGGCCAACATCGGTGCGACTTCGGCGGGCTTTCCAAAGACGGCAGGCAGACGCAGGAAGGATCCGTAGGCGCTTTCCACTCCTTTGGGCGACACCAGGATCACGCCATGTTGATTGGCCAGGGTCACCATCTGCTTGTTGTTGGCGTCCAGGTAGGAGCTTTCGTCGTTACCGGCTCCATGCAGGAACATCACCAGGGCCAAGGGCGAGCGTCCATCCCACGAGCTGGGCACGGACAGTCTGTACGGGGACGAAACACCCGCCTGGGCGAAGCGGTAGGTTCGCTTCTGGTCGCCCTTGGCCCGCCAATTCGAGGCGGTGGGATCCACAAGGGTTTTGGCCAAAGCCTTGGCCGAGACCAGGGCCGATCGGGGCTCCAGGGTGGTACCCCATTCGATCGACCGAGTCTGCGCCTGGGCAAAGGAGCAGGCGAAGCCAATCAGGGCAGGGAGTCTGCTAGGGTGGGCCGGGTGAGCCAACGACACGATTTGTCCTTCAGGTTTCCTGCGGCGCCTCGAGGTCTTCAGGGCGCAGTCCGGTCACATCGGTGATGATCTCCCAAGAGATGCCATGTTCGCGCAATTTTCGGGCATCCTGGATCTTGGCCTCGCGCAATCCTTCTGCCTTGCCTTTGATTTCGCCTTCAACTCTTCCCTCCTGTCGGAGGAGGTCTCCTAATGTCATGGCCTGCCCTTTCAAGTTGGGGTGAAGCGATTGGAAAAGGTGGTCGCGCACTTCGGGAACACCGGCATCCAGAATATACTCCAGCAAGATCCGCAAAGTGCGGACGGCTTGATCGTCGTCCAGCCCGGTGCCAAGGTCTGGTGTCAGAGAGCGAGCCACCGCGAGGGTGTTCTCGGCGGAGAAGATGTGTTTCATGAGTGCCAGTGCAGCCCGAACCACTGGGTCTTGGAAATCAGAACCGATGGATTGATCATCGACAACGGCGAGATCTTCGAAGACCAATCGGATGTCCGGAATGAACGCCCGAAGTGAATCAGGGAGCATCGGGAAGCTTTCATGAAACCCTGCGAGTTTCCATGGAGCTGGTCCTTGGTGAACCAGGATGGGAATGACGGGCCGCAAGGCTCTGTTCTCTGCTTGGTCTGCCTCCCAAATACTGACCATGTACCGGAAAATCTGGAGGTGGATGTGCTTGGGTTGCCAGGTCTTGTGCTCCAGCAGGATTGCCACAACCGCTTGGTTCCCCTGAAGCGGGCATGTGAAGATCAGGTCCGAGAACGACTCGTCCAGGGAATCAGAAACGAAGCTGGCGGGCTCTGGCTCCAGGTGATCCAAGTCGAGTGAATCAAGGACGGCAGCAGGCAGCACCCCGCGGAGCAGATCCTTGGCATGTCCAACATCCGAGAAGATGGCTTTAAAAAACGGGTCATGGGGGCGGGGCACTTTGAGAAGATAAGCGAATACTGCTCAAAAAAGCAAGCGCCTCACCCTTTTCAAGGAAGGATTTAGGTTGGCCTGGCAAATGCGTCTTGCTGCGCAGTGTGATCTAGATCACAGATTTTTTCCGCGCTATGGACCATCTTCTCCGAAGTCGAACCTCAACCCACTTCAGGAGACCCAACCGTGAGCACCATGCAGCCAGCCATCGAGAACACAGACAACACCTCCCTCGCTTGGAAAGGTCCGGCCAAACCGGCCATACATGCGATCTGGGAAAGCCGGGACGGGGGGATCGCGATGCCGACCTTCAAGCTCCATGTCACGGCCATCCAGAATTTGAAGGTGGATCAAAAACTTACATGGACCCTAGTCGATGGCTCGGACCCTGCGAATCCGAAAATGATGGATACCTTCAAGGCAAAGATCGCTCGCCGGGGAGACCACTGGATTTTCTCGAACCTCGAAGATTCGCGCCCTGCAGATCACTCGGTGAAAACCGGGAAGCATGTGTTCACCGATCACGTGAACTTCGTCCTCCCCGGAATCGATGGGGCGTTCACCTCCATCCTGAAGCCCACACCCACCTTGGATCCAGGGATGTTGTATCTGAAGGTGCATGCCGGCGATACTCCTGTCGATGTCTATGCCTCACCACGAATCATTCCACGGCGTTACGAATACGAGAAATTGTCGAGATTTTTGCAGCTGGGGGATGATCTCGCTCATCCGAGGGCTTCGAAAGGTGCAATGGACGCGTTGTTCGATAAAATCCCTTCGCCACAATTGCGGGATAGCGAAAATGCAAAAAAGGAACTCGAGGAGTTCGAAGCGCACGAAAAGGCGATTAAAAAGTTTTCCGAACAAATGGATGAAATGTTGGAAAATCCCAACACGGCTTTCTTGGTTCACCTGACTCAAGTTCGTCAGTACCGAAGGGACATCCGCGAGCTGGAAGAAATCAATAAAAGACTCAAGGAATTAGATTCTTCTATTGTGAAGAATGCAATTTTTGCTCCTGAGTACTCGTGGCTCTGGCTCAAACGCAAACGTCTGGTCAAAGAAGCGGAAGAATTCAAACAGGAAGCGTGGAAATTTTTGGACATTGATCACGGAATTCCTGAAGAGTATAGGAAAAAAGTAAAAAAGGGGATTGCTCGTCGGGCCGAAATCCAAATGCTCCAAAATACGCTGGACCATCCACTGACCAAACTGATTTGTTGTCTGCCTCTTGGAGGACTGGTCGAGGGTGGCTTGTTGATCTTGCAGGGAAAATACGCCGAAGGAATTCTTGTGGCGGGATTCGATGTCCTGACCTATGGAGGCCTGGGGAAAATAGCCAATCTCCCGGGGCTTTACCAGGGTGTTTCCGCCCTCGATCGGGAAGCCGTCTCCAGTGTGTTCGAGTGGCGATACTTTGCAATTCTGAAAAACTTGGAAGAAGGGACTATCAATGGATTGAAATTTGGCTCAAAGCTCGCCGAGGCCAATTTGCCTAAATTGGCATCTCCAGCGTTTGGCATCATGGCAAGCACTTTGCAATTGCTTGGGCAGGTAGGAGATGTAAGAATTCTTTGGAAGAATCGGAAAGAGATTAAAGAAGCCATTCGAAACCTCCCTCCTACTGCGGCAACGCAAGCCCAGTTTTACAAGAACATGCAAACTTTTAACAATACGATGATGGTGTTTGGTGGTATTCGCGCTATCGCCATCGCCTGTCAAGGAGGGGAGGCAGCAGTCAAGGCATTGGACGCATTGCCAATAGAGAGCAAATTGAGCAAGGCAAAAGAAACCCAGAACAGGGTCGTGGCTGCATTAAAAGAAATCAAGAACCTTCTTCCCCCGGCGGAGATGGGGCTTTGGGAGGAGGATGTGATCCAGGAGATAGAAAAAGCGGATTCAGGATGGTTTATTGCGGGACAGGGGATCTTCGAAAATTGGGAAGCCGCACACGCTGCTTGGGTCAAGGAGTTGGATCGCTTGAAAAACGAAGAGAGGCGAAAGAATTTCAAACCTATGGAATTCAACTCTCCAGAAAAAATGAAAGCGGACTTGGCGAAGATTCTAGATCTCTGGAAGAAACTTGAAAGCCTGCTCGTTCATTGGTTGAAGGAAAATCATAAGGAAGTGAATGCGGAAAATTATTTGCAAGCGTATGGTTCCATGGACTTGATGTTCATTGTACATCCTTTGGATATTGCGATGGAAGCCTTCATGCAGCAGGTGAATGAGCCTTTGAAATTCATCTATGGTGATCATGTGCCAGTATTGGTTGATCTTCGGTCTTGGTTCAGGGCAGTGGAAGTGGATGAGAAAAAAGTCGATCCTCGTGACACCTCTGTTTGGGTGCCGCGTGTGTATTGGGTGTTCTCGGAATTTGAAGAAAAGGCACTAAAAGCAATCGAGGCGATTCATGAGAAATAATTCAAGCTTCATCGGGATATTGGTTTTGGCCGCAATGTCCTACGGAGCTTCCAAGGAACCAAATCTGGCGACTTTGGGGAAATGGGCCCGAGTGATGGAAAGTCAAGTTCCCTCCTTTCCTGCACAGGTGCTGTCGCCGGTTGGAGGTCTTGATTATATTTCGCGAGAGGCTGTTTATGACGACAGCACACAGGTCCCAAAATTCATTAATTTATTTTCTCCGGTCTATGCCTCCCGTTGCGAAAGGATTACGCATCAAACGCCATTCGCTTACCAAGAAAAATTCTGCTACATCCCATCCTGGAAAATATTTAACCCTGATTCTTGTGAGTGTAGTGCAAACTGTGATGATACCACGTTGAGAATTATGCCGAATCCATTTTCGCTGAAGGAGTTTGACTCGAGATGGGTGAAAGATGATGATTTAGGGAAATACAGGAAAAATTATTTGCAGTGGCGACAGGGGGAGATTGTTATCAACTTTTCTTACGACACCCTCTATGGAGCATTGGTTTCTGCAACCTATCAGATTCAAAAAGATTCAATTGTGCAGCAAGATGAATATCTTCGCTACAAAAACAGAATGGGAAAGGATACGTTGGTTGTTAAACGAGAATCTCGGTATCGAAAAAACAAGTGGGAAACGGATAACGATTATTACCGCTGGATTCGCTACGACTCTTTGGGTCGAATCCGTTGGCAGCGAAAAGCGATAGGTCCGTTCCCAGATCTGGACTTGGATGACCGATATGCTTACGTGCCTGATGTAGAATATTTTTATGATTCAATTGGGCGGAATAATTTGCGACTGCATAGATATCCGGTCAGCAAACGGTTGATTGCCCTCACAAGTCTAAGGTACGATTCTCTGGGGAAGCTGGATCGCCAAACCGTTGGGTATATCACCAAGGACTCCTTGATCGGTTGGGTATTTCATCTCAAATGGACTTATGATTCTCTTGGAAGGGAAAAACGAGTTCAGGAATATGAAAATAGGCCAAGGATCAAAGCTTTAGAAAAAGATCATTACTATATTGACTATTCGTCACCGTGGTGGCGTTGGTGAGGTGGGGGGTAGGGTTATATTTCGCCTAGTTTCGGATCCAAGCGAGGAAGATCATGGCAATTCGTATAAGCTTCATCGGGATTGGGTTTTGGCTCCAATGGCCAGTTGATCTTCGAAAGGATCAAACGTCGCCCTCGCCTCTGGCAGGGCCGCAATATCGTGTGGATCTGCGAGGGCGACCGGTGAGTGCCGGAACGCGTGGGATTGTTTTGGAAGGAACGCCCGCCACTGGTTGGACGCGTTCCGTGAAGATGGGGGAGTGTTTTTTTTTTTATTATTTTTGAAATTATTATTAATTTTTTATTTGGAAGGGGTTTCCTATTTTTCCTTTTTTTTTTGGGGCAGCCCTATCGTTCAGTTTTGTCGTGCGCCAGGCTCGGGGGGGTTGGTGCTTCCAGGCTGGCGCCAGAAAAGGGGGGCCGACAGGCCCTCCCGGGAGTGAGAGCGCAGGTCGGCTTAGACAAAAATTGACCGAATCCTCGAGCGCCGCGGTTGTCGGAAGTGGCCTGGGGTTGGCGGGAATGGAGGGGTAGTGCCCTCACCCTCGCCCTCTCCCCAAAAGGGGAGAGGGTTTCGGTGTTTCGGGCCATCGACCGCACTCCCGCACTCAGCCAGCCAGCGAAGCGGCGCCGGGGAACTGGCAATCAAACGGGCCAAGGGGGACCGGGGAGCTCGAAACATGGAACGGCCAGTGCCATGAGGATATCGATCGCGACCCTGATGCCTTGGCCCATTGCCACAGCATCCATCCCGCCCGCAGTTCCGGCGAGCTAGTGTGGCCGTTCCAACTAGAGCCCCCCGGCGCGCGGGTTCCTAGGGGACGCGCGTTCGTCCCCTGGGTCGGGGTTTGGGTGCCGATGCACCCAGGCCAGCGGGCTCCAGGCCCCCACCGGCGGGATCGAATGCCGGCTCCGGGCCCGCGTCCGAAAGGCCTCGGCGCAGCCGGGTTGCCAACGGCGGAAGCCGTGGAACGGCCTCCGGGCCGCCCCGGTAAAGCCCGGCGCAGCCGAAAGACGGCGTCCAGGCCTGCGCTTGGCCCCACTCGGCGGGAGCCGAGATAACTCCCGGGCCCACAGCCCGGCCTCAACGGTTGCACCTTTCCCCCATGCCACTCTACGCAACCACTTGGAACTCGACCCCTCTAATCCTACATTACATATCAGAATGAGGGTATTAATCCAATCCATCGCCGTGCTTCTTCTCGCTACCGCGCTGGGAAGCATGTTGGGTTGCCAAAAAGGCGCCTCCGTACGCATCCTCAACGCCAGTTTTGACCCAACCCGCGAACTCTACGAGTCCATCAACGAGCCGTTTGCGAAGCACTGGCAGGACTCCACCGGTGTGGAAGTCAAGGTGCTCCAAAGCCACGGCGGGTCCGGCAAGCAGGCGCGTGCCGTGATCGACGGCCTGGAAGCGGATGTGGTGTCCCTGGCGCTTTCGTACGACATCGACCAGATCGCCACCAAGGGCAAGCTGCTGGATCCGGCCTGGGCCGATCGCGCTCCGGGTGGTTCTGTGCCCTTTGTCAGCACCATCGTGTTTTTGGTGCGCGAGGGAAACCCCAAAGGAATCCACGATTGGGCGGATCTGGCCCGGCCCGGGATCCAGGTGGTCACCCCCAATCCCCAAACTTCCGGTGGAGCCCGTTGGAACTGGCTCGCCGCTTGGGGTGCGGCGCGGTTGGAGGGCTTGGATTCCGCCGCTGCGGCCCAACGCTGCCAGAAGATCTGGCGCAATGTGCCTGTGCAAGACGCCGGCGCCCGCGCGGCCACCACCACCTTCGCTTTGCGGGAAATGGGCGATGTGCTGATCACCTGGGAAAACGAGGCGTTCCTGGCCTCGGAAGAAATGGCCGAACGCAAGTTCGAGATCATCCATCCGGCAATTTCCGTCAGGGCCGAACCTCCCGTGGCCGTGGTGGATTCCGTCTGCGCGCGCCGCGGGACCTGTGACATCGCCCGGGCTTGGCTTTCCAACCTGTGGTCGGTGCAGTCCCAGGAGCTCGCCGTGAAAAACCACTTCCGCCCGACCGACTCCGCCGTGGCGGCGAAGGCATCTAGACATTTTCCGTCTATCCGTCTGTTCACGGTGGATTCTCTCTTCGGAGGCTGGAAACAGGCGCAGAAAGTCCATTTCGGGGACTCCGGCCACTTTCGGCGTCTGGTGATGGAGGGCGGAAAATGAGCCGGAAACTCCCGGGATTCGGGCTCTCGTTGGGGATCGTGTTGTTCTGGCTTTCCGCCATCGTGGTGGTTCCCCTTTCGGCGTTGGTGGGCAAGTCTCTCAGCCTCCCCTGGGACGGCTGGGTGGCCATTTTGCTGGATGCGCGCACCCTTTCCGCCTTCCGGGTATCCCTGTTGTGCTCGCTGGCGGCCGCCACATTGAATGCGGTGATGGGCACGGTGGTGGCCTGGATCCTGGTGCGCTACGAGTTTCCGGGCAAGCGCATCCTGGATGCCATGGTGGACATGCCTTTCGCTCTGCCCACGGCCGTGGCGGGAATCACGCTCACTTCGCTGTGGTCGCCCCATGGCTGGCTGGGAGCACCGCTTGCCGAGTTGGGCATCCGGGTGGCTTACACGCCCCTGGGGATCATGCTCGCCCTGGCCTTCGTGGGGCTACCATTTGCGGTGCGCACGGTACAG
Source organism: Fibrobacterota bacterium (assembly GCA_016715065.1). Taxonomy (GTDB): domain Bacteria; phylum Fibrobacterota; class Fibrobacteria; order UBA5070; family UBA5070; genus UBA5070. The sequence goes on from JADKBN010000010.1 coordinate 376,266, forward strand.
CCCGTGTTGGAAGAACTTCCCTCCGAGGTGGAGGAAGCGGCGGGACTGCTGGGAGCCGATCGCCTCCAGACCATCCGCCGCGTGATCCTGCCGGCGCTGCGGCCCGCGATCCTGGCCGGTTTCGCGTTGTCGTTCGCTCGGGGCTTGGGCGAATACGGGAGCGTGGTGTTCATTTCCGGCAATCTTCCCGGACGGACGGAAATTGTCCCGCTGTTGGTGATGCAGCGACTGGAAGAATTCAAGGCCCCCCAAGCCGCGGTGCTGGGAGTGGGAATGCTCGCCCTGTCGTTTCTGTTCCTGCTTCCCGCCAACTGGCTCCAGTCGCGCTTGCGGAGGGGTAGATGATTTCCAAAAAACGCGAAGACCCGGCCTGGTTGCGCAGGCTTTTGTTGGGACTGGGCATCGGCTGGATTGTGGTTCTGGTCGTGGCGCCCATCGTGTCGGTGTTCGCAGGCGCCCTGAGCCGGGGTGGTTCGGCGTTTTTCGCGGCGCTGGTCCATCCGGACACCCTCTCCGCCCTCAGGCTCACGTTGTTGGCGGCTCTTTGCGCCGTGCCGCTGAACACGGTGTTCGGGTTGGCGGCGGCCTGGCTCCTCTCGCGCTTCCAATTCCGGGGGCGCAATCTCCTGGCCACCTTGATCGACTTGCCGTTTTCCGTCTCACCGGTGGTGGCGGGGCTGCTGTTGGTGCTGGTGTGGGGCCAGCAGGGCTGGTGGGGGCCGTGGCTTTCCCGACACGGCGTGCATGTGGTGTTCGCGTGGCCCGCCGTGGTGTTGGCGACGGTGTTCGTGACCTTCCCGCTGGTGGTGCGCGAGCTCTTGCCGGTGCTGCAGGAACAGGGAAGCTCGGAAGAAGAAGCCGCCATCCTGTTGGGCGCCAACGGCTGGACCATGTTCTGGCGCGTGACCTTGCCCAACATCAAGTGGGCGTTGCTCTATGGCGTGGTGTTGTCCGCCACCCGCGCCATCGGCGAGTTCGGCGCGGTGTCGGTGGTTTCCGGGCATGTGCGCGGCGAAACCAACACACTTCCTTTGCATGTGGAAATTCTTTACAACGAATACCGGTTCCAAGCCGCCTTCGCGGCGGCCACCCTGTTGGTGCTGCTGTCGGTGGTGGCGGTGAGCATCAAGGGAATCCTGGAACGGAGGGCGCATCGATGAGCATCTCCATCAAAGGCCTCAACAAGCATTTTGGTCGCTACCACGCCCTGCGCGACGTGGACCTGGCCATCCCCGACGGCGAACTGGTGGCGTTGCTGGGGCCTTCCGGCGGCGGAAAGACCACATTGCTTCGCACCATCGCGGGATTGGAATCCCCGGATAGCGGACAGATTCTGTTTGAAGGCCGCGACGCCGCCCTGCAAAGGCCCCAGGAGCGGGGTGTGGGATTCGTGTTCCAGCACTACGCGCTGTTTCGGCACATGACCGTGTTCGAGAACATCGCTTTTGGTTTGCGCGTGAAGCCCAAGCACGAACGTCCGTCGGAAGAGGAGATCCAGTCCAAGGTGGGCGAGCTCCTCAAACTGATCCAGCTTGATTGGATCAGCGACCGCTACCCCGACCAACTCTCCGGCGGCCAGCGTCAGCGGGTGGCCCTGGCCCGCGCCCTCGCCCCCAAGCCCAGGTTCCTGCTGCTGGACGAACCGTTCGGGGCGCTGGACACCAAGGTTCGCAAGGAATTGCGCCGTTGGTTGCGCGAACTGCACGACGAACTGGGGATGACGTCGCTTTTTGTCACCCACGACCAGGACGAAGCCTTGGAATTGGCCGATCGGGTGGTGGTGATGATGGAGGGCCGCGTGGCCCAGGTGGGGACTCCGGACGAAGTGTACGATCGGCCCGCCACGCCCGAAGTCTTCCAGTTTTTGGGCAACGTGAACTTGTTCCATGGCCGCGTCGCCGAGGGCGGATTTCTGCACCACGCCCAAGCCACCACCGGAACCGATGCGGCCTTGGCCTTTGTGCGCCCCCACGAGCTGGAGGTGGAACGTTTCGCCAGTTCGGACAGTTCCGTGCCCGCGGTGCTCACCCACGCCTACGCGCTGGGCCCCAAGGTGCGGTTGGAGCTTCGCCGCAAGGACAACGGTTCCCCTATGGAAGCGGAACTGACTCGCGATCGCTACCGGAACCTGGGATTGGTGGCGGGAGACTCCCTTTGGGTGACTCCCACCAATCTGCGTGTGTTCTGTTCAGACGAGGATGTGGTGATCTGACCGCTTTGGGTCAGTGTCCGTGGCCCGCGTGGCTGTCCACGGCCTTGGCGGTGTCGGGTGCTTCGGCGATGGCCAAGTATTTGGCAGGTTCCTTCGCGAACGCCTTGATGCAACCCTTGCAGCACAGCGTGACGGCTTTGCCTTGGTACACCACCACGGGGCCTGTTCCCATGGACCCGATGGCTTCGCCCGTAATGGGGCAGAGTTTGTTGTTCACTGCGTGCGAGGCCGCAATGCGCTTGGCGTCCGGCTTCAGCACCAAGCTGGTGTCGACCTTGGCCGCAAATGAGGCGGAAATGGCCAGGGCGAGGGCGATGAGAGTGGTTTTCAAGTGTGTACTCCAGTGTTGTGGTGAGTGTGATGGACCACCGAGGTCTGTTTTGCCGGGTTGAAACTACATCTCAACGTGTTGTCCGACCAAAATGGGATGATGGACAATCTTGCGCTTTTCCAAAAAAGTTTGAAAGAACTCGATGGGGTCCTCGCGTAGTCAAGGATGAACTCGACCGCGGTAAGGTTCTGCGGACGGTCCTTGAAACAAAAAAACGGAGACACATCATGAACACCAAGACTTTCCTCCTGCTGGCCACCATCGCTTGCGCTTCCGTTGCTGGCGCCGCCGATACCACCGTGGTGCGCGGTGCGCACTTCGATGCCGATCGCCATGCCAAGGTGACGGCCGCTTTGGAAGCCGGCGACACAGCCACCGTCAACGCGATCCGCGCCGAACACCGCGCCCAGATGCAAGGCAGCCACGAGGGAATGGGCCAGGGCAAGGGAGCCAAAGCCGGCATGGGGGCCAAGAACGGGATGGGTGCAAAGAACGGCATGGGATCCAAGGGCGGCAAGGGTGGCCATGGTGGCAAGGGTGGTCACGGCGGCCAGTGCCAGGGTGGCGCCAAGGCTGGCACGAACTGATCCCAGCCCACGAGGAGATGACGCATGGACGGAGAGACGATCGAAGGCAAGGGGGGCGGTGACGGCAAATCCGACACCGACCGCCTGTTGGCACGGCGCCTCTCTTCCGGCGACACCAAAGCATTGACGGAAATCGTCAAATCCTGGAAGGCTCCTTTGGAGAGGTACCTGTCTCGGCTGTGCGGCGGATGCAAGGGCGACAAGGACGAGATCCTCCAGGAAGTGTTCCTGAAGGTTTACAAACACGCCAATCTCTACGATCCGGCGTTGCCCTTTTCCGCTTGGATCTACCGGATCTGCCGCAACGAAATGGCCAGCAGGATGCGCTTGAAGACCGGCAGCAACGAGGTGGGGGAGATCCCCGACGAAGTCGCGGAATCCATCTGGGGGACGGTGGTGGATCTTCCCGACGCCCATCTTTCCAGCAAGGAGGATGCGCGCATGATCGGAGAAGTGGTCAACGCCATGCCTGACAAATTCCGTGACGTGTTCATCCTTCGTTTCCTGGAAGAGAAGGACTACGCCGAGATCGGCGACATCCTCCAGGAAAACGTCAATACCGTGGCCACGCGGATCCGTCGCGCTCGGGAGTGGTTCATGGACAAGGCCAAGTCCCGAGGGCTTGTCGAACGGTCGACCGAACCGGCCAGAGGAGGACGCTGACATGTCGATGGATCTCGAAGAGCGTCTGTTGGCCAGGATCGAGCAGGAGCATATCCGGCCTTACCCCAAATGGGTTGGCGTTTTGATGAAGCTGGGTTCCCACCTTTCCATGGGTGCGGCCTTGCTCTGCTCCACCCTGGCCGCATCGGTTTTTTTCCTGTGGTTGGGCCAAGGCCTGGATCGCGGGCCCCAACAGGGGTTCCGGTGGGTGATGATCGGGCTTCTACCCTGGTTCAGTCTGGTCTCGGCCGTGCTGCTGAGTTGGATCGGCTGGAGGTTGTTCCGTCGCACCGGTACCGGGTACCGACGCCAGGCTTGGATGGTGGTGCTGGTGTTCTTCGCGGTTTCGGCATCGACAGGATATGTCCTGCAGGCCACGGGTGGATTGTTCCGGATCCATCGAGCCATGGCCACCACCTCGGACACCTACCGCGAGTTCTTCCAGGGACGGCGGAGTCTGGAATGGAGCCTGCCTGAAGAAGGCAGGCTGGCGGGCGTGGTCACGACATTGGATTCCGCAGGGATCGAGCTTCGCGATCCGCAAGGAAAAACCTGGCAGGTCCAGTCGGCCGTTCCCGACTGGGTGGCGGTGGGGTTGGAAGTCCGCCTGGAAGGTGCCATGGGACAAGATCGCCAATTTTTGGCAACTCGGATCGATCGCTTCGGTCCGGGTGGCGGCGGCAAGATGGGGCACGGGAAGCGCCACAGCGAAGAAAAGAAGGAGTGCAAACCATGAAGGTCATTTCCAGCGCGATCGCATTGACGTGCATCGGGGCAGCCTCCGCCTGGACCGGCGGTCCCGAATGGTCGGCGGAGGTCGGATCTTCCATCGAATCGGCGGATTCGAGCTTGGTGGCATCGGCCAACACCTCCGTCACGCCGAGCTTCACGCTCGGGGGGGATTGGTCGGTCGATCCGACCTTGGCCTGGAGCGCTTCGGGCGCCTCGGAGGCGGACACTCTCAGTCATGCGCTGGTGCCGTCGATTTCTGTCACATGGTCGGGGTCCGAGGTGTATTCCGTGACCGCGGGCTGGTGGGTTTCCGCACTGGAAGACCCCTTGGACGAGGGCGGCTCCCTGGCTGTGTCGGCTGGATTCGAGCCGATGGAGGGCTTGAGTCTGGGCGGCGGAGTGAGCGGAGGTTGGAGCCAGGCGGCCCAATGGTATGGCAGTGTCGGCGCCAATGCCAATGCAACCATCGACCAGTTCCGACCGGGACTTTCCGTGGATGTCACCTATGCGACCGTACCGGTTTCCATGGGCGGAAAATCGACCAAGGCCCTGTATACGGTCCAGACCGCGGTGGGAGCGAATTTGGATGTATCGATGGGACCTGTGGTGTTCGGGCCCGATGGATCCTGGACCGGATATTCCTACGACAAGACCAAAGGAAAATCCGGGGGCGCCAACAGCTCCAGTGTCTCAGGAAGCCACTCAGAGTGGTATGGCGGGGCGCATTTGAGATGGCAGCCAGTCGATTGGCTGGCGTTCCAGGCCTCGGGAGGACGGCGCTGGACGGACGACCAGTCCTCGATCGACGCCGCTCCCCGCATGAACTCACAGGGAAAGCCCGTGGTCAAATCGGGAACAACGCTTTCGGATGCCACGGTGGATTACGTCGGAGCCTCGGCGAGTTTCGGTTGGTAGGCAAGATCGCCTCGCTAAGCACGGCTGGCGAGGTCTAACTTCCCGCGGTAAGCGAAAACGGACTCGGCCGTTGCGTTCGGCGTGTTGGGCGTGTACTTTCCAAGTCCATGGACCGACGCAAACACTCTCTCAACCGCGCAAAGGCATTGCTTTTGTTTGTGTTGTTGCTGGTGTCGGTGGCCGCTCCTGTCATTGACCAGACAGCCTTGTGCCCCATGGCCCAGGCCGCCAAGGCGGCCAACACGCTGGAACCGACCTGTTGTTCGCACCAGAGCTTGGCGGCGGACATCGATTCTGTAACTCCCCTCTGGACCCAAACGTGCGACTGCCCCGAGCTTTCCTGGGACGTGAGCGTTGCCGATCAGAATCGGCAAAATGGTGAAAAAAGTGCTCCGGTCGTTTCCGAATGGATTGAGGGAATCCCTCTCTCGGTGTCGGTTCCGGCCCGTTTGCAAGCGCGAATGGTCCCGCTTGCCAGACACGTGGCTGACCTCACGCCACTGTGGCTGCAAAACCAATCGATTCGGTGTTGAGTCGCTCTTTCGAGTAGTGGATCCTGTACGCCGGGAAAATTCCTGGCGTCGACATCGGAAACGCGTTCGAAAGAGGTTTCATCATGTCCAGCCTAAGCTTGGCGCTGGCCTTGTCCTGCGGGGTTTCGTCCAGCCCCGGCAGTGAATTTCCGATTGGATCGCGAAGCGACTCGGTCCTCGAGCGTTGGGTGGAACGGGCTCTCCACGCGAACCCGGAAGCCAAGGCGGTCCGGTGGTCGGTGGCTGCAGCGATCGCCCAAGAGCAGGGTGCCCGCTCTTGGATGCCTCCTACCACCCAGGTCCAATACCAATCGGATGGCAAGATCGATTTGGCCCTGAGCCAGATGGTTCCCGGGTTTGGAAAGACCGCAGCCCAGGCCGAGGTTCGTTCATTGCGCACCGCCATGGTGCGCCTCGATTCCGCCGATCGGATCCGAAAATTGTCCCTGGCGGTACGGGAAGCGGCATGGATGGAGTGGATGGCCTGGCAGAAAGTGTCGGTGCTGGCCGGACAAGACAGCGCGTGGACCCGGCTTTCGGAGGCTCTGCAACGCACCCAGGCCCAAGGCATGACCAGCGCCTCGGAAACCTGGATCGTGCGCGCCAAGGCCAGCCAATCGAAGGCCGACCTCGCCAAAGCCGATGCGGAAGCCGTGGCGGCTACGGCCATGCGGGAAAGCTGGACGGGGCTCGAGCATGTCCGCATGCGGCCCGATGTGGCGGTCCCTCCGGATTGGGACAGCGCAGGGCTTTTGAAGGTCGCCGAGGATCGATCCGACATCCGGACGATGGCTGCGGATGCGGCCATGCAACGGGCGATGGCCGGTTCGATGCGCAATTCCTTGCGGCCGGATTTCATGGTGGGCGCCATGGCGATGCGCATGACCGACGGGATGCCCGGTTGGGGTGTGATGGCGGGCATGACCCTTCCGTTCGTTCCGTGGGCACGTGGAATGGCCCTTTCGGAGGCCAATGGTTCCGACGCCGCTGCCAGGGAAACGGAGTCGAAGGTTCAGGGCATGCGGCGCATGGCCCGATCGGAGGTGCAAAGGCATTCGCGAAAGGCGTTCGCGGCATGGAAGGCGCTTCGCGAAACGGACAGCCTGGTCCTGCCAGGGCTGCAACAGGCCGTGATGGATCTTCGCCTGCGCTACGCGCAAGGCCGGGAAATGCTTTCGATGGTGCTTGCCATGGAGGACATGGTCCGCATGACCAGGATGCAGTCGATCATGCTCCGCGGGGAATACGAACTGGAACGGGTCCGGCTGCTGGCTGCGACCGGAGACGGAATCCAACCAAAAAGAGGTGTCCAATGAACAAGCTCCTGATTCTGGCCGCCTTGGCGTTGTCAATTATTGTCGGATGCAAGGGGGCCCCTGAGGCGGATGGCCACCAGGATTCCGCCAAGTCCGGCTCGCAAAAGCACGCTTGGCACTGCCCGATGCATCCGCAGGTGGTGCGCGACAAGGCAGGGTCCTGTCCGATTTGCGGGATGGATCTGGTGGAGTTCGCTCCGGACAACACCTCCGCGAAGGAAAAGCCCCAGGACAGCGGCCCGTACGTGAGCGCGGGCAGGGACGTTTCCGTGAGCGCTTCCGTGTTGCAGAAGATCGGGGTGCGCACCGAGATGGTGGACAACGGCCAAGTGGGCCGGGAAGTGCTGGCCGACGCCGAGGGCGTGCTGGACCAGGCGTCGGAAGTCTCCGTGACCGTGCGGACCATGGGGTATCTGGAGACCGTGCAGCCCCTGCGCGAAGGGGACAAGGTCGGAGCAGGTCAAATTCTGGCAACATTCTACGGGCCTGACCTGGTCGCGGCCCAGGGAGATTGGCTTTCGGCGAGGTCCGCCGGCGATTCACTGGCCACTCGGATCGCTTTCGAGCGCATGGCCTCGCTTGGGATGTCTTCCAAACTGGTGGAGGAGATCGGCAGGTCGGGGAAGGTCCGGCGAGCGGTGCCGATCGTCGCCGGGGCCAGCGGTTGGATCCGGACCCGCAACGCCGTCCAGGGTCAATCCACCATGGCAGGACAGGAATTGTTCCGGATCGTGGCCGGAAGCGGGGCGCTTCTGGAGGCGCGGCTTCCCATGAATGCCGCTTCCGTGCGTCCCGGCGACCAGGCCGAGGTGACGGGGGCCGGGATCGGAAAGGTTTCCGCGAAGGTGGTGTCGGTGGTTCCCCAACTGGAAAGATCCTCGCGTTCGGTGATCGTGCGGCTAGCTCCGGCAAAAGCGGCCGACATCCGCATCGGAGCCCAGTACCAGGTTTCCTTCACCCCGTACCGCGAAGCGGGGATGACCATCCCCGAGAACGCGGTGTTGCATTCCGGCAAGCGGGACGTGGTATTCCTGGCCTTGGGCGATGGCAAATTCCGTCCTGTGGAGGTGGTGCTAGGGCCGGTCGCGGGCGGCAAGGTGCTGGTCCGCTCGGGATTGGAGCTGGGCGACGAGGTGGTGGTGTCCGCCCAGTTTCTGCTCGACGGCGAGAGCCGCCTGCAATCGGCCCTGGACCAGCTGGATGCGGAGATGGAGAACCAGGCGCCGAGGATGAACGGCTCGATACGGACATTTCCTGTTTCGTCCTGAGGAGTCCCCGCCGAAAGGGCTCCGGAGATTCCGTCCGCCCCTTCATCGCCTGGTCTCGGAAGACCGGACTTCCTGGCCTCGGTGATCGCCTGGTCTCTGGAGAATCGGTTTCTGGTGCTGATGCTCACGGTGTTCCTGGGGTTGGGCGGGGTATGGGCCCTGCGGACCATTCCGTTGGACGCCATTCCCGATCTGTCCGATCCCCAGGTGATCGTGCAGACGACCTGGGACGGCACATCGCCGCAGATCGTGGAAGACCAGGTCACCCAGCCGTTGTCGCGCAGGCTCACCTCCACCCCTGGCGCCCGCGTGGTCCGAGGCTACTCGTTTTTCGGGCAATCCTTGGTCTACGTGATCTTCGAAGAGGGAACGGATCTCTACTGGGCGCGTTCTCGGGTCCAGGAGATGCTCGCCAGCATGGGTGCCTCGCTTCCCGATGGCGTCGTCCCTCGGCTGGGTCCGGATGCTTCCGGTGTGGGTTGGGTCTACGAATACGGGTTGGTGTCGGATTCCGTCGACAACAAGGCCTTGCGACAAGCGCAGGATTGGATCGTCAAGCCCGCGCTCCAAACCCTGAGCGGGGTCTCGGAGGTCGCCTCGGTGGGCGGGCAGGTGCGGCAATTCCAGGTGAGTGTGGATCCGCTCCGGATCCAGGGGGCGGGGTTGCGGCTGGCCGACATCGAATCCGCTTTGCGCGCGGCCAGCGCCGATGCGGGTGGGGAAGCGATCGAAGTCGCCGAGACCGAGTGGATGGTCCGCACCCGGGGATTGGTCCGCACCATTGAAGACCTTCGCGATATCCCGCTCCAGCCGGGTATGCAAGCGGCTTCCGCGATGGGAGGGAACATGGGAGGATCGACTCCGGCACCACCTTCCAGCCAGACATTCAGGACCTTGCGGCTCTCTGAAGTGGCCACCATCGTGGAGGGCCCAGCCATGCGTCGCGGGCTCACCGACCTCGACGGCGAAGGCGACGTGGTGGCCGGGATCGTGGTGATGCGCTACGGCGAAAACGCCCTGACCACCATCGAGGCGGTGAAAGCCAAGTTCGAGGAACTCCAGCCGAGCCTGCCCAAAGGAACGCGCATCGTGTCGCTCTACGACAGGTCCCATCTGATCCAGGAGGCGGTGGGGCATCTGGGCTGGAAGCTTGCGGAAGAAATGTTGATCGTGGCGTTGGTGTGCGCGTTGTTTTTGTTCCACGCGCGCTCGGCCCTGATCGCCATTTTCACGCTGCCTGTGGCCCTGCTGGCGGCGTTTCTTGTCATGCGCCTGCAGGGGATCGGGGCCGATCTCATGAGCCTGGGCGGAATGGCCATCGCGATCGGGGCCATGGTGGACGCGGCCATCATCCTGGTGGAGAACGCGCACAAGCATCTGGAACACGAACAGGAAAAGCCCCCCGAGGAACGCCGCGAGCACTGGAGCGTGATCCTGGAAAGCGCCCTGGAAGTGGGACCGTCCCTGTTCTGGTCGCTGCTTCTGATCACCATCTCCTTCCTGCCGGTCTTCGCCCTCGAAGCCCAGGAAGGGCGGCTGTTCCACCCGTTGGCCTTCACCAAAACCTATGCCATGGCCGCCGCGGCCCTTTCCGTGACCTTGGTTCCCGTCTTGATGGGCCTGTTCCTGAAGGGACGGATTCCGTCGGAAAACGCCAATCCCCTCAACCGATTGCTGGTGCGCCTGTACCACCCTGTCGTCTCCGGGGTGTTGCGTCGCCCTTGGATCACCTTGGCGGGTGCGCTGGTGGTCCTGACGTCGGCCATCTATCCCTTGAGTCGATTGGGGAGCGAATTCATGCCGCCCCTGTTCGAGGGGGACCTGTTGTACATGCCCACCGTGCTTCCGGGGATTTCGGTGACCAAATCCCGCGAACTGCTCCAGCAGACCGATCGCATGATCCGCACGGTGCCGGAGGTGGAGCAGGTGTTCGGAAAGAGCGGACGCGCCGAAACCGCCACCGACCCGGCTGGCTTCGACATGTTCGAGACCGTGATCCGGCTGAAGGACAAATCGCAGTGGCGAAAGGGCGTGACGGTTTCCGACATCGTGCGCGACCTGGATGCGGCCGTGAAAGTGCCTGGCTTGACCAATGCATGGACCCTTCCCATCAAGTCCCGCATCGACATGCTCTCCACCGGCATCCGCACACCGATCGGGATCAAGGTCAGCGGGCCGGACCCGGATTCCCTGCAAGCAATCGCCACTCGGGTGGAAGCCTTCCTGAAAGAGCAACATGGGGTGTCTTCGGCCTTCGCCGAACGCGCCGTGGGCGGATATTACCTGGATGTCGAAATCGACCGGCCCAGGGCCGCGTCCCGCGGGGTTTCCGTGGAGGCGATCAACAATGCGGTCCGGTCCGGTCTGGCGGGAATGCCCGTGGCCACCGCGTTCGACGGGTTGGAGCGCATCGACATCACCCTTCGCTACGATCGCGAGAGTCGTGACAGCCGCGAAAAGATCGAAGACCTCTGGGTGGATGGGGCGGTGGGCGCGGTGCGATTGGCGGAGGTCGCCAAAATCCGCTGGACGATGGGCCCCATGGTGGTGCGCAGCGAATCCGGCAGTCCCAATGCCTTCGTTTTCTTGGACACGCGGGAGTCGGATCTGGGCGGGTTCGTGCGGGAAATGGCCCCCAAGCTCGCCCATGCGGTGACCATTCCCACCGGGTATGGACTGGCCTGGAGCGGACAGTGGGAAGGCATGGAGCGTGTCGAAAAACGCATGATGACGGTGATCCCGTTCACCCTGCTCTTGATTGTCCTGATCCTCTATCTGAACACCAAGTCCTTCGTGCGGGTCGCGATCGTGATGCTCGCGGTGCCGTTCTCGCTGGTGGGAGCGTTCTGGTTTCTGTATCTGGCTGATTTCCAGGTCTCGGTGGCGGTGTGGGTGGGACTGATCGCCTTGGCGGGACTGGACGCCGAAACCGGCGTGGTCATGCTCCTGTACCTGGAGCAGGCTTGGAAAAAGGTCCGCGACCGGGTGGAAAAGCCCACTCTGGCCGATCTGATGCAGGCCATCGACGAGGGCGCGGTGCGGCGGGTTCGCCCCAAGGTCATGACAGCATCTGTCATCCTGGCGGGAGCTTTTCCCGATCCTCTGGAGCGACGGCGCCGGATCGGATGTCATGAAACGAATCGCCGCCCCCATGGTGGGCGGCGTGGTGACCTCGGTGGCCATGGAACTTCTGGTTTACCCGGCCATTTTCCTGCTGTGGCAGAGACGGTTGGTGGAACGACCGCCGAAACCGGCTCAAGCCTAGCTCGGGGGCGGAAGTCCTAAATTTCCGGGCACGGCGGTCAGGGCCGCGATCGATCGCGGGACACCCCCAAGGAGAACCTCGTGAACAGCTGGCAACAATGGATGGGAACCTTCGACGCGACGGCGGCTTTGCGCGCCGTGCTGGTGGTGGCTGCAGCCGTGGTCGCGGGATGGGTGCTGCACTGGCTGGCGTTCTGGCTCTTGGAGCGGATCGCCACACGGACCAAGATGGGCTGGGATGATCTGGTCTACCAGCACCTGCGAGGTCCGGCCAGACTCGCCGCGGTGACGTTGGCGCTGTTGTTTTTCCGACCGGTCCTGGACGAGGCGGGACCGGTGTCGCGATTGTTCCAACACTCCCTGGACATCCTGGCGATCGTCTGCTTGGCTTGGCTCTCGGTGCGGTTCACCGTTTTGGTGGGGGAATTTCTTCTGCGCCAATACGACTCGACCGGGACCGACAACCTCCGCTCACGCAAGGTCCAGACGCAGGTCCGGATTCTCCAGAACGTGGTCGTGGTGATGGTGGTGGTTTTGGGCGCCGCGTTGGTGCTGATGACCTTTCCGGGAGTGCGCAGGATCGGGGCCAGCCTGTTGGCTTCCGCCGGCATCGCGGGTATCATCCTGGGGCTCGCCGCGCAAAAGACGATCGCCAATCTGATCGCTGGCATCCAGTTGGCCATCACCCAACCGGTGCGGATCGACGATGTCGTGATCGTGGAAGGGGAGTGGGGCTGGATCGAAGAAATCACCCTCACCTACGTGGTGGTCAAAATCTGGGATCTGCGTCGGTTGGTGCTTCCCATTTCGTACTTCATCGAACGACCCATCCAGAACTGGACCCGTTCGGCGTCGGAAATCCTGGGTACCGTGAGCATCCACTGCGACCACACCGCCGATGTGGCCGTGC
>JADKBN010000011.1 GCA_016715065.1 Fibrobacterota bacterium
TCTCTGGGTGGATCATTTTGATGGAGCCGCCGAGACTGGAAAAACGGGGGGAGATCGGGCGAATCGGCGCTTGAATTGAGTCAAATGTTGTCTCAATTCACAAACACAGAATCAGATCCCCTCGACGTCCATCCCGTGTTCGGCCAGCCAGGCTTTGTGCTGCGCGTAACCAGGTAGCGCGTGCTCCACCCGCAACCAGAAAGCTGGCGTGTGGTGCGGCACGTGCAGGTGCGCCATCTCGTGGATGGTCACGTACTCGGCGATGCGGGCAGGCAGGAGGATGGTCTTCCAGTGGAAGTAGAGCTTCCCACCTTTACCACAGGAACCCCAGCGGAAGCCCAGATCCTGGACCTTGATCGATGTTGGTGACACGCCCATTCCATCGGCGAACTCCAGGACGCGGCCAGTTAGCCACGCTTTTGCACGCTCCGCGTACCAGCGCACGAAGTGTTCCCGGGCATTCTGCATTTCCGTGCCAAGCAGGTTGAAGCGCCCGCCGGTAAGCTTCAGCGGAACGTCCTGATGATCGACAAGCTTGAGTCTGTAACTGCGACCCAGGTAAAGGAATCCTTCGCCATCGACATACGATTTGGGTACGACAGGTTTGTGCAGTCGACCCTTCTCGGCGAGCTTCGTGTACACCCAGAACAACTTTTCCTTGACGAACTGCCGCAGCACGGCGACCTTGGCGTCGGGCGGCGCGGTCAGGATCAGCTCTCCGCCACGATCCACGGTGATCTGTAGGGTTCGGCGCCCTTTGCTCCGTCGTACTTCGAAGACCAAGTCGTCGACCTGCAGACTTCTGGTCGTTGGCATGCTCATCAAACGCTCATCAAGGTGTCGTGGTTCGCCTGGGCTTGATCCAACAGACGGTCGGCGAGAACGCCTGCTTTTTCGTCGTTCACGAGTGGCGGTCGCAAGCGCGAAATGTGCTCGAACAACAGTCCATTCAGAGCTTCCCGAGCTGACAATTTCTGAGGGTCCAGATGCGCGGGTCCGCCTGGATCTCCTGCGTCAGGATTGACACCAACTCCATCGTCACGTCCTTGAAACGCGGCAACTCGTGTGGGCTGGGAGCGCCGCCATTGCAGGCCACGTCGATGACCGTCCGAAGGAACGGCGCGCAGTGAACTGGAAGGTCGGCGGGCACGTGCTCGTCGGGCACCGTGCCGGTGCGGATCTCCGTGATCATGCCATGAAGCTGCAGGACTAGTTCATCCCATTGCTCGCCCAGGCTCTGGAGGATCTCGTTCAAGCGTTCCGAAAACTTGCGGAACAGGACCGGGTCCTCGTCCATGTGCTTGCGGATGTGCGCACGCACGGCGTGTTCCATCTCAGATGCCTTGGCGCGATCGTTCACGGCTCGTGAAAGCTGGTGGTCGAACTCCACATCGGTGAGCATCACAGGTGGGATCTTCGGGTCGATACCCAAAGAAATGACGTGGTCGTCGATGAGCTTGCGAACCTTGGCGCCGATGTCCTTGCCTAGAACCGGGCCTTCCTTGTAGCGGTTTCGGGCGCTCGCGTGCAAGAAGGCCAATCGCTTGGCATCACCAACGAACGGCAATCCCTCGGGCCGCGGCAACACCCATCCAGGGTATTCAAGAAGGCCTTCGGTTTCACCGTAAAGTCGGCTCGCACTCGCTCGGACGACAATGCTTGCAGGCAGGCATCAGTGTCGCGCAGAGACTCCACACCCTGTTGACGCAGTACGTCCATCACGCGCACATGGCGGTCGCGCAAGACCGGTATTTGGTCCTGGATGCTCGCCAGAGTTCCTTCGATATCGTCGCTCGCGTAGGCTTTCAGCGCCTCTTCCAGATGCTGCGCGATGCCATAGTAATCCACCACCACTCCGCAGCGCTTTCCATGGCCTGTTCGGTTCACGCGTGCGATGGCTTGGAGCAACTCGGCCTCACGGATGGGACGATCGAGATACATGACGCCTTCGATGGGCGCGTCAAATCCTGTCAGAAGCATGGACTTCACCACCAGGAATGCCAACGGGCTCGTTTTTTTAGGGTCGGCATGGACCAGCAGTTTCTTGTAGTTCTTGATGGCCTCTTCCTGGGCACTGGCGTCGGTCCAGATTTTCCAAGTCGGGTCGTCGTTGTTGCTCCCGGAGATCACGGCCGCGAACTCGATGCGCTGGAGGGTCTCGCGTACGCGCCACGCCTGCACGAGCGCCTGGAATCGCGGTGGTCGCTGGCACAGGAGCTCGTCGTCCATCTCCTTCTCGTATCCGGAAAGTGCTGCGGCATCGCGCAGTATTTCGTCGCGAGCGATGCGCAGGGCGTCCACGTACCTGACCACGGCACGACGACTGTAAGCCACCACCTGTGCCTTGTAGTTGTTGGGCAGAATGTTCGTGATGTAGTGCCGCATCATGTCGCGGGCCTTGTCTGCAATCAGATCCGGGGCATCGAAAATATGCCCTTTGGTCGCGTACTTTTTGCGGATCGCTTCCAGCTCATCGGGAGTGTGTCCCGCGAACATGTCTTCGAACAAATCGTCCAGATTCGCGCCGTCCTTCACCGCGCCTTTGGCGGTGCGTCCTTCGTACAAGACAGGCACCGTGGCGCCATCGGCCTCGGCTTCCTTGAGCGTGTACTTGTCGATGTAGTCGCCGAAAATCGCGTGTGTGCGCTTCTTCTGGCCCATCAAAATCGGGGTTCCGGTGAACCCGATGCGCACGCAGTTGGGGATCCCGGCCAAGAGGTTGGCATGTAGGTCGCCAGCCTGTGTGCGATGGGCTTCGTCGATCAGCACCAAAATCGATTCATCTTCGTTCAGGATCTCGAACGCGGCTCCTTCCGCGGCTTCCAGCAATGACGGAAATTCGTCTTCATCCTCGATAGGTGCTCCGTCTTCCAAGTCGGGATTGCGGTACTTCTGGATGGTGGAAAAGATCAGGCCAGGGCCTTTTTGCCGAAGCAGCGCACGCAGCCCTTCTTGGCCCGATGCGATCTGGACCTTTTCGCCTGTGAGCCCCGCCGTTCCGGCAAGCTGGGTCTGCAAGTCCTTGCGATCGGTAACCACGACCACTTTGAACCGACGTAGCGCCTGGGCGCTGCGGAGCTTGCGGATCAAGAACACCATGGTCAGGCTTTTGCCCGAACCCTGCGTGTGCCACACGATGCCGCCGCGCTGGTCGCTTTCGCCGTGCTCTTTGCGAGTCTTGCCGGTCGTGAGCCGGGCGATGGCCCGGTTCACGGCGCGGTACTGCTGGTAACGGCACACGGTCTTGATGGTCTGGCCGTTCACCTGCATGTACAGCATGAAGTTTTGCACCACGTCCAACAGGTTGGCTGGGGCCAAGATGCCCGCGATCAATCGCTCCTGTTCGGACAGTACGGCCTTTTTCATCACCTGCGCGATCTCGACTTCGCTGCCTGTGCCTTCGGGTGTACACACAGTCTTCCACTGTGTGAAGTGTTCGAAGGCGGTACCGATGCACGCGACACGCGCCTCGTCGTAGCTGGACGCGATCAGAAGCTGCACGCTGCGGAACAGGTTCTCGTTGCCCTCGTGCTCGCCCACTTCGCCGGCTGGTTTGCGCTGGTTTGTGTAGCGGCGCAACTGGTCCACGGCTTCGGCCAACGGTTCCGAGACCGAGGGGCTTTTGCACTCAACCACCACCAACGGCACGCCGTTCACCAGCAGCACCAGGTCCGGCACGATGAACTTCTTGGCCGAGTCGAAGCCGGGTGGGCAGTTCACGCGGTATTGGTTGATGACGGTGAAGTGGTTGTTGGCCGGCACTTCCCAGTCGATGTAACGGATGGTCTGGCCACGGCCGCCGTCCCAGCCCGGAAGCCCTTCGACGGTGATGCCTCGGAGCAACAGCCCCGTGACCTCTTCGTTGGCCTCCATGAGCTTGGATGCACGTGGACGGGTAATGGCAGCAACCGCCTCGGAGATCCGGTCGTCGTCCAGCCAAGGCTTGCCGTCGCGCAGATTGATCGCTCGGAGGCGTTCGCGCAGGACGGCTTCCTGCACAACCTCGAAGAAGTTGGTTCGACCTGTGACCGAAGGGGCGTCCATGTCGCCGTGTACATGGTGCCACTTCTGTGCAACGAGTTGCTCGACAAACGGTTTCTCGACTTCCACCAATTCCCAGCCCATCACGGGCACCTGGGCGTGCGCTGTCGCGTCATCTCTCCGCCTTCCTGCAGAGGAAAATCGCCGTGACGGAACGTGTCACGGGGAGGTGTTTGGAAAGATGGGAATTTGCGACGGGCTTGAACGGCACAAAATTACCGCGAAGCACTCCTGGGCAAATGCCGAATGTGTTCGCCGAAACCAGTGCCGAAGCTAGGTCGAAGGAAAAACCTTGGCCTCGTAGGACTCTCTTGATAGCGGACAATCGACCAGGTTCAGAAAGTCATTCTTCGAGAGACGGCATTGCTTCGCCATCTGCCCAAGAAGATTATCGGGGATTTCTCGCATCTTGGGAGTGTGGCTGGTCTTGGTCTGGATTGCTGTTTTCTTGCCATCAGACTTGCGGTGATAGACAAAGAATCGGTGGTCACCCTGGCGCACCTGGAAGCCCTTGTTTTCCAGTCCTCGCTCCACGTCCGCTTTTTTCCTAGACATCGGCAACCTGCTCGATCGCTTCCTGCAGTGACCTCTTGAGCTTAAGTGCATCCTCTGCCAAGGACTCGTCGTCAGCCAATGCGTACTCCGTCCAGAGCATCTGGATTTGCGCTTCCAATTCGTCGACCAGCAGTTCGCGATTCAGAGCGAAAGCGAAAATTCCCAAGGAGTCCTCGCGAACTTCCAAGTACTGTCCCGATTCCTCTTCCAAGGCAACATCCAGATCCAGTGGGCTCCGGAACCGCAGCAGGCGCCCATCCCCTAACGGACATTCCACCAGATGCACAGGTGAGAGGTCGATCGGCTGGATCCGGCTAACCTCGGTCAGTTGCGCGGGGTAGCCATCTTCGTCGAGGACGAATTTCCCGGTGACTTGGATGGGCTCGGCACGAGACTCGACGATCGAATCTTCGATCTGCGGCAAGTAGCTGCAATCGATGGGGCGTTGCGTCGGTTGGTACTTGATGGTCACGATCTTGCGATCAAAGTCGATCTTCATCAACTTGCCAGTGACAGTCATTTCCGCATCATCCGCGGCGGCCGGCTGCAGCCAGTCTTTGAGTACACGAGCCGCACGAGGGTTCAGATAGACGGGATTCGCGTGCGATTTGGTACGGAACCCGATTCTGTAGGGGCTACCTGTTCCAGGAAGGAATCTTTGAACTTCTCGAGCAAACCGGGCAGAGAAGGCCGGACTTGGAAGCAGGCTACGCAATGCCTCGAAGTCGTTGTTGGCCACAGCCTCCCAGGAACGTTGGATCGCATCGAACAGAGGGATCACGTCACCAAGCGGAAGCTGGTACTGTGGACCTTCTTCCAAGGGAATCGCGTAGCTGCCTTTGATCGCCGTTCCACAACGAAGAGCATAACGCTCGGTCAAACTGCGAGACGGTTTGAAGCGATCCCCGATGGCCAAACCATCTTGAGCGGCTGCCAGCAAGTAGGCAATTCGTTGCAAACCATTGAGCAGATCAACCAGAATATCCATGCGGATCTGGTGACGATCAGTCTCGCCACCTTCGATCTTCAGCAGGGCAGAAAATCCCTCCGGAATATCGAAGCGAGGGGATGGCTCAGGCATTCTTGCAGATCCTCCAGGAGTGGGGAGAAGTTAGACATTGCCGGGCCTGGTTTGTCACCCGATTCATCCATGGCTCAACCTTTTCGCGCACAGGAAGCAGTGTTCACTGCGGCAGGTACACCAGAATCCGTGTTTCCGGCAGCTTGGCCAGGATCACTTCCATGCTGGCCTTCACCGTCGGCCAAGCAAGGCCTCCCAGTCCGCAACCCAACGCAGGCAAGGCTATGGACTCGATGCTGTGCGTACGCACGATCTCCACCAACTGCTCCAACGCGGACTCCACCCACTCCAGATGGGACGGGTTCCGCCAGTGGTCCTTGGTCGCGGCATGGAGCACGTACCGGATGGTGCCAAGCTGGCCGGATTCGGTGAGAAGGACTCCGCCGGGCATCAGGTCGCCACGACGGGCGGCTTGTTCGTACGCTTGCGATGCTTGAGGAAACGCTTTCTTGAACTGGAGAGCCAGCCCCTTTCCCATCACGCCCTTGGTGTTGACGGCATTGACCGCCGCTTGGACCGGAGCTTCCAGGATGTTGCCATGGACGAAGTCGATCATTGTGCTACAGAAGCTACCAATACATCCGCGATTAGACTAAACACTTGAGCAGTATATCGCGTATAATGTGCGTATATCCCTTGCTTGTCAGGAAAGGGAAAACACCGAAATTCGGCGAAAAATGCAGTTTTCTTGTGTACGCAGAGTCGTATAAGTCCGTATAACGGCGCATAAGTTTGGGGATCAGGACGGGTTGGGTACGGTGTAGAAAGCGCCTCGACGCTCGCCAGTTTTGGCCAAGGCTCTGCGTTTAACAAGGCGCTTGAGCACTCGCCATGCCTGGTCTTCATCAAGCCTGCACAACTCCATCACGTCGCCGCGCTTGATCTGCCCGTGCTGCGCCACGTAGCTCAGGATCATCTGTTCGTGCTGGATCGCAGAAAACCCCATCTGGCGGGTGTACGCCGCCTTCTGGCCAGCGGCTTGGTAGAGCGATGCGGAAAGCGTGTAACTACGGCCGCGCGTGGAGCCGTGCGCCTCGACAAGCCCGGTTTCCACCAAGGCCTCGAGGGTTCGCTTGGATGTGGCGGGATCGCGCTGGATTCGCTCGGCCAATTGTTCTGCTGTCATGCGCTTGAGTTCGTGCAGGGTCGCCAAGGCGATCAGGCTGTCCACAGGCAGCGGACCCTGGCGGCGATTTTCCTCGTCCACGACCAGCTTCAAGAAGGCCAAGTCGGCGTCCTCGGTGGGCAAGCACAAGACCACACTCTGCGCATCGGTGCGGCTGTAGTCGGGGGCCGGGCGGCCAAAGCGCAGCAGGCCGCGGTAGATGGTGTCGACCCCGCGTCCGGAGCGTTCCACGATCCCGATCCGCTTCATGGCATCGGCCAAGGCGGGGTTGCGTGGACGGGGCTCTGTGACCAGCAGGTTCACAAGGGTAACGCCTTCCACCAGGCCACCTGGGTTGCTGATCACCAAGGCGTCGTCTTGCAGGCGCACATGGACGGCCCCCAGCCGGTGGTAGTCGCGATGGATGAGCGCGTTGGCTACGGCTTCGCGGAAGGCTCCAAGGTCCACCTTCGGGACAGGCACACGGAACAATCCCACCTGAAGTTCTTCTTCGGGATTGTACGGACGGAAATTGGTCTCCAGCCACTCCAGGGATTTCAACAGCGGAGCGCGGCTGAATTCATTGAACCGCACCGACTCCTGAGACAAGACCTGGAAGGCGACCTCGTGGGTAGATACCAGGCGCCGGAGTGAAGGCTCGCGCCCGACTAACAGAAGTCCGGTCAATGTGGGCACGCGACCCTCCGGCGTGCGGCTGGTCAGTCCCAAGGCGCCGTCGAGCGCTTCGTCGTCGAGTTCCAGCAAGACGCGGTCGCCGCCGTAGCGCTGCACGGACTGCCGAAGACGTTCACGCTCCAACGGATCCAGATCGTCCAGTGTCGCGCCAGCCACGGGCTGGGCCGAGGCGTCAAGCAGTCCGAACGTGGACGCTCGGATCAGGCGGTCGTGCGGAAGCATGGGAGTGCACTCGGGCGTGCCGTCGGGTTTCAGCCGTCGGCGCAGGTACAAGCCGCCTTGAGTCGCCACTTCGCTGTGCGCCTTGGGCACGCGGATGCGTGCGACGGGAACGTCGTTCACATCCAGTGCATCGACGGTCACGTTCACGGAAGGCGATGTGCGGGCCGCGACCAATCCGGCCAAGCCCGCGAGCATCTCGTGATCCTTATGCAGACCGGTCGGCTTTCCGTCGTCTTCCACGCCCAGCCAAAGATCACCGCCGTCGGCGTTAGCCATGCAGACGATGGCTTCGACCAGCTCGTGGTCGGGTAGCCGTTTGAGGTCGCTCTTGAACTCGACCGCCAGCGTTTCACGCGGTGGAAGCACGCCGTCGCTCACGCGGCCTTCTCCAGCAGCGGCGTGACCCGGACCCGACCGGTGAGGAGGTCGTCCATGAGGCCACGCTTCTTTTCGTGAAGCTTAGCAACAGCAATTTGTTCAGAATCAATGCGCAGGCTTGCTTCCAGAAGAATGGCTTCGATTTGAAGCTGCTCATTCCTTGATGGAACCGGAAGTAATACAGATCGCAGCGTTTCAGAACGAATCGCCATCATGGTGCCACCCTGTTGATCCTTTGCAAAATGTTTCTGAATCCATGGCGCATAGTTCATCTGCAGCATGGCAAGGTAAGGCGAATACTTGTCACGATCGATAGATATAGTCCACGTATGCTTCGACGATAGCGCAAGCCCTATATCATCTGGCACCAGACAACACCGCCCGACTGTTCCCATAATCGTGATCATGAGATCTGACGGGCGAACGGCATAGCGTGAAAGCTGTGCAAATTTTAGCGGCGTTACAAATCTGCGGAAATCGGTTACAAATTGTTCGGTGTAAACATTGTCGATTCCAAGCAAAGGAAGCCCTTGTTCGACCAACTCATCTTTCAACAAGGCACTGCCAAATGGGCCAGATCGCATTGCGGGACTGACATCCGCAAGAAGATTCTGAAGCTGGTGAACTTCCCACTCCTTCGGGGTCCAGCCCAGCGGGGACTCCTTGTAAAGGTGTGGGGCCTCGGTTTGGGGCAGGCGCAGTTGACCGTTGGCGTCGATGCCACGGGTCAGCAGGTCGTGCAGCAGGCCTTGCTTGACTGCCTTGAGCTTCTCCAGGATCGCCTCGGTCTGCTGAACCGCAGTTTCAAGTGCTCGTAAAACTGAGACGATATGGGGCTGTTCTTTCTGGGGTGGCAAGATCTTGACCCTCAGCAATCCTCCAGGGCCGGCCATGATGCTACCTTGGCGGTGGAGCCGACTTGCCTTCCGACGACGTTTTCCGCCTGCAGGATAGTAGCGAAGTAATCCCTGTCAACCAGATCAAGATTCGGTTGCATTCGAAGAAGATGTGAATCCATAATGCCAGGCTCTGCATCTTTAGGAAATACAGAACACTTCCCTGTGGTACCCATCATGGATAACACAACATCACCTTCTTTTAGCTCACAGGAAGAAAGGCTCTGATATTTTGACCCAGAGATTTTGCGCTCGCCGAGCGCCCAATCGTTCGCAATTACATTTTCCTGGCCATATACTTTCACACCCTGTTTGACCATTTCTTCTTTACGAAGTTGACTTCCAAAAGGTCCAATCTTTATCGCGCCTTTCCATGAGCCGCAAAGCTCTTCGACCGTATTGGTCGGGAATGATTCAGACATACCCCAACCCCTTCAAGAACCCCTGCAGGGCTTGCGCCGCCTCGTCACGCTTGGCTTCGATCTCGGTCAGGGTCACGTGGTACTTGTCCCACCAGGTCTCGAAGGCACCCACGACGTCCTTGAGCTGGGCGGCCACGTAACGGTCCACGATGGCCTGCATGTCGTTGTGCAGGATAGTCAGCAGCAGGTCAGACGCTGCCTCGGGCGTCAGCGCTGCCACGGCAGTCTCCAGCCTCTCGGTGGTGCCCGCCTTCTTGTTCTTGATTTCTTTGCCAATTTTTGACAGCTCTGTCTTCCAAGCCTTCAACTGGGCTTCGTCGACCGCCTCGTCTTCCGACGGTTCGTCGGCGCCCTCGTCGTCGTCGCTCTTTTGGGGCGCAGCGGCTTTGAGGTTGGCCTCCAGCTCGGCTTTGCGCGCTTCCAGTTCGGCCAGCGCTTCCACGAACTCGTTCATCAGCAAGCGCACCAGCTTGTGATCCAACGGGTTCTGTCGGCTCTTGTCTTCGGTGTCTTCCTGGGCGGCCAGGATGGTGTCGCGCCAGCTTTGGATGAGGCCCAGCGGCCCGCGCGCCATGATGGTCTGGAACTCGTACTTGTTTGTGTCCCAGAAGCCGGCGCTGATGCCGCGCACCTGGTATTCGTCCAATAACCCCACCGGCGCCAGGGTCTCGGCGAAGCTTTCCAGCAGGTCGTTACGTGTCTCCACAAAGCTGGCCTGGCCCTGCAGCGCGGCGATGCGGGGGCTGTGCGTCTTCCACCACTTGTCGAAAGCGTTCTGGTTGGCATCTTCCTGCCGGGCCTTGCCCGCGTTCTGGTCCACCGCGGCCTTCAGGCTTTCGCGTGTGGCCAATTCAGGACGGAAGTCCAGGTACTTGGCGTCGCGCTCCACCAGCAGGTCCATGGGGTTCACGCCGTGCGCCGTGAAGATGCGGGCCTTGGCCTCCAGCTCGGACTTGGGGATGCCGCCCACCAGATGGGCGCGCACATCGTGCGGCTCCGGCGGCGGCGTGTTGTCCACGTAACGTCGGATGTTGAGGTTGCAGGCGTTGGCGTCGTCCAAGAGCGTGGCATTGTCGACCACGGCGGCAAAGCCCGGGATGTCGCGGAAGTCTTCGTAGGCCTTCACGATCTTTTCGATGTGCTCGGGCAGCAGGTAGTTCTGGGCGCGACCTTCAAAATATTCGCGGTCGGCGTTGATGAACAAGACCTTGCCTTGGCGCTTTGGCGGCTTGCCGCTCACCCGGCGGGCGCCCACCTGGCTGCGCTGGCGCAACACCAGAATGCACGCGGGGATGCCGGTGCCGTAGAACAAGTTCGGGGCCACGCCGATCACGGCCTCCAACAAGTCGTCGGCGATGATGCCGCGCCGGATGCGTCCTTCGTCGCCGCCGCGAAACAGCACGCCGTGCGGCAACACGGTGGCTACCATGCCGCAGGCGTTCGTGACCGCGAGCATGTGTTGCACGAACATGAGGTCGGCCTTCTTGGAGCCCAATCCAACCTCGCCGTACCCGAACCGCTCGGCGCGGAACTTGGGGTTCCAGGCAGCGGTCCCGTCGGGATTCTTCTCGCTGTTACCCCAGGTCTGAGAAAATGGCGGATTGGTGAGCACACGATCGAATCGCATGAGCTCTCCGTCTTCCACATGGGCAGGATCCCCAAGGGTATCGTCGTTTCGAAGATCCGCCGTGTTGATGCCATGAAGCAGCATGTTCATTTTGGCGATCGACCAAACCGTTCCGCTATCTTCCTGACCAAACAAGTTGGCGCGACGGCCATCCTGTCCCTGCTCGTCCATGTATTCTTTGGCCGTGATGAGCATGCCGCCTGACCCACAACACGGGTCGTACACGTGGTGCTGCACATCGGGCTTGAGCAGACGCACCATCAGGCGCACCACCGAGCGGGGCGTATAGAACTCGCCGCCCTTCTTGCCGGCGGAGTCAGCAAACTGTGCGATCAGGTACTCGTATGCCGCACCCAACAGGTCAGGAAATTCGAAGTCCTCGTTGCGCAGTCTGTGCTTGCCGAAGTGTGAAATCAACTCGCGAAGCTTGATGTCCAGAATTTTGTTCTGTCCGATTTTACGATTGAAGTCGATATGCTCGAGCACCTCACGAAGGCTTGAGTTTCCGCTTTCAATGCCAGCCAGGGCTTTGTTTAAAAAGTCCCCCACGTTCTTATGGGCATTGTCACGGAGGAAGTCGTATCTCGATTCAGGAGGGACCCAGAAGGCGCCTTCTACTCTGTACCAACGGGGGTTTGCTGCCGAGGCTTCAGCGGCGGCACGACTTTCTCCGGCTTGCACACGCTCGGCAATGACCTCGTCGCGGCGCTGATCGAACACGTCGGAACAACGCTTCAGGAACAACATCCCGAAGATGTATTCCTTGTACTCGGAGGCATCCATCTTGCCGCGCAAAATGTCGGCGGCTTTGAAAAGGTGGCGTTCGAGCTGAGGTAGGGTCAACACGGTCGTGAGTCCTTGGGCAAAACCCAAAGTTAACTGACAAAGGCAATCGTCTTGATGGAGGCGGTCTCCCCTTGCCATCCAGAGCGTAGTACTGTATAATACCACTATGTCTTCTCCAGATTTCATCGACGCCTTGCAAGCCTTGGGGTTCACCGGCCAGGAAGCCGCTCTCTACCGCGCCCTCCTGGAACACGGGGAGCTTTCCGGGTACGAAGCCGCCAAGGAAACCGGAATCTCCAGATCCAACGCCTACCACGCGCTGGCAAGCCTGGTGGAAAAAGGCTTCGCTTCCCGTGTGGAAGGCGAGGCCACCCGCTACGCGGCGCTGTCGTTGGAAGACGTCGGACGCCTGGTGCGGTCTCGACAGGAAATGTCGATCAAGAACGCGTTGGCCGCCGCTCCCCAGGTCAAGCAGGGAGGGACGCCGTTCTTGTCGGTGTCCGGGCGTGCGGCGGTACTGGAGCGCATGCGTTTGCTGTGCCAAGGCGCCGAGGACCGCTTGTATCTGGCCTTGGATGCCACCGACCTCGAGGACATTCGCGACGATCTGGCAGAGGCGACGGCCCGAGGCATTCGCGTGACCGTGTTGTGCAACCGCGCTTGGGAACTGGATGGTGCCTTGGTGCACGTGCGTCGCAAGGCGCGAGGGCCGGTGAGAGTCATCGCCGACGGTCGCAAGGTGCTGACGGGCGAGCTGGACCAGGCGCGCGGCGAATGCGTGTTTTCCGAAAACCCCCACTTGGTGAACCTCATCAAGGATTCCCTCACCCACGAAATCCAGATCGTGCAAGCGCGAGCCACGGAAAGAAACTGACATGAATGCCCCCGCCGACCATCTGACATGGCTTCCCTCCGAGCTCGTACGGGAGCTGGTCCAGGAACACGGATCGCCTTTGTATGTCTACCACGAGCCCACCTTGCGTACGCGGTGCCGCGAGGTCGCGGGAATGTTGCCGGGGCGCGACTTCCATCCGTCGGTGTCCATCAAGACCAACGGAAACCCCTCCCTCCTGGCCATCGCGCGCCAAGAGGGTTTGGGCGGCGACGCCATGAGCCCCGGCGAGATCCTCCTGCTGGAGCGCGCGGGTTTCCGGTCCGACGAGATCTTCTTCATTCCCAACAACGTCTCGCGGGAGGAGTTGGTGTTCGCCCACGAGCGTGGCATCCTCACCAGTCTGGATTCCTTGGATCATGCGCTTGGCCGCCGATGTGTTCGCGGGCGACGAGGTGGCCTTGCGGATCAATCCGCTGGTGGGGGATGGCCACCACGGAAAGGTGGTCACGGCCGGAGCACGGGTGAAGTTCGGGATCCTCCCGTCCGAGGTGCCGCAAGCACTGGAAATTCTGGCAGCGGGGCGGGTGTCGGTGGCTGGACTGAACCAACACATCGGCTCCGGGTTTCTCACGGCCGAGCGATACCTGGAGGCTGCAAATGCCTTGTTGGAGGTTTGCCGAGGGGTGCCTTCCGCGCGATTTGCGGATTTTGGCGGAGGGTTCGGGATCGGGTATGGCGGCGAGACGCGGCTGGATCTGTCTGCGGTCGGTGCGGGACTTTCCTGTCTGCTGGTGGATTGGGAGCGCGAGACGGGGCGAAGTTTGCGCGCAGGTGGAGCCGGGGCGCCACGTGTTCGCCGAGTGCGGTGGCGATCCCCGGGACGGTCCACGCCATCAAAGGAGCGCGTAGGAATCCACGTTGCCGGCTGCGACATCGGCTTCAACGTGTTGCAGCGTCCTGTGTTGTACGATTCCTACCACCACATCGATCTGGTGCCGCAGGAGGTTTCCGATCGTCCGTTGGTGGATGTGCAATGGGTGGGCAACATCTGCGAGTCCGGCGACATCCTGGGACATGACAGGAAGTGTCTTCTTCCGAAGGTGGGCGATCATCTGGTGGTGCGCGACGCCGGTGCCTACGGCTGGGCGATGTCCTCCAGCTACAACGCCAGGCCTCGCGCGGCGGAGGTCCTGCTGGCTGGCGACGGCTCCGTACGCACGATCCGCCGACGGGAGACCTGGGAAGACCTGCTGTCCGCCTTGCCCTGACGGGAAGCCGGGTTGCTGGTCTGTTCGATTTCCGACAAGATTTCATGTGTGTGCCGGAATGTGGAGATTTCGTTCCTGTTTTTGCACCTTCTTGCCACTATGTCGATCCTCTCGCGTGCGGTCTTGATGTCCGGTCTCTGTGGTTTGTTCGTGCTTTCTGCCTGCAAGCAGAAGCCCCAAGAGGCGAAAGGCCCTCCGGGCAAGGACCGCGTGGCCAAGTTCGCCGCCACCTTGGTGGTGTCGGCGCCGTTTGGCGATTCCACCGCGGGGCTGGCGGGTCAAGGCGCGCGATCGCATCGATTTGCGCACCGAGGCCGCCGGCCGCATCCGCGAGATCGGGTTTCGGGAAGGCGCCCAGGTTCGTGCGGGCCAGGTGATCGTTCGTCTGGAAGATGCCGAAGCCAGAGCCTCCCGCGATCGCGCCGCCGCCAAGGTCCGACTTTCCGTCGCGACCCTCAAACGGGTGCGCGAACAGTCAACGCGCAGTCGGCGAGCTTGCAGCAGCTGGAAACCTCGCTGGCGGATTCCGCCGTATGCCAAGCGGATCTCGCCTTGGCCGAAGCCTCGTTGGCCAAGATGGAGGTGCGCGCCCCCTTTGCGGGAACGGTCGGCATGCGGGAGGTCAGCATGGGCCAGTGGGTTCCCAACGGACAATTATTGACCGCTCTGGTGGGCTCGGGAGATGTTCGCTTGGAATGGGCCCTGCCAGAGGGCTTGGCGTTTCGGCTTGCACCGGGCATGGCGCTGTCCTGGCGCGATCCGGGGAGTGCGCGCGGGGGGCGGGCGCATGTGGAGGCGCTGGCTCCGGAACTGGACGAAACCACCCGCACGAGGCGTCTGTTGGCGGCCTGCAAGACCGGATGCCAGGGATTGGTCCCCGGGGCCACGGTGGAGGTGACTCTTCCTGCCGAACCAGGGACCCGTGATGTCCATTCCCTCGCAGGCGCTGTCTGGTGGCCCCAAGGGAACCGGGGTGTTCCTGGCCCGCGAAGGAAAGGCGCTGTTCGTGCCCGTGGTGGCCGGCAGGCGCAATTCCGAACGGGTCGAGCTCGTGTCTGGACTGCATGAAGGCGATACCGTACTGCTTCCCGGGGCCCAGCCGCCCAAGTCCGGCGCACCGGTGGAGATCGCCCGCCTGCTGACGGAGGGGCCGCGACCGAGGTCTGGCGACGCGACCGACAGCTTGGGCGGGAGCAAGCCGTGAGCTTCTCGAAGATGGTCGTTGCCCGGCCGGTATTGGTTTCGGTCGCCTCGGCCTTTTTGCTGTTGTTGGGGTTCGTGGCCATCCCCAACCTGCCAGTGCGCGAGTATCCGTCCATCGATCCGGCCACCGTGACGGTCAGCGCCTCCTGGCGCGGCGCGGACGCCGAAACGGTGGAAAAGCAACTGACCGAGCCTTTGGAGCAATCGCTCAACGGCATCGACGGAATCCGTACGATGAGCTCGCAAAGCCGCGACGAGCGCACGCAGATCACGGTGGAGTTTTTGTTGGGAGTGGATCTGGAGCGGGCGGCCAACGACGTGCGAGATCGCGTGAGCCGCGCCCAGCGCAGTCTTCCGTCCGATGTCGATCCTCCCACCGTGGCCAAGGCCGACGCCAATTCCACTCCGATCCTGTTGCTGGCCCTGCGCGGTCCGGGCCGGAGTCTGTTGGAACTCAACGAAATCGCCACCGGATTGCAAGACCGGCTCCAGACCGTCCCGGGACTTGCCGAGGTACGCATTTGGGGCGAGCGCAAGTTCGCCATGCGACTGCGCATCGATCCAGCTAAGCTCGCGGCGGCGGGCCTGACCTTGCAGGATGTGAAGGCGGTGTTGGCGCGCGAAAACGTGGAACTTCCCGCCGGACAGATCGATGGCAAGGATGTTTCCGTGGCCCTGAAGGCCAAGACGGGCTTGGCCACGCCCGAGGAGTTCGGAGCGGTGGTGCTGCGCCGCGATGGAACGGGTGTGGTGCGATTGCAGGATGTGGCCCGGGTGGAGCTGGGGGCCGAAAATGAAAAGACCCTGCTGCGGCTGGGCACCGAGCCCGGGATCGCTTTGGCTTTCGTGGCGCAACCAGGAGCCAACCAGGTCTCCATCGTCGATCAGGTCCGCAAACGCCTGCCCCGTCTGGTGTCGGAACTCCCGGAGGGAGTCGTGCTGGAAGAGGTGTTCGACAACACGCGCTTTGTCCGCAAGGCCTTGCTGGAAGTGGGCGAGACCATCGCCATCGCCTTCGCGTTGGTGGTGCTGGTGATTTTCCTGTTCTTGCGCGAATGGCGCACCACGCTGGTCCCTGTTCTGACAGTTCCTGTCTCGCTGGTGGGCGTGTTCGCGCTTGTTTGGGCACTGGGGTACTCCATCAACATCCTCACCTTGTTGGGGGTGGTGCTGGCCATCGGAATCGTGGTGGACGATGCCATCGTCGTGCTGGAAATCATCTGGTCGCGCGTGGAGGCGGGCATGAATCCGCGCGAAGCGGCGATCAAAGGACTGGACGAGATCTTCGCCGCCGTGGTCGCCACCACCCTGGTGCTGGCCGCCGTGTTCGTGCCGTTGTTGTTTTTGCAGGGATTCACGGGCCGTCTGTTCCGGGAATTCGGCGTGGTGGTGGGTGGGTCGGTCCTGATTTCCGGCTTCGTCGCCCTGACGCTTTCCGCCATGCTTTCCAGCCGGGTCCTGCGTCCCCACAGCCGGCACGGCCGGTTCTATGCGGCCACCGAGCCGTTCTACCAGTGGCTGACGGATTCCTACTCCAGGATTTTGCGAAAATCCCTTCGGTTCCCCTCAGCCGCCGTGGCCGTGCTGGCCCTTTGCGCCGGGGCGATCTTCCTGCTGTTGGGGGCGCTGCCCAAGGAGCTGGCTCCTGCGGAAGACCGCTCCGCCCTGCAAATCAATGCCACTGCCCATGAGGGGGCCACTTTCCCATACATGGACTCCTGGATGCGGCGGATGGCCGATTCCCTGGCAACAGTGCCCCAGATCAAGACCTACCTGGTCAACTCCGGTGCGGGCGGTGCGGGCGGCGCCACCAATTCCGGGTTTGCTCGCGTGGTGCTTTCCGAACCCACCGAGCGGGGTGCCACCCAAGATTCGGTCGCGACCGTGGTGACCCGGATGCTTGCCAAATTCGGGGGCGCGCGCGCCTCGGTCACCCAGGAACAGGCCATCCGGGTGGGAGGGCGCCAAGCTCTTCCGGTGCAGTTGGTGGTGCAAGGGCCCGACTTGGAAGCCCTGCGCGAAGTTCTTTCCGATTTGGAGGCGGCCGCCCGGGCCAATCCGGCTTTTTCGGTGGTGGAAACCGACCTTCGCTTCACCAAGCCCCGGTTGGAGGTGGACGTGCGCCGCGACCGGCTCTCCGACCTCGGTGTGACTCCGGAAGCCTTGGGGAATTCACTGCAATTGGCGTTTGGATTGCCCAAATTGGGCGTGTTCCTCCGCCAGGGCAAGCAATATTCCATCCTGGCGGAACTCGACGGAGCCTCCAGTGCCGCGAGCCTCGATCGCCTGCGGGTGCGCTCGTCCAAAGGCGAATTGGTGCCGGTTTCCGCCCTGGTGAGCCTGCGCGAGACCATGGTCCCGCCGCAGCGGCAGCGACTGGACCGCGAGGCATGCTTCACGATCTCGGCGGGCTTGAACAAAGGTGTTTCGCTGGGGCAAGGCGTGCAGGCCATGGAGAGTGTGGCCAAGGAGAAACTCGACGATCGCTTCGTGACCCGCTGGACCGGCTCGGCGCGCGATTTCCAGGAGTCTTCGTCCAGTCTGGGCGCGGTGTTCGGGATGGCCATCCTGGCCGTGTTCCTGCTGTTGGCCGCCCAGTTCGAGAGCCTGCGCTCGCCGTTTGTGATCCTGCTGACGGTGCCGTTGGCGCTGGTGGGGGCGTTGGGAGCCTTGTGGTTGGCGGGAATGACCATGAACCTGTTCAGCCAGATCGGTTTGGTGCTGCTGGTGGGATTGGTGACAAAAAACGGCATCCTGATCGTGGAGTTCGCCACCCAGCGCCTGGAAACGGGCTTGGATCCGCTGGAGGCGGTGGTCGGCGCGGCCACGGCCCGACTGCGCCCCATCCTCATGACCTCGGTGGCCACCGTGCTGGGGATCCTTCCCGTGGCCCTCGCGCTGGGAGCCGGCGCCGAAAGCCGCAAGCCCCTGGGCGTGGCGGTGATCGGAGGAATGACCAGTTCGCTGGCTCTCACGTTGTTCGTGGTGCCGGCCGTGTACCTACTGGTGGCCCGTAAGCCGGGCCATCCCAAGGTCGGGTGATCCGGCGGTCCAGGTTCTACCTTTGCACCCCCTATGCTCCAGTTTCGCGAACCTGAAAAGAATCCGTCGTTTCCCGGCCTGGAAGGCCGCATCCTGAAGTTCTGGGACGCCACGCACGCCTTCGAGCGCCAGGAGGGAGATTCGCCAGGGCTCGACGCCGTTCCACTTCTACGACGGCCCCCGTTCGCCACGGGACTTCCACTACGGGCACCTGCTGGCGGCACGCTCAGGACATCGTGCCGCGCTACTGGAGCCTTCGTGGGCGCAGCGTCGATCGTCGCTTCGGATGGGACTGCCACGGTTTGCCGGTGGAAGCCGAGATCCAAAGAGCCTGAACCTGGCCAGGCCAAGCCGAAATCAAGGCCTTCGGCGTTGACAAGTTCAACGAAGCTTGCCGTTCCATCGTGATGCGCTACACATACCGCGACCGACAAGATCCGTCGCTCACCCTCAAGTTCTTCCTGGAAAACGATCCCGACCAGGCGGCGCTTTTGGTGTGGACCACCACCCCCTGGACCTTGCCCTCCAACCTGGCCGTGGCGTTGGGCGCGGACATCCCCTACGTCAAGATCCGTTCGGAGGGCTCCGTCTACTGGATCGCACAGCCGCGGTTGGGGGCCTATTTCGACGAGAAAAAGATCGAGGTGTTGGAAACCAAGCTCGGCTCGGAGCTTGCCGGTCGCAAGTACAAGCCGCTGTTCGGATACACCCCCAAGCTCTCCGAGAAGCAGTACACGCTCTTGCTGGCGGATTTTGTCAGCACGGAGGACGGCGCGGGCGCGGTCCACATCGCGCCCAGTTTTGGAGAAGAAGACTTCCAGCTGGGTGCGGCGGAAGGCTTGGGGCTTTGGGACCCCCTGGACGCCGACGGCCGGTTCACCGACGATGTCCGCGACTGGAAGGGCCAGGAAGCCAAGGAAGCCGACAAAGCCATCATCCAGGCCCTCAAGGAAAAAGGGCTGGTGTTCAAGCACGACACCTTCGTGCACAGCTACCCCCACTGCTACCGCACCGGGGCGCCGCTGTTGTACCGGGCCATGCGCACCTGGTTCATGGGACTCGACAAGCCCGTAACCAACGCCGAGGGCGTCACCAAGACGCTCAAGCAATGGATGATCGATTCCAACCAGGAGATCACCTGGGTCCCGTCGCACATCAGGACGGGCGCTTCGGGAAGTGGCTGGACGGCGCACGCGACTGGAACCTGTCGCGCAACCGGTTCTGGGGCACGGCCATCCCCGTTTGGAAGGCCGAAGACGGAGGCATGGTGTGCGTGGGCTCCATCGAGGAGTTGGCGCGTCTTTCCGGGCGCGATCCGGCCACCATCACGGATCTCCACACCCACTTCATCGATGCCATCGAGATCAACACCAACGACGGCAAGACCTACGATCCGCCGGGCAAGGTGTACCGTCGCACCAGCGAGGTGCTCGATTGCTGGTTCGAATCGGGATCCATGCCCTACGCCCAGCTGCACTACCCGTTCGAAAACTCCGAAGGTTTCGATCGCCTGTTCCCCGCCGACTTCATCGCCGAAGGCCTGGACCAGACGCGCGGCTGGTTCTACCCTCACGGTGCTGGGTGCGGCCCTGTTCCAGAAGCCCGCCTTCAAGAACGTGATCGTCAACGGGATCCTGCTGGCCGAAGATGGTCAGAAATGTCCAAGAGCCTGCGCAACTATCCGGATCCGGGCCTCATCCTGGAGCAGATCGGCGCCGACGCGCTGCGCTGTACCTGATCGATTCGGCCGCGGTGAAGGCGGAAGAACTGCGCTTTTCGGAGGCCGGCGTGCGGGAAGTGGTGCGCTCCGTGCTGCCGTTGTGGAATTCGCTTTCCTGTTCTGCACCTACCACAACGCCGATCGCGCCAAGGGCCAGCTTTCGTGGGATCCTTCCGCGAGCCTGTCAGCCTCGCCCTTCGGAACTGGACCGCTGGATCCTGGCCGAGCCGCAAGACCTCTGGCACCATCGAACGCGAGATGGAAGGTTTCCGGCTCTACAACGTGGTGCCCTGGGTGGTGCGGTTCATCGACAGCCTCACCAACTGGCACATCCGCCGCAGCCGCCGCCGTTTCTGGAAGAGCACCGACGACGGCGACAAGGTGGCCGCCTACGCCGCTCCATCGCGTGCTCAAGGACTTCGCGGTGGTGCTCGCCCGTACATGCCCTTTTGGCGGAAGAAATCTGGCGAATCCTGGTGGCGGAGGTTGACCCTCCGCGCCTCGATCCGTGCACCACGCCGACATGCCGCGTCCGGACGAATCCCTCGGGATGCCCAAGGCATCCGTCGCACGCACGGCGCGCGCCATCGTGGAGCTCGGGCGCTCGTTGCGATCGTCCAACGACCTCAAGGTGCGCCAGAGCCTGGCCACCCCCTCACCGTGGTGCCGCGCTCGGACGAGGCCGCGGCGGACGTTTTGGCCATGAAGGACGTGATCCTGGAAGAGCTCAACGTCAAGGAGTTGGTCGTCGAGCGGGACGAGTCCCATCTGGTGAGCCTGTCGGCCAGACCCAATTTCAAGACCCTGGGGAAAAAGCTCGGTCCCGCCCTCAAGGCGGTGGGCGAGGCGCTCAAGACGCTTTCGCAGGAGCAGTTGCGCGAGGCGTCGGAAGGCAAGACGATTTCCGTCTGCGGTCACGGAATTGTCGGAGAGGACCTCCTGATCGATCGCGCCACAAAGGGGATCTGGTGGTGCTGGCCGCCGCCGAGGCCACCGTGGCGCTGGATCCCAAGATCACGCCCGAACTACGTCGCGAGTGCATGGCCCGCGAGCTGCGGCCGCATCCAGGCCCGCCGCAAGGAGATGGACCTGGCCGTGGCCGACCGCATCCGCGTGGTTGTGAAATCCGCATCCGACGAAATCGTCCAGGTCATCGCCGAGTTCGGAGCGCTGTTGGCTGAAGAAGTCCAGGCGGATTCCCTCTCGCATGCCAAAACGCAAGGCGAGGAGGCCAAGATCGAAGGCGTGGACGTGGCCATCGAGGTGGAAAAGGCCTGAAGCGGTTCTGCGATGAGCCCGGCGTGGAGACAGGTCCTGGCCCAGCTTCTGGTGGTGCCGCTGTGGTTTGCTCTCCATAGTGCGATCGGGTTCTCCGCCGGGATCCTGCTCTTTGCGGCGTTGATCTTCCTGCCGATGGTCCTGCTTCTTCGGATCAGCTGGCATTGCCTGTCGGTCCGGAACATCGTGGCGGGATGCTCCTTGCGGCCTTCGCGTGGATTGTGCTCATCACCTTCCTCGCCTCAGCCCGTATTGGCGCTTGGATGGAAAATGACATGTTCTCGTTGTTTGTGATCACCCTGGTGGTTTCGCTGGGTTGCCAGCTGATGCCTCGAAGCCTGCCCCCAGACGTGATCCTCATCAGGCGGCGCATTTCCTGCGCTTGCGCAGAATCGCTGCGTTACAGCGGCGAGCAGTGGTTCGCCATCGCCCGCTCGTAGAGGGGTTCGGTGGCGAATAGGATCTTCCGGCATTGAACCCTCTTCCAGGGAACAGGAAATGAGGTGTTGTCCAGGGTGGACAAGGTCACGCACTGGCCCTCCATCAGTAGTTGGTTTCGGTGTGGATGGATGTCATGGAAATCGGCGGAATGTGGAGGGTCTTTCTTCGCTGTCGCCGTACTCGACGAAGGTCAGGAAAGCCGCTGCGATCATGATTCTGAGGTGCCTTCGCTGCGAGGTCGACGAAATTCACCGCGTTGAGCGGATTCCGATGCGCACTTGCATGCAAGGTGCGCGACCAGATTCGATTTCCTCCCACCACGCGCAGAACGCTGCCACTCAACACCCAATGGGGGATGTGCGTGAAGTCGAGCGCGGATCCTGGGATCTCCGATGGCGTCTTGGCTCTCTCGGTTTGCGAATTCGTCATTGTCCGCTTGACTCGCACTCAGGCGAGATGGGTCCTTTACCTGGGTGTCCGAAACGGCGTGGCGCGGCAAGGACGGTAGTAGAGCACCCGCTCCAGTCCTTCGGCGCGCTTCTCATGGAAGTGATCGACGGGCGCTTTTGCGCTTGCAGAAGAAGAAGCGTATTCGTACGCTGGAAGTCCCCACGGGCTTCCTGGATCTTTTCCTGGATGGCGCCGCCGGCAAAGCGGAAACCTCTCCATGATCACCCAAAGGGAGAGAGGTCGTTTCCCGGCGCGCTGCTTGCGGATCGCGAGGTTCCAGATGGGCGGGTGACTGCAGGTAGATTGCCCGCTTCATGTCAATCCACCACGACCAGGACATCGACCATCTTGACTCAGCTTGGCCATGCGCGATCGGGAAGTTTGGAACTGAATCCCGACATTTGGCGTGGCGGGCTTCCGGATACAACACCGGAGGATCCCCTTACACGATCGATCCGCCCCTTGATATTTCTTCCACCAGAACCGGGTGATGACGAACTTTGTGCACGGAATCCCCAGGCGCGATATGTTCCGGTAGGCCCCGTTACGCCGTAGAACTCGAAGCCTTCAGCTCAGGAGCCATATTGCCACCCGTCGCGGGAACAGCGCCAACTGGCATCACGCAGAGAAATCCGCATCGAAGGACAACGTGCAAATGCCCAACACCAGGTAGGGAGCTTCAGAAGCCCTTTCAT
The DNA here is from genome assembly GCA_016715065.1 of Fibrobacterota bacterium. Classification (GTDB taxonomy): domain Bacteria; phylum Fibrobacterota; class Fibrobacteria; order UBA5070; family UBA5070; genus UBA5070. Next base: position 22,742 of record JADKBN010000011.1, read on the forward strand.
TGCCGACTTTAGTGATCTTCAGTTTGCCCACTGTGTGGTCGAAACCAGCAATGCGCGAAAATACGGCAGCGGCCCCGGCAGGATTCTGCTTGGGCGGCTCTGGTGTTGCCGATCGAAGGGCGTGGTGTCGATCTTCTTCGGTCTTCGCTTGAGGTAGGCCTCGGGGCAGCCGTCTCCGGCGTGCTGGGCTGGTAACTTGGGATGGGTGCCGCCGTTCCCTGAGTGATCTGGCCGCCCTTCGCGATACAGCGCCGTAGGCGCCACTCCGAAGGTGGCTGATCGTATCGAGAGCACGGCGGCAATCAGGTTGAAACGGAATTGGTGAGGGTTCGGTCTGGGATTTGGCGGATGGATGGCTGGACGGTGATCGGGAGCGGTCGCGCAGGAGGGCATTGGCTGGGATGGAGCCCAGGACTCTTGCTCATCGCGAAGTACAGCAACCGTGCCCAGGAACGAAAGCCCGTGGGCGTGAGGTAGAACGCTTTGAAATGGATCTGACCGATCGAGGGATTGTAGATGGAAAGCGACATCGCGATCCGCGACCACGCGGAAAAACCCCCCGCAGTTGATCCTGACGGTATTATGGCTCGTAGGCGTGGTGTCACGGCAGCCCGAACGCGGATCGCCGCGCGGTTTTTTGACTCCTGAAGAAGAGAAGGAAATCCACCATTTAACAGCAGGGCAGCCAACGGGCACCTGCAGGCGCTGATCGTGAGAAGGTCCCGATGCTTGGTGATCTGCGCCCCAGGCGCAAAAGGCGGCTTGCGGCGTAGGCGGCCAGGATCGGATCAGCACCCGTAATCTAACCTTCTTGAAGAGGACTTGAGCATCACTGCGTAGAGGTAAGATCCCACCGCCTGGGTTCCCGATGTTGGCGAAGGCCGCAAAGGAGGAGCGAACAGAGGGGGACTAACCGCCACTGGGGCCAGCGAAAATTTCGCCAGCATCAGGAGTAGGATCGTCGACCATCTTTGCCGTGGCGTGCTGCATGGCGATGTGCGCCACCACCACGAACGAGGAGCCGGACAATCCTTGTCCCGGTTACCCAAACCAGAATCCACTGTTTTTCCTTGCGGGTCAGTCAGAGAACTCCTCAATACCTCCACACGGCAATATGATGACGAAGGCGAAGTTGGCTTCGATGGAATTGTGGGAAGCCATCCGGTCCGGATTAGCCCGGGACACCAGGCTTAACGGTTCAGACCACATCGGCCAGGAACGGAAGTCACCCCACGTAGATCACCACCAGCCCCAGGACCAACGGCAGGGGCACCGGATGCGCCACGTCCGGGTGATGGCACGCCGATGCTGTATGAAGCGATGAGAGTGCCGATCGCCA
>JADKBN010000012.1 GCA_016715065.1 Fibrobacterota bacterium
TCTTGACATCTCCACTCAGATCCAGCTTGGAGGCGTTCTTTGTGACAAACCGGTCCCGAATTTTCAGCCTTGTTCGCATCTTCATCATCAATTCTGGTGGCCCCATGACGCCTTCCGGGAATCCTGAAATTTTCCACTTCGGTCATCAGAAGCCCCAATGGCTGCCAGCCCCCGATGCACAAAGGCTTGAGGTCCGCACGGGCGGCGTACAGGAGGGTGTGAGTCCCGCGGTCCGGACCCGACGACGACGCTGACACGTTCCATGGTTTCTCCTTCGATGCGATAAGGTGGTAGAGTGTTAAAATAGGCCTTTGCGGCCCGGCGCGGATGCCTACGTTTTCCATGGCGTGTCGATTGCCGCTCGCATCCGTTCGCGCTGACGACGTTTCCGTGGAAGACCAGACCGCCACCATTCCCACTACACCGAAGCCCGTGGCTTCCGGTATCGACAAGACCGCCTTGGTAGTGATCATCATGTTTTTGGGCGGCTTGTGGCACAAGTTCTATCTGCGCAAATATGGTCAGGAGTGCTGTACGCGCCCTTTTCTGACCTTGATTCCCGGCATCATCGCCACGGTCGAGGATCATCTACCTCACGAAACCCAAAACCGAGCTGGACGCGCGCTACCCTTCGGAATCAAGGGCAACGCGGCCGCGGTGGCGGTGGAGATCGGGGTGGATTTTTCTGGTGGTGATGACCGGCATACTCGCCGCGCTTGCGATCCCACGCTTTATGCAAGCCACCGATAAGGCAAAGCCTCGCCGAATGCAAGTAACAGTCTGATGCAACTTAGCCAAATTGGAAGAAGCCCATCTCCAGGCGACTGGTGAGTCTTCCGCCGACCTGGAAGTCACTCGCGGACCCTTCCCTCCTCCGATACCAGCGAGTACCGCATCGAGCAGTTGGGTCCTGACAAATTCCAGGTCAAGGCCATTTTGCAAAACGTCTTCGGGCAAGCCCAACCGGGCGACGAAGTGACCTACAACCTGGTCCAGGGATTTTCCGCGACAGGCCCGCTGTACGAGCTTCTTTTCTGCCAGCCCGCACGATTCTCCCACGACGACTGACGTCACGCCCGATTTTGATGGATGGGAGAAAATGCAACCTTCCTGAAATCGGATCCTCCGCCATCAACCTGCCTCGCGCAAGTTTTTGTAAATACCCTACCCATGTCCATTCCGGATTCCCAGAATTACAATGCCACGGTGGTCGCTCGATCGATTACACGCCGAGCCTGCGAACCTATTACATCCAACCGATCAAGCTTTCGAGCCCTACCAGGCGGGTCAATACGTCACCTTGGGGCTGGAGAGTTCCGTCCTCGCTCCGGAGAAGTGATCTCCTGCAGCACGGCCTCCGCAGGAGGGGAAGATGGGGCTTCGCGCCTATTCCATCGCCTCGGCCGGCTTCGAAAACGAGGTCCTGCAATTCCACGTGGCCCACGTCCCGGAAGGGACGCTCACACCGCGCCTGTGGACGCTGAACCTGGCGATCGCCTGCAGCTGGGCCGTCGCATCACGGGCAACTTCACGCTGGAAAACGCCCTGGACGCGCTGGTGGGACCCCCGAGCGGATGTCCACCTGTTTGCGTCTGGATGACACGGCTTGGACCCAGACGGATGCCCTGTCTGGCTGGAAGGCCGTAGCGACCGCAGCGCAGTGCTTTGCCTGAAACCTCCGGCGAACGCGTGATCTCGCGCCCGATTGTTCGATTCGGGCGGGAGTCGGCTATGGCGGTGGCGATCGCACGCCCACGGTCGGGATCTGGTTTTTGTGCCCGGGGCGGGGCGCTTCCCGCAAACGACCGGAGGGCCGCGGCGATCCGCCGGCGGCAGGTTCGGAGCCTCGGCCTCGCCCGCGATCAGTCCCGATGGCGCCTGCGTTTGTGCATCCACAGCCTGGACGACTTGGACGTGATCGCGCTGGCGTCACCGATGGCTCGCTGCGCTGGCCCGTGGATCTGTGCGAGGCGCAGACTCCTCACATGCAACCCACCCGGCACCCGGACGGCACCGGTATCGCGTGGGTGGAATGGGACCACCCTTCCATGCCCTGGGACGGTGCGCGCCTGATGGTGGCCGAGCTCGACCCGAAAAAGGGACGGATCCTGTCGCCTCGTCAAGTGGCGGGGCGACCGATCGACCCGTCCTGCAGCCCACCCGGTCGCCCGATGGTCGGCAGCTTGCCTGATCGAAAGCGACGGCACCAGCTACAGACTGCAATGCGTGGGCCTGGGAAACGACCTGCCGCGCACCTTGCACATCTCCGACGGACTCCTGTTCTCCCGCCGGGATCCGCGATCCGTGTGCTGGCTTGGAACGGTCCGCACCGCCTTTGGGTGCTGACTCCAAAACGGCGAAGGCCGGTGCTGGACATCGATCTGGGACGGAACGGTCCGCGAGATCGATCCCGGCCCCCTATCGCGCCTTTCGCAGATATCCGCCCACCCCTCGGGCGGACAATTTTCTGCGGAACCGCCTGCGCGCCTGACCTCCCGACAGGGTCGTGCGCTGGGACGGAGCCTGGCACGAGATCGCCAAATCGTTCCCGACCACCGGCGGCGCTTTCTTCCCGAAGGCCGCCGCCCGTGAGCTGGAAAGACGGCCAAGACGTCGTCCATGGAATGCTCTTCACGCCCAAAGGCGCGTCGCGCCCCTCGGCGGGATGGCCTTTCGTGAACGTCCACGGGGACCCACCTCGGCCCGCACGGCGTCGTTTTCACCCGATACGTGTTTTTCACGGACTTGGGCTGGGCGGTGCTGGAAGTCAACTACAGAGGATCCACTGGCTACGGCGAGCGCTACCGACAGGCGCTGGCTGGACGCTGGGGGAACTGGACACCTTCGATTGCTGCTGGCGAGGCGCGCCATGGTCTCCCAAGGCATCGCGGACCCCTCCCGCATGGCGATCAAAGGCGGATCCTCGGGCGGATTCACCGTGCTCAACGCGCTGGCTGACCACCCCGGCCTGTTCCGGGCCGGCATCTCCAACTACGGTGGCGTGACGGATCTTTGTCCAATTGAAACTGACCACGCACGTTCGAGTCCCGCTACCCATTCCCCGGTCGCCTTACCCCAAGGAAATCGACCTCTACCGTTCGCGCAGCCCCGTCAACCGTGGCGCGTCCATCCGCGATCCCCTGGCCGTCTTCCGAGGCGGACGACAAGGTCGTCCTCCCGACCAGGCCGAACGCATCGTCGAAGCCTCAAACAGGCGGGCATTCCCCACCACTACCGCGTTCGACGGCGAAGGCCACGGCTGGCGACCGGTCCGAGACCATCCAAGTTTATTATCAAGATCTCGACGCGTTTTTGACAAAACACGTCTCCTGAAACCAACGGCCACCGATTCCGAAACGGAACGGCAGACGGCCACCAGAAAGCAACCATGGTTTTCCGATCTACATCTTCCGCCCCCTTCTCCGTTCGCTGGAGCAGGAAGGCTACGAGCGCCCGACCCCATCCAGGCGCGCCATCCCTCCCGCGATGGAAGGCCGCGACGTGCGGGGCATCGCCCAGACCGGCACCGGCAAGACCGCGGCCTTCGCCCTTCCCATCCTGCACCGCCTGGAAGCGTCCACCCCCGTCAACGGCCCGCGGCGCACCCGCGTGTTCTGGGTGGTCGCCCCCACCCGCGAACTGGCCGCCCAGATCAGGTGACAGTTTCCGTACCTACGGACGGAACCTGCACTCTCGCACCGCGGTGGTGTTCGGCGGCGTCGGACAGCGGCCCCAGGAAGACGAACTTCGCCGCGGCGTGGACATCCTGGTGGCCTGCCCCGGCCGACTGCTGGACCTGATGGGGCCAGCGTGGTGGACCTCCGGCGTGGAAGTGCTCGTGCTCGACGAAGCCGACCGCATGATGGACATGGGCTTTCTGCCCGACATCAAGAGGATCATCAAGCAGGTCCCCGGGCAAGCGCCAGACCCTGTTCTTTTCGGCCACCATGCCCGAAGAGATCCGCGATCTGGCCTGACGGACTCCTGCACGACCCCGTGACGTTGGAGGTGGCGCCCGCCGCCACCGCCGCGGAAACGGTGGACCAGGCGATGGCCAGCGTGGAAAAGGACGGCAAACCCGAACTCCTGGAAACCTCCTCCGGAGGGACGGACGCGTCCTGGTGTTCACGCGCACCAAGCACGGCGCAGACCGGGTGGTGCAAGCGGCGGACAAGGCGGGAATCCAGGCCACTGGCCATCCACGGAGACAAGAGCCAGGGCGCGCACCAAGGCGCTGGCGGGTTCCGCGACGGTTCCATGCCCGTGCTGGTGGCCTCCGACATCGCCGCTCGCGGCCTGGACATCGACGAAATCCGTCTGGTGGTCAACTACGACATCCCCGGCGATCCCGACACCTACGTGCACCGCATCGGCCGCACGGGTCGCGCCGGAGCCTCCGGGCGCGCCATCACCTTCGTGACCTCCGAAGACCGCGAGGCTCTGCGCGACATCGAAAAGCGCATCGGTCGCACTATCGAATGGTCGCCCGGTTACGAGGGCAGGTCCAGCTTCCGAACATCGTTCTACCGAATCTGCGCCAAAGCCCAGCAACAGCGCAGGATGGCCGGTCTGGCAAGGATCCTCCGATCGCAGCGCCCGCCGCCCTCCCAACGCGGCGGGGACAGCGGACGTTCCTCGGAGCGTGGTTCGAACGGCGGCGGATCGGACGCTCTTGATCGCGGGTCCAGCCGGTCTGGCGGATCCAGATCGGGGGTCCGAGCGAGGCTCTCGCAGGAAGGCGGCGCTGCGGGCACCTGGTCGTCGTCGCAACCGGGGCGGTCGCGATCGAGACCAGGAGATTCCTCCCAATTCCGATCAGGCCGCTCAGGAAGCCCGGCCAAGAGCGGTTTCCATCAGGGTGGTGCCGGCCAAACGGGTAAAAGCGGAACCACTGGCAAAACCGGTGATTCCAAGTCGCTGGGATTGATCGGACGCATCTGAGGCCGATCACCGAGGCAATAAACGATTTTCGCGCTCCTTCTCGCTGGTCGTTTCAGTCCATTGTCCGACTGGCCCCCCGACACCCGTCGCCGTCGGCACGGACCCAGAGCGCCACCTGGAGCTCGGGCGCGAAATTGGTGGTGGAAGTCGTGGCCAACGATTCCTTGCGCACCTTGGGCTTGTCCCACTGGCCTCTTGACTGGATGTGGCATGCTCTTTCGTTTTCCCGCAGGAAGCACGACGCGTTTGGATGATCGATTGCAAGCTGGATCTGGACATCGCCTATCTGCCAGCATAGGTAGGATCGTGGATATCCAGACCATGGTGGTCGAGCCGGGGTGGAGCCGGAACGGCCCGACAATACCCGTCCGCAAGTCCCGGGCCGGGTACGCTCTGAAGTCAACCGGGGATGGCACGCTCTCCTTTGGCGTGAAAGCGGGCTAACGAACTCCTCCATCGCCAAACTCACACCAAAAGGTAGGCGTCCCTAGATTGGAGGGCTGGCGTGCGCTGAGGTGTCTACCTTTGGCGGGCGTGCGCCATCCATCAAGAGTTCGGCCCTTTGGATCGCCAAGATCGCCATCGGCGTCGGGCTTTGCTGGCTTTGAGGGACCGCGGCCTTCTGCGACCGGGCATCTGGCCGCACGGTTTCAGGCCCACCATTCCTGGCCCTGGCGGCGGTAGCGCTCCACGGGCGGTTTTCTGGGTGATGGGATTGCGTTGGCGGATCGTGGCGCGTACGGCGGATCTCCATTTGGGCCGATTCGAGGCCTTTCGTCTCACCTTGATTTCGTTGGGAATATCCACGTGCCTGCCGGGAAACGGCGCAGGGACTTGGCCAAAGGCTGGGTGGTCACCGATCGCGATCACCCGTTCTCCAAGATCCTCGGGACGATGGCCATCGATCGTTGGTCGGGTATTTCCGGCATGTTCCTTTCCTGGACCCTCTGGAGCACCGTTTCCGTCATGCTTGGGGGCCGCTCGCACATCGGTCGCTGGACTCTGCTGGTGGGAGGCTTGTGCTCCACAGCCTGTGTGTTGGCGGGCTTTTTGGAGCCCTCAGGCCCTCCGCTTGCTCCCCCACAGCGAACACCGCTGGCTGGTGCGTCCGCTGGCCTTCCTGCGCGCCACCTTGGCCACGGTGGCCAAATCCGCCACCGATCGAACGATTCTGGTGAAGATCCTGGCCATCTCGCTGGTAGCCCAACTCATGATCGTCGGAGTCGGAATGCTCTGCGTGGGAGTTCTGGACATCACCGTCGGACCGGCAGCCTTGGGTGCTCCTTCCCACCACGATGATCGGAACAGCCTTCCCTCTCTCCGGGAGGGGCGGGAGAATCGATCGGTGCGCTGGGCTTCTCACGACTGGGATTGCCGGGCTGGACGGGTTCGGAAACGATCCTGGTCTTGCGATTCGCTTCCGCCTCCTGGGCCATCCCTGGGCTGCTTTTCTGGATGGCCTGGAAGAAGCGCGGCGCTCGCCAACCACCCTCGGCGTGAAGTCAGTTTCCGTTCGCCCTTCGAGACGCGGCAAAGCCGCTCCTCAGGAACGAACGGGTAGAGCCCCTGCTTGTTGGGCTATTCTGCAGCCAAAGGCGCAACCTCCGTTCGTCCTGAGGAGCGTAGCGTCTCGAAGGGCGAACGGAGGATCGGGTCAAAGCCACGACCCGATGACCAAACCTCAGATCACCGCGTCGCGCAGCTCCTGGGCACGGAAAATTGGCCGCCCACAGCGGTGTCGGCAACATCACCGGAACCATCGCGCCGGGAAGGACGGATTCCGGGGCGTTGTCGGCGTTGGGGCCGCCCAGATCGGTGCGAAGCCAGCCCGGATCCAGGCGCGAGACGATCACGCCGGTGCCGGCCAGTTCGGCGGCGTTGTCGTCGGTGAACTTGTCCACCGCCCACTTGGAGGCGCCGCAGGCGGCCAGCCGCCAGGTTTTGTCAATGCCGGAGGTCACGTGCACCACCCGGCCCCAGCCGCGTTCGACCATCTGCGGAACGATCCGCGCGGTCAGGCGCACCAGCGCGAACACGTTGATCTGGAACACGGTCGTCCAATCCGACAATTCCTGCATCACGATCCTTCGGGACGCCACACGGTCTGGATCGCCGCGTTGTTGTAGAGGATGTCGATCTTGCCGAAGGCGGCCAACGCCTCGGTGGCGATCCGCTCGACCTGGGCGGGATCGGAGAGTTCGCCCGCCACGATCGCGCCTTTGGCCCCGGCCTTGGTCACCAGGTCCAGCGTGTCCTGGCAGGCCTTGGCGGTCCGGCCATGGATCACCACGTTGGCGCCCTGCTTGGCGAGAGCCTCGGCGACGAGTTTTCCGACTCCGCGACTGGAACCGGTGACGAATGCGACTTTTCCTGCGAGCTTGACATCTTTCCTCCCGAATGGTCTCCGGCCTTCTTTCGCCGGTGTCGGTGCTTGGGTCGGAAATATACCTGAAGCGGTTCATTCCGGTCGATTTCAGGACCAATCCCCTCCCATGGTCCCGTGGCTTCCTTGGGCTCCTACCAGTCGGCTTCCACCACCCCGCCGGTCCGCTGCAAGCTGTGTTCCGTGTATTGGTGCACTTCGAAGGCGTTCCCGTCCGGATCGGACAACCAGATCTGGTAGGTGTGGTCGCAACCGAGTTTTTTGGGCGTGTAGGCAATCCCCAAGGCGTCCAAACGAGCCATCTCGGTGTCCAGGTCGGTGGCTTCCAGGCAAAAGTGAACCAGCCCGGTGTTGACCGGTTTGTCCAAGGCGGGATTTTCGAACATCTCGATGTACTGGTCCGGACCGATCTCCAGGTAGGCGCCAAACGGCTTGCCATCACGGGTGAAACGAAACCGGGACACGAAGCCGCTTCGGTGTAATACTCCACCGAGCGTTCGAGATTTTTCACGTTCAAGCAGACATGGGCGAGACGGACGAACACGGGAAAGCCTCCTGGAATCTTGGGCGGAAAGAAAACGCCCCCGGACCGTGAATGGCCTGGAGGGCGTCCTGAGAGCGGAAAATGGGACTCGAACCCACGACCACCTGCTTGGGAAGCAGGAGCTCTACCAACTGAGCTACTTCCGCATCGCGAGGAGTAAACCTACGCAGAGCACCCTCGTTTGGCAAGGCGCTGCCGGACCTAGCGAAGCCCCACGCGAAGGACCTCCTCCAAGGTGGTCCGCCCTTCGGCGACCTTCTCCAGCCCGTCCAGCAGAAGCGGCTGCATTCCCGAGAGCTTGCGGATGACCGTTTCCGGCTCGCCCGCACGATCGCCTCGCGCAGGAGATCGTCCACCACCAGGATCTCGAAAATGCCCGTGCGTCCCTTGTAGCCGGTCCCGTCGCAGGAGGGGCATCCCACCGCGCGCGGCACGGAAGCGGGCACGGTGGCATCGCCGGGAAACGCGGCGCGTTCTTCTGGGGTCGTTTCCGACCATGCGACGCAATGCGGACAGATTTTGCGCACCAACCGCTGGGCCACCACCCCCAGCACGGCGGAAGCCACCAGGAACCGGGGGACCCCCAGGTCGGAAAGCCGCGTGACCGCGCCGGCCGCGTCGTTGGTGTGCAGGGTGGAAAAGACGAGGTGACCCGTCTGGGCTGCCTGCACCGCGATGCCGGCCGTTTCCGCATCGCGGATCTCACCCACCAGGATCACGTCCGGATCCTGGCGCAGGATGGACCTCAGGGCTTCGGCGAAGGTCAGGCCCGCCTTCTCCAGGATCTGCACCTGGTTGGCCCCCTTGAGCCGGTATTCGATGGGATCTTCGATGGTGGTGATGTTGATGTCGCGCGGCAAAAATCCGTCGCAAGGCGGCGTACAGGGTGGACGATTTCCCGGATCCGGTGGGACCGGTGACGAAGACCATACCCTGCGGCCGGTCGCAGAGGGACTCGAACAGCGCGCGCACGCGGGGGCCCATGCCTACCTGCACGAGGTTCACCACCGAGGCGTCCTGCCGCAGCAGCCGAAGCACCACCTTTTCGCCGGTGCGGGTGGGCAGCGTGGAAACGCGCACGTCCAGGGATTCCCCCTGCCACAGGCGCTGGATGCGGCCGTCCTGGGGAAGGCGTTTTTCGGCGATGTCCAGCTCGGCCAGGATCTTGATGCGGCTGGTGAGGCTCGCCTGCACCCACCGCGGCAGCACCAGGAATTCGCGCAACAGTCCGTCGCGGCGAAGCCGCACCGTGACGCCCGCGTCGTCGGGTTCCAGGTGGATGTCGGTTGCGGACAACCGCAAGGCTTCCTCGAAGATGTGGTCGGCGAGCTTCACCACGGGCTCGGCCTGCGACTTGCGACGGATTTCGTCCAAGGTGGAGCCTTCCCCCACCGACAGGTCGTCTTCCGACAGACCCGCGAGAAGTCCCGATTCGCCCTGGGCGGCCCGGCGGCCGCGCAGAACGGCCAGCTGGCGTTCCACGTGCGAGCTGCAAGGCACGGCCTCGATGTTGTGGGCCGGCACGCCCAACAGGTACGAGGCCCACTCCATCGGCTCGGGATCGGGTTGGGCGGAAAAGTGCAGCATCACGCGCTCCCCGATGCGCACCGGGAACACCTCGTGGCGCAGGCAGAAGTCCAGTCCCAGCTCCTCGGCGAGGGATTCCTGTTCGGTGGCGGGAAGCTGGGTCGGTGATGTCATTTTATGTCTCGCATGGATACCGTCATCGGCGTTTCTAGATGGTGGCCAGGTACATTTCGATCTCCTTCTGGACATCGGCGCGGGGCGCGCGGATGGAGAGATCCTTCAGTTCCGCCCTGGAAACGAACCGGATGTGGATGAACCGCCGCAGCAGGGTCATGGGGGATCTTGCTGCGACTTCTCAACAAGGCGGCTGGAACGCCCTTGTTCTGGTGGCCGGTGCAAAGGTCGCGCTTGGTGGCGATCAGAGACAAAATCTGCAGCGACCGGGGAATTGACCACCACGCACTCCACCAGGCCAGGCACGCGCACGCACTTGTGGTTGGCCAGGAAGCTCGTGATGAGGGTGTCGCGGGTGATGTTGCTGAGAACCAGCCCTTTCCAGTCCGGAGGCGGGGGCTTGCGACCGGCCGACAGATCCACACTGGCCGTGTTGGCATCCAGCAAGGCGGGCAGGACCAGATCGGAGGCGGCGAAGGAAAGAACAGGCCCTTCGATGCGCACACCTCCACGCACCAACAGTTTGGCCAAGGAGACATGCACCGGGCAGCGCAGTGTCCAACGCTGCGTGGCCGGGTCCAGCGACCGCAACCAAAACGACAACATCTCCAGCCAGGGGGCCTCCGGCCGGGGCAAGCGAAGCGACCTCCCCAAGGTGAACAGGGCCGACAACACGGCGGGATCGAACTGGAGCTTGCGCTGCATCTCCAGGAGATCCCGCAGTTCGTGGCCATTGGGCATCTCGGCGAGCACCTTGCCGAACGCGCCGTATTCCTTGTCGCCCAGGAACTTGTAGAGACCGAGGTCGGGAGCCTGCGACACCCCCGTGGTCACTTCCCGGTGCAACACGTCCAACCGATCGGAAAGTTCGTCCTGGATGCGTAGCAGCGGCAGAAGCCGCGCGATGAGCTTCATGTTGTAGGGATCGGCGGTGTCGGCCAAATGGCGCGTCCGTTCGCGCAGGCAGGTGGCTTCCAAAGGCAGAATGGAAATCACCGCCGGGTCCGGAAAAATCCCCGTCTCCACCGCACGGTTGAGCGCTTCCACGTACACGCCCAGATCGCACTCCATCACGGAATCCACGACAGGATCCACCATGTCGCCAAAGCTCTCGCCGCGAGCGCGCCGAAACCGGAGTTTGTGGAGGTTGCGCAGGTCGCGGACCCGCATCAGGTGGTTGCGCCAGGTGGTCCCCACGTGGAACAGGGTTCGCACCACGGCCTCTCCGGAAGGCTCCACACCGGAAAGCGTGGCGAGGGCAGGAGTGAGGAACATCTTGCGTCGCTCGGGCAGCTCGATGTTGCGGAGGAACTCGGAGAGTTTCTCGCACCGATCCGGTTCCTGGATGGTGGTATCGGCGGCCAGCAGGGAGGGCTCGAAACTCATCCGTCCCTGTCTCGTCTCCAAGCGCGGAGATCGACGGTGTTGTCCGAGCGTTTCATGGAACTCGCGCGCTGGAGAATATCGCGCTCCATGGCCGTCAGGCTTTCCATGCCGTTTCGGGAGATCTTGCGGAGGATCGGGTCCACGCGCTAATCGAAGAATTCCTCGCGCGACTGGAGTTCTTCCACGGCTTTGCGGGCTTTCTGGGTTTCGTGGGCGGTGGCGGCGCGCTCGATCACTTGCACCACGGGTTCGGAAAAGCGAAGGCAGGCCCAGCCACCCAGGATCCCGAACAGGTGCGTGAGGTGCGCCACGTTGCCCTCGCCGGTCACGCCCAGCAAAAGCGAAATGGCCCCGGTGCCCTACACCATGTATTTCTGGCCGGAACCGGAAAGATTCCCAGCACCAGGATGGGCACTTCCGGAAAGAATTTGGCGAAGGCGAACATCACACCCAGCAACGCCCCTGAGGCACCGACGATGTAGACGTGGCTTCCGCCGGCAAGCCCCTGTCACAGAACAGGGCCGACAACAGTCCGGCAAGGATGCCGCTGGTGAAATACAGCCCCTAAAATCGACGTTCGCCGATCTGCGAAACAACGGCGCTGCTGAACATCCACAGCGTCAGCATGTTGAACAAAATGTGCATGAACCCGCCATGCAGGAACATGTAGGTGGCCAGCCGCCACGCCTGGCCTTCTCCCCATACGGCTTGAGGGATGAGGCTGCCCCAGGCAGCGATCACGCCCGGGTGCAGGATCCCGAACGACTCCGCGCCGGATTGCAGCAGGAACACGGCGACGCAGGCGATGATCAGGTTCTTCACCACAGGAGGGGTGGGCATTCCGAACATCTATGCATCTCCCTGGAAACGTTGACGGAGCGCCTGCACCACCACAGGTGGCACGAACGGCGAAGTGTCGACCTGGTACCGGGAAAGTTCCCGAACCAGGGTCGACGACAAAACCAGGTGTTCTTCCCGAGCCGGCAGGAACACCGTGTCCACTTCAGGATACAATCTGTGGTTGAGCAAGGCGATCGATTGCTCCGAATCGAAATCACCACTTTGGCGCAGGCCGCGAACCATCACCTTGGCGCCGTGGTTGCGGCAAAAATCCACCGTCAGACCTTCCCAGGCATGGACCTCCACGCCCTGGATGCCGCGCTCCTCCAATGCTTGCTGGAACAGGGAGACCTGTTCTTCGGAGGTGAAATGGGGTTTTCTGGGAGTTGTGGGCCACCACCACCAAAACTTTGGGAAAGATGCGGGTGGCCCGCTCCACCAGATCCAGATGTCCTGGGTGGGTGGCCGAAGGTTCCCGGATAGACTATGGTCGGCATGGAGACAGGAAACTTAGATCCTCGAGCCGGTGCGGGTGCGAATGCTTTGCAGACTTCGCTTCCATGGATACCCAAACGACTCCAGACCCTTTGGCGCTCTGCCACCCGAAGCCGCACGGAACGGACCCGCGGCAAGTTCACCGAAGATTTCTCCTGGCTGATGGGAAGCTTCCGATCGGTGCTGGAAGAACTGGGCGAAACCGACCTCGCCGCGCAACTGCCATGGATCGGCAAGCGAACCCGGCGACTCCCCACTCCCGAGCGATTGGCCCAGGCCTACTCGATTTGTTTTCAGCTTCTGAACATGGCCGAAGAAAACGGTGCCGCCCAGATGCGGCGCGCCGAAGAAGAAGACCACGGACTCTCGCGCGAAAACGGCCTGGGGGGCATTGCCCGTCGGAGCTGGTGCGCACCCAGGCCGGAGCGGAACGCATCGCGGAGCGCGTGGCGGAAATCAGCGTTGAGCCGGTCCTGACGGCCCACCCCACAGAGGCAAAACGCGCCACCGTGCTGGAGCAACACCGCGAGCTGTACCTGCTTTTGGTCAAGCTGGAAAATCGCATGTGGACCCCTGTCGGAGCGAAGCCGCATCCACGAAGAGGTCAAGGACGTGCTGGAGAGGCTTTGGCGCACGGGTGAAATTCGGGTGCAGAAACCGGATGTCCGCGCTGAACTTCTGAACATCCTGCACCATCTGCGCCATGTGTTTCGGAAGCCCTGGTGCAACTGGATGATCGCCTCCGTTCCGCCTGGGCCGACGCGGGCCTGGACCCGGCGCTCCTGGTCGAGCTCCTCCCGGTTCCCGCTGTTGCGGATCGGGTCGTGGGTGGGCGGCGACCGGGACGGACACCCTTTGCGGGCGCCGAAACCACCCGCATGGCCCTGGGGAACTACGTCGTTCGGCTCTGGAAATCCTGCGCGAGCGTTTGGTGCGCCTGGGATCGCGGCTCTCGCTTTCCTGACGTTCTGCAGGAGCCACCGGCGTGGTTCCAGGCGGAAGTGGACCGGATGGCGGCCTTGGTGCCCTCCGAGATCGCAACGGCGGCACTGGCCCGCAACCGCGAGGAGCCCTGGCGGCACCGTGAACCTGGCCACCGCGCGCCTTCCTGACGCCGTCCCCGCCACCGATGCCTGCGGCTGGAAATACCTGGAAGCTCCGAGTTGGCGCAGGATCTCACCACCCTGACAAATCCTCGCGCGATGCCGGGGCCCACCGCTTGGCCGACCTGGAGGTGTTCCGGTTGCGCCGCCACGTCGAGGCCTTCGGGTTCCACCTGGCCCAGATGGACATCCGACAAAATTCGACCTTCCACGACCGCGCCATCGAGGAATTGTTGGCCGCTTCCGGAGCGGCTCGACGGATTTTGGCGCCTGGTCGGAGCAGGATCGGCTGACTTCGGAGCGGGAATTGTCCACCTTGCGTCCGTTTTCTCTTCCCTGCAACCGTTCGGGCGACGCGGCGCTGGCCGTGGCCGACAGCCATCGGGTGATCGCCGAAGAAATCGAACACCACGGCATGGCGGGTGTGGGGACCTTCATCGTGTCCATGACGCGAAGTCTGTCGGACCTGTTGGCCGTGTACCTGCTCCAGCGCGAAGCGGGACTGCTGGCGCAGACTCCGGAAGGCATCGCGTCGCTGGTTCCGGTCACGCCCTTTGTTCGAGACCATCGACGACCTCGAGGCGGCCGATGCCATCCTGACCGGTTTCTGGATCACCCCATCACCCGCACCACGCTCACGTTCCTGGGGCCGTTGCGAGAAAAGCGCTCGGCCAAGCCTGTGCAACAGGTGATGATCGGCTACCCGATTCCAACAAGGACGGGGGCATCTCGCCAGCCAGTGGCACCTGCTTTCCGCCCAGCGTCGGCTCACCGCGCTGGGCCGCACCCGGGGCGTGCGGCTTCGGTTCTTCCATGGCCGGGGCGGTACGATTTCGCGCGGCGCCGGACCGACGCACCACTTTCTGGAAGCCCTCCCGCCGGCCTCGCTCGCGTCAGGTCTGCGCATGACCGAACAAGGCGAAACCATCGCGCAGAAGTACGCGAATTTGATCTCGGCGGTCTACAACCTGAGCTTCTTCGCGGGTGCCGCTGACCGGGTCGCTTGCTCCAGCCGAGAGACGACGACCCGCGCCAGACGCCATCCTGGAGTCGCTCTCCAGTTGGAGCCGCACGGAATACCAGAACCTGGTGGAAGAAGACGGCTTCTGGCTTTCTTCGCCCAGGCCACCCCCATCGACGTGATCGAATCCAGCCGCATCGGTTCGCGACCCGCCCGCCGCACGGGCAAGCGGACACTTTCCGACCTTTCGGGCCATCCCCTTGCGTTCTCGTGGGGCCAGTCGCGGTTTCACTCACCGGCTGGTACGGCGTGGGCACCGCGCTGGAAACCCTGCGCAGGACCGTCCCGGAGATTGGCGCCACCTGGTCGAGAACTCGGAAGGAATGCCGCTTTGCGCTATGCGGTGGACAACGTGGAAACTACCTGGCCACGACCGACGAATCGGTGTGGAACCCAGACGCGGCCATGGTGGAAGATCTGGTCCTGCGCGAGCGGTTTCTGACCCGCATCCGCACCGAATTCCGGCCAAGTCGCAGGAAATGATCGCCCGTTGTACCGCCTTCCTTTCGCCGAGCGCCGCCCCGCTTGGCCCGGAGCCTGGACCCCAGGTCGCGCCCTGCGGCGGCTCCACGGCCTCCAGGTGGATCTCATCACCAAGTGGCGAAAGATCCCCGCCCAGACTCCGAGGAGGAGCAGGCGCTGCTGCAATTGCTGGTGACCGTCAACGCCATCGCTTCCGGCCTGCGCACCACGGGCTGAACCCGTCGTTTCACCAACCTCACCCTTTTGGGAGACCCTCCGCCAATGCTGATCGTCCATGTGAACGTCCATGGCAAGTCAGGCTCGGAAGATGCCTTCCGGAGCGCCACTGTCGAAAACGCCCGCGCGAGCCTTTCCAGGAGCCGGGCATCGCCCGGTTCGATGTCGCGCGGCGTGGACGATCCGTCGTTTTTTGTCCTGTGGAAGCCACCGCGACGACCAGGCACCCGCCGCCCACAAGGAAACCGCCCATTGCAAGCTTTGGCGCGATAAGGTGGAACCCATGATGGCCGTCGCGCGCACCTCGGTCAAGTTCCGCGAAGTCCACCCTGAGGCGGGCGCCCGGTGAACTGGGAAGTCGCCATTCCCCGCCGGATCGTTTTCGGGGCCGGGAAGGCCCTGACCAGTTCCTGAAATCGTTCTCCGGGCGGGCGCATCGCGCTGGTGACCGGAGGCGATCCGCGGCGCGCCTGTTGGCTTTCGCAGGCCCTGGAAGACCTTGGTGGACAAGTCTTGACCTTGACCTGCCCGGGCGAGCCTCGCTGGAACCGTTGCGCGAGCGCCCGCCCGGCGCCCGCAAGGCCCGGTGGAAGTGGTGGTCGGATGGCGTGAGGCAGCGCACTGGATCTGGCCAAGGCCATCGCGGCGCTGGTTCCTGGATCCGATGACCCGCTGAGCATCTGGAGGTCGTGGGCGGCGGACGATCCATTCCGCACCCGGGGCTTCCTGTGTGACCATCCCTACCACTTCCGGAACCGGCGCCGAGGCCACGCGCAACGCGGTGATCGGAGCATCGGGGGTGAAGGCGAGCCTGCGCGGCCCGCACTGATGCCGGTCCTGGCCATCGTCGACCCCACTCGCCCCGGGCGGTGGATGCTCACACCACGGCTTGCACCGGATTGACGCGTCGCCCAGCTGATCGAGCCGCTGGTGACCAGGTTCCACACCCCCTTTTCCGACGCGCTGTGCCGCGAGGGGATTCCAAAATCCGTTCGGTCCCCGGCTCACGGCCGTGCGCGACGGTGCAGACCTCCAGGCACGCACGGGACCTCGCCCAGGCGAGCCTGTTTTCCGGCATGGCTGGCCAACGCTGCTTCGGTGCCGTGTACGGCTTGGCGGCACCGCTGGGAGGAAGGCTCGGCGCCCCCATGGCGAGCTTTGTGCCCGACTTCTGGTTCCCGTCTGGAAGGCCAATTGCAAAGCTTGGGCCGACCGGCCGGAAGGCCTTGGCTCGGTACCTCGATGCCGCCCGGCTGCTGTGCGACCGACCCACGCAACCCGGACGACGGCTTGGCCGTTCTGGTAAAGTCTCCGGCCTTGGCCGTGGCGACCGCGGCCTCTCGCACTGGGGCATGATCCGTTCCGACATCCCCGCCATGCGCGAGGCGGGACTGCGGGCGAGTTCCATGAAGGGAAACCCGGTGGACCTGCTGCCGTCAGAAATTGACGCGATCCTCGAAGAGGCCCTCTAGGCCGTACAGCCTCCGATCAGTCGTCGTCGTCTTCATGTTCCTCGTGGTCGTCCTCGCCCTCCGTCGCCGCGGGAAGCACCAACGAAAGGACCTCGGAGGTGGAGCGTTGGTGGCGCCGCGCCAACTCTCGATGGAGAGGTTTTCCGATTCCACCACCAGTCCCTTGGCCCGAAGTTCCGTCACGGCAACCGACGGGCTTTGCGCGCCAGGATGGCCACGCCCTGGAGATCGGCGCGAGCAGCGGTTTCCACTAGCTGCCGGCTCGCCTCTGCTCTCGGCCCTCGGCGGGTTTTTCTCCCAAAGGCAACAAAGCGACAACCACCAAAATGCCTGCAAGGATAGCCAAGGCGGCACCGATCTCGACTGGAGATGTTGACGAGCATCGCCTGTTCACCCACAGGTGCAA
The DNA here is from genome assembly GCA_016715065.1 of Fibrobacterota bacterium. Classification (GTDB taxonomy): domain Bacteria; phylum Fibrobacterota; class Fibrobacteria; order UBA5070; family UBA5070; genus UBA5070. The sequence goes on from JADKBN010000012.1 coordinate 16,992, forward strand.
GGACGACGCCGACCAGAAGGATCCCCTGAAATCTTGTGGAGGTCTTCCACGAAGCCTCCTCGTAATCGAGCACCATGCTATCCCTGTGATGCCGACGCTCAGGAATGCGGCGACAGGAGAGGAGTGGCGAAGGTACGGATATTCAGCGAAGGCTCCCGAAGATTCGTGGATGGATCGCTCTAGCATGCTGAAGATAGACGGTTCGATGGGATCGGCCTCCTCCACCTTCACCTCGCCACCGCCTCGGCGGCCTGAGGTTGGTGCGATCTTCGCCAACGTCGCTTGAACCAGTCCCATTTCCGCGGAACTCAACCTCTGAGTAGAACAGGCTCGACATCCTCCGCGGGAGGCTCTTCGCATAGGACTCGTAAAGCGGAGCGGTTCCTTGGCGGTCAACGACACCAATCCTCGTCGCTCATCCATGGGATCGGCCTTGCGCACTAACCGGGCTATCCGCCCGCGGCGACCCAACATCAAGGCCAACGTGGATTTCCGTTCAGCCAGCAGTCTGCCTCGCAAAGCGCTGTTCCGCGACTGGCTCCCGTGTTTCCACAGCGTAGACGATGCGCCCCTGGGCGGGCTGAGCTCATCCAAGCCATGGCGTTTCAGCACGCGCGCGAAGACCCGCCCTGAAAGCTGGTGGACTGGTGCCAAGAGCAAGCCGCCTTCACGAGCTTTGCCAGCCATTCAGGGTAGTCTTATCAGTTCGCGGATCGAACAGGCCAACTTGCAAGCCGTGATAATGCCGCGCCTGCAGGGGATGGAACCGAAATACGGAAAATCGCCCCCTTCCAGTCCACCCGGATAGAACATCTGCCAGCCATCGGTCCAGATGCCCGCGCGAATGGTCGATCCAGAACCTCCGTGCATTCGCCCTGAGAGTCAGTCCCTCGAAACAGACCGATCTGCGTAATACAGGAAGCCTTGGGATTGGCCCGCAATTGCCTGACCTTGGTGCTGGATGTTGGGAGGATCCAGCATGAAACCTGTTGGGCAAGCCGAAGCTCCCGGCGGCAAAACACTGGGGCGGGCCACGCGAAGATTGAACAAGGTCCGCGCGTCCGAAAACCGCTTTTTCTCGTCCAGGGTGGACAAACCAGGCGTTGGGCTCGCAGGACGAGTTTCCAGGAAGCAAGGACGGATGCTTGGGACAAGGTCAATTCTCCTGTTTTAGTTTGATATAAACCATATCTCCCGCCTGATTTGTCCAGAGGTTCCTTTCCGGCGGATGCCAGACCTCATCTAACGCTCAAGTGCCGGGCGATGGTTCTACCTTCCCTATCCTTGGAAACCCAACGACGCATCTGGTTGGCACGCGCCATCATCAAAGCGGATTCGCTCGCGAAGTCAAGCCGAAAAGCTCGTGGCCTCCGGGGGTGGTGAATCTCTACCGGGAGAATCGTGCGAGATCCCGAAATCTCCGACATCCCGTCCGATCGCATCGAGATCGACGGAAAGCCTTGGCAGGCCCAATCCAAGGTCTAATCTGATGCTCAACAAACTCGCGGTCTGCGTGACCACCGCCTCCGACGAAAACCGTCGCACGGTGTTCGAGTGCCCGTCCGGATTGAATCTCCTCACGTGGGCCGGTGGGGCGCTTGGACATGGCCAGCGAAGGCCTAATGCTGCTTACCAACGACACCGCCTGGGGCAGACGCTCTGCTGGATCCTGCGAGGCATCCCGATGACTCTACAGCACGTAACAGGCCAACCGATTGGTGACTGCGCAGGAACCCGGAAACACCCAGACGGGAATCGTGGACGGAGGCGAAGCCCCGCAAAGAAGCGCCAAGCGCATCCTGCACGGGCGAAAAACCTGCCGGCTGAGATCGTGCTGCGCGAAGGCAAGAACCGCGAGATCCGACGGATGCTGGAGGTTCTGGGAATCGAAGTGATCGCCTTGTCCGGGCATCCCTGGCCTCGCTGACCTTTGGGCGATTCCCGCCAGGAGCGGTACGGGCCTTTGACGTCGGCGGAATTGCGGGAACTGATCGATTTGACAAGCGATGAGCAAAGGACAAACACGACCTTCCTGACAACTCTCCATTCTGCTTTTTTTCCTCTCCTTCCCAGGTGGATCGCATGTCGTCAACCGACGAAAGCGATTTTCCGCACAGAAATCTCGAACGGGCCGAGTCGCGACGGATTGGCCACAACCCGAGCCAATGTAGTTCCGGATGGAGCCTTTCCTCGGTCCCAACAAGGCTGAGGTTCTCAAACAACTGCGAAGACACGATGGCTCGGATCTCGAATCACTCGGAAAGGACCAGCCACAATCATCGTGCGGATCCAGGAGCCCGAGGGCAATTGCTCCCCTGTACCTGACCAGAAACTGAAGATGAAGCCCGTAAACGGATATCGGCGATTATTACATGCCCGAGATGAAGTGCCGATCCTTGCGCCCGGGCCCCGCTGATCGACGAGAAGACTTCGGCGGATTTTGTGCGGAAGCTACGGGTGGGGAGGTGGAAGGGCCTTTGAGTTTCGGCTTGGCGCCGGGCATTCTCGACTGGCGCCGTGATTCTTCGGCTGCGCCGGGCTTTTTCCCGGGCGTCCGGGTGCCGTATTCACGGGGCGGCCGCGCCCGTGGCCCGCGGCAAGCGGCTACTGGCGGCCCTTTGGATACCGCCACCGGGGTGCGCCCTGGAACGGCCATGCCGCTTGGGCCGGATGGGTGGGTGGGATGACGGGCAACCTTCTTGGCGATGGCTTCAGGGTCGCGATCGACACGATCCCCATTGGCCGTTCCATTCCGCTCGTCCCCCGGACCCCGCCAGTTTTTGTCTACTACTCTCCCTTCGGCTTGATCCATCCTCCCCTATTGGAATGCCTTCGACCGTGACCGCGGAGCACGCGGCACGGTCGAAGGCGAGCATTAGGGGGCGAGCGATACACCCTTACACACAACTTTTAGAACCGGGTCCTCGCAATAAACATCCCATATTGAAACAGCTATCCAGGCGTCCGAATAGGTGTCTTCAACTCTCTGGCAAACTTTGCTGATAAAATCTTTGTCGTGCAGGATCTCTGCGTGACTTAAGTCCCCTCCGACTGCGCCTGCCGCCTCGACGAAAATTGCTTCTTGGAAGTGAACTTCGATCTTGCCTCGCCTTGGACAGGACAAATGCAACTGCAATCCACCCCGGCCAAGTGTCATCGAATCGACACATGTATCTGACAGCGAAAGGGGAAATGCGTTCATGGGATTAGCTCTCCTGGTAAGAATCCGGTTCCACTTCCAGGCGTGTATCCCGGAGGATGCTCTTTCGACACAGATTTACACCACAGACAATCGATTTAGATCAAAAATATCAATTTGTTCTTTTTCAAACAACTGCTCCAACGAGGGCACTCCATTTTTAACCGCGAATTCAAGTTCTGCTTCCGCAATTGGAATCGCCAGTAGCCAAGTCACTATTTTTTCATCCAATTGCAAGGGAGACAAACGCTGTTCCCAAAGAAAAGGAGGCAAAAACAACAAGTGCCGCATTAGTGAAGAATCACAATACTGATCAAGCACATTTGGGAAAATGACCCCTGGAGCAACGAGCAAGCCAGACTTTTTCACGAAGAGTGCTGCTGTTGCAAGAAAGTTAGGAAATTCCGGAAACTGAGAACCGCATGCCCCCACAATTTCAGATCGAACGCTCAGCTCCTTTCCATCCTTTCTCAGGGGCATCTCTGAAACGCCAATTGTCGAATATGCTATGACCCCAGCCCATGGAGAATCAGAACACGAAAGGATGTCGATGTTATTTAATTCGCTATCGTCCCAGTACCGATGAACCTGCGGAACCCCACCGAAGGCTACCGCAGCAGCCTTCGCGATTTGTTTGCTCTCCAGTTTTATATCACCCAATTTTGTCCCCTATAGTCCAAGGTAGTCGCCAGTAAGATCTCCCCCTTTATGGCTGCTATTTGAGATAGGAAGCTCTGGTCGATATTTTGATGGATTATTGTGCTCATTTAAAAATTATCCCCTATCAATCCCTCTTTGCCTTGCGCTCTGCTGGTGTTTTCTGAATTCATATCCTGGCTTATGCCCCATATCCCAACGCTGTTCCTTGCTCATGAATTGTCCACTAACCGGATCTCGAACTCGCCCGGTGCTCGGCTCTACTGCATCCTTCCACACTTGATCCCGTACACCACTCCTAAATCCAGACGGTCGATCATATGATCCCCCACCCCCCGTCCCCGGACAGGTGTTGTGCACCGCGATCCCGAGGCTTCCCACAAGGTAGTTGTGGACGCCTTCCACCTCGAAGTTGAAGACCTTTGTGGGGGCCGTCTCGAAGCTGCGAACCGAGTCGATCGCCAGCAACTGTCCTTGAATGGGCATCCATAGGGAATCCCCAACCTGGAGGTCTTTTGCTCCGGTCCAGCCGTGCTGGGAGGTCCAGAAAGGATGCTCGGTAGTGGCGGTGATGGAATCGCCGCCGGCGAACACCATCACAAGTGAGGTGGCCAACCGGACAAAGGTCCGCGCCACTCGCGACCGGGTCAGGGCTCGCGTACTTGGATCCATGGCCAGGACAGTGTCGCCCGTCTTGATTTCCTCGATGGGACGCTGGTCATTGTCGACAGAAATCGGCGTTCCTGCGGGGAAACACTCAAATCCATTTGCGCAGGATCCACCCGTACAATTGGGACCAACCGACGGCTTGGAGGAACTGCCGATGCCCGGAGGTTTGATATTTCCACGTGGTGCCATTCCTGAGTTGGCTTCCCCGATGTAGACTCCCGATCCCTTGTTTCCGGCACGACCAAAGTTTTCGGTGAGACCCTTGTACAAGCCTCCCTTACCGGCACCAGCCATCCTGGCTCCCAGTCCGCCGCCCAGCATTCCGGCGGCAAACCCGACTCCTTCGAGGATCATCTCGCGTTCCAACTGCTCGATCTGGTTGGGACACAACGGTCTTCCCAGCAGATCGGTACCCGTGTAGGCTTGCCGTGCCTTGGTTCCTACATCAATCGCCGACTTCATCAGCATGGCAGCACCTGCGATGGCAGCAACCGTCAAGACCGCGGGAGAAGCCATGGTCAAGGCTGCACCAAAGGCGACACCCGTCGCAAAGGCAGTCACGCCCGTCCAAAACACCTGGTCCTGGAATTCCGGAGTCCAGACGTTGGCCCCCATCGGATCCAAATTCCCCAGCGGGTCATTCCCCTCGAACCTGTACAAGTTCGCGTCGCCTGCATCAAAACCCAGCGGGTCCATGGAGAGGAAGCGCTGCAAGGTCGGGCTGTACCAGCGGTTGCGGAGGTGGTAGAGGCCGGTGCTGCCGTACCACGGCAGGCCCTGCAACACGCGCTCGCCTTCTAGGGTGGCGGGGTCTCCGGCCACGTCGTCCGTGGTGAACCATTTTCCGTCAGTGCCGGCGCCGGTGTAGACCTTGAAGGTGCCAAACGGGTCCACGAGGTAGGTGCGGGTGATGTTGCCGGATTCGTCGGTTTGGGCCTCCGTGTTCCAGTTGTTTCCGGCTAGGAGGTAGCGGGTGGTGGTGACTCCGGACTTGGTGCGGAATTCCACGACCTCTTCGTCGAGGTATTGATCTCCCTATGCGGATTTTCAGATCACGTCCGTCTTCGACGATGTGCAATCCATCGCTGAAGTCGCCCGTTCGCATCGATCCTGTCTGCGCAGGACAGCGGGGCCCATCCTACCCTTGGGCACAAACCCAGCCGCCACGGCCCCGCTGGGGCTCCGGCTTTGCTTTGCAAAGTCGGAGCTGCAAGCCCGAGCACGGCCCTTGGGCGGGCGCTTGCGGCCGTGCTCGGGGCTTGTCCTGCGCAAACGCCGGGACCGCACGAGCCAGGGTTTGGCGCAGGCCCCAGCGGCAGGGAACAAGCGATATTTCGCCGCCGGAGCGTGGCCAGCCGTGCACCGGGTGCCGCAGGCGCATTGCGCCGGCGAAGGCAACAGGGCGACAGGGCCTAATGGCGCTGTTGTGCCTCAAGGCCGGTCATTTGGCGGAGCCAAGCGCGAGGAGTCCGCCCAGGGCACGGCGTGACGTGGGCGGCGACGAGAGGCCGGTGGGCACCAACGCGGCTATTAGGCTTTCGCCCTGCCACGCTCCGCCGACCCGCACAGCGGGGTGGATGGGCCGAATGCTAGGAGGCCCGCGGCGAGGGGGGTGGAAAATTGGAGATGTCGTCAGGATCTGTCAGCCAAAAACGAAAGCGCCCCGATCTCACTAGGAGACCAGGGCACCAGATTCCATGAGGATTTGAAGGCTGCGGCCCCCGAGAGCGCCGAAGGGTTACTTCTTGGTGGACTTTCGCGAAGACGCCGAAGAAGCCTTCTTGAGGTCGGCAGGCTTGAGACCTGTCGAACTCGTGATGATGTCCCACGAAACGCCGTGCTCCTGGAGCTTGCGCGCCGTGTCGATGGCCTTGGCCTGTTCGCCGCGAGCTTCCAGCCATTCAACGACTTCAGATCGGAGTTGTGTCTTTTTCATGTAGGCCTCGACTTCCTTGAGAGTCAATTTACCGACTTCTGCGGCCAAAGTGAAGAGATTGCGATATTCCTCGGGTGAAACGAGGGCCTTCAAGGCGTCCGCGCCCCGGAATACCTTCTCCCCCGGCTTTGCGACCCTGCCATCGCACCACGTAGCACTTGTGCAATCGCGTTGCCTGCCTGTTCCCAGGCCAAGAACTCGTCCCGCGACACCTCGCGCACCATGGTCTCGAAGTGCAGCCACACCCGACCCCGGCTTTCCGAATGCACCGCGTTGCGGATCCGGGCCGGCTTGGTGTCCGTTACCAAAGCCACCGGCACCACCTCATCCTTCGGGAATCGCTCCAATAGATCCAGGTAGTAGTGCGCCGTGCGGTGCAGGTTCACGGACTTGGCGGTTGCCCAATGCTCGATCAGAACCACCAGAACCACCGACCGCTTGGCGAAGGTGTAGCGGATGTTCAGATCCATCACGTAGCCCTTGCGGGCCAAATCATGCTTGCGCGTGGTCGTGTTCAAAAATTCCCACGACAATGGCTTGCCCCACTGCTTGACGGCATCGGGAAGCAGAAATTCCAGCGCATCGACGGGATGATCCTTCAAAAGCTGCTTGATCGCCTGATCCATGTTGGTCAAGCGCTCACGCTGTGGGTTCTGTTCCTGCTTTGATTGGGGCATGTCGTTCAATGTAACCCTTTCGCTTCTACCAAAATCTGTCTCTCCGCCGGGTGGCACCGGGTGTGGACCTCCTTGGCACGCACCTGCGAGACGTGCGTGTAGACCTGCGTGGACTCGAGACTGCGGTGCCCCAAGATCTCCTGGACCGCCCGCAGGTCCGCACCGTTTTCCATCAGCAAGGTCGCGCAGGTGTGGCGCATCATGTGGCAGCTCACACCCTTGCGGTCGATCCCCGCCTTTTGGAAACAGGCCTTCACCATCTTGCCCACCGTGATGTCCGAATACACCTCGCCGCGGACACCCAGCCACAGCCAGCTCTGGTCGTCCACCGGAGCCAAGTGGACCCGCACCCGGTCCAGATAGGCACGCACCCAAGCGAGAGCCCGTTGGCCGATCGGGACGTACCGATCCCGACCTCCCTTGCCTTGGCGGATAAAGATCAATCCGCGCTCCCAATGCACATCCACTGTCCGCAGATGCGAAAGCTCCGCACGCCGGATCCCGGTGGAATAGAAGACCTCCAAAATGGCCCGATCCCGCAGGCCCAAAGACGTCTGGACGTCGGGCACGGCCAGGACCTGTTCCACCTCGTCGACCCGCAAGATTCCTTGAGGAAGCGGCTTGCGGAAGCCACGGATGCGCAACTCCTCGACGGGCTCGGTGGTCATCAAGCCTTGCCGCACGCACCAACGGCAAAACAGACGCGCACCAACGAGGTATTGGCAGAAGGCCGACTCCGCCTGGCTGTGGCCCATCAGCCAGCGCCGAAACGACATCGCGTGTGCTGAATCGAACTCGCTGGGCTCGGTCAATCCGGCGATGTCGGCGTATTCGATCAAGCGCCGCAAGGCGGCTTGGCGATTCAAGACCGTGTTGCCGGAGAAGCCGTTCACGCGCAGCCACTCGATCCACCGGGCACACCATTGCTGCAACACCGTGCGACTGGGAATCTGCCAGGCACGCGGGCCACGAGGTCGGCCCGGATTCACCTTCACGCCGCCACCAACGGACGGTGACCGACAGAGGAACCGTTCGAGGTGGACAGGTACGATACGACGGGATCTGTCGTTTCTTCTCTATATGCATTCCCAACCACCCCGACCGATCCATCGTTTGGCCCCACATTCCCTTCCGGATTCTGCTCGCCAAGTGCCATTTCATCGAGCTTTCCAAGCACACTGGGTTCGACGGGCACCGGTCGGACCTCAGGCCGACCACCCCCCGACCGCTCACCCGTCCGACCCGACCACCTCCCGCAAAAACCCGACCAGGTGCCATCGTACTTGTGTGCGGGGTACTTGGCTCGCAACATCGCAAGGCTCGGAAGCCCCGATGCCACCAGGCCCGTGGCCGATTCTTCCAGGCACGCGAGCCGGTAGGTGCTGGCCTGTGGACCTCGCAGGGCGGTCACCAGTTCCAGTTCTTCCAGGCGGCGAAGATGGATCTTGAGTTGGGTATCGCCCCAATGCGTTCGTTCGCGCACCCAACGGCGCGTGAACCGAAACAGGTCGACGTCGCAGCCTTCACGCTCGGCGGCGGCACGCACCTCGCCGCACAGCACTCGCCACAAGCGCAAGGTCTGCGGCGGCAAATCATCGAGGCTGCGGCCCAACGCGTGCCCGGCCAAAAACGTGGCCAACTCGATGTCGTCCAGATCCACTTCGATGAAGCGCCCATGGGCATCGTGGCGGATGGTCTTCTGGTGCTGGTGGGCCAATGCCACCGCCGACACCAACGACAAGTACTTGACCTGGTCGCGGCGCGTGCGGGTCTGGTGGCTGGCAAACGTCAGGTCCTTGGCGTACGGGTTCACCACGTCCAACGGCTCCAGCAAGCGTTGGGCGTTGCGCCACAACTCCAGGCGGGAAGCCGTCTGGCGGCGACCAATCATCCCTTCGCGCGTCAGATTCTGGCGCTGGGTGCGGTGGATTGCCTCGGTTTGTTCGCGGCTTTCGTCCACGCTCAACACCAGGCATCGGTTCTGCAATTCGGGGTCGATGTCCGGATTGGTGGTGGTCATCGCCAATGCCACCGGGCCTTCCGTGCGGTATTCCTTGGTCACCAGCTGACCCGAGTCCGGATCCTTGGTGGTGCTGGCCATGGTCAAGACGCCATCGGACTGCAACAGCTTCAGACTGTACGAAGCCCGCCGGACTCCTTCTTCTTCGGCGATGAAGAGCACCTTGTGCCGTAAGTCCTGGCCGCCCATGTAGAACAGGGCTTGGCCGCTCATGGCGGAATACCGCACCACGTCTTCTTCCGGCAGGGTCCGCAACACGCCATCCAGAAGCGACGACTTCCCCGCCGCGCTGCTGGACTGGATCAGAAGGCCCAGTGGGCTTTCCAGGTGGCGACTGGTCAGCGAAAGCCAGCACAGAAGCTTGTTCACGATTTCGCCCACCATCCCCGATGACTCCAGATCCGCAAGCAGTTGGAGCAGGAAACCAGGCTGGCGCAGCAAGGCCAAGGCGGAGGATCGGTCGGATTCTGTCATCAAAGCGACCGGGACTTGGGGAGGCAGGCGCGACTCTTCCACCTGAGTGCGGAGGCGTTCTTCCAGCAACACCAACAGACGGCCCAGGTCCCGCTTGACCACCTCGTGGTCCACGCCCAATTCGATGCTGGCCACCCGCACGAACGCTTCCCGCGCCTTGGCCAAGTACAGATCCAGCGTATCCAGATGGAAGTGATCTCCGCGAGTCACGCGCAGGTTCAGGCGCAGGGCTTCCATCGAGCGATTGCGCCCCAAGCCAAGGATCCGCCAGACGCGATCGCCCACCCGCCACAACAACGCTTCGCCGTCGGAAACCAGCTCCGATGCGGGTTTGGAAGGAATGCTGGCCCCCCGTTCGTCCTGAGGAGTCCCGAGCTTGTCGAGGGGCGTCTCGAAGGGCGAAGGGAAATGCTGGCCAGAAGCGGGCGGCTCTGCGGCTAGGAGGGAAGGCCCTTCCTGATTTGAACGTTGTCGCCGTCCGCCCTTCGAGACGGGAGCAAAGCTCCCTCCTCAGGACGAACGGCATTTTTTGTCACTGAATCTTCTTTTCCCTCATACAGCCGCTCCCCCATCCAGACCGCACCAGCCAGCGCTTCTTCCAGGGCTTGGCGCGGATCTTTGGAGCGGACGGCCCACGAGTTCACGTCGTGGCCTTCCGGCAAGCGAAGGCGCAAGACCTCCAACCCTTCCAAGGCCAGGCGGGAAGCCAACTCTGAGGCGGCGGTGTCGCCGGCTTCATCTGCGTCGTACGCGATCACCACCCGGAGCAATCCCGATTCCGTCAGAAATCGCCACAGGTCCGCGCCTACCCCGCGCACTCCGTAGGCCGTGGTCACGTTACGGAATCCCCAGCGCCACAGCGTGAGGGCATCCAGAATTGCCTCGCACAAGATCAGCGTCCCGCCCGCTTGCCGTGCGGCTTCCAGGGCGATGGCGCCGTTGAACACCCCGCGCATCTGGCCCGAGAGGTACAGATGGTTTGGAGTGCCGGCGCGGAGGCCCGTGGTCACCTTGCGGCCATACAACCCCAACACCTCGCGCTGGCCTCGACACGCCCACGCCCCCGGCACCCGATCCCCCAAGATGGGCACCACCAGCGAGCCACACAGGTGCTCGTGCCCGCTCTCGCGATACACGCCAAGCCGCTGCAACTGCGAGCGCACCTCGGCACCACGCCGAAGTTGCTTGTCCGGGATCTCCAGGCCCAAGGTCCGGTCGGCGAAGCCCAGGCAGAAGGTCTGGATCAGCTCCCGGTCCCACAGACCGCGCCGTTCCAGGTATGCACGGGCGACGTCAGATCCCGACAACCGCCCGTTGTAATGCTCCACCACCGCCCACAAAACATCCTGGTCCGTGCTCTCGCGGGGAGCCCCAAAGCGCATCGCTGGAAGCGCCGAAACATCGATGGAATCTGGCGGCGAGGGCTGGCGGCTAGGAAAGGAAGGGCCGACGGATGGGACAAGCTCACGCAATGCCGCCACCGCTTCGCGAAGGCCAATATTGCGCGTGAGCATCAGCCAGTCCACCGCCGAACCGCCTTTGCCGCACCCGAAGCAATGCCAGAGGCCTTTGCGAGGCGTCACCCGGAAGCTCGGGGTGGACTCCGCGTGGAACGGACACAACCCCAGCCAATCGGCTCCGGCCAAGGAAAGCTGCACACCATGGGCACGGACCATCCCCAGAAGGTCCGCTGAGCGCTTCCACTGCTCCAACTGTGCCTCTCGTCCGTCCATGCTCTCCCTCCCGCCTCGACACCCCAGCCCCCCAAAATTTTGGCAAGGGGCGAAAGTGACTTTTTGAGACTAGACCAATTTATCAGTATTAGGATACCTTTCAAGGGTACCAGTATTCTTTAGGAGGAAATGATCGGAACACACCTCAAAGACATCCGGCAGAAGAAGGGCTGGACACAGCTCTATCTGTCACAGGTCTCCGGCATCCGCCAAGGAGAGCTGACCTACTACGAGAAAAACTTGAGGAACCCCACCGCTCCCAAGTTGGCCGCGCTGGCGAAAGCATTGAGCGTGCCCATGGAGGCGCTGGTCGAAGGAGCAGACCAGATCCCGGCGCTCCAGGAAATACCCGCAGAACAGTTCGTTCACGGAAACAGCACCACCGCTCAGCTCCAAAAGATCGCCAGCCAGCTCAATCCGGAGCACCAGAGAAATCTCCTGCACCACGCCAAGCTGTTGATGATGGCGCAGGAAAACGAGCAGGCACTGAAACTCAAGAGCAGTCCGAGGAATTCGAAGAAGGTCGCCTGATCTTCTGACACATCCTGTCCTCTAAGGGCAGGCGGCTAGCCTACGCGGCTAGATGAACGGCTCCCGTCGCAACAGCGACGGGAAAGCTGGCCTGTTTTTCTCAGAAAGAAGAACAGGAACAATTCCCACACATCAGGAGATGATCAGATGGAAAACCATCCAGCCAAACCGGAATTTCGGTTTTCAGATGTAACCAAGACCTTCCCACAAGAGCTCCCTTCCTACGTAATCCCTTACCTGATCTGCTTCATCTTCCCGCTGGTCAATTCAGGTTTCTTCAAGGATGAGAAGCGCTTCGTGAACATCGTAACGAGCAGGATCAATCCTGACATGAAGACGGACTTGTTCAGCATGCTCGTGACAATATTGATCGTCGTGGCCATCGTATTCTTGCTTGATCGAGTGCTCCCCTTCGGCAAGAGTGCGCTGACAAATCGCGCCATCATCGAGGTTTCCAAGATCTTCTATCTACTTGGAAGCACCTTCGCAGGAACGATCACGTCCGTTCTTGTCTTCGCCTGGTACACTGGCAATGATCCGAAAATCCCGATGTCGACATACATCACGGCAAACGTGCTCGGACTTCTCCTCTTTGGAATCGGTGCAACAGCCAAGTTCTTCCTCGAACAAAAGCACAAACAGACGGCATAAACAAAGACGCCCCGCATCCGATCCAAGGACACGAGGCGACAGAATTTGCCCCTAATGGTCGCCTTCGACCGTGACCGCGGAGCACGCGGCACGGTCAAGCGGGCATTAGGGGTTGATTTCTCCCCACTCAATTCCTTCAAATCGGCGATTAGTTCTAAAGAAATC
>JADKBN010000013.1 GCA_016715065.1 Fibrobacterota bacterium
CGACCTTGGATGCGCCACGGAGGTACCAGGCTTCGCGTTCGTGCCGCGTTCGATCCATCCGCCGGATGCGCCTTCCTTTCGGACCAGATGCCCTTTGTGCAGGCTGCGGTCGTGGCGGATCTCTCGAACTTCGGACCCGACTCGTGGAGGCGATAGACACGCACCTCGCGTGCGTCGTACTGTACAGACACGGTTGTCCGATCAAGAGATGGCTCACCTCGTAGTGGCAGGAATCCACCTCCACGGTTCCTTGCACACTGACCTTGCGTCGTCCCATCTCGAACAGATGGAACGGGAGGCCGGAAGTGGTTGCAGTGCAGGCGCCTCCTCACTGAAATACCTCCAGGACCTGCCGCTTGTGGCGTCCATGGATGCGCTGGTGCGCGGTGCGGGCCTCCCAGATGGAAGCCGTTCGTTCAGGAATCCAATGAGTCAATTTCCGGCAATCCTTCAGGAAGCCATCCCTCGTGTACCGGCAATCGCGCTCCGCGACCCTTCTGGTTGGGGCAGCCCGGATCGCAAGGCGACAGCAGAATGCCGTAATGGCCAGCCCAGGCTTGGAACAGTGGATGGAGCACGGGATCGTAGCGATGCGCCTGGATGACGGCGGCTTTGAAGTTGTCGATCTTGAGTCGCTCCGGGACGCCTCCAAACTTCTCGAAACCCCGCATCAGTGCAGCCAGAACTGTGCGCGCCGCCCCCGATCCAGGATCGCTTCCCGGTAGCTCATCGCGCTGTGCGACAGCGTCAGTACCAAAATCAGGTGCGACGCCGCACCCGCCAGCCAGAAGCCTCGCGCAAGACCAAACGAAGGCCCCTCCAGGAAGTCCATTTGGGCCTCTTCGCCGGGAAGTACATCCAGATGCTGGAACCATTTCGGGTGATTGGCCTTGACCTGTGGACAGACGCTTCACCGAAATCCTCTCCGCCCAGGAATCCCGTGCAGATCGGTCAGATCCTGCCAGATCCGACGAGCCCCAGACCACGCTTCAGATAGGCACCGATTGCCTCCAAATGAGGTTTCAATAGGGCGCTGCGCGTCGACAAAACCGGGATAGGGTCAGGCGCTACCTCCTCCGTGGTGGCTTGCTCGATACCCCAGGGATCTCGGACAGGTTCCCCGGCGAGCACTTCAAGGCCAGGTGCTTCCCTTTGAGCGAGATCCCCGGGTGAGCACTTCGGGTGCAGATGCTTCCTTTTGCCCCCAGGGTGCGACTCAACTCCTGGACCGTTTTGGGCGAGCTGTGCGTCAATCGACAGATCGAACGCTTGGAATGCCCTGCCGCAACAACGTCAGGATCGTGGTTTTTCTTGTCCATCGTGATGAAATTCCCCATGTGTCCCCCGGTAAACTCCGGAGGTAAGCACAGGGGGCATTCAACCGGGAAGACTGCTTCCCTTTGAACCCTCCGAACTGCTCGTTACCGCTTCCCTTTGACTGCTCGCCAACATAGGTGGGGTGTTTTCCGGATGGATCCGGAGACGCCCCACCGGGGCGTCTGTACGAAGAACAAAGCGAGGGCTGGGCTTGCTTGGCAAGGCAGAGGGAGGTGGGGGAAGGTATCTTGGTTGGCATGAACGATGGTCTGGATGTTAAATCGAATTCACCTCTGGGCGAGGATGCCTTGGACGCTCTGGAGTCATGCATTCCCGAGCTTGCGGTGGATGCGCTTCGCCACGCCTATCTGAAAGCATTGACCACAAGTGGGTCGGTGGTGGAAGCGATCGACGGGAAGCTTGTTCGAACCTATGCCAATGGTGCCCGAGAGACGCTGAAGGAGTTGTCGGAGCGACCAACTCCTTCGCGGATCGGGGCTCGGATGGTGCGGAAGCAAACGGTTTGAACGCCTTTGCCCCGCGATTACGGATCTTCGCCGGCCCCAATGGTTCCGGGAAGAGCACGATCAAGGACATGCTTCTTCCGCAATGGTTGGGGACGTATGTGAATGCCGACGAAATCGAAACTCTGCTCAAGCTCCATGGCAAGATCGATTTGGGCAGATACGGAATTGCCGCCACCCAGGCCGATATTTCCGCCTTCCTAGCGGGTTCCGGTCTCGCTACGCGACCGGAATTCCAGGGCTTGGTCGGGACATGGAACCTGGCCGGGGATCTCCTGCGAATCGATGCCTCCGAGATTTCTTCGTACCACGCATCCATCCTGGCCGACTTCATTCGACATCGACTGGTCGAATCGCGGAATTCCTTCACCTTCGAGACCGTGATGTCATCTCCCGCCAAGGTTGACTTCCTCCGGAAGGCAAAGGCGGCGGGATACAGGGTCTATCTGTATTTCATCGCGACCGAGAATCCCGAGATCAATGTGGCGAGGGTTCGTCATCGGGTCGTTTTGGGAGGGCACGGAGTGCCTGAACGGAAGATCGTCGAACGCTACTTCCGTTGCCTCGATCTCCTGGACGCGGCCATCCAAGTTTCGGATCGAGCGTACCTCTTCGATTCCTCCGAAAACGGTCGGCACAACTGGATCGCCGAGATCACTTCCGGGTCGGATCTGGAAATCAAGACGGATTCCGTCCCGGCGTGGTTTCGGAAAACGGTGCTATCGAAATACGACGCCGTCGGTTGAATATCTTCGGGCCGCATTTCCCGAAGAGATGAAGCAGAGGGGTGTCCCGGTTGGCGCAACCCGCGATTTTCCACTGGGCGAACTGTAAACCAAGATGTAAACTAAGAGCATGCCACGCACACTTCCACGCGTCAAGCTGGACCATTCCCCTTTGGTCCTGGTCCTCGTGCAGGCGCGGTTCTCGCCGCGAATGGACCTGGAGGAGAAGCTGCCCGCCTTTCGCAAGGCTTGCGAAGAGCTGGGCTATCCGGTCTTCCGGGAGAGCAAGGTCCGGTCTGTGAATCTGGGTCCGACTGGTCCTGCGGAAACCAGAGACGCCATCCGCTGGGATTTCCTGGACAAGAGCCAGCGCTGGAACATCCTGCTCAGCCGCGAGTTCCTGATGCTCCAGACCACCGACTACGATATCTTCGAAGGCTTCCTGGAGCGCTGGAAGTCTATGCTCGAAGCTGCGCGCGTCCTGGAGATTCCGGTGGTCGAACGGTTGGGGCTCCGTTACGTGGACCTCGTGCAGCCCGCCGCGAATGAATCGCTGTCGGATTATCTGAAGTCCGCCTTGGCAGGGTATGAACCCGATCCCGGCTCCACACTCGAGCGTCGCCACCACATGGCGGCCTCGGTGTTCGCCACACCCCAAGGACAGATGTTGGTCCGCGTCTCTCCCGCTATCACCTCGACGCCTCCCGATCTGGACAACCTGTTGCTGAAGGGAGTCGCACAGCCGGGACGGGGTGCGGTGTTCCTCGATTTCGACCACTCGTCGACGGAAATTGTCGACTTCGAGCCGGACGGCATCGAAGCCGCCACCGACGCTCTCCACGACGCGCTGGATGTCTTGTTCCGCGAGGTGGTCACTTCCAAAGCCAAGTCCGTCTGGGGCCTGCGGAGCCAGCCATGAACACGGTCGATCTTTTCGCCGCGACCGGAACCACTTCCACCGCCGAGTCGGCAGGTCTGCCGCTTTGGCCCCACCTGAACGTCACGGGGACAGTGATCCAAGTTCCGCAGGCGGAATGCGACCTCGCCGGCATGGACGCGAGTCCTGTTCCCGAGGCGGTGCATCTCGCGAAGCGGATCCAGGATGGACTTGGCATCACCATCGGTCAGCTCGCCATGGCCCTGGGTTGCAGCCGACAGGCGGTCCACGGATGGAAGCGGGGCAGGCGGATCGACGCCGGGAACCTCGCGAACTTGCGAACACTCGCCGAATGGGCCGACGAATGGACGATGCACCACCCCGATCGGGAAATCGAGCCCGATCTCCTGGGTCCGGCATTTCTGGAGAAATTGGCGCGCGCGGGGATTTCCAGCCCAAAGGGGCGTGCGATGTGGGAGAAGCGCATCCTGGGTCCCGATCCGACTTCGGGGTGGGAACCGTTGACATCGGCTGACAATCTTGCGCGCCTGATCGGCGCGAAGCCCCTCTCGGATGCGGAGCGAGCACATTGGCGCGCCCACAACCTCGGCTCCTTGAAGATCGATGCCCGCCTCTGAAGAGTCTGTTGCGATTTCCAAGGCCTGGATGCAGGGCTCTTTCCTGCCTCCGGAGCTTCTGACGCAACTCGACCCCGGGTTGCCTTCCGGGTGCATCGGTGTGGTGGTCTCCCACTCCTGCGACCTGGCGAACGAGTCCATGGACAAGGAGCCCTGGTTCGAGTGGATTCCGGCGGCGGCCATCGACAAGGCTGACAAAAACCGGATGCGGTCCCGGAGTCCTCGCGAGCTCCACCTTGCCGGTGCTGGACCGGATGGAAGCCACCTCGGCCTCCTGGCCAAGGACCGCCACATCCATCCTCGCGCCTCGCTGCAAGGCAAGGAGCCTGTAGGTGGTCTGGACGAACCATCGACGGGTATCCTCGCCACTTGGATGTCGCGTCGGTACGCACGCACCGCACTGCCAGACGCGTTCAACGATCGGAGATCCCGTATCGCTTCGCAGGTGCGCAAGCTTCTGGATCGGGGAAGCCAGGAGCAATTGACGGGATTGTGGGTGATGCTCCACACGCAGGAAGAGCTCGAGGAGGAGGCCTACCGGATCGTGTTGCGGGGGACCACAGCGAAAGGTGCGACCCCGGCGCAGAAAGCCTCCGCGAGAGCCCTATTCGACGAGATTGTCGGTTTGCTGGGGGCCTGTCCCGGCATCAAGGTGAGGCACGACGAACTTCGCAGCGAGGAGCAGTTCCCCCTCAGCGATCTGGACGTGTTCCTGCGGATGGATGATTGGGATGATCTGAGTCGGGGGTGAGGGGCGCCCCGGCCCGCGATGCGCGGCCCGTCGGGCCCTATGCCTTCGGCACGCGGCCTCCTCGGCCGAAGGCCTGCAAGGTTAGTGCAGAGTAACGGACGAGATGGCGGCCGGAGGGTGATGGAGACTAGAAGGGTCCCGCCTTTTCTTTTCCTAGAATTGAAGGACAGCATCAGCCAGACCAGTGAAATCACAAGCGCGAACCTTACTGGCTACGAGATGGAAAAGAGTATTGAAGCAAGAGTCTTGATCACTGGAGGGAGCGTCCCGGTGGCTTTATTTGGCCTTTTCAAAGGCCTTGTCGACACGCACGTTATCGAAAGATTGCCGTAAATGTTGGATTCCTCCTCGACGAGAGCCGAATTCATTCAGCACCTCCAATCAACCAGCCCAGAAGGAAGCGGCAAAGCAACATCCTACGCTCGTGCCCTGGATATTCTGGATGAGCTGATCAAGGAGGGAAAGGTTCAAGTTCCTTTCTCGGTCTGGTTGCTCCGTGATCCGTCCATGCTAGAGAACATGGATGCATATGTCATTCAGCAACAGAACGACCCGAACGGGATTTTCAAGGATAAACCGGAGAGCTATTGGAAGAAGGGATTTGTTTCAGCAGCACTTCGCCAGTTCAAACTCTTCGTAGAAGTTCAATTCGCGAAGAGGACGAGAGCAAATATGGACAGTCCCCACCAAAAGACGAGTATTCTCTCCAAGCCATTCCTCATCCTCGCGGGGATCTCGGGGACAGGCAAGACTCGTTGGGTTCGCAAGATCGCCGAGGCCACCCGGGATCGACGCTCCGACAGGGAAGGGAAGCCGAGCCAGGACAATCTTTGTCTGATTCCCGTTCGGCCCGACTGGCACGAACCGTCGGATCTTCTTGGCTTCACAAGCCGGATTTCGGGGAAACCAGAATTCGTGCAAACTCCGTTTCTGTCCTTTTTGATGGCCGCCTGGAAGAATGCCTGGAAGGTCCAGCCGAAACTGGAAACCTTGATGGCATCTGTGTCGAGCATGACTCCACACTGGGTCTGCCTCGACGAGATGAATCTTGCGCCGGTCGAGCAGTACTTCGCCGACTACCTAAGTGTGGTGGAATCGCGATCGTGGGATGGAGGCATCTACGCGTGTGATCCCTTGTTCTCCTTCGAAGGTCGGAGCGATGAGGAGTTGACCTCTATCAAGAACGCGCTCCTTGGTTTGGATTCCAACGAGTCGGCACTGCTTCTCTGGGACGCGTTTTGCGATGCTGCCAAACCCGGTATCCCACTCCCTCCGAACCTGATCGTGGTCGGGACGGTGAACATGGATGAGACTACCCATGCCTTTTCCCGCAAGGTGCTGGATCGCGCGTTTACGGTGGAGTTCGATGCCTTCTCGGCTGAGCAATACAGGAGTGGAGCAGACGTCGATCCGGTGCTGGGAGTCGATCTCACTGAGGGTGTGGAAATGCCTGCTTCAGTGGTTCTTTCCACTTGGACCTCAGGAACTGGCGTGACAGGAATCGTCGCGGAGAAAGTTGATGCGATGATCGACTCCTGGAACACGCTCATGGACGAGACTCCGTTCCGTGTCGCCTATCGCACCCTCAACGAAGCGTTGCTGTTCGCGGCTTCAAAGGGCGAGGAGAGGATCGCCGAAGCCATGGACGGCATCCTGATGATGAAGCTCCTTCCCCGACTGGAAGGCGACACCGACAAGCTCGGTTACGATGGAAACGAGACACTGATTGCCGATGCGGAACTCGACAAGGTCCCGAACGCTAAAGATTCGTTGGTCCACGCAGCCTGGCAGGTGGCGAAGGTCGCGATTGGAAGTGAGGCGTGGATGGCAAGCAAGTCCAGGCGAAAACTTCTCTACATGGCAAAGCGCCTATCCCGCACCGGGTACACCTCGTTCTGGCCGTGAGCGCCGTGGTGAATCCCTGATATGGCCTCGACTCCCCTCTTTTCCGTGACCACCGACGACTGGATCCTGACGATCAAATCGGCTGGTCTGGTGCGCGGCGATCAGGAGCGATTGCAGGCGACGCTTCGCAACATGGGTAGGGACAGCGAACCGAGAGCCGTTTACGCATGCTCGGCCCCTGAGGCACGATGGTCCATCGGTGAGCCCGACAAAGCTTCGGTGGAGCATTTGCCGACAGTCTTCGAGAATCGATCTGTTCTGGTGGACATTCGTTCGCGCGGCGGTGCTTCCCTCGTGTCCGTGCGACATCCACAGGTGGCCGGAATTGAAGCTGATCTGGATGTCGAGCCCAAGGAATGCAGAGGCACTCTCAGAACAGGGAACGATATCGGGCGATTCATGCTCGAAATCCGTTCTGCATGCGGAGGAATCGAGCGGTCCGAGCGGGTTTCGTGGCAGGTGTGGCCTCTTAAGCTCGACTACGCGACCGACTTGGCTGATTTGACGAAATCTGTCGAGATGATCTATCCTCTCTGGCTATTTCGCTTCCTTTCGCCCACCGACCACGAGGTGGGAAAAGCCGATCGCCCAGGTGAACGCTTTCTGCTCTTGTGGCTCAAGCGTTTCGAGGCGTTGCGGAAAGAATTTGAAGCAGGTATCCGCACGGTCCTACGTTCGCCACATCAGCGACTCGAATCGAACGAGCGATTCCTTCGTTCCGACCGTATACATGGACGCATTTCCCCGCGTTTGGAGCAGGCGATTGCTCTGCAACGGAGCCACTCGGCAAAGCGTCATCGAGTGGAACAACACCGCTCCAGCATGGACACCCCCGAAAACCGATTTGTGAAGCATGTTCTGGAGCAGGTGGCATCGCGTCTGGAACGAATCGAGCTCCTGGTGAAAGATCGCGGTGTTTCGTCTGGATTCCGCAGAGATCTCGCCTCGTGGAGCCGAGCCGCGAAATCGTTCTCGGCTTCGCCATTGTTTCGGGTCGTGGGCGATTTTGAGGGGCTCTCGCAGGAGTCTTTGGTTTTACATCATCGTGCTGGCTACAGCGCGGTCTACCGCGCGTGGTTGCAACTTCGCGAATACTTGGAGTTCTTCGCCCGAACTCCGCGGGCGAACATCGGGATGCGCGAGATCAGCGAGCTCTACGAGCTGTGGTGTTTCCTCGAGCTACGACGCATCCTGCTGACACTCGGATTCGTCGAGGACGCTCCGTCACGTGCGCCCCGCATGCGGCGTCGCGATTTGGAAACGGAGCTGGAGAATGGCCTAGGAGCCGCATTCCATCTGCATCACGCGGCGGCCTGTATTTCTGTGCGACTTGCCCACGAGCCTGTATTTGGCACGAAGGGCACGGAGGGAATCCATAGCTACACGGTCTCTCAGAAGCCCGACCTCGTTTTGGAAGCGACCTGGAATGGAAGCACGGCACCACGGAGGCTTCTGTGGGTGTTTGATGCCAAGTACCGCGTGAAGACATCCTACGACGATCGCGACGATTCCCGTTCTTGGAATAACCCATTGGTCCCACCCGATGCCTTGGACCAGATGCACCGTTACCGGGATTCCCTGATCCTGCGCCACGCGCAGGATGGCGGCAAGAGTCGGCCCGTGATCGGAGCCTATGCACTCTATCCGGGATTCCTGTCTCAGGCAGATTCCGACAATCCCTATGCGCAGGCCATCCACGAGGTGGGAATTGGTGCTTTCCCGTTGCTTCCGGCTCCGGGGCACGACCTTTGGTTGCGCGAGCACCTGCGAGTGGCGCTGGGACTTCCCGAGCCCGCGACCCCTGCCGAGGATCCTGCCACTCTCCTCGCGCAGGAGAATGTGCGCATTCCTGTGACGGGACTGGAATATCGAGACGAAGTGCTGGTGGTTCCCATTGGGAAAGATCGAACGTCGGGATATGTCAATGCGTTTGCCTCTGGTAACGCGCATGGGTACCACATCGATGTCGAAGGTGGACCTTCGCAAAGGCGCTTGGCTTCTACGCGCTGGCTCGCTGCGATCGCGACCGTCGATGGTCGTCGGGAAATCCGCGGCATGTACCGCATCGCGTCTTGCAAAACGCGCAAGCGCAGTTCGCTTGGTGAGGCAGAATCCGGATCCGCGTGGAAGAGAGAGCGTGACGTCCACTGGCTCTCGTTGGAGAGTTGGGTTCCGTTGGAATCGCCGTTGGTCGTAGAGGGCTGGATGGGTGGAAACTGGTTTCGCTATTTCGATCGTTCGCTCCTGGAAACGGCGCGTGATTTCCATGAACTGGGTTCGGCGCCTTGATCGACACCCTCTCCCCTTTGCCCGCACCGGCCTCATATCCCGTTATTACCACAAGAACTCAATGCCCACCACAGATGCGCTTCGTTCCCCGGAATGCATCTTGGATCCCATGACCTGGGGCAGGACATTGCGCGAGATGCGCAAGGAGAAGGGTTGGACGCAGGCCGACCTGGCTTCGCGCACGGACATTTCGCAACCCACGATCGCCGACTACGAGCGGGACAAAAAACAGCCGACCCTTCCCCGGATCCGTGCCATCGCCAAGGCGTTCGGGGTGGGAGTCGATGCGTTCGCCATCGCCGGGACATCGGAATCGGCATTGGAGGAAATCCTCGCGAGGCTCGACAAGCTGGATGCCAGCGATCTGGATCGGCTCGCCGGAGTCGTGAAGGCGCGCCGCAAAAGTGCCGGAAAAAACCCATCCTAGATATAGCTAAAGCTATATTGTGGACATGTCTGAATCCCGCCGACACCTCTACGATTTCCTGGATTCCCGTTTCGGTCCCCATGCAGGGTTGAACGCCGATTGGTGTTGCCGATGCTGGAAGGTTGGCAGGAGTTCGGGGCATGAAGAGATCTGGCTGTTCGACGAGGAATCGCCGGATCTGGAATTCGCGCTGTTGTCGCGCAAGGAAGGCGACGACGCCTACATCACCACGGAGCTGGCCAGCGGAACGCTGCGCGACCTCCGCGAGTGGGCGGTGTCGCACCTCGTGCCAGGATCATCGGACCCCACGATCGCCCTGGTCAATGGATCAGAAATGGATTCCGCTAAGAGACAATAACCGTCAACACGTTGAAGTTCCCCCCGCGCCAGGGATGCCGGCCGAATGGCCCGGGACCCCGGCCGCAGGCCGTGGCCCGGCAGGCAGCCCGATCCCCGCCGTGGTCCAAAACCATGGCAACCGAACGGTTTTTGACCACGGCGGGGAGGCGCCCAAATGCCCGTCGCGTGATTTATCATTCCGAGCAGGGTGAACGCACCGGGCCGCGCCCGCGATTTTTCCTCCGACACACCCCGGAGAGACCATGCACACCACATGAATCTCTTACCGGGAGTTTGAACATGGCGAATGCGAAGGCCGAAAAGGCCCAAGCAATGGAATCCGAGCGCATCGAGTTCAAGCAAGACTGGAACGACGACCACCTCAAGTGGATCGCGGGCTTCGCCAATGCCGATGGCGGCGTTCTCCACCTGGGGCGCAACGACAAGGGCGAGATCGTGGGGCTTCCCAAGGTGCGCAAGCTCCTGGAAGACCTTCCCAACAAGATCCGCGACGTGCTGGGAATTTTGGTCGCGGTGAATCTGCACCAAGAGGATGGAAAGGAATGGCTCGAAATCGCCGTCGATCCGTATCCGGTCAGCTGCAGAGGGGCGTATCATGTCCGCAGTGGATCCACCTGCCAAGAACTGAAGGGTGCTGCTCCGGATCGCTTCCTGCTTCGCAAGGTCGGGCGGACTTGGGACAGCGTACCGGTTCCCCATATCGGATTTCCACACCTCGACACCTAAGGCGATCGCCCAGTTTCGCGCCTTGGCCAAACGAAGCCAACGACTGGCGCCGGACATGCTGGAACTCGACGACGAGACCCTTCTGGAAAAACTGCACCTGCGGGAAGGGGGGCTTCTCAAGCGCGCAGCCGTGCTGTTGTTCCACCCCGACCCCGAGGCTCTTGTCACAGGTGCCTACGTGAAGATCGGCTTCTTTCGCACCAACAGCGATCTGCTGTACCACGACGAGATCCATGGCGACCTCATCACCCAAGCGCTGCGGACGATCGACCTTGTCCAGACCAAATACTTCCGAGCCAGCATCGCCTACGAAGGAATGCAGCGGGTCGAGACATGGCCTGTCCCCGACGCGGCACTGCGCGAAGCCGTCTACAACGCGATCCTTCACAAGGATTACGCGAGCGGCATCCCCATCCAGATCAGCGTCTACGACGACAAGTTGATGCTCTGGAATCCCGGCGTGCTCCCCGAGCACTGGAGCCTTGAAACCCTGCTGGGGAAGCATTCGTCCAAGCCTTTCAATCCGGATCTGGCGAACGCATTCTTCCGTGCCGGACGAATCGAGGCCTGGGGGCGTGGCATCGAGAGAATCCAGGAGGCATGCAGGGCGCAAGGTCGCCCGGCTCCCGAATTGAAGGTGGAAGGGGAGGATTTCTGGACCATTTTCCAGTTCCCTACCCAACAAACGCCGGTAGAAACGCGGGTAGAAACGCCGGTACAAATTCCTCGTTCCACATCGGCGAAGATCCTCGCGGTCCTCGCGAAACAGCCGAATGCGACCCTTGAGGAAGTCGCCGCGCAGATCGGCAAGAGCCTTCGCGCAGTCGAACGGGCAGCGTCGAAGTTGGTGCAGGATGGCCGCCTGAGGTTCGTGGGTCCGAAGAAAGCCGGTCGTTGGGAAGTGCTTCCGTGAAGATGGCTCTCGCAACCGCCTGCGCAGCCCCACGGCGGAAATTGTCTTCTCCAAGGTGCAGGGCATCCGTACCGCCTCGGCAGGTCTCGCGCCGGATGCGGAAACGCCGTTGGGTGCCGATCTGGTGAGTGGGCACATGCAGCAATTCCACGAAGCCAGGGAGGGAAGGGAAAAACTCTCACCACTGGTGAGAGAATTGAGCTGGTCCTGCCACATGGTCTTGATGTGGACGTGGTGGTGTTCGGCCCGCGCCGGGGGGCGCCCGGGGGGCCCCCGGAACGCGGGGGCGGGCCGCGGGGCCGGGCCCAGGGCGGCCGCCCGGGAGGAAACCCCCCCGGGCCAAAACCCCGGAGGGAGGACCCTTGCGGCGGACGAAAAATAGCGGGAGGCCGGCGGACCCTCGGGAGGAAGGGGGAGAAGGGGGGGCGGGGAGGGGGGGGAGGAGGGCCGGGGGGGGGGGGGGCCCCGGGCCGGGGGGGGCGCGGGACGCACTCCCGCCCGGCGCCCCGCCAGGGGGGGGGCGGGGGGGGGAGCGGGGGGAAAAAGCGAGGAGGGGGGAAAGAACCCCCGGGGGGGGGGAAGGGGGGGGGGGGGGGGGGGGGGGGGGGGGGGGGGGCGGGGGGGGAAAGGGGGGAACCGAACGGTTTTGGACTACGGCGGCGAGGCGCCCAAATGCCCGCCGCCTGATCTATCTTCAACGCACTGGGTGAGAACGCCGGGCCGCGCCCGAGTTTCATTCCTCCGATCCACCCCGGAGAGACCATGCACACCACATGAATCTCCGGGAGCACGAACATGAAAAGAGTCGAATCGCACGAGGATCTCCTCCACGCCGAACTGCGAGGGATGATCGCGCGCAGCCGCACGCAATTGGCTTCAACCGTGAACAGCGAACTGACCCGATTGTATTGGTCGGTAGGCGAGCGCTTGCGGCGGGAGGTGTTGGGTGGCGAGCGGGCAGCGTACGGCGCCAAGATCGTGGCTCAACAAGGAGGAAAGCTTTCGGCGGAGTTTGGACGAGGGTTCGAGGCGCGGAATCTCCGGCGGATGATCCAATTTGTCGAGGGATTTCTCGACCCTTCAATTGTGTCGACACTGTCGACCAAATTGAGTTGGAGCCATTTCGTGGAACTGTTGCCAATCCCGACGGAAGAATCGCGATTGTTCTACGCCCACGCCTGTGCCGAATCCCGCTGGAGCGTGCGCGAATTGCGCCAGGCCATCGAACGCAAGACTTACGAGCGTACGGCGATCGCCTCCAGCACGACGACAGGAATTGGCGCGGCCCTCGAAAAGGCGAAGACGACCTCGGACCCGACGGCTGGACTGGTATTCAAGGATCCCTATTTTCTGGACTTCCTGGATCTGCGACAAGGATACCAGGAGTCCGACCTGGAAAGCGCGATCCTTCGCCAGATGGAAGCGTTCATCCTGGAGTTGGGGCGAGGCTTCGCCTTCGTGGAGCGTCAGAAGCGCATCATCCTGGATGGCGAGGACTTCTACTTGGACTTGCTCTTCTTCCACCGAAAACTGCGGCGCTTGGTGGCGGTGGAGCTGAAGATTGGCCGCTTCCAAGCCGCACACAAAGGGCAGATGGAACTGTACCTCAAATGGTTGGATCGCCACGAACGCCAAGAGGGGGAAGAAATGCCGATCGGGCTCATCCTGTGCGCGACCCGTGGCAAGGAGCAGGTGGAGCTTCTGGATGTCCAGAAGGACGGCATCATGGTCGCCGAATTCTGGACGGAAATGCCGCCGCGCGAAGAACTCGAGCGCAGGCTGCATCTGGCCATGATCGAAGCCCGCGAACGCTTGCTCCGGCGAGGGATCTTGGAGGAGTGAGCTGGTTGGATGGCCTTGGCGATCGGTGGACATCACCACGCAATGGAGACCGAACGGTTTTGGACCACGGCGGGGAGGCGCCCAGATGCCCCATGAATGGCCAGATTGGAAAGGAAAAAAAAACTCCCCCCCCCGGGGGGGGTTTGGGGTGGTTCCCTGAACCCGCCCCGGGGGGGGGGGGCCCCCCTACACGTCCTGGATGCGGGCCGATGCAGGTATCGAACCACAGCCGCATCGAGACATCACTCCTCTTCGAAATTGTCCTCCTCTTCCAGCTCCTCTTCGTCTTCGTGGCGACATCGAAACAAGACGATTCCATTGTGGGGAACAATTCCGAAATGTCACAGCGAAGGTCGTAGCGACGGTAGAATTCCCGCCTGAGCCTGGACCTGAAGGATGTCTTCGCGTCCTTGTCCTTGCACGCCTTGCTGAAATTCTCCCAAACGGGTTCCAGGTTGAACCGGAATTCGCCGCCTTCCAGGTGCGCGGTGTAGGAGTACGTCTCGCAAGGGCTGCCGGTGCTCGACCAGGTGAGCCATGCGCCCGTGCTGTCGCGGCGATGTGCCGTGGGCCGGTGGAAGAAATAATCGAGCAGCCGGATGCTGTCCTTTCCGAATCCCACGACGTAGGTGAACCCCACCCCGTTCTTCCTCCAGTCCACCAGCGCGAATCTCACGCCCTTCATGGTGTCGAGGGTGCCGATCCTGCAGGGCTCGCGCCGGTAGATCCGGATCAGCGAATCGCTTGGACGGAATTCGTCTATTCCTTCTCCTTGCAAGAGGGAGTGGTCCATCACGGCCGCCAGTTCGGCCAAAGTCCGAATCTTGGTGGGGCCTCCGTTGACCTTGTTGGTGATCGGCGCCGACCCGAAGGTGGTATCGCTCCAGACGATGTCCCCTCCGGACAGCAGAGATAGAAGCAGGGCGAAGATCATGCGGGGTTCCTTTCGTGTGCAGCGCTGCGAGCCGCATCGCCTGCGACTTGCTGCGGAGTGGATTGTTCCGTCCGCGTTGGATCCGGTCGCGGGCTCATCGCAGGCACCGGACGGAAAGAAGATCCTTCTTGGACCAGGTGGTCGAATCGACCGTGGGCGTGTGGTTGGACAGGGAAAGGACGAATGCCTTCTCGCTTTCCTCGTCTTCGCTCGTCCAGAACATGGTGCGGTACCCCTGCTCGTCCAGGCGTCCGTTGTACTCTCGACGGATTCCAATCGGACGCGCGTTGAACCGCAACCTGTCGGTCCCGTTTGTGGAGGTCCCATCGGAGAGTCACCCAGTTCCGACGGGATTTCAGGGCCACCCCACCTGGATCGGTGGATAGCATCCCCGCCACCGAATCCAATACCTTCAGGTCTTCCTGGCGGGGAAGGAGCCAGCCTTCCGGACAGATTCCGGCAACGTGGACCTGTGCCAGCCCCCAATTCTGGCCGTTGAATTTCGGATCGAGACCCATGGCCATGCTCCAGTCGTACATTCGTCCGTCCGTGGCGCATTCCCGTGGCTTGTCGGAGGAGCAGGCGCCGAGCTTGCCATCGGTTCCGGCCCAGGCGAGGTTCCCGCCCATCCAGTCGCGTCCGCCGACGCGCACGATCGGATACACCCGTCCGTCGCGAGGATCCTTGAACTCCTTTTGGGGCTCTGCCGGGAATGCCTCCTTGCCCAGTGTGGTAACAGGCTTGGCTTGTGGCTTGGGGCCTTCGCCCTCGACACACCGCACACTGAACATGTTGGATCGCGAGGATGGGTCCCGCTCGATTTCATGGGCGCCCTCTTCGAAATTCCAACGATTCAGGGAGCCATCCGAGTCCATTTCCTCCCAGAACTTTCCGTCCTGGCTGCGGGACATTGCGCCCTCTCCTTTCGGGAATGCCATTCCTCCGGGCAGGGCATGGAATCCGGACCGGTTGTTGCCCCCGAGTTCGGGTCCCTTGAGGCGAAGTGGATCCGGTTCATTTGCGAGCAAAGCTTTCCAATCGTCCTGTGACGGAAGATGCCACTGGGGCATGCACGCATCGCGCGCGCTGGCGAGGTCGTACAGCCGACCATACACGCGGCACCATTTCTCCTCCTTGCTCGAACAAATCGAGCCGGGGGACTTGTAGGCGAGGTTTTCGGCCATCCACCGCACCTTGCCGATCTTCACCACCCGGTAGGAGTGGTCATCCCGGGGATCCTTCACCCTTTCCAAGGTCGCGTCCACGCTGTCGGAGATGCGCATGGACTCCAGAATCCGTTCGATCAAGCGGTGGCCGGTCTCGGTGGCCTTTGGGTGCGCCTTGTAGGCCGCGAAATATCGACGGGCCACCTGGTGGTTTCCCGCCTGCAAGTAAACCTTCCCGAGCTTGTAGATGGGGGCGGCGGGAGGCCTCATCGAGGCCGGCAGGGACTGCAGGCTGTCGAGGACGGCGGAGGAATGCTCCAGCTCCCAATCGTAATCGCCGTACCGCTTCAAGGTCTCCATCAGTCGCTTCCGGACGGCCTGGAGGGAGTCGAGATTTTCCTGGGCCGTGGCGAATCCCGCGAGGCAAAGCATGGCGAGGATGGCGTTCAAGGGGCGATGTCGCAAGGGGAGGAGCCTTTGGTAGGTAGTCGCATTGGGGAATACGCATCGAAAGGTGCATTTCCCGCGAGGTCGTGTCAGCGCTCCGCGGAGGAGAGAGATCTGTATGCGTTTTCGCGGAAAAACGGTGTTTTGTAAGCGTTTTCGCGAAGTTTGCCCTATTTTCGTTCCATGCGCGTTGGGTTCAAGGTCCTGCAGGAACGTTTTGGAATCGAATTGGTTCAGCCGCTTCGGGTGGAATCGGAGATCGGTCCGACGCGGACTCGTGTGGAATCACCGACGGGCGTTCAAAACCGGTATCCCCCAAGCTATGCCCCCCGCGACGATTTTTCCGGCCACTTCGAATTCGCTCTGAAGTACGAAGAAATCCACCTGGAATTCCTTTCGCGACTCTTCGTGGCTTCCGGGCCAGCTCCGCTGGAGGAATGGTGCCGACGGGAGCCTTCCGGACAGTACGCTCGGCGCGCCGGGTTCCTCTATGAATGGCTGACCGGTGCGCGATTGGATGTTCCGGATCTCACCAAGGGCAATTACGTGCCGGTTCTTACGCCGCAAGGGTACCTGACGCGGACCACGCCGATTCTCGATCGACGATGGAGGGTGGGCGACAACCTTCCCGGAACTCCCGAATTCTGTCCCATCGTACGTCGCACGAGCGCGCTGCAGGACGCGTTGCGCTTCGATCCGACCCTGGCGCTTGCCGATTTGGATCGCCGCTTCGGAGAGGAAATCCTGCTGGGAAGCTCGGGCTGGCTCACGCTGAAGGAGTCGCGCGCCAGTTTCCGAATCGAGCACGAGGAGGATCGGTCCGACCGGGTCGCCAGGTTCGCGAGCGTCATCGCCGAGCACTGCGGCAAGATCGAAGACCCGTTGTGCGAGGCGAGCCTGAAGATCCTGCAGGAGGGGGTCTTGGGCGCGAACGCTCCTGGTCTGGGTATCCGTCGTTCGCCGGTTTTTGTCGGACAGGCGACTCTTCGCGAGGATGTCGTCCATTATGTCGGGCCGCGTTTCGAGGATGTGACGGGAATGCTCGCTGGTTTGCGGGAAGCCGAACGGTCGACCCGCGGTGCCGAGCCGGTCCTGCGCGCGGGTGTCCTTTCCTTCGGCTTCGTCTACATCCACCCGATGCGCGATGGAAACGGTCGGATCCATCGGATTCTCATCAACGACACGCTCGTTCGCGACCGGTGCATTCCCGATGCGGTCATCCTGCCGGTATCGGCCAGCATCACCCATTCCGTGCGACTTCGCGCGGATTACGAGCGGATTCTGGAAGTGTTTTCCCGCCCCTTCCTGCGGCGCTTCGGGGCTCGTTGCCGCTTCGGAGAGATGACGACAGCTCCCGACGGGACTCGGACCAACTTCCATTTCGACGCCTACGACGAAGCCGGACCGGCATGGCGCCACCCCGATTTGACAGAACATGCGATCTATGTCGCCCGATTGATCGAACACACCATCCTGACGCAGATGGCCGAGGAAGCCAAGATCCTGTCGAGTTTCCGGATCGCATCGGAGCGCATGAAGGAGGTGATCGAGGTGCCGAACGCCCAGGCCAATCGGATCATCCGTTCGCTCAAGGAAAACGATTGGATGATCACCGGAAAATTGCGCAAGGAATGCGTTTGGCTGGAAGACGAAGCGATCCGTGTGCGTTTGGTGGAGGCGGTTCGATCCGCCTTCGAGACCGAATAGCCAAATTCCGTCACCTCAGGTCGTACCACGCCCCGCGACCGCTTCCGTGCGGGTTCAGCGTGCCGCGCGCCACCAGGGCGCGGAAGTGTTCCTTGAGCGTGTTGCGGCTGGTGCCGGTCAGCACAGCCGCCTGGCCGATCGTGACGCGGCCATGTTCGCGGGCGAACTCGACGATCCGAAGCGACAACGTGGGCAGCGCGGAAAGAAGGATTTTCTCCCGCTCGAGTTTCGTCTCCAGCCGCCGCACCTGCTCGGACAGCGAGGTCAGGAAAAATTCCAACCACGGCTGCCAGTTCGGCGTGTCCGTGCGGATGCTGCCCTGGGTTTGGCGCAAGGCCAGGTAGTAGGCTTCCTTGTTCTGCTCGATCACGCTTTCCAGCGAGGAATAGGTCACGTACGCGTACCCGAAGCGAAGCAGCAGCAACGTGGTGAGCACGCGGCTGAGCCGGCCATTGCCGTCCTGGAAGGGGTGGATTTCCAGGAAGACCACCACGAAGAGCGCAACGATCAGGAGAGGGTGCAAAAGGGCCTTTTCACGCTCGCGCTCCACCCATTGTACAAGTTCTGTCATCAGGCGGGGGGTGTCGAACGGCGATGCGGTCTGGAACACGATCCCGATCTGGGCGCCGGACTCGTCGAAGGCCGCGACGCTGTTGGAATTGGTCTTGTAGCGGCCGCGATGCCAGACGTCCTTTTCGCTGTGGCGCAAGAGGATCTGGTGCAGCTGCTGGAGGTGGTTTTCGGAAAACGGGATGTCCTGGAAGGAGGCGAACACCAGGTCCATCAGTTCGGCGTATCCGGCCACTTCCTGCTCGTCGCGGGTCTCGAAGGTTTTGATTTGAAGGTTCGAGAGAAGTTGCTCCACCTCGCGGTCGGAAAGCCTGCTGCCCTCGATGCGGGTGGAGGACCCGATGCTCTCGATGGTGGCCACGCGACGCAAGGCCGTCAATCGGTCGGGCGCCAGTGTCCCCAAAGCGCGCCAGGCGCCCTTGAATTCGTCGATCCGGGCGATTTCCCGTAGGATCTCCGGCGTGATCTGGAGGCTCTCCGTGTGCAACATCACCCATAAATACACCCAATAACACCCAAATCAAGCAAGTATACCCATAAAATCACCCATTTGCACCCAATTAAGTGAGCTCTGTCACTCCGAGAGGCCAGTCCGCCAAGGCTGAAACGGTCTCAGGTGCCCAACGCCACCCTCAGGAGGGTACGCATCTTCTCCGGGCTGGAGCGATTGGGGTCGGTGAGATAGAGCTCCCAGTGGTGGAGCCCCTCGCGGCGCTCTCCCCGCGTGGACAATTCCTGTTCCATTCGCGCGAAGGTCGCGGGTTCGTCGTCGTACGGGCCCTGGTGCAGGATTTGGGCGTAACGGCCACCCTCGCGCAAGCCCAATTGCAGCTTTTCCAGCCACGGCATCGCCACGCCATCCTTGGCGCGGGCTTTCCTGATCGCCTTGTCCAGGAAGGTGGCGTGCAGGGAGGCGTCAAGAAATGTCGGTTGGCGGATCATGATGGTCCAGGCGAGGTCGGACTTCTTGGACGGATCGAAGCCGGTGGCTCCTTCGCGGATGGTCCATCTGCCTTGCAGAACGCCCACCACGTACGGGAACCATCCGGCGGGGGCGCCGGCTCCCTTGCCGCTCATGCGCACCGTGTAGCTGTAGGCGTAGAGCGCTCCCACCGCTCCCGCAAAGGCTTCGCCGTTGGGGTCGCCCTCGCCCTCGATGGACGCGAACAGGCGTGGCGGGAGGTCCAGGATGTCCACTCGCGTGGCGGATCCCTTGTAGTCGAAGGGGTCGGTCTGTTTGAATTCCATGAATGGGCTTTCCTGACGAGAGGGAAGGTGGATCCGGTCGGTGGCGGAATGGAGAAAGAATGGCATTTCACGCTGACAACGGTGTGTCAGGGTTCTTGGGGGTTCCTGCCATAGGCGGAGTGGGCGGCTTCCAGGCGGCGGGAAACCTCTTCGCGAAGCGATGCGGGCTCCAGCACCACCACCTCGGGAGCCTGGCCGCACAGCCAGCGCAACAGCCACGCATCCACCGGCCAGTGGAGCTCGATTTCCCACGGGCCATCCGGACCCGGTTGGCTGTCGGGGTGTCCCAGATAGGCCAGCAGGTCGGGGGAAGGATCGGTCAGGCCGAGGCGTATCGCCGGGGGCGCGGTCGAACCGTCCAGCAGGTCGAACGGGGGGAGGTCCCGCAAGCGTGCCATGCGATCAAACAGAATCTGTCCTGTCGTCCAAGAAGCGATCCTGGGAACCCGAAACACCCTGTACTGCGAGCGGACGCGACACCACGCTTGCAGGTACCAGATTCCGCCGGAGTGCACCAGCCGCAGTGGCTCGATGCTGCGATGCGTGGGAGTTCCTTCGCGGTCGCGGTAGGCGATGTCCAACACCTGCGCGCTGCGGATGGCGTGGGCGGCCACCCGCAAGAAGGGCTTGGCCGCTTCGGTGGCGGCATGGTCCCAACGGACCTCGATGGCGCCAGGGTTCGCGGGCTTCGTGGGGAGGAGACCCTCGACGAGATCCGCATCCAGCGAAAGCGCGTCGTCTCCGGAAAGTTCCGATAGGGCGCGCAGGGAATCTGACCACACACCCAAGGCGTGTTCGGAGAAGAGTTGCTGCTCCAGCCGAAATCCCTTGGCCAATCCGATGCCGCCGCCGCGACCGGGGCTGGAGACCAGCGGCATTCCCGCCGCGTCCAGCAGGGCCAGATCGCGAAAGATGGTGCGCTCGGTCACGGCAAATCGGCGGGCCAGGTTGGCCACGGTGGTGGTGCGCCGGTACAGCAAGGTCATGGCCAAGGCCAGAAGCCGCTCCATGTGCCGCGAGGGTCCGGCCCAGGCGCGATCGGAGCGGTTCGGCAAGGAGGCGGAATGTGGATCCATGGTGGGAAGGAAATAGAACAAGTCCCGGCAAGGAGAATGGATACCCCCCAAGTCACCCCCCAAGAAGCCCTGGCAAGGTTAGATTCCTTTTCATGACCTATCGTCCTCCCTACAAGCTCACCTCCGCGATGATCGGGCTTGTCGCCGAGATCGGTGAGCGCTTGGGAAGGACGCAGTCTGAGGCGGTCGCTACCGCTCCTCGATTGCGAAAGGAAAATCGCATCCGGACGATTCAGGCAACCCTGCAGATCGAGCAGAACACGTTGTCGCTGGAACAGGTCACGGCGGTGCTGGAAGGAAAGCGAGTCAAAGGCTCTGCTCGGGAGATTCGCGAGGTCAAAAACGCCTTCGTCGCTTATGAGCGATTGACCTCCTGGAACCCTTTCAGCCGCAAGGATCTACTCCATGGCCATGCACTCCTGATGGAGGGGCTGGTCGAGCGAGCCGGCAAACTTCGATCCGGTGGCGTCGGTGTGGTGAAAGGTGGCCGCGTGGTCCACATGGCACCTCCTGCTGGGCGTGTGTCGGCGTTGGTGGACGATTTGTTGAGGTGGTGCGCGACCACCGACGAGCATCCACTGATCGCCAGTTGCGTCTTCCACTACGAGTTCGAGTTCATCCATCCTTTCGCCGACGGAAACGGTAGGCTGGGGCGATTGTGGCAGACCTTGATCCTTTCGAAATGGAAGCCGGCCTTCCTAGACTTCCCCTTGGAGTCGGTCGTTCGCGATCATCAGGCCGATTACTATCGGACCTTGGGCGAGTCGGACAAAGCGGGTGATTCCACGGGATTCGTGTTGTTCATGCTGGAGGCGATTCGAGAATCCCTGGCCAGCACCCCCCAAGTCGCCCCCCAAGTCACCCCCCAAGTCGAGCGGCTGCTCGAGGCGATCGGTTCGCACGAACGTTCGCGCCCCGACTTGCAGGAGCGTCTGGGTCTGGCCGATCGCAAGAGCTTTCGTGAACGGTATCTGGCGCCCGCGCTGGAGGCGGATTTGGTGGAATTCACCATCCCCGAAAAACCAAACAGCCGTCTGCAGATGTATCGCTTGACCGCCATGGGCACGGCCTTCGCCAAGAGGAAGGCCGACGACAAGCGATCCTGAAGAATCGGTGCCGCTAGAACTTCCAGCTCTTGAACAGGCGCAGACGCAGGCTCGTGAACTGGAAGGTGGTGCCCGAGGCGAAATCCAGCAGATCGGAGTCCTGGAAGGCGTGGAGACCCCATTCGCCGGAACTTGAGACAGATCCTGCCATCAGGCGCAAGTTGAACTTGGTCGCGCGTTCCATGTCCGCGGGCGGCTCGGAAAGATCGAAGGGGTAGCCGATCCCGATGCCCAGTCCTGGCGCCACGTAGAACGTTCCCAAGGGGATGGCTGCCAGCGCACCGATCGAGGCGCTGGGGATCAGGGCGTCCAGGTCCGAGGTGGAGGAAACCGTGCGATGGGAGGCGCCCGCGGATGCGTAGACCAACCAGGCCGCTGTTTGTCGGAAAGTGCTGGGCGCCGACAGCGCGGTGAGGTCGGCGGTCCCCAGGATCTTGGCATAGACGTTGGCGGTCTGGGTGGACATCTGCAAGCTCGGGAACAACTGCGGTGCGCGCGAGGCATCCCCTTCGATGAAATAGCCTTCGTATGACTGGTAGTACAAGTCCACTCCGACCCGGGGGCGATGCCAGAAAAACTGGAGATCCCGCGATTGGGTGGAGACGGCGAATTCGTCTCTCATCCTGCCGGTCGAGTAGCCGATAGATCCGCCGATGCCTCCATACCGGAGCCCCAGTTTGAATCCTGGTGGATTGTTCGGCTCGTAGCGGACCTTTTGCGCGAGATCGCCCTGGAAGAAATCCAACCCCAAAGAGGACATTTCGATCTGCAGGGACACCTCCCAATCCCGGACCCGCGAGGTGTCGGTGGTGTTCTGCGCGTTGCCTTGTGCCACAAGGATTCCCGCGAGGATGGCGCAATGGAGGAATCGGCCTGGCATGCGCGGCCAAAGGCGAGGAAGGCGATCAGGGAGCTCGTTGGACATGGGGTGGAATATGGTTCGCAGTCCTCGATGCATCAAGAGGGAAGGCATCGAGGGGGCCGGTGGGCGGGAGGGAAGCCGGGAGGGAAGCTAAGTTCTGGGCATTCCCATTCAGTCGACTCCCTTCCCGAGAGGCAGATCCACATGCGCCAGTTCGCCCTGATCTTCCGGATGGACATCCTCACGCCCGACGCGCAACCTTCGCCCGAACAGATGCGCCTCTACATGGAACAGTGGGCCGAATGGATCGAGTGGATCCGATCGCAAGGAAGATTGGAGGGCGGCAACCACTTCCATCGGAAAGGCAAGGTCCTGCGGCCCGGAGGCGTGGTGGAAAATTCGCCGTACGCCGCGGAGTCGATTTCTGTCGCCGGGTACATCGTGGTCTCCGCCAAGGACCAGCGCGATGCGGTGCGACTGGCTTCCAAATGCCCGATCCTCTCCGGCGAGAGCACGAGCGTGGAAGTGCGCGAATTGGCGGGGCCGGGGTGAGGGGGCGGACGGAAAAGGCGATGGGTAGGAGTGGAATGCACGAAGGGAAGGGACAGGTGTCCTCGAACAAAGCGTTGCGAAGGATCCTCTTGGCGCTTCTCGCAGGGGCTCTCCTGGCGGGCCTGTGGATGAGTCCCCTCGTCCGGTCGGCCTACGAAGGCTACAGGAACTCCCGACCGATCCAGGTGCGGATCACGGACAAGGAGCTGCTTGTCGATGGAGACCCGTTGTTCCCGATCCTTTTTGATCCGCGAATCAACCAGCTCGATTATCCGGACAGCGCTTTTTCCGGATTCTTCTTGGGCAGGCTGGTGGACAGGTTGTCGGAGGATCCCCGGGGGAAGGTCCTCCTGTGGGCGGATTCCGCGACCTCCTACGCCCTCTACATGATCGTGATTCGGTCGCTGCGCGAGGCCGGAAAGCATGATTTGGTCTTGCGTAATAGCGGGCGCCCGGATGTCGCGCTTCCCATCCTGGAGCCGGGGCCGGTCTTCTTCGTGGATCTTTCCAGAGCGTTGGATTCGGCGTACGTGGTGATCGTTGGAAGGGACTCCGTCAGTTTCCACCAGCAGAAGGAAACTCTACCACCCGTCGCCTATGCTGCGAGTTCTCCGGGGATCGCCGTGGATTCCCTGATTGGCCGGTTGGCCTCGACAGCCAGCACCCCCACGCGTTCAGCGGTGATGGTCAATCTGGAGGTGTCCAGCAGGAATTTTGGAAAGCTCCACGATCTGCTGGGTAGGATCCGGGAGGCACTGTCGATGCGTTCGGATCCCCACGGCATGCGGTTGGAACTCAACGTCCATAGCTGGCACACACGGCCGACCAAGATGATGTGCGGGCCGGAATGCCTGGGTGGCGGATGCGGTGATTCCCCTCGCGAAGAGGGCTTGTGGGGGGAGGAACCAGATTCGAGTTCCGGATACCTCGATCCCAACGCGCCCAACCTCATCGATTCCCTCCGGGCTTTGGAGCGCGATAGCGTGTCCGCTCGGCCGGCTCACCCAGGTCGCGCGCCGTGATTCCTCCTGCGTCTCCGCCTGCCTTCCCATCCGGCATGCATAAGAAAATCAAGAGATTCGCCATGCGATGCCTGATCCTGATCGTTTTCTTTGTGCTCGCGGGTTTGGTGGCGGTCCTCGCCAATGTTCTGTTGTCAGATGCCGAGGCGATCCTCGACGTCCCCGACGCGATCCATGTGCGCATCACCAAGGAGGAGCTCCTGGTGAATGGACAGCATCTGTCTCCGATCGTCAACGAATCCAGGAGCGAGAGCCTGGAATTTCCGGATAGCATCTGGGCGGGTCTCGTGCTGGGCAGTCTGATCGAAGCGATCGAGCATGATCCACGACGGATGGTCCTTTTCGAGGCTGATTCCTCCACTCCCAGCAGCCTTTACCTGGTGGCGTTGCAGACGATCCGTTCCACGGGGCGTCGGGACCTCGTTTTGCGGGTGGAGGGCCGGGATGATCTCCGTTTGACCCTCCTTGATCTGGAGTCTCCCGAGAATTTCGTGGACCTTTCCCGGATGATCGACTCCGTGTATGTGGTCCTGGCTTGGGATTCAGGTGGGGCCTTCTACGATCGGCCCGAGCAGCTTCCCGGCGTAGGAGAGCTTGGGCGCGAGGATATCCTGGACAATGATTCCCTCGCGACGCGACTGGCTTCCCCGGCGAGAACACCCGTACGGCGATCCGCCGTGGTCAATGTCGAATTCCTGGCTCCCCGGTTCGGAGGTCTCCACGAGTTCCTCTCGCTCATGGACAAAGCCATCGCTTCGAGGCCGGAGGAGGATCGATTCCCGCTGGTCCTGAATGTCGAATTCTGGTTGACTGCCTCGGGCATCCCGATCTGCGGCGGATCCTGTGGGCATTCCCGGTGCGGGGAGCCATCGGGACCGGATTCCTCGATCGAACGAAGATCACGCAAATCCCAAAGGAACTGAGATGGTAACAGCTCGATTTCGCGTCCGGCAATCCCTTCCAGGGCACATGCCATGACCTTTCCTCTCATCCTGCGCAAACCGCGCGTGCTGTTCGGGGCGGTTGCCGCGTTCCTTGTTGGGATGGTTCTGGCCTGGTTCGCCTTGACGGAAATCGTCTACCATGTTGCTGTGGCCGACATCGTCCCGCGCATCGCTCCGCCGCCCCAGCGCATCCTCCCGTTGAAGATCCGCCAGGTGGGGTGGGTATCCATCGGTGAGACCGGACCGATGCGGATGAGGTCTGCGTATCTGGGGTGGTTTCCGATGGCAATTCTTGGGTCGTTCTACTTCGATAAGCATCCGGGAAAGTCGTGGTTTGGCGCTGGATACCGAGCGGCTGATTTTGGGGAGCGCAATCATTTCACAGGGATCAAAGGTTTGGAAGATCGACTTCTGGCCATCCTCTGGATCACCCGTCACTGGACCGTGGATCAAGCAATTTCCGCGAATTTTGATCGGAGTTTATATGGACGTGATCTGTTCCAACCGGATTCCGCGAGCAGGTTGTACTTCGGTAGGCCTTTGGATTCGCTCGATCTACCTCAGGCGGTCGCTTTGATCGCGCTGACACGCAGCTCCCATTTCGTTTTTAGAGGAGATTCTGCCAGATTCACGAGATCCTTTGCAAGTCTCCAAGACCGGGTGATCGAGAATTTCCCGGAGCTCGCAACGGAGAAAGGGCCGATGCCAAGGTTTCTGGTGAACGCTTGCCCGGCGAGGTCCGACAGCCTTTGAGAGAATTGCAGGTATCCGAACGCGCGTAGAGAACGAATGTCCCATTTCCCGAGCGTAAAAATGGATGAATTCCGCGTTGATGCCCGACCCTATCCAAGGGCTGTTGGAAATCGCGCCAATGTCCCCGGATTCCCTGTATCGTAGGGACGCAAAATTTTGCGTCCCTACGGGATGATGGACCGGGGTCAATTGGCGCGAATTGATTTGGATCGCATGAACGGAATCTGGCGTCGACCGTGTCGTTCAGGTTGCATCACCCCCTGCGCCACCCCTCCAAAAATCTCTGGTAGTCCATCCAAGCCACGGGATACAACTCGCGCCATTCTGCCTCCACCGCCTCGGCCAGCGGCGCATGGCGTGCATCGGCGCGCAAGCGATCGCGCAGGATGCCGAAGTAGGTGTCCAGTGCGTCCGCTGTGCGTCGGCCCTCGGGGGCTTCGTCGAATACGCAATCAATCAGGTAGGCGAGATCGCGCATGCCGCATCCGCCGCCCACGTACTGGAAATCCACCATGGCCACTTTGCCAGGTGCACCAAGGCAGAAATTGTCTGGCTTGGCGTCGCCGTGGATGATCGTGCGGAAGCGGGCCTTGCTCAATCGACGGTCGAGCTCGGGGGCGAGGGTGCGCAGGCGGCTGGGAGGCATGGCGGCGTATTCTTCGCGACGGGTGCCCAGATGCCAATAGGATCCTTCTTCCCACAAGCCATCCGGCGCGACGCCAAGGAACGCGGCGTGGAAGGTGGCCAACCAGGCGATGGCTCCGTGCAGGTCGTCGCCGCGGAGTCGGGAAGATCTCCTGGGAAATCCCGCCGCATCCAGATCTTCCAGTTCCAGGATCATTCCGTCAGATTTTGACTCCACTCCCAGGAAGCAGGGAATGCGGCAGCACATTGGGACTCGGGCAGCCCAATGTGCGTACCAGTGCGATTCCTCCTGGTAGGAGCGCAATTTCCGGCGATGTGAGGCGTCCCCTTTGCCGGAATGCCAACGGATGTCCTTGACGATGATCGGACCATTGGGGGTGCGGCGTCTCACCAGACGGCCATAGCCGCCCCAAAGCGATTGGATGATCTCCTCTTTGTCAGAAGGCTCGAATGCCATTGGCATGACAAAGTAGACCCGGAACAAGTCGACGGATGGATGCGAATTCCTCGGCCGTCCAAACGTGTACCTTTCCTTCCAGAAGATGCGCGGCCGGTATTCCATCGGCGGCGACACGATGGATGACGGAAAGGTCGAGCCATGGACTGCTTCGTCATCACTTGCGAACATGGCGGCAATCGCATCCCGCCAGCATATCGTCGCTATTTCTCTTCTTTCAAATCGCTTTTGCAGACCCATCGCGGCTGGGATCCGGGCGCCCTGGAAATGGCGCGGCAGCTGGCGAAGGCGTTTGGTGCGCCCTGCGTGAGCTCCGAGGTCAGTCGGCTCGTGGTGGACCTCAACCGCTCCAACGGCCACCCGCGCCAATTCTTCGATGCCGTTCCCGTCGACCCCCCGAGCCTCAGGGCAGAAGTTGTCGCCAAACACTGGGCGCCCTACCGTTCCGAGGTGGAATCGTTGGTATCGGAGGTGGTGAAGCGGAAACATCGTGTGATCCACATCGCCTCGCACAGTTTCACGCCGGTACTGGATGGCCAGGTGCGCACCGCCGATGTGGGGCTGCTCTACGACCCCAGCCGGCCGGGCGAAGCGGCGCTTTGCGATCGATGGAAGGCGGCGTTGCGTTCGATGGACCCGGCTCTGCGCGTACGGCGGAACTACCCCTACCTGGGCAAGCACGACGGCCTGACCGCGCATCTGCGCAAACGATTCTCGCCTCGCTCCTACATCGGGATCGAGCTGGAAATCAACCACGACACGGTGTTCGGGCCTGTACCACGCTGGAAGGCGTTGCGCAGGACGATTATCGATTCACTCCGAGCATCCACCGAACCTCAAAACAGCGTTATACGAAAGTACTCCCAATGAAGATTCGCCTCGGTTTCCAGATGCTCTACGAGTGCCCGCAGCCCACTCCCATGATTTTCAATCTGAACGTGCATTCCTCGCGCGTTTCCGATCTGGCCAGCCGCGACGATCTGACCTTCGATCCTCCGGTCCCCATGTCCGCCTACCGCGACCTGTTCGGAAACTGGTGCAGTCGCGTGGTTGCCCCTGCTGGACGTTTTCTTGTTTCCTCCGACGTGGTCATCCGCGATTCGGGACTACCCGATCCGGTGGTGCCCAACGCCGTCCAGGTGCCCGTGCAGGATCTTCCCGAAGAAGCGCTGGTGTTCCTGCTGGGCAGCCGCTACTGCGAAACCGACCAGTTGTCGGAAATCGCATGGAGCCTCTTCGGGAACGCGCCCATGGGCTGGGGTCGCGTGCAGGCGATCTGCGACTTCGTCCACAACCACATCGTGTTCGGCTACGAAAAGGCCCGCGTGACCCGCACCGCGCTGGAAGCCTTCAACGAGAAGGTGGGCGTGTGCCGCGACTACGCGCACCTGGCCGTGGCCTTCTGCCGTTGCATGAACATCCCGGCCCGCTACTGCACCGGATACCTGGGCGACATGGGAACCCCGCCGCCCTACGCCCCGGGCGATTTCGCCGCGTGGTTCGAGGTCTACCTGAGCGGGCATTGGTACACCTTCGATCCGCGCAACAACACGCCGCGCATCGGACGGATTCTGATCGCGCGCGGTCGCGACGCCGCCGACGTGGCCATGTGCAGCTCGTTCGGGCAACACACGCTGGTGGGATTCAAGGTGATCACCGACGAGATCCTGGCGTAGCGGAAAGTGCCTTGTCGGGCATTTCCGGCGGGGCTTTGGATTCCTGACGACTTACGGCAAAAACGTCGGCTTGGCCAGGCTATGCTCGATGCGCGAGATGTGGAAGACGGTGGTCTGGTCGTAGCCGGAATTGGCCCAGCCCATGAGGTAGCCCGCCTGCCACTTGCGCAGGGAGTCTGCCCCTGCGGTGGGGCGGTTGAGGTCGGCGTCGCGGATGTCGTGGGCCTGGGTCCAGGTGGGCTCCCCTTGGCGACGGTACCACGAGCCGATCACGCCGTCCCTCTTGCCATTGGCAGACGAAAATTGTCCATGGAAG
Source organism: Fibrobacterota bacterium (assembly GCA_016715065.1). GTDB lineage: Bacteria > Fibrobacterota > Fibrobacteria > UBA5070 > UBA5070 > UBA5070. Next base: position 28,776 of record JADKBN010000013.1, read on the forward strand.
ACCAGGTCGATCCATTTTCCCGCGTCCTGGGCGCGGATCAGCACCCCTCCGTTGGCTGGAGCTCCGGTGACGGTCAATCCTCCCACGGAATAGCCCACCGTGAGCAGCGACCCTTTCTCGCCGGAGGCCCAGTCCAGGTCCGTGCCCCACACGATGGTGGAGCCCGTGCCGCGCGCCGAGTATTCGTCGGCCCAGACGGCCAGCAGCTTGTTGTTGGCCGGCCACTGCGAGCGGCCGAGGGCGGAGGCCTTCTTGCCGCGCGTGCGGTTGGTGACTTCGCCGTTCCAGACCTCGTTGTACATGGACTTGAGGGCGAACCGGAGGAATATGCCCGCGGAATCCTGCTGGGAGATCGCCCCCCAGGATGCGTTGTCCGTGCCCACCACGGTATCGCCCAGCTGCCAACCATCGCGGGAGGCCAAGGGGATCTCCAGGCGGGTGTCGTGGCGGTGGTGGTAGTTGGCGGGGATGTGCCAGCGAAACGAGATCCAGAATTTGTCGCCATGCGGCATCCAGAAACGCATTTCCGACATGCCGTATTCGCCGGGCACCACGCCCGGATACCGGAAGGGCAGGGCCTTCTCGCCGGTGGCGGAGATGGTCTCCAGCTTCCAGCCGGGGTCGGCGAACGACCAGCCGTCGCGGGAGGCCAGGGAATCACCTTTGGAAAAGTCGTAGATCACCGCGCCTGGAGTCGCAGGCCATTGGGTGGGTTCCGCGGGAGCCGTGGAGGCCGAGCCGCTGTCGCCGCAGGAGACAAGGCAGGCGGAGAGGGCGGTTAAGACCAAGCGGGGACTCTTTTGGGAACGGCACGGAGGATGGCTGGGCATGGCGAAAGTCTAGCATGCCCAACAAAAAAAGGCCGCCTCTCCGCAGTGGAGAAGGCGGCCTTCGATTCAAACGCGTCTACCGAATCAGGGAGCGGTGACGATGCTGCGCGAGCGGGCCGATTCCACGATCCACAGGCCGCGCGAAGGCAGGGTCAGACGGGCCTTGCCGCCGACGACGGGCGAGGTGAACGACACGCGACCCTTGGCGTCGAGCAGTCGCACGGTGGAGCCTTCCAGGCCCGACAGCGAAAGCTCGCGGCCACGCAGCAGGCTGCGCGGGGCGGAGACGGCCGGCTTGGATTCCACGCCGGTTTGCAGGATCATGCCGGGCGATCCCCATGCCTTGAAGTTGCCGGTGACGTGCAACAGGGCCAGCATGTACACCATGCCGTTGTAGTAGCGGTACTGGCCGGAGGGGGTGGGCTGGTCGAACGCCGCGCGCACGAAGGCCCAGTTGGCCGTGTCGCGAGAAGCCAGCACGGCCGCCGCGTTGGATCCGACCTGGCTTTCGCCCGGAGTCCATCCGGAGGGCGCGCAGGGCAGACCCGTCAGCGAGTAGACCTGGTTGTACTTCAGGGTGGCGCCGCCTTGGGCGCGCAGGAACGAAAGGAACTTGTCGGATACCGTATGCGTGTTGGTGTCGGTCTGGAACCAGTTCCACCAGGCGCCGATGTTCATGGGTGTGCGGTGGGCGTCGGCGCCGTAGGTGGTGTCGTAGCGGAAGGCGCGCTGCGCGTTGTCGCCGGAATCCGTCACTTGCGCGTTGGGGTAGATCGCGGCCGAGCCATCGAAGTTCGCGTAGTTGGGCATGATGCCGTACGGAGACTTGTTGGAGGCGCGAAGGAAGAAAGCGACGGAGGTGTCGGCCATCGCGTTCCACAGCGCGTTGTTGTGGCTGGCGAAGGCGCCCCAAAGCTTGTAGAAGGCGGGCAGGTGGTAGGAAGGGTCCGTGAAGGGATTGTTGCCGGCCGGCGAGAACACGATCTGCTTGGAAGCGGGATCCACGAGCGGACCCAGTGTGGTGCGAGCGGTGACCATGTAGGTCAGGATGCTGTCGGCCTGCTGCTTGTAGTTTTGCATGTCGCCGTCGGTGGCGCTGCTGCCCCAGCGTTTGTCGGCCAGGTACAGGGAAGTCACGAAGTATTCCTCGCCGTCTGGTGCCGGATTCACGTCCTCGGGGGTGAATGGCGACTTGGAGGCGACCTTCCAGGCGAAGTACCCTTTGTTGTCGCCGGATTTCTGCTGCATGTGGAGCTTGGCGAACTTCCAGAGCTTGTCGAAGACGTCCTTGCGGTTCATCTGCACGGCGATGGTCATGCCGTAGCTCTGGCCTTCGGTGAGCACGTAGTTGGTGGCATCGATGAACGCCTTGGTGGTGTCGCCGGGAACGATCCGGTACAGACGCTGCGTGGCGCTGTCACCAAAGAACAACTGGTTGAATGTGCTGGCGACCTTTTCGTCCGACTTGGCCTGCGAGTAGCCGTATTCGGTGAAGAGGTTGCGGTAGATTCCGGTTTCCCATGCGGGCTTGGCGGCGAACGCGATGGTGGCGGGTCCCTTGGATGGGCCGATGTCTTCCAGCACGAAATCGTCGAAGTCGAAGGTGCCGGTGTCGGTTCCCAGCGAGACCTGCATGACCAGCGGAGTGGTGACGGCGTCACCGGTGGAGGCCTGGGCCTGGCCCTGGGTCCAGCCGCTGGAGACGGTCAGATTCTGGTAGGAGGTGGATTCCAGCTTGACCTGGAACGCGCCGTAATAGGTCTTGACGATGGAAGACTTCACCCAGTAGGTGAGCTTGTAGGAGCGGTTGGGCGAAAGCACGACGTTGTCGGAGGGGACCTTCAACTGGATGTACCAGTTGTTCGAGGAGCCTTGCGCGGCGGTGACCTGCACGCGGGCGCCGAACGAGCCGGTATGCGCGGCGGCGGCGGAGTGCATGGAGGCGGTGGCGGCGCCTGCGGCGGCGGTATTGTTGATGGCCAATGCCCAGCCCGTGGTGTCGGACTCGAAATTGCCGTTGGGGATGAGGTTCTGTGCCTGGGAAGGTGCGGCGGCGAGGCAGCAGATTCCGACAGCCAAGGCCTTGAGGCGATGCTTCATGGTGAATTCTCCGAGGTTTTGTAGAAACAACAACGCCCAAAATAACCTTTGGAGCATGCGGTTTGGGAAGTCCCGGAAAAATGGCTGGTGCCAGGGGAGGCTGGCCTCCCCAAGGAAAACGGCTACCAGTCGTATTGGGGCAGGAAGGGCAGGTCCTTGGGCGGGGCCGGAGTGATGGGGTTGCGCCAGCCCAAGGTGTACACCTGGTGGACCAGTTCGCGCCGTCCTTCGAACATCTTCCAGGCGATCACACGGAACAGGTACACGCCCGACGAGGCCATTGCAAAATGGTTTCCTTTGCCGTTCCAGGCGATCCAGACCTGGATGTCGCCGCGAACGGTGGTGGGAAGCAATCCTTGTCGTACGAGTTCCTGGACCGGTGCCAAATCGATCTTCGTCACCGCGACACCGGAGTTGTCGTAGACGTAGATCACCGCGTCGTCCAGGTCCTTGTTGGTCTTCAGAAGCAAGCCGGCGTAGTGGCTCGCGTCCTGGGCGGGCGCGGCCCCGTCGAGAGTCCGCCACGGGTCGGAGGATGTGGCCCGGACAAAAACCGACAACGGCGGTTCGGAAGGCGGCAGCTGCCAGCCCGTGTAATTGGCCATGGCGGGCCACGGCTGGACCTGGAGCTTCAGGCGGGTGGGGCCTACTTCGATGGGTGCCCAAAGCGCGGTCCTGCCCGGAGCGTTTCCGAGCAGGTCGGCGATTCCTCCGCCTTGGGCGATGCGCACGGAATCGGAGGCGGTCGCCAGGAAGGTGGAATCCACGTAGAGCTCCACGATGCTGCCGTTTCCGAAGAACTGGACCTTGCGGACCACCGAATCGCCCGCCTCGCTCCTGGAGGGTTTGCCCCAACGCAGCCAGGCCGCGCCGTCGGCGGCGGTGACCGGTTCGGAAAGGAACGCCCGCAGGGTGTCCAGCGGTCCTTCCGTGCGCGAAAAGCGCAGTTGCGCCTTCATGATCACGGGAACCACGCGGTCCAGTTCGTCGAAGCTGCCGCTGAGGGTGTCGGTCCACCGGGTGGTCCACATGGTGCCCAGCCCGGAACAGCCCGGGTTGGAGCAGGACGTGGCGCCGAATTCCCAAGGCTCGATCGAGAACACTTGCACGCGGCCATCGGAGTCGCTGCTGGTGGGCGTCGCTCCCACGTTGCGCACCTGGAGCTTTCCGTCGCGATCGGGCCAGCGGAAGGTATAGGCGTCCACCACCCGCGGGGCGATGTCGAAGTGGAGCGTCACGTGATCGGCCCGTCCGTCGCCATCGTCGTCGGTCACCACGGCCAGGGTGGGCGGTTGGTCCAATCCTTCCACCACCACCGAAGGCGCGACAATTCCTGGCGCCGTGCCACCGGCATCGCGCGCTTGGGCCAGTGCGGAAAGACGGATGCTGTCTCCGGCTCGCACGATACGGTCCACGCTGTCGCGACCGATCGCCAGGCGCAGTTGGCTACGGACCGGATCCCACGTGGCACTGGCGGCCGTGACCGCGCTGGCCGTGGGTGCGATGCGACGGACAAGATCCGCGGTCGCGTTCACCAGGGAAGCGTCCAACGTCTCGGAAACGGAGACCACCAAGGTATCCACGGCCGAGCCTCGCCGTAGTTGGGCGCGTACGGGAATCGGGGCGATCCGCTCGAAGATGGGAAACATCTGGGTCGGTCGGCCGCTCGCCCAGACGAACGCGGCTTGGGGAACGGACCCGATCCAGCCGGTGGTCCGAGGAGACTGCGCGGCGGTGAAGTTCCATTCCACGGAAAGGGAATCCGCCGGGACCGTCATCTTCGCCTTGGAAAGGTCCAGCAGGTTGGAGGCTGCGGGCCAAGGAAGCGCGACGCCGTTGGAGGGAGACCAGGGAAGTCGCAGATGCACCGTCACGCGATCCAATCCTCCGTCGCCGTCCAGGTCCTGGTAGACGGCCGAATCCGGCGGGGGTGAGCGCCAGGTCAGAGGCTGGGCATCGACGACGGCCCACAGCGAGTCCACCGAAAGCCGCAGGGCGCTGGCGTCCACGGGAATGTCCGATCGGAGGCGAAGACGGGCACGCCCGTTGGTCAGGACAAACGAAGAACCGATGGCGCCCGCGGTGTCGGTCACCACGATGGAGGGATCCAGGGCCGCGGCGGCCATCGATGCCGAAAACACGGCGGGTCCGTGCATTCCCCAAAGCTGGACATCCAGCAGCACGCTTGCGCGCAACACGGTGTCGAACCCGAAGGCGTCGAGCGGCTGGCCGGCGGATCCCACGAACCGCAAGCGGTAGGGACGGAAACTGACCGGTGCGATGTTCCCGCCCGCGGCCAATCCCTCCGACCACAGCCGCAGGGAGTGGCCCTGGATCGGTTCGGCCCCGAACACGCGGAAGGCCGCTCGGCCGTTGACGATTTCGATGGAGTCCAGCGGGAACCCCGTGGTCGACAAGATCTGCAATTGTCGGGGCAGCTGGATCGGCGACATCCAGCCGTTGCAGCCGGAGCACAGACCGTTCTTGTTCCACACTTCGATCCGCAGGAGCGTGTCGGTCCGCACGTCGAGATCGATCGAGGCGGAATCCACCAGGTTGCCGGACGGATCGATGTAGCGCAAGTGGTAACCCACCACGCCCACCTGGAACGTAAGCGAGTCGGCCAATCCCACCACCCGCATCGTGACCATCCCGCTGGGCGAGAGCGCCAAGCCGGTGGTCTGCACGAGGGCGAAGCCTTGCACGAGCGCCGAAGGACCCGCTGGGGGCAGAGTCTGGACTCCCAGTGCAGATGGGAAGTTGATGGTCAACGGAGCTTCCTGGCGCAGAAGCGAGTCGCCCACGAACTGTCCCACGCGGATCGTGTCGGAAGTTCCGAGGTCCACCGTGCGGTAGGCAAGGGTGTCGAAGGGGATTCCGGCCCCGTTGATGAAGCGCAATCGTGGCGGGGGACGACGGAGATAGGCGGTGTCGCGCGCCTTTGCGTAGGACCCCATGATCGTGTCCAGCAGAAACTGACGCTGGGGTCCCATCTGGAGGAAGGGGTCTTCCACCACGATCTGGCTGGCCTGCTGGAAGGGGACCGTCGCGGTGAAGTTGCCGGACGCATCGCGTCGCAACACAAGCCGCACCGTGTCGCCCCGGGAGTGGAAGATCTTGGCCAGGACGGTATCGGCCAGGACGTTGGAATCGATCACCGTCGCTTGGATCCAGCCGGTCTTCCCTTCGGCGGTGTCCGGAGAGAGGAAAATGCCCGCGACGGAAGGGCGTCGCACGGGCAGGAAGGCGGTGGCCACGTCGCGCTTGTCGCGTGGGGTCACGTAGATCGCCCGGACCGTGTCCCATCCGGTGCCGGTCTGGATGACGTTGTCGGTGGGATCCACCCGAGCGCCGTTCCAGGTGCGCACGCCTTCGATCAGCGCACGGACCCCCGCGGGAGGTGCGGCAAGTGCCGGCGCGAAGGATCCGGCGTCCTTGGACATGTCGGTGGCAAACCACAGGGGTGCGGTCAACTGGCGGTCGTAGCGGTAGTCCACCAGGAATTTCAGTTCCGTGTCGCCCACGTCGGCGAACAGACGGGAAGTGTCGCGAGCGGGACGGATGCGTAACCGGGTAGGATCGAAGCAGGTTGCCATCACGGTGGAATCCGGGCCGTTGGGCACGATCTGAGGGGCCGAGTCGCTGACCACCACCGTCCAGTTGGCCGTGACCACGGAATCCCTTCCGGACAGGTGCAGGACGTTGCGCAATTCCAACACGTTGGGTCCGGGCTCCAGTCCCACCAGGGAATCCAGCCGGAAACGCCATCCGGTACCTTCACGGGTGCTTGCAACACCCACCGAAACCTGTCCGTTGGTCTTGTTGGTCACACGAAGGGAGTCGGGAGTCCCTTGGGAGATGACCGATCCCAAGATGAAGTTCATGGCGCGAGCCAGACTGTCGCGGTCCAGCGGAGGGATCAGGAAGTAGCGGCCACCGGATCGCCTGGCCAGGGAGTCCAGGACATTTCCCGCCTGGGCGGTGTTGGAAAGCATGATCCCGAAGACGGGCGGCGTGGGACCGGCAGCCACCGTCCAGGAGCCTCCGATGGGATCCTGGACCCTGGGGCCGTTGCCCAGCGCGGCGTAGATGTCCGCCTGGTCGTCGTTTGGCGAGCCATCGGAGATCATGATGATCGCCTTGCGTTGATTGACAGAACCTGACATCGTGCCGGCCGCACCGGTTGCGCCCTGGAGCATGGCGCGCGCCCAACCCAACGGGTTGGCGTAGTTTGTCCCGGTGAGCTTCTCCAACTGGATGCTGTTGATCAACGAATCGCGCTGGAACAGATCCCCCAGGTTGGCCAGCTCGGAGCCATGGTACGTGCCGCCGAACGAGATCCAGGCCGCCTGCGAGGTGGGGCTGGCTTGACCGTGCTGCTGGATGGCCGATTGGAGGGTCTTGACCCGCACGGTGTACGGATCTCCCGACGGCGTGCATCTGGCCATGGCCGAATCGAGCATGGTGGTGGGGAGCATCCGGTAGGGGGATCCGTTGAGGTTGATCAAAGGCGCGGCGGCCGGATACACGGCGCGGTTGTAGGTCCAGTTCTGGCAGGTCATGAAGCGGATGGTGTCCTTGCCATCGAACACCAGGGTGCCGCCGTCCATGCTGGAGGATTGGTCGACGATGTAAACGATGTCCGTTCCGGGCACGACGACCTTTCCGGTTCCGCAAAGCACCAACCCGTCGGAAGAAAGCCTCGTGGTGGCCAAGGGCGTGCGCAATGTGGTGCCATCGAGCGATCCGACATCCAGGCAGCCTTCGCCGTCGGGGAGCTTGCCGGAAAGCAGGTCGCAACGCGCCCCGGGCTCCAGCTTGTGCTTGAGAGGCTCGGGAGGAAGCAGGCTGAAGGGAAGGTCGCGGTATTTGGTGGTGTCGCGGGTGCTTCGCACGCGCACCACGTAATGGCCATAGGGAAGTCCCGTCAGGGCCGAGGTGTCCAGCACGGTCTGCCAGCCGCTGTCGGAGACCCGGATCCCGCCGTAGCTCGTTCCCACCGGAAGGCGGGTCCAGGTGTTTCCGGTCGGTCCGGTCAGGAATACTTGTCCGGGCGCGGGCGATTCGATTTTCCTGGCCTCGCAGCCGCGACCAAGGGTCTGCGCCGACCAGATCTGCACCACGAAGTTCTTGCCAGAAATGGAATCCTGGAAGCGCAAGGCCAGGTCCGTGCGCAAGTTCATGGAGGTGGTGATGCGGAAACTCGATCCGGTGGGTCGGCGTTCGCAGAAGAAGAAGTCCCACGGGTAGGTCTGGCCCGCGACGAGTCCCATGGTGTCCAGCAGAATGGAGCCGGATGCCGGGCCATGGATGCCGCCCAGCTCCATTCGGAGCTTCCCGTCGATGAAGTAGAACAGGTCGTCGTCACCGCGGAAGTCCAAAACCTGGCCGGGTTTGTATTCGAACTCGCCATGGCTTTCCATGCAGAAGGCGAAGTTGTGCGCGTAGGTGTTTCCTGCGACATTCAGCGAATTGAAGGGGTTGGGAGTGCCGTCCGGGAGGGTCAGGAAGTCGTCCACCGGGAAGAATTCCGGCTGGTCGACCCGATAGGTGCCCGTCGTGGTGTCCAAGGTCAGAGCGATGTCGCGGCAGGTGGCGGCGTTGACCCCCGCCGAGTCCCGAAACCAGGTGCGGATCAGGTTGTTGCTGGCCAAGTTCGCCTTCAGGACGGGCTTGCGGAAGGAATCGAGCGTGTCTTGGATGATGCCCGTCACCACGCCGGTCACGTTCTGGAAGAAGTTGGGGTGGGTCCCGAAGTCGTGGACGGTGGTGGCCAGGAGCGCCACGTTGCAGGTGCCGGAATCCGACCGGTGGGTGGTGCCCAACGCCGACCCCGTGGGAGCGGGTGCCGGAGCGATCCAAATGGAGTCCGAGGCGATTCCCGTCAGGGTGAAAGGTGTGGCCCTGCCCACTCCGCCCTGTCCGAAGGTGGTGCCCGTTTGGGAGGATCGGAAAAGGACGTTCGCGGGCAGGACGGGCAGGGCCAGTTCGTACCAACCGCATTGGGTGCGGGAGGCGATCATGGGATTGCCCGATGCGGAACCGTCGAAGTACGCCACCGGCCGCTGCAGGGGAAACGCTCCATCCCACGGATTGAACACCATCAGGCGCACGATCCGCGGGGCCTGGGAGAGGGCTCGGACGGTTCCGGAAACGGGAACCAGCCAGATGGTGTCGTTCTTGGCGCGCGCGCTGTCCAGGACCAGGATGGTGGGTGCTGCGACAGTTCCTGTCGTGCCGAGCCAGGCGGAGGTGTCGGCGTTGCGGATGGAGACCTGGAGTCGCGAAATGTGGGCCGTGGTGGTGGAGTACCATCCCGAACCGCCGGACACGGCGGCGAACGGCTTCCAGGCCTGCGATTCCACTTGGATGGCCGGCGCTCGTCCTGGCAAGGTGCCTTCCCAGGGGTTGAGCAGCATGATCACGGTGGAGGTGGTCGCCGGAGCGGCGGAAAGGATCCGAGGCGCGGCGCTCGTGGGAACCACCCAGATGGTGTCGTTGCGGGCGAAGGCGGTGTCCAGGGCCAGGGTGGTGGGTGTGCCGACCATTCCCGTGGGTCCCAGATACGAAGTTCCCGCGGCGTTGCGCAGTCCCACGAGCAGGGATCCGCTGAAGGCGAGAGGGCCGGAGTACCAACCGCCGTTGCCGGCGACCGCCACCAGGGGCGTCCAGGCCTGACCCGCTACTTGCATCGAGGGGGACCGACCGGAATCGGTGGTCACCCAGGGGTTAAGGAGCATCAGGGTTCCCCTCCTGGCCGGAGGCGCGACCACCACGGGGTTGGTGGTGCGGATGGCAGGCGTGCGGGCGGCCGTGGTCGTATCCGGCACGATCCAGACCGTGTCTTGGGTGGCAAACTGGGTGTTGAAGTTGAAGACCGCGGTGGAGCCCAGACCAGCCAACCCGTACTCGTTCCAATTGTTGCCTGTGCTGCTGATCGCGCGATTGAGAAGTCGGAAATCTCCCGGAGTGTTGCTGGCGAAGGTGAACGACCACCAGTTGCCGGTCAGGCGCTGGAACTGGTTGGCGGCAACCATGTCGCCGTTCCAGTTGTTGGCCACACCGAAGACCTGGGGGGTGCCACTGGACAATGTGGCATCGCTGGCCCAAGGGTTGAGCACCACGACGGTCTTGGCAGCATGACCCAGGGCGGCCAGGCAAAGGATGGATAACAGCTTGCGGGTGAGCCCAGGTTGGACGATCGGCACAGGATGTTCCTTTTCAGGAGCGATGGCAGGCTCGCGAAGAACGGAAAAAAGGGCGAACGCCCCCCATTCAGGAGATGTAGACCGGGATTCCTCGCGGAACCGGACCAGTCCGGGCGCAAGTGTCAATCTACCGAAATTCGGTGCACTTCTTTTGGCAGTGTTGCCGATTTTGCTCCCTGTAGCGGTGCAGGAGAGGTAGAAGTGTTGACAAGGTCTTGAAATCGCTGGAAATCGGGCCGAATCAATGGGTTAGCCGATGCGCGAATCCGGTGAGACGGAGAGGGATCCCACAGGCCTGCGAAAGGGTCAGATCGACCCCAAGGGCAGTCAAAAACTGTCATATTTCCACCATGGCTCCCGCCAGGTCTTCCCAATAGGTGTCCCCCCTCCCTTGCGGGGAGGCGAGCAAACCCTCCAGGCGCAGCATGGCGACTCCGTGGACATGCGCCCAAAGCGCGGAGGCAAGCCAGGCCGGATCGTCGTTGGACCGCCACCCGGCCATTTGGGCCTCTTTCGCCGCTTCCTCCAGGACGCGAAAACATTCCTTGCCCGTTGTTTTCGTGGACTCGCTCGCCAATTGAAGTCCTTCGGCCGAAAACAACAACCGATACAGCCAAGGGTTGCGCCAGGCGAAGTCGATGTAGGCTGCCGCGATGGATCGCAGGGTCTTAGCGGGACCTTTGGGATGGGCAGGAACGGATTTCAGTGCGACCAAGAAGGATCCAAAGCCTTTTTGGCAAATCGCCGCCAGAAAATCGAGGCGGGTGGGGAAGTGTCGATACGGCGCCGCTTTCGAAACTCCTATTCGCTGGGCGATGTCTCGAACACTCAGCTCGTGCGCTGGAGTGGTTTCCAAGTCCTTCAGTGCTTGCTGGAGCAACGCTTCGCGCAGATCTCCGTGGTGGTAGGTGCCTTCCTTCATCATGGGGCTTAAGATAGATGTTGGCTTTGCCAACATTGCTGGGTATATTAATGTTGGCTTCGCCAACATTGCGCACCGAACAGGGGAGGAACGATGGCACTTTGGAAGTTTTTGCATTTGCTGGGAGTTGCGATTTTTTTAGGCAATAACCTGATCACCCCCTTTTGGAAGGCCATGGCCGATCGCAACCGTGATTCTCGTGTGGTGGCCTTCGCCCAACGAATGGTGAGCCTGACCGACAAGATCTTCACGATCACTGGAGTCACGCTCCTTGCCATGGGCGGTTATGTCCTGGCAGGGTCGCAGCCGGGAATGTGGAGTCAGTCCTGGCTGATCTGGGGGCACGCGTTGTTCGTGGCATCCGGCCTTCTTTGGTTGTTCGTGCTGATCCCGTTGCAGTGGAAGCTGGGACGTATGGCACGGGAGTTTGCCGATGGATCCCCGATTCCCGACCGGTATTGGTCGTTGAACCGGATGTGGAGCTTGGTCGGCTCCCTCTCCAGTCTCTTGCCGCTGGTCGCACTCTGGTGGATGGTGGTCAAGGGCTGAGCTTTGCGTGGAGGGCGCCTTGTTCGGCGCGCTGCATCCTTCTCGAATGCGGGAATCAGGATTATTCGTTGTCTCGAGAAGGATTCCGCAACCTGAAACGATTTGGAAGCGGCAGAATACTCACTCGTTCATTGCGGGATCCAACCAACCCCAGGGAAAACCATGTCGAACCCTTTTCGAGCCATCCTCGCCTTCTGCGCTCTTGCCGTCTCCAGCTCCATTGCCGGGGTGGTGACCGATCACGGACGATTGCAGGTGAAGGGAAACCAGATCCTCGATAAGAACGGGGAGCCCTTCCAGGTGGCGGGCATGAGCTTGTACTGGTCGGTGTGGGGCGGGGAAAAGTTCTACAACCGCCAAGTGGTGGACGGTCTCACCACCGACTGGAAATCCACCGTGGTGCGGGCGGCGGCAGCCATCGAGCCGGTGGATGCCAAGGTGCCTGCCAACAACGGATATCTCCGCAATCCCACGGGAATCACCACCGCCGTGAAAACGGTGGTGGATGCGGCCATCGCCAACGACATCTACGTGATCATCGATTGGCACGCCGACACCGCCAACAAGGAAGTCGCGGCTGCCACCACGTTCTTCACCGATATGGCCAAGACCTATGGCGACAAGCCCAACGTGATCTTCGAGATCTGGAACGAGCCCAATTCCAAAGGCGGGAGCGGACGCAACGGCGCGGAAACCTGGGCGGACGTCAAAGGGTACGCCAACCAGATCCTGCCCGTGATCCGCCAGTACAGTCAGAATCTGGTCATCGTGGGAACGCCCACCTGGTCGCAGGATGTGGATAGCGCGGCCAAGTCCCCCCTGGTGGACACCAACGTCGCCTACACCTTGCACTTCTACGCCTGCACGCACGGACACAATCTGATCAAACGCGCCGACAACGCCCGCGCCAAGGGCCTCGCGTTGTTCATCACGGAGTTCGGGCTTTCGCCTGCCGATGGTGGCCAACGCAAGAGCGCCACCAATCCCACCGACAATTACCGCATCTGCGCGGATTCCGCCACCTTCTGGCTGGATTGGGCGGACCAGAACAAGATCAGCTGGGCCAACTGGTCGTTGGTGACCATCGACGAATCCTCGGCGGCCCTGCTTCCCGGAGCATCCGCCACGGGAGCCTGGACGGACGCCAACTTGACACAATCCGGCACCTGGATCCGCAACCGCTTGCGTGCCCGGCCGGTCGCTTCGGTATTGCCGACAAACGGGTCATCTGCATCCGGCTTGAAACGCGACGGCTCGTTGCTGACCCTGCCTGCAGGCGCCGTGGATGCACGTCTGCTGGATGCATCTGGGCAGGCCATCGCGAGCGCATTGTCTGAGCGAGGTGCTTTGCGCTTGCCCCAGCGCGGGATCTATTGGGTGCGCTGGCGGGATGGCCAGGGTTGGCACGCCAGCTCAGTGCTGGCGCCCTAAGGTTCGCTCGATCCAGGGCGAAGGAAGGTTTCGAAGAGCCCTTCCTTCGCCGTTTGGCAAAATCGCGCGCAGTCGGTAGGTTTCACGGTAACCAGCCGATGCTCCCTGAACCAGGATGATCCCCCGTGAAGCCATTGTTCCACTTCTGTCTCCTGCCCGCTCTCGCCTTCGCTTCGAAAGGCGCGACAGTTCCTGTCCCAAAAGACTCCCAGGGAAGGTCGCCCGCGATCACGAGGTCCATGGTGACGAAGGACGGCACATGGATCGTCGCCGATACGGCGCACCGCATCTGGTGGTCCCGGGACGTTGGAGCGCATTGGGACAGCGTGGCGAGCTCACCCAATGGCAGCCCGGCGGAGATGTTTGGCGAGACCGTGTGGAATAGCGCCGAAAGCCATGCGTGGACCTCCGATGCAGGATGGAGAACTATCGATTATCCGGCGGCATGCGGAGCTGGCCGATCCAATTCGATCAGCAGTGGAGGGGTGATCGGCCTCATCGATTCCGCCCGGGCCAACGTGAGCTTCTGCCGATCGAACGACGGACTCCGCACATGGGTCTATTGGATGTCGATTCCCGTTTCCACGCTACCCGTAGGCGTCAAGGATCTGACCGGCGACCACTGGAACAACAAGATCTGGTATCCGGTTGCGGACTCCGCCTATGTGCGGGGGACTTCGGACGGTCGGTCGTGGAGTCGGATCGACCTGCCTCCCCGCATGAAGACCTTCGAATTCGTGCCTCTGACATCCAACGGTTCCGAGCTGGTGCTGTTCGGTGGGGAATCTGGCCGCGAGATGGTGCACGTGGCCGTCTCGACGGATCTTGGCAACACATGGGATGTCCATTCCGCTTCGGAGCCTGGATGGTTGGTCAGGAAGATGTCCGGCAACCTCTTTTCCACCATGACCTTCGACACCCTCCAAGGACGGGGGTACGGCATTTCCCGCTCGCGAAGCGGACCATGGACCATGCTTGATACCGCCTTTCGCGGAAACCTTGTCCAAGGCGACGATCCCTACGTGGTCGAAGAGCATGCGATCTACAAGCTGGTGCTCGATGGCGTGGGGCGACGCTTCAAGCCCGCCGCGTCCGAGTGGTCCGTGCGCCGCGAGCAGGGAATCCTGGCTGTGAGCCTGCCTTCCGCATTGCAGGCGAGCGCATGGACGGTCCGCGCAATCGATGGACGGAAATTGGCCAGTGGTCGCGTGACGGGAGAGCGCATCGAGCTTTCCCTGGCGATGGCGGGAGGATTGCTGACTGTTGGCGATCAAACGCGGATGTTGCCGGGGTTCTGAGTCCAGCATCGTTCACCTGGGGGCATTCGTGACATCACAGCGAAGGCTGGGATCCAGTGTTTGATGCCCCATTTCTGGTCACCCGCTGGGGCCGAGTCCCGTCAACGCTTAGCTTGCCGGTGGCTGGTGACGTTTTCTGACTACATGGAAAGCGCAGGTTCCATGTCCATTGCGAACATGCAAGGGTGGCCCGTCTACGTCGTCTCGCCCAGCGTTTCGCGAGGTCGCGGACGCCATCGGTTTCCCGCAAGTCCGTTGAATGGAGCCGCGATCCGCGGACGGAGGGAACAGGAATTTCTTGGACAGGCATTGCGAAGACGACAAAAATTGGTTAAATTTGGCTGGTCCGCACAAATCCGATCTTTCTTCGCGAGCTTCGCCTGCCAAGCGATTGGGATCGTGTTCCCTCCCCACGCATTTCCCTGAGGAACCAATGAGAAGTCGTCATCTAGTTGGAGCTGTGTTGCTTCTTGCGCTTGAAAGCAGCGCTTGGATCTACAACACCATCGGCTTGGTTTTGCCGTTTCCGCCAAACCTGTTTGTTACTCCATCGACAATCAGTTTTGCGACCTATGCCGTGAATGATTACTCGAATTATCGAGCGCGGTACCCACAAGCTGGTGCCAGTGATTTGAACAGATCGATTGCTGCCAAAAATGTATTTGTGAACAGCTTGAGAAATGCAATTTTGGCGAAATACCCTCTAACACAGGTCTCTCATCCGATAAACCTGGAAAATGGAGGCGTGACATACTGGAATTACACCTCAAAAAATAGTGACAACTCTGATTTCGTGATGTTTGCTGGTCACGGAGATGTTGGGAAGGTGGTTTTGTCCGATACTTGGGCGTCAAAATATGACAAAAGTTTTGGCGGGAAAACCAAATGGGTGATGATGAACAGTTGCCTCACGTTAAAGCCTGATGGGCCCAGCATGTCTCCGTGGTTTAATGGCGTTCATGCGGTTTTGGGTTTCCACTCTATCGAGTGGGAGTCCATTAAAAGGCGATGCTTTTTATGTTCCGGACATTACAGATCAGAAGATAAATATGAGTATTTTGCCAAAGCATTTGTGACAGAGGATAAGCCTATATGGGATGCGTATCTGACAGCCATCTTTTTTACTGATTGGGTAAATCTAGACTTGGACGAAGCTCCTGCGATGATGTTCATCTACGGAAGAGACCGCTATAATTTCTTGAATGACTTTTCGAAAGAAAAGTATTCCAGCACGTACAATGGTCCGCCACCCGTTTATGATCCATTAAATAACCAAGTGGTAAAGTACTACATCGAATACGGAACCCCCAGTTACTAACTTTTTAAAAAGAGAATTCCAATGAAAATAATCGCTTTTCTTCTTGCTTTGTTTTCCGTCGTTGCGGAGGCTCGCCAAAGATTTTCCATCTCGCCGAGTACTTTGCGGTACCTGCAGAATGCGGAAGGTTCTCATCACCGCTCCGGTCTTGAGGAAAAAGAACGGGCAGAGTTTGAAGACCAGGACCAGCCGATCCTTTCCAGAAATCATGGACATCAGAAAGGAAAAATTGAAGGGATTGTTGTTTCTGATAGCATCCCCGATCCTGATTTCATGAAAATGTTGGATAGATTACAGCAGGAAGGCTTGAAATTCGCAATTGGTCCGACTCCAGCGCTTGCGACGAGTTCCGATTCGCTTTCCATTGGTGGGGAGGGTCTGATAAATCCCTCGCGCCCCGAGGAGTCGAATCGCGAAATTCTCAAGCAGCTACTGCCACCTCAAATGCGGCGCAAACTGTCGCTTTGGAATGTTGGAAAGGAGTATAAAGAAATTGATGGTGGTAAGCCGGAGCTGATCTCGTACCGCTTCCGTTTTGTTCGTGTGGAAAAGCGAAGAATCCTGCGTGATTCGAGAAGTTTTTTCGAAGTTAAGATCCTTCCAGAGGGAAAAGTGGTAGGAGTGAAACTGCAATGGCCACTGATTTCATCATACTCGATAACCAAAAGGAAGCTACTCTCCGAAGAATCTGTACTGACTGGACTGCAGACTGAATTGGATTCCAATTTTACAGAATTCCAGAAGCGAGATTCCGAACAAAAGCGCAGTGCCCAAGAGCATCGTGTCAGAGGGGCTGCAAAAGCTTGGTGTAAGGATGAGTATGGGAATGGATCAGAATTGATTCCCTGCTTTTCCTTCCGAGTCGACGCGAAATTGTCTGAGCAAGATTCTGCTGCAGTGATTGTGGATCAGCCAGCGATTGCGAGGGAGTAGGTAGTCGGAAAATGCTGACAGGCTGTCTGTAGTCCCTCGCGGGGAAATGCAGGGAGCCCGCCGCGTCCGAGTGGTCCGTGCGCCACGAGCAGGGCGTGCTTGCGGTGAGCCTCCCTTCTTCGCTCCAGACGGGGGCATGGACTGTCCGCACCCTGGGTGGACGGAAATTGGCCGGTGGTCGTGTGACGGGAGAGCGCATCGAGCTTCACCAGGCAATGGCGGGAGGTTTGCTGACTGTTGGCGACCAAACACGGATGTTGCCGCGGTTCTGAGTCCATTGCAGACAGGCAATGGTGGAACGTCTACGTTGCCTCGCCCAACGTTTCGTGAGGTCGTAGACGCGACCAGCCCACGGCCAGCGCCCAGGAATCGGTGAAGGCTGTTTCCTGAGCGTGCCACTGATTAAGGCGCGAGATGGCTCTTGCGAACAAGGGGAGCGCATAGGGGCGAAACGCTTCCACAGCCGTGCAGATCAATGCATCGGACACATCCGTGTGTGCAATCGATTTTGCCAGTCGTGAGGTCAATCGATCGATGGCGATACGGTCATCCTCCCGATCGCGTCCAGGTAGGGAGTCCAGGTGCTCGCGGAACGCTTCCAGAAGCCGGCGGGAATTTTCTTTCAGGGTTGCGACTGGAAGATCCAGAGAGCCAAGGTGGTGCGAAAGGAATGGACGTCTGGCGACCGACTCCAAAACATCCTTCCAGTTCATGACCAACGCCAGATGCACATACGAGGCGAATCCGTAACGGAGTTCCCAACCGGGTTCGCGCTTGCTCCAATCCAACAAGTGATGACGGATGATGTCCAAATCATCAGGTGAGAAAAGTTCATCCCAGAACGAACGTCGCATTCCGGGATGGATCAGATGGTCAAGGTACATGGAGTCGTGAGCGAACACGGCATCGCGCAGGGGCTTTTCCCAGCGCAGATCCCCGGCGTTCCAGGCGCGGACCATGGAGTGCCAAGTCGTGACATCCAGGCATTCTTCCAGGCCCTCGATCTCCTGGATGAACGGAAGAAGGATTTCCTCGTAGCAATCGGAGTCATGGCCGTAGTCTTTATGCCACCGTTCGGCCCAACGACGCGCGGAATCCCGGTGGTGGACTTTTCCGCCGGGTCGCAGCAGGATGGAGGCGGTCACAGGAGACCATGGCGAAGAGTCGCGTTCAAGCTCGGATTCCGCCCAAATCTCCCAATCTGCATCGGTCATCCATTGGTCGATTTCTGGAATCCACAAGAGGGGATCGCGGTACCACTTTGGATGAGGTGACTTCCGCATCTCTTCGATGGTCTTGCGGGCCCAGGCGTCGCACCATTCCAGATCGCATCCAGGTTCCAGCGGCTTGATCTCCTGCTTGACTTCGTGGCGAGGTTCGAAGTCGGTCCACAGTCGTGAAGCCTCGATGGGATCGTTGGGGTTGGAAGATTCTTTCGGGAAAAGGTCGGTGAGGTCTTGAACGAAAGCGGCCATGGAGCTGGAAATGGCTTCCATCGCGGAGGCCATCTTCGCTTGGTCTTCCGGAGTCGGCTGGCGATGGTTCGGGTCTGCATCGGCTCCGGCCTGGATGTGCGAAAGCGCTTGGAATACTCCTGCGGAAAGTGCATCCATCATTTGGTTCGCATCCGGAACCGTCGTCGGGACTGCGGCACCCGTCTCGTCGCCGGCCAAAACGGGATCGGGTCGCATCGCCGAAGGCATTGCATCGAGTCGGTTGGATTTCAGGAACTGGCGAAGAATCGAGTCGGGATCTTCCGTAGACAGTTTACGTGTGAATCGCCAATCGAACTCGTCATTGATACCAACGCCTTCTCCTGTCGTGATCATCCAGCCACTCGGTTTCCGCTCGACACTGCCTCCCCGCGACAGAATGGACTTCGAGATCGCCTCCAGCAAGAAATGTCGGGATTTATCCAATCTCGCGAAGGTTTCCAGAAACCCTTCCAGGGATTCCCTGGAAATGCTGGCCAGATCCAGGCGCTGTTCATCCAAGCCGTCGCGAAAAATGAGCCCGATCTTGTTCCTGTTTCGTCGCCAAGCCATGCCGTTGGCCTGGGCGAACTCTTGGATGCGCATCAGTAGAGATTGGTCGGGCATGCGTGGATCCTACCCCTCCGCCGCCACCGGCTCGGGGCGTCCCTTGAGTTCCAAGTCCGGCAGGAACCACGCACCCAGCACGGACAACGCAGAAAGGATTCCGCAGACCAGGAAGATGCTCGACATCACCTCCGCGTATTCGGTGGGTTGGAGCTGTCCGTCGCCGGAAGCCACGTGCGCGGCCAGGATCGCGCCCAGCGCGGCGCTGCCCAGCACGCCGCCGATCTGGCGGGTGAACTGGGTGAGCGCCGTGGCCTGCCCGATCACGCGGGGCTCCACCGCGTTCTGCACGGCCAAGGAGCTGAGGGGGAAGGTGGGTGATACGACAATTCCCGTCAACGCAAGTTCCAGGATGAACAGCCACGACGGGGTGGTGTCGGAAATGCCCGACAAGACGAACAAGGCGATGGCCATTGCCGGGGATGCTGCCAGGAAGACAAACCGGACGCGTCGCTTCCGCGAAGCGATCTGGCCTGCCAGGATGGATCCCACCATCACTCCCAAGGTCATGGGGATCAAGGACATTCCCGCCTGCTGAGGGGTGAAGCCGCGCGCGTTCACCAGGTACAGGGGCGGAAAGATGATCAATCCCATGAAGGCGGCACCCTGCATCAGAAGCAGCCAGCTCATGGCCTGGAAGGTGCGTTGGGAGTACAGGCGAAGCTGCAGCAGTGGCGCCTTGCTGCGCAGCGAGGCCGCAACGAATGCGGCCAGCAGCAGGATTCCGCCGGCAAAGGATCCAAAGATGACGGGATCTGTCCATGGGAGCCAGTGTCCACCCAGGGAAAGAGCCAGGAGCAACGGCACCAATCCGGCCAACAGCAGCGCGACCTGGCCCAAGTCCACGTGGCCGCTTGGATGCGCGGGAGCCTTGCGCGGCATGCGCGCGAGCAGGATCCAAAGCGCCACGGCTCCCACGGGGAGGTTCACCAGGAACACCCAGCGCCATCCGGCCACGCCCGGGATCAAGCCTCCGGCGCGATCGGTCAGCACTCCGCCCAGAAAAGGACCCACCAAGCTGGAAAGTCCCCAGACCGAACCAATGAAGCCTTGGAACTTTCCGCGTTCGGCGGGAGGGAAAAGGTCGGCGATGACGATGAAGGCCATGGCGAACAAGCCCGATCCTCCGATCCCTTGGATCGCGCGAGCCACGATGAGCTGGTTCATGCCGTCGCCCAGAATGGGCAGCGGTCCGGCCAATCCGGCCAGTCCGCACAGCAGCGACCCTGACAAAAATAGTCCGATGGAGCCTGCTTGCACCGCGAAATGTCGCCGCACGTCGGCGAGCTTTCCATAGATGGGCACCAGCGCGGTGGAGGTGAGCAGATAGGCTGTGGTCACCCACGCGTAGCGTTGCAGACCCTGAAGATCTTGCACCACGCGTGGCAAGGCGGTGGACACGATGGTCTGGTCCAACGCGGCCAGAAACAGGCAGAGCAACACCCCGGCGAAGGTCCAGATCGCCTCGCGCCGTCGGTCAGGAATCGCAGCGTTCATGAAGGCAAGGTAGCTCAGGGCCGAGCACGCCCTTGTGCATCGAATGTTCCCGCCGGGACCACCCAACGGGTTCCGGGAAAATGCGGCCGGCTCATGGAGCTCTCGACCGGATGGTTTGAACGCCGCGATACCCCGCTCTGGGGCCGGCTCTGCGCCAGCAGCCAGGTCCAGAACGTCTCGTTGGCGTAGGTGCGGGTCCAGGAGTCGTGGCCACCGGATTCGTAGATCGTCAGCGCCAGATTCTGACGGGGAACGACGAATCCCGAGTCGTGGCTCCAGGCCAGGGTGGTGGTGTCGAAGCGCAGGGTGTGCGTTCCCTTGGAGACAGTCTTGGAACTGCCGGAGGGGTACGCGCGGATGCACGAGTCCGTTCCCTTGGCGATCCGGTCGACGTTCTGGAGGGTCTGCGTGAGAGGGACCGTGCCGTCGTTGAAGGCGTGGAACGCCCAGACGGGAAGTTTGCGCAGGGCGCGCGCGTCGTTGGAGACGTTTCCAGCCCCGCAGATGGGGGCGGCCGCGGCGATCCGGTTTCCGTATTTGTTGACGAATCCCCAGGTGGTTCCGCCTCCGGCGGAGACTCCGGTCGCGTAGATGCGGTTCGTGTCCACCGCGTAGCGGGTCTTGGCGAATTCCACCATCTTCCAGATTCTGTCCGCGGATGGCCAGCCGGCGGTATCCTGCGGGGCCAGCATCAGGAAGGGGCGATGATGGTCATTGGTGGTGATGCGGTCGGTGTCGTTCCTGAAGAGGGCGGGCACCCCCGTCTTCAAAAGGACGTTCAAGCCCGAGGTTCCGTTCCCCTTTTCGCCCGTCCCATGGAAGTAGAGCACCAGGGGCCATTTTTTGTCTGTCGAGTAGTCCTTGGGGATGTATTCGTAGTAGCCGAAACCCGAGGAGTTGGAGTCCAGTCTCACCGGCGTCATCCGGCCGGGCGCCCCGAACGGCTGGGCGAGCGCAGGCAGCGCACCAAGGCAAAGGCAGAAGAATACGGTGGAGCGAAGCATGATCGGATTCTCCATTGTGTGCGCCAGCGGAGCGACTGGGTCCCGCACGCCGATGGAAGAAAGCATACCCTTTCACGCTGGACTCGGCAGGCGATCTCCCATCGATCCTCGCACAAAGCGTTACCCTGAAAGGCAACGCGTTCTTGGAACGGAAAGGTCGATCGGAACTAGAAGCACCAATCCATGCCGATCCGCCAGGCCGGGTGCACGAAAATCAAGTGCTCGTAGGACACGTCGTTGGGTTGATCGCTCAAGCTTTCCCAACCTGGGCCGGCTTCCGCTCCGAGGGACACGGCGAAGGCACCTGACGAAGAAGGAATCCGAAGGCCTAACCCGAGAAGAACGCTGACGGTCATTCTCCGTGTCTTCAGAAGCTTGGTGCGCTCCTCCACGGAGTATGCAGCTGACGACCAGGAGGAGCCGCTTGGACGCAAGACGTGCACGGTCGTATCGATTTCCAATTCGGTCCATTGCCAGGAAGCCTGCAGCACAGCGGAACCAACAAGCCCCAACGGACCTGGGCCGCTGTACCACATTTCCCGACCGACTCGTGGCGCCAGGCTTCGGAAGGTCGTCGTGAAATGGAGCGAGTCGCGTCTGGTTTCTGAGCCATCCCTAAATCCATCGATCCCGATCACCCACTGGCCGTTGGCAGACCCGGAATCGCGAACACCCAATTGGAAGCCAATCCAATCTTCCTGGAAACGAAATCCAGCCGCCCCAGCCAGAGGTTTGGACCTGCGTAGATTCGGGAGGGGAGAAGACGGACATTCCGACGGATGCTCGGTGCAATTGCGCAATCCCGAGGAAGGGTTTCGAAGAGATTTAGCCATGGTGACCACGCCCGTATCGATGGGCTGGTCGGAGGCGTCGATGCCTGCAATCGACACGACAAACGAGGCGATCAGCGGGGAGAGGGCCATTTTGGGGACTCCAGGATTTCTGATTTAGGGAACGCTTCGCAGAAAGAAAAATAGTCTCGAGGTTCGCGATCAAGGCGCATGCCGGCGCAAGAAGTCCAGTGTGCGACGCGCCAGTTCCACGGGGGCCTCGCGCGGAACGATGTGGGCCACGCCTTTCATGATCTCGAACTCGGCGCCGGGCCAGAGCCGAGCGGTCCGCTCCACCAGCCATGGCGGGGTATAGAGATCCTCTTCGCCCGCCAGGAACAGCGCGGGAATTGTCATATTGGCGATGTCCAGGGGACCCATGGAGAACTCGATCAGGGCGTCGAGCATCGGGCCGGCGCTTTGGGCGTCCATCCGTTCGGTGGCGCCTGCCGACATTTTTCCCAGGTAGGGTTCCGATTCCACCAGGGCCGCTTCGCTGAAGATCAGTCCCATCTGCGATCCCATCATCAGCTCCACTCCGCCGATGCCAAGCAGTTGGCGACGGAATTTGTCGTAGACGCGGGTCTTCGCGCTTTCCAGGAGCCGGGTTCCATGCGATACCATGGATGTGATCCGGCCGGGATGGTGCAAAGCCATCATGGCACCCACCATGCCGCCATGGCACAAGCCCAGCACCGGCGCGGACTCGATCTTCAGGTGGTCCAGCATCTCCACCGCATCGCGCGCCCAGAGATCGTAGCTGTACTTGCCCACCCAACGCTGGGAACCGCCGATTCCGCGATGGTCCAACAGGATGCAACGGTGTCGGTCGCGGAGATTGGCCACCACCGGATCCCAAAAGGAGGCATCTCCGAACAGCCCGTTGAGCAGGAGCAAAGGGGTGCCGTCACCTTCCTGGCGAAAGGCGAGACGGACTCGGTCGGAAGTCAGGAAGTGGTCCATGGAAAACAAAATAGCCGGAGGCGGTTTCCTGTGGCATCGGACCTGAAATTGCGGTTACCTATGGAGACCACTCGACACTCGGCCAACAGGGAGCGGCACATGGGAACCAACCGGAAACCTTTCGCAGCTGGCGCGATCTGTGCCGCCGCCTGGACCTTCCTGGCAGGGTGCGGACAAGAGGATGGGGCCGCAGCAGGCTCCACAGTGGCTGGGATCGATTCGAGCTCCAATCCGATCGCGGTCGATCCCAAAGACACCTCGGGAACCAAGACAAAAGGACTGTTGCGGGATCTCCATCCCCAGGATGCGGGCATGGGCTCGGATTCCACGGTGCTGTTTTACAGCGGTTTCGAGGAAGGGTTTGCCGGTTGGGGGTGGCACAACTCCGAGCCCGACCGAATGGCGGTGGAATCCGCCACCGGAATGGCGCATGGCGGATCCAGGTATCTGCGCGCAAGCGTGGCGCGCGCGCATCTGAAGGCGGAGCAATACGTTTCCAGCCAGGCCCAGGCGCCGCTGGCCAAATCCGTTGCTGAGATCTTCTTCCGGTTCCACGCGCGCTTTGTGGGGAAAACCGCCACCCCCCACCATTGGGTGCGCGTGGCGGCGGGCACGTCGGACTTCCAATCGGATGGATTGGCCAACACGGTTCCTGCCGGCGACAAGGGGTTTTGGTTCGACTTGGATGGTCGCAGCGGGGACATCTTCGCCTTCTACGTGTATTGGTACAAGATGCGATCGGGGCGATGCAACGATGGCACAGCGGTGCCCGGCTGCGCCGGAGACCAGGAGACCACCTACCACTACGGCAACAACTTCGTTCCCCGTGGACAAATTCCGTTCCCGCGCGACAAATGGTTTTGCTTGGAGATCCGGGCCAAGGCCAACGCCGTGGGGAAAAGCGACGGTTCGCTTGCGCTTTGGCAAAACGACACATTGGTGGGCGAATACAAGCCGGGTTCGCCGCGTGGTCGCTGGCTGCGCGACAATTTCTTCACCTGGGGGGACTATTACCGCCCAGACCAGGATTTCGAGGGGTTCGACTTCCGATCGAGCGACGCGGTGCAATTCAAGCGGGTGGTGCTGGACGCCTACTACCAGGAAAACACCCTTTCCGACTCCGCGCCCGACATCCAAACCATTCTCTACGACGACGTGGTGGTGGCCACCTCGCGGGTGGGGTGCCGGAAGTAGGCAAACGGGTCAGCGAGTCCGGACTTGGTCCTTCAGTTGGTCGATGACTTTCGCCTGCGCTTCCAGCAGGGCTTCCTGGCGTACCATGCGCTTTTCCTGCGCGATGGCATGGAGGGTCAGTTCTTCGACTTTCTTCAGGAGGACCAGGTTCATCTCCGTCAGATCCAGGCCGTTTTTGGCGATCTCCGTGGCGCTGGGGACTTCAGGGAGGTGCTTGTGCGATTTGGTGAAACTCTCGATTTCCTGGAGAGCCATCGGCTCGTAGCCAGGTTCGAACACGTAGTCCGCCACGGTCGAAGCGGTGATGCCCATGCTCACGACCTTCCCCGTGATGGTGCCGGAGACCGAGACGTCGCCGTCGACCTTCAGTCCGGAAAATGTCGCCCCACCCAAGGAGTTCAGCCGTTCCACGCCACCTTGAAGGATGCCGCCGCGCAAAAGATTCATGTTCCCATCCGTGGAGAGCTGGAATTGCTTGGTCCAGGAGATGCCCTTATAGGAATAGAAATCGAAGGTGTTGGAGGCGCCGAGCTGGGTCATCCAGGCAAGCTTTTCGGTGCCATCGTCGGAAAACAGGATCGATTTGCTGCCTTTGTCGGGGATGTCCGACGCGCCGATCCAGGATGCCAATCCGACCCCATGGAAAATGAGGCTGTTGTCGTAGCACCAGACATCCCCGATGGTTCGCTTATTTGGTGTGTACAAGGCGCAAGGGATATTCAAGCTCGGCGAGGACAAGGATGGTCTCGCCAACCTGACTCTGCTGCGCTCCAGGTTGAGGGAGCCGGAGATCGTGACACTGTCGCCGACCATCGGAACCGCGCCAATGGAGCGTGGAGTGATGGTCGCGCGTATCGCAGAAGCCGTGTCCGAGATGCGCATGGCGACGCTGGCCATGTCCAGCACGTTGCTGGGGAAGCTTGATCGGATGGCTTTGGCGGTGTCGGCGATCTGTTTGGTGGTCGCGGCAGGGTTGCCGAGGGAGGCCAGGGTGAGGCTGTCGCGAGAGTGCTTTTTCTGGAAGGCCAGGAAGTCCGGGAGGTCCACCTTGGATGTCAGGGAGTTCCGCATCCCGAGTACTTGGATCGATACCTCATTCAAATCCGATTGCGAAGCCTTGGAGGCGGAAATGGAATCCAGCACGAAGAAATTTCGATTGACCTCGGAGGCGCGAGCGGGCGATGACGGCTCGAACTGGTAGAGACCCTGGGCTCCAACGAGCGCGGACAAACCAAAGAGGACGGCGAACGTGGATTGGGAATTCATGGGAAGCAATCCTTCGGGTAACAAGTCCACGGCGGATGCCGCGGAAGAAGCTGGAGACAGCAAAAGTACTGCAATCCGGAAAAACTTTCACTCCGAGGTGTCGTTTTCGAACCGTCGAGGTGTCTTTCTTTTGGAACCAAGACTCCGAAGGAAACCGATTCGATGCTTCGCCGATCCGCCATCATCATGCTCGCCTGTCTGGCCAACGCCATCGCACAGGATGATTCGTCCGCCATCGCGGACCATTCCACGAAATCCGTGACCGTGCGGTCCCGTGCGCCATTGGGGATGGAGGTCCTGATCCAGGGTCGGACAGTGGCGGTGGACGATTCCGGTCGGTTCGCCGCGCGAGCACTGGTGGACAGCGCGACGTTCGCGGGGGGTGTGGTTCCCCTGTGTTTGCGCAAGGCGGGTACGGAGGACTTGTGCGTGGAGGTGGCGCCCAATGGGTTCGATACCCTGGATCTGGCGCCGCTGAAGGTCGATTCCGTGGCGATGGTGGAGCCGAAGCGAGATTCCGTGGTGGTCGATACGGCGGCGCAGGCGATCGTCGTGGCACCGGCCGTATCGGGAGTGGTCCTGCTCAAGGAAACGTCGGCGGGTGGCACTGTGACGGTTTCCGGCAGACGCAAGCCGCGCACGGGAGGACAGGAGCGCGTGAGCGTCCAGTCCATCCTGCGACGTCCCGCCCTGGGCGAGCCCGACGTGATCCGCGCCGTGCAGGCGCTTCCCGGGGTGGTGCAGTCGTCGGATTTTTCCACCAAGATCTACGTGCGAGGCTCCGCCTCCGATCAGAACCTGATCCTTTGGGATGGTGCGCCGGTCTACTCTCCGGCGCATTTCATGGGTTTGTTCAGCACCTTCCTGGCCGATGCGACAGGAAACGTGGAGTTCCACAAAGGGGGCTTCGATCCCCGCTACGGGAACAGGTTGTCGTCGGTTCTTCGCGTGGATCCCCGCATCGGAGGCTCCGTCTTCGCCGATTCCCTCCGCTGGGTGGAGGGGAAGATCGATGGATGGACCCGGAGCGATACCGCCGACACCACGGACAAATTCCGGTTGCATGGCAATCTGCGTCTGACCACGGCCTCGGGAAGCCTCGCGCTGGAAGGCGGGAAATCCGATTGGCATTGGTCGGTGGCGGCCCGGCGAACATGGATCGACCAGGCGTTGGATGTGGCCCGCGACCTGGACCTGATGACCTTCCAGCTCGACTACGTGTTCCACGACTTGCAAGGCAACTTGACGAGGACCTGGGGGAGGGACACGGCGAGGATTTCCTTCTACGAAGGGCGCGACCGCTTGGCTCTCGGGCCGATGAGCTTCGAGTGGGGGAACTTCGTGGTGCCCGTGGTGGTCCACAAGACCTTGCCCGGGGATTTCTGGTGGCGGCCTTCCGCTTCGCTGAGCCGATTCGACCAGGTGATCGGGATCGAGGGGATCCGTTCCACCGAAAACTCCTTCGATAGCTGGAAGTTGGGCGAAGAAGCAGGCTGGCTGCCCAAGGGGCCGGTTTCCGTCCTGGCTGGACACGAACATGAACACCAGAAATTCGTGTACGTGGACAAGGATCTCGCGCGTTCGGACGAGCGGGGCGACACGGCCAGCGCCTGGCTGCACACGGCGTGGGTGCAAGGTTCGTGGGAACATTCCGCCGGCTGGGGCGTCCGGGGAGGGTCGCGTGGCAGCTGGTACGAGGGAATCGATGCCACCGAGTTCGAACCCAGGGTCACAGGATGGTGGAAACCCTCCCAGAACTGGCGATTGGAGCTGCACGAGGGACGCTATGCCCAGTTTCTGACCAGTCTCCACGACATCAACGGCGAGGAGATGACCGACATCTGGTACGCCTACCAGCAGCCCATGCGGGCCTCCACGCAATGGTTGTCCGCCCTGTCCGCCGAGCGCAGCCGGATCCCCGGAGGTTTCACCGCACGCGCGGAAGCCTACTACAAGGACATCTCCCGGCTTCCGCAGATGGTGATGGGCGATCCCGACAAGAATCCCAATCCGGTGCGGCCGGACGGCAACAAGGTCACCCGCTCCATCGCGGACTTCGACGGCTGGTCGATGGGAGCGGAATTCACCATTTCCCGCGACATCGGGGCACTGTCCGGCACGGCGAGCTACGGGTGGTCAAAATCCGTTTTGGAGCAGACGGCCAGCCCCGTGGCTTCCGGCATGACGCCGTTGGCTCCCTTCGCGCCTGCATGGGACCAGCGCCATACGTTCAAAGCGGATCTTTCCGCCAATTGGATCGGCGAGCCCAAGAACGCCTTCTGGGCGGCCTCGCGCAAGGGTCGGTTCCTGAGATCCAGTTTCTCGCTGCAATACCGCTCGGGCCACCCATCGACGGAGCCGGCAGGCTACTGGGACATGCACGAACCCATGCAAGGGGCGGATGGCTGGCAGAGCGCGCACGACGGGGTCTTGAACCCGCCCAACAACACCTTGGTGCAGGCAGGCGCGTTCAACCAGTCCAATGTCGAGGACTATTTCCGGTTGGATGTCACTCCATTCGATTTCGGACGCGAAGGCGCTTGGCGCTTGTACTGGAGTGTCCTCAACGCCACCGACCACGAAAACGTGTTCCAAACCTCCTGGGAAACCGACGGTCCGGTGCCCCGACGCGAAATCTCCTACCAGTTTCCGCGCCTGGCCATCTTCGTAGGCTGGGAAAAGGAGTTCTGACCATGAACAAGATCCATTTGACCGCGTTGTTGGCAGGGATCGTCTCGCTGAATTCCTGCAATGGCCCCTGGAACATGGAGCCGGAACCACCCGATGCTCTCCAGTTGCGCGTTTCGGCGATGCCGGTCGCCGGAAGGCTGTACGACACCATCTGGGTGGAACGCATCCAACCCATCGACTTGACACGACGTGGGGTGGAGTTCGTCAAGCCCGGATCCTGGCTTCGCATCGTGCAGTTGGACGGAAATCGTCTGGATACCGTCGAGTACCGGAAAAGCGCGGACATCCCACGGGCTTGGATCACGGATTCGCGCGTGGTGGCGCCGTTCGGGGCGACGTTGAAGTTGGAAGCGCACATCGCCTGGAACTCCGCCAGCGATTTCCCCGCCGGCGACGAGACCACCCAAAGCGATATTTCGGCCCAGACCGTCCTTCCCCGCAAGTACGAATTGCGCAAGGTTGCGCTGGCCCCGCTGGACATGTTGTTCCGCACCTTGTCGGTTTCCGGCAATCCCGGTTCCGCATCCGCCTTGCTCTCCTTGCTGGATGCGGAAAGCCGCGAGAATGTGCGGCGATATTCCGTCACGGAAGCGACCTGCGACAGCTTTCTGCAAGGCAGGTTCGTGCTCCGACCGTTTCGCAGCGGCGATAGCGCCTGGGCGATTTTGGACGATCGCATCGTGGAAGGTGCCAGAGGAGCGCCCGTGAAGCGAGCCCTCCGCCCCATTCTTGTTTCCCAATCGGTGGACCGCGAACGTTGGGGCGGCCTGGTTTCGGTGGTCGGATACGATCCCTCCCGCGCTCGCATCCTGGGGCCCATCCAGCGGGTTGGTTTCGAGATCCGCGGCGATTGGACGGTGGGTCATGAAGATTCGGTGGGGATGTTCCAGCCCGGAGACAGTCGGATGTTGTCGGTGGACGAACCCGACCAGCCGGGCATGGCGGGATACCCGGACACGATGTCCTTGCCCGCCATGGTTCTGGGATACACGGGCCGCAACGTGGTGCGCACGCTGGCCGTGGAACGCAGCTACATCACCTACCACAGCACGATGATGGAAAATTCTTCCGGAGCGTGGAGCTTCAGCGCCTTGCACGGGGCGAGCGGATTTTTCGCCGGTGCCGCCGCAGACAGCTTCGAGATCCATCTCCACGCGGCAGCCGACACCTTTTCGGTGGCATCCTTGCGCAAGGCTTGGTGCGGCGAGCTGGCAAGGACCGCGCCGGAAAAAAGGGCGCCCTGGACGGCGGGGGTGGATTGCAAGGGAGATTGAGAAGGCAGGTGGGATCGTGTCTGCGGCGATCGAGGGCTATGTTTCGGTTCCAGCCGTTACCCGAAAAGGTTCCCTCCCATGCGTCCTCCCTACCTCGCTTGCCTCCTCTGCATTTCTGCTCTCGCTTCCAGTTGTCTGTCGAAAACCGACACATGGGAGGTCGGAGCGATTCCGGATCAGGCATCCTTCCTGGCCTTGACCCCTCGGGAGCACCGGCGGGATAGCCTCATGGAGTCTCACTTCCGAAAAAGGCTCGCGAGC
This sequence comes from Fibrobacterota bacterium, assembly GCA_016715065.1. Taxonomy (GTDB): domain Bacteria; phylum Fibrobacterota; class Fibrobacteria; order UBA5070; family UBA5070; genus UBA5070. The sequence goes on from JADKBN010000013.1 coordinate 58,444, forward strand.
ATCGCGGATGGCAAAGGGTTCATCGTGAAATACCCGGATAGTCTCCTGCGGCACTTCATCCAGAAGGAAAAGGAGAATTATCAGCCGCACAGGGACAATCGCGCCCGGTTTCGCAATCGCTCGATCCGAAATGGCAAGCCGGATCCGGAGGGCATGTTCCGCGAGCCTTTCGTGTGGGAAACGGAGTGTTCGTGTTACTTGACGGAAAATGGCATCATCAGGGTCCAGGCGGGACAGTGGGTGTTCGGAGGGTTTTCCTTGGAGCTGGAGCTTGGGAAGTCGGGATATTTGGGCGGAAAGTTCTGGGAAGACCAGCATGAGCGGCTCGTGTTCAAACAGGCCTTGAAAGATTCCGCTTTGCGCGACGACGTCCTGGTGGACAACGTCGAGCAGAGGCTAGTCCTGTCGAAGGCGCCTAGTTTCTCTCGAGGCGAACGGGTGCTTGGACGGATGACGTTCAAGACTGTTCCATATTTCCGTTCCTCCGAATTCCAGGCTTCTTTCAGCAAGGAGGGAGGTGATTATTCGGCTGCGAAGATGGACACGGTTCGGAGTGCGGGCACGATGGATTTCGTTTGTCAGCTGAAGGCTTGCGCCCCTGCGGATTCCTTGACGCGCTGGAACCGGGCAAACAACCGATGCGCTCTCCGTCCTGCGTTTGCATCCTCTGCATTGTTTCTCTCGCCTCCATTTGTCTGTCAAAAACCGATACATGGAAGGTTGGAGCCATTCCGGGAGGCGAGGCCTTCCTGGTCCTGACTCCCATGGAACATCGCTTGGACAGCATTCTTGAAGAGTCTCATCGATGGAGCCTGGAGCGCATCGCGAACGGTTCCGCGTATCGCGGGAAATACCCGGACAGCGTGTTGCGCCGATTTCTCCAGAGAGAGAAGGATGAATACCGGTCGCCGCGAGACAACCGCGCGAGGTTCCGCATTCGATCGGAACGCAACGGGAAGCCTGATCCGGAAGGCATGTTCCGGGACACCGCCCTTCCTCCGATGTTGTGCTCGTGCGTCCTGACAGAAAACGGCGTCGCCAGGCTTCAGGCCGGGATGTGGGTGTTCGATGGATTCAAGTTGCAACTGGAACTGGACAGCTCGGAGAGGATCCGAAGCTGGTTCTGGGAAGATCAGCACAAGCGGGCTCCCTTCAAGCGGAGCCTGGCCGACACCTCCCTGCGCGACGACGTCCTGGTGGAGAATGTCGGGCAGGAGTTGCAACTGGCCAAGCCGCTGCGCTTCGTTCCAGGGCAGATGGTGGTCGGGCGGCTCGCCTTCCGGGCCACGCCGTATTTCCGGTCGTCGGAATTCCGATCGTGGGTCAAGGAGGGTGGCTATTCGGATGCGATCATGGACACCATCCGCACGGCTGGCACCATGGATTTCATCTGCCAGCTCAAGGCATGCCCCCCGGCGGATTCGGCCACCCGCTGGAGTCGGACGAACGAGCGCAAGTGGAGCGACGACCCATGCCGATGAGGCTGGTAGAGTTCTAGGTTTGGTGACAGAGAGCAATCCAGCCTCGTCGTTCGCGCAACGGTGGAGTTTCCGATGAAGTTCGCGTCCCCATGGTTATTGGCCTCGCTCGCCCTGGTGCTGGTCGGCTGCAACGAGGCCCCAAAGTCCGATGCCCCGCCGGAGTACGCCCAACGCGAAAAGGCGATGGATGTCTATCCACCTTCCGCTCCGGCTGCCATGGTGCCCATGGCAGAGAAAAAGGAAGCGGCCCGGGTGGATGCGCAACCCCGTGCCTTCGTGCGCAGTGCTGATTTGCGCTTCCGGTGCCGCTCGGTGATGCAGGCGACCGACCGCATCGAACGGATCGTGGCCAACAATGGCGGGTATGTGGAGCTCAACGATCTGCGCAGCCAGATCCGCGATCGCCGCGAAAAGTTGTTCGGGAACGATTCGGTGGTGGCCATCCTCAGCGTGGACGTATGGAACCACATGCAGCTGCGGGTCCCCAACGACCGCCTGGATACGGTATTGGCGGCGATCGTTCCGCTGGTGGCCTTCCTGGACAACCGCACCATCCGGGCACAGAACGTGGGGCTGGAACTGCGCCGTGCCGACCGCGAGAAGAAGCGCATGGAAAAAGCCTCGGCCCGCGTACAGAATCTGACCGAAAATCCGGGCAAGGTCCGGGATCTCGCGGAATTGGAGCAGGAAGCTCTGCGGCGCGAAGAACGCGCGGACGCCGCGGTCGATCGCTCGGAAGGCTTGCGCGAGCAGGTGGAACTCAGTTCGGTGCAAATCGCCCTCTATCAGCATCCTGAAACCCGCCTGGATACCCTCCAGCGCCCCATGGAACAAACCTGGCAGGAGCCCTTCTCCAAGCATGTTTCCCGCGCTCTGTTGGCGGGTTGGACCAGCTTTCTGGGACTGGTTCTCTGGGTGGTCGCCCATTGGCTGCAATGGGCGATCCTGACCGCGGCCATCCTGGCCTTCCTGCGCTGGAGGCGCACGAAGAAGTCGGTGGAATGATGTTCAGGTGATGATGCCCTGAGGCTGGTAACATTCGACAAATGCCCGGTGTCCACCGCTCATCCTGAGGAGCGAAGCGTCTCGAAGGGTGCGCGGTGGGAGTGTTGCTACGGAAGGAAATTCTATTGCGGCGCCGCCGCCCCTGTCGCCTCCGGCGACCAACCGAGGCCCCGATAACCGCAGTTGTCGAGACGCGGCAAAGCCGCTCCTCAGGACGAACGGCTTCTTGCTTCCTTGGTTTCCCTCAGATTTTTAACGCGCGAGGATCGCCGTCTGCGAGAAACCGCCGGAGCGGATCCAGACCAGGCCTTGGCGCGGTCCCGTGAGCCATCGGGCCTCGCCGGTCGCGTCTGGAGTCAGCCGAACGATCCGACGGCCTCGAGCATCGAAAAGATCCGCGGGGCCGGAAAGATGGGACAGGAGCAGTGCGCCGGCTTGGTGGCGCACCGACCAGATCGCCTGCAAGGCTGCGGCATTGCGGACGCCCACAGGATCAGAAATGATCCGGAAGAACACGCGGCCCGCATAGGACGGGATCTGTACGGGGCTGTTCGCTTCGTGTCCTGATTCGTCCACCCATCTGCCAGGTGGAAGGCTTTGGCTGGAAGGCGTGCTGGTCGCGTTCCACAGCAAGGTGGTGCGCGGCCCGAGAGCCGCATAGGCGGCGCTGTCGCCCTCCTTGCGCAGCAGTATATCGTCCAGCCATATCGTGGAATCCTTTTTGGGAACGTGGATATCCAGCCGCGCCGTGTCGAATTTCTGGTTGGCCTTGAAGTGGAAAGACAAATCCTGCCATGCCGTGTCCAGCAAGATGTTGAAGGCGGGGCCGATCGAGACGTAGTCGACGGGGCGCCGGAGAACGGCCGTGATCTTCATGCCGGCTCGTTTGGAGCGCGCCTTGAACTGGAGCCACCAACCTTGGCCGGAATCCGTCCGAATGACGGGCCCGGTGCTCAGGTAGGGCGAGCCCGCCACGGTGTCGCCCTTCCAGTCCATCCGAAGGCAGTGCGCGGTGGGGCAACTCGTGAGCGAATCGAGGGCGAGGGTCAGTTGGGCGGGCCAACGCCGCCACGACAAGGAGGTGCTGTCGAAGGATCCGTTGGGGATCACCTGTTTTCCAAACAGCGGGCCATCGGGATCGACCGTGGGCGCCGACCAAATTTTGATCGAATCTCCGCTGCAGAAGATCTGGGACATCTGGTCTTGGCAGATGACGTTTTCCGTTGCGCGCAGTTCCGCCTTGCTCTGCCATCCTTGCGGGATGAACCGGGTGAATTCACTGCGCGAACCGGGGAGCGCCACGACCAGGTTTCCTTGGATGGTGGCTCCGATCGGTGTGCCCAGATTCGCGGAATCGTTGTTGGCGAAATCGCCGGGAGAATACCGGGATCCGTAGACGAGGTTGTCGCGGTACACGATGCCTCGTCCGTTGTTGCCGTGGAAGCCCTTGTCGATGTTCCACATCGTGTTGGAGTCCGCCACGATGTCGTGGGCGTGGGCGTCCAGGTAGATTCCGTTGGATGCCGCCCAGGGCCAGGGCCAGGCGGACTTGTGCGCGTCGTGCACGATGTTGCGCCAGACCCGGCTACCTTCCGACCCTCTTTGCGGAGGAAGCTGGGGAGCGGTGTAGATGCCCGCGCAGTCGTTTGCCAGCATGCAGAAATGGCTGGCGTGGTTTTCCGTCACCTTGGTTCCGAGGCCCCCGAAGGCGATGCCGTTGAACCCGATGGAATCCACCCGGTTCCAACGCGCGAGCGAAGTGTCGCCCCAAACGTTGATGCCGTTTCCCGTGCAGCAGGTGGCGCCCATCCCGTTGGGGCCCAGCCAGTCGGCCACCATGATGCGCCGGACATCGTTGCGTTCGACCAGACCGCGCATGCTGCGCACGGAAATTCCGGCACTGGAGGATCCGTAGGCCTTGCAATCGCGCACGATGGCATCCGGGCCGTAGAGATGGATTCCCACATGGTCGGCAAACCGTACCTGGCAATTTTCTACCACGATTCCCTGACCGTTGGAGGTGATGCCCGTGTCGGCGGCGTCCACCAGGCGCAAGCCTTGCACGTGCACCCAATTCGCTCCGCGCAGATCCACGTTGGCCGAATACACGGAAGCTTCAAGCGTCGAATCCGCAGGCTTGTCGCCCAGATACAGAAGGGTGCTGTCCGTGGCCACATAAGCCCAGGTGTCGCGCACCTTCAGCGCCAACGGGTGGTTGCTCAATGCCCACAGGGCGGTGTCGCTGATTGCGATGCTGTTCTTGCGTTGCAGCACGATCTTGTCGCCGCTTTGCGATTTGACGCGATGGCCTTCCATGTCCCAGTTGAGGTTCCACAGATACAGGCTCGCGCCCGACCAGTCGCCGGCAGCGGCCTCCCGCAGGATCAGCATGGTGTCGCCACCGTGACCGGCAGTCCGGAACCAACCGGTGTCCGGCCAGCGGGCGTTGCGAAGCGGCAGCCCGGCGGAGTAGAGGCGGTTGACGGGATGATCGGAGGGGATCTTGGCTTTCCAGACACCGGAGCCGTTGGAAGTCCATTCTGTGACGGGAATTGTCCCCAAGATGGTGGGAGGCTCCGTTCCGGGTCCGTACGGGCCGATCGTGATAGGGGATGCCTTGGATCCCGAACGGGAGAATTTCAGGATCCCCCGCAGCGTGTCCCCGCGTTTGAGCAGGACGGAATCGCCCGGCATCAACGCGAGTCCCGCTAGGTTCGCGAAGCTCGCCCACGGAGTGGCTGGGGAGCCGGCCTGGGCGGGGGTGTGGGCGTCGGAGCCGTCGCGAGCGAAGTGGTAGGTCGTGCCGACGGCGGAGGTGGCCAGCAGCCCTAAGGTGGTGAGCGTGGATCGGATGGACATCGGCGGGCCTTCCCCATAGGAACATCTAGTCGGATGATACCCCTTTCCAGGCGCATCGCCCCGAGGCGGCATTGGAGGCCGGACGTTGACCGTTTCCGCTTGCGGGTGCTAGTGTTGGGAGGTGATGGCGAGCCCCGCTGTCCTTGTCCCACTTTCCATCCATCCCAGGCGACCCTTGCCGAACGCACGTCCATCCGAACCGAAGGAAGAACGAGTCGCATCCCAGGAGGCGCCCTCATGGAGCTTCTGAAGGCCATGTTCTCGCCTCCTTGCCTGCCCGCCACGATCGTGCTCGGATTGCTTCTGCTGTACTGGCTGGGGGTCATCATCGGTTGGCTGGAGATCGATGGACTGGATTTCGATCTGGAATGGGAAGGATTGTTGACCTGGCTGGGCTGGAAGGGGACCCCGATGGCCGTGTGCGCTTCGGTGGTGGCCGTCTTGTGGTGGGGCGCCACCATGGTGGGCTGGCGGATCCTGTCCGGACACTCGACGTTGATCCTGTTTTTTTCCTGGTCTCCCTGGTGGCCTCGCTGTTCGTGTCCAGACTGCTTTTGAAGCCGTTCGGGTGGTTTTTCGCCGCTTTGTCCGACGCGGAAGTCCCGTGTGCGACGGTGGACTGTTTCGCGCGGTTGGTCACGCCTCTGGATGTGGGGCAGATCGGCCAGGCGGAAATTTCCACCAACGGTGCTTCCCTGTTGATCAACGTCGTGCTCGAACGCGGGAAAAGCCTGCCCAAGGGCGCGCGCGTCGTGGTTTCGGAACGCCGTGAAGACGGCCTCCATGTGGTCATCCCCTCAACTTCAGACAACCCGGAGATTCCCTGATGATCGAGTTCGATTTCATGAGCCAACTGGTCGTGTTCCTTGTCGTGATCGGGGTGGTGTTCTTTTTCGGGTTGGCCGTGCTGGTCCTCAAGTGCTACCGCAAACCCGAGCAGGGCAAGGCGCTGGTGCGCAACGGATTCGGCGGATCCAAGGTCGCCTTCTCCGGGATCCTGGTGCTGCCCGTGCTGCATCGCATCGAGGAAATGGACATCTCCGTCAAGCGCGTGGAGATCCATCGCGCCGGCAAGGAAGGGTTGATCTGCAAGGACAACCTGCGCGCCGACATCAAGGTGGCGTTCTTCGTGCGGGTCAACAAGACTCCGGAAGACGTGCTCAAGGTGGCCCAGTCCCTGGGTTGCGTGCGCGGCTCCAGCCCGGAAGCGTTGGTGGAATTGTTCGACGCCAAGTTTTCCGAAGCGCTCAAGACCGTCGGCAAGCAGTTCAATTTTGTGGATCTCTACAATTCGCGCGAATCGTTCAAGCACGAGATCCTGAAGATCATCGGCACCGATCTCAACGGCTACGTCCTGGACGACGCGGCGATCGACTACCTGGAGCAGACTTCGCTGGAGCTTCTGAATCCCCAGAACATCCTGGATTCGGAAGGCATCAAGAAGATCACCGAACTGACCGCCCAGCAGCTGATCCTGGCCAACCACATCCAGCGCGACAAGGAAAAGACCATCACCCGCCAGAACGTGGAGGCCCGCGAGGCGGTGTTGGAGCTGGAAAAGCAGCTGGCCGAAAAGGAAGCGCGCCAGAAGCGCGAGGTCGATGTGATCCAGGTTCGGGAACAGGCCGAAACCTCCCGGATTCGCGAGGAGGAGCGCTTGCGCGTGCAGGCCGTGACCATCCGCACGGACGAGGAAATCGCCGTGGCCACCGAGAACAAGGATCGACAGATTCTGGTGGCTCGGCGCAACAAGGAGCGCACCGACGCGGTGGAATGCGAGCGGGTGGAAAAGGATCGGCTGTTGGAAGCCAACGAGCGCGAGCGCGTGGTTTCGCTGGCCCAGATCGAGAAGGAGAAGGCGCTGGAAGAGGAGAAGCGCAAGATCCAGGACGTGATCCGTTCGCGGGTCGTGGTGCAGCGTGCCGTGGTGGAGGAAGAAGAGAAGATCAAGGACACCAAGGTGTTCGCCGAAGCCGAGCGCGTGCGCAAGACGGCGATCATCGAGGCCGAGAAGGCCGCCCAGGTGCAGGCCACCAAGGAAGTGCAGGCCGCCAAGGCTTCCCGCGACAGCGCCGCCCTCCTTTCCGAGCAGAGGCTGATCGAGGCCGAAGCCGAGCTAGCCTCTTCGGACAAGCTCGCCGAGGCCAAGCGCCGCCTCGCCGAAGGACAGAAAGCGGAGCTTTCCGTGCAGGGCATGGCCGAGGCGATGGTCAGCGAGGCCAAGAGCCAGGCGTTGGAAAAGCAGGGCGCCGCCGAGGCTTCGGTCCTGGAGCATCGGGCCGCCGCCGAAGCAAAGGGGATGGCCGACAAGGCCGCTTCTTTGCAGATCCAAGGCGAAATGGAAGCCGACATCCTGGAAAAGAAGGCCCTCGCCGAGGCTCGCGGCATCGCCGAGAAGGCCGGCTCCATGAAGCTTCTGGACATGGCCACGCGCGACCACGAGGAATTCCGGTTGCGTCTGGAAAAGGAAAAGACCGTCGATCTGGCGTCCCTGGACATGCAGAAGGAAATCGCCAAGTCCCAGGCGGAAATTGTCCAACAGGGATTGAAGTCCGCCCGCATCGAGATCATCGGCGGCGAAAGCGTGTTCTTCGACAAGCTTCTGGGTGCCATCACCCAGGGCAAGGCGGTCGATCGTGTCGTCCAGGGCAGCAGCGTGCTTTCCGAAGTCAAGGACACGTTCTTCAAGCCCGACGGGAAATCGTTCAAGGACAAGCTCGCCGGGTTTGTGGAACAGTTCGGGATCCAGGCGGAGGATCTGCGCAACTTGACGGTTTCCGGGCTTCTCCTGAAGATGATCGCCAAGACCGACGATGCGTCCCTCCAGGAGACGCTCAAGGGGTTGTTGCAACAGGCCGAAGGAGCCCGGGTCGCCAACCAGCCCGTCCAGAAGCTGATCTGATCCCATGAGCGACGCCGCCGCGAAAGCGCCCGAACCCGCCGCCGCCGCGGTGGGCGGCAACTGGGATGTTCTGCGGGCCAGGCTGGATCGGCAACGATCCGAGCTGGAGTCGTTCCTCTCCACGTTCGACCAGCGCCGCAAGGGGTTGTTCGGCGCGGTGGACTGGAAGCTCGACCGCACGGTGCACATCTCCACTCCCAACCAGTGCATCCCCCGCGACCTCACCCAGTTCGGGGGCTCGCTGCTTCTGGGCTACAACGTCCAGTTCGGCCTGAAGACCGAAACGACGATTTCCGACGTCTTTTCCTTCTACAAGGGCAACGAGGACGGAACCTTCCGGGACGAAGGCGTGGAGCTCCTCTCCGACGCGAGGTTCCTGGAGGATTTCCGGAACCTCTACCGCTACTACCGTCAGACCCAGTTCACGCGTTTCGTGCGCAACCGCGGCTTCCTGTACATGGTCTTCCAGGTGGGGACCCGGACGGACGATCTCAAGGCGTTCAAATGGAAGGTGGCCTCCGACGGCCTGGCCTACGAAGGGGATCGCGCCGCTTCCGAGATCCAGCCTCCGCCGCGCCACGAATTCGAGTGGCTCCGCACCCGACGCGAACACCATCGCGAGGGGTTGCACCCCCACATTTCCATCGAAGACCGCGTGTTCGTGGAAACCCTCGGCGGCGATCTCACCATCAAGGTCGAGAACAACACCAAGACCGGCAAGGGCATCCTCTCCGAGCCGGTGGAGCATCGCGACCAGACCTTGGACGACGCCGAGATCCACTACGCCGTCCTGGGCGAGATCGTGGCGCTTCGCATCCGTCCCTTCCAGGAGCAGCAGGCCCGCCATTTCCTGTATTTCTGCAAGACGCGCCAGGCGGTGCGGATGGATTCGTTGGGGCATTCGTGCGTGATCCTGCCGCAGCAGCAGGGCATCCTCCTTCCTGACGGATGGGCCCTGCAATCGGGCGAATACCGCCGCTTCGAGACGGTCCCACCCGACTTCCACTACGACCGGCGCACCGTCTCCACCACCGGGGAAGACCATCTGTTCTCCTTCTACAAGGAGGACACCGGCGAGTACACGCTGCTTTCGTACAGCGTGACCGACCAGAAGACCCAGCAGCCCATTTCCTGCCACGGTTGGAGCCTGGTCCCGTCCGGCGATCTCTTCGCCTTCCGTGCGCAGCCGGAGCCGCAGGCGAGCCACGCCATCCAGGTGTGGAAGTCGCCCTTCGGGCCGCCGCCCGCGCAGTCGGCCGGAGCCGACCCCTGGCTGGAGAGGATCGGAAACCAGGATTGCGTGCGGTTTCTGGCCCAAGGCAGGCATCTGGCCAAGATGCTGGGCAAGGACGCCGGTTTCGCGGGGCTGTTCGGCGACCTGGTGCGCGAGGCCCGCAACCTCGCCGACGCCCATTTCTGGATCAAGGAGACGGAATCCGGCGAGATCGGACGGATTCTGTCAGAAGTTGCCGCCACCGCGGAGTCGGCCATCGGCGAGTACGCCAAAGTGGAGCGGAGCCGGCAGGCGGCCCAGCAGGCCTGCCAGGAGCTGGAGTCCTCCCTGGAAGCCGATCTGGTGGAAATCCCCGCCTTTTCCGGATTGGGCGACTGCCTCGATTCCATGAAACGGCTGCGAGCGGGACGCGGACGGATTCTGGAAATCATGGAGATGTCCTTTTCCGATCGCGAAGCCTGCGTCCTGGTGGAGAGGTCCATCCAGGCCGCGCAGGATCGGGTGGGTGTCCAGTGCACTGGGCTCCTTCTGGCACCGGGTGCGCTGGAGCCCTGGCGCAAGGGGTCGGTGGAGGTTTCCGGATCCCTGGAGACGTTGCGCCAGTCCAGGGAAGCCGTGGCTCTTGAAGAGAAGTTGGATGCCCAGGCCCGCCAACTGGAATTCCTCCTGGAGACCATCGGTGGCCTCAAGGAGGTGGATGCGGTCCAGTCCACCGAGATCTCCGAGCGGATCTCGGTGATCCTGGCCGAACAAAACCAGGTCCGCAACGGCCTGCGCCAACGGAAAACGGCCCTGGGGCGGCAGGACGGCGTGGCCGAATTCTCGGCGCAGAAACGTCTGTTGTCCCAAGCCCTCACCAGCGCATTGGATCTGGCCACCAATCCGGAGGATTGCCAGGCATCCCAGATCCGGCTGCTGTCGCGGCTGGAGGAGCTGGAAGGCCGGTTTTCGGATGTGCCCGAGTTCCTCGATTCGCTGGCCGACATCCGCGAGGAGATGGTCGCGAGCCTGGACGGGCGTCGCCTGGCCCTTCTGGAGGCGCGAGGGCGCAAATGCGACCAGATCCGCCAGTCGGCCGAACGCGTTCTGAAGGGGTTGGCTCAACGAGCCGAGGCCATGGCCGATCCCGCCGAACTGCGGGCGTTCTTCGCCTCCGACCCGCTGGTGGAGAAGGTCCGGAATCTGTCCGAGCAGTTGCGGGGTCTGGGGGACGCCGGCGGCGCCGAAGACCTGGCGGGACGCCTGCGGGCGCTTTTGGAGGATTCCCTGCGCCGCATCCGCGACCGCTCGGAGCTGATGGTGGAGGGTGGCCAGGGGTTGCGCCTGGGAAGGCACGTGTTCGCGATCCAGAAGACCCGTCCGGAAATCGTGGCGCTGGCCGGATCCGAAGGCTTGGAGATCCACGTTTCTGGTACGCGCTACCGCCAGCGGATCGAGGACCCCGAGATCCAGTCGTTGCGCGACGTTTGGGAGGTGGAAACCTCCGGGGAATCCCCGGTGGCCCAGCGGGGCGAAGTCCTGGCCTGGAGGGTCTGGGACCTGTCGGAAAGCCAAGGCCGGGGTAGCCTGACCCGGTTGGCTTGCGAAACGGAGGAAGGCCTCCGCGCGCGGTTGCTGGAGGCCATGGAGCGATCCCCGTTGGAAGCATGGCAGCGGGGCGTCCACGACGAGGATGGATTGGTGGTGCTGCGCGCGGCCATCCAAGCCTGGAAGAGTCTGGGCCCCATGAGATTCGGTGGAAACGCCCGTGCCATCGCGCTGGAATTCTGGTCGGCCATCGTGGACGAATCCTGGCGCGCCCGGGTGGAGTCGGCGTTCGTCGCCGCTTCGCGGATGCAGGCGGCCTTCGGGATGGAGTCCCGGCAAAGCGCGGTGCGCACGGTGGCGTTGCGATCGTGCGAGGAAGCCGTGGCGGGATTTGTCAAGCCCCGGGGGATCGGCGACGGGGCCACCTCCCAGGAGGTCGCGGCCTTCATCGCCGAGGCCCTGGAAACCGGCTCCTTCCCTTGCCTTTCCGCCAACGCGCAGGAGGCGCACGCGCATTTCACCAAGAGGCTCGTGGATGCCGGGGCCATGGAGGGATTCCGCGCCGGCATGGAGGCCCTCAAGGGCCAGATGGGCCAGCAGCACCGCTTGGCTTCGGATTGGCTGGCCGCCGCCTCGGCCGCATCCGGCGAAGTGCTGGAGGAAGTCGCCGCCTACCTGTGCTGCGGGGAGTCCCCCGACATGCGCTGGCTGGCCGCCGAAGTTCCGCAGGAGCTTTCCCTGCGGGCGGGTCATCCGCTTTCGCCGGAAGGGAAGACCGTCTTCCGCTTTTCCGACTGGGCGCGTAGGATGCGCGAACACCACGGTTCGGTGGTTCCCCGCGTGGCGTCTTTCCAGAAGTGCCGGCGTCGGGTCCTGGACGATGCGCGTCGGGAATTGGGAATCGACGGATTCCGTCCCAAGGTCCTTTCCTCGTTCGTGCGCAACCGCCTGGCCGACGAGGTGTACCTGCCGCTGATCGGCGACAACCTCGCCAAGCAGATCGGGTCCATGGGCGACGACAAACGATCCGATCGCATGGGTCTGCTCCTTCTGATCTCCCCGCCGGGCTACGGAAAGACGACGCTGGTGGAATACCTCTGCGAGGCGCTGGGGCTGATGTACGTGAAGATCAACGGGCCGTCGCTGGGACGTTCCACCACCGGGATCGATCCCGCCCAGGCCAAGGACGGAGCCGCCAAGCAGGAGCTCGAACGGTTGTCGTTGGCCCTGGAGATGGGCGACAACGTGGTGATTCTGGTGGACGACATCCAGCACTGCCATCCGGAATTCCTCCAGAAGTTCATCTCCCTGTGCGACGGCCAGCGCCGGATGGACGGCACGTTCCGCCGCCAATCGCGCACCTGGGATCTGCGCGGAAGGCGCGTGGCCGTGGTGATGGCCGGCAACCCTTACACGGAAAGCGGCGAGGCCTTCCGAGTGCCCGACATGCTCGCCAACCGCGCCGACACCTTCAATCTGGGTGATCTCGCCGGCACGCACGCGAGCGCCTTCCAGGACAGCTATCTGGAAAACTGCCTGATGGTGCAGCCCACTCTCGCACGGGTGTTCGGACGCTTCCGGAAGGATTTCTCCACCTTGCTTCGCCAGATCGCCGACCCGAGTGTCGAAGCGACCTGGGAGGGGACCCATTCGGCCTCCGACATGGAAGAGGCCGTTTCGGTGACGCGCCATCTGATGCGCATCCGCGACGCGGTGGTGGCCGTCAACCGCTCGTACATCGCCTCGGCGTCGTGCCCGGAGGAGTACCGCACCGAGCCTCCCTTCAAGCTGCAGGGCTCCTACCGCAACATGGGCAAGCTGGCGGAAAAGGTTTCGCCCATCATGACCGCCCAGGAAGTGGACACCCTCCTTTTGGACCACTACCAGTCGGAGGCCCAGTCGCTGGCCAGGGAGTCGGAGGTGAGCCTCATCCAGGTGCGCAAGCTACTGGGAATGCCCGCTCCGGCCGATGCGCAGCGCTGGGAGCAGATCATGCAGGCCTGGAGCTCCAAGCGGGGATCCCGTGGGGCGGGGCAGCAGGCCATCGCCGAGATCACCGCCTTGCGGCGCGCCATCGAAAAGGTCGGGGAGTCCCTGGTGGCCAAGCCGTCGTAGGAAAGCGGGAAACCCACCGAGCTTCCGGCGAGAACCGCTTCTCCTGGGAGGACGCCAGTCACGATGCTTCGATCCTCTGGGAACGGGGGTCAGGCGGCAAAATCGCGGATCGCCTTTTTCCAGGCCTCCACCAATCGCTCGGGTGCCACCGGCTTGAAACCCGGGCCGCGTCCCAGGATCCATCGGCTGGCCTCGCCGTGGTCCCCGAAGGGCAACGTGAACTCGATGCCGCCGTCGGGCAGTTCGCGGTTTTTCTGCTTGGGGTGCCATTGGCGCTCGCGCACGTAGGGAGCGTGGGTGGTGTCGGCGCGGATGGTGGCGTCGAACACCGTGGCGCAGAAGGCGCCCAAGCATGACGGAATCTGTCTCTTCGGCGGTGCTTTGAACGTGGCTTCCAGAACTTCCAGGCGATCCATGCGCGAAAGGGCGAAGCGCTTGAAGGGGGACAAATGGTCGTCCGGGTCGCGGGCCTGCAGGTAGGGCATGCCATCCCATTCGAACAGTTCCAAGGGATGCGCTTGGCGAGTCTTTCCGGAAGGGTCCGAGGGTTTGCGATAGGAGAATTGGATCACGCGCCGCTCCCGCAGCGCCCGTGCCAGCGGGCCCAGCATCTGGGTGGCGAACTTGCCGGTCAGGCGAGGCAAGGTGGCACTGGCGGATCGCTTGATTTCGGGATCGATCGCGATGCGGCCTTGCAAGTCGCGCTCCAGGGTGGGGTCCAGCAGAAAGTCCAGGGCCAGACGGATTCCGACCGGTCCCTGGAGGGTCTCCACCATCGGCATGGGGAAGTTCCAGGTGTGCCGGTAGCGCCAGACGTGGGTCGCCTCCGTGTATTCCAGCGGAGCGCCCAAGTCGCGCAGGTCCTCGGCTAGCCGATAGAGTGCCTTGCGCTCACAGCCCATTTCCTGGAGGACCTCCGCGCTTTCCAGTCCGCCGCGTCCCTCCGCGTGGGCCGTGGCCAAGGTGTTGTGCAGGGCCGCCAGGCGTTGGAGCCGGTCGTGGAGGGGTGCGGGCATGGAACGGCCTTTCGCGGTTGTGCGATGGAATCGAACGAGTGTGGATGGAATGTAGACAGACCGGGTGCGGAATGGTGGATCCAGGAGTGTAGGGGTGGGCCGCATTGGGGGACGATCCTTGTGGGGGTGGGGGTGTTCGGGGTAGCTTGGAAACCACGATCCAGGGGAGGGCGCAGGGCCTTTCCGACTACGGATCCCGTACCGCAGGAGGCGCAGCTCATGAATCCATTCGACCGTGTCCATATCGTGTTTTTGTTGGATCGCTCCGGATCCATGGAGACGTTGCGCGAAGCCGCCGTGGCTGGCCTCAACGAGTTTTTGGCCCACCAGCGACGCCTCGCCCCGGATGCGACGGCGACAGTGGTGCTGTTCGCGGAGTTCGCGCAGACCGTGTGCATGAACACGCCCCTTTCCGAGGCGCACCTGGAGTTGTCCGACTACGTTCCGGGAGGGCGCACCGCCTTGCTTGACGCCGTGGGTTCCACCATCGACCTGGTGGGCCTGCGGATCTCGCGCTTGGCGCCCCACGACCGCCCGGGACGGGTTCTGTTCGCCATCCTCACCGACGGCGAGGAGAACGCCTCGCGCGGGTATTCGGCCTTGGACGTCCAGTGGCGCGTTCGCCGCCAGAGCGAGATCTATGGCTGGGAGTTCCTGTTCTTGGGAGCACCGGATTCGTGGTCCGACCAGGCTCGCGAACTGGGGATCGCGCTGGAGGATGCCTTGCCGTTTTGCCACACCGAAGACGGAATTCGCATCGCCATGGCCGATGCCGCCCGGACCTTCGCCCAACAGTTGGGGTGGCGCGCCTGAAGAAAGGGGTGCCTTTCGGCAGCGTGGCGGGCAGGCGACGCTTTATAATTGGACAATCGCTCGTCGCCTCTTCGCACACATCGCGCAATCCAACCGAGCCTCCAGAAAGGAAATCCACGTGGATACACTGATCCTGTCGCGCATCCAGTTCGGGATGACATGTTTTTTCCACTACCTGTTCGTTCCGCTCACCCTGGGATTGTCGTTTCTGGTGGCCATCATGGAGACCGCCTGGGTTCGCACCGGCAATGAAGAGTGGCGCACCGCCGCAAAGTTCTTCGGGAAGTTGTTTCTGATCAACTTCGCCGTGGGCGTTGTGACGGGTATTCCGTTGGAATTCCAGTTCGGAACCAACTGGGCCGGCTATTCCCGCTACGTGGGCGACATCTTCGGGTCGCTCCTGGCCGTGGAAGCGACGGTGGCGTTTTTCCTGGAATCGACGTTCATCGCGGTGTGGTTTTTCGGGTGGAAGCGGCTTAATCCCAAGCTCCATTGCGCGACCATCTGGATCGTGGCCATCGCCTCGAACATCTCCGCGTTCTGGATCCTGGTGGCCAACGCCTGGATGCAACACCCGGTGGGTTTCACGATCCGCAACGGACGTGCCGAGTTGACGGATTTCTTCGCGGTGATCTCCCAGAAGTTCGCGGTCCTGGAATTCATCCACACCGTGGGCGGCGCCTGGATTCTGGGAGGATTCTTCGTGCTGGGTGTCAGCGCCTGGCACATCGCGCGGGGAAGCCACGTGGGCGTGTTCAAGAAGGCTTTCAAGGTGGCCGCCATCTGGAGCCTGGTGTTCACGGTGTTCGAAGGGGTCCAGGGACACATGAACGCCGAGATCCTGGCTTCCACGCAACCCACCAAGCTCGCCGCCATGGAATCGCATTGGGTCACATCGGAAGATGTCCCCATGCACCTGATCGCCTGGCCCGACCAGGAGAACGAGCGCAACGCGATCGAGACCCTCCCCATTCCCGGCTTGATGTCGTTTCTTGTCCACTACAATCCGCACGGCAAGGTGCAGGGCTTGAAAGACGTCCCGAAGGAGGATCGTCCTCCGGTTCTTCCCGTGTTCCTGTCGTTTCGCGCCATGGTGGCCCTTGGGATCCTGCTTTTTTGGGTGGCCATCTGGGCCTTCTGGAAGCGCAACAGCATCGAGTCCCAACCTCGGTTGCTCAAGCTCCTGCCTTGGATGATTTCTCTTCCCTACATCGCCAACTTGCTGGGTTGGACAGTTGCGGAAATGGGACGCCAGCCGTGGATCGTGTATGGCCTGATGCGCACCTCCGAGGGCGTTTCCAAGGTCTCGCCGTCACAGGTCTGGGGCTCCTTGGCCATGTTCTTCGGCGTCTACACACTGCTGGGCGCGATCGACTTCTACCTGATCTGGAAGTTCGCCCGCAAGGGACCACTTCCTGAACTTCCAACCACCGCCAAGGCGTAAGGAGACCCGAACATGCTCGAGACCACCTGGTTTGTCATTTGGGGCGTCGCCTGGGCCGTGTACTTCATGCTCGACGGATTCGACCTGGGCTTGGGGCTGCTGTCTCCCTTCATTTCGAAGACAGAAACCGAACGTCGCATCGCCGTCAACGCGATGGGGCCGTTCTGGGACGGCAACGAAGTGTGGCTGATCACGGCGGGCGGCGTGACCTTCGCCGCTTTCCCTGCCGCCTACGCGCTCATGTTCAGCGCGCTGTACACCCCGCTGATGATGCTTCTGTTCGCGCTCATTTTGCGTGGCGTGGCGTTCGAGTTTCGCAGCAAAGTGGAATCCGCCACCTGGCGCAAGGTGTGGGATGGCTCGCTGGCGGTGGGGTCGGGATTGGCGGCTTTGCTTTTGGGCGTGGCCTTCGCGAATCTGTTCGCGGGAATCCCCGTGGACGCCGAAGGGGTGTTCCAGGGAAATTTCCTGACGTTCCTGAGCCCGTACGGCTTGGCGGGCGGCGTGTTTTTCGTGGTGGCCTTCTTGCACCACGGAGCCCTCTGGCTGGTGGTCAAGACCGCGGGCGATTTTCGGGATCGCGCCCGGGCAGTTTCCTTCAAACTGTGGGTGGCCACTCTGGTGCTGGCCGTGGCGTTCCTTGGCCTGACCGCGGTCTACACCCAGCTGTGGACCAATCTGCTCGGACGCCCTGCCCTGCTGGCCTTCCCGGCTCTGGCGGTGGTGGCCCTGGTGGCATCCCCCGTGCTTTCCCGCCAGCGGCGCGCTTGGGCGGCCTGGGGTGCTTCGGCGGCGTTTCTGGCCTGTGCGGTGGGCTTTGGCGTGGCGGGATTGTTCCCGACCATCGTCGGGTCCAGTTTGGATCCGGCGTATTCGGCCACGGCTTTCAATTCCGCCTCCAGCCCGCTCACCCTCAAGATCATGCTGGGCGTGGCGTTGTCCATCCTGCCATTGGTGATCGCCTACCAGACATGGGTGTATGTTCGGTTTGGCGGCACGGTCACGGCCGAAAACATGGAAGACGGCTCCTCGTACTGAACCACACCGGGTCGCACCCCCCGGGAATGGCTTCAGGGGGTGCGATTCTATGTTTCCCTCCATGCTTGGCTTCCCTTCCCGCCCCGGTCCTCGGACCGACTTTACCGATGTCGCGATCGCCTTGGCTGCGATCGCCGTTTCGGCCTTGTCGGGTTGCGCGAACGTCAACGAGGTTTCTTCGGTCACCACCACCAAGAACATCGCGGTGGATAACCAGATTTTGTCCTACCACCATCGCTCGGACCTGCCATGGGGGGTCGTACCTGTGGTGCCGCAGGATTCGGTCGGTACCAGCCTCCAGGTCGCTTTGCAGGGGGGCGCCTTCGCCATGAGCGAAGCGGACGAACAAAGTCTCGGCTCCTGGTCGCCATCCACTTCGCAGGGGACGGCGGAGGCCACCTTGACGGATGGGATCTTCCGCGGCGGGATCGGTGGACGTATCGGTTCCGCACCTTCGATGTGGATATCGATCGGGGCTCTGGATCGCGGGCAGACCGGAGCCCATCTGTTCGGTGACGTCGCGATGGGATTTGCCCTGGGTCGCGCCACGGTGGATTATCGCGGCCTGCGCAGAACCGAAGAGTCCAGGAAAATGTCCTACGACACTTTGATGACCAGCTCGCACCACCGACGTTGGAGCCACTTCACTCGGATCTCCCTGGGGTTGATCCCGGATGAATCCGGACCCTGGGCGATGGTCCAACTCATCCCGAGCTGGACCATGGTCGAATGGCCCCGTGGCTACACGGAAGTGGTCACGACCACCACGACCACCTACGAAGATTCGTCGCACACTTCCGACATCCGCCAGGACCGGAGAGAAAACGGAACTTCCTTGGAAAACGCGCTTTTGTTGAGCGTCGGAGCTGGTTGGACACGCCGATTCGGCGCACAGGCCCTGACGGTGGGCACCCGCTATTCCATCAAGGAATTGCACCAACTGGAAATGGTCCTCCAGTTCTCTTCGGATCTTTGACAAATGCCCACCCTTCTCGGACACGCTTTTTTGCCGTTGGGAGCCGCCCTGGCCGCCGATCGCCGCTTCGTGAGTCGGCCATTGGCGATCAGCTGCGTGGTGGCATCGATCCTTCCCGATCTCGATGCCATCGGCTACTCGCTGGGTGTGCCCTATGGTTCGGTCTGGGGCCACCGAGGAGCGACGCATTCCCTTGTGGCCGTCGCTGCGGTGGCGGGTCTCGCGTTTTGGCTGGCTCCTTGGCTGAAGGCCAAGCGATGGCTGGCGTCGGTCGCCGTGGGGCTCTCCATGGCCTCCCATGGTGTTTTGGACGCGGCCACCAGCGGAGGCAAAGGCGTGGCGTTTTTCTGGCCCTGGAGTGCGGAGCGGTTTTTCTTCCCGTGGCACCCGATCCGGGTTTCACCGATGGGGTTGGGAATCTTCAGCGCGCGCGGGGTGGCGGTGATGGCCTCGGAACTTCTGTGGGTCGGACTTCCCGCCCTGGTTTTGGCGGCGATCTGGTGGGCGGTGCGGCGGCGGGGCGGGGCTGGAAGATGAGGCTGCCTTCCTGCAGACAGAATTTGGCTGCCGTCGCGACCGGGAGCATTGTCATGCTTTTGGGCTGTGGGATGGGGATGGAGGAGACGACGCGGACCATCTCCGTGGACAACATGTTGAACTCCTATCGCCATGTTTCGGACCTTCCCTGGGGCGCCATTCCTGTCTGTCCAGCGAAATCCAATCCGATCACGGGTCAGTTGAGCATTCAAGCCGGAGGCTACGCCTACAGTGGCATGTCGGACATGGATGGCCGATGGAGCGCGTCGCAATGGCAAGGAACGGGCGATTTCCAGGCTGTTTTCGGGATCGTTCGCTACGGTGTGGGTGCGCGCTGGGGTGCCGCACCGTCGACTTGGATTTCTCTTGGGTTGATGGGTCGTGAAATGGAAGATGGACAGTTGTTCGCGGAGGTTGCGGTTGGGGGAGCCCGAACGATTTCCGAGGCGGAATATTTCAGCATTCGGACGGTGGACGTTGATGGCCGGATTTCGCGTGACACGAGCGTCCAACGCGCAAGGCAACGGAATTGGAACCCTTTCTTTCGCCTCTCCGGTGGATGGTTTCCACAAGCCAGTGGCCCGTGGGGGAGTGTCCAATGGATTCCGCAGTGGAGAGTGGCCGAATGGCCCGGGGTATCGCTCGGTCACAAGTACCACCGGAGATACCGCCGCCTGGCAGGATGATCCCATCGATCGAGAGTACCGCGAAAACCATGAAAGGTTTGCGAATCTGGTGAGTGTCGGTGCTGGCTGGACCGAGAGACTCGGTCGACATGCGCTGACGGTCGGGCTCCGATACTCCGCCAGGGAACTGCGGCAACTGGAAATGCTGACCCAGCTCACGGCGGAGTTCTGAAGCGAAGGGAACTGATGCAAAAAAGCAACGCCAATGATCGGCAACGCCCGTGGTTGCTCGTGGTTGCGCGGCCGACTCTATGCAGCCGCGCAGAAAGGTTTCAGCGAATGACCTGGAACGATTGCGTGACCACACGGCCCTGCAGATCGGTGAGGCTGGCGAAGTAAGTGCCGTTGACAAGGTCCAGCGGGTGGGCGGCCGAGGCGTTGAACGACGCGATCGCCTTGCCATCCAAGGACAAAATCTGCACGCGCGACCACTGGGAGGCGTTGTCCAGGCTCAGGGTGCCCCGCGACCAGGAAAGTCCGGCGTTGCGCACGCCCTTTGCGACATCCCGCACGCCGATTTCTCGTCCATTTCCGACGCCCAGCTTCAGGGGGGCGGGTTCGCCATTGAGCCAAATCAGGATGTTCCGGAAACGGAGGGTAAGAATTTTGATGGGGGTATATGCCTTCGCGCAGGACTTGCAACTGGTGTTGGTGGTGAAGTTCCAGCCCGCTCCGGTGTAGGAGGTCTTTGGGGAAATCTGGATGTTCTTCACGTTCGCCAGGACTGAATCCAAGGTTGGAAAAGCGGCCATGGGCTCCGCCCAACGTTGCGGGTATCCCTTCTCAGCATCCGCGTACCAGGTTGGTCTGACAAGCTCGGCGCGGTAGAAGGTGATGCCCACCCAATCATGGGCGAATTCCAGTTTGGGCCGTGTGATGGTATCAGATCTGGTTTTGACCTTTGACATCTCATACTAACCCGGTATCGTGAGTCCATCACTACGCCGCGTACTTGACTTGGCTGTACGAGAAGAATGATTGAACCAATTCCTTATCCTTTTCAAGATGATCCATATAGCTCAGCACACGATTTTCTAAGACGTCGGAGCTGGATGTCATCGGCTGATTTGACATTCGCGATTTCATATCCGTTCAAATATCTCAGGTTCATCTCCGGTGAATATGCGGAAAATCTAGCTCAATTAAACGCTTATTATCAACCAGCCATGGCTGTAAATCTTTAGCGTGATGAACGCGGGAGATATCAGAATCAGGATGATTTTTCTGCCTTTGCATCTGCAAGCATTTTCATCAAAAACTCAAATCGTTCGAGATTAATTGCCCCGAATACGTGAACGAATTGCCTTGATTGCTCACCGCCGAAACCATGTGAAGATGGATGCGCTGCGGGACCTGTAACGAGGGCGTCATGCGGAGGCGAGTACGGAGTTGGTTGGGCGCGTTCTGGACAGCAGTTTCGTCTCCCACCAGATCCCGGCGTCTCCAGCGGCTGAGCCTGGATCGCAGGATCTCTTCTCTAGCCACTTGCTGGGGCGCGGGCCGGCTTCTTGATCGTCGGGACTTGAGCCGTGAAGCCCCATTTTCAAGTACTTGCCGACAGGGTGATCACCAAGGAATCCCGTATTTCGAATAGATCAATTCTGAACTGCTGACGGCTCCAAAGCGCGAAGGGCATTTTCATTTGATCGGGTTTTGTCTGAAATCAACTGGACAATTTCGCTCTCGATCATCAGGGAATTTTCCATCGCCTTGTTTGCGGCCTTTGTTTTGGAATAAGAGACCGTCGCCGTCCTTCCCAAGCTCAAAACGCAACCGCATAGTTACGGGTGACATCAAAATCAGCCAACTTCTTGGTAAATTTTCATTCGTGATGCGCGGTTCCACTATCAAATCTCCGCAATACAGCCTTGACAGAGCCTGGCAATTTTAAGCTTCCTCTTGCTCTTTGTTATCTCGTTCATGCTGATAAAATAGCACTTTGATATTATTTCCCTAATATCTAGTTAGTAGACGAGACCTGCATTGGCCAAGGAATCGATGTATTTGGTCGATCCGAACGAGACCGAGAGCTGGTCGTTGATGGGCCCGTTGGAGGAGAATTCGAAGGTCAGGCTGTCGAATTTGGAAAGATCGCGGACCGCCCAGGCGGAATTGAGGGGGATCAAGAGGCCCACGTTGGCTGTGTATCCGCGCACATAGGGGCCGGCTCCGGCGGGATTCAAAAATTGCGTCGTGTCTCCCGCAAAACCGATGTCGGCTTGGAGGACGCTCCCGGTATCCACCAGGAGGTTGACTGTGGACATTTCATTCTTGAAAACATCCAGCGCGTAAACGGTCTTGACGTCGTCCATGCTGGTGGTGGGAATGTCGAACGGGACGGCGGCGAGGGCGGGAACCGAGAGGCCCGCGACAGCCAAAGTGCGTTGCAAAAAGGATTTCATGGGAGAGGCCTCTCGTGTCGAGAATGGACAGCAGGGATGGTCTCCTGGGGAGAATCCCTTGGAAAGGCCAAAAACTAATCGTCGCACGGGCAATCGCGGGGTCGTCAAGGTGGGGTGGCGCCGTCCATAGGGCCGCCACCCGTTTAAATGGTTATCGCAGGATCTGGATGGGGGAGGCGGACCTGGTGCCGTCGTGCCCCTGCAGGATGGCGAAGTAGGATCCGTTGGGCAGATCCAGCACCATCCGGGAGGCGGGCTCCAGGGAGTGCAACTGTCGACCGTTGAGCGTGGTGATCTGGACGGAGGCCCAGCGGGAAGGATCGCCAAGCGTAAGCATGCCAGCGTGCCAGGAAATGGCGCCAATGGCGGGGGCGGAGGTCGTCAGTCCCGCGAATTCGAAGCTGGAGGGGGTCGCCACTGCCGGAACTGCGATCTGTCCCCGACCCACTGTCGGAAGCTGACCGGATCCGAGCAGCTTCAGGTTGCGAAGCTCCAGTGTGACCTGAGGCATGGTCGGCCCGACACATTTCATGCAGGTCGTGCCATTGATGGTTCCGTTTTGGGAGTACAGGGTGCCGGGCCTGAAGTCGAGGTTCTTGGCCTTGGCCAGAACGTCCTGGATCACCGGGTAGTCCGCCGGAGCGATCCACCATGCCGGAGTCGCGAAATCGATGACATCCAGTCTCGCGACTCTCCAGGTCATGTCGCCTGGCAAGGCAGTGGCGCCACGCAGTGCGGTCTCGTAGACGGTTCCTGCAGCTTGCTGCGCCTGTGAATAGGTTTCGGATCCGAACGAGACGCGCAGACCGTCGGGAATCGTCTTGTCGCTTCGATACTCGAATTCGATGCCCGTCAGGGTCCTGAGGTCAATCTCTTCCCAAGTGGGTTGCAGCGGGATCAGGATTCCCGCATTGGCGCTGTAACCGGTGGTGCCGTCGCTGGCCAAGGCGATGGTCGTCTTCAAGGTGCCGGATCCGACCGAGATGGCGACTTTTGAGGCCGGGTTCGAGTAGGCTTGGATGGCGTAGAGGGCATTGACTTTGGCGGTGTCGGTCGCGGTCAGTTCGAACTGGCCGGACAACTGGGGAGTTTGGCGTCGCACCAGTTTGAAGTCACGGAATTCCGCGGTCACCGAAGGAGTGGCCGGTCCCACGCACTTGGTGCAGGGCATGCCGCTCTGGGTTCCGGATTTGGTGTAGAGGGTTTGCGGCTGCAAGTGGACGGAATTCATCCGTTTTAGGGCCTCGTCGAGGGTCGGGAAGCCCAGAGGGGCAGTCCACCATGCGGGTGTGGAAAAATCCTCGATGGGAAGGTTGGCGGATTTCCAGGATCTGCTGGCCGCAAGCGCCGCCGCGCCGCGAATCTGGTTTTGGTAGATCACGCCTTGCTTGATCTGGCTGGGTTGGTGGACTCCCGATCCGATCAGAACATTCAATCCGTCGGAAATCTTGGAGTCGAGGCGGTATTGGAACTGGATGGCTTCCAGGTTCGATAGATCATGTTCGGCCCAGTCGCTGGAAAGCGGCACCATCACGCCTGCGTTGGCGGTGTATCCCTGGTTGCCGTCGCTGGCCAGCCTGATTTGGGTGGTCAGGATGCCGGATCCTGTCGATACGCTCACCTTCGAGGATCGGTTGGCGAAGGTCTGGATGCCGTAGGTTCGTTCCGCCGCCTGGTTGTTGTTGGTTTTCCGGGTGAATTGAGGGGATTCCAGCAGGGTCTGGACCGGAGCTGGAGCCGAGTGCAACACGGCCAGTGAAGAGATCAACGCAAGACTCATTGTCTACCTCGAGGATGGTGGTTTCGTGGACTCCACCACAGGGACGACCAAAACGATCCACTCCAACGGTCCTAAGTCCGCGAAGTGGAATTTTGATCGGTTGGTGGAGCTCTGGAGGGAGCGATCCTTCTGGGAGAAGGTCGCTCCGTTGTTTCAGGAATTCGAAGGGTCAGGAATTGACGGAGAGGTCGAGTTGGGGTTTCCGGCTTTCGCCGAGTTCGCAACGACTTGATCGGAGCATGTTCGTGGTGCAAGGTTCCGATGGGGTCCCAAGCGGTTGCCAGGAAGGTGGTCGCATCCGAAACCGAGGAGGTTCAGGATCTTTTGAAAAATGGTCAAATCATCGCCAGAAACCGGCGATCAGCCTCCGTCGGCCTCGCGTGTCCACTTGAACCACCCCAGATGCCCGGCCACCGCCGAATACACGAAGATCCCCACCTGCAAGGGAAGGCACCAGAGGTAATCGAGCAGAGTGCCGAGTCTGCGAAACCGGATGGCGCCGACGGTCAAAAACAGCAGATCAAACGGCGTTTTGGCCAGCCAGACGCCCCACCAGAGGGCGCCTGGAATCAAGCCCAAAGCCCAGGGAAGCCAACCCAGCAACAGCCAGCACCACCATGCGAACACGCCCGCCAAGAGGGCCACATAGAGGGGGTTGTCGTAGCGGCTACCGTTGGAAGCCCAGCGGGCGCGTTGGTTCAGGGCTTGGCGCCAGGAATTGGCGGGGTGTGTGGGCACGGAAATGGAAGGATCCATCGCGTAGGCGGCTCGTCCGCCGGAGGCCATCATCCGGTGCACCAGCATGTCGTCGTCGCCCGACACCAGGCCTTCCATGCCGTGGAATCCGCCGGATTTGCGGTAGATGCTGGCGCGGTAGGCAAGCGATGGTGCGGAGGCCAAAAAAGGCCTGCCCAACGCGAACCCGGCAGCCTCGGCGGCCACGAAAGCGAGCATTTCCAGCCGTTGGTAGCGATGCACGGCCCGGCCATCGCCGAGGCAATGCTTGGGGCCTTGGACCACATCCACCTCTTGCGTGAAACAACTCACCAACGAAGACACCCAATGCGGAGGCGGTTGGCAATCGGCATCGGTGGTGATCAGGATTTCGCCGGTGGCCGCGTCCAGCCCACGGGCGAGGGCGCGCTTTTTGGGGCTGGGAACGGCTGGTTCATGGGATGCCACCTGCACCAAACGGATGCGGGAGTCCTTGCGGGCCCAATCCCCCACGATTTCCGCCGTGGAGTCGTCGGAACGATCATCCACGCACACCAGCTCCCAAGGGCCTTGGTAGTCTTGCAAATGGAGTGCGTGGAGGGTTTCGCCAGCGCAAGACTGCTCGTTGTGCATCGGGATCACCACCGTCACCGTGGGGCGCTCCCGGGACTGCACAGGGCGCCGAAGCCGCAACAATCCCCAGCTGAGCACCAGCAAAAAGCCGACATAGACCGCGGTGGTGCCCAAAACCAGGAGGGAAAAGACGATGGTGGCGATGCGTGGACCTCGAAGTTGATGGAGTGTGATGGCCGTCACAGACAAGAGGGGTTTCGAAAACCTAGATCCCACTTGTACAAGACAATGGATCCGACCGGGTCCGACGTGTCGGAAACCGCAATTTGAGGGGGCGTTTCGTGAACCAGATCAGCCAGAAGCCTTGCAAAGTTGCCCACCCAGGGGGTAGACTCCCTTGCAACACCCCCCCTTCGAACGGAGGAAGCATGAAAACCGCGATTTCACTCGCGCTGGCCATTTTGGTCGGTGCCCCTGGCCTGTGGGCACAGGATTGCACCGAAGGCGTGGACTGGACCAAGCGCGTGGTTTGCGCCAAGGGCATCGGAGGGATCAACCCCAAGCAGCACCAGTCCGCCGCCCGTCCCGGTGCGATCCGCACCGCCCAGGTCTTGGCGTTGCGCCAGGCTTTGGAGCTGGTGAAGGGCATTCCCATCACCTCCACCACCACGGTGGCCAACGGGATGAGCTCCGACGACAACGTCCGCACCAAAGTGGAAGGCTTCGTGAAGGGGTTCCAGTTCGGGGCACCGCACTACATGGACGATTTGACCATCGAACTGTTTGTCCAGCTTCCTTTGGACGGCATTGGCGAGATCGTGATGCCCGCCTCCGTGGGAGTCAAGTCCAGCGTCCAGGCGTGGAGCTTCGGCGAGGACGGCAAAGGCGCACCCCCGCAAGGTCTGAGGTCCACCGTGTTCACCGGCCTGGTGGTGGATGCCCGCGGCCTGGGTGTTTTGCCCGCCTTGGCCCCGCGCATCTTGGAAAACGGCGGCAAGGAGCTGTACGGCACGGCCAACGTGGAGCAAGCCTGGGCGGCCAAACACGGTTTGGCGGGCTACGCCAAGTCGTTGGACGCCGCGCGCGCCCTGAAGGATCGCGTGGGTGAGAACCCCTGCGTGATCAAGGCCGCTTCCGCCTCAGGCGCATCCAAGACCGACCTGGTGGTGAGCACCGAAGACGCCCTCTCGCTGAAGGGTGCCGCCCAGAATCTGAAATTCCTTTCCGAGGCCCGCGTGGTCTTCATCGTGGATTGAGGAGCGATCACCCCATGAACCGACACCAAAGAATTCTGATCGCCGGCTGCACCCTGCTTGCCTTGAGTGGCTGCGGCCCCAAGCGCCAAGCGGCCGGCGCGATGGACGATGCCCGCGTGCATGCCGAACGCGGCAAACAATACGTGGACTCCCGCGACCTGGTCCGCGCCCGTGACGAATTCCGTCTGGCGCTGGAACTGGATGCCAAATACCCGGCCGCTTTGGCGGGATTGGCCGTGGTGGAAGCCCGCGAAGGTCGTTTCGACGATGCCTCCAAAAAAGCGGATGCCGCCGTGAGCGCATCCCGCGATGTTCCCGATGGATTCGTGGCCCGCGCCATCGTGATCGCCGAGTCCAACCGTGCCAAGGATTCCGATGCATGGCTGTCCGCTGCCGAAGACGAATTCGAGAAGGCTCTCAAACGCGGCGAGAAGAATCCGGAAACCTGGCTGCGCCGTGCCCAGGTGCGCCAGATGGCGTTGCACCTGAAGGAAGCCGGCGAGGCCTACCGCAAGGTGTTGGAGATCGATGGGGCCTTCACCGAGGCGGCCAACGCCGGATGGGCCAGGCTCCAGAAGATCGAACGCGCCGGGCCTGTCACCAAAGTCGGCAAGCGCATCGCCTTGGCGGACACTCTGACGCGCGCCGATGCCGCGGTGCTCTATATCGCCGAGCTCCAATTGGACCGGATCCTGGCGCGCACCCGCGGTGAAAAGGCGGACACGGCCTTCCGTGCGCCGGATGATCCGCGCAATGCGAAATCCACGGATTCCGCCAAGGCGGTGGCGCCGGACGTGACGGGCCACTGGGCCAAGAACTTTGTGCAGGACGCGGTGAAACTCGGGATGCGCGGCCTGCAGGTGGGAGCGGATGGCAATTTCCGTCCCAACCAGCCCCTCAATCGCGCCGAGTTCGCGCTGTTGGCGGAAGACGCCCTGATGGCCGCCCTTGGCGATAAGACCCTTGCCACCCGCTACATCGGGTCGCCGCCGCGGTTTTCGGATGTTTCGGCCGGGAGCCCGTATTTCAATGCGATTTGCGACGCGGTGGACCACAACGTCATGAATCCCAACGGTGACGGCTCCTTCGGGGCCCTGGCACCGGTCAGCGGCGCGGATGCCTTGCTGACCGTCCGTCTCATCAAGGATCTGCGCAAGTGAGCGCCCGTGGTCTGTGGATCGGGGTGCTCGCGCTGGCAGGGACGTTGTTCGCCCAAACCGCCGGGGATGTGCGCGTGGAAGCGACAGGATTTGGTCCCAGCATCGAGGCGGCCACAAGATCCGCGCAGCGATCGGCGGTGGAAAAGGGAATCGGGCAGGTGATCCAGAGCCAGACGGAACTGGAGAACTACCAACTGAAGAAGGACCTGGTCATCACGCGCGCGGAAGGCGCGGTGAAGTCGTTTGACATCAAGAAACGTGAACAGGGGCCTGACGGGGCCTGGGAAGTGACCATCGATGCGGTGGTCTCCAAGGCACAGATCCGTCAGGACCTGTTGGCGATGGCCATCTTGAGATCCGCCGTGGGAAATCCTCGTGTTTCCATTTTGGTCAAGGAATCCCTGTTGGGCGTGCCACGCTTGGATGGAGCGGTGGAACACCAGGTGGCCCAGGCCTTTTTGGATCGCGAGTTCAAGGTGATGAACCCGTCGGGCGCCATGCGCACGGAACGGGCTCGTGAAATGACCCTGGCACTGGATGGCGACGCCAAGGTGGCCTCCGCTCTGGGCCAGGAAATGGGTGCGGAAGTGGTGATCGTGGGCACGGCCCAATCGCTGGAAGCCGACATGAGCCAGAATCCCTATTTCAAGAATTCGGGGATGAAGTCGGTGTCGGGCACGGTGGTGCTGAAGGCCATCGACGTGCAGACCCGCGAGATCCTCGCCACATCCACTGCCGACGAAGCCGCTGTGCACCCCAATCCTTCGGCGGCGGGAACGCAGGCGCTGGAGAAGGCAGCCAAAAAAGCGCTCGATGCCGCCAAGACGGGAATGATCGACCAATTGGTCAAGGCCTGGGAGAACAAGGCCAACAACGGGATGCATCTGAAGGTGACCGTTCGTGCCGTGCCCAATTTCGCGTCTTCCCAGATCGTGGAAGAAGACATCCGCTCCCAGGCGGTGTCTGCCGAGACCACCCGGTTCGCCGACAAGCTCATGACAATGGACGTGGTCTGGCGCGGCACCATGGCCGATTTCTGTCAGGCCGTGGACGGACGCAAGATCAACAAGGACCGCAACACCCTGAACGTGGTGTCGCGCGAAGGCAATGCGGTGGTGATCGAGGTGAAATGATTCCTGGGCCATCCGGTGCGCGGATCGGCGCCCGGATGGATTCCGGCGCATCGGGACGGAAACGACGTTGCGCGGACGTGGATACGTTGTACGGTCGCGGAAAACGTTGTGGTTGTGGAAAACGTTGTAGAGACGCCCCGGCGGGGCGTCTCTACAATCGGTATCAACGTTTGGTTTCCGCGTTCGTTATTCACGTTCGTAATCCACGCCGGAAATCCGCCGCCGTTTCCACGTCAATGGTGGGGACAATCGCCCCCCCGCATTTGTTCAGGGCACCGGCGTCTTCGCCACAACCATGCCGTCGCGCAATTTCGGCATAGATCGCGTGTCGCCCGTGTACAATTTCCGTCCATCCAGCGATCGCACCTCGATCGCGCCGATCCAACCCTGCAATCGTCCATCCACCACCATGGCGGTGACGGGGCGCGGGGAGGCGATGCCGGCGCGGGCCACGGAGCGCAGGGACACGCCGGATTTGGGTTCGTTCGCGTCCAGCAGCGCGGCGTACTTGGGGGCGGCCTTGCGCAGCGCGTCGCCCGTCAGGGCCGATTGCGCGTAGGTTTCCAGGTGCCCCCACGATCCGTATTTGCTTTCCCGTCCGCCCACGTACGAGAAGGCCGCGTACAGGGCGCAGTCCACCGAATCGTGCAGTTGGAGGTTTTTCAGGTAGAGGTCGTACATGCCCTGATCGATCTGGGCGTCCCACACCGCCTGGTTGTAGGGCCAGTCGCCTTGGTTGTGCGGCTGGGCGTGCTGTCCGCCTTCGTACACCAGGAACTTGCCGATCTTGAAGGACTTGAGGATCCGTACCGTTTCCAGGGTCCAGAGCCGGGTGGTGTAGGTGAAGCCGATCCCGATGGCCTTCACAACGTCCGATGCCTTGACCGTGTCGGGCTTCTTCATCCAGCGGTCGTGGAAGTAGTTGTTGAGGAGCGAATCGTGGGCGCGCGGAATCACCGATTGGGGGATCGGGTCGCCTTCGCCGATCTCGAAACCCATGTATCCGGCCACGGAAAACGCATCGGGACGGATCTTCATGGTATCGATCAGATAGCCCAGGATGCGACGGGAATTGTCCGTCCACGCATGCTGGCCGGTGGCCACGGTCACCAACCGCGAGCGCTGCGAAGCCCACACGGGTTCCCAGATCCGGAACAGTCGGCCCATCATCCATGCGTCCTTTTCCGGATGGCAGTAGCTGGCGGTATCGCCACAGACGCGAAGGCCCACCTTCTTCAAGCTGTCGCGGATGGGGTCGGCGGCGAGGAGGCCGTGGACCTTGGTGTCCCACGCCACGTCCATGCCGTTCTGGCCCACCCAGTGCGCCTGGTCGAATCCCCAGTTCCACACCTCGTTGGAGTATTCCACGTAGGTGTGCAGATCTTGTCGCAAGCTGTCGCGAAACAGCACGGCCAACTTTTGCAAGTAGTCGTCGTCGGCCGCGTGGGGAGTGCAGATCCAGGCGTGCGCGCCCAACTGGTTGGAAAGCGCGATGGCGTGTTCCCATGGCATGCCCTTGCCTTCGCCGAAAGTGCGGTATCCGGGCACGGGGCGGTCCGACCACTTCACCTGGCGCGAGCCGTTGGTGGCGGTCCAGTCCATGAAGCGCAGCGCGTGGAACGCCTTCAGTCCGCGCACGAAGTCGGGATCGAACAGGGGCGCGCCGCCGGGAGTGGAGGCGTATTCGACTGGAGTCAGGTGCAGATCGCGGACGGGGTCGGCCGCATCGGAGGAGTCCACCGTCATCCAGGCGTGCTCGCAGCTTCCGTCGAAGCGGATCACCTTTCCGGAGGCGGCGGAGCGTTCGGAGGACCCGCCGTTCCAAGTGAGCTTCCCCTTGCCCTGGTAGGTCAGCGTGTAATCCCCCGCGCGACAATTGTTGACCATGGTCTTCATCTTGGTGCGGACCGATCCCACCATCTGCGGGGAGCGTGTGGGCCAGCCATCGGGCCGGATCGCCAGGCTGTCGGCGGTCTGGTCGTCCCATGGGCCACCTTCGTGGTAGGCGATCCATGCGCCTGAACCGAGCATGGGGTCCAGATAAGGGACGCGATCCCAGTAGCTCGCGCCCTGGATGTTCATGGCCACGGGAAGGCTGGGCAAGGGGCCGGTCCAGGCGTGGAGGGTCAGCGAGGACACGGCGAGGGTCGCGCAGGTCGCGCGTGCGGCGCGGTGGAAAATCCGGGTGTTCATGGGAATCTCCTCGTTTCTTCTCTTAAGGGCAATTGGTTCGGATGTTCTGTCGCCAGCTG
Organism: Fibrobacterota bacterium; assembly: GCA_016715065.1. Classification (GTDB taxonomy): domain Bacteria; phylum Fibrobacterota; class Fibrobacteria; order UBA5070; family UBA5070; genus UBA5070. Next base: position 89,347 of record JADKBN010000013.1, read on the forward strand.
GCGCCGGCGAGCGAATCGAGTTTGGCGGCCAGGGGCGGATCCATCGGGCACAGCGAAAGCCCGTAGATCTCCAGGTGCGTGAGGGGCAGGCGGGCCATCGAGGCGGGCAGACGGGAAAGCGTGGAGCTGGACAGGCGCAGGTCGGTAAGGGAGGCCATGCTGCCCAGGGAATCGGGCAGTGCCGTCAGCGGGTTCTTGTCCAGTTGCAGGATGCGAAGCGACGGTAGACGTTCGAAGGAATCGGGGAGCGCGGTCAGGAGATTGGTTTCGGCCCACAACTGGTCCAACGAATCCAAATGGTGGAAGCCGTCGGGAAGGGCTTGGATGCGATTTTGGAAGATGCCCAGGATGCCCAGTCGCCGGAGCTGGATCAGACTCCGTGGCAGGGAATCCAGTTGGTTGGAGCCCAGTCCCAGGTACCAGAGTCGGCCAAGCTCCCCGAGCCAATCCGGGAGCTTGGCCAAATCGCACGAATCGAGATCCAGAATCCGCAGGGAGTCCATGCCCCGCACGGCACCGGGAAGCGAGTCCAGCGGATTGCGCGACAGGTCCAGCACATCGATGGACTTCAGGGCTCCGATGTTCCCAGGCAGCCTCCGGAGCCGGTTGCGGGAAAGGTCCAGTTCCAGGAGGAAGTTCAGGGATCCCAGTGCGGGGTGGATCTCCTGCAATCCCAGTCCGGCGAGGTCCAGGCGCGCGCGCCGACCGCGGATCGAAGAAGTGACGGAATCTGTCGAGATGTGCGCCAGTCCGGAAAGGTCCAGGAATCGCCGAAGCGCCAGGGAATCCATCGATCCATCGGCGGGCCAGATCGTTTCGATCGATGTGCCGGAGATCAGAATCTTGCCCTGGGCGCCGGCGGGTAGGGCCACCGGGCCGTCGAAGCCTTCGCAGCGGATGCGCGCGGCGCCGGAGGGCAGAGCCTGGAAACGGACAGTGCCGTCGGCTCCCGCTTGCAATCTGCGCCCCAGGCCGGGCAGCGAGGCGCTCGCGCCGGGGCGCAATCCGGAAACGACCAGTTCGGAAAGGGGTGACACCACCACTTTCGCCGAGCGCGCCGTGCCGCTGGGAAGGCTTTGGAAGGCGCCAGCGCTGTCGCCGGAGCGCACTTCGATCCAGACGCGCTGTGCCGATTCGCCCAGACGCACCACTCCGGATTCGTCTGTGCGCGCTTCCGAGGGCGCGCTGGTGGAGGTGTCGTCGTCGGGACGGGTCAGCACGCGGGCGTTGGCGATAGGCCTGTTCTGGGCGTCCACCACCGACACCTGGATGGTGTTGGTGGTCTCCGATCCGGTGCCTCCCGCGAGGCGGTCGTCCGACCCGCAGGACCAGAGTCCGAGCGTGGCCGCCGCCATCGCGATGGTTGTCCGGCGCGTCATGTCGCGCCCCCGTCAAAATCCGACAGGGGAAAGGTTTGCAGGTTCACCTGGTAGACCACATCCGGCTTGCGGGCTTCCGCCGAAAGTTGGATCAGGCTGTCGCGCACGGCGGCCAGGCGTTCGCGCACCAGGGGCATGTCTTCCTGATCGAAACTCAACGTGAGGCTGGAAATGTCGCGTCGATCCGGATCGTGCCGTTCCAGGGCTTCCTTGGCCAGATCCATCATCTGTGCTTGGTAGCCTCGCACGGCGGCCTTGGCTCCTTCCGGCGGGCTCGCCACGAAGGCGTCCATCAGCTCCCAGCCCTTGGTTTTGCGCTTGACCAAGCCGAGCTCTTCCAGGAGCGCGATGGATGCGGTCACCTCGGAAACGCTCACGGCGGGGCGGAGCATCCGGGAGATCCGTTCCGGTGTGGCTTTCGTTCCCAGCATGGCCAGCAGAGAGCGGACCGGGGCGTGGTACCACCGACTGTAATAGGCCAGTTGGCGCTCGCCCAAGGTTTTGCGCTGCGGCGATTTGAGGCTCATCACCCGTTCGAAAGCCTCGGCGCGTTCGGTGGTCTCCTTGGCTTTGGCGAAGGCGACCAGGGCCGAGAAATAGGTGGATTCGCGCTCGCCCAATTTGCAGAGCCGACAGAACGGTTCCAGCGAACGCTGCGAGAGATGCTCCTGGCCTTGCAGGACTTTCGCGATCCATCCGGCGTCCACACCGGTGCGCAAGGCCATCTGCCGATACGAGAAAAACCGGTCGGCCTCCTTGCGGGCCAGGTAGTGGTCGCGCAGGAAGGTCCGATAATCGAGGTAGCCGAAGATGTCGGGCGTCGAGCCGGAGTCCATCTTCCCACGATACCATCTTGAGGGGGTTTTCCGGGGGGCGGATCACCTGAAATCCGGTGAGGTAACCTCAACGCTCAAAGTCCCATATAAACGAGTCCATTGAGGACCGTCTTGGCGTTTCAATGGCCTTGTACCTCAACGCCGTGTGGCTTCCTTTTCCTTGCTGCCCACACCACTGGGCAAGGTTACCTTTGACCGCCATGGCCACCCTATCGGAAAAAATCGGCGCCCGCACGCGTGCGGTGGGAAACAACGTCTGCTTCGGGATCGACCCGATCCTGGAAAGGATCCCGCTGGAAGGCGCGCCGGATCAGGTCGTGGAACGGTTTGGGCTGGGCTTTTTGGAGGCTTGCCTCAAGCGTGGCGTGATGCCTGCCGCCGTCAAGCCAAACGCGGCCTATTACGAGGCCTTGGGCCCCAAAGCGGTGGATTCTCTGCAAAAGGTTTGCGCGGCCTGGCGCGAGGCCGGGGTGTTCGTGGTGTTGGATGCCAAGCGCGGCGACATCGGGAAATCCTCGGGGGCCTACGCGCAAGCGGCCTTTGGTCCGTTTTGTGCCAGCGCCGTGACGGTTGCGCCGTACATGGGCCGCGATTCGGTGGAGCCGTTTCTGACCTCCCCGGAAGCCGCAGCCTTCCTGCTTCTGCGCACCTCCAACCCCGGCGCCCGCGACTTCCAGGATCTGATGATCGACGGCGAGCCGTTGTACCTGCATGTGGCGCGCAAGGCCCTTTCCTGGGCTGGTTCGGAAAAGATGGGATTCGTGGTGGGGGCCACCGCCCCGCAGGAATTGGAAACCATCGCCGCTTGGTTTGCCCGCGAAGGACGCCAGGCTTCGTTTCTGATCCCGGGCGTGTCGGTGCCGGGAGTAGCCGGTGGACAGGGTGGCGGCATCGACGAGGTGGTGCGCCGCCTGCGCGGGGGCGGCTCCGACCCTTGGATCCACCTGGTCAACGCGAGCTCCGGATTGAACTTCGCCTGGGAGCGCGACGGAAATCGTCAAGCATGGGCCGAAGCCGGTGCGTGCGCGCTGGAAGAGCTCGCCGCCATCGCGGGTCTGTGAGATCGCTTCCTGGTAGATTGAGGGCATGACCTTTCGTCTACCGGTTCTGAGCCTGGGGCACGGCAGCCCCTTGAACGCCATCGAAGACAATTTTTGGTCGCGGTCGCTGGCTGCGATGGCGCCTGGATTGGCGAAGCTTCCCATCCGGGCGGTGGCGGTGGTGTCCGCCCACTGGTGGACGCGCGGCACCTTCGTGCAGGCTTCGGAAAGACCGGAAACCATCCACGACTTCGGAGGGTTTCCGCAGGAACTCTTCGAGGTGCGCTACGAGGTGCCTGGGAGCCCCGCCATCGCCGGACCACTGGCTTCCGATCTGGGCGCGAAGGCGACCGAGGATTGGGGGCTGGATCACGGCGCGTGGTCACTGCTGGTGCATCTGTTCCCCAAGGCGAACATTCCCGTGCTGCAGATCTCGCTGGATGCGACGATTCCTCCCAAGGATCATCTGGCGCTGGGGAAGCGGCTTGGCGCTTGGCGTGAGCAAGGCGTGTTGGTGTTGGCTTCCGGCAACGCCACGCACAACCTGCGCGATGCCATGCTGCGCTTTTCCGAGCATCCGCCCAAAACTCCGGGCTGGGCGGCGAGCTTCGATCAAGACTTGGCCAAGGCGCTGGAAAACCGGGACGAGGCCTGGCTGCTGGGTGCCTTGGAAACTCCGGACGGGAAAATGGCCCATCCCTCCCCCGACCACTGGCTGCCGTGGCTTTGGGCCTATGGGGCTTCCGATCCGGCCGATCGGTTGGATTTCCCGGTGACAGGATACGATCTCGGATCGCTTTCCATGCGTAGTGCCCGGTGGACAGCCATCTAGGATCTACGTTTCGCACACAATCAGGGAATCGATTTCAAGAGGAGAACACTGATGGAAGAAAATGGGTTGCCTTCGACACCTCCGGTGAACAAGCCATCGACCAGCCCCTCCGACAAAAAGCTCGCCGCCGGGCTCACCGCCGTGCTTTTGGGATCCTTGGGAATCCACAAGTTCATTCTGGGCTACCAGACCCAAGGCATCATCATGCTGTTGATCAGCGTGGTGGGCGCTTTGCCGACCTGCGGTTGGAGCGCTGGGGCGATGGGTGTGATCGGGTTGGTGGAAGGGATCATCTACCTCACCAAGACCGACGAAGAGTTCGACGCCATGTACGTGACGGGACGCAAGCCCTGGTTCTAAGGTTCTCAGGACCTAATTCGCTTCCAGGGGGTCAGGTAGGTATCTTGGGAGCCGCCATGATCGAACTCGACACCATCCGATCCCTGACCCAAGAACAAGCCTTGGAGCGCGCGTATGCGGCCAAGGCAGCCTTGGGCAAACGTTTGACCATCTTGGGCCACCACTACCAGGCCGACTCCATCGTGGAAATTTCCGATATCACCGGAGATTCCCTGGAACTTTCGCGCAAAGCCGCCGGGGTGGAATCCGAATTCATCGTGTTCTGCGGCGTGCATTTCATGGCCGAATCCGCCGACATGCTCACCTCCGCGCACCAGAAGGTGATCCTACCTGACTTGGCGGCGGGTTGTTCGATGGCCGACATGGCCACGCACGAAGAGTTGGAATCCGCGCTGGATCTCCTGGAGGGGGACCTGGGCCTTTCCATTCTGCCAGTCACCTATGTCAATTCCTCCGCAGCGGTCAAGCGCGTGGTGGGCCTTCACGGTGGGGTGGTTTGCACCAGTTCCAATGCCGCCCAAGTGGTGGGCTGGGCGTTGGCGCAAGGCAAAGTGGTGCTCTTTGCACCCGACCAGCACCTGGGTCGCAACACGTCCTTCAAATTGGGTGTGCCTCTGGAAGAAATGCCGCTGTGGGATCCCCGCGTGCACGATGGCGGGGCGGGCCAAGATGCCTATCGCAAGGCGAAGGTCATCCTGTGGAAGGGGCATTGTTCGGTGCATACTCGCATGCACAAGTCCGATGTGGACCACTGGCGGACCACCGATCCCGGCCGCAAGGTGCTGGTGCACCCGGAATGCGTGTTCGACGTGGTGCAAGCGGCGGATCTTGCCGGATCCACTTCGTTCATCCTCAAAACCCTCGAGTCGGCCCCCTCGCACAGCAAGTGGGCTGTGGGGACGGAAGTGAACCTGGTCCAGCGCCTGGCCAAGATCCATCCCGACAAGGACATCGTGCCACTGTCCCAGGTGCAATGCCTGTGCAGCACCATGTTTCGGATCGATCCTTGGCATTTGTGCTGGGTACTGGAAAACCTCCAGGAAGGCGTGGTGGTCAACCAGGTGGTGGTGGATTCGGAAACCCGGCACTGGGCGACGGTGGCGCTGCAGAGGATGCTGGATCTTTCCAAGTAGCACACCACCCGACCCTGGTGGTAGCATCCAGGGAACTACCTTCGGGACCTTCCTAGATCCGGAGCCGTCACGGATTTGAACACTGCGTCAGCCAAAAGGGTCGTGTCCTTCGCGGGAGTCCTGTTCGCCGGGCTGGTTGGACTGCATTCCTGCGAGAATGTGTACCAAGCGGATTGCACCCTCCAAACCTGGACCTTGCGGGTCTCCTCGGACAGCGCATCCTTTCCCGACAGCGTCCCGTGGAGCGGGCCATGGGAAACCGGTGTGGGGCGGATGGCTCGTGAAAGAGCCTCCGGGCGGATCGAATTGGATCTGCATCTGCCTCTTGACCAGGACACCCTGCAGCTGGAATGGCGGCAAATGGGGGTCCGGCAAAAAACCGTTTGGTGCGTGCGCTCCGATGAAACCAAGGTGCTGGTGGCCAAACGCGAAGTGCTTGATCCCGTGGGAGCCGCCTTGCTTGGGGAATTCTGGCGGAGCCGCGGAGGTTCGCCCGCCAATGCCGAACCCGCCACTGCCATCGGCTTGAGGAAGTTTTTCGCGACGAGGCTGCTTGCCGGAGATTCCCTGTTCCGCCCGTTTCCCGAAAGTTCGCCTGCAGGGATCCATCCAGACACCGCCCGCCTCGACACCTGGGTGGCGGCCTGCCGAAGCGGGTGGCCCATGTTCCGCGTGCTGGGGACGTGGAGCCTCTCCACGGACTCCGCGCAGCTGCGCACCGCTGTGCGATCCCTGATCGAGGCGGGACGGATTTCGTCTTCGGATACCAACGCCTTGTTCCAGGTCCCGTTGCGCGCGCGCGGAGCCCTGTCGCAGACAGATATTGTCCAAAGTGATTCATCCCGTCCCGCGGGATCGTTTTCCTGGGCGGCGGGATTGGAGATCGATGTCCGCGCCGCCGTGCGCTTGCGGAACTTCTCCAGCGACAGCATCGTGGTGTCGGTCGTTTCGTCTCCGGGAGCGCAGGACACCGCATGGGATGTCGCCAAGGGGATTTCCCTGCGTGCCGGAGCCAATACCGCCACTGGTTTGGACACATTGGTGGTGTGGCTGCGCGACCGCTCGGGTCGCTACGCGCTGGAGTCCCGCACGACCTTCAAGATCCTGCCTCGACCCCGGATCGTGGTGGTGCACGACAGCGCCGGACCCAGCATCGACCACCCGACCCTGGATTCCGTCGTCGAGTGGAAAATGACCAGCGTGGATGTGAGGTGGTCGGTGATGGACCTGTCCGGGCTGGATTCGATCTGGATCGATTCCCGATTGGTCTCCCTCGATCCCACGGGCTTCATTCCCTACCGGATGATTCTGGGAGTCGGTGCGAACGTGGTGGTCCTGAAGGCTCGCGACAGCGCAGGAAATTTCAACTCCGATACCATCCGGATCTACCGGAAGGCCGACACCATCCCGCCGCTGGCCATTGCGCAGCCCGGCGCGGGATCGCGCCAGGTGCCGTTCGATTCGGGGCGAGCCAGCGCGATCTGGCACGTGTCGGACAACCACAAGCCGACCTCCTGCCGGATCGGTGGGGTGGAGCGGCTGCAAGCCACCACCGAAGGTGGTTGGATCTGTCGAGTCGACCTGGATCTGAACCTGGGCGTGAACGTCGTTCCGTTGGTGGTGAGGGACAGTTTCGGGAACTTGGCCTACGACACCATCCGCATCGAACGCTTGAAGGACGCGGCATTCCCCACCGCCCGCGCCTTGGTGGGGCAGGGTTCGCGGGCCGTCCCCTTCGACAGCACACGGGCCTGGGTGGGATGGGAAGTGGCCGACAGCTACGGCCTGGAATTCTGCAAAATCGCCGGAACGGACCGCCTGCAACCCGCATCGGGGGGCGGATGGGTCTGCCGGACGGAATTGGTGCTGGATGTAGGACAGAATTTGGCTCCGATGGTGCTCCAGGACAGCGCAGGAAATTGGATTCGGGACACCATCCGCATCCGGCGCGATGGGGACATGGAGCGGCCCGTTGCCGAAGCGATGCCCGGACTCGGTTCGCGCAACCTTGGGTTCGATTCGACCTCGGCATCGATCGGCTGGCGGGTTTCCGACAACCATCTGGTGGAATCCTGCAGGATCGAGGGGCGGATCGTTCCGGTGCGGCCGGGTGGGATCTGCTCGACCGCGGTCGAACTCGCTGTCGGAACAACGGTCTTCCGGCTCGAGGTCGTCGACAAAACGGGGAATGTCCGCTTCGACAGCGTCGCGATCGAACGGTTCGTGGATACCCAGCCACCTCAGGCGTGGGCCATCGGATCGGACACGATCCGCGTCGTCGATTCCGTCGAGGACGCCGTGATTCGATGGGTGATGTCGGACAATCATTCGGTGGGCACCATTGGATGGGGATTCGAAGGGAAGCTGACCAGAATCGATACCATCGTGACCACCACGGCCGTTGGTGTTGGGACCACAGAAATCCAGCTTTTGGTGCGGGATTCGACCGGGAACACCACGATCGGCCATGTGGTTGTACTGCGGGAAGCGGATGCCCCGCGACATCGCGTGGATTCCCTCTTTTACACGGGGGCGTCGCCGGATACGCTCGATTGCCCCGCCGGGTGCGACAGCATCGAGATTTCACGGGACAGGATCTCCTGGACACGGGTGGACAGAGTGGCCATGCTGGACGCTCCCGGCACGTGGTACGCGAGAAGCTTCCCTGGAAAGGCGGAATCGTGGGTTACGCTGCGCCAGGCGCTTGCGACGGAAAATGTCTTCGCGGGGGTGTCCACCTCCTTCTTCCTGCGCGGCGATTCGCTGTTCGCGGCAGGCCGCAACGATGTCGGTCAGCTCGGGATCGGGGAGCAACCCACCCAGGTCCTCGCCCCGGTCTTCGTTCGCAAGGGCGTGAAGAAAGTGGTCGGTGGCGAGGGGTTCACGCTGATGTTGCTTTCCGACGGCCAGGTCGTGGGTGTCGGCTCCGGTCCATTGAGTGGCTGGACCGGGCCGCAGTTGGATTTCGGGAAGCGGCTGGTTTCGACAAATGCTGTCGACATTGCTTGCGGAAAGGATTTTTTCCTGGTATTGGATGCCTACGGGATGGTGTGGTCGGCGGGCGCCAACACCCATGGCCAGTTGGGGATTGGCGACAGCGCGAACCGAACCGACCTGTCGTTGGCGGCCACCGGAGCGGTCGCCGTGGGAGCGGGCTGGTTCCATTCGATCCGTTTGGATTCGGCGGGGAACGTCTGGGCGGTCGGAAGCAACGCATCGGGGCAGTTGGGAAATCTGGCTCCGATGGACTCCCGGGGTTGGCGCAAGGTGGCCGAAGAGGCCGACGCGGTCTACTCCAGCATGGGGGCGGGGGGACACCGGGGCCTGGGAGCCAACGACCAGGGGCAGCTTTCCGGCTCGCTGGGCGGGGTCGTTTCCAGTCCTTTGGTGCTCTATCCGGTCGATGCGGCTTGGGCCGCGGGCGGCGCCTCCCATGTTCTGGTGATGGCGGACAATGGCGACCTAAAGGTCGCAGGATCCAACCTGGAAGGCCAGATCGGCCTGGAAAGCCAACCAGGCTCTTCCGGCTTCCATTGGATCGCCACGGGTCTGGTCCGGGTCGCAGCCGGGTGGCAGCATTCCCTTCTGGTCAAGGATTCGGGCGAACCGATGGGAATGGGCGCCAACTCCAGCGGAGAACTCGGCCAGGGAGTGGTCGGCAAAAGGACAACCCCGGTCGGGATCCGACACTGATGGCTCAGCCCCCCAGTTCGTCCCAGCGGATGTAGGCCGAGGCGATTTCCGTTTCCAGCTGGGCGAGTCGCGCGTTGGTCTTGGCGATCTCGTCGGCGGGTTTGCGATAGAAGGATGGATCGGCCATCGCTTCGCCAAGGGAGGATTGTTCAGATTCCAGCTTTTCGATGAGAGCCGGCAGGGATTCCAGCTCGCGCGTTTCCTTGTAGGACAATTTCCGCGTGGTCGGACTCGTAGCTGCCGGAACTTCTGAGGTCGGTGCGGCCGGACGTTTGCGGGCTTGGGCTGCGGCTTCGAGCGCCTCGCGCTGGTTCATTTCGCGGCGCCAGTCCGACCATCCACCCACGTGCTCGGTCACTTGGCCGTCTTCGGCGATGGCCAACACGGAGGTGGCCACATTGTCGAGGAATTCGCGGTCGTGGCTCACCAACAGCACCGTGCCGTCGAACTCCACCAGCAGGCTTTCCAGCAGGTCCAATGTTTCCATGTCCAGGTCGTTGGTGGGTTCGTCCAGCACCAGCACGTTGGCGGATCTCGTGAACAGTCGTGCCAGCAGCAGGCGGTTGCGTTCGCCGCCGGAAAGCGATCCGGCTTTCTGCAGGGCCGTTTCGCGGGAGAACAGGAAGTCCTGCAGATACGTCACCACGTGGCGTTGCACGCCGCCGATGGTGACCGATTCGCGGCCTTCGGCGATGTTGTCGCGCACGGTGGCTTCCGGATCGATCTGCGAGCGCATCTGATCGAAGTACAGGATCTCGAGGTTGGTGCCGGTCACGATCGAGCCGCTCTTCGGAGGGAGCTCGCCCAGGAGAACGCGCAGAAGCGTGGTTTTTCCGGATCCATTGGGCCCCAGGATCGCCACCTTCTCGCCGCGCGTGACGATGGTGTCGATGTTCTTCAGGAGAGGACGATCGCCCCACCAGAAACTGACATCCTTGGCTTCCAGCACCTTCCGACCGGAACGCTCGGCCTCGTTGATCTGCATCTGCACCGCACCCTGGCGCACCCTGCGCGAGGAACGTTCGTCGCGCATCTTCTGCAAGGCGCGCACCCGTCCTTCGTTGCGCGCCACGCGTGCCTTGGGGCTCTTTCGGGCCCAGACCTCTTCCTGGGCCATCTTCCGGTCGAAATCCGACCAATTCTTCTCTTCCGCCTCAAGCATGGCCTGCTTGCGCGAAAGGAACGTGTCCCAATCGCAGGCCCAGTCGTACATGCGCCCGCGGTCCAACTCCAGGATCCGGGTGGAGAGCCGCCGCAGGAAGGCGCGGTCGTGGGTGACAAACAGCAAGGCCACGCCACTGGAGAGCAATACGTCCTCCATCCAGGCGATGGAGTCGATGTCCAGGTGGTTGGTGGGTTCGTCCAGCAGAAGCAGCGTGGGCTCTGAAGCCAGCGCGCGCGCCAGGAGAACTCGCCGCTTCTGGCCGCCGGAGAGTTCCGAAAACGCCATCTCGGCGGGGAGGCCTGCCTTCTCGATCCAGCGTTCCGCTTCCAGTTCGATCTTCCAGTCGCCATCCTGGACGTGGTGGGCCGCGCCGTCGCGGACGATTTCTGCCACGGTTCCAGGAAGATCGGGGATTTCCTGGGGCAGATAGGCGATGCGGGTGGCGCTGTCTTGGATGATCTCGCCAGTATCCGGTTCGTGTTCGCCAAGCACCATGCGCATGAGGGTGCTCTTGCCGGTGCCGTTGCGGCCGGTCAAGCAGACGCGTTCCCCTTTTTCCAGGGTAAAGCGGACCGAGTCCAGCAGTGGGGCGCCGCCGAATCGGAAGCTCACGTCGCGAAAAGAAAGGATAGCCATGGAGGGCGGCAAACATACCTTCCGAGACCGCTGGAGCGGAGGTTGGCAAAAAACCGGACCGATTCCTCCCGTTTCGTTGCCAAATCGGTAAATTTTTCCCCTAACTCGTCCGCTACCGAAAGACCCGACGTGTCCCCATCCGGCTTCCCGATGTCCCGCATCCTGGCGATTTTGTGCGCACTCGCCCCGTTCGTGTCCGCTGCCAAGACCGTGATCCTGCAAAATCCGTGGACAGGCGCGGACCTGCCCCGCTATCCACCCTCGATCATTATGCCCGATGCAGGCGGGTTCAACACCCTGACCCAAGCGGCCTTCAGCGACAAAAGTTACTGGTCGTACACCTTCGCGAGCAACACTCCCGGCCGGTTCTACTTCGTCAACACCAACTCGACCGATTACCAATACGGAACCACGGGTTTCCGTCCGACGGGTTCGGCTCCGGCAACCTTCGATGTGGATGCGCTGTTCGCCGGGAGGGATACGGTGTGGATCGTTCCGGATACCACCAATCCCCGCCCTCGCATTCCTGCCATCACCGCCACCGACCCCATGGGAAAGCGCATGGTGGTCATGTTCCGCAGTCCCTGGTCGGGAACGCCGCGCTTCAGGGCTCATGGTGGGGATTGGGGCAACTTCGCGCAGGTCTCCAGCGCCAATCTGTGGTATTCGGCGAGCCTGGCCGGACTGGCCGACCTGAAGCTGGCAATCAGCGACTACAACGGCATGTACTTCCTGGGAGCTGCCGGACAATCCACTTCTTCCACCACCACGCTCGACCTGGATGCCGCCCTGGCCAACAACGACACCGTGTGGATTATCGGTGCCGCCACCGGCGCGCCCAAGGTGGGAAGCTACGTCTCCAGCCAGTCCGTGGTCCTGCTGAAGAATCCATGGGAAGTGACAAATTCCGGAACTCCCCCCGCGGTCGGCTTCGATCAGACCGGTTCGTGGAATTCGATGACCGCCGCCGCCGGATGGCCGGGTTGGTACGCCGCGACCATCCCAAACGTGTACGGAAACATGACCTTCCGCAACGGGGTCGCGGGCACTTCCTACCTGAGCTCCATCGGGATCGCGAGCTCGGGCTATCCATTCACGATGGATACGGCCCTGCTCAAGAACGACACGGTCTGGGTGGTTCCTTCGGCTTCCGGCACGCATTCGGTCCTGAGCGCGCCGCCTGCCGCTCGAGCGGTCACGCTGATGTTGCGCAATCCCTGGGATTCCCTCAATCCAAGACAGCCACCATTCGCCCGGATCGAAGGCGCCGACTGGGCACCGTTGGCCGCGGCCCCTGGAGGATGGTTCGCCCTTTCCACGGCGCTTTCCGGCTCCAGGCTGCAAGTGGGCATCCGCAACGCCACCGGGACGTCCTACCTGAGTTCGATCGGATTGACGTCGGTTTCCTCCAACTACATGGTGCTGGACACGGCCTTTGCCAGAAACGACACGATCTGGATCGTGCCCCAGCCGAACTACTACCACCTCGCGTTGTCCTCGGAGCCGCAGCCCCGCCAAGGCGTGGTCATGCTCCTCAATCCGTGGGAATCCAACTATCCAGGCCTCGCTCCCCGCGTGGAGATCGAATCCCAAGGGCAGGCGACGATGTCTCCCGTGGCCGCGATGCCGGGATGGTACAGCGCGCCGATCCAATTCTACGGGAGTCTGCTCACCACCTTCTGGGACAATGCGAAGAGCTACTCGAAGGGACGCTACGTCCTGGACACGGCCTATGCCAAAAACGACACCATCTGGGTGACGTTTCCGTCATCGTCTTCCGTACCCAGGGTGTCCAGCGTCCAGCCCCCGGAAAAAACGATGACCATCCTGTTCAAGAGTCCATGGGATTCCATCGCCCCCTTTCTGCCAGGATCTGTCCAGGTGGAAGGAAGGGCCTGGGTGCCGCTGGCGCCCGTGGCCGGATCGGCGGGATGGTATGCGGCCACCGTGAACTTCTTCACGACGCTTCAGGTGGACATCCGCGATTCGAAGGGGACGTCGTTCCTCAGCGCGTGGGGCACCGCCTCGACGACTTCGGCGCTTCTGCTGGACACCGCCTACGCGAAAAACGATACGGTTTGGATCGTGGGCGGGGCGGGAAACAACACGCCCATTTCCGTGTCCACCGCGGCGCCCGCCACGCGTCCCTTGACTCTCCTGCTGCAGGGACCTTGGGAGTCCGTCGATCCCGGCGTGGCTCCCTCCATCCTCGCCAACGGCAGAAATTGGCAATCCTTCCAGGCCCATCCGACGCTTCCCGGCTGGTACGCATCCTCCCTGGATCTCTACGGGCCGGCGATCGTGCAGATCCGAAACGCCGCCAGGACCTCCTACATGTATTACGGCGGAACGGCGACGTCGAACTGGTACACCCTGAGCCTGGACACTGCCTACGCGAAAAACGACACCCTGTGGATCCATCGGAATGCGTCCGGAACCTTGAGCGTGGTGCCGACGGCGCCGAGCCTCAAGCCCGTCACGATCCTGTTCAAGAGTCCATGGGACACGGCCATTCCCGGCCAGCCGGGCCAGTTCAATGTGGAAGGACACGGATGGAGGGTCTTGGTGCCCCTCGCGGGATCGGCTGGCTGGTACGTTGGAACGGACACCTTCATCGGATCGCTGCAATTGGCGATCCGCGACTCCAAGGGAACCTCGTACATCGGTTACAACGGCACCACGTCGTCGGCTTCCTCCACCGTCCAGCTGGATACGGCCTACGCGAAAAACGACACGGTGTGGATCGTGGCGGGAGCGGGCGTCGGAACCCAGCCGGGCATCTTCACCAGGGAGCCGCCCGCCCGCCCGTTGACCGTGATCCTCCAAAACCCCTGGGAGGCAGCCACACCCGGGGCGGCCCCTTCCCTCCTGGTCAATGGCAAAAACTGGCAATCCTTCCTGGCATACGCGCCGCGACCGGGGTGGTATTCCGCTTCCCTGGACTTCTACGGATCGCTGGCCGTTCAGATCCGCAACACCGCGGCCACCTCCTATCTCTCCGCCAACGGCACGACCTCCTACAATTCCAGCCCCATGACCTTGGATACGTCCTACGCCAAAAACGACACGATCTGGATCGTGGCGGGGCCGGTCACCGTGCCGCGCATCTTCTCGGTGGATCCGGATCCGAAACCGATCGTGCTGATGCTCAAGAATCCCTGGCAGGCGACCTATCCCGGCCAGGTCCCGTACATGCAGATCGAAGGAGGAGCCTGGAGCCAGGCCGTGCCCGTCGCCGGCGATACCGGTTGGTACAGCACATCCTCCAACTTCATCTCCGCCTTGCAGGTGGCGATCCGCCTGGGGACCGGCACCAGCTACCTGGGGGCCGACGGCACCTCCAGCCAGTTCTTCGCCATGGTGCTGGATTCGCTGGCCCGCAAAAACGACACGATCTGGATCACCGATGGAACCGGCGGCAAGCCGCCGCGGTTTCGCACAATGAACCCGAAGACCTCGAAGGTCGTGATGGTGCTCAATCCCTGGGATGGCGTGCTTCCGCTCCAAAGACCGGTCGCTTTCCTTGGCGGAGGCTCAAATGGACAGGTTTTGTCTCCTTCGATGGAGAATTGCGGATGGTATTTCCTGGAGACCGAGGCCTACCCGAAGGATGTCCTGTTCCGTTCCTCTCGAACAGGGGAAGGTTTCGGCGCGGCGGGGATCGGATCGAGCATCGCGCTTGACCTGACCGGGAACATCACGGACACCGTCTGGGTGGCCCCCGGAGGCTCGCTGACGCGAATCTCCTACCTGCCGATTTCCGACAAGGGGACTTGCGCGATCGCGCTCGTCCCCGCCACGGTGCGCGATTTCAAGTACGCGGCCTTGGGGGCGCCCAACTCGGGACTGGCCACGAACCTGGTGACCGACCGGCTCGGTGCGGACCGCAAGCCCGTCATCCGCAGAGGAAGCTCCGTGCCGCCCCTGCAAGCCGCATGGTTTCGGGATTCCAGCGGAGTGAACGCCGCCACTTGCCGGGATCTGGCCATGACGCTGGACACCCTCACGGGCACCTACCGGATGGCCAATTCGACTTTCTATCCCATCGACGACTTCGTGACCTTGGCGGGCGGCGGCGCCAACCCCTTCAACGACAAGTCGATGAACGCATACACGAACAATTTCGGATTCTGTCTGGAAAGCCATGGCCAGTTCCGCTATCGTCGGGGCCAGAAGGACACCATTGCCGGTCAGGACGACCTCTTCCACTACCTCAACGGGAGCCTGGTGGCCAATCTCGGCGGGACCCACGGGACCCTGACGAAGGCCGTGGGCTTGGACACCCTGGGGCTGGTCGATGGGAACGTCTATCCATGGGACCTGTTTTTCTGCGACCGCATGAGCTCCACCTCGGTCCTCAATTGGAGCATGCCGGGATTGCTGCCCAATCCAATGGCCCGGGTGGATTCTTCCGTGACGGGAAATGTCTCCACTCTCAAGGTGTCGTCGCTGCGAACCAGCGGACAAGGATGCGATCGCGTGGAAACGCTGGCGCCCACGCGCGGGGATGTGCGGTTGAAGGCCCTCTACGACACGACCTGGATCACCTTGCAGGCAGGTGTGCACCACGGAGGAATCCGCGTGTCGGACAGCTCCGGGGTCCAGGTGGACACCTCCGCGTTGGTGGGTCTTCCCTACGGGATCTACGTGGTCCGGTTGCGCGCGACCAGCGACACGCTCGTGTTCCGCGACCTGGTCTTCCAGATCGAAGCCCCTCCGTACATGCATCCGTACACGCCCAATGCGCGCTGCGATCTGAAATCCGGCACGATGCGGAGCAATGCGGGGTGCATCCACCTCTCCGACCTGGATGGAGACACCTTGCGGATCTCCCGCAACTCCACCCGGCTTTCGACGGAGGGGCTGGTCCTGTGCGGCTCCGCATCCACGGTGGTTCCGGGCACCGACATCGCCTATCTGCAGGACAATTCCGGCAGCATGGACGACAACGACCCCACCCGACAGAGAGGACTCATCGTGGAGGAGGCGATCAATCTCCACAGCCAGCTCGCGCCGAGCTCGAACGCGGCGTATCTGCCGTTCGAATCCGATTTCACCTCCACCAGGCTCTACAACATCACCGATCCGGTGGAGCGCGCCGACCTGATCTCCTCGATCACGCTGGGAAACAGCGGCTTCACCTCCTACTCCGGAGCCCTGGGTTGGGCGCGTGCCTTGCTGGAAGGGGCCACCTCGGGCGCCAAGACCATGGCGCCTTCTCCCAACCAGAACAAGGCCATCATCCTGATCTCCGATGGAAGGCCCGACGACGAGACTTCTTCCTACCGCGTCCTGCTGCCGCGCGCCACGACGAACTACCAGGGTTCGGTCTGGACACTTCCCGCCGACAGCTCGGTGCCGGTGTTCGGATTCATGATCACCACCGACGCGGACGCGATGACCAGTGGACAGGTTCTGTACAACATCGCACAGCGCTCGGGTGGGGAATTCATCGTGATTCCTCCGAACGACCCGGACAGCCTTCGCTCGGCGATGATGACCGTGCTGGGGAACATCGTGGCCAGAGCCCGGCCGGACACCTTGCGGATCACCAACCAGGCCAATGGCCAGGTTTCCCGGGGTCTGAGCAGTGGTCGCGAAGGCGGGGGATGGAGATTCCGGCTGGATTCGCTGATGGGACTGGAGCCGGGCGTGAACGATCTGCAGTTGCGCGGCGTATTGTCGACGGATCGAGGCGACTCCGTGGTGAACGCCCGGTGGACGGTGGTCGTAGGCGACTCCCTCGACGAATTCGTGGTGGGGGGCAGGGACACCACCCTGACGCTCGCTTGCAGCGCTCCGACCCAGTTGAAGATCCGGCCACCCTCGGACACGACGCGCCATTTCGCGGATGCGCGCGATGTTTCGCTTTCCTTCTGGTTGGACGCCCGCTACGACAAGCTGCTGCAGAACACGGTCCAATTCTGGACCGACTTTTCGAGCGATACCGGCAGGAAGACCCTTGGCGCGACCTCGACTCCCAACGGCATCCGTGCGTATTCCAACATCTCCGTTCCCTGGTCGGGGTCGGTCGTTTCGCGCAAGGATTCCTCGGTACAGACGGATTTTGGCTGGGATACCCTCCGCGCCGTCTATCGCACTCCGCGGGATCGACGCGACACGGCGGTGGGATTTCTGCCCGTCTTCCGAGATTGGCCGGTCTCTGTGAGTCTTTCGCCGGACACCCTCAAAGGAGCCCAAGGCGAACTCGTGGTGACCGTCCGCGACCCGAACATCCTGCTGGATACGGTCCGGGTCAAGGTCTACCAGAATCGCCGCGATTCGGTCTGGCTCCTTCTGCGTCGCGACAGCGTGGCCAAATTCACGGCGAAGCTGCCGTTCGTGCAAGGCGCGAGCGTGGTGCTTGGCGACAGCATCCTGCAGGCCGGCTCTTACCGGGTCGTCGCGCTCGATTCCGTGTTCGCGCTGTATCAGACCAGGCGCGATACGGCGATCCTGCGACGCCCGGATCCGCGCCTGAGATTCATGGACGCGGCCGGGAAGGCGATGGATTCCCTGCCGCCTCGGGTCATGGCGATCGGGGCACGGGATACCATCCGGGTGGGATTGTTCGTCGACACGTTGCTGCTTTCCAACTCCACCGACAGCGTTTTCGCGACGGTCCCTTCCTGGCTTGCGGTGCGCACCTTGGCTGGCGGTGCCAGCACGGGTCGGATGCGGTTGGTAGCCGGCAAGGTCGCGTTCACGGTTGCCACCAGCGGCCCCGGATTCGATGGCGATGTGCGCATCACCCGGCCCGCCGGTCCCGACACCCTCCATCGCCGCATCGATGTCGGTGGCTTGCGTCTGCGGTTTTCGGATGGCGCGGGACAAGTCCAGGACACCGCTCGCATCGACATGGATTTCCGGTCCGACACTCTCCTTCGCGTGGAGGTGTGGGACGGTGCGGCGTTGTGCGGGACTTGCGACGGATGGATGACGGATTCCGTCAGCAATGTCCACCTCCGTTTCCTGGACTCCCTGGGAAAACGGGTGGATTCCATCGCGATCCGGTCGGGTCGGGCCGTGTTCCGCATGGGTGCGGACGCTCCCGTGTCCAAAGCGACGGTGGTCCTGAAGTCTGCCGGACTCTGGGCTCGTGGAGTGGCGACTCCGGTCGATTTCCGTCCCTACCGGCTGCGGTTCCTGGACGGATCCGGAGGGGTCGTGGACAGCGCCAGGGTGGATCGCGACATCCTGACCGACACGTTGGTGCGCGTCGAGGTCTGGGGGCGATCCGGCCTTTGCCTAGCCTGCACGGGCAAACTCGGACTCACGGCTTCGATGCCTGGAGTCCGGCTCTCGGATTCGGATGGCGTGACCACGGATTCCATTTCCATCGAAGCCGGGCGCACCGCGCTGCGGATCGGTTCCGAACGTCCGCTCTCGGGCGCAAAGGTCGTCCTCTCCGGAGCTCTCCTGGGTTCGGCCTCCACCGTGGATCCGGTCACTTTCCGTCCATACCGTCTGCGGTTCGTCCATCCTGACGGGGCGGTTTCGGATTCCTTCGCGGCCGACACCCTGGCACGACGCGCGGTCCGGGTGGCCGTGCAAGTATGGGGAGCCACCGGATCGGTCCGGTGGAACGGGGTCTTGCGCATCGATTCGATCGGGCCGTCCTTGTTGGTCTCCGATACCACAGGCAAGACGGATAGCCTATTCCGACTGGTGGACGGCCGTACGGATTTCCTGATCCGCTCCGATGTTCCCGCCACCATGCGGATGAAGGTGTCGGTGGATTCGATCGGTTTGGAAACGGGCGTCGGTCCGATCACCTGGCGGATTCTGGCGCCAGATTCCGCGATCCTGATGGACAACGATGGAGACGGTGGCTTGGACGCGGTGCTCGTGAAGTTCGCCTTCCCCTGGAATCCGGACAACGGGATCGCTCTGAGTTGGCCGGATTCCGGCAACGTACTCGATCTTTCCAAGGCTTCACGGAAGGTTTCGACGGATTCTCTTGCCGTGGAGTGGCTCTTCGATCGCGCCCAATCGCCCAGGACCACCGCTTGGCGCCATGGCAGGGTGCCGGCGCGCTTCTCCTGGAATTCTGCGGCACCGTCGGTCCCCTTCCCGGCTTTGGAACGCATCGCGCCCATTCCTGTCCGCGCTCGGATCGTGCGCGGGACATCCAAGGACACCTTGGTCGTCTGGGCTTCGGAACCGCTGGATGCGAATCTCCTTTCCGGCGGTGCGGATCTCGTGTGGCGATCGTTCCCGGGGTCCAGCCGTGTGGAGTCCCAGGATCCTTCCTGGGACTCCCGTCGCCAGGCGCTGCTGCTTCCCATCGATCGCGCGAGGATCGATTCGCTTGTCCGCTCCGCGGATTCTGTCCGGTTCGCCCCGCGAGGCGCCGTGCGCGACGCCCTGGGCGCGACCGTCTCCGACACGGCCCCATCGGTGGAGGTGGAGGGATTGGATCCGGCGCCCCTGCGCGCCATCGTGTCGGATGGCGATGGCGACGGTCGTGCCGACCAGGTGGTGCTGCACTTCCAGCACGCTCCCAGGGTGGTCGACTCCTACCGGTTTTCGTGGCCGACACGCGATGGAAAATTGCTCGATCGCCAGGTGAAAGCGTCGGAGGGCGAGGCGGACTCGACGGGCAAGGTCCTTGTGTTCCGTATCGATCCGTGGGATTTCGGTGCGACCCAATGCGAGTCCGTTGGTTGTTCCGACCTGGGGAGGATGAGGACATCCCGTTGGGGAGACACCTTGGCTGGTGCCTTCGCCTTGGAAGACGGAGTCCTGCCGGTGATCCTGAAAGCGCAGCTCAGGTTCCGGCGCGACGCCCGCTCGCCGGATACGCTCCGGGCCGAAATGTCGGAAACTATCAAAGCGGGAGATGGCTCCGGATGGCTTCGCTTCGGGCGCGCCTCCCTGGACTCGCTGGGCCTGCAGATCGAGCGCATCGGACAAGTCGCGAAGGATGCCAGGATCCTCGAATTGTTGCTGGACTCCACCTTCGCGGGACAGGAAGGGGACTCGGTGCGTCTGGCCGCTTGGCCGGAGGGAGGAGTGGAAGATGGTGCCAAGAACCGTCCGGGTAGGTTCGTGCACTGGACGCCTCTGGAATTGGGCGCGCCTCGTGCCAAGCTCGTCGCCATGGTGTGGCCGGATCTCGCCAGGTACACGGGGTGGATGGTTCCTCCTTCCGAAAAGCCGCTTTCCGTGTTCTTGCGCTCCAATCAGGCGGCGCCCTGGAGAACACTGGATGGCCGGTCCCCCGGTCAGGCGACTTCCCATTACGCGGGCATCGTGTTGAAGACCAACAAGTCGCTGGAAAGCGCGAGATTGTTCCTATACGACAACATGGGTGTCGCCATCGCTTTCGTGGATCTCGCCGATGTCCAGCGGGCCGTCCGCGAAGGTCGCGTGGAGTCGTCCCTGCGCGGCGATGTGGACGTCTGGATCGCTTGGAACGGCATGAGCCGTCAAGGCTCCATGACACCCTCCGGGGTGTACCTCGCCCGCGTGGTGGGCTGGGTGTTCATCGATGGGCGGCGCGAGGTGGTCAACCAGGTCTACAACCTGGGTTGGCACAACCCTTACCCGGTGGAGCCACCGGCAGACCTGGAGTTCCTGCCGCAGGACGATTGGATGGACTGGTAGGATCCGCGTTCGGATCCCATCGGAAAATCCGGGATACGTATCGATGCACGCAAATGCGGATCGATATGCCCAATCGTGACGCCCCCAAATTGTTGTGGAGACGCCCCGCCGGGGCGTCTCCACAATGGGTGGGACGTCGCGACGCGTTTGGGGCGTGATTGCGTCGTTACGTGGTTGGGGGCACCGGGCGATGCCCGGTTATCGGATCCGTTCGCGTGTACGACAGGCGTCGTTCGCTGTCCGGTTATCGGATTTGCGACCCGCAAGCCGGGCACGTGATCGATGGGAAGGTGGGAAATTTCATGGCGTCTTGTTCTGGACAAAGGCTGTCAAGGCGTCCACCACGAAGGCCATCTTGCGGTAGTCCAGGGTGCCGGCGGTGTCGGCGCGGCTGTGGTAGGCCTTGTTGCGATACAGGGAGGTGTTGGTCACCATGAACGCCGGGTAGCCGAACTTCCAGAAGTTCAGGTGGTCGCTGAAATCCACCCCCGGGGTGCTGGGTGCGGTGGAGAGCTGCTGGCAGGAAATGTCGCCCAAGTCGTTGGTGCGCTCCTGGAACTCGTCGGCGAGATCGGAGGATCCCAAATCGGAGATCGCGGCGATGAAATTCCCCTTCGAGGGATAGAGCAGCGAATACATGGCGGAAGGATAGTCCTGCGTCGCGGTGTCCGAAAAGTACCCGATCATCTCGATGCTGGTCATTCCCACCAATGGCCAGGCGGAATCGTGCACCATCCTGGCGAAATGGTGGCTGCCCATGTCCGCCGTGCGGAAGTAGGGAGGTTCTTCCAGAACGAACGCGACAAAAAGTGTTGTATACGGCGGGGGCGCGCCGCGCCGGACCAGGCGCGCCGTCTCCAGAAGGCCTGCGACACCGGATGCGTTGTCGTCGGCACCCGGCAAGTCCAGGTAGGTGTCGTAATGCGCGCCGAGGATCAACAAAGTGTCGGAGCGCCCGACGACCTTGCAAAAAAGGTTGCGGTAGGCGCGCCCGTGAACCGAGAACACCTGGGAGTCACAGGGGATCTGGGCCTGCGCGAAGCCTGCTTGGATGAATTCGTAGGCGCGTTGGAGGTTCTCGGGCTGGTCGAAGCCGCGACCGTGGAGCGTGTCGGAAAGAAAGCGCACCGTCCGTTCCAAGGCTTCCGGGCGGGCTCGTTCCTTCGGGCTGGGCATTGGTGTGGAGCCGCAGGAAGCGAACAGCAGCGGGATTGCCGCCAGGAGCGAGTGTTTAGCCAGGAAGCGGGCGGTCTGGCGGTGCAGAGATAGGGGCATAGAAGCACAGTACTCTCACCATACCGGGACTGCTGTCGAATTCCAAACGTCCCGAACAGGTCGGCAGAGGCTGCATCAAACTCTCTGTGGCTGCCAGCGGAAAAAGACACTACCTTCTCGGTAGCTCTCCTCGATCGTGGTCCGTACCCGGTCGAGCCCCAAAGACGGTCGCGATGAAACCCTTCCAACCAACCGATTCCAACGTCCAGGTGCATTGTTCGATGCAGATGGTTCCGTGTGTGGTTTGGCTTGGAGTCTCGAACGTATGATCGTCACCACGGTTGTTTCCCCACTGTCCTCTCGATCCCCCCAATTCCCATAAAGGAACGCACATGAAAAAGATTGGAATCCTGATCGCCACAAGCTTGCTCTTGGTTGGTTGCGAAGTATCCGGCACGGGAGGTTACGGCGACTCCGACAGCACGAATGTCCTCGGCACCGAATCGATTACGGAAAAGACGGGTCCTTCCAGCACCGGCGTGATCAAGACCAACAGCGGCACCACGACCGTTTCGAAAATGGACGGCACATCCAGCTCTGGCGGCGGCGCTAGCACATCTGGCACGCAGACCTCCCCGACCACCACGATCCCTGCCGGTCAGATCACCGCAGGAGAATGGAACGATCTGGTCAATTGGGGGTTCTGGAACACGCTGAATCTCAAGTCGGAGTTTTCCACACACGCCACCTACTGGTGGTACAACCTCCGCAACCGGGTTTCCGTCCACGTCACCCAGCAGGGAACTCCGCAGGTGGATGCCCAAGTGGAGCTTTTGGGATCGGATGGGAGGGTGCTGTGGACCGCACGCACCGACAACCAAGGCAACGCCCATTTGTGGCCGTCCGTGGTCAGTGATGGTCAGTCTTCCACCTCTGGCTTGCGGGCACGGGTGGGAAGCCAGGTTTTCGAGGACATCAAAGTCAACAGCCAGGGCGGGACTAACGATTTGGCCATCAGCTCCGGCAGTGGCAGCCCGGATGCGATCGACGTGGCCTTCGTGGTGGACGCGACCGGATCGATGGGCGACGAACTGGATTACCTGAAAGAAGAATTGAAGGATGTGATCGCCAGCGTCCGCAGCCAGAACGCGAACACGGCCATCAACACCGGAAGCGTCTACTACCGCGACCAGAGCGACCTCTTCGTGACGAGGGTTTCCGGTTTCACCACGAACATCGATCAGACGGTCCGTTTTGTGAGTGAACAGTTCGCCGGCGGCGGGGGCGACTACCCGGAAGCTGTGCACACGGCATTGGACGTGTCGCTCAACAGCCTGAATTGGTCCAACTCGGCCAAGGCGAGAATCATGTTCATCGTGCTGGACGCCCCTCCCCATTACGATACGACCATTGTCAACAAGATTCATGAACTGGTCCGCGCGGCCAGCGCCAAAGGGGTGAGGATCATCCCCGTAGCATGCAGCGGCGTCAACAAACAAACCGAATTCCTCCTGCGCTACATGGCCATCGCGACCGGCGGCACCTACGTGTTTGTGACCGACGACAGCGGCATCGGCGGAAGCCACCTGGTCGCCTCCGTGGGCGACTACAAGGTGGAGTTCCTGAATTCCCTGATGGTCCGGCTGATCAACGAGCGGATCAAGTAATAGGAGTGTGATCCTCCGCTCGTCCTGAGGAGGCGGTGAAACCGCCGTCTCGAAGGGCGCGTGGAGGATGCGTTCCTACAAAACGAGGTGTTTCTCGATACGCCGCCGCCCTTCGAGACGCGGCGGAGCCGCTCCTCAGGACGAACGGCTTTCATCCCCTTCGCTTTCCCACAAAACGTTCAGGCGATGCCGAGCGCTTTGTGCATCTGGAAGGACAATCGCCACGCCGGACGTGCCATGCACGCTTCCACGCTGGCGCGGCGGTTCGCGGCAGCCTTGGCGGGATCCGGATCGTCCATGGGCTGCAGGAACCGGTGTTGGAATTCCAACGCTTCCAGTTCGATCAGATCCAGCGGTTGCGGCCAGACCACCTTCAGCTCGTGGCCGGTCTTCTGGATCCAGCGCGATCCGGCCTTGGGGCTGACCGTGATCCAGTCCACTCCCGGCAGGACAGTATTTGTTCCATTGGTTTCCAGCGCGACCGAGAATCCTTCCCGATGCAGAGCCTCCACCAGGCGGGAATCGAGTTGGAGCGTGGGCTCGCCCCCGGTGCAGACCACCAGAGGTTCGCCTCCCGTGGCGTTCCACAAGGATTTCACGGTTTCAGCCAGCGATCGGGCGTCCGGATAGACGCCGGCTCTGGGTCCCGAAAGCGAGACGAAATCGGTATCGCAAAACCGGCAGACGGCCGTTTCCCGGGTGGCGGGGTCGCCGTTCCACAGATTGCACCCGGCGAACCGCAAAAACACCGCGGCCCGCCCGGACTGGGCGCCTTCGCCTTGCAATGTTGCGAAGATCTCCTGGACGCGGTAGCTCAAGCCAGGCCAAACCGGGTCAGCAAAGGATCGACAAGCCCCGCGCCAGCGAAGCCGGCCAAGCGCAGTTGGCACGAGTCGCAGCGCAGACAGGGCCGTCCGTCCGAGGCGGGGTCGTAGCAGGAGCGCGTGCGGGAGTAGTCCACCCCAAGCGTGGTGCCCAGCCGGATGATTTCCGATTTGGACAGCCTTTGCAGGGGGGCGACTACCTGCAGGCCTTCCCCTTCGGTGCCGATGCGAGTGGCGAGATTGGCCATGCGCTCGAAGGCCTCGATGAATTCAGGGCGGCAGTCGGGGTAGCCGGAATAATCCACCGCGTTGACCCCGATGTAGATGCGGGAGGCATCCAGAACTTCCGCCCACGCCAGGGCAAACGAAAGGAAAACCGTGTTGCGCGCCGGGACGTAGGTGGTGGGGACGCCGCCGCCGATCTCGGATTCCGAGCGACCTTTGGGGACCTCGCCGTGGCCGGTCAGCGACGATCCTCCCAGACTGGACAAATCGATGTCCACCGTTCGGTGCGAGGCCGCTCCCATGGCGCGGGAAAGGTCGGAGGCGGCTTCCAGTTCCAGGCTGTGGCGTTGGCCGTAACGGAAGGCGAGCGTGTGGCAGGCTCCCCCTTCCCGCAAGGCGCAGGCAAGCACGGTGGCGGAATCCAAACCGCCGGACAGGAGCACGATGGCAGGCTTTTTTCCCGATTCCGTCATGCGCTCAAGATACCTTCCCGCTGGAAGGAAGAAGGTCGCAAGTCGCCTTCACGTTCCTAGGTTTGCGCCCCAAGGATGAATGTTTTGAAAGCAAATCCAGACCGGATTCGCAAGGCGGCGATTGGTTTTTTTGTGGTGGTGATCGCTGCCACTTCGGTCGCGACCTATTTCGCCATCTTCCAGCTGGGCCGGGAAAACGCTCGTCTCGAGCGCATGGTTCGCCTGCGAGAGATGGCCTCAGGGGCTTGGCGAGACCAGTTCCAAGCTGTGCGCAGCGGGGCACTGGACCTTGCTCGCCAAAATGGCCTCCAATCCAAGGTTCAGGTGGACACCAGTGGAATTTTCCTGGCGAGGTTGGATCAGGCGATGGATCTGATCGGTGCGGACATGGGGTTCGTCCTGGACCCGAAAGGAAAGGTGGTCCTGCGCATCCAAAGCCCGGAGGATAAGGAGATCCTCGGCTCCGACCTATCGTTTCGCCGGTATTTCCAAAACGGATCCCGTCTTTCACCGGACCTTTTTGCTGCGTTGGGCGCCTACACCCGCAAACGAGGCTTGTACGCTTCCGCACCGGTGATCTCTGGAGCCAAGTTCCTCGGTGTGGTTGTCCTGCGCTTGCGCGCCGAGGAGATCGAGCACAAATGGTTCCACGAAATCACCGATCCCATCTGCCTGATCAGCCCGGAAGGTGTGGTGTTCGCAAGCAACAAACCGGACCTGGTGATGCGTTTGCTGCCGGGTGCGGATTCACGGCTCGAGCGGATCCGCAAATCCCGCCAGTTCGGGGATTCCGTCGCCTTTTTGGAATTTGATCTTTTGGATCCGGCGGTCCGATACGACGGCCAAGCTTTCCGTACCTTGCGCCGCGACCTGGGAGAGGGTTGGATCCTGGTTTCACTGCTGCCGCAAGACGCCCGACTTCCGCTGACTCGTTGGCAGATCGGCGCGACCATCGGCGTCGGGCTTTCGTGGATGCTGCTTTTGGCGGTGGCGGGGGTCTCCTTGGCGGGGCTTTTGGCAGTGCGCCGGACCCAGGAAGAGCGCGACAGGCTTTCTCGCCGACTGGACGAAGCCGAGCGACTGGAATCGATGGGGCGCCTTGCGGGGGGCGTCGCGCATGATTTCAACAACGTGCTCACGGCCATCATCGGCTACTCCTCGGTGTTGGAGCATCGCCTGGTGGACCAGCCTGCCGAGAGCGAATTGGCCAAGCGCGTCGGGCAGGCGGCCCGGCGGGCTTCCGAAACCATCCGCCAATTGCTGGCTTTCGCCCGCCGATCCGGTCTTCAAGCAAGGCCACTGTCCCTGCACGATCTCATAGGCGAGATCGGGCAGTTGCTGGGGCATACCTTTTCTCGGGCCATCCGCATGGAGTTCGACCTCCAGGCCGAACGCGACGTGGTGATCGGCGATGTCAACCACCTCCACCAGGCCTTGCTGAACCTGGCCATCAATTCGCGCGACGCCATGCCCAAAGGGGGAGTGATCCGCATCTCCACCCGGACCGATCCGTTCCGTCCCGGCGAACGGGTGGAACTTCGCGTTTCCGACACCGGATCGGGGATTTCCTCGGAGGTTCTGCCCCACGTGTTCGAGCCGTTCTACACCACCAAGCACGGGGGAAAGGGGACCGGGCTGGGCTTGGCCTCCGTGTGGGGGACCATCCAGCGCCATGGCGGGGCGATCACGGTGGGGAACCGTCCGGGCGAAGGAGCGGAATTTGTCATCAGCTTGCCGCTGGCAGGCGAAGGCATCCGACCGGATCCCGTTCCGTCGCTGCCCGAGGTTCCGCTTGCGGTCCGGAAATTGCGCATCGCCGCCCTGGACGACGACCTCCACGTGCTGGATGCCATTTCCACCATGGTCCACACCATGGGACACACCGTGGAGGTCTTCGCGGATTTCCAGTCCTTGCGCACACGCTTGAGCATGACCACCCCGTTTGATCTGGTCATCCTGGATCTGGACATGCCCGATGTCGGGGGCTTGGAAGTGCTGCGTTGGCTGCGCCGCGAGCGCATCCAGATTCCCGTGATGGTGGCTTCGGGCCATACCGGCGCCAACACCTACGAGGAAGTCCGAAGGTTGGGCGTGCGACAATATCTGCGCAAACCGTTCGGAGCCCAGGACCTGCAGAAGGCCATCGAGGAGACCTTGCGTCCGGTCGTGTGACGGAAAATGACAACCATCCCGCCCGCATGCGGAGGTGGGAAACCGCGTTTTGCTCGGCGGTTTTCTCGTCCCGGGGTATTGTGTTCGGGGGGTGCGCGAATATATGCTATTGAGCGTGAGGGCACTCCGCTCCTCTGGCGGATCCGCGTTTCCGGGTCCCGGTGGGGGTGCCGACCGGGGGAGGGTGTCATGAGCCACGAATTCCTTTCAAGCCACACGGCCCGGTTCGCCGAGTGCGTGCGGGATTGCTTTCGCGACATGTTGGGGACGGAGATCGTCCTGGATGGTTCGGTGTGCGACGACCACCCCTTCGCGCCGAGAAGACCGGTGGTGGTCATGATCCACTTCACGGGTCGCATCCAGGGCGACTACGTGATCAATCTCGAGGAGGAAACCGCCTCGGGCCTGATCGGCGCCTGGAGCGAAGGGATGGCCCCCTCGGAATTGAAGGAGCTGCGCAAGGAGTTCGGCGGTCTGCTCAAGGAAGTCTTGAACACCGCCGTGGGCATGGCCATTCCCCTGGTCGAGGAGAAATACGGTCGCCTGACCTACCATCCTCCCATGGTCTTCTACGGCGAACTGGATCCGCCCGACGTGCCCAGCGGAACCATGACCCTTCGGTCGGGAGCGGGTTCCATCGATTGCTGCCTTGTATTGGACATGGCCGGCGACGATCTGGAACAGAAGCTCGTGAGGGTGATGGAAGACCTCGACAAGGCCAAGGAGGAAATGGCCATCTGCTACCGGGTGCTGGCCGAACTCATCGCGCCGTCTCATCGCGAGAAGCTCGACCCGATCCTGGTGGGACAAGCCGAGACGGTGCTTCGGGAGGTGCACGACATGCTCGAATCCTCCGGGTCCACGGTGGACTAGGCTTCGGAGAATTCTCCGAACACGAATCTGTCCAAGGCCTGGGCGACACCGTCGTCCATGTTGGAACCGGTCACGTGGTCGGCGGCGTCGCGCACGGCTTGAGGCCCGTTGGCCATGCACACGCCCAGTCCCGCCCATTGGAGCATGCCCAGATCGTTGTAGCTGTCGCCCACTGCCAGCACCTCGTCCGAATTCACGGACAGCCGATCGGCGAGGTGCCCCAGGCTGTGCTTCTTGTCGATGCCCAGACTGGTGAATTCCAGGAAAAACGGCTTGGAGATCACCATGTTCATCCGGCCCTCCACGCGAGGCCGCAGCCGGTCGGCGGTCTCTTTGAGCCGTTCGGGCTCGTCGACCACGATCACCTTGATGGCGTCCTCGACGATGGCCTTCTTGAAGTCGGGCACCTCCACCACGTCCATGCCCGTGAGCGTGCGCTCCACCTCCGTCCAGGGGTTGGCGCGGGGCGTGACGATCTGGTCGTTCACATAGGAAAGGATTCCCGCGTCGTGTTCGCAGGCCAAGTCGTGGATCTCGTGGATGAGTTCGCGGGCCAGGGCCTGCTCGAAGACCACGCTCCCGGTGGTGCAATCAGTGACCACCGCCCCGTTGAACGAAATGATCCAGCCGCCATGGGCCGCCAGTTCCAGTTCGCGAGCGTAGCGCCAGATGGCGCCGGTGGGCCGGCCGGAAGCCAACACCACTTTCACGCCTTGCGCCTGGGCGCGCATCAGGCTGGCCTTGGTGCGTGGCGAGATGGTGAGATCTTCGCGCAACAGGGTATCGTCGAGATCCAGCACGATCATCCGGTAGGCCATGGAACGCTTCCTGGTGGGAGTGGTAAGCCACCCCGCAGCAAGCTGCGGGGAACGTGACCCGAAGTGATTCAGGCCGGTCGGCGCGGAGGAGTCAGGCCTTCCAACGGGCTGGAAGCGGATCCGTAGAGTTTGCGGGGGATGCGCACGGCCAGGTACGAGTCGCGACCGGCTTCGCAGGCGGCTTTCATGGCGCGCGCCATGCGCACGGGGTCTTGGGCCTTGGCGATGGGGGTGTTCAAGAGCACGCCGTCCACACCCAACTCCATGGCCTCGGCCACGTCCGATGCGCTTCCCAGTCCGGCATCGATCAGCACGGGAGCCTTCACGGACTCCAGGATGATGCGGATATTGGAAGGGTTGAGCACACCTTGGCCGGACCCGATGGGTCCGCCCGCGGGCATGATGGCGGCCGGTTCCAGGCGGTCCAGGAGTTGGGCCAGCACGGGGTCGTCGTTGGTGTAGATCATGAGATCGAAGCCTTCGTCCTTCAGGATGCGCGCGGCTTCCAAGGTGCCGATGGGATCGGGCAGAAGAGTCTTTTGATCGAACAGGACTTCCAGCTTCAGAAGCTTCCAGCCCATGGAACGCGACAACCGCGCGATGCGCAGAGCATCCTGGACATTGAAGGCGCCCGCCGTGTTGGGCAGGATGGTGTAGCGCGAAGGGTCGATGGCATCGAAGATCCCTTTGCCTTTGGGGGCGGAAAGGTCCACGCGCCCCAAGGCCACGGTCACGATCTGGGTGCCGGAAGCATCCAGGGCTTCGGTCATGATCTCGTGGGAATCGTATTTGCCGGTGCCCACCAACAGGCGACTGGTGTAGGTCTGGCCGGCGATGACAAACGGGCGATCGACTGGAGTTTCCGAGTTTTCCATAGGTGGCACCTAAGGTAACAAGGCACGCCCGCCAGAGCCCTGCCACTCGAGCTACCTTGGGACCCCTATGTCTTGGAAAGAAGCGCTGCACCGCAAAGCCGTGGCCTGGAAGGCCGGTACCGAACACCTGGTGTACGGAAGGCCCATCCTGCGCGACTGGGCCGCTGGAAAGGCCCGGACCGACCGTTCCATCCGGGTGCTGGACATCGGGTGCGGCTATGGCGACGACCTGGACGCCATCCGCCAGAAATTGGCGGGCAAGGCGGATCTCTTCGGGCTGGAAGGATATGCGCCCTACCGGCAGCGCTGCGCCGAGCGCGGGATCGACGCCCGCGACGGCGACGTGGAACGCGGCCGTCTGCCGTTTGCCGACGGCGGTCTGGACATCGTGCTGATGAACCAGGTCCTGGAGCACACCAAGGACCTGTTCTGGATCTTCTCCGAAGTGTCCCGCGTGCTGCCGCCGGGCGGACAATTTCTGGTGGGCGTTCCCAACCTCGCCGCCTGGCACGACCGCGCCATGCTATTGGTGGGGATGCAGCCATCGGGGATGAAGGTGCTGGGGCCGCACGTGCGGGGATTCACGGTGCCGGGCATGAAGGCCTTCGCCGAGGCCGACGGGTTTTTCCAGGTGACCGCCTACGCCGGAAGCGGATTCTACCCGTTCCCGGAAAAATGCGCGATCCGGCTGGCCAAGTGGTTTCCGTCGCTTGCCACAGGCATCTTCTTTCGCATCGAGCGCACCGACAAGTCGGGATCGTTCCTGGAAGTGCTGCGCTCGCGCCGCTTCGAGACGGCCTACTACGAAGGTCCGAAGTAGGGGGTCGCCGTCGGATCCGTCAGTTTCTGTCTGTCCAGCGCACCAACTGGTAGGTGGGGATGCCCGCGGCGTCGCGCACCGTGCGCAGCCGGAATTCGGCCTGGCCCAGCACCTCCACCGGGTCGCCCGCGATGGCCATGGTCATGCGCAGACGGGGAAGGGTCCAGGTGGTTTCGGCGGGGGCGGCCTCGGCACGCGGGCGCCCGTCGCGGACCACTTCCACGCTCACGTCCGAGATCGCCTGGAACATCCTGCGGTGCCTGTCCAGTTCGACTTCCTTGCCCCATCCGTCGGTGGATCCGGCCGACAAGGAGGATGGATCCGGCTCGAACTGGTAGTCGTCGGCCAAGAGCCGATCCAGGGAACTGGCAGAACGCGTCTCGTAGGCTTGGCCGAACAGTTCGAAGAACGCCTCCGGGGAATCCGCCGTGCGCAAGGCGGCCTTGCGCGGATCCATCTCGTCTGCCGTGAACAGGCATCCGGAAAAGGCCAAAGCGAGCAACAACACGGATCGGTTCATCGGGGACTCCCGCAGAGTTGGCGCATGGACGATCCTCCGGAGGGATCGCTCCAGCGCAGGAGCCGCCATTCGGAGGGGTTGGCGCGCCGCACGGTCCAGCGGGATCCCTGCTGCATGGCCAAGGTATCGATCATGAGGTCGGCCCGCACCCGTTCCAATCGGTAATCCAGCGCCAACACGACCGTGTCGGACGAAGAGGTCGTAGACGACGCGGTGGAGGTGGGATTCGAATTCCACCAGCGCAACTGGCTTCCCGGCATGGCGGAGGCGATGCGCTGGACGCACACCTGGAGCCCGACCTGGTCCATGTCCGTCTGCAGGGGGTCGGCCAAGGAGACCGGATCTCCCAGCAGGTTGCCCAGAAGGCTCGGGTCCTTCGCTTGGAGCATTTCGCCAAAGCGCTGCGGCATCTGCTGGGCGGTGGTCGCAAATTGTCCGGTGCCCGAGCTCGGCGGCTCGGGACTCGAAGGGGCGAACGGATCCCAGCAGCCGGTCAGCGAGGCCGTGGCGAGGCACAGGGCGATCTTCAGAATGTCCATTGGGCCTCCCCTCGCGCGACCCAGGAATCGTCTCCCGGGTCGTTCCATTGGTGTCCGGCTCCGATCGAAGCGGCCAGCGACGCGGACTGCCAGGAGGCGTCGATGCCCAGTCGCGAGGTCGTGGATCGGTCCGGATCCATCCACGCGGTTCCATCCCAGCTGCGGCTGCGCTCCAGATGCCAGCGGCCCCACGGGCCCAGCGAGATCTCTTCGTTCAAGGGAATGCTTCCGGAGAGGGCCACCGACCAATCGTCCTGGATGCGATCGGGGGCGAAAGATTCCGAAAGCAGCGCGCCGGTCTTGACCGTGCCGCTGCTGAAGCGCACCACGGTCCAAGGTTCGTCGTGCGGTCCGGTCTCCAGCCCCACCGACCATCCGAGGTCCAGAAGGCCGGAGGCGCGATCGGAATCGAACCGCCAGGTATTTCGCTGCTCGCGGCCCCAGGCGCCGAGCAGCGGTCGGAAAATGTCATGCAACGGCAAGGATGCGTCGCCGGAGAGCCGGTTTTCGCGACGGCTGGAGGTGCGCACCGACTGGCTGGCGCGCGGAAAGACGTCTTCCTGCAGGAGCGTGGTCCAACTGGCCAGGGGGCGGTCCGACGGCGCGAAGGAGGATGACCGGACCGTGAAGGTGAGCATCCGCACCGACAGATCCTCGTCGGGTCGGTCGCTCGACAGGGGCGACTCGTTGTTGAGATGGCGGACCTCGGCGAGGGACTGCTGGGCCACAACAAAAATCGACCACGAGGTGTCGGGCGAGATCCACTGCAACGAATCGGCAAGCCGAAGGGTGCGGGTCTCGTCGTCGTTTTTCCGGTCTTCTCCGGCCCACAAGTCGGGCGTTCCCGCCAACGGCGAGGTCCACCAGCTTCGGGACTCCAGCTCCAGCTCCAGGCGATGGCCATGGGAAAGTCCCCGAGCGATGGGGCTGGACATCCCGACCGCACCCAGGGAAGACTGTCTTTCCAGGCCAGGGGACCGGCACGTCGCGTCGTTGTGGATGGCGCGTTCCCATCCCCCTTCGAGCAACCAGGATTGTCTGCCCAGGCGCACCGTCCAATCGGCGCTCCCCGAGGCATTGCCTTCCGTGAGGTTGGCGGACAACCGACTGGAGCGCAGGCGCAGGGTGTCCCACCCGACGCGGACTCGCAGGGAGTCGGAGCCGTCGCCAGCAACGGATGCGGCCGCACCGGCGGAAATGGCCGCGCGCGACCACCGCAATCGCGAGGGTACAAGATCTTGAAGGAGGTACACTTGCGCGAAGGGCGAAAGCTCGGAGGTGCCCTGCCAAGCCAGTTCCAGTCCGCCTTGGGCATTGGTGCCACCCGAACCGGCCTTTTCTCCGGGCTCCAGCGGCTGGGTGACGGATCCTGGATCCTGTGCTTCGGCCAGGATCCCGCTCAAAAGCCCGCCTTCAAGTGAAGCCGCAGACCATCTCCATCTGGCCAGCCCCTGGGCGAGCCAGGCGTGTTCCGAGATGGATGGGTCGGTAGCGCCCAGTCCCCTGGTGTGGGCAAGGAGCCTGCCCGAGGCATCGAAGTCTCCTTTGGTCCAGATGGCTTGGAGAGTCTTTTCGCCGGAAGCGTCCGTGCTGGGATCCCTTCTCAGCAAAACGGTGTCCCAAATGACCAGCGTGGAATCGCCGAAGTCACGAAACACGGCTTTGGCCCCACCCCGGGTCCGGTCGTTTTCGGAGGCCATCTGCACCGAGATCCCGGGCTCGAGAAACGAGGGCGTGGCGAACAGGGAATCCAGCGGCAGGGCCTCGGCCGCGGCGCAGGCTCCCAAGATGTACGCGATGGACGTTGCCCTGGCCAAGTGTGGAAAGCTAGCCTGGAATCGGCGGGGTCAGCGGCGCGATCTGGAGTAGTCTTTCCAGATCCGGATCGGTTTGGTGGGGAACTTCGGGAAGGCGGTCACGGAGGCGTTTATCGTGGCCACCGATCGCCGGGCGGCGGAGGAGTTGACGGGCTGGATGGCTGAAAGTTCGGACCACATCGCATCGGCCAAGGTGTCGGGCCGACCACCAGGAAGAGTGCCGAACAGCAAGGTGATTTCGGCGTCGCGACGCACGGAGCGGACGAATCCGAGATTGGCGGAGGTCTGCTCGATGCTGTCGCGGTCGCCGAGGTTTCGGATGGACAATTCGCGACCTTGCGCCCAATCTGACAAGAATTGGACTGCATCCGCGGAAGTCTCGAAGCGAATGCGTCCGGCCACCACGTGGTGCAGGGAATCCGTCGCGCGCCAGACCCAGAACCGGTCCCCCTTCCAAGAGGAGGTGTTCCACCTCGAAGAGGGCATGCGCCAGTACAGCATGGAGGCCAAGTAAACCTCGCCCAGTCGATCCGAGCCCAACGGGATCAGATTCGGATGGTTCTTGAAGCCGGTTTCCGGCCATTCGGAAAAACTCTGCGCGGCGGTGCCCGCCAAGGGGTGCAGCATCCGTTTGGTGGTGCGGGGGGGATCGCGGTACAGCGCGTCGATCGCGCTCCAGCCCGCGTGCTTGCGCTGGTCGTGGATGGACCATTCGCCCACCCAGTAATAGCTGAACACGGGAAGTGTCGTCACCAATGGAGATCCCGGATGACCCAAGGACACATCGGAGAAGGCATCGCTCAGCGAATATCGTTCGAAGGCGCCTTCGAAGCCCCGGGGAGTCCGGTCCTGGAGGGACCAAAGATCACCCAGGTATTCCGCTTCGCCTTCGACCACATGCATGGACGCCAAGTCTTCATCCATGCTTGCGATTTCGCCAAAGGCCTCGGGGAAGTTGAGGTCCTGCATGGCGTGGGCGAGTTCATGTGCCATCAGAGAATATGTTCGCCAATCCGGACGAGAGGGATCCTCCACCATCCAGAATTTTCCGGTTCCGGAGATGTAGAACCCTTCGACATTGGCCGAATCGAAGGCGCGCCGGTTGTTTTCCACCGAGCCCATCGGAGCCATCAGATCCAGCGCCACGTAGATCTCCGTTTCGGTGGGGTGCGGTCCCGAACTCGTATCCGGAGAGTAGCTGGAGGACCCCTCGATGGAATCGAGAACGACCATCAAGCGAGGGCGCTTCACCCAACTGGAAATGACCGGTGCGTCGAAGGGCAATTCACGAAGCCTGGAAAGGTCTTGCTGGATACCTCGGACGGCGCGTTGCAAGCTGGCGTTGTCTCCTTGGATCAAGCCCTCCGGTTCCGGCGCCGTGCCGCTTTCGCAGGCGACCAAACCCAAAACGCCGATCAAAGCGAAGGCTGAAGGTAGGCGCATCGGGTGGGACTCCTTGGTCGGGCCTAGACCCGACCCTTGTTCGGTCGATGGATGCTCAATCGAGGTGTTCGAGGGTCGCGCCGGAAGGCTCCACCACCACCGTGGTCCGGCAGCTTGAACCGATGGGGGTCTGGTCGCGGGCGATCCGGTGGAGGATGGAGGCGAAGACATCGAGCAATCCGAGGCGATCCCAGGTATCCGGAGCGCACGTGGTGTCGCGGAGGCGAAACACAACGTGCAGCACCGGGCGACTCACCCCCAGGTAGGTGGAGTATTCGGTGGAGTGGGTGATTTCCTGGAGGGAATCCACCACGGGACGCTTGGCCTCGGCGGGATCCCACAAAAACTGGTGGAGCGCGTCGCGCATGCGTCGGGCATCCAGCAGGCCCTGGAAGTGCCCGCTGGCGAAGGCAAGGAGCTTGGTGAGCGGACCCACGCGAGGGCCTGGGCGATGGATGGGGCTGGGGCGGGTGAGCGTGAAGGCGACGGCTCGATCCGGCAGCGTGGGTTTGCCATCCAAGGCAGCGAAAGGAGGAACGGCCTCGTTCGGGCGGTTTCCGTCGCAACAAAGAGCTTCTGGCGAGAGGTACTCCGCCTCGAAAGGATGGGACGGGTCGGGGTGGCCCACGGTGAGGGCCACGAGGGGCTTGCCATTCACGTCCGAACGACGATGGATCTGGAAATACCGCTGGCCGCTCTGGGAGTGGCGGTAGGCGGAAAAACGGCGGTAGCGGATGTTGCGCACCGGGTGGGATTGCGTCAGCCCGTCCACGCGCACCACGTCGAGGACTTCGCGGGTGGGTGGGCCCAGGGGGCGAAGGATCTTTTCCGAACGGTCGTGCTCCCAGGCGAGGGTTTGGCAGGTTTCCAGGTAACGATTGACGGAAATCGTGCAGTGGAGGCGGAAATTGTCCATCGAGACCGCGCGCGACATCCCTCGGGGAAAGCCGCCCTCGAAGTGGAGGCGGACGGCCAGTTCGGGATGCTCACCCACCGAAAACGAGCCCAGGCCGCATAGATCGACGAACCGGAACCTCTCGTCGCAGCACAGGAAATCGCGTGCATCGGCAAGCGGGGATACCCCAGCGGCATCCTCGCCGTATCCCGGCGCGTCGTGGCGCTTGAAGCGGATCTGGTGGGTCGCGATCCAGGCTCCCGTGCCGGTGTGGACCTCCATGCGGGCTTGGCGTCGAGTGAGGCCGTACCGCAACGACCACACCACGGGAGCGTCGCCATGCAAGAAAATCCGGATGCGATCGGGCCATTGTTGCGGTGTGCGGGAGGACTTCCACCCCAACCGCAGTTCCAAATGGGCGCGCCCCTGTTCGCCGGTCTCCACGCGCGCGTCTTGCACACAGAGGTGGTCCAGAACCAGGGATTCGGTCGTGGAGAATCGGCAGTCGGCGGTCTCCTTGTCGGAGGGAAGCAGGGTGGTTCCCTGCTCGATGGTCGTTTCCCCTTCGCGCATGCGGGAGGGATCGAACTGGGTGACGGTGACCGCGGGCAGAGGCTGTTCCAGGGGCCCCATCAAAAGCTCCAGCAGGTGGCCGGTGAGGCCGTCTTCTTCTGCCAGTGCGGCTTCGCGGGAGCGTGCAGTCAGAAACGTGAAACCATCGATCAGGCGCTCCACGTAGGGGTCGCGATCGTCCACTTTTTCCGGATCCAGAAGTCGGGCCGCTTCCGGGTACTCCACGGAAAACTCCCGACCTTCTTCCGCCAGTGCCCGGCTCTCCTGCACAAAGCGGGCGTGGATGGAGGGGCGGGTGGAGTCGGGGTCGTTCAACGGGCGAATTCCAGTTTCAGAAACCGGATGCCCAAGACGGTCATGGGGGCATCGAGGAGCTCCCCTACGGCAAAGCCGCAGAACCAGCCAGCGTCGTTTGCCGGCGCGATCTCCGATCATTCCGTATGGAACCAGGTGCAAACCGCCCGCGGCCGAGTCCACCATATGGAAGACAAGTCGCTGCGCGGAATCGGAAATGGAAAAGGGCGCGGATTCCCCGGATGAATCGGCGTCCGAGGTCCACTCGATGCTGTGGCGGGGCAGAGGCAGGAGCTTTTGCCCGAATCCTTGATTGATCCCGGACTTGGCCAGTTCACGGCTGATCTCCGACTGGTTTTCCTTCCAGAGGCAGCGCAGCAGATCCTTGCTTTTGGCGCACGCACCTTCGATGTACGGGTCAAAGCGGGAATACTTGCGTTCGAACAGCTCGCGAGGTTGGTCGTTGAGCAGATCGTGGAAATCGACACCGTAGCGGAACATGCCCTGCTCGGGCAAGTACTCGGAGGAGGCGGTGGCGATCTGGCCTTCCGAGTTCCAACCGATCAACCGGGTCTGGCAGCAGGTGTCGTTGGGTTTGGCAAGATCCTCGAATCCGGTGCGATCCAGCACGGTGGACGGAAACGCGATCGCGCCGGCCCAACCGGGTGAATACGCCAGCGCCAAACTGCAAAGGAGGGTTTTCGTCCGCGTCAGCCTGGAAAGCCGCGCGGAGGAGGTGACGATGAGAGTTGGATGTCGCCAAGCGGGCATGGCAAGGAAGATAACCAAGTTGGTTAGCGTTGGAAGTGAACCAATCCAGCAGAATTGGCAAACAATGCGCTCGTAAGGAAAATCCAATCCTGGGGCATGGCCCGGCGCAGGATCAACAGATCCGACAGACTGCCCGTGAACCGACGGGCGTCGGCATGGCGCCAGCCCATGACAAGACTGTCGCGCGGGAGGTCTGCCTGGTAGCGCAACCTGGTCGTGGTCGTCTGGCCCGTGGAGGTTCCGTCCATGAACCACTGGACGGCGGCGGAATCCGTGTTGGAAAGATCCAGGCGAGCGCACAGGATGGTCCATCGAGCGGAATCGAGCGGTTGTTCGGCGATGGAATAGACATTGAATCCGGTGTCGGAGCGGGCCGTGAACGCCGGGTTCCAGCCGGCCTGTCGTGTCAGAGATTTGGGAGCCTGCATGAAAAAGTCCTTCTTGCCCGATCGCCACACGGAATCGCCCCACCCCAGGAACACCTTGCCTTTTTCCTGGGGTTTGAGTCTCCAGACCACCGTGAAGGAATGGTCGAAATCGACCTGGTCCCCTGCGGCGGAAAAGCCGGTGGTGCCGGCTCGGACAAAGCGCAAGCCACCCTCGGGATCGGAGGCTGGTGATCCGGTGATCACGCCATCGTCGCGCCCGGTAGAGGCATCGGCCGCACGCAGCCGGCCAAGCGGGTCCACGTAGAGACGATCCAGATTCCACACGCCGGCCCAGCCATGGGAGCCGGGAAAGACTTCGCCGGGGGAGGCGACGGATTCTGCCAGCGGATCGCCCCAGCGAACGCGCAGGGCCAACGCAAGGCGTCCAGGCTGGACCTTGGCCAGAGCGTCGGATGAGGGCGAATCGTCCCTCCCCTGGAAAACGATTCCACGAAAACGGCACCGCGCGCCCGTCTGGATCCACCACGCGCAGGTCCTGGCCGCGTTGCCGGGCGTTGTCGGAAACAAGGCACCATCCAAGCGCAACAGCACCGGCGGCACGAATCCACCGCGGCCGCCAAGCCGGAAAGCGAGCGGTGTCCACAGATACGCCAACAGAATCTGTCCACAAGGGGCGTTCCGGCGAGGTTTGGATTCCGGCGACGGAATCCGATTCTCCCGGATGCAGCGCGGCCAGGACTTCCGCCGCGGTTTGTCTGGCGACGATGCTGGCCCGGATCTCGAGGCGTCCCGAGGGCATGGAGTCCAGTTGGAACCGTCCCAGCGAGTCCGTCCAGATGCCGCGTTCCAGGCCACGGACCTGGATGCGGGCGCGAAATCTCGGCCTCGAGCCGAACGGAGCCGGAGAGCCTCGCGGACGGCGCCAGGCGGCAGGTGGCGATGGAAGACGAGCTGTCCAATCGGGCTTGTGCCAGGCCGGTGGCTCCGAGAGCCTCGATGCGCAATTCACCGGAGGGCCGAGGGATCCGAACCTGACCGGAGTCGTCGGTCAGCGTGTCGATGATGCCCTGGGACGCGTCAGTCGGGTCCATTCCTGGGCCAGATAGTCGGCAGGACGGATTCTGACTCTGGTCCGGGCCGCAGGCTGGCCATCGGCGCCCACCACCCGCACTTGCAAGCCGTTGGAGGTTTCGGAAGTGGATCCGCCCGCCTGGCGATCCAGGCCGCAAGACCACAGGCCGGCCATCGCCAAAATCCAGACCCGCCTCATCCTTTGGCCTTTCGGGGAAGCCGCTCGGCGCCACAGGTGAAGGGAAGATCTGGATGTTGACCTGGAAGACGCGCTGTCGGCCGGCTCCGATTCCTCCGCCAGGCGGATCAGGTCGCGACGGAATTCGGCGGCCCGCCCGCGCAAAAAGCCCAGGTCCTTTTCCGCCAAGGCCAGGTAAGGGTGGTGATGTCGCGTCGGGCAGGAGGACCGATTCCAGGGATTGTTCGGCCAGGCGCAAGGTCTCGGTCCTGGAACGCCCGGACGGTTTTCCTTCCAGAGATCGCCGGTGCGGATGTGTTTGTCCAGGATCCGCAGGCGATCGTCGTCGTTTCGTTCCACCGAATCCCAGGCGCTCCAGGAGCGCCAACGCCGCCACCTCGTCTTGGGCTTCGGTCGGGGGTCAGGCGGCGAGGCGGGTTACCACGGATTGGTCCGCCTCGTTCACCAGCAGGCTCGCAAGGCGGTGGGGATCCAGTTGTTGTAGAACTCGTATTGGTCCTGGGCCCAGTTCCTTCGCCTGGATTTCGTCGGGCGCCTGGAGTTCCTCCCCAACGTGATTCCACTTCCTCCTGCGCACCGCCTTGCCAAACGCACCAGGGCGAGCAGGAACTTCTCCCCCGAGCGTCCAACCCAAAGAGCTTGGCGACCGCAACCCAGGTGGTTTTCCGAAAGGGGTGCAGGCGTCCTTGCAGGACCTTGACCAGCTGCCCGGGGTCCATGTCGATGCGCTGGGCTACGAACCGGAGAGAAAAGTGCGCGCTGGAGCGTTTGCGCTCTTCGTAGCGCGCCTTCAGCCAAGCCCGGTAGTCCTCGGTTTCGAAAGGAGTCCACAACGTGGATTGTATCCTCCATGGCCCAAAGCGTTGCGGGCTTCGGTCCACCAGCGAGATCGATGAATCGATTTCGCCGAAACCCGCCTTCGCA
>JADKBN010000014.1 GCA_016715065.1 Fibrobacterota bacterium
AAAAACGCCATGAACGATCCACCGCATAATTCAGGTTTTCGGCCATCCAGGTTTGGGTTCCAATCGTCACCGTCTTGTATGTCTGGCCGCCATAGGTCAGGACTCCATAGTTGATCGACGGCATCCACGGAATCCTCGCGACCGTACTATCGATAGACATCGTAAAGGTCGCCAATTTGAAAGGACTTGTCGCCATGCCGCTCTTCACGGCGATCGCAGCCAAGGTCAGGCTTGTGCTCACCGCCACCAAAGACGTGCACTGCTTCGAACGGATGGTTGGAATGGTTCCGTCAACGGTGTAAAAGATGGACGCACCACTTGTGGTCGAGCTGATGGCTACCAGCTGACCGCTGGAAAATGATCCACCGGGTGGACTGAATACCGGAGCAGCTACCGTGTCCACTGAAATCGAATACGCGGCCGAGCCGACATTACTTATCATCATTCCGGCTCTGAACGCGATCGCCTTCAATGTCTGCGTCTTGTTCACAGCAACGGGAGAGGCATACTTCTTCGAGGACGTGGTCGGTGTGCTGCCGTTGGTTGTGTAGTAGATGATCGCGCCAGCGGTGGCCGAACTGATGGCCACCGATTGCGTGGTGGAGTACGTCCCGCCCGCAGGACTGAATCCAGGCGTCGCTACCGTATCCACTGTTGATTGCGGCGCTGCACCCTGGATGCACCGCACACTAAATCCTTCGGTCTTGCGAGGGCCATTTCCGGGGAAGTTTACGAATGCCGAACCGAGAATTTTGTTAATGGCGAACCCATCACCGATCTCACGCGAAGTCCAGAAATAAGCGTTGCTACCAACGCCTTCGAATGCTCCGGATTCATTGCGTCCCCCTCCCGGAAGGGCGCGGAACCCATAAGCATCCCCTCCCTGGGCGAGCTCACCGGAATAGCCAGCACCCGACCAACCACTCTTGGATTTGAGCCGCACGCCAGCCGTGGCATCCTCATCGCCATTCTTTTCCACGAGCATGGCCCACTCTGCATCGCTCGGAACATGCCAACCACTTGGGCAAACGCCTTGGCTCGAAACCGTCCCGCTCCATAGTATGGAGTTGTAGCTGACGTTCAGACCCATCACCGCCGCCCATTGGTACAAGCGCCCGTATTTGCTGCAGGAGTCGGTGGAATTCGCATAACACCAAGAACTGTCCACATTGAAATTCAGGTTTTCCGCCATCCAGGTTTGCGTCCCGATCGTCACGGTCTTGTAGGCTTGGCCGTCGCGCGCATCCGTCAGACTTCCATAGGTGATGCTGGCCGATGCGCCGCTGATCGTGTACGTCGCACTCGACACCGTGCTCGATGTGTCGTTGCGCAGCGCGATCGCTTGGATGGTCCGGTTCGCGCTCACGGTGAACGCACCGGAGTACTTCATGGAGGACTTCGTCGGCTTCGAACCGTCGGTCGTGTAGTAGATGGCCGCACCGCTGGCGGCGGCAAGCGTCACCGACTGGGCTGCGGTGTAGGTGCCCCCCGCTGGGCTGAATGCCGGGGCAGAAACGCTTGACGTGGCGGTCACGGGGGCGCTTCCGCCGTCGGAATTTGTCGGACTGTTGGCGCTGTCGCTATCGCACGAACTCAATAGCCCCATGGCGATCAAGGCCATGCAAAGCGGGATCAAAGGGAAGCGTTTCATCGTGGGCTCCTGGATATCCTTGGATTGTTAAACTCTTGAAAGCGATCCGACTTGGGTGCTGAAGATGGCACTGTGCTCCTCCCTCCAAGCCTTTGCGTATATGCGTTCAGACTCGGCTCCGCCCCGCCACCTAGTCCTTTAGGCAGCGGAGACTGTACCCGACAGGCTTGTTTGTATTGAGACGATTCAGAGCGTCATCGTCCCAGCGCAGAGTGTAGAACCAGGCAATCTGAA
The DNA here is from genome assembly GCA_016715065.1 of Fibrobacterota bacterium. Lineage (GTDB taxonomy): Bacteria > Fibrobacterota > Fibrobacteria > UBA5070 > UBA5070 > UBA5070. Next base: position 1,886 of record JADKBN010000014.1, read on the forward strand.
AGTTCAATTCCGATGAACTCCAAAGCCGGCAAGCTCACCCGTCTCAAAGCAACAGCCGAATATATAGTCGAACCGCACACCCGCCGGGATGGCTCGGAAGCCGTAGTTATCAGATCCATTCGCAACAGAATACCCAGCTTTCCACCAGCCATTGGAAGATTTCAGCTTCGCACCTGCATTGGATCCTCCGGCATAGGTTGCCAACTTACTCCACTCGGTATCGCTCGGAATGTGCCAGCTCGAGGGGCAGATCCCTTGGTGATTGAGTTGGATGTGGCTGGCGCAAACAGCCTTGTTGCAAGAGTCGGGGAGATTCATCGCGGCGGCCCACATGTATACCCGCCCATACTTCTTTCCACTATCCTGACTATTGTTCCTCCACCAAGAACTATCCACCTGGTAGTTCAGATTCTCCGCCATCCAAGTCTGCGTTCCAATTGTCACGGTCTTGTAGACCTGTCCGTCGCGGGCGTCGGTCAACGTCCCGTAGTCGGTGCTCGTACTCCCTGGAATCGGTCCGGGTGTGCCCCTGTTTGTTAGGATCGTGTACGTCGCACTCGACACCGCGCTCGATGTGTCGTTGCGCACCGCGATCGCTTTGATGGTTTCGGTCGCGCCAACCAAGATCGTCTCTATGTATTCCGTAGATGCTTTCGTCGGCGTGCTACCATCCGTCGTGTAGTAGATGGTCGCGCCGCTGGTGCTGCTGGAAAGAGTCACCGACAGGGCTGTGGTGTAGGTGGCTCCGGCCTGACTGAAGGTCGGGGCAGCCACGCTTGACGTACTGGGGATTGCGGCATCTCCACCGCCGTCGGAATTTGTCGGACTGTTTTCGGTGTTGCTGTCGCAGGAACTCAACAAGCCGAGCGTGAGCAACGCCATGCCGAGCTGGATCAGAGGGAAACGTTTCATCGCGGACTCCTGGATGATTGATCTTTTAGAGGAGATCGGGTTTGGCATGGGCTTTTGAAGAAGGGGCTTCGTTTCCATCCCCAGTCTTGGAGATAGATGGTTTGATGCTCGACACGGCCCCGCCACCTAGTCCTTTAGGCAGCGGACGCTGAAGCCGTACTTCTTAAAGCTGTCGCCACGCACCAGGGATTCGAAGCCCGAGCCCAGGTCGATGCCCCTGGCGTAACCGGCGCGACTCTCCGATGAGCTCCAAAAGTAGGCGTATCTGCCCACGAGGCTGAAGAACCCATCTTTGTTGCGCGTGCCTTCCGGAAGGGCGCGGAAGCCATTGACATCCGTACCGTTGCCTGAATTGAGCCAGCCGCTGGTAGACTTGAGCTTCGTGCCTGCTTTGGACGAGTCAAGGAAGGTCGGAAGCATACTCCACTCGGCATCACTCGGAACGTGCCAGCCGCTCGGACAGATCCCCTGGCGAGGCAAGGCCCCGCTCCATAGCTCGGAATTGTAGGCGCTATCCAACCCCATCACCGTCACCCAATTGTACAAACGACCGTATTTGCTGCACGAGTCCGCGCTGTTCTCGTAGCACCAAGAACTGTCAACCTTGTAACTCAGATTCTCCGCCATCCAGGTCTGGGTACCGATCACCACCGTCTTGTAAATCTGTCCGTCGCGAGTATCCGTCAAAGTGCCGTAGCTGATGCTCGTATTCCATGGAATCGGTCCGGATACGTTTCCGCCAACCTGAATCGTATACACCGCAAACCCAACCGAACTCGTCGTCATCACGCTCTTCACCGCGATCGCTTTCAGCGTCTTGCTTGCGCTCACCTGCACGGGAGAGGTGTACTTCGTCGAGGACGTCGTCGGCGTGCTGCCGTCGATCGTGTAGTAGATGGTCGCGCCACTTGTGCTCGAACTGAGCGTCACCGATTGCGTGGTCGAATACGTCCCGCCGGTCGGACTGAAGACAGGCACCACCACGGAACCCGCAGGCGCCTGCACCACCGCGTCTTCGACGCAACGCAAGGAAAGGCCCTTGGCCTTCACGTCGGAAACGCGCATCACGGAGCCGCTCCCGATTCCAAGCATCCGAGACCAAGCGATCGCCGAAGAGAGATATTCGGACGTCGACCAGAAGTTGGCGGCGATGCCAGCATTCGCGAACGTCCCATCGGCGTTGTGGGTACCTCCGGGCAGAGCCCGGAAGCCATAGGCATCCGTCCCGTTGCCGGCGGTGAAATAACCGCCGGTGGCCATCAGCTTGGAGCCCGCCGATGCTTCACCGCCGATGAAAGTTGTGAGAATCGTCCATTCCGTATCGCTCGGCACATGCCATCCGTTGGGGCAAACACCCTGGATGCCACTTGGGTTTACCGCACTGGATGCGTGGCCCGCCACCGCTTCTGCCCAGGTGTACAGCCTTCCGTACTTCGCTCCGTTTTCCGAGCTGTTGTCGTACCACACGCCCACCAGCAAGGCGCTGGTGCCCATGTAGCTCAGGTTCTCCGCCATCCACGTCTGCGTGCCGATCTTCACCGTCTTGTAGGACTTGCCATCGCGCGCGTCCGTCAACGAGCCATAGGTGACGCTGGCGTTCCATCCTGCCGTCGTGGATGTGCCGTTTCCTGGCATCTCCGGATTCGTCGAACTGGAACTGTCGCACGAGCCAAAAATCCCGATGGCGAGCACGGCCGTGGTGAGCGAGGTTGCGGTCGAACGCCTCATCGTGATCCCCTAGTCATTCATGGAAAGGCAATATCGTGAAAAATGTCCTTGATTCATTCGGAGCAAGAGAACGGGGATCCAGAGACGCCCATCTCCACCCATCCCCACTCACAACAGGCAGGACTGCGAGTGTCAGTTTTGCAGACACCGCACCGAGAAGCCTGTGAATTTGCTGCCTTGGCTGTTGCTCTGAATGTCGGTATAATTGACGACCTTATACCAAGCGGATCCCGCATTTTCGGACTCTGAAGCCCACCAGAAAAACGTGAAGGATCCTGCGTTGTCGAACTTCCCCACTCCATAGCGGCTGCCCGCCGGAAGAACGCGGAACCCATATGCGTCCGTTCCTCTGTGAGCACCGAATTTCGAGCTTTCCCAACCATCCGTCGCCTTGAGCTTGATCCCTGCCGAATCACCTATGAAAGTGGTGAGAACTGTCCACTCGGCATCGTTTGGGATGTGCCAGCTGGCAGGGCAAACTCCCTGCCGTGGCAGGATCCCGCTCCATGATTTGGAATTGTAGCTGGCGTCCAGCCCCATTGCCCCTGCCCACTGGTAAAGTCGCCCATACTTCGCACACGAATCGGGGCTGTTGGCTTGACACCAGGAACTGTCCACTTTGAAATTCAAGTTTTGCGCCATCCACGTCTGCGTACCGATCTTCACCGTCCTGTAGACCTGGCCATCGCGGGGGTCCGTCAGTGAGCCGTAGCTGATGCTCGCATTCCACGGGATCGTGGAGGTTGGGAAATCCGCTACCTTTCCGTCGGAATTTGTCGAACCTTTCGCGACGTCACCATCGCACGAACTGAACACACCCATGGCGAGCAACGCGGTGCAAAGCAGGATCAAAGGCAGACGTCTCATCGTGATCTCCAGGGATTCTCATGGAATTGCGGACTCGTGGAAATCCTCCACAGGCCCTTTTGAGATGAATAACGGAATCTTGAAAACAGGTGTTTGTGCAAAATAGGCGAGGCCAAAAAGATACGGCAGCATAGCCGACAAAGGAAAATCGGGACCGATAATCTGTTGATATTGCAACACAAGAGAATCAACAGATCGGCTCACGTATCCCGCTAATGTCACTTTGGCGACAATTCGCCGCCACTCCTGGATTGTGAAGTTCCATTCTGTCAATTGCGCATTTGATTGGCAAATCCCTCCGCGAATATCCGGAACTGATGCAAAGTCTTGGTCGCATTTCGCCCCCCCCCTTATCTGCCGCCCGTCTGGCAAAGTCCTTAAAGCCGTAGAGACAGCCATCGCCCCCGTCTGATCAATTCGGAAGCGCGATTTCATTCGATGCCAGATATTGTCCGGGCTGTGCAACCTCTCCAGAAGGCGTTCGCCGTGGCTGCCCTAGGTATCTTTGGCCCACATCAGCCATTGCAGGTTCGCACCCAACACCTCGCAGGAAACCCCAGATGCCCCGTTCCATTCCGCTCCTTTTGATCGTCGGCTTCTCCTTGGCCAGCCTCGGGTGCGAAGCCAGCAAGGCCGTGGACCCCACATCTTCCGCTCCGATCGACACTTCCAAGGCAACCAAAAACACGACCAAAGTCGTCACCGACCTTCAATCCCGGCACCTGCAGCCCGGAGATCAACACGATCGACTACCTCCGCGAACACTACCAGTTCTACGCGGTGACCACGAGCACGCGAAGCAACACGCACGGCAATTTCATCATGACTGCCAATTCCCTGCATGCCGATGTCAGCTTGGAATTCCTCAAGGCCCCCGCGCCCGGCATCTACACCACCGTCGGGCGGGAAGCAAATTGGATCAAAGCTTCGGAAGTGATGATCAATGGGCAGTTTGGATCCCGGATGTACATGGCACTAGCAGGCGACACGTTGAGGGTGGAGGCCCTGCCCAACGGAAAGATCTCGGCCACCTTTTGCAGCCTCAAATTCTCGACGGAATCCACCTCGAAATCCGATTTCGCGACCGGCGGAAATCTGACGGAGCAGTGACTTGCGATCGGCGAACAGGCATCCCTGCAGCGATCTTCGGAGAATGTTGCCCGAAGCGATTCATCTTCCTCCAGCGAAGAACATCGAAAGCAATATGAGCACCGAATACGTGACCTTGAACAAGGTCAATCTCGCCACCGTTGGGTAACGGAAAATTGTAAAACGGCGGAAAACCCGATTCCACAATTCCACATCGGGCCGTTTGTCCTTCCCGGCATACGAACGCAGATTCGGGAACAGACGCCCCGAAAGACGCTCTGCTCCCGGAACAGATCAGTCCTTGGTTTCCAGCGTCTTGATCCGCTTTTCCAGGCTGATGGTATGAAGCGTGAGTTCTTCCACCTTCTTGAGCAGGAGAAGATTCATCTTGGCGAGATCCAAACCGTCCTGCTCGATCTGCGCCGCGCTGGGCACATCCGGCAGATGCTTGTTGGCCTTGGCGTACGCCTCGACCTCGGACAAGGAAGCGAGCTTGTAGTCGGGCTCGAAAACATAGTCTGCGACGTCCGATGCCTTGATGGCGCCAGCGGCAGATCTAACCGATCCGGAAAATGTCGCGGAGGTGCCGGAAATCGGCTTGAAAGCTGTGATGTTGTCGGCCGTGGCGATGAGGATGTCGTCGTTGTTGATATCCAAGCCGACTTGCATCGTTCCATTGAGGTACGCACTGACTCCGGTCTTGGCGATGTAGAGGCCGTAGTTGGTCGCCTTCAAAGTGTCGACATCGCCGCCATAGATCGTTCCGATGGTTGTGGAACCGGCTCGATGCTGCAGGATCATTCCGCCCACCGACATTTTGGTGGCCGAAATGCCTCCTGATACCGCAAGGTCTTTCGTGAGGATTTTGGCGGAAAGCGCGGAGGCATCGACTTTGTTCTTCAGCGCCTCGGCAACCGCATCCAGTGATGCCTGGCTCGCCTTCTTGCCCACCGAACTATCCACGTAGTGGAAATTCTTGTTCACCTCGTCGGCCTTGATGAGGTTCCCGGGAAAGAAGGTGACGGGAACGTCGGCGACCACCACCGAGGCGGAAAGCAGAGACAGAAAATAGGCGCGAGACATGGATGCACTCCTGTGAAAACGGATAAGCGGCTCCAAGAGTACCTTTTCTCCCGCGCCGGAGAAGAGCGATCACTTACCTGGCGTCACCTGCGGAGCCAACAACGGCCCCCTCCGACTCCGATCCGGAAAACAACGCGATGGACACCGCTCCTGCCGAGGTGATCTTGGGTGCGAGAAGGGTCAAATCCAGCTCGAACCGCCCTCGAACAAGATGATCGGCAAAACCCAACGACACAGGAAGCAGCAAGGAATGGCGGTCGTAGGTCTTCGTACCGGCCAAGACCAGATGGACCCACTTCACCGCGTCCGGCGGACGCATCCCGTTGGGCATCACGGCGCCGGGCTCCAGGTGCAGGCGCTCTCCCGCCAGCTCCGGCAAGGCGAATTCCAGCTTCAGCACGAGACGCTGGCCTGCCGGCAAGATCTGCGCGCGCAACCCTTGGCGATGCTCTCGGAAGCCGCCATCGCCTTCCACGGCCTGGGCTCCACCACAAGCTCGGCAGGAATGGACTTGCGGGCGGGAATGGTCGCCAACGATGCAGCCAATTCCTGCGGGAATTTCTCCTGGATGGTCCTATCTGGAAATCCATCGCCAGCGTGGAAGCGATCGACAGGACTCCCACCAACCGGAACCTTCCGGTGGTGTGGAGAGGTCGGGAAAGAATCTTCCGACAAGATCCGTCTGCGTCGATTGCAGTCCCAGATCCTTGTCGTCCGGGTTCGCGGGGCGGGCGGAACCGGCGGAGCCTGGCTGACCATGGGATCCCATGCCGCAGGCGAGAGTTGCAGCAGGTTCCGGTCGCGATCCACCAACACCAGCATGCCTTTGGAGGCGAGGCTGCCCTCCACGAAGTCCTTCTGCGTCCCGCACTGGACGATCTGGACAGGGATGGTTTTGCGGAGGGTGCGATCCACCCACGAAGGGCCCAGCAGCAGCCGTTGGCGCTTGCCTTCCTGGAAAATCGTGCGTCGCACCGCGGAGAATGCCGCCGGATCGTTCCAGTAGGCGTCGTTATCGACCATCTGCGAATAGGCCATGTGTGTCTCCATTCGTGACTCGAAACAGTCGCGTGTCTGATGATTCGAAATTAGAAGCGCATGAGGGGCGACGACCAGCTGGCATGGATGTCCTGAAGCGTGCGCGATTTGAGCACTCCCAAGCAATCCGGACAGAAGCCCGGCTGCCCGTTGGAAGCGCCGTACATGATGCAGGTTCCCATGGTGCCGGTCAAGAATCCAAGTTCTGGCAGAGCCAGGTTCGCGACAGGGACGCCGGCTGCGCAGTGGGGTCCGCGATGCACGTCGCGCAATCCGTTGCCCACACCGAGACCGAACACATCGCAATCCAGATAGTTCCGACCGACGATCGGAGCGGAGTCGACATGCAACGGCTCTACCATGCCGGGCGCGGAGCCATTTTGGTCCTGCGCTCCATTTCGGAAAGCGCTCAGACCCATCAGGTGGCCCAATTCGTGGCTCAGGACGCTCGCCGTGTTCGCCGGTTGCTCCAGCACGATGATCTGCGTTCCCTGCAAGGCCAGTCCCAGCACTTCCGGCGTGACGCGAATCTCCGCGGTGACCGTGATAGGGCAACGGGTTGCGGACAACGCTCCGACAAGGTCTCCCGGCAACAATTGCGCCGCCGGGTTCGCGCGCATCGGCAATGTGATGGTGACGTTCTTGTAATTGGCCAGGCCAAACCACGCGGCCTCCACCTGGCCACTGAGAGGATTTCCCGCCGCATCCAGACCAGGATGCCCGGGATTGGCCGCTTGGGTGATCTGGGCCTCCCATGTGGATCCGGTGACAAAAAACGGAGCCTACCCAGATCCCAGGTAGGTCTCCAGCATGCACGAGTTCCACTTGTTGGGATCGATAATGAGTTGCGAGACCGCAAACATGCTGTTGAGCTGGGTGAGCGTCACGCTCCTGATCGCCGACTCGATGGCGCCACCGAAGGCGCGATCGCAAAAGGTGATGTTGACGGTCTGGTTGTCGGCGGCAGGCAGTGCCAACGGCTCCGGCCAACCCCAGCCATGGACGAATCTCGACCGGGAGCCGGCCGGGAAATCCACGAACGGAGCCGCGACCTGGGCTCCTGCCGACACCGAGGCGATCGGGTAGACGCCGGAATTCCTGTGTTCGTATTTCACATAGCCTGCACCCAGGCGGTGATCCACCTCCGCGTCCAGCGCAGCGGCGAACCTGGGTTTGCCATCCGCGCCGATCACGAATTCCGTCATCACATCCGCCGATGAGAACTGGTAGAACAGCTTCCTCCAGTTGACATAGCGCACCCGCGCGGCATCGCAGGCATTGGTGGGGCCCACTTGGATCTCGCAGGTATCGCCCCCGCACACGCCCAGGTCCACCTCGATCTCCGCCATTTTTGACCACCGGTGTTCACCGTGGCCGTGTATTCCCAGCCGGTGGCTGGCGGGACACTCAGCCAACCACCCGCCGCTGCACGCGAAAGGGAAGGGGCAGGCGGAGCGACGTAGCTCGCGAGATTGGCCGTTTGGACCAACCCGAACACATTGTCCGGGGTCTCCGCGGAAACCGGTGGAGCGCTCGCCGATCGAGGGCACCGCAAGGCGGAACCGCCATCGGCGGAATAGATGATTTTCAGGAAGATCTGGTCTGGCAGGGGTTTGGCGGAGGCTTCGTCCTGCACCGCGCCTTTGGAGCGGATGCGGATCTTCAGCTTGCTGCCCTTGCCGTCGCGGCCGTCGTCCGTGGAGGGCTGGTTCACCCACTGACGAATTTCGACTGCGGCGCCCGCGCGCTCCACCCGCTTGGTTTCGTCGGCGGGGTCGTACGTTTCCAGCACGGGAAGAGCCCGATCCGGCGCGATGGCGGCGGAGGGGCCACCAATGGGATCTTTTCCTTCTTGAATTTTGCCGGATCTTCCACCGGGTTTTCCGACACGGTCAGAACGCCCGCATCGGTTGGCACGGCCAAGGCAGGAGCATCGACCGGATGGAAAAGATTGATCTCCGCGCTCCGAGCAGGATTGGGAAAATCCTGCCCGTTGGGATACGCGCCCTGGCCGGGGGCGTAGTGCCAACTCGGAGCCCCCCAGGCGGGATCCGGGTTTCCGACCACGGCGGGATTGATCGCTTTTCCGATCAATCCACAAATGGCCAGATGGATGGCTGTCCATGTTTTTTTCCCGCACACGCCGTCTTCGCTCAGTCGGGTATGGGCGGGGACGTAGCGAGCGTTGAACTCCTTCTGGAACCCCTTCACTCCCTTCCAGGTCTTGGGACCGGAAATTCCATCCACCGGACCCGGGTCGCAGTCCCATCCATACTTGGACGCGATGTCTGACAAAATCTGCTGCTTTTCCCAGGTGGTGAAGTCTCCGCGGTGCTTTTCCCACAAGGCGACCTCGTGGTCCAGCAGGGACTTCAGGATCTCCGCGCGCTGCAATGACAATTTCCGATTCTTCTTCGCGCCGCTGGAGGCGTTGGAAAATCCGAAGACCACCGCCACATCGCTTTGCGCCGCTGGAAGAGCGGCGAATCGTTTCAAAAAGGCCGCCAGCGCATCGATCAACACTCCGTCCGCCCCGATTCGCGGCAGGATGGTCTCTCCTTCGTGGGAAACCTCGGGCGACCCGATGTATTGTGTCAGAGTCAGGTACTTCACAACAAATGGCGCGCTGGCCTTCTCCACTGCCTGGTTGTTGGTGGCCAAGGCCTGGAGGTGGATGTCCTGCCCATAGTTGGGCTTGGGAGAAGGGTCATCAGGACGAGATCCGCCTCCAAGTTCTCCACCCCCACATTTCCGGACAATTGCCGAGATTGCACCTCCGGAAAATCCTTCCAAGGATCGGCGGGCGCCAATCTCCACTGCAATCGGATCCGCACCGTCCTGTCGTCGGGAGCCTCTGTGGAATTCGCTTGGCAGGTGATCTTCAGTGGCTTTTCAAAAACGTGATCCGCGGGCGCTGTGGCCACATCGCAGGTCACCAAGGTGACCTTTTTGACGTCGTTGTTCTGGAAAGCATCCTGGTCGGGCCACGGATCCTCCTCGCGCACCTGCGCCAGATAATCACTCGTATCGTACTGGCTGGTCTTGGCCGGACCGGCTCCAGCCTTGCGCGGTGCGAATATCGAGTAATCCAGGTCCCCCGAAGGAGGGCGCGCCTTGGACACATCCATCAAACTGGGTAACGGGATTCTCGAAGGATCGATCGGATCTGTCGGCATACTCGGGTTCCCGAAAAGGAATGGATGGACAAAAATTCGGCCCCAGTCTCTCGTCTGGGTGAGGGAGCACCCCGGCAAGCACTCCGAGCCTTGTGGGGCGGCTCGATGGCGCATCACACTTCGGCTACACCTCGGCAAGCACCCAAAACGAGCACTTAGACATGGAGAATTTTTAGCTCTCCATAAGGTAGTTTCGAACACGGGCCCAGCAAGACGTTTATTGCCTTCCTCGAAAGAGAGGAGCCATGATCCGAAATCCCACACTAGAATCGAGCGCATCCCATCCAGGCGGGCTGCATCCCCGCTCTAATGCGGGAACTAGGATGATTTCCAGCAGCCACGACCAGGCCCTGCGAAGCCTGTTGCAACGTCTTCCCCAAGAGGAGCCCCTCCTGCACTACAGGCGTTACTGTGAATTGCGCGCACACGGACAAAGACCACAGGCCTTCGAGCAGCTGAATCGGTTCCTGGCCCAATTCCCCACCCACCCGCTGGATTTTCGCATCTGGTTTGTCCGCGAGGTTCTGGAGCATGCAGAGTCGATCCCCGATGCCGACGACGGACCACTGCCCCACCCACTCAAGGAGTTGGCAGTCAAGCCCACATTGCGCCTTTGGTCCGAACAAGCCCCGGACGATCCGCTGCCTCTGTACTGGCTGGCGAGGTTTTTCCAGGATCGCGATGCCCTCCGCATGGCCCTCGAACGGAATCCGTCGTATCAGGCGGCCTTGACCCTGACATCCGGTGGAAGCTAACTCGATTGGATTTCTCCACCCACCACCTTCCCGAATCGTATGTCGGAAACATGGATACCGATCTAGCTCTTATCGAGTTCATCGAGGCCAGCCTCCCGCGAATCCAGGACACTGCCATTCGGCAAGACCTGCAGGCGGACTTCCATCATTTCCGCACCTTGGTCCGAAACTTCCACCTGTGGCAGACCACCGGCGAGGGTCACTTCGCCGACTGGGCAATGGACCATGGCTACACCGCCGAGAGCGCCACGCGAACCTACCCCTTCGATCCTTGATGCCATTCTTGATTCCCCCAGTGGGGACCAGCCAGCGCAGGAACAAGGCTACACAGGAAGAAACCTTCATAAATTCCCACCCATGCTTTCCTTGACGACGCCACGCATTTTCCTGATCCTCCTCGGCGCGATCGTAGCCTTGGGCTGCAAGAAGGACCAGACTCCCCGATACCGGTTCCGGAGTTCGAGATGCTCCCTCCACAAGAGCAGGCGGCATCGCCTGTGTTCCGCTCGATCGCGGCGGGAAGCGATTTCGGCCTGGCCCTCGATTCCTCCGGGAAGGTGTGGGCCTGGGGCGGAAACACCAACGGTCAGACCAACGTCCCTTCCGACCTGGGCAGAGTGGATCCAGATCGCCGCCGGCGACCACTTTTCCGTGGCCTTGCAGTCAAATGGCCAGATCCAGGTTTGGGGTGGATCGGAGATTTGCGAATTCAAGGCCTTGGGCAATGCGATTTCGATCGCCGCCAACAGGAATTCCGCCTTCGCCACCGTCCTTTCCGACGGTACAGTCCGTCTCAGCGGATGCTTCGCCGACCATGACAAGCTGACCAAAGGCTTGCGAAACATCCAGTCGGTGGCTCTGGGACAGGGATTCCTTGTAGCCCTCACCCAAAAAGGAGAATTGGTCTTCCGCACCTCCATGGGTGCGGAAGACTTCCAGAACTGGCAATCCCTCCGGGCATCGTCGGCGTGAAATCCATCGTTGCTGGCGCGCACCACGCTTTGGCCCTGAAGGACGACGGATCCGTCCTCGCGTGGGGCCCCAACTACGAAGGTGAAAACGATGTTCCGGAAGGCTTGGGCAAGGTGGTGAAGCTGGGTGCCGGATACAGTTCTTCGTACGCCCTCCTGGAAGATGGCACGCTGCGTTCCTGGGGAAATTCCAAAAACCGGGAGGATGCATTTTCCTCCGGTCTTCGGTCGCTCCGCGACATTTCCTCCGGACAGTTCGCCTGCCGCTTGGCGCTGGATTCGGCAGGCCGGATCTTCACCTGGGGCGAACACCCCTGCGACCAGGGCATGCCTCGCTGAAGTTCACTGGTGGGGCCGGAACACTTCACCGCCCCTTCACGTAACGATCGAGCCAATCCAGCTGCTCGCGCAGCTCATGCTCGTTGGATTCCATGGCCCGGTATCCGTGCGATTCCAACGGAGCATCACCAATCGAGCAGTGCCGCCGTTGCCCCGGATCGCCTGGTAGAGCTGCTCGGACTGGAGGGGCTGGGTTCCTGGATTGGCGTCGGCCTCGCCATGGATCAACAATAGCGGATCCCGGATGGAGTCGGCCCGAAAACAGCGGCGAGACCTGCAGGTACACCTGAGGAGCCTGCCACAGGGTGCGCTCCTCGCGCTGGAACCCGAATGCGGTCAAGGTCTTGTTGTATCCACCGCTGCGGGCGATGCCTGCCTTGAAGAGCCGACTGTGCGCGAGCAGGTTGGCCACCATCAGGCCTCCGTGGCTGTGGCCCATCACCCCCACACGACTCGTGTCCACCGCGCCGGTGCGATCGGCGGCCGCCAACGCGGCGCGGGCGTCGGACAAAATCTGCTTCTGGTAGGTGTCGTACATGCGACGCGCGTTCCCCACCACGGGCATCTGGACGTCGTCGAGCACGGCGTAGCCGGCTAGCAAAAGTAGAGCTGGCTGGAACGGCCCAGGCGCGCGAAGCGCGCGCGTCGATCCTCCCACCTGGCCCGCCGTGCGGGCATCTGTGTAATCCAGCGGGTAGGCGTACATCACGGCGGGCAGTTTTTGCCCATCCTGGTGACCGGGAGGCAGATGCAACTTGAAGGAAAGGTTCATTCCGTCTGCACGCTTGTAGGAAACCAATCTTTTTCTTGATCTGCCGGAGGACCGGGGTGGATCTTCCGTGCGGGTCAGCCGGAGGGTGTCGCTGGACCACGCCGCCTCGCCGGCGGGAGCGGCCACCTGGTTTCCGGGGGTGCGCGAAGAAGTCGGGAGGAACTGCGGGCGATTCGCGGCGCGTCAAAAACGTCTGGTAAGGACATCCAAGACCGCGAACGGGTATTCGAACTGCTGGTGTCGCTGCGAAACAAGTGGGGTTTTCAGGGTGCGCAGGTCCAGCAATCCAAAAAACGGCCGTTCGCCCTGCGGGGTGGTTCCCAAGCCGCGCAGGAACAATTGGTCGCCGTCCTGCAACAACACGGAAGTCCCGTCGCCCCGCACCTGCATCAGAGGCAAGCCAGGATCCGCGTAGCGCTCGTCGGAGCTGATGTCGCGGATCAGGCGCGGCTTGGCGGGGCGATCCGCGTTCTGGTGCCAGGTCCGGCTCCAATGGCGTACGGCGTCGAATTCCGTCACCAAGATGTCGCCATCCTTCGCAGCGAAGTCCAGACTCCAAGCGGTGCTCGGTGCTGGCGATTTCGCGGGGTTTGGCGGAAAACGGAGCATCCCACGCCATCACTTTGTCGCGGCGCGGGACTTTCACACCCAGATCTCCCCGTCCAACGCCTCGGTCCACACCAGGGTGGCCGGCGCGGTGGGCGCCAGCGGACACCCCGCGGTCCGGAAGGGACCCTCCGATCGGGACGGATTCCGACAAGGGAGGTCCGCGACTTCGCCGACCTGGGCGGCTCTGAGGTCCAGGATCTCGATGCGGCGCGGAAAACGATCCCAGGCCGTCACGTGGGAGTAGGGCCGGTGCACAGTCTCCACGAGCACCAATGCGCCGTTTGGCGATACCGAAAGATCGGCGATCAGATCGGCTCGCGCCCAGGATTTGACAATTCCCGTCGCAAAGTCCACGAACTTGGGCTGCGAGCGGGCGTAGAAGTCGAACAATCGCTCGTCGGCGGGCGTGCGAAGCACGTTCACGGCCTCGTAGGTGCTGCTGGCCCGCCGTCGCCGGAGGTTTCCTGGACTCCTGGCCCCACGGGCGGAGCTTCGGCAGAGGGAGGTTCCCCAGCGAATCGGGAACGGCCTTCACCAGCAGGGTCTGTTGGTCTGGCATCCACAGGATGGCCTCGCCCAACTGCGGTTGAGCGCCACCCTTCCACCCCGACGCACCTTGGCGCTTCCCACCTCGCCCAGCCACAGTTCGATGGAATGGGTGGCGATCCGGGCGAAGGCATAGCGCTTGCCGTCGGCACTCCACACGGGCGAGCCCACCTTGGCCGATTGGGGCAGGTCCACGGCGATCTGCGCTCCGGTGTTCAGATCCAACTGGCGGTAGGCGCTCCAATAGGTCTGCCGTTTTGGTAGGTCTCCCGATGCTTCGGTTGCGGGAGCCACCGGACTCCCGCCAGCGAAAGCCAGGGCTGGGCCAGTTCGGCGATGGGTGGGAATCGCACCGGAGTCATCTGCATCATCGCGTTGTTGGCCGGCGAAAGGCTTCCCGTCCAGGATTTCGGAGCATGCAACACGCCCAGCACGCTTGGGGCGGCTTCCGGTAGGCGACATCCGCGGCTCGCGCGCCGGACAACCACCCATGGACCCAGCCTAGAAACCAGAGGGAGGCCACGGAAACGCTCCGGAGGGAATGAAGTGGTCTGGTCATGGCAGGATCTTTCTGTGAACGAATCCCATTGGCGACAACCTGAGGATTTGTACGGAATCGCGCCGAAGAGGGTGCGTTTCCATCATCACGCCAATCTAGACCTTATCCCACCGTTGACTCCACCATTTCCACCCCAAACCCTTCCTGGGAATCGCTATAATCGCTTCAGGGGCTCACTCGGCGAGTCGGCACATGCCCGTGGATGCACCCGGAGGAATTGGCGATGGATCGACGACGGTTTTTGGCGACCTCTTTGGGGCCGGCTCTCGGAAGGGAGCTCTTCCGGCCACCAGTTTCGCGCGGGACGCCGCGTTCGTCGCCAGCGCCAACGCCATCCTTCCCCAACGCAAGGCGATCGCTGCCGGCTTGAACCCTACCAAGGCGTCTGGACCAAGGCCGAAGCCGCCCACTTGCTGCGACGCACGCTGTTTGGCCACGGCAAAAGCGGAACTGGACCGGCCGTGGCGCTGGGCATGACCGGGACGGTCGACGCCCTGTTGGATCTTCCCGCGGCGCCACCCGATCCTCCGGTGGTGACTTCCGCCACGGAGACCACCATCCCGGTCGGCTCCACCTGGGTGGACCAGCCTTTTGTCGGGGAGCGCGCCTACGGAACGATCCCCGCAACCTGCAGGCCTGGTGGATGGGGTTGCTCTTGCACCAGAATCTGTCCATCCGCGAGAAGATGACGCTGTTCTGGCAAAACTATTTGCCACCGAATGGCGGGTGGCCGACGACCCCCACCACCGGTACCGCCATCGGGCCAAGCTTCGCGCCAACTGCCTGGGCGATTTCCGCAGCTCGTGCGCGAGGTGACCCTCGATCCGGCCATGCTGCGCCACCAACGGCAACACGAACACCAAGTCCAGTCCCAACGAGAACTACGGGCGCGAACTGCAAGAGCTGTTCACGATCGGGAAGGGGCCTGAGATCGCGCCGGGCGACTACACCAACTACACCGAAGACGACGAAGGCCGCCGCCAGGGTGCTCACCGGATGGCGCGATGTGCGCGACCGCGCCGATGCCGAATTCCGTCCGGCCCAGCACGACGTTCCGACGAGGCCTTTCCAAGGCCTACGGGAACGTGGTCGGAAGGGTCGCTCCGGTGCGGACGGCGTGCTGGAAGTGGACGACCTGATCGAGTTGATCCTCGCCCAGAACGAGACCGCTTCCATATCTTGCTGCAAGCTCTACCGATTTTCGTCGTACTACGTGATCGACGCGGACGTTGAGCAAAACTGATCGCTCCGCTAGCTGCCAGGTTGGTGGCCCGGGAACACAAAGCCGGTGGTCGATCGGCTCTTGAGAGTGCGTATTTCTACCACCTCGCCAACCGAGGCTGCTCCATCAAGACCCCGCTGACCTGGTGGTCGGGAGCCTGCGCATGTTTGGCTCCACGCTTCCCCGGCTCCGCCGATTTGGCCTTGCGACACCAGGTCTGGCTCACCCTCCAGGACCAATCGGCCTCGATGCAGCAGGAGCTGCTTCCCGCCCAATGTCGCCGGTTGGCCCGCCTGCTACCAGGAACCGGTGTATTACCAAGCCCGGATCAGCTCCGACACCCTGCCTCGGCGCGTGCAGTTCACCGATCGGTGCGGCAGGTGCCAAAGGCTACCAGATCGGCACCTGGTACTTGTTGGTGGACTGATCGCTGATGGCCTCTCGGTTCGATCCCGCCGACCGCGGTGCTGGTATCCGAACCGTCGGATTCGGTCTTGCCGGTTCCGATCACGGAAAAGCAAAAGACCTACCTGCAGGGGATCCCAAGGTGGAGCCCCACCTACGAATGGAACAGAATGGACCGCCTTACCTGGCCACCCTCCGACGCCACCAAGAGGTCGGTGGTGGAATCCCGGTTGCGGAATCTGGTCAAGGCCATGGCGGCCGGCGAATTCCAACTGTGCTGAGCGCACCGACCAACTCATTCCGGCGTCGTGCATGGAACCTTCCTGACACCGAAGACGTTTTCCGTCACGTCATTCATCCGACGCGGAGGACCCCAGGAGCCAGGACCGACGACTTTGCGGAAAACCGACTCGCACGATGGAGCCGTGCATCTGGCCGGCAAGGATTTTAATGCCAGCGCCGCATCATTGCCGGTGCCGCCGCCGCTCGCTCCAAGCGCTCCCGGCCAGCGACGGATTTGGTGGTGGTTCGGCTGGATGGCGGAAACGATGGATTGAATACCGTGGTCCCGCCGGACCGCATGGACTCGCTTGCCCGCGCGCGCCAACATCCTGATCCCCGAATCCAAACTGCTGCGGCTGGACGCGACCACTGCGCTGCACCCCGCCTGTCGGGGCTGCACAAGGCGACCAGGAGGGCGACCTCAGGATCTTGCAGGCGGTCGGCTATCCCAGCCACAACCAGAGCCACTTTTTTCCACCGACATCTGGTTTTCGGGTTCCGACAGCAACCAGGTCTTGGAATCGGGCGTGCTGGGTCAGCACCTGGAAGGACGCCCGGGTTTCCGCGGGTTACCCCAACGCCGCCCAGCCCCATCCGTTCCCTCCATCCAGATCGGATCCACCTCTACTCGTGCCGCTGCAGGCCAAGTCGCGGGCGTGGGAATGGCCATCAGCGATCGATCACCGGTGTACGCCTTCCAGCCCGACGGAATCGATGTCCGACCGACACACCGGGGACACGAGCTGACCTTCATCCGCCAGATGGCCTCCCAGACCACCAGTACGGCGATGCCGTGAAGACGGCGATTGGCCAAGGCTACCAAGAGCAGTCTTTATCCGGCCACGGGTAATCGCCCTCGCCGACCAACTCAAGGGCGTGGCGCGTTTGATCGCCGGGGATTGGACACGCCGATCTACGGGGTCCGTGGGTGGGTTCGACTCCCACTTCGGGACAGGTGAACGGCCCTGACACCGCCTACGGTCGCCCATGCCGATCTTCTTGCGCCAGCTCTCAGGCAGTGAGCGCGTGTTTGGACGACCTGCTCCTGATGGGGAGGGATGATCGCGTGGTGGGGTTCACCGTGTCGGAAGTTGGCGGGCGTATTCTGTCCAACGCATCGCTGGGAACCGACCACGGCACCGCCGCCCCATGTTCGTCCTCAAAGCCGTGGCCGGAGGGATCGAAGGAACCAGTCAAGAAATCCCCAACCCAGCCACCGCCCGCGACAATGCTCCTATGCAGATCGACTTCGGTCTGTTTACCGCACACTTCTGGCCGAGTGGCTACAAGTCCGCCCGGCGCAGCTGCGCTCCATCCTCTCCAACGCGACTTCCCCGCCACGGGACTGTTGAAACAAGGCTGTTCCCTGCGCCCCGGGCAGGTGGATTTCGAAATGGCCCCCCTCTGCAGGACACTTCGGCGATGGCGCCACCCTCTCTTACACCCTCACGATTCCGCCCAGGTCCAGATCGGGACCTGCGGCCTGAAGGGCCACCGGTCCGCACCGTGTGCGGCGATCGCATGCCGAAGGGCACATGCTGTACGGTTTTTCACCACCGGCCTCGCCTCCGGCCACTTCCTCCTGCGGATGAAGGTGGCGGGAGGAATCGCCCAGCAGGGTTTTGATCTGGTTCGGTAACGCTGCGGCTGCGCCGAGTGGAGCTTTTCCCATCGCCGCCATTGCAGGCGCGAGGCAGGTTCGATACACGACGGGAATCGCCGACGGTCACAAACGAAACGCCCTCCCCTACGTTTCGTTTTTGCTTTTTCGTAACGACCAGTCGACAAACACCTGCGATCTGGACTTGACCCGTTTTCTGTACAGGACTTGACATGTCACTCTCCATTTTTCACAAGCCTGGGCATTCCGCCTTCGGGATCACCAGCACCTCGGAGCTGGCATGGGCGTTTTCTGGACCTGGGGATCTCCGATCCGCGGGCGGCGGCGTTGTTCATCCAGTGCAAGCCTAACTGGAAAATCTCGACGATCACGATGTGTTAGCCTTTTGCGGGAGAGGCCCATGGAACCCTGCATTTCCAAGCACAACCTCCTCGCCGAACTCGCGCGCGAAAACTGGGATTCCTGTTTTCGCTTCGAGGGCGTGAATCCGCTCAACGATTCCATCGTGACGGGGTGTCGTCCCTGCTCTCAGCAGCACGGCCTGAAGCAGATCCCCACCCATTGCTTTGCCGGATCTGCGGCGAATACTTCTTCGATCTGACCGAGGGCATTGCACCGGGAAAAACGGCCCGACCACGGAGTATTGGAGAATCGAAAAGGTCCAAGTCGGCTCTGGCAACGCATTTCTGATGAGGTTCTGGAAGGATCTGCGGGTGGTAGACCATTCTATCAGGCACCTGAGCGATGAAGACTTCCTTCGCATCGCCAAGGAATGCTCGGAGTACAGTTTTGTCTGTGGAGCGTCCTTAGGAAGATCCAACAAAGGCTAGTCGTCAAATTCCCTTCGATGGATCGATCCGTCCGTAGGTTGTTGCGTGCACCGGCTTGCGCCGGGACGGCTGTGTTCACCTACGCTAGGACGTTCGAATGTTTCGCGTCGCGATTGTGCTTCTGACGGATTGGCCGCGTGGAGCCCAGACCTGCTGGAACCTCTCCGGGAGGTCGATCGATGCCGAAGAAGGCGGCAACAAGCGAACGCGGTGGAGGAAGTTTCCTGGTCCAGGCGGGCTTCGCACCACAACGGCCAGAACAGGACATGGATCCTGAGGAACCAATGTGGACCTGCGCTCCCAGGCCGGGATTCTCTGCCAGGAAAGCTTCTTGCAACTGGCCAATGGGCGGCTGTCCTTCGGTTGGACAGAAATTGGACCTCGGGGCCGCGCCCTGGAGTCCATCAACCCCACCTCCCGCCCCCTCGCCGCGCTTTCTTGCTGGATGCCGGTCTGGGACGCAACACAGTGTTTCCCCGCGAGCAGTTTCATTGAAAAGCGCCGCCGCCTGATCAGCTCGTTGATTGGGAATGGTCGATGGCCTGCGTCGCGTGCGCTACGAGGGCTAAGGTCGATTCCAACCACTCCAGCAACTAGGACCCGACACCCTCGATGTCTTCCCCGGCTTTGTCCGCAGATTCACCTTCCACTTCGCCAAGGCCAAGTGGGACTTTCCATGATGCAGGCGATGACCGACTCGTGCGGCAAGTTCGGGCAACCGAATCTTGCGCGACGGCCAGACTGGATTTCCATCGGAGATCCAGTGCGACGATCTGGGTGCCAGTCTGACCTGCATGCCGACGGACAGGTCTGGAAAGAACATCGCCGACCTTCTGAAGGGAAACGCCTCTCTGCAGACCGCCTGGAAGGAACGCCTATTCGCTGCCGTTTCCCATCAACGCACAAAACAAATTCGAAGACACCTACCCCGAGACCAAAAACCGGCAGTTTCACGGGATTCAGAAATTGACCTTCTACACTTCCGACCAGGATTCGTCTTCCGTACGCAGCCCGATCGCCAGCGAGATCTCTTCCGGAGTCCGGCGTCGCCGCCTATGGCGAGTTCCGGTACGGCGCTACTGGACCGCGGCGACGGCGAGGTTCTCAACCTCGGGATCTGCAAAATGGTCGAGGTTCCCGACGAACCATACTCAACCGACTGTTTGGAAACGACACGAGCCACCTGTACCGACGGAATCCAACCTGAGCAAATTCACCCAGAGCGAATGGTTCGACGAGGATCTCGAGACCGACTACGCCGATGTGAAGGCGCCGGTGGCCTCAGTCAACGCTTCCAAGCTTACCACCTACCCGGCGCTCGTACCTGGCACCCTTACGCTGGAAGCCGTGATCGATGTCGATGGCTTCCTGAATTGGCTGGCCGTGAACACCGCCGTCCACAACTGGGACACCTGGGAGCCTTTCCCACAACTACTACCTCTACAACGACTGAGGCACTTTCGGCACGGATCCGCCCCTACGACATCTCCTTCGGCTTCAATCTGAACGCGACCGCCAGTCACTTCGCGCACTTCCCATCTGGTACGACGCGACCCGGGCAGGTTCGGCGAGGCGGCTCCTGCCCGCCCATCAAGAAATCTTGGGACAAGACCCCATTGCGAGCGCTACCGCTCCCACATGGTCAAGGCCATCGCTATGGTGGACACCGAGTGCCGCGAACTTCCAGGCCAGGGTCGACAGATCGGCCACCGTAGTCTCGGCCTTCGTTGGACGCATTGAAATCGGCCCAAGGAATCCGCGGGGTCATGACCACACATAGGTGGCGGAGATCGAAAAATCCTTGGCAGCCAAGACCTGCCCCTACAAATGGCCTCTGCAGCACTCCAGCTTGATTGTTTGGTTTCGCCGCAACCAAGGAAAGCCCAATGGCCGTCTACCGTCGCCTTAGGTCATCCAAAGACATACGGAAGTCCCCGTTTTCGAAAACATCAAATCCGTGTTGGATTCGGACTTGGAGGTGACGGATCTTGGTAATCCGGACACCAGGACACCATTGCTGACCTTCCATGTGGGCCAGACCCTCGTGGCGGTGACCAGCATGCCGGCACTATCCGTGGTCGGATCTGGAAGGCCTTGCTCGACAAGCCTCCTGTGGCCTGCGGCGAAAACGACCTCAAGGCTCACAAATCCGCACACGATCGTTTCCGTGATCAGCGACCTCGACCCCTCGAGGCTTCCACGTTGCTGACAAGGATCACCGCCGCCGTCCTGGGCACGGCCCAACGTTTCCTTGAAGCGTCTACTGGAGCAACGCCACCCTGTTGATTGCCCAAGGGAAATTGTTGTCGTGGAATTCGCCTTGGAAGTCCTTCCATTTGAGCCCTCCATTGAACATTTGGGTGGACTTCCAGGTCGGGCGACTGGACGTTACATGGAGCACGGGTTTCACCACCGGACTCCCCTCGCTGGGGCACATAGGGCTGAGGCGCCCGAAGCCCAGGGAAGCCTCGCAGACTTCAATGGTGACTCCAGAATCTTTCCCGCTACGCAATCTTGAGCCAGGAGCGGATCCAGAAACCTCCTGACACCATCGGAGATAGCGAATCCGAGCACATCGAGGTGGTGTGTACGCCGACTCGAAATTCGGCATCAAAAACGAGGTCATGTCGCTGCAATACCAGTGAAGCAAAATCCAGGAAGTTAATGTCCTTCAATCGTTCCCCCTTCCCGTTTTCTCGGCCTGGCCCACTCGCAGGCTCACCTGATCCACTGGCCTCTGGGGCCAACAACACGACATCCTTCTGCGCGGGTTTACAGGCAGCGCGAGGCGGTCCTGAAGCAGACCCGACTGCCCCCGGCACGGATCGGCTCGAGAGCCCGAGATCGCGATCCTGGCCAACCTCGAGGGCGGATCGGCCCCTTCCGTTCTTTGGCAAGGTCTGGCCGAGGAGGGCAGAAAGGCAAATGCCTGTTCCTCG
>JADKBN010000015.1 GCA_016715065.1 Fibrobacterota bacterium
GAAGCTTTTCTGCCGCTCGAATCATAATCTTCATAGCGGGCGGTGTCCTCCCCTCGCACAGACCGCATCAACAGCCCGTCGGAGTAGGTGCTTCGCTCGACAATTCCGAATTTATCCGTATGAGAAACCACATTCCCGTCATAGTCGTAGGTCCAGCGTTCGGCTTTCCGACTTACCACAAGCTTGGCCATTTCTTCGGGGTCCGCCGCGTCCACCGCTCGACCGCGAACCATCAATTCCTTTTAGAATCTCGCCCACGAGGATCCGGACAAGATCAGATTCCCGCGGCTAACATATTCGTATTCGGTGCGTTCTCCACGCCCGTTCACAAATGCTGTGCGGAGACCGTATTGGTCGTAGGTGTAATTGGCCAATCCGGATCAATGGCTGGCCGGGCAGTCGCCACCCATTCCTTCAAGAGATTGGAGGTGGAATCAAATTCTCCTCGCCGAAAACATACCGCTCACCCCATTGAGCACTGCCTTTTCTGCCGTTTTATTTCCATTGAGATCATATTCGAAGGATCGGTGGCCCTTGCCTGCAAGATGAGTTGCGATCACTTGACCCAGTGCATTTAGCCAAGAAGTGTCCGTTGACCCGTCTGGATGCTGCGTAACCACAAGTTTGCGAAGATAGTCATGTTTGGTGACCGTCGGTCATCGTCATTTTCCGGGTTTCCGTGCGAGATTGGATGGTTTTCCCAGGTCGAAGGATCTGCGGAGGTATACACTTTGATGGCGTGAGATTTCCCGCTCGCCGTTTTGGATAGGATCGATCATTTCCACATTCCTCGGGTCCCCACCGATTAGCGAGTGACGGTGGCGACTCCATCGGCTTGTCGTATCAGTGCCATCTCCATCAGGCCGTACTTCCCGTCTCGACCGGTTTGCCGAACTCATCAACAGCACGAGGTCAGATAACCACCAGTTGCGGTCCACGATTGGACTCAACCGATTCTACGCTTCCAGAGCGATTCACGCGACTGTGGTGACACTCTTCCTAAATAAACGTTGGCGAAATCTGCAGCAAGGCTCCATCAGAAGAGCGATCGCTCCAATCTGCCGAGGAATCCCAAGTATACGTCGAAATCAATCCCTGTGGCGAAACGCTCTGGTGCATCAATCCATTGGAAAGAATGGAGAGAAATTCGATTCCTTTCCGTCAGGTAAAGTGATTTTTTCCACCGTGCCATTTTATTCCGTATTAAGTCAAATTTGTTTCCCGGCCATCTGGCGTAGCAATTAAACTCACCGCACCTGAAGGCATCCCTCTGGAAAACAGTACGCCGTCCAAGACTTTCCAACACAGCAACTAAGAAACCCAGAAGGATCACCTACTCAAAGGACTGTAAAATCCGTCCATCTGGCGGCGCAGTTTGATGTACCGCACTAGATCAGAGTTTATAAAATTCTCTATAATATTGCGCCTTAAACCGCTTCATGGTTAATCAATTGATTGAAATCCTATATATCTCATCTCCCCGCAATCCCAGAGCGGCAAGGTTACTCCGTCATCGAGGTGCCGCTATTGCTGCATATCCAAGGTCTGGCACAGTAACGCTGTCTTGCTACTCCATTATAGATGCCCTGTTTCGAAACCCAATAATCAATTCGCCCAGCCATTCGAGACTCGAACAAGTCTGGAATAACATCCATACCAACCATCGACATTTTTTCTGCTGCAAAACCCAAGTGAGAATTTAAGTCCACTTCCTTCATCTGGTAGAGCCTTCGCAGACCTCAATAAAGATACTTTGGTAGTCCGAGTATTGATTCGGGCACTCAACAAACTGTACAGCAGAGTTATCAACATCCAATTCCTCAGAGCATTTTCAAAGAACTTACGCACAAATTTCCTGCGTTTGACGTCGCCAATGAATATATCATTTTTTTGTGATCCAAATTAGGGATTTCCGAGTAGTTCCCTTCCAACGTCAACTGCTTCATGTTATTGTTGCCATAAGACAACACAAGACCTCTCGTCTTTACATATATCATATCATCTGCATCATACGACTCTTTTGGTACATAGCCAACAATTGACGTTAGCCCTGATTTCGGATCTAAAGAACAGATAAATGGATTCGTCGTGTACGGATCCATCCGATCCACAGCATAAAAAAGAATATTCCCAAAAGGCCCAATGGCGAGCTGTTTTGGTACAGCGCGGCTACAAGGACCAACTACAGTATTAGCATTTGGGTAAATCTTTTTGACCCTCGCTCCTAGCCTAGATGTTTCCCAGATGCCAATTCTCGATGAATCAATCCTTCCCATCGTATATGGTGATGTGAGGAAATAAATAACATCCTCCGAATTCGTGATAATTTCCACTATGCTTGAAAACGCCATTTTCTCTCCGATGCCACTGTCCGCAAAACTAGCCCCCTGCAACCGCTGTCCAGTGGGCTGAACTCTCTAGACAAAACGGACGGCCGACTAACGCTTCGCGCAGACAATTGATCTGGCCGAATCATTTCCAATCCTGTCAAGGACCATCCTGGCAACATCATTTGAGGTTCCGACGAAAAGCCGGACAATTCAATCCGCTTCACCCTTGATCGAGTTACGTTGATTCGACTTTCTGTCGATTGAGATGAAGGAGTCGCCATCATTGCACCTGCCGAACTGAAACCTCTGGTGCTCGTTCCAATTCGACCAGATAAGACGTAATCGACTTTCGCAACTGCCTGATGACGCCCATGAACCTTTCGCCCCCACGCGTCAAGTCCATCCCAAGACTTACTTCATCATTTGATCCTGAAAGTAACTCTGCAGCTGTTTGCCCAAGAAAAGGATACGTCCCACTACACCGGCAAATACGCACCTCCACGAGATTTGAGGAGTCCCCACCTGTCCACAGATTGAACCGCACCAAACGACCAGTTTTCCGACCCTCTACTTCTTCCGAATTGTAAATAAGCTCAAGGTCGGTACCAGGAATCTTGATTCGTTCGCGCATCGTCTGGTTATTTACACCAATTTCACACCCTTCCTTGCATTACTGGAATCTTTTACTTCGTCTTCCGGATCATCTTCAGGTGAAATATCTGGATCAACAATAATCGGAAAATTCAAATCAATCGGACTAAATGAGGTCGTCAATGCCCGCATTGCACTCGCACCCGCTGCGTACTTCCCTCCCAGAACCGTCCGCTCCTCGTGCGTGAACCCAAGCGCCGTCAGGCTATCCTCCGATTCCTCGGCTCCATCCCCATTCATGTCGATTCTGGCCAAGCCAGCTCCATCCTTCCCCAAAATCCGGATGATCCGGCCATTGGAAAGCTCCTTCCAATCACCCAGTTTTCGGTCATACGACCCAACCGACCAGGCCACCCCAGCTTGGAGGTAAATTCAGGAAATTGTCCACGTAGAAGGGAACGGGTTTCGAAAATTGCAGGTGGTTTGACTTTGGCGCCTCATCCACGGTTACATCTGCACAGAATGTGTAACCGACTGTCGGAGGCAAGTCTGCCGGCATAGCTTTTGTCCCGTGTACTCGGTGATGCGTAGGTTCGCCTTGGAAAGGGTTGTGCGCGTACCGTCCTCGTTTTCCACCTCGATGCCCGTTCCAGAAGGAACGATGACCACGGATTGACGGGAACCGTCTTTATCGCGCATAACAGAGCCCGCGACCACCTGCGAAACGCTGGCATTCGCCTGGATTTCTGTGACCGACGTATCCAGCCTCACCAACACCACTGTATCTAGCGGCAAAACATCTCCGCCATGGACATCCATGGCGCGTTGGCTGGTGTGATAACCGGATTTCTCAAAGACCACCACGCGCGACGACCCGCCGCCGATCAGCAGATCCCAGTTTCCCGCCGCACGGGTGCGGGTGGCTCCAAAATTGAGTTGGTTCAAGATGGTGACATGGACATTGACCAAGGGCTTTCGCTCTTGATCGATCACCACGCCGCGCAGAACGGCGCGATCCAAGGGCTTGGTGGAATCGGTCAGAAATCCTGTTTGGACCGCCGATTCCCCTTTGATCAAGAAATCGCTTCCGATCGATAGGTCCGAAACACGAGTCGCGGGATAGGCGGGCGCGACGGGCTCCGGAAGCACCACTTCACCTACCCGGATCACCTGGATGGAGGCCGTTGCGCGATTCCCAACCGCATCCACCGCCGTCTTTTCGATTCGATTGACACCAATGGATAGGTCTGCCCATTCCTCGAAGTTTGCGGTGTCCACCTTCCATCTCACCAAGACCTTGCTGGCTCCTGTGCTGGTCCCGTTGGCTGGTTCAAGGAAGGTGATGACAGGCGGTTTGGTGTCTAGCATCACATTGACGGAATCTCCCGCTTGGTTCCCGACCGCATCCGAGGCAAATCGGCGAATGCGGTTCCATCCTTCCAGCAAATCAGTCGAATCCGGAGGCTGCTGGATCCCGTCGACCCTCCAGACCACTTGGATCTTGGGTTGGTTGGTCTCTGTGCCAAAAATTGGCGACACGATCTTGATCTGAGGTGGGGTCAGATCCAAGCTCACCCTGACCCCGGCACTATCGCGATTGCCTGCCGAGTCGGAGGCGTAACGTGTAAAGCTGTTCAGTCCCTCCTGCAAGGTCACCACATCTGTCGTGACCAATCCGTCCGCGCTCCACACCAGCGATAAACTGGAAGTCCGTGTGGAGAAGCCATCGGTAGGAGAAAGGATCCGGACCACAGGTGCGGTCCAATCGACCATGGCAACCACAGAATCACAGACGTTTTCAAAGCAGCGGGAAATGACTCGTCGCCCTTCACCACTGAACGACTGAACCAGGCCGGTATCTTGGGCGACACCATCGACGCTCCAAGCCACGCTCTGGTTATGCCAGTTGGTCCAGAAGCGTCGCGGCCCTTGGATCACCACCGAATGCGTACGTAGCCACGATGGCGGGGTGGCCAGTTTCCCGAAGATCCCTTTGGTATCCCACCCCCATGTCTGATTCAAACCAAGGAGCCTTCCACGCAGGGTGGCCCGATCCAACAGCGTCACGCTGGAGCGAGGAGCCAACAACGTGCCGAGGAATTTCGAATCGTATCCAAGCTGGATTGCCCCACCTTGGATAACCATTACCACCCGACTCGCTGTGGCGCTGTCGGTGGCACCGGGCCAACGGATCTGCACACGATCCATCCAGGTCAGGCCGTTTGCCACCTGGATTTCCAACTGGCTGGAAGATGTTGCCCCTGCCGTATCCACGACAATTTTTGAATCCCACTCCATCGAGAGCTTGCTGAACTTGTAGACACCCGGCTTCAAGGACAAAGTCGATGCCGAGCGGGCCACCACGCGACCGTGGTAGCTGGTGTCGACGGATCCAACCTGACCCGCTCCGATGGCTCGCTCGGAGTTGACCGTGGCGAAGCTTGGTGGGAGTGCGGGCAGGGCACACGCCGAAGCCCCCTTTGTCGAGCGCACGAGGCCGGTCAACTGAACACGTCCGAGCTGTTTCAACTGATCGGCCACGATCAGAGCCGAGTCTGAGCAGATCGCACCTGTCTGGGCGAATGATTGACCAGACATCAAGGACAACAGCACAACGAAGGCGGACACGGTATGGGGCTTCATCTGTCGATCTCCGGGGGATTTGGAGGGAATCAAACTCTGGCGAGGAATTTAAATGCGCTTTCCGGGAATGCAACCAGAATATTTTCCTGAAGCCCCCCAGAAACACCATTTTCTTTCAGGCCGTGGCGGCAGGCTCACCCAAAAACGAAAGCGCCCCGATCTCACTTGGAGACCAGGGCCCCAGATTCCATGCGGCTTTGAAGGGGGTTACTTGCTCAAATCGGCAGGACGGATACCCGTCGAATCCGTGATGATGTCCCAAGAAATGCCATGTTCAAGGAGTTTGCGGGCCGCAGCAACAGCTTTGGCACGTTCACCGAAGGCCATGCCCTCAGCTTTGCTCCTTGGCCTCGGCCCTCAGCTCTGTAAAGATTTTCGCTTCTGGCAATTTGATTCTGGTCGCCATGACTTCCCTCTCTTCTTCTTCGGTCAATTTACCCACTCGAAACAGCAGCGTGGAAATCTTTGCTTCGTCTTCCACGCTCAAGCCCGCTTTTTCCAGGCAGTCCATGCCCAAAGCCGCCTTCTCCGTCTTGGATAGTTCCCCCTTGAACAGGGTGAACAGGCCTCCCGCGATCACATTGGCCTTGCCACGCCAGTTCCAAAGGTCTTCCTCTGCGGTCTTGTGCACCCGGTGACGGAAGGTCAGAACGGGCTCGCTGTCCATCGGATCGTTCAATTGGAGGCGCTCGGAGACTTTGCCCGGATCACTGTCGGTCACCACTGCCACCGGGATGATGTGGTGGTCTGGAAAGCGCACCATCAAGTCCAGCACATAACGGGCGGTCCGGAGGATGTCGACCGACTTCGAGGTCGACCAATGCTCGAACAAGACCACCATCGTGACCGATTCGCCACCCTGAAAGGTGTACGAGATCGGCACGTCCATCACGAAACCCTTCTTGCGGTAGTCGGTCTTGCGGGTCTCGGAGCGAAGGATTTCCCACGAAATGGGATCCCCGAATTTCTCCGCCATCTCCGGCAGCAGAAACCGCCAGGTGTCCACGGGGAAATCCGAAATCAGATCCTTGATCGCCTGGTCCAGCGAGAGATCCGAGGTGGCGGGTTTGCGTTTCGATGACGACTTTGTCTTCGGCATGCCCCTCAATGTAGCCCTTTCGCTTCTACCAAAATCTGTCTCTCTGCCGGACGGCACCGCGTGTGCGCTTCCCTGGCACCGGGTCTTCGTCGATTTGGAATAGACAACGCTCTCCGATTTCGCATCTTTTCAGTGAGTTCGATCCGCCCCGAGTCTTCTGCTCCGGCACGATCGAATCATCCCCCTCCCCTGAAAGACGCCCCATGAAAATCCTCCTCTCCTTGATCCTCCTAGCCACATCCTCCTTGTTTGCGTGGGACGGCCAGCGCAAGGGCTTCCTTCTCGGGATCGGGGCAGGCGCGGCCTCGGCCGGGTATGGGCTGGATGACGCCGAAGACGACTTGGACCCCAAAACTGTCCAGTGGCTGTCTGCGATGACCGCATCGCGCATCGGTTACGCCTGGACCAACTCGTCTGCGATCGAGCTGTATTCAAATTCTGTCGGAGTTCCCGGAGCCGGCTATGTCGGATACTCGGCGATCAACTACCAGTGGTGGAATTCGCCCGAAGTCAATGCCAATTCCTGGTTCGGCGGTGTGGGCCTATTGTCGGAAAGCAACGGGATCTCCTACAAGGATTTCGACCCAAAACCCGCAGACATGGGCTTTGGATTGAACATTGGCTATGGCCGGGAAATCGCCTCACATGCCTCGGTCGAACTGAACATGATCATGGGCGCAATGACCGACGAGCATTACAGGGTCTCGAACGACGAGTGGGAAAAAGGCAAGGAAAGCTCGAACGTCTTCGTTGCACTCTCGGTTTCGATGAACCTGACCGGTTACTGACCCTTCGGCATCCGGTTCGACGTCGGGGCGGCCCCTCCATCGCCCCGACCCGGCAGGACTCTCCGCTCCCCCGTCACCCCTGACGGATATTGTCCACTCTGCGGGCACCGAAGGCGAACTGGACGTCGCCGTGTGGATGTGTGGTCAGCGGGCCGGAAACGGTCCAGCCCTGGATGCGGATGCGTCCTTCCATCATCCCCACCGGAGGAGACTGCAACATCGCCCCGAAGACGGCATGGAAATCGTCCCTGCTCTGGAGGAGTCCACAGATCGTATTGGCCACCTCGCCCAGCGCATCGATCCAAAGCTCCAGATCGAGGTCCGGCCGCAGGAGCTTGCGCAAACGGTCTTCGGTGGCGACCACGCATTGGCACCGCCACTGGTTTCCGGCGAATCCAACCGCCGCTCCCGTTTCTACCGACGCATTGAACGTTGGCCAAACCATCCAGCCCGATCCCGCCACCACCGGCATGCGAACCACCGAACGCAAGGCCTGGAGCGCACACATCTTGAAGCTCGGGACCAAGGCCTTGAGGGCCTCGCCACCCTCGTCGTCTCCGCCGGCACGCCCGGGGGTCATGGTTTCCCCTCGGGAATGATCTCCCAACGGTTGCGACCGGAACTTTTCGCCAAATACAGAAGTTCGTCGGCCTGATGCAAGAAGTCTTCGGCGGAAGAAGTCAGCGAAGGAACCGCACAGGTCACCCCAAGGCTGATCGTCACGATGCCGGAGGGATGGTCCGGATGCGCGATGGCCAAATCGCTCACCCCGTGCAATAGAATGTCGGCGACTTCCTTGGCCTTTTTGCGGTCGGCATCCCAAAGCAAGATCACGAATTCTTCGCCGCCGTAGCGCGCCACCAAATCGTCCTCGCCGTCCACCAAGGTGGCCAGCTTGTGCGCGACCTCCTGCAGGCAACGATCCCCTGCTTGGTGCCCCAAACTGTCGTTGAGCTTTTTGAAAAAATCGATGTCGGAGAGGATCAGGGTGATGGGAATCCCGTCCCCCACCGCACGTCCCCACAGAAAATCGAAATGTTCCTCGAAACGCCGGCGATTGGGAATCCCCGTGAGACCGTCGCGCACCGATTGTTCTTGGAGCCGGTTGTTGGCTTCCTGGAGAAGGTCGGCCATCCGCACACGGCCGGAATCGCGCTTGATGCGTTCTTCGAACCGATCGACCAGGCGACGCAGGGAGACTTTCTCCACATGCAACCGACCGATGGACAGCACCCACTCCACCAAGGGAGGGACGTCCGTTTCGCGCAGTTGATTCGGCAACACCAGTCGACTGGCGACCAGGCCATCCTGCTCGATCCAGGGCACGCGAGCTTCCATGCCGGCATCCGCCACGACCACCACCACCTCTCCCGGTGCTGGTGGGTTGGATTCTCCGCCGACCTGGACTTTCAGCCACAACTGGTCGTCGGCAGTCATGCGAAGGCTCAACCCGAACAAGGCCGCCGCCGGCTGGTCGGAGAGCAAAACAACACGGCAAATCCTGGAAGGCTGTTGGATCACAGCCCTCAGTCTAGCATGAAACTGGGAGAAAGGGAAATGTTTCCGACGCACACCGAAGCATCGCCGGAAGGGTTCCGGGGGGAGCGGGGTGGAACTCGAGTTGGAAGGCATGAAGCTGGAGCCGTTCGATCGGCTCGAAGCCAGGGACCTTTCCGGAACGCTGTTTGTATCCCTGGCCTTGATGTCCGTCGTAGAGCAGATCGCCCACGATGGGATGCCCCAGACTTAGGCAGTGGACCCGGATCTGGTGCATCCTGCCCTGGAAGGGGCGCGCCAGCACCCAGGTGGTGCCATCGGGGCCAACGGCCAGCGGGATGATTTCCGTGCGAGCTTCCTTTCCGTCGGGTCGGACGGTTTGGCGGAGAGGGATTTGCGGGTCCTGGGCTGGACCGATGGGGCCTTCGGCTCGCAGCGGCGAGGCCACGATGCCATGCACGCGCGCCAAGTAGGCCTTCTCCACTCGACGGTGCTCGAAAGCCCGGTTGAGCCAGCCGGGCAGCCGCGGGCCGCGGGCGAAGAGAACCAACCCGGAGGTATCGCGATCGATGCGGTGCACCGGCGACCAGTCGGGGCCCCAAAGCCGGCGAACCTGCCAGACCAGACTCTGGCGGTACACCCGCGGAGTGGAATGGACCGGCATGCCCGAAGGCTTGTCGACGGCCAACCATTCGTCCCCCAAAGCCACGATCCGCCAATCGGTGGGCACCTCGGGTTCCACGTAATCGCGATGGACGCACTCCACCTTCTCCCCACAAACCAACGGACGATCCGGCTTTGGATGCGGATCCCCCTCAACCAGGACATCGCCTTGGCAGATTCTGTCCAGCCACTCGTCGCGATCGCGGTAGGTGAAGCGACCGGCGAGGTAGTCCAGCAGGGACATCCCTCCCGGCGAGGGCACGGCGCTGGCGAACACGTAGGGTCCGTCGTCTCCGGGGAGCAATGCCATCAGGGACGCCGAGCCATGGCGAGCCGGCCCCGGCGGAACGCTCGGGGACAGATTCCGTCATCCAGGACGCGACCGGTCAGGAGAAGTTTTCGACCTTGTCCACCAGACCGTACTCGCAAGCCTCGGTGGCGGTCATGATGTTGTCGCGGTCGGTATCGATCTCCAGCTGTTCCAACGTCTTGCCGGACGCCTCGGCCAGAAGCTGGTTGAGCTCGCGGCGGATGCGCAGCATTTCTTCGGCTTGGATCTGGATGTCGGAGGCCGGGCCGTACATGGTGCCGGAAATCAAGGGCTGGTGGATCATCACGCGACTGCGCTTCCAGGCATAGCGCTTGCCCTTCTTGCCGTAGGCGGCGATCACCGCACCCATGGAGGCGGCTTGCCCCATCACCACGGTGACAACTTCGGACTTGACCGCGTCCATGGCATCCAGGATGGCGGTGCCGGAGGTGATCACGCCACCCGGGCTGTTGACCAGAAGCACGATGTCTTCGTGGTTGAGGCTGTCCAGGTACAGGAGCCGGGCCACCACTTCCTTGGCGGATTTGTCGTCCACTTGTCCCCACAGGAACACGCGGCGGTTCTTCAGGAAGCTCTCGGAGAGTTTCTTCTCCAGGCTTTCTTCCTTCTCCTTCTCCTTGCCTTCGCAATCCGGGCAGTGGGAGTCTTCGTCTTCGTCGTCGTCCAGCTTCCAAGGGTGGGTGTTCATGCTGTTTCTCCTGTAGGACTCAAAAGTACGTCAACCATCTCCGTTCGTCCTGAGGAGCCCGACTGGGCGTCTCGAAGGGCGGAAGAAGGGACGTAAAAACCATCTATTCTGAAGTATACTCGCCCACGACAGGATCGAACCGCCTGTGGCGCTCCAATCAGGCCTTCTTCCAAGTCGGACCCGTGGGAGTGTCGGTCACCACGACCTTCAGATCGGCCAATTCCTTGCGAATTCGGTCGGCCTCCGGCCAATTCTTCGACTCGCGAGCCACCGTTCGGGCCGCCACCAAGGCGTCGATGCGCGCGGCCTCGTCGTCGTCCACCGCCTCCGCCTCGGGTTCCGGAAGGGACACTTCCAGGGAAAGCCCCAGCACCCGGTCCCAATCCAGCAAAAGTCGTCCGCGCAGGGCCTCGGTCAGGGCGGTTTCGCGAGCCAATGTCTGGGCCACGCCCAGGGCCTTGGGGATGTTCAGATCCTGCCCCAACGCCTCCTCGAAGCGATCTTGCCAGATTTTGGCATCCCCAGGGAGGGTCGCGGATGGGACTTGCGAGGCCTGGAAGGCCGCCACCAAGGGCGCGGTGCGGCGTCGGAAGGCCCGGTGGGCGTCGCGGGCCGATTCCAGGTTGGGCCACGAAAAAGTCAGGAACTTGCGGTAGTGGGCCGTCGCGCAGAAGTACCGGTAGTCCAAGGCGTGGAAGCCCCGGTCCACCAGAACCTGCAAGGTGAGGAACTCGCCGGAGGACTTCGACATCTTGTCGGAATCCTCGGTCTTCAAAAATTCGTTGTGCAACCAGAACCGGGCGAAGGGCACGCCATCGTGGGCGCATTCGCTCTGGGCGATCTCGTTGGTGTGGTGCACGCGGATGTGGTCGGTGCCGCCGCAGTGGATGTCCAGGGTTTTCCCGATCAAAGCCGTGGACATGGCGCTGCACTCCACATGCCACCCCGGGAAACCCACTCCCCACGGGCTCTCCCACTCCATGGCACGGCGTTTGTCCTTCGGGGAGATCTTCCAGAGGGCAAAATCCGTCGGGTTTTTCTTGTCGCCCAGATCCACCCGCACTCCGGCCAGGAGTTTGTCCATCTTGATGCCGGCGAAGTCGCCGTAGGCCGCGAACTTCTCGGTATCGAAATACAACGCGTCGGAGGTGCGGTAGGCGTAGCCACGCGATTCCAGCTCCTGCACCAGCGAAATCTGTTGGGGGATGTAGTCGGTGGCCTTGGGCCAGTGGGTGGGCTGCAACAGGTTCAGGCGCTGCCAATCGCGCAGGAAGGCCTCGGTGTAATGGGCGGCGATCTCCCAAACGGTGCGTCCTTCGCGAGCGGCTCCCTTTTCCATCTTGTCGTCGCCGTCGTCGGCGTCGGAGGTCAAGTGGCCAACGTCGGTGATGTTCACCACGTGGTTGACCGCGTATCCCGCGTATTCCAGGGCGCGGCGCAGGAAATCTTCGTTCACGTACGTGCGAAGGTTCCCGATGTGGGCGTAGTGGTAGACCGTGGGGCCGCAACAGTACATCCCCACACGCCCCGGTTCGAGAGACTCGAACTCCTGGAGCTTGCGCCCGAGGGTGTTGTGGAAATGCAACTTCATTGCGTCTACCTCAAGTGTGCCCCGATGGAAAGGATGGTGACCTCCCCGTGGGGCGCTTGGGCCGCGGAGGTCGCCGCGAACTCAGCCCAGCAATCGGACGGTGTTCGAGCCCTTGGCGATCTCGCCCACCACATGCACTGTCTCGCCGGCTTCCACCAAACGAGCACGCAGGTCCTCGGCGCGGTCGGCATCGACCATCACGAGCATGCCCAGACCCATGTTGAAGGTCCGGTCCATCTCGTCGCGCTCGATCTGACCCAACTCCGCGATGTGACGGAACAAGGCGGGAACTTCCCAGGCCCGGCGATCGATCACGGCGTCGCAATCGGCGGGCAGCACGCGGGGGATGTTCCCCTGGAAGCCACCGCCGGTGAGGTGCACCATGCCGTTGACGGCCTTTTCTTCCACCAGCGGAAGGAGCGCCTTGAGATAGGAACGGTGCGGAGCCATCAGGGCTTCGCGCAGCGATCCGTTGAGGCCATCCAAGCGTGCGTCCAGCGAGAGCCCGGCCTTGTCGAAGAAGACCTTGCGGGCCAACGAGTAGCCGTTGGTGTGCAAGCCAGCGCTGCCCAAAGCGAGGATGGTGTTCCCTGCCTTGATGCGCGAGCCGTCGAGGAGGTTTTCACGCTCCACGACGCCCACGATGTATCCGGCCAGGTCGTATTCGCCGTCGGGATAGAAGCCCGGCATCTCCGCCGTCTCGCCACCGATCAGAGAGGCGCCGTTTTCACGGCAGGCCTTGGCGACACCATCGACGATGCCTTCCACGACACCGTCGTGGAGCTTGCCGGTGGCGATGTAGTCCAGGAAGAACAAGGGCTTGGCACCTTGCACCAAAATGTCGTCCACGCAGTGGTTGACGATATCTTGGCCCACGGTGTTGTGGATGCCCGACTGG
Organism: Fibrobacterota bacterium; assembly: GCA_016715065.1. Classification (GTDB taxonomy): domain Bacteria; phylum Fibrobacterota; class Fibrobacteria; order UBA5070; family UBA5070; genus UBA5070. The sequence goes on from JADKBN010000015.1 coordinate 13,120, forward strand.
AAGGCGAGCTTGAGCTTGGTGCCCACGCCATCGCAACTGGAGACCAACACAGGCTCGACGCCCAAGTTGCGGGCATCGAAGCAACCACCGAACCCACCAAAGCCACCCATCACGCGGGGGCCGAAGGTGCTTTTCACAGCTTGGGCGATGTTGTTCTTGACCTTGTCGGAGCGCTCGAGGGATACCCCGGCTTCGGCGTAGTTCATGCGACGACGATCCTCGGAAAAAGGGAGATCAACATATAAAAAGCCCCGGCCCTCTCGAAAGGGTCCGGGGCATAGATCTTGAAAAAGATTCTCAGCGAGCGGAGACGCGGTAGGGACGAAGCGCTGCAAGGGCCAGAGCTTCGCGCACATCGCGCACCCGACTTACGGTGCGTTGGTCCGCCTCGCGCTCCACTTTGGAGGCAAAGGTCCAGCGCAGGTCCGCACGGAAGTAGGCACCCGAGAGATCGAACGGTGCGGGTTCATAGGTTTCCGTCGCCTTCAACGTGGAATCGATCCGTGTTTCTGCCAGTCGCGCCTTGACCATTCCTTCACCGAGCTCCATGGCATCCGATTGCAGAACCCGCCATCCGATTTGGCCTTCCAGATTCAGCCGACGTCCAAGGTTGATCCGCCCACCGACATATCCTGTCGCCAGCAACGCGTTGCTGTAGGTCCAGTCGTTGTAGTAATGCGTGAGGATGATATCGGTGCCTTCCGAGCGCCGAAGTACCGTGAACGGGTTTCGGAAGCCCACGAACCCGATGCCCGCGGAGCCGCCCAGCAGGAGATTGATCGGGAATTCGTTGGGAAACATGGCCACGTCCAACGAAAGGTCGACCGGGATCACTTGGTACTGGTACTTGGAAAACATTCCCAGCTTTGCCAGCTCTGTCTTCCTGTTCGAGGCGCCGTCCAACAGCTGGTAGCCGACGTTGATCCCAACGTGCACGCGCGAATACGCCACTCCAAAGCTCAACCCGCCAGCAGGGATGACTTTCATGAAAAAGTCGTCGCCGAGGGTATCCTTGGCCCTCGGGTCCACATTGGCAAACAGGTCGTCGGTATTCACCATGTACGTGCCCGCCCAAACGCCGAAGTAAGGCTGGATCTCGCTGGACACGCGTTCTTCATCCCATGCACGGACCTGGGAAGGGATTGCACAAAGGACGGCCATCGCGGCGGCAAGCCGAGTCGCAAGTCCGGAAGTCAGGCGGTAGCGCATGCAAAGTCTCCTGAGGAACCGTGAGTCTGAATCCTCATAATACCATGGAAAATCAGAACTTGCGAGGGGTTCTGCCAAAAATCGGGAGTCAGCCATGTAAGAAGGGAGGCAGAGATGAAGTCAGGCCATTCTTTCGAGGAGGAGCTCACGATCCTCCTGGAAGACCAAAAAGCGAGATATCCGTTCGTCCTGAGGAGGTGGCGTAGCCACTCGTCTCGAAGGGCGAAGTCCTGAGGCCGCAAAGGTGGGCGAACGCTTGAATCGCCCCGGGTTTTCGGGAGGCCTCCTGTTTCGAGTCACACCGTCGTGGTGAACCCGATAGGTTGCATAGTAGTGGACCTCGCCCTTCGAGACGCGCCTTTGGCGCTCCTCAGGACGAACGGTATTTCCATTTCCTGCAGTCCTGAACTCTTAGCAGGGAATCTCAGCGAGTCGAGCGTCTACTCTCCCCCGCCCCGGAGCCGGTCTTTGGCTCGACGGACCAGCTCGCTTTCTCCGCGCATCTGGTGCCACAGGGCCAGGCGCTCGAGCAGTTCCTGCGACCCTGGCTCCTCCAGGGCGATCGCCCGGTCCAGGGCTTGGTAGGCCTCTTCGGCGTTCTCCGCGCGCCAAGCCGCTTGCCCCAGCGCCTTCCATAACCTGCCTTCGCGGGGCAACGCCTGCGTGGCTTGGCGCAACACCGCCACCGCCGTGGCATCCGACCCTTCGCGTTGCAGGATGCGCGCCAGCAGCAACCACGCACTGGTGCGGGTGGAGTCCAGCGCCAACGCATGCTGCGCGCTCTGGCGGGCCTGCTCCCATTGGCGGGTTCGTTCCCAAAGGGCTGCACGGGTGATCCACTGGTTGGCATTGGTGTCGGTCCCGATCTGGGCCCAGCGCAGCAGGGCCAACCGGGCGGCCACCGTGTCGGAGGCTTGCAGGTGGGCACGAACCAGGCCTTCGTGGGCGTTGGTCCGAGCAGAATCGGCGCGCAGCGCCTTGGAAAACCATTCGATCCCGCCCACGGCATCGTTTTGGGTCAGCCGGATCTCGCCCAGACGTTCCGCCGGCAATGGGTCCTTTTGGTCCAGCTCCCACAATTGCTCGTATTGGGCCACCGCCACACCCACCTGGCCATCCTCTTCGGAAAGAATTGCCAAATTCAATCGCGCCCGCTTGAACCGCGGCGCCCATTCCAGGGCCTTGCGCCATGCCGCCGCCGCCTCGCCTCTTTGTTTGAGCCGAGCCTGGCAATTGCCGTAGTTGAACCAGGCGATTGCCGGTTGTTCGCCGCGACGTCCCGCCAGCCGGTACAGCTTGGCCGCCTCTTCGATGCGGCCGGAATCGTAGGCGATCCCTGCTTTGGTGAACAGGTCCATCGGGGCGGAGGCCAAAAACGCAATCAGAAGGGAGAGGGTGGCCATGTCCTACTCCAGGTGGAAGGTGTAAGGAATGCGCACCCACTGCGGAACCGGCACGCCACCCAGCTGCGCCGGCTTGAACCGCCAGTCCCGGCTCGCCGATTGGATCGCGGTCTCGAATCCATAACCGGGCGGAGCGCCTTGTACCTCCAGCTTTTCCACCCGACCCCGCTCATCCACCAGAATCCGCAATTCCAGCGTCGCCTGGACCCCGTCTTCCTTGGCGCGCCTGGGGTATGGGGGGTCCACCAGTCGATCCACTCCGGCGTCCTGGTCCACCTGGCCCAATTGGTAGATCATCCGCTGGGTGCCCACGCCGTCGCCGGTCCCGGTGCCGATCCCGTTTCCCTTGCCACCACCACCGGCAGCCACGGCCATTCCATCAGGCCCGCCTTCCAGCCCCAAGTCCAGTCCCGGTGCATTGCCCGCTCCCCCTCCTGCCCCCGGATCCACCAAGCCCGCGACAGGAGCGGCCATGGCGGCAACTTGGGTAGTGGGCGTAGGCGCAACGGTGGGAGCCTGAATCTCTGGAACCTGTTCGACGCGGGGTGGAGCCGGGGGGATTTCCACGGGCAACGACTCCATGGGCTTGCCTTGGGCGGGCGGCGCCACGACAGATTCTGTCGCCGGAGCGAACCACCAGACCGCCCCTACCACCACGGCCACGAGAGGAATCCACCACGGGAGCTTGCGACGGGAAGCATGAGGCACGGCAAGCGCCGGGACCCGACTCGGCATCCCCCAAACGGGCCGCTGCCGCCAGCGCGACCGCGAAGCATGGATCACGGGGCTTCGCCCGATCGGACCTTGAGGGCGTAGCGGCGCACTCCCGCCCCGCGGACATCGTCCAGAACGGCCATCACCTTGGCATAAGGCAAACGCTCGTCGGCGGCCAGCACCACCTGCAGCCCCGTGTCGCGCCGGGAAAGATCGGACAAAATCCGTCGCAGCCCCGGGCGATCGAAGGCCCTGCCGTCCAGCCGCACGATTCCGGAGGGATCTAGCGAGACCAGCACGGAGGCGGGGGCGGAACTTTGCGCCTTGGAAGCGGAGGGAAGCCGGATGGGCACCGCCGCTGAATCCACCGCTTGGGTCACCAGCAGAAAAATGATCAACAGCACCAGCATGATGTCCACCAGCGGCGTCATGTTGATCGCCGCGATGGGGCGGCGCGGTGCAGCGGCGTCGCCCGCCATCTATCTGCCCGGGTTCCCGAAGCGCGAGGCCGCATCCAAGGACGCGGCCACCATCAGGATCCGCAGTTCGCGGGCCCGGGCGCCCAGTTCCAAAGCGCGAACTTGGAGGGTGTTGTACACCCAGATGGCGGGAATGGCCACGAACAGGCCCACCGCGGTGGCGATCAGGGCCTCGGCGATGGCGGTCATGACCGCCTGCGGGCCACCTCCTGCCTGGCCCAGCGCAGCGAAGGCATCCAGGATTCCGCAAACGGTTCCGAACAATCCAATGAACGGGGCGTTGGATCCGATGGTCCCCAACCGCGCCAAGCCGCGCTCGAGCTTGCGCTGTTCGGCAGATTCGCAGGCGGTGAGCACTTGCTCCAACGCCTCGGGAGCCAGATCGCGCGAGGCCAAGCCCATGCGGGTCAATCTACCGGCCACCGTTTCCGGCAAGGTCGCCAGGAGCGCCTTCGCCCCGGATTCGCTGGCCATGGCGGGAACCACCACTTCTTCGTAGCGCACCGCGTCGCGTTCTTCGCGGCGAAGCCTCCGGTGGGCGATCCAGCCGGTCCAGGCCACCAACGCGCACAAGAACACCAACAGCGCCATCACGGCGCGAGCGGCCCAGAGCGCGGCCGCGTGCAAGGGCCCCTGGCGGAAATCCAGCATCCGCGCCAAGGTGGCTCCCAAACCGGTCGGCTGCTCGACATGGAAAAATCCCGCGCCTTCCGAGCTGCCCACGCCCGGATCGACCGGCAGCAGCGCGGTGCCTGCAGACAAAAGCTGTCTGGCGGAATCGGACAGATCTTCGCGCCACTCCCAGGCGCCACCCGCCCCGGAGCGCACCAGGGCTCCGTGGATGCGTCCGTCTTCGGATGCGTACCATCCGCCCAATGCGCCCCAAACCACAACCGTGCCGCTGGCCGCATCGCCTTCGGGACGGGGCAGGGGGCCACGGCTGGAATCCAGGACCTGGGCGCGTTTCCATTCGCGGCGCCAGGAATCCACCACGGCAGGCAGCGTCGATTCCACCGCACCGGCCTCCGAAACCAGGCGCCGGACGGAATCCACCGCTCGGATCCTTTCCTCGCGCCGGAAGGGAACGCCGCGCGAGACGCGTTCGCCCAGGGCTTCCAGCCGTCCTGACAATTCCCGTCGCACACCGTCGAGCGGGTCGGCGGGGTCGGACGCCGGGATGGCGGGCAGCAAAGCCGATTGGTCGCGGGCGATCCGACGCCAATCGAGGTCGGCCTGGGAGCGTTCCTGACGCGCCGATTCCAAGCTGTCGCGAACTTGGATGAAAACATCGTTCCAGGTGTCGCGCTCGGCCAGATCCTGGCGGCGCTTCTCCCAGCGCGAGGCCACAAGGCTGTCGCGAAGCTTCTGGAGCTTGGCCAGCTCCAATCGCTGGGTCTTGGTGGCTGCCGCAGGTGGAGGGTCGGCGGAAACAAGCAACGCGGTCAATGCCAGGAGGATCATTTCGTGGCCTCCGTGCGCACCGGCAAGTGGATCCAGGCCGCGGAAGACTCGCCAGAAAGGATCCGTACTGCCCGCGACAATTCTTTGGTGGGCTTGGGATCCAGGGCGATCCAGCGTCCATCGGGAAGTTTCCAGTCGGCCTGAACGCCTTCGCGATCGACAAATGCCACGCTTGCCGTGCCCAGATCGATCCAATGCCCTTTGCGCGTGCGGCCATCGGTGCCCGTGCGCGAACCTGCACGCACCCGGATCGAGGAGGCCAGGTCCAAGCGCTCGGAAAGATCGTCCAGAAAACGGGCCAGAACCTCCTCCGGAGTTTGGCGGCCGGCGCGCAACCCCTGGACCATCCCCTGCCAACGATCCGCCACGACTTGGCTGTCCGCCCCGCTCACCAGAGGTAGGGATTTTTCGATCTCGGTGGCCAACACGGCGGAAAGCGCGTCACGGCGCACCGATGCACTGGATTTGGGAGGAGGTGCGGGCGGTTTGGGCCTGCTCTCGCGCTCCACCAAGCTGCGCAAGCTGTCGCGCTCGCGGGCCAGCCGCACGGCATCGGTTCGCATGGCGGCGGCGCGGGTGCGCGATTGGGCCAACCAAGTGGCGTGACGGGTGGAATCGGCGGAGATGCCCCGTCGCTCCTCGTCGGCCAGGATCTTGAGGCGCTGGATTTCCCGAGCGACCTCGTCGGAGGACTGGGCATAGGTCGCCATCGAAAGGATGCCGACCACAAGGAGAAGGAAACGGACCATGGAGCGGTCAATCTACCAAATCGGCGGGAGCCGTGCCGGGCATGAATCAGTTCGGGTCACATTCCCCGATAGGCATCCTGTGGAAACGCCATCCCAGAAAAGGAAAAACCCCCGCAGCATCCTGCGGAGGTTCTCCAATGCCAGACAGGAATCGATCAGGCCAGAACGGGCTTGCCAACGGGCAGAATCGTGCGCCCATACAGCGGGTTCAGGATCGCGGCGGCCATCATGTACCAGGCGCCCAGGGCGCAGAACACGAGGTCGATCGCGGCGTAGAAGGCGAACTTGTGGTCCACGAACTTGGAGATGTCCAGCAGGATGAACCCGATCACCAGCGTGGTGAAGGTGAAGGCCATGGCCTTGGAAATCTTGAGCGAGCCCACCCAGAGGATGATGGAAAACAGAGTCCAAGCCACCAGGAACCAGCCGATTTCGTTGTCGTTGGTGACAAACAGACCGGTCTTGTTGAGGATCCAGATCAGGCAAAGCGAGATCCAGAACGCGCCGTAGGAAGTGAAGGCACAGTAGCCAAAGTTGTTGCCCATGCTCTTTTCCTGCAAGCCCGCGATCAGCTGGGCCGCGCCGCCGAACACCAGGCCCAGGGCCACCACGGCGCCAATTTCCGGCACCAATCCCAGGTTGTGGAACTGGAGCATCAAGGTGGTGAGGCCAAAACCGGCCAGGCCGACGACGGCAGGATTTCCTTGGGTACCGTTGGACATCTGATTCCTCGAAAACGTGAGAAGACTGAAAAAGGGCGCGCAAAGATAAGACTAAAAGATCCGGTTTTCCAGATGCTGGAACACACCCTCTCTCCGCAAGCAAGTTCCCACTACACAAAGCGCCCCTTGGAAGCCTCAGGGGCGCCGATTATCTGACAACGAACTACAACCCCCAATCTATTTCCTCTTGGGATCGTCTTCGCAATTGATCCGTGCTATCGATCCGCGTCAAATGAATTCGTGTTTCGCCTGTTGCATCTTCCAATACAAGCACAATGGAAGAGCCTATTTCCGATAACGCATTCTTGCTCATATTGAATCTTATGATGGCTCGATCCCGTTTGCCCTCGGATGCTTCGAAGCTATTATACAACGCCGTTTTCGGGAACACTCTTCGCCGTTTACTTTTCCCGACATCTTCAATCGCCACCAACCTAAAAGGGTCGCTCCTCGAATGCAATTCAATGGCCGTCGAATCTTTGCCACCCGCAATCAAGATCGCCTGATTCACCCCTGCATGATCCAGCTCGATCAGTTTCCAAATCTGATACCGCTCCCCATCTCCCAAATAATCGAAGCCAGGACCGTCCGGATCCTTTTCTCCCTGGATGACATTTTGAGCAAATTTTGTCGAATCGATCTGGATCCTCTGAAAACTTGCCCCATTACGAAGGTATTCCTCGGCGATGTCCTCAGCGGAGGACCGGCTGGACGTTTCCATTCGTGCAGCCGTGATGATGCCGTTTTCGATTTTCTCCACCTTCAACACGACCCGATCGGCATCTTCCGGATTTCCTTCCGGCAAGTCCAATTGGATGAGGTGAGCTGTTGTGATCTCGCTTTGGTATTGGCTGATGAAATATTTGTCGCTTCCCATGCGGAATCGGTATTTCTGGTAGTCGATTCTAGCCTCTCGCGGCTGTACTGTCAGATTCCCGAACCCAACCAGAAAGGCCAAAAAAACCAGCAAGCCGCCAAAACCGATGGCCACCACAGAATTTTTCTTGGCAAGAACGGAGCATTCCACCCTGGTCGAGGTCCAAGTGTCGTGGAATCCACCTTTGGTCCGCAAAAATGAAATTCCATCCAAAGGAAACAGTCGAATCAGCGTGCGAATCAATGCGACTCGAAAGTTGATGACATTTTGAGATCCACTCAAATTCGTCGTGAAACTTCCCGTCAAAAACTTCCCAGGAGTTTTCTGCCACGCCATCTCGAAAACCACATAAAATACCAATAGAGCAATAAATCCCGCCGGAAACCAGATCCAAGCCTCCGTTCCTTCCCAAGCGCCATCGCTATAGCGCCCCCAAAACCGACCTTTTGTCACGAACCGAGCTGCCCAGAAGCCCAAAATCATGATTGCCAGCATCGGGTCCAGGAGAAAATGGACAAGCCGCATCCTTTTGGGGGCAATCTCCCGATCGCCCTCTGCAATTTCCGCATCCCCGCCTAAATTTTCTTTGGTCCCATCCACCATGGCTTCAAGTTGAAGGCACCGGTGAGTCGTTACAAACCAAAAGGCATGGGACAATAAGGTTATGAACGCGTCCAAAGGGAACGAATTTTCATCGATCACAAAATAAACCATATAGGCTGGCACCCAGATCAATCCGATCAAACTCGAAAACCAGATCAGGGATAGAATCAACAACGTAGGACCGCCTAAGCGCCCCCCTTTCCTCCAATACCTCACTGCCAGTACCAGCAAAAGCAAAAATCCACTACAGGCAATCGGATCAAATACGCCAAGGCGAAGGCTAGGAAAATCCACACCGAGCTTGGGTGCGAACGGCTGCAAGAGCCTCCCCCAATACCCTAGGGAGGAATGGGTCAGTCGATCCAGACCTCGGATCACTTCAGACAGAAACCCCAAGACAGCCGCCGAAATGAGGATCCATCTCAGTTTGGTTTGCACGGTCATGGATGTCGCACCTTGAGGATTGGAGGAATTCGAAGGGGAGCCGGAAATCTACACAAACACCCGCTCCAGCCTCCGGCCCAGGTCGCAGAGGACTTCGTACACGATGGTGTCGAGGTTTTGGGCCAGGCGCTGCGCGGAAAGCTCCGGGCGGCTTCCGATGATCCACGCCGCGTCGCCCAGCTCCACTTCCGGAACGTCGGTGACGTCGATCATCATGAGGTCCATGCAGATGCGCCCCACCTGCGGACAGAACACACCGTTGATCATGACCTCGAAACGATTGGAATGGCCTCGCCAGAATCCGTCTCCATAGCCCAATGGCAGCACCGCCAGCCGGGTCCGGCGAGTCGCCACCCAGGCGGCTCCGTAACTCACCGGCTCTCCCGGTTCTTTCCAGGAAAGATGGCGCACGGTCGAACGCAGCCGCAGGACCGGCTCCAATCCGGCATCGTCCACGCCATCGGGCGGGTATCCGTAGACGGCGATGCCGGGGCGCACCATCTCGAAATGCGCCTCGGGGTGACGGAAAATGGCCGCCGAATTTGCCGCGTGCGCGATGGGAGGTCGCAAACCCGCCCTGTGGAGATCCGCCAGCAGGTCCGAAAACCGCCGGATTTGCAGCTCGGTGGCGACCGGATCGTCGTCGGAGCGGGAAAAATGGGTGAAGATCCCTTCCCACTCCACACCGCCCAGCGAGAGGGCCGAATGGATCCGCTCCCGATCGCGTTCGTGGTGGAATCCCAGCCGGGCCATGCCCGTATCCACCTTGAGGTGGGCCCGCAACGGACCCCCCCCGCTCGTGCCATGGCCGGACAAGCTCCGGGCGGCCTCCAGATCGCAGACCGTGGCCACCAGCCCCAGCCGCGCGTATTCGGCAAGGTCGTCCGGATGGAACGGCTCCAGCACATGCACGGGTCCCTCGATGCCGGACCGGCGCAAGTGCGCGCCTTCATGCAGGCGCGCCACTCCCACGCGATCGGCTCCCGCCGCGAAGACCGTCCGGGCGGTTTCCACCGCGCCGTGCCCGTACCCGTCGGCCTTGACCAAAACCAGGATTTGTCTGTTCCCCACCCGACTCCGGATGGCTCCGATGTTGCGTGTCAGGGCGCCGCGGTCCACCTCGACCCAACTGCCCGAAGCGCTCACTGCGGCGCCTCCGGTTCATCCGATGGCGCGACCAATTTGGCTTTGAATCGCCGCGAAATCCGCGCCTCGGTCCGTACCACCAGCGCACGCAAGCGCTCTTCGCTGCGCGAAACCTGGCGCAGGACCATCAGGTAGAAGCTCGCCGAAGCGACAAGCGCCCCCAGGATGATCCAGGCCATCACCGCGCCTCAGGCGAAAAGTCGTTCGGCGATCTGCACGGCGTTCAGGGCAGCGCCTTTGCGGATCTGGTCGCCCACCACCCAGAAGTCCAGGGTGCACGCTTGGCTCCTGTCCTTGCGCATGCGCCCCACCAGGACGGGATCCGTGCCGGAAGCGTCCAAGGGCATGGGCCAGCGATTTTGTCCCGCGTCCTCCAGGATTCGCACTCCCGGCGCGTTGGCCAGCACGGCCATGGCTTCCTCCACGGAGACTTCGCGTTCGAACTGGACGTTCAGGGCTTCCGAGTGGGCGCGCAGCACCGGCACGCGCACGCAGGTGGCGTGCACTTTGACAGAATCCGTCTCGAAGATCTTGGCCGTTTCCTTGACCATCTTGAGCTCTTCCTCGTTGTATCCGAGCTCGGGAATCCAAGGGGCGTTGTGCGGAAACACGTTGAACGCGTACGGATGGGGGATCACGGTGGGGTGGAACTCGCGCCCTTCCAGGACCGCGGCGGTCTCCAGCTTGAGCTCTTCCATGGCGCGCGCGCCGGCTCCGGAAGCCGCCTGGTAGGTGGCCGCGTGGACACGCTTGACGCCGAACGCCTTGTGCAGCGGAAACACGGGCAAGGCCATGATGATCGTGCTGCAATTGGGGTTGGCGATGATGCCCTTGTGATCCTTGATCCGCTCGCCATTGATTTCCGGAATCACCAGGGGAACGCCCTCGGTCATGCGGAACTTTGAGGTGTTGTCCACCACCACGGCTCCCGCCTTCACCGCGCTGGGCGCGAACTCGGCGGAAATGGAGCCTCCGGCGGAGGCAAGGACCAGATCGATCCCAGCAAAGGAATCGTGGGTGAGCTCCTCCACCTTGATCTTGGATCCCTGGAAATCCAGGGTGGTTCCAGCCGAGCGCTTGCTGGCCAGCAACCGAAGCTCCCCGATCGGGAACTTCCGCTCGTCAAGGATGGAAAGCAATTCAGCGCCCACCGCCCCGGTGGCGCCCATGATGGCGACTCTTACGGACATAGTCCATCAAAGATAGCTGGAATCGGACTGTTCTGGTACCTTGGTGATCGCAATGAGCCAACTGAGGATCGATCCACTTCGCGGCGGCAGTGGCGCCGAACACATGCGCACGGACACGGCCCTGTTCCACGACATGGAACTCGCGCTCAAATCCGGCGACTCCAACGACGCCTCTCTCCCGATCTTGCGTCTGTACACCTGGAACCATCCGACTGTCAGCCTGGGCAAGAACCAGTCGCCGGAAACAGCCTTGGCTCCAAGGTGGGAAGCTTGGAGCCAGGATCCGCTTTCCAACCCGCAAGGCCCAGCCGAGGTGGTCCATCGCCCCACGGGTGGCCGGGCTGTTTGGCACCAGGACGAGCTCACCTACAGCGTGGTGTTTCCGATCGACCATCCTCTCTTCCAAGGTGGAGCCCGGTCTCCAGAAGAGGTGTTCGGGCTTTGGCTTCTGGAATCGGGCAAGGCTGCGGGCATCGAGTCGTTGAGCCTGGAAAGGGGCGGAAGCTCCCGCGACCCGCTCGGGCTGGGGCCTGCGCCGTGTTTTGCCTCCACTTCTCGCCACGAGCTGAAATGGCACGGACTCAAATGGGTGGGATCGGCACGCAAACTCGGCCAGAAGGCTTTGCTTCAGCACGGCTCCATCCGACTGGGCCCGGCCGGAGACCGGCTGGAGAGCTGGCTCACAGGCCTGCCATTGGCTGCGGACACCAGGCCGTGGCATGTGCTTCCATCGGCAGATTCACTGGCCCAGCAGCTGATGAACGGCCTGATTCTGGCCCTGGATCACGCCTGACCGGGCAAGCCGCCTTGTTGCTCAGGCAATTTGCCCGATTCGCGTGTGCGAATCATGACGCGATTATGACAATCTTTGGCTTCGATTGTTTTGGCATACATCTCGCTCATGATCGTCTTCACGAAAGGTAGGGCGCGGGTCTCCGCACTTTACCACTTCGAATTCAGCCACACAACTTTCTGAAGAAAGATCATCCCATGAAGAAGCTCGCCCTCCTCGCCGCCGTGTCCTTCCTGTTCGTCGCTTGCAACGAACCCGCCAAGACCGACGTCAAGACCGCCGACACCGTGGCCGTTGCCAAGCTCGACACCGTGAAGGCCGTCGACACCACCCTCAAGGCCGACACCACCAAGAAGGCCGACACCGTGAAGGTCGACACCACCAAGAAGGCCGACACCGCCAAGAAGGCCGACAAGAAGCCTGCCACCAAGGCCACCTCCACCAAGGCCAAGTAATTCGCTTCTCTCCGATTTCGGAGAGATCGAACTGTTGACCCCGGCTCTTCGAGTCGGGGTTTTCTTTTTCTTGGAAAACCGCTAAAGCCCACCTCGCCGGCCGCCGATGACCGGAATGCCGGTCCTGTGGCTGGCTTTGGAAAGGGTGGACACGATGAGGATCCAAGAATCCCAAGTTGCCAGCAACGCAAGCCGCACCAACCAAGCTCGCCTGCGATCCTCCCTGGAACAATTGTCCACCGGATTGCGGATCAATCGCGCCTCCGACGATGCGGCTGGGCTTTCGCTGTCCGAAGGACTACGCCAACAGATCCGCGGCAGCCAAATGGCCGATTCCAACGCGAACAACGCACTGGCCATGCTCCAGATCGCCGATTCCGGAAGCCAGCAGATGACCGACGCCCTGGGCCGGATGCGCGAACTGTCCATCCAAGCGGCCAATGGCACCTACAACGCCAACGACCGCAAGGCCATGGACGCGGAATACCAAGCGCTGGCAAGCGAAGTGGGGGCGATCGCCCAGTCGACGTCCTACAACGGCATTCCCCTGCTGGATGGCCAATCCATGCGATTCCAGGTAGGGTCCTCTTCCAGCGCCGCCGACCAGTTGTCGTTTGGAGGCGCGAGCACGCCTTCCCTCTCCACATTGGGTGGATTGGCGAACCAAGCCTCCGCCCAGAACGCCACCTCCGCACTGGACGACTACCTCAAGTCCGTGAACCAGATGCGCTCCAGCATCGGATCGACCATGAACCGGCTGTCCGTGGCTTCTTCCAACTTGGGCAGTTTTTCGGCCAGCGCGACCGATGCGGAAAGCCGCATCCGGGACACCGACTACGCGACCCAGGCCATGGAACTGGCGCGAGGAATGATCCTCAACAAATCGTCCATGGCCATGATCGCTCAAGCCAACCAGGTACCGCGTGGAGTGCTGAACCTGCTGGGCTGATCGCGCCGCGGTGTTTACCTCGCCGGGTTCGATCCCCCGATCCTGCCGGCACGGGATCGATCAACCCAGAAAACCAGAAGCAGCCCTGGAATCCCCGCCAGAGCGGATGCGGCGAAGAACACGGTCCAGCCATGGGCCTGCGCGATTTTTCCCGCCGGTGCGGTCAGAAACCGTCCCAACAGCCATACCGAGGTCAAGACGGCGTACTGGGTGGCGGCCGAGGCGCTGCGGCATCGAGCCATCAGGAACCCGACGAAAACCGCGGACATGAATCCGCCGCACACGGACTCCAGGAGCAACGCTGCGTACAATCCGGGAAGTCCATTCAGGCTCGGTTCGAGCACCAGCAGGAATCCGAGGTTCGAGACGCTTCCCAACACCCCTGCCCAAAGCAATAGAGTCCGGGTCGACAATTTCCGCTCCGCGATGGCCGCGGCTCCGACCCCCACGCCCACCGCCACCAGGGCCAAGGCCTTGGCGAGGGAAAGTTGGTCTTTGGAATAGAAGCCGTTCAGGAACGTGGTGGTCTGGTTTCCGGCCCAGCTGTCGGCCAACCGAAACAACAACGCGAAAAGGAGAAGGGCGACCATCCCGAAAAGTCCGAAGTCGTGCCAGAACTGCCGAAAGGGCGTGACCACAGCCTCCACCAGGGAAACTGGCGCGTGGGCGGAAGCCTTCGGTTCGGACTGGATTAACCCGACCAGGACCACCAAGAGCAGAATCCCGGCGATCAGCCAGTAGGTGTTGGACCAGCCCAATCGTTGCGACAGGGCCAGGGAAATGGAGGACGAAAGCAGCATTGCCAAGCGGTAACCCCAAACCGACCAACCCGCCAACTCGCTTGCTCCACCTTGGGCAGCCATGTCGCAGGTCCATCCATTCACAGCCAGATCCAGGGTGGCGCTGCAAAACGCGGTCAGGGCCAGGAACGAAATCATCAGCGAAAGCGAGCTCGTCGGATCGACCGAGCCCAGCATGCCCAAAGACAAGAACAACAGCACGGCCGAAATCAGGATCCACCCGCGACGCCGGCCCAGCGGGGGTGCGAAGCGGTCGACCGCGGGTGCCCAAAGGGGCTTGAGCATCAAGGGGAGAGTGGCCAATCCCAACATGCCGATGTCGGCGACCTTCATGCCGGCGTCGGAGAGCCTTGCCTGGATGGTGCCTCCGATCAGGTCCGAGGGCAGGCCGGAGGCCATTCCGAAAGCGATCGCCGCGGTCCAGGCGGTGTTGCGAGAATTCAATGCAGTCTCCGGGGTGCGGGAAGGAGTCCGAGTCGACGCAGCGACTGGTCGATGATCGCCCATTCATCCAATCCGGTGTTCAGTCCGAACTCGATGCGATGGGCGAAGGTGGGGATGCCAAAAATTGTCGCCGTCTTCTGGGTCAGTCCCTTGGGCTGATCCAGCGCCCGGGAGAGTCCCACGGACAGATGGAACGGGTAGGCGCTGTGGATGCGCCCCGCCAGACGGGTTTCCACCGTCCAGGACCGGGAAAAGTCGAAGAATTGTTCGCGCGGCGAGGCGTCGAAGTCCCACACGTCTCCTCGCCAGGCACGGCCGGCTTGAACGGAAGCACCCGCGGACCACTGGTCGAAAAACCAGATCCAAAAACCGTTGCGCATTTTCACCAACGGAAATCGGGTGGCCAGCCTCGTGTAGGCGCTTCGGGTCCCCTGGAACAGGCGCTCCTCGCCTTTGCCCGCGGCGAAAGCGGGATAGCCGGGTATGGAAAGGCCTTCGAGGTAGAAGTCGTTGAGTGTGTCGGCGTCGCTTTGCCAGTGCAGGATGCCCGAGCCCTGGACATCCAGTTCGAAGGATTGTTCCTCCCAAAGGGGATTGCCCACCGCCAAGCGCAGATCCACCATGGCACGTTGGAGGTCGGTGGAGGCGGTCTTCACGGTGACGGATCCGTTCGCGTTCTGCTGGAACACCTCCGAAAACGAGCCCGACCTCTGCAGCTTCGATATCTCGTGGGAGACCTTCACACGGGCGAATACACCGCGTTGGTCGGCCATCGATTCGTCCGCGGCCATGTCCTTGGACAGGTATGTCCACATCGCCGCCGGTGCCCAGGAGGAGTACGCCGGAAACCGGAAGGGAACCCCTTCGTAGAGGTTGAATTCGTAGCCCGCCCACGAAATTTCCCCGTGCAGTTTCTGGTTTCTGGTGACCGACCACCGCGCGCCGGCCAGAAGCGATCCCACCTCCAGCGCCCACGGCTGCACGATCCGCTTGCGGGCGACCGTATCGCGCGAATCATCGGAATACGTGCTGGACGTATCCTGTCCACGCACGTTCTGCCATCCGGCCTCGGCGAAGATCGTGGGAACCAGGCTTCGGTTCTCCCATCCCGCCAGAAACATTTTTTCCTGGCGTGGGTTCAGGAAGGTCGGCTGGTCCAGCTGGACGTAGTCGAATCCATTGCCCACGTCCAACAACCCCAGGAGCACCACGGTGTTGCGACGCACCGGATCCAGCGCCTGGAAGCGGGCGCCTGCCAAACCCTTCCAGCGCAGGCCTTCTTCGCCGAACATCGGTTGGGCGCGTTGGGCGAACAGGATCGGAGAGAGCAGAAATCGCGTGGGGACCGGAAAGTAGGGGGTTTCTCCACCGGATAGATCCCACGATTCCTGCAGCGGCGGGGTGATCGCTGTCTTGATCCGCTCGGGGCGCACACCGATCGGAACGATCGAATCCAACAGATTCAGACCGTAACCGTCCCGATCCCATGCGATGTAGGCCAGGCGCTTGCCATCCGGCGAAACCGCTGGCTGGAAGGCTCCGCCGGGTTCTGAGGTCAGCTGCTCCAATGCTCCCGATGACAATTTGTGTCTGTACAGGTTGAAGATCCCGGTGCGGTCGGAGGCAAGCACGATCTGGCGACCGTCGGGCGAGAAGGTTGGCGTACGCCAATCGGCGAGGCTGTCGCCGATGCGCACCAGGAAGTTCCCCTTGCGATCCAACAGGTCCACCCGCCGGCTCCTGCCGTCGAAGCGGTCGATCGCCACGGTGTCGCCGCCCGGCGACCACACGGCGCCGAAAATCGTCCCCCCGCTGGAGTTCCCCGCACCCGGATACAGTTCGCGGCCCGGGCCAGACGAATCGACGGGAACCACCCGCAGGCGGAAATCGACCAGGTCGCGAACCACCGTGAGCAAAGAGTCGCCGTGGAAATCCGGCGCGAAGGCGTGGAGTTCGCGCGTGACGCGCTTTTGCTTGGGCTTGGCATCCGCCTCGAGCTGGCCGTTCTCGCCCTGTCGTACGCTGGCCTGGTAGAGATCCAGCACTGGTCTTCCGCGCGAGTCGTCTTCCCGGCCGGAGTGGAACCACACCCGTTTGCCCGCGGTGTCCAACCCCACACGCGTGCGGATGACCG
Organism: Fibrobacterota bacterium; assembly: GCA_016715065.1. Lineage (GTDB taxonomy): Bacteria > Fibrobacterota > Fibrobacteria > UBA5070 > UBA5070 > UBA5070. The sequence goes on from JADKBN010000015.1 coordinate 29,692, forward strand.
GAGCCACCACCCAGGAGCGCTTGGTCGTGTCCTTGTCCCCCAGATCCCAGGCCCACAACGAGTTGACCTGGAAATCGGAGCCTCGATTGGAGGAAAACAACAACAGGGTGTCGTTCCACCAGCGGGGCCACTGCGTGTGGAACGCCTCGCCGAACAACCTGCGGCCTTGCACCAAGGGCTTCGCCGCCTCGATTTCGCGCCGGGCGATGGACTTGGCCGAATCCCTCCACTCGTTCCAAAGCTCCGCCCCGCTCTGCCCGGTCAGGGATTTCCAGGCCCCACCCGGGGTTTGCGATTTCCATTTGGACAATTCCCGCCACCATTTGGGGATCCACTCGGCGCCTCGCGTGCGTTCGATGTGGCGGACCAGACTGTATCCCTGCCCGTACACGCGCTCCCCGTCCAGCCCGGACCCCGAAAAGGTCCCCATCCTCGACCAGGAAAGAAGACTGTCGGACTGGGCCGCTGTACGCTGGATCATCGCCCGGTGGGAATCCCACGCATCTCCTCCGGTACGCTCCGAGCCCCATTGCGACGCGCCCTCGGCCATGGCCATGGAGTATGGCGAAAGCGACCACAAAAGCCATCCGCCGGAGGTGGTGGCGCGGTCGGACGCATCGTCCCAGCCCAACTGCAATTCGGAAAGCCAGGGCTTGGCTTTGGCGCCGGCCTGGATGGAAACGACATGGGTGAATTCGTGGGCCACCACGTCGCGGATCCAATCCTTGGAACCCCGCAATTCAAACCCCATGTCGGAGCTCCAGATGGCCATCGTGTTCAGGCTCGCGATCGCCCAACCGTTGGAATAATCCTCGTCGAACACCAGAAATTCCGTCTTGGCGGAGGGCTCGTGGCCGAACAGCTCGGTGAGGATCGGGTAGACCGCCTCCGCCCGGGCCGCGCACGCCTCCGCCGCAGGCCGCAGACCCGCCTCGTAGTGGAACCGGAAGTGGGGCGTTTCCGAGGTGAACCATTGGACTTCCGGATGGTTCCGATCCTGTTCCTGGTCGCCGTAGGACCAGGCGTGGATCGCAAGAAACGCGACGAAAAGGCAGAACCTGGCGAGAGTGGACATGGCGTCGCTGGAAGATAGGTCGTTGCGACTGGACCGAACACTCCAAAGGATGTATCTAGTGGAAGACTCAAATCGAGTCTCGATCTCTATTCAAGAAGGAATCTCCATGGCCACCGTGACTCTCAAAGGCAACCCCGTCCACACCTCGGGCGAACTCCCCACCATCGGATCCAAGGCTCCGGACTTCAAGTTGGTCAAGCAGGATCTGTCGGTGGTGACGCTTGGAGATCTGGCCGGCAAGAAGATCGTGATCAACATCTTCCCCTCCATCGACACGCCCACCTGCGCCACTTCGGTGCGCAAGTTCAACCAGAAGGCCTCCGCCTTGGCCAACACCGTGGTCCTTTGCGTGTCCAAGGACCTGCCCTTCGCCGCCAAGCGCTTTTGCGGCGCCGAAGGTTTGGAGAACGTGATCACCGCCTCGGCGTTTCGCGATTCTGAATTCGAGAAGGCTTTCGGGATCCAGATCATCGACTCGGTCCTGCAAGGTCTGTGCGCCCGCTCCGTTGTGATCGTCGATGAATCCGGCAAGGTCGCCTACACCCAGCTGGTGGCGGAAACCGCCGACGAACCCGATTACGACGCGGCGCTGGCCAAGATCTGATCGGCCAGTAGGGCTTCGGTGCGGAAGATCCCCTCCCGCACCACGCCCCATGCGATGACCAGCCCCGAGCCGTCCAGACAAAGGACGTCCGGGTGGTCGTCCAGGTCACACGGAATCGGATTGCCGTTGGCGAGTTTGCCCAAGCTTTCCGGCGCAATCGTGAAGCTCGGCCAAGCAGGGAACATCGTCTGCACAGGCAAAAGCTCCAATGGAGTCTCGGTTTGCGGGGGAACATCCGGCAATCGCCAGTTCCCGATGGCCGTGCGGCGCAACGCGCTCACACACGCCCCGAACCCGGCCCTCTCGCCCAAGTCGCGCACCAGGCTGCGCACGTAGGTGCCCTTGGAACAGCGGATCCGCAAGGTCGCATCGCCTTCCCGGAAGCCCGAGCCCGCCAGGGGCGAAGGACCCGCAATTTCCACACACGAATCGATTCGCACGCGTCGGGGCGGTAGCGTCACGTCTTCGCCTTTGCGGGCCCGTTCGTAGGACCGCACGCCATCCACCGAGATCGCCGAATACGCGGGGGGGATCTGATCCACCTCGCCCAGGAGGCCTTCCAGCAGGCGTGACCAGTCGGTCCCTTCCCAAGAAGCGGGACTTTCTGACAAAATCCGTCCATCCGTGTCCAGGGAATCCGTGCGCACGCCGGGGCGCAGGCACACGAGGTATTCCTTGTCGCACCCCTCGATGCGCGACAGAAGCCGCGTGGCTTTTCCCGCGGCCGCCACCAGCAGACCTGTCGCCAGCGGATCCAAAGTCCCGGCGTGCCCCACCCGCCTCTCGCCCAGAAGACGCTTGACGGGGTAGAGCGCCTGCTGGGAGGATTTCCCTGTCGGCTTGTCCAGCAATAGGAATCCGCACCCGCTCATGGGTGCTCGTTCCTGATCGGGCAGCGACTCACGAAGGAGGAAGCTCCGAGGGGTCGAACGGCTTGCGATCCTCATCCGGAAGCTTGGTGAGCAATCCTTGGATGTAGAACGAATTTTCCAGGTTGTGGTCCAGGTAGAATCGCAACTGCGGCATGTGGCGCAGCTTCAAGCGGTGGGAAAGCTCTTTGCGAAGCCATCCCGCCGATTGTTGCAGGCCGATTTCCGTGTCGCGCACTTCCTTTTCCGAGCCCAGCACCGTGTAGTTGATCGTGGCCAAGCTCAGATCGGAGGTCACGTTCACTGTGGATACCGTGACGAACGCGATCCGCGGGTCCTTCAAGCCTTCCAGGAAAAGCTGGGAGAGTTCCCTGCGGATCTGCTCCCCGACCGATGCCGTACGGCTTCCACCACCACGGTTTGGCCGACCTCTCACGCCTTGGAATCCGACAACTTGCGAGCCACCTCGAACTGGCGGAAGAACGCGATGATGTCGCCTTCCACGTAGTCGTCGACTCCGTCCAAGCCCACACCGCATTCGTAGCCGGATTTGACCTCGGAGACGTCGTCCTTGAAGCGCTTGAGCGTGCTGACCTTGGCTTCGGCGATTTCCACTCCGTTGCGGTACACGCGGGCCTTGAGCTTGCGCTCGATGGTTCCCGACTGCACGTAGCAACCGGCGATCGCACCCTGCTTGGGCACACGGAACACGGCACGGACTTCGGCTTCGGCGGTGACCTCTTCCTTGATCTCGGGCTTGAGCATGCCCTCCATCGCCTTGCGGATGTCGTCCACCACTTCGTAGATGATGCGGTAGGAACGGATCTCCACACCTTCGCGGCTGGCCAGCTCGCGGGTGTTGGCGTCGGGACGCACATGGAACGCCACCACGATGGCGTCCGACGCGGCCGCCAGCATGACGTCGGCTTCCTTGATGCCACCCACTGCGCGCGACAGGATCTGTACGCGCACTTCCTTGGTGGAAAGCTGTTCCAGCGAGGCTGCGATGGCCTCCACGGAGCCGTCCACGTCGCCCTTGACGATCACGCGCAACGTCTGCTGCGAGTCGCCCGCCGCGATCTTGTTGGAAAGGTCTTCCAGCGACATGCGCTGCGCCCGGCGCAATTCGCGCTCCTTCTGGGCGCGGTGGCGTCGGCCGGCGATCTCGCGCGCTTCGCGCTCGTCGTCCATCTGGATGACCGAATCGCCCGCTTGCGGAACGCCGTCGATGCCCAGGATCTGGCAAGGCACGGAAGGACCGGCCTCCATGCGCGGCTGGCCGCGTTCGTCCATGAGCTGACGGATCTTGCCCGCGTAGGATCCCACCAGGATGGCGTCGCCCACGCGGAGCGTTCCTTCCTGCACCAGGATGGTGGCGATCGAGCCCTTGCCCTTGTCCAGGCGGGATTCGATCACGGTTCCCTTGGCGCGCACGGTGGGATTGGCCCGCAGACCAAGCATTTCCGCTTCCACCAGAAGGGCGTCCAGGAGCTTGTCCATGTTGATCCCCTTCTTGGCGGAGATCTCCACGCACTGCACCTTGCCACCCCACTGCTCCACCTCGATGCCGTAGGCGCCCAATTGGGCACGGACGTTGTCGGGGTTGGCGGAGGGAAGGTCGATCTTGTTGATGGCCACCACGATGGGCACGCCGGCCGCACGTGCGTGGTCGATGGCTTCCTTGGTCTGCGGCATGACGTTGCTGTCGGCCGCAACCACGAGAACCACGATGTCGGTGACCTTGGCGCCACGGGCACGCATGGCGGAGAACGCCTCGTGACCGGGAGTATCGAGGAACGTCACGCAGCCGTGGCCGGTGTCCACCTCGTAGGCGCCGATGTGCTGGGTGATTCCACCCGCTTCGCCGGTGATCACATGCGTCTTGCGCAGGTAATCCAGCAAAGAGGTCTTACCATGGTCGACGTGACCCATGACCGTGACGATCGGAGGACGGGTCGCATCCGCTTCCGGGTCGCCCAGGGTTTCCTGGCTTTCCGCGACGTCTTCGGCGTATTCGTCCATCAGCTGGGCTTGGAACCCGAACTCGTCGGCGATGATCGCGATGGTTTCGTGGTCCAGACGGGCATTGATGGTGACCATCAAGCCCATGCCCATCGCCTTGGCGATGACCTGGGCAGGCGCGACGTTCAGCAAGTTCGCGAGTTCCGCGATCGTGATGAATTCCGCCACCTTGAGAATCATCTTCTCTTCGATGTTCTCCATCATCTGGCCGCCGCCGCCACGGGCGTAACGGCGCTGGATCTTGCCGCGATCCAGCGAGACCATCACCTTGTTGACGTTCTGCTGGGTCTGGTAGAAGATCTCGGTTTCGATCTGCTCTTTGGTCTTGCGCTTGCGACCCGCCGAGCCCTTGCCCACGGGAGCCCCAAAGGCGCCCGCCTGCTGGCCAGGCTGCAAGGATCCAGTGGCTCCCGGAGGTCCGCCGGTGGGGCCGCCGAATCCAGGACGACCAGGGCCGCCAGGGCCTGCGCCGGGTCCGGGTCCGAATCCGGGACGACCTGGACCGCCGCCGGGTCCGTTGGGACGATATGGATTGTTGCCGGGAGGGCTGTTGCGGTAGGGTCCGGGTGCGCCTTGGCCTTGGCCAGGTCCTCCGGGACGGAATCCGCCCGGGCCACCTTGTCCGCCGCCGTAGGGTGGACGGCCTTGGCCGGGTCCGCCGCCAGGTCCGCCAGGTCCGCGACCGTCAGGGCGATTGCCGCCGACGGAAACGCCGCGGTCGGGACGAGCGCCGCCAGGTCCGGTCGGAGCTGCGCCGCGATCGGGACGAGGTCCACCAGGTCCGCGCTGGTCGGTACGACCATCGCGAGGAGTGGCGCCAGTCGTACGATCTCCTGGGCGTGGGTCGCGAGGCTGTTCACGAGGAGCTCCACCGCCAGGTGCAGCTGTGCCTTTGTCCGTGGCGTTGAAGCCAGGACGAGGTCCGCCGGTGATGCCGCGGGGGGTGGGCTGGTAGGTGCTGGCCGGGGGCCGAGGACGATCCGGACGATCCGGATTGAACGAGGGCTGGCGACGCACCGGGGCGGTCAGCAGAATGGGTGCGCCCGGCTGGCCGGCATCCGGAGATGCGGGAGCAGGCTCGGCCGTCGCCGCGGACTCGGGCTTGGCCTGGGCAGGCTTGGGCTCGGTGGGTGCAGGAGGCTCGTGGCGTTCCGGCGTCGGCTCGGCGGCGGCGTGCACGACGCGCGGCGCCGGCTCCACCACGGCCGGGGGCGGTGCGACTGGTTTTTCGCCGGAGGGCGCGGCAGGCGATTCGGATGCCTCGTGTTCGCCATCGAGCTTCTTCCGAGGCGCGACCTTCTTGGGCCTGTCGGATTCGACTTCTCCCTCGGCCTTCTTCTTCGGCGCGGCCTTCTTGGTCCGGGGCTTGCCGGACTTGGCGCGTTCGCTCTCCAAGGCAGGACGGATCTTGTCCACCCAGTCGCTCTCGATGGGCGAAAGGACCGAGCGCACCTCGAACCCTGCATCCTTCAAATGCTTCAGGACGGATTCCTTGGCGATCTCGAACTCGGTCGCGACATCGGTGATTCGGGTCTTACTCACGAAGCCTCACTCTCGGTGATTGCGTCTCTCAGCTTGACAAAAGTCGTTTTCCGTGCCTACCGCTCATTGGGCGGTGGCAGGTTCTTCCACGGTTGGCTCGACAGGCTCGACGGCAGGTGCCTCGGCCGCCACTTCGGCGGGTGCCTCCTCGACGAGCTCGGGCTCGCCCAGGATGGCTCGGCGCTCTGCGTCGGGGAGCTCGGCGAATTCGTCTTCTCCGAAGACGTCGAGTTCCTTGCCCAGGAGCTTGGTGGCCAATTTCACGTTCTGGCCCTGACGGCCGATCGCCAGCGAGAGATCCTCGTTGGCCACCACCACCACGTAGCGGTCCGAACCCACTTCGAGGACCTTGCGAACCTCGGCGGGGGCGAACAGGCGACGCACGTAGACCTGCATGTCTTCAGTGAAGTGGATGATGTCGATGCGTTCGTTGGACAATTCGCGCACGATGGCCTGCACGCGATTGCCTTTCATGCCCACGCAGGCGCCGACCGGGTCGATCCGTTCGTCGCGGCTGGACACGCTGATCTTGGCGCGGAAGCCCGGGTCGCGGGCCACGGCGCGGATCCCGACGATCTCGTCGTAGATCTCGGGGACTTCCAGTTCGAACAGCTTGGCCAAGAACTCCGGGTGGGTGCGCGACAGGATGACCTGCGGACCCTTGGCGTTGTTGGACACGTCGCAGATGTAGGCGCGGATGCTGTCGCCCTGGCGGTAGCGTTCCTTGCGGATCTGTTCGCGCAGCGGAACGATGGCCTCGGTGCGGCCCAGGTTCACGAGGATGTCCCCGCGATCCACCTGTTGGACAGTTCCTGTCACAATGGTCCCGATACGGTCGCGGTAGTCGTCGAACACGCGCTGGCGTTCCACTTCGCGCACCCGCTGGGTGAGGCTCTGCTTGGCGATGGCGATGGCGGCGCGGCCGAATCCCGCGATGGGGATCTCGTGCTCGAGGGTTTCGCCGGGCTGGATGGAAGGCCGGTATTCGCGGGCCTGCTCCACGAGCATGTACTTCTCGTCGAACACCAGCGCGTCTTCGGCGTTGATTCCGTCGGGAAGGTCGGGGAGGTCCTCCACCACTTCCACGCGAAGGAAGGCGCGGATGGAGCCACGATCGCGTTCCACGTCCACTTCGATGTTCTTCTGGATACCCGTGTATTTGCGGGCGGCCTGCACCAGCGAGGATCGCAACGTGGTCAGGACCACATCCATGCCGATGTTTTTTTCCTTGGCGACCTGGCCGAGGGCCTCGACGATGTTGACCTCAGGGTCCTTGACGGCGGTTCTAGACATGTTCAATCCTCGAATCGGACATCGACACGGGCCAACTGGACCGTACGAAATGGGATGCGGACATCAGGAGTGCCTTCTTCGGGAGAGAGCAAGGCCGAGGTCTCGTCGGATTCGACGAGACGACCGATCCACTGCTTGCGTCCCTCCACGTCTTCCACCAGATGGACACGGACCCACTCGCCGATCCGACGCGCCCAGTCCTGGGGCGTCTTGAGCGGACGGTCCAGGCCTGGCGAGGAGACCTCGAGTGTGTATTGTGTCTGGAAAGATTCATCGGCTTCGAGAAGGTTGGAAAGTTGATGGCTGACCTGGGAGCATTCGTCCAAGGTGACCCCGCCGGGCTTGTGCAGGTAGATGCGAAGCACTTCCCTACGCCCGGCACGGAAAAGCTCGACGTCGACTAGCTCAAGCCCGCAGGCTTCAGCCACTTCGCGGGAGCAAGCGAGCAGACGGTCTTTCCGAATCAGGACAAACCCCTTGTGATGACCCCTCCAACAAGAGAAGGGCTGTGGGAGCGAATCGGCAATTCTAGTAATTCCCGCCGGTAACGTCCAAAGAAGTCGGAATCAAACTCCCGATCTTCGAATGGTTCTCACAAAAACCAGGCTCCGTCTCTTGATGTCGTAGGCGGAAACCTTGTCCTGCGGGAGGTCCGCGAGATCGCCACGTTCGAAGCCCAGGTCGGCGAACCAATCGGACGTTTGCGTGGTGAGCAGGAAAACCTTGTCGTAGCCCATGCGCATGGCCTTCTGCAACAAAAATTGCACGATCTTGCGACCCACTCCGAACCGGCGCAGATGCTCGGCTACCGCCACGGCGGCCACCTCCGCGGATCCATCCGGGAACGGATGGAGAGCGGCGCTGCCCTGGATGAAGCCGTCGGCTTCGTGGACCACGTAGTCGCCGATCTTCGCCTCGATCTGCTCGGCGGTGCGCGGCAGCAGCACGCCCTGCGCCACGTATGGCTCCTGGATGCGCAAAATATCCGGAACGTCGCGCACCTCCGCCCGTCGGATGTGGTCGTATTCGTTGGCGAAGACCATGGTCCCTTGGCCATCCTGGCTGAAGATCTCGCGCAAAAGCGCGCCGTCCTCCTGTCCATCCAGGATGTGCGTGCGGCGCACACCTTTGCGGCAGGCTTCCAGCGCGCGCCGCAGGTAATCGCAGTAGGGTTGTCCGATCTTCGATGCGTTGGTGGCCAGGAATTCTTCCGCCTGTCCCAGATTGAGGCTGGAGAGCATGCCCCCGTCGCCTCGCTCCACATCTTCCGGAAGCACCAGATCCGGACCCACCTGGGGCTTTTCGTCGCACAGGAAAAACAATTTCGAGGCCCCCAGCTGCACGGCGAGCTCCATGGCCAACTGGGTGGAGCTGACGTTGTACGGCCGCCCCGCGGAGTTCCAGCCGATGTTGGGCACGATGGGGACGAACTCCTGCCCCATCAGTTGGCGCAGGATTTCGGTACGGAGGCTTTGGACGCTGCCGGTGAGGAGGTAATCCACCCCGTCCAACACGCCCAGCCCGCGTGCCTTGACCCAATTTCCAATCAGGGCGTTGGCTCCCGATTCTGCCAGGTGGGTCATGATCCGGTTGCACACATCGAAGGCGGCGAGCGTGACAAACGGCATGGCTTCTTCCGTGGTCACCCGCACTTCGCCCGCCATGGGGGATTCCACCTCCCAGGTGCGCAGCATGGCATCGATCTGCCGACGACTTCCCGGCACGACCACCACCCGGATGCCCATGCGGTGCAGCGAGGCGATGTCGCGCATCAGACTTTGGAACACGGGAGCTTCCAGCAAGCCGCTTTCCAGCTTGATCACAAAGACTTCCCCGCGATGGCGGGCGACATATCCCAGCGCTTCGCGCAGGGCGGGAACGGCTTCTTTTTCGTGCAGCTCGATGGACATTGATGTGGAAATTGCATTCCCTCCCTCAGAAATGGGAGACTGGACCACAATGCAACCGCCGTCCACCTGCCACCATAGTCCCGCGAGCCGCCTGGTGGCTGTCGGCGACATCCATGGGAACTTCGATGGCTGGATCCGGATCCTGCGCCTGGCGGAGCTTCTGGACGGCCGAGGAGCCTGGATCGGAGGGGACGCCACCTTGGTGATGACCGGCGACGTCGTGGGGCGTGGAGGCTACCCCAAGCGAATCTATCTGTGGCTGCGACGGCTCATGCGGGAAGCATCGGCGGCCGGAGGCAGGGTGGAATTCGTGCTGGGAAACCACGAATCGATGTCCATGCACCACATCCACTCCTACACGACAGTGGAAGAATACCGCGACTTCGCCCCACCGTCGGAACTGGACCAGTTCGAACTGCGTTCCAGTCTGGCCACCTTGCCCTCTCCGGGCGGCGGAGACCCCCAGCGCAACGCCGCCATGCTGGACATTTCCCGCATGCAGGAAGAACCTCTGGGTTGGCTGGAATTTCGCAGGGCCATGGCCCCCACCGGCATGGTGGGACGGTGGCTGGTGCGGCGCCCCAACCTGTTCATCGTGGGGAAAACACTTTTTGTCCATGGCGGTCTCCACCCGCGCTACGCCGTGGGCAGGCCGCAGGACCTGGACCAGCGGATCCGCGCGGAACTCTCCCGGCTGGTTCCGTACTTCGAGCTCGATGCCCGAAATCCCGCGCTGGCCGAGGACGGCCCGCATTGGTACCGCATCGCCTTGCGCAAATCCGAGGCGGCCCTCGCCTTGGAGCTCGATGAAACGCTGGGGAACTGGGAACTGGACCGCATGGTAGTGGGCCACACCCCCACCTTCCTGATCGACCCGCGCGCAGCGGGCAAGATCCTTCCCAAGGCCAACGGGCGTCTCATGTGCATCGACGTGGGCATCGGGAAAGCCTACGGAGCGCGCCTGGCCGCCTTGGAACTGACGGCCGACGGCAATGCCACGGCCATCTATCCCGATGGCCGCCAGAGGCTGTGAAGTTCCGCTAGAAGCCGATCGCCCGGGGCTGGATGGCCAAGGCCAGCACCGCCAGCATGGCCAGCACCAACGTTGCCGAGAGCAATAGCGACGGTGCTTCGACTTCCTTGGACCGTGTTCCAGGCTCCGACCAGACGGCCACCACCAACCGGAAATACCCGGCCACCGAAACCAAGGCGCACACCAAGGCGACCACGGGCACCAGCGGGAACAGAATTCCGGCCTGTTTCACCATGGCTTGCGGCAGGATCAAGCCCAAGGCATCGATCCCGATCCGGCCATCGGTGAACAAGGCAGCCAACAACTGGAACTTGGCGACAAATCCTGCCGTGAACGGAAGGCCCGCCACGGATGCCAACAAGATGCTCAGCGCCAACCCCATCAAAGGTCGCTTGCGGCCGGCCCCGGCCAAAGCGGTCATGTCGTCCTGGAGATCGCCGCGACCGGACAGAGCCGACAACGTGGCCAATACACCCGTGGTCCCCAATGCGTAGACGACCACATAGAAGAGGGCGTAGCGAGCGTCGGCGTGTTTGACGAAAATTCCGAGAGCCAAAGCCATGAAGCCGGCATTGGCCACGCCGGAATAAGCCATCATGCGCCGAATGGAGGTCTGGCCCAGGAGAGCCAACGATCCGATCACCACGGAAGCCAAGCCCCCGTAGACGAAGACGAATTGCCAGGCGCGCAGGACCAGGATTTTTTCCGGGAATGCGCCCACTCCCAGCAGCGGGTAGGAGACTCCCAAGGGCGCGGGCGGGTAATGCACGCCCGGCACGGTCTGTCCGGTATACAGGAGCGCGAACCCGAAAAAGTGCGAGCTCCACAGATTGGCAAGCACCGCCACCGCACCGAGCTTCACCGCTCCGGCCATGAACGAAACCACTCCGCTGGGCGCACCGGCGTAGGCATCCGGGCTCCAGAAGTGGAAGGGCACCACACCCAGCTTGAACAACAAACCTACGGTCACCAAGGCGTAGCCCAGCAGGAAGATTCCAAGCCTTGGCCCGATCAGCACCGAAGCGAAGTTCAGGCTGCCGGTGGCACCGTAGATCATCGCCACACCAAGCAGGAACACGGCGGAGAACACCGCTCCCAGCGAGAAATACTTCAAGACCGCTTCTTCGGAACCCTTATGGTCGCGTCGCAGGCCGACCATCGGATAGATGGCCAGGCTCGCGATTTCCATTCCCAGAAACAGCGCGATGAAGTGCGATGCCATCAGCATCAGCGCCACGCCGACCGTGGCGAGCAAGATCAGGACATACGGCTCTCCCCCCGGAAAATCGTCCGAGCGCAGATTTTGTTGCAAGGCGGCCAGACCGATCGCGGCCACCAGAAACAGCGCCCCCATCAGGGCCCCGCGCCAAGCATCCAACGCGAACATCCCGCCGAACTCGCCGGGAGGGGCGAAATGAAGGGCGACGCCGGCCATCGCCAGGAACGACACACCGATCCAGGGCAGGAAGGCGTGTTTGTCCTTGCGCAACAGGAACGGCTCGGTCACCAGCGTGACCAAGGCGCCCACCACGACGAGAAGCACCGGGCCCAAAAGGGCCAGCAGATCAACGGGCGGCAGCATGGGTAGCATCCTCCACGACTTTGGCCTGCGCCGATGGCAAGCGTGTGAGCAGGTCAGGGCGGCCAGCCTTCAAGATCGGGCCGGGCATGAATCCGAACACCACCAGCGCCACCAGAAGCGGTGCGATGGACAATGCCTCGAGGGCCGGGACGTCCGGACTCGATTCGGCTTGGGTATGGGAGGTGCCAAAGAGCATTTTCTGCATCAACCGCAAGGTGTAGGCGGCCGAGAGCACGACGGTGGACCCTGCCACCAACGCCACCGCGACACCGTACACCTTCCAGAGCGAGAAGAGCATCAGAAGCTCGGCGACAAATCCTGCCGTACCGGGAAGTCCCACCGAGGCCAGTCCTGCCAATGCGAAGAGCACCGCGAACACCGGAGCGCGTTTGGCCAGCGAACCGAAATCGTCGATGTGCCGCGAGCGAGCCCATCCCTCGGCGATACCGGTCAGGAAGAACAAGGCTGCGGCGGATAGCCCGTGCGCCACCACCAGCACCACCACGCCCGCGATGGCCTCCGGACGGAAGGTGAACAGGGCGGCCAGACCCAATCCCAGGTGGGAAAGAGACGAAAAGGCCAGCACCCGGCGAACTTCCCGCTGGCGCAACGCGATCAGAGCGCCGGTAAGCATGGTGACCAGCCCCACGCCCACGAAGAAATTGGCGTAGAGGGCCGCTTCCATCGGAAACAGCGGCACCACGATGCGAAGGAAGCCGTACAAGCCCACCTTGGCCATGATTCCCGTGAGCAGCGCCGAACCCGCAGCAGGACCTTCGCTGTAGGCATCCGCCTGCCACAGGTGGAAGGGTACCACCGGCAACTTCACCAGGAAAGCGACACTTGCGGCGGCGAACAGCCAGAACCGCGCCTGGGGATCCACCGTGGCCAGGAAGACCCGCACCGATTCGAAATCCAAGGCCAGCGCGGATTGCATGCGGACGGATTCCGCCGCCATCCACCAGATGGACACGAACAACGGAATGGAGCCGGCCAGAGAAAACAACAAGAACAAGAGGGCCGCCCGACGCCGTTCCCGTCCGCCGAACATGGCGATCAGGACGGTGGAAGGCAACAGGATGACTTCGAAAAAGGCGTAGAACTGGAGCAGGTCCACCGAGAGGAACACACCGACCAATCCGGCTTGCAGGAAGAACACCGCGGCGGCGAATTCGCGCAGGCGCTCCCCCACATGGGCGCGGGCGGTGGCGAGGGCCACCGGCACGAGCACTCCGGTCAGGGCGACAAGCCAAGCGGAAAGCCCGTCGGCGGCCAGGCCCCAACGAACCGTGAGATTTCCCACGGGCCGAAGCCAGGTATGGAGTTCGGTGGTGGATTCACCCATGGCCAGCGGAACGAAGCTGGCACCGGCCACCACGAAAGCGAAAAACAAGACGGCTCGCAAGGTGGAAGCGCCATCGCGTCCCGAAAGGAACAGGGTCAACACCGATGCCAGCATCGGTGCCAGCAGAACCAAATGCAAGTTCACAGGAGCTCCCTTGCCAGGAAAAGAAGGAGGAGGGCCAAGCCGAGGACGGACAGGGCCATGTGGGTTCGAAGTCTGGAGCGTTGGAGCAGGCGTATGGCGGAACCTGCCAGTTCCACCAGCCACCCGAAGACCCGCAGGATGCCCATGAGCAGAGGCTGGATCCAGTTGTCGAGAATCCAGGCGACCACCGAGACGGGCCAGATTCCGACCACCGTGTGCAGACCGTCGAAGGCCAGCATCCACCAACGGGAAGCCGTGCCCATGGGTTCGCGACCGTTCTCGCGGAAGGCTCCGTTGCGGAACAATCCGAAGGCCACCAGAATGCCGATCACCGCAGCGGTGACGCCGAATCCAGCCAGAAGCCAAGGCGACGGTCCATGGCCCCCGTGCCCGGAAACCAGGATTGCCTGGGCGGGCCCGACCACGTCTGAGAGTTGGCGGGCGAACCAATCCAGATGGATCATGTCGGCCCAGAAGAATCCCACACACAAGGCGCCCACGCCCAGGATCCAAAGCGGGACCTGCATGGACAGCGGAGACTCGTGGACATGGTGGGAAACCTCGGCGTCCACCCGCGAAGGCGACCAGAAGACGAGGATCATCATGCGGGTCATGTACAGGGCGGTGAGGGCCGCGGTCGCCAAGGCGATCGAGTACAGCCCGATGCCTCCGTGCACGTACACGCGCTCCAGGATCAGATCTTTGGACCAAAATCCGGCACCGAAGGGCAAGCCCACGATCGCGTACCATCCGGCGAACATCGCCGCGAAGGTGACGGGAAGCTTGCGGGCCAATCCGCCCATCCGGCGGATGTCCTGCTCGCCGGAAAGCGCGTGGATCACCGAACCGGCTCCAAGGAACAGGACCGCTTTGAAGAACGCATGCGTGAACACGTGGAAAATGCCCACGTCGAAGGCTCCGACCCCGACGGCCAGGAACATGAAGCCCAGCTGCGAGACGGTGGAATACGCCAGGACCTTCTTGATGTCGTGCTGGAACAGGCCCGTGACCGCCGCCCAGACCGCGGTGGCCGCACCGACCCAAGCAATGACATGCAAGGTGGTGGTGGCCATGGCGAAGACATCCGCCATGCGCGCCAGCAGGAACACGCCGGAGGTGACCATGGTGGCCGCGTGGATCAAGGCCGAGACGGGAGTCGGGCCGGCCATGGCATCGGGAAGCCAGGTCAGAAGCGGGATCTGGGCGCTTTTACCCGTGCAACCCACGAACAACAGCAGCGTGGAGGCCGTCAGGAGGGCCGCAACGGCGGGCGTGGCCAATTGCGCGGCGTGGGCGGGATCACGAAACCATGCCGAAATCGCCTCGTAGGTCAGGGAGCTTCCCGGCCCCATGATCTGCCACAGCAGGAAGATTCCCACCAAAAAGCCCAGGTCACCCACTCGGTTGACCAGAAACGCCTTGGTCGCGGCGGATCCGTTGGCCTCGTCGTGGTGCCAGAATCCGATCAGGAGGTACGAGCAGAGTCCCACACCTTCCCAACCCAGGAACGTGACGATCGGGCCATCGCCCAGGACCAGCACCACCATGTTGGCCAGAAACAGGTTGAGGTAGGCCATGAACCGCGCGAAGCCGCGATCGTGGGCCATGTATCCGATCGAATACAGGTGGATCAGGCTGCCGATGCCCGTCACGAACAAAAGCATGATCCCGGTCAGCTTGTCGAAGCGGAATCCGAAATCGATGGCGAGATCCCCCGCGCGGATCCAATCGCCCATCGTCTGGGCGAAGGCGGGCGCCTGGAGCTTGACGCCCAGAAGTTCGGATTGACTCCGCACACTCTCGGTGGCGGCAGACAGATTCTGCCACAACACGAGCGTGAGGATGAAGGAGAGGACTGGGAACAGCAGCGCGAGGAATCCGACGATTCCCCGGTCCGGCCCTTCGGTGCGCCGGGCCCCGGCCAAGGCCAGAAGTCCGTTGATCGCGAATCCGAAAGCCGGCAGTGCAGGCAGAAGCCAAAGAAGATTCGTCACCACGTCACTCCTTCATCCGGTCGAAACGGTCGGTGTCCAAGGTCTCCTTGGATCGGAAGACCGAAAGCAGCATCGCCAGGCCCACGCAAGCTTCCGCGGCGGCCACGGCGATGGAAAACAAGGGCGCCACCTGTCCATCGAGCCCCACGGGTCCCGAAAAAGTCCGAGACCAGGCGATGAAGCTCAGGTTGGCGGCGTTGAGCATCAACTCGACGCCCATCAGGACAAAAAACAGGTTGCGCTTGACAAGAACCGTCGCAAGGCCGATGGAAAACAGGAATCCTGCGAGGATCAGACTCTGGGTGGGGAGGAAGCTCATCCGTGCCCTCCGTGGGCGGGAGTTGGGTCGGCGGGAGCCTTGTCCAGCCGGCGCTTGGCCAGCAGGACGGCGCCCACGATGGCGGTCAGAAGCAACAGCCCCACCGCCAGGAAGAGAATGGCCCATCCGGAGGTTTCCCGACCTCCGAACAGCACCTTGGAAATGGCATCCACCGTTCCTCGCTCGGCGGGAACCTTGGCCATCGCATCGGCCACGGCCTGTCCGTCCTTGGCGTCCCAGGCCACGATCAAACGGGTGATCACCGCGCCGATCGCCAGCGCGGGAAAGACCCCGACCATGGCATGCAGATCGAACCTGGGCGTGCTGGAATCCTTGGCGCTGTTGAGCACCATGATCACGAAGATCACCAACATCATGATGGCGCCGGCGTAGACCAGGATCTGCAAGGTGGCCAAAAACGGCGAGGCCATCAGCGAATACACGCCCGACAACGCGACCATCACCCCGATCAGCGACATCGCGCCATGGATGGGGTGGCGCGAAACCAGAACCCCCAACGCGCATCCCACCGCGACTGCCGCGAAGATCGCGAAATAGATCTGTTCGATCATGAAATCCCCCACTGCTTCTTGGCTTCGGCGTTGAGGAGTCCGCCCGGAGCCTTCTGGCTCTGGGTGTCGTTGTCCGGATAATCCTTGGGCTCCCAGCTCATCAGGTCCTTGAGGCCCACCTTGAACTTTTCGCGGCTGTCGGC
This sequence comes from Fibrobacterota bacterium, assembly GCA_016715065.1. GTDB lineage: Bacteria > Fibrobacterota > Fibrobacteria > UBA5070 > UBA5070 > UBA5070. The sequence continues at coordinate 46,139 of JADKBN010000015.1, forward strand.
GGCCAAGGCCACGATGCGCGTGTCCATGCGGATGGCGTCCACCGGACAGGCTTCCGCGCACAACCCACAGAACACGCAAACCAACAGATCGATCTCGAACTTGACCGGCTTCTTCTCGATCCGATCGTCGGCCGATTCACCCGCCTGGATGGTGATGCAATTGGCAGGGCACGCGGTGGAGCACATCATGCACGCCACGCAACGCGGTTCGCCATCCGGACGCTTCATCAGGCGATGCTTGGCGCGATAGTTTCGCGGGATCACCGAAGGGGTTTCCGGATAGCTCTGTACGGGCAGGGTTTCCGGCGTGAACAATCCTCTCAGGAAGTGACCCATGGTCACCTTGAGTCCTTTGACGATTTCCGGCACGTAAGCCTTCTCCGCGAGCGTCATCTCGGGACGCGGAACGGTGCGAGCCATGGTTTAGCCTTTCACCAGCTTGGCCACCACGGCGGTGACCAGAAGGTTCACGAGGGCGATGTTCAGCATGATCTTCCAACCCAGGGCCATGACCTGGTCGTAGCGGAAGCGCGGCAAGGTCCAGCGCACCCAAACGAAGATCCAGCAGATGGCGAGGATCTTGACCACGAGGGTTCCCACCTGGACCGCGGCGGTCCCGAGGTTCACCCAAAGCGGCCAGATGTCGGCGGCACCGAGTCCCCCCTTGGCGGGATGGACCAGAACCATCAAGGCGGCGGCAACGGCCAAAAGCCCAAGACCGATGACGGAAAACGCCCCGTTGAGGATGTTGTATTCACGTTTGCGATCGACCGCGTCGGTGGTTTGCATCCTGGAATAGATCCTGGCCCACCGGCGAACCATGTAGGCGATGCCCAGGCAACTGAGGCCCACGGCGGCCACGATCGCCCCGGACACGAATCCAAGATTGGCGCGGACCGCTTCCGTATCCATGAACGGAATCTGGTATCCGCCCAGGAACAGGGTGCTCAACAGGGCACCGGCGATGGCGATGTGGGCGTATTCACCCATGTAGAAGAGCCCGAACCGGATGGCGGAGTATTCCACGAAGTAGCCCGCCACGATTTCGGATTCGCCTTCGGCCATATCAAATGGAGCCCGTCCCGTCTCGGCGAACAGCGAGGTGAGAAACAGCACGAAGCCCACCGGTTGGACAACGATGCCCCAGGTGTGCGCGGCTTGCCACTCCACGATCTGCGTCAGGGAGAAGCTCCCCACGATCAGGAAGATTCCCGCCGCGGAAAGCCCCATGCTGACCTCGTAGGAAATCATCTGGGCGCTGGCGCGCATGCCGCCCAGCAAGGCGTATTTGGAGTTCGATGCCCACGCTCCCAGCACCACGCCGTAGATGGACAATCCCGAAAGGGCGAACAGGACCAGCACGCCGGAATCCGCGTCCAGAATTTGTCCGGAAACGGTGGCCAAGCCCCGCGAGCCTTCCACCACCATGGGCCCGAACCAGGGGATCACCGAAGGCGTGAGCAAGGCCACGGCCAGCGGGATCATGGGAGCCAGCAGGTACCAGAAGGTGTGCGCACCGCGAGGAATGAAGTTTTCCTTGGTGAACAGCTTGATCCCGTCGGGCAGGTTCTGCACGAACCCGAACAGACGGATTCCACCCAGAAGCGGGATGTTCGCCCGGTTGGGACCGTAGCGGTCCTGCATGAGCGAAGCGCCCTTGCGCTCCATGAAGATGCAGATGGGGATCAGGCACAGAGGGATGAAAACCAACGCGAACTTCGCGATGGCGAGCAAGAACGGAAGATCGAAGTCGATCAAGCCACGACTCCTTCCAGGATCCGGCCCATGGGGCCGATGTTGCGGTAGGTGAGTCCGGCCAGGGCCGGGATTCTTCCTTGCGCGAACCGGAACGCGTCCAGTTCGCTGGTCCATCCGAGCCTGCCCGCCGAAGACAGAATTTGCCATGCCGGTTCGAGGTCCGGGCTGGGCAGGATGGGGGCGGCCTGCATCATCTGCACGCGCCCCTGGCAGTTGACCATCGTGCCGCGGACCTCGGCCCACGAACGGATGCCCACGGAAAGGGTGGCCTTGGCGACGGAGTCGTCATGCCAGGCGGAGAGAACGATCCGCTCCGGGATCGCTTCCAAGGCCTTGGCCTTGGAAGGGGCGATCTTCCAGAGATCGTGGCCGACCACCACCAGGACATCGAATTCCTTGGCGCGACGGACGAGCTCGTCCAGGTTGTCGGCGATCCCCAGCAGTTTCTGTCCCAGCCGGTTGGGAACCGGGTCGCCGGAACGGGCGATGTTGTCGGGCTTGCCCACAGGCAACCACGATCCGCCGAAGACTTCCGCCCGGGAACCCAGGAACTGGGCCAGCGCGAGGATCGCGGCGTTGTCTTCCAAGGTCAGATGGCCGGAAGCCACCAGCGCCAGCTTGCGCGCACCGCGCACCAGTTCGCCCAGACGGGATGTCGCTTGCGAAAGCGGAATTTCGTTTTTCCCGAACAATCCCGCCGCCAGCCGGTTTTCCGACAATTTCTGGTATGCCAGGCGGGTGTCGTTGTGGATCCAGGACTTGTTGACGTCCGGATTGCGACGCGGCATGATGCGCCAGGCTTGGCCGTCGTAGTGGTCCACCGTGATGTTCGCGCCCAGGCTGTCGGTGGGATCGATGGTCTGGGTGGAGACGAGGTTCCAGACCCGCTGGTGGAACCGGAAATGCTTGCCCGTGAGCGCGCCCACCGGGCAGACGTCGGTCACGTTCAAGTCGTACTCGTGACTGAGCTCGGAGCCGGGGAACGTGGACAGGAAGGCGTGGTCGCCGCGACCGGCGATATACAACTGTTCGGAACCGGCCACATCGCGCATGAAGCGAACGCACCGGTCGCACAGGATGCACCGTTCCTGATCCAGGATCACGGTGGGTCCCAGATCCAGGTGCTTGCCGCCGCGATCCTGTCCCTTGGAATCCTGATGCCGGTTTTCCGGCGAGCCCTTGTACTGCTTGCCGATCCCCTCGCGCATGCGGCTGGTCTGTCCGCCGGCGGACATGTAGTTGTCCTGCAGCGAGCATTCGCCGGCCTTGTCGCAGATGGGGCAATCCAGCGGGTGGTTGGCCAGCTGGAACTCCATCACGGCCTTGCGGGCGGTCTTGACCTTTTCGGAGGAATGATCCGTGGCGACCTTCATGCCGGCGCGCACCGGCGTGTAGCAGGCGATCGCCAAGCCCATTCCGCGGGGGCCGTCTGTTTCCACCATGCACTGGCGGCAATTTCCGGCCACCGGCAGGTCCGGATGGTAGCAGAAGTGGGGGGTGGCGATCCCGATGGTCTTCAGGGCCTCGACGAGGTTGGTTCCTTCCGGAACCTCCACGTCGCGACCGTCGACGTTGATCGTGACCTTTTTCCCGTCGGGCTTGGGCAGCACCGGCATGTGGTAGGAGTTGCTCATTACCAGAACGCTCCCGGACGGAAATCGTCATCCATTCGAGGGGACGCGTGGCCGGGATTGGCCGACACCGCCTTCTCGAATTCTGGACGGAACTTCCCGATGAAGTTCTCGATGGGCCATGCGTCCGCGATGGCCAGCGGACAGATGGTGGTGTAGCTGAAGTTGGCGGCCAGGTCCAGCATGTGTTCCAGGTCGCCGTCGCGGCCCTTGCCGGCCACGACGCTTTTCAGGATGCGGTCGGCGTAGCCCGTGCCTTCGCGGCAGGGCGTGCACTGTCCGCAGGATTCGTGGGCATAAAAACGCGTGAGGGACGCCAACATGCCCACCGCGTTGCGCGTGGTGTTGAAGGCGATCACGGCGCCGGATCCCAGCATGGTTTTGAGCGCCGCGAGCGCTTCGTAGTCGAGGTTGGCCTTGCGGGCTTCCTCGGCCAAGAGCACCGGCGAGCTGGAACCGCCAGGGATCACGCCCTTGAGCTCCCCTACGATGCCTTGGCAGAGGTCCTTGCTCTCCAGAAGTTCCATCAGGGGCGTGCCCATGGGGACTTCGTAGACGCCAGGACGTTTCACGTCTCCGGAAACGGAGAAGACCTTGGTGCCTCCGGATTTCGGCGTGCCCAACGCCTGGTAGGCGGCCGGGCCGTTTTCCAGGATCCAGGGAAGCGCCATGAGGGTTTCCACGTTGTTCACGCAGGTGGGCGAGGCCCAGGCTCCGGAAACGGCAGGGAACGGCGGCTTGAGCCGGGGTTGGCCCTTGTAGCCTTCCAAACTGTTGATCAGGGCGGTTTCTTCGCCGCAGATGTAGGCGCCCGCGCCGCGGTGGACGTAGATGTCCAGGCTGTAACCAGTCCCCTGGATGTTCTCGCCCAAGATCCCCGCGTCGTAGGCTTGCTTGAGCGCGCGGTTCAGAGCCTCGATGGCCGGCAGGAATTCGCCGCGCACATATATGTAGGCAGTGCGCACGCCCAGCGCCCAACCGCAGATCAGCATGCCCTCGATCAGGCGATGCGGATCTTCCAGCATCAGCACGTGGTCCTTGAACGTGCCGGGTTCACCTTCGTCGGCGTTGACCACTAGATACACGGGCTTGCCGGAGTTGCGCGGCACGAACGACCACTTCATGCCGGTGGGGAATCCGGCGCCGCCGCGACCACGGAGGCCGGAGCGGGAGACCAGGTCGATCAGTTCGAACTGGGAGAGATCGAACAAGCGCGGTCCAAGCGAAGCGTACCCGCCCAGGGAGCGGTACACGCCGAGGTCGCAGGCGCCCTTGCCGAAATTCTGCGTGACGGTGAGCGTCGCCATTATGCCTCCACCTTCGCGATGTTCGAGGGCTTGGCGCGGCGTCCTTGGGACTCCGAGACCATGCGCAGTTCGGTTCCGGCGGGAAGCTCGCCCACCCATTCCTTGTCCTTGCCGGTCAAGGTGGCCAGCGAGATAAATTCCGTCCCGTTGGTGCGGTTCTCCAGATGCAGGGCGGAAACGCCCGCGTCGGCGCGCCAGGTGACCTTGACCTTGCCGTCTTCCGTCTTCTGGACGGAGAGCCCCAGCACGGGAGGCGCCGGTGCGTAGTCGGGCTTCTGGGCGGCGGTGTTCGCGCCCTTCGCGCCCGGATGCCCACCCGTGCGGAAGGCACCGCCGGATGCGTCGCGAACGGGTTCCTTTTGTTGCGACTTGGCCTGTTGGCGGCACCAGGCGACGATCTTGTCGAAGCGTTCCTTGGTGAGGGAAACGCCGGTGGGCATGGCCAAGGCGCCATCCACCACGTCGGTGGCGAAGTCGTCGTTGACCTGCATCACGGGGCCGTTCCCGCAGGCGCCGAGGCACTCCACGCGAAGGAGCGTGAAGAGATTGTCGGAAGTCGTGCCGCCGTGGGACGTGGTCTCCAACGTCTTTTCGGCGTGGGCGATGATATCTTCCGCACCCAGCACGTGGCACGACACATTCTGACAGATCTGCAGGAAGAACCGGCCGGTGGGTTCCTTCTTGTACATCGTGTAGAACATGCTGACGCCGTAGGCGTGCACGGGGCTGACCTCGCACTTGCCCGCCGCCCAGCGGATCGCTTCCTGGGGAAGCCATCCGAGCACCTCTTGGGCGAGCCAAAGCATGGGCAGAAGCGCCGAACGCGGCACGGGGTAGCGGCGCACGAGCTCTTCGGCGCGCTCCAGGACGGACGGGATCTCGAGCTTCGAGAAGACCTCGTCGGTGGAAGGCTGATCGACCTTGGTGTGGCAGTGTCCCATGGTTTCCCTCAGCGGTCCAGTTCGCCGGCGATGATGTTGATGCTGGAAAGGCAGGCGATGGCATCGGCCACCATGGAGCCTTCGACGAGGTCCGCGTAGGCCGCGAACTGCGTGAAGCAGGGCGGGCGGACCTTGATCTTCCAGGGTTTGCCGGAACCGTCGGAAACCACGAAGAACCCGAGCTCTCCGTTGGCCGCCTCGATGGATCCGTAGAATTCTCCCGCCGGCACGCACACGCCCTCGAAGACCACCTTGAAGTGGTTGATCAGGGCTTCCATGTCGTGGTAGGCCTTGCCGTGTCCGGGAAGGATCAGGCGAGGGTCGGTGGTGTTGATGGGGCCGGGACGAAGGCGCGCCAAGGCTTGGCGGCAGATCGAGATCGATTCCTTGATCTCGTACATGCGCACCATGACGCGATCGAAGGTGTCGCCGGTGCTGCCCACCACGGTTTGGAAGTCGTAGGTCTCGTAGTCGAGGTAGGGCTCGTCCTTGCGGAGGTCGCGATCCACGCCGGTGGCGCGCAGACACGGCCCGGTCCATCCCCAGCTCACGGCGTCTTCGGCGGAGATCGGGCAGCATCCGCGCGTGCGCTCGATGAAGATCCGGTTGTGCTGCAGAAGACGGAAAGCGTCATCCAGGCCTTTTTCCACTTCCACCAGCACGGAGGCCACTTCGGACTCGAATCCGTCGTAGGTGTCGCGGTAGAGCCCGCCGATGCGGGTGAAGGTGTTGGTCAGTCGCGCACCGGAGAGCTTCTCCCAGATGCCGTAGACCTTTTCGCGGGGATTGAACAGGTAGAAGTAGTTGGTGAGCGCACCCAAATCCGCCGCCGCGGCGGCCACGCAGACCACGTGGTCGATGATGCGCGACAGTTCCGACAGAAGCACCCGCAGCACCTTGGCGCGTTCGGGGATCTCCACCTCGAACATCCGCTCGATGGTGTGGCAGAAGCCGATGTTGTTGAGGATGGCCGAGCAGTAGTTGAGGCGATCGGTGTAAGGCAGGACCTGCTGCCAGGTCCCCTGCTCCACCATCTTCTCGAAGCCGCGGTGCAGGTAGCCGATTTCCGTCACGGTCCCGGCGATGGTCTCGCCGTCGAGAGCGACGAAGGCCCGCAGCGCGCCGTGGGTAGCCGGGTGCGAAGGCCCGATGTTGACCGTGAGCAGATCGATCTTCTCGCCCTGGGGAGTGAGGACCTTCACGATTGTTTCTCCACGTTGTTGCGCTGTTCGCGCGAAACCTTGCCCAAGAGGTCGGTCTCTTCCACCGATGGCGCGTTGGCGGTAGGGGCTTCCAGCACGGTGAAGCCGTTGGATTTCAGGCGCGCCACCATCGGATCCACGAGAGGATCGTTGGTGGACAACCACTGGCGTTTGCGGGCCGGATAGTCCTTGCGCAACGGATGGCCCTGGAATTCGATGTGGTTGAGCAGTCGGCGAAGATCCGGATGGCCGGCGAAGACGATGCCGTACTGGTCCCAGGTTTCGCGCTCCTGCCAATTGGCGATCTTGAACAGGTCGTGGATGGAAGGGACGCTGGGGGATTCCTCTTCCACCCGCACCTTCAGACGCAATCTCCGCGCGGCGTTGCGCTGGCTGCGAAGGTTGTAGACCACGGCGTAGCGGGCCTCTTCGTGACCAGGATATTCCAGGTAGTCGATCGCCGTCACATCCAGCAGAAGGTCCATCTGGAACTCGGAATCGTCGCGCAGAAACCGCACGGCCTCGCGAAGCTTGGGGGCGGGCAGGATCACGGTCAGGCCCCAGCGATCGGCGGGATCCAGGATCCCTTCGAAGCGCGAGGACAGAATTTGGAAGGCCTGGTCCTGGAAGGCCTTCCGGGACTGCGCGTTGGCGGGAACCAGTTCCCGGCCCAGATCGGTGGTGGCTGTCTGGCTCATCCGACTTGGATCCTCTGGTGATTGGCGGCGGCGCGATCCTTCATGTAGGACGAATCCTGGATCTTGTCCTGCAATTGCAGGAGCGCCTCGATGTAGGCCTCCGGACGCGGAGGGCAACCGGCGATGTAGACGTCCACCGGAACGATCTCGTCGATTCCCGGGAGCGTGCAATAGCAGTCGTAGAAGCCACCCGTGCTGGCGCAGGCGCCGACGGAGATGACCCAGCGAGGCTCCATCATCTGTTCCCAGATGCGCCGCAGGATGGGAGCCTGCTTGTAGGTGATGGTGCCGGCCACGATCAATAGATCCGATTGACGCGGCGAGAAGCGCATGAATTCGGCGCCGAAACGCGCCAAGTCATATTTTGACGCAGCCAGCGCCATGAATTCGATCGCGCAGCAGGCCGTGCCGAACGTGAAAGGCCAAAGCGAATTCTTGCGTCCCCAGCCGATCAACGCGTCGATCGAAGTGGTGACCATGCTCTGGTTGAGACCCGCGTCCTGATGGAGCGCCGCGACCGGCGGCTGCTGTGTCAGCGGAATGGAAGTCGTCTGAGGTGCCGCCTTGGCTCCTTCGCCCATTTATCGGCCTGCTTTCATCATTGATGGCCCCAAGATAGAACCCGAAGCGGGTTTTGCCCCTTCTTGACCTTCCGTATGACTATCCTTCAAATTGGCGGAAAGTTCCCCAGCGCCGTCGGAATTTAAGATCGGCTTTTCAGCCAATCAGCTGTTGACCCCCTTTGCATTCGGAGTTTCACCATGAATTCCCTCTTCCTCCTCCTCGGTGCGCTCTTGGGTTCAGACTCGGATTCGGCGATCAGCGAGATCCGGACCAGGTACGCGGTCGTCCAGGAAGAACTCAAAGCGAAATCCTGCCTGCGACTGGAGTCCGGCCAGATCGTGACCCACTGTTGTCCCGGCGGCGGTGTCCTGCAACGGTCCGAGAAGACAGATTCCGGCAAGATCTCCACGGAATGGAGAATGGACGGCGATTCCGCCATGTTCGTCCTGGTCCGCGAGACCCTGCCCGGTAAAACCACGCGGGAAACGAGGGTGTACCGCACTCCGCGTGGACCGCATTTCGTGGCCCGTATCGGACCTGTGGCCACCCTCCAAAACCAACCTCAACTCCCTGGGCAAGACACTGCGGAAGCCACGGCACTCCTCGCCGAAGGAGCGATGCTCTGGAGCCAGGCAGGCGTTCCTGCCATGGACTTTCCGTTCAGCGCGGTGACGGTGCGGGGCATGGTTTTGGTGGAAGAAAAAAGCACCCTCCAAGCCAGCTCCGATCCGGAGGTCGATCCTCGGGAAGTCAAATGGCGACTGCAAACAAGGGAGTTGGAACCTTGGCAGCAACAGATTCTGGGTAGGCGGTTCTGTCAGATCGGAAACGGGGACTGCGCCACGGCGGAAGCATTCGTCATCTACTCGGGCAGGACCCCTCATTTCGGCGAAGCCCAATCCGACCCCCCGCTTTCGGATGAGGAACTTCTCCAACGGCACACCAGCTCGATGCCCCCAGCGTTGCTTGTGGAGCTTTCCTCGCCATTGGACGGGCCCGTGGCTCTGGAGGGCTTTGCGCCGAGGGAAATTTCTTCCTCCGTGCCAACGCCTTTTCGAGACCAATCCAACCAGGAGTTTCAGGAAGAAATCAAAACGGTTGACCAAAGCTACCGCAAGTTCCTTACAGACAATCCAGAAGAAGGAGACCAACAGTTGGTTTCCCAACAAACTTGGTCTTCCGCTCCCGGCTACAAGGAGGCGGAATTCACGTTTTCCACCGACCAGGTGGCGGTCCATCTTTTTGGGGCTGCCTCTGGGGAAGATTGCACCAGTGCCGGATTCTTCGAGACGCTCAAACTGGGGGTCGCCGCGAAGTTGCCGCAAATTTCCTCGCCAGCGTCTCCAGAAAAGTCCAAAAAAAAGCAGCGGACGAAAAAGATTGGACTGACACCCGTCGTGTTTCCCTGCGACCCCACAGGCGAATGCTCACTTGGCCCGGCATTCATCCCTTGGAACCGGCGTGGAATCCATCTTCATGCCACCGAATCGATGGAGCGTCAATGGATCCGGGAACTGGATAATTCCTTCCAGTGGATCATCCACCAAGATATCAGCGTGCCTTTCCATGACTGCGGATGCTGACTAAAGTCCAGTCTCCCGGCAAGAGCCCCCAGATCAGCGCATCGTGCGAAAAACTCCGACGACCTTGCCTAGAATCCGGAATTCCGGACTGCGGGAGCTGATCCAGATAGGCTCCATGGTGGCATTGCGAGGCTGCAAGCGAATGCGGTGCCGTTCGGGGAAATAATCCTTGACCGTCGCCTCGTCGCCGACCAACGCCACCACCGTCTCGCCGGATTGGGCCGTGGACTGGGGCTGGGCGAAGACGATGTCTCCGTCCATGATGCCGATTTCGCGCATGGATTCGCCTTGGACCCGCAGCGCGAAGGCGTTTTTGGTGGGAAGCAGTGTCCGTGGGATCGTGAATGTTTCTTCCGCTTCTTCCACCGCAAGGATGGGTTGCCCTGCCGCGACACGACCCAAGAGTGGCACACGTAGAAATTCTTCCTCGTCGTCATCCGATTCCCGCACCGAAGTGGAAGCTGGCAGGTCTGTCTGGGCATTTGCCTCGGACTCCACCACGGTCAGCCCGCGCGAAAGCCTTGGCGAGCGCTTCAGGTGCCCTTTCTTCTCCAGGGCTTCCAGAATCACCCGCACGCCGTTGGTGCTTCTGATGTCAAAGTGCTCGCAAATCTCGCGGACGGTGGGCGGACAATGGGTGTCCCGAACACGGTCTCGGATGAATTCAAGCACCTGGCGTTGGCGATGGGTCATGGGTCTTTGCTGCGTGTCCACAAAAGCGAAGATAGTACCCAGATGGGCAGGTGCGCAATTGTTTAATGAAAAAAAGTTCACTAAAATCAACTTGTCGCGTTGCAGGATCCCAAGACGGGATGTACCATTGTCTTATGGTATGGCTACAGGCCATCGTCCTGTCTGTTTCATTCGCGTCCTTTTCAGCCCTGACTGCCTTGGCATCTTGGCGTATGACTGCATTGGCGCGACAAACAGACCGACTCTATTCTCCATCGAACAGTGAAAACGCGTGACCAACACTCCCGAAAGCCTGCTCCCAATCCTGGTTCGCAGCTCGGTCCATGTGGACACGTTCGCCTTCTGCCTTCGCAATCCGGGTCTCCACGTGAGCGTGGAACGTCTTGCGCGAAGCCTGGGGCGAAGCTTGGTCGATGTCGAAACCGCCCTGGAAGATCTGGGGCGCGAAGGTTGGATCTCTCGCAAGAACTCCCCCTCCGGCGATACCGTGGTTTTCCACGCTCCGCCCAGGGATGGAAACGCGTCCGATTCGGATCGCCTGGATGCATACCTCGCCCTTGTTCGCTCGGCGTCCCGTTCTGGGAAATGAGCGCCAACAAAGAAATCCCATAAGGGTACATCCATGGCTTACATCTCACTGGCCCTCCAGGTCATCACTCTCGGACTTGTCGCGTTCGTCTTCATGAAAGTCCAAGAGCTGTTCCGCGAAGTCCGTAATCCGGTCGTTCGGCACAAGAACCAGCTCCCCAACGAATTCAAGGATCGCCTGCGTTCCGTCGGACGCCCTGAAGGCGACCGCGGTGCACGCCCCGAAGGCGATCGCGGTCCTCGCAACGATCGCAACGATCGCGGACCTCGCCCCGAAGGCGATCGCGGTCCTCGCAACGATCGCAACGATCGCGGACCTCGCCCCGAAGGCGATCGCGGTCCTCGCAACGATCGCAACGACCGCGGACCCCGCCCCGAAGGCGACCGTGGACCTCGCCCCGAAGGTGATCGCGGACCTCGCAACGATCGCAACGACCGCGGACCCCGCCCCGAAGGCGATCGCGGACCTCGCAACGATCGCAACGACCGCGGACCTCGTCCCGAAGGCGATCGCGGACCTCGCAACGATCGCAACGACCGCGGACCTCGTCCCGAGCGCCAAGCAGAGGCTCCAGTCGCCTCCACCGATGTCGCTTCCGAGGCCCCTGCCGCTCCGGTGAGCGCGCCTGTCACCTCCGGCCGCCGTCCCCTCGGTCCGGTCTCCAGCTCCTCGCACGCCGAGTCCGAGGCTCCCGCCTCCGACGCCTTGGCCGCAACCAGCTTCGCCCAGCCCGTCGCGGAAGCCCCGCGCAGCTTTGGTCGCCGTCAGCTGCCCAAGTCCAAGCCACGCTTCGACGAAGACGAAGGCGCAGAAGAAAAGAAGGAAGCCGTTTCGGCCTGATCGGCTGAATCGCTCTGACAATGGAAAGCCCTTCGGATGGATCCATCCGAAGGGCTTTTTTGCGTCGTTTTTAAGCGTTCTTGCGCCTATTTGATCACGATGGCGACCCCGGACATACCTGTGCGAGCTGCGTAGGAGTTGATCTTGGTCAAGCGGACATCCATGACCGCGTTGGCTCCCATCGCCGCGGTTTCCTCCTTGAGCAAGGCCAAAGCGGCTTCTCCATCGCCCACCAAGTCCACACCGACACTTCCCAGTACCTGGAACGAAGTTCCGGCCGGGGCCGGGCCGGAAAAGACCTTGACCGAATCCGCATCGACCATGTTGGTCGGCTGAACGGCGCCATGTTGGAAGTAGTGGGTCTGGATCGCACACCCAGATCCCATGGCCAGGACTGCGAAGAGTCCGATGATCCTTTTCATGATTGCCTCACTTGTACTTCACGGCTGTCGCCGTGGCTTTGATGGCGTTGTTCCAATAGCCGAGGTCACCTTCGAGCCGCATCAGGACCACTGCGTCCGCACCCATTTCCGCGGCCTCTTCCTTCAGCTTTTCCACTGCGATGTCCGCATCGTTTCCTGCATCTGCGGAGGCGATGACCTGGCCGAGAACCTGAAACTCCCTGCCGCCGGCATCGGCGGTGGAAAACACAGCGATCTTCGCTGGGTCCGACGCTCTCAAATCGGCCAGTTTGAGATCGTCAGTACGTACCCGCGCCGTCGACGCACAACTTCCCAGCGCCATCAGCGTGCAAAAGCCCAAGAGGAACTTTCTCATCCCAAGAACTCCTTCCAAAATGGTCGAATCACCCTTTCCTACCGGCAGCAGAGGGGTCTTCCGCACGAGAGGAAATGAAGCGCCGGAAACTAGAACTGTTTTCCCTGGATTCTGCCTGATACGTCAAAGCCCAGCGAAAGAAATTCCGCGCAACCGGCCACGAGCCGTTTCAGCGCACCGCCGCCGAACGGTCCGGAAGCCGGTAGGCGACCGCCTCCGCCAAATGGGCAAGCTCCACCCTGGGGGATGCTTCCAAATCGGCGATGGTTCGCGCTACCCTCAGGATCCGATCGTGCGAACGCGCAGATAAACCCAGCCGCCCCAGAGCCTGCGCCAGAAACCGTCCTCCCTCCTCGCGCACGGCGCATGTTTCCGACAACAGCCGCCCACTCAAGGCGGAATTGGGCTGACCCCCTCCCCTGGCGAAACGAAAGTTCGTGGCCTCCAAAACCATGGAACGCATCGTCGCCGAATCCATTCCGGCCGGACGCTTGGTGAGATCTTCGGGGCCAACCGCCTGCACCTCCAGGTGGATATCCAGTCGATCCAGCAAGGGGCCGGAAAGCCTGGAGCGGTAGCGTTCCCTCGCCAGAGGCGTGCACGTACAGGGACGGAGCCGATCCCCGTGATGCCCGCACGGACAGGGATTGGTGGCGGCTACGAGCTGGCATCGGCAGGGGAAACGAACCGCGATCTGCGCTCGGCACACCATGATCTCTCCATCTTCCAATGGCTGGCGCAACGACTCCAACACATGCCTGGGAAACTCCGCGAGCTCGTCCATGAAAAGGATCCCGTTGTGGGCCAGGCTCACTTCTCCTGGTCGGGCGTAAGGGCCACCTCCCACCAGAGCCACCATCGATGCGGAATGATGCGGGGCACGAAACGGCCGATCCGGCAACAAAGCCGCACCCGGATCCAACAGACCCGCCACCGAATGGATCCGGGACACCTCCAAACGCTCCCAATCGCCCAGCGGCGCAAGGATGCCGGGGAGCCTGCGGGCGAGCAGGGTCTTGCCGGATCCGGGCGGTCCTTCCAAAAGCAGATTGTGCCCTCCGGCGGCCGCCACCACCATCGCTCGTTTGGCGCCCTCCTGGCCGATCACGTCGGCCATGTCCGGACCACGGCTGTCCGGTGGCACCGGAGCGGCCAGCGGAATCGGGTCTGGACGGATTCCGTCTTCCAGCAGTCGGACGGCTTCCTCGAAATCCGACAGTCCCACGATGTCCAGTCCCGGCACCACCATCACCTCGCGCAGATTCCCCGACGGTACCGCGATGCGCCGATGTCCCGCCTCCGCCAGTCCCATCGCCAACGCGAGCGCCCCTCTCACGGGTCGGATGCCGCCATCCAAGCCCAGCTCCCCCACGAAAACCCTGTCCGTTTCCGTCTCGCGCGGGAAGATCTGCTCGCAGGCGGAAAGCACGGCCAGCGCCAGCGGGAGATCGAACCCCGTGCCGGCCTTGCGCAGATCCGAAGGTGCCAGATTGGCGGTGATCCGACGCGGCGGAAGCCTGTGCCCCGTGTGGCGGAGCGCGGACAAAATCCGGTCGCGACTTTCCCGAACAGCTCCGTCGGGAAGCCCCACGATGGAGAACGCGGGCAGGCCCGGCCCGGCCTCGCATTCGATACGGACCGGGATCGAGGCGAGACCCACCAACGTCGCGCAACGCATGTGGGCGATCATGCCGCAGCCCTCGAACGGGAGACTTGGTCCCGACGCCAGCTCGCGACCAGCGCTCGGACCAGCATCGTGCGCAACGCCGGACTGATCTCCAGCTGGGAACGAGCCCCGGTGCCGAGGGGAAACTGGACAAGAGGGCCGTGCCGGGCAGGCCAGATGCGGATCTGCGAAAGCACAAGTCCTCCGGTAAGCACCACCGTGGCCCGGGTGGGATGGCCAGGCACGCACTCCAATGAAATTTCGAGGATTTGCAGGGGTTTCATGGTAGCAGGAATCCTTGCGCTGGAATCGGCGGGCATGACGTGGATCCGGCGCGGGCTGGAAGAAAAGGGGTTTGGGGAAGAAGGGCGCTCCCCTTTTCGGGAGAGGAGCGCCCTGCGGGACTCTGGCGATCAGACCGCGAGGCGGACTTTGTATTCCTCGAGCACCTTGGTCTGGATGCGTTCGTTGACCTCCTTGTCCGTGGTGTGGAAAAAGGGAACGTATTGGTCCGTGCCAGCCTTTTTCTCGCTGGGGTAGGCCAGGAACAATCCCTTGCTCCCTTCGATGATCTTGCATCCGTTCAATCGCAAGGCGCCGTTGAGCGTCAAGCTGGCCATCGCCTTGATCCGGGATGCATCCGGATTGCGAACAGGCCAGATCTGGACTTCGGTGAGCATGATGGAATCGCAGGGAAGAGTGGTGCGGGTCATTTTGATTCTCCTGATCAGACCGGGAAGCGGGATTGCCCCGGTCTGGAGAAGCCTCAATGAAAGAGCCGTGCCAAAATTCAGGGGCACGCGCGAGGTCCATCCAAGATGGACCCGCGCGCACACGAGGGACAAACCTCCGCCTTGTCACGCTTTATGGGAAGAGAAGTTCTCATTTGCGCACATCTCTTCTCTTTTTCCGGATTTTTCCAGGAGTGGGCTTGGAGATCCCCTCTACCTTCCTTTAGTTTTTCAACAGGAGGATCCGTCAAACCGGGAGTCGATCGGCCAAATCGCCCCTACCATGAGCCGACGGACCGCGAACCACACCATTCCATCGTCGAGAGAAAAGGACTGCAAATGACCGCTCGCCAAAAAGCAATCAGCGCAATCTCCGAGTCGAAGACTGCCAGCACCCAGAACTATCTCGAACATGCCGGCGAAGACATCTACGGCCAGTACGTGTTCAGCGAAGCCGCCCAGCGCCAGTACCTGGCGAAGTCCGTCTTCAAGAAGCTCCGCCGCACCATCGAAGGCCTGGAGCCTTTCGACACCGCCATCGCCGACGCCGTCGCGCAGGGTGTGAAGGAATGGGCCATGGCCCACGGTGCCACCCACTACACGCACTGGTTCGTGCCCATGACCGGCTCCACCGCCGAGAAGCACGACTCCTTCCTCAATCCCGCGGGCGAAGGCCAGACCATCGCCGAATTCTCCGGCAAGATCCTCATCCAGGGCGAGCCTGACGCCTCCTCGTTCCCCTCGGGCGGCATCCGCGCCACCTTCGAAGCCCGCGGCTACACCGCTTGGGACGTCACCAGCCCCATCTTCCTGCAGGTCGAGCCCAACGGCGTGACCCTCACCATCCCCACGGCGTTCGTGTCCTACACCGGCGAAGCCCTGGACCACAAGATCCCTCTCCTGCGCTCCCAGGAAGCGTTGGGCAAGCAGGCCCTGCGCGTATTGCGCTGGTTCGGCAACACCACCACCAGCCGCGTGTTCACCAACATCGGACCCGAGCAGGAATACTTCCTGATCGACCGCCGCTTGGCCGAACAGCGCCCTGACCTGCTCTTGGCCAACCGCACCCTCTTCGGTGCGCCTTCGCCCAAGGGCCAGGAACTGGAAGACCAGTACTTCGGCGCCATCCGCGAACGCATCCTCGCGTTCATGATGGATCTGGACCGCGAACTCTGGCGCCTTGGCATCCCTTCCAAGACCCGCCACAACGAAGTGGCGCCTGCCCAGTTCGAAATGGCCCCCGTGTACGAGTCCACCTCGGTTGGCTCCGACCACAACATGCTCGTCATGAGCGTGATGAAGCGCCTGGCCGCCCAGCATGGCCTCACCTTGCTCATGCACGAGAAGCCCTTCAAGGGCGTCAACGGCTCGGGCAAGCACAACAACTGGTCCATGGGCACCGACGACGGCGAAAACCTTCTCGAGCCCGGCCGCGACCCACACGCCAACGCCCAGTTCCTGGCCGTTCTCGCCGCCATCATCCGTGGCGTGAACGTCCACGCTGACCTGCTCCGCGCCACCGTTGCGGACGCTGGCAACGACCACCGCTTGGGCGCCAACGAAGCCCCTCCCGCCATTGTCTCCATCTTCCTGGGCGAACAGCTGGAAGATGTCGTCAAGCAGCTGGAAGGCGGATCGGCTTCCTCCTCCAAGAAGGGCGGCAAGATCGAGCTGGGCGTTTCTTCCCTGCCCGTGTTGCCCATGGACGCCACCGACCGCAACCGCACCTCGCCGTTCGCCTTCACCGGCAACAAGTTCGAGTTCCGCGCTGTGGGATCTTCGGCCCCCATCTACTGGCCACAAACCGTCTTGAACACGATGGTCGCCGACTCCATGGAGCAGCTGGCCGACGAGCTCGAGAAGCTCAAGCCCAACGACATGGCCGGTCTCTCGAAGATTCTTTCGGGAATCATCAAGGACCACAAGCAGGTTCTGTTCTCCGGCAACGGCTACTCCGAAGAATGGCACGCCGAGGCTGCCAAGCGCGGACTGCCCAACAACAAGAGCACCGTGGACGCCCTCCCGGCCCTGGAAACCGAGAAGGCCAAGAAGCTGTTCTCGAAGCTGGGCGTGTTGTCGGAACGCGAGCTCGCCGCCCGCGCCGAGATCAACTGGGAACGTTACGTCAAGGTCCAGAACATCGAGGCCAACACGGCTCTCGAAATGGCCAAGACCATGATCCTGCCGGCCACCGCCAAGTACCTGGCCGAGATCTCCGCCGCCGCCTCCGTCTCCAAGGGCGTGAAGCAGGTGTCGGACAAGGTCGCGGCCCTGGCCGACAAGCTGGTGGACAGCATCCACGCTCTGGAGAAGGCGCACCACGCCGCTCACGAGGCAGGTTCGCTGCACGCCGAAGCCAAGACCTACAAGGAAAAGGTCATCCCGGCCCAGGAGGCCCTCCGCGACGTCGCCGACGAGTTGGAAACCTTGGTTTCCGACGAGCTCTGGCCGCTGCCGAAATATCGGGAACTTTTGTTCCAATACTAAGAGCCCAGCCATCGCCGTTCGTCCTGAGGAGCCGCAAGGCGTCTCGAAGGGCGGACGGCGAGCCCGCTTCGCTCGATTTTGGGTAAATGCCTTTTTTGGCCTCTCCGTCGCCTTTGGCCGGAGAGGCCTTTCTGTTTTTGGGGGAATCGCAAGCAGAGGGTTATGGTTGGCACCGGACTGCTCGGAAGAATTTTTGAGCGGCTTGACATTTTGGCGTGTGTGGCGATAGTATCGAGGGTGGTGTTGTCCGTTCAACAACACCCTGTGGGTGGGAGCGAGGCCATGCATGAGGCTGGACAGGGTACAATGTGAACATGGCTCCGGTCTTCGACTATCTGGATTACCGGGAATACCTGAAGGACTTCTACGAAAGCAAAAAAACGGAGTTTCCGCTTTTTTCCTATCGGGTGATGGCCCAGCACGTCGGGATGGATTCCAGCAACCTGTTTCGAGTGCTTCAGAAGGATCTTCACCTGCCCGCCCGATGCGTTCCCCAGGTCTTGGAATACGTGGAACTGACAGGACGAGCCGCCGAATACTTCCAGATCCTGCTGGCCTATGCACGCACCAAGGCCAAAAAGGAAAAGCAGCTGATCCTGGAAAAAGCCCTGGCGTTGCGCGATGTGCAACGCAAAATCCTGGAAGTGGAGGAGTTGTCTTTTTTGCGCGACTGGTGGGTGGTCGCCACCCGTTGCCTGATCGAAGTGTTGGACGGCAAGGCAAATCCGGAAGTCATGGGCGACCGATTCCGGCCCAAAGTCCCGCCTGCGGAAATCCGCAAGGCGTTGGAGCAGTTGCACCAACTGGGATTGGTGAAAAAGGTTTCTTCCGGCCGACTGACCCTCACCGACGCCCACTTGACTGCCGGCGGGGAATCCCATGCGGCTGCCGTGAAAGCCTATCAGAAACAGGTCCTGGACCTCGCCAAGGACTCGCTCGATCGCTTCGATCGCCAGTCGCGGGATGTCTCCACCCTGGCGTTGGCCGTCGATGAAGAGGCGTTCCAGGACATCCGAGTCATGCTGAGGGAATGCCGCAGGCAGATCCAAAAACGCGTGGAGGATTCGCAGCGGCCGGACCGGGTCATGCAGTTGTCGATGGCCTTCCACCCTCTGGCCCCTGCCCAACCGTTGGAGGAAAAATGACTCTCCATCGGTACGCAGGCTTCGCGGCGATCGCTTTGTCCATCGCTGGTTGCGCCTTCGACAGGTCCGCGGGAAATTCCATGGAGACGGAAAATTCCGTTTCCGCTCGGACACTTTCTGTCGACTCCCTTTTGATTTCGAATCTGGTGTTCGATACCGGGCTGACGATAGCCACCCTGCGTCTGGACTCCGGCAATTTCGACTTCGCCAGAACCGATTCCGCCGGCCATGGCATCGGATTCGCCCGCGAAAGCGGCACCGCGATCCCCTTCGAGGTCCACTTCTGGGACGCCCGCGCCAAACTTGGACGTGTGCGTGTGCGCATCGAGCGCGACCTTCGCTTCTCCAAATCCCGGATCCTGATGCAGGCAGGATGGGGCTCCAGGGGCCCCACTTCGGATTCCTTGAATACATGGAAGGGAATTTCTGCCAACCAGCAACAGAAGCTCACGTCCCTCCTCGTCGACGACTTCGAGGATGCGAACGTCACCACGCGCCTGCCGATTCCATCCAGTTGGCGGGCCGGTACGGTGATGGGCTACACCTACACCAACCCCGTCAACGTCCCCGCCTCGCGGGGAAGGACGGGTCAGGCCATGTATTTTTCCTACACGGCACCGTCCCCGGAATACGGCGTGGTGGCGACCCCCATCAATGGCCCACGAAGCCTAAGAGGCTTGGACTCCCTGGTTTTCTGGGCCCGTGGCAACGGAAAAGTCCGGGTAGCCTTCGAGCACCTGACAGGAAACAGCGGCCCCAAATCCTGGACGACTCGCGCCTTGGATACCGCTTGGACTCGCTATCGCATCCTTCCGCAAGACCTGGATTCTCCCGATGGAATCGCCTCCAATGTGGGGTGGCTGGCAGTTCGTGATTCGGTCACCGACCTCAGTTTCATCACCCAAGGTGGGTCGGAGATCTTTCTGGACGACATTCGTCTTCACGGGATCACCCCGATCGACCTGCGGTGAAGTGTGCGTGAGTGGTATTACAACAGCAAAACGCCACATCCGATCGCGTGTTTCTGTGTAGACTTGCATCTTAAACGACGGTACCCAAACCGTGCGAGGAACGTCCATACACCCGGATCACGATCCAAATTCCTTCTGAATGCCGCAGTCGGCAAGGCTTACGCCCATATCGCTTTGGATCAGACCCCTACAGGAGCTATTTCATGACCTCAAGCAAAGTTGGCTCTTCACGGTTTCGTGTGGGTGAAATCATGACAGGACCTGTCCTTTCCCTACCATTTGGGTAGCCCTGTCGTCAGGACCTTGAGCCTCAAGTACTCCTCGTCTCGGATACCGTAGGCTCTCCTCTGGATGGTGCGGATCTTGTTGTTCATGCCTTCGACGAAGCCCATCGGGATCTTCTCGTCGAAGCCCGCCATGGCGACGACTCCATCCCAGTGGCGATCGATCATCGCTGCGAAATCCTCCAGCGGTTTCAGCCTTTGCCATCGCAGGCTTCGCTTCCATCCTCGAAGAACTTCCGCGCCCACGTTGCCGACCGATAGGTCCACAACTGATCGAACGACTCCTTCAGCAAGTACGCCTTGTTCAGCCGGGCATTGGCCTTCAGCAGTTGCTCCAGTTCCAGGCGCCCCTCCCGGTCGAGATTCTCCCGATTGGACAGGAGGTTGTACCGCTGTCCTTGATGAACCTGCGCTTGTCACTGTCGACGCGCTTGTATTCGGCACGCCTGATCGCATCGATGGCTCGCCCCAGGTGCTGAGAGATATGGAAGTGGTCGTAGGCGATCTTGCCATTGGGGCAGTGCGCCTGGAATGATCTCTCGAAGGCTTTCCACATATCCATCACGCCGATCTCGATCTCCCCGCAAACCTCGATTCCAAGGCCTTCGTAGAACCGATCCATGCTCTGGGTCGAGCGGTCATCACCTCCGAACCAGATCGGACGCCGACGCCCCAAGTCGTGCACCACAATCCGGTACTCGTGTCCCTTGCGGACCGAAATTTCGTCGATGCCGATGGCACGCGGCGGCTCGATTGGATTGTCGGCTAACTGCCGTTGCATATACTGAATGTCCAGATTCTTCACTGTCTCCCAGTGCAGCCCGAACTCCTCGGCCACCGAGGAAATGCTCGCCTCACGACATCGGCGACCGACACGCTGGACGAATCGTTCCGATTGGTGACCTGTCTTGGCAAGCCATGCCAACGTCTCCGTTTTCACCATGCCGCACACCGGGCAATCGACGCGGCGGATCTCGACATCAAGCCAAATCCTCCAGGACCCGCAATCCAGGTCGCGAACAAGTCGGCGCCGACTGTCGTACCACGTTCGACACACCCCTGCCGCAGCATCCGCAGGCCGTCTTTTTTCCCCCGCCGGACCAGGGTCACGACCCGGCCGTCAGGAATGCTGGGGTGGCTACGGACTCGCGCCAGCGGACGAAATCCGGGGTAACGGAAGGCGTCCTTGATATGCTGAATCTCGGGAGTGTCCGGTGGATCTGTCATCGTGCCAAGTTTCGCATTCACGTCGACGACCGGGAGGCCACTCCTCATCGGCACTGCAGGGGAGCAGGTGCGATGGATCTACCCACACAAATCCGTGAAGAGCCGCAAAGTTTTCCAGGCAGGCAGCCTGATCGCCTTGTCCTTTGCCTCCTTGACGCAGGCTGGCCCAGTGACCACCGTGCCCTGGGACGGCCACACCGGCGCCTTCAGCTTCACTTACGACGATGCCCGCAACACTCAGATTCCCAACCTCATTCCCCAGGCGGATGGCTTGGGAATCAAGGTGACGTTCTTCATCACCAACATGTACAGCTTCCCCTCGGCAAAAGCCGACTGGATCAAGGCCGCCAAGAATGGCCACGAGTTGGCCAACCACACCTCGGACCATGGCTCCCCATCGGGCTCGAACGTCTCCTCGATGGCCTCCACGCTGCGCGCTCTCGACCCTTCCGTGGATGCCGTCACCTTCGCCTACCCCAATTGCAGTGTCGCCGGCACCTCGTCGGTGAGTGCCGAGAGCTTCATGGGTCGCGGATGCGGGCAAGCCACCTACGCATGGGACAAAGCGCCAGGCGACTGGATGAACGTCCAGGGATTGATCATCAATTCCGGCGCTCCGACTCCCGGGGTGAACCTCGTCAACTCCGCCAAATCCGCCAACAGTTGGGGCCTGACCATCGTCCACGACGTCGGGCCCAACCCCGACCAGTACAGTCTCACCGCCGCCGACAACAAGAAGATGCTGGACGCTGCGGTGGCGGCGAAAGTTTGGATCGCACCCTACGCCACCGTAGGCGCCTACTACCGGGCGCATTTTGTCATGGACGCGGTCACCGCGAGCGGTTCCGGCCCCTGGAAGCTGACTTGGACTTCCCCCCACCCCAAGATGCCCAAAGTGGTCAAGCTGCGTGTGAAGCTCGCCGCCGCCACCTTTGGTGACGCGGTCGAAGTTTCTCAAGGCGGAACGAAGGTCTCCCAGGAGAGCGACGGCTCGTTCGTGATCGACTTCATGAAGCTTTCCTTGGATGTCCAGAAGGGCGGTTCCTCCATCCTCGACGACTCCAAGTTTTTCAAGGCAGCGAAGGTGCAGATCGTCCGTGCCGGCTCCCAGTTGCAGGTGGCTGGGCTTCCGGAAGGGAGCTACTCCTATTCTTTCCGCACCCTTTCCGGCCAAGAAGTAGGCAACGGCACCGTTCGCGCCCAGGGAGCCGTGGAGTCCGCGCAAGTTCCCGCACCCCTCCACCGCGGGGGCCTCTTGATGGTGATTCGCTCCTCGGAAGCCGCGACGATTTCGGTGCAGGTTCCTCCCTCGATCTGATTTCCACTCGCCAGCGAAGGCTTGAACCCTTCCCACCAGCCCCAGGTCTCCCGACCGGGGCTTTTTTCTTGCCCTTCGATCGTGCCGCACCGGTGAGGCTTTCAGTGCTACACTAACGGACACTGGCATGATTTCCTGCAAAGATCCGATCAGCTGGTGCTTCGCCGCACCCGTGGCCATCTGCGCGGCCGCCGTATTCGCATTGGATGGGATCCATTTCGAGATCGCCCTCCGCAGCCTATGCGCCTTCACGGGAGTTTTGGCGAGCGTGATCCTCTGGCGAGCGGGCAGCAAATGCGAGAAAACGGAATCCATCGCCTTCCGCATCTTGTCCATCGGGATGACCGCCTGGACCATCGGCATCGGGACGCACCTGGTGGATCTGTTCCAAGGACGGCTGAAACTCCTCTACCCTCCTGCGGATCTATGCTTCCTGGTGGCCGCCGTGTGTTCGGTGGTCGGCATGGCCAAGCTTCCCACGGCCCGACCACTCCCGAAAGCCCGGCGCGTCCTGCTCCTGGACCAGGCGATCGCGGCGATTTCCTCCGGTGTCGTTTTTTGGCATCTCGTGCTCGTTCCCAACCTGGGCGAGTGGGAGCACCACTCGCCGGCTCGTCTTGCCCTGACCTTGCTCTATCCGATCGTCGAATTCGTGATCCTCCAGATGGCGGTCGATCTTGTCGTGCGCGGCCCGTCCCGGGAAGAACTACGGCCGGTGTACCGGATGGCGGCGCTCGGATTCCTGAGTCTGCTTGCCGGCAGCGTGCTGGCGGGACTCGATTTCTGGCAACAAAAAGGGTGGGAGCGACAACTTCTGCATCTGACCAACCTCGGATTCGCCCTCGCCATGCTGCGGGGGAGTCGAGGTGTCGGCGATCGGCAAACCGCCGATCCCGGACCGCCATCGCGTTGGCTCGCGTTGCGCGAGTCGCTCGTGCCGTTGGCGTGGGTGGCGATGCCCAGCTTCGCCTTCGCCTGGATCCTGCTGGTCGGAGGCGTCGGTGCCGCCTGGGACCTGTTGCTGGCCATGGGTGTCCTGGCGACCCTGGTGATCGTGCGCCAGCGTGTGGCCCAGCGTCGATTGGCTGCGGATCTGCGCAGTGCCTTGCTCGCCTCGCTGCTGCCGGCGATCCTGGGATTCCAGTTGTTGGCGATGGTGTCGGTCTGCTTGGTGTTGAGCGTGACCTTCCAGAAATTGGCTTCCGACTCGGTGCTTCGGATGGCGACCGGATTGTCGCAATCCCTGGACATGTCCTGGAATGCAACCGACGACTCCGGCTCCACCGCCGATGGAGCCGCCGACTGGAAAATCCTCCCACGGGCTCGCGCGCCTGGGATACTCGCCGATGCCATTTCCGCCCGAGCCAACGGCGTCACCACGCACCCCCGCGAAGGCTCCCTGTCGCCGACTCTGTACGCATGGGCGAGCCTCCCTTCACGGCCGGGCTCTGTCCTGGTGTTGATCGCTCCGCTGGCCGCCTACATGGATGTCGCGCGCAACGCAGGATCGGTGATCATGTTCCTGTTCTTGTGCGCCGCTGGAATCACGGTCTGGATGATCTCGATCAAGGCGCGGAATCTGTCAGAACCTTTGGAAGCTCTGACCCGGGCGGCTTCCCAGGTGCAGAAGGGAGACCTTTCGGTTCGTGCCGGCGTTCGCGGGATCGACGAGGTGGGACGGCTGGGCGATGCGATGGACTCGATGGTGGAGCGTTTGACGCAGATGCTCCAGGAGCAGCGGGAGCTGGCCGAAAAGGCCAGGGAGGCGAGCCTCGCCAAAACCCGTTTTCTGGCCAACATGAGCCACGAGATCCGCACCCCCCTCAACGGCGTGCTCGGTTTGGCCGAACTGTTGGACAGCGGCGAACTCCAGCCGGCGGAACGCGAGCTTGTCGGGGACCTGCGGTCCAGCGCGAGGAATCTGCGCGACCTGGTGGGCGACATCCTCGACCTTTCCAAGATCGAAGCCGAGCGGATTTCCATCGAATTCCTGGATTTCCGTCCCGCCGAACTCGTCGACCAGGTCGGGGCTTTGTTCCTGCCGACCGCCCGCGCGAAAGGTCTGGTTCTGGACTGTCGTTGGGAATCCCCCCTCGATGCGAAGACCACCGGCGACCCCGCCCGCTTGCGCCAGATATTGTCCAATTTGGCCTCCAACGCCATCAAGTTCACCGGCGAAGGAACCGTGTCCCTGCGAGGGAGGATCGTCGATGAAAAACCGCCTCGGCTGGTCTTCGAAGTGGAGGACTCCGGACCCGGCATCGCCGCCCCATCGCACGACAAGATTTGGCATGACTTCGTGCAGGCGGACGAATCCACCACCCGGCGGTTCGGGGGAACCGGCTTGGGGCTTCCCATTTCCCGGAGCCTGGCCAGGCTGATGGGCGGCGACCTGACGCTGGCCCGGTCCGCTCCGGGCGTGGGAAGCCTGTTCGTGCTGGACATCCCGATTTCCCAGCCCACCTCCTCCGCCGGCCCCGATCCGGTGCAACGCCCCGAACCCGAGGAGCGTCTGGACGGACTGCGCGTCCTGGTGGCGGAAGACAACTCCATCAACCAGAAGGTGATCGTCGGATTCCTGCGGCGACTGGGGTGCAGCCCCCAGGTCGTGGAGGACGGCATCGCCGCCGTGTCCGCGGCCATGGAAACCCGACCGGACTTGATTCTGATGGATGTCCACATGCCCCGCATGGACGGGCTCGTCGCTGCCAGCAAGCTGCGCGAATCCGGCTACGAAGGGCGGATCTGGGCGCTGACGGCAAGCGCCCTGGACGCCGAATACGATCGATGCATCGAAGCCGGGATGGATGGGTTCCTCGCCAAGCCGATCGGTCTCGCGGACCTGCGCGCCATGCTCGCCAAGGAGTTCGGCAGCCGCGTCTAGGACGGCCCGAACGTGGTTTCCCCACCCCGTTTCCGCTTTCCCTTGTCTTGGTAGAGAGACTGGTCGGCGCGGACAAGAGCTTCTTCCAGACTCGATCCATCCCTTGGGTCCCACGACATCCAACCTGCGCTGGTCCGAGCCTCCCATGGCCTTCCCATCTGGCCGGATCGATGCGCCAAAGCCTGGCGAAGCCGCCTCATCGCACCATCAAGATCGGCGTCGTCGGGAAGCATCGCCAGTACGGCGAATTCGTCACCTCCCATGCGCGCGATCACATCGGCCGGACGAAAAACGTCTTCCAAGGAGATGGCCATCGCGCGGATCGCCAGGTCGCCGTCGAAATGCCCGTACAGATCGTTGATGGTCTTCAATCCATCCAGGTCGCAAAGGACCACGCCGATCCGTTGTCCTTCGCTCAACGCTTTGTGGACCAGGATTCCTCCGTGGTCCAGGAGCCCTCGACGATTGAACAGGCCCGTGAGTTCGTCGCGCTGCGACAACTGCAACAGTCTCTCGTGCATTCCCCGTTCCAGGCGAAACCGGTAGGCGGAGGAAAGAACCGTGACAAGCATCAACCGGATGCTTTCCATGAACAGTTGGTTCGTGGTCCAGCCCCTCAATTGGACGAGCCCGTAGTGTTCTTCGCGCATCGACAAGGAAAGGATGGTCCAGCCCTCCCGAGTCGGATCGTCCGTCGGCAGGAGTCGCTCGGGACGATCCAGATGCCGAACCCCCTCGCAGGAATCGATCGCCAACTCGAAGGAAGCGTCGTGCGAAAAATCGGGCTTGACCACCGGCGACAGATCCGATCGAAAGAGCAACAGTCTCATCCGACGGCTTTGCCAGACCTGGATCCCCTTCTGGAGTCGATCGGCGAACCCTTCCGGGTCCAGATTGGCCATCAATTCCTGCGTGACCGTGTATTGGTCGCGCAGTACCTGGTGGAGTTCGAACTGGCGGCGCGTGCCGTAGGTCGCGCGTGCACGAGAAGCGATATGGCCGGCGGCGAGAAACTCGCTCACCAACAAGTTCGCCTGCCCGTCCGCTGGCTGGGTGGATAGCGACTCGCTGGCTTTCTGGATGGTCCGTTCCCACAAATCCAATTGGCGAAGATCCATCGACTGGAGATCTTCCCACAGATTTCCTATCCCGCGGCTCGACAAGCGTTCTCGAAGCGCCTCGACCGAAGGCACGTTGACCCGCTGCACAAAGGCCTCAGGCAATTCCTGTCCACGGATCCGCCCCGGGCACCCGCACGAGGGACGCAAAACCATGGCCGAAGGAATGGTTTCCGATCGTGGGATGGCTCCGCTGCGATGGAAATCGACGAGTTTTTCCACCGCCCGAAAAGAGACCTGGAACGGGTGGGCGGAGACCGTGGTCAGAGGGGGGACCTGGATCCTGGCCTCCTCGATGTCGTCGTAGCCGGTCAGGACCACATCTTGCGGAACCTTCAGTCCACGCCGAGACAGCGCCTGCTGGGCGCCGAATGCCATCGCATCGTTGGCGCATACGATCGCTTGGGGAATTCCGATGCGCTGGAGAAGCCGCTCCGTCGCCGCCTCGCCTTTGTCTTTGGTGAATCCCCCCTGATCCATCCAATCCAACGGGAATTCCAATCCGCAGGCCGACATGGTTCTGCGAAAGAGATCCAGCCGCGTCTGCGCGTCGGGATTGACCAACGGCCCGGAGAGGTAGGCGATCCGCTTCAGACCGTGGTGCCAGACCAGATGCTCCACTACCTGGTCGATCCCGCCTTTGGACGGGATCACGGCGGCGAAGTTCTTCAACTCCACGCCGACGCACACGGTGGGGCGAGGAGGCAGGGCGGCGAAAAGCCGTTCGACGATCCCGATCCCATTGGCGTTGGCGAGCGACCCCACCAAGGGGAGGTAGCCATCGAAACATTCGCTGGAAGCGACCCGATAGATCTCGGAGGATCCTCCGTCGCCATGCAGGTCTCCCAGGGGACTTCCGACCAATCCCACGATCCGTACTTCCAACAGATCGGCGGCAGCGTTGGCGCCTTCCCAAACTTGGCTCTGGTACCATCCGTCTAGGCGCGTCAGCATCAGAGCGAATGTGGGAATCGACATGTTTGATCCAAGTATCGGATTCCGGTGGACGATTGCCAACGGAGAACCGAGCCGTCGGCCGGATCGCTGCCCAGGTCAACTTGGGCTCAGCCGATCTTGGACACTTCTTCCCTTCCGCCGCCGTAGCGCTCCAGCACGTGGGAGACCATCGCCTCGGACAATTCCTGTTCGGCCTCGAACACCCGGCCGGAGTTCTCCGAGGCGAGGAACTTCGCCTCTTCCCGGTTTTCGCTGCGCAGGGCGATCTCGATGGTGGGGTTCAGGGTCTTGGCGATCTGCACCATCTGGCGCAGGTCCACGGGATCGGAGGAAGCCACCAACAGCATTCCCGCCTTGGCGATGTGGGCCTGGACCAGCACCATGGGGTCGGCCGGGTCGCCGGAAACGGCCGGGTTTCCGGATCGGCGCAGTTCCTCCACCAGCTCGCGGCTGGGATCCACCACCACGCACCGGATGCCCTGCGCCTTCAATCGCGCATGGATCCGCTCGCCCACGCCCCGGAAACCCACCAGGACCACCTGCCCTGACAAAAATTGGCGGTCGGTGGAATTGGGCAGCATCGCCAGCGGATCGGCGGGGCGCTCCAGGATGCGCGCCAGGCGGGACTTGCGCCGGACCCAGCCGAGAATGGGCCCGGTGGCCCGGAACACGAACTGGTTGCCAGCGATCGAGAGGATGGCCGCCCCCAGCACGAGGCTCTGGCCTTCGGGCGGCAGGACTCCCATGGCCACCCCCATTGCGACCAGCACGAAGGAGAATTCTCCGATCTGGGCCGTACCGGCACCGACGGTCAATGCGGTGTTCAACGGATAGCGGAAGGCCAGGATGATCCCCGCCGTGACCAGTCCGTTGAACACCATGATCAGAGCCAGCACCGCGAGGACCTGGAACGGATGGTCCAGCAGGATCCGCGGATCGAACAGCATTCCCACGGAAACGAAGAACAGGACGGAAAACGCATCGCGAAGCGGCAGGGATTCTTCCGCGGCCCGGTGGCTCAATTCGGATTCGCGCAGGACCATGCCCGCGAAAAAAGCGCCCAGGGCGAAGGAGACCCCGAACAGTCGCGAGGAGCCGTAGGCGATCCCCACGGCGATGGCGACCACGCACAGGGTGAACAGCTCGCGGGAACCGGTCTTGGAGACCTGCCACAGGATCCACGGGAACAGGCGCCGCCCCAGCACCAGCATCAAGGCGATGAACACGACCGCCAGCGAAACCGTCACGGAGATTTCGGAAACGGAAATGCTGGCGGATGCACCGGACATCGACTTGGCCAAGGGGGGCATGAGCACCAGCACCAGCACCATGGCCAGATCTTCCACCACCAGCCATCCGACCGCGATGCGACCGTTGACCGTTTCGAGGATCCCGCGCGCTTCCAGGGCTTTCAGCAGCACCACCGTCGATGCGACGGAAATCGACAAACCGAAGATCAGCGCGGCACCGCTGCTCCACCCCCACCACCGGGCCAACGCGAACCCGGCGGCGGTGGAGATCGCCATCTGCAGCAACGCTCCAGGCACGACGATCCGACGCACCTGCAGAAGGTCCTTCAGGGAAAAATGCAGCCCCACGCCGAACATCAAAAGCATCACGCCGATTTCCGCCAACTGCCCCGCGATGGCCACGTCGGCGATGTATCCGGGCGTGGCCGGCCCCAGGAGGATTCCGGCCACCAGATACCCCACCAGCGGTGGAAGGCGCAATTTGGCGGCGAGAAAGCCCACCATCAACGCCAGCCCCAGGGCGGCGGCGATGGTGGTCACCAGATTCAGTTCCGGATGCATGGCAGGCTGTCCTTACCGTGTTGGCGCGTCGCCGTTCCCGCTTCAGTCTCCGCCGTGGCCGACCTGGGGAGCCTTGGGGCAGACAACTTCCAGCAGGAAGGGCATGGCGAGGAACATGATCATGATGCCGGCCGCGTAGCCCAGCACCGCGAGCATCCCGATGGTGTTGAGGCCTTGGTGGGCCACCACGATCAGGGCCAGGAAGCCGAACGCGTTGGTCAAGGTTCCCGCCAGCACCGAAGATCCGGAGGTGTGGTAGATCTCGGAGATCTTGCCCGCCCCCAGTTCCATGCGTCGATGGTACAAGTGAATCGTGGAGTCGACCGTGTTGGACAACAGCGCCGGGATCACGACGATGTTGAACATGCCGAGCTTGAGACCGAACCATCCCATGGCACCGATGGTCCACACGGCGATCAACGACACATACCCCATGTTCAGCACCAGCCCCCGCCAGGAGCGGGTGTCCAGGAAGACGATCACGGACAGGAACAGGAACACCGCCACGGCCAGACGGTTTACGTCGTCTTTCACCATCTGGACCACATCCGCGTAGATGAATCCTGAGGAAGCCACGGGAGCGGTGCCCGTGGACGTGGTGAATTCGCCGTTGCGCAGCTGGAACTTGCGCGATTCCACCGCGTTGCTCTCGCGCATGTCGGCGTAGATGAATCCGAACTTGCCGTGGCTGCCGTCGGTTTCCGTCATGAAGCGGCGTGCGTAGGTGGGCAGCGAATCGAACCCGAAGGTGTCGCAGTCGGCGAAGACCCGAAGGAGCTTGAGCTTGGCCTTCTGGTCTGCGTTGAGCGCGGTGAATTTTTCTGTGTCCAGGATGACCTTGATCCGCTCGAGGATCTCCTTGCGCTGGGCTTGCACCTCCGGGCGCGGCACGAAGGACTGGATGGTCACGAAACTCTTGAGCATCGAATCGGCGGGGGTCCCGAACCGGGCTCCCAGCGTGTCGTGGATCTCGCGCATCTGCTCTTCGGATTGGGCCAACACCACCGAGGGCGTGGTGTTCTTGCCCTTGCCCACGGCGCGACCGTAGCTGATCCTCTGCTGCTGCTTGGCCTCGGCCTGGGGATCTTTGGTGAGTTCCTTGATTTTCCCCGACAACCACTCGAAGCGTCCCTTGCCACCCCGGAGATTGGCGAAGTCGTCCTCGAAGGCCACGCCGGGATTGGCGGCGAAGAAGACCGTGGCCAGCGCCGCGATCGCGAAGGTGATGGTCATGGTCTTGCGCGACCAGCTCAGGGAAGGAACCAACACCGCGCCTTCCAGATGGGTGTCCGAAGGAGCCAACCAACCCAGGATCTTCATCTGCTTGCGTTCGGCCATGCGCCCGATGCGGAGCATGCCAAACAGCAAGGGCGGCAGGACCGACAAGGCCGACAGGAACGCGAAGAAGATGCCGAGGGAAACGACGATGCCGAATTCCTTGAATCCCTGGAAGTGGCCCACCTGCAGGGCGAGCATGCAGGTGATCGAAGCGGCCATGGCCGAGATCAGCGAGCGTCCCGTGCGGGAAAGACTGACTCCCATCGCTTCTTCGGCGTTCAGCCCATTCCTGCGCTCTTCCATCCACCTTGAATAGATGTGGATGCCGTACTCGATGCCCAACCCGGACAGGAGCGCCAGCACGAAGGAGGTCAGCACCGTGAGGCGGCCATAGACGATGTCGGCGGCGCCCATCATCCACACCATCGAAACCAGCAGCGGAACGAACACCACCAATACGTTGGCGGGGCGGCGCATGTAGAAGATGAGCAGTCCGAGAATCAGGGTGATCGCCACCACCGACGAAACCCACATGTCCGCGTTGATCTCTTCGATCTCGGTGGATGGGTCGCGGTAGGCTCCCACCACGGACGAATTGATGGTGATCCCCAACGCGTCCTGGACCTTCTTGCTGGTCCGTTCTCCGTATTCCTTGGCCTCGGTGGCAAACTGCGCCTCGGTGGAAGGAATGCGCAGCTGCGCCATCACCACGCCCACCCATTTGCCTCTTTCGGCGTGGTAGCCGATCATCCGGTCCTGGAGGGAATCGGGCAGCACGGGAGCCGGAGGGGCGGCGGGAACGGCCATTTCGGCAAGCGCGCCGGAATCCGATCTGGAGCTGTTGGTGTCGGACTTGGGAGCGTTGGCCTTGTCCAGTTCTCCCAGCAAGCCCTCCACGATGTCCATGGGGATGCCCTGCTTGTAGATGGCCATGCGATCGGGCCAACCTTCCATGTCGGCGCGGGCCTCGGGTCCCTCGTCGTCGCTCAACAGGTCCATGTCCATCACGTTCTTGGACTTGGACTCCTTGGCCATCGCCTTCAGGCGGGCTTCGAGATCGGTCAGTTGGTCGGCGGGCAGATAGATGAGAGCGTGCCGCTGGAAGAATTTCTGGTCCTCGTCGTACTGGACCCACTGGGCTTCCTTCCAGCGCTCGAGGCTGTCGGCCAGGGCGCGCTGGAACCGTCCCACCTTCTCCATGGAGGAATCTTCGAAAGCGATGGTGAAGAAGTCCGTGGACCCCATGCGCTTTTCGGACAGGCCCAACGCCTTCACCGAGGAAGCGTCGGAAGGCAGCAGCAGCCGAAGGTCGGTGCGGATGCGGATCTGGGCGGCGAAAAAGCCCATGCCGAGCGTGAGGAGCAGCAGGACCCCAAGCGTCATCCATGGCGATCCGCTGCTGATCCTGACGTAGGACTCCGCGATTCGCTGGATGAGTCCTTTTTTCTCCGAGGTCATTTCATCTCCCTGGCTGCGGTTGGGTCATCGATCATGGAGGGGGGGACTCCAATGTACCTCTCCTCGCGCCCGATGTCGCGAGGATCGATGCCCGATCAGGCTCCGCTCACCAGACCCACGAGCTCCGAGAACAGGTCAGGGGAGTCCGGGTTCGGGGCGCGCTTGCGCGCTTGGGTGCCCTCGGTCAATCCCAGGTCTTCCAGAAAACGCTCCAAGATGCCTTCCACCTGGAAGGAGGCCGCCCGCTCCATGGCGCCCTGGCGCAGATAGGAGCAACGGTCCTGGTCTGGCAGGATTTGCGCGAGATGTTGGGCCATTTCGGCGAGGCTGCGCACCAACACGCCGCTCTTGCCAGGTTGGACGATGTCGCCCGGCCCTTGGGTCGCGTAGGCGGCCACAGGCAGCCCGCAGGCCATCGCTTCCACGATCACGCAGCCGAACGTGTCGAAGCGCGAGGGGAACACAAGGAAGTCTGCGGAGGAATAGGCGGACGCGAGGCGATTTTTGTCGCACCACCCCAGGAACCAGGCATCCGGGACCAGCTCGCGCAACCTCTGCTCCATGGGTCCCACCCCTGCGAAGGCCAATCGCGAAGGGACTCCCCGCTCGCGCAATCGCTGCAGGAGGCTGGGCAGTTCCAACACGCCTTTTTCTTCCGATAGCCTTCCGGCGAACAACAGGACCTTCTCTCCTGGGGCCCGCCCCGGAAAGAGCGTTTCCCGACTGTCCTCCCGAGGAGCGAAAGCCGGGTCCGGCCAGTGGGCGGTGCGGTGCAGGCGTTCGGGTGCGATGCCCATCTGGTCGCTGGCCAGCCACGTTTGCATTTCCGAATTGAGAACGAAAACCCCGTCCCAACCACGGTAGAACACCCGCAGGAGCCGACGCAGCCGCGACAGCGAGGAATGGTCCCAGCCCAAGGTGCGCCGGGCGAAATCCATCCAGTCGGTGTGCGCGAAGAACCACGCGGGCACCTCGAACGCGTTGCGCAGGTACAACCCCACCCAACCCATCGGTCCCTCCGTCGAGCAGATGACCCGGTCGTAGCCGCCGCGGTGGAACAATTTCTGGACGGCGATCAGATCGGGAATGCGGATGGCTTGGGGGTGGCTCGGGTGTTCGAAGCTCGCCACCGGCCGGACCACGCGCAGGTTCGGCGCCTCCTCCAGATCCGGCGACACCACCAACAGGTCGATGGGAAGATCTCGACGACGGATTTCTTCGAGCATCTGGGCGAGCACGGTGCTCACCCCGTTTTTATCGGCGAAGGTGTCGGTGAGCCACAAGGCCCGGTGGGGATGGATGTGCTTGCCCAGACGCCGGGAGAAGGCATCCAAGAACGGCCGCTTCTCGTGGAGCACCCGGGCGGCGGCGTATTGGGATCCGGCGATCACCGCGGCGGCGAGGAACGGATAGGGCAGACCGTCCACCATGCGGGCGAGGTCGGGCGACTGCGCCTCCTTGCCTTGCGGCTCTCCGCCGGCGAGGGAACGCAGGTGCGCGGGCAGTTCCAGCCGAGCGAGGATCTTTCCGGAAGCAGCGGGATCCCCGAGTTTTTCGAAGAATCCACCGATCTGGAAGGACTTGCCCTGGATGCGGGAAGACAAAATACGTCCAAGGTGGCTGAACAGATCGGGAAGGGCCTGGTCCACATGGCGGGCGAGTTCCACCGATCCCTTGCGGCGGGCCTTGGCGACGCCATCCAGGATCTTGACCAGCGGCCGGAAGTCGCGGCTGGTGGCCAACTGGGCCAGCACGCCCGGCGAACGGCCGCGCAAGGCGTCGTGGACCATCTGCAGAAACCGCATCGTCACGCGGTGGCGGCGCAGCTCCATGGCGCCGTTGGCGATGCCCAGGGCCAGGAACTTCTCCGAGGTCTCGCCCTTGTGCAACAGGATCCGCAGCAGGCCGGGGTCCTCCATGTGCAGCACGACCTGACAGAAATAGTCCAGCAGCGCGGCGGCGAGCTTTTCTTCCTCGTTGGCGCCTCCGTAGGGGGCCATCTGCCCGTTGCGCAGCGCCTCCAGGGCGAGCTCGGTCGGCTTGCGTCCCTGGGCGCGCAACCGGGCGAGGTCCGGGACGTGCAGCAATGTGCCGGTGGAACCCGCGTACATCGCCATGTGGTCGTCCGAGCCTCCGGTGCCCAGTTTCCGGAAAGGGCGGCGCAGGAACAGATCCACCGGCTGCTTGGCACGGCGGGCCATGGCGCGGATTTCTTCCTCGTCCATCCCCTCGACCCAACTTGCCGTCAGGGCGTTCTGCCAAGCGTCGCGCTGGCCATTCACCACCTCGAAGCGCTCGAACAACAGGCCCAAGCGGTCCATCACTTCCATGGGAGGCAGCCCTTTGGGGCTGTGGAACTGCAAAGGATGGGCGAGCACGGTCGGGATGTCCTGGTCGGAGCAATACTCCACGAACCGGTAGATGTCCCGGCGCAGGACGCCCAGTCGTTCTTCCTGGTGGGGAGCGAAGCCGTAGGCCAGCACGTGCACGCCCACATCGAAATCCGGCAGGGTGCAGGTGAATTCGGCACCCGTGAGCACGTCCATGCCGCGCTCCAGGAGGTCCCAGCAGGTCCTGGCGTTGTTGTGGTTGGTCACCGTGACCAGATCGGTCTGGTTCTGGCGCAAGGTGGCCAGGAGCTCTTCGGTGGAAACCCATGTTTCCGGAACGCCCAGCATCCTGCCCAGGCGCTCGTCGGGCTTGTCGGAATTGCGGTCGTGGCAGTGCAGGTCCATGCGCAGCGCCTGCCCGGCCGGGACCAGCCCCTGTCCGCGCAGGAGGATGTCCTCCAGATCGTCTGCCAGATTCCGTCTGAAGCTTGAAGCCGCTTGTGTGTTCTTTTCCATCATCGTCCTCGCAAGGAAAGCGTGTTTGCTTCCAGCCGGATCCGTCCGGTGGAAGCGGGAAGGGTGTGCCGTATGCGTTTTCCGTCCGCATCCGGAAGGGAAAGCACGAGATCGGCCGGAGCCTGGAGGGGGCCCCGGTGGAGATGCCAAGTGACCAGGATTTCATCCTGCTGGAGCACCACGTCCAGATCCAACCGTCCGTGGTCGGTGGTCGCGCCCCCCAGACGGATCCCGCTGGCGCAGATCCAATCGCGCGGGACCCCGGAGCAGAGCTCGAGTCCGCCCGGAATTTCTCGAACCAGAATCTGTCTGATCAGCGACAGGAACTCGGAGGCCGCCCAGCCGTGGTCGCCGTCGCCCATGCACCCGCCCCTCGTGCGGGGATGGATGGCTTCCGGCCAGCACCAGGTGGTGCTCGCCGAGGCGGCCAGGGCCCGGAGAACCTCCATGCACCCGGCGGCGTCGCCCACCGCCAGGCGCGCACGCGCCACCTGGACCGACAGATAGGGGTTGTATCCGGTGTGGACGATCGACTGGAAGAACAAGCCGCCGCGCATGCAGGCGCGATCGATGTGGGCCAGGGTGGGCACCAGCCACGGAGCGTCCGCCGGGACCACCGCCAACGGGCAGACCGCGACGAGGTTTCCCACCGCGGCCGCGTCCATGCGCCGGTAGGGGGAACAGGGAAGGGCTCCCCCCTGCCCCTGGCTGGCCCGCGAGATGGCCGTTTCCAGATCCACCCGGTACAGGGCGGTCTCTTCCAGGAGGGAGTCGCAAATCGATTGGCGCCCCAGGACCGAAGCCATCCAAGCGGCCGCTTCCAGGCCCGCGACGGACCAGAAATTGTCCCAGAAGAAATGGTCGTTGGGTCCGAAGTGCTCGGCGGAGAATCCCGCCGGCAGGAGTCCGGCATGCCACGACTTGCCCGTCCTGGTGGAGGCCCGCTGGCGCACGATCCATCCGGCTCCTCGCCGGATGCGATCCCAGTGTTCTTCCAGGAGGCGCACATCGCCGCCCCGGCGCACGTGCAAGGCCAGCGTCCAGATCGCCTGTCCGTTGGAATCCCACTCCCCCGTCTGGCTCTGGAAGAACCCGTCGCGGGTCTGTCGCTTCGCCAACAACACGGACTTGGGAGCCACTCTGTCTCCCCTTCCCGCGTTCTCGAAACCCAAGGCCAGGAAGGCCCCGTCCCGGAACCAATGCTCGTGGTACAGGAAGGTCCCCGGGGTGAACCGGTCGCCGTCGTCGAACACGTGCAACCGCGACCGCACGCCGTCCCATCCCGCTTGGATCACGGAATCCGGCACGGAAAGACTGGTGCCCCGCGCCGCCTCCCGCCGGGACACGGCAAGGGCCCGCTCCACCGCATGGGTGACCGCGTGCTCCCCGATCCGCCGCAAGCCGCTGGTTTTCCCCAGCGGCACCACGATGGTGGCGCTCCACTGCCCGCCGGCGGGGATCTCGGCGTTCCAAGTCGCGCTGGCGCAAGCCATGCCTGACCTCGATTTGAGGCTCGCCACGGGCAAGCCCGCGCCCTTTTGCGCCATGGGGTCGCCGTGCTCCCGGTCGGAAACCAAGACCTGATCCGGCACCACCGGAAACACCGCGGCCAGTTCGCCATCGATGCGGATCCGCCCGGGCTCCACCACGATCGAACCGATGGGACCGAATCCCAGCGGATGGTAGGGACGGAAGGAAAACCCCGGCCGACAGGAAATGTCTGCGGAAGTCGTGTTGGTCAGGCGGCTGGTCAACACCACCGACTCGTGGCCCTCCACCTCGGCGGCGATCGCCACGCACTCCCAATCAAGTCCCAATTCGGTGGGTGCCGAGGTCCGCACCCCGGTTCCGATTCCGGGAATCAGCGCCTGGACCACGCCATGGCGGATCCGCGGCAGAGGCGTGGTCCCCTCCAAGGTGGGCAGGACCGACCATCCCCAGGCCCGGGGCGTGAGCATCCCGACCGGATCCACCATGGCCTCGCGCGTGGATCCATGGACGCCGATGGACGTCCAGTTGCGGAGCGTGAGATTGGTCATGATCAAGTTCAAGCCGGTGGGCACGAAGGCTTCGTCGTCCGGATCGGTCTGGCGCACCACCCATGCGGGCCAGACCCAGTCGGGGTTGCTCTGGATCGCCAAGGTGTTGGCCAATCCGGAAACCGCCACCAGGATCCCTTGCTCCAGCAATTCCGGCGGGAACGTCACCGGTGCAGGCCTCCCCAAATGGAGGATTCCCTTGGCGAACGCCAGCAGGTGGGAGCGACCCGAAGATTTCAAGAACCTCGACACAACGTATTTGAGCAGTTGAGACCCCATGGGGAGCACGTTCATCAATTGGGGAGAATCTGCCCTGGAAACCTCCGTTGAAAGATCGTCGCAACCTGTTTGCAACACCTGCAATCGATCTGGAACATCGTCAGCGGGATTGCTTGTGGGATCCGCGCGGCAAGTGTACCCTCATCTGGTGATCGACCTGTTCGCGATGAAATTCCGGCGCCCAGCACTGATCGGTTGCTGGGGCATCATCGGATTGACCGTCGGATTGCTGGAGCCAACGACCGCGCTGTCTGCGCTTCGGGTACTGGCCGGCGCCATGGTCCTCTGGGCGGCCCTGCTGCTGTGGCGAGGGTCGCATGCCACCTCCGGCCCCGAGAAGCGCGCTTGGAAATTGGTCACGATCGCCCTGGTCGCCTGGGCGCTGGGTGTTTCCAGCCAAGCGTTCACCCTGATGCGGATCGGTCCGCTCTGCCTGTACGACCTCTTCTACATCGCGGCGGTGGCGGTCGGGCTCGTGGGGTGCCTGTCCTTTCCCCGCCCCCTAGGCGACGGCTCCTCCCGTTGGGTCGCCGGTCTGGACCTGGTGATCGCCGCCGTCGCGGCTGGTTCCGTGTACGGAACACAGGTGATCGGGCCGTCCATGCAGCGCCAGGACATTCCCCTGGTCGATCTTCTCCCCACACTCCTCTATCCGGTCCTCGAGTTCTGCATCCTTTCGCTGGTGGTCAACCATCTGGCGAGCGGCCCTTCCCGCCACGCATCCAAAGTGGCCTACCGCACGCTGGGCCTGGGCTTCATCGTGCTTTTGACCGGGGACATCCTGCTGGACCGCACCATCGGGATCTTCCCCCAGCAGCAGCTGCTGGCACGGCTGGAAGATCTCGTGTTCGCGACCTTGGCGACATCGGCTGGCTGGTCCTTGCTGCACCCGCCCGTTGCACGCGAGAACCGTTCCCGCCCCACCCTGGACGCCCTGCGGGACGCATTGGTCCCGATGGCATGGGTCGCTCTCCCCTGCCTGGTCCTGACCTGGCAGATCGTCCATCTGGGATGGTCCATCACCCGCCCGCTCCTGCCGGTGGTCGCCACCCTCTTCGTGCTGGTCCTGCTGCGACAGAAACTGTCCGGATCCAGGGTGGCCACCAGGCTGCGGACCACTTGGCTCTCTCACCTGCTCCCTCCCGCGCTGGGATTCCAGCTGTTGGCGGTCCTGGGATGCTCGGCCGTGCTCGCCTTCCACGACATCGAGTCGGCGAAGGAATCGAACCTGCACGAGCTGGAGCGGTTCTCCCGACTGGCCGAAGGGTTGCGCCTTTCCGGAGCCGCCCCCTCCCTGGACAAATTATGGCCAGCATCGCCGGTGGGCGCGATCGTGGTCCGTTGCTCCGGCGCGGCCGAATCCTGCCAGGGTCTGCCCGCCGGAATTCCCCCGAGCGTTCGTACCAGGATCGCGACGCGATCCTCCGGCAGCGACGAATACGGGACCGAGGGAGCCCCCCATTCACGCAAGATCGTCTGCTGGACCCGGATGAACCGCGACGGCACCATCCTGGCCCGCGAAGTCGCATTGGACAGCATCCTGGCCCCTGCGCGTAGGACAATTTCAGTCGTCATGGTTTTTTTCGCTCTGGCCTCGCTGGGGACGATCGCGGCGATGGTCCGCCAGACCGGCATGGTGATCCTGCCCCTTGAGGATCTCGCCGACACCATAGACAGCCTCCGCGAGGGCAACCTTTCCACCTATTCCGTCCACCAGGGGCCAGACGAAATCGGGCGCTTGGGGCGGGCGCTCAAATCGATGTCCCACCGGTTGGCCGAGGCCATGGAGACCACCCGCCGCTCCCTGGAAGAGGCCAGGGAAGCCAACCAGGCAAAAAGCCGGTTTCTGGCCAACACCAGCCACGAAATCCGCACCCCTCTCAACGGCATCCTGGGCATGACGGAACTTCTGCTGGACACCGAGCTCTCCGTGCCGCAACGCGCGATGGCGGTGACCCTGCGCCAAAGCGGCGAGGGCTTGCGGGACCTGGTGGGGGACGTGCTCGACCTTTCCAAGATCGAAGCGGGACGGATGTCGCTGGAATGGATTCCGCTGGACCCGGCCGCCCTCCTGGACGGAATCCGGGGCATGCTCGCCCCTCTGGCATCCGCCAAGGGGCTGGAGTTTTCGGCCAGCTGGACCTCCCCGGCGCCGGAAAGCGTCCTGGGCGATCCCGTGCGCATACGACAAATAGTGACCAATCTCGCTTCCAACGCGATCAAGTTCACCGCCAATGGCCAGGTGGAGATCAAGAGCTCCATGGACGACGAGGAACCCCGCAACTGGAGGATCCGGGTGCGCGACACGGGCAGCGGGATCCCCGCCTCGGCCACAGGGCGAATCTGGGAAGCGTTCTCGCAGGTGGATGGCTCGACCACCAGGCTTTTCGGCGGGACCGGATTGGGTCTGACCATTTCCCGCAGCCTGGCGCGACTGATGGGAGGGGACATCGAGCTGGTCCGGTCCGACCCGGATTTCGGGTCGGAATTTGTCCTGACTCTGCCTGTCGGCCACTGCAAAAACGAGCCAGGCAACCGGTCCACCCACACCGCATCCAGTCCCAGCCGCCACCCCGACGCGCTGGCGCGGATCCTGGTGGCAGAGGACAATCCCGTGAACCAGCAGGTGGTGCGTGGCCTGCTGAAAAAGCTCCAATGCGAAGTCAAGGTGGTGCCCAACGGTCTTCGTGCGCTCGAAGCGCTCGAGCAGGAATCGTGGGACCTGGTGCTGATGGATGTGCACATGCCGGAAATGGACGGCTTGGAGGCCACCCGCCGTTTGCGGGAGCGGGGGGTGCGCGTGCCCATCTGGGCGCTGACCGCCAGTGCCCTGGACGAAGAACGCCACCAATGCCTGGATGCGGGGATGGATGGATTCCTCACCAAACCCATCGCGCTTTCCGACTTGCGCAAGCTGCTTTCCGACTTGGAAACTCCCCCGGAAGAACTGTTGGGCTGAGAGGATCGTCGCTTTCGCGTTTGATTTCCTTACATTGGTCTCCTATGACCATGCGCCGAAATCTCCGTACGGCCGCCTTTGTCGCGGTCTCCCTTCTTTGGGGTTGCGCGGGTTCCGCCAAGGAATCCGCCTCTCCCCCACCCCCGCCCGCCTACCGAGCGAATTCGTTCAAAGGCGGCGCGCGAGCGATGCCCTCGCCGGTAATCTCCCTGGGAGCCGCCGACCTCGACTACGCTCGAGCCGAAGAGGCCATTCTGATGGACAAGGGGACCAGCGCCGCCGCGGAATTCGAAGGGTCCGCGCCTCCACCTCCGTCCCCTGCTCCAATCGTCGCGGGGATCGGTCAAAAACCGACATCTTCCGGAACTCCCGCCGTCTCCGCCCGGATGATCGCCTACCAGGGCTGGATCCAACTGGCCAGCCTGGAGCCGGAAGCGTTGCTGGACTCCGCCGAACGCAGGGTGGTCGCGCTGGACGGCTATGTCGAATCCCGTCGCGGACGGCATCTGGTGCTGCGTGTGCCGGTGCACCGGTTCGAGCAGTTGTTCCAGTCGGTGAAAACCCTCGGCAAGGTGATTTCTTCCCGAAAAAGCGCCGAGGACGTGACCGAAGCCGTGGAGAGCACCGATCTGGAACTGCAACTGCGCCGCACCCAGCTTTCCAAGCTCAAGTCCATCCTGCAGCGCGAAACCAAGATCAACGAACGGGCGAGCCTCCTGCAGGAGATCCGACGCGTCTCGGAGGAGATCGCCCGCCTGGAGGCCCGATCGGCGCTGCTTCGCAAGCGCGTGCAGCTTTCCACCCTGGAGTTGGATGCGGTGCCGCTGCAGACCCCCACCGCCCGCAAGGTGGTGCCGCCGGCTTCCATGTACTGGATCAGCAGCCTGTTCAACGAATCCAACCCCGGTCGGATCCACTGGGATGCCAAAGCCAACCCACTGGGAGAGACGCCAGAATTTGTCTCCACGACCGCGAAGGGCTCGGAGGATCCGGTGTGGCAGGCGGCTTCGGCGGACGGATCGGTCGTCGCGTCGTTTTCGGTTGCCAACCGCCCGCTGGGTGACGCCCGCTTCTGGCGGTCGGCGATTTCCCATTACCGAGGCGAAGAATTCCTCGCCGCCGACACATCCTCGGTCGCCCAGTGGTCGGTGGCACGCCTCCCGCCCGTCCAGCCGGATGGAGCGGTGTGGTGGATCGCCGTGCGCGCCAACGACAAACGACTGGAAGTGGTCCAGGCCAGGATGAGCGTCGCCAGCGACCGCCAGCTGGGTCCCGCCTTCCGCCGCATGCTCCAGGAGTCCAAGCCATGACCCTCCTTGCCCTGATCGCTTTCCTTTCGCCATCCGCACCAGGCCCCGCGGCCTCCCACCGGCAGGTGGAAGTGTCGCTGGAATGCACCCAGCCGGATTCGGTGGCCGACCGCATCTTGCTGCGCGCCCAGGCCGTGGGCGGTTGGCTCTCCAATCGCGACGACCATTCGGTTTCCGTGCGCATCCCCACCGATTCGCTGGAATCCTTTTCACGCTGGACCTGGACCCTGGCCAAGCGGGTCGACTATTCCCTATCCGTACAGGATCTGTCCGAACGCATCTCCGACCTCAAGGTCTCCATCGCCTCGCGCGACACGTTGCTGCGGGCCTACGTGGCGCTGTTGGATTCGTCCAACAGTTCCTACCAGCTGCGCGACGTGGAACGGCTGGGAGCCAACCTCGCCGTGGAGGTCGGCAACCTGCGCGGCGAGCTGGGACGGGAATTGTCACGCGCACGATGGGCGGATCTGACCGTCCGTGTGGGGCAGTTGGGTGGTCCGACCTCCACCCTGCCCCGGCCCTCACCTTTCGATTGGATCAACCAGACCGGCTTGCAGCCCTTGCGGCAGGAGTCCCCATGAACGCCAAGTTCCTGCTTCCGACGATTTTGCTCTGCGGCTGCGCCGGCTTGAAAGCCCCGCCACCAGCCGGTTTCGCGAGCTTTCCCGCCACCAGCGAAACGTCGGTGGCTCTCAGTCCGGACGACCTGGTCTGGCGCGTGCGGCTGCTGGAAGACCAGCCGGTGGCCGATCTGGCCTTTTGGAAGTCCTCGTTGCGCCACCACCTGGAACAGCACGGCCACCTTGTGGTGGACAGCTTCCCGCTGCGGTGGGAAGGTCTTCCCGCCGCGGGCTACGAAACGCGTTTGACGGTGGAGGGACGGGAATCGTCCTACATGGTGGCCACGTCCCCGCGCAAGGACAAGATCCTGGTCGCCGAAGCAGGCGGGCCATCCAGCTCGTTCTCGCGCCACCGCTCCGCCCTTCGCATCGCCCTGGATTCGGTCCGGGCCCGATAAGACAAAAACCAACCGTTCGTCCTGAGGAGCCCATGAAATGGGCGTCTCGAAGGGTGAACGGTTGGTCTACACTCGATCGGTACATCACACCAGGAGAGAACCTAGGTGGAGAATCCGTTCGTCTTGAGGAGGGGGCGAAGCCGCCGTCTCGAAAGGCGAAGGGATTCTCCCATTTGTATCTGGATCAGAAGCCGGGGGGGACCGGAAGGACCGCGTTGGCCGCTCCTTGGACACGCACCCACTGCGGGCGCAACGTGCGCGGCAGATCCAAGCCGACCATCGCGCCGGCCTCGACCTGGCGCGCCAGAATCTGCCTGCCGTCGGCACCCACCACCATCACCTTCGCCATCCCGCTCGAGGCGATCAGGTCCAGCTCCAGACGATCGCCAATGCGGCGCAGGTTCGGAGCGATTCCGGCCCGAAACGACGACACCTTGCGGCCCACGGCCTTGCCCGCGCCGATTTCCATGACATACACACCTGGATCGGTGATGCCCAAGCCAACGATCTGAAGGTATTGCAGCCCCACCGAACCGAAGGCGAATCGATAGGTGAACAAGGTGCTTTTGCCGTCGGCGGGAACTTCCAAGGTGTCGAGCGAACGGACTTGGGAAAGATTCTTGGTGGTTTTCAGCACCAGCGATGCCGGCTTTCCGGTGAGGTTCACCGCCATGACCTGAAGATCGAAGCTGTCGGTGTTGATCGCCTCGACCGCATATTGTGCCTGCGATCCGGTGAGGAAGTTGTGCAGGAACATCGGACTGGAATCGTTGTCCGATCCGAGCCCCACGTTGGTCAACCGGCGAAATGCCGACAGATCCAAAATCGCCGGGAGCGGCTGGATCCGTACCCCCTGTTTTTTCAGCTCCAAGGCAGACACCTGGAAGGCGTTTTTCTCGTCGGTAGCAAACTGGAGGGAAATCTCGTGGATACCGGTGTCCAGCTTGGAGAGGTTCAGACCTTGGAACCAGGCCCAACGCTCGCCGGTCGGACGCACCCGCACCGAGTCCAGAACCCTTCCATCCACCAACACCGAGATGGTGGCCGTGACGCCGGACTGGAGACGCAACCGGAAAGCCAAGCTGTCGGGGGCCGCCACGTGCACGCGGTAGCGGAGATTGTCTCCGTTGCCCACGTTGGTCAGGAATTGTCCGCCGGCGGAATCCGTCTGTTTGGCCGTCCCCATCTGGGACACAAATTCCAGGGCGGGAATGGTCGCCGGAACCTCGTGTGTTTTGGGAACCAAGGTGTCGCCCAGCCAAGGGCAGGTGGTGGAATCGGCGGCGCAATGCTCACGGATCATGTTGCGCACCCATTTGCCGCTGCGCGAGAGTCCCGTCAAAGGATCCCAACCAGACAACTCGTGTTCGTTCGTATCAAGAACAGCCGTAGCCTCTTTGATGTTGTTCACGGACCAGTTCATGGACGAAAGCTTGTTGGGATCAATCCGGTCCTTGAACCATTCCGTTGCGCTCGCTCTGCCCGAGTTTGCACTCCTTTCCGTGGCATCCAGGCAGGTCTTCCCGTTCGAGCCGCCATCCGCGCCGGTGGTTCCCCACTCGGAGATAAAAACGGGGATTTTCGTAAGCACCTTAGTAGGATCCAAGTTGGACGTGCCATGCGAGCATGCATAAAAGTGGAATGCGTAGGCGACATTCGGAAATTTCGCCGCATCCAAAGGATTCTTTACAGGCTCACTGATCTGGCCAGACCACTGAGGAGTTCCCACGATCACCAAATTATTCGAGTATTTGCGAATTGCTGGAATCACCGCTTCCGCATAGGACTTTATGTCAGTCCACTCATATCTGCTCCCAGCCGCGTTGGTGTCCGGCTCGTTCCAGATTTCGAAGATCACATTGGGAAGGTCACCATACTTTTGGGCCATTGATTCAAAGAACCTCACGGCGGTGTCCGTATTCTCCGCCGCCATGTGGGAGTGGTAGTCGATGATCACATAAATCCCGTTGGCCACTGCAGATTCGACGACGTTGTTCACGTGCTTCAGCTGGGTGCGTCTATTATTCGGATTGAGATAACCACCAGACGTTTCCACCGCCATGGCCGCGCGGATGCCGTTGATCTTCCAGTCCCGCACCAGCCAATCGATGGTGGCCGGATTGTAGAACGCCTCGCCTCCCCAGATGCTCCAGTAGAGGCTCATGCCGGTGAGCTGGATCTGCTTACCGGATTGGTCGACAATCTTGGCTCCTGAGGTCTTGACCGCCCCCCGTCGCTCCACGATGGAAGCTGCCGAGGCAGCCAATGAGCCCGCTAGAACGAGGGCGGAAAGGACTTTCAGCAAACGCATGATCGACTCCTTGACTCCGGCCCATTCCGGAGTTGCGATCCACAACCGGGATCTGGT
Organism: Fibrobacterota bacterium; assembly: GCA_016715065.1. Classification (GTDB taxonomy): domain Bacteria; phylum Fibrobacterota; class Fibrobacteria; order UBA5070; family UBA5070; genus UBA5070. The sequence goes on from JADKBN010000015.1 coordinate 90,876, forward strand.
ACGCATCTTGAGTCGCGAAGGCGACTGTATCGGTTCAGTTCACCCCAAAGGTAGATGCTACCCCTTCGGCGAGGGCATCGGCAAGGGAATCCAGATCCGCATCGGAATGGGCCAAGGACAAGAAAAACGCTTCGAACTGGGCAGGAGGGAGGAAATGCCCACGGTTCAGCAGGAATCGGAAGAGTTTGGCGAAGGCATCGCGGTCGCAAACGGCCACTTCCGCATAGGTGCGAACGGCGGTGGGATGAAAGAAAAGCGTTGCCATGGAGCCCACCCGCTGGAACACCACCGGGGCTCCGGCAAGCTTGGGCAGGAGCCGTTCTTCCAACCTCTGCCCTTTGGCTTCCAACAACGCGTAGGCGGGCTCCTCCAAAGCATTCAGCAAAGCCAGCCCCGCCGCACACGCCAGCGGGTTTCCCGACAACGTGCCCGCCTGGTACACCGGCCCCAGTGGGCTGAGTTTCTCCATCAGGTCGGCACGGCCCCCAAAAGCCGCCAAAGGCAATCCCCCGCCAATGATCTTCCCCAAGGTCACCAGATCGGGGCGAATGCCAAATCGCCCTGCCGCGCCGGAGCGCCCCAACCGGAAGCCCGTCATCACCTCATCGAACACCAACAAGGCTCCCTCCTGGTCGCACAGCTCCCGCAAACCCTCCAGGAAGCCCGGTTCCGGCGGGATCACGCCCATGTTGCCTGGAACCGGTTCCACGAACACACAGCTCACGTCGCCAGGCCGGGCCGCGAACGCTGCGCGGACGGAGTCCAGATCGTTGAACTCGGCAATCAGGGTGTCTGCTGCGGTGCTGGCGGTCACGCCAGGGCTGGAAGGATGCCCGTGGGTGAGCGCGCCGGAGCCTGCCGCCACCAAAAACGAATCCCCATGACCGTGGTAGCAGCCTCTGAACTTGATGAACGCCGATCTGCCTGTGGCGCCGCGCGCCAGACGCAGCGCGGACATGGTGGCCTCCGTGCCCGAGCTCACCAACCGCACCCGTTCCATCCAGGGCATGCGCTCGCGGATGGCCTCGGAAAGTTCCACTTCCGGTACGGAACACGCTCCGTAGGAGGTCCCTCGCGCCAAGGCGCTCTGGATGGCATCCACCACGCAAGGCGGATTGTGTCCCAAAATCATGGGGCCCCACGAGCCCACCCAGTCCACCAGTTCGCGCCCTTCCACCGTGCGCAACCGTGCGCCTTGCGCGGAAGCCACATAGAAAGGATCGCAGCCCACGTTGCCGAAGGCCCGCACCGGCGAATGGACGCCCCCGGGAATCACCGCGCGTGCGCGCTCGAACCACTGCTTGGAATCCATCGCTCAGCCTTTCGTGTGGGTCGCGAGGTCGTCCACCGCCGCGGCCAATTCCTCCAGCGCGGGACCTTCGGCCTCGCGCACATCCTGCCATCCCCAGCGGCGCAGGGCCGAAAGGGTTTTCTCGCCGGCGGCCGTGGTGGGGCGCTTGGCCAGCTCCAGCACCACGTCCGGTCGCAAACGCACCAGGGCATCCACCGCCGATGGGGCCAGGAAGGCGACCGCGGTCGCCTCGCGCAGGGCGGTCAAATCCGCCTCGGAAATCGAATCGACAAAACGTGTCTGGTAGACCGCCAGATGACCGCATTCGATGCCCGCATCGCGGCAGGCCTCTTCCAGGGTTCCGGCTGTTTCCGTGGCCCCGATGAACAGCAGCTTGGAAATCCCTTCCGACCCCGCCAAGGCGGCTACGGCACGTCCACCCACCGCACCATCGGGCGGCACGAAGGTGTTCCAACCCGGAAGGAAGGAGGCCGTGCGCTCGCCAGCGGTCAGCACGGGAAGATCCCGAAAGACGGTTTCTGTCCTCGAATCCAGCCACAGTGCGGCGCGCGGACTGGTCACGGCCAAGGCCTGCACGCCCTCCAACGCCTTTTCCAAGCGCGCGGAATCGATCTCGATGGGCTCCTGTTGGCAGACCACGATCTGCCGCACGTCCCATCCCTCCACACCACGGCGTTCGTCCGGCTCGGCACTGCGCACCACCACCAAAATCCGCTCAGCCAAGGGAAATTCCCTCCCTCGCCGCCGCCGTCTTCAAACGCTCGGCCAGTTCCCCCGCTCCCACCAGGGAGTGTTCCACCGGGCCCTCCCAGCGGTCGCGCACCACGCGGCCGTCGTGGTGGTCGCCCACCAAGCCGCGCAACAGCAAAGTGGGGCCATCCAGGGTGGCCAGGGCCGCCAAGGCGAGCTTGCAGCCACCACCCAAGGCGCGCATCAATTCGCGTTCCGCTTGGGCGCAAGGACGCACGGAAGGATCGCACGCTGATGACAAAATCCGACGGACATCGTCGCGGTCGGTCCGGCACTCCAAAGCCAGGATCCCTTGTCCAAAGGCTGGCAAGCACACCTCCGGATCCAGCCGGTGCGAGATGCGATCTCCCCATCCCAGGCGTTCCAGTCCGGCGCAGGCCAGCACGATGGCATCGAACCGCCCCTCCGAAAGCCGCCGAAGCCGGGTGTCCAGGTTCCCGCGCAGATCGGAAAACACCAGATCCGGCCGCGCATGGCGCAGCTGCGCGATGCGCCGCGGCGAGCCGGTCCCCACATGGGAGCCCTGCGCAAGGGCATCCAGGCCGCCCTGCGGACCGATCAACGCATCGCGGGCATCTTCGCGCGCGAGGTAGTGGAGCTCGCAGCCCGGTGCGGTCTCGAAGGGGACATCCTTCAGGGAATGGATGGCGAAGTCCACCTCGCCGGCCACCAAGGCGGCCTCCAGTTCCTTCACGAACAATCCCGTTCCCGGCAGGGTCGCCAGGGGCGTGTGCTGGTCCTTGTCGCCATGCGTCTCGATGCGCACGCGCTCCACCGACAATCCCGGGTGGCGTTCCACCAGGCGATCGATCGCCCAGCCGGATTGCGTCCAGGCCAGCAGGGAGCCTCGCGTGCCGGCGCGCAACGCCACAGAATTTGTCATGTCGCGTCCCCATGCAGAAAAAGTTCACGCAACGCCGCGGCCATTTCCTGCTCGCGGCCTTCCGAGGCGGCGTGGCGGGCGCCCACGGTGGGCGGGTGGAGGAACTTGTTGGCCAAGGCCTGGGCGAAGTCCTCCAGCACCATGCGCAGATCCTCCTCCGTTTGGGCTTGTCGCACCCGGTGGTGGAACCGGTCCACTTCGGCCTGGGCCACCGCGTGCACCTGCTCGCGCACCTGCGCCAGGATCGGCACCATGGACAAGGAACGCCACCAGATCCGGAACGATTCCACATCGGTCGCCAAGAGCGACTCCGCCACCTGGGCTTCGCCGCCCCGGGAAAGACGATTTTTGTCCACCACCTGTTCCAGGTCGTCGATCCCGTACAGGAACACCCCCGGGCAGCGCGCCACTTCGGGATCGATGTCGCGAGGCGCGGCGATGTCCAGCAAAAACAACGGCCGACGGCGTCCCCGCATGGCCCAGACCGCCAAAGGCGGCGTGATGACGAATCCCGGCGATCCGGTGGCGGCCACCACCACGTCGCATTCGGCCAGCACCTTGTCCAGCGCGCCCAGTCCTTCGATGCGGCCCGGATGCAAGGTGGTGAACCGGCGCAGGTTTTCCGGCGTGCGGTTGGCGTACACGAACTTTCGGGCGCCCGCGCGGACAAATCCAGACAATGCCAGTTCCGCCATTTCGCCGGCCCCGACGATGCCCACCGTGAGACGCTCCACGTTGCCGGAGATCTTGCGGGCCAGATCCACCGCGGCTCCGGCCACGGACAGGGCCCCTTCGCCCAGACGGGTCTGGGATCGTACACGCTTGGAGGCCGTCAGCGCCCCTTGCACCAGCTTCCCCAGGAAGAATCCACATTGACCCGCGTCGCGGCTGCGTTCCCAGGCAAGGCGGACCTGGCTCGGGATCTGGGTTTCGCCCAGCACCAGCGAATCCACCGAGGCCGCCACGCGGTAGATGTGTTCCACCGCCGCTTCGTGGTGGTGGACAAAGGCCCGATCGGTCCAGCCCGGCTCCAACCCGCAGACCTCGCTCCAGACCTCCAGCACCACCAGTGCGGTGCGTTCCGGGTCTTCAGATGCGGTCCAGACCTCCACGCGATTGCAGGTGGAAAGGACCACCACCTCACGAACACCCCGCGCGCGGATCAGGAGAGTCAGTTGGTCGGCGCGCTCCGGAGGAAGCAAGCATCGATCGCGCAATTCGGCCGGTGCGGTCTTCCAGGAAACCCCTGCGGCGCCGGCGTGGAACACGGGGCGCTCAGTACCCACCAGCGCCCACCCAGATCACCACGCCCACGGGCACGATTCCCACGAATCCCATCCACGCCGCGGCGCGGATGGAAAACGCCTCGCGACGACGCAAGGCCTGCAGGACCAGATTCCAGAGGACCGTGATCAACACCATGGAGAACTTGGGCAGCACCGTGTGGAGCTCCCTGCCCTGCGACACCATCCAGACCACCCCCAGCAGCCCCCCGACAAAAAGTGTCGCGGTGCCCACGATGGAGGCGGCCAGGAACAGGCGATCCAAGGTGGCCAGATCCGGCAAGCGCTGCGAAAGCCTGCCGAAGCGACGGGCGCGCAATTCGCGGTACTGCAAAAGCCAAGCGGCGGCCAACAACGAAGCCGCCACCAAAAAGGCCAATCCCGCCACCCCGCAGGTCACGTGCGCGGCGAACAGAACCGACTGCACGTGGACGGGCCAACGCGGAGGCTCGTGGTTGGCCGCAGAAAGCCCGCTTCCAAACGCGGCCAGGGTGAAAAACGGTGCCGCCAATGCGGAGGAGCGGGCGAGGTGTTCCAAGAGCAGGTAACTTCCAGCCAGCACCAAAGTCGCCAGGGAAAGGGCTTCCCACATGGTCCCGAAGGGAAGGCGATGCTGCAGCCAGGCGGTGGCCAGAAACAACACCCCGTGCAACCCAACCGCACCCACCCGCAAAGCCCGATATTCGGTGGGCTCGGCAGGAACCGCCGAAAACCACCTTCGGGCATGGAGCAAGGCCAATGCGGCGTAGACCGCCCAAGGGATCCAACGGACCACCTCGTGGATCAGGGCACGACCTCCCACACCAGCACCGCGATGAATTTGGGCTTTTCCTGCAGGTACGAAGCCAACGTCTGCTCGCGGACCGTTCCCGCTTGGGAAGCGTGGCGCAAGACCGGAACGGCCCCGGCCTTCTCCGAAAGGAATCCCACATGCAAGACCGGATACCCCTCCACCTTGCCCACCAGTCCCACCGCCCGCAACCGGGTGGAATCCGAAGGCTTGGAAAACCGCTCGATGGCTTTGGCGCGCATCAGGACCGGCAGATGAACCACGGTGTCTTCCACCGGGTATCCCCGCTTGCCATAGAACGCCTTTCTGTCGAGGCGACGCTCCAAGATCGTGTCTCCAAGAAGACGCAGCACTTTCTGGTGCGAAGCGTTGCGAACCAGCCATTCGCTTTCCGTGAAGTGGTTGCGCCAGCGCCATGCCACCTCTCCCGTCCGGTAGCGGATGGAATCCATGCGGGGGAGAATTCCTGCCGAATCCTTGGCGGAGGCCAATGCCAGGGAGGTTTCCAGGTAGGTGACGCAGTCAAACACATCCATGCGAAGGCGCGGCTTGGGCTCGCCCTTGAGAGAATCCCCTTCGCCCAGCGGCCCCAGCAGGTAGGGCCTGCCCAGCAACGCTCGGCTGGCCGCTTCGGTTCGCTGGGACAACGTTCCCACGGGCAGCGTCCGGATGATCCTTCCCGCCACCGCCAAGGTGGAATCAGGCACCGGCAGAGAAACTCCAGCCAGGGCCAGTGGAGCGAGCAAGCCTAGAGCAGCCAACAACTTGGAGACCATATGGACACAAAGGTCCAAAAGCAGATCCGCTTTCCCAAGGCCCGGGAGTCTTGCTATCTTGTGGACCGAAGCGACGTCCAAACTGCCATTTTGGCCCTGGACCTCTATTTTCCGGCTACGCCAGTAGCCCATCTCCACGCCGGAGGAATCCTCTTCCGGCGGCTTGCAGGAGTTCACCAATGCCCAGAACTGAAATCGACCTTTCCCTTTGGCAGGACTTCCGTGGGAAGGACGAAGGCGTCCTCATCCACATCAACACCAGCCGCGAGGCGGTCATGCCGGTCCGGGACGCCCTGGACGAGTTCAAGAAGGGACAGCAGACCGAGCCCAACTACGAGACCGGGACTTTTGGATTGGTGGGACCTTCGCAGGTCCAATTGCGTAATTCGCTGGTGAAGAACAAGAAGCGCTACATCTTGTTTGGAACCTTCTACGAGGGATTGTCGGAAGCCTACAAAGGCAAGTTCCTGCTGGTGGGCTACATGCGCATCGACAAGGTCCGCGACGTCAAGAAGCTGCACCTGCGCAGGTGGGCACTTCGCACCGGTACGGCCGACGAACTCCTCTCGCGCTATTTTGAAATGGACAACTGCTGGGCCCTCTACTCCAACGAGATGCGTTTCTTCTCTCCGGAAGACTCCATCGAAGTGACCCCGGAACTGGCCAAGAAGTGGGGCGCCAAGAGCAAGCTCAACAAGCAAGCCCGCCTGAGCCTGACGGCCGACCAGACACACGCCGTGCTGGAACAGCTGCGCGCCAAGACCGACATGACCGAGGAATACATCGCCACCGTCCGTGAATTCCAGGAATTCCTGAAGGAAGAAGAAGGCGAAGAAGACTAAATCCGTCGGCTCCCGAAAGCCGATGGGCCTTGCGGGAGCGACGAACGCGAATGAGGAAAGCCCTCGGCCCAGGATGACTGGGCCGAGGGCTTTTTGTTTTTGGGTTGTCCCGCTAGAATTTGATGCGCACGTCATCTCGAGGATCCGTACTCAGGGTCCAATTTGGTTGGATGGTCTGGATCCGTAGGTCCCCTTTGGTGGAGATCGTTGCAAGGCAATAGCTATTGTTTTCTCTAAATAAAATTCAACGCCAATCCAAACAATCGAATTTCCAAGTCGAGATTGTCTCTTTCATTTGCGAGCAACTTAAAAAGTGTTTTTGGGGCAAGATCAATATGAACCATTCCGATGGACACGGAAGACGGGTGGACTATTCGCATGTGTCACCCTCAGGTTCCGGACATTCATCTTCCCCTATACCTTCAAACACCGGACCCAGCTCCCGCCACGTTTGCCGACCTGGTTCTGGGCCTTTGCCTTCCTGGCCTCGATGCACATTTTTCCTTTCCATGGATCGTGCATTCCTTCCCAAAAGGATACATGCCAATATTTATCTTGGCAGGGCATGGAAACGTGGCGCAATTCTTTTTCCGTCCAAGGATGACTTTCCCAAATTCCACAAATAGCGTCTTTCTGCCGTTTCAATGCAACAGCCGCATCAAATTTCTCACAATCCCATCCTATACAATCACGCCATTGGGGAAGCCTAGTCAATCTAGCATCACCTGAAATCCCCCCAATTTATCAACATAAAAACAACTCGCTAATCCATTTCTGTTCCATTTAGTACAGACGGTATCAAATTCGTGGACAGGTGGACCGCCAATGGTTGCACATCCAGTCCAGTCTCCGTATGAGAAACAATCCTTATATTTGCCAACTCGAGAATAAACATCACAAGCAGGCCACCTTGCATCCTGATAGTCCTCAAATCCAGAATTCAAATCTGGAGCGCCTCGAATCTTTTTATTAACACCAGAATCAATGGCGATAGTCAGCGCGGAAAGACTCACATCCATTTTAGATTCTCCTAATTCTGGCTCGCCAAGATAAACTTGCCAATCACCTGATTCGCCTGCTTGATAGGCCATTACAAAGACCTCAGAGTATTGGATGCCACTCGAAATTTCGCTCTTCCATGGAACCTCGAAACGATATTTGCAAAAATGATGATCAGCTATTTTAGCTTCAAATCGCCCCTCCCCCTTCTTTACAAATTTCCGAATCTCTTTCCATGCATTATTTTTTAAGTTTCCATTGCCGGTCTGCCTAGCTAATATTTTCAAAAGCACAGATTGAATCTCTTCTTGGCACGAGACGTTCTTTGAGGCATTAAATTTAATCTCTCCAATCTTCTCGGAGAATGAGAATGTTCGATAATCTCCAACATGCAAGCTCTTCTCATATCTTTCATTCGCCCCATCTGTATTTGTTTCCCCAATGAAATACTCCCACTCACCAGAATTGCCAAGTGGATATCCGAAAGGCTCCTTCGGAAAGAATCAGCATTGCGATCCTCCCCCTACCATAGCGTCTGGCGGTTTTGGAAAAAATCTCTAGCAACTTTTTTACTCCCAATATCTGACACGAGAATTTTCCCGTGACCATCGATAAATAATCCGGATTCAGATTGACTTTGCCCATTCATCCGTCCAGGTTCATCACTAGTGGTACTCGAATTCATCACATACCGTTCGGAATTTGAATCCAATTTCGAAACAAAAACTTCCCCCCCATTTATGATCTTCCTGTCCAGCAAGTAAATGCCACTTGCACTTACATATGCATTTATCCCCATAAGATTGATCGTTCTCGGATTTTCCGAAGACTCCTCACGACATGCTTCGGGCAGATCCTTTTCTACTTGAATCACAAACTTCAAGCCGAAAACCATTCTTGCTGTTGCACTGCTCAATTGGGATGCGCCCATTTGTCTGATTGTTAGAAGATATTGAATGCCATCCCATTTGCCTGCCACAGCGAGTGAACAATGAGAGCTTACACCAACAACCCCCCTGATTTCATCTCCTTTGTTTGAGAAAATTGCGCGATCATACGCCGACAAAGTCCCTGGCGGACTCCATTGACCGTACAACATCATCGGAATGAATAGAAAAAGCATATGATATCGCGGCGATTTTAGCATGGCGAAGAACGTATTAATCATGGATGCGTTATGATTGAGGGGTAGCCTTCACTATCACGCAAATTGTGATTCGCTCCGTTTATATCTTTAGCGCTCCCTCCGTCACGAAGATCTATCTCGCTATACCGCCCTTCCGTAATTTGCGGCTTTTCACCAATCTGCGCAAGTGAGTCCGATATTAATGATAGAGATCTTAAAAATCGAATTGGATGAAAGTAGATAGCATTATCAGATTTCGGAAAACTGGGGACATTTCTCTCGCCACTTCATCCCACCAAGAATAGGCGTCAAGTTCGTCGGGCTCCCATCGGTATCCACTTTTTCTACGTCATTTTTTTGCATAACTCGTTTACCCGCCCAAACGGATTGTTTAGCAATCCGGATATTCTCTAGCGATCTTTGAATGACTTCAGATTCCTTCCCGTTTATCAATTTCGAGCCTGCCTGTAAAATTTCTGCTTGGGATTCCGACTTTTGCAAATCCGCCTCCACGCTTCGTAAAATAGCCTCCCTGGCCATGTCTGCACCATCCCTTAGAATTGAAATTGCGCTCTCGATCACACTTCTCTTAGATTGCAGGGCCTTGACCGGCTCATATTCGTTTTTAACCGGGCCAATCTGACATGGAATAATAGTCCTGCGGATTGCCCATCGCGGACTTGGAGTATCCAAATACGGTTGCGCGATTATTTCTGCCCAGAGGAAATCTTTATCGTTAGGCACAGAATACTCAAGAAAGGGACCCTGATTTTTGAAAATTTTTGTTTCTAAAATCCGTGCGTCTTCTGAGATCACTTTGACCTTCCACGTTATTTGTGCTAGGCTTCCTCCCTCAGTTCCGTTTGTTACGCTTTCAACTTGAAAAAGAGATGTTTCCCCTAAGATCGCATATGTATCACCTTGCATGATCGTATTTACCATGAAAATGGTGTCCGTATAGTTTGGTATGGCTGGGGAAATGGTAAGAACCGCCTTTCGCTTTTTCTCAGGCGGCATGATTTCATCTGATAGCACGTCCCTTTCTGAGAAAATTTCGAAATGAATCCCTTTTTCGTTTCCCATATTCCCAACCTTGCCAACCGCCTCCCCCGGAAGAATCGGGACCGAACAATTTACAATCCCTCCACTCTTCATAACTGTATGGCTATCTGCATACAACTTATTTTGGAAAAATCTTTGCAGCCAAGGAGTATCTTTTATGCCAATTGACGTAAACTCTTGATCCGCTAGATGCATTAGAAGAGTATACACAGGAAATCCCTTGCATCTCTGAAACAAATGTTCGATTAGAACAAAATTAGTACTTGCTTGATTGGCTCCTGATTTTTTGGCTTGACTGGCCTGCATGAGTCGCGCAGCGACAATTGTGCCAGCCATTGGAGCCAAAGCCATTTCACTCGGGTTCGCAGCAGGCAAATGGATTCCACTATGCCACTGCATGCTTCCACTCACAAGGAACTTGCCTAGATTATTCGGTTCGGCTATTCGCTGCGAAACTGCGTGAAATTCCAGGGGATGCATTCGCCCAAAGCTAGAAGTTCTTTGCTCGCCCAGTGGACAGCAAGATTGTGATTGGATGAAATGCTCAAAAAATGAGGCCTGAACAAGTGTATATGTCAAATAACTCTTCCTCGAGTCCGAATTAGCTTCAGGAATTTCAGCAGGGTCGGCGCCAGCCAAGGGAAAATTTCTAGAAATGATGGTCCGGTCATCTTTTAGTAACTTTTGGAATTCGATGTATTTCTTCCATCCACGTATGACTTGGCAGCCTGCAGAATTGTTTTCTACTTTTTCTCCGCTTCCTCCATAATGGATATTTATTCCTGCATCAACCTCCAATATTGAATACTCCCCGGCATCGAAGATGTTATTTTGATTCACATCTCTAGCCACAAAAGTGTCATTGCTACGCAGCCCCAGGTAAGCTTTCCTCTGCTTGTAACCGGCTGTTAGGAGAGAATAGCGGTTCGCCTTGTTCCATTCTTCCAGCTGATCCGCGCTCATTCGTCTATATGTAATCGATTTATCCTCATTCACAGTGATTGTGACGGGAACAGTTATCATTTTTACCTTAGGTTCGTCCTTCTTTTTATTGTCAGCGCTGTCGGCCTCGGTTTTTTTGTCATCTTTCTCTTCCGATAGGTCACCCTCCTTTTCTGTTCCTTTTTCGTCCTTTTTGTCACCTTTTTCTGATTTCTTCTTCGGCGCAACAGTAGTAAAAACTGATTTATCACTTCCGGCGGGAATTCATATGTAGGTGGGTTGGTATCGCTTTTGTCATACTTTTCCCCGTAGCCAATCCCTTCTTTCTCTCCTTTTTTTGGCTGAACGCTATCAGTTACGAAATATTTTGTATTGTGAACTGCTAGAAAATACCTATAGCAGCCCTCTAGAAGAATCGGCGCTCTTCCTGTGGAGTAATCAAGTGAAGCGTCGAACGCGTAAACAACTTTTAATCCTCTCTCTATTCGCGCTACAAAAATCATATCATCGTACTGCCCTTGAACATTTTTTTCTCTCACCTCGCCAAGGAATAAACCCCTAACCCCGATGATATTGACCTCCATCTCACCTGTTCGCCATGGATGAGTTGCTTCGGTTTTAGTCTCCTGCAAACTGATCATCCGTTTCCACGATGCCTTCAGACAATCGTAGACATACTCTTGAATTCTTTTGTCTTCGCTTAGTCCCTCAATTAATGATCTCATGTCTTTCTCCTAAAATTTATTTCCGCGTACCCTTAAAACGAAATCACCATTCATCCAGCCCATCATCCTTGGTGCGATGATGCGGCTCGGCGGGTTCGGATTCAGAGTCCCCGCCCCATAAATCCGGGATGAGGTCGGGCATTTCCAAGTCCCACTCGGGAACGGAGAAGTCCGGCAAGCCAATCGAGGGCAGTTCTGGGAACCGGAAACCCGGCACACCGATCGGTGATCGCCAAGCAGATTCTCCGGCGGGCGTTGCGCCTCCACCGGGAAAGTCGATTCGAGGCATCTCCCACGATGGCAGATCGGGCACTGACAAGCCAGAGAAGGGATTGCCCAGCCTAGGCATCGACAAGTCGGGTGCAGAGATGCGAAAGGGATTCCCCAACGAAGGCATGGATAGGCCCGAAAGGGGATTGCCCAAAGACGGCATCGACATGTCCGGCGCCGAAATCCCGGCGAAGGGATTGCCCACCGTGGGGAGCGAGAGGTCGGGCATGGAGATGCCGGAAAGTGGATTTCCAAATGAGGGCATCGAGAATCCATCCGATGACGACGATCCCGATGTGTCCGCCGAACCGCCCGGCAAAGTAGGCATCGAGGGAAGGGAGAGATTGGGCGCTTCGGTGGGAATCTTGACGTCGCGGCTCACGTGCAGATCGCCGCCAATTCCTGTCGGATTGTGCACGGTCGCATCCACGTGGACCGAAGGGTTGTTCGGATCGAAGTGTTTGGGGGCGCTCAGGCCCACCAATCCATCGACAGGCCCCGCCGAAACATTCTGAGAGACTGCCGGCTGGTAGCGGGGGTCCTCAGGCGAGATCGCCTGTGGCTTGGGCATATTGGGGATCTTGGGGAAGTTCATGGGCGAGGTCCTTGGGGAAGGTGTACACAAAATGGAAAATTCGCTTTGGTCATGAAAGGGAATTTGCCGAATTCTGCGCCAGAAATCTGTGACGAAGATCACACTCCACGAAAAGTGTGATCTTCGTCACACCTGGGCATCTGGATCCTTGTCTTGCAGGATCTTGCAAAAGCGGGTCTTGCGAAAGTTTTCGAGTGTAGCTTTCCGCGCCGACCTGCCCCTTCCCAAGCTTCTCCGGAGCCTTCCATGCCCCACCTTCTCCGATCCCCCCTTGCCACCGCCATGCTCGCGCTGGTTTTCCACGCCTGCTCGGACGACTCCAGCACCGCCCCGCAACAGCCTCAACCTCCCGCGCTGGAAGGCACCTGGAGATACCCCAAGGCGGGCGGCTCCAACGATGGACTCTTCCGGTTCACCATGAAGTTGGGAGGTGGCGATACCGTACGGTATCAGGGATATCTCGATGGCAGCAAAATCGACAGTGCCGCGGGAACCTGGAACATCAAAGGCGACACCATCGTTGCGTCACTTTCCGACACCATCGATTTCAGTTTTCTGGTGACAAGGCCTGATTCTGGCGATGCACTTTCCACCACTGGCGGATCTCCCTGCAACCTGATCCGAACCCTGAAATTCCTCCGCTCCGGCAGTGATCTGCGCGACCCCATCCACAACATTGAGCTGGGCAAGGAGTGAACACTCCCCATGTACGGAACGGTCGCAACCATTCCGTACCATCGGGGGCGTTAGGAGTTACCTAGGCGCGCAGGGATTCACGCAGGTGCCCACGCTGACCTGCACCTTGCCGCTGGTGCGAAGCCACGCCTGGAGGCGCCCCTGGTCCAGCGAGATTCCCACCGGCTGGAGCGTTTGCAGGCCCACCTGGACGGTGCCGAGATCGCCCATCGGAAAGCGCAGATCCGAAACCTTGGGGAGGATCTGGGCCATGTCCACGGTGGCGGCCTTGGCGATGGCCTCCTGGATGGAGCCGTGGGCCAAGTAGCTTGCCGATTTCACCAGGAAGGATTTGGTGTCCACATCGAAATCGACATCGGCCAGCCGCACGCTCTTGGTGACGGTGTCGAATTCCGGCCGTCCCTTCAGGAAGATCGTTCCCTCGAAGGGCTTGTCCAGCGTCACGCCCAGCACGGCCTTGTCGCCACCGCCGTAGAGCGTGGCCTTGGCGATATGGATGTCCTTGCCTCCAGCTTGGAAGGTCTTGGCCGAAAGGTTGGCCGTCAGTAGGCTGTCCACCATGGAAAGCGGCATGAAGGCCTGCGCTTCCAAATGGAACATCCCGTCGCCCGGGCGCTCCACCCGGATGGAGGGAAGGCGACGCAGTGTATCGGTGTTCCTAACAGAATCTGTCAGGGAGGGCTTGGCGCGAAGCGTGATGGAAGTGCTGATGCGCTTTCCTGTGCCCGTGATGGGGCCCAGCGACAAGCTTTCCGGGCGCACCACCAGCCATACACCGGGGAGTACCGACCGGGGCCTTTCCATTTCCCGCCAGGCCAGCTCCGCCATCGGGCGGATGCGGATCTGGTCGGGAATCTGATCGATCGCCTGGTTGATCGCCGACTGGATCTGGGTTCTGACCATGGGCAGGTCCAGGATGTCTTCCAGCTTGACTTTGAAGGCGGTGAGGTTGCAGGGCCGGATCCATTTGAGTTCCAAGGGCGAGGCGGCGAAGAGGATCTTGGCATCGTTGCCCCAGGCGAAGCGGCCCTTCACCGTCACCTCCAGCGTGGGCGGCGGCTCCCCGATCTTTTCACCGCATGAGCCTACCCCCAGATCCAGGTGCGTGGCCACGACGGACCCGCCCACCGCGAAATTGATGCGGGTGGTGGCCTGGAATTGGCTTCCATCCATGCGCAAATCGATGCTCTCCACTTCGGCGCGATGGCGAAATTCCACGCCCAGCTCGGGAGAGAAGGGAAGGCTCCCCACTTGGACCTTCTTTTGGACCACCTTCTGCGACAGAGGCTTGGGGAGGGTCTTCATGATGCGGTCGCGCACGAAGTCCAGATCCACCTCCACAGGAATCCGCAGAGTGGAGGTGGGCGGCTCGCCGACGGGGGCGATCAGGGGCACGGGCGGAGGAGGTGGTGGTCCTTCTTGCGCGGGCTTGGAACCGGCACAACCAGTGAACGCGTACAAAAAGAAAGCGATAATGGCGGGAATCGCCTTGCAGGAAGCAGGTAGGTTTCTGATCGTTGGCAGACGGGTAATCATGGCGGGACAAAGCTAACCACCCGGGAAGGGATCCATGCGACTGGGAAAAATCCTGTTCCTCGGGTCGATCGCAGTTCTTTCGGTCTTGGTGGTTCGCTCGGTATGGCAGCGCCCTGAGGTCAAGAACTTTTTCGATCCCCAGTTGGTCATGGATCCTCTGGACCTCCCCGCCAATCCCACTGCCGGTGAGGAGTGGGACTCCGCGATCGCCCCCGCCCAAGCCGGGAACCCGGGTCTTTCCGTCCGTCGGTTGAGCCAAGGCGCCGCCGCCCACCCTATGGACGCCGCCTGGCCCCAAGCCCAGGCGGTTTGCTGGGCTCGTTTGGGGCGTTTCGACAGCGCGTTGTCCTCCTTGGAACGATGCCTGGCGATCGCGCCCCTCTCACCACAGGCGACCATGCTGCGCCGCAACAGCCGGATCCAACACGGACTGGAACTGGCCACGACGGGCGAACCCTGGAAAGGCCGCCAACTGGGCGAGGCGGTATTGCAGGAATTTCCGGACGATTCCGATGCCCAATTCCTGGTGGGCTACTCCCGGGCCATGGAGGGAGCCATCCCGTTGGCCGAAGAAATCCTAAACGAGTACACCCAGCGTCATCCTGGTTCCATTCCTGCCCGCGCGATCCTGGCCCAATGCGCATTGCGCCGGGGGGATGCCGTCCGCGCCCGCATCCAGGTGGATCTGTTGGAGGGATTGGATCCCGGCTCCGTGCAAACCACCGCCCTCTTGGGCCAGTTGGTGTCGCTGGAGACTCGCAAACCGGGAGCCTCCAACCGGGACCTTCGCGTTCTTTGCATCGAAACCTGTCCTCCTTCGCTGGAATCGGAAGTGCTCGACGAGGCCGAGCGGGCCTGGAACATGTTGCGCTTGGCAACGGGATCTTCCCCCACTCTGCCTGTCTCGATCTTGATCGGCACCCATTCCGCCGCACCGCACTGGGCAGCGGCCACTTTCGATGGCCAGGTGCATCTGCCGTTGGAGGCCGCCCAAAACCCCGCATTGCGCACCACCATCCTTCGCCATGAGCTGACCCACGCGTTTTTGAGCAGTGCTTCCGGAGGCAGGGTTCCGCTTTGGGTCAACGAGGGCCTGGCGCAATATTTCCAGGGCGAGCGGATCAAAACCCTTCCCGGCAGCGCCACCTCGGGCTGGCTGGACTCCCTGCCCCTGCGCCGGAGCTTTTTGGATCTTCAAGAAGACCAAGCAGAACTGGCTTACAAATATTCCCTGGCAGTGGCGCAAGAGCTGATGGAATTGCACAATTCGACCGCGCTGGAGGCCTATCTGCAGCGTTTGCGCGAAGGTCGGGAGGAACCCGAGGCCTTCCGGAAAAGCTTCGGAGACGACTATGCCCAGCTTTCGGAAAGAATCCGCCGACGCCTTTGAGTGTCCGGTCGCGCGTCGATTCCTACCTTGTCATCGCCCCCTACCTTCAGAAGGAGCGATCGATGAGAGTCCTTTCCGTGATCTCCCTGGCCTTGTTGGCCACCGCGTGCCTCGCCGAAACGCCCGCGCCCGTCGCGGCGCCCAAGGCGCCCGCACCCACTCTGGCCGTGCCTGTCGCACCGGTAGGGCCCGGATTGGCCGTGCCGACCCCTCCCGCCCGAGCGACAAAAATCGACTTCAGCATCCCGATGCAGCCGATCAAGCAAAAAGACCTCAGTTTCAAGATGTTCAAAAACCGCTGGTCCTTGCTGTTCTACTTCAGCCCCACCTGCGGACACTGCATCCACACCTATCCGCACATCCGCGAAGTGCGTACCAAGTTCGAGAAGAAGGGCTTGGCCGTGGTCGCGATCGCGACGGGAACCGCCAGCCCCGAAGACATCGCCAGCTTCGACGCCGAGCACAAGCTCGACGTGATGGCCTTCCAGGACGTGACCAAGAAGTTCTCGCAGGAATACGGAACCGGCTCGGTCCCTCTCATCCTGCTGGTTTCGCCCGACGCCACGTTCAAGATGTGGAACTCCTCGGATTCCAGCACGCTGGCCGACGTGGACAAATCCATCCGGAGCGCGCTCAAGATGAAGTGAGGCAGTCATGACCAGTCCGATCTGGACGGATCTGCTGGCTCGCCTCAGATCCAACCGCCCCGACCGGCTGGTGGAATGGCTCCACAAGATCCCCTTCCTGGAAGGGGTCCATCCCCGCCACTTGCGCCAGATCGCGCGACTTCTGCACCGGCGCAGCTTCGAGCCAGGCGAAGTCGTTTTCCGGCAAGGCGAGATCGGAAGCGGGATGTACATCATCCAGACCGGACTCGTGCGCATCGTGTCGGAAGACCTGGTCCGCGGCGAGGTCCAATTGGCCGTGCTGGAGCCCGGCCATGTGTTCGGGGAGATGGCCCTGTTGGACCACGCGTCGCGATCGGCCAGCGCGGTCTGCCAGACAGAATCTGTCTTGTATGGATTCTTCGAGGGCGACTTGGATCAATTGGAACGAACCCGCCCGCAAGCCGCGGCGAGACTCCTGCGCAATCTGGGATTGTCGCTGGCCCTGCGGTTGCGACACACCAACGAACGCCTCCATGAAGTGGAAGAGGGTTCCGCCCGGGCAGGCTACTGATGGTCCGGCCCGAGAGCGTCCTCGCCCCTCCGCGCGGAGACAAGATCCTGTTTTCGGTGTGGATCCTGCTGATGGTGGTGGTGGGATTGTTCGCCGTCACGTCCGCATGGCTCCTGCTGACGCCCTTGATTGTTGGATACCTGTTGTCGGTTTTGTTTTCGCCGGTGTGCGAGGAAATGGACCGCCGTGGGATTCCACGGACCTTGGGAACGGCCGGGATCCTGGTTTCCATCGTTGGCCTGCTCGGTGTGGCCCTGGCGTGGGCGACCCCTTTGGCGTTCGCCCAGATCCAGGATTTTCGCAGCCACTCCGAAGCATATCTCCAACAAGCCTCGCTGCGACTGTCCGGTCTCCTGGAATTGCTGGAGCGACTCGTGCCGGCCAGGGAACTGGAACAGGCCCGAACTTTCGCGATCCAACGCCTGAAGCAACAAGGCAGTCCGTTCGATTCGATTCAAGATCTGCTGGATGTCCTGCCGCTGCTGGAGACCATCGTACTGTCCCTAGTGGTGGCGTTTTTCCTGTTGGCTCGGGGTGCGGAGGTCCGAAAGTCGTTTTTGGCCATGATCCCCAACCGTTACTTCGAGATGACCTTGCGATTGCTCCACCGTGTGCAGCTGCAAACGGCCGCCTACCTGCGCGGACAGGCCATGGATTCCATCGCCAACGGGATCCTCATCACGGGCACACTCACCGTGCTGCAGGTCCCTTACGCCTTGTTCCTGGGTTGTTTTGCAGGGCTCGCCAACGCCATTCCGCTGCTGGGTCCCATCGCGGGTGGGATCCCGGCCATCGCATTGGCCTTGGTGGGCGCCACCACCACCCCTTGGTGGCTGATCGCCATCGCTTTGTTGGCCATCCACATGCTGGACAATTTCCTGATCTACCCAGCCACCGTGGGTGGCTCCTTGCATCTGCCACCCTGGGTGGTGATCCTGGGCGTTGCGCTGGGAAGCCACCTGGGCGGCATCTTGGGAATGCTTCTGGCGGTCCCCCTGATCGGGCTGGCTCGAGGGTTCATCCTCGAGCTCCACGACAACCTCAGAGGCTTCCGGATCCTCTGAACCTCAAGGTTGCGTCAAGAGGGTGGTCGGGGTCTTCACCAGCTCGGTGCTGACCGAGATCGGCCTGACCCGGACCAAACTGTCGGTGAAGATCACGCCGATGGGAATGAAGATCAGCTTCATGTCCTCGATGCACCGCACACCATAGGAGTTGGTCTTCACGCTGGTTCCCTTGCCCGTACCGGAGCCACCCGCCAAGACGGTTTCGGCGACGGTGGCACTGGTCTCGCCCGGGCTCCACACGGTGGACTGGTACGATGTGCCCAGGTATTGGAGGACTCCTCCGGAAGTGCCGATGACGTCGATTTTCTGGATGTCTCCCGCACCCGTGACGCTGATCTTGCTCGCGTCCTCTATGGAAATGGCGCTTTCCTGGAGGATCTTGGTGGGCGCCACGACTTCCGTCGCGAGCTGTTTGACGAGCGTGCCGGCGATGTTGGCCACCAGGAAGTTGCCCCAGAGATTGCGGCCTTGGGTCCCGGACCAACCCGTGTCGATGCGCAACGCCAGGGCGGAATCCGTCGCGGTTTTGGGCATGGTCGCGGCGTACAACGCCGACCATTCCTTGGCCTGCGCGACATGCCAACCCGCAGGGCAAAGTCCGCGAGGCGCGCTTGCGGCGGTGTACCCATAGGCCTTCGTGTCGTAGGCAACATCCAACCCCACGGCCTTGGCCCAGGTGTAGGTGCGTCCGGAAAGTTCGCATCCCCAGATGCCGCAGTTGCCCCCGGTGACCCGCAGGTTGGACGTCATCCAGACCCGACCGTCGGGCATCAGCAGGATGTTGTACTTGTTGAGATCCGCATCGGAGGCGACCGTGGTGACTTCCACCGTATCGATCGACGACTTGCCCGAGAATTTGCCCCAAGCCTGGATTCCGATCCGATTGGGCCCCGGTCCGATCGCGACTTTGCGCGAGTAGATGCCCGTGCCGGCGGAATCCTTCACCCTGGTTCCGGCGATCACCACGGAGTCGAGAAGTTCCTTGTCGGTCACGGTCCATGCCACCGTGAACGAATCCGTCGAACGGTATTCGATGGATCGATCGGTGGTGCCCGGGCGACGCACCAACTTGGGCGGGTCGCTGGAGTGCAGGCGGATCACGGACACGCTGTCCTTGGACATGTTTCCGGTGCTGTCGCGGGCCACCACCCGCGCCTTGGTGGTTCCCGTGTCCAGCTTCAGGACATACGAGTAGACAGTTTCCGTCCCAACGGTTTGCGGCAACACCCGGGTGCCGTTGATCTTCACCGTGTCCATCTTGTGGTTGTCGGTGATCTTCCAGCGCAGCGTCACCGTCAGGCTATCGAAGCTCACGACCGCGGGCGGCGCCTGGGAGGCGATGGAAGGAGCGGACGCATCCTTCATGCGTGTCACCCAGAATGTGTCGACAGGAACCACGTAATTGGAATTGGTCACCACCAGCACCTTCACCAAGCCGGATTTTCCGGTGGGCGGCAACGGAACATCGGTCGACCAGATCGAATCCGTTCTGGTCGCCACCAAGGTTTTGGGAGATCCGTCCCCCAGATCCAAGACCGCCTGGACATCCTTGAAGGATCCGCCAGCGGCGAACTTCCAGGAAATCTTCCGGCTGGAGGTGGCGAAGGCGACCGTGTCGGAACCATCCGCAGGATCCACCGCCACCACTTCCGGCAGCGCTTCGCCGATCGGCGCGTTGAGGGTGATCCTGGAACTGGCCAGGCTCGTGTCGCGTCCGCCCGCGTTGTAGGCCTTGGCCATGAGGGAGACCGGAGTTCCCCACGCATGTATGGTGTCCAGCACCTGCCAGAGATCGCCCACCTTCGTGGCGAGATGCCCCCCGATGGTCACAGAATCGATCTTCAGGGAATCCTCCACCTTGACCTTGGCAAGCCAAGTGGAATCCTTCGTGGTCAGGACGGTGTCTTTGGGCGGAGAAACCCAAGAGATGCGGGGAGCCTTGGCTGTCTTGGAAGCCTGGACCTGGAAAACAAAGCCGAACGTATCCAGCCGAGGCTTGCGATCGATCACCGTCAGGACCAATCGGTAGGCTCCGGCGGCCGCGCCTGGATTGGTCTGGAGGACCACACCGGAAGTGTCCAGGGAAATCTCGTTGCCCGCCAGAGCTCGCAAGGAGTGCGGGGCGAAGGAAGCGGAAGCATCCGAGCCCTTGTCGTCGAAGATGCGCACCTGCAGAAGTTGGATGCCATCCTCGCACATGAGCTTTCCCTTCAGGATCTGGGCAGGACCGCCCGGACGCAGAACGGAATCGATCGCCAACGGCGAAGTCACGCGGATGCGCGCCGGCGGAACCAAGGCGGAGGTGTCGGCCGCGGAGACCAGGCCCGCGGCCGCCAGGACCCGGATGCTGTCCCGGGCCTGGCCCGGGGTCAGGTCGAGCAGCCAGACATCCGAAAGCTGGGCCAAGGGAAGCTTGCGGGCGACCGCCTGGATCAACGCCAACCGACGGATCTTGACAGGCTCCATTCCGCCCGGCACCGAATCGGGAAATCCATCGAATTCCAGTTTCCCGTCCAACAGCTGTTTGGCGTAGACGGAATCCGCCTTGGCTTTCCCGGAAATCCCCGCCGCGAACATTTGGCGAAGCAGCAGCCTCGCCAGGGTGTCGCGCCGGACGGTTTCCACTCGATGCCCGAACTGGCCATCCGCTCCTTCGCGAACCCAGGCCATGGCGGACACCCTCAGTCCGTACCGGCGAAACTCAACCCAAAGGGAATCCCCTTTGGCGGCCCCGTACTCGATCTGGACGGAAATTTTCCGACGCAGGAGGGAGTCCGCTCCGTTGTCCTGAGCCACCTGCACGCCTTTGGATCCCGCCAGATTCCAGGCGACGCTGTCTGGGGAAATTTCCGGGGCGAACAAGAGCTCCATGGCCAAGCGACTGGACGGAATCTGGTCAAGGGGCTCGTCCTCCACCACGGTGGTGGACTGGCACGACCCGAACCATGCGAACACGGCGAGCAACAACGTTCCACGTACGGCGCGATTGGATCGGGACATTTGGTTTCCTTCCATCGGTGGGAGCTTCCAAGCGGCCTTGGCCGCCTTGATTGGAAGATACCTTACCCTTCCGGCGTGCAGGAAGTCACGTCAGCGGAATCTTTTTCCCGCCGACGTGGCGGATCGCAGGATCCGAAAATCCGTCAAAACCTGTCTGGTGCCGTCTCCATCACACCCTGCGTCCGGGCTGGGGGCATCGCTGGGGATGCCCCCGAGTGTACGGCCGAGGACTACGGGATCAAATGGTCCGCGATGATCACCCCGATGGGTCGAATCACTGTTTTCTTGTCCTCGATGCAGCGGACTCCCAGGGGCATGGGTTTTTCTGTCGAGACCACTCCGGTCCCCGAAGCGCCAGCGTAGACAACTTGGGCCATCGTAGGCTCCGACTCTCCAGGTGTCCAGAACATGGATCGGACGCGGTTGGTGACCTTGGGAATCGGGATTCCGCCAGTGCCAATGGTCATGGTCACCTCCGGGAAGAGGATGTTCGCCGCCAGGAAGTTGTCCCATCGGTTTTGGCCTTGGGTTCCACCCCAGCCCGTGTCGATGCGCAGTGCGAGAGCGGAATCCGTCGCGCCCTTTGGCATGGTCGCAGCGTACAGCGCCGACCATTCCTTCGCCTGCGCCACATGCCATCCCTTGGGGCAGATCCCCGGAACGACGCTGAGGGGCGTATACTCGGTAAATTTCAAGTCGCCGGCAGAACTCAAGCCCATCGCCATGGACCAGGTGTAGACACGTCCGGAGAGCTCACAGCCCCAGATGCCGCACCCTCCCCCGGTGACGCGCATGTTGGAGGTCATCCAAACCCGCCCGTCGGGCATCAACTGGATGTTGTACTTGTTGAGATCCGCATCGGAAGCGACCGTGGTGATTTCCACCGTATCGACCGCCGATTTGCCCGAAAATTTCCCCCAGGCCTGGATCCCGATTCGATTGGCTCCCGGTCCGATCGCGACCGTGCGCGAATAGCTGCCCAGTCCGTCGGCATCCTTGACCGTGACTCCCGCGATCACCACGGAGTCCAACAATTCCTTGTCGGTCACTGTCCAGGCCACTGTGTAGGAATCCGTCGAGCGGTATTCGATCGGGCGATTGGTGGTGCCCGTTTTCCGCACCAGCCTGGGCGGATCGCTGGAGTGCAAGCGGATCACGTCCACGCTGTCCTTGGCGATGTTTCCCGTGCTGTCGTGCACCACCACCCGCGCCTTGGTGGTGCCGGTGTCCAGCTTCAGGACATAGGAGTAGTAGTCCGACCCAAGGGCTTGCGGCATCACCCGGGTGCCGTTGATCTTGACGGTATCCACCTTGTGGTTGTCCGTGACCTTCCACTGCAGAGTCACGGTCAAGTTGTCGAAATTGACGACCTTTGGTGGCGCTTGGGAAACGATGACGGGAGCGGCCGTATCCTTCGATCGCGTGAGCCAAAACGTGTCAACCGGTACCACATAGTTGGAATTGGTCACGACCAGAACCTTCACCAAGCTCTGCTTTCCAGTGGCTGGCAGCGGAATGTCCGCCGACCAAACCAGATCCTTCTCTTTGGCAACCAGGTTCACGGGAGCTCCATTTCCCGGATCCAGCACCACCTGGACATCCTTGAATTGCGCACCAGCCGCGAACTTCCAGGAAATCTTGCGGCTGGAGGTCGCGAAGTCGACGGTATCGATTCCATCTGCGGGATCCACCGCCACCACTTCCGGCAATGCATCGCCGATCGGCGCGTTGAGAGTGATCCGGGGGCTGGCCACGCTGGAGTCGCGTCCGGCCGCGTTGGAAGCTTTGGCCGTGAGGGAGACCGGCGTGCCCCAGGCCTTGATGGTGGCCAGTACCTGCCACAGATCACCCACCTTCGTGGCTTTCTCGCCGCCGATGGTGACCGACTCGATCTCCAAGGCATCCTCCACCCTGACCTTGGCCAACCAGGCATCATCCTTAGTGGTCAGGACGGTGTCTTTGGGGGGCGAGACCCACGTGATCCGGGGGGCCTTGGCCACCTGGAGTTTCTCCACCTGGAAGGAGATCTCGAAACTGTCGAACCGCGGCTTGCGGTCCAGGACCACCAAACGCAGACGATATGTCCCCGTGGCAGCATTCCCATTGGCCTGGAGCAACACGCCAGCTGTATCCAAGGAGATCTCGGTGCCGCCCAACGACCGGGCGAGCTGGGGTGCGAAGGATGCCGAGGCATCCAGGCCCCTGTCATCCAGGATGCGTACCTGCAACAGTTGGAGACCGTCCTCGCACAAGAGCCTTCCCTTCAGGCTTTGGGCAGGGTCGCCTGGACGCACAACGGAATCGATCCGCAGCGCCGAGGTCAGACGGATGCGATCAGGTGGGACCAAGGCAGAGGTATCGGCGGCGGGGACCAGTCCCGCGGCCACCAGGATCCGGACGCTGTCCCTGGCCTGGCCAGGGGTCAGGTCAAGCACCCACGCGTCCGAAAGCTGAGCCAAGGTGAGATTGCGCTCGACTGCCTGGGCCAACGCGAGCCGTCGTATTTTGGCGGGTTCCATGCCGCCCGGCACCGAATCGGGGAAGCCATTGAATTCCAGCTTGCCGTCCAACAAAAAGCTGGCGTAGACGGAGTCGGCCTTGGTTTTTCCGGCAATGCCCGCCGCGAACATCTTGTGAAGAATCAACCGGGCCAGGGTGTCGCGTTGGATTGTTTCCAAGCGAGCTGTAAAAGGATCGCCTGCCCCGTCTCGAACCCATGCCATGGTGGAAACACGCAGGCCGTATCGCCGAAACTCCACCCAAAGCGTATCACCTTTGGCTGGCCCGTACTCGACCTGAAGAGAGATCCTCCGCCGCAAGAGGGAATCCGCACCGACGTCTTGTACCTCCTGCAGATTTTTTTCCACTCCCAGCTTCCAAGAAACGCTGTCCGGAGCGATTCCCGCAGCGAACGCGAGCTCGGCGCTCAGACGGTTTCCCGGGGGAGGAGCTGGAACGTCCTCTTCCACCACGGTAGTGGTCTGGCAAGATCCGAGCAATGCGACCAAAGCCAGTATCAGCGTTCCACGAACGGCGCGTTTCGATCGGGGCATTTGCGTTCCTTCCATCAATGGGGGACTTCCGGACGACCTCAATCGTCCGGATTGGAAGATACCTTACTACACCATCTTGCGGTAGCATGCTCGAGCGGAATTTATCCGCTTCCGATCCGCCAATGCGTCAGAATCTGTCCAGCGCCTCAAGCACCTGGTCCATCTGCTCGTCGGTGCCGATGGTGATGCGCACGTGCTTGTCCAGCCTGGCACCACGGAACGCACGCACCAGGATCCGGCGATCGCGCAAGTATGCCAGCACTTCTTGGGCGCTGCGGGATGGATGGGCCGCGAAGAGGAAATTGGCCTGCGAGGGCAGCACCGACCAACCTTTGGCCTCCAACGCAGCGGCGAAGCGCTCGCGGGTGTTCACCACCTTGCCGGTCAGCTCCTGCGTCCAATCGGTGTCCAGGAGCGCGGCGGCGGCGCCCGCCTGGGCGATGCGGTCGAGGGTGTAGGAGTTGTACCAATCGCGCACCCGTTCCAATGCGGGCACCAACCCGGGGCTGGCCACCGCGAAGGAGGCGCGCAATCCCGCAAGGGCGCGCGACTTGGAAAACGTGTGGACCACCACGAGGTTGGGGAACTTCGCCACCAAGGGAATGGCCGACTGGCCCCCAAAATCGATGTAGGCCTCGTCCACGATGACCACGCGGTTGGGCTGGGCGCGGAGAATGGATTCGACCGCATCCAAAGCCAAACCCACGCTTGTCGGGGCGTTGGGATTGGGAAAGATCACGCCCGAAGCGGGCAGCGCGTAATCGGCCGGATCGATCCGGTAATCCTCGCGCAACGCAATGGTCTTGAAATCAAACCCGAACGCGCGCGCCCAGATGGGATAGAACGAATACGTCACATCCGGGAACAGGACCGGCGCACCGTGTCCAAAAAAGGCGCGAAAGGCAAAGGCGATGACCTCGTCCGAACCGTTGCCGCAAAACACGTCCTGCGCCGGCACGCCGTGGACTTTGGCCACGGCTTCGCGCAGGATCTGGCCCGACGGCTCCGGGTACAACCGCAAACGATCGTCGTCGGCCTCACGCATGGCCGCAATCGCCTTGGGGCTGGGGCCGTAAGGGCACTCGTTGGTGTTGAGCTTGATCCAGCCTCCGCCCTGGGGCTGTTCGCCAGGCACGTAGGCTGGAACATCGCCCAAGCCTTCGCTCCACAATGTTTTCGGATCCATCATGATCTCCAATAAGCAACGACACCCGACATTCCGGCAATGGTTAAACAGCATGGGGCGCAACAGAGAGGGATCAGGGAGGCTACCACTCCAGATCCGGTTGGAAAATCACCTTCAAGCCTTTCGGTGCGATGGGTTGCAGTCGCGGAGAGTAGCCAGACCGAACCTCGTCCACCAGCCCACCGTACACAGACCAAGCCATGGTTCCGTTTCGGAAGGGGAACTTCTTCCCAAGAATCAGAAACCAACGCAAAAGGTCCACTTGCGGGAACCTTTCGCGATCCAGATCCATCCTCAATTCCACGGAGCTGTTGCGCATCGGGTTCCAACCGGAATACTTGAAATCCGTGCGACTGCGCTTGAGCGAGCCGTAGAAATAGCTGTGGATGTCCGGATTGAGGTGTTCGCGCCACCCCGTCCGAAAGCTCCACCCCATGCGCCGTTCCGCGCGAAGATCGTCCCCCTTGATTTTCAGTTCGGACTCGATCCAGTCCCCGCGGACCAGATGGTTGTCCAGCAGATTCCATCGGCTCCAGCTCAGCAGAAAGCCGCTGTAGGCGGTTCCGTTGACCTTGGAGGAATCCTCTCCGCGCACCAGGTTGACCACGTTTCCCCAAAACACGCTCGCCGCCCACGGTTCGGGAAACCCTTCCGTCAGCGCCTTCACCAAGTGGACATTCCTCACCCGGGCGTCGTGGTAGGCCTCGGGGGCCCACTTGCGCACCGCCCATCCTCCCACGGGCAGAGGGTTCAGGCTCGCTTCCACCAACAGATCGCGCGGCTGGAAGATGTGTTCGAACAACCACCAGTCCGTGTCGCGCTCTCCATCCGACACCAGCTTGGCGATGGGACCTTCGGCCAAGGTCTTGGTGCAATTGACCGCCGAATAATACGGGTCCAGCCAAAGCTCCACCTGATGGCGCCCGGCCGAATCCGGAGTCCATGAAAACGACTTGGAGGGGGCGCTCCACAAAAGGATGACGGCCAATACGTTCACCGGCTCATTGTAGAACTAAAGCGCATCGGCAAGGGTCGCTTCCCCAACCACTCCCCGCTTCGCTTCAATATTTGCGCAAGCCTCCGTGCTGGATCGCGGGCACCATCGTTCCGGATTCGAACTCGAGCAAGTAGAGGCTCGCGGGAAGTCCGCTCAGGTCGCTGCCAGCACGAACCAATCGCCCGCCCAAGTTGCGCACGTTCAAAACACGACCGGCTGCCGTTGCTTGGACTCGGCGCGACACCTTCGAGCTGCCCGCGGGCGAGAGCAAAATCAGCCGGTCGTCGACGGCCCCAGCGGTCCCTCGGCCGTCGCGGTTGGAAACCGCCACCACGATGTAGCCGTTGGCCAGCACCAGAACGTCGCGAAGCCGGCCCCAGCGATTGTTCACCAGGATGGAGTCCGAGAGCAGGGAATCCTTGTCGGCATGGACCCGCAGGGCGCGAAGCTGGCCCGCCTTGAGGGAGACCATCAGGACACGGCCCTTCAACGACGGGAACGCGTCGGCGCCGTACCACTCGATGCCCGCCACCGCCAAGGTGGGCGTGTAGGCGGACAACGGCTCCACCACATTGGAATCGAGACAGAATTTGTCTTCCACCACGTCGTCGCAAAAGCCGTGCACCGTGGGCCAACCGTAGTTGCGCCCTTTGCGCACGACCCCGAACTCGTCGTCGTTGTTGGGGCCGTGCTCGGAATAGAAGACCCTCCCCGCGGGGCCCATGGCCAGGCCCTGGACATTGCGGTGCCCGGTGGTCCAGGCCAGGAAACCCGGAACCGGGTTGTCGGCGGGAGGGGCGCCTGCGGTGGTCATGCGCAGGATCTTGCCTTCCACGGCCCTTGGGTCCTGGGCGATGGGCTGATTCTGGAAGTCGCCGGAGGACATGAGAAGGGTGGTGTCGGGCAAGAACAACAAGCGCGACCCCACATGGGTGCTCACGCCCCGCACCCCATCCAACAGCGTGTCGGCAGGCAGCAACGTGTCGCGGGCCGCCTCCCAATCCAATCGGACCAGTCGTTCCCGAATGGCCCCTCCGGACTGGTATGTGTACACCGTGAAGATCTGGGGAACCTTGGGGAAGGCGGGATGGAGGGCGAGGTCCAAAAGACCCGTCTCGCCAGTGGAGTAGACATCCGGCAAGTTCAACAGGACGCGGCGCACCCCCGTGACAGGGTCCAGCCGCGAAACGCGACCGGGGCGTTCCGTGAACCAGATCTGACCGGCGGAGTCTTCCTCCATGCCCCACGGCACTTGGAGACCCGTGACCAGGTCCCTCTCGATCGTACGATCTCCCGCGAAGGAGAGGGTGTCGGCTGCCCAGACGGCGGAGGTGGCGCAAGCCACCAGAGCAAGAATCGTGTTTCGGCGCATCGGTTTTGCCTCCAGTCCCTGACAAGGATCCTGGCCACAAGCTACTCGCATGATCTTGAGTCGCATTCTTATTCTGGCTCCTGCAGTGAATTTCCGGTGACATGCGGACATCACTCATCCGCATCCACCTCAACCGCCTCCGAGCAAACTGGTGATTTGAGAACCCAGGCCAAAGCACGCCCCCGAGGGCGGCGGCGGATCGGATCTACCTTTGCCGACCTTCGGACCGACATCCAGCCGGAATCCGACTCCTCCAGAAAGGCGCGCCTCAACCCGTTTGCGGCGCGACAGGCAAACGCATGGCCAAGCTCGAGAACCTCAAAGAAATCGTCTCCCTCTCCAAACGCCGCGGATTCGTATTCCCCGGATCGGAGATCTACGGCGGACTCGCCAACACCTGGGACTACGGCCCCTACGGCGTGGAGCTCAAGCGCAACCTCAAGGACCTGTGGTGGAAGCACTTCGTCCAAAAGCGCGACGACGTGGTGGGCCTCGATTCCGGCATCTTGCTGAACACCAAGGTCTGGGAGGCGTCCGGCCACCTCAAGAGCTTCTCCGATCCTCTCATGGATTGCAAGAAGTGCCACGCCCGCGAACGCGCCGACCACTTGGTGGAAGCCAAGCTCGGATCCAGCGCCATCGCCGGCAAGTCCAATTCCGAACTGTTCGCGCTGGTGAACGAACACAAGATCGTGTGTCCGTCCTGCGGCAAGCTCGACTGGACCGAACCCCGCGCCTTCAACCTGATGTTCAAGACCGAACAAGGCGTGGTGGAAGGCGAAGGCGCCGCCGTGTACCTGCGCCCGGAAACCGCCCAGGGCATCTTCGTGGACTTCAAGTCCATCGTGGAAGGCGCCCGTGTCAAGGTGCCCTTCGGCGTGGGGCAGATCGGGAAGAGTTTCCGCAACGAGATCACTCCCGGAAACTTCACCTTCCGCACCCGCGAGTTCGAGCAGATGGAACTGGAGTTCTTCTGCAAGCCCGGCGACGACGCGCGCTGGTACACGCACTGGAAGGAAACCTGCATGAACTTCCTGACAGGTATTGTCGGGATCAATGGCGACAAATTGCGTCTGCGCGAGCACGAGAAGGAGGAGCTCTCCTTCTACAGCTCCGGCACCTGCGACATCGAGTACGAGTTCCCGTTCGGCTGGGGCGAGCTGTGGGGCATCGCGTGCCGCACGGACTACGACCTCAAGCAGCACATGGAGCACTCCGGCGAGGACATGCGCTACCACGACAAGGTCTCCAACGAGCGGTACATCCCCTGGGTGGTGGAGCCAGCCCTGGGCGCCGACCGTCTGGCCCTGATGACCCTCTGCGACGCCTACGACCTGGAACGATTGGAAAACGGCGAAGACCGCACCGTGTTGCGGTTCCACCCGCGCGTAGCCCCGGTCAAGGCCGCCATCCTGCCTCTGTACAAGAAGCCGGAACAAGTGGAAGTGGCGGGCAAGCTGTACAAGGACCTGTTGGACAGCTTCCCGGTCGAATACGACGAAACCCAGGCCGTGGGCAAGCGCTACCGCCGTCAGGACGAGATCGGGACCCCGTATTGCGTGACGGTCGACTTCGACACCGTGGGCCAGGGCGAACCCGAGAAGATCAACACCGTCACCATCCGCGAGCGCGACAAGATGACGCAGGACCGCATCGCGATCGACCAGGTGGAAAATTACCTGCGGGATCGGCTGAAGTAGGATGCATCCGTTCGTCCTGAGGAGCGGCGAAGCCGCGTCTCGACGGGCGGCGGGAAATGGCAGCTACCGAACAGGCCCTGTCGACCGCAAAGGTTGGCGGGGCTTTTTCGTGGGCGTCGGAATCTGTCGAGCGCCGTCCCTAAGGCTTGACCACCACGAACGGAAACTCCGGACGGATCGTGTCTCCGGTCGCGTTCCAGATGGTGATCCGGAACCGATAATTGCCTGGTGGTGTCGAACCGTAGGCTTTGAACCCATAGTCCCCGTCGATCGACCAGCCTGGCATTGGGTCGGAGACCCATGTGGAGCCAAACGATGTATCCTCCGGCGATTTTCCATCACCCGAGAGCAGATTGACTTTCGCGGAAAATCGCGTACCAGATCCGTAGAGTCGTCCCTCCACATAAGAATACCCGCTGGTCGCGGTCACCGTATCCCGATCGAGCTTCAATCCCACCCCGAAAATCGGGGGAAAATCGAGCTGGAAGGGAATGGTGTCGGTGATCATGGAATCCGTTGCGGAATACGCCGACATGACCAACTTGTACCTGCCTTCCGGAGCCATGGGATCGGGAACCAGGGCAACTTCCGTGAGACGGATCGAATCGGACTTTCCCGGCTGGGGAGGTTCGAATTGGAAGAGGGTGCCGGTGGATTTTCCAACACTGTCCAGGACATCCCAGTCCAGTTCGACAAGGCCGCTGTCCATTCGCGCCCAGCCGGAGACGGACATCCAGCCCGGATGGGCGGCATCGGATTTTTGCTTGACTTCGAAATGCATTCCTCGAGGCCAGGAGGGTGGGGCTTTGGTGGAAGAAGTCTCCTGGGCGGGAGGTGAAACCACCGTGGCATCTTCCGAGCATCCCGCCAACAGAAGCCCCAGAGACAGGGAAGTGTGGAAGATCGGTGTTTTGAGGAACGAACGGAACATGGATTGAGACTCCTAAGCATCGGAAGGGGCTAAAAACCTAAATCCAGAGATCGAATCGGACTCGCTGCCTCTTGCTCGAGTGCCGAACCTCGCCCAGCTCCAGGGTCGAAATCCTTCTGTGCCCGCACCCGAAATACACCGTTGTTGAATTCACATGAACCTCGGAGGAAAACAACTCCTCAGCCTGGGTCGGATGCCTCATTTTAGGAGACATGAGATTCCAACCCTGCCTGTTTCGACTCTCCGCCCTCTCCGCCCTCGTCCTTGCGCTATCCGTAGCAACCTCCGCCGCCGACAAGATCGTGGCCTGTGTGGGCAATTCCATCACCTACGGTTACGATCTTCCGCGCGACAAGAGCTACCCCACCATTTTGGATACCCTGCTGGGAGCCGGCTACGCCGTCAGCAACTTCGGCGTCAGCGGCAAGACCATGGTGAGAGGCTCGGCCGATTCCTACTGGAAACAATCGGCGTACACC
This sequence comes from Fibrobacterota bacterium, assembly GCA_016715065.1. GTDB lineage: Bacteria > Fibrobacterota > Fibrobacteria > UBA5070 > UBA5070 > UBA5070. The sequence goes on from JADKBN010000015.1 coordinate 121,817, forward strand.
AACGCATTGGCCTCCAATCCAAATATTGTCATCATCGAGCTGGGCACCAACGACGCCAAGACCTACATCTGGAGCGCCTACGGAAGTGAATTCAAGGCCGATTACTTGGCCATGATCCAGTCATTTCGCGACCTGCCGTCCAAGCCGCAGGTCTGGCTGACCCTCCAGCCACAAGCGAACAACACCGAATGGTCCATCTACGACGCCGATATCGCCCGGAAAGTCAACCCCCTGATTCGCGAAGTGGCGCTGGAGGCCGGAACGAATTTGATCGATCTGCGCGCGGGGTTTTCCGGCCATCCGGAGTGGTATCTGGCCGACAGCGTGCACCCCAACGTGGCCGGGGCCAAGGCGTTGGCGACCTTGGTGGCCAACATGCTCAAGCACGAGCCCGCCACCATCGAGCTCCTGGCCGTGATGGGGGCCCGACCGCAAGCTTCGCTCAACGGGACTGGCTACCAGTGGTATCGAAACGACACTCTGCTGGCGGGAGACACCTTGCAAACCTTGCGATCGGGAGCTGCCGGCAGTTACAAGGTTTCGGTCAAGATCGAGGCGAAAACAGAAAACCGGCTCGTTTCCGCTCCGTACAAACAGTTCTCCGGCATCTCTACTTCTCTCGGCGGCCACCGTTGGCTGGCGATCGGAAACTCGGGAGACCTGCGCCTGAACCTCCCGGCAGGCGTCGATCTCGCATCTATCGATCTTCGCGACACCCGTGGACGGAAAGTGACATCCACGGACCACCTTGCGCAGGGCACCTACAACTGGTCGATCCGCGCCGCCGGGCTCGCCGCCACCGGAATCCTCGTCGCGCCAGAGGAGACAAGCCTGTTAAACATGTGATATGTTTTACTCCCACCGCACCCACCAAAGCTGGCGAACATGACTCGATCCCACCGCGCGCTCGTCCTTTGCCTCGCGCTGATCGGCCCCGCACTTTCCGCCGGCATCCGCCCCGCCCCGAACTACCCCGTTCGTGCCACCAACGCCCCTCTGGCCGGTCGCTGGGACACTCTTTTGCCTCCCCTCTGGGAAGGCTGGAAAAAGCGGTTCGTCCACAGTGGCTGGGTCAGCGGAAACCCACAAGGACTCAACGCCCAAGACCAGGCGCATGGCATGCTGCTGTCCGTGTGGTTTGGCGATCAAGGCATGTTCGATTCCCTCTGGAGGACCACCGAGGCTCGCCTGTGGATGATTCACGCAACATCTACCACGAGTCCTCCGCGGAAGGGATCCCCCCTACGCCTCCGAGTCGAACTTCGACCTGTGCGGCTCCTTGCTGTTCGCCTCGGCTTTGGTCAAAGCCGACCTCTGGCAGAACACCTCCGCCGAAAGCCGGCAATATGCGACCCGTGCAAAGCAGCTCCTTCAATCCCTCATCCTCCGATTTCCCAGCACGGACTTTCCGCCCCAGGTGCTGCCTTTACGAGGACGCTCCTCCTACCGGAAAATGTCCGACCAGTCCGCGGGTTGGTTCCGACTTTTCCACGAGGCGACGGCCAAGGAATTCCTGCCATCGTACGACTGGTCGAAGCTGGAATCCGGCACCCTGAGCCTTCTGAGGAGCCAACCCAATTCCAACCGCGCCATGATGCGCAGTGCCAGCTCCCCCACGGGTGCGGCGGTGATCGCGCCCATTGCCAATCGCGACCCCGACGCCAGGGAAATGGGAAAGGACGCGCTGCGGGCTGTCTGGCATCTGGCGACGGCCATCCGTTGGAACTCCACCATCAAACCTTCGCTGGTCTCATGGGCCAGGGAGGCGTGGAAGGCAGGCCATGTAAATCCTGTCCAGCCAGGGATGTACCGGGTCGACGACGCGAGTCTGTTGGGCTGGGACGAAGGCCTCTACGAGCACTTCATGACCCGGGCCCTTTGGGGCTCCCTCGCCGCCGCCGCGCAAGACTCCTCCGACACCACCGAACCCGCCCACAAGGCCTTCCATACCATCTTGGACAGCCTCCAAACGTCCATGGTTCCCGGAGTGGACTTCCTGGTGGATGGGGACACCAGCCAATCCGCCCCCGCCAGGCTTGATGTCGAAGCCCAAACCCTGGGGCTTTTGGGAATCCTCTCGATGACCAACAACACCCCGAATGTCTGACGGACCCTCAACAACGTCTGTTGCGGCCCGACCTCCACGCTCGTGCCTCGCCAAACGCCTCGCGCCATCCAACGCGTCCCGGAGGGTTACCTCGTGAGGATGGAACGAGCGCAGGTCACGCATTTCCTGCGGGGAACGGTTGTGGCCAGCGACGGAAAGGCCGTCCGGCTTTCCCCTGCAGCGTTTTCCTCCCAAGCCGACGGCCTGTTGGTTCGTCGCCCCAGCGCCGCCATCCGTTGGGTCCAGCTGGAGGATGATATGGGAAACCCCAAAGCCCGATTTCCGCTTCCTCCCTCGTTCTGAGCCTTCGGGAAGGGCTGTCGAGCCCCGAAAGAGTGGGCACGGGGATGCACTTTTCCACCATGCCGACTTCGCGACCTGTCGATCCCCCTGCTTCCAAGTTGATGGACGTTTTCTGACATCCCCGACGGGTCGCGCGTGATCCTGCGCGGGGTCAACGAGATGTTCGTTTGGGGCGACCGGACCGGAAACGCGTTGGAGGAGATTTCCCGCACGGGCGCCAATTGCATTCGCCTGGTTTGGACCTTGGCCGAGGGGACGGCACAGGAATTGGACGCGCTCCTCGAGAGGTGCGCCGGACTGGGCATGCTCCCCATCGCCGAGTTCCACGACGCCACCGGCAAGTGGGAAGAGCTGGATGCCGTGGTTTCGGGCTGGCTGCGTCCGGACTACCTGGCCGTGACCAAAAAAGCACCAAGGCCGACTGGTACTGAACATCGGAAACGAAGTCGGCGAAGAGGTGACAGATTCCGACTTCGCAGCCGCGTATTCGGATGCGCTGCGCCGCCTGCGCCTGGCGGGAATCCGCTGTCCCCTGATGATCGATGCCGCGTTTTGGGGCCAGGATTACGGACTTCTTTGCGCACCGGATCGGCACTGGTGCACCTCGATCCTCTGAAAAACGTGCTGCTATCGGTCCACATGTGGTGGCCGGCCAAAAATTCCGGCGGTTCGCCGGAAAGCGCGGCACGTCGCGTGGTGGACGCCTTGGCCGATGCCCAAGCCAAAGGGCTGCCGCTGGTGGTGGGCGAGTTCGGCGCGGCCTTTTCCGAGGCTGGCGAGGTCCAGGAACAGGACCGCATCGCTTGGCAAACCATCTTGGAAGAATGCCACGCCCGGGAAATCGGGTGGCTGGCCTGGTCGTGGGGAGGAGTCCCCAATCAGCCTCAAAGGGATCTGGACATTACCCGCGACGGCCGCTTTGAAACGCTGCACGGCTGGGGCCGCGAGGTCGCGCTGGAGCATCCGCTTTCGATCGCCCACACAGCAAAGCCGATCGAGTGGCTGCGGAAGCGATAGGTTGTTGTAGAGACGCCCCGACGGGGCGTCTCTACAACAACCTATCGCTTGATTTACCTTTGTTCTCATCGTTGTCTAAACCCGCTCTATGGCAAGATCGACGAAAAGTGCCAAGCCCCGCGTGACGCCCATTGTTTCCTCGCCAATCGCTCTTTTCCTATCCCCAAGGACATCCTCCGCATGCCACAGGAATTTTCGCCAGCAGAAGTCAGCTGGATACAGGATCAAGTCAAAAAAGGTCCACAGCAGCTACGCTCCGGAACCAAGGCCCTTCTGGCCATTGTCGGTGGCCTCCTGATCGCCACGATCGCCGTCCTGGCCGCTACCTCGAGCGATTTGCACGCGAATTCCATCGGTGCATACGCCCTGGCTGTCGGAATCTGCTCTGTGTTCCTCGCCGTGATGGTTTCCATGGCCCACCTGGTGGAAGGCACCCTCGATGCGGACAAAAGCCACACCATGACCGCACTTCGGGGAACCTTCGAGACCATCGGCCGTCGCGGAAAATGCCATGTTTACTTCAACGGCATCCCTGTGTGATGCCGTCCGGATGGGGAGCAGTTTCTTCCCATCCGCGAGGTGGTGATCAAGGCTGCAGAGACCCGACGCGAGAATCACTTCCTCGTCGTCGTCGAAATCGAGGGGATGCGCACACTTGGGCAAGATTTGGACCGGGGCATGGGATCCATCCGACCGGGGAAGGCGAAGAAATCAGCCCTCTGGGCCGTGCTCCTCGTGGTGAGCACCCTCCCGGTCGCTTTCTCCGGTCCGCACTACGGATGGAGCGCATGGAAAGAAATCCTCTTCCATCCTCGAGAGCGCGTGATGGTCACCCAGCTTGGCGATCTCGACAGCCTGTCCCTGGAGCCTGGCCGTGAAGTCCAACTGCCCTCACTGGTTCTGAAATACAAAGCCCCAAGAGCCCCGGAAAACCGATCGAATATGGTCGGTTATGTTCAAACTCCACCCCAGTCCGCCAGGGATTCGCTCGATTCCCTGCTGACTGGCTTCAAAGAGCTCGACGATGCCCGCGAACGCCTGAACGCGGTTCTCCCCGGGAATCTAGGAGATCGGCTCACAGCTGGTCTCACGGTGGAACCTCTCCTGGATGCGATCCAGAAATACCAAGGAAACAGCCCGACAATTTGGGTCTCTGTTTCCTTCGAGCAGCTCCGATCCCTGGTTCAAACCCAAGTCATGCTCGAAGCCTTCGGAAACCCAACAAGCATCCTGGATTTCTTGACCCGCGACCGTGGAGCTCCTGTCGCGATCGTGATCGGAAAATCTTCGAAAGGCTGGATGTTCGAGAGCGGATCCCGCTTCCCGGCCATCGTCAAAACTCTGCGAGTTTGGCTTGGATTGGTCGCCCTGCTCGCACCCCTATTGTTCGGCTGGGCCCTGGTCCAATGGCGCAAGGAGAGAGCCTACCTCAAGCCTCTGGAAGCGATGGCAGACTGACGGGCATTGCATCGCCCAGAACTCGTCGTACCGGTTCACCCAAACAAATTGCCGATCCCGCTGAACATTGACCGCTCGACCTAACTTTCCGTTTTGCATTCTGCCTCCCACTCCTTGAGGATCGTTCCCGCATGCAACACGAACTTTCGCCAGAAGAACTGAGTTGGATCAAGGATCAGGTCCGGAAAGGCCCGCAACCGTCGGAATTGGTAACCAGGGTCCTGTTCGGCCTCGTCATCCTTCTCATGTTCGCCACGATCGCCACCCTGTCCGCTCCGTACATGGCCCCGTCGCGCGAGCTGACTCCGGATTCCATCAAGATCTTCGCCTTCGCCGTCGGAATCTGCGCCATATTCATCGCCATCAGCTTTTTGATGGCTCACCTGTCGGAAGGCGCTGCCTCCACGGACGCAAGCCACTCCGTGACCACCCTTCGAGGAACGTTCAACACGGTCGGCCGCGGCACGGGAAGTCAAATTTTGTTCAATGAAATTCCCTGCGTGATTCCACCTGGATGGAAACAGATTCTGCCCTACCATGAGGTGACGATCCTGGCTGCAGAGACCCGACGCGAGAATCACTTCCTCGTCGTCGTCGAAATCGAGGGGATGCGCACACTTGGGCAAGATTTGGACCGGGGCATGGGATCCATCCGACCGGGGAAGGCGAAGAAATCAGCCCTCTGGGTTGTGCTTCTTGTGGTGAGCACTCTCCCGGTCGCTTTCTCCGGTCCGCACTACGGATGGAGCGCATGGAAAGAAATCCTCTTCCATCCTCGAGAGCGTGATGGTCACCCAGCTTAGCGATCTCGACAGCCTGTCCCTGGAGCCTGGCCGTGAAGTCCAACTGCCCTCACTGGTTCTGAAATACAAAGCCCCAAGAGCCCCGGAAAACCGATCGAATATGGTCGGTTATATTCAACTCCACCCGAGTCCGCCAGGATTCGCTCGATTCCCTGCTGACTGGCTTCAAAGAGCTCGACGATGCCCGCGAACGCCTGGAACGCGGTTCTCCCGGGAATCTAGGAGATCGGCTCCCAGCTGGTCTCACGGTGGAACCTCTCCTGGATGCGATCCAGAAATACCAAGGAAACAGCCCGACAATTTGGGTCTCTGTTTCGTTGAAGGAACTCCGATCCCTGGTTCAAACCCAAGTCATGCTCGAAGCCTTCGGAAACCCAACAAGCATCCTGGATTTCTTGACCCGCGACCGTGGAGCTCCTGTCGCGATCGTGATCGGAAAATCTTCGAAAGGCTGGATGTTCGAGAGCGGATCCCGCTTCCCGGCCATCGTCAAAACTCTGCGAGTTTGGCTTGGATTGGTCGCCCTGCTCGCACCCCTATTGTTCGGCTGGGCCCTGGTCCAATGGCGCAAGGAAAGAAGCTACCTCAAGCCTCTGGAAGCGATGGCAGACTGACGGGCCTTGCATCGCCCAGAACTCGTCGTACCGGATAATCCACCCCGCAGCAAGCTGCGGGTATTTTTCTTAGCAAGAGAATTCCGGGTCACCGAAGCAAGCCATTCGGCTACGCTCAGGAAGACTTTTGGGGAATGTGACCCAAAGTGATTCACCCAAACAATTTGCCGATCCCGCCCAACGCACCGCCTTCGCCGCCTTGACCTTGCAACAGGCTGGAAATATCAAGCCCGGCTCCTGCAGCTGGCCGTGCCCACCACGCCGCCGTCGCGGTCTTCGATCAGGCCGGAGGACCGCAACAGTCCCAGCACCTGTGCGGAGGAGAAAGGCAGGTTGTGTTCGCGCAAGATGGAGATCGAGCTTGCCCGCCACGTCAGGCCCCGAAACCCACTGCAGGAAGAGGCTTTTGATGGCTTGGGTGGGGCCTTGGCCCGAGGTGAACGCGGAGGTGGCGGCGCCGAACAAGTCCATTGGGATCTCCTGGATCGAGGGTGATGAAAAAACCTGGCGGGAAGGTACAATCCCTGCGGTCAGGATTCCCATGGATCTATTTTTCCGCCCTATGATCCCTCCTGCAATTTCCCTGCTCGCCTCGCTGTTTTTGGCCGCCAAGGTTCCCGCGCCGGAAGGCCCCGTCTGGACCAAGATCGGCACCAAGTCGGGGCCGGCAACGCCGAAGTCCGATTGGAGTTGGTCACACGATTCCAGGCCATGATGTCCAAACCCGGCAACCCGGCCGACCACTACGAACCCGACATCAACTCTCCCAAGTCCGCGCACTTTCTACCCGACGGATCCAAGCTCTACATCGAGTCGCTGGAGGGCGGCCATACGGTGGTGATCGATGTGCCCACCTGGACCCGCAAGACCAGCATCGAACACGAATTTACCCGCGCCGATTCCGCGCGTTTTGCGGGAACCGAGGTGTTCGACTACAAGTTCGGCAAGCGCTCCAACGTGAACGTGTTTCGCGGAAAGCCGGTGGAGAGCGCCCTGTCGCACGAAGGCAAGTACCTGTGGGTGACCTATTACCGCAGAAGCTTCGATGCCAACGCCCAGCTTCCCAGCGCGGTCGCCTTGATTGACACCCGCACCGACAGCATCCTGCGCGTGTTCCCCACCGGCCCGTTGCCCAAGATGATCGCCTCCAGTCCGGACGGAAAATGGCTGGCCGTCACGCATTGGGGCGACAACACCGTCGCGGTGATGGACATTCCGCCTCCACCCCGGATTCGTTCCGCTACGTGAAGCATCTGGTGGCGGGCAATCGCGCCAAGCTCGAATTCGACGAATCGGAAAGGTGGACCGCGACAACAACTGCGGAAATTGCCTGCGCGGCACCGTGTTCACGCCGGATTCCAAAACGCTGCTGGTGGGACGCATGGGTGGCTCTCCGGCGGCATCAGCGCCTGGAACACCGACGACTGGACATTTCTTGGCAACGCCACCGGCATGCGCGAAAACGTGCGCCACATCGTGATCAAGCAGGGCACGCTCTTCTTGTCGGAAAACCAACCCGGCGTGGTGCAGAAATTGCCGCTGGACTCGTTCCTTTCCACCTTGAAATCCGCCAAGCCCTCCGAATCCATTCCGGTGGCGGGATGGAAGTCGGCGACGGTGGGCTACGGCGCCCGCACCATCTCGGTGGACGACAGCGCGAAGTACCTGTTCGCGGCGGTCAACGGCAAGAGAGCGAGATCAAGGTGGTCCGCACCCGGGACATGGCCGTGGTGGCCACCATCCAGGCCGACAGTTACCCGGTGGGCATGGATCTTTCGCCCGACGGAAAATGGCTGGTGGTCACGGCCCAAGGCCACACCGACGGCGGTGGCAACTCCGTGATGGTCTACCGGGTGGAAACCGAAAGAAGCCTTGACCATGAGCCGCATCGCATCCTTGTTCCTTGGTCTGGCTTCGATTTTCGTCCTGGCTGCGACGGAGGCAATTCCACCAAGGCGTCCTCGGAAAAAGACGGTTACGGCAGCGTCGCCGATTCCCTGGCGGCGAGCTCCGATTGGGTGATCGACCAATGCCGGGTCACCTACAAGGGCAAGCCCATTCCCTTGGGCAGCGCGTATCCTGAGATCGTGGCGATGTTCGGGCCTCCCGACGACTCCGTGATCGGGGATTCCGGCTTAGCAGGCAGGCCGAGAAATTATTACTGGGACAAAATCGGCATCGAAGCCAGCGCGGTCGTGGAAAACGACCCGGCGCATTACCAGCTTCGCATTCTCTTTCGAGAAGCCCTACCGCCACCGGCTTCCAGCACCAACAAATATCGACGCCCCGAGGCACAACCACCTTCGGGATCCGCCCGTACGGCAGGCTCGATTCCCTGACCCAAGAGCACTTGCTGGATATGTCTTTCAGCGAAACGGGAACCCTCGTCGGGGCCCCGAGCCGATTTCTGCAAATCCCCTTCTCGGCGGACTCCTACATGGAAATCAACCCCTTCCATGGCCGCAGCTCGGGTCCGAGCATCATCGGGTTTGACTTCTACCTCGCCTCGCCTCGGACCGGCCCCTACCAGACCTATCCGCAGATCCATTCCGCCCTTGGGGACAACTGCAAGTTGCCTGGGGAGCGGTAAATTTTGAACCCGGTGACGTTGATGGTCCGCTAAGGCTGGTCTGGGTTGATTGCCTGACCCGAATCCATGCAGGCATCCCAACGATTTCGCCAATCAGAAATCCGTATGGATTGCAGGGAATCCCGGCAGTACTTGCGATGGCTGGAGCGCTCGAGATACCGTGTGCCGAGTCCCGTGAAATCCTTCAAACGCTCGATGGCTTGCCGGTGGGCGGGGACGTACACCATGCTCCCCAGGGAAATCACGATGCCCGTCAGCACCAAAGCCACCAATAGCTCCACCAGGGTCACACCTCGCCAAACGGCTTTGGATGGACGTTCAGCGGTGGACATTCAACCACAACTCCCGCGATAGGTTCTTCTTTTCGCTCCAGGTCCCATGCACCACCACATGCCCTTCGGAAATCGGTTTGGTCTGCACCACAAAGACCCCGATCCCGCGTCGGATCTCAAGCCGGCGCTCACCTCCGGCCTTCGCTCCTTCGGAGCGGACCAACGAATCCAGGACTCGTTCGGCATCGAAACGATGGACCCCTGCCTGGTTCCAGCGTGCCTTGTACAGATATGCCGCCAAGGGCACCATGCACACGGAAAGCACGATGCAGGCCACCAGGGCTTCCATCACCGTAAATCCAGCGCGCCGACTCATTTGATGGCCACGCAGAGAGGTTCCAGGTGCGGATCCCATGGCCAGGTCAGAACCTGTCTGTGGGTGGAATGACGGATCTCGAGTCCTTCCAGACGTCCCTCCCAGGGAATCCCCTGGGGGTCGTTCCAGACCACCGTGTTCCCCACGAAGGTCCCGGCGAGCTTGCCGCGCAATCGGGCTCCTCCGGCGGAGATCCAGACTCCGCTCCAATCCACCAGGGAATCGGTTTGGAAATGCACATCCCGCACTGAACGCCCCGCGTGCGCCCCGGTGTACACCACCAGGCCCCGACCTTTCACACCATCGAGCCGGACTATGCTGGCAGAAAGAGAATCGCCATCCGCAAAGCCGGTTGGTCGGGCAAATCCGGAGACCATCAGGATTCCCTTTTGCATATCCAGGGATCCCCCGGACACCACCGCGGAATCCTTTGCCAGAATCTGTCCATCCAAAACAATGTCCCCGCGCACGATCGCCACTTGCCGCGCAGCCAACAGCACATGGCGGGCTCTCACCTTGCCGGCGAGGTCGAGGCGATTGGCCAGCACCACCACGTTGTCCAGATCGACGTTTTCGATCCGGGCACGGCCCGCGCAGCGGATCTCCCGGTCGCGAACCGATCCGGTGATCCGGCAGACGCCCGAAGTATCCAACTGCCATTCCAGCGAGGTGTCCAGCGCGGTCTTGGCGTTCCAGGCTTGATTTGTAGATGCCCACCAAGCATCGATCGATCGGGTGGGAGGCAGCAATCGCGCGATCTTGAACGGGTCGCGCATCACCGCTCCGCGGTGCGCGCCCCCAGTCATCCGCAACTGTCCGGTTCCCCAAAAATCCCCTACCAGGTTGGCTTGGCGCCGCAATTCCAAATCTTGTCCGCCGGAGACCAACGCCAGCGCGGGGAGGCTGTCGTTTCGCCTGGATCCCGCTACATCCACCGTTCGCGACACGCCGGAATCGCCCCGCAGCAGCACCCGAGTGGTCACCCGGATCCATGCGCCCCACGGCTTGACCTGGACCTTGTATCCCACGCGCCCCGGATCCACCCAGACAATTTCCGACCACGTCTCGGCATCCAGCAGGCTATCCTTGGCCCAGCGCGCGCGGCAGTAGCTCATGGCACTCTGGAAAGCAAGCTCCACCTGGGTGTCCCGGTGGTCGCGCAGCGAGATTTGATCGGCTTGGCGGGTCAGAAGCATCACCGTGGAAACCAAAATCCCGATCAACAGCAAAAACCCCAGCACAAAGGCCAGAGCCATGCCTCTTCGTTCACGGACCAAGGTGCCGCCGCAATCGACCATGGCGCAGATCCACGCCATCGGAGCTGATCTTTTCCACTGTCCAGCCGAACACGCTCATGCCCGCTCGCACCATTTCGGTGCGGCCATCCAGCTCCTAGATGGCCATGGGCGGTGTACCTCCCACCACTCCTTGGAGCTTCGGAGTCTTGACCAGAGAATCCGCAGCGGACGGCCCCGCGGGAGTGGATAACTTCGCCACCTGCCGGGGACGCACAACGGAGTCTGTTGGAGACCAAGGCCCCGGAAAGGGTTTGTCGCGAGCGTCCCCAGGCTCGCCGGAGCAATCAGGCTCGAATCCGTTCTCACAACAACCTCGGTTGGTCGCTGGAACATCCCGGTGCGCCAGGGCCCAACCCCAAACGGCCAGCGCAACCACCAACAGCCCCAGGAACAGTCGCTTTTTCACGGGCGTCCTTCCTGGCAGGTCGCCGAGAGCTCGAACGTGAACCTGCCCCCGCGCGGATCCTTGGTGCGCATGGCCCATTTGGAAAGGAGGCACGGAGAATCCAATTGGGAGAACCGGTGCACCCATGGCGCCATCTGGGCGAACTCCGCTTGGCCCTTCAGGGAAATCAAGAGGCCATCGGAACTGGCCACGGTGGCGGCATCTTCCAACACCACCCCGGACTTCGCGGCCTCGGCGCGCAGCCAAGCCACCGCATCCACAGTTTCTGTCTTGGCGGGTTCCTGGAAGGATTCCACATTCCCCAATCGAAGCCGGAGGGAATCCAAGCTCTGTTGTTTGTCGCGCAGGTGATTCCAGGTTGGACGCACCAGCAGATCGCCCCCCAGCCAGCAGAACCCCACAACCGCCAAAGCGCCGATCAGGCGCCACAACATGCGGGTTCGGTTCACGGCCCCACCTCCGTGCGCACGGACAAACGCAACAAGGGCATCGGGACCGTCACGTTGCGATCCTTTTGCCAACGCTCCTGCGACCAGGTCTCCGTGCCCTGCACCTTCATGCCGGTCTTGGCCTGGTCCAGGCAACGCGTGACGCTTTGGTCGCCTTCGGAACTCCAAACCACCAGGCTTTGCTGGCCCGTTGGTGTCCCCGCCGACCCTGTCCATTCTTCCACCCACGCACCTCGCGGCCAGCAAGCCGCCAAGGTGGCCATCTGGCTTCCCAACAGAATCTGTCCGGTCACCCGGGCATTCCACGCCTTGGCCTGTTCCATCCGGTTTCGGTTGCGGTCGTATGCCTGCAAGCGATCGCCCATTTTGGCGATGCGGTCGCCAACCGCGGATTCTTCCGCACGAACCCGCAGCGAGTACGCCCAAACACCCAGGCAAACCAGCACACACAGGATCAATGCTCCCAGCCCCGCCAGGATCGCCCCGGCGGCTTCCGATCTTCCGAGGCGCGCCTGGTCCAAGGGGCCGAAGGGATCTTCCTCCAGGGCAGCTTGGGGATGCGGCAAGGCCACCGCCGCCGCGAACCGGTACCGTTCCGGGATCGCCTGAAAAGCCAATGCCCACGGGGCTTGCACATGCTCACGATCCGGTGCGGGAAAACATTCCGCATCCGCAAAATCCAGCAAGGCCAAGGGGGCTTGGCTCCAGGCGGGAAGATCCGTGGGAAGCGCCTGCAAGAACTCCTTCCACTCGCGTTCCAGCAAGGCGGGGTCTTGGCGTCCGCCTTGCAGGTCCATGTAGTGACAAATCCTGACGCCTTCCATCAGCCACACTTGGCCCGAACCCTGTACGGTGCGGCAAGCGATCCAAAAGCCCTTGGTCTTGGATGGATCCAACATTGTGGCAAACAGCGCGGGCACCGGGTGGATGGAATCAAAGGTGAGCGGTTCCCAAGCCAGGGAAACGTGTTCCAGATGGCAAGGACGCCACAAAAAGCGCCACCGCGACGGGGTGGCGGGGTCAGGACATTCTTCCAGATCTTCCGGGGGGTTCTCGATGACCGGAGCGGATTCCTCCGGCGGGAAATGAAACAGGGGCATCGCCCCTAAGGCCAAGCGCCAACCGGTGCGCGGAAAGTGCCGTGCCTTGGCCCACCGTTCCAAGCCGGAATCGGTATCGGATTCCTTCCAATCCAGCACCCATCCGGAAGGCCGCCGCACCATGCGCACCAAGCGGGCATCGGACGGCGAATATTCCAGACCCCAGGCTTCCCAAGGGCCCAACAGTCCCGCGAGTGTGTCCGCGAGCGAGCGGAACATCACTTGTCCAGGTCGCTCAGCACTTTGGCAGGATCCACGTTGGCGTCGTTGCCGTAGTAGATGTGCGGGGTCACGAAAATCAGCAACTGGCTTCTGGTTTTCTGGGTTTGACGGTTTTTGAACAACCACCCCAGCACCGGAATGGATCCCAGAATGGGGACCTGGTCGTACACCTTGTTATTGGATTCCTTGACCAATCCCCCCAGGATGATGGTCTCGCCTTCGCGCAAGCGTACCTTGGATTTCAAGCGCCGATGGTTGATGGTGGGTGGCGTTTTGGAATCGAAGGAGCCTTCCGGCTCGGAAAAATCCGGCACGATGTCGCAGGTGATCTCGCCCTTGCCCGTCACATAAGGCGTCACGGTCAGCGTGACATCGGCCTGGATCTTTTCAAACCGTTCCGTGGTCTGGGTGGAAGTGCCGTTGGTCTGGGGCAGATTGGTTTCCGACTTCAGCAGGAAGTATTGGGTTTGCCCGATGTTGATGGTGGCTTCCGACCCATTGAGGGTGGCCACCTGGGGACGCGATCGGATCTCCAGGATCCGCTCTTGCTCCATGGCGCTGACCTTCAGGAAGAAATCCTTGGGAAGGGTGACCACATCGCGAAGACCAGGATAGGCGGAGAGTTCGTCGCTGAGGTGCTTTTGGCCAAAGATCTGCTCGAAATTGGGGTAGATGCTGCGGCTGTTGGAACCGCCACCACCCTTGCCCAAAAACGCTCTGGCCCCAATGCTTCGGACCTTGTCCATGTTGATGTCCACCACCAACGCCTCGATCAGGATCTGCGGCACCGGAAAATCGATGCTCTCGGCGAAGCGACGGATTCCGTCAATGGCGTCGCGTGCGCCCAACACCATGATCGCGTTGTGGCTTTTCACCAACTTCAGCTGCGCATTGCGCAAGGCGTTGGGCGGGAGGGCATCCATCACCTCTTCGGCCTTCATGTGCTTGAGCACGATCAGTTCCGTGCTGGTGACTCCGCCCGTGCCCACCGGCCCGACAAACCAGGCGCCATCGCGCATCCACCAGGTGAATTCGGTGCCGGAAAGCAAGAAGTCCAGAGCCTGGGCGAGTGGAACCTTGCTCACGCGCAACGTGGCTGTACCTGTAAGGGTCCCGACCACCACCAGATTCACACCCATGCGCGCGCCCAACGTGGGGATCAAATCCTTGAGGGCGGCCTGGTTGGCTTCGAGTGTCACCAAGCTGTCCGCTTCCACCGCAATGCGGGCACCAGAGCCCCCCATGCTCCCAGATTCATTGGATTTCCAGGGTGGGGAGGTGAAGGTGTGGATGCCGCCTTGGCTGCGCACGTGCAACCCAGCATTTTCGGCAATGGCGCTCAAGCCCTCCGCCAACGTCACCTTCTGCAAAAACAGTGTGACATTTCCTGTTAGGCCTTTGTCCACCAGGACATTGGCTTGGGTGGCGTCGGCCAACGCGCGAGCAACTTTCTCGATGCTGGCCCCCTGGAGATCCAGGCTCATTTTTCCGCCGCTCCAACTGACCTTGCAGAGAGGCTCCGCAGGAGGCGGGGTCGGCGCGGGCCGGGCACGGCGCACTTTCAGAACCCCCGGCAACGGCTCCAGTTCCAGATTGTTTTCCGAGGCCAACAGCTTGAGGGCATCGCGCAGGCGGATCTTGCGGAGATTCAAGGTGACAGGACCTGTCACGGAAGGATCCACCACCAGATTCACCCCGTACTGGGTGCCTAGTGCACTGAGCACATCGCGCAGCTCCGTGTTGCGCAGATTCAGATTGGGGATCATCACGGAATCCGGCACCAATCGCGCCAAGGCGGAATCACGCTTGGCGAGCTCGGGTGCAGGCAGCGAAGGTGCGACAGCGGGAGTAGCCACCGCCGCGACGGCAGTGGCCGCCACACCGGACGCAGGCGAAGCAACAGACCCAGCGGGAGGAGGCGGAAGCTCTGCTCCGGCAGGCCGCTGGGCTTCGGAAATATCCCCCTGCAGCGAAAGGACCGCGATAGGGTTTTGGCCGGTGGCGCGTATGCGCTGCCAAGCCGCACTGGTGGTGTCCACCGGCCGACCATCGGGCAAGATGACCTGGGCAGAAGCCGCAGCTCCCATTAGAGCGAACCAACGGATCCAGTTCATGTAGCGGTTTCCCTCAGCACTTCTTCCAAGGAGGTCAGACCCTGCCGCGCCTTGGAAAGAGCGTCTTGGCGCAATGTAGCCATGCCTTCGCGGATCGCCACCTCGCGAATCCGGTTGGCATCGGCGCGTTCGGCCACCAGGGCCCGGCAACTGTCCGACATCGGCAATACTTCAAACAGACCCATGCGCCCCTTGTAACCTTAGTGCGCACACGCAGGGCAGCCTACTCCCTTGCGCCAATCGCCTTCCTGGGGTGGTTCACCCAACAGTTTCAGCAAGGCCTGGGCGCGCGGGTCCGGTTGCGCACACTCCGGGCAGTTGCGGCGCACCAAGCGTTGCGCCACGATCATGAACACCGCGCTGGACACCAGAAAAGGCTCGATGCCCATGTCCACCAAACGGGTGATGGCGCTGGGGGCATCGTTGGTGTGCAGGGTAGACAACACCAAGTGCCCCGTGAGCGCTGCCCGCACGGCAATTTGGGCGGTTTCCAGATCACGAATCTCCCCCACCATGATCACGTTGGGATCTTGGCGAAGGATACTCCGCAGCGCCTTGGCGAAGGTGAGATCAATTTCCGGCTTCACGGCCGTCTGGACAACCCCTTCGATGCGATACTCGATGGGGTCTTCCACGGTGGTGATGTTCACCTGCGGAGACCGGATCTGCTGGAGGGCGCTATACAGCGTGGTGCTCTTGCCCGCCCCGGTGGGTCCAGTAATCAGCACCATGCCATAGGGCTGGCGGATGACCCCTTCCAGCAATCCCAGCCGTTCGCCCAGCCCCAGCTTTTTCAAGTCCAGATCCACCGACGACTGATCGAGCACGCGCAGCACGATCTTCTCGCCATGTTCAGTGGGCAAGCTGGACACACGGATATCCACCGCATTCCCCATGTGCTGAAACCGGATCCGGCCATCCTGGGGACGCCGCCGTTCGGCGATGTCCAACGACGCCATGACTTTGATCCTAGACAAGACCTCAGCCCGCAAGCGCAGCGGAATCTGTTGCACCACTTTCAACAAGCCATCCTGACGGAATCTGACGGTGATCCCTTGTTCGTGAGGCTCGAAATGCAGATCCGAAACCTTGGTCCGCACCGCGCGATCCATCAGTTCCTGCACCAACCGCACGGGATCCGAAGACAACAAAGCCTCCGGCCGATTAGGGTCGGCCAAGAGGCGGGAGAGCTGGGAATAGATCATGGGTTCACACAAAATTTATCGTGTTAAGTTAAAAAATTATCTCTGCTCTGACAGAATCCTTGACACCAATTTACCGCCCTCCTCGCCGATTGAGTACCTCCGATACCCAAGCAAGCCTCGCTTATGATTCACGTAATACACATCATGATGCTCCCCCTTACTTTCCCCAGAATACATAACATCTTGGCTAAACATCCGCTGCATTAAAGAGTCCACCCGACCCATCCCATCGCGTCCATTTCCGACCCAGACAGAATCAGATTTATAAAAACTGAGCGTTGAATTTCCAGACCTTATATCCAGCACCTCACCCCGATTTTTTTGAATACAAGATGGGACCAACGAGCAGTCAAGGAAGCGCGTCGAAACATTATTCACATTTTTCGCACATCCAACCAAAAATGTCATCAGCAAAATAGCAATGTAGCGCATTTCTACCTCGGACTTTTATAGAACATTTGAACGCACGAGCTTGCCGTATCCTCAATCATGAACGAACGCTCAATTATTCGACCAGCACGTTTATCCCATCCATTTACCTCTAAAATTGGTCGCACACGAAGAACCGGGGTTTCCAGGCTAATTTTAGTCAGCTCAACACACTGCATGCGCGACCAAATTTCAGCAGCACATAATTCTTGCTGTGAAATGCAATTCGAATCCACGCATGCACAGCCTTTTCAATCCACCCAGACCTGCACTCAAATCGCCATTTTGGACGCATAGGATCCACGCGAAAGCTAAGTACAGACTCAACACTTGAAGAATCCTTGCAGTCAACCAGAGCCAAACAATCAATTGCATTATTTTTATTCTCGAGAAAAACGATTCGACTAGAGCAACCACAACACAGAAACACCAACCACCACACCCAAGTAGATCGCATTTTAATACTCCAATCCATAAATATCTCTGATTCTATAATAACGATAATTCGGCCCTCCTTCGTATTTGTAAATTTCGCCAGAAGGCACATTCAAGTAAGACCCCTTTCCGCCCATGCTCCGAAACTGGTCCGCAGCACGGTAATCATAAAAACTTGGGATTCTAACCCAATCGGATTGGGCAGAGTAACCGGGATCCTTGCCATCTTTATAGCAACGCTGACAGTGCGAATGAATCTCTCTGCCATTTGTGAATTCATACTCAACAAAACCCTTGCGCGAATACGCAGGCCCTGACTTTCCTCGCGCTCCGCCTATAGTACCAGATTCATCAATACTCATACCAAACTCACCATGAACCGGATTCGCATCAGGATGATTTTTCATATACTGCCTAACCTCATATTTCCATCGAGAAACAAACAACATTTCCTCAAACGTAGCATCTCTTTCTTCACCGTTACTCGGTTCGTAATCACCCCAAATCGCGCCTTGTGGATGCTCGGTTGAGTGCATTACATATGATTGGCCAATCAAATTCATGTACGGATTTGGCATTCCAGATTGCAGTCGCGATTGAGTGAGCATCTCTGCAGTCTGCCCGATGGTTACGTTCAAAGCTTGCCCGGAACTTGTTCCGTAGGAGAAACTTGCCGTCCCATCGCTTGAAACCTTAGCGCTGCAACCGTTCGCGCACGCATCCCTTGACCAAGATACGGCATCATCTTTTAAGTTACCTGAAGCACGATAGATATAGGATCCTGCACTGGAAATTCCACCCCAAGCATCACTCAAGATGCCTCCTAATTCATCCCACAACAGTCCGTTTGCGTCCCCGCCCACAATTGGTGAGTTTGTCGTGGCGTACGGGCTGTTGAACTGATGCGCCGGATCTGGGGAGATCCAGGTTCCCAACTCCGGATCGTACCAGCGGGCACCGAAGTACATCAGACCAAACTCTGCGAAGTCTTCCTTGCCGGTCCACTTGCTGGTGAGGTTGGTGGCCTCGCCCGTCAGGACGCGCAGGTCGCCGTAGGCGTAGTAATCGTACGCACCCGCCACCGTGCCGTCTTCATTCACCAACCGCACCGTGGATCCTTGGTGGTCCTTGACCATGAACTGTCGTTGCAAGCTGGTGCCCGGGAAGCGACGTCCAATCACGCTGCTGCGCCCGTACAGATTCACTACCATGGCTGTGCTGTTGTATATGCTCGGCGAAGTGGTGGTCCCCCGGGTCCAGGCCTCGTGGAATTCCTTGAAGGCGCTCCCGTTGATCCGGATGTAGTGGTGCTTGGATTCAATCCCCTGCGCACTCGGATTGGCGGAAATCCTGGTGTAACTCACCATGTAGCCGTCTGCATCGTAGATCGCATGGAGGCTCGATTGCAAGTACGGCGCCGTACGGGAAATTCTGAGCAATTTTCCAGCATAGTCGTAAGTAAGTGAATTTGAGGTGGAGCCATCCCCGGTCATAGCCCCGTTAGCGTCATACCGGAAATTCCCCGCTGCCGAAGCGTTCCGTGTGCTTCCCGGCACCACCGTCCCGTTCACATTGTCGAGTCGGTTCGTGCCGGCCTTGTATTTGTATTTGGTAACGCCAGACGACCCATACTTCATCGAGTCAATCCGGTCGTTGTCGTCATATGCATAGGACGCAGATAGCGTGGGTTCCGAGGCTGGATTGTATGGCGCCTCCAGATTGGGCACTCCACCCTGGCCGTAACTCACTGCCGCGGTGGGCAGGAAAGTTTGGGCATTTGTCATGCGCCCCTGCACATCGTACGTGTACTGGACCGCCTTCACCGATTGACTTCCCTTTGGCGCCGCAGGGTTGACCAAATTTTGGTCGGTCCCGAATTGCTGGACGGTCTGGGTGATCTGTCCCGCATAGCGAGGCGTGGGAGTGATGCCCGTATTCGCAGGACTGATTACAGGTGATTCGTAGCCCAGGAGTTCTTGACTCTGTACCACATTCGCGGCACTGCTGGACATGGATTTCAGTCGACTCTTGTAGTCATATGCCATCCGGATTGCCAGTGCATTCGTCGTGCTTGTGCCTCCCATGCCGACGTCCGTTGTTCGTCCAAAAGCATCGTAGGTGTAACGAGCCACGTACTGTGCGCCGTCCATGATCTGCGTGACGCGGTTTTTGTCGTCGTAGGTGTAGGTATAATTTGAAATTTTCGAACGAAGGAACTTCGGTAGAGTCGTCTGAAGCATGTTACTGTACACATCCAGTTGACGCACTCGACCCAGACTGTCGTAGCTGTATTCCACCGCCTGGCTACGTAAGGATGCGTCTTGGATCGCCCCAATGTACTTTCCCGACACTTTTTGTCTGCCTTGGGCGTCATAGGAATACAGATCCACCACCAACCGCGCTGCCGGGGAGGTGACATCCACCCCGCCGGTCGGAGTTGCCGCGAAATAGGGATTCAGATTGTATTGGGCCACCAATTTGCCCTCGCCATTGGATCCAGCAAAAGTGGCCACACCCACTACGGTGGAGAGAGGTACCGAGGTGAGGGTCTGGAATTCGGACGCTTCCAACTTGTCGTAAATCCAGCCCCGCTGGACCACCTTGCTTTGGAAAAAGGTAGAGCTGTTTTCAGAGAGAGGGGATTCGGCCATCGACTGGAGGTCTTCCAGATTGGTGCCGTCTTTGGGCAGAGCTGTTCCTTCCACGATGGGCCGCCCTAGTGCATCATAGCTACGCCAAGCGACCCACTTGTCTTGCTTCAGTTTAGCCGTCTGCCAATAGCGCAATCGCCCCGCTTGGTCATACCAGAACCGAGTCAACCCCTCGTCCGGACTACTTTTCGCGATCACGCGGCCTTGGAAATCATAGCTGGTGACCGTGGGTGGCACCTGCCCACTTGCTGTAGGCGGAACAGTTACGCTCTTCAAGCGCCCATTGATGTAATACTGATAGGTCGTGAAGGCCCACTTCCATTGATTGGGATTCGTCACACCGTTCTGGTTCATTTGCCTGCCGGAAGCCACCACTTTGCCTATGGCATCCGTCCATTGGGCGTTGTAGTAGCCGTCCGGATCGCGACTCCAGTTCAAAACATACAGCTTCTCACCAGCGGTGCTTTCGTAATAGGTCTCAAAGGGAGCACTTGGCATTCCGGCGCCGCTGGTGGGAACGGAAGATACCAAGATGGAGCCAGAGGCCGCCACATGATTGGGCGAGGCATTCAGCGCCCAGAGGTCGCCCGTACTGGCTGCGCGTGACTGCCCCTTGTTCATGGGGTCCGGATAGGCGACCTGGGTGAACGGCGTGTTCCCGGCAGAACTCCAGGCGGATTTCGCACGGGTCAGAGGCGAGGCAATTTCGTAGAGAGTCGATGTGCGTGATGCCTGGAACGGAAGATAAAACTTCTGCTTGCGCCAGAATATGTCGTAGTCCACCGCAGACACTGTCAGACTCGCATCCTTGCCAGAGCCGCTTGCGCTCTGCAAGGCGATTCCGGAAGGGTCGCTGATGGAAACATTGGTCAGGACCGCGTTGCGATCCTGAGCGGGATCGGTGGCGGTTCCCTCCGTCAACATCACGTCGTCCAAATAAAAGGATGTTGCCGATGCAGGAACTGTTCCGGACAAAAGTTCAATAATTAAGTAATCTGCTCCCACTGGAGGAGTAAAGGAGATCTGACGTATGGTCCAATCAGAAGTGGAGCTATATGCTGTTGAAGGAACCGAATTATCGATTAGGCTCCCCGCTCGATCAAAATACCAGAACCGGGGGCAGAAGTTGCCACCGCCTGTAGATCCTTTGTGATAAAAAGAAAGGGTATAGAGTTGTTCGCTGATGATGGGAATCCCTTGAGACTTCAACCCAGAAAACGTTAAATATGTACCAGGAACGGCTTGAGCAACAAAGTATCCGGATTTGGCAGAATATGACCGGACCCTGCTGATTCCATTTAGCCCATTCATCCAAAATTGTTGGGAGTTCTCAAAACTCCAGTTGGGAATCAAACTGCCGGCAGGATGCGACCAACTTGTGAAGCGCATAGCCTGGACGGATCTGGGAATGGCTCCGGAATAGGAAGGGGTTGTAGCGCCACTAAAGTCAAAGTCGTTTACTGTGATTTGAGCGGTGGCGAAACCTGCGAGAAGGCAGGGCAAGAAGGAGGTCAGTGTTGTCGCCTTCATCTTAGTTCTCCGTGGAAGGCAGGAGGGAGGACTGGCCAAAAATCCGACCGCGTTCGTCGCGCAGGGCTTGGACCGCACCACGAGCGTCGTACTCTGTGGTGGTCACGTGGCCATCTGGGTCAATATTTGACATCACACGTCCGAACTGGTCGTAGCTGGTCAAGGCAACCTTGGCGTCGGTGGGGGCGATGACGAAATCGTCCACCCAAACCGTTCCTGCGACCTGGTTTTCCGGCTTTCCAGCCCAGATCCGAAGAAAATCCGCCTTCCCCGCTCGAAACATCGGGCGCCCCGACCCGTCGATTGCGGTTTGCAACTGCGATTTTGGAATCACAAGCTTCCAACGCTGCCATGTGTTTGGCTTGAATGTTCCTCCCTCCGGAGTACCATCCACATCCCCAAGCCATGGGTTGCCAGCATCACCGTAGTGTTGCCCAGCCCGGAGTCGGGGTTGAGGCCCGGTAGAATAGAGCCAGGCTGTAATGGTCATTCCACGCGTCAGTTTGGATACATCTGCTATGGCCAAGTCCTTTACTGGCCCATTCACCCCAGTGCATTTAAACGAATATCTACCCGTGTGTGGGTTGGATGCATCGAATGATCCTGCCCAGATTTCCCATTTCCTTTGTGGATCAAACCCGGCCATCGTGGTTGTCATTCAAGAATGCCATACCATCTTCTGCCGTGAAGGCCGCAAACGCTGAGGGGTCAGCATTCACCGCCACTGCCGTTGGAAGACTGCGCAATCCCTCATACACATACGAGGTGGCGATCCCGGTAGTATTGTCTGTTACCCATCTCGGTGCTCCCGCTTTGGAGCGATCTACAGACATCGTGGAGACGCGCTCCATCGTATTGGAAGTCGGCAACAGGGATTGTCCAAGGGTTAGTTTGGCCGGATCCACGCCACGGGTCTTTACCCCCAATCCATATGCATACTGAACATCCACTTTATTGGGAGCCAAATCGACTTCGCCCGCAGAAACCAACGCCGCTTTGACATTCCCGGATGCATCCGGAACAACGTCCTTATACACCTGGGCGAGGATCAAATTGGGGTCTCCCGGAATGGATGCCCACGGATTTGCGCCGTTGTAGAGAGCCGTCCGTGTTTTGAGCGTAAGCCCGGTGGGGGCGTATTGATTAACGGTCAAAGCATGTCGGTATTCGTTGACATCCCCCACCCCTGGCTGGATTTCCGTCATGGTGGCCACGGGCTGGCCGGTCTTGGTGTCCCAACGATCAAAACGCTGTGTGGATGTTTTGGTGGAACCGCGATTGTAAATGGTATGAGATGTCCACAAAGGAAGGATTTGTCGAACCGCCTTCGACCACCCTGAAGTCCACGTGGAGGCCGAGGTATGCTGGGCGTATGCAGTTTCCACCTTTTCAGCGGTCCCGTCCAAGTTCGTTGTCACGGTTTTCCATGGTTGGCCAGGGAAGTCCTGGCCCGCAACTCCCCCGTTGATTTTGGTGTAGTAATACTGTTCTGTGGTTTTCAGAAGATTCGTATTCGCTGGATTAGCATATTGCTTGATCACAGTTCGATTCGATATAGGAGTTTGAGCTAATCCATCAAATCCAAGTCCAAATTTTTGATTCGGAAGATCCACGAAATCATCATAGGAAAACGCCACAGAATTCCCAATCAGGCCTTTAGGGCTAGAATAGAGCGACTTTGTATACACAGAAGTAACTACCATACCATCATTGCTTTGAACGCCGAACCGCGGAATAGGGCCAGATGGATAGAGGTTATGAAAATTCCAGTTGATTCCATTTTTACTAATTTCGGAATTCATCCAAAAACCAGAGCCAATCAAAAAGGATGGCGCATACATCATATCCACGCGTCCAGTGGAAACATAATTTGCGCTAGCGACAAGTCCTCCGGTCGATTGTAATATTTTTGCCCACTCATTTGATCCAGGAATTGCGCCTGCATCAGAGGAACGAGGATTCCTTTTAAGGGGCACGTACAGTAAATCGACTTTTAATCCGCTCCCATCATTGGCACCCAAAACAGGATTTCCAACCGTCCATCCATTGGTTGCCCATCCAACCATCCAATCCTCTAATGGCGAAATCTCCAAGTTAAACAAACGGGAAGGGGCTTTCGTTCCATCCGTCAAGCTTGCGCTCAGGTCTCTCACGCCTCCATTTCCATTGAAATAGAATAGTCGAGTTTGATTCGGAATTTTCCATCCCACTCCTTGACCAGTGTACGCAAACTCAACCCAAGTGTAATTTTCCGTTGCTTTGACAAGAACAGGAGCATCCACACTCACCGTGCCTAGCTTAACCCATGGCTCCAATTTCGGAGATAGCTTTCTGCGCTTTATCTCCCGAGTGCCTTTATCCTGGCTTACAAATACGTAACCATCAGGAGTCGGAAATACGGCAGGGACTTCGGTATATGCTCCTTGTTCCATAGGGCCATGAGTTTCGAGTACTGTCCATCTGGACCCGTTCCACCGCCAGACACAAATCATGGAAGGATTTGTTGCAGGTGTGATAATTTGACCGAAACCGTCGCGAGTTTCAGGAACGGACTTCGACATCGAAATTGCAAAAAAATCATCGCCAAAAACTATTTTTCGAGGCGCTCCCCAGTCGATATTATACGTCGCTCCACCCCCAATCGAGCTATTTTTATCAATCCTAGCAGTCACATTAACAATTTTTCGATCCGGGAGAAATTCATAGATTTGGAAGGCACCAGATTCGATCATCGCGATACCGAAATATTTTGCATTTGCACCAATAACTATTTCTCCGCCAACTATTGACGGATCTCCCAAGCGCACCTCTGGAGTCTCGCCATAAGGCGAGCCGATCCATTTCGGGAAATGCATACAATCTGCGCCAAAAGGCTGCCCGGAATTACTACCAATCAGTTGGTTTTCTGATTTTTTATTACTAACTTCGCAATTCAAAAAATCCTGATTCAGCGTTCGCCAAACACCATCTCTCTGGCGAACAACGGGAACAACTTCATAGCCTCCATAAGCACGACCACCACCTAAATTCAATCCGCCAGAAACAGGGAGCTTCCAAAGAAAATAGTCTCCTCCAGTCGGATAGACAGTTTGCACACCTTCCACTGCAGGCGCATACCTTCCAGTTAGTAAGTTGCCGCCGGGAAATCTGGACGGGTCAATTATCTTTTGCTCAACAAATGTATTCCCGTCATACTGATAAACAACCGGAAGATTATTCGCCCGATCAAGGATGAAATAATCTCTGCCAAAATGTATTCTAAATTGCCCGAGCCTCTTGTTTTCTTCACACCCACCTGGCGTTGGAGGCTGATACCAATAGCTTTTATCATTATTCCAAACCTTTGGCGGAGTAATGCCCTGCCAACAACTTGGAGCATTCTCAATGAACGTACCAAAGTAGATCTGTTTGAAGCCATCGCCGTCTTTTTTTAGAACCCTAATCTCGCTTGCATTTGGCGCTCGACCTGCTCCATAGTTAGCTGTACTGGCCCTAAAAAATATCCCCGTACGCACCTCGCTAAAACAAAATTCACCCCTGCATTCAGATCGATTTTCTGTGAGAGCATTCATATACGAAATCCCATTTGCAGATCCATATTCAGGTATCGCTCTGGCTCGTGCATTACGTTTCGATGCATCTTTTTCACTACCCAGCCCTGTTGCCACGGTTCCAACAACGTATTGAGTAGAGATTCCATCTGGCGAGGTTATTGTGCTTAACCAATTTACCCCTGAATATTCCATATTCCATGTCCGCCAATCCGAGGGCGGCGCGGAAATATCATTGGAAGACTGTACCGCTGCTAGCAATCGATGACTTAACGTCACCCCATCCACATAAGACGGGGCATTTTTATACTGGAAATTCACAACCGATGCCAGCTTCGATTCCCCATAAAATGAAATACTCTTCAGGAATTTTGACTGGATTGCCCAACGGGCGTCTGAAACTGGATTCGAAGCCGCATATGTTTGAGGTGCGAGCACTTCTTCTTTGGGCTTGTCCCCCCACGTGAGAGCAGCCTTCTCTATGACCTTTTCGGAAGCGAATACTGCCAAATCCGTCGATTCATCGACAGTAAAATCAGGATATGCAGTCCAAAACGCCGATGGCCATGATTCTCGGGTGTATCCAGCGTTCAACCCACTAATCCATCTCCATCCAAAAATTTGTTGCCAATCCACTCGCAAAATCCCACGATTCAAAGGAGCACGAACCTCCGTAAGATCCCACTGATAGGCGTACTCTATCCCATTGACCGCCGGCGAGCCCATCCCAGGCTCAAAGGGAGTAGCTAAATCTTCAAAGACTCCAATTTTATCCCCACGCTGAAATACTCTCCGAACAGCGTTACGCCGTCCACCCAGCACAAGAACCGTTCCATCTGGAAATGTTACAACCCAACCTTTCAACGAACTGGAAGTGGAGTTTTTTGTCGGACGGATAACAACATATGGATTTGTGTTCAAATGAAAAGTTTCACCATCTGCCGAAACAAGAATGCCACCGCCCCAAGGACCAAAATTTGCATAGAAATGATCGTCTGTATACTTGGATGTCCCCTTGTGATCTGACGTTATCGAGGGAATTGCAAAATTCCACCCAACACCCACTGGGCCATCAGGAGCGCGGGAGGCATCCAAATTCATCAGGTTCGGAGTTGGAGCGGAATAGCCGATTGAAAAAGGATATTTAATGCCTCCAGTTCCTGATATTGTGCCCAACGAAATTTCTTGGACTGGTCGCCCCGTCCTCGTATTCACTCCAAATTCAACTTTTCCAGTGCCAACTAAATTACTAAAGGGCAGATTTGAAATCGCATAATTGAAGGACGTCTTATTCGCCAAAATCGCCGAGGGATTCGCGGGCATCCGATAGTCGACGATAACGCTAGTTGCTTGTCGAGAAACGAAAAACTGCTGCTCTTGACTTTCTTGGCCAGCAATTTCGTACGTTTACATCGCACTGGACTGTGTAGAACCCATGATCGGCTGAGTTCCACCGCCAGACTCGCACAAATCGCCAGCAGTACATCCAGGGTAGAACATCGCATCCGGCACGAATGCCATGGAAGAGTCCACCACATACGCCCCCGGCACACTCGAAAACGGCCCAATTGCAGAAGTCGCAGAAGTCAGAAGGAGCACTGCGCCAAGCGACGCAATGAAAGACCGAGTCCGTACCATGGATGGCTCCGGGGAATGGGAAGGTGAGTGCTGAACACCAAAGGGCATACGCAGAAACGAGCAGACAAATTCCACCCGCACACAGCTTGCCCAATGGCTCCCGCAAACATGCGCAGGGAAACCATTTCCTGTCAATAGGAAATTCCAAAAAAGTTCACAGTCTTCGCTGCGAAGGCTTTTTTGATCGGTATATGGTTTGAAAACCTCGTAGACCTCCATGAGGTCCTCCGGCGATTTCTCGCACGAAGACTCCTGGCGGCCGGCACGCTCTGTTCGCGAACGAAAGGATGCGTGTGTTCTACAGCTGGTAGTATAGACGCTCATAAAACGAATGTCTAGCCCAAAGTTTTCTCACACCGCGCATGGCGTCCACTTGGAGCCTCTGCTCCGGCCCCAACCCCACACCCGCGAATAGTTCTACTTTTTCGCCACTGCCCACCAATACATCCACTCGAGGGAGCTTTCGATGAAGGTCTACACGAACAAGGACGGGTCGCTGGCCCCCTTCAAGAACAAGACGATCGCCGTGATCGGCTACGGATCGCAGGGCCATGCCCAGGCGCAGAACCTGCGCGACTCGGGCGTCAACGTGATCGTGGGCCAGCGCAAGGGCTCCGACAACTACAAGCTCGCCGTCAAGCACGGCTTCAAGCCCGGCGTGACCCTGTTCACCGCCGCCGAAGCCGCTGAAAAGGCCGACTTCATCCAGATCCTGCTGCCGGACGAAGTCCAGGCCAAGATCTATGAGTCCGACATCCTGCCGCACCTGAAGAAGGCAAGACCTCATCTTCTCGCATGGATTCAACATCCACTTCAAGTACATCAAAGCCCCCAAGGACGTCGACGTGATCTTGTCGGCTCCCAAGGGTCCCGGCCACATGGTCCGCGCCGAATTCGAAAAGGGCGGCGGCGTGCCCGGCCTGGTGGCGGTCCATCAGGACGCTTCCGGCAAGGCTCTGGCCAAGGCTTTGGCCCACGCCAAGGGAATCGGCTCCATCCGCGGCGGCGTCTACGAGACCTCGTTCAAGGAAGAAACCGAAACCGACCTCTTCGGCGAGCAGGTCGTGCTCTGCGGCGGTCTGTCCGAGCTGATCAAGGCTGGCTTCCAGACTTTGGTGGACGCCGGCTACGCCCCCGAGATGGCCTACTTCGAGTGCATGCACGAAGTCAAGTTGATCGTGGACCTCATGTACCAGGGCGGATTGTCCTACATGCGCCACTCGATCTCCAACACGGCCGAATTCGGTGACTACACCACCGGCCCCAAGATCGTGACCGACGCCACCCGCAAGGCGATGAAGACCGCGCTCACCGAAATCCAGAAGGGCAAGTTCGCCAAGGATTGGATGAACGAAGTCCACGGCAACGGCATGAAGAACTTCCGCGCCAAGCAAGCGGCTGAACGCAAACTGCCCATCGAAGAAGTGGGCAAGAAGCTGCGTCGCAACATGAAGTGGTTCGAGGCCAAGGAGATCAACTGATCTCGCGCCTAAGTCAGTATCTGTCAGACCTGGACTCCCGGCGCATGTGCCGGGAGTCTTTTTGTTTCCCTTCGCGGAGTTAGTCCGCCATTTTACCTTGGCTCCAATGAAATGCCCCATCGGACTCTTGCTGGCCTTGTGGTGCCTGTCTTGCTCCAAGAGCGATCCGTGGACGACGCCCCAACCGCAGGGTGTGCGGAAAGAGTTTTCCGATACCGCATGCATCGGAGACCGAAGCCGGATTCTCCGCTACGCTGCCTGGCAGTGGGATTCCGAGTCCCAGGTCGCCGAATTGGATGATCGCGGACGCCTGCGGTTTTCTGGCAAGGTGATCGGAAGCTTCGATCGCGCCCACGACAGCATGCACCACGAAATCCAGCTTCCTCCGGAAGAATATCATCGGGTCCGCGAGTGGCTTCTGCTCTATGAGCCGGAAACCTCGATGCCAGTGGTGGATGGCTCCGTGGAGACCTTCACATGGTGCGACGACAGTGCCGGACACGCAGCCTCCCGGACATTCACGAACCTCGATGCCTTGGCTCCCAAGGCGAAGGCGTTCACCGATCGATGGCAGAAACGAAGCGGACTCTAGTGATATCGGACCCTGTGCTCGAGCCACCCATGCCCAGCTTCAGCATTCCCAGCCGCCCTCTCCTGGCCCCAATGTGGCTCCTTGTTGGAGCCTGTTTGGCCGCCTGCGGTCCCCGCCAAATCCCACAGACACCAGAAGCACCGCCATCACCCCTGGTGCGCTTGGCCACGACGGGAGTCTTTGGCACTCCGGAAACCCTTTCGCTTGCCTCTGCCCAACTGGACAGCCTTTGCGCGGCGCATCCCTACCTCGCGCCGGAGTCCCTGGCCGTGCTCGACCCGGACACGGCTTGGGAACGCAATCTGCGCGCAGGAGAGGCGCGTTTCGGCGAAGGCCCGTGCGAGAACTGCCAAGATGGATTCTTCGCCGTCGCGGCGATTTCGCTTTCGCGCCGACATCCCGGTCTGGAACACCGCCGGGAGGCCTTGCAGCGCTCCCTGAATACGGCCAACCACATCTTTTCCTGCCTGGACGGCGGCGGGACCCATCACACGCACATGGTCTCGCGCATCCCCTTGTTGACAGAAAACGCCCTCGTCGGCGGAATCCGGTCGGGCTTCCAGACCAACTCGGGAATCAGGAAGTCGGACCTCGACTCCCTGATCCTGCTTGAGCGCCCGGGAAGGATCGAGGATCCCGACGAGCCCCAATCCAGCGAAGTGAATTGCCTGGCGAAGTTCCAGGATCGATTCCCGGACGATCCGTGGATCCTGGAACAGACAGTCAAGGCGCTCGATCGATTCTGAAAAATGGTGAGACAAACCGGGTGAGGTGTCCCGCTCCTGGACTGACAAACATCGCCCTTCGAGACGGGGCGCTGCCCCTCCTCAGGACGAGCGGATAGTCCTCTGTCCGCTGCTCAGGCCACCGGCAAAACCAAATGGATGAGAGCAGAGCCGTTCGTCCTGAGGAGCCGAAGGCGTCTCGAAGGGCGAACGGAGCCCCGGGACTTTCGCCCCCTTAACCCGTCAAAGTCGCGCCAGCACCGCGTCGCCCATGCCCACCGTGTTCACCACCTGGGCACCGGCCCAGGCGATGTCGCCGGTTGCGATGCCGTCGTCCAGCACCTTGGCCACGGCCGCCTCGATGCGCTGGGCGCTTTCTTCGCGGCCCAGTGCGTAGCGCAGGAGCATGGCACCCGACAAAATCTGCGCCAGCGGATTGGCGATCCCCTTGCCCGCGATGTCGGGAGCAGAACCTCCCGAGGGCTCGAACAATCCGAACGTCCCTTCGGCCAGCGATGCGGAAGGCAGCATGCCCAAGGATCCCGTGATGGCGCCGGCTTCGTCGGAGAGGATGTCTCCAAAGAGGTTGGGGCACAGCATCACATCGAACTGCTTGGGGCTGCGGACCAACTGCATGGCCCCGTTGTCCACGTACATGTGGGCGAGCTTCACGTCCGGGAATTCGTCCTTGTGGATGCGGGTGACCACTTCGCGCCACAGCACGCTGGCCGCCAGGACGTTGGCCTTGTCGATGGAGGTCACGTGGTTGCGACGTCCGCGCGCGGCCTTGAACGCCACCCGCGCGATGCGTTCGATTTCGTACACCGAGTAGACCATGGTGTCGAACGCGCGATCGCCTTCGCGCCCTTTGGGCTGGCCAAAGTAGACGTCGCCGGTGAGCTCGCGCACCACCAGCACATCGAATCCGTCGCCCACGATATCCGCGCGCAGCGGGCAGGCACCGGCCAGGGCCTTGTAGACGGTGGCCGGACGCAGGTTCGCGTACAGACCAAAGATTTTCCGCAAAGGCAGCAACGCACCACGCTCGGGCTGGAGGTCGGGAGGAAGACCTTCCCACTTGGGGCCGCCCACCGATCCGAAAAAGATCGCCTCGGAGTCCTTGCAGGTGTCGATGGTGGACTGGGGCAGCGGATGCTGGAATTCATCGTAGGCGGATCCGCCCACCTTGGCAGGCCTCCAGTCGAAGGAAAATCCGTCCTTGGCGGCCACGGCTTCCATCACGCGCACGGCTTGGGCCATGACCTCGGGTCCGATTCCATCTCCGGCCAGGACTGCGATCTTGTGGGTCTTCGACATCTTTTGGCTCCTACGGTTGGTGCGGTCGGGTCGGGCGGAAAACGCACCTACCTGGCCAGCGAAAAGGGAAAACTAGCCAACCAACAAGTACCTGATGCCATCCGTGGCGCGCATGGCTCCCATGCCCACAACGGGTGGGGAGACGCCCCGGACCGATCTCCTACGGAATCCCAGGCAAAGAATCGGAAGCCGTGGTTGCCGTTCGTCCTGAGGAGGCGCTGCATGCGCCGTCTCGAAGGGCGAAAGGCAATGTCCGTTCGCACTTCGACAGACTCAGAATGAACGAATTTCCGTTGGATAGACTCGGAATTGGCATCAGACCTTGAAGCGACCCAACAACTGCCCCACGGAATCGGCCATCGAGGCCACATGATCGGATGCCTCGCGGACCCGCAAAGCCTGCGAACGCAGGTCCGCGCTGACGCCGGCCACCTCGCCCATGTTCGCGCTGACGTTTTTTGTTCCATCCACCACGCTGCGCAGGCTGCCGCGCACGGTCCGCACCCCCGCGACCACCCCGGCCAGGCTGGAGGCGATCTCGCGGTGGCGGAGGATTGTTCTTCCACCGATGCCGCGATCGTGGTTTGCATGTCCGAGGATTTCTGGATCACCGTGCGGATCTGGGCGATCCGTTCCACCGCTGGGCCGTGGCCTGGCGCATGCGCTCCACGCGCGTGCGGATGTCTTCGGTCGCTTCCGCCGTGCCCTTGGCCAATTCCTTCACTTCGCCTGCGACCACGGCGAAACCACGACCCGCCTCGCCCGCGCGCGCGGCCTCGATCGTGGCGTTGAGCGCCAACAACTTGGTCTGCTCGGAAATTTCCACGATGATCTCGATCACCTGTTCGATCTCTGCCGAAGCGTTCGCGAGTCCGCCCACGAATTGGGCGGCCTGCTCGGCGGCGGTCAAAGCCTCCATCGCGGTGGAACGCGAGAGACTGGCCCCATGCGCCACCTCGCCGATGCTGGCGTTCATCTGTTCCACCGCCGCCGCGATCCGTTCCAGATTGGATCCGGACTGTTCGACTTCTCCGAAAGCCGTTTGAGCATCGCGGCTCATCGACAGGGCTTCCTGTCCAACCCTCTCGGCTCGCAGCGAGACTCGTTCCGAACTCTTGTCCAACTCCCCCGCCACCACTTGCAGACCGCCGGACGCCGCACCCATCGGGTGGGTACGCTCGATCACATTGGAAACCATGGCGCGCGTCACCTCGGCGAAGCGATTGAACTCCCCTCCCAACGTGTCCGTTTCCCGCACGCCCGTGTTGGAAACCCTGCGCGTGAGGTCTCCATCGCCTTGCGCCATTTCCCGCATGAATCCCGCCGTGATGTCCAACGGCCGCAGGAGCTTGGCCACCAACACTCCCAACAGCAACGCGAGAAACCCGACACCTAGAAAGGTCGCGATCAGGATTTCGCGCCGGGCGCGCAAAACAGGTTGCCGCATCTCCTCGATGGGGAAGACCAATCCCAACGCCCACGGTTGACGGGTTTCCCCCACCATCACCGGCGAGTAGCGGATCCAACTCATTTTCCCCGACCCTTTGGCGATCTTCTCCACGGTGGTGAAGTGCCCCGCGGCGATGGAATCCAGCAACGCCTTCCGGCCAGAATCTGTCATGTCGTCTCCCAGCGGCTTCATCAACTGTTCGGGCTTCGGATGCGCCGCCCGCACCCCTTTGTTCGAGGCCAGGATCGCGTAGGAGCCCGCCATTGGATGGATCTCCCCTACGGTCTTCTGCAATTGTTCCAGCGGAACATCCAGACCGGCCACTCCCACCACCTCTCCGCCCACGCGGATGGGGACCGCCATCGAGACCAGCAGGATCGTGTCCAGGCCTGGACCGTAGCTGTAGCGGTAAGGTTCCACCATGCTCTCGCGATTTCTCAGGAAGGCAGACCAATACCATTCGGTGGTCGAGTCGATCGGTGTATCGATCCCCGCCGGATCGATCTGGATGCCGCCCTTGCCATTCTTGAACCAAGTCGCCCCCGGCTTGTTTCCCGGCGTGCCGATCTTCGCCGAAAAGAATTTCCCCTGCTCCAGATTCACATAGGCAGCGGAAACTCCTTCCTCCCGAGCCAAGGAGCTGACCAGGGAATCCAATACCGAGCGTTTTTCCTTGTCCGGCATGGAGGCGATCCCTTCCATCGAGCGCGCCAAGGCCCGGGCGAATCCCAGCTTTCGCTCCAGGACCGCCGCGACGGAATGCGCCTGGGCCTCCGACTGACTTTGGATCTGGATTTGCAAAGCGGATTCTTGGATGTCGCGCATTTTCATGATGGAAAACGCCGCAGTGAATCCAAAGGCCAAAACACCCGCACAGATGGCGGTCACGATCAGGCGATTGCGGATGCTCCCCAGGGTTTCACGGAAAATGGACACGGCGCTGCCTCCATAAAGGTTCTTGCACCGATTCTACGATTCCGCGGGCTTTCGCGAAAGCCTTCCCTGGCTTCAGGTTTCGTCGAGCAGGACGGGGACCATCTCCAGGTGGTCGGCCGAGGCCAGCACGTAACGCACCCCGCGTGCGGTGCCAAAGAGGTCGCGAGAACGGCCACCCGGGGCCTTCTTGAGGTTGTGGAGGTGTCCAAACACACACGTTGTCGCACCCGAGCGTTCCACCAGTTCGGATGCGGGCGATGGTTCTAGGCCAGGACCCAGCGGGGGATAGTGGGTCAGGCAGATGCGGCGCAACCAAGGGCGATTGGGCAGGGCCTGGACGCAACGCTCCAGCCGGGCGATTTCGCGCTGGAAGATCTTCTCGTTGCGTTGGTCCTCTTCGGGCGTGCGCTTGTCCGGACGCTTGTCGGTGGATTGGTTCCATGCCACCAGAGCATCGCAATCGATCTGGCGCGTTTCCCAAAGCCGAGTCCCGAACACCAACCAGGACCCGACTTCCACATGGTCGCCGGAAATGGCCTTCACCGAGGGCGGAAGCTCGGCGCGAACCTGCGAGAGGGTGTTCCACCAGCGCTCGTGGTTGCCATCCAACAAAACCTTCGTGCCCGGCAGGCGGTGCAGGAATTCCAGGTCGGTCAGGGCATCTTCCAGCCGACTGGCCCACGAGATATCGCCCGGCAGGACCACCACGTCTTCCGGCGAAACCAGTCGGCTCCAGTTCTCGCGGATGCGATCCGGGTGGTCTCGCCACACCTCCCCGAAAACGTGCATGACTTTTTGCGGAGTGGCCAGGGTCAGGTGTGGATCGGAGAGAGCCCAGAGCTTCATGGAAAATGAATAGTAGCCAGGGCTCGACAGAAGGAGGTTGGAGAAGGTATGCTGGGATCGACAATGGGAGACAAACAACCATGAGATCTCCGAGAACACTCCTCGCGATCGCCACTGTGGCGGCGCTCCTGGCGCCTGTGCTGATCGTCGCTGCCACGCCCACCGCAAAGCCGGGGGCGAAGTCCGCAGTGAAGAAGAAACCAACCAAACTGACGCCTGCGCAAAAGCTCGCCGATTCGTTGCGGATCGTCGATTCCTTGCGCATGGAAGTCGCCAAAGCGGAGACCGCGCGCGCGGATTCGCTTCACAAGCTTGCCGTGCAGGCGCGAATGGATTCCCTCCATCGTGCAGATTCCTTGCGACGTGCGGATTCCCTCGCCTTGGCCGAGCGGACTTGGTTTGTCGCGAAGGTTCGCGACCAGAGCCAGTCCCCTCTACTGGCTCAGGCGTTGGAAGCAAAGCTGGGCATGGAGCTGGAACGCACAGGCCGCGCGAAGCGAGCGAGCATGGCCGATCCCGCCACGAATTTCGAGGCCACTTGGACCGCGGCGAAAGCTTCGGGGGCAAGCAAGTTCCTCTACACCACCCTGCAGGTGAAATCAGACGGCTTGCGGGAAGCCTCCTCCTGGGTGTTCGATCTGGCCTCGCGCCAGAAGATCGATTCCACCCGAGGCATCTTCCGAGCCGACCAACCCCTTTCGTTGCGTCGCCTCACCCGCCAGTTCGTGCGCGCTTTCCGCCCATCCCCTTCCGATTCCATCTGCATCGCGGACTCTTCCAGGCAATCCAACATCACTTGGGGAGTCGCGCCGGTTTTTGCCAGAGGTGCGGACACCGCGCTGGCCCAGTCAATCAACGACTCCCTCGTGGCGGGCCTCCGACATGGCGCATGGGCGACTTGGGCACCGTTTGAATACCGCACGGAATGTGTCGGCAAGCGTTGCCTGGATTCTTCCGCCTCCGCATGGGGAGCCCAGCGCGTGATCCACAGCAACCTGACCCGACTTGCCGATTCCAGCTTGGCCCTGGAGCTATTGCTCGTGCGGGCATCCGACGACAGCGTATTGGATTCCACCCGTGTATTGGATCGATCCCCCCGCCGGCTGGCCCAACGCGCCATGGCCGCGCTCCTGGCTCCCGCCTCGACTTGTCGTGAAAAGTGCCGGTCGGAAGTCCGCAGCACCTGGGTGGCCATGTTCCGGCCAGACAGTGTCCAAGCGGCCAATCTCCCGCTGCTTTCGCGGTCGGTGCAGGAAGAATTCGGCAAAAGACTGGATAGACAATTTTTGACTATCCCTTGGGGTCGTCGCGCGGACTCCACCGCGCGGGCGTTGATGGCCGACAAAAAACTCGAGGTGGGGGTCACCGGATCGGACTCCGCTTGGGTGTTCAACTACACCATCACCGATTTCAAGACCGCCAAGCAGAGCCGCTCGATGCTCCGTCGCGGTGGTCCGCGCGAGCGGGTGTTCCGCTGGGCGGCCCGCCGTCTGGCAGGCCTGGACACCCTGAGCTCCTGCCCCGGCGAGTGCCTTCTGGATTCGCTGGAAGAAACCAACGCGACCTGGGCCTTGGTACCTTCGATTCATCAGGACCCGGCCCATGGTCCGCTCCTGGCAGAAGGCCTGGTCGAACGTTTTCTGGCCCGGAAAAACCAGGGACGGCTTCTGTCCCTCCCCGACACGCTCCCCTGCGAGGGCCTGCCTTGCTTGGATTCCGTGGCCTCGGCCCGCTCCATCCAACGGCTCCTCCATCCCACCATGGTGCATCAAGCCAAGGATTCCTCCTGGCTGGCCAGCTTGTGGGTACGCGATGCCAGAGGCGGAGTCTTTACGGATTCCCTCCAGCTGACCGACACCGGCGCGCCATTGGCGGCCGCTTCACGGATGGCCGAATCGATCTGGGAGCGACTGACACCACGCATCCGATGCGATTCCTGCCAATCCCGGGATACGCTGGAATCGGCGATCTTTTTCGCCTTGCCCCGCTGGAGCGGCGGAGTCGACACCTTCTCCCGCGCCTACCGGGACGTGTTCGCGGAAGTCGCCAAGTCAGCGGTTGAATACCAAGTTCTCATGCCACGGCGATTTGATTCCTTGCGATCGGGTGCTTGTGATTCCTTGTGCCTGGAAGAACTCCGCTGCCGCACCGGGGCGAGCTTCCTGGTCCAATCGGAAGTGGAACAGCGCAAGGATGGCTGGACCGTTCGCGCGCACATCCTGGATCTGACCACCTGGAAAATCGCAGCCAGCTTCGAGTCACGCGACCGACTGCCTCCGACCCCCAAGCGGATTCGCGAAATCGCGCCGTGGGCGGCCAGGCAACTGTTTGGCAAGGAAGCCACGGCCGTCGCGCCTGTGCAGCCGGAAAAGAAGCCCTGGGGCAAGATCCTGGCGTTGTTCATTCCTGCCGCGATCGGGACCGGTTCCATGATCATGCACTGGTAGCGAACAGGCGAAGGCCGCTCAGTCGGTGAGATCTACCTGACCCCGTTCCGCCTTGGTGGTCTTGCGACCACAAAACCAAGCTGCTGCGGAAGTGGTCAGGGCAGAAACAAGCACCAGGTATCTCACCTCCGTCACCCGAACAAAGATCCGACTCGCTCCACCCAAGCCAGAAAGGCTCGGATCGTCCAGCCACGCCAAGTACAGAAACACCGGCGCGAAAAACATGCTGACGATCAAGGCCCACTGCCAAGATAGGAGCAGGGAAATACGTCGTCCCGAACGGCGATAGCTCCATACCAGCCATCCCAGCAACACCACTGCACCAAAAAACGAGCTGCCAAGCCATGCCAGCTGTCCCACCGAATAGGCTTCGTGGCGCAGCACGAAGACAACCTTGTCGAAGACGGGATGATGGGCCTGGACCCTGGAGCCTTCGTGTGTGAGCTGGTCCCAAAGGATGTGGCTGCCAGCTCCCAAAACGGACCCGAGATAGGCCCACCCCCAACGGAAACCGCGGCGTGCATCCGGTCCAGGCATCCCTGGCAATCGCAGAATTCGGGGTAGAAACAGTCGATGGAACAACCAGGCGAACCCGAGCGCCATCGGGGGACAGAGAACAATCCCCCACCTGCCGTGAGTGAGCGCGCGATCAAGGATTCCTGGACCCAGAACCCAAAAATCCGGAGACATCGCTCCAAGAAACAAGGACGTTTTCCAGCCTCCTGCTCGCACTCGGCCAAAAAGAGGAATGACAAGGGCTGGATGGCTCAATGTGAACGGCATGGTTTGGTCAAACTACTTGGTTTTTCCATCCATGATCGAGCGTACCCGGTCGATTTCCTCCCTAAAAACTCTCCCAAAGTCGGCTAGCTGTGCGGGCGTGGTGGACCAGCCGAAGGAAATTCGGATCGCGCAGTGGGCAAGGTGTTCAGGGATGCCCATGGCCAAAAGCACCGACGAAGGATCGGGGGAACCGGTGGAGCAGGCAGACCCCGAGGCGATCGCGAATCCGCGTTCATCCATGCGCGCAAGCAAGGCGGAGCTATCCGCCCCCTCCACCACAATACACAGCGTATTGGGCAATCGCCGGGCGGTACCGGAAACCACCCGCACTCCCGATACATCGTGCAACAGGCTTGCCTGCAACTCATCTCGATGCTGGGGGTCCATGAACCCGTGGGTACCGGATCGATCGATGGCGGCGGCCAACGAAGCCGCAGCGGCCACATCCACGGTCCCGCCCCGTCGTGCACGCTGCTGATTCCCCCCTTGCATCCAACGCGACCAGGGTGCGCCCGTGCGCACCCGCAACGCTCCCATCCCTTTGGTGGCCTGGAATTTGTGTCCGGAAAGCGAAACGAAATCGGCGGGAACCGCCTGAAGGTCCACCTCGATCTTCCCAAAACACTGGACCGCATCCAGGTGAAGAGGGATCTTCGCTTCCCGCAAAACCACCGCCAACCCCGCGGCGTCCGAGATCGCGCCGGTCTCGTTGTTGGCCCAGATCAGGCTCGCCATGGCTGTGGGTGCCTCCCGGCAGGCGCGAACCACCTCTTGGACGTCCCAGGTTCCATCTGCCCGCAAGGGAACGCGCACCACCTCCCAGCCTCTGGCCTGAAGTTGGTCCAAAACCCCGTTCGTGCAGGCATGTTCGCCCTGGCTGGAAACGATGCGTCCACCGCTCGGTCGCGCATCCAAGCATCCGAAGATGGCCGCATGCACGCTCTCGGTCCCGCCGGAGGTCAAAATCCATTCCCCCGCTCGGCTGCGGGTCCATCGAGCCAGACCATCGCGGGTGCGATCGAACAGGGCAGCAGCTTCACGGCCCTCCTGATGGAGGGATGAGGCGTTTCCCCAGTGGTTTCGGCTCGCTTCGGAAAACGCCTCCACCGCCTCCCGACAGGGGGGAGTGGTGGCATTCCAATCCAGATACACGCGTTCCATGGTCAGATGCCTACTGAGGTAGATATCGGTCCACCGTCCGTCGAACCAGAACGGCCGCGATGGGCTACCTTTGTGCGTTCCATGAGCCTCCATCGCATCGAAGTCGCCGTCCGTCCCGACCTTCGGGATTCCCTAGCCTCCCGCCTTGTCCTGCAATTGTCGGAAGACGTCGGGATTCCCGTCGCCGCCCTGAAAACATTGCGGGTCTACACCCTGGAGGGCGAATTTTCCTCGCCGGAACTCCAGCGGGCGGGAAGCAAGTTGTTCACGGATCCCATCTCGGAGATCTGGGCGCTGGACGCACCGCTGGCAGAGCAAGTTCTGCCTGGATTCGATCACCTCTTCGAAATCGGTTTCCGCCCCGGTGTCACGGACAACGTCGGGCACACCGCCAGCGAAGGTCTCTCGGAGCTCCTGAATCGCGCGGCGGGCGCTCAGAAGGTGTACGGAACCCTGCAGGTCCTGGTCCAGGGGATCACCGATTCCCAGGTAGATGCAGTGGCCAATTCCCTGCACAACACCCTGATCGAAGACTGCCTGCACCTTTCCCGCACGGAGTGGAACCAGGGCGCGCGCGCGGAATCGAAGTCGCGTTCGGTGCGCGGCAACCACCTGCCTCGGGTGGAAAGCGTGCCCCTTCCCGACGACGACGACACCCTCCTGGCCCTGTCGCGCGAGCGCACGCTTGCCCTGACCCTGGAAGAAATGCGCGCGATCCGCGACCACTTCGAGCAGGAGCACGTGCGCGCCTACCGCGCCGGACTGGGATTGCCACCCGACCCGATGGACATCGAGGTGGAGGTGATCGCCCAGACCTGGAGCGAGCACTGCAAACACAAGATCTTCAACGCCCGCATCGTTTATGAAGAAGACGGCACCACCCGCGAGGTGGTGAGCTTGTTCAAGACCTGCGTGCGCGCCACCACCATGGAGCTGATGCCCAATCGGCCCGACCTGATTTCGGTGTTCACCGACAACGCCGGGGTGTTCCGCTTCGACGACGACCACTTCGTGACCATCAAAGCGGAAACCCACAACAGCCCGTCGGCCCTGGATCCGTACGGCGGCGCCATGACAGGAATTGTCGGAGTCAACCGCGACATCCTGGGCACCGGCAAGGGCTGCCGGCCCATCTTCAACACCGACGTGTTCTGCTTCGCCCCGCCCGACTGGTCCAAGCCTCTCCCTCCACGTCTGATGCACCCCAAGCGCTTGCTGCGCGGCGTGCACCGCGGAGTGAAGGACGGCGGCAACGAATCGGGCATTCCCACCGTCAACGGCTCCATCGTGTTCCATGAACGCTTCCTGGGCAAACCCCTGGTGTTCTGCGGCACGGGTGGCCTCATGCCCGCCACGCTCCCCAACCCCGATGGCGTGATGGAAAATTCCGCCGACAAGATTGTGAAAGCGGGCGATCGCATCGTGATGGTGGGCGGACGCATCGGCAAGGACGGCATCCACGGCGCGACCTTCAGCTCCGAAGCCCTGACGGAAGCCTCTCCCGTTTCCGCCGTGCAGATCGGCGATCCCATCACGCAAAAGAAGATGGTGGATTTCATTCTGGAGGCCCGCGACCTGGGTCTGTACAGCGCCCTGACCGACAACGGCGCAGGCGGCCTGTCCTCTTCCGTGGGCGAAATGGCCAAGGATTGCGGCGGCGCGTGCGTGGACCTGGAGAAGGCTCCCCTGAAGTACGCCGGACTGGACCCTTGGGAGATCTTCGTATCGGAAGCCCAGGAGCGCATGACCGTGGCCGTGCCGCCTTCCAAGCTGGAAGAGTTCCTGGCGCTTTCCAAATTGCGCGGCGTCGAAAGCTCCGACATCGGTGCCTTCGACGATTCGGGCGTTCTCACCCTACGCTTTCGGCGCAAGGTGATCGGCGCGCTGGACATGCACTTTTTGCACGACGGCTTGCCGGAACTTGTCATCTCCGCGCGCTGGAAGACCCCTGTCCACCCGGAACCCGCGATCACCCAGCTGGGACGCGACGCGGGATCGGATCTGTTGTCCCTGCTGGCCTCCTGGAACATCTGCTCCAAGGAACCGTGGGTGCGCCAGTACGACCACGAGGTCCAAGGTCGATCCGTGGTCAAGCCGTTCTCCGGCGCCAAGGACGACGGCCCCACCGACGCCGCCGTGATCCAACCGGTGGGAGGATCTTCCAAGGGATTGGTCATTTCCAACGGTCTGGCGCCGCGCTACTCCGACATCGACGCCACCGCCATGACGGAGGCGTCCATCGACGAGGCCGTGCGAAACCTGGTGGCCTCCGGAGCGGATCCGTCGACCATCGTGGGCCTGGACAATTTCTGCTGGCCCGACCCGGTGGAAAGCCCGTCCAACCCCGACGGCGCCTACAAGGCCGCCCAGCTGGTGCGTTCCAACGAGGCGCTGCGGCGCGTTTGCGTGGCCTACGGGATCCCGTTGGTGTCGGGCAAGGATTCCATGAAAAACGACTACGGCGCGGGTGCCGAGCGGATTTCGGTGCCGCCCACCCTTCTGGTCACGGCCCTGGCCACGATGCCGGACGTGTCAAAAGCCGTCACCATCGACGCCAAGGAAGCGGGAGATCTGGTGTACGTGGTGGGAACCACCCGCGACGAATGCGGAGCTTCGGAATGGCTCGCGCTCCACGGATTCGTGGGAAATTCCGTGCCCCGCCTGCACGACACGGACCTGACCATGTCCAGCTACCGTGCCCTGCACGCGGCCATGCAGATTGGATTGGTCCGCTCCGCGCACGACTGCTCCGATGGCGGCCTGGGCGTGGCCTTGGCGGAGACCGCCATGGCCGGCCGGCTGGGAATGAAGGTGGACCTGGCCCGCGTGCCGCGCGATGGCGTGGAGGACCCTCGCCGGATCCTTTGGAGCGAATCGTTGGGCCGCATCGTGGTCACCGTCCGCAAGGGCCAGACCAGTTCGTTCGAGAAGCTCATGCGCCCCAACGCCTTCGAGCGCATCGGCGAAATCACCGCCGACTGCCGCTTGGAATTCACCAAGGGCGCGGATCCCGTATTGTCGGTTTCTGTCGACGATTGCGTAGCCGCCTGGAAACGGCCGTTCCAAGCCTGACCGTTGGTCGTGCGCGATCGGTTGCCGTTTTCATGATTTGCCGTTTGCGCGATCGGTATTCGTTGCGCGATCGGTTGCCGTCGTAGAGACGCCCCGCCGGGGCGTCTCTACAATGGCAAAACCGTCGCGAATGGCAAAAACGACGTTCGATAAAAACGGTCGAGAACCGCAATATTTGTTGCGGACGACAAAAACCGGCGTACGGCAACCCGATCGCGCCATCCGATTTGCGTCACCGGGATGGTTATGCGCCCAACGTAAACCTAAACGTCGCGCCCTTCCCCGTTTCGCCTTCGGCCCACACCTTGCCGCCGTGGCGGGCCACGATCCGCTGAACGATCGCCAACCCCACGCCGCTGCCGGAAAATTCTTCGGGGCCGTGCAAACGTCGGAACGGCCGGAAAAGGTTGTGGGCCTGATCGGGATCGAAGCCCGCGCCATTGTCGCGCACGAACCATTCCCTACCCTGTTCCCCCTCGACGGTGCCGATTTCCACCTTGGCGTCTTGGGTACGGGCCGTGTATTTGATGGCATTTCCGATCAGGTTTTCCCAGAGCACACGAACCAACGAGGGGTCCGCCTCGACAAGCCCCAGTTTTCCCAGGCTCCAGTCCAGCGGATGCGCGATGCGGCCGTGAGCGGCAATCACTTCGGTCACCACCGCATCCATGTCCACCGGAACCCGGCGGAAGGCGACCATCGTGATCCGCGACAG
The DNA here is from genome assembly GCA_016715065.1 of Fibrobacterota bacterium. GTDB lineage: Bacteria > Fibrobacterota > Fibrobacteria > UBA5070 > UBA5070 > UBA5070. Next base: position 163,910 of record JADKBN010000015.1, read on the forward strand.
CCCCAACAGGCTGTCGATGATCTCCCCCATGCGGGAACTGGCCAAACGGATCCGGTGGAGGTAATCGCGATGTTCGGCGTTCAGGGTGGGAAGCAGCTCTTCTTCCAGCGCGGCGGCGAATCCGGAAACACCGCGCAGCGGGGTGCGAAGGTCGTGGGAAACCGAATAGGAAAACGCCTCGAGCTCGCGGTTGGCCTGCACAAGCTCGGTGGTCCTCTCCTGTACGCTCTGTTCCAACTGGTCACGGGATCGCAGCAGGATCGCGCGCGCCTGCTCTCGTTCGGTGACATCACGAACCAACGCCGCGATGCGCTGGTTCCCATCGAACAAAAGCACCGTGAGGAAAATCTCCACGTCCAGCGGGCCGGGATCTCGAGGGCGACGAATCCGCCACTGGAACGACAACGCCTCGCCTCCGATCGCCCGCTTCCAATACGCGGCCAGGCGGGGCAAACTCTCCGCTTCGCCGCCGTCGAACAGATCGCCCACCCGCAACTGCGCTTGGTCGCCAGGAGCCACCCCGAGCATGCGACATCCCTGGGCGTTCAAGAAATCGACCCCACCGCTTTCGTCGAACACGAACACCGCGTCCGGAAGCACATCGAACAGATGGCGAAGGCTTTCCTGCAAGCGACGGAAATCGGCATTGGCGCGGCGAGCCCGTCGCCAAGCCAGCGACAACAGCGCCGCCATCGAACCGAGCATCGCCATTCCCCCGACCGCCGCCGCGGTGGACAGGGGGTAGGCATCCCAGACCGCCAGGGGTTTTTCCACCAGGATCCCGTCGGGAGGCAGTCGGTTCGGATCGATCGCAAACCGTTGGAGGGCGTCCCAACGAAACATCTCCGCGGTGGAACTGTCCCCCTCGATCGGAAGCGAGTCGGCGGGAGTACCATCGAGCACTTTCCGCAGGAGTCTGGCTGCTTGTTTGCCATGCTCCAGCCCCCGGTTGCAATCGCCTCCCACGATGCCCGCCGAAAGGTACGACGCCTGGTGGGTGAAGAAGGGAACCTTGGCCGAGCGCACCAACGCTCCCAGATCCAGCTGGGGATCGATGTAGAGACCCTCTCGATCCAGGAAAAATTCCGACCAGTACACCACATCGCCTTCGCCTAGAGAGGCCACCTTGCGTTGCACTTCAGACCATCGTGGTGTACCCGCCGAATCCAGGAAGTGGAACCGCAACCTTCCCGCTTTTGCCCTCCCCAACGAATCCAGACGGCGACGATTCCCCGTTCCGGTCGCGGAAGCTTCCGTCACCACCCAAACGTCACGGGTCTGGGGCAGCAGCCGGGTGATCAGTTCCGCCGTCTCGACCATCCGATTCCACTGAAGGATCCCCGTGATGTTTTTCTGGCCTCTGAGGAGATGTGGCTGAAAGTCGTTGATTCCGCAGAACACCACCGGAACTCCGGGAAAAAGCGTGTCCCGCCACTTCATCAAAAACAGCAGAGCATAATCGTCGGAAAGGAACACCACGCGAGGCTGGCGAGATCCGTACTTGAAGCGGAATTCCCGAACGAAGGCGGAATCCAGGCTCCGGCTTTCAAACAGTTTGGAGTCCAGGTACTCCACCGCCAACTGCTCGTTGGGGCCCATGGAGTTTCGCACCCCTTCCTGGACCTGGTCGGACCACCCGAGGCCGGGGTGGTAGGAATTCAAAAACAAAACATCCGGCCCCCGATGCACTGCAGGCGGGGACGCCACGCACCAGGCCGCTGTACAGAGGGCTAGAAGGAATTGGCACAACCTATCCATCGACCCCATACTAGCAGTCCACTAGGCCGCTTGCCACGCAATCTTGGGTCGGCAGCCTCGAGGGAGGTACATTTGGAACCATGAGTGATGCGCAGGAATGGCTGTTTTGCGTGGAGCGTTATCGGAACGCGGAAATGTCCCACGATGCCGACGACTACATGGTGGACGGATTCATCCTATTGAGGTTGCCGCTTTCCCAAGACTTGGAGCGGGCCAAGCTGGAACCGGAAATGAAAAGCCTGATCGGAAAGCTCCAGGCGCAGGAACAGCGTGACGAGGTCAAGAAAAACTTCCCGAAATTCCACGGAATGCTGGAGGCCGGAGGGTTGTGGTGGATCCATCTCATGCGAAAGGATTACCAGGAACGCCTTCCCAAGGATTTCCACACCAACTCCTTCACGGAAGAGGAACTTCTGGGGATCGAGCCCGCCCAAGACCCTTCCCTTTTGCCCCGGGAAATGTGGTTCGATCGCGACGGGGACCCCATCGAAGGCCCACCCGACCGTCTGATGGCCCTTCTGTACGGCTGATGCCGTTGGTGCCGACCTCCATCGCGCCCGCGAGGAGGTACCTTTTCGGCCCTCCCACCATGTCAGTCGCATCGAGGAAAACCGATCCATGAGCAAGGTCCCAGTCCTGGTCATCGCCGGCTACGGCATCAACTCCGAAGTCGAGCTCGTCGAGGGGTTCCAGCTGGCCGGGGCCGCTCCCCGCCGCGTGCACCTGTCCGACATCGTGGCAGGCACTGTCCAGCTTTCCGACTACAGGATCATCGCCTTCCCGGGGGGATTTTCCTTTGGCGACCACATCGCCTCCGGCCGTGTGTTGGCCGTCAAGATCCAAGCCCATCTGGGCGAAGCCCTGCGCGAGGCCGTGGCCAGCGGCACTTTGGTGCTGGGCATCTGCAACGGCTTCCAGGTGATCACCAAGCTCGGACTTCTGCCATTGTTGGGCGGGGTTCCCAGCGCCGGGCAGGAATTCCAGCAGGAAGCGACCCTCACCTACAACGATTCCGGCAAGTTCGAGGATCGCTGGTGTCCCATCGTGGCCAATGCCGCCTCGCCTTGTGTCTGGACACGCGACTTGGACCGCTTCGAGTTGCCGGTCCGCCACGGTGAAGGCAAATGGATCCACCGCGACGAACAGGTCCGCCAGGCCATCCTGGGCCAGCACCTGGACTGCCTGCGCTATGGAGCTTCCGCCTATCCGGCCAACCCCAACGGCTCCCAGGACGACATCGCCGGCGTCTGCGACCCGACGGGCCGGGTCTTTGGATTGATGCCGCATCCGGAAGTCTTCCTGCGGGGAACCCAGCATCCACGCTGGACTCGCGGCGATTTCGATGCGCAGGCCCAAGGGGTCGGCTTGACCATCCTGCGCAACGGCGTCGAGGCAGCCGCTTCCGGAGGCTGACAACGGCGCTCGGAAATGGCACAATGGCCTGCCATGTCCAAGCACCAGGATCCGACCGTTCTCGTGGTCGACGACGACCCTTTGGGGCTCGAAGTCGCCTGCCAAGCCTTGCGGTACATGGAGCCCTCGTGGAACATCCTCGGGTTCGACCAGCCCTACGACGCATTGGATCTGGCCTGGGACCTGCGCAACTGCGTGGTGGTCACCGACTGGTGCATGCCCCAACTGGACGGCTTGGAATTGGCCAAACGCCTGCGCCGACGCGAATCCGAAGACGGCCACGCCTACCATGTGCTTCTGGTGACGGCAAAATCCGGCATCGAAGACATGGAACAGGCCTTCGAGCACGGCAACGATTTTCTGGTCAAGCCCTACGACCCTCGGGAAATGCGTGCCCGGATCCGGGCAGGCCTGCGCCAACTGGGCCGCCAGCGCAAGCTGCTGGACGACAACGCCGACCTCACCGTGCGCGCCGGCACCGATTCGCTGACGGGGATCGCCAACCGCCGCAGCGCAGAGGAAACCGCCGCCCGCGAGTTCGACCGCTGGAAGCGACGCCAGCACCCCTTGTCGGCCATCCTGGTGGACATCGACCATTTCAAGGGCATCAACGACACCTACGGCCATGCCATCGGAGACGAAGCCCTGCGCGCGACGGCACGGATTCTGTCGACAGGACTTCGCCCCTACGACACGTTGGCCAGGTGGGGGGGTGAGGAGTTCCTGCTGCTTTGCCCGCACTGCACCTTCACCGACGCTCTCGGGCTCGCCGAACGGCTGCGACGCAACCTCCTTGCCCAGGCGAATCTCCATTTGCCCCAAGGCGCGCATCTGACCGCGAGTTTCGGGGTGGCTGCCGCTTCCGCTTTGGCATCGAACCTGGATCAGCTCATGCTTTCCACCGACCGGGCGCTCTATCTTGCCAAACAACGCGGGCGCAACCTGGTGTGCGGCGCCATCGACGAGCCGGAAATCCAAACCTTCGTCGCCTCGGGCCAGCCCAGAGAATCCCCCGGAAAGCCCCTCTCGGGGGTGTAGATTTCCAAGCTATGGACGAGACCAAAGACCTGCGCGCAAGCCTGACGGACCTGGTCGAGCAACTCGCCGCGAGCGATCGCCGCGAACTTCCCTCCTTGCGGGAACTCGCCGCGAAATTCGAGGTGTCCCCCAACACGATCAAGAAGGTCCTGCTGGAGATCGACGGGCCCGTGCGCGTGTTCGCGGTCCATGGCCGCGGATTCTTCGTGCGGTTGGAAGGCGAGCCCGAGCCCGGTGCTCCACAGCCTTACACTCCGCCGCAAGCGGAAGAGGCTGAACAAGAGGAAGATCCCCATCCTGACTTCGACGAGCCTTTTCGCGTGGACGAGCATTACAGCCCCGTCCCCGAGGAAGGCCGCGCTCTGCGGTGGGAATCGGCACCCCGACGCGACGCGGTGGTGGTTGTCGGACAGATTCTGCGTGCCACCGACCCGACCGGCGCTCCCTCGAACCGCTTCATGCAGTTCGTCCGCATCCGCGAAGAGCTCCAAGCCAAAGGCTACCAGCTTTCGTGGGCCCCGCTGGGTTACGATGCCAAGGGGCGTCTGGACTCGACCGAGGTCAAATCTCTCCAGTTGCAATTGGCGGGCCTGGGCGATCGCTTGGCGGGCATCCTTCTGCTGGATTGCGGCTACGGGCGGGAGCAGCCCTTGTGGGAGCTGACCACCGAAGCCACCGACCAGCCCGTGGTGTGGTTCCAAACCTCCCCGATCGCCCCCGACGACCAGCCCCATCTGCCCCGCAACGCCCATGTCCTGGAACCTGACTGGCGTGCACTGGGGGAAGCGCTCGGCGAACATCTGATCCAGGAACATCTTCCACAAAAGGTGTTGCTCCTGCCCTCTCCGGGCGAGAAAGGCCTCCCGCCCCAACTGGTCCAGTTCCGCAAACAACTGCTCGAATGCTGGGGGCCTCGCTGGGTGGCCACCTTGGATTGGTTCGACGTTTTCCCGTCCGGTCTTCCCCGCGATCCCGCCGACTCCCGCCGCGGCAAATTGCGTCGTTTGTTGCTGGACACCGGGATCGCGCCCTTCGAGCTGGATCGCTATTTCCGCACGGCCCTGGGGATCGGCGCCTCGCTTTGGGTGTGCGCCGACGACCTGCTGGCCTTGGCCGCGATCGATCATCTGGAGTCCCGCCACGCCCCGAACGAACCCCGGCCCGGCGTGCTGGGCTTTGGCAACCACCCCTTCTCGCTGGCCAGGGGCCTGAGCACGGTGGATCCCGGTTGGCGAAACCTGGTCGACCAAGCCATCGCGCTGTTCACGCGCACGACCTCGCGCAGCGCCCCCTCCGCTCCGCTGATCATCGCCGCCCCTTCGGAATCCGTGTACGGCGGAAACATCCTCGCCCGCCGTCAGGACTGGTTCTGAACAAGAAACGCCCTGCCCCAACGCGCATCGATCTCCCGGTGGGAGATCGTGCCGCGGTGGAAGCCGCCATGGACGAATTCTGTCGCGAGCGGGACATCGAACTTTCCTCGTTGGGGCTTACGCTGATGGTGGACTTCCTGCAGGAGAGGGTGGGCCACTTCTTCTACAACCGGGGCATCGCCGATGCCTCGTCGCAGACCACCCTCACGCTGGCGCGATTGCAGGACGAACTGGATCTTCTGCGCAAGCTCTGAAACCTGCTCGATCGCGGCGAACGCCGACTCTGACAAATTGTCAGGAGTTTCTTTGCCCGGGCGAACGCGTCCCTCCTGAGAAGGCGGTAGATTCCTGCGTGTCGCGCCTTGGGTCATTTCCTGTCGCCGTGGATTCTTCTTCCCGAATTCGCAGGAAGACAGGGCGCGACGATCCCGGAGGATGCATGAAAACCAACCGCTCACCCCATTCGATGCTGCCCATCGCGATGTCAGCCACGCTCGCGACTTGGGCGGCTTGCGCCCAGGCCGCCGACACCACCCGTTGGGTGATGTCGTTTCCCAGCCCCACCGACGACGCGGTCGAATTCGAGCGTCGCTACGGAGGCGTGGCATTCACCAACAGCGACAAGGGGAACTGCGCCGCCTGCACCAACAGGCTCTTGTCCACCAGCGACACCTCCGGCTCGTTCGCCAGATGGGAGTTCACCAATCCAGCTGCGATCCGGGGCGGGAACGACGACCAGTTGGGATTGCTGATCCCTCTCGATCCCGAATGGAGCTGGAACCACGACCTACGGAAAGCATCGAAGATCCGAATGAAAGTCCGATCGAAGGGAGGAGCCTACAAATACGATTTTGGACTCGATGGCCCTGCCGCACCGTTCTCCTCGCTCGGATTGCTTCCGGAAAACCGTTTTTCCGCCGGCACGCAATGGCGATGGGTTTCGTTGGAATTCCAGGATTTCGCTGGAAACGTAGAAGTGGTCGAAAACCTTCTCGGCTCGACGGTCGCCGTTTCCGTCGCCGATTCCATGGGGCGGATCAGGACCGCCACCGCGAAGCTCGATCGTGAAGAATTCTCGGCTTACAACAATCCGGCCGACACTCCGTTCTACGACGATGACTCCGTCAACATCCTGAAACACGTGCGCGCTTTCAAGATCATTCCGGTCTCGTCGGAGCGTTCGACAACGGGTACGCTTGAAATCGATTCCATCGTCATCGAAGGGATCGCTCCGCAGTGGGGCCGAATCCGCCAAGGTTCAGCATGCCAGGGTAGCGCCATCGTCGTGGACCAACACAGGCCCCCGCTGGAATACCACATCGAGAACATGCTCGGAGGCCGCTGGGAGCGCACTCTGGATACCTCGAGAGGAAACCCGAACGGGATCTCGACCGGCCTTTCTACGGTGGGTCCGCAATCCGTCGAGGAATGGCCCCCATCGTTCGTCGCCCAGATGGATGCCAAACTCCATCGCGTGGATCCGAAACGACATCCCTATGGGGGATGGGCTCGCCTCGCCACTTGGCTCGAGCCAGACAGATCTCCTCGGAGCTTTCCCGATCTCAAGGCGATTTCCTTCCGTATCCAGGCGGGCAACAGCAAGGGGTGGTTCGATTCCAGCGCGATCCACGGCGTCACCTTCCGCCTGCACTCCTCCGCCATCCCCGATTCCGTGGCGTATTCCGTGCGCATCCCCTATGACAGCATCCGTCCTGCTCAGGGGGACACCGGCCGAACCGTCTGCATCGACTTGGACGAACTTCGCCAGGCAGGTTGGTACACAGGCGATGCCGGAATCCGCACCATCGACCCTTCCAAGCTCACCGCCCTTTCCTGGACCATTTCCTTGGACGAACCCACCGCCATCAGCGCTGCTCCCAGCCGAATCACCCTCTGGGACGCGAAGCTCTGGACCTCGGGGACCTCCGCGCTCGATCGTTCGTCCATGGCTCGCCCAATCTTGGCCCGTGCCATCGAAGGCTTGCTGGTGGTCGCCGCCGAGAGGGGTCGAAACATCCATGTGCAGGTCCGCGACGTTTCGGGACGGGTCGTGCTGGACCGATCCCTGTGGGCCTCTGGCCGTGAACAGCGATTGCCGCTTCCTCGCCAGTCGGGTCTGCTCTTGGTGTCCGTCACCGACGGGGCCTCGCGGACCCACCTGCGCGTCCTGTCGCGCTGAGTCACTCCATCCGCGTGCGCCGCAGGCGCGCGCGGATCAGTCCATGGCCAATCGCTTCACCGTGGCGGCCTCGGCCGGAAACCGCGCCAGCATCTCTTTCCGACTGCCCAGTTCGAACCCACCGAATTCGAATCCCGGAGCCACCATGCATCCCACCAAGGCCCAGCCCCCGGGCTGCGCCACTTCCGAGGCGAACCACACGCCAGCCGGCACCACCACCTGGAAACGCCCGGCTTCCGGACCCAGCTGGTGCGGCACGAGTCGCCCATTTTCCTCGACATGCACCACCAAGTCGCTGCCCGCATGCCAGTTCCAGAGCTCCTCGGCATCGATGCGGTGCAAGTGGGAAACGTGCGGGTGTTCCAGCAGGAAATGGATGGAGGTGAACGCCGAACGCTCCCCCAAACGATCATGACGGATTTTGTCTTCCGACCGATGCGTCTCGCGGTACCAACCGCCTTCCGGATGCGGAGCCAATTCCAGTCGCCGGATCCACTCCTTCGCCGAGGACGCGTCCGGATTCATCCGCCGACCTTGGAGGAACGCTCTTCCAACAGCCATTCCAAACCGCCCACCACCAGGCCTCCCGCCAGGTAGCACAGCAGGTCCCTGAAATCCGCCTGGCTTCCCAGTACGATGGCGGGAATGCTTCCCGGCCTCAGCCCGAGCAGATCGCCAAGATGGATCGCCTGCATTCCCTCCACGGCAAACGCGAAGACCACCACCCCGGGCAGCACGCGTCGCCATGGAGTGGTGACGAACGTGCGCACGATGGCGTGTACCAAAATCACCACCAGCACATCGCCCAGGTAGGGACGCACGAAATTGTCGGTCACCTTCGCCCCGATGAAGACCTCGAGCGCGAACAAGGCAAAGGCGAAAACAGCCCACGGAACGCTGAAACGGAACATGGAACGGAAGGCTAGAAAAGGGTGGAGCGGACAGTCAGGGAAGCATCGACAAGAGCGTGCGCGCGGGCACCACTGTCGGCGCTTTTCGAGTGAACGGATCGGCGGCGACGAAGTCCAGATTGGAAACGACCTGGAAAGCATGAGGCGCTTTGATCTGCTCTTGAAAGTGGCGCAGCGAGGGGCTTAGTGTTGTTGCCGAAAGTTTCGCCTCGACCAAAAACCATGGCTTTCCATCCCGCACCACCAGGAAATCCACCTCGCGCATCGCCTTGTCGCGCAGGTAGCGCAGCTCAAACTGGCCAAGACCGAAATCCTGCCAGGTTTCCACAGCCTTGAGCAGGTGGCAAGCCACCAGAGTTTCAAACCTCGCTCCCTCGTCACTCACCTCGCTCCAGTCGCGCAAAAACCACTTGGGCTCCTTGCGCAGGGACTTCGCGACGCTGGCGAACCAAGGCCGCACCACGAAGCCATAATGCAACGACACCAGCAACTCCACCCATCGCCTGACCGTATCCACGGATACCTGGATGTCCTGTGCCAGGTTCGATAGCACCAGTTGGCCACCCGAGCGATCGGCCAGCAATTTGGTCAACAGCTCCAGATGCCCCAATTCATGGATGCGAGCGATCTCCCTTACATCCTCTCGCAACAATTGTTGGCGGCGCAGTCCACGCCAGCGTGTCGTGAACCGGTCCTGCCGACGCGCGAATGGCTCCGGGAATCCCCCATGGCGCCAAAGCGCATTCCACTCCTCCTCGGAGATCGGCTCCGGGGTCGCCAACAAATCCTCCGACGGACGAGGGTGCAAAACCTCGCCGACAGAAAATGGATGAACCCGGTACAGAAAATAGCGTCCCATCAGACTGTCGCCACCTTTGCGCCAGGCATCCAGCCGAGAGGAACCGGTCACGAGGATCTTCACGCGATCTTCGTAGGTGTCGAAGAAGCCTTTCAGAAAGGATTTCCAACGAGCGTTCTTGTGGAGCTCATCGAAGGCCACCACAGGAAGCTCGCTGGTCAAACGGTCCAATCCGATCCGATCGGCGACCGCGGCAGGACCTTTGAGGATCAATGCCCGGTCATCGAGATTGTCCCAATCCAGATAGGTCCCGCGAGTGCGACAAAGCGAGGTCTTGCCGACCTGGCGAGGCCCCACCAGAAATGCCATCTGGCGGTTTTCACGCATGTGCTGACTGAGAACTTCATCATACAGGCGAGGGATCGACATGGACCAAATATACCATTATCGTAAAATAGTTCGGACTATTTTACGATCAATGCGCTTTTAGGCATCGAAGGACTCGAAAACAACCCCACTTGTCCCATGCCAATGCCCCTGGAAAGCGTCCGACTGAAGGGAGCCCGGCTTGCGGGTCCCGTCCGCATCCAATCCCGTGGCCGCCCGACCAGTCACGATGTAGTCAGCCCCGCGCAGAAATTGTCCACGCAAGTCGGGAATCGTCATCCCGTTCACCTCCGCCTGCCCTGCAGCCAACAGCCAGCTTTTGCCCGAATTGGGCAGAAAACCGTCGCTTTCAGGTTCGGAAAGGAATGCGGCGATCGTGCCCTTGGGAATCTGGCGCGTGGTATCCAACCGCACCACATCCGCGCGAAGGGACGCCATCGAGTCACTCCATCGAGGGGAGGAAAGCCGTTGGATCACGGTGTCCTTGGCCCCCAGCGCCTTCGCCAAACTATCGATCCGTGCAGCCAAAAACTCGAAGTTCCCGTTAACTTCGGATGCTTTGGCGGAGTTCCCCGTTTGGAGTCGAACAAATTCCGCCGAAGCGGAATGGGCAAAAATTGCGCAGATAACGAGTAGACGCATGGTGCTCTCCAGTGAAGGATCGGAATTGACGGAAAGAAAGGTGCACTATTGGCCGACTTGCGACTACCCCGACAACTCCACCGCGATGGCATCCAGCAAAAGCCATCCATCTCCCACCAACCGGACAGTATCTGCACCTGCAACCACCTGCCCGGCGGCGATCCGTCGTGCGATCGACCCGAGCGGGATCTGCTTCTGGGGGAACTCCGCGCGCAATCTCGCGAGGTCCACCCCTCGCTCTTGGCGCAATCCCAGGAACCACTCCTCCGTCCAGCGTTCCTCCAGGTCAAGCTCTTCGGCCGCGACACCCTGCACGGGGCATCCGGCGTCCACCCACTCGGACCACGCACCCAGGCCGCGCGGATTGCGCCAGCGCAAGTAGGGCTCGTAGCCATGGGCCGCGTTGCCGGCGGCCAGCCAGGTGGAGCGCGTGTCCCAATAGGCCTCGTTGTGGCGGCACTCCTGGCCGGGGGTCGCGAAGTTGGAAACCTCGTACCGACAAATTCCGGCATCCGCGAGCAACGCCACGCCTTGCAGATACATGTCCGCGTAGAGGTCTTCGTCGGCCTCCTGAAGCTTGCCTGCCTCGTGCTGCTTCCAGAAATCCGTGCCCGGCTCCAGGGTGAGCCCGTAGAACGAGACATGGGAAGGCTTCCATGAAAGGAGCGCTTCCAAGGAGGACAAAAACTGATCCAACGTCTGACCCGGAAGCGCGAAGATCTGGTCGGCGCTCCAGCGCAAGCCGGATCCGGCCACCAGATCCAACGCGGTTCGAGCCTGGTCGGCGTCGTGCGCGCGTCCCATGCGTTTCAAGAGCTCGGGCTCGAAGGACTGCACGCCCAGCGAAACCCGGTTCACCCCGGACGATCGGGCCAAGCCCAACTTCGCGGGAGTCAGCGAGACGGGATTGGCCTCCATCGACCATTCGCACCCCTCTGCGAGCCGGAAATTGTCATTGACCGCACGGCACAGCCTCTCCAGACCGCGCTCGGAAAGCGCCGACGGAGTCCCGCCTCCGAAGAACACGGAAAACAAAGGCCCCGAGGCATCTCTGCCCCGGAGCCCGAGTTCTCGTTCGATACGCCCCAGCCAGGCTTCCTCTTCACTCCCGCGATCCGCCCACGAGGCGAAGTCGCAGTACGCGCACTTGGTCTCGCAGAAGGGAACGTGGACGTAGAGGGACGGATTCACCGCTCGCCCATCGAGACGGCCTTCGGCCTCCTCAGGCCTGTCCTGAGCTTGTCGAAGGGACGAACGGCGGATTCCATCTCAGCCGCGCTGGCGCAGGTAGGCGGGCTTCTCGATGTCGTCGTCCATGTCGTCTTCCAGATCCGGCACGAAGATCCCGCGCGGCCGGCTGCTCAAGGGAGCCACGGCCACCTGGCTTCCCGACGGATCGCGACGCAGTCCCCGCGTGGTTGCGGGTTGCTGGGGGGCGACCGGCATCTGGCCGGATGGACGCTGGGCGCCGCGAGCGGCGATCGATCCCGTTCCCGCGCGAGTTCCCTCCACCGGTGCCGGCTGCTGCCAGGCGTTCCAGCTGGTCGCAGGCGCCGAGACGGGCGCCTGGGGCTGGGGAGCCTGGTAGGTGGGCTGCGGGGGCGGAGCCTGGCGCCAGGTCTGCTGCGGAGCCTGGGGCTGCTGGGAGTAGGTGGGCATCCCGTTGGTCTGCGGCAGATTCTGCATGTCCGGATCGAATCCGGTGGCGATCAGCGTGACGCGGAACTCGTCGGTGGTGTCGTCTTCGCCGAAGCCGAAGATGATGTTCTCCTCGGCTTCGTCGCCGACCGCGGCGCGGAAGTACTCCATCACCTCGTTGATCTCGAATGCCAGAATCTGTCCGCCCGTGATGTTCACCAGCATGCCGCGGGCGCCTCGGATGTCCACCGCGTCCAGAAGAGGGCAGTGCAGGGCCTGCTCGGCGGCGATCCGCGCGCGTCCTTCGCCGGTCGCGCAACCCGAACCCATGAGGGCCTGGCCGGATTCGCGCATGATGGCGGAAACGTCGGCGAAGTCCACGTTCATTTCGCCGGGACGCAGGATCATCTCGGAGATCCCGCGCGCGGCGTTGTGCAAAACCTCGTCGGCGGTGCGGAACGCTTCGCGCATGGTCATGGTCTTGGAGGCCACCGAAAGCAGCTTCTGGTTGGGGATCACGATCATCGTGTCCACGCAGGCGCGCAGGGCGGCCAAGCCGTCGCGGGCGTTGCGCTTTCTGACCATGCCTTCCCAATCAAAGGGGCGGGTGACCACGGCCACGGTGAGGATGCCCAATTCGCGGGCGATCTCGGCCACCACGGGAGCCGCACCGGTCCCCGTGCCACCGCCCATGCCGGCGGTGATGAACACCATGTCGGCGCCCTTGAGCTTTTCGGCCACGATCTCCTGGCTCTCCTCGATGGACTGGCGTCCGCGATCCGGATTGGCGCCCGCACCCAAGCCGCGCGTGGTGGCGGAGCCGATCTGGATCTTCACCTCGGCGAGGTTTCGCTCCAGTACCTGGAGATCGGTGTTGATCGAGATGAACTCGACGCCGCGGAGGCCCGCTTCGATCATGCGGTTGACCGCGTTTCCGCCGGCGCCGCCGACACCGACAACCTTGATTCGCGCAGGGCTCGACTCGCTTGTGCTTTCGAGAGCGAAGTTCATGGTGTTCTCCTTGATGGACGTTTGGGTGTTCGTTGAGTGATGTTCAGAAATCAGAAGTAGCGGGAGACCCATCGGGTCATCCGCTGGAAAATGTCCTTGAGCGTGTCGCCGCCTTGGGATCCGGTCCCTTGGACAGGACCTGTCGAAGCGTCGCCGCGACCGTACAGCACCAATCCCACGCCGGTGGCGTGCTTGGGCGTGGATGCGGAATCGACCAATCCGCCGAACCCGCGCGGGGTTCCCAGGCGCACGGGAAGCCCGATGACGTGGCTGGCCAATTCCGCCGAGCCATGCAGCAGGGATCCGCCTCCGGTGAGGACCAGACCCGCACCGAGCGAAACCTGGCCACCCAGCGAGCGAAGTTCGGCAGCCACGCCGCGGTAGATTTCCACCATGCGCGGCTCGATGATCGCGGCCAGTTCCAATCGGGTCAGCTCGCGCTGGTCGAACGCCCCCACGCCGGGAACCACGAAGCATTCCTCTCGCGGCACCATGGCCTGCATGGCGGATCCGTACTTCTTCTTGATCTCCTCGGCGCGACCCTTGGGGACCTTGATTCCGTAGGCGACGTCGGTGGTCACCAGGTCCCCACCGATGGGGATGGAGCTGGTGTGGCGGATGCACGATCCGCTGAAGATGGCGAGATCCGTCGTGCCGCCGCCGATGTCGACCATCGCGACGCCCATCTCCTTCTCGTCTTCGTCAAGGACGGCCACGGAAGAAGCCAACGGCTCCAGCACGATGTCCGCGACGCGCAAACCCGCTCCTTCCACGGCCTGCAACAGGCTCTGGACCTTGGCGACATCTCCTGTCACGATGTGGACTTCGCCTTCCAGGCGCACGCCGGTCATGCCCACCGGATCCAGGATCCCGGGCTGGTCGTCGACCACGAACGTCTGCGGAACCACATGGAGCACCTTGCGACCCGGCGTGAGCGGCACCGCTTGGGCAGCCTCCACCACGCGGTCCACGTCTTCCTGGTGGATGATGCCGCCCTTGCGGCTCACGGCGATCACCCCGCGACTATTCTTCGCCTGGATGTGCGCTCCCGCGATCCCCACGAACACTTCCTGCACATCCACGCCGCTCATGAGCTCGGCTTCTTCCACCGCCTTGCGGATGCTCTCGATGGTCTTCTGGATGTTCATCACCACGCCGCGGCGCAGCCCGGTGCAGTTCTCCGTTCCCACACCGATGATGTCGATGCGACCGTCAGGCCCTATTTCGCCGATGATGGCGCACACCTTGGTGGTTCCGATGTCCAGCCCGGTGACGATTCTTCCCTGTTCGCGGGCTTTCATCAGGTACCTCCTTGGGCGCGGCGCAGGGCCGCACAAGATCCGTGGCGAAGGTCGATTTCCGAAAACGTCCGCCAGCGTTCCCCGAGTTCGGTGCGAAGAAGGCTCCATCGGGAGATCCCGATCTTCCAGCCCGAGGCGCTGACCAGGGCGATCGGCTCCTGAGCCCCCAAGCGGACCTCGAGGCTTCCGCCGCGGAGGACCTTGACTTCGATGTCGGTGCGACCAGCCGCCTTCATTCCTTCCAGCGCCAGCAGGGCGTTTCGCAACGCGACCGAATCCGCGGCCGTACGCCTTGCGATGGGGCTTGCCAACAGCGGCAGCTCCGCAAAGCCGCGCGGATCCAGCACGACACCATCGGATGCGATCCAATTTCCGTCCGGAAGACGCGCCACCGGGGAACGCTCCTGCAGACGGATGCGCACGCCGTGGAGCCAGTCCCGCGACAGTTGGGCATCGAGGATCCATGGATGGGTCCGCAAGCGTTTGCGCGCCGCGTCCAGGTCCAACGAATACAAGTTCGTGCCGGCGGAAAGGCCGGACCGACGCGCGGCTTCCATACCGCCCACCCGGCCTTGGGTCTGAACGCTGATGGTCTGGAGACCTGTCCAGCGGGGGTCCTGCAGGAATTTCCAAGCCCAGATTCCGGCACCGGCCAGGAGACCGATCGCGGCCACTGCCAGAAGGATCTTCGGACTGGCGCTGCGGGCCTGGGCCACGATGCGCTCGCGCTTTTCCATGCGGGCGGCCACGCGCGTGACCTCGCTCAGACGGGCGTTGGTTCCCTGGCGACGCGACCGCGTGCTGCCGGAAGGAGAATTCCGGGTCAAGGTGGGGCCGCTCATGAGGTTTTCCCCGCGAACTCGTGGGCCCACGATCCGACATCCCCGGCTCCGGCGAACACCAGCACCCAATCGCCTTCGTGGGAAAGATCCGACATTTTCTGCGACGCTTCGATGCTCCCCGACACGAGCTCCAACCGAGCACCGGAAGGTGCGCGAGCCACGATGGCCGAAGACGGCAGGCCCTGGTCCGGTGTTTCGCGGGCCGGATACACCGGCGCGACGAAGGCGCGATCGGCCGCGGCCAGCGCTCCGGCGAACGCCGCGGCGAAATGGGCGGTGCGCGAGTACAGGTGAGGCTGGAACACGATCGCGATCCGGCGATCCCCCTGGCTTTCCCGCAAGGCTTGCAAGGTGGCGGAAAGTTCGGTCGGATGGTGGGCGTAGTCTTCCACCACGGGGCATCCGCCGCGGACTCCCACGAAATCCAGGCGCCGCCGCGCTCCCCGGAAACCTTCCAAGGCCCGAGCGGCGAGGCCGGGATGCACTCCTTCTCCAACCGCCACACCCAGGGCCGCCAGTGCGTTCAGGCGATTGTGCCTTCCGGCGATGCCGAGCTTCACATTGGTCAGGAATCGTCCATCCAGGTGGACGTCGAAGGAATCGGCGCCGGTGTCGGTCCCACGCAGGCGCGCACCCTCGGAAAATCCGTACGAGAGGACCTCGGCGGCAAGCCCTATGGCCAAGCCCCGCGATCCGGCGTCGTCGTGGCACAAGAGCGCCACGCCATGGAACGGAAGCTTCGCCAGAAATTGACGGAACGTGCGATCCAGGTCGGCCAGATCCGCGTAGCAGTCGAGGTGGTCTTCCTCGAGATTCGTGACGACCGCGACATCCGGATGGAACTGGAGGAAGGTCCGATCGAACTCGTCGGTCTCCACCACCAGAGGACCCGCGGCTCCGGGAACGATCGCGTCCAGGGGATCCGTGGGCACACCGCCGGGAAGCACGCAGGGAGCCAATCCGGCTTCGCGGAGGATCCGTCCCAGCATGAGAGTCGTGGTGGTCTTTCCGTGCGTGCCGGAAAGGCAAAGCGACCGGGAAGAACGGGTCACTTCGCCCAATGCCTCGGCCCGGCGCACCACGGGAATCCCCGCCTGCAAGGCGGCGGCGATTTCCGGATGATCCAAGGGCACGGCGCTGGTGCGGATCACCAGATTCGCACCCGTGGCCAACGACGGATCGTGTCCGGCGCGGGCATCCACTCCCAGCTCGCGAAGCCACGCGAGATTGGAGGATTCCTCGCGATCGGTGCCGCTGACGGAAAATCCGCGCGCGGCGTGCCAGGCGGCCAACGGTGCCATGCCGGCTCCGCCGATGCCCGTGAAATGGAGTTTTGGGAAACGATGGAGAGGAATCATGCCGCCCTCCCCGAGGGATTGGCGGCATCCACCACCGCTTGCGCCAGGTCGTGGGCGCAACGCGGCCTTCCAAAGGAAAGCATGGCTCGCGATGCCGCTTCCCGACGTTGCCACAATCCGTCCAAGGCCTCGGTCGCGCGACCCGGAGTCCATTGCGACTCCAGGACGACCATGGCCGCTCCCGCCGATTCGTATTCGCGTGCGTTGATCTCCTGGTGGTTTCCTGTCGCAGACGGGAAAGGAACCAGAACCGAAGGCAATCCGTGGAGTGCGAGTTCGCCGAGAGTGGAACCACCCGATCGGGTCAAGGCGAGATCCGCCGCTCCGAAGGCGCCATACACGTCGGGCACGAAGGCTTCCGCGCGTACGCCCTCGAGGGTGGCGGCGACCTTGCGCGCCTCCTCGAGCCCCGCGGCACCGGTCTGCCACAGGATCTTCCATCCCTTGGCGACAAGGCGGGCCGATTCCTCCGCCAAGATCCGGTTGACTCCGCGAGCCCCTTGGG
Source organism: Fibrobacterota bacterium (assembly GCA_016715065.1). GTDB lineage: Bacteria > Fibrobacterota > Fibrobacteria > UBA5070 > UBA5070 > UBA5070. Next base: position 181,065 of record JADKBN010000015.1, read on the forward strand.
AGCCTCCGATCACCACCAGGAAACGATCTTCCGGCGAAAGCGCCAAGGCCTCGCGCATTTGGACTCGGGTGCGACCATCCAGCGGGCGGACGGGATTTCCCACCACCTCGCCCCGCGGCAGGCGCGAGGCCCCTGCGGGCGATCCAGCGAACACGCGGCTGGCCATGCGCGCCAGGATGCGGTTGGCCACGCCGGGATGGCTGTTCGCCTCGTGGACGACCAACGGGATGCCCAGGCGCTTGGCGGCGATCCCGGCCGGAAGGCAGACGTAGCCACCGGTGGCGAACACCACTTGGACGCGTTCCGAGGTCAGAACTTGACTTGCTTGCGAAACGGCCTGGGAGGCCACGAAGGGCAACGCCAGATTTCTCCAGATCTTGGAGCGGTGCAAGGGCACGGCCTTGACGCCGCGGAACTCGAAGCCGCCCTGGCGCGCCCAGGTCTCTTCCGCGCTGCCCGGTCTGCCCACCACCACCAGGCTGGCTCCGTGTTCTTCGCGCAGGACCTTCCCCACCGCCAGGGCGGGAAAGACGTGTCCGCCCGTGCCACCGCACGCCAGGGCCACCTTCAATTCCATGCGGCCCTCCGCTGGGTGGTGGTGGAAGAGGACCGGACGGACCGGGCGAACGGATTGACAAAAACCGGCTCGGGCTCGGTTTCCGACAGGCGTCGGGAGAGGTTGAGCAGAAGGCCCAGTCCCAGCATGGAAAAAGACAGGTTGGATCCGCCGTAGCTGACGAAGGGCATGGGCAGGCCTGTGGTCGGGATCAATCGCGTGCAGACCATGGCGTGCAGCGCGGCGTAGAGGCCAAGGGCGGTGGTGATCCCCACCGCGAGCAGACGGTACTGGGGACTGCGCGACAACAGCGCGATGCGCAGACCACGCCACACCACCAGCAAAAACAATCCGACGATCACCATCGTGCCCATCATGCCGAGCTCCTCGCCCAGGACGGCGAAGATGGTGTCGGTGTAGGGCTCCGGCAGGTGGAGGAGCTTGGCCGTGCCACGTCCCAAGCCCACGCCGGTCAATCCGCCATTGCCCAGGGCGATCAACGCCTGCAGGGACTGCAACGCCGAGCCGAGCGCATTCTCTTCCGGATGGAAGAAGGCCTGGATGCGCAACATGCGGTAGGGCTGCAGGACCATGATTCCCGCCAATGCGACGAACACCGATCCTCCCAGGATCGCGACGTGCTTGAGTTTCATGCCCGCGGTGACCAGGATCGTGAACGAGATCACGGCCAAGGCGGTGGCGGTGGAGAAGTTCGGTTGCAGCAACACCAGACCGCACATGAGGGCGGTTTTCCAAAGTGCCGGGGCCAATCCCGACCAATCGTCGATCCGGGCATCGCGGCGCGAGGCGACCCAGGCCAGATGGGCGATCAAAGCCAACTTGGCGAATTCCGACGGCTGCAGGGAAAACATCGCCACGGAGATCCACCGTTTGGCGCCGTTGATGGAACCGACCGATCGCGAGGCGACCGTGAAGGCCAGCGCTCCGATGGCGATCCAATACCCCAGCCGCGACAAGGTCCCCAGCCAGGAGGGACGGATCAGGTAGGCGACCAGGAAGAACACCAAGCCCACCCCCACGCGCAGCAGGTGTTCGCGCAGGACGCGGTCCTCCGCCCAGCTCCAGCGGATCACTCCGTATCCGGACGACGCGCTGTAGATCATGGCGGTCCCGATGGCCACCAGACAAAGCGCCGCGCCCAGGAGGATCCAGTCCGGCTGATCGGAGGAAGTGGCCTTCATGCGTTCAGGAACTCCTCGGCGAACAACTCGCCCCGGCGGGTCACCCCGGGGGAGCCTGCCTTGGGGAAGGTGCCCGGGCAAAACAGAATTTGTCCACCCGCGGGGGTGCACTCCAGGGCGGCGTGGGCGGCGTGGGCCAGATCCGAGGCTTCGCGGACATCGGACAGGCCGGACCAAGCCTGTCGGATCCACGCCGGAGTGCCCGGCAAAAGCACGATCCGGCCGGCGCCCTTGCACACGTGGTCGAGCAGTTCGAACCCGGCATGGAAGCCGTCTCCGCCAACCACCAGGGTCACCTTCTGCTCGAAGAAGGACAACGCCCGCGCCAATCCTTCCGAGGTGCAGCAGGAGCCGTCGTCGAACAACGTCGCTCCGCGGTGCAATCCGGCCCACTGTACGCTGTGGGCCGGACCGGTCCAGCTGAACAAGACTTCGCGCAAGGTCCGGGAATCCACGCCCCAGGAAAGGGCCGCCGCGATGGCGGGCAGAACTGCCTGGAGGTGTCCGCTGCCGGGAATGCGAAGGTTTTTTGCAGGCCCCAGAACGTGGGCGCGCCCTTCGTCGGCGGCGATCACCAGCCCATGGCGGAGGTAGGCGCCCTTCCAGACCGGACGATCCAGCGACCAGGTCCATTCCAGCACGGACTCGCCGAGCGCTTCGCGCTGTTCCAGCGGACGCACTCCGGGTACGGAAGTGAGATCGACCCGGACATCGTCGGTCTCCACCAGAAAGTCCACCGACGCGCCTAGGGGGCGGTTCGCCGAGGCTTCCGTGATCTCCGGCGGACGGAATCCGGCAGGGACGGACTCGGCCAGACGGCGCAGCAGGTGCGCGCAGGCGTAGCGCAGGTCGTTGCCGGCCACCAGGACGGTGCGCGGAACGGACAATATCTTCACGGGGGCGCTCGCGGTGGCGATCATGCGGTTTCTCCGGGCATGGGGACGTTTTCGATCGAAACGAGACTCTTCACGAGGGTGTCCAGCCGCAGGCCGTGCGAGGCCTTGACGAGCACGACGTCGCCTTCGCGAATCTCGGACAGAAGTTGACTTTCAAGTTCGGACTTGTCGGCGAAGTGGCGCACGCGTCGGGCGGCCATTCCCGAAGACCGGGCGCTGCGGGAAATGTCGCGGGCGCGTTCGCCCACGCACCAGAGCTGGTCCAGGGCCATTTCTGCCGCGTAGTTCCCGATCCCCTGGTGCATTTCCACGGACGCCTCGCCCAGCTCCAGCATGTCCCCAAGCACGGCGATGCGCCGCCCGCGACAAGCCATGTTCGCCAGGATGGACAAGGCCGAGCGCACCGACGGCGGATTGGCGTTGTAGCAATCGTCGATCACCCTGATGGATCCGGCGTCCAGCACGTTCATGCGTCCGGCCACCGCGCGGAAGCTCTCCAACGCATCGCGCATTTCGCCCTTGGCGATGCGCAGTTCCAGCCCCACCGCGATGGCGGCCAGGGCGTTCATCACGTTGTGCACGCCCGGGACCCGCAGGCGAAACCGCGTGCGACCGATCGAGAAACTGCCGCAGCCGTCTTCGTCGAATTCCAGTCCGGCCGGTCGCACCTGGCCCCGTCGCAATCCGAATCCCACCGTGCGAAACCGCGCGTTGGTCCGCACCTTCTGGAGCATGGGGTCGTCGGCGTTGAGCACCAGCGCGCCCCCTTGGCGCAACCCCGCCACCACGGTCAGCTCCTCTTCGCGGACAGCCTCCAGGGTGCGGAAGAATTCCATGTGCTCGTGGCCGATATTTGTCAACACCGCGATCGAAGGCGCCAACGCCTTGGACAGTCCCGCCAGCTCGCCCGGACTCGAGGTCCCGAGCTCCACCACCGCCGTGCGGTGCTGGTCGGCGAGGCGCAGCAAGGTGGTGGGCACCCCGATGTGGTTGTTCAGGTTTCCTTCCGTCTTCAGGACCGGACCCTTCGCGGCGAGCACCGCGGCCACCATTTCCTTGGTGGTGGTCTTTCCGTTGGATCCCGCGATGGCCACGCGGGGAATGCGAAAACGCTGCGCATGGCGGCCCGCCACGCGCAGGAAAGCCTCGTGGACATCGTCCACGGGGAGATAGACGCCGACTTCCCTGTACCCTTGCTCAAACCACTTGCGTTCCACCACGGCGGCGATCCCCCCTCTGTCGAATGCCTGGGGCACGAAGGCGTGCCCGTCGAACCGATCCCCTTTGAGCACCCAGAACACCTCGCCCTTGGCGATGGCTCGCGAATCGGTGCTCACACGGATCTTGCGATCCTTGCGGGGAGCAGGTCGGCCCGAAGGCTCCGTTCCAAGCCACTCCACCAATTCCATCCAATTCAGTTGCGGCACGTGTCCCCCTCCACTCGCGCGAAGGCGCGTTCGAGTTCCTGGACATCGTCGAAATGCCGCTTTTCGGAACCCACGATCTGGTAGTCCTCGTGGCCTTTGCCGGCCACCACCAGGAAGTCGCCATCGCGGATTTCGCCGGCGGCCTTCTCCAATGCACCGCGTCGATCGGCCATGCGAAGCACGGAGCTTCCGTCGGGAATCCCCGAGAAGATCCCGTCGAGGATCGCCTCCGGATCCTCCGAACGCGGATTGTCCGAAGTCGCCACGGAAAGGTCCGCGCACCGGGCGGCGATGGCACCCATCAGAGGCCGCTTGCCGCGGTCCCGATCCCCCCCGCAGCCGAACACGCAGATCAGGCGGCCGGGCACCATGGGCCGCAAGCCCACCAGCAGACGCTCGAGCGCATCTGGGGTATGGGCGTAATCCACCGCGCCGCGGAATCTGCCATGGCGGACCAGTTGGCATCGACCGGGAACCGTCGTGGTCCGCGCCGCTTGTTGGATCGCCGCCGGTGCGATACCCAGTTCCAATGCGGCCACGGCCACCCCGGCGAGATTCCGGGCGAACACTTCCCCCACCAACGGGCTTTCCAGGGGCAGTCGGCGGCCATCGGTCGAGGACAACACGAAGGTGTTCCCGTCCAAGCCGCAGTGCAGGGATTCGATGCGCCAATCGGCGTCGGTCGCATCGATGGACACTTTCCGACAACGAGTGCCGAGGCGATCTGCCAAAATCCGTCCCCAAGGATCGTCCACGTTCGACACCGGGATGCCATCCGACCGGAGGTGTCTGGTGAACAGGAGCATCTTGGCTTCGAAGTACTCCTCCATGGATCCGTGGTAGTCCAGATGGTCGCGCGACAGGTTGGTGAACACGGACGCACCGGCCAGCACCCCGCCGATGCGCCCCTGCGACAAGGCGTGGCTCGAAGTTTCCAGCACCAGGGATTTCGCACCGGCGCGCTTGGCCTCGGCGAGGAAGTTCCACAGGTCGACCGGATCGGGAGTGGTCATGGCGGCCACGGATTCCCCCGCCGGGTGGCGCATCGCCACGGTGGAGCTCATCGCGGGAGCGAGGCCCGCCGCCTTGAACACGGCCTCGGCGAGATAGGCCGAGCTCGTCTTCCCGTTGGTTCCCGTCACGGCGAAGATCGGCCAACCTTCGTCGGGGCATCCGGCAAGCGTGCGGCACAGCGGTCCGATCGCGTCGGACACCGATTCCACCAGCACCCGGCCGGGCAGCGATGCCTGGTCGGCACGATCGGTGAGGACGGCGCAGGCTCCGGCGGCGAGGGCGGAGTCCGCCCAATCGTTGCCGTCCTGGCGGGAACCCCGCACGGCCATGAACAGATCGCCGGCGCGAAGCTTGCGGGAGTCCAGCACGATGGAAGCGATTTCGGGATCGCAGAATCCGGCGAGACGAGCGACGCCCGCCTTGGCAAGCAGATCGGACAGCTTCATCCGGGAGCCTCCGATCCGGCTTTTTCGATCGCAAGGGGGACGGAATCCGTCTTGGGTTTGTGCTCGCGGGAAATCCAGCTTTGCAATGCGCCTTGGCGATCGATGGCTCCGGCGCCCCAGGGGCCGGTCGGATCGTCGACGGCGAACCGTGCGATGCGCGCGAAGGCGGGTGCGGCGGCCAGGCCTCCGGTGTGCCCGGCACGCGTCGGATCGTCCAGCACCACCAGGCAGACCACAGGTCGGCGACCGAGATCGATGATGCCGATGAAGGAGGCCATGAAACGGTCCTGGAAGTACTTGTTGGTGGCCACGTCCACCTTCTGCGAGGTGCCCGTCTTTCCCAGGATGCGCAGTCCCGGAACGGCGGCCAGCGATCCGGTGCCGCTGTCCACGACCATCGCCATGGCACGCAGCACCTCGGAGGCGGTGTGTTCGGAAATCGCCTGCCGCACCGGTCGGGGCTCGATCCGTTCCACGGTGTCGCCGTGGCCGTCGACAAGCGCCTTCACCAAACGAGGCTTCATCAGGACCCCCTTGTTGGCCATCGCGGCGTACGCCGACGCCAGCTGCATCGGCGTCACGGTCACTTCCTGTCCGATGGCCAGGGTCGGCAGCGTCCGGGGAGTCCAGTTGTCCACCGTGCGAAGGATCCCGGCTTCCTCTCCAGGCAGGCCCAGTCCGCTGGGAGTGCCAAACCCCAGATCGCGGGCGGTGCGATAGAGCCGTTCCTGACCTACGCGTTGGGCGATCAGCGAGAAGCAAACGTTGCTGGACTGCTGGAAACACCACAATGCGGAAAACGTGCCTGGATGTGCGTGGGAATCGCGGATTGGCGAGGAGCCATCCCCGGGATCGAAAGAGGCCCCGATGGTGAATTTCGAGTCGAGTGTGACTTGTCGGTTTTCCAGTGCCGAGGCCAAGGTGATGGCCTTGAACGTGGAGCCCGGCTCGTAGGTGCGGTGCACCAGGCCGGCATCCACCCGCCCGCGCGCCATGTCGGCGCGACTGGCGGGACTCGGAAGCGACGCGGCGGCCACGACATCGCCCGTGGCGGCTTCCATCACCAGAACCACCCCGCCTTTGGCATCGTGGGCTTCCACCGCCTCGGCGAGGATTTTCTCCACCTCCGACTGCAATCCCAACCTCAGCGTGGTCACCACCGTCAGGCCTTGGCGTGGCCCCGAGCCTTCGCCATCGAAGGAGGGCCAAGCGCCACCCCGTGCCGTGCGCCGGGCGACCTTCCATCCTGGCACCGAACGCAAATCCTTGTCGAAGGAATACTCCAACCCCATCAGGCCGGTACCGTCGCGTCCGACCATGCCCAAAAGCGGCAAGGCGACCGGACCGGAAGGCCATTCGCGCCCCGCCGCCCCGTCGGCGGCCAGCACGGCTCCGTCGCAATCGACGATCTCCCCGCGAGGGGCAGACAAAATCTGCCTCATTCGCGACTGGGCGTGCGCCTTGGCCCGCAAACCGGGCGCCTGGACGACCTGGATCCAGAACAGTCGCACCGCGATCAGGGCGAACAGCAGTGTGAACCCTAGGCGGACCATGCGAAGACGGGCGTCGTTCATCTGGACGCTCCCGTCAAGGTCGTGTCGGGCTCGGCCAACCTGAATTGGCGGGAAGCCCGTTGGTAGCCCAGCGCCGCGGCCCTGGGCGTGACCGCCGCCGGCTGGCGTTCCGCGAGGACCTTGGCCTGGATCCGCACGAGGCTGTCTTCCAGACGACGCTCGCGGGTGCGAGCCGAATCCAGCGATTTTTCCAGACTGACGTGGCGCGTCTGGCGCCAAACGCATCCGACCATCACAGACCCCGCCAAAGCCACCAGAACCAGCACGACGAGCACACCCAAAAGCGCCGCACCGCGGCGCTTTTCCACCACCCGCAGCTGCGCCGAGCGGGCACGAGGGTTGCGGGAGACTTCCTCCGGACTGGGCGATTGGCGACGCACGACCCACGACCCGCGCATGGCGGGGCGATTCCCGTACAAGTCGCGCGGCGCATCCACCTCGTCGCCGATCAAGGATCGAAGAGCGTTCTTCGCCAAGCGATCTTCCACCGAGTGGTAGGTCAGGACGGCGAGCCTCCCGCCTTCGGACAGCCTGGCCCAGGCGGCGGGGAGTGCTTGACGGATTTCGTCCAACTCCTGGTTCAGGAGCATCCGCAACGCCATGGAAAGACGCGCCATTTCCCGAGGCCTGTCCCGCATGCCCCGCGGGAAGGCGGAAAGCAACGCCGTCTCCAGGTCGTCTGAGACCAGTTCCCTCTGCTTGGCGATCTCGACGAGTTTGCGCGAGACCAGCCTGGAACGGGGCACGTCCGCGCACTCGGTGAGTTCGCGAGCCAACTCGTCGGGATCGCACTCCAGCAGCATCTGGCGAAGCCCGATGCCGGATTCCTGATCCATGCGCAGATCCAGCGGCACCCCGGGCCGGATGGTGAAGCCTCGGGCGTCTTCGTCCAACTGGCGGCTCGAGACGCCGAAGTCGAACAGGAATCCATCCGCCCCTTCGGTGGGCCCCACCTCGGCCAGACGGGAGAATTCCGTGTGGAAGGACTGGAAGCGCTCGTCTTTTCCCAGACGAAGCCTGGCGATGGCCAAAGCCTGGGTATCGCGATCCAGACCGACCACGCGACCCTGCGGCCCCAACTTGGCAAGGAACGCGCTCGAGTGGCCCCCGTCGCCCAGCGTGCAGTCGACGATGACGGAATCCGGCTTCACCACCAACAGGTCTGCGATCGGTCCGGCGAGCACCGGATCGTGGCGGATCAAGGAGTCTCCTCCGGAACCTGCAACGTATCCAGGAACCCGTCAAAATCCGGCGTATCCGTTCCCATGACTTCCGCTTCGAAGCGGGCGGGATGCATCAGGGAAATCCGGTCGCCTTCTCCCACGAAGGCGACCTTGCCTTCGAGTCCGGCCCACTCCATGAGTCGAGGCGGAATGGACAGTCGGTTCTGCTCGTCGAGTTCGGAGCTCGCGGCCATCGCGGTCATGCGACGGATTTTGGCAGCCAGTTCCGGCGTGCGTTCCTGTGACTGCAGCGACTTGAGAAGTCTTTGGAAGGAAGGAGCGTCGAACAGCAGGAGCGTCTTGGACGGACCGGGCACGACCACCACCTTGCTCTCGGCCTGGGCCGGGAGCTCTCGACGCAATTCGCGCGGAAGGTTCGTCCTTCCCTTGGCGTCGATCGCGACGGTGCTGTGTCCGTAAAACACTTCTCTCTCCTCCAAATCAACCCGTTTCTACCCACGGGCACCCACAACTAATACCTATTCACCAAACACCTCCGCAAGATCCCGCCTTTTTGAGCCGGGAATTCAGGGATCTGGCAGAGTTCTTCTCGGGGAAAAGATCCCATATGTTGTTGTTTGGTGGGAAATTTCGCCTACATATTGAACTAAAGCGCTTTACTTAATGAATGAACAAACAATTATTCACGGTATATCCACATAGTCATCCACAATCTGGGGATAAACACCACTCCAGAGATTCGGTAGATTCACAAACATGAATCCCACAACCGAGATCTTGGGCACCCATCAGAAAGCGCTCCTGGTAAATCTGGCACCGGACCGCTACGGCACTTTCGCGGAAATCGGAGCTGGCCAGGAGGTGGTCCGGTGGTTTTTCCGGGTTGGTGGTGCGGCCGGAACGGTATCCAAGTCCATGAGCGCCTACGACATGGCGGTGTCCGACGCCATCTACGGCAAGTGCGAGCGCTATGTCGCCAGACCTCGACTCCAGAGCATGCTGGATCTGGAATTCGATCTCAACCTGTCCAGACTCGATCAGTCACGCGGAGAATCCACCGCATTTTTCGCTTTCGCCGACACGGTCGCGGCGCGAAACTTCAGGGGCACAAACGAGCAGCACGGCTGGATGGGTGTCAAGTTCCAGGCCAAGCCCCGGCAAGCTCCCTCGCAGATCACCATCCACGTGCGGATGCTGGACAACGAGGCCTTGTTGCAGCAGGAAGCGCTCGGTATCGTCGGGGTAAACCTGCTCCACGGAGCCTTTTTCCTTTCCAACGAACCACCCCGCATCGTGGAATCGCTTCTGGACGGACTCTCCACCAATCGGCTGGAAGTCGACATGGTGGAATTCCACGGCCCGGCGTTCGATGGGACGGACAACCGCCTCATGAGCCTGGAGCTCGTTCGCCTGGGGCTGTCCAAAGCCGCCATGTTCTCCCCTTCCGGCGAGATCCTCCAGCCTTCCGAAATTCTACGCAAGCGCTCCGTGCTGGTCCAACGCGGCAGTTTCCGTCCCGTCTGCACCGTGAACCTCGACATGATGGAATCGGCCCGCGAACACCTGGTGGCCGACCCGAACCTCTCCGACGAACCGTTGGAGATCTTCGAGATGACCATGTCCAATCTCGTGGATCCTTCCAGCCAATCGATCGACCATGGCGATTTCCTGGCGCGCGCCGACCAGCTGGCGGCGTGCGGCAAGATCGTCCTGATTTCCGACCACTCCGAATTCTTCCGGCTGGGAGCGTGGATTTCCCGGTTCACCCGCGAGAGGATCGCCATCGTCCTTGGAGCCCAGTCGTTCGAACAGCTCTTCGACGAAGGCTTCTACCACGGCTTGGACGGAGGCATCCTGGAGGCGTTCGGGCGGTTGTTCAAAAACGACTTGAAACTCTACGTCTATCCGTGGCTGGACCCTGTCTCCGGACTTCTCCGCACCGCGGACAATATCCGGCTCAACGGGCACCTGAGGTCGCTGCATGCCTACCTGCTGGACCGGGGGGTGGTGGAAAACATCCCTTGTCGCAAGCCGGAATGCCTGACGGTCCATTCGCGCGAGGCCATCGCCCGGATCGAAAAGGGCGATCCCGCCTGGATGCCGATGGTCCCGCAGGAAGTGGCCGAGGTCATCCGCCGCGGAGGGCATTTCGGGTGGAAGGAATGACAGAAATCGGCAACAATTCCCGATCCAAGGGGATCGTCCAGCCTATTTGACGGGAATCGACATGCGGCCCACGATCTGCCCTGCTGTGGTCCGCACCTCCAGCGATGCCCAGCCCGGTTGGGCTGCGGCCCTCCCGGATGCCGACCAGGTCCGGAACCCACCCATGCGTCCGCCCTGCACCACCAGCCTTGTCTGCGACAATTCATGTCCGTCGCGGTGCCACGCGTGCACCAGCGAGTCCCGCATCCCCCTCGGGGCGAAGACCGGTGTCCACGCCCAAATCGTCCGTCCCGGCGGGCAGGTCCGCAACGTGTCCACCGGTTCGCGCTGGCTGATGCCCGAGGTGAAGACCCCGCGCTCCAATCGCATGGGAACCGGCGCGATCCAGGATGACCCCGCCACCGCCAGCAGCGCTCCGGCGAACGTACCCATCGCCGGCCCCGGCCATGGCCGCCTGGACCCAAAGGCGAATCCGGAAACGAGACCTGCCAAGCCTCCGGCCAAGGCCAGGGCCGCCAGCGTGTGGATTCCCGTGGCCACCGGCACCAGAAAAGCCAAGGCGGCGAACTGGACCAGCGATTTGTGCAGCATCGCCAGGCGCAGGCGCGCAAGGATCCACAGATACAGCGGATCGAACACGGTGGTGCCCGCCAAGGCGATCAGCAGCACGGTGAACACCGCATTGGGGGAATTCCATGTGGTGGAACGGATCCAGAACGGCAACACGAAAAACAGGATCTCCTGGCTGGCGCTCTGTTCCACCCATGCCAAAACAAACGCGACGATCCGCTGCCAACGCGAAGGTTGGTCCGGAAGTTTCCTGCGCAGTAACGCCAACAACCCCAGAAACAACCACATCGCCCCCAGGAGCCAAGCCAGCCTCTGGGCCTGCTCATAGCGGCGAACCACGAAAAACGCGCTCCACAGACCCATCACCAGCGATATCCATGGTACCAGTCGGACCATTCGAGCGCGCCAGGGATTATCCGGCGTCACGGCATGCCTACCAACATCCAGGTCCAGGCGTCGGCGAACACCGCTTGGCCATCGGGCCACCGTGGCGTGTTGGCATCCAGCGCAAGGCACGAATGGCAGGGCACGGGAACCTCCCGCTCCGCGGATGGATCAAGGTCCGTCGAAAGAATCCTCGACCTGCCCCAGGGCGGGTCTCCAGATTCGATCCGCGCGAGCGCTCCGCCGCCGCAGAAGATCTCCGCCACCCGTGACCCAACGGAAAACGGCACCATTTCGTCGCGCTCGTGCAAGAACGCCAATCGCTTCGAACCGGCATGCCAGATCGCTTCCAGGACCCAGTCGGCGATCGCGCCCGATTGGCGACACCAGTCGGCCCATCCGATGACGACCGCTCGTTCCACCGGATGCATCCGGGCGGCCAGAGCGGCGTATCCGGCGCCCAGGGAATGGCCGAACACCGCGATCTTCTCCCATGCGGGGTCGCCTCCGGACAGGAATTGACCCCAGTTTTCCTGTGGGAAGGCGAGCTCGAGGTGGCTCAACGCCGCGACCAGGCGGCCCAGGATGGAATCTGGCGGTGCGATCGTCACCATCGATGCGCGATCGCCCCCGTCCCAGAAATCCATCCGCAAAACTCCATGGAGCGACGGATTTTGTCCTGCCATCTCGTTTATGGTCCGGTCGTTGGGATAACGCAACACCAACGCGTGCGATCCGAGGTCGGATGCCTGGTCGGCCAAAAGACGGTAGTCGCGCGGCTGCGCTCCGGTGCCGGGCAGGACCAGGACGAGTCTGTCGTGGCGCAGTTGCGCGCGCGGGGCGCTCCGGTAGTGCGGGCCGGTCCAACCCGCGATCCGGGAATCCGCATCCCGGGGCAGGAGAAATCCCCTGCCGGGCCTTGCTGTTGGATCGCTGCTGGGCTGCATCGTGCCTGCCTCTGCTGGGTGCCGTCAACCGGCGGAGGAATCGTCTCCCAAATCGCGGACATTCTTCTGGACCGCGACTGCGGAGAATAGCGCCAGCACGAAAGACATCGCGTAGAAGCCCTTTTCGCTCAAGGTGAGCGTGGCGTTCCAGAGTCCAACGCTCAGGAGCAGGACGCTCAGGACGGTGGAAAACCAGGAAATCCCGAAAAACAGGCCGGTCACGCGGATTCCTTCCTGGCGATCGCGAACCACTTTCTGGAGCGTGACCGCCGAAAAGAGTCCGTACATCAAAACCGTGAAGTAATAGCCCTTCTCGTTGAGCTGCATGGCGGCGTTCCACAGGCCCACCATGTAGGCGAGGATTCCGGTGATTAGAGTTGCCCAGGACGCCCCGACAAACGCGGCCGACGGCTTGTATTGCTTGATCATTTCCTGACCTTTCGGATTGGTAGGTGCACGCGAACCCTCGTTCGGCCGTCTCCGGGTCGGAGGACGATCGACGAGCTCGGTCCCGCTGATGATCGGGAAAACGGAGGGGGAGGGATTCGAACCCACAAGTCCTTGCGGACGGCGGTTTTCAAGACCGCTGACTTAGCCGTTAGCCTACCCCTCCTTTGGAGGAAGCAGAAATGTAGTCCTATGCTTCGCCAGCCCAAGCCACGCAGAGCCCTCGAACCGACGAAGCACCCCTGGCAAGCAATCCGGAGGCGCATGCCGACAGCGTGGAGCCCGTGGTCAGCACATCGTCGACCAGCACGATCGGCAGTCCAGGCTGGAAACGATCGGTAGGCTCGAAGGCCCCCGTAAGATTCGCCGCCCGCTCGGAGGCGGAAAGCCTGGTTTGCGTTCCCGTCTCCCGGATGCGCCGGACCCAATCGCGTTCCATCCGCACTCCTCGCAAGTTCGCCCATTGGCGGGCCAGAAGTTCGCTTTGGTTGTAGCCTCGCTCTCGCTGGCGGTGGGGGTGCAGCGGGATCGGAACCAGCACAGAACCCTGCGGGAAAAAGTCTTCCCCGACGCATTGGTCCGCGATCGCCACAAGCTCCTGTGCCGCCTTGCGGACCCCGGAATACTTCAGGGCGTGGACCAAAGCCCGGACGGGTGGTACGACCTCGGGCCCACAGGCGATCGACTCCAATCCAGCGGGACAGAGCGGAATCGATCTCGCTCGATGCGAATGCTCCCTGCACATCCCGCAAAGAACTCCCCCAGCCGAAGCTTCGCGTCCACATCCGCAACACACCGGAGGCAGGAGGAATTCCCGCCCCCAGCGGGCGAGCCGGCCGATCACCGGAACGTTCACTCGTCTTCTCCCAGCCTCATGTGCAACAGGAACCCGACGAGCATCATGCAAGTGATCACGAAGGATCCGCCGTAGGAGAGAAACGGCAAGGGCAGACCGGTCACGGGCATCAAACCCAACGTCATCGCCACATTGACCAGGGTATGGAAGGAAAAGATCGTCACCGCGCCCACGATCACAAGGTTCCGGAATCTGTCCGATTCCTCGAAGCACATCTGGAGACACCGGACCAGGAAGGCCAACAGCAGACCCAAGACCATCGTGCACCCGACGAACCCGAACTGCTCGGCAAGCACCGCGAAAATGAAATCATTGTGCTCTTCCGGAAGAAACTGCAGGTTGCTCTGGCTGCCTTGGCCGAACCCCTTGCCCCAGAGCCCACCCGATCCGATCGCCACCTGGGACTGCAAGACCTGGTATCCGGTTCCACCGGGATCCCTGGTGGGATCGATGAAAGTCAGGATCCGGGAGCGCTGGTGGGATTTCAGAACCTGGCTCCAGACCACCTGGGATGCCAGCCCGGATAGCAATATCGCAAACAGGAAAAACGTGGCCACCTTCCCCGACAGTTTCCGGACATACCACCGCTGGTACAGCAGGAGCCAGGCGAAGATGTTGTAGACCGCCCAGGCGGTGAAATGGAAGGAAAGCCCCACCGAAACGAGGGGGCTGGCCAGAATCAGCAATTCCAGCACGGTGAAGCCGCTCCAAAACAGCAGCACGACAAAGACAGTGGCCAACGACAGGGCCGTGGACAGGTTCGGCTGTTTCAAAATCAGGACGAAGGGAATGAAGAAGAAGAAGAAGGGGACGATCGCGGGCTTGAGGTTGTTGAGGCCGACCTTTCGGTCGGAAAAAAGCCGGGCCAGGGCCAGCAACACGCCCAACTTAGCGAACTCACTTGGTTGGAAGTGGAACCCTCCGATGGCCAGCCACCGTTCCGCACCTTTGGCTGAGGCGGAAACGAACAGCAGTGGGATCTGGAGCGCTCCCCAAAGCAGGTAGGAGGTCTGAAACCAAAACCGCCGCGGAACCAAGGTCACGGCCACCATGGCCCCGATCCCCACACCATACCCGAAAAGTTGTTTCTTCCAATACTCGGCTTCCATCGGGGAGGTGGAAATGGAGTAAAGCAGCGTAATGCTGATCCCTGCCAAGGTGGCGACCAGTCCGAAAAGGACGATGTCAAAACGCGTCTTGATGTCCTGGCTGCGTTGGATCAATCTCCGCCTCCCGCGACTTCGGGGACCCAGCGTCGCCGATCGAGACTGTCGGAAGGATCCAGCCGACCCGTTTTCTTGAAATAAGTCTTCAACAGCGCCCCCGCGATCGGTCCCGCGACGGAGCCACCGTGACCCGCATTTTCAACGATCACTCCGATGGCGATTTCCGGCGCGTCCAGCGGTGCTGCGGCCACGAACAGCGCGTGAGTCTTTTCGCCGTGTGGGTTTTCCGCCGAACCCGTCTTTCCTCCCACCCGGATGCCCTTCAGCCGCGCGGCACGCCCCGTCCCGCGCCGCCCATTGATCACGCTGTCCATCGCGTCGTGGATGGTATGGATGGTCTCTTCCGACCACTTCAGATGGCTGAGAGTGTCCAGCGAGTAGGTCCGCACCATCTTGCCGTCCGAAGGCTCCAAGATCGCCTGCATCAAGTGCGGCCTCATCACGTTGTGGCCATCGGCAACTCCGCCCACCATGGTGGCCAATTGCAATGGTGTGACCAATTCTCCTTGTCCGATCGCCAGATTGAGGATCAAACCCCGTGCCCATTTCCACCCAAGGCGTTTGTTGCGACGCTCGTGGATGGCCGAGTCCACGAGAAGTCCACTTTTCTCGTTGGGCAGGTCAATTCCTGTTCTGGACCCGAGACCCAAGGAAGCGGCAGTCTTGTTGATCCACGGCATGTCCACTTGCAACCCGACCTGGTAGTAGTAGACATCGCAGGATTGGGTCAGGGCACCATTCAACTCCAAGCTGCCATGGAAAGGTTGTTTTTCCTGCCAGCAACGCTGGTATCGCGCCCCGAAGTGATAACCACCGCGGCAAGCCACAGGAAAATGGTGTTGCGCACTCACGCTCCCGGACACCAGCCCCGCCAGCGAAGAGACGATCTTGAAGGTCGAGCCCGGCTCGTAGGTTCCCTGGATGGCGCGATTGTTCAATGGCCGCCGGGAATCCAGAGCGAGTTTGGCCCACTCCCGAGCGCGCCGTCTGCCGGGAAGGGCGAAAATGTTCGGATCGATCCGCGGCGAACTGCACATCGCCAGGATTTCTCCCGAGCGGGGATCCAACGCGACCACCGAGCCCTTCAGGCTGTCAGGCAGGACAAATTCCGCAATCTTCTGGAGATCCAGATCGATGGTGGTCCGCACGTGCCTGCCTGGAATCGGATCCTTGTTCGGCATGTCCTGCGGGGTGCCTACAATCCGCCCCTTGGCATCAACTTCGATCCAGCGGATCCCATCCTTGCCACGCAGATCGGATTCGTACTGCTGCTCGAGGCCCATCTGCCCGATCAGATCACCCATGCGGTAATCCTGAAGTTTGAGCGAATCCAGTCGATCCTCGGGAATCTCCCCGATGTAGCCAAGTAGATGCCCGGCAAGCGCGCCATGCGGATACTCCCTACGCATGGCAACTTCCTGGAGAATTCCGGGCAGCCTGTACTGGTTCTCTGCGAACAAGGCGATTTCAGAAGGCGATGCATCCTCCAGCAAGACCGGCCTTTGCGATGGGGTGTGACGCGCCTGTCGGAAAAGCCGCACGAGAAACGAGGAGTCGAACAGCGCGGACCCATCCGAGTCCTCGAATTGGAGCAAGAGCTTGACCAGACTTTTTTCCCGGCCTCGAACCACAGCCGGATCGATCACCATGTTCCGAGAAGGGCGATTCTGCACAAGCGGTCGCCCCTCGCGATCCAGGAGCAGCCCTCTCGGGGCCTGGACTGGATCTTCCCGCAAGCGATTGGCTTCCGATTGGCGCAAGAGCGACTCGCCCTCGACGATCTGCAACTGGAACAGCCGAACGATCAAAGCGAGAAACAGCACGACAAGCACCGCGATCATGGCCCACGTCCGCTGGTTGCGCTCGATCTGTTCCGACTGCCCGGTCGCCCCGATCATTCCCGTAGAGCCTTCACCAATTGCGTGCCGTGGGCCGCGGCGGGCGCAGAGCGAACACGATGGCTCCGATCAGCATGGTGTAGAGCGTCGAAGGCAGGGCGACCCGAAGGACGAATCCTGGCAAATGCCCCAAGCCATGGCGACTGACCAGGTGCCAGATCACATCGTGCAGCAGCGCCGCCAGGCCAAGCAAGGAGACCCGCAGGGGATAACCAAGGTGCACCCGACGCTCGTGGAGCTGGCCGATGGAGAAACCGACGATGGTCAGGGCGACACTGAAGGCGCCAACGGTTCCGATCGAGTAGGTATCCAAGGCCATGCCACAGAAAAAGCCCATCCATACCGCGGGCAATGCGCCTGTGCGCAGACAAAAAAGGACAAACACAACCAGGAACAAGGAGGGTTGAACTCCGTAGAGGGATACCAGCGGAGCAATGGTTGCCTGTGCGACCAGGGCAAGCGGAACCAACATTCCCCGCAGGATCTCTTTTTTCGTGTCGTCGGAAAAGGTCATCGACGAACCTCCGATTTCCCCGGGACGGTGGACAGGAAGGAGTCCGACATGACCCGAAGAGACGGAGGTCGTAACAACACAAAAACGGCGTTGACCGACCAGGGATCCTGAAACGGAGCAACCGAGGCGGTGCGCAAAACATTCGCAGGAGTCTTTCGGATGGAACCCACTTGACCGACCGGTATGCCTCGGGGGAAAATCCCCCCAGCGCCCCAGGTCATCAGGGTATCACCAGTTTTGATATCAGAAGTGACGCTGAATTCCACAAAGACGCCACTGCCATCGATACTATGCAGGATTCCGGGATTCATGCTCCTCGTAGAAAGAACCGCTACGCGGCAATCCGGATCAGCAAGCGACTGCACCTTGGCGTGGGTGTTCGAAGACGAAAGAACCCGACCTACCAGACCGGTGGAGCTCAATACGGCCATTCCCTCCTTGACTCCGGAGTCGGAGCCGACATCGACGATCCAGAGCCCGCCCAACCGCAACGGATCGCGGCTCACCAGCCTGGCCCCGACGACAGGATGTCTCAGATTCCCCCGTATGCCCTCGAACTCTCGCAAGGAGGTTTGGAAATCGCCAAGCTGGAGCAAAACGGCCTTGTCCTGCTGCAATTTGACGTTTTCGGTTCGCAGCCGGTCCAGCTCCGCCTGCAGGCCTCGCCTGAAAACGACTTTCGAAACGATGGCTTGGACAGGAAAAAGGACAGATCCTGTCAGAGCGATCCTGAGGTGACTCTGGGTCTGTGGGGACTGCGAGGAAATCCACATCCCGAAACCCACGAACACCAGAAGCGAAACCAGTTCCCTTCCCCGAAACGCCAATCCAGCGAGCCATCGAAGAAGAATCACGCGATCCCTTTCAGCGTGTGCTGTTGATCAGCACCTTCCGGTAGTGATCCAGGTTCTCGACAATTTTTGCCGTTCCGACGCAGACGCACTGGAGAGGATTGTCGATCACGTTCACCGGGAGATTCGTTTCCTGGCGGATCCGTTCGTCCAGGTTCCTCAATTGGGAGCCTCCGCCAGTCATGACGATTCCCTTGTCCAGGATGTCGGCGGAAAGTTCCGGTGGAGTCTGCTCCAGCGCCGACTTGACCGCCTGCACGATCGCCGAGACGCATTCCTCCAAGGACTCGCGAATTTCCGTCGAGGTGATGCGCATGGTGCGAGGGATGCCCGCCGCAACGTCGCGCCCCTTGACTTCCATGGACAATTCCTGTGGAAGCGGAAACGCCGAGCCGATCTGGATCTTGATCTGCTCGGCCGTCGAAATACCCACCAACAGGTTGTAGTTCTTCTTCAGGTAGTTCACGATGGCTTCGTCCATTTCGTCTCCACCGATCCGAACAGACGTATCGCAAACGATTCCGTACAAGGCAATCACCGCGATTTCGGAAGTTCCTCCTCCAATATCGATGATCATGTTCCCGGATGGCTCCTCGACGGGAATTCCCATCCCGATCGCAGCTGCCATCGGCTCGAATACCAGGTAAACTTCCCGGGCGCCAGCCAATTGCGCAGATTCGATCACGGCTCTACGCTCAACTTCGGTGATTCCCGAAGGGACCCCGATGACGACGCGTGGCCTGCCGAAAACTCCCCTCCAGAGGGTGCTGTGGCTGTGGAGTTTGTCGATGAAATGCTTGATCATTTCACGAACCAAGTCAAAATCGGCGATAACGCCATCTTTCATGGGCCTGATCGCGAGGATTTCGCCCGGGGTACGGCCCAGCATACGCTTGGCCTCGGTCCCGAATGCCTGAACTCGCCCTGTACGGCGATCCACAGCCACGACCGAGGGTTCGTCGATGACGACTCCTCGGCCTTGGACGTGGACCAGGGTGTTCGCGGTCCCGAGATCGATCCCGACGTCGTTGGAGAAGAGGGAGAAGAGACCCATGAAGGCTCCAGATGGTGGGAGGTTTCGCCTCGAGAAGTCCAAATATAACGACAGAAGGCGCCAATCGGCGCCTTCGAGTCAAAGCTATCTCAGGATTTTGGTTTTCAGAAACTGTAGCTAGCCGAAATCCTGGAAAGAACATGGTCGGGTTCACGCCCCAAAAGGGATCCACCCGTGAAAAGGATGTCCTTTTCCATCACCGCGTCGACCTTGAATTTGTCTTCAATGTTCACGCCGAATCCGAAGGAGACCAAGTCGCTATCGTAATTGTTCTTCTCAGGATTGGTGGTCAATACCGAGTAGGTCATGCCTGCACCGGACTGATCCACTTGCTTGATCACCTTCTGGCCGCCGACACGGATAACGAACCAATCGGTCCAGATGTTCCGCTCGATACCGAAGCTGACACGCAAACCATTCTCGTCGATGTTGATGGCCTTCACAGAATCGCTAACGGTATCCGTAGCGACTTGGAAGCGCTCGTCGGCAGAATTGTAGTAGTCGACACCCATCCAGAAAAACCCACGGTCCAGGGAAACGTTCGCACCGGAACCCACACGGAACTTCGAGAACGTCCGCGAGGGGGCATTGACCATCCGGAAGGAGGCTGCAGGAACAACCACGAGTGGCCACGGGCTTGCGTCAATGAACATCCGGGCATCAGCACCAATGCTTGGGCTCAAGTCCGTTTTGTACTTCATTGGCTTCTTGGTGTTATCCCCAAGGCCGTCTTCAATCGTGGTGGAAAGGAACCCGATGGTGCCGTTGGCTTCCAGAGACAGGCTGGAACCAAAGGGAATGTTGGCGCCAAGAGTGTAGGTGTTGACCACTGATTGAACGGACAGTTTGCCGTTAACGGTATCCTGATAGGCAAAATAGGTCTTGAGGCCAAACAGGTTGCCGGAATCCGAGGCAAAACCGAGGATCCCATCCCACTTTACAGCATAATCGGAAACGTTGTAAATCTTGGTGTCCGACGTTGCGGGGCCAAGATCGCTCTTGAGATTGATCTTCACAGCCGATGGCATGTAGCTAAGCCATTCGTCGTCACGGTTGAATGCTCCACCAATCAGACCTGCGGATACCGACCAGTTTGGGTCTCGTCTTTGCCTAGCGACTTCGCGAAGATGGCTCCGAACCAAGTGCCGGTAGGGTCTGAATTGTAGCGCTGCATGGCACCCCAAGGATTGTTGTTCTTGGAGGTGTCCTTTCCACCATGCATCACTCCCAGTTCACCGAGAAGGTAATTGGGGTAAAGGTTAGCGTTTGCAGGGTTCAGCCAGATATTGGCGTCATCCTGGAAATAGGTCGCGTGTTTGCCCATCGATTCTACGCGGGCACTAGTGGCGAAGGCCGCCGAGACGGCGGCCAGTGAGATGGCAGTTGCCAAGACTGTGCGGTTCAACTTGGGTCTCCTCCGTTGAGGTCAGAAATGGGTGCGACCGGAAATTGTCTACACCCAGAGTATACCACTCGTTTTACTGCTTGTCCAGGACGAATGCGTAAGTCACGGTCACATTGCCCTTTTCGATCTGGTCAAACTTCATGCGACGGGCTTTGTCCTTGATCTCGTCGTCCAGCGTTCCGTTGCCGGTGTTGGAGGAGACGATGGTGATCTGGATAATGTCGCCGGAAGGAGCGATCGTGAACTTGAGGGAGATTTTACCGCCCAGGTTCGGGTTGTCACGAAGATATTTCTCGTAGGTGTACCGGAAACCACCGATGTGCTGACGGATCACGCGCAAGATGGATTCTGGTGAACGAGAGCCGGCTTCTCCGCCGAGTTCCACGTCCGAAGGCCTCGGAGGGGAAACGCGTCCACGAGTCGCGACGCCCTTTCCTGAACCGCCTGCACCCATGGCCATCTTGCCCTGGCGAGTTCCGCCATTGCCGGTACCGAATCCGGCGCGACCGCCAGTTCCGAGGCCGATACCGCCAACGCCACCCATGCGGTCGCCGTCGCCACCAGCACCCTGCCCGCCACGATCGCCCTTCTTCATCGAGCCACCGCCGCCAGCCAGGATCACGTCGATCATGTTGGCTTCATTGGGATCCACATCCTCGCCGAGAAGACCATCGGATGCGGTCATGAGCTTGTCCATGACGGAGTTCTTCATCACGGAAGAAGGCGAGGAAGGAGGCCAGGCCTGAGTACGGGTTTCTGTGGATCCACCCTCGTTGGGATTGGTGGGCTTCTGGTCAGAAGCACCGCCCGCGTCTTCCTTGATCTCTGGCTCTTCCTTCTTTTCCTCTTCCGGCGGCTTTTCCTGGACAAGTTCCAGGATGACGTCGGGAAGGTTGTCGTCCTTGGGACGAGGCTTGGATCCAAGGACAACCATGCCGACCATGGCCAGGATTCCAACGAGCAGGAAAATCGCCATGGCTGCGCCACGTACACGACCCTGGCCTTCACCCGGCTCACGCCAGCCCATTTTCAGAGCCAGGTGCATGCGGCTACGAGCCTTGTCCCACAGGGTGGAGCGAAGAGGTGTGTCTTCAATCACCTCGATCACATTGGCGCCCCAGTTGAACCGATAGGTCTCGTCGCGGTTTCCGGAAACGCCATTGCGGACGGTTCCATCTTCCTGCAAGCAAGCCCAGGCTCCCGAGCCATCGATCATCACCAGCTTCTCCGGAAATGGAGGCGGCATGACCACATCGCTCTTGGGATGAGCACCGATTTTCAGGCTGGTCGACCAGGAACCCCATTCGCGGGTAACCCGATTGTCCTTGATGAGCACAACTTTCCAGTGGTGGATCATATCCGATACCTCAGTTCATGCCCTTGGCAGCAATCTTGATCTGACGGAAACCAGCATTTCCCGCTGAACGCATCACAGGCTTGAGCGTTGCGAACGGAAGGCGACGGTCGGCATGAAGAAGGATTTCTCCACGGAACGGTCTGCTGGGGTTGATACGTGCAATCGCTTCGCCATTTTCCTTCACCTTGTCCAAAGCCGCTTTGAGGGGCTCGATGAAGTAACCTGACCAAACGCTGTCTGGGAAGTCCGGATATCCATCCTTGGCGTTGATGATTACCGGACAGATGACTTTTCCATCCAGAAGAAGCTCATTCTTGGAGACCGAAATCACCGAGACTTCTTGAGGTTTCTCAGAGGTGATCAAGACCCTGGAAAGTTCGATGTCGGCCGAGTTCGCCAAGGTGGCTGGGTCCGCAGAGAAACTCATGACCAGGTAAACTACCAAGATCGTCATCATGTCGATCATCGGAGTCAAGTTCAGGTGGACTTCTTTCTGACCTCCACCTCCGCCTCGGCCGAACTTGCTCGCCTTTATTTGTGGTCCGCTACCAGCGCTCATGGAACGTACACTCCCTTCATCGCTAGTCCAGGGAACAACCGCAGGTTTTCAAACTGAGGGTTCTCTTTAACTGCAGGATCCGTGGCAATGAAACTCTTGGATTGGTCAATGATCTGAACAAGTTTCTCCAAGGGCAAGGAGGGGATCGGATCCAACGCCATGCGTTCCTCGGTCGGGAACTTCTTCTTGATATCGACCAGAATGTTGTGGAACTTACTGATCTGTTCGTCCGAGTAATTCGAAGAGTCCACTCGGTCCTTACAATCCAAAGCGAATTGTGGGGCTCCGAGTGGGTCTTTGTTGTTCACGAAAATCTTGATCGAATCCTTCGGGACCATCACCACCAGGTCGAATGGAGGAGGGATCTTCACATCGACGATAATCTCCGGTGGGACGGGAGTGGGGAGCTTCGCCTCCAAGACGACGATGGTGAAGAAGCTCGCCGTCAGCATCAAGAAGGGAATCAAAACGATCATCACATCCAGGAAGGGCGTTAGATTCAACGCCTCATCAAAATCAGCATCAACATTGAACTTTTTCTTTCCCATGGACTACTCCGACCGAAGAAATTCGAATTCAGATTTATTTCCTGGAGATAGTTCTCCAGGACGGAACAGGTGAGAATTACTTGGCGTTCTCGTGCAACTTGCCGAACGCCTTGAGATTGACCCAGTCAAGCGCCTCGGAGGATGCATGGTCGATTTCTTCGATCAACAAGGCGGCCTTAGCGGCGAGCCAGGAGTGGAACATCATGCAAATAACGGCGATGAACAGGCCCTGGAACGTGTTGTGGAGAGCGTGGGAAATACCCTGCGCCATCACGGTCTGCTTGGTGGCCGCGTCGACGTTGCCGAGACCCTTAAACATGGAAATCATGCCCCAAACGGTTCCGACCAGTCCCATGAGCACCGCAACGTTGGCGATAAGGGAGAGGTAACCCAAGCGGACGGCGATCTTCGGAACAACCGACAGGTAAGCAGCTTCGACGTTTTGCTTGACGAGAGCTTCGTCGCAGCCGTAACGCTCGACGGCGGCTTTGACGACGGCGGGGACCAAGCCCTTCTTCTGGTTAGCACAAAGACGAAGAGCGTCGTCGACGCGGTCTTCAACGAGGAGTGCGCGGACCTTCTTCATGAACACTTTGACGTCCATGGAGTAGTCGCCAAAATAACGCCAGGCGCGATCCACCACGATCGCCATGCCGAGGAGTCCGACTGCGAGAGTGATAAACATGAGTGCGCCACCGGCGAGATAGAATTCAGCCAATCCGTGCATGGTTGATACCTCAGAACTAGGGTTTCTTGGATGTGATCCGGTCGGGAGGAAAGCTTCCCGATACCGATTTTAAAGTGCGAACCCAGCGATAATTACTTCGCCGAATCCACCTTGACTGGAGGGGTAATATGGGAGGAGTCCCTACGAAAATCAACCGGTTTCTCGGTCGGCTTCATCGCTGTATCCTTGACCGGCACCCACTTTTTCACAATGGGCTCCGCTTCCTTGACAGGAGCGTCCATGACGGGCTTCAGAGCAGGCTTAAGAGCAGGAACTACCTTCGCGCCCGGCCGGGATGCGCTCGAGGCAGACACGGACTCGGACGAGTCAATGATCAAGTTCAGGATCGGTGGCCGCTTCAACGAGTCCAACAAGACGATTTCGACCCAGCCACTGCGTCCTTTTCGATTGCGAATCTTTGTCAGTGGTTTGCCCCACTGCAACACTTCCACCACATCGCCCTTCTCCAGTACAAACAATGGCTGTTCGTATACCCGTCGAATAGGATTGGGGAACACCTTGGTGACACCCCGAGTGGTGACGATCGTCGCTGCACCGCAAAGTGCAGCGGAAAGAAGAATTCCGATGGAGAGAATTTTCTTCATGTTATTTCTTCTTCTTCTGAAGTTCCTGGATCGCCGACATCAAATCTTGTTCGGAACGCTGACCTTCGATGGCAATCGCCTTCAAAGAGCGGATCTTCTCGTCGGAGGAAAGGTCTCCCTCCGCGATTTCCTTGATTCGTGCCATGGCACGTTCCAGTTCCCGATCCACCTTGATTTGAGGCGTGGCGACCATCACCTTCTCGACGATCTGGGTTTGGAGGCTCTTGTCTTCCGGAGCGATCACCGTGATGCGAGCCTTGATGGAATCGACCACTGGGCCGACCACGCCAAGCTCGGCGGCTTTCTCGATACCAGGCGCATAACCCTTCTCCACGGAAAGCTTCTGGAAGGTGATTTGGTTGTCTTCCTTCTTGGCCTTGTGGAATTCACACTCTTCGTTGTACTGGTCGCTTCCGCTTCTTGCCTTGGACGGACATGGCTCTTCCATGATGGCATCGCCAATGGATTCCAAGGAATGACCCGTGATGTAATACGTCCGAATCACTGAGGCGGGAGCGACCTTGGTCGTGTCGTTGACGATGTTCGCCTTGCGAGTCAGGTTCACGAAGGATTCGTATTGCTTGGCGGCCTTCGCAGCGAGAATTGGCATGATGCCCTTGCCCCAGCCCGCGCGGAACACCATTCGATCTTGAATGGCCTTGAGCGAAGTTCCGGACGGTGGCGCGATGTCTCTGGCATCCAATAGAATCTTCATCTGGTTTTCGGCCTGCTGGTAGGCGGACTTCAGCGTCCATTCTTCGATCAACAGCTTGATGGAATTGTCGAAGTATTCTCCAGCGACTTTGTAGGCACCTTCGCGTGCACTGGCCTGTTCGGCGATCTTCTTGATATCGTTGGTTCCGCCAATCACGATCTTGTTGGCAGAATCGGTCCGCATCATGCCTTGCCTGTAATAAGCCTCGGCAGGATAGGATTTGTCGATCTGGACCGCATTCTGGCCCTCCGAGTAGTACTTGGTCAACTTGGCGTACAATTCGTCGGACTTCTTCCAGTTCTTCTGCTCGAAGTGGAAGGTAGCCGCGCGAAGGTAAGCTTTGGCAACCTTGGACTTGTCATTGGGGTATTGGGTGGCAAAGCGCTCGTAGGCATCGGCCGTATTTGATTTGTTGCCTTGCTTTTCTTCGATGATGGGCACAGAGAAGGCTGCTTCGGCGGCATACTGGTGCGTCGGCCACTTGGTGATCACGAAGTTGTAGACACGCACGGCATCCGTCCAGTTTTTGGCCTTTTCGTATGCCAAACCAGCGGTGTACAGGAAGGCCGGAGTCTGGGGATGGTCTGGGTAGCGAGCCATGTACACTTCCAGTGTCTTGGCTTTGTCGTTTTGGCGACCCGAAGAATCGTACAAGCTAGCAGCCATGGCGATTCCCTTGAACGCAGTCGAATCTTTGTCCTTGGGGTACTTCGCAAAGATGGTTTCCAAAAGGACTTTTACCGCGCTAGCTGTATCACGAGCATTGCGGAAGTTTTCCGCGGCAGCGGTCAACGCGGAGATCGCCAATGGTGAATTCGGAAGAGCCGTTTGGAAATTGATGTATTCCTGAGCCGCATCCTTGTAACGCTTGCCGTTCTCGAGGGCGACTGCGGCGCGGAAGGCGGAAGAGTCCGCGATCGGGAGCATTGGGTATTCCTTCGCCAAGCGACGGAAATGATAGACGGCCGAGTCGACCTTCTTGCCCTTTTCGGCATTTTCGGCCATGCGCCAGATCACCTCGCCCACATTGGTGATCATGGAGGGGAGGAGGGAGTCCTTCTTGGTGCGCATTTCTGCGATCACCTTGACATATTCCGACTCCGCTTCCGAATACAGCTTGTTTTCGGTGTACGCGAAAGCCAAACGAGCCCGGGCATCCAGCGCGTATTTGTAGGTCGGGAAGTTCGTGATCAGTCGCTTTCCGGAAGGAATGGCGGCGGCCCAATCCTGGCCATTCACCTGGAAGGTGAACAGGTTGTAGGACAAGTCCGCCACGTCAGGAGACTTGGGGAACTTCGTGACATAGCTTTCCACCGCCTGCATGTAACGCTTGGTGATGGGAGCGGCGTATGCCTTGACCTTGTCCCCGCCTTGTTTGTCCACTTCTGCGGTTGCGGCCAGCTGGAGTTCCACCACGGCGTTGTATCCGGCATCCACCGGTTGGGTCAGCTTTTTCTCGGCGGAAGTTGGTTCGCGGTAACGCCTTTGGTCCAAGACGTTTTCACCGGAACACCAGAGATACGCGTCGGCGGCCGCTTCGTGCTTGCCCACGAAAGAAAGGGCGTCGGCCATGTAGATGTTGGCACGATAGATCGGCCAATTGCCTTCCGTCTTGTACTGCTCGATGAACCTCTGGTAGTTGGCGATGGCCTTCTTGACCATGTTGGTGTCCTTGCGCTCCTTGCCAGGGAAGTGCAATTGCATGGCCACTTCCAGCATCACATCGCGGACACGAACTTGAATCTGTTCCAGTTCACGTTTGTCGATGTTCCGGGTCTTCTGCCACCAAGGCGATGCCCTGCCGAACTTCTGGACCAGCTGTTCACGAGCCTCCTGAGCCTCTTCGACCTTCTTCTTCTTGTCCCAAACTTCGATCAACTTGATCTGAGCAAGGGGTGCCTTGTAGTAATCCGGGTAGGTCTTCAGGAAATATTCCAAAGCCGCGATGGCTTGGTCGTGCTGGTCGCGGTCGGCATGCTTGACGGCCAATTCATAGAAGAGTGTGTCTTCGTAGCGACGTCCACCCTTCGATGCGAAGTACTTCTTGCCGTCCTTGTAGGATTCCGGGAATTCGGCGAAGCAAGAGCCCAGATACAAAATGGCTTCGGAACGGAGGTCACCACGGAAGGCGCCTTTGTCGGAACGCTCGATATAATCGAAGAACGCATCCGAGGCCGTTTGGTAACGAGCCTTCTGATAGAGTGCTTCCGCCTTGTGGTACAGGGCCAAGCCGACAATCGATTCGTTGCCTGGTTGGCTGACGTCCACCTTGTTGTAATAAGCAATAGCGGAGTCGTATTTCTTGTCGACGAAGTAGAACTCACCCAAGCGAAGATTCGCCGCGGACAGTTGGCGGGAATTGGGGAAGTTTCGCGAAATTTCCATGAGCAAGGGGAAGGCGTCAGGGGAACGGCCCATCAAGTCGAAAATAAACGCCGTGCGGTACAAGACCACGTCGCGACGCGCTCCTTGAGGCAACTCCTTCAAGTATCGCTGGTGTGCAGCCAATCCACGAGCAAACGAGGCCTGGGCAGCCTTGGGCTCAGCTCCACGCCGGTCGTTGGCCCGCCATCTCGCCCATTCGCGTTCATAACGTTCGCGATTGGCCAAGTTGTCACGCTGATCGGCCTGGTAGTTGATTTCGGCAATATTGAAAAGCGCGTCCTCGCAACGCTTCGGATCTCCACCCCTGCCGGCGATACAGGCTTCCTTCGCCACTCTCTCGTACAAGCCCAAGGTGACTTGGGACTGTTTGATGCTTTCAGGGCACAGCGCCTTGAATTTGTCGATGTCGTCCTGGAAGGGCTTCATCTTCACATTCAATGCATTGATCTGGTTACGAAGATTCGCCAGTTCCTGTTGACAGCTCGCACTGGGGCTCTTTTGGCAATCTTCCTTCTTTTCGCGGCCTCGCTCGTTGATCCTGGAGACTTCCCCCATCAACTGGCCCTTTTCCGCCTCCGCCTTTTTCTGGGCGATGCAGTCGGGGTGGTTAGCCTGTCCCATGGCCGAGTTGGCAGCCATGATGAGGAGAAATGAAGCGATACGAAGAGTCCGAGCTTTCATAGTGCCGTTCATCTAAAAAAGTGGATGTACTTACAGAAGGGGCAACACCGATTTTCCAGCAGGATCAGAAGTCAGCCTTTTCGCCAATCGACTCCAAGCACTTCTGTGCGGTCGCCAACGCGTAGGTCGCATCCTTCTCCAGACGTGCCTTGTCCTTTTCGAACTTCTTCTGCTTGTTCATGATGTCCTGGAACTTGAAGTATTCCTCTTGAGCAGCCAGGATCCGATTGACATTGGGCAGAACAGCGGATCGCTTGTCCAGCACGCGCTCCGAAGGAAGTTGGAGGGTGAGCTGATAGACACTCTCCGAAACCTGTGGCATATCCGCGGTTCCCGCCTTCCACTCGTCTGTCTTCTTCTGGATTTCTTCCTGGGTAAGGAAGCCCTTGCCAAGCAACTGCTGCACCGTCTGGAAGCTTGTCACCGCCGTCTTGCAATCCTTGCGCGACAGCTGCGAGTATCCCTTCACGAGCCAGCCTTCCGGAATCAGGATCGAGGTCGCGTCGTTCTTGGTGTAGTTGTCGATGCGCTTGGTGGCTTCTTCCCAGAATTTGGGCTGAGCGGATGCGTTACGGACAAAGCACCAAGCGGCGGCCAGCTGGGCTTCGTCGTAGTACTGCGAGTTGGACGGAATCTGGTTGTACAGATCCAACGCCTTGGAGAGCTGAGGAGTAGGCAAGGAGTACAGAACGTGTCCGAGCTTGACAGCCGCACCTTCTTGCAGGTCCTTCTCCGACTTGTTGCGAGGATTCCGCGACAGGATGGATTCGAAGTTCTGCTGGGCCTCGGGAAGCTTGCCTTCCTGGGTGTTGATCAGGCCCAAGGTGTAGCGAGCATACCCATAGTTGGCATCGTCCTGGCCGATCGACTCGAGAAGCCCACGAGCTTCGGAGTTCTTGCCCTGTGCGAAGTAGGCCTGGCCCATCACGTAATCGGCGTCGGCCTTGATCTCGTTGCCGCGATATTGGCTGGCGATGATGTTGTAGTTGGTCTGTGCATCGGCCCAATTGCCATCCTTGTAGGCGATGTTCAACAACTGGAAGTAGAACTTGGGAGGATACTTGTTTTCAGGATTTCCGAAGTTCTGGATGCCGGTGTTGTACACCTTCTTGGCCACCGAGTGCATCTGGAGGTTTTCCAGGCTCTTGCCCTGGTAGTAAGTCGCGATGTCCGCCTTCTGGAAGGTGGGATACTTCACGACCACACGGCCGAAGGCATAGGAAGATTCCAGGAAACGGCGCTGGAGGTACAGCTGCATCGCTTCGCGGAAGCGCTCTTCCGGCTCGCGGATCAGACGCCAGTAACGCTTCGCCCCGAGAAACTCCTCGCGGGTGGGACCGACACGAGTGGTCAGCTTGACGTTCCAGATCAGACCGCGCTTTTGATCTTCCCACGAAATGCCGTCATGCGACACGTCGAGTTCGATCTCCAGGTAACGCAACAACGAAAGCCGCTGCGCATTGCCTGCGAAGGTGATCATGGGGAAGCCTTCGCGAGTGATCTTGCCACCCAACGCCACGTTCGGCGAGAGATAGTACTGCGCGCCGACCGCCCAGGCGTTCTGGGGCTGTTCGCCGCCCAGATCGATGATCGAGAATTCCGCACGACCCGCCAATGTGCGGCTCAGTCCCAACCAATGGACACCCAGGTTCAGGTTGCGCGTATTGTCGAAGCCCGGCTGCTGGTAGGCGTTCTGGACCGCGGCACCCAGTTTCAGGTAACCTGCCTTGGTGTCCTGGAAGGGGTTGAGCAACAATCCGAAGTCAGTGGCGAACGGATTGCTCTTGTCGCCGAAATTGTTGAAGTTCAGAACCTGGATGTTCGCGCCCAGCGTGAGCCAGTGGAGAACGCGGTAGCCGTACCCCAGAAGGATGGCGTCTTTGCGCCACGCTCTGGAAGTTCCTGAAGCGGTCTGGTCCTCCGCGGCGTCGACAGTGGCACCGTTGATGAACATGGTGGCGCCGATGGTCTGCTGCAGGCCGATCGGTGCCACTCCGGAGACGTATTCCAATCCGGCCTGACCGTTCACCGTGCTGTACATTCCCAGCATGATCTCGGTTTGGTCGGCATCGGTGATGTTGCCGGGATTGATGAACAGCGGCGTATTCTGACCAAAGTCCCCGAAGTAATCGGTCTGCTGGTAACGGGTCTTGGAGTAATCCAGAGCAAGCGCATGGCCAGCCAGGAGAGTGGTTGCGGCAAAAACTGCTGTGCGTGCGGTCTTCACGTTGCGTCTCCCGATCACTTGGACTTTTTGGAGGATTTGGACTTGCTCTTGCCGGTCGCTCCGGAGCTGGGCTCGGAGGTGGCTGCACCGGCGCTACCGGAACCGGAAGGTTCGGTGACACTGGACGAGCTCGAAGAGGTCGGGGCTGGTGCTCGACGAACACCATCCCAAAGCCCGATGTTCACTTCGCTTTCGCCAGCGCTGAGCATCGGCGAGCCATCCTGGACATCGGCGTTCAGCGAGTAGGGCGAGTAGGAGCGGAACACCGGATCCATGGACTTGTTCGACCGCTCCACCTTCGCGAAGGAGTTGAACGGGTAGTAGTTGTGCCAGATATTGTTGGAACGGATGTTCGACTGCATTTCCTTGTCGATGAACACACCGTATTCATGGTTGCCTACCATGATGTTGTTGCGGAGGTTCACGGTGCCGGTTCCCAGGGCGCTGATCCCCGAGTAGCCATTGCGCAAGATGACGTTGTTTTCGACCCAGACGTTCTGGGCGTTCACGCCATACATCATGATGCCGGACCAGCGATTGCCGAAGATCACGTTGTTTTTGATGTGAGGCTGGGAGATGTAAGCCCCGATGCCCGAGCCATGATTGTCTCGGATGATGTTGTCGTGGATCTTGGGCGTGGTGTTCTCGCACAAGATGCCATCGATCCCGTTGCGGATGGTGAAGCCGTAGATTTCGGCTTGGGCTTCGCCCAGAACCGTAGGCCCACTCCTCCCACCATCGATGATGGTGGTGTTCCTGTCTTCGCCGGCCAGGATGATGCCCTGGGTCAGCTTGACATTCTCCTTGTAGACGCCGGGACGAACGAAGACGGTGTCTCCGAACTCCACTTGGCGAAGCGCCTCACGGATGGTGGGATACTGCGTCGGTACGACTACAGTCTTCGCAAGAGCGGTGGAGGACGAAAATACCACAGCTCCCAAGGCAACGCCTAGGGATACGAAGTGCTTCATGGCGATTCCTGGCTGATAGGAAGGAAGAACGGGAGCACTGGAGTTAGAAAAACTGATGTGCAAAATGGAAGTAGGCCACCTGAGGCGGCACCGAGGGAAAGTATGGCACCACCCGCCCTCAGTCAAGCCGTTTTGTCCCGTTTCCTCGGAAACAGTCCCCCTTTTCCCCTATCCTCCCCTAACAACCTGTGGTTTTCCTAGTTTTCCCGGGTTCTCGAGGCCTCACAATCGAAG
Organism: Fibrobacterota bacterium; assembly: GCA_016715065.1. Taxonomy (GTDB): domain Bacteria; phylum Fibrobacterota; class Fibrobacteria; order UBA5070; family UBA5070; genus UBA5070. The sequence goes on from JADKBN010000015.1 coordinate 212,691, forward strand.
GGATCCATAGATGGAAATCGCGGTCATTGGCACAGGTTACGTTGGGCTTGTGGCCGGCGCGTGCTTTGCCGAAAGCGGAAATACCGTCGTTTGTGTCGATCTCGATCCCGCCAAGGTGGAGTCTTTGAGCAAGGGAATCGCCACGATCTACGAGCCGGGTCTTGAGGAAATGCTGCGACGAAACCTGCATGCAGGCAGGATTTCCTTTACCACTTCCACCCCTGAGGCCGTGGCCGCCTCTCAGGTTGTGTTCATCGCAGTGGGCACTCCCCAAGGGGAGGATGGCTCAGCGGACCTTTCCTACGTTCTTGCCGCGGCACGGCAGATCGGCCAGGCCATGAACGGCCCCAAGATCGTTGTGGACAAATCCACCGTTCCTGTGGGCACCGCGGAGCTTGTGACCAAGGAAATCCAGGCGGTCACTTCACACAAGGTTGTCGTCGTATCGAATCCGGAATTCCTGAAGGAAGGAAACGCCCTCGACGACTTCCTCAAGCCCGACCGCGTGGTGATCGGCACGGACGATCTGGAAGCTCGCCAGGTCATGGAAGACCTCTACTCTCCGTTCGTTCGCACCGGAAAACCCATCCTGTTCATGGATCCGAGGTCGGCGGAGCTGGCCAAATACGCGGCGAACACCCTACTGGCCACCAAGATCTCTTTCATGAACGAGATGGCCAACTTGTGTGAGGCGCTGGGAGCCGACGTGGGCAAGGTTCGCGAAGGAATCGGAACCGATGTCCGTATCGGGCCCCATTTCCTGTTTCCCGGCCCTGGTTATGGTGGGTCGTGTTTTCCCAAGGACGTATCCGCTCTTGGGAAGATCGCCTCCGATGCTGGATTCGATTTCAAGATTCTCCAGGCCGTGACCGCGGTGAACGAACGCCAACGGCGTGTGGTGCTTGGCAAGGTCGAGTCGGAATTCGGCAAGGATCTCACCGGAAAAACCTTCGCCATCTGGGGTCTGGCCTTCAAACCCAAGACCGACGACATGCGGGAGTCTCCCAGTCTCACCGTCATCCGCGGGCTCCTGGAACGCGGCGCCAAGGTGGTCGCGCACGACCCCGAGGCCATCAAGGAAGCCAAGCGCATTTTCGGCGACACCATCGGTTTCACCGAGAACAATTACGAGGCCTGCACGGATGCCGACGCGTTGCTGGTGCTCACCGAATGGAGCACCTACCAGAGACCGAATTTCGAGACCATCAAGAGGCTCTTGCGTCGGCCGTTGGTCATCGATGCCCGCAACATCTACACTCCCGATCGCATGAAGCAGATGGGCTTCACCTACCACTCGATCGGCCGTGCGACCGTAAGTCCCTGAAGAGGCTCACCAGGGGATCGTGAAGGTCTCCTGGCGGCCATCGCATTCCACGAGCACCCAACCAGGACCTTGCCCGGAGGGGATCGGCCACTGTCGCGAGCCTGGCTCCACGCTTCCTTCCCAACGATCCCGAGTTCGCCCGCGAGCATCGAAGTGGCTCCACCGGATCTTGGCATGCGCCAGTGCGTTCCATTGCAGGACCCACCTGCCACCGCGCGCGAAAAGACGTCCCCTCGGGCCTGCCGGAGCCATTTGGACGCGAAGCGCCGAAATGCACCCAGCCAGCCGCAGGAACGCTCCGCCCTTGGCTCTGGAAAGGACGATCCGTCCAGCCGAGTCCATCTCCATCGCGACCGGACTTCCATCGAAGTCGTTTCTTGCGGAGGTGAGGACGGAGGGCCAAGGCAGGGATGCCGGATTGAGGACAATTTCCGACTGATCGCCGAGCATTCCCACATGAAGCACGGAATCGCCTTCCCGGCGCAGGAGCACCGGACCCGACGTGGAGACCCCGTCGATCTCGATGTCTCCCCCATCCGGGTCGACGAACCAGCGATCGGACAAACGCACCAGCGAAACGATCCGGCCGTCCTCGCGGATCCTCCCGATCCGTTCCCGCCCGTCCGTGGCCAAAAAACCCTTGGGAGGCAAGGACTGCGAACCCTCCGTGCGATCGACCCGGTCGAAATTCGCATCCACGGCCCAGCCAGTCTCGAAGCGCGTGCGCTGCACCTTCCGATCCGATGACAGAATCTGAAAGTCCGTCATCTTCGAAAACCCCATGCGGCTGTGGATGGCGGAAAGGAGGTTGATCGAACGCAGATACCGGATCCGCAACGAATCCCACATGCGCCGCCCCTTGGGCATGATCAACGGCATGGTGGCGTACAGGGCGTTCCACGCATCCTTGTCGTCCCAGCGCTGCGGAACCTTGGACTGGCCATCTCCCGTGTACCAGGTGGGAGCGAAGCCGTCGTGGCTGGCCAACGGCAGCAACGGCACGCGGATGGCCGGATCCATGCTCAGCGAATCCATGAGGGGTTCCGGGGGCTCCGGAGTGGACCAATCGTAACCCGCATTGTCCACCGAAGCGATGCTCATGGGGCCTTCTCCCCAATCGACGTGGGAGAACGCGAAGTCGCGCGCCTGTTCGCTGCCGGTCACCAACCGGAACGTGTCGTGGACCACGGCCAGGGCCGCGTCGCGGAAGGCAGCGTCCTGCCCCCGGTCAACCGGGTGGTGAGGAGAAAAGCACTCCTGGAGGCCGATCGCAAGTTCCACATCCACGAACCGCGCGTTGCGCCGGACCTTTTTCCGCTCCAGCTCCAGGGCGTCGCGCGCGAGCTTGGGATGCGTGGCCGAGCAGATCTCCCAAGCCTGGCTCGGGCTGCCGTCGGGATTTGTCGCCAGCCATCCTTTCATCATGGAACCGTCGGCCAACCGGATGATCCCATCCGGGTAGAGCGCATCCCTCGGTTCGACCTGGTTGGGGTAGGCGTCGGCGTAGTTTTCATAGACCGTGGTCAGCCAGCCTTTGGCGTCGAGGCTGTCGAACAGGACGGAGTCGCTTCCCGACAGGCTGACGAGGGCGCGCTCCATACCCAGCGCACGAAGCGTATCGAACGTGGAGGAACGGATCCGGCCCCAATCGCCCTGGACCCAGAAATCGACCGCGCCCCGCAGCCGCTCGATCTTCGGATTGACCGCGGCTTTTTCCGTCCAGGTCCGGAACCGACCCAATTCGATCTGTCGTTGCCGATGGCGTCTGGCCATCTCGGCGAATCCCCCGCCGCGCAACGGGGCCACGACCAGGGAACGTTGCCGCGCCCAAACCCCCTTGGCGGGCTCGATGAAGGTGCGGGGATGGAGAAGTCCGTCGTTGCCCCGCTGCGCCGATTGGCTCCATCCCCAAGGCTGGTCCAGGGACACAACAAATCCCGTCCTGCCGTCGGTGGCGCCCGCGATCGCCTGCGACACCTGCCAATGGGAGAAGTTCGAGCTGGTCTGGCTCCACGGGCTGGTGGGAGCGTCCACAGGCCACACGATCCCCGTGCCGCGAGGACTGACCATGAATTGTCCCGACCGGACCGCGGGGGTGCCTGGAAAAGCGAATTCGGAGGACATGCGGTGAGCGGAATCCGCTTGCAGGGAAATCCTCAGGGATCCGCCGCGAAGCCAAGCGGAAACGACGAGGGTGTCATCTGTGGACAATTCCCGGCATCGGATTCCCACGGTGTCCCCCCGCCAGGCCACGGAATCGACGCGAAGCCCCGCCACGGCTCCGAAACGGACCGTGTCGCCTGTGAGGGAATCCCGCATCCAGATCGAGAGATCGAGCGGATCCACCGACACCCGCAGGGAATCGTTGGCCAGAACCGGAAGCCTTGCGATCCGAACAGCCGGCTCGACCAATCGGAGGTCGACATCGTCGAAGGCCACACGTGCCACCCCGTTGCCGACGATCCTTGGCTGGATCGTCGCAACCCCGATGGGAACGACGAAACGCGCCACCACCTTTTGCCAGAGGGTATCGGATCCAGCCACTTCCACGGAAAACGCGGACCAGGCCTGGACGTTTCCGGAGGAATCGCGGGTGACCACGCTGATCGATGCGTCGCCTTGCAGCAAACCGACCTTCGCCCAAGCGCTCCATTGCCACAGCTCCCCCGCCCCGACAGGCTGGCGGACCGACGGGAAAAGCGTCCAGTCCTGCGATCCCAGGTGGCGCACCTCCCGGCACTTGGAGCCGCCGTGGCATCCACTTTGCACCATCGCTGCTTGGGCCGAATCCGGGGAGCGTGCCCACAGGGAACTCCAGCCAAGCGTATCGGATTCGAACCCGGGATTGGCCACCACGTTGGAATCGATCGTGGCGGCGGCGCACAATGACAGAAGGGAGGGAAGGATCATCCGCGCATTGTACACCTTTGCCGACCGACTTCCAAACGAGGTTTGGCTACCTTCGCATGTCCGATGAATCCTATTCTCCTCCCGATCCTGCTGGCCCTCCACCTGGCACCGCCGTCCGACGATCGGGTGGTGGATTGCCGATTCGATCGCGATTCCGCCATCGGGCGTGCCACTCCGAAGGCGCTGGCCGCCACCCTGGAGGCACCGGTGGTCGGGTACGTGGGGTTTGACGGAAAACGGCACATGGGCCAGATCGTCTGCGAACGCGGTGTCTGCAAGGAATTGGTGGAGTGGTTTTCCAGGATGGAGTCGGTGGGCTTTCCGTTCCGTTCCGTCTGTCCCGTTTCCATGTACGGCATGTCCGATTCCGCCTCGATGGCCGCCGACAACACCTATTGCTTCGCGCAGCGCGGGATCTGGGGCAGCCGGGAGATTTCCTGGCACGCGCAAGGGCGCGCCCTGGATGTCAACCCTCAGGAAAATCCCGCCCTCAAACGCGGCCGGACGATTCCAGCCAACGGGCGATGGCTGCCAGGCACGCCAGGAACGCTTTCCGACACCTCCATCGCGGTGAAATCCCTGCGGGCCATCGGCTGGAAGTGGGGTGCGCATTGGCGAAGGGTCCAGGACCGCCATCACTTCCAGAAGGTCCGGTGATTCGAACCGCGCGGTTCATGGCCCCGAGGGGGCGATCCTATCTAGCCAAGACGGATTCCGTCTCATAAGCCCTGGCACGCGACGCGAGGGTGTCGGCGGAGCGGAAATCGCCTGCCTCCCGGCTGGAGGCTTCCAGCATCTTCAGGTAGCCGTGCGCCACAGGCCGCCAGGCGTCGGGGCCGAAGGCGCGAAGGTGCGGATCCACGTCCAGCGCTTTGGTTTCCAGCGCATTGGACACCCACGTCTGGTACCGGGGTCCCGCCAAGGCGAGTGCGGCCGACGGCTGTCCGGGATTGATCCCTCCGCTTTCGATCCCGCGCAGGATGCGGTTGTCGTGGGTCCACGGCTCGATGCCCGACAGGAAGTCCATCCGCGATACGCGGCCCGTCCAGGTGCGAAGGACTTCCGGCGATGCTCCGGAATCCGAAAGACCGGTGCCAGGCGATCCAGCCACCAAGGCGATCATCGGAGATCGCGTGGAGTCGTCCTCGCGGAACAGATGGACCTCCCCGAACACGGACCCGGCCGTGGCGAGGATGTCGTTGAAGACAGGTTCTGTCATCTGGTAGAGCGGCAACCACTGCACGAACAGCCCTCCCGGCCGCAGATGCTCGCGCACGGAAACCAGATGCTCCCGGCCCATCAGGAGTTCCGCTCCCGGCAACCAGGGCAGGAACAGATCGCCCAAAACCAGGTCGTAGCGGTTCGGATCGTCCCTCAGAGCCGTGCGGGCATCGCCGACCTCGATCGAAAAGCGCGGATCCGCAAACAGCGATCCGGTCCACGGTGCGAAATGGCCGCGCGCCAAGTCCACCACCTGAGGCAGGAGTTCGACCACACGCGCATGGCGAAGCTCGGTGGAACGCGTCAAGGCTCCGGCGGTGACGCCGGTGCCCATTCCCAGCACGAAGACCTCGCGGGCGCGGGGTCTCAGCGCCATGGCCAGACCCGCCTGCCAGCTCTGGGAAGCGATGGAGCGCGTGCCTCCCAACGCGTAGCTGCCGTTGTAGACGAGGAAGGTGTGCCCCTTTCGCTCCACCAGTTCCACTCGCCCACTCCAGCCTTCCTCGCGCGCCAGCACCGCATAATCGGTGCGCGGGGCCAGCGGGGCTCTCCACAGGACCCCGCCCGCGACGGCTAGACACGATGCCGCCACCCCCGCCATCCACCGGGGGCGACCCCCGCTCCCGAAGCCCACCGCCAGCACCACCCAACCCGCCGCTGGCAGACACAAACTGGCATGGAGTCCCAACAACGGAAGGGAGGCGAAACCGGCGACCAAGGCCCCCGCGAATCCTCCCGCGAGATTCGCGACCACCAGGGCGGGGAGCGCACCAGGCGGATCCAACCGCTCCAACAGCCACGGGTAGAGCAGCCCGATAGCCGCCGAGGAGGGGACCAGCGCCACCAGGGCGGCCAGAAGAAGATCCCACGGAAACACATCGGGCCCCGTGGCGATGGCGAACCGATCCGCGAGCCAACCTTGGAGCAAGGGCAGAAGGAGACTTCCTCCGAGCGCGGCCAACGAAAGCCATCGCACATTCGGGATCTTCCCAGCCAACAAGGCTCCTGCGGGCAATCCCATAAGCACGGACAGCGAGACCATGCCAAACGACAGCGTGGAGTTGGCGTGGACCTGGGCGAAATGGTGGGTCCAGGCGACCTGGGCATGGAAAAACTGGAAACCAGACCATGCCGCCAACCAATGCTCCGTGGTTGGCCGGGAAAGCCTCCACTCCCGGACACTTCCCGGCAAATCCCCCGACGGGGCGCGGCGATCCAGCCGCAGGGACACCAAGCTGCCAGCCAACGCCAGTGTTCCGGCAAGCCGCCCGAGGGCCGTCAGCTCCAAGTGCGCGAAGCCCCATGCCAGCAAGCATAGCACGCCCAGTCCTCCTCCCGCGGCTTCCAGGGCATACCACAGGGAGCGAGATCCGGGAGGATCACATAGCAGGTCCACCGTCCAGCGGGCCGTCAGGACGGACACGACGAACACCAACGCACAGGCGGGCAAAGCCGAACTCGCGCCCAGCGCCCAGGATGTCCAGGGAGAGAACAACACCAGGGCCAGAAATCCGGCCGCGACCCAGCCACGGGGCTGCGGGAGTCGCGCGCCGAGGGCGCCACCCAATAGGTTCGCGGCCAGGAGCGCCGCCACCAAGCTGGGTCCGGCTCCCCACGAAGGGGACAACACGGGCTGCAGAAGAACAGGAAGTCCGAAGACCAACGCACCCGCCAGTACGAGGGATCCTCCCCGGCGGATGGCGGATAGAGAGTTCATGGTCGGCGAAATCTACAACGGGACGGCGGCAGGAAAGCGTCAGAATCCGTCCAAACGCCCCCTCGCTACCCGACACTTCCTTCCAGGCTCACGGAAAGGAGCTTTTGGGCCTCCACCGCGAATTCCATGGGAAGTTCGCGGAACACGTCCTTGCAGAAGCCGTTGACGATCATGTTCACGGAGTCTTCCGTGGAAAGCCCTCGGCTGCGCAAAAAGAAGATCTGGTCCTCACCGATGCGACTGGTGGATGCCTCGTGCTCCACGCTGCCGGTGTCGTTGCGGACCTCGATGTAGGGCACCGTGTGGGCGCCGCAGCGGTCGCCGATGAGGAGGCTGTCGCACTGGCTGTAGTTGCGCGCACCCGACGCGCCGCGATTGACCTTCACCAGGCCGCGGTAGGTCTGGGACGACTTCCCCGCGCTGATCCCCTTGGAGACGATGGTGCTCTTGGTGTCCTTGCCGATGTGGATCATTTTGGTGCCGGTGTCGGCTTGCTGGAGGTTGTTGGTAACCGCCACCGAATGGAATTCTCCCACCGAGCGATCCCCTTTGAGCACGCAGGACGGGTACTTCCAGGTGATGGCCGATCCCGTCTCCACCTGGGTCCAGCTGACCTTGGAATTCTCGCCTTCGCACAAGGCTCGCTTGGTGACGAAGTTGTAGATGCCCCCTCGCCCTTCCTTGTCGCCGGGATACCAGTTCTGCACGGTGCTGTACTTGATGTAGGCGTCCTTGTGGATGATCAGTTCCACCACGGCCGCGTGCAGTTGGTTCTCGTCGCGCATGGGCGCGGTGCAGCCCTCCAGGTAGCTCACTTGCGAGCCCTCGTCGGCGATGATCAGGGTGCGCTCGAACTGCCCGGTCTTGGCCGCGTTGATGCGGAAGTAGGTGGACAGCTCCATGGGACACTTCACCCCTTTGGGGATGTACACGAAGGAGCCGTCGGAGAACACCGCGCTGTTGAGGGCCGCGAAGTAGTTGTCGGAAACCGGCACCACGCTTCCCATGTACTTGCGCACCAGATCGGGGTGGTGCAGCAGCGCCTCGGAAATGGGACAGAAAATGACGCCGATCTCGGAGAGCTTCTCGCGGAACGTGGTCTTGACGCTGACGCTGTCGAACACGGCGTCCACCGCGACTCCAGCCAGCGCGGCCCGCTCCTGCAGGGGGATCCCGAGCTTCTCGAAGGTTTCCAGGATTTCAGGATCCACTTCGTCCAGGCTCTTGGGCCCATCGGTCTTGGGGGCCGCCCAGTAGCTGGCCGCCTGGTAGTCGATGGTGGGATACCCCACCTTGGCCCAGCTCGGCTCCTCCATGGTCTGCCATTTGCGGAACGCCTTCAGGCGCCAATCGAGCATCCACTCCGGCTCGTTTTTCTTGCCCGAGATGAACCGGACCGTTTCTTCGGAAAGGCCCGGAGGCAACTGCTCGGTGGCCACGTCCGTGACGAAGCCGTGTTTGTAGCCTTCGTCCAGGTGGGCCTGGAGGGCATCGGATTCGGCGACTTCCGGCATTGGATCGGTACTCCTGGTGGACGTGGCCCAGGGAAACATCCCCGGTCTCCTGGAATATAGAACCGATTTGGTTCTGATTCCACTTCTGCTGTTGGCCTAGATGCGGATTTCCAGCCCAAGAGCAGGGAGGATCGAGAACCCCGACAGCTCCACCGGATCTGAGCCCGGCACCACATAAGAGCCGTAGTCTTGCCAGTAGGTGGTCAATCCAACCAAGACCCAAACATGCTTGTAGCCGCCACGTAGCATCCCAGTAGCCCCGAAGGACATGAAAGAAGACTCCTGGTTTGGCAACCGCTCAAGCGCCTCCACGCTGCCCCCCCAGGTGCGATACAGTCCCTTGGGGTCGAAGCCGTAATTGATTTTGGTCCAGCCTCCGACCAGGCCGATCGTTCCCGAGCCGAGATTTCCCTTCGTGCCGAAAGGCTTGGAGAACACGAGAGGAACGAGGATGTCCTTGCGATCGAAGGAGTAGCCAAGCGTGCTTTGGATCTTGCCCAAGGCGGAAGGAAGTTCGTAGCTCTGCGAGGAGTATTGGATTCCGATTCCTCCGTTCCATCCCGACTGCTGCTCGTGCAGGATCTGCCGACGAACCGACCACGCATTCACCGAGCCTTCCCTGCGATAGCCGATCTCCGTTTCCCAACCGACACCCAAATGCACCGTGGCCACGGGAGTGGCGCTGGGCATGTCCAGTCCGGCAGCGACCAGAGTCTTGGCGGCATTGTCGTAGGCTCCTTGGTTGGTCAGGGAATCCACCTCGCCACTCAAAAGAGATTTCGCCGCATCCATCTGCGAGGTCGTCAGGGCCGAGAGGGTCGCGGTCGGAATCGAGCCGATCATTCCCAGCTGGCCTTGGACATGCCCGCGAGGCATCGTCGTGCCATCCCAGATCACGGATCGCGGTGCGGCACAGCCGGTGACGATAACGCCGAGGGTAAAACCAATCACAGCCGATTGCAACTTCACGGAGACTCCTGCGAGAACAAGGGAGTCTAAAAGATGTTATTTCTGCGCGAAGATCCTCAGGTCCGCAGCTGCGGGCGTTTGGCGCGAGGCACACCCAACAGGGGATGGATCATCTGCAGCAGAGTGATGCCGGCCAGACTGTCGCGCAGAGCGTGGTTGATGATGCCCCAGTTGATCCGGGTGGGGCAACTGGCGTGGAGTCCGCATCCACCGCCGGCTCCGGCGTGTTCTTGGCATTCGGTCAGAGCGATGGGGCCTTCCACCGCGATGATCACTTCTTCCAATGTGATGGCGGAGGCGCCACGCGACAGCTGGTATCCGCCGTGCACGCCGCGCGAGCTGTTGAGCAAGCCCGCCTTGGAAAGCAATTTCACCGTCTTGTTGACCATGGGAGCAGACAGTCCCGTGCGAGTCGCAAGATCGGAAACCGACAGCATCCCTCCCAATCCGACCTTGGCGAATTGGGTCATGAGCAGGATCCCGTAGTCTGCCTGTTTGGTAAGCCGGATCATCGCGCTCCAGAAAATAGAACCTTTTCGGTACGGATTTCAATTTCTCGAGAGGAGGAACAATGCTGGAGTCAACATATTCCAAAGGTTTTCTTGGGCCCAATGACCTTCGGAAGACAGCGAAGCATTCCAAATCGCATCGACTGGATGTATGGTTATAGGCGTGAAGTATGGCATCTTCTCCGACATCCACGGGAACCTCGAGGCCTTGACTGCCGTTCTCGCCCGCATGGACGAACTGGGAGTCCAGCGTCGTGTCTGCTTGGGCGACGTTGTTGGTTACGGACCCAATCCAAACGAATGCGTGGATCTGGTCCGCAAGTCCGCGGACTTGGCCATCTTGGGGAACCACGATTCGGTCGCACTGGGCTGGGAGGCTTCGGAAAGCTTCAATTTCTACGCGCGTCGCGCGATCGAGTGGACCCGTGAGGTTCTCACCGTGCAAAGCCAGGACTACCTAAAGGGTCTGCGCTACCTGGAGGCGGAAAACGATCTTTGCTTCGTGCACGCTTCGCCGCACAGCCCGGCCGACTGGTACTACATCACCGATCTGGAAGACGCCGCGGATTCCTTCAGCTTCTTCCGCGAGCGGATCTGCTTCATCGGACACACGCACTTTCCGGTGATGGTGGTCAAGGAGCCGGACGAGTCGTTTCGCATCTGCGACACCAGCTCGCTCCTTCCCAAGCCCGGTGAACGCGTCCTGGTCAACGACGGCTCCGTGGGACAACCGCGCGACAGAAATTGCCAGGCGTGTTTCGCCATCTGCGATTCCGACACCGGCTACGTGGAGATCATCCGCGTGCCCTACGAGGTTTCGCTCACGCAGTCGAAGATGCGCGACCTGGGGTTTGCCGATTTTCTGATCCAACGATTGGAAGAGGGTCGGTGATCAATGAGGATCGGGCATGCCCGATCCTCACGTCAACGGCCAGTCTTCTCGCGGCGGGACACGGAAACATTTGGTGGGTTGGCTGGCGCCGGACAGCAGCTCCACCTCGGACTTGGCGAGGCCCAGCCACTGCGCCAACACCTCGGCCACCGCCTTGTTGGCCTTGCCGTCTTCGGGAGGGGCCGCCACCTGGATCTTGAGACGATCGCCCAGCACCCCCGCGATGCGCGAGCGCGACGAACCCGGTACCACCTTGACGCGGATCTCCCACCCTGACGGGATTTGTCTAGCCCAGGGCGGCAATTCCATCTCCTGGGCAACGCCGCAGCGACAGTAACCGTTCGTCCTGAGGAGCGAAGCGTCTCGAAGGGCGAACGGAGTTCGGGAGGACGAACGGAGCAAGTCCGAACCTCGAACGCAGGACCATCAGGCGCGAAGCGATGCGATCGCGGCGGCGCGGTCGGCGGCGCCGAACACGGAGGTGCCCGCCACCAGGGTGTCGGCTCCCGCATCGCGCACCAGCCGGGAGGTCTTGGCGTTGATGCCGCCGTCCACCTGCAGTCGTGTTTTCAGGCCCCGCCGGGCGATCTCGCGAGCGAGAATTTCCACGCGTGCAGGTGCGGCGTCCTGGAAGGATTGCCCTCCGAACCCTGCCCAGACACTCATGACCAACACCAAGTCGAGCCGATCCAAGTAGGGGAACATTTCCTCGGGCGAGCGCCCGGGATTGATCACCAGACCCACCTGGACATTTACTGCCTTCAATCCGTCGATCACGGCGCCTGGGTCCATGGCCGCCTCCAGATGGAAGCTCACCAGGTTCGCGCCCGCCTTGGCGAAGCGCTTGCCGTATTCCAACGGATCCGTCACCATCAGGTGCACGTCGTAGAACGCGGGAACGCTCTTGTTCAAGCCGTCCAACACGGCCGGCCCGAAGGTGAGGTTGGGCACGAAATGGCCATCCATCACATCGAAGTGGATCCACTCGGCGCCGGCGGTTTGGACGGAACGGGTCTCCTCGGCAAGCCGGGCGAAGTCCGCGGAAAGGATGCTGGGAGCGATCACGAGTGGGTTCATGGCCGGGAAAGATAGAAGGCCGGGGTTGGCTCGAAAGCCGAAGCGCTCAGACCACCAGCCAGCGTCCGAGATTGCGGGTTTCCTTGTCGAATTCCACGCCCACCTTGACCACTGCGCGGCCATCGGCTTGGTAGGCGACAGCGTAGCCTTTCTCGCTGATCTGCGCCAAGGCTTGCACGGCGGTGCCGTTGAGTTTGAACTCGAACACATACACATGGGTGTCGGTGTACACCACCGCATCAGCCCTGCCCTTGGCTGATTTCACCTCGGTGCGGATGAACTGGCCCATGAGCGCGAAGACCAGGTAGAAGACCACGTGGTAGTGGCGTTCGGTCCGGTCGGAAAGATCGTAGGGGATGCCCTCGAAGAAGCCTTGGAGGCGGGTCAGGAAAGCATCCACATCGCCGGCTTCCATCTCTTCGGAGAACTTCCCGATGTGAAATCCGCCGCGTCCTTTTTCGGCGCCGGTGTAGCTGGGAAGCAGGAAATTCAGGAAGCCGTTTTTCACCTCGGCATTCGGGTAGCCAAGTGTGTAACGACGATATCGGGGATCGTATTTCTGGATGGTCAGATACCCGCTCTGGTAGATCACCGGAATGGGCCTGTCCGCATCCTGACGGTAGTTGGCGAAGTCTTCGGCCATGATCTCGATCTGGTCGATTTCGCGCAGGTCCATGTTGGATTTTTTGAGCAATTCCACCAGGAAGGTGGGGGTGCCGGTCTGGAACCAGTAATCGACGAAATCTTTGCTGGAGAATAGATTGAGCGTGCTGAACGGATTGTAGACGCTGGGTCCATCCTGATGGAATCGATACCCGTTGTACATTCGCCGCACTTCCGCCAAGCACTCCTCAGACGTCATTTTTTGACGATCTGCCAAGGCTGAAAGCTCCGGCGAAAAGGACTCCAACAGCTCCAGCTCCGTGATGCCGCACACGGTGGCGTAATCGGGATGCAACGATAGATCCTGCAGCTGATTCAGATCGCTGAACACGCTCACCTGTCCGAATTTGGTGACTCCCATCAGCAGCACGAACCGCAGATGCGCATCTGCGCTCTTGAGAACGCCGTAGAAGGCCTTGAGAATCTTCTTGTATTCTTCGTGAAGCTCGACTTGGCCGATTGTCTGCAGAAGTGGCTTGTCGTATTCACGGCCCACATCCTGTGGCCGCCCTTCGGGTCCGCCCGCTGGGCGTTTGCTGCTCCGACATCCATGCCTTCGCAGTCATCCACCAAAACGACCACTCGCTTGCCCGTGTGCTCATGGGCCCGACCGATCGCACTTAGGAAACGTTCTGCGGCGGACCGATCCGTTGGTCCGCCTGGAAAGCGATGCTCCCAGCCTTCAAGATGCCGGTTCAAGATCGCCCGCAGTGCTTCGGGACTATCGTATTTCTCGGCGTTCAGATCCAGCCGCAGCACCGGGTACTCGATCCAATCCTGCTCCAGCTTCTCGATGGCCAGCCCCTGGAACAGTTCCTTCCGTCCCTCGAAGTAAGCTCCCAACGTGGAAAGCAGGAGACTCTTGCCGAACCGTCGAGGACGGGAGAGGAAGTACACCTTTCCCTCGGTAGCCAACTTGTGGACATAGGCGGTCTTGTCCACATACAGGTACCCGTCCTCCAGAAGGGAGGGAAAGTCCTGGATCCCGATGGGTAGCTTGCGGAGAGTCATGCGGATCCTTCCACCAGCCAACGCCCGATGTTGCGGGCTTCCTTGTCGAATTCCACGCCCACCTTGACCACCTCGCGGCCATCGGCTTGGTAGGCGACGGCGTAGCCCTTCTCGCTGATCTGCGCCAAGGCTTGCTCGGCGGTGCCGTTGAGTTTGAACTCGAACACGTACACATGGGAGTCGGTGTACACCACGGCATCGGCGCGGCCCTTGGTCGATTTCACCTCGGTGCGGATGAACTGGCCCATGAGCGCAAAGACCAGGTAGAAGACCACGTGGTAGTGGCGTTCGGTCCGGTCGGAGAGATCGTACGGAACCCCCTCGAAGAAGCCCTGGAGGCGGGTCAGGAAGGCGTCGACCTCGCCCTTTCGCAGCTCCTGGATGAACTTGGCGATGTGGAAGCCGCCTCTTCCTCGCTCGATTCCCGTGTAATCGGGCAACAGGAAGTTCAGGAATCCCTTGCGCACTTCCGCGTTGGGAAACCCCAAGGTGTACAGCTGCAGTTCCGGATCGTATTTCTGGATGGTCAGATAGCCGCTCTGGTAGATCACCGGAATGGGCCGATCCGCATCCTGGCGGTAGTTGGCGAAGTCCTCCGCCATGATCTCGATCTGATCGACCTCGCGCAGGTCCATGTCGGTTTTCTTGAGGAGCTCGACAAGGAAGGTGGGGGTTCCCGTCTGGAACCAATAATCGCGAAACTCCTTGGCGTCCAACAAATTGAGCGTACTGAAGGGATTGTACACACCAGGACCATCCGGATGGAATCGGTACCCGTTGTACATCCGCCGCACTTCCGCCAAGCACTCCTCGGACGTCATTTTTTGACGATCCGCCAACGCCACCAATTCCGGCTGGAAAGTGTCCAAAAGTTCCGGTTCGGTGATTCCGCAAAGCGCCGCATACTGCGGATGCAAGGAAAGATCCTTGAGCTGGTTCAGGTCGCTGAACACGCTCACCTGACCGAACTTGGTGACTCCGGTGAGCAGCACGAACCGCAGGTGGGTGTCGGCGCTCTTCAAAACCCCGTAGAAAGCCTTCAGCGTGTTCTTGTACGCTTCCAAAAGGTCTGGGTGGCCGATCGCTTGCAGCAGGGGTTTGTCGTATTCATCGACAAGGACAACCACTCGCTTGCCCGTTTGATCGTGGGCACGTTGGATGGCGCCTTGGAATCGCCTCGAGAGCGTATCCTCGTCCGCCTTCGGCATCCCGAACCGCTCTTCCCAACGACACAGATGACTGTTCAAGATCCCGAGGAGTGCTTGAGGCGTATCGTATTTCTCGGCGTTCAGATCCAGTCGCAAGACGGGATACTCGATCCAATCCTGCTCGAGTTTTTCGATAGCCAAGCCCTGGAACAACTCCTTGCGTCCCTCGAAGTATGCCCCTAGGGTAGAGACCAGCAGACTCTTGCCAAACCGACGGGGCCGGGAGAGGAAGTAGACGCTTCCTTCGGAGGCCAGCTTGTGGACATAGGCCGTTTTGTCCACATACAGGCAACCCTCCTCCCGGAGGCGCGGAAAGTCTTGGATCCCGATGGGTAGCTTGCGGATGGCCATCAGCTAAAAGGTACTTCCGGGGGGTACCTCGAAACCGAAGGGTCTACCAGGTATAGCCCAATCCCGCAGAGACCAGGAATTTCCCTGCCTGTTGGCGATCTCCCCAGACCCAGCTCCAGCCCCCCAGGGCATCGGTGGTGAAGCCATTCCGAGCGATCCATTTGTATCCCGCGATGGGAGCGCCTTGGTAGATCCATTCCCCTTGGGTGGACCGCACCGAGCCCGCCAAGACTCCCACTTGGAACCCCGAGAACGGGCGCAAGAAGTAGTAGCGAAGCTGCATCGCCCCCTCCAGAGGGGAGCCTTTCGAGAACGGGCGCCCGTCGGTGCCAACACTTGCAGCCAGCCCAAGCCAGCCAGGAAGCGAAGCCTCCGCTTGCAACGCCATGACTCCCTGCGAGATCTCGATGGGAAGCCACGTCGTGGAAAGCCAGGGATCCGGAGAGGGATCCGGCTGGGGGCCTGATGTGGCAAGGGCAGCGCAAGTGAGGAGTAGGGATAGGTTCAAGGGGAACATGGGTATTAAGGGGAATCATACGATTTTTCGATGGAAGGACACCGACCAGAGGAGGAATTAAATCGCCGATTGCAGCCGCAGTCTCAGAATGGCTCCATCCTTTTCCCACATTGCAAAACCGTGGATGGTCACGAATCTAAGTCGCTTCCACGCTTCCAATTCCGGGATCCAATCCGGAGCACCCACACCCGCCAAGAACTCTTTCCCTCTCAGACTTTGCGCTCCCACTACATCCTGCACCGCTGAACCTGGATCGATTCCCTTCCAAAAGGCTCGTGCGCCAAGGCTGATACCGTACCCCGGCTGCCTCCGCTCGATTTGGGCACGGATGGACTGACTGTTTGGGCCATCCGGATTTCCGATCGGCCGTCCCATGTGCTCGGGTTGCGCCGTTTGGGACACGAAGTGGGTGTACACCCATGGCTCGATGTGGCTCCATTCAAAAGAGGCAACCGTCCAAGAATCCCGACCACTTGAGGCTTGCGACCAAACGATGCCCATGTTGCTCGCCCAACGATTTCCCCAGTACTTGTTGGAAAACAAGCTGGTCGGTTCCTGCATGTCGTCGATCAAAAATTCGCCATGCAGCAGGAAGCTTGCCTTGCGCCAAGCCAAATCGAAAGCAAGCGAGCCATTGTTCTCCCGTTCGACCGTCCCCCCCTTCTCGATGAACAGGGGAACGAAGGGAACCGCACTTGCGATGGACTCCTGATTGTACATGATCAGCATTTCCGATACGCCCAATTCAAGATCCTGGCGAGGGCGCCACTCGTAGCGGTGAGCGTAGATGGACCGTGTGTCGTGGGTCCTCCGATAGCTCCCTTCCCCATCGATCGAAAGCATCCCCCACATGGATTCGATGCTGACGGATCCGAACTGTCCTTGCCAATACGCATGGGGAAACGGGATCGCGTCCTGGTTCAGGACGAGATTCCCCCGAACGCCCGGCCCCCAGTGCGGCGATTCCTTTCGAAATCCCAACGCGCCGATCGGAGAGGTCCATTCCATCGAGCTCCGGTAGCGCGCCCAGGAGGTGAAGGTCGCGTTGGAAAGGTCGCCGGCTTCACTGCGATCGACGGACTCTCCGTCCCAGGATTCTACAGCGGAGTCGGAGTGTTTCTCGACGAAGATCCGTGCATCCGTTGAAAACCAAAGGCTCCCCCATCGCCCCATTGCGCGAACGCCACCTTCGGAAGCAACGACCTGGTCCGTGTCGCCAACCAGCCGGCTTTCCACGGCGGCCACCGGCTGGACCCAGAGCGGAAATTGTCCAGCACCGAGATTCC
>JADKBN010000016.1 GCA_016715065.1 Fibrobacterota bacterium
TTTCCTGGGGGCGAAGCGTTCGTATTTCGGCGACCTCCGGCCTGGGAGCCAGGTTAAACTTTCCCCGCGAAGGGTTCGCGAAATCCATGCCCTGGTCCGCCATCCTTTTGTCGATCGTTCCATGTCCCGCCAAGGCCCCAGAAAGGGTTCGTACCCGCAAACCAGCCAGGTCAGGGCGAGGCGATCCTCGATGTGCTGATGCCTGCGGCGGGGGTTGTCCCGGGATTGCCATCTTCGACAACGCCAGGCACGCCGGTCCAGTCCTGGTCGGGCGAGGGTGGGGCTGGCGCAGTGGCAGCAACTTGCGCCTTCCGGGGATGGACGTCTGACACCTGTCGTTGGTTTGGGATCTCAGGAGCCGACTCGGAACACCTGTGTCCGGAGGGTCTACCTATGCCGGATTCTGGTAGGGACCGAGACCGGAGAAACGCTGGGGCAAGTGCTGCGGCTGGGTGTGCCCTTATTTAAGCCTCGCGATGCTCAAGTCGGTCCGTTTCGCGGGATCGACGATTTTCTGATTGCATCTGTGCGTTTCCACCTCATCGACCGCGTCGGGGAGGTCCGTCACGGCCGCCATATCGTGGAATTGTGAAGTGCGTGAGCCTTTCAAACGACGTGTTCAATGAACACTTCCCCGGCTACCCCATTTTCCGGGAACCCTGGTGCTGGAAGGGATGGCGCAACCCTGGCCGGGTCGTTTTCCGAAAATGACGCCATGCTCCATCGGGGTTGGCACCTCGGCACTGCATCCTGGCCATGGCCAATCGCGTGAAGTGGACCAAGCCCGCCGAGAGCCCGGCGATCGCATAGTCTACCGCGCCGACATCCTGGGCGGCTCTTTCCCGAGAGTTCCGGCGTAGCCCGAGCGGAGACGGTAGATGGACAACTCCAGCGCCAGCGCGGAACTGGCCTTCACCTTCGTGCGGTGGGAGACGGATCCCTGCGGAAAACCGCGAGAACTCTACCCGCATGTACGCACGCGTCGCACCCGCTTTCTGGACGATGGCGACGGCAAGGCGTGAATCGTGGGGGCTCGACGGGAGCCCATCGCTGAAGGAGTACTTGCGCCTGAAGAGTGGGCCAGAGTACTACGATCCGGCGTTCAGCAGGGGCGTTGGTCGTCCTCGCACGGCTCCTTACCGGAAAGCAGATCGATCCTCGACGCACCCATCCATTGGGCTTTGGGCGACCTGGAGTTCCAGGACTACGGCCTGGAGACCATCCGCGAAAAAAAGCCGCGACGAAGCGGGGGACGTGGAGCTCCGAACGCTTCGCCCGCGAGAATGCACTCGGTCAGCCCCTCACCCAGTTCAAGGTCCTGTACAACATGCCGTTGTGCCTCGCGCCCATGGAACTGGATCTGGTCAACGAAAATTCCGTGACCCACGGTCTGGACGAAGGCATGCTGGTTTCCGCCGTGGCCACGGCCTGGGAAAACGACATGATTCTCGCGACCCGCTGCCGGGCCGACGGCGAGGATCGGTGCGTCGCGGCGCTCGCGCGGCGAGACGAGATCCCTCTGGATCGCCGGGGCGACATCCTGGAGATCCTGGGGAGTGGACCTGATGACGGAACGTGTCTTCCTTTGCGGCGCGGGGTCGTCTCGCCCATCGGATCCGGATGGGACGAATTCCGTCAAGAGAGTCCTGGAGGGCCGCCACGGCTGCGCGCGGCTGACGGTGTTCGATGGAACGCTCCTTCCGTGCATCTGGCCGCCGGAAGCCCGCGCGAACGCGAAGGTGATCCCCAGCGCTGATCGCGACGACCGGAAATCGATCTTCCTGGCCATGGCTGCCAGCCAGATTCTTCCCACCCATCGGGGTGGAACGCCGTGGCCCCGCCCTGCGCTGGGCCTTGCTGGGCGGAGGATCGAACACTTCGATCTGGCCGGATACACGAGCGATCCGGACCCCGATTGGAGGCTCCACCAGCGCCACCTGCGCGTGGCGGTTGAAGAGCTTTGCTCCACCCACGGGGTGGGAGGTATGCGCAGCGTGAACGTTTCGGCCTGCGTGGGCGCCACCCAAGCCATGGGAGTCGCCTTCCGGCACGTGAGGGCCAATCCCGACCTGGCCATTCTGGCGGGCGGTACCGATTCGATGCTCTCGCCTTTTGCATTACACGGGGTTTCACCATCTGGGCGCTCTTTCGAGGTGGAACGGGGATCCCGCCTTGGCCTGCCGTCCTTTCGACGCCGACCGCTGCGGCATCGTGCTGGGGAGGGGAGCCGGGCTCACGGTGGTCCAGTCCGATCGGACGGCCCATCCTTCCGAGATCCTCGCCGAGATCGTCGGGTACGGCACCACGCTGGACGCCCCATGGTGACCGACCCGGATCCGGAGGAACCCAGTTGGCGCGATGCGCCCTGGACGCCATCGCCGATGCCAAAATCCGTCCAGAAGACGTCGATTGCGTGCACCTGCACGGCACGGGAACTCCCAAGAACGAGCCCGCCGAAGCCGCCGCGATGCGCAGGATCTTCGGGTCGCGCGCAAGCGAAGTGCCTGTGTTTTCCCTGAAAGGCCAGGTGGGCCACCTGGTGGGTGCCTGCGGGGCCGTGGAAACCTTGGCGGCCGCGCTGTGCCTGCGCGAACAGGTGGTGCTGCCCACGGTCAATTGCATGCGGGTCGACCAGAGCCTGGGGTTGCGTGTGGTCCAGGGCGAGCCTCTGGCCATGCCGTTGCGGCACATCTTGAAGCTCAACGCCGCCTTTGGCGGCCAGAACGCGGCGCTGGTCCGCGGAGGGTTCCGTGATGGATCCATCCACCGTGGTGGTCACCGGCGCGAGTTCCGGGATCGGGCGCGCCATCGCGGAGCGGTTCTCCCCGGACGGGCGTCCGCTGCTCCTGCAGGGCAATCGCAACGATGCAGGCACTCGAGCCGTTCGCGGATCGCGCCCGGATCGTCCGTTGCGATCTGCGGGATTGCGCGCAATTGGACGGATTTTGTCGAGACATCGAGGGGCGCTCACCGTGGTCCACGCGGCCTCGGTGGTGGGAACAGATCTGCTGTCGGAGCTTTCCGACGAGGTCGTGGGAGGATGCTCTCCGTGAACGTGCGCGCCTGGGTGAAGCTGTGCCGGGTCGCGGTGCGCCCATGATGCGCGCGCGCAAAGGCTGCCTGGTGGCGATCAGCTCCGTGACCGCCAGGCGCGCCAGCCGTAGCCAAAGCGTCTATGGGGGACCAAGGCCTTCCAGGAGGGGTTCGTTCGCGCCCTGGCCGCCGAGGTGGCGTCCCGCGGGTGCGTGTGAACGCCGTCGCGCCTGGCCCCATCGATTCGGGCAGTCTCAAGGGCTTGCTGGCCCAGGCTCCGGAAGAAGTGAAGGCCTCCCTGGCCTGCGGTCGATTGGGCCTTCCCGAGGACGTGGCCGAAGCGGTCCATTGGCTGTGCTCGGACGCGGCCGGATTCATTCATGGACAAGTTCTGTCTGTAGACGGCGGATTCAGCGGGGCGTAGGTTGAACGGCGAGGATTTCCTGGATCTGTGCCGCGCGCGCCGCAGCGCCCGTGAGTTCCTGCCCGTGGCACTGGACGCGCTCCAGGTGGCTACGCTGCTGGAATGCGCCAAGTCCATCCCGTACGCGTCCTCGCGCAAGGGCTGGGACGTGGTGGCCATCGTGGACGCCTTCGCGATCTCGGAGGCGGCCGACGCGGTCGATCGCGCCGCGCAGCGTGGGCAGGCCGCATCCGCGAAGACCTGCGTTGCGAGTGGACCTCCTACAGCCGCAATTTCTCTTCCTTTCGCGGAGCCGCGGCGGTGTTCGCCACCGTCTTCAGGCCTTCGCCGGGGCTACCGCCATGGTGGACGGGCCGGACGCGTGGGCGGAAGCCTTCGATCGCGAAAACCACATCAAGTCCATTTCCAACGCGACCATGGCCCTGTGCCTGGCCGCGACTTCCCTGGGGCTGGCGGCGTGCTCATGACCGGGCCCTCCTGGCCCGGGAAGATCTCGAATCCATCCTGCATCTTCCCGCGCGGACGGGAATTGGCTGCCTTCGTGGCCGTCGGTACCCGCGAAAGACGAACCTTCCACCGGAGCCCCTGACATGGACCACCTGACGCGATTCCGCGAACTCCTCCTGCCCGTCTTCTCGCTGGATTCCATCGAAGAAATCCCGCCCGAAGCCTCCCTGGTGGCGGACCTGGGCGCCGACAGCCTCGACTTCGTGGAGATCGTCTACATGGTGGAAAAGGAGTTTTCCGTCAAGCTCTCCACCAAGACCATCTACCTGGAAGGTCGCGAACTGCGCACCGACGAGATGTTCCTGGAGGGCGTGCTGGACCCCGGGAAGGTGGAGGGATTGCGGGAGATGCTGCCCCGCTACGCAGACAAGATCCGTCCCGGCATGGGGCGTGCGGAATTGTTCGGATTGGTGACGGTCAGGACCTGGCCGAGGTGGTGCGCCAGCGGATCGCGGCCAAGCCATGAGCGAGCTCTCCGGAAAGAGGATCCTGGTCACGGGCGGCACGGGGTTTCTGGGCGAGGCGATCTGCCGGCGGGCCACGGAGCCGGCTGCGCAGGTGGCCTTCACCTGGACGCGAAACGGCGCCAAGGCCCTGGCCCTGGCCTCGGAGATTCCCGGAGCCATCGCCCTGGAGGCCGATGTGTGCGATCCGGTAGCCGTGGAAAACGCCGTGAACGCGGCGGTCGCGGCCTTCGGGGGATTGGACGGGGTGGTCAACAACGCGGGCATGAGCCAGGTGTTGCCGCTGCCGCTGCTGGAAGAGGAAGACATCGATCTGGCGGTGGACGTGAACCTGAAAGGTCCCCTGCGCGTGACGCGCTCGGTGGTGCGCCACATGATCCGAAACGGCGGCGGATCGGTGGTGTTGATGGGGTCCATCGCGGGCCACAAACTGCTGGACGTTCCGTGACCTACGCCATGACCAAGGCCGGACTTTCCGGCATGGCCAAGGCATTGGCCTCCGAACTCAAGCGGTTTTCCATCCGCGTGAACAACGTGGTGCCCGGCATGGTCGATGGCGGCATCGCCCGCGGGATCCCCGACGAACACCGCAAGGCGTTCCTGTCGCATTGCGCGGCGGGACGGGCCGGCACGGCGCTGGAAATCGCCGAGGTGGTGTGCTTTCTGCTGTCGGATCGATCCTCCTACATCAACGCCCAGGACATCGCCGTGGATGGCGGATTCTGACATGACGCGCGAGACGATCCTTTCCAACACCATGGTCTGGTGCGTCGCGTGCGCCAAGGCGGAGCCTGCGCGTGGTGGCCGGGTGGAAGGTGTGTTTTTGGAGAGGCTCTGTGCCGCCCAAGGGCCCGAGCCGATCCTGCTGGCGGCCTCGAAAGCTGGTACCGGTCCCGCGCGATGCGTCCGCGTTCCATCCAGCGGCCCGTGCACCCCAAGGCCGCGCGGGAAGGTTGCCCTCGCGATTGCGGTCCGTGCACGGGGCATCTTGCGGATCTGCGCCTGCCCATTTTTTCCATCACCAACGTGTGCAATCTCGATTGCCCGATCTGCTTCACGCACAACCGTCCGGACCAAGCCTACCACAAGTCCCTGGAGGACGTGGAGCGGATCGCCGATCGGATCCTGGAGCGCAATCCCGATCAGACCATCGTGGATCTGACCGGAGGCGAGCCCACGCTCCATCCGCAGCTGCCGGAAATTGTCGCCCTGTTGCGCCGAAGGGTTCGCCCGGGTGATGGTGAACACCAACGGGATGCGGTTGGCGCGCGATCGCGAGCTCGCGCAGGCCCTGGCGCGCCACGACGCCCACGTGGTGCTCTCGCTGGACACCCTGGATCCCCAAAGGAGCCGCACCATCCACGGCGCGGACATCGTGGAGGCCAAGGAACGCTGCCTGGAGATGCTCCAGGAACATTCCATCGCCACGACGGTCATCTTCGTGGCCATCAAGGGGATCAACGAATCCGAGCTCGCCCCGCTGGCAGGCCGACTGTTGGCGCGCGACCACGTGCTGTCGATCACGGTGCAGAACATGGCCTACACCGGGGCCAACGGGTCCAACTTCGCGGGCGGAGGTCGCATCGCCATGGACGAGGTGGAAACCTTGTTGTGCGAGGTTCCCGGCGTCGAAGCGGGGGATTTCCTGACCCCGGCCGGAGCGCACCCCTTGTGCTACTCCATGGCCTGGTTCGCCGCGGATGGCGGACGGCTTTTGTCTCTGGGGAAGATCCTGCCCCGCAAGCGCCTGGAAGAATCGAGCGCGGGGAGCTACCTGCCGCGCTTGGACGCCGGTTTGATGGAAGACTTCCAACAGGGCCTGGCTCGTGCCTGGTCCGAAGGCTGCGACCCGCAGGACCTGAAGGTGTTGCGGCGCATCAGCTTGGTCGCCCAAGATCCCGCCCTGTCGGAAGCCGACCGTTCCCGCAAGCTGGAACGGTCGGTCAAGATGGTCTGCGTGCACCCGCACATGGACGGATCCAACTTCGATCTCGACCGCATCGCCCATTGCGGGGATCTGGTGCCGGACGAATCGGGATCCATGGTGCCGGCCTGCTCGTACAACCTCCTCTACCGCGAACGCGACGAGCGTTTCTGGAAACCCGCAGCGCAGGTGGCCCCATGACGGAATTCGCCCATTCCACCACCCAGTCGGTCTGCCCGGAGTGCAGACAAAAAGTGTCTGCGCGGATCGTGGAGCGCCAGGGAGAGGTGTTCTTGGACAAGTGGTGCGCCACCCACGGAGAATCCTCAGTGTTGGTCTCTTCCGATGCGTCCTGGTATCGTGAATCGGTGCACCATGTGAAGCCGCGCCAGGTGCCGTTGGCCTTGCAGGTGGAGAACTTCCAAGGTTGCCCGGAATCCTGCGGGTTTTGCACCGAACATCGCCAGCACACCTGCCTTCCCGTGATCGAAATCCTGCGCGATTGCGATCTGCGCTGTCCGGTATGCCTGAAAGGCGAAGCGAACGACGAGCGCATGGACCTGGCCACCTTCGAGAAGGTGCTGGACACCTTGCTGGCCGCCGAAGGATCCTTGCCGGTGGTCAATCTCAGCGGGGGCGAGCCCACGTTGCATCCCGAGATCGCCGAGTTCCTGCGCGTCGCGCGCCAAAAGGGCGTGGCGCAGGTGACGGTCTCCACCAACGGGTTGCGCCTCTTGGAAGACCCGATGCTGCGGGATGTCTTTGCCGAAAACGGCGCCCTGGTGGCTCTCCAGTTCGATTCGATGCGCGACGAGGACAACCGGATCCTTCGCGGGAGGGCGATGTACCAGCAGCGCATGGCCTTGCTCGAGATCCTGGAAAAAGAAGCCATCCCGTATTCCTTCGTGGCCACCATCGCCCGGGGGGTGAACGAAGACCAGATCGCGGATCTGGCCGAACTGTTGTTCACGAGCAAGGCGTCCACCCTGATGCTCCAGCCCGTGTCGCTGGCCGGGCGCGCCGCCGAGTGGGACACTTCGCGTCGGCTCACCATCCCCGACGTGGTGGCGGGCTTGGCGAAAAACCAAAGACTCAAGCGCGAAGATTTCCACCCGCTGCCCTGCTCGCACCCCTCGTGTTTTGCCATGAGCTACTTCGTGGAGACCGACGACGGAATCTGGAAAACCCTGGAAACCTTCCTGGGTCGCGAGGGATTCTTGAACCTGGTGACCAATCGGACCCTGCCGGGATTGGATTCGGAAGGTTTCGAGGCGCTGCGGTTGCGCATGTACGAACTGTGGAGCGCGGCGGATTCCGCCGACCGATCGGATAGGTTCCTCGCGCGTTTGCGCGACCTGTTGCGCCGATTGCCCCAGGTGGCCGGCGACCAGAAAGCCTTGATGGCCATCGGTCGATCCAGCATGAAAGCGATCTTCATCCACGATTTCATGGATGTCCACAGCATGGACATCGCCCGCTTGCAAAAGTGCTGCAACCCCTACGCGCGCACGGACGGGACCCTGGTTCCCATGTGCGCGCAGAACGTGTTTTTCGGAGGGTAGGCCGCCGCGCCGCCCTTTCCCCTTCTACCGGGACCCTACATCATGTTGACCATTCCCGCCGCGATCGCCGTCCTCAGCCTGGCCCTCCCCGACACGGGATGGACGCTGGTCAAGAAGACCAGCCGTTTCGAGGTCTCCGTGCTGCCGATCCCGGGCAAGGACGTGGAGGCGTTCCGTTCGCGTGGATCCGATTCCATCCCGTTGCCGGTGGTGGGAGAAACCTTGATCGATCTGCCCGGCATGATCGCCTGGTGCCCCTACCTCAAGGAATCCAAGATCCTGCGCACGGTCGGTCCGGACCATTTCGTGGCCTACCAGCGCTACGACCTTCCCTGGCCCTTCACCGATCGCGACATCGTGGTGGACGTGGACATCCGCCGCCATCCGACCAAGGCTCTGATCGAGGCGAAACTGAACGCCATCACGGACAATTCCTGCCCGCCTGTGCCGGACGTGATCCGCCTGACCGACATGGACGGATCCATCACGGTCCGCGCCGTGGGCAAAGGGGCCATGCAGGGATCCTATGCCGAACGGATCGACTTGGGCGGAGGCATTCCCATCTCGCTGGCCCGGATGTTCAGCCGCGAAATGCCCGCCAAGATCCTGGAAAACCTCTTGAAGGAATGCCGGAAGCCCGAACGGATCAAGGCGGGTGCCGCCTCGCCCCTGGTGGGCTGGCTGGATTCCGCGTTGGCACGGAAGGGGACGCCTTGACCTCCCACGCGCAGAGGCTGGCTTCCGAGCGGGAGAGGATCCGACAATTCCTGGCTGGATCCCAATGCAAGATCGTGATCGACGTGCAGGGGCTTTCCCATCGCGAGATCTGCGGCTTGCTCTACGGTGGCGGCCTGGCCGAAATCGGCGTTGGGATCCGCTACGTGCTGGCTTTGATGCTCTACGCGTGTCCGTTCCCGGGAATCAAGAACCTGGTCTACCGGGCCATGGGCATGCACGTGGGCAAAGGCGCCTACATCTCGCCCGGATGTTACCTGGACGTGGTCCACCCCGGACTGCTGACCATCGGCGACAACGCGGTGCTGGGGATGGGATCGGCGGTGGCCACCCACGAGCGGTGCCGCGACGTGCTCGTGCTGGGTAGAGTGGAGATCGGGTCGGGCGCGTTGGTGGGGGGTATGAGCGTGGTGCGCGCGGGAACCCGTATTGGTGCCAATGCGGAGCTGGACATGATGCTGAACGTGAGTCGCAACGTCGCTCCGGGCGAGCGCGTGCCTTCGCCTCGCAACGGTCGGCCGCTGCCGCCCCTCCCGGAGAAGTGAATGTTCCACCTTCGAAGCGAGGTGTATTGGGACAACAACGCCACCACCAAGCCGTCCAAAGCGGTGGTCCGCGAAATGGTGCGTGTTCTGGAAAACACGCATGGCAACCCCAGCTCGCCTCATCGGGCCGCACACGATGCCCGGGCCTTGTTGGAACGCTCGCGTCAAGTGGTGGCCCAGGCGATCGGCGCGGATGCGGACCAGGTCCATTTTTGTGGATCTGCCACCGAGGCGACCAACCAGATCCTGCGATCGGTGGTGGCATCGCGCGGTAGAAGCTGCCGAATTCTGTCCAGTCCCGTCGAGCACCACGCGGTGTTGCGGACCTTGGAACATCTGGCGGCCCACGGCGTGGAAGTCGAGCTTCTGGAGGTGGATGAACGAGGCTTGGTGCGCGAAGACTCCCTGGTGCGTGCCTTGGAGCGCCCCGCCCACCTGGTGTGCGTGATGCGCGTCAACAACGAAACCGGCGCGATCCAGGACGTGGCGCGTCTGGCGGGGATCGCGCGTTCGCGCGGTGCCATGGTCTTTTCCGACTGCGTGCAGGCGCTGGGCAAGATCCCGGTGGATGTGCGCGCATTGGGAATCGATTATGCGGTGGTGGCCTCCCACAAGATCCACGGCCCGAAGGGGATCGGTGCCTTGTGGGCGCGCGAAGGTGTTCCTTTGATCGCGCAGGTCCACGGCGGTGCGCAGGAATCCGGGCTGCGGGCGGGCACCGAGGCGTTGCACGACATCGCCGGGTTCGCCGAGGCCTGTCGGAATCTGACACCTTCGCTTGACCAAGCCCCGGTGGTCTCTTCCGTGATGGAGCGATTCCTGTCTGGATTGCGTGCTCTGTTCCCGGATGCGGTGGAGGCTGTTTCTTCAGCCCATCGCGTGGCCAACACGGCCATGGTTCGGTTTCCCGGCATTCCCAACGGAGTGCTGATGGGGTGGCTGGATCTGCGCGGGATCCGTGTATCCGCTGGATCCGCCTGCGCCACGGACGAGGACCTGCCTTCCCACGTCTTGATGGCCCAAGGATGGACTCCCGATCAGGCGCGCGAAGCCTTGCGGTTCAGTTTGGACACCACGCTCCCTGAGCGCAATCTTCGGTCTCAGATGGACCAGGTGCTGGGGGCTTTGAAGGCTTACCGCGAGGGGAAATCTTCCTCCATGGAATTGCTCCGTGGTGCGGAGGTCGCCGCGCTGCTGGCGGATCCGCGCACGCTGGTGGTGGATATGCGGTCAAGCATGGATCGCAAGCTGATCCCGCCCTTTCCGGGTGCCTTCCTGACCGGTGCGCATCCTTGGGAGGCGCTGCCTGACCTGGTGGTGGCCTGCCAAGCGGGATTTGAAGCGCCTGTGCTGGCCTGGCGCCTCAAGCGCGCCGGCCACGACCCGGTGAGCGTGGTGATCGGGGGAATGGTGGCGTGCAGGTTGGCGGGGGTGGTGGGGTAGGTGGAATGTGGCGTGCGATGAGTATTCATTCCGTGGTTTTTGATGGTAGATTCCAATTTGCCGCTCTATCACGAGTCGGTGCCGGGTCAATGGACAGGGGTGGTGTAGAATGGTCGTCCGAAATCACGTTATGGTTGGTGAATCAGGCGAAATTCACCTGACGGTACCTCAGGAGTGGAAAGGTCGCGAAGTGGAAATCCTGCTGATGCCTCCCAGCACGGTCGAGCGGGAGGCAGAGCGTGCAAGGTTCGATGCATTCGTGGCGGAACATGGAACCGTGGTGGGGGATTGGGGGTTTTCGCGCGAGGAGGTGAACGATCGTGGTCTTTCTTGATACGAACATTCTGCTTTATGCGTTTGATCTCCACCCGGAGTCTCAGCTAAAGCGAGTTATTGCCCGTGAATTATTGCTTGATCGCCCTCACGTGAGCGTACAGGCGCTGACGGAGTTCGGCGCTGTCCGACGACGCAAATGCGGTGAGGATCCTGCTGCCATTGCGGAAAAGATCAACTTCCTTCTGGGCTGGTGCACCTCACATGACCTTTCTTCACAGATTCTTCTTGAGGCACTCGATTTGGCGGACCGGTATCAGCTTTCTCATTTCGATTCCTTGATGATTGCAAATGCACTTCATCGAGGCGGAGAAATGTTGCTCACAGAGGATCTTCACTCTGGATTGGTCATTGCGGGTCGATTACAGATTCTGAATCCCTTTGTTTGACAACGGTTCCAGCCAGGTGATTCCTATGACAGGGACCGTTCCGCCAACTGGATCACCGCATCCTTCCAAGCCTTCACCAGCGCCGTGGGCTCCACCGGACAAAATCCGGGGCCGCGACCCAAAATCCAACGCGCGGCTTCGTCGGCGTCTCCGAAGGGAAGGGTGAATTCCACCGAGCCATCGGGCTTCTCGCGAAGCGATTGGTCCGGGTGCCATTTGCGCTCGCGCACATAGAAGGCCACTTCCCTGGAGGCGCGGATCTTCGCGAGCACGAGCTTTCCGGTAAAGGCGCCCAGGCAGGTGGGATGCTCCCTGCGTGGAGGGGAACGGAAGGATTCTTCCAGGACTTCCGGCTTGGAGATCCGCGACAGCGCGTAGCGCTTGAAAGTGACCTGCGGGGTGGATGGATCGCGCGCTTGCAGGTAGGGCATCCCGTCCCAGACAAAAAGCGACAACGGGTCGATGGTCTTTTGCGTTTTGGAGCCATCCGGTTTGGCGTACTGGAAGCGCAGCTTGCGCCTTTCGCGAAGGGCCTGCGAAAGATGGGGCAGGATGGATTTGTCGAACAAACCTGTCAGACGGGTGAGGGTGGCTTTGCTGGAACGCGTCTGGCGCGAGGGAACCACCAGATCCTGGAGATCGCGCTCAAGATCCGGATCCAGGAGCAAGTCTAGAGACAGCCGCAATCCCGGCGCACCCTGCAAGGTGTGCAGCCAGGTCCAGGAGGGGTTCCATTCTTCCCGATACGACCATCGGTGACATTTCCCGTCGTATTCCAATGGCGCCCCCAGATCGCGCAGGTCCTGGGCGTGTCGGTAGAGCGCCTTGCGTTCGCAGTCCATCCGCTCCAAAATCTGCTCGGCGGAGACACCCTCTTCGCCGTTGGCGAGGGCTTGGGCGAGGGTGTTGTGCAAGGTGGAGAGCCGGAAGAGTCGGTCGTTCAGTTCGGAAGGCATTCACGGCTTTCGGATGGATGGCGTCGGTGCGAATGCGGGGGTGTACCGCATTGATTGAATAGGTAATTAATCGATTGCCAAGGTGGAGGAATGAGTCCAGATTAGAGTATCGCATCAATTCCGAACCATCATAGGAGCTCCGCATGCCCACCACCGTGCTCGACCTTGCCAAACTTAGCCAAATCGTAGCCAGCGCTTCTGCTCTCCGCTATCGTGCGCGTCTCCAGCCTGCCGGAGGCCCTGGAGACAAAGTTTTCCCACCAACCTACGAGGGTGGCAAATACGCTGAAGAGAAGCGTCGAATCAATGGCGCGACCTATGATTGTGTGCACTTGGACAGCGTCCAAAGTCAGGCAAATCGCATGGAGTTGGCGCTTTTGGAAGCCGTGCGGGATGGCTTGATTGAATTGCCTGTGGTCGAGGTGGACTTCGCTTCAAAGGGAGAAGATCTGGTTGAGGTCGGCAAGATAACCAGTCTTGATGCACCTCACCGCTTGGCCGATGCCATCCTGCGCGACAGTGTGGATGCCACGGGTACAAATTTTCGCAAAACTACTGAAGGCGGTTACCTAAATACGGCATCCCTCAAGAATGCAACCGGACTTTTCGAGATTTCGCCGACTTCCTTGCTGTTCGGTTTGTGGGATTCCACCGGTCCGCGAGGCGGATTGGGGGTCAAGTTCCAGAGAGCCATTGTGTCAGAATTGGTTGCCATTGATGCCATCACAGGCGTGAAATCGTCCAGTCGCTTGGATCCATTGGGAATCCAACTCGCTGCTGGGCCGATCTTCCATTCGGATGCAAAGACGGGCGAATGGGCTCTTTCCCCTAAAGATTCTAGCGGGAAGGCGTTGGTCAAAGTTGGGAAGGAAGGTAAGCCTTCCGAAGTTAATCACGGCAATGTCACTCCATCTGTCAGTGGACTGAACGGGGGCGTCACTTTCGCTTACGCTTCCCAAGCTACCGTTTTGTCTCTTCCCGCTCTGCGCCGCCTGCAGTTCCCGCTGGCTGGCAAGCGAGAGGCGAACATCGATCGTGCGGCACAGGCCACTCTTGCTGCGCTGGGATTGGCGGCTGCGACCTTGTCGATCGCCAAGGGGGTGGATCTGCGCTCGCGCTGCCTGCTGGTTCCGGAAGGCGTTGCCCAGTGGGAAATTGTGGAATCCAATGGGGAGACGAAGACGTTTGCCCTTTCGGTCGAGGATGCATGCAAACTTCTCAAGGATGCCGTCACTGCCGCCGTAGCATCCGGCCTCAAGTGGCGCAAGGAGCCGTTGGTGCTTGCGCCTAGCGAAGGCCTCGCCCAATTGGTCCGCAAGAGTCGGGAGCTTGCGGCTAAGACTCCAGCATCGGAAGCCTGATCGATGTTCAGTCTAGCCTGGCAATATCTGACCGGGCGTTGCGTGGCGACGGACTTCGCGGATCGGGAATTGGCCGAATGGCCACCGCACCCAGATCGAGTCTTTCAGGCGCTGGTTGCCGCCTGGGGGGAGCGCGGAGAAAATCCGATGGAACGCAAAGCCTTGGAATGGCTGGAATCCTTGGGACTGCCACAATTGGTGGTGCCTGAAATCCAGGATGCTCCGAATCCAGTGAAGGTTTATGTCCCCGTCAATGACATCGAGACGCGGCAGAAGGTCTATGGCGATCCAATGATGGGCTTGCTTCCGGAGCGCAGGCACAAGAGCGAGCGCTTTTTTCCGTCGATCCAGGTTGGCGAAGGAGTTTGCGCCCTGGTCTGGCCTGATGCTGAATCGTCCGAATTCAGACAGATCCTGTCGATCATGTGCCGCGAAGTCCAGCGCATTGGGCATTCGTCTTCTTTGGTTCGCTGCTGGATCGAGGAAGGTTTGCCCGGTCCCGTCACGCATTTGCCTGCACCACAGGCTCGTCGCCGGGACGATGTGGTCCGGGTATTCGAACAGGGTCGGTTGCAGGTCCTTTGCGAGCATCACCAGGCCATTCTCGATAAAATGATTGATGACATCCTCCCGCCAAGGGCACGCCAGTTCGGCTATGTCCGAGCGATACCAGAGAACACCGAAGGGCGGACGGGTGACTTTAGCTCTCCGCTTCTTGTATTTCGCCAGGTCGGTGGTCGGCGCTTTGGGTTGAGTCAAGCCCTGGACTTGACCAATGCACTGCGCTTTGCGCTGATTGGGCAAGCTGAAGGGATTTCGTTGGAAGCCAAAGTATTGGTTTCTGGCCATGCCCCGGATGGCGCCCCCTTGCGTGATCAGCCGCATCTGGCCTACATGCCCTTGGCATTTGTAGGAGACGACCATGCCGATGGACACTTGATGGGCATGGCCATTGCCTTCCCCAAAGCCCTGGATCCAGTGGTAGAAGAGGCCGCCTACCAAGCTATCGGCAAACTTATAGATCCCAAGACACTGGAGATTCGCTTGGTGTTGGGACAGAAGGGTGAGATGATTCTCCAGATGGAAGATCGCTTGGCTCCTGCAAAGGCACTGCGATCGGAAAGCTGGGCCAAAGCCTCGCGCTGGTGGGCTACGACAACTCCAATTGTCATGGATCGGATGCAGAATTCACGCCGCAGCGATCCCGATGGCTGGGCTGCTGATCAGATCGGCAAAATGTGCGAACGACAAGGGTTGCCGTTTCCGGCGCAAGTCGTAATCCGACCAGCATCGTTTCTGGAAGGGGTGCCGACGGTGCGGGAATTCCCCCCATTGGTGCGAAAAAACGGGTCGACCCATCGCATGGTTCATGCGCACATTTCTTGGGAATCGACCATCGTCGGGCCGTTGGTGCTCGGTGCGGGTCGCTTCAAGGGTTACGGGTTGTGCAAGCCGTGCTGCGGGTGGGAGGAAACCTCATGTTGACCACCGATCGCTTTGGCGAATACTTCCAATCGGTGCACGGAAGTTCCCCGTTTCCGTGGCAACAACGTTTGCTGGACGAGGTTGTCGAAACGGGAAAATGGCCGTCCGTATTGAGTCTCCCGACAGGGACAGGCAAGACGGCCATCCTGGATATTTCACTCTTTGCGCTGGCCTGTGGCGCTAAGGTCCCACGCCGCACAATTCTTGTGGTGGACCGACGCATCGTTGTAGATGATGCCTATCGACGGGCGGAGGTCATCCGATCCAATTTGAGCGACGGCGTCGCTCAAATTTTAGTGGATGTTCGCGAGGCTCTATGCAAGCTGGGTGGACGCTCCCCTGTGGAAACTGCCTTGCTGCGAGGCGGAATCTATCGGGAAGACAACTGGGTACGCGATCCGTTGCAGCCAACGCTGGTGTGTTCCACTGTGGATCAGGTGGGTAGCCGCCTTCTGCACCAAGGCTATGGTGTGTCTCCCCATTCGCGCTCCATCCATGCTGGGCTTCTGGCCAACGACACACTGATCGTTTTGGACGAAGCCCATACCAGTGAGTCTTTCCGGCAGACGCTGGCGTGGGTGGACAAGTTTCGTCTGGTCGGGGAAAACGTAATTCCTCGTCCTTTCGCGGTGGTGACAATGACCGCCACGCCCCGAGGAGTCGGGCAAGTCTTTTCACTTTCGGATGCTGATCGCTTGCATCCTGTATTGTCGCAGCGATGGAATGCACGCAAAGTCTTGAATCTGGTTCAGTCGACAAAGCCCAAGGATGACGGTCTGGTCGATTCGATCGTGAAGCAGGTTGTGGCTCGATTGGCGGGATCAGAAAAAAGCGTTGATCCGAACCAACAGGATATTGTAGCGAAAGTGGTGCAGGAAAAAACGGAGAGGACGGTTCTTGTCGTTGTCAATCGGGTGAAGACCGCACGTATGATCGCGGAGGCCTTTGAAAAGTTGCGAACGGCTCGAAAGGAAACGTTGGCGATCGAAAAGCCAATCTTGCTGACCGGACGATCACGGCCATTGGAACGAGAAACCGTTCTGAACAGGGTTGCAAATCGTCTTTATTCCGGGCGTGATCGCGATGCGTTCGCGGAAGCATTGCCGCTGCTCGTGGTGGCAACCCAGTGCGTGGAAGTCGGCGCGGACCTCGATGTCGACTTACTGATTTCGGAAGCATGTCCTCTGGATTCCTTGCGGCAGAGGTTGGGTCGATTGGATCGCTTGGGGAAGTTGGGTCATTCCGTGGCTGTAGTGGTTGCTCCCAGGGAAAAGAGCGAATCGAAGCCCGAAGACATCTGGATAGATCCAGTCTACGGGGAGGTCTCGGCCAAAACCTGGCAGTGGTTGTTGCAAGCAGAAGAAGCCTCGGGAGGGGCTCTGAATGTGGGGCTTTCGCAGTGGGAGCACCTTTTAACCCATAGCGCTAGCTTGGACGAGCTACAGACCGTACCCCTGGATGCGCCAGTGATGTTTCCAGCCTATTGCGATCTTTGGGTGCAAACAAGTCCGGCGCCATCCGTCGTTCCAGATCCTTCATTGTTCTTGCATGGCCCACAACACGGCGAGCCTGAAGTACAGATCCTGTGGCGTGGAGACCTTGATCCGAACCATGCCGATGTTTGGGGACACACGATTTCTGCGTGCCCCCCTGTGGCTGGAGAAGCCTTGCGGCTGCCGTTGTATCTTGCTCGCCAATGGCTGGACGGGAAGCCGAAAGAGGCTGTGGATGGATCCGACCTTGAAGGCGAAGCGAGGCAGGAGGAAAAGCCAAGGAAAGGGGAGCCGCTCTCCACCAAGACGCCGTTCCTGCGTTGGTTTGGCAGCGATGAATCGAGCGTTCACCGATTCAGCGCAGAGGTGCGACCAGGTGATACCCTTGTGGTTCCGGCAAGCAGCGGTGGCTGCGATGAATGGGGGTGGGCTCCGGAGTCGACGGAATATGTCCATGATCTAGCCGACACGGCGCGTTGGAAGGCACGACGCATTCCGGTCCTGCGGATCCATGAAGCGTTTTTGAAGGACCTCCCATCCGCGCTGTCGCAACTGCCGCTTGGTCACTCGGATACCACGCTGGATGAGATTCAAACAAAGGTGAAGGAAGCCTTGGCGTCAGCTGTCACGGGAACATCCGAAGCCACGGATGCGGCAATCGAGTCCTTGCGCAGAGCGTACCAGGTCCAGCCGCACCCTGGCGGGAAGGGGTGGATCCTAGTGGGGAAGTCTAGGATGACGGATTCGCTCGATGATTTCACGGGCGAAGACGATTCTTCATCGCAGTTGCCTCGCGAGATCTCACTTGCCCAGCATCTGAGGGATGTCCGTCGCGTGGCCCAAGGTTTTGCTGTGAAACTGAGTCTTCCGCAGGAGCTTTGCGAAGACCTAGCCCTGGCGGGTTGGCTTCATGATCTGGGGAAAAGCGACCTTCGCTTCCAGGCCATGCTTCATGGCAATCGCTTTTCGGTCCATCGAGTTGGGCTCTTGGCCAAATCGCCGAAATCACCGGGCTCGTTGGTGGAGGCCCAAAAGGCACGCCGGGAATCGGGGTATCCGGAAGGCGGACGCCATGAGCTGCTTTCGGTGCGTCTGGCGGAATCCTCGGAGGAAATTCGCAAGCAGGCGCACGATTGGGATCTTGTACTTCACCTGATCGCCAGCCATCATGGCCGCTGCCGTCCCTTCGCTCCGGTGGTGGTGGACGAAATACCTCGAATCGTTTCCTTGGAATTCGAAGGGCAGATTCTGTTCGCATCTTCTGATGGAAGGTCCGACGGAATGGGGTTGGAACACATTGCTTCCGGCGTTGCAGAGCGCTTCTGGATCCTGGTCCGACGCTATGGATGGTGGGG
This sequence comes from Fibrobacterota bacterium, assembly GCA_016715065.1. Classification (GTDB taxonomy): domain Bacteria; phylum Fibrobacterota; class Fibrobacteria; order UBA5070; family UBA5070; genus UBA5070. The sequence goes on from JADKBN010000016.1 coordinate 18,010, forward strand.
GCTGTCCTACCTGGAAGCTTGCTTGCGCCTAGCTGATTGGCGCGCCAGCGAGCTGGAAGCGAAAGGAGAAGAGCCATGACGCGCATCGAATGCCCCGGCTTGGACGGATCAAACCCACTTCATTTTTTGGCGAGCCTGGGGATTTTGCGAACGCTTCCAGGGGGTTCACGGATGGGGTGGCGTTTCGAGAAGACTTGGCATCCTTGGTTTGATGTCGATGCTGATGTCACAAATTTTGCCTTGGACATATGTAGAGTCTTGCGGCGCGGAGTTCCAGATCATCCCGAGGTACTCCCAGCTCGAAAGAGGGATGGCACGGCAGATAAGGTGAAATGCGATCCAATGGATCGGGCGTCGATCCAAGAGGCATGGGGTTTTTCTTTGCTTTTCCGAGATCCCGAAGGTAAAGTCAGGTGTGTTCCGAGCCGCGGCCAAACTCGCTATCGAAGCGGATGAAAGCATCTTGGCTCCATTGCACCCTGCAAATATTCTGGCATCGCTCAATGCGGAGAATATCCCCGATAAGGATGGCCAACTGGAGCCAACAGCGTTCAGCTTCTCCAACGGTGGAGGAATGCAATTCCTTCTGAAAGATTTTGTGAGTTTGGTCTCGCTTCTTTCTACGGAAGCCGTGAGGAAGTTGGTTTGTGGCGATTCGACTCGCTTTGTCTGGTTCACCTCGTTGAATTGGGATCCGTTGGCCTTGCGATCGTATGCAACTCAGTGGGGAGATCCGGAATCCTTTCCAAAGGAGACGGATGTCGCAGCCAATGTTTTGGCCTTCATAGGCTTGGGGTGTTTGCCTGTGGCTCCGACTTCCAACGGGAACATTCCGCCATGCTACGATCCAGAGCGAAAAATGTTCCGGTGGCCCATCTGGGAGGCTGCCCTCGGACTTGATCCCATCAGCAGTATTCTTGCGGCAGGGAGAGATTTCTGGCAAGTGTCTTCTGGCGCCGTTGGAATCTCAGGTCAATTCGAGTCCGAGCGATTCTCTTCCAACAAGCGCCTGTACTTCTCCCCGTCCCGCAGTCTGTGAGGTCCGTTTGCTTTATACCCCAAAATGGAGTACATTGTGAGCTGGGAAGTTCGGGTAAAGCTACGCGTTTGGAAGAGCGTGGATCGGATGCCCGCGAAGGCGCAACTGTCATTCAAGAAACTGCTCGCAGTGCTCCGTCTTGCGGGGCCAAATGGGCCCAAAGACTGGAAAAATTATGGCAAGCTCAAAGGTCGCGCAACGCAATACCACTGCCACCTCACGAACGACCACCAGTGGGTCGCGTGTTGGCAAAAGGAAGGCGACACTCTCTACATCGACGTCTACTACGCCGGGAGCCATCAAGGGGCGCCCTATTGAGCGCCTATTCCGGCCCGAGACACCTGTTGCGGTCTTGGAACGACTCGACAAAACCTTCGGATTTTGGCTTGTTGGGCCTTTGGAAGACGATGAATGGGTCGATCCTTTCCAGACCCATCAATGGAAGGAGTTCGAGGCATCGCAGACTCCCGGATCGTGGCTTTCTGGGTTGCGCGAGGCACACGGTTGGACCCAGCGCGAATTGGGTGAACACTTGGGCGGCGTTTCCCCTGCCCGCATCTCCGATTGGGAGCACGATCGCCGCGCGGTCAGCAAGGCGCAAGCGAAGATTCTCAGCCAGTTGTTCCGTGTGGAGCCGCATCGCTTCTATTGAGGCGTGTCGCTCCTTTTCCTCGCGAAAGGAGCGCTACCGTGGAAGTCATCCGTGAAACCCTGCCTCTGGACGCAGTCCACCAATACGCCTACTGCCCCCGCCGCATGCACCTCATGCATGTCCAAGGACGCTGGGAAAACAACGCATTCACCGAGGATGGTCGGAACGTGCATTCGCGCGTGGACGCCGAATCGGATGCGCTGCCGCTGCCCTGGGAGGAAGGAACGGACGTTCCGCCGAAAATTATCAGATCTGTCTCCCTTGCGTCCGAAACGCTTGGAATTTCCGCAAAACTGGATCTGGTGGAAGCCGACGGCCCCTCGGCGGTTCCGGTGGAATACAAGCGAGGCGAGGTTCCCGACACCCCTGAACGTAGTTGGGAGCCTGAGCGTGTCCAACTCATGGCACAGGGGCTTCTACTGCGGGAATCTGGTTTTGTCTGCGAAAAGGGCGTCCTCTATTTCCAGAAATCCAGAACGCGGGTCGAGATTCCTCTGACCGAAAGTCTGGAGCGACGCGCCCGAGAGCTGATCGAACTTGCCCATGCTTGTGCCGCGAAGGAAGAGGAGCCTCTCCCGCTGGACCACTCACGCAAGTGCCAAGGGTGCAGCCTTGCTGGAATCTGTCTTCCCGACGAGACCTTGGTCTTGCGAGGTGAAGAGCCGGACAAGGAGGATGGCATTCGGAGGTTCTATCCCCCGCGCGACGATGCGCAGCCCTTGTATGTCCAGGAGCAAGGCGCACGACTGGGAAAAAGCGGGGAATGTCTGGAAGTGACCAAAGCCAAACAGACATTGTTGGAAGTGCGATTGATCGATGTGTCGCAGGTGGTTCTCTGCGGGTCGGTTCAAATCACGTCCGCCGCGATCCACTTGTGTGCTGAACGAGGGATTCCGGTGGTGCATCAATCCATGGGGCATTGGTTTTATGGGATCACCCATGGCATTGGGCTCCGTAATGCCTTTGATCGAGCTTGTCAATTCAGGAAGGCCGCGGATCCATCGTTTTGCCTCCGGCTTGCTCAATCCATCGTGCAAGCCAAGGGACAGAATCAGCGGACACTCCTTCGGCGCAATGGGAGGGGAGATACGGATGCCGCCTTGGATGACATGGCCAGGCACCTGCGGAAGGTGGAGAAGACCTCCAATCTTCAAGAGCTCCTTGGTGTGGAAGGGCTGATCGCACGGGCGTATTTTGAAATTC
>JADKBN010000017.1 GCA_016715065.1 Fibrobacterota bacterium
ATCACCATGGAAGTTCCCCTGTGGAAATGGAGTGTTGACGGTGGCATCTGGACTGCTGCGGTATTTCTGTGGAGCGGCCAGTGCCACTCGAATCGATGGAGGAATAAATAGGAGCATTTACAGGCCTCGTCAACGAATTTTCGGTGTGGGAAGATCGGGCTTAAATCGGTTCATTGTGTTTGGCAAGACCAGAATATTTGCAATCTGTGGTATGAGCGAATGTCTCTGCCCCTAGATCTTGGGGGTGAAGGCTGGATCACAGGTCAACCATTCATCCACATTGTATCCACATCGTATCCACTATAATTGACATTGGAATTGCGGGTCTGATTTGGTTTCTTTAAACATTAAATTCGATTGTATTTGATTATTTAATCAAATGTCGATGCCTGACAATTCGATTGTTGGAAATCCAGTGAGTCTTTGGATGCTCGCTCAACTCATTGCAAGATCAAGAGTTGGGTGGTTGAACCTAGATGCCGCAATAGAACCGGGCGCGCTGCCCACCATCTCGTTCGCGCCTGGTCTTTTCGCCTCGCTCCCCCGCACCTTCCAAGTGCGCCGGCGGTCGGACGAAAATCCCAGGCATCAAACGACCTGGCGAGCATCACATCCCTCTCTATCGCTGCATCTAGGTTGTGAATCCGACGGGGATGGATGCATTTTTACCCATCAGTGTCGGATCCGTGGTGGAACACGCCGCGGGTAGATTTTGAAGGGAAGTTGGACATGACCATCGGGATTGGCATCATCGGAACAGGTACGGTTGGTTCGGGGGTCATCGAACTTCTGACCACTCGAGCACCATCGCTTGCGCACGCCGCCGGAGTCGAGGTGCAGGTCGTGGCTATCTGCGCCAAGGAGTCTTCCGAGCTGGAGCCCTACGCAAAAGCAGGGATTTCCACCACCACCCTCGCCACCGACCTCATCGACGATCCCGCGGTCCACATCGTGGTGGAGCTCGCCGGAGGCTACGACCTGCCCAAGTCCTGGGTGGAACGTGCGCTGAAGTCCGGTAAGGCCGTGGTGACGGCCAACAAGGCCATGATCGCCAAACACGGCGGACATTTGTTCCCCTTCGCCTTCCAGCACGGGACGGAAATCCGCTTCGAGGCGGCGGTCGGCGGGGCGATTCCCATCATCCGGTCCCTGCGCGAGGCGTTTGTCGCCTCGGACGCCAAAAGTCTGGCCTGCATCATCAACGGGACCTCCAACTACATCCTCAGCCGAATGGCGGAAGTGGGCATGGACTTTTCCGCCGCTCTGGCCGAAGCCCAAGCCCATGGGTACGCCGAAGCCGACCCGACCTTCGATGTCGAAGGCATCGATGCGGCGCACAAAGTGGCCATTCTCGCCTCGCTTTGCTCCGGGCAGAGGGTGGATTTCCAGAAAATGCACGTGGAGGGGATCACCAAGATTTCGGCTACGGATGTGGCCGGTGCCCGCGAAATGGGCTGCGCCATCAAATTGCTGGGCCTGGTGGAGATCCATGAAGATGGCATCGATGCTCGGGTGCATCCCTGCCTGGTGCCCTACAAACATCCCTTGGCGGGAGTCAATGGCGCGTTCAACGCGGTATTCATTGATGGCTCCACGTCAGGCCCGAGCCTGTTGTATGGCAAGGGTGCCGGACGACTCCCCACCGCTTCCGCCGTGGTCGCCGACATCGTGGACGCCGCTCGCCGGATCCACGACAAGACCGCCGTGGTGAACCTCTCCTGGATGGGGGCCAAGGATGCTTCGCTGCGGCCGTTGGCCTTGGCCGAGGGTCGTTACTACCTGCGGTTCCAGGTCGCCGACAAACCCGGCGTGCTGGGTCGAGTCGCCACCATCCTGGGCGAAAACGGTGTATCGGTGGCCTCCATGGTCCAGCACGAAGGCAAGGGTACCACCTCGATGGTGATCGATACCCACCATGCTCGCGAGTCCGATGTCCAAACGGCCGTGGCCAAGATCACCGCGATGCACGACATCGTGCAGCCGGCGGTGGTCTTGCGCCACTACGATCGAGGCGTGGTCGAGTGACCTCGCTGAGGGCGGCGGAGCGGGCGGCATTCATCGCCGCCGACTTCCTCGGGGGGTGCTTGGCGGTCGCGGCTGTTTTCTGGCTGCGCTATCGCAGCGGCATCCTTCCGGAGGAAGTCGACCTCGAATTGGACATCGAGACGGTGTTCTCTCTGGTGGTTCTTCCCATCGGGTGGATGTTCTGGTTTTTCCTGCACGGGATGTACCGGGATTGGTTCCTGGAAAGCCGAACGCGTCAGATTCTGGTCCTGTTCGCGGCCTGCAGCCTGGGTGCCCTTGGATTGTTCCTGGTCATGGCCGGTTCCGACCTGGTAGCCGTGCTGGCCAGCCAAGACCGAACTTGGGCGGCTTTCCAGGCGCTTTTCACCCGTTCGCGCATGGTCACGGTGGGAGGTTACGGCGCATCGATGCTGTTGTTTCCGGGAGCCCTGCGCCTGACGGTGCAGGGGATCACCCGGTCGCTCCTGAGGTCCGGCAAGGGTCTGGAAGCCGCGATCCTGCTGGGTGCGAACGATCAAGGCAACCAGGTGCTCCAGAGGCTGCGTGCCCGTCCCATCCTGGGAATCGAGCCGGTGGCCTTTCTGGATCCGGATGCCAAGCGCGCCGGGAAACGTTTCGACGGCCTGCGCATCGCCGGAAAATATTCCGATCTTCCTCGTGTCCTGGACGAGACGGGCGCCCGACATGTCGTGATCTGCCATTCCACCTCCTCGCACAACGAAATCCTGCGGATCTTGTCGTTTCTGGACGATCGCTCCGTGACGGTGTATGTGGTGCCGGATCTGTTCGATGTGCTTTCCGGTCATTTGCGCACGGTGGTCCTTCATCAGGCCGATCTGTTGGTCTTGCTCCAGCACCACCTGCCGGGTTGGCAGGCCGGCATGAAGCGCTTGATGGATCTGGCTTTTTCGGTGGTGATCCTGCTGGCCGCACTTCCTGCCTTGCTGTTGGCGATGCTGGCCATCAAGCTGGACAGCCCCGGTCCCATCTTCTACAGCCAGGAACGCGTGGGCCAGTACGGCAGGCGGTTTCGGGTCTGGAAGCTGCGCACCATGCGCACCGACGCCGAAAAGTCCGGACCCCAGTGGGCCGGCAAAAAAGACAACCGCATCACCAAGGTCGGCAAGTTCCTGCGTAAGACGCGCCTGGACGAGGTGCCGCAACTGTGGTGCGTGTTCCGAGGCGACATGGCTTTGGTCGGCCCTCGGCCGGAGCGCGAGTTTTTCATCGAAAAATTGCGCGACGAGGTGCCTCTGTACGTGCGACGCCTGAAAATGAAGCCCGGACTGACCGGATGGGCGCAGGTCACGCTTGGCTACGACAATTCCATCGAGGATGTGAAAAAGAAGGTCATGGCCGACCTTTGGTATTTCGAGAACCTTTCCTTGTCGCTGGACATCCAGATCCTGGTCCGCACGATCTGGGTGGTGCTCACAGGAAAAGGTGCCAACTGAGGTTGCGCAAGCGGTTTTTGCTTCCCGCCACGACCTTCATGGTCGGGCTTGTGGTGGTTTTGGCCGGATGGGCGGTTCTGGCCAGAATCCGTCAGGTCCACCGGGAGCACGAGCTCGCCCTGTCGTGGATCGACGTGGGTCGAAAGCTCGACCAAATGGCCCAGCGAATCGGGTCCGACCGGACCGGATTTCCCGATGCCTGGGAGCTGACCCAGGCTGCTGACGATTCCTTGGTGCGCCTTCGGCTCGACTCCGCCGAAGCGAGGCTTTGGCGGCTGATCATGCACAGCAAGCCGCCATTGGCAGCGGCAGATTCTTTGCGGGGTGTCATGATTCGAGCACGGGAACGACAAGGTCTGGCCCTTGCGCATTGCCGGAGCAGCCGTGAGGGCTGGTTGGGGGAATGGGCACTCACCGGTTTCCCCAGACGTTAGCCCGGGCCCTGGTCAGGGGGCCATCACTCCTGATGTGCGCCGGTTGCGGGCCGCCTGGTCCTTGTAGCGGTTGTGTTGCCCAAGATCCTTGGAAAAGAAATGCGCGCGGGATCCGTCGTCCTTGGCCACGAAGTAGAGCCAGCCGCCGCTGACGTCCGGCGAGAGCGAGGCGCGCAGGGCGTCGCGACCTGCCATGGCGATTGGACCCGGAATCAATCCGGCGTACAAGCGGGTGTTGTAGGGGGAGTCGAACGCCAGATCCGATTTGGTGAGGGATCCGGTGAACTTGTTCAGGGCGTAGCGCACGGTGGGGTCGGCACCGAGCGGCATTCCCGTTTGGAGGCGCAGCCAAAAAACGCCCGCGATCTGTGGGGCTTCGGTCCGCACGGCCGCTTCACGTTCCACGATGGAGGCCAGGGTGGCCACGCCATGGATGCCGTATTGTTTCCAGACGGGAGAGACCGTGGTATCGCCGGATTCTGCCAGCACTTTGCGGAACCGCTTGTGGAGAACCCTGGCGATGTCCATGGAAGATTCACTTCCGTTGAACAGATAGGTGTCGGGAAAGAGGTATCCCTCCATGCTCGCGGCGGGAATTCCCAATTTGCGAGCCGAATCCGGACTTTGGCACAGCCTCGCGAATTCGGTGCTGTCGGCGATATCGGAATGGGCCAACAGTCCGGCGAAGTCGGTGCAGGTGCGCCCTTCCGGAAAGGTCACCTTCAAGCCGGATTCGCCTGGCCCGGAGAGAATGTCCAGCGCGTTCCAAACAGGCAAGGTGCGATGGATCCGGAAAATGCCGGGGTGGAGTTTGCGATCCAGACCGCGAAACCGTGCCGTGGTGCGGAAGACCGGCTCCGCCCAAGACGGAATCCGTCCTTCCGCCACCAGCCGCCTGGCGATCTGCCGGGTGCCCTCGCCGGGACGAACGCGCCAGGAATCGACCGGTCCGGAGGCGACCGGACGGAACAACGCATACCAACCCACCGCGGTGGTGGCCACGATGAGCAATCCCAGGAAACCGCTGATGCGTTTGCGCTTGGACATCAGAAGAGACTCGGGGCCTTGCGGACCGGCGCGGTGGAATCTCCGGAGGTCTTGGGGCGCAGCGTGGGGGCGATCATACCGGGGATGGTCACGGTAACCGGTCCCTTGGAGGCGCTGGCGGTGTCCGTGATCGGGGTGGCCATGTGGGGGTTTCCGGCGACACCGAATTCCATGCGCATCTCTGCGCATGTTCCATCGGGCCGGGGTTTGCCGCAGGCGGTGTAGGTGGCAACCCTGGAGGGGCGAGGCCAATCGACCGGAGGGATGGCGCGGTGAGCGGCTTTCATCACGTCCACCCAGATCGGCAGGGCCACTTTGCCACCCGTGAACCCCGAACCCAATTTTTTCTTCTGGTCGAAGCCCATCCAGACACCGCAGGTATAGATGGGTGTGAAGGCGATGAACCAGGCATCGGTGTAGTCGTTGGTGGTGCCGGTCTTGCCGCCGGCCGGAAAGGTGAATCCAGACGAAACCACTGGATAGCCGGTGCCGCGGCGGACCACGTCGCGCATCATGTCCATCAACACGTAGGCGTTCGCACTGTCCATGACTTTGGATGATTTGGGAGCGGTGCGCTCCAAGAGACCACCGTCCTGGGTGTTGATGGAGTCCCACAGATGGGGCTCGTAACGTACACCGAGGTTGGCAAACGAAGAGTACGCCGAGGTCATTTCCATCAGGCTCACATCGGCCGAGCCCAACGCCAGTGAATACACCTTCGGCAAGGGGGTCCGGATGCCGGCACGGCGAGCCAGATCCACCACGCCGTCCACTCCGTAGCGGATGGCGGTTTGGACGGCGGGCATGTTCTTGGATTGAAGGAGAGCCCGGCGCAAGGTCACGTAGCCATCGTAGGAGTTGTCGTAATTGTGCGGGGTCCAGACCTTGCCGGACCCATCGTCGATGGCCACGGTGTCGTCCAGCACGATGTCGGAGGGAAGCGCGCCTTTCTCGATGGCCGCACCGTACACGAAGGGTTTGAACGTGGATCCCGCCTGGCGCAGCGACTGCGTGGCGCGATTGAATTTGAAGTTCTCGAAATTTTTACCGCCCACCAGAGCGCGGATCTGCCCGGTCTTGTTTTCGATCAACACCACCGCCGCCTGGACAGGGTAGTACTCGAGGTTGTCGGCTGTTTCTACCGAATCCTTCCAAGTGGTCTTGCCCTCTTCGTCAAGGTACAGCCTGAACAAGGAGTCCAATTTCACTGAGGCCAGGGAGTCTGTCATCTTGTAGCGCTTCCCCAGCTTCAACTTGTTGACCACTCGTCGATTCACTTGCCTTTGCACATCCCACGTCCAGCGATTCACGGACGAATCCGCCGCCATCTGGATACGGCGATCCACGGGGAGGTGCACCACCAAGCCCTTGTGGTACAGGGCATCCTCGCCCCATTCCTTTTCGATGTGACCGCGCACGGCTTCCAAGAAGTAGGCACCATCCGAATTGGCCCGCTTGCGCGCGATCGACTTGACGGGGAGAGCCATGGTTTCACTGGCCTTGGCCTCGTCGATGTACCCTACCTGGGCCATCGAGTGGAGGACCGTGTTGCGGCGCTTCTGAACCAGTTCCTTGGCCTTGTCAGGCCGGTATCGCTCAGGCTTTTGGATCATGCCGGCGAGGGTCGCGCATTCCACCAAATCCAGCTTCCAAACGTCCTTCCCGAAATTCAACCGGGCGGCGGCCTGCATACCATAGGTGCCGCTACCCAAGTAGATCTCGTTGAGATAGAAGGTCATCAATTGGCGTTTGGTGTAATACCGCTCCAAACGCACCGCGGTGATTGCCTCCAGGATTTTTCGCTTGTAGGATTTTTCGTGGGTAAGGAAGACGTTTTTCGCCAACTGCTGGGTGAGGGTCGAGCCTCCCTGGCGACGCCCTTTGAGGACGGTGTTGACGGCCGCGCCCATGGTGCGGTAGAGGTTCATTCCCCAGTGGTCGTAGTACTGGCGGTCTTCGATGGCCATGACCGCTTGCTGCAGCTGCAGTGGGATGGAGTCCAGCGGAACCCAGTTGCGTCGCTCCACGAAAAATTCGCCGAAAGGCTTCCCGTCGCGATCCAGCACCTGGGTGGACAACGTGGGACTGATTGACCGAAGGTCTTCCAGCGGAGGGACTTCCTTCGAGTAGGCCCAAAAGAGCAGCCCGACAGCGCCCAGTCCCAAAACGGTCGGGATGGCCAGCGCGACGAGGCACGTGAGATAGAGTCGAGGAGAAAACTTCAGATGGGCAAGGGCCATGAGCGGAAAGGTAGACCACCTTGGCAAGATCCGAACCCCTCACAAACGATCCCTCCCCGGGCGAAGGAGGCTAACTTTCCGGCTATGCACGCGCCTGGACTTGAATTGGAGTCTTTTTCGCCACTGGTCGAGCCTGACGAACGCGGTCGATTCGGGGAATTCGGAGGCAAATTCGCCCCGGAAGTTCTCATGCCCGCTTTGGAAGAGCTGGAGGCTGCCTGGCGGTCCGCCCGAGTGGATCCGGAGTTTTTGGCCCAATTTCACGGATTGTTGGCAGACTTCGTGGGGCGGCCTTCGCCGGTGTACGAGGCCAAGCGCCTCTCCGACGAGCTGGGTGGCGCGCGGCTGGTGTTCAAACGCGAAGATCTCAACCATACCGGCGCCCACAAGATCAACAACGCCTTGGGCCAATGCCTGTTGGTCAAGAAAATGGGCAAACACCGCGTGATCGCCGAGACCGGCGCCGGCCAGCACGGTGTGGCCACCGCGACCGCCTGCGCCCTGATGGATCTGGAATGCGTGATCTACATGGGCCGGGTGGACACGGAACGCCAAGCCGTGAACGTGGAACGCATGAAAATGTTGGGCGCCACGGTGGTCCCGGTGGATCAGGGCACCCGCACTCTCAAGGACGCGGTCAACGAGGCGATGCGCGATTGGGTCACCAACGTGCGCGACACCCACTACGTGTTGGGAACCGCCTACGGACCTCATCCTTTCCCGTGGATGGTGCGTGAATTCCAGCGGGTGATCGGCCGCGAAGCTCGCGCCCAGATCCTTGCGAAATTCGGGAAGCTTCCCGCCTGCGTGACCGCTTGCGTGGGTGGCGGATCCAACGCGATCGGTGTGATGTGGGATTTCCTCACCGACCCGGTGCGGTTGGTGGGCGTGGAAGCCGGGGGACGAAGCCTTGGAGAAGGAGAACACGCCGCGCGTTTCGCCACCGGCTCCGTGGGCATTTTCCAGGGCTCCAAGTCCTACTTGCTGCAAGACTCCGAAGGTCAGGTCTTGGGGACACATTCTGTCAGTGCCGGTCTGGACTACGCATCCGTCGGTGCCGAACACGCATGGCTACACGACATGGGCCGGGTGGAATACACCTATGCCACCGACGACCAGGCTCTGGCGGCCTTCCACCGGCTCGCCCGCACGGAAGGCATCCTGCCCGCGTTGGAATCCAGCCACGCCGTGGCTTGGGCGATCGAGCATGCCGTCGACTTCTCACCCTCCGACATCCTCCTTGTGAATCTCTCCGGCCGCGGAGACAAGGACCTGCACACCGTCATGGGGGCCGCCCGTGTCTGACCGGTTCCAAGCCCGTTTCGGGTCCAAGCTCGCCCGAGGACAAAAACTGTTCGTCGCCTATATCGGGGCGGGAGTCCCGGGGCTGGACGAATCCGTCGAGGTCGCCTTGGAACTGGCGCGCCTGGGTGTCGACTGCATCGAGTTCGGTTTGCCGTTTTCGGATCCCTACGGGGACGGCAGCGTGAACCAGGCCGCCGCCGAGGCGGGTCTGCGCAACGGCGTGACCGTGCCGGTCTACTTCGATTTGATCCGCAAGATCCGCGCGAAGACCGACATCCCCCTGGTGGCGTTCGGGTATTCCAATCCCGTCTGGAAATTCGGAGTGGAGGCTTTCGCCTTGGAGGCCTCCGCGGCGGGGATCGACGCCATGCTTCTGGTGGACATCCCGGTGGAGGAATCCGACGAATTGGACGCAGCCTGCGCCAAACATGGCCTGGCCACCACCTTCCTGACGGCACCCACCACGCCCCGCAAGCGCCTGGAAGCCATCGCCCAGCGCGCGCGCGGGTTTGTCTACCACGTCAGCCGCACCGGGGTGACGGGTGAGCAATCCGATCTGTCCGCGACTCTGGGCGAGGAAGTGCGACTGGTGAAATCGATCGTCCGTTCGCCGGTCGTGGTGGGATTCGGGCTGAGCACGCCCGAGCAGGTCCACGAAGTATGCCAGGTCGCCGATGGCGCCGTGGTCGGCTCGGCCATCGTGCGACGCACCCTGCAGGAAAAACCCTTTCCGGAAATCCTGCGGGACGTGGCGAAACTCGTTGGTCCGTTGGTCGAGGCCTGCCGATGAGTGCCGACCTGGCGAGTTGCCGGACGAAAATTGACGCCATCGACAAGGAATTGCTGCGCCTGATGAACGAACGCCAGCGCATCACCCTCGACGTGGTCCGGGCCAAACGCGAAACCGGACTGCCGGTGTTGGACCAGGGCAGGGAGGAAGCCTTGCTGTCCAAGCTCGCCCAGATCAATCCGGGCCCGCTTTCGCAGGAAGGCATTCGCCGCATCTGGCTTGCCATCATGGCCGAAAGTCGCATCTACCAGGCATTGTCGGCCGCACCGATGGAGGAACACAGATGAGCCTCCCGCGTCGCCTGGTGGTGGTGGGAGCTGGCCTTCTGGGGGGATCCCTGCTGGCGGCGCTGCAACTTCGCCGCGCGGATTCGACTCTCGTGGCCGTCAGCTCCGACAAGACCTTGGCCGGCTTGAAAGACCGGGACTGGTGCGATGAACTGTTCGGGTACGACCACCTTGAAGATGCGTGCGACCAAGCCGATCTGGTGTTGCTGTGCGCACCGTTGTCTTCCATCCACGCCCACCTGGAGAGGCTTTCCGGTGCCCGCGACCGGCTCGCCCGCGGGGCGATCGTGATGGATGTCGGCTCCACCAAGGTGCGGGTCTGCCAGGCGGGGTTCGAAGGGTTTCCACCTGAAGAATCCGATTCCCCCCGATTTGTGGGTGGACACCCCATGGCCGGCTCGGAGAAGTCGGGGCTGGCCGCCGCCGATCCGCTCTTGTACCAGTCCGCCTTGTGGGTGCTGTGTCCGCCTCCTGGGCTGGACCCGGTGAGGCTGGAGCCGCTGAAGGCCCTTTTGGCGGCTGTCGGCGCGCGCGGGGCCGTTCTGGACCCTCGCCACCACGACGAGACCGTCGCCAGGGTGAGCCACGTTCCGCAAATTCTGTCTTCCGTGCTGGCCGGGTGGGTCGGCAGCGATGAACGCCTTTCGCAGGCGTCACTTGCGCTGGCGGCAGGGGGATTTCGCGACATGACCCGGCTGGCCCAATCTTCCTGGGAGGTGTGGCGCGACATCTTGGCCACCAACCCGAAGCCCATCGCCCGCGGCTTGCGAGAGGTCGCCATCCGCATCGATGCATTGTCCAAGCGCGCCCATGTCTGGTCGCAGGTGGAATCCCGCATCGTCAAATCCGGCGATGCGGAACGGATGCGGAAGTACCTGGAAGGAATCCACACGCACAGCATGGTGGAAGGGTTCGGGGAAGGACCGGAGGAGCCTCCCTCCCCGGTGCTGGAAAAGGCGGAGCAGGCTTTCCAGGACGTGTTTTCCGAGGGCAAGGAGTTCCGTCAGAAATTCCGCATGCCCCGCAAGGGGATCGCCCACGACCTGACGGAATTTGTTGTCCGGCTGGAGGATCGTCCGGGACAACTTCTGGCACTTCTGGAGCCTCTGTCGAAGGCGGGCGTGAACGTGCAGGACCTCGAAATCATGAAGGTGCGGGAAGGCGAGACGGGAACCGTCTTGTTGGGATTCGCCACCGCCGACGACGCGCAAAGGGCGCGCGCCGCCCTCGCCACGCTTTTTCTGGTGATGGAGAAGTGAAACTCGAAGTTCGCCGCGCGAAGGCGCTCAAGGGCGAGTTCCGGCTTCCACCCGACCGCACCCAGGCCCAACTTTCCAGTCTGCTGGCCCTCCTGGCGCCGGGTCGCACCCTCCTGAGAGGCTGGCAGTCCACCCCCGAATGGGAGCATGTGCGCGAATGGCTTGTTGGCATAGGCGCGGTCGCGAACCTGGATGCGGAAGGTTTGGTGGTCGGACCCGGGCCGGATCTGCGCGAGCGTGCGGAATTTGTCATCGATCCGTTCCTGCCGGCGGGGATGGCTTCGGGTGTGCTTTGTCTGGCAGCCGGCTTTTCGGCGCCTGACAGACCGGTGTCGGTGGTCCATTCCCCCCAGTCGGCTCCTTTGGTGGCGACCTGGAAGGACCTGTTGCGCGAAGCGGGATGGGTTGCCCAAGGCAAGGAAGTCGATGGCATGCACCAGTGGGTTTTCCGCGGGCGCACCCCGCCTTTGCGGGAGCTGGTTTGCCGGGGCAGCCGGGCGAGATTGGCCTGGACGCTGGCCGGACTGGCTTCCCGCGAGGGCTTGGAGTTCCAGGAGCCGGCCCAAGCTCCCGATCCGCTCGAGGACTCGCTTCCGTCCTTTGGTCTGCAAGTGGAAACCGTTCGAGCCGAATCCTCACCTGAAGAAGACGAGATGCGTCGGCGCATGCAGCGCATGCGAGGACCCGTACGAAAATTGGAGACTCGCAAGGTTCCTGCCGTGCTTTCGCTGCCCACCGCCGATGTTCGGTTGCGCGGCGATCTGGATCTGGCCGGCTGGTGCGCGGTCACCGGGTGTTTGCGCAGAGGGACCGACGCGATGCTCGTGGATGTCACGCTACCCAACGCGCGCGCTGGATTGTTCGGGTGTTTGCGGCGGATGGGTGCGGACATCGAGATCGTCCGGAAAAGCGAATCGAGGGGCATGCCCTCCGGCGACATCCGAGTTCGCCATGGCAGGATGGTGGGGCGCAAATTCGATGCGCAGGATGTGCCTGGACTGGGGCATTTCGCGGCTTTCCTGGCTGTCGCTGCGGTCAGTGCGGAAGCCGAGACGGTCTTGTCAGGACTCTCGGACCTTCGGGTGGAACACGACGACCGCCTCTTGGCTTTGGCCGATGGGCTGCGGGCTTTCGGTGTCGGGGTGGGATTGTTCCCCGACGGATTGGTCCTTCGCGGCGAAGAACAGCCCGGTGCGGAAGAAGCCGATGCCAAAGGTTGTGCCGATGTTGCCTTGGCTTTGCATGCCCTGGCAGGATCCTGCGCTGGCAGAACCGAGCTGGACGGAGCCGGGACCATTCCGGTTGCCTGGCCGCATCTGTTGCGTGTGTTGGCGCCGGAGGATTCCTGAGTGAGTGTGATCGTGCGCAGATTGGGAGTGGTTGCCTTCAAGCGCAATGCCCAGCTCACCGAAACCGCCCGTGCCCTGCGCGATTGGGCCCAGTCGAGGCAGATCGAACTACTGTGGCACCGCAGCTCCATCGCATGGATTCCTGCCGACTGCAAGGCTGCGACGGACACCACCTTCCTGCGTCGCTGCGATGCGGTGCTTTCCATCGGGGGCGATGGCACGTTGTTGTCGGCGGCTCGACTGGTCGCGGGTCGTCCGATTCCCTTGGTCGGCCTGAATTACGGAAGGCTTGGGTTTCTCGCCGACCTTTCGGCGCAGGACGGGTTCCAGATTCTGGACACGCTGGTCGAGGGGAACAATTTCGTTGAAGAGCGGACCGCCTTGGAAGCCGTGGTCCGGCGCGGGAGGACGGTGGTCCATCGGGACCGATGCCTGAACGAATTCTTCTTGAGAGGACGGCGCGATCTGGCGATGGTGGAAATCGAGGTGCGCTCGGGTGGCAGGGTGGTTTGCGATTACTGGGCCGATGGCCTGTTGGTGGCCACACCCACCGGCTCCACGGCCTATTCGCTGGCCGTGGGTGGGCCCATCGTCGAACACTCCGTCCGGTGCTTGATCCTGACACCTGTCGCCCCGCACAGCCTCAACGTGCGCCCACTTCTGCTTGCGGACGATCGCCCTCTGGTGCTCAAGCCGCGCGAGGGGCAAGCCGCCCAACTTCTGTCCGATGGACGCAATCCGTTTCTGCTGCACCGGCTCGACGAAGTTCATATCGGACGTTCCGAGCGACCGGTGCTGCTTTTGCGCCCGCATGGAGCGAGCTTTTCCGACGCGTTGCGGGACAAGCTCGGCTGGTCGGGCGCACCTCCTGCGCGACCGGACAGAATTTAGCGCCCTTCGCCCCTAGGTGCTTGCGAACAGACCTCTCCAAGCTCGGATCGAGGATGTATCCTTACCTGCGTGTCGGAAGATCGGACGCTCAGCTTCGAGCCTGGCACCAACCTGGTCTGGAACGCTCCACTTCGAACCCTCCATTGCGCTTTGTTGCTCGAAGGCGGGATCGAACTGGCTCGTGAGTTCTGGTTGGGCCATCCTATGGAAGCATTGGAAGGAGCCGTCTCCGGAGTGGATCTTTATCGCCACCTCTGGAAAGAACAAAGCTGGTCCCCTTTGGAGTACCAGCTTCGGGTGATGGAGTCGGTGGAAGCTTTCTGTCTGTACCACAACATCGATTTCGTCCGCTTTGTCCGCGACAAGGTTTTCGGGCTGCAGTCCGGAGGTGTCCTTTCGGCACGCGGGTCGCTGGCTCTGGTGGGAAACTTCCTGTTCCAACTGGTGCGCACCCGCGACATCTACCAGACCATGCTGGAAGTGCTCGACGGAAGCACCCGGATTTTGGCCCCCATGACCACCACCAGGATGGTCTACCGTGACATCGTGCCCGGATACAACAGGGGATGGATTCTTCACGTTCATGATCCCGTCTTTTCCAAGAGCCTGCCAGGATACGATTGTGACGTTTGGCTGGGAACCCAATTGGAAATGGCACCTCTCCGGATTGGCTTGGCGCCGTATCCGTATGTCTACTGCCACGGCGAGGTACGCGAGATTCCTGCGATCCTCGGCGGCATCCACCGTGGTCCTCATCCTGTCTGGCAAGGGGATTGTTGGTGGTTGGACGGCGCACCCATCTCTCGTCCAGAGCGGTACCATCACTGGTTTTCCCAATTGGGACTTCCTGTTTCAGAAATCGCCCAGGTTCCTGATCACGAGATCCAAGTGGCGCTCCAGGACATAGAATGTCCCGCCCGCAAGCGGGTGGTCATCCGCGCAGGCCGTGCCTACGGAACCCACGGCTACTTGGTTGAGATGCGTTGGAAAAAAGGGGGGGGACATCCAGTCGAGCAGGGAATCTCCCACCTGATCCACAGCGCCATGGCCGACGACCTCGATGCGATGGATCTAGCCTGTCAGCGTCACGAAGATCTCTTGTTGCAGTACCGTCATCGACTGTGCTTCGTGTTTCACCATCAAGACGAGACCATTTCCTGCAATGGCGAGCACCTGCTGCGGGGGGTTCCCGCTAAAATTCTCCAAAAAGTCCTGATGGCCCATACTCTCACTGGGCGTTCCAGTTTTGAAAACCGTGAGTTCCGTCGTGACCCGGACCTGGGCTTGGATCCACTCAATCCCAATTTGGAGAGTCGGATCAAAATTCTCTCCGAACGGCTCGAGGAACGCTTGGTCGGGTTCCGGATCCTCAAAAACGGACGCGGCCGGTTCGATTTGGAAACGAGCACACTGGTGGAGTTTCAGGAAGCCTGATTCTAACACCGAGAAACTTAAGCGATTCTTAAGTTTGAGTTATGTTCTGGCGGGCGTAACTTATAAACAGAATAAAAACCGCCAGTTCCCAGCAAGCGGATGGGCCGGCTCTCACGAGCCGGCCCATTTTTTTTGCCTGACCCGGATCTACTTCTGATCCGTGACTCGGTCTGGAGCGCTACGGTCTGATTGTCCCCAAATGCAAGAAGGCTCCGGAGCATTTCTGTTCCGGAGCCTTCTTTCTATGCGGTCGGGGAGACTTGAACTCCCACGAGGAACCCTCACTACCACCTCAAAGTAGCGCGTCTACCAATTCCGCCACGACCGCTAGGATGTCAGACAAAAAACAAAGGGAAATATCTACGGCAATCCTGGAGCGCTAGGGGCGCCCGGAGCCGAATAAGGAATCTCCGGAGCACCGAAGCCATTAAGAAGCTTGGAGGTGCCCTGTGGACTCCCGAGAGCCTTTTGGAGCTCCGAACCGGTTTCTGGCTTGCCAACGTCGAGACGGGAAACCAGAACGTTGATCAGCAAGACGACAACAATCAATCCCACGCCCCAATATTTGGTCAGCGTGGAAATGAAGGTGGCCGCACCTGCACTCGTGAAGGCTTGATTTTGACTTACTCCGCCGAAAGCGCCACTGATCCCACCTGCTTTGTCATTTTGCAGGAGGACCAGACCGATCAAGACGAGGCAGCCGATGACATGGATGGCTATGAGGAGCCAGTACAGGACGCTCATTAGAAACGGAAAGTTATGCGAAAGGACCGAATTCTGCAAGGGACAGTGTGAGAGGAAATGTCGGTTGGAGGGAAAGTCCTCATTCTTGACTGGCCTGGGGTGGGTATCGAGCGTTACTTTATGGTCGATGAAGTTTCCTCTCCCTTTGGCACTTGCGATGTCAGCACAAACCCTTCTGGCGGCGGGGGACCTCAAGGTTCAGCCAGGGAAAATTGCGCCACGCTTCAATCTGATCCATCTGGAAGACCCTACCAAGCGAGTGAGTTTGAGAGATTTTGCTGATTCCGCAAAATTCGCGAGCCAACCCGGATTCGGAAAATCAGTGATTTTGTCCTTTTGGAGCACGACCTGTGTCAACTGTCGGGCCGAAATGCCCCGGATCCAAAGTTGGCTTGCGGGCAAGTCCTCAGTGGAATGGGTTCCGGTTCTAGTAGAAAACGTCGAGCCCGAAACGGGGCTCCAGTGGCTGAAAACCGCACGTTTGCTCACCCCGGGCATTTTGGACCGCTACCAGTCGGTGGGGAAAACGTACGGCGTTTGCCAGGGGCAGGTTTGCACTGTCCCCGCCCTGGTGGTGGTCGGGCCAGACCAGAAAGTCCGGATGGTCAAGACCGGATATAAACCGACGGATTCGTTGGAAGTGGAGCTGGATCGGGCGATCGCCCTGGCGGGAAAGCCATAGGATGTTGCAAGTTGCACCGGAAGGACCGCGTCGCCGATGTGGCAACGGCGACCACGAACGTGCCTTGCGCGATGCCCTGTCGGGCGAAGTTGCAAACCCGGGTTTGATCGAACGGGTTTGTCTGGACAATCGCTTGGTTTTGCACAATTTCCTCGGACCTGTCGACCAGGAAATCGAGTGCGATCATCCAGGCTGCTCCCGCCAATTTCTTGTTCGACTCATCCCAGGCCAGATCATATATCCCCGATGGTGCGCTCAGCATAGGCCTCGCCATCGCAGAGCCCCAGCCCAGGACTCCCGGAAAGTCTAAGCGGCTGGAGGGACTGGAAAATGCCTGGGCAATCCCAGGGCCACCAGCACAAACCCAAACGAAGCGGCGCCGGCAAACAAAAAATGCAATTGGGGGTTTCCCCAAAGTCGGATCCCTGCGAGAGCGCCCATCAGCGGCGCTGCCGTGATTTGACCCACAAGGATGCTTACGGAAAGCTGGGATTGGGCGGCTGTCCGGTGCTCGGAAGGGGATGCGCGCAAAACGATCCATCGCAACGGGCCAGCCAGCAAACACGATAGACCAGCACCGAACAAAGGTCCCGCTAGCCAGAACAACTCCCGCGAGGCAGGTGCCAGGCCAAAGGCGGTCAGAGCAGATCCTTGGGCAATCAAGCCCGCCACCAGAAGTGGGCGAGGGCCGGTCCTTTCCAGCAAGCGCCCGGAAGCCAATGAGCCGAGAATGATCCCGATCACCAACGGTCCCAACAGCAGGCTTGCTGAGCTTTTCGTTGCTCCGAGAGTTTCTACAGCAAGGTCGGGAAGGAGGGCGACGCCCATTTCGCCAAGGCCTGCGGCAAGCGCCAACAAAAACGCGCGGCGCAAGGCTGGTGGAGTGAACAATCCGGGGTGGATGAAGGGAGAGGGTGACCGAGTTTCCCAGAAAACGAACCCGACCAGACTGGCAGTGCCGATTGCCAGGGAGGCGCAGGTGAGGGGCTCAAGCAGTCCAAGCCATGGATTGGTAGCGCTCAAGCGCGAAAACCCCAGCGCGAGGAAGGTCAGTCCAGCGGAAAACGCCATGAGGCCAGGAAAGTCGAGCTTTTCGGCCTGGTGGCGCTTGTCAGAGGGGATTTGGGAGGTCGCTAATGCCAGAAAAGTCAACAAAAAGGGCAACTGGCACCAAAAAATCCAAGTCCAATGAGCGAAGGATTGCACCAGACCTGCAGCAGGTGGACCGATCAGGAAGGCGATACCGAAGGTCGCCCCCAGCAAACCCAGCATCCTGCCTTGGCGTTGGGCAGGAACTTGCAGTCCGATGACGGAAGCCGCAATGGGGAAAAGTCCACCGGCGCCGAATCCTTGCAGCGCTCGGGCCGTCAAAAGTACCGGAAACGACGGTTCCAGAGCGATGACCAGTGTTCCGAGGGTCATCAAGCCCAGGGATAGGCTGAAGGATTGTTTCTGACCCCGGCGATCGGCGAGGGCGCCAAGGAGTGACGTACCCACCAAATTTGCCAACACATAAATGGTGACGATCCAGCTGGAAACCGCCAAGCTGATTTGGTATTGCTCCCGGAAAGCAGGCAGGATCGGGCCCAGAATGGCGATGTCCAGGGCGGCAAGCAGGACAGCACCAAACAAGGAGAGAAGGAGTTTGGGATTCATATTCGTTGGCATAAAATAGCAGACCCGAGGTTCCCGGACTCCTTCTGTGAACGTTATCGTGGCCTTTGCTTCAAATCAGGTCTCAAATCGCATTCCCCTCCCTACATTGAAGCCTCCAGATCTGCCGAAGGTGTCGTTCGGGAGGATGGAAGGAGGCTGGATGATTTTGGGGCGCCGAGTTGCGACGATATTGCTGGCCGCCGGGTCGTTCTATTCCGTCCTGGCCAACAAGGTCGTTCTCCTGCAGAACCCCTGGAAAGGGGTCCCTGTGCTGGAAACGGGAGTGCCTGAAATTTTTGGAATCAACGGCCCCTTGCCCGTACCTCAGTTCCAGCAGGCTTCCGACGGCTGGTGGCGTTTCGATTTCGGTTTGACTCCGCCAGGTGATTTCAGCGTGCTGAACCGACAAAACTACGGAGCGGGCGGCACTTGGCACGAGTACCTCTCTCAGGGCTACGACTCGATCTCTCTGGTGGGAGCGGGGAAGCGACACAACCTCGATGCCCTGTTTGCGGTCTACGATACTGTTTGGATGGTTCCCTCACCCGCACGAGGTGGACCTCCGCGACTTCTCGTCCAGCGCCCCAATCAGTTTACTGTCTTGTTTTGGAATCCTTGGGAGGGCCAGTCGATGGGCCTGCCCCCCTCCATGCGCACAGAAAGCTTGCCATGGGAAACCATGATTCCCGTGGTAGGTAGGCCAGGTTGGTACGCATCGACTTCGTGGGGCTTCACCCATCTGGATCTGCAATTCAAATCTGCACAAGGCCGATATCTCAGCGCATCCGGTCAATCGTCCACCGCCGGGCAGCCTGTTCGGTTTGATTCGGTGGTCACGAAAAACGACACCGCATGGGTGTTCGCCCAAGCCAGCGCGAACTCGCCTCCAGCCGCCACAAGCGCCATGCCCCGCGCAACGGTGGTGGAGGCGTTCAATCCCTGGGACGGAAATTTCCCGTTCGTTCTGCCCACCTTCCGTTTTTCCGATGGTGCAACGGTGGTGGGTGCTCCTATCCAGGAGCGTTGCGGCTGGTACCGTGCGGTTCGCTACGACGTGGCTCCGACGGGAGTCGTTTTGGCTGGGAATGCCGCGACCTGGGGGCAAGCTGGCGCAGGTAGTGCGCTCCCGTTCAACCTTTCCGCGCTATTTCTTGCCGGCGACACTGCCCGGATCGGGCCGGATAGCCTTGGGACCTGGCGGCTTTCAGCCTTGCCAACCAAGGCACGGGGACAATGCTTCGTCTCGCTGTTGGCTGGAATCATCCGTGATTTCGATTCGACTCATCCTGCCTTCGAACGCTACAGTGGGGACGGCGCCAAGGGCATGGTTCAAACCACCCTAGGAGCGGACGGCAAACCCATCCCCACCGCCGAGGATATTTTTGGAAACCAGACCATTCCCCAGTGGTTTCGCGATGTGCCGGGGGTCAATTACACGACTTGTCGTGATCTTCCCCTGACGTTGTCCACGTCGACGGGACTCTATTCCTTCGAAGACTCCTATTACTTCCCCATCGACGACCTAGACCCTGTGCTGGATCCTCACAACATCAAGCACATCGCCGACGACGGCAAGCCGCACAATTTCCACTTCTGCCTGGAATCGCACGCGATCTTCAATTACCACAAGGGACAGAAGTTCGATTTCACCGGAGACGACGACGTCTGGGTGTACATCAACGGCAAGCTGGTCGTGGATCTGGGTGGTGTGCACACGGCCCAAAGCGCTTCGGTCGATCTCGATCTGTTGGGATTGACCGAGGGCAAGACGTATCCGTTCGATTTCTTCTTCTGCGAGCGCAAAACCGTCCAATCGCACATGAAGATCACCACGTCCTTGAATCTTCTCAACTTGCCGGAATTTGACATGAAGGAAACCCGGTTGGGACCGGGGTTGCGTCGGTTCGATCTTCTGCTGCATCGCAAGCAGGGCGAGGGATGCGCCACCACCAAGACCGATTTGCCCGCGGCGGGGCGGTTCGTGCTCTCCGGCCTGAAGCTCGCCACCCCCGTTGTGCTGCAGACGGGAGTTTCCTTCGGGGGGATCACCATCCGCGCCGATTCCGCCCAGATGTTGCTCGACTCCAATTCCATCACCGGATTGGCGCCCGGGATCTACAACATGCGGATCCAGTTCGCCCAGGACACCACCCAATATCGCGACGTGACTTTCGAGGTCGCCTACCGCCCACGCCCCATCTTCGTGTTGCACGGCCCGGTGGTGGCCTCTCCTGGCCAGTATGTGGCGATGGATCTCCTCCAGATGTCCGGGCCCGTGGTCTGGGACAAGGCAGCCCCCTTCCGGCTGCGTCCTGTGCCAGGACTTGTCGTCTTCGCCGATTCGCTTGGAAAGCGACTTCTGAGCGAGCTGGACACGGTCATGACCGGTCCACTTGGGCAACCCAGGCGAGTTTGGGTCCGCGGCGATGTTTACGGGACGTTCTCGCTGACGGCATTGGCCATGGCGGGCGATTCCTCCGACGTGCGAACGCCGATCGTGGTCCGGTCCCACGTGCTGCGGTGGGTGGATTCCACCGGTGCGGTTGTTTCCCCTTACCGGATTTCCGTCGACGTACGCTCACCCATCCGTCTGTGGCTGGAAGTCGCCGATGCGGGGGTCCGCTGCGATACCTGCCGCGACGTGGTCCGGTTGCAGCCTCCGGATCCTGCGGTGCGCATCACCACGACAGCCGGACTTCCCGTCACCTCTGTGGTGTTGGTGGGGGGGCGGACCTCGGTGGTGTTGACCTCGTCCCAGCCCAGGTCCGGACTGGGTTTGACCGCTTCTTTGGCGGATTCCGGCACGGCCATCTTCTGGTCGCCCCTGGACTGGAAGCCCTATCGCCTGGTCTGGACGGACTCCACCGGCAAGCCTCTGCCGGAGCCGGTGGATTATATCCGCGGCGAAGTCACCACCCGGACGAAGGCATGGATCGGCGCCTGGAATTCTTCCGGGCAATGCAACACCTGCGACTTCTCGCTGAACTCGCTTCTGACGGATTCTGTCTACCAGCTGGTGGATGCGTTGGGCCGAGCGAAACCGGATGTCCAGATGGTGGCGGGTTTCGCGCGCGTCGATCTCGCTTTGCTCCGTCCAGGAAGCGCCATGCTGGCGCTGGGCGGAACCCTGACCGATTCCGCCACCCGGATCGTCCAAGCCGACCCGTTCAAATTGGTGTTCCTCGACAGCCTGGGCAATGCCCTGAATCCGTTGGCGTTGATCGGTGAGATCCTGCGTCCCAAAACCCTCCGTGTCGAGGTTTGGGGCAAATCCGGACGCTGCGACACCTGCTCGGGAGTGGCCAATCTGGTTCCGTCACTGGGGTTGACCTTGCCCGATGGCGCCGCGGTTTCGATCGTCGCAGGCCGTGGAACTCTTCGGTTCGTGGCCCAAGCGGAAGTCAATTTTGGCCAGATCGATGGTGTTTTGGCCAAGTACTGGGCGGTCGGAACCGCATCCCCGATCCGAATGGTGGCCATGCCGCCGGATTCCGGCCTTTGGACGGATCAGGATGGCGACGGTCGAGCCGACCACCTCCGCGTCTGGCTGCATCATCCCTGGACCGACCAGACTTCGATTCGCGCCGCTTGGCCGGACACCACCTTCTGGATCGGACCTGATCTGCCGGGAATTGTCATCAGTGGCGGCGGAAGGATCCTGGATCTGGATGTCCCGACCGGACTTCCGGGAACTTCGGCGACGACCACCGATCTGGGCCGTTGGCAGCGCGACCAGACCGGCTGGAAACCCTTCCCCATCCGCGATGGCGTGGCACCCGTTCCTACCAAGGCGATTTTGTACCGGGGAGAGCGATGGGACACGCTGAGAGTCTGGCCCAGTGAATCCATCAGAAACGTGACCGCGTTGGGCGATTTGGTGCGTCAGCTGCAATCCGATGGATCTCTGCCCGCCTACCAGTTCGTGAACCAGTGGCTCGATCCAGTGACAGGCGCATTGGTGCTCATCGCTCCCGCCGGATTGCCTTCCGGGACACCCGCACCGGGTGACTGGGTCCGATTTTCACCGGGTGGCGGTGTGTTGGATGTCCAGGGTAACCGGCCAGGCTTGATTTCGAAGGCAGTTCAAATCATTGGAACCGATCCCGCCCCCCAATGGGCGTTTATGCAAGACGCCAACGGAGACGGAAAGGCCGATCGCGTGGTGATGAAGTTCTTGCGCCCACTGGCTGCGCTGGAAGACTGGCGATTCCGCTGGCCGGATTCGTTGGGTGGCTTGGACAGTCGCTTTGCTTTGACCACCCAGGCCAGGACCGATTCCGGCGGAACCATCGTCATCTTCGATCTGCCGCCCTTTTCGTACGGTCAGACTGCATGTCCGACCAATGGCTGCTGGAACCTGGGATCGATGATCGCCTCGTTTGATGGCGACACGGTCTCTACCCATTTCCCGATCCTGGACGGCGTGCCTCCTGCGCCGGTGCGAGCGCGCATGCGATATGCGTTCGAAGACGGTGTACCGGACACGCTTTATGCCGACTTCAGCGAGCCCGTCAAGACGGCTTCCGCATCGCTGAGCTGGATCAGCTGGGGCGATATGATTCCGTGGCTACCGGGAAATGCGATCGTGCCGTTCCAAGCGATTCTGACACCGGATATGCGTCATGCGATGTTTTTGGTGGATACGTCTGTCTATCCCAAGGAGGGTGATGGCATTCGGATCAATCCAGTGATTCGGGGTGGTCTGACCGATGCGAATGGTGTGGGGCCCGAAGCGGTCGCCGCCTGGGTAAAGCTCGAGTTGGGGCCTCTCCCTGTTCGACTTCTGGCGCTTCCGTACCATCCGATGCGCACCTGGAATGGAAAGGTGCCGCCAGAAACCGAGCCCGTCATGCAGGTATTCGTTCGCGCGGGTCGAGGAGGGCCAAGTCCTTGGCAGACCCTCGACGGCACTCCGATGCCGGATACTTCGAATCTGGTGGGGACGATCGTGACGCTCAATGCTGCGTCGCGGGTTTCTGTCTATCTGTACGACAATCTCGGCGTGTTCATCGCTCGCCGCGAGATGGAAGAAGCTCGTCGAATGGCAGTGGAGAGTAAGGTTCCGGTCGATTCTCGCGGGAATTTCCAAGTATGGGTGGGTTGGGACGGCGTGGCCAACAACCGGATGGCCCCGACAGGCGTCTATTTGATGCGTGTGGTGGCTTGGCGGGAAGTGGAAAATCGAAATGTGTTCCGTCAGAAGATCATCCGCTTGGGCTGGATCCGGCGGGATTGATTCAAACTGGTTCCCTCCCCACCGGAGGGACTGTGGGATTCGAGCCCCAGTTAACGGACTGAAAACCCGCCGTCCTAGGCAGATATTCAAGAAACAAGAAGCCCACCCTCGAAGGATCGAAGGTGGGCTTTTATATCCCCATGGGGATTCGAACCCCAGTTAGCGGACTGAAAACCCGCCGTCCTAGGCCTCTGGACGATGGGGACCTAGAGGGCGAAAATATATGGGATCGGCCGCTAGAAAGCAAGGGGGGAGACCCTCTAAAATTCGTCGACACGATCCCCAAACGCATCACGTGGTAGGGTGCGCAGCGTGATCTCGTGTGAGGTGCTTCGAAAGGCAATCCGCACCTGATGAGCTTGGCGTCCGGTTTCCAGACGGCAGGCAAGCCACTGGGTCTCATCGAAGCCCAAGGTGAGGAAGCCTTCTTGGTCGCCTTCGGTGGATATGATTTTGAGGGAGGCGAGATCGATGTCCGCTTTTCGGCTGGCCAACCACCCATCCAGGCACGCCCGCAACCGTTCCGACTGGTTCCGGAAGACCTCCAGCAGGCTGGGGTGGTTTCGGACGAACACATGTTCTTGATAGGGAAGTTGGGTCATTTGGTGGATTGCCTTTAAGGTGGATCGCCATTATCGCAGGGCGGGAAGTATCATCCTTCGGACCTCGGAACCGACTTCCAGCCGAGCCACCAAAATCCCTGGAGTGACGCGGATCTGCAACCTGTTCTCTCCAACCAGGCCCGATTGGCGGAAAGAATGCACGCGTGAACCGTCCAACCGAAAGATTTCCAGGTGGAATTCCATGGGCTCGGATTGGCTCCAACGCAATTCCAGGCCTCCTTTTCCAGCCAGGACCCGCAACGGGTCCACGCTCATCCGTCCGGCTTTCGGTCCGGTACGGAATGCCCCGAAGGCACCGCGCAGCGTGAAAAAGGGGGAGGCTCGACGATCGATGCGATTCCATCCGTTCGCCAACGGGATTCCGATTTCGGAAGAGGTGCCGCTCTGGAAAACGCGAACGGATGGAGCCGGCCAGGGAAGCAAGCCTGGATGGAGATCGATGGAGTTCTGCCCGCTCGTGAAGGCAAGTTGGATGGTCGAGTCGCCGCTTCGGACCATGGAGACACCGCCGCTGGTACGGATGCCATCCCAGTTGACGTTGGCACCTTCCGGATCCACGAACCATCGGTCCGAAAGCTCCAGGAAATTCAGCGGGATTCCGCCAGACAGGATCCGTCCGATCCTTTCGTTTCCTCCGGATGCCAAAAATCCGTTTCCGGCCAAGGTGTCACTGGCAAGGATCCGCGGCAGGGTGTCGAGATTCGCGAGGGAGGTCCACCCGTTGCCAAAAAATGTCTTCTGAAGACGCCAATCGTCCGAAACAGGAAGGAAATCCACCATGGGCTCGAATCCATACCGGTCGTGGGCGGCACCCACCAGAAGAATGGTCCGCAGGTACCGGCCTTGCAGGGTATCCCACATCGCGCGCCCCTTGGGGGCGATCAGAGCCATGGTTCCGTACAGGATGTTCCAGGCATCCTTGGCGTCCCAGCGTGCAGGAACCTTCGATTGTCCATCTCCGGAATACCATGTGGGCGCGAAGCCATCGTGGTTGGCCAACAACAGGAGAGGGACTCGGCGTGAGGGATCGAAGCTGAGGGCATCCGCCTTGGGCTCGACCGGTTCGGGAGTGATCCAGTCCTGTCCAGCGTCCTTGTTGTTGGCGATGGACATCGGTCCTTCGCCGTAGTCGACCACCGCATGGGAAACGTCGCGTGCTTGCTCGCTTCCGGTCACCAGGTGATGCGTGTCCTTCAAATATCCGAACATCGCGGTGCGCAGGAGCATGTTTTCGTGGCGGGACGAACCAAAGATCGGATTGTAGTCGTCGTGCAGGTTTTCCGCCATGGTCACGTCGATGAAGCGTGTGTTGCGAGGTCTCGCGGCGAGATCGGCTCCCACGGTTTTTTTCAGGATCTCCAACTGTCGCCGAAGCGAAATCCGGCTCATGGAGTAGAGGACATTCCCCTTGGCATCCAAACCTTCGAATCCATCGATCATCGCTCCGGAGGAATCGAGCGCGATGCCGGCCGGGTATTCCAAGTCGAGCATGGAGGATCCTCCTGCGAGCGCCCCGGAAACTTGCGTGTAGACGGAGGTCAGGAAACCCCGGGCGTTGAGAGAATCGATCTGGGCGCCGCTGGTGGTGCCCCAATGAACGAGCCCCTTGTCCACTCCGAAGAGCTTCAGTGTATCGAAGAAGCGGTAGTCGAGCCCGGGCCAGGAGCCTGTTGTCCAAAAATCCACTGCCCCGCGAAGCTTGGCCACGTTCGGGTTCTGGAGGACCTTTTCACCCCAACTGCGCACGCGACCCAGCTCCCGCTGGCGGGACTGGTGGCGAGAGGCGAGCTCCTTCCATCCGCCCCCGCGCAACGGCGCGACCAGCAGCGAGCGGTCGTGCATCCAAATGCGCTTGGAGGGAGCCTGGAAGGATTCGGGTTGGCGCAGGCCTTCCTTGGATATCCAAGCGACTCCGGCGTCGGAGGGTTGGTCGTAGGAGATGACAAAACCCGTCTTTCCATCGGTGGCGGCGGCCAACCCCATGGACACCTGCCATTCCCAGAAATTGGCGAAATGGTGGCTCCAGGAATACGTTGGGTGGTCCACCGGCAGGGTGATGCCGGTGCCGCGCGGCATCGCGATCCGTTGTCCCTTGCGGGTCCGCACCTGGCCCGGAAACAGCAGATTGGCCATCAGGGGGCTGGAAGAATCGGCATGCAGAGTGATTCCCAGTGCGCCACCACGCAGCCGCAAACCCACCTCGATGGCCCATCCTCCAGGGATGTACTGGCAATAGAGGGCAGCACTGTCGGATCCATGCAGGGAGACCGAGTCGGTGGAGAACGTGGACACCGGCTCGATCACGACCGAATCGCGGTGGATGGAATCATGGAGCGCCATTCCCAGGGACGAGGGGTCTACGACCACCCGCAAAGAGTCGTTGGCGAGCCTGATGGGAGCCAGACCGGACGAGGATTTCGCCAGAGACCATTCCAGGTCGTCGAAGGCTCCGCGTCCAGGACCCCATCCAGTGATCCGAGGCAGGATCCTCACGCATCCTGTCGGGACCACCAGTTTCGCAACGTAACGAGTCCAGCCGGAAGGTCGCCTTGAAAACGCTGCTCCCGCAAGGCTCCACGAGATTGCCTTGCCCGCAGCGTCGAATCCCGCGATGGTCGGGCCGGCGCTGCCGGCCATGGTGTCGGTGCGAGCCCAGACGGACCAGGTCCAGATCTCGCCGGCATTGACCGAGCGAGAAAGGGCCCCGGAGAAGTACGCCCAGTCCTGTCCGCCCCTTTGGTCGAAGGAGAAGCAGAACTTTCCGCTATGACAATTTTCGGAGACAAGCTCGCCGATAGCGGAATCCTTGCTGCGTGCGAAGAAGGTCCAGCCGCTGTCGCCATGTTCCAGATCGGTGGAAAAGACCGAAGCCGCAGGTGAAGTGGCGGCGAATCCGATGCCCACGAAAAAAGGGAGGAACGAGCGCATGCGTCTATTGTAACCTATCCGGCCCTGGCGAGCGCACTTCGAGCGGAAGGTCACCGCGCATGGTGGGAGGGTGCCTTTTCCAGATCGGTTCCTTTCGTCACCCCGATCATGACACCGAATTCCCCGTCGGTCTGGATCCAGTTTTTCGATGGCATGTAGGCGCGTGAAACGAACCCGTCCAAAAAGAGCGCGTTGGCGCAGCCATGGCGAAGGAAAAATGTCGCGAAGTCGTGAAAATTGATCTCGGTGCGGGAAATGGCGAAGAGCAGTCGGCCGTCTGACAGGATCCCGACGCCGTTTCGGATGTTCAGATTCTTCGAGCCGGCGATGAAGGCTGGATGGATCGCGCTATCGATCACCAGCATGGGGCCCGATTGGGTCGCGTAGCGGACCTGTCCGCTGTCCCGGAAATTGTCCGTGGGGGTGATCCTCGCCCTTCCTGAGGTGTCGATCAGGAAGATGCCGTTGGGTTCGAGATAGAAGTTCCCTTCTCCGGCGGAGGTGTCCAATGGGTGGATAACGCTTCCCTCCTGGACGAAAAGCCCGTGGGAGGTGAATCCGGTATCGAACATGCCGCCGTTCATGGCCAGCGCAAGGGATTTGCCGGAGGACTCGAGGTGGGATTTCAGGGCCGCCAAACTGCCAAGGATTTTTCCGGAGTCATCCTTCCAGTGCAGAGAAACATCGAGACTGCGGGGATCGACGATTTCGGAAACGATCAGGCTGTCCAGGGATCTCGTCCGAGGCAGGGTCGTCGGGGGGAACGGGCGTGGATGGTCGAGGGGTACGACAAAGCAGCCCAACAAGCAAAACCACAAGGGGACGGATTTCAGGAATGGAATCCAGACCCGAAGCCACCGGCAATCCCGGTACTCGCACGGGCCGATTCTGTTCAGCATCCGCAGCTGACCCTTGCCGTGGTCTGGCCCACCCGGTAGTGGTACCGATGGTGCTCCGCAAAACCCATCTTGGCGTACAATCGTCTGGCTCGCTCGTTCGATTCCAAGACCTGCAGGTAGGCTCGATCCGCGCCTTGGTCTTTGGCCCAGCTCAGGAGGGACTCCAGGAATCCACCACCGATGCCGCGACCCCGGAGGTCCTCGCGGACCACGAGGTCGTACAGATGCGCCGAGGTCGGATCCAGAGCCACGGTGGCCACCGCATGGATTTCCTCGCCGCTTCTCCAGCTCGCGAATCCTGCGCGCGGGATCCTGCGCGCGAGATCGGCGTGGAGCGTGGCCTTGTCTGCGGATTCGCCGTCCCAGGCAGCGAGATGGGCGAGCCATCGGGCCTCGGGAACGTCCGTGATGACAAAATCTGGTGCCATTCGAGCCGCCGCGGGAAGTTCCTTAGAAAGCACCAAGGCCGGATTCGCGAGGATCCATCCACGAGACTCGAGAAATCCGTCCAGGCTATCCGGGGCGGCACTGCAGACCTTGATGCAAGGCTCGAGCCCGCGCTGGCGATACCAGGCCTCCACTCGATCGATCGCGCAGCCCTGTGCCATCCCGGGATCGCCCAGTGCCAGACAGGAATTGGCACGGCGTGTGAATCCTTCGTTTTCCCGCAGGATCCAAGCGCCGATGTTCTCCTGGGTGCGGCTGGGCCAGGTGCGATGGGCGAGATGTTCGCAGAAGGCGATGCGGTCGATGGATGCGGTTTCCACGATTGGAAGTTAGATCGACAACGTTCCGCGTAGGACCGCAAACGAAAAAGCGCCACATCCAAAGGATGTGGCGCCCGGAGAATGGACCGGATCCGCGCGATGGCGCGGTCGGCTGGAGTTACTTGACGCGGAACTCGATGCGACGGTTCTTGGAGCGGCCGTCTTCGGTTTTGTTGTCGCCGATGGGTTGGGCGGAGCCGTAACCCTTCGATGTGACCTGCTTGGCGCCCACGCCCAGCTTCACCAGGTAGGCTTGCACCGACTTGGCGCGCTTGGCGGAAAGGGCCTGGTTCTTGGCCTTGTTGCCGACGTTGTCGGTGAAGCCGGCGATCTCGATCTTGGCGGTGGGAGCGGCCTTGATCGCCCGAGCGGCCTGGGCCAGGTTCGGTGCGCTGGAAGAATCGATGTCGGCGGAACCGATCTTGAACACGATGCCTTCCAAGGTGAGCTTGGCACCCTTCTCGATCTTGATCTCCTGGCAACCGGTGGCATCCACCTTGACGCCTGCGGCCGTGTTGGGGCACTTGTCCTGGAAGTCGGCGACGCCATCCTTGTCGGAGTCGACCGGGCAGCCCGAAGCATCCACCGCGACACCGGAAGGAGTGCTGGCGCACTTATCCTGGAAGTCGGCGATGCCGTCCTTGTCTGTGTCGATCGGGCAACCCGAAGCATCCACCTTGACGCCGACCGGGGTGGCGGCACACTTGTCCTGATGGTCGGCGACACCGTCCTTGTCGGAGTCGATCGGGCAGCCGGAGCCATCCACCTTGATGCCGGCGGGAGTGTTGGCGCACTTGTCCATCGGATCCAGAACGCCGTCGAGGTCGGAATCCACCTTCACGATCGCGGCAGGCTTGACTTCCTGGACGATCTTGGTGACGGGAGCCACTTCAGGCACCTTGGGAACGGACACGGAGTCCAGACCAAAACGCCAGGTGAGGCCGATTCCCGCACGGTACAGGTCGTCGCGCTTGTCGAAGTAGCCGCCGGAGGTGGCGATCCCGTCCAGCTTGTCCCAATCCACGGCGTGGACGCGGGTTTCAGCGAATCCGGTCACGGAAACATTGCGCGTGAGCAACCACTCGACGCCCAGTTCCACGGGCATGTAGAAGTTGTAGTCCAGGTCGTAGACCTGGGATCCGGACCATTTGACGGTGCCGAAATCCGTCGAGACGCCGGAGGCGAGGTAAGGGCGCACGTTGCCGAGAACCTCGAAGCGGTGCTGCAAAACACCCTGCAGTCCGATGTTCGAGAAGTATTCCGTGCGAAATTCCGTCGAGCCATTGGAAATGTTGCCGAATCCGCCGATCAAGCGGGCGCCGATGCACTCCGTGGGACGGTATTCCGCGTGGCCGCGGAAATACGGCATCGAATTGTCGCCGAAGGTGCCATCGTAGTGTTGGGCGCCGGCGGCGATGCCAATCCCGACGGTATTCTTGAGCGGGATGGATTCGGCAGCGGCCGCGAAGTTGCTGCAAGCGAGCAAGGCGAGGAGGATCGAGGAGGCTTTCATGTGCTTCTAGTCTTTTCTGTTTCGGGGCCGGTTGATCCGGTCACCTGGTTGCATTGGTTGAAGATGAACTTAGTGTTGCCGGGATGTAAACTCCATGAAATCGTCAAGTTTTCAATAGCAGAAAAATGTCCACTATTGCCCGGTGGAGACGAAATTTGGCTGTTTTGGATGGTGATGGGGCGGTCTGCTGGCTTGACGCGTTTCCAGTGGAATCTGATCGGGGCTACTCGCCTGGGGCGTTCTCAGGCAATTTAAGTTTCCAATTCCCCCCCCAAAATCCGCCGAGGTCGTGCCGCGTGATTTCTCAGAATCCCCCCACCGCAAGGACCTTTCCGGAGGTAAGATCTGAGCATCAGTGCCCTTTCGATCGATCCGGGGGGCGTTTCCAGAGGGGATCAAAGTGAGTTCAGGAAAGTTTCTGATCGTGGCCAAACGCATTGCGTCGATTCTTGTCGTTGGAGTCTCGACGATGGCCCATGCCCAGTTGGCCAAGGGTGGTACGAAGTTCCTGGGGAACATCACAAGCAGGGACGACAGCTACCTGGATGCGGTCAAACCGGATTTTCTCCAGTACTGGAACCAAATCACCGCAGAGAACGTCTGCAAGTGGGGATCGGTGGAAGGGACCCAGGGAACCAAAAGCTGGGCACGTTGCGACAGCGTGTACCGCTACGCCAAAAAGCAGAAGATCCCGTTCAAGTACCACACCCTGGTTTGGGGCAGCCAATACCCCTACTGGATGGACAACCTGACCAAGGACAAACAGCTCGCCGCCGTGGTGGATTTCATGGATTCGGCCGCGGCACGTTATCCGGATGCGGATCTGATCGATGTGGTGAACGAGCCGTACCATGCCTTCCCCAAGTCGTGGGCCCTTTCCCTGGGCGACACCTCCATCACAAATCCTGTCTGGATCGTGAAATCCTTCCAGATGGCGCGCAAGCGTTGGCCCAAGTCGAAGCTCGTGCTCAACGACTACAACAACTTTCGGTGGGATGTCGACAAATTCATCCAGATCGTCCAGGCCGTGCAGAAGATCGATCCTGCCTTGATCGACGCGATCGGATGCCAAGCCCACGACCTGGGGGCCACCACGGGCCAGTACGTCAACCCGGAAATGACTGCAAGCGACCTGGCAGCCGTCTTGAAGAAGTTGCACGATGGCACGGGACTTCCCATCTACGTGTCGGAGCTGGATCTTTCCTACGAAGACGACCAGACCCAGCTTGCCGCCTACAAGGCACTGTTTCCGGTGATCTGGGAATCCCCCTATGTGGCGGGCGTCACCATCTGGGGCTACATCTACGGGAAAACGTGGGAACAAGCGAAGTTCTCGGGGCTGATCAAAAACGAAGTGGACCGACCCGCCTTCACCTGGCTCAAGCAGTACGTCAAGGACAACCCCAATCCCCCCGGTCCCGCATCTTCCGTCAAAAAACGTCTGCACTCGGGCGGCTCCCGGAACCAAGCCGGCTTGACGGTGCGCACCATCGAAGGGCGACTGGTGGTCGGTGTGGATCGGGAAGGACGGTTCCTGCGCTTCGGGGCGAACGGTCGGGATTGAACCGTCCTCCACGAAGCCGATCCATGACCTCCTTTACGGATTCCGTCGGTTCCTGCTTGCTCGAACCGAAGAAGGGATGCGATGCCACGGAAGTGGATGTGGCCGCTCCTTCGGGGATGATACGGCCCTTCAGCTTGCCGTGATAGAAGACGCGATCTTCCTCGCTGCGATCCAGTGCCTCCAGGACACTGGACATCCGGTAGCGTAGATCGAGAACGGTGGCGGTCTGCCGAGTTTACACGGCAGACGACAGGGTGTGCGGGAATTTTATTTCCGCCTCTCAATGTTGGCGGACGGCAGCAAAATTGCAACAAAGGAATTTTCGTGCAAAGGACAACGTGGTTCACAGGCTGTTTGGTGTTCAGCGGGCTCTTGTTGTCGGCTGGATGTGATAGTTCCAGCGACCCTGGGTCTTCCGAAAAGGCAGGTGCGATCGCCAACAGCGGGGGCTCCTCTGCGTCCGAGCTCGAGGGGACCTGGTTGATCCATCATGCCGCTCCGGAAATTGCTTCTGGCGGAGAGATGGAATTCACCCATGACGATAGCATTTCGGAGGTCTACGCAGCAGGTGGGAAGTACTTGGAGGTGGCCCACTTGCACAGTGTGGAAGTCGCCACAGGCAAGGCTGAAAATTCGTCGAAGCGATGCGAGGGGATCTGGTCCCTTTCCGGGTCTGCCATCTCGATGTCCTACACCTGCGTAGGGGAGACAACCTCCAGTTCAAAAGTTTGGAATATTGAATCTTTAACAGAAACCAGGCTCAAATTCAAGAACACCAAGGGACGATTGGATTCGATGACTTTGGTGTCTCGGCGCACGGACCTGTCAGACAAATAGCGACTGGAGAGAGTGTCGGCAGTCGGAGCGCGTCGATGCTCACGTCAAGACTGCCGACACTGCGCCTCCTACGCCGGTTTGGCCACGATGTTCACGATTTTTCCCGGCACCACGATCTCCTTCACGATCACTTGACCTTCCAGGAACTTCTGCACCTTGGCGTTGGCCTTGGCCAGCGCCAAAAGCTCTTCCTTGGTGGCGGACTTGGAAACTTTCGCGTTGTCGCGGAGCTTGCCATTGACCTGGAGCGCGATCTCCACGGAGTCTTCTTCCGCCTTGGAGGGCTCGCCCACGGGCCAGGGATGGTAGGCAAGAGTGGAGGACCTTCCCAGCAGGCTCCACAATTCGTCGGCAAGGTGCGGCGCGAAAGGCGACAACAATTGCACCAAGGTTTCCGCCGCCACGCCAGGCACCCCCGCAGCGGCACCCGGAGTCGCCGGGAGGGCTTCGAACAGGCCGTTCACATAGACCATCAATTGCGAGATGGCCGTATTGAAGCGCATCCCTTCGATGTCTTCCTGCACCTTCAGGATGGTCTGGTGGCGCAGCCGTTCCAACTCGACAGATTCCGTGTTGGCCAATGGCTTGAGCACCAGGTTCTCGGCGTCTTCGTCCACCAACAGGCGCCACACGCGCGACAAGAAACGATGCACGCCTTCGATGCCGTTGGACTGCCAGGGCTTGGCGCGGTCCAGCGGCCCCATGAACATCAGGTACAACCGCATGGCGTCCGCTCCATGGCTGGCCACGACTTCGTCCGGCGTCACCACGTTGCCCAGGGTCTTGGACATCTTGGCCACGATCTGGTTGAGCTTCTCGCCGGTTTCCTTGTGGAACCAGCCGCCGTCGCGTTCTTCCACCAAGCTCGATTGCACGGTGGCCTTGCGGGCGTCCTCGTAGGCGAACGCCAGGATCATGCCCTGGTTGTAGAGCTTGTGGAAGGGCTCGGCGTGTTCCACCACGCCCAGATCGAACAGGACCTTGTGCCAGAAACGACTGTACAACAGGTGGAGCACCGCGTGTTCGGCGCCGCCCACGTACAGGTCCACCGGCAGCCAGTATTTGGCCAGTTCGTTGTCGATCAACGTCTGCGCGTTGCGCGGATCGATGTAGCGGATGTAGTACCAGCAGCTACCCGCCCACTGCGGCATGGTGTTGGTCTCGCGACGGCCTTTTTTACCGGTGACAGGATCCGTCACATTCAGCCAATCGGTGGCGTTGGCCAATGGGGATTCGCCTGTGCCGGAGGGCTCGAAGCGTTCCATTTCCGGCAAGCGCACGGGAAGTTCGGAATCGTGAACCAGCGAGATGGTGCCGTCTTCCCAGTGGATGAGCGGGAACGGTTCGCCCCAGTAGCGCTGGCGGGAAAACAGCCAGTCGCGCAGGCGGTAGTTGACCTTGGGTTCGCCCGCGCCCTTGGCGGCCAGGAATGCGGTGATCTTCTCGACAGCGTCTGTCAAGCCAAGTCCGTCCAGCGAGATCTCGCCGTTGGAGCTGTTGATGTGGGGGCCGTCTTCTTCCCAGCATTCGTCCGGTTTTCCGCCATCCAGCACGCGGATGATGGGCAGATCGAACGTCTTGGCGAATTCCCAGTCGCGGGAATCGTGGGCGGGCACGGCCATGATGGCGCCGGTGCCGTAGGTGGCCAGCACGTAGTCGGAGATCCACACCGGGATCTGTTCGCCGTTGACCGGATTGACGGCCTTGGCGCCGGTCCACACGCCGGACTTGCCCTTGGCGAGATCGGTCCGCTCCAGGTCGGATTTGCGCGCGGCCTGTTCCTGGTAGGCCTTGACCTCGGCCAGCTGAGCAGGGGTGGTGATCTGGGCCACCAGCGCGTGTTCCGGGGCCAGCACCATGTAGGTGGCGCCAAACAATGTGTCGGGTCTTGTGGTGTAGACGCGGATTTTGTCAGAGCTTCCGCAAACCTGGAAATCCACTTCCGCGCCGTGGCTCTTTCCAATCCAATTGCGCTGCATTTCCTTGATGGCATCCGGCCAGTCCACCAATTCCAAATCTTCGATCAAGCGTTCCGCGTACAGCGGGATGCGCAGCATCCACTGCTTGAGCGGGCGTTTGACCACCGGGTGGTTGCCTTCCACCGAGCGGCCCTCGCCGGTCACTTCCTCGTTGGCGAGCACGGCCTTCATGGCCTCGCACCAGTTCACGCTCACCTCGGCCGTGTAGGCCAGGCGCTTGGATCCGACAAATTCCGCCACAGCCTTGTCGCCCTGGGCCAACACGCCGGAAGGAATCTCCAGTTGGGAAATGGGGCGGCCCTTGCGGATGGCGGGATCGTACCAAGTCTCGTAGAGCTTGGAGAAGATCCACTGGGTCCATCTGTAGTAGGACGGATCGGTGGTGTCCACCTCGCGGTCCCAGTCGTAGGAGAGTCCCAGCGACTGGATCTGGCGGCGGAAGGTGTCCACATTGGTCTTGGTGGTGATGGACGGATGGGTGCCGGTGCGCAGGGCGTATTGCTCGGCGGGCAAGCCAAACGCATCCCAGCCCATGGGGTGCAGGACATTGAATCCGCGCATGCGCTTGTAGCGGCTCACGATGTCCGTGGCCGTGTAGCCTTCCGGGTGGCCCACGTGCAGGCCCGCGCCCGAGGGGTACGGGAACATGTCCAGGATGTAGGCCTTGGGCTTGGAGCGATCGAGGGTATCGAGTCCAGGGGTACGGAACGTCTTCTGGTCGAGCCAGACCTTCTGCCATTTGGGTTCGATGGACTGCGGATTGTAACGAGGCAAGGTCGGCTCTCCGGTCGAAAAGATGGTAAGGGAGGAAAATTAGCCAATCGGCGGCATTCAATCGGTTGTCTTCCGATGGTTTTCCGCGGAGGACAAGTGATTCGGGGTCCACGGACCGAGCCTAGCCATCCGGTGGGTCAGCGAGCACAATCGTGCGGGGACTCCTTGACCCAGAGACGAAACGCCTCGCGGGTGGCCTCGTCAATGGGGTGGTAGGTTTCGACGAAGATTTCGCCCAGCGCGGGTTGGAGGGGTTCGGAGAGGGAAGTTACCACCACCTGCAGGGAAAGGTCCCAATGGTCCCGTCGCAATCGCAGTGTCACCACGGGGTCGGGGATGGCGAGGTCGGACAGGATTTGGCGCATGGACTCCATTCCCGGGTAGGCCAGGGCGCGCTCCAGGAGGTTTCGGTCCAGTTCTTCGTGCGGATTCTCCAGGTGGGCCAGGTGGAGCCGTCGGACCAATCGACCGGCAAGCGATTCCCAATCCACCACGAAGTCGCGGAAAAACCGCGGATCCAGCACCACCGACACCATGTCGAAGCGTTCCTCCAATGCGGAGGGATCGCGAACGAACCTCTTGAACAGGCGCCAAGCACCGTCGTTGGCTTGCATGACTTCGGAGCGCTTGGAAAGCACCACGGCGGGGAAGGGCTCGTGGGAATCCAACGCCAGCGCTAGGGCGCCGCGTGC
The DNA here is from genome assembly GCA_016715065.1 of Fibrobacterota bacterium. Classification (GTDB taxonomy): domain Bacteria; phylum Fibrobacterota; class Fibrobacteria; order UBA5070; family UBA5070; genus UBA5070. Next base: position 35,410 of record JADKBN010000017.1, read on the forward strand.
TTGGGAAGGGATCCCATGGGGATTGGGATGGAGAGGAGGGAATCCCTCCACGACGGCGGCTCGGTCGCGTTCGGCGGTGGGGACCTCCAGAAGAAAAAGCAGCCGGTGCAGCATTTCCTCGCTGGGGGCGGCGCGGCCTGATTCCAAGAAACTCAAGTGGCGTGTGGAGACTTCCGCGGCCAACGCGAGCGCTTCCTGCGAAAGTCCGCGCTGGACTCGCGCGCGTTTCAAAACCTGGGCGAACCAGCCGGGAGTGCCGCGAGAGATTCCCTCGGGAGGTAATGGTGGCCTGGGTTGGTTGGACATACTCTCCTTGGGTGACAGTCCGTGTGGAAGGAGCTCGACGATAGGAAAGGAAGTCTGGAATATGGAAATCCTGCTGGTGCTCGTGGCGTTGGGAGTCCTGGTCGCCTTGGGGGGATGGGCGGCGGCCGTCCAAGGTTTCTCGAGGCGGGATGGCGCGTCCGAGCTGGGAAAGGGGCTCTTTGCCTTGGTGGCCCTTTGGTGTGCCTTGGTTTGCTGGCTTGCTTTCTTCGGCTGGCTTACTCCAAAAAACACCGGGGGACCACCCTCGTTTCTGTGGGGATGGTTGCCGGCCGCAGCTCTGCTGGTCGCCACCTTTCTTTGGCCATCGTTGGCGCGCTGGGTGAAGGGGCTTTCCGCTGGGGCCTTCGTCGCGCTTCATGTGTCCAGGGTTGCCACGGGGCTGGCCATGATCCATGCGGCGGGTTTGCACGTGGCTTCGCCGCTGTTTGCCATTCCCGCAGGCGCGGGTGGGATCCTGGTGGGATCGATGGCCGTTTGGATCACGAGCCGAAATCCGTCAACGAATGGTCGGGGTCTTCTCCGCCAATGGAACGCCCTGGGGGTGTTGGACATCCTGCTGGCGATGGTCCTGGGAGGGATCGCGGGTTCGGGGCGGTTGGGTGCGATGGTGGCCGCGGTCCCCGACGCTTCGGGACGATTCCCACTGGTGATTGTCCCGGCCTTCCTGGTGCCGCTCTATCTGGTGGCCCATGTCTGGATCTTCCTTGCGATCCGGCGGCGGGCTTCGCCGGGGAGGTGAACCTGGAACATGCCCGAGGGTGCCGTACGCGCCATCGGGCGGGGATTGGATGGAAATACGCTGTTTTCGGGGCAAGTCCATGGCGGCGTCATTCGTTTGGGTGGTTCGCATGGATTGGATTTCCACTTCGTGCTGGTTTTGCCTTTGAAGCAGGAATACCTGGCTGCAGGCCCTTTTGGGGCGATCTGGATTTACTGGAAATCTTGCTGCAGCGCATTGGGCTATGCGATCTTTCTTGAGAACACAGGAGAGCGCATGGTCAACGTGGTCGGGGCTGTTTTGCAATCGTTGGCGATGGGCCCAGTGGCCACGGACACCTTCGGGATCGAGATGTTCCGGCCCACCGTGGCCAACAGTAAAACCTGGAGCTCCGCGCACTGGGCCAACGGCAAGGTCCGCAATCTCAAATACGCTGCCGATCCGTCCGACCCCACCGATTGGACGGAAGATCACAGCGGGAGCACCGATGGCTTCCAGATCGATGGGGCAGGTGTGCTACGACTGTCCGGTGGCGCCCCGCGATTCCATTTGAATTCCCTCAAAACTTCCGGCACCGGCTCTCAGTTCTTCCTGAACACGGAGTTCACTGCTTATTATCGCCACTGGGGGAACACGGCCACCGATTACGGTGGATTGGTGGTCGGCGCACGTAGCGGGCCTTTGGGCCATGCCTCTTCCGGCGGCAACGATTGCGATGCGACCACCTACTACGCGCGGTTTCGCAACGACGGGAAATGGGATTTCGAGAAGGAACTCAAGCATCCCACGAGCGATTATTGGTCGGGTGGGGGATTCCACACGCAAAGTCCGCTGTGGGGTGGGGCTCGCCTACCCACACGTCGATGGATCGGCATGAAATACCTCGTGTGGAACCGACCGGATGGAAAAGGTGTGCACCTGGAATCCTGGATCGATTCGGTGTCCGGCGGGGATGTGACAAAAACTATCTGGTGGAAGGTGGGATCGGTGGAAGACACCGGCACCTTCGCGGCGGCACCTTCGGCGATTTCGGGCTGCACCTACACCAACGAAAAAGCCATCATCTCGCAGGGGCACGGGACCTTCCTGTGGCGCACGGATGGGGATACGGCCGAGTACAAGAACGTGACCCTGCGCGAGATCGTTCCGCCGTCGGATCCGTCGTCCGTCCTGCACAAATCGGCTCGGTCTCCCGCTGGACGGCCCGCAGTGCGCATGCCAGCCTTTCTTGGCAACGACGAGGGCGTGGTAACGCCGGATGGGCGATTGGTGCGCTGATCTTTTTTGCTGCGCCGGGCTTTTTTCAACTGCGTTGGGCGTATTCCAGGCGCGGGCCTGGACGCCGTTCCCGGGTGCGTCGGCACCCGGACCCCGACCAAGGGGCCGAACGCGCGGCCCCTTGGATCCCGCGCACCGGGGGACACGAACTGGAACGGCCATGCCATTGGGGCCAGGTGGGTGATGGGTATGGAGGGCTGATCCATTGGACATGGCATCAGGGACGCGATCGATATCGCCGGATCCATTGGCCGTTCCATGAACCGTGTCCCCCGGACCCCCGCCAATCCGGCTGGATTGCCAGTTTGTCTGCGCCATCATGATGCAGAATTGGTTGGATCGCCGATGGAGATGATCGGGTTCGGAAGAAGATGTTCCGATGAGGGGCGGAATCGTAATTTCCAGGTTGTCACCATGAATGTTCCCTGGAAAAAAGTGCTGCTCGGTGTTGGGTTTTTGGTCTATGGGCTGTTTGCCCTGGACTGGATGTCCCTTCTGGAAATGAAGGTCGCTGGCCTCAAGACCGCGGTGTACCTTGGGGCATTTGTCGTGTCGCCAGTATTTGTCGTGTTGGGGGTCTGGTTTGTTCGGGGGCCCCAAAGATCGGTTCTGGTGCCTGCGATCCTGGTTTTGCTCCTCTTTGGGTTCGTCGGTCCTTTGGAATACCTCAACCGGATGTCTCCTTGGGAAACCCAGACCGTCATTTTTCGTCACGGCCATCTCAAATTCCTGCGCGTGGAGGAGCAGGTCCAAAACGTTGGTACGTTCGGGTACCGCAACCGCACCGTGAAAGTGGCCCGGTTGGCGGGCCTCTTCACCATCCCGCTACGCTACGATCCCTTGGCGACAACGGCGCCGGAATGGATCCCGGTCAACGAAGACATCAACGAAGCGAATTGGAAGTAGCGGGGCATTCCCGCCAACGCAGGGACGCAAAAGCTTGCGTCCCAACGGATGGCGGAACGGATTTGGTTTTGCGATCCCGTTAGGGTGCCGAGATCACCCGCTGTTGTGCACGTCCATCGACGATCGCCCGCAGGACGAAGCTTCCCCGTCCGAGGTGGGTGCGCGAAATCACCGCTTCCGAGCGGCCTTGGCGATGGGTCGCCTGGACCGATGCGACACGATGTCCGCGAAGGTCGAGGATCTCCACCTGTGCATCCGCTCCGGTTGGGTTGGCGAAGGACACTCGGATCCGCGAGAGGCCTGAATGGACGATCAGGTCGCCGGAGGCCTTGGGTCTTTGGCGAATGTTTGTGTTCGGCGCGGCGCCTTGGGAGCGAACCCCGAAGGCTCCGACGGAACTGGCCATCATCAATTCGTCGTAGTGGATGTCGTAGAGGATTTCACCGGGGTATCCCACGAACCAGTTCATCATGAAGTTCACGGTTTCCATCGGGAGCATCTTCCCGGTGTCGCCGGGAGGAGGAAGGATCTTCCTGGCGGTATCGCCCGGGTTCAACGGCGGCAGTGGGTCCAGAAGTTGGGGTCCGGAGGAAAGGTCCAACAGAACGATGGCGTTTCGCATGGCGAAGTAGACGGAATCCGGATGATGCTTGTTCACGGCGATGCGCGATATTTCCGCGCCACCGGCTCGCTGTCCGGGAATCCGGATGGAGTCGCCTCGGTTGAACGACCAGCCTACCGCCCAATCGGTGTTGTCGCCGCCGGCGATGTAGATGGTATCGACGCTGCCGGGGCGCGGCTCCACGTCGCGAACGGGAAGTTGTTTGCGGCCGGGATTGTTGCGCGCATCCAGGCCAGGGATCGAGTCCCACGTCTTGCCTCCGTCGGCGGAACGGAAGAGCCAGCCGGGAACGGAGCCTTTGCCCGTGCCCACATAGATCATCTTCGCCTCGCCGTTGTCGGCAACGGTGACCGAATTCACAGGTCGGTTTCCGATGGCGGCCACGCTCGACCAGCTCCTGCCCGTGTCGTAGGAGGCAAGCAATCCTCCGTCGTTGGTCTGGTCGCCTTTGGTGGCCGCGTAGATGGTGTCCCGACTGTAGAAACGGATGTCGCGCACCCAGCACCAGTCCTTCCATCCCGGGATGTTCCGGAAGGGGATTTCGGTCCAGTCCTCGCGCCTGTGGCCTCCCTTCACTGTTCGCTGGATGCCGTTTCCTGTCGCGGCCACGAGCATGGCGGAATCCCACGGATTGATCGCCACGTCGGAGACCGATCCTGATTGGTCGATCATGATCGGGAACTGGCCATAGGGTGCTTTCCATTTCGCTTCACCCTTCACCGAGGTGTCGGTGTAGGCGCGGGTGAAGGCGAGTCCTGTTCCCGTGGCCAGATACACCCGGTTCAGGTCGCCAGGGAGCTGTGCCACGCGCATGATGGCAAGGGAGGTCATGCCGTCGGTGCCCAGGCGGTAGTTCGGAGAGTCCATCCCGTCGAAGGAAGTCTTGGGGCCCAGCGCGGAACCGGAAAACCAGATGTTGGTTCCCGGGATGTGGCCGGTGATGGCCGAAACCTGTCCGATTTCGCCGTTGGCCGCCTTCTCCATGCGTTTCCAACTGGTCGCGAGATCGTCGGAATAGTCGTATCCGCTGACCAGTCGGATCCCGGAAGGACCTGGAAGGAGGGAATCCTGGAACACGGCGATCCCCCCGACTTGGGGCGAATTCTGTCCGGGGCCGGTGGTCTGCCGGTAGATCCGTTTCCAGGTCGCCCCGCGATCGGTGCTCAAAAACAGCGCCGGGGGAGGTGTGGGGGATCCGTTGGGTTGCGCGGCGTTCCCGATCAGCATCGTATCCGATGATTTCCCGGCCTGCCACAGCAGCGATACGTTCGAGAGGTGGGTGGTGTCCGACGCCCCGATGGTGTCGGGTATGGCGAGCAATTTCCATGTCTTGCCGGAATCTGTTGTGATCCAGGGTTCACCAGAGCCGTTGACGGTGGAGCCCATGTCGGAGGTGGGCTTGGATGCCACCACCAGGACTCGCGAGAAGTCGTCCTTGGCCACCACCACGTTCTGGATGCGATGTTGCTTGGCCGGGTCCTGCTGGAACATGCCCGCGGAATCGGGGAACGACCATGGTTTCCAGGTGGAGCCCGTGTCCTTCGAGACCAGGAGACCGCCGCCCATTCCCAAAAGGAGCGATCCCCGGTGGATCAAGGCCGTGTTCAGCCCACCAGGGAAGGGATCCTTCTGGTGGGAGTTGCGCCAGGCCTCGCGCCAGCGACGCTTCAGGATTTCGTCCCAGATGGTGCGGAAGCGCTCTCCGTCGCTGGACAAGGTGAGCGCCCACAAGACGCCGCCTTCTTCGACGGATCTGCACATGGTGATGCCGTCCTGGGACCAGACGTTCATCCCTCGGCCTGCCCAGCCACGCATGTCCGGGCCTTCCATCCACTTCAGCGAATCCTTCGGGAAGGCGGGTTTCCAGGTCCGACCGGTATCGGTGGAGGCGAACAGGGACAGTGGCCCCGCGACCGAGGCGAAAAGTATGGCATGGGTGCGATCCCATGCGGAGGAAAGGATCGTGCCGCCGTACAATCCCAGATTTTGTCTGGACTCGGCGGGCTCTATCGCGGTGGTGAAGGCTGCCGCGGACACGATCGCGGCTGTGAAGGTGCGAAGGATCATGTTGGGACCATCCTTTGGATCCGTGTTTGCCGATGCGCCGACCCTGGCGCGGGTTGACCCGACCCTACCATTGCAGCACAAGTGGAATCAACCGGGCTTCAGGCTGCTCACGGCATCGAGCGGGATGGGTTTCCAACCGACCAATTGAATCTGCGTTCGAAGAGAAACCGCCATTTGGAGGTTTTCTCGCCGTCCATCCGTTTGCGCTGAACCGGAATCGTCCATACCCCGCAGCAAAACGCCCGCGGGCAAAACAGCATTAGACAAAATCCGGCATCAAACCATCCACACACCACCGCCCCTGCCTACGCCGCCGTCCCTGTTTTCGTTTTTAAGGGCGATCCGAGGATCGCCCCTACGTCGGCCCACAGGGAACAGCGTCGGCCATTCTCTGCCCTTTTATTCCCGCCAGCCCAAACCCGGCCAGCGCAGCGGCGCCGGGAAATCGGCAATCAAACGGGCCGTGGGGGACCGGGGGGCTCGAGAACTGGAACGGCCAGTGTCATGGGAATATCGATAGCGACCCTGATGACTTGTGCATCGATGCCACGGCATTTATCCATCCCATACCCCTAGCGAACCGGTTTGGCCGTTCCAATTTGAGCCCCCCGGCGCGCGGGTTCCAAGGGGACGCGCGTTCGTCCCCTTGGCCGGGGTCACGGGTCCCGGTGGACCCGTGGAACGGCAACCGGGCCCGCGCCCGGAAAAGCTTCGGCGCAGCCGAGAGAAGCCCCGCGCAGCGGAAGGAAACGGCAACCAGGCCCGCGCCTGGTCCTCCACGGCGGAAGCCGTGAATACGGCAACCGGGCCCGCGCCCGGAAAGGCCTCGGCGCAGCCGAGAAGAAGCCAAGCGCAGCGGCCAACGTTAAGGCGACAGAGTCGCCTTCCGCCGCGCGTCCTGCATCACCAGTCCCGCCAGCGCCATCCCGAAAGCCGCCGTCACGTGCACGGCGCTGCCGTTGATGACGATTTTCGACTCGCACCAGTCCTTGCGGTCGGGGTCGTCGTCGTGGGGGCAAAAGCATTGGTGGGTGCCGCAGGCCACGGACGTGTGTTCGTACGGTGGAAGCGGGTCTTCTTCGCTGTAGACCACGCGGAAATCCCCGGAAAATCCCCGGCGACGCAGGCCCTTGCGGACAATACGGGCGAAGGGATCCTTGCGGGCCTCCCAGATGCTGGCCGTGCGGATGGCGGTGGAATCGATCCGGCAGGCCGCCCCCATGGAAGAAATCAACGTGGAGCCCACTTCCCAGGCATGCTCGATCAGGTCCAGCTTGTGTGTGTAGCTGTCGATGGCGTCGATCACGTAGTCGTATCCCGGAAGGTCGAATCGGTCCCGCGCCTCTTTCTCGTAGACCGCCTGGATGGCTTCCACCTTGCAACGCGGGTGGATGGACCGCAATCGTTCCGCCAGGAGTCCCACCTTCGATTGTCCGACATTTCCTGTCATGGCCTGGAGTTGGCGATTGACGTTGGTGACGCAGACCGTGTCGGAATCGACCAGCGTCACCTCGCCCAGACCGTTGCGGACCAGGGCCTCCGCGCACCAACCGCCCACGCCTCCCACTCCGAAGACGATGGCGCGCGAGGTGCGCAGACGTTCCACGACGGCGGGTCCGACGAGAAGCTCCAGGCGATGAAAAACTGGATTGGTGGCCATGGTTGGGGGGCAATGTACCAACCTCGGAGGGCGGATCGCTCAGGCTTTCCTACCTTCGCCCACTGTGCCCACATCAAAAAAGACCAACAAAGCATCGGCCCGTTCGAGCACGCTCTCCGGCGTGCGCTCCACCATCCTTCCCAACGGGGTGGCGGTGGTCACCGAGCGGATGGAAGGACTTCGCTCCCAGTCCGTGGGAGTCTGGCTGGGGTTGGGGTCTCGTCATGATCCCATCGGGAAAGCGGGACTGGCCCATCTTTACGAACACATGGTCTTCAAGGGAACGCGCAAGCGGTCCGCCCTGAGGGTCTCACAGGAACTGGAGGCGGTGGGTGGTCATCTCAACGCCTTCACCAGCCGTGAGCAAACTTGTTTCTATGCCAAGGTTCTCGATCGCGACCAGGATCGCGCGGTAGATCTTGTCTGCGACTTGGTGACCGGTGCCAAACTGGGGAAAAAGGATCTGGAGCTCGAGCGTCAAGTCGTGTTGGAGGAAATCCGCGGGAGCGAAGACGACCCGGAAGACTTGGTGGGAGAACTTTTCGCAAAAGCCCTGTGGAACCGCCAGATGCTCGGCGAGCCCATCGCCGGGACCTTGGATTCGGTCGCGAAGCTCACGGTGGAAGATCTCGCGGCGCATCGTGAGCGCTCGTTGTCTGGCGGTGTCCCGCTTTTGGTGACCGCTTCCGGAAACGTGGACCACGATCGTCTGGTTGCCACGGCTGGCAGGGCTCTGGAATCCAGGGCCTTCGGGCAACGGATCCTGCAGCAGGTGGATCGCGTCGGGACCAAGCAATCCTCTCGCCTGGTGGTCCAGAAGGATGTCTCGCAGGTGAACTTGATCCTGGCGCGACGCTGCGTGGGTGCCCACCACGCCGACCGCCACGCGCTGGGATTGGTCAACCTGATTTTGGGCGGAGGCATGTCCAGTCGGCTGAACCAGGAAATCCGCGAAAAGCGCGGCTTGGCCTACAGCGTCTATTCCTTTTCCGATTTTTTGCTGGGCACGGGTGCACTGGGGGTTTCGCTTGGTACGGAGCCTGCCCAGGCGGTCAAGGCCGTGCGCGTGGTGAGCGAGCAGATCCGCAAGTTGCGGCTGGAAGGCGTTTCCCGCAAGGAACTGCGCTTTGCCAAGGACCACGCCGCCGGTGCCGCGGTGTTGGCCTTGGAGAGTTCCAGCGCGCGCATGCAACATCTGGGCAAGTGCCTTTTGTGGTATGGTCGGCCCATCCACCTCGACGAAATCATGGAGCACATCGAACAAGTCAAGCCGGAGCAGATCGAGCGTGTTTTGGCCGATCAATTCCCCGATGTGTTGGAGGAAAACGGCTGGACCCTCTCGGCGGTGGTCCCCCAGGATTTCAAGGGAAACTTACTGAATTGAGACGGCTGGGAAGCGAGTGAGGGCAGTGCCTGAACCGCTTCGGGAAAATTCTCGACTAGATTTTCACCATATGCTCAATTTCGAATTCTCCAATCCGACTCGTCTGGTTTTTGGACAGGACACCATCTCCCGTCTATCCACCTTGGTGCCCAAGGGCGCTCGCGTTCTCATCACCTACGGCGGAGGCTCGATTTTCCGCAACGGTGTGCACAAGGCGGTGCGTGCCGCTTTGGGCGATGCGTTCGTGGAGGAGTTCGGTGGCATCGAACCCAACCCGCGTTTCGAGACGCTCATGAAAGCCGTCCAGCTGGTGCGCGAGAAGGGAATTGATTTCCTCCTTCCGGTTGGCGGCGGATCGGTCCTGGACGGCACCAAGTTCATCGCCGCGGCGGCCAAATACGATGGTGCCGACGCTTGGGAGATCCTTCGCACCACCGGCGGTGTGGTCAAGTCGGCGCTTCCGATCGGAGCCGTGCTCACCTTGCCCGCCACCGGGTCGGAGGCCAATGGTTCGGCGGTGATCAGCCGCGAAGAGACCACCGAGAAGCTTCATTTCTGGTCACCTCTTGTCTACCCGGTGTTCTCCATCCTGGACCCAACCACCACCTTCACGCTCGATTCCCGTCAGACCGGCAACGGAGTGGTGGACGCTTTCGTGCACACCACGGAACAATACGTGACCGTGCATCAGGATTCCGTGCTTCAGGATCGTTTCGCGGAGGGGATCCTCACCACCTTGATCGAGGAAGGCCCGAAGGTGTTGGCCAACCCATCCGACTACGCCGCACGCGCCAACGTGATGTGGTCGGCCACCATGGCCTTGCAGGGCGGCATGGGTTCCGGACTTCCCGGCGACTGGGCGTCCCATGGCATTGGACACGAATTGACCGCTTTCTACGGACTGGACCATGCCCGGACCTTGGCGATCGTGCTTCCCGGTGTTTGGCGCCACCAGCTTGAAATGAAGAAGGAGCGCCTGGCCCAGTATGGCGCGCGTGTCTGGGGCCTCAGCGGCGAACCCGCTTGGATCGCTTCGCGGGTCATCGAACTCACGGAGGCCTTCTTCGAATCCATGGGCGTTCCCACCCGGTTGGGAGAACACGGGATCGATGCCAAGGAGGCCGGCGCGAAGGTCCGCGCTCGGTTCACGGAACGCAACGCCAAGCAAGGCGAAAACGGATCCCTTTCACCCGAGGACGTGGAGAAGATCATCGTCTCCCGCGCCTGATCCCGCTCGGGAATCGAGTCGACAAAGGCCGCCCCGCCGGGTGGCCTTTGTCATTTTCCGGCAATCCGGATCGCCAGGGCTTGGGTTGTCCCTTCTTGTTTTCTGGTCAACTCGACACTCTGAGGTTTGTCGCTATTGTTACTATTACGCGTTGGCGTCAGCTGTGGTGAATAAGGGAAAATATGCTGTTTAATTCCGCACAATTTATTCTTTTCTTTGTCATTGTTACCTCGATGTACTTTTTAGTGCCGCACCGATTCCGGTGGATGTGGCTTCTTTCTGCTAGTTGTTATTTCTATATGGCATTTATCCCCAAGTATATCCTTATTCTTGGATTTACCATTTTGGTCGATTATGTTGGTGCAATCGCGCTTGATCGGGCTGTTCGAATGAGGAAGACGCTGTTTGCGGGCTTGATCGCAATCAATGTTGGAGTTTTGATTTTTTATAAATACTACGAGTTTCTTCTCAAAGGTATTCAAGCTGTTTTCGATAAAATGCATCAGCCAACCCCGCTACCTCATCTGGATATTATTTTGCCGATTGGACTCTCGTTTCACACTTTTCAGGCAATGAGTTATTTGTTTGAAGTGTATTATAAACGTCAAAAGCCGGAACGTCATTTTGGGATATATTCTCTGTTTGTCATGTTTTATCCGCAATTGGTGGCAGGTCCGATCGAGCGACCTCAGAACTTGCTGCATCAATTTTGGGAGCGGCACCATTTTTCTGCAGATCGCTTTTCTGCCGGGTTGCGATTGATGCTGTGGGGTCTTTTTAAGAAGGTTGTGGTGGCAGATAGGTTGGCGGTTTATGTCGATGCGGTTTATGGCAATCCATCGTACCACAACTCTTCGACCCTAGCACTCGCTACGGTGTTTCTTGCCTTTCAGATATATGCGGATTTTTCAGGGTATTCCGATATAGCCATCGGGTCGGCACGTGTAATGGGATTTGATTTGATGACAAATTTTCGGAGACCCTATTTTGCACAAAACTTTGCGGAATTCTGGGGTCGGTGGCATATTTCGCTTTCTTCATGGTTTCGGGATTATGTGTATATTCCTCTTGGCGGTAGCAGGGCTGGGTCTTGGAGAAAGATTAGGAATATTCTCTTGGTGTTTGGCTTGAGTGGGTTGTGGCATGGTGCTGCGCTTAAATTCTGCATTTGGGGAATCATTCATGGTGTTTGTAGGGTGATGGAAGATCTTCCTCAGATGATCAAAAAAACGGTAGAGGTTTCAAAACAAGGACCTAGGTATTCGCTGACCAGAAACCTGCAGATTTTTGTATTCGTGTGCATCGCATGGGTTTTTTTCCGGGCGGCAAATTTTTCAACTGCACTCTTGATCCTCAAGAAGATGGCCAGTCTAGATTTGGGTATCCCTTTTTATGACTCGCCACAAGATTTGATTTTTCCGATTCTCGGACTTGTGATCCTGATTGCCTCAGATCTACGTGAGGAGTTTTTTCCAAGCCGGTTCTTGGCTTTCAATCACCCGATGAATATTGTTCGATGGACAAGCTATAGCCTGATTATTATGCTGATCTTGCTGATTGGAGTCCTTCACGGTGGTCAATTCATCTATTTTCAATTCTAGGGCTCCAAAATATGAATGAATATCGTCTCGTGCCAGAGTTGAAGAAATCGCTTAAAGCACTTGTTGGTTGTGGTATTATTTTAGTGGCTTTAGACCAAGGATTTGGACTTCTACTGCAAAAGATTTATTTTTCCCAAAAGTCCGGGGAAGCCTTTCGTATCACACAATCTCTTGAAGTTGTTCAGCCTGAAATCTTGATTGTCGGCTCGTCGTGCGCTGCATTGACGCTCGATCCAAGTCTGATGTCTAATTCGTTCTGTAAAAGTGTTTATAATGCTGGTAAAACCAATACATTGCTGCCTTATCACCTGGCGGTGATCAATTCTGCATTCAGGCGCTATACTCCAAAATGGGTAGTATTAAATATCGATGTGGAGCCATTTTTATATGAGGAAGAGCCGAGAGTTTTTCACTTGATTCCATACTATGGATCGAATCCGGAGGTTAGGGCGGTAATTGATTTGCATGATCCGTTTGCGCGCCTGAAGCAAAAATCGAAATTGTACTCGCTCAACAATCAGTTCCCGATGGCTTTTCAATATTTCCAAGCTTCGAAATCCTTAGAAGATTCGACAGGATTTATTCCACTCGACGATACATTGAGTGCGCCAATGCTCGTTTATACTGGAAAAAGTAAAGTTGACCCGCGAAAAATAGAGATGTTGCATCAGATTATTCGGCAATGCAAAACCAAAAATACAAGGTTAATTTTGACATCAACACCTTGTTTCGCTAAATTCCCATTTGGAAATCCACAGCATGATTTGGCACGCAAAATTGCGAGCAGTGAAAATGTTCCCTTTTTTGACTACCTCACAGACACCGCGTTTGTTTCTCATCCCGAAATGTTTGCCGATCCGCCACACCTAAACAGCAAGGGTGCTGCAGTTTTGACGAGAAAATTTATCCAGGATCTGTCGGCAGCATCGATCATCGGTCGCGATTAGGTCTCTGTACCCCCCTATTTTCCGGCAATCCGGATCGCCAGGGCTTGGGTTGCCGCCGTGATTGCCAGACCGATCGCGAAGGCTTGGAATGTGGGAAGCAATGGCAGTAGAAACGCCAGCGTCGCGAAAAAGAAGGTCAAGCCGGTGAGAGCCGGAAGGAATCCTCGCAGCATCCGCGTCACCGCCACCGGCCCTTCCTGTGCCTGCGTGAAGGCTACCAGAATGGTGGTGGAGATCGGAAATGGCGCCAGCAATCCGCTCCAGTTGGGCCCCATGCGCTGGGCCAGGGTCGCGATGGTTCCGACCAGCGCCGCGGCCGAGCCCATGCGCGCGGCCAAATCCCAGGAGGGGCGCGAGGGTGCTGTGGAGGCTTCCCTCGGTTCGGGAACCGAGGGAAGCAGGGCTCTTGCCAGCCACAGCGATACCAGCGCTCCCACCAGGCGGGCCACAACCCCCAGATCCCATGGCGACATGGCCCAGGCCGAAGCGAGGTAGGCCAGCCAGCCGCCGGGGAGTGCCGCCCACCAGGGCCACTTGAGGCAAAGGCGCGCGTAGACGTTGGAAAAGACCGCCAATGCCACGATCCCCGACAACGCCGATCGAGCCGAGCCGGCCGCGAAGGCGTGGCCCTGTTCAAGCGTGACCACCAGCAAAAGCGGTCCGGCCACGAAGGGCAGTGCCGCGATCCAGCCTCCCACGGTGTTCCCCCAGTGTCGTGCGCATAGCGATGCGACACCCACCAGAGCGGGGGCCAGGAGAAACCGCAACAGCAGCGTGCTCACGCCCGCGAGAGCTCCCACCGCACGTGTTCGCGCAGCCGATCCAGGTTGGGAAAGTCCAGCCCGAAGTCTTGACGGATTCCGTCCACGGAGAACACGTACGGATCTCTGCCGTATCCCTTGTCCTCCAGGACCACCTCCAGCTCGCGTCCCAGGATCTCCTGGGCCAATTGGGCGACCTCCGCCCACGAACGCCACTGCGAAGAAAGCGCATAGTGGACGGTGGGAATGGCGCTGGTGCTTGACATCAACGCGAGATAGACTTCCGCGATGTCGGCGGCGTGCAGAAACTGGGTACCGTCGTGTTGCACCAGATGGATGGCTTCACCGAGCTTGGCGGCCCTGGCCAGGTCGGAAAAACGTCGGTCCGGCTGGCTCGATGCGCCCTCCACCACGGGTTCTCCAAAGATGTATCCGGGGCGCACGATGTGGACCTGGATCTTGTTCTGGTGTCCGAAGGCGCGCAGGAAGGATTCCGTTCCCGCCTTGGTCGCTCCGTAGAAGTCCATGGGTCGGGGAACCATATCCTCGCGGTTGAGGGAGGCCATCTCGCCGCAAGCGGCGGTCGAGCTCGTGTAGATGATCCGTTTGATGCCCGCGTCGACGGCGGTCTGGAACAGTCGGATGGAAGCTTCCGTGTCGTTTCGGAGCATTTCCAGGCCTGTATCCCCCCAACCCAAAGCGATGTGCACCAACGTGTCCGCTCCAGCCAGGACCGGACTCCACGAACCCGGGTCGGTCAGATCCCCGCGCTTGAGCGTGATTCCTTCCACCTTGCCCAGAGCCGGCACCTTGAGCGGATTTCTGCCCGTGGCCACCACCTGGTGGCCTGCCTGGGCGAGCCGAACGGAGACGTGGCTGCCGATGAAACCAGTGGCACCTGTGACGACGATCTTCATATCCGAACCGCTTCAGTTGAGGTAGGCGACAAATCCCAACGATAGTTCCAGATGGCTTCCGTCCGATTCGCGACCAGCCCCCAGCAACAAATCCTGGTGGGGGGACGAGGGCGTGGCCCAGAGAAGTTCCGAGCGCAATCCGAAATTTCCTTTCAAGGCGGCGAGTACGCCCAGTCCGGTGCCAATTTCTGTCCATGCGGCTTCTCCCAGGCGGGAGTGCTTCTGGGAGCTGTGTCTCCACAGAGCCGGAATGTACAGATCGGCGCCGGCACCCTGGACGATCACTGCGCCCACTCCCAGGTCCCAGCGCATTTCGGAAACCGTGGTGTCCTGGCCCAGTCCTCGCCGCGTTTCTTCGGAACGGCCCCAAGCGCCGGTCAACACGATCCTGGGAATGGGACGGATCACGACGTGGCCATCGATCCACAGGCGCGCATCGGCCAAAGGCGGTTGGAGCCAGGTCATCCGGGCACCTGCGCCGAGTCGGCCCGGCGCGCTCTCGACAGTTTCTGTGATGTACTGGGGGGCTCCGGCCAGGAGCGAGGCGACGAGAGGCAGGAAGGTCATGGGGCTCCGATCGATTCCAGGATCCGAAGGTAGCTGGACCAACGGTCGGCGTGGATTTCGCCACGTTCCACGGCGTCGGCCACCGCGCAACCGGGCTCCTCCCGGTGGAGGCAGTCGTTGAATCTGCATTTTCCGAAATACGCATCGAAGTCCGAGAAATACAGCTGCAGTTCGATCGACGACAATCGATGCAAGGCCAGCTCCCTGATCCCTGGCGTGTCGATGATCCTTCCGCCGCCGGGAAGTCGGAAAACGCCGCTGCGGGTGGTCGTGTGGCGACCTCGGCCGTCCTTGCGCCGCACCTCGCCGATTTCCACCGCCGCATCCGGGATCATGGCCCGCACCAGCGAGCTCTTCCCGACACCTGAACTTCCCGCGAAAGCCGCCCAGCGCGTTCCGATGCGCTCTTGCAACTCCGAGAGCCCCACGCCCGTGTTGGCCGAACCGGCCACGACGGGGATTCCCATCCGGCGGTAGGTGTCCAGATCCGGTAGTGGAGCCAAGTCGGATTTGTTCAGAAAGATCATGGGCTCCACTCCACCCAGCTGAGCGGTCACCAAAAAACGATCGATCAGCCGGGGGTGGAAGGGGGGGCGATCGCAGGAGGCGACGATCACCAGCACATCGAGGTTGGCCGCCACCACGATGTCCAGATGGTCGCGGGCATCCGGGCCGGGCCTGGAAATCCGGGTGACCCTGGGTTGGATGGAAGTCAGGAGCCATCCGGAGCCGGGAAGGGCGTGGATTTCCACCTTGTCTCCAACGGCCAGGAGCGATTCCTGGGTCAGTCGCAGGCGCGGCGAATACCAACACTCCACGGTTGTGTCGGGATGGTCCAAGGGTTCCACTTCGCAAGTGCGGCGACTGACTCCCACCACGATGCCGCTGCGGCCTTCGCCGACCACATCCGGGAGTTTGTCCACCTGGATCTTGCCTTGCCTGCCCCGCAGATCGCGCTTTCGCTTGATCCCACCCATTGGGTCCTCGGCAAAGCCCTCCCGCCAGATCATTTCCGCATTCACTCTGCGGGAGCGTGAGAGCCTGCGTCCGCCACTTCGATCGAAATCGGGTTCTTCCACGCTCAGGAGGAATTCCTCATCCGGCCAACGACCGGATCGAACGATCCTTGAGATCCGTCAGGAGATTCTGGAGGTGGAGTCTGGCCGCGACGTCGGGTAGGTGCACCAATTCGCCGGCGGCCAAATCCAGCTCCGCAGCAATCATTTCCAGGGACTGCGAAAGAACACCTTCTTCGTGCAGGATCAAAAACAGGGCTTGGGTGGGGAGAGCGGCGAGGTCGGCCAACGATCTGCCTGTGAGTTCGCGCCGGATCAGGGCCGGAAAACTGACCAATCCATTGGCGAGGTCCAGCCGGGCGGGTTTGTCCAGGTCGGCGACACCGCCCAGATCCAGCAGGTCGTCGACCATTTGGAAGGCCATCCCGAAGTGGTAGCCCAGCCGACCCGCGGCCTCGATCTGTTCCGGGCCAAGCCCTGCGGAAATGGCCCCACAGCGGCAGCAGGTTTCCAGGAGCGATGCGGTCTTGAGATGGATCACTTCCCGGTACAGCGCCCAGGTGGGAGCCGTGTGCCGGGAAAGGTCCAGCTCGGCGACTTCACCCGCCACCAGTTGGCAGGAAGCCCGGTTGATCGCCTCCACCACGTCGGGAAGCCGGGTGCGGATGGCCAGTTTCATGGACCGGGCAAACACGTAATCGCCCACTAACACAGCCATTTTGTTGCCCCAACGCAGGGGGGCGGAAGCTTCGCCGCGGCGCAATTCGGATTCGTCGATCACGTCGTCGTGGGCCAGGGATGCCACGTGCAACAGCTCGATCGCCGCCGCCGAGAGCCTTGCGGCCTCCAGATCCGGCGTGTTGCCAAGCCGGGCGGAAAGCAGCAAAAGCGTGGAGCGGACCCGCTTTCCTTGGCGTGCGGAAAGCCAGCGCAAGCGCTCCGGAAGCTCGCCGGGAGCGTCTTGCGCCTGCTGGACGAGCAGGTCCCAGGATTTGTCCAGATCCTCCCGAATGAGGGTTCTGGCAGATTCCAGGGCCTGAGAGCTCTGGTCCGGATAGCTTGGTGAGGTCGTGGCCTGTGGCACAGTTCTGGAAAAGTACTCGTTCTCGATCCGGTTGGGCGGGGCTTGCACCATGTAGATGGTGTTACCATATTCCCGGATCGGTCTCCACTAGTTGGAGGAACCGCCTGGAAGACCGAAATGGAAGGAGCTCCAATGAAACCCTCGCGCTGTTCGCTTCTGAGTTTGCTTGGTTTGGCAGGCCTCGCCCTTGCCGTGGAACCAAACACGATGGAAGACTACGTGGTGCGCCGTGGACAGACGGTGAGCTACATCGCTTTCATCAAGTACGGTGCCTACAACGATTCCATCGGCGGGATGCTCCGCAAGGACAACCCCCAGGTGCAAGACCTGGACAAGATCCAGGTCGGGCAGGTGATCAAGCTTCGCAAAGAGGCCAAGGCGCCGGTGGTGACCGAAAAAGAGCCGGCCAGACGCATCCAGCTGGCCAGCCGCAAGGCCGTGGTCACCATGGTTCAGGGGTCGGGTGAAATTCGGCGTTTCAAGGGCAAGCGGGAGCCCCTCCAGGCCAACCGCTTTCTTTCCATGGGCGATACCATCGTCACCGGAGCGGACGGCTTCGCCGAGCTGATCATCGACAACCAGAGCATCCTTCGGCTTTCGTCAGCCACCGAGGTGCGCCTGACGGCCATCCAGGAGCCATCGAAGGTCACTTCGAAGGAATCACGAAGCCTCGTGACGACTTTCTTCTTGGCCCGCGGCAAAACCTGGACCAAGGTCCAGAAGTGGGCTGGCGGTCTGGTGCGATACCAGGTCCAGATGCCCAAGGCCGTGGCAGGTGTGCACGGAACGGTCTTCGAAAACGAAGTCAAGGACGACTCCGCCGCCGTGGTGGCCGTCCATCAGGGCGAGGTGGGTGTCACGGGCGGATCCCCCGCGGAAGCTCCCAAAAAAGGGTGGGCTCCCAAGAAGGTGTCGGGACCCAAGGAGATCGCCCTCGCCGAATGGGTACAGGTGCTGAAGGATGGACAAAAGCTGGAAGTCAGCAGTGCCGGTGTAGCTGGAGCGCCTTCCGCGTTCACAGCCGATCCCAACTCCGAGTGGGTGAAGATCAACCAGGAACGCGACTGCCTTTGCGACTGAACCGGACATGATCTCCCTCTCCAAGGCAAGGCTCCTGTTGGGAGGGTTTGCCGGTCTGGTGCTGTTGTTCATCGCGATCCGTCCTGTCCGTAGCCTCAACCGAGGCTGGCAGGACTTGCTTTCACGAAGGGCGCCCTCCTTGTCCTCGACCGGGAAGGTGGTCGTCGTGGCCATCGACGACGAAATCATTTCCAAGATGGGGCCTTGGCCTTGGGATCGCGCGTCCACCTCCGCGCTGTTTCGAACCGTCGCGGATCTCGATCCGAAGGTGATCGGGTTCGATGGCTACTTCCCTCGTCGCCAGATGGGATCGCCTGGCGACACCGCCTTCGTGCGGACCCTCCAGGACCTGGGGCGCACGGGCAGGAAGGTGATCCTTCCCTTCCAGCTGGTGGGGGATGCCGAAATCGACACCTTTCCCGCCGATGCGTTGCCTCCGTACCTGGCCACCTCCACCTTCCAGCTTTTGCAGGACAAACCCGGCTTGGAGAGGTCGGCGATTCCGGGGGCGTTGCGGGTGGTCCATTCCGATTCGATGTACCAGATCCATTCGGCTCCGGCCGGATTCATCAACAACATGTCCGACCAGGAAGACGGAATCTGTCGTTCCATGATCCACGTCATGCGCTTCGGGGACGAATTCATCCCGTCGTTCGCCATCGCCCTGGTGGCCGCCTACGGCGACGCGACCTTGGGCGACGTGAGCGTGGAACCCCAGCGCATCCAGATCCTGCGCAACGAAATCCCCATCGACGAAAACGGGGCCGTCTACATCCGATACATGGGATCGAGCCCCGCGGTCCCCACGATCCCCGCCGGCGACCTGATGGAAAACCCCGCCAAATACGCAAGCCAGGTCGCGGGCAAGATCGTGATCATCGGGGTGACCTCCACGAGCGGCTTGAACCCGGAAGCGGGCGACTTCATCCGCACCCCGCTGATCCCCAGATATCCCGGCGTGGAATTGTGGGCGGTGGTCGTGGACAACATTTTGGCCAATCGCGTTCCGCGCACCACCACCACCATGCGGCTATGGGAGCTTTGCTTGGCGGTGTTCCTGGCGGGGGGTAGCTGGGCGTATTTTCGGCGCTTCGGTTCGGATGGACGGTTCTGGGGAATCGCGACCGCTTCGGTGTTCGCGGTGTTGCTCCTCCAGGTGATCATCGATCGAGCCGCATCGGTCCAGTCCGGGGTGGACCTGCCCCTGTTGGGATTGGTCTTCGCCGTGGCCGGAGTGCGGCTGTTCCGGCAAGATCCGCTCGTTTCCCCTCCCACCATGCTTTCTCCAGCCACCATCGCCGGCCAAGCCACGGCGGCGATCTCCACCCGCAGGTTGGGCATCGCCGATCCTGCCCTGCCCGACCCCGACGGCATCCTGCGCATCGGGCGGTTCGAGATCGTCGGGGAGCTGGGACGCGGCGCCATGGGCGTGGTCCAGAAAGGCTACGATCGCGCCTTGGAACGCCACGTGGCGATCAAGGTCCTCTCGGCGGTGCGTCGCCTGGGCGAACACATGGACGAGAACCTGAGCCGATTCCAGCGCGAAGCCCGCGCCATCGCCCAGCTCAACCACCCTTCCATCGTCACCATCTTCGAGTACGGCGAATGGCAAGGAAGCTCGTTCATCGCCATGGAGCTTCTGGACGGGCCCAGCCTGGACAAGCTGTTGCAGGAACACCGGCTGCCCTGGAAGGCCGTTCGCGCCTGGGGACTCCAGCTTCTGGAAGCGCTGTCGTACGCTCACGTGCGCGGCGTGGTGCATCGCGACATCAAACCCGCCAACGTGATGGCCGTGGACCAGGGGCGTCGCGTCAAGTTGACGGATTTTGGCTTGGCGTTGCATTCGGACAGTTCTTTGACCCAGGAAGGCCAGATCCTGGGAACGCCCTATTACATGGCCCCGGAGCTGATCGATGGAAAGAAGGGCGACGCCCATTCCGACCAGTACGCCCTGGGGGTGCTGTTCTACGAGATGATCTCCCGGCGCCGGCCCTTCGAAGGCGAGGAGGTCCGGCAGATCATGCTGCAAATCCTGATGCACCCGCCCGCGCCGCTCGGGGCGATCGCTGGCCACGATGTTCCCCACGAGGCGGTTCTGTGCGTGGAGCGGCTGATGGCCAAACAAGCCGCAGACCGTTTCGCGGACTTGGACGCGGCGATCGAAGTCTGGAAGCGCCTTCCCGCCTAGACTTGGGCCTTCCAGGCGCGGGCGGCCTCGAGCGCGCCATCTCCTTGGAGCTTCTTGCGCAGGCCTTTGTCTTTTTTCCGGGCGCCCTCGGGGAAGACGGGCTCGGGGAGTAGACCGAAATTCATGTTCATCGGTTGGAAATCGGGAGCGTGGTCGGCGCGGGGGGTGGTCAAAAATTGGATCAGGCTTCCCAGCGCACAACTGGCGGGAAGCAATCTGGACTGGCCGGTGCGGATGCGCAGACCCATCTGGGTGGCCGCATACCAGCCCGTGGCCAACGCCTCCGTATAACCTTCCGCGCCCGTGATCTGACCGGCCAGGAACACCTTGGGGTGCGCGCGCAGCGAAAAATCTTGCGAGAGCACCGCAGGGCTTTCGACGAAGGAATTGCGGTGCATCGAGCCCAACCGGATGAACTCGGCGTTGGCCAGCGCGGGGATCATGGCAAAAAGTCGTTTTTGTTCGCCCCACTTCAGGCGTGTTTGGCATCCCACCAGGTTGTAGAGGGTCCCGGAATCGTTTTCGGCGCGAAGCTGCAGGGCCGCCCAGGGACGACGTCCCGTCTTGGGATTGTCCAAACCGATCGGACGCAGCGGCCCGTGGCGGAGGGTCTCCACGCCGCGACGGGCCATCTCCTCGATGGGAAGGCAGCCTTCGAACAGTTCCTTGGGCTCGAACGGCTTGGGTTCCACCCGGTCGGCTTCCACCAGCCCGGCGATGAAGGCTTCGTACGTGGGCCGGTCCAAGGGGCAGTTGATGAAATCGGCGCCGTCGCCTTTGTTCCATCGGTTGGCCTTCCAGCACGAGTCCCAGTCCAGGGACTCGGAGGTCACGATGGGGGCGATGGCATCGAAAAACGACATGCGCGAACTACCCACCAGCAAGGCCAGTTGGGCATGTATCGCCTCGGAGGCCAGCGGGCCTGCGGCTACGATCGTCCATCGCTCGGGATCGATCGATTTGGCCTCTTCGCGACGGATGGTCACGTTGGGCAAAGCGGTCAGGGTCGATTCCACCAACTCGGAGAATTTCTCCCGATCGATCGCCAGCGATTCTCCGGCGGGAACGCGGGCCTGGAAGGCAAGCGGGAGCAGGCTCGATCCCAAGATGGCCAATTCTTCCTTGGCCAGGCCGTGCGCGGAGGCCAGCCCCAGTCCTTTGAAGCTGTTGGAACAGACCAGTTCCGCCAGGTGCGGGGTGGAATGGGCGGGAGTGCTCACCGAGGGGCGCATTTCCCAGAGCTCCACGTGGTGTCCGGCGCGGGCCAGAGTCAGGGCGGCTTCGCAGCCGGCCAGGCCACCGCCGATGATTTGGATGGGTTCGTTTTCCATGTCGAGGCGAACGATGTAGCAATCCCAGGCCGCGCGGACCTATTATTCGCGCCTATGAGCTCACAGCGAGAATCTCTTTTGGACCCGGTCGAAGCCTCCATCGAAGCCATCCGGCTGGGAAAGATGTGCGTGGTGGTCGACGACGAAGACCGCGAAAACGAAGGCGATCTGGTGATCGCGGCAGATGCCTGCACCTCCCAGGCCATCAATTTCATGGCCACCCATGGCCGCGGTCTGATCTGTTGCAGCCTCACGGAAGACCGCGTGAAAGCGTTGCAGATCCCGATGATGACCCGCCACAACACGGCGCCTTTGCAAACCGCCTTCACGGTTTCGGTGGAAGCCCGCCGGGGAACCTCCACCGGGATTTCCGCCGCCGATCGCTCGCAAACGGTGCTGACGTTGGTGGATCCTGCCACCACCTGGGACGATCTGGTGGTGCCCGGACACATGTTCCCGCTGGTGGCCCGCGACGGCGGCGTGCTGGTGCGCTCGGGCCAGACAGAAGCCTCCGTGGACCTGTCCCGCATCGCAGGCCGCGCTCCGGCGGGCGTGATCTGCGAGATCATGGCCGACGACGGCTCCATGATGCGCCTGGCTGAACTTCGCACCTATGCCGACCGCTTCGGCATGCCGATCTGCTCCACTGCGGATCTCATCGAATACCGTCGCCGCACCGAGGTGCTGGTGAAGATGGAATCGGAAGAAACGGTGCATTGGGAGGGGCGCGACCTGAAGGTTTCCCGGTGGTGCGACGGCGTGCGCGGCTACCGCCACGTGGCCGTGGTGGCCGGGAGCCTGGGGCCCGATGCGGTGGTGCCGGTCCGGGTCCAAGCCGAATCCAAAGGCGGATGGGGACTGGGTTCGGCGGTGAGCGAACTCATGCAGATCCATGCCGCGCTGGACCGCGTGAGCCAGTTGGGTGGAGTGTTCCTGCTGTTGCAGACCCTGCCCAGCCTGGGTGGAGCCGTTCCAGGTCTGCCTCCCATCGCGGTGGAGACGGAATCCGGCACGGTGATGCCCGACAACCAGACCTTCGGCATCGGCGCGCAGATTCTGTCACAGCTGGGCGTGCGCCGGCTGCGGCTTCTGACCAACCGCCCCCGCAAGATCACCGGGTTGCACGGCTACGGTCTTTCCGTGGAAGGATTCGAACCCTACACGGCCCAGGCCGCCGACGGCACCGGCGACTTCCTGGAACGGTTCCAGCAACTGCTCAAGTAGGCGCAGCCGGACCTCGCGACGATCCTGTCCAACCTCGCATTTCCAAAAGGCGCTTCTTGGTACCCATCGGCAGATACAGCACGCTCAAGGTCGTTTCGATCACCGAATTCGGGGTGTACCTCGACGGCGAGGAGCACGGCAAGATCCTGCTTCCCGGCAATTCCACGCCGCGCGGCACCGAAATCGGCCACTCCATCGAGGTGTTCATCTACTTCGATTCGGAGGAGCGCATCATCGCCACCACCTCGCATCCGCGCGGGGAAGTGGGGGATTTCGTGCTGCTCAAATGCAACGCCACCAACGAGGTCGGCAGCTTCATGGATTGGGGCCTGGCCAAGGACCTGTTCGTTCCGTTTCGCGAGCAGAAGGTCCGCCTGATCGAAGGCGAATACTACGTGGTGCGCATCTACGAGGATCCGATCACAGACCGGTTGGTGGGATCCACCAAGCTCCACCAGTTCTACGACAAGACTCCCGCCGCTTTCGAGTACAACCAGAAGGTGAACCTGTTGATCCTGTACAGGATGGACCTGGGTTATGCTGCCCTGATCGACCAGCGCTACCAGGGAATCCTCTACAAGAACGAGGTGTTCCGCCCCTTGCGCCGCGGCGACCGCTGCGAGGGCTGGATCAAGAACATCCGCGACGACGGCAAGGTGGACCTGGCCTTGCAGCCGCAAGGCGTGAAGGCGATCGACACGGGCACCGAGCAGATCCTCGCCTACCTGGCCTCGCATGGCGGCAGCATGACCCTCACCGACGAAAGCTCCCCCGCCGACATCCACGCGGCGTTGGGCATGAGCAAGAAGCAGTTCAAGAAGGCCCTCGGATCGCTTTTCCGGCAGGAGAAGATCTCGATGTCCTACGCCAAGGTCACCTTGCTGCCGCCCAAGCCGTGAGCGCGTCTTCGCCTCGCATTCCGGTTCCTGGACAGGATCTGTCCGAAATCAAGTGGCGTCCGTTCTGCTACCGGTGTTGGCGCGCGAAGATCCTGTGCCTGTGCAACCACGTGCGGCCGGTGGAAAACCGTGTGGAGATCCTGTTTTTGCAGCACCCCAACGAGCGGACGATGCCCTTCAACACGGCGCGCCTGGCGCACCTGAGTCTGCCCAATTCGCGGCTGGTCCATGGGTTGCGATTCGACGGAACCAAGGTCGTTCAGGAACTCGTGACCCGCAAGGATCGCGTGGGCATCCTGTTTCCCTCCAGCGAGGCCAAGCAGCTGAGCGAAGCGCCACCGGACCTGGAGACCCTGGTGATCATCGACGGAACCTGGCGGGAAGCCCGCAAGATGATCTACCTCTCGCCCAGCCTGTTGGAATTTCCGCACTACGCCTTCGTGCCGGAAAAGCCCAGCAACTACCGCATCCGCAAGGAGCCCAAGGACGAGTTCATCTCCACCATCGAAGCGACCGTGACCGCGCTGCGGGCCATCGACAAGGATCCGTCCAAGTACCAGGAACTGTTGGATCTGTTCGATCGCATGGTGGATCGCCAAGTGGACTTCATGCGGATGAACAATCGTCCCGGCCGTCGCAAATGCCGCCGCGAAGACGCGTTCAACCTGGAGTTTTTGGAAGGGATCCTCTTCGGATGCCCACCAGCGGAGCGTTTGGAACGCCTGCGGGAGTTCACCGACGAACAGTTGTCGGGGATGGGGAACATCGCCCGCGAACTGTTCGGGATCGAAGACATCCGGAGTTCCGCGCCGCTCAGATCCCCAGAATCGAGCGAGTGACCAAGAACAGAGACAGGATCGCGAGGGTGCCGACAGTGGTCCAGCCGATCACATTGGAGAAGCGCCCGTTCACATGGGCTCCCATGATCTCCTTGTCGTTGACCAGGAGCATCATGCACACCAGGATCACCGGAAGCAACAGGCCGTTGATCACCTGCGAAAACAACGAAATGCGGATGAGAGGGATGCCGGGAATCAACACGATCAGCACCCCCAGCACCAGGATCGAAGTGAACAGTCCGTAGAACTGGGGGGCTTGGCGGATGGTCTTGTCGATGCCGGCCTCGAACCCGAAAGCTTCGCAGATGTAGAACGACGTGGTGACCGGAAGGATGGTGGCGGCGAACACCGAAGCCACGAACAGCCCCCCCGCGAACACGAACGATGCGGCCTCTCCGGCCAGCGGGGCCAGGGCCCGGGCGGCGTCCGATGCCTTTTCGATCTGGATCCCGTGGGCGTGCAGGGTGGAGGCGCAGGCCACCATGATGAAGAACGCGACCACGACGGTCAGCAGGCACCCCACCACCACGTCCGCCAGGGTGAGCTTCCAGCTTTCCAGCTTCAGCCCTTTTTCGATCACCGACGACTGCATGTAGAACTGCATCCAAGGCGCGACGGTGGTTCCCACCAGTCCGATCACCATCGAGATGTACGGCGTGTCGGCCTGGAGCTTGGGGTGGATGATCGCCTGCCCCACTTCTCCCCAGTCGGGGTGGGCCATGATCGCCGACACCACGTAGGTGAGCAGGAAGGCGGAGAAGATCAGGAAGATCCGCTCGGCCATCTTGTAGGTGCCCTTGACCACCAGAAACCACACCGCCACCGCGGTGAGCGGAACCGAGATGTACTTGGAGATCCCGAAGATCTCCATGGACCCCGCCACGCCGGCGAATTCCGTCATGGTGTTGCCGATGTCCACGAAGAACATCCCGCTGAAGATCAGGAAGGTGAGCTTGACGCCCGCGTTTTCGCGGATCAGGTCGGCCAAGCCCTTGCCGGTGACGATCCCCATGCGGGCGTTCATCTCCTGGACCACCAAAAGCACAAGGAAGGCCGGCCCCAGGGTCCACAGCAGATGGTATCCATACCGCGCGCCAGCCACCGAATAGGTGGTGATCCCGCCCGCGTCGTTGTCGACGGATCCTGTCACGATGCCCGGCCCCAACACGGCCAGGAACGCGAGCAAGGTGGCCCACCACCCGGGCTTGCGGGCGCTCATCCGCGCAACCTCTTGCCGCCGGCCTTGAGAAGATCGTCCAGGACGTCGTCGATGGTCACCGCTCCCACCAGTTCGTCGTCGGCGTCCAGCACGGGCACCACCAGCGAGCGGTAACGCTCCAGGATTTCCACGACCTCGGAGATGGGGTCGTCGTCGCGGACCCACACGAGTCGTTCCATGCCCAGATCCCACAGCGGAGCGTTGGGTTCGGCCATCACCAGATCGGTGAGCGGAACCACCACGGAGAGACGGGATTTGTCATCCAGCCCGAACACGGCAAGCGCGTGCTTGGCCTCCGGACGGTCGCGGCGCAGGGCCTCGAGGGTTTCCCCGGCTGTGGCGGATGCCGACATCGAGACGTATTCCTTGGACATCAGCGATCCCACCTGGTTGCCACCGTACTCCAGAAGCTCGCGGACTTCCGCGGACGCCTCGCCTTCCATCTCCTGCAGGATGTCTTCGGCCTGCTGGGCGGGAAGGTCGTCGATGATGTCGGCGACTTCGTCGGCATCCATCTGCTCCAACACATCGGCGGCTTTCGCCACGCCCATGCGCGAAAGGATGCTGACCTGGGCATCCGGCTCCATCTCTTCGATCACTTCGGCGACGCTGTCCTCGCCCAATGCGTCCAGGATGGCCGCCTGGGTGGCCGCGTCGAGATCTTCGATGATGTCGGCCAGTTCCGAGGGGTGCAACGTTCTGAGGCGGTCGGCGCTGGAGGCCAAGCGCACCGCGCCCCCGCTGGCCGGAACGAACGCCTGCACTTCGCTCCAGGGGATGTAGCTGGGCAGGAGTTTTCCAGGAAACATCTTCCTGGCCAACAGCTCGGTCCCCAAGCGCCGCAGCAGCGCGGCGAAGCTGATGTCCACGGCGACCAGGAACAGGCCATCGCGCACATGGGCCAGACGCACGTCGTTGACCCGCACCACTTTGGCGCCATCCAGATCCACGATCTGTCGATCGAGGATGTGTTTGCGGATCTGGATGAGGTCGTCGGTCCCGGACTGGAAGGGACTGCCCTCGGACGTGGAGCGCAATGTGTATTTGCCCGAGACGATTTTGTGAAGCTCGAGGTCTTCCCAAGGGATGCAATGGACTTCGCCGTGAAGCTTGACCGTGACGCAGAGAACGCGCGGGGTTTCACCGGTGGTTGCCCACACTTCGCGAAGCTTGACCTTGGAGCTGTCAGGGAGCTCCAGCGGGGTTTCCAGGAGGTAGCTTAGGAAGTAGCTCCGGGTTCCGAACGTCGCGGCCATCTGGAACCCTCCATGATCATCGTCTCCCTAAAAGCCAAGCTTCGAACCGAACCCGCTTCGGGCCGAAGTCGGTGCAATGTAACCCCGCCGTGGGGATGGAGTCAACGAAGATTCGTGATCTGCATCAGAAGGGAAACGATTTCCCGATGCTTGCCTGAACGCGCAAAAGCCGGATTCCCTGGGCTAGGTCCGCATCGCCGTAACGCATGGGAGTCGAATAGCTGGAAAACTCCAGCGGATCGAACATCGATTCCCCGCCCGTAGTGGTCTGAACGGGCAGATAAAAACTGGTCAAGGACAATTCCGAGCGTACCAACAGGTGCCATCCAGGTTTGAAGGTCCAGCCGATTTCCGCGACCGCATCCCAGAATGGCTCGAAGGCGAATTTGTTGGAAGTGGCTTTTCCGCCGGAGGTGGCGGAAGTCGGATCCAACTGGCGCGAGGGCAATTCGAAGTTCGATTCCTTGCCGTCGGGTGTCCGGAGACGGCGCTGGATGGTCTGCTCGATCTCTCCCTCCAGCGGATAGTTCCAGGTTCCTCCGATGGCCAAGGTGAACCCGGATGTTCCTGTGAATCCGATCAGGAGCGAGGCTTGGACCGTCTGCAGGCTTAGGTTGCTTTTCCAGGAGCGCATTTCGTGGAAGGCGTCGGCGGAGCTGTCCCAGATGCATTGCGCTGAAAAGTCGTTGGATTGGACCCCGGATTCCACCGAGGTCCAAAGAGAGCGGGTCCACCACCGGGAGATCCGCACGGCGCCCCCAAGGCTGGTGTTGGCGGATGCCTCCTTGTCCCAAGCGGCGGAACTGGCGAGTTCCTCGCCCAGGAAGGGAATCGTCGCGCCTCCCCGGGCGGAGAGGGACAGCGACCAGCGCTTGCGGAACTCTCCGCTGTTGGCCAGCCGGTCGGCGATCAGCGGCACGAGGTCGGTGCTGGTCTCCTCCAGGTTCCCTGCGCCGGATTCTGTCACAGACAGGAGGATCTCTCCGGTCTGTACGTCGATCATCCGTGCACTCAATGCGAATTGGGTACCCACCCGCCCCAAGTCTCCCACGACGATGCGGTCGACCGAAAGCAGCTTGCCCAGTTCCACATCGCACTCGGACTTGTCGCATGCGCCGCTTTTCTGGAATCCCTGCTCGGCCAGGATCTTGTCCATCTGCGTGCGTTCCATGACCCGAAACGCGCCCGAGCGGACCAGCTCCGAAGCCAAGTGCGAATTGATGGCCTCGACGGTCCCGGCCTCGATTCCGGGGGCTTTGAGGTTCATCACGGCCAGATACGGAAGCCTTTCCGGGGCCGCCGGGGCAAATCCAAGCAGGCAGAGAATGGTCGCCGAAAAAGACATGGATTCCAAGGAATGAATGGAATGGGAGTGGAAGGGCTTTCGGCAAAGATAGACCAGATCGGCGCGTGCGGGGGAGTGGTTGGTCGGCAGCAACGACTCGTATAGATTAATCGCCCACGTCGTGCACGTGCTGGTTCCTCCTCGTCACAGAAACGGATCGATTCGCTTCGGAAGGGAGTCTCTCATGCGTCTGGTCAAACTTCTCTCGGTGTCTTTCCTGGTTTTGGCCGTCTCCGCCTCGTGCGCCGACAAATCCGCCAAGCCGGATCGCTCCAGTCTCCGCTTGGGCAACGGGCCTTCGGTCCCGAAGGTCTCCGAGGTGGCCTTGGCGTTGTCGGACGCTTTTGCCGACGTGGTGGACCACGTGGAGCCGGTGGTGGTGAGCGTGTACACCTCCAAGACCGTGACCGTGCAGGGAGGCGCAGCGATGCCCTTTCCGTTTTTCTTTGGATTCCCCGGCGAGATGGAGGGCGTCCCCGCCCCGCAGGAGCGGCACAAGCAGGAGGGCGGGGGATCGGGATTCATCATCGACGATCGCGGCTACATCCTGACCAACGCCCACGTGGTGAAGGACCAGGACGAGATCAAGGTGGAGCTCTACGACCGATTGCGCTTCGATGCCACGGTGGTGGGCGTGGACGAGAAGGCCGACGTCGCCGTGTTGAAGATCGAGCCGGGCAAGACCAAGCTCCAGGCGGCCGCCTTCGGGAATTCCGACCAGGTCCGGATCGGTCAGTGGGTGCTGGCCTTGGGGAACCCCTACATGTTCAAGAACACCGTCACGGCAGGAATTGTCTCGGCCAAGGGGCGAAACGAGATGCAGGGCGAGGGCTACGCCGACCACATCCAGACGGACGCCGCGGTCAATCCCGGCAACTCCGGCGGCCCGTTGGTCAACCTGAAGGGAGAGGTGATCGGGATCAATTCGAGCATCTGGAGCCGCTCGGGCGGATACCAGGGAATTTCGTTCGCCATCCCCATCAACATGGCGCGTCGCATCGCCGAGGACCTCATCTGCGATGGAACGGTTTCGCGTGGCTGGTTGGGATTGGTGATCGAAGATGTCGATCCAGAGTTGGCCGAGGCGTTGCGCCTGCCCAGCCGCGACGGGGCCAAGGTGGTGCAAGTGGCGCCGGGATCGCCCTCCCAGACCGCTGGCGTGAAATCCGGTGACGTGGTCTTGAAGGTGGGGGATGTCGTCGTGCGCGGTTCGGCGGATCTGCGCAACCGCGTGGCTTCCGAACGGCCGGGAACCAAGGTGCGGCTGCGGATCTTGCGCGACGGCAAGGAGCTGGACGTGGATGTGGTGCTGGGGCGCGTGGGGGGCGAGTTGGAATCCATGCCCCTGGAAGCGGCCGACGGAACCTTCCAGCTACCGCGCCTGGGGCTGCGTCTGGGCGAACTGGACCAGAAAATCCGCACCGAGAACGGTCTGCCCGCGGGAGTCTCCGGAGCCTCGATCGTGGCCGTGGTGCCGGGATCGCCGGCCCATGAAAAAGGGCTTCGCGCGGGGATGATCCTGGTGGAGATCCTGGACGCCGGACGGAATTCTACCATGGTGAAATCGGCCTCGGCCGCCTCCGCTCGCTTGGGGCAGGTCAAGCCGGGCGAAATCGTGGCTTTGAAGGTGGTCAGCAAGGAACAGGTCCGGCTGATCGGGTTGCGTGCACGGGAGGACAAAAAATGAAGTTCAATGTCGGATCGCTGGTGGTTCTGGTCGGGTTCTCGCTGCTGGCCGCTTGCGGCGCCAGCAGCCAGCGGGGCGAGGGCTGCACCAACTGCGTGGCTTGGCAACAAGGGCAGTCCCCGTACATCAAGGAATTGGCGGCCCAAGACAAGCTCCTGCAAGGATTGTCCGAAGAAATCCGCGACCAGAAGAAGGTCGTGGCTACCGCTCCCCAAGATACCCTGGCCCAACGGAAACTGTCCGACCTCCAGGCGAAATTCCAACGGGAGGAAGCGGTGAGGCTGGACATCAAGACTTCCGCCGACCGCCAATCGGACAATTTCCGCGCCGATCAGGCGACCGGCGCGAACCGCAAACTCGACGGCAAGGACCCTCGCTGATCGGATGCCACCCTGCAGGCCGCTGCGGGGTGGCTCATCGCCCCTGGCTGGGAAACCGGCACAGACCCTGGATGGAATCGGAAGGACGCGTGGAGCGGGTGGGCAGGCACATGCGGTCGTCGCCGGGATAGCTCCAGAGGGAGCGGCTGGACACCGTGTGGCTTTCCGGACCGCCTTCCTTGCGAACCAGATCCCAGCTTCGCCAGCGAACCCCGACCACATCGGTCCAAAATTCGCCGTGTTTGGTCGCGCATCCCGAATCGAAGGCCAGAAAAAGCACGATGCCGGAATCCGGGGTTTGCAGACAGCCCCATTTCCAACCAGAATCGATTCCGCTTGCGCGAATCGGCCATCCGGATTGGTCGGAGGCGAATTTCACGGGATCGGTCATCGCTGGTTTTCCCGAGCCGCGATCGCGTTTCAGGAAGCTGTCGGTGGGAATCCGAAAGAGGGAATCGACTTTTTTCAGCAAAAGTCCTCGTGCCTGGAGTTCGGCCTCCTTGCGCTCGGCGCAGCCCCGGTGGAGCATGATCAGGAATCCCGCCACCGAAAGGGGAAGGAACACCAAGCGGATGAAGGGCGACCCACGTTCTCTCATGGAAAGGATCATAGGATCGCACAGGCACTTCGGTCAAAGGGGATACGTCCCCCGGGGTGCGAAAGCGGAGTCTGGGTTACTTGGTGACGGGGTACCCCGCGGCCTGCCAGGTGCCCATTCCGCCGGAGATGTGCTTGACATCGGAAAATCCCATGGATTTCATGCGCGAGAGGGCGGAGCCCGAGCGTCCCCCGGAGCGGCAGTACAACAGGTAGCTGGCCTCCTTGGGCAGGCTCTGGACCTTGCGATCGAACTCGCTACCTGACACATCGATGTGCTTGGCGCCCGCGATGCGTCCCTGTTTCCATTCGCCTGGGGTGCGGACATCGATCAGCAAGGGTTTTTCCGAGGCCGGTAGGGCAAGCAGGCGCTTGGCCTCGATGGGTGGGACCAGGGCGGAGGTATCTGGAGTCAGCAGGGAAAGGAGCTTCGAGAAAAACGACATGGGGTCTCCCGTGGATGGGCAAGAAGGAAAAACCGGGTTTGGCGAGTTGCTTTGGGTAGGACTGCCTAGGGTGGGCAAAGGTTACACTGGATTTTCAGGCGCGGCCAGAAATGCATTGCGTAATCTTGCAAATATGCAAAGAGTGGATCGGGCCATGAAAACACGCTCCGCGAACTTGGTGCTGCTGGCCTCCTTGCTGGCCATCGCGGTGGCGATTGGGCCTTTGGTGGAGGTTCCCGTGATGGTGGCATTATTGCAAATTTCGACGGGACTTCGATAAAATCATCCATTGACTTCCAGATCAAGGTGTTCCATGTCTCAAAAAGCAATTTCTCTTCTTCTGATCGCAGGCAGTACTTCTATCCTCTGGGCGAAATCGACCGAGAAACCAAATCGAAAAGAGCTCGCAGGCATAATCGAGCAGATCCCTCGACAAGAAGACATCTCTCATTACCGCGCTCTAATTTCACCCGAAAAAAAAACGCCTGTTCTGACAGCTTACGAAAAAGACGCCGACCTAAAACAAGCGACGGAGGGTATCGAAAACCTCAAGATCGCAATCCCGAAATTGCGGAATTTACTCATCGTTGGCGCCTCGGTGTTCGACTATCCTGGACTTCTATCACGTGGGGTGATTAGTTACGACGAGAATGGCGATATCTATTGCATGTACGTTGGTGCGTATTTCCGAAAACACGAAGGTAGTGGCCCATATGATTTCCGCTTATTTTTCGATAGAATGGGAAAGATTACCGCCGTTGAAACCGTGGTATACAAGAATTGATTTTTGCATCTGTCGATTTCCGTCTCGGGCGAGCTCGAGCATCTTCCGGTGGTGGATTCCAGCGTGGACATGGTGGTCTCCAGCTGCGTGCTCAACCTTTCTCCCGACAAGCCGCAGGTGTGGCGGGAGATCGATCGCGTGCTGAAGCTGGGCGGGCGTGTGGCCATCACCAATTGCGGCTGATGACAAGGGAAAGATCCCGGCCACTCTGCGGAGCGAAGTAGCGCAGGCGATCGGACGGGTCTCGCCATGTCGAATTGGCGAGGTTGGCGCCTCGCACAGAAATACTCCAAGGCTCCCAGGTGGCGAAGGCTTCCATTCCCAACAGCCACGCCTGCCGGGGTGCGGGGGCGTAGTCGGCCGGGACGGATTCTGTTGGCGGAATCCATTCCACTCGAGGGCCCGCACGGAAGGAGCGCTCCGACTGGCGCAACGGAATCCAATCCAGGCCCGCCCGCAGCCTGCCCGAGGGAACGAATGCGATGGGTTGGTCGTCTCCGTCGCGGGCGCGCAGCAGGGACCCGGAGGCCACGAATTCCATCCACCGGACCAAGACCACCGTGGCCGATAGATCCGCTCCCGAAAGCCAAGCCACGTCGGACACGTAGGAAAAACTCGGAAACGCGCCGCGAACCGTCAGGCGGGGGGTCGGGTCCGGGCGCAGGAAAATGAAATCTTGGATGCGGTTGACCCAGACCGATCCATGGATTTGGAGAGATGTGGACACCTTGGAAAACGAGGCTTGTGCGGTCACCGACTGCTCGGCCCCTAATGTGGAGTCGCCTTTTTCGATGGCCGCCACGCCGTGGTGGAGACCGTCGGCGAAAAGTTCGACCGCGCTTGGTGATCTCCATCCCGAGGCCAGGGATGATCGGAGGGTGAGATCCGAGCTCGGGTTCCAACGCCAACCCAAGGCGAAGGAGGGGGAGACCCACAGGTTTTCCCAGTGGACCACCCGCTCGCCCAGTCTTCTCCAGATGTCCAGGGATTGCACGTCCGCGCGCGCTCCGGCATCGGCGCTCCATGTTTGGCGGTGGAGCGACAAAACGCTCCACGCTCCAGCGCTTTGCGACCGGAAGTTGGGCACGAAGGCCCTACCCTGGTATTCGTTCTCCTGGCGCATCCCCTGCGTGCCGGCTTTCCATTTCCAACTTCCAGTCCATCGCGGATCGGCCTCCAGATCGTAGGTGGCCGTCTCCAACGAGTAGTCCAGTTCCGGCAGGTCCAGGGCGGCCAGGCGGGAATCGATGGGCCGGTGGAGGTCCCACTCGCGGCGGCGATCGCTCTGCCATCCTCCCAACGCGCTCCACTTCCATCCACCAACATCCGCCACCAAGCGCAGACGGCTCACGTCGTGGCGGACTTTCTGGTCGGGTCGGCCCACGTCCCATTTCCAGGCGGCGGTGTCCGGCGGACTTCCCTTGGCCAGGGCCGTGTGCAGGTCGGAGAGGTTTCCTACATGGGAGCTGGAGAGGATCCCCTGGTGCTGCCAGAACACCGAGTGGGAGGCCTGGATTTCCAGGCTTTCCGACTTCCTTTCCAGCAGTGCCGACCACGAACCTTCGCGCAAGGCGGTGTTGGGTAGGGTTCCCTCCGCGAAAGATCTGTCGCCGCCCGCGCGCAGGGCGAGCGTCCCGCCCACGGCCCATCCCTCCATGCGGGGGATCGGACCGGTGAGATGGAGGCTGGATCCCCCGATGGGTCCGTCGGAGCGGACAGTTCCCGTCCATCTCCCGGAGAATCCCTCGTGGTCGGCGCCGGCGGGATCGATCACAAGCACGCCCCCGATGGCACCCTGGCCGTGGCGCACCGACGATCCCCCTTGGATCACGGTCAAGCGCTCGGCGCGGGATGGATCGGATTCCACCGCGTGCTCGGCGCCCCACGATTGCCCTTCCAGACGGATTCCGTCTTCCACGACCACCAGACGCTGCGAATGGAGACCGTTGACCATCGGTTTGGCCACCGTTCCCGTCTTGAGCGATACCACACCTGGAATCCGCTCGAGGGCTTCCGCCAGCGATCCACCTCGACTGGAAAGAAGGGCCTCGCCGCTCAGCGCACGCTCGGATTGGCCCACGCTGGACGAGGCGCGTCGCCGTCCCCGCACGGTCACCGTCGTGGCGGGGGCCCTGGTGGAATCCAGCAGTCGCGGGAGCGGTGCCCTCGCTTCCGGCTGCCAATCCCGGTTGGCATCGAGTGTGGAGTCCGGGAGGGATGATGTGGGGACAGAATCCGTCCCGGCTCCGAGGAAGGCCAACGTCGCCAGCGTGATGCATGCGGTCAAGGAGCTGTGACCTCCAGGGGAAAGGCGACGTCGGCGTCGGTCTCGCCGTCGGTGATCTTGGACGTGGCGGTCTTGATGCCCGGAAGGTGCCGCAGGTTGATGCGCAGGGAGTCGGTTCCCGTGGCCAGGGTGGTCAAGGTAGCCCTCAGGCCCAGGAGAAACCCTTTGGAGTCCAGGTCAACGACGGAGGCGTTTAGCTTGCTTCCCGTGGTCCAAAAAATGCGGTGGTCGTCGGATTCGGAGCCGCCGATCTCCTCGTTGAGATCGTGGATGTCGGAAGGATTGGACTGGTCCAGGAACCGGACGGTGGCATCGTAGACGGCGCCGCTCTTCAATCGGCCCAAGGCGGGCTGCAAGGGTTTGGCTCCACCGTTGCCGTCGGCATCGAGGAACGTCAGTGTGAGGGTGTCGGAAGCCAGGGCCCGATTGGCGAGCTTGAGCTGGACCGTGGTGATGGACTCGTGCTCGTGGTCCTCCACCGGGCTTTCCACCGACGAATCGTCGCAGGACCAGAGAAGGGCGGCGGCGGTCAGGCCGACCAGGGTGGTTTTGGTTTTCATGGGGGACATCCTTTTTGATTGTTGTGGTTTCGATGTTGGCCAGAAATCGAGATGCAAAATATATTGATAGATAAATATCAACAAGGAGCGTCTTCCATGTCCTGCAACAATGGTCTCTTCCCCTCGGTTTGGAGCCGACGGTCGGGTGCGGTACGTCTGGCCATGGTTTCGGTTCTGACTTTCGGCCTGACCGCATGCCGTTCGGATCGGACGGACCCGGCCCCTTCCGCCGCCGCGGATCGTCTGGTGCTCACTTCGTTCCACCCCATGCACGTCATGGTCTTGAACGTGGTCCAGGACGTGCCGGGAATCCGTCTGGAAAACCTGACCGGTCCGCAGACCGGATGCCTCCACGACTACCAACTCACCCCCCAGGACAGAAAACGGATCGAAGACGCCTGGGTGTTCGTGGCCAACGGTGGCGGGATGGAGAAATTCCTGGACAAGGTGGTGGCCCACGACACCTCGCTTCGCTTGGTGGACGCGAGCCGCGGCATGGACCTGATCCGAAACGCCTTTGTTGGGGATGGGCGCGCCGGCCACGGACAGGGCGATTCCGGACACGCGGAGGAGGAATTCAATCCCCACGTTTGGGTTTCCGTCTCCGGGGCGATCCAACAGGTGCGCAATCTCGCCGACCAGTTCGCGGCTCTGGACACCGCCCATGCCGGACAATACCGCGCCAATGCGGACGCCTACATCCGCCGCCTGGACACCTTGCGCACGCAGATGCACGCGGCGCTGGATCCGTTCAAGGGCAGCAAGATCATCACCTTCCACGAGGCTTTTCCGTACTTCGCCCGCGAGTTCGGTCTGGAGATCGCCGCGGTGATCGAGCGCGAGCCGGGTTCCGAACCGAGCGCAGCCGAACTCGCCCGGACCATCGAGATCGTCCGCCAGCACAAGGTGAAGGCGCTGTTCGCCGAGCCGCAGTATCCGGCAAAAGCCGCCCAGACGGTGGCCCAGGAAACCGGAGTGCCTGTGCGGATGCTGGATCCAGCCGTCAACGGCGATGCCTCGCCGGATTCCTACCTGCGGACCATGCGTGCCAATCTCGCGGTGCTCGAGGAGTCGTTGGCCAAACCATGACGGAAACCGACATGGAGGGGCCCCGTTCCGTGCTCTCGCTGCGTTCGTTCGGTGCGCGGCTGGGAGGGAAGGGCTTCCTGGAAGGGGTGGACCTGGACGTGGCTCCCGGCGAGGTCGTGGCGGTGGTGGGCCCCAACGGTGCCGGGAAGTCCACCCTCTTGCGTGCGGTGGTGGGCGAAATCCCCCACGAAGGACAAAAAATGGTCCAAGGACGCGTGGGTTACATGCCCCAACGATTGGACTTCGATCCATCTTCCTGCGCGACGGTGCAGGATCTGTTCGTAGCGAGCCTTTCGCGGCGTCCTCCCTGGTTGGGTATTTCCCGGTCGGTGCGCGAGGCCGCAGGCGAGTCGCTCGAGCGCGTCGGGGCGCAGGGGCTTTCCGGGAATCGCTTCGGGAAGTTGTCGGGAGGCGAGCGCCAGCGCGTTTTGCTGGCGCTGGCGATCACGCCGCTGCCGGATCTTCTGTTGATGGACGAGCCGGAAGCCGGGATCGATCTGGATGGCTTGGGTCTGTTGCACCACCAGGTGGGAACGCTCTGCCTGCACTGCCGCATGGGAGTCCTGCTGGCCACCCATTCCAGCGAGACCCTCCAAAAGGTGGCGCATCGGACGATGCAATTGGATCGCGGTAGGGTGGTGGGCCTGGAATGATCTTCCATCAGATGCTCCAAGCCTTGTCGGAGCCACTCCACTACGGGTTCTTTCGCCGGTCCCTGTTGGCTGTGGTCCTCCTGGCTCCCATGCTTTCCATGCTGGGCTGCTTGGTGGTGGAAGCGCGCATGGCCTACTTCTCCGATGCGGTTGGCCATGGCGGGTTGGCCGGGATCGCCCTGGGTGCGCTGGTGGGTATCGTCGATCCTTTCCTTTCCTTGGTGACGTTTTCCGTCATGTTGGCTCTTGCCGTGGTTGGTGCGCGTCGCAAGGGAGCGCTTTCCTCCGATACCGCCATCGGTGTGTTCCAGGCGGCCGCGATGGCGGTGGGGGTGGTGCTGCTTTCGCGCGGTGGGGGCTTCGCCCGGTATTCGCGCTTTTTGGTAGGGGACATCCTCTCGATCGGAGCCCACGAACTCTGGCGGCTGGCGGCGGTGTTCGCGGTGTTCCTGGTCGTTTGGATCTGGATCTTCAACCGCGTGCTGGTGGCGAGCCTGGGCGAGACCCTGGCCCACAGCCGCAAGATCTCTCCTTGGTTCACACTGGCGGTCTTCTCGGTTGTGGTGGCGGTGGTGGTGGCGTCCACCATCCAATGGCTGGGCATCCTGGTGATCCAGGCCCTGGTGGTGCTGCCCGCGGCCACCGCGCGGAACCTGGCCAGATCCATGGCGGGACTCCACTGGATCGCGGTCGCGGTGGGAACGGGCTGCTCGGTGGCGGGACTGTTCGCGTCGTGGGCCTGGTCCACGGCCAGCGGTGCCACCATGGTCTTGTTCTGTTTCGGCGCCTTCCTGGTTTCCCTGGTTTTCCGAAGATGATGACACTTTCCGACATCGCCCTGGTC
This sequence comes from Fibrobacterota bacterium, assembly GCA_016715065.1. Taxonomy (GTDB): domain Bacteria; phylum Fibrobacterota; class Fibrobacteria; order UBA5070; family UBA5070; genus UBA5070. The sequence continues at coordinate 73,201 of JADKBN010000017.1, forward strand.
TGGATCGCGATCGTGCTGGAAGCGCTTCCGTTCGTGCTCCTGGGTTCGGCTTTGGCGGCGGTGGTGGAAACCCTGGTTCCCCCGCGATGGCTGGAGCGAGCCTTGGCTTCATCCGGCAAGGCGGGCATCGCGTTGGCTTCCGTGTTGGGTCTGGTGGTCCCGGTCTGCGATTGCGCGGTGTTTCCGGTGGTGCGAAAGCTCCTGGCCAAAGGGTGGGCGCCCTCGCACGCCACCGCGTTTCTGTGCGCTTCGGCAAGTCTGAGTCCGGCTGTGCTGGCCGCCACCTGGTGGGCCTTTCCCCAGGATCCGCGCATCGCTTTCGCGCGTGCGGCGACGGGAATCCTAGCCGGCTGGGTGGCCGGAGGGTTGGTGGGCAAATTCTGGGGACGGCGGTCGCCTCTGCGAAAAACCGCGAAGGTGATGGACTTGGCAAAAGTTAAGGAAGTCCCTGAAACCCTTCTGGATTTGGCGGAAGGTCGGAGCCAACAGCCATCTGCCTGCTGCGGGCACGAGCATGGGCATACCCACATTGGGGCTCGCAAAGGCTGGATGGGTCGGGGGTTGGATTTCTTCCACTCCATGGCCGACGAATTTTCCGAGAACATGGTCTACATCCTGGCGGGGAGTCTGGTCGCGGCGGCGGTCCAGGTGTTGGTGCCCAGCGAAGCCTTGATCGCCCTGGCGGGCCATCCGTTCCTCGCGGTGCCCGCGATGATGGCCTGGGGATTCGTTCTGTGCTTGTGCGCCCACGCCGATGCGTTCGTGGCATCGAGTTTCGTGGGGATCCTGCCCCCAGGCGCCTTGCTCGCTTTCATGGCCTTCGGAGGAATCCTGGATGCCAAGAATTTCCTGTTGTGGTGGTCCAGTTTCCGCCCCCGATTCGTCCTGATGGTGTTGGCCGCCGTGGTTGCGGTGGTGATGGTCGCGGGGCTTGCGTATCCGCTGGTCGCCGCCAGATGAGGAATCTCCTGGTTTGGCGCAGCGCGTTCCTCCTAGCCACGGTCGGATCGATCGCGTCCCTGTGGAACCAGGATCGGATGGCGGATTTCCTCCATCCTCGCTACGCGGCGCTCCTGCCGTGGAGCGCGGTGGTGCTTTGGGGATTGGCCTGCGCGGAGTTGTTCCGGTGGCGCGACGGCGCCGATGGGGGAAAGGTCCGGCCTCGCCATGTCGTCTGGGTGTTGCCATTTATTGTCTTCGCACTGTTGCGGCCGGAGGGCTTTTCCGACTCCTTCCAGCGCTCCCGTGGGCTTTCCGCGCCCTCGCGGATGTTGGCGCAAGCGCAGCGTCCGGAGACTGTCACGGACACAGTCAAGATCGAATCCGCGCCGGACCAGGATTCCGGCGTAATCGAGTCCACGGAGCCACCTTCGAACGACTCCGATTGGATCACTCCGCTGCGGCAGGCGGCATCGCTCGGAAAGGCCATGGCCCCGGTGCCCGTTCCTCTGGATGACTCTTCTCCCTCTCCGCCGGTGGGGAAGGCTTCGATCTGGTGCGATCTTCCCCCGCACCCCGGCAAGGCGTGCGTGGACACCATCCGCGACCGCCTATGGTACCAGCAGATGCTGGCGCTCTACATGGATCCACATCGGCATCTGGGTAGGCGCGTATGGATGGTGGGTCGGATCCAGCCGGATGCGTTGTTCGGAAACGGATGGCACCACGTGGGTCGGATGATGATCTGGTGTTGCGCCGCGGATGCCTCTCCCGTGGGTTTCTATGCCCGACCCGCCACGGGTGCGCAGGTGCCGGATTCGGGATGGGTGTCCGTGGAAGGAACGCTTTCCGTTCGGGAGGGAGTCTTGCCGGGCGCCGATCGCGCGAGCCCTGTGCCGGTGGTCCTGGATGCCGTGTTCCATCGCGTGGAACCCCCGCGCCAGGAGAACGTGTTTCCGTTCGCCTATTGAATTACGGAGGGAAGTCGACGATGAAGCCTCGCAAGCCGAGGTCTTTTGAATCACTACGGGTCACATTCCCAGAAGCTTTCTTCAGTGACCCGAAATCGCTTGCCAAGAAAATACCCCGCAGCTTGCTGCGGGGTGGCTTATCCGGTTCCTCGCGCCATGCCGGAAATTAGGATTGAAAAGTTCGGGTGGTTGCTTTAGGTTTTCAGGTGCCTTCGGGTCTGCGAAAGCAGGATCCCGGCCCCTCTCCGCTTGGAGACGGACCGAGTTCCGGGAATGCCGTGCAAGACGGCAGCGGACCAGCCACTGTGAGGGGCGCGACGCGAGTCGCAACCGACGTCCAACGAGCCACTGGAGAGATCCGGGAAGGCGGACATCGGGCCCCGAGCCAGGAGACCTGCCCGAAGGTGCCGTCGCAAAAGCGGCGGCGTTCGATCCTTGCCTCTTGGAATGGGCGGATGGGTGAATCGGGAGACATTTCATTTCGTTTGCGATGCCGCGACTTCGAAGAAGTTGTTTCGGCGTCCATCGGAAAGACAAATCCTGTCCACGGGTTCGCGGTTCCGGGAGGCGATTGCCTAAGGAACCGCTGAAATGCACATCATGGAAGGATATCTGCCGGTCAAACACGCCATCGGCTGGTCCATCGCTTCTGCGCCCTTTCTCGGTTTGGGTCTTCATCGCATTTCGCGATGGACGCGCGACAATCCCTCCGGAAAGCTTTTCCTTGGCGCTTGCGCCGGGTTCGCCTTCGTCCTGTCGGCGCTGAAGATCCCGTCGGTCACGGGAAGCTGTTCCCACCCGACAGGTATCGGCCTGGGGGCCGTTTTGCTGGGACCTTTCCCCATGATGGTCCTGGGGACGATCGTGCTCTTGTTCCAAGCTCTTTTCCTGGCCCATGGTGGACTGACGACATTGGGAGCGAACGCGTTTTCGATGTGCATCGTCGGCAGTTTTCTGGCCTGGGGAGTCAATCGAACCGCAATTGGCCTGCGGGTTCCGCAAGGGGGTGCGCTCTTCATGGCCGCCGCGCTCTCGGATCTCGGGACCTACATGGTCACGTCGTTCCAATTGGGCCTTGCGTTCCCTTCCGTCCAGGGCGGCGTGCTGGCTTCCACGGCGAAATTCTTCGTGATTTTCGTTCCGACCCAGCTGCCCTTGGCCATCAGCGAAGGGCTTCTGACGGTATTTGTCGTCAACTTGCTCAGGAGCCACCTTGGAAACGACAAGCGTTTTCCCGTCCTGAACGGAGCTTCCTGATGGAAACGAAGACCAAGAACATCCTGCTTGTCGGCGGGACCGTGGCGATGTCGGTGTTCGCCCTGGCCTTCCCACGTCCGGCCACAGGAGAACCATTCGGCGGCAGCGACGACCAAGCCTGCGCGGCGATCGCAGAAATCGATCCAGGCTACAAGCCTTGGTTCTCCTCCTTGTGGGAGCCTCCCAGCGGCGAAATCGAGAGCCTGATCTTCGGGTTGCAGGCCGCCTCCGGCGCCGGGGTGCTGTGCTACGCGTTGGGATTCTGGCGAGGTCGTCGGCGAACGGAAGGCGAAAATGCATAGGATCGAACGGAGCGCCTGCCTCTCCCGCATGCGGGAACGCACCCTGGAGACCTGCGTGCTGTGTGCGGGGTTGGCGCTTTGTTCCCTGACGATTCCTTCACCGTCGGCGGGGATAACAGTGCTGCTGGCATCGCTTGTGGTGGCCGGGTGCGCCGAGGTCCCTCTCCGGGACTTTGCGCGCGTGCTGTGCGCCGCTTCCGGCTTCGCGGTGGTTTCCCTCTTGCCGCTTTCCGTCGCGGTGGAGACCGATCCCCTCGGACTGGCGTGGGATCCTGCGGGATTCCAAAGCGGGATCCTGGCGGGAACGCGTGCGATCGGAACGCTTTCCGCGACGTTGTTGCTGGCCTTCACCACGCCGTTTCCACGGATCCTCGTCCTCCTGCGGTGGGTTCGTGCCCCGGCGATCCTGACGGATCTTCTCGCCTTGGTCCACAGGGAGATCTTCCTCCTCGACGAGACCTTCACCAGGCTCGCCAAGGCCCTCGCCTGCCGCGGCGGCGGCAACGGCGCGGCGGCGCGGCTTCGTTCCCTCTCCGCGGGAGTGGCTGCCCTCTTCGTGCAAGCGTTGGAGCATTCCCGAAGGCTCGAGACGGGACTCGCCTCCCGAGGTGCCGAGAACGGCGAGGTGAAGTTCTGGGACGACGAAATCGTCGTTCGCCCGGCAGCCTTGTTCCTGGCGTTCGCATCTCCCGCCGCATTGGCGGCGCTCATCGCCTGGGAAAGGTCGATCCTTGCATTCTGAACTCCTCTCCTTCCAAGCCGTGGGCTACGCCTACCCGGACGGACGGCGGCTGTCCGAGCGGTTCCCCGCGATGAGGCGCGAGGCGTTGAACGATCTGACGGTTTCCGTCAAGGAGGGTTCCGCGATCGCGCTTCTGGGCGGCAACGGCGCGGGAAAGTCCACGTTCCTCCAGTTGTGCAACGGACTTCTCGTGCCGGATTCCGGGGTGATCCTGTGGGAGGGGCTTCCGATGGATCGCTCCCGCGCAGGGCTGGCGAGACTTCGGTCCCAGGTGGGATTGCTGTTCCAGGACCCGGACGACCAGCTCTTCGCCGGGACGCTCTTCCAGGACGTCGCCTTCGGTCCGCTCAACCAGGGGCTTTCCAAGGACCAGGTCCGGCGGCGTACCGAAAGAGCACTTTCCCTGTGCGGGCTTTCGGAGTTCTCCGACCTGCCACCCCATGTGCTCAGCCATGGGATGCGCAAGCGCGCGGCGCTGGCCGGGGTGCTGGCGATGCAGCCGCGATTGCTCCTGCTGGACGAGCCGACGGCGGGACTGGATCCGGTGAGCGAAGACAGCCTGATGGAGGTCCTGCGGACCCTCGTCGCGGAGGGAACCGCCGTCGTGTTGTCCACCCACGACCTGGAATTCGCCCAGTGCTGGGCGAAGGAGGCGATGGTGCTCTCCCATGGACGCCTGGTGGCTTTTGGGGATGCGAAGCGATCGCTGTCCGACGATGATTTCCTGGTGTCGTGCGGCTTGCGTAGACCGCGCCCCCTCCGTGCACCATCCCCAGCTGCCGGGAGTGGATTCGTATGACGGCCGGTCGCGGAATCCTCGTGGCCGGTGCGGGTAGCGGAACCGGCAAGACTTCGCTCGCCTGCGGTCTGCTGCGGGCGCTGCGCGACCGGGGCGTGACGGTCCGGGCCGCCAAGTGCGGTCCCGACTACCTGGACCCGATGTGGCTTGCGCGCGCTTCCGGTGGAGATTGCCCGAACCTCGATCCGTGGATGTCCGGCCCCGAGGGAGTCCGCACCCTCGCGCGCGGTGCAGGGACCCTGGTGGTCGAAGGGGCGATGGGCCTTTATGACGGAATCCGTCCCGATTCGGACGAAGGCTCCGCAGCCCAGGTCGCGCGCCTCCTGGGGCTTCCCGTCGTGCTCGTGCTCGATGCTTCCGGATCGGCCCGCACCGTGGCCGCGGTGGTGCGGGGGTTGCGGGATTTCGGGGATCTTCCGATCGCCGGAGTGGTTGCCAATCGGGTGGGAAGCGCCGGTCATGCGGCGCTGGTGTCCGAAGCGCTCGCCTCCTCGGGACTTCCGCCGTTGTTGGGATTTGTCGGCAAGAACGCGTTTCCGTCCCTTCCCGAGCGGCATCTCGGACTTGTGCCGCCTGCCGGGAGCGAAGGCGACGAGATCCTGCGGGAGATGGGTAGGGTCGTGGCCGATTGCATCGATCTCGATCGCTTGCTCTCGCTGTGCGCGTCTCTCCCAGCCCCTCCGGAGGAAGATCCTCCCGCGTTCGCGGGGCGCGGCTTGCGATTGGGACTCTCCTGGGACGATGCGTTCCGTTTCGCGTACGGCCCTGTCGTGGAGGGACTGCGCACGCGTGGGGTGGAGGTCGTGCGGTTTTCACCGTTGGCAGACCCAGTGCTGCCGCCCGATCTCGATGGTCTCTGGCTTTGCGGGGGCTATCCCGAGGTGCATGCCGCCACCCTCGAGGCCAACGGCAGCATGCGGGAATCCGTTGCCGGATTCTGTCGGAGCACCAGGCCGGTGCTCGCCGAATGCGGCGGGCTTCTGTATCTGGCGACGGAAATCGTCGACCAAGCGGGAGGTCGGCACGCGATGTGCGGGGTGGTCCCGGCCATCGCTCGCATGGGGGATCGGTTGCGGTCGCTGGGGTACCGGACCGCCACGGCGCGCGAAGACCTGTTCGTCGCCTCGTGCGGCCAAACGCTGCGCGGGCACGAATTCCATTACGGGACCCTCGAAGGGAGTTGGCTCGCGGACTGGCGTCCGGCCTACGAGTTGGGCGGATCCCGAGGGGCCATGGGCCCCGAAGGATGGTGGAACGGGTCGGTGCTGGCCACCTGGTTCCATGGATGGTTGGTGTCGGGCGATGCGTTGGAACGATGGATCGCCGCGATGCGCGCGGCACGCGAAAGGACAACAGCATGACAAGGACGTTGGGGCGGGCGCTTCTGGAGCATCCGATCTCGGGCGAGGAAATCGAAAGGCTGAGTTTCGAGCGGATCGAGCGGGAAGGCGTCCGGGGAACCATGGCTCCCGAGGAGTGGATCGTCGCACGGCGTCTGATCCATACCTCGGGCGATCCCGGACTGGTGCGGGCCTTGCGCTTCGTTCCGGGGTGGCAGGATGCGGCGAGGAACGCCTTGCGCGACCGGGAACCTGTCTACTGCGACGCGTCGATGGCACGTTCCGGAATCTCGCGAACGCGCCTGCTGCGCGCGACGGGGGGAGAGCCCTCCATCCATTGCGAAGTCGCCAGTCCGGATGTGGCCAGGAGGGCAGCGGAATCCGGCCTTCCACGCTCGGTATGGGCCGTGCGCAAGGCGGCAGCGGCCATCGGATCCGGCGGAATTTGGCTCTTCGGGAACGCCCCCACGGGCCTGATGGAACTCGTGCGTCTGCACATGGAAGACGGATTCCGTCCCTCGTTGGTGGTCGCCATGCCCGTCGGGTTCGTGCACGTGGTGGAAAGCAAGGAGGAATTCCTTGGCGTCGGCCTGCCGGGCATCGTCCTGGCGGGGCGTCGCGGTGGATCTCCGCTGGTGGTGGCCTGCGTCCACGCCCTGTGCGCCTTGCTGGAGGACGCGTCGTGAGCGTCGTGAGCGCCCTGGTGCTCCTGGGACATGGCAGCCGGGCACCGGGCGCTTCGCAAGCCATGGAGCGGATCGCGCAGGTGCTCCGGTCCCGACGCCGGGAACGGATCGAGGTCGCCCACATGGAGTTGGCCCAGCCGTCGCTGACCGATGTCCTGGATCGTCTGCATGGAGACGGAATCCGTCATGTGGTGCTGGTTCCCTACTTCCTCCATCACGGCATCCATCTTCGGGAGGACATCCCCGGGATCCTGGACGAGGTCCGCGCGCGGCTACCGGATCTGGAGATCGCCATGGCTCCGCACCTGGGTTACGACGACGCCCTCGTCGACGTGGTCGAACGGAGGGTGTCGCAAGCCGCGCCTCGGATGGAAACAAGGTGATGTCTGGAGGGGCCACGACCGGAACCTGCGCGGCCGCGGCCGCCAAGGCCGCCGCGTTGCGCGCGCGCGGGATTCCCGTGCCTCGGTTCTTGGACGTTCCGCTGCCGGGGGAAGGCCGGATGTCGGTGGAATTGCGCTCCTGGGGAGGTTTGGCCAGCCGCCCTTGGGCCAGCGTGTGCAAACCGCGCACGGAAGATCCCGACGCCACGCGGGAAGCCGTGGTGGTGGTTTCTCTGGAACCAGCCGGAAATCTTTCGTTTCACGCGGGTGCCGGTGTGGGAATCGTCACGCGGCCGGGGCTCCAGGTTCCCGTGGGCGGGCCGGCCATCAATCCCGGGCCGCGGGAGCAGATCGCGAAGGCCCTGTCGGAGGTCGGAACGACCCGATGGGCTGTGACGGTTTCCGTCTTGGGGGGCGAGGACATCGCCCGTCGCACCTTCAATCCTCGCCTGGGAATCGTGGGCGGGATCTCCATCCTGGGGACCACCGGAACGGTCCGACCTTGGTCCACCGAGGCGTTCCTGGGTTCGGTGGAAGCCCATCTTTCCGTGGTCCGGTCCCGAGGGCAACGAACCGTGGTCCTGGTTCCTGGGCACATGGGCGAAAAAGCCGCATCCCGGCTCCTTCCCGGCCTGGAATGCGTGGAGGTCGGCAACGCATGGGGCGAGATCCTGGACAGGGTCCGCAAACACGGCTTTGGCGAAGTGGTCGCCTTGGGCCACCCGGGAAAGCTGGCCAAGATCGCCCAGGGCCAGTGGGACACCCATTCTTCGCAGGGTTCATCCGTTGCCGAATGGTCGATCCGTTTCCTGCGCCGCGCCATGCCCTCGTCGAAGGGGCTTCTGGCCGAGGGCCTCGGGAATCCGCAAACCATGGAAGGGTTTTTGATGGCCTTGGACCCGGCCTCGCGGGCCAGGGCTTCCACGTTTTTGGCATCGCGCGTCGCCCGTCGGATCTCCAGGCGATGCGGGATCCAATCTCGCACCCTCTTGGTCGATCTCGAGGGAAACCTGGTCGGGGAAGGATCATCATGACAGAAATCGTTCATCTGGTGGGGTGTGGCCCGGGAGGACCCGATTGGGTCCCGCCTCGCGCCCGCGAAATCGTCCGAAAGGCCGATGTGATCTTCGGGCCTTCCGATCTGCAGGATCTCTTTCCCGAGGCACCGGGCGCCAGGATGGATCTTCCCGCCCGACCGGAAAACGCCGCGCCGCTGGTGCTCGCCGCGTTGGGAAGAAGGCTCGGGTGCGCGGTCCTGGTGCGAGGCGACTGCGGCTTGCACAGCTTGGCGAAGGGTTTGCAATCCCGCTTGCCTGCCGGAGCCTGCCGCCGGATCGCCGGGGTGAGTTCCGTGCAAGTCGCCTGTGCGGCTTTCGGCTTGGATTGGCAGGGGGCGCGGATCCTTTCCGCACACGGAAGGCCGTTGCAGGAGTTGGGTCCGGACGATCGCCAGGTGCCGCTGGTGGTGGTCCTGGGGGGAGGCGAACGTTTCCATGAAATCCTGGAACGGACGCGGGAGGCGTTGGGGCCGTGGCGTCTCCATCTGGCCTCCGACGTCACTCTTCCCACGGAAAGCCTGCGCACCATCGCGCCTGGCGAACGCATTCCGTCGGGACTTCCTTCCCGCACCATCGCGCTTTTCGAGAGGACAGGACCATGAACACGCTCTACGGCATCGGGGTCGGCCCGGGCGCTCCCGACCTTCTCACCTTGCGCGCGGCCGATGTGCTGCGGCGCATCCCGCTGGTGGTCGGGCCGCGCCCGCGCAACGGCGAGGACAGCCTCGCCGCCCGGATCGCCCGTCCGCATCTGTCGCCGGATTGCCGACTGGAGGAGCTGACCTTCCCCATGGTGCGCGATGCACGAACCCTCCGCGAGGCGTGGCGCTCGGCTGCTAGACAAATACGGACATGGTTGGGATCGGGAGACGTGGCCTTTCTGACCCTGGGCGACGCGTCGCTCTATTCCACCTGGACCTACCTGCGATCGGCCATCCTCGAGCTGGATCCGACGCAGAAGGTGGAAACCGTCCCCGGCATCACGTCCTTCTCCGCCTCGGCCGCCAGGACCGAGCGGGCCCTGGCGGAAGGCGACCAGGCCCTGATCGTGGTCCCCTGGGGCGCCCAGGCCGATCGCCCCTGGTTGGAAGCCGCCCTGGATGAGGGGGCATCTGCCGCCTTCATGAAAGTCGCCGATCGGCTCCCGGGATTGGATGATCTCCTGCGGCGGACCCGCCGGACGAATTCCGTCCTGGCCTGCCGCGTGACCCTACCTGAAGAGGAGATCCACGAGGCCTGGCAGACGGACCCTTCCCGTTCCAACGGCTACCTCGCCGTGGTCCTCAGTTCCAAGGAGGATGTACCGTGATCTGGATCGTGGGCGCGGGTCCGGGAGATCCCGAACTTCTGACCGTCAAGGCGCATCGACTCCTGGCGCGATGCCAGGTCCTGGTCTGGGCGGGCAGCCTGGTGAATCCCGCCATCGCCGATCTGGTTCCATCCGACTGCATCCGGCACGATTCATCGGGAATGGATCTGGATGCGATCCTGGACGTGTTGGCGCGTTCGCACCGCGACGGTCTGCGCGTGGTGCGATTGCACACCGGCGAGAGCGCGCTGTGGGGTGCCATCGGCGAACAGATCGAGGCCCTGGAGGGGCGGGGCATCCCGTGCGAGGTGGTTCCCGGCATCAGTGCCTTCCAGGCTGCCGCCGCCGCGATCGGACAGGAACTGACTCGTCCCGAAGTGGCGCAGGCGGTGGTCCTTTGCAGGGCGCCGGGACGAACACCGGTTCCCGCCGGGCAGGAGCCCGAGGTGTTCGCCCGCACGGGCGCGACCCTGTGCCTCTACCTCTCCTCGGGGTTGCTGGTCGGCGCCGTGGAAAAACTCCTGGCCGCGTACGGATCCGACTGCCCGGCCGCGTTGGTTTCCAGGGCCTCCTGGCCCGAACAACGGATCCTGCGCGGGAACTTGTCGGAGATCCCCTCGATGGCGCGCGAGGCGGGCATCGATCGGCTCGCGATCCTCCTGGTGGGCCCCGCACTGGCCGGCAAGGCCCCGCCATCGCGGCTCTACGCGGCCGATTTCACGCACGGTTGGCGGGAAGCCAGGTGACGGAAACCGACAATCTTCCTCTGGCGGTGGTCTGCCTGACCCCGCAGGCCCGCGACGCGGCCCTTTTCCTGGCCAGGTCGCTGGGCGCGCCCCTGCATGTCCACGAATCGGTCGGAATATGTCCAAATGCGGAGACGTTCACCCGGATGGCCGACCGATTGCGCGACCTTTGGACGGACGCGAAAGGGATCGTGGTGTTCGCCCCCACCGGAGCGGTGGTGCGTTCGATCGCGCCGTTGCTGGGGCACAAGTCGCGCGACCCCGGGGTGGTCGTGGTCGACGCCTTGGCGCGATGGGCCATCCCGTTGGTGGGCGGCCACGAAGGCGGCGCCAATCGCCTGTCCGAAAAGGTCGCCAACCTCCTGGGGGGCGAGCCCATCGTCACCACCGCCTCGGAGGCGATCCACGATTTGATCGCCGGAGTGGGGTGCCGCCGGGGCGCCAGCGCGTCGGATATCCTGGCCGCCATCGAGGACGCCCTCGCCTCCAAGCATCTGCCTTTGGATCGTCTTAGGATGCTGGCCAGCGGATTTCCCAAGCGCCACGAACCGGGTCTTGTGGAGGCGGCCGAACGACTCGGGGTGCCGCTGCTGATCCTGCACGACACCGAAATCCGCTCCCGCCGACGGGCCCGGCGCACCGCCGCCGCGCGGCACGTCGGACTTCCCGCCATCGCCCAACCATCGGCCCTCGCGGCCGGCAGGAGAACCACATGTCTGGTGAAACGCTTCCAACGAGGCCCGGTGCTGGTCTCCATCGCCCAGGAACTCTGCGGGTGGTGGGTCTTGGACCCGGATCCGAGGTCCACCGAACTCCCGGCGCCTTGAACGCGTTGGTCGCGTCCCAAGTCGTCGTCGGCTACGCACCGTACATCGACGCCATCGGCGATCGATTGGATGGAAAACAGGTGGTCCGTTCCGGGATGAAAGGGGAATTGGAACGGGTTCGCCAAGCTCTGGACTTCGCCTTGTCCGGCCGTGACGTGGCCCTGGTGAGTTCCGGAGATGCGGGAGTCTACGGAATGGCTGGATTGGTCCTGGAGCTGGCCGAAGCGGAGGGATTGGACCTTTCCATCGAAATCATCCCCGGAATGACCGCCGCCCAGGCCGCCGCGGCCGCATTGGGTGCTCCACTCATGTTGGATTGGGCGGTGGTCAGCCTCTCCGACCTCATGGTGCCCTGGGACCGCATTTGCCGGAAATTGTCTGGGATCGCCTACGGAGACTTGTGCTGCGTCCTCTACAACCCCCGCTCGCGCGGCCGTCGAACCCTTCTTCGCGACGCCCTGGCCATCCTTTCCCGGGATCGTCCCACAACCATCCCGGTCGCCGCCGTGCGCGAGGCGGGCTCCCCGACACAAACCATCCATCGCGGCACGCTGGGCGATTTTCCGGTGGATCTGGTGGACATGAAGTCGCTCGTGGTGGTGGGCGATTCCACCACCCGCTGGACCGCGCGGGGCATGATCACGCCGCGCGGATACGTGGAGAAGTACGGAGCATGATTCTCCTGGTGGGAGGAACTTCCGAGACCGCGCCGCTGGCACGCGCGCTGCTGGACTCGGGCCATCGGGTGCTGGTGAGCCTGGCGACGGAGACCGAACTGGAGCTGCCGGAGGATCCCGTCTTGACGGTTCGGCGTGGACGGTTGGACAAGTCGGGGTTCAAGGACCTGATCCAACGACATTCCATAGACCGGGTCGTGGATGCTTCGCATCCGTTCGCCGGCATCCTCCGCCGGGAATTGACCGAAGTCTGTTCGGCACTGGGTATCGAAAGAATCCGCTTCGAGCGATCGGCATTCGATCCGGGTCCGGGAGTGGAGGTTTTGGAAAACCACGAGGCGGCGGCGAGGTCGGCGACGAGCCGCGGGAAGCCGGTGTTGCTGACCACGGGAAGCCGTTGTCTGCGGCCGTATGTGGTCGAGGCGCGTCGCAGGGGTGTCGAATTGTATGCCAGGGTCCTTCCGGGCGCGGAAACACTACAGGCATGCCGCGCGGCAGGGCTTCGTGACGAGCGCATCGAATTCGCACGGGGACCGTTCACTGTCGCGCAGAACAGGGAGATCCTCCGCCGTTGGGACATCGGAGTCCTGGTGGCGAAAAACGGCGGCGTCGCCTCCGGACTTGCCGAGAGGATGGAGGCCGCCCGTCGGGAAGGCGTCCCGGTCGTGCTGGTGCGCCGCCCCGATCCCGAATCGGGTGCCGCCAACGGGGTGGAGGAGCTCTGCCGCAGGATCGCCGTGGATTCGCGAGTGTCCTTACCCTCGAGATCGCCTCTGTGACTCGCCACCACGCCCTGGGGAGCGCGCAGGAACGGCTGGCGCGCATCGGGCTTTCGTTGCCCGACTTGCTGCTTCCCCGCGCGGATGTCGACCTTTCCCGGTGGGCGGTGAACGCCTGCGACCAGCACGTCCACGACGGTTCCTACTGGGATCGCGCGCGGGCTCGCATCGGTGGTCTTCCCTCGGCGCTCTCCTTGATCCTGCCCGAAGTCGACCTCGGATGCCAAGATCTGTCGTATCGGATCCTCGACATCCATCGAGCCATGGATGGATATCTGCGAACGGGAATCCTCCGACCGATCGGAAACGGATTCATGGTCGTGGGCCGCACGATTTCCGCAGGGATGCGTCGGACCGGATTGCTGGTCGCCTTCGATCTCGAAACGTGGCACCGTACGGATCGCGATCGTTTCGCCCTCCGACCCACCGAGTCCACCGTCGAGGATCGCCTTCCCGCGCGGTATTCGATACGGGAAGGTGCCGCGGTCGAGCTTCCCCACGTGTTGGCCCTGGTCGACGATCCCGAGGGGATCCTCTCGGATCTCCTGGAGACGATCCCCGGGCGCGAGCTCTATCGCGCGGACCTGGCCGAAGACGCGGGCGAGGTCCGGGGACGATTGGTGGAGGATCGGGATTCGGTGGAGCTTGTCGTTTCCTGTCTGGAAGGCCTCGCGAAGCCCGCGAATCCCACGGATTGGGTCTGGTTCGTCGGAGACGGCAACCACAGTCTCGATGTGGCCCGCCGGCACTGGAACGGTCTCCGCTCGACGCTTGACGAACAGGGACGTGCGGACCATCCGGCTCGCCTGTTGCTTGCCGAGCTCGTTCCCGCGCAATCGCAGGGTCTGCCGGTTCTCGCGGTCCATCGCAGGATCCATGGGATCGACCACCACACCTTGCGGGACGAGTTTGGCAAGATCGGTCTGGCATCCGCACCTTGCACACTCCTCGAGCTGCGCGAGGATCTCGAGTTGGACGCCGGCCGGTGGATCGCCGGTTGGTCGGCCGGAGACAAATATTGGCATCTTGTTGCCGAAGGCCCGCCTTCCGACCGATTCGATCGGATCCTCGACGGTCTTCTGGTTCGGCTCCAGGCGATGGCCGAGGGCAGGCGCATCGATTACCTCCATGGCTGGGACGAATCCCTGTCCGGGGATACAGGCGGTTGCACGATCCATGTGCGGTCCCCGTCCACCCGAAGCCTGATCCGAGCCTTCGGGGCGGGGGAGATCCTCCCTCCCAAGACCTTCTCGCTGGGAACGCCCCGCGACAAACGCCACTACCTCGAAGCCCGCCTCCTGCGGCCCTGGTGCGCATCGATCACCGGCAGCCAGTCCTTGACGGCACCAACCACGACACCAAACGGGGGAAGACATGGATCCTGAAATCCACGCGCAGCGTTCGAAAAGAATCCAGGAAATCCAGCGGCGGAAATTGTCGCAGGCGAAGGGGGCAAAGGGGCTTCTGATCGTGAACACGGGGCCGGGCAAGGGGAAGACCTCGGCGGCGATGGGAATGGGGCTGCGGATCGCGGGCCACGGCAAGCGACTGGCGGTGGTCCAGTTCATCAAGTCGCGCGCGAGCGCCGAACGCGCGGTCCTCGGGGCCTTGCCCGGGGTGGAGTGGCAGGTGATCGGCGACGGTTTCACCTGGGACACGCAGGACCTGGAAGCGGACAAGGCCACCGCCCGCCGAGGGTGGGATCAAGCCAGGAAGCATCTGTCGGATCCGGATGTGGCCATGGTGATCCTCGACGAATTGTGCATCGTCCTGGCCAAGGACTACCTCCCGCTGGAGGATGTGCTCGGCGATCTGCGCGATCGTCCACCGTTCCAGCATGTCGTGGTGACAGGACGAGGTGCACCGGAAGGTCTGGTGGAGGCGGCCGACATGGTCAACGAGATGCGCGCGGTGAAGCATCCCTTCCAGGCGGGGATCGCAGCCCAGGCGGGGATCGAGTACTGATCCCGCCTTGGGAGGGAACCTATCGCTTTCCCTTCCTAGCCGGTGCTTTGCTACTCGCCGGTGCCGAGCACTTGGAGCAGAGACCCACCAACGTGAGCTCGTGCGACTCCACGCAGAATCCCTGCGGGAGGGAGTCGGTGTGCACATGCACCGGGCATCCTGCGAAGTCGGTAACCGTTGTGCAGGCACGGCATACGAAGTGGTGGTGATGGCCACGATCGGAGGATTCCCACTGGATCTCGCCGTCGGGAAGGGTCACCGGACGGATCTCCTTGGATTCTTCCAGCAGTCGCACGGTGCGGTACACCGTGGCGATGCCGATCTTCCCGATTTCCGCCTGGGCGAGGTCGAGCAGCCTCTTTACGCCCAGCGGACCAGGAGCTTGGGCGAAGATCTGTTGGAGGATTTCGCGCTGGCGCGTGTTCCGTTGGCCGAGTTTGACTGTGTTCATGGAAGGGTCAGGCAAAGATAGGTACCGCATGTGGTGAGCTGCCGCTTGCCGGATCTGTCCGATGCGTTCGGTGGTAGCTACCATTCCCGCCACGAAGTCCGTGTAGAAAACCGCTGCCCCAATGCAGGGCGCAACGGAAGGAAAACAGAGGAGCACTCATGCAAAAGATCACGTTGGCCTTGATGGGATTGTTGGCTTTGGCCGGATGCAAGAGCGATCCGACCGATCCGCTGGGCAAGGCTCTCCAGATCGGAATCCAGGCGGAAAAGGACATCGCCGCCAATCGCGCCGAGCAGGCGGCCACTACCGATGTGGCCAAATCGGTGGAACTGGGCAAGAAAGAGCACGTGATCATCGACAAGGCGATGGCCGACATCGAACAGGTGCTGGGAGGCAAGGGTAAGCGCCAGGCCGTCGCGGTGGGTGCCTCCACCGACAGTCTGCCGGTGAACTTCGTCCGGGGTTCGGTGGGAATCCCCGATTTCCACAAAGGCGAGTTCCGGATCAACCTGCAGATCGCCGGCACCAACAAGCGCCCCGTCCCCGATGGTTCGTTTTTCCAGTTGGTGGCTCTGGATGCCCAAGGCAAGGTGCTTTCCAGCAAGGACGCCAGCGTGGTGGATTCCCTCAAGCGTGGCGATACGCTCTATGCGGGCGGAATGTTCCGCGGGACGGAAATCGAAGGCGCTGCTTCCGTGGCCGCGCGCTGACAGAATCTGTTGATCCGGACCGAATTCCCGTCCGGGCTATCGGATGATCGCCACGGCTTGGGTGCGGTTCCCGGAGCTGGCCCAGATCACTCCCCGGGATGGGAGTCCGCAACGGGCCGTTCCTGTTGCGTCCGCAACGATCCGTGCCACGATGCGTCCCTGGGTGTTCCGCAAGACGACGGGTTCGCGGAGTCCACGAAAAACCAGCGTATGTCGGTCCCTCTCCAGACTCCAGCCCTGGGACGTCTTCGCGGCGGTCCGACTGCCGTCGCTTGAGCCATCGAATCGAAACAGTGCAAGACCTTGGTACGAACCTGGTTCCGAGGGGGCCGTCTCACGGCCCAGGACATCGATCCATGTTCCGGAGGGGGCTCCGGGGGATGGGATCGGAGAGCCCAGCAGAATGGCACTTCCAGACAGGGAATTGGCGAGTGCCTCGGGAACCGTGCGAAACGAAACATCGTCAAGCCAAAAGGCGCTTTCCGCGAAGGGTATCGTGAAATCGACGCGTGCCTTGGCATCCGCCAGGTTGGATCGGATCAGGAACACGTGCGAAGTCCAGAGCGTGTCCAGCAGCACGGTGGGAAGCTTGGCGAAAACGGCGTAGTCCGAATAGGACCGCCGGAAAATGGGGGCCAGCGGTTGGTTCACCCGAGTGCCCTTGGCCCAAAATCCCAAGCGCCAGAAATCGCCGACGGAGGTGGCGATCGCGCCGTTGGCGTTGGTGTACGCGCCGCCCTTCAGTGAATCCGTTCCGCTACGCACGCGAAGACATTTTCCGGACACACAGGCCGAACCGCTGTCCAGGGAAAGTGTCGCGCCGGCCGGTCCGCCGGTCCATCCGATGCGGGTGGAATCGAATCCGAAATTCCGCAGTTGTTCGGGTCCCAGGGAAGGGTGGTTCACGCCGATGCGCTCCCGTTTCCACAGGAGCGTGCTGTCCAGGTCGCAGCGGACCTCCGCTCCCATGTCCCGGCAGGAGACGTTCCCCGACCATTCGGCCAATGGATCGCTTTGGGGACGGGTGATGTGGATTCGCTGGGGCTCCTGGCCTGCGAGGGACACGAACACGTTGTCTTCGATGCGGTTGCCGGTCATGTCCACCTGGCCAGCCAAGGTGTCGTGTTGCAAAAACATCTGGCAGGATCGGTTTCCATACACCAGATTGCCACGCACCCGGACGTTCTGGGTGTTGTGCAGGAAGATGCCGCAGTGGTTACCGATGGCGATGTTGCTATCCACGCGCATGTCGTGGGATCCATCGTCCAGGTAGATCCCTTGGAAGGCCGGATAATACCTGCGAACCCCGGAAGGGGCGCCGACGGCGTCCCTCACGATGTTGTGTCGGATGGCGCTTTGCGCCGAGCCCACGTTGGGGAATTTCCCCGCCCAGGTGTGGATCGTGCCGCAGTCTTCGGTGGTCATGCAGCTGTGCGACAGGTGGTTGGAGTCGATCTCGCTGGCCACACCCTTGAAGGTGATGGCGTTGAGCCCGCTGGAATCGACCACGTTTTTCCGCACGATGGTGGAATCCCCGTTGGTTTCGAGTGCGGCACCATTGCAGCACCCCGTACCCAGGCCATCGGGGCCAAGCCAATCCTGCATCCCGGTGCGCGAAATGCGATTTCCGTACAGAATTTGTCGTGGTCCCGTGGAGACGATGGACTTGCCGTTGGCGCCGAGGATGCGGGAGGAACGGGTCTCGCCACGTCGCCCGTTCATCTGGATGCCCACCAGTCCGGGATATCGGATGTCGAGATCGTGCAGCCGGATTCCCGTACCGTCGAACCACACTCCTTTCTGGGTGGTGCCTTGGACCGAGATTCCCGAGACTTCGAGGTAGTTGGATCCCCGGAGGTCGATCCCGACATCTCGCACGCTCGCTTCCACTTCCACCGCGGACTTCCCGAAGGGGTCGCTCCAATGGACCATGCTGTCTGCGGCGGATTGGTACCATCCGCCCCCGGACCGGAAAGCCGCTTCGTGGTTGGCCAGATAGAATCGCACGCTGTCGAGCTTGTAGACCATCTTGCCGTCCAGGACCAATCTCCCTCCCATGCCCTCCCGGATCCGGTGCGTCTCGAGGGTCCATTGGGCCGATCGCATCAGGATGGAAGCACCGGTCCAATCGGTGTTGGCCAGTCCGGCGCAACGCAGGGCGGTATCGCCCTCCAACGCGTCCGCCACAAGCCAGCCCGTATCCGGGTAGCGCGCCATCGGCAGGGGGATTCCGTCCAGGTACACCCCTTGGATCCGCGCTTGTGCCTTTGCCGAGCGGACACCTCCCGAGGCGGGGGACTGGAGCGAATTCGATCCGAGAACCAAGGGTGCCTTCGAGCCAGGTCCGTAGGGCCCCACGACGATGGGCGCCGCAGGCGTCCCCAAAGCGGATAGACGCAACGTCTCACGCCAAATTCCGTCACGTGCAAGATGCACCGAGTCGCCGGGCTTGATCGCGACCGTCCCCAGACGGGCCAACGTCTTCCAGGGGCTGCTGGGAGACGTTCCGCTCCAGGAGTCGTCTCCTGCGGTGGGGTTCAGGAAGTAGCTGGCCGCCAGTATGGAAGGACCGCCGGGCAGGAGGGACAGGATCCCAAGAAACATCAGGATACGGGGGGTGGCCATATCGAACCATTATAGCACCGGTGCGGGTCCGTGGTTCAAGGAAGACGCTGCGGGACTTTCTATCATCCTTGCTCGATCTGCCCTGCAGCCAGGCTGAGGGCTTGTAACCCATTGCAAGGATTCCATCCCATGACTCGCCTCTTCGAACCGCTCTCCGTCGGTGGAGTCCGGTTGCCCAACCGCATCGCCGTTTCGCCCATGTGCACCTATTCCAGCCCAGGCGAGGGCCGCGCGGTGGATTTCCACATGGTCCACCTGGGTGCCCTGGCCATGGGCGGAGCGGGTCTGGTGGTCCAGGAGGCGACGGGAGTGCTGCCCGAGGGTCGGATCACCCCGGCTTGCCTCGGGATCTGGAGCGATGAGCACGTACCTGCCTTTGCGAGGATCGTGAACGCGATCCACGCTGGTGGTGCGGCGGCGGGCATCCAGTTGGCCCACGCGGGTCGCAAGGCGTCGACCTGGCCATTCGGCGCCGGGGTGGGGACCATGCCAGCCGATCGCGGCGGATGGGGTCCGGTGGGGCCTTCGGCGGTTTCGTTCGGGCCGGGACACCTCGAGCCCCATGCCTTGGAAGCATCCGAGATCGAATCCGTGGTGCGGGCATTCCGGGAGGCCGCGCGGCGGGCAGTGCAGGCCGGGTACGACGTGGTGGAGGTGCATGCAGCGCACGGCTACCTGTTGCACCAATTTTTGTCTCCGCTTGCCAACCACCGGACGGACTCCTATGGAGGCGCCTTCGAGGCCCGGTCGAGGTTGGTTTTGGAAGTGGTCCGTGCCGTGCGCGAGGTGGTTCCGACCTCGAAAGCTCTGCTGGTACGTGTTTCCGCCACCGACTGGGTGGAGGGCGGTTGGAGCCTGGAGGAAACCGCTCGGCTAGCCAAGATTTTCGCCACCGAAGGAGTGGATCTGGTGGATGTCTCTTCCGGAGGGATGGTTCCCGATGCGAAGGTGGCGATCGGCCCCCTCTACCAGGTTCCTTTTTCCGAACGGATCCGTCGGGAATCGGGATTGCCTGTGGGAGCCGTGGGAATGGTGACAACGCCGATTCAGGCCCGGGAAATTCTCTCCAACGACCAGGCGGACCTGGTGTTTTTGGGGCGAGCCCTTTTGCAGGACCCCTATTGGCCCGTCCATGCGGCACAAGCCCTGGGGGAGCAGGGCCAGTGGCCACCCACACACCTGCGTGGCGCTCCTGCCGGGGCGGTGGCTAGGCGGGCCTTCGGGGCCTGAGGGGCGGATCCCCTCCTTTTGCTGGAGCGTCCGGTGAATTAATCTTTGCAGGTCCCTCTGCCGGAGAAGGGACTTGGCGAGCGGATCCCCTGACGCCAAAACACCTCGCTTTTCCGTGGGAAGTTCCAAATGGCCGTCAATCTGAAGAAGGGCGAAAAGCTCAGTCTTTCGAAATCCACCAGCTCGCTTTCCAAAATCACCATTGGACTGGGTTGGGACATCGCTCCCCGCAAGGTCGGGTTCCTCCAAAAACTCTTCGGGGGAGCCCCGGAAGATTACGATCTGGATGCGGTGGCGTTTCTGCTGGGTGCCAACGGGAAAGTCAACAACCTTGGCGACCGCTCCACCCTCAAGGGGTCGGACGTGGTGTTTTTCAACCACATGCACCACCCCTCGGGCAAAATCTGGCTCACCGGCGACAACCGCACCGGTGCCGGCGAAGGCGACGACGAACAGATCATCGTCAACCTCGCCGAAATGCCCGCCCAATACGAGAAGATCGCCATCGCGGTGTTCATCTACCAAGGTCGCTCCAAGGCCCAGACCTTCTCCGGAGTCCAGAACGCCTTCGTGCGTGCGGTGGACGCGGGCAACGTGGAGCTGGCCCGGTTCAGCCTCAGTGCCTCGCCGGAAACGGCCGACAAATGTTCGCTGTTGTTCGCGGAGATCGTGCGCAACGGCTCCGAGTGGGAATTCCAAGCCAACGGCCAGGCCTACTCCAGCGACAACATCATCGATCTGCTCCAGCGTTACATCTGAGCAGTGTCCCG
This sequence comes from Fibrobacterota bacterium, assembly GCA_016715065.1. GTDB lineage: Bacteria > Fibrobacterota > Fibrobacteria > UBA5070 > UBA5070 > UBA5070. The sequence continues at coordinate 93,767 of JADKBN010000017.1, forward strand.
CAAACCGGGTCGTCACAACTTGGTCACAGCCGCAGGCCCTCGCTTGACGTTGTTGAGCAAGCCGTGATAGATTCCACTCTCGTACGAGTGCGCCCCGGGGGTGAATCCCCATCCTGCGCGGGCGCGATCGTTTCTAACCACCATCTGCTGCGATCGATGCGGAGGAACCATGGCGATTGAACTTCAAAAGGGCGGCAACGTCAACCTGAACAAGGAAGCTCCCGGCCTCAAGAGGATCCATCTTGGACTGGGCTGGGATGTGCGCGCCTCCGATGGCGCCGCGTTCGACCTCGATGCGTCCGCTTTCCTTCTGACCGCTACGGGCAAAGTGCGCGGCGACCACGACTTCATCTTCTACAACCAGCCCAAGTCGGCGGAAGGCGCCGTGGAACACCAGGGCGACAACCGCACCGGTGCAGGCGATGGCGACGACGAAGTCGTGATCATCGACCTGGCCAAGGTTCCCGCCGATGTGGACAAGGTCGCCGTGTGCGTGACCATCCACGACGCGGAAGCCAAGCGTCAGAATTTCGGCATGATCGCCAAGGCGTATGTCCGCTGCCTGAATGCCGACTCCAACGCGGAGATCGTCCGGTACGACTTGTCCGAAGATTACAGCGTCGAAACCGCTCTGACCTTCGGCGAAATCTACCGCAACGGCACCGACTGGAAGTTCCGCGCCGTCGGGCAGGGATTTGCGGGCGGACTGGGCGCGCTGGCGAAGAGTTTCGGCGTCGCCATCTAAGTGACTTCGCCTCTTCCGGGATTCCTTCCGGAAGAGGCGTCTTTTTCTCATCCACTTCTCCACCGGAGTCTCCTTTCATGCCGACCTTCTCGATCATTGGTGAAGACGATCCCTTCCTCCACGCCTCCCTTGCACAGGGCGAATCCATCTGGTGCGAATCCGATGCGATGGTGATGATGGAAGCAAATCTCGACTTGACCGGTCGCATGCAGGGCGGCGTCATGCAGTCGCTGTTTCGACGGCTGACCAATGGCGAATCGTTTTTCCAGCAGTGCATCAAGGCCGAACGCGGACCTGGCGATTGCCTGCTTTCTCCCACCTTGCCAGGAGCGGTGCAAATCCTGGATGTGGGCGCTCGCCAATATTGCCTGGCAGACGGGGCCTATGTGGCCGCTAGCTCCGACGTGCAGGTGACCGCCAAGATGCAAAGCATCGGCAACGCCCTGTTCGCGGGATCAGGTGGATTCTTTATCGGGGAGACTTCCGGAAAGGGTCAGTTGGTGGTTTCCGGATTCGGTTCGGTGTTCACGCTGGACGTCGTGCCGGGCAAGGAGATCGTGATCGACAACGGCCATGTGGTGGCCTGGGATCGCACCCTTCAATACCGCATCTCCGCCTCCACGAATCAAAACGCGGGAATGCTCGGGAACTTGATGAACTCGGTGACCAGTGGCGAAGGCATGGTGCTGCGGTTTTCCGGCCAGGGCAAGGTCGTGGTCTGTTCGCGCAACCGGGGCAGCTTCGTCACCTGGTTGGCATCCAAGATCTCGCCGCGCTCGTGAGCGGTGCCAGCAACGGGGCGACGTTCGATCCGCACGAGCCGATTCTCGACGCCCGCCAGGTCGGGGCCTGCCTGTACGTGCCGGCCGTGCGAGACCTCGACGCGGTCGTGCGGGGCGAGCGACTCGCGGAGATCGCCTCGGTCATTTTTTGTACCGAAGATTCGATCGACGAATCCGATCTGCCGCGCGCGCTGGAGAACCTGCGCTGCGCCCTGGCCCGACTGGAACCCATCCCCGACCGTTACCGGTTCGTGCGGGTGCGCAACCCCTGGGTGCTGGACCGGGTGCTGGAAATGCCGGGATCGGAGCGTTTGTCCGGGTTCGTGCTACCCAAGGTCCACGCCGGGAACTTTCCCGAGTACTGGTCCCGGCTGGAACACACCTCGCACGCCTTCATGCCCACCTTGGAAACCCGCGAAGCCTTCAGCGAAGCGGCGATGGTGGCCTTGCGCGAAAAGCTCTCTGACGACAAAATACGTCAACGCGTGACGTGCCTGCGGATCGGAGGCAACGACCTCCTGTCGCTTCTGGGGTTGCGCCGACCTCGCGGCAAGACCGTCTACCAGACGCCCGTGGGAGATGTGATCGCCCGCCTGGTGACGTGGTTTCGGCCTTGGGGTTTCCAACTGGCCGCCCCGGTCTTCGAGTACCTGGACGATGCGGGGACCCTCGCGGAGGAATTGGAGATCGATCGCGACTGGGGGCTTTGCCCCAAGGCGGCGATCCATCCCGACCAGGTGGCCCGCATCGAGGAATTCTACCGTGTGCACCGCTCCGAACTGGATGCGGCGGTGCGCATTCTGGAGGCCGGATCGCGCGCCGTGTTCCGGTTCCAGGATTCGATGTGCGAGCCGGCCACCCATCTCAACTGGGCGCGAACGGTGGTGATGGCCGCGGACCGGTTCGGTACGCGGACCGCCGACCCCGCCGACGCTGCCTGATCAACCAAGGAAACAGGAATTGTCAAAGTTGAAGATCTGGCTGAACAAGGGGTTCGCCTCGGCCTGGCATTTGTCGCGCTCCATCCGGGAAGCCGACAGATCGGGGATGTTCTCCCTCCTGGTGAGCCACGACGACGAGCGTTTCCCGGCATTCGAGCTGGCCGACGAGTGTTTTCCCGATTTTTCCACGACCGATTCGGACGCCTACGCCTTGTGGGCGCTGGAGGTCTGCAAAACCCGTGGCGTGGACCTGTTCTGGCCCACGCGGGGATGCCGTGCGGTGGCCAGGATCAAGTCCCAATTCGAAGCCATCGGCACGCGATTGATGATCTGCGCGGAATCGGATGTGCTGGACCTGCTGGACCACAAGGGGGAATTCCTGGACAGCTTGGCCGGAAGTGGCCTGCCTCTGGGCGCCTACCGCCGGGTTCGGGACATCGACGGATTCCAGAGAGCCTACCAGGAATTGTCTGCAGACGGTGGACGGCTCTGCCTGAAACCTTGCAAGGGGATCTACGGGCAGGGTTTCCGCATCCTGGGTGCACCGGACGATCTGGACCACAGCCATCGCAGCAACGCCACCGACCTGGAAAGCCTGGAAAAGCTTTTTTCGGATCCGGAAGTCTCCGAACAACTGCTGATGGCCTATTTGCCGGGGCCCGAGTACAGCGTGGACTGCCTTGCCCACCAGGGCAAGCTCGTGTGCTGCACGATCCGACGCAAGGGCAAGGCCACCCGGAGCCTGCAGTATGTGTGCGACGATCCCGGTCTGCGACACCAGGCGTCCGTGCTGGCCGAGCGCTTTGGCCTGGATGGACAGTTCAATGCCCAGTTCCGGTGCCTGGACGGAGTCCCGGTGGTGCTGGAAATCAACGCACGGCCATCCGGAGGCATCCGCTACGCGCTGACGGCCGGCACTCCGTACCCGTATTGGGCGCTGCGTCTGGCCTTGGGGGCGGACCCCGCGCTGGTTCCCCCGCCGCGCACGGATTTCTGGGTAGGAGAGGTACGGGAGGCGGTGGTCCTCGACCGATCGGCGGAAATTCCGTGAATTCCACCAGGAGGGAGATCGAACTCTCCGGTGGTGTGCTTTCCGTCCATGTGGAGGAGTCCGACTGGAGCTTGGACGATCTTTGCGGATTCGCTTCGCGCAACAACCCCAAGCGACGCTTCCTGTTCGTGAGCAAGGTGCTGGGAAAGCATATCCCGGCCCGCCCCTCCACGATGGCGCGGGCGTACCGGGACCTGTCTGACAAAATCCGACAAATCGGTCTGCAAGGTCCCACGGTTTGCATCGCCTTGTGCGAGACGGCTACCGGGCTGGGCGAGGGCGTATGGGAAGCCATGGTGCGCGGCGGAAGCGAAGCCGTGTTCCTGCACTCCACCCGGACCACGTTCGATTCGCCGCTGGCGTTCCGGTTCGAGGAGGCGCACTCGCATGCGGTGGATCACCTCCTGTACCGGCCCCAAGGCCTGGCCGAACAGGAAGCGTTCGATCGCGCCGGTACCTTGGTGTTGGTGGATGACGAAATTTCCACGGGCAAGACCATGCGCGAGATCGCACGCGCCTTTTTGGCGCACGATCCGGCTTTGCGTCGGGTGGTGGTGGTCACCCTCACCGATTGGGTCGACCAGGCTGCCTGGGATGCCTTGTGGAAAGGCTTTCCCATCGAGGTGGCCCGCACCAGCCTCCTGCGCGGAAGTTTCTCGTTCACGCCCACGCCGGGATTCGTCGCGAGTCAAGTCGCCCCGGCCGAGGCGTGCGGACCCGCGACGGTATCGCTGCCCATCCGCGGACCGCGCTTCGGGATCACCGCGCCGTCGGAGGTCCCCTCCGCCTGGCTGGAAGATTTCACCCATCCCCATTCGGAGACGATTCTTGTCCTGGGGACCGGCGAATTCCACCATGTCCCGTTTCTGTTCGCCCGCGCGCTGGAAGCCAAAGGCTTCGATGTCCGCTACCAGTCCAGCACGCGTTCGCCCATCCTGCCCGGTCATGCCATCGAGAGCGTCTTGACATTCCGGGATCACCACGGCGAGGGGATCCCCAACTTCCTCTACAACGCCCTTCCCGCCCAGTACGACCGGGTTCTGGCTTGTTACGAAGTGGTGGGGGATCTGCCCGCGACCCATGGTCTTCCTGCCATCCTGGGAGCCCAGCAATTGCGGTTGGGGCCGGCATGAAACTTTCCACGTACGTGTTCGTGGACCTGGACGACACCTTGTTCCAGACCTTGGGCAAGTGCACCTCCAAGGATTGGCTGGAACCGGTGGGGTTCCTGAAAGATGGTACGCCCCTGAGCTTTTCCAACGAGCGCCAGCGGGCGTTTTTGGACGCGATGCGCGCCATCGGGACGGTGATCCCCACCACCGCCCGCGACCTGGACGCGTTGGGTCGGGTGAAGTTGGAATTTTCGCACGCCAAGATCGCCGCGCATGGCGCGGTGGTGATCGCGCCGGACGGCACCATGGACGCCCGGTGGGCGGCGAAGGTCCAGGAATGGTCGGAGGGAACCCGGCCGTTGCTGGAAGGTCTGCTGGAGCGGACGCTTCGCGAGGTGGAATCCCGGGATCTGGATCTGCGCGTCCGCCTGGTCGGGGAGCACGGCCAGACGCACTATTTTCTGGCAAAAAGCAAAACAGGGGAACTTTCGGACCTGGACGCACTTGAGCGTCAATTTTTGGCAGACGGAGAAAATGCCGGCCTGCGGGTCCACCGCAACGGAAACAATCTGGCCTTGCTGCCCGCTTGGCTGGGGAAGGAATTCGCCGTGGGGTGGGTGAAGGAGCACCACCTGCCTCGGGAGGCCCTTTTTCTGGGAGTTGGCGACAGCCTGACCGATCTGCCCTACATGCGGTCCTGCGACTTCCTGGTGATTCCCGCGCGTTCGCAGATCGTGCGGGAGCGGTTGGATGGCCCCGCGAATGGCTGAACGGCCGTTTACCGGATCCTACCGCGAAGAGGACTGCGTGTTCCTGCTCAAGCCGATCACCATGGCCTCGGTGTCGGTGGAAGACAAGGAGCGACTGATCCAATCCGGGAAGCGGCACTATTCCCAGATGATCACGGCGGAGAAGCCTCCTTCCGAAGCGTACATGCGATTGTTCGATCAAGCGATGGACCGCAACGCCGATCGCTTGGCGAGGGATCTGCTGGTCCTGGCGCGCGCGATGGCCGACGCGAAACAAGGGCCGATCACGATCGTTTCCCTGGCCCGGGCAGGAACCCCTGTTGGTGCCCTGTTGGGCCGCATTCTGCGCAAACGATTCTCCCGCGAATGCGCGCATGTTTCCATCAGCATCGTGCGCGACCGAGGGGTGGACCACAACGCCCTCGCCCATCTCCTGTCCCAAGGGCACCGGGACTCTTCCCTCGTGTTCGTGGACGGCTGGACCGGGAAGGGGACCATCGCCCGCGAGTTGACAGGATCCGTCCAGTCGTTCAACGAGAGAAACGGCACGCGGATCGATTCCGGCGCATGGACGATCGCCGACCTGTCGGGTGCCGCCGCCGTGGCGGCCACCGGCGAGGACTACCTGATTCCTTCTTCCATCCTGAACTCCACCGTGTCTGGATTGGTCAGCCGCACCATCCTGCACGAAGACCACGTGGGACCGACGGATTTCCACGGATGCCTGCATTACCGCCAGTTCGAGCCGATCGATCGCACGAACTGGTTTCTGGACACGATCGAACGCCGTGCACAACTCCTGGGCTTGGAGGATCTTCCGGATCCGTTGCGCGCGGGGGGCGTTCGATCCGTCGCGCTGCGCGAAACCATGGGTGGCCTGTTGGCCGCCCTTGCCGGTCGTTTTCTGTCCGCCACCAACCCGAACTTCGTGAAACCGGGCATCGGGGAATCCACCCGCGTGCTGTTGCGGCGTGTTCCGGAACTTCTGGTGCTTTCCGAGCCCGACCATGCGGAGACCTCGCATCTGCGGATGTTGGCTCGTGAGAAGGGTGTTCCCGTGGAGATCGACCCTTCCCTTCCCGTCAAGGCGGTGGCGCTGATCCAGGGGATGGACTAGGTTTCACTCGGATCCCTGCAGGGACCGAGGCATGGATTTGTCCCTCTTCACGCCCAATTCCACCAGCTTGGTGGCCTGGCCCACGAGGTTGCCGTTGCCCTCCACCAGGCGCTTTCGCGCCTCCCCGAATGCGCTTTGGGCGCGGTCCAGATGGTCGCCGATCTGTTCCATGGAGCCCAGGAAATCGGTGAGTTTGGCCAGCATCAGGCGGGCGCGCTCCGAGATCTGTTCGGCGTTGCGGCCCAGCTCGAATTGGCGCCACGTGTGGGTGACGGTGGTGAGCATCGCCAAGAGCGTGGTGGGGCTGGTGAGGATGATGCGCTTTTGGAAAGCGTCGCGGTAGAGATTGCGGTCCAGGCCCAGACAGGCTTGGAAGGCGGCTTCCACCGGTACGAAGAGGAACGTGAAGTCCACGCTCTGGCGACCGGATGCGTCCAAGGCGGCGGTGTAGTCCTTGGACGAAAGATTGTCCATGTGGGCGCGCACGGAGCGGCGGAAAGCCTCCAGCGCGGCGGCGCGATCTAGGTCAATATCTGTCTGGGCGTCCGACCACGAGGCCAGGCTCATCTTGGCATCCACCACCAGGCAGCGGTTTTCCGGAAGCAGGATCACCACGTCGGGCTTGAGGTGTTGGCCGGTGGGTCCTTTGAGAGAAAGCCCCTCGCCCTGGTCCACGAAGTGCACACCGCGACGGAGACCGGAAAACTCCAGGAGCTGTTCCAGCAGCACTTCGCCGAATTCGCCCACCAGGCGGTTGTCTCCTTTGAGGGCCTTGGCCAGGCCATCGGCCTGGGTTCCCAACCGGGCATTGATGCGCGACACCCTCTCCAGTGCTTCCTGCAAGCTGCGTTCGCGCACGGCGTCGGATTTTTCCGCTTCCTGCAAGGCCTTCTGGAGCTTTTCCAGATTTTCGCGCACCGGTCCCACCAGTTCGGCGATGGCGGCGGTTCCGATCTCCTTGAACTTGCCTGATTTTTCCTCGAAGATGCGGTTGGAGAGATTCTCGATTTCCGCGCGTACCAGAGCGTTTCGTTCTTCCGCACCCTTGAGGTGGCGGTCCAGCTCCGAACGAGCCCCGTCGCGTTCGGCTTCGGCGCGGGCCAACGACATGGAAAGTTGACGGATTTCGTCCACAGCTTTGGCCTGGACCGATTGCGACCCGATCAGGGATGACTCCAGGATCCGGCGTCGGTTCCGGTTCCACAAGGCCAAGACCCCGAGGGCGATGGAGCAGAGGAAGAGCAGGACGATGGCAAGGAGGGAGGCTTCGTTCATGCCTCAATTTCCGTATTCGTGCGACATCCGGAGGGTGGATGTTCGCGAGGAGGTGTCGCCGTTGGAGGATTTCCAGACCAAGGTCAGCTCCGTCCACAGAGGCAGAAAAACCGCCTCTTCGATCTCGTCCGGATTTGGTTGTCTTCGAGAGGGGCACCGATGGCTCCAGCCCGGTTCCTGCCCGGCCTTCCAGGAAGATCCCTGCGAGGATCGCACGCCAGGTACGGTGCATCCTTGGCTTGCCATGACTCGGTCCTTCGCCTCGATCAGGGCCTTGGACGGTTTTTGATTCATGGCTTGCGCCAACAAGTAGAACGCGGATCGGGTGGCAGGGAACGCCCAGACGGCGTCGTGGTAGGCAGACAGCTTATGGGATTGGAGGTTCACCCCACGCCAAAGCGACGGACTGAACCGTGACGATCCGGATTCGTTGAACTGCCAGGAAAAGCGGGTGGAGCGTCGCAACGAGTCCGGGAATTCCCCTGGCGCGGGGAGCACCCAAAGCCGCATCGGAACGAAACAATCGATTCCCCGGTTGTCGGCCAAGTGGTAGCGTCCCATCGTGTCCGGAGATGGGGTGGATTCCAAGTCGTCGTGGACCGCGCAACCAGGAATGAAGGCGGGCGAGAGGGTGGCGGGGGAGACGACCAGTCGATCCGGGAAGCCTTTGGTCGTGCGGGATCGGCTGGAGTCGTGCAAGCCGGCAGTGGTGGTGTCTCTGAGAATCCAGACGGCCCGTGTGGTCACTGAATCGGTTTCGCTTCGGTCGCCCTCCTTGAAATAGGGAACCTGGCCCGTGGCAAGCCAGCAGCCCTTCCAAACGGATTGCAACAGGCACGACTTCCATGGATCGGCCAGTGAAAACCGGCAGAGCTGGGCGGTGTCGCGGATTTTGCCCAAGTCATTGACGGCGACCGCCACGGCAAGGGAAGTTTTCCCGGATGCGTCGCTCGAATCGACACGCGCCAGCAGCAGCCATTGACCGGAATCTGACGGCTGGCGTAGGCACAGACGCCAGGGGGATGGATGGGGAGTCGGCCAAAGGGAATCCAGCACCGCCATTGTTGGAAGGGTGGTTGAAGAATCCAGGAACCATTGGATCGGGATGGGGGTTTCGGGAAGGCTGGAAAGCCTGGACGAAAACGCATGCAGGTCCAAAGTCGGGGTCGAGGGTACGATTGAACCTTGGCGTTGGCAGCTTCCGGCGGCCAACAATAGCACAGATCCAACCAGTGAGATTCGAACGAGGTTTCCCATTCGGACAACGGTAGGAATATCGCTCCGGGCACGGGTCGAGTCCTCCTGGTGCGGAAAAGGACCGGTTCCGTTCCTAAAATCCTTCCAGGTCCTGGACGCAGCGCACGGAGTGGAGGGACGCCTTGGAAAAGCTGCGCCGGGATCGAATCGGAAAGGAGAATGAATGTGGTGAGGGTCATCTGTGGCTCATCCGGAGCGAACGGGCGGGATCCAAGGAGGATTCCTCATCTCGCTTGCACGGAAGTTCCTTGCAACCTATCTGCCGATTCCTGGATGGAGCGCGCCCTCGGATCCGCGGGCGCGGTCTTGCACACGAACTCCACGGTTTTGAAGATTGTTTTCCACTTGGGGAGTTTGGGGATCTTGGCGGGGTCCAGGTACTTGTCCAACGTGGCGGTGCGCCGCCAGCCGTTTGGGTCCGCGTGGACCGCCCAAAGGCCGGATTCCTCGGCCAGATCCGCCTTGGATTTGCCGGTGGTGGCGGTCCATAGGTCCAAGGCTTCGTTGAGAAGTTCGCTGGCCCGGGTCAGGCGCAGGGCTTCGTCGGGTTGGTCGGCCACCAGCGACCGGATTTGGGAAAGGGTGGACTGCAGGTCGCCGATGGGCAGGTCCATCTGGAGGTCGCTGCTCAACAGGTCCATTTGTTCGCGCAGTTGGCCCAACCGATCTTCGCTTTGCGCCAATTTCTGGATCACCAGTCGGGAGATTCCTCCACGAGGGGCGTCGCCCGTCGATGCATCCAGGGACAAGGCCCAGAGCCCTTCGTCGCCGTCCTGGAACGGAGTGGCCTTCCAAATGGATGGTACACCGCTCGATCGGAAGACGAGCTCGAACGGATCGTTGGGGGGAATCCGGGGGAGGGATGTGTGGTTCTCCAATAGCTGGGGAAGCATCTGTTCCACGAGGTGTTCGGTGGATTCTAACAGAATCCGACCCGCCTGCAGGTTGGCGAACCGGATCTGCCAGGTCGCGTCGACCACCAGGATGGGTTCGTCCATGCCGTGGAACAGGCTGGTGAGGCGATTTTTGACCAGTTCGATCTGGGACTTCTCCAGGGCGAGGTCGGCCAGCTCCACCTTGAGCGAACGGTTTTCCCGCAAGGCCCGGAAGACTTCGCGCTGGCGCATCTGGGCCTGGACGCGGGCCACCAGTTCTTGTCCGAGAAATGGCTTTAGGACATAATCGTTGCCGCCTGCCGTGAAGCCGTGGATCACATCCTCCAGACGGCTGCGCGCCGAAAGGAACAGCACGGGAAGGTCTGCGCTGGAACGGACGCGGCGGATGTCCGTACAGACCTCGTATCCGTCCTGGTAGGGCATCATCACGTCCAGCAGGACCACCTCCGGATCGTGCTCCTGGATCAACTCCAGGGCTCTCCTGCCGTCCGGGGCGCAGACCACCCCGATGTCCTGGGCGTTGAGCAGGTTCTTCAGCACCAGAAGATTCACCGGTTCGTCGTCGATGGCCAGCACCCATCGTTCGAAGCTTTCGGTACCTTCGAAAAGCTGCGTCTGGGATTCGATGGATTCCGCGGGAGAATCCGTTCGTTTTTGCAAAGGAGTTTCCAGCTCCGGAAGCGGATGCCCAGTCTCCTGGCGCACAGACTCGGACAGCACGAAGGAAAAACGCGATCCCTCTCCAGGAGCGGATTTCAGGACCAGGCGGGAACCGTGGAGTTCCACCAGGTGCCGCGTGATGGACAGCCCAAGACCGGTGCCTCCCCGGTGGATCCCTTCCGCCTGTTCGAAGGGCTCAAAAATCCTCTCCTTCGCGATCCGGTCGATTCCCATTCCGGTGTCGGCTACGGCGACTTCCACCCCGTCCGCAATGCGTCGTGCCGAAAGGGTCACCTCGCCCCAGTCGGTGAACTTGATCGCGTTCCCGATTAGGTTGAACAAAATTTGCACGAGGCGGTCTTCGTCTGCGAACACCGGAGGGAGGTCTGGATCCGTTCGGCAATGCAAAACGACTTGCTTGGCATCGGCGGCGGATTGGAAATGCGGGAGAAGGGTTGGAAGCATCACGCCCAGATCCAGCGGGTTGGGCCGGATGGAGAGGTCCTTGTGACGGATTTTGGAAAAGTCGAGGATGTCGTTGACCAGCCGCGTGAGTCGATGCGCGCTTGCCACCACATGGTCCAGGCTGCGTCGCGTTTTCTGCGGAAGGCACGACGCTGGATCTGAGAGGATGGATTGCACAAGTCCGTAGATCCCGTGCAGCGGCGTGCGCAGCTCGTGGGAGGTGTTGGCGAGGAATTCGTCCTTCAGGCGCGAGAGCCTGCCCAACTCCTCGTTCTTGGCTTGGACATCGGAGAGCAGTTGGGTGTTGGCACGGGAGGTCGCCCACCATCGTCGCGTCAGGGCATAGGCTTCGGCGATGGAAAACGCGGTGCAGCCGAGGGTGATGATGTAAGACGAATCGATCACCGAAAAGAAGATCAGCGAGTCGTGGATGGCGGCGACCATGAACACACCCAGGCCGATCGAGAAGCTCAGCGATCCTGGTTCCCGCCGTCGAAGCGACAGGAACAGCGTTCTGCAGCAAGCCATCACGAGGAAGTAGTCGCAAAGCAGCAAGGAGCCCATCACCATGTAGACCCAACGGTATGGCCCGAGCACCATCAGCAGGACCCCCGCGGCCACCGCCCAGGTGTTCACGCGGTTCACGGTGCGCAGGAGCGGATCGGGGAACATGGCTTCGCAGAATCTGGATAGGAACGTCAGTCCGATGAGCGCACACGAAAACCCGGCGATCGTCGTGGTCTGGAGCGTGATCCAGGGCCACCAGGCGGTCGCGAAACCGAATCCCGCCGGAATGAAAATCCCCATCGCCGCCAGGAAAAAGCTGGATGTTCCCAAAAGGAGGTAGGAGCGATCCTTGGTCAGGATCCCCAGGAAACCCAGGTATTGCAGAGTCAGGAACAACAGAATTCCCAGGGCTCCCAGGTAGAGCGCGTATTCGAGGTGGAACCTCGCATCCATGGATTCCATGGTGCCGATCCGGAAGCGAAATACGCTGCCCGTGTATTCCAGATGGTGGTTGGAAGCTTGGAGCACCAGCTCCAAGCGCGGGGAGGTCACCTCGATGTCGCCTCGGCGATAGTGGTAGCCAGGGGTTTCCAGCGCGGCGCTGGTCGCGACCTGCCCGTCTTGCAGGATCGATCGGCCGTTCACCCACAGGTGGTAGGCGCTGGCGTGTTCGGTGCAACTGATCTGGAGCCGCTTGATCTTGGAGGTGTCCAGGAGCAGAACCAGACGGAAGGTGGAGTACTTGGGGAATGTGTCGGGATTTGCCAGCACCAGGTCTTTCCACGCCCCAGGAAGCTGGATGGTGGTGGCAGGGGAATCGAGTGCAGTGGAACCGGGCGGGAGAAGACGTCCGGGATGGGCGAACCACGATCCCCGAACAGGGAAGGTTCTTCCCTCAAGGTCGGTTTGGCGCAGATCCAGGATTCCCGAGTTCGCCTCGAGCCGGCGATCTCCCCCGCACGAAACCAGGAGGATTGCCGCGAACAATGTTGTCAGAAATTGGACAAAACGGGAATCCAAGGTGGGATCTTCACTCCTTGGCAACGATTCGATGAGCTCAATGGTCGGAAATTGGTTAGCAGGGGAATGATAGATCGAGAGGTCGAAAAATGGTAGGGGGGGTGGGTCTCCCTTCGCTGGAATGGCTCGAGACTTCCTCCCTGAGGATCCGGGTTGGAAAGAACAAAACGAGTTGGCCCCTGCGGATGGATCCGAGGGGCTCTGCCTTCGTGAATGGCCTGAGGAAAAGAATCAGTGGATGTTGGAAAGGATTTGGCTTGTTCGATTCCCGTTGATGACGAAATCCTGGAGCGAAATGCCCTTCGAGCGGGGGAGGGGAACGAACCGTGGTCCGAAACCCTCCGTTTCCATGATCGTTCGTCCCTGTGGGCTGCGGATCCGCAAGGACCAGGAATCGTGGGGGTGACACTCCACTCGAATGCCTGTGCCTTGATTCACCAGCCTTCCCTTCGAAGCCGGGAACGCAGGAGATGTGTTGCTGGACGGCTCTCTCGCAACCAAGGTCAAGGGAACCACCTGGGAGTACGGGGTCAGCGCGGTGACTCCGGAAAGGGTGAGTTTGATGGGATAGACCCCTGGTTGTCCCGCCGAGGCGTAGACCTTGAATTCGAGCGTGTCCTTCCGACTCAGATCCCAAAGATCGGGATTCGCGGAAATGGTGACTCCCGGAACGCTCTTGACTGTTGCCGTCACATCGTAGATCGTGTCGAGCTGGGGGATGTTCGATCGGCTCTTGTTGCTCACTTTGACCGTGAAGGTGTCGGTTTTTCCCGTCATGAGGGTGAGGGTGTCCCGCGTGTCGGTCGAAATACCCAAGGCTACGGTGGGGCTGGAATAGCCGTCTTCCTGCGAAGGGTAGGAGGTCCATGAATCGGAGGAGTCGACTTCGAAGACATACACTCCGAAGGTGCGATCGAGGTAGGTGTTGTAGTGGAGGCGATCCCAAGGGTTCGCGTCTTGGATCGTGTAGGATACGCTCCGGGTCCAGGATGCGGAACCACCCTGTTGCCCGCCGATGGTCAGTCCAGCGGAAATGGATGCGCCAGCGGTGACCCCGCAGATTTTGGCTTTCACGGTCGCTTCGAGGCTGGCATCCAGCGACTGGCTGATCGTGACGGAAGTGGTCGAACTGGAATCGGAAGAGTTGGTCAGCGCCTGTCCTCCGCCGGAAAACACGGTCGCGCCGCCCACCTTTGCCAGGCGGTCGCCGATGGGTTTTCCGGTCGTGCGATCCAGAAGCGAGGAGCGGATGCGCCGTGTGAGGGGATCGATCGCCGATGCCGCCAGGATTTGCCGGAGATTGTTCGCATCGGAAATGGTGCTGGCCAGCTGGGAGGCGGGGATGATCAGCTGCGTGTTGGCCGGATCCGGGACGGGAGCATACCGAAGCTGGTAGACATAGCCATCCTTGTAGGCGCTGGAATCCTTGGGAGCCAAGGCGCGATACAGGTGCCATTTCATCTTCAGGCTGGGGCAAACGTACATGTCCCCTCGGCCCGGGCCGACTTCGGATGCGTCCGATTGGCTGGAGGTGGTCAGGCTGCTGGAATTGGTCGCCGAAACGGTGAAGTTGTTTTCTTTGTTGTGGGTGTAGTTGACCTTGGCCGTGAGGTCGACCGATCCGCCATTTCCTGTCAGAGAATTTTCGTATTCGTATCCGAAGCTGAGCGAACCCCCGGCATTCGTCCCGAAACTGGTGGTGATCGATGTGGTGTAGGTGCTTGATTTTGTCAGATTGGCCGAGCTGGCATCGCCTGGCGGGTCGTAAAGGATCTGGTAAGGGACCCCTGTGAAGTAAAAGAAGCCGGAATCCTTTTCTTCCGGGGATGGCTTCCAGTCGTAGCCGAATACTCTGGAGAGGTGTAGAGTCGTTTTCTGTCCAACGTCGTAATCGTTGAAATTCGAATCCGTGCTGTCGATTTGGATCAATTGCGTCAAGGTGATTTTTGAAGCATCTCCGGTGCTGGACGTGCGTGCATAGCCAGGTACGTTGGGGTCCGTGGCATCGAAGCTTACGCTTACCTCGATGTACTTGATCGAAAACGGAAACACTTTCGCCGCATTGAGAGGAGAAGAGTAACCATCAAAGGGTTCTATGGTGATATTCCCGGCGCTATCGGTGGTCTGCTTTTCAAAAGACTTTTGGCTATCCATTGAGTTGATTTTCTTGGCGCGGAAGAAAATTCCATTCAAACTTACCGTGGCGTTTGGAATCGGCTTGTTGTGGGGGTCCAGAATTTTGATGATGACCTGGTCCCAAGCTAGGCAGTTGCTGACCATCGTTGCGGCAGCGAGAATGGTGGCTCGCAAGGCGTTATTAAACATGATTTTCAGGATCCTTTCAGCTTTAGGATTTCGTTCGTTCGGTGGCGAGGGTGGATCTCTCACTGGAAACGATACGAGTGGAGGGGTTCTTTGTTTCCTGAAAACCGCTGAACAAACCGCCAAAACCGTCTATTCGTCAGCCGAAATTCGGGAGTGTCAGCGATAATTTGACAATTTTTACAGTGGAATAACGTTGATTCTTCGCTGTCAAGCACCCTCTTGATCCTGTTGTCGATCCTGGTAAAATCAAGCCGGCCTTCTCCGGAATCTCTGCGAAAGGGAATCGACGGGGTTTGATCAATCGATCGAGAAAGGCTCCCTGCTGAATCCGTACTGGCCACATTCCCGAAGGCGGGTCAATCCACCGACCCCTGATAAGCGCCCTCCACCGCCGCGGGGGTGCTTTGGCTGGAGCAGGATCCGAGGAGTGGAACCCCTACGGCGCTTCCCGCCTTGCCGTAAACCAATCGTCGCGCTTTTTCAGCTCGCGTTCGAAGCCGCGTTCCACCGGTTCCCAGAAGCGCGATCCGCGCAAGGCGTCCGGTAGGTGGTCCTGGCCGGAATAGGCGTCGGGGCTGTCGTGGTCGTAGCGGTAGCCTTCGCCGATGCCCCGTTTTCTGTCAAAAGCCGTGACGGCGTTCTGGAACGTCACGGGGACCGGCAATTGGCCGTGGCGCTTGATCGCCTCCTGCGCGGCGGCCCAGCCGGTTTCCAGGCCATTGCTTTTGGGGGCCAGGGCCAGGTAGAGCGCGATCTGGGCCAGGGCCAGGCCGCATTCGGGCAGGCCCAGGTGCTCGCAGGCGTCGCGGGCCGCGATCGCCAGGGGCAGGGCCTGCGGGTCGGCCAGCCCGATATCCTCGCTGGCCATGCGGATCAGGCGCCGCGCGATGTAGACGGGATCTTCGCCGGCGTCCACCATGCGGGCCAGCCAGTACAAGGTGGCCTGGGGGTCGGAGCCGCGCACGGATTTGTGCAGTGCGGAAATCGCCTGGTAGCGGCCGTCGCCGGTGCGGTCGTAGGAGGGCGGTCTGCGGCCCGCGGCTCGCGCGACCAGTTGGGCGGTGAGTTCGGCGCCGGGGGGGAGGCTCGCGACGGTCCACTCCAGCAGGTTGAGCGCCGCGCGCAGGTCGCCATCGGCGGCGCGGGCCACCTCGTCCATGGCCCCGGGGGCCACGGGAAGATCCGCTCGACCCAATCCGTGGACAGAATCTGATAGAGCCTTTTCCAGCAAGGGAGGGAGGGATTCCGGTGGGGGAGCCGAGAGCCGGAACACCTGGCAGCGGCTGACCAGGGCGGGGTTCAGGCTGTAGGAGGGGTTTTCGGTGGTGGCTCCCAACAGGCGCACCACGCCCGATTCCACCGCGGGCAAAAGCGCGTCTTGCTGGGCCTTGTTGTAGCGGTGGATCTCGTCGATGAACAGCCGGACCGGCCCCATGCCCGCGCGCACGCGCTTGGTGGCCTCGTCCAGCACGCCGCGCAGTTCCGCCACGCCCGATTGCACGGCGGAAAGGGTGCGGAAGGGAAGCTTGGAATGGATGCGCACCAGGCCGGCCACGGTGGTCTTGCCGCAGCCCGGAGGTCCCCACAGGATCGCCGAAAGGAGGGAGTCTTCTTCCACACCGCGCCGTAGCGGAGTGCCCTCGCCGAACAACTCCGGAGAGCCGGCCAGCGAGGCGAATTCCAGCGGCCGCATCCGTTCGGCCAGCGGTCGCTCGGTGGTCCGCGAGGCGGTCTCGCCGGTGGGTTCGAACAGGTCCATGGTTCAAAGAAACAAACCTGCGGGCCTGTTCGGGTGGGCTACTTCTCTTCGAACAGATGCACGCCGTCCCACGAATCCACCCACAGAGGGTCTTCGCGGGCCATGCGCTGGAGCATCCGGCAGCGTTGCAGGAAAAAATCCACCGCAGGATCCAGGCACCGCCCCTCTTCCAGGCGGTGCGGTCCCACTTCGCGGCGGATCTCCTCGTACATGGAGGCCGCTTCGGAAAAGAGGCCACCCGCGTAGAGGGACCAGGCTTGGGCCATGCGCTCCTGGAACATCCCCTTGAGCTCGCGCACGCGCACCGGTTCGTGGTCGTAGATCTCGTGGATGCGCAACGGAACCGCGCGGCCGCGCACACGGACCATGTCCAGAAACCGCGTGGTGAAGCGCTCGGGCAGCTGGAACCGCACGTCTTCGGTCACCAGGATGGCCGATCCGTAGTGGCGGGTGAGCCGCTCCAATCGGGAGGCCACGTTGACCACGTCTCCGATCAGCGTGTGGTCCAGCTTGTGGTCGGAACCGATGTTGCCCGTCACCACGTCGCCGGAAGCGATCCCGATGCCGTTGTCGATGCGGCGGAAGGGAATGCCGCGCGCGGGCAGGGAGCCGTGGCGCTGGCGCCGTTCGCGGTTGTAGCGCTGGAGTTCCCACCTCATGCTCACGGCCGCCTGCACGGCGCGCAGGACGTCCTGCTCCAGGCCCGGCATGTTCTCGAAGGTGGCCATCAGGCCGTCGCCCATGATCTTGTCGATCTCGCCGCGCTGGTGGAACAACGAACGGTTCAGCCGGTTGAAGTACGAGTTCAGGAGCGATACGGTGTCTTCCGGCGAGAGATGGCTGGCGTGGTCGGTGAAGCCGCACATGTCGCAGAACAGAACGGTCATTTCTTGTCTGCGCGGTCGGTCGGTGCGGGGGTCTTCGCCCCGGTCGATGCGGTCCACCAGGGTGCGCCGCGCGTAGGTGCGGAACACCTCGGACTTGCGCTCGGAGGCGAGCCGCTCCTGTTCGGTGTGCATGGCCTCCACCTTGGCCGCCACGATCTCGCGGTGCAGCGCCTGCTGCGACACCACCCATTCCCGTCGCCAATTCTTGGCACGTTCCACGAGACTGCGAAACAGGGCCTGTTCCTTCCAGGACACCTGGAAGCGCGTGTAGGGAGCTCCCCAGATCTCGCCGCGCGCGACCACCACCTCGCGCCCCCTTTGCAGGGAGCGGGTCACCAGCCAGACCTTGCAGACCATGCGCAGGCGCGAAAGGTCTTCGAAATCCTGCGGAGAAAACTCTTCCAGGTCGCGGGGCTCGGGATGGAACAGGTCTTCGCCCTCGGGCTTCTTCCCCGACACCAGGCTTTCGCGCAACAAGGCGACTTCGTGGGCGTATTCCAGTCCCTCCACCACCCACTGGCGCCGTTCCAGCCCCAGGAAGGTCCATTCGGAACGGATCTGGTGCTCGCGGATCCCCAGCCACGCGTATTCGCGGTCCAGCAACGTTTCCAGGCCGCACACGGAGTATTGCAGGGAAACTTCGGCGGGAGCCAGGGCGCGGCGTTCCGGAAAGCCCGAGTAGATCCCCAGGGCCCACCATTCCTGGTCCACCGTGCGGATGGCGTTGACCCGTTCGGAATACTTGGAGATCACGGTGAGGTTGCCGCGCGATCCGCGCACCGAGCGCAGAAATTGTCCGTTGTTGAACATCCGCGAATATTCGGCGGTGAGGAACATCACCTTGGACAGCGGAAGGAAATTGGCCAGAGCGTCCACCCCTGGACCGAAACTCTGCCAACGGTGCGATTGGCGTCCGATGTCCAACAACAAACGCGGATTGTGCGTGTTGGTCAGAAGCCGCACGAAATCGAAGAACCGCAAGGCTTCCGGATACCCGATCCACTTGTGGGGGTCCATGAAGTGGTCGAGCCGGTGCGAAAAGCCGTGGTCGGAGAGGTCCTGGTCGGTGACGTTGCGCCCTACCTTTTGCAGGTAGCGCAAAAGCGAGAGCGTGTTGCGGCAGGAAACCTCGGATTCGGGCGGGATCCCTTCCACCTGGATGGGCAGGGTGAAGTCGAGACTGGATTCGTCGCAGGAGACGATGTCGGTGATCACCTGGACCCCGTTGCGCTCGTGCCAGCCTTTCTTCACAGGTGAGTCCCGATCCTTCTCTGAATCACTCCTCCATTATAGTATGCGGACTTCGCGCTCGCGCTTTCCACGATCCATCGGGCGATGTCGCGGGCGACCCCGTCGCTGTGCGAGCCCACCGGCAGCGCCGCGCGGGCGGGGCGTCCGGTCCAGATTTCCGGCACACCCAGGCGGTTGGGTTCTTCCAGGTCGTGTCCCGGCGACACCCAGCAAAACTTCGCCTGTGCCAGCCAATGGGCCGTTTCGCCGAAGGTGTGGGAAATGCGGACTTCCCCGCGCTGCGGCATGCCATCGACCACGCGAAGCCCCGCGAGGCGGGCAAGGAAGAGGTGGAGGCGCTTGCGGTGCGGCCTGCGCGGAAACCAGAGCCAGCCTTCCTTGGGACGGGTACGGGCCAGATCCAGCACCGTGGCCAGGTCTCGCAGATGAAAGGACACCGCCGCGGCCAGCGGAGGCTGACGCGCAGTTTTGGGAAGGCAGGGGTGTCCGGCCCATTTCAAACCGCTTCCCGGGCGGACGTGCGCGAAGCCCAGACGCTCCACGGCCCCCACGTAGGTGACGGAATCCGTCCATACCGCCTCGACCGCCCCGGTCCAGCCGGGGAACAGACGCGAGAACCGCCTCCAGCGCGAGAGCGACGCCCGACCACAGCGGAACGCCGCGAAGGCGGTGGGAATCGCGCGCTCCCGCAAAACCTCCAAGGCGCACGGCCAGGCTTCGGCTTCGAAAAACACCGCCGCACACACTTGGCGCGAGGCCAGGAATTCCTCGATCGAGGTTGGTTCGTCCAACGGAAGGAGAAAGGCGCGATGGCCGGTGCGCGCCAGGCGCTCGACCCCGGAGGCGGTGGTGGCGGTGAGGGTGAGGGAAAGCTCCGGGGGCAGAAACCGAAGGAGTGCCACGATCCCTTTGGCCTCGCCGACCGACGCCGCGTGCAGCCAGACGGTGGGCTCCAAGCAGGCCTCCCACGGGCCGAGTCGAGGAGATCTCACCACCCGGCACAGGACGCGAGACACCTTCCCCAACAATCGGTACCAAACAGGGAGCGCGCGCGTCACCATCCGAGCAGGAACCACATCAGAAGTGGAGGGGCCAGCGACGCCCATTCGGACCTCCATCGCCCGGAGAGGGCATCCAAAGCCTGTTCGCGCACGGGTGCGTTGGTGGTGGCCAACAGGCGCGATTCGCTGCGGGCCAAAATCGCGTACAACAAGAGCGGGCCGCTCAAGGACAACGCGATGGCGGGAAGGTGGTTGCCTTGCAGGCGCCACGCCAGACCGGCCAGGACCAGCAGGTTGGCCAGATACAGCGGGTGGCCGGCAAATCGGTAGGGCCCCCCCACGGCGCGGTAGGGGGCGGCCATCTCGCGGCCACGGGTGTGGGCACCGGCATAACGCCTGGCCCAGACCCGCAGGGCCAACCCTGCCACCAATGGAACCCCCGAAACCCATGTGCCGCGGGCGGGCCAGGAAAGCACGCCCACCAACACGCACCACGCCCCGATCCATTCTCCACGCAGGCGGTACAACCAGGCGCTCAAAGCTCCACCGCCGTGATCCGGGGGCCATGGACCAGCGCCGGTGTCAAATCGCCCACCGGGTGCAAAAATTCCGGAACGTCTGGCTGGGCCCACAGCACCCAGGCGTCCGCACGCCGCGAGAGGATTTCACGCAAAAGGTCTGGCCCTTCGCCGGAGGGCAAGGCGGACAACGGCTCGTCCAGAAGCCAGCCGCCATAAGGGCGGGCGACCATGGCCAGAAGCGCCAAGCGGGTGCGCTGTCCGCGCGACAAGGATTGTCCGCCGTTGGGGAGAGGGCGGTTCCAGGCCAGGGAGGGGGGGATCCCTTTCGGGAACAGCCTGCCCACCAAGCCATCCAAGGCATCCGGCGCAGGGTTGTCGAGACCTGTCCACAACGATGGCGAAAGCGACGGCAGAACCGTTTCCTGGGCCAGATGGAACACCCGACGGGGACCCTCCAGTGTGCCTGCGCGCAAGCCGAGCCGACCGGACAACACCGACAGCAAAGTGGATTTGCCACACCCGTTGGGTCCGTGCACCACCGCCATCCGGCCGGGCTCCAGCCCGAATTCGAGGTGTTGGAGAATGGCCGGGCCGCGCCCCCAACCGGCCTCGAGCGACCTGGCCACCAGCGCGGTGCCGGTGCGTGGGCGGTGGGTGTCGATGCGACGCGCCTGGCCCCGGTGCGACCATGCCTCCGCGGCCTTTTGCAAGGAAGGGTGCAGTCGGCCGGCTTCACGCACCGGGCGGTAGGCCAGAAGGCAGATGCCCAGGAAGGCCATCAGCGTTCCCGAATCCATGGTGCCTCGGCTCCAGCTGGCCAACGCCGCCGCCCCCAGGATCCAGCCCGCCAAGTGGGCGCCGCCTTCGCCCGCGGCGCTCCAGGCGGCATGCAGGGCGGATCGGCGTCGTCTGTGGGCCTGCCAGATCCCGTGGGAAATCCGCCGGGCGCGGGCCACCTGCGGGCTCCAGCCGCTGGGCAGGGTTTCCGGAAGGCTGCGGTGCGCCCATTCTTCCTGGGAGTCCTGTTCCTTGGCTTCGCGGGCTTCCTCCTTGGCCAGCACCCGCGTGCGCCGGGCGCGGGCCTTGGCAAGGGCGCCCAATCCCACCGCGCTGGCCAGCACGGCCAGGGTGATCCAGGGCGCCAGCCACACCAGCAACGGCAGGCACAGCGCCAGGGTGGCCAGGGCGGAGCGGGTTTCCACCGCCGCGCGCGTGCCGGATTCGATCCATTCGCGTGCTTCGCGGCTGTGCCAGGCGCCGGTGTCCGGGCCCGCCGCCGACCAGATGCGCCGGTGGTAGTCGCGACCGGCGCCCAGGGCCAGGCGTTCGCGTGACAGATCCCGTCGCCACGACAGCAACACGCGCGCGGCGAGCAGAGCTCCCAGTCCGGCCAGCCAGCGGCCGGGGCCGGTGGTGGTGGATTGCTTGAGCCACAGTCCCAGCCCCGCTTCCGTGGCGGCCACGGCCAGGGTCCAGGCGGTCTGGATGCGCCACGCGAAACGGTCGCGGATCCAGGGCGGGGCGAAGAAATTCATGCCGGAATCTGTCTCAGAGCTTTCCCAGCAGCGAGGGCATCCGGGAAAGGAGGGTGTCGGCGAAGGCCGTGTCCGGAAAATACGCACGGGCCGATTCCACCGCGGCGCGGGCGGCCTCGACGGCTTCGGCCGAATCCATCACCGCCACGCTCTGGAGGGAAAAGGGCGGCTTGGAGTGGGAACCAAGTCGCCGCTCGATCCGGCATCCGACCAGGTTGGTGTTGCGCAGGAGGTTGCCCACCCCTTCACCCAAGCCGCGCTGGGTGGGGCCGTTGGGCATTCCACGCAGGCTGTCCAGGTGCGTCATGGCAACGCGCACGCGCGCCTCCAGAGCCGTCGCCAGATTCCGGCAAGCGCGGGAATCTGCGAGGTCCCGGGCCAGGGAAGGATCGGTGGCCTTGCCGGTGCCCAGCCCCTCCAGGCGAGGGCTCGCCACGGCTTGGAGGGGCTGGCCGGGCCATCGGTCCGCGGCCATGCGGGGAGCGCACGAGGTGAACGCGCACCAAACCACGATCCCAGCCAAGAACAGAAGGATCGGGAGGCGCATCCTCCCGTTTTTCCAGGATCCCGCGATCGGAGCGGGACCAGCGATCAATCCTCGTCCTCTGCTTCTCCGTCTCCGCTTCCGGCCTTCATGCGCGTCCAGAGGGCCCAGGCCTCGCGTCCGGTGGGAAAGGCCAGATCGTGGCCCACCGCGTGTCCCCAGGCATCGGCCGAAACACGCTTGGCTTCCAGGTACCCGACCAACCCCTTGCGGGTGGGCGGGAGATTCCGGTCGCGGCAGTGGCGCATCCATTGGCACAACAGATGGGCTCCGCCCCGAAGCGAGTCGTCGGAGGAAAAGCGCCGCGGCAAGCGGGATTCTGCCGCCTTGGCGAAGCGCACCATGCCGTCTTGCACCTTGAGTTTGGTGGCGGGGACGGAGGCGAGCTCCTTCCACTGCTCCATGAGCTGGTCGCCCAGCACGAAATCCCAATCGCACGGGGGCGGTTTTTCGCCGGCGGCAGGGGCCACCGCGCGGGCCTTGGCGGTGGCGTCCTGGGGCTGGAAGCGCGCGAGCACCATCACCTGGTCGGCCACGGCCAGCCACTGCGAGGATGCCCCGGCCACCACCACCATCGATACACCCCGTGCGTCGAGTTCGGCGCAGCGGTCGGCCAGCGGGACCACCGATTCGCCTTCCGGCAACAGCCGGGAGATGGTCGGGTCGCGGGTGAGGAAGTTCGCGGCGGAGGCGTCTTCGTCGATCAGCAAAAGCTCGGATCCGCAAGCGAGGGATTCCACCAGGTTGGCGGCCTGCGAGGTGGCGCCGGAGGCTTCGTCCACCGAGAACTTGGCCGGATCCTGTCCGGGCAGGCGGCGGAAGAACGCCGAAAGGTCGCACACCCCCACGCGGCGGTCTTCTTCCACCGTGACGGTTTCCGTCTTGCGGGTGGAACAGGCCATGGCCAGGCCGTCGGCGGGACCCAGGTCCGCGCGGCAGGTTTCCAGAGCTTCCAGGAAGGTGGTCTTGCCGTGGAACGCCGACCCGACAAGAATCGTCACGCCCTTGCGGATGGCCAGCCCCGAGAGGCTGGTGCCGTCTGGCAGGGTCAGGGTGGTGGTGAGATCGGCCGGAACCTGCAGCTTCACGGCCTTGGGGGAGGCGAGGCCGGATTCTTCGCGGCGCACGCACGAGCCTTCGGGCAGAAACGACACGATCCCCGCTTCGGCCATGGTCTCGCGCAGGCTCTGGCGGCGACGCAGGTGGTCGGCCAGTTCCTGGATGCGTTCCTTGGTGACCGTGTTGGCGATGTCCAATGCCATGCCCGGAATCCTGTTGGCCAAGACTTCGGCGGCGGGCTCGCCCATGATGCGCCGGTTCTGCGCCGGGAAGGCGTAGGAAAAACGCAACGTCAGGAGCTTGCCGAAATTGGCCGCCGAACGGGGCCGGATGGTGGCGTCCGGACGTGCCGTGCGAAAGCGCCCACCGCCGCCGTCGCCTGCGGGCATGGATTCGTCGGGCAGGCGTCGGGCGAACTCGCGCAAGAACAGGTCTTCGGCGGCCAATCGCTCGAAGGCATCCTTGGGGATGGAAAGGTTCGGGTGGAACTCCGGCGACAGTTCCAGGTGCAACCTCGATGCGGGCGCGTAGGGATCTCCCTGGATGTGGTCCACCACGATCGCCATGTCACGGCTGGCATGGTCGCCAAAAAGCCTGCGGAGCTGCCCGTAGGGCTTGCCGTCGAGGTCGCGCAGAAGCTGGAGAAGTCGTCTCAGAAGTTCACCGCCATTTTCGATTCCACCCCGCCGGGGATGGGTTTGGTTTCAAGGGCGATCCCCGCGCGAGCCGCGGAGGACCGGTTCAATCTCAATACGTCCAAGGCCGCGGCCAGGCGCAGCACCACAAGGGTGCCCGCCGCCGAATACAACGCCACCCGGCTGGCTCGCCAGGTGCGCAATTGGCTCTCGAAGGAACGCAGATTCACGTCGTTTTCCGGGGTTTCGCGGCTGCCCCAATCCCAGTCGTGGGCGTCGTCGTCGGGAAACTGCCAGGTGGTGGATTTGCCGGAAAGCAACATCGCCTCGTCGTAGGAGTCGTGGCGTCCGGCCTGGGGCCGGCGGCTGCGGTAGTTTCGCATCGCCGAAAGCAGGTCGGGGTCGGGATCGTCGCCCAACGAAGATCCGGCGTGGCGATTGGCGATTTCCGTCGCCGATTCCAGCGAGCGGTCGCCCATCTGCCACGAGACCACCAACGCGGTGAATCCCAAAAGGTCCAGGGCGTGGAACAGCGGTGCCCGCGAGCTGCGTCCTATCCAGCGGTGCCCCATTCCGGGCAGCAACAGCGACAATCCCATCGCGCCTGCCGTGGAGCGGCGAAGCACGGCGGAATCCGAAGGGGAGGTGCTGCGGCCGGCAGGTCCGAACGTGGGGCCGGGCACCACCAAGGGGCCGGCAGAGGTCACGGGGCCGGTGGGGGAGGGACCCGCGAGGGAGGCCGGGCCGGACGGTCCGATGGGACCTGCGTCGGTCTCTGGGCCGACCGGACCGGTACCCGGGACAGGCCCTGAGCCCGTGGGAGGGCCGGAAGCTTTGCCGGAGTCGGGGTTGGCCACATTCGCCGCGACGGGAGGGAGGGCCTTGGCTGTGGAGTCGGGCCGAGGGCTGGCCATGCCAGCGGTGGCCGCGGAGTCGGGTGCGGTGACGGATCGCGCCGCGAGCGTGTCCGAGACGATGACGGTTTTTGACTGGACGGAATCCGGCGCCTGCGCGCACAGTCCCGCCAGCAACGAAGCCAGTGCGAGCATCAGAACGTCCAATCCACTTGGCCGCGCGTGGCGGGCGATCCACCCACCCAGGCCAGGCCGCCCTGGACGTTCAAGCCGTCCAGCCAGGTGGTCTCGAGGTGGAGCAGGCGTTTGTTCATGCGGTTGGCCTGCAGCGCCGCATCGAAGGCCGAGGCCAAGTGGTTGGCGAGCATGGCGCCAAGAAACCACTTCTGCGTACGGGCGAGGTCGTCGGACTGTTTGCGCAGATCCAGGTAATGGTCGCGCATGGCCGATGCCCCCCACGGGTTGACCAGCACCACCGAGGGGTCCTTCTCGAACTCCTGGACGGACTTGGCGTAGGCTTCCAACAGGGCGAAGCCCACGGTGTCGGGGGTTGTCTTCCCACCCCGGCAGGAATTCCTGGTAGCGACCCACCAGATCTTCGAAGTCCTGGGTGTTTCGGATGTTGGCGGATCGGAAGTCCAACACCTGCTGCTGGCTCCAGGCGCCGGCGTCGGTGGACTTCAGGCCGCCCTGGGCGAACTGCGAGAGGTGGAGCTTGAAATCGGTGCTGCCGGGTTCATCGCTGCAGGCGGTGCGGTTGGGGCTTTCGCCTTCGCCATAGAGACTTGCGCAATAGGACACGCGCTGGGGTGACGACATTTGTCGCACCTGGGTCCGGCCGGACGTGTCGTCGGAAAACAACGTGGCCCAGCGTCTCTCGTAGCGTTCCTGGCGCCAGTGCCGGGCGGCGAACTCGCGGGCCTGCGTGGCCTTCTCGCGCGAAGACACCACGGCCACCTGGTACCAGCCGATCCCGATGCCGAGTTCTGCTGCGGCGAACAATCCCGCCCGCACGTAGGCACCGGTGTAGATCTGACCCGCTCCGGGCAGCAACAACGAAAAGAAAAACGCCTTGCGCGGCGAGCGGTACCTGCGGGCCGCTTCCGGATCGGTCTTGAGCTTGATCTCCAAGGCCTTGTCTTCGTCGTAGACGGAATCCGGCTCGAAGGCCGGGGCCACCGGTACCACGACGGGAGGTTCCGCAACGGTGGCCATGGAGGCGCTGTCTGGAGTCCGATTGCGCATGGGGCCGTGATCGCCGTAACGCCTTGGCTTCATGTAGTCGGTCATGGGCGGCGGGACTGCAGCCGGCGTGATCACCGTGGCCGCAGGAGCCGCTGCGGCTGGCGTTGTGGCGGCAGGCGGCGAAGCGGGGGCGGGGATCGTGTCCGCCGACCGCATTGGCGCGGAGTCCGGTTTGGCGCGAGCCAAGGTGGAATCCGGGGTTGGAGGCGGCGCTACGGGAGCGACTACCGGCGCGGGTGCGGGAGTCACGGTGCTGGAATCAGCAGGAACCGGATCGATGGCCCAAGCCATGGAAGCCGCGGCCAAGAGGCCGAAGACGGGTAAGAGTCGACGCATAGGCGGAATGTACCAAGACCGACGCCGGTCCGGGGGTTCCACGAACTCCGAAGCGATCAATCGAACCCGAGGACGTGACGCATCGTGTAGAGTCCGGGGACCTTGTCGCTGGCCCAGACCGCGGCGCGGACGGCTCCGTCGGCGAAGGTGCGGCGGCTTTCGGCGTGGTGATGGATCTCGATGCGCTCGCCTTCGCCGAAAAAATTCACCCAGTGGTCGCCCACCACCGAACCGCCACGCACCGCATGGATGCCGATCTCGCCGGTGGTGCGCTCGCCTGTGATGCCTTCGCGCCCGTAGCTGGCCACTTGGGCCAGATCCACGTCGCGCCCCTTGGCCAGGGCGTTGGCGAGCATCAGGGCCGTCCCGGAGGGAGCGTCTTTTTTGTGCTTGTGGTGCGCCTCGACGATTTCGGCGTCGTAAGCGGAGGCGCCCAGCACGGAGGCAGCCTTCTGGACCAGTTCCAACAACAGATTCACGCCCACCGAATAATTGGCGGCCGCGACCACGGGAACATGCCGGGAGGCCTCGCGCAGGGCATCTTCGCCCGCTTGGCCCATGCCGGTGGTGCCGATCACCAAGGGCATGCGATGCTCCTTGGCGCTCAGAAGAAGGGAAAGCGTGTTCTCCGGGCTGGAAAAATCGATCACCACCCGCGAGGGGGCGACCAGATCCTTCCAGCTTGCGCAGACACGAACCGAGATGCCATCCACTGGGGATGGCGTCCCGGCGAGTTCGGGCCGATCGACGAGCCCCACCACCGGTTGCCCGGCGGCAAGGGCCGCTTCCTGCAGAGCGCGGCCCATGCGGCCCAACGCTCCGATGAGGATCAGCCCTCGATCCATCTTAGCCCGCGGCCTTGACGACCCAGACCTTGACCTTGGCTTCCACGTCGGCGTGCAGACGCACGGGGACATGGAACACGCCAAGAGCCTTGATCGGTTCTTCCAGGACGATGAGCGCCTTGTCCAGCTTGACGCCGGCTTCGGCGAGCTTCTCCGCGATTTCCTGCGATCCGACCGAACCATAGAGCTTGTCGCCCTCGTGGACGCGGACGCTGACGGTCACGGAAATGCTTCCGAGCTTCTTGGCAAGCTCCTGGGCAGTGGCTTTGAGCTGGGTGTCGCGAGCGGCTACACGCTTCTTTTCGACT
Organism: Fibrobacterota bacterium; assembly: GCA_016715065.1. Taxonomy (GTDB): domain Bacteria; phylum Fibrobacterota; class Fibrobacteria; order UBA5070; family UBA5070; genus UBA5070. Next base: position 121,449 of record JADKBN010000017.1, read on the forward strand.
TCCAGATTGTGCAGGTTGGCCTTGGTGGCGGCGAGCGCCAACCCTTGGGGCAGGAGCCAGTTGCGGCCGAATCCATCACGGACCTTGACCACTTCGAACGCCTTGCCGAGGCCCTTGATGTCTGACTTGAGGATGATATTCATGGCTATGGTCCCCCGATCAGCGCATGGTCTCTGCCACGAATGGCAGGAGTCCGATGATGCGCGCGCGCTTGATGGCGACGGCCAGCTCGCGCTGGTATTGCGCCGCGGTGCCCGACATGCGACGAGGAACGATCTTGCCACGCTCGTTGACGAAGCGACGCAAAAGCTTTTCGTCCTTGTAGTCGATGTGGGCGATCTTGTTTTCGGTGAAGAAGCAACTCTTCTTGCGCTTGCGACGAATGGCCATGATCAGTCCTCCTTGTCCGAGAGGTCGGCGTCATCATTGGGCTCGACATCGGCGGTGGTCGGATTGAGGGAAGGCAAGCCGCAAGGATTGTCGACAACGGTCAGAAACCGCAGGATCGATTCATCCAGACGCAGCATGCGCTCGACTTCGGCGACGAGCGAGCCCTTGGTGGCGTGGTAGTAGTACACCGTGTAATCGGCGTGGGACTGGCCCTGGATCTCGTAGGCGATCCGGCGCTTGCCCCAGCGGTCGACACGGACGATCTCGCCGCCTGCGGCGAACATCTCCTGGTACTTGCGGACAGTCGCCTCGATGGCGGCGTCCTCCTGGTTCGTGCCGATGAGCACGACAGTCTCGTACAGCTTGGCCAAAACGGCCTCCCTCTGAACGTGGCCCCCGGACGAAGCCGGGAGCAGGGTGGATGTGACTCTCCCCGGAAGAGCTCCGTGGAGAGGGAGCGGAAGTGTAGCAAATATTTCTCGTCACACCAAATGCCTGGAACCCAAAACAGGCTCTGCGGCAAAGGCCAAGAAACGCAAAACGCCGCCCCGAGCGGATCGGAGCGGCGTGGGTGGGGCGTAGGATTCTCGAACGAGGCTATCCGTGCAACGCGTCGAGTTTTTCCTTGAGCACATCGGGGGTGAACGGTTTGACGATGTAGTTGGTGGCACCGGCCTGGATGGCTTCCAGAATCCGGGTCTTCTCGGATTCGGAAGTGACCATGATCACGGGGACCTTGGCGGTGGCGGGATTGGCGCGGATCGCCTTGAGGGCGTCGATGCCGGTCATGTTGGGCATGTTCCAGTCCATCAGCACCAGGTCGTAGGCGGTCTTGCCCACTTTGCTGACCGCGTCCTGGCCGTCTTCCGCCTCGTCCACGTCGGTGAAGCCGAGCGTGCTCAAGGTGTTCTTCTGGATGCGGCGCATGGTGCTGGAGTCGTCGACGAGGAGGATCTTCATGGGGTGGTCTCCTGTGTCACTTTTGTTCTGCGAGGGCGATGCAGACTTCCACGATGAAGTCTCCATGCGTGCAGGTGAAGGGGATGACGATGCTCGGGATGTCTTTGGGAGTGGTGACCTTGTGATTGGTCCCCACGACCACCGACGGAAGCGAGATTGTCACGTTGAGTCCGGACAGATCGGCCTTGGCCGCGCCCGCGATGATGTTGGCCAGTTCGCCCACCGCATCGGTCACGTCGGCGTCGATCTGGGTCACGTTCAGCCCGATGAAGGCCGACACGGTTGCCAGAGCGGTCTTCGTGGGAAAGCTGATGATGACGGCCCCTTTAGCGCCGCCGGAAAGGCCGATGATCCCCGAAACGTCGTGGGCCAAGCTGGGCTCGGCTTTCACGTACGGTGCAGCAGGCTGCGGGGTGGTGTTCACCATCGTCTGGAAGGTGGACATCGTGGCCTTGAGAAAGGGATTGATGAGCTCTGACCGCATCGCGGTGACTCCCAGGAAGAGGTGGAACGTTGGGACTGTACCACGAGAACGGAAAGGCGGTCAAGAAGTTTCTCCCGAGGGTTTCATTCGGCTGCGCCGGGCGTATTCCAGGCGCGGGCCTGGTTGCCGTTTCACGGCTTCCGCCGTGTTGGACCCGGGGCGGCCCGGGTGCCGTTATCCGGGCGTGGGCCCGGTTGCCATATTCACGGGGCTGTCGCGCCCCGTGACCCCGACCAAGGGGCTGAGCGCGCAGCCCCTTGGATCCCGCGCGCCGGGGGGCTCTAATTGGAACGGCCACACCGGCTCGCCAGGGACGTGGGTGCGAGAATTGTCGAGGCATACGGGCTGATGGCATCAGGGACGCGATCGATATCCTCATGACACTGGCCGTTCCATTTTTCGAGCCCCCCGGTCCCCCTTGATTTGGTTGGGTTGCCGGATCTCTTTGAATGCCGGTTTTTGTCTGATGCGGTTTTGTCCGGCGCCGCTTCGCTGCGCGGTGGCTGGGGTGGCTGGATCGACGTAGGGGCGATTCATGAATCGCCCTACGCAAAGACGAATGGCTTTATTCAGGGGCGGCGGCCAGACAGGCACTGTGATGGTTGTCGGATTCTGTCTTTTGTGGCGTTGATGTGGGTGGCATCGGTTTTTGGCGGGGGTGAAACGGGATGGCAACGGGGATTGGATACCTTCTTGGCTCTCACCCGGAGGACTCTAGATGGCTCGCACGAATGCTTTCTCGTGGATGGTTGTATCGGTTATGGCGGCGGGACTGGTTCCCCAGGTCGCGCCTGCCCAATTGACCATCTCCAATCTGGTGCGCTACCAGGTGGTGCAGCGGGATGCCGATGCCATGACCGCCACGTTCGCGGACTCCGGTGCCTGCCCTGCTGCCACGGCCAAGATCCAATTGCGGCTGACCAAACAATCAGATGGGGCCGTGGTGGGGGCGTTTGCCTGGAAAGAGCTGGCCAATGTTTCCGTGACGGGAACCAAGTGGAAGGGGATCATCCCGGCCCTGCCCGTGGGCGGCGAGTACAAGGCTCAATTGCGGGCGTTGGATGGGACCGGAGCCGTGATCGATTCCACTGCCGTGATCGACCGCCTGTTGGTGGGCGATGTGTGGCTTTGTTCCGGCCAATCGAACATGCAGCAGGACCCCGGCACCAAGCTGGATACGAACTTTGTCCATACCCGTGTGATCTGGGCGTCCGATCCAGGCACCAAAGAAGGAAAGCCCTGGGGCACCACGGTCACCAACGGTCCTTCCACCTCGTTTGGAAACCAACTACACACCCTGACGGGAATCCCGGTGGGGATCGTGTACGCGGCCAAAGGAGGAACATCGATCACCGATTGGTTCTACACAGCAGATTCCGGCTTGTTCCACAAGATGTCGCGATTCCTGGACAAGGGAATCGGCGGATGGAAGATCGGCGGGTTCTTGTGGTACCAAGGCGAAAACGAAGACCAGCAGGACACCTGGGCCACGCGGTATTTCGCGAAATTTTCGCGCATGCGCGACACCATCCGCACCCTCAGCGGGAATTCCAAACTGCCCATGATCGCGGTGCAACTGGAGAGCTGGGACGGGACTTCGCTCTTTCCGCTCAACCCGTACGGTCGGTGGGTCCGCTGGCCCGTCACCCGCGATCAGCAGGAGTTGATTGGCCGGGCAGATTCGTTCTCCACCTGCGCACCCATCTGGCCGGCCGCTGGTTTGCACATCAATGGCAAGAACCAAGCGCTGTTGGGCACCTACGCCGCCGCCAAGGCCACACGAAAGTTCTACAAGAGCGTCGCCTCCGATCCAGGAGCAGGTCCGGAGTTTGGCGCGGCGTGGTTTGCCGATTCCTCCCGCAAAACCATCATGGTCCAGTTCAGCGGAGTGAAAGGACGGCTTCTCCATCCGGCCGATCCCAACCATCTGGGATTTTTCGTGATGAACCCAAAGACCTGGGACATCAACGATTCCACCATTTTCAGCTACGGCACCGATTCGAAAGGCAACCCCGCCAAGATGCTCAAGGAGATCCAATCGATCGACACGGTGGGCCCGGACAAGGTGGTCATCCGATTGGCCCAGGCGGCGACGGATTCCGTCACGGTGGGTTACGGACGGCACATCCAGCTGGTGTCGCTCTCGCCTCTGACGGACGCGACTGGGATTCCGGTGCCCACGTTCTTCAATCGCGAAATCGCCAAGGCGCCGGTCGTCAGCTCTGTGAAACATGTGGCAGGACATCTTCTCGTGCCGACGCTCCAGTTCGATGGGTCGCGGGTGCGGGTGCGGGATGCCAAGGGTTGGCGGAATTTGTCGGGTTCCTCTGCGAAGTGATTTGGCTGCGCCGGGCTTTCTTTAAACTGCGTTGGGCTTTTTCTACGGCTGCGCCGTAAGCTCTTTCCAGGCGCGGGCCTGGGTGCCGTTTCACGGGGCTGCCGAGCCCCGTGCCCCGGCCAGAGGGACTGACGCCGTCCCTCTGGACACCCGCGCCGGGGGACACGAACTGGAACGGCCATGCCACTTGGGCCAGGTGCGCAGGGTGGGATGATCGTTCGTAGACGTGGCGAGATTATCAGGGACGCGATCGATATCGCCGGTTCATTGGCCGTTCCATGAACCGTGTCCCCCGGACCCCCGCCAATTTGGCTGAATTGCCAGATTTGCAGCTCATTCCCCTCGTTTGGAGGGGTGCCCCGGAGGGGCGGGGTGGTCTGGTTAGGCGAGGCAGTTTTTGATTGCCAATTTCCGGCATCGCTTCGCTGGCCGGGTGGGGTGGCGGACTGGGTGGGCATGGTGGGGATTGGTTGTGATGCCGCCGTAGGGAACGGTCGTGACCGTTCCGGGGCCGGGATCCGCCGTTCCCTGTGGGCCGGCGTATGGGCAATCCTCGGATTGCCCATAAAACAGAAATGGACGGAACGCAACAAGGGCGGCGGCGTAGGGGCGATTCATGAATCGCCCTCTTAAATGGCGAATGGCTTTGTTGATGAACGGAACGGCAAATCGGATCCGTTCAGCATTTGGGGCCGATGACGGGGATGGTGAGGGAGAAGGATTGGGTGGTGCCGTCGGGGAGGATGCGCACGAAGGTGACGATTTCGTCGTCGTCGGAAAAGAGAAGGTCGAGGTTTCCTTTGGCTTCGTTGTCCCAGGCATAGATCAGTCGGTGCTGGCCCAAGGCGGTGGCCGGGAGGTCGGCTAGGTACGGGAACTGGACGTCTTTGGTCCAGGTCAAAACGTTCATTTCTTCCGTGAATCCCGGGCCTCCGCAATTGTCGCGCGACTTCAGGGAAACGAAGCCGAGGTCCCGGCCCGCGAGTCGGAACTGCGAGCGATCGATGGCCGCGTACTCGAACCAGGTCTCCGGGAATCGATCCCTGCCTTCGTCCTGGCTCTTGGAGTCCTTCGTGTACTGCCGGTACTCGGTATCCACGCCTCGGTAGATCTCCGAGCGCCGGATGAACTTGTCCATGCGGGACTGGAAGGCTTCGTCCTGCTCCACGGGCTTGGAAAACCTTGGTTTGCCCAGCTTGGAAAGACGTGCCCATCGCAGATTTTCTCCATCGGCTCGCAACGATGGCGATCGCATGGAGCTGTCGAAGGGCTCGAACACCGCCACCAGAAGATGGGCCGTGGACGGATTCTGGAATTCATCCTCGGTCAATTTGTGGTCGGGGTGCCTTTCCCAAACTTCACGGAACACGTCCGCGTCATCGGAGGCGACGCTCACGATTCTGAAGGATTTGATGGTCACTCGACGGTCTTCGCCGCTGGGCGTGTAGATCGTGAACGACTCGCCAAGCAGATCCAGCCAGTCCTGGTGGAGGGAATTCGTGTCCACCTTGGCGACGGACAAATCCTGGTTGAGCATCTTCGCCTGGCCGACGATCGAATAGCGCAGGCCGTTGGTGTCCAACAGGATGCAGTTGTCGAACAGCACCAGACCGAATTCCGGAAAGAAATCGGCGGGTTCGTCGAGGAACTGCTGCTGCGGAAATTCCGGGAACGGCTCGGGTGTAGGCGCGGCGGCGGGAGCACTCGAGGATGCCGGTGCGGGTGAAGCTTCCGGGGAGGGAGGATTTTGCTTGCAGGAAACGAGCAACGCGAGGGCGATCAGGGAGAGGAGGCGCATGGCCGGCTAAGGTAATTAGGCGGCTTGCCTGTGCTGAGGCAGGGAAAGACTGCGTGGAAGCGATGTGTTGAGGGTTACCGGGTGTTTTCTAGGTTGCCTGGGTCATATGGGATTCCTCCATCGCCTCGCCTCCGCCCTGGGGGGAAGATCACCCTCCCGGTGGGCCAAGTCGTTCCAAGGTCTGAGTCTGTTGGCCGGATCGTTGGACGAGAAACTCCCTGCCTGGGTGGAAACCGGCACCGGTGGCGAAATTTTGCTCGCGTTGCCGAAGCCGGATGTCTGGACATTACTGGGAACGGTGGCATCGGTCCATCAAGCCTACAGTTCCAACAAAGGATGGAGCGAGGCAGGAGCCGAAGCCCGCAAGGCTCGCTGGGAAGCCTATGCCAATTCCACCGTCGCGGATGCCAGTCAACTGGTGCGCTTGGGCAAGCTTTTCGCGGCGGCGGTGGGAACCATCAAGGTGGTCCGGTCCGCCGGCCCGGACATTCCCGATTGGCTGCACCTGCTGGTCCAGGACATGGTGTGCATCCAGGGGTTCATCGCCAAATGCGATTTGAACACGGTTTGCGCAGAGGTGCGCGAGAAGCTGCCCTATCTGACCGCCGATCTGCTCCATGGAATCTGCCAAACCGGCGACGTGCAGCCTCGACTGATGCTGCGGCTGGTCTTGGAGCGGCTGGAGGACGATTGGGGATCCAGTCTCGATGCGCTGGGCTCGGCAGTGGGAATGACCCGGTGGGTGGAGAGTCTCGGGCCGGTTTTTGCCGAGGAATGCTTGAAGCTGAGCAATGCCGGTCGACGCAACGCCGCCTCGGCCATCGGGCTGTGGGGTATCGAACTCCTCCACGCCGATCTGTTGACCAAGCTCGCGGTGGACGCCAACAAGACCGTGCGTGCCGAGGCTCAACGGCAGCTGTCCAAGGTTCCAGCACAATCGCAGGAGTCCCTGTTCAGCCAGATATTGTCTTCCGGGAACCCTTCCCAGCGCGAGCTTGCCGCCAGTCAGCTGGCCCGAGTGGGTACGGTGCGCGCCGGCGAGATTCTGCGCGAGGCAGCCGCTGCCGGGGTGCCGGATCGACTGCGGGTGGCGATCGAGGGCGCAGTGGGGACGCTGGCGACGGTGCGATCCGCCTCCCAGGATGTCCTGTCCGATCTTCCTCCCTGGAATCCCTACCCGATCCCGGTCCTGGGCAGCGATGTCCGATCGATCTTGGTGGAGGCGCACCGACAATTGTTGGCAACAACGCGGGTGAGCGCTGCCAAGGAACAGGCCAACAACCTCAAACACAATACATCGGGCCACGGATACAAATTCCAGTTGGAAAGACTCCAGGAATTCTCCGTGGATCGATTGATCGCGGTCCTTTCCTCGCCGGAGAACCTTGGCAAGACCAGGTTCCATGCGTCGGTCAATTCCGTGTTGGGCCATGACAAGAGCCTGGCCACTCGTTGCGATTTCGGTCTGCACCGCGTGTTGGCGTGCATCGGCTTCCAGGAAAATCCGGCCTCGGGATTCTGGGACAACGAGATGTTCCAAGAATGGCTGAAAGGACAGGATCGGACGACCGTGGATCTGCGTGCTGTGGCCAGGGCACTGGCCGATGTCGGGTTGCCTGTCGAGTGGATCGAGTCGGCTTGTCTGGGAACCTATTGGCAGCAAGAGGACAAACCCCAGGAGTCGCTGCCTCCCCGATGCGTCTGGCCGTTTTTCGTTGAGCATCCGGAATACATCGACTCCCGGTTGGGAATCGGCGCCTCCCGATTGGGAACGTGGGAGTCCGTCGACGAGGCCAAGTGCAGTGCGCTGGATGTTCTTGAGACCTTTCCCGCCATTCCCGCCCACCTCATCGCTCCATTGTTGGACCTTGCGTTGGGAACGGCCAAGACCCATCGCCACCACGCCCAGGAGGTATTGTCCAAGCTGCCGGACATTGTTGACAGAATTTGCCAGGCGGTGGAAAATCCCTCCCAGGAGATCCGCATCGCGGCGGCCAGGTGGCTGACGCGTGTGGCGCCCGCCAAGGCCTCGGAATTCCTGGACCGGCGGCTGGGCAAGGAAACCCGGGAATCGGCGCGCGCCGCCCTGTTGTCTTGCCTGGAATCGCTGGGAGCGGACCTTTCCGAAGCCCTCTCGCCCCGGACCCTCCAGAAGGAAGCTGCCAAGGGGCTCAAAGGCGGGATCCCCAAGGCCCTGGACTGGTTTCCTGTTTCCGCTCTTCCCGCGTGCCGCTACCAGGACGGCAGCGTGGTGGAACGATCGGTGATCGAGTGGTGGCTGGTGCTGGCGCACAAGCTCAAGGAGCCGGGAGCCAATCCATTGTTGGTACGGTATTTGTCGCTTCTGGACACATCCAGTCGCGAGGACCTGGGGCTGTTCGTCCTGCGCAGCTTCATCGCCCAGGATGCGCGGGTCGCGACTTTGGAAGAAGCCAACACCAAGGCCCTGCAGGAGGCTCCGACCAGGCTGGCCACCTACCAGCAATACACCAAGACCTACGGCGGCCACTGGGCCAGCAAGACGCTGGAGTCGTGCGTCGAGGAAATCCGCGACGAGGTCCTGGCGACCTATCTGGGCAGCCGCATCGCCGACAAGGGAATCCTGGCGCTGTGCGCCTTGGCTCCGGGCGCCAAAGCGGTCGAGGCGACCCGCCAATACATGAAGGACCACCACACCCGCCGTGCCCAGATCGAGGCGGTCCTGGAGGCTCTTTCGGTGGGGGCGGATCCTCTGGTGATCCAGCTGATCCTTTCGGTGGCGCGCCGCCACCGCACCGCCTCCATCCAGGAGAAAGCCCGCACACTGGTCGATGCCATCGCCCTGCGCAGGAACTGGAGCACCGACGATCTGGCCGATCGGACCATTCCCACGGCGGGTCTGGACGACACCGGCGTGCTGGTGCTGGACTACGGACCGAGACAATTTCTGGCGTCGCTGGATCCGATGTTCAAGTCCGTGCTGAAAAACGCGGAAGGCAAGGAGATCAAGGCGTTGCCGGATCCGAACCAATCCGACGACGAAACGATGGCCAAGGAGGCCAAGTCCCGGTTCCAGGCGATGAAAAAGGGGGTCAAGCAGGTGGTGGAGCTCCAGACCGCCCGGCTGTACGAGGCCATGTGCTCGCAGCGGACCTGGCTGGTGCAGGAGTGGAGGGAATTCCTCCAGGCCCACCCCGTGGTGGGGCCGCTGGTGCGGAACTTGGTCTGGGCGGACGATTCCGGTCGCACCTTCCGCCCTTGCGAAGATCTTTCCCTGGTGGGCATGGACGACGATTCCGTGGTGGTGGCCGATGGATCGCGGATCCGGCTGGCCCATGGAAGCCTGTTGTCGGATTCCGAACGCCTCGCCTGGACCGCCCACCTCAAGGACTACAAGGTCAAGCCGGTTTTCGGGCAGATGGACCGGCCCAGCCCTGGATTCGATCCGGGCCAGACCGAGATCGGTACCCGACTGGGGTGGATGTCGGACACCTTCACCTTGCGCGGTCTGTTCAACAAACGGGGCTACCAGCGCTCCCAAGCCGAAGACGGAGGTTGGTTCTTCCACTACGCCAAGGAATTCCACCAGGCCGGGGTGCGCGTGACGATCGAGTTCACCGGCAACAGCCTGCCGGAAACCAACGTCGCGGCCGCCCTGAAGACTCTGCGTTTCGAACGGATCCAGAAAAAACGGTCAACCATCATGGAGCTTTCGGCGGTACCTCCCGTGCTCCTGGCCGAAGCCCACGGGGACTATCTCCAGATCGCCGAAGGTTGCCGGGGCTTCGATCCCGAATGGGAGAAAAAACAGCAATGGTGACCGTCCGCCCGGAGGAGAAATCCATGACAGAATCCGCCAAATCGATCCTCCGCCACAGCGCCGAATCCCTCCATGCGGACGAATTGGCCAGGTTGCAGGCCTCCGATGCGGATCCCCGTCCGGAAGGCTGGAGGCTCTCGCCGCGAGCGGTGCGGCGTTTCCTGCTGGGAGACTCCAAGCAGGGGATCGAACGGAAGTTCTACGGCGACGACCCGCTGGTGGATCGCTGCATCGTGACCCTGATGGGAAACCAGGGCTTGATGCTGGTCGGAGAGCCGGGAACGGCCAAATCGCTTTTGTCGGAGCTCCTGGCCGCGGCGATCTCGGGCGACTCCGGATTGGTGGTGCAGGGCACGGCGGGTACCACCGAAGACCACTTGCGCTACTCCTGGAACTACGCGCTGCTGCTCTCGGAAGGGCCGAGCAACCGGTCGTTGGTCCCTTCGCCGTTCCACCAGGCGATGAGTGGCGGAAAGATCGTCCGTTTCGAGGAGATCACCCGCTGTCCTCCGGAGATCCAGGACGTGATGATCTCGCTTTTGTCCGAGAAGATGCTCTTGATCCCCGAGATGGGCGACGGAGCGCGTCTGCATGCCCGGCGCGGCTTCAACGTGATCGCCACCGCAAACCTGCGCGATCGGGGTGTGCACGAGATGTCGTCGGCTCTGAAACGGCGCTTCAACTACGAAACCGTCCAGCCCATCAAGGATCTGGCCTTGGAGACGGAACTTGTCCAAAAGAGGGTGGCCAAGGAATTGGCCCTGGACGGTACGGCACCCGCGGGCAAACCCGCCCTCCAGCAGGATCTCGCCTTGATGCTCGTGACCGTGTTCCAGGAATTGCGCACCGGGCGCACGCGCGAGGGCACCGCCATCAAGAGCCCCGACACGGTGCTTTCCACCGCGGAGGCGGTGAACGTGGCCCATGCCGCGGTGCTGGAATCGCGCTACCTGGGCAACGGCACGCTCGATGGCGGAGCGTTGGCCCGCCAGCTGCTGGGCGTGGCCCTCAAAGGAGATCCGGACGATGCCCGCAAGTTGCGCCAGTACATGGAATCGGTGGTGAAGGAGCGCGCCCGCACGGGCGAGCCCTGGAAATCGTTTTGGGACGCTTCCCGGCAGTTGTGGACCTGAACCTGCTGCAAAACGAGAGTTTGGAATGGAACGAGGTCCGCTTCGTTCCGATTCGCCACCACAGCCCCGCCTGCGCGACGGCGCTGAGGTCCCTTCTCGAGGAAGTCTCCCCGCGCGCGATCCTGATCGAGGGCCCTAGGGAATTCGACGCGCTGCTGGCGGAACTTGCCGACGACCGCGTACGCTGCCCGGTGGCGGTGTTCACGCCCTCCGCCGGGGAAGGCGCCGGGTGGTTTTTTCCTCTGTGCGAATCGAGCCCGGAATGGGTGGCGCTGCGCCACCATCGGGAACAGGGGGTCGAAGCCCATTTCATCGATCTCTCGCCCGCTTGCCGTGCTGGTGCGGGCGATCCGCCATCCCGCAGCCTCATGGACGAATCCCGTCTGGCCCACAGCCGATGGGTCCAGGCCCTCGTGACAGAAACCGGCTGCCGCGACCACGACGAACTGTGGGAGCGGCTTTTCGAACTCCGGACCCTGGACGCGCTACGGGATTGGCGTGGTTTCTTCCGGGAGGTCCATCTCTGGTGCGCGTTGGGACGGTCCACGTGGGATCCGCGGGCGCTGCGATCGGATGGCGAACTCGACCGCGAGGCGTGCATGGTCCATGAAATCCGCCGGCACCGCGCCCGCATCGACGGTCCGCTGGTGGTGGTGACGGGGGGATTCCACACCCCATCCCTCCTGGAGCAGTTGCGCTCCAACGCCAAGCCCGCTCGGGTTCCCGCCTGCGACCCCGGCCTCGGCCCGTCCTTGATCCGCTACGGGTTCCGGGAGCTGGATGCCCTGGCCGGGTACGCTTCCGGCATGCCCTCTCCGGCCTACCAGCAGGGGATCATGGACGGATTCCGTCGAGGTGAGCAAACGCCATCGCGCCGCGTTTGCCGCGACATGCTGCTGCGGATGGGGAGATCCCTTCGGGAATCGGGGGCGACCGAACGCGTAGGGACTCCGGCGGTGGAATCGGCGGTGGTGCACGCCGAGCGCCTGGCCGCCTTGCGGGACCTGGTCGCTCCGGGCCGAAGCGAATGGCTGGATTCCGCCCACAGCTGCTTTTTGAAGGAGGCCCGCCACGAGGCGCGCGGAGCCTTCCGACAAGAATTGTTGCGAATGCTGGGCGGATCGGCCATGGGGGACATCCCTCCCTCGGATTCGTCCCCGCCCCTGCTGGAAGACGCTCGCAGGCAGGCCAAGGCGGCCAGGGTGAATCTGGAGGACACCACCCGCCGCACCGCCCACCTGGACGTGCACCGCAAACCCGCCCATCGCGCCCGCGAGCGGTTCTTCCGGCTGGTATCGTGGTTGGGCGTGCCGTTGGCGACCTGGCAGGGAGGGCCGGATCTGGTCCATGGGACCGGACTCGATCTTTTGACAAGCCAATGGCAGATCGCCTGGAATCCACTGGTGGAAGCGAGTCTTTGCGAGCTGGCCAAGGAAGGGGGCTCCCTCCAGAGCGTGGCCAGCCAACGGCTCGCGGAGCGGCTGGTGGGCACGGAGGCAGCCACGCCGGATTGCCCGGACCTGCTGCGCACCGTGCAGACGGCCTGCCTACTGGGAGTGCTCGATCGCATCGCGGGATGGCGCGAGCAGGTGGCGCTTCGGGAGGCGGAGGAGACCTCCTTCGCGGGCCTGGTCGAATCGTGCCGGCGATTGGTGGTGTTGCGCCAGGTCCGGCACTTGGTGGATTTTCCGGATCCCGTCTGGCTGGACGACTGGCTCTCGCGCTTTTGGGCCCGCTCTGTGTTCGCCCTGGACGCTTTGGCCGGCCACGCTCCGCAAGGAGGCGTCGTGGAACGGCGGCAGGAGACAGAATCTGTTGTCACGGGACTTCTGACCTTGCGGGAGATCTGCCGGGAATCCTCCGAAGGCCGGATGCCCTTGGATGCGGACCTGTTCCGGAGGGGACTGGAACGCTTGGCGGCCACATCCAACACCCCTGGAATGCTGGCCGGTGCCGCGACGGCCCTGCTGGCGTTGGATGGGCGCGACGGAACGCTTCTGGAGCGGGCCACGACGGTCCATCTGGGGGTGGGCGCCAGCGAACGCGAAGCCACGGACTTCCTTCGAGGGATTCTTCGCGCCGCGCCGGAGCTTCTGTTGCGCGAAGGCAAACCGCTGCGCGCCTTGCACGAACGGATCGGCGCGTGGGACGAGGAACGATTCCTGGGGTTGCTCCCGGAACTGCGCCAATGTTTCCAGATGCTGGATCCGGCCCGCATCGACCAGCTCGCCGATCGGATCCACGAGATGGTGCCGGGCGGGGAGCGTCCCGACCCCTTCGCGGCGGTCGAGGTGCCTTCAAGTCAAATATTGTCTGCGGCGCGTCTGGAATCCCGATTGGCCGCGGTGTTGGATCGCGAGGGATTGTCGCGTTGGCTGTCGCCGGAGGGGGCGGAATGAACGATCCCTCCTTGCCAGGCGATCCTTCCCTGCGCCGGTGGCGGCTGATCCTGGGCAGGCATGCCGATCGCTCCCTGGGCGGGGAGGCGCTGGACCGCAACGGCCACGAGATCGACCAGGCCCTATCGTGGCTGTACGATCGCGGACATGGCGGGAACGGCTCCTCGGGTCGTGCCCGCGGACAGGGTGGAGGCTTGGAAGCTTCCCGGATCAACGCCCTGGATTGGCTCGGGAACATCCATCGATTGTTCCCCAAGGATGTCTGCGAGCGGATGGAAACCCAGGCTCTGGCCGAGTATGGCCTGACCGACCTGCTCAAGGATCCCCAGGCCCTGGACAGGATCGAGCCCAACGAAGACCTCGCCCGTTCCCTGATGGGCATGCGCGGTCGGTTGGGACCGGACATGCAAGTCGGAATCCGTCGCATCATCGCCACGGTGGTCGACGACCTGACACGGCGCTTGAGGCCGGTGTTCCACAATGCCATCCATGGCAGACGCCATCGGTTCCGTCGTTCCCACCTGCCATCGGCCCAGAATTTCGATGCGTTGGGCACCCTGCGTGCCAACTTGAGGCATTTCGATCCGGCCACCGGCAAGCTTCCGATCCGCACGCCACTGTTTTTCTCCCGCCAAAAGCGGAAGCTTCCCTGGACCATCGTGCTTTGCATCGACCAATCGGGCTCGATGGCGGGGTCGGTGATCTATTCGGCCGTGGTGGCCGGAATCCTCCACGCCATGCCTTCCGTGAGGCTTCATCTGGTGGTGTTCGATACCCAGGTTCTGGACCTGACGCATCTTTGCCACGATCCTGTGGAAGTGTTGATGGGAGTCCAGTTGGGCGGTGGCACGAACATCGGGAGGGCCATGACCTACGTGGAAGGGCTGCTGACCGATCCCCAGCGAAGCATCGTGGTGCTCCTCAGCGACTTCGAGGAAGGGGCATCTCCCAAAGCATTGCTGGCCAGCGTGGCCCGCTTGCGCCAAGCCCGCGCACGGCTTTTGGGCTTGGCGTCGCTGACCGACCAAGGCGATCCGTGGTTCGATCGTCAAATTGCCGGAAGGCTCAAGCAATTGGGGATGGAGGTCGCCGCCCTCTCGCCCGAGCGCTTGGCCGAATGGTTCGCCGAGGCGATGGCATGACGATTCCTGTCGAATCGAAACTTCCTGCCTGGTGCGCGGACCTCGCCCGCTTGGACGACGAAACCCTGGCCGCATGGTCCAGCGTGGGGAACCTGCGAAGGGCCGCACGGGAGCTGGAAAGCGGGACCATCGCTCTGGCAGCCGACCATCCCGTCGTCCTGGTGCGGGTGGACGACGCCTTGTGCACCTTGACGGATGCGGACCTCGCCCACGCCGGATGCTCCTGCCCGGCTTCCACCGCGTGCCGTCACCTGCTGGCGGCGATCCTTTGGCTTCGTCGACAGACGCTCCCCCTGGAAGATTCAAAACCACCCTCCGGGAGCGGCGGTGCGTTCCAGCGGCTGTGCGGCCTCGACCCGGAATCGGTTTTGCAGAAATTGACGCCGACCCAAAGGCGCAAGGCCATCGAGATGGCGGAAGACTCCTCCTGGATCGTCCACGCGGGTGCGGCCTCCTCGGTGGGGATCGAGCATTCCCGCAAAGGCTGGGAATGCCGGTGGACCCCGGACGAGCGGATCGGGACCATGGTCTCGAACGTTCCGTCCGCGCAAAGCGCCATCGCGCATGCCGCGGCCGTGCTGTCCGTGTTGCGCGAACGGGGGCTGCGCTTGGCGCCTGCGCCACCGGAAGCGATCGCGGTGGCGCTGCCCGCCGATCTTCCCTCCCTGTTGAGACAATTGTTGTCGCGTGGTCTGTCGCATGCTGGCGACCATTTCCCGACCCGCCTGGACGTGCTGGCGACCCAGGTGCGCGCGCTCGGGCGCAAGTCTCTGGCTTCGCGGATGCGAACTCTCGCCGCCCAGTTGGGAAGGGTCGGCCCTTCCGGAGTCACCACGCAGGAGGCCCTGCACGCGGTGGCGATGGTGTTGGGAGAGATCGAATCCACCAACGCGCCCGACGCGCAGGAGGTCAGACAGATCCCGCAAACGGAGGCGATCTGCCTGGGGGCGCATTGGTGGGAATCTCCCGGAGGCGCCCGAGGCGCGACCGTCCTGTTCGCCGAGCTGGCCACCGGTGCTCTGCGTACGCTTCCCCTGGCCCGCGCCGACCTCCGCGACGTGTTTTTCAGCCGCGATTCCCTGTGGGACACCCAGAAGATCTGGAAGGGTGCGTGTCTGGATACCTTGCAGGAGAAGCGTCTTCGTTTGGGCTCGGTCTGTGCGAGAAGCGACGGGTCCTGGAAGTCTTCGGAGGCGACCTCGGTGGCCACTTCTCCCTGGCCGAAATCCGACGATGCTCTCTGGAAGCCGCTCGGAGAATTCCGGTGGGCAGGAGTGGGGGAGACCTTGTGCGGCCTGTCGGGATCGGCCGAGGTGGAGCGCGTGCATGTATTGCTGCGACCTGCGCAGCTGGGGGAGTTTTTCGTGGTCGAATCCGAGCAGGAAGTGCGCTGGGAGGTGTTCGACTCGGATGGACAGGTTCTGACCCTGCATCTGGGCGAGGAGTCCTGGAAAGACCAGCGGACCGATGCCTTGATCGGCTGGCTGCACCAGCATTCCGACCGCGTGCGGGCCGTCGCGGCGGTTGCCAGACGATCGGATCTGCGGATTGTGCTGGAACCCACGTGTTTGTTGTTCGATCTCGAGGGCGAGATGGTCGCTTGGAGCCCGGATTTCCAGCCGCCTCCCCGCATCCATGCCTCGGTGATCAGCCGCTGGTTCCAAAAACTCCAGAACAAACAGCCACGCACCCGCGAAAGTCTGCCCGTACGCGTGGTCCAAGAGCCGCCCACTCCTGCGCGGATCGCCTTGGGGCCGGTGGTGGAACTATGCGAGCGATGGAGCGAGGCCGGCTCGGTGGGCAGACCGACGAGCGAGGAAACCCAACAGGTCGCAAAGGCATTGGATCATCGCGGATTTGCACAATTGGCGCAGCGGGTGGCGCGGCTCCACCTGGTGCAAGACGATTTGGAAGCGGTGAGGGTTCATCGGATGTGCCGGGTGCTGCTGGAATTGGACGAGTGGAGTCAAACTGACCATCAACAGGAAGTTCCCGATGTTTAAGAAATTGCGTGACAATTCATTCAAAACGCTGTCTGTGCTATTGATTTCTATAGGGATATGCGTTTTGGTTTTTGCGACAAAAAAGCCATTGGCAGCGGAAGATTTCGGTGGAAAGCGCTCCACCGTTTCGATCGGTGCTTACACGGGGTTTGTCATTGAACCACCCGCCAGCGTTTCGCGTCAAGATCGACGTTGGGTTTGGTATGCACCGAATATCGATGGGTATCCGAATGCATCTTGTGAATGGCTTTTGAGTCGGCTTGTGGCGCAGGGATTTTGGATTGGCGGGGTGGATGTTGGTGAGGCGTATGGGGCCCCCTACGGGAGAGCGGTTTTCAACTCCTTTTACGACACGATGACCATGAAATACAATCTAAACCGCAAAGCTGTTTTGCTGGCGCAAAGTCGCGGCGGATTGATGCTGTACAATTGGGCTTCAGAGCCAGGGAATGCGGAAAAGGTCTCGCGTGTGGCAGGAATTTATCCGGTGGTGGATCTGCGGAGCTACCCAGGATTATCAATCGCTGCTCCAGCATACAGGATGTCTGCAGAATCACTTGCTGTGCATCTTGTGGAAAACAATCCGATCGATAGGATCAAGCCTTTGGTCCAAGCTGGAATCCCGATATTCCATATCCATGGTGATTCTGACAAGCTGGTTCCATTGCTGGAAAACAGCCAAGTATTTTATGATCGCTACATCGCTCAGGGAGGGTCGATGGTTCTAAAGGTTGTCCCCAATGCAGGCCATGCGGAACTGCCTGAGTTTTTTCAGGATACAAGCCTTTTGAATTTCATACTCCGCGATCAGGGTAACGC
Organism: Fibrobacterota bacterium; assembly: GCA_016715065.1. GTDB lineage: Bacteria > Fibrobacterota > Fibrobacteria > UBA5070 > UBA5070 > UBA5070. The sequence continues at coordinate 138,714 of JADKBN010000017.1, forward strand.
CGCTGGCGTCAGTCGCAAGACCTCTGGATATCGATCCTCCCTCACCCCTGGAATCCGCAACCGTGCGACGCGATTCAATTTGCTGGGCCAGTCCATGCGCTCTGGGGAAGCAGAGTCGCATGGCTTCGTATCGAATCTCGCCGAAGTGTCGATATCACTTCCGGGGCAGCAGCAGCGCCTGCGAGAGTAGGACATTTCCTGTCGCCTCGGCCCGCACGAGCAGCAGACCGCTTTGGCCGTAGGCGCGCAGGTCGATCGTTCCGGAACCCGCGAGGCGGCGACGGTCCAGGATCGATCCGTCCGTTTGGGCCAATGTGACCGTGGTCTGGAGGTCGGCATCGCCCACCAGATGCAGTTTCCCGTCGCGGATCCAGGCTCCTCCCGCGGAGCGCGGTGCGAGCGCCGACACGCCCTGCAGACCCACCTCGAAGGCCAGCGAGCTGGGGCAACCGGCGGCGTTCACGTGCACGGCGCGGTAGACGCCCGTCTTGGCCGCGTCGGTCACCGGGATCACCACGGTGCGCTCGGTGGAGCGAAAGCCGCCGGGGCCGGTCCACGACCAGGTTCCGCCCGCCCAGGGCCAGGGCGACAACGACACCGTGTCGCCGGTCTGGACGGTGGCGTAGGGGGATTGGTGCCAGGCGCCGCGCAAAAGGATGTTGGGCGAGATCGGCGACGACAGGCACGCACCGTGGACAAGATTTGCCATGTCGGCGTCGTAGGCCATGGGCGAGAGGTCGGCGCGGTAGACCTCTCCTGCCTGGGTGAGCTTGCCGGGATTTTCCAGGAACATCTGGCGGGTGTCCTCCACCCATTCGTAGATGGAGTAGCGCTCCACGAACCGCGCGGTGTCCATCATGCGGATCATCTGCCCGATGGCGGTTGCTTGTTCGGCGTAGGTGGGCTTGCAGCAGGTCCAGTTGGCGCCGTTGTTCCACTCCGTGATCCAGACGGGCCGCTTGGTGCGTTCATGGATCCACTTGAGCCATCCGTAGAACTGCGAGGCGGTCTGGCCACCCTTGTACCAGTGCACCGGAACAAAGTCCACGCGGTATTTCAGGGAGTCGGCGCGGCGCATGAATTCGAACAGCCAGTCGGCGCCCGTGGAGGCATCCGATGGCGAGGGCGAGCCCAAACGCAGACCGGACTTGAGCATTTCCGGCCAGGCGGCCAAGGCCTCTTCAACCGTGGCGTTGGCCTGGTCGGGGCGGTCGGGTTCGTTGTACCCCAGCGCATGGGTGACCTTGGTCTTGGAGTTGATGTTGGCGTAATCCGGCCAGGTCTTGCCATGGCGCATGGGCACGTATTCCAGGTCCAGCGTGGATGCCGCGGCGTTGTCCCAGTTGTACCACCAATGGGCGTTCAGGGCGTTGGCGGCGGGCACGCCGTTGGTCCAGCCTTTCTTGGCCGTCCACCGCCACGGAAACACGCGCACGAACGATGCCTTGCCCGCCAGCGCGGCAGGCAGCGTGTCCAGCAACAGGTCTTGCAAATCGGCGACCCACACCCGGCTCTGGCCGGTGCCATCTTCGTTTTCAGCGAGGGTGGCCATGTAGCCCTGCCGCAACCACAGGGAGCGAGCCTGGTTGTCCATGGATCCCAATTGGGAGGTGCGGTAGTAAGTGCTTGGCTCCAACAGTAGGGAATCGCCGCGCCGGTTGGTTTGGCTGTACAAGCGCAAGGCCTTGTAGGCGGCCCCGTGGCTGATCACCATGGTCCCCTGCAGGTATTGCTCGAACCGCACGTTGGATCCGGGCTGGGCGGCGGCCCCCCGCACCTTGATCTGGGCGCGATACATCGAATCGAAGCGGGCGGGGCGGATATTGGGCAGGTACAGCCATACGTCGTCCGATTGCAAATCCAGCACGCTGCCGGATAGCGGGGCCACGGAATCGGTGATGGAAACCCGGCTGCGGCCCGTGATTTCCAGGCTCAGGTTTTTCAGCGAGGCCACGGAGGCATTCCAATCGCGCCGGACCTCGGCGGCCATGCTTGCTCCCGCAAGCCCGATGGCAAATGCCAGGAGGGACCGGCGCAAGGGAGAGGCGTGAAGCGGATGGTGAGCTGACATGGGTGTTGGTCCTGGTTGGCCGGCCGGCGAAGGTGGGTGTACGAGAGAGAACCTACCTCAAGGAGGGAGGCTCGCGCCGGGGTTTTGATCAACTGCGTTGGGCTTTTTCCAGGCGCGGGCCTGGTAGCCGTTTCTCGGCTTCCGCCGTGGGACCCGGGGCGGCCCGGGTGCCGTTTCACGGCTTCCGCCGTGTGGGACCAGGCGCGGGCCTGGATGCCGTTCCACGGGGCTGCCGCGCCCCGTGACCCCGGCCAAGGGGCCGAGCGCGCGGCCCCTTGGATCCCGCGCGCCGGGGGGCTCTAGCTGGAACGGCCAAACCGGCTCGCCAGGGCTGCGGGTGGGATGATTGTTGAGGCATTCTGGCTGAAGGCATCAGGGACGCGATCGATATCTTCATGGCACTAGCCGTTCCATTTTTCGAGCCCCCCGGTCCCCCTTGATTTGGCTGGATTGCCGGTTTGGTGAGCGGCCTTTGTATGCCAATTTCCGGCATCGCTTCGCTGGCCGGCAAACGGGTAAACGGGCAGATGGCAACTATGGCGGCGGCGTAGGCTGGTTACCGGAGATTGGCGAATCGGTGGAGACAGTGGTGTTTTATTGCGGGGTGGAATCGCCTTGGATTGAATAGTTTTGGGGCTTCCCTGGTTTCCCGGAGATGAGCTTTATGTGGAATGTGAAAAGTGTTGACGAGGTGGATCCAGTAGCGGTTGGCTGGGTGCACAGGCGCAGGATGGGTTGCCGGAAATTGGTTGGCTGTGTGCTGTTGCTGGCGGCGCTGGCTTCGGCGGAGAAGTGGCCGACCTGGATGCTGAGCATCGGGGCCGGAGCCGGAGGGACGGGGCTCGAGTCCCTGTTGGACCAAAACGAATTCAGTTCGGCGGTGTTTGGGGTCAAGCATCGCATCACCGCTTCCGACTGGGTTGGGTTGGTGTACGGTAGACATCTGTTCCCTGTGGTGATGGATGGGGCCTACCGACATCCCAATGACCTCCATACCCTGGTGCCCACCTACTCCTGGATGTCCTTTGGGAATGTGGGGTACCTGGCGGTCAACGCCGGACTGGGACCATTCCTGCTGCAACGCAACAATGGTCCGGTCCAATGCGGGGATGCGAATACTCGCAATGGTCCAAGCTCCTGCGCGACCGGATCGGAAGTGCCCACCATCTGGGCCTACGACCTGGGATTGCTCGCACCATTGGGCCTCGAAGCGGCTGTCCGTTACGGATATCTGGTCCTGAACTTCCAGCCGGAAGTGGGAGCCATCATCCCGATGAGCGGTCGACCTGCGGTCGATTATTGGGTGGGCTTCAAGATGAACTGGGCGGTTTGTTTCTGAGGGGTGCGCCGGGGAACACTTACTGGACCGGCAATGCAAACCCCGCCAATGTTTGGACGCAAAATTTTGCGTCTATACCGGCGGGGGCATCAGGGACGCGATCGACATTTGGATGCCAATATCCGGCGCCCGCGAATGTGTTGCCGGAAATTGGCGAATCGGTGGATGCGGGGGTGTTCTATTGCGGGGTGGAATCGATTGCGTTGCCGGAAATCGACAATGGACAATCGAATCGGGTGATCTGGAGAATCGATTGCAGAATCTGTCGGTTACCTGAATTTAAGATTGCGCTGGGAGATATTCGGGTGTAGTTTCCATGGCGTTCGATCCTCCGCACCCGCGCCGGGGCGGGGTGTTCGACGGCACATCCGGCCGGAGGAATTCCGGACGAACCATTCCATTGAACCGATGGAATGGTGGTTCGACGTTTTCTGTCCGGAATCCGTGGTTCGCGCGTTTTCATCACCATCGAACGAAACTCGAGAAGGCCGGATCCACCCAGCTTGGTGGATCCGGCGAAATTCCCAATACCACCAATGGAGACCCTCCATGTCCTTGATCTACGACCCCACCTTGAAGGCCAATCTTCTTCTGGACGACAACTCCCGCATCCGCGCCCTGCGCCAGGTCGACGAATACCGGGAAATCGAAGGGCAATTCGGACACGGCGCCGCCGCCACCTACGTTCGCGAGGTCGCGGGGAAACTCGGCATCGCCTCGGAAGCCCTCAAGGGGATCGAGCAGGCAGTGTCCTACCACGAACCCCGCAAGCAGGAAACGGAATACCGGTCCGGAACCGAAAAGGCGTGGTTCGATTCCAACACCTTTGTCTTTCATCAGACCTTTCTCAATGTCCCGGTCTGGGGAGCCGGTGTCACCACCACCCTCAAGCAGGCTCCGGCGAGAGTGGTATCGGCCACCGACACCAGCGAGAAAGGTGTGGACGCCAAGCTTCCCCCCCAGGAAGCCATCGAGCGGTTCCGGAAGCTGTTCGCCACGGCCGAAAAGCGCGACCCGCAACAAATTCCGTCCACCGATCCCAACGAGATCGGTTTGGGCGATTCGTCGGAAGGATTGCTGGAGATTTTGGGCAAAGGGGCCAAGCCGACCAAGGCCGCAGGCGCGGACGACAAGCAGACGACCCTCCGCTTGATCCGCGGGCGGTTCCAAGTGTACCGCTACGATCCGCTCCGGCGCACCGAAGATCCCCACACCCCACCGCCTCCCGTGATCGGAGTCACCGGGGAGCAGGCCCCATTGGTGTCGGAGGAACTGCCCACTCTTTCCCTCCCGGCCGTGTCCAAGAGCATCCAGCCTGGGCAGTGGATTTTGGTTGCAGAAATTGTCTTCCGTTTGCCGTACAAGGGCAATCCCATGAATTGGCGGGCCTTGGTGGATGTGGAGACCAACAGCGTGGTCTACCTGCGGGCCCTGACCTCCGGCGTCAACGGCCTGGTGTTCGCGTCAGACCCTATCACCTTGACGGGAAATGCCGCCAACGGACCCGCCGCCACCGCCGCGACCCTCAACGCGTTGCGAAGTTCCGTGACCCTCCCGGGTCTGGTGCCCCCCGGGCCGGGAGCCAACCAGGCCCTCACGGGCAACTTCGTGCGGATCTCCGACTTCGAGGCGGCGACCGCTCCTCCCCCCACCGAGGCTCCGGGTGCCGACTTCAACTATCCCAGCCGGTCCAACAACTTCGCCGCCGTCAGCGCCTACTACCATTGCGACCGGTTCTTCCGGTTGGTCCAGAGCCTGGGATTTCCCATCTCCACATATTTCAACGGCACCACCTTTCCCGTGCCGGTGGACCACCGAGGGCGGTTCGGGTCGACCGATGGCATCGAACGCAACGCCTCCTGCAGCGGCGACGGCGATGGCATCGCCAACGTCGATTACGAGCTCGCCGACCTGGGCGACACCGCCAACCCCATCGGGATCGCCGCCGACTGGCGCGTGGTGCTCCACGAGCTGGGCGGGCACGGCATCCTGTACGACCATGTCGGGGGGCCCAACTTCGGTTTCGCGCACAGCGCCGGCGACAGCTTCGGAGCCATCCTCAACGATCCCACCACCAACGCCACCGACCGCTTCGAAACCTTCCCGTGGGTGAACTTCATCGGGCGCAGGCACGATCGTTCGGTGGCCTCCGGTTGGGGCTGGGGCGGAACCAACGACGTGGGAGGCTACTCCAGCGAACAAATTCTGGCCACCACCCTTTTCCGGGTCTACCGGTCGATCGGGGGCGATTCCACCGACGTTGGACGGCGCAACTTCGCGGCGCGCTTCGCGATCTACCTGATCCTGCGGGCCGTGGGGACCCTGACTCCGATCAGCAATCCCTCGAACGCTGGATTGTTCCTCAATGCGCTTCTGACCGCCGATGCCGGAAACTGGACGTCGGAAGGATACTTCGGAGGCGCCTACGGCAAGGTCCTGACCTGGTCGTTCGAAAAGCAGAACCTCAATGGGGGAGCGCGTCCGGCCGTCGATGTCTACATCGAGGACGGCCGCGCAGGGGAATACCAATTTCTGCCCGCCCATTGGGCTACCACCACCATCTGGAACCGGCGCAGCCCCGACGGACTGGCCACCCACCAGGAACCGGGTCTGGGGGTCGCCAACTACGCCTACGTCAAGGTGAAGAACCGGGGCACTGCGGTTGCCAACAACGTGGTGGTCAAAGGCTACCACTGCAAACCTTCGGCGGGCGTGCTGTGGCCCACCAACCTCCAGCCGCTGACCACCGCGCAGCTTTCCGCTGGGACCCTCCAGCCCAACAGTGTCGAGGAGCGGATTGTCGGACCGTTCGAATGGACCCCGGTGGAAAACGCCTGGGGCCACGACTGTCTGATGATGGTCGCATCGGCCACGGGCGACCCGAGCAATGTGGACAATTTCACCGCTGGAGAGGTGGTGGAGGATTGGCGACTGGTGCCCAACGACAACAATGTGGCCCAGCGCAACGTGACGTTGGTGCCCGGTGGCGGCAGCGTCCGTGGCCTGATGGCTGGACTCCATCGCAAGGGGTTCTGGGTGGGCAACCCCGGCCGTATTGCAGCGACGGTGGCGGTGGAGATTTCCCTCCCCAAGGTGCTGCAGTCCAAAGGGTGGAAGATCGAGATCCGCGACCTCCCCGAGGGCACCCGCCTGAAGGCCAACGAGCAGCGTCTGGCGACCTTCGAGGTCCATGCCGGCGCACCCTTCACCAAGGAAGAGATCCAGGCCACCACCGAGCGCGACATCGTGGTGACCGCCAGGGCCAACGGGGAGGTGATCGGGGGCATGGTCTATGCGATCGATCCCGAACTGGAATACCCCTACAACGATCTCTCTCCCGACGAGCGCAAGGACTGCTGCCGCGAAAAGGCCAAGGAACTGCTGGACTGCCTGAACCTCCCCGGCGAAATGGTCAAGAAGGTGTCGGTGAGGAAGATTGCCATTGACGTGGAACTGGATGGAGGATCCTGCGGATGTGACTGACCCACATCTCGTGGCGCATACTCGTTCAATGAGTCGTCCTGGTCCCTCGACGTACCGGCGCGTACGCCTTCGGGACCGGGACGCCTCATTTCACTTCGTCTGCATCCACGATCTGTGGGTCATTTCTGTACAATTTCCGGCATCGCTTCGCTGACCGGCGGAGTGGTCGATGCCCCGGACACCGAGCCCCTCTCCCCCGGTGGGGAGAGGGGGAGGGTGAGGGCACTACCCCTTCCTCCCCGCCAACCTCAGCCACCTCCGTCAACCCAGGTTCGCCACCCCCACCCGCTTCGCTGCGAGGTGGCGGGGTGGTTTGGATTGACGCTGAATTGCCAATTTCCGGCATCGCTTTGCTGGCCGGATGGGCTGGCGGGGGGGGGTGAATGCTATCGTTTGGGTGTGCGAACCCGAATTCCTACGCCGATCACGTTTTCTTCCCTTTTGTTGGCTCTTTCGCTGCTGGGGGTTGCCGCCTGCAAGCAGGAGCCGGAGCCAAACTACGCGGAGCTGTTGGCAAACCTGGAAGAGGATCCCTTCGATACTCGATTGATCGAGACGGCTGTGCGCGCCGCGTCGCGAGCGGAATCCAAAGGCTCCAAGAACCACTGGGCATACATCCTGGGGGCGTACGCCAATCTGCGTGCGGGGTACTCCCATGGGAGCACGTACAAGGCGAAGAACTACGATGAATCCGCACTCCGGGAGGCACGACGGTGGGCCGAAAAGACCCTGGAGATCTGTCCGGACAAGGTGGATTGCCTGATTCCGATGATGCGCATGGACCTGATCGAGTGGAAGCAGGAGTCGTTGCACTCGCGCCTTCTCCAAGCGTACGCGATGGATTCGACCAACTTCTACGTGTGGTTCTATCGGGCCGAGGTGGGCATGAAGCTCAAGGACAACGCCTCCGCCTACACCTTCCTGGATTCGGCAGAGTCCTTTGCCAAGACCAAGCGCCAACATCGATGGGTGTTGGAAGCCAAAACCAGCCTCGCCGAGCGGGAAAAGAATCTAGGTGAGGCGGAACGACTGTACCATGAAACGATCCAGCAGAATCCGGATGATGCCTATGCATACGGGAACTTCGGAAGCTTCTTGCTCAAGCACGAGCGTTACGCGGAGGCGGTGGAGTTTCTGGAAAAAGCCGTGGCCCTGCAGCCGTATCCGCTGTCGTTGAAGAATCTTGCCGAAGCGAAGGAGAAGGTGGGGGCGAAGTAACGGCTCCGGCTGGCGCCTTCGTTTTTTCAACTGCGTTGGGCTTCTTCCAGGCGCGGGCCTGGTTACCGTTTTCACGGCTTCCGCCGTGGGACCCGGGGCGGCCCGGGTGCCGTTTTCACGGGGCTGCCGCACCCCGTGACCCGCGGGCAGAGGTGATCCAAGTGCCTCCCATCCGGAGTGCCCGCCAGATGTGAACCCTGGCCGTGCCTCTGCAGGGTTCCCATTTGCATCTCATCGATGCAAATGGGAGGGCAATGCAACGCGGCGCCGGGGGACACGAACTGGACCGGCCAAACCGGCTCGCCAGGGCTGTGGGTGCAATGGCTGTTGAGGCATACGGGCTGACGGCATCAGGGACGCGATCGATATCTTCATGACACTGGCCGTTCCATTTTTCGAGCCCCCCGGTCCCCTTTGGTGTGGCTGGTTTGCCGGTTTTTGTCTGATGCGGTTTTGTCCGCCGAAGCTTCGCTGGCCGTTGGTTGGTCACCGGGGGTGGACCGTGCAGAGGGGGAAGGTTCGGGCGAGGTGCGCGGACGGGATCCCGGGGATTTCGAGGGAAAAGCCGCCCCCGCCGTACTGTCCGGGGTGCGAGGCGTGCAGAGGCAGCGTGATTTCCTTGGTGGTGTTGGCGGGCAGATCGAGGGATGTCTTCAGGCGGTCTTCGAACGCCTCGAGGGTGGGGTCCGGATCTTTCCGGCCGGCGCGCGAGGCTTCCAATCGGGGCGATCGGAGAGTCCATCCGGCGGGAAGCCGCATGGAAAGGCTCGCGCCGTGGACCGCCAACGAGGAACGATTGGTCAATCGCAATACCAGGGAAACGTCTGATCCCTCGGCGAGGTTCCAGGGATCCAAGGAGGTGCCGGAGGGCGAAACCCAAACCGGCTCCACAAGGATGGGGGCATCGTCCGCGGAGGTGCTTGCCGTGTCGGTGCTCCAGCGCAAACGGGAGGACGGAATCCGTCCGGTGTCCGGCGCGGGTTCCGATCTTTTGATGTCCAGCTGGCTGGTCAGCACGAGCCGGGTTCCGTCCATGTCCACCACACCCTCGATGCGCGCGGGCCCGGGAAAATCCCAAGCCTGCAGAGGCACCCTCACGGTCCCGTTTCCCTGCGCATCCAGGGCCAGGCGCATGGTGCGCTCGCCAATCACCTTGAGGGGCTTTTCCGAGCGCCATTTCAGGGTGAGCTTGGCCAACGGAGGGCCAGACAGAAACAGACAGACCGTGGTCCGGTCGGATGGCCGCAGGAACATGGGCATGCCCCAGGTGGATTCCAGCGGAGTCCGCACAGAAACTTCGGCATGATGGACATTCGCCGAATGGCCGGCCAGGGCCACGGCAGAAATCCGCAGGGAGCCGGTATAGGGGCCCACCGGAACTCCCACCACCAGGCCGGTGTCGGGCAAGCGCAGCACTGGGGAAACCCATGCCTCCGGCTTGGCCATGTCCACGACGTTCGAGCCGACGGACCTGGTTTTTCGATCGTTCTCGGATTTCCAGTGACCTTCCCTTGCCGACTCGAAGGACAGCAAACGGTAGCTGTGGAACCGGGGGGATTTTGCGGGTTCGGAAGGGGGCTCTTCCTGCGAGGTCCACCAGGAATCGGGGAGAGGGTCTTCCTCCTCCAGGGTCCTGATCGGATTTGCGATCCAGTGGCCGTCCAGGTCCAGGATGCCCCGGTCGATCGAGGAGACCACGACGCTGCCCGCGATCCCGAGCGGATTGGTGATGCGCACGGGCTGGACGGAATTTGGCACAAAATCGGCGAGCGGAACGACCGACACTTCCACTTGGGGTCCGGGAGGGGGCACATGGAATCGCTTGGCCATTTGCAGGACGGCGACGGTGGAATCCTCCGATCCGCGCAGGCTGTGGACCGCGACCACCACCGAAGGCCACCACCGTGGTTGGCTTGGCCGTTTCCAACAGGTGGTGTTCTCCCGAGTGCGAACCCACTCCTGGTGCAACAGGCGATGCCCCTGCGCCACCTGCACCAGGGAAGGGCTGCCCGGAAGCGATTCCCAGCAGACCTCCAGCACGGGCGGAGGCGTTGGGGAAGGGATGGTCCGCGAAGGAATGATCGGCGGAGGGGCTTCCTGCTTGGCTTGTGGGGCGATGGCTGGAAGGCTTGGCCCAGCGGGAGGCTTCGGATGGAGATCCCAGATCGATTCGGCATGGGTGCCGGTGTAGCGGAACAAGCACCAGGTTCCCGACGGGGTGGGGCCGGTCTCCAATTCCGTCCGCGCCCGCACGGTGGAATCGGAAACCAGGAACAACTCGGCTTGGAAAAACCGCCCTTGGCGCAATGGGGAATCGGCGGTGGCGCCCACCCACACCGAGGTGGGAACGCGCAGGGAGGTGGCGCTGGCCATCGCGGTGTCCAGCACAAGCCCACCGGTCTGCGGGTCGCGGATGCGCAAATGCAGAGGAATGCCCAGTCGGGCCGACGAACCCGCCCAGGTCAGGACCAGCGGGGTGAGAACGGTTTCCAGGGAATCGGATTCCACATGCAGGTAGGGTTCGGTTCCCGCTTGCATGAAGCCTTTGCGCTCTGGGGGAGCGACGGGACGTCCGCCGGGCGGGAGGACTTCGGCGGAGATAGTGTATTGTGCTTCCCTCCAGCCATGCGGATTCCAGCCCAGCCGCAGGGCGACGGCCATCTGCCCACCGGCGTCCAGGATGGCCTCGAAGCTGGTGTCGAAGACCGCTGTGGTGGGCGTGCCTTGCTGGAATTGGCTCCGGATCCCGGGGCTGTTCGAGTGGAGGCCGTGCTCGGTCTCTCGGGTGTGCTTTTCCTGGCGATGGAAACGGATGCGTGCGCTCAAACCGGCTGCCGAGCGACCATCGAGCCAGGTCGCCGAAAGCCTTGCCGTGATCGTGGGGCCCGCCTGGATCAGGGAATCCTTCAAGTGCACCTCGAGCCGGCGAGGAGGCTCGGCTTCCACGGAAAAGGGGATGGCCAGCGATGTGTCGCCATCGAATTCGGAGCGCAGGCTCCAGGCGCCTGTGGGGGCGTGGGGAGGCAAAGACAGTCGCACCTGGTAGTGGCCTTCCAAACCGGACATGGCGGGGGCGGAATCCACCAGAACGACGGTATCGTGTCGGAGAATCACCCGGACCGGACGCAATGGGGGAATCTCGCCTCCCGGCGCGCGTACCAGGCAGCCGGCGATCAGGGAGTCGCCGGGCATGTGGACTCCGCGCGCCAGATAGGGTTGGATCCGGTAACCTTTCAGGGAATAGCCTTTGGAAAGTTTCTTGTCGACCGCCGGATCCCAGATCGAGGGCCCCTTGAAATCGTTCCACTTGTGCGAACGGAAATACGGAGGGTTGGCGACCGGAATCTGGCTTGCCCTTTTCGTGAAGGCACCATTGGCGCCCACCAGGATGGCATCCAGACCGCGCACCACCACCGCGTTCCAGCTTGGCGAGGGTGCGGCGATCCGCGCAAAGCCATCGGCGTCGGAAACCGAACGCGCGCAGGAACGGGGAGGCCTGTCGTCGCACAAGAGCAAGCGCGCTCCCGGGACGGGGCGGGCGGTGGATGGATCGGAAACGGCCAGCTCCTCGAAGGCTCCCACGGAACGGAATCCGACCACGTCCAAGGAACCGATCGACCAGGTCCCACAGTTGCCGTCGGTGCCTCGCGGCCCGTAGGCGGTGGCGCACAGGCGCACGATCGCCCCGCCGTGCACGGAGCGGATGGAATCCAAATCCAACGGCCGGGACCAGTGGCCGTCTTCGCCAGGGAGGTGCTTGAACTCCCTGTTCCCCACGGGCCGGAACACGCCGGGCCGGTCTCCGTTCACCACGAGCGATTCCGGCGAAGCCGCGAAGATCTCCACCTTCAGGGAATGGGCATTGACCGCTCGGACGGAAAACGTCTTGGCGTTGGCCGGGCGCAGATGGCCCCAAGGACGCGAGAAGCCCGCTTTGGTGGGGACCTCGCCGGTGTTCCAGGCGACTGTTTTGGGGGCGGCCAGGGCCAGGGAGGATGCGATCAGGAGCGGGATCATGGTTTGGCCTCGCGCTCGAGGGGACGGCGTGCGGGCACGACCACCGTCCGGGGAAAGGGGATTTCGGCGAGCACATCGGAGTCTTCCGCCGATTGCAATCGCAGCACGCCACCGTGGAAGACGCCTGGGTGGGTCGCGCGCAGGGAAAAGCGGTGTTCGGAGGAATGGAACGCGTCCACCCGGAACCACTCTTTGACGGAATGTGTCCTGGCTTCCTTGTTCACCGAGCCGGCCTGTGGGGTTTCCGAGTCCACGAATCGGATGTGGTCCTGCGGGAAGGTCCAGCCGCCCGGAACCTCCAGCGTCAGACGCCCTCCTTGGGTGCGTCGGGTGCGGTTTCGGATCCGAACGGCCAATTGGAGGTCGTCGTCCAGGTGGAGGGTGTCCGGGAAGGGACCTGTTTTGTCTTCCACCGACCATGCCAGCTCGATGTCCTTCGCCAGTCCGTTCGCCTCGGGTTCGAAGAGCCCGTGACCCACCAGATCGGCCTGGAGCCTTCGCGATTCGCTCCCGGACCATTTGATCTCCACGCCCGTGGTCCCGCGTGGGAGTTTGACGGAACCTGTCCCACGGACCAGCTCCAGCGCCCGCCAGGCGCCGGAATCCGTCCGCCATTGCACGCGCGAGCGCGCCGAGGGAGGGCCGCAGGTCTCGCGGGCGCGCAGAAGCGTGCGGAGGGGCCAGACTCCCCGGAAATCGTCGCTATCGGCCAAGCCCTCGCAGAGGGATTCCAGGGCCGGTTGCGCCTGGGAGGCCAGGCCCGATCCGAGCGCGGCCCAGGCCTGGATCGCATGGGCCTGCATCCGCTCACCGGAGGAGTTTCCCCAGGGGAGGATCTCGCTGGAAAAAGGTGGGCAGTTTCGCGCCTGGGCGATCCCTCTTTCCCCGAAGCCCAGCCGGCTCCATGCCTGGGACACCAGATGGCATGCGGTGGCTCCTGACGGATTTTGACCGAGTCGCTCCAGCCGCGCGGAATCCCGGGCCTTGGCGGAAATAGTGAGGAACAGGGCGTGGGCGATGGGAGGCAGATCCTTCTCCGGAAGCATCCGGAAAGCGGAATCGAGGTCGGGGAGACTCCGCTCGGAGATCCCGAAGCCGAGTGCGCGGGCGTCCTGCAGGAAGGCGTAGTTCGACAACATGGACCAGATCCCTCCCGGCGCGTTCCGGTCGGAGTCGTAGGCCTGGAAAATGTAGGCCGCATCCATGGCTTCCTTGACCAAGGCCAGCAACCGCTTTTGGCGCGCCACCACCGAATCGCGAGGTCGGCCGGGAAACAGCGTGTCCAGGTAGAGGGCCTTCCAGGAATCGGCCAAGGTACTCCCCTCGCCGTTCCAAAGGGATTGGAGGAGCCGCGATCGGAGGAGATCCCGGGCGCGTTCGGCGTCGGTGGTGGTCACGCGCAAACGGGTGGAGTCCAGACGAAGCGGGTGCATGGAGAACGACAATTTCTGAACCAGCCGCGATTCCAGAAGGCGCGAGAGGCTGGAGGTCCGTGCGGGCTTGGCGGGGATCCGGATCTGGGATCCGACGCCGGGAACCAAGGATCCATCCACGAAAAGCTCCACGCTCGCCGTTCCCTCCCCCAGGGCGTGGAGGTTCGCCGTGTGGAAACCATCCCGGGCGATGGGGAAGGACCAATTTCCTTGGCGGGATCCAAGAATCTCCACAGGACCGCGCAAGGAGAGGGTGGCCGTGCGTCCATGGAGCGCGCGCGGAAAGCGGATCCTCACCATGGCGGTGTCGGTCATGGCCAGTTCGCGGGGCAGGTCCATGGCCACTGGTTCCCGGTGGACCACCGCCACCACGGTGTCTTGGGCCACAAGCGTGCTGCCGGCCATTCCTGTCACCCCCACCCGCAGGCGTGCGGTGCCCTCGGGGATGCCCAGGTGGACCACCAGGCTGTCGGAGTCCAGCGGAATCGACGCGCCCACCCACGTGCGGCCCGGAGCCGATCCGATGCTCGCCCTGCGGGGCTCGGTGGAGGACGATTCCTGTCTGCGGGGGTAGGGGCGGTCGAATTCGAATTCCCACCATCCGGCTTCCTGATCGTTCTTCGAGTTGGAACGATGGAATCCGCCCTCCCCGAACCGGCTATGACGGAATTCGGCAAGGCGGCTTCCCTGGCTCCACCACGAGACCTGCACGGCGGGTTCGGTAGGATCGAACTCCTCGGAGGACGGGAGATCGGAAAATTCCAGGGAATCGGCGCCGGATGTGGTCCAGAACCACGACACCTTCCCCGCAACGCGAGCAGGCAGGGATAGCACGGCGCGCAGGGAATCGGGGAATCCGGCGAGCGGAGAAACTCTCAGGGTGGGACGGGCCTCTCGGGGACGCCCCACATGGAATCGTTTGCGCCAGGTTGCCAGGGCGTCGCCGTCCGGGCCGGCAAGCGAGGGGTCGTACCGGTGCACCACCAGATCGACGAATCCCTTCCAATGCGGCCCCACAACCAGCGGAAGGCGGTTGGCGCCCACCCTGGAGACCACCGCCCGGTGGACCAGGATGTGGTTGGGGCCGATCACCTGGACCAGGGCCAAGGAGGGGCTCTGGGCTTCCCAGGAGGCCAACAGGGTGTCGCCTGGGGTGAGTTCGTCCTGCGCCTGTGGCGGCTTCCCAGGGCCGGAGGCGGATGTGGTTGTGGTTGCCGTAAAGCGAGACGGCTTGGGTGCGGCACTGGGGGGCTTGGCCAAGGTCTGGGATGCCCAGGAGGCCGGGAGCGGGTCGTAGATCTTCCAAGTGTCGGTGTCGGGGTCGTGTTGCAGGGGCAACTGCGAGCGCACGCCGGTGCCGGGGGTTCCCCGTACGGTGAGTTCGGCGGATAGGTCGGCATGGGTCAGGGCAGCATCGGAGGGGGGGAGGCGTTCGCGCAAGGCCAGTTCCACAGTGGTCCCGGACAAGAGGTTGGTGTCCAGCTGGCCCACCTTCAAGAGGGGCGAACTGACCTGCAAGCGAAGCGGGATGCCGTCCTGCGCCAGGCCCTGGAAGTCCACCACCACCGCGGTGATCCGCACCTGCGCGCCGATCGCCTGGAAGTGGAGGCGAGGTTCGCGCCCGAACGACAGCGCCTGCTGGACCAGAACCTCGGAGACACCGCGCCCAAAGGGGGATTCCAGCGTGGCCTGGGCTCGCAGGGTCCCGGTGCGCCAGAAAAACTGCGCGTCCGTGGGATCCACCTGGGTGGATGTCTTGCCGTCCGGCGCCAGAGGGGTGCGGAAGGTGGTGTCGAATCCAAACGGGTTCCGGTCGGGAACGAGGATCCGATAGTTGCGACAGAAGCGGTTGTCCTGGACAAATGGTGATGTGTTGGCCGAGACGTCTTCCCGAAACCGGATCCGCCATCGGACGGAATCCGTCTTCATGGACGAATCCGGGGCCAGGGTGCGCAACTGGAGCCCAGGGAAGCGGCAGAGACCCCTGCTGAGGGAAGTGAGCGATGCCGATCCGGGATTGGCGCGGGGATTTTCCACCACGAAAGGGAACTCGCGCCACGAGTTTTCCAGACGGGAGACCACCTTCCAATCTCCCGGTGGGGCGGAATCGGGAATCCTCCACCGCCACTGGAGATGGTCCAGCGTTTTGGCCTCGAAGCTCTTGGAAGCCTTGGGGGTATTCGCCCCGTAGGGTGGCTCGATGGACAATTCCAGCGGGACGGTCCCATGGAAACCGCTGTGGACCAGGCATCCCACCACCACCGAGTCGCCGGGGCGATAGAGGGTCTGGTGGAGGAAGGGACGCGCGATCGGGACGACGATTTTTGTCGGTGGCGCGGGGGGTTCGGGGAGGATGCGGTCTGTGGGGATTTCATCCCATTGCGTCCCATACAACCGATCGAAACTTGTGCCGGAACGCTCCGGGGGCGTTCCGATCCGCATGCGTGTGAAGCGGGGACCCTGCCGGACCAGCACCTGGGTTCCTGCCGAGAGCGGAACGTTCAGGTTTCCCGACGAGTCGGTGGCTCGCGCCAGGTGAGGGGGCGTTTGCGGAGGCATGAACACTTGGGCGCCCACCAAGGGTTTTCCGGAAGTGCGATCGAAGACCGAAATCCGGTGTTGGTGCGATTCGAGGCTGGTGACGATCACCAGAGGCCCTTCCACTTGCAAGGCTTTGCGGATTTCCAGGTAGTGGGCCGCCATCGGTTGGCTGGTGTCGTCGTGGAGCACGTACATGGTGGACGGATCGCTTGGGGGCAGCTCTGGCTCTGGCTTGCGGGAGACCCACTCGTTGGGGATCGTCGCGCGGAGTTCCAGGTAGGCGCCTCCCAGCGAGCGGCTCACGGAATCGAGATCGATCCGGTGGGTCCAGCAGGCGCCGGCCCGCGAGGGCTTCCGGATCCGCCAGCTGGCCAATGGCGTGAAGGTCGGCTTGTCGGTGGAGAAGGTGTCGGGGGTGGCGGCCAGGATCTTAAGATCGAACGAGTCCATGGATGTCGCCTGGATAGGGTAGGCCTTGGCGACCTCCGACGGGACCACGGCGCCGGGGACGGGAAACACCAGGGAGGTGTCGGGATGGAAGAACGGTTTGCCCGACGCGAAAGCTCCTATCGCGGCCAACAGGGCGGGAATTTGGATGAGAGGCATCGAGCATGCTCCGGAAACAAGGAGATCACCTACCAGGGACAAATTTAGGCAACAAGTCGTGTGGGGCGGATCGCTGCGAGAGGCATATGCCAACTCCGCCGATGTAGGGACGCAAAATTCTGCGTCCCTACATCGGCGGGGGCATCACGGTCGCGATCGAAATCGCCGGATTTTCACGCTCGATCTTGTAATGCACATACCGGGAGATTTTCCCGGCGATCTCCTTCTCGGCGACGTGGGAAACGATTCCTCCGATCTTTTGCATCGCTCTCTGGGAGCGGACATTGCGAACGTCCACATGGAACCAGATGGTTCGCACCTGCGAGAACGCGTGTCGCATCATCAGCTCCTTGAGCTCGCGATTGGCTTTGCCTCCCCAGTGGGAAGTGGCCAGGAACGTGAACCCGATGGAGACCTCCGAGCGGGAAAGATCCCACTCGTAGTAGCGCGAGCTTCCGATCGCCGTGTGGGTCGCGAGGTCTTCCACGATCAGGGCGCCACCGGAATCCAGGGCCGCATCGAACCATTGCTGGAATTCCGTTTCTCGATATCGGGTCGGGGAAGGATGTCCCGCCCAGATCGCAGGGTCGGAGGCCGCAGTGAACAGCGACAGGAAATCGTGGGGATCCAGCGGTCGAACCGACAGGGACTCGCCCTGGAGGCGGGGTTGCCAAAGGTTGGATGCGTCGGACGGCATAGGTTTCAAAATACCACGCTTTGGCATCTGGCAAGGATGCTTCGAGCTTCTGATCCAAAATCAAAAGACGACGCTGCCATGCTGGATTTGATCCTTGCCGGCGGGAATACGCTGGTGGATGCGCGGGCCAAGGTCTACAGGTTTCATCAGGTGGAGCTCTCCGCAGCGGAGTACCACTTGTACCATCCAACGCTGAATGATGTACGCAAGATGCATGGACGGATGACAAAAGATGTCCGAAAGAAACACCAGGATGCCAAGGTGGTACTAACGCCGTACCTCTGGACTCCGGCGCCGGGGGACTCTAGCTGGAACGGCCACACCGGCTCGCCGGGGAGGTGGGTGCAATGGACGCTGAGGCATACGGGCTGACGGAATCAGGATCGCGATCGACATCTTCATGACACTGGCCGTTCCATTTTTCGAGCCCCCGGACCCCCTTGATTTGGCTGGAATGGCGGATGGCAACGCATAATCCATGAAACTTCACTGCTAGGTGACAGTGATGGGTTGCGTTGGTGTCGGATAGGCAAAGCTTCTGGATCCAAGAAGTTGTCTCGCAACCGTAAAACACAGTGGAGGGATAGCCATGCACACCAGGCTTCTCGTTTCAATGCTCATGGCCTCGACAGTTGGAGCGGCCACCTTTTCAACGCTTCCCGGAGCACTCAAGCAAATTCTGCCGTCCGGCCAAAAAGCCTTCAAGACGAAGTTCGTCGCGACCACCGCACAGGCCAATGCCCTCAATGCATTCGGAGACGGCGACTTTCGGGAAGGGGATGCTTACGACGTCTATTACTCAAAGGACCCGGATGGCAAGATCACATCCATGGCCATCCAGTTGGAGGAGTACCAGCCCAAGTGGAAGTCCAGACACAACTGGGTGATCGGTCTAGGGAACGATGGAAAGCTCAGTGGTATCGGAATTGTCGAATTGACCGACAAGTACTCATACCCGCTCGCCCAGCCGGAATGGTTGAAACGGTTTTCCGGCAAACCCGCCGCGCAGATGGCGTTTGGAAACGGCGTGGATGCCATCTCTGGCGCTTCTGCGTCATCGCAACTACTGATCGAATCCATCCATCGCGCGGCCTATATCGCCTCACAAGTGAAGCTGCCATGAAGGAATGGACGACAAACGCATCACGAGGAGGAACGGAAATGGGCAAGTGGATTGTGGCTACACTCGTTTTGGCTTCGTTGACGCTGCTGGGTTGCGGCGAAAACGAGCAGTTGCTCGCGACGGAAACCCCGTACGACTCGTCGAGTGTCTCTTGGGTCACCGTGCGCCCCCTCATCGCGAACTATTGCTCGCGATGTCATGCCACCTTCCTGAGAGAGTCGGAAGCAAGGCGATCGGCAGGGGAGATGGTGGAGGTTCTTGAGGAGAACCCGATGCACGGAATCGGGGCCGTGGATGCAATGACCAAAACGGAATGGAACATCCTCGTGGATTGGGCGAACGGAGTCAAAAAATGACAATCATTTTCCATGCTGTGGCGGTGGCCCTGTCGATCTCGTTTGCCGCCTCCGCGCAGGAGTCGATCGACGATCTGTTGGCCGCTCCGACTCCTTCCGTGCCCGTGCAGGGAACATTCAGGTCCATCTACGTTGTCCAGAACCACAGTGTCGAAACGATCAACAAGGGCGTTCTCAATCTGTTGTTCTCCCACCAATTTGGCACGTTGCAAAACGGCTTGGAAGGGGCCTTAGGCCTCGACATGGCCTGTATCCGGATCGGGGCTGATTACGGGGTCACGGACTGGATCGATCTTGGCATCCAGCGCGACAACAACATCGGCAAGCCCGTGTCCGGGATTGTCAAAAACCGTCTGCTGCGCCAATCCACCGACGGCAAGGTCCCTTTGAGCATCACTTGGCTTTCCATGGGGTTCCTCGATACGCGCTCAGACGCCGGACTCGACTACTCGCTGACTTTGGAACGCCGTTTTTCCAGTGTCCACCAGCTGATGTTGGCTCGCAATTTCATGGACAAATTCAGTATCCAAGTTGCTCCAACGCTGGTTCACCGCAACTTGGTTCCAACTTCCGGCGACGACGGGATCGCTCTGGGCGTCGGCTTCTCCGGACAATATTCCCTCACGCCCACCATCGCCCTCTCGGCTGAGGCCAGCCCGATGTTCACCGGAACGAGCCGTTATGTAAATCCGGAATTTGGCATCGGCGTCGACATCGAGACGGGAGGCCACATCTTCCAGTTGCGCCTGTCCAACACGACGTGGATCTCCGAAGACCGCATGTACACGAGGACATGGAACGCTCCATCGCTGGGGTTCAACCTTTCGCGGACGTTCAAGATGTGATTGTCGGCTGGCGCCTTGGTTTCTTTTCAACTGCGTTGGGCTTCTTCCGGGGCGGCCCGGGTGCCGTTTTCACGGGGCTGCCGCGCCCCGTGACCCGCGGCCAGAGGTACTAACGCCGTACCTCTGGACTCCGGCGCCGGGGGACTCGAACTGGAACGGCCACACTCACTCGCCGGGGAAGTGGGAGGAATGGCTGTTGAGGCATACGGGCTGAAGGCATCAGGGTCGCGATCGAGATCTTCATGACACTGGCCGGTCCAATATCCGAGTCCCCCGGACCCCCGCCGGTTTGGTTGGATTTGCCAGTTTTGGCAGCGGCATCCGGCATGCCGGATTTTGTCTCCTGCGGATCTTCCCGCGGACGCTTCGCTAGCCGGGTGAGTGGTCGATGCCCCGAACATCGATCCCCTCTCCCCCGGTGGGGAGAGGGAGAGGGTGAGGGCACTACCCCTTCCTCCCCGCCAACCTCAGCCACCTCCGTCAACCCAGGTCCGCCGCCCCGAACCCGCTTCGCTGCGCGGCGGCGTGGGCTGGTGGATGAATTTGTTTGCTATGCGCAGAGGGGAGTTGTTCTAGTTTCCCCAGGATCCGAAACCAATCACCCTGTTCGGGCTAAACACTTTGGATAAGCGTAAATGCGTTGTGTTTTCTGTTAACGGAGAGGCTTGAAGAGGAAGCTTGCATGAATAAAAAATACAGTTCGCCAAACGATCGGCTGAATGCGGCAAAGTCAGAGAGTACGGAGCTTTCGGAGCTTGCTGCTCTTGCGGAATCGGAATACGAGTTTGTCAAGCTTGCCGTTGCAAGCAATAAGGTTACATCGAACGAGATCCTGCAGAAACTGGCTCCGGAGACCATTGCATCCAAACATGATTACGCCATTGCCAAGGCTTTGATTGAACATGCGAATCTGTCGATCGAGACGCGGGATCGCCTTGAAAAACTAACGGAGAAAAAGCCTCATCCAGAAGTGCCTGGTCTGAAATTCGGTCCGATCGGCAGGTTCCTCGGGGGAGAAAGACAGGATGAAAAGGTTCAAATCGAGTTTGATGAGTTCGATACCGGCGGATATTACATTTTTAGATGGAGCGACAAAGATTCAAGTGGCCGCAAATATGACGACTGGGTCGAGGATTTGGAATCTCTAATCGACTATTTTCAAGAAGCTGGCTCCGCTGTAGAATGGAGTAGCGATTGATTCAATTTCAACGATTCGTAAAATCGGATCCTCTTCGCTTGATGGAGCCGCGATGACAGAAAAGCTTGGAATCCAGTCGCCGGCGAGGTTCGGGTATTTGGCCATTTTCTGGGTCTCCCGGGGTGGTTTTCTGACCCCCGCACATAAAGCAAGTTTCCATCGTGACAGCTCAACTCTACCAGCGATTCTTCCCCACCTCCCTTGGAAGGTTTCTGTCACGATGGATGACTGGTGAGGTCCATGTTCATGGATCAACGAGCCTGGTAGGCCGCTGATCTGTCCTGTTTGTGGCGGGTGGACCCCTTATGACATGCGTCCGTGCGACACCTGGACCATGTCAGATGTTGACGACATGAGTGCCGTTCGCGAGTCAAATGTGACAAGGATGGGATCCAGCAGCCGAAGGTGCCTGGGCGCCCCTTACCCAGCTGTTTGAAATGCGCTCCATATGCCGTTGATGTGCCCACGTCCGAGCTTATGGGAGCCAGCGAAGACAGCCTTGGGAGAATCGCCATCCGAGCCGTAGCCAAGGGTGGAGCGCAGTTTCGCGCAAAGGCGCCCATCCGTTTGGTGCACTCTCGATCGATGAGAAGTTTTGGCGAGGAAGAAATTGTGCAACCATCATCGGGATCCGGAAGGGGATCGTGGAAGAGATGATCCCCAGGAAACCAGAAAGAACCGATCAAACGCTGGCTTATCGGATGAAGGAATCTATTCGCCAAATTCTGTCCACATCCTCTGCGGAGGAAGTCGAAAATCTTCTGAGGGAATGGATCGGCTGGGTGCACAAGGAAAGGCTGGAACCGATGAAGCGGGTAGCGAGGTTGATCGGTCGGTCCATGTTCGGGATCCTGAACATCTTCCGGTTGAAGCGTTCACCAACCAAAGTCTGATCCAAGCAGGAGGGTGAAATCCAGAGGTCAGTCGTATGAATCCTCAAACGGATGTCTTTAGGGGTGATCTGGGGCCTTCTCTGGGTGGTGGTCGGGTTTTCCTGCAAGCCAAATGCTGAGAGGGACGATCAAAAACCACCATTGGTTGTGGTCTCGCAGGATTCGGTTGGACAAGAGCCTGTCGATCCATCTCCTGAGCTGGCGGATACCATCTTGGCAAGGGTACTCCGAGCTTCTGATCCAACGTCGAAAGACGACTCCGCCATGCTGGATTTGATCCTTGCCGGCGGGAACGCGCTGGTGGATGCGCGGGCCAAGGTCTATGGGGCACCGGGGAAGACGCAATACCTGCCTGGAGACAAAGGCGATTCCGGTCTTGTGGTGACGGCGAAATGGATCCCGAAATCGCAAGATGCGCAGGCTGTGGATATGGTCTTCAGGTTTCATCAGGCGGAGCTCTCCGCAGCGGAGTACCACTTGTACTATCCAACCCTGGATGATCTTAGCAAGATGCATGGACGGATGACAAAAGATGCCCGGAAGAAACACCAGGATGCCAAGGTGGAGGTGGAGCTTGTTGTGACGCTCGATCAGTTCCCGAAGCACGGGGTCTTCGCGACTTGCAAAGGCGACATCACGGCGGATGGGAAGAGCGACGCGATCGCCAAGCAGTTCAATGTCGCGGATGGGGGCCCCCGGGGGGGGAAAAAGGGGGGGGGGGGGGGGGGGGGGGGGGGTCCGGCGGCCACGGGTCCGGCCCCGGCGGGGGGGGGGGGGGGGGGGTGCGACGCATATGAAGGGGGGGGGCTGGGCGGGGGGGGTGGCGGGGGGGGGGGGGGGGGGGGGCCGGGTTTTATTGTTTCTGGCTCTTCACGGTTTCGTGTGGGTGAAATCATGACAGGACCTGTCCTTTCCCTACCATTTGGGTAGCCCTGTCGTCAGGACCTTGAGCCTCAAGTACTCCTCGTCTCGGATACCGTAGGCTCTCCTCTGGATGGTGCGGATCTTGTTGTTCATGCCTTCGACGAAGCCCATCGGGATCTTCTCGTCGAAGCCCGCCATGGCGACGACTCCATCCCAGTGGCGATCGATCATCGCTGCGAAATCCTCCAGCGGTTTCAGCCTTTGCCATCGCAGGCTTCGCTTCCATCCCTCGAAGAACTTCCGCGCCCACGTTGCCGACCGATAGGTCCACAACTGATCGAACGACTCCTTCAGCAAGTACGCCTTGTTCAGCCGGGCATTGGCCTTCAGCAGTTGCTCCAGTTCCAGGCGCCCCTCCCGGTCGAGATTCTCCCGATTGGACAGGAGGTTGTACCGCTGTCCCTTGATGAACCTGCGCTTGTCACTGTCGACGCGCTTGTATTCGGCACGCCTGATCGCATCGATGGCTCGCCCCAGGTGCTGAGAGATATGGAAGTGGTCGTAGGCGATCTTGCCATTGGGGCAGTGCGCCTGGAATGATCTCTCGAAGGCTTTCCACATATCCATCACGCCGATCTCGATCTCCCCGCAAACCTCGATTCCAAGGCCTTCGTAGAACCGATCCATGCTCTGGGTCGAGCGGTCATCACCTCCGAACCAGATCGGACGCCGACGCCCCAAGTCGTGCACCACAATCCGGTACTCGTGTCCCTTGCGGACCGAAATTTCGTCGATGCCGATGGCACGCGGCGGCTCGATTGGATTGTCGGCTAACTGCCGTTGCATATACTGAATGTCCAGATTCTTCACTGTCTCCCAGTGCAGCCTGAACTCCTCGGCCACCGAGGAAATGCTCGCCTCACGACATCGGCGACCGACACGCTGGACGAATCGTTCCGATTGGTGACCTGTCTTGGCAAGCCATGCCAACGTCTCCGTTTTCACCATGCCGCACACCGGGCAATCGACGCGGCGGATCTCGACATCAAGCCAAATCCTCCAGGACCCGCAATCCAGGTCGCGAACAAGTCGGCGCCGACTGTCGTACCACGTTCGACACACCCTGCCGCAGCATCCGCAGGCCGTCTTTTTTCCCCCGCCGGACCAGGGTCACGACCCGGCCGTCAGGAATGCTGGGGTGGCTACGGACTCGCGCCAGCGGACGAAATCCGGGGTAACGGAAGGCGTCCTTGATATGCTGAATCTCGGGAGTGTCCGGTGGATCTGTCATCGTGCCAAGTTTCGCATTCACGTCGACGACCGGGAGGCCACTCCTCATCGGCACTGCAGGGGAGCAGGTGCGATGGATCTACCCACACAAATCCGTGAAGAGCCTTGTTTCTGTCCAAGGTTAAAACCCCCGTCTTTCAGACGGGCAGCTTTCAGCCAGCAGGCTTGACAGTACATTCCACAGATGGAGTACCGTCACGGCGATCACACGAAGACCTCGATCCAGTACCACTTCGTCTGGGTCACGAAGTACCGCTATAAGATGCTCCAAGGTGACGTGGCGGTACGGATCCGTGAACTCATACGTCAGACTTGTGAGGCCTTTGAGGTGAGGATTCTGCGTGGAGTGGTGAGCGTTGATCACATCCACATCCTGGTGTCCGCGCCACCCACGATCGCTCCATCAGAGCTGATGCGTCGCATAAAGGGACGCAGTTCGGCAAAAGTCCTCGAGGAGTTTCCTTTGCTGAAGAAACGAGTTTGGGGCAGCATTTTGGGCGCGAGGGTATTTCTGCACGACGGTCGGAGGAGAGCTAACGAAGGAAATGATTGAGGCGTATTTAGAGCACCACTTCGAGCCAGACCCTAACGACAAGTTTGACCTTTCTCCTTGAGTTGACGCGCTTTAGCGCGTATCAGGGACTTTCAGTCCCTTGTACGAACCCGCCGACTTTAGTCGGCGGTTTGTTCAGTCAACTGCGTTGGGCTTCTCCGGGCGCGGGCCCGGAGGCCGTTTCACAGCTTCCGCCGTGGGACCCCGGGGTGGCCCGGTAGCCGTTTCTCGGCTGCGTCGGCACCCGAACCGCGACCAAGGGGCCGAGCGCGCGGCCCCTTGGATCCCGCGCGCCGGGGGACTCTAGCTGGAACGGCCAAACCGGCTCGCCAGGGATGTGGGTGCAATGGCTGTTGAGGCATACGGGCTGACGGCATCAGGGACGCGATCGGTATCTTCATGACACTGGCCGTTCCAATATCCGAGTCCCCCGGACCCCCGCCAATTTGGTTGGATTGCCAGTTCGGCTGAATTGCCTGCCCTGCTTGATTGCCAATTTCCGGCATCGCTTCGCTGGCCGGCTGGGTGGTCGATGCCCCGAACGCCGATCCCCTCTCCCCCGGTGGGGAGAGGGAGAGGGAGAGGGCACTACCCCTTTCTCCCCGCCAACCTCAGCCACCTCCGGGAGGAGGAAAATTCCTTGCTCGTTTCGTGGATCCGTGCCACGATCCCTGGGCAGGACAATCCGTGGTTCTGTATTCTTTGGCTCATGCAAACTCTGATGCGCCTTCTGACGTGTGCGGCCATTTCGACAGGTTTCGCCAGGGAGATTTCGGTGGCGCCTGCAGTGCCGATCTTCCAGGGGGGTGCCACCCGCATCCAGTTGGCGGGATGGGATGGTCGCGGCGCCCTTGATGTGTCGTGGACGGGCGATGTGGTCTTGCTTGGCCCTTGCAAGGGGGATCTGGATTCGATGGGTGGTGGCCGGTGCCGACTGGAGGCCGGCTCGATCGATCTGGCTCGCGTCAGCGATAGCGGGCTTTGGGCCCATGGATTGCCCAAGGATTCCTTGAGGCAGGGCGGGCGGTATTCGATTGGGGTGCAGGTGGAGGGCAGCCCGGCGCCTGACCAGCCAATCCCATGGCGGGGGATGAGCCGTGCTTGGCCGGTTCGCATGGAGATCCTGGAAGCCGAGGATCCACAGGAGGATAACCAGAGGGTCTTCGAGCTTCCTCAGGAGCCGGGGAGGCGATGGGCGCTATGGGGAGCCCAAGGAGGGAAGATCCGCTCCCGGGATCCTGGGCTCGAGCGATTGGCGGTTGCCAACTGGAAGCTGCAGGACTCGGCGGTGGGGATCGAGTGGAAGGATGCGAAAGGCGCCGTGGCAAGGCTTTTGGTGGGGGAGCTCTTTCGGATGCGCTATGGCAAGCGCGAGACGGATGCCGTGGACGTCGATTCCACCACAAGGAGCGTGAGTGAAGAAAAAACGCAAGCGGTGGAGGAGGCTCCCTCCGATCTTTCCGTGCAGCCTTCTCGTTCGAGCGGCTGGAGCGATTCCCTGGACTGGCATCTGAACCTGATGGTGTCGATCGATTCCGCGGATCTGGTCCGCGGTCATGCCTTGACGGATTCCGTCCACGTTCGGATCCAACCCCGGAGGCCGTTGCGAACCCTCTGGAATGTTCCAACTCCTCAGGTAAATGGCAGGAGGGAACGGCCGAAAATCGCCTGGTCCGGGCGCATTCAAGTGCGGGCAAGGCATCGCGTTCCAGGCGGAGGGGACGTACTGTTGGCCGACACATCGGTCCAGGTGGATTCGTCCCGGCCCGAACTTCCCGTATGGCAGGGGGCGTTGGGGGGCCTTCGCACCACTGCCCACACAAACCAGGACACCGGGTGGGAGTTGTCCGTGCGGGTGAAGGATCCCGACACCGCATCGGATTGGGAGGTGATCCCGTTCACCGTGGGTGGGGGAGCCAGAATCTCCATGGACCCCATCGCCGACCAGAGCGTGGTGTGGAAGCCATTGAGGCTCGGTTGGATGCCCGACAGCCAATCGGTGCGGGGCGATTGGGAGGTGTCGGGGCTTCCCTTGTACGGGGGGACGTATCTCGGCACGACCTACGTGCGCCTGATCCACCACGATGCCGTGGTGCGGGTCGAACGACGAGGAAAGGAGCGAGCGGTCGGATTGGAACCGCCGCACGGCGGTTGGTTTTCCGCCCAGGAGTGTTACGAGCCCGAAGGGGCGGATCAGGGCCAGAGCACCTGCCGGCCGATCGACACGTTTTGGACCCGGCAAGGAATTGTACAGGTGAGATTCGCACCAGGGGCGATCGAGGGGCCCGAGGCCAGAGGGATCCGCGTGCGCGAGGCCACGATGGAAGACGGAGGCGGGAGCTGGAGCGGCAGGTCTGAAGAGGCGAATTCTCCATGGAGTCACCGGCGATCGATCGTGGCGATTGGTCCGTTCCATGTGACCGCCAAGGGGATTTCGGAAGACTTGAAATCGAGTGACGGATTCCGACTGGGATTGAGAAGAGGGATCGGGTTCTCCGTGCCGGTGGATCTTATGGGACGCATGGAAACCTCGCGGCGGGAAGATCGCGACACCGTCCATTGGACATTCCAGTTGTTCGGGGCGTCCGGTGCACCGTCGCCCAAGGTGCGGATCCGGGTGAATCCGGGATTTTCCAACCAGTTCGTGCCGAATCTCGAGGTCACGGGATCGCTGGAGCACGCTGCCGAATTCCGTCAGGCATCTTCCCTGCAAGGAGATCCCGAACATTTCCTGCTGGAGACTGCCAAGCTGCGGCCCATGGGCCAGCCTTGGCAGGTCCGCCTGGATTCCGCCGTCCACTGGTCGGTGGACCCGGCTTGGGGGCGGCAGAGAGGTCAGGAGGGTTGGCAATTGCGGGTCCTGGGCGCCAGTGTGGGACCGCAAGGTGTTTCGGTGGATCGATTCGATCTGCGTCTTCCCGTGGGACTGCTCGATTCCACCCTGGATCGTTGGATCCCGGGTTTTTCTGCGTGGCGGGTGGAACAGGTGATCCCCAGGTACCCTGGAAAAGTGGAGCCCATGCCCAGGTGCACCACCGGCAGGTCCTTCGCCTCGCGTCTAACCAACGGATGGATGCTGTCCGCAAAAGGGTGGGAGCTGGTCCAGGACACATCCGGGGCCGGAAATCCCGGAGAGGATTCGTATCCGGCCAGGGTGAGCGGGATCAGCGTCCTGCAGCCGGCCTCCTTGACGTTGAACGGTACCTCGATCCTGGATTTGGCCAAGCCTCGTCGATCGGGATCCACGTTCCGGTTGGCACTGGACAGTTTCCGTGTGGGGTTCGACGACGACATTTCCTTCCGCGCCGTGCGCGCGATGCGGCGCGATACGGTGGGGAAGTTGATCCTGGCTGGTTCCATCGTCTTGGAAAACAACCAAGGCATGGTGGTCCGAGACCGATCCATCCAGCTGATCGATGGATGGATTCCTGGGCGCGCGAAATCCAGGCAATTTGAATCCCCGTTGATGGCGTGGGGAAGCGATCTGGAATTGATGTCCCTCCACGCACGCCTGCCGCTTCGGGAATCGGATCGGATCCCCATCGGAGGCGGACAACTTTCCGGGAAAGGCTTGGTGCTGGAACTAGGGAGCGATCCGGTGCTCCGTGTGGAATCCCCCCGCTTCATTCCCTCCCGGAAAGACAAAACCTGTCCGGAGACGATTTCCCTGCAGGAGGTGATCCTGACGCTGGAGGGGGCCGTCGTCCACATGTCGGGGAAGCCCACAGGCTGCCTGACCCACATCTTTTGATTCTATCGGCTGGCGCCGGGCTTTCTTTTCAACTGCGTCGGGCTTCTACCGGGGCGGCCCGGTTGCCGTATTCACGGTGCGGCCGCGCACCGTGACCGCGGCCAGAGGTACTAACGCCGTACCTCTGGACTCCGGCGCCGGGGGACTCTAGCTGGAACGGCCAAACCGGCTCGCCAGGGCTGTGGGTACAATGGCTGTTGAGGCATACGGGCTGACTGCATCAGGGACGCGATCGGTAACTTCATGACACTGGCCGTTCCAATATCCGAGTCCCCCGGACCCCCGCCGGTTCGGCTGGATTGCCAGTTTTTGCGGCCGCATTCGGTATGCCGGATTTTGTCTCCTGCGGATTTGCCCGAGGACGCTTCGCAGGCTGGCTGAGTGGTTGATGCCCCGAACACCGAGCCCCTCTCCCCCGGTGGGGAGAGGGTGAGGGTGAGGGCGCCACCCGGTGCGTGTCAAGGTTGTTGTCGCCTGGATTATTTCGGGGACCCTGGTTTCGACTGGTTTTTTGCTACCCGGTTTAAGTCCTCTTTTTCCGGATTCAGTTCCACAGGCCCTACAGGCTTCCAGTCTCTGGATCGACCACTCCAGCGAGCTGGATTTCGATCCTTCGCCGCTCTGTAGACATCATCCCTGCTAGACAGAATCTGATCCTGATGCCCAGTATGTCGTTGCTCCGGTGTAACGAATTGAAGACTGCTGTGGAGATGTTCGAAGTTGTACCAGGTTACCAGCCGATTCGCCCATCGTTTGGCGTGCTCTAGCCTGAATTCGTCGCGACGAATTCTCAATATCTCGATTTCGTTGCACGACAGAATATGGCATCAGTTGTCTGCCGTTTTGAGGTCTTCATTCGCGTTTGTTGCACCTATTCCTTCGGTACCGGGCGCACCTCGCCCTTACCCGGGCTCAGGGTGCCCGGGGACCTTGCGCCCTCAGCCGAGGGCGGGAGCCTGAGATCCACGCAGGCGTGCTGCCAGCGCCAGCCTATCGAAGGCTTTGCGGAACAAGCCCTCGTCGGGATGGTTCGATGACAGGTGCAATCGAATGCGCCGGGTGTTGCGGGTCACAACCGCACCGATCTTCAATAGCTTGATCCGGATGGTGGAACATGTCGATCGCTCCTCCCTCTCACCCTTCAATCCGATCGCACGCAAGGTGTGCTGTAGGACGTATGCCAGGGTGGACATCAAAAGACGCATCCAATTTTCCTGGAACCCTCCGTGGGACAGCCTCGATCCGAACAGGTCTGTCTGCGTCTCCTTGAATCGATTCTCCATTTCGCCGCGAGCGCAGTAGATCTCGGCGTAGATGTGGCGCGGTTCGCCCGAGAGGTTCGTCGCCACATAGCGCGTATTGGGTCCCAATGGGTTGCGTTCGGCCTTGACGATCACGCGCCGCGAGCTCTTCCAGGATCCCGCTCGATAATCCACTTCGTCGAACAATTTTTGCCATTGGGCGGTTTGGAAAAAGACCTCCTCGGCCTCCATACGAACCGCCACGCTCGACTTTTCCAAGACAGAATTTGGTTGCATGCCCACGACATATCCGACCTTGTTTTGTTCGCACCAGCGCAGGATGTGGTCGCGGCAGTAGGCGGCATCGGCCCTCCAGACGATGCGGACATTCGGCCAAGCGCGGCGCAGTCGATGGGTCAAGCCCGCCAGTACGGCCAGAGCGCCTCGAGCGGGGCCACGATCGGCGGGGCGCAGGATCGCGCACAAGGGGTGCTTTCCGGCGAACACGAACAAAGGCAGGTAGCAGTAGCCACTGTAATGGCCGTGGAAGAATCGGCCTTCCTGAGTCCCGTGCAGTTGCACATCGGTGGCGTCGAAATCCAGCACAATTTCCTGGGGAGCTTTGCCACGGTGCGATTCGATGTAGGCGTCGATCAGAAGCTCGTTGAGCTTCCAGTTGGTCTGCGGCGTGGCCAGGCGGGCGATGCGTCCAAGGGTGGAATCGCTGGCCAGGGGCTTGTCCTGCCCGACAGCGGTTTGCAAGGCAATGTCGTGGCGCAAGTCTCGCTGATCAATCAGATCCTCGTGGCCAAGACACAAGCTGTAGACAGCCTGGCGGACCATGGAAGGAAGCGAATGGATGCAAGAAGATCGACGACGCTTGTCCGGAATGCAGCGGGCGATGCGGTGCGAAAGACCTCCAAGGGCGCGATCGGCCAGACCAAGAAGAAGTGCGCCACCGTTTGACGTTACATTGCCGCCCTCAAAATCCACCTCGACTTTGCGGCCTTGGACCATCGGGAAAAGATCCAGCGTTTGATTACGTTTTGACATGGGCCCTCTGGTTTGTTGGTTCTGTTTCCCAAGCCCCAATGTATGGGGCTTACAACAAATCAGCAGGGCTTTCCCCATGACGAATTCAGGCTAGGTCCTCAAATCCGCGCAGCGGATAACTCGTGTGGTATTTGAGGGTTCGGAACACAGACTCCGCAAAGGCGTTGTCGTTACTCACCCTCAGTCGCGAATACGATGCCGCGATCCCAAGCCACTTCAGCATCTTCAGGACTGTCGTAGCCTTAAGTGCCGCCCCGTTGTCACCGTGCAACACTGGCTTGGTCGTGGCCTCGTCGATTCGCTCCGAAACGGCGGTCCGCCGGACGAGGGCTGCCGCATGGTCGGATGATTCCGATTCATGGACCACATATCCCACGATCTTGCGGCTGCACAGATCGAGGATCATGTACAGATAAAACCAACGACCAACGACTCGGCACGGTAGCCAAGTGACATCCCAGCACCATACCTGGCCGGGTCTGTCAGCGATATGGGTTGTTGCCACTCGCCCGGTCCGGGCAGCCTTGGCGCGGCCGCGATGCCGGTGTTGTCCTTCTTTGCGCAGTACGCGATGGAAGGTCGACTCGCTGGCCAGATAGGCCCCCTCGTCAGCGAGCTTGGGCACGATCTGCGAGGGCGACAATTCAGCGAACCGAGGCTCGTTGACCACCTGTAGGATCTTCTCGCGCTCTGCCTCCGACAGTGCGTGGGAGGGGCGAGGATGGATCGAACCAGGCCGCCTGTCCGGTCGGATCTCTCCATCCAATTGCTTCCAACGCTGAAGGGTGCGCACATCGATCCCCGCACAAGAGCACGCAGATTTCAGCCGACAGCCATCCAAATGGGCCTGATCAATCGCAAGAGCGATCTTTCGGCGATCTTCCAAGGCGGTCATTCGTCCGCGTCCTTGTGGAAGATCGCATCGAGTTTTTTTGAGAGAACCAGTAGCGCTGCAGTTTCAGCCAGAGCCCTGTCCTTGCGGCGAACCTCACGTTCAAGCTCATGGATGCGAGCACGTTGCATGCGGCCAATCGAATCAGTCCCTGTCTGTTGCTCGAGAGATTGGGAAGCCGTAGCACGCCATTGAGCCAGATCGCTCGGAAAGATGCCGTTGGAGCGGCACCAGGCATTACGCTGTTCCTCAGTCATCGAGGATGTCGCAACGATGGCATCCAATCGGTTGATGCCCGTGGGAGTCGCTTTCTGAACCGGAGGCAAGGAAAGCTCGTGCTTCCATCGCTCGAGAGTTTCAGGTTGGACTCCAACCGATTTGGCAACCACCACAGGATCGGCTGGTTCCGACCCTAAAAGCGTACTGACCGCTCGCTCCTTGAAGTGTCTACTGTAGCGCATCGTTGATCTCCTCCCGCCCTCAAATGTGGATTCAATGGAGGCGACAACAAATCTGACACAGGGGGCCACCCCTTCCTCCCCGCCAACCTCAGCCACCTCCGTCAACCCAGGTTCGCCGCCCCAAACCCGCTTCGCTGGCCGGGTGGGGTTGGGCTTGGTCAGCGCCGTGGATCGCCAATTTTCGGCATCGCTTCGCTGGCCGGGGGAGTCGTATCTTTCTGGGACCGCAATGTTTCTTCCTCCATCAAGGTTATTTCGATGAATCCCCTCTTCTTGATTCTTCCGACTGGCATTGCCCTGGCCGTGTTCGGTGTCAGCAAAGCCAACAACCACGCGCAAGAACGTCAGAAGGAGTTGGCCGCGCATGCAGGGAGCGTGGATTCGGCCTCGGCAGCGGATTCCACGCAGGGGACTATCGGTGGGGGATATGCGTTGGCAAACTCAGAGCTGAATTACGTGCCCTTGGAATTTCCCAATTCCGTGGGGCTGCGCACGAGTGCAGACTGGACGGGGATCCAGATTGGATTGGGAACCCCGGCTATTCAGGGACAGCTATTTGTTGGCTTGGAGGGAGCGGTCGATCAGGTCACCCACCAATGGGATTCCTCCGATCTTCTCATGAGAACCCACACGGAGAACACGACAAAATCCACCGGACTTCGCTTCCGTGCCGGTTATGAATATTGGGCGCAAACCAGATCGCCCGTGATCTTGACCGTCGCAACTTCCCTGGAAGCAAGTCGGACCTGGGCGACAACGGAAGTCAGCAGCGATGTGGAGCGCAAGAGCACTACCAACACGGATGCGAACCCTTCCTTGAGCGAGGCCAAACGCAGCGAAACGGAATGGGAGGCGACCGAATTCGGGCCGCGTTTCGGTGTTGGACTGCGGATCCCTTCGGCGTTTTCGTGCCTGACTCTGGTGGCCAAGATGGAATCGGGACTCTCGTGGACCGAGACCGCACCCTGGAATTCCTCCGATCGGAAGGAGGGCTGGCGGCGAATGGAGCCGGTCTGGAGCGTTGGGGCGGATTGGAGTCTTTGACCCTGACCCACATCTCGCGGCGCATACTCGTTCAATGAGCCGTCCCGATCCCTCGCCGTACCGGCGCGTACGCCTTCGGGACCGAGACGACTCATTTCACTTCGTCTGCATCCACGATCTGTGGGTCAGGTTTCTCTCGCGGCGCATACTCGCTCAATGAGCCGTCCTGGTCCCTCGCCGTACCGGCGCGTACGCCTTCGGGACCGAGACGACTCATTTCACTTCGTCTACATCCACGATCTGTGGGTTAGTTCGGATCCCGGCGCCGCTTCGCTGGCCGGCTGGGCAGGCGAATGGGCGGTAGGGGAGGAAACGCCGCCGTTCCCGAAAGGTCGGCGTAGGGACAATCCTTGAATTGTCCATCCATCAGAAATTGATGGAACGCAACAAGCGCGGCGGCGTAGGCTGGTGGTATGGTTGCATTGCTGCCGTAGGGAACGGTCTTGATCGTTTCGCGGAATGCCCTGCCGGAAATTTTTGACCGACAGATTCCGGTAGGCAGGTTTAGATTGACCTGCATGCCCCCCGCATTGCCCAAATCGAACCCGAAACGGGAGCGTCTGACCGATCTGGATCAGTCGATCAAAGAGCTCCTCAAAAACCACTCCGTCGACGCTCTGGAGTTTCTGCTGCCCGATGCCATCAAGGAATGGGGAGTACCCCTTTCGTGGGAGTTTCTGAACACCGCCACGCGCAAACATGACTTTGCCCGCAAGGGCTACGGAGACGTTGGTGCGCGAGGTGTCGCGGGAAGAATTCTCCGCCTGGGAGAAGGCGGGGAACGCGATCGCCCAGGCCTTGCGGGGCGCGATGGCCGGGCCGCAGAGCCGGGCGGAAAAGGTGTTCAGGGGCGCGGATGCCCTGAAGGCGATTGTTTCACCAGAGGAATACCGCAACCTCTTCACTTTGGCCGCAGAAGTCGGTAAATTGACCCTAAATGAAGTCGAGGCGTATATGAAGAAGACGGAACTCCGATCTGAAGTCGTTGAATGGCTCGAGGCTCGAGGCAAAGCTGAAGGCAAGCTCGAAGGAAAATCCGAGGGCAAGCTGGAAGCCAAGCTGGAAGACGCACGCAAAATGCTGGACCATGGCATTTCGTGGGCCGTCATCACGGATGTCACGGGCGTGAAGCCTGAGGATCTCAAGAAGACCGGTGTGGCAAGGCGGGCGGGGAAGAAGTAACGGGGGCGGCTGGCGCCGTGGGAGTGTTTCGGCTGCGCCAGGCTTTTCCAGGCGCGGGCCTGGGACCGTTTTCACGGCTTCCGCCGTGGGACCCGGGACGGCCCGGG
The DNA here is from genome assembly GCA_016715065.1 of Fibrobacterota bacterium. Lineage (GTDB taxonomy): Bacteria > Fibrobacterota > Fibrobacteria > UBA5070 > UBA5070 > UBA5070. The sequence continues at coordinate 172,972 of JADKBN010000017.1, forward strand.
TGCCGTTTTCACGGGGCTGCCGCGCCCCGTACCCGCGGCCAGAGGTACTAACGCCGTACCTCTGGACTCCGGCGCCGGGGGACTCTAGCTGGAACGGCCATATCGGCTCGCCGGGATTGTTGGAGAAATGGACGCTGAGGCATACGGGCTGAAGGCATCAGGGTCGCGATCGAGATCTTCATGACACTGGCCGTTCCAATACCCGAGTCCCCCGGACCCCCGCCGGTTTGGTTGGATTGCCAGTTTTGGCAGCGTCATTCGGTCTGCCGGATTTTGTCTCCTGCGGATTTGCCTCCACCCGTTTCGCTGCGCTGCGGCGTGGGCTGGTGGAATGGTTGCATTGATGCCGTAGGGAACGGTCGTGACCGTTCCGGATTTTGGAGATGGGAACGAAAAAACGGGCCTGGAGCGTTGAAGGTTTTCGTTAGTTTTCGTCTGTGATCCATTCCCCCAACTTCCCAATGCAGCATTTGATTTCCCCATTGCTCTCGAACTACAGGCAAAGGCACGAGCCCAACGGAATCGGGCGATTGCCCGGATCTCTGCTTCGACTGCTTCGATCTGGAGGGGAGAAGTGATTCCCTCCTGTGATCAAGATGTTGACAGGCGCGACCTGGCTCCTTGGATCGTCTTTTGTGATGAGTGCGGTGATCATTCTCTGTCTAAGATCGATCCCGATTTCCCGTTGTTCTTGCTGAGCCTGGTACTCGTTGATCGGGTGGAATACGTTCAACGAATTGTTCCTGCGTTGGCGCGGTTCAAGCTGGACTGGTTTGATCACGAAGGAGTCAACCTTCACAGTTACGAGATTCGCAAGGTTCGGCCTCCCTTTGCCTTTTTGGCTCGGAAACAATGGCGTGAAAAATTCCACGACCAACTTGCGGATCTGATGACAGACCTTCCGTATCGAGTCTTCATCGTTGCCGTTCGGAAGGATGCATTGGTGCAGCGGCATGGATTGGATGCCCAGAACCCATACGACTTGGCATTGGTACAGGGCGTGGCGGCCGTTCGATCTTGGGTACAAGGGCATCGGAGCGGGCAGGTCGCATGGGTTGCCGAGTCCCGTGGGAAGCGTGAAGATTGCGAACTAGCCACCACGTGGCGGCGGTTGCACGAGAGCGAGTCCAGCCAAGAGGTCTTGGAAACGCTGGAGTTTGTGCCCGGAAGAGAGAATGTTGCTGGGCTCCAGCTTGCTGACTTGGTGGGGTATCCGGTGGCGCGGCGCATCCTGAATCCCGACCGACTCAACAGGGCCTTTGAGGTAATCCAGCCCCATCTGCGAAATGGCTTGGAACCAAGAGGCTGGATGATGCTCCCATAAAGCAAAATGGCCACCTCCGAGAATTCCCAGAAGTGGCCACCGACCGAGAATTCCCAGTCCTCTGTCAAATTTACACTCGTAAGTGTATGCGGACAAGGACGGAGCGGCTGGCGCCGTTGGTTTTTCAACTGCGTTGGGCTTTTTGCGTTGGGCTGTTCCAGGCGCGGGCCTGGTTGCCGTTTTCCGGCTTCCGCCGTGGGACCCGGGGCGGCCCGGGTGCCGTTTCCACGGGGCTGCCGCGCCCCGTGCCCGCGGCCAAAGGGACTCCGGCGTCCCTTTGGAAACCGCCGCCGGGGGACTCGAACTGGAACGGCCACACTTGCTCGCCGGGGATGTGGGTGCAATGGACGCTGAGGCATACGGGCTGAAGGCATCAGGGACGCGATCGACATCTTCATGACACTGGCCGTTCCAATACCCGAGTCCCCCGGACCCCCGCCGGTTTGGCAGCGGCATTTGATTGCCGGATTTGCAGCTCATTCCCCTCCTTTGGAGGGGTGCCCCGCAGGGGCGGGGTGGTTCGGTTCGGCTGGCTGGCTTGATTGCCAATTACTGTCATCGCTTCGCTGGCCGGCTGAGTGGTCGATGCCCCGAACACCGAGCCCCTCTCCCCCGGTGGGGAGAGGGAGAGGGTGAGGGCACTACCCCTTCCTTCCCGCCAACCTCAGCCACCTCCGTCAACCCAGGTTCGCCGCCCCAACACCCGCTTCGCTGCGTGGCGGCGTAGGCTGGCGGAATGGTTGAATTGATGCCGTAGGGAACGGTCGTGACCGGTCCCGGGGGATGGCAGGTATCTCTAGATAAGGTGTAACCGCGAGTTCACTTCGTGGGGGATTTGTTTTTGATGCAGCGGATGGGGAGATATTCGTCGGGAGGATGGTAAACGGTTTTGGGGTCGGTGGAGCAGGCGGGCCAAGCGCCGGGAGCGCCGCTGCGTAGCAGCGACATGGGCTCCTTGAGCAAGGGTATGCGGTGGGAAGCAAAGGATCGCTCGCCTCGCCAGCGTTGCACGTCCACCGGGACCACTCCTTCATCGCTTGCGTCCTCGGTGGAGTAGGAGCAAGTGGCGCTCAGAAATTCTGGGCCAGTCAGGTCGGGGTGGCCTGTGAATGGCGAGTACCGGGCGGGCCTCAGCGAAGGAGGGGTGCCGACCATCTTCGCAGAGAACCCAAACGGATCCATTCCTGGGCGAGGGTTGGCCCACCGACCTGGCGCCATCAGGACATATCCTGATCCCTCCAAGGCACCGGTGGTTTCGAACAGTTCGCGCCATTCTTCCGTGGTGGGAAGATGCCAGCCCTTTGGGCATGCCTGCAGGCCCTCGCGGATCCGATACAGTCTGCCGTATTCAAAACAATTGCGATTCCACTTGCCGGTGTCGGAAAGCTTCATTCCCCAGCAGAGACTGGATCGATCGACCGTTGAGCTCGATAGGTTCTTCTTCATCCAGATCTGCCGCCCGATGCGGACCGAGGTGGTGTCCACAAGAGGTGGAGCCGTGTCGATTGCGCTGGTTTGTTTTGCGCTGTTGAGGTGCTTCCACTCCGGCTGGTTCCAGGTGGGTAAGCGGCCCTCTTCTAGCATGCCATCCAGTGAATCCGTGCCGATTCGAGTGATCTTGCCGTGCAGATCGCCTCGGATCACCACCGCGGATTCCCAGAGAGGTCCCCCGCTGCCCAACCGATCGGCGACAATGGGGGATTGGGGTCGGCGGTAGATTTGATTGGCTGAGGGGTCCGTTTCCAGCTGGACCTGCCAGGGGATGGGATCGAGGATCGCCTCCCAAGTGGACGCACCAGGAAGAAACCGGAATTCGGTGGATTGAGGCAGTGTCTTGTAAGCCAGAGACCAAAAATTGTCGTAAAAGATTCCTGCCGGTTGCGAGGAGGGGAGCAGTGATACGATCGTGTCCTTGGTCCTGCATTCTCCCTCTCCGTCGGAGGGACAGCGCCGGTCCATCTTGACTCGCATCCTGACTTTGCGAAGGTCTTGGACGTCTGGTCGCATGCGACGAACCGCCGAGATGCCAGAATCAGACAACAGTTGTCGCAAAGCGAGTGGAAATTCCGGATCTTCCCCAGACTCTTGGGCTACCAGATGAATCTGGGAAATCACCGGGTCTTCGTGCGCAGCAAGGATGATCCGGACCGACCTGACCAGGCCGGAATCAGCCACCACCATTCGTTCGGATAAAATGCGATCCACCCAGCCGTCGTGAACAAATCGTGTCACGCCGGAGCTTGTGGAAATGTTGGTTCGGTCGTCCGGGCGATAAATTTCCAGTTGTCGGTAGGCCGGAGTGGAGTCGTAGGAGATCCAGAGGATGGAGGGGCCGGGGTGACGCAGAAAGGTCAGGAAATTCTTCCGGTGTCCTACCAGTAGAGAGATACCCCGCAAGTAGAATGGCCTGGCAAAGCGAAGCTCCACCCACGGGGCTGTGTCTGTGGCGCTGGCTGACCATGCGGTGCGATCGTCGCCATCGAAGGCGTTTTCCAGGGCGAAACTGTCGGGCGAAGCCTCCGAGCTGGCCTGGACCCAAGCCGTGTCATCGCCCATTGGCAGGAGGAAGGATGTTTTGGCCATTACCTGACTGGAGCCTAGGAGGATCCACATCCCTAGGGTCAACAGCATCACCGTTGCCTGGTGCAGGTTTGGAGTACGGTCCTGAGTGATCATTCCAGGAAACCTACGCCCGAGGGGGTGGCCTTGTCTGTGACGGCCGTCACACTATTCGTAATGGTCGGCTGCGCAGTCGGTGTTTTTCTAACTGCGTTGGGCTTTTCCGGGGCGGCCCGGGTGCCGGTTTCACGGCTTCCGCCGTGGGGGACCAGGGCGGCCTGGATGCCCCGGGGGCCGGCCCCCCCCCCCCCCGCACACAGCCGGGGGGGGAAAACCCCGCCCCGGCCCCCGCCCCACCGCACCAAACAGAAGAAAAAAAAAAAAACCAACGGGGGAAGACCCCCCGGCGGGGTGGCATCAGGGACGCGATCGGTATCCTCATGACACTGGCCGTTCCAATACCCGAGTCCCCCGGACCCCCGCCGGTTCGGCTGGATTGCCAGTTCGGCAGAAACATCTGATTGCCAATTTCTGGCATCGCTTCGCTCGCTGGGAGAGTTGTTGATGGAGTAATGCCACCAAGACCGCACTCCCCACTGCCCGAACATCGATCCCCTCTCCCCCGGTGGGGAGAGGGAGGCGCGGGGGTGGGTGGCTCAGGGAGCCAGGGTGGGGTCTCCGCTGGACCAGGCGACTCCCTCACCGCGGTCCATCTGCTCGAGCGCGGACATGTCCGCATCGTCGAGCTGGAAGTTGAAGAGGTTGGCGTTCGTGCGGATGCGGGAAGGGTCGGTGCTTTTGGGGAGCACCGGGTAGCCCTTCTGGATGGCCCAGCGCAGCAGGATCTGGGCCTCGGTCACCGCGTGCTTTTGGGCCATGATCTTGAACGGGTTGTTCGCCTGTTCGCCTTCCCATTTCATCCGGTCTGTTTTGGCACTGTCGTGGCCGGGGGCGGTCCTCCAAGTGGAAAGCGGCACTAGGCTGCTGTAGGCGATGGGGGTGATGGAATGGTCGTTCAGGTACCGGACAAGCTCTGGCTTCTGCGACCAGGGGTGCAACTCGATCTGGTTGGCTTCCGGCAGAGGAAGCCCGGCAGCGCCGAGTTCTTCGATGTGCTGGATGGAAAAATTGCTGACGCCGATGGCGCGCGCTTTTCCCTGCCGTTTGAGCTCGAGTAGCCCGTGCCATTGGGCGAGTCTTTGGGCGCGCTCGAACGGTGCGTGGATCAAGTAAAGGTCCACATATTCCAGCCCCAGCCGAGCGAGACTTTCCTCGAGCGAGGTCACGGTGGTCTCGGTGGTCTTCGCGGGTTGCCCCCAGGCCTGATTGCCGGGCCAGAGCTTGGTGGTGACGAACAGGTCGCTTCGGGAGAGTCGTTCGGATTCCATGGCTTGCCGGATCCCCAACCCGACACCCGATTCGTTGTGGTATCCTTCCGCCGTGTCGATGTGACGGTAACCGGCGCCAATCGCCACTGCCACCGCTTGGGCAGCCTTGTCGTTGGAGATGAGGTACGTGCCGAAGCCGAGCATCGGGATTTCGGTGTCTGTGTTCAGTCTTCTGGTCTTCATGGGTGTCTCCTGGGATATTGATGTGTCCAGACTGTATCTACCCTCACAATGAATACAAGCGCGAGCACGTTCCTACGTGCTTCGTGCCTAATCCTCCACAGGTCCGCAGAATCCGCACGAAAGCGCACGCGCGGATTTATTCTGTCCCTGGAGGTTGGAACATGCCCTTGGAAGGATTGATCGAACAAGCGTCCCTTCTGGCTTGGCCAGTCGATGACGGCGGTCATGGAATGGTGCAGCCGATGAAGGACCTTCTGCTCGTGCGGGAGGATTCTCCAAGTGCCTTAGACGCTTCGTTGTACGAACCCGTGTTGTGCCTGATCCTCCAGGGAGCCAAGGAGGTTTCGATCGGCGAGCAGATTTTGTCGTTCGGCCAGGGGGAGTGCCTGCTGGTGAGCCACGACCTGCCCGTGTACTCCCGAGTGACCTCGGCTCCCTATCTGGCACTGGTCTTCGAGCTCGATGTTGGCATCCTCCGGGACCTTTGCAGCGAAGTGGCGGAATCCGCCCTCGACATCGAACGCGCGCGGTCTGCGGGAACCCAGCGTGCGGACCCCGCGTTGCTCGATGCCTTGCATCGATATCTGGCGCTCGCCCATTCACCGGCGGAATCGAAGGTGCTCGGCCCGCTTGTCTCGAAGGAGATCCACTACCGATTGCTGACAGCGCCGTTTGGCGCCATGTTGCGCAGCCTCATCCGCCACGACAGCATCGCCAGCGCCATCGCACGGGCCATCGGGCATCTACGGGACGATCTCCAGTCACCGGTCGTCATTCCCGATCTCGCACGCCGAGTCGGAATGAGCGCCTCGGCATTCCACAAACATTTCAAGGCGATCACATCAACCACCCCGCTCCAATACCAAAAGGAGCTTCGCTTGCTCCAGGCCAGGCGACTCCTCAGGGGTGGCGGCGCCTCGGTCACCACCGCCGCCTTCGATGTCGGGTACGAAAGCCCGAGCCAATTCAGCCGCGAGTACACGCGCAAGTTCAGGGTTCCGCCGAGCAGAGAGGCTGGGGTGGAACATTCGCTGCGCGGGCGTTGAAACTGGGTGTCGGGCGTTATGGACTGCGTCAGGCTTGATCCACTGCGTGGGCAGATGACACGGCGTGCCTGGCTTATCCAGGCGCGGGCCTGGGACCGTTTTCACGGCTTCCGCCGTGGGACCCGGGGCGGCCCGGGTGCCGTTTTCACGGGGCTGCCGCGCCCCGTGACCCGCGGCCAGAGGGGCTCCATGAGCCTCCCATCCGGCGGACACGCCAGATGGGAACCCTGGCCGTGCCTCTGCAGGGTTCCCAATTGCATCGCATCGATGCAATTGGGATGGCTATGCAACGCGGCGCCGGGGGCCTCGAACTGGAACGGCCACACCGGCTCGCCAGGGAAGTGGGAGAAAGGGACGCTGAGGCAATGGTTGGATGGCATCAGGGACGCGATCGACATCCTCATGACACTGGCCGTTCCAATACCCGAGTCCCCCGGACCCCCTTGATTTGGTTGGATTGCCAGTTTGAGACCGTGCGGGTTTGTAGGGATCGGGCATGCCCGATCCTTACGATCGGCATCTGATTGCCAATTTCTGGCATCGCTTCGCTGGCCGGGGAAGTGATTGATGAACCGAACACCGATCCCCTCTCCCCCGGTGGGGAGAGGGAGAGGGTGAGGGCACTACCCCTTCCTCCCTGCCAACCTCAGCCACCTCCGCCAATGGGGCGTTGGCTGTTGGTGATTGATTGGCGAAAATGGGCTGACAGTTTCTGGATCGGACGTTTAGATTGACCTGCATGCCCCCCGCATTGCCCAAATCGAACCCGAAACGGGAGCGTCTGACCGATCTGGACCAGTCGATCAAAGAGCTCCTCAAGAACCACCCCGTCGACACGTTGGAGTTTTTGCTGCCCGATGCCATCAAGGAATGGGGAATACCCCTTTCGTGGGAGTTTCTGAACACCGCCACGCGCAAACATGACTTTGCCCGCAAGGGCTACGTGATGGATCTGAACGTCCGATACACCTTCGCGAAGCGGTCGATGGTGCTGGTGGTTCTGATCGAGCATTGGGCAACGGCGCAGTCGGTGAATCTGCACCGTACGGCGCACTACTACCTGGATCTTTTGGAGCGGTTCCCGGACGACGAAGTGGTGCCGGTGGCCTTGGTGACGGATCTCAAGCCTGCCCGGATCCCCAAATCTGTCCACTCGGCCAGCCGGAACCGGGTGTGGCTGCACTTCGAGACGTTGGTGCGCGAGGTGTCGCGGGAAGAATTCTCTGCCTGGGAGAAGGCGGGGAACGCGATCGCCCAGGTGTTGCGGGGCGCGATGGCCGGGCCGCAGAGCCGGGCGGAGAAGGTGTTCAGGGGCGCGGATGCCCTGAAGGCGATTGTTTCACCAGAGGAATACCGCAACCTCTTCACTTTGGCCGCAGAAGTCGGTAAATTGACCCTAAATGAAGTCGAGGAGTACATGAAGAAGTCACAACTGAGATCCGAGGCGGTGGAATGGCTGGAGGCCCACTTCGAAGCCAAGGGCGTGGCGAAAGCCAAGGCTGAAGGAATCCAGGAAGCCAAACTGGAAGACGCTCGCAAAATGCTGGACCATGGCATTTCGTGGGCCGTCATCACGGATGTCACAGGCGTGAAGCCTGAGGATCTCAAGAAGACCGGTGTGGCAAGGCGGGCGGCGAAGAAGTAACGCGGGCGGCTGGCGCCTTCGATTCTTTGCAACTGCGTTGGGCTTTTCCGGGCGTGGGCCCGGTAGCCATATTCACGGTGCGGCCGCGCACCGTGACCGCGGCCCAAGGGGCTCCGGCGCCCCTTGGGAATCCGGCCGCCGGGGGACTCGAACTGGAACGGCCACACCGGCTTGCCAGGGATGTGGGTGCAATGGCTGTAGAGGCATACGGGCTGAAGGCATCAGGGTCGCGATCGACATCTTCATGACACTGGCCGTTCCAATACCCGAGTCCCCCGGACCCCCGCCAGTTTGGCTGGATTGCCAGTTGCTGCTCTGTTTGATTGCCAATTTCTGGCATTGCTCCGCTCGCCGGCTGAGTGGTCGATGCCCCGAACACCGAACCCCTCTCCCCCGGTGGGGAGAGGGAGAGGGTGAGGGCACTACCCCTTCCTCCCTGCCAACCTCCGCCACCTCCGCCAATGGGGCGTTGGCTGTTGGTGATTGATTGGCGAAAATGGGCTGACAGCTTCTGGATAGGACGTTTAGATTACCGTGCATGCCCCCCGCATCGCCCAAATCGAACCCGAAACGGGAGCGTCTGACCGATCTGGATCAGTCGATCAAACAGCTCCTCAAGAACCACCCCGTCGACACTCTGGAGTTTCTGCTTCCGGATGCCATCAAGGAATGGGGAATACCCCTTTCGTGGGAGTTTCTGAATACCGCCACGCGCAAACATGACTTTGCCCGCAAGGGCTATGTGATGGATCTGAACGTCCGATACACCTTCGCGAAGCGGTCGATGGTGCTGGTGGTTCTGATCGAGCATTGGGCAACGGCGCAGTCGGTGAATCTGCACCGTACGGCGCACTACTACCTGGATCTGCTGGAGCGGTTCCCGGACGAGGAAGTGGTGCCGGTGGCCTTGGTGACGGATCTCAAGCCTGCCCGGATTCCCAACTCGGTCCACTCGGCAAGCCGGAACCGGGTGTGGCTGCATTTCGAGACGTTGGTGCGCGAGGTGTCGCGGGAAGAATTCTCTGCCTGGGAAAAGGCGGGGAACGCGATCGCCCAGGTGTTGCGGGGCGCGATGGCCGGGCCGCAGAGCCGGGCGGAGAAGGTGTTCAGGGGCGCGGATGCCCTGAAGGCGATTGTTTCACCAGAGGAATACCGCAACCTCTTCACTTTGGCCGCAGAAGTCGGTAAATTGAACCCCAAGGAAGTCGAGGCGTATATGAAAAAGACGGAACTCCGATCTGAAGTCGTTGAATGGCTCGAGGCTCGAGGCGAGGCTCGAGGTGAAGCTCGAGGTGAAGCTCGAGGCGAAGCTAAGGGCAAGGTCGAGGGTAAGCTCGAATCCGCTCGCAAACTTCTCGAACACGGTGTCTCGTGGGAGATCATCACGAGTTCGACCGGCGTGAAGCCTGAGGATCTCAAGAAGACCGGTGTGGCAAGGCGGGCGGCGAAGAAGTAACGAGGGCGGCTGGCGCCTTCGATTCTTTTCAACTGCGTTGGGCTTCTTTCGGACGAGGGTCCGGTGCTGTTATTCCGGCTGGCGCCGGGCCTTCTTTTCGACTGCGTCGGGCTTTTCCCGGGGCGGCCCGGGTGCCGTTTTCACGGGGCTGCCGCGCCCCGTGACCCGCGGCCAAGGTACTAACGCCGTCCCTCTGGACTCCGGCGCCGGGGGACTCGAACTGGAACGGCCACACTCACTCGCCGGGGAAGTGGGAGGAATGGCTGTTGAGGCATACGGGCTGAATGCATCAGGGACGCAATCGATATCTTCATGACACTGGCCGTTCCAATACCCGAGTCCCCCGGACCCCCTCAGCCCTTCAGCGGCATTGGGTGCCACCGTTCCCTGAGTGCTCCTCGAAGCGAAGCGGAGAGGAGTGTATCGAAGGGCGGTGGCGGGGTGGCATGCCAATTTCTGGCATCGCTTCGCTGGCCGGTTGAGTGGTCAATGCGCCGAACATCGATCCCCTCTCCCCCGGTGGGGAGAGGGAGAGGGTGAGGGCGCCACCCCTTCCTTTCCGCCAACGCTAGCCACCTCCGCCACCTGCCTCGCCTCTTTTCTTGCGCTTGTCGCCGTTCCCGGAGCGCCGCGCCTGACGACCTGTGCTATCATCGCGGAACAAACCGCACGGCGAGTTCTGGGCGCGGTTGGGGAGCAAACCCTTGGGCTTCGTCGGCAAGGTCCGGGAGGGCCTGTTGATCGAAGGTCCAGAGGAAGGCTGTCGAGGGGTCGCGGACAAGACTTGTGGGTGGGGTGAAACGGCTGGTGTAGCGGGCCACGGTGGAGATGCGGATGTTGTCGATTTCGACTCCGTCGGCGAAGAGGAAGAGGTCGGCGGACGAACCGCAGGCCATGGGGTTGCCGTCTGCCTTGCGGGCCTTTTCGATGCCGTTGAGGTACAGGATTCCTTCCGATCCGGTGTACACAAAGGCGGCGTGGGACCACGTCTGCAGAGGCAGGGTGTCTGCGTCCTGTACGTAGAGGGGATTGAGATCCGGATGAAGCGCGGTCCAGCCAACGCCATTGGTGCGGCGAGACGAAGTCCTGAACGAATCGAGGTAGGCCACATTCAGTGTGCGCGTTTCACCCATGTCCTGGTAGGTGCCCACACTCGCCGAGTAGCGATTTGCGGTGGGCTTGACCCAGTACTCGATGGTGAACGGAGTGTTGGCTGGCCAGACCCCACAGGTGGATCCCCAGAATCCATCCACCACCCGCGCCTTGTTTGAGGATGGCTTCCAGCGTCCAGTTTGGGGAAGTGGGTGCGGTGCCGAGCTCGACGCCGCTGCCCTTTCCCTGGAACGAAAGGGCTTTCCCAAACTCCGACGAGGACCGAGAGACATCGCCTGTCCAGTTACTGGACCTGCCGGACACGGCATCCACAATCCAGGCTCCGGTGTCTTCATTCATCCGCCAAAGGCCCGTGGTGGCGGAGTCCGCCGCCATCGCCGCTTGCAGGGAGCGTGGGACGTGGAGGTTGGTATCGGGTGCGCAGGCTGACTGAGGTGGGCAAGCTGGGCAAGGAGGCCGAGGATGGCATTCCTTGACGTGGTCGCCGTGGTGATTTGGCCGCCCGTGATTGGATCCCTTGAGGACCTCGCACTTTGGTGGAGCTGTGGTGACTTTGTTCGCGGCCAGCAGAGGGGCCGAAAGCAGGAGGGAGGAAAGCAACACGGGTCGGACGAACGGGAGTTTCAAAAGGTGTCCTTGGGAAAAGTTCGGCGGTGAGGCTGCGGGCGCGCAGGTGGATGGACGCTGCTGATTTCGAGAGTTCTTGGAAAGGCAGGGGACACGCTTCGCTCTGGCGGGCGATGTCGTTTCTACAAGGTAAGACGGATGATTTCCTCTGCTAAACTCGGGGAGTTGTTCTAGTTTCCGGTACAGCCGATCTCGACCACCCTGTGCGGAGTCGCCCCACCATGGCTTGTCCTTCTGGAAAACCGATCCACTGGATTCGTGCCCGACCAGCTCGGGGGCGGATTCTTGTATTGTCGAATGGTTTCTCGACGTCAGGGAACTGCAACGATTTCAGTTTATTCGATTGCATTCTATTCATGAAATTGAGGGGGTGAAAATGCTTCAAGCAAACTCATCTGCGTTTGTGTTTAAAACGAATGACTCCATTGGATCGGCAGGTGCAGAACAAGATCGAGATTACTTGAATGATTGCTTTGTTGATACCGGTGATATAGAGATTTTAGAGGATACACAAGATCATCGTCATATCGTTGTTGGTAGGACCGGAGCTGGAAAATCTGCGCTACTCTCGCAAATGAGTGTCAGGCATCCAGGCTCTATTATTGATATTTCCCCTGAAAACATGGCGTTGGCTTACGTCTCAAATTCCACTATCATTAATTTCTTCTCGGATTTAGGTGTTAATCTTGATCCATTCTTTAAGTTGCTATGGCGGCATTCAATAGTTGTTGATATATTGAAAAAGTATGCGCAAGATAAGAAGATGATGGAAGCGGGAGCTGGGTTTTGGGACTTTTTTAAGCGCAAATATAATGGGAAAACTCGGGAGGATGAAGCGGCAAAAGCAGCTATCAAATATTTAGAGGAATGGAGCGGTCGCTTCTGGGAGGAGTCGGATTGCAAAATCAGGGAAATTACAAAAAAGGGTTGAAGAAGCTCTCGAATCGGAAGTTAAAGCGAAACTGAAAATTACTGCAGCGGATATTTCGGCTGGATTGGCTGATAAAAATATTGTTACAAATGAAGAAAAATATGCTCTTGTGGCAAGAGCTCAGAAAATAATCAGTGATGCTCAAGCTCACGATCTCGGAAGCATTATTCAGTTTCTGCAATCGGTGTTATCGGAAAAGCAAAAGAAGTATTTTGTCTTGATAGATAGGCTGGATGAGAATTGGGTTGATGACAAGCTGAGATATAAAATGATAATGGCGCTGTTTCTGACTGCAAGGGATTTTATACGTGTAGAAAACGTAAAGATCATTATCTCAATGAGGCGGGATTTGATTGAGCGAGTGTTTAAGGTGGCAAAAGATGCTGGTTTCCAGGAGGAGAAGTATGAGTCCTCTTTCCTGCGGTTAACATGGAGCAAGAAAAAGTTGATTGAAGTACTTGATAAGAGAATAAATCATTTGGTTCGTAAGAGGTACACAAGAAGTTTAGTTTCTCATAGAGATTTGTTGCCAGCTAGCTATGGAGGTCAGGATATTAGTGATTATGTAACTGATCGAGCGGCTCGACCAAGAGATATTATTGATTTTTTTAACAAGTGTATTCTTTCTGCGACAGACATGACTCGATTGCAAAATCGGGAATTTAGTTTGGCGGAGGGGGAGTATTCTCGTTCAAGGTTGAGAGCTTTGAGAGATGAATGGAGCGCGGACTTTCCGGATCTAATAGAGTTTACAAAAATTCTTCACCAAACTTCGTATTCATTTAAGATTAGCACGTTAGATATTGGCAGAGTCGAAAACCAGTGCCTGGAAATTATTTTCGCTGATCCTGAGAAGCAGTCGCAGATTTTTCAAAATGCCAAGAAATGTATTGATGGGCAAATGACAACGATTGATTTTCTAAAGTATCTTGTTCAGACCTTTTATAAAGTGGGATTGGTTGGGCTAAAGCTCGGGCCTATGGAGTCTGCCTCTTGGGTCGATGAAAAAGGACGAAGTATTTCAAATGCGGAAATAACAGAAGATACAAGTGTCGTCATTCATCCTGCATATAGAAGGGCGCTAGGAACAAGAGACTAGTCTTGAATTTCGAGATCTGAATTCCAGTAATATGCACCTTTTGCCTCGCAGGATTATTTGGTTTCGGTCTGGAGGTGAAAATTGAGAAAGCATGGCTATTGGTGTCAGTGTTCTCAGAGCAACTTGAAGTTCTTTGGCTTTCGTTGCTTTCTCCGGGTTTGTTCCTTCTGAGGTGGCCACCTTGCACCTCCATTTTGCCGACACCAACCCTGACGTCTGCCACTTCCTCCAGGTAGCGTTCTCTCCGTTCCCCGAAGTGTCCATCCAAACCGGGAACATCCTGGACGTGGCCCACGGATGCGTAGTGTCGCCAGCCAACAGTTCAGGCTACATGGACGGGGGAGTGGATGCTGCCTACCGGGCGTTCTTTGGGGCTTCGTTTGAAGCCAAAGTGAGGGAGACCATCCAGGCGCAGCCGAACGGCGAGCTGAAAATTGGTTCCGCCATCGTGGTGGCCACAACGCACCACAAGATTCCCTTTGTGATTGTAGCGCCAACCATGACCATGCCGGAGTTCACGGACGCATCCGTGGTCCGTAGGGTGATGGGCGCCGTTTTACGGGCTTGGGATCGGCACCAAAGCCAGATTTCGGACGTATTCTGTCCTGGGCTGGGGACCGGTGTGGGTGGCGTATCTCCTCAGGAGGCGGCAATTTCCATGGCACAAGCCTACCTGACTTGGAAAGACACGAGAGCGGTTTGATACCTGGCTTGGATTGAGTCAAGCCAAGACCCTTGATCAAGGACAACGGCTAGTGCTCAAACGTTCCTGATTTTGCGTGGACAGTGTCCATGGGATCCTGATGTGTACTGGTCTACGGCTCAGGCTGTTAACCACTTGGATCATGAAGCACAGGCGAGGAGGCAAAAGTGGCAGGTGAAGGAGCTGAGCGAGGCTCGGGGAGTTTCGAAAAATGAGGCTAGATCTCTCAATGGCAAGTACAGCGTTTCCTGTAAAGTTGATGTTTGTCGATGCTGTGCCCAGGAAAATCGCCGCCACGTTCCTTCGAGGAAGTCGGGATACTTCCTGCAACTGTGTCTCAGAGCGGACCTCCAACAAGAGGAGAGCGTCCTGTGACAAAATCTGGAGCTAGCAGCCCGTGGAAGACTTGATTGGGGAGAGGATGGTCGTCATGCTCCATCCGAGCACGAAACGACGCGAATATTCAGAAGAAATACAAGCTGAGGTAGACGGGAAACGCCGTAAATCAAAGCAGTTTTCATACACCACGGAGTGTTCAGAATGAATCAAGAAAAATCGATCCAGATGCTGACCAGGCTTGGCGGAAAGCTTCGGATAGATGGTCGATCATTCCTTGCTTCGTCACACCCGACCACGGTGAGATTTGTGGATGTTCCCAGTTACATGTCAAAAACTGACGTAAGCAATTCTAATCCTGCAAGGGGCGTTCAATGAGTGAGAAGGCCAAAGAGCTCATTAGTTGGTATAAAAAAACGGCGAAGCCATTTCTTGAGCAAAATTCACCCGGGGCTACCGCCATCACGGACAACGACTGTCTGCGACTGGAGAAGCTCCTGGAGCGGCCTGAGCATGTGACCGTCTGCTTCCTGGGAAATTCTGGAATTGGAAAAGCACACTCTTGAATGCCCTGGCTGCGGAGAATGAAGTCGTGCTGCCTGCCGGGGGGATCGGTCCGCTCACAGCACAAGCGACAGAGGTGCACTTCTCCGAAACACCTAGTTTCCACGCCATCTACCATTCCAAGCAGAATTTGTGGAAGTTGGTGTTTGCACTTGAGCAGAGTCACCAGATGGACCTTCGAAAGGCTCAGAAGTCTACAGCATCTGGCGAGGCAGAAGCACAGGGATCAGAGGGTTATGAAGAGCTGTCTGATGAGGACAAGGCGGCGATTGCAGTAGATGCCAAGGATGAAACCCGCTCAGAGGTTATGGACGGCAACATCAAGCAAGCCAAGCTTCTTGTGACAGGCGATCAGTGGGTGGAGCTCCCGTATTTAGTCGATGGTTTGCGCACAGCTTGCGGCAATCCCATGAAATGGAACACAGAGCTGAACTCTGAAGATCGGTTGCGGGTTGATGCGATCCGCTCAATCTATCGAGGCAAGTCATCCAGTCCAGAGATTCGCAAGACCCAAGGGGAAGACAAAAAACGGTTCAGGAAAGAATTGCACGATCATGCTGCAGGCTTTCTCTCGCCGCTGATCTCTCAGATCAAGGTGGGATGGCCTTCAAAGGTGCTGGAGGCCGGAGTGACCCTGGTTGATTTGCCAGGTGTTGGAATCGCAAATGACTCCTACCGCAAGGTGACTTCACAGTACGTGCAGGAGAAGGCGAGAGCTGTAATCCTCGTGGTAGACCGGGCTGGTCCAACGGAAGCTTCCATCGAGCTCTTGCGCAACAGTGGTTACTGGGCGCGATTGTTGGGTGCTACAGACGACCCGGATTCGGATCCATGCTCGATGCTTGTTGCGGTTACAAAGGTGGACGATGTCGCCGAGGCAGAGTGGCAGAAATTGGAGCTTGGCGAGGATGGCAGGCGTCCAAAGAAAAAGGTGGAAGTCTACGAGGAAATTGTCGGGCAATTCTTGTCTAAGATGAAGGAGCAGGTGACCCAGCAACTTGCCAAACTGAGCGAATCTGCAGGAATGGATGCAGAGGTGAAGGCGGTCAGCAAGGAGGCTCGGGAGAACATTCTGAAAGAGCTCGAAATTCATCCGCTGTCTGCGCCGGAATATCAGAAACTCCTGAAAGACGACGAGGAGAATGCCCCTCGCATCCTGAAGTCCTTGGAAATGTCGGGCATCCCTCGGCTCCAGAACAGTCTGATTTCCCTGGCTCATCGCGATCGAGATAGTCTTCGGCAACAGATTGATGTTGTTGCGGAGCGACTTGGGAAGGTCCTTGCAAACCAGATAGCGATTGTCGATGCGCAGTGGCAGTCACGGACACGAGCCGCCGAGGAAGCTGAAAAACTTGCCGCGGCCCTGCAGGAAATCATGGATCCCAAGCGAAGGGAGTACGACCGAAGGGTCGGGGGCTTTCGCGAATATCTTGACTCAACTGTTCAGGTCAATATCCAGAACGCGGTGAACCAGGCAAAGGATGAAGCCTCTCGCGAGGTGAACCACTATTTGTTGAGCCTCCAGGATGCCCACTGGGGCACGCTTCGAGCGGCGGTTTTGCGTGGCGGAAGCTTTATCGGTAGTCGTAGCATCAACCTTCCTGACGACATCGCGGTTAGGTTTCAAGAGCCGATGGCTGCCATCTGGGGCAAGAAGCTCTTGAAGGACATTCGAGATCGCACAACCGCTCTGGCCAAGGATACAGAAGAAATGGTCCAGGAAATTTGTGACTGGGCGAAGGCCGAGGCCGGAGCGCATGTGAATCCAGTCATCCTTGAAACGCAGAGTCAAATGATCCAGCAAAATGCCGCTCAGATGAAGCAAGTCGGGCGGGATGCCGTCGATGACCTTCGTTCTTTGGTCAAGGCAAAGTTGCTTGAAGAAATCCGCACCCCGATCAGAAGCGCTTGTGAGAAATTCGTTGAGGAAGGGGATCATCAAGGTCCAGGAGTCAAAGCGCGAATCTTGTTTCTCTTCCAAAATTTGTCTTCGATGGCTACGGAAGCGGCGAAGAAGCCGGCGATCAATATCCTTAAGGTGAATTTTCAGGAAGTGCGAGAGGAAATTCGCGCCGCCTTCAATTCTTGGGGGCAGCCACTGGAAGACACTGCGAATTTGATTGTGGAGAAGCATGAAGATCGCGTGAAGCGGTCCGACGCCCAGCGACGGAATCGAATTTTGGAAAACTGGAAGCTGTGAAGGCTTCTGCACCTGATTCTGTACAGTTTTCGATTCAGGAAAGTGCAGCATGATCTACGTCTACAACGGAGTCCAGAGGGCGCTCCTGCGGGAAGTCATGGATTTCGGAATCAGCTCCTGCGACTTGGTGGCTCCTCCGCAGAGAATCGGCGTTATTGTCGATTCGCAAGTATCCACCTCCATCGACAGACGTCGATTGCAAAAGGTTCCCGGAGCAGCGGAGATCATTGAAGGTAAGGCTCAAATCGGTTCTGTCCACGCTTGCAGCGCTCGAACATTGGGTCGGATCCATGCAGCCTTCCTTGTCGCCGAAGACCCACAGAGGCGCCTGGATGTGATGAAGGCGGCGACACTCATGCACCAAGCGAGTTTGGTGCAGCACATCATGGATCATCCCTCCTTGCGGAAAGTTCTGATAGGTGATGAGGTTGGCCTTGGGAAGACTATCGAAGCGGGGTTGATCATCCGTCGAATTCTGCAGAATGATCCTCGTGCACGCGTTTTGTACTTGGCTCCAGCTCGACTCGTAAGCAATGTGGTACACGAATTCCGGACCAAACTAGATCTCGATGCACGCAAGTGGGTCGCCTCCGGAATGGATGCTCGGATTGCGACGGATCGCCTTGTTGTTGCCAGTCTCCAAAAAGCCGTCTTTGGCGAGAACAGACAAACTGTTCTTGCGAGTGGTTCGTGGGATGCAATATTTGTGGATGAATGCCATCACCTTTCTGATTGGGATCAGGAAGGTGGAGGTGCGAACAGGTCGTTCAGGCTCGTGCAGGAACTTGCTTCCCAACTGGGGCCAGAGGCTCGATTGGTACTGATGAGCGGCACTCCACACCAAGGCAACCAGAATCGGTTCAGGAATCTGCTGAGGCTGTTGTCAGAAGATCCACCCAATCTTGAAGGCGCGCGCGGCAAGGTGATCTTTCGGACCAAGGATCGCGTGCGTGATTGGAAAGGGCGGCCCTTGTTCCCGCGCCGCGATGTTCGTCCACCACGCATTGTGGATCTTGGTGGCGAGTACGGCTCTTGGTACGATGATGTGGCGGGACTTTACGACACCATCAGTGAGCGTAGCCGCACACGTGCGACCGGCTGGGCAAAAGGTCAAGCTCTTCAGTGGGCAGCATCAAGTCTGGAAGCTGGTCTTGGGTACCTAGTGAGATTGGCGATGCGCCGTCTGAAATGGAACTTGGAAGTTCCTGACTTCGCGCAGGCCTTGGAGGTGCTTCGTCCGTATCGGGGTGGGGCAAAGAACGAGCCTCTTCCTGAACTCTATCAAAGGCTATGCAAGCAGATTGGGATTTCTGGCTATGATGTGCCGGAACTTGACGAGGAGGAGCTGGAAGAAACGGACTTCTGGATTCCCGATCCTGAATACCTGAGAAGATTGCTCAGAGAAGCGGTTTCCCTCGTACGACAAGGGGTTTCGCGAGAGAAATGGTCAAAACTGGCAGAGCTGATTGATGAAGCACAAGGTGAGAAAATCGTTCTCTTTGCTCAGCCAGTCGAGACGGTTACCGTTGTTGCGGAATTCTTGCGGGAACGCTATGGCAAGGATGTCGCAGTCATCATTGGCAACCAGTCAGATGATGAACGAATGGCTGAAGTTGACAGTTTTCAGTCACCGTTGGGGCCTCAATTCTTGGTTTCTTCGCGCGCTGGAGGTGAAGGACTCAACATGCAGGCAGCTCGGAGGCTGATCCATCTGGATGTCCCATGGAATCCAATGGACATGGAGCAACGGGTTGGTCGTGTGCATCGATTCGGAAGCCAAAAAACGATCATCGTAGAGACTTTGGTCGCAGCTGGGAGCCGCGAAATTGACATGTACATGGCCGCACGTTCCAAGTTGGATCTGATCGCAGCTCAGCTCGATCCTGATCACAAGGAAGAGCTATTCATGCGGGTGATGTCTTTGGTTCCCCCTCAAGAATTGGAATCGATCATTAGCAACGCGCCTCCTGGGCCGTTGAGTACGGCGGATGTGGAGGCGATCGGTCGGTTGGTTCAATCAGGGTACGACAACTGGAAGTCCTTTGATGAACGATACCGGGAAAGTGATGAACAGATCCGTGCATTGAATCCTGGGGCAGCAGGCTGGTCCGACCTTGGGGCCTTTTTGGTGGCACAAGGAGATGCACAATTGGCTGAAGGTGTTGATCTTGCGACGTTTCTGTTCCGGGACGGAGAGATTGAAGCTTCCACCGAAGAAATGCCCTCTGTACGTTTTCAGAACAAGCTCTATGCACTTGGCGATACATCGGGTATTGGAGCTAGGACATCGGACGGTCAGCGTGCGGAGAGTGTTGGACTGAACCTGCCAGAGGTGCAGCAGCTTCTCAAAGAAAAATTCTTGCCAAGCGAGGCCTGTGGTGCTGCAGTCGTTCGGACGCCAGAGATCCTGAAGGACCTTGTTCCTCCAGGTTCACAGGCTTGGTTTTTCTTGCGGCAACATGTGAAAAATGGGCAGGAAATCAAGGCCACCTTCCATGCGTTTGTGACTGCAGGAAAAGATCCTGTAATTTTGGACACAGAAAAAAGTTCCCTGCTTGTCCGCTCCATCATGAATGCCCAGAAGGTTCGCACGGGCAAGGATGCTGGCTTTGACGGACTCTCCATTGATCTTGAGAAGCAGCTTTACCTTTCGTTGATGCGTCCAACAGATGAGGAGCTGAGCGAAGGAATCCGGTATGCGGTTTGGTCCTTGGGTGGAGTGATTTTCAGATGATCAACCCCATCAAAGCTTATTCTCGAAGGTCTTGTGGATTCTTTCTAAAAAGAGCCTTCTGCGAACAGGCATCCGGTGCGCGTAGGTTATCATGCAGCCTGGTACTTCGAAAGGATCGCAGGACCTGCGCTGCGAGATGCCTCGGCTGATCGCGTGCCGGGCTGCCGAACCACGGCCAGACATGCTGACATTTTTTGCGTTGACCTTCTTCTTCTTGCTTGCTCACAGGCATAGACTGGACAGTCATTGCTGATCAAAGCAGATCTGCAATGACTAGCTTAGAGTGAACAGATCTTCTATGATCTCCTGCATAAGGCAACATCATCAATGGTTGATTCAGAATGCCCATAAAGTCCGATCGCCATCAAGACCTTAAACAGCGCATCAAGACCCTGCCGGGATTGTCGACAGAAGATCGGCAAGCCTTGTTGGGACTGCTTGCCGAGCGGAAGCGGTACGGACTGGTCTGGGAAGACAAGCCGGAAGCGGCGCACGAACTGTTGCGCGAGAAGATCCCCGTGTTCGTCGAAGACACCTCGCGGCGGATCCGAGCCTCGGAGGACGACGCGCCGCATCACGTCCTGATCGAGGGCGATAATCTTCATGCCCTAGCTGCCCTGCAGTACACGCATGCAGGGATGGTCGACGTCATTTACATTGACCCGCCTTACAACACCGGGAACAAGGATTTTCGGTATGAGGATGATTTTGTGGACAAGGAGGATGCCTATAGGCATTCAAAGTGGCTCAGCTTTATGCGGCGGCGCTTAGCTCTCGCTAAGCTTCTGTTGGCAGATTATGGGGTGATATTTGTTTCGCTCGACGATAATGAATTGGGGCAATTGAGGTTGTTGATGCATGAAATATTCGGTGAGGGAAATGGTGAAGGCGTAATAACTTGGCGCCGTCGGCATAATCAGCCCAATGACAAAACGAAGCTTATCGCGAAAGTGTCTGAATCAATTTTGGTCTACTCCAGAAGCGCAAGCGCGCTAAAACTCTTTGGAGTCGGGAAGATTGCAATCACAGGTTCATTCTCAAACCCAGATTCTGATCCCAGAGGTGATTGGGCGTCAAAGCCATGGAAAACTGGCAGTGATCAATCAGGAACTCGGTACAATATCACGGCTCCAGATGGAAGGGTTTTTGACGAAGAATGGATGGGTGACGAGGCGACGTATAAAAGCCTGTTGGCTGATGGAAGGATCTATTTCCCGAAACCATCCAAGAAAGACGGAGGACATCCACGGAAGAAGTATTATCAATGGGAACGCGAAGAAGAAGGTCAATGTGCAACCAATTGGTGGCATCATGACGATTGCGGGCACAATCAAGGGGCCAACGAAGAGCTGACTGGAATTTTCGGAGAAAAGAACACATTCAGCAACCCAAAGCCAACGAAATTAGCGAAGCGCATAATTCAGCTTGGATCAATCAAGAAAAAGGCATTGATCCTCGACTTCTTCGCCGGCTCTGGAACCACGCTCCACGCCACCATGGCTCTCAACGCCGACGACAATGGCAAGAGGCAGTGCATCCTCGTCACCAACAACGAAAACGGCATCTGCGAAGAGGTCTGCTACGAGCGCAACAAGCGGGTCATCCAGGGGTACACGACACCCAAGGGTGAGGCGGTTCCGGGGCTCGTCGCGAACCATCTGCACTACCTCAAGACGGATTTCGTCAATCGCGAGCCTAGCCTGAAGAATCGCCGCAAGCTGATGAATCTCGCGGTCGATCTGCTCCGGCTCAAGGAAGACGCCTGGGAGCGGCTCGATGCCGCCTGCATCAGGAGAGACGCTCGATCACGCGTGCATCAGAGGTCGGCTGGAGGCCTTCCAGGGGCGGGATTTCACGCTCTTCGTGTTGCTCGATCCTGATGCGATCCCAGAAACGATCGAGCGCGTCAAGGCCCAGCCAGGTCGAAGCAAGGTCTACGTGTTCTCGCCCGATGCGGATCCGTACGCGGCGGATTTCGAGGAAATCCAAGAGCGAGTCGATCTTGTGGCACTTCCGGAGGCGATCTATCGCAGTCTGCTGCCGGTCTGGCGCACGCTCCCCGACAACGCTCCCGAAACAGAGGTGCTCGATGTTTGAGTTGCGCCCGTATCAGGAAAAAGCTCGGGGCGTGCTCCTGGATGCTTTCCATCGGATTGTGGTTGGCCAGCAGGTCGAACGCGTGGTGGCACGACGCCAGCGGTTGGTGTTGGAGGCCCCCACGGGTTCTGGCAAGACGGTCACCATGGCCGCGTTCCTCCAGCAACTGATCCAGGATCTCCCGCTTCGCACGGAGCTTCCCGAGCGCCGTTTCGCATTCGTATGGATTGCGCCGAACCTCCTCCATCAGCAGTCGCTACAGGCTCTTCGATCCTATTTCGAGGCCACCCGGGCGTTGCAGTGCCGTTACTTCAACGAGCTGGCAGGGGGTGAGCTCCAGGAGGGGGATGTCCTCTTCCTCAACTGGGAGTCCATCTGGTCGAAGAAGAACACCATCGTCCAGGAGAGCGAAAGCGCCCGCAGCCTCTACGAGGTGGTCGATGCCGCGCGGCTCCAGGGGATCGAGATCGTGGTGGTGATCGACGAGGCGCATGTGAAGCTGACCGGCGAAAAGTGCCAAGCCGTACTGGTCAAGCTCGATGCCGCCATGGAAATCGAAGTTTCGGCAACTCCGGAATACAAGGCGGATTTCCACGTCAAGATCCCGACTATCGATGTGATTCAGGCGGGAATGATCAAGAAGTCGATCGTGCTCAATCCCAGGATCGGAGCGGATGACGGCGACAGTTTGAACGAGCTTCTGATACGGGAAGCATTGAAGAAGCGCGAGCAGTTGGAACGGCTCTATCGGAAGCAGGGAAGCGTGGTGCGCCCGTTACTTTTGGTCCAGCTGCCCAATGATTCGACGGAGACGGAAAGTGCAATCGATCGGCGGATCCACGAAACCGTGGTGAGGTCGCTCGAAGCGAAGGGAATTACGACAGGAAATGGCAAACTGGCCATCTGGCTGTCCGGTGCAGCCAACAAGGTCAATAATGAGGATGCGATCCTCAAGCCGTTTGACTCCACTGTGGATGTGCTGCTCTTCAAGCAGGCGATCGCGACGGGGTGGGATTGCCCGCGTGCCGCGGTGTTGCTGATCTTCCGCGAGCTCAAGGAGAGTTCCTTCACCGTCCAGACGGTCGGCCGCATCCTGCGAATGCCGGAGCAGAGGCACTACGTCGACGACACGTTGAACTACGGCTACGTCTACACCGATCTATCGCGTGAGGTGCTCAAGATCGAGGAGGATGCCAGGGATTACATCACCTTCGAGAAGTCGGAGCGGATCGACGCCTACCAGGAACTGGAGTTGGAAAAGCACCACCTGCGCACCTGGGGGGATCGCAAGGTTCTGGGATACCGCATCCGGTCGGCTCTCAAAGAGGCGGCAAGGCGGGATGGCTGGTTGGATCCCAGCGATGATCATGGTGCCGTGGAAAAGAATCTGAAGCACCTCTTCGACAAGCTAGTGCAGGTGAAGCCCGGCGAGATCGTCGTCAAGATTCCAAGGGACACGCATCTTGGTGCGAGCCTCTACATGGGGGGGGCTGTCCAGATCAAGGATCGGACTGGTGTGGCGAAGACCTCGGTGGAGCTGATGCAGCTTTTTGACAAATTCTGCTCAGAGCGGGTGAGGCCCTACGAGGTCCATCGCAGCACGGGCAAGCTAAAACAGGCCATTCTGGAACTTATGGAGGACTGGCTTCTGACTCCGGAGCCGGACACCTGCAAGCTTGTTCTCTGCCCGGACAACGAGTATTACTGGAATGGGTTGATCGATACGGCCAAGGCGATCTACGAGCACTGGGTGACGGAAGAGGAATCACGTCGAAGGGTCCTGGAAGCCGTACCTTGGGATGTGCCGACCTCGCGATCCTTCACGACGGATCGGTTCCAGATTCAACCGTCGCCTCATCACGCCATGCAGGAGTTCTACGAGAGCAAGTCCGCATCGAGTCCAGAGAAGGCGTTCGTCGCGTTCCTGGAAGATCACGGAAGGTACATCCAATGGTGGTACAAGAACGGCGACAGTGGTAAGGAGCACTTCTCAGTTTCGTATGCCGTTGCAGGGAAGCTGCATCTCTTCTACGTGGACTTTCTCGTTTTATTTGTTGACGGGACGCTTGGATTCTTTGATACCAAGACTCGACGGTCCGATGCGGACGCCCATCTCAAGCACAATGCCTTGCGCGC
The DNA here is from genome assembly GCA_016715065.1 of Fibrobacterota bacterium. Lineage (GTDB taxonomy): Bacteria > Fibrobacterota > Fibrobacteria > UBA5070 > UBA5070 > UBA5070. The sequence goes on from JADKBN010000017.1 coordinate 197,113, forward strand.
ATGGATGCGGGAGCGCGAGGCGCGCACCGGCAACGCCCATGTTGGAGGCGTCGTGATTCACGAGGAGCACGCCGGAGTCTGGAAGTTCAGCAGACACGATATCACAAACACGGATGACCTCACTGGCTGGTCCGTCTTCCTTCCTTCCGACTACGCGGGGCATGCATGAGCAAGGGACTCGACGCGTCGTTCGTCCACTACGGTATCCGCAAGGCTGATATGGATCTGCTGGAGGCGCTGGCGACCCGGCATCAGCTCGACTTCGGCTGGATCCAGGAAGAAATCCTGAAGAGGTTCCACGAGGCGCGTGCCGCCGATCGCGACATGGACGAGAAGGCTCTTTGCAAACTCGTCGACAAGGCGCTCGGAAAGCTGGAGGCCTGAGATGCTGCTGCAGCGAATCCGTGCAAGGAACTACCGCACCTATCTCGATCTCGATCTGGATCTCTCCGTGACGCCCGATCGCCCCCTGCTGCTGATCGGCGGAAAGAACGGCGGCGGCAAGACGACGTTGTTCTCGGCGATCTCTGGAGCGCTGTATGGTCTGCGCATCACCGATACCGAGGCGTTCCGCCAGGAAATGAATGCGGGCGCCCTCGCCGCTGGCGTAGCCGAGCCGAAGATCGAGCTCGAACTGGCGTTTTCTGGACAGATCCTGGCGCAGGTGCAGCAGTACGTGATCACGCGCACTTGGGTACTTTCCTCCGACGGCAGGGTGAACTGGGGCGTGAAGCTGAATATGGCCGGCAACGTTTTCGCCTACGGAAGCGCGAGCGGAGACAAGGAACGGCAGGCTGCCGAGAGCCAGGTCGCGAAGATCGTCAAGGCGAACCTGCCGAGGGAACTGTCCGAGTACTTCCTGTTCGACGCGATGAATGCTGGTCAGAAACTGTCTGAAGATCAGCTGGGCAGGTCATCCCGCGAGAATATTGGGAGCAGTGATGGGTCTGCGCAAGTACCTGGATCTCGGGCAGGCGGCGCGGATCGTGCAGGAGAGCTGGCTCGCCGAGCGCATGAGCGCCAAGGCCGAGCGAGACGAATACCTGCGCCTGACCGAGGAGCAGCGCAACGACGAGTCGCCGGTTGCCGGGAGGCCAACGAACATCGCGAGATGCTCGCCGACCAGCTGCATGGCATGAAGAGAGTTGGTCGCCGAACTCAGGATGCTCGTTCGAAGGAGGACGTTGCTCGGCATCGCCTCGAGGCGATGGAGAAGCAGCAGCGGGACATTCTCACGAAGGAGGCGCTGTACCGGGAGCGATTGGACGAATTCGTGAAGGTCGTCGAACCGTCGATCGCGCTTTCGCAGTTAGCGAAGAGCGTCGCGGGCGAGGTCGCGGCGATACGCGAAGCGTTCGCTCCTGCAGGCGGAGCCGATGCGAACCTCTGGACCGCCGACAGCGTCGGTGCTGTCGTTGAGGCTGTCCTCCTGCGGCTGTCCGAGCTTGGCTTGCCGCTCGAAGGGGTCGATCGCGCTGGACTGGTTGTGCAACTGCTGGATAGGCACGATGCGGCCGAGCCGTCGAATCGCTGGGCATGGCTGGAGCCTGGGGAATTGCGTGCCCTGGAGGAACTGGTGCGGTCATCGCGGACGAATCCCTTCCCGTCGCTCGACCAGCTACGTCGGGAACTCGCGCTTTCTATCGACGGCCTCGCGCAGCTTGACGCCTCCTGCGAGGATCTCCGTCGGCGCATCGCCGGGGACGATTACGGGATGATCCAGAAGGCTGAGACTCTGGAGAAGGAGATCGGGGAGGTCGCCAGGAATGTCGAGGAGTTACAGAAACGGCTCGCAGAACGCGGTCGCAGGATCCACCAGTACGACGTACGTCCGCTCGAGGAACCCGATCCGCGCT
>JADKBN010000018.1 GCA_016715065.1 Fibrobacterota bacterium
AAATCACCATCACCATCCAACGGTTCCCACTCGTTCTCTTTATTCTGTTTAAGTTGTAAGGCAACATCTTGTAAGCTAAATTCGCCATCACCATCTATGTCACCAACGGAATTTATAATAAACTTGTTTGCATTTACTTTTGGTCTCCCTTTTGTTTGCGTTAAAGTTTCACTATCTCCAAATAGCGGCAACTGTGTATTTGCAACTGGTGATGGTTTATAACTCGTGGTGATGAGTTGTTTTAATCCAATTCGTTCAAAGTTTAATACGAAATAGCGGAAAAAATTACTTTCAAATGGGTCGTCGCAATTGCAATAAACGACTTTGCCCCTAAATGTATCTTGGTTGTATTCTAAATAAGCTTCGACCTCTTTTTGAATATCTACATATTGTGTGTAAAATTCATCACTTTTTGATTTTCTTGCTTTATGTAAAAGGTTACTAGATCCTTGTCTTGCCATTACTCTCTATCCTTTTCGTTTGTTAATTTATACTTTAAGTAGAATTTTCAATGTTGCAGTATCTTTTATACAAGTGTAAGGAAATTTCAGTGCGGCATATTTCCGAATATTAGCCCCTTTTTTAAGTTAAAATGCAATTAGTTTTTGATCCTGTCAATTGCCCTTTGTCGGTACTGCTGGGAATTTTCACGCCCGCCCTTTGTTTTTTTTATTGCAGCTATTTATTTGCAGCGGTATTAGCCTAACAGGGCCTGTTCACCGCTTCGCGGCTGGCAGGCAATTCAAAACAGAATAGCCGCGATAGCGGTGGAACGGCGGTGTTAGGCAGATTGCGCTGTGCGTTTCCTATGGTATCGGCGGTTTGGGTCATCAAAATCTTCCAGGGCTGTGTTGTATTTTCAATCTACTGCCGAAAACTCTATAAAATTCAAAATTTGTCGCTTCGCGACACATTGAATGTGTCAACTGAACGTTGTGTAATTACTTACCTGATTTGATTTCTTTTTGGCAGATCGAATTCCCAGAATAAAGGCATATGATCGCTATGATGAAGCCATTCATCCATATGTCCAACATTTAGGTGGGAATTTGGAATATAATTGGAATTAGCAAAAATGTAGTCTATATGGTACGGCTTGTTCTTATTGCGCTGTAAATAAAGAGTTGGAGATGACTCCTTGCCTTGGGTTTCATTTCTCAGACCGTGATAGACGCTGGCAATGCCAATTCGGACAATTCTCGCACAATCAGAGTGATTCCACCATCTATCCCATTCGTCCCATATCGAATTGCTGTTGAAATCCCCGGCAATCAGAAAGTCTTCAAATGCTTGGCGGTTATTTTCCATGAGCAACCAAAATTGCCCGATGTATCCAAATGAATTGCAGTTATTTTTGTGATTCCAAACGCACATCAGATTGAAAGAATCATTGATTCGAGCCGGCAGGAACCACTTTAATTCTCGATCTCTATAAGTCTGATTGAGTTTTATTTCAGCTAAAGAGTATTCAGCTTTGCGAAAATCGCGATTCCTTTGTGCTTTTATCGCCCTTCCAAATGTAGATGAAAATTTAGATTCCGAAAAGAACCGAATTCCCCGGGGTTTTGCAATTCTTTTCCGCTAGACCCCCGGATTTTTTTGGGGGGACCCAAAGCCCGGGGTTTCTTTTCCTTTCCCCGCCGCGTTCCTTTTGGGGCGGGGCCTTTTTGTTTTTTTTTTGGGCGGGGGGCGGCCCCGGGGGTTTTTTGGGGGGGTTTTCCGGGGGGGGGGGTTTGCGGGGGGGGGTTTTTGTTTCGGGGCGGGGGCAGGTTTTTATTCCGGCGGGGGGGGGGGGCTTTGGGGGCCGGTGTTGGAAAAAATTTGGATATTCGGAGACGGTATCGGCTTCCCCGGTTTGGGTTTGCCTGCCTGGTCACTGACATTGGGGCGGGGGGGGGCCGGGCCGGGGGGGGGCGCGCGGGGGGAAATCAAAGAAATTTTCGCCGGAATTTCCCATTACAATTCCATGTTGCCACTTTGATTGGAGTCATATCTTTTTTTCACGGGCCAGGCCGTTTTAATTCTTGTTGCTCACTGCAGCTTCCATCCCCACGGAAGCGTGTGCCTAACAGTCTAATAGGGTAAATTTCACATTTTGGACAGAACTTCTGGGTTTTTGGCTCAATCTGACCGACGTTGTCGGTTTTTTGCTTGTCTGCTTTAACATATGACGCAAATCGGCGCATTATGGGGATCCCCCTATTGGTCGCCACCGCCGATAGAAGGATGGACCACCTCTGACGACAAGATCGAGCTCGAATGTCTCGCTCCTCCGCCAGCCCATCGGATGCCTGCCACGCCTGACGCCTCGATGCACCATCCATCCAGACCCATCTCACCCCCCGGTGAGTTCGGGTGCAGGTCCGGTGGATCGGTTTTCCAGAGGGACAAGCCATTTTGGGGCGACTCCGCACAGGGTGGTCGAGTTCGGCTGTACCGGAAACTAGAACCAATCCCTTCCGTTCACAGATCTTTTCCTCCACAAAGCCGATGGCAAAACCACAGACCGAAGACAACGCGACTCCCCACCCCGCTCCACTCTGCAAAGGCGCCCCATCCACCGGTCTCCGTTGCCTCCTGGAAGGCCCCCGAAACGGAACGGAAGACCTCCGAGACCTAATGGAAGGTCTTTGACACGAAATGGAAGGCCTCCGAGACCTGATGGAAGGCCTGAAACATGTAATGGAAGGTCTCCGCAGCCTAATCGAAGGTCTTGGACACGTAACGGGAGGTCTCTGAGGCCTAAAGGAAGGTCCTGGACACGCAATCGCACGCCTTCGAACCCTTTGAGAAAGCCATCGACGCGGGTGTTCGGAAGTGTCCGGCGAACGGTGTAGGTGCGGTCCCCCATGGCAACTTCCAGTTTGGGGAGTATCCGGTGAAAAATCCTGGTTCAGGCTCTTGCGCAATCGGGAGGACGCCCCTAAGTTACCAGACAGCGGTTGTCATCGACTCCCTGTGGTGACCATTGCTGTTTCCCCGCCACCGTCCTTTGAGTGGCTCTTTCCCCCATCCCGCAAAATGGAGCCTTGCCATGTCCATCCAGAACCTGGTGTCCGCGACTCTCGCAGCGGACAAACAGCAGAACATCCTCGCCAAACTTGCCGACATCCGCGACAACCTCGATTTCCTGGTGACCCTGGATGCCGATCAGAGGAAGACGCTTTTCAAGGCGAGCAATGGGTTCCGGCCCTTCATCGAGAAGGCCTATTCTCTCAGCGTAGCCCACCCCGAAATCATTCCGGGATTTTTGTCTTTGGAGGAGCTGGGAAAGGACGTGGCGCTGATCGAGTCGCTCCGCCCCATCCAGAGCATGGTCCACGAACTAGTCAAAGCCCTCGACGACACCATGATCGCCGCCAACAGCGACGCCCTCCGCCTATGCCTGGACGTCTACGCATCCGTCAAGCTCCACCGCGACAAAGTCCCCGGCCTCTCCACCTCCCAACAGGAACTCGCCCTCTTCTTCCAACGCACCCCCCGCAAGAACGCCGCAACGGTACCGGCTTAACGACCCCCACCTCGCATCCCCCATCCAAACCGGAAGCCCATCGTTCCTGGCAGGAAGCGTAGGTCCCCACGTCGTACCTCTCGTACTTCCGATCGTTCCGCCAATCGACCTCAATCTGGACACTTCCTGTCTTCCGGTCGATCCACACGATGTTCCGGTGGTCCCGGGGTCCGATCAGGACCATCTGCGGGTTTGCGGCGATCGAGTCGCAATCCTCCTTGCTGGGTTCGGGCTTCTTGTTGGGGACCAGGAATTGGTAGCGCTCTTCGGCCATCAGTCCCAGGGCCACCTGACACGGGTTCTTGTGGACGGTGGAAGCCTTCACGCGGATCGGAGCCTGCCCGTTGCTGGATTCCGTGGAGTATTTGGAATCCGACAGATCCTGGGGATCGGCCTGGATCAGTTCGGCGACCTGTCGATGGGTATCGGCGACGCAATACAGGCGGTTCGCGTTCAGCAGTTGGTTGCCCACCACCACCAGACCAACAACGAGGCAAATTCCCGCCTCGCGCCAGGGAACTTCCACTTTCAAATACGCCATCGAAGTTCCGGCGAGCAAGGCGATCACCAGTCCCCCCACCCCGACAGGCAAGCTCAGCAACTCGTACGCATCTCCCAGTGTTTGGAGGATGTTTCGATCGCTGCAAGCAAACCGCACCGCATGGAAATTCGTGATGTCCCCTCAAACCCACACCCCCACCAAAAACCCTCCCCCAACAGTAACCATCCACTGCCCGCCGCTCCACCCGCCCGTCACCCACCAGTCCACCCGGCCAGCGAAGCGGGTGGGGTCGGCGAACCTGGGTTGGCGGAGGTGGCTGGGATTGGCGGGGAGGAAGGGGGAGTGCCCTCACCCTCCCCCTCTCCCCAAAGGGGAGAGGGTTTCGGTGTTTCGGCGACATCGCGCACTCAGCCGGCCAGCGAAGCGATGCCGAAAATTGGCAATCCAACCGAACCAGCAATCCAGCCGAATCGAGGGGGTCCGGGGGGCTCGAAAAATGGAACGGCCAGTGTCATGAGACTATCGATCGCGTCCACGATGCCATCGCACTATGCCTCAACCTTCATAGCGACCACTGTCCCGGCGAACCGGTGTGGCCGTTCCAGCTAGAGCCCCCCGGCGCGCGGGTCCCCAGGGGCCGCGCGCTCGGCCCCTGGGTCGCGGTCTGGGTGCCGACGCACCCAGGAACGGCGTCCAGGCCCGCGCCTGGAAAAGCCGGACGCGCAGCGTCGACAGCCCCGCGCAGCGGAAAAGGCTCGACGTGCAACGTCAAAAGGCCGCGCGCAGAGCACTCACCCCACCACAACCCTCTCCAGTTTCGCCAGCACCTCCCGATTGGCCGGCTCCACGATTGGCGCCACCGCTTGGGCCACCTCTTCGCTGTCGAAGTCCTGGTTCCAGTGGAGCATCGAACCGCCTTGGGCTTCCTTGATGGTGACCGTCAAGGTGAAGAAGGGCGCGCAGTCGTGGCGGATCACCACTTTCCGGGAGGGGACGAGTTCCTGGAAAATGCACTCGTTGGGGTAGTTCGCTCCGTTGGGGCCGTGCATCACGAACTTCCACTTGCCGCCTTCGCGAAACTCGAAGAGCTCGAAGGTGTTGGAAAACCCGTTGGGTCCCCACCACTGCGCCAACAAGGCCGGGTCTTCGAAGGCTTGGAAGAGTGTCTGGGCCGAGGCCGCGAACTTCTTCTCGTTGATAAACGCTTTCATGCAGCGATCCTTTCCCCGAATCCCCCGGGAGAGAAACTCCCGGTGTTTCCAGTGCGAGAATGTACAAGATCGAGGCGCGAGCGATTGACACCGCAATCGATCCGCCACACCTTTGCAATTCCCGTTCGACCGCCAACCGCGCGAGCCCGAGACGGGCATACCACACAAACGGAAAGCGTCCCCTTCGATGAGCTACCTCGAGCGCACCATCCTTCGCCATCACCCCGAGCTTTATTTCGTCATCGCTGCCGCCATCCTGGGAGGCAAGATTTTCAGCATCCCGCCGACCAACTACACCCCTTGGCCCCTGATCGTGGTCATCGTGATCCTCTCCTGCGTCTTCGGCGTCAGGGGCATCCGCGCCAAAGCCCAGCAGTAACTCCCTTCCCCCCCGGAGGCCTCACGATGGTCCCGAAGTTCTTTCGCAAGCTCTCCAGTTCCCCCACCCGCCCGAACGCCGCCGCCAAAGCGCCCGGATTCGATGTCGGCGCCTTGTGGCAGGGGCCCCTGGACTCCAATGATGTGGCCCAGGACTTGGGGCTGGACGAGAAGTTGCGTCGGGCGTATTTCTGGATCGTCAACAGCGCGATCTTGAGCCCGCATTACGACATCGAATTCAATCGCGGGCCGGGACGCGAATTTTCGATCGGCAACAAGCGCACGCTGTCGCTTCCCACCGACCAGAGCTATTCCAGCTATGTGCTGTTGCCCCTGCTGACCTTCGCGCTGCGCCGCAAATGCCTGATGGTGGGCGGACCGGGACGCGGCAAGACCGCCAGCGCCATGCTCATGGGGGTGTTGTCGGGGATGCCTCTGAAAACCGTCAAGCGCTCCATGCAGCACGGGCACCCGCAGATGACCGTCGCCGATTTGCTGGGCAATCCCCTACCCGCCGATCTGGTGGGGGCCCAGTCCATGGACGATATCCGCATCGCCTGGCGCCCGTGGCTGGACCAGCCCGTGCGGATCATCGACGAATACAACCGCATCCCCACCCGCACCCAAAGCGCGCTTCTGACCGTATTGGGCGACAACTACGCCGAGGTGTTGGGACAGATCCGCGAATGCCCGGAAGCCGCGTGGTACCTGACGGCCAACGACGACGGCGGCGGGGGCACCTACGAGGTGATCGAGGCGCTGCGCGACCGCGTGGACGTGGTGGTCCAGGCCCTGCCGTTCCATCCGCGCTTCCTGCAGGACCTGCTGCTGCGCCTGGAAGAAAACGCGCGCCCGGAGGAATTCGTTCCGCCGGAAATCGTCTTCAGTGGCGAAGACATCGACGCCATGGGCCGCCAGATCCGCGAGCTCCCGGTTCCCGACGGAATCCGTCGTCGATTGGAGCATTTCGCCAGCCAGCTGGAACTTCTGGAGGCCGCGGGCCGCCAGGCGGAGCACCTGTCCAAGGACACGGCGCTGCTTTCAGGGGTGGAGTGGAGCGAGATCCAGCGCGCCGACACCGGACGCGACCGGTTGTCGGATCTGGGCTCGCAATCGCGCAACGGGCTTTCCGTGCGCGTGCTCATGACGCTTCTGGCCTACGCCAAGGCCATGGCGTGGTTTCGGGGTCGCACCGAGGTGGACCTTGCCGACCTCCGACAGATTTTGCCTTTCGTGCTGCGCGACAAGCTCAAGCCGGATCTGGAATCGCCGTTTTTCCAGGCGCCGGAGAACCTCCCGCTGCGAACCGACCGAATCTCGTGGCTGCGTGAACTGTTCGACGCCTCGTGCGCGGAATACGACCGGCTCGACATGGACCGCGACGACGCCGTGGGAGCCCTGTTCGCGCAACTGCGCCAGGGCCTGGAGGGATTGTCGCGCTCCGAGGTCCGCGCGCGATTGGACACCATCGTGGGTGCCGTGGACAAGATCGCCAAGGCGAAAAAACTCACCGGCCCCATGCACGACGACCTTTTGCTGCTCAAATCGATGCACCAGCGCTACACCAACTACCTCAACTGGCTGGAATCCCAGCCGTGAGCGTGCTCCAGGATCTGCTGGGCTCCAACCGACTCGACTTCAATCGGCGGGTGGAGGCGGCACGGCGCGCCGACGCCAGCCTGGACACCGCCTGGTTTTCCAGGCTGCTGTTGGAGGGCCTGGATCCGCTGATCGAATCATTGGTGTCGCCCACCTTGGGTGCCTGGGTTTCGCAGAGCTTCGATCTGGGCCTGGAGCTGGCGCGCCAAGGGCGTTGCAAGGGGCCCATGGCCGACCGTATCCCCCGCTTGTGGCGGGCGCTGGCCCCGTTGTCGCAGGGGTTGGCTCCCGAGTTTCGCAAGAATTTGTCCAAGATCACCAACGCCCTGTTCAATCTGGAGCGTTGGGGCGGACGGCCCGACGAATTTCTGGAACTGCTGGAATCGGTCCCGGAGCGATCGCCCGATCCGGTGGGAGTGGTCCTGGTGTTGTCGTGGTTGTGCGGCGTGCCGCAGCTGCGCGAGCCTGCGCTGGCACACGCCCGCACGATGCCCCCCCAGATCCTGCGGGACCTGTTGGGAACCGATGCCGACCAAGGCGGACTGGACGCATGGGCCACCGACCCCTGGTGGAGCGCTTCTCGCAAGGCACCGCACATCGCTGGATGGATCGGCGGTTTCGCGGGGGACGAGGGTCCCTTCCCGGTGCCTCCGACGGTGCAGGCTTTTGCTGAAGGACTGTTCGTGCACAGCGGCCCGCGCGTGTTCCAGCTGCACGCCGACCGGTTCGGACAGTTTCTGGCTCCCACGGAGTCGGTTCCGGATTCCCCGCCGCTGAACTTCCCCCAGGCGCAACGATCGGGCTCCACCGTGCGATTGCCCGGCGGCGACGTGGACGTTGGCTTTCCGGCGCAGGGACTGGTGCTGGCGCAACACGGCCGGACCGTGGCGGCCAGTTCCGCGGTGTCTTTTCAGGTATGCGTGATCGCCTCATGACCATGGACGATTGGAAGGTCCGCTGGGAAAAAGCCTGGCCGCAGGCGCTCTCGCTGTGGAGCCCATGGCTTCGGCTTTCGGCTCCGGCCTTCGCCACCACCTCCCAGGAAGCCGAGGCTCTGGGCATGGCGGGGTCGCTGGCTTGTTTTGGAATCGAAGACAAATCGGTGAAGATCAACCTTCCCCTTCTGGCCGGCCAGAACCTGCTGGAATGCCCTGTGGAGATCCTCGCCCACGAGATCGGCCACCACGTGTTGGCGCCGGGAAACCTGCTGGACCACTTCCGGATCCTGGCCACCGTGCGCCAGGCCATTCCCACCCTGGAGGCCCAGGCCCCCTGGGTGGCCAACCTCTGGACGGATCTTGTCGTGAACGACCGCCTGCAGCGCACCTCGGGGCTGGACTTGGCCGCTCTCTACCGCAAGATGGACCCCTCCTCCGGACAGGTCTGGGCGCTGTATCTGCGCATCTACGAGCGCTTGTGGGACCTGCCCCGCGGCTCCATCGCCCCCTTGCCCGCAACACTGGACAGCATCGAACTCTTTGAAGCCGACGCCTGGCTGGGCTCGCGCACCGTGCGGGTCTATCGCGACGATCCGGTGACCGGCGCAGGCCGTTTCGCCTGCTTGCTTCTGGCGTGGCTTGCCCGCGACAAGGAAGAAGCCAAGGCCCTCTCCGAGCTTTGGCAGGATGCCAAGACCGCGGCCACCGGCGCCCAGGTCCCGGCGGGCATCGCCAACATCGAGCCCCAAAAACCGATCCATCCTTCGGAAGATTCCCGGGTGTGCCCCAGCGAAGACTCCGAAGACCCCCCAGGTGCCAAGGCCGCAGACAGCGAAGGTCAGACCCTGGTGCCGTGGGAGATCGGCGAACTGCTGCGACTGGGCGGCCTGAAGGTGTCCGACGCCGAGGTGGCGGTGATGTGGTATCGCGAAAAGGCGCTCCAACACCTGGTGCACCCGCCCTCGCGCAAAATGCCCGCTTCGCCCGACCCGCTGCCGGAGGGGCTGGATCCTTGGGAAATGGGCGATCCGTTGGAACGACTGGACATCTTCCAATCCCTGTTGCGCTCGCCCCGCTTGGTGCCCGGCATCACCACCGTCGCGCGCCACTGGGGCGAGCAGCCCAGCACGGCGGATCATTTGGAACCCATCGACCTGGACCTGTACGTGGACAGCTCCGGGTCCATGCCGGATCCTGTCCGGAGCGTGTCGCACCTGGCCCTGGCCGGGGCCATCGTGGCGCTTTCCGCCCTCCGGCGCGGGGCCCGCGTGCAGGTCACGCTCTGGAGCGGAAAGGGCCAATGCTTGCGCACGCCGGGATTCGTGCGCGAAGAGCGCGACATCCTATCGGTGCTGTGCAGCCATTTTGGGGGGAGCACCACCTTTCCGTTGCACGCCCTGCGCAAGACCTGGCTGGAAACCCCGCCGCGCCGACGCGCCCACATCCTGCACATTTCCGACGACGGCCTGAGCACGCTGTTCGATCCCGACGAGCGCGGAAACTCGGGGCGGGACCTGGCCGCCAAGGCGTTGGAGGCGGCCTGTGGGGGCGGGACCATGGTCCTGCAACTCAACCAATGGGCTCTGGCCAACGGCAGCACTCGCCAATTTTTGGAAACGGCGCGCGCCCAAGGATGGGCCATCCATCCCATCACCGACTGGGAGAGCCTGATGGACTTCGCACGCGACTTTTCCCGCGCCCAGGTGCGGGAGGCAAAGGTGAACTCATGACACAATCCGTCTTGCTTTCCCGTTGGATCGACCACCTCTCGCGCACCGGACCCCAAACCCTGGAGGCGGCCGCCAACAACTCGCTGCTGGGCGCCTTGCTTTGGGATACCTACCACCGCCAGGGGGTTTCGCTTTCGTTGGACGATCTGGGACGGCTCCTTCCGCTGGAGGGATCCAGGGTGGCCACGGCCATCGCGTGTCGGATTCTGACATTGGCTCCGGTGGGTGTTTCCCGCACGGGCCTGGACACCTTGATCCAAACCACCCTGCCCCAGCTGGCCCGGTTTTCCAAACCGCAGCAATGGCTCACCGACGAAGACGGGCGCGAAGAGTTCGTGCGCCTGGTGGTGCGCGACCTCGGGCTTGCCGTGGAAGGCGAATCTCCGCAGGTTTCGGCCGACCGGCTCCAATCGGTGAGCCTTCTGGAACGGCGGCGTTTGGCAGAAGCTTCGCGCGAAGCCGAGGTCCGCGCCCGTGCGGTCCGCGAAGCGCTGGTCGCCGAGGCCGCCAAAGCCGCCGCCGACAAGTATTCCCGCGAATGAGTTTGTCCTTCGAACAGCTGTATCCGGGGATCTCTCCAAAGGGACGTGCGTATCTGGCGGGTTTGGCGGAACATCCGCACGCACCGCGCTTTCGCAACGCCTCCGGGCACCGTCTGCGCTCCCACGAACTCGATGAGGTGCGCACCTTCCACGAGCGGGAACGAGGCTCGCCCTCCTGCTGCGAACCCCACCCCGCCTGGCTGGATCCATTCGTGGCGCACCTGCGGGAGCATGTCCCGTTTTTCCGGCATTTCCCGTCTGGAGCGTTCGCGGATCTTCCCACCACTTCCCGCGCCGACCTGGCCCGCGACATCGCGGCCTTCGTTCCCGACAACCTGCCCACTTCGGAGATCATCCAGTTCGAGACCACCGGCACCACCGGGCATCGCATCGTGATCGCCTCCCACCCCAAGGTGACGGCCAACCACCTGGCCTTCCTGAAAAAGGCCTTGGCCCTCCATGGGATCGAGCTCTCCGCCACAGGCGGCCACACCGCCGTGGTGCTGGCGGGGTTCCAGGAATCAAGCTTCACGTACACCTCCGTGAATCCGCTGCACGACGAGGCCGGGATCGTGAAACTGAACCTGCACCCCAACGACTGGAACGATCCGTCCGACCGCGCCCGGTACCTGGATTGGCTGGCCCCCGAACTGGTGACGGGCGATCCGTTGTCGCTTCCGGAACTTTCCCACCTAGGGATGACCCACCGACCCAAAGCGGCGATGTCCACCTCCATGATGCTTTCTCCGGCATTGCGCCAGGAATTGTCCAACCGTCTGGGCTGCCCGGTGGTGGACGTGTACTCCATGAACGAGTCCGGACCCATCGCCGCCAAGGGCCCCGTCGGAGAGGATTTCCACCTGCTCCAGAGCCGTCTGTTGGTGGAACTGTTGGATCCGCTCGGCAACGAGGTCGCCCCCGGCCAACGCGGCGAGATCACCCTCACCGGCGGCTACAACCCGTACCTGCCGTTGTTTCGCTACCGCACCGGAGATTGGGCGGCGCGCCACCCCACCGACTCGCGCCGACTGGTGGACCTGGAAGGGCGTTCGCCCGTGCGCTTTCGCGACGGACAGGGCCGTTGGCTCAACAACATCGAGGTCAGCCGCTGCCTGGCCGCCTTCGCCCTGCCGCAATTCCAGCTGCACCAGGATTCCCAAGGTACGTTCCACCTGCGACTCCACCCGGCCGCCCGCGATGCAGACAATATCCGTCAGGCACTGGAGACGCTGTTGGCTTCACCCGTGAACATCGGGGCCCTGGAACCCAAGGACAAAGTGGTGGCCTACACGTCGGATCTGGCCAACCACCCGTCGGTGGCAGGTCCTACTTCACGCCCAGTCGCTTGATGGTCTCCCACTTGCGGCCGTCTTCGGTCACCACTTCCATCTTCCACAGGTAGACTCCCGGCTGGACCGCCGACCCCATGGCGCTGCGCAGGTTCCAGGCGACCGGCAATAACTTGCGGCCATCCATGGTGGGCTGGAGGTTGCGGTAGCGGATCCCGTCGATATCTTCCTGCAACGAGATCACCGCATTGCCCAGGTTGTCGAAGATGGCCACCGATATCCGCGAAGGCGCCGGTAGGACCACTTCCACCGCTTGACAGTCGTTGTCACGGCAACCGGTTCCGCCCAGGCTGCCCGCACCGGATCCCCTGGCCATCGAAGCCATGACCCGGTCGACCTTCACGCCCAGTTCGCTGGAGGGTGGGCGTCGGCCTGGCCGAGAACCCAGGCCGGAAACCTTGGAGATGGTCAGGTCCTGTTCCGCAAAGTCGATGTCGTAGTTGCTGCCTGCGTTGAGCGTCCCCTTGCGGATGGGGTAGTGCCCCGGTTCTTCGCCAGGATCACGGGACAAGGATCCGCTCCAGGCATCCGAGCCCACAAGCGGCGTGGCCACGTAGGACAACTCAGGATCGCTGGCGCCCTGGACCTTGCTCTTGGCATGGGCCGCAACGGAAACGCGGCGGGGGGAAATGTTCGCTGCCAATCCCGAAACCTCGGTCAGGACGTAGTTTCCGGCCTTCGCACCAGTTAAGACGGATCCTGTCACCTCTACCGGTTTGGCGGTTCCTGCGTGCTTGGTCGCGAAGGTCGCCGAGCCCAGGGTGAGCGACACGTCGTCGCCCTCCACCACGCCGGCCAGATGCGCACCCGTCACGGTGGCCTCGGTGGTGCCGTCGTAGGTCTTGTTCTGGGCGGATGCCCCCGTGATGTTCAGAGGCTTCTTGGTCACCTTCAACTTCCCGGAGGTCAAGTCGAGCACGTAGTTGGCTCCCGCGCTCAGCGTGCCCAGCCCGATGACATACTCTCCCACCGAATCGCCAGGCTCCCTGGCGATGGCACCAGTTAACACATCCCCGGAACTCAAAGGATCCGACGCATACGACAACAACGGGTCGGACTCTCCGTAGACCTTGCTGGCGGCGAAGGTGGTGACGGAAACCGTCGCCTGCTGGATCTTGGCGCTCAGGCCGGTCACTTCGGTCAATGTGTAGTTGCCGGCTTGCGCGCCAATCAGGACGGATCCCGTCACCGTCACCGGTTTGGAGGTGCCCGTGTCCTTGGTCGCGAAGGTCGCCGAGCCCAGGGTGAGCGACACGTCGTCGCCCTCCACCACACCCTGCAACTGCGCACCCGTCACAGTGGCCACTGTGGTGCCGTCGTAGATCTTGTTCTGGGCGGAGGCCCCCGTGATGGCCAGAGGCTTCTTGGTCACCTTCAACTTCGCCGAGATCAAGTCGAGCACGTAGTTGGCTCCCGCGCTCAGCGTGCCCAGCCCGATGACATACTCTCCCACCGAATCGCCAGGCTCCCTGGCGATGGCACCCGTGAACGCGTCCCCAGTGCAAAGTGGCCCCGCCATGTAGGAAAACAAGGGGTCGGCTTCGCCGTGGATCTTTGTCGCAGGAAAGGCTCTGACCTCAATGCTCATCGGCGAGATGTTCGCGGCCAATCCGGAAACCTCCGTCAGGCTGTAGTTCCCCACCTCGTCGCCCGTAAGGACGGATCCCGTCACCGTCACCGGCTTGGCGGTGCCGGTATCCTTGGTCGCGAAGGTCGCCGTTCCCAACACCAGCACCACGTCGTCGGCATTCACGATGCCGGCCAGCTGCGCGCCCGCCACGGTGGCCTCTGTGCTGCCGTCGTAGATCTTGTTTTCGGCCGAAGCCCCGGTGATGGTCAGGGGCTTTTTGGCGATGGTCAGGATCCGCGAAGCGGGAGTTGCCGCCAAGCAGGCAGTGCCGCCTGGCTGGCTGGCCGTGATCGTGGCAGTGTCGGCAGCCAACAGAAAGGCCGTGTCGTTGGAAATGCGCACCGCGGAGGTGTTGGCGCTTTCGTAGGTCACGGGAAGTCCGCAATTGGTGGTCGCCGTCAGCTTGAGGAACTCCGTCCCGTAGGTCTGTGGGCCCAATGCGCCGAAGTTGATGGTCTGGGTCGGTCGGGCATCCACCGTGATCCCGGTGGTGGTGGGGGCGGCGAAGGAGAGCGTCGCGTCGGTGCTGGATGCGTGTTTGATGGTTCCGCCATTGAGAACCAACGTCGTGCCCGTGGCCACTGCGCCGACATCGCCCGAAGCCAACGTGTAGCGAAACACCAGGACGGCGGTACCGCTGCCCGACACGTACGAGGCTTGCTTGGAAACCCCACCGATGGACAGATTCATGTACGGAGTGCCGCCCGTGGCGACCACACCCACTGCAGCGGTGAACGTCGCCGTGAAATCCAGATTCTGTCCAGCGAGGTAGGTGCCATTGGCCGGAGGTGCCACGCCGCTGATGGTCGGGGAAGGTGCATTGGTGGTGAAGGCCACATCCGCTCCATAGCTGGTGCCCGCCGAGTTGGTCGCGAACGCCCGAACATGGTAGGTGGTGCTGGCGGACAAGCTTGTCATGGCAACGGTGAACGCCATGGTCGACGAGGCGGAACCTTTGTTGATCTTGCTATCGGAGATGGTGGGAGTGCCAGTGGTGTTCCAGCAAATGCCGTGCGCCGTGGGATTGGAGGATCCCAAACTGGCGATGCTCCCATTGCCAGTCGCACTCGTGGTTGTGATACCGGAAACAGCCTGCGTGGTGACGGTCGCAGGCGTAGAGAGTATCAGTTGGATATTATCAAAATCAACATAATCTTCGGAAACATTTGATGTCTTCCCGTAAATAGACACTCGCAATTTTGCTGTATTGGTGTTCAGGCTGGGAACTGTAATCGTGGTCGTCGTCCACGTACAGGCAGAAGAATCAGTGGTGTGGTAATTGAGAGACTGCCCAGACAGGCTGAAAATTCCGCTGGTATGCGTGTTCAGTAAATTGCTCGAGGCATCCAGCTCCTCGATCTTGTACTCCGCGGTGGCGCCATACCAGCTAAAGACCTGTCCAGAAAACGACAACGCAACCAGGCCTGTTGCGATTTGACTCTGCAATGTCGAGACATCGATTGTTTGGAACAGAGTGGCTTCACGATTGGGCAAACTACTGTAAATCTCCAATACTTTATGGTGAACCATCTGCTGTCCCCTTCCGCGCTTTACCAACCAGTTTGTCCCGCGCTATTTTCCCCAGCTCTGCTTGTCTGATATCGGCCTGACCTGAAGCGACAAGGGCCTCGGCGGTTGTTTCCGCCGAGGCCCCTGCTTCGCCGCATCCTGAATGCTTTGGATCAGCTCATACTGGCGACCTCCTGACGATGTCGTCGGCGACGATCCTTTCGGCGCGTTCACACGCCAAGTCCATGGCGTTGCCCGCGATGTTCATGATGGCTCTTCTGTTTCCTTTGGAGTCGATGTGGAGTGTCGTGTACGCTTCCTTGTCGAAGGTTCCCAATTCGGCCCCCGCGGCCTTGAGTCTGTACTGGACGAAGCTTTCGACTTCCTCTTCATCCAGGGGCGTGGTCCGAAAGCGCATGGCGATCCTGGATCTGACGGCGGCATTGATGTCCAGTTCGAGGATCTTGGTCAGCACCGGATGTCCAGCCAGGACGATGGACGCGCAAGCGGTTGCGCTCTGGTGGTCGGCGGTGAGAGAGAACAGCTCATGGAGTGCCTCGCGCGGCAGGTTGTGCGCTTCGTCGATGGCAACGACCGTGTACGGCGCATCGTTGGATCGTGCCATTGCCTTGTGGAGCCGCTGGATGAGTGGCGTTCGTCCCGCGACGTCCAGACGGATCTTGTCGCAAATCTCACGCAGAATCTGTCCTGTCTTCTGTCCTGCCCACGGGATCAGGACCGTACGATAGGTCTTGGCGTCCAGTCGCTCCAGAAGTCGCTTGAGAAGCATGGACTTGCCTGTTCCGGGCTCTCCAACCAAGGCGAACGACTTTCCCTGTGACAGGAGCGCTTCCATGCGTCGGAGGTTGTCGCCGTCGACCTTGGACATCCACGCATCCTTGAGTGGAAAGGTGTCCGAGAAGGGAGCGTATCGGCATCGGAAGTGCTCGAGGATTCCGACCGTGTTGGTGCCGTTGGATGCGGCTTTTGGGTTCTGGCTGTTCATGGGCTTTTCTCCTTGTGGGTGTCTTTTTTGGCGTCAGTGTGTGCGTTGCCGCGGATGGGGTTTTTGGCGAAGCGTGTGGCGTTGACGATTCTGTCGACGGGCCTTGCGACCTTGTGATCTGGTCCGACGAGAATCTGCTCCGGGACCCAGGGCGCATGGAGGATGTTGACGACCTCTCCCGGCAATGCGCCTGGGACATCCCATGTGGCACCATCGAGCAGGACGGTTCCATCGCGGCGGACCTTGCGTCGCGCCTCCAGGAGGAATGCCTTCTTGAGAGGATCGGCCACGCCGGGGAAAGGGCGCAGGAGGCTTGGTGTGGAGAGTCGCCGCTCCAATGGGGTGGCCTGGAGGGTTTCGTGACGAGCGTGGTGGTAGCGGTCGATCCACTCGCGCAGCTTGAGGTTCCATTCCTTGCGAGAAGCGGCGATAGTGCCGTCCAGAAATTGTCGTCGAAGAGTCCCGAAGAATCGTTCGATCTTGCCGCGCCCCTGTGGTCTGTAGGCGGGTGTGTGCGGCAAGGTGAATCCGGGAGTCGTGCCGCGATGGTCTGTAGATGGAGCGTCCGGAATGCCGATCCGTTGTCGGTGTAGAACCTCTCCGGTATACCGAATCGTGTGATGGCCTCGGACAATCCGTGGACCAGTGCGACGATTCCTTCCGTGGTGTAGAAGTGGGCGTGCACCACAAAGCGTGTGGCATCGTCGATGATGGCCAGCAGGTAGAGCTTCTGGGAGGCCTTGCGTCCTCGCGCACGGTGGGTCCATGGAGGAAGTCGGCGGTCCACATCTGCCCGAAGTGGTCATAGGCAAATGCCCTGGCCTCTTCCGTGGTTTGGGTCGCGATCTCGCCCCGCCTCTGAAGTCCACGGGTCCGTACGGCGCGGTAGATGGCCGATCGCGACGGAGCGCGTCCGTCCCACTCCTTGCGCTGACGCAGCAGGGACAAGAGCCTCAGCGTGGTCAGGGCCGGGAATTCCTCTCGCAGCTTGGTCAATGCCTGGATCATCTCTTCGGAAACCTGGGTCTCACCCTTGTCACGACGAGTTCTGTCAGACAATGCCAGTATGCCGCCTTTTCGGTATCGGTAGATCCAGTGGCGAAGCGTCTCGGCGGGGATGGGGCGCGTGCGTCCGGCCGGATCGATCCACTGCTGGGACGCGGCATTCTGAAGCCTCTGTCGCAGGCTCGCTTCGGTGGGCGCGGCGTGCAGGAAGGCGCTGATGACGCCGTACCTCCATAACGCGTCGGTCGGGTGGCGCCTTGACTGTGGGGTGCTGTCGCACCTTCGTGTCGCGCCCGGCGAGCACGTGCGGAATGCGTCCTCGCGGCGGAAGCCGGGGGCGGAGAGAGTCTGTCATGGTGGATCTCCGGTGTCGATGAAGTCTCGGATGCGTCTTCCCCGAGGGGATCAAACGATACGGCAGACAAGATCCGTCAATCGTGCACGAATCGTGTTGAACGAGGATCTGGAGGTCCGGTAGGCCACCGGCAGGGGTACAAAGCGCGGGACAATGCATAAACGGCCTCGGTCCAGGGCCAATGTGCGGATAGACGCAGGCAGGTGACGATGCTGTCTGGGTCAGGCAATCCATCGAGGTGGCCATCGCTGCGGGCGAGGGATACGAGTGTGGAGCCCAGGGAGAGGATCCGGCCCTGAAGACGGGCCAGTACTCCGCACACGAGTCCGGCCCAATCGCGGATCCGAGACGCTGGGATGCCGCGCTCGAACAAGCGGGTCACGCACTTCAGTAAAGCCAGCGGAGCCCGACACACGGGAAGGAGGCCCTGGGGTAAAAACGCCGAAGGTAAGGCTGCATTCGAGGCATCGAGTCCGTGGAATGCGGATCTCGTCGTCGACCCAGTGCGTGCCCTTGCGGGTGTAGCTCCCGTAAGGTCTAAGGTTCGTGCCGTTGCAGCCGAGGGCACCGTTGTGGAGGTAAGGAGGGATGAAAGCGGATCCGGTGACGGGTATCCACGGGAGCCGACGGAAGTGCTAAGTTGATGGGTGCCTCTCCGGGTTTGTGGTTGTGTTGGTCGAGGGCACAAAAGTGCTTCAACCGTCACACTCCCGAAGGGGTACCCCGATCCGCGTCCCGCGATACGTGGTCCGACTACGTCAACACTGGGTCAACGAACGCGGGACAAACAGTGATCAACCCGGGGAATCAAACGTGGGACGGGACAATCTGCACGTTCTGGCCAAAATATGCGTCCGCAGTAACGAAATCCGCCGCGTGGGGGCCTGATGCAACCCAACCATGAGGGAGCTGGTTTATAACACCCATCTCTGCATCGCCATTGACCACGAGATTCGATTCCAGGCTAGCCGCATATAGATTCGGGGCGAATAAAAACGCAAGCAAAAGCAGCAATACCTTTTCATATGGATGATGATTTTTCACAAAACTCCCTTTTTGGAAAAAGATTCAGCAAAGATTTCCTGTGAACACCTATGAAGCATAATTGATCCTTGCGCTCGCCGTGACTTGGATAGCGAACCTCGACCTGGCGATCGACGGTGGCGGACCACCCCGATGCCCCCGGTGATGTTGTTGATCTTGATCATCACTCTACCACTTGCAACCGAGGGTGCCACCGTGATGGTGGTGGTTGCGCCATCGCCTCTCCTACTTCACCCCGAGCCGTTTGACCGTTTCCAGTTTGCGACCATCGTCGGTCAGAACCTCGATCTTCCAGAGGAAGACTCCCGGCTGGACAGCCACCCCCTTGGCACTTCGGAGATTCCAAGCCAGCGAGAAGATTTTCCGTCCATCGAGGGTCGGCCGGAGGCGCTGGAAGGCAGATCCATCGATCCGTTCCTGGAAGGCGATCACAAGAGTCCCCATGTTGTCGAAGATGGCCACCGAGATCCGGGACGGCTCAGGCAGGACCACATCCAGCGATTGGCAGTGGGTCGCATCCGTGCAGTTGGCTTCACCAAGGCTCGCCGCTGCCGCGCCGTTTGCCATCGATGCGAAGACCCGATCCACTTTCACCCCCAGTTCCACGGAGGTGGGGCGCTTTTGGGGACGGGATCCGAGGGCGGAAACCCTGGAAATGGTCAGATCGGCTCCCACAAAGGTGATGTCGTAGTTGTCTCCGGCGCTGAGCGTCCCCTGGCGGATGGGGTAGTCGCCAGGGTCTTCGCCAGGATCACGAGCCAAGGCCCCGCTCCATGCGTCCGAACCGACGAGCGATGAGGCTTTGTAGGACAAGACGGGATCGTTCGATCCCTCGATCTTGCTGTTGGCCTGGGCGGTGACCGTGATCGGGTGGGCGGAGATGTCCGCAACCAATCCGGAAACCTCGGTCAGGCTGTAGTTCCCGGCTTTGGCACCCGTCAAGATGGATCCGGTCACCGTCACCGACTTGGCGGTTCCGGTGTCCTTGGTCGCGAAAGTCGCGTTCCCCAGAGACAACGAGACGTCGTCGGAATTCACCACGCCATCCAGGTGCGCGCCGGTCACCGTCGCGTCGGTCGTGCCGTCGTAGGTCTTGTTCTGGGCCGTGGCGTCCGCGATGATCAAGGGCTTCCGGGTGATCGTCAGGATCCGGAAAACCGAATTCGCGGTTTGGTAGTTGCCGTCGCCGGCCTGGGAGGCCGTGATCGTGGCGGTATCCGCCGCCAACAGGTAAGCCGTGTCGTTGGAAATGCGCACCGCAGCCTCGTTGGCGCTGGCGTAGCCCACTGGCAAACCGGAACTCGCGGTCGCCGCCAATCTGACATGATCCGTCCCGTAGGTCCGCGAGGACAGGGCATCGAAGGTGATCGTCTGCGCCAGCATGGTCGTCGTGAAGGTCGAGTCTGGTCCGTAGCTGGTGCCGGCCGCATTCACCGCCTTCACCCGATAGTGGTAGGTGGTGTTGGCCGTCAAGCCACTCAAGACCGCGCCGATCGATGTCACGCTGGTGCCCGTGGCCGTGGCTGGAGCGGCCACGACCGTCGTGCCGTAGCCCGTCGTCAACCCATACTGCACGGAATCCGTCGTGTTCGAGTTGTTCGCGTTCACCGTACCAGAAACCGTCGCCGACTCGGAACCCACATCCGACTTCGTTCCCGTCGTCACCGTGGGCGCGATCGCCGAGGTGGTGAAGGTCTGGTCCGCTCCGTAGCTTGCACCCGCCACATTCACGGCCTTCACTTGGTAGTGGTAGGTCGTGTTCGGCGTCAGGCCGTTCAAGGTCGCGCTGATGGAGGTTGCGCTGGTGCCCGTCGACGTCGCAGGACTCGCAGCCACTGTCGTACCATAGCTGGTCGTCAGGCCGTAGCTTACGGAATCCGTCGTGCTCGCGTTGTTCGCGTTCACCGTACCCGCGATCGCGGCTCCCGTGCCCGTGATGCTGGAAGCGGCTCCGGTCGTCGCCGTGGGAACGATCGCGGAAGTGGTGAAGGTCGAGTCGTCACCGTAGCTGGTGCCGGTCGCATTCACTGCCTTCACTTGATAGTGGTAGGTCGTGTTCGGCGTCAGCCCGCTCAAAATCACGCTGATCGAAGTCGCGCTGGTGCCCGTGGCGGTGGCCGGGGTGGCCACGACCGTCGTACCGTAGCTTGTGGTGGCGCCGTACCGAACGGAATCCGCCGTGTTCGCATTGTTCGCGTTCACCGTGCCGGAAACGGTCGCGCCGGTGGAGCTTACACCGGATTTTGTCCCTGTAGTGACCGTTGGAGCCGCGCCGCTGGTCGTGAACGTCAGGTCGCCGCCATTGGTGGTACCTCCGCCGTTTACGCCGACCACGCGATAGTGGTAGGTCGCGTTCGGGGTCAGCTCGCTCAGGGCGACGCTCACGGCCGTAGCCGACGAGCCGGTCACGGGGCTCTGCCCCGCGGTGACGGTCGTGCCGTAGCTGGTCGTGGCGCCATACTGGAACGTCACCGTCGTGCTCACGCCGTTGGCGTTCACCGACCCATTCAAGGTGACCGCGGTCGAACCCACACCCGTCGCTGCGTTCGTTGTGGCCGAGGGTGGAGTTGCAAGGGTGGTGAAGGTCGAGTCGAGGCCGTAGACGGTTCCCGCCGAATTCACGGCTTTCACCCGATAGTGGTAGGTGCTCGATGCGATCAACCCGCTCAACGTCGCGCTGATGGAAGTCGCGTTCGAACCCGTAGCGGTGGGAGGACTGGCCACCACCGTCGTGCCGTAGCTCGTCGTCAGGCCGTATTGGATCGAATCCGACGTGGTCGTGTTGTTGGCGTTCACGCTGCCAAAAACCGTCGCGCCGGTGGAGCTTACACCGGATTTCGTCCCTGTTGCGGCAGACGGGGTAACGTATGGTTCCCACATGATGTTGTCGATGTTCGAGTAGAGATCGGGACTATCGAGGATCACCATCGAATCGATGTTGGTCCAATTGAGAACCTTTGTCGCGCTGTCGAAAGCATAGATGGACGGATTGGAATAGACCTGAACTCCATTCCGGAACGCTTTCAAGGTATTCGACGGACTCCCTCCGTAGTTCGAATCCCAAATGAAGATCTGCTTCAGGCTGAAAACCGAGCGATCGGATCGCGTGAAGGAAAGCCATGTGGCGTCCATGCTGTTCCAGTTCCTCTGGATGCCGCCGGAACCACCACTTCCCAACGAATTGGCCTTGTCGTAATAGACACCGGAACCGTTGCTGCAGTAGTACTTGAAATTCCCGAGAGTGATCCCATTGCCGCGTGTATGGCCATCCGATAATCCGAGATTGTCGAACGTCTCCGTGGTCCACGCCGCAGCGTTTCCGGTCCATCCGCAAACCGCCAAGCACAATGCGGCAAGGATTTTCGGCAATTCAGCGACTCGGATCATTGGACATTCTCCTCGGTTAATCATCCAAGTCAGGATTCTACGTTACCGGAAACGCTTCGTGCCAGTCGGGTTTTTGGGCTTTTGAACGCGCGGGGGGGAAGTGAAGCCTAGCGATCCGGTGCGACTCTCCCCAACGGATCGTAGCCGTCCACTTCCATGCGTGGCAACACAGACGTTTTCTGCTGCGGCCGCACCGGCAACGAAACCCCGGAAAGCTCGCGGAAGGCTTCCATGGTCTTGGTCGGTTTTCCCGCATCGTCGAAGGCGCCCAGCATGTAACCCTGCCACCCACCGTAGGCCTGCGGCTCCCAGTAGAACACCCCCAACCCGGCTCCATTGGAAAGGCTCGCGACATCCGCCTGGAGCTTTTTCAGCAGCGCGTAGCCGGAATCTGCCGAGGCCATGGCCATCCCCACCTCGGAAATCACCACTTGCTTGCCATAGCGCGAGACCATGTCCTTCATGTTGGTCAGCACCTGGGATTCCAGGTTGCGCCAGGTGGCCGGTTGTGGATAAACACTCATGCCGACCACATCCCAGGCCGTGCCATTGCTCTTCAGTCCATCGAAGATCCAGCGAAACAGGGAATTGTCGAAGCCGTTGGAGACATGGACCACCACCTTGGCGTTGGGGAACACCTCCTTCACCGCCTTGGAGCCACTCTGGATCAGGGCTGCGAAGTTGGCCATGGACTTCGAGGCTTTGCCGTCGTCCCACAACATCCCATCGTTGGTTTCGTTGCCCACCTGCACCCATTCCGGCGTGACCCCAGCCGACTTCAAGGCTTGGAGGACCTCCGTTGTGTGGTCGGCCACGTCCGTCTTAAGCGCGTCCATTCCGTGGGAAGCCCACGCCGCTGGTTTGGCCTGCTTGCCCGGATCCGCCCAATGGTCGCTATAGTGGAAGTCGATCATGATCCGAAAGCCCCTTTTGGAGGCGCGCGTGGCCATCTTGACCACATCGTTCTTGTCGCACCAACCAGCGGCGGGCTTGACCCAAACCCTCAACCGGATGCTGTTGACACCCTCCCCCTGGAGAATCGCCAACAGGTCGCCCACTTTGCCCTGGCGGTCGCGGAAAGTGCGCCCGGAACTTTCCATCTCGGAAAGCCAACCCACATCCGCGCCACGGGCGTTCTCTGCGGCAGAAGCCGTGGTCAAGCTCAGCGTCAATGCCAAGAAGGAAGCGATCGTTCGAAAACTCTTCACCATGGGATAGAAGATGATTCGTTCTATTCGCCTTGGCTGGGAGGTTTGCGAAAGGTCCGTTGCACTTTACACAAACGCCCGGCTAGATCGAGGGCTTCGTCCCCTGGTAGAATTCCGAGAGCATGAATGCCATATTCGCCCTTCGAGACGGTGGCTACGCCACCTCCTCAGGACGAACGGTTTGTTCATCAGCTCACGGCACGAAGAACCCTTGGATTGTCCGATAAAAAAGAAGCGGTCCGTTCGTCCTGAGGAGCCCGATGGCTGAGCGGAGCCGAAGCCATGGGCGTCTCGAAGGGCGAGGTTAGTTCCAGGTGTTACAGGAAGTTACCCCAGGCAGGCTTAGAGCTTCAGCAGGGTAAGCAGGGCCGATCCGAGTTCCGCGGCCGAGCCATCCTTGGGCCGGGTGGGGATGGAATCGGTGGCCAGATCCAACGACACCTGGTCCACTCCCTTGGAGACGCCATCGAGGCTCTTCAAGTCGAAGGAAAGCACACCCGTCAGGAAGTACGGGACCGCGTCGCCATTGAGAAGCTTCTTGCGCAGAGCCGGCGAGGTGATGGTGGTCAGCGGAAGCTCGATGGGGAAGGTCAGGTCGATCACCTTGCCGCCATCCACCGAGAACGGCTTGAACTCGACATCGATGGGCGCGGAGGATTTGTCCATCAGATGGAACTGGAGCTTGGGCTTGAGCAGCTCGGTTCCGAAAGCGGCCTTTTCCGCGTTGCCGGAGTTGTCGGCTTTCACCTTGAAGGTGATGCCCAGCTTGAAGGAGTCCAAAATCTGGGTGGGAGTCAGTCCATCGCCACCTTCGATTTTGAATCCGCCGATGTTGGTTCCCTTGGGCAGGAGCATCACGCCCACGCGCGCCAGCGAGGGGCCATTGATGGTCGGGCCGTCGTAGCCGTTGGAGGAGAACCCGAGCTTGAAGATGTTCAAGGTCTCGGACAGATCGCAGCTGGCCAACAACAGGGGCAGAGCCAGCAGACCGAGGAGGGACTTTTTCATGGGTTCTCCGATGCGGGGGGCGTTCTGGGTCAGAACAGCACGTTGAGGGAAATGCGCGATTGGCCGGAGCGGACGCCTTCGGGCTGGTTGCCCAACAACGCGACGTCCTTGATGTAGGCGTAGTCCAGCTGCAGAAGATCGGAAAGCGTCACACCCATGCCCAGGTCCAATTCCTGTCGTTGGCCGCCCGGATCGAACAGGAGTCCCGACCGCAGGCAGAACATGGAGGAATAGGTGTATTCGATCCCCATGTTGTACATGGATTCCTCGAAATTCTTCGAGGCGATGTCGGCCATGCCGGCATCCACTGGCGCCTTGCCGGCTCCCCAGGGCTCGGCGACTGCGTAGTAGGCGCCAGTGGCGAAGTCGCGGGCGCGGCCGGACTCGTAGCGGGAGATGGTCTCACGGGAATAATCGGCTGCCACCGCCAGAGCGTGGCTCGGGGTGCGGAACACCTCGTAGGACATGCCCGTGCGCCAGGTGAGTGGAATCGGGTCGGATTCGTCCGAAGAGATGTAGAAGATGGACGGTCCGATGTTTTGGATCACCGCGCCCCAGGTGAGACCGGGCACCAGGATGTTTTTGCGCAACACGGCCGCATCGAATGCGTAGCTGACCGCCACGCCCGATTCCTTCTGGCCTCCGATGGTGATGCCGGATGCCAGCGCCGAGTAGATGAACTTCATGTTCAGCCCCAGACCCCAGTTGCGATCCAACCGGGTGCCGTACGACAACGCGCCGATCAGTTCGTACGAGGAGAAGTTCTGGACCGGTCCGTTTTCTTCCTGGTAGGTGGTCTGTCCCAGCGAGAGGAAATTCACAAAGCCGCCGAAGGTGCCCCATTCTTCCACTGGATAGGTGACGCCGGCGTATGTGTGGTAGAGGTCCTTGAGGTTCAGGGCAGGGAGCAGGGTTTCAAAGAACAGGCCTGCGCGTGCCGGCGCGTGGCGCGAGCGCACGACGCCGTTGGAAGTGGTGAACCAAAGATCTTCGCCTTGTGCCACCACACCTGTGGCGTCGTTGGCGCCCAGGCCGTTGCCGGAGTGGTAATGGACCCAGCGTCCTTGGGGCGCGCCGTCCTGCTTGCCCGCGGAGGCTTTCTTCTGGGCGGCTCGGGGCAGGTACTTCCAGACACCCTTGTCGGTGGCGATCCAGACGTTGCGTTTTTTGTCCACCGCGATCCCGCGCATGGAAACGCGCTGGAACCGCAGTTTTTCCCAGCCTTTGCCGTCCCAGTGAACCACGCCGGTGGTCTGCACGATCCAAGGCTGGCCGTCCGGATCCATGGCCATGGCGCTGGAGGTATCGGAAAGAACTCCGTCGGCGACCTGCCATCGCTTCCAGGTGGAAGCCGCTGCGGTGATTTCCAGGCGCGAAATGCCGCCACCGAGGGTACCCACCCACAGACTCTTGGATTTCTCGGCCCAGCCGAGCGCGGTCACGTATTGGCTACCCAGGTAGGTCTCGCCGAAACGGCGGACTTCCAACTCGTTTTCACGTTGGCGCAAACGCACGAGGCCGCTGTCGGTGCCTACCCACAGGTTGGTTCCGGCAGGCTGCAGGGCGGTGACGCGATCGGAAGGAAGTCCCGAGGCGGAGTCACGCCAGACTTTCCAGGCTTTGCCATCCCACCGAAGCAGGCCGTTGGTGGTGCCCAACCAGAGTTTGCCGGTTTCATCCACGGCGATGGCCCGGATGGAATCGCGAACCACCAACTTGAACGGGACTTCCAGCTCCACCAAGTCCTTTTCATCCGCTTCGCGCACCGCACCGGAGGCCTTCAGGATGGCCGATTCGATTTGGCGTTGGCCTGCGGTGTCCGCGGGGTACATGTTCCCCAGAAATCTGCGGATGACCGCATTTGCCTTTTCGCCCTGGGGCAATCCCACCTTCAAGGAGGTGCGCCAGCCCTTGCCGTCGAAGCGCTGCAGGTCGGCACCGGAGGCCACCCACAGTTCGCCGCGGGAGAAGAGCCCCGAACGCTTGCTGGAAGCGAAGGCCGTGACGGGACCGCTGAATTTGGACTGGGCGCGGACCATTTCCCATTCGTCGGCCAGTGGCCCAAACGCCAGGCCGGCCGGATTCCAGTACGGGGCGAACACGTCGTCGGAAAGCCCGACGGAGGCTTCGCCCATGCCCAATTGCCGGGCACCCACGGGCATCACCAGGGTGAGGATGGAAGATTGGGCCTGTGCGAACCCGACACAGGCAAGGAGGGTGGCGAGGAAAGGTTTAGCGGACAAGAGTCCTCCAATCGGGTACGAGGTAACGCCCTCCATCGGGGAGCAAAGGCTTCCAATCCCCTTCTTCCCAGGCGTTGCGGGGCTTGAGCATGGTTCGGCACCCCAAATGGAACGGGGGGATCAATTGGGCATTGGCGCCAAGCTGGTCGCGGGTGACGTAGGTCCCCTTCGGAAACTGCTTGAGCGCATCGGCCTGCGACGCGGGAATCACCAGTTCGAAGGTCCGGACTTCCTTGATGTCGGCGTCTTCGATCACTCGGAGATTTTGCTCGGTCTGATCGCGCCACAGCTGGACCATGGCCTGCACTTCCGAGGAAGTCCACCCATTGTTGTTGAGGTGTTCCTGGATTTCCTTCTCCGATGGCTTGGCCAGAAGGAGGGCTTCGCGCGGACTGCGACGCAACCGGTACACGCCAGAATTGTGGATTTGGGGACTGGAATCTTCTTCCTGGTTTTTTTTCTGCAAAGCCACATAAAGGCTCGCCAAGAAAAGCGCGACCAGAATGAGAACGGCCAAGATGAGCAGGAGCACGTACATCTTGGGACAATCTACCCTAATTCCGCGCGGTCGTCCCGCTCGGAGATGCACTCGAGCAATGGAACGCTTTCCCAGACGGCCAGACTGTGGTAGTTTTCCAGGTAGGAGAGCCCTATGCACCATTGCACCTTTCAGCCGTTCGCGCCCTTTTCGGGCAGCCGACCTCCCGGCTGGGTGGATCTGCACATGCATTCGACCCTTTCCGACGGCACGTTGAGCGTCCCGGAAATCATCGAAACCGCCGCTCGCCGCAAACTCCAGTCGATCGCCATCACCGACCACGACAATTTCGATTCGTGGGAGCAGGGACGGCAACTCGCCCGCGACACGGGTGTGGAACTGATCCCGGGTGTGGAAATTTCCAGTTCGTGGGAAGGCTCCGACATCCACATCCTGGGGTATTTCTTCGATCCGTCCAACCTGGCCCTGAACCAGGCCATGGAAAAATCCAAGCGTCGCCGTTTGCTGCGCGCCAAGGCAATGGTCCGCAAGCTGGATCGATTGGGAATGCCGGTGCGATTTGAAAAGGTCCTGTCGTATGTGCAAGGCGGAACCGTGGGTCGCCCTCACATCGCCCGCGCACTTTTGGAAGAGGAATACGTCAAGTCCTTCCAGGAAGCCTTCGAAAAATGGCTCGGCCCCAAGTGCCCGGCTTACGTGGAGACCGAATGCCTGACACCCGCCGAAGCCATCGCGCTGATCAACAACGCCGGTGGCGCCGCTTGCATGGCTCACCCCATGCACACCGACCGGGACGATGCGATCCCCATGATGGTGGAAGCCGGACTCAAGGGAATCGAGATCTACTGCCACCGACTCACTTCCGCGACGCGACGCAAGTACCAGGATCTGGCCCGGCGCTACAATCTGGTCTGGACCGGAGGCTCCGACAGCCACGGCGAACGGCCGGGGTGCCCGGGAATCGGTTCGGTCCGCGTCGCGCGCACCGTTGTGGACAAGCTGCTTGAAGCCCGCGACCGCCACTTCGCCGAAATCTGACCAACCCCGCAGCCTGGGACCCTACCACGTCCTGGAGCCGATCGGGACTGGTCTGGGCGGCATGAGCGAACTGTTTTTGTGCCACGACCCGTCGCTGGACCGCAAGGTGGTGGTCAAGCTGGTTCCGGTGGGCACCAACGAAGAATTGCTCAACCGGTTCCATCGCGAGGCCAGCTTGCTTTCCGGGGTCGCCCATCCCGGCTACGCCCATGTGTACCGGTATTGGAACGTGGACGGACGCCCGGCCATGGCCATGGAATTTATCGATGGCCTCACGCTGCGTGAGATCCTGGACCTCCGACGGACCCTTCCGTTGGATGTGGGTTTATCCATTTTCCGCACGGTGGCCCAAGCCCTGCGTCACGCCCACCTCCACGGGATCATCCACCGCGATGTCAAGCCCGCCAACATCCTGATCAGCCATTCCGGCCAGGTCAAGCTGCTGGACTTCGGGGTGGCGCGATTCGAAAACCAATCCGACCTCACCATGCCGGGAATGGTGGTGGGCACCACCTCCTACATGAGCGCCGAACAGGCCAAGGGCGATGAGTTGGACGAACGCTCCGACATCTATTCCATGGCTCTTTGCCTGTACGAGTCGCTTGGTGGAACCCATCCGTTTCGCAAAGACCAGCCCGATGCCACCCTCACCGCACTCCTGACCCAGACGGCCAAGCCACTCTGGCGGATCCAGCCCGGCACGCCGTGGCGGATCTCGGGACTGATCGCACGCTGCATGTCGCGCGACCGCCGCAAGCGTGCGCGCGAGATCACGGATTATTTGTCGGAAGTGGACAGGCTCTGGGGCCACTGCGGAACCGACCACGAAGCTTATCTGGCCGCGTTCATGGCCGCCGTGCGCTCCGGGCGGAGATTTGATCAGAAATTGCCCCGCCTGGGGTGGCCCTGGTGGGCCCTGGTCGGGGCAGGACTGGCCACGGGCGTGCTGACAGGAATCGCCATCGCATGGTGACCTTGCTCCCTGGACACGGTTGCCATCATCAGCCTACCCAGGCATGGGAAAATGCCGTTCGTCCTGAGGAGGACCGCAGGGACGTCTCGAAGGGCGACGGCATTCCATCGGTTGGACTGCCCCTCCCTGCGAATCGCCTTCCATCCTCGCCGTCCGCCCTTCGAGACGCAAGGAAGAACCTTGCTCCTCAGGACGAACGGCACTTGATGCTGAGCCAACCGTTTTCCCCCCGTGAAATTGTCCTTTGGGGGGCGGTTTGAACTGGGTGGACTTCACCGCCTTGGCGATCGTGGTGTTGCCGGCCTTGTCCGGGCTGCGCCACGGATTGCTCGCGGGAATCCTGAAATTCGGGTGTTTGGGCCTGTGTCTGGGCCTGGCGATTTGGCAAATGCCCGTGCTGGTGTCGGTGACCACCACCTACCTGCCGGTGGGAAGCCTGATCGCGCCGGTCGCGGTGATCGTGGTGTCACTTGTGGTCGGGTGGGTTTTGGGAGCCTTGGCGGCGCTGGCCTGGAAAAAATTATCCGAGGGCACCGTGGCCTGGTCCGATCGGCTTTTGGGCGGACTTTCCGGCGCCGTCAAAGGCGCGGTGGTGGCCATTTGCGCCATGATGACCATGGCGGCCGCCTGGCCGACAGGCAGACAGGCGGTGGAAGCATCTTGGGCTTCCCGCACGGTCCTGGCACCTATGCTGGAAGAAGGGCGTGCCCGACTTGCCCAGCGCCTGGGCATGGCTTCCAAAGACGCGCCATGAAACGCGAAATCTCCCTGCGGATCGGAGAACTGGGCAAAGCCTACCCGGTGCAGTTGAGCAAGGCGGGCGGATGGCTTCTGGTATTGATCGCCCTAGGCGCGATCGCCTTGGTCCTAGGAGCCTGGCAGGTCTTGTCCAGCGCCCGCATCTATCCCAAACTGCTGTATCAAAAACAAAAATCCTCGCTGTTGCAGGAGCGTTTGGCCCGGCTGCACCGCGAGTCAGACCCCGTCCACGCCGAGGTTGCGA
Organism: Fibrobacterota bacterium; assembly: GCA_016715065.1. Classification (GTDB taxonomy): domain Bacteria; phylum Fibrobacterota; class Fibrobacteria; order UBA5070; family UBA5070; genus UBA5070. The sequence continues at coordinate 29,669 of JADKBN010000018.1, forward strand.
CCCTGGATTCGGCCAGGACATTGATTTCCAGCCGGTTTGGCCAATCCGACAGCTCCGTGGCGAAAGCCGCCGTGCGTTGGAGCAATGCACGTACGCTGGACGCGCTTTTTCCCGACCCTTCCGGCGAGGAAGCATGGGCCCGCTCCCTGGAAGATCTTGGCCAGCGCGCCTGGATGGTCCGGGAAGGACTGACCAACCACGTCCAAGGGGCCAAGCGGATCATGGCCAAACTCGAGGCGACCCCCAGTATTTCTCCGGCTCGAGGGCAGGTCTCATCCGGGTTCGGCTGGCGATTGCATCCCGTTTTGGGGGTGTTCATGATGCACGGCGGACAAGACATCACCGGTCCGACCGGTCTGCCGGTGATCGCCACCGCGCGCGGAAAGGTGGTGACGCGGGAGTTCAGTTCGAGTTTCGGCAATTACGTTGTTTTGGACCACGGTGACGGGATCCGGACCTTGTACGCCCACCTCAGCGCTTTTCGTTGCGAGTTGGGACAAGAGGTCCGGCGTGGCGAGGAGATCGGATTGATGGGTTCCACTGGACGTTCCACGGGCCCGCACGTCCACTACGAAATCCACCAATCCCAGAAACCTCTCGATCCGCTTCCTTGGATCCTACCGACCGTCTTGGTCCCATAAGTTCGACCACCAGGATCGCCTCATGAGCCACATACAACTATCCAACAAATACATCTCCGCTTCGATCTCCCCAAAGGGAGCCGAGCTTCGCAGCCTGCGCCGCGCCGACAGCGGCCGGGAATACATGTGGTCGGGAGACGCCGCCCATTGGGACCGGGTCTCCCCCACGCTGTTTCCCATCGTGGGCAGGCTCCACAACGACGCCTACACCTGGCAGGGCCGCCGCTACAATCTCCCCCAGCATGGTTTCGCCCGCGACCTGGAATTCGACGTCGTCCACGAGGACGGAACCTGCGCGTCCTTCCTGCTCGGATCGGCCGGACCGTTCTTGGAGCGCTATCCGCAGCAGTTCCAACTGGCCCTCACCTACACGCTCGACTCCGAGGCGCTGGTGCTGCGCTACGACGTGTTCAACCCGTCCAATTCCGACGACCTGCTGTTTTCGCTGGGTGCCCACCCGGCGTTCCGTTGGCCTTTGGACGAATCCTTCCCGGCCGACGCCCACACCCTGCAGTTCGAACGCAGCGAGACCGCCGACCGTCTGGAAGTGGGGACCGACGCGCTCCTGACCGGACGGAAAGTGCCATTCTTCCGCGACATGGACCACATCAAGCTGCGTGCGGACCTGTTTCGCGCCGGGGCGATCGTGCTGGAAGGCGTGAAGTCGGATTCCGTCGTGTTTGGCACCGAAGACGGCCCGCGCGTGCGCCTGACCGCTCCCAACGCACCCTGGTGGGCGTTCTGGACCATGCCATCGGGGCCCTTCCTGTGCCTGGAGCCATGGCACGGGATCGCAGACAAACACGGAGCCGATTGGGATCTGCGCGGCAAGCCCGGCATGATCGCCTTGCCGCCGGGCGAATCGTGGAGCTGGACCTTGAAGATCGAGCCCTCCTGAAAAACTGCTTTCCTGATCAGGGGTCGCTAAGCTATTCTTGATCCGTGAGCCAGCCTTATCCCAAAGGCTCCTGCTCGACGATTCCTCTCCAAGGACCGCCCAGATCGTGTTGTCAGCTACCGCGCAAAATTCCGACTCGTCCACCGACGACCCTTCTTCCGCCACGGATTCCACGTTGCCACCGGAAGTGTTGGGCACCGTTCCCATCTGGGTCCTGGCCGGATTCCGTCTGGAGCGAATCGGGTGGCGCCGGCAGGACTCTGGCTGGTCCGTCGGAGTATATCGGCTGGAAGAAGCGGAACCGGACTTGGAAGACCTCGAGCTCCAATAGAGCCTCGTGTTAGGGTCTTTAAATCCGCACGACCGTGTACGCCCCCTTCGGCAAGCTCAGGACTTCGCTTCGAGACGGCGGCTGCACCGCCTCCTCAGGACGAACGGTCTGTTGGCTTTGTGCGGATCGTTACGCTAGCTTAGGCTCCAGCCCGCCGGTAGCGTCAAAGTGGTGGGTTTTCCCGGCTTGCCCTCCTGCAAACGCGGGCGAACCTTGCCTTTGCGCACGTCCCAGACCAATTCCCACCGGCGAGCGCCTTCCGTGTGTCGGGCGGGATAGACCCCTTGCGACTGCGACAGTTCGGACAGCACTTGCGCCTTGTCCGCCAGTCTCCAGTCTTGGACATCCCCTCGCAGTACCTGCTGGGCAAACCAGGCTTCCGGCATCTGGGGTGGCGGGGCCCAACCGCCCTGTTGCACGCACCACGCCTGCACTTGGTGCTCCCAGGCTTGTTGCACGATCCCACGTTGGTTGGCGTCCAACGCGATCCACACCGACGCTCGCGCCACTTCAAAATCCGTCACCGGCCCTTCGCCGCTGGCCACCACCTCTTTTCCCACCCGGCGGTTCCACTTGGCGATCAATCCGTCGGGGCCCCAGTTGGAGCGCAGCACTTCCAGCCTCCCCAGACCCAATCGTGCGCAGTCGGACGATGAAAGCCCCAACGAAGCGTCCATCCAGACCCGAGCATCGCCGCGGGCCGTGCGCCCCCCATGGACGGAAAGTGCCAGGGCCAGTTCGGGCAGACCTGTGAGGCTGTCGCGGGAGGGCCACAGCGCTGCGCCTTCGCCCAGGGCGTATTCTTCCTTGCCAGGCGGCCCCCTGCGTCTTCGCAGCGCCCGAGGCTCCAGGCACCACAGGGATCGCGCCAAGGCATCCACCTGGACATCGCGGGGCCAGCCATCGGCGGAAATCCCGAAGGCCTCCCGCAGTCGTGCCGCCATCCGGCATGCCTCGCGCCAGGCCGGGGGATGGACCCCGCAGACCAGGGCGTGGTCTGCGGGGACGTCCAGAATCCGGCAAAGGAGGGTTTCGTCTCCGCCCCCGCGGGCCAAATCGTGTCGGGCATCCATGGCCTGCTCGGAGGGCTTGGACCGCAAAACCGGTCGCGAAGAGCTGAGGCAAGAGGCCAGGGCCAAGGCATCGCGAAGCGACGGTTTGTCCAGGTGCTGCAGGCAAAAACCGGCCAGATCCGCGGGAAGGGGCAGACGCGTGGCGCGCTTGGCCAGATCTGTGGGCTTGCCCGACCCCGCCCAGAGGTCTTCTTCCCACAAGCCCAGGCGGTCGAAGGCCTCCAGCGCCTCACGCACGCCATCAGCCCTGGGGCGATCCAGCCACGGGAGGGTGCGGGGGTCGGCGCCGGCCACCAACAGTGGCAACAGCCAATCGCGCGGATCGTCCACCTGGATGGAAGGCCGTGGGTGGGCCTCCAGCCGCGCGCTTTGGGCCCACAATCGAAGACACCTTCCCGGCCGCACACGTCCGGCTCGGCCCGCGCGCTGGTCGGCGGATGCCTGCGAAATGGCTCCCAACTCCAATCGCGCGAACCCGCTGGCGCGTTCGATGCGCCGTTCCAGCCCGGAATCCACCACCGCCACCACGTCGGGAACCGTCAGGGCGGATTCCGCCACGTTGGTGGTCAGCACGATCCGCAGGCCGTCGTAGGGGGCCAGCACCCGTTGCTGTTCGGAAAGCGCGAGGGTGCCATGGAGCTTTTCGATCCGCCCCGCAACCCTTCCCGCCAGCCAAGCCTGGCATTCGTCGATTTCCGACATTCCCGGAAGGAACACGAGTACGGTGCCCTCGGAGGCATCCAGCCTCCGCAACGCGGATTCCGTCCGCAAGGGCAAGGCGGATGGATCTGGCAGGCTCCCACCGGACGGCGCGAGATGCTCGATGGTGACGGGAAAGGTCCGGCCGGTCGCCTCCAGCACCACCCCATTCAGCGCCTGCGCCACGGGCATGGCCGCGATGGTGGCGGAAAGCACCACGATTCGTTTTTCCTGGCCCCGGCTGCGTGCGAAGGCCAAAAACGCATCGACATCGGCACGCCGCTCATGGAACTCGTCCAGGATCCAAGTGGAATAGTCGTCCGCCTCGCCACTTCCCAGCATCCCCAGCGCCACGCCAGGGGTGCAAAACAGCACCCGCGTCGATTCTCTGCGCACCACATCGTCTCGCACCGCCCACCCCACCAGCTCGCCCGGGGCGGTATTTGTCTGGGCGGCCACATGGAGCCCCAGGGAACGGGCCGCGATGCGCCGCGGCTCCACCACCAGCACCTTCCCCTGGTCCAAGGCCCAAAGCGGAATCCGGGTGCTTTTGCCCGATCCGGTGGGAGAAGCGACCACGACAGCCCCTTGGCGGGACCGGATTTGCCGGAAATCGGACTCGATCGTATCAACCGGAAGCGTAGACATGGTTTGAAATGGTATTTCTTTTGCCACCTATGGCTCCCATACTCATGCGCTCCGTCTCCGGCGTCCGTGGCATCGTCGGCGAAGGCCTGACTCCCATCGCCCTGGCCGTCCACGTCAACGCCTTCGTGCAGGAAGTGGGGCGAGGCCGGATTTTGGTCGGTCGCGACGCGCGCGATTCCGGCCCCCTGGTGGAAGACCTGGTCTGCGCCACCCTGGCCCTGTCCGGATGCACCGCGGTGAAGCTGGGCATCAGTTCCACCCCCACGGTGGAAATGGCCGTCCTGGCCGACCCCGAGGCGGTGGGTGGGATCATCCTGACCGCCTCCCACAATCCGGCCCCGTGGAACGCACTCAAGTTCCTGGACAAGGACGGGTTGTTTTTGGGGCCCGAATCGGTCCGATCGCTGTTCGATCGCGTGGATCGCGACGACCTCCGTTGGGTTCCCCACACGGAAATGGGCCAAGTGGTCCAAGGCGCCGATGCGGACGATCTGCACATCGACGCGATCCTCAAACTGCCCGAACTTTCGCTGGCGGCCATCCGCAAGCGTCGCGTCAAGGTCGTGGTGGACTGCGTCAATGGCGCCACCTACCGGATCGCCCCGCGAATGCTGGAGCGCCTGGGTTGCGATGTCCAAGTGATCTACGCCACCCCGGACGGCACCTTCCCCCGCGGCGCCGAACCCGTTCCCGAGGCATTGGCGGATCTGGGCATGGCGGTGCGCAATTTCGGGGCCGACATCGGGCTGGCCTTCGATCCCGACGGCGACCGGTTGGCGCTGGTGGACGAAAACGGAATCCCGCTGGGCGAGGAAGCCACCCTCGCGCTGGGCGTGCGACATATTCTGACAAAGCGTCCCGGCGGCGTGGCGGTGAACCTGTCCACCAGCCGCATGGCGGAAGACATCGCCCTGGCGGCGGGAGTTCCCTTCCAGCGCACCTCGGTGGGCGAGATCCACGTGGCCAAGGCCATGTTGGCCGCAAACGACGTGGTGGGAGGCGAAGGCAACGGTGGATTGATCCTGCCCAGTCTGCACCCCGGTCGCGACGGACTCCTGGCCGCCGCCGTCGTGCTTTCCTATCTGGCCGAGTCGGGACGGAAACTGTCCGAACTGGCCGATGCCCTTCCGCGCTACGCGATGGTCAAGACCAAGTTCGGCCTGGAAGGCAAGTCCCTTCCCGGCGCCATCGCCGCACTGCAACAGCGTTTTTCCGATGCGCAAATCGACACGCGCGACGGCTTGCGGCTTTCCTGGCCGGATTCCTGGCTGCATGTGCGGGCATCGAACACCGAACCCATCCTCCGCGCCATCGCGGAGGCACCCACCGAAGAACGGGCGCGTGCCTTGTGCGACGCGGCCCGGGAGGTCCTCTGATGTGCGGAATTGTTGGATACCTGGGCGATCGTCCCGCCCTTCCACTCCTGCTGGAGGGTCTCAAGCGCCTGGAATACCGCGGATACGACTCCGCGGGCGTGTGCGTGCGACGTCCGGACGGATTGTCCACCTGCCGTGAAGTGGGCAAGGTGGCCGCGCTGGAAGCGAGGGTCGGCAAGGATCTGGCGAGCTTCGCGGGCACCGAAGGCATCGCGCACACCCGCTGGGCCACCCACGGCGTGCCCGCCGAGCGCAACGCGCATCCGCACCGCGACGACAAATCCCGCATCAGCCTGGTCCACAACGGGATCATCGAAAACTACCAGACCATCAAGACCGCCCTGGAATCCAAGGGCTGCAAGTTCGAGAGCGAGACCGACACGGAAGTGCTGGCCATGCTCGTGGGCGAACTGTACGAAGGCGACCTGGAAAAGGCCGTCCAGGCGGCTCTGCGCGAGATCACCGGCGCCTACGCGATCGCGGTGATGAGCGTGGACGAACCCGGCGTGATGGTGGTGGCCCGCAAGGGAAGCCCCTTGATGGTGGGAATCGGGCTGAACGAATTCGTGATCGCTTCCGATCCATCCGCGATCGTGGCGCACACCCAGCAGGCCTTCGCGCTGGAAGACTTCACCGTCTGCCGGCTCACCCGCGACGGGTACCGCACATCCAATCTCCACAACATCCCCGTGACCCCCAAGCTCATGGAACTGGAGATGAAGCTCGAGGAGATCGAGCTCGGCGAATTCCCCCACTTCATGCTCAAGGAGATCTTCGAGCAACCCAAGGCCCTGCGCAACACGTTGTCGGGCCGCGTCGACATGGAACGCGGCGAGATCTTCCTGGGCGGCTTGCAACAGATCGGGCGCAAACTGACCCACGCCAAGCGCATCGTGTTCACCGGCCAGGGAACGGCCTGGCACGCGGCTTTGGTGGCCGAGTACATGATGGAGGAACTCGCCCGGATTCCGTGCGAAGTGCAGTACGGCTCCGAGTTCCGCTACCGCAATCCCATCGTGGAAGACCACACCGTGCTGGTGGCCATTTCCCAGTCCGGCGAGACGGCCGACACCCTGGCCGCCCTGGAGGAAGCCAAGCAACGCGGGGCTCTCACGCTGGGGATCGTCAACGTGGTGGGCAGCTCCATCGCCCGGGCCACCGACGCGGGCGTGTATCTGCGGGTGGGACCGGAAATCGGCGTGGCCAGCACCAAGGCGTTCATCGGGCAGGTGGCGGTCAGCGCCATGCTCGCCCTCTACGCGGGTCGGCGCAGGCACCTTTCCATCGAGGCCACGGGATCGCTGTTGACCGAGCTCGACGCCATCCCGGACAAGATCCGTCAGGTCACCGACCAGTCCGAGCACATCAAGAGCATCGTGGCCAAGTACGTGGATCTGAACAACTGGCTCTTCTTGGGACGCGGATACAACTACCCGGTCGCGCTGGAAGGCGCCCTCAAGATCAAGGAAATCTCGTACATCCACGCCGAAGGCATGCCGGCCGCGGAAATGAAGCACGGGCCCATCGCGCTGATCCACGACGGCATGCCCTGCGTGTTCGTGGCTCCCATGGGAAGCCAGCACGACAAGGTGATCGGCAACATGCAGGAAGTCCGGGCCCGTGGCGGACGGGTGATCGTGATCGCCTCGGAAGGCGACACCGAGATCGAATCCCACGCCGACGAGATCATTCGCGTGCCGGCCTGTCCCGAGGTGTTCAGCCCCATGGTCACCACCGTGGCCTTGCAATTGATGGCCTACCACGCGGCGGTCCTGCGCGGCCATGACGTGGACAAGCCCCGCAATCTCGCCAAATCCGTGACCGTGGAATGAACACGACCATTCCGTTCGTCGACCTCGAGCCGCAGTACCGGGACGCCGGGGCGGACATCGAGGCCGCAGCCTTGCGGGTGCTGCGCTCCCGACAGTATGTGCTGGGACCGGAAGTCGAAGCCTTCGAACGGGAATTTTCCACCGCCATCGGGACGCGCTACTGCGTGGGGACGGATTCCGGCACCAGCGCTTTGCGCCTGGCCCTGCAGGCCTGCGGGATCGGCCCGGGCGACGAGGTGATCACCACTCCCGCCACCTTCATCGCCACCGTGGAGGCCATTCGCCAAACCGGTGCGCGCGCGGTGTTGGCCGACATCGATCCGGCCAGTTGGAACCTCGACCCCGCTCGAGTGGAGCACGTGCTGGGCCCGCGCAGTCGGGCGATCATTCCGGTGCACCTCCATGGACGCTCGGCGGACCTTTGCGCCTTTGGCGAGCTGTGCCTGCACCACGGCTTGACCCTGGTGGAGGACGCCGCCCAAGCCCATCTGGCCCATCACGGCGGAAGACGCTGCGGCACCATGGGCATGGCGGGGTGTTTCTCGTTTTATCCGGGCAAGAACCTCGGAGCCGCAGGCGAGGCCGGCGCGGTGGTCACCTCCGACCCCGAAATCGCCCGCCGCGTGGCGATGTTGCGCGATTTTGGAAGCGAAAGGAAGTACGAGCACATCCTGCAGGGCGGCACCAATGCCCGGCTGGAATCGATCCAGGCCGCGATCCTGCGCGCCAAGCTCCCTTTTTTGGAGGGCTGGACCCAAGATCGCGAACGGATCGCCCTGCGCTATCTGGAAGGCCTGGCCGACCTTCCCCTGACCCTGCCGGCCGCGGTGGGATCCGACCGCCACGTCTGGCACGTGTTCGCCGTGCGCCACCCTCGCCGGGACTGGCTTCGCCAGGAGCTGGCCGCGCGGGGAATCGAAACCGGCATCCACTATCCCAAGCCGGTCCATCTGCAACCCGCTTGCCAATACCTGGGCTACCGCGAAGGCGACTTCCCGCACGCCGAGGCCTACTGTCGCGAGACGTTGAGCCTCCCCCTCTGGACCGGAATGCCGGATTCTGTCCAAGACCGCGTGATCGAGACACTGGAATCGATTCTCCGGTGATGAACTACCCACCTTCCGCCCATGCGTTGCGACTGGTCCGTTCGAACCTTGGCTGGCAGCCCGGGCAGGCGCACTTCGAGCCGGTTTGGGCCGGACGCCACGTGCGGGTGTTCAAGGTGAGCTGCGATGGATCGGACCCGGTGGCGCTCAAGGAATACGCTCCGGACTTCCGGGCCACCCTGACCCTGCAACGGGAATTTTCTGGATTGCGGCTGCTGGAGCGGTTCGGAGCCTGCTCGTGCGTTCCCAAGGCCTTGCACCAGGACTCCGACCACGGCGTGGCGATGTACGAGTGGAAGGACGGGACGGTGATTTCTCCTGTCGACCGCGGCGAGGATGTGTTCGATCCGTTCGTGGAATTTTTGGCCTCCTGCGCCAAGATCCCCGCCAACGAACTCCCTGACTGGTCACCGGATGCCGCTCGATCCGGTGCCCACCTGGAAACCTCCCTGCACCAGCGGCTGGAAAAGATCCCGCGCGACCATTCCGGTCTGAAGGCCTGGATCGAGAGCAAGCTCCAGCCTGCCCTGGCACAATTCGCGGGTCAATCGCGACACGCCATCGAAAGCGTGCTGGATTGGGACCAGGAACTTCCCCTGGAGCGCCGGATTCTGGCGCCTTCGCACCTGGGCTTTCCCGATGTGATCGAAACGACCTCGCGCCAGATCATTTTCCTGACCTTTTCGAAGTTCGGGCAGGACGATCCCGCCGCGCTTTTGGCGCAGATTCTGCATCAATCCGCCCAAACGGCCACCCCCGACCAGAAGGCCCGTCTGATCCCGAAATTTTTCGAGAGCTTCGGGTCCGATCCCCTCCTGGGCACGCGATTTTCCGCTTGGTTCCCGTTGGTGGGCCTGCAACACACCCTGGACTTGCTCGATGTGTTCTGCCCGATGGATCGCGCCCTGCGCGACTTCGCCGGGTTGGTGGTCAGGCCCAAAGAGGAAGTCCTCTCCCACGCCCTGGAGCGGGCGGATCAATCGCTGGAAGCGCTCAAAACGGCCGTTTCCGACTCGTAACCGCCACGCGGCAAATTCTTCCCCTCGATCGCCGAGGCAAGGAACGGGAAGTGACCGGGCCGGCCCCCGACCTGCGTTGGTACGGTCCTTGATAAAGCTTCTGGCCATGAACATCCTCGCCCACCGCGGGTTGGTCCAAGGACCGGACCGAGCACTCGAGAACCGAGCGGATACGGTCGAGGCCGCCTTGGCCATCGGGTTTGGATTGGAAACCGACATCCGCTTCTGGTCCAGCCAGGCTTACATCTCGCACGATCGCCTGCCGGAATCTCCCGATCCGTCGATGTCGGCCCTGGACCATGTCGGATTGTGGTCGGGATCCACCGCGCCGATCGCCTTGAATTTCAAGGAACCGGGCACGGCCGAACTCCTGGTCGATTTCCTGGAGCGCACGGGCACCGCAGGCCGGGTTTGCGTCTTCGACATGGAACTCGTGGAAGACGTGCCGGGTTCCACCGCCCACCGCCTGCGCGAACTGCACCCCGGCCTCCTCTTGGCCGCACGGGCCAGCGACAGACAAGAGCCCCTGGAGCGGGCGCTGGCCTTGCCGGGCGAAGTGGTGTGGATGGACGAATTCGAGGGCCCTTGGATCGGGCAAAAGGAGATCGAGGCCGTGCACCGTGCGGGAAAGCAGGCCTGGATGGTGCTGCCCGACTTGCACGGCGCGACCAGGGAACGAATGGCTCGACGGCTCGTGTCGTTCGCCGACTGGGGCGCCGACACGATCTGCACCGACTGGGCGCTGGACGCACGACAGATTTTGGAGAGCCGCCGATGAACTCGCACCGATTGGAAACCTTCCGCGGGGGATGGTTCGTCGGGGCCTTCCAGCCGCGGCTGATCGCCTCCGACCACATCGAGGTGGCCGTGAAGCGCTACGCGGCCGGGGACGCCGAAGGACGGCATGTCCATCGCATCGCGACCGAACTGACCTTGATCGCCTCGGGCAAGGTGCGGATGAACGGCGTGGTTTGGACCCAAGGGGACATCCTGGAGATCCTCCCGGGCGAATCCACCGATTTCCTGGCTTTGGAAGACACGATCACCGTGGTGGTGAAAACGCCTTCCGCGCCCGACGACAAGTACCCCGGATGAAAGACAAACCGATGGCTGGACGCAACGTGGACGCGGTCTTTTTCGATCTGGATGGCGTGCTGGTGGATGCCACCGAATGGCACTACGAGGCCCTCAACCGCGCCTTGGGACTGTTCGGGTTCGAGATCACCCGCTACGAGCATCTCACGACCTACAACGGGCTCCCGACCCGGCGCAAGCTCGAGATGCTCACGGTGGAAAAAGGACTCCCCAAGGCTCTGCACGGATTGATCTCGCGCGTGAAGCAGGCCTATACGGTCCAGGAGATCCAGACCCGTTGCTGGCCGGCTTTCGAGAAGGAATACATGCTCTCGCGGTTGCGCCGCGAAGGTTACCGCCTGGCGGTGTGTTCCAACGCCGTGCGCGAAAGCGTGACGATGATGCTGGAACGCTCCGGAATCCTCGGGTATTTCGAGCTTCTGGTGTCCAACGAGGACGTGGCCAACCCCAAGCCCGACCCCGAGATCTACCTGGAAACGTGTCGGCGATTGGGCCTCGACCCCTCGCGCGTGGTGGTGGTGGAAGACGCCCCGCACGGCATCGAATCGGCGCGGCGGGCAGGCACGCGCGTCTGCGAAGTCAGCGGGTTTCCGGAGGTCGATTGGAAACGCTTGGGGGCGTTCCTGGACAGCGCCCAACGCGAAGGAGGAGCTTCCCCATGCTGACCATCGTCGTTCCCATCGGCGGAGAAGCCAAGCGATTCCAGGAACGCGGCTACACCTTTCCCAAACCACTGGTGGAGATCGCCGGCAAGCCCATGATCGAGATCGTGGCGAAGAACCTCGCCCCCACCACGGACCACCGCTTCGTGTTCGTGGCCCGCCAGGAGGACCTTTCCCGGTGGGCTCTGCGAGAGGTCCTGGAACTGGTCAGTCCGGGATGCAAGATCGTTCCCTTGCGCCGCCCCACCAGCGGGGCGCTTTGCTCGGTGCTTTTGGCCATGGAGGAGATTCCCGCCGAGGAGGAGCTTCTGGTCGCCAACGGCGACCAGTTCCTGGACCAGGCGATGGACGTTTTTTTTGCAAGCCATGCGCCGAAGCGGTGCCGACGGCGGAATCCTCACCTTTCCTTCGCGCCACCCCAAGTGGTCGTTCGTGCGCCTGGAAGACGAGGCGGTGGTGCAGGTCGCCGAAAAACGTCCGATCAGCGATTGGGCCACGGCCGGGATCTACTGGTTTCGCAGGGCGGCGGACTTCCTGCAGGCCGCGGAACGGTCGATCCTCAAGAACGCGGGTCTGGACGGACAGTTCTACGTCTGCCCGGTATACAACGAGATGATCCTCGACGGCGCGAAGATCCTGACCCACCGCATCGCCCGCGAGGCCATGCACTCGCTGGGCACCCCCGAGGACGTGGAAGCCTTCGCCTGCGATCGCGCCCGCTCGAGCCTGGAGGTGCGGGCATGATGAACATCGTCGTGCCCATGGCCGGTCGCGGATCGCGCTTCGCCAGTGTCGGATACAAGGACCCCAAACCGCTGATCCCCGTCGAAGGCAGGCCCATGATCGACTGGGTGGTCGAGTGCATGCGCCCTTCGCAGCCGCACCGGTTCGTGTTCCTGTGCCTGGGCGAACATCTGCGCGAAACTCCGATGCGTGCCGTGCTGGAGCGGTCGGCTCCCGGCTGCTTGGTGGTAGGGGTGGAATCGGTCACCGAAGGGGCCGCCTGCACGGTGCTTTTGGCCCGGGAATGGATCGACGGCGACGCCCCCCTGATGATCGCCAACAGCGACCAGTGGGTCTGCCATCCCGTGGACCGCTATCTCGCCGGCATGGGCGATGCCGACGGACTGATCATGACTTTCTGGAACGACCACCCCAAGTGGTCGTACGCGAGGCAATCGGCGGATGGTTCGGTGGTGGAGGTGGTGGAAAAACAGGTCGTGTCCGACCAGGCCACGGTGGGCGTGTACAATTTCCGTCATGGGCGGGATTTCGTGCGGGCCGCCGACCTCATGATCGCCCAGGACCTGCGGGTCAACAACGAATTCTACGTGGCCCCCGCCTACAACATCCTGATCGCCGAAGGCCGGAGGATCGCTCTCTTCGACATCGAGAAGGACGGCGGCAGGATGCACGGACTGGGCACGCCGGAGGATCTGGAAGCGTTTTTGGCCTCGCGGGGACGATCATGATCCCGTCGATGCGCCCGCCGCGCTGGGCCCTGATGACAGGTCTTGTCCGAGACGCGGGCGGCTACCTGGAAAAGCTCCGCTTGCTCGAAGGTTGGCTGCGGGGCGGAATGATCAGCGGGATCGTCGCCTCCACCTGGGAAGGGGAGCTGGACAAGCATCCCGAGGTGTCCCTGGAGCTTGCCCGATTGGGAGCGCTCGTCGTGGAAAGCCCCGAGATGGATCTGGTGCTGCCGGGCAGTTTCCTGCACCAGGTCCGGACCATCCGCGCGGGCTTGGCGATGGTGCCCCAAGGCGCGCTGGTCCTGCGGCTGCGCTCGGACAAATGCGAGCTGGCCGAATCGGACCATTCCTGTTTCGATTTGGCGGACTCCCCCGCCAGGTCGCCGTTTTCGCACTCCCCGGCCGTGTTCCGAAACCGCATGGCCGTTCCGGGAGCCCAGCTTCTCACGCCTTTTTTCCTGGTCGACCAGGTGTTCTGCGCCCTGCGGGAAGACCTTTGGGAGCTTTGCTCCTACGATCTGCGCCTGGAAATCGAAGGCTCGGAGGTCATCCCCGAGCAGATGCTCTACGCCCGCCCCTTCCTGGACCGCATCGAAGTGTTCGATCTCCATTTCCGGATGCAGCGACGGTTGTTCGGCTACCCGATGGCCATTTGGCGGCATTTGCGCGACGGGAGTCTGGCCTCGCCCGTGTTCCTGGAAATCCTGGCCGCCTGGCTCCAGATCCTGGACACCCACTTCCGGGTCGGCTTCCGGACCGTCGGGCCCATCGACTGGGCCTCGTGGAGCCTGGAGACCCAGCTGGACGCGCAAGACGGCGACCGCTGCATCGGTTTCAGCTCTGCGGCGGTGACCCTGGCCTTCGAGCGCGACGATTGGATCGGGCCGTTGCTATCGGGTCAAACGGTGCAGGATCCGACCACCCGGCGTCTGCTGGAGGCGTTGGAGCGCCTGCAAAGTGGAACCCAAACACCTTGGCATCCCGGGTCCGCCTCGATCCCGCCGCAAGCGGAGGATCTTCGCCGGTTCTACGAGGCCGTGCTGGGTCCCGGCGGCAAACTGCCCGTCGCCCGAGCGGGGCGGGTGCGCCTGGGTGGGGCCGCGCCACGGTGGAGGATCCATGGAAGTCCGTGAGACCTTGCGATGGACAACACCCGGCAGCGACGGAAAATGCTGGACCTCCCGCCCGCAGAGGGGGTACCATGGCCCCGTGGGTGGACAAATCTCGACAGGCGGCGGACGCAAGAGCGGTCCTGGAGCCCTTTCCGGGACCAAGGCGGAGGTCCTGGCCAAGCTCGCGGAGGCGGGATTTCCCGTCCCTCCCACGGTGTACTTCAGCGTGGAGCGCTGGAATCGCGATTCAAAATCCGTCGCCGACGAGGTCATGGCCGCGTTGCCGATGGCTGCAAGACTCGCCGTGCGCAGTTCCTGCCGCCGGGAAGACCGCGAAGATTCCTCGATGGCCGGAGCATTCCTCAGCAGGCTTGATATTCCTCCACCTCCCGACCCGGCTTTCGCCGAGGCCGTCAAGGACGTGCTTGCCTCCTACGGCCCGCTTGCCGACGGATCCGACCAGATCCTGGTCCAGCCGATGGTCGAGAACGTCCGGATGTCCGGGGTGGTCATGACCCGAGACCTGGTGGACGGCTCCCCCTACTACGTGGTGGAATACGACGACGAGACCGGCAGAACCGATTCCGTTACGGGGGGAGCCGGGACGATCTCGAAGACCGTCCATATCTTCCGACAGTTCCGCAACACGGATTTCGACTCTCCGCGGCTTCTGCAGGTGGTCCGCGTCGCGCGCCAGCTCGAGGGATTCCTCGCATCCAGCCGCCTGGACATCGAGTTTTGCACCGACGCCAACGACGACGTCCATGTGCTCCAAGCACGTCTCATCGGAGGGTCTTCCCGGTGGAGCCTTTCGTTGGACGAGGAAATCGTCGACAAGATCTCCTTCGTGGAAGAGGCCCTGGCCGAATGGAATCGTCCCCCGGAAGGTATCTGGGGAGGCCGTACCATCCTGGGTGTCATGCCAGACTGGAACCCCGCCGAAATCGTGGGGATCCACCCCCGCCCGCTGGCCACGTCGCTGTACCGGGATCTCGTCACCCGCCGCACCTGGAGCCTGGCGCGATCCTCGATGGGATACCGGTCCCTACCCCCGGTGGACCTGATGGTCCAGCTCGCCGGACGTCCCTACATCGACGTGCGTGCGAGTTTCAACTCCTTTCTGCCCGAAGGGACCGATGCGCACACCGGCTCCGCCCTGGTGGAGAGCTGGCTCGACCGGCTCGCCGCCCATCCGGAATTCCACGACAAGGTGGAGTTCGAGGTCGCCCAGACGGTGTTCGATCCCCTTTTCGGGAAACAATACGCCTCGCGTACTCCTGGCCTTCTCCCCACCGCGGATTTTCAGCGGTGGAGCGGGCTGCTTCGCCAATTCACGATCCGTGCTTTCGATCTCTCCGAGACCGGCGGACTTTCCCGGGCTCTGGCCTCGGCCCGCGAGTTGGAACATCGGCAGGCTCTTCGAGGCGTCAAGCTTCCCGACCGCCCGGGCGAACTGTTGCACCGGGCCCAATCGCTCTTGGAGGAGTGCCGCAGCCTGGGCACGCTCCCGTTTGCGGTTGTGGCCCGACATGCGTTCATCGCCGAGTCCTTCCTTCGCGCCGCGGTGGTGGAAGGAGCCCTCTCCCCGGAGGATCTCGAGGCATTCCGCTCCGGGATCAGGACGGTTTCCGTCGATTTTTCAGAAGCGATCGATTCCGTGCGCGCGGGCAACCTCGCTGCGGAAGATTTCCTTGCGCGTTTCGGGCACCTTCGCCCCGGCACCTACGACATCCTGAGCCCGCGCTACGCCGACCACCCCGACTCCCTGCTTTCCGGCGCTCCTCCACGATGCTCTCCCCGGGAAGCGACTCCGTTTACCGGCGACCTCACGCGCCTGGACTCGCTTTTGGCCGAGCGACTGGAGGGCGGACCCGACGCGGCTGGCCTCCTGGCCCACGCCGAACGCGCGGTGGCGGGACGCGAATGGACAAAATTCGTCTTCACCCGCAATCTCTCGGACGCGCTCGAGTGCCTGGCCCTATGGGGCGAAAAATCGGGCGTGGGCCGCGAGGATCTGTCGTGGCTTTGCCTGGAGGATCTCCTCGGGGCCACGGTGGCCCCGCCGCTTTGCGCTCCCCGCGAATGGTTGGCTCCAGCCTTGGAGCGCGGCCGGCGCACATCCGAAGTGGGTCGGGGACTGAAACTTGGTTACCTGATCCGCTCGCCACGGGACGTGTATGTCATGCCACGCCATCGATGCGCCCCCAACTTCGTGACCCGCTCCCGACTACGGGCGAAGGTGGTCCACATCGACGGGCGCGACTTTTCGGTGGAAGGCCTGGCAGGCTCCGTTGTATGCGTGCGCAACGCCGACCCGGGCTTCGACTGGCTCTTTTCGCGCGGCATCGGAGGACTGGTGACTCAGTTCGGGGGCACGAACTCGCACATGGCCATCCGTTGCGCTGAATATGGAATTCCCGCCGCCATCGGTTGCGGCGAACAACTGTTCGAATCCATCCGCCGCTCCCCCGCTTGCGAATTGGACGCGGGCGGAAAACGGCTATTGCCCCTGGAGGCGACATGAAGGCGATCATCCTGGCCGCCGGACGCGGCTCCCGCATGGGAGACCGCACCCGCGACCTACCCAAGTGCCAAGCCGAACTCGCCGGTCGTACCTTGCTCGACTGGCAACTCTCCGCCCTGCGCGCGGCGGGAATCGACCAGACCGTGGTGGCCTGCGGTTATCGCGAGGAGACTCTTCGCGGAAACTTCACCAAGGTCCGCAACGAGCGTTGGGCCGAAACGAACATGGTGCGTACCCTGGAGTGCGCGCGCGACCACCTGCGCAGCGAGCCATGCGTGGTCTCCTATTCGGACATCGCCTACCATCCGGACCATGCGCGGGCGCTGGCGATGTCCGATGGCGACATTGCCATCACCTACGACGCGCTCTGGCACGATCTGTGGTCGGCGCGATTTTCCGACCCCCTCGACGACGCGGAGACCTTTCTCCAGGAAGATGGCCGGCTGATGGCCATCGGCGGAAAGACCAAGGACATCCGGGAAATCCAAGGCCAGTACATGGGACTCCTTCGCTTTTCCCCCGTGGGCTGGTCGGTGGTGGAACGCAAGCTCGCTGAGCTCGGATCGTCGGCCGATCGCCTCGACATGACATCGCTCCTTCGCCTCCTCCTGGCCGATGGCGTGCGCGTCGACGCCGTGCGAACGGAAGGGCGTTGGTGCGAAGCAGACAACCAAGAAGACCTCGCCCTCTACGGCAAGATGATCGGGAACACAGGGGCCACGCGTTGGACCCACGATTGGAGATGGGAACCATGAAAACGGAATGGGATTACACAGCGCTGGCCGATGCTTACCTCAAGCGGCCGGACTATTCCTCGGAGGCATTGGATGCGATCCGGCGACGGGCCGGTGTCGCCGAGCTCGACCGGGCCTGCGACATCGGGGCCGGAGTGGCACATCTTACCCTGCACCTCGCACGCTGGGGACTTACGGTGGTGGCTGTGGAGCCCAACGACGCCATGCGGCGCAACGGCTCTGCGCGCACCGCGGGCATGAACGCCACCTGGGTGGAAGCCACCTCGCACGATACCCGCCAACCCGACGCCTCGTTCGATCTTGTCACGTTCGGATCCTCTTTCAATGTGGCCGACCGGAGTCTCACCATGCGGGAAACCCACCGGATCCTCAAGCCTGGCCGATGGTTCGCCTGCATGTGGAACCACCGCGACCTGGACGATCCGGTGCAGGCCGAAATCGAGGCCATCCTCCACCGCCGCGTCGCTGGCTACGGTTACGGCACCCGTCGGGAAGACCAATCCGAGGTGATCGCGGAATCGGGACTTTTCGATTCGCTCGAGTCGATCGAAGGAACGATCCGTCACGTGCAACGCATCGAAGACGTGGTGGAAGCCTGGCGCTCCCACGCGACCCTCCAGCGCCAAGCAGGCGAGGGTTTCGCCTCGGTGGTAGACGAAATCGAGGAATACCTCGTCGGACTTGGCGGACCCGAAATCCAAGTTCCCTACACCACTCGCGCTTGGATGGCGCGCAAGCCGGACTGAACCCGACCAGATGCTTCCCTTCCCGGCCCTGGACCCCACCGAGATCAAGTCGGCGATCGCGCAATCAAGCGCGATGTTTCCAAATCTTGGCGAGGGAGCCACGGCTGCGCTGGCTCTGGCCCTGTGCTTTTCGGGAAGAACCGGAGAGGAACGGATTTCGGCTTGCGAGGATCACCCCGAGGCCGTCGCCGCAGGACCGGAGAGCCTTCATCTGGCCCTGTTCGAAGACAATCTCCGTCGCCTGGAGCAAAGATCGGGTGGGGACCTCCCGCGGATCGCCTCGCTGCATTTCCCGGGGTGCTACGAAAGCCAGATCCCCTGTGTTTCGCGTTTTTTGGCGCGCCGCACCGACCTCGATTTTCTCCACCTGGTGTCGCGAAGTCTCCTGGAAGAAGACCGCTACGAGACGGATTCCGACCTGTCCCGACCAGCCAAGGCACCGGATCCGCGGGGACACGCCGCCCGCACCGACCGCAAGCTCGCCGAACTCGCCGAGCTGCACCCCTTGGTGTTTCCTGAGCCTTGCCTGCTGGAACGTTTCCACTGGTTGGAATTGGTGTTTCTCAACGAAGCCCAGCCTGTCCCTTGGCTGAGCCCGGGCCCGATCCGGGTGGGAATCCCCCACTCCACTGCATTGGATCCCTATTACAGCCTGGGGCGTTGGGGCGCCGGTGTGTGGTTCGACGTTCTGCTCACCAGCAAGGTCTGGCCAGCTCAACCTGCCAATTGCGTAGCCGATATGCACCCCCAGCGGATGATCGAGCACGGCTCCCCCCACCTGACCATCGCCCCTCTGGGCTCCCCGAAGTTCGACGAGCTTTTGGAAGCGTGCCTCCATGCGCCGCGTCGGCGCCGGATCGCCTACCATCTTTCGGTGGAACCACCCTGGGTCCTCGACGGCTTGGTGGATCGGATCGCCGCCCTGCTCCAAGGACTCCCCGATCACGAGATCGTCCTTCGCGCCCATCCGCATCAGTGGGACCACCCCGAGGTCCTGCGCGCCCTGGAGACTTTCCGATCCGAGCCGCGCCTACTTCCCAGTCGCGATCCCAACTACGTCCAGGACTACCGCACCGCCCAGGCCGTATTGTGCCATTCCGTGTGGGCCATCGATAAGTTTCCGTTGGCAAGCCTTCGTCCGTTGGTGGCCTGGACCCCCGGAACGGGAGCGGCCATGCCGGACCCGTTGGGCTGGTCGGTCCACGACCTGGATTCCACACTGACGGTGCTTTCGCGCATCGACGCCCATCCGGATGAGGACGCCTCCCGACTTCGCATCGAAAGGGACTCGCGGTTTCTCAACGCGGGACGATCCGTTGACGCCGTGATCGAGCGGATGCGAGAGTTCCGCTCGACGGAAAACGTCGATGGATGGCAAAAATTGCCTCTACGCACAGGACCCGACCCCCTGGAGGCCCATGCGGCGTTTCGACGTTCGCTCTTGCTCACGGCGAACTTCCCCGACCAGCGCCTGACCCTGTTGCGCCGCGCGCGCGACCTGTTTCCCGACGATCCGGACTTCCACATCGAGTACTCCAAGGCGCGACTCCAGGATGCGGCGGAAGGTCTGGGGCAGGACAGGTGGCTTTGGACGGATGGCTTGGAAGCCTGCGCCGAGGGATGGCGGATTCTATCAAGACGCCCTCCCGACGACCCGTCGCGAGTGGAAAGCGCGGCTTGGATCCGGGACTTTGTCCTGCCCCGAGCCCTGGAATGGGCGTGGAAAGCCGCTTTCGGTCCCCAATGGGAACGGGCCTGCAAAACAATCCAGGTACTGCTTTGCTCGGATCCCCAGGGCGGATTCGTCCGCGAGCGGGCCCCTGTCACGGTGGTCGGCCAGAGGCTGGCAGAGCTGGAACGGATTCTTCCCGCCCTGGTCGGGGACCAGGCCGATGCCTGGGCCCTGCTTGGGAGCGAGCGGATGGAAGCCGGGCGCGACTTGGCGGCCAGGGAGGCCCTGGAAAAAGCGGTGTCGCTGAACCCTTGCCATGTCGACGCGTTGTTCAACCTCATGTTGCTGGACCGCATCCAGATGCGCACCCACGAAGCTCTCGCCAAGGCCCGGAGGCTCGCCTCCCTGGCTCCCCATGATCCCGAAGTCCGTCGCCATTTCCTGGAGCTTTCCGCTTGAGCCGCCCTGATCGCGGCGGAGTGATCTGGATCACAGGTCTTTCAGGCGCCGGAAAGACCACCTTGGCCCGCCAGGTACAGGCCATGCTGCGAGACCGACAGACCCCGAGCTTGTTGCTGGACGGCGATCGGTTGCGAGAGGTATTCGCGGATCCCACCTACGGCTACGACCGGGGAAGCCGGTTACGCGGGGCCCACCGCTACGCGCGACTGGCAGCGATGGTGGCCGAGCAAGGATTGGTAGCGGTGGTGGCGACCATTTCCCTGTTCCACGAAATCCACGACTGGAACCGGGCGAACTTGCCCGGATACTTCGAGGTGTTCCTGGACGTGCCCGAGCCGGTGCGCCGTTTACGCGACCCGAAGGGACTCTATCGCTCCCACGCCTTGGGAACCACCTCCGCGATGGATGGATTGGACCAGGCCGTCGAGTCTCCGATTTCCCCGCATTTGCGGATCGAAAACACGGACGGACCCGAAGCCATTCCTTCGCATGCCGCACGAATCGTCTCGATGTTCCTGGAGGCTAGTCCATGAAACCTGCCCACAGACTGCTGGCCGTGAGCTTGCGCGTTGCCAATGAAACGGCCTACCAGGAGATCCGCGATGCCTTGGCTCGCGATTGGTGGCCCTTCCTCAAGCAGGCACTTCCCGGCTGGTTGCCACTTCTGATTCCCAACGACCCGCCATGGGCCGCCGACCTGTGCGCGTTGCCCGATGTGGGCGGGCTCCTCCTGACGGGCGGAAACGACATCGGCACGCAGCCACTGCGCGACGAAGCGGAAACAGCGGCCTTCCTGGCCATCCGGGAACGCGGCTTGCCGGTGTTGGGCGTCTGTCGCGGCGCGCAGCTGCTGTGCTTGCTGCACGGAGGGACCCTGGCGCCAGCCGACAGCTCCCTGCACCGGGCTTGTCGCCATGAAGTGGTCTGCATCCAGAATTGGCCAGGTCCCTCGCGGGAGGTCAATTCGTTTCATGGATATTCCCCTGTGCTCTCCAGCGAGGGAGGATTGGAGGAATCCGCTCGATCGGCCGATGGAGCTATCGAAGCGTTTCGCCACCACAGCCAGCCTGTGGCTGGAATCCTATGGCACCCTGAGCGCGAACCCATCCCCCAACACGCCGACCTCGCGCTTTTCGAGCGCCACTTCGGCTCCCGTTGACCCGGCAATCGCCAACCGCCCGAGGGGGCGTTTTTTCCCTCAACGCCGGAGCACACCCTCCGCTTCGAGTTGGTACGATCCTTGATGTCAAACCCGCCATACCATGTTGACTCCAAGTGAAACAAAGGGATACCATCCGGCCATGGCTGGACAATTTGCGACCCAACCTCGCCCCATGATGCGGGGCGCGAGCTTGTCGGCAGGTCGCGGACCGCGAAGTGATTCGCTCGTCGGTGGGAATTCGTCTCAAGAAATCTTTCCAAAACCCGATAACTCAGCATGGAACGGGGTTTGCAATCCGCTGCCGAAAGGCTTCGAAGGAGTCGGTCCGGCCTCCGGGTCCGAAGGGCCACGAAGTGTCGGGCCCTTGGCGAAACCAGGTCGAGAATGAAATTCTCCGCCACCAGGTTCTCCGGGGTCTTCGTCCTGGAGCCGTTCCGCCACCAGGACCATCGAGGCCACTTTTCCAAACTCCTGCGCGCACCTGACCTCGAGGCTGCCGGACTCGAGTCGAACTTCCCGGAGACGTTCGTCACGTGGTCGAGCCGCAACGTGCTGCGCGGCCTGCATTTCCAGGCTCCTCCCCACGGCCACGCCAAGCTCGTCAGCTGCCTCGCCGGCTCCGTGCTGGACGTGATCTTGGATCTGCGACCGGACTCTCCCACCTGCGGGGAGAGCCTTCCATTCCACTTGGGCGGGGACCGTTCCCCGGTGCTCTACCTCCCCGATGGGATCGCCCACGGATTCTTGGCGCTGGAGGACGGCTCCTGCATGCACTACCAGACGTCCACCGTGAACGTACCCTCCCACGACACGGGAATCCGATGGGATTCCTTCGGATTCGAATGGCCGGTGGAAACCCCCATCCTGTCCGACCGGGATCGAGCCCTTCCGCCCTGGAGAAACACATGAAGATCCTCATCACCGGTGCCAGCGGCTTTGTCGGACGGGAATTGTCCACCAAGCTGATCCGGAAGGGCCACCAGGTGTCCGCGCTCGTGCGCCACCCGGACCCCAGCCTTCCGGTCGGACTCTCCCGCCAGCATGTCGTGGGCGAAGGCTTGTCGCCTTTGATCGAAGCCTTCAGAGCGGAAACCCCCGACGTGGTGATCCACTTGGCGGCCGTGTACGCCTTCGAGCACGCTCCCGAGCAGTTGCAGACCCTCCTCCAGGCCAACATCGTGTTCGGGTCGCTGGTGCTGGAGGCGATGCGTTCGGTCGGGTGCAAGCGGATCGTGACGGCGGGCACCGCCTGGCAAAACGGCGAGGACGGAACCTTCGAACCCGTGAACCTCTACGCGGCCACCAAGCAGGCCTTCGAGGCCATCTGCACATTCTATTGCGTTTCCGAGGGGATGCGGGCCATCCACCTGCACACCTGCGACACCTACGGCGAAGACGACCATCGCCGGAAACTCCTCGAGCTCCTGGAGGAATCCACCACCTCGGAGTCTCCCCTCTCGCTCTCGCCGGGCGAACAGCGGATCTCCCTGGTGCACATCGACGACGCCTGCGACGCGTTCGCCGTCGCCGCCGCGCAGACCCTGGCCATGGAGGAGGGCGAGCACCGGGTGCGAGCGCTGCTTTCCGACTGGTTCCCCACGCTGAGGGAACTGGTGGGCATGTTCAATCGAGCCGACCCCACCTTGCCCGCCAGGGTGATCTGGGGTGGTCGTGCCTACCGCCGTCGGGAACCGATGTTCCCCCACTCCGCACCGATCCGCCTCGAAGGCCATCGCAATCTCGTCGGACTCGACGAGGGGCTTCGCCGCTTCCGCTCGCGCCACGCCAGCAACAGCTGGCAGTTCAAGGAGACCGCATGAAGGCCCAGATCAAGCCTCGCATCGAACTCGAGGGCCGCACGCCCCTCCAGGAGGTGATCCCCCTGGAAACGCCGTTCGTCCTGTTCGTGGATCCTGCCAACACGTGCAATTTTCGGTGCAAATTCTGTCCAACCGGGAACCGCGAGCTCATCCGGGGGACGGGTCGCAAGCAGGGTCTGCTGGACTTCGGAGTCTACGAGAAGTTGATCGGGGATCTCCAGGAGTTCTCCGAACCGATCAAGGTGCTGCGCCTTTACAAGGAAGGGGAGCCCCTGCTGCACCCCGACTTCCCCCGCATGGTGAAGCTCGCCAAGGCCAGCGGCAAGGTGCTCAAGGTGGATACCACCACCAACGGCGCGCTCCTGCGACCGGCCTTGGTGGATTCCATCATCGAAGCCGGCCTCGACCGGATCAACATTTCCGTGGACGGCCTCTCTTCGGCTCAATTCGAGGAATTCGCCCGGGCCAAGGTGGACTTCGACGAGTTCCTCCGCAACATCCGCTACCTCCACGAGAACAAGGGCGATTGCGAAATCTGCATCAAGACCCCTGGCGACAACCTCAGCGAAGACGACAAAAAACGGTTCTTCGATCTGTTCGGCGATCTCGCCGACAGGATCTTCCTGGAAAACTTCGCGCCTTGCTGGCCGGAATTCGAGTTCGACGGACTGGAAATGGATTTCGCCCGGGGCATCTACGGACAACCGATCCGCGAGGTCTCCGTCTGCCCTTACATCTTCTACTCCATGGCGGTCAACAGCGACGGCACCGTGAGCTTGTGCTTCCTGGACTGGGCGCGAAAGCTTCCCGTCGGCGACGTGCGGACCCAGAGCGTGCGTTCGATCTGGCTGGGCGAATCCATGAACGAACACCGCCGGGCCCACCTGGAGGGCAAGCGCAAGGCGAACCCCGTATGCGCCGACTGCGGACAGCTGTCCCATTGCATGCCCGACGACATCGACCCCTACATGTCCGAGCTGCGCAAGCGATTCTGATGGCCGACACACGCCCCCGCATCCTCCACTTGGCCGCCCATCTGGGCGGAGGCGTCGGAAAGGCGTTGGCAGGGGCCCTGGAGGCATCGCTTGACGGCCCCTTCCGCCACGAAGTGATGTGCCTGGAAAGCCTCGTCAAGGACGGCGCCGCCACGCGATTGAGGTCGGCGGGAATCCCGGTGGAAACCGCCGTCTCCGAAGCGGAAATCCTGGCCGCTGCCAGGGAGGCGGACTTGGTGCAGATCGAATGGTGGCACCATCCACGGATGGCGGCCCTGCTGGGTGGGCCGCCGTGGCCGGACGGTCGCTACCTGATGTGGGCCCATGTCGCGGGACATCTCCGACCCTCCTTCCCGGCTGGGATTGCCGACCTTCCGATGCGGCTGATGGTGACCTCCCCCCGGACCCTCGAACTGCCGATCTTCGCCAATCGTGCCCCGGAGTGGATGGCAACGCATGTTCCGGTGGTCCACTCCTCGGGAGGATTCGAGGAGCGGCCGCGCGCACGATCGGATTCCTCGGGCTTTCGCATCGGCTACAGCGGGACCCTGGGCTTTTCCAAGATGCACCCGGACACGTTCTCCCTGCTGGCGCAGGCCAGAAGCGAAGGCGACCTGTTCCTGTTCGCCGGCGATCCTCCCCCAGGCGAATCCATCGAGTCCATGGCGCGTTCCTCCGGACTGGGAGACCAGGCGCGTTTCCTGGGCCACGTGCAGGACATCGATTCGTTTCTCGCCGACCTCGACCTGTTCGCCTATCCCTTGCGTTCCGACCACTACGGCACCACCGAAAACGCCCTTCTGGAAGCGATGGCCGCGGGCCTTCCCGTGGTGGTTTTCGACGGCCCGGCCGAACGCCATCTGGTGACGCATGGCCGAACGGGACTCGTGGCCCGAGACGGCGCGGCGTTCGTCGAGGCCATCGGACGGTTGCGACAAGATCCGTCCTTGCGCCGAGCCCTCGGCGAAACGGCGCGCGAGGAGGTCCGGCGGCATTTTTCCGCCCAGGCGACGGCCCGGGCCCTTTCCGAGCAGTACCAAGCCTGCCTTTGCCAGCCTCGTCGCGCCTTCCAGCCTGAAAGGATCTTCGGGAAATCCCCCACGGAATGGCTCCTGTCCTGCCGAGGGGACGACCGCGAGCGTTTGGCGGAGATGTCGCGGGCCCCGGGATGGGGCGAGCTCCAAGCGGACGTCGCCGACCTTTCGCCCACCAAGGGAACGGTTTTCCATTTTCTGTCCTGCCATCCTGGCGACGACGGACTCGTGAACATCGCAACCCACCTCCCCCCCGACCGCCGCGCCGCACGCGAAGCGGTGCGGGCCCTCCTCGAAACTCCCGCACCCGACCGCACCGGACCGCACGGTCCCCTGGTGCTGCACGGCTGCGGCGCGCTCGGGGCGATGACCCTGGGCCTGCTGCGTAGCGCGGGAATCGAGCCTCTGGCGGCCACGGATTTCGACCCGAAAAAGGAAGGCGGAACATTCCAAGGGCTGCGCATCCACCATCCCGAGCGCGCTCCCGCTTCCGTGCGCGATGCGACGGTGGCGGTTTGCATTTCCAATTTCCGACCGGCTCCCATCCATGCCGCCCTCGCGCAAGCGGGATTCAACGACGTGCGCCACGCCTACGACGTGCTCGAGCACCACCGCGAAAAGATCGGATTGGGCAACGGATGGTATCTCCCCGAGCCCAAGAAGGAGGATCTGGAAGGGATCGACCAGGTGCTGGGGATTCTCGCGGACGCGGTGTCGGTCGCGGCCTACCTGGAATGGCTGGGCTGGCGATTGCGACGCCTGGACCGAGCGGAAGCCACGGCTCCCGTCCGGCTGCAGGACAAATTCTTTCCGGTCACGCTCCCGAATCTGCTACCGCGCGGGGTGCGGTTTGTGGATGCGGGCGCCCACGACGGCCGCACGCTGCGGCGCCTGGCGGAAAAACCCGACCTCGATGTGGGCGGGATCTACGCCTTCGAGCCCGACGGCGCGAACTTCCGCACCCTGGAGGAGACCGTGGCATCCCTGCCTGCGTCATTGGGTTCCAAGATCCGGACCTTCCGCCAGGCGATCGGCGAAACTTCCGGCGAAATCCCGTTCCTGGAAGGTCGGGACCTCGCCAGTCGGGTCGCCCCAGCCGGCTTCCCCGGTAGCATCGCCGTCCCGGTGGTGCGGCTGGACGACCTCGACCTGGAAGGATGCGACTACCTGAAGCTTCATCTGGAGGGATCCGAGCTCCCCGCGCTGCGCGGCGCTCGCCGGTTTTTGCGCCACCACCGACCGGTGGTGGCCGCCACGGCCTACCACGACGAGGATGGCCTCTGGCGGATCCCCTTGGAGCTGGCCCGCGAAGGGCTTTTTCGATTGCATTTTCGGCTGCACAACCACGCCGGGACCGGCGCGGTGTTCTATGCCGTCCCCTGGGCGGGGGAGGAGGGATCTTGAAAAGCGCGATTCCGAACGTCAGACAAATCTTGTCTCTCCACGCCACCGACCTGTGCCGAGCCCGCGAAGCGCTGGAGGCCCCTTCGGGCGCGCTCCTGGCCGGTGCGGGCCAGTACGCCCGCGGAGTCGCCCAATACCTCGCCACTCGCGGACCTGGCGCGCGGGCGGTGGCCGACAACTCTCCCCTCCGCCACGGAACCCGTCTTCTGGACGCCCCCATCGTGCCGTTCGAACAGTTGCCGGAATCCGTGCACCCCGTCCTCGTCGCCGCCCGGCGCGTCTTCCCCGCCCTGCGCGACCAGCTCGCCGCGCTCGGCAGGTCGGCCCTGCCCTTCGACGCCGGCTTCGTGGCGCTGGAGTCGGAGCGGATCCTCGCCTTGGCGGATCGTCTGGACGACGACCGCTCGCGCGAGGTGCTGGATGCCGTGGTCCTGGCCATGGTCACCGGCCGGGAGGAGGTCTGCGCGCAAGTCTGCGACGACCCCCAATACTTCTGCCTGTCGCGGTTTCGCAACGGCTTCCAGGAATCCTTCGTCGACGCGGGCGCCTATGTGGGCGACACGATCGAACGGTTTCTCTGGGCCCAAAACGGCTCCTTCCGCAACATCCTTGCCTTCGAGCCCGGGCCCGTCCAGCACGCGGCTCTGTTGCGCAGGCTGGAAAGACTGCGCTCGGAATGGGCGCTGCCGGACGAATCCGTGGAGGTACGGCTGGGCGCCCTGGGCGAACGCGACGGATCCCTCGGTGCAGGATTCTCGTCGGGACCGCTGCAGAGCTTGGCGGCGGACTCCATCGGCGAAGGTTCCGTCCGCTGCTGGTCCCTCGACTCGATCGAGACGCGCAGCCCGGCCACCTTCCTCAAGGCGGATGTCGAAGGGATGGAGCTGGAAGTCCTGGCGGGGGCCGCGCGCACCATCGCAAGGCACGCTCCCAAGCTTGCCGTATGCGTCTACCACAAACCCCAGCACCTGGTGGAGGTCGCCGAAGCGATCCTTCGGATTCGCCCCGACTACCACCTGGCGTTGCGACAGCACGCGCCGCTTCTGATGGAAACGGTCCTCTACGCCTGGATCGAAACGTAAGTCGGAAGACCCACCGCTTTCGCTCCCAAAAGGGGCGGGGCTTCCCACCAGCGGATGCCGAAGTGCTCAAAGTATTTCCCGAACACGTTCTCTTCCCGCATGATCCTTTCCAGGTCCAGGCGAGCGAGATCCGCTTCCTCCGTTCGCCCCGCTCCGCGAAGCGCCATCTCGTGGAAGTAACAGGCGAACGCATGGTCGGGCATCTTGCGGCGCAGGGCGGAAAAGCACAGTTCGGCAACGGTCCAATCGCCGAAAGCGATCCTCCGGTTGTGGACGAAATTCACGTCCAGGTTCATGCCATAGGTGTAGTCGGCGATGTAATCAGGAGCGAATCCGGGAAGGTGGATCACATACTTGTTCGTGTCGCGCTCTCCGATCCGGGCATCTTCGATGAATCCATTCTCTAGACAGATTTTGTGCAGCTTGCTTCCTCGCGTCGGGAAGGCCAGGCTGAATCCGCTCCAATCCAGGCCCACATCCTTGATGAAGACGCGTGTTTCCTCGCGATGCTCGTCGGTCTCCCCGGGCAGGCCGCTGACGAAGAACCCCTGGATCCAGAATCCGTGTTTGCGCAGGATCTCCACGATCGGCTTGACCATCCCCACAGCCAACGGCTTGTGGATGATGTTGTTCAAGACATGGGGAGAGCCGGATTCGATCGCCAGACAGACGGTGTCCATTCCCGCGGCTTTCATCAGGCCGACAAGTTCGTCGTCCAGATAGGCCACGCTGAGCCCGTTGGGACACTCGATGCGGATGTCGAGTCCGGCCAGGGCACGGAACAACGCTTTCGCCCTCGGGCGATTGAACAGAATCTGGTCGTCGTAGATGGTCAACACCCGCATTCCGTGGTCCTCGACGAGCTTGCGAACGTGCGCGACCACCCGATCCACGCTGGCGTAGCGCATGGAACGATCGTCCGTGGCGGAATGAATGCAGAAAACACATTTGAATGGGCACCCTCGGGAGGTCACCACGAAGAATTGCCGGCCGGCTTGCTTCGCCCCCGCGAAGGGAGAAAACGCTTCCTCCATGGCGTAGGAATCCACGTCCACCAAACTGTAATCGATATCGACCACCAAGTCGAGATCCTCCAGATGGGAACGCTGCGGACGATTTCCTTGCCGGACGGAATCCTGCGTCACCCATACGGGATCGACGGACAGTTGCCACCGAAGATCCTGGGCCGCGCAAAGTCGCTCCAATGCCAGTTCGCCTTCGCCGTAGCAGATCGCATCCAGCTGCGGCCTCTCCCGGATGATCTCATCCCAGGATGCGGTGGCCGCCGGCCCACCGAGCACCGCGATCGCATCGGACAATTCTTCACGCACCACCCCCAGCATGTCCTCCAGATGGGAATAGGACGTGTCGAACATCATGGAAAACCCCACGACATCTGGCTGGAATTCCTTCAGCTCCGCGCGGAAATCGTCCAAGTATCCAGGTTGGTTGGCATCGAAAATCCGTACTTCCGCTTTTCCTTTCAGGAACGTCGCGATGGAAAGGACCCCGTATGGAAACGCCTTGAAGCTGCGGCCTTTCTTCGTCGGATCCTTGGTGTCGCGATCCAACAGATACGGAAGCACCGCGAACAGGATTTCTTCATCGATGACACCCCTTGACTTCGTTCGAACAGGATTAAACCATTCGATTGCCGCTGGAGCAAATTCTGATCGATGGACAATTCCCTCCGGAAAGCAAATTCCTGTCCATTGCGCGACGGATCCCGACAATGCTAGGCTCTTGCACGGAAACTCATGGAAGGACCTCGCATGGACCATCGTCACGTCCTGTCGCTGCTTTTGCCGACATTCAACCGCCCCGCGACACTGCGCGCGCTGCTGGCAAGCCTGGCGCAAGAGCTGGATCGGACGAAGCTGGCCGACCGCATCGAGATCCTGGTCGGCGACAACGGTTCCGGCCCCAAAACAACCGTGGTCCTGGAAGAGTTCCAAGGTCGGTTGCCGATGCAGGTGCGGCGGTGGGAGGAAAATCGCGGAGCGGTGGCCAACCACCAGGACCTGATCGAACGCGCCTCCGGCGAAGTGATGGCTTGGATTTCCGACGACTGCCGGGTCCTCCCCGGAGGACTGCGGCGGCTGGTCGAAAACATTCAGGCACACCCGGAGTGTTCGGCGTTTCTTTCCGCCGAGGCTTCCATCGACTCCGGGAAGGTGGGACTGAAAAGTCTTTCGGACTGGGACCAGGTCCTGCTGCCCTCGCCCCGCGCCGCCATCGCCTCGGCAGGGGTGCTTTATTGGGCCGGGGCAAAATTTTTCCGACGTGACCATTTTCCTGCGGAACTTTGCGCCGAGTTGAACAACAAGGGTCCGCATTCCAGCGGAATCGTCGTCCTGGTCCAGAATGTGCTTTTGGAACATCCTGTGCACTATGCCGCCGACCCTTACTTCGTGCTGGAGAACCTCAGCGACTGGAGCCACTTGGCGCCCACGGTCGACGCGCGCTACTACAAGGCCTGCCAGGAATACTTCCGCACCCTGGAAGATGCGACCCCTGGCGGACTGCCGCCGGAACTGCGGGAACACTGGGCGGAACCGGCCAAGCGTCTCGAACACTTCCTGTACTACGCCAATCGCATCGGCACCGGCCCGGTCAACCACGAACAAGACCGGATCCCGCTTCTGTACGGTCTGCTGGCTCGGGAAATCGGAGAACGCCAAGTGGGGATTTCCGACGCGGCTCTCGATCATTTCCTGGCCAGCCTGGCCGACGCCATCCCGGCCTGAGCGGAGCACCGCATGATTCCCGACGCACAGCCAACCGCCGAATGCACCGTCCTGGCCCGCGCAGCGCTGCGACATCTGGACGCCCATCGCGTTTCCGAGGCGGTGGCAGCGCTCGAGGAGGCGTGGCGCTCCTGTCGGGAGCTCGAATGGCTCCTCGATGTTCGCGAAGACCTCCTGCGATCCGACGGCAACAGAAATCTGCAGCGAGCCGCCACGGAGCTGCGACAACGACTGCCCGCCGACCTCCCCTCGGTCGCCGTGGCGATCGCGTCGGGGACTCCCGACCGGATCAAGGCCACACGTGCGGCTCTGGCCTCCAATGGCGCTTGCGTGGAAACCCTCGAAGCCAGGCTTCTGCCCTCCGGTCATCCGGACTGGAACGAAGCCGTGAAACGGGCATCTTCCCCCTTGGTCCTTTTGCTGGAAGCCGGCGACTGTCCTGGTCCCGGATTGTTGGATCGTCTCGTCGAACGGACCCTGCGACACCCCGAGCGAAGTCTCGTGGTAAGCGTACCCGGCTGGCATGGCGGGATCAAGCTCCCTGAACCCGGACTGGCTCCGCTGCAGATCCTTTGGGCGGGAGGTCCGGCCCGGTGGAGCGCTTTCTCCCGCGAGCTTTGGTTGCGCTCAGGTGGCCTCGACCCTTCGTTGGGACGGCTCGCCTGGCGGCATCTGTGGATGCGCATGTTCTCCTTGGGAGCGACGGGCGACCGCCTCGCCTTCGACCGCATCGCATTGGCAAACCCTCCCGTCCAGGCAGGCGAGGAGCCTTGGGAGGCGCTGTGGGAGCGGGTCGCCATGTCACCCGATCTGCGAGGAAGGGTCGGCCGCCTGTTCCTGCACGAAGTTCGCCAATTTTTGTCCGACAAGGACGACCCGCGTGCGATCGCGCCTTTGCGGGCCGCCAGCGCCCTTTTGCCCGATCGCGAAGATCTGCGCAAGATGCTCGCCACCCTCGATGCCGGCCTGGATCACCTCCAACCGCAGGAGGCGATGAGCCGTGCCGGAGCCCTGGTGCAGGCCGGCCAGCTCGATCAGGCCCAAGACCTGCTGGAAAAGGCCGCCAAGCGCTGGCCCGATTCTCCAGAAACGAGCCACTCCTTGGCTTGGGTACTGCTCCAGGCCGGTCGCGCTTCCGAAGCCGAACAAATCCTGCGGGAGACCGCGCGTCGGTTTCCCGACGACCAGATTTCCCGCGAATGCCTGATGGAGATCGACCGCGCCTCGGGACGATCCGACTCGCCGCGGGCCCAGGATCCGGGATCGGATCGAGCCGGCGAGCCTCCAAGCTTGGCTGCCGGCCACAGAAAGGAACACACGTGAACCCCTCCACCGCGAATGGATCGACTCTCGACGCGCTACGGGCCAAGGGCCGGCAAGCCCAAGGAGGCTTGCGGGTGCGCATCGGCGCCGGCGCCACCCGTGAGGGATGGATTTCGATCGCCGATCCCAGGCGGGATCGATGGGCCGACAGCGCCGTTGCCGACCTGGAACAAGATCCGATGGAGATCTCCTTCCCCGATGGATCGCTCGCCGAGCTCCACCTGGACCTCGCCCTCGAACGATTGCCGAAGGTGGCCGCCCTTTGCCTGCTCGTGCGCGCCTTCCGGTGGATCGCTCCTTCCGGACAGATTCTGATTGTCTGCACCGACGCGCTGCGCGCATGCCGGTTTCTGTCCGACACCTCCGCGCCGACCCGTTCCCGTCTGGCGGCCGCGCGGATCCTGTCCGGACGCCAGACCACCCCGACGGAATACGTCTTGGACCCGTGGTTCGCCGAGAGGCTGCGCTCCTCCCTTGCCGCGCTGGGATGGGATGTCCAGGCCATCCGGGAGGAAGGCTCCGACCTCGAGCCTCGCGTGGTGGCCCGAGCCTTCCGACCCGCCGGCCCTGCCACCGACCCGCGTCCAGCCCTGCGGGAACTCCTCCGGGAAAACCTCGTCGCCGCGGCGGAGGAGCCCACCTTGGAAGAATGGATGCGCCAGGCGAACGACATTCTGGCCGGGGGCCGGTCCTGGACCAGCGCGCTTCCTCTGGTTCACGCTCCACTTTCCGACCGTCGCGCCCTCGGTGGAGAACCTTCTCTGGGGTCGGCGCGTTCCCGTTTTCCTCAAGGACCGTTGCGGCTCCACCTCGGATGCGGCGAGACCCGCCTCGACGACTACCTGAACATCGACTATCCCCGCTCGCACCACAACGTGATGGCGCCACGCCCGGACCTCGAAGCGGATATCCTGGGTCTTTCCTTCCCAGACGGGACCGTCGACGAGGTGAGATCCCACCACGTTTTCGAACACTTCCCGACCGTGGTGGCCTTGGCGCTGCTTTGCACCTGGCGACGCTGGACACGCGACGGAGGCGACTTGGTGGTGGAAGTGCCGGATGCCGAGGTCGCCTGCCGAACGGTCTGCGATGGCGCCGCCCCCTGGAGCCGTCGCATGTCCACTCTGCGCTGCCTGGCCGGCGACCAGGCCGCAGCCTGGGCCTACCATGTGGAACAATGGTTCGTCGCGCGCTTCGAGCGGGTCCTGCCCGCCCTTGGCTGGCGTGTGGTCGAGGCGCACAAAAGCAATTGGGGCATGGAACCATTCCTTCCCAACCTCCTCGTGCGCGCACAGCGAACACCAGGCCCTCGAACCACCGAGCAAGATCGATCCGCCTGTTTGGAAATCCTTCGTGAAAGCCTGCCCAGCCCGGCCGACGAGTCCTTGCTGCACCAATGGGAAGCACAGCTGCGGACCCTGCTGCCCGATCCCATCGGAGCCCCTTCGGGCCAGGTTGCGAGTGCTCCGGCAACCATGCCGGCTTCCGGTCCGTTGCTGGAGAACCTCAGCTTTTCCCAATGCGGCGAGGACCGGATCGTCCGGTTCATCTTCAAGGCACGCGGCGTGGAACGCCCCTCCTTCATCGACATCGGCGCCCACCATCCCACCTACCTCAGCAACACCGCCCTGTTCTACCTCAACGGATGTCGCGGGATCAACGTGGAGCCCGACCCCACCCTGTTCGAATCGTTCCCGCGCGAGCGCCCCGGGGACGTCAACCTGAACATCGGCATCGCCGAACGTTCCGAGGAACGCGACTTCTTCATCCTCAACGCCAAGACCCTCAACACGTTCTCGCGCGAAGGCATGGAGGAGATCGTCGCCAACCATCCCCATTTCCATGTCGAGCGGGTGGCGAAGGTCCGCACGGAACCTCTCCAGGCGATCCTGGACCACCACTGCGCCGGGCGCTTTCCGGATTTCCTGAGCCTGGATGTCGAAGGACTCGATATCCAGATTTTGTCTTCCATCCGCGCCGACAACGCCCCGAAGGTGGTCTGCGTCGAGACGATCGGATACGCCGAGGACGGCACCGGGCGCAAGGCCACGGAAATCCTGGAGCTGATGGCAAGGCTCGGGTACATGGTCTTCGGCGACACCAACATCAACACCATCTTCGTGCGGCGCGACTTCTGGATCCTGGATCCCGCAAGGCGCCAGGAGGAATTCTGGTTTCGCCTCCAGCCCTCGACGCAGGAGCCCCAAGGAGTGGTGTCCGCCTCGAACACGACGGCGATCGTCTTCAGCAAGGATCGCGCGTTCCAACTCGACGGCCTCCTGCGGTCGTTCCGCGACCAGGTCGCCGACTGGTCGGAAATCGACATCAAGATCCTCTATGCCGCATCCACCCCCGAACACGAAAGATCCTACGAGGAGCTCGCCGAGGGGTTTTCCGATTGGGACAGGGCGGAACTCCACCGGGAGGTCGATTTCCACTCCGACCTTCTCAAGATGATCAACGGTTATCGCCACGTGCTTTTCCTGGTGGACGACACGATCTTCACGAATCGGACGGAAATCGGCCCCGCCGGGAGGCTGCTGGACTCGCGCCCCGACATCCTGGGATTTTCCCTGCGCCTGGGACGCAATTCGAGCCGTTGCTACACCCTCGGACGCGACCAGCGGATTCCCGAAATGCAGGAGGCCGCGAACCTGGTCTGGTGGCGCTGGCCCGAAGCGGACGCCGATTTCGGCTATCCGCTGGAAGTCTCCAGCTCCCTCTATCGGGTGGACGATATTCGTCCTCTTCTCGAAGCGAGCTCGTTCACGAAGCCGAACTCCCTGGAGGACGCGCTTTCGCGCCTGGCCCCGAAGTTTTCCCAGACCCGGCCGATCCTGGCGGCGCACCCGATCGCCAAGGCGTTTTCCATTCCTGCCAACGTCGTGCAAAAATCGCACGCCAATCGCCACGGAACCACCGACGCGAACGAACTGCTCCAGGCTTGGCAGCGCGGAAACCGCATGGACGTGAGGTCGCTGCGCGGCGTGGTCCCCGACGGCGCCCACATGGAAGTGGATCTGCTCCGCGAAAATCCAGCCCCCGCGACCAACCCGCTGGTCACGATCGTGATTCCCTGTTACAAGCAGGCCGAATTCCTGACAGAATGCGTCGAGAGCGTGGCCAGTCAGACCTACAGCAACCTCGAAATCCTGGTGGTGGACGATGGAAGCCCCGACGACACCGCCGAAGTGGCCGTCGGACTGATCGGGAAACATCCCGAGCGTTCCATCAGACTTCTGCGAAAAAGCAACGGTGGTCTCTCTTCCGCTCGCAACCATGGGATCGGCCAATCCCGCGGCAAGTACGTCCTTCCGCTGGACAACGACGACAAGCTCCACCCCGAAATGGTGGCCTCCCTGGTGGATCTTCTGGAGAGTCGACCGGAAATATCCATCGCAAGCACCGACTGCCAGAATTTCGGCGGCGATTCCAGGCGGATCCAGATCTCGCCGTTGGGACCGGGAATCCTGCAGGCGAATTGCCTTCCCTACTGCTCGATGTACCGCCGCGAAGTCTGGGAGGCCAACGGCGGGTACCGCGAGAACATGCGCTGGGGATACGAGGACTGGAACTTCTGGGTTTCCAGTTGGGCGAAGGGATTGGGATGGGCCAAAGTGGCGGAACCGTTGTTTTTCTACCGAGTGAAACATCAGTCCATGCTGGTCGAGGCCAAATCCCACGACGCCGAACTTCGCGCCCGCATCGTGGCCAACAACCGCGACGCCTATCCCGAGCAGGCCCAGGCCGAAGCCTGCGAGTTGTTGTCTTCGCTGGCGGGCCGATCCCTGACGGAAAACGACAACACCATGACCTTGGAGCGCATGCAATTGGCCCTCCTGGCCGTGCCTTCGGGACGCGACGCGGAACGCAGGGTCCTGCAAGCGGCAGCGGAAAAGCTCCGAGGTCGCCTGACGTGCGATCCGGTCCGACCCAAAGCAGGCACGGAAATCGACCGCGACTTCCAGGAGGCGGACCAATTATTGTCAGAGGGGAAGTCCGACGAGGCATTGGCCCTGCTGGCCAAGGCGCAGGAATCCCACCCCGATCGCGCCGACCTCGCCCGAGCGGTCGCTTGGCTGCACCTGCAGAGAAACGAACTGTCCCAGGCGCAGGTCGGTTACACCCGCGCCACCATGCTCGCCCCCGAAGAGCCTACCGCCCACGCCAATCTCGCCGTGGTGATGCTGCGCAAGGGGCTTCCCGAACGCGCGGAATCCAGCCTGCGAAAGGTGCTGGATCTGCGTCCGGAAGACCCGGATGCACTGCTGGCCCTGGCGCGGATCCTGGCCACCACCTCACGGGAATCCCAGGCCCGCGCGCTCTATGCACGCCTGGCGAAATCCTCCCCTCGCCACTCCTTGTCCGATGGAGACCGTTCCTTCCTTTCCACCTCCCCCGCCGGCGTGGCTTCCAACCTGCCGGCCGCCGGCTCCTGCCAGGGCAGGATCGTGGCCATCGTTTCGGCGTTCAACGAAGGCGACGTCATCCGATCGGTGGTGGGCGATCTCGTGGAAAACGGCATCGATGTCTACCTGATCGACAATTCCTCCACCGACGACACGGTCGAACAAGCCGGATTTTGGCTGGGCAAGGGGCTGTTGCACATCGAACGGTTCCCCCAGGATGCGGGATATCCGGAGCGTTCGTCGCGCGAATACGTGTGGACGGACATCCTCCGGCGCAAGGAGGAAATCGCCCTGCATCTGGAAGCGGATTGGTACCTCCACGCCGACGCCGACGAGTTCCGGGAAAGCCCATGGGAAGGGCTCAGCCTGTCGCAGGCGATCCGCAAAGCCGATGCCTCGGGCTGGAGCGCGATCCACTATTCCCTGTACAATTTCCGTCCCATCGACGACTCCTTCGTCCGCGGCTCGGATCCTCGCGAATGCCTGACCGCCTACGAACCGGGAGAATGGTTCGACACCATCCAGATCAAGACCTGGAAAAATCCCGGTCAACGCGTGGATCTGGTCTCCACGGGCGGGCACAGCGTGGCCTTCCCGGGGCGCAAGGTGTGCCCCGTCCCGTTCGTGCTTCGCCACTACCCCATCCGCGGCGAAACCCACGGGCGCCGCAAGGTGATGGCCGAACGTCTGGGCAGGTTCGCTCCCGAGGAAAAGGCCAAGGGCTGGCACGTGCAGTACGACGAATTCCGCGACGCGGGCAAGAAGTTCCTCTTCGATCCCGCCAGGCTGCGCGAGTGGGACGACGGGACCCAGGCCCGCAAGGAGATTTTCCAGAGGATGGATGCGGATCGAACGGTGCTGGCAAGGGTCGGTGCCACCGATCCGACCACCGCCATCCCGTGGGGATCGTTCGCTTCGGCGATCGACTCCTGGACCGGATCCTCCCTCGCTTCGCGCGTGGAAGCCCTGCAGGAGTCGGATTCTGTCATGAATGCGCTGGTGGGCGATCTTCCACGTTCGGCCAAACAAATGGAGCAAGTCGCCTCCAGCGAACTTCGCCGCCTCCTGCGCGGCATCGCGGCGGTCCGCCTCGCCCAGGCCCGCGCCAGCGGAGACTTCCATCGCGCCAACGATTTCGGCAAGGCGATGAACCATCTGATGGTGGGCATGACAGCCGCGGATCTGGCCCACGAATCCATGGCCTCACGATCCCGCGGAGACATCGAGGACGAATCCCGTCTGTTGGAGCGGCTAGGCACCCTGGCCAATTCCGCCGAGGTGGAGCGTGTGCTTGACGCTCGCGAGAG
Organism: Fibrobacterota bacterium; assembly: GCA_016715065.1. Lineage (GTDB taxonomy): Bacteria > Fibrobacterota > Fibrobacteria > UBA5070 > UBA5070 > UBA5070. The sequence continues at coordinate 67,075 of JADKBN010000018.1, forward strand.
CCTGGCGAGGCTTCCCTCGGTCCGACGCGCACCCTTGCCGACGTCTCCCGACGTGACCGTGGTGATCCCCGTCCACAACGGGATCGAACTCACGCGCAACTGCCTGGATTCCCTTTTTTCCACTCCCTCCCGCCACACCGCCCGCATCGTGGTGGTCGACGACGCCTCGCAGGACGGCACGAGCGGATTCCTGGACCGGCTGCGAGACGAAGACAAGATCCGTCTGGTGCGCCACCCGGAAAACCTCGGGTTCGCGGCTTCCTGCAACGACGGAGCCGCCGCCGCCCAGACCGATCTGCTGGTGTTCCTGAACAACGACACCATCGTCCAGCCAGGTTGGCTGGACGCGCTGGTGGACCAACTCGTGCGCGACGATTCGGTGGGGATCGCCGGAAGCCGGCTGCTGTATCCGGACGGACGGATCCAGCACGCGGGCATGGTGTGGGAGTGGCAGGATGGCCACCCGCATCCAGAGCATGTCTTCCGGCGCCACCAGGGGGATTCCCCTGAAACCAAAATTTGTCTGGACTACCCTTGCGTGACCGGCGCCTGCCTGGCCATTCCCGCCGGTCTTTTCCAGGAGCTCGGAGGCTTTTCCCGCGATTTCGGGATGTATTGCGAAGATGTGGACCTCTGCCTGCGCACCTGGGAAAAAGGCTTGCGAGTCCGGTACGTGCCCGCCAGCCGCCTGTTCCACCTGGAATCGGCCACCCCGATCGATCTGCATGAACGCGCCGAGAAAAGCCGCAAGGCCGCGGACCTGCTCCGCGAATCCTGGGCCGACCGATGGCCGGCCGCCTTCGAGTCCATGCCGGATTGGATGTGGCCTCGCCAGGCGAAATCCTCCGCGACCGCCCCGCCGACCTCCTCCAGGCCCTTGCGCATCGGGTTCGACGGGAGATCGTTCTCCCTCGCCGATGCGGTGTGCCGGGGAATCGGTCACTACGCGTTCCACCACCTGCTGGCCCTGCTGGAAGCCCATCCGGGTTGCGATCTCACCGTGGTCCACGACGACAGCGTGCCTGCGCCCGCGGACATGGTGGAACGCACCACCGCTCTGGGCGCGAAGTGGCAGAAGTGGTCCAGCCGCTCGGCGGTGGACTTCGACCTCTTCCACGCTCCCGATCCGATGGACGTGTCGGTGGGCCACCCAAGCTCGTTCGCACGATACCAAACCATCGCCACCACCGCGACCTTCCACGACATCATTCCCATCAAGGCCTACAACGGGCGGATCGCCGATTGGCCCGCCTACCTCGCTCGCCTGGAAGAGATCCAGTCCGGCAAGACGGTGCTCCTGTGCAATTCCGAGTTCACGCGGACCGACCTGTTGTCGGCGGTGAGCATCGAGCCGACCCGGGTGCGCACCGTCGGGGCGGGCTTCAACGCCGCACCCAGCGAGAGGACACCGACAAGGGAAGTGGGCGACCAGCTGCTGCGGCGGCTCGGGGTCGTCGAGCCGTTCTTCCTCCATGTGGGGGCTGCCGACCCGCACAAGAATTTCGAGACGACGCTCGCCGCATGCCAGAATCTGGCAAAGTCCGCTCCGGTCCAATTGGTGGTGGTGGGCAATATCGCCAACGCCCTGGCCTCGGCGCGCGACGAAATCGTCCGGGCGGGATTGAACCACGTGGTGTTCACCGACTACCTCAAGCGCGAAGAACTGGAAATCCTGTACTCGCGCGCCGTGGCCATGTTGTTTCCCAGCCGCTACGAAGGATTCGGTTTTCCGCTCCTGGAAGCCATGGCCTGCGGCTGTCCGGTCGTTGCCTCGAACACGACCTCCATTCCCGAGGTGGTGGCGGATGCGGCCCTGACCCATTCGCCCGACGATCTGGCCGGCTTCGTGGGCTCCATGCGAAGGCTCCTGGAAGAGCCCTCCCTGCGAAAGGACCTGATCGCCAAAGGCAAGGCGAGGGCGATGCGCTTTCGATGGAAGGACGTGGCCGATCGCACCTGGGCGGCCTGGGAGGAGCTCGCGGCAGCGCGCGGATTCGCTCCTGGCGCTTCCTCCCGCGAAATCCGGCCGGCTTCCAGGCCGTTGCGCATCGGATTCGACGCCAGGGTGTTTTCCGTGGCAGATTCCGTCGTGCGCGGGATCGGGCACTACGCGATCCATCACGTGAAGGCCCTCCTGCGCCATCGTCCCGATTGCCGCATCACCCTGCTGCATGACGACACAGAACCCATCCAAGCCGGGATCCGCTCGGAACTGGAGGCTCTCGGCGCCGCATGGAGGCCGTGGTCGAGCTGCTCTTCGCGGGATTTCGACATCTTCCACACCGCCGACCCCATGTTCGTGTTCCCCGGGTTCGCCAGTCCCTTCCAGCGCTTTTCCAGCTCGCGCATCAGCGCGACCTTCTACGACATGACACCGCTGCGGATGTACGAAGGCCGCGTGGCCAACTGGCCGGCGTACCTGGCTCGGCTGGACGAGCTTCGCGACAGCGGCGCGACCCTGTTGTGCATCTCCGAATTCACGCGCCGGGACGTGATGCTCGCCACGGGCATCCCCGAGCACCGCACCCGCACCGTGATGGCGGGCTTCAACTCCTCCGGATCCAGCCGGACGTGGACGCGCGAGGAAGGCGACGCCGTCCTGGGCCGCATGGGAATCCATAAGCCGTTTTTTGTCTACGTGGGAACCTGCGATCCGCACAAGAACTTCGAAGGGGCGTTGGCCGCCTTCCAGATGGTCTCGCACCGGAATCCGGCGCAGCTGGTGGTGGTGGGGAAACTTTCCCATTCGATCCGTTCGGTCCGCGACCAACTCGCCCAAGCGGGTGTCGCCAACGTCGTGTTCACGGATTTCATCGCCCGCGAACAATTGGAACTCCTGTATTCCCGCGCCGTCGCCACGCTGTTTTTGAGCCGCTACGAAGGCTTCGGCTTCCCCGCCCTGGAAGCCATGGCCTGCGGCTGCCCGGTGGTCTGTTCCAACGCGACGTCGCTTCCGGAAGTGGTCGGAGACGCGGCCCTCTTCTGCGCCCCCGACGACCACCCCGCCATCGCCCGCACGCTCGCGCGCCTGATGGACGAACCCGTGTTGAGATCGGCCCTGATCGAAAAAGGCAAAACACGATCCACCTTGTTTTCGTGGGACGATGTCGCCCGAAAGACTTGGCAGGCTTGGGAAGAATTGGCCTGCTCCCCGGAACCCACCATCCGGGAACCTCGAGCCCCGGCCCAGGTCCAATGGGCCTCTCCGCTGTGGGACCCCAGCGGCTACGGCGACGAATCCCGCGCGTTCCTTCATCACCTGGACTCCACCGATCTGGGGGTCGGAGTGTTCGCCTGGGGAAGACATTCAGAAACATTCCGGCAAGCGGCCACCGAGGCGGATCGCCGTCGATTCGATTCCCTCCTGGGACGGGAACTGGTCCCGCGACGCCCCGTGGTCCTGGCCATGCCCGCCGGCGCCCTCGGGCGCATCCCGGGTGCGGGCCACCACGTGGGGCGGACCACCTTCGAAACCGATGGACTGCCACCGGATTGGGTCGAGCGCTGCAACGCGATGGACGAGATCTGGGTGCCTTGCGCCTTCAATCGCGAAACCTTCGCGAAAGCCGGAGTGACGCGTCCCATCCTGGTGGTGCCCGAGGGGGTCGACACTTCCCGGTTCCGGCCGGGATTGGACGCACTCCCGATCGAGGGCATCCCGCGCAAGACCACCTTCCTCGCCGTGTTCGAGTGGACCCATCGCAAAGGCCCCGACCTCCTGCTGAAGGCCTGGGCGGACGCGTTCGGTCCGCACGACGACGTGCGTCTGGTGTTGCGGACCTATCCCCCCAACCAGGTGGAGGGAAACCCCGATGCCTGGGTGGAATTGAAGATCGACGAGGAGCTTTCCCGCCACGGACGCAAGCGGTCCGACTGCGCACCCATCGTGGTGATCGCAAAACAGGTGCCGGATTCCGACATGCCTCGCCTGTACGCGGCCGCCGACGTGTTCGTCGCGCCTTCCCGCGGCGAGGGCTGGGGGCGCCCCCACATGGAGGCCATGAGCTGCGGCGTGCCCGTGATCGCCACCCGCTGGAGCGGCAACCTCGAGTTCCAAAACGATGACAATTCCTGGCTGATCGAGGTCCCTTTCCTGGAGGCGATCGACGCCCGCGAGGAATTCGCCTTCTATCGCGGACAGAAGTGGGCCGCTCCCTCCGTCGAAAGCCTTCGCGATCTGATGCGGCGCGCGGCGGGGGATCCCGATGGACGCTCGACCAAGGGGGCACGGGCCCGACGCGACATGGTGCAACGGTGGGATTGGAAAACCATCACTCCTCTGGCCGAGGCTCGCCTGCGCGAAATCCTGCACGGCGTTGCGCCCAGCGCCTCCGACCGGCCTGTGGGGCAAGCCTCCCTCTCCCCAAAACCACTCGGCACCGCCCCCGGCGGCGCGGTGCGCTGGTGTGGACAGTTGTTCAATTTCAGCGGCTACGCGAGGTTGGCCCGGGAGGCCGTGTCCGGGCTGCAGGAAGCGGGAGCCGATGTGACTGCCGACCCTCTGTTGCCCGACCAGGCCTGGTTTTCCGGATTGTCCGCAGAGGAACGCGCCCGATGGAGAGCCCTCCTGGAGCGCGACCCCGCCAACGGAGTGTTGGTTTGCTGCGACATCCCGCGCGACGCGGCCGGCCGCAACGAGTTGTTCCAGCAGATGGAATCCGCCAACCCGGGATGCCATGCCCGCGTGGGTTGGACCATGTTCGAAACCGATCGACTGCCCCGAGGCTGGGCCGAGTCCCTGAATCGACTCGACGAGGTGTGGGTGCCGTCCGAGTTCAATCGACGCACGTTCGCACAGGCGGGCGTGGATGCCGCCAAGCTCCAGGTCGTGCCCGGCGGGATCGACCCCGCCCGCTACGAAAACGCCTCCCCCATGGCCATTCCCGGACCACGGCGCGCCACCACGTTCCTTTCCGTGTTCCAGTGGACCCGCCGCAAGGGTTGGGATGTCCTGCTGCGGGCCTGGGCCCAGGCCTTCAAGCCCCAGGCCGATGTACGATTGGTGCTGCGCTGCCATCCCTTCGGGAAGGACGGGAAATCCATGCGCGAGGTGTTCGACGCCTCGTTGCGGACGCTTGGATTGACATTTTCCGACATGGCCCCGATCGTTCTCCTGGAGGATTTCCTGCCCGAGTCCGCCATCCCTTCGCTCTACGCGGCCAGCGACGTGTTCGTGCTTCCCAGCCGTGGCGAAGGCTGGGGCCTCCCCTACCTGGAAGCCCTGGCCGCGGGGAAGCCCTGCATCGCCACCGCCTGGGGAGCCTCCGTGGACTTCCTGGACGACGAATGCGCCTGGCTCGCCTCGCCGCGGGAACTGGTGGAAGTGGGCCCCGACGACCTCCGCGAGAATTCCTACCTGGCCCCCGGCCACCGCTGGGCGGACCCCGACCCGAGCGAAATCGCAACCTTCCTGCGCCAGGCGGCCTCCGACGTCCCGCTTCGCCTGCGCAAGTCCCAAAACGCGCGCCGCACCGCTTCGCGTTGGAGCCACCACCGCACCGCGCGGGCCATCCTCCAGCGGATCACGGCGTTGGGAGCCGGCACGGTCCCGGCCGGTGTCGAGCTCGGGAAGGCCTTGCAGGCGACGGCCGCGAGCATCCTCCAGCGTCGCCAAGGACCGCCTCCGGCGGCGCCCTCCTCGCCAGGCACGCTTTCGATGCATCCGACGGATGCGATCCGCCTCACCGCCGAAGGAATCCGCGCCCGGCACGGCACCCACCCTTCGCCCGGCATCGATGGCACGGTGGCATCGGGTGCCCCTGGCGCGAGTTCGCTCTCCATCCGGTGGGAAGGCTCGCAGTTCGTGCACCACAGCCTGGCCAACGTCAATCGCGAAATCTGCCTGCGCCTGGCGAAGGCTGGACACGATTTGTCACTGATTCCCTTCGAGCCCGACCAGTTCGGCCCCGAGGGCGATGCGGACCTTTCCATCCTGGCCTCCCTGCGACTGGCCGCGCTGGAAGGCCCCTGCCAGGTCCATGTGCGCCACCAATGGCCACCCCGGCTCGACGCTCCCGCGGAAGGCCGCTGGGTGGTGGTGCAGCCCTGGGAGTTCGGAAGCCCGCCCGCGCAATGGATCCCGGCCTTCCAGGACCAGGTGGACGAAATCTGGTGCTACTCCCAATACGTCAAGCGGGTCTACCTGGAAGCGGGGATCCCCGAAGCGAAACTCGCCGTCGTCGGACTGGGCGTGGATGTGGACAATTACCGTCCCGGCCTGGAACCCCTTGGCGACCTTTCCCGCGACGATTCCCGCACGACCTTCCTGTTCGTGGGAGGCACCATCGCCCGCAAGGGATTCGACTGCCTGCTCACCGCCTGGGCGAAGGCCTTCGGCCCGGACGATCCCGTGCGTCTGGTGGTCAAGGCGATGGGCGGAGACACCTTCTACAAGGGCCAGACGGGCGAGGCCATGGTGCGGGAACTCAACGCGTCGGGACGAGCCGCGCCCGTGCTCCTGTTCGACCGGGATTTGTCGCCCCGCGAAGTCCCGCGCATCTACGCTTGCGCCGATGTGCTGGTCCACCCCTACCGGGGCGAAGGCTTCGGATTGCCCATCGCCGAAGCGATGGCCTCCGGGCTTGCATGCATCGTCACGCGCGGTGGATCCGCCGACGATTTCTGCGGCGCCGAGGAAGCCTGGCTCGTCGATGCCGTGCGCACGCCGATTCCTGGCGGCAAGGTTGGCCCCTTCCAGACCGTGGCGGCCCCCTGGTGGCTGGAACCCGACATCGAATCGCTGGTGCTGGCCTTGCGGACGGCCCACGCGACGCCCGAGGCGAGAAAGACCAAGGGGCTCGCCGCGCGCAAGCGGATCGAAACATCGTTCACCTGGGACCACGCCGCCAAGCGGATGGAAGCGCGGCTGGCGGCTCTGGCCTCCAGACCCTCCGCGGTGCGCAGCGTGGCCTCCACGAAATTCGTCTCCGCCCTGGACAAGCTCTCCATCCGGATCAGCTCGCCCGCAGGCTCGGAAGGGACAGTCTCCCCGACAGGCGCGACCTCCGTTGCCTCCGACGAGATCGCAGCATTGGATCGACTGCTGATCCAAGCCGAGGCTGCCGCCGCTCGGAAGGATTTTTCCCTGGCCGAAGACCTGACGCTCCAAGCCGTGGAGGCCCATCCCAGACAAAATATGGCATGGCTTGCCCGCGCCATGATCCTGCGCGGCCTTGGCAGATTCCGCAAGGCGACCGAGGCGATCGAACGATCGCTGCGCCTGGTGGAGACTCCCGACGCGTTGCTGGAATCCCTGCAAATCCATCTGGCCGCGAACGAGCCCGGTGCGGCCCGGAAAATGGAGAAAGCCCTGAAGGATCGCCACGGCGCTTGGCTGAAAGCATCCCGCGAACTCTTCCGGGCTCGCGGACAAGCCTGGCCCCTGGACCTTTTGAAGCCCCCGAAAGCCGCTATTGCGGCCAAGAAGGGAAAGCGCTGACCGGACTACCTTTTTGCCATGATCATCACCGCCGCACTGATCTCCGCCCTGGGATCCCTCCCTTCCATCGAGGGGAAGTTGGATCTGGCTGCCGGCCCGTCCTTTCATCGGCTCGGGGCGCCCGTCGCCGACATCGATCCATGGGTCACGGGATTCAACCTGGACCTTGGGGTGGCGGTCTCCAACGAGGTCGCGCGCTCCAAGGCCCCCAAGCGCTACCGCAAGATGATCCCCAAGAAGGGCGAGATGGTCGTCAGACCCATCTGGGTGGCCGTGGTCCCGCGCCAAGTGTTGTTGAGTCCTGGTGGGAACTTGTCCGTGTACGGCGCGGCCTGGGAATTGTTGGGAGTGGGCACCACTTTGCCTCTTGTTTCAGGCGCCGCGTTGGCGGTGAGCGTGGATCTGCCGGAAATCACCTGGCTCCATGTGGGCGGGCCAGCCGCCGAAGGCACGGAAAACGTGGTGGCCGTGGGAGTCTCGCCGGATGCCCATCTGCAAATTGATCCCACCAGCTGGTTGAGGCTGGACGCGGGTTGGGCGCACCACCTCGATTACGCCTCGGGATCCTTCCGTGTGGGCGGCCGCGAGTGGAACCCCTGGAATTGGGGCAGCGTGTACGTGCAGTTGCACCTGCGGCCTGGCATCCACATCTAGGCGTCCCTCCAAGGACGAGCGCCTCGTTGTCCACCTCCAGACCGTTGCTTTAGCGGCTCGACTTGCGAAGGATCACTTGTCCGGGATGGATCGACATTTCTTCGATCATCGACGGACGTTTTTCCTCATCAGGGTTGCCCCGCACGCAGCAGATGTCGCTCCAGCCCACCTCGTCCACCAACTCCTTCACCAAACCCACCATCCCGAAGTTGTGGCAGGTGAAATTGGGATCCACCGCCGGGTATCCATCCGGCCCCACCGTCTGTTGAGCGAGGGCCGAGATTTCCGCACGACGATTTCTGAACATGGCGCCTCCCGGCCAGCTCGGCCAATAGCCCGTGCCCCAGTCCTCCAGCACATAGATCCCGCCTGGCTTCAGGTGATGCGGGAAGAGGTTCAGAAACGAGGTCCTGGCCACGGTCCCGATATGCGCGGCGTCATCGATGATGATGTCGAAACCCTCCGGAGCGAACTGGTCGCCGATGCGGTCCAGCAGCGCGACATCGTCCTGGGAGCCCTGCACGAAGTGGGTTCTGGCTGGCATCTGCGCCAAGGGGTTGGGCGACAGATCCAGCCCAACGATCGTCCCCTGCGGAAAATACTCGCTCCACATGGCCAGCGATCCGCCCCGGAACACGCCCAATTCCAGCATCCGGATCGGCTGGTCGCGCAAAGGCTCGAACAGGCGGACATATCGCTCGATGTAGTTCGATTGGGGCTTGTCGGTGTCGTGGCTGGAAGCGATTTCGGCGAGAGTCCTTGGCATGTTGGTTCCGCTGGTCAATGAAGTGGGATCTGAAAGGGCGGGTCAGCTCCGGAACGCCCGAGCGACGGGACCTGTCCGGAAACCATACCATCCTCGTTCCTGGCAGCGCAAAAACAAAAGGGCTAGCTTTCCCACCATGCACCAAGACGCCACCATCGCCCTCCACGCCGGCTACAGCCCGGAACCCACCACCGGTGCTTGCGCCGTGCCGCTCTACCAGACGGCCTCGTACGAATTCCGCGACGCAGAGCACGCTTCCAACCTGTTTTCCCTGAAGGAATTCGGGAACATCTACACCCGGCTGGGCAACCCCACCACCGACGTACTGGAAAAGCGACTGGCCGCGCTCGAAGGCGGTGTGGCGGCGTTGGCGACCTCGTCTGGGCAGGCGGCCATCACCATGGCGATCCTGAACATCGCACGCGCCGGCGACAATATCGTTTCCACGTCCTACCTGTACGGCGGCACCTACAACCTCTTCAAGTACACCTTCGCGCGCTTGGGCATCACCGTCAAGTTCGTGGACTTCTCCAAGCCGGATGCGGTGGAAGCGGCCATCGACGATCGCACCCGCGCGGTGTACATGGAGTCGATCGGAAACCCCAAGAACAATGTGGACGATTTCCACGCCATCGCGCGCGCCGCCCACGCCAAAGGGGTCGCCTTCATCGTCGACAACACCGTGTCTCCCATCGTCTTCAAGCCGTTGGAAAACGGCGCCGACATCGTGGTGTATTCGCTCACCAAATACATCGGAGGCCACGGCACCAGCCTGGGCGGGGCCATCGTGGATGGCGGCAAGTTCCCCTGGAACAACGGCCGCTACGACGTGGAGTTCACGCAGCCGGATCCTTCCTACCACGGCTTGGTGTACTGGGACGCATTCGGGCTGCACGACACGGCCCTGGTGCGCGGCGCCGGATTCATCTTCAAGGCGCGTCTGCAACTGATGCGCGACATGGGCTCGTGCATTTCCCCGTTCAATTCCTGGCAGATCCTCCAAGGCCTGGAAACCTTGCCGCTTCGCATGAACGCCCACTGCGAGAACGCGCTGAAGATCGCACAATTTTTGTCAAGCCATCCGTCCGTGAGCTGGGTGAACTACCCGGGTCTCCCCACGCATCCCGACCACGAGAACGCCAAGCGCTACCTGGATGGCGGATTCGGCGGGATCATCGGATTCGGTGTCAAGGGCGGACGGGAAGCGGGCGCGAAGGTGATCGACAAAGTGAAGCTCTTCACGCACTTGGCCAACATCGGCGACGCGAAATCCCTGATCATCCATCCCGCCAGCACCACCCACAGCCAATTGTCCGACGCCGACCTTCCCGCCACCGGAGTCACGGCCGATTTCATCCGGCTGTCGGTGGGCCTGGAAGCGGCCCAAGATTTGATCGCCGATCTGGACCAGGCCCTGCCGAAGGCCTGATAGACAGATTCCGCTCCGCCCTTCGAGACGCGAGGCCAAGCCTCGCTCCTCAGGACGAACGGTTGATTTTCCTACCTGCGTGGCATCATCCAGGAGAACGCCTTCGTTCTTCCTGGGGAGATGATTCCGTTCGTCCTGAGGAGCCGACCAGCGGAAGGCGTCTCGAAGGGCGGCGGAATCAGCGGTCGTGTGACGCGATCAGGGTACATCCCCGCAGCAGCGGAAGCCCACCGATTCGTATTTGTTCTGGGCGTAGAAGCTGCGGGTCGTGCGCCCGCAGCGGTCTTCCGGGCCGCCCACGAAGGTGCCTCCCACAGCCAAGGCTGCGGTACCGACCCGCGTGGAGCTCCATTCCCAGGCATTCCCGGTCAGATGGAAGGCACCCCACCAAGACCTGCATGCCGGCTTGGCCATGCCCCGCACCAGGGCGTTTTCCACATCCTGGCAGTGGCCTGGGATGTATCGGTCGCCGTAGGGGTAGCGCCAGCCCTTGGGACCGCGGCAGGCCGTTTCCAGCTCCACCTCCGAGCACAGACGTTTTCCGTCGCGCAGGCAAAGCGCGTTGGCCTCTTCCCAGCTCACGTTGCTCCTGGGGATCCCCGACGGCTGGTTGGGATACTCGAAGGCATCCAGACAAAAATTGCCGGAATCGCCCGCGACCAGCACGCGCCGGGGCCCGCAGCGGGAAGCGTCGGGATCCACCACGTATTCCAGCCGTTGGGGGATGGAGCGGTTGCCGGCGGTGTCCACCGCCGCGATCCAAAGCGTAGCGCGATCCACCACCCGGATCATGTCCAGACAAGACTTCAAGTGCGTGGAATCGGCACCGCACAAGGGGGTGGCCGAGCCTTCGTCGGAAAGGACCGCCACTTCCACCGGCGAGGGATGCACACCCGCAGCGGGGTCGGCGAAGGCGTGGGGAGGAATCGTGTCGCGCCCCAGTCGCGCCGCGCGCGCCAAGGAATCCGCCCGCAAGGAATCCAGGCGCGCAAGCGAGTCCCGACGGGCCTTGCGAAGGGAGTCGGCCAAGTGGCGCAATTTCCAATCCGCCCAGCCCTTGCGCAGGCGCGAGAGGGAATCCAAGACCCGCAGGCTGTCGGCTTGGCGCAACGAATCGGCCATAAAAAGGGATCTGGCCAACGAATCGGCGCGATCGAGGGAATCCAGCCGACGCAACGAATCCAGGATCGCGGCCGAATCGATCAGGGCCGGGCCGGGGGAAACCGGTTGAGCTTGGCGGTTGTCGCAGCGCCACAACAGCAGCAACAGCGCCAACAACAGCACCAGGACGGCGATCCATCCCCGGCGGCGGGCATGGGCGGGTTTGGCTGGCGCCGGGCGCTTGGGGTCGGGATCGTTCATGCGCTCTCCCTGCAGGCTTGGAACGCCCGGATGGCCTCGCGCGTGCGGGCCAGGTCATGGACTCTCAGGATGTCGCAGCCGGCCTGGGTGGCCGCCAACGCGCCTCCCAGTGATCCTGCCAGACGGTCCGAGTCTTCCGTGGCCAGGGGAGCGATCCACGATTTGCGCGAAAGCCCCAGGTACCAGGGATGATCCGGAAAGACTTGACGGAATCTGGCGGTGGCGGCCACCAGACGATGGTTCTGGACCGCGGTCTTGCCAAACCCCACTCCTGGATCCAAGGCGAGGGAGTCCGCGGAAAGTCCAGCTTCCTTCCAGCGCTTGGCGATTCGTGCCAGGAATCCAGTCACCTCCGACTCCAGATCCGCGGAATCGGTATCGGTCTGCATGGTGGCGGGAGTTCCCCGCATGTGCATCGCGCAGGCGCCGGCTCCGTATTCCCGGCACAGTTCCAACATGGCGGGATCGGCCAAACCCGACACGTCGTTGATCGCGCAGGCGCCCCGGTCCAAGGCCGAGCGAGCGACTTCGGCGTGGCGCGTATCGATGCACACGCGCACCCCTTGGGCCACCAGCGCGGCCACCACGGGCTCGATGCGTTTTCGTTCCAGGCTCGGGTCCACCCCGGTCGCGCCCGGGCGGGTGGATTCACCGCCCACATCCAGCAGGTCTGCACCTTCCTGGGCGAGCCTCATGCCGTGGGCATAGGCGGCCTCGGGCGTGCCGTGGCGTCCACCGTCGAAAAACGAATCCGGCGTCGCGTTCACGATCCCGACCAACAGCGGGAATTCCCCGCCTCCCAGGCTCGCGTCGCGAACACGCCAGATTCTGTTCATGTCAGGCTTTCGGCGCCTCTTCGGCGGGCTTGTCGGGAAGGGGCAGCGGCAGCTGTTTGGTGAGCATGCCGGTCTCGAACAATTCCTTGATGTCGTCGGACTCGAGACTTTCGTGCTGCAACAGGGCCGCGGCCAACAGTTCGATCTCGCGTTTGTGCTCCACCAAGAGGCTGCGGGCCCGCCCGTAGGCATCTTCGATGATGCGCCGCACCTCGTTGTCGATGGCCTTGGCCGTTTCTTCGGAGGTTTCGCGCTGGTTGGCGAAATCGCGCCCCAAGAAGACCTGCTGCTGGTTGTCGCCAAAATGCTGCGGACCGAGCTTGCTCATGCCGTATTCGCACACCATTTTGCGCGCCAGCCCCGAGGCACGTTGGATGTCGTTGGAGGCCCCGGTGGTGATCTCGCCCAGGTACATCTCTTCGGCGAGCCGTCCTCCCAGCAGGATGTCCAGTTCGGCGTCCAGGTAGGTTTTTGTCACCAGCGAGCGATCTCCCTCCGGCAGACTCCAGGTCAGGCCCAGGGCCCGTCCCCGGGGGATGATGGTCACCTTGTGGACGGGATCGGCCAGCGGCGTGAACCAACCCACCACGGCGTGTCCGGCTTCGTGCCAGGCCACCACCTTGCGATCTTCCGCATTGACCATGCGCGAGCGACGCTCCGGGCCCATGTGGACCTTGTCCTTGGACTTTTCGAAGTCGTCCATGGTCACCGCTTCGCGTCCCAGCCGAGCGGCCAACAAGGCCGCTTCGTTGCAGAGGTTGGCGAGGTCCGCGCCGGAAAATCCGGGGGTGCCACGGGCGATCTTGGACAGATCCACGTCGGTGGACAAGGGGATCTTGGTCCCGGTGTGGACCTTCAGAATCTCCAAGCGACCGCGCATGTCCGGGGCATCCACCACCACGCGACGATCGAAGCGTCCGGGGCGAAGCAGCGCGGGATCCAGCACGTCGGGCCGGTTGGTGGCCGCGACGATGATCACGCCTTCGTTGCCGGAAAAGCCGTCCATCTCGATCAGAAGCTGGTTGAGGGTCTGTTCGCGTTCGTCGTGTCCGCCACCCAAACCGGTGCCGCGCTGGCGGCCCACCGCGTCGATTTCGTCGATGAAGATCAGGCAGGGCGCGGCCTTCTTGGCCTGCTCGAACAGATCCCGTACGCGGGAAGCACCCACGCCCACGAACATCTCCACGAAAGACGACCCCGACATGCTGAAAAACGGCACCTTCGCTTCGCCCGCAACGGCCTTGGCCAGAAGCGTCTTGCCCGTTCCAGGAGGCCCCATCAACAGCACACCGCGCGGAATCTTGCCGCCCAGGCGATCGTATTTGCCTGGATCCTTCAGGAAGTCCACGACCTCCACCAGTTCTGCCTTGGCCTCGTCGCAACCGGCCACGTCGTCGAAGAACACCTTCGGGACGTCCTTGCCAGCCAAGCGGGCGCGGGATTTGCCGAAGGAGAACAGCCCCTTGGGGCCGTTTTGACCCTGGCGCATCGTGAAGTACAGCATTCCACCGATCAGCAGGATGGGCAGCATGTACATGAGCAAGGGCAAAAACCAATCGCTGTCGCGCTCGCGGACCTTGATCTGGATCTTTCGCTGAACCGCCCAGTTGGCCAGGGTGGAATCGTCCAGCGCCAGGACCCTCACGGTGAATTCCTTGGTTTCCACCTTGGGCAGAAACGACATACGGCTTTTGGCCGCGACCTTCTCCGCCGAATCCAGTTCGCGTTGCCCGCGCACTTCCACGCCTTCCGCGCTTTGCAACACGGTGAGGCTCTTCACCACTTTGGTGGTGTCCTTCATGAGCCCGAGGAATTGGTTGTAGGTGAGTTCACCCGCGGACGGATCCGACGGCGAAATCACCTGGGCAACCAAAAACACCAGGAGGACAAGGATGACAAGGAGCCCGCTGCCCCGGGGGAAGCGGAAAGAAGATTTGTCCGAGTCCCGTTCGGAGTCTCGGTTGTCGTCGCGTTGGTCAGCCATTTGCGTTCAAAGTAGCCATCCAAAAGCGTTTCGCCCTCCCCTCGCCCGCACGATGTACTCTTCCGGACATGACGCTTGTTCGCTGGACCCAACTCGACCCTCCTGAAATTCTGAGATTATTCGCCACCACGACCATCCACGAGAAGCCCTTGGCCTTTCGTGCGCCCGATTCCAGCCACTTTCTGGTGCTGCGTGGCGAGCTGGACGATTGCGGGAACGAAAATCTCTGGTGGAGTCTTTGCCTGATCGAATCGGGCGAGGTGGTGGAGCTCGCCCGCAACTACGGAGTGGAAGAGATCGACGGGGACGTGGTGGAGGTCTCCTGGGATGGGCTGTTCCCTTCCGAATGGGTGGATAGCTACGCGGCGGGCTTTTCCGATTGGATCCGGATCTCGGTCACCGAGATCCTGGAAAAGTTCGGGGAGACGGTCCAGTTCGAGCAGCCTCAGGGCTGGCGCCACCGAAACGGCGAATTCTACCTGGTGCTTTTGGGCGAAACCGACGAAGAGACCCAGGAAGAAGAATACGCGTGGTCTCTGGTGCGCGAGCAGGGAGGCGAATTCGTGGAAGTGGCAGAATGCCACCCTGGCAACGCCTTCGGCGAAGATGAACTCGACGACCTCTTGGACGAGCCTCACGAAGAGATCCATCCTGCCTCCCCAGCCCCTTCCCCAGCCCAGACAGCGGCCGCCGAGCACGCCGACAGCATGGCCGAACCGGACTTGGAAGAAGAAGACGAGGAAGCCCTTTTCGACGGCTGGTGGGAAGCCCCGCCCTTCCAGTGGGGCGCCCGCATGGCCGCGCACCTGCAGCAGGAGTCGGAGCGGCGCTCATGAGACCATTTAGACTCTAGGATTGCCTCGCATGAGCGATACACCCGCCCGCCTGCTCCCCATTCCAGATGGCTACTCCGAGTGGCTGACCGATCTCAAGGGCCGCATCCATGCCGCCCAGCAGCGCGCAACGTTTGCTGTAAACCGGGAACTTGTGCTGGAGTACTGGCAGATCGGCCGAGACATTCTGGATCGGCAGGCCCGCCAGGGGTGGGGCGCCAAGGTGATCGATCGACTGGCTGAGGATCTAAGGGCGGCCTTCCCAGACATGAAGGGGTTCTCGCCCCGAAACCTCAAGTACATGCGGTCTTTTGCGGAGGCCTGGCCGGATGCCGAATTTGTGCAAGGGGTGCTTGCACAATTGCCTTGGTACCACCACCTCGCCCTTTTGGATAAGGTCGATAGTTCCGAATCACGCCGATGGTACGCCTCAAAGGCGATCGAACACAACTGGTCGCGCAATGTATTGGTGTTGCAGATCGAGACCCACCAACTGGAGCGTAGTGGCAAGGCCGTGACCAACTTCGATGCCACGCTGCCCAAGCCAGAATCCGATCTCGCTCGCGAGTCGCTTAAAGACCCGTACCGGTTCGACTTCCTGAACCTCACCGACGAGGCGCAAGAGCGTGAGATCGAAATTGCTCTGGTCAATCATGTCACCGCATTCCTGTTGGAACTTGGCGCCGGCTTTGCCTTCGTGGGCCGGCAAGTGCTCTTGGACGTGGGCGGTGACGAATTCAAGATGGATCTGCTCTTCTACCACCTCAAGCTGCGCTGCTATGTGGTGATCGAACTCAAAGCCGGTAAATTCAAACCCGAGCATCTGGGCCAGTTGAGCTTCTACCTCACCGCGGTCGATCGCCAGATCAAGAGCGAGCACGACAATCCGACCATCGGACTTCTGTTGTGCAAAGCCAAGAACAAGGTGGTGGCAGAGTACGCACTGGGCGACAAAAGCCAGCCCATGGGCATCGCCGAATACAAACTGTTGGAATCGTTGCCTCTGGAGCTGCAGTCGAGCCTGCCCAGCATCGAACAGATCGAACGAGAATTGGCGTCCGATCTGGCTGCGGTGGAAGATTCCCACCCCTGACGGCTGTCGCGCTGGCAGGGCGGGAGGCTGGGCGCCGGCATGCAATTTCCCTCTAAGGCAAATCCGGCCAGCCGATCTTCAGAAGCACCCCTCCGGAGGCGGCGTAGAGTGTGTCGGAGGTGGCCGCCATGCTCCAGGTGGTGTAGTAGTCGCACACGCTCTTTTCGTGGTAAATGTCGTAACAGAAATTGACATCCGTCGTCTTCCACGAGCCGGTGGCCGGATCGTGCATCAATGGAACGGAGTGATATCTACCCGCAGCGAACAACCTACCCCGCCAAGTCAGCATGGCGAAGATGTCGACAGGAATCTTTTTGGCGAAAGAATCAGGGAGAAATGCCTGCCATGTAGAGTCACCATATCTCTGAATAAGAGTCAACGTAGTAAAACCTCGCCCACATCTTTCCCACCGATCTTTGCAAAGGACCGAGGAAAAGGATCCTCTTTGCATCGGCTTGAGTGGAGCCCGAATACGGCGGTTGCCACTGTGGATTAACAGCCTTTGTCCAACCACTATCCCCCAGCTTCCACTGGTAGATGCCTTTTTCGTAGGTGGCCGCCAGGAGCACCGAATCGAGGTCCAAGAACGCGATGGGCATGTCGTATTCTGGGAGGCCACTGCGCATCGATTTCCAATTGCTCAGATCCGCATTACTCCAGATGCCCATGACATCACTGGTCCCGGCAGTCCGAAGCACGACAAGGAGAGAATTCTTCCACGCTCCGAGGGTTTGAACCATGGTCGCTGGTGAAGCATTGCTCACCCATGCCTCGGTGTGAAGATCCTTCCACGATTGACTACTTGGCTCCAGGGAAAAGGTTTTCGCGTTGTTCCGCGAGCCAACAAAAAAATGCCCCTCCCAGGAGAGCAAAGCACTGGCAGGGGTGCTATCTGGGAGTGCTAGGCGATTCCAGGCATCCCCTTCTCTTCCCAAAAACAACACGCCTTTGTTGGTTCGCGCCAGGATCCAATGCCCGGATACAGCTACTTCCGTCACTCCTGCCGAATCATGATCCGCACGCGTCATCCCGATTTCAGCGATCCTCCATCCCGGATGGACGGCTTTCGGAGGTCGGACGGGATTCGTTGGCGCCGCCTCGCTGCACGAGCCCAGCAACACAGAAAGTGCCAGCGTCAGATGCAGCCAGGATGGATGGATCTTCATGGGGCCACTCCTTTCGTAATCGTGACGTCCAACCGTTCCACCGTGATGCGGTTGGCCACCCGTCAACACGGGCAGTTGCCCCCAGATCTTGCGGCCTTTGCCATCCAGCACCACCACGGTGGGCAAGGTGTCCAGGGAGGTGGTCGCCTGCGACGGATTCTGGTTTCCGGAGCGTAATGGAGGTCTGTTTGCAAGGCTTGGTTCGAATCCAATTTCACAAGCCACAAGGCATGAAAGTTTTGCAGCGGCTCCCGGGATGCACACAGATTTTTGACTAGAACGCATAACCGAATCGAGCGTTGACGTCCAGGACCAAACCGGAATGGGGGTAAGCAAACGGGATCTCGTTGAACAGACTCCGCCCCACTCCCAAATCGACCTCCATCCGCCACTGGTCCAGCCTCGGAATGGCTCCGAAATACACCATGCCCGCCGCGAATGTGGATCCCTTGTCGACAACGGAAGCACTTTGGTCGTGGACTTCCCACCGCCCCATTTGCAAGGTGGGCTGCACGAACAGCTGCAGCCACTGGAACCGCTTTCCGACGAAGAGCGATTGGTACTCGGAACCGAACTCGTAAAGGCGGGGAGAGTCATCCCTCCACGAATCCACCTCCTCTTCGTTCCATCGATGCATCGACCACCACGAGCCCTCCACGATGAGGTTTCGCACCCCAGGCACGTCGAACACCACGCCCGCCTTCAAAAAGAGCCCCTGCCATTGGGTAAACCCGGCGGCGATCACAGGAGAAATGGGGTGCACGTAGAGCACCAATCGCGTGGGGCTGGGCGCAGAGGCGGTGTCCGAAAAAGCGGGTGCGATCGCCCCCAGGAAACAAGCGAGAAGGAATTGCATTGGGAGAAAGATGGAAAAATGCGCTCCGTGAGAGGAGTCGCGTGACAGTCCGCATCAACTGGATGAGCGCAACCCCTTTGGTGAACCACATTTCCCCATTCCCGCACTCAGGTCGTAGGGTGGCGGGCCCGGACCTTCGATCCGCGCCTGCACTTCGTGGCTATCCTCCCCTATTGTGGCGTCGTCCCTCGCCTTGTCGCGTTCCTGCTTCCATCGCCACTGCGTGAGGTCCTCGAAGTCCCTCTCTTCTGCCTTGAGGCGACGTTTGGCTTCCATGAGTATCTCGGTGAGATACTCGTCCACATTGATGGACAGGATCCGACACGACCCTAGGATCGACTGCAAGCACGCCAAGCGTTTGACACCCTTGGGGGAGCCCGCGAACATCCAGTTCTTGCGCCCGATGGCCACGGTGCGAATGGCGCGCTCGACCACCTTGTTGTCCAGGTCACACCTTGCTTGTTCCCGTACGAACTTCAGGCCTGCCTCGGCATTGAGGGCATAGCGCACCGTATCCTGCATCCGACTGGTCTGTAGGCTGCTGTAATGAGCCTTTTTCCAGACATACCGTTCGTCCATCTTCGGCTGCGCAACCTTCCGGCGATGCTCTAACAGGTGCTCCTCGTGTTCATCCAGGTCGGAGACAAAGGGCACCTTATCTTGGCAGGCGGACTCGACGCCAGGCCTGCCGGATTGTGTACAAAACGCCTGCGACGACGAACACTGCGCAAGTCGATTCCGTCGAGGATCAACGACAAATCGCTGGTGGACAACTTTGTCAGATCACAGCCTTGGAATCGCCCCTGCACCAGGCGGTTAGGCTCTCGCGTGCCGAACCTGAAGACCTTTGCGAAACCGACTTCTCGGCAAGGGGCCGAGAATCTCAACGTCTACCCATCTGTCGATCCTCCGTAAAGGGTGGGATCAAACGATGAGGGAAAACACGAGGGATTGCGAGATGCAGTTCACAAAGAGGTAACCTTGCAGGCTCCAACTGCTAGACCGGCCCCAGGGCTGCCACTGGGGCAGATGCAAACCAATCACGGAAGATCTGTCCAGCCGATCTTCAGAAGAACCCCTCCGGAGGCGGCGTAGAGCGTATCCGAGGTGGCCGCCATGCTCCAGGTTGTGTAGTAATCGCACACGCTCTTTTCGTGGTAGATGTCGTAACAGAAATTGACGTCGGTGGTTTTCCAGGAACCGGTGGTAGGGTCGTGCATCAACGGAACGGAGTGATATCTACCCGCAGCGAATAGTCGCCCCCGCCAAGTCAGCATGGAGAAAATGTCCCTGGGAACTTTGGAAGCGAAGGAATCTGGAAGAAATGCCTGCCATGTAGAGTCGGCGATATTTCTGAATTGCAAGCCGTCAACGTAGTAACCTGCCCATATTTTCCCACCTATCCTTGCAAAGGATCGAGGAAAAGGATTGTCTTTCATCGGCGGTTTCTGAGTTGATCCCGAGTTCGGTGGCTGCCATTGAGGGTTGACAGCCTTTGTCCAAGTACTATCTCCCAACTTCCACTGGTAGATGCCTTTTTCGTAGGTGGCGGCCAGGAGCACGGAATCGAGGTCCAGGAACGCGATGGGAATTTCGTATGGCGGAAGCCCCTGGAGCATGGGACTCCAGGTGGCCAAGGAGGCATCGCTGCGAAGCCCCATCCCAAACGTATCGCCGACTGTTCGGAAAGAGACGTAAAGGTTCCCTCTCCACGCGCTGATACGCTGCACTTTCGTCTGTTTGGATGCGTTGGGAACGCTCGATTCTGTGCGTAAGTCCTTCCACTTGTCGGTGGCTGGAGTGTATGCGAAAAGCTTCCCATTGAATCGCGAACCAACATAGACTGTGCCGTTCCAGGCAAACAAAGCACTGGCGGGTGAAGAATCCGGGAGGCTGACTCTCGTCCACCCATGCCCTTCCTGCCCTGCAAAGAGCACTCCTTTGTTCGTGGCCGCCAGAATCCAGTCTCCTGCCACAACAACCTCGGCGATCCCCGCGGAATCGTGATCGGCGCGCGTCATCCCGATTTCAGCGATCCTCCATCCCGGGTGAACCACCTTCGGCGCAGGCTTGGTTGGAGAAGCCTCGGAGCACGACCCAAGCAAAATGAAAATGACCAACGGCAAGTGCTGCCAAGAGAGATGGATCTTCATGGGGTGACTCCTTTCACGATTGTACCATCCAGTCGCTCTACCGTGATGCGGTTGGTGGGCAGGAAGGTGTTGCCAACTCCTTGCAGGCTCCAACTGCTGGACCTGTCCCAGGGCTGCCACTGGGGCAGATGCAGTCCAATCACGGCTCCGGCATCGTCCGGCCACACCTTGCCTGGCACCACTCGCACCTGCGGGCAAGCGTAGGTGGCCTTGAATCCGCTGGCTACAGGGTCTACGCGAACTTGGCAGCCCGGAGCGTACCAGGCTTGATCCAGCAGCACATGGGTTCCGGTAGGAGCATTCACCCACAGACCCAATTGGAATCCCACCACGGTGTCTGTCCCGCCATTGGCGATTTTGACCCGGGGACGGGCGTAAACCAATTCAGTGGGCTGTTCGTCTCGCACCCAAACTTGCAGCTTGGCCAAGTCCCCTCGCGGTGCGGGGGGCGTGATGGGTTGGCCACCCGTGAACACGGGCAATTGCCCCCAGATCTTACGGCCCTGGCCATCCAGCACCACCACGGTGGGCAAGGTGTCGAGGGAGGTGGTCGCCTGCGACGGATTCTGGTGTTTGTCCCAAGTAGACCAATCGGCCGGATGGATCCCCAGCCGGACCTCCACGGTGCTCTGGGCAGGAAACAGGATGTACTGGTCAAATTTTGCCTGCACCTCCCACAAGCCGCCACCCAAGGCGCGGGTGGTGATCTTGGCTTCCGGGGCGTAGTGGATGTCGGCTTGCAACACTTGATTGGGTCCCAGTTTCAGGTACCAGATGGCCTGGAAGTTCTGCAGCGGTACACGGGAGGTGTTGGTGATCTGGAACACGGGTTGGCTCCCGTTGGGCTGGGATACGCCATCGTCGCGCCCGGTCACCCGCACGGTGGCACGGGCATCCACGGAACGCCCCTGGGGAGTTGCGCCAGAAAGGATGTGGTTTCCGTGGCGCACCACAATCCGTTTGGTGAGCGCCGGAATCCCGATGTTGGCATCGCGCGACCAGTCCCCGGTGTTCCAGCGAGGAGACCAATCCTGGTTGCGGATCTTGAAGCCGATCCCTTCGCGGTCAGGGAAAAATTGCCCCGGAGCCAAACGGAACTGCGGGGCACTGACCACGATCCGGTACTGGTCGTCGTGGAGGTTTTCCACCACAAAGGTGGCTCCGGCAGGCAACCGTTCGGCTTCCACCACGGGCTTGCGGGCGGGATCGGCGGTAAACCAATATTCCAACCGTATTCCCTGAAGCGTGCGGGAATCGGTGTTTTCCAGGAGCATGTAGGGCCGCGAAACATTGGGCTGACGGCTCGCTTCCAGCACAAAGGTACGCAGCTTCCAAGGGAGATTCAGGTCCAAGTTTGGGTCCGGGAGAGCGTCGAGCATCCCCAAAAGCAACGGAGGAGTGGCATCGGCATTGCGGCCGGCCTGGCTGGAAAGCACACCGAGCCGCACCGCGTAAGAGAGTCTGGTCATCACTCGCCCTTTCGCAGAATCTCCTTTTTGGGTATATGCGGTGGCAGTCCAGACCGACCCTTGTTTCACCAGCTTCAGTTGCACAGGTGTGTTAGCATGGAACAACGGGACAAACGTGGCAGGCCGGGTGGCATCGCCCGCCGTCCACAAAAACGACCCCTGACGGCGGTCGTAAAAAGCCGCCACGCGCAACGCTCCACTGGAATCACGCACCGACAGACCATGGACCAGAGAATCGAACGACAAATTTTGCACCCGGAAATCGCCTGATGCGAGCACTTCTTGGGCTCCCGCGTCAGGGTCCGTGGTGATTCCCTGGAGTGGCACCAAGATTGGCACGATCACCGGTACTGTGCGAGCGGCTACACGATGAGTTCCTTCTGCCAAGGCGCCCTTGCCATACAATGCCTCGTAGATGTCACGCCCCATCTTGGGAGCGCCCACGCGAGCCAAATCAAAGGTCAGGTTGCTACCGCGCACATCGACATCGGCATTGAACGAAAACTGTCCGTGTGCGACTTCGGTGGCGTGACCCATGGCGAGATTTTTCTGGATCTCGTATTCGCGAGGGACTTCGAAACGCCCAACAAGAGCGGGAAGGGTTGGATTGAATCCAGAGCCAAGATCAATCATGGTCTGGCTGCCAGTATCCACCACCAGATCACTGCGGGTGGTCCAATGGCCGTGGAAGTCCCGGAAGAATTCGTACATGCGCCCTTCGGGCGCCAGGTTGTCGGCGGCCACCCCTTGGAGCATCCAGCTCACCATCATGCATTCGTCACCCAGGAAATCACTCTCGTGGTCTTCACAGTAGGTCCGCTGCATCTGGTGAAGTTCACTTGCGATGTCGCCCCGCAGCAAAGGCATGCCGGGGGTGTACAAGGGCAGAATGTTGGCAGGGCGATTGGATCCAGGAAGAAGTGGGTATGAGCTTTTCAGCAAATTCTTTACCCACGACGACTGCGGACCCAGGTGCTGCTCGTACTGGTCCATTTCTGTGATCACCTCGCGCGGTGTTTTCAGGAATCCATCGGGGATCCTGTTGGTCAGGGTGAATGTCCCCCAGGGTAGTGGCGAGTCTGTATGGATGTTGATGTTGTACGGCCCCAATGCTTTTCCCGAAACGCTCCAAGTCACGTCCGTCATGACAATTCCTGCAGCTGTTGCCAGCGCAGCGGTAAAGATCACGGGATTGCCTGTTGACGCCCCGGCCGCCAAGGTACCTGCCGCTGATGCAGCCTTGAGTTTGGTCATATCCAACGGCGCTTCGGGCTTTAACTCTGCTTTGGTGACGGTCCATTCTTTCAGACGCCGGATGATGTCCGCTTCCGGACCGGTCACGGTGCTATCTGCCGCCATGGTGGATCCCAGGTGCGGAGAATTGAGGGTGACCGCCTTGCGCAGGTGGGCTGCCGGATGCGCCCAGCCTTGGGGAGTGGAATCGCCGTTGGGCAACAATGCGTCGCGAGAATGAGCCAACAGGTCGCGCAGCATCAAGCCGCCCTGGCTGTGGACCACCAAGTCAATTTTTGCGTTGGTGTCGGTTTGCCAGGCACCTGCACCGAATTTCCAGTCCAGGATTTTCATCATCTGCTCATACAACTGAAAGGACAGGCCACCCCCGGAATAGCTATCAAACGTGTAATCGTTCCCCCCGGACTTGTAGATGAACCCGGGATAATCGGCAGGTCTCCATGGTCCGGGAGGGCTCCCCTTCGTTTTCTTCCGTGCGTCCCAAGCCGTAAAACAGAACATCCCGTTTTGATTGATGCCGGAATCCGGCTTACGCCAGTCGTAGCGACGATCCAGGTGTTCCATGCGAGCGATGATGTCCGGGGCGGCACCGTATGAATAGTCCTGCAACAATGATTTTTTTAAAAACCATTTTCCCTATGCTCAGGGTATCCCGGAAGACCCGCCCCTTGGTCATTTCTTGGTAGGATACGTCCCGACGGACAATTTTCCACCATGCGCCAGCGTACTGAACAGAAATAGGAGCGATGGTATCCGGGAGAGTCAGCGCAGAATCCAGCAGGGAGTCCATGTTCGTGACCGTACGACCGATTCCCGGGGTGGTGCGACTGCCGTCGAACAAGCCCCAGACCAACGCGAACTTCCGTGGCAGCGGATCATCTTTGACCTTCATGAAGGGGCGAATCGTCGGCCACTTCTCTGGAGTGGTCATGGAAATCCCACCCAATCCCGGGATAGCGTAATCGACCGAGTCCAAGTCCTTGGACATGGTCGTGGTATCGTGGCACACCACGGTCACACCCGTCACAAATAACGTTGGCCACCAACTTGTATCCCTCATCCCCATTTCGTTGCGCCCGATTTTATCGCGGATCATGACTTTCGGGGTGTTGACCCTCTGGACCTGTGGGTTGTAGCAATCGCGCCGTGCGTAGGTGGTGCCAAAACTTTCCGCGTCCTCACCCTTTCCATGGACAAACAAAAGCGGCACGGAAAGCACCCGACGATCATTTGGGTCGGGAGGGGGAAGGGGAAGAAATCCGCCTTTGCTTCCGATGAAGGCATTCAGAGCGGCCATGATCTGGTCGCGCTCGTAGGGAAACTGATTCATCGTTGGCATGGAAGCCATGCTGAACGAACCCGTTTCCAGGAGTGTCTTTTGGTTCCATGTAGGGTAGTTGGTTGGGAGTTTTGGCACGTCACTCCATCCGCCGCCACTGAGGCGTGCGCCATCGACGTCTCTGGAGTATGCCGCGCTGTAGGTGATCCCAGAAGTGGACCTGATCGAAAGGGAAACAACAATTTCCCAATGCGGATGGAAGTACCAGCCTTTAAAGGATTCATTGCCCCAGGAATAGGTGGTGACGTTTTCCACGGATACGGAATCCCAGATCACAGGGTCGTTCACCAGCCGGTAGTTTTCTGGAACCGTCTTGATATTGAAGGCCGAGATGGTTTGAGCACGGGCTTGGTTTCCAATGCCAACGAAGCCGAGACTCATCAGGGCCAGAGCGGGGAGTCGGGAGAGTAACCGAGCTGTTGCCATGGTTTCCTCAGTTGCGGGAGGGAGAGGGGGGAATTGGACTACTGCCAAGAAGATAGATCTCCGCTGGCCAGGCTGACGGAGAATCTGAAATCGCCAAATCTCCTGGAGCGAAAATGACACGCATTGTGGCGTCGGGTATCCGACAGCACATGACCTCAGAGCTTGTGAAAAAATCCTCCGCCCGCCCTTCGAGACGCCCATTTCATGGGCTCCTCAGGACGAGCGGAGGATTGCACTACCTATTTTTTCTCAGGCTCTCACGCCGAAACCCGGCGGACCAGATCCGGAAGTCGATATGCCAGACAAAGCGGCAGCGACAGCAGACGGAATTTGGCCGTGCGGTGGCCATTGGGCGTTTCGCATTCGGTCTGGATGTTCTGGACGGAAGGGGGATTCAGATCGAAGCGGACCGCGAGATCTCCGCCTCGGATCGCAATGAACTGGTGCAACGATCGCATCGCGCCGGCCGCACCCGATTTGACCTCCACCGGCACCACCTTGTCGTCGATGGCCACCAGGAAATCCACCTCCGCATTGCCCGACCGGCCTTCCCGGAGCCAGTAGTGGAGTTCCGGCCGTCGACCAGGATGGAGATGCCGCAGATGCTGTCCCACGAACTGCTCGGCCAACGGCCCTTCGTTGACGAACCTTCCCTGACGGAATACGTCAAGCGGCATGGCGTGCCCTCCCAAGGCACCCTGGGCAAGACCGACATCCAGGTGGAGGAGCTTGAAGACGGAGTCGTCCACGGTCGCCGAAAGCGGGAGCCCCGTTCCATCGCTGTGGTGCACCCCGGCCAGAACTCCCGCACGATCGAGCTGATCGAACGCCTTGCGCAAATCGACGGACTTCCATCCCTCGTGGACGCGACTCCAACGCAATTTCTGTCCAATATTCGCGGGGGCGAAATCGAACAGGCGACGGATCTTCTCGATCGAACCCCTGGCGGCGTACTTCCCGAAATCCTCGCGATAGGTATCCAGGATGGAACGGTGGATTTCGGCCACCGCCTGGAAGTCGCCGCGCTCGGCGAAGGCTGCGGTCGCTTCTGGCATTCCCCGACCGCCAGGAAATCGCGGCATCTCTGGAGGGTACGCTGGTGCAGCGTTTCCGACCAGATATCTCCCCAGGTCCAAGAATCCATGGCTTCCAGCGATAGATCACCTTCAGTGGCCCGGAAAAACTCACGGAAAGTGACCGGACCCAGATGGTGGAACACGATGCGCCCTACAGGCATCGGGGTTTGTAGCTCGGCGAGGGCAAACTCCAGCAACGACCCCGCGGCGATCACGGGGAGATCCGGTCGCTCTTCATGCAGGTACCGCAGGAGATTGAGGGCTTCTGGAACCGCCTGGATTTCATCGAGAAACAGGATTCCCGGACCCACGCCAACGCGCTCTTTGCGGATCAACGATGTCTCTTGCAAAAAGCCCTGCACATTCAGCCGTACCGCCGTTTCGCGCAATTGGGGGTGCCGCTCCAGGTTCACTTCCCAAAGAGGCATCCCTCTGCCCTTGGCGAGACTGCGCACCAACGTGGATTTGCCGACCTGGCGGGCGCCCCGCAGGATCAACGGCTTTCGAGGACTGGCCTCCAGCCACCGACATAGCTCATTTTCGGCATCCCTGATCATCCTTGCACCAAAGAATAGCTGCAGCTACCCCATTTTTGGGGGGTGTTTTGGGCGGAATCAGGTGTTTTTAGGGGGCATTTTCGAGGGAATCCGCTCCAGGATCCGATCGCCGTAGATCTCCGCCATCCCCAAATGCGGTGCATGGACATAGCCGATGTGGCAGTGGCAGGTGGCCTGGGCGCAGCGCTCGGCGCGCAGCATTTCCGCCAACTCCTGCTGGAAGATGTTGCCGCGAACCGTCTTGTCGAAGTGGCATCGGAGTAGATCGCCGTTGCCCTCGATGGCCAACACTTCCGAACCTGTCCGGCAATCGCGCCCAAGAGTCTGGTAGTAGGGAAGGTTGTGGCGAAAGTACGGATCGATGGACTCCAGATGCGCGATCTCAGAATCCGCGTAATAGCCCTCCTGGCGCTTGAAGGCGTTGACCCACATGTAGGTGGAATCGGGCAAGGTGCGACGCAAGGAATCGATCGCCGGAAAATGCTCCTTCAGGCCCACCACGCCCACACTGTGGGGAATGCCCCGATCCGACAATTCCCGACATCGTTGGAGGAACACGGATTCCTTGGCCTGGCCGGGATGGAAGGTGGCCCAGAAGGCTGCCTTGGCCGGATCCAATCCCGCCGTCCAAGCGGTATACCAGGAAAGATTGGTCTGCGCGGCCACTTTCCGGACATGACCCATCCGGGAAAGCCGGACCATCGCCGACTGGTACCACGGATGGATCAAAGCCTCGCCGTAGGGGGTGAACAGGATCTCGAAGGTCCAGCCAATTGCGCCGTGGCGCTCCACCCAGTCCACGAACCGCTCCAGATCCGACTTGTCGAGCTCGCGCTCGGCGGCGTCGTTGCGGGTCTTGGCGAACGGGCAGTACGGACAGGCGAGGTTGCAGTCCGTGACATGGCCCCGGTAGAGGATCTTCAGGTTCATCTGAGTTCGTACTCGTTCATGCGCGCGGCCACCTGGGCCCCAATCAACCACGCTCCGATCCCGTCCGACAAAGCCAAACCCCTAGGCGTGAGTCGAAACCGACCCTCGAAGACCTGCGCCATCCCCAGACGCTCCAGCTCCGTCAGATCCGGATAGTCCGATCGCGCCTGGCTTCCGAACACTTGCGCATAACGCACGAGATCCAGCCCCCGGGCTTTCAGGATCGATTTGATCACGAAACGCCGTTTTCTGTCATCCATGGAAAGATGGATCCCGTGGTCGGCTTGCGCGAAGGCCTCCGGACTCCGAGCGAGGTAGGCGTCCAACACCGACTCCACCGCCGTGCGGTCCACCGCCCACTCCGTGGAATAGTGGACGTCGCGGGTGTAGGAGCGCGCCCCCACCCCCAGACCCACCATGCCGTCTTCCTGGCAGGAGTACTCCACGGATTCCGTACGGATCGCGTCCTTTCGGCGGAACAGCCGCAGCGAATCCTGCTCGTAACCATGATCCGCCAGGAATTGTCTACCCACTTCCAGCAGGGAGTCCATTCGTTCCCCCTCCAGATCGGGGCCGCTCCCACGACGATGCAAGGCGGTGAGAGGCCGCACGTAGAGCGGATACAGGAAGATCTCTTCCGGAGAAAAGCTGACGGCCTTTTCCAGGCTGGCACGGAAGGACTCCGGGGTCTGACCGGCGGTCCCGTAGATCAGATCCAGATTGAACACCGGGAAATCCGCATGGGCCACGGTCTCCAACAGCGCATCCAACGCGGAATCCGGCCGCGGGCGCCCCAACACGCGGGCCTCGGCGGGATCGAAGGTCTGGACGCCCAGACTCAGGCGCTCCAGGCCCACCGAGGACAGATATTGGATCTGCTCCAGCGCGAGCGTGTCCGGGGAGGCTTCGAACGATCCCCGGTGCGACGGCTCGACCCCGAAAACAGAGGATTGGATGGAAAAGAGCCGCTCCAGCCGAGGGACATCCAGCAGGCTCGGCGTCCCGCCCCCGATGGCATATCCGGAATACTTCGCAGACCCGGTCGCCGCACCCACCGCGCGTGCTTGCACTTCCAATTGGTCCAGGTAGCGATCCACCAATTCCTGTCCGGGACGCGACAGCGAGAACAGGTTGCAAAACGAGCACTTGCTGGCGCAGAAGGGAATGTGGGTGTAGAGGTACAGGGAGTCCTTGGGCTCCTCCGCCCATAAGGATCGCAGCGAAACAACCTCCGCGAACCGGCGATACGCCGTCTTGTGGGGATACGAATACAGGTAGCTCCAGCGCGAGCGATCCCCAGACAGAAATTGCTCCAATTCCGAACTCATGCGTCCTCCGCGGGATGGATGAATTCAGCGTAAGGCACGTTCCAAACGCATTCGTGCGCCAGGCGATGCCCCGTGAAGCCTTCCTCGCCGTAGGCGGTGCCGTGATCGGACATGAACAGGCAAAGCGTTTTCCCGCGCGCCCGAAAGGCTTCCATCAAAGGGGGCAGACAGGAGTCCACGTACCGCAAAGCCGCCGCATGGGAATCCACCGAATCTTCCGTGGCGCCGGGCAGATAGATCCGGTTGGGCTGATGCAATGCGGAGATGTTCAGGAACAGGAATACGCGTTGTTCAGGGTGCGCACGTAGCACCACCAAGGCCTGACTGACCTGGTGTTCGGTGGAACGCGGATCTGTCACACCCATGCGTTCTTCCCAATGGCTTTCCTGGAACAGCCCGGGAAGCACCTGGGAGAGGGCGTTTTCCTTCTTGAAGAACCCCACCCCCCCGATGCACGCGGTGTGGTAGCCGCGCGCAGCCAGCCCGGATACGATGTCGGGAGTGTCCATGGCGCACGTCTTCCCGCCTGTGGTCTCGCTTCCGGAAAAGCGCAGCGCGAACAGGCGTTCGTGGCGGCCCGGTTTGGCGGGCGTGGGCAAGAAGCCCGCGAAGAAGGCGCAATGGGCCGCCCAGGTGAAGGAGCCTGGAGTATGGCGTTTTTCCCAAGCCCCCATCCACCGTTTGAGGTTCGGTGTCCCGCCGTTGTCCATCTCGCGAACCGCCACGTCGTACCGCAGCGTGTCGAAAGTGATCATCAAAATGTCGTGGGTACCCACGACAGTGTTCATGTCGATCATTCGTGCATACCATCAGACATAGGAGCCATGTCTCCGTTCGTCCTGAGGAGCCAGATGGCTTGGTGAAGCCTATGCCGTCTGGCGTCTCGAAGGGCGTACGGAGGAAGGATATGGTTTCGGGGCTTGGGAAGATTCACGCCAAAATCTCCTCGAGCTGAAGAATGTTTCGGATCTTCGCATTTGGCAACGGCTGGAGATCGCGATGCGACGGCTCCACATGGACCGTGGCGATTCCCAGGGCGCGTGCGGGCCGGATGTCGCGGATCGGATCATCCCCCACCATCACCGCCGTGCGCGGATCATCGCCGCCCAATGCGCCCCGGAAAATCTCCAGATCCGGCTTCTCCATCCCCTGCTCGCCGGAAATCCAGATTCCGTCAAACAGTCCGTCCAGACCCGTTTTCATCATTTTCCGACGCTGGATGTCGCCCGATCCGTTGGAGACCACCCGCAGCGACCATTTCCGGGAAAGCCGCTGCAGCATCTCCCGCACCGCTGGGGCAGGCTCCAAAAAGTCTGGCAATCGCGAAAGCTCCCGCCACAACGCTTGCGGCGAAGTCGCGATGTCGGGATGGCGCGAGGCGACGTGTCGACAGAATTCGTCGCGGTCGTTTCGCGCGTGATCGTCTCTTGCGGCGATGTCCTCCATGATCCGTACCCCTTGGGCACTGGCCGCGTCCATGCCGCGTCGCGCCAGGAGATCCACCAGCCACCGCGCGAAGGCGACATCGCGCTCGACCAGCGTGTTGTCCAGATCCAACAAAAGGACATGTCGCACGCACTCAGGCAAAGCGAACCTCCCGTGCCACCAATGCATCCAGCTCGGCTTCCCATGGGTCGCGACCTTGGTGGACCAAGCCAGGCAGCAGGTCTCCGAAAGCGTTGGCTTCCAGCACCACAGGGGAAGGCCCACGACTCTCTTCCGATCGAGGCACCACCACATCCAATCCCGCGTACAGGCATCCCGGCAGACGTGCCATGGCTTCTTCCACGCTCCGCTCCACCGTGGCCCAGACATCGTCCGAGAGTCCCAGCTCCGCGGGATCCAATCGCCGGTTGCCCAGATGGAGGTTGGTCATCGGACCGCAGGACAGACGGGCCAGGCGGTGCATGGCTTTGCCACCGACCCCCAGAACACGCAGATCCCAGGTCATCCCCTGGAACATCGGCTTGGGAATCCACGACTCGACGAACGCATCCTGGGAAAACAGGAAACCCAGGACTTGACGGATTTCGGCAGGATCTCTGTATACCTGCGGGCGCAACGAATTGTAGAAGTGACGTTCGCCGCCAACACTCCGCATCTCCATCGTGGTGCGCAACACTTGGCGGCCGGTGGAGCGGTGCCATCGGAACGCGGCGACCCCGGAGGCGGAAGAAGATCCGGGCAATTTCACGAACACCCCCGCGACCCGGATCTGCTCCAGATGCGAAAGGAATTCATCCGCCGAAGCGAAGGCTCCGATGGTGGCCGGGGCGAGGGGACCCAGGGATCGCTTGCAACGAGGTTTGTCGAACATCACCCGGATCTGGGAAGGGGGATTGAACCAGCGTGCGCCACAGGCTTCCCCGCGCTCCAGTCTTTCCAGGTAGGACACGAATCCGCGCAACCAGGCGGCCGGGTGCAACACCCGTCCGCGCTCCTCGCCAATCCCCCGCGCGCCTTCGATCCCACCCAAAGTCAATATTTGACACTCCACGCCATGGTCTTCTCCGGCCGAATCGATGCGCACGACGGTCCCTGGCCGCACATGGTCCTCCAGCACGACCCGTCCGGATAGAAGGTCCGAATGCGACAGCACCCGCGCCGCCGGCCAGCCGCGCGAGCGGACGGCTTGTTGGAAGAAGGCCAATCGGCGATTTTCCGGATTGGCCACCACCAGGAGATCCATCACCTCCTCGAACCTACTCCCCGACGGCCGGATACCGGTAGGTCTGGTCGTCGTCTTCGTCGCCCTTCTGCTGGTCGGAGACATCCACGTTCAGGCCGCTGGCCTTGAATTCCCTTCATCAGGTCGGTGGACAGATAATGGTAATGGAGATCCAGCTTCTTCAGGCCCTTCACCAGCGGCGAATCCAGCAACGCGCGCCCACCGACGTCGGTCAGGGTTCCCTGCGAAAGATCCAACACCTCGATCTGCTCCAGCACTGGCGAGGTCGCGACGCCGGTGGCGACTTCGTCTGCGATGCAGCTGTCGGAAAGTCCCAGGTATTTTCAGCGACGGGAACAACCCTTGGCGAAGAAGGGGCGGACATCCTCGATGCTGCCATCGAATCCGTAGTCTTCCATGCCCAAGTACAGTTCCATGTGTTCCAATTTGGGGAGCTTGGCCTGGGCCACGCACGCGAGCACCTCCTTGGGCATTCCCCCGCAGCGGATCACCAGCGTACGAAGGCTGGCATGGGAAATGGGGGTGGTGGACAAGACCAGGTTGCTGGAGCCTTGGATGCGTAGACTTTCCAATGCAGGGAAAGCCGTGAACACGCGCGTGAAGTCGGCTTGGATGATCCAGGAGATCTCGCACTCCTCGGAGTCCATGGCGCCCACCACCAGGTCGGTGAGCTTGGGCGCTCGCGCGGCTTTCTCGCACAGCACGTCCAAGGCTGCTTGCGGAGAGTTCTCGTGGGGCTCTTCCCACGAGGCCAGCACCAACGAGTCCGTGGTGGCGGCGGCGTCGCTGTCCAGGAAGGCTTCCATCTTGGCAAGGAGAGTCTTGCCTTCTTCCCCTTCGTCGTAGCTCACGGCCAGGCGTCGCGAGGTCTTCTTCTCGCTGGCCTGGGCCACCGCCACATAGCCCTTGCGGGTCTTCTCGCCCACCAGCTTGTCGTGCTCCTTGGTGGCTTTCTCGGGAGAGTCGCAGGTGGTGGTCTTGGCTTGCCCGGCGGTGCCGATGCGGCCGTAGGTGACGGTGAAGGACGCCCCTTCCAGTTCGATCTGCCAGAATTTGTGCGAGGTGCCGTCTTTGAATTCGAGGTAGGTCATGATCAGCGCTGCCTTCGGGAACGGATCGATCTGGGAGTGTCCGGACGCGAAATCCTACCGGGGATTCCGGGGTTCGGAAGTGGAGATGGTGGAATATAGACCTCCTCGAGCCGTGTCCGGGATGGGTCAGGTAACAGATGGACTCCTACCTTTCCAGGCCTATGTCTCCATCGATCCCGAATTGCCCTCCATCGAGGCGAGAGCCATGAGCTCGCTGGAAATCCCCGAAGCCCAGCGCTCCAAGCCTTGGCTGTGGGTGGTGATCATCGGGTTGATCGGGCTTCTGCTGGCGATCTCGCCGCCCGGTCAGGTCTTCCTGGCCATTGTCTGGATCATGATCAGCATGGACCCGGATCACGGAACTTCAACCCAGGCCCAAGGAATTCCCGGCAGTACCTGCCAGGTCGTGAGCTACACGAAGGGCGGCGCGTTCGTCACGTCCAACTTCTACTTCGGAGTGTACGTCCGCGACCCTTCTCTGCCTTCCGCGGAACGTGTCGTGAGCGTCCTCCCCTACTGGGATTTGATCGGAGTGGATTCCGAAGGCTCCGTGCATTTCCTCAAGGGATCCAACGGATCCGGAGATTCCAGTTTCACCGTCCCCTGTATGGACGGAAAACGTCCATCGATCCAAATCTTGGCCCACAGGGGATCGTTCTGGTACGAGCCGGATGTTTTGGTCGATTCATTTGCGATCGGTGCTTCCGCGATCCTAATCCACGGAACCAGCGAACGCCAAGGAGACACCGTCGCACAGGATTTCCGCCTCCCCTTCGGCTTCCTGCAAATCTGGGACAGCGCAGGAGTCCTACCCAGTCTTGTGTCCATCCAGCGCATCGATCCGGACAGTTCAGGACCGATGCGCCATGAATGGAGCCGCAGGACGTTCCTGTTCCCCAAGCCCCTGAAGCCCCGCAGGGACGCATTCCCGCCCGAAGCGGCCCTGCGGAAGTTTCCGATCCCGTTCGGGGAGCTTCCCAGCTCACACTGAGTCGTTTTCTGTCAAAACGACCGATGCTCGGGAACCCCATTCCTACAGCGGCGCGCTGGTCCCTCCCAGGTTGATCTCTTCCATCATTCCTCCCAGCCCCTGCTGGATGGGACTGATCGCCAGGGAATTCCCGCAAGTGCCGCAGAAATGGAAGGTGGGCGGATTGGACTTCCCGCAACGCGGACACGCCACCCTTTTCGCCTGAACTTTCCGTGGTGGATTCCAGGACGGTCAGGCGGCGCTTGAATTCCGCCGCGGACGGAATCCGTCTGTCGGGATGTTCTTCCAGCGCCAGCAGCATGGTGGCCCGCAGTTCGATGGGGATGCGCTCGGGATAGAGGTGGCGGGGCCGCTCGCCGGTGAGCATCTGGTAGGCCGTGGCGGCCAGCCCGAACACGTCGGCCCGGCCGTCGACGTTGGTGGCCGACACCCTCTGTTCCGGTGCCATGAAATCCACCGTGCCCAGCACCGATCCGATGGCGGTGGAATCGCTTTCCGGCTCGTGGGCCAGCCCGAAGTCCACGAGCTTGGGAACGCCGCCGGAGGTCAGCAGGATGTTGGCGGGCTTGATGTCGCGATGGATGATCCCGCGGTCGTGGGCCATGGTGAGCGCGTCGCACATCTGCGAGAGGATGGGGATGATCTCCGCGACCGAATACGGCCCTTCTGGCGCAGGTGCTCCAGCACGGAGCTGCCATCCCCGTATTCCATCACGATGTAGATGCCCGTTTCGTCCTGCTCCAGCTCGTAGATCTGCACGATGTTGTAATGGGACAGCTGCGCGATGGAGCGCGCTTTCCCGCAAGAACCGGTGCAGCACCGTGGAGCTTTTCATGTACTTGGCCAGGATCCGCTTGATGGCCACCTTGCGGTTGAGGCGGCTGTCGCGGGCGGACCAGACCTCGCCCATGCCACCTTTGCCGATCATCACCAGCTCCTTGTAGCGGTCGGCATTGCGCAGCAGGAGGTACCGGCGGCAGTTCCGGCGTCTGGCGCGGCTCGGCGTTGGCCAGTTGCTGCAACGATCCCGCCACGCGCTCGCCGCAGAACATGCAGTAGGCGGAATCGCCATCGATGCGGCGGTGGCAGAAGGGACAGACCATCTTCATGGGGAAGTCTCCCGTACGGAATCCTTGGTTTTCACGAACACGCTTTGCGCGCGGGCGACCAGAGGGTCTTCCTTGTGGATGTGCTCCAAGGCGAGCTTGGCCCGTTCGCGGGCTTCCTGCATGCGGCCGGTGTTGGCCAGCACGCGGGCCTCGCCCAGGCGTTCCTCGAACCACACCACCATGGAATCGATCCAGGTGGCCACGTCCTCGGAGGGCTTGGGAAGATTGGGCGCCAATTCCCGGCATCGCGTGATCCGAGCCTGGGCTTGTGACAATTTCCGTTCGCGTGCGAGCTCGGAGGCTTCCGCCACCAGGCGAGTGCAGGAACCCAGGTTTTCGGCCAGGCGACGGTAGACCGCCGGCGGCAGGATTCCCAGGGTGCGGGCGACTTCGCCCACCAACGGCAGGGCGATCTGGACCGTTTCCCATCTGCCTTGGCGCCAGGTCTCTTCCAGAAGGTGGCTCACACCCATCAGCACTCCCGCGCCGTGCTCGGCATCGGAGGCCTCGAATTCCGCGCCCAGAAGCCGTAGGCGCCGGATCTCGCGGGCCACCGAATCCCAACCTCCCGCCTGCAAGGCCAAAAAGACCTGCTCCAGCGCAAGCTTGCCCTGGTCGTCCAGGTTGGATCCGCAATGTCCGCACACCGAATGCCGTTGGTGCTGCCGGTGGCCGCATCCGTCGCAGGTCCGGAACAGGTCTTGCAGATTGGATCCGCAGTTGCCGCAAAAGGGACTGTCTTCGGCATCGAAGACGCCGCACTCCGGGCACCTTCCGTCGCGCGCCTTCAGGCGCCTTCCTCCGACGGCGGAAAGCGCGTCGCGCAATTCTTCCATGCTGCGCCAACGCTCCGAGGAACTCCCCGCCAGGGCACCGGCCAGGATCTCGCGCAACGAAACGGGAATGGCCGGATCGGAAGCCGATCCGGGCGCACCCAGAAGCATGGTGCGCAGCAGCATGCCCAGGGCGAACACGTCGTCGCCGATCACGGGCACCAGTGGCTGGATGTCCGGAGCGTCAAATTCCGTCCGGCGCAGCGGGAGCTCGGGAATCTCGATGCGCCCGAACGAATGCAGACGGCAACGGCCCTGCGGATCCACCATCACCCGCGCCGGGGTCAGGTTGCCGTGCACCACGCCTTGCTGGTGGGAATAGTGGAGCGCGTCGGCAAGATCAACGCCCAGGCGCAACACCTCCTGCAGCTCCATGCGGCTGCCACCTTGCAACCGCTCGCGCAGCGATTGCCCTTCCACGTATTCCACCACCGCGTAGGGGCCTTCCTTGTCGGCGCCCTCTTCATAGACAGCGGCGATGCCGGGATGGCGCAACCGGGCGGAGGTGCGGAGGACACGCAAGAACGCGGAAAGCCCCTCGGGGCTGGTGATCACGGAAATCCCCGGCCGACGGATCAGGACCTGGCGCCCCAGCCGCAGATCGCGGGCAAGATCCACCGAGGCTCGATCGGACGCCCAAAGCCGCTCCACCACGGAGTAGCGCTCCGCACCCGACAACAGCACGGGGTTGCGTCCACGGCGCCGTTCGCCGGTTTCTTCGCGAAAGGTTCCGCCCATGGGCAGACCGCAGTGCTTGCAGTAAACACCTTCCGGCGACACCAGCTTGCCGCAATGCTTGCAGTAGTAAGATTCCTGTCGGATCACTGAACCGCCATTGTGCCCATTTTCCGGCCATCAAGCAAAGAATCCCTGTTGGCTGGACGAGAATATTCCACCCGAAACCTCCGTCGGACGCTCTCGCCTGCCTCATCGGTGCAGACCAAGTCGTGGAATCCAGGAGCCGGGCGGGCCGACCAACTGCGAAACCGGGTCTCCATCCCCAGGTCCCGTCCATCCAAAAGCACCGGATGGCGATGGCCCGGTCCCGTGTCGCAATTCCACCACCATGCGCTCGGGCTCTCCGGAAAGATCGATCGGCAGGGTCAGAACCGTGTTGGCTTCCGGCAATAGCACCTCCATGGAGGCTTGGCGAGCCACCGCGTGACAGTCCGGACGCACCGGCGGCAACGAGGGCAATCGACCGGGGTAGGTTTCCCGGTAATAGCTTCCCGACCCGACAGGGGCCACCAAAAGGGTTTCGCGGACCTGTTGATCCAGGGGATGGCAGGCGGCGTCCACCTGGAAGGTCCGGGCGGAGTCCAACTGGATCACCTGGTAAAACGAGTCGATCGGTGCGGCTTTGCCCGCTCCCGGCCATCCTGGGGCAAAAGCGGCAGAATCCGAAACATCAAGGGGGCCGCTTGCTGGCGCCCCCAAAGCTGGGGCCTGCCATCTCCGCGGGGATTGCCCACCCACCCCGACCACCCAACCCGGCGTGATGCCAATGGTCCAGGCATCGCGATGCCCAAAGCTGGTGCCGGTTTTCCAGGCCACCGGACGCCCTGCGGCGAACGCTTTCCAAGCGGCTTCTTCTTCGATGCGCCCACCGATCCGCAATGCCTTGAGCGTAAGCCAAGCGGCACCCGGCGACAGGAATCGCTCTTCCCTCCCCGGTCCGTTCATGGCCGCCAAAAATGCCCTGTGTGCGGCCTCGAGCGAGCCGGTAGCACCTCCGCCCTGCGGTGGACCACCCACCCGAAGGAGCGAGCCGTCCTGCGTGGCTCCCAGATCCATCGCCTTGGCCACTCCTTCGTTTGCCAAGCCTGCGTACATGCCCACCAGTTCGACCAAACTCGCCTCGCCCGCCCCCAGGGCCAGGGCCAAACCGTAATCTTGGGCAGGCCGGAACAGATGCCACATCCCCGAACGCACCAACAGATCCTGAAACGGCTCGACCCCGAGCAATCTCAGTTCGCGCACCCAGGGAACATTCAACGACCGGGCCAGGGCCTGATCGGCAGCCACCAGGCCTTCGAATTTTCCGGAGGCGTTGGCGGGCCGGAAATCGCCAAACCGGGTGGGCACATCGAAAATCCATTGGCGAGGCAAAACCAGCCCCTGGTCCAACAAGAGCCCGTACAAGAAGGGCTTCACGGTGCTTCCGGGAGACCGAGGCGCCAGAGCCAGATCCACCTGCCACGCATCGCTTCCCGTTCCGCCCACGCCACCGATCCACGACCGGATCGCCGGAGGCGCTCCTTCGCGCAGCTGCGCCACCACCACCGCCACCCCGCGAATCCCCTGGCCCCGCAGATCCTGCACCTGTTCCTTGGCCAACTGGGCCACCTGGGCCTGGAGATCGGCGTCCAGTTCGGAATGCCAACGTTTTTGCGCCCCACGGGCCTGGAACAGCTCCACCACGTGCGGCGCGATCTGGGGCAGCGCGTGGGGGGTTTGGGGCAACGGCTCCGATCGGGCGAGTTGGGCCTCCATCGAGTCGATGTCGCCGGCCACCTGCAAGCGCGACAGGATCCAATCGCGACGCGCGCGCAGTCGGGCGGTGTCGCCTTGCGGGCGCAAGCGGGCGGGAGCGTTGGGAATGGCCGCCAACAACGCGGCCTCCCCCCACGACAGATCCTGCGACCGTTTGCCATACCAACGCCAACTGGCCGCCTCCAGACCCACCACGTTGCCTCCGAACGGGGCGTGGGCGCAATATGCGCGCAAAATCCGCTCCTTGGGCCAAGCCGCTTCCACCCTCAGGGACAACCACACTTCCACGGCTTTGGCCCACCACGATCGGTGGGCATCCGATCCTCGTGCGCGCCGAGAAATCCGGGCAAGTTGCATGGTCAGCGTGCTGGCACCCTGCCTCCGGCCTCCGCGCGCAGATTGGACTTCGCCGAGCGGATCACAGCCAACGGGTCCACTCCGGGATGCCACCAGAAACGCTGGTCCTCGGCTTCCAGGATGGCACGCATGAAACGGATCGGAACGGAATCGCCGGGGGAACCGCCACTGGCCGTCCGGACCGGACCGCGCCCCCAGCAATCGATCTTCGCGATCGTAGACGGCCGTCGCGAAGGCGGAGGGAACGAGTGGATCGGGAAGGGGTCACCCGAACCAGTATCCAAGCCAAAACCAGGAGGATCCCCCCCTTGGTCCATCGGCTCGACAAAACCCGTCGGATGGTCATCGTCGACCCATAGGTAGAAGAAAAACCCCCGCGTCAACGGCGGCGATGCCATCGAAAGTGCAGACCGGAAAAGGGGAAAACCGGGCAGGTACCCCGCCCGGTCCAGGCCGCCTCTGAAGAGCCCCGTTCCATGTATTCTCCGGAGGCGATCTGTCCTCCCTCCAATACAACAGCCGTGCCAACCCTGCTTTCACAAGGCGCAACCCGGTTGTTCGATCTCCTGCCCGCAAAAACCGGAACCGAACGTTCCGGATAGGGACCGCTCAGCCCGCTTTTCCGATGGAGCCTTCGTAGACGATCTTCCAGGCTCCGTCTTCGAAGCGCCAGTACTGGCGCTTGCGCATGAGATTGGAAAGATTGCTGGATCGGTAGTCCTGCTCGAATTCGACCACCGCCAGGTCCCGTTCTCCCGGAACCAGGAGCATGGAAAGATCAGAGGTGGAGACCTTGACCCACGACTTGGCCGCAGCGACCCGTCGCTTGTCCCGTTCCCAGCCTTCCAGATCCTGCTCACCCATCTTGAAGTCGTCGGAATAATGCGACAGGTAGCGGTCCATGTCGTTGGAGGACCAGTCTTCCGTCCATTTCTGGATCGCTCCTGCCAAAATTTGTCGCATCGAGTCCGCCTGGGAGGGATCCACCCAATCGATCGTATCGGCCAGGATCACCGGCGTACGGCCGAGTTGGAACCACTTCTGGAGGGTGTCGATGTCGTCGTTGGGCAGCACCACGCAACCGTTGGAGGCGCGCGGCGGGCGCGAGTAGGTGTCGCGGGGGGTGCCGTGGACCCAGATTCCATGGCCCTTGCGGCCCTTGCGCTGTCCCAGTCGTTGGGGTAGTCCAGCGGATAGGCGACGTTGCCGTAGTAGGCATCCAATTTCTCTTTCTCGATCCGGGAAACCATGCTGTATACGCCCAAGGGCGTGCGCTGGTCGCCTTCGTTGGACTTCAGGGGTCCGTTGAGCCCGATCGAAACGTAGTGGTCGCCTTCCAGCTCCACTTCCCGTCTTTTTGCCGGAACACGAACAGCCGGCTCGCGCGGGCGTCGACCACCAACACGGTGGAGGCATCCCGGGGGGGCTGCAGGAGAAATCGCGGAATCATGTCCTTGGGCGGAGTCTGCACGTACCGGCCCAGACGCACCCGGGCCTCGTCTTGCATCGCCCGAGCCTTCGGATCCTTGGAGCGGGGACCGGCGAATTTTTCCAAGCGGCCGTTTTGCGCCAGAAGGATGTCGCCGCGCACCAATTGGGCCAGACGGAAATTGGGCTGGCGAGTCACCAGGCTGTCCGACCGCTCGAGCGCCAGATCGAGGCGTTCGGCGCGGATGGCATCGAGGGCGCACCAACAAGGATTCGGGGCTGTCGGAAGCGACCGTCACCCGATTCTGATCCGAGGCCAGCACCCAGCTTACGCAGCACAGCCCAGAAAAACAAAGATCGCCGAAACGAACGACGCATCATCCCGCCTCTCTTTCCGATACGATCTTCCACTCCTTTCCTTTCTTTGTCAAGACAATGCGTTTACGCAAAACAAGCTTCGCTTCATCGGTTTGGTACAACTGTTTGTAAGTGATCTCGACCTTGTCGGGTCCCGTCAACTTGACCTGCGGCGAAACCATCTCCACCTTGATGGCCTTGGGCGCCGAAATCCGCTCTCGCCTGCGCGCTTCCCACGCCTGGCGAGACAGTTTTTCCGGAAGGACAAATTGAGCATCGTAAAAGCCCAGGTAGGCATCCACGTCCTGTGCCGACCAAGCGGCCGCCCATGCGCGAAGGGTGCGAAGCGCTGCGACCTCGGGAGTCTCGGTGGGGCGGAAAAGTGGCCCAACGGGCACAGGGTCGACTTCCGGCGGCGGCGGCAACGGAGCAACCGGAACCTTTTCCGGGAGGGTGAGGCGAGGTGTCTCGACAGACGCGCTTTCCTTGGTTTGTGCGTCGGAGCTTTCGACCATGGCGACCCTTCCGCTGGAGAGGAGGGAATCGCGGATCCGGGTCAGATCGTCGATTTCCTGGCGGGCGCGGGTGAGGGCACGGGCAAGGCCGTCGGAATCCGTCGATGGCTTCGTTCGGGGAGGTTTGGACAGTTGCTTTTGCAAATCCAATTGCAAAGCTGGCAGTTTCGAGGGTGTGCCAAAAGCGCTGTCGTAGGCAAGTCTGGCCATCCGGGAGCGAAGCTTTTCCAGGATTGGTCGCCACCGATTGGACGTCGCGTCGCACCGCCAATGCCCTGGCCAAACTACGCTGGGAGCCAAACAAGTCGCCCTGCGCAGCTTCCAAGGCGGCGCGATTGTTCCAAGCTTCCAAGCAGGAGGAATCCTTTTCCGTCACCGCCCGGAAAACTCCCAGCGCTTCGGAGGTCCGCCCTTTTGCGGCAAACTCCACACCTTGCTGAAACAAGGCAGCCGGACACTCCGCCAAACCATTGACGGCTAGAGCGCAAAGAAACGCCCACCATCGTCCGAAATTCCGTCGCCGATCCATCTGTAGAGAGGAAATTTGGTTATTCCCCTCCCCTTGGCGGGAAAGGAGTTTTTGGAGAAGTCGCAACGCGTCGATGCCGAACTAGATCGCCGCGTCTTCGATCAATGGGACCGCACGGATCAAAAGGTGCGAGGCGAGCCCGCGATCAGGCCCCTGGAAGTGGCTGAGGAGCCAATCTTTCAGGAAATACATCTCGTTCATGGACATGACGGTTCGGCCATCCCGGATCGAGCGTCGCAGCTCGCGGATTTGGTCCAGAAGTCGTTCATGCTCGCCTTTGTGCCCCTCGGCGGCGGGAAACGACGTCGCGTCCATGAACTTCTCTTCGGTGGCGAAATGGAACTGGGTGAACTCCAGGACTTCGCCGAGCGCCTCGACGATGTTGGCCGAGCCTCTTCCCACCCGGATCAAGTCGTAGATCCCGTTGATCAGATCAAACAAACGACGATGCTGATTGTCGATTTCTTCGACCTGGGTCAGGTACTCGTCCTTCCAGCGCAAAAGCGACATCGCATCCTCCCTGGAGCCGAGCTCCCTGTCCAGGAGCGGCTCGCCTTGCCACAAATATAGGACCTCCGACTCCTCCGGAGAGTCTATCGATTCGATCGTTCCTCGCGCAACTGTTCGATCTGTTTTTGCTGCTGGTCCAGGCGCTTTTCCTGGGCGATGGCATGCAAGGTCAATTCTTCCACCTTCTTCAGGAGAACCATGTTCATGGCGGCCACATCCACCCCGCTTGCGGTCATCTCCGCTGCGGAGGGAACCTCCGGCAGGTGTTTGTTGGCCTTGGTGAAAGCCTCGATTTCGGCCAAGGGTGCCAACGTGTATTCGGGCTCGAACACGTAATCGGCGGGCGTGGCGCCGGGAGGGTGGTGAGCTTGCCGGTGATGCGCACATCACCAAGACTTGCCGAGCCTGCCGCGATGGCGGCCGCGGAGCTGATGGTCCCCGTGACATCGAGGTTCCCGTACACGGTCGCGCCGCCTTCCCGAACCAGGAACTTCAGGGCCGAGTCTCCCTGGGAAATCCCGAATCCATCGGAAGCGACGTTGCTGCTTCGCATGTTTCCGATCTGCCAGTGGGATCCGTACCAGGCAAAATCCAGGGCGTTTCGGATCGAGGAGAAGCTGTTGCCCAGGCTCTTCATCCGGCCGTTGGGATTGATTTTGGTGGTGATGTCGTTGGCCTCGCTGCCTCTCATCACCACCGCATCGACTTTCATGTAGCGGGTGGTGTCGAACATTCCCGTGTGCAGCACGGCCCGCTCCGCCACACCATCGCTGTAGACGGGAGCACCCTCGCTGAGGCGCACACCCAAATATTTCCCGTGCGCGCGGAGGTAGCTTGCCGAGCCGTTGCGCAGCCAAGCCACCGAATAGTTCCCTCCGGAAGGCGTCCCGACATCGTCTCCGTAGATCGCGCTCGCCAGGCCATCCGGGTACAATGTCAGCCTGCTGCCGGAAACCACCAGGGTGTCGGCTTGCAACATGGGAGATTTGAACGCGCCAACAGAAAGTGTCTTCTCGATCTTGAGATCGCCCTGTACGGTGCCACCTTTGATGCTCAGCGGCACGAAGCCCAGCGCGTCCTGCTTGGCTTTGAGGGTGTCGCGAAGGCCAGACAAGTTCGCCGGCGTCAAGGCTCCCTTGATGCCCCCTGCCAAGGTCGCGCTGTCGGTCTTCTGTTTTTGCTTCAACTGGTCCAAGCCGCTTTGGTCCGCCTTTGCGGACTGCAGTTGGCCGACCGTGGCCAGGACCGACTTCAGTGCTCCGTCGGTCGCCTCCAGGCTGGGTTTGGTGGCCCGATTTTGGATGGCTGTGTCAAGGCGTGTGAAATTTTCGTTCACGTCGCGGGCGATGGCTGGCTTGTTGGCTTCGAACTGGATGAGCCCTGTCGCCCCGGTCATCGCAGGAACAACAAGTAACGTGAGGTGGAATCTGGTCATCTGGTGCATGCTCCTCGGATGGGAACTCAAAACGGTTAGCGTGATTCGTTCTGCTTGGCGATGGCTTTTTCAAGGTCGCGCAAACGAGTTTCGAAGGACATTTTCTGCTCATGAATCGCTTTTTCCTGGGCGATGGCATGCAAGGTCAGCTCTTCCACCTTTTTCAGGAGAACCATGTTCATCGAAGCCACATCGACGCCTTGGGTGGTCATCTCCGCTGCGGAAGGAACCTCCGGAAGGTGTTTGTTGGCCTTGGTGAAGGCTTCGATTTCGGCCAAGGGCGCAAGCCTGTAGTCCGGTTCGAACACGTAGTCGGCGGGTGTGGCGCCAGGAGGGGTGGTGAGCTTTCCGGTGATGCGCAGGTCGCCCGTGATTGTACCGCCTGCGGAGGTCATCCACTGCCGCCAAGTCGACCAGTCCGTCGCGTTCCACTTGGTCCGGGTCCGGATATCACCGGAATGCGAGAAGTAGATCTGGGTCTTCTTTTCGCCGCTGCCCATGACCACGAGATCCCCATAGTCGTAAACTCCTGTCGGACCGTTGTAATTGCCCGGATGAATGGAATACCCGCCGATCGTATTCAACAAGGTCCAATCCGCAGGAGCATCTCCCCGTTCGATGAATGTGGTGGCGAACGGGAAATTCCCTGTGTGGTAGACTGCCCGTTCCGCTTTGCCATCACCGAACACCGGCGCATCCGCAGCCGCGCGGATCGCGAAATATTGGTCTGCTGTGCGGAGGAAGGTCGCCGAACCATCCCGCTTCCAGGCCACGGAATAATTGCCAGGACCGTGCGGACCGGACTTGTCCCCGTAGATCGCGCCATGCTCGCCGTCCGGGTACATTTCGAATTGACCACCCGCAACCGCCAGAGTATCGAACCCTCCGCGCAACGCGCTCACATTCCCGCCGGTTTGGAAGCCCCCCGCGGACACAGCCCCACCCACCGTCAGCGCCTTGGAAATCGACAACTCGCCAGAAATTGTCCCTCCCGCGCTGTTGAGCGGAGCGAATCCGAGGCTGGCCTGTTTCCCCGCCAATGCAGATTCTGTCTGCCGCTTGAAAAGACCGAAGGTCATCGTGTCAGCCTTGAGCTTCAGGGTGTCGCGGATACCGGAAAGGTTGCCGGAGGTCAGCGCGCCTTTGAGCGTGGTGTTCACGGACTCGAGGTCCGACTTGTGTTTGCGAGCAAGGTCCGCCAAAGTCCCGGTGTCGGCCTTGGCCCCAAGAGCCTTTTCCATCGCGCTCTGATCGACTTTGCTTGTCTGGATCTGTCCGATGGTCGCTTGGACTCCCTTGAGGGCGGCG
Source organism: Fibrobacterota bacterium (assembly GCA_016715065.1). Classification (GTDB taxonomy): domain Bacteria; phylum Fibrobacterota; class Fibrobacteria; order UBA5070; family UBA5070; genus UBA5070. Next base: position 111,669 of record JADKBN010000018.1, read on the forward strand.
TCGGTGGCTTTCAAGGATGCATCTGTCGCTTTCAGAGAAGCGGCTACGTCCTCCTGGACGGACTTGACCGCACGGTTCTGGATGGCCGTATCCAGGCGCATGAAGTTCTCGTTCACGTCACGAGCGATCGCGGCTTTCCCCGACTCGAATTGGATGAGCTCGGTGGAAAACCCAAGAGCGGGGATCAAGACGGACAACATTACGGGCTGGCGCATGGAAGAACCTCTGAATGGAGAATCGGCGTTCTGCCTCACAAAGTAATTCCACCCCGTCCCGATTCTCGGTTCGAATCCACCGGGCAACGCAGCCCCTACTCGCCTCGCATCGCCTCCAGCCGATCCAATCGGGCTTTCTGGTCGGCCAAATCGGACCGCTGCGCTTCAAGCACCTTCTGCTGCTCGATCGCATGCAAGGTCAGCTCCTCCACCTTCTTCAGGAGGATCATGTTCATCCCGGCGACATCGACCCCGTTTTTCGTCATTTCCGACGCCGAAGGAACCTCCGGCAGGTGCTTGTTGGCTTTGGTGAAAGCTTCGATTTCCGCCAACGACGCGAGATCGTAGTCAGGCTCGAACACGTAGTCGGCGGGTGTGGCGCCGGGAGGGGTGGTGAGCTTACCGGTGATGCGCAGGTCGCCCATCGATGCTGTCGCCGCGGCAAATTTCCCGGTTGGCAAAACCAGGTCGCCAAAGATCCTGGTCTCCGTCAATCCGACGAGAACCCGCAAGTCGGAATTTCCGTTGGTGATCCCAAATCCCGCACTCGGCTCCGCACCCGACCGGACGTTTCCAATCTGCCAATGGCTGTCGTACCAGCGGAAGTCCAAGGCGTGACGAATCGAGGCCAACAGCCCCGCCGAGGTCTCCAACGTCGAATTGTCGTTGAAAACCGTGGTGATCTCGTTGGCCTCGCTGCCCGCGAAAACGGGCCCCTTCGTGGTCACGAAGGCGGCGGGATCCAGGTTCCCCGAGTGCCAAAGCTCCTTCCCGTCCAGTGTCGGCGCATGGAAGCTCGCCTCGGGAAGATCCAGAATGTGCGCTGCCGAGCGAAGGCGGAGACCGAAATACCCGGCCACCTGCATTTGGGATCCAACTTCGAGACTTGGTGTACTGCTCAGGGAAGGAATGTTGGATCGACCCATGCCGTACCAGGTGCCTTCGTCGACCAGATCGCCCACCGTCGAATTGAAAAACACCCTGGAGAGGTGTGCCGCATCCCCGGTGCGCACGAGCTTGGGAGATTCGCTCGCATCCAGCTTCAGGTCCAGCATCGCGACGGTAGGCAACCCCGCGACGGTGGATTGAATGTTGCCGATCTGTCCCGCCACTTCGCCGCTGTCGGACTTCACCTTCGCCTGGAAAGTGGAGAAGGTCGATGCCTCTAGCTTGGAGGCGATGTTGGCGTTCGTGGGGACGCCGGAAATCAACGCTGCGGTCGAAGCGCTGTCTTGCTTCACCTTGGATTTGAATTCCACCAATGCCGAAAGGTCCGCCTTGCTTCCCAAGCCAGACGAAATCTGTCCAACCTTGCCGGATTGGGACAGGCTGTCCACGCGGAGCTTCGCCTGGTAGCCGGCGAACGCCGCGCTATCGCGGCGGATTCGAGCGGAGATCGCCGCAAGACTGTCCCGCAAGGCGCCTTCGGCCTTGGTGTTGACCAGGGCCGCGAGAGCGTCCATGCCGGCCTGGCTCGCTTTCGTCTGCATCGCGGAGTCCAGTTGACGGAAATTGCTGTTGATTTCCAAGGCGCGAGCAGGCTGACCTGGCTTAAATTCCGTCAACCCTGCCGCGAAACTCAGCACCGATCCAGCCAAACAGGTCACGATGGCAGACTTCACGGTCTTACTCCTTCTATTGGGGGATTCATGGAACGCGATCGGATCCGATAGATAGAAAAAAGGCACCCGAAACCGGGTGCCCTGTTCTTCCAGCACGATGACCGCGCGATGGAACCGGTGCTACGCCTCTTCGACGTTTTTCGAACGCGACTGGCGCTTCGCACATCTTCGTCTCCATCTTGCGATGGAGACTGCGCGCGCGGCAGTCGCCACGGCCCTTACGCCTCTTCGACGTTTTTCGAACGCGACTGGCGCTTCGCACATCTTCGTCTCCATCTTGCGATGGAGACTGCGCGCGCGGCAGTCGCCACGGCCCTTACGCCTCTTCGACGTTTTTCGAACGCGACTGGCGCTTGCGCTCGTTCTCGTCGAGGTACATCTTGCGGATGCGGATGGATTCGGGGGTCATCTCGACGAGTTCGTCGGTGTTGATCCAGCTGATCGCGTCTTCCAAGGTCATGGGGCGGGGTGGCGTGAGAACGATGTTTTCGTCCGTGGCCGTGGTGCGCATGTTGGTGAGCTGCTTGCCCTTGACCAGATTCACGATCAGGTCGTCTTCGCGGCAGTGTTCGCCGAGGATCATGCCGGTGTAGACCGAAGTGCCCGGATGGATGAACAACACGCCGCGATCCTGCATCTTGAACATGGAGAATCCGGTGGTCTCGCCCTCTTCCTTCGAGATGAGCGCGCCTTCCTTGCGTTCGGCGATCTCGCCCTTGATCGGCTCGTAGCCCTTGAACAAGGTCTGCATCACCGCGTAGCCGCGAGTGAGGGACAACAACTTGGAACGCAGGCCGATGAGTCCGCGCGACGGGATGTGGTAGACGATATTCGTCGCGTTGCCGTGCGTTTCCAGGTGGACCATGTCGCCGCGGCGGCTGCCCAATTCCTGGATGACGGGGCCCTGGTGCTCGGTGGGGACGTCGACGGTGAAGATCTCGACGGGCTCGCAGACCTCGCCGTCGACGTTCTTCAGGACCACTTGTGGCCGACCCACCGCGAACTCGTAGCCTTCGCGACGCATCTTCTCGATCAGGATGGACAGGTGCAGCACGCCGCGACCGGCCACCAGGAACTTGGACGGGTCCGCCTGCTGGGTCACGTGCAGAGCCACGTCGCCAAGCTGTTCGCGACGCAATCTGTCACCGATCTGGGTGGAGGTGACGAACTTGCCTTCGCGCCCGCAGAAGGGAGAGTCGTTGACCTGGAAAATCATGCTGATGGTGGGAGGATCCACCGTGATGCGCGGCTGGATGACGGGATTTTCGGGATCCGTCACCGTGTCGCCGAGCTGGAAATCGGAAACGCCGGCCAACTGGACGATCTGGCCGGGACCCACATCGGGCTGTTCGGTGAGCTTGAGTCCGATGTACGCGTAGATCTTGGTGATGCGCGTGCGCTTGACGGTGCCGTCGGGCTGCGAAAGTCCAACGGTCTGGTTCACCTTGAGGGTGCCCTGCTTCAGGCGGCCGATGGCCAGACGTCCCAGGAATTCCGAGTAGTCCAGCGAGCTGATCAGCATCGAGAAGGGCGCGTCGGTCTCTCCGGTCGGGGGCGGGATCTTGTCGACGATCATGTCGAACAGCGGAGTGAAGTCGGAGTCCGCGTGTTCCATTTCCTTGCGGCAGGTCCCGTTGCGGGCCGCGGCGAAGATGTGCGGGAAGTCCAACTGCTGGTCGGTGGCGCCCAGTTCCACGAACAGGTCGAAGACCTTGTCCAGGGATCCGTGCGGATCGCAACCGTCGCGGTCGATCTTGTTTACGACAACGATTGGCTGGAGGTTCAGCTCGAGCGCCTTTTGCAGGACAAATCGCGTCTGGGCCATGGGGCCGTCGAACGCGTCCACCACCAGAAGCACTCCGTCCACCGTGGAGAGCACCCGTTCCACCTGGCCGCCGAAGTCGGCGTGTCCAGGGGTGTCCACGATGTTGATGAAGTTCCCTTTGTAGGAAATCGACGTGTTCTTGGACAAGATCGTGATCCCGCGCTCGCGCTCGAGATCGTTGTTGTCCATGACCCGCTCGGCGACTTCCTGGTTTTCGCGGAAAGCTCCACCCTGGCGGAGAAGTTGGTCGACGAGCGTGGTCTTGCCGTGGTCGACGTGCGCGATGATGGCGACGTTTCTGATTTTGCTGGATTCGATCATTTGGGGCGCAAGGTAGAACCCTGAGGCCGTGGTGGGGAGATCATTCATTGCAATCTGGTCACAGCGGCGAACACAAAGATGGACGAAACAGTCCACTGTTATGCATCTGCTCCTCTAGGTGCGATTTCAGAACCCGTGATGGCCGCGTCCGTCCTGGATTAGATTGCAGGATGCGAATTGGTTTCACCCGACCTGGGAATCTTGGCAGACACCTATCATTTTTCCCGCTCGGGAATCAGAAACCAGCCACCATCAGACAATGCCAAAAAGGACCGTTCCATGAAATTCCTCACCCTCGCCCTATGTGCCACCGCCTCCGCCGCCCTGGCCGCCTCCCCTTCGTTGGTCAATGGCGACTTCGAGAAAGAGCTGTCCAGCTGGCAGGTCTGGGGGGGCGTGGTCACCCCCGCCGCCCACGGCGGAAAGTTCGCCGTGCAAATCACCAACAAGGCACCGACCTGGTCCGGAGTCGACCAGGTCATCGACATTCCCACCGGCACCAAGAAGGTCAAGATTTCGGGCTGGATCAAGGGTGACTCGATCAAGCCGGGCAAGGAAAAGTGGGAACTCGGCCGCATCGCGATCGAATTTCGCGACGCCAAGACCGAAATGGTCGGTGGCTACCCCCCGGTGGTCGGCGAACTGGTGGGCACCAAGGCATGGACCAAGGTGGAACACACCTATGACATCCCTGCCGGAGCCGCCAGTATCAAACTCCAGTGCGCTTTGGGCAACACCGTCGGCACCGTGACCTGCGACGACATCGCGCTGGAATACTCCAAGTAATCCCAAGTCCCTGTCGAAGGGTCAAAAACCAGAGCTGCCGTTCGTCCTGAGGAGGCGCTGAAAGCGCCGTCTCGAAGGGCGAATGGCAGAATCCGTCGACACTTCGATAAGCTCAGTACTGGCTGAAAATCTTCGGATCGACTTGGAATGGATACAAGCCGATCCCCCGTTCGCCCTTCGAGACGCCCATTCCATGGGCTCCTCAGGACGAACGGAAAGCCAAGCCTCCATGAGTTCGGCAGACAGGGTTCAGAGTCGCGCGGCGATCTTGGCCAGGCCTGCCAGGGCCAGATCCGCCTGCTCGGCGGTCAATACCAACGGTGGCAACAAGCGCACCACGTCGCTTCCGGCTCGATAGATGATCAGGCCTTCCTCGCGGGCGGCCTCGATCACTTTGTTGGGATCGACCGCTACCCTGATGCCCAGGAGCATTCCGCGGCCGCGTACTTCCAGGAAAGGGCCAACTCCGGAAAGGGCCTCCAATCCTGACCGCAGACGCGAGGCCACCGCTCGGACGCCTTCCAAAAATCCAGGCTTCTCCAGCCGGTCCAACACCGCAAGTCCTGCGGCGATGGCCACGGGGTTGCCTCCGAAGGTGGTGCCGTGATCGCCCGCTTGGATCACTTCTGCCACGGCGCCCTTGAGAAGCACCGCCCCCAAGGGAAGCCCGCCACCCAATGGCTTGGCCAAGGTCACAAGATCCGGCGCCAATCCGGAAGCAGGAAAGGCGAACCATTCGCCGGTGCGCCCCAGGCCGGTCTGGATCTCGTCGCAAATCAGCAGGAACCCGTGGCGTTTTTGCAGCACGCAAAGCTCGGCGACAAATTCCGCCGAGGGCTCCACCACTCCTCCCTCGGCCAGGATCGGCTCCAGGATCACGGCCGCGGTGTGGGCTCCGACGCATTCGCGCAACGATTCCACCGTGAGATCCGATCGCACGAATCCCGGCAACATGGGGCCGAATCCGGTTTGCATCTTGTCCTGGCCGGTGGCGGCCAAGGCTCCGTAGGTGCGCCCGTGGAAAGATTGCGAAAAAGAGACGATTTCATGGCGCCACGCCGAACCCTGGGCAAACCAGAACTTGCGGGCGAACTTGAACGCGGCCTCGTTCGCTTCGGTGCCCGAGTTGCAGAAAAAGGCCTTATCGAACGCCCCGTGGGAGCACAGGATGCGCGCCATGCGGCCTTGGAAAGGCGTGTAATACAGGTTCGAGGAGTGGGTCATCCGTGAAGACTGCTCATGGATTGCCGCGACCACAGCCGGGTCGGCGTGACCCAGCGCGTTGACGGCGATTCCCGAGGTGAGATCCAGGTATTTGCGACCCTCGACATCCCAGACCCACACGCCCTCTCCTCGTTCCAGGAACAAGGGCTGGCGTGCATAGGTTCCCAGCACCCATTGAGCATCGGTTTCGCGGATTTGCTGCGGCGTCATAACCTGTTGTTCCTCTCCATGCATTGCGCTTCGAACTTGGAATTTTCGGAAAACAAAAGGGAAACAGAACCTGTCCGTCTCCCTTGCCACGCTATTTCCGTTCGCTTCGAGGAAGGCGACCCGCCCTTGAGGCGAACGGAAAGGCTTGCTTGCGCCTCCCAACCAGCAATTAGGCCTGGTTGTGCTGGGGCGTCAGCTCTTCGTACGAGCGCGAGTGGAAGATGCGGAAGCTGTCTGCCGGAGCGTCCGGGTCTTCCACCAGATCCAGCTTGACCCCGAACCTTTCCAGATGGTGGAACGCGTAGGAGCGCTCGGCCACCAAGTAGTCGATGATCCGGCTGTGGACGATGATGGTGAGTTCCTTGGGTCCGTTCCTGGCCTGGTTGCGACGGATCCAGCGCTCCAACGCCGCGACCACGGAGCTGGGCAACAGCACGTTGCCGCCGCCGCCGCAGTGGCTGCAGGGTTCGGAGACGGTCTTGACCAATGCTTCGCGCACACGCTTTCGGGTCATTTCCAGGAGGCCGAACTGGCTGATCTGGCTGGCCACCGTGATGGGGGCGCGATCGCCGCGCAGAGCCTTCTTGAATTCCTTGACCAGCCGCTCGCGGTCGTCTTCGGAATCCATGTCGATGAAATCCACCACGATGATCCCACCCAGATCGCGCAAACGAAGCTGTTTGGCGATTTCCTTGGCGGCGGCGACGTTCGTGTCGAAAATGGTCGCGGCTTGGTCGTCGCGGCCCACGTTGCGGCCGGTATTGACGTCGATGGTGGTCATCGCCTCGGTGGTCTGAATCACCAGGTGCGATCCCTTGCGGATCCAAACCTTGTCCTGGTAGACCTTCTCCACGTCCGGTTCGATCTGGAACACGTCGAACATCGGGGTGTTGTCTTCGTACAGATGCACGCGGCTGACCAGATCCGGCGAAAGCTGGCGGATGTAGGCGCGGGTCTTCTGGTAGAAGTCCTTGTCGTCGACCACGACCTTGTCGACTTTTTCGGAGAAGTAGTCGCGCAGGATGCCCACGGCGGCTTCGCTCTCCTCCAGAACCATCCGCGGGGCTTCGCATTCGGCCGCCACTGACTTGATGAATTCCCACTTGGCCTCGAGCTGGTGCATCTCGGCCTTGAACTCGTCTTCGGTTTCGTTCAGACCATTGGTCCGCACGATGTAGCCGACATCCTTGGCCACGCGCAGGTCTTGCACCAAGCGCTTGAGCTGGCGGCGAGAACCGTGGTCTCGGCTTTTTTTGGACACCCCGATGAACGTGGTGTTGGGCATGCACACCAAAAAGCGCCCCGCCAGGGAAAGGTATCCGGTGACCTTCGCTCCCTTGGTGGAGATCGGTTCCTTGACCACCTGGACCAGGATTTCCTGGCCTTCGCGCAAAAGCTGGTCGATGGGCTTCTCGGCGCGGTCGCGCCGACGAGGATCGATGTCGTCGTCGGAATCGTCGTTGTCGTCGAAATCCACTCCACCGGCGGGAGCGACGTCGGCGGCATGGAGAAAGGCTGCCTTCTCCAGTCCGATGTCGACGAACGCCGCCTGCATGCCGGGAAGCACGGAGACGACCCTGCCCTTGTAGATGTTTCCGACGATCCGTTGATTGTCGGGTTTGTCGACCACCAGCTCGATGAGCCGGTTGTCCTCGAGCAACGCGATGCGCTTCTCGAAGGGAGATACGTTGATGAAGATGTCTCTACGCAAAGGAATAGTCCTCAGAACTTGTATTGGAGTGACGCCAGGCCCTGGATTTCGTTGGTGATGACCATGGCTCCGTTGTTGTCTTCCTGCGCCTTGCGTTCCGTCCGCTTGTAGCTCGCATCAAAATTGGCGACCAGCCGTGACGTGAAGTTGTAGGACGCATTGGATCCACCGTAAACGGTAGTAACCTCGTCGAGAGTCTGGGCCTCGACTGGCTCGAAGGTGAGAGGATCGACCGCTTCCTTTTCTTTCCAGGATTTGGTCCAGCCCGCCTTGAAGGTGACCACCAGGTCGTTGTCCAGCTTCAAAAACCACCGGAAAAGCTGGATTCCGCGCTTGGTCTGGAAGCGGTAGGTAGCGGTACCTTCGTTGCCCATCTCGTAGCTGCGATCCTCGGAGGTCCCGCCAAACTCGAAGCACAGGTCCCTGGTCACCGTGGGGTCGCTGTAATACGCCGGCAAGCCCATCGATTCCGGGCAGACTCCTTCCGGCCTGGCTCCATCCGCGCCGAGCGGGCGCTTGAGGTTGTTGACCGACCGGGTCCTTGCGAAATTGGTTCGATCCTCGAAGCTCCAATTTCCTTTGGTTTTCATTTGCAGTCCGACCAACGGCTGCCATCGCCAGGTGTAGTTGTCCACGTCCGCGTTCAACAAATGGGGGTGGATTTGTTGAGAGAGCTCCCAGGTCGTACTGTGGTTGACCGTGGCGCTTTCGAACCATTTCACCAAAAAAGGCACCCGACCCGCAAAATTGGCCAGATCGGCGGAAACCGTGATTTGGGGCCAGGTCTTGGTGGTATCGACATTCCAGGGGGACATCCAGCGCTCGTCCCAGGAAATCTGGTAGGCGAGGCTCGGGTGGACCGAAAGGAGCAGACCGGGAATGGTGAAGTCCGAGTTCCCACTGACACGGTAGCTTCGGGTATTGACCATCGAGCTGCGATCGACGTAGGCATCTTGGGGGCTGGAGATGGTTTCCGTGGAGTTGTCTCTTGGGTAAGTGGACGGATGATCCAGCCGAGAGGGCTGGTATTGACCCAGTCCAGATTTGGAGCGCGAGCCGGTCACGATGTCGAGAGGGCCTCGGATGAAATCGGCATCGCCCAACCCCATCTGCCAACGCAAAAGGCTGCCGGCCTCCAGTCGCTCCACCGCCGAGGAATAACCGAGGGACTGGCGTACACCGCTGATACGATCGTCCACGGAATATTCCACGCCAAAGCCCGTCCAGCGCCAACGGTCCAATCCCTGCCGGACCTCGTCGAGGGATTTGCCCCAGGCATCCGGCAAGACTCCGCGGACCGATTGGAGGATGGCCGGCACATCCAAACGCAAGCTCGATCGAAAATTGTCCGAATGGTCGTGACGCCAGTACTGGATCAGGACCGAATCCCCGGCCACCACGCGCTGGAGGGGAGATTCGCGGTTGGCCGAAGCGTTGGACTGGAAAGAGCCCGTGGTGGACAGCCAAGGCAGGATCCGTGGATTGAGTTCGATGCCAAATTGCACGGAGCGGGCGCCTTCGTTGCGCAAAAACCCAAAACCCTGGCGCTTGCTCTCGCCGCCTTCTTCGGAGGGCGAGCGGACGCGGGTGGTGTCCCAGTCGAAGATATATGGCATCGCGTCGGCCAGGCCCGTGGAAGGATCGAAACGCTGCGCTTCTTCCCGGCGGTCCCAGAGGCGACTGGATCGTTCCCCCATGGTCAGGCGCAGGAAATCGAACAACTGCCAGTCACCGTTGATGCCATGCGTCAAGCTTGCTCGGGCATCGTGGGAGGAATACCGGGGGAGGCTGTCCTTGTCTGGCGCCAAGATCGAATGGACGCCTTCCAGGTAATCCAGGTCGCCCAGCGTGGAGGTGATGGTGGCAGGCCAAGGCTGGATCGTGAAGTTTTCCACCAGACTGGGCACCCACTTGCTCTTCGCCTCCCCGAAGGGCCTCCATTGGGGAGGCGGAGCCGGACTGAAATCGTAGTCCAGCCGCAGATTGTGCGCCCAGGTGGTATCGCGGCGATCCGGCCCCAACGTGCCTTGCTCGGTGTAGGTCCAATTGACCTTGGGCCGGGCGAAGAACGCATTGGTGAGGATGGGCTTCAGACCGGACTCCTCGTCGCGTCCCCTGGACCACGACGACCCGAGAGATCTGGTGACCACCAAGGTCTGGTAGGCGCGTGAAGTGCGATTGGCGATGTCGGCCGAATCACGGCGCATGTCGGAGTCCCACCAGTCGGAGGTGATGTCGGAAAGTCCGTCCCGCGAGAGCGCCTGGTCTGAGCCCGGCCGGGCCCAAGGGCGATCCACGAGACCGGTGATGGTGAACGACACCGGAAGTTGCGCCCGCCACGATTCCGGCAGGAATTTCTGCAGGAACAGACTGGTGGTGGCCGTGGCGCGCGCAGACGATTTCTGACTGGACAGCTCCGGTTGTTTCTGCCCCATGGGCACGAAATCGCCGCCTCGGTATTCGGTGGAGGCGGAAACGTCCATCAGGTCCGCGAAGTTCATCTGGGCCGATCCTCGCAAGGCGGTGCCGATGCCCTGGTGAGGATCTTCCAGCCGCAAATCGTTCACCCAAAGTTCGCCGGTGGCGATCTCGTCCTGGGCGGCGGTTTCCGTGTTGTTGGGCCTCACCCACATCCGCATCCATTTGACCTGCGAAACGCTCGGGTCGCCATAGACGGAAATGGTGTCCTTGCGCGAATCCGACCCGGAATGGAGTTCGATCCCCAATTCCTGGCGGTAGATCGAATCGCGCCCTTTTCCCTGGGCGTCGCGTTTGGTCTTCAAGGACGTCAGAGTGTTCAGAGGGATGCGGATCTGGTTTTGCTCCCAGTTGCCAGGCATGGCCTCCGCTCGCTGCTGGGCGGAGCAATCGACGCCACCGCAAGCGAGCGGAACCGGATTGAAGGAGTATTCGTAATACGGCGAGGCCGGATTGGTGGGATCCCCCGAACCGAACTGGACCCCGAACCGGACGGGCTTATCTCCAGTGCGCAGCACACTGGGGACTTCGTGGTAGACCAGCATCACCAGGTTCTTGTACAGCGTGAAGTCGCGTGGGGATTCGTAGTAGCGAAGGGCCTTGCCAGAATCCGCCACGATTCTGCCGATCCCGATCCCGCGGTGGAGGTTGGCGTAGGCCAACCGCAACGATTGCTCGCTCTGGAGCGCCTCCGAAGAAGGATCCTTGACCTGGGGCACTCCCCAGGCCTTGTAACGGCCTTGGTCGGTGTTGTTTCCGATCACCGACACGTTCAGACGGGAACTGTCGGGAGTCACGATCTTGGTGAGCGAGGTCCAGTTGGCCGAATAAGTGGCGTCTACCGTGTCGATGTCGTCGTTGGCTGAAAGCCGTTCGCTGCCCTTCCATTGGTTTCCCACCATGGCCATGCGGGCGATCTGGACCTTGTCCTCCTGCTGGTTGGCTCCGGTGGAAGGGGTGAGCCCGCCGAACCAGACGCGCACGGCCCGCACCTCGCTCCAGTTGGCGCCGCGACCTTTCTTTTTGAACACCTCGTCCAAGGGAATTCGATACAGCCGCCAGGCGTTGCCCAGCGCCTGGAAAGGCGTGCGATTCTTGCCATTGAGAACAATGCGGAACCGGTCGAAGCTGTTGGCGAGGGCCAAGGAACCATCGCGATCGAGATCCTCCGAATCGAAATACGTGTTGGCGCCTCCGCCCAGATCCGTATTGTTGTTTTCCGCCCCGTTCACGGCACGATCGGGGTTGGCGGAGGTCCGGTCGGCATGGTAGTTGTCGCCGGCGGGATCCACGTACCCTGCGCTGATCAAAGTATCCTGGCAGTTGCGGCCAAAACATTCCCACCCTCGTCTGGTTTCCAGCGAGTCTTTCATTCCGTCGATGCCGAAGTCGTTTTGTGGCACGCCCGTGGGCAGGCCGTTGAGAAGATCTTCACCATCCAGCGCACCGTTGGGGGCTTCCCCATTGACGGACAAGTCTTCGGACATCTGTCCGATGTCCAGGAACAATTCGCCTCCGCCGGAAGGTTTGGCGACCACTTCCAGATAACGCGTGTTGGAGTTGTCCCGCCAGCTGGAAGGCATGGCGCGCATGATCCCGCCCCAGGACATTCCCCTGCCCGATCGATCGTTGGGACGCAGCCGAAGTTGCAGAACCGACATGCGGGCCGGAGTCGAGCTGCCATCGTCGTGCTGAGGATAGACATCGCGCATCAACACGCGCGCATTGGAAGACCACGTCATTTCGCCCTGGTGGCGATAATCCAACGTGTCTTCGAAGTCCACATCCGTGGAAACACCCCCCGGAGGGCTGGCCTGCGACCAGGAATAGGAAGAGATGGGAAGTTCGTTGGTCACTTGCGATCCTTCGAAGTCCTCCACCAACGCATACCCGTCCAAGCTGGGATCCGTCCAGCTCTGCGCACCCTCCAGCTCCAATCGCCATTTGGATTCGGCCGTGGTCTTCACCAACGGGACCTTGTTGACCAATTCCGTCAACGACTCCGATTCTCCCGTCAGGCGAAGGTTCGCTCCCCACAACATGGCCTGGTTTCCTTCGCGCGCCAGCTGCGGTCGCAAGTCGGTCACGCTTTCCTTGCGGTACAGGAAGGTGCCGCCCAAAACGGATTCCTTGCTGATTTGCGACAACTGGTATTCCAATCGAGCGCCGAACACGGAGCGATTTTCCAACGAGAAGAACGGTGTGCAGGAAAAGTCCACCTGGATATCCGCCGAGGCGGCCCGGGCCCGGTCCGAAAGCAAGGTGATGGTGCCGGTCTGGTACTGGACATCGTAGTCCTTGCCCTTCTCCAGCCGAGTGGAGCCGTTGAGCGTCAGGACTTCGGATCCGGAGAGGATGTCCACGCAATTGGACCCACTGACGCTGGCGTAATCGCGGGAGCCGATCTTGATCGAATCGGATGCGGATTTGGAGGTGATTTCGATGCCGAAACGAGGAGAAAGGCCTGGCAGCGCCGTTCGGGTGGAATCGTAGATACCCGCGTTTCCAAATTTTCGAAACGGCTCCAACCCAGGCAAATTGAGGGTCCGCGCTCCCCAGTCGAAGATGTCGGTGTTGTCGACCAGCAGGTTACCGGATTCATCGGCGATCCCGAACGTTTTCGCCCACTCCCGCCCGGTGGAATCGACCGAATTGTCGCCCGTGCGAACTCCAGACAGGTCCAAAATCCGGATCTTCAGGTTACGCCGGTCCCGCTCTCCGATCGAAGGCAACCGGTAGCGATTGCGTAGTTGCAAGGAGCGCAACGCGGCATCTTCATGATCGTCCGCATATAGCAACACAAGATCTGTCGGGGTTCCGGTATGTGCGCCCTCTCCAGGGGCCCATTTGACCGCCAATGCACTGCCGTTGCCCACCAGGTCCGGGCGACGAAGACGAAGCACACCGCCCTGATAACCCCATTCCGTGTTGGCATCCAACAGTCTCCAGCGGCCAGGCAAGGTGACAAAACCTGCACGCCCTAGGCTATCCCAGCTGGTGGCCTTCGCAGGTCTTACCTGTTTGGCCCATTCCGGATGCGCCCGCAGGTCTTGAGGGAGGATTCGTTGATACACCTCCAAGCCATTGGGAGGAGCCAGTTTTTCGTTGTTGCCGTTGTTGGCGATCCAACGTTTGCGATGCTCGAAACTCAAGAAAAAATCCGTTCCCAACACGAGGTCGCGGTCGCGAAGAAGCGTGGTGTTGTCGCGAGCCGAGCGGCCCACGTGCTGCTTTTGCTGCTCGCCTTTTTGGGTGCCTCCGACCATGGTCAGATCCAGATCGCCAAACCGCAGCCGGGCTTTCAGACCCAATACACCCGTTGCAGCTTCTGAGTATCCGGTAAGACTGGATCCCGGCAGGGCGAGCTGGATCAGACCGGCTTCCGCTTCCTGGAGAATGTCGTCTTCCGTATCCTCCGGCTTTTCGCCAGCATACCGAATCTGCAAGGCCTGGTTCTGGGTGGCTCCAAACCCTTCCTGGTTCCAGGTCAGGCTGATGGAGACGAACTTCCCAATGTTGCCGGTAAGATTGATGTTGGGAATCTGCTCGGGGCTGAAATCGGGAATCTTGTTGGCGGTTCCTTGCTGCTCTTCCAGGTTGGTCCAATGCGAATTGGCCTTCAGTTGCAGGGTGTAGGAGCCTGTCAGCGTCAAGGCCGGCTTGGTCAGGCCCAAGCGTTTGGCCCACTCGGGAATTTTGACGGGCAACTCGTAGCGGGTTTCCACTCTGCCCGAATCCGAAAACTTCGATTGCCCCACCAATTCCCGCCGCACCAACCGCCGGTGCTCTTGGGCCAGCATGTCGCCCAAATAATCGGACAATTCGCCGTAGTAGCCCTGCCAGAGCTGGATGGAATCCAGCCCCAACGTGGAATCCATGCGCACGTAGCTGCGGATGTCCACCGCCCGGGTGTCGAAACCAATCTGGTACTCCGTTGTGACCGGATTGGTCCGGAGACTCATCAAGCCCCTGGGCGACCCGATCTCTGCAAAGGGTGTGATGGCAGCCGGGAGCGTTACATACTCTGGAACATCTGCTGGAGCATGGACTCCAACAAAACCCAAAACAACCGCCAAGAGCGCACCTGAACCTGGACGGCGATGCTGTGCCAGGGACATGAATCGATTTCGCACCGTAGCGGACAAAGTACCCTTTTGGTGAACGACCGGAAACCTCTCGCAGGCCATGAATCGTTCTGGAGCTTTTTAGAACCCGGTTTTCAGGTCAAGATGCCTAGAATACGAAGTTCAAAGACGGACTGACTGTCCAGCCGCGAAGGTTGAGGTTGAGGTCGGAATCCAGGGGCAGCACATATCCCCCTCGCACGTCCAGGAGCACTTGCTTGCCCTTGTAGAGCTCCAAGCCCACATGCGGAGTGACCTGGACCAGGTGGCGATTGCGCTTTTGGGAGGACAAAAACAGCCCGCCCACCGTGAAGCCGCTGTAGAGGTTCAAGTAGGAGCGCTGCCCCCGCCCGAAATGCCGGGGATAGAAGTCGGTGCCGTACCCGTACAGGAAGATGTCGTCGAAAATCGCCGAATCGCCTCGGTGGGCCTCTTGGCTCTTAAGCACTCCCAGCACCAGGTAGCTCTTGCCTTTGGTGAACAAGTACCGGACCGATCCACCCATGTACGATCCGCTGGAGATCCCCGCTTTGGGGTTTTCCACCGAGTAATAGGTGAATTCCCCGCCCGGCATGTTGGTGAACTCCACCCAGTTTTTCCCGGTGGTGGTGGGAGGTTCGCTGGGTTCCTCCAGGGTCAGGTTCACCTGATTGCCCCGGACCTGCTGGCGGGCTTCGATCAGGTTCTCTTCCAGAGCGAAAATCTGATTGTCGATCTCGCGCGCTTTGGACCACAACGTGTTGTAGGCCTGGGCCTCTTTGCCGCGATCCACCCCTTGCAGTTCCTTGGCGTAGACCTCGCGTTCCGATTGACGAAAGCGCAACTCATGGGCGAGCTTTTCGATGTCGTCGGCCTTGCTGACCAAGTCCAGCGTGTATTCGACGGGCTTGCCCAGCTTGGAAAGGCTGTCCTTCAGCGACCCAAACAGTGAGTCTGGAACCGTGAAGGTCATGGAAGCCTTGCGCTGCCAAGACTCCTCGCGATTGTTCTTCGCTTCCAACACGTTCAAGCCCATCCGCGCCACCCAGCGCTCCGCGGAAGCCAGGCCTTTGTGGAGATCGTCCACCTGCACCGTGACTTTCAGGCGACGAGACAGCGCAGCCGACGTTCCAGAGAAATCGGTGATCACCACTTCGCGATCGGCGGGAGCCATCCCGAATTTCGCATCCATCGAGCTCGATCCATAGGACGATTTGGATGGGGCCTGAAGAAGGGACGTCAAAGCCAAGGCAGTCAGGAGTGCGGACACGGGAACCTCAGACGTGAAAGGAGGGGGGTACCCCCGAAAGGTTAATTGAAAACCCGCGGAGCGACCGACCCTGACTCGCTTCAGGCCGTGAGCCACCGTCCAAGGTTGCGCTCGACCTTGTCGAACTCCACGCCCACTTTCACCACCGTGCGTCCATCGGCATGCCAGGAAACCGCATAGCCCCGGTCTTCAATCTGCGCCAAGGCCTCTTCGGCTGTGCCATTGAGCTTGAACTCGAAAACGAAGACGTGGGTCTCGGTTTGCACCACCGCGTCGGCGCGCCCCTTGGCGGATTTCAGTTCGGTCTGCAGGAATTGTCCAAGGAGAGTGAAGACCAGGTAGAACACCACCTGGTAATGGCGCTCGGTGCGGTCACTCAGGTCATAAGGGATTTTTTCGAAGAACGCTCTCAGCCTCGTCAGGAAGGCATCCACATCCCCGGCTCGCAATTCTTGGGAAAACTTGGCGATGTGGAAGCCTCCACGCCCATTTTCCGCACCCGTGAAGCTGGGCAGCAGAAAATTCAAAAAACCGTTTTTGACCTCGTCGTTGGGATAACCCAATCGATAGAGACCCAGGTCCGGGTCGTAGTCCTGGATGGTGAGGTATCCACTTTGGTAGATCACTGGCAAAGGGCGGTTGGCATCCAACCGATAGTCGGAAAATTCCGAAGCCTCCACCTCGATTCCATCCAGCTCGCGCAAGTCGCTGTCGGCTTCCTTGAGTAGCTCCACCAGAAAGGTCGGGGTACCGGTTTGAAACCAGTAATCACGCAGCTCGCCGGTGCGAAGCAGGTTCAGGGTACTGAACGGATTGAACACGCTCGGACCGCCCGGATGAAACCGGTAACCGTTGTACATCTTGCGCACATCGGCGAGCACGCGCTCGAAAGGGACTCCTCGCTTGGAAGCGATTTTTTCCAGTTCCGGCAGGAAATTCTCCAGCAACTCCGGCTCGGTGATCCCGCAGACGGCGGAATAATCTGCTTCCACAGACAAATCGGTCAGTTGGTTCAGATCGCTGAACACACTCACTTGCCCGAACTTGGTCACCCCGGTCAGAAGCACAAACTTCAAGTGGGCATCCGCGCTCTTCAGAACCCCGTAGAAGGCCTTGATGGTCTTTTTGTACTCCTCCAACAATTCGGGACAACCAATCGCCTGGAGCAGGGGCTTGTCGTACTCGTCCACCAACACGATCACCCGACGGCCGGTCTTCTCTCTCGCTCGCTGGATCGCACCTAGGAAACGCCTTGAAAGGGTATCCTCGTCTGCCTTCGGCATCCCAAATCGTTCTTCCCAGCGGCACACATGGCTGTTCAGGATTGCAAGCAAGGCTTCCGGCGTATCGTATTTCTCCGCGTTCAGATCCAGCCGGAGCACCGGATACTCGATCCAGTCTTGCTCCAGTTGTTCGATGGCGAGCCCCTTGAATAGCTCCTTTCTTCCTTCGAAGTAGGCTCCGAGCGTGGACGAAAGCAAACTCTTGCCAAATCGCCGCGGGCGAGAAAGAAAATAGACTCGACCTTCCGTGGCCAGCCGATGAACAAAAGCTGTTTTGTCCACATACAGGTATCCATCCTCGCGCAGAGAAGGAAAATCCTGGATCCCGATGGGCAACTTCCGAAGAGCCATGGCCCTAAGATACCTCCCGACCGACCCCAGCCACCCCAAGGCGCCAGCGAAGCGGAGCGCCGTTAGGCCACCCTTGCCACGCCCACCAACCCGCGCCACCCCAGCGCGAAACAAGCAAAGCGAGTTTCGCCAACGCCAACCCCGCCACCTGCGCTACCCAGCCACCCCAGGGCGCCAGCGAAGCGGAGCGCCGTTTGGCCACCCTTGACACGTCCACCAACCCGCGCCACCCCAGCGCGAAACAAGCAAAGCGAGTTTCGCCAACGCCAACCCCGCCACCTGCGCTACCCAGCCACCCCAGGGCGCCAGCGAAGCGGAGCGCCGTTTGGCCACCCTTGCCACGTCCACCAACCCGCGCCACCCCAGCGCGAAACAAGCAAAGCGAGTTTCGCCAACGCCAACCCCGCCACCTGCGCTACCCCACCACCACAGGGCGCCAGCGAAGCGGAGCGCCGTTTGGCCACCCTTGCCACGTCCACCAACCCGCGCCACCCCAGCGCGAAACAAGCAAAGCGAGTTTCGCCAACGCCAACCCCGCCACCTGCGCTACCCCACCACCACAGGGCGCCAGCGAAGCGGAGCGCCGTTTGCCCCCCCGTCCACAGGCGAAAAAGCGAGTTCGCCAACCCGCCTCACCACCCCAGGGCGCCAGCGAAGCGGAGCGCCGTTTGGCCACCCTTGCCACGTCCACCAACCCGCGCCACCCCAGCGCGAAACAAGCAAAGCGAGTTTCGCCAACGCCAACCCCGCCACCTGCGCTACCCAGCCACCCCAGGGCGCCAGCGAAGTGGAGCGCCGTTAGGAAAACGCCGAACGCCGCATTTTTTTGCCGTTTATGAGGGATGCAGTCGAAGTGATCCGAACCCGAAGCCGTACTTCAGTACGGCGAGCGGTGAGGATCGCGAGAATGCGCCCTCAGAAATGGCAAAAAAAAGGGCGGCGAGGTAAACCTCGCCGCCAAAGGACGTCGCCGCCAATTCCCCGCGCAAAACGGCGATCATCCGTCACTTAAGTTACGCTTAACATCGACCAAAGTCAAGGGCCAAGGTGGGATTTTTGTAAAAAGATTGATCGACTTATGATTCTATCATTGAAACAGGCGCAAATATTGCTGGGAATTTCAGCGAAAAAGCCGCTGCAGATCCGCAGCCGCGATCCGCGCCACCGTGGGGAAGCCACCCGGAGTCTGCCAGGGCTCCTTGCAAGCGAACAGCTCGTCGGCCAAGGCAGACCGCTCGGGACCACTCAGCGACTCGGAGCGCCGCAGCGCCGTGGAGCGGGCGTATGCCGCAGCGAAGGCTCGGTGCATCCGCTCCCGGGTTGGCTCTTCCTCTGCGACCGCCGAAAGCACTTCGGACAGCAAAGCCTCGCCCTGATCCTGGGTGACCGAGGCGGGGATGCCACGCAACAGCAAAGTCTGCCCCCCAAAGGCTTCCAGATCAAACGAAAGTGCGCGGAGCGCTTCCAGATGGGCGATCGCCATTTGGAACTCCTTGACCGGAAGCTCGATGGGCCTGGGAAACAACAATTGCTGGGCAGGAAGGGCACCCTCGCGCTCCATGCTCGCCAAGGCCTGTTCAAACAGCACCCGTTCGTGGGCTGCGCGCTGGTCCAAGCAGAGGAGCCCGCCCTGCAAGGGGCAGAGCAGATACCCTTCCACCTGCAAAAAGGGGATTCCCGATTCAGCGAAGGCCCGACCCGAATCTCCGACCTTCCGCTCCTCCGCACGAGTTGGAAAGGCCACCAGGTTGGGGTTCTTGGTGGCGAATAGATCGGTTTGCCCAGGATTTACATCGGTAGGCAGGGGCTGAAGCCCCTCGACCGGCAGAACCGCTTCTACCGGCAATTGGAACCCAGGAATTCCGATAGGCCCCAAGCCCGGCTCGTAGGCTTCCACCTCCGGCGTGGAAGCTGGGAAAAACAGCGGCAGACTGGAGCGTTTGTCTAGTGCTGCAGCCACCGCATCGCTCACCGCATGGAAGATCGCCGATTCCGCTTGGAAGCGGACTTCGCGCTTTTGGGGGTGGACATTGATGTCCACCTGTTCGAGCGGGATCGCCAGGTCCAAAACACATACCGGATGGCGCCCCGGCGGTAAACCCATGCCTTGGGCAACCGCTCGGGCCAGCGTGCCCGATTGGATGGGGCGGCGGTTGACCGCGAAATAGATCTGGTCGGCACGTCCGCGGTCCGTTCCCGGAGCCCCGACAAATCCCTGGATGGAAAGACTCCGGTCGGTCCACTCCACCGGCTCCAAGCCATCCGCCAGCGCTCCCAGCAATTCCCGGCAACGGGCTCGCCGCTCGCCGGCGCGCACATGGAGCAGGTCCTTCGCGCCATGGGTCAATCGAAATTCCACCTCCGGCCGGAACAACGCTTGGCGCACCAGAATTCCCAGCACCCGCTGGGCTTCGGATTGCGCCGAGCCCAAGAAGCGTCTTCGCACAGGGATTCCCGCGAACAGCCCCCGCACCTCCACCCGGGTTCCGCGCGGCCAGCCCGAGGGCTCGTCCGACACCAAGTTTCCGCCATGCAAGACCAACGCCCGGCCATCCGATTGGGTGGCGTGGTGGGTATCGATGCGCAAGTGGGCCACCGAAGCCAAGGAGGAAAGCGCCTCGCCACGGAACCCGTAGGTCCCGACCTGGGCGAGATCCTCGAAGTGCTCCATCTTGGAGGTGGCATGGCGCAACCAGCATTTGCGCAGATCCTCCTCCACCATGCCACAGCCATCGTCCTCGACGGAGATCAAATCCAGGCCGCCGCCTTCCAGCTTCACCTTGATCCGACGCGATCCGGCGTCCAGCGCGTTCTCCACCAGCTCCTTGACCGCGCTGGCAGGCCGGTCCACCACTTCGCCGGCGGCGATGCGGTTGATGACCAGTTCATCCAAAAGACGGATCACAGATCCCCCACGCTCGAACTGGTAGGATGGCCAAACCTTCGACCGTTCATCCTGAGGAGGCTCGCAGAGCCGTCTCGAAGGGCGAACGGTCGAAGCGAAAGGGCAATCCGTGATCTCGTCCACTTCCTCCGTTGCCCTTCGAGACGGGAGGCGGCGCCTCCCTCCTCAGGACAAACGGCGGAAGTCCAAACCCCGTTCACAGGGCCTCGAGGGTGCTTACGGTTTGCTCGCCGGTCATCAGATCCTTGACTTCCACCTGATCGGCCGTGACCCGATCGGATCCTAAAAACACCGCGCGCTTGGCCCCGTTTTCCTGGGCGGCCTGCATCTGTTTGCCCAGCTTGCCTCCGCCAAAGGCGAACCCGACCTCCAACCCCTTCGCACGCAGGAACGCCGCCGCGCGCGCCAGGCGGGCTTCGTCGCCATCAACGTTCACCAGCCATAGCTCGGGACCGGGAATCCCGGTGGGAAGAAGTCCCTTGTCCTTCAGAAGCTCGGCGATGACCACGTCCCCCATGCCAAAGCCCACGGCAGGCAGGCGCTCGCCGCCCAGCTTGGCCAGAAGGTCGTCGTAGCGGCCACCGCCGGCGATGGCGCGCAGGCTGCGTCCGGCGTCAAACAGCTCGTAGACCACACCGGTGTAGTAGGCCAAGCCGCGCACCACGGTCGGGTCGAACCGGCACCAATCGCCCACTCCATGGGCATCGAGCAGGGCAAACAATGTTTCCAGCTCGGCCAAGGCGGCACGGGCATCGTCGGATGTCACCAGCTCGGTCACTTCGGCCAAGGACTTCGCCTCGAACAGCGCATCCAAACGACGGATTCCGGATTCCGTCAAGCCTGCTCCCGTGAGTCCTTCGATGAACGCCTCGCGTGCGAGCTTTTCACGCCGATCCAGCGCCAGGTACACCGGAGGCTTGTCCGTGCAACCCAGCTCGTCCAGCAGCGTGGAGATCAGACGGCGGCTGGAAATGCGCGCGACCACATCGCCGCTTTTCAGGCCCAGTTCTTCGCAGATGCGACACGCCGCCGCGATCAGCTCCGCGTCGGCGCTGACGGAATCCGACCCCAGGATATCCATGTTGAGCTGGAAGAATTCGCGCAGCCGGCCTCGCTGCTGCTTTTCGTAGCGCCACAGGCGCGGCAGCGAAAACCAACGGGCGGGGCGCTTGAGATCGCGCCCCAGCTGGTTGGCCAATCGCGCAAGGGTAGGGGTCATTTCCGGGCGCAACGCGATGTCGCGTTTGCCTTTGTCCTGGAAGTTGTACAGCTGGCCCACGATCTCGTCGCCGGATTTGCCCGTATAAAGCTCCAGATGTTCGAAGCTCGGGCCTTCGTATTCCTGGAAACCAAAGCGCGAGCACACGCGGCGCCAGGCGGAAAAGATGTGGTTTTGCACCGCCATGTCGGCGGGGTAGAAGTCTCGGGTTCCCTTGGGGGGCTGGATTTTCTGGCTCATAGGAATCCCCAAAGGTAGGTCGCCCTCGCGACCCCGCCGAGTTTCCTAGAACCGGTAATTGGCGATCGATTCCTTCAGGGTGCCCGCGGTCGTTTCCATCCGGTGGGAAAACTCCTCGAGTTCCATCGAGGTGGCGGCGGCGACTTGGGTGTCGCGGTCGGCTTGGTCGATGCGCTGGGAAATCGACTGCACCTGTTCTGCCATTCGATCCACATTGCGCGCGATTCCCTTGGAAAGCCCGCCCGCCTCGTGCAATCGACGCACCATCTGCTCCACCTGGCCGCTTTGCGATTCCACCGATTGGGAAATCTCGCCCGCCAAGCCGCGCAAGTCCACCAGATCCTCGCACATGCCCTGGATCTCGCGGGCTGTCAAAACGCTTTGATCCAGCATCTTGGCCAAGTGCCCTTCGATCTGGTCGACCGCCAAGCCGGTCTGGCCCGCCAAGGTTTTCACTTCCTGGGCCACCACCGCGAAGCCTTTGCCCAACTCGCCCGCACGGCTGGCCTCGATGGTGGCGTTCAGCGCCAGCATCTTTGTCTGGTCCTGGATGTCGCGAATCAGACCTGCCGCATCACTGCTTTGCCGCACGATCTGTTCCAGTCTGGTGAGGCTTTCGCGAGCGGAGGCGGCACGGGATTGCGCGGCTTCCGCCCGGGCCAACTGCCCCTGGCAGGAATGGGCCACCCCGCTGAAGGCACTCCCCACTCCCTCCACGGTCTCGCTCACCTCGTTGACCACCTGCGCCATGCGCCGGCCGCCTTCGGCCACGGTCTTGGATTCGCCGGCCATTTCCTGCGCGGTCCCCGTGAGCTCGTTCATGCGGGAAGACAAACTCGCCGTGGCGTCGCCTACCGAAATCGCCACCCGATGGATCTGACCCGCCCCCTCGTCCAACGTGGAGCAACTGGAAGCGGTCTGGCCCAACGTGCCACGCAAGGTCCGCTGGGCTTCCTGGAGGGCACGGGCGATGCGGCCGATCTCGTCGTTCGATCGCACCTCGATTTCCGAACCCAGGTCGCCCGCGGCGATCCGCCGAGCTCCGTCGATGACCTCCCGCACCGGCGCCACCAGAGTCCGGCTGATCCACCATCCGATTCCGCCCAACACCAGGGCGGAGAACAAACAGGCCAGCAGATTGATCCAAATGGCCTGGATGGTTCCTGCCCGAGCCTGTTCACGAGCTTCATTCACCCGCAGATCCAAGGATCCGTCCAACCTTTGCGCAAGCTCCTGCAAGGCGCCCAGCTTTCGGTGGGCTGGCTCGAGCATCCCTGCAGCAACCGTGGGATCGGCATCCACCATTTCCAGAACCTGGAAGCCGGCCTCCTGGTATTCCCGCAATCGCAAGAGCAAACTGTCCCGGTCCGTTCCCAGCGCCAGGGAATCCACGCGCGCGGTGTCTTCCCGGCCAAGATCTGCCTTGACCTTGCCAGTGAGGCTGTCGATCCGTTGTGCAGAGACCCCAAGCGTCGACCAGTTGAGCACCTGCTGGAGATCGGCGAACTGTTCCACCTGCTGGCGCATGGTCTCCTGAAGCAATAGCCGTCGAGACGAGACATCCTCCATGCGCACCTGGCGGCTTTCCTGGGAACGCCCCTGCAGAACGGAAAAGACTCCCGAACCCAGCAGAAAGAACAGGCCCAGCGCCGGAACAAGGAACAACCGGAATCGGAGGTCCCGCGGGAGGAGGTTCATTTCTTCAGTCCTTGTAGATCCCGCAGCACAAGATGAGATCCCCCACCTTCTTCAAGTAGGTGGTCTTGGCTTCCGTCTTGGCGGTTTCCGGATTCTTGTACTTGTAATCCACCCAACCGCTGCCCTTGGTCTTGGCCAGCTCCACGATTTCCTTCCGGAACAGCTTGCCATCGACATCCGGCACTTCCAGCAAGTTCTTGCCGATCAGTTTGGGGTTCTTGGGATGGGCCACCATCATTCCCTGGAGATCGTAGGCGAACACGTAAAGCTCGCCCTTCACCCATTTCCCTTCTGCCTTGCTCAGTTCCGCCACCACGACTTCGCGGGGCTGGGTGGCCAATTGCTTGGCGGCATCGTCCACCAGCTTGACTGCGTCGGTTTTTGTCTCCGACCAGGCGGCAGCGACCAGCAACAGGGTGGCGAGAATCATTCGACGGACCAAGGAGCACCTCCAACGTTGGACTGCGAACTCGATTTTCCCTCTTCGGCATCCTTCGCGTCAACCACCTTCCTTGCGATCCCTCCGATTCCTGCGTATTCTTTGGGGATGCCGCACCAGCGGACATCGCCTCGGGGCATGGCCCGACGACGAAGCGTCTGACCAGACGTTCCGTCCGCCGCGGCTTTCCAGGCAACCGAACGCACTTCCCTGACGCTTCGCGGTTTCTCCTTCGCGCGTGACCATCTTCCAGGTGGACACATGTGGCGGATAGACCCCGGAAAGGTTTGGACGGTGCCCGTCGGCGGACTCCCCTTCTCGCAATAACGGAGATCCAGCCAATGCAAACTCGACACGACAACTTCACCTGGGCTCAACGGGGCCGGAGCGTATGGATGGGAGGAGCCACCCGTCCCGATCTGTGTATGGTCGCCGGATCCGGCGCCTGGATCCAAGACGCGGAAGGACGAAATTACCTGGACTTCGTGGGAGGGTGGGCGGTGGCCGCGTTGGGACATGCCCCCCTCGCGGTCAGCAATGCCATCGCCGCGCAGGCCGCCACCCTCCTGCATTGTTCGCCCGGATTCTGGAACCCCACCGCGGTGGAACTCGCCGAGCACCTGGCGAATCTCACCGGATACCACAAGGTGTTCCTGGGCTGCACGGGCGCGGAAGCCAACGAATGCGCCATCAAGCTCGCACGCAAGCGCGGATCCGGCAAAGGCGCATGGAAGGTGGTCACCACGGTGGACGGCTTCCACGGCCGCACCCTGGCGACCATGGCCGCCACCGGGAAACCCCATTGGCAGACGCTGTTCGGGCCAGCCATGCCAGGATTCGTCCACATCCCGTTCAACGACGCGGCCGCGCTGGAACTAGCCATGGACGACTCGGTGTGTGCGGTGATGTTCGAGCCCGTGCAAGGCGAAGGTGGCGTGGTGCCCGCCACGGCGGAATTTGCCCGGGCTGCACGCGGTCTTTGCGATCGCCACGACGCGTTGCTGGTGGCCGACGAAGTCCAGACCGGCCTGGGCCGGTGCGGTTCCATCCTGGCCCATCGCGAGCTGGGGATTCACGCCGACATCGCCACGTTCGCCAAGGGGCTGGGCGCCGGATTCCCGGTCAGCACGTGCATGACCTCCACCGATCTGGACGTGTTCGAACCCGGCGACCAGGGAGGAACCCACACGTACCATCCGCTGGGCGCGGCGGCGGGACTCGCGGTTCTCGCCGAGATCGAACGGCTGGATCTGTGTGCGAGATCACGCGAGGCGGGCTCGGCACTGGAATGCACGTTGCGGGAAATCGCCACGCGCCACGCGCTGGCGAACCTGCGGGGCTCGGGTCTTTTGCGCGCGTTCGATCTGCCGACACCGGATGCGGCCCGGCTGGTGGAAATCGCCCGCGAAGAAGGACTGCTGTTGAATGCACCGCGGCCCGCCACCATCCGCCTCATGCCTCCGTTGGTGGTGACGGATTCCGACATCATGGAATTCGGGGTGCGATTGGAGCGGGCGCTGGGACGATTGTGATTCGCGCCCCCGATTTCGGGGGCGCCACCGACCCGTCCACGCCATCGAATCGATTTGTCCGTCAACGTGGAAAACGCAGCCGACGAAATCGGTCACCAAGGCTTCTTGATCAGACCCTTCAATTTGTCCTTGGCCTTGTCCGTTGCCTTGTTCGCCTGGTCTTCGGCGGCCTTCTGGAGCTTGGCCTTTTCGGAGTTCACCCGGGCTTCGGCTTCGGCTTTCAGCTTGTCGGCTTCCGCGCGGACCCGGGCCTCGGCTTGGGCCTTGGCCTCGTTTGCCAACATCATCGCCGCGCCTTTGGCCAGATCCGAGATCCGCGGCAGGTCGGGCGAGACGGAAGGCGCCGACACGGGCCCTTTGACCAGCCACGAGATCAAAACCCGCTTTTGATCGTCCTGGGGCAGCGGGCTGCCGGAGGCGAGACCCAGCTTGCCCGCCAGAGTGCCAGAAGCCGCCAAGGCCGCATTGGCTCCCGATTGCAAGCCTGCGGAAGCCGACTGGGGCAGGTGGGTGTCCACATGCAGATCCATGGTCTGGTCGGCGGCGATGGTGCCCGCGACCTTGAGCGCACCCAGGCTGGAGCCCTCGAACGCCATGTCTTGCAAGATGAGCTTGCCTTCGCGCAGCTGCACGCCGCCGCCCATGGTGGCGAAATCCAGGTCGCCCACCTTGGGGATGGACGGAAACAGTTCGTGGGCCTTGGCGGTCATGGCTGCCACCGCCGGGAACCCTGTGATCTTGCCCTGCGCCAGGGACATCGTGACATCGGCAGACATTTTCTGACCAAACTCCGGAAGCAGCGCCTTGCCCCAGGCCTTCAGGGCGATGTTGCCTTTCCCGAAGAGCTTGTCGTGGAACCGACGCGGATTCCCTTCCGGCAACCGGTCCTTGACGGCCATCAGCACGTCGTTGATCTGCACGCCGGTGAAGTTCGAGGTCATGTCCATCCCGAGAACCTTGGGATTGGACAGGTCCGCGTCGAGGGCCTGCGAGACGCTCCCCTGGGCCACCTGGGCGGAAAACGACTCCTTGAGCTTGCCGTTTTCGAAGTGCAGCTTCCCGTTGACCGCCCGCATCGGCAACCCGAAAGCCAAAATGGTCTCGGCCGCGAACGATCCGTCGGCCACGATATCCGGAATCGAGGGAAGTTCGGTCAGAGGCTTGGACTCCGTGGTTTTGGTGGCCGTGTCCGGCGGTGGCAGGATCCGGTCCAGATCGATCTTCTTGGACCGCGCCGCAAGGTTCATCGACATCTTCTTGCCCTCGGCCAGCGACGGGACCACGAAAGCCATCCAGTCCTGGATCTTGGCGTCCACGGAAAGATCGGTGGGTCCGGCCACCACTTGGACCTTCGCTCCAGCCGATGCGTTGGAAAGGTTCACGGAGCCATCCACCACCGGCCGGTCGGGCAAGCCCTTGATGGTGGCCGAGACTTTCGTGAAGGTGACCTCTCCGGAGGCGGTGATGCCCGAAGGAACTTTCGGATCCAGACGGCCGGAGGCTTGGACATTCCAGCCCATGATGCCCGATGGCTTCATGGTGTCCAGCACCGGGATCGCCGGCGCGGCCACCTTGGTGAGGGCGGCAAGGTCGATCTTGCCCAGGGCAAGGAACTTGCGCAACACCGGCACCGACTTGAACCCGCCCACGGGTAGGCTGTCCACCGAGACATCCAAGGAACCTGGCGAGCCATCGAGGTTCCAAGTGGTGGAGTCGATTTCCACCGTGCGTGTGCCGATCACGCGAATGCGGGACCCCAATGCGGAGAGCTTGGTGGGAACGCCCTGGACGGAAGCCTGCACACCGGCCAGGCGGAAGGAACCATCCACCTTCGGCAACGCTTCGCCGCCCACCTTGCCCACGATGGCGAAGGCCATCTCGAGCTTGCCGGCGAGCGTGAGCTTGGAAAGCTCGGGATTGAGCTCCTTGGGAATCTCGGCCAGCAATTTGGCCAGGTCGATCGGGCCATCGGTGCCAATCTTGAGATCCACCACCGGAGCCACCAGTACATTCGTTGCCTTGCCGGAGAGCTTGAGGGCCACTTCCTGCAAGCCCACGCGCAAGCTCTTCACATCCACGATCGCCCCAGGCAGGTTCAAGGCCACGTCATGGGTCAGGGAGAACTTGATCCCGCCCTTGCGCACCGGCACGCCTTTGCCGGACATCGAGACATCCTTGACCAGCAAGGTCCCCTTGCTCTCCACGTTCTGCAGGGATTTGTCGGTGGACAGGGAAATTTCCTGTGAGAGCGAGCCGATGGAAACCTGCTGATCGGTCTTGCGATCGGTCCAGGTCACCGAGCCATCCTCGATCGCGATGCGCCGCACCGTGAGAGGAAAGGGCAGTTCCAACGCCTTCACAGTGTCCTTTTCCGGCTTTTTGGTGGTGTCTGGCGGTCCGCCCAGCCCATCAAAACTGGTCCGACCATCGGCCAGCACCTCGGCTTTGAAGACCGGTCGAGCCAGAACGATCTGATCCACCACGGGGGACATTTTGAACAAACTCGCCACGGAAAGACGCACGTCCAGCGAACCCAGCTCCACCAGTGGATCCTTGGAAAAGCCGCTGTCGGGATTGTTGGCCACCTTCAAGCCCACCAAGCTCACCCCGAAGAACGGAAAGACCCGGATCGAAGCTTTCTCCAGTTCCACCTTGCGATGGAGGGTTTGGTTGGCCTGCTCCAGAACAAGCACCTTGACCTTCTCGGGAGGGAACATGATCCACAGCGCCAAAAGGAGTGCGCCCCAGAGCAGCGCGAGGGCGGCCAAGCCGATCAGACCGAATCTCAGGAGTTTCTTCATGTGTCCCTCACGTTGCGGTTTCCATCGAACCAAAACTGTGCCTGCCATCAAATAGAGACTGCCCAGCGGATCGAGGCAAGTCACCATCCGCTCCATCTCTCTACAAAAATGCCCATAGCCGCCCAACCTTCAGGTGACGGAGAGTCGGTGGATAGCTCCATTTGAGCGTCGATGTCCGTTTTTACGAGGATTGGGGAACACCGCTGATGAGCGAAGGTCAACTGGAAATCTGGAAGGAATTCACTTTCGAAGCGGCCCATCTTCTGCCCCATGTTCCCGAAGGCCACAAGTGCGGCCGACTGCACGGCCATTCGTTCCTGGTGCGGATCACCTTGCGAGGCCATGCGGGAGCCCAGACCGGCTGGGTGTTGGATTTCGCCGACTTGAAGACAGCCTGGAAGCCGCTGGATTCCGCGCTGGACCACCGGTACCTCAACGAGATCGCAGGCCTGGAAAACCCCACCAGCGAGCGACTGGCCGTCTGGATCTGGGAGCGTCTTTCCGCCACTTTGCCTCAACTTTTCGAAGTGACCGTCCGAGAAACCTGCACGGCAGGGTGTGCCTATCGGGGCCCAGGAGGGTAGAATAACCGACATGAAGAAGTCCGACCTCGCGCTCATGGTGGCTGCGCTCCTTTTCGGAGCAGGCTTTCTCGCCGTGATCCCGCGATTGTGGCCCATGCCGGAATTGCCGTTGGACACTCCTGCCCGGACCCTGGAGGCCATGTCCCGCGAACACCAATCGGCAATGGACATGGATCTGTCCAGGCACCTTTCCAGCGCATCGCTGACCCTGGACGAGTCCGCTCTTTCCTGGCTGGAACGGGATCTTGGGCAGCAGCAGGCGAAAAAACTCCTGGAAAATCTACCGGTATACCTGCACGAGGTGCAGTTCAAGCGGCGCAACGACCCCACCGTGGGCACATTCTGGATCCATCCTCGCCAAGGTCTGTCCGGATGGCGTCGCACGGTGGAGGACGACGAGCCCGGCGAGTCCTTGGATTCGGCCGCGGCGGCAAGCCTGGTCTCGAAGGTCGTCCACCAGCATCTTGGCCAGGAATTGTCCGGATGGGAACTGAGGCGTTGGGAGCGCAAGAGGCTGGAATCGCGCACCGACCACAGTTTCGTGTACGAGCGCGCCATGGAATCGGGCTCGGATGCCCGCCTGCGGCTGTCGGTTTCCGTCGCGGGATCGGTGGTGCGGGAAGCGCGGCAAGTCCTGGTGACTCCGCCTGCGTTCCTGCGCGAGCAGCGAAAAAGCGGCTTCAAGGAGCAGTTCGTCCAGACCTTCGCATTCGCGCTGTTCGCCTCCCTGGGCGTGGCGGCCTTCCTGTACAAGCTCTGGGGCCTGCGGCGAGGCATGGTGGGCCTGGCCGTTCCCGCCATCGGGGCGGCCGTGGTGGTTGCGAGCCTCGCTCTTTCGCGGGTGCTGCGCTCAGGCAAGCTGTTCGACCTCTGGGACCCCTTGTCGCCGCAATGGATGTCGGCGGTCAAGGTCCTTCTCCAAGGATCCATCAACGACATGCTCGCGGCCTTGATGGTTTTCTCCTTCCTGGGAGCCGCCGACGCGCTGGACCGCGAAGCCCCGCGACACCGCGGCATCGCGCTTCGCAACTTCCTGCGCCTGCGCTGGATCCATGTGGACGTGGGCCACGCCTCGATCCGCGGGTATCTGTTGGGCTGGGTCGCGGGAGGAGTGCTCGCCTTGAGCACCTGGGCACTGACCTCGACGCTTCCGGGAGCGTTGATCGAAATCCAACCGCGAGGTTTTTTCTTCCACGGGATCAATTCCAGCCTGCCCACTCTGCTTTTGGGGGCGTTTTTCTTGCAGATCGCCCTGGTGGAAGAGCTTGGGTATCGGCATTTCGCAGGCAACGCCATCCTGCGTTTGGGAGCGGGGCGTTGGGCGGCGGTGATCCTCCCCGCACTGATCTACGGCGCCGTGCACAGCGGTTTGGATTTCCTGCCGCCCGCAGAACCCTGGTGGGCGCGAATCATTCCCATCACGTTGGTCGGGCTGTTGTGGGGCCTGGCCTTCCTGAAATGGGACGCGCTGACGGTGGTCCTGTCGCATTGGGCCTGCGACCTGTTTTTGTTCAACCGCACCCGGCTGTTTTCCGAAGACCCGTGGGTGCGTTTGTCGGCCGCAGTGTGCCTGGCCCTTCCGTTGGTACCCGCATTCGTATCGATCGGCTGGAAGCTCTGGCTGCAGTGGCGCGCGCCCGCGGAGCCTGAAGCCGAACCCTGGGAGGAAGACCCCGATTTTTCCGGCGCCGATCCCGGCACAGAACCCGACCTCCCTGTCCAAGCTTCTTCTGAAACGGACGCGACCGACGAGCCCCCCCGGTGAAACAAACCACCACCAGGATCGATCCGACGGAGATGGTCTGCCCGGTCACGGGCAAGCGGTATTTGACACGACCGGAATGGTTCCTCAGTTCAAACCATCACAGCTATCGCATCGGGGTGCTGGAGGGTGAGATCATCCTTTGCCAAAGCTTTGGACGCACCTACGTGGAGGACGTGGTCAAGTACTGCTCCACCATCGAGGCCATCCTGGGCGAGTTCATGCAACCCGGCCGCAAGATGGTGCTGCTGGAAGACTACACCCATCTTTCCGCCAGCGACAACGCCACTCGCCAGACCTACATCGATTTCCACACCCAGCACCAAGACGACCTCCACGGTATTTTCTTCTTCGGGCTGAACCCTTTCCTGAAGCTTTTTGTCCGGCTGTCGCGACGGATTTTGCCATTACGATTCCGGGTGGAGGCCTTCAACGACTACCACGAAACCTTGGCTGCTGCATATCAGCACCTGGGCAGGGCATTTCTTTTCGATGTCGTGGAGCCCAGCGACTCGCGGAAGGTATGGCGCTCGGCCACCGCCTATGCCACCTTCCAGTCTCCCGATGCCGATTCCCTGGTGCGCGTTGCCCTGCACGGTTCCTTGGAGAGAAGAGACGTCGCATCCCTGGCCCACGCTTTCGAGAGCTTCCTGGCTTCACAGGCCCTGGGACCCTACCGATATTTCCTGCACCTGGATCTCTCCGATTTTTCCCGGACCAGCTTCCTTTCCCTGTACGCGGCGGCATCGAGCTTCAATCGCCTGAACCAGCTCTTCCCAGCCCAACACCATGTGGTGTCCGGACTTTCCTGGCCTCAGCGCTTTGCCGTCACCGCTTTGAATTTTTCCTGTCTGCGGCGAACCAGCCTGGTACCCAAGGGAGTCGATCCCGCCACGCTGCTGGGAAGGCTACCCCAGGCGGCGACTCCACCCTCCAGCTTTCCCGGCCCCTCGCTCTGGAATCGCTTGAATGGTCGATTCGGACGCGACCAGCAGGAAAACGCAGACAAGCTCATGGAGTTCATCGGCGGAATCCAATGGGATTCCGAAGGTGTGGCGACCAACCCCTACCCCCCGGAAAACCCCTTCCATCAGGTCGCGGCTTCCCTTTTGGTGGTGAAGTCGGATTTTGACCACCTCCTGGCCGAACGCGTGCGCCGCGAACACGAACTGGAAGCCGCCCGGCTGCGCGCGGAAGAAGCCAACCGCCTGCAAGCGCGGTTTCTGGCCAACGTGTCCCACGAGATCCGTACGCCGCTCAACGCCATCCTGGGCATGGGGGAAATGCTCGCCGACACGCCTTTGGAGCTCCAGCAGCAGGAATTGTTGCGCACCATGCGCCAATCCTCGCAGGGGCTGCTCACGGTCATCAACGACATCCTGGATCTATCGCGCATGGAAGCCGGTGAATTCCACCTCTCGCAGGAGCCGTTCGATCCCGGCCTGGTGTTCGAGGATGTCGGGCGGATGCTGGGGTATCTCGCGATCTCCAAGGGGCTGGAATGGCGCGTGCACAAGTTGGGCGCCATCCCCGGTGCGCTTCGGGGCGACCCCATCCGGATCCGACAGGTTCTGATCAATCTCGCGGGCAACGCCGTCAAGTTCACCGAGCGCGGACACGTCGCCATGGAAATGCGTCGGATGGTTTCCTCTGGCGGACACGTGATCTTGCAAGTCCGCATCGAAGACACGGGTCCTGGGATTCCGTCGGGACGCATCGGAGAGCTTTTCCAGCCCTTCCGACAGCTCGACGGCTCCCTCTCCCGCCGACACGGCGGAACCGGCCTGGGACTGGCCATCGCCCACAATCTGGTGCGCCAGATGGGGGGGTCGCTCGGAGTGGAAAGTTCGCCGTCGGGATCTGTTTTCACGTTCCGCATGCATCTGGAGGAAGTGGACCCGGCCCTCCTGAAGATCGAATCTTCCACGGGCACTCCGGTGGAGCTTTCCGGTCGCATCCTGGTGGCCGAAGACAACCGGGTGAACCAGAAGGTGGTCCTGGGGATGCTCCGCAAACTCGGGCTGGATGCCGACATCGCGGAAAACGGACGCGTGGCCCTGGAGCGGCTCACCCACCATTCCTCCGAACACCAGCTTGTCCTGATGGACATCCAGATGCCCGAGATGGACGGAATCGAGGCTGTGCAGAGGATGCGCCAAGGCCAGGCGGGCGAACACGGACGGCGCCTGCCCGTGATCGCCCTGACCGCACACGCCATGGAAGGCGACCGGGAGCAGTTCCTGCGACACGGAATGGACGACTACCTCTCCAAGCCGATGCGGCTGCAAGACCTGCGCGCCGTGCTGGAGCGTTGGCTGGGCAAGGAACACGCCATCGAAGGGGAGAACTAGGTGGCCACGCTTCATTCCCAGCCCCACAGCCCCAGCCGCGCCGAGATCCGCTTCGCGGAGGCTTGCCGGAATTTGTCCGATGACTGGCACGTGTTCTTCGGGGTGGAATGGACCAGCGTCGGCAGAGGCGGCGAGGCCGACCATTCCGGCGAAATGGACGCGGTCCTCTACCATCGCGAACACGGATTCCTGGTGGTGGAAGTCAAGGGTGGCGGGGTGCGCCGAAACGGCGACCTCTGGTCCAGCATGGGCCGCGACGGCTGGCACGCCATCAAGAACCCTCTCCAACAGGTCAGGGAATCCAGCTACTTCCTGGTCCACGAGATCAAGGCGCTCACGCGCGCGAATCCCTCCAACGGATTCCCCCTGGTCGCCTGGGGGCTTTGCTTCCCGGACGTCGACGTCTCCCGTCGGCAGTGGCTGGGCAACGACCTGATGGAGCACCAGATTTTGTCACGCGCGGATCTGGACCGGCTGGAGTCGCGCGCGGTGGAGATCTTGCTGCGAGTGGGCCACGGTCTGCGCCACGACCCTCCCACCCCCCACCTGGAAAAGCTGTTGCTGGAGCGGTTCCATCCGTGCTTTTCGCTGCTTCCGCCTGCGGATGTCCTGCTGCAGGAGGAATCGCGTCTGCTGCTGGCTGCCACCGACCACCAGCAGCAGTTCCTGCTGGCGGCCCGTTCCATCCGCAGGCTCGCGGTGGAAGGCTGCGCGGGATCCGGCAAATCCATCCTGGCCGCCGACCGCGCGCGCCTGCTGTTGCGCGACGGGGAACATGTCCTGCTGCTTTGCTACTCCAAATACCTGGCCGATCGCTGGCGGGAAGATCCTCGCCTGGCCGGAGTGGATGTGGCCACCTTCCATGAACTTTCCAAGCGTTGGATCGAATCGGCTGGGCTGGAGTGGCCCTCCCACGAGGAGCACGACTCATGGGAAGCCGAAGCCTCGCTGCGGCTGGCCAAGGCGCAGGCCGCGCGACCGCTTGCGCTGTGGAGCGCCGTGGTGGTGGACGAAGGACAGGATTTCCAGCCCGAGTGGTGGCCCCTGGTGGAAGGTTTCATGGAGCACCCTTCCGAAGACAGCTTCACCATCTTCATGGATTCCAGACAGAATCTGCTGCACAGACCCAAGGCGCTTCCGCCCGACATGCCCGTGTTCCATTTGTCGATTTCCGTCCGAAACACCCGCGCCATCGTCGCGTGGATCCACGCTCGCACGGGATGGGAGCTCGCCTCGGACCCGCTGTGCCCCGAAGGAGAAGCTCCTCGAGTGCGCCCCTGGAAAACTCCGGCCGAGCAGGTCCTGTTCCTGCGCCAGGACCTGCAGGAATTCGCCCGCCAAGGCATCCAACCCAACCGCGTTCTGGTGGTGAGCTGTCGCGACAAGGCCACATCCGGCCTCTCGATCCTGCCTATGGATCTTCCCGCGGGATGGTCCTCCCCGCCCCAGGTCTGGCGGATCGACCGTGCCAACATCGACAGCGCGCTGCGCACCCGGGGATTGGAATCGGACGTGGTGATCCTCGCCGACGTCGAGCCCGACACCGCCTCCGACCGCATATACGCCGGCGCCACCCGCGCCCGCCACCGCCTGGTGGTCTACGAACGGGCCTGAGATCCGTTCGTCCTGAGGAGCGAGGCCATGCCTCGCGTCTCGAAGGGCGAAGGGGTCTACGAACGCGCCTGATCCGCGACGCCCACCGACAATATTCGTCGAACGTCACGTTTTTAAATGGGCAAACAAAATGGGGACCGCCAACGGTTTCGTAACGGGCCAACGGTTTCGTAGAGACGCCCCGCCGGGGCGTCTCTACAATCGTTGGCGTCCGTATGACCGATGGCGTCCGATCAATCGTTCGGGTCAAACCAACCATTGGCGGGCCATCGACCGGCGGTCCACGCCGGTTTTGGCGTTCGGGGATTGCACCGGGTGGTTAACCGTTGTTCACCCATCCAACCGGAACCGGTATTGTTTTTTGAAACTGCACGACACCGCGCGCCCCAATTCGATCAGCGGTTTGAACGCGGTCGCGTACACGGCCTGGCGCACGGCGTTGTCGAAATCCTTGCCTCCGCTGCGCAGGAACTTCACTTCCGCCACCTTGCCCTGTTCGTCCAGCGTGACCATCACGTCCACCACGGCCTCCACACCCTGGTCCAAGGCCCACTCGGGATAGTTCGGCTCCACGGCCCGGCTCACCTGCACATCGAAATTCGACTGCACGGGCGCAGCGGCCAGAGGTGGCGGAGCCTTTTTCACGGTGGTATCGGCCTTGACCATCAGACTGTTGCCCGTGGCCACCGCGAACCCCCCGTTGGCGGAGGTTCCATCGGAGGGGATGCCAAATTGTGGCGGTGGCGGATCCGGTGTTTCCGGCGGCTTCTGGTCCGGGTCGGGCGGTGTCTTGACCGGAGGAGGGATCTCCTTGGGCGCAGGAGGAGGCAAGGCTGGCGGAGGTGGCGGCGGCGGCTCTTCCTTCACATCCACCAACGTGACCATCTCATCCAAGGGAACCACATCGCGCAACGTGACCGCCAAGGAAAACACCACGCCCCAAAGGGCCAGAAACACTCCGACGGTGGTCCACTCCTTGCGACCCAGGCGCGCTCGCGGCGTGGCCGGCACCCGCAGGCTTGGCGGCACCGGGCCCAGCGCCCCTTTGCGGCGCACACGGCGGACGGTCCCGGCGTTCACGGCCGCACCACCTTCAAGGCATACTTGGTGACGCCCGCACCGCGCACCAGATCGATGGCTCCCACCACCGACTGGTACTTGAGATCGCGATCGGCCCCGATCAGCACCTGGTGGTCGGGATTGCCCCGCACCGCCTGGGCCAGGTAGGTGGAAACCGAAAGCGAATCCGTGGCCTGCCCGTCCAGGTAGAGGTTCGCGTCCTTGTCCAGCACCAGCCCCGAAGCCTTGGGCGCCTGCGATCCGGCGTTGGCCGCCTTGGGGATCTGCACCATGATCTCGCGTTGGTCGATCACGGAACTGGTGATCATGAAGATGATCAACAGCACCAGGAAGATGTCCACCAGCGGAGTGATGTTGATCGAGGCGATCATCTCCTCGTCGTTTCCTGTCGCGGCGGCCATGTCAGGACTCCTTGGCGGCGGCGTTCAAGCTGCGCGCCACCACCAGGCCGCGCACCTCGCGGGAGCGGTCCAGGAGGATCTTGATGCGGTTTTTCAGGATATTGAAGGCCACCACGGCCGGAATGGCGATGATCAACCCCAGCGCAGTGGCTACCAAGGCGCGCGCGATGGCCACCATCACCTCGGTGGAGCCCTTGCCGCCGGCCTGCGCGAACTTGTTGAAGGCGATCAGGATACCCAAGACAGTTCCTGTCAACCCGAGGAACGGAGCGTTGGCGCCCACCGTGCCCAGAAACGACACGCCCGTTTCCAGGTGACGGCGTTCGGTGGACTCCTGCACTTCGTAGACCTTTTCCAGGGCTTCCGGCGAGAGCCCGATGTTCTCCTTGCCCAGCTTCACCACGCGGCCCGGCAGGGTGCGCTCGTCTTCCACGCTCACCTGGACGTGGCCCAGATCGCCGCCCTTGGAAAGACCCTGCGAAAGGAGCGTGCGCCATTTGTCGGCATCGCCGGTGGCCGCCGAGATGGCGTTCCAGCGCCAGACGAACAGGACCAGCCCGGCCAGGCCGAGGCCGGCAAGAACGGCGTAAAGGGCGATCTCGACGGTGAACAGCACCGGAGCGAGGGTTTGGATGAGACTGGTGGGATTCATTTTCTGGGTTCTCCGCGAGTGGATCGTTGGTTGTGGGTCGGCTGGGCGTTTCCCGGTTGGCGGGATCGGCGCCCCTTCTGAAGACTGGAACACCGTGCGCGCCGAAAACCGTCACCTCCCAGCGCGTTTTTTCGCGTTTTCCGTTCCACCATCGCCTCCCTCCGCTCCTGGGAGGAAACCCGAGCTCCGACACGAAAAAGCCCCCGTCCTGAGGACGGGGGCTCCGCGGGAAACGCGCAAGTCGGACCGAAGTGCGATCAGTCGTCGCCGCCCACCATGCCCGCCGTGTAGTCGGTACCGATGCAGAACTTCTCCTCGAATCCCCTGCCGTCGTTGATGTGGCGATCCCATGCCCTCCTGCAAGCGGCTCCCCGCAGAGCTTCCAGGGGGATGGTGTCGGGGCTGGAGGTGCGCACGAAGAGCTGGAAGCTGTCCACCAGGGCTCCCGTGAAGTACCCTTGCCCCCCTTGGATGTTGGAGTACCGGGCCACGGTCTTGTCGCCGCCGGCGATCGCGGTCTTGGCCTGGCTGTAGGCGACGTAGCGGGCATCCACCGCGAAGTACCGCGTGAGGTAGCGTCCCGTGTAGCCGATGGCGATGTTGCTCGTGTAGATGTGGTCGGGCCACCCCACCACGGAATTGGAGTAGGCGGCGTACGCTTCGAAGTATCTCGACCCTCCAGCCTGGTAGTCGGAAGCGGAATCCTCGGTGGACCGGTAGTCGTCCCCCACGGCCTTGCGCAAGGCCCTCACCAGGGCGGGCTCGATGCGGGCGCTGGTGGGATCGAAATACTGGACCGAGAACATCCCTCCGAATCCCGCTCCGCGACGTGTGGTGTAGACGTACTGGCGGTTGGTGAGGGTCACCCCCTGTCCGGCGATGTTCCTCACCAGGCGGGCATCGGAGTGGATGTACCAGACCGTGTCGCCCCACACCACGGGACGCGTCACCGGAATCCCGGCGCGCACGCTGTCGATGGTCCCCAGACCCAGCTTCCAGCGCGCGACGGCGCCCGGGCGTTCGCGATCCCACTCCCGCAGCGTGGCGCTGTCGGAGGTCGGTTCGGCGCCACCGGCCAGGCTGGGGATCAGGGCCTCGATGGGGGCCTCGGGGGACTTCTCGCGCACCGACCAATCCGAGGGCAGGGTGGTGGTGGCGTGCAGCGAGGTGGTGCGAATGTCCCGGCCCGAGGGCCAATCGCGGGAGGCGTTCCAGCGCACCTGGGCGTCCAGCTCGTAGGTGGCCCCGGCCTTGGCCAGGCGGGTCTGGGCCGGAACCCAGGCCACGCCGCTGCCGGACACCGGACGATACACGACGGAATCCGTCGGGTCGGAGGTGTTGCGCATGCGGATGGTCGCCTCCTCCACGAAGACGCGGGTGGAGTCGTACTTGCCCTGGATGGGGGTGGTCCGTTCCAGCCAGAGGGTGTCGAAAGGCATTCCGCCCACCACCATGCTGGACACGATGAGGTCGGGATCGCGTCCCACCTCGTCGGAGGGGTCGATGTTCCAGGGGCCGTTGCAGGCCCCGAGAACCAGGGTCGAGACGAGAACGAAAGGGATCTTGGAGTCCATGGCGTGTTTCCTTTGCCTTCTCAGAACTGGTATTCGTAGCCGAAGAAGAACGGCAGGATGGGGAACTGGTAGGTCTCCTCGCGCTTGGGAGGAGTGTCCTTGGTGTTGTAGTTGATCGCGTACACGTTTTCGCGGTCGGTGACGTTGATGATGGTGTAGTAGAAGCGCCACTTGCCGGTGCGTCCGAAGTCGAAGGGCGTCACGTCCAGGCGGAAGTATCCGGGGCGACGGTCTGCGTTGCGGGGATTGGCGATCACCTCGGTGTTGTTGTCGATGCCCGGGGTGGGCCATCCGCCCGCCACCTGCCCACCGTCCACGCCCTGCCCGGGTTCGTGGGTGCGGTCGTAGCCCTGGTAGTCGGTCATGGGCAGGCCCGAGTTGGCCGCCACCTGCACGCTGGAGCGGAAGAAGTCGGCCTTGGCCACCGTCCAGAAGGCGATCATGGGCGGGAACAGGCTGGTGAGGATCTTGGCCGCCAGGGGCACCTGCCTGCGCGATCCCGCCAGGGCCTCGTTCTTGCCGCGACCCACCCAGTTGAGTCCCACGGTGGACTTGAAGGTGTGGCGCTGGTCCCAGTCGGCCCAGTAGGGATCGAACTTCACGGTCTGGAGTTCGTTGACCAGATCGGGCCTTTGGAGGGCCGACCAGCCCACGGCGTAGCTGGCCGTGGCCGTCCACCAGCCGTCCTCCTTGGCCACCGAGGCCTCCGCCCCGGCGGCCCAGCCGTCCAGGCCCACGAACCGCTCGGCGAAGTAGTCGTTGCCGGTCGCGTCCTTGGCCTTGTCGTCCTGCTGGGTGGTGCTGGTCACCATCAGGGGCACGCCGTGGATGTCCTTGTAGTAGCCCTCCAGACCCACCCGCAGCCCCATGGACGTCAGATTCTGTCTCTCAAAGCCCAGCGAGGCCAGGTTCTGGGTGGTGGGGGTCATGGGATTCTTCGCGGCGTACCAGAATTCGGTGGGGATCTCCATGTCGGCGAAGCGGATGGAGGTCATGTACTGGGTGTAGTGCCCCCAGTGCAGGTCGGCCTTCCAATCGGGGGCGAAGCGCCAGGAGAAGCTCGCCCGGGGATCCAGGTAGATGTCGTGGACCAGGTCCATGTCGTTGTAGGCCCGCAACCCCACGCTCAAGGTCTTGGTGCTGTCCAGCGTCCATCGTTCCTGGAGCCAGGCCGAATGCAGGTCCGATTCCAGGTCGGAGGTGTTGGTGACCATGGCCACCGGGATGTCCTGGGTGAACAGCACCCCGAAGCGGTTGTATTCGTAGCCGGCCGTGATGCGATGGAAGGGATTGGGGCTGTACTGCAGCTCGCCGCGGCCCGTCCAGGTCTCGATCTCGTTTTTCATCTCGAAGATGTCGGTGAAGGAGAAGACCTGGTCGTAGCGGGAATAGGCCCCGGTTCCGGTCAACAACCAGTCGCTGCCCAGACGCTTGCGCACGTTCACGGGGATCGCCCGGTTGCCCCAATCCAGCTTGAACGGTCCCAGGTCCAGCTTGTCGCGACCGTCGTAGGCGGACACCCTCACCGTGTCGCCGTCGCGCCCCCAGGCGGCAGAACCTTGCCAGTCCCAGAAGTCGTAGTCCAGCGCGAAGGTGGTGAGATCCAGGTCGCGGGCGGCTTCCAGGGCCGACCCGATCCAGGTGCGGCGCCCACCCAAGGCCCACGAAGCCTCGCCCTGGCGACCGTCGGTGGCCAGGCTCCCGGAAAGGGTGGTGAGGCGGAGCGACCCCTGCATCTTCGCCTTGGGGAGGCTGTCGGAATCCGTCCGCGTCACGAATCCTTCCGTGGCGCGCAGGCCTTTGTCGGCCCAGCGGCGCAAGGTGCGGGTGGAATCCAACGTGGAATCGAAGTCGGAGGCACCCACCTTGGAGCTCACCAGAAGCACGCTGGAGAGTCGGTTGCCGTACTTGGGATCGAACCCGCCCTTGTAGAAATCCAGCCCCCCCGTGGCGTCGGCCAAAAAGGTGCTGAACAGGCCACCGAAGTGCGCCGGGCTGTACACCGGGGCGTTGTCGAACAAGATCAGGTTCTGGTCGGAGCTGGACCCGCGCACGTAGAGCTTGGTGGAGAAGTCCGACGACTGCACTACACCCGGCAGAGCCTGCACGGCGCGGATCACGTCAGGTTCGGCCAGGCCCGGCAGGCGCTTGATGGTCTGGACCGTGACGCGCTCCTGGCCCAGAACGCGGGGCGGGCGACGCTTGCCGCGCACCGTCACGGTATTGCCCGCCGACGACCTCACCACCTTGGCGCTGGAGGGCGCTTGCAAGGCGGTGGAATCGAAGCGCGTGGTGTCCACGATGGTGCGGATGGTGTCGCGGGTCTCCACCACCGAATCGATCTTCACTTCCAGCGGCGCGATGTCCAGGGTGTCGAATCCCTGCGGCCGGATGGGGGTGCAGAGCTTCTGGCCACCCGCCAGAAGGCAAAGCTCGTAGCTGCCGGTGGCGCGCCGGAGGCTGTCGGTCTGGACACTGGCCAGGAATTTGCCGGTGGAATCCATCCGTGCTTCCACGCCCTCCAGCGTGACTTGGGTTCCCACCGGCGCGGAAGAACGCACCACCAGAGGGAAGGTTCTGGGCTCCAGGGCGGCTTGGGCCCCCAGGGACCCCACGATCGAACAAACAAGGAACAGGGCGATTCGACGCATCGGTGTCTCCGCGGTGGTGTTGTCTACCCTCAATAGGACACCAACGAAACCCCAATCTGTCACCCGGTCACCATAAATTTCCGTAAAGTCGCCCGTGCGATCTCCGTTCGTCCTGAGGAGCGAGGCCATGCCTCGCGTCTCGAAGGGCAAGGGTTGGCGCATTCGACCAATCGTCTTGGCGAGTCTGCGCCGTCCGCCCTTCGAGACGCCTACGGCTCCTCAGGACGAACGGCATCAGATCCACTTGAATTCAATCCCGTTATCCGTCCAATCGGAACCGGTATTGTTTTTTGAAACTGCACGGCACCGCGCGGCCCAGTTCCACCAAGGGTTTGAATTTGGTGGCACGGATCGCCGCCTGGACGGACTTGTCGAAATCCGTCCCTCCGCTGCGCAGGATCTTGATGTCCGAGACCTTTCCCTGGTCATCCAGCGTGATCAGCACGTCCACCACCGCTTCCACGCCTTGGTCTTCCGCCCATTGCGGGTATTCGGGCTGGACCGCCTGGCTCACCTGCACATCGAAGTTCGATTGCACGGGAGCGGTGGGCAGCGGCGGTGGCGCCTTCTTCACGGTGGTGTCTGCCTTGACCATCAAGCTGTTGCCCGTGGCCACCGCGAATCCACCGTTGGCGGAGGTTCCATCCGCCGGAATGCCAAATTGTGGCGGCGGCGGGTCCGGCGTGGGCGGCGGCGGCTTCTGGTCCGGGTCCGGAGGCGTCTTGACCGGAGGCGGGATTTCCTTGGGCGGCGGCGGTGGTGGAGGCAATGCGGGCGGAGGCGGTGGAGGTGGCTCTTCCTTGACGTCAATAAACGTCACCATGTCGTCCAAGGGCACCACATCGCGCAAGGTGACCGCCAAGCCGAAGATCGCTCCCCAGAAGGCGAGAAACACCCCGACCGCGATCCATTCCTTGCGCCCAAGTCCAGGTCGAGGAGTGGCTGGCACCCGCAGGCTGGGGGGCACCGGACCCATCGCCCCTTTCCGGCGAACCCGGCGAAGCGACGAGCCGTTCACGGACGGACCACCTTCAAGGCGTACTTGGTGACGCCCGCCCCGCGCACCAGATCGATGGCTCCCACCACCGACTGGTACTTGAGTTCGCGGTCGGCTCCGATCAGCACCTGGTGATCGGGATTGTCGCGCACCGCCTGGGCCAGGAATGCCGAGATGGAAAGCGAATCGGAGGCCTGGCCGTCCAGGTAGAGGTTCCCGTCCTTGTCCAGTACCAGTCCGGAGGCCTTGGGCGCTTGCGATCCGGCGTTGGCCGCCTTGGGGATCTGCACCATGATCTCGCGTTGATCGATCACGGAACTGGTGATCATGAAGATGATCAACAGCACCAGGAAGATGTCCACCAGCGGCGTGATGTTGATCGACGAGATCATCTCGTCGTCGGCTGCGGTCGATCCGGCCATGTCAGGACTCCTTGGCGGCGGCGTTCAGGCTGCGGGCCACCACCAGACCGCGCACCTCGCGGGAGCGGTCCAACAGGATCTTGATGCGGTTTTTCAGGATGTTGAAGGCCACCACGGCCGGAATGGCGATGATCAAGCCCAACGCCGTGGCCACCAGGGCGCGTGCGATGGCGACCATCACCTCGGTGGACCCCTTGCCGCCGGCCTGCGCGAACTTGTTGAAGGCGATCAGGATACCGAGGACAGTTCCTGTCAACCCGAGGAACGGGGCGTTGGCGCCCACCGTGCCCAGAAACGACACGCCCGTTTCCAGATGGCGACGCTCGGCCGACTCCTGCACTTCGTAGACCTTCTCCAGCGCTTCCGGCGAGAGCCCGATGTTTTCCTTGCCCAGCTTCACCACGCGGCCCGGCAGGGTGCGCTCGTCTTCGATGGTCACCTGCAGATGGTCCAGATTCGCACCCTTGTCCAGATCCTTGGAAAGCAAGGCGCGCCATTTGTCGGCATCGCCGGAGGCCGCCGAGATGGCGTTCCAGCGCCACACGAACAGCACCAGCCCGGCCATGCCGAGACCGCCCAGCAGAACGTACAGGGCGATTTCGATGGTGAACAGCACCGGGGCGAGGGTTTGGATCAGGCTGGTGGGATTCATGCGATGGTTTCTCCTATGGTCGGGTTGTTGTTGCGGTAATGGAAAGGCTCAGGAGCGAGGGCCGTCGCCGCCGCTTCCGACAGGCGCAGCCTTGTACTTGGTGCCGGCGCAAAAGGACGTGTCGAAATCGTCGCCGTCCTTGATGTGGTTGTCCCAGGCGATCCGGCAGGCCGCCGCGCGCAGGGCCGGAATGGACAACGTGTCCTTGGTGGGCGACTTCACGTAGAGCATCACGCTGTCGGCCAAGGCGCCGGCGAAATACCCGCTGCCTCCGCGGACATTGGTGTAAGGGATCGTGGTGCGGTCTCCGCCTGCAATGGCGGTCATGGCGCGGTTGTATGAAACGTAGTTGGGATCCACCGAGTAGTAGACCATCCAGTTCGGGCCCGTGTAATCCAAGGCGAGATTCGAGATCAATCCGATTTCCGGCCAGCGGTAGATCAGGCTCTCGTAGCTCCCGTAGGGCCCGAACCCGTATCGCGAGTTTCCTGCTTGGAACCTACGGGCGGAGTCCTGGGTGGTCGACTTCTCGTTGCCACGGGCCGCGCGCATCGTCTGGGAGATGGGGTTGTCGATCCGCGCCCGGGTTGGATCGAACCGCTGTACACCGAAGGCTCCTCCGAACCCGGCGCCATGTTCGAATTCCACCACGAATTCGCGGAAAGCCAATCCGACATTCTCTCCGGCAAGGCTCGTCACTCGGGGAAACAGCGTGGGAATGTACCACACCGTGTCGCCAGAGGCGATCTTGCGGAAGGTCGGCAGCCCCCTCGACAAACTGTCCAGCGTGGCAACGGTCAGTTTGTAACGCGCCACCACTCCTGGAATCGCGGAATCCGCCGTTTTGAGTACGCTGGTATCCACCAGCACCCCGGCCCCCAGCGCCAAGAAGGAGACCATCGCTTCCACCGGTGCCTGGATGCTGTCGGAAACCGACCAAGCCACAGGCACCGTGGTGGTCGCCGAAAGTTCGGTCAGACGCATGTTGGTGGCGGAAGGCCAGTTCTGCGAGGCGTTCCAACGCACGCGGGCCCGCAGGGTGTAGGTGGCCCCGGCGGCAACGGGGTGTGCACGGGCGGGAAGCCAGGCCACGGCGCTTCCCGGTGCGGGAAGGTAGCTGACAGAATCCGACGGATTCCCGTCGCGGGTCACGACGATGGAGGCTTCGTCCACGAACTTCGTGGTGGAGTCGTACTTCCCGGTCAGTGGCGTGGTGCGCTCCAGCCATAGGGTATCGAAGTTCCTGCCCCCGATGGAAAACAGCGAAACGAAAAGGACCGGATCGCGGTCGACCTCGTCGGAGGGCATGAGGTTCCAGGGGCCGTTGCAGGAGGCGAACGCCAGGAGGGAAGCGAAAGCGAAATGTTTGATCTTCATCGGAGGGG
Source organism: Fibrobacterota bacterium (assembly GCA_016715065.1). Classification (GTDB taxonomy): domain Bacteria; phylum Fibrobacterota; class Fibrobacteria; order UBA5070; family UBA5070; genus UBA5070. The sequence continues at coordinate 156,027 of JADKBN010000018.1, forward strand.
TTCCTTTGCCGGCTCAGAACTGGTATTCGTAGCCGAAGAAGAACGGCAAGATGGGAAACTGGTAGGTCTCCTCGCGCTTGGGCGGATTCTTCTGGGTGTCGTAGTTGATCGAGTAGACGTTCTCGCGATCGGTGAGATTGATGATCGTGTAGTAGAATCGCCACTTCCCGGTGCGCCCGAAGTCGAAGGGGGTCACGTCCAGTCGGAAGTAGCCAGGACGCCGATCCACGTTTCGGGGATTGGCGATGGTGGCCGTGTTTTCCTGCAATCCCATGGTGGGGCCGCCCGCCCCTTGACTTCCGTCCACCCCCTGCATCGGCTCGTGGACGCGGTTGTAGCCCTTGTAGTCGGTCATGGGCAGCCCCGAATTGGCCGCCACCTGGATGCTGGAACGGAAGTAGTCGGACTTGTCCAGGGTCCAGAATGCGATCATGGGCGGGAAGAAGCTAGTGAGGATCTTGGCCACCAGCGGCACCTGCTTTCGCGTTCCCACCAAGGCCTCGTTTTTGCCGCGTCCCACCCAGTTCAAGCCGCCGGTGAGCTTGAAGGTGTTGCGCTGGTCCCAATCGGCCCAGTAGGGCTCGAAGGCGGTGTTGACCAGCGCGTCGGAATAGTCGCGACGCCGCAGCGCCGACCAGCCCGCCGCATAGCTGACGGATCCTGTCCACCAGCCGTCATCCTTGGACAGCGCCGCTTCCAGGCCCATGGCCCAACCGTCGAGCTTCTGGAAGCTCTCGGCGAACAGATCGTTTCCCGACGCCTGGATGGACGAATCCCTGGCTTGGGAGACGGAATTTGCCAGCAGCGGCACGGCGTAGATGTCCTTGTAATACCCCTCCAACGAGGCGCGCAATCCCAACGGGCCCCAGTTCTGGCGCTCCACGCCCAACGAGGTCAGCCACTGGGTGGTGGGCTCCATCGGGTTTTGCGCCGCGTACCAGAACTCGGTGGGGATCTCCATGTCGGCAAACCGGATGGAGGTCATGTACTGGGTGTAGTGGCCAAAGTGCGCATCCGCCTTCCAGTCCGGAGCGAAGCGCCAGGTGAACCCGATGCGCGGATCCCAGGAGAGGTCGTTCACCAGATCCATGTCGTTGTTCACCCGCAATCCCACCGACACGGATTTTGTCGTGTCCAATATCACGCGATCCTGCAGATACACGGCGTGCAGATCCGATTCGGTCTTCGATTCGAAGCTGATGCTGGCCACCGGGATGTCCTGTCGGAACACAACATCGAAACGATTGAATTCGTATCCGGCCGTCAACCGGTGCTCCGGGACCGGGGTCCACTGCAGCTCGCCGCGCCCCGTGTAGGATTCGATCTGGTTGGCGAACGTGAAGATGTCCGAAAAGCCCACCACCTGGTCGTATTTGGAATAGGCGCCGGTGCCGGAAACCACCCAGTCGCTGCCCAGGCGCTTGCGCACGTTCACCGGGATGGCCCGATTGCCCCAGTCGGCCCCGATCAATCCCAGCCCCAGCTTGTCGCGGCCGTCGTAGGCGGAGATCCGCACCGTGTCGCCCGCGCGCCCCCAGGCTGCGGAAGCTTGCCAGTCCCAGAAGTCGTAATCCAAGGCAAGCGTGGTCCAATCCAGGTCCCGGGCCGCTTCCAATGCAGTTCCGATCCAGGTGCTGCGCGCCCCGCCCGACCACGAGACCTCGTTTTGCCGTCCGTCGGTGGCGATGCTTCCGGAGAAGGTGGTGAGCCGCAGCGACCCCTGCATCCTGGCCTTGGAAATGCTGTCGGAATTTGTCCTGGTGACGAATCCTTCCGTCGCGCGCAGGCCCTTGTCGGCCCAGCGGCGCAAGGTGCGGGTGGAGTCCAACGTGGAATCGTAGTCGGAGGCGCCCACCTTGGAGCTCACCAGAAGCACGCTGGAGAGGCGGTTTCCGAACTTGGGATCGAAGCCGCCCTTGTAGAAGTCCAGTCCTCCCGTCGCGTCGGCCAGAAACGTGCTGAACAGACCGCCGAAGTGCGCCGGGCTGTACACGGCGGCGTTGTCGAACAGGATCAGGTTCTGGTCGGAGCTGGAGCCGCGCACATAAAGCTTTGTGGAAAAGTCCGACGATTGCACCACACCCGGCAAGGCCTGCACGGCGCGGATCACGTCGGGTTCGGCCAGGCCGGGAAGCCGCTTGATGCTCTGCACCGTCACGCGCTCCTGCCCCAGCACGCGCGGAGGCCTGCGCTTGCCACGCACGGTCACGGTGTTTCCCGCCGACGACTTCACCACCTTGGCGTTGGTGGGGGCTTGCATGGCCGCGGTATCGAACCGGGTGGTGTCCACGATGGTGCGGATGGTGTCGCGGGTCTCCACCACCGAATCGATCTTCACCTCCAAGGGCGCGATGTCCAGGGTATCGAATCCCTGGGGCCGGATGGGGGTGCAGAGCTTCTGGCCGCTCACCAAAAGGCACAGCTCGAAGCTGCCCGTGGCCCGGCGTAAACTGTCGGTCTGGAGGCTGGCCAGGAACTTGCCGGTGGAATCCATCGCGGCGGGGATGCCATCCAGGGTGATTTGGCTGCCGACCGGGGCGGAAGACCTCACCACCACAGGGACGCTCTTCGGGGTCGTGCTGGTGGTTGCCATTGCGGAATCCACACTCGCGGCAAAGACCTCCGCGCCTGCGCAGGCAAGCAACATCAGGCAGAATATCGTTCGGTTCATCGAGTGCACCCGGCGAATGGTATGTGTTTCCATGTTCTCCACACGAATAGAAATCTTGCGCGGGAGCGACTCGGAAATCCTGCAACGCAGGTTGCTGGAAAAAGTAGGTTGAACCCAATACCAACATGAGCAACGAACTGGTTCATTTCCTGCGTGGCGATTCCACGCGCCTGGACGGCAGGCTGGTGGCGATCGCCAAGGTCACCAGCCCGCTCACGCACGACCACCCCGGCAAGGGCATGGTCCATCGCGGTCTTCTGTCCGTGCAAGGAAACTACCGCGACCAGCACACCATGGCGGAATTCTTCCGGATCGAATTCGGGCTTTCCATGGAAAGCGGCATCGAAGAAATCATCGAGCAGGCCCGCCAAAACGGAGGCATCGAAGGGGCGCTGGATCCCGAGCAGGTCCGCGAGCGGCTGCGCAACATGGGCGACTCCCAGTACCTGCCCATCCCCGCCAAGGTCATCCGCGTGCCCAGCCTGGAGGCTGCCTCCGCCATGGACGGCGACGTGGTCTACCTGGGCGAGTTCGGCGATTTCCAGTTCGCCCACATGGCGGTCAACGCATTTCCCATCCTGTACCAGTCGCGGTACCGGGAACAGGAACGCGGCGCCATCGCGCTGCAGATCGAGACCATGCTCGAGTTGTTGTCGCCACCTTCCGAGCCTGGCGAGCCGGCGGCACCCACCCTGGAAACCTTCCAGGGCAACATCGAAGACCACCTCTTGCGCACGATCCTCCCGGATCTGCTTTATGCCGCCGAGGGAAGCTCGGATGCCGAGGCCGCCCTGAACCGATTCCAAGCCTTCATGTCGCCGCATCTGTATCCTGGTGATGTGCAACGGATGCTGGAACTCGTGCCCCAGGTGCGCCACGGCGACCACGAGGCCCTCAAACTGCTGGACCTGTTGGTGCGCAAGGTGGCCGCCATCCAGCGGGAAGACTGGAAGACCCTGGAAACCCTGCGACGGGAGCTGGGCGAGTCCGGAACCCCCTGAACGCCAAGGCAAGCCGTTCGTCCTGAGGAAGGGCGCAGCCCTGTCTCGAAGGGCGGCGGCGACGCGATGGACCCAACATCTTGTGGATTTGTCGCCACTGCTCGCCCTTCGAGACGCTACGCTCCTCAGGACGAACGGTGGCTTGGTGCCATCTGGAGACCTTTCCCGAACCCCTCGGGCGGGAGCGGGGATGCCGGGCGATGGACTGCCTCCGACATTCCCCAAACACGAAGGGCCGCTCCGAGGAGCGGCCCTTGTGCATGGATCGGGGTGACACGATTCGAACGTGCGACCTCTACGTCCCGAACGTAGCGCTCTACCAGCTGAGCCACACCCCGGATTCGAACCACCTGTTTCCAGGGGGCCGAGGAGGAGGAAAGATAGCACCTGTCCGTCTTCTGGAAAGGGAGCACAAAAGACATCTCGCGCTTGCATCCTGTCCGATGGACGCGGTATAGTGGGCTTCCAGAGGAGACCCGAATGGAACAAGGCGCCCCCAGGATCCTTGTCGTGGACGACGAGAACGCGATCTGCCAAGTCATCCAGGACTATCTGTCCTTGAGAAGGTTCGAAGTGGCCACGGCTGGCAACTACGACGAGGCGACCTCTCTGCTGGGCGCGGAGCGGTTCGATGTGCTCCTTTCCGACATCCGCATGCCTGGCAAGAGCGGCACCGACCTCCTGCGCTACACGCGCCGCCACCATCCCAACACCGCCACCATCCTGTTCACCGGCTACGCCGACATCGGCATCGCGGTGACCTCCATGCAGGAAGGGGCCTACGACTTCATCCTCAAGCCCATCCACCTGGAACAAGTGCACATGTCCATCCACAACGCCCTGGAAAAACGGGCCTTGAAGGAGGAAGTGCGCCGCTACCAGAGAGGCCTGGAAGACCTGGTGGAAAAACGCACCAAGGAGCTCCGGGAGGCGCTACGCCTGGTAGAAGCGGCCAACCTGGATACGGTGACCCGGCTTTCCCGGGCCGCGGAAATGCGCGACGACGAGACGGGCAACCACGTGTTGCGCATCCGCTCCTATTCGGCGGCCTTGGCGCGCGAACTGGGCATGCCCGGCGACGAGGTGGGAAAACTCTATGTGGCCAGCTCCATGCACGACGTGGGAAAGATCGGCATCCCCGACCACATCCTGCTCAAGCCCGGACGATTGGACGCGGGTGAACTTTCCATCATGAAAAGCCACGCGGTGATCGGGGCCCGGATCCTGGCCGACGCCGACAGCCCCATGCTGCAAGTGGCCCAGGTGGTGGCGCGCAGCCACCATGAAAAGTGGGATGGCTCCGGCTATCCCGATGGCCTTTCGGGCGAAACGATCCCGCTTTCGGGACGGATCGTCGCCTTGGCCGACGTGTGGGACGCGCTGACCACCAGACGCTGTTACAAGGCAGCCTTTTCGCTCACCTCTTCCAAGGACATCATCCTCAAATCGTCGGGATCGCACTTCGATCCGGATGTGGTCGCCGCCTTCCGTCGCGTGGAGGACGAATTCCAGAGCATCTTCGCCCAATTCCAGGACGAATCTTCCAGCGTCGCGCACGCACCCACAGAGAACTGACCCCCGCCGATGGAGCCGCACCGCCCATGACCGACCTCGCCTTGGATGTCCGGACGATTCCCGTCCAGGTTCGGACGGAATCCGACATCGCATCGGATGCCGTGGTGTTCCTTCCCTTCGCAGAACCACCCGGAGCCCACGGATTGCTGGGACGCATGAACGATCCAGATCGGTTCGTTCCTACCCGGACCGGCGAATCCATCCGTCTCCTGGCCAAACGCACCATCCGCACGCTCTCGGTGGGGTTCGAACTTCCCGAAATCACCGAACTTTCCGACCTGGGAGCCAAGGCCGTGCATTTGCGCATCCATCTCAGCGAAGGTGTGCTTGTGGAAGGTTCCGTGGCCATCCTGCTTCCGGAGCTGCGCGAACGCCCCTTGGATTTCCTCAACCAAGCCGAGCCGTTTTTTGCCTTGTCCACCCCGGAGGGGACCATCGTGGTGAACAAGGACTGGGTCGATTTCGTGGAACCGGCGGAGAAACCATAGATGGCCACCCTGGACAGCTACCTGCAGGCGCAACTCTCGCATGGCGCCACCCACTTCGTGCTCCATGCCGGACACGAGATCCTGTTTGTCATCGACGGGGTGGAACGACCGATGACGGCCGAGAAGGTCGACCAAGCCACCGTGGTGGCGCTCCTTTGCGAAATCGCACCGCCCAACGTGCAACGTTCCATCCAGGCCAACGGCAAGTTCGAGTTCCGCTACAGCACCAAGAACAGCCCGTTTTTGTGCGCGGGCCATCCCACCGCCACCGGACCGCGCGCGGTGTTCACGGTAGGCGAAACGTTCTTCGTCCCCGACGACCCCGCCTCGATCGTCGATGCCGTTTCCGAGCCGATGATCCACCGGCTGTTTCGGATCATGGTGGAAAAGAAGGCCTCCGACCTCCATCTTTGCGTGGGCGAGCCCCCCATGATCCGCGAGTCCGGCGACATGGCCAAGATCGCCGGCGAGCCCACCTTGACAGACGAATCGCTGAAGGACCTCCTGTTCGAGATCGCTCCGGCCAGGAACCGCGAGGAATATCTGGAGTGCGGCGACACCGACTTCGCCCACGAAATCCCGGGCCTGGCGCGTTTCCGGGCCAACTACTTCCGCGACCGCAACGGTTCCGGAGCCGTCTTCAGACAGATTCCGACCAAGATTCTCACCGTCGAGGACCTGGGACTTCCGGAAGAGGTCAAGCAGCTGTGCTTTTTGTCCAAGGGGCTGGTGCTGGTCACGGGACCCACGGGATCCGGCAAGAGCACCACGCTCGCCGCGCTGATCGACTTGGTCAACAGGGCGCGCAAGGACCATATCATCACCATCGAGGACCCCATCGAGTTCGTGCACCAGAACAAGGGGTGCCTGATCAACCAGCGCGAAGTCCGCATCCACACCAAATCGTTTTCCAGCGCGTTGCGGGCGGCCTTGCGCGAAGACCCCGACATCGTGCTGGTGGGAGAAATGCGCGATTTCGAAACCATCTCCATCGCCATCGAAACGGCCGAAACCGGTCACCTCGTGTTCGGGACCCTGCACACCAGCACGGCTCCCTCCACCGTGGATCGATTGATCGACGTGTTCCCTTCCGACCGCCAGGACCAGATCCGCGTGATGCTTTCCGAATCGCTCAAAGGGGTGATCGCCCAGACCCTGTGCCGCAAAAACGGCGGAGGCAGGGCCGCCGCCTACGAGATCCTCATGGGCGTTCCGGCGATGTCGGCCTTGATCCGCGAAGGCAAGACCTTCCAGATTCCCAGCGTCATGCAGACAGGCAAGAAGTTCGGCATGTGCACGCTCAACGACAGCTTGTTGGACCTGGTGCGCCGCAAGACGGTGGACCCCAAGGAGGCCTACATCAAGGCCGTCGACAAGCAGGGTCTGCTGTTGCAATTCAAAAACCAGGGAGTCGACATGAGCTTCCTCTCGGAGGTCGGCGCCGGATAGCTCGCGCCGACCGGAGGTTCCACCCAAATGCCCACCGCCATCTGGACCGACGAAATCGAAACCGGCTTCGAGAAGATCGACGCGCAGCACCGGACGCTGTTTTCCCTCATGGCACAAATCGACACGGAGATGGTCGACAACGCGCCACCCAACGACCTGGCAGGGCGATTGCGGCAACTGCTGGAATTCACCGACCTCCATTTCGCCACGGAAGAGCGGCTCATGCGCAAGCTGGGCTACGACGGACTCGATGTGCACGTGAAGTCCCACGAGGACTTGTGCGAGCGCATCACCGTGGCTACCACCCGCGAGCTCGACGGACACGATCTCCATGGAGAACTGATGGCGATCCTTTCGGCTTGGCTGGTGGAGCACATCCACACGCAGGATCTCCCCATGGCCCGTTGGATGAGATCCCTATCGCGCCACGACGAGCCGCCCTCAACTCTAGAACCGGAGATTCGAAAATGAGCCTTGCCGCCTGGGATCCAAAATACGCAACAGGAAATCTCGCCATCGACGGACAGCACAAGAAGCTGTTCCAGATGGTCAACGAACTCCACGACTCCCTGCTCGCAGGCGCGGGACGGGAAAAAATGGGCCCGACCCTGAAGGGACTCGCGACCTACACGGTGGAGCACTTCCGCACCGAGGAAGGGTTCATGACCCAAAAGGGGTATCCCGGCTACCCCGAGCACAAGCGCAAGCACGAAGAGCTCCTTGTCCAGGTCACCCAACTGATCACGGATTTCGACGCTGGCAAGCTCACCTTGCCCCTGACGCTGGCGCGCTTCCTTGCCGACTGGATCCGCCACCACATCGACGAGGAAGACCAAAAACTGGCCAAGTGGATCAAGTCCAACTGATCGATTCCGGCTGTTCGCTTTGGGAACATGGCCCGCGCGGGCGGGGCTCTACTCGATCTTCGCTCGGATCAGGATGGAGAATATCTCCTGGCTGTACTGCCATTTCTTCTCCTTGGGCTCCAAGGTCCGGTCGTACGCCTCGGCGGCTTCCTCGTCCAGATCGTAGACCGGGCTTTCGAAGAATCGCCAATTATTGTCAGAAAACGCGTCTTTCCGCAGCTCGAGCACCAGCAAACCCAACGGGTGGTCCCCGTCTTTGGAGCGAACCCCGCAGTCCTTGCCGTTCTTGAATCCGTGCTTGCAGTAGTTGTGCGGATCCCCGTGGATGATGATCGCGGGAATCCCCATCTCGGCCACCAACACCTTGGTGCGATCGATCAGCGCCGTTCCCACGCCTAGGCGCTGGAACTTCGGGTGGACCGAGATCGGGCCGAACGTCACCGTTTCCATCCGGCAGTGGCCTTCGCCGACCACAGCCGATCTGGTGCACAGGATGCTGCCGATCACCACGTTGTCAAATTCCGCAACACAGGAAACCTGGGGAAGGAAATCCTCGTGGTCCCGCATGAGTCGAACCAGGTAGTGTTCGTCGCATCCGGGGCGGTACAGATTCCAGAACGCCTCGCGAGTCAGCCACTCCACCTGGGCGAAGTCGGAAACTTGCAGGGGCCGAAGGATCAGACGAGATGGTTCGAACATGCAACCGTTCATGCGGGTTCGGCTCCAGGGTGAAGCGGTGCAAGGATTCCAGACCAGGCGCGCCGGCCAATGGGGGTCAAGCTAATCATTCCAAGATCGTTGAACAGGTGGCCGTTGCGCGGGCACACGCCTTCAAATGGGATGAATGCCGCCAAGCATCCCCACCACGAGGGTGGAGCGGCTTGGCGGACTGGGCTACTTCTTGAAGCGCTCCTTGGCGTCGCCAAAAGCTGTCCGCAAGTCTCCCCAGGCCTTTTCCACGCCGGACTTGATGGATTCCCAGGCGTCGTCGCTGGATGCGTTCAATTCGGCCAGGCGCTCCTTGGTCTGGGCCATCTTCTGCTCGATGTCCTGGATGGTGCCTTGGGCTTGGATGCGGGCATCGGCGACAGCGATCTTCGCATGCGCCTTGAATTCCAAGGTCTTGGCATGGATCAGTTCCAGTTCGGCTTCGATCTTCTGTTTGTAGGCTTCGCGATTGGACATGCGTGACTCGTTTCGTTTGAATGGACCATTTCCCGCAGCAGATGCTGCGGGACTCTTCCTCTGCTCGTGATTTCGAGGTACGGGAAGCGAAAGGATGTCGCGATGCGGCGGCTTCCCCCAGAGCTGCACCCCGGCCGCCTATTTCCCGTGCATGTGGCTCTTGCTCCAGTAGCCATCGCGTATGTAGTGCTTGTGCAGGGCGGCCTCGTAGTCGCGCTCCAGCAGGGCGGTCTCTGAATACTCCGGACTGTTGCGAATGTCTTGCCGGGTCATGGACACCACGACCTTCCCTTCCAACCAACTGATACTGTCGATCCACTGGGAAGAGATCAGCACCTTCTTTCCCGGCCACCAGTCGGATGTGTCGACCACCAGGTAGCGGATGGTCCACGAATCGCAGTCGATGACATAATCTGCCACGTGACCGACCTCCCCGTCGAAGGCCTCGATGACGTAGCCGGAGTCGTCCTTGGTGCTGCGCAGGTTGCGGTCTTCGCTGTGGGCGCGTTCGCGGGAAAGACCCCAGTTTTCGAGCGCGGTCCGGGCATGGGGATAGTCGCCCCATGCAAAGGGACCCCCCAATACGAAGGCCAGCTGTAGTATGCGTTGTACGATTCCTCGAACGGGCGGGAAACCGGTCTGTGGCTGTCCCGATCCGGACTGTCCTTGATCTGTTGCTTGGAAAGATTCACATTGATCGTCTTCCTTTCCCGGTTCACGGAAGTGATCGCGTAGGGCGAGATCAGCACATCCTTTCCCACGAGCCAGTTCCCGGTCTCCACCACCAGGTAGCGAACGGTCCAATGCTTGTCGTCGAAGTAGAACTCCTCGGCCGATCCGATCTCCCCGTCGTTGGCGTGGATCCGGTAGTGCTTCAGATGGTCTGCTTTTTCCAACATGGCGAACCTCGTTTCGATGTGTACGTTTTTTGTCCAAAAGGACATTGGCTCGTCGCGTTCATGCGCGCCGAGGGCCATGTTCATCGAGCCTCCCCGGGGAGGGGTCTTCGCGGGAGGAGCCCGATCAGCCACCCCGCGGAAGGCTGCGGTTTTTCGTGGGATGCGAATCCGGGTGCTGTGAAGCGAGCACTTCCGGGAATGCAATCCGGATCGAATCAAACCGAAGACGCAAGGCTTGTCAGAAAGAGAGCCGGGATCGTTGCCCGCGATCGGAGGCCGACCACCCGAGAAACCCCTTCAGAGGCTTGCGCCTTGTCGTTGGGAATGTTCATGGGTTGGACTCCGATGCTCGTGATCTCTAACAGACCTAAGAGCCTACAACCTCCCGACCTTTGCGCCCACCTGCTCGAACCTTGCCCTCTTGCCCATGTCCAGCAGCCATGCGTCTCGGGAGGCAGGACATTTTTTGTGCCTCTGGTGGAATTCGTGGCATGGCTCGGCTGGCGCCGATAGTTTCCACGAGACGAGAACGTGGACTGGACGGAGTGGAAGCGCATGTCGATCCCGAGGGAAAGGCCCGCAAGCTGAAACAGTTGCGACAGCGACTCTTTCCAACATTCGTCAGAATCTGGTCTTCGCCTTCGCGCACAACGTTGTGGGAATCCCCGTTGGTGGCGGGAGTCCTCTATCCGTTCTTCGGACTGCTGCTGAGCCCGGTGATCGCAGGGGCGGCGATGAGCCTCAGTTCCGTGTCGGTCATCGTCAACGCCCTGCGACTGGGAAACACCTCGTTGTCGGCGAAGGGACGTCCCTAAAGCCCTACTTCGCGAGGAAGTCGTTGCTCCAGTCGTCCTGGCGGTTGTAGTGCTTGTGCAGGATGGCTTCGTAATCGCGTTCCTGGAGGGCCTTCTCGGAAAAGTCGGGCGAATTGCGGATGGCTTCCCGCGTCATGCCGATGTCGATCTTTCCCTCCAGCCAATCGATGCTTTCGATCCAGCGGGAGGAAATCAGGACCTTCTTGCCCACCCACCAGTTGGATGTGTCCACCACCAGGTAGCGGATGGTCCAGGAATCGCAGTCGATGACAAAATCCTCCACATGGCCGATCTCACCGTCCGTGGCCTCGACGTTGTGGCCTGCGTCGTCCTTGGTGCTGCGCAGATTCCGATCTTCGCTTTCGGCCTTCGCCCGCGAGCGATCCCAGTGCCCGAGCGCGGTTCCCGCGAAGGGATAGTTCCCCCAGGCGTAGGGACCGCCCCAATAGGAAGGCCAACCGTAGTAGGCGTTGTAGGACTCCTCGAAGGGTCGGGAGACCGGCCGGTGGCTGTCCCGATCGGGGCTGTCCTCGATCTGCTTTTTCGTGAGGTTGACGTGGATGATCTTCTTGTCGCGATCCACCGAGGTGATGGCGAAGGGCGAAATCAACACGTCCTTTCCCGTGAGCCAGCTGCCGGTTTCGGCAACCAGGTAGCGCACGGTCCAATGCTTGTCGTCGAAGTAGAACTCTTCGACCGAGCCGATCTCCCCGTCCAGGGCGTGGAGTTCGTATCGCTTCAGGTCATCCGCTTTTTCCAACATGTGATTCCTCGATTCCTTGGTTCAGAACGTGTGCTTCACTCCGGCCAGGTCCTTGTCCCAGTAGCCGACGCGCTTGTAGTGTCCGTGCAGTTTCTCTTCGTAGTCTCGCGAAAGGAGGGAGGCCTCCGTGTATTCGGGGGAGTTGCGGACCTCTTCCCGTGTCATTAGGACCGACACTTTTTGGTCCGCCCAGTCGATCTGGCCGATCCACCGCGGCGAAACCAGGACGTGCTTTCCCGGCCACCAGCTCCTGGTGTCGACCACCAGGTATTGGATGGTCCACGACGCCTCGTCGAGGATGAAGTCCTCGACGTGCCCGATCTCCCCATCCTCGGCTTCCAGCTGGTATCCGGTGACTTCCTTGGTGTCCAAAAGACTGTGCTCCCAGGCCGTTTCCGCCTTGCGGTCGGAGTCCAACTGGTTGTGGGCTTGCGCGACCTTCAGATAGGTTCCCCAGGCGAAGGTCCCGTCCCAGTAGGAAGGCCAGCCGTAGTGGCTGTTGTAGGATTCCTCGAACTGGCGGGAGACGGTCTTGTGCGCCTCCAGGGAGGGGCCGTCCTCGATTTGTTTCCGCGTCTGGCCGAGGAGATCGTCCTTGCCTCGCGATCGATCGAGATCACCGACAGCGGCGAGATCAGGATCAACCTCTCGGTCAGCCAGTTGCCGGTGTCGGCCACCAGGTAGCGCACGGTCCAGATCCTGTCGTCGAAGTAGAACTCCGCGACCGAACCGATCTCCCCGTCCAGGGCGACCAGCTTGTAGCCATTGAGGCTCTTGGCTTTTTCCAGCATGTGTTCACTCGATTCGGTGTGTTGCCGCCCCCACCCGGGACTTTCGCCTCGGGTCGTCGGAAGGACTTGACGCTTTTTGGCTATCTCATCAATTTCTTGCCGATTTCGGCGACATGCTTTCCCAGGTACCGCGCCCCATCGAGATCGATTTCCGTGGGCTGCCGTTTCCCGTCGCTGCCTGCGATCGTGGAGGCTCCGTAGGGAGATCCCCCGCCGACCTCGTCGGTGCGCGACTGGCCCTCGAACGAATAGTGCAATCCCACCACGACCATCCCTTGGTGGAGGAGCGTGGTATGGAACCCGAACGACAAAGTCCGGCGCCGGTCGACGTCGGACAAGGGAATCACCGCCGTTCCGCCAATTTTGTGTTTACTCGAAGGCCCGGTGCATCTGGCCATCCCGGGACTTGATGTGGTCGTAGGACTGTTGCAGGATCCGCTCGAGGATGGGCAGCTGGATGTCGCTCAACCGCTTGATGTACAGGCACGCCTTGCTGGTGGTGTGTTTGCCGAGCTGGGTGAGAAGCTCGGAATGCCTTGCCGTGCCGTCCATCAGGTAGAAGGTGATCTTGCCTTTTCGGGGATGGAACCCGAGAACATGGCAATCTCCCTCGCGTCCGCTCTCGTACTTGTAGTGGTAGGTGTCGAACCCGAAGGTCGCCACATTCCACAGCTTGGGTTCATGACCGCTGATGCCTCGCATCCTGTCCAGGATCACCAGGCAATCGACTCTCAACGCTTCGTCTTCCAGGGAGGCGAGGACGACGTTGACCTGGTTGGCATCCAGGGCGGATGGAATCTCGTTGGGTTTCGGCTTTTTGGTGGTTGCCATGGGGAATCCTCCGGTATCGGGGAAAATACATGGCTTTGTTTCCCGACTTGCGCGCCGGAAGGCTCCCGGCTGGTGCGTACTTTCCCGCCGCCCCAGACATTTTATGTCAATGTCTACGCATCGGGGCCGGTGGTATATTCCTATGATCGCGCTTTCCGGCAGCTGCTAAAAATGGGTGCTGCCTTGAATACGCTTTAGCATTCGCGAACATGTATTGCACGCACAAATTCGACCAGATCAAGTCGGTCAAGATCTGTCGCGAGCAGGCAACTACCGAGGAGCACGCCGTCGGGCGTCGCGTCCTTGAGCTTCTCCACCCCGGCGCGCAAGTCGCCGGCCATGTGGTGGCTGTTGTTCCACGGAAAGTCCTTCCGCGTCGACGACACCACATACTTCGGCTTGGCCTCCAGCTTGACCGCCCACTCGCGAATCACCATGGGCGCCTCGACATCGCCGCGAGCAACGGCAGGCCAGTAGCCTTCCATCATCTCGTAGGTGACGCGCCCCCACAATATCGCCCCGCCCTCGTCCAAGATGCGTGTGAAGAACGCATGGGTCTCGTCATCAGCGATCCCCGCCTGGTGGTCGACGCATCCATCCAAAGTGACGTTGATGCTGAAGGTCAAGATTCCCAAGCGATGTCCTCCGGGTGCCCGATTTTCTTACCAAAGTTACAAGCCATATTCAATGCTTTTCCATCCGTCCACCACCCCAACCCTGCGCAGCGAAGCGCCCGCGGACAGAGCCGACAATCAGACAAATTCCGTCAACCAATCAAGGCTGGCACGTGGGTCCGGGGGGCGCGGTTCATGGAACGGCCAATGGGTGAACGATACCGATCGCGACCCTGATGATCTCGCCACATCTACAGACGATCATCCCGCCCGGCGCACCTGGCTGGTTTGGCATGGCCGTTCCAGTTAGCGCCCCCCGGCGGCCGGATCCCAAAGGGGCGCCGGAGCCCCTTTGGCCGCGGTCACGGTGCGCGGCCGCACCGTGAATACGGCACCCGGGCCGCCCCGGAAAGGCTCGGCGCAGCCGAATAAGGCTCCAGCGTTAAGCCGGAAAAAGCCAGACGCGCAGCGTCAAAGGCTCCGCGCAGCGGAAATCCAAACGCGCAGCGAAAAGCTTTTGAAACACCAATGTCTTATCCTTGCACCTTCATCGCGCATTCCCGCCAAAACGGATCGCGCCTGGCAGAAAGGAATGGCGTGGAACCAATGGCCGAGTATGGCGCCGATCGGAAAGGGCTCGTATGGGCCTACGAATTTTCGGCGGGAGGAGCAGGGGTGGCCGTCGATCCCGCGCGCACGGACTCCGAGGCGAAGCCGGAGGTGGGCCGTCGCTTTTCGTGGTACCATCTCTCCTTGGCTCGCAGTGCCGCCGAAGCCTGGATGCGCGAGACCTTGGGGCTTCCGGATGCGTTCTTCGGGGCGATCCACGACTCGTCGGCTTCCACCCGCATCGAGCAGGATGGCGAATCGCTGGTCGCCGTGATCCACGATGTCGTGTTCGATTTCCAGTTCGACCCGGAGGCCGTCTCCACCGCGTTCGTCTGCGTGCGGCCCGACCTTCTGGTGACGGCCCGCCTGCGTCCCCTCCGGTCGGTCGACCGCCTGCGGGAGAGGGTGCGCGCCGGAGCCGAGTTCGATTCGCCCGCCCACCTGCTGGCCTCGCTGTTCGTGGATCAGGCCGAGGCGCTGTCTGACATTTCCCGTCAAGCCACCCTGAAGGTGGACCGCATCGAGGATACGATATCACGTGGCCGCCTCTCCCGGAGCCGGGAAAATTGGGGTCGCTGCGCAGGTCCTGACCCGGATCCAACGCCTGCTCGCGCCCGAACCCTCGGCGTTCTTTCGGCTACTGAACCGCCCGCCCTCGTGGATGGATCCGGCCGTGGTGCAAGAGCTCCGGCAATCGGCAGAAGAATTTTCCGCCGCCGTAGCCGACTGCGCCGCCCTCGCCGACCGGATTCGGCTCCTCCAGGAAGAAGTCGCCGCGCGCATGAACGAGAGTCTGAACCGCACCCTGTTCATCCTCACGGTGGTCACGGTCCTGGCGCTCCCGGTCAACATGGCCGCAGGTTTGTTCGGAATGAACGTCGGCGGAATCCCGTTGTCGGACTCCAGCCACGGCTTCATTCTCATCTGCACCATCCTGCTCATCCTGACCTGCCTCCTCGCCTGGCTCTCCTTCCGACGAAGAGGCGACTGACCCAATCGGATCCCCTGTCCGCCTCCCCAAGGATCGGAAAGGCGCGATTCCTTCGACGGCACGACCGAACCACCACCGCGTGGTGGCCCTCGACCGAGGAAATTCCCCGAGAACCTCAATCCATCAGACAACGCACCGACTGTTTGGCGAGCTTGTTGATGCTCTCGAACATGGTGTTCTCGTTGTGACTGTACATCTCGAAAGCTCGGCGGAAGTCCGGAAGGTTTCCTTCCGGCTCCACCAGTACCCCATGATGGCGCCACCTTCCAGCTTCCCCCGTTCCAACGACCGCCAGGAAGCGCGCGAAACCCGTGCTTGTCCTCGCCGTAGCTGGAGCCTTGCCAGAAAAACGGCGATTTGAGTCGGTTGCCATCGTAGCTGTTGTCCGGATCCACCGCGGTCTGCAGGCTGGTCCATTCCTCGGTGCTGGGTACATGCCAACCTGCGGGACAGATGCCACGGTGGGCGGCCACCTCTCCGCTCCAGAGAGTGGTGTCGAAGGCACGGCCAAGATCCATCATCTCGGTCCATTTGTAGAGCCGGCCGTACCTGGCGCACGAATCTTCGCTACCCTGGCATACCCCAGCTTTCCATCCGTGCCGGCGTAGGCGAGGTTTTTGCGCCAGCCAGATCTGCGATCCGACCTTGACCGACCGATACACCGTCGTGTCGGCCGTCTTCCGGCCAGCCATAGATGATCGCGGCGTTCCATGTGGTGTCGAACACCCGGACAATTCCGGTGCGCGGTGCCGTCAAGGTGTCCCGGAGGAAGACCTTCCCGTTTTTGGAAAACACCAAGGTATCCTTCGCATCGGAACCCGCCTTGCGGGAGGCCATCGCACGGGCAGCCGGCGGAAAACTCGCGACACCTCGCCCTTGGGGGTCGTGGCCCAGGAACGAAACCCGGATCCGCCCCTGCTCCAAAAACAAACCACTCGTGAGAAACGATCCCCCGATGCCCTTGCGGGGAAGGACGTCGGTCCCGACTCCGAGGGTCCAGTCCCCCGAGTTGTCCGTGGTGGCCACCTCGTCGCTACCCGACATCTTCACCGTCACTCCGTTCAAGGGCGAACCCTTGAGGTCGAGCACCTTACCGGAGGCCCGAACCTCGGCGGCCTGGACGGAGGGTGCGGAAAAGCCACCCAGGAGACAGAAAACGGCAGAAAGCGAAACGAAGTGGCGAGGATTCATCGGACGATGCCTTCAGGTTGAAACGGAGCGGGGCGAACCCGACTTGATGGACTCAGGCATCCATGATAGCATTCATGCTGAGTGCATGCGGCAGGATCGCCGCCCCGGGAAAAAGCCCGACGCAGTCTATGCCCCGCGCGGCGGAAGGGGTCACCGCGCGAAGCGCCCCTCTCGCAAGAACTCCACCACCTGACGGATCACCTGGTCGTTGCGCATCAGGAACGGATGGGTGGAGTGGACCACCAGATGATCCTTCATCCACGGGAGTTTGGTGCTTTCCACCGACACCTTGCCATCGTTGGGCGCACCGATCATGAGGCTGTTGATCCAGTTGATGGACCTGTCTCCGGCAATGACACCCAGCTCGAAGGGGCGATCTGGAGGTGGCCGGCTTCGATGGAATCTGTCCCCAGTTCGCTCCCTGCCGGCCCGTTGATGCGTTGGAACACCGACCAGCCTCGGAGGAAATCCACCACCTCGCTTCCGTGGTTGGGCGGCTCAACATCACCACCCTGCCCCAGGTTGGGGATGTCGTGGCGGGCCAGGCGGTTTCTTACCAGGATCGCTCCCATGGAATGGGTCACGAAATGGATCTTGTCATATTCTGACATCAAGGGCGTTTCCAGGGCGCGGCCGATCGCCTGCTCGCTCAAGGAATCGATGGAATGCTTACGGAGGATAGTCGTTGTGGACCGCATACCCCTGTCGTTCCAGAGCCTGGGCCATCTTGGCCATGGATTTGGATGTGCGCGCCAGCCCATGCAACAACACCACGCACTCCCGCGGGCGACGTGCTGTGTCGGCGCTTCGCGTCGTTTCCATGTCTGTTCCTCCTTGCAGCAATTCCAGTCATCGAACCAGCAAGACCACCAGAAAGCGTTTCGTGAGATCCTCCACGGAAAAAGCCCCCTTCAACACCGGCAACTTCCAAGCCACGTACGTTCCAGCCCTCTATTTCCCTCCTCCCACCCCGCAGCGGTCAATGCCTGCATCCAATCCCGCCTGCACACTCCGGCCAGCGAAGCGGCGCCGAATTTTTACGGGCCGCCCGGGAAAGCCCGGCGCAATCGAATGAAATCCCGGCGCAAAGAACGGATGTAAATTGACTCGCGTTCCCCGTTTCACCTCGCGACTTCCCCCTCTGTAGGTCTCTCCATGTCGGAATCTTCCCTGACAGTCTCCGCATCGCCTTCTACCCGGGTCCTGTTGAAGGATCTGCCACCCGAGGTCATCCAGTCTCTCCATGGAAATGGGCGCACAGGGAACCCCTATGCCCTTGTCCCAGCCACAGCTGGGCGGCGGGCACATGGGTTTCGTTCTCTCGGGGCCATCCTGGCGAGCGTGAGGTCGGCCTCGCCGTCTCACTATCCTCTGATCGGGGTATTGATGATCGGCCAGGGCCTGGTTGACGATGGGTGAATTTAAAGAGAGTGGTCATCGATCTGAGAGTCCGGTCAGCCCGGCTTGTTCGTTTCCAACGCATGTGATCCAGATCAGCGGTGGCGTTTGCACCTGTTTCCCTTTTGCACGGATTCGAGTTCCTCGAAGTCAGCTCGCAAGTGTCCCGTTTGTCCCCAAGGCTCTCTGACCCACCTGAACAACATCCTGACCATGGTCCACGATGACGATTCCAGCATTCGGATGGAAGTGACGCACGGGCTTGGTCGTCCGAGCTACGCCGTCGAAGGGAAGTCAGACATGCGAAGTTGTTGCGGGTGGATCCCCGGACCATGGCCAGGGACCTGTTCGGGAAATGGGGGCGGCAAGGCGGATGGAGCAACAGCCCCCGCGAAGGGCGCATCCGCCGTAGAAGCTCCTCTCGCCATGTCCTTCGCATGGAAAGATCTCCGGTGACGAATCGATCCTACCTCAAATCGCTGTTCCAAACGAAGGCCAGCTAGAGCATCAAGTCCTATCGCCCCCCAGAGCTTCGCGATCTTGGGAACGATCGTATTTCTGCTACTGGATCCATTTGCCCGGTTTCACGGACATCGTGCCGGTCACCGCGGTGCCGGCATGGATCTCCTTCGCTGGCCACGGAAGTCACCTGGCTTGGCCGTAACATAGCCGGGATGCTTCCATGGCAGTGAAAAACGGTCTTACCTCGGTTCACCCACCTGTTTTGTGGTGGAACGACGGGACGGTCAAGTGATGAGCTCGACTCCGTCGGTGCGGCAGGATCCCGGATCGGCGGGATCTTTCCTGGAACTAGGGATCGTCGGGTTAGCCGTGCCGTTTCGGTGCCCCAGAAGGAGCAATGGACCGGCCCAGACTTTTTTGGAAGAGGAGACGGATTCCCCAGCCCGGTTGCCCACCGTCCCCCCAGGGCTGGTCGAACCCACTCCAGTGATGGATCCACGCGACCAGGCCCTCCGAACCTGCCTGCGTGGCTGGCTCCTAATCACTCCCTGGTGGCGGCGGCCCTCTTCATGCCAACCACGACGGACTCCTGCACCTGCGAAAAATGGGGCGCTACAAGGAGACCGGAATACGAAGCGATTGCGTCCACTCCATCATTCGGATTCTACTGACTGGTATGTCCCGTGGTCGATTCCGTAGAAAGGCTGCACGCCGAAACACTGTCCACCCTCGGCTACGACGACTATCGGGGGTTTCCGAGCACGCGGAGCACGAGACCGAAGTTCCCTCGAGAATCAACGTCGCGGATTCATACCTGCGCTTCGGAATCTGGCCTGGAAAGCAAATCAAGCTAGAAACCGCCCGGCTTCTTCCTGCGAAGAGTGTCGGAAAACTGGGAAACTGGTGCTCCCCGTCCGTCTGGAGATGGACAGGCACCTGCCGGATCCCACGAGCGGTTATGGCGAAGATCGCACGAAAGCCAGTCTCCGCGCAACGCAAGCCAACGCCTCGATGCGGACACGGCAGGATGCTCAAGTCTCTCCGGTTTTCAGGAGACCTACGGATTGATCGTCGAACAAACCTGATTCCAATCACTGCGGTTTTCCTTCGCGC
>JADKBN010000019.1 GCA_016715065.1 Fibrobacterota bacterium
GAAGGCGAATTTGCCACCGGAAAACACTTGGTGTCACTCGACACCCTGGAGCCCTGCGGGGAACGTCTCGCCGGAAATGCCCCGGTCGTCCGTTAGGCCTCGACCGTGGCGGAAATCGCACCCGTGAGACTGGAAAGATCGACGGTGTAGGTCCCGCGTCCCATGCCCTTGAGCGACAAGATCCGGGTTTGATAAGGGGCCACACCGAAAGTCGCCAGGGTTTTACCAGCTCCATCGCGAAGTTGGACGTGCCCACCAGGGACCGAGAAGACCTCGACACAGCAATCCTTCACCCGGATCCGCCCGCCGAATTGAGTGTCTTCCACTACCTGTTGATCCAGCTTCACCGCTGCCTCCTGCTCGAGTGGTTACGAGAGGACAATACGCGCCAATCTCCCGGAGACAAGCAGTTTCAAATTTCTCACAATGACCACGCCGCCAGAACAAGGCTAACGAACGCGTGTTTCTGTCCTTACGACTACCGGTTCGGTCGCATCCAGGCGTACTTCCACAGCACGTTGTGGAATTCCTTGCGACCGGATTTGTCCTGGAACATCACGAACGCCCGCATCAGGTACACTCCGCCCGCCACGAATCTGCCTTGCTTGTTGGTGCCATTCCAGGTGAGCTTGATCTCCTGTTGGACATCCTCGCCGTTTTCCGGCCAAAGCTCCTTCAATTTGGAAAGGTCCAATTGGTGGACGGAAGTGCCGATGTTGTCGTAGATGAACAGCGTTCCTTCCAGCGGGCGGTTGAGTTTGATGTACACTCCCATGGTGCGATCCGGATCGTTCAACGGAGGGTTGCCTCCCGTCACCGCACCCGGTGACCGGGTCCGCTGGAAGTCGCCGTCCACGCGCATACCTTTGGCCGCTGCGCACCCAGACCTCCAGACCTGGGCCCCCACCGAGGATTCCGCCAGGCAGGGGACTGGTTGAACCCGTTGGGAAGGAACTGGTTTTCTTGCCGGATGACCAGCTCCAGCGGCCGCTGCCCGAAATCGATCGGAACCCAGCGCGAGAGGGCGCCCACGAGATTTCCCAGATGCGTCGACCACCAGGAGGATCCTCCGTTCCAGGAAAATCGCGCGGAGTCCCCACGGAGGATTTTCTCCATCGGTGGTGTCCACGACCAGCGCGAACGTTCGATCTCCCATCAGGACCCACGAATGAAACGACCCGATTCCAACGGCACGCGACAAGCACCCGCGGTGACCATCGGAAAGTTCATATTGCTGGCCGGCAAAGGTTGGCCCCAGGGCTCGGAAACCTCAGGATCAAGGTGTCTCCGCCCGACCTCCCGCTTGCTGTACCGAAAGGCCGCTGCCACCAGGCTCGGCGGCACGCTGTCCAGCAAGGTTGCCGGGCGAGGGCGCCCGAAGCGGCGAAAGCGCGGAACAATCCGTTCCGCACGCGGTGGAACCCAGCGAAAGAAGATTGAAGCGCGCCAGCCACCGGCCTGGTCGGCAACGAGTCCGGCCAACGGGACTTCAGGATTCTCCGTTCCAGCGGACGGACAGTTTCTGGAGCTGCTCGATGGCCGCCTGGGGACTTCCCGCAAGACCCTGGCCGACATGGTGGTCCTGCCCCCGCCCCGGCGGATCGGAAATCGCCACACCGACGGGGAAGCGCCACTGGAGCTGGGGACGAAAGGACTGGACCACCCCGCCCGGACTCCTCCCGCATCCACCAGATGCCCCGCCAGCGCCCCGACGGCGATGCGAGCAGAATCTGTCAAGGAGTTCGCCTGCGCTCCGGGACGCAGGACCATTCGCGCCGAAAGGCCGTCCACAGCGACCAAGGATGCGGCATCGTGCATCACGGCAGCGACATGGAGATCCCTCTCATTCCACCCAGGCAGGCGTGACAAAGCGGCTCGGCGACGGGCTCGCTGAAGCGCACCAAGAAGAGTATCCGCCGGCTCGCCGAAAGCCGTAACGCGCCCAGGTCAGCTCGGGGCGACGCTGTCTTGCAGCTGGCCAGGTGGCCAACAAGCCCCGGTAGTCAGGTCGCGAAGGTGATTCGCGGGGTTCTGCGAGCAGCTGGTCGCCCTTGGCGAACCCAAAAGTTGCTTTCCGAGGCCGCAGCCCGAAAGACCCCGACTGCGCAGCAACCGACCAGGCCTGCAGGCTCGGGCCACCAGCGGCGTCGCACCAGGCCACGGTCATCCAGGTGGCGCCCAGACCGCCACGCATCGCCACATGGACGGAATCCGCCTGGCCGTCGCCATCGGAATCGAACAGGGCGGCTTTGCCGGAAGGCACCACCACGAGGGGAACCCAGCGGGAAAGCGTTCCCACCGATGTCCTCCCGTCCGACACGCCCGTTCCCAAGCGCGCCCCCAAGGCGTCGTCGGGAACGGTGCCGGCGGGAACGCGATTCCAAGAACGAGCCTTGCACGACAACTGCATTCGGCGAAGAAATCGTCGTAGCGGAAATCCCTGGTGCACTGGCGACCATCGCCTGGCCGAAGGGCAGGATCGACAATGGCTCGGACCCGATGATTTCGAGGGTATCCCATGAACCCGGCTCGAACCCGTAGATCAGTCGCGCCGACATCGCCACCGGAGCCACGGAATCCTCCACCATCGGAAAGAGTGGTCGCCTCCCGGAGCCAGCCAGCCCGCATCGCCGGGCCTTCCAGAGGTCCTAGCGGGAAGGGTCCGATGGACCCGCGCCAGGAAAGCAGATCGGCGCTTCTGGCGAGGGTTGGCACCGCGAGAGGGATCCCGTTCCAGATCATGCCAAATCCTGTCGGAACCGGAACACCAGCGGCGGATTTCGCCAGTCTGATTCGACGTCGTCCACCTGGCCGTCGCCATCGGCGTCGCGGGCGATCACCCGGATCGGCTGGAGGCCGAACCGGGCTGAACCACACGCTGGCGACCGGAGGAATTGCCCAGCGAATCGGCGGTAGCGCGCGGCAGAGCCGGAGGTCCTCCAGAACGGCGCTTCCAGCCGGCAACAGGAAGACCAGCATGCGTCCGGAAGGCTGGATGGGCGTCGGGTTCTGGGCGTCGGCGGCGACCAGATTCCTGGGTGCCAGACGATTTCCGACAATGGCCCATGGGGAGGTCGGGAAGTCCGCGCTCTGGCGCCCGCCTTCGCTGGTCCAGACCCGCAGCGTATCCGGCGCGGTCCCCGCCCCGAAGGAGATACCGGCCGAATCCGCGAAGGGCGCGATGTGCTCCCGGAACACCTTGACCTTGTTGCGGACAGAATCCGGCGCCAACGGGTAGGTGGTGGCCATGCCCATGTTCAGGCAGCCGCCGGTCGGGCAGGCCGAACGCATCTGGAAAGGAGTGGTTGCGGCAGTCCAGGTCACCACGGCCAGGGAATCGCCCGGCGCGACACGCGAGGCATTCGCGGGGACCGTGATCGAATCCCGCGCGCCGGAGGTTTTCGCCCAAACGGCCAGGACGCTCTTGAACGCCGGCGATTTGAACGCCGAATCGTCGGGCGATCGCAATACCAGGGAATCCGCCCGACCATCGCCGTCGCGGTCGAACAGGTCCGCCGTCAGATCCACGGGCCCCTGGGTGATCTCGAACGGGATTTCCTTGACGTTGGCTTGCGACGGATCGTTCTGGAAGCGGATCACGATCTTGTATTGGCCCCGCTGGTCCAGATCCGTGTCCTTCTTGAGCTTGTCCAGGTTCAGATCGATGCTGGTGAGATCGGCGGAGAGGGTGACACCTTCCAGGCCGGAGGGTTGCGGCGGCTCGGGAATCGGAACGGAATGCCCGTCCGGGTATTGGAGGAAGAAGTAGCCCTTGCCTGGAACCGGAGTCTGGGCGGACTGGTCCAGGCACTTGGATCCGTCAATTTCCGTCTTGATGTAGCGCAGATCGATCCTCATGCCGTTTCCGGCGAGAGCCGTGGAATCGAATCGGTAGTCGTAGCTGGGCACCAGGTTCATGGTGGTCTGGATGCGGATGTTCGAGCCGGGCGTATGACGCTCGCAGTAGAACATGTCGAATTGGTAAGCGCGACCTTCCAACAAGTTCATCTTGTCGAGATTGATGTTGCCACCGATCGGCCCGTGCTGCCCTCCGATGTCCAACGCAAGACGCTTGTCGATGAAGACCCAGACGTCGTCGTCCCCACGGAAGGAAAACGACAGGCCCGGGACGTATTCGAACGTGGACTTGGCGTGCATGCAGAACCCGAAATCGTGCGACTGGGTCTGGGTGGGCGGCAGCTTCTCGTTGAAGGCGGGATTCTTGATGGAGTCGTCGATCGGGAAATAGTCGCTGCTGGCGAACTCGTACTGACCGGAGGTTTTGCTGAGAGTCAGCGGCTGCAGAAGGCATCCGGTGGTGTTGTACGCGTTGGGCTTGAACCAGTTGTTCGGACCGTTGGCTGGATTGGTGCATTCGGTGCTTCTGATGTCGCCGTTGCCGCACATCGATTTCCCTGTGTAGGTGGGCAGTCCATCCGCTCCGAGGGTGGAACCGACCAGCCCTTTGATCAGGTCGGAATTCGTTTTTTCCGAGAAGGGGAAATACGGGCCAGGCAGCTTGTAGTCGAACACCTGGAAGGCGAGGATCTTCTCGTTGCAGATGCCCAGGTCGGTGGCTTTCGCCTTCACGTCCGGCACGGCTCCCGCACCGTTGGTGTTCAGCCACAAGGTGTCGGCGCCAGGCGCGGCGGGCATCGCGATCCAATTGGCGTACGTGGAGAAATCGGCCGGAGCCTTCTCCAGCCCCTTGGATCCATAGACGGTATCCTGGTAGGGGTGGTTCAGGGCGATGGATGTGGGAACGAGTCCGGCGTAGAACGAGACCGCATACCAGTTGCAATACGCGGTGGACTGGGCGATGAACTTGCCCGGCACCCCTTTCCAGGTGACCCGCATCGCGCTGGCGTTCCAGGAGGGAAGCCGAATCATCAGCGTCGTCGCCAGGGCGGGTTTGGCCGTGAGCAGCTTAGGGGTGTTCGTGCCGTCCAGGGGTGGAGCGATCCACCGCTCCCAGGGCGCGGGCAAGGCGGCGAAATCCCACGGCGACAGGTTGTTGGCGACGCCGATCCCTGTCATGTCCATGTATTGGACACCCGCCGCACCGCCTGTAGGGTCTGCACTGGCGAACAGGATCCGCTGATCGACAGTGGCCGTGGCCAGGGCGTAGAACCTTGCGACGACCCACCCCGGCCGTCCCGGTTCGCCGTAGAGCGGTTGCCATTTCCCGTTCCACAGAACATAGGCCATGCGTCCAGGCCAGGGGTTCAGGAGATGGATGGTGCCTTTTAGCTGCAAGTAGGGATTGTGGTCCGAGCAGACAGGGCGCGTCTGGGGATTGCTTTCCGGGCCTGTCCCGAAATACATCCAGGCGGTATCTCCGGGGATGTTGTCCAGGCAACTGTCGATGACATTGGGCATGGCCGAATAGCGCCCGTTCATCTCCTGGGTTTCGTTGCGGGCGACCTGGATGTTCTGGTTGGGCGCGGTTCCGTAGGCTTGCCGGTAGGAAAGAGTCAGACGGAGGTTTCCGTTGCGATAGAGGTTCCCACCCCACGTTGGGATGGACCACCAGGAAATCAAAGCAGACCCTGCCGCGACGGGATCGACAAAAGCTGTCGATTTGACCAGCTGCTGGTTCCTCGCTCCGAAATAGTACCCTTGCGTCCCGGCGCTGTCCGATCGCTGGACCCACATGGAGTCCACCGCGTAGACGGTTCCGTTCTGGAAAGCTCCCTGTTGGAAAAAGTTCCCCAGCCACATGATGGTCTTGGCGGAAGAGACTCCCCATGCCCCCAGAACGAGACAAACCGCCAACCGGAGTCGAAACACTGGATCGAAGCTGGACATAGGCCTTCTCCCCAACAGGATCGAATATCGATTCCAAAATCTCCTCGGAATGGCAATCCCGATCCAAAAATGACGATGCCGACGCAAATCGGTGCCACCGAGCTGTTCAACAGATAAAAGCGCCCCCCGAACGGGAAGTCGCCTCGTTCATTCGGTCACATTTCCGGTGCCATCTATTTGGCCACGCCCTCCCGGACCCACCCGTACTTCCAGAGCAGGTTCTTGAAATCCTGCTTTCCATCCTTGTTGCGGTACTTCACGAAGGCCCGCATCAGATAGACCCCACCGGACACGAACTTGTTGCGGGTATCGGTTCCATTCCAGGAAATCTTGATCTCCCGCTGCACGTCCTCGCTACCGGCGGGCCAGAGCTTGATCAGCTCCGACAGATCCAACTGCCGCACGGCGACACCCGTGTTGTCGTACACGAAGATCGTGCCGTCCAACGGACGGTTGAGCTTGATGTAGACATCCATCGTGCGGGCCGGATTGTTCCTGGGCGGCGTGGTGCCCGTCACGGTGCCATCGGGTCCGACCGTGATGGTCCCGTCCACTTGCACGTACGCGCCCGTCACGTCGTCGCGCACCAACATCTCCGACCCGGGAACATCCGCCGCAGGCTCGGTCCAGGGTTCGATGCCCGAGCGACCGTTGACGAGAATCGGATGCTCTTGACGGATGATCAGTTCCAATGGACGCTCGCCGAACTCCACCGGAACCCATCGCGACAACTTGCCGACACGGTTGCCAAGCTTGTCCAATACCAGGGAAAGCCCCCCGTTGTAGGAAAGCCGGGCCGAATCGCCCCGATGCAATCGACGCTCCCAGCTTGTGTCCACGATGACCACGAAACTGCGCTCGCCGGTCTGGTACCAATGCAGCATGGGCGCGACTTCCAGGGCGGAATCCGACAACCTTCCCACCATCACCAACGCGGTGGCCAGATCGCCCGTCTGCTGGGCCGGCCAGAGCTCGGAAAGCTCGAAGATCAAAGTGTCCCTGGCGACTTCCGGTCGGCTGTAGCGGAATTTGGCGGAAACCAGCGACGGGGGAACGCTGTCGTGGAGCTTGACAAGGCTCCTCTGCTCCGTGGCTCCGGATGCTGTCGCGCTGCAGGGACCCTCGCAGGAGGTGACCCCCAAGGCGAACGGCGAAGAAAGGGCGCCGCTCCAACGGCCCGGGCTCGTCTGGGACAGGGCGGCGACATCCACCGCCAACTTGGCACCGCTCCCACTCGATGCTCCAGGATTTGATCGCCGCCAGGGAAAGCGGCGAGACATCGCGGACCGTGGAGATGGAAACGTGGGTCGCACGGCCTTGTCCATCAGGATCGGAAAGCGCCGAGGTCATGGGAGGCAGCCCGAAGGTCAACGGAGCAAACGGGCTCGCGCTACCGGCACTCACTCCGACCGCATCCTGGATCTTGCCGGCCAACGCGCCGGTCGCGATCCGGATCTTGTCCCAATCCGTACCGGCGATGTTCCCACCGCTCAAAACCAGGATGGCATTGACACCATCGGCGGCGAGGGTGGCCACGGGAGCATCGTGCGAGACGGCACCGACCGAAGTCGCGCTTCCCCACTCCACCCAGGACGAAAGATTGGAAACGACATTCATGGGTTCGGAAAACCGCACACGGAGGGTGTCCGATGTCGTATCGCCATAGGAGTAATGGGCTGCGACCACCATCGGAGCGACGCTGTCGATCAGGGGCCAGGTGGTGACCTCGGTTCATTCATTGTCCATGAAGCGGATCGTGCAGGGGGCGGTGCCGCACGCTGTGGCGCCCTTGGCGAACCACACGCCGGTATCCAACGGCGCGAGCGTGTAGTTGCCCGTCCGCGAACCGCCGATCTGCCATTTCTCGGTCTGGCCGGCCCAGCTCAGGATGGCCTCGGTGGCTTTCATGGTGCCGCGCATGCGAACGGAGACAAAATCTGCCTTGCCGTCGCCATCGGTGTCGTAGAGAGCCGCACGACCGGAAGGAGTGACCGTCAGAGGCACCCAACGCGAAGACCCGCCCACGAACTTCGCTCCGTCGGACACGCCGGTTCCGAATCGCGCCCAGGCCATGTTGGAGGGGATGGATCCGGAGGGGACGGCCACCTTCAAGGAGCTTGTGCCGGAAGCCGGGGTGGCGGTCAAGGCGACCTTGGTGGGGGTGGCCGTGCCGGAATCCGTCCCCAGCCAGGCCAGATCCAACCCGGTGAAGTCCAAGCGCTCGGAACCCGCGATCTCCAAGGTGTCGGCGGAGCCTGGATCGAATCCGTAGATCAATCGGGCGGAGGTGGCCACGGGTGCCACGGAATCTTCGACGCCCGCGCGGTAGGAGGTCGAATCGGTGCCCGCCACGATCCAGCCGGCGTCACCGGCCAAAGGCAGGGTGCCGAACGGGAATGGACCCACCGCCCCACTCCACGACAGACCGTCCGAGGAGGCGGTCAGACCCGGAATGGAGAGGAAGTTCCCGCCCCAGACCAATCCGAACCGCGTGGGGGTGAAGCGCTTGATGGCTGAGCGGAGGAGGCGGAAGACGACCTTGTCGGCGCGACCATCGCCGCTGACATCGTAGACCTGGACTCGAATGGGCTGCGGTCCGTAATCGATGGGAACCCACATCGAAACATCGACGGGAACGTTCCCGAATCCGTCCCCGGACCAGCCGCGAAGCCGCAGGGAATCCCCATCGACGCTGCCCGGCGACACGAGCATCACCAGCATCCCTCCGTTGTTCGATAGGATGGTCCCGTTCACCTGAGGTCCGTTGGCCCCCTGGCTGGGAACGGACTTCTGCGCGAACCATCCCGCCGAGGCACCGGATCCTCGCACCACGGTCTCCGATGCGGTCACGATGAGAGTGTCGTATTGGATCCCGTAACGGAGGACCGCCTTGGTCGCCACCGGGGCCATGGAATCGAGGAGGGGGAAACGCCTCACCTGGGCACCCACGGTCACGTCGAGGGTGTACCCAACCCCGTAGGTGGAATGGAGGAGTGCCCCGACGGGGATCGCAAGCGATGCACCCAGCCCGCCCGGCGTGGCGATGGTGAACGAAGTGTCCGAACCGCTCGCGGTACGCCAGCGGACGAGGGCCGAGGTGGCCCCGGAAAGACTCCCCTTGCTTCCGATGTGGATCACGTCGGCGGTTCCGTCGCCGGTCGTGTCGAGGATCCAGGCCTTGGCCACCGGATTGGAGGTGATCGGAACCCAACGGGACCGCGCTGCCGGAGCGTTCCCGAGGGCGTCGGGCAGGCCGGCGCCCAGCCGGAGGGAATCTCCGGGTGCGATCGGGTTCGTCCCTGGATCGAAGGCGATCTTCACCAAGGTGCCGCCGGCCACGTCTCCGGTCGTGGTGACCGACCTGGGAGCGGAGGACTGACCCACGATCACCCAGGGAGGCACCGCCCCCCCGACAACGACCTCGGAGGTCCGCACGAACAGGCTGTCCATCGCATTGGGGGCACCGGTGGTGTCGTAGACCAGCCAGGCGGCCAATGCCACCGGCGGGATCCCGTCGGCAAGGATCTTGACGCGATTGAGGAGGGTGCTCCCTCCCTGCGAAGTGATCACCAGTCCCATCTGGCCGGAGCAACCCGCGGGAGGGCAATTGGTGCGGAAGGGAAGGTTGATGGGTGCGCCGATCACGCTGTCGCCGGGGAAATGAACGAAGTCCGTTCCGGCAATCGTGACAGAATCCGGCAATCCGGTGGAGTCCGCCCAGCGCACGACCGCCGAGGCGACCACCTTGAAGGCGGGGCCAGATCCATCCACATGGAGAGCCACGCTGTCGGCGCGACCGTTGCCGTCGCGATCGAAGAGCGTTCCCACCACATCCACGGAATTGGAGACTACCGAGAACGAGATGCTCCTGGACTCGGTCCCCACAGAGGCGACGATCTGGTAGGTTCCGCTCAGCGAAAGTCGGCCGGACCGCTGGATCTTCAGGGTGTCCACGTTCAAGTGGCTGTTGTTTCCGGAGATGACAATTCCCGGATAGGCCGCATTGGAGGTCGAGTCCAGGTTCTGCATGCTACCGTCGGGGAAGTACAGAACGATGGACGCGCGCGCGGGACTGAACACGGTGGCGGTGGCGGCTCCCTCTTCGGGGCAGACGTCCGGCCGGTTGGTGGTGGTGGCCGTGCTCATCAAGTAGTCCTGCGCACCCGCCGTCGCGTTGGAGGTGTCGAAATCCACGTTGATGGTGGGAACCAGGTTCATGGTGGTGGACATGAACATTTCCGAGCCGGTGGTGTGGCGCTCGGTATAGAACATGTCGAACTGGTAGGATTTTCCTTCGATCAGTCCGAGGCCATCGAGATCGATGACTCCCTTCTGGCGTCCATGCTGGCCACCCAGATCGAGGGCAAGCTTCTTGTCGATGAAGATCCACAAGTCGTCGTCGCCAGCGAAGGTGAATTTGAGGCCCGGCGTGTACTCGAACGCCGCCTTCGCGTGCATCGCGAAATGGTAGTCCGGATTTCCCTGCCGGAACGGTGCGGGAACGGAGGTCGCTGTATCGAACGGGAAGTAGTTGAGGGAATCCTTCTGGGAAGTTCTGTAATATCCCGTCGCATCGAGGGTCAAGGTATCCCGGATGCAATGGAACGCGTTCATCTGGGTCGCCCCAGCGGTTTTCGTGTTGGAAATGACCCCCGTCGAGCTTTTCCAAAGCGAATCGAACCAATATTGCGGTCCATCCGTGGTCTTGCCGATGTCGCAATCGACCTTGCCCGTCCACTCGGGCCGACCGCGGGCGTTCAGCACAGGCTTGACCAGACCAGTGGTGACACCGCCACCGGAGTGTGTGCAGTTGTCGGTGGTCGCCTTGGTGCCCGGATAGTTGACGCCAGAATTTGTCTCGGCGAAGGGAGGATAGAAGGTGGGAGACGTCTGGGCGTCGCCTGAGGTATAGTCGTAGCCGCTGAAAGCCAGGACTTTCCTGTCGCAGGTTCCGGTACCGGGGGGAGGCGTGGCGCCAGGGCTGGGCAACGGGATTCCGTTGAACGGCGTGGACAACCATATGCTCGTGCTCCCGGACGGGATCGCGATCCAGTTGGCGTAGGAAGCCATGGAAACCGGCGCGGTTTCCATTCCCTTGGAGCCGTAGAGCGTGTCCGCGAAGGGCTGACGGATGACGACCTTGCTGGGAACCGCCCCGGCATAGAACGTGAGTTGGTACCACTCGCAGTATTTGGTGATGGAAGGGACGAACCTGGCGTCCTGCCCTTGCATCTGCACCCGCAGCGTGGTGGAACTCCACTTGGGGTTTTGGACATACAGGGTCATCGCCACGGCTGGGGCTGCACCGGTGACGTTGGAGGTGGCGGCGACCAGCGGTGGCACGATCCAGACTTCCTTCTTGGTGCCGCCCGCCGTGGTCAGATCGAAGGGGACTCCGGTGGCGTTGCCGTTGAGTCCACCTGCATCCAAAAATTGTCCGGTCCCCGCGCTGGAATTGGCGATCCGCACAGTGAAAGTCTGGCCAGAGGCTGGAATGGCATAGAGGGTGGTGGACAACCAGCCAGGACGGTCCGGATCCGGGAAGGTGGGATAGTACTTGCCGCCCATCTGGATGAACACTGGTTTCCCCGGCCAGGGATTGAGCACGTGGACCGTCCCCACCAATTCCAGGAAGGGATTGTGGTCGAAGCAGACGAGCTTGTCGGGGCCTGTGTAGTTCTGCCAGACGGGATTTGGGTTCGAACGGATCCAGACGGTGTCGCCTTTGAGCGTGTTCACGCAGCTATCGATGGAGCCTGGCGTTCCTTGGTCTGTCTTGGCACGGTTCAGTTCACCGGTCTGCATCCGCTCATATTTGGTCGTATCGACTGCCAATGTCCCGTAGTTTGTGTGTTGAGCAACCTTGACCTTGGCCTGGACCTCGATCAGACCGCCGTTGTATTGGGCGCTGTTCCAGGACGGAAGAGAAAACCACCAGCGATCGATGGTGGTGGGACCGCCAGGGACAAGTTTCGCCGCCTGGATGGGCATGCCCGGGGCGTAGGCGTTGGTCTGCACCAGTGGTTTGTCGTCGTTGCCGAAATAGTTGCCCGTGGTGCCGTTGTAATGGGGAATGTAGGCGGAATCGAACCGGACCACGCTGTCCATGTTGGTGGAGTACCAGTCCAGGAGCCACATCAAGGTCTTCTCGGCATGGACCCCTTTGGGAAAGGAGAGGACCACCACCAGCCCGAAGAGGAAGAATCGGAGAACGCGCGATGCCGAGGCCATGGATATACCTGTCGGATACGGTGATAACGAGACGAACCTTGCGAACATACCGAGCCGCACGAGGTTTTTGTCGACGTTTTGTCGGATACGGATGCAACGACGTACTCCACGAGGAACAGACATGGCGCCAACCCCTTTTGCCATTGAACGACTTGGAGCAAAAAAAGACGACCCTCCTCCGAGAGTCGTCTTTCGAATTGCTCGCGATTTCTGATCGCCCCCGCTACTTCGCGCCGATCTCCCGGACCCAGCCGTATTTCCAGAGCAGATTCTTGAAATCCTGGCGTCCATCCTTGTTGCGGTACTTGACCACCGCACGCAGCAGATAGACTCCTCCGGACACGAACTTGTTGTTGCGGTCGGTGCCGTTCCACTGGATCTTGACCTCCCGTTGCACGTCCTCGCTTCCCTCCGGCCAGAGTTTCTTGAGCTCCGAAAGATCCAGCCGGTGGACGCCGACACCCATGTTGTCGTAGACAAAAATCGCTCCATCCAGCGGGCGGTTCAGTTTGATGTAGACGTCCATGGTGCGAGCGGGATTGTTCTTGCCGGGAGTGGTTCCCGTCACGGTCCCGTCGGGTCCGACAGAAATCGTTCCATCCACTTGGACATAATTGCCCGTCAGATCGTCGCGCACCAGCATTTCCAGACCCGGGACATCCGCCGCAGGTTCGGTCCAGGCCGGGATGTCGCCGCGACCGTTGACCAGCACCGCATGCTCCTGCCGGATGATCAGCTCGAGCGGACGCTCGCCGAATTCCACCGGCACCCAACGGGAGAGCACGCCCACCCGGTTGCCGGGAACGTCCAGCACCTTGGAAAGTCCGCCGTTGTGGGAGAGCCGAGCCGAGTCGCCTCGACGGATGATTCGTTGCCAAGAAGTGTCAACAACGATCATGAACGACCGGGGGCCGGTCTGGCGCCAATCCTTCATGGGAGTGATGTCCCGAGCGGTATCCGAAAGCCTGCCCACCATCACCAGCGGCGTGGACAGGTCACCGGGCTGCTGGGCCGGCCAAGGCTCGGAAAGCTCCAGGATCAGCGTATCTCTCTCCACTTCGGGGCGGCTGTAACGGAATTTGGCGCTCACCAGGGAAGGCGGTACGCTGTCGACCAGAGCAATGGACCTTCGCTCGGTGCCGCCGGAAGCGGTCGTCTTGCAAGGGGATTCGCAGGAGGTGACTCCCAAGCGGAAGGCCGAGGGGAGGACGCCGCTCCAGTGCCCTTGCGAGGACTGCTGCAAAGCCGAGGCATCGACCACCAACGAATCGCCGCTCCACAGGAGGGTCCAGGATTTGACGCTCGCCAACGACAGCGGCGACACGTCGCGAAGGGTGGAAATCGAGACATGGGTGGCGCGTCCCGCTCCGGTCGGATCGAAGACCGCGGAGGTCATCGGTGGAAGCCCGAAGGTCAAGGGCGCGAACGGACTCGCCGATCCGGCTCCGACTCCGACCATGTCCTGGATCTTGCCCGCCAGAGCACCGGTGGCGATCCGGATCTTGTCCCAATCCGTGGCGGCGATGTTCGATCCCGACAACACCAGGATGGCATCTGCACCACCGGTGGCAAGGTTGGCCACCGATGCATCATGAATCACGGCTCCGACTCCCGATGCACTCCCCCATTCCACCCAGGAAGGCAGGGTGGAGACGACTTGCATGGGCTCGGAGAACTTCACGCGCAGCGTGTCGGCTCCGGCGTCTCCGTAGGTGTACCGAGCGGCGATCACCATCGGAGCGACACTGTCGATCAGGTTCCAGGTGGCCACTTCGGTCAAGCCATCCATGAACCGGATGGTGCAGGGAGCATCGCCGCAAGCCGTTGCGCCCTTGGCGAACCACAGTCCGGAATCGGAAGGATCAAGGGTGAAATTGCCGGTGCGGGAACCGCCGATCTGCCATTGCTGCTCGACTCCGGCCCACTTCACGAAGGCATGGGTCGCGGTCATGACGCCGCGCATGCGAACGGAGACAAAATTTGCCTTGCCATCGCCGTCGTTGTCGTACAGCGCGGCGCGGCCCGAAGGCGTGACCTTCAGAGGCACCCAGCGAGAGGAAGCCTTCACGGAAGTGGATCCATCGGACACCCCCGTGCCAAAGCGTGCCCAGGCCATGTTCGAGGCGATGGAACCGGCCGGGACGGCGATCTTCAACACGTTGGAGCGCCCCGCCGGGGTGGTGGCCACCGGCACGATGGTGGGGGTGGCGGTTCCCGAATCCGCACCGAGCCAAGCCAGATCCAAACCAGCGAAGCTCATGGTTTCCGAGCCGGAAATTTCCACCGTGTCGGCGGACCCCGGATCGAACCCGAAGATCAGTTTGGCGGCGGTGGCCACCGGTGCGATGGAGTCCTCGACCGCGGCAGCGAAGGAGGATACATCCGCTCCAACACTGATCCAGCCCTTGTCGCCGGCCTGGCCGCTGGTGGCGAGTCCGAACGGTCCGATGGGACCGCGCCAGGAGAATTGGTCGGTGCTGCGGACCAGCGAGGCGGCCGATCCGGGCAACCCGTTCCAGGTCGCGCCAAATGCTGTCGGGACAGGCGCCCCGGTGACCGACCGGGTCAGCCGATATTCGATGTCATCGGCCCGCCCGTCGCCATCGAGGTCGCGCAAGACCACCCGGATGGGCTGGGGTCCATAGGCAACGGGAACGAACGGCGAGACGGCACCGGGCACCACATTGTTGGCATCGACAGCCCATCCGCGCAAACGTAGGGAGTCGCCGGAAATGGCCCCGATGTCCAAGACGAGCGTGAGCAGCGTGCCAGGTCCGGCTCCGGTCACGGAAACCCGGGTTCCCAGGGCTCCCGCGTCCCCGGCGTTCTTCAGCCCAAACCATCCTTCGTTGGGAAGATTCCCTTCCACCACAGGTTCGGAAGCCAACACGATCAGGGTGTCCTTGGTTTGGCCGAACCGGAAATCGGCCTTCAGCGCCACCGCTGGAACCGAATCCAGCAGGCGGAAACGACTGACCTGGGTCCCGATCACCACTTCCACATAGCAACCTGCACAGGAGGTCGAGTTCTTCCAGAGGTTGGCGGGAAGGTCCACCAAGGCAGTGACTCCTGTGGGGGTCGCAAGATTCAACGCAGTATCGGCTCCGGCGGTGGTTTTCCAGTGGACCACCAGGTTCGTGGCCTTGGAAAGGTCGCCTCTGGAATCGAAGCGGATCTGGTCGGGTGCGCCGTCCCCGCTGCGATCCAACATCCAGGAAGTGGCGACAGGGTCGGCCTTCAGGAACACCCACTTGGAAAGTTCCCAGGGGGCATTGCCCAATGCGTCGCCCGAGAACCCACCCAGACGGACGGAATCGCCAGGCTGGACAGGATTTGATTTCGGATCGATCGCAAGCTTCAGGAGGAGCCCACCATCGGCCAACACCGCCTGTCCGGCGATGGGCCGTTTGATGGCGGTCCTACCGGTCAGCACCCAGGCGGAATCCCCCACCGGAAGCGCTCCGGAAAATTGGAGCAAAGGCTCGCTCACACGAACGAACATGGTGTCCTTCGCGCCCACGGCACCGGTGGTGTCATAGATGAGCCATGCGGTGTCCGCCACCGGAGCGATCCGGTCGGCAAGTTCCACGATGGGGTTTCTCACCGTGTCCTGGAACAGCTGGGTGTAGACGTTGCCCATGTTGGTCTTGCAACCCGTGGGAGGGCACTGGGTACGGTCGGGCAAAAGGAAGGTTCCCACCAAAACGGAGTCGCCCGGCTGGCGAACCAACGCGGTGACCGAGGTGGAATCCAGCTTCCCCGCGCGATCGGCCCAGCGCAGAACGGCGTTGATCGGCTTCATGAAGGCCGGAGCGGAACCCACGACATGCAGAACCACACTGTCCGGTCGACCATCGCCATTGGCGTCGAACAGGTCACCCACGACCTCCACTGCCTTGGACACGTTCGACCAGGTGACCAATCGGGAATCCGAGCCCAAGTCCACGCGAATCTGGTACAAGCCGCTCATGGTCAAGCGACCCGACTTCTGCACGGCGGAGGTATCTACAGTGAGCCGGCTTCCGTTTTGCGAAATGGACGCACCTGGCATGGCGTTGGCCAAGTAGGTGGAATCGATCTGCAGTTCCGTGCCGTCAGGGAAGATCAGCGTGTATACCGGATTTCCCGCGCGGGTACTCACCGTGCTGGCGGAGCCTTCTTCCACACATTTGCTGGCATCGGCAGTGGTTTCCGTGATGCGCGAATCGATCACGGTGGTCTTGCCGCTGGAAAGCGTGGTATCGAACGATACCTCGATCACAGGCACCAGGTTCATCGTGGTCTTGATGCTGATGCTGGACCCATCACCCTGGCGTTCCGTGTAGAACATATCGAATTGGTAGGACTTACCTTCCACCAGTCCCAAGTTGTCGACGTTGATGGTCCCGCCATTGGGGCCATGCTGCCCACCCACATCCAACGCGAGTTTCTTATTGATAAAGATCCAAACGTCGTCGTCGCCGTTGAACTCGAACTTCAAGCCAGGAACGTATTCGAACGCTGCCTTTGCGTGCATGGCAAACTTGAAGTCACTTCCGGTCGCGTTCCGATATGGATCTGGAATAGACATGGCGGAATCTAACGGCCAAAATTTCGAATTGGCATACGAGTAATACAGTCCAGCTGCATCCAGTCTGAGCGGGACCCGCACGCAGTGGAATTTGTTGAGCGCAGTCGCACCCGTGCTGTTTGTTCCTGAAATAACACCCGTCGAGCTGCGCCAGAGGGTGTCGAACCAAAGCCCCGGGCTGTTGGTAGCCACGGCGGTGTTGATGCCGCAAGCAGGCTTGTGGGAGGAATTCATGGTCGGCATCCCGGTGGTGGCGTTCAAGGAGGCCAAAACCAATCCCTTTGTCGCCGTGTTGCCGGATGTTGGACAATTGTTGTCCGGGCCGCTTTGGCTGAATGGTTCGTAGAAGAGCGGGTCGGTCGCAGGAATCGTGCCGTTGGCTCCTTTGAAATCGTAGGCGCTGAACGCCAGGACCTTCGTGTCGCAGAGCCCTCCGGTGCTGGGAAGGCCCGGGAGGAACAGCGGGGTGTTGGCGTCGGTGTTCAACGAAACCACAGCCCCGGTGGCTTTGGTCAGATCGATCCAGTCGGTGAAGGCGGAATATAGAGTTGGCGCCCTGGCCTTGCCCTTGTTGCCGTAGATGGTGTCGCCCACCGGATTGGTCAAAACGATATTGGCGGGGACCGCACCTTGGTAGAAGTTGATTTCAAACCAGTCGCAGTATTTGGTGGAGGAGGCGATGAACCTCGCGTCAAGTCCCTGTTGCACCACGCGCACCGCGCTGGCCGACCACGAGGGACGCTTCACGTACAAGGTGAGGGCCACCGGAGGGGCTTTGGTCACGGCGGGCTTGGTGGCTCCACCAAAGGGAGGCAAGATCCAAACTTCCTTGCCTTTGCCGGGAGCGACGGAGTAATCGAGAAAGGCTCCGGTGGCATTCGGGCCGATACCGCCAGCGTCCCAGTACTGGACGGTGGTTGCCACGGTCGGATCGGCGTTGGCCAACCGGATCTTGAACGATTGGGGGGTGCGAGGATCGGCCCACAAGGTGGTGGTCACCCAGCCTGGGCGCCCGGCTTCCTGGTACAACGGATACCACTTATCCCCCAGCTGGGCATAAACGGTTTTGCCGGGCCAGGGATTCAGGACATGGACGGTCCCGATCTTCTCGAAGAACGGGTTGTGATCCAGGCACTTGATGGAGGAGGACGACGCGTTGCTGGAAATCCCGGCAGCTGTCAAAGCTCCGGTCCAGAACCAAACCGTGTCCCCAAAGGTGCTGTCGATGCAGCCATTGACGAACTTCCCCTCCAATTGGTCGGTTTGCCCAGCCCCTGTTGGGTAGACATCCACCTGCACCTTGGGGTCGGGGCGATTCAGCATCGGCATGTGCTTCTGGCCTGCATAGGAGAGGTAGATCCGGATGCGGTTGGACTGGTAGTTGCCCGTATTGAAGTTGGAAATCGCGTACCAGCTGCGTGGCATTTCCAACGGAATTTTCAGGGAGTCCGGAAGAGTGTCGTTGCGGTAGCCCGTGTTCACCGGAATCGGTGCCGCATACGCCTTGGTCAGGGCCAGCGCCTGATCGGCGGTGGAAAAGAAGTATCCCGCTGTGCCATCGTAGTGAGGGATGACCACCGAGTTGACCTTGGTGATGGTGTCGACATTGCCCATCTGGTACCAGTCGACCAACCACATCAAGGTCTTTTGAGCCTGAGCACCTCCCGGGAGAGCCAAGACCAAGGCCAAGCCTACGGACAGATTGCGGAGGATGCGCGAAACCGATGCCATTTTGGACCCTGCAAGGAGGAGTGATAAAGCTTTGAACCCAGGCAACATACCGAACCATGGACGATTTTGGAGGGCATTTCTCCAACGCATGACACCGAACCGTACTCAACCAGAAAACGGAAAAGGTCCCAACCCGTTGATAAATAACAGGTTGGGACCAGTCGTTGCGGGTTCACCCAAAGGACTCCGAAGAGTCCTATCTGAACCAGTTCA
Source organism: Fibrobacterota bacterium (assembly GCA_016715065.1). Taxonomy (GTDB): domain Bacteria; phylum Fibrobacterota; class Fibrobacteria; order UBA5070; family UBA5070; genus UBA5070. Next base: position 18,554 of record JADKBN010000019.1, read on the forward strand.
GAAGACCTTTCCGGAAGATCACTTGGGCAGGTTCTTGAATCCGACCTTCCAAAGGTGATTGACGAGGTCGGAACCGCCTGCACCGTTGTCGACCTTGGCGACCAACCGGATCAGGTAAACGCCCGTGGCCACGAACGACTTCTCGGTTCCGCGCCCATCCCACTGCATGAAGATCTCGCGCATCTGGTCTTTGCTTTCTGGATCCCAAAGCTTCGAGAGATCCCCAAGGTCATGGCGCAAAACACTCGTGCCGAGGTTGTCGTAGATCAGCAAGGTACCGCTCTGAATGGGCCTATTTAGCCGGGCGTGGAGCATGATGACCTTGGCGCTGTCATGGATCGGCGGTGAGCCTCCATTGATCGAACCTTTCCCGGACATCAGAAGATTGTCGTCGACGGCATAGAGATTCTTCCCCGATTGATCGACCACGAGCAAGCTCAACCTGGGTTTCCCGGCGAGGCTGCTCACGTCAAACGCCGGATCTTGCGTCAAGATCGGGTGAATCACCGTGAATTCGACAAGCGGTGGGCGCAGACCGAATTCCAGCGGGGCCCAGGGAGTGACCAGGCCGGGGAAATTCGAGAACTCATCGCTCACGCGCGCCCCTGGAGCAGGAGACAAACGCACCGAATCCCCCGGAATCCACCTTCCCGAAATGCTGGTGTCCACCATGATGGCCACCTCCGTGGGCGAAAGCAGGTTCCAGCCGAGCATAGGAGTAACCGGAAGGTCTCGACCTGCTTTGCCCACGTGTGCGATCGCCTGGAGAAGCGCCGTGTTGGAGATTGCACCGGACCATGGTTCGGAGAGACTGACCAAGAGGGTGTCTTGCTGTCCTGCGGTGCCGGTGTACCGAACCTTTCCTTTGACGATGACCGGGGGGACGGAATCCAGCTCCAGGATCACGTTGGAAGAACCATCCGCACCGACCACGATGCCCTGGCAGCTTGGGCAGCTTGTCGTGCCAAAGGCAAATGGCGTGGTGAACGGAGCGGTGAACGTTCCAGTCCACGCCCCGGGAACTCCGGTCAATGCAGCCACGGGGAGGGTACGAGCATTGGAGGCATCGCCCCAGCTCAGAGCGACCGAGGCAACACCCTGGAATGCGGCAGCGGGCACCGTCCGCCCCGCGGTGAGGCTGACATGAGTTGCCGTCCCCACTCCAGCAGGATCGGACATCACCGCAAGCAGCGGAGGCACGCCGAAACGGATCGGTCCCCAGGCACTGTTGGCGCCAGCCTTGTTTCCGAATGCATCGAACAAACCACCGGCCTTGCTACCTACAACCAAACTGGCGGAATCTTCCCCACCGGCCAGCCCAAGCAGGATGGGCAGAGTCAGGACCGCCGAATCATTCCCAACCAACGCAGCGGCGCTGTGGGCAATGGCGCGGCGTCCGCCCAACGGGCCGACCTCGATCCACGGCAGGCCAGCGACTCCGGAAGTCACCGGCTCGCTGAACTTGACCTGCAACTGGTCTTCCGTGGTGCCAAAGCGATAGGATCCGTACAACACCACTGGCGGTACGCTGTCCATCAGCGCCCAGGTTTGAATGGGTTGACCTACGGCATCCAGGAACTGAGCCGTGCAACCTCCCGACAAGCAGGCGGTTAGTCCCTTCGGGAACGCGTCTGTGGCGGGTGCTGGGAGAGTGAAGGAGCCATTTGCGATCGCTTGCAGTTGCCAAGTTTTTGTCAAGCCTGCCCAAACAATTTTGACGCTTTTGACTCCCACCAAGCTGCCTCGCACATTGACGGAGATTTGATCGGCCATGCCGTCTCCGTTGACATCCTTGATGGCGGCGGTGCCCTGCGCATTGGAACGGATCGGGACCCAGACGCTGGAGTTGGCGGCGGAATTTCCAAGGGCATCGGAAACCCTTCCGCCGAGTCGCAGCGAATCGGCAGGGGAAATTCCATGCGTCGCTGGCAACAGGAATTGGAAGGTCTGAGCATCGAGCATGGTTGGTGCGATGGCGATGGCCACTCCACGCGGGGCGGTGCGGTTTCCGACCAGCGAATACACATCCGAGGCAAGGGCCGCACCATTTGTCCGGCTGGGCTCGTTCACCCAGATACGCAACGTATCGGGAGCTCCCGCGGAACCAAACGACACCCGGGCGGAATCCGCGAAGGGTCCCATGCCATCCAACAGCTTGATGGGATTGGAAACCACTTTGGTGCCGCCATTGGGCCTGGTGCCCACGGAACCGGCACTGTCGACGACGACCCCGACAGGAATGCTGGTCCGTTTGCCCCACACCTTTCCTGCCAGTGGCATGACCATGATGGAATCGCTGATCCTTCGGCCACTGGTGGCGGCGGGTTTCACGGAGTCCCGCACACCGGCGGCGGTGAACCAGACCAGGCTATACGACGGGGAATCCTTGAAAATCGGTGCAGGGGCGACCAGCTGGACAGAATCTGCCACGCCATCCCCGTTTCCGTCCAGGACCGTTCCGATCACCTGGACCACCCCGAATGCCTTGGTGAACTTCACCACATACAGGGAATCCCCCAAACGAGACTCGATGCGGACCTGGTAGGTACCTGGCCACTGGAGTCCGGGATCATCCTTCAGTTTGGTGGTGTCCAGGGTGATCGAGCCGCCCGAGTAGGTTAGGTTTCCGCCATATAAACTGATGTCGGATTGGTAGATGTCGTTCATTCCGGAGTTTTCCGGGCCGATCACCACCATCCGCCCATTGGTCTTCACCCAATTTTCCGCTTGAGGCTTCATCAGGTCGGCGCAAGAAGGCACGAAATTTTTGCTTTCGTTGCCAATGATGTCGATTTTGATTCCCGTGCCTGAAGGGATCAATTTGGCCTTGTATTTCCAGGAAGGCTGGAGGTCCATGGTGGTGCTGATCAAAATGGAGGAACTGGATCTCTGGCGTTCGCAATAGAAGATATCGAAGGGGTAGACCGTCCCCTCCCGCAATCGAAGTCCGTCCAAATCCACCGAAGAAGTTTCTGGAGCGTGACTTCCTCCCAGATCGACGGCGAGTTTGTTGTTGATGTAAACCCAAACGTCGTCGTCCCCGCGGAACTCGAACTTCAGCCCCGGAGTGTATTCGAACGCCGCATGGCCGTGCAGGCAAAACAGAAAGTTGTGCTGCTGGCCATCGGTGGCCCCCAAAGGCGAATAGCCACGACTGTCTTTGATGGTGTCCAGCGGGAAAAAAGTGGTGTCGATGAACTTGTAGTATCCGCTATCCTTCGGCCCGCCTTTGACCAAAGGCAGCTCCAAGCAGGTATGCCCGATGTCGATTCCGGGAACGGCTGCCCGGAGCGCGGTGGTGTCAAACCAGTTGCCTGGCGTGGATTTTTTCCAAAGATTCTGGGCGAGCGGGAGTGCAAGCGCCGGCCCCTTGTTGTTGATCCCGCCCGACTGCCAATCGCCGGAGTCCTTGCCGCTATAGACAGGGAGGCCACTGTCTCCCAACGTGCGCAGCACCATTCCCTTGACGAGTCCGGAACTGGCATCTCCCTTGCCCTCCGTCGGACCACCTACCTGGAAAGAGGGATTGCCGCCAGTTTCACCCCGTCCTTTGAAGTCGAAAGCCTCCATCACAAGCTTCAGGGTGTCGTACGAGCAGTCCTTGAGCGTGGGAGTGGCGGTGGCCGAAGCGGGAACGCGAACGTTCGCTGCGTTTTTGGTTTGGATCCAGGTTTCGCCCTTGGCGGTGATCGCAGAAGCGGGAATGTCCACCCAGTTGGTCCGTAGCCTAAATTGGACCCCGGTGGTTCCGTAGGTGGAATCTTCATAGGAATGCCCAATCAGGATTCGCTTGGGAGTTCCGAACAAGGGGTAGGAGTACCAGCCACAAGACTGGGTGGGCCGCATCACATGGAGGTTCTTGTCCTCTTCCCAAAGCAATCGCGGGCTACCCGGAAGCCATGGATTCTGCACGTAGATCGTGTGCGTCGGCTTCGGCACATTGCCTTTGCCGGAAACGATTCCAATTCCCGCCTCCGAAGGCACGAAATAGAAGCTCGCACCAGCACCCGTGATGGTGAACGGCTTGGCCACACCTTGATCGATTCCGGCCGAATCGAAATAGTTGCTGCTGCCGGAGCCCTTTTTGAAGCGAATCACGCCAGATGGCTCCGGCACGCCGGGTTGGGCGATGTAGCGAAGGTCGGCGGAAAGCCAGCCGGGGTTTGCGGGATTGGGGTACAGCGGGACGTCTTGCCCATTGAACTCCACCACGGGAAGGTCGGCCCCTGGCCAGGGATTTCGGATGGACACGATCGCGAAACGAGTGCTGAACGGATTGTAGGCAGTGCACTTCATGTCTGCTTCCATCGGGCTTTGCCCGGGAGGAGCCGTGGGAGTTCCCCAGCGGATCCAGACCGTGTCGCCGGGAACGGACTCCATACACTTGTCCAGTGCACCTGGCTTAATCTCGGATTTGGTCCCCACCGTGACGGTCGGGCGCGTGTTCAAGAGTTGAGTTTCACTGTTGCCGGGAGACCGGTAAAGCTTGGGGCCCTTGTAGGTCGCGGCGGCGGCAAACACATAGAACTTCGGGGCGGTCAGGGGCAAGGCGACGCTACGCATCTGACCAGTAGCTTTGTCCTGGTAGGTCAGGTTTTTTTGGGTGTCAGGGAAAAAGGCCGTATCACCGGCAGCAACGACATAGTTGGAGTCGTTTTGGTACCAACCACGCGTGTAGCGCGTATTGAACCTCACCCGTCCCATGGTGTAGTCGTCGGGATGGAAGTTGTTCAAGGCATACCACCACCCTAGCGTTTCCGTATCATAGGCGTTGGTGCGCACCGGAGAGGGGGCGGCTCCCCCCTTGTATTTGATCTCCGTAGGCTGGTACACGTCAAGGCCGATGATCGTGTCCGTTTGATCGCGTTGCCCGAAATAATCCACCATGATCATCAGTGTTTTTTGGGCGGTGGAGGGAACGGAGATCAGGCCGATCAGGACGATCGCCCTCAGTCCCTGCGTGATCCCGATCCGTTGGAATGCTCGAAGCATGATCTATCTCCCTCACCGGTGGATTGGTTGGACCTCCGGCCCGACTCCCCAAAATAGGGGCCTTTGTCCAAAATTGGGTACCGATTGGTCGGAGAATTGAAATGATTTGTTCTCACGGAGGGTACAGAACTGGAGAAACCGAACCGGGCTTGCGTTCAGAACTGGAAATACCCACTGTGAAGAAGCCAAGCGGAGAGCAGGAACCCGGCTGCCAGGAACGGTCCGAAGGGGATCGCCAACGGATCAACCCCGGCTGCCTCGGCGATCTGAGCCGACCGTGGATGGCCTTTGCGCCAAAAATACCCGCCAACGCCCAAGAATGCGGCCGGCCCCAGCCCCAAAAGCACCGAAGGAGCCCCCAAACAGGCGCCCGCGGCAAGCCCCAAGGTGACATCCCCCAGTCCCAGCGCTTCCATGTCATCGTCGAACGCCGACCAGCGCGCGACCAGAAGCAAAACATCCGCGCGCCAGCCCCGCCGCCAATGCCAACGGACTCCTCTGGGGCGCAGGGCTCGAACCAACCTTCCCCATCCGGCCAAGATCACCCGAGCGAAGAAATGCAACGCGTAGAGTCCGCCCGCGGCAAGCAAGGCCCCGCGGATGGAATCGAGAAAGCCATCCGCAGGTGCTTGGGCAAAAAATGTCCGCACGAAGACGCCGAAAGCGAACGCGGAGGCCACCAAGCCGTCGGGGATCTCGAAGTGTTCCCAATCGATCAAGGCGATGGGCACGGAAAACAGAGCGAAGACTCCCCACCCGAAGGCAAGATCTCGCGTCCATCCGATGGTGGTCAGCCAAACGGAAACCACGGCCAGGACTCCGCACAGCGCCTCCACCAACACATAGAACACGGGAATCCTGAATCCGCACCAGGCGCATTTTCCCCGCTGCAGGATCCAAGTCAGAACCGGCAGGTTCCGGTACCAGGGAATGGCATGACCGCATCCCGGACAACGCGAGCCCGGTGAGACCACCGACTGCTTGCGCGGAATGCGCCAAACAGCCACGTTGAAGAAAGACCCCATGCAGGATCCTACGGCCCATGCCAGAAGCAGAGCCATGGGCAGTGGTAGGTCGGTCAGAGGATCTTCTCCGCGACCGGAGCTTCGGCGTTGCGGTCGCGGCTTTGCACGAGCTCCGCGATCAATCCCAACGACAGAAATTGCACACCCAGGATCACCCCGCCCAGCGATGCCAGGAGCAGCGGGCGCACCCGCAGGCCTCCCTCCACCACCCAGGTGTAGGCGAACCAAGGCAAAGGCGCGAAGCCCAGCAACACGGCCACCAGTCCGATCCCTCCGAACAAGTGCAGCGGCCGGCGAAGATAACGGTTGAGAAACCACAAGGTCAGCAGGTCGAACACGCCATGGAACCCACGCCAGATTCCGTACTTGCTGACCCCGAACTGGCGCGAGCGGTGGTTGACGATCTTTTCCGCGACCTTGAATCCATCCCAATGCGCCATGACCGGCAACAAACGGTGCATCTGGCCGTATAGGCGCAGGCTGGACAACACGCCGCGCTTGTATGCCTTCAAGCCGCAGTTGAAATCATGCAGTTTCAGTCCGGACACGCGCTGGACCAGCGCGTTGTAGACCCGGCTGGGAAGGGTCTTGTCGACCGGATCGTTGCGCACCTGTTTCCAGCCGGACACCATGTCCCAGCCGGAATCGAGCATTTCCATCAATGGACGGATTTCGGCAGGGTCGTCCTGGAGATCGGCATCCATCGTGATCACGTACTCGCCCTGGCTGGCTTGGAATCCAGCGGCCAGCGCGGCGGCCTTTCCGGCGTTGCGCCGGAAGCGGATGCCGCGGATGCGCTCGTCCTTGCGGTGCTCCTTGCGGACCTGCTCGAAGGTGTCGTCCCGGGAACCGTCGTCGATCACCAGGATCTCCCACTGCCCTTCCCAGTCGGAGAGCGCCTCGCGAATCTGTCGAAACAGCTCAGGAAGGCTTTCCGCCTCGTTCCAGGCCGGAACCACGATGCTCAAGTCCACGTTATCCCCTTTCAAGATTCCGCTTTCGGGTTTCGCCACGACAACACGATCCCCAGCACGAGGCTGGCGAAGGCCGGGGTCAGCATCCCGATGAAACTGGTGACCAACGCCAAGGCGAGACTTCCCGAGATCGCGGCCTCCGTCGCCAGACCAGGCATGACTCCCGGATAGGAAAAGAACGTCTTTTGCGCACCTTCCCGCAATCCCCAACCCCCGACAGATACCGGCACGATGGCGATCAGCGAGACCACCGGAATGAACAGGAGGATCCAGGCGAAGTCCAATGGAAGACCCAGCGCCTTGGCCGCGCACCAATGGACGATCAACCTCAGGAACTGGGTCGCGACCGAAAGAGCCACCACGCGCACCACCACCAGAGGCTCGTCGCGATAGAGCAAAAACGACGAGCGCAGATCGCGCGCCTTGTCCAACAGCCGGCCTTCGCCCAAGACCCTGGCCATCGGGGAAATCCATCCAACCACCCGCCGGGAAAACAACACCAGGGACGCCACGCAAAAGCCGAGCGAAACGAATCCCGAACCCCAGGCAAGTTTGGAAAACAAAGGGTCGGATTGTTTGGCCACCAACAGCCAGGAAGCCACCGAAGCGAACAAGGCCAGCGTGAACAGTCCCGCAAACCGGTCCAGCAGCGTCGCGGCGATTCCACGAGTTCCGGCCTGGGCATGTTTGTGGATCTGGACCGCCCGTACGACGTCGCCTCCCACGCCGGACGGCAACACGAAGTTGAGGAACATGCCCAGGCAATAGGCACGCAACAACCGCAGTCGCGTCAAGGAAATGCCCTGCGCGGAAAGCAGGCTCGCCCATTGCCAGGTCCCCAACAGAACGGAGACGAACATCACCCCGATCGCCAAAGCCATCCACCAGGCGTTCATGGTCTGCAGATGGTGGGCCACCGCCCCCGGGTTGTTGCGACGAACGATCCATGCCACCAACGCGGCCGTCACCAAGGCCTGCAACACGGGCCACAGAATCCGGCGAAGCTGCTTCATCGGCGAGGCAGGGACCGCAAAAGAACTTCTTCAGTGCGATCGGCGACCTTGTCCCATGTGTGGGAACGCGCCCACTCCAGGCTCTGCTGTTGCAGTTTCGTCGCCAAAATCGGGTCGCCAAGCACACGAGCGATGCGATCGGCCATGGCCGCCGCATCGCCGAAAGGGACCAGGTAGCCCGTGGCACCATCGCGCACCGAGTCGCACAATCCTGGCACATCGGATGCGATGACGGGAGTTCCACAGCCATTGGCCTCGATCGAGGTCAGTCCCCATCCCTCCTTGAGGGAGGAGTTCAGGGCCACAGAAGCGCGCCGATACAGCGAGATCTTTTCCGCTTCGGAGACCCTTCCGAGAAACCTCACGCGATCCCCGATGCCCAGGCAGTCGGCAACGGAACGCAAGCGGGGAGAATCGTCGCCGGAGCCGGCCACTTCCAGCCGCGCTGACGGAAATCGATCCTTGATCAGATGCAGGGCTTGGATGAGGACATCCAGTCCCTTGTATTTCTTGACTCGTCCGAGGTACAACAACAGGTTGGGGTCCCGCTGACCGGGTTCGGGCAAGCCGTAACCGGCAAGGTCCACCCCCTCCCCCACATCGATCACCTCCCGGATCCCCAGGCCCGAAAGTTCAGCCTTCGCCGAAGGGCTGCCGGTCATCACCGGGGTCTTGCGATAGATCCAGGGAACCATCGCTTCGGAAAGCCGCACGTACAAAGCCGCTGGCAAGCTGGCTTCGCGGTGGATGGCCTTCCCGAACAGATGGTGGATGAGACCCACCACAGGCACGGAAGAAAGCCATGGAGCGGCGAACACGATCTTGTTCGAATCGTCCACGACAATTTCTGAGCGGGTTTCGCGGATCCAGCGTCGCAAGTTGGCGTACACCGTGAAATTGAAGGTGTTGGCGCCACCGACACGGCGGATTTCGTACCCCGCGGGGTGGGTTTCCCGCGCCGCTCCACCGGTGAAGCGGTGGCAGACCAATGTGCATTTCCAGCCACGCAAGGCCAGCCGCGCCAGGACTTCATGGGCATGGACCTCGGCACCCCCTCCCTGGGGGTTGTCGAGATCCCGCCAATTGATCCAAAGGACGCGGCCACCCGTCATTTTTTGCCTGTGTCGGCTTTCTGCGTGTCCTTGGGCTCCGGGGGCGCGGGCACGGGCAGCTGAGGCAGCTGGGGCACGGTGGGCACCGCAGGGGGCATCATCTGCTGCATCCGGTTGACCTGGGCTTCGAACTGGGCGCGCGCATTGACCAACCGTTCGTCGCCGGGATTGATTTTCACGGCGCGATCCAGATGAGCCAATCCTTCCTTGAAGTCACCCTTCGATGCGTACAGCGAGCCCAGGTCGGCTTCCAGCTGGTAGTCGTTGGGGAACCGCTTGGTTGCGGCCAACAGCACCTTGATCGACTTGTCGACGTCGTTGGCACGGCTGGCGACTTCCGCCGCGGCGCGTTCGATCATCACCTCTTCCGGCATGCGCTTGCGAGCCGCATCCAGAAGGGAATCCGCCGAGGCGAACTTGCCCAAGCTCCCGAACAGGATGGCACCCGAATACGGCGTGCGCCATTCCTTGGGCATCAACCGTTCCGAAGCGCGGATGAGCGTGAGAATCTTGCCGACGCGGTCGTCGATCCTGCGGCGGAGCTCCAGCACCCGAGCGGTGTCCTTGGAAGATCCCGCCTCCATGTCCCAGCGCTTGGCGGCATCGGCGGAAAGCATGGCCGCCTGGATGGCGATGGACGAGTAGTTGGACTCCAGTCGACGCGAATCGTCGTCCAAAAAGCCCTTCGAGAACTCGTCGCCGGCCATGCCGCGGAACCGATAGACCTTCGAGAACAGCTCCAAGGTCCGGTCGATGTCGACAGGATCCTGCTGCATGGAGTCCGTCAGGGTGTACACCATGCCCTGCATGCGGCAGTACGGGGCGAGCCCCATCATGTTGTCTTCACCGACGGTGGCGGCGAAATGGATGGGCTTGCGCTTGGCGGACTTCTCGTTGGCCATGGCGATGTTGATCACCATGATGTCCTGTGTGGCCAGCCAGGGCTTTTGTTCCCGGGAAGGAACGGAAATCATGCGTTTGCCGATGGGAATCTCGGAGTTGGCAGGATAGGGGTTCTCCTGTCCTCCACGCTCGGAGATGTCCTTGATCTTCACGTCGGAAAACGACACGGGAACCTTGGGCTCGATGTCGCGCATCTGGCGGATGTACCAGTCGGTGTTGATCAGGGATAGATTCACCAACCGCACGTCCGGCCTGATCCCGTAGGCGTACTGCAACGCCCACAGCGGGAACGTGTCGTTGTCGCCGTTGGTGAACAGGATTCCGTTGGGGTCGCAGGAGTTCAGCAGGTTGTATGCGTAGTCGTAGGGGATCCAGTTCAGATGACGATCGTTCTGATGCCAGTTGGAAGCACCGGCCACGACAGGCATCATGGCCACCATCGCCATGTATCCGACAAATTTTGGCTGGGACTGCCAGCGTTTGGACTGGTCGCGCAGGCGCTGGGCGTAGAGCGCGGCGGCCATGCCGTAGAGCACCGCCACCAGCACGAAGGCCGGCGTGAAGAAGTAATCGCGTTCGCGCACTTCCATGTGGACGGGACCAGGAAACGGAGGCGGCTCGACGCCTTCGCGCTTGGCTTCCTTGGCCTGCTGCTCCCAATGGCGCAGATAGGCCACCTCGGGCCGGGTGCCGTCGGAGAAGTTCACGTACCAGAGCATTCCGAAACTGGAAAACACGTACAGTCCGGCCAACAGCACGGAAAGCTGTTTTTGGCGGGACCAACCCAATCGAAACAGCCAAAGAAGCGGCAGATGGGCCAAAAGGACAACGGAGAGCTGCAACCAACGGTACGGAATCCAGGAAGCGATTCCGGAATAGTGGTGCCCGAAGGCCACCATCATGAAAATTCCCCAGGAAATGCTGATGAAGACTCCCGCCAGGAGGGACCAGAGGTTGCGGTTTTCGGTCCAGTCTCGCCAGAATGGACGAGCGACGTACTGGGCCAGCAAAAAGCCGGTCACCAACATCAACACGAAGACTTGCCAGATCTTCCAGCCTTGGAAAAGAGCCAACCGTCTGCCGGAATCCTGGACATACTTGCCCGACGTTTCCTCACGAATGGAATTGACGCCGATTGAGCTGACCAGGCTCGGGATCTTGATCCCGAACAGTTCCGTCACACGCTGGTTCTTGAACGGCGTGAATTGTTGCACCAGGTAGCCACCGTAGCCCATGTTCTCGTGCACCAAAAATTGGTTCAGCGGATTGGACCGGCGGGTCATGGAGCGCACGATCATGTTTTCCGAACCGTATTGCTTGCGCTCGATGTATTCGCGGAACTCGCCCCAGTTGTTCAGATCGAAGGCATCGGCGAGGGAAGGCTTGTTCTTGAGGTTGTCCCACGAATTCCTGTCCGCCAACACCAAAGGCTTGCGCACTTCCGGATCGCCTTCGTCCACGATGGGGTCCAGGCTGGAACGAATGGGGATGTACAGATACATGGACCAACCAAGCAAGGCGGCCAACGAAATGATGGACGACAATTTCCATCCCTGACGATGCAGGGTGTTGTTCCTACCCAGGACAAGCACGGCAAAGAAACTCACGACCGCACAAAACAAGGCCAGCAGCGGGAAGAGTCCCGGCATATAGATCACGGACAACAACAACGTTCCGGCGATGTACAAGGGGTACATGCGGCGCTTTGACTCATCCACGAACACCACGTAGATCACCAAAATGGGGACAAACATGACCGTGAACATCGTGAAGTTCACACCCAGGTAACTCATGTAGATCACAAAGACGAGCAGACGATCGCCCCAAGGAGTGGAGCGAAGATCCGTCCATTCCAGCATCAAGTACACCGAAAGCAGCGTGAAGAACATCGCGGGGGTGTACATCTCGGCTTCCACCGAAGAAAACCAGAGTGTGTCGCAGAAGGTGGACATGAGTCCGGCCAACACACCACCCAATACAGCCACCCACACGCCGGTTTCCTGTTCCTTGCGGGACTGGAGCATGCGGATGCCGCGAAACGCCGTCAAATAGGCGGTTCCGGCGATGAGTGCGGAAGCCAAACACGAAATCCAGTTGACGCGAGCCCCGATGTCGTCCCACCAGGTGAACATCAAGATCCCCACGCGCGCGATCAGGTGATGCAGTGGCATTCCGGGGGGGTGCGGGACCGCAAGCATGTTGCCGGCGGAGATGTACTCGCCACAATCCCAGAAGCTCACGCTGGGCGACATGGTCAGCGTGTAGACCACCAGGGCGAACAGGGTCGCTCCCAGGGCTCCAAACCACTTCAACTTGCGCTCGGTCACGTTGCTTCTCCTTTGCTGGGGTGCGATTCACCCCGGACGATGCGGGCGATGGGATCTAGGACACCGTTGACGAATCCGCCGGATTTGACGGTCGAATAACTTTTGGCCAGCTCGATGGCCTCGTTGATGACGAGCTTCATAGGGGATTGGGGCACCTTCGCCAGTTCGGCGATGGCAAGCCGAAGGATGCACGAATCGATCAAGGCGAACCGATTGGGATCCCAGTTGCGGGCGTGTTTTTCCAGCAAGTCGGAGGTGAAACCCATGGTTTCCAATGCGTATTCCACCAGTCGGACGGCGAACGCGCGATCTTCCGGGGTGGGTTGGAAGAACACCAACGCCTCGGGAAGGACCTGGTCGATGCTTTCGCCACGCACTTCCATCTGGTAAAGCAGATGCAGTGCGAGCTCTCTTCCTCCGCGTCCGCTCATGCCTCGCCGATCTTCCGGTAGAGATCGCACAGTTCCAAGGCGGAAAGCGCCGCTTCCCAGCCTTTGTTGCCGGCCTTGCCGCCAGCGCGTTGCTGGGCCTGCTCCAGGTCTTCCGTGGTGAGCACGGCGAACACCACCGGCACATTCGCCTCGTAAGCCAATTGCCCCAACGCACGGGTGGTTCCGGATACGACCTGGTCGAAATGGGGAGTCTCACCGCGGATCACGCAACCCAGGGCGATCACGGCGGAATACTTCATGGAGTCCACGCAACGGCGCGCCACGGCACCGATCTCCCAGGCGCCGGGAACGCGGATGACCACGATCTGGTCGTCGGCCACGCCATGGCGCACCAGACCGTCGCGGGCGCCTTCCACCAAGGGGTCCACCACCAGGGAATTGAAACGCGAAGCGACCAGAGCCACCGGCTTGGACGGCGCGACGAACGACCCATCGATGCTTCGCATATAGAGACCTCCGGAAACGAAAGACAGGACAATCTAGCAAGGGTTCTCCAGACTCCAATCCGGGGCCTACACCTTTACATTTCAGTGACATGACCAGAACCTACGACGAAACATGGATCTACCACCCCCGCGCCCAGGCCGGAAGCCTCCTGGAGCTGGACGATTCAGAATCCGGACACCTCGTGCGGGTGCTTCGCTTGGCCGCCCAAACCCGATGCACGGTCACCGACGGGCACGGACAAGTCCTGAACGCCCTCTTGGAAGAGGCCCATCCTCGCCATGCCCGACTGCAATGTCTTGATGTGGCCCAGGTGTTGCCCCAGCCCCAATTGGCCTTGGCGCAGGCCGTCCTGAAGAACCGCGGACTGGAGGAAGTGGTCGATTTGTGTTGCCAGACACCCCTGCGAAGCCTGCAACCGCTGTGGACCGATCATGTCCAGGTGGCCAGAAACCGCGACATCGAGCACCAGGTCCAACGCCTCCAAGCCAAGGCGATCGCCGCCTTGCAGCAGTCCAAACAGGCGTGGCTCTGCGAAATCCCCGCGCCGGTTGGGTTGGATTCCTGGCTTTCCGCTCGGCCAGCCGATGAGACCGTGGCCGTGTGCGACGCCTCCGGTAAACCGACAACGTTGGAAGGGCAAGCAACCCTGGTGGTTGGTCCGGAAGGTGGATTTTCCAGCCGGGAGTACGCCTTGTTCCAGGAGCGAGGCATCCTGATGGTTTCCTTGGGGGCATCCCGACTGAGAGCGACCGCCGCCGGATTCTGGGCGTTGGGCCGACTGGGCTGAATCTCTTTGGAAATCGTCCCCGACACTCGCTGCGGGGGTTGTTTACCCAGGGTGGATCGGAAGATCGATTTCCAGAAGCAAGCCCTTTTCGTCCGAGGGATGGCTCCAGGAAAGCGCCCCGCCACAGGATTCCGCCATCGCCTTGGCGAACAGAATTCCCATTCCTGTCGAGATCTGCTGGGTCTCTCCGGCCAGCAGGGCACCAGACAAAATCTGCACATCCGACACCGGCGGGCCGTCGTCCAGGCAGGTCAGGCGAACCTTGCCCTCCGTCACCTCGCCGCAGGAAATTTCCACCGTGCCACCGGAAGGCATCGCCGCCTGCCAGTGCGAATACAGGTTGGCCAACAATTGTTCAAGGGCGGTACGTTCCATCGCCACCATGGGCTCGGGTCCGCTCTTCACCCCGGCCACCGTCGTTCGCAAACCTCCGCCCATGCACCGCTCGACACGTTCCAAAGTGTCGCGCAAGGGACAAGCACGGGGGGAATCCGAGGTGGAGTGGAGTCTGCCGCGCATGGCCTGCAGCATGGCCAGGCGATTGACCTCCATCAGTCCTTGGATCTGTTGGGGGCGCAAGTATCCGGTGGAACAATCGCGGGCCCATCGGATCCGTCGGAAGCCCAGCTCGATGCGAGCTTGCAGTTCGAGCAGGTCGTAGGGCTTGGAAACATGGTCGTCGGCGCCGACATTCATGGCGGCGGCGGCGTCAGCGCCTTTCGATTTGGAGGTCAGAAGGATGATATGGACATGCCGCAACCCAACGCTGTCGCGCACCTGCCGACAAACCTCCAAGCCATCCAGGACGGGCATCATCCAATCCAGGATCGCCAGCGAGGGGCCATCCGGGTCCAATAATTTGGCCAACGCTTCTTGTCCGTTGCCCGCCGATTCCACTTGGTAACCCCACTTCTGGAGCACGGCTTGCAACATGACCCGCGAGATCCGGTCGTCTTCGGCCAGCAGGATTTTCTTCATGGCGTTTCCTCCGCGACCAACCGCAGCACCTTGGCGGGAATCTCGTTGAGCGCCAGCACATGTTCGGCGGCCCCCAGTGCAACGGCCTCTCCCGGCATGCCCCAGACCACCGAGGTGGCCCGGTCCTGCGCGATGGTCCGCGCCCCTTTTTCCTTCATGGCCAGCAAACCAGCCGCGCCATCGGCGCCCATGCCGGTGAGGATCACTCCCACCGCGTTGGCCCCTGCGAATTGGGCCATCGACTCGAACAGCTCATCCACCGCGGGCCTTTGGTAGTGGCGGCGTTCTCCTTGATGGAGCTCCACCCGGTACTGGGCACCGCTGCGTCGCAACACCATGTGGTAGTTGCCGGGGGCCAACAGGGCGATGCCGGGGTTCACCAGGTCGCCATGCTTGGCTTCCCTCACCTCCATCTGACAATCTCTGTCAAGACGTTCCGCGAACGATTTCGTGAAGCCCGGAGGCATGTGCTGGACCAGCACGATGGGCGGGCACAGCGCGGGAAACGGGCGCAAGAACGCCTCGATGGCCGCCGTTCCTCCTGTGGATGCGCCCACCGCCACGATCTTGGTGGTGGTGCGAAGCACGGTGGATTTCAGGATCGCAGGCTTGGACGGCGCCTCCTTGGAGGGCCGGCGCATGGTCACTTCCGAGGCCGCCAGGATCATCTCCATAAGGATAGGGACCACCTCGGAAACGGTATACGCCGCTCCTGGTTTGCACAGCACGTCCAGAGCCCCGATGTCCAGGGCCTCCAGGGCCATCCGGCTTCCTTCGGGCGTGATGGAACTCACCACGATGGTGGCCACGGGATGGTGCTCCATGATCTTGCGCAGGAACGTGAGCCCATCCATGCGTGGCATTTCCAGGTCCAGGGTCATCACGTCTGGAGAAAGCCGAAGGATCTTGTCGCGAGCGACATACGGGTCGGGGGCGACTCCCACCACCTCGATTCGCGGGTGTTTGGATAGCTCGCGCACCAGCACTTCCCGCACCACGGCGGAATCGTCAACCACCAAGACCTTGACTTTTTTTACGACTCCGCTCATGAGCCGGAGCCTACCCAAAACAACATGGGCAATCCCTCCGCCACCAGCCAAAATCCACCATTCGAATCGTCCGCCAAGTTCGCCTGGTCGGCGGGATGAGGGATTCCCAGCTGGAAGACCGGACCCGGGCCCCAGGCTTCGGTCAGGCAATTTCCCAGCACCATGTTCAGCACCTCCCCCAAGGCGTCGCGTTGCTGGGTATGGGCCTTCGGGTTGTCTTCTTCCACCCCCAGCATGTTGGCGGCCAGCACCACCAGCAAAGCCGTATCCGACCACACCCGGATCGTTCCCGAAGACGCGTCACCTTCCCACGACATTTCGATTCCCACCGGATCCCAATCTTCGTTCGGACGCTTCGCAGAATCTGTCATAGGATCGGAAAAGAAGAACGCGGCTTCTTCCAGGATCCTCTGGGACACGGCTTCCAGCGCCTCGCGCATTTCGTCGCTCATTTCCAGTCCCCCAGCACCTTGTGGAGAAGGTCCCGGATTTCTTCCGGCCTGCACGGCTTGCGCAGGTAGCCCGCGATCCCCGCCTCCTGCAGGCTTTGGATGCGCGTGCTGCTCCCTTCGGTGGAGATCACCGCCACGGGGATGTCCTTGAGGCTGGGATCGGCCTTCATGGCCGCCAGGAGTTCCACGCCGCCCATGTTGGGCATGTTGATGTCGGTGAGAACCATGTCCACCCAAACCGACTTGAGTTTCGCCAGAGCTTCCCTGCCATCGGATGCCTGGAACACTTCCTCCATCGGAAGCTTGGCCATCTGGAACGCCTTGAGAAGGGCTCCGCGGATGGTTTCGCTGTCGTCCACCAATAGGACCGTGTATCCCATCTATTGCTCCTTTCGCTTGGCCAGCGACGACATCCAACAGCGACTTGCAAGATCCCGCTCATCCTGAGGAGCCGACTGCAAGGAGGCGTCTCGAAGGGTGGGCGGGATTCTGAAATAGGATGGAATCTGTCGAAAATGGTGTTCAATCCCTTCGCATTTCCTCTCCGCTTCGCCCTTCGAGACGGCCCTGCGGGCCTCCTCAGGACGAACGGAAACCTTAACGGATCGATCGATCGTTCTGTTCATAGTTCGGTGACCTCGCCGCGGCTGGTGAACCAGGTTCGTCCGGTCGCCACCTCCAAAAAAAGTGTGCGAGGCCGGTTCCCTTCCACGTTCTCGGCGGCGATCAAAACGCCGTTCTTCCAAAAAAGCTTGCGCGCGATCACCACGTTGCGCGCTCCGATATCCAAGCTTTGGACGCTTTCGATCACCCGTGCTCCACCGGCGATCACCACGCGCAGGCGTTCCTTGGTGGCGCCCAGCCCGTAGGCCTCCTTGAAGAAGGCCGGAATGCCCGTATCGCCGAACATGAACGGATTGTCCGCCGCCTTGACAGGATCCAGCGTCCCGGTGGGCAGCATGTAATGGAGGATTCCGCCCACCAGGGCCACCGGATCATGGATGGCCACTCCCACGCAGGACCCCAAGGCGTGCGTGACCAGAAGGTCGCCAGCACTTTTTGTCAAGAATCGCTCCGAGATCCCGATCGTCCTTCGTTCCGTCACGGGCTGCCCTTTCGGTAGACCGAAGGCATCACCGAGGTGAAACCATCGGCGATGCCCGCCAAACTTTCGGAACTTCCCACGAACAGGTACCCCCCCGGCGCGAGAAGGCGCCTGGCTTCGTTGACGAATTTCTTGCGACCATCGGTGTCGAAGTAGATCATGACATTCCGACAGAATATGACATCAAACGGTCCTTTCATCGCGTACGGAGCCTCGGCCAGGTTCATGCGGGCGAAGGTCAATGGTTTGCGCAACATCTCCCCCGCCACCAGCCGCCCACCTTCGCGCACCCACCATCGGCGCTGCAGCGGTTCCGGAACATTCTTGAACTTCTGGGCATCGTAGCTGCCTGCCTGGCAGGATTTGAGCACGCGGGTGGAAATGTCCGTGGCCAGGATCCTGAGGTCCGTGATGGACGGGCCCGCCTCCTGCAAAACCATGGACAACGTGTAAGGCTCTTCGCCGGTGGACGCCGCGGCGCACCAGAGCCTGAATTTGTGGGCGTTTTTCAGCGACGCCTCCCGAACAATTTGCGTCAGCAGGTCGAAGTGTTTTTCTTCGCGGAAAAACGACGTGAAATTGGTGGAGATCGCATCCAGCAATTGCACGATTTCTTCGTCGGAGTCGGGGCCGCCAAGGTACTCCAAGTATTCGTCGTAGGTGGACAATTCCAGTTTTCGCAGCCGCTTGGCCAACCGGGCCTGCACCAGGGCTTGTTTGGAGCCGCCCAGCGCGATCCCCGCCTTGCGGTACACCAGGGCGCGGATCGCCTCGTATTGGTCGGGACGGATTCCGTCGGACTGGATCATCCTAGCCCCCGCGATAGAGAGGGATGCAGCGCGCCCGGAACGCGCTGCAGATTGGCTTGGCGGGCGAGGAGGCGCACCCTTGTTAGGTGCGGTGACGAGACCGTACGAGCCAAGATGCTGTGCGGGCTGGGATGCGATGCGCCCAGCCCTATTGCGGGGTCTAGGATCATATCCAGTCCTCCTCGCGCAACTTGTGGACTTTCAAGATCGCGACCTGGCCACTTTTGCCGTCGAACAGCACCTTGCGCCCTTTGGTTCCACCCACATCCCTGGAGCTGATTTCGATCTCGCGGGCGGCCAGGACCTTCTCCGCCATCGCCACGTTGTCCGGTCCGCGCCGATCCCCGGGGTATTCCTGGGCGCCGCCGAACAGTTGGGCTTCGAGTTTCCCTTGGGGAACTTCCGCTCGCACCAACCTGACGACTTCCGGCACGGCCACATTGCCAAATCGCGCGAAACACGAATGCTTGTCCGTGGTACGAGGCTCCATGAAGTGCGCCATCGCGGCGATCTTCTCCTGGGGAGCCCACAGGCACACCGCCACGCCGGAAGCGAGGATGGCCACCATGCGCGAACCATCCTCCACCAGCGCGATCTCGCCGGGGCCCACCAAGGCCCCGTCGAGTTCCACGCCACCTTTCCGACGTTCAACTGTCATCTTCCGGTTCCTTCCTCACGGTTCGAGTCCAGATGCCATTTTCCCATTCTTCTCCGGCTCATACGATCATGTTGGCCTGTCGGCCAAGGTGCATTGTCGCCATGTTGGTTCGTGAGCCGGTTCCGATCTTGAATTGACCCACCATCCCCGCCAATTCCTCCGACTGGCTGGACAATTCCTCCGATGCGCTGGCGGATTCCTCCGCGTTGGCGGCATTCTGCTGGGTCACCTTTTCCATCTGGCTCACCGCCTCGCTGACTTCCCGTATGCCCTGGGACTGCTCCTTGGCACTCGATGCGATCTCGGAGATCAAGTCGTTCACCTTGCGCGTGCTGACCGCGATCTTGTCGAGCGATCCCGCCACATCCACCACGATCTTGACTCCATCGTCGGCATTGCGCACCGATTCGGAGATCATGTCTGCAGTATTCTTCGCCGCCTGGGCTGAGCGTTGGGCAAGGTTGCGCACTTCCTCCGCGACAACGGCGAAGCCTCTACCCGCTTCGCCCGCTCGAGCGGCTTCCACGGCGGCGTTCAAGGCAAGCAGGTTGGTCTGCATGGCGATCTCGTCGATGGTTTTCACAATCTTCGCCGTCTGGTCGGAGCTTTCCTTGATCTTGTTGATCGCCGAACTCATCCGCACCATGGCGTCAGAACCTTGCTTGGTGTTGGTGTCGGCCTCTCCGGAAAGGTTTTTGGCGGCCAAGGCGTTGTCGGCGCTTTGGCGGGTCATGCTCGACATCTCCTCCAAATTTGCCGAAACCTGTTCCAGGGAGCTCGCCTGCTGGTTGGCTCCTTGGGCCAGATTCTGACTCCCACTGGCGATCTGCTGGCTGGCGTTGGACACCTGGCCGGCCGCATCCGCCACTTGGGAAAGAGCCCTTTCCAGATTGTCGACCGCGGTGTTCAATGCCTTCTTGATGCGGTCGTGGTCGCCCTGGTAGCTTCCTTCCACCCGGGCGGTAAGATCCCGAGCGGCGACGCGCTCGAGAACCTCCGCCGCCTCGTTCACTGGCTTGATCACTGCGTCCAGGGTTTCGTTTACCCCTTGGACGATCTTCCGAAAATCACCCATGTGCCTGGATGCCTCGGCGCGCGTGGAGAGCCTTCCTTCCACTGCCGCTCTGGTCAGCGCCGCGGCATCGGCCACCAGCAGATTCACCGCCTCGATGCAGGTGTTCAGGTTGTTCTTGATGGCGTTGAAGTCACCGTTGTAGGAGTCCGTGATCTTCGCGGGGATGTCTCCTTTTGAAATCCTCTCCACATAGCTAGCCGCCACGTTGAGCGGCCCGATCACCGCATCCAGCGTTTCGTTGACTCCTTGGACAATCCTCCGGAATCCCCCTTGGTGCCTGGAC
The DNA here is from genome assembly GCA_016715065.1 of Fibrobacterota bacterium. Classification (GTDB taxonomy): domain Bacteria; phylum Fibrobacterota; class Fibrobacteria; order UBA5070; family UBA5070; genus UBA5070. The sequence goes on from JADKBN010000019.1 coordinate 38,995, forward strand.
ACGTCGGCGCGGGTGGCGAGTTTCCCCTCGACAGCCGCCTTGGAAAGAACATCGGCATCCATGATCAACGCCTTCAAATTCCGTCGCATCTGTTCGATCGTGGTGTTGATGAACGCCTTCTTGCCGGGGAACGTTTCCAGCGGCGCTTCGAAATCCCCTTCACCGAAAGCTTTGATGCAGGCCATCGCCTTTTTCTTGACGGCGATGTGCCCATCGACCATCGCGTTGATCCCTTCTCCCATGGAGCGGAACTCGCCCTGGTATCGATCCACCGGCAGCCGAGCGTCGATCTCGCCCTTGTTGTGCTCGTCGGACATCGCTGAAAGATCCCCGACCAGGCTTTGCAAAACCGACTTCATCCCCAGGACCTCGCCGCCCAGCCGGGCGAACTCGTCGTTGATGCGGTGGGATGCCACCTCGGTGAAATCTCCCTCAGCAACTGACTTGACGATCTTGCCGACAAATCCGAACCCGGCTAGCAAATCCCTCGAAACCCAGTACAACAAGGTCAGCAGAAGACAAAATGTGACCAAAGCGAGAATGATCGCGATGCGTTCGCTGGATTGCGCCTGGTCGTGGAATTCCATCATCCTCTCGGTTCCGAGCTTGGACTCCGCATGGACCACGATGGCCAGTTGATCGATCCGCAAAGTGAACAGGTCGTAGTTTTTTTTGGCATCGACCCCGAAGGAACCCGTTGCCGATCGTTCGAACAGTCGCCAAAACAGCGAATCCACCTGGTTGCGGACCGGCTCGGCTTGGATGCTGTCCAAAACCTGTCTGGTTTTCTTCGACAGGGCCAATCCCGGCGACTGGAGGTTGCTCTCGATGCGCGCATACAACGCCTGCAGTTGCTTCTGCTCCTCCATGCCCACCGAGGAGTCACGCTTGAACAAGGACGAGCTGAGCGCGCGAAGCTGCCCGGTCGCCTCCTTGGATTCCTCCAACAAGGCAAGACTTGTCCAGGCCTTCCCCACTCCCTTGGTGGTGGGTCCGTTGATCCCCAGCACATACAAACCCAATTGGGAGCGGATCAAGGCGGTGTAGCCCTTGCGGATCGCGGCGGGGTCGGACTTCGAGTCCGCCTGGGCACGAAGCGTGGGCAGTTGATCGAGAGTCGACAAGGTCGAAGAGATCTTGTCGGCGGGAAATTTCGAGTCCTTCAATTTCAGGAGGTACTTCTGGAGTTCTTCATCGGTGAGCTGGCGCTGCGATCGCAGCTTCTCCCCGACTTCGCCGCCGGTCGCGTAAAGCGAAGACAGACCCCGCTCCCGTTGCAACTGGTGGGCGACCATCGACATCGCATCCAATGCCCCCGCATGGGAGGCCATGGTTTCCACCAGATCATGTTCGGTACTGGCCTGCGAATAGATGCGCCAGCTTTGGAACATGAACGCAGCCAAGGGAAGGAGAGCGACGGCAAGGATCTTGGTGGAAATTTTCATTCGAAATTCGGCCTTGATGGGATTCCGGTCCGGATTGGAGACACCCCGGTTCCGGCAAGGTCCAGACCTCCGGCGACTCTGACACAGGGCCGAAGATCCAGCAAGGATCCCTGGTCCGCCGGAAGGTGGCAACGTGGTTTCGCCTAGAATTCCCGCAGCGCGTCGTCGTCCATCGGAATGGCCTGCTCCGCGCTGATGGTCTTCATGCCCGGCTTGTGCGCCTTCGCCTTGGGGACTTGCGCCCTGCTGGCCGTTGGCGCACTGTGCGCCAAACGCAACGCCTGCGGCGGTGCCATGCCGGCTCCGGATGTCCGGATCTTGAACTGAGCCACCATTCCGGACAGTTCTTCCGCCTGGCTGGACAGCTCTTCCGATGCACTGGCGGATTCCTCCGCGTTGGCCGCGTTCTGCTGGGTCACCTTGTCCATCTGGCTCACGGCCTCGCTGACTTCCCGTATGCCCTGCGATTGCTCCTTGGCGCTCGATGCGATTTCCGCGATCAGGTCGTTCACCTTCCGCGTGCTCACCGCGATCTTGTCCAGCGATCCCGCCACGTCCACCACGATCTTGACTCCATCATCCGCATTGCGCACCGATTCGGAGATCATGTCAGCGGTGCTCTTGGCAGCCTGGGCGGAGCGTTGCGCGAGATTTCGCACCTCTTCGGCTACCACAGCAAATCCCCGTCCGGCCTCCCCTGCACGAGCGGCTTCCACCGCGGCGTTCAAGGCAAGCAGGTTGGTCTGCATGGCGATCTCGTCGATGGTCTTGACGATCTTCGCCGTCTGGTCGGAGCTTTCCTTGATCTTGTTGATGGCAGAACTCATCCGCACCATGGCTTCCGAGCCCTGCTTGGTGTTGGTATCGGCCTCGCCGGAGAGGTTCTTGGCGGCAAGTGCGTTGTCGGCGCTCTGACGGGTCATGCTGGACATTTCTTCCAAGCTCGCCGACACCTGCTCCAATGAGCTCGCCTGTTCGTTGGCGCCCTGGGCCAGATTCTGGCTTCCCGAGGCGATCTGCTGGCTGGCGTTGGAAACCTGGCCTGTGGCGTCCGCCACCTGCGAAAGGGCCTTCTCCAGGTTGTCCACCGCCAGGTTCAAGGAATCCTTGATCTTGGCGTGGTCTCCCTGGTAGTTGCCCATGACCCGTGCCGTGAGATCCCGCGCGGCAACCTTGTCCAGGATTCCGGCGGCTTCATTGATGGGCTCGAGCACGGAATCGAGTGTTTTGTTCACACCCGCCACCAACTGATTCCAGCCACCCACGAAGAGTTTGTCGTTGGCACGGGTGGAAAGGGAGCCACCCAATGCCGCCTTGACCAGTCCATCGGTTTCTGTCAGAAGGTCGCTCATCATCTTCACGACCGCGTTGAGGTTGTTCTTGATGAGGTTGTACTGGCCCTTGTACAGATCCGTGATCGCCGGTGGGATCACACCCTTGGAGACTTTCTCCACGTAATCGGCGGTCACCATCAGCGGGTTGACGATGTTGGTGATGGTGTCGTTCACACCGGAAACCAGTTGGTTCCATCCACCCAGGAACAACGTCGCGTTGGCGCGCTTATCCAATTCGCCATCCGCGGCGGCCTTGATGATGACATCGGTCTCCTTGAGGAGGTCGCTCATCATCTTCACAACGCTATTGAGATTCGTCTTGATGACATTGAAGTCGCCGTTGTAGTTGTCGGTGATGACCGGAGGGATCACACCCTTGGAGATGTCATCCACGTATTTGGCCGTTACGTTGAGCGGCCCGATCACCGCGTCCAAGGTGTCGTTCACCCCTTGGATGATCTTGCGGAAATCACCCTGGTGCTTGGTGGCGTCGGCGCGGGTGGCGAGCTTTCCTTCCACCGCGGCCATCGCCAGCGTGGAGGCATCGCCGCTCATCCGTTGGATGGCCTGGACCATGCGTGCCATGGCGTCCAGAAGCCCCGTTTCGTCGGTGCTCTCCACCTTGATCTCCGTGGTGGTGTCGCCCTTGGCGACCTTCTCGGCGATCTCGATGCACTTGCCGATGGGCCTGGTGATGCTGCGCGTCACCAACCAGGCCACCAAAAGGGCCAAGAACGCGGCAAAGAAGATCAAACCAAGGATCAGCTTGTTGGCCATGGCGGCCATCTCGGCTGCGCCGTCTCCATCCTTCTCTGCCAAATCGGATTGGAACTTGATCATTTCGTTCAGTGCGGCCAGATAGTCCGATTGGACCTTTCGATAGTCCCCGAAGAGGTGTTCAATCGCCACTGGAGTCCTTCCTGCTCTTAGCGAGTCCCGATGATCTTTTCCTGTCCTTCGCGGATGGCAGGAATCAGCTTGGTGACCGCCTCGAGCTTTTCCTTGCCCTCCTTGGATGTGATCGACTCTTCCAAGGATTTTCGGGCCTTGTCGATCTTTTCTCTTTCTCCAGCGATCCGGTCAAATTCTTTTTCGATGAAGGCCGGATCATCGGAAATCACCCCGTTTCGCAGGATCCGCGCCACCGCGTTCACCGCATCAATCCAATTGTTGGAAGTTTCGATTTTGGGCATGCGGTCCTTGACCACCAGCTTGATGCCATCGTTGATTTTGCCGATCCGGTCCAGGGCGATGGCGCCGAGCGTGACCATCATGGCCACCAGCAGCCCGAACCCGAGCGTAAGCCGTATCGCGAGTTTCATGTTCTTGAACATTTTCAGCTCTCCTTCTTTGGGAAGATTCAGGCGCCCGCGGCCGTTTTGAGTGATGTCAGATCTTGACTGGAAAGGACCTTGTCGATGTCCAGGAGGATCTTGACGCTTTGGCCGATCTTCCCCATTCCCAGAATGAATTCCGTATCGATGGACGTCCCGAAGCTCGGGGTATCCTCGATGCTCGCGGCCGGGATGTCCAGCACTTCGCGCACCTCGTCGATGATGGTGCCCGTCACCACGATCCCGTCGCCGTGGCGGATCTGCACCACCACGATGCAGGTCCGTTCGGTGTCGGTGGTGTGGTTCATCCCGAACTTGAGTCGCAGATCCACCACCGGAATCACCTTGCCTCGCAGATTGATCACCCCTCGGACATATTCCGGCGTGCGTGGCACCCTGGTGATGGCCTGGAGCTGGATGATCTCCTGCACCTTCAGGATTTCCAGACCGAACTCTTCTTCGGCGAGCTTGAAGGTGAGGTATTTCCCCGCCCGGCTCGCCCCGGTCTGAGACACTTCTTTGTTCATCGCCTCTGCCATCTGGCCCTCCGTGGATAGTGGATCCTGTCGTCCTTCGGTGGATTCAATTGTTTATGCAAGGCTCTGCCGATGTCGCAATCCAGGCTTGGAGCGAACCGGAGCAGAATCGGTCTCGATCCGCAACAGCATCTTTCCAGGTTCGTGCGAAGCGGAATCGGAATGCGAATCCAGCCGGAAGCTCCCCAGCATGGAACGCAGATCCTGGGCCTGGGCGGTCAGCTCCTCGGAGGCGCTGGCGGATTCTTCCGCGTTGGCGGCATTCAACTGGGTCACCTTGTCCATCTGGCTCACCGATTCGCTCACCGCGCGGATGCCTTGCTCCTGCTCCTTGGCGCTGGAAGCGATCTCGACGATCAAGTCGTTTACCTTGCGGGTGCTACTGGAGATCTTTTCCAACGATCCCGCCACATCCACCACGATCTTCACCCCGTCATCGGCGTTGCGCACCGATTCGAGGATCATTTCCGCCGTGTTCTTGGCCGCCTGCGCCGAGCGTTGCGCAAGGTTTCGCACTTCTTCGGCCACCACGGCGAAGCCTCTGCCTGCCTCGCCCGCACGGGCGGCTTCCACGGCGGCGTTCAGCGCGAGCAGATTGGTCTGCATGGCGATCTCGTCGATGGTCTTGACGATCACGGCTGTCTGGTCGGAGCTTTCCTTGATCTTCAGGATCGCCGAGCGCATCCGCGCCATGGCCTGGGTTCCGTTTCCGGCATGGTCGTCGGCCTGCGCCGCGAGCTGCTTGGCGGATCCGGCGTTGGTGGCGCTTTGCCGGGTCATGCCGGACATTTCTTCCAGGCTCGCCGAAATCACTTCCAGCGAGCTGGCCTGTTCGTTGGCGCCTTGGGCCAACGACTGGCTCCCGGAGGAAATTTGTCCGGATGCGCTGGCCACCTGAGCGGCGGCCTCCCCCACCTGGCTCATCGCACCCTGGAGGTTTTCCACCGCCAGGTTGAACGCCTGGCTGATGCCCATGAATTTCTCGCGCAACTTGGCTGTGTCCGGATCGCCCTGGCCCGCCTCGATGCGTACGGTCAGATCACGCCTGGATACCGATTCCAACGCCTTGCTCAGGCGATCCACTTCCTGGTCCTGGAAGGCGTTGGTCTTTTCCATCAGCTTGGCGGCGCGTTTGATTTCCGTTTGGTCCACCACAACTTCCAGAGCCCCGACGATCTTTCCCGAACGGTTGCGGATCGGCACGCCCGTGTAGGAAATGTCCAGGTTCAGATTGCCTGGGTGGGCATCCGTCTGGGATGTGGCCAGTTGATTGGTGGCCATCGCCTTGGCGCAAGCGCAACGGTCCGACTTGCAATCTCCGGTCTTGAAGAATCCATGGCACTTCTCCTTGGACCGGCTCAGTTCCGTGTGATCGCGTCCTGCCAGCGATGCTCCCGCCTTGTTCACGTAGAGGATCGAATACGATGTATCCACAACCATGACCGGTGCCGGGATCTGGTCGATGAACCCCACCACCGCGTCCAAGGTTTCGTTGACCCCCTGCATGATCTTCCGGTAATCGCCTTGGTGCTGCGACACATCCGATCGATCCAGAATCTGTCCGGAGATCGCCCCTTCCGACAAGCGCCAAGCGTCCGAAACCAGCGAATTGATCGCGTCGATGCACGTGTTCAGGTTCTGCTTGATGGCATTGAAATCGCCGTTGTACTCATCGGTGATCTTCGCGGGGATGTCCCCTTTGGCGATTCGATCGACATAGCTTGCCGCCACTTGCAGGGGCTCCACCACCGCGTCCAGGGTTTCGTTCACCCCTTGTATGATTTCCCGGTATTCGCCCTGGTGCCTGCTGGCGTCGGCGCGCGCGGCAAGCCTTCCTTCCACGGCGGCCTTCGACAACATCCGGGCGTCGGTGCTCATGCTGCGGATCGCGTCGATCATGCGGGCCATCGAGGATTTCAACTGGCCGGTCTCCTCGCGGGAGTCCATCCGCACGACCATATCGACCCGACCCGAGGCGACAAGTTCTGCCAACTCCACGCACTCGCCGATGGGCCGCACGATGGACCGTGTGATGATCCACCCCAGCAGGATGGAAACCACCAGCAAGGCGATGCCCGCGACCACCAGCACCACAACCACCATGCTGGATATGGAAGCAGCTTCCTTCCCGGCCGCGTCTGACAGTCTGTTCTGGTGCTGGATCAATTCCCGCAACAGCGACAGGTATTGGTCCTGCGCCTTCTGGTAGGGGCCCAGGATCACCTCGCGGGTGCATTTCTGATCCCCTTTCTCGCCGCAGGCCATGATCTGTTCCTGGAGCGGGCCGTAGATCTTGCGAACCGCACCCACCTTGGCGAAGATCTCCTTGCCTTCCTCCGTGTAGAGCGATTTGGAAAGCGAATCGAGAACCGCCGTCTGGTTGTCCCGCACCCCCCGCACCTTCATCGCCTCCGCCTTGCGCAGCGCAGGGTCATCCGACAAGGCGATGTTTCGCAACGACCGGGCCACGGAGTTGAGGTTTTCCAGGAGCTGGTTGCACTGGCGAACCTTCACATTGTGATCCAGTACGATGGACTTGACGATCCCATCGATGCGCTGGCACTTCCGCTCGATAAAGACCACCAAACCAGCCACCAATACCAGGATTCCGAAGAATCCGACTCCGATCTTCCCGGCAATCTTCAAATTGCGGAACATGGATTCCCCCTATAGATCCCCGGAAGCGAGTTTCACCACGCCCCCGACGTCCAAGATCAGGCTGACCGAGCCATCGCTCATGATGGCGCCTCCGGAAACCCCGGGCACATGTCCCATGGCTCCCAAATTCTTGATCACCACCTGCTGCTGCTCCAGGATGCGATCGGCCACCAGCCCCACCTTGTGGCCCACGGAATCTTCCACCACCAGCACCACTCCCTGGTTCGATTCCTCCAGGGGGCGGGCGCCGAACACCTCGCAAAGCCGCAACAGCCGCACGAGTTCTCCGTGGTAGTGGATCATCTCGCCTTTGCCGATCACGGTTTTCACGCATGCCTCGTCCAGAAGCTGGGTGCTCAGGATGGACAAGGTCGGGATGATGTATTTCTCCGAGCCCACCTGGATCACCATTCCCTGGATGATCGCCAACGTCAGCGGGAGACGGATGGAAAAGCAGGTGCCCTTGCCCTTTTCGGAGCGGATTTCCACCGTCCCGCGCAGAGCCTCGATGTTGCGCTTGACCACGTCCATCCCCACGCCGCGCCCGGACACATCCGTGACCGCTTTCGCCGTGGAAAGACCCGGTAGAAAGACCATCTGGTACACTTCAGAGTCCGTGTAGTTCTGGTCGGCCCTGGCTTTGCCGGCGGCGATCGCCTTGCGCAAAATGGCTTCGCGGTCCAAGCCTTTGCCATTGTCCTCGATCTCGATGTAGACGCTTCCCGCCTTGTGGAAGGCACGCAGATGCACCGTGCCGTGTGAGTGCTTGCCGGCCGCCACACGTTCCGCGGGTGTTTCCACGCCGTGGTCCACGGAGTTTCGCACCATGTGGATCAACGGATCGCCGATGTTTTCCACCACGGTCTTGTCCAGTTCCGTGTCTTCCCCTTCCATGGAGAGATCGATCTGTTTCTCCAGTTTGCGGGCGAGATCCCTCACCAAGCGAGACATTTTCTGGAAGGTGGAGCGGATCCCCACCATGCGCAACGACATGGACAATTCCTGGATCTGCCGCATCATCAAACTGGCCTGGGCGATCTTCTTTTCCACCGCCAGATCGAGGTTGGCCATCAGCCGAGGGTCTGCCCAAACCATCGATTGGGCGATCACCGCCTCGCCAATGGCATCGATCAACAGGTCCAACCGTTGCACCGGCACCCGAACGCTTTCCTCCACACCCATGGCGGCCTGAGGCGCCTGGGCACGTTTGTTCTGGACCTGTTGTCCCAGGGCCTGGCCCACCTTGCGGGCCTCAACGTCACCCTGGTCCAGCAGGATCTCGCCCAGGGGCCTGGAATCGCCCGATCTCTGGACCGACAACGCCCGTTCCACCGCGGCGGGATCAACTCCTTGATCCACCAGAAGCTCGCCCATGCGACGTGCGGGCTGGTCGTGCAGGATGGCTTCCATGGGCGGGAGCGAATCGGCCTCGCGCAGCCGCTCGATCAGCACCGGAAGATTGGCGGGAGGCAGGTAGGACCCTCCCTCCTGGATTCCTTCCAGTCCATCCACCAACACCCGGAAGGCGTCGGTGGTTTCCAGCAACACGTCCACATGTTGGGGCTGCAAGATGATCTTGTGGTTGCGGGCCCGGTCCATCAGGCTTTCCGCGGCGTGCGCCAGCTCCTGGATCTCCTTGAGTTCCAAAAATCCCGCCAGACCTTTGAGGGTATGGCAGGACCGGAACACCACGTTCAGAGATTCTTCATCCGTGGGGGCGGTTTCCAGGCGCAACAAGGATTTCTCGATGTTGCGGATGTGGTCACCACCTTCGGCGATGAAATCCACCAGAAAAGAGGTGTCCCCCGTGAAGGTGGAGACCCCAGTCGGTTCGGCCGCTTGGCCAGCCTGGCTTTCGGAAGCGATCGTGGCGGAAAAGATTTTCGCGAGCATGGACTCGTCCACCTCGCGTCCGGCAGCCGTGTGCAGAACTCCGGCCTTCTCCTCCAACAGATCCTTCAGGCGCAGCAAGCCTTCGGTGCCGATCTGTCGTTGGGCCAGCGCAGTCTCCACCTCGTGGATCAAACCCGACCACTGTGGCAGATCCAGCACCCCGAACTCGCCCTTGAGCGTATGGAGGTATCGGTTGACAATTTCTGAACCTTCCGGAACGCCCTTCTCACGCTCCAGCACGGCAACCTCGAACCCTTCAAGATCCTGGCTTTGGCGCTCCACGAAGCGTTTAAGCAGTTCCAGATCCTGGATCAATTCGGCCTGATCCACGGCGCTGGCGGGACCCTTCATGGAAGCGGGCATGGCCGGCTCCGGAGGCATAGGGAGAGGCATCTGGGGGGCCGACTGGCCCACAAGCTGCTCCAACGCTTTCACCAGTTTCTCCACGCCCTGGCACAGCTTGGGCAGCTCCGCGGCCGATTGCGTCTCTCCGCGCACCAACGCGAAAACAGAACTGGAAAGCCGGCGCGCCAAGGTTTTCATGGCCTGAGGGGCATGCCCCACTTGGCAAACCTCGTCGAAGGCCGCCAACAAGCCGGCCAAGGCGAGTTGATCGCCGCCGGGCAAGCCCTCTTGGGCCTGGTGGAGGTCGGCGAGGATCTTCTCGATTGGATTGAGAGGGTTGTTCATCTGGGAGATTGGCCTTAGCGCCACTCTCCCACCCTCACCAAGGGATTGTCAAGTCCGCAGTGTCAATTATCCAACATGGAAATCGGAGCGAGCTTTTCGCATGCCTTCTGGAAGCGATCAATGGCCAGATCTTTTTCCGGCAAGGCCTTGATCAAAAGCCTGGCCACCACCTGGGCCAGCACCTGGCAGTCGTAGAGCGCTCTGTGGAGCTCGCCTTGCTCCACCTTCAGCTTGATTTCGCCCGATGCACACAACCGGTTGGCGATCTCGGAAAGCTTGTGGGAAGGACTCTCGCGCATCACGTTGCGGGAAATCTTGAGCGAATCCAACACCGGCAATCGCGGAACGGCCAAGCCAGCGCGTTTGCAGGCTTCGCGCAAAAACGGCGCATCGAACGAATGCCCGTTGTGGGCCACCAATACGCTGGATTGGCCGCAAAATCGAATGAATTGCGGAATCACTTCGCGGGCGGGTGGTGCGTTTTCCACCATGTCGTCGGTGATATGGTTGACCCGCGAAGCGGCTTCCGGGATGTGGCGGTCAGGCTTCACCAAGCTCTGGAACGTGGCCTTCTCCACGATGTCCATTTTCCCGGCCACCTTCTGGAAGCAGAATTTCACCGCACCGATCTCGATGATTTCATCGTTTTGGGCAGAAAGACCCGTGGTTTCGAGGTCGAAGGCAACGAGAGTCGTGGGCAAGGCGAACATAGGGGGTCAAAACTAGACCCTGGAAGCAGGTTGCAGACATGACGCGTTGGATCAGGGAGTATTTTTCCTGACCCAATGCAACTGGATCCCATCGGACATCCCACCACTCCTCGCGGCTTCAAAGCCGCGCTCCACACTTGCGGCATCAAGGTTTCTGGTTCGCCCGACCTTGCCCTGCTTGTTTCCGACTCCGATTGCCGTTGGGAGGCCGTGTTCACCACCAATGCCGTGGCTGCAGCTCCGGTGTTGCTGGGTCGCGAACTTTTGGCCGCCAAACGCCCGTTGCGCGCGGTGCTGGTGAATTCCGGCAACGCCAATGCCGTCACGGGCGATCAGGGACTTTTGGATTCCCGCGAAACCGCCAAACTGCTGGAATCCGCCTTGGGAATTTCGTCGGGCAGCGTCCTGGTCAGTTCCACGGGCGTGATCGGTGTGCCGCTGCCCATGCCCAAGATTCGCGCAGGCTTGCCGGCCATTGCCCCGTTGCCGGTTGTCGATGGCGGCGCGTTGTTCGCTCGCGGCATCATGACCACCGACACCCGCCCCAAGCATGCGGCGATTTCCTTTGCCTATGCCGGAGGCGAAATCCGCCTGGGTGGCTGCGCCAAAGGCGCGGGCATGATCCACCCCCGCATGGCCACCATGCTCTCCTACCTCACCACGGATGCCTCGGTCCATCCGGAAGTCTTGCGCACCGCGTTTCGCAGCGCCGTGGATGCCTCGTTCAACCGCATCTCGGTGGACGGCGACACCAGCACCAACGACACCTGCGTCTTGATGGCCAACGGAGCATCGGGCCTGCCCGAGATCCTCCCCGGCACCCCCGAGGCGGAGCATTTCGAAGAAGCCCTCAAGATCCTTACCGCGCACTTGGCCCGCGAGATCGTCCGCGACGGCGAAGGGGCCACCACGGTGGTGCGGCTGGATGTGGTGGGCGCCCGCGACGCCGACCAGGCCGAGCGCGTGGCACGTTCCGTGTGCAACAGTCCATTGGTGAAGTGCGCCATCCACGGGCGCGACCCCAACTGGGGACGCATTCTCTGCGCGGCAGGCTATGCCGGCGCCGGCGTGACACCGCAATCGGTGGATCTGTCCATCCAGGAGGTGACCGTTCTCAAACGCGGGACCCCCCTTTCGTTCGATGCTCCCGCGCTCAGCGAATCCATGCGCGGAGAAGAAGTCAAAATCCGTCTGGACCTGGGCCAAGGCCAGGAGACAACCACCTTCTGGACCTGCGACTTCTCCGCCGAATACGTTTCCATCAACGCCGACTACACGACCTGAGGGCCCAGATGACCATCGCTTGCAAATTCGGAGGAACCTCTCTCGCCGACGCCGCCCAGTTCCGGAAGGTGGCCGAGATCGTCCGCGCCAACCCAAAGCGCCGCGCCGTGGTGGTCTCCGCTCCCGGCAAGCGCCACAAGCAGGATCCGAAGATCACGGATATCCTGCTTTCCATCCACGACATGGTCTCGCGCGAACTTTCGCCTGACCCGTCCTTCGCGCTTTTGCGCGAGCGCTTCCTGGAAATCGAGAAGGAACTGGGTGTGGATGCGGGCATGGCCGGTCTCCTGAAATCCTTCCAGATTTCCGTTCTGGCCGGGGCCGACCGCGACTGGATCGCTTCTCGCGGTGAGCATTTTTCCGCCCGCATCATGGCGGCGTTCCTGGGCGGCACTTTCGTGGAGCCGGAAGGCGCCGTGTTCATCAACGCCCTGGGCCTGGTGGACGACCGCACCTGGACGGAGCTGCCCAGGCGACTCCCCGCCGAGGGGATCTACGTGATGCCCGGCTTCTATGGAACCGGACCACAGGAAAGGGTCAAAACCTTCTCGCGCGGTGGATCCGATATTTCCGGCTCCATCCTCGCTCGCGCCGCGGGGGTGGAACTCTACGAGAATTGGACCGATGTGTCGGGTCTGTTGATGGCCGATCCCCGTATCGTGACCGACGCCTCCCCCATGGAGGTGGTCACCTACCGCGAACTGCGCGAACTGGCCTATTCGGGAGCCAACGTGTTCCACGAAGAAGCCATTCTTCCCTGCAAGCAAGCCTCCATCCCCATCCGCATCGCCAACACCAACCGCCCCTCCGACCCTGGCACCCTGATCGTGCCGGAAGAACGAGCCGCCGACCGCCCCATCGCGGGCGTGGCCGGACGCTCCGGATTTTGTCTGCTGCAGATCGAAAAGATCCTGATGAACAAGGAGCGTGGCTTCGGACGTCGCGTGTTGGGCATCCTGGAAACCAACGGCGTGAGCTACGAGCTCTCCCCTTCCGGCATCGATTCCATGTGCGTGGTGATCGATGCGGAAGACTTCGGACCCGTGGAAGGCGTGGTCCTGGACGAGATCCGCCGCTCGTGCGAACCGGACGCCATCGAGGTGGAACGCGACATCGCCCTGATCGCCACCGTGGGCCATGGCATGAGCCACCGCACCGGCGTTGCATCGCGCTTGTTCGGGGCGCTGGCAGACGCCAAGGTGAATGTGCGGATCATCGACCAGGGCGCCTCGGAAATTTCCATCATCGTGGGCGTGGCCTCCCCCGACCTTTCCCGCGGCATCCAAGCCATCTACGACGCGTTTGTCAGAAACTGACACAACGACCTCCGGGGTCCGCCTTGTCCATCGGGACGAGGCGATCGTGGTGGTCCGAAAACCCCCAGGGATGCTGGTGCATCGGGGAATGGGCGCTTCGCGCGACGAAACCTTCCTGTTGCAGGCCGTGCGGGACTTGTTCGGGGAACGGATCTATCCCGTCCACCGGCTGGATCGCCCCACGTCTGGTCTGGTGGTGTTCGCGCGCAACTCCGACGCCTCGCGCATCCTGCAGGAGAGCTGGAAGGCAGGTGTGGTGCGCAAGACCTACCTGGCCATCGCGCGCGGCTGGATGCCAGAAACTTCAGGTATCCGCGACGAAGCATTGGATGATCCCGATTCCGGCATCCTCCACGAAGCCCAATCCGCCTGGCGTGAACTGGACCGCTGCGAGGTTCCCTGTCCCCTTCCCCACTCCAAACACCCCACCTCGCGATTTTGCTTGGTGGAACTGGAGCCTCTGACCGGGCGCTGGCACCAGTTGCGTCGCCACTTTTCACGCATGCAGCACCCACTGGCAGGCGACACCACCCACGGCGATCGGCACGTGAACCACTTCCTGCAAGAACAATTCGGTTGGTGGCGCCTGATGCTCTGGGCGCACCGCCTGGAATTTCCTCACCCCACCACCAGCCGGTTGGCTGTTTTCCAAGACGATCCCGCAAGCGGATTGGCTCCGTGGTGGGAGACCCTGAAGCAAGCCTGAACGGAGACTGGACATTTCCTTCCGGGATATGATAAGCTCCGGTGCATGAAGTCTGATCAGGATTCGAACCGCCTCGAATCCACCCAAAAAACCACCGCACTGTATCGCGTCTGCATGGGCCTTTCCGAAGAAGCGCGTTCGCTGGGCATCCAGAACGAAGGCATGAAGCGTCTTGGATTGAATGCGCAGGTTCTTGCCGCCCAGACCGGCACCGAGGGAAGCGCTTTGGAAGTGATCGTCGCCGAGATCGGACGGTTGTCACGCGGAATCCGGGAATGCCTCGCGGACCTGACCGACACCTCCAAGATCCTCTCGGACGCATCGATCGGATTGTTGCACCTCTCGCACCTGGCGGGCTCGTTGGAGTTGGGAGCCAGAATCGGAATCGATTCGTCCAGCCTCGCCCACTACGAGAATCGCCTGGGAGAGGTGCAGTCCAAACGGCAACGGCATCTGGCCAATCTGGGGCAGCGCCTGGACCAGGTCGCCTCCCAGGTTTCCGATCTGGGTCGGATCGCCGTCAAGATCCCGCCCGTGGTCACCATGATCCGCATCGTGGTGACCGAGATCCGGTTTCGGTCGGAAGAATTGGCGGGCACCATCGAGGATCTCAAGTCCTTCCATCTCCTGCTCGACGGCAAGATCGAAACGATGTCGATCCTCCGCCGCGATGGCTCGAGACTGCTCGACGAACTCTCCACCCAAGGCGCGCGATGAAGATCTCCAAGCTTGCAGAGGGACCCGACCACACCTGGTACGTCCTGGGACGCGACCCGGACAAGTCGGATTCCGTCATCGATACCAACGAATACGTGATCTGCGGAAAGGAGGAAGCCTTCCTGCTGGATCCTGGTGGCACGGAGATCTTTCCCCAGGTGGTCTCCACCGTTTCGCGCATCGTGCCCGTTGAACGCATCCGACATTTTCTGTGTTCCCACCAGGATCCGGACATCTTCTCTTCGTTGCCATTGTGGATGGGATTGTGCCCCCAGGCCAAGATCTACCTGTCCTGGATCTGGTCGGGTTTCGTGGCCCACTACGGCCACGAGTACGTGGACCAGTTCGTGAAGGTCCAGGACGCCGGCATGCGGGTGGTGATGGAACGCAAGGAATTTCAGCTGATCCCGGCCCACTACCTTCACTCTTCCGGCAATTTCCACCTCTTCGACGCGGAACTGAAAATCCTGTTCACCGGCGACGTGGGAGCCGCTCTTCTGCCCGATGGCCACGATGCGTTGTACGTGAAGGATTTCGAGGCCCACATTCCGCTGATGGAAGGATTCCATCGCCGCTGGATGCCCTCCAACCAAGCCCGCGACCATTGGCTGGCGCGTGTTCGCCAACTGGACATCCGCTACCTGTGTCCCCAGCACGGGTGCATCCTGGAAGGGGACCAGGTCGGGAAATTCCTCGATTGGTTCGGGACGCTGGAGCTGGGCGGCGCCTTGGTCTGAGATTTCCGCGCTCGAGCAAGCTGCGGGGAATAGAACCAGAGGTGGCTCAGTGGCTCAGTCGCGCAAATCGTGCGCGGCCGACCACTTGGCCACGAGCTCTTCCACTTCATCAGGCGTCATCACGAAGTTTTCGCGCCCGGCCACATCCATGTGGCGGTCCAGATGGGCCACCATCATCCCTGCGCAAACCGACACGTTGAGGCTTTCCGTGAACCCGTGCTGCGGAAGACGGAACACCAGATCCGCCGCCCCATAGATGTGCTGGGAGTTGCCTGAAAATTCGGTCCCCAGATAGATCGCCAAGGGCCCTTCCAGCGGGCTTTCGTGGAAAGACTTCTCCGCACGACTGGAAGCCACGGCGATCCGGAAGTCACGGCCCCGCAGGTGCTCCAGACACTCGTGGCGGGATTTCCAGCGCACCACGTCCAGCCATTGGTCGGCACCTTTCACGATCGCCCCGGAAATCCGAAACGGCCGAAGTTCTTCGATCACGTGCACTTCCTGGATGCCAAAACATTCGCAGGTGCGCAGCACCGCCGAAATGTTGTGGGGATCGAAGAAGTCTTCCAATACGAACGTGTATTTGCGTGTGCGAAGCGAAGCGATCTGCTTCATTTTCGCCAGTCGGCCTTCGGTTGGTGGCATAAGCTGGGGAAAGATACCCTGTGAGATCCGGTTTTGTGGTGGATCGCGGAATCCTCTTTGTGGATTGACTCGTGAAGCAGCGCGATGATACCCTGACTCTTGATTCCGTTTCCTTCATCCGCGGAGAGCGCACTCCAATGCCAAAGACCATCCTGGTTGTCGATGATTCTCCGATCTTTCGCCAAGTGATCGCGGCGGCCCTCACGGAAGCCGGGTATGATGTTTTGGAGGCCGCCAACGGGAGGGATGGACTGATCCTCCTGGATGGACGAAAGATCCATCTGATCATCTCCGACCTGAACATGCCCATCCTCGATGGCCTCGCCTTCGTGCGGTGCGCACGCGGGGTGGAGGGATACAACCACACGCCGGTCATCATGATGACCACCGTCACCAACGAAGAGAAAAAAGACGAAGCGATGTCGGAGGGAATCCGCGCCTGGGTGAACAAGCCGTTCCAGCCCGCGATCCTTCTGGAAGCCGTTTCCAAGATCGTCCAAGCCTGAGGGGAGCCCCCATTGCGCAATTCCCACCTATGGCTTTCCATCCACCTGGCCGGATGCTTCGCGCTGCCGTGGCTTGCGGGGCGATGGTTTCTCGAGCCGGTGGCGATCGTCGTGATCTTGGCGGGATCGGGGTGGCTGCTTTGGTGGAAAACGCGGCAAGAGGCTCTCCATGCAAGCCCCGTGAACCTGGCGCATCCGGAGCCGACCCCGGCCGAGCCGACGCCCAATGGTGCCGACCCAAAGTCCGAACTCCAGGACTTCCTGGTCCAGGTGGCACCCGTCTGGAGCGCGAACATCGAGCTGGCGCGTTCCCAGACAGAATCTGCCGTCACGGATCTCGCCGAACGCTTTTCCAGGATGCTCTCCGAGATCGGCCAGGCCATGCAGGAGGATTCCGGCGGCACCAACCGCAAACTCCTGGAAGCCCTGAGACGAGCCCAGACCACGCTCCCCCAGGCACTTGCCTCGCTTTCGCAAGCCAGCCGGGAACGGGACGTGTTCCTCCAGGAGATCCGCACCCTGACATCGACCGTGTCGGAGTTGTCACGGCTCTCCGAAGGGGTCTCGAAGATCGCCTCCCAAACCACATTGCTAGCCCTCAACGCCAGCATCGAAGCCGCACGCGCGGGACAGGCGGGACGAGGTTTCTCCGTGGTGGCCAACGAGGTCAAGGACCTTTCGAAGTTGTCCGCAGGTACCGCCACCGAAATCCGGCGCAGAGTCGATTCGATCGGCTCGGAAATCCAACGCATCGTGGAAAATGCAGGCCGGATCACCCAGCAGGAACACGAGGCCATGCGCATCGCGGAACACTCCGTGAACACCTCCCTGGAGGACCTGGCCGAGCAGGCCGGCCATCTGGAAACACGGATCCGCGATCTATCCGTCCTGAACAAAGGCTTGGAAACCACCGTACGCGTGGTGCTGGTGGACCTGCAGTTCCAGGACCGGACCAGTCAGATTCTGACATCCATCCGTGACGACACCCAGCGGCTTCCCTCGGTCCTGCTCTCCGGAGAAATCCCCGCACCGGGCCCGTGGCTTTCCACCCTCCAAGGAACCTACACCACGCAGGAACAGCATCTCCTGACCGGATCTCCCCAAAGCTCCGCCGCCAGCTCCGGCATCACCTTCTTTTGACGGAAATTCGAGCAACCATGGCAAAGACGATCCTGATCATCGACGATTCCGCCAGCTTCCGCCAGGTCGTGGCCATGGCGCTGAAAGGCGCCGGATACGACGTCGTGGAAGCCAGCGACGGCAAGGACGCGCTGTCCAAACTGGACGGCCGCAAGTTCCACCTGATCATCTCCGACGTGAACATGCCCAACCTGGACGGAATCGGGTTCGTGAAGGCGGCCAAGGAGATTCCCGCCTACAAGTTCACCCCGGTCATCATGCTCACCACGGTTTCCGGAGACGACAAGAAAGCCGAAGGCAAGGCCGCGGGCGTGCGCGCCTGGGTGGTCAAGCCGTTCCAGCCGCCGGTGCTGCTGGATGCCGTTTCCAAGCTCATTCTGGCATAAGGGGGGACGTCATGGAGATCAACGTCACAAAATCGCACGACCACGTGGTGGCGCGCCTGCGAGGCCCCCTGGAGATTTCCAACGTCGGCCTGGCGCGGGAACGCTTCGTCCAGATCCTGGAATCCGGAAAGGACATCACCTTGGATTTCGCCGGTATCACGGAAATCGACACGGCCGGAATCCAGATGGTTTTGGCCGTCCATGCGGATTCGCTCCGCCAAGGCAAATTTTGTCGGTTTGTCCATCCGGTCCCGGAAGTCATGGAGCCCTTTCGCCTCCTGCGACTGGATGGATTGTTCGACCAATCCATCGCCACCACCTGATCCAAGGCAAGCAGAGACACCATGACCATGGAATCCGCCAAAATCGCCTTCGTCCAGGAAGCCCGCGAACTTCTGGGCGAAATGGAAAATGCCCTGTTGCGCATGGAATCGGACGGACTCGACGACGAATCCATCCACGCCGTCTTTCGCGCCGCCCACACCATCAAGGGCTCTTCGGGATTGTTCGGCCAGGACGAGATCGTCTCCTTCACCCATGTGCTGGAAACGATCCTGGACGAGATTCGATCGGGTAAGTTCGTGCCGGACAGCTCCACCATCTCCTTGTTCCTGGAATGCGGCGACCACCTGGGATCCCTGGTGGGAAACTTTGAGCAGAATTTGTCACTGTCTGCCGAACAGGCCCAGGATGGATCCTCGCTCGTCCAGAAGCTCCAAGGGGCCAGACGCAACGCCGAACGGTCGCTGGTGGTGCCCACCCCTCCCGAATCGCCGGTGGAGGAAATCACCCGTCCGGTGGACGGAGTCGCCAACGATGCCTGGCACATTTCCCTGCGGCTTGCCACCGATGTGCTGAAGTCCGGAATGGACCCGTTGTCGTTCTTCCGGTACATGGCCACACTGGGCCGGATCGTGCAGATCGACGTCATCGACGATCTTCTCCCGCCGCCAGCCAAGATGGATCCGGAAAACCTCTATCTGGGTTTCGAGATTCAATTCATCTCCGAAGCGACCCGCAAGGACATCGAAGGGGTCTTCGAATTCGTCGCGGAAGGATCCACGATCCGCATCCTCCCGCCCCACAGCAAGATCGAAACCTATCTGGACCTGATCCGCTCGCTGCCGGAAAGCCCCAATCGCCTGGGAGAAATCCTGCTCTCCTGCGGAGCCCTGACGGACAGCGAACTCGCGCTCGTCCTGCGAATGCAAGAGAACACGGCAACCGGCAAACCTCCCCTCGGAGAAATGCTCGTCAAGGAACACTTCGTTCCGCCGGTGGTGGTCGCGGCCGCGTTGCAAAAACAGAAAGTGTCCCGCGAAAAAACCATCCAGGAAAGCCGGTCGGTGAAGGTGGACGTGGCGAAGCTCGATCATCTGATCGATCTGGTGGGTGAGCTCGTCATCGCCGCCGCAGGCGCCAAGATCGCGGCCGATCGCGAGAAGTCGGCACCCGTCGAGGAGGCCGTGGGAATGGTGTCCAAGCTCGTGGAAGAGATTCGCGATGCCGCCTTGGGCGTGCGGATGGTGCCCATCGGCGAGGTGTTCCAGCGTTTCCCTCGTCTGGTGCGCGACCTTTCCATGGAGCTGGGAAAGCGAGTGGAGCTGGACATCCAGGGAGCGGAAACCGAACTGGACAAATCCATGGTCGAACGCCTGGCCGAACCCCTGACCCACATGGTCCGCAATTCCCTGGACCACGGCATGGAACTGGAATCCACCCGGCTGGCCGCGGGGAAACCCGCCCAAGGGACGATCCGGTTCAACGCCTACCACGACACGGGAAGCATCGTGATCGAGGTCGCCGACGACGGAGCCGGCATCCATCGCCAACGGGTTCTGGAGCGCGCGATCGAACGGGGAATCGTGCCGCACAACCACAATCTGTCCGATCGGGAGATCTTGAACCTGATTTTCGAGCCCGGATTCAGCACCTCCCAAACCGTGACCAATCTATCAGGGCGCGGGGTGGGAATGGACGTGGTCAAGCGCAGCATCGAATCGCTCCGCGGCGAAATCGAGATCGAAAGCGAAGAAGGCGTGGGTACGGAAATCCGATTGCGCATGCCGCTGACCTTGGCCATCATCGATGGCTTCATGGTGGCCGTCGAAGACCGATCGTTCGTGGTGCCGCTGGATCTGGTCATCGAATGCGCCGACCTCCCCAGGGAAGTTGCCATCCGGGAACAGGGTCGCGGGATCGCCAACCTCCGAGGAGAACCTCTCCCCTTGGTGCGCCTGCGGGAACTGTTCCACATTCCAGGCCAGGCTCCCGCACGCGAAAACATCGTGGTGGTGGAGTACGGAGGCAAACGCCTCGGATTGGTGGTGGAAGGACTTCTCGGCGAATTCCAAGCCGTCATCAAGCCGCTGTCCAGGCTGTTTTCCAAGGTCCCCGGTGTGGGAGGATCCACCATCCTGGGGACCGGCGAAATCGCGCTCATCCTGGACGTGCCTGCGCTGGTCCAACGCATCGAACGCGTGGAAACGACGCGTTGGGCCCCGACCTCGGCCTCGCTGCCCGGCGCGAGCGAAACCAAGGCACTCTCCCATGCGACCTGATCGCCAGAACCACTTAGGGAGCTTCGAAGGCTTCCCGAGGAGAACCCCATGACGATGTCCACCAAGTCGAACTCCCGCTCCATGATGAACTCCGCCCGCCGGGAACGAACCCCCGAGGCGGAAGCCAAGCAATACCTGACCTTCATGCTGGGCGGCGACACCTACGCCATCGCCATCGGCAAGATCCGCGAGATCGTGGAGTTCCACACCCTCACGCTGATCCCGCTGATGCCCTCCTTCCTGCGCGGCGTGACCAACCTCCGCGGAGCCGTCATCCCGGTGGTGGACCTCCAGTCCAGATTCGGAAACGGCATGACGGAAATCGGACGGCGGACCTGCATCGTGATCGTGGAGGTGGGCACCGGCGAGGAAACCTTCCCGTTGGGCGTGATCGTGAACGCGGTGAACGAAGTGGTCCCGGTGGATCCGTCCAAAATCGAAACCCGCCCGGCCTTCGGAACCAAGATCCGCGCGGATTTTGTCGAGTCCCTTCTGAACCTCGGCGACCGCTTCGTGATCGCCCTGGACGTCCAACAAAGCCTTTCCATCACGGAAATGTCCGAACTGGCCTCCAGGTGGGTGGACCGCGAGTCCTCCACATGATCCAAGCCACCAGGCCCGTCCGGAACTCCAGACTTCCAAACAGGAATCAAAAACCACAAACAGGGGAATCCCCATGAACTCGTTGGGAAAACTCAAACTGGCGCATCGATTGTTCTTCGCGTTCTTTTCCTGCACGGTACTGACAGCGATCGTGGGCCTCTACGCCCTGGGTGAAATCCGCAAGATGCACGGACAACTCGAATCCACCTACAAGAACAACCTCACGTCCATCCGAAAGCTCGGCGAGGTCCAGCTGCGGGCCGCCTCGCACAGCCGGGTGTTTTCGCGAGTCCCGGCGCTCAAGGATTCCATCGAACGACGCGACGCCATCAAGCGCGCCGACAAGCACATGGACATCCTGAAATCGGCCTTCGCCGATTACCGAAAAATCGCCACGACCCCCGAAGAAACCCGGATCGGGTCCAAGGTGGACATCGCGCTCCCCCGCTACCTGGAAACCTGCGATTCCATCGCCAGCCAATCCAACGAAGGAAAATTCGAAGCGGCCGCCGCCACCTCCAACGGCAGCATGCGCCTGGCCACCACCGCCATGTCCAACCTCCTCGACACGTTGATCACCATCAACGACAGCGCCGCCGCAAGCACCAACCGTCAGGCCCTGGAATCTTCGGAAAAGGCATCGACGACACTTTCTGGCGCCATCGCGGTCGCCATCCTCGTTGCCTTCGGGATGGGGCTCCTGGTCACCCGTTCGATCACCCGCCAGCTCGGTGGGGAACCCAGCGAGGCGGCCGATCTGGTGCGAAGCGTCGCTGCCGGAGATCTCTCCATCGAAGTCACCGTGAGGCCCGGCGACCAGTCCAGTCTGCTCCATTCCCTGCGCCAGATGGTCGGCCGCCTCCGCGACGTGGCCGCCAAGATCCGCAATTCTTCCGATTCGATCGCATCGGCTTCCGAGCAGATCTCCAGCGCCTCCCAATCCCTTTCCCAAGGCGCCACCGAGCAGGCCGCCAACGTGGAAGAAACCTCCTCGTCCGTGGAAGAGATCTCCTCCACCGTGGCCCAGAACGCCGAAAACGCCAAAATCACCGACGACATCGCCTCCAAGTCCGCCCAGCACGCCCGCGATTCCGGAGCGGCGGTGAAAGGGACCGTGGAAGCCATGCGCCAGATCGCCTCGCGCATCGGCATCATCGACGACATCGCCTACCAGACCAACCTGCTGGCCCTGAACGCCGCCATCGAAGCCGCGCGCGCAGGTGAACACGGCAGAGGGTTCGCGGTGGTGGCCGCCGAGGTTCGCAAACTCGCCGAACGAAGCCAGGTGGCCGCCCAGGAGATCGGCACGGTGGCCAGCAATTCGGTGGCCCTGGCCGAACAAGCCGGACGGCAACTGGATGAGTTGGTTCCCTCCATCCGCCGCACGGCAGATCTTGTCCAGGAGATCAGCGCCGCCTCCCGCGAGCAGGCCTCCGGATTGGAGCAGATCAACACCTCGATCAGCCAGTTGTCGCTGACCACGCAAAGCACCGCATCGGCCTCGGAAGAGCTTTCTTCCACCTCCGAGGAAATGAGCGCGCAAGCCATGAAACTCCAGGAAGCCGCACGGTGGTTCCGGGTCGGCGACTCCGTCGAAGACGTCCCCGTCCCCACTGGCCGCGCACGAGTCTCCAAACGCGTCCCTACAAAGTTCCAGGCATCGCGGCCCGCCTCCAGGGCTCCCTCCAGGGCTCCCTCCCGGGAGCCCGACGAGTCGGACGAATCCTCCTTCACCCGTTTTTGATCCCACCTTCGCCGATCGGACGGTCTCCTCCATGAACTGGTTCAAACGCATCAAGCTCGCCCCCAGGATCCTCCTCGCCCCCATCGGCGTGCTCGTGCTGTTTTCCGCCAGCGTGCTGGTGGTGGTGCGGCACCTGGGAACTGTGACAGAATCCGTCCAACACTACTCCCGGCTGTCCGGGATGGACCACCTGGCCCAATCCAGCAGCGCGGCCACCTACAAAGGGCTGTCGTGGGCCAACGCCGGATTTCCCGCCAAACGAATCGACAGTCTGTTCACCAGCAACCTGACCGAGCTGGACAGCCTCCAAAAGGCCCTCGCGCAACAATCCACCCAGGGCGATTCTGACCAGAGGGCGACCGCGAAGAAAGCCGACTCGCTCGTGCAGGAGTATCGCAAGGTGGTCGCGGAGATCCAGGAGATCGCCACCGGCGACATGGGATTCGCCAGCATGTATCTGGGAACGGCAGAAGAACGTTTCCGCGCGCTGGACACCACTGTCGGGCGGCAGATGGAAAGAAATCGCCTGCAAATGACGCGATCGCTCGAAACCACCATCTCGACGAGCCTTTGGAGCCTGGCCATCGGAGTCGCGCTGGGTGTGATCCTTTCCCTCCTGGTGGCCGCGCAGGTGGTCCGACAGATCGGTGGCGAGCCCGCCGAGGCCGTGGAGATCGTGCGCAAGATCGCCTCCGGCGACCTTTCCCAGCAGGTGGATTGCCGCAAGGGCGACACGACCAGCCTCTTGCACCACATGTCCGAAATGGTGTCCATGCTCCGCTCCGTCGCCTCGCGCATCCGCATTTCCGCCGACGCGGTGGCCTCCACTTCCGAGGAAATATCCAGCGCTTCGCAAGCCTTGTCGCAGGGGGCCACCGAACAGGCCGCCAGCGTCGAGGAAACTTCCTCCTCCGTGGAGGAAATCTCCTCGACAGTGGCCCAGAATGCGCACAACGCGAAGGTCACCGACGACATCGCCTCCAAGTCGGCCCAACAAGCCAGGGAATCCGGCGAAGCAGTCAAAGGCACGGTAGATGCCATGCGCCAGATAGCCTCGCGCATCGGCATCATCGACGACATCGCCTACCAGACAAACCTCCTGGCCCTCAACGCCGCCATCGAAGCCGCGCGCGCAGGTGAACACGGCAGAGGGTTCGCGGTGGTGGCGGCCGAAGTCCGCCGCCTGGCCGAACGCAGCCAAGTCGCTGCCCAGGAGATCAGCACCGTGGCATCCAGTTCCGTGGCCATGTCCGAACAGGCCGGACGCCTTCTGGACGAGTTGGTTCCTTCCATCCGACGGACGGCAGATCTTGTCCAGGAGATCACCGCCGCCTCGCGGGAACAGTCGACCGGACTGGGGCAGATCAACACCTCCCTCACCCAGTTGGCCCAAACCACCCAAGGGGCGGCCTCCGCATCCGAACAGCTTTCATCCACCGCCGAAGAAATGAGCGCCCAAGCCCAGGGCATGCAGGAGGCCGTGCGGTGGTTCCAACTGCCCGCCGGATCCACGGCAGGAGCACCCGGTGCACACAGACCCACCAAGGCATCCGCACCCACAGGCAAGTTCCAGAAAAAGGCGAAGTGATCGTCCACACCACAAGGTCGATCGGACCAGCACGCCCATGAGCGGAAGTCCGTTTGCTCCAGATCCCCAGACGGGTTGGTCCAGCCGCCTGTCCAACGAGGAATTCCAGCTGTTTCGGAGCTTCTTCCTCGAGCGGATCGGCATGCATCTTCCCGACACAAAACAGATGCTGGTCGCCTCGCGATTGGGTCGGCGGATCGCCACCCTGGGGCTCAAGGGATTCGGAGAATACCACCGCCTGTTGCGGTCCGAAGAAGGACGCGAGGAGATCCAGCACGCGGTCGACCTCATCACCACCAACGAGACCTTCTTCTTCCGGGAACCAGAACACTTCCAAATCCTGGAAACCACGATCCTGCCCTCCTTTCCTGCAGGACAATTTCTGAAGGCCTGGTGCGCCGCAAGTTCCACTGGCGAGGAGCCCTACACCCTGGCCATGGTCCTCCACCACGCCCGGGGAAACGATCATTGGCAGCTCGTGGCCAGCGACGTCAACAGCGAAGTCCTGGAAACCGCCCGCAAGGGGATCTACCCGATCTCCCGTGCCGAAAGGATTCCCGAGGCGCTCCTGAAAGCCTATTGCCGCAAGGGGATCGGCGATTACGACGGATCCTTCCTGATCGTGTCCCAATTGCGCGGCAAGGTCGAGTTTTACCGGATCAATCTCCTGGACATCCCCTCCAACCTCGTGGACCTGGACATCGTTTTCCTGCGCAACGTCCTGATCTACTTCGACGCGAACGTGCGTCAAGAATTGTTGACCCGCGTGGTTTCACGGATTCGCCCCGGTGGCTGGCTGGTTCTGGGCCATTCCGAATCGTTGGTGGGCCTCCACCTCCCGCCGCTGCACCAGTTGAAACCATCGGTCTACCAAAAACCAAGAGGAGCCCATCCATGACGATTTCCGTCCTGATCGTCGACGACTCCGCCGTGGTCCGCCAGGTCCTGACAGGCATCCTCTCCCAGCAAGCCGGGATCGAAGTGATGGCCGTGGCACCGGATCCGCTTTTCGCCTTGGAAAAGATGAAGACCCGTTGGCCGGACGTGATCGTATTGGACGTCGAGATGCCACGGATGGACGGGATCTCGTTCCTGAACCAGATCATGACCTCCCGCCCCACTCCGGTGGTCATCTGTTCGTCGCTCGTCGGAGCAGGAACGGAATCCGCCCTGCGCGCCCTCTCCGCAGGAGCCTTCGCGATCGTCGAGAAACCCAAGATCGGTGTTCGCGACTTTCTGAGCGAATCCGCAAAGGATCTGGTCGCCACCATCCGCGCCGCGGCAACCGCTCGGGTCGACCGCATCCCATTGGTTGCTCCAAACCCAGTCCACGCGGAAAGCCTGGTTCGCAAGAAATTGTCCGCGGATGAAATCCTCTCCGCACCAACCTCCGGACGAACAGCCCCGATGACGGAAAAGTTCGTGGCGATCGGTTGCTCCACCGGCGGAACCCAGGCGCTGGAAACAGTCTTCACGGCCCTGCCTCGCACCTCGCCCGGGATCGTGGTGGTCCAGCACATGCCGGAGCAATTCACCAAAGGGTTCGCGCAACGGCTGGACAAATTCTCCCAAATCGAAGTCAAGGAAGCCCAAACCGGCGACCGGATCATTCCTGGAAGGGCCCTCATCGCCCAAGGCGGAAAGCATCTGCTCGTCGAGAGAAGCGGAGCCCAATACAGGGTGGAAGTCAAGGATGGTCCGTTGGTCAGCCGCCACAAGCCATCTGTGGATGTTCTGTTCCGTTCCGTAGCCAAGGCAGCCGGCCCAAACGCGACAGGCTTCATCATGACCGGGATGGGAGACGACGGAGCGAAGGGACTGTGGGAAATGCACGAAACGGGAGCCACGACCTACGCCCAGGACGAAGCTTCCTGCGTGGTTTTTGGAATGCCCAAGGAGGCGATCAAGCTGGGCGGGGTGGACCATGTGGTTCCCCTCGCGCGCATCCCCGGACTTATCGAGGCCATCTACAGTCGGGAGCTTCGCCTTTAGTTGGCCAAGGTGTTCGCTCGTTCTGATGGTTGCTAAATTGAATGGTTGGTAACTTGATGTCCGGATCCACTGATCCCCAACGGCAACTGATCCCTTCGACCGCAGCCTGCACGAACGGCTGGATCAAGCATTCTTCCTATGAACGGAGCCCGTCTGAGCGCCTTGCACCTCTTGCTCGAGTCCAGACACCTGGCCTACCAGATGATTGTCTATTTCTCGATCTATTCGGCGGCCGGATGGATCATCGAGGTGATCTACCGCTCCTTTCGCCAACGTGAATTCGTCAATGCCGGCTTTCTCCGCGGGCCTTTCCTGCCGATCTACGGGGTAGGTGCAAGCTGCGTGCTGCTCATCGCGCCTTGGCTCAAGGACTTGGGGCCGATCTTCGAATTCATCGCTTTCGGAATTTCCCTCACCGCGGTCGAGTATGCGATCGGAACCCTCTGCGAAAAGTCGTTCGGTGTGCGCATGTGGGACTACTCGGAAGACCCACTGAACCTGCAGGGCCGGGTTTGCCTGCCATTTTCCGTCATGTGGGCACTCTTGGCGGTTCTGTTCGTCCATGCGATCCACCCTCATGTCCAGAAGTTCGTGCTAGCGGTCCGCCCAGGGGCCCTTGAAATCGCCGCCCCATTGATGTTGACCTACTTCGCGCTTGACTTCGCCGTGTCGGTCAACATCCTGTACAACCTGGTCGATCAACTCTCACGGCTCTACCGACGGCATGCAACCATCAGCGGATCCGAAAAAGGGAGAATCGCTCAGTCCTTCCAACGCTTGCTGACCGCGTTTCCCAATCTTGGCAAGTACCTGGAAGCCGCTTCCGACCTGCGTAGCCGCATCGACAACCGTCTATCCGCACTGCAACTACGATTCCTGACCTTCCTGGAATCTCGCATGCCCCAAGAGGACGAGTTCCGACGATTCGTGCGTGACATCGCCATCCATCCGGAATTCTCCCGCACCAAACTGTTCCGGCACCACGACAGCTCCATTTTCCGCCACGCGCTACGAGTATCCGTCATTTCCTATCGCATTGGCAAATTCCTGCATCTGGACGCCCGAGCCATGGCACGAGGAGGTCTCCTCCACGATTTCTTCCTCTACGACTGGCGAAACCATGACCTCCCTGAACTGGCCCGGGAAAAATTCCACGGCTTCGAGCATCCCTACATCGCACTGCGCAACGCCCAAAAACACTTCACTTTGACGCCCCTGGAAAAAGACATCATAGCCAAGCACATGTGGCCCCTCACCTCCCGCCCCCCCAAACACATGGAATCCATCATGGTTTGCGCCGTGGACAAGGTGGTGGCGACTCGAGAATTTTGGCGCCCCATCCGGCAGGAAGGCACCAAAATTCCCAAAACAAGTCCAACGAACCTATCTCAAGAAAATCCCTGATTCCTCGCAAATCGCGGATCACCCCGGTTGAAAAATTCTGGGTCTCCCGCGAAGTTCGTGGATCACCCGGAAACTGCCGGGTAGAGATCCAAGCCGCCTAGATGAAAAAAAGACATCTCGTTTGAAGGATTCATACGACCGATGACCTCTGGATTTCACCCTCACTGCTTGGATGCGGGCGTTCAGACTTTCAGCGTTAGCGTTGGAGCGCTTCAATCGGAAGATATTCAGGATCCCGAACATGGACCGACCGATCAGCCTTGCTACCCGCTTCATCGGTTCAAGCCTTTCCTTTTGCACCCAGTCGATCCATTCTCTCAAAAGAACTTCGACTTCCTCCGCAAGAGCACCGGACAGAATCTGGCGAATAGATTCCTTCATCCGATAAGCATCGCCAGTTTCATGGAACCATTCGTCAACGGTGTCAATTTTCTCTTGCTGACCGGGCTTCAAGCGATCGCCTCTGCGAAGAAGACTGTATCGAGACTTCTTGAGGATCATGGCAAACTCTTTGTCCGCTTGCTGGTGTCGCGCCATCTCCTTACGTCGAGTTTCCTCCATCGCATCGTTGACCATTTTCACCAAGTGAAACTTGTCGAACACGATCTTGGATTTCGCATTGGGAACCGTTGCTTCCACAGCACTACGAAATGGGCGATGAAAGTCCATCGAAACCGACGCGATCGACTGCCTCTCTGTCTCGGGGATAGCTTGAAGCCAGCTTTTTATCGGTTCTTTCTGGTTTCCTGGGATCATCTCTTCCACGATCCCAGCTTCCGGATCGCCGATGATGGTTGCACAATTTCTTCCTCGCCAAAACTTCTCATCGATCGAGAGATGCACCGGAAACGGATGGGCGCCGTTTTGGCGTGCCGAAACCTTGCGCTCCAGCCCTCTGGCTACGGCTCGGATGGCGATTCTCCCAAGGCTGTCTTCGCTGGCTCCCATAAGCTCGGAGGCTTTGCGACGTGGGCACATCAGCATGGCATCGATGGAGCGCATTTCAAACAGCTGGGTAAAGCGGGAGTGCGGATCAGCCCAAGGCACCTTCGGCTGCTGGATCCCATCCTTGTCACATTTGACTCGCGGAACCGAGCACTCAATGATCGTCAACATCTGACATGTGTCCAGGGTTGTGTCAAGTCTCTGGGTGTAGAAGTTGAAGTGGACGGTTTGTGTCATGCCGCTTTGCGGAGTCGGCTGATATGGGTGGAGGGGAGCTTCTGTCGATCCCATCGTTTCTGCTGTTCTGTGGCCACGGTGTGGATGATCTTGTCGAGGCTTTTGTCGGCCACCGCGATGCGGGCCGGGTCGAGTCGTCGCCTGATTTCCTCGATGAATCTCTCGATGGTATTGGAGCATCTGCACAGCCCCCACATGGCTTGGGGCATGTCGAAGAACCGGGTGAAGTCGTCGAATTCGTCCCCGGCCTTGGCCACCAGTTTGGGATACTTCCTCTCCCAGGTGGTCCTGAGTTTAGCCAGACCGATGCGGGCGCTGTGACGTCCATCGGCCCAGAAGATGGCCTTGAAATCCTCAGAAAACGCCTTCTGGTCGACCCTCTGCACCTGGCTCAGGATTGCCCGCATCTTGTGGATCACGCACAGCTGGTGATCGACCCCGAGACAGTTCTTGACAGCAGCTCGAATGGCCTTGTGGGCATCGGATACGGCCAAGGCGACGCGCCCCAGTCCACGCTCCTTCAGGTCGTTCAAAAGGGCGCTCCAGCTCTCGGTCGACTCACTGTCGCCCACCAGCCAGCCCATGAAGTGGCGCATCCGGTTGGCGTCGACGCCAATTGCCACCAAAACGGCTTGTTTGCTGGTCTCGCCGCCACGACGCACCGGTACGTACAGGGCATCCAAGTACAAGATTTCAACTGTCGGAACGGGTTGGCTGCGCCACTGGTCGATGGCCGGCAGGAGCTTGTCGGTCATCACCGAAATGTCCGAAGCCGAAAGCTTGGCACCGGTCAATTCGCGCATCTCCGATGCCACCGCTCGCGTCGACATGCCGCGCAACCAAGTGCGCTGGCAGATGACTTCGATCGCATGGTTCATTCCGCAACGCAGCATGGTGAGAAGCGACGAGTTGAATCCGCCCTTACGCAAGACCGGCTTTTCGATCGACAACGGCCCCAAAGGGCTCGGAAGAGCCACTGTCTTGCTGCCGTTGCGCCAGGGCCCCTTCCCCTTGCGCTCATAAGTGGTACGGCCAAGGAAAGTGGCGAGCTCCGCCTGGAGGGCGTGGTCGAGCATGCCCTCGATTTCGGTCCGGAACAGGTCGCCGGCAACAGACTGGAAGTCGGAGCCCAGAGCCTCCTGAAGGACGGTCTGGACATGGTCACGAGCTGCGGATCGGATGGCAAGGTGTATCTTCTTCATGGACGTAGGGCTCACTCTGAGTGTGGTGGTTTCGCGATTTCCACAACCTACGTCCACTTCTCCTTTCTACAC
>JADKBN010000020.1 GCA_016715065.1 Fibrobacterota bacterium
TCATGGCGCGGTCATCCGTCGCCATGCAACGGGATTCTTAGGGGAAATCCAACAATCCGGCAATCGGATTTGCTGCCGAACTGGCAATCCAGCCGAATTGAGGGGGACCGGGGGGCTCGAAAAATGGAACGGCCAGTGCCATGAGGATATCGATCGCGCCCCTGATGCCCTTATCCAATGCCTCAACAACCATCCCTTCCACAGCACTGGCGAGCCGGTTTGGCCGTTCCAGCTAGAGCCGCATTATCCCTGGCACATACCGCCGCCGAATCGCCAGCTTGATCAACAGGCAAGATTTCTTGTCCATCGCTGAGATTGGATTCCTAGCCCGGAAATCGGTTGTCAGGAGGATAGTCGTCCGAATTGTTCGCGTCTCGGATTTGACGGACGATACCCATCACGCGCATCCCACAGCGGAACGTCTAGGAAGTCGGCCAAGCATTCTGCATCCTCGACCAGCGACTTGTCTCTGTGATCCACCAGATGAAATCGCGATCCGTCATGCGATACGAAGTTGAGTTCGACGCTTTCGAAGCTTAGTTTTCCGAAGCGAACATTTTTCAAGATCAGTTGTACTGCATGGATGTCGGACAGCGTCCCGGCCTTGCCTTTCTTGAGCAATGATTCATCCTGGCTTGGGGAGATGCCCCCTTTCCACCAGAATCCGACATCCTTGTCGATGACAACCGGCTGGATCCTGTGCATCAGCCGCCAAAGCTGGAAGAAGATCATTAGGCCCATGAACAGCATGACGACGACAAACGCCAAGTCGAAGTGCCCTTTCCTGATCACGCGGTCCATCATCAGCAAGAGAACCAGGTAGCCTCCCCCCAGAGTCAGGAACAAATACCTGGCCAATCGGACCCGCACGCCGACTTGAAATTCCATCCGCCCTGACGATGCTGTGCGCAGTACGTGAGTACGATAGCTGTTCCCGCCGGAGGTCATGGGCGACCACTCGACCTTCTCGGCAAGAGGATCATCGGTCGAAAACGCATTCGAGCCTTTCAAAGAACCATCGATTATCCTGCGGAGAATGCGGCGGAGCTCCATTGTTTAAAGGATAGGCAATCCAGACAGTTAACGGCAAACACAGCTCCCAGGAAAATCAGTCCTGACGAGCTGGCGGCGGCGGCTGCCCCCCGGCGCGCGGGTTCCCAGGGGACGTGGGGCCGTATGGCCATACGGCCCCACAAATCCCCTTGGAAGCCCCGGCGCAGCCACCCCCTATTTACCCCCAAAAAGCCCGATATCACACGTGGACCCATCCACGTCCTTGCAAAGGCGAGGTCCCTTGTCCAATAAGGGACTGTGTGCCGAAAGAGCCCAGGGGCCATCGCCCGGTGGCTCGGGAAGTGGCCGTCGAGGCACCCACCAAGCAGCCGAATCCAACCCTCGCTGGCGTGCCTTCATCAAGCGTTGCGCGGAGTCGGAGGTTCGCAGGATCGGGTCGCGTCGCCAGTTCCCGAAGCGGTCGGGGAGCGTGTCGGAGGTCCATCCGCCACTTCCGGCCGGACCGCGCACGATGGCGTTCTGGCGCTGCCCATAAAAGCTGTTGCCCTCCAGGCGGGCCAGGCCCACCCCGTCGAACCGGATCGCGTCGGTTTGGCTTTCGTGGAAGAGGTTTCCCCACAGGTGCGGCGAGGATTTTTTGGAGACCACATCCGCAAGCACCGTGTGATGGAACACGCTGTGGCGGATGGTCGGAGCCCCGCCGCCCAGCACCGCGACGCCAACTCCGCATCGAGCGGCGACCAGATGGGCGATTTCGCCTTCGCCCCCCAGGAAGGTGACGGCGGTTCGCGCGTGGTTGATTTCTGTCCAACGGATGCTCGCTTGGGAGGGGCTGGTTTTTTCCAGCCGCAGGCCTCCCCACGACAAACCCTTGGGCGAGGCGGAGTCGGGGGCGAATCGGACCGGCGCCTTGGAATTTCCCGAGATCGCCAACGATCCGCCCGCCAGCACGAGGATGCTCGTCCCATCCCGTGCGCCGGAATCCGGACAGGCGTCGCGCGAAGAAACCTGCACTTCCACACCCGGTCCGATCGACAGCGTTTGGTCGGTGCCCACGACCACGGTTCCGCGGAGGCGGAGCACGCCATCGCGGCGCGTCCATGTGGTCTTTTTGCGGGGCAGCGGGCCGCACAGCCCATCGCGGACTTTGGGAGCCTTTGACTCCAGTTTCTGGACGTGGTGCCCGGACGCTTGCGGTTCCTTGGTGTGGGAGGTCGGACTTGGAGGGTGCAGCGAGTCCGCCACGGCTTCGTGGGTATCCGACTTGGATTTATGGGATGCCGCTTTTGGAGCGGCGTGGGAGGAATGTTCGTCTGCCTTCGCCTTGCCATGCGGCGTTGGGGGGACTTCGTGAGTGGGTGCCTTCACGGGTTCGTGCGGGATCTCCTTTGGAGGAGTACCGTGATCGGCTCCCGCGTGGTCCGGGGGCGGAGTGGAAGCCAATAGGCTCGCGGACAAAAAAAGAAGCGCGCGCACCGCTTCACTCTACCATCCGCAATCGACGCGGGAAGTTTTACGTTCAGGTGCGTCCGTCCCTCAAACAACTCTCCAGGAGTCAGCATGAGTTCGTTGTTCAGAAGCTTTGGAGGCTCGTTCGCCTTCACCATCGTGTGTTTGGGCGTGGCCTTCTGGCTGGGGTACCGCGACGGCGGCGCCTTCACCGCGGGTCTGGCCACCATGTTCACGGCAGGGATGCTGGGCATTTTGGAGGTCTCCCTTTCGTTTGACAACGCCGTGGTCAACGCCAAGGTGCTTGCGGGCATGAACCATTTCTGGCGCAAGATGTTCCTGACCGTCGGCGTCTTGATCGCGGTCTTTGGGATGCGCGTGGTGTTCCCCTTGATCATCGTCTGGGCGGTGGACACTTTCAGTGCCGCAGAGGTGATCCGCATGACCTGGGAAAACCCCGCCAGATTCCAGAAAATCCTAGCGGACCAGCATGTGGTGGTAGCCGGGTTCGGCGGAGCCTTCCTGTGGATGGTCTTCACCCGATTCTTCTTCGACCACGAGAAAGAAACCCACTGGCTGGGCTTGTTGGAAAGGCCCCTGTCCAAGGCTGGCAAGATGGAGGCCGTGTGGGTCACCTTCACCATGATCATCAGCTTCGTGTTTTCTCGCTACATTCCACCTAGCGACACAGGCGTCGCCATGGGTCCTGCGTTCCTTTCCGCTTCGATGCTGGGTATCCTCGTGTTCTTGATGGTGGAAGGGTTGTCCTCGCTTTTGGGCAATGAGGAAGAAGGAGACACCGCTGGTACGGCCGTCAAGACCGCCGGAACCGCAGGTTTCGCCGCCTTCGCCTACCTGGAAGTCCTGGATGCGTCCTTTTCCTTTGATGGCGTGATCGGTGCGTTTGCCATCACCAACAACCTGTTCATCATCGCCCTGGGCTTGGGGATCGGCGCGATGTTCGTGCGGTCCCTGACCATCAAGCTGGTGGAGGTCGGTACCCTCCAGACCTACACCTACTTGGAACATGGCGCTTTCTGGGCCATCGGCGCGCTTTCGTTGATCATGTACCTGAGCGCGGCCGGCAACCACATTCCCGAGGTGGTATCAGGGACGGTGGGCCTGGCTTTGATCGCGGCGAGCTTCGTTTCCAGCGTGATGCTCAACCGGCGTTCCACCCAGGCTTGAGCGGTGCGCGGCTACCCGGCCCGGGGTTGGGTAGCTACATTTGGGGACTGTTCTTGAATCACCCCATTTGAAAGGATGTCCATCATGGCAATCACCAAAGTCTGGCTCGACGAATCCGAGAACGAATGCACCATGTGCGGAGCTTGCGAGGCCGTGGCCGACTCCGTGTTCGCGGTACCGGAAAAGATGGTCGTGAAGGCCGGCGTGGACTTCTCGAAGTTCGAATCCGAGATCAAGGAAGCCGCCGACGGCTGCCCAGTCGCCACCATCGCTTGGGCGGTCGACGGCTCGGACAAGCGCGCCAACCCCTGATCTTCCTCTGACCCGTCACTGGGTTTTCGGCCTCGGATCCTTTTCGGTTCCGGGGCCTTTTGTTTCTTGGCCTGGAAAGCGCGCCACCAAAGTGGGATACTCGACGCTCACGGAGGATCCAAATGTCCATGGCACCAGCGAGTTCCGCCTATTTTCGGATCCCCAAGTTCAGCCAAGGGGACTTGGAAGAAGTGATGCAGACCTTCCGGCCCCAGGAATACGGGGAGTTGGCTCCCGACCAGGATCTGCCCTTCTACCCCTTCCCCGGCGCCCCGTTTTCCAGCGAAGACGATTTCAACACGGGCACGCCGATGCCTTGAGCCGGTTGACCCCGGGTCTCCCGCGGGGCAGGTGTCCAGGAATTCAGGGCCGGATCAGCCAGCGTGCAGTGGTCCGCTCCGCTCCTGCCGACAACACCAAGAGGACCTGACCCGTCGGAGAGAACAGCCGCAGCGCACGTCCGTACGAGCCGGGGTCCATCTGCTCATCGACAAGCAGTGCCAGTCGACGGCCCCGAGGGTCGAAGGCTTCGATACGCACGTGGGAGCGCCCGAGCCGATCCGGTAGGCTCCACGCCAGTGCCGCACCTCGCACGCCTACCGCAAATGCCCGAGGACCCTTGAGGCCCGCGACGCCTCCGACCAGGACTTGGAAGGTGCGCTCGTCTTCGTCCCCGACCGCCAATTCCGTGAGCTCCGAAAGAGGAAGCCATCGCGTGGATTTGTCGTCGCGGATCCAGACTTCGCTTGCGGTGTCGGTGCCCGAGCGCGTCCAGTGCAAGGAAAGCGGCTGTCGGGCGGCCAGGCCCGTGACGCGGAGGGTCCAGGTGCTACCGGAATCGGAGGGAAGGCGCACGTCGGACAAAAGCGAGATCCGTGGCTGGCGCGGATCTTCCACAGCCGCTTGAGGCTGCGAGTGCGGACCGGGAGGCAGACTCCAGGCCTTGCGGATCCGGTCCACTCCCATCCAGACGGCGAAAGCGGTCCTTTCGGACTGGCTGGCCCGCACCGAAATCCGAACCATCGGGGAAGTCGCGTCCTTGGCCTGTCGGGCCAGGCCTTTACCGGCTTCCTCGGGCAACGAAGGTACCTGCAATTCCACCGCCCGATCCGACCGGTTCAGGATCGCCGCTCCACGCCAGGCACCCCATCGCATGGTGGTGTCGGGAATCGACCATCCCTGGGAAGCTCCGTCGAATTCATATGGTCCGATCAAGGCAGCGGAATCGCCTCCCGCGTTGCCCCAGACCCGGCGCCAGGAAAGGTCGAACCCCAAGGGGTTGCCCACGGCGTTCCAACCCGGCTCGAGACGGATTTTGACAGGCAAGGACATCGGAGTGGTCCAGTGGCCGGCGATCCAAGGGGTCAGAGGACGAGCGCGGGTTCGCACCCAGAAGCTTCGGCCGAATGCGTCGGTCGGATCGCCCTCGAGCAGGTCTTGGAGCCTTCCGGAATCGGCGGCGAACGCCCGCCAGCGACGAGGGTCGTCGTGGCCCCACTGGACGCGGAACGCGTCGTGGGCGCTGCCGGAGCCTCGCACGTACGGAAGGGCCAGCAGATCGTAACGGTCGTCGGTGCGGGTCCAGGGTGACCGGAGGGTGTCCAGCAGCACCACGAGATCGATCGGTTCCGTTCGCGAGGTGTTGCGGCTGTCTAGGGACTCCAGCCAATAGCGCCCGCCCAGTGGAAGGTCCTGGCGGGAAATCGACACCTTCCCGGAATCACCGGCCGAGGCGTCCAGCGGCCGGCAATCGGCGGCTTGGCCCGCATTCTGGAGGCAAAGCCGGAGGGTCGGCCCGGACACGTTGTCGTGGGTGCTCCAACGCACCTGGATGGAGGCGGTTCGGATCGAGTCGGAGGAAGGGACGGCCAATACAGTCGGTGCGACCGTGTCGTAACCGAGCCACCAGGTTCGGCTGCCCCAGGCCAGGAAGGACACCCAAGCACCCAAGGGGGTGGAGGGAGCCAGGTGGACGATCCCGGCCGAATCCATCCAGAAAACCGATGGGCTCTGGCCTGGTCGCTGCTTGGAGACCGGAACCAATGCGACCGGTGCCAGGACGCGGATCGTGTCGCCCGCTCCGACCTCGATGCGTACCGCGGAATCCGCACCGGCGATCCCCTTGGAGGACAGGGACGAGTCTCGCACCTCCAGGGCCACGCGAAGCGCAGCGGTGTGGGGTGGGATCCGGAGCGAAATCCCGTGTCCGGCGCGGACGGTGACAGAATCTGCAGAAGGACCGAACGTGGTGTCCAGTTCGGCGACCACCAGAAGGGCGGAATCGGAGGACCCCTGGAACCGCGCGTGGACCCGTGTGGTTCCGGTCCGCAGCGCCGTGACCCGGCCCGAGGCGAGTTCGCCCAGGCTCGTGGTCCAGCTCCAGCTCGCCATGGCGCCGGTCAGGACCGAATCGGTCCCCTCGGAGGTGGAGAGGATCGCCTGGAACCGGGCGGTGTCGCCGGGGAGGATCTTGAGGGTGGCAGGCTGGATGCGCAGGGACAGAGGACGCAATACGATCAGGAACGTGTCCACGGCGCTGGAATCCCTTCCGCCGTTGGCGGTGCCGCCGTCGTCTCCCAGGCGGGCGAACAGGGTGTCGATGCCGTTGGCGCCGCGCTGGGGGGTGAACCGCAGCGTGCCGTCCCAGGCCAGGGTGGGCTGCAGGGCGTAGAGGGAGGCGGCGGTGTGCGAAAGACGAAATGCCGTTTTCTGTCCAAATTCGTCCTGCGGACCCGACGCGATCGATTTCGCCCATGCGGGCAGGATCCGTTCGACGGAATCGGAGGCGGTGGTAATGTCCTCCAGCCTGGAAAATCCGGGAGCGTCGTTGACCGCCGACACGGAGATGGTGAAGGAATCCAACGCGCTGGAATCGGGGTTGTCCGAGGCTCCGAGACGGATTTTGACCAAGGCGTTCCCGTTGGAGTCGGGTGCGGTGGTGAACGAGAGCGTGCCGTCGGGGGCCAGCGCGGGAAGGGCCGAAAACAAGGACGGGTGGTCGGTGGCGATCCGGAACCCAGGTGTTTGGCCGGTGGCGCCGGATCCGGCGGAGATGGCCTTGGCCCAACCCGGGATGGACACCCTTCCCGTGTCTTCCCGCACTTCCAACGATGCGCCCTTGGAAAACGAAGGCGCGACCCGGGTGACGCCGACGTGCACGAGTCCCGCCTGGTACGACACCTCCACGACCAGATTGCGCGGATTGTTGAGGACCTTGACCGCCGAAAACTGGCCGGACACGTTCTGGGCGGTGGCGACACCCGTGGCGGTGCCGATTTCCTCCAGCCCTGCCAGGTCCAATTCCAGGACCGATTTTCCGCCCAGGATCAACGGTCCGGCGAGCTCGAGTCGGTCGTAGTCGATGCCGGGTTTCGTTGTGGCCTTGAGGCGGATGCGCAGGGTGGATGCGGAATCCTTCGACAGGTCCGCCGACTGCGCCGAAAGTTTCCCGATGGAATCGGCCGTTCCGGGGGCCACCTTCCCGCCTTGCACGGCCACGGCACCACCCGCCGAGCCGGTGCCGCAAAGCGTCGCCCCCCGGGACACCGCCACGGCGCCGGAGGTCGGAAGCGATCCTCTCACGCAAAGGGTGCCCTCCGTCACGGCGGTGGCGCCCGTATAGGTGCTCTGGCCCGTCAATGTCCAGGTTCCTGATCCGGATTTCGTCAGGCCGCTTCCCGTGCCGGTCAGGGGAGCGTCGAGCCGGTTTCCGGAAGCCGAACCTCCCAGGGTGAGCGTGTATGTGTTGCCAGCGAGGGAGGATGCGCCGGTCAGCAGGATCGCGCCCGTGGTGCCAGCGATGGTCGCGTTGCCGGTCAATCCGACCGTTCCCGCCCAGTAGGCCGTGTTCGCCGAGCTGTTGACCAGGGCACCGGCTCCGGTCGGGCCCGTGCCGGCGATGGTCAAGGCTTCTGCGCCCAAAATCGACTGTCCGGCCAGGTCCAGGGCCCCGTTTCCGGAAACGGAGGTCCCTGCCGAGATGTCTCCCAGCGCCCTGGCGTTGCCGGTGCGCAGCGTGCCAGCCGAGATCTCCAACGTTCCCAGGAAGGTGTTGGCACCCGAAAGGGTCTGGCGGCCGGGCCCGGATTTGACGATCGCCACGTTCCCCGAGATCACCCCGGCGAAGGTGGTGTCGACGTTTCCTGTCAACGATAGCCTGGACAGGTTGCCCGAAGAGTTTCGGATGGAAGGTCCGCTGGAGGATTGCGAATGCACCGCCTGGAGGACCTGGTTGAAGCCGTTCAAATCCAAGGCCGAGGCGTAGGAGGGATGGGGCTGGGTCCAGACCGCGTTCGGCGGCAGGCCGTTGTTGGCTCCCAGACGAGCCGTGCCCTCCGCCAGTTCGAGGTTCGTCGCGCCTCCCCCTCCTTTGTAGACCACCGTGCCCGACCGTTGCCGGATGGTGGTCGCCGAGCCGCCCATGTTCAAGGATCCCGACAGGGTGAGGGTTCCGGAAGTCCCGGCAGGGCCGGACAGCGCGCCGCCCGTTGCGCAATTGGCGTTGACCGCAAACGACCCGCTCCATTCGGCGCTGGAGGCGGAATCCGGTGCCAGGGCGCCGTTGTCCAGGCCGGGATCGCAACTGGTGACGATCAGCGGATTGGAAAAAACGCTGCCGGTTCCCAGCAAGATCCTGCCTGTGCCATCCAGGACCACATTGCCCGCGCCCAGACCGCCGGCGCTTTTGGCCAAGGTGGTTCCCGCGCGATGGGTGAAGGCCCAGGTTCCGGAATTGTTGTTGGGCAAGGTCAGCTTGGCCGCGCCGGACTTCGCGTACTGGCCGGTCAGGCTCGATGCGATGGTGGCATCGGCGAACGCCACGATCGCGGGCGAGGAGCCGGAGAGATTGATCGTCCCGCCGTTGAGCATGTATCCGGAGGCGGTGAACACCAGGGAGTCGGCCTGCATGGCTCCGTTGACGTTGACGTTCCATCCACCGTTGGCGCCCGAAAATTCGGCGGTGTTGCCCGCACCCGGCCAGGAGGAGAGGGTGGTGCCGTTTTTTGTCCAGAAATTGTCCGATCCCCAGTTCCCGTTTCCCGCCTGGATCCCCGGGTTGGCGGACACGTCCCAGGTGGTGCGTTCGGACAGATTCTGCACGGAAATGGTCAGGACCGATTCCAGGGATCCGGCTTGGGTGTCCGTGCTGCGCACCCGGATGGAAAGCGTCGGCGTGGTTTCGTGGTCGAAGATCGATGCCGTCTTGAGGGTGCTTGCGCTGATGGTGAAGGATGCGTTGTCGGTGGAGCCGGTTCCCGGAACCAGCGAGTAGATGAAGTTGGTTTCTCCGTCCGGATCCACGGTGGAAAGTTCGCCCACCGTGGTCCCGGTGGGAAGGCTCTCGGCCACGGTGGATTTGGAAAGGGCGATGGCGGTGGGGGAGGCGTTGGCGCACCAGGCTTGGGCCGCTGCAAGCGACAACAGCCACAGGAGCACGAGCCATTGGCCCTGCTTGCGGAAATCCGACTCGCGATTTGCCATCGAACCCATTTGCTCCCTTCGTGCGACTGCGTCCACGACGCGAGCCCATTGTACCGCCCCTGGAGGCGCCGTTCCACACCCACTTGCCACCAATGTCGACTGGGCGAGGTGGCGTGCACTGTGGTATGATGGTGCCGGCCATGCATCCCATCGTTTTCATCGCATTGCTCCATGGGGGCGGATCCGTCGGTGCCCCGCAGGAAACCTCGCTGTTGTTGGGGCAGGCGCGGGAATTGCTCATTTCCGGGCATCCCGCCAAAGCGGAAATCCTCCTGAAGAGGGCTCGAGCGTTGGACTCGACCCAGTCCGAAGTGGATCGATTGCGGGCGCAATGTCGCGCCGCGTTGGGCCAGTGGGTGCCCCCCGAGGGTGGTTCGGATTGGATCCTGGGCGACGATCGCTTGACCGTGGCGGTCCGCGAGAAGCCAGATTCCTTGTTTGCCCTCGCCCAGTCCCTGCTCGGGAAGGAAGACATCGCCTTGGCCGCGAGGATCGCCTGGGCCTTGTCCCAGTCGAACGCGGCCTCGCCTGCCCATTTGAAGCTTTCCCAGGAGCTGCGGTCGCGTCAAGACGCGTTGATCGCCTTCCACGCCGATCTGGCCCGCAAGGCCCAAGGGCGGGGCGATCTCGAGGAAGTCGCCGCCCAGTGGCGCTTGGCGTGGAGCGCGCGACCCGAAGATGCCGCCCTGCGCGACCAGGTGCAACGCGCGGAGGATGTACGAAGGTCGGCCATCGCCGATCTGCGTTCGATCCTGGCCAAGGCGCTGGCGAGCAAGGATGAAAGCTCGGCATACGAAATCGCCTCGAAGGCTCGGGTGGCCTTTTCCGCGACGGCGCCCTTCCAGAGGGTGTACGACTCGCTTCGCGTGTTCCGGATGGCCGCCCGCAACGCGCGACTGGACCGCATCAACGCCATGGCCGACCAAGGCATGGAGCAGGAGGCGATGGACGCCATGGAAGCCCTGGTCGAAAGCGACGCGATGGATCCTTCGCTGGAGCTCGCCCAGTCGATGCTGCAAAGCCGCCTCCAGAAACGCCGCCGGCGTGCGCAGGTGGCCGAGCTTGTGCGCGTGTGCGAATCGGCGGTGGCCGGCGGCGACATCCTTCGCTCCAGCGAGGCGCTGGCCGACCTTCGGAAGTTGGGAGCCGACGGGCCGGAGCTGGATCGCCTGCCCGCGCGGATCGATTCCCTGCGCGCCACCCGCAAGGCGCTGGATGCCTTCGACGAGACCATGGCCCAGGCGCGTGCCGCGTTGAGGTCCGGCGACGCGAGCGCCGCCCGGGCGCAGTTGCAGAAGGCCGCGGTCCTGCAGCCTTCCAGCGCGGTGGTGAAGGGGCTCCTCGCGAGTCTCGCCGCGTCGCGCCAGGCGGTCGTGGCGGGCAGCGCCAAAGGTTTGACAAATCCTGTTGCGGCATCGAGCGGTACCGCCGACTTGGCTCCGGAAGAGCTGCGCCGGTCCAAGGAGCTTCTCCTGGCCGGTGTGGCCGCCTATCGGGCGGGCGAATACGACCGGGCCATCCAATCCTGGAAGCAGGTGCTGGAGATCGACACCGGTTGCGTCCAGGCACGCAAGTATCTGGCCAACGTGGGCCTCAAGCAGACGAGGTTGAAATGAAGCGGATCTGGCTGGGCGTCGCGCTTTGGGCCTGCGTGGCCGGTGGGGCATCGACCGAGGCGGGTCCCTGGCGTCGCGCCGCCTTCGACGCCTCGCGCGGGATCGTTTCGAGCATGGCTCCCGTTCCCGGCGGAACCGCGCTGGGAACGTCTTCCGGGGGATTGCTCCTGTTCGACGCGAAGACCGGGCGGATCGAGCCTGTGACGGAAAACGGCGCAAACAGGATCCGTCGTGTCCATGCCCTCGCCTGGGGCGCCGACAACCTCTGGATGGCCTCCGATGCGGGGCTGCACCGCTGGGATCCCGCGACGCGAACCCTCTTTCCGGCCGGGACCGAACGGGTGGGGGGCGCGCCGACGGACATCCGGTCGTTGGCGGTGGCGGATCGGACCGTGTGGGCGGTGTCGTCAAAAAACGTCTGGTGCTTCCAGCCGGGCAGGCCGGAGACATGGAAGGAATGGGCGATGCCCATCCAGGACGTTCCGGGCGCGATCCTGCGCGTGGGCACCCGGCTGCTGGTCGGGACAGTGACCAAAGGACTCCTGGTGCTGGACAGCGCCTCAGGGGCATGGGTGCGCCTGGGTCGCTCGGAGGGATTGTCCTCCGATCAGGTGGTGGGACTGGAGTGGGTCGGCGGAGAGGTCTACGTGGCCACGCCGGAAGGGATCGACGTGTTCGACCTTTCCACCCAGAGGATCCGCTCCGCCTACCCGGGACTGGGTGCCTCCTGGATGACCCAGTCCAACGGCAACCTTCTGCTGGAAACCGAAGACGGCGTGTTGCGCATCGATCCGTCCACGCGCAAACCGGCCGCTCTCGCCTTGCCCGAAGGAACCCGCGCCTGGGGAGCGCTCCTGGCTCGCGGCGGCCGACTCACCGTCGCGGTCGGGTCCGAGATCCTCGACCGGGCCGAGCCCACCGTGCTGGGCGACGCTCCCATGGTGCTTTCCGCGCGCGGGTTTTCGCTGGATCTCGCGCCCCGATCGACCGAACGCACGCGTCTGCAGGCCTTCCTGCGGATTCCCGAGTGGCCGGACGCCAAGGTGCCGCTGGTCGTGGAGCTCTCCCAGGACCGCAAGCAGGTGGCCATCGGGCTTCCCGAGGACGCGCGAGGCAGGGTGCAGGTGGATCTCCTCGCGATCGCAACAGATTCTGTCGTCGTTGAACAGCGATCCCTGGAGGGCAGCGCCGATCGATCCGCGCCCGTGCTGGGGATCGAGCCGATGCGCAGGGCCACGCGCGATTCCGTCGTGGAAGTCCGCGGGAAGGTCTCGGGGGTGTGGCCACTGGTGCTGGTCCGCCGACCCGGCGCCGTGCCCGTGGCGCTGGGAGCGGACGGATCGTTTTCCCAGCGGCTGGATCTGGCGGAGGGAACCAACGGATTCCGCTGGACGCTTTCCGACGGGATCGGGAACGTGGCCGAGCGGGAAACCAGCGTACGTCGCGACCTCGCCGCTCCCCGGTTGGGAGTTCCTCCTTCCGACACGGTCGCCACCGATTTCGCGCGGGTGCGACTGAAGATGTCCGACGAAGGGGCCGTGACGGCCACGGTGCGAGGGCCTGGCCAGGCGCGCGTGGCGGTGTTCGACTCGTTCTTGGTTCTGGAGGCGCGCATGCTGTCCGTGGGGGCCAACCAGTTTTTGGTGTCCGTGGTCGACGAGGCGGGAAACGCGTCCCGCGCCACGGTCGCGGTGGTGAGGACCCTCCCCGCGGGAAGTCCGGCAAGTTCCTGGGCACTGGACGGTTTCCGTCCCTTCTCGCGGCCGGTGGCCGCCGATTCCACCGAAATGCGCCGTGGCGTGAGCGTGATCCGCTACGCCATGGTGGAAGGCGAGACTCTTTGCGGGGTCGCCGAACGGTTCTACGGCAGCCAGCTTCTGGCCCCGGTGCTCATCCAGTGGAACGGATTCGCCGATTCCAGCCAGTGGCGGCGCATGCCGGTGGGAACCCTGGTGGACATTCCGGTGTGGCGCGACGTGGACCACCGCGAACCGGATGTGCGAGGCATCCTGGATGGATTTCCGTGGGACCGGATGCCCGTTTCGCGGAGGGTCCGCAAGTGAGCGTCTCGGGCAGGATCGGGATCCGGGTGCAGTTTTTGCTGCTTTTGCTGGCCGTTTCGCTGGGCGTGGCTTCGGTGACGGCGATGATCGCGGCGAACTCCCAGCGCCAATCCCTCCTGCAGGAGCGGAAGCTGCGGGGTCTCACGGTGCTGCGCGCCTGGACCAGCCTGTGCCGCGAAAGGGTGCTCAGCGACGAGACCGTGAACCTCTCCATGTGGGATTTCATCGACGAACTGATGCACGGGGAGGCTTCGGTGGCGGAAGTGTACCTGCTGGACACGTCCGGATCCATCCTGATGCACAATCGCCAAGCCCTGGTGGGCAGTCGCGCCGCGATGTCAAATTCTGTCGCCAAAGGGGAGGCGGCCGGGGTGGGCATCATGGTCTGGTCGGATTCTTCCGGGCGCGCCCTGCGCATCCAGCAGTCCATCGACGTCAATGGGCGCCACCTGGGCACGGCCGGCGTGGTCTTCTCGGCCGGCGGCATCGAGGAGGGGATCCAGGATTCGGTCCACCGCATCTTCCTGT
This sequence comes from Fibrobacterota bacterium, assembly GCA_016715065.1. Classification (GTDB taxonomy): domain Bacteria; phylum Fibrobacterota; class Fibrobacteria; order UBA5070; family UBA5070; genus UBA5070. The sequence continues at coordinate 13,652 of JADKBN010000020.1, forward strand.
TCGCGGGCCTGATCGCGCTTTTGGGGGTGGCCTCGGCGTCCCTGTTGGTGTACCACGTCACCCGTCCGGTGCATCTGCTGGTGGAGGGGGTCAAGCGGTTCGGCGAGCGGTTCGATCCCGAGCGTCCGGAAACCGCCGATTTCCAGATCGAGTTCCGCTCCTTCAACGAAATCGGCGACGTGCGCGATTCGTTCAACGAGATGACCGCCGCGTTGCGCCGCACCATGGCCGAGCGGAAGATCCTCAAGGAGGAGTCCGGGTATCTTCGGCTGCAGGCCAAGACAGACGCCCTGACGGGCCTGTACAACAAGCGCCAGTTCGAGGAGGATTTCCCGGAGCTGGTGGAACTTTCCAAACGGCGGCGGCGTCCCCTGTGCCTTCTGATGATGGACATGGATCGCTTCAAGCTGCTCAACGACACGTTGGGCCATGCCGCCGGCGACACGGCCCTGAAGGATCTGGCCCACTCCATCCGCGAGCGCACGCGCAACACCGAGCGCGCCTACCGGTTGGGCGGGGACGAATTCATGGTGCTTTCGGTGGGAACGGGCCTGGAGGAAGCACGTGCGATCGCCGAGCGGATCACCGAGGCCTACCACGAACGCAAGGCGGAAGGAAATCCGACGGACATTTCGGTGGGCATCGTGGACTTCGATGGACTCGCCTCGCCCGAGGAGCTCCTGAAGGCCGCCGACCGCGAAATGTACCGGGTCAAGCGCGACCGCAAGGCCCAGCGGTGACCACCTTCCCTTTCCTTCTGGCCCTGTGCGGCGCCTGGCCGGATTCGGCGGTGGAGGAAAGCCGGTTGTCGGCGGTGCGCTGGAAGGCGAGCTCCGATACCTTGCGGCTGGCATTCCATTTCGAAGGGGGGCGACCGCGCCGATTGCGCATCGCTGCCCTGCAGGAGCCCGCGGGAAAACCGGCGCTGCGCATCGAGTTCGAAGGGGTCGGCGGCGGAAAGTGGCGACAGAAATTGCCGGGTTGGATCCACGGGATCACCTCGGTCGATTCAAGCGCCGTCGAATTCCGTGTGGATCTTCGCAATCCCCTGGCTTGGCGCGCGGTCTGGAAGGACGATGTCTTGAAGCTCGAATTGGCGGGAAGCCACCGATCCTCGATCTGGACGGATCCCCGCTTCCTTGGTCTGGCGGGTGCAGCCGTTGCGACCGGGGCGACGGTGGTCTGGCTTTCCGCCCAGGAGGAACCCTTGCCCGCCCCCACACCCGCACCCTTGACAAATCCCGACGACGGCATCATCCCGCCGCCGGGATTCGGGTTTCCCAGGTAGGAAGACAGGAATTCCACCTCCCTTGTCGCCTCCGGCGACCAACCGAGGCCCCAATTACCGCAGTTGTCGAGACGCGGCAACGCCGCTCCTCAGGACGAGCGGCTTTTTGTCCCTGCGGTTTTTCCCCGGGGTCTCAGTCCAGGAAGTCCTTGTCCTTGAGTTTGCGGGGCAGGTATTCGTCGGAGGCGAACGTGATGCCCTTGGCGCTGAGGGCTTCCAGTTCCAGCTTCACCTTGCTGGAGAGCATGCGCTGGATCTCCGTCTGCCAGTGCTTCTTGCCTTGGAACCACGGATAGGCCATGATCTCCTTGGCACGCGCGATGTCGGTGTCCTCCAGACGGATGGTCACCTCGTCCGGGATCTGGTACTTCTGGACGTCGGCGCTGGACAGTCCGATGAATCTCGCCGAGGGGATGGCCATGCGACGCGATTCGTAGGCCAGCGAGATGGAGCCCTGCTTGACCACCGAATAGATGTAGTAGCCCCACGGGTCGTTATCCACAAACACGTAAAGGGGAAGCTTGAGTTCGTTGACCATGCGGTGCATCAGGCGGCGCACGCCGCGGGGGGGTTGCCCTCCGCCGTGGATCAGGATGCAGTGGTGCAGCTTCCAGAATTTGTCTTCATTCAGACGCCGCCACATGGCGTCTTTTTCCACCAGGAGGATGAACTTCGCTTCGCACTCGCGGAACTGGATGACGTTGGGTTCCACGATCGATGGCACCGACCACCCGCCGGTTCCCATGCGACGCGCGTCGATGACGTCCCCGCCATCCACCACGGTGATCTCGCCGACCATCGCCCCCTTGTTGGAGGCGAACAGGTGCAGTTCCTCGCGCAGGCTGTCCAGCGTCACCTCGAGGTCCTCGATGATCGGGTCGGATTCGGCCTGGTCGTCGAAGGTGTTCTCGCGGGTGGTCGCGATGGTGTGCTTGGTCATGTAGTACAGGTCACGAATCGAGTTGGTCTTGCCCGCGTCCACCAGGCGTTTGCAGGCCTCCGCCACGAGCATCGTCTGCATGAATTTCTTGGACTGGCCCAAGTTGAAGAACTCGCGGGCGGTCTTGCCTTCGCCCATCTCGATGATCCGCTTGACCTCGTTGAAGTTGACGTTGGCCAAGGTGCGCGAGGGCACGTTGAACCGCGGATCGTCGCCTGCCAAGCCTTGCAGACGGACGTTCTTGGCCATCTGGATGATTTTTTCGTCGGTTGGCGGGCGGACCGGCTTTTTCGAGCTGCTCATGCGTCGTCGTCTCCGAAAAGGCTTGCCTGGACGGCGGTGGCGCCGGAGGGTTCGTGGGAGCCTTCCGCGCGGGGCGCTTTGGCCTTGGCGACGGGAGGAGTGGAATCGACCAGACTTTCCAGGTCGCCCTCGGCGGGTTCGGGCAGGTCGGCTTCGTCGATCTCGGGGGGCAGGTCGGTGGCCACCACCGCGCCCGGCACCAAGGGTTGGCCGTCTTCGCCGATCACCAGCGTGCCTTCCATTTCTTCCGGTGCTTCCCTGTGCTTCATCGCCTCGAGTTTTTCGGCGAGCTCGGTTTTCTTGCGGGCGGTTTCCAGAAGAGCCGTGCGCAGATCGGAGCCGTCTTCCTTGGTGATCTGTTGGAAGGCGCGCACCACCTCTTCGATGTAGGCGTTGAAGATGTTGCGGCGCTTGGCCTGGCTCGCGGCGGCTTGCTTTTTCTTGAGGTAGGTGCCGAGCTTGCGACCGGCTTCCTGCAAGGCCAGCTTGAATTCCTTGCGAATCTCGTCGTAGTCGGCGATGGCTTCCTTGGCCTGGTTGGTGAACGGCACCCAGACCGAGGCCATGTGCACCATGATCACCAAGGGTCCCACGGGAAGCGAGCCCTTCGATTGCTGCAGTCCATAGGATTTCCAGGCCACATCCATGATGGCCTTGGTGCTGGAACAGGCAGACAACTGGTATTGCAAGGGCACGCGGTTGGCGAAGCGGATCACCCTGGAAACACTGTCGCTTTCCAACTTCCCGCCCCAGGCCAGGCCCACCTCGATCTGGAAGGGATTGCCCCGGTAGATGGCGGGTTTGCGGGTGGTGGCCGCGTAGAATTCCGCGCCCAGTTCCTTGTGCATGCCCTTGAGCAGATGCTCCACCCCGATGGGCGCGAGGCAATCCGTGCGCGGCGGAGGAAGTTCCGCCTTCTGCAGGGAATGGAAGAGCTTTTCCGCTTCCTGCGGGTGCAGGTCGCCGGGAACGGCGGAAAGTGCGATGCCGCTGGCCTTGCAGACTTGGCCGGCAGCTTGCGAAGTCACGCGGGAAAACGACCCGGTGAGGAAGACCCCCATCGAGCGGTGCGGGCTGTCGTGCAGCAATCGTGTGAAGATGCCCAGCTCGATCCCGTGGGGGTGAGGTTGGATTTCCACCGGCTCGGGAGGAAGTTCCTTGGCGGCCCGCGGAAAGTTGCGTTCCGTGTTGTCGGGGGCCAGGAAGGAAAATTCCGCGTGAGGATTGGCGATGGCGGTCTGTTCCAGGTACTCGTCCACCGACTGGCGGCCGCGAAAGAACGTCGCTTTCATGGTGATGTCGACCTTGGTCCCGGTGCCGGGATCGCCCCAGTCCACTTCTTCATCCACCAGGATCACGGGCTCGTTGCGCTTGAGGTCCATGCGCAGTTCGTAGTAGTGGGCCGGCTTGGATTTGAAGGCCCGGCTGGTGATCTGGACGGGCTTGGCGGTGGTGATCTGGCCGTACATGCCCGCCGCGCTGATGCCGATTCCCTGCTGGCCGCGGCTCATGCGCAGGCGATGGAACTTCGAGCCGTAGAGGAGTTTGCCGAACACGCGGGGAATCTGGGCCTTCACGATGCCGGGTCCGTTGTCGCGCACGGAAAGGACGTAATGGTCCTCCGTGCCTTCCACCTTGCGAATTTCGACGCGGATCCTGGGGAGGATGCGGGCCTCTTCGCAGGCGTCCAGAGAATTGTCCACCGCTTCCTTCACCGCGGTCAGAAGGGCCTTTCGCGTGTTGTCGAAGCCGAGCATGTGCCGGTTTTTCGCGAAGAAGTCCGCGACCGAGATTTCCTGCTGGCGTTTGGCCATGCTTTGGGCGTCGGGTGCGTTGGATGCCAAGATTGTCCTCTCCGTCGAGGTTCAGGGTTCAAAAAGGGCAAACCTACGACAGCCTGCACATGTGTACAAGGGTTCAAGCTCTTGTTGTCGATGGGGTTGACGCTCGACAAATGAAGCTGGATATTGAAGACTGAAGGAAACGACTTGACTTAATCCACGTCCGTGATATACTTCCCCCCTCGGTATGCGCCGGGTTGACTATCCGGTTTTTTGGAGGATTCGCTCATGCGTTCGGAACTTGTGCGCTGGGAGTTCGCTCGTCGACCCAAGCAGGATGAATTTGAAGACCTCGACGGTTCGCTCGGACCGGGATTCGAGGAAGACGCCGACGGAGAATACTCCGAAGGCGGGGATGACGACGAAGAAAGCCAGGAAATTGATTTCGATGATCCCAACTTCGCTCGAGGCGAGGGGATCTGGAAGAGCTACGCTGAAGATCTGGACATCGAGGAGTGAGATGACGCGCAGGGCCCTCACCGTCCTGGCCCTGCTCTCTCTAGCCTCGCTATGGAGCGGATGCGCTCCCTCTCGCCAGTCCATCGGCCAGAGCCAAAACCCTTACGCGCAGTTGGATGCGTCGCGGTTGCGCCATGTACGCAACCTGCTGGACAGCGCGCTGTGGTTGCAGGCGCAAGGTCGGTACGTCCAGGCACACGGCCTGCTTTCCACCGCGTTGTCGGATCTGTCCGTGGTGGACACCGCAGGGTCCGGGGAAGCGGTTTCGGCTCTGACCGTGCAGGTGCTGGCCAGCATGCGCAACAGCCTTCCGTATTCGTTGGAACCCGATGCATTGGAAGACGCGGTCATCGAGGAAGCCGACGGTGTGGCCGTGCTCGATTCCCTCCCGGAAACGACGGTGGAAGGAGCATTGGATTCCACGACCCTGGCGGCTTTGCGCTCGGAGGTGATGGTGGACTCCACCGCGACCTTCGATCTTCCCGTCGAGGTCAACGACCAGGTGTTGCGGGACATCCGACTGCTCAAGGACCAGATCCCCCAGCACTTCGCCCGCTGGCTGGAGCGCAAGGGGCGTTGGGAAGAAATGATCAGTCGGGAATTGTCGGCCAACGGCATGCCGCGCGACTTGATCTACCAGGCGATGATCGAAAGCGGATTCAACCCCCGCGCCACCTCGCCGGCCGCCGCCGCGGGAATCTGGCAGTTCATCCCGGGCACCGGCCGAAGGTTCGGGATGCGCATCGATCGTTTTGTGGACGAGCGCCGCGATCCCGTCAAATCGACCCGCGCCGCCATCGCCTACCTGAGCATCCTCTACCAGCAGTTCGGCGATTGGAAACTCGCCATGGCCGCCTACAACTGTGGGGAGTTCTGCGTGGAGCGCACCATCCGCAAGGCTGGCCACAACGACTATTGGACCTTGCCTTTGCCGCGCGAGACCCGCAACTACGTCCCTCGGATCTTCGCGGCGGCCATCCTGGGGAAAAATCCCAAGGCGCACGGATTCGATCTCCAGCCCTGGTCGCCGATGGCCATGGACACATTCACGGTGGAAGGCGGACTGACCTTCGCCCAGATCGCCAAGGCACTTTCGGTCTCGGAAGATTCCCTAGGCTTGATGAATCCTGCGTTGGTTCGTCAAACCACCCCACCCGCCCGCGAACCGTGGCTTTTGTACATCCCGCAGGGCTTGCGCGAGCGGTTCGCTCTGGTCTACCCGGACCTCGAGAAGTCCTTCCAAGCTCCCGCCCCCCAGCGCACGGTCCACAAGGTGCGGCGCAAGGAAACCCTCGTGGGCATCGCTTCCCGTTACGGCGTTTCCGTGTCCGATCTCAAACGATGGAACAAGATTTCCGGCAAGCGCGTGTGGCCGGGTCGGGCTTTGGTTGTCTATGGCGACTACCCCGGTGCACCGTTGGTGCAACCCAAGGAGCCGCCGCTGGCCAAACGCGGCGAGGGGATTCCTGCGCGCTCCAAGCAGGCCGTGCACAAGGTGCGTCGCGGCGAGACACTGGCCGCCATCGCCTTGCGATACGGGGTATCGCGTGCCGATCTCGCATCCTGGAACGGAGACAACGGTGCGAAGCTGAAGCCAGGCAAGTATTTGTGGGTTTCCGCTCCGAGCCAGGAAATCCCCGCCGTGGCCGCTGTCGCGACCGTTCCTGCGGCTGCCCCCGCGACACCAGCTGCCGCCACTGTCGCAAAACCGCAGGCGGAGCAAGCCAAGGCCGCGGCTGCCCCGGCGGGCACCCACCACCGGGTGCGACGCGGCGAGACGCTGGAAAAGATCGCCTCCGACTACGGCACCACTCCCGCCCAGCTGCGCGCCTGGAACGGCATGAAATCCGACCACGTCCGCTCCGGCTCCAGGATCCTCGTCGCCGGCGAGGCCGCCAAGGCCAACGCGCCCGCCAAGGTCGTCGCCTCGATCGCACCGCTCAAGCTCGAACAACCGACCCCGCGTCGACTGACCCTCACCAAGCCGCAGGCCTCGTCGACCTCTCCCTCCCATGTGGTGCGCGACGGCGAGACCCTGGACATGATCGCCCGCTCGTACGGGGTCTCGGTTGGATCCATCAAACTTCTGAACCACCTGCGGTCGTCCCGCATCGACATAGGTCAGAAATTGGCGCTTCCGGCCGGCATCGCGATCGGACAGCCCGCACCACCTGCGCCCGTGCGTCAAGTGGCCTCCCCGGCCGCCCCGGTCCGCACGGTTTCCTACACGGTCCGGCCCGGCGATTCCCTCTACTCGATCGCCCGATCGCGATCCACGACGGTGGACACACTCATGCAGCTCAACGGACTGACCCAATCCAGCCTCAAGCCGGGACAGGTGATCCGGGTTCCCCAGGTGGCTTCCCTGTGAAGCCGCGTTGGCTCCTGCTCCTTTTGTTCGTCGGCGTCGGATCCTGCATGGTGGGAAGACGTTTTCCGTCCAGTTCGCTGGGCGAAGACCGGATCCGGGTGGTTCGGCTGGACGGCGCGCTCATGGATGGTCGGAAAATCGTGGAACGCCTCGATGCGGCCCGAGCCGACTCCTCCGTAAAGGCCGTGGTCCTGCGCATCGAGTCCCCCGGCGGCGCCGTGGGCGCCTCGCAGGAAGTCTACGAAGCCGTCCGCGCCACCGATCGCGTCAAGCCCGTGGTGGCGACCATCGGAAACATCGGCGCATCCGGTGGCTACTACGCGGCGCTCGGTGCGCGCCGCATCTGGGCCAATCCCGGATCCCTCACGGGAAGCATCGGCGTGATCACCCAATTCACGGACTTCCACGAACTCATGGACAAGATCGGCGTCCATTCCAAGACCGTCAAAAGCGCCGAATTCAAGGACGCGGGAACGCCATGGCGCGCGATGACCGACCGCGAAAACGCTTTGTTCCAACAGATGGTCACCGACGTCTACGACCAGTTCCGCACCGCCGTGGCCGATCGCCGCAAGGTCGATTCCGCGGCGCTGGACACCCTGGCCGACGGCCGTGTGCTCACCGGCCGCCAAGCTTGGCGCGCGGGGCTCGTGGACTCCATCGGGACCTTCAACGACGCTAAATCCGAAGCCCTGAAGCTCGCCGGACTTCCTGCGGACGCGCCTGTGGACGAGGAGGAGCCTAAGGTGCCGCTGCTGCGCCGCCTTCTGGACCCGGAGGCGGAAGGCTTTTCCAAGCTCCTGCCGCTTTCCGGTGCACGCGTCGAATTCCGCATGCCTTGAGAGTCCCGCCCGATCCCGTGCGCTGGGTGGGCTCGGGCACTTTAGGTAGTTTTGCTTCGATGGGCCTTCCACGGCAGCTGTCCTCCATCGCGGGAATCCGTTTCCGGCTGGCCTTGTTGTCGGTTCTTGTCGTATCGATGGCCGTCGCGGCAGGGCCTGCCACCCTTCTTCCGCGCAAAGGCGCGGCGGTCGTTTCCGTCGGGGACAAGGATCCTTTCACCGATCGGGAGGATGGCAGGGTCCGCCTGTCCGGGCGGGTGTTGACCGTGGCCACCGGATCGGCTCCCCGCTCGCTCTCCTTCCCGGACCTGGCGCTGTTCACGGGTTCGGGCGACACGATCTCCTCCCGACCTGATTCGGTCCCCCGTCCGCCTGGACTCTCGGTGATTCCCATCGAGCGAATCGATCGGAACAAGGATGGAATCGTCGACGACGACGATGAAATTCGGTTCTGGGTCCGCGGAACGAGCATTTGGAAGCGAGACTCCGCGTCTGCTGGCTGGGTCCGGTCCCTCCATCCCTACGACACCGCCAGACGGTACTACGTGCAGGCCGCCGCCGCCATCGCCTCGCCGGATCTGGCGAACCCTCGCACAGGGGCCGCCGGGCGGACCCACGCGCGAGTCGCATCGCTGCGATGGGTCGGTCGTCCCGCCATGCTCCTGGAAAGGAGTCTGAGCTCCACCGATCCGGACGATCGCCAGACCGGGATCGGATGGACCTGGATCCGCACGGAAACCCCGCAGGATGTGGCATTGGACGCCGAGGGGTTGTCCAGGTTTCCCGCATTGGCCAGCGACACCGCCTGGGCGACGGTCCACCAGGCCGCCACCGAATACCCGCAAGGACAAAATGCGTCCAAGCTGGACCTTCGCTGCAACGGCAACCCCGCGGTGGTCACCCATGGGGCCGGAAGATCTGCCAGATTCCGTCTGACCGGATTGCGCGAAGAGTCCAATTCCATCCGGTTGGCGGGACTTTCCAAATTCCATCTGGCCGGGGTGTCCCTGGAGAGTCTGCGCGACCCCTCCGGCGACGACAGTGCGCTGTTTCCCGCTCCCGGCATGGGTCGGATCGCCGTGCCGGTGCGGGCCGGACGCGAATGCTGGGTCCTGGAAGGCGGAGTGGTCGTGCGCAAGTGCCTGATCGAAGGCGGGCTGATGCGCGACAGCGTGGGCCATCCCGACACCTGGTACGCGGTGTTCCCGGCCGATGGCGGCTCCCGGACGGTGTCGATCGCCCCTTGGCGCGAAGCTTCGGAGGCCAATGCGATCGACTTGTCGGAAAATGTCGGACCGCTGGACCTGGTGGTGGTGGCACCCGACGAATTCCTGGCCGTCGCGCAGGAGTACGCGTTCTGGCGGGCGAAGGACTGGCAGGTCCGCAAGATGAAGGTCGGGATCCTGCGCGCCCGCGACGTATGGGCGGGCTGGTCGGGAGGATCCATGGATCCTTCCGCCGTGCGCGACGCGCTTTCCTGGGCCAAGTCCAAATGGGGAGCCACCCATGCGATCCTGTTGGGAGCAGGTCACGCCGATCCCCGTGGGGTGTGGCCGAAATCGCCGAGGTGCTGGCTTCCGCATTGGGAAGACGCTGCGGTATCGACGGACGATTTCTTCACGTGGTTTTCCAGCAAGGACCTTGTCTCCGGCATCGCGCTGGGAAGGGTTCCTGCCAACAACCTCGCGCAGGCGTGGGCTTGGCTCGAGAAGCTCAAGCGTTTCGAGGATCCCGCCCGGGCCTCGTTCGGGCCATGGCGCAACACGGTGGCCTTGCTTGCCGATGACCAACGCCAAGGAATCGAGCTGGATCCGATCCGCCATTCCGAACAGATCCAGGCGATTTCCAAGGAAATCGAAGCGCGTCGGCCCTGGGTCCGGCTGCTGAGCATTCACGAAGGCACCTACAAATCGTCTGCTTCCGGGTTCAAGCCGGATGTCCGCAGGGACCTGGTCGCCGCCCTGGGTGGGGAGGTTTCCGCTTTCGTCTACATGGGCCATGGCAGTCCGGGAATCCTGGCCGACGAGTCGGTCATGGACGTGGCTTCGTTCCAACGCAACGTGCTCAATCCGGCTCGGCCCTGGTTCTCCTTGCTGGGGTCTTGCTCCGTGGGACGAAACGACCAGGTCGGGACGCCGGGCTTGCTGGAAACCTTCGTTGTATCGCCTGGCCAGGGATCCTACGCGGGAATCGCCGCCACCCGGGTCACCACCCCGATTCTGAATCGGGACCTGTTTGTCCGATTCTGGCGCAACCTGCTGGATCCGAAACGTCCGACCACCCTGGGCGAGGCTTTGGTGGCCGCCAAGCGCACTGGCGAGGTGGGGTACTTCCAGGATTATCCCAACCAGTCGTTCTACAATCTGCTGGGCGATCCGGCAGTGATCCCCTATCCAGGCGGAATCCAAGTCCAGTTGGATTCTCTCCCGGGAGTCTTCCAGCCATTGAGCCAACTGTCCATCTCCGGTGGGACTTCCGAGATCGCCGAGTCCCAGTTGCGGTTGGAGCATTCGCTGCCGATGGTCCGCTTGGCCGATTCGGTGGCGGTCAAGGGTTTGGACGGGAAACTTTCCGTTTCGAGGGTGGTCCAGGATATCCGCCCGTCGCCTGCCCAGTTCAGTGGAATGGTCGTTCCAGGCCTGGCCCAGCGTTTTGAGGTTGGTTTCTTGTTGCCCGCGCGGCTACCCATCGGAGATACCGCTTGGGCGAAGGTCTATGCTTGGAACCCACGAACCCGATCCGACGGAGGGGCGATTTCCCGGCCAGGGCGGATCGAGGGCATGGGCAGCCTGATTCCCGACGACCGAGTCGGCCCGAAGATCCGTTTGCGCCATTGTGATTCCAGCTGGGGAGAGGGAATCTCCTTTGGAAGTGTGGCCAAACTCCCCTTGCCCGTGTGCCTGGAAGCGCTTTTGGAAGACACCTCAGGGGTTTCTTCCAGCCTAGGTCCGGACGAAGGAGTGGTGTTCGCGCTTCCCGGAATTCGCGAAGCTTGGCATCCCGCCTTGGTGATCGGAAATTCCCTGAAATCGGTTTCCGCAAGACTCGAGCTGGACTCCGCTCTTTTGCCCCCGGGCGGGAAATACCCCTTCCGTGTGACGGCTGGAGACCTGATGGGGAACATCACCCAGGCCGATATCGTGCTGGAGCCAATGGTGCGAGGCCAATACGCTGTCTACGATCTGTTTGCCTCTCCCAATCCCGTTCGGGATGACGGTGGGGTCCGTTTCGGATTCAAGGTGGCCAGCGAGCCGGATTCGACGGGGGGGATCGATACCCGCATCGAAGCATCCATTCGCATCCACACGGTCACGGGCAAACTCGTGAAGGTCATCCACACCAGGTTGACTTCGGCATCCCAGCCTCGACCGCGCGCAGACTGGGACTTGCGCGATGCCTTCGGACAGCCCCTGGCCAACGGGATGTATCCCTACACCGCCATGTTGCGGATCCCAGAGCCTTTCGGCACTCGGGTGCAGGAATTGAAGACGCGCGGGGTTCTGGTCCTCGCCAGGTGAGTGGACCGCGCGCCCGTTGTGAACGGGGGAGAGAGGGCGATCGGACGGGGGATGTCTACTTTGCTTCCCGATGCGTATTCTTTCTTTCCTCTGTCTGTTCGCCGTTTCGCTCTTCGCGTCGCCCCTCAAGGTTCTGACGGATCGGCCCGGCCTTTGGGAAGCGGATTGGATCGACTCGAGCTATTCCGCCGTCGCGACGGATTCCGGCCGGTATTACGTGCGTTCGGCCGGATCTGTTTCCGAACATCCCGGCGACCTGTCCATACCCCGGCTTTTGCTGACCTTGGCCATGCCAGCCGAGGGGGAATGGAATCTCGAAATTTCCGACCTCGAACAGATTCAGCTCGCCGCGCACCCCTGGAGGCGCGTCGACTCCCTGGATGCCACGGGAATCCACCATCGCGTCCCTCCCAGCACCCCTCTCGATCGCAAGGTGTCCAAGACCGGCGGAATTCGTCTGTTGCATCTGGATCTTCCACTGGTGGTGCAAGGTGGCGCCGGAACTTTAATGTGCCGCAGCCGCTTGCGCTTGCGATTGACTTCCGCGGGCTCGGCCCGGCCGCGTCTGGGGACTTCCTGGGAACGCCTGGTTGCCAATCCGGGAGCGATCCAGCGATGGGGAAGTCCCGCCGCCAGATTCCAGGCCAAAGCATCCCAGCTCCCCGACGAGAAGACAATCGTGATCACCGTGGGGGACCGCGACCCGTTCACCGAACGGGAAGACGGATTGGTCCGGATTGCCGGTCAAGCCCTATACAGCCTGAGTTCTTCCTCCCCCAGAGCGCTGTCGTTTGCGAATTTGGCCTTGCTGGGCGCCACCGGCGACACCCTCTCCGTTTTCAACGACACCCTGCCCCGCCAGCCTGGTCTCAAGCTGCTTGCCTTCGACCGGACAGACAAGAACCGCGACGGGATTGTCGATTCCGATGACGAAATTCGGTTTTGGGTGCGCGGAACGGGAATCTGGAAATGGAACGAGGCCCTTCAGGGACAACAAATTTCGCACCATCCCTACGATTTGGAGCGCAAATACTATCTGAAATTGCAGGCTAGCGATTCCTCGCCGCAACCCAGTGCTCCTCGGCAGGTATCGAATCCTCGCCGATTTCCGGGAGTGTCCGTGATGCAGTGGCTGGGTAAACCGGAGCGGCTGTTGGAACCCAATCTGAGTTCTGGCGACCCGGATGACCTCGAATCCGGCAAAGGATGGTATTGGGCGGACCTGCGTTCCCAGCGAACGGTTTCCCTGGACAGCATGGGATTGCCCTCCTTGCCGACGTTGGCCTCGGACACGGGTTTTTTGACCATCCATGGTGCGGCCAGTTATGCGTCTCGAGCGATGGTAGGTCAATTCGTGGTGGAGCGCAACGGCGTGGTGGCCGACCATCAAGGCGAGGAGCAGATCTCCAGGTTCCGGCTGACAGGGCTGGCCGCTGGGCGTTCCAACATCCTGATGCGCGACGTGATGAACCTCCTGCTGGCGGGGGTCTCGCTGGAAACGATTCGCTCCATCTCCAGCCAGGACAGCGCGGTCTTTCCCGCTCCCGGCTTCGGACCGTTCTCCGTCGAGGTCCGCGATGGTCTGACCTGTTGGGTACTGGAGGAAGGTTCCCTCGCACGTCGGTGCACGATCGAAAAAGGCGTTCTGCGCGACAGCGTCTCCAATCCCAATACCTGGTATGCTCTGTTTGGGCCCAATGCGGGGTCAAAAAGTGTCTCGATGGCCATGTGGCGTTCGGCGGGAACAGCGCACGCCATCTCCGACCTTTCCAGCACCGGCAAATACGATCTGATCCTGGTCGCACCAGACGAATTCCTTTCCGTGGCCGAAGAGTATGCGAGTTGGAGGGAAGATCCCATCCAGGTGCGCCCGATGAAGGTGGGCATCCTCCGCACCCGGGACATCTACGCCGGATGGTCGGGTGGATCGCAGGATCCTGTCGCCATCCGGGATGCGCTTCGCTGGGCAGCCTCGCGCTGGGGGGCTTCCCACGCCCTGCTCCTGGGTGCGGGCTCCGCGGACGCTCGCGGGATCTGGCCTTCCACGCGTACCAACTGGGTGCCGCAGTGGGAAGACCACCAGATCGCCACGGACGACTTTTTCGGGTGGTTCGACGAAGGGATGCCGTTGGAGAATTCGGTCCTGGGGATGGGAATAGGTCGAGCTCCCGCCACCAATCTCTCCGAGGCCCGCGCCTGGTTGGCGAAGGTGAAAGGTTTCGAGGATCCTTCCCGTGCAACTTGGGGAAGTTGGCGCAATTCCATCCTCCTTCTTGCCGATGACCAATACCAATCCCTCAAGCCGGACAACATGCGCCATTCCGAGCAGATCGAGGAAATGTCCAACAAGATCAAGGAAAACCGCCCCTGGACCCGGCAAGTGAAGATCTTCTCGAACTCCTACCCGCGAACCGCCAACTTCACCAAACCCGAGGTGCGCCGCGACCTGGTACGGCAGCTCAACGATGGCGTTGTGGGTTTTTGTTTCATCGGCCACGGATCCGAAGCGGTCCTCACCGACGAAATCGTGATGGACGAGCCCACGTTTCGTTCGGCGGTTTCCAACCCGGATCGGCCTTGGTTTTTCTTCGCGGGTTCGTGCTCCGTCGGAAGGAACGATCGTTCCAACGTGCTTGGTCTCGCGGCCACGTTTCTCAACGAATCGGCAAAGGGCGCATTCGCCTCCATCGCGGGCACCCGCGCCACTTTGTCCAACGACAACGGAGTGTTCGGCAATCAGATCATGACGGGCCTGATGGATTCCTCTCGACGAGGGCGAACGCTCGCCGAGGCTTTGCAATATGCCAAGCTCAACGTCCGCAGCGGCATGCTGGGTGGGTATCGCAACGCCGACCTCTACAATCTGTTGGGAGACCCCGCATTGGTCCTGTTCCCAGGTGGATTGGATGTTCGTTTGGATTCCCTGCCCGATACCCTGTCCCAGCTCCAGCGTCTGTCGATTTCCGGAATGGTTTCCGCCGAGGCTTCCACCCAGGTGCGGGTGGATCACCCGCTTTCTCCCATCGTGTTCACGGAGGTGGCGGGAACCCAGACCGTGACGGCTTCTGACCAGCAGATCGTGGGAGTGAGCCTCCCGGGGCCACAAAGAAGTTTCAACGCGTCTTTTCTGCTTCCGGCCAAACTGCCCATCGGGGATTCCGCCAACATCAAGGTCTATTCGTGGGACCCACGGACCCGCCGCGACGGAGGAAAGGTTTCCAGGTCCCTTCTGATCTACGGCACCGGCAAGGAAGTCCCCTCCGACGCGAGCGGTCCTGGAATCAGCATTCGTCCGTGCGATTCTGCCTGGACGGGAGGAATCGAGTTTGGAAAGATCGCCAAGATCCCGTTGCCCTTCTGCATGGAGGTCCTGATGGTGGACTCCTCGGGCATTTCCACCGACCTTGGTCCGGACGAGGGTGTTCTGTTCTCGATCCCCGGAGTCGCCGAACCTTGGCACCCGGACGTCAACCAAGGTGATGGTTTCCAAACCGCCACGGCACGGCTCAGCCTGGATTCCAGTCTGGTCCAACCAGGCAAAGCGTATACCTTCCGGGTGGGGGCACGAGATCTGATGGGCAACCTTGGCCGTGCGGACTTGCGCATCGAGCCGCAGGTTCGCGGGGAATACAACCTCTACGAGCTCTACGCCAGCCCCAATCCAGTCCGGGACGACGGCGGGGTATCCTTCCGGTTCAAAATCTCCAGCGAACCAGACAGTACGGGTGGTACCGACACCAGGATCCAATCGGCGATCCGGATTCATACCGTGACGGGCAAACTCGTACGGGTTTTGCGGACGGACCTCTCCGGACCAGGCCTGCCGCGCCCTCGGGCGGACTGGGATCTCCGCGACGCCCATGGGACTCCGGTGGGCAACGGAATCTACCCCTACAACATCACGCTGCGCATTCCAGACCCCGCGCAAACGGGGATGCGCGAATTGATGCACCGCGGGATCATCGTCGTCGCCAGATGAGGTGAAAACGATGCAAGCCCGGGGAGCTCAGGCGACCAGGTCCACCCGACTTCCGGAAGCCGGGCTTTGGCTTCCGTAGGCAGCGGAAGGGCCGCGCGCCCCTCGCTGGCCGTCGAGTTTCTTTCGGGCTTCCCATTCGGCTTGGCCGGCCTGCTGGGCGACCTTCAGGTCTTGTGGGCTGGGGTCGGCAGGTGCCAGAGCGGCGCGCCGTGCAGCTTGGGCTTTGCGAAGCGATTCTTCCGGAGTGCGTCCTCCGGCGACCTGGATCGAAACCTCTCCCGAAACGGCATATTGTTGGCCATCTGGGCCGGCCTTGGTCACCAGGCGCATGCCGCCCTTGGCCGAATCGCCGGCCGCGGAGAGATGTGCTTGCTCATGTGCACGGACTTTGCGATCGGTTTCGCGCATCTTGCGGAGGCCTTCCCGATCTTCCTCCGGCTTGGTTTCCGGATAAACCGACCTGGCTCCTCCAAATCCAACAACCCCATCCATCCCTCGAATCTACCATCCAATCCGGTGGCGCAAAAGAGCTGGCGGACCTATACTTTCCGCACTCCGTACCATTCATTCCGAGGGAGACCGATGAACGTTCGATCCATGACCAAAATTCTTGCCCTAGCCGCTTCCGTTGGCTTCGCTGGCGCTCTGGACAACCTGCAAGGCCCTTGGGCGGAGCTTCTTTCCGCTCATGTGAAGGGCGATCGGGTCGACTACGCGGGTGTACTCAAGGAAAAGTCCAAGCTGGAATCCTACTTCAAATCGGTCGGAGCGATCGATTCCAACGTGGTGCAGTCCGCTTCCAAGGAGGAGCGCACGGCGTTCTACATCAACGTCTTCAACGCAGGAGTGTTCGACCTGATCCTCAAGAACCCCACCAAGGGTTCGTTCTTCCAGATGCCCGGTGAGGTATCCAACGTCAAGTCGTTTTTCGTGGCGGCGGAATCGCTCTCGCTCAACGACGTCTTGCGCAAGAAAATATTCGAGCCCACCCAGGACCCCCGGTTCTGGGCTCTGGTGTGCGATGGATCGATGTCCTCGGCGGCCATCTACTCCCAGCCTTACAACTCCTCCAATTTGGAGACTCTCGCCGATGAGCGCATGCGGCTCTGGCTGGCCGACACGTTGCGCAACAAGTTCTCTCCAAACAAGATCGAACTGGCGCAGATCCCTTTCGATGATTTCCGAGGCAAGGTGGAGTTTCGCAGTTTCCCTGGCAAGATCCCTGGATTGATCAAGAAATTCGGGCCTCCAGGTGCGGATGCCGAGAAGAATCGTCCCACCTACTTCTACAACGCGCAGAAAAATTCCATTCAAATCGCTTCCTCCGCCAAGGGGAAGGGGAAGAAGAAAAAGTGACCCCAAGACCGCGTTTTTAGCGCGGTTGCGGTCATTTCCTGGTGAAGGCGGCCCCAGAGGTCGCCTTTTTTGTTGCGGGAAATAACGACAATTCTGGGCTTTGCCGACCCTATGGGAGGACGCGGAAGGTCTGCCGTTCTATCTTACCGGGTAGAATCCGAAGGAGCGTTCCATGAACGGCATGTTCACAGACCGAGTGAAAAAGGTGATGCAGTTGGCACGGGAGGAATCCGTCCGCCTGGGCAACGACTACGTCGGGACCGAGCACCTGCTTCTTGGATTGATCCGAGAAGGGGATGGCGTGGCCATCGCCGTACTGCGAAACCAAGGTGTGGATCTGGAGGAACTCTCGCGTTCCATCGAAAAACAGATCAACACCTCCGGTGGTATGATGACCATCGGCCAGATGATTCCCTTCACGCCACGGGCGAAGAAGGTGCTGGAGATCGCCGCGCAGGAAGCACGGGCGATGTCACACAAGTACATCGGCACCGAGCACATCCTCCTGGCTCTCATGAAGGACAACGAATCCGCCGCCGCCTCGGCGCTGGCCGCCGTAGGCGTGGATTACGATTCCTGTCGCGAGGAGATCGACCGGGTGTTGCGTGGCTCGGAAGCGGGAGCGCAGCCCTCGCAGGCCACTCCAGGACTGCCCGAAGGGGCCCAGATTCCCGGCAAGAAGAAGAGCAAGACGCCGTTTCTGGACCATTTCGGACGCGACCTCACGGAGCTCGCCCGCATGGGCAAGCTGGATCCGATCATCGGCCGAGACGCCGAGATCGAACGGGTCATCCAAATTCTGTCACGGCGCAAGAAGAACAATCCCCTGCTGATCGGCGAGCCAGGCGTCGGCAAGACCGCTGTCGTGGAAGGGTTGGCTCTCAAGATCGTGGAACGGAAGATTCCCGAAGTCCTCGAAAGCAAGCGCGTGATCAGCTTGGACATGGCCAGCATCGTGGCCGGCACCAAGTATCGCGGACAGTTCGAGGAACGCCTCAAGGCATTGATGACCGAGTTGCAGAAAAACGAAAACGTCATCACGTTCATCGACGAAATCCACACCATCGTCGGAGCGGGTGGTTCGGAAGGCAGCTTGGATGCCTCGAACATCTTCAAACCGGCCTTGGCGCGTGGCGAACTGCAGTGCATCGGCGCCACGACCTTCGACGAATACCGCAAGCACATCGAAAAAGACGGCGCTTTGGAGCGTCGCTTCCAGTCGATCACCATCGAGCCGCCTTCGCCGGACGAGACCGTCGAGATCCTCAAGGGACTGAAGGAACGCTACGAGAAGCACCACAAGGTCGTGTACACCTTGGGGGCCATCGAGGCGGCTGTGAAGCTCTCCGAGCGCTACATGAACAACCGGTTTTTGCCGGACAAGGCCATCGACATCATCGACGAAGCGGGAGCGCGCATCCGGCTTTCGGCCTTGACCGTGCCCCCGTCCATCCGCCAGTTGGAGGACGAAGTCGCCGAGGTGGTCCAAAAGAAGGAACAATCGGTCGCCGACCAGGACTACGAGGCGGCTGCACGTTTTCGCGACCAGCAGGAGAAGCTCCAGGAGACCCTCGCCCAGGCGAAGGTCCAGTGGAAGGAAGAAAAAAGTTCCGAACGCCTGGAAGTGGACGAGGACATCATCACCGACGTGGTCGCCAAGATGACCGGGATCCCCATCACCCGCGTGGACGCCACCGAAGGCCTCAACCTGCTCTCGCTGGAAAACGACCTCCACAAGCGTGTGGTGGGTCAAGAGCGGGCCATCGAGGTGGTGGCCAAGGCCATTCGCCGCAGCCGTGCCGGGTTCCACAACAATCGCCGCCCGATCGGTTCCTTCATGTTCCTGGGCCCCACTGGCGTGGGCAAGACCGAGCTTTGCAAGGCCTTGGCGGATGTCATGTTCAAGACCCAGGACGCCCTGGTCCGCATCGACATGAGCGAATACATGGAGAAGTTCGCGGTCAGTCGTCTGGTCGGCGCGCCTCCGGGCTATGTCGGGTACGAGGAAGGTGGCCAGCTCACCGAGAAGATCCGCAAGAAGCCCTACGCCGTGATCCTGCTCGACGAGATCGAGAAGGCTCACCCGGACGTCTTCAACATGCTCTTGCAGATTTTGGACGACGGCCACCTGACCGACAGCTTCGGGCGCAAGATCAACTTCCGCAACACGGTCATCATCATGACCTCCAACCTTGGCGCTCGCGACATCAAGCGCGGCGGACTCGGGTTCTCCGCGGGGGATCTGCAGAGCGAATTCAGTCGCATCGAGCGTTCCGTGATGGACGAGGTGAAGCGCACGTTCAATCCGGAGTTCCTCAACCGGGTCGACGAGACGATCGTGTTCCATTCGCTCACCCAGGCCGACCTCGAGAAGATCATCGACATCCAGCTTTCGGAAGTGCAAGCACGTCTGTCCGAGAAGCGGGTGACCCTGGTGCCATCGGAAGCCGCCAAGCTGTTCTTGGTGGAAAAGAGCTTCGATCCTCAGCTGGGTGCCCGGCCACTGCGTCGGTCCATCCAGCGTCTGGTGGAAGACGCATTGGCCGAAGACTTCCTTCGTGGACGTTTTTCGGAAGGCGATACCATCCGGATCGAACGCGATCTCGACAAACTCGTTTTCACACCCGTGACGCCTGCCTGACCCTTTCCCGTCAAGTTTCGGCAGACTAGTTTCTCCGTTTCTCCAACCATGATGGCATAACCGAATGCGACCAATTCTTGCTCTTGCCCTGGGCTTGGCTCTGGGAGTTCCTGCCTGGGCGCAGGGGGTCTCTTCTTCCACGGTGGTTTCGGACACGGCGACCTCGGCCAGCTGGCGAATCCGCAAGATCCAGCTCGTGGGTGTTTCCACTCTGGATACCACTGTTTTGAAGGGAACCCTGAAGTTCGGCGAAGGGGAAACCTTGACCGCGGAGCTGCTGGCGGACCGACAGCGCGAAAGCCTGCGGGCGTTGTTGGCGACCAGTTTGGTTTCCGATGCCCAGTTGGAATTCAAGGAAGTGGCAAGCGCGGAAGTCGACGCGATCGTGACCATCCGCGAAGTGCCGCTGTGCGGCGTGGTCGCCTTCGAGGGACCCGACGACATTTCCGAGAAGGATATCCGGGAAGTGATCCGGGTGGGGGATGGCAGCCTGCTCTCCCAGGCCAACCTCGGCAAGGATCGCCAAGCCATCCTCAAACTGTATCGCGACAAAGGTTACTTGTTGGCGGAAGTCGAGTCGTCGCTGGGCAAGGCGGAAGCGGCCGGCAAAGTGCCGCTCACCTGGAAGATCGTGGAAAAATCGAAGGTGCGTGTCGGCAAGATCCAATTCGTGGGCAATGCGCGACTGAGCCGCAAGAAGTTGATCGGGGCGATGGTCACCAAGGAAAAACGTTGGTGGCGCTCGGGGGAATTCAACCAGGACACTCTCCAGGTGGATTTCACCAAAATTCGCGATCTCTACCGGGAGAAGGGTTATCTGGATGCCGGGGTGGACTCCCATCAGGTGACCTATCGTCCTGACGGAAAACGTCTGGATATACGCATGAACCTCCACGAAGGTCGCCGGTACTACCGCGGCCGCGTTTCGTTCACCGGGCAGGACGTGCTTTCCGAACGTTTCCTGAAGGCGCAGGCCACGATGGATTCCGGCGACGTGCTCAACCAGAAGAAATTGGACCTGGAGGAACAGAACCTCCAGAACGCCTATCGCGAAGAGGGCCGGCTGTTCGTCAAGATCGATCCCGTCAAGACCTACCGCGACAGCGTGGTGGACATCCTTTACATGATCAAGGAGGGTCCTCCGGCTTCGGTGGGGCAGGTGATTGTGGAAGGCAACACCAAGACCCGCGACAAGGTGGTCCGTCGCGAATTGCGTCTTTTTCCGGGCGATCTGTTCCGCCAGAGCCTCCTGATGCGATCGTATCGCGAAGTGATGCAACTGAACTTCTTCGACAACGTCGTCCCGGACATCCGCCCATCGGGCGAGGATGGTGTGGTGGACGTGGTCTTCCGGGTCCAGGAAAAAGAAAAGGGTACGGGAACCTTCTCCGCCGGCGGCGCCTACAGCCAAAACGACGGATTCGTGCTCACCTTGGGCCTGCAGATCCCCAACGTGATGGGAACGGGTCGCAGGGTGGATGCCAATATCGATTACGGCGCCTACAAGCAGAGCGTGCGTCTGGGGCTCACCGAGCCGTGGTTCATGGATTCCCCGACCCGGGTGGGGATTTCCGGATTCTGGACCCACCAGACCGATCAATACGACGACTCCTACGATTACGAATCACGCGGATTCGATCTGTCCCTGGGACGCCGCCTGACCTGGCCGGACGATTATTTCTCCATCGGGACCGGTTACGGCTTTTCTCTCAACCGCTACCGAGGCGCAAACTCCGACGATGAAGGGCTGTTGCGCACCGATGGCATCGAATCGTCGGTTTCCGTCACCCTGACTCGCGACGACAAGGACCTGCCCTTGTTTCCCACCTCGGGAAGCATGTTCCAGCTTTCCTATCGCCGTGTGGGCGGGATCTTCCAAGGCGACTTCGACTACCACCAGGGATCCACGGTGGCCAAGTGGTGGTATCCCGCCGTGGGCAAGTTCGTCCTGGGCATCGAACTCCAAGGCGGCATCCAAAGCGGCGAGGCCATGCAGTACTCCGCACTTTACCGCGAAGGCGGGCTTTTGGGCTACCAGGGCAAGATGCGTGGCTACGACGCGGCCACTCTGGGGCTCTACCGGGTGGGACGTTCGTTTCTGTCCAGCACAGCGGAACTGCGCTACCCGGTCGCCGACCAGCTCTTCTACCTGATCGCCTTCATGGACGCGGGCAACGTGTTCGGCGAGGCCATGCGCAAGGACATCGACGTATCCGTCAAGACCCTTCCCAATCCCTGGGAAGAAATCGACTTGGGCAATCTCAAGCGCGATTGGGGTTTTGGCTTCCGTCTGAACATTCCCATGATGGGCATTCTCGGCTTCGACTTCGCATGGGGTCTGGACGACGGAGAGAACAGCTACGGACAATCCATCCCCAACAAGGGGATGCACGCGAACTTCACCATCGAACAGCCCTTCTGAAAGGCTCCATCATGCGCAGTGTTTTCTTGAGCGTTCTTGCTTTGTCGATTTCTGTCTTCGCTGCCGAAGCCGTTCCGCGGATCGGGTTGGTCGATACCAAGGCTATTTTCGACGGGTTCAAGGGAACCAAGGAAGCCCAGGAGCGGTTCGACAAGCAGGTGGCCGCCTGGGAACAGGATGTGGCCGACAAGCAAAAGGAACTGGCAACCCTCAAGGACAAGTTCGACAAGCAGGGCATGATGCTCTCCGAGGAGCGCAAGCGCGCTCTGCAGAGCGACTTCATGGCCAAGCAGGCGGACCTCCAGAAGATGGCCCAGACGCTTTACGGCAAAGACGGAAAGCTGGTCAAGGAGAACGAGAAGTTCACCGGGCCGATCATCCAGAAAATCCGCGGCATCGCCCAGCAGGTGGCCAAGGCGGAGGGCTACGATCTCGTGTTGGACCGCGCATCTGGTGCGGTGTTCTACGTGGGCAAGGAAGACTGGGACCTGACCCAGAAGGTCTTGGACCGATTGAACGCGGACTTCCTCTCCACCGATGCGCCTGCCAAGGATGCTCCCGCTCCGGCTGCCAAGCCCAAAGCCAAGTAAGCCAAACCATGGCGCTGGCCCTCCCTGACGTGTCTGACTGGGGCGGGCTTTCGCAGATTTTGGGGACCTCTCCGGTGGAGTGGGTCCCTTTGTTTCGATTGGCCGGCATGGAGGAAGCCGTTGGCGGCGACCTATGTGTGCTGCCTTCGCAAGCGAGCCCTTTGCAAATCAGAGCCTGTCGAGCTGCGGTATTGGTCGGAACCTCGCAGCAGCGTGAACATCTCGGTAAAAATTCCTCCACGACATTCCTGGTCGTCCCGGAGCCGACTCGGGTTTTTTGGGAGCTTTTGGATGGTCCCTGCCGGCCGGCCCAATCCCCCGAGGATTGGATGGAGGAGCGGGAAGTGGTCGATCGGTTCGGCGTCTTTTCGCGTACGGCCATGGTGCATCGCGCTGCCAGTGTAGGGCGGGGGGTGTTCATCGGAGCCGGCGCGGTGATCCACGCTCGCGTGGACCTCGCCGACAGGGTGAGCGTTGGTGAAGGTTGTGTGCTGGGGGCTGCGGGATTTGGTTTTGTGTCTGTTGGCGGGGCCATGCGCCAACTCCCGCATTGGGCTGGAGTCGAGGTTGGCGATGGCACCACGTTTGGCCCGCAGTGTCAAGTCAGCGCGGGGCTGCTTTCCCCCACGAGGATTGGACGAAACTGCCACTTCGATGCCCAAATCCAGGTGGGACACAACTGCCAGGTCGGGGACGGCTGCCTCGTGGCCGGGCAGTCTGGTCTAGCTGGCTCGGTGGTGTTGGGGTCCCACTGCCTTGTTGGCGGCCAAGCGGGGATCTCCGACCATGTCCAACTCGGTGACCGATGTGTTGTGGCTGCCCGAGCGGGAGTGACGCGCAGTTGGCCTCCGGAAACGGTCCTGCGGGGGTTTCCGGCTCGCCCCGGAAGAGCTCGTTGAATTCGGGAAACCGCAAGACAGACGATTTCGTGACACCCAAACCCGCAGAATGGCGGCTTGGTCTCTGGGGGATCCATTGTAAGACTTACAATGTGCAAAGTCGCAAGAATTCTTCTGCGAAAATGGTGGACCGAGGGTAGCTTGCTTCGGTTCTATCGAGTGGCTTCAGCCATTCCATTGCCACGTTAGGAGACTTAAATGCTTGCGGGTTTGCCTGTCATGACCGATTTTCGTCGGAAATTTGGACTATTTGTGCTTGGCGGCTTTTTCGCGCTGGCGTCCACCACGTTCGCGCAAGCCCAGTTCAAGGTTCCAGGCACGCATGCGTCCATCCAGGAAGCCGTGGATGCATGCCCGGCCGCAGGTTGCGTGATCAGTCTCAGTGACCCGCTCTACAAGCTGCCCAACACGCTTCTCATCTACGAGAAGTCGAACATCACCCTCAAAGGTGCGGTGGGCCTCAAACCCGTGATCCAATTCCAGGACAAGGGTTTGCTGGCAGGACCCAACTTTTCCGCGGCCGACGCGGTGAACCAGCCTGCGGGTTGGAAACAATGGCCGCTCAACAACTCCACCGCCGTGGGTGGAAGCAAGAACACCTCCAATCCCTATTCCACCAGTGGCTACCAGCAAAATGGTGTGATCCTCATCAAGCGAAGCTCCAACATCACGCTGGAAAACATCGTGGTGGATGGCGTGGCGCCGATACCGGTGGGGCATCTGGGCATCTGGGATCCGGACGGCAATCCGACCTTGCTGGGCAATTTCGGTGTGAATCTCTTCCTCTCCAAGGAAGTGACATTGCGCAACACCAAGATTCAGAATTGTTTCTCTGGGATGTACATCTTCGGTCGCAACAAGGGTGGCGCGATGGCGCGCGACAACAAGGCCGACCTCGACAAGGATCAGCTCCTGCCCAACAGCCAGTTCGGGTATTCCGGCCAGCATATGGTCGAGTACTCCGAACTCGCCGACAACATCTGGGGCGTGTATGTCGAATCCGATTGGGATCTGGGCTCCACGTTCCATCACAACCTCGTGTACAACAACTACAACCGGGACTTCACCGCCTGGATGGCATGCGTGCCAGGAGCAAAGACCGGAGCGGTCTGTGCCGCTACCGCTCCCGCGGCAATCAAGAACAACTCGGAAGCCGGCAACCAGGCTGGTGGCTTCATGTACGGCAAGGATTTCGTGACCGTTGCGTACAAGATCTACAACAACACCTTCTACAGGAACGCATCCATCTTTGGATGGGGCCAATGGCGCGCCACCACACAGCACGTGGTGTACAACAACCTGATCGCCAACATGTACCTGGACTACAACACGTCCAATACAGGCCTGAAATCGGACAATTTCAGGAAGTATTTCTCGAATGTCGATCTGATTTCAAAATACACCGACGGCATCTACAACAACACCTTCGCGATCTTTCCGGAGAAGGTTTCGATCAACTCCATGAAGGTGACAGATTCTGCCGCCACCACGCTGGCCAGGTCCGATCTCGTGTTCCCCGATCCGCGACTGCAGGTCCAAGTCCAGACCCAGAAGCTCACCTGGAATTTCCAGGCGACCCAGTACACGCCGCCGGGAGCGACAACGGGCACCTACATCAATTTGGCCACACCGTTCAAGGACAGCGTCCTTTATTGGAGCCAAGCCAACGTCCAATACCAGAAGACAGAACGGAACTTTCCGTTCAACGGCTGGGAACTCTCCGTTCCGGCGTTGCCTCCGGCCAAGTTCCCCACCAAGACCTACTCCGTGCTGGGCAAGCTTTTTGGCATCGTCGGAACGAACAACAACCAATTGCCTGCAGGTGTCCAGATCGGCGACACCATCCCCATCATGGACCAGGCCAACCAGCAGCAGTGGGCCGCTTTGGATTCCGCCTACGTGACCACGCTTCGGACCACCTGGACGGACACATTGGGAACGATCGACACGATCGCCAAGAAGGACGTGCGCAAGCAGACCAATTGGTTCATCAAGTCCGTCGCGTTCCAATCGACAGATCCCAAGAGCCCCAAGTTCCTCGAGCCCGTTTGGGAAGATGCAGGGGTGGACTCGGTAATCCTCGATCACGGCCGTTGGGGTGTCGATCCGGATGGATCCATCGCCGACGTGGGTGCCAAGTCGAAGTCCAAAGGCACCGCTCCGAGCATCCTATTGAAGGATGGCACCCAGGCCAAGTACGACTCGGTGGCCAACACCATCCGGTTTTCCTTCGATTTGGTGGAAACCGGCGGAAACTTCGTCAGCTACCAGTACTACATCTTCTCGTACGCCTCGGCAGTTTCTGACGACGACAACCCGATCATTCCCTACAACCCCAGGGATCTGGCGCTCACTTCGATCATCAGCGGCACTCCCAAGCCGGGCTCCAACACCTTCGAAGCCAAGCTCCCGGTCAAGCCGGATCCTCGCTCGCGCTACCAAGTGATGGTGGTCGCCCAGACCGCTTCCGGAGCCACGGTGTATTCCAACATGGGCACCTGGCTTTACAAAAACGACGGTTTCGACATGAACGTCATGTTCTTCGACAAGACCACTGGTGCACAAATCACCTCCGCTCGCGTGGGTCAAACCGTCGTCATGAAAGTCCGCCCGGTGATTTCTCGTGATGTCACGATCCGACTGGTCAGCGGTATCAAATACAACTGCCGTGATTTGTCCTCTGGTGTTTTGACCAACTTGGGCCTGAGCAGCAAGGATTCGGCGCAGAAGGTGTGCACAGGCACCACCAAACGCGTGGTCGCGGACACATCCTTCCGCGATTCGCTCGATGCTGGCAAGAAAACCGCCAACGTTTATACTGGAACCCTGCAAATGGTCCAGATCCGTGCAACCGGGCTCCATGATGTGATCAATGGTGGTGCTGTGGTGGATCCCACCGACATTTTCCGCACCAACGTGAAGGGCGAAACCGCCTACGACGTGTTCTTCACGGTGGCTGGTCCGCAGATCGTGGGCGCCAACGGCAAGGATACCGTGGGCGTCGGCGGCAAAAAAGCGAGCTTCTCCGGGGACGGCAAGATCTTGATCCGCCCCGGCCTTCCCTACGTCGCGCAGTTCCAGGATCCTCCTTCGGTTTCGCTTGCCGACACCGGATTCATGACCCAGAACGCCCGGGTGCCTGTGAAGGTCACCGTCTTCGACAGCGTGGGCAACCTGGTGGACACCAGCTCCAACATCGCCATCGAGATCACCACTGCTTTGGGCGGTGTATCGGTGGTCGGAGGCGATCCAACCGCCAAGACCATGAATCTGAAACTGGACTCCGCCACCGGCGTTTTCTGGGCCCGCACGTTCGATCCGGTGGGAAGCGTGTTCTTCCTGAAATCGCAAGTCGTGATCCGCGACTCGGCTCGGGTGAAGGTCATGCCTCCCAAGGAGGCTCTGAAGTGGACCTATGCCCCGGGCGATTCCATCTTCCGCTACCTGGGGCAATCCGCCTCTATCACACTGACCCTTGTGGACGGCAACGGAACGCCTGCGGTGGACCCATTGGCTCCACCCTTCAACGCCACATTGACGATCGCTCCGGGATTGCGCTTGGCTTTGCCGACCAATCTGGATTCGGCGATCACTTCGGTCGATATTCTCCGTTCCGCAACCGCCTCCATCAACCTGGTCGTGCTTTCCGATGGTCCGGTTTCGGCGGGAAGCTTGGTCGCCACCAATCCAGCGCTGGACGACGCGGCGACCTTCCAGCCCGTCACCTTCATGCCCCCTCCCGTCCCGCCCACACCCAGTGTCGACTCGGCCGTGTTTCGGGATGTGGATTGCGATGGATCCGCCGAAATCGTGCGGATCTATTTCAAGAAGGATCCGGTCCGCCGCCTGAAGGATTCCATCCAAGTCACCGACGTGGTCGTGAAAATGCCTTTCGCCAGCCAAACCGTTCTGGGTGCATCGACCAAGGTCGTCGACGCCGATTCCAGCATCCTGGATGTTGCGCTGACCTCCCCGGTCCCGGGCACCAGCCCGAAGGGTGCCGTTTCCGTCCACCTCAGCCTCAAGCGACTCTCGCTGGGCGACACGGTGGTGAACGCTTTGGCCACGGGCAACACCGATACCGTGTTCGGCGTCGCCGATCGCGTGGGCCCTCGCCTGGTGCCCCGTGCCGTGATCTGGGAAAACTCGCTGGGCAATCCTCGCGATACGCTGCGGTTCATCGTGAGTGAACCTGTCTCCTACACCAAACCGATCTTCCCCTTGCTGGTGTGGAATGGTGGAGTTTGGAAGAAGACGGCTGCCACGGTGTTGAACGCCAAGGCGGGTGTGAACAGCGACACAATCGAACTGGACGTCCAGGGCAACGAAGGGCTGCTTGTGGAAAAGGCCGTGGTGCGCTTGGATCCATCTGCCGATCTGGTGGATGCCTCCGGCAACCACGCCGATGACTGTGCGGGCGCGACGGATACTCTGCTCGTGTATGTCAAGCCCATCCCCATGGTGTCCGCGGCCATCGTCGATATCGACGGAAACGGAGCCGCCGACCAGATCCACGTTCGCTTTGCCGCCAAACTCTCCAAGCCCGCGCACTTCCCGGATTCGCTGGTCGTGTCCGATTGGTGCGATTTCTGCGGAACCCGTTCGGTGTTGCTCGGAGCCTCTTCCGATAGCGTCCAGTTCTCGATCAGCATCCTGCCCTTCGAGCAGGGCAAGACCACTGGCCTGGGATTGGCCGGACAGGGGACTCTCACCTTCCGCAGCCCCATGCAAAACCAGACGATCGATTTGGTCGACAGTGTCGGTCCGATTCCCATGACGGCAGCGCTACGGTTCGGCAACGGCGCGGACACCCTCCGGGTGACCTTCTCCGAGCCCGTTTCCCATTTGGCAGGTGGTTCCTATCTGATGCACCAAAGCGCGTTGGCTTTGGGCTTGACGGCCCCGGCTCCCGCCACCTCCACGAGCTGGACCTTTACCGTGCCCTCCAACGCCAGTCCGTACCCTGCGGTGGGGGACAGCGTGTATCTGCCCAATGCATTGTCTCGGTTGGTCGGGGTCGGAGGGGTACTTCCCACTTCGGTCTCCCATCCTCCCAGGGTGGTCGTGCAGGGTGGAGACCGGGTGCCGGATTCCGCCTTGGTGTTGGACCGCAACTTCGACGGCACGGCCGATGCGGTGCGTCTGTTCTACTCCTCTCCTTTGCGTGGCAACCCGATCTACACGTTCACTTGGGCCGGCGTGCCTGTCACGGTGGACAGCAAGGATCTTGTCGGTGGGGCCAAGGATTCCCTCCAGCTGACCTTGCCGGTGAGCGGATTCCCATCCATGACCACCGCCGATCCTGCCTCGAAGGGAACAACCCAGAGTCTGGTCGCGGGAGCGTTGGAGCCAGCCCAGTCCTTCCCGATGCGAGACCGGGTCCCTCCTGTTATCGATTCCGTGTACGTGAGCTACGGCCAGGTGGAAGGTACTCCTGACACCATGCGTGTTTGGACGAGCGAGCCCATCGTCGCGCCGCAGTTGAAAGCATTCTTGGGTCTCGAGAAGTCGGGCGTGCGCAAGCCGTTCTCCGATAACTCGACAAGCCAGATCCAGGGCGCAGGACCGTTTGTCATCACCTGCACGGGATGCATCGATAGCCTGACCACCTTCGGGATGCCCAGCTGGCCGGATCGTGCTCGATTGCAGGCGGGGATCATGGACAATTCCCTGAACGCCGTGGGTGATTCCTCGGTTTGGGTGACCGTCTACAACGGCCTGTATCCGACCCGTTACAAGGTCAGTCTCTACCCGGATGGTGGAGTGCAGGTGGCGGTGGTGCCCGACGACGCTCCCATCAAGAAGCTGCCTCCGGTGTCGGCGTTCATCCTTCCCGGCAACGATCTTCCTGACGGTGTCTGGACTCCTATCGGCTCCACGGCCGATGCCATGGGACAGGCGGGCAATCCAGTGATCACCACATCGGCGGCCAAAGCCGGCTTCTACGGATTGAAAGTGGAAATGAACACTTCGTTCGATGCCGATTTCCTGGCCTACGACAATCTCGGGGTGTACGTCGGGAAGCAGAACATCCGCATCGACATCGACGAGCTCCGCGCGCGGGGGCTGGTGGTGGGTGGCAAGTACACCTTGGCTGTGGTCATGAACGGCTCGAACATGGTCAGCAAGCCGGTCTCCAGCGGTGTCTACATGATCCGCCTGATCAGCTACGGCAAGCAGAACGTCAACGGAGTGCAGGTGCGTGCCATGCTGGAAAACAAGATCTTCAAGGTGGGCTACCAACGCAAGAAGTAACGGATCCAGCTCGAAGATCCACAGAAAGGCTGCCTCCTGAAAAGGGGGTGGCCTTTTCCTTTTCAGGGATTGGCTACCATACGGGTAGGCTCAATCGATTGCGTTTCCAACGTGCCAGGCGGGGGGGCGCCTTCATACGGATTGGGCAGCGCGATATCTCGCTTCGGGACGAACGGCTTTCACCGGATGCCACTCTGCGCTGCACGAGGTTCGGCGGAGTTGGTCCACTGGAGCATCTGCTGGCGGCAGTGTGCGTGTTGGGCGTCGACGGCTGGATCCTGGAGGCGCAGCACGAGGATCTCCCCCTCTTCGATGGATCCGCTTTGGCCTGGCAGGAAGCCATTCTGGCCACGGGTCCTGCAGGATCCCCGTCGGTGGTCCGGGGTCCGGATCAGGCCTTCGAGTGCTCCGATGAGCGCGGTTGGTTTCGTTACCGGCCCTCGAAATGTTTGGAGCTTGAGGTGGGCTGGACACAGGGGCTGGAGGGACCGGAAGTCTGGCGAGGAGGAGTCGCGGAACTTTCCGGCTTGCTGAAGGCGCGAACCTTCGTTCGCTCCCACGAATTTGTGCAGGCGCGGTCCGGCGGGTATCTGGCCGGAGCGGACGCCTGCTCCGGACGCCTGCTCCGAGGGCGGCTTCAGAGCCCATCCGAAATCCTTTTGGCGAAAGAACTCGGAGTGGATCCTGCCCAGGTTGCCTGGACGGGTGGCGTGCCGCGAATGGCGGGAGAGTGTGCGGCGCACAAAGCATTGGATCTGCTGGGTGACTTGCAACTGCGGCTGGGCGGGATTCCTCAAGGGAAGATCGAAGTGCAGGACGCGGGGCACTCTCTGCATTTGGCCGCTTGCGATGGCCTTGGCTGACTCCATCGCCCCTTCCGTGCTCCAGTTGAGCACGAATTGGCAATGGAAAGAACCAGATCGACCCCTACAACGACAGAAATCATGGTAAATCTTTGTGTGGACTCCAGTTCTCCAACAAGAGAATCGCGTCCTGATCGCTTACGACATACGTGAAGTTGCCGCTAAAGAGGTTCGCCATGCCCTTGGTCCGTGCCCATCACACCCTCCTTTCCCTCAGGTCGACACTGATTACCCGCTGGGGATGGTTTGCCGCCGTGCTCTTCGCTCCGGCCGTGCTGCAAGCCCAAGTCCAAATGAACGTCGGGGCGGGCCAGGCCTATACAACCATCCAACGAGCTGTGGATGCCTGTCCAGCGGCAGGTTGCCGGATCGTACTCACCGATTCCCTTTACAATCTGACGCGGGAGGTCTGGATCGAGGAGAAGAACAATCTTTCGATCCAAGCTTCCGCCCAGATGATCGCACTCAAGATCCGACCCCGGATCCAGTACACGGGGACGGGTGAATTCACCATCGCCGGCACGGCGGCCAATCCCACCGATCCTTTGCGGCCGGCCGGCTGGAAGAAATGGCCCAACAAAGGAACGAGCCAGCGTGGAGCGGGAGCGGCAGGCGATACCGGCGCCGCTGCGAATCCCTACAGCACCAGCGGATTCCAGAACAACGGCTATGTGGTGGTTTACAAGTCCACCAACATCCTGATCGACGGAATCCACATCGATGGGAAGAAGCCGGTCACCTTCGTCAACAGGGGGATCTGGGACGACAAGTACGATGTCTTCTTCGGAAACGTCGGGATCAACTTGTTCCAGTCCAAGAAGGTGGTGGTCCGCAACACGGAAGTCCGCAACTGTTTCGCCGGGTTCTACATCCAGAATCGAAACGTGGGAGGGGCGTTCGCGGCACCCAACCCGAACGATCTCGACGTGCGGACCATTGTTCCCTATTCGCGGTTCGGACAGATGGGCGACCACCTGATCGAACGCAACTACGTCCACAACAACTGGTTTGTGATCTACAACGAGATGGAATGGGACATCGGCTCCACCATCCGTTACAACCTGCTGGACCAGAACTACAACACGCAGTTCGCGCAAAACAGCGATTCCTCGTCCGATGCCAACAACATGACCGGCGGGTTCATGTATCTGAAGGACGTGCGAATCGTTCCGCACAAGATCTACAACAACACGATCAACGGCTCGACCATGATCTTCGCCAACAGCTATTTCAAGCCCGGAGTCCAGCACTACTTCTACAACAACCTGATCACCAATTTCAATCGCCAGGGGATCAACGCGAGGATGATCTCCGATGGGCGCCAGTACATGCAGTACTACAAGGACTTCCTCTACAACAACACCTTCGAGGTGGGCCAACCGGATTCGCTCTACCAGATCCAGAACGAACAATCGGGGCAGGTCAGGGATGCCGCCGCGTGTGCCGCGGTGAACCAGACCTCGCCGTGCTACCTGACTTGGGACAAGCCTGTCCAGGTCTTGCAGAGTGTGAAAAACCAGTGGCTCTGGACCGGATGGATGACCGCGCAGGGAGCCAACTACACGGGCATGTACAAGGCGGCCCCCTACCAGGCCTACAATGCGCAGAACATCGATTTCTTCCACCAGGGTGGAGTGATCAAGTACGTGAAGGGGCCTGCGGGAACCACTCCCACCATCGACATTTCCGCCCAAGCCAATTATTGGGTCCGAAAGCTCCCTTACAAGAGCACAACCCCCGGGGCGGCAGGATTTCTCGAACCGCGGTGGGACTCGGCCATCGTCGATTCCTCCGTCACGGACAAGGGCTGGGCTTCGGCGGGCAATCGGGACATGGACGGATCCATGGTGGACCGGGGCGCGATTTCCGAGGCCGGTGACGGGCTGATTTCGCCTCTGGTCCTCAAAGACCAGTTCATCGTGACCCTCGACAAGTCCGCTCGGACCGTTTCCTTCCAGTACTGTCTGGAGTCCACCGGCGCGACCTCGGATCTCGCCTTCGAGATGACGAGCTATTACCGGACGATCGCCCTGACCAAGGAAGGCCCCAACGGGGACATTCCCACCCCCGCCTTTCCAGCACCGGTGCAATTGACAAATACCGGCTCCAAGCCCCAGGCCAACTCGTGCGGAATCTTCAAGGCGTCCCTGCCCTCCGCTCCGTTGGACACCTTCGCGCGCTTCGATCTGGTGGTCAAGGGCGAAGTGGACGGCAAGCCCACCAAATCCAACGTGGGCGTGTGGGTGTGGCGCCAGACGCAGTACAAGCTGGATGTCTATTTCACGCGGTCCGCCAACGGAACCGACACCATCTCCTCGGCCCGAGTGGGCGAGCCCATCTACATGCGCGTGGTGGGGCGTCGCACCGACAACAACACGTCGATCCCTATGATCGATTTGCTCGCCGCCACGCCGGACCGCAACATGTTCCTGTTGCCCTCCGACAAGCAGGTGATGCCCGGCGACACAATCGGCAGGAACCTGACCGGAGGTGTCGGAAGCTACAACGTCCGGTTCACCCAGACAGGAACCGTCACCGTGGCCATGTCCGGCATGGTGGGCAAATTGCCGGTGCCGGGGGCGGGCGTGATCAACATCCGACCTGGGCTTCCCGAAAAGGTGATCTGGCAGAATCCGCCGGATTGGATGTACGTGGACCGGACCATCCCGCGCGATTCCGCGGCGACCATCATGGACCAGGCCCCCACACCCATCACCCTCCAGGTGGTGGACAGGTTCGGCAACAACGTGGACACCATCGCCGACGTGGCGCTGGGATACCTCGCCATCGATCCGGGCATCCTTCGCCAGGGTTACGCCGCCGCCGCCGCAGGTCCGTTCACGGCCACGCAGGCCAAGAGCGACGTGACCGGGCTGGTCTCGCTGTTCCACTTCGTTGAGGGAACGGAGGGACGCAAGTTCTGGGGTTTCGCCAACGTGGCGGGAAAGTCGGAAATCGATTCGGCCCTCATGAAGGTCGGCAAGCCCCGGGCCCAGCTGTACTTCGTTCCAGCCTCGAAAATCGACACATTCATCACCATCGCGATGCCGGTCCATCTGATTCTTTCCAAGAACGGAACGGTGCCGGATGCCACCGACTCCTGGTCGGGCGCCACCGTTGGATTGAAATCGGTTGGGGGCACCAAATTCTACGCCACCGCGACCTCCACCACCCCCCTGGATTCGGCCGCATTGGTGGCGGGTGTGCTTGATCTGTGGGTGAGATCCGACGTACCCCTGACCAACGACACCCTGAGAGCTTCCCATCCCTGGATCGGGAATGGAGTTCCGGCCGTTTTCGCTCCGGTCACTTTCCGGCTTCCTCCCAAACCCGACGCCCCGGAGCCCGCCCAGGGAATCTTCCTGGACAAGGATTGCGATGGCCTTGCTGACTCCGCTGTGATCGCCTTCAAGCCACTGGGCGGTTCCGTGCGGGTGGCCGTCCTCGATACGTCGAAGGTCCGGCTCAGCCGCGTGGTTTTCCGCCTCGGCACCGACACGGTCTCCCTGGATTCGACACGGATCCATCCGCTGCCTGGAAACACCTCGCTGGGAATTTCCCTGGGAGCAGCCCTTCCCGGACTGCCAGCATGGGTGCCCAGCGCCCAGGTGAGAGTCGTGGCTTCGTTGCGCCGCCCTCCCGCCGCCGATACGCAGGTGGTGTTGGGGGATGGCAACTTCGTACCCGTGACCGACGGCATCGGGCCGCGTCCAGTGTTGGCGACCATCGTGGAAAACACCACCCCTGGCATCGACACCCTCAAGGTCCGGTTCAGCGAGCCGGTCACCTTCGCCGGGGCCACTCTTCCTTTCCGGAGCTTCGCCGGCGGCTTGGAAACGACTCCAGCCGCTGCACTCGCCGCCCAGGTGGTTGTGGGTAGCGGAACCAACGAGTTGGTGTTCGTGGTGCAAGGGAACACTTCCGGAACCATCGCGGAAGGAGTGCGTATCGCGATCGCTACCGCCTCCGGATTGGCCGATCTTTCCGGCAACCAAGGAAGGTTCAGCGAATGTGGAGGCGACACCGCCCAGGTCGCTCTGCAGCCGATCGCCGTACCGATCGTCGATACATGGATGTCCGATCGCGATGGCGATGGCCGCGCGGATGCGGTCAACATCGTGTTTCGTCGCGAATTCCGCAAACCTTCCGAAGCCCCAGATCAGATCACAGTGGGAAGCTGGATCCAGACCACGGACGCCTCCTACCCATGGACCGATGCCGTGGCCATCGCACCGGCGACCTACCAGCTTCCGGTGAACGTCGGCCACGGGTTGACCGTTGGAACCGGGCGCGACGGTACGGGCAAGCTGACCCTTGTGCAAGGCACCATGCGCCGTGAGGATTACGTCCTTCGTGATTCCGTGCCGCCAGTGGCCATCGCGACCGCCAAGCTGGACTACACCGATGGTCCCGACAAGCTCACGGTTCGGTTCTCGGAGGCCGTCAAGGCCGATCTCCGGGCTGGCCTTACGGTGATGCTCGTCCTGAAGACGCCCGCGGGCGACCAGCCGCTGTCCGTGCTCGCCACTTCGGTCCCGTCAGATCTTGTCGGAGCGAACTCGGGGACCTTCGATTTGCCAGCCGGATCCGTCCAACCCGGCGATTCGATCCGCATGGCGATCGTGGGGTCCGCCCTGCGGGCAGTCTCCGCCAACCAACTGCCCGCATCGACGGGAGCGGCCCCCTATGTCCCGGTGGTCGCCGGAGACCGTGCACCGGATACGGCTTGGATCCTGGACCAGAATGGCGATGGAAATGCCGATGCCGTGCGC
Source organism: Fibrobacterota bacterium (assembly GCA_016715065.1). Taxonomy (GTDB): domain Bacteria; phylum Fibrobacterota; class Fibrobacteria; order UBA5070; family UBA5070; genus UBA5070. The sequence goes on from JADKBN010000020.1 coordinate 48,991, forward strand.
ATGGTCTGGAAACGACCAATGTTGGGATCGCCCATCTTTGGATTTTCCTGGCAGGGGGCGTCCATCGAGGTGGATAGCATCGCCTACGGAAAGCGCCTGGTGGGCCTCACCGACGTCACCCTTCCCGTGGCGGGTTTCCCCTCCGGCATCACCGAGGGCAAAGGCCAGGGCACATCCATCAGCGTGGTGGAAGGTGCTCGCGTGACTCCTTTGAAATTCACCCTGCTGGATGGCATGGCGCCGGTGGTGAAGTCGATCTTCGTGTCCTACGGACAAGTGGAAGGGACCGCCGATACCATCGCGTTGGTTCTTTCCGAGCCATTGAAGGGGCCAACGGTGCCGTCGTTCCTGTTGGATCTTTTGCGCCGTGGGGAACAGAAAGCGTTCTACCCGCGGGATCTTGGTGCGTTCATCATCGGTTCCGGCGAACGCTTGCTGGTGATCTGCGACAGTTGCACCGATGGCATCACCACCTTCGGGCTGCCGGCCTTCGGAGACAGCGGTCGGTTGTCCAGAGGGCTTTCGGACACCAATGGCAATCTCGTTGGGGATGTTTCCCTGCGCGTTCCCGTGTTGACCGGACCCTATCCGATCCGTTACAAGGCTTCGGTTTTCCCCAGGCCTGTCTTCGAAGACACGCTGACCACCAAAATCACCGATGCGCTGCCCCCGCTGACGGTCTGGGTGCTCCCCGTCGCGGCTTCGGGCCAGGCGGCCCCGCTTTCTTCGACAGGGACTTCCGGTCTCCAATCGTTGGGCATGGCGGACGTCGCTGCCGGTCTGTTCGGCGTGCGGGTGGAGTTGAACACATCCTTCGACGGCCAGGTGCTCGCCTACGACAACCTGGGTGTGTTCGTCGGAAAGCTCGAGCTGAAGATCGATCGGGACAGTCTGGACGCAGCTGGCATGGTTCAGGGCAACGGCAAATACACCGTATTGCTTTCGCTCAACGGGATGGGTGGTGACAAGGGCCACCTGGCTTCGGGCGTCTACACGATGCGTCTGGTCTCCTACAGCCAGCAATCTGTCAATGGCGTGGATGTGCGGGTGATGATCCAAAACAAGCTGTTCAAGGTCGGCTACAAGCGCAAACTCTGATCGGCGGCACAATCGGCTATCTTGGTGGGTCCGGCGGGTTGACGTCGGACCCACTTGTTTCAAGGAACCGCTTTCGATGCCACGCCTTGCCGACCTTCCCAAGCCCAACACTCCAGGATGCGTCCTCGACCATGCCGGGATCCTTGCCGTGCTGCCGCACCGCCATCCTTTCCTTTTCGTCGACCGACTCCTGGAGTTCGAAGAGGGCAAGCGTGCGGTCGGATTGAAGCAAGCGAGCTTTGGCGAGCCGCATTTTGTCGGTCACTTTCCGGCGGACCCGGTGATGCCCGGCGTGATCCAGATCGAGGCCCTCGCCCAAGTGGCGACCATCCTGGTGCTGTTGTCGTTTCCGATGGACGGAAAACGTCCGGCTTTCCTGGGGATCGACAAGGCTCGATTCCGTCGAGCGGTCCGGCCGGGTGATTCCCTGCGGCTGGAAGTGGATCTGTTGAGCTTCCGACGCAACATGGCCACCGTGCAATCGCGGATCCTGATCGACGGCCAACTCTCGTGCGAGGCCGAACTGATGGCGACCATGGTGTGAGCGAAGCCTCCGCCTCGATCGACCCGCACGCCGCGGTCCATCCATCGGCCAAACTCGGGGACGGGTGCGTCGTTGGCCCGTTTTGCGTGGTCGAACCGGAATGCATCGTGGGCGATGGCTGCGTGTTGGAAGCGTTTTCCCGCATCTGCGCGGGAGCCGTGGTCGGAGCGAACTCCCGGATAGGTCAGGGCGCTTCGGTGGGCGGACTCGCCCAGGTGCGCGGCTTGATTTCGGGAGGTGGCTGCCGGCTGGGCGAGGGTGTGCGCGTGGGCGAGTACGCCACCATCCACGCATCTTCGGTTCCCGACGGGTGGACCACGATCGAGGACGAGGCGATGGTCCTCGCCTATGCCCACGTGGCCCACGACTGTCGCGTGGGTGCGCGCAGCGTTCTGGCCAACGGCGTCCAGCTGGGCGGCCATGTCCAGGTCGGAGCGGATGCCTTCCTTGGCGGCGGGGCCCATGTCCATCAATTCGTGGCGGTGGGCGATCTTGCTTTCGTGGCGGGATGCCTGCGGCTGGATCGCGACTTGGCGCCGTGGTCCAGGGCCTTGGGGGAACCGCCCCGCTGGGCCGGGACCAACCGCGTCGCGCTAGCACGCACCCCCGGAGCCCCCGATCGCGCCCAGGCGGAGGACTGCTTGCGCACGTTGTTTCGCAGAGGGCTTCTGGTCGAGGCCGCCCTGGAGCGCTTGCACGCAAGCGATTCCCCCACGGCGGCGGCGTTAGCAATTTTTGTCAAGGCATCCCGGCGTGGCCTCCTCCGCCCCGGGTAGGTCCGGCGGTGATTCCTGGCTTCGATGGGTGTGGATCCCCATCGTCGTTCCGGGACTCGTGCTGGGGTGGCTCGCCTGGCGGGCCATCGGGGTGGAACAGAATCTGCTGCGCCGCCAGGTGGTGGAGACCCGCCAGCGCCTGGCCTACCAGGTCGCGGGCAATCTCTCGGGTGCCGGACGCGAAGTGCGAAACCAGGCGCAGCTTCAGCTGGAACGCTGGGTGATGGATGTGGGCATGGGGCTGGCGCAGGTGCCGCCTCCCTGGTTCGACGCGGTGGAGATCCGCGGCGAGCAGTGGACGCAACAGAAAGTGTCGGGATCGATCGATTCGACCCGGATGGAAGCGATGTACAAGGTGGTCTGGGAAGCGACCTCGACGCCCGACGACCGCTTGTCGAGGCTGGAAGAATGGATTCTCGTCTCCCTCCACGCGCCCGACCACGTGCTGCCATTGGACCTCGCGCCCCGTCTGGATTCGATCCGCAAGGGGATCACCACCGATGTTTCAACTCGCCCGCAGTGGAAAGCGCTGTTGACCGACCAGCTGGATGCCTTGCAGAAGAGGGCCATCCAGGTCCAGGTGCGCAAGGAAGCCTCGGGTGTCTTCGATTCGCTCGCCAAGAAGCCCGTGACGCACCTGGTGGATGTGGCGGGTCGAACGTGGCTGGTGCTGGCGCCTCCGGATCTGCCCAGGGGAGTGGTGGCGGTGGGTCGGTTTTCGGAGCGTGCCTTGCAGGAGCGGCTGCTCAACGTGGAGCTCGTCCCTGCCTCGAAGTCCTCCGGGCCGGAACGGGAATTGTTCCTGGGGATGAAAAACGCTTCCGGACAGATTCTGGGCCTGGAAGGGGAGGCTCCCGCCATGGCTCCAGACGAACTGGTCCCGGTTCCTGGCGGATTCCCCTCCTGGTCGGTGGCGGTCTGGTCCCTGAAACAGCACGAATCGGCCACCCGTTTTCGGACGATTTTTGTCTCGGCTCTGCTTGGTTTGTCCCTGGTCGTGCTGGTCGGTGCGACCGCCGCGGCGAGCCGGTCCATCCGCGTCCAGCGCGACCTCCTGACCATGAAGACGGACTTCATCGGCAACATTTCCCACGAGTTGAAGACGCCTCTGACCTCCATCGCCCTCTACGCGGAACTGCTCGCGGGAGGACGCGGGGTCGAGCGTTCCACCGAATTCGGCGCCACCATCCTGCGCGAAGCCCGGCGTCTGCAGGGGCTGATCGAGGGGTTGCTGTCGTTCGCCCGGGACGAGGCGCATTCCTTGACGAAATTGCGCGAGCCGTTGCGGCTGGATCAACTGGCTCGGGAGGCGGGAGCTTCCTTCGAGGCGGTCTCGCATAGGAGGTCGATCGAATGGCGCATCGAGACCGAACCGGTCACGGTGGTCGGCGACAAATCGTTGTTGCGTCCGGTCATCGACAATCTGGTGGACAACGCGTTCAAGTATGGCAAGCCAGGCGGGAAGGTCCACCTGGAGGTGCGACGCCAGGCCCAGTGGGCGATCCTGCGGGTGCTCGATGATGGTCCAGGCATTCCCGAAGAGGACCACCCCCGCGTGTTCGATCGCTTTTTTCGAGGCGGAGGCGAGCTGACCCGTACGGTTTCCGGAACCGGCCTAGGACTTGCCATCGTCAAGCGCAACGTGGAATTTCATGGCGGCGAGGTGATTTTGGAAAGTCGCGAGGGGAACGGAACCATATTTGAGATCCGCCTGCCGGCGGTGGAGGAGATCGATGCCTGAAGCCAGAATCCTGGTCGTGGAAGACGACGCGTCCATTCGCTCGGGCTTGCGAGTCACGCTCGAACTCGATGGGTTCTCGGTGGAGGAAGCTTGCGACGGCATCGAGGCGATGCGAATCCTCCCGGTCTTTTTGCCCGACATCGTCCTTCTGGATCTGATGCTCCCCGGCAAATCCGGCTTCGACATCTGCAGGGAACTCCGATCCCAACGCGCCGAACTTCCCATCCTGATGCTGACCGCGCGCTCCGACGAAGCCTCCAAAGTGGCGGGCCTCACCCTGGGCGCCGACGACTACGTGACCAAGCCCTTTTCTTTGGCCGAGCTGATCGCTCGTATCCGCAACCTGCTGCGGCGAAAGGCCATGCGCACTCCCGCGGTGGTGGATGTGGTGGAGTGGCAGGGCCGCATCCGTATCGATTTCAAGCAGTTCCGCTGCTGGGTGGATGGCCAGCCCATCGATCTGTCCACCCGGGAATTCGAAATCCTGCGCGATTTCGCCAGCCATCCAGGCGAAGTGGTGCGTCGCGAGGACCTTTTGGAGCGAGTGTGGGGGTATTCGCCGGACAACCTTCCCAGTACCCGCACGGTGGACAACTTCCTGATGCGCCTGCGCCAGAAGCTGGAGCAAGACCAGACCAATCCGCAATTGTTGACCAGCGTCCGTGGTGCAGGGTACCGGTTGGAGATCGGTGCCTCGGCATAATCCTGGAGCCCGCATTAGTGGCGTACGCTCAGCTCTGTTTCGGGATCCAGGATAACCTTTGAGTCGACCCGGCAGATTGCTACATCCATGACCCATGAGCCGCATCCGCTACGCGATTCCGAATTTCTTCACCAGCCTGAACTTCCTGATGGGAACCTTCTCGGTGGTCCTCGCCCCGTTGGGCACCCAGAAAATGTCCTTCCTGTGGGGTGAAAAGACCGCGCTGGAATGGGCTGGGTGGTTGATCGTGTATTCGGTCCTGCTGGACAAGCTCGACGGCTTCTTCGCCAAGCGACTCAAGGCATCGAGCGCCTTTGGCGCGGAATTCGACTCGTTGGCCGATTTGATCGCGTTCGGACTGGCTCCGGCCATGCTGTTTTTCCATGGCCTGCGCGCGATCTCGCCGCAGTGGGCGGCGGAGAACGTGCCCATCCAGATCTTGGGTCTCTCTTTCTACGTGCTGTGCGCGGCATGGCGTCTTGCCCGCTACAACGTGGCTCAAACCGGACTGAAGGATTATTTCGTCGGGATGCCATCCACCTTGTCCGGCGGGTTCGCCGCCCTCACGTTCTTGATCGCCTACAAAAGGACCAATGGAGTCTTTTCCGGCACCCTCGCCTCCGCTTTGGTGGCAACACAAATCCTGCAAGCCGGACTGATGATTTCCGGCTTCTACATCTCCAAACTCGTGAGTCGCCAATCCAAGGCCTTCAATACGCTGCAGATCGTTTGCGTGGTGATCGGCTACATCCTCGGGCTCCTGATGATCTTCCCGGAATTCCTGTTCAGCCTGATCGCCATTTACAGCGCGGTGGGCTTCACCTACGGCATCATTCGCAGGTCGCGGATCAAAGCCGCGCTGACCACGAATCCGGAAGGTTGAAATGAAAGAAGGCCACCCAGATCTGGGCGGCCTTCTTTTAGGGTGGCTGATGGGACTTGAACCCACGACCTCCTGAACCACAATCAGGAGCTCTAACCAACTGAGCTACAGCCACCGTTGGAGGGACAAAGTTTAATGCTCAAGCTCGACTTCGGCAAGGAAGTAGATTTCGACGGCATCATTTGGAGGCTGTTTTGAGCGCTCGCAAGACCTTGATCGTGGTTCCCACGTACAATGAAAAGGACAACATCACGGAACTGTTGGACACCCTGATGGGTTTCCCCCAAACCGTGCATGTATTGGTCGTCGACGACGGTTCTCCGGATGGAACCGGCAACATCGTCGAGGCCAGGACCCGCGAAACCCCTCGTGTCCATCTGATGCGCCGCGCCGGGAAGATGGGACTGGGCAGCGCCTACGTGGCCGGCTTCCGGTGGGCTTTGGCGCGCGACTACGAGCGGATCTTCGAAATGGACGCGGATTTCAGCCACGACCCGAAATACGTCCCCGAGATGCTGGAAATGGCGGAGAAGGCGGACCTGGTCATCGGATCACGTTATCTGACCGGCGTGAACGTGGTCAACTGGCCCATGTCCCGGTTGTTGTTGTCGTGGTTTGCCAACAAGTACGCGAAATTCGTTTCCGGCCTACCCATCGCCGATTGCACCGCCGGTTTCAAGTGCTTTCGGCGCGAAGCACTGGAGTCGGTTGATTTCGACAGCATCGCCGCCGGCGGCTACGGCTTCCAGATCGAGATGAATTACAAGGTCTGGAAAAAAGGCTTCAAGCTGGCCGAGGTCCCCATCGTCTTCGTCGATCGCCGCGCGGGTGTCAGCAAGATGTCCGGGAAGATCATCCGGGAGGCGCTTTTGCTGGTGGTGCGCCTGCGCTTGGGGCGGCATCGGTGATCCGAACCGGTGAGGTGGACGTTTCGGTCGTCGTCGTCTCGTACAATGTCCGGGATCGTCTGCGCGACTGCCTGGAGAGCCTGCGCTCGCTCGAGCCCGGATCACCGCGCGTCGAGGTGATCGTCGTGGACAACGCTTCCGCCGATGGCACGGTGGAGACCCTCTCGCCGGAATTTCCCGAAGTCCAATTTCTGGCCATGGACCGCAACCTGGGTTTTTCCATCGGTTGCAATCGCGGCGCCGCCCTGGCCAAGGCGGAATGGATCCTGTTTCTGAACCCGGACACGGTGGTGCTGCCGGGAACCCTCCGCGAGATGAAGGCTTTCGTGGACCGCAACCCGGAGCTGGGCATCGCGGGATGCAGGATCGTCGATGGCGATGGAAAACTCCAACTTGCCTGCCGCCGCTCCATTCCCACTCCCAAGATCACCATCCAGCGGCTGTCCGGACTCTCGATTCTGTTCCCGCAAAGCAAAACCTTGGGTCGGTACAATCTCACCTACCTCGACCCTGCCGGGAGCTATCCGGTGGAGGCGGTTTCGGGATCGTTTCTGTGGATCCGGACCGAAGCCTTTCGCGAGGTGCAGGGATTCGATGAAATCTTTTTCCTGTACGGCGAGGACTTGGACCTCTGCCTGCGCATCGCCCGCGCTGGATGGGAGATCTGGTACCACGGAAGCGTCCACATCGTCCACCACAAGGGCCAGAGCGCGGCCACGCGTCCCTTGGGGGCCCGGATCAATTTCTACCAGGCCATGGTGGTTTTCGCCCGCAAGAACTTCGGCGTCGGGGTGGTATTGGGCGGATTCTTGACTTTGGCTGCTTGGTTGCTTGCCGCCATGGGGCATTTCGGGCAGTCCATGCGTCGCTGGAGGCGAGTGGGGATGGATTTCGTGTCCATCAACGCGGGCTTTTTCGCGATTTCGAGCTTCTGGTTGTGGATGCGAGACAGCGGAACCTACATGGCCGAAGGAAGATCCGACTGGATCTGGCACCCCGTGCTCACCGTTTGGTTCCTCGGGGCGATGCTTCTGGTGGGAGATTATTCCGGAGTGCCGGTCTCGCGGCGAAATTTCCTGACGGGATTGGCAGCGGCGGTCGGCGGCTTCCTCGCGACTGGCTTTTTGGCCAAGTCCATCGTGTTTTCCAGAGGCAGCTTCGTCATCGGAGCCGGGCTGGCCTGTAGCGCCATCCTGGGCCGGCACCTGTGGCACACCCGGCGCACGCGCGCGCAAGTGCATCGCGCGCTGGTGGTTGGAGTCGGTCCCGGTTCGCAGGAGCTGGCTCGGAGGTTCCCATCCTCCTCGCGAGTTCGGATCTTGGGGTTTTTGGCCCTTCAAGGCGAACCCCTGCCCGAATCCGGAGAGGTGATGCCGTTGGCCTCCATGCCAAACCCGATGCCGGCCTTGAAGGCGCTTGAGGCCCGCACGCTGGTGATCGCGACCGACGAACGGATTTCTCGGACCTTGGCCGAACTTCGCCAACTCAGGCAAGTGCGGCTCTTTTTGGCCCTGCCTACACCTCGGGATGGCGAGCCCGTCCTCGTGGATATTACCTTGGACCACAACTTTCCAACGGAGCGTCCGCAATGACCATGGGCAAGGGAGCCGGTCTCGATTTCGAGCAGCCGGTGCTGGCACTGGATCGGAAAATCGCCGAGATGCGGACGTTGGCGATGGAAAACGGGCTGGATCTGGAGTCGGAGATTTCCAGGCTGGACAAAAAGCGCGAGCAGCTGCTCGCCAAGTCGCAGCAGAAAATGACCGCTTGGAACCGGGTGGAGATCGCTCGTCGGCAAGGCCGACCCTACGCGTTGGACCATATCCAGGCCTCGTTCACGGATTTTGTCGAGCTGCACGGCGACCGCACCTATTCCGACGATCCGGCCATCGTCGCGGGATTCGCCAGGCTCGATGGCATTCCCGTCTGCATCGTCGCCCACCAGAAGGGCAAGGACACCCGCGAGAACATCCATCGCAATTTCGGCATGCCGCACCCGGAAGGGTACCGCAAGGCCTTGCGCGTGATGAAGCTCGCCGAGCGGTTCGGTCGCCCAGTGATCTGCCTGGTGGATACCCCGGGCGCCTTCCCGGGCATTGGTGCCGAAGAGCGGGGCCAGGCGCAAGCCATCGCCGAAAACATCTTGGAGATGAGCCTGCTCAAGGTTCCCGTCGTCGTGGCCGTGTTGGGCGAAGGAGCCTCCGGTGGGGCGCTGGGAATCGGCGTCGGCGATCGCCTTCTGATGTTCGAAAATTCCTGGTATTGCGTGATCTCGCCGGAGGGATGCGCGGCGATCCTTTGGGGAGATCGACTCAAGGCCCAGGAAGTGGCCGACCACATGAAGCTCACAGGCAGGGACCTGTTGGAGCTCGGATTGATCGATCGGGTGGTCGACGAACCTGCCGGTGGTGCCCACTGGCGCCCGGAGGCGGCGTGCGCCTCCCTGAAGACCGCTCTTGTTTCGGAGCTCAGGGCATTGTGCTCTGTTTCCGTCGATGAACTTGTCCGCTCGCGCCTGGAACGGTACGCTCGAGTGGGTGTTTTCCTGGAAGGAACCCGCCGAGGGCCATGATGGATCAACGACTTTTGGATATCCTCTGCTGCCCGGAAACCCGCCAGCCTTTGCGCTTGGCGGACGCCGGAGAGCTCGAACGCGCGAACAAGGCAATCGGCCGCCGCGAGGTGGTGGATGCATCCGGTAAGATCTCGGTGGAGCCGATCGAAGCCCTTCTGGTCCGTCAGGACGGGAAAAAAGGCTACGCGGTCCGCAAGGGGATCCCCGATCTCCTGAAAGAAGATGGATTGCTTCTGGATTCGCTCTCGATTGCGGCTTTCGCCGCTTCGAGCCGAGCCGAATCGTAATATTACGGAAACTGTCGAACCGCCCGAGACACGGAGGACGCCATGACGAGCCTGGATACATTGGAAGGCATCAGCAGGACACGACCGGGAGGGCTCGGCTTTTCCATGCACGCAGAGGCGCTTTTGCGGGCCGGCCGTGCCGAGCAAGCGGAGCAGGTGGTCCATGACGGACTGAGCCGTTGGCCGCGGAGTCTGACCGGACGCATCTTGCGCGGCAAGATCGCGATCGAACGCGGGGACTTCGAGCTCGCTCGAGCGAGTTTCCAAGCGGCCGTCGACCTGGACGGTGCCTGCCGCGCGGCATTGGAAGGCTTGGCGGAATCGAGCTCCCGAGCCCAATACCTGCGCCAGGCCTTCGAAGTCTGGGGACGTTTGGCGGCCTTGGAGCCCGATCACCCGAAAGCATCCGCCCAAGTCCGGGCCCTGGCCCAATCCCTCGACCGGCCGACAGGTCTGGACCCGGTCAACATGGTGCGCGACCAGGAAGATGCTCGCTCCCGAGAAGCCCTTTCCGAGGGCGCCACTTCGCTGCAGGGCATGTCGTCGATGTCCGCCCCGATCCCCGCCTTCCACCTGGACATGGGAGACTCCCCCTCCGCCTCGGGTTTCTCGAGCGGACGCATGGAGGCGGCTACCATTCCGGAACTTCCCGGATTCCAGCCCTCCTCCGTTGCACCGCCTCCCTCCGCCTCCCTGTTGGGACGAGTGGAGGAGTCTTCCTTCGCCACCCTGGAAATGCCCTCGTTCACTCCAGGTCGCACCATTCCACCGCCGCCGCTGGAAATGCCCGTGGCGCCACCATCTTCCCAGGTACCTGCCTCGGAATTCGCCACGGCACAGTTCGCCCCGCCGGTGGTCCCGGGCCGTTTTCCCTCGGCGCAAGACCAGATGGACGCGGAAGCGACCCAGTTTCTCGGTTCGACCGGAGCTGCCACACAATCCTTCGGCCGTGTTCAAGGGGACGACATCGGCGACCGCATGGACGCGTTGTTCGGCGAGACTCCCACCGCGTTTGCTCAGCCAGAGGCGCCGGTTTCCGCTTTCCAGCCTGCCGAGACCCCCCCGACAGCGGTCGATTTCCCGGTGGTCAAGCCCGTTTCCGACAAGGTGACCGGCAAGGATGTGGCTGGCCGCTTGGACGAACTGTTCGGGGAGAGCTCCGTACCTGCTCCTCCTTCGGTGGCACCAGCGCCGATGTCTGCACAGCCCATCGTTTCGGGCGACGACATCGAAGGCCGGCTGGATGATCTGTTCGCCGAAAGCGTGATCGATCTCACCTCGCCGATTTCCGAGGCACCCAGGCAGGCCTCCTCCAGCGACACGTCCACGATGCCTCGCGAAGCGATGATGGCGCCTCCGTCCTTCTCCGATGCGGCCGATACCGCCGCCGTGGCGCGCGACACCACCATCGAAGCCCAATTGCCGGTGCCTCGAACCTCCAGGCCCGCCGAGTCGACCGCGGAATTGATGGCGCTTTCCAGCGTGGACATCTCCTCGTTCGAGGCGACGCGCTCCACCGGGGATGCTCGAGGGGCCACCCGGCTGACGGCCGAAGATGTCGACAGCCGACTGGACGAGTTGTTCGCCTCTTCGGAATTCCAGACCGAAAACAACCAAGGCGCGCGACGGACAGGATTTGTCCCCCGCAATCCTTCCGCCGCCCAGAACCAGGTCACCGGCGACGACATCGAAGGACGATTGGACGACTTGTTCGGTGGTGATTCCGATTTTCCCGTCGGCTTGCCCACCGTGACCTTCGCCGAGGAATACCTCCGGCAGGGGCACCGCGACAAGGCCGCCAGCATCTACCGTCAGCTGCTGGAAAAGGACCCGTCCAACGACGAGCTCCGCAGGCGCCTGAACGACATCGAGGGCCAAGGCTGAGCCTTCGCCCCCTGAAACCTCATTGGAAAGGATCGCAATGAACGTCGACGAAATCGGTCGGCTGATCGAACTGTTGGACAAGTCCTCCTTGTCCGAGCTCCAGTGGTCTGGCGAGGGGGAGCGTCTGCTTCTCAAGAAACCCGGACCCGCCGTGGTCCAGGTCGCAGCGGCAGTGGCGCCTGCGCCGGTCCAGGTGGCGCAGGTCGCGGCCTCGTCCCAAGCTCCTGTGGCTGCCGACAAACCAGTCCCACCGGCGCTGGTGGAAACCGGTCTGGTGGAGATCAAGAGCCCGATGGTCGGCACCTTCTACCGTTCGGCTTCGCCGGAATCCCCCGCTTTCGTCGAAGAGGGTGGCCGCGTCGAAAAGGGCAAGACCGTGTGCATCATCGAAGCGATGAAGCTCATGAACGAGATCGAGTCGGAAGTTTCCGGGACCGTCGCCAAGGTGTGCGTGGCCAACGAGACTCCGGTGGAATTCGGGACGGTTCTCTACCTGATCCGGCAATCCTGACGTGATGACCATCGAGCAGCTCTTCAAGGAGATGGTGGACCGAGGAGCTTCCGACCTGCATCTGCGCGTCGGCGTTCCACCGGCTCTGCGCATCAACGGAGACCTGTTCCGCCTGCAGACCGAACGGGTGAGCCCGGAAGGGATGGAAAGTTACCTGGGTGTGATCATGAATCGCAACCAGCGGGCGCGATTCGATTCGGAACTGGAACTGGACTTCGCGGTGGGCGTGCGGGGACTGGGGCGCTTTCGCGTGAACGCCTTCCGCCAGCGCGGAACGCCCGCCCTGGCGATCCGCCACATCACCCAGACCATCCCCTCCTTCGACGGGCTCGGGTTGCCGGAAATCGTCCGCGATCTGGCGTTGAAGGAACGCGGCCTCATCCTGGTGACCGGCACGACCGGATCCGGCAAATCCACCACGCTCGCCTCGATGATCGACCACATCAACGAGATGACTTCCTCGAACATCATCACGGTGGAAGACCCGATCGAATTTCTGTACCGCGACAAGCGCTCCATCATCAGCCAGCGCGAGGTGGGCTACGACACCCACCACTTCCCCAACGCGCTGCGCGCGAGTTTCCGCGAAGACCCCGACACCATTTTGATCGGCGAAATCCGCGACCAGGAGACCATGCACATCGCCTTGCAGGCGGCGGACACGGGCCACCTGGTGATGAGCACCCTCCACACCATGAACGCCACCGAGACCATCTCCCGCATCGTCTCGTTCTATCCGCCCCACCAGCACCAGCAGGTGCGACTGCTTTTGGCCAACACGCTGGTGTCCATCATTTCGCTGCGGCTTCTGCCGCGCAAGGACAGGCAAGGACGCGTGCCGGCGGCGGAGATTCTCGTGAACAACGCCACGATCCACGATTACCTGATCAATCCCGAAATGACCCACATGATCGAACCGGCCATCCGCGAGGGCACCGCCCAGTACGGTAGCCAGTCGTTCGACCAATCGATCTTCAAACTGTTCACCGACGACGTGATCTCCTACGAAGTCGCCCTTCGCAGCGCGTCGAATCCCGCCGATTTCGAGCTCAAGCTCCGCGGCGTGGAAGGTGCCTCCGACCGGAGCTGGATGACCTGATGAAAAAAATCCTCATCGCAAACCGCGGCGAAATCGCCCTGCGCGTGATCCGCGCCTGCAAGGAACTGGGGATCCGCACCGTGGCCGTGCATTCCACGGCCGACGCCGATTCCCTCCATGTCAAGCTCGCCGACGAGGACGTGTGCATCGGGCCGCCTCCCGGCAAGAAATCCTACCTGGACATGCGTCAAATCCTGTCTGCGGCCACGGTGGTAGGGGCCGATGCCATCCATCCCGGCTACGGTTTCCTTTCCGAAAACCCCCGCTTCGCCGAACTGGTGGGCAAGTGCGGGTTCAAGTTCATCGGACCGTCGGCGCAGGCCATCTCCCGCATGGGCGACAAATCCCAGGCCAAGGACGCGATGCGCGCGGCGGGAGTGCCCACCATTCCCGGTTCGGACGGCCCCGTTGCCTCCATCGACGAGGCCCGCCAGTGGGCAAAGACGGTGGGTTTCCCCATGATCATCAAGGCCGTTTCCGGCGGCGGTGGACGCGGCATGCGCGTGGTGCGCGATGTCAAGGAACTGGAAAGCCAGTTTCCGGTGGCCACGGCGGAGGCCCTCTCCTGCTTCGGCGACGGGCGCGTGTACATGGAGCGCTACTTCGAGCGGCCCCGGCACGTGGAGATCCAACTGATGGCCGACTCCCAAGGCAACGTGGTCCATCTGGGGGAGCGCGACTGCTCCGTGCAGCGACGCCACCAGAAACTGGTGGAGGAATCCCCCTCGCCGGCGGTTGATGACAAAATCCGTCAAGCCATGGGCAAGGCCGCCGTGAAGGGCGCCAAGTCGGTGGGCTACGAGAACGCCGGCACCATGGAGTTCCTCCTGGACGAGGACGGCTCCTTCTACTTCATGGAGATGAACACCCGCATCCAGGTCGAGCATCCCGTCACCGAACAGGTGACCGGCATCGACCTGATCCGCACCCAGATCATGGTGGCGCGCGGCGAGGAGCTGCCCTGGAAACAATCCGACATCAAGGTCAAGGGGCATGCGATCGAATGCCGTATCAACGCCGAGGACCCTTCCCAGGGCTTCCGGCCGTGTCCGGGTCTGGTCAAGGGCTTGCACGTTCCCGGCGGGTTCGGGGTGCGCTGGGACAGCCACATCTACGCGGGCTACACCATTCCTCCCCACTACGATTCGATGGTCGGCAAGTTGATCGTGTACGCCCCCGATCGCGACCAGGCCATCGATCGCATGGTGCGGGTGCTGGACGAGCTTGTCGTGGACGGTCCTGCCACCACGGCTCGCCTGCAAAGGCGAATCCTGGACTCCAAGATTTTCCGGTCGGGAGCATTCACCACCAAGTTCCTCGAGGAAAACCCGCAGCTTCTGGAGGTCTGACATGGTGTCCCGCGCACTGGTTTCGGTCCTGACCCTCGCCCTTTTCGCCATCGCACAGGAAGGGCCCAAGGTCTCCTATGTTGTAGGCACCGGAGTCCTGCTGCGGGGCAAGCAGAAGATTTCGCTGGGCGTGAGCTTGCAGTGCAAGGTCGGCGACACCTTGGTCACCTCCAAGGCCTCCCGCGCCGAACTGCGCTATCCGGACAACACCTTGGTACGTCTGGAAGAAAACACCCGGCTCGTGTTGGCCATCCGAGGCAAGGCCAGTCCGGAGCCAGCTCTCCAAGCTGGCAAGATCTGGGCGAATGTCAAAAGAGTCGGACAAGGCGGGACGGGGTTCGGCGTGCGCACTCCCACAGCGGTGGCCGCGGTGCGAGGAACCGTTTTCGGGGTGGGAGCCAACGATTCCACGTCCAAGGTGCGCCTGTACGAGGGAGGGGTCGATGTGGGCTCCACGCGCGCCGACAGCGCCTTGCGTGCGAAGGCGGAAGTCTCCGGTCCTCGCGAAGTCAGTCTCGCCGATTGGGTGCGGCTGCTGCGAGGCGAGGAGGTCACGTTCCGTCGCGATGGGACGTGGAGTCGCGCGAAATTCGACCCGAAGGCCGATATGGCCGACCCGTGGGTGAAGTGGAACAGCCAACGGGATTCCGCCGCGGGCCGACCCTGGGACAAGGACTCGGCTTCCGTCGCCAGGCCCTCGAAGTCGGATTCTGCAGGTGCCGAACGGGATCCGTTCAAGGAGTAGGTCGCCCGGGCGTTTCGCGCTGAACGCCTCTGAGAGGGAAAAACGGCAAACCCCGATATTCACCGTTCATCCTGAGGAGCGACCTGTCCTGAGCCTGTCGAAGGGAGCGTCTCGAAGGGTGGACGGTGGATGTGGAAGATGTTGTCCAGTGCGCCGCCGCCGCCCCTGTCGCCTCCGGCGACCAACCGAGGCCCCGATAACCGCAGTTGTCGAGACGCGGCAAAGCCGCTCCTCAGGACGAGCGGCTTTTCTCAATCTCAATTCTCATCTAGCCCAATCAAGCCACCAGGAAGCTGCTCTCGATGTCCTTGCGGACGCCGGCGCGGACCCCGTGGGGGATGCGTGCGATGTCCATGTAGGCGTCCAGATGCCGGGGCGGAGGCTCCATTTCCACCAGAAGGTGCAGGGAGTCGGTGAGGGTATGGGCGCAGGAGTCGTGCAGGACGTAGCCGGCCCGCTCGGCCACCGGGTCGGTCGGTTCGATGGGAAGCTTGCAGTACTTGCAGATCCGATCGGCCAGATAGGGCCGGACCTGGTCCAGGAAGCCCGGAAGGTCTTCCGGGGCCAGAGGCAACCCATGGATCTTGTCCAGGACCATGTCCATGTCCATCGGGATGTGGCGAACCCGGAGTCGGACGGCCTCCAGCTGCTTTTCCAGCGACCAAGTGGGAAATTCGATGTCCCAACGCAGGTGGTCCAGCATGGAGGGCTGGCAGGCGGGGCAGATGGTATGGGTGACCACTCCGCGGTGCAGCACGCCGGTCTGTGTCCACGCTCCGGCGACCCGGAAGCGTCCACATTCCACGCATTGCACGGCTTCGGGGCGGTCCAATCTGAACTCCATGTCCCATGTTACCACTTCGATGCGCTTCTCGCATCTAGATTCATGCGTCTCGTATGAGCATTCATCTTCGATTTCTGGGCACCGGCGGGTCGTTTGGCATTCCCATCGTCGGTTGCGATTGCGTCGCCTGTCAATCTTCCGACCCGATGGACAACCGGCTCCGTTCTTCCGTTTTGCTTTCCTGGGATGACCGCGTTGTTCTGGTGGACGCTGGGCCCGACCTTCGCGCCCAGGCGCTTCGTGAGGGCGTTCGTCGCCTGGACGAGGTTTGGCTCACCCACAGCCACGCCGACCACACCAACGGAATCGACGATTTGCGGGTGTTCTGCCACGAAGGCAAGGAACCTCGGCCGTTGATCGTGCGTGGGAACCCCTCCACCTTGACCGACGCCATGGCCAGATTCTCCTACGCCTTCCGGTCGGAGGTGGATCCCTCCGGAGTCAGCCACCCCTTGCTGGTGCCCATCGAAATCGACGGTCCTTTCCACACCTTGGGTCGCCAGATCGTGCCGATCCCGGTCCTCCATGGCAAGCTTCCGTGTTCAGGCTTCCGAATCGGGAACCTGGCCTACCTCACTGACGTTTCCACCATTCCTGAATCCTCCTATGCCCTCCTTGAGGGCCTGGACACATTGGTCTTGTCTGCGTTGCGCGAGGAGCCCCATCCCACGCACCTGTCCTTCGACGAGTCCATCGCGGTGGCCCGGAGGATCGGCGCACGGCGCACGTGGTTCACCCACTTCGCCCATCGCATCACCCACGCGGGCATGTTGGAGCGCTTTCCGGACGGAATCCGTCCTGCCTGGGACGGGCTGCGACTGGAAATCCCGGAGTGATCTTCCTGGACCACAACGCGGGATCGCCCTTGCATCCCCGCGTCGGGGCGTTTCTGGCAGATCTTGTCCGTTCCGCCGAGTGGTCGAATCCCTCCAGTCCGCATGGATGCGGGCGGCTTGCCCGCGAACTGGTGGAACGGTCCCGGGAACTCGTCGCTCGCTCCGTGGCCCAGCCTGCCACCCGGATCACGTTCTTTTCCGGTGCCAGCGAGGCCAATGCCGCTTCGATCTCCCATTGGCTTTCTCTAGCCGGTTCGCGCCGGACCATCCTGTCTTCGGCGGTGGAGCATCCCTCCGTGCGGGAAAACCTGCTGGCCTGGGAGGCGAAAGGGTTTCGCGTGCGGTGGGCGCCGGTGGACCGCTCCGGGGCGATGGATCCCGATTGGATCGCACGGACCCTGGATGACGATATTTGTCTTTGCGTGTGCATGAGCGCCAACAACGAGACCGGAAGACGTCTTCCCTGGCTTGCATGGGCCAACGCCTGCGCCGCTCGCGGAATCCCCCTGCACGTGGACGCCACCCAAAGCTGGTTGCGCGAAGACCTGCCGCTGGACCGCATCGCGCGGGGATCCGCCTGTTGGTCCGGACACAAGATGGGCGGACTTTCCGGAGCCGGTGCGCTTTGGCTTTCCGACACAACCGGGTTCCACGGACTGTGGGAAGGCGGCTCGCAAGAAAGGGGGCGTCGCGCCGGTACCGAATCGACACTTTCTGTCGCAAGTCTCGGCGAGGTCGCGCGGGTCTGGATGGAAGATCCTTCGGCGAGGGATCCATGGCCTGGTTGGCGCGAACGGATCTGGGATTCCATCAAGGTTCTTGCCGGCGTGGAGCGAACATCGCCTGGTGCCGACACCCTCGCCAACACGTTGCACATCCGCACCTCCCGTCGCGCGGAAACCATGGTGCAGCTTTTGGATCTGTCCGGTGTGGCGGTGTCGGCGGGAAGCGCCTGCGCATCGGGATCCCTGCGACCGTCGCCAGTATTGGTAGCCATGGGCTGGACGGAAGAGGAAGCCGCCAGGGCCCTGCGCATTTCCGTGGGACATGCGGTGGATGGCCAGGGCGTGGAGAATGCCTGCGAGATCCTCACGCGATGCCTGGACCGCTGAGCTATCTTGGGCCCTGCGAACACGATCGGGGGGCCGGGTGGCCGCTGGAGAAATCCAGAGGAACTTCCGGGCACCATAGGGCAGGATGCCAGCTAACGGCTGGGCGCGGCAACGCGACGGAAAGTGCAACAGAGAAGAGACCGCCGATGGGCCGCAAGGCCACAGGCAAGGGTGAAACGGCGGGGTAAGAGCCCACCGCTTTCCTGGCAACAGGGAAGGCAAGGCAAACCCCATCCGGTGCAAGGCGAACAGTGGACGGCCCGCTAAGGGCACAGGGGCGGCCCGCCTCCGGTTCCACGGGTAGCCGCTCGAGGCCGTCGGCGACGACGGTCCCAGATGGATGGCCATCGGTTTCCGGTAATGCGGAAACGCCACAGAACCCGGGGTATAGGCCCCCCTTCGTGATCGCAAATGTCGCCTCTCCCCATTTCGTGAGACCCGAACCATGCTCAAATCCTTTTTCGCCTTTTTTCTGCTGGTTATGGCTGGAGCTTCCTTGGCGCAGGAGACCGGGGGGCATCAGCAGGTGGACTTGAATGTGGGTTGGAGCCACCCCTTCGGGAATTCGTTGGAGTATTCCGTGGACCTGGGGGGCGGGACGTTGCTGGGGATCGGGGGCGGGCTGTGCATGGCCGGCGGATCTTACGGGCTCCAAGTCCGGCGCTACTTCGCGATTCCCGGGCCGCTCGACCCCTACCTTGGGATGGCCTTGTCGCAGGTGGAGGGAATGGACGAAGTGACTTTCCAGTCGGAAACCGGGGTGAAATCCGACACCGCCATGTACGCGATGGAAGGCGGCATCCTGCTTGCGCCGCGGGTTGGCCTTCGTTGGTCGGTCGGAAGTGTGCGGCTGCAGCTGAACACAGGCTGGGGAATCGTGCTTCGCGGCGGCGGGAGCCGGTGGCTGGCCGGAATGCGGGACGCTTCCACAGATCGCCTCGCGAAACTCTTCGAGCTCGGCGGGCCCGAAGGGACGCTTTCCGGAGGGTTCGTTTTCTGACTAGACAAAATGTGACGTAAGCTTGGTCGGCTCTAGTCCTCAAGCCAAGCGCCCACCTGCGCCCCTATCCGCGCCTTCGCCGCCGCTTCCACCTCCAGGCTTTCCACCCGGCCCAACTGTTGGGGACTTCTGGCCTTCGCGTTCATGGCCACCACGTCCTTTCCCGGTCCCACATCCGCAAGCCAGGCGGCGACGGGTTTGTCCAGCGGCTGGGCGCCGACCTGGTCGAAGGTGTTGTCGACGCGCAGGATGCCAGTTTTTGTCGTGCCATCCACGCCCTTGCCACTGATCAGCACCTCGGTCCAGACGTGGTTTCCTTGGAACTTGATCTTGGCGGTGTAGCCCATGCGAACCAGAAGCAGGTGGAAGGCCATTTCCCTTTCGCTGCACCACCCGAAGGTGAAGAACGATCCGAAATCCGGATGGAAGTAGCGCGGCCTGTCGGAGACCATATCCGCCAAGAAGAGATCCGGCGTGCGATCCATGTCGGCCCAGGAGCGGTACATCGCGTGTTGCGGGTGTGGTTTGCATTTGGCCAACAGCGCGGAGTCCGGCAGCCTGCGGATCTGGTGGCGTGGGTTGGGGGTCACCCAATGCCAGAAGTACACCGATTCCAGGATGCCTCCGCGCGCGCCGTCGGCCGGTGCCGAAGTGGTCAGTAGTCTGTGCAGGAACAAGGCATTGAGGATTCGCGCCTGGTTCGCCGAATCCTCCGGCGAAAGCTCCATGCGGCGGCAGATTTCCTGGTGTTCGCGGGAGAGCTTCTTGGCGATGCGGAGGCGGTTGTCGGCGTGCAACCGCTCCAAAAATGGCAGCAACGACTCACCGAACGCCAGGGGAGCAAACAAAAGAAGCCAAGCGAGTACCTGGCTTCGTCGATGGATCCAAATGTAGGGGAGGGGCATAGGTTCAGAGAAGATGCGCAAGGCGATGGCCCTTGCGCAACCGGTTTCGAAACCGCGCTCCTACAGGCGCTTGGGAGGCTCCGCTTCGCGGATGCGCACCGGCCGTCGCTGCCACTTCAGCTTGAGTTTCAGCAAGAGCTCGGCGGCTTCCGGCGTGGTTTCCACCAGGGACAGACGCGGCATCATCTCGATGCGGCCCAGCTCGGAGCTGGGGATGTCGGCGGCGCGGCACACGAACGGAATCAGGTTGCGCACTTCGATGCCGTCTTCGGTGCCCAGGCTCAAGGCGAGCCAGACCCCTTCGCGACCACGGTGGGCGGGGCGCGGACGTTCGGGGCGATCGCCAGCGCCGCGTTCGTGGTATTCGGGACGCGGCTGCGGACGGCGCGGCTCTTCCGGAGGGGGCTCGGGCACCAGCTTGTGGACCATGGCGGCCAACACGGCTTCGGCGCCGTGTTCTTCGATGAGCGGCTTGAAGCTTTCCGGAAGCTCCAGCCCTTCGCCGAGGCTTTCCATCACGCGCTGGGCCAGGCGTTCGCGGCGCTTGTCGGTCAGTTCGCGGCTGGTCGGAACTTGTCGCTGTTCGGGCTTGTACTCGGACTGGCGGCTGATGGACAGAAAACGTCCGCGCTCCTGGGGGGCCAGGACGCTCCAGGCTTCGCCTTCGGCGCCGGCGCGGGCGGTGCGGCCCACGCGATGGACGAAATTCGACAGGTCGTCCGGCAGACCGAGGTTGAACACGTGGCTGATGCCGGGGACGTCCAATCCGCGCGCCGCCACGTCGGTGGCCACCAACAAGGTGACGCGACCTTCGCGGAAGCGTGAAAGCGCCCGTTCGCGCGCGACCTGGGCCAGATCGCCGGAAAGGCCTTCGGCGTGGATCCCGTGGCGCAAGAGCCCTTGGACCACCTGTTCCACTTCCACACGGGTGCGCACGAACACGATCGCCCGCGTGGGTTCCAGCATGTCGACCAATCGTCCCAACGCCTCTTCGCGGCGCGCGTAGGGGGCGATCACATAGCTTTGCGGAACGTGGCTGGAGCCCTTGCCCGCGTCCAGACGGATCTGGGTGGGAGTGCGCAGCCAGTCGCCGGCGGCGGCCTGAACGCGCCCTTCGTAGGTGGCGGAGAAGAACCATCGGGCGGAATCTTCGCCCGCGGCGCCCACCACCTGATCCAGCTCTTCCTTGAAGCCCAGATCCAACATGCGGTCGGCTTCGTCCAGGATCAGCACATCGCATTCGACTTCGAGCGTTTCCTGTCGAAGGTGGTCGGCCATGCGGCCGGGGGTTCCAACCACCACAGGGGGCTGGCCGCGCAGTTCGCGCAGCTGGGGCCCGAACGGTGCTCCGCCCACGAGGGTTGCCACGCAGGCCTCGCCCAGAAGCCACGCCGCCTCGCGAGCCACTTGCTGGGCAAGCTCGCGGGTGGGGCAGACGATCCAGGCTCGGGTGATGGTTCCGGAATCGAGGGCGCCCGCGACGGGCAGCAAGAACGCGAGCGTCTTGCCGGAACCTGTCCGAGCTTGGGCCAGGAGGTCCCCTTCCAGAAGTTGTCCCAGCTCGGGGACCATCTTGGAGATGACGGCTTCCTGAACAGGGGTGGGATTGATGATCCCGCGCTCGGCGACGTGGGCGGCGAGAGTGGCGGGAATCGGCAGTTTGTCGAATCCGACGGTAGTTGTCGGTATGGTTTCCATCCATACAAGCTAGATTTGTGCCGAGCGGTTCGCAAGCCCATATTATCGAGGTTCCACCCCCGAGAAATCCCGATTAGGCGATTTTTTCCCTTGCTAAAGAGGACCTCTAAATCCAGTTTTCCGCTTCAAGGTTTTTACAGTCGGCCTTTAGATGGAAATCACCTGAGGGCCTTTCGGCATCGGGAGGAGCGACATGATTAGCAAGATCGACCACCTTGGTATTGCGGTGAAGAGCCTGGACGAGGCCATCCCCTTGTGGGAAAAAATGCTCGGCGTCAAGTGCGAACTCATCGAGGAAGTCCCTTCCCAGAAGGTCCGCACGGCCTTTCTGAAGGTTGGTGAGGTGTATATCGAGCTTCTGGAGGCCACCTCCGAAGAAAGCGCGATCGCCAAGTACATCGAAAAGAACGGCGAAGGCGTGCAGCACGTCGCCTTCCAGACCACGGACTTGGTCGCCGAATTGGCCAAATCCAAGGAAGACGGCCTGCGCCTCATCGACGAAGCCCCGCGGCCAGGTGCCGGCGGCATGAACATCGCCTTTTTGCATCCAAAGTCCACGCGCGGCGTCCTCACGGAATTCTGCGCCCCCAACAAGTAAGGGAGTTATCCGACTCATGGCAATTGACAAGGCACTGCTCGAAGAACTTGCCGAACGACGCGCCAAGGTATTGGCCGGCGGCGGCAAGGACAAGCTCGAAGCTCGTCGCGCGAAAGGCTTGATGACCGCCCGCGACCGTGTGGAAACCCTCTTCGAGGCCGACACGTTCCAGGAATTCGGCGCGCACGTCCATCACCACGCCCACGACTTCGGTCTTTCCGGCAAGTTCATGGCCGCCGACGCCGTGATCACCGGCATCGGTTACGTGGACGGACGTCCCGTCTCCGTGGTCAGCCAAGACTTCACGGTGGCTGGCGGCAGCTTGGGCAAGATGCACGCCCAGAAGATCTGCGACCTCATGGACTACGCCATGCAGGGCGGCATGCCCATCGTCGTGGTCAACGACTCGGGTGGCGCGCGCATCCAAGAGGGTGTGGATTCCCTCTCCGGATACGGCCAGGTGTTCCACCACAACGTCGAGGCTTCGGGCTTGGTTCCGCAGATCTCGATCATCGCCGGTCCTTGCGCCGGTGGTGCGGCCTACTCGCCCGCCTTGATGGACTTCCTCATCATGATTCGCGGCCAGGCCAACATGTTCATCTGCGGCCCGGACGTGATCAAGGCGGTCACCGGCCAGGTCTGTACCATGGAAGACATCGGTTCGGCCGACGCCCATGGCTCGGTGTCCGGCAACATCCACTTCATCGCCGACTCCGACGAGCAGGCCATCCAGCTGACGCAGGAGCTCTTGTCCTACCTGCCGTCCAACAACCTGGACGATCCTCCGCACAAGCCCACCGCGCGCATCTCGATGTCGCCGGACCTGGGCATGAACGACCTGGTTCCGCAGGATGCCAAGGCACCGCTGGACGTGTACAAGGTCATCGAGCGCTTGGTGGACGACGGCCATCTGTTCGAGGTCCAGAAGGACTGGGCGCGCAACATCGTGATCGGCTTCGCCCGCATCGAAGGTGTTGTGGTCGGCATCGTCGCCAACCAGCCGATGGTGAAGGCCGGAACGCTGGACATCGACGCTTCGGACAAGTCGGCGCGGTTCATGCGCTTCCTCAACGCCTTCAACATCCCCATCGTCACCCTGGTGGACGTGCCGGGCTTCCTGCCGGGCGTCCAGCAGGAGCGCGGCGGCATCATCCGCCACGGTGCGAAGATGTTGTTCGCCTACGCTTCGGCCACCGTGCCCAAGATCACCCTGATCCTGCGCAAGGCCTACGGCGGCGCGTATCTGGCGATGTGCTCCAAGGACATGGGCGCCGACATGGTCTTCGCCTGGCCCACCGCCGAAATCGCGGTCATGGGCGCGGACGGCGCGGTCAACGTGCTGTTCGGCAAAGAGATCAAGGCTTCTGCCGACCCGAAGGCCAAGGCG
This sequence comes from Fibrobacterota bacterium, assembly GCA_016715065.1. Classification (GTDB taxonomy): domain Bacteria; phylum Fibrobacterota; class Fibrobacteria; order UBA5070; family UBA5070; genus UBA5070. The sequence continues at coordinate 72,474 of JADKBN010000020.1, forward strand.
GCGGAACTGGTCAGCCAGTACCGCGACAAGTTCGCCTCCCCCTGGCAGGCGGCGGAAAACAACATGATCACCGATGTCATCGAGCCGGCCATGAGCCGCGCCACGGTGGCGTTGGCCTTGCGGAACACGCTGTCCAAGCGCGAAACCCGCCCCCCCAAGAAGCACGGAAACATTCCGCTGTAAGGAGGCGAGATGAGCCAGGAAATCAAGGAAAAGGATCTCCATGCCATCGTGGCGGCCGCCGTGCACGCGGTCCTGGACGAACCGTTCCGGATCGTGAGCATCGAGCCCGCCGTCCGGACGCAAAGCCTCTGGAACATCCACGGTCGTTTTCAACAGTTCGAATCGCATCGCTTGCGCTGAAAAGGAAACCGTCGTGAAAAAGCTCAGAATCACAGTCGAAGGCAAAACCTACGAAGTCGTCGTCGAAACCATCGACGACACCTCCACCGGAGCCGCTCGTGTGGCTCCTCGCGCCGCAGCGGCCGCACCTGCCGCCGTGGCCTCGGCCCCGGCGCCCGTCGCCAAACCCGCCGCGGGCGGATCGGCCGCATCGGTCCGTTCCCAGTTGGCCGGACGCATCGTCTCGGTCGATGTCAAGGAAGGGGATGCCGTCAAAGCCGGCCAGCAGATGCTGGTGCTGGAAGCCATGAAGATGAACACTCCGGTGACCGCGCCCAAGGACGGCAAGGTCGCCAAGATCCATGTCGCCGCAGGCGAGACCGTGGAAGAGGGCCAGGCTCTCTTGGACGTGGAGTGATCCCGATGAGCGACAAACCCAAGCTGCTCTCGGAATTCGCCGAGGTTCCCTTCGAGAAGTGGAAAGCCCAGGTAGAAGCCGAACTCAAGGGCGTCCCGTACGAGAAGAAACTCGTCTCGGGCACCTACGAAGGCATCACCGTCCAGCCCATCTACAACGCGTCCGACGTGGCCGGCCTGGAGCATCTGAAGGCCAAGCCCGGCTACGGCCAGCTTGCCCGCGGCTCCTCGTTCGAGGGCTACGCCGCGGAATCCTGGGAAGTCTCGCAGGAACTGCCCTATCCGGGTCCCCGCGAGTTCAATCAGGCCGCTAGACACGATTTGTCACGCGGCCTCACGGCGCTGAACCTGAACCTCGACCACGCCACCCGTGCCGGCATCGACCCCGATTCCGCCATCGAAGGCGACGTGGGCAAGGGTGGCGTCAGCATCGCGACCATCAAGGATCTTTCCGTCGCTCTGGAAGACATCGACCTTGAGAAGACTTCACTGTTCGTTCGCTCCGGTGCTTCGGGACTTCCGTTCGCCGCGCTCTTGGCTGCACTGATCAAGAGCCGCGATCTGGACGTCAAGAAGCTTCGCGGCTGCATCGAGATGGACCCGCTGGGCGTTTTGGCCCACGAAGGGACCCTTCCGCAATCGCTCGATGAAGCGTATCGCGAAATGGCCCAGCTCACCCTGTGGGCCGAGCGCGAGGCTCCCAGCCTGCAGACCGCTTGTGTCCACAGCCGTTCCTTCCTGGAAGCCGGCGGTAGCGCCGTCCAGGAGCTGGCCTTTGCGCTGGCTTTGGGCGCCGAATACATTCGCGAGCTGGGCAAGCGCGGAGTGGCGGTGGATACCATCGCTCCTCGCATGCGCTTCGCCTTCAGCGTGGGCCCCAATTTCTTCATGGAAATCGCCAAGTTCCGCGCCGCGCGTCTGCTCTGGAGCCGCATCGTGGACGCCTTTGGTGGCAACATGTGCTCGCAGAGCATGAGCATCCATGCCCGTACGGCCTTGTTCAACAAGTCCAAACTGGACCCGTACGCGAACATGCTTCGCACCACCACCGAGAGCTTCTCGGCCGTGTTGGGCGGTGTGCAGTCCTTGCAGGTGACTCCGTTCGACGAAGTGTTCGGTCTGCCCGACGAATTCTCCCGTCGTATCGCCCGCAACACCCAAATCTTGCTGGCCACCGAAGGCCAGCTCCGTCATGTGGTGGACCCGGCCGGTGGATCGTGGGCCGTGGAATGGCTCACCGATCAGATCGCCCAGAAGGCATGGGAATTGTTCCAGGCGGTGGAAAGCAAGGGCGGCGCGTTCGAGGCGCTCAAGTCCGGGTTCATCCAGTCCGAGATCGAAAAGGTCTCCAAGGCCAAGGATGCCGCTCTGGCCACCCGCAAGGATGTCCAGGTCGGCGTGAACCAGTACGCCAACATCTCGGAAAAGAAGATCGAGGGCCGCAAGCCCGATTACGCGGCGATCTACAAGTCGCGCGTGGTCACGGTTACCGAATACCGCACCGCCTACGACGATGTCAAGCACTCCAAGGTGATCGGAAAGCTTTCCGACCTCATGGGTGTGACCGACGAGAAAATGGTGAATGCGGCGATCGAAGCTGTCCAAACCGGTGCCACGCTGGGTGAAATCACCCGCGTCATCCGGGCAGGTGATGCCGAGCGTCCTTCCATCGAGCCTCTCAAGTTGCACCGCTTGTCGGAGCCGTTCGAGAAACTGCGCGATGCCGCCGATCGCCATCTGGTCAAGACCGGTTGGCGTCCGCGCGTGTTTTTGGCCACCATGGGTCCGGTTTCGCAGCACAAGGGCCGCGGCGACTTCTCGCGCGGTTTCTTCGAAGTGGGTGGATTCGAGGTGGTGTATCCGAACGGATTCGATTCCGTGGCCGCCGCTGTCCAAGCCGCTGTCGATTCGGGGACCAAAGCGGTCACCATCTGCAGCACCGACGACACCTATCCCGAACTCGTCCCCCAGCTGGTGCCGGCCCTCAAGGCCGCGATCCCCGGCGTGACCGTGATCCTGGCGGGCTATCCAGCCGATCAGATCGAAGCCCACAAGGCGTCCGGAATCGACGATTTCATCCACGTCCGCGCCAACCTCCTGCAGGTCCTCGGCGGCCTTCAGAAGAAGATCGGAGTGCAGGCATGAGCATCGACTTCACCAAGCTTTCGTACAAGAAAGCTGAACCTGCCAAGGTCGATTACGACACCTGGGTCGCATCGGTGGAAGCCAAAACCGGAAAGAAGATCTCGGATCTGTTGTGGGACACCCTGGAGCAGATCCAGGTCAAGCCCCTCTACGGTCCCGAAGATTCCGAATCGTTGGAGCACGTGAAGTACACGTCCGGCATTCCTCCGTTCCTGCGCGGTCCGTACACCACCATGTACGTGAACAAGCCTTGGACCGTGCGCCAGTACGCGGGCTTTTCCACGGCAGAAGAATCCAACGCATTCTACAAGCGCAACCTGGCCGCTGGCCAGAAGGGCTTGTCGGTCGCGTTCGACTTGGCCACCCATCGCGGTTACGACTCCGACCACCCTCGTGTGGTCGGTGACGTCGGCAAGGCCGGTGTGGCGATCGACTCCATCTTGGACATGAAGATTCTGTTCGACGGAATCCCGTTGGATCAGATGTCGGTGTCCATGACCATGAACGGCGCCGTGCTGCCCATCCTCGCGTTCTTCATCGTCACCGCTGAAGAACAGGGCGTGTCGATGGACAAGCTCACGGGCACCATCCAAAACGACATCCTCAAAGAGTACATGGTTCGCAACACGTACATCTATCCTCCCGAAGGATCGATGAGGTCGATCGCGGACATCTTCGAGTTCACCTCGAAGTACATGCCCAAGTACAACTCCATTTCGATTTCCGGCTACCACATGCAGGAAGCCGGCGCCACCGCCGACATCGAAATGGCCTACACGCTGGCTGACGGCCTGGAATACGTCCGTACCGGCATGAAGGCAGGAATCGACGTCGATGCGTTCGCGCCTCGGTTGTCGTTCTTCTGGGCCGAGGGCATGAACTACTTCATGGAAGTCGCCAAGCTCCGCGCCGGGCGTCTGCTGTGGGCCAAGATCATCAAGCAGTTCAACCCCAAGTCGAACAAGTCCATGGCCCTGCGTACCCACTCGCAGACCTCGGGCTGGTCGCTCACCGAGCAGGACCCGTTCAACAACATCGCGCGTACCTGCATCGAAGCGATGTCGGCCGCGATGGGCCACACGCAGTCGTTGCACACCAATGCTCTGGACGAAGCCATCGCCTTGCCCACGGACTTTTCCGCGCGCATCGCTCGCAACACCCAGCTCTTCCTGCAGGACGAGACCGGGATTTGCAAAATCGTGGATCCATGGGGTGGTTCGTACTACGTCGAAGCGTTGACCAACGAGTTGATGCATCGCGCCTGGAAGCTCATCGAGGAAGTGGAAGAGCTCGGTGGCATGTCGAAGGCGATCGAGACCGGTCTGCCCAAGATGCGCATCGAAGAAGCCGCCGCACGCCGTCAGGCGCGCATCGACTCGGGCAAGGAAGTGATCGTGGGTGTCAACCGGTTCCGTCTGGAGCAGGAAGACGCCCTCGAGATTCTGGACGTCGACAACGCCTCGGTCCGCGACTCGCAGATCAAGCGCTTGGCCAAGCTGCGCGCCGATCGCGACGAAGCCAAGGTGCAGGCCGCGTTGAGCAACATCACCAAGGCCGCCTCCGGAGAAATCCAGGGCAACTTGTTGGCGTTGGCAATCGAGGCCGCGCGCGTTCGCGCTTCGTTGGGCGAAATTTCCTTTGCTCTGGAAAAGGTCTGGGGGAGGCACAAAGCCGTGATCCGTTCCATTTCCGGCGTGTACAGCGCCGAGTTCGGCGAAGCCGACGAAGTCGCCAATGTCCGCAAGGCCACGGATGATTTCGAGAAGGCGCAGGGACGTCGTCCTCGCATCATGATCGCCAAGATGGGCCAAGACGGACACGACCGCGGCGCCAAGGTGGTGGCTACGGCCTATGCCGACCTCGGCTTCGACGTCGACATCGGACCCTTGTTCCAGACGCCGGAAGAAACCGCCCGTCAGGCGGTGGAAAACGACGTGCACGTGGTGGGAATGTCTTCGCTGGCCGCCGGCCACAAGACCTTGCTTCCGCAGCTGCGCGACGAACTGGCCAAGCTGGGACGTCCCGACATCATGATCATCTGCGGCGGCGTGATTCCCGCCCAGGACTACGACTTCCTCCTGAAGAACGGCGCTGCCGCCATCTTCGGGCCTGGAACCGTGATCCCGGTGGCCGCGCAGAAGATGATTGATGAGCTGAATCGCAGGCTCGCCTGATCGCTTAGGTCAGACAGAAAATGATGAGCCCTGTTCCGGTCCCCGGGACAGGGCTTTTTCGTGCGTGGAGAGCTGGGGCTCGATCCGATGGCTTTTGTAGAAACTACCAAAGCGTTGTCTTGCAACTTCGGGGTCTGTACCGCTTTATCCCCTAGATTCACAGGTGTTCAACAGATACCTCACCCGGATCTCGAAAGGTGGCGACCATGCGCCTGTCCCTTTTACTGTGTCTTTCCTTCGTGTTGGGGCATGCAGTGCAAGCCCAAACCATCGCCCTCCGCGGCACCGTGAAGAATGAAAGCGGAGCTCCTGTTGCCGGAGCGACGGTTGCACTCGATTCCAAGCAGCTGAAGGCGACCACCGACGCCAGCGGCACCTACACATTGAGTGGCGGAACCGATGCGATCGGGGATCGGGCCATGGGTTCGGGTTCGATTTCGTATTCCGGACGTTTTTTGACCGCCACGCTCTCGGAACCTTCCGCCGTGCGCATCGAGTGGCTGGATCTGGCCGGAACGCGCTTGGCGTTGGTGGAGCAGAACGCATCGGCTGGCCAATTTGTCTTCGATCTCTCGAAGGTTTCTGTCGGCACCTCGATGGTTCTCGTGCGTGCCAGCATCGCCGGTCGGTCCACGACCTTCCGGCTGATCCGTGCGGCCAACGGGGATCGACCCTTGGTGGCGGAGCAGATTCTGTCCGCCGCCGCGCGTTCGATGGCCGTGGTGGACTCCTTGAAGGTTTCTGCCACCGGCTACCTTTCCAAGACGGTCCAGCTTTCCAGCTACGAGGCGACGATGGATATCACCCTCGGTGCGGTCGCCACCTGCAATCCAGCCGACAAGACGCCAGATCCGGTGAAGGTGACGGCGACTCTCGGAGGCAGTCCTCTGACGGGTTCCCACCAGGTGGTGATCGAGACCGACCCAGGCCTGGCAGGCAAAACCATTTATCGGCCCAGCGACCTTGGACCCGGGAAAAAGTATCCGATCCTGGTGTGGGGCAATGGCGGCTGTGGTCGCAATTCCACCGAAACGGCCGATTATTATGCGGAGATCGCTTCGCACGGGTACATCGTCATCAATGAGGGAACACCAGGTGGATCCGGCAGCTATGACATGGGAGCCGGACTGGGAACCCTTGGAGGATACCTCATCAAGGGCTTCGACTGGGCGCTCCAGCAGAACGGCAAGCCCTGCAGCCGCTTCTATCAGAGTTTGGACACCATGGTCGGTTCGTTTGGATGGTCTTGTGGCGGAATCATGGCCTACGGTGCCGCGATGGATCCGCGAGTGGACGCGACCATCATCATGAGCAGCGGTTTCACGAGCCCCGACCAAGCAAGCTTGAACAAGCTCCGCGCCCCAATCGCCTATGCGATCGGAGGCTCCGGCGACATCGCCTATCCCAACGGCCTGCGCGACTTCAATGCCATCTCCCACTTGCCCACCGTGTTCGCCAACGTGCCCAGCGCGGGCCATGGAGGCACCTACTGGGCGGACAACGGCGGCGAATTCGCGAAGTTCGCCGTGGCTTGGTTCAACTGGTACCTCAAGGGCGATACCGGTGCAACCGGTCGTCTGAAGTTCATCGGGAACACATGCGCCTTCTGCAGCGGACAGTGGTCCACCATGCAGACCAAAAAGCTTCCATGATCCATTGACCCGCAATCGATCGAAAGGCGCTCCTGGCTGAGGAGCGCTGGGCCCCGCTCCTGGATCCCGGGGACGGGGCCTTTTCATGTCCTCTCCACGAAGATTCCCGGTACAACTTCCTTCAAATCTGCACCGGTCGGAATTCCCTTCGGTGCCGGCTCCGCGTACCCGTCGACCCACTCGAAAAGCGAGGACGAGCATGCCTGGCAATCGTTCGAGTCCGCCGTGCAGGACCGTTTTTCCGCGCAGGTACACGCGGGGTTGTTTTATAAGATCATCTGAACGGGAAAGCATCCCGGTACGGACCCGGTGTCGAACAAACCGGATCGATCTTACGCGAGGCGAGGTATGTGATGATCCGTGGAATCGTTGTCGGAGCGCTCGTGTGGGGTGGGATTTCCACGGCATCGGCCGCCGTGGAAAACATCACGGTGAGGGTCACTTCCGATTCTCGACGGATTCCGTCAAATCCGGAAGGCAGGTTCCAGGGTTTCGGAGTCAATCTGGTCACCAACGCCAACTGGTACCCGATGGCTTCCCAGGAGCTGCGCGACAAATGCGTGAAGCTTTTCTGGAAGGATCTCGATCTGCGCACCATGCGGTTGTGGTGCTACGGAACCCACTCCTCCCACTGGAGCGCCAAGGAGATGGCCGATCGGTTCCAGCCTTACATCGACGATGTGAGGAGGCAACAGAGGATGCCACTGAGTTTCATCTTCGCCGTGGATCTGGGTTTGAGCCATGCCGGCGATTCGTTGGCGAGTTTCAGCTCGATGACCACGGATTCGCTTTTGCAATTTCGGGTATCCGCCTTCGCGGGAACACTCGATTCCTTGGTTCGGGTCCATGGGATCGACATCGAATACGTGGAGGCGACCAACGAACCGGCCTTCTTCCAGAAGGAAGGAGGTTGGCAGAACCGGGCGTTGTGGAGCAAGGTTCTGACGCTGACCCGGATCTGGCGCAAGGAGCTGGATCGGAGGGGGTTGGGTTCCATCAAGGTTCTCGCGGCGTCCAATTGCGTGCCTTCGGCGGGGGATGCCGGTCTTGTCGAATCGTTCAAGAACGACCAGGCGAGTTTAGCCGCGTGGGGAGGGTATTCGTTCCACTCGTATGGTTCGGGACTGCTCAAGTCCGTACGGGACCTCATGGCCGGGGTGGATCTTCCCATGATTCAGACAGAATCTGGCGAGGCGCCTCGCCAGCGCAGTGTCGCCCACGCCATCAGCGATCTCAACCTTGGAGCCACGCGATGGCTTCATTTCCTGGGATACGAATGGGTGCCCTACTACGAGGATGGAGCCGGAGGGGAGAACACCCTTGATGCGTCGGGAATCTTCCTGTCCGGGTTCACCGATGTGGGCAAGCCGACCATGGATCTGCATCTGTATCCCAAGTACTTCTTCTTCCGGGAGCTTTCGCGAGCCGTACCTCCGGGCGCCATCATCCGGCGCTGCTCCACGGACATCGTCGGCAATGCCGCATACACCCACATGGAGGTCACCGACGGTGTGCGGAGCCCCCTGAACGCCTTGGCGGCGATCGTTCCAGACGGACGATTGTCCCTGATCGCCTACAACGCGAGCGATACCGCGGGAAACTACGACAAACCCTACCCTGCGATGCCCGAAAACATCGTGTTCGACATGCCGGAATTGGTTCAAGCAGGCGAGATCCAACTTCGCTTTCGCCTGGTGCGTCCGAACAAGGACACGATCGATCTTCCCGATTTGACGATGCGGGGAGGAAAGGTCCGCGTCGAGAGCCTGAAATTCGGGGAAATGGCGGTTCTGAGGTCGAGAAACGTCTTGTTCGATGCGACCGTTCCGGCATCGAGTCCAACGATCCGATCCGAGGCCGCCATCCAAATCCTCCATTCGACCGAAGGTGTCCGTATCGAGGGTCTGGTTCCAGGGTCGCAGTTGCACGTGGGTACGGTCGATGGTCGGTGGACACGGCGCATGGTCGACGCCCAAGGTGCCTGCCAGATATCGTCGAACGGAGGCAAGTCGGGAATCGTTTTCGTGCGCGCGGCGACGAGCAACGGAGGTTTCCGCCGAGAGGTACTTCTGCTCCCGTGAATTCCCTGCAGCGCCACCAGAGTCCGCTCGATTCGTACGGATGCAACAGGATGGCGCGCCTCCTCGCGGGTACCTCAGACGTTTTTTGTCCGACTCCACGCTAAAATCTGTCCTGCAAGATCTTCCAGGGTGTAGACCGGCACCAGGCCGGGGCGCACCAGGGAGGTCTGGATCTCCACGTCGATGCGTCGGCCGTAGTCGGGGTGCATCCCGATGAACACGGGTTTGTCCGACATGTTCCAAACGCCCAGTTCGTAGAGCGTGATGGGGCAGAGGGTTTCGCAGGGGAACCAAAACGAGATGGCTTGGGCCTTGCGCAAGTGCTCGAATTCCCATTGGATCTGGAATCGCGAGGCGGAAGGGTCGTCGATCGGGAAATTTTCACGGCGAGGATTCAGCAGCGTCAGGTCGGCGTCGGTGAGCAATCCCACCAGTTGGTCGTGCCAGTTGGGGCATCCGCTGATGCCCCCGGCCAAAAACAGCGCGGTTTCGCTTCCTTCGTGGCGGGCGGGGCAGACGATGTGCTTCATGGTGATGGGTCTCCTAGCGACCAAATGCTAGTTCGTGCGCAGGTCGGCCGATGTGGCTCGCGGAGGATGCCGAGGACACGGGCTCCTGCGGAAACGCTCGATGGAGAAAAAGTTTACCCAAAAATGGCTAAAGTCCTTCATGGGATCCGTCGACAACGGATGTGGGTGAGATCTGCTTTAGTGGAGGGAGGGTGCCATGCCGACCGATCCGATCAAGTTGATGCGTCAAATCATGCAGCCGATGGACTCGGGCTCGGCCCCGCCGGCTGGGCCTGCGAAGATGGAACCCAAAGGAACCTCGCAATCCGAGGCGACCGCAAGCCAGGCCAGGGACTACGTGGTTTCCCAAAGCCTCAAGTCCAAGATGTCCGGTGAGTCGGCCAGCGGAACCACCAGCTTTGACCTCGCAAGCGCCAATGCCAAAGAGATCCAGAGCTACTACGAAAGCGCCGCCAAAGCGCGCAAAGCAGAGGCTGCGTCGGCCACCAAGTCCGACTCCTTGCAGGGCGTGCTTTCCCAGACGCAAGGCGCAACCGGGAACATCGCTCTCAAGCCCGAAGTGCAATCAAGCTTGAACCAGCGGGTCCAAACCAAGGAGGATGCCGCGATGAAGGCCATCGATCCGAGGCTCGCGAACATCCTCGGGGTTTCCAAGATCATCGGAGCCGCCTGAGCGAAGGTTCCCCCCTGGTCAGGGCCAGGGGTGCTTGGGGTACCGGCGCTTGAGGTCCGCCTTGATCTGAGGGTACGACCGTTGCCAAAAACCGTCCAGGTCGGACGTGCGTTGGACCGGTCGGTGGTTGGGGGCCAGGATCTCGAACACCATGGGAATCCGGCCCTGGCCGATTCTCACGGTATCCTGCTTCACACCCACGAAATCCCCGATGCGGGCGGCGACAAGGGCTGTCCCATCGGCCTGGTAGACGATTTTCGCTCGCCGACCGGAAGCCAAACCGATCGAAACGGGAGCCATCCGCTCCACGAACTGGACCTGATCGTGCCCCTGTGCTTCTCGCAGATAGGGCAGGACCTCGCGGTTTTCCACGCCTGCCGCCGCCAGGCACCCTTCCACGATCCCGGCGCGGGCCAATTCCAGATCGTCTTCCTGGAAGGTGCACAGTCCCTGGTCCGGGAAGGCTTTGGCCACCAAGCGCGTGCGCATCACCCAGAGATCCTCTTCCTCTCCCCAGCGCCAACGGATTTCCCCGCTGGCGATCCGCGCGGCCAGGGCTTGTTCCGCTTGGAGCCGTGGGATCCGGTTGTCGTCCACAGGTCGGGACCACAAAGGATGGTCGTCCATGCGCACCACCTCGCGGGCATGGATGCGACGATTTTTGACATCCCAGTCCACGTCCAACGCGGTGCGGATCCGTCCGGGAAAGGCGCTCTCCACCCAGGAAGTCTCCACGGGCTCGGCTTCCCGAAGCCAAAGGGCGGTGCCACGCTGGGCGTTGGCGGTTTCCTGGATTTCCAGCGCCAGACAAAGACTGGCACTCCCGCCCACGGTCCCCTCGCAGACCCGGCCGTCGGCCAGCCGCCACCGGTCGGCGGACGCCAAGGTGGCCAAACGGTCGGGGAAGGCGGCAAGCAGCAGCCGACCCAACGGGACGTCCGAACCCGGAGCGCCGCGGACGAATTCTTCCAAGCCGCGGCGCAGTCGATCCACCTCGCCTCGCCCCTGCGATTCCCAGGTGGCGGCCCAGTTCAGGGCCCGGTCCGCGCCACCGAGCCGGCGCGCTTCCAGCACCACTCGTGCGGTCCGCGGCGAGACCGGCATGCGCGCCATTTCCCGACCACGCGCGGTGATCTTTCCGGCGGGTTCCATGGCGCCGAGGCTTGCCAGGAGCGATCGGGCGGAGTCGATGCGCTCCGTGGTGGGTGGGGTGGGCCAGGGGAGTCTCTGCGGATCGAGGTCGCTGGCGGACAGAGCCAGCCACAAGGGGGCCAGATCGATGCGGAGAATCTCCGGAGGCTCGTCTTCGGGGGGGATGTCGGATTCCGACCAGAGCCTCCAGCAGGTGCCGGGGGCTACACGCCCCGCCCGCCCGGCGCGCTGGTCGGCGCTGCGGCGGCTGGCGCGCACGGTGTACAGCGTATCCAGACCCCTGCGTGGATCGAACCTGGCCGAGCGGACGTAGCCGGAATCCAGCACATGGCGAACTCCCGGCAAGGTGAGCGAGGTTTCCGCCACGTTCGTGGCCACCACGATATGGAGGCAGCCAGCAGGAGCGGGAGAGAGGGCAGCGTCCTGTTCGGTGGACTCCAACTCGCCATGGAGCGGGAGCAAACGCACCCGCTCGGGGGTGGGAAGGGGGCTTCGCGACAAGAGGTCGATGGTCTTGCGAATTTCCCCGACCCCCGGTACGAAACAAAGCAGGTCACCATCCACACCTTGGCGCAATCGGTCTCGGACGGCGCTGGCCATCGCCTCGGGAAGCGACACCGATCCCGGCGCGGGTCGGTGTTCGATCTGCACCGGATGCAACCGACCTTGGCTTTCCAGCACTTGCACGGGGCGCGAACCCAGCGAGAGCCACCGCCGCAGGGGTTCCGGATCCACCGTGGCCGACAACAACCACAAAGCGGGGCCTTCGGCACCACCTGCCAGTGCCAGAGCCGCAAGGGCATCATTTTCGGCCGAACGCTCGTGGAATTCGTCCAGGAGGATGGCGGAAATCCCAGTCAATCCTTGTGGGGAAGCGGCGATCCGCAGAGCGACGCCTGGGGTCAGAAACAAGACTTCGGTTTGAGCGCAAAACGATCGATCGAACCGCACATGGTATCCGACCCTACCTCCCAATGGTTCGCCCAATTGTTGGGCAACCCAGTGGGCGACACTTCTCGCGGCGAGGCGGCGGGGCTGCACCACCCAGATTTTTCCGCGAATCCCGGCATCCAGCAGGTGGCGGGGGACTCGCGTGCTCTTACCTGAACCGGTGGGTGCCTTCAAAACAAGATGCGCCTTGCTGCGGTAGATCGCAACAAGGCGCTCGGAAAGTTCGTCGACCGGAAAGATCGGCAACTCTTATTTGCCCTTCTTGCCCTTCTTCACGGCCGTCTTGGCGGCGGGCTTGGCGGCAGCTTTGGGATCGGCGGCAGCTTCCGGAGCTGGCTTCAGGTTTTTGACCTCGAGTTCGAGAGCGGCGATCCGGTTGTTGGTGAGCTGCTTGTACACGCCGACGCTGTCCATGAACACGTTGTTCTTCGCGACAAGCTCGCTCTTTGCGGCGCTGATGGTCCCCTGGACCATGAAGTACGAAGCACCGGCGCCGATCGCAGCGAACAGCAGTGCGACGAAGATCACGAAGCCTTTGCCGGTTCCACCGCTGGAGGCGGGGGCGAAATCGCTGTCGGAGATCACGACATCCTCGGCGGGAGCGGACTCGCGCGCAGGCCTTGGCTCGCTCACGGGCTTGGGGGCCACTGGCTTGGCAGCCGGCGCAGGAGGGGTGGCGATGTTCCAAGTGGAGATCCCGGAGTCGCTGACAGATTCGGAGACCTGCTGCTTGCCACGGAGCTGCTGAAGAGTTTCCTTCACCACGGACTCGTCGATGTCAGTACCGAACGAGACGTCCAGCGCTTCGGATCCGGGGTTCTTCTTCAGGTATTTGAGGATGACCGATTCTTCCTTGGCAGCCATGGGTTCTCCTAAGGGGGGTGAAGGGCCGTTGCGAGGAGAGTTTACTTGCTCTCCTCGCAACGGAGTCGGGATGACACGATTTGAACGTGCAACCACCTGCTCCCAAAGCAGGTACTCTACCAGTTGAGCTACATCCCGTGGAGGGCCAAATCTACACCGGTTCGTCCAATTCTTGCCTACTGATTTTTTGAGAAACCACAACTACCCCTTCTGAAGGGTAATCTTTTGCGTCTTCTTGGCCTCCCAGCAAGCGAACTTGGCACCCCGCGAGCGTGGCCAATGCCGTCGCGGGGGTGCGAGCGCCGTAGAACGTCCGAGTGCGCTTGGCCAATTCCTGGACATCTTTCGCGCAGGTCAGGTGGACCAGGGCGATCCGCGGTCCCAAACTGCGCACGGTGTCGGCGATGAGGGGAGGCAGGGTTTCGGAATGGGCCAACAAAAGAGGTTGGGTCGTGGCCATCTGCACAACGTGGTCTGCGAAAGCACGGGTTCGCGAGCCCTTGTCCGGCAAAGATGGCGGAATTTCCAGGACTTGCGGACCGGTTTTGGCGGCAAGTTGCGTGGCAGGTCTCGGAAATTTCGCCACCACGGTGCGTAACGTACGGCGCAAGTGTTGGTCCAGGGATGGCTCTGGCTCTGTTTGCAACTGGACATTGGCCGCCTTGGAGAGGCAGGCGCCGAGAGCGGAAATACGGACTCCGGACCCGAACCAGGCCAAGCAGGCTTCCTCCAAGGGAGCCGGTTGGCGGGACACCAAAAGGCACCAATCGCTGCGGTGGACCCGGTGATACTCGAGCCATTCTCCGAACGCTCGAGGGGAAAGGCCCATGGGGATTTCCAAAGGAGGGAGGGTGGTTTCCGGCGACCAACGGAGACTTGCCACTGGCCCGGCCAGGCGAATGGGGCCTTCCAGCGTTTGGCTCAGGTCTTGAATGAACGGATTGGCCAAAGCTGCTTGGACAGGATCGAAAGGCACAAGCACCACTCCAGGCCCAGTGAGCAGCGGGCTGGCCTTGGTGGGGGGACTTACGGTGGAATGGATCGCCTTGGCGACCTGCCGAAGATAACGGGTCCGCTGCCACCAGGAAATCAAGCTTGCTCGACCCAATGTTCCTCTCCTCGCTTCCCGATGGCGTACAGGCATAGCAAAATGGTATAAACGAGATTGGTAAACATACATTTGACCCCATAGCGGAGGAATCTGGTGGGCGTTTTCCTTCAGGCGGTTGCGGCCATCCTGTGGATCGTTGGATTGAGCGGTTGGCTCGTCGGTGGGCGTAAGATCCCCGGCCTGACCGCCGATTCCGGCCTTTTGCTTTTTGGTCTTTTGCTCGTCTGCTCGGCGGTTGCAAGCGCCTTGTTGCGCGCCCCTTTCCGGAAATCCGGCGCCTTCGGGTTTTTGCTGGCGGTAGGGGCCTTGCTGGCGCAGTTGCTGTTGGTCCCGTCCGAAGCCTCCTGGTTGGTGATCTCCCTGGGTGCTTGGCTCGTTCCGCTCTTGCCGCTTTCCGACCCGAAGCGGGACCGGTTCCATATTCTCGCTGGCGCGGTGGTGCTTGCGGTCAGTCCGTTGTTGGTCGGCCAATTGGCCCTATGGGGACCGATCCAAATTCCGACAACGGAACCAGGCCTTCATTTCGCCCAAGTGGTGATCTGGCTTTTGGTGTTCTTGTTCGTCCAGCACTCCTTCCATCAAGCCTCCTCGCCGCGCGGTCGATTGGAAGCGACCCCGGGTGCAGGGCGTGGAGGTCTGAGCATCACCGAAGCCCCGGTCGCCTCGCCATCCGCCTCCGGAATCCATATCCCCCCTCCCGCTGCCGCAAATCCAGCCTCCATGTCGTCGATCTCCGCTTCGATGTCGGGGATCCATGCTCGGCCGCAGGGATTGCCTGGGCAAGGTCTGCCCAACAATCCACAGGATCCGCGGGCCTCCAGTGCCATCCCCAGGCAGCGAGTCCAAGGGGTATGGGACGAGCCGGCCATGTCCTCGTCCGGGGACGAAATCGATCCTTCCGCTTCCCAAGTCCTGTCGCGCTCCATCTTGTCCGAGCAGGACGATCAAGCCCGACAACAAATGTCTCGGCTGCTTGGCCCGGTGGTGCACCTGATGCACAAGGTTTTCCGGTCGTATTCCGCCTTGGGGTTTTTGGTGGATCCGGTCAGTGGCGAACTTCGCCTGGATGCGAAATTCGGCAAAGGCACCGTCCTCCCGGAGGCTCGGATCGTGCCGGGTGTCCGGTTGTTGGGCAATTCCCTTCGCGCGGGATTGCTGACTGGCGACGTGGCCAATTATGGAGAATCTCCCGAGTATTATCCGGAAGGAGAACGAGTCCTTTCGTTGATGGCCCTGCCTGTTCGAAACGATGAAACCGGCGAGCTCCAGGCTCTTTTGGTGGTGGACCACAAAGGCGCGCGCGCCTTTTCCGACGAGCACTACCTGTACTTCAAGCGCTTTGCCAGCATTGCCTCGGCGTTGGTGACGGTGCAGTTGGCGCGCACGGCCATCCAGCGACAAGCCACCATCACAAACACCTTCTACGACATCCAGTCACGACTGACCCGCCATCTCAAGCCAGACGACCTCCTGTCCGTGCTGGAATCCTCCTTGCGCACGTTGTTTCCCTTGGAACGGCTTACCGTCAGCCTCTGGAACCCGGCCAAGCAGCTCGCTCAAATCCAACTGGCAACCGGAATCGTGCCATTGCCCGAGCGCGGGGCCTACTTCGATCCCTCCGACCCCTCTTCCATTTGTGGGGCGGTGTTCCGCACCGGGAGGGAAGTCATGTCGCGCGAGGGGCTGGATGGACCTCGGGCGGTCTTCGAGTCCCGGATGGACGCAGAGATCGGTTGGCGCGGGCAAGAAGTCATGGGGGCCCCGTTCCTCAACGACGATCGCCAGTGTTTTGGTGTTCTCACGCTGGAGTCCACGGCACCGGGATCCTACCAGGATCTTGATGCCAAGCTTCTGGCTGCGATCGCTTCCATTGCCGCTGGTGCCCTGACGCGTGCGCGGATGTACCAGGAAATGGAGCGGCTCGCCACGATCGACGGCCTGACCCAAGTCCCCAACCATCGCCATTTCCAGACCCTGCTCAACCAGCAGCTGGAAGTCGCCTCCCGCTATAACCAGCGGATCGGTCTGATGTTGTTTGATATCGACCATTTCAAGCGGTTCAACGACACCTACGGCCATGCCATCGGCGATCTGGTGCTGAAGGAGGTTGCGCGATGTGTGGGGGCTGCGATCCGTTCCAGCGACATGCTGGCCCGGTACGGTGGCGAGGAATTCGTGGTCCTGATGCCCCAGGCGGAAGTGGCAGGTGCCATGCAGAGTGCCGAGCGGGTCCGTGCCGCGGTGGAAAGCATGGCGATTCCCCACGAAGGGCGCATGCTCAAGGTGACCATCTCGATTGGCGTTTGCCTGTTTCCAGAAATGGCCTCGGTCAAGCAGGATTTCATCGATGGCGCCGACAAGGCGATGTATTTCTCCAAGAAAAACGGGCGCAACCGGGTGACCCTGTACGGCCCCGACTCCGAAGCGCTTGCCCAGCAGAAAGAAGCGGTCGGCGGGCATTGATCCCGATGCCGCTTCCGGTGCGATGATTCGGGCGAAATCGGAGTCCGACCTTTCCTGTTTAGGTGATGGTAAAATTTGTCTCGAATTGGTTTTACGCTCGGGTTGATCCGGGCGGGAGTCCCATTGCGGAGGCGATTTGCCGTGACGACCATGCGACGGATCGGGACATTGGATCTGAACCTCGGGGTTCCTCTGGAATTCGATCTGTTCGATTCCACGGGTAGGCTGCTGCTTCGACGCGGACAAATCGTGGGCAACCCCGCGATGGTCGATGAACTGATCCGTCGGGGAGCCAGCCGCTATTCCACGGAATCCGAGGATGCCGGAGCCAAGCGCCTTTACAAACGAAATGCGTCCCTGCCAGCGTTCGACTCGCTTACCGAGATGCTTGCCAATTTGCAGCGGATCTTGCTTCTGGCCCCAAATCCAGCGCACCTGAAGGAAAGCATCCTTTCCTTGGCGGTCGGGCTTACGGAGTTGTGCGTGCAGGAGCAGGATGCGGCCATCGCATCCATCGCCTTGGGGGCTTGGACAAACCACTCGGTGTAGCATCAGTTGGATACCGCAATCATTGTGGAGGCCTTGGCCAAAGCGATCGATCTGCCTCGCCCCACGCGATTGTCCTTGGTCTGCGCATCGCTGACCATGAACATGTCCCTCCTGGAGCTTCACGAAACCCTGAACCAAAGAAGCGGTCCCATCGCCGACACGGAACGGGAGGCCATGCAAAGCCATCCTCTGGCCACCTACGAGATTTTGCGGTCGTCAGGGGTTCAAGAGCAGGAATGGCTGGAAGCGGTGCGGTGCCACCATGAATCCATCGACGGATCCGGGTATCTGGGGTTGATGGGCGATCAAATTCCG
>JADKBN010000021.1 GCA_016715065.1 Fibrobacterota bacterium
GACCTCCGGCAGGAGACCGAAGAGCGTGTGAAGCCATCTTCGGATAACTTGGTCCGCGACCAGGCGGTGGACCCATCCCAAACAGCCAGGGCGAACATGCCTGCGCGAACAGGGTTTGGACCAACTTCAGGCCAGAGGCACGGAGGTGGTGCGTTGCGGGTGGATGGAACCCTGGGGCGTCCAAGGTGATTCAGCGCCTGCCGGGAAACTCACAGTCCGCCAGGGCGAGGCTGATCTGGGCCAACAACGAGACCAGCGCCCCGATCTCCGGAGCGCCATGTAAGGGTTGGCAGTGATTTTGCAGGGAGCGAAGATCGCTCTTCACCTGGATGCGGTCAGTGTTTCCGGAGAATCCGGGTGGAGCGTGAGGCGGTTCCCGCCGATTTCATTCCGCTTTCCGGACACAAATTTCCAGGCCACAAAGGATGCAGGAGCGTTGCGAGTGCGCACGGGCGCACGGTCGCGCCGTTGGATACAAGGGGAATCAGCAGCAGCGTGCACGACGGGCAGGAGACCGTGGATGTGGCCGCTGCTGGCTTCGATCAGCGCCGCCATCGCTCGATCAGCTGCCCACGGGTTTCGCGGACCCCAGCATCGAGATGAGTTGCAGGCAAGCCTGTTGCACGATGCTATCGGGAGTGCGGGTGGTTTCCGGTACCGCCAAAGCGATTGCCCAATACGCTGTGTATTGTGGTGGAGGGCGGATAACTCCGCTAACGCGCCCCGCGCTTGGATGAACGCGGACTCGCCCGATCGCCCTCAGGTCGACCTGCTCCACCAGTTCCCCCAATCCTTCGTCGGTGCTTTTGGCCATGGGCATCCCTGAACACCTTGCCCACTGCGCGATCCGAATTTCCGCTTCAGCTGGTCCACCACGCCCCGCACAGCTAGCCGACTTTGGGAAAGTTTTGGGAAAGTCGACCGGGTGCGCTCGATCACGGATGAAGAAACTAAGTAGTTTTGACCAAACCATGCCGTTCTTGCATTGGAAGCCATCCGGACCGTATCATTCCACGCTTGGCCGAGTGCGAGCAGAAGGCTGAAAACGTCCTTGTTTCTTGGAGCGATGTCTCCGGATTTTGGGTTCTAGATGCAGAGTCATGATCGCGCCTTCTCGCGGCCAGGTGAGGAAATTGTTCCTGTATGTCACGATAGCGCTCGGTTCCTGGTTGTTCCATCGACTATTTCTACCCAGGTCTGCACGGTTACAGGGATGCCTGGACCGGATGCACGCCATGATTTCCGTTGAGGTGGGCCTATCTCGGGTCCGTTTTGGAGCTGGCAGCCATCCTTTGAGACAACTCTGCACAAACTCAGGTCCGGAACCCATCATCCTCTTCGACAAGGTTGTCTTCGTGCTGCCAGAGCCCATATTCAGTGGGACAGCTGGCACGGCTTGGCAGCTCGTTTCTGGTGCAGTGGTGTTGCTGGGATGGCTGGTATGGAGCTATCGCGTTCGGGACGACGTATTTCCCCTGCTCCTATCTTGGCATGGGCCTTGATCGTCAGCATGTTTTCGCCGGTGTTTCTGTACCTGGCTGGCTGGACGATCCGGGCAACTCTGGCTTGGGTGGAGCGAGTCGGATCTTTGTTCGGGTGACGGAGGTGAGATACCTGGTGCTTGTTTCCGCCCTGACCACTTCCGCAGCAGCTGGTTTGTGGTCGCAAGACCACCAAGGCGGAACGGGTCCAGGGAGATCTCACCGACTGAGCGGCCTTCCGCCTGTTCTGCTACCAGTGCATGATCATGGAATCGGTCCCGATCGCGGCAGGAATGAACAACGCCAGGATCTTTACCTGGGCTTCTTTTCCGGCCGCACTGGGCGACGGCCGTGGCTTCCTGCCAAACAAGTTGCCTGGCCCGCCCCACGGCGCGATTTCGCGAATCCGGCTTGGGGTCGGAGGCAATCGGTGCGCGTGACTCGAAGCTGGCTGCGATTTTCCAGGTATGAACCAGGATAAAGTGCGCGAACGGTCCAGCCATCCTTGCGCTGTTCCACCTCCGATTGAGTTGGAAGCTCGCCCGGTGCGGCAGCGGAGTTCTTCCAGGCATACGGGGGAATCTGCCACCTTGATCGCAAGAATCAAACTGATGCGGGCATGAGAACTTGGTATTCAACCGTTGACTTGGCGACTTCCGCGAACACGTCCCGGTAGGCGCGGGAGAAGGTGTCGACTCCGCCGCTCCAGCGGGGCAAGGCGAAAAAGATCGCCGATTCCAGCGTATCCCGGGATTGGCAGGAATCGCATCGGATGCGTGGTGTCAGTCGCTCCCAGATCGATTCGGCCATCCGTGAAGCGGCCGCCACTGGCGCGCCGGTGTCGGTCAGCTGAGGGAATCCGTAAAGACTCCGCCTCTGGCATCGCGTACCCATTAAGCTGGCCAGCCAGGAGGAATCCTTGGCTTGATGCACCATGGTGGGATGGAGGAGCCGTTTGGATGGAGCGGGCCGAGGCCACGGAATCCAAGCAAGGCAGGCCTCGCAGGGAGCGTGTCGGGAGGGACAGAAGCCGTCCCTGGTTTTTCCGGGCCAGGAAACGTTCGACCAGGCCTTTCGCCAGGAGCGGACCATGGGCCGGGTCCTGATGAATCGAAGGTACCAAGGCCCAGGTCGCGTTGGTTTCTTCCAGCGAATCCAGAAGGCACTCGCCGGGGCAGGAGCTCAGGGTGTCCAGGCCTGCCAGACGGCGGGCCGCCCAGGGGAACACCGCCGCGCGCGACCACCGCGACGGAGCATCGAGCGGCTCTGCTTGGCGGTCTTGAAATCGGTGATGGTGTAGTCGAACACCCAAGCGGAGTCCGATCCGGTGACCCCCACTCGAGTTTTGTCGACCATCAACGCCCGCGCGGTGGAGTCCGCGCGACGCCCTAAGGGGATAGTCAAAATTGTCTATCCAGTCTTTGCCAAATTCTTCCTGCACCGACCGCGAAAGCAGCGGGAGATTGCCCGCTTGACACTGTCTGGCCGGAACATGGCCACCAGGTGCTGCGGACTTCCGACCGGACTTTTCACCGACAAGTCGAGCGGAGCCAGGAGCGCGGCCATGGCGCGTTGGGCCAGCCGGCGGGGGATCGATCCAACACGGGTGGAATCCAATACGCTGTCGTCGGATGCCCGCACGAGCAACAGCTCCAGGGCCAAGCTGGAATCGGCAAGTCGGGTCAGGTTGCTGTGGATCACGCGCTGGGCTCCCATGCGGAGGCGGAAGAATCCAGGCAACGCTTGCCGACACATTCCGTGCGGTATTCAAACGGTGCCCAAGTCGCCCATGCGCCATGTCGGAGGCCCGCCACGAGGGAGTCGTTGATTGACCTGGGCCAGCGCGGTGTCCGCACCTCTGGCAAAACCGGCGCGACTCCCCAGGTGATGTTGGATTGCCTGGAAGAGTCCGCGATGCAGATGGAATCGGAAGGGGAAGGCGGAAAGCTGCACGAACTGGCGGGTGAGGCGACGCAACGAAGGGGATGGTCGGCTCGAAGATGCCTCGGGTGGAATCGATCTTCTGGCGCGAGGCCAGATCGAACACCTCAGGAGGAGGCTTCCCGCAAGCCGTCTGATTTCACCCGCAGGGTGGTGTAGAGGAACTTGCTTGCCCCCGAAGCTTTCGCCGCGGTCCAAGTGGCCTCGAAATTCGTGGCCGGATCGGCCATGCTCGCTCGCTTCGCGCGGCCTGTGCGTTCCAGCTCCATGTCCAGCTTTGCTTCCAACGCCTGGAGCCAGTAGAGGGACTGGCCCGGTCGCGAACCTTCGCGACAAACCAAGTCCGCTCGGCCAAGGCGAGGAATCCGCACGTCGCAAGGAATCTGCACGATGGAGGAATCCATTCGCGCCTGCACGGCAAGCAGCGAAGCGAATCCGCGCGCGCGGTCTCCGCTTTGGCGACTTCCATGCGCAAGGAATCGACGATCCGCAACGAATCGGCGAGCTTTTGCGCAGGCGTCAGTTTGGCTGGTTTCTTCTTCACTTGCGGACTTCGCCCCGGCTTTGCGGTGGGCGTGGCAGCGACGATCAGCACAGGCGCCAGGAGCGCCGCCACAGTGGCGATCGCGAGGAGTGTTCTCGGAGATCTCATGGTTGTTTGTCTCCATTGTCGATCCCAGCATACCTTCTCCAACCTCCTTCTGTCGAGCCCTGGCTACTATTCATTTTCCATGAAGCCTCGGGGCCTCTCCGATCCACACCTGACCCTGGCCACTCCGCAAAAAGTCATGCACGTTTTCGGGGAGGTATGGCGAGACCACCCGGATCGCATCCGCGAGAACTGGAGCCGACTGGTTTCGCCTGAAGACGTGGTGGTGTTGCCGGGCGATATTTCGTGGGCCAGTCGGCTGGAAGACGCCCTGACCGACCTGGAATTCCCGCACCGCCTGCCGGGCACGAAGGTTTTGTTGGATGGCAACCACGAGCGCTGGTGGAACACCCTCTCGCAGGTTCGCGCCGAGCTTCCGCCCTCGGTGAAGGCCATTTCCGGCGACCATGTGGAAGTCGGGTCCTGGTTGGTGTTCGGGACTCGGCTTTGGGAAACGCGCCAGATCGATTGCGATGCTCTGGTGGCATGGAACCAATCCACCGACAAGCGTCCGGACAAGCGCACGCCCGAAGAGGACCAACGCAACGAGAAGATCTTCCAGCGTGAAATCGCCCGGCTGGAGCGTTGTGTTCAGGCGCTGCCCCATCGCCCTTGGCTGCGCCGCATCTGCCTAACCCACTATCCCCCGCTGGGTCCTGACCTAGAACCATCGGCCGCATCCGAACTGGTGGAGCGCTCGGGTGCGACAACGTGCGTGTTTGGACACCTCCACAACCTCAAGAAGGCCCCGGGTGGCCGTTCTGCGACCTCTTTGGCACCGCACGCGGGTGCGTTACGTGCTGGCCTCTGCCGATCACCTGGAGATGGTCCCGTCCTGCTCGACGAAACCTGAAGCCAGGAAGGCTTTCTGCGAAAGCCCGCGGAATCGTAGAATCGGTGCAAGAACCTTTATGGAGGCAGCGCCGTGTCCATTTTCCGTGAAACCTTGGGGGAGCATCCGCAATCGCCTGACGTGACCGCCATCTGTGCGGGTGTTTTGGCCTTTGGATTCACTGCGGCGTTTTCCATCATGAAAATGCGCGACATCCAAGAATCCGCTTTGCAAATCCAGATCCAAAGTCAGTCGGAGGCCCAGGCGCATTCCGTCGCGGCGGTGCTGGAACGAAAGCTGGGATTCGCCAGGGCCTTGGCGCGCTCGATGGAAGGGATCGCCTCCATGCCAGACAAGGAAAAACGCTCGGTATTGGATTCCCTGGTCAGCTCCTTGGCTCGGGAGGAAGGAGTTTCCGCTGCCTATGTGAACCTGGAGCAGGGGAAATTCTTTTCGGCGAAGATCGGCACTCCGGGAAACAAGCCGGGGGCGACTTGGTTCAAGGACGGCAAAGGCGGCATCCAATTCGATCCGGCGGGAAACAACACCCAGATCGACTCGACCACCGAATGGTACTGGTCTGCCTTCTTGAGAAAGCGCGAGAGCATGGTGGAGCCTTATCGCTACAGCTACGGTCCAGGCCTGGACACGATCATGCTGGTCTCGATGGCGGTCCCCATCCGCGTGGGCGGAGAGGTGGTGGGAGTGGCCGGTCTGGATGTTCCGCTGGAACAATTGCAGAAGACCGTAGGGGAGATCCATCCAATGGCGGGCTCCTACGCGATCCTGGCCTCGAACAAAGGGGTGCGGGCGGCGCATCCGAAGCCCGAACAGTTGATGAAGCCGCTGGAGACGACATGACAGATTCTGGCCGCAAGGCGTTGCTGATTCCATCGCCGCGGGGCGCTTCATCACCGTGGAGAAGATCGCCAAAGGGTCGGGAAAACCAGTTGGATCCGCTACTCGCCGGTGATGGTGGGGAAACCCGTCAACCGTGGGCGTTGGGATTGGTCTTCCCATCGAGGAGATGCGGCAACCTGTTTTGCGCCCGGCGCGAAATCCTGATCGCGACCTTTCTAGGTGTCGGGTTTCTCGCGTTGCTGTTGGGAGTGTTGGTGGCCAGCTCCTGCGGCCGTTGGACATCCGGCGGGATTCATGCGGGAAATGGCGCAAGGCGATGGAGACTCACGCGCAGGGTTTCCAACACGGGCGTGCGGGAAACGGACACGTTGGGAGGGGAGTTCAATCGCTTCGCCGAGGTGACGCGCGCCATGGTTTCCAATGTGATCGAGCGTACCCACCCGATGGGTGCGGCGTCCGGCGGTCTGCAAGTGGTGGCGGGGGAGTTGGACAAGAGTTCGAACGAGTCTCGCTGCGAGCCGAGAGGGTTGGACAGGAAGCCCCTGTCGATGAGCCGCGATGCTCAAACGGCTTTCGGAGAAGTCGAACAGTCCGGATCCAATCTGGAACGGATCGCGGCGGCGGTGGAACAGATGAACGCCAGCATCGGCGAGGTGGCGCATGGGGCCAGTCTCTCGCGTTCCACCGCGATGGAGGCTTTGACCGCCGCCGAGCAGGCCGCCCAATTCGTGGGCGGACTCGCGAACGCTTCGGCAGAGATCGAACAGGTGATCGAGATCATCGTGGAAATTTCCGAGCAGACCAAGTTGTTGGCGCTCAACGCCACGATCGAGGCCGCGCGCGCAGGCGAGGCGGGTCGTGGTTTCGCGGTGGTCGCAGGCGAAGTGAAGGAATTGGCCAAGGGAACGGCGGAGGCGACCGAAGACATCCGCACGCGCGTGGAGCGCATGCGCCAGGCCACGGGCCAAGCGGTGGAGCGGATCGCCCAGATCCGCACGGTGATCCAGAAATCCTCGGACATGCAAACCACGATCGCAGCATCGGTGGAAGAACAATCCTCCGCCACCCGCGAGATCGCCTCCAGCCTGGCCGGGGTGGTCGCGGGGGTGCGGACCGTGCGCGGCAGCCTGCGCAGCGTGGTGGATGGAACAAAAAACGTCAGCGCGAACATGGGCGAGGTGGCCGGCGTCAGCGCGGACCTGCGTTCGCAGGCTTTGCGGGTCCGCGAGGCATCCGATCAGCGGCCTCGATGGCCGATTCCGTGGGGCAGCTGTTGGGTCGCTTCAAGGTCTGATGCCAATTCCGAGTCTATCCAACGGAAATTCGTTCATTCTGAGTCTGTCGAAGTGCGAACGGACATTGCCTTTCGCCCTTCGAGACGGCGCATGCAGCGCCTCCTCAGGACGAACGGCAACCACGGCTTCCGATTCTTTGCCGGGATTCCGTAGGAGATCGGTCCGGGCGTCTCCCACCCGTTGTGGGCATGGGAGCCATCGCGCCACGGATGGCATCAGGTACTTGTTGGTTGGCTAGTTTTCCCTTTTCGCTGGCCAGGTAGGTGCGTTTTCCGCCCGACCCGACCGCACCAACCGTGGAGCCAAAAGATGTCGAAGACCCACAAGATCGCAGTCCTGGCCGGAGATGGAATCGGACCCGAGGTCATGGCCCGCCGTGCGCGTGATGGAGCCGTGCCGCCAAGGGACGGATTTTCCTTCGACTGGAGGCCTGCCAAGGTGGGCGGATCCGCCTACGATGAATTCCCAGCATCCGCTGCCCCAGTCCACCATCGACACCTGCAAGGACTCGAGGCGATCTTTTTCGGATCGGTGGGCGGCCCCAAGTGGGAAGGTTCTTCCTCCCGACCTCCAGCCCGAGCGTGGTGCGTTGCTGCCTTTGCGGAAAATCTTTGGTCTGTACGCGAACCTGCGTCCGGCCACCGTCTACAAGGCCTGGCCGGTGCCTGCCCGCTGCGCGCGCGGATATCGTGGGCGACGGATTCGATGTGCTGGTGGTGCGCGAGCTCACCGGCGACGTCTACTTGGCCAGCCCAAGGGGCGCGAAGGCGATCGCGCGTTCGACACCATGGTCTACTCGGTGTGCGAAATCGAACGCATCGCGCGGTGGCGTTCAAGGCCGCGCGCGGCGTCGCAACCACGTGACCTCCATCGACAGGCCCACGTCCGGCGGCCAGCGTGCTGTGGCGCGAAGTGGTCACCCGCATCCACAAGGACGAATCCCGGACGTGACTCGCCCATACGTACGTGGACAACGGGGCCATGCAGTTGGTCCGCACCCCCAAGCAGTTCGATGTGATGCTGTGCCCCAACCTCTTTGGAGACATCCTCTCCGGAAACCGGCGCCATCACGGGATCCCTGGCATGCTGCCTTCCGCATCGCTGGCCGAAGGGACGTTCGGATTGTTCGAGCCTCGGGAGGTTCTGCTCCCGACATCGCGGCAAAGGGATCGCCAATCCGCTGGCGCAGAATTTTGTCGGGTGCCATGCTCCTGCGCTACGCACTGGGCCCAGGACGAAAGCGCCCAGCGCATCGAGGCGGCCGTGGCCGGTGGTGCTTGACGACGCATCGCAACCGGCGACATCGCCTGGGCCGGTGCCAGTGGTGAACACGGGCATGGGCGACGCGGTGCTGGCGCGACTTCGACGGGTTAAGGGGCAAAGTCCCGGGCTCGTTCGCCCTTCGAGACGCCTTCGGCTCCTCAGGACGAACGGCTCTGCTCTCATCCATTTGGTTTTGCCGGTGGCCTGAGCAGCGGACAGAGGACTATCCGTTCGTCTGAGGGGGGCACCCCCGTCTCGAAGGGCGATGTTTGTCAGGTCCAGGAGCGGGACACCTCACCCGGTTTTTGTCTCCATTTTTCAGAATCGATCGAGCGCCTTGACTTTCTGTTCCGGATCCACGGATCGTCCGGAATCGATCCTGGAACTTCGCCAGTATTCACCCCGCTGGATTGGGGCTCGTCGGGATCCTCGATCCTTCCCCGGCGCTCAAGCAGGATCAGGGAGTCGAGGTCCGACTTCCTGATTCCGAGTTGGTCTGGAAGCCCGACCGGATTCGCCGACGAGGGCGTTTTTCTGTCAACAAGGGGATCGCGAGACCATGTGCGGTGTGATGGGTCCCGCCGCCGTCCAGGCAGGAAAGATGTGGTTGGCCGTATTCGGGAGCGCTGCAAGGCCTCCCGGCGGTACTCCAGACCGGGATGTCGGCGCAAGCGAATCGCCGCGACGGCGAAGAATCCATCTTGGCAGTTCCCGCACGGCCTTCGCCGAAACGCGCCTCTCCTGCGCGGATGCGTTCCCAAGCCGTGTCCGGTCGAGCACGGCCAGGACTCCGGCGCGAGGTAGGGATGCGCCGCGCAAAGGCTGTCCAGTTGGGCGAGGCGAGCCGAGGGTTTCCGGGTGCCAAGACTCCCGTCAGGCCACGCACCAAGGGTGATGGCGGTGCTTCTCGGTGTCTGTGGGGATTTGGCGGGGACCGCAGGCGGCCAAACAGGCTCCAACAAGGAGCCACATTGGGGCCAGGAGAGGGCGGCTGGGAATGCTGAAGCTGGGCATGGGTGGCTCGAGCACAGGGTCCGATATCACTAGAGTCCGCTTCGTTTCTGCCATCGATCGGTGAACGCCTTCCGCTTCGGGAGCCAAGGCATCGAGGTTCTGTGAATGTCCGGAGGCTGCGTGTCGGCACTGTCGTCGCACCATGTGAAGGTCTCCACGGAGCCATCCACCACTGGCATCGAGGTTTCCGGCTCATAGAGCGAAGCCACTCCGCGGACCCGATGATATTCTTCCGGAGGAAGCTGGATTTCGTGGTGCATGCTGTCGTGGAGGCGCGATCGAAGCTTCCGATCACCTTGCCAGAAAACCGCAGGCGTCCGCGATCATCCATCCGGCGACCTGGGACTCCGGTCCTGCCAGGCAGCGTAGCGGAGAATCCGGCTTCGGTCTCCGATGCATGCGGTATCGGAAAATTCTTTCCGCACACCCTGCGGTTGGGGCGTCGTCCACGGATCGCTCTTGGAGCAAGACAGGCACCACAAGGCCAGCAAGAGTCCGATGGGGCATTTCATTGGAGCCAAGGTAAAATGGCGGACTAACTCCGCGAAGGACAAGACTCCCGCATGCGCCGGGAGTCAGTCTGACAGATACGCTTGGGCGCGTCGTTGATCTCCTTGGCCTCGGACCGCTACATGTTGCGACGCGGCTTCTTGCCTTCTTCCGTTGGGGTGGGTTTGCGTTCAACCACTTGAGTGGCGCATGTAGGACAATCCGCCCTGGTACATGAGGTCCACGATCAACTTGACTTCGTGCATGCACTCGAAGTAGGCCATCTCGGGGGCGTAGCCGGCGTCCACCAACGTCTGGAAGCCAGCCTTGATCAGCTCGGACAGACCACCGCAAAGCACGACCTGCTCGCCGAAGAGGTCGGTTTCGGTTTCTTCCTTGAACGAGGTCTCGTAGACGCCGCCGCGGATGGAGCCGATTCCCTTGGCGTGGGCCAAAGCCTGGCCAGAGCGCGCGGAAAGCGTCTGATGGACCGCCACCAGGCCGGGCACGCCGCCGCCCTTTTCGAATTCGGCGCGGACCATGTGGCCGGGACCCTTGGGAGCCGACAAGATCACGTCGACGTCCTTGGGGGCTTTGATGTACTTGAAGTGGATGTTGAATCCATGCGAGAAGATGAGGGTCTTGCCCTTCTTCAGGTGCGGCAGGATGTCGGACTCATAGATCTTGGCCTGGACTTCGTCCGGCAGCAGGATCTGGATGAAGTCGGCCTTTTCAGCGGCTTCGGCGGCGGTGAACAGGGTCACGCCGGGCTTGAAGCCGTGCTTGACGGCGAGCTTGTAGTTGTCGGAGCCCTTGCGCTGGCCCACGATCACGTTGACGCCCGAGTCGCGCAGGTTCTGCGCCTGGGCATGGCCCTGCGATCCGTAGCCGATCACGGCGATCGTCTTGTTCTTGAAGGGGGCCAGCGACCCGTCCTTGTTCGTGTAGACCTTCATCGAAAGCTCCCTCGAGTGGATGTATTGGTGGGCAGTGGCGAAAAAGTAGAACTATTCCCCATCAGGCACCTCCCGATAAACGCCAATGACTATCGAGAACCAGGCAACTTGCAGTTGTCCCCAAGGGCGGAATGGATCTGCGGATAGGTCTGGTAGGGGCCGGTCCGAGGCGAGGCGAGGTAGAAGTCAAACCCGATGATGCTCGGACCCGAGCTGCGGCCATGGAAGGGGTTGATTTCCATGTAGGAGTCCGCCGAGAAGGGGATTTGCAGAAATCGGCTCGGGGCCCCGACGAGGGTTCCCGTTTCGCTGAAAGACATATCCAGCAAGTGCTCTTGGGTCAGGGAATCGAGCCTGCCGTACGGGCGGATCCCGAAGGTGGTTGTGCCTCGGGGGCGTCGATATTTGTTGGTGCTGGAAGCCGGTGGCGGTAGGGCTTCTCGAAAGAGAATGCGAAGCTGGTAATGCGCCGGGTCGTTTTCCACGACCGCGCTGGCTTCGATGCCGATTTTGTCCCAGTAATAATTTCTCGGCCTGCCTGCTAAGCCGGAATCCCCGATCACGGAGTCGTCGGGAGGCCCGGAACATCGCCACGATCTCAGGATACGCGCTGCCCAAGGGAATGGGCTTGCCCTTGTAGGTGACCCGGCATTGGTCGATCACCCAATCGGAGCTCGCCGCCAGGGAATCGGCGACGCTGCCGTAACCGTCTTTTTCCGAGGACGCCTTGGTGGAATTGCCTCCGTCGCAGCCAGGACAGAAAATCGAAGCCAGACCAAGGAACAAGGATGCGATGCGGCTCATGGTCAAGGCTTCTTTCCGGTTTCCACCCGGTAGACCATCACGGAGTTGCCACCGCCGTCGGTGTGGCCTTGGGCCGTGACCACCAGCCATTTTCCGTCGGGCGAAAGATCCATGCCCACCGGGTAACTGTCGGCCTGGATGGTGGCCACCACGGCCATGTCCCGGGTGCGGACCACCTTGATCTCGCTCTTGCCGTTGACCGCCGCGAACAGGTACTTCGCGCTGTCGTCCACCGAGATGGTGCGGGCGCCGTAGCCCACCGTCGCCGACTTCCATCCCGCCACCGGAATGGATTCGGAGGGCTTGGCGGATTTCAAGGTGGAAAGGAACGAGTCCAGCGGGCAATTTCTGCACCACGCCGGGTTGGTTTTCCGACAAGAAGAGCGTGCCCTGCTTGATCACGATGTGGCGCACGTTTTCGCGCATGCCGGTGGCGTTGCCAAGAAATGTCCAGTCGTCGGTGTTCCAGGCGCTGATGCCGCCGGAGCCACCCATGCGTCCCACCAGCAGCGTTTTGGAATCCGGCGTGAACACGGTGCCGCGCAGGCAATTTCCGCAGTTGTTGTCGCGGTCCACCTTTTCCGATTCGTCGAATTCGAGCTTGGCGCGATTGCCCGCCACCAGATGCTTCACGTAGCGGAACGAATCCGGGGTGGAGGCGGAAATGTCCATCACCGCGACGGTGTTGTCGCCCCAATGCGTGACGGCCAGCCATTTTCCGTCCGGACTGGAGGCGATCATCTTGGGCAACGGGCCGGTGGGGAACACGCGCAGGATGCTGTCGGTGCGGGTGTCAATCAAGGCGACCGCGCTGGGAAGCTGGGCGTTGGCATCGAAGCTTCTGCGGTAGTATGTGACCCACAGGTACTTGCCATCGTGCGACAGGGCGCTTTCCACGGGCTTTCCGCGAAACACGTTCACGTTGAAACGCTTGCCGAACTTGTAGTCGAACACCTCGGTTCCCGCAAAACGCGCGGAATCGGCGCGGGTAAATTCGTGTTCGATGCTGGTCTTGCGGGTCCAGGTGGGCACATCGATCACCACCGTATGGCCGCCCTCCAGCGACTCGATGTAGAGCTTGGATCCATCGGGCAGAAAGTGCGCGGACTTGGGAGAGTTGATGTCGGGTTCGTAGTGGTCGGCCGGGTTGCCGGGTTTGGACATCATGGCCTGGAATCGTGTGACCAACTCCAATCGGACTTCGGCGTTGCCGGGCTCCGACTTGGTGCCGATCTTGGTCCAGACGGGGCCTTCCGGCGCGGGAACCTTGGCGGCCAAAAACAGCGAGGCGAGCAGGGAAATTGCAGGAGGGATCATAGGGCGGAAAAATAGATCCATGGGAATCCTGACCGTAGGGATTGTACCTTCCCGCCAGGTTTTTTCATCACCCTCGATCCAGGAGATCCCAATGGACTTGTTCGGCGCCGCCACCTCCGCGTTCACCTCGGGCCAAGGCCCCACCCAAGCCATCAAAAGCCTCTTCCTGCAGTGGGTTTCGGGGCCTGACGTGGCGGGCAAGCTCGATTCCATCTTGCGCGAACACAACCTGCCTTTCTCCTCCGCACAGGTGCTGGGACTGTTGCGGTCCTCCGGCCTGATCGAAGACCGCGACGGCGGCGTGGTGGGCACGGCCAAGCTGCAGGAGCCGGGCTTCGATATTTCCAGCCTGTTGCAAGGTCAAGGCGGCGAAGGCGGTGCGTTGGGCGGGATCGGCAAATTGTTTGGGTGAATCACTTCGGGTCACATTCCCCAAAAGTCTTTCCTGAGCGTAGCCGAATGGCTTGCTTCGGTGACCCGAATTCTCTTGCCAAGAAAATACCCCGCAGCTTGCTGCGGGGTGGATTATCCGGTACGACGAGTTCTGGGCGATGCAAGGCCCGTCAGTCTGCCATCGCTTCCAGAGGCTTGAGGTAGCTTCTTTCCTTGCGCCATTGGACCAGGCCCAGCCGAACAATAGGGGTGCGAGCAGGGCGACCAATCCAAGCCAAACTCGCAGAGTTTTGACGATGGCCGGGAAGCGGGATCCGCTCTCGAACATCCAGCCTTTCGAAGATTTTCCGATCACGATCGCGACAGGAGCTCCACGGTCGCGGGTCAAGAAATCCAGGATGCTTGTTGGGTTTCGAAGGCTTCGAGCATGACTTGGGTTTGAACCAGGGATCGGAGTTCCTTCAACGAAACAGAGACCCAAATTGTCGGGCTGTTTCCTTGGTATTTCTGGATCGCATCCAGGAGAGGTTCCACCGTGAGACCAGCTGTGAGCCGATCTCCTAGATTCCCGGGGAGAACCGCGTTCAGGCGTTCGCGGGCATCGTCGAGCTCTTTGAAGCCAGTCAGCAGGGAATCGAGCGAATCCCTGGCGGACTGGGGTGGAGTTTGAATATAACCGACCATATTCGATCGGTTTTCCGGGGCTCTTGGGGCTTTGTATTTCAGAACCAGTGAGGGCAGTTGGACTTCACGGCCAGGCTCCAGGGACAGGCTGTCGAGATCATAAGCTGGGTGACCATCACGCGCTCTCGAGGATGGAAGAGGATTTCTTTCCATGCGCTCCATCCGTAGTGCGGACCGAGAAAGCGACCGGGAGGGTGCTCACCACGAGGAGCACGGCCCAGAGGGCTGATTTCTTCGCCTTCCCGGTCGGATGGATCCGCCGCCCCGGTCCAAATCTTGCCGAAGTGTGCGCATCCCCTCGATTTCGACGACGACGAGGAAGTGATTCTCGCGTCGGGTCTCTGCAGCCTTGATCACCACCTCGCGGATGGGAAGAAACTGCTCCCATCCGGACGGCATCACACAGGGGATGCCGTTGAAGTAAACATGGCATTTTCCGCGACGGCCGACGGTCTCGAAGGTTCCCCGAAGCGCGGTCATGCTGTGGGTTCTGTTCCCATCGAGGGAGCCTTCCACCAGGTGGGCCATGGAAACCATCACGGCGAGGAATGCAGAGCAGATTCCGACAGCCAGGGCGTATGCACCGATGGAGACCAGCGTGCAAATCGCTCGAGGTAGCGGCCAGGACGGCGATCGTGGCGATCAGGAGGCCACCGACAATGGCCAGAAGGGCCTTGGTTCCGGAGCGTAGCTGCTGTGGACCTTTTTTGACTTGATCCTGTATCCAGCTGACTTCTGCTGGCGAAAATTCCTGTGGCATGCGGAGGGTGTCCTTGGGGATAGGAAAAGAGCGATTGGCGGGGATGCAATGAGCTGCAGGTGGGGTATTGCGCTTTCCATCGAAACGTCGAAAAAGGAAGGCGAACTGGAAAGTCCGGTTGTTGTGCAGACTCCGCCGGGGCGTCTCTACAACAACCTATCGGTTTCGCAACCACTCGATGGGGCTTGCCGTGCGAGCGATGGAAAAGGGGTGATCCAGCGCGACCTCGCGGCCCCAGCCGTAAAGTGTTTCAAAGCGGCCGTCGCGGGTCATGTCCAGGTCCTTTTGGGGCTGGTTGGGGACCCCGCCCCACGACCAGGCCAGCCACCCGATTTCCCGGCCGTGGCATTCTTCCAAGATGGTTTGCCAGGCGATGCGGTCAGGATCCAGGACCTCGCCCGCCTCGGTGAAGGCTGCGCCGAACTCGCCCACCACCAGCGGCAGCCCTTTGGATTGGGCATCGGCCAAAGCGTCCATCACGCGTTGTGCCGCGCTTTCCAGCGAGCCGCCGGAATTCTTGGCCGGCCACCACATGTGGACCGATAGCAGCACGTTTTTCAGAGGATCGGAGTGCACCAGTGCCGATCCGGTGCGCGAAAGAAGTCCGTAATCCTGGCCCCAAAACGCGGCATCGATCATCAGGGGGCAGCGGATTCCCGCCTGGCGCAGGCGGCGCAGCGCATCCGAATACGCGGCTGCGAAGTCGGAATCTGTCACCTCTTCGCCGACTTCGTTTCCGATGTTCAGTACCAGTCGGCCTTGGTGCTTTTTGGTCACGGCCAGGTAGTCCGGACGCAGCCAGCCCGAAACCACGGCATCCAGCTCTTCCCACTTGCCGGTGGCGTCGTGGAACTCGGCGATGGGGAGCATGCCCAGTCCGGCGCACCTCTCGAGGAGCGCGTCCAATTCCTGTGCCGTCCCCTCGGCCAAGGTCCAAACCAGGCGAATGCAATTGGCGCCCGTGCGGGAAATCTCCTCCAACGCGTTTCCGGTCCGGTCGCCCCAAACGAACATCTCGTTGACCCCGCGCAGGATCACGCGCGACCCGTCGGGGGATGTCAGAAAACGTCCATCAACTTGGAAGCAGGGGGGATCGACAGGTCGCGAAGTCGGCATGGTGGAAAAGTGCATCCCCGTGCCCACTCTTTCGGGGCTCGACAGCCCTTCCCGAAGGCTCAGAACGAGGGAGGAAGCGGAAATCGGGCTTTGGGGTTTCCCATATCATCCTCCAGCTGGACCCAACGGATGGCGGCGCTGGGGGCGACCCGAACCAACAGGCCGTCGACTTGGGAGGAAAGCGCTGCAGCGGATAGCCGGACGGCCTTTCCGTCGCTGGCCACAACCGTTCCCCGCAGGAAATGCGTGGCCTGCGCTCGTTCCATCCTCACGAGGTAACCCTCCGGGACGCGTTGGATGGCGCGAGGCGTTTGGCGGGGCACGAGCGTGGAGGTCGGGCCGCAACAGACGTTGTTGAGGTCCGTCCAGACATTCGGGGTGTTGTTGGTCATCGAGAGGATTCCCAAAAGCCCCAGGGTTTGGGCTTCGACATCAAGCCTGGCGGGGGCGGATTGGCTGGTGTCCCCATCCACCAGTGTCGGAGGAGTCTTGCGCGGCGGCGGCGAGGAGCCCAAAGGGCCCGGGTCATGAAGTGCTCGTAGAGGCCCTTCGTCCCAGCCCAACAGACTCGCGTCGTCGACCCGGTACATCCCTGGCTGGACAGGGATTTACATGGCCTGCCTTCCACGCCTCCTGGCCCATGAGACCAGCGAAGGTTTGATGGTGGAGTTCAACGGATGGCCGTCGCCAGATGCCAGACAGCCCGCAGCGCGTCCTTTCCCTTTCCCTGGCGTCGGGGTCGCGATCGGGAAGGATCTCGATCATCGCCGTACCCGTGGGGGAGCTGGCACTGCGCATCATGGCGCGGTTGGAATTGGGTTGGCTCCTCAGAAGGCTCAGGGTGCCGGATTCCAGCTTCGACCAGTCGTACGATGGCAGGGATTCCTTGGCCGTCGCCTCGTGGAAAAGTCGGAACCAACCCGCGGACTGGTCGGACATTTTCCGGTAGGAGGCGTCCTCGTAAGGCAGCACCTGGGGCGGAAAGTCCGTGCTGGGAAATCGGAGGATGAGGGATTGAAGGAGCTGCTTTGCACGGGTCGCATATTGCCGGCTTTCGGCGGAGGTGTTCTGCCAGAGGTCGGCTTTGACCAAAGCCGAGGCGAACAGCAAGGAGCCGCACAGGTCGAAGTTCGACTCGGAGGCGTAGGGGGATCCTTCCGCGGAGGACTCGTGGTAGATGTTGCGTGAATCATCCCACAGGCGAGCCTCGGTGGTCCTCCAGAGGGAATCGAACATGCCTTGATCGCCAAACCACACGGACAGCAACATGCCATGCGCCTGGTCTTGGGCGTTGAGTCCTTGTGGGTTTCCGCTGACCCAGCCACTGTGGACGAACCGCTTTCCAGCCTTCCCAGAGGGAGGCAAAGAGTGTCCAGCGACCGGCCAGAGGGGCGTTGGTGGCACGAACAGGGGGGTTCGGGCGGGGCGGATGCCGGCGGAAAGTGCGGGGCCGATCAGCGCGAGGCAAAGGACGAGCGCGCGGCGGGATCGAGTCATGTTCGCCAGCTTTGGTGGGTGCGGTGGGAGTAAAACATATCACATGTCTACGGCGCGACGAGGATTCCGGTGGCGGCGAGCCCGGCGGCGCGGATCGACCAGCTGTAGGTGCCCTGCGCAAGGTGGTCCCTGGATGTCACTTTCCGTCCACGGGTGTCGCGAAGATCGACAGATGCGAGATCGACGCCTGCCGGGGAGGTTCAGGCGCGGTCTCCGGAGTTTCCGATCGCCCCCAACGGTGGCCGCCGAGAGGAGTGGAGATTTTGGAGAACTGTTTGTACGGAGCGGAAAACGAGCCGGTTTTCCGTTTTCGCCTCGATCTTGACCGAAACCTTGTAACTGCCCGGCGGCTCGATCGCAAGGTTTTGCAAGGTGTCTCCGCCAGCAGAGTGTCGTTTCGATACCACTGGTAGCCAGTCCCGTTGAGCGAAGCTTGCGGTCGGGCCCCCATCACGGCCAGGAGCTCGATGGTGGCGGGTTTGTGTTTGAGCATGTTGGCCACCAAGGTCGCCAGTGCCTTTGCCCCTGCCACGTTGGGGTGCACGCTGTCGGCTAGATACCACTCCGGATGGCCGGAAAACCCCGCGCGCAGGTCGATCAAATGCGTTCCGGCCTCCAGCGCCACTTCGCGAATCAGGGGTTGACTTTCCGGGCGATATCGGCGTCGTAAGATGGACCATTCGGTGTTGTTCGCTTGTGGCTGGAGAGGTCAACCAGACCTGTGGCCCAGACGGCAGGTCGCGAAATGAAACTGGATCATGGCGAGGGTAATCGGCCTTGAAGTCATTGCCGTAGGTAGCCCAGATGTAAGTCTTGGCGTCGTTGGTGCCCAGCTCGATGAAGACAATATTTGGATTGGGCCAATGCGTTGGTGTACGCCGATTGTTTCCAGTAGGAATCGGCCGAGCCTCTCACCATGGTCTTGCCGCTGACGCCGAAGTTGCTGACAGCGTAGCCGGCTCCAGCAGGGTATCCAAAATGGTAGGGTAGCTCTTGTCGCGCGGAAGATCGTAACCGTAGGTGATGGAATTGCCCACACAGGCCACGATCTTGTCGGCGGCGGGAGGTTACTACGGATAGCGCAAGGACGAGGGCGGAGAGGGCGGAGAGTCGAAACAGGCAGGGTTGGAATCTCATGTCTCCTAAAATGAGGGCATCCGACCCAGGCTGAGGGTTGTTTTCCTCCGAGGTTCATGTAGATTCAACAACGGTGTATTTCGGGTGCGGGCACAGAAGGATTTCGACCCTGGGCTGGGCGAGGTTCGGCACTCGAGCAAGAGGCAGCGAGTCGATTCGATCTCTGGATTTAGGTTTTTAGCCCCTTCCGATGTTAGGAGTCTCAATCCATGTTCCGTTCGTTCCTCAAACACCGATCTTCCACTTCCCTGCTCTCTGACGAGCTGTTGGCAGGATGCTCGGAAGAAGATGCCACGATGGTTTCACCTCCCCAGGAGACTTCTTCCACCAAAGCCCCACCCTCCTGGCCTCGAGGAATGCATTTCGAAGTCAAGCAAAAATCCGATGCCGCCCATCCGGGCTGGATGTCCGTCTCCGGCTGGGCACGAATGGACAGCGGCCTTGTCGAACTGGACTGGGATGTCCTGGACAGTGTTGGAAAATCCACCGGCACCCTCTTCCAATTCGAACCTCCCCAGCCGGGAAAGTCCGATTCGATCCGTCTCACGGAAGTTGCCCTGGTTCCCGATCCCATGGCTCCGGAAGGCCGGTACCGTCTGGTGATTTCCGTCCATTCCAGGACGGATTCCATGATCACCGACACCATTCCCTTCCAGCTCGATTTTCCCCCGATTTTCGGGGTGGGATTGAAGCTCGATCGGGATACGGTGACCGCGACCAGCGGGTATTCTTATGTGGAGGACGACTCTGCACGGATCTGGTACGCGATTTTCCGCGAAAGTCAATCTGCTCTCCGGGTGATGGAAAATCGCCGGAGGATCCATCGTTTGGCTCCCACATGGGTCTCCGACCCAATGCCAGGCTGGCCGATCGACAGGGACTATGGGTTCAAGCCTACAGGTTCGGCTACCAGAGGCAATTATCGGTTCCGGATCACCATCTGGAACGCGACCGGAGACACGATCCGTCCGGAGTTTCCGTTCGTGGTGGTCAAGCCGCCAAGGCGCTTCGCCCGCTCCTCGTCGCGCCAGGAAAATCCTCTCCGAACGCGTTCCGGAAGGGGTGCGGGCGTGCAGCACGGCCAAGCCACGATGCATTGACGGAACCCGCTAGCCAGATTCTGTCCACTGGCTTGTCCTTCCCAGAGGAGGCTGCCGCGCGGATCGAACAATCGGGCAGGGTAGGAGCCGGTCCGGGTTCGCTGGCCCAGTGGCGAAGGTATCTTTGGGCCATGGACTCGAAGTGTCCGGATCTTTTCGGAATGTCAACGGAACCTCCCGCGCCCAATGGAGTCAAACCCAAGGCCACTCCCCTGGCAAAGCTCGCCAAGCTCATGGACGAGGCTGCAAACCTCGAGACGCGGATCGAGGAGATGGAGGCCGGTTTGAGCCGGCTGCAGGCGCAGTTGCGGCAAAGTACGGAGGCAACCATAGAGCGGTGCGTGGCCATCCGCAAGGAGCTGGTCGCGTTCTTGGAAACGTGCGTCCCCAAGGAGCCGGGGCAGCGCAAGGTCCGTGAAGTCTTGATCGAAACCATCCTGGACCTGGCAGACGACCTCGAGGAACGTTTCGGCGAAGACGTGGACGAGGTCCGGGAGCGATGGATCCCCCAGGAGGAGAGGGACGAGCTAGATGACTCCGCCTCCTCGATCGCCTTCGACCTGATCGAGGGGTTTTCGGGGATGGAGATGCCAGAGGCCCTTCGCGAAATCGTGAAGAAGGCCATGAGGGACGGTACCCCCCCCACCGCAGTGCCGGAATTCGAGGCCTGGATGGATCAGGTCAACCGTAAGATGTTCGGTGGATCGTCGGGGAAGCCCAAGCGATCCTCGAAAGCATCTTCGAAGGCTCCGAAGGCGCCCAAATTCGATCCCGAGAGTTGCCTCCAAGGGGATCTACCGGGGGCTCGCTCGCGAGTTGCACCCGGACAAGACCCAGGATGATGCGGAACGCGAGCGGCGAACAGATCTGATGCAGCAGCTCACCCGCGCCTGGAGCGAGCGCGACCTCCCCACTTTGGTGCGGTTGCTGCATGTGCATGGCTCCGACGATGTGAAAGCAGATGGCTTGGACGACGCTACCGTGGAGGCTTGCCTCAAGGAGATGCGTCGGACGATCCGGGAGCTGGAGTGGCGCAAATCCTCGCTGGAGCAGGAAGAAAGAGGGTGGGGAGGCTCGATCCCACCTCCAAATGGCTTGCCGTTCCTCGCTCCCTTGAAAACCTTGTATCCCTGCGCCAGCGCGAGGCAGACGAGGAATTGCGGGAAGCCCAGCAGTTGCGATCGATTTTCCCCGATCGCCAAACGGTTCTGGCTGTGATGAACCAGATGCTGGCCGACCAGGCGAGGAGGCGCAAGCCGGGGAAAGCCAAGGCGGGGAAGAAGAAGGGCGGGAAGGGGAAGCGATAGCCGGTTTCAGGCATTCGCCACGACTTGGAGCAGCTTCGGTCGTTTGGGGAACTTTTTCGTTGACCTTTTCCTGCCAGATTGCCAGCCACGTCTTTCCGAACAGACGTTTCCCCTTGCCGAGCAGATCCGCGAAATCCCGGTACAGACCTTGGCTGGTGGTGCGTTCCAAGCCTCGAAGTGCCGGAGTCAGGATCCGATCGAATTCTTCCCGTGCCTCGTCGGGCCACTCCTTCGCCGCCAAGGCAATTGCCTCGACCATCTGGCTTCGGGGGAGTCCCCTTCTGGCAATCTCCCAGGCGTCCCGTTTGCGTCCCTCGCTGCGCGCGATGCGAAGGAGCGCCTCGCGGAAGAGCGTGGAAGGAGTGTCCTTTTCCTTCTTCTCGAGCAGGTCCAATGCCAACTTCCGGAAATGGTCCCAGGATCCCGCGGGCTTCGCCCAGGTTCCAAGCAGTGTCCAGGCTTCGGGCAGGCAGGGATGGCGCTGGAATGTGGTCCAAGCGTCCTCGGCGAGGTCTCCGCGGGGATCCCCCGCCAGCAAGCGCTCCCGATACCACCATTCGCGCACGGAAAGCGCCTCGCTGCGGGCGGTTTCCTGGACTTTCAGGTGACAGGCAGCGCGGTCGACGGCTTGCCGGGGCGATTGGTTGCCCTTGATCCACTCCAGGGCGGCGATCTGGTCGTTGGGGTTGGAGCTCCCGAGCTTCAAGGAAAGCCAAGCCGTTCGATCAAGTTGCAGCTCGTAAACCTGAGACAGGATCTGGCGGTCTGGATAGGTCTTGCTTTCCAACGCCGAGCGAAGCACTTCGAACCCTTCCGCACCCAGGCGTTGGGCGAACACGACCAGGTCGATGGCAGGAATCCTCGTGAACTCCAAAGCCAGCAGGGTGAGGAGGTTTCGGGCCAAGTCCTTGCCGCTTTGGCTCGATCGGTGCAGGAAATCCAGTGCGAGTTCAACAAGATCTTCCAGGTGTCGAGAACACTCGAATTCGCAATCTTCGTGGTTGGCGATGGCCTTGTCTGCCGTCTCGAGTGCCTCCAATGTCCAAGTGACTCCCTGATCGGCGCTCGCCACACCGGATTCCACCGCTTCCCTGATGCTTATGATCAGTTCCGACGCATCCGTGTCGCCGTCGAAGTTTCCGAAAACCACCTGGATTTGGATGTCGATCTCCCGTTGGAACGACGCATCGTCCCTCATGGATAACAATTCCGT
Organism: Fibrobacterota bacterium; assembly: GCA_016715065.1. Taxonomy (GTDB): domain Bacteria; phylum Fibrobacterota; class Fibrobacteria; order UBA5070; family UBA5070; genus UBA5070. The sequence continues at coordinate 22,110 of JADKBN010000021.1, forward strand.
CGCAGCCAGAGGAGGAAATCACTCCGGATCGGACAATGCCGATGCACGATCGGACCAGGTCTGCCTTGGGGATGGACTCCACATCGAATGGGAGTTTTCGGGGGGCAGGATTCAAAGCGGGCTTCCGTGCAGTGGGTGGATGTTTCGGCGGATTACTGTAGGACCCACCGATAGGAGGGCATCACGGGCCGGAATGTGTTTTGTCGGTAAGACCATGGTTCGAAAAGTTCGCAGCTCTCGAAAAGGTAGGTGATGACCGGGAATACAGCTGCTTCCTGCGCTCCACGCCCTTGGCGTGCCCACTCCAAGATCCCGAAGAACACTTCGCCACCATCTTGTCGCGCTCGTGGATGGTGACGGTATTGATCTTCTCGGGTTCGCCCTGGCCCACGGTGTCGAAGTCGACCGAACGGCTTTGGCGGGGCCCGAAGGCGTACCGATTTCGTCCTGGCGGCGGTAGCGCTTGCCCACGGCATGGATCTATTTCACCAATTCCATCAGTTTGCCGTAGCTGTCCACCATCTCGTAGCGCACCTTGCCCTCGCTTCCAGCCTCCGCGAGGCGGGCGAAGAATCGGCGGGCGCATTCGATCTTGGTCTTCTCGATTTCCCGAAGCTTCATGCTGGACATGCTCCCCTTGGTCTCTGCCACAAGTAAAGGTGTGCTTGACTTCGCCTTCCTTGAGCAACGCCCAATCGGGGTTGTAATCGCCCACCGGTGTCGGGATCAGGAAGCCTCGCGGCAGCTTGGAATAGACCACGACCTCCTTGCTGGTATCCAACATCCCGGCGAATTCCTTCTCCACGTTGGAATCGGTCACCACATAGTCGAAGACATGGTTTTTCATTTTCAAGGCACCGGATAAATCCTGTCCGACTTGCGCCTGGGTGAAGATCGAACTGTCGTAGGATTCGTCGATCCGATCGTAGGCCAGATGTTCAATCACCAGGGTGGCCTTCTGTTCCTGGATCAGCCGCGTTTCGCTCAGGAACTGTTCCGGATTCTGCTTGAACTTGGCGAAGGTTCCCGGCTGGACGCCGCCGAGGATCTCCGCGATCGTCTTGCGGGTCAATGCTGTCTGTTGGGCGATCTTGCCCAGAAGGTCGTAGCGCACCTGCGAGCGCACCGAATGCCTCTCGTCCAAGGTCTCGTTCGCCGTCATGACAAAACCTGTTCCCGTCTCCAACGCACTCTCGGTCACATCCGTCTTCAATTCTCCGGCTATGACCGTGTATTTCAGAGGAGCGACATGCAACTCCCGATCCAAGTTACGGATGCACTTCTGCACCAGTTCCGCGGAATCGAAATCCACCTTGTAGATGGCCTTGTGATGGATCTTCCCCCATAACTCCTGGAATTCCTTCTTCTCGAAGTTTCGGTTCAATGGATTGGTCTTGGGGGTCCTGCCGTTCTCGATAGCCGGAAGCTTGGCTCCCTCCAACAAGGTCTGGATCTGCTCTTGAATGGCATTGGACAAAGCCGCTGGCGCGACTCCTGGCACTAGCGCGAGCAAGGTGGGTGGCAAAGGAGCCAGTTCTCCAGCGCCTTGGGCTTCGTGGTAGGCGGGCGCGATGGTGTCGTCGTCGCCCAGATAATCGTTCTTGACCAGATATCGCTCGATTGCCTTGGCGATCTCGGGAGTGACATCGACCGTCTTTGTCCCTTCGAGCGTGGCGATCTCCAGGCGCTTGCCGGTGAAGTAGGCGGCATCGGCCTTGCGAGGACGTCCGGTTAGCTCTGCCGTGATCTCCTTCTGTAATTCGGTCACGAACTTCTGGTAGGATTCGTTGGCCACCACCGTCAGCACATTGGTCTCGTGGACCGTGATGGCCTGGTCCTGTCGATCTCCATTCTGGTTCACGCACAGGCGCAAGCCGCGCCCCACCTCTTGTCGCCGCGAAATTGTGTTGTCGCTGTGCTTGAGCATGCAGATGGAAAAGACATTGGGATTGTCCCAACCTTCGCGCAACGCTGAATGCGAGAAGAGGAACCGCATCGGCTCTTCGAACGAGAGCAGGCGTTCCTTGTCCTTGAGGATCAGGTCGTAGGCATCCACATCGTCGGACAAGCCTTTGCTTTCCCCAGTTTTTGCGATGCTGGGATCGACATGGCGCTTGGTTTTCTTGTCGATCGAGAAATAACCACCATGCGTTTTGCGCGTCTCGATGGAGTCCAAGTGCCTGCGGTACCCGACATGGTCCAGTTCCAGTTCGCCGAGGAATTCGTTCTTCAGGGCCTCGTACTCTTCCTCGAACAGCCGAGCGTACTCGCCCATCTCGTCGGGCTGCGCGTAGTCGCGGTACTTGGCGACTTCGTCGATGAAGAACAAAGACAGCACCTTGATTCCATCGCTGAATAGCCGTTTTTCCTTCTCCAGGTGGGCCTTGATGGTCTCCCGGATCTGCAAGTGGCGCAGGGTGGTTTCGCTGACGTCTCCCAACGCTTCTCCCGCCACCAGCGTCACGCCGTTGGTGAATTCTACCGTATCCGTCGTGAAGTCGATATTCGAGATCGTGAAGCCGCGGTACTGGTCCAGTTCGTTGGATTCCGCGAACAGATCCTTGCCGAGCCCCAGCTTGCGCAGCTCCCGCTTGATACCAGACTTGTGCTTGACCTCAAGTTCGAGGCGCGCCATGGGTGGTTTGTCGCGGGAAATCTCGATGGACTCCAAATACAGGTAGGCCTGGGTGCCGCCGATCCCCTTCACGGAGATGCCCCGCACCGCGATTTTCTTCACCAACTTCTGGTTGTAGGCGTCCAGCGCATCCAAGCGGTGCACACGATTGTACGACGTGCGATGGGTAGCCGAATAACGTAGCGTGAACAGCGGCTGGAATTCCGCCAAGGATTGCGTGGTCGCGGGGCCTTCCATTTTCTGCGGTTCGTCCAGGATCAGGATGGGGCGATTCTGACGAATGATGTCGATGGGCTTGCGAGATTGGAACTCGTCCAATCCAACCAATTCCTCGATTCCTTTGGCGTTGATTTTCGGAGTGCCGTAGATCCGCCGTGCATCGGCTCCGCGTGAAGCGAAGGCCTGCACGTTGATCACCATCACGTTGATGCCCGCGTCCGACGAGAAGCTCTCCAGATGGTGCAGCTGCTTGGAGTTGTAGATGAAGAACCGCGCCTTCTTGCCATAGTTTTCCACGAAATGCTCGGCGGTGATCTGCAGCGACTTGTAGACGCCCTCGCGGATGGCGATGCTGGGCACGACGATGATGAACTTGCTCCAGCCGTAGCGGGCGTTCAGCTCGAAGATGGTCTTGATGTAGCAGTAGGTCTTGCCCGTACCCGTCTCCATCTCGACATCGAGGTTGATGCTGCAGGCTTTCGTGGTCTCGAGTCGCTCGGATAGTGGCGTCAGATTCTGACGTATCTGCATGCTGCGGATGTTGTCAAGGATCTGCTCGTTGGTCAGTTGCAGGTTCGCGTTGCGAAACCCCGCATCCTCGAAAGGCAGGCTTCCATCGCGGTTGCCCGGATCGATGCGGTACTGGATTCCTGTTTGGGCAGTCTGACCCGCGAAGCAATCGACCACCGCTTCCACAGCCGCGCTCTGGTAGGCCTTGGACCGCCAATTTGAACTTCATGGTCGGCGCCTCAGATCGACTTGACTTCGGTGCCGGGGCACTTCTGCTTGAAGATCTGCTCGGCGTTGATCTTCACCGCATCCGACACGAACGCATCGTCGCGGAAAACCACACGCAGGGTTGCGGTTTGCGATTGGCCAGCGCCTCGATGAGCTCCTCGGTGATCTGGGTATCGAAACAGGCCATCAGATCTTCACCGCCGTTCACCAAGTAGACCCATTTGCCCAGGACTTTCTCCTTGGTGATGGGAAGGGTGAGTCCCACGCTCCAGTCCAGCAGGACCTGGAACAGCAGGTCTTCGGACGAACGATCGGCCTTGATGGGACTGACCCCAAGGCTCAGAGCGGTCTGCTGCGTTTCGTCGGGGATGTAATGGACATCCGCCATGTTGGAGGAGTCCACCTTGAGGACACGGAAGCCGATGTCCTTGTCCCAGCCATCGGTCACTTCGCCTTCGAGAATTTTCTTTCCCGCCCTGCGGATGCGCTCCTTGGAGATCTCGGCGATGGTGGAATAACCTGCTTTGGCGGCTTCAGAATCAGGCGTGCATTCTTCGGGAAGTTGCACCATGACGAATTTGCGGTTGCCACCATCCTCGGCATTGAGTTGCATTACGGCATGGGCGGTAGAGCTTGTCCCTGCAAAAAAGTCAACAATGACTGATTGTTCGTCATCGTACGTAACAGCATGACAGAGTGTCTTCACAAGGCTTGATGGTTTTGGATTGTCAAATATTTTTGTATCAAAAAGTCCATCAATTTCTTCTGATCCATCTTCATTTGTGCCGACGGCATATGTATCTGGCGTAAGGAGGTTGTGCATTTTCTTTGTTTCCCCTCCCGCTTTGATATGATTTGGTCTAAATGGCGATTTGGAAATTGTTATTTCATCTCCAGCAGAAATGATTTCGTTTAGTCTGTTTTGGCTATAGCGGAACTCGCCTTCAAGTCGAAATTCATTCGTATTTCTTCCATTCGCAACATTAACTGCATCCAATAATCGCGTTGCAATGTTCCCTTCGCTCATGTCCTGGGGCTCATAACGAGCAGAAATTTGCGAAAAACGCACAGATTGGGCGGGGAATTTTAATACGCCAAGCGAATTGCCTGCATTATTTATTGGGTATTTCTTCCCTTGAGTTGTGACGTCCACCGAAAAAGGAGGAGTTGTTTCGCGGCTTTTGGCGGCACAAACAACGTATTCAAACATTGATCCAATATTTGAATGCAGAAATGATGGTTTTTTCTTTTTTTGGCGAAGAATGGTTGCTACAAAATTTTCTTCACCAAAAACTTCTTTCGCAAGCTTAATCTGGTTGTCTATCTCGCGATCTCCAATGCTGATAAAGATTACCCCATCATCTCGCAACAGATTCCGCGCAAGTTTCAGGCGCGGATAAATCATGCTGAGCCAGTCTGAATGGAATCGCCCATTGGATTCCGGGTTGGCAACCAGGCGATTTCCATTGTCATCTTTCTGATTCGATTTTTCTAAAAATGATTGGGCGTCATCGGCGAAGTCGTCTTCGTAGATGAAATCGTTCCCCGTGTTGTAAGGTGGGTCGATGTAGATCATCTTGACCTTGCCCAGATAGGTCTCCTGCAGCAGTTTGAGGGCGTCCAGATTGTCGCCCTCGATGAACAGATTCTGGGTGGTGTCGAAGTTCACGCTTTCTTCGCGGCAAGGGCGCAAGGTCTTGGCGATGGGAGCGTTCGCGGTGATCAGCGCTTCGCGCTTTCCGGGCCAATTCAACTGGTAGCGTTCCTGCGGGCCATCCACGATCGAATCAGACAATTCTTGCCGCAGCTGGTCGAAGTCCACCGAAAGCCTCAGCGCTCCCTTCTCGTCCTGCGCTTCGGCCACGCAGTTCGGGAACAGTTCGCGGATGCGCTCCACGTTTGTGGCCGTCAGGTTGGGGGTGTGCATTTTGAGCTTGTCCATGAAGGGCATCATCCTGGATGAGGTGTCAGAAATTGGATCCGGGCCCGCAAGGGCCGCAATAACGGCGTTGAGTTCCACATTGCGGTTGAATTGCTTCTCGCGATCGCGGCTCGCCAGCAGCTTGCGAACCTGGGCTTGCAAGTCGCGGATTTCCTCGAGACGTTGGACCTGCGCGGCCAGCGTTTCACCGGTCAGGGGCGGCAGCGGCATCAGAAGCCGCAGCATCTGGGTGTAGAGCCCGCCCATGTCCAAGGCCAACGGAAGCGGCGCTCGCGGCGTGTCTCTCGCCAGCCACGCTGTCTGGAAGCTGGGGCCGCATTTCCACAAGTCGGCGTCGCGTGCTCCCGGCTCCTTGAAGGCGGCCACCATCTTCACGCGACTTTCAAAGCGCAGTTCGTAGAACACGGGAAAGCGCGAACGCTTGTCGAGGCTCTGGACCAGTCGCATGTCAAAATCCGGTACGCGCAATTCCAGCGCAAAGGCCTGGATCATCGGGGCCGTCGGGTGTTCCGGCAAGTGCAGGCCTTCGGACGAAAGTTCGTATTCCCACACGATTCTCTCCACCTGCTCCACGAACAAGGCTTTGAGTTCATCTGTTGCCTGCGTGTGCGCATAGAGCGTCTTCTTGGGCATCACGCGATCGACGCGACACGTCGCAGGCCAAGCAAAAAGTATGGTCATGGCATGTCCACCACAGGCAGGAATGCGATCACCTCGTAGTCGTCCATGGACCGCGTGTGTTTGCGGCTCGCCGTGGTGCGGGAGCGGGTGAAGAAACTGTCGAGGTCTTTTTCTTCGTTCACCTGGCCCATGGACCGAACGGCCGCTTCCAACAAGCGCACCATCTTCGACATGTCCTTGCCGTTGTTTGTGGCCTGCTTGAAGAGTTCGCAAGCGGCAAGACTTGGTTCGGTGCGCGAACGGCAAGCCATGCGCCACAGATCCAACTGGACTTTGGCCTGGGTGTGATCGAAGACAATTTCCCCTTGTGCGTCCACATACACCAATGCGTAGGGGTGCACCCGGTTGTGCGGATCCGTCGCTTTCCCGTCGATCTGACGCAACGCGAAGAGCGCCCCCGCGACCAAACCTCGTTGCAGATCGGAAGGCAGGACGGCGAAGAGTCCCGAGGGCAAGAAAGACGGATTTCGCCCATCACGTCGGGCTTGGAGAAGATCCATTCGGAAGTCGTTCAGTCCCAGATCGGTGATGTTCACGCCGGTCTTGAGGTCTTCCAGCTCCACCACTTCCTCTTGCAGGCGCCTCAACTGTTCCTTGCGGTAGGCGACTTCCCCCGCTTCGGGTGCGAGCACGTTGTCGTCGGCCGTGGCCACCGCATCGGCGATCACCATGCGGTTCTCCACCCGCTCCTTCAGGTGGATGTAGTCGTCCAACGAAATGTCGGGCCAGTAGTTCACCAGCTGGATCACCTCGTTCACGGAACCGATGCGGTCGATCCGTCCGAAGCGCTGGATGATGCGGACCGGATTCCAGTGGATGTCGTAGTTCACCAGGAAATCGCAGTCCTGCAGATTCTGACCTTCCGAGATGCAATCCGTGGCGATCAGGATGTCGATCTCCCCGACCTCGTCGGGCAAGCTCTGCGTCTTCTCCTTGGAGTGAGGCGAAAAGAGCGTGAGAATGCTCTGTAATTCGTGGTATTTTCCCAGTGTCGAACGCGGGGGAGCGCTACCGGTCATCTTGGCCGTATGCAATCCCAGCTTCAAAAGCTCGGGGGCGAAGGCCGTGAACACCAGCACCTTGCGATTGCCTGCATTGAGCGGGCGTGCCACCTTGTCCAGGATCAATTGCCGCAGATTCTGGAGCTTGGTGTCGTCGGTTTTTGCCACCCGATCCATGGAGCCGAGCAGTTCCTCGATCAGATGAAGGTCGCTTTCCAGGTCGTGTTGCCAAGACAACAGGTCCATATCGGCCAGATCCACCTGCACCTTCCCGCCGGTGCGGAAGGTGTCCAAATCCTCCTGCTCTTCGTCGTCCAGTTCCCCGACCTCGGACGCCCACCCTTCGATCCGACCAACCGTGTTTCCACCCGACCGTTGGAAGGCCGCAATGGTATCCAATGTGTTGGATAGATTCTGTCGCAAGGTGGCAAGCGTGAGCCGGAAGGATTCGACCGAACTTTCCAATCTCTTGAGCAAGTTGACAGTCATCAATTGCTGCAGGCTGCGTTCGCGGTCGGTCTGGCGCAAACGGCCTCGGCCAGCCACTTCGGTGTCGAACAGTTTTTCGTACTTGCCCAAGCGACTGGACAGCACAAAGTTCAAGGGTGCGTAGATCGAGAGAGTCAGCAGAGACAGCCTTGAGTGGATTTCCTCCAGGTCGAGCGCATCCGAACGCGTGGTGATCGGACATCGCAGCGACAGCGGCTTGAGGCGTTCCGGGAACTTCCCGATTCCAGACGTGTCGTAGCTGGACTGGATCTGTCGCCGGGATCGAGCGATGGTCACTGCATCCAGCACCTGGAAGAAGTCGAGATCCAAAGCATCGAGGATCGCCGCCGCGGTCCGTTGCTCCGGCGGGCTCTTGGCCCATTTTTGGAACGCCGCTTGCGCCTTGCGAAAAATCTCCTCGATGCTGCTGGCTACGTTCAGTTTCTCGCTCAAGTTCTCTGACCGGCCTTCGTAGGCCAGGGCGATCTGGTTGCGAAGGTCCTTGAAATGGTTGTTCACGGGCGTTGCAGAAAGCATCAGCACCCGCGTTTTCACCCCGTCGCGGATCACCTTGTTCAGAAGTCTCTGGTAGCGGGTTTCGCGTCCCTTCACCGCTTCGTTGTTGCGGAAGTTGTGGGATTCGTCGATGACCACCAGGTCGTAGTTGCCCCAGTTCACCTTCCCCAGCGAGATGCCCAGCGATTCCCCTGAAACGCGCGACAGGTCGGTGTGGCACAACACATCGTACCGGAAGCGGTCGGCGGCGAACAGGTTGGTCTTGTGGTTGCGGTTGTAGTTCAGCCAGTTGTCTGAGAGCTTCTTGGGGCACAGCACCAGCACCGATTTGTTACGCAGTTCGTAGTATTTGATCACCGCCAAGGCCGTGAAGGTCTTACCCAAGCCCACGCTGTCAGCCAGGATGCATCCGTCGTAGCGCTCCAGTTTGTCGATGATTCCAAGAGCCGCATCGCTTTGGAAGTTGAACAGCTTCTTCCAGATCAGCGTTTCACGAAAGCCCGACCGTTCGTTGGGTAGCGCATCGTCGTTGACGCCGTCCAGGAAGTCCCGGAAGACGCTCTGCAACATCTGGAGATACAATCGTTCCGGAGGCTGGTCCTGTGCGGCGAGATCGAGCAGTTGGCAGATATTGGCTGTCACGTTCCGTGCGCGTTCCGGATCGTTCCAGATCTGACCGAAAAGCTTTTGGAACGACTCAGCAATGGAAGCTTCGTCGAAGCGAAAGGTCAGCACGGGTGCGCGACTCCCGAGCTTGTACCCGAGGCCGTCCGCTGTGAAGCCGCTCAAGGGCTGATAGACCACCGAACCCGGGTTTTTCTCGAGGTTCGCGAAACTCTGCAGTGCCCCGGCTTTCTCGGTGGCCAGGCGAAAGCTGGCCTTCTTCGCCACCCATTCCTTGCAGTCCCGTGCAAGCGCCTGCTGGGTGAGCAGATTTCGGAACCCCACCTCCGCCTCACCACCGAAGAGCGGAGCGAAGTAGTCGCTCCCTTCGCCTGTTTGAGGTGCCGTCCACAGGAACTCGAAGGACGTGATGACGCCCAGTTCCTTCTTCAGCTCCGCGTAGGCATGAAGTGAGAAAGAAGTCGCAGCAACCCGCAACTTGGCGCCTCGGCAAAGCGAAGCCTTCAGGTCGTCGCCAACCCGTTGGTCATAGTTGTCCAGCAGGATCATGCCAGAGGGTTGCAGCTGGAGACGGCGGTCATTTGGCTTTCCTGGGTACCGAATCGCCCATCATCAGGAACGATCTCTCGCGCGAATAATAGATCATTCATGATCTATCGCATTATAGGGGATCTTCGAACTTTTGAAGCCTCATGCCAGTTTGGGTGTGTGAGCAAACGCAGTCCCAACGAGCTGGAAGAGCAAAAACGGCTTGGGGAGCTTATTCGCGAGCGCCGGAGAAACGCCGAGTTGACTCAAAATGACTTGGCCGATGCATTGGATGTGCCGCTTCTCTTGATCCAGCGCATCGAACGAGGCGAAGCCCTTCTGACTGTCCCGCGCCTGATCAAGCTCGCCGAAGCATTCCAAGTGGACCCGGCGGAGCTTCTACGCGACCTGTCCAGCTGGGAGGCACGCGAGGGTGCTTCCTCCCTGCGCGATCTCACCCACGAGGAACGTCGGCTGCTTTCCGCCTACCACCGGATTGAAGACAAGGTGCAGCGCCGCAACATCCTGGATCTGATTGAGCGGATGGTCCACTAGCGGATCCTGCGGCTTGCCTGCCGCAAAGGTGCGCCAGGGACCCTTCGGCGCGCTTCGCTTGCTCAGGACAAGTTCAGCCCGCAGGGCCGGGACGCCCCGCAATGGAGGCGGTGGCCCGGCAGGCAGCCCGGCCCCGCCGCAACGTAGGGACGCAACATTTTGCGTCCGTATGTCGCGGCGGGTGAGGCGCCCGACAGATTCCGACCGCCACGAAAAAGCCCCGCCAACCTTTGCGGTCGACAGGGCCTGTTCGGTAGCTGCCATTTCCCGCCGCCCTTGGCGCTCGAGGCGCCCAACCGAGGCCCTGGTAGCCGCAGTTGTCGAGACGCGGCTTCGCCGCTCCTCAGGACGAACGGATGCTTTCTACTTCAGCCGATCCCGCAGGTAATTTTCCACCTGGTCGATCGCGATGCGGTCCTGCGTCATCTTGTCGCGCTCGCGGATGGTGACGGTACAGCTTGCCCGCCACTTCCACCTGTTCCGGCTTCTTGTACAGAGGCAGGATCGCGGCCTTGACCGGGGCTACGCGCGGGTGGAACCGCAACACGGTGCGGTCTTCGCCGTTTTCCAATCGTTCCAGGTCGTAGGCGTCGCAGAGGGTCATCAGGGCCAGACGGTCGGCGCTCAGGGCTGGCTCCACCACCCAGGGATGTACCGCTCGTTGGAGACCTTGTCGTGGTAGCGCATGTCCTCGCCGGAGTGCTCCATGTGCTGCTTGAGGTCGTAGTCGGTGCGGCAGGCGATGCCCCACAGCTCGCCCCAGCCGAACGGGAACTCGTACTCGATGTCGCAGGTGCCGGAGCTGTAGAAGGAGAGCTCCTCCTTCTCGTGCTCGCGCAGACGCAATTTGTCGCCATTGATCCCGACAATACCTGTCAGGAAGTTCATGCAGGTTTCCTTCCAGGGTGTACCAGGGCGCGTCGTCGCCGGGCTTGCAGAAGAACCCAGTTCCATCTGCTCGAACTCGCGGGTGAAGGTGAAGTTTCCGGGAGTGATCTCGTTGCGGAAACTCTTCCTGATCTGCCCCACGCCGAAGGGCACCTTGACACGGGCGCTTTTCCACGATGGACTTGAAGTCCACGAAGATGCCCTGGGCGGTTTCCGGGCGCAGGTACACGGCGGCGCCTTCGCCTTCCACCACGCCTTGTTCGGTCTTGAACATCAGGTTGAAGGCGCGGGGTTCGGTCCAGTCGAGCTTGCCGCAGGACGGACACACGATCTTGTGTTCGTTCACCAGCGCGAACAGTTCGGAATTGGACTTGCCGGCGATGGCGCTGGAGCCGAGCTTGGCTTCCACGAGGTGATCCGCGCGTTCGCGGGCGTGGCACTTCTTGCAATCCATGAGAGGATCGGAGAGCTCTTGAGGTGGCCGGACGCCTACCAGACCTTGGTGTTCAGCAAGATGCTGAATCGAGGCCCACCACGTCGTCGCTTTTGGACGAAGTGCTTCCACCACAGGTCCTTGAGGTTGCGCTTGAGCTCCACGCCGTAGGGACCGCAGTCCCAGGTGTTGGCGAGTCTCGTAGATCTCCGATCCGGGAATACGAATCCACGGCGTTTGGAGAGGAGACGATTTCTTTGAGGTTCTCCGAGCTTGGCCATGTTTGTCTGTCGCGCCGCAAACGGGTTGAGGCGCGCCTTTCTGGAGGAGTCGGATTCCGGCTGGATGTCGGTCCGAAGGTCGGCAAAGTAGATCCGATCCGCCGCCGCCCTCGGGGCGTGCTTCGGCCTGGGTTCTCAAATCACCAGTTTGCTCGGAGGCGGTTGAGGTGGATGCGGATGAGTGATGTCCGCATGTCACCGGAAATTCAGCAAGTGCCGTAGGGCATGGAGGAAGACTCCGCCGGTCAGATCTGGTTCACGGAACGCCCCGGTCGCGTTTCGCGGCTGGACCCTGTCACGGGGGTGCGCCGCGTCCTGTTGAACTTGCCGGATGTCTACTCCACTGGCGAGACGGGTCTTTTGGACCTCGCCCTCCATCCCGCCTTCCCCAAGGTTCCCCAGATCTTCACGGTCACATACCAGTCCGGAGGCCATTCAGGAACGACTGGTCCGATTGATCGGGGAGGCGGCCCGCGACACGTTGCTGCCTGCCGACACGCTGTTGGATGGGGTGCGGGGCGTGAGCACCCATGTGGGGTCGCGCTTGTTGTTCTTGCCCGACACCACCCTTCTCATGTCCTCCGGCGACTTCCAGAATCAGCCCATCGCCCAGGACCCAAGGGCCGTGGAAGGCAAGATCCTGCGCATGACCACCGCAGGCGCCCTCCCGCCGACAACCCGGTTCCGGGTTTCCTGGCCCTGACCACCGGGCACCGCAATGTCCAGGCCTGGCCATGGCCCCGCGGGGAGGGGTCTTCTATTCCGAGCACGGCCCCAACAACGACGACGAGTTCGGGGTCGTGCGCAAAGGCGCAACTACGGTTGGCCCACGGTGCACGGCTTTTGCGACGACGTGGTGGAAGACAAATTCTGTCTCGATTCCAATGTGGTGGAGCCGTTGTCCGCCTACACGCCCACCTTGGCGGTGGCGGCATCGAGTGGTACGGCGCCGACGCGTTCCCGTCGTTGAAGGGCCGTGTCCTGATGGTCTCCCTCGCGGGCCAGCTTCGCGCCCTGCGGGTCCATGCCGACAAGGATTCCCTGCTCTCGGACTCCATCCTGGTGAACAATCGCTGGGGCCGGCTTCGCGACGTTCTGGTGCTGGCCAACGGCTACATCGTGGTGGCGGTTTCCAACCGCGACGGCCGAGGGACCGCTGGGGCCGTCGACGACCGGCTGATTTTGCTCTCGCCCGCGGGCAGCTCGAAGGTGTCGCGCCGAGTCCAAGCAACGGCAGCCGGTCGTGTTTTGAACGTGCGCAACTTGGGCGGGCGATTGGTTCGTGCTGGCAGCGACCTGAGCGGACTTCCCGCGAGCCTCTACTTGCTCGAGTTCGAATCCGGAACGATGGTGCCCGCGATCCAGCACGGAGGCTTGCGCAAATATTGAAGGAAGCGGGAGTGGTTGGGGAAGCGACCCTTGCCGATGCGCTTTAGTTCTACAATGAGCCGGTGAACGTATTGGCCGTCATCCTTTTTGTGGAGCGCCCCCTCCAAGTCGTTTTCGCACGGACTCCGGATTCGGCCGGCGCCATCAGGTGGAGCTTTGGCTGGACCCGTATTATTCGGCGGTCAATTGCACCAAGACCTTGGCCGAAGGTCCCATCGCCAAGCTGGTGTCGGATGGAGAGCGCGACACGGACTGGTGGTTGTTCGAACACATCTTCCAGCCGCGCGATCTGTTGGTGGAAGCGAGCCTGAACCCTCTGCCCGTGGGAGGATGGGCGGTGCGCAAGTGGGCCCGAGGCCTACCACGACGCCCGGGTGAGGAATGTCCACTTGGTGAAGGCGCTGACGGAAGGGTTTCCGAACCGTGGGCGGCGAGCGTGTTTTGGGAAACGTGGTCAACCTGGTGCGCGGAGAGGATTCCTCAGGTCAACGGAACCGCCTACAGCGGCTTTCGCTGAGCTGGAGCCGATGGAATCTGCTGGACAACCATCTGGTCCGCGGGGACTGGATCGAGTCCGAACTGAAAATCAAGGGGACGATCTTCGCGCGGAACGGCGCATGGGGGTGGAGCTTTCGGACGGGGGTGGCGGGAACACCTCAATCCGGACATCCACAGCTATTTCTACGGCTCGCTCAAGCGCAGTCGCACGGATTTCAAGCATTCCGGTTGGAACCCGATGCGCAACAGCTCCGTGGAATTGAGGATGGATCTGGATCGCGAAAGGTTCCCGCAAGTGGACCTTTGCGTTGGTTTCTGATTCTTGGGAAGAAGTTCCTTCGAAACGGAACCATGGCTTGGTCTGTGTACGGTGGGCTGGTGGACGAGGTTCGGTCTGGCTACTCCCGCGACTGCAACCCATCGCACCGAAAGGCTTGAAGGTGATTTTCCAAACCGGATCTGGAGTGGTAGCCTCCTGATCCCTCTCTGTTGCGCCCCATGCTGTTTAACCATTGCCGGAATGTCGGGTGTCGTTGCTTATTGGAGATCATGATGGATCCGAAAACATTGTGGAGCGAAGGCTTGGGCGATGTTCCAGCCTACGTGGCCTGGGCGAACAGCCCCAGGGCGAGGCTGGATCAAGCTCAACACCAACGAGTGCCCTTACGGCCCCAGCCCCAAGGCGATTGCGGCCATGCGTGAGGCCGACGACGATCGTTTGCGGTTGTACCCGGACCGTCGGGCCAGATCCTGCGCGAAGCCGTGGCCAAAGTCCACGGCGTGCCGGCGCAGGACGTGTTTTGCGGCAACGGTTCGACGAGGTCATCGCCTTTGCCTTTCGCGCCTTTTTTGGACACGGTGCGCCGGTCCTGTTCCCGGATGTGACGTATTCGTTCTATCCCATCTGGGCGCGCGCGTTCGGGTTTGATTTCAAGACCATTGCGTTGCGCGAGGATTACCGGATCGATCCGGCCGATTACGCGCTGCCCGCTTCGGGCGTGATCTTTCCCAATCCCAACGCCCCGACAAGCGTGGGTTTGGCTTTGGATGCGGTCGAATCCATTCTCCGCGCCCAGCCCAACCGCGTGGTCATCGTGGACGAGGCCTACATCGATTGTGGGGGCCAGTCGGCCATTCCCTTGTGGCGAAGTTCCCCAACCTCGTGGTGGTCCACACGTTTTCCAAGTCGCGCGCCCTGGCGGGATTGCGCGCCTCCTTCGCGGTGGCCAGCCCCGGGTTGGTGCCCGCATTGGAACGGGTGCGCGATTGGTACAACTCCTACACCTCGACCGCATCGCCCAGGCGGGCGCCGCCGCCGCGCTCCTGGACACCGATTGGACGCAGGGCTGACCGGCAAGGTGGTGAACACCGCGAGCGCTTCGCCGCTGCGTTGGAGGCCAAAGGTTGGTCGGTGCTGCCCTCGCAGGCCAATTTCTTCGCGGCCCATCCATCCCGCAGCGCCCAAGAAGTGCTGGGCATGCCCGCGCGATCGCCGGATCCTGGTGCGCGTGCGTTCCGTGGTGCCAGGCTGGACAAGCACGGCGCATCAACATCGGCACCGACGAGCAGATGGACCAGGTGCTTGAGGCGCTGGACAGATTCTGACGCATTGGCGGATCGGAAGCGGATAAATTCCGCTCGAGCATGCTACCGCAAGATGGTGTAGTAAGGTATTCTTCCAATCCGGACGATTGAGGTCGTCCGAAGTCCCCCATTGATGGAACGAACGCAAATGCCCGATCGAAACGCGCCGTTCGTGGAACGCTGATACTGGCTTTGGTCGCATTGCTCGGATCTTGCCAGACACACCGTGGTGGAAGGACGTTCCAGCTCCTCCCCGGGAAACCGTCTGAGCGCCGAGCTCGCGTTCGCTGCGGGAATCGCTCCGGACAGCGTTTCTTGGAAGCTGGGAGTGGAAAAAAATCTGCAGGAGGTACAAGACGTCGGTGCGATTCCCTCTTGCGGCGGAGGATCTCTTCAGGTCGAGTACGGGCCAGCCAAAGGTGATACGCTTTGGGTGGAGTTTCAGGATACGGCCTGCGTGTTTCCACCATGGCATGGGTTCGAGACGGGGCAGGCGATCCTTTTACAGCTCGCTTGGAAACAATCCAACGCGACACCCTGGCCCGGTTGATTCTTCACAAGATGTTCGCGGCGGGCATTGCCGGAAAACCAAGGCCGACTCCGTCTACGCCAGCTTTTGTTGGACGGCAAGCTGGAATTCAATGGCTTCCCTGATTCGGTGCCGGGCGGCATGGAACCCGCCAAAATACGACGGCTCGCGTTGGCCCAGGCAGTCGAGCGCAATCTCACCTTGGCTCAGCTTTCGGACGCGTGGGTGTTGACCTGACCCCTGGCCAGGCCAGGGACAGTCCGGATCCTGGTGGCCGCGGACTGGTCCCCGCCGCCGATACCTCTGCCTTGGTCCCACCTGATCGCATCCGTCTGACCTCGGCGCTGCGGATCGATCGTTGCGCGTCCAGGCGACCCTGCCCAAAGCCTGAAGGGAAGGCTCTTGTGCGAGGACGGTCTCCAACTGTTGCAGGTACGCATCCTGGATGACGAGGCCTGGATGCCCTCGGCATCCTTCGCACCCCAGCTCGCCCGGTCGTTGGGCGGCACCGAGATCTCCTGATACAGCTGGCGTGTTGCTCCAGGCCAATGGGAATGCTGCCACGGGGACATATCGTCTGCGTTTGGTAAGTTCCTGGACCGCAAGCCGCGGTCTGACAGTTTCGAGATCTCCTTCCAGGTGGAGAAACTCCAGGTGGCCAAGGCCCCGGATCACGTGGGTCTCGCCCCCAAAGACACCGTCCTGACCACTGCGAGGATGATGCCTGGTTGGCCAAGGTCAGGGGTGGAGGACGCTTGAGATCGAGTCGGTCACCATCGGCGGCGAAAGCCACGTAGGCGGGTGATCTGTGGCAGGTACTGGCCACCATCAAGGCCTGGGGCACGCCGGTCTCCCCACGGCCAAAGCTTCCAACGCGGCGGACGCGACTCCAGCGTGGCCAGCCCCGGATCACTCTCAACGCGCCGATCGGCGATGCATTGCCGGAAGTGGTGGCGGTGGATCCCG
>JADKBN010000022.1 GCA_016715065.1 Fibrobacterota bacterium
CATGCCTTGGTGCCCACCAGTTCACGCCGACCACCGGTAGCCACCGACCATTTCGGTGCTGGCGTCGCAAATTCGCTCGCGATGCGGCCGGGTTCCCACTTTTCATGCCCGGCTGGATCGAGAATCACGCTTGGTCCGGCCCGGAAATCTTGACCTTCTTGGTGCCGGTGGGAATGTCGATGACCTGGTCGACTCGGACCGGGTCGGTGCCCTTGTTGGTGATTTGCACGGCAGACTTTCCGCCGTGGGCGGCGGGGTGACCAGGCCCCCAGACCTGCCAGCTGGACGGCGCTCTTTCTCGAGTCGCCATTGACCAACAGAGGGAGGCGGCCAGGGCGGCGGAGGCGGTGGCACATAGGGCGAGGGTGAGAATTTTCTGTAGAACGGTCCTTTTTGGCATTGTCTGATGGTGGCTGGTTTCTGATTCCCGAGCGGGAAAATGATAGAGTGTCTGCCAAGATTCCCAGGTCGGGTGAAACCAATTTCGCATCCTGCAATCTAATCGGGGACGGACGCGACCATCACAGGTTCTGAGGAATCGCACCTAGAGGAGCAGATGCGCAACAGTGGACTGTTTCGTCCATCTTTGTGTTCGCCGCTGTGACTGGGTGTCACCAGATGATCTCCCACCACAACCTCGGGTTTCTACCTTGCGCCCCAAATAGTCGAATCCAGCAAAATCACAACGTCGCCATCATCGCGCACGTCGACCGCTTGAACCACGCTCGTCGACCAACTTCTCCGCCGGGGTGGAGCTTTCGCGAAAACCAGGAAGTCGCCGAGCGGGTCATGGACAACAACGATCTCGAGCGCGAGCGCGGGATCACGATCTTGTCCGAGGGCACGTCGATTTCCTACAAAGGGAACCCCATCAACATCATTGGACGCCCTGGACACGCAAACTTCGTAAATCTGACTCAATCTCCTCTCCAATCGATATTCAAAATGTAGATAAACGCATCGGCTGCTCCCTCGCCCAAACGCCTTTGTCCTAAAGCGACGCTCAACTAAAACCTCCACCTTATCGTTAGATGTAAACAAGATCAAGCGCGACAGTTTTGCGGTCCGACCGGATCCCTGGACAAGGTCTTCGACCTGTTCGTGGAGACTGAAGCGCCACCGACCAGCGGTTAGACACCCGCCCATCTTCGCCGCGGCCTGGCATGGGACCTGCCGCAAGGAAATGGAACGCCTGGACACCGAACTTCACTCCGCTGTTCGGCATGATCGTCGACCAAGATCCGCCCCGACCGGAGAGACCGACGCGCTTCTCGATGGCACAGTCCAGCTCGCTGGACTACTCGGAATTCCTGGGACGTCCATCGGCCGCCTGAAGCAAGGCACGCACCCTCAAAGGTGAAGCAGACCGTTGGACTTTCGCAGCCCGAAACGGCACCGTCAAGCGCACGCGCATCACCAAGATCGACGCTCCGTCGGACTCAAACGCCGAACGGCCCGATGTGGGTCCCGGCCAGATCTGGCGTCCAGTTGACGGCAGCGTTTCCGACTTCCAGCTCGGCGCACGGTGGCGGATCCCGAAAATCCCGTCGACCGGCCGCGCATCGCGGTGGATCCTCCCACCATCAGCATGATTTTCCAGGTCAACGACTCTCCCTTCTGCGGGCTTGAAGGCGGTTCGTCACCTCCACCCAGATCGGTGACAGGTGCGTCGCGAACGAAAACTTGGCGACGTGGCTCTGCACGTGACCCAGCAGGAGGACCCGTCAGGTTCACGGTGGCCGGTCGCGGCGTGCTGCCTGTCCATCCTGATCGAAGATGCGTCGCAGGAAGGCTCCTGGTCAGCGGTGGGTCGGCACAAGTGGTCCTGAAGAACACGTCGACGGCGAGGTCTGCGAAGATATCGAGATCTTCACCGTCGACGTCCCCACCGAGCACCCAGGGGCCCCGTCGTAACATCCAGGAATTGGGCAGCCGCCCGCCGACGACATGGTCCACCTGGAAACGCACGGCAACGCATTGAATATCGTCACCACATCCCCGTCGCGCGGACTCATCGGCCCCTGCGTTCCAGGTGTTGTCTCCACTCGCGGCTACATGATGATACGAACCTTGTTCCGGGGCTACAGAAGGCCGATCAGGGCGAGATCGCCGAGCACAAGGAAACGCGCTCATCTCGAAGGAAGAGGGCGAGACCACCCGGATCCTCCATGTTCAAGATGCAGGATCGCGTGTTGTTCATCCATCAGGTACTTCGGTCTACGCCGGCATGATCCTCGGCGAACACTGCCGCGAAGACGACCTGATCGTGAATCTGGTCAAGGCGACAGCTCACCAACATGCGCACCACGGCCACGGGACGAAAACATCGTTCTCACGCCACCCCGCCCATGACGGAAGACGCGATCAGCTGGATCAACACCGACGAACTCGTCGAGATGACGCCCCGCAATCCTCGTGAGAACGAGCGCAAGCGCCAGTCGCGTTCGAAAAACGTCGAAGGCGTAAGGGCCGTGGCGGCGCTCGATCTCCATCGATGGAGACGATACGCAAGCGCCAGTCGCCGTTCGAAAAACGTCGAAGAGGCGCAAGGGCCGTGGCGACTGCCGCGCGCGCTAGTCTCCATCGCAAGATGGAGACGAAGTGTGCAGAAAGCGCCAGTCGCGTTCGAAAAATCGAAGAGGCGTAAGGGCCGTGGCGACTGCCGCGCGCGCCAGTCTCCATCGCAAGATGGAGACGAAGATGTGCCGAACCAGTCGCATTTCGAAACGTCCGAAGAGGCGTAGCACCGGTTCCATCAACGCGGTCATCGTGCTGGAAGAACGCCCGGTTTCCGGTGCCTTTTTCTATCTATCGGATCCGATCGCGTTCGGCCCTCCCAATAGAAGGAGGGAAGACCGTGAAGTCTGCCATCGTGACCTGTTTGGGCTGGATCGGTGCTGAGTTTCGCGGCAGGGTTGACGGAATTTAAGCCAGGTCAGCCTGCTCGCCTAGAGAATCAACAGCAATTTCCGTCGCTGGACTCCGCGATGCAGACGAAAGCGGAAACCAGGCCGGCATGGACGCTCTCGCGGCCTGGTCAACACCAAGGCCGAAGGCGCCTTGCCAGGACAGTCTTGCGGCGATCTCCGCTCGATCCACCGCGATAGCGCGGCGTTCGCCGGCTACCGGGCGAAGCTCGCGTGGAGCCTGTCCCAATCCGGCAGGTTGGACAGATTTCTTCTGATAGGGAAGCAAGGCGGACCTTTCGACAACTTGGTGGGTGGAAAGGTGAAACAAGAAACAACTTCGACCTGCAGGGTTGATTTCCGGCGTCCCCACGAACGCCAACATCGCCTCAAGCTAGAGGCGTCGACCTTCTCCACTTTCCAGGCGAAGGTGAAAAGTCCGACAGCAGCGAAGTGGCGGGACAGATCGGCAACATTCAATCCACCGTCGCGGGTTGCCTACCGTCGCGATGCTGGACCTGAAGCTGGATGCAGCGAGTCTCCCAAGCTCTTGCGCACCGGGGATGCGGCACCTCTCCAGGGTGTATTTCAATTCGACGGTGGGCGATCTGGTCGACAAGGCACCTGGTTCGGCATGGGTCGATCAACATTCCTTACCTACGCAGTACACCGAGTCTCGAAGTTGGATCAGAAATGCAGGTGGCCGGGTATTTCGGTCTCCGCCTTCACTAAGCAGCCCATTCTGGATCTTCCCGAGGCGAGCTTCCATGCGCCGACACTGGACGGGAAGAGGGCTTTGGCACTCGGGGAACACGGATCCCGCCGCCTTCGGCTGACCACGAAGGGGCCAGTTTTCGCGGGCAGAGGGCCAGCGAGATCACCACGGTTTCAACGACAAATTCGACGTTGGGGACCTCGGCGGGAACTATTGGCCTCGATTCGTCACACGGACTTCCCGCTGGTACGACGGCCATTGGCAGATTGAAACGTCGGTCGGGTACGGAGCCGAGTGCGGAATTTGGGATCACCTCGGAAATTCCGACTTGCGGGTTTCTCGTCGGATTGACGGAGACCAGGATCTTTGGCGACCTGGTTTTGCCAACCGGGAAATTGGCCGCGGCGACGAAAAGCATCGATGGGCGACCTGCGCATCACCGGTAAGCTCACCACTCCCCGGCGCCACCCGCCGACTCGTGTTCGAGCCTGACTACGATCTCGCGTCGTTGGCGGAAATCAAGCCTTCGCCAAAGTCAACAAGCACCTGCCGGAGAGTTCCTTCGGCGTCGGCCAACAAAAAACGGGGTCGATGTCGCCGGGATGAACATGATCCTCCTGAAGAAGGTGGAGGAGCTGACCTTGCATGCGATCGCAGCAGCAGAAGGTGCTTGAAGCGCAGCGGTCGATTTGGCCGACCAAAGCCCGATTGGATCGGCTGGAGGCGATGCGAGGCAGTAGAGGTCCGCGTTGCCCGGTAGTTCGAACCGAGAATCGGAACGGGGTGGAATTACTTTGTGAGGCAGAACGCCGATTCTCATTCAGAGGTTCTTCCATGCGCCAGCCCGTAATGTTGTCCGTCTTGATCCCCGCTCTTGGGTTTTCCACCGAGCTCATCCAATTCGAGTCGGGGAGAAAGCCGCGATCGCTCGTGACGTGAACGAACTTCATGCGCCTGGATACGGCCATCCAGAACCGTGCGGTCAAGTCCGTCCAGGAGGACGTAGCCGCTTCTCTGAAAGCGACAGATGCATCCTTGAAAGCCACCGACGCCGCCCTCAAGGAGTCCAAGCGACCATCGGACAGATCCAGACAAGCAAAGTCGATCAGAGCGCGATGGAAAGGCTCTTGGGGCCAAGGCCGACACCGGGACTTTGGCGGACCTTGCTCGCAAACACAAGTCGGACCTCGAGTCCGTGAACACCACGCTCAAAGGCGCGCTGACCTCCGGCAACCTTTCCGGTATCCGCGACACCCTGAAGCTCAAGGCTGACACGATGACCTTCGGTCTTTTCAAGCGGCAGACAGAATCTGCATTGGCGGGGAAACAGGCCGGCCTCGGATTCGCTCCGCTCAACAGCGCGGGAGGGACAATTTCTGGCGAGTTGTCGATTTCCAAGGCGCTGACGGTGGGTGGGGCTGTGTCCGCGGGGGCTTCCAAACCGGCGGGAATGAGCGCGTTGCGCGGAGGGTTCGATACTCTGGCGGTTGCGGGTGGTCAATTCGAAATGTACCCGGACGGCGAGCATGGCGCGATCTACGGGGACAAGTCCGGTCCGCACGGTCCTGGCAATTATTCCGTGGCCTGGAAGCGGGATGGTTCGGCGACCTTCCTCCGTACAGCAAACCAATATCTCGCGATCCGCGCGGCTGCGGATGCGCCGGTGTTCGGTGATGGCAAAGCGGAACGGGCAGTCTACCACACAGGGAATTTCCCGTTCGCCACCACATTCATCGAACGGGGAGATGCTCCTGCGGATTGGACCTTGTTGAATACGATCGGCGGGTATTCCATTGCCATCCGGGGAGTGCAACGGTCCGACAGAACCCCATTTACGACTATGGGGATCTCGTGGTCATGGCCAGCGGCGAAAGAAGACCCAGATCTACTTCTCGCATTCCGGTGATATCGGACCCGGAGCAAGTGGAACGCGACGGACTGGTCGACTTGGCAGCGGTGGATGACCTCCCCTAGGCGGCACGATCACGGGCGACCTGCATCACCGGAAAGCTCACCACCCCCTCCTGGCGCCACACCCGCCGACTACGTGTTCGAGCCCGACTACAAGTTGGCGCCCTTGGCCGAAATCGAAGCCTTCACCAAGGCCAACAAACACCTTCCGGAGGTTCCTTCCGCAGCGGAGATGACCACCCAAGGCGTCGATGTGGCTTCGATGAACATGGTTCTCCTGAAAAAGGTGGAAGAGCTGACCTTGCATGCCATCGCCCAGGAAAAAGCGATACATGAGCAGAAAATGTCCTTCGAAACTCGTTTGCGCGATCTTGAAAAAGCCATCGCCAAGCAGAACGAATCACGCTAACCGTTTTGAGTTCCCATCCGAGGAGCATGCACCAGATGACCAGATTCCACCTCACGTTACTTGTTGTTCCTGCGATGACCGGGGCGACAGGGCTCATCCAGTTCGAAGCCAACAAGCCAGCCATCGCCCGGGATGTGAACGAAAATTTCACACGCCTTGACACAGCCATCCAAAATCGGGCCACCAAACCCAGCCTGGAGGCGACCGACGGAGCACTGAAGTCGGTCCTGGCCACGGTCGGCCAACTGCAGTCCGCAAAGGCGGACCAAAGCGGCTTGGACCAGTTGAAGCAAAAACAGAAGACCGACAGCGCGACCTTGGCAGGGGGCATCAAGGAGCCTTGACGCCGGCGAACTTGTCTGGCCTTCGCGACACCCTCAAAGCCGCAGGACGCTGGGCTTCGTGCCGCTGAGCATCAAAGGCGGCACCGTACAGGGCGATCTCAAGATCGAGAAGACACTTTCTGTTGGCGTGTTCAAATCTCCCATGTTGCAAGCCGACACCCTGGTGGTTTCCGGCAGCAGGCTGACCTTGTATCCGGACGGCTTGGCGAGCGCGATCTACGGAGACGATGTCGGGACGCCTTCCGGAGGGAACTATTCGGTGGCTTGGCTGCGCAACGGCTCGGCAAGCTACCTCCGCGCGCACGGGAAATATTTGGGTGTGCGCCTCAGCGAGGGTGCTCCGTCTACAGCGATGGTGTGGCGGAGCGGGCCGTGCTGCACACGGAATGTTCGACACCACCCGCTACATGAAAGTCGATGCGGTGGTGATGAGAGGCAGCGAGGCCAACGACATCACCACCAAAATCAATCCCAACGGCCAGATGAAGAGCCTGGGCAACAGCTTCTCCTCGATCCGAAACGCCCTGGATTTTGCCTGGTACGGATCCCACTGGCAGATCGGAAACATGCGAAGCAGCAACGTCGCTTCCGATGGATTCGGGATTTCCCAGGAGACTCGGCCCTGAAGTTCCTGGTTCGGGAAGGCGGCGCGACCGTGTACGGGAACCTCGATGTCACGGGGACCATCAGCTCCGCGGCCGCCATCGCGGCAGGCTCGGCAAGTCTTGGTGATGTGCGCATCACCGGCAAGCTCACCACCCCTCCCGGCGCCACGCCCGCCGATTACGTGTTCGAGCCCGAATACACGTTGGCACCCTTGGCCGAAATCGAGGCTTTCACCAAGGCCAACAAACACCTGCCGGAGGTTCCCTCCGCAGCGGAGATGACCGCAAGCGGGGTGGATGTGGCCGCCATGAACATGGTTCTCCTGAAGAAGGTGGAAGAATTGACCTTGCATGCCATCGCCCAGGAAAGCGCCTGGACCAGCAGCAAAAACAGATCGAACAGTTGCGCGAGGAACGATCGAATCGATAGACTCTCCGGAGGAGTCGGAGGTCCTATATTTGTGGCAAGGCGAGCCGCTCCTGGACAGGGAGCTCGGCTCCAGGGAGGATGCGATGTCGCTTTTGCGCTGGAAGGACGAGTACCTGACCCAGGTCGAAGAAATCGACAATCAGCATCGTCGTTTGTTTGATCTGATCAACGGGATCTACGACTTGATCCGGGTGGGAAGAGGCTCGGCCAACATCGTCGAGGCGCTCGGCGAAGTCCTGGAGTTCACCCAGTTCCATTTCGCCACCGAAGAGAAGTTCATGGACGCGACGTCGTTTCCCGCCGCCGCGCGGCACAACGGCGAGCATGAACGACTTCTGGACCAAATCCGCGAGCTGCGACGCTCGATCCGGGATGGCCGAACCGTCATGTCCATGAACGAGATGTATTTCCTGAAAGATTGGCTCCTCAGCCACTTCCAGGGGCCTGATCGCGGGCTCGCCTCGCACCTTTTGATCCGTGCGGTCCCATTGATCGAAGACGCGGCGATCTAGTTCGGCATCGACGCGTTGCGACTTCTCCAAAAACTCCTCTCCCGCCAAGGGGAGGGAATAACCAAATTTCCTCTCTACAGATGGATCGGCGACGGAATTTCGGACGATGGTGGGCGTTTCTTTGCGCTCTAGCCGTCAATGGTTTGGCGGAGTGTCCGGCTGCCTTGTTTCAGCAAGGTGTGGAGTTTGCCGCAAAAGGGCGGACCTCCGAAGCGCTGGGAGTTTTCCGGGCGGTGACGGAAAAGGATTCCTCCTGCTTGGAAGCTTGGAACAATCGCGCCGCCTTGGAAGCTGCGCAGGGCGACTTGTTTGGCTCCCAGCGTAGTTTGGCCAGGGCATTGGCGGTGCGACGCGACGTCCAATCGGTGGCGACCAATCTGGAAAAGCTTCGCTCCCGGATGGCCAGACTTGCCTACGACAGCGCTTTTGGCACACTCGAAACTGCCAGCTTTGCAATTGGATTTGCAAAAGCAACTGTCCAAACCTCCCCGAACGAAGCCATCGACGGATTCCGACGGCCTTGCCCGTGCCCTCACCCGCGCCCGCCAGGAAATCGACGATCTGACCCGGATCCGCGATTCCCTCCTCTCCAGCGGAAGGGTCGCCATGGTCAGCTCCGACGCACAAACCAAGGAAAGCGCGTCTGTCGAGACACCTCGCCTCACCCTCCCGGAAAAGGTTCCGGTTGCTCCGTTGCCGCCGCCGCCGGAAGTCGACCCTGTGCCCGTTGGGCCACTTTTCCGCCCCACCGAGACTCCCGAGGTCGCAGCGCTTCGCACCCTTCGCGCATGGGCGGCCGCTTGGTCGGCACAGGACGTGGATGCCTACCTGGGCTTTTACGATGCTCAATTTGTCCTTCCGGAAAAACTGTCTCGCCAGGCGTGGGAAGCGCGCAGGCGAGAGCGGATTTCGGCGCCCAAGGCCATCAAGGTGGAGATGGTTTCGCCGCAGGTCAAGTTGACGGGACCCGACAAGGTCGAGATCACTTACAAACAGTTGTACCAAACCGATGAAGCGAAGCTTGTTTTGCGTAAACGCATTGTCTTGACAAAGAAAGGAAAGGAGTGGAAGATCGTATCGGAAAGAGAGGCGGGATGATGCGTCGTTCGTTTCGGCGATCTTTGTTTTTTTCCGGGCTGTGCTGCGTAAGCTGGGTGCTGGCCTCGGATCAGAATCGGGTGACGGTCGCTTCCGACAGCCCCGAATCCTTGTTGGTGCGCACCCTCGATGCCATCCGCGCCGAACGCCTCGATCTGGCGCTCGAGCGGTCGGACAGCCTGGTGACTCGCCAGCCCAATTTCCGTCTGGCCCAATTGGTGCGCGGCGACATCCTTCTGGCGCAAAACGGCCGCTTGGAAAAATTCGCCGGTCCCCGCTCCAAGGATCCGAAGGCTCGGGCGATGCAAGACGAGGCCCGGGTGCGTCTGGGCCGGTACGTGCAGACTCCGCCCAAGGACATGATTCCGCGATTTCTCCTGCAGCCCCCCCGGGATGCCTCCACCGTGTTGGTGGTCGACGCCCGCGCGAGCCGGCTGTTCGTGTTCCGGCAAAAAGACGGGAAGTGGAGCTTGGAAGGCGACCACTACGTTTCGATCGGGCTCAACGGACCCCTGAAGTCCAACGAAGGCGACCAGCGCACGCCCTTGGGCGTATACAGCATGGTTTCCCGGATCGAGAAAGAGAAATTGGATGCCTACTACGGCAACGTCGCCTATCCGCTGGACTACCCCAACGACTGGGACAAGCGCAAGGGCCGCAAGGGCCATGGAATCTGGGTCCACGGCACCCCCCGCGACACCTACTCGCGCCCGCCGCGCGCCTCCAACGGTTGCGTGGTGCTGCCCAACGACGACATCGACACCCTCCAGAAGTGGTTCCAACTCGGCCGTACGCCGGTGATCCTGGCCGATACGATCGATTGGGTGGATCCCTCCCAGGCGGACTCGATGCGACAAATTTTGGCAGGAGCGATCCAGAAATGGACGGAAGACTGGTCCTCCAACGACATGGACCGCTACCTGTCGCATTATTCCGACGACTTCAAGATGGGTGAGCAGGATCTGGAAGGCTGGGAACGGGACAAGCGACGGGTCGCTGCGGCCAAGTCGTGGGTCAAGGTCTCCACCTCTGATCTTTCCATGCTCCTGGTTCCGGGAGAACAGGACCTGGCGGTGGTCGAATTCGAGCAGGACTACCGATCCAGCAATCTTTCCAATCTCATGCGCAAGCGCCAGTACTGGCGCTTCGAAGACGGAGCCTGGAAGATCGTCTACGAAGGCTCCATCGGAAAAGCGGGCTGAGCGGTCCCTATCCGGAACGTTCGGTTCCGGTTTTTGCGGGCAGGAGATCGAACAACCGGGTTGCGCCTTGTGAAAGCAGGGTTGGCACGGCTGTTGTATTGGAGGGAGGACAGATCGCCTCCGGAGAATACATGGAACGGGGCTCTTCAGAGGCGGCCCGACCGGGCGGGGGTACCCCGCCCGGTTTTCCCCTTTTCCGGTCTGCACTTTCGATGGCATCGCCGCCGTTGACGCGGGGGTTTTTCTTCTACCTATGGGTCGACGATGACCATCCGACGGGTTTTGTCGAGCCGATGGACCAAGGGGGGGATCCTCCTGGTTTTGGCTTGGATACTGGTTCGGGTGACCCTTCCCGATCCACTCGTTCCCTCCGCCTTCGCGACGGCCGTCTACGATCGCGAAGATCGATTGCTGGGGGCGCGGTCCGGTCCGGACGGCCAGTGGCGGTTCCCCCCCGGCGATTCCGTTCCGATCCGTTTCATGCGTGCCATCCTGGAAGCCGAGGACCAGCGTTTCTGGTGGCATCCCGGAGTGGACCCGTTGGCTGTGATCCGCTCGGCGAAGTCCAATCTGCGCGGAGGCCGGAGGCAGGGTGCCAGCACGCTGACCATGCAACTTGCCCGGATTTCTCGGCGCGCACGAGGATCGGATGCCCACCGATCGTGGTGGGCCAAAGCCGTGGAAGTGTGGTTGTCCCTGAGGGTGGAAGCGGCTTGGTCCAAGGAGCGGATTTTGCGCGCATATTGCGCCCACGCCCCGTTCGGAGGCAACGTGGTGGGTCTGGAGGCGGCCAGTTGGCGTTGGTACGGCAAACGGTCGCAGGATCTGTCGTGGGGAGGCCGCGTTGTTGGCGGCCATTCCCAATGCTCCCGCCCGCTTGCGCCCGCAAGGCGACACCGCCCGACTGCGCGCGCGTCGCGATTGGATCCTGTCGCGCTTGCAGGTGGCCGGCGACATCGACTCGATGGAGGCCCAACTCGCCCGATCGGAGCCGTTGCCCCAAACCCCCCACGCGCTGCCCCAGATCGCGCCGCACGTGGTGGAGCTGTTCCAGGCCCGTGGGGCGCAAAACGTTGGCATTCCGAACTGGACGCCGATCTCCAGGCCCAGGTGGCCCAGTTGGCCAAGGAACAGGTGCAGGATCTGCGGGGCCAGGGGATTCGCGGGGTGGCGGTGGTGGTGGCGCAGCTGCGCGAAGGAGCGCCTCCGGCGATCCGGTCGTGGATCGGTGGCGTGGGCGGAACGGGAAGCGATGCGTGGCAGGTGGATCTGGCTCTGGCGCCTCGGTCTACCGGAAGCACCGTGAAACCCTTCTTGTACGGGCTCTTGTTGGACCAGGGGCTGGTTTTGCCTCGCCAATGGATTTTCGATGTGCCCACCCGGTTTGGCGATTTCCGGCCCGCCAACGCCTCCGGAAAATTCGAAGGCCTGGTGGCTGCCGATCAGGCCCTGGCCCGGTCGTTGAATGTTCCCTGGGTGCGCGAACTGAGATTGCTCGGGGTCGAGCCGTTTCAGGATCTGTTGGTGCGTTCGGGGATGTGGCATCTGTTCCGGCCCGCCCAAGATTACGGTCTGGCCCTGGCCCTGGGGGCGGGCGAGGCGAGTTTGGTCGAACTGGTGGGCATGTACGCAGGCTTGGGAAACGAAGGAGTGGCCAAGGCGATGGATCTGGGAGCCACGCAGGACGGCTCGCTCCTTCGGGTGGGTGGTCCACCGCAGGGCGGAGGTGCTACCGGATCGCTCGAGGCCGCACACAGGGCATTTTTGGCGGCCATGAACGGACCGGGGAAGGAAGAGCGATTCCTGTCGCCGGGTGCCGCTTGGCTTACGCTCAAGGCGTTGCGGATCGGTGGGCGCATCGAAGAAGAAGCCGCTTGGAAAGCGTTCGCCGCAGGGCGTCCGGTGGCCTGGAAAACCGGCACCAGTTTTGGGCATCGCGATGCCTGGACCATTGGCATCACGCCGGGTTGGGTGGTCGGGGTGTGGGTGGGCAATCCCCGCGGAGATGGCAGGCCCCAGCTTTGGGGCGCCAAAGCGGCGGCCCCCTTGATGTTTCGGATTCTGCCGCTTTTGCCCCAGGATGGCCGGGATTGGCCCGAGGCTCCTCGGGAGTTGGTCCGGGTGGGGGTTTGCCCCCAAACCGGCATGCGGCGCTCGCTTTTGTGCCCTCCGGGCGAATCCGTCCTGGCCCCGGCCGTGGGCAAAGCAGCACCGATCGACTCGTTTTACCAGGTGATCCAGTTGGACTCCGCCCGGACCTTTCAGGTGGACGCCGCCTGCCACCCCCTGGAGCAACAGGTCCGCGAAACCCTTTTGGTGGCCCCTGTCGGGTCGGGAAGCTATTACAGGGAAACCTACCCTGGTCGTTTGCCCTCGTTGCCACCGGTGCGCCCGGACTGCCACGCGGTGGCTCGCCAAGCCTCCATGGAGGTGCTATTGCCGGAAGCCAACACCGTTCTGACCCTGCCGATCGATCTTTCCGGAGAGCCCGAGCGCATGGTGGTGGAATTGCGACACAGGGACCGGGCCATCGCCATCCGGTGCTTTTTGGATGGACGGGACCTGGGGATGGAGACCCGGTTTCGCAGTTGGTCGGCCCGCCCGGCTCCGGGAATCCACGACTTGGTCTGCACCGATGAGGCAGGCGAGAGCGTCCGACGGAGGTTTCGGGTGGAATATTCTCGTCCAGCCAACAGGGATTCTTTGCTTGATGGCCGGAAAATGGGCACAATGGCGGTTCAGTGATCCGACAGGGAATCTTACTACTGCAAGCATTGCGGCAAGCTGGTGTCGCCGGAAGGTGTTTACTGCAAGCACTGCGGTCTGCCCATGGGCGGAACCTTTCGCGAAGAAACCGGCGAACGGCGCCGTGGACGCAACCCGTGCTGTTGTCGGGTGCGGAGCGCTACTCCGTGGTGGAGCGGCTTTGGGCGTCCGATCGAGCCTCGGTGGACCTTGCCCGCGACCTGCGGCTGGGGCGCCAGGTCCTGATCCGTCGGCCGGGGATTTCCGTGATCACCAGCCCCGAGGGGCTTTCCGCGTTCTTGCGTGTCCTCCGCACCTCCGCCCGGTTGCGCCATCCCGGCATCGCCGCTGTCTATGAAGAGGGCGCCGACAAGGAAGGCCCCTACGCGGTGGTGGAATACGTGGAAGGGCAATCGCTGCGCGAGCGGTTGCAAGGTGGCAGCCGCATGGAGCTGCAGGAGGTGTTGCGCCTGGGCGTTGATCTTGCCGACGCGCTCCACTATTCCCACCAGCAAGGCGTGGTGCACGGAAACCTGACCCCGGCGCGGGTGATGGTGGACCCGCAGGGCCGCTGTCGTCTGCATTCGTTCGGGCGCATCGAAATCCCCGAACTC
This sequence comes from Fibrobacterota bacterium, assembly GCA_016715065.1. GTDB lineage: Bacteria > Fibrobacterota > Fibrobacteria > UBA5070 > UBA5070 > UBA5070. Next base: position 13,492 of record JADKBN010000022.1, read on the forward strand.
CCTCTACGCCGGACGGAATTTGACGCGCCGGACCTCCAGCCCCTGGTTCCGCAGGTCGGGGACGACGTGTTCGCCCTGGGCATGCTGCTGCGCACCATGCTTCTGGGTGCGCCTGGATCGGCGTCCGATCCGGCCATTCCCGTTTCGTTGCGCGAGATCCTGGCCGGTGCCCTGGCGGGGAGTTCCTCGGAGCGTTGGCGCAGCATGGAAGAATTGCGCGACGCGCTTTCCGCCGTCGGGGGAAGGCGCCTGAAGGCGCGCGACGGAAGGTGCCCGGAGTGCGGCGTCTTCGATGCCGAAGACAGTCCCTTTTGCGGCAACTGCGGATCCAATCTGCAAGACCTGTTCCGGACCTGCGACGGATGCGGCCACCGGCAGCACCAACGGCATTCGGTGTGCGGACATTGCGGATCCAACCTGGACGACCAGGGCAAGCTCGCGCTGGAACAGGTTTTCCTGGCCTTGCAGGCGGGAGGTTGGGATTCGGTGGCCCGCGAGATCCGGCGCCTACGGCTTCTGGGCGCGGAATTCGAGGCCTCCGATGCCGAGCACGGCGCGGGAGTGCTGATGGGTGTGAGCCACCTTCTGGAAGAGACCTGGCGCCAAGGCAGATGGGAAACGGTCCAGATCGCCCTGCCGTTGGTGGGCGAAGTCGCCCGCACCCTGGGAATCCTGCCGCCGGCGGTCTACCGTCGCCTGGCCGAAAACCTGGGTTCCTGCACTCGCCTGGTGGCGGAAGCCTCGAGCTCGCACGCGAACGGAAATTGTCACAAGCCCAGGCTCGGATCACGCGATGCCGGGAATTGGCGCCCAATCTTCCCAAGCCCTCCGAGGACGTGGCCACCTGGATCGATTCCATGGTGGTGTGGTTCGAGGAACGCCTGGGCGAGGCCCGCGTGCTGGCCAACACCGGCCGCATGCAGGAAGCCCGCGAACGGGCCAAGCTCGCCTTTGGAGCACATCCACAAGGAAGACCCTCTGGTCGCCCGCGCGCAAAGCGTGTTCGTGAAAACCAGGATTCCGTACGGGAGACTTCCCCATGAAGATGGTCTGTCCCTTCTGCCACCGCCGCATCGATGGCGATTCCGCCTACTGCATGTTCTGCGGCGAGCGCGTGGCGGGATCGTTGCAGCAACTGGCCAACGCCGAGCCGCGCCAGACGCCGGAACTGCCGCCGGTACCTCCCAAGCCGCGCAATGCCGACCGCTACAAGGAGCTGGTGATGATCGGCAAAGGTGGCATGGGCGAGGTCTGGTCCGCCCGCGACAGCCGCCTCAACCGCAAGGTGGCCATCAAGCGGATCCTGGCCAAGTACATGAAAAGCTCCACGGTGCTGCACCGGTTCTTGCGGGAAGCGCGCTCCATCGCGCAGCTGTCCCATTACAACATCGTGCAGATCTACGAGCTGGAGCAGGACGAAACGGGCATCTACATCGTGATGGAATACGTGGATGGCAGCTCCGTGCTGGAGCACCTGCGCCAGAAGGGGCCGTATTCGGTCGCGGAGATCATCCCCATCCTCTCGCAGATGTGCGACGCGCTCACCATGGCCCACGACCGCGGGATCATCCATCGCGACATCAAGCCCGCCAACATCCTGCTGACCTCCGGCGGCGTTCCCAAGCTCGTGGACTTCGGGCTGGCCCACGAGCCGGAAAGCGATTCCACCGCCATCGGATCGGTGCTGGGCACGGTGGATTTCATGGCACCGGAACAGAGGTGTCGGCCACCAACGTCGACGGCCGCGCCGACGTGTTCGGGCTGGCCGCCACGGCCTGCCAGATGCTCACCGGCGAGCGGCCCCGCCACCTCTATCCCGAGCGCATCCCCATCGAACTGCGGGCCACCATGCTGCTGGCGCTGGAAGAACATCCCGACAGACGGATTCCGTCCGCGGCGGAATTCAAGCGCCGCCTGACCGTCCTGGAATCCACCACGGAAAGTTCAGGCGAAAAGGTGGCGTGTCCGCGTTGCGGGAAGTCCAATCCGCCCACCTTCCATTTCTGCGGCACTTGCGGGAATTCCCTGGCGATCAGTCCCATCCAGCAGGGGCTGGGAGGAATGATGGAAGAGATCAACCTGGGAGGGACCAGCGCGCCGCTGTAGGAATGGGGTTCCCGAGCATCGGTCGTTTTGACAGAAAACGACTCAGTGTGAGCTGGGAAGCTCCCCGAACGGGATCGGAAACTTCCGCAGGGCCGCTTCGGGCGGGAATGCGTCCCTGCGGGGCTTCAGGGGCTTGGGGAACAGGAACGTCCTGCGGCTCCATTCATGGCGCATCGGTCCTGAACTGTCCGGATCGATGCGCTGGATGGACACAAGACTGGGTAGGACTCCTGCGCTGTCCCAGATTTGCAGGAAGCCGAAGGAGGCGGAAATCCTGTGCGACGGTGTCTCCTTGGCGTTCGCTGGTTCCGTGGATTAGGATCGCGGAAGCACCGATCGCAAATGAATCGACAAAACATCCGGCTCGTACCAGAACGATCCCCTGTGGGCCAAGATTTGGATCGATGGACGTTTTCCGTCCATACAGGGGACGGTGAAACTGGAATCTCCGGATCCGTTGGATCCCTTGAGGAAATGCACGGAGCCTTCGGAATCCACTCCGATCAAATCCCAGTAGGGGAGGACGCTCACGACACGTTCCGCGGAAGGCAGAGAAGGGTCGCGGACGTACACTCCGAAGTAGATGTTCGACGTGACGAACGCGCCGCCCTTCGTGTAGCTCACGACCTGGCAGGTACTGCCGGGAATTCCCAGGCCTGGGTTGAAGTTCCGTGATCCGGGTCCATGCTGATCATGATCCAGACAATGGCCAGGAAGACCTGACCGGGCGGCGAGATCGCCAGCAGAAGCCCGATCAACCCGATGATCACCACCCACAGCCAGGCTTGGGCGCTAGGCTGGGGATTTCCAGCGAGCTCATGGCTCTCGCCTCGATGGAGGGCAATTCGGGATCGATGGAGACATAGGCCTGGAAGGTAAGTCCATCTGTTACCTGACCCATTCCCGGACATGGCTCGAGGAGGTCTATATTCCACCATCTCCACTTCCGAACTCCGGAATCCCCGGTAGGATTTCGCGTCCGGACACTCCCAGATCGATCCGTTCCCGAAGGCAGCGCTGATCATGACCTACCTCGAATTCAAAGACGGCACCTCGCACAAATTCTGGCAGATTGAACTGGAAGGGTCCGCGTTCACCGTCACCTTCGGTCGGATCGGGACCGCAGGGCAGGCCAAGACCACCACCTGCGAATCGCCCGAAAGCCACCAAGGAGCACGACAAGCTGGTGGGCGAGAAGACCCGCAAGGGCTATGGCGGTGGCCCAGGCCAGCGGAAGAAGACCTCGCGACGCCTGGCCGTGAGCTACGACGAAGGGGAAGAAGGCAAGACTCTCCTTGCCAAGATGGAAGCCTTCCTGGACAGCGACGCCGCCGCCACCACGGACTCGTTGGTGCTGGCCTCGTGGGAAGAGCCCCACGAGAACTCTCCGCAAGCAGCCTTGGACGTGCTGTGAGAAAGCCGCGCGAGCGCCCAAGCTCACCGACCTGGTGGTGGGCGCCATGGACTCCGAGGAGTGCGAGATCTCCTGGATCATCCAAGCCGACTTCACGCGCGTGTTCACGGCTTTCCTGCATTGGAAAGTCTACGCATCCAAGGCTCCAGCAACCTGGTCTTGTCCACCACCCCCATTTCCCATGCCAGCCTTCGTACGCTGGTGATCCGCTGCGGGGAATGCCCAAGGAGGTGCTCGCGTGCGTGGCCCAGGCCAAGCTCCCCAAATTGGAACACATGGAACTGTACTTGGGCATGGAAGACTACGGATTCGATGGCAGCATCGAGGATGTCCGCCCCTTCTTCGCCAAGGGGTTGTTCCCGTCGCTGAAATACCTGGGACTTTCCGACAGCTGCATCGCAGACGAAGTCGCCACCGGCGTCGCGACCTCGCCAGTGCTGGAGCAGATCGAGGTGTTGGATCTTTCGCAGGGAACCCTGACCGACGTCGGTGGGCGCGCGTTGCTGGATTCGCCGCTGGTGAAGGGCCTGAAGAAGCTGGATCTCCATTACCATTATCTGTCCACCGACCTGATGAAGGAATTCAAGGCCAGCGGCCTGAACGTGGATGTCTCCGACCAGCAGAAGGGCGACGAAGACGACGACCAGACCTACCGGTATCCGGCCGTCGGGGAGTAGGTTCGAGGAGGTGATGGATCTCCTGGTGGTGGCCAATCCGGAAAATCGCCGATTGGCCTTCTTCCAACAAGCCGTCCGCTCGCGCGGGCTGGCCGGCGGCGCGGGTGCTGTCGCATTCCGGACCTTCTATCCGGACGGGTCGTGCTGGAGGACCATGTGCGGCCAGGGACCGTCGTGCGCATCGATTCGGCCGGAGAAGACCATGGCGTGGAGTGTCAAATATTGACTTTGGGTGGGATCGAAGGCGCGCGGGGGATTGGCGAGGAGCGCGGACGGGTGTTGCACCCGGCCGCCTGGTTGCGCGGATTCGTGTCCTACCTGGAAAGACTGGAGCGCGCGGGGGAAGCCTGTGGCGCACGCTGGTTCAATCCCCCTTCCCAGATCCGGGTGATGTTCGACAAACCTCGTTGCAAGCGATCCCTGGGTCCCCTCGCCCCGGCCACCATCGGAGCCTTCGCTTCGGCGGATGAATTCCTTTCGCATCTGGAGCAGATCCGGGTCGCGGGGGTGTTCGTGAAATTGCCCGGATCTTCTTCCGCCTCCGGGGTCGCCGCGTTCCGATGGCACCGCTCCACCGGCCGCCAAGTGTTGCGCACCACGATGGAGATGCGGAGTGTTGGCGGCGAACGTCACTTCTACAATTCGTTGCGCCCGCAGGTATACAGAGATCCTGCCGAAATCCGTCAAGTCCTGGGTTTCCTGTTTTCCCAGGATGCGTTCGTCGAGTCGTGGATTCCCAAGCCGATGTTCCAGGGGATGACCTGGGATCTGCGTGTTCTGGGGGTCGGTGGCAAAGCCATGCACCGCCTGGCCCGTCTGTCCCGCGGTCCGATGACCAACCTCCATCTGGGCAACCGGCGATTGGATCCCGCGGAGCTGGGACTCTCGGACGATGTCTGGGCCACGGTGGAGCGGAGCGTGGAAGAAGCCATGGCACGTCTGCCGGGATGCCTGTACGCGGGATTGGATGTGGTGGTGCCTCGATCGGAAGAGAGTCGTGGGCCTTCCCTCGCGACTTCGCCGCAAGCGTTGTGGCGGGAGCTTTCGCGATTGCCAGACTTTTGGAGCCTGCCCCAGCGGTGCGGGGAGATGCTGCAGCGGCTTTCCGGAAATGGTCGCTGCGGGTGGTCTCCAACGGATCGGGCGACATCCAGCGTCGGAAAATGAGAGAAACGGGTCTGGACGGACTGTTTGACGAATCTGGATTTCCGGCGAGCAGGGATGGAGAAGCCGGATCTGGAGATTTTCCGGGGCGCATTGGGCGGCGATGATCCGCGCACGGCGGTGATGGTGGGGATGATCCGATCCGCGACATCCGGCCCGCACGCCCTGGGAATCGCCACGGTCCATGTGGAGCCGTCACATCGCGATCTCAGCCGTTGCCAAATGCGAAGATCCGACATTCTTCAGCTCGAGGAGATTTTGGCGTGATCTTCCCAAGCCCCGAAACCATATCCTTCCTCCGTACGCCCCTCGAGACGCCAGACGGCATAGGCTTCACCAAGCCATCTGGCTCCAGGACGAACGGAGACAGCTCTCTATGTCTGATGGTATGCACGAATGATCGACATGAACGCGATCGTGGGCACCCACGACATCCTGATGGTCACCTTCGACACCCTGCGCCTGGACGTGGCGGTCTCCGAGATGGACAACGGACGGACACCGAACCTCCAACGGTGGATGGGGCTTGGGAAAGCGCCATGCGCCAGGATCCTTCACCTGGGCGGCCCACTGCTCCTTCTTCGCGGGCTTCCTCCCCACGCCCGCCAAACCGGGCCGCCACGACGCCTGTTCGCGCTGCGCTTTTCCGGAAGCGAAACTTCAGGCGCGAACACCTGGTCCTGGACGCCCCCGACATCGTGTCGGGCCTCGCCGAACGGGGATACCACACCGCATGTATCGGGGGCGTGGGGTTCTTCAAGAAGGAAAACGCCTTGTCGCAGGTCCTGCCCGGGCTGTTCCAGGAAAGCCATTGGGAAGCACGCGCTGGGTGTGACAGAGCCGCGTTCCACCGAACACCAGGTCAGTCAGGCCTTGGTGGTCCTGGCACCCTGAACGACCGTATTCTGTTCCTGAACATCTCCGCATTGCATCAGCCGAACCGGCTCCACCTGCAAGGCGCCACCGAAGATTCGGTGGATTCCCATGCGGCGGCGTTGCGGTACGTGGACTCCTGTCTGCCTCCCCTCATGGATGCCTTGCGGGCGCGAGGCCGCACCTTGTGCCTGTTCCTGTCCGACCACGGCACCGCCTACGGCGACGGGGGGTACACGGGGCATCGGATCGCCCACGAGTGCGTCTGGAACGTGCCTTACGCGGAATTTGTCCATGGGGCCCAGCAGCCGTGACACCGTCGCTTGAGCAATTTCTGTCCGGAGACCGTTCGGATTGGGCCTACCTCTACTCCTATCCCCACAAGACGGCCTACCGTCCTTTCGACGAACCCGTTCCGCTGGAGCGCCTATGGGCGAGCGAGCCGAAGGACTCCCTGTACCTCTACACGCACATCCCCTTCTGCGCCAGCAAGTGCTCGTTCTGCAACCTGCTGTCGCTCTCGCGTCCTCGGACAGGAATTGGTCGATCTATCTGGGGGCCCCTGGAGAGGCAAGCACGCGCGGTGCGGGCGTCCATCGGTCTGGCCACCTATTCCGGATACGCCATCGGGGGCGGCACGCCCAGCCTTCTGGATACGTCCCCAGTTGGAGCGGCTGTTGGGCATCCATCCTCCGTTTTCGGGGTCGAGCCGTCGCACCGGGGATCGTTCGAAGCCTCCCCGGACACCGCTCACCCAGGAAGATCCAGTTCCTGCGCCAGGCGGGGCGTGGAGCGACTCAGCCTGGGCGTCCAGAGCTTCGACCCCGCCGAGGCCCGCCTGCTCGGCAGGCCGAGGCCCGATCCCGCCTTGGACAACCTCCTGGACACGGTGGCCCGCGGAGGGGTTTCCGTGTTCAACATCTGGATCTGATCTACGGCACCGCCGGACAGACCCAGGACTCGTTCCGCGCCAGCCTGGAAAAGGCCTTCCGCCTTGCGCCCGAAGAGATCTTCCTCTATCCGCTCTACGTGCGGCCCCTCACCGCGCTCGGCGCGGAGCGGCCACGATCCGGAAGGGGAACGCATGGACTCCTTGCTGGAAGTGGGTAGGCATTCCTGGCGGATCATGGTTACGAGCAGGACTCGCTGCGGCTGTTCCGCCGAAAGGACGCGACCCGACGGCGTCCGTGGATTCCTGCCAGGAAGACGGCATGGTGGGCCTGGGGGCGGGGCGCGATCCTACACCCGCGACGTCCACTACTCCACGGATTGGGCGGTGGACGGCACGGCGGTGGAGTCGGTGTTGGACGCCTACCTCGCTCGCGGGTCCGAGGACTTCGCGCAGGCCGACCACGGGATCCATCTTTCCATGGATGACAGAAAACGGCGTTTCGTGATCAAATCGATCCTGAAAGCCCGGGGCTGGATCTCGTGCGTTATGCGCAAGTGTTCGGAAGCCAGGCGCGATCGGACTATCCGGATCTGACGGAGCTGGAGCGTCTGGGGATGGCGCAGGTCTTCGAGGTCGGTTTCGACTCACGCCTGGGGCTTGGCTTTGTCGGACGGGATCGGAGCGTGGTTGATTGGGGCCCAGGTGGCCGCGCGCATGAACGAGTACCCGAAACTCAGATGAACCTGAAGATCCTCTACCGGGGCCATGTCACGGACTGCAACCTCGCCTGTCCGTACTGCCCGTTCGCCCAAGACCCGCAACGACGCCTCGAGCGCGAGCTCGACGCCAAGTCGGATCTGGAGCGGTTCGTGGACTGGGTGGGCGCCACGGCGCAATTGGCTGGACCTTCGAGATCCTGTTCACCCCTACGGCGAGGCTTTGATCCATCCGTGGTACCAGTCGGCGATGGTCCGGCTTTCCCGGATGGCTCATGTCGAAAGTGGCCGCGCAGACCAATCTTTCCTGGTATACCGCTTGGACGGCGGGATTGGATCCGGCCAGGCAGCCTTCTGGGCCACCTTCCATCCCGGCCAGGCCGAGGAATCCGTGTTCCTCAACGATGTCGGAAGTGTCGGATCGGGGCATTCCCCACAGTGTGGGCGTGGTGGGCCTGAAGGGCATTTTCCGGCGATCGATTCCTTGCGTCGCACCTTGCCCGATTCCACCTACATGTGGTCAACGCCTTCAAGCGCCAGGAGGGCTATTACGCGGGATTCTGAGATCGCGCATCTGGAGTCCATCGATCCGTACTTTCGCCACAACCTTCCCCACTACCAGACTCTTGGGCGCGATTGCCGGACGGGTTCGGAAGTGTTGGCCATCGAGGGCAACGGCGATCTACTCCGATGCCACTTCGACAAGACGGTTCGCGGCAACATCTTCCAGCAGGAGTTGCGCGGAAATGCGCGCCGAGCGCTGCGCCCAGGCCACCTGCCACTGCCACATCGGCTATGTCCATGCACCGCATTTGGGGATGGCGGAGATCTACGGCGATCGGATCCTGGAGCGGATTCCCTCGAAAATGCCCCCTAAAAGCGTCTAGAGCATCCCGAAATAGGTCCCATAAATGGGGGATTGGCGATCTAGACAGGTCGGTTCGCGGCGACATTTTTCCATCTTTCTCCCAATGCAATTCCTTCTCGCTTGCTTCCTGGGGGCGATCGCTCCTGCTGCTTCGGACACCGCCTCTGCGCCCAGCCCCACGCGATTGGCTCTACGTGCACCCCATTTCTCCTGTGATCGCCGCCGGCTTTACCCAATGGCAGGCGCTTTGAGGCGGGCGTGGTGTTCGACGTGCCTGGGGTGCGAAACCTCATCGTGGAGGGCTCGTGGTGGTCGATGCATCGATGGAACGAAGAGGAGGTGGATTCGTGGAGGATGACTCCCCCGCCTTTACGAGTTCGGTTCCGAGTACCAATCACTCTTCGTGGAAAGCGGTTCCAGTGGCTGCAGCTGTTCGTGCAGCCCACCTTGCAAATGGGGCGGTGGGAAGTCCACGACCAAAGTGCTTCCGTGGTCGACAAGGGATCCACGTTCGCGGCGGGCATGGTGTACTTCGGAGCCATTCCGAGGTTGGACCAGTGGCGGATGGAGGTCGATTTGGGAGTAGGGCGGAGTCTGTTCAACGAGATCCCGTTTGTTACCCCATTCCGGTTTGGTCCTGGACGTCAACGCTCGATTCGGTTATGCGTTCTAGTCAAAGTCAGTGTGCATCCCGGGAGCCGCTGTAAATCTTTCATGCCTTGTGGCTTGTGAAATTGGATTCGAACCAAGCCTTGCAAACAGACCTCCATTACGCTCCAGAAACCAGAATCCGTCGCAGGCGACCATCACCCTGGAGACCTTGCCCACCGTGGTGGTGCTGGATGGCAAGGGCGCAAGATCTGGAGCAACTGCCCGTGTTGACGGGTGCAACCGCATCACGGTGGAACGGTTGGACGGCACGATTACGAAAGGAGTGGCCCCATGAAGATTCATCCCTCTTGGCAGCACTTGCTGTTGGCCTTTTTCATCCTGCTGGGATCGTGCTCCGAGGCTTCTCCAACCAAGCCTGCGCCGAAGGTGGTTCACCCGGGATGGAGAATCGCTGAAATCGGGATGTCGCGCGCCGATCACGATTCCGCGGGGATCGCCGAGGTTGTTGTGGCAGGAGACTGGATTCTGGCGGCCACGAACAGAGAGTGCTCTTTGCAGGGCAGGAAGGACATGGGTGGACGAGAGTCAGCCTCCCGGATTCTTCACCCGCCAGTGCTTTGTTTGCCTGGAACGGCACCATCTATGTTGATTCGCGATTCAAGGAAGCTTTTCGCATACTCCTGCCACCGACAAGTGGAAGGACTTACGCACAGAATCGAGCGTTCCCAGCATCCGAACAGACGAAAGTGCAGCGTATCGGCGCGTGGAGAGGGAACCCTTACGTCTCTTTCGAACAGTCGGCGATACGTTTGGGATGAGGGCTTCGCAGCGATGCCTCCCTGGCCACCTGGAGTCCCATGCTCCACGGGCTTCCGCCATACGAAATTCCCATCGCGTTCCTGGACCTCGATTCCGTGCTCCGCCGCCACCTACGAAAAAGGCATCTACCAGTGGAAGTTGGGAGATAGTACTTGGACAAAGGCTGTCAACCCTCAATGGCCGCCACCGAACTCGGGATCAACTCAGAAACCGCCGATGAAAGACAATCCTTTTCCTCGATCCTTTGCAAGGATAGGTGGGGAAAATATGGGCAGGTTACTACGTTGACGGCTTGCAATTCAGAAATATCGCCGACTCTACATGGCAGGCATTTCTTCCAGATTCCTTCGCTTCCAAAGTTCCCAGGGACATTTTCTCCATGCTGACTTGGTGGGGGGCGACTATTCGCTGCGGGTAGATATCACTCCGTTCCGTTGATGCACGACCCTGCCACCGGTTCCTGGAAACCACCGACGTCAATTTCTGTTACGACATCTACCACGAAAGAGCGTGTGCGATTACTACACAACCTGGAGCATGGCGGCCACCTCCGACACACTCTACGCCGCCTCCGGAGGGGTGCTTCTGAAGATCGGCTGGCCGGATTTGCCTTAGAGGGAAATTGCATGCCGGCGCCCAGCCTCCCGCCCTGCCAGCGCGACAGCCGTCAGGGTGGGAATCTTCCACCACCGATCGGACGCCAATTCTCGTTCGATCTGTTCGCTGCTGGGCAGGCTCGACTGCGGCTCCAGAGGCAACGAGATTCCGGCAGTTTGTATTCAGCGATGCCCACGAGCGGCTTTTGTCGCCCAGTGCGTGCTCTACACCACCTTGTTCGCGGCTTTGCACAACTGGAAGTCCGATGGAGGGGTTGTCGTGCTCGCTCTTGATCTGGCGATCGACCGCGGTGAGATAGAAGCTCAACTGGCCCAGATGCTCGGGTTTGGGTACACCGGCTGAGTTCGATCACGACTAGCGCAACGGAAGGTAGTAGAAAGAGCAGGTCCATCTTGAATTCGTCACCGCCCGTCGAAACGCACTTGCCGGCCCACGAGAGGCAAAAGCCGGCGCCAAGTTCCAACAGGAATGCGGTGACGTGCTTCACCAGAGCGCTTTCGATCTCCCGCTCTTGTGCCTCGTCGGTGAGGTTCAGGAAGTCGAACCGGTACGGGTCTTTCAGGGACTCGCGAGCGAGATCGGATTCGGGCTTAGGTAGCGTGGCATCGAAGTTGGTCACAGCCTTGCCACTACGCTCAGTTGGTGGGTCTCGATCCTGCAGCACCAATACATTGCGCGACCAGTTGTGTTCGATCGCCTTTGGGCGTACCATCGGCGTGATTCGGAACTATCGACCTTATCCAA
>JADKBN010000023.1 GCA_016715065.1 Fibrobacterota bacterium
AAAGCGGATCACCTTGCGCGTCTACCAAATCGCTTTTTAGACGACGGATCATCACCTGTTTGAGGCTCTTCTCGTCCGGGAGGATATTGCGTGCGAAACGCTGGTCGTCGAGCAGCTCTAGCAGCGAGGTGAACGACTCGGTGTAGCCGTTGTGAGGCGGCGCCGTCAGGAACAGTCGGTGCTGAAAGTGTGGGCAGATGGCGCGGACAAATCGTGTCCGCTGACTCTCCAGAGCGTAATGCGCACCTGCGGCAGGCGCGACATTGTGCGCTTCGTCCACAACAAGCAGATCGAACTTGCGTGGTTGACTGACATACGGAGGAATCACGTCGCGCATCGCGCGCAAGCCTTCGCCGCCCTTGGCCCAATCCATCGACGTGATGAGGCGCGGATGCGACGTCCACGGATTGGCGTGAATACCGCGCTCGCGCCGCAACTGCTTGATGTAGTCGGTGTCGACCACGCGGAAGTCGAGGCCAAATTTTCCAACATCTCCACGCGCCACTTCTCCTGGAGCGATGCTGGACAGACGATCAAAACGGTGCGCGCGCGATGCCTCAGCAGCAGCTCCTGTATGACCAGGCCTGCTTCAATGGTCTTGCCAAGGCCGACATCATCGGCGATGAGCAGATTGACTCGAGCCATGTCGATGGCACGCACCAGCGGGTCGAGCTGGAAGTCCTCAATACTTACGCCGCTGCGGAAAGGAGCTTGGAGAAACCCTCGGTCGGCGTTGGTGACGGCACCCCAGCGAACGGCGTCTAGGAACGCGTCTAGCGTGTCGGAGTCGTCTTGCCCGGTGATCGACGGCAAACCTGCCCGCTCAATAAGTTGAGCACCTGGTTCGACTTCCCAAACGACTTGAAGCTCTTCGCCCAGCGAATCTTCCTCAATAGAGGAAAGAGTCACAAGTTGTTGTCGATCCGGACCATCAACAAGTTTGGACGTATCAATTTCTGCAACTAACCATTGGCGCCGGCGAACCTCGACGAGTTGACCTTGTTCGAGATTTGTGCGGGGTGGCATTTTCTGTCAGCCGTCAATTGACTTGACGTGTTCTACAAGGGCTCTGCCTAGTGCCGTCGCCAGCTTTGGCGGGACAGCATTGCCGATCATTCGACTAATTGCGGTGCGATTGATTTTCTCCCCAGGGCGAGTGAAGCGATAGCCTTTTGGAAACGATTGAATGAGTGCTGCTTCTCGAAGCGAGATCGGTCGATCCTGTTCCGGATGTCCAAATCTACCGTTACCAAGACCTGTGCACAGAGTTGTCATTGTCGGCAGGCTGATCCCACCACATTCGTCCATACACTGAACCGTAGGTTTTCCCAGAATCCCGCTTATGGCATTCTAGCCTGAGTTCCTCCGGCCAACTCTTCCATGTCCCACCGTTCTTCGGGGTATATTGCATTCTTCGTAAATTCAAAGGCGATAGTTGTGCTGCGCAGTGGAGCGGATCTTCCCAATGAGTTTCGCCACTTTCAATCATGGGAAGATCGCCAATCGCATCACGAACAGTGCAGGTGACTTCCTGACTTTTCCTTTTGGAAGCTAGATAGGACCAAGTTTTGACGCCAGCAAAACGAATCGACGCCGCTGTTGCGGGACTCCGTAATCCTCGCATTTGACAACAGCATAATCGACTTCATATTTCAATTTCGACAGAATCGACAAGAAATTATCGAGAACATCCTTCCCTTTTTCTGCAAGTTCAGGGACATTCTCCATAGTGACCAGCTCAGGCGACATCTCGCGAATTAGTCGTCCAAATTGATCAAGCATATTCCAAGCTTTATGCTCCTCGCTTCCCTTCGCCAGTTTTGAGAATGGCTGGCAGGGTGCACAACCAGCTAACAATCGGATACTTCCACGAGGGAGCAACTTCGAGAGTGAAGCACCGGTTAAGTTTGTAACGCTCTCTCCAATAAATTGGGCTTGTCCATTATTCCACTCGTACGAATATTTACAATTGATATCAATATCCACACCTGCAATGATATTGATATCGGCCTTGCGGAGCCCAGAGGTCAAGCCCCCTGCACCGCAAAACAGGTCAATGCCAGAAATTTTTGCAAGCTGCATACTGTCCAACGTGCTCCATGGTCCGGCTGATGAGGTGGTCTGAGGTTAATCTTCAATTCTAGGAAAAGAAAAGAGAAACCTGTTCCAGTGAACGTCACCCTCCCTCAGCCTCCGCTGACAGTGACTGAACTTGGACCCCGCAGGCCTTTGGCCGAGGAGGCCGCGTGCCGAAGGCATAGGGCCCGACGGGCCGCGCCTCGCGGGCCGGGGCGCCCCTCACCCCCGACTCAAATCATCCCAATCATCCATCCGCAGGAACACGTCCAGATCGCTGAGGGGGAACTGCTCCTCGCTGCGAAGTTCGTCGTGCCCCACCTCGATGCCGGGACAGGCCCCCAGCAGATCGACAATCTCGTCGAATAGGGCTCTCGCGGAGGCCTTCTGCGCCGGGGTCGCAGCTTTCGCGGTGGTTCCCCGCAACGCGATCCGATAGGCTTCCTCCTTGAGTTCTTCCTGCGTGTGGAGCATCACCCACAAGCCTGTCAGATGCTCCTGGTTCCCGCGATCGAGAAGCTTGCGCACCTGCGAAGCGATACGGGATCTCCGATCGTTGAACGCATCTGGCAGTGCGGTGCGTGCGTACCGACGCGACATCCAAGTGGCGAGGATGCCCGTCGATGGTTCGTCCAGACCACCTACAGGCTCATTGCCCTCCAGCAAGGTGCGAGAATGGATGTGCCGGTCCTTGGTCAGGAGGCCGAGGTGGCTCCCACCCGGTCCAGCTCCGGCAAGGTGGAGCTCGCGAGGACTCCGGGACCGCATCCGGTTTTTGTCAGCCTTGTCGATGGTCGCCGCCGGAATCCACTCGAACCAGGGCTCCTTGTCCATGGACTCGTTCGCCAGGTCGCAGGAGTGGGAGACCACCACACCGATGCACCCGGAAGGCAACCCGGGGTCGAGCTGCGTCAGAAGCTCAGGAGGTAGGAAGGAGCCCTGCATCCAGGCCTTGGAAATCGCAACAGACTCTTCAGAGGCGGGCATCGATCTTCAAGGAGCCGAGGTTGTGCGCACGGCGATGCGCACGCTCCGCATCCGAAACGGGCTGCGCGCCGATCAAGCGTGCGAGTTGGTCAGCCGATGTCAACGGCACCCACCCCGAAGTCGGATCGGGACCCAGGATGCGCCTCTCCCACATCGCACGCCCCTTTGGGCTGGAAATCCCCGCGCGCGCCAATTTCTCCAGAAATGCCGGACCCAGGAGATCGGGCTCGATTTCCCGATCAGGGTGGCGCTTCGCCCATTCATCAGCCCATTCGGCGACTGTTCGCAAGTTCGCGAGGTTCCCGGCGTCGATCCGCCTGCCCCGCTTCCATCCGTGGACCGCCTGTCGGCTGCAACCCAGGGCCATGGCGAGCTGACCGATGGTGATGCCAAGCCCATCCTGGATCCGCTTCGCGAGGTGCACCGCCTCGGGAACAGGACTCGCGTCCATGCCAGCGAGGTCGCATTCCGCCTGGGGAACCTGGATCACGGTCCCCGTGACGTTCAGGTGGGGCCAAAGCGGCAAGCCTGCCGACTCGGCGGTGGAAGTGGTTCCGGTCGCGGCGAAAAGATCGACCGTGTTCATGGCTGGCTCCGCAGGCCCCAGACGGTCTTGGCCTTGGAGGTGACCACCTCGCGGAACAGGACATCCGGCGCATCGTGGAGAGCGTCGGTGGCGGCTTCGATGCCGTCCGGCTCGAAGTAGACAATTTCCGTCGACGAGTGGTCGAAATCGAGGAACACCGCACCCGGTCCCGGCTGTGCGACTCCCTTCAGCAACAGATTGTCCAGATCGGGAGGCGTCGAGGTGATAGCGGGAGAGACGCGGACCAGCATCTGTCCTTGAGGTGTGGCGAACACCGAGGCCGCCATGTGGTGGCGCCGCTCGAGTGTGGAGCCGGGATCGGGTTCATACCCTGCCAAGGCGGACTTCAGATAATCCGACAGTGGCTCATTCGCGGCGGGCTGCACGAGATCCACGTACCGGAGACCCAAGCGTTCGACCACCGGAATCTCCAGGACACGAGCGGCTTCGAGCACGGACTTCCAGCGCTCCAGGAACCCTTCGAAGATGTCGTAGTCGGTGGTCTGGAGCATCAGGAACTCGCGGCTGAGCAGGATGTTCCAACGTTGGCTCTTGTCCAGGAAATCCCAGCGGATGGCGTCTCTGGTTTCCGCAGGACCAGTCGGACCCAGGTTCACAGACCTGACCTTGCTCTCCCGGAAGACCGGATAGCCCAGCTCTTCGCAAGCCTTGCGGAAGGCGGGCAGCTTCTCCTCCAGGTCCATTCGCGGCGAGAACCGCGCCTGCACAAGGACCAGAACCAACGGGGAATGGTCCAGCTTGACGCGTGGAAGTGTGCGTGGCATGCCCTTAGTTTACATCTTGGTTTACAGTTCGCCCAGTGGAAAATCGCGGGTTGCGCCAACCGGGACACCCCTCTGCTTCATCTCTTCGGGAAATGCGGCCCGAAGATATTCAACCGACGGCGTCGTATTTCGATAGCACCGTTTTCCGAAACCACGCCGGGACGGAATCCGTCTTGATTTCCAGATCCGACCCGGAAGTGATCTCGGCGATCCAGTTGTGCCGACCGTTTTCGGAGGAATCGAAGAGGTACGCTCGATCCGAAACTTGGATGGCCGCGTCCAGGAGATCGAGGCAACGGAAGTAGCGTTCGACGATCTTCCGTTCAGGCACTCCGTGCCCTCCCAAAACGACCCGATGACGAACCCTCGCCACATTGATCTCGGGATTCTCGGTCGCGATGAAATACAGATAGACCCTGTATCCCGCCGCCTTTGCCTTCCGGAGGAAGTCAACCTTGGCGGGAGATGACATCACGGTCTCGAAGGTGAAGGAATTCCGCGATTCGACCAGTCGATGTCGAATGAAGTCGGCCAGGATGGAAGCGTGGTACGAAGAAATCTCGGAGGCATCGATTCGCAGGAGATCCCCGGCCAGGTTCCATGTCCCGACCAAGCCTGGAATTCCGGTCGCGTAGCGAGACCGGAACCCGCTAGGAAGGCGGAAATATCGGCCTGGGTGGCGGCAATTCCGTATCTGCCCAAATCGATCTTGCCATGGAGCTTGAGCAGAGTTTCGATTTCGTCGGCATTCACATACGTCCCCAACCATTGCGGAAGAAGCATGTCCTTGATCGTGCTCTTCCCGGAACCATTGGGGCCGGCGAAGATCCGTAATCGCGGGGCAAAGGCGTTCAAACCGTTTGCTTCCGCACCATCCGAGCCCCGATCCGCGAAGGAGTTAGTCGCTCCGACAACTCCTTCAGCGTCTCCCGGCACCATTGGCATAGGTTCGAACAAGCTTCCCGTCGATCGCTTCCACCACCGACCCACTTGTGGTCAATGCTTTCAGATAGGCGTGGCGAAGCGCATCCACCGCAAGCTCGGGAATGCATGACTCCAGAGCGTCCAAGGCATCCTCGCCCAGAGGTGAATTCGATTTAACATCCAGACCATCGTTCATGCCAACCAAGATACCCCCCCCTCCCTCTGCCTTGCCAAGCAGCCAACCCCTCGCTTTTTTTTCTTCGTCGCGCACGGCGCGGGGCGGGGGCGGGGCCCCCCGGGAAAACCCCACCTTGTTGGCGAGCAGTCAAAGGGAAGCGGTAACGAGCAGTTCGGAGGGTTCAAAGGGAAGCAGTCTTCCCGGTTGAATGCCCCCTGTGCTTACCTCCGGAGTTTACCGGGGGACACATGGGGAATTTCATCACGATGGACAAGAAAACCACGATCCTGACGTTGTTGCGGCAGGGGCATTCCAAGCGTTCGATCTGTCGATTGACGCACAGCTCGCCCAAAACGGTCCAGGAGTTGAGTCGCACCCTGGGGCAAAAGGAAGCATCTGCACCCGAAGTGCTCACCGGGGATCTCGCTCAAAGGGAAGCACCTGGCCTTGAAGTGCTCGCCGGGGAACCTGTCCGAGATCCCTGGGGTATCGAGCAAGCCACCACGGAGGAGGTAGCGCCCGACCCTATCCCGGTTTTGTCGACGCGCAGCGCCCTATTGAAACCTCATTTGGAGGCAATCGGTGCCTATCTGAAGCGTGGTCTGGGGGCTCGTCGGATCTGGCAGGATCTGACCGATCTGCACGGATTCCTGGGCGGAGAGGATTCGGTGAAGCGTCTGGTCCACAAGGTCAAGGCCAATCACCCGAAATGGTTCCAGCATCTGGATGTACTTCCCGGCGAAGAGGCCCAAATGGACTTCCTGGAGGGGCCTCGTTTGGTCTTGCGCGAGGCTTCTGGCCAAGTGGTGCGGCGTCGCACCTGGATTTTGGTACTGACGCTGTCGCACAGCGCGATGAGCTACCGGGAAGCGATCCTGGATCAGTCGGCGCGCACAGTTCTGGCTGCACTGATGCGGGGTTTCGAGAAGTTTGGAGGCGTCCCCGAGCGACTCAAGATCGACAACTTCAAAGCCGCCGTCATCCAGGCGCATCGCTACGATCCCGTGCTCCATCCACTGTTCCAAGCCTGGGCTGGCCATTACGGCATTCTGCTGTCGCCTTGCGATCCGGGCTGCCCCAACCAGAAGGGTCGCGTGGAGCGCGATTGCCGGTACACGAGGGATGGCTTCCTGAAGGGATTGCCGGAAATTGACTCATTGGATTCCCTGAACGAACGGCTTCGCATCTGGGAGGCCCGCACCGCGCACCAGCGCATCCATGGACGCCACAAGCGGCAGGTCCTGGAGGTATTTCAAAGTGAGGAGGCGCCTGCACTGCAACCACTTCCGGCCTCCCCGTTCCATCTGTTCGAGATGGGACGACGCAAGGTCAGTGTGCAAGGAACCGTGGAGGTGGATTCCTGCCACTACGAGGTGAGCCATCTCTTGATCGGACAAATCGTGTCTGTACAGTACGACGCACGCGAGGTGCGTGTCTATCGCCTCCACGAGTCGGGTCCGAAGTTCGAGATCCGCCACGACCGCAGCCTGCACAAAGGGCATCTGGTCCGAAAGGAAGGGGCGCATCCGGCGTGGATGGATCGAACGCGGCACGAACGCGAAGCCTGGTACCTCCGTGGCGCATCCAAGGTCGGGCCGCACTGCAACGCCTTGGTGGAAAGCATCCTGTCCGACGACCGAGGCAGACATCCGCGTACGCACCGGCGCGTCCTGGGCATTCGCGATCTGGAAAGGCGCTTTGGCTCCGAGATCCTGGAAACGGCATGCTCGAAGATGACTCCTGCCCCCGAGGCAAGCTGGCATCGCCTCCGGGAGCTGTGTGAGCTGGTGCAGGCGCAACGACGCAAGGACACGGCCGACTCATCGCCTCAAGCCGATTCGACGATGACAGATCCTGTTATCCGATCCATGGACGAGTACCAGGAGATGATCGACGCATTGATGGGCGAGGTGGGCCAATGAAGACCAGCATCGAGACCCTCCAACCCATCCTGCGCAGCCTCCGCATGGGCGGCATGGCCGAGAGCCTGCCCATGCGGATCATGCTGGCGCGCAAGGGCGAAACCGATCATCTACAGTTTCTGTCCGAACTGGTGGAAGACGAGATGAACCGCCGCGCCGGACGACTTCAAAAACGGCGATTGAGCGCAGCAAAGATCCCCTCCATGAAAACGCTGGAAGACTTCGACTGGACCTTCAATCCACGCGTCCCGCGCCGCCTGATCCAGGAGCTGTCCTCCGGACAGTTCGTACACGAAAAACGGGACGTGCTATTTGTCGGACCTCCCGGCGTGGGGAAAACCCATCTGTGTTGCGCCCTGGCCCAGTCAGCCGTCGCAGCCGGATGGAAAACGCTTTGGAAAAACGCCTTCGATCTGGCCGACGATCTGGTGCGCGCAAGAGAAGCCAACAGACGGCGCGAACTGATCGCCCAACTTGTTGCACCACAGCTTTTGATCCTGGACGAATTCGGAATGAAGTCGCTGCGGGGCACCGATACGGAAGATATTCTGGAAGTCATCCACAGGCGCCACGGAACGACATCCACCGTGGTGGCCACCAACCGGCCTGTCGCGGACTGGGGAGCCTTCCTGGGTGACGCGGCGGCGGCCAGCGCCATTCTCGACAGACTCCTCGAGTCGGCCCAGGTCATCAACCTCAAGGGAGCAAGGTCACACAGAACAAAAAACCTCAAGATCGCAGGAGACGACTCGCTATCGGAAGCCGCAAAGGGCTAGTTTTGCACCCGCAGGGGTGCTTCCCTTTGAACTGCTCACACCTGCTTCCGTTTGAACTGCTCGCTGACACCCCACCTACCTTTCCCACCACCACCTCTCCTCCCGGAGCACCCATGCTCTCTACCATCCTGGCCTCCCTTCTCGCTTCCGCCGCCCTCCCCCCAGGCACCTGCACCCTGATCGCCGATTCCACCGGCAAGATCCTCCTGGAACGCGGAGCCGCCTGTACCCCGCGCACCACCCCGGCTTCCAGCTTCAAGATCCCGCTGGCCCTGATGGGCGCCGATGCGGGCTGGATCGAAGGGGCGCACGCGCCGCTCTTGGCCTACCGCGATTCCTTTCCGGCGGCGATCCCCTCGCACCGCCAAGCCACCGACCCCACGCGCTGGGAGTCGGAATCTGTCGTCTGGTTCAGCCAGGAGCTGACCCGCACCTTGGGGATGGACAAATTCCGCACGTACGTGGAACGCTTCGGGTACGGAAACCGTGACGTGTCGGGAAATCCCGGCAAAGCGGACGGCCTAACCCGCTCGTGGCTTTCGAATTCCCTTGCCATCACACCAGCCGAGCAGATCGCGTTCCTGGCCAAGGTGCGCCAACGCAAGCTGGGCGTGTCGGATCGCTCCTATGCCATTCTCGATTCGATCGTGCCGCGCTTCGCGGGACCCACGGGCTGGATGGTGGCAGGCAAGACCGGCAGCGGCAACGTGGACTTCACCTCCGGGGCCGCACCCATGGGCTGGTTCGTGGGATGGCTCGAACGCGACGGAAAGCGTCCGTACCTGTTCGCGCGCCGCGAAATCGGCCAGGTGCCACCAGGAAGCTTCGGTGGGCCGGCCGCGCGCAAGTCGCTCCTGGACAGCCTCGGGATCTGGTTGACCGCCCTCGAGCGCCCTTCACCCTGAGCGTCTGGGCCCATAAGCTATCTGGGCGTGAACCCAGCAAATCGGCAAATGTGATGCCGTCGTAGGGGCGATTCATGAATCGCCCCTACAGCGGCAAACGAACGGCATCCCCTGGCGGTCCGTAACGGATACGACGCAGTCGATATCGGCGGTATTGCGAACCGGCGGGGCGGCGGGATCATCCACGTAAAGCTCCACCACCGCCCCACCGACAAAAGCTGTCTCGGCCAGACGATCTCCCAAGCCCTTGGCGACCGATTCAAAACGCTCAATGTTCAGGGAGGTGCGCATACGCATCGAACCTTTCTTGCAGGACCTTCGCGCTCAGCTCGACCTCCCGTGCTCGGCCGATCCGCAAGGCGTCGGTCAACGCCAACAGTTCGTGCAAGGAAGCGGAGCTCGAGACCGCTTTTGTCACGCAGGGAAATAACGGTTCGATCGCCTCTCCTCGCAGCTTGCCGTTTTCCGATGGCCAGACGACGGGATTCGCATTCTTGAAGGACTCGGACAACGGCTTGGCCGACCACGCGGTGGGAATGCCGCGCACGATCCCGCCTGGTTGCACGGGAAAGACCACCCGCAGACCGTGGACCAGGAAATCGTGAAACGCTTTGGTGTTGACGCGACGCTTGGTGTCGTCGAGGAGCTTGGCATAGCGCGACCGCTCCAAAGACATGGAAACCTCTGTCGGACTCAGTCCGATGGAGGCCGCGAGATCCTTGGCCATCCACTTCCCGGCTCCCAGATCCACGATCTTGAGCAGGACCAAGCAGTCCTGGGCCTTCATGCCGTTGTGTGGGCGCATGGCGATAGAATAGATTCTCAATTTGCAATTTGCAAACTGTGGATCTGAATTCGCGCCTGAGCCCGCCACCCTCGATCACCCTTCCCCAAAGGTCCGCGGGCTCCCTCAGCCCCCGGACCACACCTCGTCAGGAAGTTTTTGGATGTTCCTCGCAATGTCCAAGACTCCAGCCACCACCGCCGCCTACGCCCAAGCCTTGCCCATGGACCGGCGTGCCGTCTTCGAATCCTTGTGCGAGGTCTTCCGTAAAAACCTCCCCGACGGATTTTCCGAAGGCTTCGCCTACGGCATGGTGAGTTTCTGCGTCCCCCACACCACCTACCCGGACGGCTACCACTGCGACCCCAGCATTCCTCTGCCCTTCGTGCAAATCGCCTCGCAGAAGAAGCACTTGGCGGTCTACCACATGGGGCTCTACGTGATCGAGGGGGAGGTGGAGTGGCTCACTTCGGCATGGACGGCGGCCACCACCCAAAAGCTGGACCTGGGGAAAAGCTGCCTGCGCCTGGACCCTGCCAAACCCCTACCGCTGGAGCTCCTGGCCACGTTGGCTTCGCGGACCACGGTGGAACGATGGATTTCCGCCTACGACAAAATCCGTCCCGCCCGGAAACCTTCCAAGCCCAAGAAGGCGTAGACCGGTCCCGGATGCCCGCCGACCGATCCGTCACGGAGCGCGATACCCCGCCTTGAAGCGGAAGGCCATCGAAGGAAGGGGCGGTTTCGATGTCGCGCACCCCCAGCACGACTCCCTTCATGGCACCCGTGCACCGGAGCACGATCGAGACCACCGCCTCAATAACTGCTCTATTGTACATTGCTTTTTTGAGCTACAAGCAATACATTCTGTACCATGCCCCGCTCGAACTCCCCGCGCAAGCCGTCCCCGGCGAAAAAGCATATCGACCACGATGGCTTGCACAAACAGCTTCTCACGCATTTCTTCGAACAGTTCATCGAAGGCTTCTTTCCAGAGGTGGCCGCCCATCTGGATTTCAGCGATTTCGGCCCCGAGAACATCCTGTCCCAGGAGCTCTTTCCCGAACTGCCCTCGCAGACCCACCGACTCGATTTCGTGGCCAAGGTTCGCCCCAAGAACAGCGGCACATCAGCCTACCTCATCGTCTTCATCGAAACCCAAGGCAAACGGCACCAGGAATTTTTGGCGCGCGTCTTTCGCTATTTCGCGCTCCTGCACATCAAATTCGCGACCGTGGTCATCCCCATCGTGATCTACGCGGACACCAGCAGGAAACCATTGGCGGACCGCTGGACTCACTACGAGATCGCTTTCGCCGGGCATCGCTTCCTGGACTTCCGCTTCCTTGCCGTGCATCCCTCCAGCCTTCCCGTGCGGGACTTCCTGAACTCGCATAATCCGGCGCAGCTGGCATTGGCCGCCCGCATGGATCTGGGCTCCGGGGATATGGTCCAGATCAAGCTGGATCTGCTACGGCAGATGGCCAAGCTGGCGATGACCGAAGCGCAAATCGAGAATGCGGTTCTGTATCTGGAAGCGTATTTTGAACCTGAAGATTCATCGGCTTTCCAGCGCGAGCTGGCGTTGTTGGCCAAACAGGAATACCGGGAGGCAGGAATGCTCATCGAACATTTCCGGAAAATCGGACTGGCAGAGGGGCGAGCGCAAGGGCTCGAGCAAGGGCGTCAAGAAGGCCTGGAGAAGGGGTATGAAGAAGGAATCGAAAAAGGACTTGAAGAAGGAATTATGAAAGGGATCGAAAAGGGCCTAGAAAAGGGGATGGAGAAGGGAATGCAGAAGGGTATGGAGAAGGGTATGGAGAAGGGCTTTCGCGCCTCCAAGCTCGAAGATGCCCGGAAGATGCGCGAGCACGGCATCGATTGGGCGATCGTCACGGATGTGACGGGAATTGTCCCCGCCGACCTCGCCTAGATCTCCTCTTCCTGCCAATCCATGGCAGGAGCCGCCACGCCTGCCTATCTTGGCTACCAAGGAGGTGACGCGTGCCCAGAGCGGAAAGATTGCTTCGATTGCTGGAAATCTTGCGGCGCCGTCGTGGCGTGGTGACCTCTTCGGAATTGGCCTCCGCCATGGAGGTGAGCGTCCGGACCATCTACCGCGACATCGAAGCGCTTCGCGTGCAGGGAGTGGTCATCGATGGCGAGGCCGGCACCGGGTACCGGGTCCAGGCTGGATATGTCCTTCCCCCGCTGATGTTCACCGAAGACGAACTGGAAGCCCTGCTCCTGGGTGCGCGATGGGTTTCCGAACGCACCGACCCTTCGCTGGGCAAGTCGGCCCGCAGCGCCATGGAGCGCATCCAGATGGTCCTTCCCTCCGACCTCAAGTCCACGTTCCAGCACACCGCGCTGTTCGTCGCGCCAACAGCGCCCCGGGACGGCATTTCCCTGGATTTGAGCAGTCTACGGGAAGCCATCCGCGAACGGCGCCGTCTGAAGCTTCTCTATCGCGACGCCAATGGCACCGAGTCGCAGCGCGTGGTCTGGCCGACCGCCCTGGCCTTTTTTGATTCGACCCGGATCCTGGCGGCGTGGTGCGAACTGCGCAACGGGTTCAGGCACTTCCGCCTCGACCGACTCCAAAGCTGGAGCGAGGCAGGAGGCAGGTTTCCGGGGTCCCGCGCCGCGCTCCTGTCGCGCTGGAAGGAATCGCTGGGGATCCCGGAATCTTGAGGACTACTGTCACAGATTGGCAGTAAGGTCGCACCATGTTGCAGGCTGGGAGTCCGCCGTCGGCATTGCCTCCCGACCAGACCAACCATGGAGAGACCCATGCTCGAATCCAGCCTTCCCCACTGTGCTCCAACTCCTTTCCACGTGGTTTTCCTGCATGGCGCGGGCACCGGCCCCTGGATCTGGGAAGCCGCCCGCCAAGCCCTGCCGCATCCTTCGGTGGCCTTGGAAGTCCCTTCGAATCGCGAACGGACCAATCCTGAACGATGCGCCCAGGAACTTCTCTCCCACCACGGCTTCCCTTCCCACGGGCCGGTGGTGCTGGTCCTGCATTCGCTGGCGGGGGTGCTGGAAACTGCGTTGGTTCGGTCGTTGGGGGATCGCGCCGTCCACGTGGTTCATGTGGCTTCGGTGGCCCCGCGCCCGGGACGGAGCTTCGCTTCCACCATGGGATTTCCCGCCAGCCTGGTGCTTCCGGTGCTGTTTCGTTTCCAGCCACGCGGACTCTTGCCCAGCCCCGCCATGCTGGTGAACCAGCTCGGCAACGACCTTCCCGACTCGCTGCGCGCCAAGTTGGTCGAGCGGCACCGCCCCGAATTCCCGGGCTTGTTCCTGGAACCGGTCGGGCGGGAGGCCGCAACCATTCCCCGCAGCTACATCCACTGTCTGAAGGACCACGGCGTTTCCCCGCGGCTCCAGGAAAAGATCGCGGAGCGACTCGGGGCCGCCATTTTCCCGATCGATGCAGGGCACATGCCCATGCTGTCGCGCTCGGCGGAATTTGTCGCCATCCTGGAGCGGATCCTCGCGGGCCTGGATACGCGGGTCGCGGCGAACGCGGCAGCGATCAGGTGATCGTCGCGGAGGTGACGGGAATTGCCCCCGGCGACCTCCCGCGGACCTCCCCCCTCGATTCGCGCAGGGAAATCTATCCTTGACGAGCCTCCGATTCGTCCACTTCCGTCCCTATCAAGGAATCTCCCATGCGCACCTATCCATTGGCGACGGCCCTGATCCTCGCGGCTACATTCCTCGCACTTCCCGCAGCGGCCGACCACGTTGAACCACCGCCCGAACCCAACCAGATCGATGCGATCCTGGCTGGAAAAGGCAATGCCCCCACCGCGCAGATTCGCGCCACCGTCGATCCCCCGAAGGCCGGCGACGTGCAATTGTCGCAAAACACCGCACAGCGCGAGACGGAATCCGTCTCGCGCTTGATCCGAGGGCACATCGGGAGTTTCCGCTACTCCTACGAAAAGCGCCTGCGGAAGAAGCCTCGTCTCCAAGGGAAATTGGTGCTCGGCTTCACCATCTCCGCCGAAGGCGACATCGTCAAGATCAACAAGATTTCTTCCACTATCGGTGACGCCGAACTGGAACAAGCCATCCTGGACAAGGCCCGCCACATGAAGTTCGATCAGACTCAAGATGGCTCCACCACGGTCCGCTACTCCATGGTCCTCAGGCGACCCAAATAATAAGGTGGCTCGCTTTCTCCCGATTCGCCAGTTGTTTTTGCCAAACAAACTAGCCACCTCGGTTCCCCCTCCCAACCAAATACCTTTACCGTCATGTCTCCCAAACTCCCTCTGAGTCTTTCCATGACCCCACGATTCCATCGCCTCGGCCTTCCCCTGGCCATCGCCGGCGCTCTCGCCTCCTGGAGCCTCCTGGCTTCCTGCCAAGACAGCGTGACCATCATCGAAGAAACCGGCCCAACCGCGACCACGTCCCCGTCCAACCACCCCGCCGGCACCTTCCGGATGAGCGACACGGTTTTGTTGCCGGATTCCATCGGATTCCACACCCGGCTGGATTCCGGCGCGGCCCCGTACACACGCACTCGCCTGGAAACATCCACCGAGGTCAGTTTCCGTCCGCCCCTCTCCAAACCGCTGGGTGCGGACTCCATGCAGGTGGACCTGTACACGCTGGGCCTGCGCACGACGCGCCTGGTCTACAAGCAAGGCGACAACGGCGACGAACTGAGGCTCGCCTACAGCGTCCCTACGGCTTCGGATTCGACGGCGGGCCGCCTGCTGCGCGCCTTCCAGCTGGTTCGCAAGCTGGAGACCTCCACCCATTCCCGAGCGGATTCGCCGCGCGACTCGCAGATTGCTGATTTCCGTCAAACCATCGCGCAGCTGGCCTTCGACGGCAACGACGCCGCCAAGGAAATCTCATCCAAAACCCCGCGCGGTTTGGACACCGCCGACCTCAGCGCCCGCGTGCTGCGATTGGCCGCCAAATCGGGACTTTCGCTGGGAGAAGTGGTCCGCAAGTGGAGCCTTTCCATGGACATCGCCCAAGCCCAGGCGCTCTCCCTCAAGCTTTCGCTGGACCAGAGCACGCTGGCGCCCTTCAAGATGGAATCGCCGTTGGCGATGGATACCCTGCATCTGACCGAAACCAACAAGAGCCTGCGCGGCCGCATATCCGGAAAGTTCGGCGTCAAGTCGCTGCAGGTGACGCTGGTCGATTCCGCCGACAAACCCGCCTCCAACCTGGAAGCGACGGGCATCCCCGATCTTTCCACCTCGCCTCGCGAAGTGTCCTTCACCGGCCAGGTCGCCGTGGTCGCGAGCTCTGGCGCGAAACTCGGCAAGTACACGCTGGTGGCGAAGGTCCAGGACAGCCTGGACAATGCGGGCACCTACCGGCTTGGCATCGTGGTTTCCGATGTACCCGATCGCGAAGGCCCACAGGTGGAGTTCGTGGATCCCGCCGCCGCCACCAGCGGCAGGAAGCTTCTCTCGTTTTCCGATTCCGTCCTCAAAATCAAGGTGCGCGTGGAAGACCGTTCCGGCCTGAAATTCGTGAAGATCCAAGGAAAGCCCGCCGATTCCCTGGACAAAGGACTGTGGGGCGCCTCGATCCATCCCGCCTTGGGAGACGACTCCATCGTGGTGGAAACCCAGGACGGCCTGGCCAACGAGCGCCGATCCTCGCTTCCGCTACATCGATGCCAGAAAATGTCCATCAAGCTCCTGGCTCCCTCCGGCGACACCGAGGTCTCCAACAAAGTCACCTCCTTCCTCGTGGCTTGGAGCGTGCAGAAGGCGATCGCGGTGCGCATCGGCAACAACCTTTCCAGCTCCTCCAGCGACCGGCACGAGGCTTCCGTCACCCTGGCGGAAGGCGCCAACCGGATCTTCCTGGCGGGCGTCGATTCCGCCGGCAAGCCGGACACAAATTTCGTCTCGATCAATCGGCGCTTCCTGACCCCACTGAACATCTCCTTCGGAGTGGACACCGGCGTGACCCTGCCGGATTCGGCGGTGGTCGTGGCGCAAAGCGACGCGGGTGCCAAATTCTGGTGGTCGATCGGCGGCACCTCCTGGACGGAATTCGCGGGTCGTATGACTTGGCGCACCAATGGCGCGCTGCAGATCCGCGCGGTGCTGGCCGGCAAGGACACCAACATCAAAACCCTGCCCACCCGCCAGTTCTACCACGTCAACCACGCTCCCACGGTCGCCGTCGTCAAGAACTCCATCGTCGTGAAGAGCTACCTCGGTTCCCTCGCGGTCTCCGGTGCCGTCAAGGTGCTCGACTGGGGCCTGGGCGATGGCGTGCAATCCGGCAGCTGGGAAGTGCAATTCCAGGATCCTTCCGTCAACCAGTTTTTGGCAAAGGTTTCCACGGATGCCCAAGGAAACATCGGTGGCCTGATCCTTCAGGACACTTCTGTGACGTTGAAGTTCCGCATGCGCGTCAACGACGACGGCGGCACCTCCAATGGCGGCGTGGTTCTCAGCGCCTGGACCGACTGGATGAACCTGCTGATCGTGGACACTGTGCAAGATGTCGACCACAATGCCTACCGCACCATCCGCATGCCCGATGGCAAGGTGTGGATGCGCAGCAACCTGCGGACCCTTCCGGAAACGCAATTCGATCCGGACACCTCCTGCCCCAGCAGGGGCTGTGAGGCGGGACGGGTCTATTCGCAGATCCAAGCCTTCACCTACAGCGCAGCCATGAACAACGCGCTGTACCTCGCTCCGTCTAAGGGAATCTGCCCTTCGGGATGGCATATCTCTTCGAGATCCGAATGGTCTGCCTTGTTTAAAGCGACGATTCCCACCGGGGAAGCAGACTCCCTCTACGCGCTTCGTCTTGATTCGACATGGTCTCGGCGTGGCAAGCAATCTCCGGAAACAAAACTTGCCGGTGGAGGATCGTTCGGCGACTTTATTCTCCCCAGTGGAGCCCCGCCGATGGCAAGCGATGAACTTTGGCTTTGGATGCCAAAGGATGGGAGTTCAACGGTTACCGGACCTTGGATTTTTGCGCTGGGAAATGGCATTAACGTTTCATCGCGCGCCGGAATCCGCTGCGTGATGGACTAGGCTTCCGCCCTGGGATGCAGGGCCGTCGTCCCCCGCTCCACCACGTGCCCCGCGTAGCGGGACACCAGCGGATGGGCATCGCGACTAGACAATATCTGGCGCACCATCGAACGGATCATCCCCTGGACATCGAATCTCAGGCTGGTCAGATTTTGCCGCGAGGAATCGCGAGTGTCGTCGAAGCTCGCCAGGGCCAGGTCGCGGGGAGGACGCAACCCCCGCGCGGCCAGCCAATGGAGGCACCATTGGGCCACCAGATCGGATGCTGCCACCCATAAGGTGGCACCGGAATCGAGCGCAGCTTCCAGTTGGGGCGTGAACATCGAAAGCGTCCGCTCGCGTGTGATCCACTCCGCCAGGGGCCGCCGCAGAGAATCGTACGGGCCCTGGTCTGCGATCCCCGACAGATCGATCCTCCCCACCACGGCGGGATCTTCCGCCACCTGCACCTGGATGTCCCACTCCGATATCCACGGGCCGATCGCCTCGAATGTTTCAAACTGCGGACCGAGCTCCGCCCAAAGACCTGCCATCCGGTTTTTCGCCCACGAGCTTCCCTGGAACGGACAGATCCAGGCAATCTTGCGATGGCCTTGCCCAGACAGGAATCGTCCCATGGTTTCGCCCGCGCTGCGCCCGTGGGCCAGGTCGTGGAACCACATTCCGCGCGCCTGCCGGTAACGTTTACCGGGCAGCACGTCTTCGGTGGCCACCCACACCGCCGTGGGGATCTTGGCGCGTTGGAGGGCATCGAGCACCACCATGTTTTCCGGCAAGTGCCAGGTGGAGACCACCGCGCCGAATACGGATTCATCCGGCTCGGGAAGCTCGCCGTCCCAAGTCACCAACCGCGGCGCCAAGCCGCTGCGGATGGCTTCGGATTGCAAGTCGCGCCAGAAATCCCATTCACGATCCGAATCGATGCGAATCCGACCCGGCTCCTCTGAAGCGCCGATGCACCAGAGCACCGGTGTGCGCGTGGACTTCTTTCCCACCGGACGATTGACGATCCAACTGCGCCCTCGCCGTTCCACCAGTCCCTTGGACAGCAGCACCCCCAAGGCCTTGCGCGCCGTGGCCGGGTGCACCCCGTGGTGCTTTGCATGATCCTTGGGCGAGGGAAGCGCTTCGTCGAAGGCGAATTTTCCGGATTGGATCTGGGCACCGATCGCATCCGCAAGGCGGAGGGCATCCATCCTCCGCACCGGCGGGGTGGGATCTGGCAACGATTTGCGCGCCCACACACCAGACCCTGGCCGCGTGCAAAGCCACTCCTGCTGCACTCCGCGGTGGATCGCGATCTGAACCTTCTGCAACCCCACATTCCAAGCCGACGCCAGTGAGCGCATGGAGGGAAGCTTCTGGTCAGGGTCTTTTCTGGCCAATTCCCGGAGCCGCTCCATGACTTCTGGCTTGTTGTGTTGAGCCATACAATCATACAGTTAATTACATTTATCACGTATTGACAAGGTGAGGGGTTGAACGCCTACCCATCTTTCACGACAAATTGTTTGTCGCTCTATGGCATCCTGGAACGACTGTCGAAAGGACAACACCTTGCTCAAGAACCTCCTTGTTTACGCCGCGTTGGCAACCCTCACCGCCCAAGCTGCAACCCTTGCTCCGGTCAACCCTAGCGCAAGCGCCAAAGCAAAGGCTGTCTATACGTATTTGCAGGATCTCAAAGGCAAAGGGATCCTTTCCGGGCAGGAATCGATGCTTTGGGATTCCACCACTTCTGGAAACACCAACTACACCGGCGCGTCTCCGTACTCCTTCCGCGATCGTTACGTGTCTCGTCAAACCGGCGGAAAGTTCCCAGCTATCTACGAGTCTGACTTCGGTGATATCAGCACCAGCGCCCTGAACGATCGCCAACGAGTGGTCGACATCATCAAGGCACGCGCTCCGAAAAACACCATTTTCATGCTGAACTGGCACACCGGTACAGCTGCCCTCCCCGACGGCGATGGATACAACGGTGCCAAGACCTTGACGGACGCGGGAACCATCATCGACAAGATGCTGACTCCAGGTGACGCCATGAACACCTCGTGGCTCAACCGCCTCGATGGAATCGCCGGATACCTCAAGCAACTGCGAGACTCCAATATCGTTGTGATGTGGCGCCCGTTCCATGAAAACAACGGGAACTTCTTCTGGTGGGGCCAGCAGCCCCGATTCAAAGAGCTCTGGCAGCAGATGTACGACCGCTTCACCCGCTACCACAAACTCGACAACTTGCTTTGGGTCTACAACGCGAACCACTTCGGAACTTCCGGTACGGACGTCAACTGGGTGCGCAAAAATTATCCGGGGGACACTCTGGTCGATGTCATGTCCATAGACGTTTACGCTCCCTACTTCAGCTTCCAAAAGCACATGTACGACACCCTCAAGGCCATCGGTGGAGACAAGCCTGTTGGAATCTCCGAAAACGGTCTGATGCCTGAGGTGGACAAGCTGTTCAGCGAAGGACAGAACTACGTCTTCTGGGTCACTTGGTGGGGCTTTGAAACCACTCGCACCGACAACTTGACGGGCAATGCCGTTTCGCAATACCCCAAAGCCTATGGATCGAGCTACACGATCACCGAAGATGAGATCAACTTCAACATCAAATCTGACGGCAAAAAGTCGCTGGGGGTGACTGCAACGGCTGGCGGGACTGTCACACGCTCGATAGATGGACGAGTAGACTCTGGCACCGTGGTCACCCTCACCGCCACACCCAGCGTCGGCTATGACTTTACCGGCTGGTCCGGCGACACCACGGCCACAGTGACCACCCTCAAGGTGACCGTGAACAAGGACCGCAACCTGTTGGCCGTCTTCACACCGGGCGCGGGAACGAACCTCATCAAGGGCGGGACCTTCACCACCGCAGCCGATCAGAGCGCCTGGGTGCTGGGCAACTACCCCACCCCCGACAACGCCTCCACGGTGAATTATGCCAACGGCAGCGCGGCGATCACCGTCACCGCCACCGACACCACCGATTTTGGCGTCCAGATCCGCCAGGGCGGCATTCCCCTCGACTCGAACGTGACCTACGTGGTGACCTTCGATGCCTTCGCCTCGGTGGCTCGCGACATCACTCCCACCCTCACGACAGGCGATTGGATGTGGCAGTCCAATGCCACCGTGTCTTTGACCACCACCAAAGCCCCCTACAGCATCGAGCTCAAGTCCAACATCAACAGCGCCGACGGCATGATCCAGTTCTGCGTGGGCAAGCTTCTCACCACGGTCACCATCGACAACGTGACGATGGTCCGCAAGGGATCTGCTTCCGTCGCTTCCCGTGGGCGCAAGCCCTCGGTGCTTTCGGTGCGCGCTGTGGAAGGCGGATTCGCCTGGCTTCGCGGCACAGCTCTCACCAGCCCCGCCACCGTGCGGGTGGTGGACGTCAACGGGTCGGAACTCGCTCGCACTCAAGCCGCAGCTGGCGCCACCACGGGCATCCTTCCGGCAGCTGGCTCCGGCCTTCGCTTTGTGGTCCTGGAATCCCAAGACACCCGCGAAGTCCACGCACTGCCTTCGCTGCGCTGAGAATCTCTAAGGAAGCGTCTTACCAGAGCCCATCCTCCCCACTGCGGAGGGTGGGCTTTTTCATGCCCTTTATCAATTCATGCTTTATATGCGAGCGATTTTTCGGTATCTTGTAAAGCATGCTTAACAGCAAGTTGCCGCGACCGCTGATTCGTCAGCGCATCCAACCATGGATCGGTTCCGCCCTGATCAAGGTGATCACCGGCCAACGGCGCGTCGGCAAAAGCTCGTTTCTTGCCGGTTTGGCGTTTGAACTCGAAGCCGCCAGCGGCTCTGCTCCGCTGTTTGTCCAGCTGGAATCCGCCGAGTGGCGTCACATCCGCACGGCAGATGACCTCCTGGCTATGGCTCAAAAACACGCACCATTCGGCCCGTCGATCCTGATGATCGACGAAGTCGAGGAAATCGAGAATTTCGACCTCGCCCTGCGAAGCCTCGCCGCCGAAGAACGCTGGGATCTCTATGTGACCGGATCCAACGCGGAGCTTCTTTCCGGCGAGATCGCCACCCGATTCGCGGGTCGCTCCATCACCATCGAAGTGCCTCCCCTTTCCTACGACGAGTTCCTGGTCTTCCATCGCCAGGAAGACTCCGACGAATCCCTCCGCAAGTTCCTGCGCTACGGCGGCCTTCCCTTCCTGCGCCACCTCCCGTTGGAAGACGAAACCGTCTTCGGATACCTGGGAGAGGTCGCCCAAACCGCCATTCTGAAAGACATCGTGCAACGCCATGGAGTCAAGAACCACGACCTTCTCGCCCGCCTGGTGACCTTCCTGGCCGACTCCGTCGGATCGCCCGTTTCGGCCAATTCCATCGCGCGCTTTTTGAAAAGCCAACGTGTCGCCGCTTCCGTACCCACCATCCTGGACCACATCCACCACTTGGAACAAGCGTATCTCGTGCGCCGAACCAAGCGACAAGATCTGACAGGAAAGAAGATCCTGGAGGTCTCGGAAAAGCATTATTTCGAGGATCTCGGCATTCGCTCGGCGCTGCTGGATCGCTCCAAGGCCGACCCCTCGCAGATCGTGGAAAATGCGGTGCATCACCGTCTGGTGGTGGACGGCTGGAAGATCCAGACCGGAGACATCAACGGTCGGGAAATCGACTTCGTCTGCCACCGGGGCTCCGACCGGATGTACGTCCAGGCAACCTACGTGATGACGGACGCCTCGACCCGCGAAAGAGAATTCGGAAACCTGCTGGCATTGCCGGACAACCATCCCAAGCTCGTGGTCAGCATGGATCCCTGGATCCAAGACGACCGAGGGGTCAAGCATCTGTCCCTGCGCACCTTCCTCCACGATGGCTGGGGCTGATCGCCGAACACCCCTTGGGCATGAAAAATCCTCTCGAGCCCGATCCTCCCACATCGGAGGGTCGGGCTTTTTCGATGGACCCGATGCTCCTCCAACATCGCATAGGTTGACCCTGCCGCAAGGCTATGAGACACTCCCCTGGACACGTGTCTCGAACTCCTCGTGAAGGCAAAGACCATGGC
Source organism: Fibrobacterota bacterium (assembly GCA_016715065.1). Taxonomy (GTDB): domain Bacteria; phylum Fibrobacterota; class Fibrobacteria; order UBA5070; family UBA5070; genus UBA5070. Next base: position 22,026 of record JADKBN010000023.1, read on the forward strand.
CAGTCAACTCTCCATCCGTTCCAAGATTTTCATCCTTGTCGGCGGTCTGCTCGGCTGAATCGCGCTGGTTTCCGCACTGGGACTGCGCGGCGCTTCACGCAACTCGGATGCGATCTCCGCGCTTCACGACAAGGGTTTCGAGGTCGCCGACCGCACCTTGGGACTCCACAAGCATCTCTACAAGCTGCGAGGGGACGTCTACAAGCTGCTGTTGATGCCGGACGAACAGGAAAAGGTCGCTGGCGACATCGCCAAGGATCTGGTCCGGATCGATTCCACGTTGCATGAGTTGGATTCAATGGGCGCCATCCTTCCCGATTCGCTGCGCAAAAGCATCGACTCCACCCGCGAGGCCACCAAGGGATATCGCGCGGCGGTGGAGGCCATCCGCGATGCCGCGCTCAAAGGTGATGCCAAGTTCGGCATCGAAAGCATGAAGTCCGGCGACGCGCACAAAGCCCGAAAAAAGCTGGATGCCCATGCCGAACGGCTTCTGAACCAGGTGGAATCTTTCGTGACAACGCTGGACGACACCGCGACCGAAAGCAACCGCGGGTTGTTCACCGGACTGCTCGCGCTCGGATTGATCCTGGCCGCCCTCGGAATCGCGGGAAGCATCGTCCTTGTACGTCAAATCCTGTCACCCATCGACCACATCGCCGACCAGATGCTAAGACTTGGACAGGGCGATTTCCGCGATGGCGAAAGCTGGGATCCCGGCGGTGAAATCGGAATCATGGTCCAAGGGCTGGGGTCCGCACGCCTTGCCCTGCGCCAATCCCTGGGGCAGATCGCCCGCGCCGCCGAGCAGGTGGCGAGTTCCTCTTCCGACCAAAGCCAACTTTCGGCCAGGTTGCGCACGGAGGCGGAAACCAACGAGAAGGTGGTGCTCACCGCCGCAGCGGCCACCGAAGAAGCCTCCGTCACCCTCCAGACCATCGCCAAGGACGCCGCCGACTCGATGGGCAGCTTGGAATCGGTCTCGGCGGCGGTGGAAGAGATGAGTGCCTCGGTTTCCGAAATTTCCCGCAGCGCGGATCTGACTCGCTCCATGACGGGCCGTTCGCTGGAAGGTGCGCGCGCCGCCAACGAGCGCATGGAAAGCCTGTCCGCGGCCTCGCGTGAAATCGAATCGGTGATCGAGATGATCGTGGAGATTTCCGAGCAGACCAAGTTGTTGGCGCTGAATGCCACCATCGAGGCCGCACGGGCGGGCGAGGCGGGCAAAGGGTTCGCCGTGGTCGCCGGAGAAGTGAAAGAACTGGCCAAGGGCACCGCCGAGGCGACGGAAGACATCCGAGGCCGCGTGGAAGCCATCCGCTCCACCACATTGGAGGCCGTCAAGCAGATCGCCTCCGTGGTGGGAAGCATGGAGGAACTGGGCCGCAACATCGCCACCATCGCCAGCGCCGTGGAAGAACAATCCGCCACCACCCAGGAAATCTCGCGTTCTATCGGCCATGCCGTGTCCGGAAACCGCGGGGTGCAACGAAACCTCCAGGAAGGCTCCGAGGCCATCACCGGCATCTCGCGCGACATCCAGTCCCTGGTGCGCCAAGGCAAATCCCTGCGCGACCTGGCCCAATCCAGCGAAGCCCAATCGCGCTCCTCGGAGCAGGTCTCCCTGCAGCTTCAGACAGAAACTGGCAGATTCCGGATCTAGCCCCGCCGCAGATCCTCCAGGCGCCATGTCCCCTGGCGGATGCCGGATTTCTTGGACTGCAAAAGCTGCAGGAAATCCTTCACGCCCTTGGGCTCGTTGCCGTTGCCGTGGATCAGCACGATGGATCCCGGTCCGGGCTTCTGGTCCTTGGCAAGCCACGCGTCGGTGCCCACGGGCAGCACGCCCGTGGCCGCCACCTGATCGAACAGAGCCTTGTTTTCCACCAGGCCCGGAAATCGGAAGTAGACGGACGGAACGATTCCGTGTTCGAGCATTTCCGTTTCCGCGCCCAGGATTTCCGCCACCACGTCCGTACCGGGAAGCAACAGGAAGTTCTTGGCGTTGGCCACGCCCTTCTTGTAGCGGTGGTTGTCGGTGTGGTTGATCCAGGTGGGTGCGATGATCCCGGAATCGGCCAGAGTGCGCAGCCAGACCAAATCCTTTTCATGGTTGCGCATCCAAGAACCTGTCACGGCAAAGGCCACGGGAATGGCCGAGGAGTTTGGGCCGAATGCCCTTCGCAATCCCGCGATCACCCGCCGATCGAACGGCTTGTGGGAAGGGCAGAGGTCGATGGTCAAGGCGATGCCTCGGTCCGTTCCGGACAAACGCGAGACTCCCCCATGTTTCCACTCGAGCGAAGTTTCCTCGCGGCGCAACCTGCCCCACGCGGTGGAATCCAGCTTGGAAAGGCTGTCTTTGGACACCTTCCAGCCCGCTTGCACGCGCACCGAGGTTTCCAGTCGCACGGGATCCACCGCGACCATCATCGCCTCACCATTGGGCTCCTGGAACGAACGGAGCCGAATCAATCTCGTGTTCCCGGAGTCCACGATGCCCAGATCCACCCGCAGGTTTTCCGGACTCCACGCATCGGAAACGGAAACCGCTACCAGAATGGATACGAGCAGACGCTGGAATGCAACGGTCAGGTTGAACATGGTCAGGTTGGTCCTTGCGCGCCCGCCGACGAAGCACGAAAGGGACAATCGGGAGATCGCAACATCGGAGGGCAGAGGCAACGTTAAGCGCACGCTTCCGAACACGCTGGGCGTTTCAGGCAACGCTCCGGGAAATTCTCAGAACCATCGATTTTTCGGTGGAATGCTGGAATATTGCACAGTGGAGATTTCTCCATCGGTTTTGGAAGTTGATGGATCTTCCTGTCCGTCTTCCGATATCCCTCTCAAAGGCTCCTTACCCCCCATGACCCGCCTTTTCCTGGTCTTGTCTGCCCTCTTCTTCGGATTCATCCTCTGGATCGTCTTCCTCGCGGACACGGGAAGACCCAGCGTCTTCTTCGATCTCGTGAAGGCGATTCCCTACGGCGACAAGGTGGGGCACGCCTGCTTGTTCGGCACCCTCACCTTCGGGATCAACCTCGGACTTTCCTTCCGCCGCTGGAAGATCCTCCGCCTGAACCTCCACGTTGGGACGATTTTTGTCGTGGCGTTCGTGGTGCTCGAGGAGTTGAGCCAGGCCCGGTTCCCCAACCGCACCCTGGATCCGTTCGACCTTCTGGCCGATGCGGTGGGAATCACGGCGGCGACCGTCCTGCTGTGGCTGGTGGAACGGCGGCGGAAAAGGCGTTCCACGGCCGCCCTGGCAGCCTGACCGGATTTCCAAGGATCGTCACCGCCTGGACATTTCTTACAGATTGAAAGTTGAACTTTCAATCTGTAAGAAATCAGCCTTCGATCACTTCCGTCGACCCAACGTGACGGCCAGATACGTGATCCCCGCCACGGAGATGATGCACGCTCCGGGAGAAAGATCCCGCCACCACGAAAGGGCCAATCCCGCCAGCCCGAAGGCCAAGGTGAGCGCGGTGGCCAACGCCATGGCCCGTGCCAACGATCGCGTCCAGCGCACGGCCAAGGCACCGGGGATGGACAGGAACGCCACCAAGAGGACAAGTCCTGTCACACGCATCAGAAGCACCACGGAAAGAGCCACGGCGCAAAGCAGCCCCGCCCGGAAGATCCGCACCGGGAACCCCGCCACCTCCGCGAATTCGGCGTCCACCGCCAAGGCCAGAAGTTCGCGGCGGTACACCCACGAAAGCACCACCAGCGCCACGTCCAGCACCGCCAACGCCGCCAGATCCGAGCGAGGGATGGCAAGCAAGCTCCCGAACAGGACCGCGTTCAGATCGCCCGTGTACACCCGCGACAGGTCCACGCAAAGGATGCCGAAGGCCATCCCCATCGCCCAGACCACCCCGATCAAGGTGTCCGAGCGCTCCGGCGAGCGCTCCACCAGCCAGGTCATCAGCAGTGCGGCCGCCAGCGTGAAGCCGATGGTGACGGGAAGAGGCGCCCAACCCAGGAAAAACGCCAAGCCCACACCACCGTAGGCGGCATGGGCCAATCCACCGCCAATGGAGACCATCCGGTGCGACACGGCCAAGGTGCCCGCCACCCCGGCGGCGATGCTGGCCAGCACGATGGCCACCAAGGGCCAAAACAGGAGGCTCATCCGTGGCCTCCGCAGGAGGCGTGGTCGTGGTGGCAGTCCGGGCCGTGCACCGAAAGCACGCGATGGGGATGGCCGTGGGCGATCAGCTCCACAGGGCAGCCGTAGGCGGCTTCCAACGCGTCCTGCGGGACTTCGCGGGTACCGTGGTGCACGATGGTCCCGGCCCCCACGCAGGCGATGGAATCCACGTTGCGCGAAAGCACGCCCACGTCGTGGCTCACCACCACGGCGGTGCGGTCGCGGCAGCAATCCTCCAGCAGACCGAACACCGCTCCTTCAGCGCGGGCGTCGGCGTTGGCGGTGGGTTCGTCCAGAAGCAACAGCTCCGGTTCGCGCACCAGGGCGCGCGCCACCAGGCCCAGCTGCAGCTGCCCTCCGGACAACTCAGACAATTTCCGTCTACGCAGATCCGCGATACGGAGTCTTTCCATCCAGCCGTGGGCCCGCTCCAGATCTTGGCTCGTGGGCGCCGATCCGGCCCTGCGCAGCCCCAGGAACCCCGCCAACACCAGATCTTCCAGCGTGCCCGGCAGATCGCGCTCCAACACCAGGCTCTGCGGGACGTATCCCACCTTGGGCCTGGCCTGGCGGGGTTTCACACCCAGCACTTCCACGGCGCCCGCCTGCGGATCCAGCAAGCCCAACAGCAGACGCAACACGGTGGACTTCCCCGCTCCGTTGGGCCCGATCAGCCCCAGGATCCCGCCACGCGGGATGTCCAGATCCACCGCGCGCAGGACCTCGTGTCCGCGATATCCACACGTGACCGCTTGCAGCCGAAACGCGTGGGTCAAAGCGACCCCACCATCCGATGGACCATCCGCAAGAACAGGGTGTCGTAGGGCTGGGCGGACAACAAATCCACGTCCACCACGGGAACCCCCAGTTCGGCGGCCACCTGGGTGGCCACCACGGGCGAGCTTTCCGGTTGCACGAACACCGCGCGAATTCCCTGGGCCCGCGCGGTCTTGCGGATCTCGAACATCATGACCGGCGTCATTTCCCGTCCATGCGATTCCAGCGGACGCTGCACCAGGCCGTAGTCGCGGGCGAAGTACCCCAGGCCCGGATGGTTGATCAGGAAGGTCCTCCCGGAAAAGCGCGCCAATTCCTGGCGAGCGAGGGAGTCCAGGGCATCCAGCCGACCGCGCTGCAGCGGCAGGCCGGCGCGCACGCGCGGTTCCAGATCCGGACGCGAGCGCACGATCTGTTCGCCCAGCACTCCCACCAGGAGCTTCAAGGCGCGCGGACTGGACCAAACGTGGGGATCGGCTTCCGGCTCGGCTCCGCGGTGCGGGTGGCCCTCTTCGTGGCTGGACAGATCCAAAGCTCCGGACAGATCCAGAACCCGGAGATGCTCCACGGCCGACTGGAACCGGGGAACCCACGAGTGTTCGAACTCCAACCCTACCTGCAAATAGGCGGTGGCACCCTGGAGTCGCACCAGATCGGAGGGTTTGGGCTCCCAGGAATGGGCCGACGCCCCGGCGGGCACCAAGGCCACGGGGGTGCAAGGATCTCCGACCAGATCGCAGGCCAGGCGAGCGACGGGCCAGACCGACGCGACAAACACCACCGCGGACGAATCCGGTTTGGGTTTGGCCGCTTGGCTGGCTTTGCCTTGGGTGGAAGGATCGGGAGATTTGCACGACGCCATTGCCAAGGCGGCAGCGGCCACCCCGGCAAGGCGGTATTGATTCGCTTTGGCCATTGAAAAAAGAAAATAGGAAAGGGGCCGGTTGCGCTCCGGCCCCTTCAGCGCCCTGTCATCGAGGAGGTGTCAGGTGCTAAGAGAAGGATACCGGATTTCTGCGCGGAAGTCTGTGATGCGCATCACACATTCCCGGGTTTTTTGCGCTTTCTGCCAGTTATAATCGTAAAATCGAAAGAATCGACCCTTTTCCCCTCTTTTTGGTCCCTGGCTCGAGTCAGCATATTGTTGAAATACAAGGACTTGCGAGGCGGAATGACTTGGCGAGGCGGGTTCACTGGAATAGAATGGGAGACATGGACAAGTACGTCATCTTCGGGCCCCAAGGGTCGGGCAAAGGAACACAGAGCGAGCTTCTGTGCAAACACTATGGATTTGTCCACATCAGCCTCGGAGACATTTTCCGCTGGCACATGGCCAACCACACCAAGATCGCGGCGCGAATCACCCGGATCATGAACCAGGGTCTCCTGGTGCCGGACGAAATCGTGGAAGAGGTGGTCCACGACCGCCTGGAAGAACACGATTGGAACTGGGGATTCGTGCTCGACGGATTCCCACGCACCCGTCCCCAGGCGGAATTCCTGTTCGAAAACTGGAACTTGGATGCGGTGATCTACCTGGATGTTCCCGACGATGTGGTGGAAGAGCGCGTGATGAAGCGCGCCGCCACCGTTCCGGCTGGCTCCCACTCGTTCACCAAGCGCCTGGACGACACCCCGGAAGTCCTGCGCGTGCGGCTTCGGGAATACCACGAGAAGACCAAGCCCCTGATCGAGCTCTACGACGAAAAACGACTGCTGCGCCGCGTGAACGCCATGGGGCCGGTGGAAGGCGTGTTCGAGGACATCGTCGACCAGCTGAAGCTCGCCAAGCCCAGCACGTTCGCCTGAGTCCAGGAGCGGCCGCCTATGTGGGAATACATCATGACCACGGATCCCAAGATCGTGCTCTCCGTGATCGGAGGGTGCGTCTTGGTGCTGCTGGGTCTGGTCGCGCTATTGCTTTCGCGCCGCAGGCTGCGAAGCCACATGGAGGGCAGAAACCGTTGGGTGCTGTTGGCCACGGAATCCACCAATCGCTCGGATGCCCTGCTTTTGGCCTTCCAAAATGCCGGCTGGGACGCCCAGATCCTGCCCCACGGGGTGGGGCTGGGTGAATTCCTGGGTGGATTCCACCCATCACTTTTAGTGCTGGATCCCACCTTGCACGGGGCGGAACTTTCCGCCCTGGAAGCCAACGACGCGCGCGTGGCCTCGACTCCTGTGGTGTTGCTGGGAGATCCTCCTGTCGAGCGCAAGGCGGCCCCGATGCGTTCCTGGCTGGGAAGACATGCCCGCGCCAAGGAAATCCTAAAGGCGGGCGCCTTGCTGGTCGCTCTGGTGCCCGGGCCCAACCAGCTTTCGCGCCGCCACGAATTCCAGGGCCCCCTCGCCCCGGGCACGCTCCTGGAACTTCTGTACTTTTTGGCCAACGCCCAGAGGACCGGGCGGGTGGAAATCAGCACCGCCGGGTTCGCCGGCTGGATTTGGATCGAGAAGGGCGAGATCCGCCACTGCCATAGCGGACGTTCGGAGGGGGAAAAAGCGCTCCATGCCTTGCTAGACTTGGTGCAAGGAAGATTCGGCTTTCGCGCCGGAGTCGCCGCTCCGAAAGTCAGCGTCCGATCTTCCACCGTGTACCTGCTTCACGAATACGCGAGATTGAGGGACGAACGTGCCAAGATGGCTGGGAATTGACTGGGGAGCCAGACGCATCGGAGTCGCTCTCTCGGATCTGGAAGGGCTCCAGGCCTTTGGATACACCACGCTGGACTCCCGCGATCGCGACCCCATCGGACGGATTTTGGCTATCTGCGACGACGAAGACGTGGGCTGGATCGTGCTGGGACTCCCTTTGCGATCGGACACCGGTGAGGAATCCCAGACGGCCAAGGCGGTGCGGGAGTTCTCCGAGAGTTTGGCCGCGCGCACCCGGATCCCGCTGCGATTCGAGGACGAGCGGTTTTCCAGCTTCGCCGCCGAGCAGGACCTGAAGGCCGCGGGCTGGCGTCCCGGCAAGGACCCCAAGGGCCTGGTGGACAAGGCCGCCGCCAAGGTCCTGTTGCAGGACTTCCTGGACCGGCGCGCTCGCGGCGAGACCACCGAATGATTTCGCCGCGCGGATGGTTCGGGCTCGAACTGGCCCACCAGTGGACCGCCATCGGCAGCGGAAAGTGGGTTGGCGAGGGCGGTGGCGCCCTGGAGATCCTGGACCTGATGGAAACCCGCGACCTCACCTCCGAGCAGATGGTGGAGTCCCACGAAGCGTGGTGCGAAAAGCACGCCCTCAATTCCCAGCAGACGCGCTTGGAAGAGACTCCGGGAGGCGTGACCGTGTTGCGCAGCTTTGGCGAGACAAGATCCGACGACTTCCTTCTGGTGGCCCACTTGTGGGACGGGGGTCATCTCACGCGCCTGTCGCTTCGCAGTCCGCTGGAACGCTTGTCCGACATCGATCTGGCCGACGTGCTCGGCGCCCTCTTCCACGCCCATTCGCTGGAGCAGCCATAAGATGATCCTACGCCTCGGAGCCGCCGCGCTGGCCACCACCCCGCTGGATTTTTCCGGCAACCTCAATCTCGCCCGCGAGGCCGTGCGCCAAGCCCGCGACCTGGGTGTACAGCTATTGTGCCTTCCGGAACTTTGGATTTCCGGCTACGGCTGCGAGGACATGTTTTTGTCCGCTTGGGTGGCGGAACGATCGTTGGCCTCCCTCAAATCCTTCGCCGCCGAAATCCCCGAAGGGATGCTGGTCACGGCAGGCCTACCGGTGCGCGTGCGGGGCCGCGTCCACAACGCCTGCGCTCTGGTGGGCGGCGGCAGGGTGCTGGGCCTGGCGGCCAAGCGCCATCTGGCCCGCGAGGGCATCCACTACGAACCCCGCTGGTTCACGCCCTGGACACCCGGCGCCTTGGAAACCCATCCGGAACTGGGATGCCCCATCGGCGACCAGGTGTTCGAGTGGCACGGCGTGCGGATCGGGTTCGAGATCTGCGAAGACGCCTGGGCGGCCGGACGGCCCGGCCTGGAACTGGCTGCCGCCGACTGCGATGTCATCTTGTGTCCATCAGCTTCCCACTTCGCGCTGGGCAAGGACGAACTGCGTTCGCGCCTGGTGGCCGACGGGTCGCGCTCCCTGGGCACGGCCTTTGTGTGGGCCAACCTCTCCGGCAACGAGGCCGGCCGCGCCATCTACGACGCCTCGTGCCGGATCGCCTCCTGTGGACGGATTCTGACCGAAGGCGAACGACTCACCTTCCGGTCCGTGGTGGTGTCCGCCGCGGATGCGGACCTGGAGGAGATCCGCACGCACCGGGCCGTTTCAGGCCACCCCGTCCCCGCCCACGCGCCGCGCGTGCATCTGGTGGAGCTCCCCATCGCACCGGCCAAGGCGGATCTCCCCGCCGCGATCGAGCGCGGCACCTTCGACCCGCACACCGAATTCGCACGCGCCACGGCCCTTGCCATGTGGGACTACCTGCGCAAGGCCGGCGCCAAAGGATTCATCCTCTCCCTTTCCGGTGGCGCCGACAGCGCGGCCTGCGCGGTCCTTTGCCATCTCGCCTTCCACTGGGCCCTGGAAGAACTCGGCGAAGACGGTTTCCGTCAAGCGCTCCCGCGCATCGACTCTCCTCACGGAACCCTTTCGGCCAAGCGGCTGACCGGCGAGATGCTCCTGTGCGCCTACCAGGCCACCCGCAATTCCGGAACCGTGACGCGTTCGGCCGCCGAAGCCGTGGCCGAAGGCACGGGCGCCGTGTTTCGCGCCTGGGACGTGGACGCCCTGGTGGAAGGCTACAGGCACATCGCCGAAGAAGCCTTGGAGCGGAAACTGTCGTGGTCCAAGGACGACATCGCTTTGCAGAACATCCAGGCCCGCGTGCGGGCACCGTCGGTGTGGATGCTGGCCAACGCCTTGGATCGCCTTTTGATCACCACCTCCAACCGTTCGGAAATGGCGGTGGGATACGCCACCATGGACGGCGACACGGCGGGATCGCTCTCGCCGCTGGCGGGGATCGACAAACACTTCCTGTTGGGCTGGCTGGCCGCCGTGCAAGCGGGCCAAGCCAAGGGAGTCCCTGCGATGCCCTTTTTGCACGTGATCACCCAACAGGCGCCCACCGCCGAGCTGCGGCCCCGCGAAGAGGGCAAGGCCGAACAAACCGACGAAGCCGACCTGATGCCCTACCCGCTGTTGTCGAGGCTGGAAATGCTGGCCATCCGCGACCGCAAGTCGCCACGCCAATGCCTAAGGGAGCTGTCCAGCAACACGCCCTGGTCGGACGACCCGCGTTTGAAGACCTGGGTGGGCCGCTTCTTCCGGCTCTGGACCCGCAACCAATGGAAGCGCGAACGCTACGCGCCGAGCTTCCACTTGGACCGCCACGATCTGGACCCGCGCGCCGGCACGCGCTTTCCCATCCTTTCGGCGGGCTTCTCGGAAGAACTGGCCGAGCTGGGGATCTGACCTTCGCCCATGGCAGTCATTTTCTGACCAACGAACCGTTCGTCCTGAGGAGCGGCTTTGCCGCGTCTCGACAACTGCGGTTATCGGGGCCTCGGTTGGTCGCCGGAGGCGACAAGGGCGAGCGGCAAACGGATTTCTTGGAACGATTGAACCGTGGCACAAGAGAACTCTACCTTTCCCAACCAATGCCCTGGACTCCTTACTTGCTGACCTTGCTTTCCGGCTGTTCGTCGGATTGGACGGCAAGCATCCAGCCCTCGCCCGACCGCACCAAGACCGCCGTGGAAATCGTCACGCGCTCCGGCAAGGAACGACGCGTGTTCCCCTGGCCGGTGTGGGCGGTGCAGCGCGGCGACGTGGATGGCGATGGCTGCGATGATCTGTTGTTGGGCGCCCACAAGCGAAACCGCTTCGATTCCGCCTCGCGCCGCCGCCTGCAGGTCTGGCGCGTGGCCGACGGCCGACTGCATCCGCGTTGGCTGGGCACCCGCCTGGCCGCGGACCTGGACTCGTTTTCCATCGATTCCCGAGGTCGGATCCTCGCCCGTGAGCGCATCGGCGACCGCTGGATGCTCGCGCGCTGGCGTTGGCGCAAGTTCGGCTTCCAGACAGATTCCGTTTTGATCGATGGCGCATCGAAGCCGTCCTTCCTTGCCTGCAATTTCCCGAAAGGATGCACCATGACATCGACCGAACCTGCGCCACGGCGCCGCATCCACCCCGTGGTGGTGGTGCTCCTGGTGCTAGGACTTCTCGGCGCGGCCGCAGGAGGATTGTGGAAGGTCATCGGATCCATCCGGATCGTGTCCACCGAATCCACCGGTTTCACCAGTTCCAACGATTTCTTGTCGCTGTTTGCGGGCGAGGCCGACACCCTGCCTTCCTACCTGGCCCCGTACCACAAGGACGAGGAATTCCGCTTCGAATTCCCCACCGATGTTCCGCCGCCGCGCATGGACACCACGCTGGATCTTGGCAAATTCTCGCTGGAACAGGTGCGGTACTTGCGCGCGTTCGTCCTTGCCCGCCACGGCAAGCTGTTCACAGACATGGTCCTGCGCGCTTTTTTCCAACGCTTTTCCTGGTACCAGCCCATCTGGATCCCGGATGACTTCGAACCGAAACTCGCCCCCTGGGAAAAGCGCTGGCACGACAATCTCCTGGTGCGCGAAGAGGAGATTCGCAAGGACTCCTGGCACGAAATCGACGGAATCCGTCAAGGACGCGCCAGCCACCTGGCCAACGCGATGATGTTCGACACCCTCCCGGTGCCGTTTTTGGCGCGGCTGGATTCCGTGGGCTTCGCCGTCGTTCCCGGCACCCACCGACAGCTGTGGCATGTCTACGACAAAAACCAGTACGACAACGTCCCCTCGTTGGTGACACCCGATCTGTACCTGCAGCTTCTGCACATGCACTTCAAGTACCTGGTCAAATCGGTGGAGCGCGAAAAACTCATCCCCGCCCTGCGCGCGGGGTTGGTGGAACTGCGCGGTCGCCTGGCCGAACCGGTCCCTCCCTCCCTGCAGCCTGGCAGAGTCCGTGCCGAAGCCGGCATCGCCCTGGCCCAGGCGTTCCTGGAACGCTCGGAAGCCCCGTTGGCCTTCCTCGATCCGTCCATCAAAGACGCAGCTCTCAGCGACTACCGCCAAGGCACCGACGCCAATGGCTTCGGCAGTGCCATCCTCCAGGACACTCTGCTGGACTGGTCTTCGCTCCTGCCCCGAGGCCACTACGAATCGTCCGACACCCTTGCCGGGTATTTCCGGGCCCTCAAGTGGCTGGGCTTGGCGCGCTGGAAGATGGACGGTCCGAACCTGCCCGCCACGCTGGCGATGGCCCAGGCCTGGAGCGCGGCGGGTCCCGATGGCCCGCTAGGTCTGCGCACCATCGAGTCCTTCGCGAACCTGGTGAGCGGGCCCTCCAACGGCCTTTCACCCGCGGACATCGTGGTCGCCCGCGAAGGACGGAATTTGGCCGACTTCGCCCAGGACCCCGCGGCCGCCAAGTCGCTGGTGGAGAAGACCCTCGCGCGCGATCCGGCCCGCATACGCGCCAAGGGCGCCAACCCCATCGCCGAGGAGGATCTCGCCACGCCCTTCGTGCGGGTGTTCCCGTTGCGGTGGTCGGCCGACGCCGAGATCCTCCAGCGCCTGGTGGAGGTGAAGGAAAAAAAACGCCCCTACCCCAGCGGACTGGACGTGTTCGCCGTGCGCAAGGCGGGTCCGGCCAGGGAGATCCTGCTGGAGTGGGATTCCAGCACCACCACCTGGGAAGGCTGGAAGGACACCCTGGAAATCCTGCAGCGGACCAAGGAGCTTTCCCGGGGAACGGACTTCCACTCCCAGCGCATGAACCTGAACCAGACGCTCTTTTCGGTGCCATCGAAGACCGCCGGATTCCAGAAGACCCCGCTGTGGCAGCGCCACCTGTTGGTGACAAATCTTGCCGCATGGACCCTGCAGAAGCAGGAGAACATCCTCTACCAGGAACAAGCCAATTCCGTGGAGGCCGGCGAAGGCGGAGGTCCTCCCCCGCCCGACCCCAAGGGATGGGTGGACCCCAACGTGGAATTCTGGACCGGTGCGGCCGACCTGGTGCGCGCTTTGGATTCGTCGCTGGGAACCCTGGGGTTGCGCACCGTGGAACTGGCCTCCCTCCACCAGGAATTCCTCACCGACTTCGCCTGGCTCGCCGACGCCTCGCGCCGCGAACTTGCCGGACAGGATCTGACCAAAGAACAACTGGACCACATCCATTGGATCGGGGGGCGTGCGGAACAGCTCACTTCCCGGATCACGGGGATCGACGCGTACTTGATGGGGAAATCCGAGGAATCCCTCGCCGCCGCCGCTGTGGACGTGTACGCCTTCAACGGCAAACCCCTGATGGAGGCCACCGCCCACGCCGACGAACTGTGGGTCGTGGTGGAACTCGGGGGATTCCAGCACCTGGTCCGCGGTGCCGTGTTCAGCCATCGCGAATGGCAGGCCCCCCAGAGGATCACCGACAAGAAATGGCACATGCAGGTGGAAGCAGGCCAAGCACCGTCGCGTCCCGCCTGGCAAAATCCATTGTTCGTGGACATCAAATCGCCGGGTCCGGCCAAATCCGCCAACGGAAAGTCCGGCAGCGACAAGCCATGATCCTGCCATGCGCACTCGGCCTGCTGGCGGGCTTTCGCATCGTCGTGTTCGGCGATGCGCACTTCGATCGCGGCGTGCGCACCGCGTTGCACGGCAAGGATCCCGCGAAACTGCTCGCCTCCACCAAGGTCTTGCGGGATTCGGCCGATGTCTCGATCCTGAATCTGGAGACACCGCTCTGCGACGAATCCGCCTCACCGGCCAGGAAAGGCGGGATCCGCCTGCGCTCCGATCCGTCGGTCGCCGCGTCCCTTGTCCGCGCGGGATTTTCCACCGTGACGCTCGCCAACAACCACGTGATGGACCGGGGCGATGCGGGCTTGCGAGCCACCATGAAGGCGCTTGCCGACGCGGGAGTGCGCTCGGTGGGCGCAGCCACCTCCGGCGACCCTTGCCGACCCTTGTTGGTCGGCAACACAACGGATTCCGTCGCCATCTTCGCCTGGACGCCGTTGCCTGGAATCGATGGACACGCGGTCTGTGCGGACCTTGAACGGGTCGCCAAAGGGATACGAGCCGCGAAGTCCAGACGGATTCCGTCACTGGTGGTCGCGCACTGGGGAACCGAGGGCAATCCGCGGGTCTCGAAGGCGCAGGTGGCTGCCGCCAAAAAGATCGCCGCCGCCGGCGCAGCCGCCCTGGTGGGCCATCATGCCCACGTGATCCAATCCGAAGGCCTGTCCATTCCCTCCATGGAGCAGGGCATGACGGTCTGGTACGGGATCGGCAACTTCGTGTTCGACCAGTGGGAGCCGTGGTCGCGCGGCGCCTTGGCCGTGGAGCTGGATTTTTCAGGAGGTCGGCTGGTGGCCAGCCGCACGATCGAGTTGCTTCGCGAGGGGCCGAAGGTGCGGATCAAACAGGTCGCCGAGGCCGACAAGAGGCTCACGCTCTGCCAAGTTCAGGCCGTCGGCGCCTTCCCCCACGTCGGATCGCCAACGGCTCCCAAAGCCCCGCCGACCAGCAGGACTGGCCCAGAGGAAAGTCCGGATCCATGTTCGTTCCTGTTGAGTCGATGGCTTGACTTGGGTCCCAAAGATCCAGCTCCCCTCATGCGACATGGAGTGGTTTGGCCAGCGCGACTCGAGTGGTGGCGGCCGTCCATCCTAAGCCCCATCCTCAGTTTTCCTCCGGACTCGGACCCTTGATCTTCCCCCGAGGCCCACCGACTACACATGGTCGTTGTCCGGCGCAAGAAGCCTGCGCTTGGATTGAGTTGCGGGTTCCGAACTCCGATCTCTCTCCTGTTTGACCTTCTGTGTTTGGATGGGGATGTGGTTCGCCAGTCTGGTGCAGGCCGCCCTTCTGCCAAAAGGCCAACGCACTTGTACCTTGGCTGCCGGCGATTCTGCTCCCGACAAGCTGGACTTCCATTGGCCACCTCTCCCCAAACCATCGAGCATCTGGAATCCCTCTACGATGGCGACCACGTCTGGTTGGCCAAGAAGATGTTCGGCGAATACGCGATCTACCTGGACGGAAAGATCGTTGGCCTGGTTTGCGACGATCGCCTGTTCGTGAAGGCCTTGGAAGAAGCCAAAACCGTGCTGGGCGACCAATACCAAGAGGCCCCACCCTATCCCGGTGCCAAGCTCCACGCCGAGCCCACCGACCGCTTCCTGGAGCGGCGCGGGAACCTCAAAAAGGTCTTGGATGCGCTCTGGGAGGTGCTCCCGACCCCCAAACCGAAGGTCAAGAAAGCCCCCAAACCCGCCTGAGATCTGGTTCGGATCGGCATTCTTGCAAATTAGGAATGCTATTCCCAAATTGCAAGAATGCGAATAATTAGGTATCCTTCCCCCCAGAATGATCCACCGTCAGCTCATGGATCGGTTGCTGGATGTGGCCAAACGCTCACCCGTGGTCACCCTGACAGGGCCACGCCAATCCGGCAAGACCACGCTGGCGAAAATGGCCTTTCCTGATTTCGCCTATGTGAATCTGGATACCGGCGATCAGCGTGCGTTCGCGACGGAAGATCCTCGGGGGTTTTTGGCCCGCTTCGAGGGAGGCGCGATCCTCGACGAAATCCAAGCCGTACCCGATCTGTTCCCCTACCTGCAAGAACGCGTGGATGCCCGCCCGAGAATTGGCTGCCAGTATGTGCTCACCGGCTCGCGCAACCTGGCCCTTCAACAAGGCGTATCGCAGTCACTGGCTGGCCGAAGCATCCAGTTGCAGCTGTTGCCATTTTCCTTGGGTGAGCTTTTGGCCAACGGGAGGGCGGAACAAACACCCTGGAGCGCGCTGTGGAAAGGCGGTTACCCACGGATTCACCAGGAGGGCTGGAATCCGGACGAATGGCTTCCTTCCTACATCGAGAATTACCTCGAGCGCGACCTGCGCGATCTGGATAAGGTAGGTGACCTTTCGAAGTTCCGTCTCTTATTGCGGCTGCTCGCCGGTAGGATCGGCCATATGGTGAACTTGAGTCAACTGGGCAACGAGGTCGGCGTGGACCACAAGACCATCTCCCGCTGGATTTCGATCTTGGAAGCCCGATACATCATTTTCCTTTTGCGGCCCCACCGCGAAAACTTCAAGAAGCGCCTGGTGAAGACGCCGAAGATCTTCTTCTACGACACCGGCCTCGCCTGCTCGTTGTTGCGCATCCATTCCGCCACCGACCTGGACACCCACTATCTGCGGGGCGGACTGTTCGAGAACTACGCGATCGTCGAGCTTTTGAAAAATCGCACCAACCTTGGGCAAAATCCGTCACACTGGTTCTGGCGCGACTCGACCGGCCACGAAGTGGACCTGGTCTCGGAAGAAGCGGGGAAGCTGCGGGCATTGGAGATCAAGGGGTCGGCCACCCTGCACTCCTCGCACCTGGAGGGACTGGATTGGTACGCGAACCTGGTGGGCGAGCGGCTGGAGCGACGAGATCTGGTCTATGCGGGAGAGGAAACGTTCATCCGATCCCATACCCACATCCATGGCTGGAAGAAGCTGGGCGAACTGGAGTTTTGATCACCCGCCTGATCAGTCGTCCAGCAGATCCCGGAGCTTGGCGACCTTGTGGGCCGGTGTCCGGTGCAGCGGGTCCGGAAGGATGTGCAACCCTTCAGCCGCCAGCGCCTGGCGGAGCGAGCGCACCTTCTGGATCTTGGATTCGATCCGACGCGCCATTTCCGGCGGTGGCGGCGGGTTGGCGGCCAACCAACGCAACAGATCCGACTGCTGACGCGCGGCGCCGCTTTCTGTCTGCGCGCTTTGACGCGCGGATCCGGTTTCCAGTGTGCCTGACAAATCCACGACCGACAAGATATCGAGGCGCGAAGCGTTCCGCCAAGTGACATTTCGTGTCGTGCAGATCGGGTTTGCGCCGGAAATCGACGCATTTCGTTTCGCGACAAGGGGTTAGGCCAGGGTTGCGCGAAGATGGAAAAAATGCAGGCTCCTCCTATGCCAGACTTGTGACCAATTCCTCATCATTTGCGCACGATTGGTTAGGAATCGGACACAGACCCACAGCGATCCAGTCCAGAGGGATCCTCACACGCCCCCGATGCTCTCGCAGATGATGATTTGCGCATTCGCCAAATGGCCAGTATATTCTGCCGTATGGCAAGTAGAACAAAGAGTACGGCAACGACCGCTTCGCCGGAAAGGGCCTCATCAAAGGGGTCTTCCGTGCATGTCGTCGCTCATGCGGATCGCGGCTGGGGCATCCACCAGAATGCCGGTCGGACTCGAACCCTTTCGAGCCTTCTGAGACTCAAACCCGGAGCGGATCTGGAACTTGCCGTCCGGAACGGCCTTCCCTTTTCCGCGTTTTCGGCCGTGGAAGAATGCCTGGGTGTCACGACAGCCCAACTCTCCAAGCATATCCGGATCCCTTCGCGCACTCTGAACCGCAGGATGCACGACAACGCGCTGAATCCCGAAGAGTCGGATCGCCTCACGCGACTTGGCAGCATCCTGGCCAAGGCCATCACCCTGTTCGATGGCGACGAAGCCGCCGCACGGAAATGGATGCTCGCTCCCTCGCGGGCCCTTGCGGGGATGACCCCTCTGCAGCGGTCGGATACCCATCTGGGGGCACAGGAAGTCGCCACCCTGATCGATCAGATCGAGGAAGGCGTATTCGTTTGATCACGGCGTTCCGCATCCTGAAGGCCTCGCGGATCGAGGGCGCCTTCTCCGGGATCGGCGCCGCAAAAAGCGGCGGCAGGTGGAACAGCCCAGGAATGCGAGCGGTCTACGTCAGCTCCACTCGATCGCTTTCGGTCCTCGAAACCCTCGTCCACCTGGACAGCGGAACTCTCCCCCTCTCCTTCGTCTGCATTCCGGTCTCTTTCCGCCTTGACCAGATCGAGGTGTTGGATCGGAGCACTCTTCCCAAGCGCTGGATGGATCCCGGCGCCCTTGAACTTCGTGCCATCGGAGACGAATGGCTTGGCTCGAGGCGATCGCTCGCCATCCAGGTGCCCAGCGCGATCATTCCACAGGAATTCAATTTCGTCCTGAATCCAGAACACCCCAAGTTCTCGACGATCGTCCAGAGATCCCCGGAGGATTTCCGGTTCGATCCTCGCCTGAAGTGAGTTTGCGGAAAGGCTCGACGCAAACTGCCGCTTCAAATTTGCGGCTGGGCGCCGACTCCCCCTACCGCACCACCTGCACCAGGATCTGACGTCGCCGCGTGCCCGTCCCCACGTCCAGCACGTGCGCTCCTCCGGCGACGGCTCCCAAGCTCAACGTGCCCATTCCGTCGTGCAACATCCCCTCCGAGCGCACCCGCCCTTCCAGATCCATCAAGCGCACCGACTCGTCCATCGCGGCGTCCGACTCCACACGCAGGGTCCCACCCGCCCGGAACGCCCGCAAGGTCCCGTTTTGCGAGGCGAAAACTTTCTTGCCAATTCCTGTCCCCGGCTTGAAGCGCAGGTAGGTCATCGTGATCGCGCGTTCGGCGTCGGGCAGGATGTGGGGAATGCCGTCGGCGTTCTTGTCCTGGGCGCCGTAGTCGTTGTCGTTCATCAGCACCACGGCCGTGTCGCCCAACAGCTCCATCCCTTCCGGCTTGCGGCTGGTCCAGACGCCGCGCCAGCAGGTCTTCCATGATCGTGGTCCGGGACACCGGCACGATCCATATATCCACACCGCGTTGGTCGTGTCCTTGCCGATCTCTTCGGAGTCTTCAGATGTTGTCCCACGGGAAAAGTCTTGCCCTTGTTGCGCGCGGGCAGATCGAAGATGTCGGTGGCCGCGGAAGATCGAACTCCACGAGGTCGATCGAGTACTCCGCGACCGTCTTCGCCGTGCTCCAGCGCCGGGAAACGGGTTTCCCGAGCAGGCCACGGGTCGCACGATCTTCACCTCCGAAGCCTTGCGTCCCGGCCGAGTAGCTGAGATCGGACAGATTGAACCCGAAGTCCTTGCTGGTCTCGGTTGTGGGATCGAAGCGCAGGATGCGGATCGCGCGCGATTCCTTGGTGTCGGACTTGGACGGATTGTCGGCCGCCGATTGGAGCATGGCCACCACCACGCCGGAGGGCGTGACGGCCATCGCCTCGAAACCGCGGTTGTTGCGCCGGTTGCTGAACACGGGCGACAACCCCTTGCCCGGCCACCACTCCCGCAAAATCCGCTTGGTCTTTCCGTCGATCTCCACCAGAGCGGGTCCCAGTTCGTCGGAGGCCATGAAGTTGCCGTTGGGCAGGATGCGCAGGGCCTCGAAATCGTAGCCGCCGCTCACCGGAGCGATGGCGGCAGATTCTGTCACCACAGCGGATGCCAGGGATCCCTTCAGAGCCGTTTCGTCCGCAGGGGCCTTGGTGGAAGTAAGACCCGTGGTGAAGACCGTGTCCGATTCCAATGTGGCGATGGAATCGATCCCCAACACCGCCAGGCTGTCGCCTTGGACACGGGCTTCACCAGCTTCTGGTGGTAGGCCGGAAAGTGAACACGCGGGCATTGAGGGTGGACGTTTCGTAGGCGGTGGACGGGCCGCGGTCGTCAACACCCAGAACGTGGATCCGCTGGAATCGGATGGGTCGCGCGTCAGCGCCCGATCCACTGAGCCGCACCCGGGATGGAAGTCCGCGCGTAGGTCTTGGGCGAGCCGCTTTGTCCCCGTAAGTGAAGGCGGTGTCCGCTGGCGCGTTGCGCCAAAAGCGGCAAAGCTGGGCAGCCGAGTGGCTTTTCTCGAACCCCCATGCCCCAGCCCAGGCGGTGAACATTCCCACAACCATGCACACAGAGCGATCCAACGCGACATAACGCCCTTCTCTTTCGATTGCGAAGACTCTGCCAAAACTACGTGCAGGACGGCCTTCCGACGGGTGGTTTGCCAATAGAGCCATGGACTTCCCTCCTGGTTGTCGTCCTGAAAGCGGAATGTGGAATCCACGTTTGCGACGTATCATAATCTCATGCTCCTTCCCCTCCTCCTCGCCACGGCCACGTTTCCTTCCGCTCCCACCCCTCGGATCGTTCCGGATGTCCTGCGCCAGGACCCGCAGATCCAGATCCTCGCAAAGGGCGGCCATCTCCTTCCCCGCGACGCCAAAACGCTGACCATCCAGGTGCAGTCCATGGAAAAGGTCCAGTGGCAGGTGCGCCCGCTGGATCCGCGCACCTGGAATCCGCATGAAATGGAACGTTCCTCCGATGAGTATTCATCCACTCGGGAAGAATTCGAACCCGATATGGAGGAAAGAGCGGGCGACGAAGACCTGATGGCCGCGATGGGTCTTGGAGCTGAGGACGACTTGGCGTTGAGCAAAGACACCAGGAAACAGATGTGGCCGCATCTTACTTGCGGGGTTTCACGCCCCCGCGATTCCCTGACCACCTGGACCTTCCGCCTGAACCTGGACAGGCCCGGCTCCATCCCAGTAAGCTGGTTTCAGTAGAGGTGTCAGCGGCCCCTCGCGATTTCCTGCCGTATATAGACACCTCCGTGTGCGACACCGGCTGGGTGGAAGAAGTGTTCCTGGTTTCGCGCCTGGGCTTGTTCGGCACGATGCTTGGAAGCGATTCCCTGGAGATCCTCGCGGTCGACCTGGACAAGAATCGTCCTTGGGTGGGCGTTTCGGTGCGGGGATCCGGCAAGCGTTCCTCCATCCAACGCACAGGCCCAGATGGTACCCTCCGCCTCGCCATCAAGGGCTCGGAGCGATTCTGGACCGGCCTGGCGGAGGGCCGAGAGACCGCTGTGCTTTCGGTAGGCGCACATGAAAGGAAAGCCTGGAGCGTGCAGCTGCCGGTGAGCCTCCAGAACAGAGGATCCGAAGGCGGGCAGACCATCCACAATGGTGTGCGGACCTTCCCGTATCTGGTACGCGGCATCCATTCGCCTGGCGACACGGTCGTGGTGGGCTGCTTGGTTCGCGCACCCGGAGGTGGCATCCCGCTGGGACACCGATTGACCTTCCTATTGTGCCAAGGGAATCATTGCACGGATTCCGTCCGCCTGAAGGTGGGACCCGACGGCCACGCCCAATGGAGAACCCGCCTCCCCAAGGACGCCATGACAGGAAAATGGCAAGTCGTTCTCCGATCAGGACACGACAAGTCGAATGTCCCGCTTCGCGTGGAAGAAGTGCGACCACCGCGCATGAAGCTCGACATCAGGAGTCTTTCCATCCCGATAACTTCCAGGAACCTGGGGATGGAGTTTCAGCAACTTGGCTGTCCGGAAGACCCGCCGAAGGAAGCATTCCGGCCCGCATCCGTTGGAGCGAACGTTCACCGGCATCCGGTGGCGGGATCCGGCGACACCACCATCGACGGAACGTTCCGATGCCACGGGACGACTCTTCTTTCAAAAAGACAGCGCCGAGGGCTCCAGCCTTTCCTGGATCGCCAACCTGTCCGTTGCGGAAGCAGGAGGCCATCGCGTGGAGCAGGAGGTGCGAGGCATCCTGAAGGCCAGGACACCGAGTCCGGATTCGGTCATCAAGCGATTCGACAAGCCCGCCGTCTCCCCGATGGAGCCCATCGAAAACATCCCCGACAAACCCGGCTACGCCTATCCCGAGGAAGTCTCGCCCACCGACCTCGTACAAGGCGACACGGCCAGGGTCCGCTGGGAGGCCTTCGAGCCCGGTTTGGCGCTGCGGCAGGTGGTCCAAGGCGATCGCATCCTCAGCCAATCGTTCCAGAATGTCCAGCGCGGTCTGCAGGTGTGGAAGAAAAATTGGATTCCACCTGGGTCCGCGCGCGCACATGGTGGTTTCGTTCCTGGCGGCCACCGCATCAGGCACCAGCCGGGTGCGCCAACGGACGCAGTCGACATCCAACCGCGGACGTCCTTCACCATCACGGTTTTCCCAGATTCCGTCTTCCATCCGCGCAGCGCGGGGGAAGTGGTGGTGCGGAACTCTTCCAATCACAGGGATCGATGGTGGTGTCGGCGGTGGACGAAGGCATTTTGATGATCGACGACCATCGCATCGGCGATCCCTCTAGGGTGGTTTACAGAGGCCCTGAAAACTTTCCATCAACTGGTGGGACGGACTGGGACGCTGCGGATCACCGTATTCCCCGAAGAGCCAAGGCTGCAGCCACCGATGGTCTGCTGGGCGAAGCTCGGATGTCGGGGTCAGCGGAATAGGACTGGGAAGCGGAGGCCGCGCCGGTTTTGGTGCCAAAGGTGTTAGCCTCAGACGTACTCGCACCTTCCTCGAGGCAAATCCAATGGCCTGGGTGAGCCGCGTGCTTCCGCTGGTTCCCGGCGATCAGACCGTGACCGTTCCGGTGGGCGCCTACACCGGATCTTTGCGCATTTCCGTCGTAGCGGTCTCCGGGATGCTCACTACGGTGTCGGAGGCCTTCACGCCCACGTTCGCTCGGCCCCGGGCTGAAGATTTCCGGACCGCTGGTGGTTTCGCCCGGCGACACCTTCGAGGTCGTCACCACCCTGATGTCCGCACCCCGGCACCGCCTCCGGGATGGAACTGGCGATGGACGGCCCGGTGAAGCCGATCGATTCCTGCGCTGGAAGGAAAGATGGAGCAGCGCGCCCGCGCCGACCACCACTCCACACTGGTCGCCGGACCCACCGGCTCCATCGCTTACAAGGGCGGAAGCGGTGCGCGACGGCATGCCGGCATCGCTCCTCTGGCAGTGGATACCAAAGACGACCGGAATTTGTCTACGGATGCTGTGCAACAATCGAGCAACGGAAGATGATCTTCGTGCTGGACAAGCGGTACCAACCCGACAGTCTGTCCGTGCGTCTGGAAGCGACCACCCTGAAACATCCTGAGGATGGACCGTCGGCTGCGCAGCTGATTGGATATCCCCACGGATGCCTGGAACGTGCCCTTTCGTAGAGGCATTCCTGACTGTATTTGACGGAACTTTTTCCAGAGATGTCTCCCGTCGATCGCGAACGGGCTCACAAATTCGTTCAGGCCACCGTGCTCAAGTTGCGCACCTTCCAAAAACCCTCCGGGATGCTCTCGCTGTGGCCCTATGAGAACACCCCCCATGAATGGGGAAGCCTCTGGGCCCTGGATTTCCTGCAGGAGTACCAGCGCCGCTTCCCGAGGGAAGATCACAGCCTGCGCGACGCATTGCAGAGGGTGCTGGACACCACACATTTCAAGGATCCATTGCACGAAGCGTATCGTCTCGCCCTTCGCTCCAAATCGAAGTCCGGCAAGACCGCCCCCTCGCGGGACCTGGACACCCTTTCCGTACAGAATTTGACTTCCGATGCGCGTTGGATGCTCTCCCGCGCCTGGCTGCGCGCAGGGAACAAGAAGCGCGCTCTCCAGGAGGCGGAAAAAGCCTCGTCGCAAGTGGACAGTGCCCCATGGCGATGGGGAATGGGATCAAGCGTCCGAGACCGGGCGTTGGTCCTGGAAACCCTGACCGAGCTGGGCGATGCCAAGCGCGCCGACAGCCTTGTGCCCTTGGTCGCCGCAGATCTCGCCTCCACCGGCTGGTCCACCACGCATGAACTGGGAGCGCAATTTCGCGCCCTGGCCAAGGCGCTGGGTGCCAACTCTCCCGAGGAGGATTCCGGATTGTTCGTCCGTTGGGGAAGCTTTGCCTGGAAGACATTCCCGATGCTCAAAGGCCGCACGAGCATGGACCTTCCCAAGGAGACCGACACGGTGAGAGTCCGGTTGTCCGGCTCCAACCGAAAGCTTTCCGTGGAAGTGTTCCG
>JADKBN010000024.1 GCA_016715065.1 Fibrobacterota bacterium
ACCACGATGTCGTCGGCGTACCGCTCAGCCCTCCCCCGGCTCGGTTTCCCAAAGCCGAGATCAAAAGGCTTCGATGCAGGTACAGGTTGGCAAGGGAGGGCTGATCACGCCGCCCCGAGGCGCCGCGATCGCGTTCCTCCGTACCCATCCTCCTTCATCGCGTCGGCGCTTCCCAGCCATCGCTTGCGGTAAAGCAGGATGTTGCTTCGCCGTCCGTGTACTGCCGAAGAATCGACAGCATCATCTCATGGTCGATCGTGTCAAAGAACGCCGGATGTCCAGATCGATCAACAAACCACTGCCCCGGCAGCAACGCGCATTGCACTGCCGAAGAGCATCGTGGGCACTGCAGTGCGGACGGTAGCTGGTAAGAGTCGGGGATGGAACATCGGCTCCTCCTCCGCTTCCAGCTCAGCCCCCGGATTGTCTGTTGCGCGCCACACGGCCAGAATCGTCGGGATTCCCAGTTTCCGTTCCTTGCCGTCGCCCTTGGGAATCCGCTTCTCGCGCACCGGCGGGGCATGCAGCTCCCACTGGCCAGGCGGTTCCTACGTGGAGTACAGTATCGGCCCGGATCCGAGGTGATCTCGTCCAGGACGGGACATCGACGCCGGTGGCTTTGCCGCCACCTCAGCACATGCTTCCAGGCTTCCCATACTGCCGCTTTCCGATCGGCTGGCTCTTCGCTTGCACGTCGGTCATCCTTTCGCTGCCTTTACCGACAAGTTGTCTCGCCTCCGCTCGCCGCTCCGTGGACCCCTTGCTCCAGTCCCATTACAGAAACCTTCACCACTACTGCAGATCCATCGCCACCTCCCCCCGTCCCTCTCTCGGCCTCGTGGGAGCTCCACCCAGCCTTCCGGTCAAACCGAGATAGGTGGTTTCACCTGTTCGGTGCCAAAGCCTCCTTGAAGGTCCTGCCGCCTTTATGCGGATCCGGTGCGGCAACGCTCGTCAGGTTGGCTATCCGCGCACTTGTCCCCGCGATCTAACGGCAACACGGGTTTTCGGATCTCAACCTTCCGCGGAGCGATAAATTTTGAATTTTATCGGATTTTCGGCAGTAGATTCAAAAAACAACACAATCCTGGAAGATTTTGATGATCCTAACCGCCGATACCATAGGGAACGCACAGCGCAATCTGCCTAACACCGGCATTCAATGTTGACCTCGCCTACTCGGTTTTTTGATCTGTTTCCCGGCTCGGCAACATTAATAGCCACTGTTAGGCACACACTCCGTGGGGATGGGAGCTGCAGATGAGCAACAATAGCTGCAAACGGCCTGCGGCCGTGATATATGAGCATTTCAATCCAAGCTTTCCGGAAATTCCAATACATTGCGCTTTGCTTGGAGGTTGCTTGGTAGTTTGAATATCATCAGCTGCAAATAGCAGTAACAAAGTCAAGGTCATCGAAAGCGTTACCAGAACAATTTCATATAAATCGTCATCGCATTTAATGGTGGTGATCAATTAGCAAAATAACAGCAACAACGAATACACATGAAGCAACAACAATTGCAACAGCAACAAATAGCAAGTGTTCAGAGTCAAAGAACGCGGTTGTACAACTGTCAGAAGGTCCTTTCCAAGGTCGCGTAGCGAAAAATTTTGTTTTTATCGGGTTTTCTGCTCTAAATTCTTAAAACAAAACAACCCTGGAGGGTTTTGATGATCAAAAATACTAATCCCTTAGCCAGCACTCCGGTCCATGCCTACTAGCAGCGGTTTTTATCGGATGTTGAAGTTTCTTTATCAGTATTCTGATATAATATCAAGGCTATTACCATTTCATCCGCCCTCACAGCACGCAATTATATTGCAGAATCCACATATCAGGTGCTGAAATAATGAAAGCCATTGGATTGATTGCTATCCTAGCCTTATCTTGCTCAGCTTATCCCACAGATGAGCTGGCTGTATTGTACCCAATGCCGATCGGCTATCAATGTGAATATTCAGTTTCAAACGCATCCTTCAAATCCTCAATTGATGCAAGCTTTGACCTAACCTTTGTTAGCATTGGCGCAAATATCAATCAGGATTTGTCGCCGAAACTTTTTATCGGCGGAGGTTTTGGCGGGTTAGGACAATTTCAGTATGGATACGATTTCGCCGAATCTGATAACATCTTTCGAATAAGAGCAGATTACCCGTTTTATCTGAACAAATTTTGGGTGCCACATTTTTTGAGGTGGCTTTGCGTTGGACCACTTTATGAATACGAATTCAGAAAGAATGGCGGCCATGAAATCGGAATTACGATAGGAATAAATGCCCAGCCGCACTTACTTGAATGATGTTGCGACCTTGATTGAAACGCTAAACATCCTGTTATTTGTTTCACCAACAACACAAACATCGAGGATTTTGATGATCCAAACCACCGATGGTCAAGCGAACACTCCGATCCATGTTGCCTAACGACGCCGTTCCACCGCTATCGCGGCTATTCTGTTTTGAATTGCCTGCCCATCCGCGAAGCGGTGAACAGGCCCGGTCCTATGTTCCTCAAGGGAGCGTTTTAGTTCTGGTCTGTAACTTCTCGGTGATCCCCCCTCCGCGTACCCCCCTGCCAGCCTTCACCGGCAAATCGCGAAAGCACCAGGCGGCGACGAACGCGAACACCGCCGCTCCCGCGAGAGCGACGCAAAAATCGAAAAGCGCCGCCACAAACAAAAGATCGGCAATCACCGCAAAGGGTAGAGACCAATCGATGTTCAGGGCTGGAGCTTGGCGGAATCGGACGCCACCGGCTTGGACTCCTCCGTACTTTCGGGTTTCGCCGCCGCCGAGGAATCAGGCTTGACCGCGTCAGGAATCTCCGCCGCTTCGGGCAATTCCTCTTCGTCGTCGTCGGCCACCTCCGGCTTGACCGCCGGCTGGCCGAGCCCCTTGAACTGCCGCATATTTTGGAGGATCGCGGACTTGCGGAAGTTCATGAACTTTGAATCCCGATCCGGCCTGACCTTGAGGGGCTTTGGCAAGACCGCCGCCAGGCGTGCGGCCTGATCCAGATCCAGTTGCGACGCGTGGATCCCGAAGTAGTACCTCGAAGCCGCCTCAGCTCCGTAAATGCCAGGCCCCCACTCGATCACATTCAGATACACCTCCATGATCCGCTCCTTGCTCAGGAAATGCTCCAAAGCCGCCGTGTAGAGCGCCTCCTTGCCCTTGCGCACCAGGGAACGCTTGGGCGAGAGATACAGATTCTTCGCCAGCTGCTGGGTGATGGTGCTCCCGCCCCGCTTCCAGCTGCCTTTGGTCTTGGCCTCCCAAAACGCCCGTTCCATCGCGTCCAGATCAAAGCCGTTGTGCTGGTAGAACCGGTCGTCCTCCCCCGTAAGCACGGCGTTTTGAAGGTTCTTGGAGATCGAGGTCAGGGGCACGGGATCCCATCTGACCTGGACCTTTTTGCCGGAGTCTTCCCACTGTTCCTCCCGGTACTCCATAAAGCTCGTCTTTGCCGGGAGCTTGGATTCCAATCCGGCCACGGAATCGTAGAGTCGCCAGATCTTCCAGCAGGCGAACCCCAACAACAGGGTGCCCACCACGGAAAAGGCCACCGCGTAGGCCAGAAACAGTGCCCTAAGGAAGCGCCACAGCCAACGCCCCCACCGCCAGAAATTTTTCAGGCCGGACTTGAGAAATGCAGGGCCACCGGAGAGAGAGATCTTCATGAGGGCTGGAAAAGTACCTCCACCACCCGGCTTTGGCCGCGCAGGTTTAGTATCATTGTCTGTCTCTGTGGAGAGATCCTCTCCTGTTCGATACCGAAAGGCCATACGTGGTTTCCGACCAGTTGCACTACGACCCGGACGAAGTCTACCAGAAGGGCATGTCCCCGTTCGAATCGGTGGTCGTCGCCGCCCAAGAAGCTCGCTTCATCAACGAGCAGGCTCGCTTGGGATTCCTTGACCTCAAGGGCGTGAAGCCCACCACCGTCGCTCTCGACCGACTGCGCGAAGGCAAGGTCAAGATCTCCGTCGAGGAGTAAGTCGTTGTCCTCCGTGTCCGGTCGGCGCATCCTGCTGGGCATCTCCGGGGGCATCGCAGCTTACAAGACTCCCGAACTCGTGCGCCTCCTGCAGAAGCGGGGGGCGCTCGTTCGTTGCGTGGCGACAAAAAATGCCCTGCGCCTGGTGGCCCAGGACACCTTGGCCACCCTGACCCAGGGCTCCGTGGACCACGACGTATGGAAAACCGCCGGTCCCGCCCACACCCACCACATCGATTGGGCGCAATGGGCGGACCTGTTGGTCGTTGCTCCCATGACCGCGAACTCCGCCGCGAAGTTCGCGTATGGACTTGCCGACGACGCCTTGAGCTTGGCTTGGCTTTCGTGCACGTGTCCCAAACTGGTGTGCCCGGCCATGAACACGCGCATGCTCCATGCGGCCGCCACCCAGCGTAACCTCATCCGCCTGGCCGACGACGATGTGCACGTGATGCCCTCCGATTCCGGGGATCTCGCCTGCGGCGAAACTGGCGAAGGCCGCATGCCGGATCCGATCGCGATCGCCGACGAGATCGAACGCCTGTTGGCGCGCAAGGCCGCGCATCCGCTGCGGATCCTGCTGACCATGGGCCGCACGGAGGAGGCGATCGACGATGTTCGGATGATCACCAACCGCAGTTCGGGCCGCACCGGCGCCGACATCGCCCGCGAGGCGATCCTGCGCGGACATTCCGTGACCGTGGTCGCCGGCCCTTGCGATACTCCCATTTCCCCTCTGGCCAAGGTGGTGCGGGTGCGCACCGCGCTTCAGATGCACCAGGCCGCTCTGGAAGCCTGGCCCGAGCACGACGCGGCGATCTGCGCGGCCGCCGTGGCCGATTTCCGACCGGCCTCTCCCACCACGGGCAAGATCCCCGCTTCCCGCGGCATGGATCACCTGGACCTGGTGGCCAACCCCGACATCCTGTACGAACTTTGCCAGGCCAAGGGATCGCGCAAGGTGGTCGGGTTCGCTCTGGAAAGCGGCGATCTCGCGCGTGGGTCCCAAAAATTGTCCGCCAAGGGAGCGGATCTGGCCGTGTGCAACGATCCTCTCCTGGATCCGACCAAGGGCGGATTCGGAACCGGCACGGTGTGGGGCTGGATCGGCCCAACCAGCGCGACTCCTGTTGGCGCATGGATGGCCAAGCGGGACCTGGCCGCCCTCCTTCTGGACAAGCTGGAGGCGTTGTGAGCCTTTCCGAACCGATCTCGCGCTGGGTCCGCTACCAGCAGGAACTCGGCACCGACGAGGTGATCCTCGATGCCCCGCTGGTCCTGGCCCCGCCCGCCAAGCCCGCCGCTGCCACGGCAGCACCCGGCCGTCGCGAGCCGCCCGCCTCGCAGGCAAGCGCCCCGGCTAGGCCGGCCCCTCCTGCCGTGCGTTCCACGCCGCAGCCTGCCCCGTTCGCGCCCGCCCCTCCACCGGCCAAGCCCGCGACAAAAACCGTCGCACCGCCGCCGACGGCCCGCACTCCTCCCGTCGCGCCCCCCGCCCGCACGGCCTTCCCGGTGTTTTCCAACCTTTCCGAACTGACCACCCACGCCCAGGGCTGCACCCGTTGCGTGCTGTCGCGCCGTCGTCGCAGCGTGCTGGCTTCCGGCGGCCCGGAAACCTCCCCCTGGGCGATCCTGACCCTGTACGCGTGGGGCGAAGACGCCGAACGCTCCGAGGTGCTCGCCGGCGATTACGCCAAGCACCTGCTGGCGCTCGCCACCGAAGCGGGCCTGCCCAAACCGGCCGTGGCCGCCATTTTCGCCTGCACCCCGGACGATCCGGCCGACACCACCATCCAGGGCTTCACCGAAGCCGTGCGGTGTCGCGGCCACTGGCTGCAGCGACTGAAATTGTCCCAAGCCAAGGCCGTTCTGGTGCTGGACCACAAGGCCACCCAGCTGGCTCGCGGACCGCAGGGAACAGTGGCCTGGCCCGCCTTCAGGGGCGAACGCTGGGACCTGGAAGGGATTCCTGCCGTTTCCACCCACCACCCGAGCCGCCTTGCCCGGCAGGCCGCCCTGGAGCCCGACGTCAAGGCCGATCTCGCGCGCATCCGACAAATTCTGGAAGGAAAGTCCTGATGGACCCTCGCATGGGACTGCCCCGATCCGACGAGGCGGAGCGCTCCGTCCTGGGCGGGATCCTGCGCGATTGGCGCGTGCTGGACGACCTGATATCCGAAATCGATCCGACCGATTTCTACGCCGAGCGCCACCGCGTGGTGTTCGAAGCGATGCGCCAGCTCGCGCAGGAACAGACTCCAGTGGATCTGGTGACGCTGTCGGAACGACTGCGCCGCGAAAAAAAACTGGAAATGGTGGGCGGCGAACCCTACCTCATGGACCTGGCGGATTCCGTCGTTTCGGCCGCGGGCATTTCCGCCCACGCCAAGATCGTGCGCGAAAAAAGCCTCCTGCGGTCTTTGATCGAGAGCACGCGCAAGATCAACGAGATGGCCTTCGAAGACGGCGAAGACACCGCCGTGGTGCTGGACCGCGCCGCCACCGAGATCATGCAGGTGGCCAACCGTCGCGCCGCCCACAAGCTCCTGCCCATCAAGGACCTCATCCACAGCACGCTCCAGAACATCGCCACCTACGGCGAAGGGCTGTTGGGAACACCTTCGGGATTTCGCGACATCGACGAGACGTTGCGCGGTCTGCGCAAGCAGGCGATGATCGTTCTGGCCGCCCGTCCCGGCGTGGGCAAGACGGCCCTGGCCCTGAACATCGCGCTCAATGCAGCCTGTGGCATCGGCGACCCGGAAGGCAAACGCCACCCCGTGGCCATCTTCAGCCTGGAAATGGGTTACATGGAGCTGGTGGAACGTCTGATCTGTTCGGCGGCAGAAATCGACAGCCGCGAGCTCCACAAGGGCAACTACCTGCCCCAGAAGCTCCAGCGCGACATCGAGCCCATCTACCATGCCCCCATCTACATCGACGATACCTCGGGGATGAACATCCTGGAGCTGCGCGCCCGGTGCAAGCGGCTTTCCAGCCAACTGCGCCAGCAAGGCGAGACGCTCGACCTCATCGTGATCGACTACTTGCAGCTGATGGAAGCCCCCACCGGCAAAGGTGGCGGTGGCGGTGGCGACAACCGACAAGCCGAAGTGGCCCAGATTTCCCGTGGACTCAAGCAGTTGGCCAAGGAGATCGACTGCCCCGTGCTGGCCCTGTCCCAGCTCTCGCGCGAACCAGCCAAGGGCGATTCCAAGCCCAAGTTGCACCACCTGCGCGAATCGGGAGCCATCGAGCAGGACGCCGACGTCGTGGCCTTTCTGCACCCGGACCCGGAACAGCCTTCCAAAGTGGAGTTCCTGATCCAAAAACATCGCGCGGGTCCGCAGCGCGACATTCCTTTGCTTTTCCGGAAGGAATTCACCCGCTACTACGATTACACCGATCGCGAAGAACCGGCCTATGGCTACGAATAGGCTCCCGGATCCGCTCCTGGTCCTGGACTCGCTGGGCGAGATCACCATCCGTTTCGTGCGAAAATCCTTTTCTGGAATCCTGGACGGACTGGCCTCGGTGGGCGGAGTGCTGGTGATGTGCGGACAGATCATGGCGTTGTTCCCCAAGGCCCTGCAAAGGCCGGATTCGGTGGTCAAGGAAGCCATGCGCCTGGGCGTGGCGTCCATCCCGCTGGTGTTCGTGACATCGCTGTTCGTGGGGATGGTGGCGGCGTTTTCCGCCAAGTACCAGTTTCGCGACATGGTGCCGCTCAAATACCTGGGCACTTCGGTGGCCAAGCTCGTGCTGCTGGAGCTGGGACCGGTATTGACAGGACTTGTCATGTCGGGGCGCATCGGATCCTCCATCGCCGCCCAGATCGCCACCATGAAGGAAAAGGAAGAGGTCGACGCGATGAGCGTGCTGGACCTCCAACCGTTGCGTTACCTGGCCGCCCCGCGCGTGCTGGTGGGAATGGCCGCCATGCCGGTGCTCACCACCATTTCCTGCTTTCTGGCCATCGTGGGCGCCTGGGGCGTGTGCGTGATCGGGCTGGGGGTCACCAGCTACACGTTCCTTTCCGGAACCCGCCTGTTTTTTTCGCCCTACGACGTGTTCGTCTGCGAAATCAAAGCCCTGGTTTTCGGTCTTCTGATCTCGCTGATGGGCTACTACCACGGAAGCCAAGCGGCGGGCGGCGCCAAGGGCGTGGGCGAGGCCACCATGAAATCGGTGGTGTCGTCTTCGGTCATGATCCTCCTGTTCGACTTCCTGATCGCCTTCCTCCTCCTGCGCCAATCGCCCACCTAGGAACCCTCCATGCCCGGCGTGCAGATCGATCCCAACGACGAAATCATCCAGCTCAACCACCTGCGCAAGAGCTTCTGGACCACCGAGGGAGAGCAGCAGGTGCTGCAGGACGTGAGCCTCTCCATCCGCCGCGGCGAAACGATGGTGATCATCGGCGGCTCCGGCGGCGGCAAGTCCGTGATCCTCAAGCACATGATCGGGCTGTTGCAGCCCGACGGCGGCGAGGTGGTGGTGGACGGCAAGGTGATCTCCACCCCCGACTACTTCGATGGGGCCACCATCCGCCGGAAGATGGGCATGCTCTTCCAGATGGGAGCCTTGTTCGATTCGATGAGCGTGGGCGAGAACATCGCCTTCGCGCTGCGCGAGCACAATCCCGGCATTCCGGAAGATTCCGTGGATGAAATCATCGCGCGCCTGTTGGGGCTGATCAACCTCAATCCGGCCTTCGCCAGCAAGATGCCCTCGGAGCTTTCCGGCGGCATGAAAAAGCGCGTGTCGCTGGCCCGCACCCTGGCTGTGGAGCCGGAAATCGTCCTGTACGACGAACCCACCACGGGCCTGGATCCCATCACGTCGGATGTGATCAACGACCTGATCATCGACACCCAGCACCAGTTCAACGTGACGTCGGTGGTCGTGACCCACGACATGGTCTCGGCCTTCAAGGTGGCCGACCGGATCGCGATGCTCTACCAGGGGCACATCATCTTCGTGGGAACTCCCGAGGACGTCCGGACCACCCACAACCCCTACGTGCAGCAGTTCGTCCGCGGCCAGCGCAAGCTGGAAGCCGTGGCGGTCTGATCCGGACGTGGCCAAGGCGAAATCCACCTGGGTCTGCTCCGAATGCGGGACCCGTCTTCCCAAAGCTGCCGGATTCTGTCCGGGGTGTCGCAAGTACAACACGCTGGTGGAAGAAGTCGAACGCGCCCCGAGCTTCAAGCGTGGCCCGGAGGCCATTCCCGGCCAGCTTTCGCGCCGATTGGGCGATGTTCCGTTGGAAAACGTCCGACGCCTGACCACGGGGGTTCCGGAACTGGATCGCGTGCTGGGCGGCGGGATCGTGCCGGGCTCGATGGTGCTGGTGGGAGGCGACCCGGGCATCGGGAAATCCACGCTGCTCCTGCAGATGTGCGGTCGGCTGGAAAAACAAGCCAGCGTCCTTTACGTGTCCGGCGAGGAATCCAGCTCGCAGGTGGCGCTGCGGGCGGAACGACTGGGTGGCCAGGCCGCCCACGTGTGGCTTTTGCCGGAAACGCGCGTGGAGGCCATCCTGGCCGAATTGCAAAGGCTTTCGCCGAAGGTGGTGGTGGTGGATTCCATCCAGACCATCTACCGCGAAGACCTGGAAAGCGCACCGGGCACGGTCAGCCAGCTGCGAGAGAGCGCCGCGGCCCTGCTTTCATGGGTGAAGTCCAGCGAAAGCGCGGTGTTTCTGGTGGGCCACGTCACCAAGGACGGCCAATTGGCCGGTCCGCGCGTGCTGGAACACATGGTGGACACGGTGCTGTACTTCGAGGGCGACCGCCACCATGTATACCGGCTCCTGCGGGCCACCAAGAACCGCTTCGGCGCCACCGGCGAAGTGGGCGTGTTCGAGATGCGGGGATC
The DNA here is from genome assembly GCA_016715065.1 of Fibrobacterota bacterium. GTDB lineage: Bacteria > Fibrobacterota > Fibrobacteria > UBA5070 > UBA5070 > UBA5070. The sequence continues at coordinate 9,880 of JADKBN010000024.1, forward strand.
CGGCCTGGAGGGTGTACAAAATCCGTCCTCGTTGTTTTTGGGCAACCGCCCCCCGCTTCCCGGGGTGTGCGCCACTTCCACCATGGAAGGCAGCCGTCCTCTTCTCGTGGAAGTCCAGGCCCTGGCCGGACCCACCCATTTTTCCATGCCCCAGCGGGTCACCACCGGCCTGGACGGCAAGCGCACCACCATTTTGCTTGCCCTGCTGGAACGCCACGGCGGCGCGCACCTGGGCGGGTACGACGTGTTCCTTTCTGTGGCCGGTGGCCTGAAAATGGACGATCCCGGGGGCGAGCTCGCGGCGGTGCTGGCGGTCGCCTCCAGCCTGCGCGACCGTCCCTTGCCTCCCGGCACCATCGCCATCGGCGAACTGGGCTTGGGCGGGGAGATCCGCCCCGTGCCCCACCTGGAAGCGCGCCTCAAGGAGGCCCGCCAACTGGGCTTCGTGCGCGCCTTGATCCCCAAGCCTCCCAAACCCATCGTGGTCGAGGGCCTGCAGATCGCCATCTGCGAGGACCTCTCCCGGGCCCTGGACGTCGCGTTGGGCTGAAATTTGTACCCAAACACCCCCCACACCAAGCTGCGGGGAACGCCGCACTAAATGGTTCACATCCCCGGAGGAACGCACATGGGCATCGAAGACATCTTGACAAATCCTGCCGCCCACGATCTTTCCATCAAGGTCCTCGGGCGCGCTTCGGTGGCCAACGTGCTGACCGGCCAGCGTTTCGTGGAAGACCATCAGCGGGTGGCCCTGACCGCCGACGCCCGACGCATCCAGGACCTGGCCTCCCAGGGTTTGGCGGTGCCCTCCCTGGAACAGGCCGGACCACGAAGCCAGATCTTCCACGACCCTTCCTGGACCCGCGCGGCCATCGTGACCTGCGGCGGGCTTGCCCCCGGCCTGAACGCGGTCATCAAAGGGCTGGTCCAGGTGTTGTGGTTCGATTACGGAGTCCGGCACGTGTTCGGGATCCCCTACGGCTACCGCGGACTCAACCCCTCCTTCCGCCACTCCCCCATCCAGCTGACCCCGGAACTGGTGGACACCATCCACGAGGAAGGCGGAACCATGCTCGGTTCCAGCCGCGGCGAACAGGCCCCCAACGTGATGGTCGACACCCTCCAGCGACTGAACATCAACATCCTGTTTTGCGTGGGAGGCGACGGCACCTTGCGCGGGGCCCATGCCATCGCCGAAGAAATCTCCTTGCGCAAACTGCCCATTTCGGTGGTGGGCATCCCCAAGACCATCGACAACGACCTGAACCTGGTGGACCACACCTTCGGGTTCGAAACCGCCGTGTACAAGGCCGCCGAGATCATCACCAACGCCCACATGGAAGCGCGCGGCGCCCACAACGGGCTGTCCATCGTGAAGCTGATGGGGCGCGATTCCGGATTCATCGCCGCCTACGCCACGTTGGCCAACACGGTGGTCAACCTGTGCCTGGTTCCCGAGGTCCCCTTCGAGCTGGAAGGAGCCGGAGGTCTGTTCGAGGCCCTCCGGCGTCGGTTCGAGCGGGGCAAGACCCACGCCGTGCTGGTGGTGGCCGAAGGTGCCGGGCAGCATCTGTTCGAAGGGCTTCCCCAAGTGCGCGACGCCTCCGGCAACGTGCTCAAGCACGACGTCGGCGACTACCTTGTGGACAAAATCCGTCACCACTTCGAGAAGCTCGGGATGGACCTGGCCATACGGTACTTCGATCCCAGCTATTCCATCCGCTCCGTGCCCGCACGCGGCACCGACGCCATCTTTTGCACGCAATTGGCGGAAAACGCCGTCCATGCGGCCATGTCCGGCCGCACCGACATGGTGGTGGGATCCACCGCGGGACGGTTCACGCACGTACCCATCCCCTACGCCACCTCCGAGCGCAAGAAGCTCGACATCGACGGGCCCTTGTGGCACGCGGTGCTTTCCAGCACCCGCCAGATGGACTACTTCCGACCCGGCGGCCGCGGCTGATGGAATCCGTCTCGCTTCCCTGCCCCAGCCAAGAGCGTGTGAGGATGGCCGGCTTGACCACCTTCCAGGTGGGAGGCGAGGCCCGGTACGTGCTTGAGCCCCGCGACGAGGCGGAACTTTCCGCGGCGCTGGCCTGGGCGCACGCGGGCGGACTTTCCGTGTTCGCGATGGGCAGGGGCTCCAATCTCGTGGTTTCCGATACCGGGTTCGACGGAGCGATCGTACGGTTGGGGCCGGGGTTTTCCGGCACAGAATGGACAAATACTGTCGTGACTGCCAAGGCCGGGACGCGCCTTTCCGAGCTCGTGCTGCAGGCGGTGGGCAAAGGGCTTGGCGGCATGGAGAAGCTCGCCGGCATTCCCGGCAGCGTGGGTGGCGCGGTCATCCTGAACGCGGGCGCCTACGGACAGGAATTTTCCGATCACCTGGTGGGTGTGCGCGCCTTGGCTCCCAACGGGGAGGTCCGCGACTGGCCGCGCGACCAATGCGATTTCGCCTACCGGCATTCGATCTTTCGCGACAACGGGCATCTGGTGGTGAGCGCCACGCTCGAGCTGGTTGAGGGCGACCTTGACAGCTTGCGACAAAGCGTTCGCGAAACCCAAAAGGCCCGACTGGACAAACAGCCCTTGGATCTGCCCAACGCCGGATCGCTGTTCAAACGTCCGCCGGGCGGATACGCCTCCAAGATGGTGGAAGAAGCCGGCCTCAAGGGATTTCGCGTGGGCGCGGCGGCCATCAGCGAAAAACACGCGGGCTTCGCGGTGAACCTGGGAGGGGCCACCGCCTCGGACGTCTGGAACCTTTCTTGCGAGGTCATCCGGCGCGTGCGCGAGTTCAACGGCGTCACATTGGAACGCGAGGTCGTGTTCCTGGGGGATTTCCCGGCGACCTGACCTGCGCGGTTGATGGACGTGGGACGTGGACGTGGCGAAATTGTGCGAACGCCGCCGTGGCGCAATATTGCGCCATGGCATCGATTGCGACGCCGCAACGTTGTCGCCACGGCCACCGAATCGGGGCGTCGCACGCCCGATGCGCCAACCGCCAACCCGCGATATTGCGGGATTAGATCATCCACCAATGCGCCAATTTCTGTCATAATTGTGTTTCAGGCCGTCCCGACCGGATCGTTTGGCCGTGCGAACCCGTACATTCAATGGGAAACAACATCCCAAGGAACGCCATGCACGACACCGTCCGTACCGGAACCGCCCTGTCCATCCATTCCGCCTCCCGGGCCATCCAATCTTCCGCCAGCGGCTACGAGGTGGATGTCCACCAGCTGCTTTCGCAGGTGATCCCCACACCCATGACCAGCGCGCCCCGCATGGATCCGGAAACGGCCAAAATGGAGATCGCCCGCCGCCATCGCGAGATCATGGAGATCCTCGGCTTGGACCTGACCGACGACAGCTTGTCGGAAACCCCCGAGCGCGTGGCCAAGATGTACGTGGACGAGATCTTCCACGGCCTGCGCGAAGAATCGTTTCCCAAGATCACCGTCGTGGAAAACAAGATGAGCTACGACGAGATGCTGGTGGAGGTGAACATCACGTTCAACAGCACCTGCGAACACCATTTCCTGCCCATCCTCGGCAAGGCCCATGTGGCCTACATCTGCAAGGGTTGGGTGCTGGGGCTGTCCAAGTTCAATCGCGTGGTGGATTTCTTCGCACGCCGTCCACAGGTCCAGGAACGAGCCACGGTCCAGATCCAGCAGGCCCTTTCCAAGATCCTGCACACCGACGACGTGGCGGTGGTGATCGATGCCATGCATTGCTGCGTCAAGACCCGCGGGATCGGCGACGACGGCTGCGTGACTCGCACTTCCAAGCTCTCCGGCGCCTTCCAGAGCAACCCTTCGCTTCGCGCCGAATTCTACGCCAGCGTGCCCGGACCTGACCGGCTTCGCGTGATCTGAATTCGCTTGCCGCGACGATGGCGGATGTATTTTCGCTTTCCATGCGGATCCATTTTTTCGAGCACTCCGATATCGAAGGCATCGGAACCTTCGAAGACCTTTTGTTCGAGCGCACCTGGAGCGCCACCCACACCCGGTGGGACCTGAACCAGACTCCACCGGATCCGTCCCAGTGGGACTTGTTGGTGGTCATGGGCGGCCCCATGAATGTCTACGAGGATGCGAACCATCCTTGGCTGGTGGCGGAAAAAGCCTACCTAGACCGGGTTCTGGCTTTGGGCCTGCCGGTGTTGGGGGTTTGCCTGGGCGCACAGCTCCTGGCAGAGCGATTGGGCGCCGAGGTCACCCGCAACGAATACACCGAGATCGGCTGGAGCGAACTCATGCTGGAGCCAGCCATGCGAGCCCCTGGCGCGTTGTTCGACCACATGCCCGCCGTGGCCAGCGTGTTCCAGTGGCACGGCGACACGTTCGCCATCCCGCAGGGCGCAGACAGGATCGGATCCACCGAAGCCTGCAGGAACCAAGGGTTTGTCAAAGGCAACACCGTGGCCCTGCAATTTCATCTGGAATTGGAGCCGGATGCACTACGAGGACTGGTCCGCGCACAGCCGCATTTCCGGGGCCCATTCATCCAAAAACCGGATGCTTTCTTGGCCAACGCGGTGGGGTTTCGGACCAATCGAGACTGGCTCGGCGCTATTTTGGACAAGATGGCCAAACGGGTCCAGCCTGTCGCATCAATCAAAGGCTAGGGCCTCTCGGCGATTTCTTCCGCCAGAGGGACCTTCTCCAGATTCACTTCCACGCGAAAGCCGATCGGCTGCTGGAAGGGTTTGCCGAAAAACAGATGCTTGGCGATCCGCCCCACGGCCCGAGTCGCGAAGCCATCGATCCCTGCGCCAATGACACCTCCCGCCAACGGGGCGAGCTTCACCAGGTTTTTGGCTCCTGATTGTGCCCATTGCACCGCCAAGCGTTTTCCGATCGCCTTTTCCACCGACCAGACGACTTTGGCCGCCAACGCCTCCACCACCGATCTCGTGATCCGGGTGCCCAGACTCACCCCGAGATTCTTCAAGACCCCTTTGGCCGCGTTCCCGCACAGGCAAGCCATCACCAATACGCGCACCTGCGGGTCTCGTGGATCGTGGCCGGCCATGCGGGCGATCGCCAGAATCAGCCGGGTTTGGACCAACAATCCGGAGGTCAAGCTCGCCGGCAAGGTGACGGGCAGGGCGATCCAGCCTCCCAAACCGGTCAAAAACCCGGTGGTGCCGCTCAGAAGGGCCTGCGAACGGATCAGGCTATCCACCTTCTGCTCCAATTCGCCGGGCTTTTCCAGGTAGGTCCGGGCGAGCTTGTCGGCGGAAGCCATCGTGCCCAAGCCGGATAAGGCACGCTCGTAGACCCAATCGAAGATTCCCTTGACCCTGGCTTCGGAGAGGATTCGCATGGGTTCAAACTACACGCCGCGAACGATCCTCGCGTCGTTGTGCCGCCACGAGGCTCCGCGAGCTTGTAGATTTGCCTGCGAAATGTCCATATCTGCAGCCCTTCCCGACGTCCAGTCGGAATCCAGCCGTCCCGCCCGCACCGAAGTCGTGGCGGGCATCGATCACGTCCGCATCCTTCTCAGCCTGCCCTCGGGCGAACGGACCGTGGCCACCCTCGAACTGGTCGCCCGCGTGCCGACCGGCCAACGCGGCGTGCACATGAGCCGCCTGTACCGGACCTTCGCGCCGGATGGTCGGATCGAACTCTCGGATTTCGAAGACCGCATCCGTGCCACCGCCGCCACCCAGGATTCCGTGGAACTGATCGCCACTCTTTCGTGGGAGCAATTGGTGGAACGCGCCGCTCCCGCCACGGGCTCGTTGGGATTCCACCCGATCAAGCTCCAACTTCGCGCTTGGTGGACGCCTGGCGATCTGGTGGTGGCCACCCGGTTGGAATCGGCGGCGATGCTGGCCTGTCCGTGCTCCAAGGCGCTTTCGGAAGACCTCGGATTCCACAACCAGCGCGGGATCTTGCAGGCCGAAGTTTTGGGAAACCAATTCCACCGGACCACCGATCTGCTCGCCTGCCTGGACGATGCGGCCTCCAACCGTGTCCATCCGGTGCTGCGCCGCGAAGACGAAAAGGAAGTGATCGACGTGTTGTCGCGCCGCAATTCCTTCCGGTTCGTGGAAGACGCCGCCAGCCTGATGCTGGAAGGGCTGGAAGCCGCGGGCTTTGGAGGCATCTCGCTGCACGTGCGTTCCATGGAAAGCATCCATGCCCACGACGCGGTGGCCTGGGCCGGACCGCGCGGACAAGAAATGTCCGAAGGGATCCGCGTCGGATGAGTTTTCCGAAGCTGGGCTTGGCGCTCGCGATCGGATTGTTCTGGTCTTGCGCCGCGGCCCCCATGCATGCCCCCCCCCTGCCCGTCCGACCGGTCGCCACGGCCTGTTCCACCCAATCCACCACACCCTGCCCGGTGGCGCCGGACCCGCGCACCCGGGGCTTGCCCAAAGGTGCGGACACGGCGTTGTGGGTGGCGATGGATTCCCTGCTGGAGGCCGATTTCGCACCTTCCGGCGGAGTGGTCGGGGCCTACGTGGCGCGCCTTTCCGACTCCACCGCGCTGTGGCAGAAAAACCCCGACACCCGCATGCTCCCGGCCAGCACCCAGAAGGTGTACACCGCGGTCGCCGGCGTCTCGCTCTTGGGATCTCAGTTTCGGTGGCGCACCACGCTGTGGCGGACAGGATCCGTCCACGGCGCGGAACTGAAAGGCGACCTTGTCCTGGAAGGCGGCGGAGACCCCACCTTGGGCGCCGAGAGCGGCGCGCTGTCGATTTTTGTCGGGGCTCTGAAAAAGCAGGGCATCGAGACCGTGACCGGGAACCTGGTGGCCCTGGACACGGTGGCCGGACGCAACCTTGAAGCCTGGCCGGGGGGCTGGACCGTCGCCAGTGCCAAGGACGGCTACGGCGCTCCCGTGGTGGGCCTCAACTGGAACCAAAATCGCATCGGCGACCGCGCCGTGTTGGAGCCGCGGCGAGAAGCACTGAAGGCGTTGCGCGCATCGCTTCTGGCCAAAGGGATCACCGTCAAGGGGACAGACACCACCGTGCGGGTGCGCGGCGATTCCCTGACCTCCCGCCGCAGCTTCACCCGGGTGGCCAGCGTGGCCAGTCCCGCCTTGGAACAGGTCCTGCGCACCTGTCTGCGCGAATCCGTGAATCCGTTCGCGGAAAGCGTGATCTTGGGTCTGGGGTTGTGGCGCAGAGGTCCCGCTCGCGAGGCCGGCTTGCGCCGCATCCGCGAGTGGCTCCAAAAACAAGGAATGGATCCGGAAAAGATGGTGGTCGACGACGGCTCCGGTTTGTCGCGCTACGACCTCACCACCGCCCGCCAGATGTCGCAATTTCTGGCCCGCGACGCCCGCAACGACGGCATCTTGCTGCGGCTGTTGGCCAGGGGAGGTGAAGGCACGCTGCGCAAGCGATTCGCCCTGTTCGGGGATCCATCGCAGGTGCTGGCCAAAACGGGCACGCTGGACGGAGTCGCCAATCTCACGGGCTACCTGGTCCGCCCCACCGACACGCTCGTGTTCACCTTCCTGTGCAGCGGATACTCGGGCCAGACCCGTCCCGTCCGCGAACTCCACGACCGCTGGCTCGCCCGACTCCAGGGTCTGCCCCTGGTGCGCCCGGACACCCTCCTCGATTCGGGCACGGTGGACATTTCCCGTCCCATGGGCCCGCCCACCGGTTGGGCGGATTCTGCCAAATTCCGTCCGCGATTCCCGCCTCCGCTGGTCACGCCGCCGCCACCGCCTGCCAAATCGGGCCCCGAGCAAGCCCCGGCCCAGGACACGCTGTTGCCCCCTCCGTTGCCGGACAGCGCGGTTTCGCAGACCACGGATCCGGTGCCTCCCCCGCCCGGGGCCTTGGCACCACCCGACACAGCCACACATCCTTATGGCCAACCCACCTTGCCAGCCGCGATGCCAGCCGCCCCACCTCCCGTGGTCGCCCCGGACACGACCTCGCGCGCTCCCGTGCGCGATTCGTCGCAAACCAAGCCTCGCGCGACACCGATGGTGCCTGTGGAATCCCCACCAACCCTGGATCAGTCCATCATCGACAATTCCGACCCGCTGGACTCCTTCCCGCGACCCTTCGATCCAGACAAAATCCAATAAAAAAAGCCCGTCCAAATGGACGGGCTTTCCAAGAACCAGCGACCAAGGATCTTTTAGTGAGCCTTGGTGGAAGTCGCGCGTCGGCCTGCTTCCGGGGCAACGGTAGCGGGAGCCACGGTCTCCGGAGCAACGGCCATGGACTTGGCGCTCATGGTGTAGAACAAGGTGACCTTCTGTCCCAGGCGAACGTCGCCGAGGGAGCCATCCTTGGCGATTTCCCACTTCTCGTTGCCCTTTTGGATCACGATGACATCGTTGCCGATCTCGAGGACTTTTCCGGTGACCTGGTAGGCCTTGGATGCGGCGAAAGTGGTGGAGGCGGCGAGGATGAGAGCCAGTGCGATGCGCTTCATTGTTTGATCTCCTGAAGGAATTTGATGATCCCTGGTATTGGGGCCTACTGAAAATAACACGTCAAAGCCGACTGATCAACGAGTAGATCCCCATTTCACATTCGCGGGCCCCCTGAAACAACGCAGCATCCCTTCCTGGGGCCTTTGGGGATAGGTCCACTTCCATGGGATCCAGAACAAACCTGACCACCGCATGCCCCAGCTCCAGCTCAATGCAAGGCCGGCATAAAACGGCCGAATCCTGGTCCACCGCGATGGCACCGTAGCCGTGGCCGGATTCCTGCTTGTGGCTGGGGGTCACGCAGGGGACTTCCGTGGTCAGAAATTTGCCGGCACGCACTTCTGAACCCAATGCCTTCTGGACGGCCTTCAAGGAAAGGGCACGGGTAGGTTGGGGCAGATGGGGTCCCAACCTTGGATCCAAGATTTCGTTGGCGTAAAGAGCCAGCGCGCAGGGAAAATTGGGCTCCAAGCCGCCGCAGCCGCCCGTGATCAAAACTTCGGTGGGAGGGACGTCTTCCAGCAAAAAGCTTCGCAATTGGTTCTCGCCTGGCAGTTCTGGATCTACCCAAAGCAGGTCCCAGGAACTCAGCCCTTTTGCGGTTTTGCTGTTGGGGGACATCCAAATGGAACCATCCGGACGGGCGATGGCCGTATGGGTACCCACCCGGCCACGACGGCTTTCTCTGCGAGGCCCTGGACATACACACAATCGCATCCCCTCAATAGTAGCGACAGACTCCCCGCGATGGGGCTATCTTAGCACGCGATGGACTCCACTCCAGAAGCATCCGCCTCCATCGCCAAACCGATGGGACCTTGGGTTCTCCAAGCTCTGACCCTGAGCGAGTGCCCGTTGCACCGTGTCGGCGACCGCCTTCTGGTACGCCCGCCCGCGCTGCACCACGCCGACACCGGCTGCTGCCTGGTGCCGTTTCTGAAGCTTCGAAAGTTGCTGCGCGAAGGACACGACGGCGATGTCCACTGCTCCTGGAACGATTGCCACGGACTCTGGGCCGCCACCCGCGAGGACGAGGACGCCCACCAAGGCTGGGACACGGCCTCGCTGGAAACCGAGCTGGAAGGTCGGCCATTTTTATTGCAGTTGCCGCAGGCTGTGGCCATGGCCTTGCTCAATTCCGGCACCCGCTCCAGTTCGCCTGCCGGGACGGTCATCCTCACCGACGGCCAGGTCAACGACGAACTTTATGTGGTGGTCCAAGGCAGCTTGGAGGTGATGGAAGGCGACTTGCGGGTCTCTTCCATCCGTCGCGGCGAGTGTTTTGGAGAACTGTCCGTGCTGACCCGCCAACCGGTGTCCAACACGGTGCGCACAGCCAGCGACTGCACCATGGTTTCCATTCCACGCGACCGTTTTTTGGAACTGCTCACTCGCTTTGGCGCACTGGGATCGCTCCTGAATCGGCTCCTCGCCCGCCGCCTGCGGGCCTCCAACCAGCAACTGGAAAACATCCTCAGGCCAGGAATCTGGGGCAACCTCGAGGTCTTCCCGTTCCTGTCGGTGGTGCAGAGCATCCAAGCTGGCTCCATGACCGGCCTTCTGACCATCACCCGTCCGCGCGGCCGGGCCGTGTTCGGCTTCGACAAAGGTCGCTTGCGTCACGGGGTGGTCGGGACCGTGTCGGGCGAGGATTCCCTCCTGGAAATCTTCCGTTGGACCTCCGGTATTTTCCGGTTCCAAGACGAACCCATGCAGCTGGAAATCAACATCCAGGGCGAGACCATGGCCGTGCTGCTGGACGCCTTGCGGCGATTCGATGAAATCCAGCAATCCGAAAGCGCGAGCCTCACCTCCACCAAAGGCTATGCGGTGGACTCGTCGCTTTCCGACACCCGCTGGGACCCGCAGCCAGCGGAAGAGGACGACATCGGGTCCACCCAAGTGGATCCCGACGGCACCAGCGAATTCGAAATCGGCGACACCGGAATCGTTCCACCTCGACGCACCTGAGGCGCAGTGGCTAGCTTAGCTGCCATGAGCTCTCCATCGTCCAAATCCAGCCCGCGCAAACCCAAGGGCCCCCACCCTTCGGACCTCCATCCCCCACAGCCGGTGGTCGCCTGGAACGATGCCCGACTGCCCGCCGGTTGGGAATGGGATTTCCCGGCACGGCTTCTGCCCACGCGCCGCGACGAGACTTCCGAGGGGCTTTCCACACGCATGGATTCCCTGCTGGTGGAAGCGATCCGCGAAAGCTATGCGCAAACCAAGCCGGGCTCGCCCACACCCGCCATGCGCGAAGCCGTGGAGGCCTTCCACGAGGTTTATGGACAATTTCTGCACCACAACATCTCGGCCAATTCCATCCACGTCTCGTGCGGCCGGGGATGTTCGCGGTGCTGCCACCATTTCGTCACGTCCGTGCACGCCATCGAGGTGCTTTGTTTCTATGAATCGATCCGCGAACGCAATGACCTGGAATCGCTGATGGAAGCCTGCAAGAAGCGCACGGAAGATTTCGAGGGATGGAAGGAATTCTGCGAAGAGACCTATCCCGACCAGACCCCTTCCAAGCGCGAAGACCTGGCCTTGGAGCATTATTACGACGAACGCAACCCGTGTCCGTTCCTGGCCGGCGACGGCGCTTGCGGCGTGTACCAAGCCCGCCCTCTCACCTGCCGCATGTACCTGGCCAGTTCCGCTCCCTCGTTTTGCGAAGCCGAAAACATCACGGATCTGGACGCAGACGTGTTCACCATCCCCCCTGACGAATCCATCGCCGAGCGCATGGCCCGGGTGGATCGCGCGGTGGATTTCTGGGGGCATTCGCCCGACTTGTACCGATCGCTCCAGCGCTTGCACGAATGGCGCAAACGCTGGCTCGATCCAGCCCAAGAAACCTGATCGCGCCTACCTGCCCTGCTTGCGCCGCCGGAACTGTTCGCGAAACCAACTTATCATGGGGACGGCGGCCAACCACCACACCAGGCGATTGCCCCAGCCAGGTACGCACACTTCGCGCTTGCGGCGCTTCCAACTGGCCTCGGCGACTTCTTGGGCGGTGGTCCAAAGCCACCTCGGCACGGAGTCGCGGTTCCAGTGCGCGTATTCCGGCGTGTCGTGGAATTCCGTTCTGGTGTAACCCGGGCACAGGGCCTGCACGCTCACGCCCTTCCAGGAAACCTCCCGCGCCAATGACCTCGTGTAGGAGATCTGGAAGGCCTTGGTGGCGCAATAGGTCGCACTGCCGGATCCCACGAGCCGCCCCGCGATGGAGGCCACCACCACGATCGCCCCCCTCCCGCGCTCGCGCATGGCCGGTACGGCCGCGGAGGTGAGGGCGATGGTGGCGTCCACGTGGACGGTGGCCATCGACAACAACTTGACAGAATCTGCCTCACCCACTTCGCCCCGCACCCCGAATCCCGCGTTGTGGACCAGAACCTCCAAGCCAGGCTCCGAGCGGATGGAATCGGACAAAGCGATCAAGTCCTCCGGATGGGAAAGGTCGCGGACATCCACCCGCGCGGCCGCCCCCAACGAAGCCAGCTCGCCGGCCAGGGCATGGAGGCGATCGCCGCGACGGGCGACCAGCCATAGATCGTGGCCTTCGTGGGCCAGGAGCTTGGCATAGGCCGCACCGATTCCGGAAGAAGCCCCGGTGACCAGGGCGAGGGGACGATATGACATTTTCCGTCTTTCCGTTCATTCGAAACTTCGCCGGCGCGGGCAGAAGCCAATGCGCAGTTGTCGGCGGCCGGGCCTCCTCCAGGACGAACGGATGGGTTGTTTTCCACCGATGGCGAGTCGGGAGGCATGCGATTCAGAGGACGTCGCTGATCAGCACCTTGAGGGCATTGATGGAAATGTGGATCTCGCGCAGGGAAAAGCCCAGGGAAGCCACCAGGAACACCAACGAGATCCCGAACAGGAGTTCGCCAAGAAGCTGGAGTCCCACGTACAGCAAAAACATGGTGATGGTCCCCAGAATGAAGGACACCATCGCCAGCCACTGCATCCAACGGATGAGTTGCAGGCGAATCTTGAAATTGCGCATTTGCGCCAGGATTTTTTCGTCCGGTGTTTTGTGGTATTCGGCATGCATGCCGCGAATCAGATTTGACAATGTCAGGAATCGTCCATTGTACGACAGGAACAACAGTGAGATGGCCGGGAACAACAAGGCTGGCGTGGTGATCGGAAGATTCATGGTGGTCCCTGAAAATGGAATCGATTCGAAGCAGCATCATTTGGATGTGACTTCGAAAGTACCTCTTCGCAGCGCTATCTTTTTTCCATGAAACCTTTCCATTCCAAGCTGACCGCCGCCTTTGCGGTCCTGGCCCTCGCGGGTTGCCAAAAAAAGGCCGACACCATCAAGATCGGACTGGCCGGTGTGCAGACCGGATCGGACGGCGAAATCGGCGCCGCTCCCATCCGCGGCTCGCAGATCGCCATCGACGAATGGAACGCCAAGGGCGGCGTGCTGGGCAAGCCCATCGAAACGGTCAACCGCGACGACGAAGGCAAACCCGACCAAGCCGTGGCCGTGGCCAATGAGCTTGTATCGGCACAAGTCTGCGCCGTGCTCGGTCACTTCAATTCGGGTTGTTCGCTCCCCGCTTCGGACATATACAACCAGGCGGGAATCCTGCAACTGACCCCCGCCTCCACCAATCCCACCATCACGGAACGCGGACTCCCCCACCTGTTTCGCGCTTGCGGCCGCGACGACCAGCAAGGCGTGGTTTCGGCGGCGTTCGCGTTCGATTCGCTCAAGGTGACGCAGGTGGCGATCCTGCACGACAAGACCGCCTACGGACAAGGATTGGCAGAAGCCTTCAAGAAGAGCTTCGAGGCCAAGGGCGGCAAGGCCGTGGTGTTCGAGGGTGTGGGCAGCGACGAACTGGACTTCCGCGCCTCCATCGCCGCGCTCAAGGCAGCCGGTGGCCAGGCCGTGTTCTGGGGCGGCATGTACAAGCAGGGCGGGCCGCTGTACAAGCAGATGCGCCAGGGCGATTTCAAGGGCGCCCTGTTGGGCGGCGACGGCATCTACGAAACCGAACTGATCAAGACCGTAGGACCCAAGGCAGATTCTGTCTTCATCACCTTCGGGCCCGACTTCAACGGACTGCCCGTGGCCAAGCCCTTCCTGGCCGCCTACAAGGCCAAGTACGGCCAGGAAGCCGGAGGTTATGCGATCTACGGTTACGACGCGGCCAACGTGCTGCTTTTGGCCATCAAGAAGGCGGGAACCACCAACGCCGACACCGTTTCCAAGATGCTGCGCTCCCAGGAGTGGCCCACGTTGGCGGGATCCATCTCCTTTGACGAAAAGGGCGATCTCAAGAAGGCCAACTACGTGATCTGGACCATCCGCGAAGGCAAGTTCGCGGTGCGCTGAGAGTCTCGAGGCATACTCCTCCGTTCGTCCTGAGGAGCCCATGAAATGGGCGTCTCGACAACTGCGGCAATCGGGGCTTCGGTTGGGCGCCCCAAGCGCCAAGGGCGCACGGAGGAAGGATTCTCGCCCTCTGCCGTGTCCCGAACCTTCCAAGGATCGGCCATTGTCGATTCCGTGGAATGTTGTCTACCTTCCCGACCATGCCGACTCCCGCCTTGCTCCTGCATTCCGTCCTCCTGTCCTTGAGCCAGATGACCGGCCTTGTCCGGTCTCCCTTGGATTCCCTGTCCGAACTCAGCTTTCCCTTCAGCGGCTTTCCGTCGGGAACGAAGATCGTATGGAAAGGCCAAGGATACGACTCCGTAGGGGTCCAGACCGATTCCACGGCGTGGAATATCCAGATTCTGTCCAACGATCGGATGAACATGGAATTGTTCCGACATCGGTGGGTCGGCGAGCCGAGCATGCTCAAAGAGCGTTACTGGGGCTTTTCCCGCCAAACGCCTTTCGATTCCATGACCCAATCTTCCTGGACCGATTCCACCGGTTGGCAGGAACAATTCCGTACCCGCAAACAAGTGGAGGGTACGGTCACCCGTTGGGTCACCTTTCCCGGCCCGGCCTGGGAAAAATCGGCCCCCTTCGATACCGCCGAGCAGTTCGGCAGCCCGTCATCCCCCCTCCAGGTACGCAGGGAGCGCGAGGTTGGCGGCGTGGTGCGCGTGGACTCCATCTGGCGAACTCCGGATGGGACACCGGTGCGCGCCACAGAAACCCTCCAATCCATCGCGAGCAACACCTATTACTCCTTGATGGGCCAGACCCACGCCTACCTGTTCCAAAACGGACACATGGTTGCGGACACCATCCGGGCGCACGGCTACGAAGGTGGAATCAAGGACACTTCCTGGACGGATACCTTGCGTTACACCTGGGAAAACGGACGGATGGTTCGGTACACCAGCGCGATCGATACCGTCTGGATGGAGTGGTCGACTACCGGACTTCCAATTCGCGAGTTGCACCATACTTGGTCCCCCCGATTCCCGAATGATTTTCCCAGAAACCTGAGCATCCGCGAGTCCCGCTTCGATGTCCAAGGCAGGGAGACATCCTACCTGGAGAGCTACTCCCATTCCGACTACTTCTACCTCGATACCAACGATTTTCAAGGCTCATTGCCGCTTCCCTCCAAGAGCGTGTCCCTGTCGTGCCGCAAATCCAGCCAAGCGAGCATGGACTTCACTCGCGCGAATTGCCGCATCCAGGATGTGGATGTGTTTCAGACGGAAATCTCCGGTGTGCCCGTCCGCTTCCCCGCCAAGGGAGTTCGCCAAGCCACCGTCCGGATGGACGGCAAAAAGGCGATCTTCCAGAATTTGTCCATCGGACATGGACAGCTGGAACACCTTTCGTTGGACGGAAGGCTCCTCGCTAAAACTCCTGTGGTGGAGGGGCAGGCCACGCTCGCCCACCCTCGAGGCGGAGTCACGCTGTGGCGCGTGCGCTCCCCTGCCGGTGCGGCCTCCGAGGCATCGCGCCTGATCCTTCCCTGATCAGGGCCACTCCCTCTCGGGACCACTCCTCGCTCCTCGGGATGCACCCTGGAAAAACGAAACTTTGGGGATCCGGGAGGGGTTGGCTACATTCAAGGCCATGCTGACTCCCGCGCTACTCCTGCATGCCTCGATGTTTTTTCTCACCCAAGCCACCGGCCTGATCCTATCGCCGCTGGATACCCTTCCACTGGACCGCGAAGCGTGGAAGACCTTCCACCTGGATCGCAGGTCATCCAGAAAACCGAAGGCTCAATGGGACCGGCGAAGTCGTGGATTCCACGTTG
>JADKBN010000025.1 GCA_016715065.1 Fibrobacterota bacterium
GTCAGCGAGCAGTTCAAACGGGAAGCAGGTGTGAGCAGTTCAAAGGGGAAGGACCTGCGGGTGCAAAACTAGCCCTTTGCGGCTTCCGATAGCGAGTCGTCTCCTGCGATCTTGAGGTTTTTTGTTCTGTGTGACCTTGCTCCCTTGAGGTTGATGACCTGGGCCGACTCCGAGGAGTCTGTCGAGAATGGCGCTGGCCGCCGCCGCGTCACCCAGGAAGGCTCCCCAGTCCGCGACAGGCCGGTTGGTGGCCACCACGGTGGATGTCGTTCCGTGGCGCCTGTGGACTTCCAGAATATCTTCCGTATCGGTGCCCCGCAGCGACTTCATTCCGAATTCGTCCAGGATCAAAAGCTGTGGTGCAACAAGTTGGGCGATCAGTTCGCGCCGTCTGTTGGCTTCTCTTGCGCGCACCAGATCGTCGGCCAGATCAAGGCGTTTTTCCAAAGCGTTTTCCATCCGGCTGCGACGGCTGACTGGGCCAGGGCGCAACACAGATGGGTTTTCCCCACGCCGGGAGGTCCGACAAATAGCACGTCCCGTTTTTCGTGTACGAACTGTCCGGAGGACAGCTCCTGGATCAGGCGGCGCGGGACGCGTGGATTGAAGGTCCAGTCGAAGTCTTCCAGCGTTTTCATGGAGGGGATCTTTGCTGCGCTCAATCGCCGTTTTTGAAGTCGTCCGGCGCGGCGGTTCATCTCGTCTTCCACCAGTTCGGACAGAAACTGTAGATGATCGGTTTCGCCCTTGCGCGCCAGCATGATCCGCGCATGGGCAGGCTCTCGGCCATGCCGCCCATGCGGAGGCTGCGCAGGATGGGTTGGAGGTCTCGATGCTGGTCTTCATTGGCCCACCTCGCCCATCAATGCGTCGATCATCTCCTGGTACTCGTCCATGGATCGGATAACAGGATCTGTCATCGTCGAATCGGCTTGAGGCGATGAGTCGGCCGTGTCCTTGCGTCGTTGCGCCTGCACCAGCTCACACAGCTCCCGGAGGCGATGCCAGCTCGTCTCGGGGCAGGAGTCATCTTCGAGCATGCCGTTTCCAGGATCTCGGAGCCAAAGCGCCTTCCAGATCGCGAATGCCCAGGACGCGCCGGTGCGTACGCGGATGTCTGCCTCGGTCGTCGGACAGGATGCTTTCCACCAAGGCGTTGCAGTGCGGCCCGACCTTGGATGCGCCACGGAGGTACCAGGCTTCGCGTTCGTGCCGCGTTCGATCCATCCACGCCGGATGCGCCCCTTCCTTTCGGACCAGATGCCCTTTGTGCAGGCTGCGGTCGTGGCGGATCTCGAACTTCGGACCCGACTCGTGGAGGCGATAGACACGCACCTCGCGTGCGTCGTACTGTACAGACACGATTTGTCCGATCAAGAGATGGCTCACCTCGTAGTGGCAGGAATCCACCTCCACGGTTCCTTGCACACTGACCTTGCGTCGTCCCATCTCGAACAGATGGAACGGGAGGCCGGAAGTGGTTGCAGTGCAGGCGCCTCCTCACTTTGAAATACCTCCAGGACCTGCCGCTCGTGGCGTCCATGGATGCGCTGGTGCGCGGTGCGGGCCTCCCAGATGCGAAGCCGTTCGTTCAGGGAATCCAATGAGTCAATTTCCGGCAATCCCTTCAGGAAGCCATCCCTCGTGTACCGGCAATCGCGCTCCACGCGACCCTTCTGGTTGGGGCAGCCCGGATCGCAAGGCGACAGCAGAATGCCGTACGGCCAGCCCAGGCTTGGAACAGTGGATGGAGCACGGATCGTAGCGATGCGCCTGGATGACGGCGGCGGTAGTTGTCGATCTTGAGTCGCTCGGGGACGCCTCCAAACTTCTCGAAACCCCGCATCAGTGCAGCCAGAACTGTGCGCGCCGACTGATCCAGGATCGCTTCCCGGTAGCTCATCGCGCTGTGCGACAGCGTCAGGTACCAAAATCCAGGTGCGACGCCGCACCACTTGGCCAGAAGCCTCGCGCAAGACCAAACGAGGCCCCTCCAGGAAGTCCATTTTGGGCCTCTTCGCCGGGAAGTACATCCAGATGCTGGAACCATTTCGGGTGATTGGCCTTGACCTTGTGGACCAGACGCTTCACCGAATCCTCTCCGCCCAGGAATCCGTGCAGATCGGTCAGATCCTGCCAGATCCGACGAGCCCCAGACCACGCTTCAGATAGGCACCGATTGCCTCCAAATGAGGTTTCAATAGGGCGCTGCGCGTCGACAAAACCGGGATAGGGTCGGGCGCTACCTCCTCCGTGGTGGCTTGCTCCGATACCCCAGGGATCTCGGACAGGTTCCCCGGCGAGCACTTCAAGGCCAGGTGCTTCCCTTTGAGCGAGATCCCCGGTGAGCACTTCGGGTGCAGATGCTTCCTTTTGCCCCAGGGTGCGACTCAACTCCTGGACCGTTTTAGGCGAGCTGTGCGTCAATCGACAGATCGAACGCTTGGAATGCCCCTGCCGCAACAACGTCAGGATCGTGGTTTTCTTGTCCATCGTGATGAAATTTCCCATGTGTCCCCGGTAAACTCCGGAGGTAAGCACAGGGGGCATTCAACCGGGAAGACTGCTTCCCTTTGAACCCTCCGAACTGCTCGTTACCGCTTCCCTTTGACTGCTCGCCAACACCCCTTCCGCCACCAGATACACGTAGTAGTCGTCCATGAATTCCTTGACATGGGTGACCCTGCCCGTGATCTGGAGATCATTGATATCCAGGGGCAGCCTCCGACTCCTCGAAGGCAGGTGTGGGGCGTAGCAATCCTTGATGGCAGGCACGTCACACGAATAGGGGGAGCTTGAACTTGTTCAAGGTATCCTGGGTCCAATGGGGGCAGGGAGCTCAAGGAGTCGCCCCACAGACCGAACATCCGGTTGCTGTAGAACCAGGTGGACACCTTGATCTTGCGCGTGGCCACAAACGACAGTTGGCCCAAGCCGTCCAGGAATTCGCAGTCCAAGGGGCCACGTTGGATGGGAGAGTACAGGTCCTTTACAGTTACTCGTTTTCCCACCAGCTTCTGCAGCTCGGGAAGTGGGTTCTCCAGCGAATCATAGTGGCTCAAGTCCAGCACGGAGTTTTGGTCCACCTCGCCGATTTCGCCAAACACCTTCCAGCGCAGCTCCAAACGCTTTTGGTCGGAGCAGCCACTCAGGGTTACCCCCAGAAGGCAGGCGGTGATCGCGCAAGCGCGGGAGAGCGACACGAAAGGCAGCGGTTTTTGCGGGTGGAGCATGTCGTGAATCTAGCTCCGAGGAAGGATTGGCGGGTGGTTGCGGGAAAAGGGATGGTGCTGTCAGAAAGCGACGCCCGGGTCACCTAGATTGCAGAGATGGCCCATCGAAGCTCGCGACTGTCTTTCCCCATCATTGCCTTGCTGCTGCTTGCCGCAGCCACGACTTATGCCGATTCCACCTCCACCCTTGCGCGATCCGCCCGTCGCGATTCCTTGTCTGAGCGCGTCCACGAAGTCGGCTCCGACCAGGCGGAATTTTCAATGGAGGGGAGGTGGTCCTCGCGGAAGGTCGAGTCCACTCTGACGCGCTTGTCCAAGCGAAAGCCTCTGGAAGTTGTTCCCAACGGGGAAAATCCCTGCACAGGAGATTCCTGGGAGATCCGACATTTTCCGGGAGGACTTTGGAGCCAAGGAGGGGGACATCGCCTTTATGGGCGCACCTGGATCTTCGAAAACGGCTTTGGGACAGTTTTTGGCATTCGGGAGGGGATGGACACCTCCGCGTTGCTCAAGTCCTTCGGAAAGCCCCACGCGAAAGGGGATGGACTGTTTCTGTATCTGACCGAACCGTTGAAGGAGGGGGAAGAGCACGGAGCGGAAAGCCGTTGGAGGATCGGGATCTTCCATGACCAAGGCAAGGTGAAGACCCTAATGTTGGTTGCGGAATTCGACGACTGCTGAAAAGTCCGCCCAAGAAACAAAAAAGGCGATCCGAAGACCGCCTTACCGTTACAATAGATCTCCCGTGCTGGTTTTGCCAGACGGGAGAAGTGCGATCTTAGTAGCCGCCGCCGGAGCGTCCGCCACCGAAGCCGCCGCCGCCGCCGGAACGTCCACCGCCGCCGCCGCCGAAGCCGCCGCCGCCGGAACGTCCGCCGCCGAATCCACCGCCGCCGCCGCCGAAGCCGCCGCCGCCGCCGGAGCGACCACCGCCGCCGCCGCCGTAACCGCCGCCGCCGCCGCCGGAACGACCGCCGAAGCCGCCGCCGCCGCCGCCGAAGCCGCCTTCGCGACGAGGAGGACGATCACCCTGCTCGCGCTGGGTGGCCTCGCTCACGCGGATGTTGCGTCCGTCCAAGACGGCGCCTTCCATCGACTCGAGGGCCTTGCGGCCTCGGCGTCGTTCTCGAACGCGACGAAGCCGAAGCCCCGGCTACGTCCGGTGTCGCGGTCGGAGACCACGGTTGCTTCGGTCACTGTTCCGAAAGCTTCGAAAGCTTCCTTCAGGGTCTCAGCGGTTGTAGCCCAAGCCAGGCCACCTACAAACAACTTCATACTTTCCTTTCACGAGACCCTTCTCAACTGACTTGCTTCGAATGATCTCAAACACACCGCTATTGGTGCACTCTCACACGCAAACATAGATGCATCCGTGCTCTGTCAACCCGAAATGATTCAAGTCGGCAAAAAATGATGCGGTTTGCAAAAGTTCATCAGGCCGCGCCCCGGATCTCGGAGGGGGTGTTTTCGTAGAAGATGTAGGCCTGTTCGAGGGTCGAATGGATCATGCCGCACAGCTGCTCGATCTCGGCCAGGCGCATGCGCAAGGTCTCGTCCATCATGTCTTCCACCTGCAGGAAGTCCAGGAGGCTTTCCAGACGCCGTGCGGCTTTCAGGGCCTTGGCACCCCGCTTTGTGCCATGTTCGAACTCGATGGCTTCCAGGGAGCGGCGCACGGAGCTGATACAAAACCGCACCGAACGGGGGAAGATGGGTGACAAAAGCAGGAACTCCAGCACCCGGGCCGGTCTGACCTCGGCGGTGTAGGTCTTGGTGTAGGCTTCGAAAGCCGTGCAGGAGCGCAACACGCCCACCCAGTGCAGGAAGCCTTCGGAGCCTTCGCCGATCTGGTGGGTCAGGAAGTCCTGGACATGCTCGGACAACAGCGCCGTGGTGGCCGCCGCGCGCTCCACGTTCTTTCCCGCCTGCAGGAACATCCAACCTTCGCCGTGCACCACGGTGGAATCGGCGATGCCGTGCAGCACGTGGATCTCGTGCTTGATGTGGCGAAGGAATTCATGCGGATCGCGCTTGGCCGCGGCGTCGGTCAGACAAGATTTGACATACAGGTGCAGGCGGTTGAGGGTTTCCCAGAGGTCGGCGGAAATCATTTCGCGCACCTGGCGAGCGTTTTCGCGAGCCCCGGCCACGCAGGAGGCCACGGAATCGGGGTTGGTCTTGTCGAACATCATCCAGGTGGCCACCGTCCAGGCCTCGCGGTCCTTCTTGGAAGGGGGATCGGTGCGCAGGCAGTTGACCACCCGCTCCCAGCGTCTTCCGCTGACTTCCGGGCTTTCGTCCAGCATCTGCTTGAGGTTCACCTCGATGAGGCGGCAGGTGTGCTCGGAGCGTTCGATGTAGCGGCTCATCCAGTAGAGGCTGTCGGCGACTCGGGATAGCATGGTTTTCTCCTCGGGAGATTCCCTTTGGCGATTCGTTCGGTTGCTCGCCAATGATGGAAGGGTGGAAGGTCTGAGTCGGATTCCGCGAACGGTGCGCTAGTACAGGACCCAGGTGTCCTTGGAGCCGCCGCCCTGCGAGCTGTTGACCACCAGGCTCCCTTTGCGCAGGGCCACCCGCGTCAGGCCGCCCGGAATGATCCGGACCTTGTCGCCGTAGAGGATGTAGGGGCGAAGATCCACATGGCGTCCGTCCACCGTGCCGTCCAGGATGCACGGCGCCCGCGAGAGCATGATGGTCGGCTGGGCGATGTAGTTGCGCGGGTTTCGCGGATCTTCAAGGCGAATTCGTCGCGCTGGGCCTGGGTGGCGTGCGGCCCGATCAGCATGCCGTAGCCGCCGGACTCCCCCCACGGCCTTCACCACCATCTTGTCGAGGTTCTGCAACACCATTTCGCGAGGCTTTTGCTCGGCCAGGATGTGCGTCTCGATGTTTTGCAAAATGGGATCTTCACCGAGGTAGTACTTGATGATGCGCGGCACGTAGGCGTAGATGCCCTTGTCGTCGGCCACTCCCGTACCGGGCGCGTTGGCCAAGGCCACGTTCCCCGCCGCGAAGGCCTCGAAGATCCCCGGCACACCCAAGACAGAATCCGGTCGGAAGGCCTTGGGGTCCAGGAAGTCGTCGTCGATGCGACGGTAGATCACGTCCACCCTCTGCAGGCCGTTGGTGGTGCGGCGGAACACGCGCTTGTTGTAGACCACCAGGTCGCGCCCCTCCACCAGAGGAACGCCCATCTGGCGGGCCAGGAAGGTGTGTTCGAAGTACGCGGAGTTGAACACGCCAGGAGTCAGGAGGGCCACCGAAGGGTCCTCCGACCCCTGGGGCTTCAGGCTCTTGAGGGCGGCCAGCAATTCCTGTCCGTAGTGGTCGATGGGGCGCACGTCGTAGGACCCGAACAAAAGCGGGAACACGTGCTTCATCACCTGGCGGTTGGTCAGCATGTAGCTCACGCCGGAGGGGACGCGGAGGTTGTCTTCCAGCACCGCGAAGGCGCCGTCGGGCAGTCGGATCAGATCGGTGCCCGTCACGCTCACGTACACGCCGTTGGGCACGTCGATGCCCACCATTTCCGGTCGGTAGTGCGGGCAGGTCTCCACCATTTCGCGCGGCACGATCTTGTCCTTGAGGATCTTGCCCTCGTGGTAGATGTCGTGCAAAAACAGGTTCAGGGCGGTGATGCGCTGTTCCAGCCCCTTTTCCAGCACGCTCCACTCCTTGGCGGTGATGATCCGCGGGAGGAGATCGTAGGGAAAGATCTTCTCGGTGCCCTCGTTGGACGAATACACCGTGAAGGTGATCCCCTGGTTCAGGAACATCAAGTCGGCCTGCTCCTGGCGGGTCTGCCAGATCTCCGGCGGCATGCCCAGCAAGCGCTCGTAGAGAGGGCGGTAGTGGGCCCGGGGTTTGGCGTTGGGTTCGAACATCTCGTCGTAGGCCGAATCGAGATCGTAGCGGCTGAAGGTATCTGGTGCCGGTGTCATTTGCGCCTCCGATCGTCAACAGCATTGCAAAGGCGCTGCCAATCCGATTCGCAAAGGGATCGGAGGCGATACTTTGATGACAATTCAAATTGTCATGCCGATTGTAAGTCATTCGGTGACAATCCGACGAATCTTGTCGAATGGAAGGGACAAAACGAATTGGCGAGCGTTTCGCATAGGGATTGTCACCATGTCCATCCAGGTCCAGTTGAACCACGTCACTACCTACCGCTACGACCGCCCCGTTTCCCTCGGACCCCAAGTGGTCCGGTTGCGACCGGCGGCGCATTGTCGCACACCCATCCTCGGCTACTCCCTGAAGGTGGACCCCACCGACCACTTCCAGAACTGGCAACAAGACCCGTTCGGGAACTTCCTCGCCCGGCTGGTGTTTCCGGAAAAGGTGAAGGAATTCCGGGTGGCGGTGAGCCTCACGGTGGATCTGGTCGTGGTCAATCCTTTTGATTTTTTCCTGGAAGAGGGATTTCGCAACTTCCCCTTCCGCTACGGAAAGGATTTGTTGCAGGAGCTTTCGCCGTGTTTGGAATCGACTTCCACCAGCCCGTTGGTGGAAGCGCTCATGGCCAAGATCGATCTGACCAGCCGTGCCACGGTGGATTTCCTGGTGGAACTGAACCAATTGATCAACCAGCGGGTCAAGTATCTGATCCGCATGGAGCCTGGCGTGCAGACGCCGGAAGAAACCCTGGCCAAGGGCTCGGGGTCGTGCCGCGATTCGGCTTGGCTGTTGGTCCATGTACTGCGCAGATTGGGATTGGCGGCGCGGTTTGTTTCGGGATACCTGATCCAGCTTGCACCGGACCGGAAAAGCCTGGATGGCCCCTCCGGCCCGGAAGTGGATTTCACCGACCTCCACGCCTGGTGCGAGGTCTATCTGCCGGGAGCGGGTTGGGTGGGACTGGACCCCACGTCCGGCTTGATGGCCGGCGAGGGACATATCCCGTTGGCTGCCTCGCCATCGCCATCGGCGGCGGCGGCGATCTCCGGCGGAGTGGAAAAGTGCGAGACGGAATTCGACGTCAAGATGGAGGTGGTGCGTCTGCCCGAGGCGCCTCGTTCCACGCGCCCCTACGACGAAGACACCTGGCTGGAGATCGACCGGCTGGGCAAGGCGGTGGACCAGAGGCTGAAAGATGGCGACGTGCGCCTGACCATGGGGGGCGAGCCCACCTTCGTTTCGGTCGACGACTTCGACGGACCCGAATGGAACACCGAGGCGCTGGGGGAGAACAAACGAAAGCTCGCCCATGAACTTCTGGTGAAGTTGCGCGGGAAGTATTCCAAGGATGGGGTCCTGCACCACGGCCAAGGAAAGCTCTATCCCGGCGAAAGCCTGCCGCGCTGGGCCTACCGCTGCGTGTGGCGGGAAGACGGCGAACCCCTCTGGGAAGATGCCGACCTCATCGCGGACGAACGCAGCCCCAAAGACTGGACGGATTCCGACATCCAGGGATTCCTGGCGACCCTCTCCCGCCAGCTGGGAGTGGATTCCTCCCATGCCCTGGCCGGCTACGAGGATGCCTTCTACTGGCTGTGGAAGGAACGGCGCCTGCCGGTGAACGTGGATCCCCACGAATCGAACCTGTCCGATCCGGAGGAGCGCGAACGGATCGCCCGGGTGTTCGACCAGGGGTTGGACAAGGTGGTGGGGTATGCGCTGCCATTACGCATCCGTGACGGAATCTGGCAATCGGGCCCCTGGACCCTGCGCCGCGAGCTTCTGTACCTGCTGCCTGGCGATTCGCCCATGGGATACCGTCTGCCCTTGGATGGCTTGCCCTGGGCGGACCCGAACACGATCCGAGTGGATCCGCCCGTGGATCCCACTGTGGCCAGGGGAGCCTTGCCTCCGCGGCGCCAGTCGCGCACTGGCCTTGCCACCTCGAAAGGACCAACGGAAGCGAAGACTCCCGCGGAAATGGTCCGCACCGCGTTGTGCCTGGAAGCCCGCAACGGCATGCTCCACGTGTTCCTGCCGCCGGTGAGCCGTGGCGAAGATTGGGTGGAATTGGTGGCCGCCATCGAAACCACCGCCGCCGCCACGGGCATGCCGGTGCGGTTGGAAGGATATCCGCCCCCGTGGGATCCGCGCCTGACCAGCTTCGCGATCACTCCGGACCCCGGCGTGATCGAGGTGAACGTGCACCCTTCCGCCAGTTGGGATGAGCTGCGCGACCGCACCACCACCTTGTACGAAGAAGCCCGCTCGACGCGCCTTTGCACGGAAAAGTTCCTGGTCGACGGCCGCCTCGCCGGCACCGGCGGTGGAAACCACATCACCCTGGGCGGCCGCACGCCCATCGACAGCCCGTTCTTGCGCCGGCCGGACGTGCTGGCGAGCCTGTTGGGCTACTGGATGGCCCATCCGTCGCTGTCGTATGTCTTCTCCGGGATGTTCGTGGGTCCCACCAGCCAGGCGCCACGCGTGGACGAGGCCCGGTCGGACGCCACCCACGAGCTGGATCTGGCGTTGCGACAGATTCCGTCCATCGCGGGCATGCCGCCCTGGATGGTCGACCGCGTCCTGCGCAACGTCCTGGTGGATTCCACCGGGAACACCCACCGCTCCGAGTTTTGCATCGACAAGCTGTTCTCGCCGGATTCGACCACCGGGAGATTGGGCCTGGTGGAGCTGCGCGCCTTCGAGATGCCGCCCCACGAGCGCATGAGCCTGGTGCAACAGCTCCTGGTGCGCTCCTTGGTGGCCCGCTTTTGGGATGCCCCTTGGAGGGAGAAGGTCCCGCGCTGGAACAACATCCTGCACGACCGCTTCGCCTTGCCGCACTTCCTGGAGCAGGACCTGGGCGAAATCTGCCGTGACTTGACGGAATCCGGAATGCCTTTTCCGATGGAGTGGTTCCGGCCGCATCTGGAATTCCGCTTCCCGCGCCAGGGTGGCTTCGTCCACGAAGGGGTGGATGTGGAGATCCGCACGGCCATCGAGCCCTGGCATGTGCTGGGCGAAGAGGCCACCGGCACCGGGACGGCGCGCTACGTCGACAGTTCCTTGGAGCGCTTGCAGGTGAAAGTGTCGCACCTCACGCCGGGTCGCCACGAAGTGCTGTGCAACGGCGTGCGTTTGCCGCTGGCGGCCACGGGCGTGGAGGGACAATCGGTTTGCGGCGTGCGTTTTCGCGCCTGGAATCCGCCTTCCGCGCTCCATCCCACCGTGGGAATACACGGTCCATTGGTCTTCGATCTGTTCGATCGCTGGAGCCAGAGGGCGATACGCGGACTCACCTACCATGTCATGCATCCGGGTGGCAGGGCCTACGAAGGAAACCCGATCAACGAAAACGAGGCATCGTCGAGGAGATTCGAACGCATCCAGCCGTGGAGCCGGACCACCGGCCGAGTGGAACCGAAGGAAGCCCAGTCGCAACCTGAATTTCCGCTGACGCTGGATCTTCGGTGGAATCGCTGACGAGGATTGCACCTTTGGCACCATCAATGATGGATCCATCGGCCACAGACCGCACCGTCGCGGGCATGATCGCGCAGACTCGTTCCTTGGCGGGGGTCTACAACGAGATGCGCCCGGACGAGGCCGAGCCCCATCCGGCTTGGCAGCGGTACTTCGAGTGCCTTGGCGCCATGAAGGTGGAAGAACTTTCCGCACGCTGGGAGGATGCCCGGCGACTGTTGCGGGAAAACGGGGTTTCCTACAACGTCTACGCCGACCCTCGCGGTGCCGACCGTCCTTGGCAGTTGGACGCCATCCCCCAGCCCATGCTGGAAGAGGAGTGGCAATATCTGTCCAAGGGGGTGGACCAGCGGGCGCGCGTGCTGGAGGCGCTGCTGGCCGACATCTACGGACCGCAACGCACCTTGCTGGACGGGATCATTCCCGCCGCATTGGTGCACGCCAATCCCGGATTCCTGTTTCCGTTGCACGGGACCCTGCCCAAGGGTGGATGGCTCCATTCGTACGCCTGCGAATTGGCGCGCGACCTGGATGGACGCTGGACGGTGATCGCCGACCGCACCCAGGCACCTGCCGGGGCGGGCTACGTGCTGGAAAACCGCATCGCGATGTCGCGTGCGTTTCCGGAAGTCTACCGTGCCGCCAGGGTGCGCCGGCTGGCCCACCATTTCGCGAAGGTGCGCCGCTACCTGCAGACCGTGGGTGGTCGGGACAATCCGCATGTGGTCCTGCTCACGCCGGGTCCGTTCAGCGAGACGTATTTCGAACACGCCTACATCAGCCGGTACCTGGGATTCACGCTGGCCGAAGGCGGCGACCTGGCCGTGCGCGACGAGAGGGTCTTCCTGAAGACCTTGGCCGGATTGCAGCAGGTGGACGTGATCCTGCGGCGAATGGATGACGATTTCTGTGATCCACTGGAATTGCGCGGAGAATCCGGGATCGGCGTGCCCGGCCTGGTGCAGGCGGTCCGCGCGGGCAATGTGGTCGTGGCCAACGCGATGGGGTCGGGCGCGGTGGAAGGGGCGGCGTTTCTGGGGTACATCCCGGAACTCTGCCGCTGCCTGCTGGGCGAAGAGCCCATCCTGCCCTCCGTGGAAAGCATCTGGTGCGGAGAGTCGGGCGCGATCGACCGGGCCGT
Source organism: Fibrobacterota bacterium (assembly GCA_016715065.1). Taxonomy (GTDB): domain Bacteria; phylum Fibrobacterota; class Fibrobacteria; order UBA5070; family UBA5070; genus UBA5070. The sequence continues at coordinate 11,764 of JADKBN010000025.1, forward strand.
GGCGGCCATGGAGGACATGGTCTTGAAGCCGTCCTTTCCATCCATGCGGGCCGAGCCGGTCTTTGGCGACCGGTTGGGCGAGCAAGGCAGACAAATCATGTCCGAGCGGATCGGACGCGACCCCGAGGCCTGGACAGCGCAGGGACTCGTTCCCATGTCCGGTACGGTGGAATGGTCGGGGAGCCATTTCCGATCGCGTGCCATGGCGCTGCGGCTGTACGCCTGTCGCACCGAAGACGGATTCGACGTCCTATCGGGCGGATTGGCGCGGGTGTCGGGTGAACCGGGACGCGCCAACATCGCCTTGCGGGCGGGCGGTGGTTCCAAGGATCTGTGGATCATGTCGCGCGAGGCGGTCTCCGAGGTCAGCTTGCTGCCGGGCGGAAAGCCATTGGACACGTTCCGTCGATCGGGGATCGACGTTCCCTCGCGCGTGGCCGACAACCTCTTTTGGCTCGGACGCTACCAGGAACGGGCGGAAGGCATCTCGCGCTTGTCGCGCGTGGCGCTGGCCCGGCTTTCCGGCGAAAGCGGCCCCTTGGAAGCGGGCGAGCTCGGGCTGGTGATGGCTGCCATGCGCAGCATGGGAATCCTGGGAACGGATCCACCGTCGGGACGGTATGGAGTGGAAGGCGCCGAGCACGAAGTGGTGGCCTCCGTGTTCCGTTCGGAACGCCCCATGGGGTTGCAGCAGACACTTTCTGCCTTGCACCAGGCGGGTTTCCAGGTGCGCGATCGCGTGTCCAACGACACATGGCGGATCCTGCACCATCTGGGTCGCGATTTTTCCACCGGTCGCAAGGGCGGTTCTTCCACTGTTGGAGAGGTGCTGGGACTGTTGGATTCGCTCCTGCTCCATCTGTCCGCTCTGGCCGGCATGGCCAAGGAGAACACCACCCGCGGTCTGGGTTGGCGGTTCCTCGACCTGGGTCGGCGATTGGAACGATGCCAGTTCACCTTGGACCTGATCGACGTGCTGGACGGCGCCTCCGCCGATGGTCGACAGGGACTGGAAGCGGTCCTGGAAATCCTGGACAGTTCGATCACCTACCGCAGCCGGTACTTCGCGGAACTGCGTTTCGCGCAGAGCATGGACCTGATCCTGGTGGACGAGACCAACCCGCGATCGCTGCTGTTCCAGATGATGGCGGTGCAAAGGCACCTGGACGCCTTGCCGCGCCTGCAGGACAACCCGTTTCCGCGCAAGGACCAGGCGCTGACCATCCAGGCGGTGACGGATTTGCGGCTGCTGGATTTCACGGCCATCGCCCGCGATCCGGAAGGAAACGAGCGCGAGCGTCTGATGGACCTGCTTTCCCGCATGCGCAAGGATCTGCCGGTCATCACCGACTGCCTGACGCGCGCATGGCTCTCGCACGCCGAAACCACCCGACAACTCGCGCGGGGTGGATGATGCTGTACCGCGTGCGCCACCAGACGGTCTACACCTACGAGGATCCGGTCCAGCTTTCCCACAACCTGGCGCACCTTTGCCCGATGGAACGCCCGTTCCAGAAAGTGGAGTCGTTCAAGCTGGAGGTGGAGCCGGAGCCCGCCGTGGCTACCATGCGCGAAGACGCGTGGGGGAACCGCTCGCACTTTTTGCTGGTGCAGGAAGCCCACCGGGAATTTCGCATCGTGGCGACCTCGATGGTCCGTGTGGAAAGCCTGGATCCCATCGATCCCGAGGCGACCTCCTCGTGGGAAGATGTGGCGTCGCGCGTGCGAAACCGTCCCGTGGGCAGGGATGTCCATCCCGCCCAATTTCGCCATGCCTCACCGTTCGTGCCCATGCTCGCGGTGGCGCGCGAGTACGCGCTGGAAAGCTTTCCGGAAGGCCAGCCCGTGATGGTTGGCGCGATGGACCTCATGGGCCGTGTCTACCGGCAGTTCCGCTACGACCCCGAAGCCACGACGGTCGCCACTCCCTTGGCGGAAGTGTTCGAAAAGCGCCGTGGCGTCTGCCAGGATTTCTCCCACGCCATGATCGGCTCTTTGCGGTCTTTGGGGATTCCCGCCCGCTATGTTTCCGGTTACCTGGAAACCCGTCCGCCCCCGGGCAAGCCGCGATTGATCGGGGCTGACGCCTCCCATGCGTGGGTGCAGGTGTGGTGCCCGGAAACAGGCTGGGTGGACCTGGACCCCACCAACGATGTCGCGCCCTCCCAACGGCACATCACGGTGGCCATCGGCCGCGATTTCGGCGACGTGACCCCGCTCAAGGGGCTGCTGCTGGGCGGTGGCGGACAAAAAGTGCGCGTCTCCGTGGACGTGGAGCCGCTGGGATAAATTGATGTCCAGGGAACAATGCGACTAACCTCGCCCTTGGCGCTTAAAGCTCCCAACCGAAGCCCCAATTGCCGCAGTTGTCGAGACGCCCATTTCATGGGCTGGCACCAGAGGTGCCCCGCCAAACATTTAGTGCCGCAGCGGTCCTCAGGACGAACGATTGGTAAGCGATCGTTGTGAATTGCGATGTTAGGAAATGGAAGATTTCCGTTCGTCCTGAGGAGCGGCTTTGCCGCGTCTCGAAGGGCGGCGGAAATCGCTAATCGGATTTCACTGTGCGATCTTGACCCGATCGCCGATCCATCGAGCGCGCAGGGCGCCGTCGTAGAGGGCTTCCACGGACACCTCGGGACCTCGGTAGGATCCTTCCTGCAAGGCGCGCAGCGGGATGTGCAGGATGGTTTCCTTGCCGTCGGCGAGGTCCAAGTGGTGCACCACGCGATCGGCGCGGACTTCCACGAACTTGAACCCCGGCTTGAGTCCGGAGAGCAGTTCGCGCCGGACGGACCATCCTGCCGGAATCCAGGCGGTGGCGGCAATGTCTGTCAGATTCTGACCCGAATTGTTGTGGACGCGGATCTCCCATTCGAAGGAACTTCCTTCGCGCAGGGGCGACTCGCCTTTGCCGGAGTCCGTACGCAGGATTCTTGACTGGATGACGAATCCGGAATCGCCTGGCGCGTCCCAGGTGGTCCGGATGCCGCTCTGGTGGAGCTGGGCTCGGAAGTTCGCCTTTCGATCGGTGGTGCGCAGCTGGAGGGTGTCGCCGAGTGGCGCGATCCTCCAAGAGGCGCTGCCGCCCTTCACGGAAATGGATTGCCATTTTCCGTGATCCATGCGCCACTGCAAGTTTGAGACGGTGGGGTTCGATGCGGTTTTGGAAGCCTTCGCCAGGCCCAAGAACAACGAGCCCTTCTCCTGGGTGGAAAGCCATGTCTGGTTTTCCAGATCGCGTCCGATATGTTCGAGCAGGCTGTCTGCCGAACGCGTGGCGGAAAGGGCGACCATCGCGTCCAGGGCCCAGGCGCGGCTGCGCAATCTGGATCCCATGCCTCGCCGGAATGTGGGCGAGAGGGAATCGGGGATGGTCCCGATCCGCGCGACCTGCGCCTTGGCGAGAGCCACATCGCCACGGAGGTGCCAAGCGGAAGCCAGAATCCATCTGGCCTCGCGGGAGAGGTTCAGCCGGGAAAGCGAATCCAGCGCCAACGAATCGGACGTGGCTAGGTGTTTCGCTGGCCCGTTGCCGATCCTGCCAAGAAACGCGATTCGCCAAAGCTCCTCGGTGGGGTCGGGGAGTCGAACGTTTTGGAGGGCGGCCGCCAAGTGGAGCATCAAGTCGGAGGGGACAAAATGGTCGGTTTGCTTTGCCTCCAGGAGAAACCGCCCCGCCCATAGGGAAGCAAACGGGTGGTCTTCTCCGCCGCGGGCCCAGAGCGAGAGCATCCCGGAAGGGTTGACGAAGCGAGAGAGGTGCGCGATGGCGTCGTCGACATGGGAAGACGCTTTCTGGCGCGAGGCTTTGTCCAGGGAAGGAAACAGCCGATCCAGGAACAGCTGGGGCATGGCGATGGAGACGGTCTGTTCCAGGCAGCCATGGGGATAGGCCAGCAAATCGGACCGCATCCGGTCCAGCCCGAGGATTCCCCCGGTGGACACCTCCACCCGGCATTGCTGGAGGGAATCGGAAAACCCTCTGTCCACTGCGAAAGCGGCTTGTCCGTCGCGGCTCGTCCGGCTCTGGGCACGACTGGACCAATTTCTGTCGTCCATGATGTCCAGACGATTGGGGATCCCGATGCTGTCCTTGCCCTGTTGGACCTCCGCTTCCACCCAGGCACTGCCGGGATCGCGTCCCGCCACAAGAGGTGTGCGGGCGAAGAATGCTCCGGAAGAATCGAAGCGGGCGGTCTTGGACGTGTCGAGGTTCGCCACGGAGCCCCATGTCCGGATCCGAAGTCGGCCCGCGTCCCGGGAGGCCGACCACGATCGAACCAGGGCCATGGTGGTGTCTCCTGGCGACAGAATTTGGGGAGTGGAAAGGATCGCTTCGAGAGGAGCGCGGGAGTGGATCGCGGTGTCGCCAACGTACACCTCGCGACCGGCGGAGGCCACCACGCGCAAGCGCACTTGTCCGAGAAAGGCGGGGATAGGAATGGAAAGGTCCATTCGATCTTGTGGAAGTGGAGTCGGCGCGGAAATCCAGGCGAGAGGCTCGGCTAGGAGCCGAGGAGGGTCTTTGAGGGAAACCTTGCCTCGTGTGGCAACACCATTGCCGCTTCCTCCGGCTCCCAGCGCCATTTTTCCTTGGCGCTTTCCGCCGGACCCTCCCCGATCGAAAAGATTCGGTTCGGTGGAGCAGGTGCCCCAGGAATCCAGGGCATAGGGCCTGTTTCTCCAGCCCGTCGCGTCCCACCAACTGAACTCTGAAGTTTCCGGGGTTTCGAAGACCTGCATCGGGTCGGACATGGAAAACGCATCCAGATCCAAAACTCCCTGATCGATGGCGGACAGGACGAAGATGCCTTGACGGCGCGATGGATTGAGGATGGTGACCTGGGCGTTGGACCGAGGGTGGAAGACGGAATCCGGTTGAATATGGACGATGAAGGAATCCTGTTTGCGAAGAATCTCGAAATGACGGGAATCTGCCGCAACCCAAGAAGGATCCGATTCTTGTCGTTGCATGCGAAGGACCACCACGTCCACGCCGGGAAACCAGGTGGAGTCGGTGGGGACCTTCCAGCGGTTGGTTCCCGGCCTCTGCAGCCGATGCTCGCGCCGAAGGATCCGGGAGCCTTGGATGGCCTGGATCCAGGCAAGGCCGCCAGATGGTGATTCCCAACGGATTTCCAGGGAATCTCCTTCTTGGAGGCGACGAGGAGAAAGCTCGGAATTGAGTTCCAGCGTATCCTGGTGAGGATCGAGCCGATCGGGCCCGGATGGGTACCAGTGCTGGGACCAGGCGAATCGGCCGGTATACTGCACCGATGCGCCGAGGGCGGATCCCACGCACTGGTTGGTTTCCGCCGCGCATGCGCTCAGGCTCATCGCGTAGACAAGAGTTGTATCCGTGAAGCGCTTTTTGAGGACGGAAATCGGCAGACTCAAGGTGTCGCCGGAGGCCTTGCGGATCGTGAGAAGAGTTTCCGGTCCCCAGACCAAGCGAAGATCCAAAGGCACTCCAACGACTTGCCTTCCGTTGGAGTCGTGCCAGGTGGTGGCCACCTGGGAAAGAGTGTCGGAAAAATGGACTTGGATTCCAGGGCCGGCATGCCATGGAAAGGACGGACTGTGGACGGAATGGTGGGTGGCGTGGCCCCCGTCCTCCAGCACGGAAACCGATGCGGTCAGGCTGCCGGCGAATCCGCAACGGTTGGCCGGTGGAAAGGGAATGGCGATGGAAGCGGTTCCCTCGTCGTCCAAGGAGCCATCGAAGGATGTGTCGCAGACCGCACTCGTTTTCCAGGGGAACTCTCCGAACAAGCGCGAGGTCCCCTGACCAAAGCCGGTACCTCTGAAAATCCAGCGGACCTGCAGGGGGAGTCGGCCGGTGGGGCGGCTCGTGTTCCACCGGGACCGGATTTCCAATCGCTTGGGTAACGAATCGGAACCCGATTTGGACAACCAGGCCTCCAGAAGGATCCGTGGGATCTTCGATTCTTCCACCCGGAATCCGATCTCCTGTTGGCTGTTCCCGAGGCGGAAGCTGGCATCGTACGATCCGGTGGATGCTTTCCTTGCGATGGGCCAGCGCCATTGCAAATGGCCATCGGGGCCTACCGCCAGCGAGGCGGAATCGATGCGTCGCGACCTCGGATCCGTGATCGCCATCTTGATCCGTTTTCCAGACGGAATTTGACCGCCAGGCCCCCGAACGATGCACCCCACCACCAACGTGTCGCCAGGCCGATGGAACGATCTCATCGTGTAGGGGAAAATACGGATTCCCTCCTGCAGGCTTTCCGATTGGCGAGAAGACGGGCCGAGGCGGAGGTTTTTGGTCTCGGAAAGTCCTTGGTCGTTGACGGGATAGGCTGGATTGAAAATGGCGATGTGGCTGGGCTTGCCAGGGGTGGCGGCAAGCCATCGGGAAGGAGAAGTGTTGGGAACGCGCAACTGTCCGAGGGAATCGGTGACGCCTCTGTGGAGAGGGGCGTCGAAGGAGCGGATCTCCACTCCAGCCCAGGGCGTCATGGTTTCCAGGTTCACCGCCTGCAGCAGGACCGCTTTTTTGTCGATCGAGGTCCCCACCAGGCCCAGATCGGTTACCAAAAACAGGCCTGTTGTCCAGACCGAATCGCAGTTGGCTTCCTTGATGGTGGGGCGGTAGGCGCTCGGGCCGGCGATGGCCATCACCTCCAAGAACATTCCCGGAAATTTTCCGGCGATCCGATCGAGGTCGAGCCAAGCGGTCCAGGTGGTGAGGGAATCGCGCGGGCGGATCAAGCGCATCTGGAAAGGCCAAGCTGCTGGATCGGGATTTTGGACCGTAGGCTCATCCTCCTCGCCGCGGAGGATGCTTTGGGGGCTTGCCGGCCGCACCCGCAACGCGAAGGTGTCGATCGCCTCCACCCGCAGCGCCACGTTCCTCGCCTCTCTGGGCAGAAGTTGTCCGCGTGTCTCCAGGAAGGTCAGTTTGGGATCGGGACGGAAGAGGTCGGGGACATTCGGCCCTTTGGCGGAAGCCAAGGAAAGGAAAGCCAGTGACACGGCGGCAAGGTTCATCGGTGCTCCACTCGGGCGCGAGGGCCCTTCCAGTGTCCGCGCAAGGCGTTGTCGTACAGGGCTTCCACCACCACTTCCGGTCCTTGGTAGGATCCCTCCTGCAAAGCCCGCAGAGGAATGCGAAGGACCGCTTCCCTGCCGGAGGCCAGATCGAAGTGGTGCACGATGCGGTCGGCGCGCCTGTCCACATGTCGGATCGGACGCTCCCACTGAGCATGGGGATCGTTTCTGAGGATCCATCCTGCTGGAAGCCAAGTGGTGGCGGCGAGGTTTTCGAGGTCTTGACCCGAGGTGTTCTTGATCCGTACTTCCAGACGGAATTCGTCGCCTTCGTGTTTGGTCAAGGAGTGCGTCGAAGGGATTTCCGGGAACGACTTCACGGAAACGGAAAATCCGGAGTCCCGGAGAATTCCGGGCGATTTCAGGGTTCCTTTGCGCATCGATTGGATGCGAAGCAGAGGGCCGCTTTTCGGGTCGCGCACAAAAAGGGAATCCGTGCAACGAGGCAGGTCCACGCTGGTTCGCCCCCGTTTGAGCTCGAGTTTTTCCCAGTTGCCGCCGGCGCCGCGCCAATCCACGAAGGAAGAGGTTTTGGGTTCGAGATGGGGAAGAGATCGTGCGAGGGCGATCATGATGGATCCCGATTCCTGGGTGGAAAGCAGCTGGTCCCCTTCGATGGCTCGCGCCACGATGGCCAAGTATCGATCCCGCTGGGAAACATCGGACAGAGCAACGGTTGCCTCCAGCGCCCAGGCTTGGTCGCGGAGCCTGGATGCCCGGCCTTGCCTGGATTTGCGGGAAAGAGAATCCGGAGTGGATCGGGCGCGAAACCTTTCGGCGAGCGACTTCGCGGTCTGGCCCCGATGGTGCCATGCAGCGGCCAGAATCCAGCGGGCTTCGCGGGACAAGGTGAGACTGGACAGGGAATCCAGCGAACTGGAATCCGCGTGGAATTTTGGAGAGGTGGCTTTGCGAAATCCCAGCCGGGGAAGCAGAGACAGTCTCCAGATTTCCTCGGTGGGGTCCGCTAGGCGAAGCGATGCGGTGGCATGGGCCAGGCTTTCCAGGTCCGACTGGATTCCACTTCCATGGCTCCCTTTCTCCAATGACAGAAATTGTGCAGTCCAAATGGAGGCGAAGGTATCGGGTTGGGTGGAATGAGGCCACAGTCCGAGCAAGCCGTCGAACCGCGGGAATTCGTGCAGTTTGCGCAGCGCCGCACGAAGATTGGAGCTGTACAAGCGATCGCTGGCGGCCGAACCTTCCGAAGTCAGCTGGGAGGCGAACAGTTCCGGCAACGCGATGGAAACCACCTGTTCCAGGCAGGAATGCTGGTAGCTGATCAGGTCCATGATGCGACGATCCAATCCCAGGATGGGGCCGGTGGAGACTTCCATGCGACATCGCAAACCGGAATCGGAAAAGACCGGTGGGAGGGCCAAGGTGATCGAACCATCCACAGCCACCGCCCGGACCACTTCGGCATGGCGGCTGCGATCGCCGCGGACACCCATCTCGTTGGCCAAGTCCAGTGAATCGGATCCTTGATGGAGGCGCGCACCGATCCTGGCCGCCTCAGGGGACAAGGCGACGACCTCTGCCCGACGGACAGCGGTGCCGGTGGAATCGAAAACAAGCGGTGTCGGTGCCGACGAGGCAAGCTGCAAAGGCCCTTCCGTCGCCATCCGCAAGACGCCCGGAAGCGTCGGTTTTCCGAAGACCCGCACCACTGCCTGGGTGGTGTCGCCGGGCTCCAGGAAAAATGGCGTGGTGAGGGTGCCTTCCAAATTCGAGCGGACCTGGATGGAGGTGTCCAATACCACCACATCCCGTCCGGCAGAAACCACCGCACGTAGCCGGGCACTCCCCAGGAATGCCGGGATCGGAATGTCAAAATCTGTAGTGCCTGGCGACAAGCGGGTGATGTCCGAAACCCATGCCAGCGGTCGCGTGGAAAATCGAGGGACGACATACCCGGATCGCATCGGGCTATCGCCGCCCAATTCCACATCCGAGGGGCGGGGTGGATCGATCCGACTGCGCAAGGCATGGGTTGGCAACCTCGGCTCTGTGGAGCAGGTGGCGGATTCGTCGGAGCCATACAGTTCTTGCCTTTGTCCACAGCCGTTCCACCACGTCAAGGATGCCGCTTCCGGAGCATCGAAAGTCTTGGAGAGATCCATCATCCGGAAATCCGTGAGGTCCAAGATCGCTTGGTCGGTCGCCGAGACCACCACGCTGCCGGTGCGACCGAGCGGGTTGCGGATCCGGATGCGCCCGAGGGAATTCGGATGGTAGACGGAATCTGTCTCGAGCGAGATTCCCAGCGGAGTCGGTTTGCGCAGGATCTGCAGCCGATATCCCTCGGAACGGATCCAGTTGGTGGCATCCGTGGATCGCGAAAGATCGAATACCGCCACTTGGACTCCCGGCCACCAAGTGGAATCAGTTTTTGTTTCCCAAAGGTTGGCGCCCGCTCGGGAAGGACGAAACTCCGATCGGAGGGTGCGTTCGCCTTGGAGAACGCGGATCCAAGCGAAGCCCGCTTGGCTGGATTCCCACCGGACTTGCGCAAAATCGCCCTCGAGAAGGGGGCGGGGAGAAAGGTCCGCAGGAAGTGTGGTGTCCGGAGATTTGGAGGCGGGTCGTTTGGTGGAATGGGTTCGCCAGGAGAACGGAATCGACCAGGTTCTTTTCCCGGAATCGGTCGTGTAGGAGTCCACAGATTCCCCGACGCAGCCGCTTGTTCCCGTTTCGCACAGGACCACCGTCAAGCGGGGGTCCACGGAGCGATCGTCCAGTCGATCCGCGAGGACAGAAATCGGTATGGACCACGTTTGTCCGGAAGGGACATGTTTGGAGGCGAGAACCTCGGAGTCCCAGCGAAGCGAGGCGGCAAGGACTCGGCCATCGATCTGGGAATCCGCGATGGAAAACCAGAGTGCTTGGACTTGCAATAACGTGTCGTCTTTTTGGCTGATAACCAGTGCAGGTCTGGGAGTCCAGGTTCTGGAGGCATGGTTGGATTCGGTTTCCAGGGCATAGCCGCTTTCCTCGAGGAGCGTGACGTCGCTGCGCCGGGAGCCGACGCGGCCAACTTGCTGGACATCCGGTTGGAGGATCGGGAGTTCGGCGATGCCATTGGAATCGGTTGTCGCTTCTTGAAGTGCGACCCAAGCAGCAGGCTTCAACAAGGGCCAGGGCGGGCTCCAGACGGTCCGGTAATCGCGCCATATCGATTGGTATTCGCTTCGCACGCGAAGGAAGGAGCCCGCCATGGGCCTGCCTGTGCGCCAGCGAGCCTGCACACGCAGACGCCCGAAGGGAGCGTCGCTGGAGGACGCGGAGTCGAGCCTTACCTTCACGGTGGAGCGGGGAAGTTTCCTTTCCTCCACTTGGACCTCGATGGATTTTTCCACATCACCAAGCGATACGTTCACACGGTATTCGCGTTCCGAATCCTTTTCCGGAATCGGCCAGCGCCATTGCCCATGGCCGGTTGAATCCAACAAGCTCGATCCGGAATCGATCTTCCGGGCCGAAGGATTGAACAGTTCCCAATGAAGAGTTTGCCTCGAGGTGGACATCCCAGATGGCATCCGCACCAGGCATCCGACCACCAGAGTGTCTCCCGGAAGGTGCAGTTCTCGAAAAATGTAAGGCTGCAGCCGGATCCCCTCCGGGAACCGAACGGGCTTTGGAAGCCCATCGCCGAAATCGATCGACGAACCCGATCCAGACAGATTCTGCCATGATTCGGCTTCTAAACGCACGATCGCGATCCGGGAAGGGGGCTTGGAGGTTCGGGCCAGCCAACTCTCGGAGAGATCGGGCGCGTGAAGAGTCAGTCGACCTGCGGAATCGGTTCGATACCGCTTGCCACCCTTGCCGATCCGGCCAAGTTCGATGCCAGGCCAAGGTTGGGAGTGCGCGAGATCGAAGGTCTGGAACTGGATCGAATCGTTTTGGAGGAGTGTTGCCACCAACCCCAGATCGCTGACCAAAAACCGCCCTTTGGCCCATACGGAATCGCAGTTGGCTTCCTCGATGGTGGGCCGGTAGGCTCGTGGACCGGCGATGGCTTTCACTTCCAGAAATGCCCCTGGGAATCGCTCGGCGATGCTTTCCAGGTCCAGCTGCGCGGTCCAGGTGGTGAGGGAATCGCGCGGCCGAACGATTCGGATCTTGAAAGGCCACGAAACCCTCGTGATGTGCCGGGGGCGAGCGAGGAGGTCCTCGTCGCGAACCATCTCTTGGGGTTTCACGGGCCGCACCCGCACCTCGAAGGTGTCGACCGCCTCCACCCGCAAGGCAAAGTTTCGGGCTTCTTCTGGCAGGAGTTGGCCGCGAGTTTCCACAAAGGTCAGCTTCGGGTCGGGACGAAAAAGATCCGGAACCACCTTGTCTTGTGCCAATGCCACGGACAATGTGAACAGAAAGGCGATGTTGGGGAGGACTCTTCCATGCTTGGAAATCACCCTCGACCTCCGTTCGCCCTTCGAGACGCCCCTCGCCAAGCTCGGGTCTCCTCAGGACGAACGGATTGCGTACAATCGCCACGAACCGCCCTGTGAGAGAGTGATTTCCGTTCGTCCTGAGGAGCGACGCATGTCGCGTCTCGAAGGGCGACGGAAATTGCTAGACCGAAATTCATTGTGCGATCCGGACGCGTTCACCCTTCCAGTGGGCGCGCAAGGCCGCATCGTACAAGGCTTCCACCGTCACCCTCCGCTTCGCGATAGGAGCCTTCCTGCAAAGCCCGCAAGGGCAGACGCAAGACCTTTTCCTGTCCGTTGGAAAGATCGAAGTGGTGCACCGCCCGGTCGGCTCGCACATCCAGGTAGTGGATTCCCGCCTGGTTAGACGGGACCTCGTTGCGGCGCACCGACCATCCACCGGGAATGGCGGTGGCGGCGGCAATGTCGGTCAGATCCTGTCCAGAGAGGTTCTTGACACGAATTTCCAAGGTGAAGGCGTCGCGTTCGCGCAAAGCCTTTGTGACAGGAGCTCCCGAGGCGTCCAGCACGCGTGCATCCACCGTGAATCCGGAATCGAGAAGCGTTTCTGGCGAGCGTAGAATGCCTTCCCGATCCACCTTAGCTTGCAGGATTTTTCCCTTGCGGCCGCTGCGCACCTGGACGGTGTCCAAGCCCGCAGGGAGGTCGATCGCACCCCGGCCATCGGTGAGCTTCAGGGAGGTCCACTTGCCCTTTTGGCTCTTCCACTCGACAGTGTCCAGAGCGGAGGTGTCTCGCAAGACCAGCACCTTGGCCAAGGCCACAAGGAGCGAGCCTTGTTCCTGGGTGGAGAGCCAGCGTTGGCTGGATATTTCGCGGCTGACCACACCCACCAAACTGTCGCGTGCCTCGCGCGTCGAGAGAGTCACCATCGCCTCCAAGGCCCAGGCCTGGTCGCGCAGAAGCGATGCGCGACCCTTGCGGCCCACGCGGGAGAGGGAGGTGGACGTGGCACGGGCCTGGGTCATCTGGGCCAACGCCTTGTCGTGGTGGCCATTGCGCTCCCACGCTGCTGCGAGAACCCAGCGTGCCTCGCGGGAGAGCGGAAGTCCGGACAGCGAATCGAGACGGACGGTGTCTTTCGCTTCCGGGCGATCGTAACGGGAGCGGAAGGTGGGAACCAGGGCCAGACGTTGGATTTCCTCGGTGGGATCCTGCAGGTGGATCTTGGCGATGGATTCGGTCAGTTTCTGCAACAGATCGGATCCTCCGTGGACTTCCCGCGCTTTGGCCTCCTGGAGGAATCGCGCCGCCCACAGGCTCGCGAAGGGATCGGAGGTGGATTGTCCGGGCCACAGGGCCAGCAGGCCATCCGGGGTGCGCAGGCGTTGGATGCGAGCGATGGCGTCGCTCGCGTGCGATAGCGCGACGACTCGCTCTTCCTTGGAGCTTCCCGGGAACAATTGCGGAAGCAGGAGTTGGGGGAAGGCGGCGGAGACCACTTGTTCCAGGCATCCGTGGGGATAGGTCAGAAGTTGACGGATTCTTCGGTCCATGCCCAGGATGCCGCCTGTGGCCACTTCGAGACGGGCGGTGGATCCGGAATCGAGATACCGCTTGGAAAGGGAGAGGTTCACCGCTCCGTCGGTGCTGGTGGAGCGCACGGCATCCGAAGACAAATTCCGACGATCACGGATTTCCACGCGCGAAGTCATCGCCAGGACATCGGGGCCTTGGCTCGCCTCGACCTCGAGCCATCCTTCGCCGGCATCGTTTCCTGCCACCAGCGGCAGCCTGGCAAGAGCGACTCCCTTGGCATCGAAGGAAAGGGCGACGCGCGAGGAGTCCAGATGGCGCAAGCCTTCCCACGCGGAGGTCTTGAGCGAGCCTGCTTGGGAAGGTTTCCCGAACACCTTCACCAAGGCAGCCACCGTATCCGATGGTGAAAGGGTCTGCGGAGTGACACGGTCATTTCCAGTGCCGATCGCGACACGATCTGGGTGTCCAAAATCCGGATGTCGCGACCTGAGGCGGCGATCAGGCGGATGCGGGCGGATCCCAGGAAGGAGGGAATGGGGAAGGTCAGATCGGCGCGATTGGAGGGCAGTGGCAGAATGCTGGAGATCCAGGAGAGTGGTTTGGCCAATGCACGTGCGGGACCGACGGGAATCGCACCCCCCTCGGACCTGCCGCCCCCATTTCCGTACCCGGTTCCCGAGCTGCCGCTGGATCCGTATCCATAGCCGTAACGGCCGAATAGGTTGGGCTCGGTTTGGCAGGTGGCGCGGGAATCGGAATGATAGAGGGCGTTGCGCGATCCGCAGCCGTTCCACCATTCGAATTTGCCTTGCTCCGCTCCGGAAAAGGCGTCCTCGGGATCTCTCATCCGGAAATTGTCCAGATCCAGGATCCCTTGGTCGATCGCGGAAAGCACGAAGGATCCTTTGCGCCCCGTGGGGTTGAGCACCGACACATGGGCGAATTGTCCGGGTCGGAAGACAGAATCCGACACGATGGAGATGGGCAGGGAGTCTGGGCGCCGGTTCACATCCACGCGCATTCCGGCCACTTTCATCCAGGGTAGGGAATCGATCCGGTGCGCGAAATCCATCACCGCGATGTGCACGGAGGGCGACCAGGTGGAATCGCTGCCGGCTTTCCAGAGGTTGGCGCCGGTCTTGACGGGGCGAAGGTCCGAGCGAAGGATCCGGTCTCCCTGGATCACCTGGACCCACGCGAGTCCGGGTTGCCGGGCTTCCCAGCGCACCTGCACGGAATCTCCCTCCGCTACGATCCGGGGAGAAAGATCCGGATGCGGGAGAGTGTCGGGCTCCTTGGATGGATTGTCTTCATCGCTGCCGTAGGTGGGTTTCCAGACGAGTTTGCCATCGTCTCCTGGCTCGAGCTCCAATGACTTGTGGATGCAGGAGCTGCTGTCCTTGCCGCAGACCACCGCCTCCAACACGTAATCGTGGGTCGGGTCGTCCAAAAATCTGGCGATTTGGCGTACCGGGAGATTCCACGTCTCGCCGGACTTCAGGGATTTGGAGGCCAATTCCCGCTTGTCCCAAAGGATCTTGGCGCGCAACGTTGACTTGGCGATCATGGAATCGTGAGCATCGAACCACGCGGCCCGCAGCCGCAGCAGGGTGTCAAAATTGCGGGTGCGCATGCCTGGCCCCGCTCTCCAGGAGTCGAGACCAAGACTCATGGTGTGGGTGGTGGCATGGCCGCCATCCTCGAAGACCGAGGCGGAAACAGTGCAGTAGCCTGCATCGCCCACCGTTTCGCGGGGAGGCAGGATCACTGGGGTCATAAACTGACCCGCAGAATCCAGGAAGGCGCTGAAGGTGGAATCCCATTCGCTGGGGTGGTTTTCCACCATGTCCAGCGGGAGGCAGGAATACCCGTCACCCCGTGCGGCGAGACCTTGGCACGAGAGGCGGATTTCCAGAGGCAAGCCCGCGGTGGGACGACCGGTGCTCCACGCGGAGCGCACCCTCCAAGTTTGGAAGTCTGCCGTGTCTTCGGTCAGTTCCATCCGCAAACGAGGGATTTTCGCCTCCTCCACGGAGAAGAAGGTCGATCCATACGACCCGTCTAGATTCGCCTGGATGTGGTACCCACCGGATCGCAGGTTCGCGGGAACTTTCCAGCGCCATTGCACATGACCGGAGGCGTCCAAGGTGGTTGCCAGGGAATCGACCACGATACCTCCCTGCAGGATTTGGATTTTGAGCGCCTTTGACTTCGGAAGCGCGCCGCCAGGGCCACGGGCCAGACATCCTACAACCAACGTGTCGCCCGGGCGATGCGATGACCGGAACACATACGGGAAGACTCGCTGGCCATTGGAATAGCGGTTGTTTCCGCCATCACCGCCCAAAAAGTCCACGCTGTGAAACTGCTGCCAAGGTTCTTCGTGCTGGTCCTGCCCCAAGGTCAGCAGGGCGATCCGCTCCGAAGACCCAGGAGTCCGCGCGACCCAGGTTTCAAGAGTGTCGTCGCTTGTGGGTTTCGCGATGCGCAGTCGGCCGGAGGAATCGGTCTGGGTTTTCCAGGGGAGTGGTGAAAGTCGCTCCAGGATCACCGACCCCCAAGTTCTCACACGAGCGAGATCCAAGGACTGGATCTCCAGCGAATCGGGTCCCACCGAGTGGGCCGCGATGCCAAGATCTGTCACCAGGTACAACGCCTTCGCCCAGGTGGAGTCGCAATTTTCATCTTTGGTGGTGGGGCGGTAGGCGCGTGGCCCCGCGATCACCTGGATTTCCAGAAACGATCCTGGAAACTGTTTCGCCGCGCGATCGAGGTCCATCCAAGCGGTCCAGCTCGTGAGAGAATCGCGGGGGCGACTCATGCGGATGCGATAGGGCCAGGGGCGCGTGTCGAGTGCGGCATCCTCGGCTGTTCCATGGCGATCGTTGTCCCACCGAGAGCTGGCCTTGGCGCGCTTGGCGGCCTCTTGCGGCGAGACCGGACGGGCACGCAATTCAAACGTGTCGATCGCCTCCACGCGCAAGGCCACGCGTTTGGCCTCTTCCGGTAGCAGCTGCCCTCGCGAATCCATAAATTGGAGAGTTGGATCCGGCCGGAACAGATCCGGAACAGGAGGTTGGGCGGCGCTTTGCAGGGCGGAAAGGGCAATGGCGAGGAGCATAGGGAAAACCTACGCACTCGCCGTCGGGTTCACCGAAGGATTTTGACGCGATCGCCTTTCCAGCCCGCGAACAGGCCTCCGTCGTAAAGGGCTTCCAATTGGGCTTCGGGGCCACGATACGACCCCGCTTGCAAGGCCACCAAGGGAATCGAAACCGGCTTGGCGTCACCAGCCTCGAGATCGAAGTGGAACACCACGCGATCGGCGCGGATGTCCACATGGCGGAAGCCTTTGCGCAGGGTGACAAGCTGTTCGCGAGGAACACCCCATCCGCCGGGAAGCCACAAGGTGGTGGCCAGGTCGGTCAGCTTTTTACCGGTTGGATTGGAGGCGACCATCTGCACCATGAAGGATTGTCCTTCGCGAAGGGGCTGGTTGGGGATGGAATCCATGCGCAGGACCAGACCGCTGTCTCGCCGCGATTGCGGAGCCACCAGGCGCCCATGGCGGAACACTTCCACGGAAAGCTTTCGGTTGGAGCCGGACAACCGGACTCTCACCGTGTCGGTCTCCTTGGGAAGGTCCATGCTCGTGCGGCCTTTTGCCAGGGGATTTGTTTCAGGCGAAAGCTTCCCCAGCGGACGAACAAACCGGAATCCCTCCTCGGGCCAGCGCTGGCACCCAGCGCCTTTGCCAGGGCGCGAAATTGCGCTCCCAGTTCATGGGTGGTGGACCAGCCGGTGGAGGCCAGATCCTGCGGCAACCAAGGCACAACACTGTCGGCGCGAGGACATCGCCCAGCTCGGTCATGGTTTCCAGGGCCAACGCCCGGTCTCGGACGCTCGATCCCATTCCCCAACGCCATGGGGCGCTGTCCACCATGCGACGAGGCTTTTTCGCCTCCTGCTGGGCGCGCGTCTTGTTCCCGGCGCGCAGCCAGGCGCGGGAGAGCATCCAACGCGCATCGGATGTCAAATCCTTCGCAGAAAGGGTATCCAGATCCCGCGAGGAGAGCGTTCTTGCCCGAGGGCTGCATTTGGACCGAAGCGCGAGGCGATACGCTTCGTGCAAAGGATCCTTGAAATGGGTCTTGTCCAGCACCGTCTGCAAAGCGTCGCGCAAGCTGTGATCTTCCTTGGGAAGCGGCGCTGGTATTCCTGCAGGAAATCCAGGGCCCACAGGCTTCCCCATTCATGGGGGTGTTCTCATAGGGCCACAGAGAAAGCATCCGGAGGGCTTTTGGAACGTGCGCAATTTGAGCACGGTGGCCTTAACGAATCCTTGGGCGCCGTTCCGATCCTGCCGGACATCTCTGGAAAAAGTTCCGTCAAATACAGCTGCGGAATGCCTCGCGAAAGCGTCTGCTCCAGGCATCCGTGGGGATATCCAATCAGCTCGCGCAGCCGACGGTCCATCCCCAGGATGTTTAGGGTGGTCGCCTCCAGGCGTACGGACAGGCTGTCGGGTTGGTATCGCTTGTCCAGCACGAAGGTCATCTCCTGCCCGTTGCTCGATTGCTGCAAAGCATCCGTAGACAAATTCCGGTCGTCTTTGACTTGCACCAGCAAAGGGACAATGCCCGTGTCGCCGTCGCGGACCGCCTCCGCTTGCAAGCGAATGGAGCCGGTGGGTCCGGCGACCAGGGTGGAACGGTGGTCGGCGCGGGCGCGCTGTTCCATCTTTTCTTTCCAGCGCAGGGAATCGATCGGCTTCACCGGGCCGTCCATCGCAAGTTCCATCCCGGAGGCGGTGCCGGGTGCGGACATCAGGGTGGTGACGATCTCGAAGGTGTCGCCGGGCGAAACCACCAGAGGTCCGGAAATCTTCAGCTCCTGGGCCGAACGAACGGGCGCGAAGGCCTCCGCCACGGTAGCTTGCATCCCGGAGACCGCCACGACGGAAATGCGCAAAGATCCGGTATAGGCGCCCACCGGAACGGTCACGGTTTGATCGCCGGGAACCAGCGCAAGCACGCGGCTCACCCAGGCCATCGGATTGGCTTCCAGGAAGGTGCGAGGGCGTCGGAGGCTACCACTTCCGGCACCAAAACCGGCGCGACCTCCGCCTATCAGTCCGACTCCACCGACCCCGGACATCCGACCTTCGCCCAGCAGGCCATCGGTGGTGCTGCAGCCTTGGCTTTCTTCGTGGGAATACGGTGATCCGCAGCGTCCCAGTCCGTCCCACCAACTGATGGAAAGTTTTTCTGGGGTAGCAAACCACCGGGAGGGATCGCCGATGCGGTGGTCGTCGATCATCAAAATGCCTTCGTCCACCGCCGACACCACCATCGATCCCGTGCGCTTGGAAGAGTTCCGAACCACCACCTCTCCCGTGCTTCGTGGATGGAAGACGGAATCTGGCAAGATCGTGATGTCCAACGAGGAGTCCCGCGGTTGGATGTCGAAGGTGCGACCGTTGGCGCGCACCCAGCTGGTGCCTGATGCGGTGGCCGCCAGAAACGACACCACCATGTGCGCACGCGGGACCCAGGTGGAGTCCACCGGTTCCTTCCACACCTGCAATCCGCGCTGGACGTGCTGGAAGGATTGCCTCAGGATGCGATCGCCTTGGACCACTTGCCGCAGCGCCAAGCCGGGCTCGAAGGCCTCCCAGCGGATCCTGGCCGTATCGCCTTGCGAGAGGTCGGTGGGCGAGACTTCCTCCGGAAAGGCGTAGCCGGCCTTTTCGGGGATGTTTTCCAGGATCGCCATCGGGGATCGAGCCTGTTTGTCGAGTTTCTTGTCGACAGAATCCGGCTTCGGTGTCCGGGTCTTCAGGATGCCTCGCAGTTCCTGCTCCACACGATGTCCGCCTGCCTCCTGTGCGGAGAAGTTCGCGATCCAGGAAAGGCCGGACCCGGTGGAGCTGTCCCTCTGGAAAAAGAACCGCCCTGTGGCATCGAAGGTTCCCGCGATGGTGGTGTCGCCGGAGCCTTTCGCGGAAGCGGGCGAAAATTCGCTCCAGCGGATGCGTGCCTGGAAGGAGCTGCCTTCGACGGGTCTGCCGGACAGCCAGGTTCCGGAAAATTCCACCCCCCAACTGCCGCGGGAGGTGTCCATCACCATGGGCAGGATGGAGATTTTCATGCGCGGTGGTCTCAGCTCCTCCACCCGGAAAGGAACCTTGGAACGGTTATGGCCGGATTGGACCACGACCTCCCAACGGCCGGTCATGGCGTCCTTGGACAGACGGGTTCTCCATTGCACATGTCCGTCCGATCCCACCTTCAGGCGGACGGAATCCGTGCAATGGTTTCCTTGGCACAATTGGAAGGCCAATCGGTGTCCCAGCGGGATGCCGCCTCCGCTGGCACGGACCAGGCAGCCCACCACGATCGTGTCGCCAGGCGAGTGGATGCCACGCACGGTGTACGGAAACGTCCGAACGCCGTTGGTGAACGTCTCGCGCCCGTTTTGTCGGCCGTTTGCAGACCCACCGGCAATTGCCTAGTCCACGCTGACTGGGAATTCACGGAAAGCACCGCGACTTCCCTGCCCTCCGCCGTGCCCAGCCAGAATCGACCCGAGCCCTTGGTGGCGAGGCGGACGGTGCCATCGGGGCCTGTGCGCTGGATGGCGGAGCGCTTGCCGGATCCCCGCACCGAAACGCCCACCCAAGGACGATTCTTGTCCAAGTCCATCGCGAGGATCTCCACGGAATCGCTTCCAAGCGCCGTCCCGAAAAGGCCCAGTCGCGAGACCAGGAAGGCTTCTTCCACGTGGGCCGTGTCGCACACGGAAGTGTCTATATACGGCAGGAAATCGCGAGGGGCCGCCGACACATTCACGGAAACCATCTTGCCGGGATGGAGCCGGGCCAGGCTGTCCAGGTTCAGGCGGAAGGTCCAGGTGGTCAGGGAATCGCGGGGGCGCGAAACCTTGCCTTGGTGCGGCCACACCTGTTTCTGTGCCCTCGCCAACGCCAAGTCGTCCTCAGCTCCAAGACCCATCGCGGCCATCAGGTCTTCGTCGCCAGCTCCTTCCTCAATATCGGGTTCGAATTCTTCCCGAGTGGATGAATACTCCTCGGAGGAACGTTCCATTTCCTGGGGCACCCAGGTGCGCGGATCCAACGGACGCACCTGCCACCGGACCTTTTCCATGGACTGCACCTGGATGGTCAAGGCTTTGGCGTTGCGAGGAAGGAGGTGCCCGCCCTCGGCGAGGATCTGGATCCGCGGGTCCTGGCGCAGGACGTCCGGAACGATCCGAGGGGTGGGAGCGGAAGGAAACGTGGCCGTGGCGAGGAGGAGGGGGAGGAGCATGGGACTATGATACGTCGCAAACGCGGATTCCACATTCCGCTTTCAGGGCCGGTAGCCAGGAAGGAAGTCCACGGTTCCGTTGGCAATCCACCCGTCGGAAGGCCGTCCTGCACGTAGTTTTGGCAGAGTCTTCGCACGCAAAGAGAAGGGGCGTTATGTCGCGGTGGATCGGTCAGGGGTGCATGGTTGTGGGAATGTTCACCGCTTGGGCCGGGGCATGGGAGTTCGACAAGGCCTACCGGCTGCCCAACTTGCCGCTCTTGGCGCAACGCGCCAGCGCGGACACGGCCTTCTACTTCTATGGCGAGAAGAGCGGATCTCCCAAGACCTACGCCCGGACCTCCATCCTGTGCGGCTCAGTGGGTTCGGGGCGCTGACGCGCGATCCATCCGATTCCAGCGGATCCACGTTCTGGGTACTGGACGACCGCGGCCTGTCCACCGCCTACGAGACCACCACCCTCAAGGCCCGCGTGTTCGCCTTTCCGGCCTACCACCAGAAGCTGGTGAAGCTCCGTGTCCAAGGCGACAGCCTGGCGGTGTTGGGGATCGATTCCATCGCCACGTTGGAATCCGACACGGTCTTCACCACGGGCCTTACTTCCACCAAGGCCCCTGCGGACGAAACGGCCTTGAAGGGATCCCTGGCATCCGCTGTGGTGACAGAATCCGCCACCATCGCCCCGGTGAGCGGCGGCTACGACTTCGAAGCCCTGCGCATCCTGCCCAACGGCAATTTCATGGCCTCCGATGAATTGGGGCCCGCCCTGGTGGAGATCGACGGAAAGACCAAGCGGATTCTGCGCGAGTGGTGGCCGGGCAAGGGATTGTCTCCCATGTTCAGCAACCGGCGCGACAATCGCGGATTCGAAGCGATGGCCGTCACGCCTTCCGGCGTGGTGGTGGCCATGCTCCAATCCGCTGCGGACAACCCCTCCAAATCCGACACCAAGGAATCGCGCGCGATCCGCATCCTGCGCTTCGACCCCAAGACCGAGACGAGCAAGGAATTCGTCTATCTGTCGGATCTCAAAGGCTCGGCCGGACGCAAGGCTTCGGAAGTGAAGATCGGCGACCTCGTGGCCCGCTCGGAAACCCGTTTCCTGGCGCTGGAGCACGGCGAAGACGGTCGCGGCAAGTATTGGATCGACCTCGTGGAGTTCGATCTTTCCGCGGCCACCGACATCTTCGATCCGCTCGCGCGCAACAAGGGCAAGACTTTTCCCGTGGACAACATCTGGAAGACTCCCGAAGAGATCGGCATGGACACGACCAACGCGGTGTGGGACAAGGCGGGGATCGTGCCGGTGTCCCGGACCACGATCATGGAAGACCTGCTGGGCGGCGGCGTCTGGACCAGCCGCAAGCCGGAAGGGATGGAGCTGTTGGGCGACACCGCCGTGGTGCTGATGAACGACAACGACTACGGCGCCCAGGACAAGAACGCCGACGGCATTCCCCACATCCTCCCCGACGCCGAGCGTGCGATCGCGATGACCTACCTGCGCTTCAAGCCGGGGACAGGAATTGACTTCAAGCGCAAAGCCGCGAGGGAAGTGACGCTCCGGGCATTCCGGGCGGGCGGGATCCTGCACGTGGAATCGGGCGCGGCGATGGACGAGCCGGTGCGCTTGACGGATCTGGATGGGCGGGTTCGCTCGAGCGGAATTCTGCACCAGGGGACTTGCGCGCTTTCCCTGGCGGCGGTCGGTGGCGGTGCCCATGTGCTGGATGTTGGGACGGGCACGCGTAGACGTCAGATCCTGGTGCAGGTGGTGAGGTAGGGGGCATCCTCCCAGCCCCGCATTTTTTCCTTGTTCGCGCCGAGCCTTTCGGCGAACTCACTTCAGGCGAGGATCGAAGCGGAAATTTTCCGGAGATTTCTGGACGATCGTCGAGAACTTGGGGTGTTCCGGATTCAGGACGAAATTGAATTCCTGAGGAATGATCGCGCTGGGCACCTGGAGGGCGAGGGATCGCCTCGAGCCAAGCCATTCGTCTCCGATGGCACGAAGTCCAAGGGCGCCGGGATCCATCCAGCGCTTGGGAAGAGTGCTCCGATCCAACACCTCGATCTGGTCAAGGCGGAAAGAGACCGGAATGCAGACGAAGGAGAGGGGAGGGTTCCGCTGTCGAGGTGGACGAGGGTTTCGAGGACCGAAAGCGACCGAGTGGAGCTTACGTAGACCGCTCGCACTCCTGGACTGTTCCACCTGCCGCCGCTTTTAGCGGCGCCGATCCCGGAGAAGGCGCCGTCGATCCGCGAGGCTTTCAGGATGCGGAACGCCGTGATCAAACGAATACGCCTTCCTCGATCTGATCGATCAGGGTGGCGACTTCCTGTGCCCCCAGATGGGTATCCGATCGCTGCAGAGGGGTCATTCCCGCAAGGGCGCGCGCGGGAGCGAGCATCCATTTCCGTGCGGTAGCTTCGATCCGCTTGAGCGACGACATGCACGGAAGACCCCTTTGATGAGGCTCTTTCCGGCGAAGTGGTCGTTGCCGTACTCTTTGTTCTACTTGCCATACGGCAGAATATACTGGCCATTTGGCGAATGCGCAAATCATCATCTGCGAGAGCATCGGGGGAATGGGGATTCCTCCGAACTTCCACCTCCCCATTATTCGTTCGTGCACAAATCAGGTTGCGCCGAAGCCGCTCTCCTCGGCGGCCATGAGCAAAGGCTCGCTTTCTGCTACTTCCAAAACAGACCCGGATAGAGTGCTATCGCCGGAGGCATACCAGTTCCGTTGTTCGAGCACCATCTTGACTTGTTCAAGATTTCCGAGCAATCGCCCCAGTCGTTTGAAAGTGCGTGAAATTGCAATCGGATCATCAAGGTCGTGAGCTGTGATCTCGAACACTTCCCAATGCTCCTGCCGTAATGCCTCCCGTAAGAACGAATCTCGCGCTGCAGTGGCATCGTTGCCATGGAGCCTCGCGCTCATCCCATCTTCGTAGATCGCGATACGGAGATCTTCCTCTTCGTCGGTGTAGATCGCGTCCGGGATGGTAAAACCCTTCCCTTTCAACAACACCTTCTGCTGCCATTGAAACTCGGGAAATCCAGCCTTCAAAAGGAGCCGACGCAACTTTCGCTCGGCGGAATTGACAGGGACGCTCTCGCCCTGTGGGGTTTCTGCGGGGAGGACTGCGGGAATGGCATGGGATAGTTCCAGTGAGCGCCCTCGAAGGTCAAGCGCGTCGGTCAGTCGAGTACGGTCCAGGTGTTCGTGGTAGAAGGCGTTGCGGTAGGTTTGCAGGCAATCAGGACATGACTTGTCGCAAGCTCCCGCGCAGGTTTCGGCGAGCTCACGCATTCTGTCGACAATTTCCGGCCAACGCTCCGTGATTTGTTGCAACAGGCCGCTTCCGCCGGGCATTGGATCCCACAACACTCCATCTACTTGATCCGTGCCCATTTTTCCGATCACCAGGATTTGCAGATCTTCGATGTGCATCTCCAGCAGGTCGCTTGCGGCCATGCGAAGACCTTCCAGCAGGGAGTAGGCCTCCGTCCTGTCGGTGCAATCGTTCAAGAACAGGGAGTCGGCGATCACATCGGCAAAGAATCCAATTCTTGTCGGGGCTTTTCCGCACCACGCGAGGTGCTTTTCGGCAAAATCGGATTGTTGGAGTGTGGAGCTGAACGGCGAAACGCTCGCACCACACACGGAACAGACGGGATAGCCGAGGTTCTGGTTCTTTTCCAGCTCGCTTTTGGCGCCGACATTCACCATCCGGAATCGTGTGGCCTTCCGAAGTTGCACGGGATCTTTTCCCCAGCTCCAGGCCTGACCGCCTTCGTGTTGGCCGCGTTCCACACCGAACACCCCAACGGACATCTGGAAGCGATTGTCCTCCTCGTCGCTGATTTGGCTGATGTGGATGAGCTGTACATCTGTCATGGCCAACGCGACAAGCTCCTGCGAGCCAAGCGCGCCAGTGGGAGCTGTAGACAATGTTTGTCTTACCGCTTGTCGCCCCAGATCGACCTCGAAGACCGGAGTTTCTGCGCGACTTTCCTCCGCACCCAACTCGAACCTTCGGGGAACGAACTTCTGGCCATTGGAATAGATCAAGTTCCCAGGCACGTATTCGCGAAGTGCGACTCCAGGAGGGCGCGGCAGTACCAATTCCCGGGAATCGACAGCCCACCACGGGACTTCGGCGGTGCCAACGATGCTTCCGGACTCCAGGCCGTATCCCGGGAGGAACCCTTCGGCGGCAAGCACTCCGTAGGTGATCACGTCGTCGTAGCCTTGGGCCTCGCTGCGGCTGTTCTTGAAGTCGCCTTTGAGTTTTTTCAGGTAGTTCTCGCAGCGTCGCCTCAAGGCGGTATCCTCGGGAGTTGGATTCCCATGGATCGCGCCTTGTTTTGCGATTCTGTCCAATTGCTCTGTTGCCCATCGCACGCGCCTGCGCAGACGTTTCAAGACCGATTCCAGGGACGCAGGCATCGCCAGTAAAATCGCTTCCAGCCGAACCCTGGAAACGATCTCGCGATCTTTTTCAGGCCATCCATGTTCAAAGATCGAACTCACCGCATCTAGCAGTGTGCCGTGGTATTCGTGCAACAGATTCTTCAATCCAGAAAGATCGTAGGCTTCTGTCCGAATCCGGCCACTATCGAACAGATAGTTGGTCACCCGTGCTGGAAAAGCCTTCCCGATTTCTTCCCGAATCCGGGCTTGTTCCGGTGCTTGGATGGATTCCTTGCGCACCAGCTTGTGCAACTCGGTCAATACCGAAGCATGGACGTGTTTGGCGACCATGAGCGGATTGCCCAAATGGAAGGATGGAGGGTCGATTTTCCCATCGAGCAATCGCAGCGGTTCGCGGAAATAGGCTCGGTCGTGGCTCATGCCTCGGCAATAGGTGAAGTTCACAGCCATGCGATGGCGACGACCTGCACGCCCCACCCGTTGCCAATAATTGGCAGGCAGGGGCGGAACATTCCGCAAGAGCGTCGCATCCAAGCTGCCGATATCCACACCCATTTCCAGCGTTTGCGTGCAGACCAGGCAGTTCACGGTATCGGCATCTCCTTTGAAGAGATTCTCGATCCGCTCCCGCTTGGCGTGCGGGACCATGGCCGTGTGCTCTTCCGGTAGGATGCTCGCAAGTCCTTGGTCCAAGACTTTCAAGTCGTAGTTGTCTGGCTCTTCGCTGCGCCATTCCAGCGTGCCATCGCAATGCCAACCCAAGCAGCGCATGTGTGGGGTCTTGCGCATGGCTGGACGCTGGCACTTGCGGCAGACGAACCGTCCCTTGTTGGGATGCAAAACCAGCTTTCCGGAGCTGATCTGGTGGCAATCTCCGCCGCCCGGCAGGATCCTGTTCTTGCTCCCGCGTAGTTGAACGGGCACCAACAAGCCTTGAGTGACCAGATACTCGTACAGGTCCGTCAGGAATGCATCCGCGTTGTCCGTGCCTACTCCCCACTTTTGCACGATGGCGCGGAGTCCGGTCAGGTGCCCATGTGAGATCCAACCCGTGAGCCATTTCTTTTCATTCTCATTGACCGTCATGAGCTTGGTGGCAGAAGGACGGATTTCGGCAGGCAGGTACCCATGTTGCACTTCCGGTTCGCCATCCATCCAAATGTGTCCGTAGATGGGCTCTTCACGGTCGTGCAGGATTTGCGCGCGCCTCAAGTGGTCCAGAACCGAAGCGATACCGTCGCACAATTCTTCGGAAGGCATGCGGAGTTGGTTCGCCTTCTCCACAATGAACAGGTCCTGAGGGTTCAGGCCGTGGTATTGGATCTTGATGCGTCCCCAGGGTTCCAAGCCCGTGCGTTGTCGCCATCCCATGGTGATTTCGCGGAGGATCTGGATTCGCAGGAACTTCTTCCTCAAGCGTGCATGCTCGTGCGAGGTCGCTTCCTCTTCGGGGGCGTGCCGCCAAACTTCGGGAAGCAAGGCGCGTGATAGAGGTTTGTCGGTAGACAATCGTTCGTCAAGCCGGAACACAAGGTCAGAAATGGAGATTCCGCCTTGCTTCACCTCGTTGTGGATGAGGGCGCGAAGGCGATAGCGGCGTGCGTGATCCTGCATCCATCCGGCCTGGAAGGCGGCATCTTGTCTGTTGTCGCAGAAGACCAGGAGTCGCTTGCGCTCCGCGGCGTGCAGCATGTCCTGTGCTAGAACATGGACATCGGCGACATGCACCGCGCGGACAGGTCGGCAAGGTTCGCGGTAGCGCGACCCCATGCTGCGTCCCGGAGAGTGGCATGTCAGGCACGATGAAAGATGCCCAGGGAATTCCGTTTTTGTTTGGATCGTTTGGAGGGCCACCAAGCCGCCTCCCCGGCCGCAATGCAGGCAGCGATCCTCCGGCTTTCTGTGGGCTGCGCCACAATGCCGACAGAAATGCAAAGCGCTGCACTTTCCATTCCCCGCGCCATGGTCGTCATCACCGACCAACCGGTCGACCAGGACGACTCGGTTTCCTCCCGATGCCTCGTCCAGATGCTCCCAATAGCTGGAATCGCCGCTGGCTTTTCCGCCCGATGGAACCTTGTCCTGCTCGGTGAAATGGAAGTCCGCCAACCACGTGTGGTAGTAGTGCTGTCCACAGGTCGTGCAGGTGGAGATGGGAAATCTTGCCAGGTCTTTGGAAACAATGGCAGGGTCGTCCTCGGCCGAAAGGTGCAATACGGCTTTGCTTGCCGCTCCTGGCCAGGAAACGCCTGCGCCACCAATGCCGCGCAGGAAGCCATGGACAACGGGGCGAACCAGGGCCCTTCCCTCAGAGCGAGCTTCGGCACCCAAGGTCAACCAGAACAACAACTCTTCGGGGCCGACTTCCCGCCCCTGCCGGGTTCCAAGCTCCGTTGCCGCCTGGGCCAGCAAACATGGCCTAACCAGGATGTCTGCCAGATCCACCAAAACTGAGCAGGCGCTCAATTCTGCGTGAAGGACTTCCTCCAGCATTCCCTCGGAAAGCTTGCGTCCCACGCGGTTCAAATAAACGGACCGGATTGTTCCTTCGCCTTCGCTCACAGCTGCGGCGATCTCCGCCAGTGCCTTGACGGGCTCCTTGATCGGAGCTGGTATCCATCGGCGCGCCACTTCCGCCCATGCATCGGCTTCGTAGGATTCGCCTACCACCTCCACCCGCGAGGCTTCCACTCCGAAGAACCGTTCGGCGAACTGGCGGGCGGCATCGGGGTTGTCGCGATCGGCAATGGTGGCGGATGTGGCGATGCAAACGGTCTTGTCGGAATTTGCTCCCACATAGGCGCGCAGCCTCCGGATCAGGCATGCCGTTTCCGCGCCTTGGGCGCCTGTGAACGTATGCGCTTCGTCGAAGACGAGATAATCCAGCCTGGCGTCCTGGAAAAGCTCCACGTCCGTCTGGCGAGTCAGCAACAATTCCAACTGCTTTACGTTGGTCAGCAGGATTCGCGGTTGCCCGCCTGGTTCCCGCATGGCTTGGCGGCTGCACTTTTCTTCCGGCGGAACAACGGTGCCGTCTCGTCCATCTCGACGGAATTCGTCCAGCTTCGCCAGGTAGTCGGCTTGCGACGAACCCTGGGGGAGTCGGACATGGGAAACATCCTTTTCCTTGTCAGGGGTTTTTCCCACGTACATGCCAAAGGAAATTCCGGTACCGGCGAGCAGTTCCCTCAGGCGCTGCAACTGGTCTTCCGCCAACGCGTTCATGGGGTAGACAATCACCGCACTGATTCCGGCCGATGCTCCTTCGTCGCGGAGCTGGAAGCACTTGCTGATGATGGGGTAGAGGAAGCATTCCGACTTGCCTGATCCGGTTCCGGTGGACACCAGGGTGGGACGTCCGCCATGAACCGCGCGAATGGCTTTTTCCTGGTGACCGTACACGCGGTCGATCTTGTGCGGGATCCGCTCGCGCATGTGTGGATGGAAGACTCCATCGCGCACCAGATCCATCACCCTTGCGCCCGTGCTGAAGGATCGCGACAAGCTCACATACGGACCTTGCAACAGGGGGCTTTCCCACGGCTTTTCCATGGACAGCAACCGGCGCATCTGCGTGTCCAGCTCCGGATCGGAAAACGGATAGGCCGTCGTCTGGTAGCGCAGGAAATTGTGGACGACAGATTCTGTGTATTGGATCGGATTCAGGGACATTTGAAATTTCTCCCGATGTGTCCTCTCCATTATTACGGAACGGGAAGGCACGTAGAGTCGAGGGCTCGGTTAGAAGGGTCAGCCGTTGAAGTGGATTACTCTCAAACGATCCTCTGCAGCAGGCCCTAGGTACCATCGAATGCACGTAAAGAATGCAGGCCACTGGGCGGCAGCATTGGGCAAGAAAATCCCAGCAAGTTCAGTTGCCGCATCGGCGAACTCCATACCTCCATCGATGCGCTTTTCCATTTCCTCTCGAAGCTTCTCCATCACAGCTTTGCGGAATCGATCCAGCCTATTCGGCTGCCCTGATACCTTGCTCGTCAAATGAAGGTTGTCGATGCTCGCTTGGGCTTGGGTCAGGAGGTGGGATGGGCAAAACGCTTGGTCCGGGGCCATTGCGCCGCTGGACTCCTTGAACTCAAAGAGTCGAGGGAATGCAGGGATGTCCCGAATCGGATCCAGAATCACCCCAACCCAATCTGAGTCTTCCTTCACAGCATCACAGCTCAAGTCTGGTGCTGTGAAGCGCGCAGGGTCCGCTACATTCCGTGAGCTTCCTCCATGACAGCAACCCAACAAATTGCTCCAGTCCAAGGCGTGGTTTGGCGGCGGTGCGTGCGGACTCTTGGAATGAAAGTGTTCAACCCGGAAATCGCTCTGTTGGCCCAAGCCAATCTGGAGGTCGATTTCGCAATATGCACAAAGACCCTTTTGGTCAGTGTAGAGGCTTTGCTGCACTTGCTGATAACGAGATGGACTGTTCCGAAATTGATCCCAATCGGCGTTGGGATTGCTTGCCGAATACGTTGAAAGTTTTGGCGGAACAGCGCCCTTGTTCACCTTCTTCAAGGCTCAACCTCTGTTCTTACGGAACTCGCGCATACGAATATCCATATCAATTCGAGTCAGAACTGGATCCAACCCAGCTGCCCATGCGTTAAGTTTGTCACGCAAAATTTTAGCCTCTGGGCTGTGGTATTTATCCTGTTCAACTAGGGTTTGGTAGCGGTTTAGCTCTTGCACTTCTTCGACAGAATTTGGTCTCTGCGAAACACCTTGCACAGCATCCATGAGCACTGCGCTCTCTGCTCCCAAGGAGAAAACTGGCTCCTCGAAGCTGAAATCCTTTGTCACCTGATCCTGCTTGAGCATCCGAATGCAGCGGGCTGGAACAGTGGTCAGGACCTGTGGACTATGCGTCGTCACAATGAACTGAATCTTTGGGAAGGCTTCTTGCAATGATTTCAGAACGGTCTGTTGCCATGCCGGATGGAGGTGCAAGTCAACTTCATCGACGAGAACGATTCCAGGCGTTTTTCTCGTTGCACCGCTTTGAATGTGTGAGTTAAGGCGCACCGCTCGTGCTGCGATGTCAAAGGCAAGGCCCACCATGATTCGGATGCCATCACTCAACTCGGTGACCGGCAAAGTGCCTTGCTCCTTGTGATGCATGACCAGCTTTTCACGGGAAAAGTCGTACTCAATCTGCTTCCAGCCGGTATGGCCAACAACTAGGTCGACAGCGCGTTGGATTTCGCGAACCATCAGCTTGTAGTTCCACTCCGTCGAGACCTTGCTACTTGACTTGATTTGACGGTTCTTTTCCAAGTACTCGAACCACATGGAAGTGAACTGGAAGTGGCATTTGGCATCCAGACATTCGAGGTACCCTGATTCACGCGAGCGCAACGCATCGAGCTTCTTCGCAGTGAGTCGACCGGTACCCCATAAGCGGGCCGTGCTGTAGTAGGCGATCAGTGGAAGAATCGTATTTCTTTGTTCATCGACATCGTTCTGGAGACGAGAGCCCAAGTTCAGCAGGTCATGAGCTTCCCCATTGGTGGTCTTGCTCTTTTTTCCTCGCAGTTCGCAAGCCCAGTGCGCGGCTTTCTCCTTTCCTAAGACGGAGGGAAGGCGACCTGTTGCTTCCAAACGGGCAGGAGTGAATCTGCGTTCGTCGAAAGTGTTGCCAGGAACGGCTTCCTGCCGGACATCATCCCAACGAATGCCGCGATTGACCCCTGCGCGAATCTTACTGAGATACGGCCCCAAGGCCACCCCAATCGCCTCCAATACAGAGGTTTTACCTCCTCCATTTGGGGCAACAAGAACTGTCATCTCAGGATCCAGGCTCAAGAAGAAGTCGCGGAAACAGCGGAAGTTTTTCAGCTGAATGGATTCGATTTTCATTGATCGTTATCCGTGAATGAAGGTTTTTTCAAGTTAGGTAATCTCAAGGGATCATCCCCCTGCTTGGCCCGGCGCTTCAATCGCACCAGAACCGTTGGAGAGGGCGCGCTCACAGGAGCGCCTCCAGGTAGGGGACGACCACTTTCTCGACGCGACAGATTTTGCAATAGCGCAAAAGGTCTGCCGCGACAAACCCAGGTTGTCGCACCAACGATCGCAAAGCCTCCAAGGCGGTCTCGAGCCCCAGTTTGTTGCGGTACTTGAAGCAGTCGGCCACGGTCTTGGCCTTGCCGTAGACCCGCAGAGCCACGCCGTGGGCGTCGTGGAGTTCGATTCCTTCCGAGAAGGCCTCCCCGGAAAAGCGAAAGGCCCGCACGGGTGGTTGATCGATCACGGGCAGCCAGGCTTTGCGTTCCACAGCGATCATCACCTGATGGGGTAGCCGTGTACCCAGCTCATGGAAATACAGCGCCGAATCCAGACAGAACACCGCATCGGGGACGCGTTGGGCCACCACGACGAGGTCGTCCTGGCCATCGCCGACGATCCCTGCTTTCCGGTACACTCCACGTCCCAGCTTCTCGACCTGCCCCGTCGCCACCAAGTGCGCCAAACTCTTGCGATGGACTCCCAGCTGGATCGCATGCTGGAACCGAAACGAGTCCGGAAGGCGGGACAAGGTCGATGCTGGGAGATTGGTGTCCATTTCCTAATCAATTGTATCTAAATGATGAGGAATTGGGGGCACAGATTGGTGGGGGCTTGTCAAAATGGGAGTGGCTGGCCCACCTCATTGCTGGCTCATGGCCTGTTGATTGAAGAACACCGTACTCGCTTCTTGGTACTTGACCCAAGATGGCTGGAGCTTCTCCCAAAGCTTGGTCATCTTGGTGGCGACATCCTGGGCATCGTCCCACGATTTGATGCCCCCGATGGTTTCCGTCGCAAGCCGCGTGTAGGTGCCGCCAGCCTGGATCCGGCCTTTGACCGCCAAATGGCGACTGAGATGTTCCAAGAACGCCAACCGCTGACCGGGATCGTCCCAAGGCCCCACTTCCAATGCCATCTTCAGTTGGTCGGCCCCGTGGATGCATACCCACCAGCTGGTAGCCATGCCCCTGCCCCATTCCTTTGACGACACATTTTGCCCTCTTTGGCAGGGAAGATTGAAGGGAATCCATCCGGTCTGGGTTCCCCACAGGTCCTGGATTCCCAGAGTCTCCCCAGACACCTGTTCCAGGAATAATTTCCACGGCTCCGCCAACGAACGACGCATCCCGATGTCGTAGATCAGGCGGATGGCATCCTCGTGCTGGCTGAACAAGTTGCGCGCCAGGCGAACGGTCTCGTCGTCCATCTGCATCTTCTCCTCGATAATCTCGATGTACTGCGCCAGGAAGTCCTGGACATTCTGTGGGATCCGATCGGCCTTGACCTGCAGGATGTCTCGGATCAATAGGGAACACTTCTCGTGGGTGGTTGCCACGTATGACGGATCAGACGGATCCTGTCCTTGCAGGGTCAGGAAGACGGGGAGGATCCGAAAGCCCGGGTACCGTTCCCGGGTTATCTGGAGGTACTGGTTCAATTGGCCAGCTCGCTCGCCGGAATGCCACTTGTTCTCGATCAACAGCACGAACCCGCGCTTCGGCAGGACTTCGATGACGACTTGCAAATCGATGTGATCGCGTTCCCGGAAGACCTGCACGTCTCCCAGGGGCATGTCCAGGACTTCCAACACGGTGGGCCAATCCTGGAGAGCAATCCCCGTATCCAGATCACGCGCCAACGACAGAAGAAATTTCCGCAGGAACGCGTCTCCCAACCCGTGGTTCCCTTCGGGATTGAACAGCCACGCAAGCACGTTGCTGTGACGGATTTCGTTGTCAGCCGTACGCAGAATCCGGAATGGATTGAAGCGATCGAGCCGGCCCAGAAGCCGCTCCCAATCAGCATCCATCAGCAATTCCGCCATTGCGGACGATTCCTTACCCTCGATCAAAACAGCGACTCCTGGTTGGTGTGCCTGGATGCTCGGGCGAGTGCTGGCCGTGGTGGAGTGGTCGGCGCCGCCGGGGGGGTGGCCACCGGAGCCGATGTGGCCGTCAGCTCTTCGGCCAGGCGTTTGCATTCGGCCCAGCTTTCTTCCGGGGTCTGAGCCAGTTGCCAATCGTAGAAGCGCGGCCCCAGCACACTGGCCACGGGTTGAGGCTCCAAGGCTCGGTCGTCGTGGCCCAGCCCGTAGTCGGCCAACCGCAAGGTTTCGGGAAGCATCCAGCCTTCGCCATTGTTCTGGTTGCAGAAGGCCTCGATCCCCTTTTCGCGATCCCCGCCATTGGCCTCGATCATCTTTTGGAGGTCGTGAAAGGCCACCAGCGAAAGAACGGTGTGCCGCAATTCGGGGGGCTTGTCCTTGTCGATGCGCCAGAAGCCTTTGGGGTCAAGTCTGGAGGGTAGGCAATCCAAGGGGTGGTCACAGTCGACTAGAATTCTAGCGAAATGGATGGAGGAAATGCCAAAGGATTGTGCTGCAAGGACATCACAGACTGATCGGAGTCTCAATCGTTCTGAGTCTGTCACAGCCCACAGCTGGCGCCATGCCGTGGCACAAAGCGACAAAGAATGACGAGTCCATTCGGCTGCAAATTGCTCGCATGCGCCAACTAATCGAAGCGATAGAAACCCCAAATGTGCTAGAAGGAAATTGTCCTTTATTGCAGGCAGAGGGTTTTCTGATAGAATGAAATAGTTGCATGATGCGGCAGCTTGTCGTGAACGCTCCAGCCAATCGAACACAAATGAGTTCAATAGCCCTAGCAAGGGAAGGTGATGATGTTCCGATGAAGCCGCAAAGTAGGGCACTTTGTTTCCGGCGGGATAGTTTGAGAGCAGCGTCGCAATCAATGTCCGCTGGTCCGTTGTCCTCGCAATATCTCGAAATGCAACCACCGGCAACTGGTGCATTTTGCCAGAGAGAGCGTAAGTCTCACCATCCATGTAAAACTTTGCGCTAACCACTTTGCTTGACCAGGGGATTGGATCCCAGCGAGTCCCTGAAACCCAGCCCTTGTAGGCTGAATCAAACTGATGGATCATCACGCCTTGATACAAAGGGAGCGCCACCTCCTCATTCGGGCCGATCCAGCGGCCGAACTTGTCGGGACCCGTGTAGCCCTTCTCCTTCCACTTGGGTAGTGGAGGGAACAGCTTCGAGTCACTCGTCATGTTGAAATCGCCTTGAGCGTATTTGATGCCCCATCCATCTGGCCCCTGGCTTCCCAGCAGTACGGAGTTTGAGTAGATGGTGTCCAGGATCTCGATATCGCGAGTGCTGCGAATTTCCAAGAGACTCAAGCTGAAGGGGCTGAACTTTTCGACCTGTGCTCGCGGGTAGGCAACCGCGAAGCGCTCGGCCTGGTCCCAATCCGCAAGGTTGTGCCGCATGAACGCCGTCTGGATGGAAGCGGTCGAACCACCCTTCTGGACCACAATAGGACAGAATTTGAAACTTCGGTGAATGTCAAAAATCTTCTCGCGGTTTTCGAAGCTGAAGATCCAGTGCCACCGACACTCCTTAAGATAATGTGCGCGTAGGTCAGAAGAGCCATTGTCGGAGTACACTCCCGAAGGCACGATCATTCCAACATACCCGTTGGCTTGTACCAAAGACTGGCATAATTCCAAGAAGAGCTTGTAGGTGTATGCCTTCCCTTCTCCCTGGTATCGATACAGCAATGGAGCGGTCCAATCACCCAGTTTTTCTCGATTGAATTTTGTGCGCCTTCGGGCCCATTCCCGATGCAGAGAAATTCCGGCTTGGCCGTTGCCTAACGAAAAGAGAGATGTTTCATCGGCCTTGAAGCCGGATGGATTGGCCAAAAATTTCATCCAGTTGGCAAATCCTTTGAAGCCCGCCACGTAGCCTTCCCACTCGGTCCTCAAGCTCGGTTTGTTTGCAAAGAGCTCCTGTTGTTTCGCCAGTGCTTCTTGTTTTCCGTAGGTGCGGTACAGAGGATCGATGTTGCTGAAAAATTCTTTGGAAACTGGCTGAAGTGTCTCCCAGGGCGGATTACCAATCACCGCAGTGAACCCGCCCCAGCACCGGCGAATACATCGGGGAATTCCAACTCCCAGTGGAAGTAACGCATCTCATGCGCCAAAGCTTCCACGACGGCGGTCTGGGCTGGTGTTAGTTGCTGAAAATCCTTGGGCATCGGAGCGATGTCCAAGGACTGCAAAGGCCAGAACCACACCGCGCACCATGTATCCAAGGCCCGCCGCAACCGCACAATGGCCGGGTTGTGAAGGATCTTTTCACGGTACAGGCGTTGCCGTTCCTCGCCTTGGTTCACCGGCAGTTTGTGCAACAAGGCCAGCGCATGGAAGGCTTCCCGGTGGACATGGGCTGGATCCGGAAGGTCGGGAAGATCGGTGGTGGCGATCTGTCCGGTAATCGCTTCTTTGAGCTGGAGGGTCACAATCCCTGATCGGATTGCGTCAATTTCCTTCGTCTGACTCCCCTTCTCATTGCCCTTATCATTTCCGCCTCTACGCATCCACGCCATGGCCGGGTAGTGCCGGAAATGGGCAAGGCTGGCCCCCACCAAGGCATTGCCGCACTTGATTTTGTGGTCCAGAAACGAGAAAGGCAAATCTTTGTCGAGCGTTTCGATCCACAGCGCGAGCTTGGCCAGTTCCACCGCCAACGGGTTAAGGTCCACGCCGTAGATGCAGCGCTCCACAACCCAGCGCTTCAACAGCGAGCGAAGGCGCGGTTCGAAATCGGGATTGGGTTCACCTCGGTCGGTGACGGGTCGGCACGGCAGGGTTTCCGATTGAAGCGTGCCAGCGGGAGGCTTCCCGAAAATGGACGTGATGATCTCTTCCCATTCGCCCGCCTGCAAGTGCGCATTCTGGAGCGCGACTCCATGGTACACCCAGATGGAATCGTACAGAGAATCGGACAGAAAACGCAACGCCGCCACCGGGAACGATCCGCTTCCGCAACCGGGGTCGCACACCTTGAGCGACAGAATCTGTTCGGGTCGCTTGGAGACCCATTGCTGCCAAGGGGCATCCGCCAACACCTTGCCTTCATCGTCGCGTGGTGGATCGTAGGCCAGCGGGTGAAGCGTACGGCGCACCGTGGGCACAGAAAGGCCCGGCTGGGTGTAAAACGATCCACTGCCTTTGCGAGTGCCGCCCCAGCGCACTAGGTACAGGCTGCCGCCCTCCACCAGGGCCGAGACCATCCATTTTGCGCGTACCTCGATCTCGGCTTCGACTTGGGACGAACCTTGTCCTTTTTTGCCACGCTTGACCTTGACCAAACCACCCGCCACCACGGCGCGGCGTGCCCAGGTCAACGCCCGCAGAAGCTGGACATCGGGATCCGATGCATCCGCTTCGTCCTCGCCGTCTATTTCCATTTCCGGCTCGGCGGCATCCTCAGGCACTTCAACAGCTTCCGTTGAATCGCCATCGGATTCAGGATCGGAACCTTCCTCGCCCTCCTCGCCCGCAGCCTCTTTGCCGTCCTTCTCCACCTTCGCGAACAGTTCCTTCAGGTCGGCATCGGTCATCCCTTCCAGACGCGAAAGCGGCAGAGCCGGTTGCTTACCCAGGGGGAGCATCACGATGGGATCGTTGTCGGGGGCTCGCTTGAGTTCGTAATCCAGCAAGCCTTCGTAGAGAATCCCGATGTACTCGCTGGAAAGCCCCGCGAAGTCGATGGGCATCTTGTGGGCCGGGCCTTTGCCGATCTTCACCAAGCTGGAAGACAATAAATCGATGAGCTCGCGGACCTTGGCATCCGTCACGCGCGTGACGGCGTCTTGGCTCTTCCACTGGGTTTCCAGGAAAAGCAAGGCTCGTTCGATCCCGGAACCCGTATCGGATCCCAACGCGAACAGCGTTCCGCCGTACGACGGCACCTGCAGGTCGGGGTGCCCCGCCCCTTGGCTGATCATCCGGAACAACGCCAAAATGCGCGGCCATGCTCCGGACTGCTCGTGCAACTGCGACCGGTTGGAGTGGTATTGGCGATCCAGCGATTCGCGCAATCCGCCAAGTCCGTACGAATGGCGGTAGTAGGGATTGTCGACCGGAAGCAGTCGGCGCGATTCGGCAAAAAACACCACCACCATGCGCATGACCACGCGCACCGCCGCCTGATAGAGATCGTCGTTGGTGAAGGTGCGATCGGCATCGGGGGGTAGGGCGTCGCCATAACAACGCACCAACAGCTCCACGGCCTTGCGCACGCGTTCGCCCAGGCGTGAGCTCAGCTCGGATTGCCCGTTGCGCGATTCCAGGATGCTCGCATGCAAGGGAGCATTCCGGCCAGGTTGTTCGGGGGTCCAAAGCACTGGTGACAACAACCGCCGCAACGCGTCCACCTGTGGGGATGGGTGTCCATCTTCGAACCAAAGCGAGATGTCCCATTCGCACCAAGCCTCGAAATCGAGACCGGTGAACACCAGACGCCATTCCTGTCCGCTGGTGAGAAGCGCCAGTGGTTCGCCTTCCTTGCGCAACCATTGGAGCACGCGGCTCAGGGCTTGCCGTCCCTTGGCCGTGCGCAAACTGGAATCGACAAGGACAAAAACCGGCAATTGTCCGCCGTTGGAGCCGTTCCAGATCAGTGCGGGCGACATCTTGGTGCCGTCCAGAACCACGCGCCGGTATTGGGGCGATACCGCGTTGCCGCGCACGCAACCGGCCGCATCGAACCCGCAAACTTCGGTGAGGACATGGTGGACGAATTCGGAGATCTCGGCCTTGCGGACCTCGCCTTTGGTTTCTTGGCTGGTGATGAATTCGTCGACCCAACGGCGCAGTACGTCGGTTCGCCACGAGTCAAAATCTGCCAATTTTGGTGCATTCAGAGTTGCCAAGCGCTGCGCATCCAGCAGTAAGCCTTCGTGGCGCAGTCTCTCCCACCAGATCACGGATTCATTGGCGCTCATGCCAAGACTCCTTCTGGCAAGCGAAGCTCAACGGCCACAGGAAGCACGCTCGCACTCCCGGCCAACGAATAGCGCTTGGGGAGCAAGTTATCCAGGATGCGCACACGCTCCTGCCCCATGAGGTCGCGTAGATCGCCAAGTCTTGTCTTACGTCGGCTCAATTCCTCTTCCAACCGGGCTTGGTTCTGACGCAGTTCGCGTAGATCGCTCGTGCGTTCGTCTTCGAAGAGCGACAGCTGTGTCTCGCGTTTTTCAATCTCGGTCTGGAGTTCGAGCAGCTCGCGCTCCAGTCCTGTGCGGGTGGTTCCCTCGATCAGGGTGGAAAGCTCGCCTTGGCGACTCTGCAGGCGCTCCCGGATTTCGGACTCGCGCCGTGCACGAACGGTCTGCAAATCCCTCCTCAATCGTTCTTCGATCGATGCCAAATGCCGTGAGACAACGGCGCGCAGGTCAAGCTCCAGGTCATCCATCCGGTCGCGCCAGGAATCCGGCAGTGATAAAAGTCTTGAAGTAGACCTCTCGTTGAATGGAGATTCAATTTCCCGAACTTTGCCCAGGCTTTTGCCTACCACAGGAATTCCCAGAGTCCGCACCCAATGGTGGAACGTTTCGTGAAGATCGTTCGAAGCGATCTCCTCCAACGTGACGATCAAGAATGCGTCGGCACCTGCGGGAACTCCACCTTGCCGCACTGTCCAACGGGAAGACTTTCGGCCCGTGGGGAAACGACGCCCACCCACCGAGAGGATACTGCGACGAACCAACGGGTGCCCCAAGTGCATGAGCACCGCATCGGGACGCGGCGCGAATACGCTGCGTTCACCCACTTGTTCCAGAAACGGTTGGGCGTCAAAGGCCAGATGGCGCATGGCGGAGTCGCTGCGGCGGATCGAATCGGCGGCTTGCTTCCAATCTCCCCGCAATCGCGCGGGCAGATCCCACAGCCCGGGCTCGCCGGGAACCAATCGAGCCTCGCCAGCGCCAAGGCCAATCGCGGCTTCCAATACACCACGCATCGCGCTGGCATCCAGATCAATCGCGTGGCAGGATTCTTCCAGGCTTGCCTCGCGCAACCTGGCTTCTTCCAACGAAACACTGCTGTCGGCCTCGAAGTGGGCGTGGTTCCGCCGGGATGCGATCTCGTTGTCGAGCTGTTTATCTACCAGCGACAGATCCCGTCCTTCCACCAACCCCTGATGCACGGCGCGATCAAGGATTTCGGCCATCGATCCCAGATCGGATCGGATTTTGTCGACCTTGCTCACCAGGAGCGCAAGGAACCGCAGATCGGCATTCACCTGCGAGGCAAAGTGGAAGGTCTGCACCGTGCGAGGCTGGCCGTGGCGATCCAATCGGCCATTGCGTTGCTCGATCCGGCTCGGGTTCCACGGGCAATCCCAATGCAAAAGCAATCGCGCCGAGCGTTGCAAGTTCAAGCCTTCGGACGCGGCATCCGTGGCCAGCAAGATCCGCAGTTCCGAATGAGGATCGTTGAACAGGGTCTTGACCCGTTCACGATCGACATCGACCATGCCGCCAAACAGACAATCCAGTTGGTTTTCGGCCTTGAAGACTTTGCGCAGCCTTGCCTGTAGATAGTCCAAGGTGGTCTTGAACTCGGTGAAGACCACCAAGCGCTCGTCGCTCACCCAATCCTTGCCCGACCGCAGACGAGTTCGGATCAGGTTTTCCAGCTGTTGGAAACGCGAGTCTTCCCGTGGCACGATTTCGTCGACTGTGAAACCGGGTTGGTAGCCAAGCTCGACGAGAGCCGCTGTGATGCGCGCTACTTCCGATTGCAGATCGGTGGTGAACGAGCGCAACCAAGCACCCACAACCGCAGCTGCCGCCGTTTCGCGTGCGTTGGTTTCGCGGTCGTTGTCCGACTCCTGATCCACGGCTTTTCGCGCCGCCAAAACCGCGCGTTCCTCGGCGGTTTCGCCTTTTTCCATGCCTTCCAGATATCGGAACCAGGATTCGGCAAACGCGGTGGGACAGCTCAACAAGCGCTTCCCCAAGATCTCGACGGCAAACCATCCCGCACGGGTGCGTCCCTGGCTGCGTTCGATGGCAATCACGCTGCGCACCTTGTAGCGAAATGCCTCGAAGGCCTCGTGAAGTTCCAGTTCCATGGGACCCATGGCCAAGTCCATGGCCTGTGGAGATTCGCGATGACAGAATCTGGGTGGCTGGGTCTTCTCGTTGATCTCGCTCTTCAGACGTCGCACCACGACTTGCGACAATCGACTCCGTTCCGCATCGCGCATGCGGTTCGAGCGGGTGAACTGCACAGGATCCAGCATTTCAAGCAGCCCCGTGAAGCTGCGCGTGTGACCGTTGTGCGGTGTGGCGCTCAGGAAGATGCGGTGCTCGCACAAAGGCGACAGCCGTCGCAACATCTCGCACAAGTCGCTGTCCTGCCCCAAGGGTGCGGGCATGAGGTGATGGCATTCATCCACAATCAGCAAATCCCACGGAAGTCGCGACAATGGCCCGGCCTGCTTCTGCGCCTCGGCCGAGGCATGGAACTGTTCCTGGATATCAGGCTGACGCAAATAGTGGTATGAGGCCACGATGCGGTTGGAGGATCGCCAAGGATTGGCGTCTGGCCCCAGTTCACGGCGCATCGCGTCGGTGCTGTCGCGATCGACCACATCGAAGTCCAGCGAAAATTTGTCCCGCATTTCATCGCGCCACTGCAAGCGCAGGGAGGCCGGACAAAGGACCAACACGCGCTGCACGCGCCGCCGCCGCAGCAATTCGGTGATGATCAATCCCGCTTCCACCGTTTTACCCAAGCCAACATCGTCAGCCACCAGCAGATTGATGCGCGGCATTTGGAGTGCTTTGTAGAGCGGTACCAACTGGTACTCTTCCACTTGAACCGCACCAAAAACGGCGCGTACACGTCGCGCACATGGGTACGATCGTCCAAGGCCTCCGAAAAGGGGAGCAAGGCTTCCCAGCGAGCCGATCGCACCATGGCATCGAAGTCATCAGGATTCATGGCGTCGCCATCGAACCGCGGCAACTGCGAACTCTCCACCGGAATCGCGTCGACTTCCCGCTCCCAGATCACCTTGTCGCTCCAAGGTTGGCGTCCATCCTTGTATTGGACGTCAACGAGGTGCGTGGTGATCTGATCTGCTCCGCTCCAGGGCTGGACCATGGAGATCACGGCGGGGCGGTTGCGGACCATGGCGAACATGCCGGTACGGGGGTTCATGAGCGGGTCCAATTCTGAGGGGCAAGAAAGTGGCAGAGAGAGTCCAAAGCGCTCCCGAGACCTTCGGAATGTTCAGTCACCGGATTGTTCCTCCAGGTTGCTTACAACAATAGGTTTCCTAGAGGTGCTGCTCCAGCTTCTCCCCCTGCATTTTTTCCATCTTCGCGCAACCCTGGCCTAAGTTCTTGTCACGCAAAGAAATGCGGCGTTTTCCGCCTGGATGGCGAGTTGCACGACACGAAATGTCACTTGGCGGAACGCTTTTCGCCTCGATATCTTGTCGGTCGTGGATTCATCAGGCACATTGGAAACTGGATCCGTGCGTCAAAGCGTGCAGACAGAAAGCGGCGCGGCGCGCCAGCAGTCGGATCTGTTGCGTTGGTTGGCCGCCAACCCGCCGCCACCGCCGGAAATGGCGCGTCGGATCGAATCCAAGATCCAGAAGGTGCGTTCGCTCCGCCAGGCATTGGCGGCTGAAGGGTTGCACATCCTTCCGGACCCGTTGCACCGGACACCGGCCCACAAGGTCGCCAAGCTCCGGGATCTGCTGGAC
Source organism: Fibrobacterota bacterium (assembly GCA_016715065.1). Lineage (GTDB taxonomy): Bacteria > Fibrobacterota > Fibrobacteria > UBA5070 > UBA5070 > UBA5070. The sequence goes on from JADKBN010000025.1 coordinate 53,162, forward strand.
GACTGATCAGGCGGGTGATCAAAACTCCAGTTCGCCCAGCTTCTTCCAGCCATGGATGTGGGTATGGGATCGGATGAACGTTTCCTCTCCCGCATAGACCAGATCTCGTCGCTCCAGCCGCTCGCCCACCAGGTTCGCGTACCAATCCAGTCCCTCCAGGTGCGAGGAGTGCAGGGTGGCCGAGCCCTTGATCTCCAATGCCCGCAGCTTCCCCGCTTCTTCCGAGACCAAGTCCACTTCGTGGCCGGTCGAATCGCGCCAGAACCAATGCGACGGATTTTGCCCAAGGTTGGTGCGATTTTTCAAAAGCTCGACGATCGCGTAGTTCTCGAACAGTCCGCCCCGCAGATAGTGGGTGTCCAGGTGCGTTGGCGGAATGGATGCGCAACAACGAACAGGCGGGGCCGGTGTCGTAGAAGAAGATCTTCGGCGTCT
>JADKBN010000026.1 GCA_016715065.1 Fibrobacterota bacterium
TGTCCAGGACGTCTCGGTCGATTTCTGTCTGGAAGAACTCGCCGAGGCGCCGTAGTTCTACCTCGCCGAGACGAACCTTCCTCGGATGGTTTCGGTCCCGCTTCTCAGCAGTGCGACCGAGATGCCGGAATTTGTCCATGGAACCAGCGCAGCTCCCGTTCCTGCGATCGATCGCTGCAGTCGGCCGTCCAAGCCGCGCAGTTCCAGGCTCCAGACACGTCCGGGAGCTGCCTCGATGGCCAATGCGTTGGCGCGATGGCGCAGGGAAAGCCCCGGCGTGCCGTGGGGAGCCGGTCTCATGGAGGAAATCCGGGAAGGCGTCTTCAGGGTCCCCACCGGGTGGATGGGAAAATTCGCCGAGATGGAGAGGATGGATTCGTTCACGTGCCGCTCGCAATGGAACAGATCGATCGACACCACCGGAGGAAGCGGAAGGGGCAGTCGATCCAGTGCGAACGACCGCTGCTCGGCGGAATGCTGGCCACCCAGGTCCACCACCAGCTGGCTGTCGACGAACACCCAGGTGTCGTCATCGGCCTTCACCGTCAGGATGGCCCCCGGCGTGGGCTGGGCTTGGCCGTGGAGTTCCACGCAGAACCCGAAGTTGTGGAGGGCCAGGCGGTTGTCCTTGATGGCGTCCAGAAACGGATTCTTCTCGTTGGTGCCGGGCAGCTTGGCCAGAGTGTCCAAGGGGAAGAACGCGGAGTCCGCAAATCCGTACGCGGTCTTGGTGGAGTGTGCGAGATCGATGGCGAAGGGAATCGAGGTGTTCATGGCCTTGGTGCCCCTCGACACCGGAGCGAACCATTTATCGGGGCTGTTGGCCGCCTCCCACAGGAAACCTTGTCCAACAGGGTTTCTTCGACATAGGGTTGGGACATGCCGCAGATGGCTTGGCCGGAGGGGCGCATCCTCCCGGTGGAGCTCAGCCGTTTTTGCACCAAACCCTCCAGCAGGTAGGAATTGGTGGTTTGGGAAAAGGGGAAGTAGGCGTTGGTGTCCCGGGGGGCGAAGAGGCTGGTGTCAGGGGCCAAAGGATTGCCCGTCCGATAGTCGTAGGCGGTTCCTTCCATTCTTCCCACGAACCCCGAGGCGGATTTGGAGGTGAGCCAGATGGTGTCCGCTGCCTTGGCGAGATCGGCGGGAGGCACGGTCAGGGGTATCGTGCTCGAATCCCCTTCGGAACTGGCGAGCGAGGCCTCCGTGGGGCGACCCCAGACGGTAGCCGTGAAGAGCCCTGTCGGGGACCATTGGCCCTGGATCCGTTCTGTCCCTCCGAAGGTCAACTGGGCGATCCGCGACTTCCAGGGCGAGCTCCATGCGAACACCACCGGAGGCCGCCGAGAGGAGCTGTCGTACCCGGAAAGGGTTCCCAAGGTAGGCTGGATAAAACGAAGCTTGGACTTCCAGGAAAAGTGGTAAGGAGTCCCCGCAGAATCGATCCGCTCGACGTCGCCATTGGAGCGGAGGAAGCGAAACGACACGGCGGCGGGAAAGGTGTCCTTCGGGTCGGTCCAGATCTCACCCTGGAACCAGCCGGGGGCAGGGCCCGGACGCAGAGGCGATTCTCGCCCGTTGACCACCACATAGGGCTGAGCCCCCGTCCATGGAGAGAAGATGGCCACGCTCCCATGGGGTTCCATGTAGGGGTTGTGGTCGGAACACTTCATGTCCTTCTGTGCGGGCAGTGATCCGGAGGGTGAATTGCCTATGCGCCACCAGAGCCAGAGAGTGTCGGAAGGGTGGAGCGCCAGACAGCTGTCGATGGCTCCTTGCTTGGTGCTATCGGCGATGGGATCGAATTCCCTGAGGTTCAGGAGGTCCGTCAGCGATGTCTGGGCGGCGAGGTATGCCTTGGGCCCGAAATACTTCGCGGTGTCGGGGAACACGAATCGCTTGGGAAGAACGGCGTCCAGGGTGTCCACGATCGTGGCTCCGGTCCTCAGGTTCTGGTAGCGGAAAGTGGTCTGGGTGTCAGGAAAGAACAAGGTGTCGTCGGCGCCCGCGTAGATCGCCGAATCGTTCTGGAACCAGACGCGTTTGTAGGTGGTGGAAAACCGGATGCGGCCGAACAGGTATTGGTCGGGATGGTAGTTGGGAAGGACGTGCCACCAGGAGAATCGCTCGCTGCTGTAGGCCGTGGTGGGCGCCAGGGGAATGTGTGCGGTGCCATCGACACGCTTGATGTCCACGGCAGGAATGGAGACCTTCGGTTCGAGGATCGTGTCCAGATGTTCCCAACCCGTCCACCAGTCCACCAGGACCATCAGGGTTTTCGGGGTGGCGGCCGGGGTGGCGGTGGCGCCGGCCACCAGGAGCGATGCGCCAAGCGCGAAGGAAAAGGATCCGCGAGGAGCTGGAAAGTTCATGATCGGGAAATCTCCTGCCGACGCAGGGAGGATGGCTGCGATCGGGACCCGGAATCTACTCAATTGTTGGAATGTTGCACGAATCGTCCCGTCACCGATTCCTTGCCGCTCTTCAGCAGCGCCACCGTGACGCCGGAATTTGTCAGCGACACCATGGCGGTTCCCGTTCCCTTGATCGATCGCTGCAATCGGCCATCCAAGCCGCGCAGCTCCAGGTTCCAGGCTTGGCCTGCGGGAGCGACAACGGAAAGGGTCTTGGCGATGGCTTGGAGGCGGAGCGCCTTCCTGGACATGTCGTGCGCAACGAGTGCGGAGATGGGTGGTTTTGGTTCGACAGGACCCGCCGGATGGATCGAGCCATCGATGGACAGGGCGAACAGGGATTCGTTGGTCAAACGGTCGCAGTGGAAGATGTCCAGGGAAACGAGGGACCTGTTGGGGCCTGAAGGAGGCTCCAGCGGAGCCATCCGGGATTGCGAGGGATGGTGCCCTCCCATGTCCACAACGAGCATGCTGTCCAAGAACACCCAGGTGTCGTCGTCGGCTGTGATCGAAATCTTTCCGCCCGCGGTGGGCTCGACCATTCCGTGCAGCTCCATGCAAAACCCGAAGTTGTGGTTTGCCATGTTCTGACCCAGCTGCTGGTCGAAGAAAGGATTGTCCGTCGAGGTTCCTGGAAGAACACGGAAGGTGTCCAGGGGGAAAAAGAAGCTGTCGGCGTAGCTGAACAACGTTTCGGAGGAGCCAGACAAGGTCAACGCGAACGGAATCGGAGGTTCCTACTTGGCTGGGAGACAAACCACCGGTCCGGAGCGTTGTGGGGTTGTTCACAGGGGCGGTGCTGTCCAGTTGGAGGCTGCAAATGGCTTTCCCACTCCAGACCGGGCGCCCCTCGCGGTCCAATCGAGGGGCGAGCAAGCCTGCGATAGGTCCCGTTCCGACCGGGTCGGAGAAGGAAATACACGGTCGTGTCCAGGCCACGCAGGTCCCGAATCTTGTAGTCGTACAAAGTGCCTTCCAGCCGAGCGGTGAGCGACTCGGTGGAATTCAGGTCTTGTGCGAGCGCCGCACTCTCCCTGCCGGCTCCTTGGGCTGTGCCAAGCGCACCGAGAAAGGCCAGCCAGCCCAGGCAGAATCGACCAGAAGCCGGTAGGCGATGTGCGAAGCACGCTCAGGGGTGAGTCATGGAAAGCTCCGTCGGAAGTGCGTTCCGGCATTTACCTGTTCCATGAAAAGATGGTTACTTCCACCCTCCTTGCACACCGCCCGAGTTGGCCATTTCCGAAATCACTGTACAACGCCACCCATGAAGGGGATGTTCGCGGAGGATGCGGCGAGTTCAGCCCTCGGAAACGTACCTGCAAAAAACCGAGAACCAAAGCGGCACGGAAGGGAACCAAATCCTATGACGGGCATCGAGGTCTTGGACCCCAGCGCCGTCCACAAAACCACTCGTTCCGGAGGCTTCGCCATGCATTCCTCAAATGCTTCCATCCTTTGCGCCCTCTCCCTTGCTGTGCTTTCCTGCACGGATTCCAGCACAAATCCCGTCGCCCCATCCACCTCCCCTTCTCCTGTCGCAAAGCCAGATTCTGTCGTTAAGCCTCCCGACACGGCGATCAAGCTCCCGGTCGCGGGCATGCGCCTGGGAACCGGCGGGTACGTCACCTCCGGTTTGTGGAAGGGGTATGCCTGGAGCCTAGGTCTAGGTGCGGGTTCCACCGTGGCACCCGCGGATTTCACCACCATCACAGCCGCCGACACGCGTCTGTGCGCCAAGGGGATCGTGGGGAAGGATCCGGCCTATGGAGGCGTGGTGATGGTGGGAATCAACCTCAACCAGGACGCGTTGCCTGCGGCAGGAGCGCTGGAGCCCGTCATTTTGCAGTACACCCCCACCGGAAGCGGAATCCGCTACCAGGTGGCAAATCCGGGCGGGTCCGAGCTGCGCATCCAGTTGCAAGATCATTCCGGGACCGCCGCGGGACGTTGGTGCGCCACCCTTTCCGGTGAATCGGGGACGGTGCCGTGGGCGGACTTCAACACCACTTGCTGGGCGCCTTCAACCGGAAAGGCCTACGACAAGGAAGCCTTGAAGGACATTTCCATCACGGTGCCCGGCAAGAACCTCACGGACGTACCTGTCGATTTTTGTCTGGAGACTCTGTCCGAGGAGCCCTGAGCCGCTCGGGGTTCACCTTCTCCGCTCTCGGCCGCTCTCGTTAAACTCGAATCCGAGGTCTATCATCCCTCCTCGCCATGGCGCGAGGAGGGTTTTTGTTTGGATGGCGGACCAGGAAGTCCTGATCTGGGCAGCCACACTTGGGTAGCCTCACCGGTGGATCCTCGCGAATCCCCGACACCGGACCGGGTGCGGGGCTTCTATATTCCGTTCCATGTCCCTCTACCTGACCGCCTTCAGCGGCCGCCACGGTGGCGGCGAAATCTCCGGCCACTTCTGGACGCCGGAATCCGGCCAGCCGGTCCGCCAGATCCTGGAAACGCTGCGCCAGGAAGATCCATGGAATGCCGCTCGCCAAGCGGGCAAGGAAATCTTCACGCTCGGACTGCCGGACAATCCGGAAGCCGACCATCTGCTGACCGGCCGCGAAGGCGCCTGGAAGCCTGATTTCACCAATCAGGGCACCCGGGGACTGGCGCTGCTTCTGATCCTGCGCACCCTCAAGCAGAAAAAGCTGTTCGTGGACGTCCGCACCGGATTCGTCACCATCGAGCACCGCGAACTGCCCGATGGCAAGATGGAAGTGCATGGCCTGGAGCTCCACCTGGAAGGCAAGTCCAAGGACGAATTCCTCCTTTGGGCCCATCCCGTCCGTCGACTGATGGATGGCCGCCCCAACGCACTCTCCGAGCATGGGCACAGGGCGCTGGATGTCTGGTTTCCGCTGGAAGGCGTCTCGGTCGCCTCCGCCCACCCCAAAAAAGGCGTGAACGGCATCACCTTGCAGATTGGTCGACGCGCCAAGCTGGTGAGGTCCGGCGATCCGGTGGCCGTGGTCCTGTCCGAACAACCGGGGGAGCTCACCGCCCAACAAGTCGTGCAATCCCTGCGGGGGTGGTTCGCCAACGGTGCGTTGGATTCCATTGGACTTTCCGTCGCGTCCGATCCGCTGGAAGCGAGCGTCCTTGGCCTTTCCGAGTTCCGGCTGGAACTGCCTGATTTCCATGGCGTGGATTGGGAAGGTCGGCGCGTCCACATGGACGACATCTTCCAAAAGGCCCAGCGCGGCGACATGTCGGTGCGTGTTCCGCCGCCGCCGGCCACCTTCCATCTTTCCGGCTTGCGTCCAGATGTGGCCGCCTCCACCGCCCACGCCCTGAACCAGCGCTCCGCCCACTGGAGCGGGGTGGCCTTGCAGTTTGCCGCCGAGCCCCTTCCCGGCAGCATCGAACTCCCGATGGATGCCAAGGCGCCCGTGGTGACCCAACCGCAGTCTCCCAAAGCGGCAGGCCAAGCCGCGGCTTTGTTTCTGGAGTGCGTTCGTTGTGCCGGCGGCGACCCATGGCGGCTGAATCTGGAAGGCATGCCGTACGCTTTGGGTATCGCCCATGCGTTCTTGTACGGCAAGATGCACCACGTGGCTTTGGCTCTGCTGGATCCCTCCGGCCGATTGGTGGGTAATGCGGTATTGCCATTTCGGTTCTCGGACCTGTCGGAGCCTGCCTTCGCGCGCAACCTCGCTTCCAAGCTCTGGAAGCAGGAGCCTGCGGAACTGGTCATCCATGTGGACGAATCGCTGGATCTTCCCCATTCGTTTCTGGAAAGCCTTGCGCCTTCGGCCACGGCCTGGAAGATGCGTCGTCGTTCGGCGCCCCGCGCCTTTTCCGGCCGTACCTTCGAGTGGATGCCGGAAGAAACCGGCGTGGCTTCCGCAGACCTCGCGGTGGTCACGGTTTCCGGCGCCCACGGCACCGACCACGTTTCGCTGGAGCGCTTGACCGGCACCGCCCCGGTGGATTCCGTCTTGGCCCACGCCTTGGCGTTGGAATACGCATGGGTGCCGGGCCGTTCCGAGCGTCGGCGCCTGCCAGCCACCTTGGAATGGGCGCGCGGCCTGTTGTACCAGAAGGATCGTTTCGGGGCTTTCGCGCCGGGACGCTTCGAGGGCTGAAACAGTCCCTATTCTTGTAAATCGCAAAGGGGACGTATCGGTTTATGAAAAAGCCCGGCACCCCCAATCGGGTGACCGGGCCTGTTGTTCGGTCTCGATCGTTTCAAGTCCAGCTCCCCGCAACTTGCTGCGGGGCGGCTTCTTCAGGCCGATTCGATCTTGGTCACGACGGGGCGGTGGATGAAATTGATCCGCATGGAAAGCGGCAGGGCCAAACCGCCTTGGGGGCATTTCAGCAAAAATTCGTTGTGCCCGGACATGGGAGGGGTTGCCACCCGGCCAGTGATGGTGGCGCCGCCTGCCGGCGTGATATCGACCGTGTCGTTTGGCAGGATGCTTTCGATGTCTTGCTCTTGAGCGACTGTGACCCAGTAGAGAGGCATGAATGGGGTCCTTTGCGATTGAGGGGGATTGCATGGTGGAACCGACCTGCCATCAGGGAAGCCGGTTCCATCAAAGGAAGCAAACAATGCCAAGACCGGGAAGAAAAATTCGTTTCAAGGCATTGCATGCGACCCTTGCCACGGACGACCATCGGGAAGGCGGGCTTGGAGGAAAACGGTCTGCCGGTCGAAGGCGTTCGTTTGGTGCCCACCGATCGGCTTGCCCCAAGCGCTCTGGATCGTCCAACGACGTGGTACGCAAGGGCAATCGATCAGGAAGAGGTTTTGCATCCTTGTAAATTGCAAAGTGGACTTTTAGATTTGCAAGGATGAGGCGAGAGTGCGAGCCTGTTTTGCAAAAGGACTTGGAGGAAGCGCCGGTGGTTGCGCTCCTGGGTCCTCGGCAATGTGGGAAGACCACACTTGCCAAAATATTGGCCACCTCGCCACGCGGTGCGGTCTACCTGGATCTGGAGCGGCCTTCCGATCTGCGAAAGCTGTCCGATCCAGAGCTTTTTCTGGGGCCTCTCGCGGATCGATTGGTGATTCTCGATGAGATCCAACGGGTGCCGGATCTGTTTCCCGTCCTGCGGTCGTTGGTCGATCAGCATCGCCATCCTGGTCGGTTTCTGTTGTTGGGTTCGGCTTCCCGCGATCTACTCCGGCAATCCTCCGAGAGTTTGGCCGGCCGGATCCGCTACCGGGAATTGACCCCGTTCACGCTGCCGGAAATCCTCGCGGGAGAAGTTTCCCTGGAGACCCATTGGCTGCGCGGCGGATTCCCGGACAGTCTGCTGGCATCCGGGGACCCGGCGAGTTTGCGATGGCGGGAGGATTTCTTGCGGACCTTCCTGGAACGGGACGTGCCTTCCTTCGGTGTGGAAGTCCGCCTGCCTCTGTTCGAGCGCTTCGTGCGGATGCTTGCGCATCTTCATGGACAGATTTTGAATTGGAGTCGTCTTGCGGAATCCGCCGCGGTGAGCGTTCCCACCGCCAAGCACTATGCGGAGCTTCTGGAAAAGTCGTTTCTGATCCGCTTGTTGGCGCCTCACGAGGTGAATCTGGGCAAGCGTCTGGTCAAGTCCCCCAAGGTTTACTGGCGCGATTCGGGAGTCGTACACGCCTTGTTGGAAATCGAAGGATTGGAGGATCTCCAAGGGCACCCCGTGGTGGGTGCTTCGTGGGAGGGGTATGCGATGGAAGAAATCCTGCGTGCAGTCCCACGCGCGCAGCCCACCTTCTACCGCACCCAATCTGGGACAGAAATTGATCTTGTGTTGACCCAGGGAACGCGGCGATTGGCTGTGGAGTTCAAGCGATCCAGCGCACCGGAAGCCACACGCGGATTCTGGCAAGGCCTGGAGGATCTCGGGAAGCCACAAGCGCGGATCGTCGCGCCGATCGAGTCCGGATGGCCGCTGGCCGACCACGTGCGGGTGGTTTCGCTTCCGGAGCTGTTGGCGGAGCTGAAAGATTGGCCGAGCTAGGCTGCTTGCGAATCAGGCTGGCGGATCGCTGACAGTCCTGCGATGACAAGGTTCAGTAGTTCACCGTGATGGATCTGGTGTCGTCCAAGGGCCCGCTGATGGAGCGCGAAAAGTCTCCACACGCGAGCCTGTTCGACGAGGATGGCGGGCCTTCGAGGGAAGATCGGCTGGCTGAGGATGCGAAGTTCGCGCGCAATCTCCGGTGGAGCCTCTGGGGCTTGCTGGGCCTCACGTGCCTGGGAGCGGGCCCAGTTGCTGGTGTTTTCGCGGGTTGGGCGGGTGCGGTCACGGTGGGATTTTCGTTTCGGGCCAAGGGTCTGGAGCCGATCGCTCGTTGGGGAAGGTGGGCAAGTGTGAATGTTCCGGAATCGACGGCTGTCGAGGGGCAGGAGCAATCCCCGACTTGAAGAGGACCGCATATCGAACCGAGCCTTGCGTTCCTCACCTTGGGTTCTGAAGCAGGCGGCTGTCGACATTCCGCTCGATCCAGCGAAGCGGCTTCAAATCCAAAACGATCGCGACGACTTTCAATACCGCGAAATCGATCAGCCAGCCCACCAGGAAGATGGCGACCGCGAACGCGGGGATGTAGACGACCACCTCCCAGGGCTGGTGGACGAATTTCGGAACCCATTTTTGGATCACGAGTTCGCGGAACCGTTCGTTGTCGTGCAGCAGGTAGATTCCGAACACCGAGGTAGAAACTGTCCGCGCGTGCTTCCATTGCCAAGGTGCGCGCACGAACAGAAGGAACAGGGCGATGGCCGAGAGGATGATGAGCGGGTTTTCGTAGGAGAACAGGCTCCAGGCGGCGGAAGGATGGTGACGGAACAATGCCAAGCTGGGAAGGAACACCCCGACCCCGCAGGCCACAAGTGCGAACAGGCAGTGGTGTGGCCTCAATTTTTTCAGGATGGATTCGAATCTCCGAAGGGAATGCCCCAACACGTACATCGTGATCATCTGCACCAAGCCGTGATCGGTGCCCATGAAGGATGAGAGCCGACCGGCGAATCCAAGACCGCAAACGACGAGGAGGAGGGTCCCGAGAAATGAAGCCAGTTCTCGATCACTCAAGGAGTCAATCAGCCGGTTCAAAAACGGTGACAAACCCATCAAGGCGAGATAAACCACTAAAAACCAGTACAGAAAGATTGACGCATACGGAGCGTTCCAGCCCACCAGCCTGAATACAACCACGATCCCGACCGAGTAGACGATGGCTTGCAGGAGGAACTGACTGAGGCTTCTGGCTTTCAGGCGGATTCCGAAGTATCCCGAGATCAGGATGAAGCAATTGACCGCCCCCACCACGAAGGAATTCAGGAAAAGCTCTGCCGCGACCATGGAGGGATTGCCCGTCGACTGTCCGAAGAACAGCCTGGAGAGCCCAAGGCCATGCACCAGAAGATGATGCGTGATGATCATCAGCATCAACAGGATACGCAGGATTTCAGGTCCTGTTTGACGGAGTGGTTCAGCTTTGGACATGAGGGCGGTTCCATCGAAGGGAGACTGCGTGAGGGTAAAACCTAGAAACCACCCCATTGAGTAGGTTCTAGGCGCGGTTGCTCGGCCCAGACATCTTCAAGGCGCCATGTGCGTGCCTTGCCACAGGCGCCCATCCGGAAGGCGGGCCTGGAGGAACAGGGTCTTGCCGCGCAGGGCGACAGGGCTGCGGACAAATTCCGACGCAGCGAGGGTGCCGGTGCGGCCGGCGGCGGTGGACCAGCGGATGGGGAGGTTGGGGTGGCTCGCGGCGATCTGGCCCAAGCTCCGAGGGGTTTGTTTGGGGGATGGCATCAGTGCATCCGAGCCAGATCGATCATATGCGATCCAAGCCTCTCCAAAATCACGTCCAACATCCAGAACGCCCTGAGAATTGAAATGTGCCAACTCGTTCAGCCCTCCCGGTGAAACGGAATCACTGGCTGTTTTCTCCACAAACAAGGAGTTGGGGATTTCTGATTGAGCATCTTCTTGGGCTTTCTGGACGATGTCTCCGAAGACCCAAATCGGTTGATGGGTGGATGTGTTGAGGTTGTTCGCAATCTTCCCGTAGATGAATGGCAGTTTTGATGCATTCAAATCACGCCGAATATTCTTCACGAACGCTTTTAGATTCTCTTTGTAGGATTGTGCATCTTCCAGAACAACCGCATCAGCCTCTCCTTGCATCCAGAAAAATCCTGCAAGTCGATAAGAAATATTGCGCTTGTCCAATATGGCTATTGCTTCGTTGACCGTTTCCAGAAAAGTTGAATCATAAACTCGATTCCCAGGGTGCCAAAATTTCGCCAAGCTCGTTCCGCCATAAGCTGTCTTGATGAAGTAAATCGTTTCGTCTGGGTATTCTTTCGCCAGAGTTTCCGCTAAGCCTATTTCTGGGCCGAATCGTTGAGGGACCCAACTCTCGATATGGGTATTGTATTTCGTCATCACTTGCCAGTCTTCCTGGAGGGGTTCATAACTTTCTACCGCTCTAAAAATTTGAAAATTCGGGGGCAAGACAAATGAGACCAAGTCCGGAACTTTCCCAGATCCGCTCATATTTGATTGCCCTGCGAGAATGAAAACATTGGCTGGCTCAGCGAATGCAAAAAGTGTATTCATTAGGATGGCGGGAATGATTTTATGCAAAAGCAAGTTATCCACCAATTTCTGTTTGGGTTTGGTTGTTGTCTCTTAGACTGAGTTTTGTGTATGATTCGAAAGCCTCCATGAGGGCATGGCAGCTTCATTCGGTGCGCAGTTCATTAGCGATTCGCGGCGCCGATTCTGGTGGCACGAATTGGTCAAATCAAATGACAGTTGGGCTTGTTTTGGTTTCTAGAATATACGGCAAATGTGCTCAGGGAATTGGGCATGATCTGTAGAACCGGATTCGATCAATCACTGACAGATGGATTTGGTTATAAAAAAGCCCGACCCTCCGGCTGGAGGATCGGGCCTTCGAAGGATTAACCAACAGATCAAGGCACCACGTGCGTGCCTTGCCAGAGACGCCCGTCGGGGAGGCGGGCAAGGAGGAATAGGGCCTTGCCGCGCAGAGCGGCAGGGCTGCTGACAAATTCCGACGCGGCGAGGGTGCCGGTGCGGCCGGCGGCGGTGGACCAGCGGATAGGGGTATTCGGGAATTGTTCAGAGATTTCCACCCAGCTGGCCTGAATGGTGCGGCCTTTGAACAGAGTCGATGCATCACCAGGCGGAACGATCCTCACCAATTGCACTGTATAGCCAGGTGTATTCACCACACTGGTTCCAGAATAAACGCAGTTCCCAATGCAGGAATTGTCCATGCGAAGAAGGCTTGCCAATTGGTTGTCCTTGCGAGTGATCTCCAGCCTGGCCACGGAATTGCCATCCCAAACGCTCCGGCTCCATGAGTGGTTCGAAACTCCACCCGACCTGCCTTTAGACAGGTCCTCCCAACGTGCAATCCAGCCCTCCTCCAAAGGGGGGAGATCGGAGGCGATCCCGAAGGATTGCCCTCGCTCAGGATGGAACCGGTAATGCAACGTATCGACAACAGCATTCCTCCAAGTCGTATCACCAGGGATCCCGTAGTGAGTGCTCATGACTCCGGGCGTTCTCGTCTGCTGGATGGATACGGTTTTCCAACCGGCGGTGTCTCGCCCCGGATCGAGAACCCGCCAACGGACCTGTTCCAAGTAGTCACTGTTGTAGGCGGGGATGAGATCGATGTTGAACGGGGTCGCACCCGGCTTCTCAACTTTCATGATCCAATGGATTTCCGTGTTGATCGCGGGGATCTTCAGGGCATCCCGGGGAGGAGCGACCGTCTGGTTGTTGTGGGAAACCAATCTCCAATCCCAACCGCGACTGTTCCAAGGATACGTCACAGCGTTTTCCAATCCATGAGCGTCGCTCCAAGCATGGATGGGAAGGGGGACCGAATGGCGGTCCGGACTAATCGACAGAGGATAGCCGGCATTGGGGTTCCATGGATCGATCCAGTCGACGGAATTGGAGTCGACCGAAACACGGGATCTTCCGGAGGTGTCGATCCGTCCGGCGCGCTGGAAAGGCTCCAGGGAGGATGCTTCTCCCCAGACGGAGGAGGTGTCGTTGCCCAAGATCACCACACCCGTGTCATCCGCACGGCGCGGCTCCAGTTCCCACCTCAAGAAGCGCGATTGCCGCAACCAAGTCTGGCGCCCGCTTGGACGCACCAGGATCTTGGCGGTGTCGGATTCCTTCAGGAGCGAGTCCCTGACGACGAGGGTCCACACCCTCCCAAGAGAAATGCTGTGGGAATCCACCACCACTGCCGATCGGTAGGTGAGATCCAGGTTGTCTCGGTTGGTGACCTGCCACACCCACGATTCCCCGATGTGCAGCGGGATGGCGGCGGAGAACGAGGCAGCGCAGAGGATGGGGAGCAGGGCTTTGCGGAACATGGGAGCCTCCAAACGGGACGCCGACAGGTGCGATGCCCGTTTGCAGAAAGTACGCCCAATCTGGCTGCGCGATTGGGCATGATCTGTAGAACAAGTTTTGTCGGCCAGAGTCGATGGGATCGCGACGAAAAAGGCCCGACCCTCCGTTTGGAGGATCGGGCCTTGGAAAGAGTCAAGCAAAGGTCAGGGCATTACATGCGTGCCTTGCCACAAGCGGCCATCCGGCAGGCGCGCCTGGAGGAACAGGGTCTTGCCGCGCAGAGCGGCAGGGCTGCGGACAAATTCCGACGCCGCCATGGTGCCGGTGCGGCCGGAGGCGGTGGACCAGCGGACTGGGGTGTTGGGGAACTCCAATGCCAAGGAGCCAAGGGTATGGATCGATTTCGGCAGAGCTTTCGGGTGAACACCTGTTCCTGAGCTGTCCTTGGGAGCAACAACACTCAAGAGCCTAAACTCGCTAGAGGAGGAGATTGCGCTCTGTAAACCCAAGAAAAAGGTCTGTTCATTCGATGCGGACCAAATATCGAGCTGGCCGCGACTCTGGGTAATGGAACGCAAAAAAATAACTTTGTCCTGAGAATAATGATTATCAGTCCAAGCCAATTGTGTAGTGTAAGAACTATCGAGGTGGATTGTGCTTTCCCATCGTGAGATCCAGCTTTGCTGTGGCCAAGGAAAAAGTGAATCGGTGGAGAATGATTGCCCGAAATAGGGATTGATTCGAACGTGGACAAGTTGCTCGGACAAGACGACGCAGGGACTATCAATGATTTGTCCTTGAGGGGAGGAGTCTGTGATGAGCAATGTTCGACCGCAGCTGGTCAGGCTCGACTGAATTTCGATCCTTAACCAGTCAGTGGAGTCAGGCAGGCGTTCCTTCAGCACCCAGCGGAGGAATTTCTTGCTTTTCATGTCCATCCAGCTAATCTCGGTACCAAGAGCAGGGATTCGCACTGAATCCCGGAAGCGATTCAGTGTTCTGTCATTGTGTTTGACCAGCCTCCACTCGATTCCCAAGCCGGTCATTGCAGAAAAGCGATCATTAAATGTGGGGAAAGGGAACACGACTGCGCGTTCAACTCCGAGGGAATCGCTCCAAACATGTTGTGTGGCTGGGAATATGATTTCTCTGGCATTGAGGGGAGGAATGAATTTTCCGGAATCACCGATCCATCCATGCCGGAACGACAGACTGATTTCGTGGTTGCTGCGGAAGGATTTATTTTAAGATAAGAGCTACAATCGATTCCCCGGGCAAAGCCTGCCTCGCCCCAATGTCTGGAGGTATCGTTTCCGACGATTACAACATCTGAATCTTGTTTGCTATATGGACCCGGCTCCCAAGAAAGGAGCATTGAACCTCGCAACCATCTCTGGTGGCCTTTGTCTGAGACAAAGATTTTGGCCGTATCCTGAGATCCTTGCATGGAATCGCGCGCAAGCAGCGTCCAGACCTTGCCTTGGGTGACGCTTTGGGAATCGATCACCGTCACCGATCGATAGGTGAGGTCCATATTGTTGCGGTTGGTGACCTGCCACACCCACGATTCCCCCATTTTCAGGGGGATAGCGGCGGCGAAGGTGGCGGCGCAGAGAAGGGGGAACAGGGCTTTGCGGAACATGGGAGGCCTCCACGAGAGGATTGACGGAATCGCTCCGTACTTGGCGATGGGAAAAGCTTGGTTCTGGATCATCGCATCCATTGAGTTTCACGCCAGATCTGACCATCGGGAAGGCGAGCTTCAAGAATCAGGACTTGTCCACGAAACCCGTTGGACAGCCTGACGAATTCGCCAGCCAACAGACTGCCCGAGCGACCAGAGAGCGTGCTCCAGCGGATGGGGGTGGCCGGGGAGAGTTTTGCAATGCTGGACAAATTGTAGGTAGGGCGTGGGCGAATGGATATCTTGCTGGAGTCCTGCAGAATCCATGATTGACTTTTTTGAAATTGAACTTTAGACGCAAAGGATAGCTTATTGTGGCTTTGGCCATTATCATTGGAGGAAAGGTGATGCGATGAATCGTTGAGCCCATTTGCGAAATCCTTCGCATTTTCTTGGATTTCAAAGCCATCGAGGGAACGCCATTTTAGGTGGGTTGTTGAGGTTTGTAGCGAGGAGTCACCCAAGCGGAATCCTTCGCCCCAATATCGAACCCATCTTCGAATGAAATGCTGATCGAACCCTGCGTTTTGAAAAAATTGGCCTGTGCGACGATTGATTCGGAGGTGAAGGGTGAGATCCGTACGGACAAGAAGAGAGTCCAGGTTGGCGGAAGACTCGTTTGTAGGGCCCATCATGGCTTTGGGGGCCATTAGCCAAGTTTGCGCAAGGATTTTACGCTGATAGGATTTCTGTTCGCGAATTCCTATGCGCAGCCACAATCCGGAATCGGGCTTCTGGGAAATGATGTCCCACTGGATCAATCCGCTATCTGTGATTTGTAGACTTGATCCGTTAGAATACCACATGCCGGAGAGGTAGCTTTCGCTGAATCTCGAGTTCTGGAAATTCCAGACGAATTTGCTGTTTTGGCCAGGAATATTGAAACCAGAAGATTTCGGATCCCCTACTTGATTTCCATGTTGGACCAATTCCCATTCCATTCGATGAGTGAGGAGGGGAGCTTGAAATCTTGTCTTGAACAAGCCATCGGGCCTTTTGAATAGGGAGTCTCTGAACGTATTTACCTGGCTCATCTCTCCATCGAATTTTTCAAGACCACGATCCGCCGACCATTTTCCACGAGGCGCAGGGAAGGTGTCTACTGGCGGGCTTGGGAAGTATCTGGCATTCGGATCATTTGAAGGGATTGTTGTAAAGACCAGGCCAGAGGGGAGGAAGACGGTGAGGGAATGCCGCGGATTGGCCAAGGTGGAAGCCTCCCCCCACGAATAGGTCGTATCCGATTCCACGATTTCTGCAGTATCCGGGTTGGAATCGCTTGGGGGTGGTTGAAGCTCAAATCGAAGAAAGCTCGAAATTTTCAACCAACGTTGCTTGCCATCACGACGTTCGAAGATCATGCCGGTGTCGCATGCGCTGGACAAGGTGTCGCAGCCCTGGATCTGCCAGAGGGTTCCTTCGGGAATGAGGCGAGAACCAATCACGGTTCCGCGATGGAAGGCCAAGGTGGTGCTATCTCGGTCACACACCTGCCACACCCACGATTCCCCCATTTTCAAGGGGATGGCGGCGGCAACCGTTGCGGCGCAGAGAAGGGGGAACAGGGCTTTGCGGAACATGGGAGCCTCCAACCGGGACGCTGGCAGATGCTGTGCCCGTTTGGAGAAGGTATGCCCGATCTGGATGCGCGATTGGGCATGATCTGTAGAACAGGCCAGGGCAACCGACTGCGATCAGGTCGCAACAAAAAGGCCCGACCCTCGGTTTGGAGGATCGGGCCTCTAGCATTGGCGAGCCTCGCTCACGGCATCACGTGAGTGCCTTGCCAGAGGCGCCCGTCGAGGAGGCGGGCCTGGAGGAACAGGGTCTGGCCGCGCAAGGTGGCAGGTGTGCGGACAAATTCCGACGCTGCCATGGTGCCGGTGCGGCCCGAGGCGGTGGAGCGGATGGGAGTGTTCGGGAAGGTGTAGGCGAGGTTCTTCAAGCTGGAAATTTCCGAGGCCTTGGAGCGGATGGCCAAGGGGGGCTCCGTGCCTGGCGGGAGGTTTTCTATTAGCTGGTAGAAGGTTCGCCGCTTGGATTCGCTATAGCGCAACTGATCGGCATACTCAACGAGGAAGCTCTTTAATTGCGAATTCTCGCGGACTACTTGCGAGGAATCAGTGAATCTGTAATTCATCACAAAGGCGGCATATAAATTGTCATAAGCCCAGGATCGGCTCGAGAGGATGCCGGTATTACTGGGTGGTGGATCATTCCAGTGAAGGAACCATCCATCCAGGAATTTAGGGCGCTCATTGAATTCGGGGGGAGCTGGGTAGTTCTCGCCGAAAGATTGCCCCCTGCCCGCATGAAGCCTCAAGCGGGACTTTTGAAGGGTGTCGCAAACAGTTGTGTCGATTTGGACCAGCTGGCATTGGTCAGGTTTGAGGCTATCGGAACATCTCACGGTAGTAAGCCCTCGGTGATCCCCTCTCCCCACGCTTGCTTTGTGAGTTGATTCTTCCGCGATTGCCCTATCGAGGAGGAATCATGGACGTCTTTTCGCACATACCCAAGTACACGCCGCAACCACTTGGCTTGCCAGCTCGAAGGCGATGCGACATCGTCTACGCGAGCGCCTGCTGCCTTCGGGAGCTCGCCGCGCATCGAATTCGTCGAGGTGGTCATCGAGTGGGAAGAGGTGGCCTGATGCTGAGCCCATCCAACCTACGGATCCTGCTTTGCGGTCAGCCTGCCGACATGCGCAAATCATTCAATGGGCTTTCCGGCATGTGCAACCAATTCCTGTCGCAAGATCCCACATCCGGACAGGTCTTCGTGTTTTCAACAAGCGCCGGGACCAAGTCAAAGCGCTGTGGTGGGATGAGACAGGGATACGCCATCTGGCACAAAAGATTGGAGGCGGGAATGTTCCATCCGGATCCAACCGGGGCGATCTCTCACGCGCAACTGTCTTTGATCCTCGATGGAACCCAAGTGAAGATGGTTCGCCAATACAAGCGATTCCATCTCGTCAAGAAGATGTCTGATTCGTCGATTTGATCAGCATTTATCGAGGCTTTGCGGTATATTGCTCCTTGTGAAATCGACTCGATCCAACGCGATCTCGGTGCCGGAATCCGACTTGGATTCCGGCCTCCAACGGGCGTTGCGGGCTCAGGTAAAACAGCTGAGCGACGACAATCGGTACCTGCGCGAACAGTTGGAATTGCTCAAGCGCCACATCTTCGGGCGCAAGAGTTGAAAAGCTCCCGCCGCATTGCTTGGCGCCGAATCCGACCTGTTTGGCGTGCAGGCACCTGATCCTTCTCTGGGCCAGACCAAGCAGGTCGCTGCGCACGAGCGCACCGTCAAGCCTGCAGGTCATGGTCGTGTGGCGCTGCCGGACAATCTCCCCTGCGAGACCACGGTGCTCGACGTTCCCGAGGCGGAGAAGGCCTGTCCGTGCTGCGGCAAGCAACGCGTTCATATAGGAGATGATGTCAGCGAGCAGCTGGACATCGTGCCGCCGCGCTTTACCCGTCTTCGCATCGTGCGCCCCAAGATGGCCTGCCAGGAATGCACCGAATGCGGTGTACACAGGCCAAGCCACCGGTGAGCGTCATCGACAAGGGGATTTCCACCGCAAATCTGGTGAGCTGGATCATCCTGTCGAAGTATGTCGACCATCTCCTCTCTGCACCGCATCGCAAGCCAATTCAAGCGCTGGGGTGTGGAAATCGCCGAGACCACGATGATCGGCTGGATCTGCGCCATCTTCGAGCTTCTGGGGCCGATCCACAAAGCTTGGAGCGCGAGATCAAGACGTGTGTGGATGCTGCACGTGGACGAGACCACATTGAGAGTCCAAAAGGGAGAAAAGGATAAACTGGGGGTGGGCAAGACAAGCGTCGACTACCTGTGGCTATGCTGGGCGTGGCCCTGAGAGAACGTCATCGATTGGCGTGTCCTTTCTCTATGACGATAGGGCGATCCCATGCGGTGGCCAAGGCGATTCTTTCGGTGTGACAGAGCGTCTTGACCGATGGGTATGAAGGATACGCCCAGGCGTGCAAAGAGCGTGACGATCTGGTCCAAGCTTTGCTGGGCGCATGCGCCGCAAGTACCACGAGGCCTTGCTGACCGGACAGGGGCTGCCTCAGTGGCGATCAAATGGATTGCCGATCTCTACGCGCACCATCGGCGCATCGAGACGTTTGCCGATCGACTGGCCGGCGCTGGAACAAGGTGGATGTCCAACCGGACTACGCAGGATCGACGCAGTCATCGTGAACCGGCGCCAAAATGGATGAAGCCTGTGGTCGATGAACTGGAAGCATGGAACGCCCGCATGGTCCGAAGCGCCACCGAGAAGGAAAGTTTGGGGGAAGCCATCGGTTACTTTCGCAACCAAATCCGTCCGTCTCCGTCAATTCCTGACCCACGCGAGACTGGATCTGACAACAACATCATCGAGCGCTCGATCCGCCCATCGCCATCGGTCGCAAGGTTGGATGTTTGCCGGATCCGAAGAAGGCGCCAGGCGGGCTGCGCTGCTGATGAGCCTGGTAGGATCCTCCAAGCTCCTGGGGATCGATCCCGCCGAATATTTGGGGATGTGCTGTTGCGCGCGAAAGCCTGCAAGCCGACAGCCGGATGCGCCGACCTGACGCCTAGCCGATGGAAAGCGGGGCGGGCAAAGTAGAAAGGGCCTCCAGGAGGCAAAAAGAGGGGATTACCGAGGGCTTACTCACGGTATGCGAACAACTAGAATTTTTGTGTGCAACAGAAACGCGCTGCCATCCTTCGGAATCACTTTCAGCCTGGATGATCTTCCAGTGGATCCGATACGAATCGTATTTGGAATAGCTGTAAAGATGGGGTAATTATTTTTGTACTCTGTCCTTTGCTTTCGCCGATCCAGGTAAGCTCCGGTGCCCACAGGAATCTTAATTCTATCCTACTTAAAAATGATCTGCTGACCATTATGTCAGATTAAACACCAATCCACTCCGCGTTTGCTGTTGTAAAAGGTTAAGACGTATTCCATTCCGAGGGTGTCACTCCAAACGTGAACCGGAAGAGGATTGGAAACCCACCATGGACCACCTCGGTGGATCCGACCATGTGACGTTGTCGAAGTCACAGAATGCGTGTTCGGTTGGGAACGATCCTGTCACGCAATTGGTCTCGGTTCGAGGCTGATCCTTTCCTCGCAAAAAGTATCGATCCTTTATTGATGAACCGCCCGGCATGATTTGCGGGTTCCATGGAGAAACCTCGCCCCAGGTGTTGGACGTGTCGGGCCGACAATCACGATCGATGTGTCTTCAGGATCTCTGGGCTGCAACTCCCAACCCAGATGACTGGATTGCCGCAACCAGTTTTGCCTTCCGCTCGGCCACTCGAGGATCATGGCCGTGTCTTCCAGTCTCGAAAGAGAATCTTTGCTTGAAATTGTCCATACCCTGCCTTCTGGAATGGAAACGGAATCCAGCACCAGTGCCGTACGGAGGTAGAGTTCGGAATCGTCCCGCTTGGTGACCTGCCACACCCAGGACTCCCCGATGTGCAGCGGGATGGCAGAAGCAATCGAAGAGGCGAGGAGGAGCGAAGAAAGGAGAGGTTTGAGCATGGGGGCAATTCTTGGGTGGTTTGATGGGGGCCTCGATTCAGGCGAAACCTCAAACTTGTGTCGTGCACCGATTCATTCGGTTCATCGACGAACAGCGGGAAAAGGAGAAATGTACAAAGGCCGGCCCTCTTTGCGGAGGATCGGGCCTTCGCCTGATGCACTGTCGACGAGGAGCAGGATCGAGTGAAGATTTATTTTCGGGCCATGTTCTCCCTCGTCGTCGCGCTGAATCTTTCGCTGTCGGTGGTGTCCGCCAAAGGCTCCCCTGACACTCGGCGGGTGTTCGATCCTACATCCATGCAACTGGAGCACAAATCGGTTCCGACTGACGGATGGATCGGCTTTTGGATCGAATCCTCCGGTCCCGGATTCGTTGGTGTTTGACCTGGAACGTGCGCAGGTGGTTCCAGGAAGTCCCATGCGGTGGGAGGCCGCCGACAGCCTGGTCGCTCGCCGCTGGGATGTCTCGAACAAGGGAAAACAACGCTGGGAAGCCAGGACACCCAGCCAGGGCATCTGGCGATTGTCCTTGCGGCGAGCTTCGGTCCCGTGGCGGAAGGTGGTCCCGGTCTCGCGGCTGGATGCCGTGGCGGTGACCGATGGAAAGCGATTGCTCCTCTGAGGATCTTCGGATGGCAATGTGGTTCCGCCGCCCTTTCGGATCTTGGTGCGAAACCAAGATGGAGTCTGGTGGGAGGATTCCACCGACCGCCAAGGAGCACGGGAGTACAGGATCGATGCGGTCGCCGATTCCGCGGGAGTGGTTTCCTGGCAGACTCCCTTTTTCTCCAGCTGGACCGGAGTGCTGGTCCGTGCGACAGTTTCCGACTCCTTGGGTGGAACCGACGGCCTGGAGGCCTACTTCCTGAACTGGCCGAGCCGCTGGCGCATCGAAGCCATGCTGGATCCGATCGGGTTCGGAGCCGAACGACGGGTACGTCTGCGTGCGCGCGTCGTGGATTCGACCTTTGTTCCGTGTCGCAATGGCTGGTTCCGAGTGCGCCATGGCGCCGATCGCAACCTGCTCATCGACACCCTCCTGCGCCTGGACAGCCTTGGACAGGTTTCGTTCGAATTCACCCCTCGCGGTGTCGACCCGGAATTCCTCACCCTTCTGGCTGCGTCGGATGGCAAGATGCCGTGGTCCATCCACAACATCATGCTTCCTGGGGGAAACGGCGAATTCGAAGCCCGAATGTCCAGGGACATGGTGGTGCCTGGCGACACGATCGGATTCCAACTCGTGACGGGCAAGCCCCGGAAGAACCTCCTGGTCTGGGCGGCCAGCAGGGAGGGCCTGGAGGACTGGATGGTCTCGCGTCTCGATTCCCGAGGGGAATTCGCGATGGAACTTCCCTCCTTGGCGAGGTCCCTAAACCGGATAGGCCTGGTCCAGGCGGTGATCGGGGAGTCCTCGGGAATGCGCAAAGCCAACCCGGAACACGTCTTCTACGCGAAGGATCTCCGCCTGCGTGCGACGGTCTCGCGTCGCGACGGAGCGTTGGAGATCGGTGTGAAGGATTCCGAGGGTAGGCCGGCACCCGGGACATTTTCCGTCTCGGTGGCCCAGGACGCGATGTTCCTTGACCGACAGGACGATTTCCACGGCTGGCAGTCCTCCAGTCACGTGGATGGCATCCACGTGCAGGTGGCTGTCGACGGGCCCAAGATCACCCAAGGCGCCTTGCAGGATTGGGTCTGGGAAGAATCCAGTAACCCGACCATACCGGTTGGGGAGGGAAAACCAAACTGGCCCGTGGGGGGGCAAGGTCAGGGGAAGGAGTTGGTGGAGACACCGCCTCGGGTTCATCGGACCTCGGAAATCTGGGATATCCAGCTTCCCGAGGGAAGCCGCTCGGTTTCCCTGTCCTTTCCTCTGCCCCAGAGAGATGTCCGGATCCCTCCCACCAGGCGTATCCTGCCTGCAGGCGAGCATGAATCGGCGTTCGCTGGGCTGATTCGGACCGACTCCCTGGGGCGCGCCTCGGTGCGTCTGGGGAAACCCCTGGAGACGCGATTGTGGCGAGTCGAGGTGCGGGGCGTGGACGACCTCGGTCGGGATCTCCACGAATTCGTCCGTTTCGATTCCCGGAATCCCTGACCTGAAACAAAAAGGCCCGACCCTCGGTTTGGAGGATCGGGCCTTGTGAGCTCGAAAGATCAGTGAGAGCGGCCTAAAGCCTACCGGCCCCCACCGTCCGGTTTAGACGGGGCTTGGGGCCTACCGGCCCCCACGCATGAGCGCCTTCACCGAGATGGGAGGCTTCACGTTGTTCTGTTTCTTCTCGGCCTGGCCGCCGAACTTCTCCATCAAACCTTCCAGCGTGGCCGGCTGGCGAGGTCCGCGATCCTGCTGCGGGCGGTCGATCCACTCGCGAGGACCGCGATCGCCGCGATCTCCACGGTCGGGACGGTCGCCACGTGGGGCGCCATGGCCGCCGGGTCCGGCCAGGTCCACCTGGGGGCGATCGCCTTGCGGGCGACCTGGCCAGGACGGCCCCTGTTCGCGCGGCGGTGGGGGATCGAATCCGGGACGTCCGCCGTCGCCTGCGCCTTCTGGGCGGGGGCCACGGTCGCCTTGGGGACGGTCACCCTGCGGACGATCGCCGCCAAAGGCGCGGCCTTCGGGACGAGGACCGCGATCGCCTTGAGGACGGTCTCCTTGGGGGCGGTCACCGCGAGGGGCGCCACCTTCAGGACGAGGTCCACGAGGGCGGTCGCCCTGCGGGCGGCCTTCGCCACGGGGCTCGCGAGGCTCACGGCGCTCGGGGCGCTCGGTGGAGCTGCCGCGGGCCACGCGGGCGGCTTCCATGTCCGACTTCATGGTCAGGGCGATGCGCTTTTGCTGAGGATCGATCTCCAGCACGCGAACCTTGACCACCTGGCCCACCGACAATACTTCCTTCGCGTCCTTGATGAAACGGTCGGAAATCTGGGAGATGTGCACTAGGCCGTCCTGGTGGACGCCGATATCGATGAACGCGCCGAAGACTCGCAGACGTTGGTCACCGCCTTCCAGCTTGCATGCCCGCCTCAGATCGCCGATCTTGGAGACCTTCTGGTCGAAGTTCCGTAGGTGAACTCGGCGCGCGGGTCGCGGGGCGGGCTTTCCAGTTCCGACAAGATGTCCTTGAGGGGGGGCAGACCCACTTCCGTCGGACACGTACTTGACCAGGTCGATCTGGCGGATTTTGTCGGCATTGCCGATCGGTTCCGAAACCGAGATCTGCGGTCTTGGCGATCTTTTCCACCAGGGCGTAGCGCTCCGGGTGCACGGCGGAGCGATCCAGGGGATTCTCGCCTTCGGCCAAGCGCAAGAAGCCGGCGGCCTGCTCGAAGCTCTTGGGACCAAAACCTTTGACCTTGCGCAGCTCGTCGCGGGTTTTGAAGGCGCCTTCCTTGTCACGGTACTGGACGATTTCCTTCGCCGTGTTCTTGGTGATCCGCAGACACATCGAAAGGAGAGCCTCCAAGCTCCTGGCTTCAGGTCTGCCGCCGACCTGGATTCGGCTTGGGATTCGACGACTTCTTCCAGGTTCTTCTTCAGCTCGTTCTGGTTCGTCGTGTTGGTACTGGCCACCCGATCAGACTTGGGGTCGATCTTCACGAGTTCAGCCGGCGGATCCCGCAGACGGCGCGCGATGGAGATGGCGCCGCGGATGGTCGTCCAGTTCCGGGAATTCCTCTAAGGCCAAGGGCGAGGCGGAATAGACCAGGCTCCGGCTGGAGACCATCACGATGGGGCGTCCTTCCTCTTCCGGGATGTTCTTGACCACCTTGCGAAGGAAACGATTCCATCCCCGCGTCCGCCGGTGCCGTTGCACTGGCCACCAGGATGGGCTTGTGGCGCTTAATGGGCCAGAACACCAGCGTGGCTTCTTCGAACTGGTTGGAGGGTTCCAGGGCGTGCACGGTGGCGTACGCCCAGAACTTTCGGTGTGTCCAATTACGGGCCAATTTCTGTCCGTACGGAAGCCCGGGTCCACGCCGATCACGGCCTTGGCGCCCGAGGTGGGTACCACATCATCAGTCGCCCAGGTTCTTGCCGAACACCTGAGGCTGTATTCCGGCGTGTTCCTTCAAGAGCAATCGCCACGTCGGTCTCGATCGAGGGCGCCAACAGACGCTCCGTAGGAGTCGCGGGCGGTGGCGACAAGACCATGCCGATCATGGTGGCAGGGTGCGTCACGATCTTGGTCGTGACATATCCCACGGCCGTTTTGACGTCCACCTCGATGGAAGAACGCAGGACGTCTTCCTTTTCGCCGCGGCGGATGGCCAGGATGCGGAGGGAGAGGTTTCCACCTTCTCCTTGGGAGTCAGTACATCTCGAACTTGTTGCGCTTTCAGCAACCCTCCTTGCGGGCCTCGCAGCGCATCACGTAGTCCTTTCCGCCTGGCCGCGCAGCCACTGACGGATTTCGGGAACTTCGGAAAAGCTCTTCCCGCCAGGATGTCGCAGGCCATGCGCACAGCGGAATGGCTTCGTCGGGAACTCCTTTCCTTCGGAGATGTCTTCCTTAGGAGTTCTTCCGGAGTGAGCGAGCCTTCGACTGCTTTCCTGGAACAAGCGAGCCAAGGGCCCATCCGGCTTCCCGCGCGATGATGGCGCAGGTGCGGCGCTTGGGCTTGTGGGGCAGGTAGATGTCTTCCAGCCCGTTTTCTGCGCGCAGGATTCGATCTTGGCCTTGAGCTCCGGGAGTGAGCTTGCCCTGTTCCTCGATGGACTTCAGGATGGCGGCCAAGCCCAACGAGTTCCTTGAGGTAGGTGAATCGGTGGTCCACTTCCGCGCAACTACGGTTTCATCCATGTTACCTGTGCGCTCCTTGCGGTAGCGCGCGATGAAGGGAATGGTGGCACCCTCCGCGAGCAACGCGCGAGCGTGTTGGCAAACCTGCCAGACTTGTTGGGTTCAGTTCTTTTGGCGATGAGGGCAGCGAATCTATGCGAGCAACTCCGGGACAAGATCCGGTCATGTCCCCTCCGAGGTACTCCCCTTGGAAACTGGGGGGCTAAGATATCACCCGTGACGGAAAGGGTCAGAAACTTGGACTACAGAAACGTCCCCTTCAGCCCCCCACCGTGAGATGTAGTTAGGCGGGACTTCAGGAGGTTTCCTTGCCCTTGAGGGGTTGAGGGTCAAGGGAAACTTACTGGCCAAAAGACCGGGAAGTTCCGGGGATTGAGGTTCAATCTCGCCGTGGCTGAGCTTGGAGGGCTGCGCATCCTGGCCTCCAGCATGGTGCCACCTGGACCTCAGGCCTTTTTCGAAATCTGGACGTGGGGGCAAGAATGGAAAGCGAGGTGTCGCGGACTGGGTGGCCATCTCCCCGTTGCCAGCCCACATGCGCGTACAGACCAATTGTCGGCTTGGGTGGCGCCGGTGCCAAGCGCCGTGGTAGTCGTCGTCCTGGTTGTGGCGAAGATCCGCCAAGTTGCGGTCCAGGCCGAGGGAGTGTGTTCCTGGCACTCCTTGTAAAGCGCCCAAGGTGCCACCCCGTGGTCCCGCATGGAGCGGCAACGGCTTGCCGCGCTGTGCTGCCGCCCAGGATGTTGAGCCCAGTCGCGGTCGATGGTGATCTCGGCGTGAGCCCCAGCGTGGTGGCCGGATCCCTGGGCCGCACCTACGGGGCATCCACGGCATACCGCCGGAGGGGTCGGTGTTGTCGAACATCCGTTTGATGTCATGGCGTCCGGTGGGCAGGCCATGCCAGGACACCTAATGCTGGTTCATGTCGCAAAAATTTCGCGACACGGAAAGTCCCAGGTCGCCAAAGCCGCCCACCACTTCGGTCTTGGTGCCGTAGG
>JADKBN010000027.1 GCA_016715065.1 Fibrobacterota bacterium
CCATGATCAGCCCGATTGCGACCGGGTGCTCGCGTTGAATGTCCAGTTGTTCGCTGGCCGAGGAGGAGTCGTGAAGTACTGGCTTTGGCACCTGGTCGGATGTGGTGCGGCATGATGCATGGTGCGGTTCCAATCCGTCAAACCGGTGTGGACGAACAGGAAATGCCATGAGCGCTCGGGTGCGTGTTGTCGACGCGAATGGTCGTCCGCAAGCC
The DNA here is from genome assembly GCA_016715065.1 of Fibrobacterota bacterium. Lineage (GTDB taxonomy): Bacteria > Fibrobacterota > Fibrobacteria > UBA5070 > UBA5070 > UBA5070. The sequence continues at coordinate 216 of JADKBN010000027.1, forward strand.
AATGCGCAGGTGGTGATTCGTCCCGCCCGGTGGCTTCCCGGCGAACCGCTGGATTCCCTTGGGGAGGAAGTCGATGCGGCGGTGATTCGCACGAATGCGGACGGTTCGGTACCATATCCGGCTAGCGGGAAGGGGGCGTACATGCTGGGCGGGCGACTCTGCTCGTGCCGCTTCAACAGGCATCGCTTGACAGACGGCGAGACATCAGCAAGTCCAGGTCGATTCCGTTGGTTCTGTTGTCGGGAATTTACTGTTCCCCGGGCGGCGGCCGGATTGCGAGGTGGGTGTCCCAGGGTCTGATCAAATCGTCAGAATCGATTCCCAAGGTCGCCTTCAATGGCCTTCCTGCCCCGAAAGGAACGCTACTGAGGTGGTGGAGGGGTCCGCGCTGCGCGGGGACGCTGTTGCCCGGGTGGAAGTCCAGCAAGGCCGATTGGTCGATCTTGGCGAAATCCCTTTGATTCCCTCTCTTCGGAAGTCCCGACGGCGGGAGTGTGGTGGTGGATCGGCTTCTGGCGCCGATCGTCCTTCCTGAGGCCGGAACCCACCGCGATTCTGACCGCAGGCGCGTGCCCGGTCGGTGCAGGCTCCGGATTCCTGTACGTGTCCATCGATGGCATAGCTGGGAGCCCCGGATGAGCGGACAATTGCTGTCAATACCTGTCTCGAGCTCAAGTCGGTTCGTTCCACTGCCGCCTACTTCCCTATCCGAACGGTTCGCTACACCATCCTCCGCTGAGGATTCATTTCCCCTGCGTTTCACAGGTTTCGTCATCTGGTCGCCGGGGATTGTCCCTGGCCGGTGATCAAGCGTCGCCTACCCCACGATTCCCCGAAAGGAATAATGGCCGCCTCCAAACAATTGTTGATGATCACGGCGATCCCCGCCTCGCGACTGGTGCAGCAGGCTGCTGGACCTCCGCGAGCACCGGAACCCAGCTCGCAACCCATGAACTCGATCGCCTGTTCGCCGGCTCGTTGCGTGGCATCCAGCGATGACGTTCGTTGCTGGAAACTACAGACGGAAAGCGATGGAGCCACTTGCGGGGTGTTCCCAAGGGCATGTATTGGCATTCCATAAGATCCAGCGGGCGTTTTTTGGCGGTTGGTTTGTACGGATGGGATTATGGGACGCGGATCCCCGTGGGAATTCCAGGAGCTGAACATGTCCCGACAGAGCTGGACCCTGACGGGGGAGGATGGACCGGACGCGAATTTCTGCTGATGAGCAGCCGGGATTCTTTTCCTACCTCCCTCGATGGCCGGTCTTGGATCGCCACCCAGTTCCAATGCACGCAAGCGACGGGGAACTCGGCGCGCATGGCACAGGGAAGCGGGAAGTTGGTGATCGGATTTCGTGGCGGGAGCGGGTGTGTCTCGTCGGATTCTGGCAAGACCTGGGCGGACATGACCAATGCGGAAGGCTCCTTCGAAGGTGGTGGCCTTGGGCGCGCATTCGCCGAACGGATTGGTGGCATTGGAAGGCAACGGCGGGATCTGGTCGTCGGCGGATGGATTGTCGTGGAAACGCCCTTCGATGTGGGGGAATCCTTACGCAAGTTTTTACCATACCGGCAAGAAATGGTTGGCGATCGAATCCACCGTGGCCTCCAACGTCGATGGAATGAATTGGACGGATCGTGCGGAAAACCTCTTCGGAGCGCTTTCGGTGGCATCCGATGGAACGACCTTGGTGGCCGTTGAGTGGGAGTGCGGATTTGGGACCCGCTGCCAGTGAGGCAAGTTTCCCTCGGGGAGCGATTAGGCGTGACAATTGGGTTTGCGGGCTTTTGGCCGACAAACTTTCCATCCTTCAAGTTTCCGATGCCGTGTAAGAGCCGTCCATTCGGACATGCCGGGTCGGATGCGTCCTGTCCAGGGCCATCGAGGCCAAGAGTGGACAGGAAATGACCGTCCCCGCTCCTGCAGGAGAAGGTTCCTGGTGGACACCGTCCGCCAGGAAGCACGGTTCGTCCGGTAGGGATGCGGTTAGACCTTTCGCATGGTTCAACGAGGATCGAGGGAAATCCACCGCCACGGGCGGAGGGTGTCGCGATCAAGGTCCAAGGATCAGGCACCTGTTGGGATTCGGAATCCTGGCAGTCTCTAACCTGCATGCGTCCGCTGTACCTGGCCTCGGGCTGGCCCGTGCCTTTCCGGGGTGTTGGTGCTGCGTTGGAGGGACAGCGAAGGTTGCGATGGCTGCGAGGCCAGGCCGCAAGATCTGGTGGTCCGTTTCCCCTGGTTCCGGGATTTTCAGGCATTCCCACTTCCTAGCCGATCTATTCCACTACCTTGCCCTCTTTTCGCAAATCCGAAGGTGACGGCATTGGAGTTTCCAGCTGCAGAGAATGTTTGGCAGAATCGACTCACCCGCACCATCCTGGATGCCTTCGCGACGTCTTGGGACAGTTTTCCTCGATCCTGCGCACACGGGGCAAGGAGTTCGTCGGACTGATCGGCGAGATCAATGGAGCGATTCTCCGCAAGGGTGGACCGCTCGCGTGGAAGGTGCCGAGGCATTCCAGTTGTGGGCCGGGCCCACGGTGAAACCAGTTGCAACTGCACTTCGCGCGATCCAACGGCGACTGCCGCCACCAAGGTCGCCTTTCTGATGCGCATGGGCAGGGTCGCCCAGTGCGGAATCGGTCGCGGTCGATGCCGAAGATGTTTCGGCAAGGCGCTATGTTCCCGAACGCAACACCCAGCTGGAAGCATGGATCGCCACGGCCGCCAGCGTCTTGGTCGGTGGCGCGCGATCGCGACGCGTCCAACGAGGTGGTGTTCCAGCTTTGCCTGAATTCCCAAAAATTGTCATGGGATCTGGTCCCCACGGTGCGGCGTTTTCCAAGGCCTTCCCGCACGGAAAGATCGGGAGACCGCGACCTGCGCAGCAACGGTGGATACAAGCAGCAGGGCGTGGGTTCCCTCCTGCGCGAGCCGCCCGCCGACGAAGAGATCATCCAGCTCCCCGCTCCTTGGATGCACCGAACCCTACCGGGGCGCAAAGGATCCTGGCAGCATGCGCCGCTTCTGGCCTACCGCCTGAAAAAAAAACTGCTCGGACCGGCTGCGGAGCCGCTGCGCGTCGACGACCACCTCTGGCGTCTTCGCATCCATCTGCGCCAGCGTGGCGACGAAGTCTCTCGGAGAGGAACTCCAGAGCCTGGACGCGCGCCTGAACGGATTCTGTCACTTCCTTCGGATGCCGCCGTGATCGGAGGCGATCGCGACTTCCTGGTGTTGGTGGGGCCACCTTCATCTGGTGGATCCACGCGTGGAACGCGAACTTCTGTTGGTTCCCGTGGGCAACGCCTTCGCCCGCAGTGTCGCGCCCTTGCGCGCGGATCTGCGCACACTTTCGGATGCGGGGGTGGCGGTGGACCTGGATCTTCTCCCCGAGGCCCCCAAGGGGGTGCCCGAGCCGGGCCTCACGGTGGAACTCCACGGCGAAGACACCTTGGCCATCGAAATGACACCCTGGTACGAGCAGGTGGGGATCGTCGCTGCCGATTGCGCGAGCGTGGTCGCCTATACCGGGCACGATGGGCGCATCGGCGAGATGGCGCGCGATGCCCAAGGAGAAGCCGCGCTTCGCGACCGGTTGCAGGGGCTTCTCGAACAGCACGGTGGACTTCCCGAGAAGGTGGATTCCCGCTTTCTGGTGGCAGATCCGAAATCCCTTCGCGCCGTGGCCTGCAGGCGTTGCCGGCGAGTCCACGGGGAGGCTGGCGCATCGTGTCCAGTCTCAGCATGGATCGTTGGAAACGTCGCACGGGCCAGGTGCACGTGCGCGTCCAGCCGTCGGGCCAGGATTGGTTCGAGCTGGGGGGTACGGTGGATTTCGAGGGGCTGGAGGTCCCGCTTTCCACCTTGGTGGGAACAACAGGAAACTGTCCTGCTTCCGGACGGGTCCACCGGCGTCCTTCCCGACCAGTTGGTCAAACAGCTGCGCTGGATCAGCGCGTTGGGCGAAAAAGACCGAAGACGGAATCCGTCTCCAAAACGCCCATGCGTCCCTTGCCGACGAACTGCGGGGGATCGCCGGCGGGGCGACCACCGGGGCCATCGATTGGGCCGGCATTCTCGAATCGATCAAGTCGGTGGAGTCGTGCGAGGCGCCCGCGGCCCTGAAGGGGACGCTTCGCCACTACCAGCTCGATGGTACCCGCTGGCTCGATCAACTGCGCCGGCGAGGAACGGGTCGGAATCCTGGCCGACGACATGGGATTGGGCAAGACCGTCCAGGTCATCGCGCACTTGTGCCGCATGTTCGAGCACGGACCCCACTCGGCCCCGCGTTGGTGGTGGCCCCGGCATCGGTGGCCGGAAACTGGGTGGACGAGCTCAAGAAGTTCGCCCCGCATCTTCCCAGCAGGCTCTTGCACGGTGCCCAGCGAGACCTGGTCCGCGATGCCGATTCCGATGGACCCGTGGTGTACGTGACCACCTTCGGGATCCTGCCGCGCGAAATGGATTGGGCGAAGGAGCGGAAATTCTCCGTGGTGGTCCTGGACGAAAGTAGCCATCCGCAATCCGGAAACGGTGCTCCACAGGACAGTCAAGACCTTGGATGCCCACCAGAAGATCTGCCTGACGGGAACTCCCATCGAAAATTCCCTCAGCGATTTGTGGGCGCAGTTCAACTCTTGAATCCGGGTTGCTGAGGACGCGCGTGGCCTTCCTGCAACAATTCGAGCCCTCCCAGGGGATGCCCGGATTTTTCGCGCTTGCCGGCTCACCCCCGTTCTGGCTGCGACGCACCAAGGAAGATGTGGCGCGCGACCTGCCCAAGCGCCAGGACGTGGACTTGATGGTGGACCTGGATCCCAAGCAAGCCGCGTTGTATCGCAGGCAGTTGTTGGACTACCAGAAGAATCTCCTTCCGGATCTGCGCGAAAACGGCATGGGCAGGAAACCACTTCCAGGTGCTCACGGCGCTTTTGCGGTTGCGGCAGATCGCCTGCGCGCCGGAGCTCGCCTCGCACAAGGGGCCGTCGACAAAAATCGACAGCTTGGTGGAAATGCTCCACGAATTGCTGTCCGAAAACCACCGCGCCCTGGTGTTTCCAGCTTCACCTCGCTTCTGGATCTGGTGGGCAAGCGCCTTTCCCGCGAGGGGAATCGATTTCCTGCGCTTCGATGGCAGCACGCCGGCGGCCGGAGCGCACGCGCAAGATCAAGCGCTTCCAGGAAGCCAAGGACGAGAACGTTTTCCTCATCTCGCTGAAGTCCGGTGGGGCGGGTGTCAACCTGACTTCCGCGGATACGGTGTTCCTCTTGGACCCGTGGTGGAATCCGGCGGCGGAAAGCCAAGCGGCCGCTCGCTCCCACCGCATCGGCCAGGAGCGCCCCGTCACGGTCTACCGCATGATCGCGGCACCATCGAAGAGCGCGTGTTGGCCCTGGCCCGCTCCAAGGCGGAACTGGCCGCGATCTCTTCGATGCCGGAGAATCCGGTGGCGCCATGCTCACGCCGGATCTTGTCGCGGAACTGTTGCAACCTTCGGATGCACCGGACGACGAGATGGAGGATTTCGACGAGGAGTGATTCCAGCCAGGTTGGAATCACTGGCTGGATTGAGTCGGTGTGGGATGGAATGTGATGGTACATTCAGGGGGCTGGAACTGCGGCAATCCGTTCCGTCCCTTGGCTCGCTCCACTGAGGATTCCATGGCGCATTCTTTCAGGCGTTGGTTGTTGACGCTTGGTTGCTTTTGGGCTTTTGCGTGCAAGTCCCAGGAAACCCAACCTCCGAAGACGGTCCTCTCGCAAGCCACAGGTCCCCGTCAACAGGATGCGTCCCCTCCGGACACTCTCTTCGCCGACTGCAAGACTCCGGAAGAACGTTGGGAGCGTTTCCGGGAGCGCATCGAGCATCCCGGCAGTGATCAGGAACTCTTTGCGGTGTTCGCCTCCGTGATGGTGCCGGGGCCAAGCGCGTTGCCGTTCGGTCAGGGTGATTGGTGGCGACGTTGGTCGGATCTGGCGCGTTCCAGCAAGGACCAGAGGGTGCGGGCTCTGTTTTCACAGGAGGAGTGGAGGGTCCATCACGCCGATACGGCGGAGACGCAGCTGTTTTTCTCCTCCGAGCAGGTCGGGCCAGGCGAACAGCTCCGGGTGGAAGGTCAAGAGCGGCGCATCCATCTGCAGCGTACCCGGATGCGGTTGGGAGTGGGGCTGGGCATGGAGCCCACCGCGGAGGTGGACTCCATCTGGCTGGAACGAGACTCCTCCGGGAAAGGACTCTTTTCAAGGCCCATGATGCCTGGCCTATGGCGGCTGACCACATTGAATCCGACAGAATTCGTTGAACGGATCGTGAGTATCGCCGACCGCAGTGTCCTGGTGCTCCCCACTGGAGAGGCTCTGGTCGTGATCGCCGAGCGAGTATCGAAGGTCCATCTTTTCCTGGATTCGGCTTGGTCGACCTTTTCCACCGACTCGAATGGATTCTTCCGCTACCCACTGGATTCCCTGCTGCCGGACTCCGCAGGTCCGAGGAGTCTGTTGATCGTGGTGGAGGATTCCGTCCAAGTCTTCTTCGATGAGGTGCTCCTGGACGGTCATGTCCGAGAGGACAAGATCCTGGGATTTGTGTGGACCGATCGCACCACGGCCCAAAAGGGAGAAAGAATCCACGCACACGGATTCGTGAGGGCATTCGATCGCATGGGAGTTCCACGGAAGGTATCGGGGTTGGACAGCATCCAACTGTATACGCTCGGTCCCCCTCGGCTGAAGGAAGGATTTTCCCCGATCCCGATCGATCGAAACGGACACTTTCAATCAAATCTGCGCGTGTCGGATTCCACACCGCCGGGAGAATTGTCCTTCGTCGTTTCGGGTTTGGACAACCTGTCAGACGGTGGAGCATCCCGTCGGCGTTTCGAGGTCATCCCGGGAAATGCCATCCAGGTAGCTGGCTTCCCGGAAAAGCCCACTTCGTCGGTGAGGAGGCGGTTCGCCGAGTCCAAACCGTCGATGCATTTCTGTTTCGATCGGCAGGCCCACGTGATCGGAGACACGGCACCGATCAGGGTCGGAGTGATGCGGGCTGATGGCTCCCCGGCCAGGACGAAGGTTCAGCTGGAGCTGTTGCAGGGCAGGGTATGGAAAGACACCGTGTTTTTCACGGATCATCGAGGATTCGCGACCTGGATGTTTCCGGCTCCCCCCAAGGAGGGGGCATTCGAGGTGCGCGCCCAAGCGGTGATTGATGGTGTGAAATTGGATGAAACATCTCGCCTGAGCTGGTCGCACAAGCCAAGTGATGTGCCTTTCGTGGACGCGGCGGTTCGTCTGCATCTGGACAAGGATTCTTACCGGGCGGGAGAAAATGCCCAGATCAAGGTGGAGTCTGCATGGGAAGGAGCCGCGGTCGCGGTATTCCCTTCTGGACGGAAGATCGGAGAGATACGCTGGGGCCGGATTGCGAATGGGTCAGCCACGCTGACTTGTCCGATCTCAGACCTGGGAATTGGACTGAAATTGTCCTCGGTCGTGATGGGGCCCAAGGGAAGAGTCTGGGTGGACACCGCCTTGGAACGGAAGGGAGGAGGCTTTGCGAGCGTGACGTTGGATGTGGAGCGGAGGGGGCTGGAAAGGGATGTGGAACTTGTCGTCGCTGCTCCCAACGGAAGGAAACTGTCCTCGATTCTTGCCGTGAAGGTCTCGAACCGTCCGCGATCTTCCATGGATTTTCGATCGATGATCGAACGATTGGTGCCTGCCGTTGCCGATCCTTCCAAGGCGAGGATTCCCTTTCGCTTCATCGAGTCGTGGTCCAAGGAGACCATGAGCCATCCGTTGTGGCGCTGGAGCGGCATGGAAAGTCGGCCGATGAAAAAGCCTCGGAATCCCTGCCCGGGAGGGGACTGCCCGATGGAGTTTTCAAGCAGCAGACCTTGGGATTTCAAACCGGATCGCTTCCGAAACTGCGGTGTGAACGCCAGCGTGGAGGAGCCGCTGCCAGCCGAACAGGTGGTGTACTGGAACGATCAAGTTGAAACCGGTTGGTTCAAAACGGCCAAGGTGCGGTTTCGTCTTCCCGACCAGGGTGGGCCGTGGTTTCTGGAAGTGCGAGGCACGGCGGGGGAGAATCTTCTGGTGGATTTTGTTGGGAAGTTGTGAGGAGGGAATCCGATGAATAAGCAAGAATTTCAATGGATTATGGTCGCAGGAATCGGGGGGCTGTTTCTCTTGGGTTTTGTGATTCATTACAGCTTTTTCGATCACCCGGCTCCTGCTCCTTCGGCGACGGGGGTTCCATTCGATGGACTCTTTCGGTCCATTTCCGACGAGGAAGAGCTATGGAAGGCGTTCCAATCTCGAGTGGAATCTCCCGGTCCAGACGAGGACCTGGGTGCCATTTTCGCCTCGTTCTGGGCGAGGAGAGAAAGTGTCCGCGGCGAGTCGTCCTCGTTCGATGTCCGTGAACACTGGACGAAGATGGCCCGTGCGGCAACGGACCTCCGTGTGCGCGATCTGTTCTTGGCCTATCGGGCACGAGGCGATCGAATGGATGGTTCCGGTTGCGGTTTCGATGCGAAATCTTCGCAGGTTCGGGTCGGCGATCCGCTGCCATTCATCATTTCGGGAAATTCCGTGCGATTGGAGAGGCGCAGGATGACGTTTTCCGAGGGCTGGTCCTTGCAGGCCACCGATCAGGTGGATACGATCGAACTTGTCTGGAGATGTTTCGACACCTCCAGCTACGCTCGTTTGATGTCCGGACATCGGGGTTGCTCGGGGAATTTCGAGACCTCCAAGCCGATGCTGCCCGGGATCTGGAGATTCACGCTGCTTTCCGACGACGTCTTCCGCGAAGTCTACTTGAACATAACGGAAAACGACGTGGCTTTGGAAATGGATCACGAGGGGTTCTTGCTGTGGACGGGAGGGGAGGCGGAGGTGCGGCTTTGGAATGCCAAGGACACCATCGTTCGGAACATCGGACCGGAAGGATTCCTCCGCTATTCGATCGATCCTCCCGCCTCGGGGCAGATGGAGTACAATCTTGCCGTCCGTCAGGGGGAAAGCGTCTACTTCCGAAAATTGTCATGGGTAAGGCGCGACGCGGATTCCCGGGTCAATGCGGTCGCTTGGACGGATCGAACCGAATACCAACCTGGGGATACGGTGAGGTTGCACGGGATCGTGAGGGCTTTCGATGCGCAGGGACGAAGATCCTTTTCCGATCTTCACGGCCCGCTCCTGCTTCAGTTCTATGGAAAACCTTTCCCTAAAGGTGATAGCCAGAATCTGACGATGACTCCGGATGGCCATTTCCACGGGAGCGTCGAAATACCTTTGGATGCCAACGACGGATCCGCAACGGCGTTTTTGGACAACAGGCTGGAAAGTACGAGGAATGTGGATTCCGGGAGCGTTGCCGTCTCCGGATGGCGGACCCTTGGCGAGAGCGACGATTTTCTTCGTTTCGATGTCCGGAAGGAGCCACGGCCGCGAGTCGCAAGCATCCATTCTTCCTGGGATCGGGCCGACTACAGGGAGGGAGATACCGCCGTCCTTCGCGTACGAGTGCTTGACAAAAATCGCAAACCCTGGTCGGGACAGGTCGGAATGGAATGCCGATGGGCGGGAGGTGTTAAGCGTTCGGATCTGTCCACGAATCGGCATGGGATGGCGGAATGGAGCTTTCGCGGTCTTAGGAAAGGAGAAATCAGAGCCGATGTGGTCGCGGAAGTCGGAGATTCCATCCTGTGGGGCAGAAGCGAGGCGGAAGCGTTCTCCGATCGCGAGGCTCTTCCCCGGGCGGCATCGCTTTCGGTTAGCGTTGCCAAGAATCCGCTGGAAGCCGGCCAGCTGGAAGTGAAGGTGGAGAGTCCGCACGAACTGGCGCCTGTGCAGGTTCTGGTACGCGGCAGGCGGATCGGTGAGGCGCGACATGGGCGGGTGGTCGCGGGGCGCTTCGTCGCCAGCCTTCCCATCGGGGATCCGGGGCAAGGGCGTTGGATCGTGGCGTACGTGAAGGGGCCAGCCAACATGGGATCTCGCAGTGTTCGAGTGCCGGAAGCGGACGAGCGAGATGTCCACGTGGTCTCCCACCTGAGCAAAACAGGACAAGAAGTGACCGCATTGTTGGACGTGACGGATTTCCGAGGAAATGGGCTTTCCTCCTGGTTGACGGTGGCTGTGGTGGGGAATCCATCGGCAGCGCCGGGATTCGATACCCTTGCAAGCTCGTCGGGTGGAGGTGGCTCCCAGAGCATCGAACGGGACTTTCCGTATCGGGAATTCCTCTATCGGGGAATCTGGGCAGGCAAGTTTGAAGATTGGTACGATAACCAGTGGACGGGTGCCGGTCGGGCGAGGGAAACCAGGTCGCGCTCCGTCGAGCGGATAGAGAATTCCGTCCATCTCCGAAATCTGGAAGATCCGTCAGAAATCCGCTTCGATCCTCATCGACCTTGGAAGGAAGGGGATCGATTCGGCCCATCCTCAAACGAATTCTCCCCGGCCTGCACGAGGATGGCGTATTGGAGCGATTCGGTGCAGACAAGCGCGCAGGGGAAGGCAAAGGTCCGCTTCAAGCTTCCGCCCGGAAAACAGGATTGGTATCTGGTGATCCGCGGCACGGCGGGGGAACATCTACTCGTTTCCCACATTGTCAAAATCTGACTCAAGGAGTTCAGCCATGCCCATCGTCCATATCAGCCTGACAGACCGTTGGAATGCCATCGAGGCGCGCGCCATTTCGGACGCCATCCACCAGGCCTTGGTGGAGGCCTTCCGCATCCCCGACCACGACTACATCCACCGCGTCCATCGGTGCGGACCAGAGGAATTGATGCTCGCGCCGGGCAAATCGGATCGGTTCGTTCTGGTGGAGATGTCCATCTTCCCGGGGCGTTCCGCGCAGGCGAAGGAAAAACTGTATGCGCAGGTCACCGCGAATCTGGAATGCTTCGGGATCGCGGCGGCGGACATCCTGGTGGCGCTCCACGAGCTGCCCATGGGAGATTGGGGGTTGCGGGGCCAAAGCGGGGAAAAGGTGCAGTTGGGGTTCTCCACGAAGGTGTGAGGAACAGCTTGCCAACTGCTCGGATGTGCAGTAATGTTTAGCAGTCTTGTTCACTGCTCAAACGGGGAAACATCCTATGATCGCCGAATCCTCCACTTCACCATCCAAATCCGCCTTGTCCGCCAAATACGGGCGGGTTTCTGTTCCCGAGTTCGGGCCGTCGGCCAGCGAGTTTTCTGCGGACGAACCCAGCTTCCATCGCGGGGAAGCGTGCGAACTGCTGGAAACCCTGGGGCGCGATTTGGGCATGTCGCTTCTGCCCGTGCGGATGGACGCCCTGCTGCAAGAGGGCGTAACTGTGGAAGCGACTCTGTCTTTTCCCGACGAGGCCACCCGCAAGACGGCGGAAAGCCTCGATGTGGTGTGGATCCAGGGAACCGAAGTCGTGGCGGCCTTCGTGGTGGAAGCAGGGCCGGATCTGGGCGAAGGCGTGCGTCGGTTGGCCGACTTGCTGGCCTTGCATCCCAAATGGAAAGCCCCCTTGTTCGTGGTCTCGGAGCCCGCGTTGCGCGCGGGGCTTGGTGCCGAATTCCACCGCCCCATCCATCGCCTGCTGAAAAAGCCCATGACGGAATCCGTCCGGATCTTGGATTGGGCCAGGCTGCAGCATGAAGTTTTGGAGCTGGGCGAGCGCGTCCGCTACCTGCGAGCGGAATTTTTGGCCGGAATCTCCGAGGCACCAGCGGAGCTCTGAGCGTCGTGGAGGGGAAAAGGGAGGGCATCTCCAGGTGTTGGAATGACCGGATCCGATCTATGATGTTGGATTGGATCCTCCTCCATTGTTGAGGATGCCGCTCTCACCGGTTCCACCTCGGGTTGTTTCATGAAATTTTCCCTGGTCCGCGCCGTGGCCATCGTCTGCATCGCTTTGCCCACATTCTGGGCTTGCAAGCCTTACAAGTCCAAGCCGAAGCCAAAGGTCGATGCTTCCGGTTGGCATCGACCCGAGGAGCCCAATCATGAGCTCTTCGAGCAATTCCAAGACCCGAATCTGATCTGGCCGATCTTCCTGAAAATGGTCGATACGGCGAGAACCGACGAAGAACTCGTTTCCGTGTTCGCCTCGGCGGCCAATTCCGGATATGGTTCGCTGCGTCTTTGGGATTCGGCCTCTGGAGTGCGATGGCGCGATGAGGCCATGGCCACCAAGGACCTGAAAAAGCGCGAGCTCTACCGGATCTGGGGGGCGACCACGACGCACGACGGGATGCAGAACTTCTACCAGTACGCCTTCGAAATGCCGCCGGGGACCCATGTGCCGTTTCATGCGGATTCCTCGCGGATTCGATTGCAACGCACGCGGATGCGATTGAGCGCGGACCTTTCGATGGAGGCCACAGATCTGGTGGACACCATCACGATCGACGAGAAACAAGATCACGAATTCTTTTCGTCAAAACCCATGGATCGGGGGTTTTGGCGACTGACGGCGTTGGGCGTGTGCGGATTTCAGGAGTGGTTCTTGAACGTGGACGATCTCCCTGTCCATGTCGCCGACGATGCCGACGGCTTTCAGGTTTGGGTTGGCGCGGGATCCCGGATCCATGTGATGTCGGATTCTGTCTGGAAGGTGTTTTCCATCGCTCCGGATTCCGTGCTCCGGTTGCCGATTCTGGCCGATTCCCTGCACGAACGGAGGATCGCCCTGGTGATCGAATCCGAGGGACACTTCGCATTCCGCGAGGTCCATGTGCCTCGACGCGACCGCGATCTTTGGGTGAGATCGGCCTATTGGACCGAACAGGATGCCTACGCACCGGGCGATCGGGTGCGCATCCACGGAGTCCTGCGGGTCATGGGGCGCGATGGGCGTCTTTCCCTGCCGGAGCCTCCCACCAAGATGCAGGTCTTGGTGTCGGAAGTGCCGACCGAAGTGAAGCCGGATCGCGATGGGCATTTCCGTCTTGCCTATGCGACGGATCCGAAGGTGGGCAGAAATTGGGTCAGCCTGGGGGTGGCCGTCCCGACCGAGTGGGTGGTTCCTCCCAGGCCCAACGATTCTCGCCGCGAACCGTGGTGGCATGTCTCCTCAGGACGCTGGAGGAAAGACTTCACGGTCCGAGATGGCAAACCCATCGAAAATTTCAGTTCGGAATCGACCGAGCACAGGACGTTTCCACAATTGGGGGCCGTCTTTGACAAGAAGGTCTATCGACAAGGGGAGCGTGCGCGACTGTTCGTCTGGATGGAAGATTCCGTTGGGATGATCGCCAGCGACGAGGTGGAGGTGCAAGTCCGGCGTGCCACGGGAGAGTCCAGGTTCAAGGTTCGGTTGGATCGCGGCATGGGCGATGCGTGGATACCGATGGACGTTGCGGAGCCGATTGCAGTCAGCCTGAAAGCCGACAGGATGAAGTCCTTCGGGTGGGGGATCGGCGGGAACGCTTTCGCCAGCGTCGTGGCAGCCGATTCCTCGCACCCTCTCCGCGAGGCGCAACTTGCCATCGAGACAAAAACCGACAACCTGCTTCCGGGGTCGTTGCTGAAGGTGCGCGTCACTTCGCTCCACGAAAGCGCTCCCGTTTTGCTGGAAACCAGAGGCGCGCGTCTGGGACCTACGCGGTCCGGATGGATCCGCAACGGCGTTTTCGAGGCGGAATTGCCTGCGGAGGATCTGGGCGGCCGGTGGCGCTTGGCTGCCCGCTTGCGGACGAGTGCCGGAATGCGGTCGGTGGCCTCGCGAGTTTCCTTGGCCGATGATCGCTTGGCGCGAGTCGCGGTGAGCGCTGCCAAATCTGGCAAGATCTCGCTTCGCGTGACGGACATCGTCGGGAAGGGGTTGCGTGCGAATCTGACGGTATCTGTCACCTCCAATCCTTCGAGCGCTCCGGGATTGGATTCGCTGGCTCGGATGGATTCCTTACCGGACGGCCCCAGCGTCTGGTCGGTGTTCCAAGCCAGATCCCTCCTGCCCTGGCGGATCGGTGGTGCCAAGCTTTCCAGCGACAAATGGTTTCCGCGCTCCGGTCGTGAAGAAGATCGCCCGTCTCCATGGCCCCGGAAAATCATCAAGCATCCTGCTGAGAGGCATCAGGTGACGGATCCCGAAGACCCCGAAGGTGTGCACTTCGATCCAAGCCTGCGGTTGGAGGAGATCTTTGCCAGTTTGCGGCCCTACCCGCAACAGTCTCCGTTGCGAGGCAAGCCACTCCCGGTGGTCTATTGGAACGAAGGCTTGCGTACGGGCTTCGATGGCACGGCCACCCTTTCCGTGGGCGCCATTCCTCCGGGAATCTGGTGGGTGGTGGTCCGCGGCACCGCAGAAGGCGGGCGGGTGGTCAACCAAATGGTCAGAATCTGACCGATCCTCTATCGCCCCAATCGATCGATGTCAACGGGCTCCAGGATGCGGGACTGGCTGCGACCCTGGGCGGCGCGGATCATGGCGCGTCCCAAAATGGCGGGGGTGGTGATCAGGCCAGGCAGCAGGCGGGCCAGCAGCGGTAGGACCGGGCTGAACGGAGTGTAGAAGGCACGGTAGAGCTTGGTCTTGGACTTGTGGCCCTTCAGAGGCACGAGCCCCGCCAGGCGGAACATGGTGGCGCGTCGCAACGGCAACGCAAGCAATGCGTTCTCGGTGCGTCCCTTGACGCGGGCCCACATCACCTTGCCGTGCTCGCTGGAATCGCACCCCGCACCGGACACGTAATTGATGGCCAGGTCGGGATTGCGCTCGGCCAGAAAGCGGGCGATCGAAAGGGGAAGGTCGTAATTCAGTTTCGCGAACTCCGCCTCGGTCCTTCCGGCCGCCGAAGCCCCGACGGTCAGAAAACACGCGTTGAGCCCCACCAGATCCGACTCGATGGCAGACAGGTCGGACAGATCCGAAACGATCCGCTCCGTGAGTTTGGGGTGGGAAAAGCCCGCCGGGCCACGGCCCACCACCAACACGGATTCCACCTTGCGGTCATCCAGGCACGCCTGGGTCACGGCGGCGCCCACCATTCCGGAGGCGCCGAAGACGACCACGCGCAACCGCTCGACGATGGGCTGGTTCAACGCCATCCTCTGCAGTCGGTCACTTCTTGATGCTCGCTTTGACCTTCTTCAGGGCGGCGCCATCATACATGGCACAGATGCCCTTCATTTGCGTGGGCTGGATCTCCAGCTCTGCCAAGATCTTCTTGAGTTTGGCGGGGGATAGGCCAACGGCTTCGGCGAGCTTTCCGGAACTGAGCAGTTCTTCTGGCATGGATGGGTCCTCCTGAAGAGATGGAATGTACACCTTGCGTGCGGATCGACCCACTCCGGGGCCGAGATGATCTAGTTTTCCGGAGAGCAGGCCTCCTCCTTTATCCCCGATGGATCCGAGCTATGATCTCCTCGATCTTCCTCTCGATGTTTTCCCTCTTCGTGTCGGCTCCGTCCTCCATTTATGGCGAGGAACCGACCTATCAGGTGGTGTTGCCCGAACAGGATCTCACCGGGTTTGTCAGGCCCTTCGATTCGATCACACTCACCTTCCTGCGGAATGAGGAAAACACTCCTCTCCAGGAGCAAGCCTACGGCAACGGGGAAGTCTTGGACGATGTACTGGCGTTGGACGGAAAGGTGGCTAGGCGAGAATTGTCCTGGGTTCGGCATTCGCGCGATTCCATGGAGATTTTGCGCGAATCCTTGGAAAGGCAGATCCAAGGAGAGTTGGGTATCCAGGGTGGTTTGGAGGAGGATACTCTTTGGGACCCCGTCCACGTGGAGTGGAAGTGTCGGCGACGATGGACCTGGCAAAGCGATCGCGGAACCATGGTGCTGGAAACCGGCTGGTGGTGGCGGGATACGACAGGAAATGGCAGACTATTCGCGAGGATGGACTCATTGGCGCGGACGGATCTTCAGGACACATTGCTCGCGAGGGTGTCCGAACGCATTGTCTCTGCCTTGGGGAGCCCGACAACCTCCATTCCGGGTTTCCATTTGGAATCGACTACCCTCAATGCGTTCGGCGATGCCTTTCCAGGTGCCCTTCAAACCCGGAAATGCAGAGGTCCTTTCGGCATACAGGACAGCGTGGGCTTCGATTTCCTGCGGATCCGCCTGGATGGCTTTCCCGGGCATTGGTTGCCGAGGATTTCGGACACAGCCTCCCGCAGGATCGTCGTCGATGAAGATTTCCCAGACATGAAGGCGCAGGGGAAAATCGAAGCCGGGATTCTGGACAGTGTCGCGGAATTCGAAATCATTCATCCAAGCCAGATGGACTGTTTGAATTTGTGGCGACAGGAGCAGGAGCTCCTGTCGGGGTTGATGAAGGAAGAGCGACATAGGGCGTGGTTGTTCGAGGAGTATTTGGCAGGCCTGGATTCCAGCCGTTCGCCGGAGACGGAAGCAAAACTAGCCCAGCTTGAAGCCATGAGTAGACAGCGGAGGATCGAGCGTAAGCTGCACAGAATGCAAGGGCGTTTCTTTGAGAGAGTTCTTTTCTCCTCGATATCGGTCCGCAGGCGTCCCATTGCTGTTCCTTGGCCGCTGGAAGACCGCGATGTGACCCAGCGGTTCCGTCCCAGACTCCGGATGCGCCCGCCAATCCCCGTCTTTTCGAACGGGGAGGAGATCTCCTCGTTGATGGAGCGCTTCGGTCCCTACCAGGAAGTCGTGTTGCTCGTGGATGGAAGGTGCAGCAACGAAAGTTGTCCTTGGTTGACACCTCGTTCTACGGCTGGAAATCTCACGATCGGGTCGATTCGGCCTTCCGGTACGATCTCGAGGAGTTGCGCTCCGTGTTCGGGCCGGAGCTGGAAATCCAGAGGGACACCGTAGCAACACCCTCGCTGGGTGACAAACCGATGGTCATCGAAACACGGATCTGGCGACCAGATGGTGGGATCGTCAAGATCCGTCGAATGGAAGAGCTCAACGATACCATCGAGGAATTGGCGATGTTGGACCGAGCGGTGTTGAAAATGTTCCAGGCGGAACCCGGCCTCGATTCGTCCCGGCTGTTGGAACAGGCCGCCAAATCGAAGGAGCGCATCTTGGAGGGAGGGAAGTCTTCCGCCTCGTATCAGATCTTTCTGTCCAATCCGCTGGAGCCCGACCGGTTTCTCCAGGCGATGGCGCACTGTGTGGCGGACTCCTCTTGCGATCCCGGGGGGCATTCTGGTGTGGAGAGGGTCGACGAAGGCGAGATGGTGGCCAATTCCGACCTGGTTCCCCTGGCTTGGTTCCCCGAGCGAGGGCAATGGGTGCGTTCGATCGGTCCAATACCATACTTCTTCCTTCCTCTGCGATATCGATCGGATACCCTGCGAAGTCAGTTGAAGAATGGAATGGAATTCGAGCGCACCTCGCGGAGCATGGTGATGCCCGATTTCCGATTGTTTGCCGCACAGATGGCGGACTCCCTCAGATCTCCACGATGGAAGCGCCAAGTGAAAAGAGATGAGGAACTCTCGCCTCTGGAGCGGTTCATGTTTGAAGAGGCCGAGGAAAACATCGGACGTAGGGCCCTGGCGATTGGGCGTGGGCTAACGCTTTCGCAGGAACTTGTGGTGAGACGTAGCCCGGATCATTCGGTGGCGAAACCCCGCGATCCTTGAAAGGACCTCCACTCCGCGGGGGATCGACCCACTGCCAATCCGGGGAAAGACCTAAGTTTCGGAAAGAGATCGTTTCCCGAATTCCTTTCGCTCGGACCTACTCCATGACACTTGCGGTTTTGCTGGCTGTGTGCGCCTCGATCGTTTCTTCAGCGCCTACTTCGAAGACCAAAGCCGCGACCTATCAGGCGGTGGTCCCCGAAGGGAACCTGACCGCGATCACGGTGCCTCTAGATTCGGAATTGCTGGCCTTTCCGGATGCCGGGGATGTCCGTCCCATCCAGTTTCATGTGCTCAATTACGCCAATGGCAGCGACGACCTGCTCGTGATCCGTGGCAAGGTCGTTTCGCGCAGGATACGCATGGAAGGATTTTCGCGGGACTCACTGGATGCCGTGGAGCGTTCCTGGCAAGATCTGATTCAACGCGAAATGGACGTGCGAGCCATTTCAAGCCTGGATACCCTCTACGATCCGGAGCTGGTTCGGTGGACGCGACACGAATCGTGGCGCTGGACCGATCGCCGCGGGACCGTCGAGCTGGAAACCTTCCTGCCGATCCAGGATACGACAGGAAATGGCAGGTTCTTCTTGAGGATGGACTCGCTGGTCCGTACCGTGCCGTCGGACACTCTGATTGCCCGGATCGCCAAGGCGACGGAGGAGACCTACCAGGATACCTCCGGCCCCTCCGCTGCCATCCGGGTATCCAGTTGGAATCGTTTGGCCAACCATGCGTTCGGCGATGCCTTGTCTGCATGCATCCAGACGCACCGGTGCGATCGATTCCCCGGCCTTCAACGGGATTCGGTGGGATCCGATTCCCTGCGAGTGCTGCTGGATTCCGTCCCGGACCATTGGCTGCCCAGGGCTGTGGACACGAGTTCCCGTGAGAGCGACTACGGCGACGAGTCCATCCAGCTGTGGACAGTGGATCGGTTTGGAACTGGAGTCTTGGACAGTGTCTCGGAATTCGAGACCGGTTGGCGCGGACTGGCAGAGCGGGAATGGCCTCGGTTGCAGGATTCCATCCGAAAATGGGAAGTCGAAAAGCGGGAGGAATTCTTTCAGAGGTTGCAAGGCGACTTGGATTCGAACGTGTCGCCCGCCACTCGGGAAAGGGTGCAGGACCTAGTGGCCATTTCTTGGGATCGGAACCTTCCGACATTCCGTCGCAGCGTTCTGGCAAGCCTGTTGGCGCGAATCCCTTCCAATTCCATCCTGGTCCGCAGGCGGCCCATCGTCGTTCCTTGGCCACTGGAAGATCGTGATGTGACCCAACGGTTCCGTCCCAGGCCTGCGCTTCGCATCAGGAATCGAGTGCTTCCGTGGCACAAACCGATCGAATCGGTAAAATTCGGAAGGCCCCCTTACAAGGAAGTGGTGCATTTCGTCGATGGGAAGGTGCAACAACGCTGGATGATCCTGGAGGTCAGCGCGATTCCGGGAATGGATTCACGCCGGGCAGTCGATTCTGCGTACCAGTACGACCTGCAGGATCTGCGATCGATTTTTGGACAGGAGCACGAAATCAAGCGAGACACCCTCGAGATCACCAATCTCCAAGGAGGACCAAGGGTCGTAGAAACCCGGATCTGGAGGCCGGAGGGAGGGGAGGTCAAGATCCGGAGAACGGAACCGTTCAAGGACAGCGTCGCGGAATTGGAAATACTGGAGCGCGCGGTTCAAAAATTGTCTCAATCGGATCCTGGTTTGGATTCCAGTCGCCTCCGGGAAATCTCCGAGGTCTTCCGGGAAAACATCCTTTCCGCGCCAAAAGTGCCCGTGTTTCACGAGATCTTCCTGTCCAATGCGCTGGAACCGGATCGCTTTCTGAAGGCTCTGACGAGGTGCGTGGAGGATTCCTCCTGCGAGCCGTTTTTCGGGCACGGGGTGGGGAAGGATTCCGAGGATCGCATGTTGGCCGATTCCTACAAGGTTCCCCTGGCCTGGTTTCCGGATCATGGTCACCGGGTGCGTTCGGTCGGTCCACACCCGGACACCGCCCTTCCTTTGCAAGTCCGATCGGATACCCTGCGCGGACGGTTGGAGGACGGAATGGAGTTCGAGCGCACTTCGCGGACCTTGGTCGTTCCCGATTTCCAGATGTTTGCCGCACGGGTGGTGGAACGGGTGAAACCGATGTTGGCAAGTCCGGAAGGCAACGGTGAGGCCCCATCGCCGCTGGTTCCGTTTCTGCTGGAG
>JADKBN010000028.1 GCA_016715065.1 Fibrobacterota bacterium
CTTTGCGGAGTCGGCTGATATGGGTGAGGGGAGCTTCTGTCGATCCCATCGTTTCTGCTGTTGCTGTGGCCACGGTGTGGATGATCTTGTCGAGGCTTTTGTCGGCCACCGCGATGCGGGCCAGGTCGAGTCGTCGCCTGATTTCCTCGATGAATCTCTCGATGGTATTGGAGCATCTGCACAGCCCCACATGGCTTAGGGCATGTCGAAGAACCGGGTGAAGTCGTCGAATTCGTCCCCGGCCTTGGCCACCAGTTTGGGATACTTCCTCTCCCAGGTGGTCCTGAGTTTAGCCAGACCGATGCGGGCGCTGTGACGTCCATCGGCCCAGAAGATGGCCTTGAAATCCTCAGAAAACGCCTTCTGGTCGACCCTCTGCACCTGGCTCAGATTGCCCGCATCTTGTGGATCACGCACAGCTGGTGATCGACCCCGAGACAGTTCTTGACAGCAGCTCGAATGGCCTTGTGGGCATCGGATACGGGCCAAGGCGACGCGCCCCAGTCCACGCTCCTTCAGGTCGTTCAAGGGGCTCCAGCTCTCGGTCGACTCACTGTCGCCCACCAGCCAGCCCATGAAGTGGCGCATCCGGTTGGCGTCGACGCCAATTGCCACCAAAACGGCTTGTTTGCTGGTCTCGCCGCCACGACGCACCGGTACGTACAGGGCATCCAAGTACAAGATTTCAACTGTCGGAACGGGTTGGCTGCGCCACTGGTCGATGGCCGGCAGGAGCTTGTCGGTCATCACCGAAATGTCCGAAGCCGAAGCTTGGCACCGGTCAATTCGCGCATCTCCGATGCCACCGCTCGCGTCGACATGCCGCGCAACCAAGTGCGCTGGCAGATGACTTCGATCGCATGGTTCATCCCGCCACGCAGCATGGCAAGAAGCGACGAGTTGAACCCGCCTTTGCGCAAGACCGGCTTCTCGACCGTAAGCGGCCCCAATGGGCTCGGAAGGGCCACCGACTTGCTGCCGTTGCGCCAGGGCCCCTTCCCTTGCGCTCATAGGGGGGGGGGAAGTGGCAGCGCTTTGAGGATGCCTTGGTGAAGTTGGGTGTGCCCACTTACAAGGTTCCATTTTTCCGGAGTTGGATCCATCGGTGGGTGAAGGTGCCGTTCACGGGGGTTGGGGAGAATACTCCGCAAGCGTTTGCGAGGTCGCTCGAAGCGCAGATGGTGCCGGAATGGCAGTGTCGACAGGCGTACCAAGCGGTGAAAATTTGGCTGGAATGCTCCCAAGGGTCATTGCTCGCTAAAAAAGTGGTTGCCTGTGAGGATTGGTCGCAGGTGAAGATGAAGATGAAAAGGAGTCTGCAAGCGAAGCATTACAGTGAACGGACCATCGAATCGTACATGCAATGGGTGGATCGATTTTCGGAATTCTGTCCGATAGTTCCTGTTGAATCCGAGGGAGCATCTGAGAAGATACAGGAATATTTGGTTCATTTGGCTGTTGTGAAAAGTTTGTCCCCATCGTCCATCGCCGTTGCCAGAAATGCCTTGGCTTGGATGGCGCGGAAGGAAATGGGTTTTGAACTTGTCTTGGAGGAAAAGGGCCAGTCGCATCATTCCAAGAAGTTGCCGAGAATCCTGGCTCGGGAGACCGTGAAGCGAATCTTGGAGGGATGCGAAAAGCCTTGGGATCTCCTGTTTGGGCTGCAGTACGGATGTGGATTTCGCCTGGCGGAGCTTTTGGATCTGAGAGTTCAGGATTTGGACCTGGAGCGTCGGGTGGTGACCGTTCGGTCGGGCAAGGGGGACAAGGATCGCCAGATTCCTTTGCCCAGGACTTTGCTCGAGCCTCTGGAAGCACATCTGATGGAACGCATGAAGCTCTGGGAAGGCGATGTGCTGAAGGGCTGGGCGAAGGTGGACGTTCCGCATGCGCTGGCCAGAAAATTCGCGCAGGCGGAAACTTCTTGGGCATGGCAGCACGTCTTTGGAGCACCGCGTCCCTTGCGCCATCCAGAAACCAATGAGCTGAGGCGCTGGCACCCCATGGAAAAATTGGTGCGCGATACCCTGCATCGCGTTGCTGCGGATGCTGGTGTCACGGGTCGGGTTCATCCCCATCTGCTGCGGCATTGTTTCGCGACACATCTTGTTGAAGGGGGCGTTTCCCTGCCCGAGGTCCAGCAACTCATGGGGCACGCCCGATTGGAAACCACCATGGTGTACCTGCATGTTCGCTCGCCGGTCCATGGCATACGCTCTCCGCTGGATCTGCTTTCGGATCCGTGACGACCGCATCCCCAGCATCGATCCTAGCATGGATAATTGCGTCGACCATCGAGTCGATGACAGTTCTGGAATTTTGGAGCGGGCTCGGCGGTGACAAACCATTGCTCGAAAGCTCCGGTGCGACAAGTGCGGTGTATTCGTTCGTTGGAAAGCTAGTTGAAGCGGCCTTGTGTTTCCCCGAATCTGGATCGCAGGGCAAACCTCCCTGCGCGAGGGATCAATCGGTCTGGTCGGTAGCAGGATCCTCGGCGCGAAAGGCTGCGTATTCGCTCCAGAGCGGGACTCCGATGAAGGCGGCGATGCGGTTGGCGGTTTCCAAGATGCCGTGGGTCCCGAAAAAGGCAAGATGTCGACGGGAGCCATCTTGGAGGACCAAGTTGACCTCTCCTCTCCCATAGGTCCCACTGGTATCGGTGAGGCCGAGCTCCCCGAGCAGCTGGACGGCGTGGATGTTGGAGATCGGGGTTGCCTTGCCTTGTTGGAGCAGGGCCGGGTTCTCGGAAGGAGGTACGGATCCGGTCCACCAGTTTCCTTCCTGTAAATCGAACGAATGCCGGATCGCCAGATGCCGGATAAACCGAATCCCGATGCCGATAAACACGAGGGAAAACAATACGGCGAACAGCATTGGCCATTCCGCTTCGCCGCGGATGAGTTTGGGTCCAATTCCTACGAGGCTGACTAGGATGCCGAACCCAACAAAACCCAAACCGGATGCCCAAGCGCGACTGGTGGGGCGCAGTTCCAGGCGATGCGGAGATGCCTCGTGGACGGCGTGGGTTCGGAAATCCGATTTGATCGTCACCATCGGTAGCCAATGGACTTGTGTTGCCAGAGGATCCCCGAAGAGGGCCGGATCGAAAACGAAATCAGGATTGAAGGGCTGGGGAGAGGATCCGGGGGAGTAGGGGAGTTGCTCCATCTCTACAGAGTATCTGCGAAGTGGGTTGCATGGAAAGGGTGACGAGGCGCAAAACGAATGCGACGCATTCTCATATATTGTGCAGGGTGAACGACGACAACCCAGGCCTCATCGTGGAATCCCGACAAGTGGGGATCCGCTTCCCTTCCGGGACCCTGGCCTTGCATGGCTTGGACTTGGGCGTTAGGGAAGGTGAGTTCGTATCGCTGGTGGGGCCGTCGGGGTGCGGAAAATCCACATTCCTGCGTCTGGTTGCGGGACTGCTGGATCCGACGGAGGGGCAATTGACGGTGGGTGGAATGGGGCCTATCCATGCACGCAAGACTTCCCATTCGTGTGGCTTCGTGTTCCAGTCGCCCACCCTGCTGCCTTGGCGAACGGTGCAGGAAAATCTGGTGCTGCCTTTGGAGCTGGAGGGGATGGCATCCGCCGCACGGCGCGTGGTCGCCGAGGAATGGTTGGAGCGCGTCGGGTTGACAGAATTTGCTAAGGCGTGGCCGGCCCAGTTGTCGGGAGGGATGCGCATGCGGGTGTCCATCGCGCGTGCCTTGGCCAGCCGACCGCGGATCCTGTTGATGGACGAGCCCTTCGCCGCTCTCGACGATATCACACGGGGAGGACTGCAGGAGGAACTGCTCCGGCTGCGTGCCGAGATCGGGTTCACCACCTTGTTCGTGACCCACAACGTTTCCGAGGCGGTGTTCCTCTCCGATCGCGTGGTGGTCATGACGGGACGCCCCGGTCGCATCCAAGGCGAGGTGGCGGTGGGATTTGGTGGGTGTCGCGACGACGACCTGCGCGGAGATGCGGCCTTCGCTTCCAAGATTCGGGAAGTCGCGCACCTCTTGAAGATGGCCACACCATGATCCTAGATACCGCAATAGGGCCAGGCGCGCTGCCCACCATCTCGTTCGCGCCAGGTCTTTTCGCCTCCCTCCCACGCACCTTCCAAGTGCGCCGTCGGTCGGACGAAAATCCCAGGCATCAAACGATCTGGCGAGCATCACATCCCTCTCTATCGCGGCATCTAGGATGATCGCGCGTTTGTCAAAAAACGTCTTACCGCCATTGGCGTTCCTCGCGATCGTGGTGGTGGGGTGGGGTCTGGTCGTGCGAGGGTTCGCCTTGCCATCCTATCTGGTCCCTTCGCCCGTGGCGGTGTTCCTGGAGGCATGGGCTTCGCGTTCCGATCTGGGTCATGCGAGCCTGGTCACCTTGGCGGGGGCCCTGTGCGGATTCGGATTGTCCCTGGTGTTGGGCACGGCGGTGGCGTTGGTCTTCGCGCAGGCCGCCTGGATCCGCGCGAGCCTGTTTCCCTACGCCATCTTCCTGCAGACGGTGCCCATCGTGGCGGTGGCCCCGCTGATCGTGATCTGGTTCGGGGCGGGGTTTCCCAGCGTGGTGCTGGTCTCCTTCGTGCTGAGCGTTTTTCCCATCCTGTCCAACGCCGTGACTGGACTGGTGCGGGTGGATCCCGAGCTGTTGGAGCTGTTCCAGATCCACAACGCCACGCGCTGGCAGATTCTGACCAAGTTGCGCCTTCCCCACGCGGTCCCCATGGTGGTGGCGGGAGCGAAAGTTTCATCCGGACTCACGGTCATCGGGGCGATCGTGGGGGAGTTCTTTGCCGGGTACGGCGCGCAAACCCCGGGTTTGGGTTATCTGATCCTCCAATCGTCCGGACAGCTTCGCACCGAGCTTCTGTTCGCCTGTGTGGCGGCATCCACCCTGTTGGGGTTGTCGGTGTTCCTCGCGACCGGATTGGTCGCGCGGCTGGTGCTGGCGCGGCTGGACGAGCCGGGTCGGCGGCAATGAAGGTTTGACGGAAGTGTTCAACATCCATCGGGAGCGTGAATCATGAAAAGACAAATACTGGCAGCAATGGCGTCGATGGGGATCTCCGCGCAGGCGGCGACCACCATCGCCTTGAACTGGTTTCCGGAAGCCGAGCACGGCGGGTTCTTTGCGGCGCAGGCGGGAGGTCTGTACAAGGCCGCAGGGCTGGACGTGAAGCTCCTGCCGGGAGGTCCCGGGGTGCCGGTGCTCCAGCAGGTGGCCACCGGCCGGGTGGATTTCGGCGTGAGCAACGCGGATGATGTCTTGATCGCCCGCTCACAGGGAGTGCCCGTGGTGGCCGTGCTGGCTCCCATCCAGACATCCCCCCGCGTGATCATGGTCCACCAGGAATCCGGCATCAAGACCTTGGCCGATCTCAAGGACCTCACCCTGGCCATCGAGCCTCAGGCCCCCTTCGCCAACTTTCTCAAGCGCAAGCTCCCCTTGACCAACGTGCGGTTCGTTCCCTACACGGGCAGCGTGGCTCCGTTCGTCGCGGACAAAAATGGGCACAACAGGCCTACGGCATTTCGGAGCCCTTCGTGGCCCAAGGCAAAGGCGCCAAGCCGCTGAACCTCTATGTGTCGGAGTTGGGCTACAATCCGTACACGTCGGTGCTGGTGGTGTCGGAAAAGACCCTCAAGGAAAAGCCGGATTTGGTGAAGAAGATGGTCCAGGCAAGTCGCGATGGCTGGACCAAGTACCTGGAGAACGCCAAGGGCGCGGATGATTTGATGAAGAAAGCCAACTCCCAAGTCGACCAAGCCGTACTGGATTACGGCCACGCCGAACTCCTCAAGCTCTGCCGCAACACGGACACCGAAAAGCTCGGCACCGGCGCCATGACCACCGAGCGCTGGACCGATTTGGCCCAGCAGCTGGCCGCCATGGGCACCTTCCCCAAAGGCACTCCCGATGTCACCAAAGCCTGGACATCCCAGTTCTTGGCGAAATAACCTGCTCTAACTGGTACCTGGCTCCAAAAACTCGCATAAGTCAAAAATTGGCATTCCGCAGGTCAGGCAGGGGGTCCGGGGGACACGTTTCATGGAACGCCCAATGAATCCGGCGATACCGATCGTGGCCCTGCGAATCCTGCCGTTGTAGGGACGCAAAATTTTGCGTCCCTACAACGGCAGGATTCGCAGGAGGATCGTACCATTCCACCCTATCATGATCCGACGCAATTTCGACCCTTCCACCGCCGATGGTTCCTGGGCTCGAGGCCCGGGCCGCATGCCGCAAGGAAGGGCCTCGGGCTGGCTGCAATGGCTGGACGCCTGGCACGAAGGGCGAAGTTGGTGGGCCCGGCTGCCGTTGTTGGCGTACATGGTCTGGGTGTTCGTGCACCACGTAGTGGATCCGATGTACCAGCCATTGCTCAAGGGATTGAATTTGGGGGTCCACGAACTGGGGCACATCCTATGGATGCCGCTTGGACAATTTATGAGCATCGCGGGCGGCACCATCACCCAGTGCATGTTGCCGGTGGTGGGGGCGGCGATGTTCTTCCGCCAGCGCGATCTGTTCGCCATCGGTTTTGCGGCTGCGTGGCTGGGTGTGAACTTCCACGACGTGGCCGTGTACGTGGCGGATGCACGCGCCATGGAACTTCCCTTGGTGAGCCCGTTTGGCGGTGGCGAAGATATCGGCCACGATTGGAACCTGATGCTGGAAAGGACCGGACTCCTGGAGTGGGACCGGTCCATCGGAATGTTGTTTCACGGAGCGGGGCATCTGGCGATGGCGTCGGGGATCCTGCTGGGAGCCTGGACTCTCTGGAGAATGCGCAAACGGAATCAATCGCAAAACGGAGGAGCGATCGCTCCCCCGTGGATTTCCTGATTCTCAGAGCGTCGTGAACTTGCGCCCTTGCCAGCCGCTTGCGGTACGTACCTGCACCACCACAGTGGCGGGAAGTTTGCCGTGGATCTCAAAGCGCGTTTGGCCTGCATGGCGAGGAGATTGCCACAGCACGTTGCCGGCCAGATCCATCACGCGCACGAGGTTGCCGGTGGATTGCGCATCCAGTTGCAAAGCCCAGGTGCTGCCATCGCGAACCATCTTGAAGGGGGTTCCCAACGGAAGCTTGTTGATGCCGGGCTTGTAGTCCACTTCGGAGATCACGATCGATGGGGGGGAGGACATGGAATAGACCAAGCCTCCTTTCATGCTCGCGTCCGCTTCAAGCGAAGCTCCATCCCAAGCTAGGAAGGCGGTGTATTTGCTCAGCACCTGATGGGCGAGCGAGGTGGCAACAATTTCCGACTTGCGTGTGGCGCCGGTGTATTCTTCGCGTTCGAGCTGGGCGATGCGGGCACGGGCCCACAACTTTGGCACGGCCCAGCCGACCACCGGGGTCACACCCAGATTGAGCGTTGCAGCGACGCGGACACTGTCTGTCACGCCAGTGCGCGATCCCACAACTTCGATGGGCATCGATCCGGAACCGGTGGTGCGGCCCAGCACGCTCCACGACATTCCCTTGTAGACGGTGGTTCCGTTGGGGAATTGGAGGTCGGTCACCACCAGGCCCTTGGTGTCCAGATGCAAACCGCCCAGAGCCGGGCTTTCGATGCGGGACCAGGCCTCATCCACGCGCGCGGGCAGGTCGTCTCCCTGCACCAGCGGAGTTGAAAAGCCGTTTCCGATCAGGGCGGTTTCTTCCAGGAAAGCGCGATTGAGGTTGTCGCCCGCACCGAAGGTGATCACTTGGAGATCCGGTAGGCTGGAGAGGTGCGCGAGGATCTCCGCTTCGTTGGTGATGAAGCCATCCGTGAGGAACACGAACAGGCGGTGGCGGTTGGTGGGATTGGGGATGGCGGTCAGCGCTTTGATGGCGCCAGCCAGTTCCGTACCACCGCGTGCGGTCAGGGCGTCCACGAAGGTGGCGGCTTGCGCGACATTGGCGCCCGTGGCGTAGCGAAGGGTGTCGACGAAGGCCAACTCGTTGATGTTGTCGAAGCTCATCATGCACAGCCGGTCGGTGGTCCGCAGCCGGTTCATGATCTGCTTGGAAATGGCTTTTTCGTGCTCCAAGGGCCAGCCGCTTTGGCTGCCGGAGCGATCCACCAACATCATCACGTCCATGTCGGGGCGTTCACCCTGGCTCCAAGAGCCATCGGGAAACACTTCCAATCGGAAGTACTTGCCGCCTGCGGTGTCCGACCAAGTAGCCGATGAGGCCTGGAATTCGGCGCTCGCGCGGGAAAAGCGCAGGACAAAATCCGAATTGGGGAATGTGTTGAGGGGTTGCAGCAGCACGGCGTTGCGGAAGGCAAGTGGCAGATCCGCAGGCCCCTTCAAAAGCCCGCGACCTACCAAGGTGTCCACGGCGGCTAACGCGGAAATCGAGCGGATGGCGTGGGTGGGGGAGGAGATGTCTTGGATGCCGAAACCTGTCTGGATGCCCACGATGAAGCGAATGCGAGGACCTTCCACATCGGCGGGAGGGTTCCATCCGGCGATGGTGCCAAAAATGGGAGGTGTGCTTTCGTTGCAGCAACGAGAGCCGATCATGGTGGGGAAGGCGAACTCGAAAGAGCCGTCCTTGTACTTCAGCGGCATGGACAACGTGATGCGCACTTCCACCGTGTCGCCCGGCGTGATCTTGGTCATCGATTGCGTGAAAATGTCTGGGCGCTGTTGGGTGAGGCGAGCCGCGCTGCCACCGGCGGTCTTGATGGAATCGTAGAGCGAGTCCGCCTTTTCCTTGGGAAGGATCTCGGCCTTGCGCCATTTTCCGTCTTGCCGGTACTTCATGCCGTGGACCGCACCCTGGAACGGCAGCGGGAACACGTATTTGGCCTCGGTGGGCTTGGCGAAGTTGCTCACGAAGGTCTGGATCACCTCGACTTCGGCGATGCCGTCGGTGAGGATGGCCCTCACTTCTGTCTGTTCCGGGGCCAGGGCCTGCATCACCTGCTTGGTGGAATCCCAGATCTCGCAGCGCGAAGGGCCCACGTCCGTCTTGAGGATGGTGGGGGCGGAGGCCAGTAGCGAACTGCTACTCAACAACAAGGACGCGAGGGAAAGACTCATGGTCAGGCTTTCGAGAGCGGTTGAGTTCCAGGATGGCTTCCGTGAGGAGCAATCCATAGAAGAAGAGTAGGGAAGTTTCTGTGGGAAAGTTGGGCATGAAAAACGCCTGGCCACTTTCCGTGCTCCGGGTGTGTACGGGCGAAGGCATGGATTTCCGTGGCAACACCCCTCTCCGGTCAGTGGTGGTTTTTCAACGCTTTTTGCTCAACCGGCCAGCGCATTCGACGCTTTGAGGTCATGGTGGATAGCGATGACTCACTCCACCCATCGCCTCCTCGGGTCCACCCTGGTCCTTGTCTGTATCGCTTCAATGAGGAGTTTCCCTGCCGACCCCACCTTGGCGGACACGGACGCGCCGCCTGATCGACCTGGCATGAAGCTGGTCTGGAGCGAGGAGTTCGCCAAGGATGGAGCCCCGGATCCGGCCGTTTGGAACTTCGAAAAAGGTTTTGCCCGTAACGAAGAACTCCAGTGGTACCAGTCGCAGAACGCCACCTGCAAAGGGGGGGTGTTACGCATCGAGGGACGCAAGGAACGGCTTGCCAATCCCAATTACGCGGCGGGGAGCTCCAGCTGGAAAACCAACCGCCAATATGCGGAGTACACATCCTCGAGCTTGAGCAGTTCGGGCAAAAAGCAGTTCCAATATGGCAAGTGGGAGGTTCGGGCCCGGTTGGACGGACAATCGGGTTCGTGGCCGGCGATCTGGACCCTGGGTGCCAGTGGCGAATGGCCGACCAACGGCGAAGTGGACTTGATGGAGTTCTACCCCAACAGCGGCGCCCCTGCCTTGCACGCCAATGTGGCATGGGGAACCGCCACACGGTGGTCGGCCAAGTGGAGCTCCAAGGTGCGGTCGCTCTCCAGCTTCACGTCCAAGGATCCGGATTGGCTTAAGAAGTTCCATGTGTGGACGATGGATTGGAACGCGGACACGGTGAAGTTGTCGTTGGACGGCCAGGTGTTGAACACCACGCTCACCAGCCAGACCATCAATGCGGATGGCACCAACCCCTATCGCGATCGCCCCCAGTACATGATGCTGAACCTGGCCATGGGCGCCAATGGCGGAGACCCTTCCAAGGGGAGCTTCCCCATGGTCTACGAGGTGGATTACGTGCGGGTCTACCAGAAGGGGGCCAACGGAGTGGCGCAAGGCGAACCGGCGAGGGAATCGCTCTTGCAGGCTAATCGAACCGGAGACGCCCTTCGCTTTCGACTTCCCGCGACCGGGGATTTTCGGGCGAGGGTGATGGATCTTTCCGGGCGGATTGTGCGGGAGCAAGCGGTGACGGGGTCAGAAGGTTGCGAACAGACGCTCACGCTCGACGGACAGACTCGACAAATTCTGATCCTCGAATTGGAAGGATCGGCGGGAGACTGGCGAACCCTCCTGTCGCCTCAATGAGTGGAAAAACGACGGATGGCGTCCGAAATCCACCGCTCATCCTGAGGAGGGACCTGTCCTGAGCCTGTCGAAGGGAGCGTCTTGAGCGATACCATTGCTTGCCACCGAATCAGATCAGGAGGGGACCATTCCAGCTGAAGCGAGGAAAACTGGAAAAAAGGGCTGTTCATGAGGAACACATGATCACAGCAGGAACGGTCTCGATTGTGGATCTAGGATCTTTTTCTCGAGGTTGGAGCGGATGAATGCATGTGGGGCAAGGATGGACCCCGTGTGTCCCAGCAAGAGAGTTGATCTATTGCAACCCGATTGCAGACTTGGCAAGTGGACTTATCCACAATCGTATCCACCGGGGCGAAAAACTTCGGTGGATAGGGTGGGGGTTCGATCGGGGGGCGGCGAAGCGAGTCACGTGCCTACGACAAACGCCTACAAACTCCGATATTGTCTAGGGATAGAGGGGATTCTATCAGAAAAGAAAGGGGGCAGATTTCTGCCCCCAGGACGTTGGTAAAAACGCAATAAATCAACGCGAGGAATGTGGATAACTTGTGTGTTAGCGCAAGAGGGTGTTGTTTACGGTCAGTCCCAAAAAGAAGACGAACGCGAAAAAATACCACAGTCCGGACATGCCCACCATCAGCCAGCCGCCGATATCCAATGCCTTGGGCATTTGGGTTTTCTGGATGGACCACCAATGGCGAGTCGCCTTGAGGTTGTACCAGATCCCGAGGCTTGAGGCGATCAGCAACAGGGCCACTTTCATCCCTTGACCTCGGCCAATACGACTTCGAGGTAGGATCGATACGAGGATTTGGGCATTTTGCTCAGAAGGTCTTCAAAGCCTTGCGTGGTCAAAAAGCCCTGGCGAAGAGCGATCTCTTCCGGGCAGCAGACCTTGAGCCCTTGGCGGGCCTCGATGGCGTGGATGAACTGTCCCGCTTCCAACAGGCTTTCGGTGGTTCCGGTGTCCAGCCAAGCGATGCCACGTCCCAGTTTCTCCACTCGCAGCGTTCCTTCGGCGAGGAAGGTGTTGTTGAGGTCGGTGATTTCCAGTTCGCCCCGAGGCGAAGGCTTTTGAGACTTGGCGCGGGCGATCACGGAGTTGTCATAGACATAGAGGCCCGGCACGGCGTACCGGCTCTTGGGCTTGGCGGGCTTTTCTTCGATGGAGAGGACTCGGCCGGTGGCATCGAATTCCACCACCCCATAGCGCTCCGGATCGTTGACCGGATAGCCCCAAACCAAGGCGCCGCTCTTGAAGTTCTTCACGGCTTCGGATAGCCCCATGCGGCCATAGAAGAGGTTGTCTCCCAAAATCAAGGTGACGTTGTCCGAGCCAATGAACTTGTCGCCCAAAATGAATGCCTGTGCCAAGCCATCGGGAGACGGTTGAATCACGTACTGGAGCTGGATTCCCCATTGCGAGCCGTCACCCATCAAGTCTTGGAAACGGGGCGTGTCGTGCGGCGTGGAGATAATCAAGATCTCCCGAATGCCTGCCATCATCAAGGTGGCGACCGGGTAGTAGATCATGGGCTTGTCGTAGATGGGCTGCAGTTGCTTGCTGGCCACCTTTGACATGGGATAAAGGCGACTGCCGGATCCGCCGGCGAGGACGATGCCCTTCATGGATGACTCCTGGTCTGTCGGAATGGTTAGGAAAAGCGATTCAAGAATCTAGTCGCGCTGTCCCGGTTCGGTCATTTGCGCAGCGGCAATCCGAAAATTTGCAGCTTGATCCTCGATACATGGAACCCGTGGCGATGTGCGAAGGCTTCCACGGCTTTTTCGATTTCGGGACAGTCGTCTTCCATCACATCGCCGGTGTCTTCGTTCACGAGGTGAAAGTGTTGCCGATGCCCCAACACGTGCTCGTACTGGACATGGCGATTGCCCAAATCCACTTCGGCGAGAATTCCGGCCTCTTTCAGACTGTCCAAATTGCGGTACAGTGTTGCGCGACTGACCTTCTTGCCGGCGGCCTTCAGGCTGTCGTGCAGTTCCTCCACGGAAAAATGGTCGTGGCGAGCCATGACTTCTTCCAGGATCGCGATTCGTTCACGGGTGAAGAGGAGCTTTTTGCGCCGCAGGTAGTCGCGGTAGCGCTCCAGGGCCTCTTCGAAATCGACAGGTTTGGTCGTTGCCACCGGTGGGGCCTTCTTGATGGACATAGATTGGTTGACAAAATAGCTTCTTCGTGAAAAGAGAAGCAATCTCGATTGGAGACTTTGGATGTACGAAAAGGAACGACGGAAATTCGGACAGAATTTCCTGGTCGATGATTCTGTCTGCCGAGCCATCGCCGACGACGCGGATCCGGTCGAGAACGGGACGATCATCGAAATCGGCCCCGGTGCGGGGGCGATCACCCAATATTTGGTGCGCGCGGGCCGCGTGGTGGCGGTGGAGATCGACCCCAAATGGGCGGAGAAGCTCCCTCGCAAGGTCCCTTCCGGTGCGAATCTTGTCGTGGTCAACAAGGATGCGCTGCACGCCGACATCGAACCCTGGATGGCGCCGGGCCCCACCGGCATCCTGCCTGTGCTTTGCGGAAACCTTCCCTACAACCGGGCTTCGGCGATCTTGATGCGCTTTCTGCCCAAGATTCGCCAGTTCCGTCATTTTACCTTCATGGTGCAGTGGGAAGTGGCCAAGCGGATCGCCGCCGAGCCTGGTCGTCGCGACTTCGGGGCTCTGAGCGTGCTGGTGCGAAACTACGCCATCCCCTCCACCCGGCTGAAGATCTTGCCGGACAGTTTCCGCCCGCGCCCCAAGGTTCATTCGGGCACAGTTCTTCTCTTGCCCCGCCCGGAGCCCATGTGCGACGATCCGTTGTTTCCGTGGTTGGTGCGCGCGGCGTTTCGCCAAAAGCGCAAGACCTTGCGCAACTCCCTTCTGCACACCTTCCCGGTGGCGGTGGTGGACGAGGCTCTGGCCAAATGCGGTCTGGTGCCCGGCATTCGTGCGGAAGCAATCGAGTCGGAGGAGTTCGTGCGCTTGTTCCATGCCTTCGCACCCTATCTGGCGGAAATCACCAAGGATCTCCCCTTGGACAAGGAGCCAGAGGACGAAGATTTGTGAGGGATCTTGCCGGAAGGGACGTGGAAATTGTAAAGTCCCGTGTGCCTCGTCCTTTCCCAGGAGACTACGTCCGATGATTGCAAGCAAATTCCCAATCGCTGCATCCGCCGTCTTGGCCGTGGCTTTCGCGGGCTGTAGCCTCACCGGCGAATCCGCCTCCACCGGGACTACCGCTCCGTCCGACAAGTCCGAAACGACCGATCCGAAGGCCACCGACCCGAAAACCACAGACCCGACCACCGTCGGCACCACCTTCGTCAAGACGATGTCGCCCATGGACCAATCTTCCATGCGGTTGACCACCGAGACTTTGCAGAATCTGTCGCTGACATCGTCGGGGAGCCTGGGAGAAGAGGGACGCCAGGATCTGTTGTCGGCAAACTCCACCTTCCGCGCCAAGATCAAGAGCGATTCCGGGAACTCCGCCGCCCATTTCGGTCTGGCCATCACCAGTTTGGCTCTCAAGGCCGACGACATGGCCGCCACCTTCCGCAACATGAACAAGAATGGCCTTTCGATGGGCGGAGTGGATGGACAGGATCTGTTCCGCGCCTCCCCGCTGGAACTGGCCGAAAGCCCCGCCCTTTCCGCCCGCGCCTTGGCGGCACCGGAAAAGAGCGCCACTCTTCGCCAACTCCAAGACACCCTCGAACTAAAGTTCCTGCCCACGGTGGATTCGCTGGTGGATGCCCTCCAGATGTGCTGGAACGACACCGGCTTCGCCTATCGTTTCAAGATCGAAGCGTTCAAGGACTCGATGGCGATCGGACGTGCCGACGTGGGTACCGCCTTGGTGGCGGCCCAGTCGGTGCAAAACTACCTGGTATGGCTGATCTCGCAGGATCTGGAAGCGGGATTCTCCGGCCAGGGCTTCGAGAGCCACTACTCATGGCTGGACACCCTTGCCCACATCGAAATCGATGCCGGTCCCGCCACGGCCATGCAAAAGCAGGCGTTTGAAAATCTGAAGGTCCTGTTCCCGGCCACCGGTACCACCAGCTCGCGCAACTTCATGGGCGTCCGTGCGGGGTACCAGGCCAAGGTCGATGCCATTCCTGGCAAGATCATCCAGATGGCGAAAACCATGAAGCAGGTGGCCGATTACGCCCACACCTACCAGACCAGCTTGAGCAAGGGGCTTTTGCGGTTGGATGCCAGCCGGAAAGAGGAAGCGTACACGGCGGCGGATTCGTTGATTCGCCTGCTGTCCAGCCCCACCACCCTCACGAAGGAGGCGGAATACAAGCAGGAGAACGCGGGCTACGAGATGATCCAGACCGCCACCGGGTACACCTACCAGAGCAAGTATGAGACGGTCTACTACCCCGCGGTTTCTGTGAAGGTGGACTTGGCCAAGATCATCACCCTGGGCGGTCGACAGGTCTTTTTCCCGCGTTTTGCTTGGAATGCCGAAAGCCAATGGGCGGCCAAAGGTCCGTTCAGTTTGCTCAAGGGAAGCACCTCCACGAGCATGATCGAATTGTCCAAGTTGAAGTTGGACAGCCAGTTGGACATGGAGCCTTACATGGAATGGGTTGATCCCACCTTCGGAGGCATTTTCCCCGAGTTCAAATCCACGCACGATGTCCTCGCCAAAATGGAAGAAACCAATCCCCAGGGAACGGTGGTGGCGCCCAGCGCTAGGCTGCTGCCGGTTCAAGCCGGGTTCTGATTGGCCCTAGCCAAACCAGCGATTTTTCTGGGCCCTTCGCTTGCCAAAGCGGGGGTCCTTTTCGTTTGTGCTCTGGCCCAAGCCGGTGGGACTCCCTGGTGGGATGCCATAGGGGCGGATCCTGCCTGGCTGTTCGGTGGCGCGGATTCGAACGTCGCCGAGGTTCGCTGGGAGAACGCGGATTGGTTGCACCTGCGCCGCCCCGTGGATTTTCGGGCCACTTCCCGTGCGCGCGCGACCTCGCCCTGTGTGCGGCCGACCCCAGGTGTGGAGGCGTGTGCCGGGGTTTTGTGGCTCGATGAGCAGATGGATTTGGAGAGCGACTCCTGGCGTATGGAAGGGTTGGGCGAGCTGGAAGCCTCCGGGATGGCTTCGTTGTCGTTGGGGACCTTCTCCCACGCGCACCCGCATCTGGCTGGAGCAGGGCGAAAAACGCCGAGCCTCCGGGGTGCACATGGGGTGGGGCGATCGCCTGTGGCGAGGGGAAATCGGCGCGCAGCGCGCTCGGGTCGCCTCGCGGCTGGGGGTGCGTACGTCGCAAGGAGCGATCGATCTGGATTGGAACGATTTGACGGATTCTGTCTGGATTGGGATGGAGCTTCCGCTGGGCGACTGGAAGGTGAACACGAACTGGTGGAGCGGATCGCGTCGCGCGGGGGAGCTTTCCGGCGACCATCTGACCGATACGATGGGCGTTTCCGGATGGGGGGTCGGCGCCGGACGCAGGGTGGGCGCGGGCAGGGTGGAGGGTCGGCTTTGGCGGGAGGACCGGCACGGAATCGTTTCCGGCTTGCGAGGTGACGACGTGTTTCTGGACCAGGTGGTGGCCGGCGCGCGGGCGGAACTTTCACTTCGCTGGCAGGGGCGCGCTTGGGAACTGTCGGGAGCCACGCGCCAATGGCGACTGGAAAGCCCCAAAGGAAGGCTCGACCATCCCACCATCCACTGGAACCGGCTGTCCCAACGGGAGTTCGCGCCGTTTATGTCCCTTTTGGAAGACCGCAGCGATTACTTGTGGGGAAATCTGGCCTTGGAGGTTTGGGAAGCCAAGGTGGGGCGGACCTTTCGCGTGGGCGAGTTCACCATCCATCCTCGCTGGCTCACGCAGTGGATCCGCATGGAAGCCCACCTCGAACGGACCCGCCTGACGGTGAAGACCTTCCTTCCCTCCACCGTCCGGGACACGCTCGTGCTCGGGGCGGGATGGCTGGCCTTGGCCGGCCCTAGGCTTTCCGTGGAAAGGTCCATCGGGTGGGGTCGCATCAGGTGTTGGGCGGAAATGCGGTTTCCATTGGCGGGAGAATGGAACGATGGGTTGTCAAAATCTGCATCGTCGCAGCCGGGACCGTCCCAGGCGCAGGAAAGTCTCCCCATCGACCCGCTGGGAAGTTGGGTATGGGGAGGTTCTTGGGCGTTTTAGGAAACCGGCACCGGAGTGACAGGATTTGCTGGACCGCTTCCAGGTCAGCAGGCGAGATCTTGTGGAGCGATCCCGGTTGCTGAGCGAATGATTTCCCAGGAAACTCCGTGCTCACGCAGCTTGCGGGCGTCTTCCAATGCCTTTTCCCGGATGCCCTCAGCTCGACCCTTTTCTCGACCCTCTTCTCTCCCCTCTTCTCTTCCTTCTTCTCTTCCCTCCATCCGTCCCACCACTCGTCCCTCGGCTCGCCCTTCCAGTCGGCCCAATTCAAGGCCTTCGGCTTTGCCCAGTTCCAAACCTTCGGCGCGACCCAATTCGATCCCTTCCTGACGGAGCCATTCGATGATCTCAGGCATATCCCTCTCCTTCAATTCATGTTTCAGTCTTCGTTGATCGTGTAGGTTCAATCTACCCTCAACCACCCAAAACGCAAAAAATTTGCGGTACCCTGGCATGTCTCCCTTGGCTCGGAATCGTAAGGCCACCTGGAGAACCCTCTCGACGCGATCGAAGTGTCCGCCCATGTTGGGGGAGAAGGAAAGCGCGACACGATTGGCCGTGTCGCGAAAGGCTTCCAGAGCCAAAGCCGGGATTTGGATGATGCGAGTGCAAAACCGGAAATACTCTGTTTGCAACGCACCCCTGCTGACCGTGTCGGTCAGGTTCCGCGGGCGGTCATCATCCACCAGGGCGATGGGAAGGATCTCGTTCTCAGGGAATCTGCGGCACAGGTCCAGATAGTATCGAGCCGTTCTGAGCAGATCCAGGCGATCCGCACTGGACCAATGCTCGACGAGCACGACGAGGACGGAGACTCCGTTCGCAAAACCGTACCGAATGGCGATGTCCATTGCCTGCCCGGGACCTGGCTCGGCAGTGTCGTCCTTGGCGACGGAGGGATCCAGAAATTCGACCGAGATCGGTGGACCATAGGTCGTGATCACATCCGAGGCAAGGAATTCCAGAGCTTCCTCTGGGTAATCCTTGATCAGATTCTTCACGGCCTGATCATGGGAGAAGGCGTCTTGCGGGGGCATGAGCACAAATCTATGAGATAGTGCTCAAAAAAGCAATACCATGCAATTTGAGTGAACAAGTAGCCCCCTAGGTTGCCCGCAGTGCGACAACCCGGGGAGCATCGCGTTCTCAGGTGTTCGTGTACTCCGCGATCTTGTCGAAGTTCAGGTAGCGGTAGATGCTGGCTTCCGAAGCCGACACCACGCCCATTTCCGCGCGGTATTCCTCGCCGGTGGGAAGGCGACCCAGCTTGGAAGCGATGGCGGTGAGCTCGGCGGAGGCCAGGTAGACGTTGGTGTTCTTTCCCAGGCGGTTGGGGAAGTTGCGCGTGCTGGTGGAAACCACCGTGGCCCCTTCCTTCACTTGCGCCTGGTTTCCCATGCACAGCGAGCATCCCGGCATTTCCATGCGTGCTCCGGCCCCGCCCAACACGGCGTAGTGGCCTTCCTTGGTGAGTTCGGCGGCATCCATCTTGGTGGGAGGAGCCACCCACAGCCTGGTGGCGATGTCGCGCTTGCCCTCCAACAGTTTTGAGGCGGCCCTGAAGTGGCCAATATTTGTCATGCACGACCCGATGAAGGTTTCGTCGATCTTGGCGCCGGCCACTTCGGAAAGCGTCTTGGCATCATCCGGATCGTTGGGGCAGCACACGATGGGCTCGGAAATCTCGGCGAGGTCGATCTCGATGACCGCCGCGTATTCGGCGGCCGCGTCCGGCTGCAGAAGCTCCGGCTTCGCCAGCCATGCCTTCATGGCGTCGATGCGCCGTTGCAAGGTCTTGGCGTCGCTATAGCCGTTTTGGATCATGTTCTGCAACAGCACCACGTTCGAGTTCATGTACTCGATGATGGGTTCCTTGTTGAGCCGCACGGTGCAACCTGCGGCGGAGCGTTCGGCCGAGGCGTCTGTGAGCTCGAATGCCTGTTCCACCTTGAGGTCGGGCAGACCTTCGATTTCCAGAATCCGTCCGCTGAACACGTTTTTCTTGCCGGACTTGGCCACGGTGAGCATGCCCGCCTTGATGGCGTACAGGGGGATGGCGTGCACCAGGTCGCGAAGGGTGATGCCCTTCTTCTGGGCGTCGGCGAACGATCCCTTGAAGCGCACCAGGACGGATTCCGGCATGTCCAGCGGCATCACGCCGGTGGCCGCCGCGAAGGCCACCAAGCCGGATCCGGCGGGGAAGCTGATGCCAATGGGAAAGCGCGTGTGCGAGTCGCCGCCGGTGCCCACGGTATCCGGAAGCAGCATGCGGTTGAGCCAGGAGTGGATCACGCCGTCGCCCGGGCGCAAGCTCACGCCGCCGCGGTCGGAGATGAACGCGGGCAGGTCGCGGTGGGTCTTCACGTCGACCGGCTTGGGGTAGGCGGCGGTGTGGCAGAACGACTGCATGACAAGATCTGCCGAAAAGCCGAGGCACGCCAAGTCCTTCAGCTCGTCGCGGGTCATGGGGCCGGTGGTGTCTTGGGATCCCACCGAGGTCATCTTGGGCTCGCAGTAGGTTCCGGGGAGCACGCCTTCGCCTTCGGGCAGGCCCACGGCGCGGCCGACCATCTTCTGGGCCAGGGTGTAGCCCTTGACCTTGTTCTGCGGCGTCATGGGCAGGCGGAACAGGGCGGATGCGCCCAAGCCCAGGAATTCGCGGGCTCGGGCGGTGAGGGCGCGTCCGATGATCAGGTTGATTCGTCCCCCGGCGCGGACCTCGTCCAGGAGCACCATGGTCTTGAGGATGGAGTGGGCCACCACGGCGCCGTTCTTCACGATCTGGAGGTTGCCGTTTTGGTGGTCCACGCGAAGTTCGATCTGGTCGCCCATGTCCAGGCTGTTGACGTCGATCTCGATGGGGAGCGCGCCTGCGTCTTCCTGCGTGTTGAAGAAGATGGGGGCGATCTTGCCGCCCAGGCACACGCCGCCGAACTTCTTGTTGGGAACGTATGGGATGTCTTCGCCAGTCCACCATAGTACAGAATTTGTCGCCGATTTGCGCGAACTGCCGGTTCCCACCACGTCGCCCACGTAGGCAACCGCATGGCCCTTGGCGGCCAAATCGCGGATCTGCTGGATGGGGCCGCGCTTGCCGTCTTCTTCCGGCACGATCCCGGGCCGGGCGTTCTTCAGCATGGCCAAGGCGTGCAGTGGAATGTCCGGTCGGCTCCATGCGTCGGGTGCGGGCGAAAGGTCGTCGGTGTTGGTTTCGCCGGTCACCTTGAAGACCGTCAGCTGCAGGGAGGCGGGCACTTCCGGGCGGCTGGTGAACCACTCGGCGTCGGCCCAGCTCTGCAACACGGCTTTGGCGTAAACGTTCCCGGCCTTGGCCTTGGCGGACACATCGGTGAAGTAGTCGAAGATCAACAAGGTCTTCTTGAGACCCTCGGCGGCCAGAGGAGCCAAAGCGGCCTTGTCCAACAGCTCGATCAAGGAGGCGACGTTGTACCCGCCCACCATGGTGCCCAACAGCTCGGTGGCTTTCTCTGCGGAGATCAGCGGGCACTTGGCCTCGCCGTTGGCGATGGCAGCCAAGAAGGATGCCTTCACCTTGGCGGCGTCATCCACGCCGGGCGGCACGCGGTGCGTGATCAGCTCCATGAGGAAAGCTTCCTCGCCAGCGGGAGGGGCCTTGAGCAATTCCACGAGGTCCGCCGTCTGCTGGGCATCCAGTGGAAGAGGAGGGATTCCAAGGGCGTTTCGTTCGGCGACATGGGTGCGGTAGGCGGAAAGCACGATAGGTCACTCCTGGAAAGACGGATCCGTGGTTCGGATGGATGATCCATAATTTGCAAATATTTCGCAACCTCGGCTCGAGTCCGGGTTTTACTCGATGGATTCGAAGGGGTGCGGAGCCTCTACTGACGAGAAAGAATGGCTATTTTCGCTACGAATGATCTGGCGTACTCCCCGAGTCTTGCGGCACCTGGGTAGCGATCTGATCGCTTGCGGTCGGGCGTTCCGGTCCTGGAGACGTTCGGAGATCCCCAGCCTCTGGTCCCTCCCTTCACCGTTTTCGCCGGGGCTGCCACCGCTGTTGGTTCTCCCTGAGACTGTCTCACCTCCGCACCCCCCCGACGAAATGGACCCTGAAGACCCCCTTTTGCGTGCGGTCCAAGGTTGGGAAGTGTCGCAGCGCGAGGGACGGACAACCTGGGGATCGGTGCTCCTGGCTGAAAAAGCTTTGTTCCAAGGCGGAGGTTCCGACCATGCCGGCATGGTGATCTGGTCGCCCACCGGCGAATTCGATCGCCATCCGGAAAAGCTGCGGCGCATCGGTCAGACAATTTTTGCACAGCGCGACGCGGACGACGCGGACCCCGATCTGGAAGCCTTGCGTGCGGTGATCCGCGATCCCGCCCAGCGGGTGGCGGGGTTCTGGGTTCCGTCCAAGCTCACCTGGGGGCTCGCCTGTGTTCTTGTCCAGCGTCATCCTGCATCGACGCCACCTGCCCAGGGGCCTGCTCTTGCGGGACTTGGTGCCTTTGCGGGTGGGTGAGGAATGGGATTTTCCAGTGGTGGTGCCTGCAAGCCACTGGGGGCCCCAGCTCACCGACTGGTGGACCTCCTCGTTCGATTTGTTGGTTCTGGAGCGGCGGGTCTCCGTATTGGGCGACGGCCGACGTGGCACGGACCTGCCGGACTGGGTCCGGCATTTCTTTCTGAGGAATCGCCAGCCTGTTCTCCAGGCGATGGGACTGGCCGGGGTCCTGTCGTTTCTTTCCCTGGTGCTGTTCGGGATGGCCGTATCCGTGGGCAATGCGACGGATGCCCGCACGTGGGTCTGGGCGTTGCGGGTCGCCGCGCTGGCCTTGCCCACTCTCACCCTTTTCCTGGGGATCTCCTGGGTGGGATGGGTGGCGGTGACGTGGGCGAGGCATCTGCGGTTGGTCGATGCCTACTCGGTGGTGTGGAGGGAAAGGCTCTTTCCCTGGACCCGGTTTTTTCTGGTCCCCAACCGCTTGGGCCTTGGATTTTCCAGCTACGATCTTTCCCTGAAGGTGTTGGGAAGCTGGGTCACCCTTTCTCCGGATTTCCAATCAGACAAAATCCGTCTTGGCCTTTCGGATGCGGGCGAGGATTCCGACGATCCGCTCGACGTCGCGCCCACCAGATGGTCGAGCGTGGGAATGGACGTGATCTTCCACGACCGCCATGCCGCCCGCGGAGTGCTGCGCGACCTCTTCACCACCGGCGATGGCGGACCCTCCCTCATGGCAGCGGGCGAGCCTGCTTGATGTAGAGCGTTCTGGCGGGGCCATCGAGCTTGAACTCGACATCCATTCCATACCGGTTGGATTCGCGGAGGTTTCCGCCCAGAAGTTTGCAAAACTCCAACTGGATCGGCTCCAAGGTCTTGCCCAGATGGATCGCCTCGGCCTCGGTCAAGACCGGCGCCCCTCCGTCGAGGGTGCCGCGAGCCAACAGCTCCAAGGTGGCATCGCCCAAGGAACCGTCCGGGAAGGGGTAGTAGATCCATTGTTCGGAAAGGGTCCCGACGGGTGGGTCCACCACCGAGACCTCTCCTTGCTGGGCGTTGATCACATACCCGAAATACTCCGGTTGGTAGATGTTGCGGGTGAGGGCCACGCCGTTGACACCCTCGTCGGGGAAGCTGCGGTGCACCAGGACTCCCATCGCCACCCGACGTTGGTCGATCCGGTAGGCCGATCGCTCCAGGAAGGCCCGCTCGTTCCAAAGACTCGCCCATACCTTCCGCAAGGCGTCCTCGATGGACTTTTTGGGGTTGTCCAGTTCGCCCGTGTAGGAGGAGTACAAGCCCGCGCCGTTGAATTCCGCCAGATCTTCGGCGTTGGTGCTGGATCGAAACCGCATGCGGGTGTACTGTCCGTTGGCGCGGATGGCCGCCGAGATTTCCGCAAGCAAAACAGGATCCACGGGTGCTTGGAGGATTCTGGCTTGCAAGCGGGCCAACGCGGCACGTCGGGCGGAGGCTGCTTCCAGAAGCGAAGAATCCGCCAGAAGTGAATCGATCAGAGGGGCGATGTCGTGCTTGCGGATATGGTCCAGGTAGGCGGCAAACGGAATGGCGAATCCGCCTTCGGGAACCCGGAAAGCGTTTTTGTGCAGGCTTGCCAGCCTGGTCAGCACCCCGAAATTCGCGGCTTTGGCTCCGACGCGCGGCAAAGCGTTGCGGTTCAAAGAGTCGAGCCTCACCAAGCCAGGGGAGCTGTCCAGGGGGAGCGCGGGCGGGACGGGCAGGACTCGGGCGTTCCAAAACGAGTCCACCTCGGCGCGGGTGGCCTCCCGCAAGGTCCAGCCCAACAACGTGACTTCCAGTCGCACGGGTTTTCCGGACAGCGAAGCGAAGACAGGATCCGACCAAGCGTTGCGCAGGGCCATGT
Source organism: Fibrobacterota bacterium (assembly GCA_016715065.1). GTDB lineage: Bacteria > Fibrobacterota > Fibrobacteria > UBA5070 > UBA5070 > UBA5070. Next base: position 22,998 of record JADKBN010000028.1, read on the forward strand.
TGGGCGTGCCGCGATTGCGACTGAGCACGTTGAGGTGGCTCAAGGGAGTCTGGAATTCCGTGGTGATCACCCCCGCCACGGTGGGAAGATCGTTGGGGATTCCGTCGGTGAGCACGATGTCGCGCGGAGAGAACCTGCCGGTGCCGACCGTGTCGTGTCCGGCCCGCACCAGCGTTCCGTAGGCGATGCCGGTGTTCAGGCTCTGGAAGGTCTCGCCGCCGTAGACCGCGTTTGGGGTCACGACAGCGACTTGGGCTCGAACGGCACGGGCCAAGGCCGAATCGTTGGCGGGCAGGTAGACCAATTTCTGTCCTATCCAGGTGGAGTCCGAGGCCGACTTCATGAGCTTGGCCAGCCGGTCGGAAGAGAGGTCGTCGCCGGGAAACAGTTGGACCACCCAGAGGTCGGGTCCTTCGTAGTGGGTGAGCGTCGCCAAAACATATTGGCGGTTCGGGGAATCCGAATAGTTGTCGTTCCAGGTCGTGTTGTACTTGGCCGCCGGGTATCCCAAAATAGTCCGTGCGAAGTCCAAGTGCATGGCGTAACGAGTGGAGTTGGGAAACCAGATCTGGCCGGTGGCGATCGACTGGAGAATCTTGACGGAGGTGGCGCGGCCATAGACCGCGTTGGCGGGCGGTCCCTTCAGGGAGTCCCAATCGGCAGGGCAAGTCAGCTGTCCCAAGTGGGAAACACGAACGCTGTCCGCGGTTTGGCAGACTTGTTTGGCGCCTGGAATCGCAGGGGTTTCCGGCGGTCCGGCGGTCCGGTCGCAACAGTTGAGTCCGACGGCCCCCGCCAAAGCGGAGAGGATGGCCATGATGCGCATGGAGAGAAATGTCGCTTCAAATCGATGGACCAAGGGAAAAAGAAGCCGAACCTGGACAGGTTCCCGTGCTCGAACGGAGTAAGGGGGGTGAGAGAATAGACCTGGGATTTATGTTTGTGGCTCCGTCTCAAAACACCTCCAAGGTCGCAAACATGAAAACCTCCCTGCTGACGGCCTTTGCCGTTTCCTCGCTGTGCTCGGCGGAGCTTGTGCAATTCAAGCCCAACAACCCCGCCAAAGCCGATGAAGTCAACCGGAACTTCTTCCTGCTGGATTCGTCGAAGGCGGACAAGTCCACCATCGGGCTTCTGACGTCGGCGGTCAACGCGAAGGCGGACGCGAAATCCGTGGAGGACTTGGCCAAGTCGTTGGCTTCCAAGGCGGATTCGATCGCCGTGGCGAAGGCGCTGCGGGATTCTGCTTCGGCTCTCCGGTCTTCCTTTCCGAGCATCCCTGCGCCGGTGGCCGGCGCGGATACCGCGGCGAAGCGTCGTATCGATTCGCTGGCGCAAGCGGCGAAGTCGAGCAACGCGGTGGTGGCGAAATCTGTCATCGACACGGCGTCCTCGATCCGCGGGTCGCTGGCGGGGAAGATGGACAAGGTCGCCATCACCCCGGCTTCCATCGGAGCCCTTCCTTCGTCCAACGCTTCGCACAAAGGGGTTTTTTCCGCCGATGGACTTCAGGTGAATTCCATGGCGCGCTCGAGTGGATCCGAGGCTGCGGAGCCCGGGTTCCGGCTGATCAGGACGGATGCGCCTGTTGGCAACCAGATCTGGGATTGGACCACGGACAAGGCCAACGGGTCCTTGTTCCTGCGCACCATCCAGGACGACGAAAAGGCATCGGCGTGGGCCATGAAGATCGATCGCAAGGGCCTGACTCCGACGGTGATTTCTCTCTATGCGTCCACGAGGGTGAATGGGATGTTGGAGGCTGCCGGGGGTCTGAGGATCCACCCGAAACAGGAGATCAAATTCGGAATGGCCTACGACGCGGCAAAGGATACGAACACCAGCGTGATCGCGGCTTCGCTTGCGAAGGGATCCTACCTGGATGGCTCGCAGGCGGACGATTTCATCATCCGGCATAAGTCGGACGAGGGAAGGATTCTCATGGGTGCTGGCACTGGCAATCCAGTCGCAGGGCTGGAAATATCGTCAAAGTCTGTGAAGGTCAACATCCCGCTGCAGATCAAGTCGACGGAGCTCTGGGCCGACTACGTGTTCGAGGTCGGCTACCAGCCGATGCCGCTGAAGGAAATCGAAGCCTTTGCCAGACAGCACAAGCATCTGCCGGAAGTGCCTTCCACGGCGGATGTGGAAAAAGACGGCATCGACATCGCCAAGATGAACGCCATCCTTCTGAAGAAGGTGGAGGAGCTCACCTTGCACGCGGTGGAACAGGAAAAGAAGATGGACGCGCTGCAGGCGGAAGTGCGAGAAATGAAAGCAACGGTACGGGTGCGTTGAATACCGAGGATTCCTGCATCTGGGTTCCCGCCAGGTGCAGGTTCTGTCCGTCATGAACGTTGCTCGGAGATGGAAATTTTTCAGGGATCTTGATTGGTGCGGTTGTTGATATGTGTGATCGGCACGTTCACTTCGACCTGCAAAGGAACCTCATCCGATGTTTTGCCTTGCCGCACTCGCACTGTTTGCCGCACCTCAAGCCCCTCCATCTCAGGAGCCCCTTGGATTTGGGCGGCACTATCTCAAAGCATTGGGTGGAGAGGCGGTGGGGACGGCGATTGGTTTCGGGGTCGGATTGTCCGGCTCCTTGATCATTGGTGATGCAGGCCCCCTGGCGGTAGCTCTTCCCCTGGGCAACACCGTGGGGACAGCCATGGGAGCCAACCTCGCGACAGAGGCGGACGAGGCCAACGGGTCGTTTTTTGGCGCCTGGACAGGCGGAATACTCGGAGGTGCCACGTTCGCATTTGCCGCCTACGAAATCGGGAATGGGCTTTCTGGAGGGGAAGATGGAGGCTCGGCGACAGCCGCTGTGCTTGGGATCGTTGGATGGAGTCTCGGCTCTCCTCTGGTGTCCACCGCCGCGCAACGATGGTTTCGAACCGACGACGCTCCTGATGTCTCGCTGTGGAGTCCCTCCGGGCGCCCTCAGGAAAGCCTGGGGCTGCGCATGCAATGGAGGCTGCCATGAAAGTCGAGCTGTTGCGGGTGGCGTTCCTAACCGCGATTTGTCAGTCCTTGTGCGGATGCATATTCATCAAAGTGACCGGCGTCCGCGTAGATGCGGACCTCGCCATGCCAGCCCCTCCGATGCTACCGGATTCCGTTCGGGCTGGTCAATTTTTCGGCCAGATGGGAGTTCGCCTCTCTTCCGCCGAACCGGTCGAAAGCGATTCCTTCCAATGGCGCGCCCCACGTGTCGGGGGCGATATCGGAGTCCAATACGTGGCCACGCGACATGTGCGGATCCTAAGTGGTGCGAGTGTTTCCTCGACGCCCTCGGCATGGTTGGGGATGGGTACGAATGTGCGCAACACCTACCTGGCTTGGGATTTCGACGCCCTGTTCGGGGCGACCTGGACCAAAGTGGATATCCACGGTCAGGTCACCGGCTGGGAGGATGAATCAGGCCCTCAGCGGAAATCCTCGCTGGTGGATCAAGGCTCTCGGGTTCTGCCGTGGATGCAATTTGCGGTTCGGACACGCATGCGAGGGTCAGGTCCCTGGTTGGAGCTGCGTATTCAGCCGGGGATGAAGCTCGGAACGCTCGTTGATCCCGAAGGCGAAGCGGATGATCAATCCGTCGCCTCGATCACTTCGGCCACGAGTGGAGGCTGGATTCAGGAATTCCCTAACGGATCCGCTCTGGTGGTGGGGGCTCGTACTGTGGGTACCCAGTTAGAGAATGTGACTGGAGGGACTGCACAAGGGTTTGCCTCCTGGGTCCAACCGTTCTGATCCGCCTTTGATTTGGCCCCGGTTTCCTGCAACTCCAGAGCCAACAATCGTTTATGCGCCTGCCTGCCCGGGATCGTTTCATTTTCACCTCATTGTCTGCGACCCCTTGACTTGGTGCTGGATGAACCGGTATATTCTCTGTGCGATTGTTAGCACTCGTCTCAGGTGAGTGCTAACAGCTATCCACAACCAACACTGGAGACACTCAAAATGGCACTTTCCCCTCTCGCGGATCGCGTCGTGATCAAAGCCCTCGAAGCCGAATCCAAGACGGCCGGCGGCATCATCATCCCCGACAACGCCAAGGAAAAGCCCCAGAAGGGCGAAGTCGTCGCGGTTGGCCCCGGCAAGACCGATGAAAAGGGCAACGTGGTCAAGCTGGAGCTCAAGGTCGGCGACAAGGTGCTCTATGGCAAGTACGCCGGTACCGAAGTCAACGTGGACGGCAAGGATCTGCTGATCATGCGCGAAGCCGACGTTCTGGCCAAGATCTAAGGAAGCCCGGAAGGCTACGCCCTTCCCTCTCCCGTTCGTCCTGAGGAGGCCGCAGGCCGTCTCGATGGGCGAAAGGGACGCTGGATGAAGGATGGGTCATGAGGCCCGGAAACAGTCCGATCTCCAGCAATTCCGTCCGCCCTTCGAGGCGCGGCAAAGCCGCTCCTCGGGACGAACGGGAAACGATTCGATATCGACAGTAACTGTCAAACCAAAACTCAGGAGAATTTCAATGGCTGCAAAGCAACTCTCGTTCAATCAGGAAGCCCGCGAAGCCCTCAAGCGCGGCGTCGACAAGCTCGCCGACGCCGTCAAGGTGACTCTCGGACCCAAGGGCCGCAACGTGGTCCTGGCCAAGTCCTTCGGCTCGCCCACCATCACCAAGGACGGCGTGTCCGTGGCGAAGGAAGTGGAACTGGAAGACGCCTACGAAAACATGGGCGCCCAGATGGTGAAGGAAGTCGCCTCCAAGACTTCCGACGTCGCCGGCGACGGCACCACCACCGCCACCGTCCTGGCCCAGGCGATCGTTCGCGAAGGCCTCAAGAACGTGACCGCGGGCGCCAACCCGATGGACCTCAAGCGCGGCATCGACCTCGCTGTTGAAGCCGCCATCGCCAACGTGACCAAGATCTCGGTCAAGGTCGCCGGCAAGAAGGAAATCGCCCAGGTCGGTTCCATCTCCGCCAACAACGACAGCTCCATCGGCGACCTCATCGCCGACGCCATGGAGAAGGTCGGCAAGGACGGCGTCATCACCGTCGAAGAAGCCAAGTCGATCGAAACCACCCTGGACGTGGTCGAAGGCATGCAGTTCGACCGCGGCTACGTGTCGCCCTACTTCGTGACAAATCCTGACAGCATGGAAGTTGTCATGGAAGACCCGGTCATCCTCATCCACGACAAGAAGATCTCGTCGATGAAGGACATCCTGCCCATCCTGGAGAAGGTCGCCCAGCAGGGTCGCCAGCTCCTGATCATCGCCGAAGATCTGGATGGCGAAGCCCTCGCCACCCTCGTGGTGAACAAGCTCCGCGGCACCCTCAAGATCGCCGCCGTCAAGGCGCCCGGTTTCGGTGATCGCCGCAAGGCCATGTTGGAAGACATCGCCACCCTCACCGGTGGACGCGTGATCTCCGAAGAGACCGGCTTCAAGCTCGACGGCACCGTGATGGAAGACCTCGGCCGCGCCAAGCGCGTGACCATCGACAAAGACAACACCACCATCGTCGAAGGCGCCGGCGAGACCAAGGCGATCCAGGGCCGCATCGCCCAGATCCGCAAGCAAGTCGAAGAGACCACCTCCGACTACGACCGCGAGAAGCTCCAGGAGCGCCTCGCCAAGTTGGCCGGCGGCGTCGCGGTGATCAACGTCGGTGCAGCCACCGAGACCGAGATGAAGGAAAAGAAGGCTCGCGTCGAAGACTCCCTGCACGCCACCCGTGCGGCTGTCGAAGAAGGCGTGGTTCCTGGCGGCGGCGTCACGCTGATCCGCACCATCCCCGTGCTCGAAGGCCTCAAGGGCGAGAACGCCGACCAGAATATTGGAATCCAGATCGTTCGTCGCGCCCTGGAAGAGCCCCTTCGCATCATCGCCGGCAACGGCGGCTGGGAAGGTTCCGTGGTCGTGAACAAGGTCAAGGAAGGCACCGGCGCCTACGGCTTCAACGCCCGCACCGGCGAATACGAAGACCTGATCAAGGCCGGCGTGATCGACCCCGCCAAGGTGACCAAGACCGCGTTGAAGAACGCCGCCTCGATCGCCGGATTGCTCCTGACCACCGAGTGCCTGATCGCCGAGAAGAAGGAAGCCAAGGCTTCTGTCGGCGGCGGCGGTGGAATGGGTGGTATGGGCGGTGGTATGGGCGGCATGGACTATTCGGCTCGGCTGGCTACGCGGGCGCGCTCTCGTCCCTCCTCCCCTCGGCGTACCTTGGTACGCCGTCGGGTCGTGCGGGACTTCGATCGCATCCCGCTCGCGCGAAGCGATCTCGGATTAGGTGCCGTGGGGAAACTTCGCACACCTTCGGTGTGCTGGTTTCCTTCGGGCCGGTCACTTCTGCGGAAGTGGCAACGGTGCAACGGAGAAAATGGGCCTCGTCTCGCGCAACGCGGGGCGGGCTTTTTATGGCTAGGCCGTCGCGCCTTGTCGATGTGTATCAGGAATTGACATGTGATTCCTGTGCTTTCGGGGGGGGCGTTCAGATCATGCTGATCGAGACCAAGGCGTAGTATCTGGTGAATCCAAAGGTCAAATCCCGACCCATCTTCGCTTCAAAGGCAATTGGGGAGATACCCCAGAACTCTTTTCTCATCGCCAACACCGCGCCAGCGCCAACTTCCAAATATCCCACGGACCCTTCGGTGATCGGATCCGGAACGAAGTCAAAAGGCATCGATGAGTAATCTCCAATCATTTCGTTCCTGGCAAAGTACTGGAAAGATCCGATTCGCAGCCAATTCCATGCAGTGGCATGCTCGATCAGCGCGGTTCCGCCGCTGACTCCAGATAGGCTTGTGCCAAGCCAGTTCATCGATCCAAAATGATCACCAAGGTACCCGCCTGTCAGCGCCGCTGAAACAGGGAGAGCCACTTGGCCTCCAATCCTCCATCGGTCTCCAAATGTCGCGCCTATTGACTCTCCAAACCCGTAATCTTCGGCATTGTAGGGTCCACGGAACGAGTGTTCAGCCTGGGAAATTTTCTTCGGATCGAATCCAGCCAACGTGGCTGTAATGCCGGGGCTCTGCATGAATCCAGCCACGCTGGGCATTTGTCCCGCACAACCAGACAGGCTGACGAATGCCACCCCTGTAAGCCAAAGTCCAATGCTGCAACGAAATGTCGACATTCGGGCCTCCTCGACAATCTTTGGAAAGCAATCGGTGTGCCGTGACCCACGCCGAAGAAAATGCCCAGGCAAAACCAGGGCTTGCAGGCTGTTTACTGCATCGGCGGCAATGCCCCTTTCCGCTCACACCATCATCACTTTCCCGCTCGAGAAGGGGCGTACGGCGGAGAAGGCATTTTTGCCCCATCCAATTCCGCCCACCCCGGCGCTTTTGATCGACTCGGGGCTGCAGGCGCGCTTGGAGGAAGCGAACCTGGCGTTGGGTCGGCTGGATGCGGTGAGCACTCTTCTTCCCGATGCGCGATTGTTTCTCTACAGCTATGTGCGCGTGGAAGCGGTGATGTCCTCGCGAATCGAAGGGACGCAGTCGTCACTTTCTGACTTGATGCTCTACGAAATGGAGTCCGTACCCGGCGTGCCCATCGACGATGTGCAGGAAGTCTCGTGCTACGTGAAGGCCCTGGAGCTGGGGATGCAAAGGTTGCGCGAGGGCATGCCTCTGAGCCGCCGCCCTGATGACCTCGGGCAGAGGGGAAAATCGCCAACCCGGCGAATTCCGTCAGAGCCGGGTTTGGCTGGGAGGACACCGCCCCGACGAGGCCGTGTTCGTGCCGCCTCCAGACGCACAGGTTCCGGATGCGTTTGCCGCGATGGAGCGATTCCTGAACGATGTGGATGGTACGACCGCGCCGCTTCTGAAAGCGGCGCTGGCCCATGTGCAGTTCGAGACCATCCATCCCTTCCGGGACGGGAACGGGCGACTGGGCCGCTTGCTGATCGGATTGATCCTCGCCGAGGCGGGAGTGTTGCGCGAGCCGTTGCTGTACGTGTCGGTGTTCTTCAAGCGGCATCGACGCACCAATTACGAACTTCTCCAGAAGGTGCGCACCACGGGCGATTGGGAGAGGTGGATCGGATTCTTCGCCGATGCGGTTTTCCAGACCGCGACCCAGGCGGTGCAAACGGGTCAAAACCTGTCTGAACTCCATCGGTCGGACAAGGAGCGCCTGGCCCCCTTGGGACGCACCGGGGGTCGGCGGCCAAGGTGCTGGATGCGTTGGCGGCGCGACCCATCTCGAACATCGCCTCGCTCGTGAAGGTGGCCGCAATCACGCCGGCCACGGCCGGCAAGGTGATGGAAGCGCTCCAAACGCTCGGTCTGGTCCGCGAACTCACCGGTCAAAAGCGAAACCGCGTGTTCGCCTATTCGGCCTATATCGATCTCTTGAACCAGGAGCCCTGATTTACAAAGACGAAAACCGTCCTGAAGAAGCATTGCGCGGAGAATCCCATGAAACGTCCAAAGACCGCAGCCGCCCACGAGATGGGGAAGTGGCTTTCCAGCCTGAAGTGTTCGCAGTCCATGGTCTGGCGAGGTCCTGGCGCGGCTCGAAGGGTGGAGCAGGAGCATAGAAGACTCACGTGACGGATGCGATCTGCTGCTTCGGTTCTTCGCGGGCGACGAGACCCTGTTCACGCACTGCGACGATTCCAACGGCTACCTGGGCGATCTTTTCCGGTCGGAGGCGAAAGCTCTGTTTGTGGGGTTCGCCAAGAATTGTCCGGAGAATGAGTGGATCGTCACGGAACTTTTCAAGCTGCTGGGGGACGACGGCTACGGCGTGCGCGACACGCTTCTGGAAGGGGCTTGCGCGTATCTTCCCGAGGCTGCGCTGCGGTCTTTGGTGGAGCTTTGCCAGAAGGCTTCCCAATCAGAAGGCGACGAGGGCCGCAAGCGACATTGGCTGATCTTCGTGGAGCTGCTGGCGAAGGAGCTCAAGGATCCGGCCCTGTTCGAGCAGACTCGCATGAGTTCGTGGGGCAAGCTCAATCCCGCGGCCCACCTGCGCCTTTCTCATCTCCTCCAGGAGCCTCGTCGTCTCCGACCGCCTGGTCCGTGCACCATTCCTCCACCTTGCCGGCAAGATGGTAGATGCTCTGCACAAAAGGAAACTTGAATCAGTGGGCCATGGGATTCAGACTCCCCTCAGTCCTCCTCCGCCTCCAGCATCTTCTTGGTCTCCAAAAGCGCGTTGCGACGCTCCTTGCCGACCTCGGGGAACTTGAGGTCCATCTCCTCCAAAGTTCTCACCACGATGTGGGCCACGGCCATGCGCGAAAACCATTTGTTGTCGGCGGGGATCACATACCAGGGAGCGCGTTCGGTGCTCGTCCAGGAGAGCACATCCTCGTAGGCGTCCTGGTACTCGTCCCAGTGGCCGCGTTCGGTGGCGTCGGAGGGACTCATCTTCCAGTTCTTTTCCGGCTTGTCGATGCGGTCCAGGAAGCGTTTCTTCTGCTCGTCGCGCGAAACGTTCAGGAAGAACTTGATCACCTTGGTGCCGTTGCGCGAAAGGTGCTTCTCGAAATCCGTGATGCTCTCGGCGCGTTGTTTCCAAATTTTGTCCGTCACCAGCTCCGTCGGAACTTGCTGTTTTTCCAGGATGTTGGGGTGCACCCGCACCACCAGCATCTCTTCGTACCAACTGCGGTTGAAGATCCCGATACGACCCCGTTCGGGCAGGTGCTTCTGGCAGCGCCACAGGAAATCGTGGTCCAGGTCCTCCGCCGAGGGGGCCTTGAAGCTCGCCACTTGGCAGCCCTGGGGATTCACCCCGGACATCACGTGCTTGATGGCCCCGTCCTTGCCCGCGGCGTCCATGGCCTGGAACATCAGCAGAAGCGACCACCGGTCCTGTGCGTAGAGGATTTCCTGGAGCTCGGCGAGCCGTTCCACATCCTTGGCGAGTTTTTCTTCCGCCGCATCCTTGTTCTTCCAGCCGAGGGTATCGGAAGGATCGTGGTCCTTGAGGCGGACTTTGCGGTCGGGGCGGATGCGGAACTTTTCGGTCTTCATGGGAGCAGCTCCTCGACCAGCGGGGCTGGCGGGTTGTGGGGAACGTGGATGTGGAGTGATGAAACAAAGGTTGCATTTCCGGGGGGGATCCTGCCAGAGGATTGGCTTTGCATTTCCCGCCCTGGACCTTGATCAAATGCCCCGAAACCCCGAAATCTGCCGAATTTCGCGTTTCACCTTTTCCGGAACCGGTCATGTTTGGTCTCCGCCCCGTTTCTGCGAAGAGACAGGCCGGCTTTCGATTACCACCAAGTGCGCGTTTGGACGCATCCTTACTCACGTAGCAGAAGCGGGAGCTTGAAACCATATTTGACTTCTGCTGAATCGCTTCAGAAGGAGGCTGTGCTCATGATATCCACACAAACCAAGGCGATCTTCGCGGCTCTCGTCGCCGCGAGCGCCACACCATCGTGGAGCGCGTTGTTCGCTCCGGTCGGGGCGGCCGCCCCGAAGGAAGCCAAGAAGGCGGCGTCCGTGTTCGCCGACGACTGGCTGGACCTGGACGAGAAGATGGACGGACCCACCAAGGCCCAGCTGAAACTGGACGATGCCGTGGTCGGGTCGTTTTTCATCGACGAGATCCCCACCGGGGGGCCGTTCTCGTATGTCTATGGCGGTAAGACCGTTTCCAAGGAAGTTCCCAGCTCCACCTCGGGCAACAAGGGGATCTTCGCGACCTACATCGACAACGACTGGTCGGGCGTGAGCTTGTCGGTGGGTGTTTCCAAGTTCCTGGACATCGCGCCATACCGCAAGACGGGCACCCTGACGTTTTGGATCAAGGCGGGTCCTGATTCCAAGAAGTTCTTCATAGGGCTTCTGGACAACCAGGGCAAGGATGCCTCCGGAAACGACAAGAAGGTCCAGACCAAGGTCGTCGGAGACGGCTACGTGGTGTTCAAGGACGGCGAATGGAGCCAGGTGCGCATTCCGCTCAAGGCGTTCATCGACGACGGCGTGTATTGGGATGCCAAAGCCGGCAAGGAAGTGCCCAGCAAGGTCGACTGGAGCAAGATCCAGGAGTTCCGCCTTTCCATCGGGCGCGACGAAAACAAGGTGGGCAAGGGCAAGCCGGTGATCTTCTATCTGGACCAGATCCAGGTCACCAAGACGGCGCTGGGCATCTACGATCCCGACGCCTACTGGGACTCCTTCAAGTCGGACGTGGCGGATTTGGTGGTCGACGACTTCTCGCGCACCGCCGGAGCCTGGAAGAGCGCCAACGGCACCACCGCCTCCATCAAGGTGGCGGTGGGCGACTTCCCCAAGCCTCCTCCGGCGGGACTTTCCGGGAAGTCGATCAAGGTCGACTTCAAGCCCGGTGATTGGTACGACTTCTTCGTGCGCGCCGAAGACGCCAAGGGACTGGCGACCGACTACTCCAAGCACTACGCGATGAGCTTCTGGTTGTACACCGACAAGTCCTACCAGTCGATCGACGTGACCATCCAGGACAAGGGTGCGGAATATTTCATCACCAAGGTGGGTGCCACCCGCGGCTGGAACCAGGTCCTGGTTCCGTTCCGCAACTTCTCCAAGTTCCCCTACTACCAGCCTCCCCAGGCGGTCCAGAACAACAAGCTCGATCTGGACGGCGTGGTGCAGCTGGGCTTCAAGCCCGGCGGCGACATCCCGGGAACGCTCTGGGTGGGCGGCATCAAGGTGACCAACGCTCGCGAGATCAAAAAGGATGCCGCTCCCGCGGAACTGGCCGCGATCTTCCAGGCCAACCCGGCAAAATCCGTCCAGGCGATCCCCGACATCTACGGCGTGAACGTGGGACTTTGGGCTCCCGAGCTGATCGAGGCGGCTTCGTTGTCCGTCCAGAAGTCGATGGCTCTGGGAGTGGTGCGTTATCCGGGCGGACTGCGCTCAGACGAAGAGGACTGGAAGAAGACCATCGAGAAGAAGGACTTCCATGTGGATACCGACGAGTTCCTCGACTGGGCGCTGCAAGCGGGCGTCAAGCCGATGTTCACCGCCAACGTGGGCGATGGAACTCCGGCGATGGCCGCCGAATGGGTGAAGTACGTGAACAAGACCCGCACCAAGGGGCCCAAGGTCCAGCTGTGGGAGATCGGAAACGAGGTCTACGGCAACTGGCACAAGTACTACGACAAGTGGGGCAAGGACGGCGGCGTCGCCTACGGCAAGGCCGTGCGCGAATTCGTGAAGGCCATGAAGGCGGCCGATCCCACCATCAAGATCACCGCGGTCTGGATGCTCAACGGCACCTGGAACAAGGAAGTGTTCAAGCAGGTCGCCGACGTGGTGGACGGCGTGAACGTGCACCATTACGCGCAGGGCGCCAATTCCGAAAACGACCTGGGCGTTCTGGCCGTGAGCTCCGAAGCCGACGAGCTCATGCGCGACGTGCGCAAGCAGGTGGAAGAACTGGGCGTGAAGGGCAAGAAGTACGAGATCTGGCTCACGGAGTGGAACTCGGTCGACTTCAACCCGGGACCGCAGATTCTGTCGCATGTGGAAGGCGTGTTCGTCGCCGACTATCTTGGTCACCTTGCCCAGAGCCCCATCCAGGTGGCCAACCTCTGGGCGTTGTACAACGGCCGCGACAAGCGCATGGGCGACTACGGAATGCTTTCCACCTCCGCCGATCCGCAAGGCCAGAACGCCAAGCGTCCTGCCTACTTCGCGTTCGGCATGCTGGCCAATGCGCTGACCGGCACCTTGCTGGATGGAAAGTCCAACCAGGAGAACCTCTCCAGCTGGATTTCCAAGCGCGCCGATGGCAAGACGTCCATCGTGTTCGTCAACAAGAGCGCGGAAACCGACTTCAAGACCACCTTGAAGGTTCCCGGACTCAAGGGCGAAGCCACCGTGAGCATCCTGACCAAGGAGAACTCCGGCGGCCTGAAGACCCAGGAAGCCACCGGCGCCACCTACGACCAGTCGGGTCCGAGCGTGGAGAAGAAGTCGGTCAAGGATGGCGACGTGATCACGGTGCCCAAGCACGCGATCCTGACCATCGTGTTCAAATAGGACGCGTCGATCCGCCGAAGGGCGGATGAACTCCTTCGTGGGGAACGGTCGCCACCGTTCCCACAGAATCCGGCCCCGGGCGCAAGCCCGGGGCTTTTTCATCTGGCCAGCGGAACCTTGCGCGTTTCCACCCGGTCGGTCATCCGTACGCGCACCAGCACCATGCTGGCCCCCGAGCGCGAAAGCAAACGCACGTTCGGGACCTCGCGCATGGAAGCGGCCGCAACGGATCCCTGCACGTGCCCCATCAGGTCCAGCACTTCCACGGAAATGGGGCCCATGTACCCCGATGGCGGTGCCACTTCCACCATCCGACCTTCGGCGCGCACGGAAAGACCAGATTCTGTCCATATGGGGTCTTTCGCGGACACCGGCTCGGCCACGTCCTGGGGCAACAATCCCAAGGAGCTGTCGTTGGCCAGGGAAGCCAGTCCGAGCGGAGACAACGGCCCGCCGGGCGCGGCCATCTTGAACTCCAGCCAGGGGTTCCACGCATGCTGGTAGAATTCCAGCTGGACGCGATGGTATCCCGGCCAAAGGGGGATGGTGGAGACCAGCGTGCGCGCGGCATGGCTCCCGTCGTTTTCCACCAGGGTGGTTCCGTCCAGCACCAAACGGCTGCCATCGGTGGATCCCAGCGAGAAGACGTAGGTCCCGAGTCTGTCCACCTTGATCCAGCCTTTCAGGACCATCGCCCAATCCTGGGCGCGGGTGGCGCCTGCGGAGGCGAGGTTGACGGAACCTGTCAATCCGGTGCGCACGGGCGGGAGAGCGGAGAAGTCCGGGAGGGAAGTCCAGGTCCCTTCGTAGTAGGCGCTGCGCAGCCCGCGGGAGGTCATCGGCAACGTGGCCGCGTCCGAGGCGTACATGCCGTATTCTTCGGAAGTCCAGGCCGACGCGGGGATGGCCCCGCCAGGAAGGCCCGGTCCGGCCGCCGAGAGCGTAAACTGGGGTGTTCCCGCCCCGTGCACATACAACGCCCGGAACACATGGGCTCCTTGGGCGAGACCCAACACGAACGTTTTCGATCCGCCCGCCGGGAGGTCCGCGCGCAAGGTGGTGTCCAGGAAGACCCGCGCTGGGCCATCGGAAGTTGCCGTGAAGCTGTAGTTGCCCGCCTGGGGGGCATTGAAATATCCGTCGTAGGCCAAGGCGTAGTCGGTGGCTCGTCCGCTGGGAAAGGTCGACGAAATGGTGCTTGCCGTCCCCTTTTTCAGGAAGGAGGTCAACGTGAAGGTGGGCACCGAAGGCCATGTCCCCTCGGCATAACCCACAGCCAGGCCCGCGATGGGATTGTGGGGCAGGGCAGCCCTGGCCTGGGCCAGGACCCCGCCGCCGTTCCAGGCCAAGGTCATGGTGTCGGACACCGGCCCGATGCCGGCGAGCTTGAAGTTGGAAGCGGTGTTGTTCCACCAGGCGGAGCTGGGGTTGGTGGTGGCGTCGAAGGTCTCGAGGTGACCAGCATGGAACAGATCGCCCGGACCCGTCGCCTTTCCTCGCTCCAGATCCAGTTTGCCGTCGGCCTGGACCAGCGACACCAGGTAGTGGCCAGCCGGAGAGCTTTGACGGAAACTGTTCGATCCGTTTTCGTCGATGTGCCAGACCATCAGGCCCTCGTCGGGAAGCAACAAGTTCCGGCCCTTGCGGATACGGGATTCCACGTACCAGTGTTCCCTGGGGTTTGTCGGGTTGTCCATGCGCAGGTTGCGATTGGCATTGGAGGGCAGCTTGAAGCTGGTCCCGATGGGCAGACCTTCCAGGCGGGTGGTGGAATCCCATCCGGCCTGGTCGCGAAGCCAGGCGTTGGGCGGCACCGGGTTGTAGGGGTTGGCCGAGGACATCAAGTCGTAGCCACCGGTTCCCTGCGAAGCTCCAGAATAATCGTAGAGGTCGGGCCAGCCCATCACCATGTGGCCGTTTTCATGGCAGATAACGCCGATCGCCGGCGCCGAACCGATATTGGAAAGTTCATAGACGCCAAAGCGACGGCCTCCGTGGCTCACCCCCTGCATCCAGTTCATGTGCGGCCAGATTCCACGTGCCCAGCCCGCCCTGGGAACGCCCGCGTACAGGATGTTCAGGGCCAGCACGTTGCCTTGGGCGTCGGTGGTCAGTTGCGAGAAGTCGAACCCTCGCGCGGAAACGGCCGCCAGCGCTTCCTGGACAAGTTCCGTCCCACGGGCGCCGAAGGGGATGGTCGGATCGTCGTAGTAGGACTTGGGCTTGGACAGTCGGACGTAGGGCGCCACGACGTTCGAGTACAGGAGCTTGCCGTCGGAGATGTCGGAGAAGAAGTCGCGCACCGATCCGTTGTTTCCGAATCCGGTGTAGTCCTGGCCGTTCAGGAGATGGAACAGCTCCAGGGTGGGGATGGTGGCGACCTGGTCGGAAAAGTCGACCAGGATGGTCAGGCCCGTCACATGACGCACACCGCCTGTCGACGTCTCGGCGGCCTCGCGGGAATCGGGGATGTCAGAAATTGACGTATTGTTGGCTGGCGCCCACCGGTGGAGGGCATCCCAATTCGCTTTCACTTGGGCGTTCCGGGCGGCTTGGGAAATGTCCAGGTCGGCCACCGCGTTGGAGCGTCGCGCGGCCGGACCTCCGGAACTGGCGACCGTCCCGGTGTAGATGGAGCCCGTGGGAAGGAAGGCGGAGGAGTCCTCGGCCACGCTTGCGTATCGGATCCAGCCGGCGGGGTCGCGGACCAGGGCGCGGCCGTCCAGGGACTGGACTTTCTGGTAGTACTCGTCGCCCCAGATCCGAACGGGAACCAACGATCCATCGGGCTGGGACAGGTCCATCTGGTCTCCCCACACGGGGGCGGCGATGGCAGGAGTGGAGCTGGCGAACAAGATCGCCATGGTGCAAAGAAGGACTCGGCGCATGGATTCTCTCCAGGGTTTCGCATGCCGGCCGTGTTGTGGCCGGGTTTCCCTCGATTCGAATTCGACCATCCGCCCCAGTCCGTCCTCGCGTTCCCGGGTATGTACCCGGCTGAACCCCATCGAAGGACAACCCCTGAGGAGCGCACCCCGGCATCACGCGCCGCCCGGTGCACAACAAACAGACCTTTAACCTACAGCCTGAAAGGACACAGCGCAACACCCTCCCGGTTTCCAACCCGAACACGGAAACCGGGGCTCGTATGGGCCGGGCGAGGCTTTGAACCGGGCTGGTCCGCCCGGCACCCGGCCACCGGAGCGGAAAGGCGCGAATCGAACCTCTAGATGGTTCAGGGGCGTCCTCCGAATCCGTGTGAAAACCGGCACCTCGTACGCCGGCCGCAGTCCTAAACTACGCTGGCCAGGTCCAACAGCCCGTGTCCGGACAGGTTGAACACGATCACCCGCTTCTTGCCTTCCTTCTTGGCTTCCAAGGCCTCGTCGATGGCCGCCTTGATCGCGTGGCTGGATTCCGGAGCCGGGATCAGGCCTTCGGTCTGGGCAAAAAGTGTCGCGGCGGCGAACACTTCCATCTGCTCGTAGGCGCGCGGCTCCACCATGCCAAGACTTGTCAGGTGGCTCACCAAAGGCGCCATGCCGTGGTAGCGCAGGCCGCCCGCATGCAGGGCCGGAGGCATGAAGTCGTTGCCCATCGTGTACATCTTCAACAATGGCGTGGTCATGGCCGTGTCGCCGAAGTCGTAGCGGAATTCGCCTTTGGTGAGCGACGGGCAGCTGGCCGGCTCCACGGCCACCAAGCGGGTCTTGCGACCTTCCGTGAAATTGAGCCGCGCGAAGGGGAAGGCGATGCCCGCGAAATTGGAGCCGCCGCCCGCGCACCCGATCACGACGTCAGGGTATTCGCCGGCCAGCTCCATCTGCTTGATGGCTTCCAAGCCGATCACCGTCTGGTGGTGGCACACGTGGTTGAGCACGCTGCCCAGCGCGTATTTGGTGCCGGGATGGGTGACGGTGTCTTCCACCGCCTCGGAAATGGCGATGCCCAGCGATCCCGCGGTGTGTGGGTCTTCCGAGCGGATCTTGCGTCCGAAGGCGGTCTCGTTGGAGGGGCTGGAATGGCAGGTGGCCCCCCAGGTTTCCATGGCCATGCGCCGATACGGTTTTTGCTTGTAGGAAGAGGCCACCATGTACACGATGCACTCCAGGCCAAACAGCTTGCAGGCCATGGACAGCGAACTTCCCCATTGACCCGCGCCGGTCTCGGTGGCCAGGCGCTTGACGCCGTCGTGCCGGTTGTACCAGGCCTGCGGAACGGCGGAATTGGGCTTGTGCGATCCGGCAGGAGAGGCACCTTCGTACTTGTAGTAGATGTGGGCCGGGGTGTCCAGAGCCTTCTCCAGGCGCACCGAGCGCATCAGCGGGGTGGGGCGCCACAGGGAAAGCACGTCGCGGACTTCCTCGGGCATCTCGATCCAACGCTGGGTGGAGAATTCTTGTTCCACGATCGACGGTGGAAAGATCGCCAGCATGTCGT
The DNA here is from genome assembly GCA_016715065.1 of Fibrobacterota bacterium. Classification (GTDB taxonomy): domain Bacteria; phylum Fibrobacterota; class Fibrobacteria; order UBA5070; family UBA5070; genus UBA5070. The sequence continues at coordinate 40,398 of JADKBN010000028.1, forward strand.
CGGGCTTGGCGGGCTGCTGGGTCCCCGGATGCATGTGCGGGGCCATCGGGGTCGGGAAGTCCGCCGCGATGTTGTACCATGCCTGAGGGATGTCCTTCTGGACGAGATCGAAGCGAGTGGACGTGCCCATGGGTTCTCCTGCAATCCCACCGGAAGGCCGACGACCGGCTCGGGTGTGGATTCCTGTGAAATGGAACTTCTTGGGGGCGCAACCGACAGGGTGGTTGGCCACACTCATTTTTTGCGAGGTTTGCCCACTTTCCAACGAGGGGGTCCCAGCAAGAAATCCACCAGCGCGGGATCGGCGTTGGGGCGCGCACCCCACAGGGCCAGGTAGTTGTTGGCCTCGTCCGAGCCCAGGATTTCCCAACGGGCCCGGACGTATTCCAGGACCAATCCCGGAGAGATCCGCAGGTCCCAGTCGGTCTTGCGTTCCAAGGAATCGGGAATTCCCGCGCGGTCGAACTCCTTGAGGGAGGAGTCCGGGCGCCCCAGCGCGATCCAGCCTCGTCCCAGCAGGCTGTGCTTCTGGAATGGCCCTTGGGGCCATCCGAAAACCGCATCTGGAAGCGGTGCGATCAGGCCCACGGCTTCGCGAGGGTAGCCGCTGTGGTAGGACGCCTGGGCGATGCGCAGGAGCGCTCCACCGTTGGGACGACCGGTTGGGGGCGATGCCAGCCGAGTGGCGGCTTGGACGGCGTCGCGGATGATCGATTCCTGGCCGGTGACCACCCGAGGCCAGGTGGGTGGCGCCTTGAGGCGACCGCTACGGGTCCATTCCAGGCATTTTCTGTCAAACGAGTACTGGTCGGCCAGCCGTCCCCGCTCCACCTCGGCAGCCCAGGTGGAGGTCCAGCTGGTAAGCGATGCCATGCACGGAGGGGATCTCGGATCCAGCCGGCAGAGGGAGTCCGAATTGGCCTTCAAGAGCTTCCGGGAGGGGGAGGGGCTGACGGGGAAGACCGTGCGCAACAAAATCAGCGTGTCGTCCATGCGGGAGTGCTCCCGCTTGAGATGGGACAGGTTCCGCTCGGCGGGGCGGAGCATGGCCAGGCACAAGGAGTCGTCCTGGCAGGTTTCGCGAGCTTTGCGCACGGTGGCCCCGGAAAGCTGGATGCGCTCCAAAAGCTCGGTGATGTTGGCTTGCAGATCGCCCACGCGCCGTTTCGGATCCGCCGTCCAGAGCCGTTCGGCGCGCAAGGCGCCCAATTCGCAACGAAGCGAGTCGTCTTTGAAAATGGGCGCCGCGTGGAGTACGGGAACCAGGAAGTGGGCGAGAAGTGCCGAAGGCAGGGCAAAGCGCATCCGCCCAAGTTAGGCAATCGCGGCGGATTCTCTCAAGAGCGCCGCTGGAATCCACCTCCCTCGTAGGTGCGCACGGGGCGGCCTCGCTCCAGTGCGTCGTGGCGTTCCCAGAGCGCACTGCGGCGGGAATCCCCCCGTGCCGCCTCGCCAAGGTCGATCTTTTCCTGGAGCCGCGCGAAGGCCAAGGCGCGGTTGCGGTGCTGCGAGCGTTCTTCGCTGGCGAGTGCGGCAAGCCCCGTGACCGGGTCGGTGACCCGCACGGCGGATTCGGTTTTGTTCACGTGCTGGCCCCCCGCGCCGCCCGATCTCATGGTTTCCACGCGCCAGTCGCGCCGCGACGATTCCTGCGAGGCGGGAGGCTCGGCCAGCACCGCCACATCCACAAACCAGTTCTTGCGTTTGTGTCCGGGGCGGTCGGTGCTGGGCGCGATCCACAAAATGGTGCCACCTTGCTGGAGATCTCCCAAGTCGGTGGCTTCGGTGGAAAGCAATGCCGAGCGCCAACCTCCACGGGTGTCCGGTTCGCAAGCCAGAATCTCCACTTTGCCAGCTGATTTGGAGAACTCTTCGATCAGGCTTTTCGCGAAGTGTTCCGCTGCCCGGGCGCATTCGACGGGTCCGCGACCCGCGCTGATTTGGATCCACATGGGTCAGGTCGCCTTGAAGTTGTAGACGGGACGAAGGATCTCGTCGATGTGCGCGGTGGCATCCAGAAGATCCAGGATCTCCTTGGCCGGCTTGTAGGCCTGGGGGGATTCGTCCAGGGTGCGCTCGCAGACGCAGGAGCTCCAGATGCCGCGCATGACATGTCGAAAATTGTCCAAATCGATGTTCTCCTTGGCTTTTTTGCGCGACATGCGACGCCCCGCTCCATGGGGAGCCGAGCAGTTCCAATCGTCATTCCCTCGCCCCGTGGCCAGGATCACGCCATCGCGCATGTTCAGCGGGATCGCGAGTCGCCCACCCGCAGGGGCCGCCACGGCTCCCTTGCGCAGGATGTGTTCGGAGGTGTCGATGTAGTTGTGGGCCGTCTCGATCGATTCGCCCAGGCTCGCGCCCAGATGCGCGAAGATCATCTGCGCCATGCGCAGCCGGTTCTCGCGAGCGAAGCGCTGCGCCACCTCGAGATCCTCCAGATACTGCGCGAGGTATTGCCCGTCCACCCAGGGCGATCCGCGGCCGCTGCCGTGGATGCCCGCGTGCGTGGTGGCACGCGCCTGGTGGTGTTCGGCCACGGCCTTTCCGAAGGTGCGCGAACCGCTGTGGATGCAAAGCCACAGATCGCCGGAATCCGACTTGTCCACTTCGATGAAGTGGTTGCCGCCTCCCAGCGTGCCGAACGCTCGCAGGCAATCGGAAGTGTGGCCGCCCACGCGCTGGCAGATCTGCGCGACTTGGCTTGCCAGCTCGGGATCGATTTCGGGGTCGATGTCGGCATGACGCTCCGATCCCGAAGGAATTTTGCGACGGATGAATCGGTCGAGTTTGTCGCAGTCCAATCGGCGCCGTCCGATCTTCGCGGCCAGCACTCCGCATCCGATGTCCACTCCGATTTCATACGGGTTCACGCGGTCTCCCACCGTTGCGGTGAAGCCCACCAGGCAGTTTTTGCCCGCGTGCACGTCGGGCATGATGCGGATCTTCTGGTGCAGATGCACTTGGTCGTCGCAGAGGGCCTTGATCTGGAGCAGGGCTTCCTGCTCGATCGATTTCACGTACACCACCGCGGTGGCGCAACGTCCTTGGATTTCCATGATGTGGTTTTCCTTCCGGCTCTCGTGGTCCGGCTGAAGATTTTGGACAAGAATCGGATCCATGACAGATGGATGCGAAGTCGGCGACGGAGGGTTCCGTCCCCGGGAAGGGATTCCGTGGGCCATGGCAGGTTTTCGCGGAAGAGGGTGCAACGAAGGACGGATCGGGGACGGGTATCCGCCGAGGCGTCAGCCGATACGATCTGGGAAGTCGGATGCCATATTCGCCCTTGGCGCTTGGGGCGCCCAACCGAGGCCCTAATTGCCGCAGTTGTCGAGACGGCGGCTGCGCCACCTCCTCAGGACGAACGGCTGGTCCGATCCTTTACGGATCGAAGCGACGTGGAGAATGTCGGGTTTTGGAGTTTTACTGTCGTTGCATGTGTTGGGGACCTCGCAAGGATGCAGGTCAGCGCCGTAATCTATCGCGAGAAAATCACAAAAGCAATAGGGACGGTGCATTTTTCTGCAATCATGAATCTTCGCGACTTGGAATACTTCGTGGCGGTGGCGGAATTGGGCCACTTCGGGAAGGCTGCCGATCGTTGTTTCTGCACGCAGCCCACGCTGTCCGGCCAGCTGCGCAAACTGGAAGACGAACTTGGCTCGCCCCTGTTCGAGCGCATGCCCCAGGGAGTGCGGCTGACGCCTCTGGGCGCCCAATGCTTGGTCTCCGCCCGGGAGGCCCTGCAAGCCTCGCGGCGCATTCTGGATTTGGGCAAGGCCTCGCGCGATCCGAGCGCAGGGGATCTGCTGTTGGCGGCCATCCCCACCATCGGACCCTATCTGTGGCCCTCCTTGTTGCCGGTGGCGCGTGCGGCCTTCCCCGACATGCATCTGCTGTTGCGCGAAGAACAAACCCGAGTGCTCCTGGATTCGCTGCGCACGGGCAAAGTGGACGCCGGGGTGCTGGCGCTCCCGCTGGAGGTCGCGAGTTTCGAGATCCTCCCGCTCTGGGACGAACCGTTCCTGCTCGCGGTGGGAACCGACCACCCGCTGGCATCGCGATCGCAGGCGACCCTGGAGGACTTGGACGGGCTTTCCATTTTGCTGTTGGAAGAAGGTCACTGCCTGCGCGAGCAGGCGCTGGAAGTGTGTCGCATGCACGGGGCGTGGGAGCGCGACGGATTCCGGGCCACCAGCCTGGAAACCTTGCGCCAGTTGGTGAGATCAGGCATGGGCGCCACGTTGCTGCCCGCCTCGGCGGCGGATCCGACGACAGATCTTGTCTTGATCCCCTTCGTCGATCCGCCCGCGCGGTCGGTCGGATTGGTGCACCGCAAGGGCCACCCCCGTTCGATCATCTTCCCGCAGCTGGCGAACGCCATGCGCGACGGGAGGCCGTTCTAGGGGATCAAACCGCCGGTCGGAACCAGTTCAACGCCTGAGCTGGTGCGAAAACGGATCCATCCCGGACGGGAATTGTCTCTCCATTCGAGCTGAAATCCTCGGGCTTGCCTGTTGACTCGGACGAGCGTTCGCTTTCCATCCACCCCGATCCATTCCATGCCGATCGGCGTGTGATCCGTGAGTAGGATCCAGCCGCCGTTTCCGCGCACCAGGCGAGGGCTGCGGTCGTCAGAAACGACCTTGCGACTTCGGATGGCTGACGGGATGTCGGAACAGGTTGCGCTCCACCAGAGGGAATCACGGGTTGCACCAATCTCCACCTCGAAGCCTTCCCCCGCCTTCCAGGATCCGGTGCTTCCCCAGGTGATCCAAGTGTCCGAGAGGCCCACCAACGCGGTGTCCTGAGTGGTGGCGGTTTTCAAACCCTGGAGTTTTCCGTCGGGTCCGTAGGTGAAATCTGTTTTTTCCAGACGCCGGGTGGGGAACTTGATTGTGGAATACTGACTTGGACGGATTTGGAGCAGATTCTCGCGAGAGGGCGCTTCGGCGGGGCCTTCAAACCAAACAGAATCGGTGCCGGATTTCGCCGAATCCCAGCGGGTGGCGATGGAACGGGGGTTTCTGTCGGCACCGTCGTAATGGAAGCGATCGAGCCTCCGGTTGATGGTTTGTGTGGTGCCTTCACATGTAGCTTGTTCGATGCGTCGAAGACTCTCGTCGAAGGCAATGCTGTCGGTCCAGCCGCATTTGGAGGGGTATACGGGGTTGGTGGTGTTGTATACCAGTGTGCGCCGCACAGGATTCCAAACAGAGCTAAGGGTATCGAACTCGACGATTCCGGCGGAATTGACGGTGCGGGACTGGATCTGTGCGGGGAAGGAATAGGGTTGACGGGTCTGCCACCACTCTTCGATCGGAAGATCCGGATACCACTGGATGGATATGTCGGTGGAGTCAATTCTCGTGTTGTGATTGATGACCACCATCTGCATGGAAAGTGGGCGGCCTCGAGTGTCGGCGGAGGCAATCCGCTGCGAAGAACGGAACACATGGAAGATGTCCGTTGACGTTTGATCGCAGCCCAGGTAGGCGCCGATGGGCCACTGGAGGGCGGGGGAATGTGGACCAAGGCCTGCCATGACGATGCTGGAGGCGATCAATACCAGTGCGCGGAAAATGGGGGGCATAACCGGAATCTATCACACTCGATCGCCGGTTGGCAAATCGGGAGATCCAAATTCATGCGACAAGGACCGCCGTTCTAGGCGCTCGGGAGCGGGTCCAGGGTGAAGCGGAAGGATGCGCCTTGGTCCGGGACGCCTTCGCCCGTGACGGCGCCGCCGTGGCGCTCGACGAGTTTCTTGACCGTGGCCAGGCCGATTCCCGTGCCTTCGAAGCGCGGGTCGGCGTGCAGGCGCTGGAATGTCCCGAAGAGCTTTTCGGCGTGGTCCATGTCGAAGCCGATCCCGTTGTCGGCGATCCGGATCCAGATGCGGCCATCGACAGATTCCGACGTCATGAAGATGTGTCCCTGGCCTATATGGTCGGTGTATTTCCAGGCGTTTCCCAGCAGGTTTTCCAGGATGGACCGCAAAAGCACCGGATCGGCGTGGAGGCGGATCCCCGGCTCGACCGCCGCGACCACGTTCCTGGACGGATTCTGGCTGCGGAGGCTGTCGAGGATCTCGCGGGCGACTTCGCTCGCGTCGATCGACTGTTTTTGGAGAGAGGTGCGATTGGAGCGCGAAAGCGTCAGCAGATCGTCGATGAGCCGGGCCATGCGGGTGGAGGCGGAACGGATCCGCTGCAGGAAGGACTTGGACTGGGGGTCCAGGATCTCCGCGGCCTCTTCCAGCAGGGCGAGACTGAATCCGTCGATGGCGCGAAGCGGCGCGCGCAGGTCGTGGGAAACGGTGTAGGAGAACGATTCGAGCTCGTCCAGGGCCGTGCGCAGTTCGTGGGTGCGTTCGACCACGCGTCGCTCCAAGGATTCGTTGAGCTCCAAAATTTTGCGCTCGGTCAGCTTGCGCTCGGTGATCTCGGTGACAATCACGGCGAACAGACCCGGCGAAGGCCGATAGGCCCAGGTTTCGTACCATCGATCGAGCGGGGCCGTGAAGTTCTCGTATTGGAGAGGTTCTCCGGACTGCACCACCTTCGCGAACATCTCCACCCAGTAGGGCTCCAGCTCCGGAAGGATCTCCAGAACGGTCCTGCCCAGGATCTCCGAGGCTTTGAGTCCGGTCAGTTTCTCGTAGGCGGGATTGACTTCCAGGAAGCGGTAGTCCACCATTTTCCCGGATTCGTCGAGGATCGCCTCGTGCAGAGCGAACCCCGTGGTCAGGTTCTCGAACAGCTGCTGGTAGCGATCCTGGGCGCTTTTTCGCTCGGAAATGTCGATGTGGGTCCCGATCATCCGGCGGGGCGAGCCGTCCGGCGTGAATTCCACCACCTTGCCGCGAGCCAGGACCCATTTCCAAGATCCGTCCTTCTGCCTCATCCGGAACTCGACCCGATACGGAAAATTCGCATCGGCCAGGTGGAGGGCGAGCAGATGCTCCGCACGGAGCAAATCGTCGGGATGGACGCGTTCCCGCCAGGAATCCACGTGCGCAGGGAAGGCTCCGTCCGGGTAGCCCAGCATCGAGTAGAACTGCGAGCTGTAGTAGCACTCCCCGGAAACGATGTTCCAATCGAAGATGCCGTCCAGGGTCACCTCCAGGATCTGCTGGAGGCGCGATTCCCGGAAGGGGGCATCTGGGTCTTGATTGGAATTGGAAGTCATGGTTGACCTTCAATCCTACTACATCCACCACCGGAAGGCGAGCTGGAGGCGACCAATGCCGAAGGCGGAACAAAACGGCCCTCCGGCGATTGCCGGAGGGCCGTTTCCAGTAGCGGTACTCGGATTTGAACCAAGGACGCAGGGATTATGATTCCCTCGCTCTAACCAACTGAGCTATACCGCCAGAACCGGGGATGCAAAATAGACACTCGAGGGCGTTTCTGTCCATCCCTTATCGCGCAAGGACGTTCGGGGTGCAAAGGAGCTACCTTTCCCCCCTTGTCCATGATTACCGCGTGTCGGAACTCCACATTGTTCACGGGGCAACCTTGAAGGTCCTGGTCGTCAACGACGACGGTCCCGAGAGCCTCGCGCTCGCCCCCCTCGTGGAGGCATTGCGCGATCTCCACGAGGTGTTCGTATCCGTCCCATCGCTCCAGCGTTCGGGGACCGGCCACGGCTTTTCCTTCTTGCAGCCTTTGGAAGTCCGCTCCACCACCGTGGCCGGCGTTCCCGGGTTGTTGGTGGCCGGCTTGCCTGCCGATGCCGTGAAATTCGCGATTTGCGGCGGGGCTCCTTGGGTACCGGATGTGGTCTTGGCTGGGATCAATCCGGGCGAAAACGCGGGGGTCTGCGCGCCATACTCCGGCACGGTGGCCTGCGCCCGCGAGGCTGCCCTGTTCGGGATTCCCGCCGTGGCGCTCTCGTCCATGGGCATGGACATGGCCCACTACCGCGCCATCGCCGATTGGGCCTGTCGGCTTTTGGAATCCGGACTGCCCCCGCATCGGCGCGGGGTGTTCTGGAACGTGAATTTCCCTTTGGCCCATCCCGATTGCTGGGGTGAAGTCAAAATCTGTCATGGATCCACCTCGATGTTCCGGGACGTCTACCGTCCCGTCGGGACAGGTGCATGGCAATTGGAAGGCAGCAAGGATCCGACGGCCATCGAGGCCGGATCCGACGACGAGTGGCTGTCCAAGGGGCATCCCTCCATGGTGGCGCATCGCGCCGATCCCACCGACCATGAATTCCTCCGGGGCCTGGACTGGATCCCGCCCCGGAGCATCCGCACGGGAGAGACATGAACGACGAGACTACACCGGAAACCACTGGATCCGAACCCGAAGCCATCATCCCCCAGGTGGGCGTGGTCGGGCGGGTCGTTCCCGTTGCCATCGATCGCGAGCTGTCCACGAGCTACCTGCGCTATTCCATGAGCGTGATCGTGGCCCGTGCCCTGCCGGACGTGCGCGACGGCCTGAAGCCCGTGCACCGTCGCGTGCTGTTTGCGATGGACGAGCTCTCGCTCAACCACGACAAGCCCTACAAGAAGTCCGCCCGTATCGTCGGCGACGTCATTGGCAAGTACCACCCCCACGGCGACGTGGCGGTGTACGATTCGTTGGTCCGCATGGCGCAGGATTTTTCGCTGCGCTACATGCTGGTGATGGGCCAAGGAAACTTCGGTTCGGTGGACGGCGACAGCCCCGCCGCGATGCGTTACACCGAAGCCCGCATGCGCCGCGCCGCGGAGCTCATGCTCCAGGACCTGGATCGCGACACGGTGGATTTCGTCAACAACTACGACGAGTCCCTGAAGGAGCCTTCGGTCCTGCCTTCGGCGATTCCCAACCTGCTGGTCAACGGCACCACCGGCATCGCGGTGGGCATGGCCACCAACATGCCACCGCACAACCTTCGCGAGATCGTGGCGGCTTGCAAGGCGGTCCTGGACGATCCCGAGATCGCCATCGAAGAGCTCCTCCAGTATGTGAAGGGTCCTGACTTCCCCACCGGTGCGATCATCTACGGACGCAACGGCGCGCGCGACGCCATGCTCACGGGCCGCGGCCGTGTGGTGGTGCGGGCCAAGCACCACTTCGAGGAGATCGGCACTCGCCAGGCGATCATCTTCACCGAGATCCCCTACATGGTGAACAAGGCGAAGCTCCTGGAGAAGATCGCGGAACTGGTCCGCGACAAAGCCATCGAGGGCATCGCCGATCTGCGCGACGAATCCGACCGCGACGGCATGCGCATCGTGGTGGAATGCCGCCGCGACGCCCATCCGGACATCCTTCTGAACCACCTGTTCAAGAAGACCCAGCTCCAGGATCCGTTCCACGTGATCAACTTGGCGCTGGTGGACGGCCAGCCCAAGGTTCTCAACCTCAAGCAGCTCATCCACTATTACCTGGAACACCGCTTGGAAGTGGTCAGGCGCCGCGCCGAGCACGATCTCAAGAAGGCCCGCGAGCGCGCCCACATCTTGGAGGGCTACCTCAAGGCGCTGGATCATCTGGACGAAGTGATCCGCCTGATCCGCAATTCCACCACCACCGACGACGCGCGTGCGGGACTGGTCGAGGCCTTCGGGTTCACCGAAATCCAGGCCCAGGCCATCTTGGAACTGCAGTTGCGCAGGCTCACGGGCCTGGAACGCGACAAGATCCAAAACGAGTTCAACGACCTGATGGTCAAAATCAAGTACCTGGAAGAGGTGCTGGCTTCCCGCAAGCTGCGCGAAGAGATCGTGGCGGATGAACTCAGCAAGGTCGCCGAAGAAATCGGCGACGACCGTCGCACCCAGATCGTGGATGCCTCCGACGAAGTCAGCATGGAAGACCTCGTGGCCGACGAGCCCATGGTGGTCACGGTCACGCACGGCGGCTACGTCAAGCGCCAGCCTCTCACCGAATACCGAGCCCAAGGGCGCGGCGGCAAGGGCGTCACGGGCGCAGGGCTCAAGGGCGAAGACATCGTGGACCAGATCTTCGTGGCCACCGCACACGCGCACCTGTTGTTCTTCACGTCCCTGGGGCGCGCCCACAGCGTGCGCGTCTGGGATCTGCCGGAACTTGGCCGCACCTCGCAGGGCACCCACATCGCCAACTTGCTGGAGCTTCGCAAGGAGCTGGGCGAAAAGGTCCGCTCCGTGGTGCCGGTGCGCGGATTCGGCGGCGAAGGCCGCATCGTGTACGCCACCCGCATGGGAACCATCAATCGCATGCGCCTGTCTGCGTTCAAGAACATGCGCAAGGACGGTTTGATCGGCATCGAGTTGGACGAAGGCGACGAACTTGTGACCACCTTGTTCATCGAGGGTGAGCCGGACCTCGTGGTGGCCACTCGCGAAGGTCAAGCCATTCGCTTCCCGATTTCCGCCTTCCGCGATCTGGGGCGTGGCACCCGCGGCGTGCGCGGCATCAGCCTGGAAAAAACCGACTCCGTCATTGGGCTGGTGAAGGTGGAAGAAGGCACCCAGTTGCTGACCATCACCGAAAAAGGCTACGGAAAACGCACCGAGCCCTCCGAATACCGCGTGACAAACCGCGGCGGAAAGGGAATCATTAACCTGCGGGTCACCGAGAAGAACGGTGCCGCCGTTTGCCTGCTGGCGGTCCGCAAGGGCGAAGAGATCATGGCGATCACGAAGGGCGGGATGGTGATCCGCACGGGAATCGACGACATTCGGGAAACCGGCCGCGACTCGCAAGGAGTCATCGTGATCCGTCTGGACGAGGGAGACCTGGTCCAGGACGTGGCGCACGTGGTGGGCGAAAAGGAAGACGAGCTCCTTCCGGAAGCTGCGGGACTATCCACCGTGGATGTTTCGGAAGAATCCACTCTGGAACCGACCATGGAATCCTCGCCGGACGAGTCCAACCCGGCGGGAGGCGAGGAGTCGGAGTGACGGGAACTCGCAAGCGATCCTTTCTGGTGGTTTGCACCGACGAGCGCCGCGCCCTGTTCGAGGAGGCGCTGCAGGCCTATGATTTCCGGCAGGTGACCTCGGTGACTGCCGCCGTGCGCGATTGCGTGTCGCACCCGGCCCTGGCAGTGCTGTTGGACCTGGCTTCTACCCTGCATGCCGGCGTGGCCGAAACCGCTCCGCTGTACGAGTTGGGCATCGACTTGCCCATCCTGCGATGCACGGGCACCAAGGCCGATGCGATGGTGGCCATGTGCCAGGCTCCTTTCAAGCGAGTCTCCCTCCTGGATGCCCTCGGGGAGATCGCCTCCGGCGACCCATCCTGGAAGAATCCTGCCAATCCCCGCCGTTACGTGCGGGTGAAACGAAACATCCGGGTGCAGTTTCGGGTGAACAACACCGAGCACTGGCATCGTGGGAACGCACAGAGCATCAGTATTTCGGGACTGTTTTTGATGACGCTGGACCCGCCCCACATCGGTTCCGATGTCCAGATTCGCATTCTGGATCTGGAAGAACCTTTGGAACTGACCGGGTCCGCCGTCTGGGTGCACCATTGGGAAGATGGTCGGCATTTGCCTGGCTGCGGACTCAGCTTCGATCCGGAGGCCATCCCTCCGCAATTGGGAGGATTGTTGGCCGATTGGTTCTTCCAAAAGTCGGGATGAGCACCGGAAATCTTGTATTGAACAGCATTCGGTTTTCCGGAATGCATTTTCGGAGTCATCGTGATCACTGAACTGTTCCTTGTCGGCATCATCCTTCTCGTCCTTATCCTCCTGAACGCCATGTTCGCCGCCACCGAAATGGCCCTGGCTACCGCACGGCGTTCCCGTCTCCAAAACAAGGTGGACGAAGGGCACCGAGGCGCCCTGCTCGCCTTGAAGCTGCAGGAAGATCCCAACCGATTTCTGTCCACCGTGCAGGTGGGCATCACTTTGGTGGGGACCCTTGCCGCGGTGTTGTCCGGCGATCGGCTTGAAGAGCCCTTGCTGGCGGTGTACGAACCCTGGCTGGGCGAATGGGCCCGTTGGGGTGTGATGGCTACCGTGGTGGCGGGACTGTCGTTTCTCCAGCTGGTGCTGGGAGAGCTGGTGCCCAAGCGGGTGGGGATCCAGTATGCGGATGTCCTGGCTGCCGCCTTGGGACGACCCATGATGTTTCTCTCGATGCTGGCCCGACCCTTGGTGTTCGTGCTTTCAGGATGCACCAACGCCATCTTGTGGGTGCTGCGCATGCACAAGGCTCCGGAGGAGACCGTGACGCAGGAGGACATCCGCCACATGGTGCGCGAGAGCGCCGAGCACGGCGAGATCCAGGAGCAGGAAGAAGACCTCATACATTCGGTGTTCGACATGGGAGAAAAACTCGTGCGCCAATTGCGCACTCCCCGCACAACCGTGGTGGGCGTGGACCTGGACCTCGATCTGGACCAACAACTCCCCGCACTGATGGAATCGGGCTATTCGCGGTTTCCGGCCTACCGCGGCAATCTGGACCACATCGAAGGCGTGGTGATCGCCAAGGACATCTTCCGGGCCTGCCTGGCCTCCGAAACCCGTCCCAGCCTGGACGGACTGGTCCGCGAACTCCTGCTGGTGCCGGAAAACACCCGTGCCATGGCGCTTTTGCAGCTGATGAAGAAAAAGCACCAGCACCTGGCGGTGGTGGTCAACGAACACGGCATCTTCGAGGGCGTGGTCACGCTGGAAGATCTGGTGGAAGAGATCGTGGGCGACATCCAGGACGAGACCGACGAGGAGACGGATCCCGACATCGTGGCCACGGGCGGCGGGCGTTGGCTGATCAGCGGCAAGACGCCGGTGGAGAAGCTCAAGGAGGCGCTGGAAGTGTCCTCGCTCCCGCAGGAGAACGAAGGCCACTACGACACCATCGCGGGACTCGTGCTGGCGTTGATGGGACGGATTCCGTCCACTGGTGAGGAGATCACCGCGGCGGGTTGGATCTACCGCGTGGTGGACATGGACGGCCTGCGCATCGACAAGGTCGAAGTCTGCAAGCTCGACCGCGACTCGGCATCGGATGCGAAGGGGTAGGGTGCGTCCCCCTTTTGTAGAGACGCCCCCTTTGTAGAGACGCCCCGCCGGGGCGTCTCTACAAAGGGGGAATATGTTGCGCTTCGCCTTACCGGGAACGTACATTCCTTACAGATTTGTCAAAGGTAAGGAGAGGTATGGTTGCAACATTGACATCCAAAGGGCAGATCACCCTGCCGGTCGGGCTCAGGCGCAAGATGGGGCTCAAGGCGGGTGACAAACTGGATTTCAAGCTCACGGAACGCGGTGAGGTTGTCTTCGAGGTGGTCAAGTCCGGTCTCGAGGGCCTGGCAGGCATCGCCAAGCCCAAAGATGGACGGCGCAGGACGTTGGCCGAGATGGAGGCCGCGATCGCGAAAGGACGCTCCCGTTGATCGGCATCGATACGAATGTCCTCGTGAGGTTTCTTGCACAGGACGATCCCGTCCAATCGAAACTCGTGACACGACTCCTCAAGGAGGCGGAGGCGAAAAGCCTGCGGGTTCGAGTGAACCTTTTGGTGCTGGTAGAAACCTGTTGGGTGCTCAAGACGGCTTACGATCATCCAGCCGAAATGATCCTCGACATTGTCGAACGTATCCTGGACACCAAACCATTCCAAGTCGAGTGTGATTCCCTTGTTCGAGAAGCATTGGAGCGCGCCAAGCAGCATCGCCATGAGCTTCCGGATGTGTTGATTGCAGTGATCAATCGATCCTGTTCGACAACCTTGACCTTTGACAAGAAGGCTTCGAAGCTCAGCGGATTTTCATTGCTGAGTTGAGATAAGATGCAAGCAAGCGCCTTGCCTTCCGCTGTGTCCGACTTAGTGGGGCGCGGGAGATGGCGTCAAATCTCGAACGACGCCAGGATGCCCATCTTCCCCGAGAGGAGACTCTCCTCTCCTTCCTCGCCGAACCAATGTGGATAACCAGGGAACCCCCCGGTAGAGAGGTGGGAGGTGGCCGTCATGACGGGGGCATAGCCGAATCCGAGCCAGGGCGAAACAGCGAACCGATCCAGGAAATGGATCTCCGGGCCGACCTTCAAATACACCTTGAGCGGAAATCCCATGTAGTACGAACGGGTAGATCCAAATTCGCCGCTGGCGATTTTCGATCCATCGAAATCAGTCCACTCGAAGGTTCCGAACAGACCTTCTTCCAAGACAAGATTCGTCAGGAATCCCAGATGCCGCCACGGTTTCCAACGGACGCCGAATTGTAGGTCGGCGAGGCAGTAATCCATCCGGATCCGCTGACCTACCCACTCCTCGCTTCCCGTCAGGCGAGCCCCACCTTCGGCCAAAGCCCAAGAGTACCCGATGTGTGAGCCCACCACCATTTCCCACGTTTCGCCGAGAGGCATGTGGATGCTGGCACCACCTCGAACGACCTTCTCGACGGTTCCCGACTTCGTTTCGGCGACATTTTTCCCGTTGTATCTACTCCAAGCCTCATAGCGGAATTGGTACCCTCCCCGGTCGGAAAGGCTTCCGGAACATTCGAGTTCCGGATGGAGACTCAGACCCCCAGTCGTAGAGAAGAAGGCGAGGAGCAAGGCATGAATCATCGGTTCCACTCTCTGGTGAAGGGGAACTTGGGGTAAGCTAGCAATCCATGTCGAGCGGGGGAGATGAGGCCCTCCCGGGTCTCAGCGAAGCGCTGTGGTGTGGGGCGAGCTCAGATGTGGAAGCGGTAGGAGACGCCCATCTGCACTTGGTGGAGCTTGATGTTCTCCGGTGCGTTGTTGGCGCCGTCGAGCGAGGTGCCGTCGTAGGAGGGGATGATCCCGTTGACGGCGAACTTGCCCTGGAGGGTGACCTGCAGGTCGTCGCGGAACTGGTAGCTCAGACCCCCAACCAGGTTGTTCGTGGAGATCAGCGGGATCTCGTTTTTCTCGTCGTAGTCGGTGATGATGCCGGGTGCCCAGACCAGGTCGAAGGATTGGGACTTCCCTGGCGACGAGACATCCACCGAGCCCCCAACGGGGATGTCCAGCTCCACACCCAACTTGGCCGCGAGCCCATCGGTCACGAGGTATCCGGCACAGGCTTGCAACCCCACCGTGAGCAGCGAAAAATCCTGGGTGGCGTTGCCGTTGAAAACGCGATGCTCCACCGAAAACATTTTCCAGTTGGCCAAAAGGCTCGCGTCCACCGCCCAATCGCCTTGTATGGGGATCCACAAGTTCGGGCCCACTGTGACGGAGATGCCTCCATCGGAGCTGGCTCCACTTCCCTTGCCGCCCACGTTTTCGCCCACCGAGATGGGGTCGTATCCCACGCGCGCATCGAATCCGTGCTCGATCATATTCTCGTTTCCGAAGGCCGCCAGGATCAACGGGAAGACGGAAGAAAGGATCATGAGAGGCCCCTGGTGGTGGATGAGGTGGGAGGGAGGTTCAAACGTAGGTTTTGCGGGCGCCTATGTTGAGACGCCCCAGCGGGGGGTCTGTACGGGTTCATTAAATTGGAATCGATGCGGTCCGCCTGTCACCCGGGGGCCGAGCTGGATCGCAACGAGGATCGACCCTGAGGAAACGATGGTCAAAATTCGGAATATTTCTCCAAGAGCCATTCTGGCCAACCTCTGGATTCCTCGATTGCACAAATCGTGGATCGGCTTGGCGACCCTGTTCACGATGGCCGGTCTTGCCTTGGTGTCTTGCCAGGACGTGACCTACGAAGAGGAAATCGAACCGCAAGCACCAGGCACGGAATTGCCCATGGTCAAGCTGCAGGGCCTCGTCCCTTCCCGTATTCCCGATTCTTGCGCTTGGAAGACCTCCAAGGATTCCGGCCGAGAAGCCACCGTCTGCGAAGGAACTTCCTGTACGGTAAAGTTTCACCTGAAATCGGCCTTGGGGCCCGATACCCTGCGTCTTTCCCTGATGCGATGGGGGATTCGGGTGGGGACCGTCAAGGTGGTCGCCAAGCCCGATGGGTCCGGCTTGACGGCGCTTGGGCTGGTGGGGACGGATTCCCTTGTCGGGAAGCTCCTGGATGCCTTCGCCTTGGCCAGCAGCGGGAATCCCGATTCCATCGCCAAGCTCGGCAGTGATTCCAGATCGCGACTGGTGGGATTCTACGCGTCGCGCCTGTTGGCGGGAGACTCCGCCTTCGTCGCATCCCCGCCGGTGCTCCCAGATGGAATTTCCAGGGACGCCTTGAACGCCGCGCTGGTCCAGGTGGGCGCACGCAGCTCCAAAAGTTGGACGCAAATTGTCATGTCGGGAGCTGGTCTGGATTCCGCCAAGGTCGCCGCCTTGGCGCAGGACGCGGTGGATCGCGGAGCCCTCCAGGCGACGGATCTCGCGAACCTGCAGAAGGCGTCGGTCGGGGGAGCGCCTGTGATCTCGGTACCGTCCGGATCCTACGATGGTCCCCAGGAGGTGGAAATCTCCTGCTCCGTGGCAGACTGCAAGCTCGGAATCTCCCTCGATGGCTCCCGTTGGTCTCCCTATCTGAGACCTGTGCAGGTCGACCGCACGGAGAGGGTTTACGCCCGATCCATCGTCACAGGGGAGGATCCGGCCATCACCTGGGCGGATTACACCATCGCCTTGGCGCCTCCCCGATTCACGCCGGCCCAGGGAGTCTCGACAACCTCGCGCACGGTGCAGATTCTGCCTTCCGTGCCCGAGGCGACCGTCTATGTGTCCACCGATGGTCTGCGCTGGAAAGTCTACGAAAGACCCATTGTCGTGTCGGTGACCACCACGCTCTGGGCCTACGACACCATGCCCGGCTGGGCGCGCAGTCCCGTGGTGACAGCGCAATACCGGGTGCGCACGGCGACCCCGAACATCGCGCCGGCGGGAGGGACCTTCCCCGGCGCCCAGAGGGTTTCCATTGCGGATTCTGTTTCCGAAGCCACCATCCAGTACTCGTTCGATTCGACTGAATGGCTCGATTACACGGGGGCGGTCCAAGTGGACCACCCCGTCCGCCTATGGGCCCGGGCGTGGGCTTTGGGGATGGATACGAGTCTGGTGGCGGCGACCTCCTTCGAGTTCTCGCTGGGTGAGCCCAAGTTCAGCCTGCCCTCCGGAGGATTCCCCTCCGCCCGCAAGGTGGGGTTGTCGGCCGCGTCTGGTGTGGACATCCGCTACACCACGGATGGATCCGATCCCTCCGAAACCTCGCCCCTGTATCGGGATTCCTTGGACATCGCACGATCCATGGTGGTGAAAGCGGCGGCGTTCAAGGCTGGCTGGGTGCGCAGCCAGGTGGCCATGGCGTCGTATTCCATCAACGGGAGCGTCGCCACCCCCGAATTCAGCCTGCTTGCCGGCACCTACACCAGCGCCAAAATTGTGACACTTTCCGTCTCCACCACCGGCGCCCAGATCCGGTATACCACGGATGGAACGGTGCCAAGCGACACTTCGAAGGTGTACAAGGATCCGATCTCCGTCGGGGCCACCACCACCATCCGGGCGATCGCGCTGAAGGCCGGATGGGCCACGAGCCTGGTGGCGGTCTCCACGTACACCATCACGGGGACGGTGGCGAGGCCCTCGTTCAGTCTACCCGAGGGGACCTACTCCAAAGTCCAGAAGGTGGCCCTTTCGGTCGCGACCCAGGGGGCCGAGATCCGCTACACCCTCGACGCAACGACACCCGACCAGACATCCCCCCTGTACAAGGACTCGATCGCTATCGTGGCCGCCACCACCATCAAGGCCATAGCCCTCAAGTCCGATTGGGAGACCAGCCCGGTGGCCAGCGCGAAGTATGCGCTCCAGGATGGCTTCGGGATGAAGCTGATTCCGGCGGGGAGCTTCTTGATGGGAAGTCCTTCGACGGAAATTGGTCGCGCCGAAAACGAGATCCGGCATTCCGCGCAGGTCTCGGCATTCTGGATGGACACCACGCATGTCACCCAGGGGCAGTACGCGGCCCTGATGGGGGTGAATCCTTCCAGTTCCACCGGATGCGGGAGCGATTGCCCCGTGGAAACCGTCACATGGTTCGACGCGGTCCTGTACTGCAACGCGCGCAGCAAGCGCGATGGCTTCGATACGATCTACAGCTATGACGGTCGGAAGGGAACGTATGGCATGGCCACCACGGCCCTGGAGGGAATCGTCTTGCGTCGTGGTCTGCAAAAGCCAGGATACCGCCTGCCCACGGAAGCGGAATGGGAATACGCCGCGCGCGGAACCGCAGCGCGCGCAGGCTCCTACCCGGCCTATTCCTGGGGCACTGCGAGCGATCCGACGACAATTGGTGCCAACGCCTGGTATTCTGCCAACAGCCTGGGCAAGCCGCATCCGGTGGCCACGAAGAAGCCGAACGACTACGGATTGTACGACATGGCCGGAAACGTGTGGCATTGGGTGGGAGACTGGCACGGAACGTATCCAGCCACATTGTCGGTGGATTACGAGGGGCCTGCGACCGGCTCCTTCAAGGTGCGGCGAGGAGGCAGCTGGGACAATCCCGAGTCGTTCCTGCGTTCGGCCTACCGTGGGGGCACCAACCCTGATGGCCGCAGCACCACCTACGGTTTCCGCTGCGTACGCTCCAGCCCCTGAATTCCTGTTAAACAATCTCCCTTTGTCGCGCCTTTAGTGGCCACGACCTCGGTGTTGGCCGTGTTAGGCTTTTCGCGTTTGATTCGGTTTTGAATCGAGTCCCGGTGGCACGCCGCTTCGCGGAGACTCCCCACCGGGGCGTCTTTACAGTGGGCTAGGTCTTCGCTTTCGTCGTCGGGGCCTTCTTGTCATTGCCCTTCGCGCCCGTCTTCGTTTTCGAGTCTGGCTTCAGAGGTGCAGGAGCGTATTGGAAGATGGTCACGGGAATTCCGGACTCGGCGAGTCCTTGGGTTGCCGCGGCGACCTTGTTGTCACTCATGGTCACCGCATAGCAATTTTTGTCTAGTCCGGACTCCACAGGAGTGAATGCGTTCGCCGCGAAATCGATGTTGTAGAGCCCCGGGAGGGGCACGACCTTGATCCCATCCTTCTTTTTCATGGGCATCGGCAATGTTCGGAACATCAGGAAGATCGCATCGTAGGCTATTTCCGCACCGCTTCCGGCATCCAGCAGCTTGCTCAGGACGATCTTGTTCTCGTATCCTTTCGTCGTACCCGTGAGTTCCAAGGCCAAGGGATTGGAAGAGGATGCGTTGTCCAGGGGCCGGCTGGATTTGCGGATGGCGTAGGTTCTCTGGTTGGTCGGTGGCGCGCAGAGAGTCGATGTGCACAGAAGCGCGTCGATTTTGACGACGCTGTCGGGTGCATCGTAAAATTTCCCGATCTTCAGGATGATGGCGCGATCCTGGGTCTCCTCGCGGCTCTGGGGTGCGGGTGTGAACAGCTTCACAGCGATGACCACGGGCTTGTACAGTGATCCGTAGGTGAGGGTGGGCTTGGGGATGGGGTCAGATAGCTTCAAGGAAAAAAGTTCGGGAGATTTGTTCTTTTCGGAGCTGCGCAGACAGAGTTCCAAATCGAAATCCTTAGTCGAGGAAGCCAGCGCTGGATCGAGATGGAGATCCGGCTTCAGCCCAAGCTTGTATGGGGTTGGTGGCCAGGATTTGTCTTTTTCGAACGGAGTCCAATCGATCAGATACGTGCTTGTTTTTCCGGAAATCCGCAGTGCCATCTCGAGCTTCAGTTTCTTCCATGCTTCCGGAAGGACCTTGGGCTTGAGTTGGATGGGCGTTCCCAAAAGCAACGTCTGGCCTGCGGGCAGAATTTGACTACGGACCACGCAATCTCCCATGTCCAGGGTGGTGGTGATCGCCCCTTGGGTGAAGGCGATCTCGAAAGGATTGGAAAAGGAGATGGGATTTGATAACTCGAGCTTTTCAGGTTCGGCGAACTCGGCGGAACAGGTCAGGGTCACCGTTCCTTTGCCGAAAATCAAGGACTTGGTCAGATCGATATTGATCTGATTGGTCTTGCTTGTCGCGGAAATGAACTCTGCTTGCGCAGTGCCCGCGACTGCCCTCAAAAGACCGTTCCAACTGCGCGGGTGGCGCCCGAAAGAGGCGTCCAACTGACACGGGATCTCGTCCTTGAGGTTGATGGCGCCGACCCTCACCTGGAAGGAGGATCCGTTGGTGTCCACTGCCGCGTCGAGGACCTTCTTGAGTTGATTGGGAAGGGCACTAAGCCGAGTGACCGGCCAAAGCTCAATCACGGCCGCTCCGTCGGCGTCCAGGCTAAGGTCTAGTGGCTCGCTCATGCGGCACCTCCTTGGGAAGCTGCGCCAACAGGAACCTGGGCGGAAAGAAAGGACGCTCCGGCGTGAGAGGCGTTCTGGCCCCGGACCTCCACTCGCCCATCACCCCAGGCGGCAAGGAGGACTTGCGGCACCTGGACATGGAGGTTACCGTCTCTGGCGGGGTAGGTACGTCCATCTGAGTGCGGTCCTGGCAGAGGGGCCGTTCTTCCGTTGGCAGCCACGAATTGACAATGGAAAGCATCCACTTCGGTGGAGGCCATTTCCTTGGGGAGAAGGGTTTCCAGGAGTCCTTGGGTGGAGATTGCTACTTGAACGCCTTGGGCCGAGCGGGTCGTGGTGGCGGCGCCGAGCTTGGCGGTCAAATCGATGGAGCGGGAACACTCCAGTTCAGTGCCGACCAATGGCCCCAAGAGGGAGTCGGAGAACTCCTTGATCGCGCCGGACGGGCTTTTTTCTCCATCTGCTTCCGTTCGCGGCCGGGCTCTGACCTTCAACACGTGTTTCCCCTTACGGAGGAAATCGCCCTCCGCCGGCTGGAAAGCCACAAACACGACCTTTCCTGATTCGACGGTTCCGACGGTCTGGACGCTTTGTGTTTCCGGGATTCCTGTAATCACACCGAAGGAAATCGTCGCTTCCAGAATCTGTCTAGACCAGAGATCTGTGTTGCCCGCCAGTTCGAGCTCGAAATGCCATTGGCTCGCCGAGGGTGTCGCTGTGCTGGGAGCGTAAAGTCTCGCCTGAAGCTCGCCAAAGCCAAGCGCACCGTAGTGGCCGAGAGGCTCCGGGCATGGGTAGGTAGCGATGGAAGCCGGAGAACGAGATTGGTCGAGCTTGAAAACCTTGACTTCCTTCAAGGCGTCAATTCGCTCGCTCATTCCCGCCACCACATGGAAGTCGAACGAGTAATCCTTGTCCAGCACCTTCTTCGGATCTTCGTCGTAGGCCTCCAGGATGGCGGGCAACGGATCGAACTCAAAGAGGAGTTGATGCGAGTTGGCGGGGACGACACGCAGTCGGGTTCTGGTATCTACCAATTGGATCATGCTGAATAGGTTGGTGGTTGTGGCCGCAACCGTGCAGTCGCCATCCATCAGGCAGCCCAGCCCGTCGGATTCGATGGCGGATAGCTTCACGGGCTTTCCCAGATGGGTGAACAGATCCTGCAACGAAAGGACAAGGGCTTGATGGACGCGGGGCGTCGTGGCGGCAGCTTTCACGGAGTCCCAGGAAATGTCCTTGGTCAGGAGCTTGCCGTTTGTCTTGCCGGGCGTGAATCCCACCACGAATTCGCCATCGAACTTGACCTGGTTTTCGGTCTTGAAGGATGCGGAGGGGCTTTCCTTGGGCTGAGCGATCGCGCGGACGCAAAAGCCTGTGGGTGTCCTGGCGCCATTTCCCCCAAGGATCACGACTTCCACCAGCCCTGCGAATTTCGAGCGAATTTCCGGAGCCGACCAGGGGACCACCCAGCCGAGGCATCTGGTTTTGGGAAAGGGTAGGTGGTCCTCAGGGGATGCAGTGGCTTCGCTAAACCGTGGCGGATCGATGTTGATTTTGGCAAGTCCCCAGGGAGAGGTCTTCATCAACTCCTCGTCACTGAAGACTTCCAACGTGCACTCTCCCCACACATCGGCCATGCGCCGATCAAAGAAAATCCCGCAATCATCTACCGCAACAGGAACATGGAGGTGGTCGACGAATTCAA
Organism: Fibrobacterota bacterium; assembly: GCA_016715065.1. Classification (GTDB taxonomy): domain Bacteria; phylum Fibrobacterota; class Fibrobacteria; order UBA5070; family UBA5070; genus UBA5070. The sequence goes on from JADKBN010000028.1 coordinate 62,249, forward strand.
CGGGCATCACCCCTTCGCGCAGCGGAGACCCTGTCAATTCCTGTTTGGCTTTTCCAAACGCATTGGTCATTTCGGATTTGGCCATTCCGATACCGGTGGTTTTGAGGGAGTCTGCGGTGGGGATCGAACCTCCCTGTGCGGCGGCTTGGAGACCGCTCGAAGCAGAGGCCGTAGCGGAGGCGGAAGGACTCGAGGGGGATGGAATGAATTTGAGACGCAACTCGTAGGTCGCCGGGGTGGAGCCCTCGTTTCCGAGCGCGTACATTTCATCCACCACGATCAAGACAAGTTCTGTCCCGAAGGCCACGGTGGCTTCCTTGGAGAGGATGCCCGCACCCACAGGCTTCAATGCGCCCCGACTGGGCTTGCCATCAGGTTTGGTGTCAGGGGAAGGCTGTTTGAAGGTGAGCGTATCCTTCATGGCAGAGAGCATTTCCAAGATCCATTTCAAGGTGATGGGATTCATTGTTTCCACCGTGCCGTCGCTGGGTAGAGCCGATCCGAACAGCTTGGCATCGGCTCCCGAGGCGGCATTGAGTCCGGGCGATTCCTGGGCTGGGTCCCACCAGGTCAACGCCGCGGGAGGGATTCCCTTTCCGGCTTCGCTATTCAGCAGGATTTGATTGGAAGTCGGGAGCCAGTTGCTGGTGAACTTCAAGCGAGTCGATCGGAACGAGGTCCCCGTCAATGCCTTGAAACGAGCGAAATCCACGGCGCCGATTTCCTTGGCGGAACTCGCAGCTGTCAGCGACGACGCCTCGCCATCGATCCGAACCAGATCGGCAAGCAATGGTGCGCAGAGCACGAGGTTCACCAAGGTCTTGCCCGACCAGTGCGCGGAAGTGAGTGCGACCCTGGAAGGGGGTTTGTCAAATTTACCCTCATCACCGGAGTCGGTGAAATCGACCCAAGCCTCCGTGTCTGTTAGATGGATCCGATACGAAGGCGGCAAAACGACTTCTCCCTTGTCCAGCGAATGAACCCATTCGATCTTCCAGATCACCTCGGTCTGGGGGGGCGAAAGCTTGGAAGGAGGAATCATCTTGCCCAGATCGAATCCCAGATCGACCTTGGTCCCTGTGCTGGCTTGATCGTTGTATTTCTTGACCAGGTCATACGGCACGGGCTTGGTCGGGAAGTCAGCCCAGCCGGCCAATGCTCCTTTGATCCCGAATTTGGACGAAATCGACTCGTCCGCGAAAGCTTCCTCAGGGGTGGCGGATAGAATCGTCGGGAAGAAGTCCTCTGAGAGAGCTCCCCCAGATTTTTCCACCAGCAAGTTCACAAGACTGGTGACGGTTGAATCTGCTTGCGCAGAGAAGACTTCCCAGTGTAGAAACGTGGGGCTAACCTTGAACTTGACCACCCCCTTGGCATCCTTTATGTCGGAATGCTTGCCGGAATATGGACCAACCATTCCCAGCACAGCATTGCCTTGCACCGTGAGGAACGGGTGGTTGAATGTGACCGTTTTCCCTTCCGAGAGCAGGGACCAAAGGTTCGCGATTTCCAAGGCCGGAGATTTGAATTCCCAAAGAGCCTGGGGGTCTTGGGTGTTTTCGCGGATCCCGATCTTGAATACAGATTTGCCATCGCGGGAGATCACGGTGGCCTGACAGGCCTGGGGCTGGTAGGGCTCCGTTGCCCAGACGCAGGAGCCCATGGGTTGGCTGTCGGCTCCGTCCCAGGAAGCCTTGGCGCGCACCTTGATGAACATTCCGTGTTGGCCCAAAAACACTTGGCGCAACCAGGGGATGTCGGCGAGATCCCCTTTCAGGGGTTGGGGGTCGGTGGCGATGGAGCCTGTCTGGAAGGGGGTTTCCACGGGCTTCATGTGCATGTAGAGCGAAAACAAGGTGCCCTTTGGTTTTTCCAAGTCGTGCCGGACAAGAACAAAATTTGTCCAGTTGCAGATCGCCGCTGAGCTTGTTTCCGAACAACTGTCGTGCTCTTTGGGGGCCATTCGCGCGGCCACGATGTAGCCAGGGGCCAGATTGTGGACGGAAGTCGCCTTTCCTTCAGGAGAGAGATGGACTCCTCCATGCAGGTACAATTTTTGTTCGTGCGGCATGGACAGCGGGAAAAATCCACCCTCGGTCTGCGGGGAGCCTCCCTCCTTTCCGGGCATGGCGCAGGTTTCGTTGTTGGCGTAGTAGGTGCCGGGATTCTGTCCTTCCCGAGCTCCAGCGGAAAAAAGAAGTTTCGGGCAGCGCCCCCCCCAATCGGAGGGCGGAGCAAGCCCCACTCGAAATGCATGTAATCGTGGTTGGTTTGCTGGTAGAATCCGCCCCAACGGAAGCCGTTGGCTTCGAAGATTTCCACGATCCGGCGGGGCATGTCGGCGGTACTGGTATTGCCCTTCACCATGTTGTTGTCGGTATAATTGAGGTCGATCGCCGAACCATAGGCGTGGTCGGAGAGCAATGTGCTGCGGATTGCCCGATCCTTCGTACGTGGGGCGGGCAAATGAAAGGTTCCTTGCTTGCGGTCCCATTCGGCGAAGGCGATGCGGATATCTTCACCTTGCTTCAAATTGCGCAGGGGCTCCGCGTAAAAGGGGTCATTTCTCCATTTGTCGTCGATCATTTCCGTTTTGTAGCGAAACAAATAGCCGCCGCTGAAATTTCCTTTCAGGATGTATGGCTTGCTGGAGGCGCGGTTTTCCGCCAGGATCTCTTGGAAGACCTTCTGCAACCGCTTGGCGAGGAACTTGTGAAAATCGATCGAGCGGGTTTGGCTGAGATCGGGCCCGAATCCTTCGAGCTTCACGGGAATGATGTTTTTGTCTTTCCAGTCGGATTTTGTTGGATCGCCAAAGGCGCGAATCTTTTTGGCCTCTGCTCGTAGGAAGTTAGGGAGTCCGCTGCCGTAATAGGCGGCGACTTCGGGGTTGGTTTTCAGAACCCGGGGGCGGGGAAGATCCATGGTCATGGCTTGAGACTCCGATAGTGGACGAAAAGACTGTCCTTCCAGAAGAACTCGAAGAATGAATCGCGGTTCAGTTCCAGAGGGTGATTGGGCTCGTTGAAGACGGCGGCTTCATGGAAGCCGTCTCCATCGAGGTCGTAAAAGAGGGGTTGACCATCCCCGAATTTGCAGCCCAGTTCATTGGCGCAGTCTCGAATTTCCTCCACTGCGTCTCGATCGCTCCTTCCCGCCGTTTTTGCGACCCCGATCCACCGATGTTGGGGCAGGTTCTGGATGCCGGTAGTGGAATGGAGAGAATCGGATCGATTCGAACAGTCGTCGACGGAATGCGGATCCATCCTGGCCAGCGAGTCTTCCAGTCGGAGGGAATCCGCTTCCATGGCGCAAACCATCAGGGCCCGTTGGGTGGGCATGTGCCAGGCGTCGTAGATCATGGGGGCCGAGATCAGGATCGGGAGCGGTGCGGGTTTTTCCGCTGCGCTGGCAAATGAGACAGAAAACGACGCGAAGAGAGCGTATGTGAACCTGGCGTAGATTGGGGGCATGGGATGTCGCTCTGTGGTTGTGTGAAAGGATCTGACACAGGAGACGAGGAGAAATAGTGCTGAAGGGCGGGTCAAGCTTGTGGAATGTAGAAACGTTCATGAGATGTCCATTTTTGTCTTACCTAGAAGGAGATCTCCCATGTCCGACATCGCTTGCTGGAGGGGAATGATGGCGGTGTGTGCCGCTTTCGCCTTGCTGATCGGCTGCCGGCAGGAAAGCTCCACCACTGTGCCGGTCCCGCAGCCCATCGATCGAAAGGTCCCCCAGCGGGTGGGCGACAGCATCGATCTCTACCAGGGAGCTGTGCTGACCGAGGTTTACGGTGCGGAAGAGGCGATGCTTCGGGGGGCAGGCGGGAAGCTCCTGGCGGTGATTGCCCCTCTGCAGTCCCAGCTACCCGTGGAGTTCGTGTTCGGCGCCGATTCCTCTGCTCGATTCCGCTCGTTGGAGGTCCTGGATTCCTTGTTGGACTCCCTATCCAGAGGAAGGAAGGCTCTGGTGTTGCGCGACTCCTTGGGGATCTGTGGCGTTTCGCTGATCGAATCGGAAAGCTCGAAAGTCTGGGATTCCGCAGGCTTTTTCAAGGTTTCAACTCCATCCCCAGACGACTTTGGAGCCAAGCCGATCCGTTGGAAGCTGCCTCGTGTCGAACGGGATTTGGGAGACCCGGGAGGGGAGTTGCAGTATTGGTGCAGAGGCGTCTTGAGGATTTCCGGGAGATTGATGTACTCCTATCAGTTGCGGAAGTTGTGCCGGGAGGCGCAGGACATCGAGACCAATCCGTTTTGCATCGATGACGAATTCCTGGTCGACGCGGGGGACGGCTCCACCTGGGGTTGGGGTAGCGATGGGAGACGCGAGTTCGTCATCCGCAGAGGAGGCGATGGCGTGCGTATCCTGAAGGTCCAGCCGGCGGACACCTCGAAACCAGGATCTGTCGTGACAAGCGGTTGCCACGATGAATCCTTCCTGTGGAGGTACGGCAAAGACGGAAAATGGCTGGAAGGGATTTCCTTGGCGACAGGGAGGTGCGTGCGCCGAATTTCCCTGGCTCCGACCAGCCCTGGCGGGAAAATCGTTCGAATGGGCGGCGATTTGGAGGTGGATTCCACGGGAGTGGTGTACGCCCTCGAGGTGACCGACAGTTCGGCGAACGTGTATCGGGCCGGTAGCGGGAACCGAATTACCGAGGTTTCCAGGGGATGGAGCATCTCTCGGGACGACCTGGATCGGGTCCAGTTCGTGGGTTCAAAGTTCGATCCCTATCTCCGCACGGAGAAACAAGACCACCGCATGGATGAAATCGTTGACTGGGAAGAGCTCGCTCCCCCCGAGAAACCCTGAGGAGGCTCCAAAGCCCCGCAAGGCTCCCTCATCTTCGCGGATTCATCCCTGGTCTGTGAATAACAGATTCTGCCTGTTCTCGTCGCGCAGCAGGTTGAGTTGGGCGGGGCGGTGGGCGCCGCCGATGGCCCCCCCCTATTCTGAGACGCCCCACCGGGGCGTCTGTACGGGGGATTAGATGCCTGAGCCTGCCGTGAGCCGTTGGTGCAAGGCCGCGGGATGGGAGGCGAGGCCGGAGTGGAGCCCGTGGTCCAGGAAGTGGGAGAGGGCGTGGTATTCCCAGTTGGGGTGGGCAGTGTCGAGGGACGGCAGGTGTCTGGAAGCGTAGTAGCGGGGGCTGAAGGTGCATTCGCAGAAACGGTCCACGAAGCCGTAGGCTTCGGCTTCCAGAGGCATCTTCCGGCCGTAGCCGCCTGCGTACAGAAATTGACAACCGTACTCACCCGCGAACCGAAGTTCGCCCAGGCGTTGGATCTGCAGGATGTGGACGAGTTCGTGGACCATAAGCAGGAAGGAATCGTAGGTGTCCAATGATCCACTGGCACTTGCATAGATCCGATCCTTGTAGGCCATGCCGATGACGGAACGGTGGAACAGCCAAGCCGGCAGCCAGGCGCCCGACACGATCCGGAGGTTGGAAAGGTCCACGTCGGGCAGCAAGAGGTGGAAGCGGCGAAGGGTCAGGGTGTCGAGCGCCAAAGGCTTGCGGTGGATGTTCGCCAGGGCGGCTGTGTGCTTGCTCAGCCAGTAGACGACCACCCCTGCGAGGAAGGCGAGGGGACGAAGGAGGGAAGAGCGGTTCCAGGATGGCAAGGAGTTGTCATCCCCCCGAGTTGATGCCGCGGTCGGTGAGAGACAGATTCCGTCTGAACTCGTCGCGCAGGCGGTAGAGTTGGGCGGGGCGGTGGGCGCCGCCGGTGGTCGCGCCGGGGATGGGCTCCACGAAGCCGAGTTCCTCCATCTTGCGACGGAAACTGACCTTGTTGATGGTCTCGCCCAGCGTGGCCTCGTACACGGCTTGCAATTGCGGGAGCGTGAAGGACTCGCGGCACAGGTGAACCGGAAGGCTGGAGTAGGAGCTTTTGGAACGCACGCGATCCAGGGCCTCGTGCACGATCCGTTCGTGATCGAAAGGAAGGCCGCGCACTTGGCTTGTGGAAGTGACCTCCAGATGGTCCGTCCAGCGTGACTCGAGCGCTTCCCACGGAACCAGGGCGTACCAGGCGACAGAAACCGACCAACCGCGCGGATCCCGGCCCGGTCCGGAAAAAACGCCCAGTTGCTCCAGGTAGGGGCTTTGCAGGCCGGTCTTCTCGCGCAGCACGCGCTCGGCCGCATCGCGGGCGTCTCGGTCCGTGGCGGGGTGGATGTACCCCCCCGGCAAGGCGGCGAGGCCCCGGAACGGCTCCTGGGCGCGGCGAGCCAGCACCACCTGGAGGGCGTTTTCCACCAGAGTCAGCAGCACCACGTCCACCGTGCAGATCACGGGATCCGGCAGTTCGCGGGGGTGGTGGTGCTTTGATTCAGTGGGCATCGAACCAGAAGATACCTCTTTAGGAAGCTGGGCTCATCATGAGAAATAGATAGTTGCGTAACGCAACAAACGTTTGTATCTTCTGTTTATCAACCAACCACACAGGAGACGCCCCATGGATCGCGCCCATCTACTTGTGATCGACCCCCAAAACGACTTCTGCGACCTGCCCACCGACTGGTGCCCGCCGGATCCGATTGGCGCTGGCAGACTCGCCCCGGCCCTGGCCGTGACGGGCGCCCACCAGGACATGTTGCGTCTGGCCACATGGGTGGATGAGCACCGCGAAAAGATCGACCGCGTCACGGTGACCATGGACCACCACCACCGTCTGGACATCGCCCACCCCGGCTTCTGGCGCAGTGCCGATGGCACGGCGGTGGGGCCGTTCACGCTGGTGCTCGCCGCCGATGTGGCGGAGGGACGGATTCTGACGGCCAAGCCCCAGGACCGGGATCGCGCCCTGAAATACCTGCAAGATCTGGAGAAGGCGGGGCGCTTCACCCACATGGTCTGGCCGGTCCATTGCCAGATCGGCACCTGGGGTCAGGCGGTCCATGCCCGGCTCCAACAAGCATTGGATGCCTGGGCAGACCTCAAGGGCGCGGGCGTGACCACGGTGCTCAAGGGCGAAAACCCCTGGACCGAGCACTACAGCGCCATCCGCGCCGAGATTCCGTTGGACACCGATCCGGCCACGGGTTGGAACTGGGAGCTGGTGCGGAACCTGGAAAAGGCAAAAATTGTCTACGTGGCCGGCGAGGCCGGTAGCCACTGCGTGCGCGCCACGGTGGAGCACCTGGTGGAAGCCGGATTGGACCCGGAAAAGATCGTGCTCCTGGAGGACGCCATCAGCCCGGTCACGGGTTTCGAGGCCGCCCAGACGGCCTTCTTCCAGGCCATGGCCGACAAAGGCATGCGGATTCTGAAGCTGGAGCAGGCGGCGGGGTTGTTGGAATAAGGTATCGGCCCCCCGTTCGTCCTGAGGAGCCCGGAGGGCGTCTCGAAGGGCGGACGGGGGCCTTGTGGAAGCCGGATTACTGGCGATCAAACAGAACAGAGGAAATCCTCACATGTGTCACAACCAGCATTGAATCTCGCCCTTCGAGACGCCCGCCGGCTTCGGCTCTGCTCAGCCAACGGGCTCCTCAGGACGAGCGGTTGTTTGACAGCCTGAGTGGCGCGATAGCTGGATCGGACCCCTTTGTGTCGGTCCAAATGACTTCATTTCCATCTTCAACCGGAGACCCCCTATCATGAACACCCCCATCGTCCGCAGTCTTTTGGAGACGGACCTCTACAAGTTCTCGATGTGGCAGGCCCTGATGCACAGCCATCCGGGCGCGCAGGCCGAATACGGCTTCGTGTGCCGCAACGCCACCGTGTTTCCGCTGGCCGAGCTGAAAGACGAGGTGGAGCGCGAGCTGGACCATCTCTGCACGCTTTCGTTTCTGCCGGAAGAATTGGACTTCCTGCGGACCTTGCGCTACCTGAAGTCGGATTTTGTCGACTTTTTGTCGGTGTTTCGGTTCCAGCGGCGGTTCATCACGGTGGAAACCGAAGGGCCGCATCTGCGCATCCGCGCTAAGGGCCCCATCGTCCACGTCATGGGCTTCGAGATCTTTGTGCTGTACATCGTCAACGAGCTCTACTTCCGGCGCCTGGGCGAGCAGGACAAGGCGTTGGCGGTGGCGCGCGAACGGCTGGAGGCGAAAGTCACCTATCTGAAGGGGCTGGTGGCCAGCGGCGAATTGGCAAAAGGACACGCCTTCACGTTCTTCGACTTCGGATTGCGCCGCCGTTACAGCCGCGCTTGGCAAGATGAAGTGGTCGCAAGATTGGCTCGCGAGTTCCCTGGCATTTTGGGCGGGACCTCGAACGTGCATCTGGCGCGCACACTGGGACTCAAGCCGATTGGCACCATGGCCCACGAATACCTCCAGGCCTACCAGGCATTCGGGTTCCGGTTGCGCGATTTCCAGAAGGCCGCGCTGGAAGGCTGGGTCCAGGAATTCCGTGGAGATCTTGGTACGGCGCTCACCGATGTGGTGGGCATGGACGCCTTCCTCGCCGACTTCGACCTCTACTTCGCCAAGCTCTTTGACGGATTGCGTCACGACTCGGGCGATCCCATCGAATGGGGAGAAAAGGCCTTGGCCCACTACGCCAAGCTGCGCATCGACGCCCACGGCAAGCGTTTGGTGTTCTCGGATGGGCTGGACCTGGCCAAGGCCGTGGAAATCCACAAGCATTTCCGCGACCGCACGCAAACCGCCTTTGGCATTGGCACGAACCTCACCAACGACACTTGCCACAAGGCCCTCAACGTGGTCATGAAGATCATGGCCTGCGAAGGACAGAATGTGGCGAAATTGTCGGATTCGGCAGGCAAGACGTTGTGCGAAGACCAGACCTACCTGGCCTACCTGCGCCAGGTCTTCGGAATCCAGGAGGTGGCGAAATGATCCGCATCCATGTTGCGCAAATCAATCCCACCATCGGGGATCTGGAAGGGAACTTCGCGAGGATCCTGGAGGAAGGCGCCAAGGCCCACGCCCATGGCGCGGATCTGGCCGTGTTCCCGGAGCTCTGCCTGACCGGCTACTACCCGGGCGATCTGCTGGACGAGCCCGTGTTCCTGTCGCGCACCGCGGATGCTCTGGATCGGTTGCGCCAAGCCACACTCCAAGCCCCGGGAATGCACTGGGTGGTCGGCGCGCCCACGCCGCGCGTGGGTGCGGGCAAACGCCTGGAAAACACACTGTTGGTGATGTGCGATGGCGAAATCCGTCTGCGCTACGCCAAGCAGCTTCTGCCCACCTACGGGATCTTCGACGAACGGCGCCACTTCGAGCCGGGTCCCGACGTGGCGCGGATCCTGCGGGTGAAGGGCGTGCGCGTGGGGTTTTTGCTGTGCGAGGACGCCTGGAACGACACGAACGAAGCCTACGCGATCAATCCCTGGGAGCGGCTGGCCGAGGCCTCGCCGGATCTAGTGATTGGCATCAACGCGAGCCCGTCGCACCTGGGCAAACGTACGTTGCGCCATGACCTGTTTTCCGAAAGCTGTCGCCGCCACGGACTGCCCATGCTGTACGTGAACCAGGTGGGTGGTCACGACCAGGTGGTGTACGACGGCGGGTCGTTCGCGGTGGAGCCCAGATCGGGCGTGGTGGCCGAATGGGCCCTGTTCCAGGAGGATTCCGCCCAAGTTGAATTCGAGAATGGACGATTTCTGGCCAATGGCGGCAGGCCCCTTCCGGTGCCCGATCTCGAGCCGCTGGCCGACGCCGAGTTCCAACGACGGCAGATCATCCTGGGGCTTCGCGACTACGCGCGCCGCTGCGGATTCACCAAGGTGGTGGTGGGAAGCTCGGGCGGCATCGACAGCGCGCTCACCATGGCCCTGGCGGTGGAAGCTTTGGGCGCCGACAATGTGGAGGGCGTGACCATGCCTTCGCGCTGGTCCAGCGAAGGAAGCGTTTCGGATTCGGTGACCCTGTGCCAGAATTTGGGCATCAAGCTGCATACGCACCCCATCAAGGAATTGGTGGATCTGGCCTGCGCCGGATTCCAGGATGCCTTTGGACAGGAATTGGCGGGAATCGCCCGGGAGAACGTGCAGGCGCGTCTGCGTGGCACCATCCTGATGGAACACTCCAACAGTTTCGGGCACCTGTTGCTGACGACCGGCAACAAGAGCGAGATCTCGGTGGGCTATTGCACCCTCTATGGCGACACCAACGGGGGTCTTGGGTTGATCGGCGACTTGTACAAGATGGAAGTTTTCGCGCTGTCGCGCCACATCAACACAACCGCGGGGCGCGAGATCATTCCCAATGCCATCATCGACAAGGAACCCTCGGCGGAGCTGGCGCCGGGCCAGCGTGACCAGGACAGCCTGCCACCCTACCCCGTGCTGGATGCCATCCTCAAGGACCTGATCGAGGGATCGATGCTTTCGGCCACTGACCGCCAAGCGGTGGACGGTGTGCTCAGGGTGTTGAGCGGAGCCCCGGAAGGGATGGCCACCATCGCGCGGGTCAAGAAGCTGTTGGCCCGCACCGAATACAAACGACGCCAAGCGCCGCCCATTTTGCGCTTGCGGCCACGCGCCTTCGGGTCGGGGCGCCAGATGCCCATCGCGGCGAAGGTGGAATTCTGATGGACGCCGCGAAGCCGACCACGGCGGTGGTGATTGGTAGGTTCCAGCCTTTCCACAATGGCCACGCGGGATTGTTGGACCGGGCGTTCGAGGCGGCGGATCAGGTGGTGCTGGTGCTGGGGTCGGCCTTTTCGGCGCGCTCGCCCCGGAATCCGTTTTCCGCCACCGATCGCGAGACGATGATCCGCTCGGCCTTGCCGGAAGACAAGAATCAACGCCTGGTGGTGGTGCCGCAGCGCGACGTTTGGGGCGCGCGGCGTTGGGCGGGCGAGGTCCGCGCCAAGGTGGAAGACGTGGCAACGGGCGATGTGGCCTTGGTGGGATTCCACAAGGACGCCTCCAGCTACTACCTGGACCTGTTCCCGGGTTGGACATTGGTGGAGGCGGGTCGCCAAGGACATTGGGACGCCACGCCGGTCCGTGATCGGATTTTGTCGCGCTTGCCCTGGGACGAGGTCCGCGAAACCTTGGTTTCCGATGTTCCCTTGCCTGTGCTGGCCTGGCTGGAAACGTGGTCCCGCGAGCCGCATCGCGTTGAACTCGCCGAAGACGCCGACGTGATCCGCAACTACTCCACGCGTTGGGGGAAAGGGCCGTTTCTGACGGTGGACTCCCTGGTGCGCTGTGCGGGGAAAATCCTGTTGATCACGCGTGGCAAACGTCCCGGCCAAGGGCTTTGGGCGCTTCCTGGTGGCTTTTTGGAATCGCAGGAATCCATGTTGGATGGGGCCCGTCGCGAGCTGCGCGAAGAGACCGGATTGGATCTGTTCGGGCAAGAGCCCATGGATCAGAAGTACTTCGATCATCCGGGCCGCAGCTTGCGGGCGCGGATCGTCACGCAGGTTTTCCGGTTCGAGCTGGCTCTGGAGCAGCCACCGGAGGTGGTCGGACAGGACGATGCTGGGATCGCGCGCTGGATGACGGTGGACGAAATCCGGGAAGCCGAGGACAAGTTCTTCGAGGACCACTTCCACCTTCTGGACACCATGCTGGGTGGCGTGGCCGCGGAGGGGACGTGATTCTGCAGCTGTTGGCGTCGACCGTGACGACCGTCTGGGGGATGGCCGTTTCGTGGGGCGACCTCATCGGGTTCGTGACGGGTCTTCTGTGCGTCTATTTGACGGTGCGAGGGAGCATCTGGAACTTCCCGACAGGAATCGTCAATTCGCTGGTGTTGGGATTGGTGTTCTTCCACCAGCGCCTGTTTTCCGATGCGAGTCTGCAGGTGGTGTTCATCGTGCTTTCCATCCAAGGTTGGTGGTTGTGGGCGCGCCGCGGCGCCTCGGAGGATCTACGGGTGACCCGTTCCAATGGCGGCGAATGGGTCGGGCTTGTCGTGCTCACGGGAGCGGTGTGGTTCGTGCTGTGGAAGCTGATGGTTCTCGTCAAGGGAGCGGCCCCTCCCCTCGATGCCCTCGTCACCTGCATGAGCCTGTCGGCGCAGTGGCTGCTCAACCGCAAAAAGTTGGACTCCTGGTACTGGTGGATCGCGGTGGACCTCGTGTCGGTGCCTCTGTATTGGAGCCGGGGGCTCTACCTGATTTCGCTTCTGTACCTGGTGTTCCTGGCGCTGTGCGTGTCGGGATTTGTCGCGTGGCGAAGGAAGCTCGTGGCGTAGATGGCCGGGACATCGAAGTTCGAGCACGGATTGGTGGTGGGGAAGTTCTACCCGCCGCACCGAGGCCATGTGCATCTGGTGGAATCGGCGTTGGCCGGATGCCATCGAGTGACCGTGCAGGTCCTGTATTCCTCCGTGGAGTCGCTACCCGGAGTGACACGGGCCAAATGGCTCGCCGATTGTTTCCCCGCGGCGGCCGGCTTGCGGGTCCTCGCCGGATTGGACGATGTCCCCATCGATTACGAGTCCAGCGCGATCTGGGATGCGCACGAGAAGATCATGGTGGATTTGATTGGTGTGGCGGATGCCATCGATCCCTGGCCTCGGGTGGACGCCGTGTTCAGTTCGGAATCGTACGGACAGGAAATGGCAAGGCGCTTCGGCGCGACCGCCGTGGGTGTGGATCCAAAACGGTCCACCTACCCCGTTTCCGGTACCGCGGCGAGGTCGGACCTGTTCGCGCATTGGCATTTCCTGCCACCACCGGTGCGCGCGGGACTTTGCCGGCGGGTGGTGGTGGTGGGCGCAAGCTCCGGCACCACGACGCTTTCGGTGGACCTGCACAAGGCGCTGGTGTCGCGCGGTGGACCTTGGGATCGCACGCGTTGGGTAGCCGAATACGGCCGGCAGTACAGCGCCGACCTCCAAGCGCGCCAGCGCGCGCAAAATCTGTCGCATCTTCCGTCCGACTTCCCCTGGAACGAACTGGACTTCCGCGAGATCTGCCGGGTGCAGCTGGAAATGGAAGAAGAGGCGGCGCGAGAGGGCTCACCCGTGCTGGTGTGCGACACCGATGGCTTGGCCACCTGCCTTTGGCAGGAGCGCTACATGGGCTCCACCAGCCCGTGGGTGCGCGACTTCGCCGCCGCCCTGCCTCCGCGAGCCTTGTACCTGTTGACTTCCCACGAAGCCGTGGCCTTCGAGGACGACGGCTTGCGCGACCAGCCCCAGCTTCGCCCCGACATGACACGACGCTTCCGCGAAGTCCTCGCCCAGGGGCGCGTGCCGTGGTTCGAGCTTGTCGGATCGCCAGTCCAGCGCCTGCAACAGGCACTGGACATCGTGGACCAGGACCGCGAGACGGCCTTCCGATTCGCCGATCCGTTGGGCTGAGGCTCGCTGAAGGTCACATTCCCAGTCCGGTACCCGGGATTTTGCCGATGCGCGTATTGGGAGTGGAGAGCGGGTCGCGGCCGATGGAATCCATCCTGCTCACGTGTCTGGAGAGCATCAGCAAGTCGTCGGGCGTAACGGCGCCGGAATTCTTCCGCTGCGCCAGAGCGATTGCCTTGCGTGAGATGTCGATGGTGGTTTTGATGTCGCCAAGTTGGATCGGGAACAAGCCGAGGTCGGCATCGAACGTGAGTGCTGGTTGGAGCAGGGAAATCCCAGGAGGGTTGTTCTCCAGGCAGTTTTCGACGTTGGTGGCCAACTGGTTCAACGTGGTGGCGAATTGGTCCACGGCAGGCTTGGATGCCGCGTCCCACCAGGATTGCCGGAAAGCGTCTCGCACCCCCGCGGTGGTGATGCCGCGCTCCCACATGTCTTTGCACTGGCCCACGGCTTTTCCCTGGAGCAGGGCTTCGTGGCGTCGCCCCTCTTTTTTCGTGATGGAAAGCTCTTTCGGGGAAGGCTTGTCCGAACCGGACACCAGCCACCCCAGCAGGAAGAAGGCGGTGATGGAGACGGGAAACAGCAGGGCGGTTCTGGGTTGGCTGCGGACCAGATAGAATGATCCGGCGGCTAGGATCGCAGCGATGATGAATCCGGGGATATTGGACAGAATCCGTCCGCCAAGCACGACGCCGAAGATCATGGCAGGAATGCAGGCCACCACGGAAACGCCGATGACGAACCCGATGTTGCCCCAGATGTTCTCGGTCATGGAATTGCGATAGGCGTCAATGTTCCCGCCGCTTGGCTGGCCGGATCCGGAGGGAGGGCGACCGCTGCCGCCGATGCGCACCGGCGTGGAAGTTCCGGTTCGGTAGCTGTTGCCGGAGGGTGAAGACCATCCGGGCGTGCGATTGGGGGTGAACGAATCCGCGGGGGGCTCGGGAGGCGCGATCTCTCGTGGCGGCGGTGGCGGCGGCGGTGGCGCCTGCTGGATCGGAGGGGTTGGATTGGTGCCGGGATACGGAGCCCGAGGCGGCGGTGGAGGGGCGATGGGCGCGGCCGGCGCGAGGGGTGCCGAGATCGGGGCAGGAGGGATCGGGAGAGGGGTGTGTACAGGAACGGCGGAAGGCGCCGTGCCGGGGTAGCTCGGATAGGGGCTCGCTGCAGGTGCTGGAGCTGGCGAGGGACGCGGTGCTGCCGGAGGAGGCGGGGTGGGTGCGGCTGGTGCGGTACCCGGGTAGGTGGGGTAGGGTGCCGGTGGTGCCGGCGGCGGTGGCGGAGGCGCGCTTTGGGCGGGTGCAGCCGGTGCGGTGCCCGGGTAGCTGGGATACGGAGCAGCCGGCGGTGGGGGCGGTGCTGGCCGGGGCGCGGGAGGTGGAGGTGGCGCACTTTGGGCAGGTGCCGCAGGCGGAGGGGGGTAGTTCCCAGGAAAAAGCGGCGAGCCACCGCCAGGATAGCTGCTGGAGCCGCCGCCGGAGGGGTTGTTGGCGCCTGGATAAGGGGCGCCGGGATCGTTCGGACGATTTTCGGAAGTCATGGGCTGTGTTCCTGGGATGGAAAAGCGACCGAGTGGCTCAGTAGTACCGGGGGCGATTCATGCGGATCCCGATATACCCTGCGATGCACATGCCGGTGCAGATCAGCAAAGTGACAGGATACGACAAGATCCCGACAAAGGGAACGTGCAGGACACGGGCGATGAACAGCAGGGCCGCCAGCACGAACCAGGACTGGGGATAGATGCCGAACAGCATGCGGAAGAAAAATCTCATGGTCGGAACCTCGGAGGTGCGCGCTTCAAAGCCTTCGCGACCTCGATGGGAGGGGGGTGGATCTTACCAGACAAAGGGACTACCGCTGGAAGGGACCGTCAACCGATCCCTTCCAGGAAACACGGATCAGCCTTCCCAGAGCCACATCTGGGCTTGGCGCGGAGGCACGGCGAAATTGAAGCGGTCCCCCCAGAGGTTCATCTGGTGCTGGTGGAGCTGGCAGCGCCAATTGCCCCAGCGCAGGCCCCAGGTCCAGATGTCGGGGTGGGCCCATTCGCCGGTCTTGTTGATCGCCACGATGCCGCGATCGCCGCGCGCGAACACCAGCAATCCGTCCGATTCCCACAACAGCCACAGCGGTTCACCCTGCACGTGGTTGTGGAAGTTGATCATCTGGGTGACATCGTACCGGCACCACAGGCCTTCCCAGCGTCCCTTGTCGGAGGGGTATTGGCGGGCGCTCTCGCCGTTGTCGGAGTACATCAGCGGCACGCCGCCGTCACGACCCAGGATGTAGGCGTTGGCGAGGTATTCGTCGTGCGGATCCAGGAGCATTCCGCGGAAGCCGTCGTTGTTGGGCACGTCGTGGGTGACGGTGAAAGTCACGGACTTGTCCCATGGCAGGGCGTTGCCGTAGGCGGCCGGGTTGACCAGATCGCGCAGCGACCCGCCGGGGGTGAATGCCTTCAGCATGGTCTGCTGCAGGGGGAAATCGTAGCAGGGCATGCCGGTCTGGGCGAGCACGGGCCACAGGAACAGGTCGTTCTGGGAGCGATCGAAGGTGAGGGTTTCGCCGAAGATGTACTTGCCCTGCATGGCCCCGGAGCGGAACACGGTGTTGATGTGTGCCACTGGCAAGTGCTTGAGCGCATCCACACGGAATCCGGAGAATCCCATCTTCACGAGGGCGTCCAGGCAGTCCACCTGGTCTTCCACCACGGCGATGGACAACACCAGGTCCGGCAATCCCGACAGCGCCAAATCCACCAACTGAGCCTTGTCGCTCCAGTTGGAAATGTCGCCGGGAGGATGGAAGTCGTGCTCGTTGAAGAAGCCTTCGTCCAGGTTGCCAAACAGCTTGTCCTTTTCGAATTCCGCGCGTTCCTTCTTGTAACGCTCCAGTTCCGCCTTGCCGGGGAAGTGCCAGCGGTCTTCCCGCCACTCGTTGGCCATGTGGTTGAAGACCACGTCCACGTAGCTCTTGACTCCCACTTGGCCAGTTCGTCGATGGCCCGTTGGACGTCCGCCTTGCGGCCCAAGTGCGAGCGGACGATCCGGTAGTCCTTGGGCTGGTAGCGCTGCCACCACTCGGGTCCGTTTTCATCCGAGTACAACGGCGGCGGGAACAGCACCGCGCCGTAGCCGGCATCGGCGATGCGCTGGGCCATGTCGCCGATGTCCTTGAACTTCCAGTTGAACGCGTGGAGGATGACGTCTTTCATGAAACGGGCTCCTTGTTTGCAGCCTCTCTATTGCGCAGGGAGGCGGTCATCAATGGGTAGAAATTCGCAGCGGTGAATAGCTGGGCTCTCAAGTTCTCCCTGATCCAGGGAGAACTTTCCTTGCATTTCTCCTTGTGGCAGGGAGAAGAATGGTTCCTCCACAGAATGCCCCGGCCCGACCTTAGCGGCTGTGGATCTCCTGGCCGCCCCATTCCACGGCCGTCCAGGCAGGGCGACGGATGCCTTCCAGACGCGGTGCAACCAAGTGCATGGGCGTGGCGCGCTGCTCGAAGGTGGCGAACACCCGCAGGAACAGTTCCGGCGGAGGGAGGATGTGGACGGGAAACGCCTGGGAAAAGGCTTGTTCCGGGAAGCGCACCGCCACGAAGGGTTGCGCGATCCGCGCGATCCAGAAGGTGATGAACTCCTCGCGCTCGCGGAAGTTCAGGCCCTTGAGCTCCAGGATGGAATCCATCCTTTCCCCGAATTCCTCGCGGGAGAGACAAAAACCGGTATCGGAGATCGGCGCATTCCAAGAATAGCCTTCCCAAAAGAGACCGTAGTAGCGCTTGCCGGAGGTCTTGGACACGAGGTCGCCGCCAGGATGGGCCCGCACCGTCCAGGAGTCGTTTACAAGGGCTGGATAACTGACGGAGACCCGCTCGGGGCGACCCATGGTCACGGTCACGTCCAGGGTGTCCGGGGGATAGAGGTAGAGCATCGGCTTCAGGACAAGAGGTCGGTCGGGATCGCCGGAAGTGCTGATGGCACAGTTGATTCCCGGAAAACGCCCTTGAAGCGCGCAGGCGCGGCTTTCCAGCGCGGTTCCTTCCAGCAAGACGGAACTTGTCAGTTTCCCGCAGTTTGGTTCCTGGGTGCTGCAGGTGTTCGCGGTCGGCTTGTCGATTTCCACCAATCGGTCCGGCGGCGGCAGGAATGTTCCATCGTAGGGCTTGGTGGAATATTGAAACCGACCTCCACTCGGCAGCGTGGTGTCCCAAGCGAGTCGGAAGGTCGAGTTTTCCGGAAGGATGTGCTGGGGGCGCGCGTTGTACAGGCCTCGCAGAACCCAGCCGTCGCGTCGCTTGACGGCCAGGTAGGTGAGGCCTCCCGAATCGAATGCCGATCCCACCAGCCAAAGATCCGTCGCCCCTTTTTCGACGCGAGCGGCCGGGACATCGTCCAATGGCTGCTTGCGTTTGCGGCGGTCCGGACTGAGGGAAAGGAAAGTGGAGTCCAGGGAACGAAGCGTCGATTTGTCCGACAGGACAAATTCCGACAAGGGACGGGTTTTCCAGGCGGGGTCGGCGGCGCCGAGAAGCAGGAGGGCTGGGAGGATCTGGAGCATGGGGGGGCTCGGAGGGGAGAGGGAAGGGTGAGGGTGATCTCAAGATAGTCCCGTTCACCCCTTGATCGACTCCCGTGGATTTACCCTTTTCAAGCAATGGGCCTCCTTCTCCTTTACTGGCTGGAACTGCTCCGGGGTGCTGAACCGATCGGCGATCCAAGCCCGGCAGCCCTGGCGCTGAACGCCTCCGCGGCAGTCCCTTTGGTCGCACAGGCCATCCAGAGACAAACGACCCCGCAACCAGGGGGCGAATGGGTGGAATCCAAGGAGCTGTTCTTCGGCGCCTGCACCAGTGGTGTGGAACTGCGCATTCCCCTGCGGACACCGAGCCCCGGTCGTTGGTGGTGGGTGAGCCAGTTGCGCACGCCGGAAGAGCTTCGTTTGCGGCTGGGTGCTCGCGACCTCGGGGTGTTCGGGACCTCGCGCGCCTTCCGCGAGAGCCCGGCCGGCACCTTCCACACGGCCATCCCGTTGGATCTGCACGGCGGGCCCGAGACACTTTATGTCACCGCCTCCGATCCGCAAGGGGATGTGCTGCTGGAGGTGGAGCTCGTGCCGGATGCGCGATTGGCCGAACGGATCCAGAGCCACACCGCTCACGACGCCTGGATCCTGGGAGTGTTGACCATCATCCTGCTGGTGGCGATCTACTTGCTTTGGGTCGCCCGCTTGCGGGCCTACGCCTGGTATGTGGCCTATCTGGCTCTGGGGATCCTGTGGGTGGGGGCCAAGACCGGCATGGCGGGTGCGTTGCTCTGGCCGGATCATCCGGAGTGGAATCATGCGGTGCCATCTTTCGCCTCGCGGGTGTCGCTGGCCTTGTACATGCTTTTCCTGCGCGATCTGGTGGGTTTGCGGGATCGGTTTCCAAGACTCAGGCGCGTGTTGGATTTCGGGATCTCGTGGGTGGCCTTGTGCGGGCTGTTCGCCTTGTGCTCGGTGGCGCTGCCGGATTTCCATGCGGAAATCCTGAGACGATTCACTCCGGAAATCATGGAGGCCCCTACGCTGCTTTTGGCCTTGGGGATGCTGGGTTGGCGGGCCCGGTCGGATGTTTTGGCTCGGCGGGTGCTCATCGCTTGCCTGCCGTTGGTGGGGGCTGCGCTGTATGGGCAGATCCGCGACTTTTTCAAGCCCATCGGTGTTCCGGATCAGGACACGACCGTCGTGTTCATCGGCGCGATCCTGGAACACATCGGGACCACCCCTGGTGCTTGCCTTGGATGTGAGGCGGCGTCTGGATGCGCACGCCGGTCTGGTCCGGGATTTCGATCGCCGTCTGGACGACCAATACCGGCAATACCGGGCCCGGATAGGATCCGATCTCCACGACGATCTGTCCCAGCGCATCTTGGCGATCCGCTTGTCGCTTCATCGCCAAATGAAGTCCGCCGGAGGCGTGGGCGAGGAGGTGGAAGCCCAGTTGCAGGACTTGGCAGATTCTGTCCGCGAGATTTCCCACCATTTGCATCCCTCGGCGCACGGGACTCCCAGCCTGCAGTTGGCGCTCTCGGAGCTGGCGAGGGCCATGGAAAACCCCCAGTTGGCCTTCCAACTGGATCTGGCCTATGCAAAGGAGCATCTGCCCACGGTGAATCTGGAGCTGTTTCTGATCGTGCAGGAGTCGATCAGCAATGCCGTTCACCATGGCAAACCACGAGGATCCGGATTGCCACGAGCGCGCAGGGCAAAGGCATGTTGTTGTCCATCCAGGACAATGGGACGGGATTGGGCGCCAAATCGGGCGGGATCGGCTTGGCGGGGATCGAGGCGCGTGCCCGCAGGATGGGCGGCACCTTCCGGATCGCCCCGCTGGACGAACACGGGGCGGTGGTGGAGGTGTGGATCCCGGTCGAGGGGGGGTGATCGAGGGAAATTGACTTGCTCAAACGAGCAGCATAGCGTAGTTTTACCTTAACAGGATGCTGAAAAATCCGAATTTCAGCCATTCTGAGCCGGATATTTCATTTTTGTTGACAGAAATTGCATCCACCCCAAGCGCCTTCCCTGATGGCTGATGCCCTGTTTTTGATGCGTTGTCACTTCGCTAATGGCCACAAGGCCAATTTGGGCGGTAATTTGCCCCTCTTTCAGGTCCCTTGTTTTGCGCCACATGGGGAATCGTATTCATCTGGCGGCATATCTCCACGAAGCCCTTGTTGTCGTAGCCTTTGTCGGCTCCCAGCGTAATCTCGTGATCACCTTCCATGCGCTCGAGCATCGCCAACGCAGACCAGGCTTCACCGCCCTCGCCTGCAGCTTGACGGAGATCGGATTCAACCACCAATCCACTGCGATTTTCCATCATCGCGTTGCCCAAGTAGCTGGGCTTGGCGGCTGTATTGCTGCTCTTTCGAGCAAGGCGAGAATCCGGGTCTGCTTGATCGATGAGTGGAATTTGAAAATGTCTCCCCCCGAAAATCTCGCAGGATGTCCTTGCCTGTGTGAGGCTTGGCGTCATCGGTTGAAGGCTCACTTGACGGCTCCGAAGGAGGTGGCGCTGTGGGCGTATCATCGTCGGAATCCGAAGCCATCGGCTGCGGCTTTTTTGTGCTTCCCAAGCCTGAATGAGGTGTGCCATCGACGACCTGGCAAGTGGAAACGAAACCTTTGCCGAACTCCACCACGCGAGCGAGGAAATTGCGAGACATCTCGGTGGACAGAAGTCGATCGCGATTGTGGGTGTAGACCGTTGGAACCCATGCTTCCTGGTCAAGCGGAAGATCCAGAAACCAGCGGAAAGTCAAGCTATCATCGATGCGTTCGCAAAGCTGTCGCTCGCTGCGAATGCCGTAGATGATCTGTAGGAGAGAGCCTTTGAGCAACTGTTCTGGCGGGATAGAAGGGCGACCACCTACCTTGTATGCCTGATCAAACTCGGAGTTTAAACCTTGCAGAGCTTTGTCACAGATCTCCTTGATCTTGCGCAAAGGATGGTTTGTTGGCGAGCAGTCAAAGGGAAGCGGTAACGAGCAGTTCGGAGGGTTCAAAGGGAAGCAGTCTTCCCGGTTGAATGCCCCCTGTGCTTACCTCCGGAGTTTACCGGGGACATGGGGAATTTCATCACGATGGACAAGAAAACCACGATCCTGACGTTGTTGCGGCAGGGGCATTCCGGGCGTTCGATCTGTCGATTGGGCACAGCTCGCTCAAAAACGGTCCAGGGAGTTGAGTCGCACCCTGGGGCAAAGGAAGCATCTGCACCCGAAGTGCTCACCGGGGATCTCGCTCAAAGGAAGCACCTGGCCTTGAAGTGCTCGCCGGGGAACCTGTCCGAGATCCTGGGTATCGAGCAAGCCACCACGGAGGAGGTAGCGCCCGACCCTATCCCGGTTTTGTCGACGCGCAGCGCCCCTATTGAAACCTCATTTGGAGGGCAATCGGTGCCTATCTGAAGCGTGGTCTGGGGGCTCGTCGGATCTGGCAGGATCTGACCGATCTGCACGGATTCCTGGGCGGAGGATTCGGTGAAGCGTCTGGTCCACAAGGTCAAGGCCAATCACGAAATGGTTCCAGCATCTGGATGTACTTCCCGGCGAAGAAGGCCCAAATGGACTTCCTGGAGGGGCCTCATTTGGTCTTGCGCGAGGCTTCTGGCCAAGGGTGCGGCGTCGCACCCTGGATTTTGGTACTGACGCTGTCGCACAGCGCGATGAGCTACCGGGAAGCGATCCTGGATCAGTCGGCGCGCACAGTTCTGGCTGCACTGATGCGGGGTTTCGAGAAGTTTGGAGGCGTCCCGAGCGACTCAAGATCGACAACTTCAAAGCCGCCGTCATCCAGGCGCATCGCTACGATCCCGTGCTCCATCCACTGTTCCAAGCCTGGGCTGGCCATTACGGCATTCTGCTGTCGCCTTGCGATCCGGGCTGCCCCAACCAAGGTCGCGTGGAGCGCGATTGCCGGTACACGAGGATGGCTTCTAAGGGATTGCCGGAAATTGACTCAATGGATTCCCTGAACGAACGGCTTCGCATCTGGGAGGCCCGCACCGCGCACCAGCGCATCCATGGACGCCACAAGCGGCAGGTCCTGGAGGTATTTCAAAGTGAGGAGGCGCCTGCACTGCAACCACTTCCGGCCTCCCCGTTCCATCTGTTCGAGATGGGACGACAAGGTCAGTGTGCAAGGAACCGTGGAGGTGGATTCCGCCACTACGAGGTGAGCCATCTCTTGATCGGACAAATCGTGTCTGTACAGTACGACGCACGCGAGGTGCGTGTCTATCGCCTCCACGAGTCGGGTCCGAAGTTCGAGATCCGCCACGACCGCAGCCTGCACAAAGGGCATCTGGTCCGAAAGGAAGGGCGCATCCGGCGTGGATGGATCGAACGCGGCACGAACGCGAAGCCTGGTACCTCCGTGGCGCATCCAAGGTCGGGCCGCACTGCAACGCCTTGGTGGAAAGCATCCGGTCCGACGACCGAGGCAGACATCCGCGTACGCACCGGCGCGTCCTGGGCATTCGCGATCTGGAAAGGCGCTTTGGCCCGAGATCCTGGAAACGGCATGCTCGAAGATGACTCCTGCCCCGAGGCAAGCTGGCATCGCCTCCGGGAGCTGTGTGAGCTGGTGCAGGCGCAACGGACGCAAGGATTACGGCCGACTCATCGCCTCTCAAGCCGATTCGACGATGACAGATCCTGTTATCCGATCCATGGACGAGTACCAGGAGATGATCGACGCATTGATGGGCGAGGTGGGCCAATGAAGACCAGCATCGAGACCCTCCAACCCATCCTGCGCAGCCTCCGCATGGGCGGCATGGCCGAGAGCCTGCCCATGCGGATCACGCTGGCGCGCAAGGGCGAAAACCGATCATCTACAGTTTCTGTCCGAACTGGTGGAAGACGAGATGAACCGCCGCGCCGGACGACTTCAAAAACGGCGATTGGGCGCAGCAAAGATCCCTCCATGAAAACGCTGGAAGACTTCGACTGGACCTTCAATCCACGCGTCCCGCGCCGCCTGATCCAGGAGCTGTCCTCCGGACAGTTCGTACACGAAAACGGGACGTGCTATTTGTCGGACCTCCCGGCGTGGGGAAAACCCATCTGTGTTGCGCCCTGGCCCAGTCAGCCGTCGCAGCCGGATGGAAAACGCTTTGGAAAAACGCCTTCGATCTGGCCGACGATCTGGTGCGCGCAAGAGAAGCCAACAGACGGCGCGAACTGATCGCCCAACGTTGCACCACAGCTTTTGATCCTGGACGAATTCGGAATGAAGTCGCTGCGGGGCACCGATACGGAAGATATTCTGGAAGTCATCCACAGGCGCCACGGAACGACATCCACCGTGGTGGCCACCAACCGGCCTGTCGTGGACTGGGGAGCCTTCCTGGGTGACGCGGCGGCGGCCAGCGCCATTCTCGACAGACCTCCTCCGAGTCGGCCCAGGTCATCAACCTCAAGGGAGCAAGGTCACACAGAACAAAACCTCAAGATCGCAGGAGACGACTCGCTATCGGAAGCCGCAAAGGGCTAGTTTTGCACCCGCAGGGGTGCTTCCCTTTGAACTGCTCACACCTGCTTCCGTTTGAACTGCTCGCTGACAATGGTTCGGACGAATACGAGCATCAAGGTCTACAACGGCAATGAAACTGGGATTGGATTGAATGCGACCGCGCATATCACAATCTACGACAGATTCTGTCGAGCCGCAGGCGATTTGGGAGGGTTTTTCAGCATCCTGTTAATGTCCCCCGACGCATTTTCTCACGATCAAGCAGTCAAGAATTTGATCAAAGCCTATCCTGTGGAGGCCCTGGAGTTTTTGGCAGAGGATGTGTTTGCGGCTCGCGGGCAACCTGTGGGCTGCGATT
>JADKBN010000029.1 GCA_016715065.1 Fibrobacterota bacterium
GGTCTTCTACTGTTGGCGAGCAGTCAAAGGGAAGCGGTAACGAGCAGTTCGGAGGGTTCAAGGAAGCGGTCTTCCCGGTTTGAATGCCCCCTGTGCTTACCTCCGAGTTTACCGGGGACACATGGGGAATTTCATCACGATGGACAAGAAAACCACGATCCTGACGTTGTTGCGGCAGGGCATTCCAGCGTTCGATCTGTCGATTGACGCACAGCTCGCCCAAAACGGTCCAGGAGTTGAGTCGCACCCTGGGGCAAAGGAAGCATCTGCACCTGAAGTGCTCACCGGGGATCTCGCTCAAAGGGAAGCACCTGGCCTTGAAGTGCTCAGCCGGGGAACCTGTCCGAGATCCTGGGGTATCGAGCAAGCCACCACACAGAGGAGGTAGCGCCCGACCCTATCCCGGTTTTGTCGACGCGCAGCGCCCTATCGAAACCTCTTTGGAGGCATCGGTGCCTATCTGAAGCGTGGTCTGGGGGCTCGTCGGATCTGGCAGGATCTGACCGATCTGCACGGATTCCTGGGCGGAGAGGATTCGGTGAAGCGTCTGGTCCACAAGGTCAAGGCCAATCACCCGAAATGGTTCCAGCATCTGGATGTACTTCCCGGCGAAGAGGCCCAAATGGACTTCCTGGAGGGGCCTCGTTTGGTCTTGCGCGAGGCTTCTGGCCAAGTGGTGCGGCGTCGCACCTGGATTTTGGTACTGACGCTGTCGCACAGCGCGGTGAGCTACCGGGAAGCGATCCTGGATCAGTCGGCGCGCACAGTTCTGGCTGCACTGATGCGGGGTTTCGAGAAGTTTGGAGGCGTCCCCGAGCGACCCAAGATCGACAACTTCAAAGCCGCCGTCATCCAGGCGCATCGCCACGATCCCGTGCTCCATCCACTGTTCCAAGCCTGGGCTGGCCATTACGGCATTCTGCTGTCGCCTTGCGATCCGGGCTGCCCTCAACCAGAAGGGGTCGCGTGGGCGCGATTGCCGGTACACGAGGATGGCTTCCTGAAGGGATTGCCGGAAATTGACTCATTGGATTCCCTGAACGAACGGCTTCGCATCTGGGGAGGCCCGCACCGCGCACCAGCGCATCCATGGACGCCACAAGCGGCAGGTCCTGGAGGTATTTCCAAAGTGAGGAGGCGCCTGCACTGCAACCATTCCGGCTCCCCGTTCCATCTGTTCGAGATGGGACGACGCAAGGTCAGTGTGCAAGGAACCGTGGAGGTGGATTCCTGCCACTACGAGGTGAGCCATCTCTTGATCGGACAAATCGTGTCTGTACAGTACGACGCACGCGAGGTGCGTGTCTATCGCCTCCACGGAGTCGGGTCCCAAGTTCGAGATCCGCCACGACCGCAGCCTGCACAAAGGGCATCTGGTCCGAAAGGAAGGGGCGCATCCGGCGTGGATGGATCGAACGCGCAACGAACGCGAAGCCTGGTACCTCCGTGGCGCATCCAAGGTCGGGCCGCACTGCAACGCCTTGGTGGAAAGCATCCTGTCCGACGACCGAGGCAGACATCCGCGTACGCACCGGGCGTCCTGGGCATTCGCGATCTGGAAAGGGCGCTTTGGCTCGAGATCCTGGAAACGGCATGCTCGAAGATGACTCCTGCCCCCGAGGCAAGCTGGCATCGCCTCCGGGAGCTGTGAGCTGCAGGCGCAACGACGCAAGGACACGGCCGACTCATCGCTCAAGCCGATTCGACGATGACAGCTCTGTTATCCGATCCATGGACGAGTACCAGGAGATGATCGACGCATTGATGGGCGAGGTGGGCCAATGAAGACCAGCATCGAGACCCTCCAACCACATCCTGCGCAGCCTCCGCATGGGCGGCATGGCCGAGAGCCTGCCCATGCGGATCATGCTAGCGCGCAAGGGCGAAACCGATCATCTGCAGTTTTCTGTCGAACTGGTGGAAGACGAGATGAACCGCCGCGCCGGACGACTTCAAAAACGGCGATTGAGCGCAGCAAGATCCCCTCCATGAAAACGCTGGAAGACTTCGACTGGACCTTCAACCACGCGTCCCGCGCCGCCTGATCCAGGGGCTGTCCTCCGGACAGTTCGTACACACAAAACGGACGTGCCATTTGTCGGACCTCCCCGGCGTGGGGAAAACCCATCTGTGTTGCGCCTGGCTGAGCCAGCCGTCGCAGCCGGATGGAAAACGCTTTGGAAAAACGCCTTCGATCTGGCCGACGATCTGGTGCGCGGAAAGCCAACAGACGGCGCGAACTGATCGCCCAACTTGTTGCACCACAGCTTTTGATCCTGGACGAATTCGGAATGAAGTCGCTGCGGGGCACCGATACGGAAGATATTCTGGAAGTCATCCACAGGCGCCACGGAACGACATCCACCGTGGTGGCCACCAACCGGCCTGTCGCGGACTGGGGAGCCTTCCTGGGTGACGCGACGGCGGCCAGCGCCATTCTCGACAGACTCCTCGAGTCGGCCCCAGGTCATCAACCTCAAGGGAGCAAGGTCACACAGAACAAAAACCTCAAGATCGCAGGAGACGACTCGCTATCGGAAGCCGCAAAGGGCTAGTTTTGCACCCGCAGGGGTGCTTCCCTTTGAACTGCTCACACCTGCTTCCGTTTGAACTGCTCGCTGACAACGCATCCGAGACGGTTTGCAAAAATCCGATCCACGCAGGTCTAGGCTGATGAAGTCCGTCCATCAGAAGTATTCCACGTGATGGTTCGAATGTCGCCGGAGCGAACACGCGCACGATGAAAGATCATTTCTGCATCGCCAACCACACCGTCTACTGCATGCCGCTAGCCGAAGATCCTGCGTCCGAAGCAAACGGAACTCGCAAACCGTAAAGAACCAATGTGAGAGAAATGTCTCGCATGATCGGAGCGTCTTCGCGGCACTCACGCCGTCCGACAAGAACCAACACCAAGCAACCTCATCAGAACAAAGGTTCACTATGGAATGGCACACTTCTAACAGCTCAGAGTTGATATCGTGCGATCAAATCCAATTCGAGTATCACATCTCGAAACCCTGCATCATGAACGGGATCGATCGAGGTGAGCTTCCTTGTCCTGTCTGCGTCACAGCTCGTGGTCCAATTTGGGAACGCGCAGCGATAGACAAGTGGATCCAACCAGCGAGTGAATCGGCTGAACCAAAATATGGCGAGGCTCTGTGTCGCAATTTTCAAATCGCCATCGAGTCAGAATCCGTCGCACGAACGATTTGTTAAACATTGTTCAAAAAACGCAAATTTTTGTTTGCATTTCGTACAAGGCACACTCGTCCCATTACCCATAACATACCAAATAACGATTGCTTTCGCAAAAATCATACGCAAAGGCCGTTTATGTTTGGATGAATTCTCGTCCAGACAAATACTGACGTGCCTTCATTCAGCGCGATTGCAAAATGGATACAACACCGACGGACACCGCCATTCACGGCTTTGCAGAGCCGCTTCAGTTTTCCAAACAACGAACGGAGTACCAGTTCCATCTCTGGCCACTCGCCTCCTCGAAGTAGTTAGACGTTCCAGACAGGCTCCGGATCTTCGGAAGGTATCCCCATCGTGTGCTCGTTGCAAAACCGGTTCTTGCTCCGACAGACCTGAAGGATGGATTGCCTTCGCCAGCAGGCAAGACACGAAAGCCGTAAACATCTGAGCCGTTTTGTCCGCTTGGCCAACCAACTGAAGCCTTCAAGAAAGTCAGCGGTGGCCAACGCTGTTCCTGGTAGACAGTGTTGGAAAGGGTCGCCCACTCCGCATCGGATGGAATGTGCCACCCACCCGGACAGATCCCTTGATCACCTTGGGGAAGGATCGTGTCGTAACCGACTGTCCCCATGGCACTCATCCATGTATAGAGCCGACCATACTTCGCAGCACTGTCCAAGGAATTCTGGTAGGCGTAGCTTCCATAGGTGACGTAGTTCAAGTTCTGCGCCATCCAATGCTGACTTCCAATCCAAACCGTCTTGTAGACCTGCTGGTCTCGTGGATCCACCAACTGCCCGTAAGAAACAGATGCCCACGGAACACCATAATCCGAAGCTGGAGGAGGAACGAACTTCTTCCAGATCAACCGCAACGAATACACGAGGACGCTGTTCATGTTCGTCACCTTGATCGTGACGAGCGTTCCGGTATCGGATAGCGCGAACCAATTGTTGCAAGAAATTTCGTCGCAAGTGACTCTGGCCCATTCCGAAGTTGGGACCGCGTTGATCGCCACCTGTGCGAACGCATGCGAGATGGAGTCGGAGACATAGTTCACGACACCAGGCTTCAACTCGATGCTGTACGCGCCTTCACCGAAACGCAACACCCGCAAGGTCGTGTCGTGCGAACTCGCAGGAGGATCTTCTGCATCCTCATCGAAACCATCGCAGGAAAGCAGACACAACATCAAGAGCACGCAAACAACACCAAAGAGACGGTTGGTAAACCGACTCTTCAAGAGAACCTTCGCGGCCTCCGCATGAGCCGGTTTATCAAGTCTCATTGAACACGGACACAGGTAACAATTTCTAACTCACTATACAGCGAAAGAGTCGAAGTGGTCGCCACATACTTCACATGCACGATTCCATCCGGACTCTTCGTTCGCCACGTTTTCCCAGTGTCCTTTGATGTGAAGGATTCCGCATTGTTAAGGATGAGGGCGTCCGCCCCGTTCGCGATCCATGTTCCCGAAAACTTGTACAAGAGTTTCAGTGAGCCGCTCTGATACAACGTGTCGAATTGGATCATGCTTCCATCTGCACCATAGGTAACCAGCATATGTGATTCAGTCGGATCACCTGCACCACCACCAGCAGACGGGCGAATGGCAAACCACTTCCCGACTATGCTGGCACTGGGTGTCCCACCAGCCTGCTCTGGAGAAGCAACCCCAGCATCGCCGGAAGAAGACTTGTCACAGCTCCAAAGGGCCAATACCGAAAGCCAAGCAGCGAGTAGGTAAGGTGTTTTCATTGAAGTGAATCCGAATTTTGTATGGTTCCGCGCACTGGGAGCTTAAATCTAGAGCAATTCAAAAAAAAGCCCCGCACCCGGCGAGGCATTCAAATCAATTAGAACTCAATTTTTCCTTACGAAATATTCATAGACATCACTTCCACTTTCATCGTCTTCGAGGGTAAGGATCAGCTGATTTCCTGTTATCTGATATGGCCGATAGAATGTCCCCGGAGGATCGGATGTCCAGGTCTTTCCGCTATCAAAACTCGTGGTGAACCCATTTGAGACAATCTTGAGGGTATCACGAAATGCACTCCAGGTTCCGCTATCACGATAGAAGTAAGATTTCTCGTCTAGCGGAGGAATCTGCGTTTTCAAGTAACTACCATCAGCCCGGAAGGTGTAGACCGTATTGGAAGACTTGATCTGGCCGCTTCTTTGGGTCTTTATCCATTGTCCCACAATACCAGATGGCTCCGCTGTGGCAGTGCCAGGCTGTCCACCGGATGCGGTCGAGCTTTCAGAATCACAACCGACAAACATGCCAACCACACAGAAAGCTGCTATGGCAAACAATTTTCGCATTTTCTCTCCTTTGTTGAACAGTGAATCTAATAGCACCTAATGTTCCGTTCAACGGTAATTGCGAAACACCGCAACACCGTTAACAGGGGTCATTAGGGGATGTTAACCTTTTTCATCAGAGGAATCCCCGTTGTTTTCTCCAAAGACGCACCTTGAAGCCCTAAAAGCCTTACGAATTCACCAATTTTAAACCCGCTTAGAGAATCGAAAAACTGATCGAGATACGCCAACTGCGATTTGACATCAGGAATCACACACTTCGAATCGACAAGCTTTGCAAACAGATCTGCAGTCGAAACATCTCTCCCCACATACACAACCATTCCTTTTTCGAATATCTTTTTTGAGTGAAGCCCAAACAATCGAATCTCACCTTCCAGGCAAATCGGAACCAAAAAGTCTGATTGAGATAACTTTCCGGCTTTCTCATTAAAGGCGGTAACGAGTTTCCGAATGGATTTCATTCCTATCTCCATGGATGGTGGATTTGATGATGAAGCACATGAAGATCTATAGCCTGTAGCTGCATATTTGATGTAGCATCTGCGCCGCCAACGGACAAAGGTACAATATGATGAACCTCATATCCAGGCGGAAGACGACCAGCCTTGAGCCATTGTATTTGCCAGGAAGGA
Organism: Fibrobacterota bacterium; assembly: GCA_016715065.1. Taxonomy (GTDB): domain Bacteria; phylum Fibrobacterota; class Fibrobacteria; order UBA5070; family UBA5070; genus UBA5070. The sequence continues at coordinate 6,174 of JADKBN010000029.1, forward strand.
GTCCTTGTATCTGCCGCAAGAGAGCGCAAGAATTGCGCACGGACTCCCGCACTTCGCGCAACTCCGAATGATATATTATTCGCTTCCTTGTACGCCCCCCATGCCATCCCAGCTTCAGCTCGCGACGCAAATTGCCCCTTTGTTCCAGATTGAAACGCATTCCAGCTTTTATAGCCTACTGATGCAGCATCTCCAGCCCAAAGCGATGCAAACTTTGATGCAGCCAGTCCGAAAAGTGGTTCCGAAAATTTAGCAAATGCAAATTTCGAATTTGCACTAGCCCAATATTTCAATGCTGTCGAGCGATCACTTTCAGATGCATAACTTGCCATATTCCAAAAATCAGACGGAATACCAAACAATAAGTTATTTGAAATGGATTCTTCAAATTCCGGCCTTGCACGTGGAATCGTAGGCCCACTATAAGCCCTAAAATCATTCGTCGTTTCAACCAGCCGTGTTGAGTTGCCCGCATCCGAAGAGCCACTGCTTGTGGACAATTGTAGTCCTGACTGATTCCACCACCCCTTCTGATCTTCGTAGCAGGTGCCCGAAGTTGGACCGTTCCGTCCACCTTCTCCAACCCCACGGATCCACGCCTGAGAGCGGGTCGGCGCCGACGTAGCTGTAGGGGTTATTGAACTGTCCCATTGGGTCATGGGTAAGGAAGCCACCCATCTCAGGATCATAGAGGCGATAACCGAAGACACCTGCTTGAAGGTCTGGATCCCATTCACGACCACCGAAACGGAACTCGGTTTCTCGGCTTCCTTGATAATCTTCCAAGTTTCCAAAGGGATCATGCGCATAGGTCGCCACCACTTTGCCAGAATCATCCAGCAAGAACTCTGGCGTACCAACTGGATCGTTCACTTGGTACGTCAAACGCCAAGCTCCCGTGCTATCCCTCTTCGCTTCCGCCGTTGCGTTCAACCCGAGCACAACACGATAACGCCAAGCGCTGTCGCCCGACGTGCTGTCGGCGACCACATCTGGCCCATCCCAAACACTGCGACGTTCTTGTGTCCAAACCGTATCGGAGCCGTTTGGAGTTCCACGGTACTTTCCGACTCGCAGGCCGTGGTCGCCATACGCGAAACCAAATTGATCCGTGGTCTTCGTGGTTGTTCCGCTTGCTGCCTGCATTCTTGTGAATCGCTCCAACTCTTCCGCGCCATTCCAGCGGTACTGCCGCAACTCACGCGTTGTGGTGTCGCTCAGCGCAGACACCCACTTGCGGTAACCCAACCGTCCAGCCCAATCGTATCCCCAATCCGATTTCCCGTCTTGAGCACCTACGCTTGTGGCGACTCGACCCGTCGATCCGACTTGCGTCCAATCCGTGCGCCCATAGTCGTGGGCAAATCTTGTCATGCTCCCGTTGTCGTCCCACGAGTACGTCAGGTTGGAGGTTCCAGCTTGGTTTCCTGTTCCGTAACGAACCGCATTCAAACGATCCAACGCGTCGTATCCGAAATCCACACGCTGGCCATCCATCCGCGAGCGCTCCACCAAGCGAGCTGCGTTGTCATAGTGATCGCGACGATTGCCAAAGATCTGACCAGCTTTGCCAACCACCTGTTCGCTCGTCAACATCCCACGCGAGGAATCGTAGGCAAACTTCTGCCCCACCCCGTTACCCAATCGGATGCTATCCAACGCGCCGGTTTTGCGATACAACAGGGTGTCTACCACACTGCGGGCAACGCCCTTGGGATCAACAAATCGAACCTTGCCCAATCGATCCAACGCATCCCAGACATACTCGATCCGTGCACCACGCGGGAGGCGCTGCAACTTGGGCCGGCCATCCGCAAGATATTCCCAGCCCAAAGTATCGCTGGGATTTTGGCTGGATTTGATGCCTTCGAAAATCCCAGCTTGCAGCGCCTTCTGCGTTAGAGCTCCCCGGACATCGTACTGAAGAGCGGAAACCGCACCGGTTCCACGACGAACCCCCAGAAGCATCCCTTTGTCCGTAACGCTTCCGTTGGCGTCATAGATCAACGTTTGGCTCATGCGTGGATCGTTGTCCACTGTTGCGGACACCAAGCGGCCTAAGCCATCGTACACCAGACTGGAACTGTCTCCGCCATCCCCAAACCGCCCGGTTCCACTCCCTGTCCTTGAACTGCGAAGAAGACTCCCGGACCAATCGTAAGCGGAACGCGTCTTGAATTGATCGGAGTTCACGCTGTATTGGAGTTGGTTGGTCAGCGTGTATTCGTAGTGAGTCGTATCGCCACCCGGCGCCTGACTCCACACAAGATTTCCAAGGTTATCGTACTTGCTCTTGGTCTCCAAGCTGCGTGTCCCATCGAGTTGGCGGATCGTCCGAAGAGGACGCCCCATCACATCGAACCACGTGGTGGTTTTCCGGCCCATAGGATCGATCGCGACAGCCGTGCGTTCGAAGTCGTCGTATTCGGTTTCCCAGATATCCAGCAGCCCGCTACCGCGCTCCACCACCGTTCTGATCACACGCCCTTGAGCGTCATATTGGGATCGAACAATTCGACCCTCCGCATCTTGGGACCAACTTGGCCCGTGCACTTGGAACCCTTGGTAGGCAATCACGCTATCGCGACCACCCACACCAACGCTCCCAGAGATGATCGGCCAACCCAAACCGTTCACGCCTTGGATGTCTTTCGTTCCGCTCTCTCGGTCTTGCTCTGTCCAAACAATTCCTTTGGCATCCTGGACATCACTGTAACGAGTCGCCACCCATTTGCCACCTGGGCTGCGACTCTGCACCACCCGCCCCAAATCGTCGTATCGAATTTCCGACGTGTCTCCTCGAGGGCCAATGCTGCGGATGGGTCGTCCACGGGAGTCGTATTGCATCGACTGGACAAAATCCGCCGTCCCTGCCGCTGTCACGGAACTTGGATCTTTCCCTGGAAGACCGAAGGTATCGGACTTTGGCTCCGTGAAGAATCCTTTCCACGCGTGGGTGCGAACAGGAACACCAATGGTTGGATCCAGATCAACCCGACTGTAGCGATACCTCAGCTGTGAACCGACACTATCGGTATATGCGCGAGTGCCCGTTGGAATGAAGGGCCACTTGGAGTCGCCGTATTCATAACGCACTCCAGGCAACGGACCATTTCGCCAAGCGTCAACCCGGACGGGACGCAACAAGCTGTCATAGATGGTCTGGCTACCCACCATGCCACAACCTTTGGTTGGGTCAGGATTTTTTCGAGCAACAACAGAAAGCGCAGGTAGGTAGGCGTACTTCCCATATGGATTGAAGTTTGGATTTCGCTTGGGGAAGGTCACCAACACGGAATCATCCTGCGCAGACCAGCGTGTGCTATCCGCTGTGATGCGAGTAACCAGAGAAGCAGAAAACTCTCGGAGTGCATCAATTTTCAACTTTGCATCCATGTAGCTCAACTGAGCAGGCGAGTGAGTACACGACATTTGCTGACTCGCTGAGTCCCGTGCTCTTAGACAAGCCAAATCCGTCTCAAAGGACAGCAACGTATCGCGCCAACTCCGCAAGGAGTCGCGGCGCAAGGCGATCCGGATGGAATCCATGATTTTGTACGGATTACGATCCGGGTAGGTGGTGTCCAGAACCATTTCCGAACCATCAATACTTCGGGTTCCAAACAACTCGATCAGATCGAGCGTATCAAAGCGACTCCTCCACGGTTTCCCAATCGTTTGGGAAATTTTGCCACGCAGAGCTTGCCAATCAACCGCACTGGTGTCTTCACGCCACTGTTCGATCCCATCGCCCAAGACCAATAGAGTCCGACGTTCGAGATTAGCCATTTCGCTGGCAGGGTTCGTACGGCGCGAAATCAGGTTTCCACGAGAGTCGTACGCGTACACGGTCAACTTCGGTGCATATACCGTATCAGAGCCAGGGCGCTCTATTGTAAGCAGTAATCGGTCGTCGTTGTAGACAAAATCCGTACGCCGTCCTTTCCCTTCAACACCAGTTTGCACCGTCCTCAAACGCATCTTGGCCACCGATCGACCACTGTAAGAAGCCATGGCCGTATCTGGTTTTCCAACTGGCATCGAATCCGTCGATACTCTAACGTTCACACTACTCTGACTGAACTGAAATTGGTAGCGATTGAGAGAGGTCGTGACTGAGAGCAAACTGCTTCCTGCAGACACAGGTGCATTCACCTGCGTTGTCACTTCGGTAGTCAATACACCTGTTTCCCCACCAGGTGTCCCGCTTCCCCATCCACTGTACAAGAATTTGTGTTCAATCGTTGGTGAAGCAGGATTTGCCGCTGATGCAAATTGTTTACGCCCCTTTAAAAACCCATCGAATGAGGAGCGCTGGTTGCGATCAAAATATTCGTAACGAGCCGATGCGCCATCCGGATAGCGAATGCCAACCAGATTCCCCATGCTCCAATCGAATCGGGTAGTCAAGGACCGGGAACCGACAGGAAACACAGTGACTTGGACTGGGAAATCTAGCTGGAATCGCTCGAAATAGTCGCTGTTCGGTCCAGCTTTCTCCGCCTCCACCCCGGAATGGACGAGTGCGATCCGATGTCCATGCCTCTTTGTTCCCAATCTGTCAGCACTTTCGAACCAGCCCCAACTCCATCCATCGTCTCGATCAACTCCTGTCCAGGATATTGGTGTCACCCGCACCCAACGTGGATCCTTCGAGTGTCGCACGGAGTTACTTGGAGATCTTCAGGTATACTGGATGGAAATCGAATCTCCACCAAAATGATGAACAGAATTCGGCAACGCCCAATACGACTCAAAAACATCACCCCATCCGGTAGGATGCCTTGAAACCCCTTGGTGTTCCCATCCCGAATCTCGCCCACGTTCCATCAGGCTCTTTCACCAGATAGATAGTCGTTCGGATCATCAGGAATAGACCTTGGTTTCTGGAATTCGGCAGGTGCGTTGAAGGCATCTGGAATGGGGACCGATCACAGAAATACACTCTTGGTTCCGATTTGACTTTGACGCGCCGGCATAACTGTACCATCGATCACCGCCGACACTGGCTGGGCGAAGCGCCTCCAGAAAATACCGATCGCTTCCTCCGCCCGATCGGAACAGATTCATGTCCGGCATCGGATGGCCGAAGGAGGACGCGGCCATGTTTTACTCCGAACCAGACCTTCGAACTCTTCGAACTTCAGTTTCATACCCACGAAAGGATACGCTGGAACTCCTTGCTCGACCTCCTTCTTATCCCCAATCATGCCCACATATCCATTTACTGAAATCGCCCAGGGTCAGATCTCACAACACGAAAATCCAATCGATCCTCTGCCAGATCCTGAAGAGCGATCAGCATTGCAGTAATGTCACAACAGCCGGATGCCGCAAGAAGCAACTCCAACAGGAGAAACCGGTGAAAAAAGAAGGGTGGTACCAGCATAGTCCAACGCAAGGCTTAGTGGAACCAAGTACTGATTGTACTCGTAACCTGCATCCCATGCGTTTGACTCCTGAGACCACCTTACGGTTGAGTACAAGTGAAGTGCGACACCTGCAACAGACAATTGCTTCGCAAGGGCTTTGTCCCGCAAGAACACGTTGATCAGCTGAGCAGTACTGACTCCAAACTGCGTCACTTGACAAATTCCTCCGGAGCGAGAGCCGGTGAGAATCCTGATTCATTCATGAATAGACTTGGAATGGCAATAGAAGCAGCGGCAAATCCTGCACTTGCCCAGGTTCCCGCATTATCGAGAGGCGCAGGCCTTCTCCATCAGCAACCGCATTCGGCTTGATCAGGTTCGCTGACCTGCCAGACCACTGAGGAAACGCCATTTGCCAGAGATAATCCCAAGGAAGCACTGGAAGACGAGACGGTTCCTGTTCTGCCATGTACTCCTGATAGTTTGTTTCTCTCCAAGCGAACCTCCAAACCCAGATGCTTGCCGCGTGGATCGACCGGCGAACTCATCATCACGATAGGTCCGAAACCTGTTTCCATCCTTCGCCACAAAGTCCATCGGTGCCGCATAGAGCGGATCACGCCAGTGACTGTTGAAGGATCTCTCCAAGTGAATCCCTAACGGAGATGCCGAAGTCACATCCGCTAGTGGGATGGACAACAACAGGTTTCCGTTGAGGTTGCTCACACGCTCGCCCGGCCCGGTGGAGGTGAAGGAATGCCCCTCCGCCAAGCCCTGCTCGTTGCCGGATTGGATGTTGGCCCACACGCCTACAGCGGCAAGCAAAGAAATTGTCAGGATCCTTTTCACGGCATCCACCTCAGGTTGTCAACATAGAACCGCTTGCCTGCGGGCGCGTTGGCATTGATCGCAAGCATGAACTTGACCGTCGTACCGACTCCATACAACGAACCGTTGAAAGGAAGCGTTATTGTAGTCCACGTAGAAGTTTTGGCAGAAGTAATGCTTGCCGTGTACTGATCCCAGTTGGTTCGGTTAGGCGTCGCATCCACGAAGAACCACATCTGCTCCCAATTGCTCAGGGCAAATTCCGACTTCACATCTACCTGGATGGATTTCGCTTGCTGGAGCTTGGTTGTGATCGGCAGAGAGAAGGCTGCCGCAGTTCCGCCACCGCTAGGTGTCACTGCGATCGCCGTACGCGCTCCATCCTTGACGATCACGCAGTTGTTGCAACTAGAGAATGCCGAAAGCGAGTCCAACGACATCGAGTAGGAGCGAGAGGTGTCCACAGGAGGCTTCGTTGTGTCCACCACTGTTCCTTCCAGCCAAATGGCTCCGATGGCAAACTGGAATCGACCGGTATTGTTCCCGTGACCGTTGGCCAAGAACTGCAGATCGAACGCCCTACCCAACACGTATTTGGATGCATCATACCGGAAGCGCATTGTCCTCCACTTTCCGATGGCTGAGTCGAATGCGTTCAGATTCACAGGGGTCAAATTGAGTGTCGTCCAGGTGAAGCCATCGAAGGTGCTCGCATCCAATGTTCCAGCCCAAGCGCTTCCAACCATAACTGCCGGATCCACATACACCTGAACATCGACTACGGACCCCTTGGCCCAAGCAGTATCGAAAATGAACTGATGCTTGATGTTCCAGTTCGGGCTCGATTGATCAACCGCGACAGCTGGCTTACCTCCCACAGTAGCAGACTGAACCACAAGTGATGGATCCCGACCTGTCGGCGGAAGAGCAGAAACGTCTCCACCCGCAATGAAGGTGTTGGATGTGGTTGGTGTGGTCGGAGGAGTCGTCGTATCGGAACATGGCCCAGTTACAACGACTGACGAACTCGGAGCTGATGTGTCGCTCGGAATGCGGACATCTTCCCGTGCCCAGAAGCGAACCGTGTCCGGCGACTCTCCTGGATCCAAGCCCCATAGGCGAGCCCATCCTGTACCCATTCGATGTTCAACAACAATTCCCGTCAGGTAGGAGAAGGACGCGGACGAATCCGGCAAGTAGTGATGGAGAGACCGCCCATCAATAAAGAGCTTGTTGTAGAAGTCCTGCATCCAGATTGCCTGCCAACCTTTTCCAGCAGGCAAGAGGGCAGGGCTGTTCCACTCCAGGCTGATTTCGTAGTCGGCTTGTTTCCCCGAAGGACTTGCGAAGGGCTGGATTGTCTTGAAAGAGGTCTGCGGTGAGAACCAACCATCTTCGACATTTTCATCCGTTCCATATTTCCCATCGTTATTCCGGAACCAGCTTCGCGATGGCATTCCTGCGTGATATGCGAGCCGAATGCGAACACTGTCCGCCCGCAAAGGCCAACGAGACGGATTGACCATCCTCAGATCCAAGCGATCGAAGTAGGTGCTATCTGTGTACTTGTTTCCTTTACCCATCACGGCTACACCCACTCGTCGAGTCGTCACCAACGCACCAGGAGCGTACTTCACCCAACGCATTCCGGTCAGGAAAAGATCCGCCCGTCGTGAGGTATCGGAAGTGAACGTGCTCGATCGATCCACCATGAATTTGAGAAGCGTCTTCGTGAGATTTGAATGCTCCGGAAGAGACGTTTGGATCAACTCTTTCAACGGGATAGACACTTTCTGCCACCGCCTCGCCAATCTTCCAGATCCCAAATACGTCTGCACGAGATTGAAATCCTCCTCGCCCGCGTGGTTATCCTCGTCTGCTCCCGGCCCTTCCTGATTGGTGAGCCAAACGCGAACCGGCAAGTCCCAGTTCTGGCGATTGGACCAATCCCTGGAGCTTGCGACCCAGAATTCCAAGTGGGTGAACCGGTTCGTATCCAGTGCTCCGCGAAGCGCCTCGAACCGCACACCTTGGATCATTGGATTCCCGAACGGAATCTTTATGATGGAGTCCGAACCCACTGGCAAGAGTCGAACGGGGCAGAACGCATCGAACTTTGGAAGATCGACCGACTTCTGCCATGTGGGAAGTGGTAGCTGGCTTGAATCGACATCTCCCCAACGGGCACCAGGTATCCACGTACCCGTACGTCCATTCAGGATCAACTGAGAATCCACGACTTTTCCTGCGGCAAAGGCTGTGAACACGAGAGAGTCAAGAGCGCTACGTGTTGGATCCGTTAGGTCAAACACTCGGACTCGCAAGGTTTGCTTGCCCGTATCTGTGACAAGGAACGAATCTATCGCACCGGTCCGAAGAACATGGCCAGCCGCATCCAACCAGTGGTAGACCAGGGGATGTCCCTTGGGATCGATGGAGCCTGCAGCACTCGCCACGTGTATCTTCCCGATCGTAGGTGTACCTGCACCGAGGGCGATGTGCGCCACGATTGCGTCCTGCAGAGCAACAGCATCCGTAGGATCTCGCAAAATTTCACGATCCAAATATTTCACTGCACCTGGATTTTCCCAGGGTTCGATTCCCCAGAGTCGTCCCCATGTGGTATCGGTCACACGGTGCTCGACCACAACACGCCAAGCATTTTGGTAGATGTCGACAAAGGCAGGCCAACTCCAATTCAACGACTGAATTCCGTTGTGGTTGGGAACTGGATTACCCGTAACTTGGGCACCCCCTCGACGCCCGCCCGTGCTGTACATTCCGAGCCAGAAGGCAGTTCGGCCTTGCGCAGCAAGATTCAGCCCCGCATCAGGACCCGAGGTGTTTCCAACCCAGCGGTAGGTCCAGGTCGCATTGGCAAGTGAATGGTTTGGAGCGTACACCCCCTGCGAGACCACCAGCTTCTTGAGTTGTGTGGTATCGATCGTGGCATCAACTGGTATCCCGCTCGTATTCGCAAACACCCCGGTATCCGCTCCCCAAACGGTGTCTGCACGAGTCTGTCCTTCCATCGACCGGTAGTAGACGCGTAGACGTAAACTGTCCATTTGGATAGTCTTCTGCCCGATGTTGAACATCCGGACCGCCATTCCGTAGCCGTTGAAATCCTCTGGGGCCTTGTAGGGATTGGCGGTCAAATACACGCCGGATTTGCGAGTGGTAACCAACTGTCCAGGCTGAGTCTTGTAACGAACCAACCGAATGTCATCGAACAGGGTTCTTGGCATCGGAGCATTATTCTGGTCCGGATCAACCATCACCTTCAGGGTCAACCAATCGCCTTTTTGGATGGAGGTAGCCTTGAGTTCGGACAGAGGGATACTGACTGTCTGCCAACGGCTTGCATCGGTGCGATCGGGCAGATATGCTCCAAGATAGGCGAACTTCTCTTCGCCCGCATAGGGGGCACCTTCGTCCGAAAGCCAGATGCGGACGGATCGACGTAAATCGGCGTCCATCGCCACTTTGAACTCTAAGTTCGTGAACCGAGAAAGGTCCAGTGGCGTTGGACAAGCCGAGGGTTGGACATCTGTGCAAGTCGCCCGCATGCTCATCCAACCTAGCGAATCGAACGCCATCGAGAGAAGCTTCGTACCACGCGAAGGTTGTATCCGCTTCCGCGTTCCATCTACGGCCCTAACAGAATCCGATTCACGCACAAAGGTCAGTGTTCCGGCTGCGTTGTTCCATTCCTGGTTCCACTCCGTTGCCCAATTGTCGGCGAAGATCAAGCGTTCCTCTTCGCGCACGGGACGCTGCCCAAGGTTGCCGGACGAATCTTCCACGTAAATATCGATAGATTGTGATGCCGCACGTGTCGGGTAGGCAAGATCCGAAACAACCAACGTCACACGATGCTGCCCCAGCCGAGTGCTCTGGAACGTGTCCCTAACGCCCAACTTCACAACACCTGTGTACGAATGACTCCACTCGAATCTCAGTGCCTTTCCATCGGGATCGTAGGTGGAATCCGCACGGAAGATGACCTTCTCGCCAGCTCGGATCCAAAGCGTCCCCGAAGGAGTCACTTTGATGATCGGAAGATTCACGTTACGGTTCTGAGGTTCGGATCCAAACAGGAGGCTTCCTCGCAGATCATAAGCAGGGAACTTCCCGTTGAAATTGATGGTATCAACCGATTGGCTCCAATCGTCCTGAGCACCACTGGCCACGCCCGGTCCACGCAGAACAAGAGTTCCGAGAGGCGAGAGGATGGTTCCACCTGGAAGCGTGCAGCTACCGCAGAGCAGAGTCACAGACCAGACCTTTGCTCCCTTGGCGGTATCTCGCACCACAGACTGGATCATCATCGATTTCCATGCTGGCAGCATTCCCACCAAGCTCGCTCGTGGCGTGGAATCCGATTGGATCCAATACTTGAGTTGGATTCCTTTCACAGGACGAGTTCCAATGTTTCGCAAGCCCATCCAGACCTTGAGGCTGTCACCCACAACACTGGAAATGCTGCTGACACGGACACCTGGCTGGGTGTTATCCGGCCACCAGTCTGGCGTGTAGCCATCCACTTGGATTGGCTTGAATTCACGCGGAGTAAACCGGATCCATCCTTGTGGACCTCGGATGGTGTCCGCAGCTCGTGACATGGGAAGCAATACCCAGCGCAACGATGCAAGACTGCCAAAATTTGCCGAACGCAACCCAAGTTCCACGGCACCACCAGAAGCCGCCGCAACTTTCCCGGATGGCAAGCGTTGGTCACCCTGGCCCACGGAGTCGGTATACGGGTCGTCCGCGTTGTTCTGGCGATAGGCAAATCCACCCAATGCAGACACGCCTTCCCCACGAAGGTTGGCTGTTTCCACCCAGACCTTGGATGAAGGATTCCATTGGAGTCTGCGCACTTGAGCGCCTTGTCCATCATCGCGCCCGGTTAGACCGGTCCATTCCAACGCAACGTCAGCGCCCTTGAACAAGCGACCAGCCGCTGTGATGATATCACCTGTGGTGCTATCGGCATCATGATCCACCGACAAGCGATAGACATTGGCATCCGTTTCACCCCTAACCATGGGGTTCCTGCGCTCCAAGAGCCAGTAGTTCCATGTCTCCGCTGTGGTGGATCCCGGCATGACCGCCGCATCGCGTCGTTGGTACACCTCTCCCCAATCCGCGCCTTGATTGGAGTTATCTCCTGCACTGTCCACGATCACTTGGTCTGCCAACGCCATCTGAATCCAAAGCGTGGCGGTGGAACTCAGGCCAGAAGAATCCAGCACGCTGATCTCAAGCCGATGCATCTGCTGCGTCGGAACAAAGCGGAAGAACCTTTGCGTTTTATGACCAGCCACTGCGGTACGATATTTGGCAGAGAGCGAGAGGCTCCCGCTGGTCTTCAGATAAGGATTGGAATCTGTTACGGAAAGGACAGATCCATCGAGCTTCAGCGACAGGCTCAGATCCAGTTTGGAGATACCCGCAAGCACCAAGGAAACAGTATCACCCTTTCGAACATCAAGGCTCGCTGTCCAACCCGATGCTCGTGCAAGCAGCCTTGCTTTGCTGGAGTCAACCAAATACGGAACCTCATGTTTGTCGGAGGTATCTCGTTGAGTGATGAAAAGAGGTTGTTTAGGAATCATCGCAGGATTGAGTGAATCAGAGATCAGCATGCTATCCAGCATCGTTTTAGTTGTTGCCCAGGCTTCCACTAAGGGGGCCTGATTGTTACGCAATGCTTGAACCTGGGAGCGAGTATGGTTTCCAGCCAAATCAACAGCATCCAAAAGCCATATGCACGAATCTTTCGGTCGTACAGCCATAAGGACCCGAGCAGGGCTGATCGCTGCTACAATGGTATCCAAAGTCTGGGACCCGTACAAAGGAGATCCACGATACAGGGCCAACGCCAAGAGGCCAGAGTTATCATGAGCTTGACCGGAAAGGGTATCGAATATGCTGAAATTCGAGCGTGCCAATTTCCGCACAACCTGTGATCCGACGCTCGTATCTCCCTTGCCATGTATGATGGTCCAGCGATCCAGCACAGGATGGGAGGAATCCGCAAGCACCGAGACTTCTTGAGAATCACGATTCCCGAATGCGTCCTGAACAAACAAACGGAGACGATACGTGTTTCCGTGAACCAAATCAGCCAAAGGCGCGAACCTTCCTGAAACAGGAACCAACGCTGAGGCCGTCGACTGCTGATCTCTGGAAAGAAGAAGCTTTCCGGCTCCATCACGCACCTGCCACCGAACCAGAAGTTGTCCATAGTCATGCTTCAATCGAACCGTACCGCGTACAATCAGAGAGTCCGCATCAAAATTGGGCGACCAACGACGAACCAACGCTCCCGCCACCACAGAATCCAAGGCGATACCAGGCTTTGCGGTGTCCGCCAAAAAGCCAGGATACGGAAACCAAGTTGTTAGAAACCAGGCTTTCCACAGCGGTATCACCCGTAGGCCAATCAATCTGCCGGAAGGGATCCAAGGAAATATTCAGTGTGTGAGCACCAGGTTTGCAGGAGTATCCAACCGGAATGGACCATTGCGCATCCAACTTCATCCCGGTTTGGATCCACCGCAACTTGCGGAGGCTATCAATGCCCGCAACACCATCACGAACACGGACAATCGCAGAGTCCAACCAAAGGGCACCGATGTAAGACGGCTTGGCTCGAACAGTCAGTTTCTGACCCAGCTTAACCGTGTCTGGAACTTGGATACCTGTGGCAGAGATCATTAAATCGTTCCCAAAGAGGAACCTACGGATCAACTGCCCGTAATCAGCAACCAGTTTAGACGAGTCTAATGCCGTCGCGCTCCAACTGGTAGGATGCACACAAAGAACTGCGCCCAAGGTGTCCCAACTGCCACCCGCCAGGTAAGGTTGACGATAGAAGCTTTGGGTCCACCGGACTGTGTCGCTTCGGAAACTGCCCGATGCGCTATCGAACACCTGTCGTGTTCTCCAGCCACCGGTGATTTTGGCAAAGATTCCTGGCAGGCGTTCCATTACGGAGTCACGCAAGGCAATTCCCCTGAGTGTATCGGCTCGCTGCAACAAGGTCAGGTCAGACAACAACGCCTTGTCCATCCAAGTTGTACGGACACCCTGCCGGATTGCCAGTGATGCAAGACCGGCCATACTAGCTGAATCCAGATACGGACTTGCAGCTCCAATCAAGGCGAGCATCGGACCCGGTGAATACACATCGCCAGTGCGCGTCTGACTGTTTGAAAGTGGAAGTTCACCTTGGACAGCAAAGCGTCCACCTCCGCGCACAAACCGGTAGATGGAGTTCCAGCCATCTCCCATGAATACAGAAGAATCCACCGGGACACTCACAGACGCCACCGCACCCTGAGGCTTTGCACGCATGTAGGCCAACGCTACTGGTGCATCCCAAACAACCACGGATAGATTGCGATCCGTTGCCACAACCTGAGCGGTGCGGTCTGCCAATCCGGATCGGTCGCGGATCACGACAAGATCTGGCAGTCCTTGAACCCAGATATTCCGTGAATGGATCACACGTGAGGTATCCAACAACGTGATCTGAACCTTGTACAGACCCGAACGAAGGACCGAATCTTGCTTGCCACGGCCATTCCAACGGAACGTGGAAGCACCAATTTTCACATCCACGGTATCCCTGCGAACTCGAACATTCGCGGCATCACGAACTGTGAGCAGGAGTTTCACTGACTTGGATGCCCAAGTGGTTATGTCCAGCACCCTTGGCATTCCTTTTCCGAAAGCCTTGTCCAGATCTGGATTCAGATCTGGCCAGATGGTATCGCTCGCAGGTGCACTCGCGATTGAATCAATCCCTGTCTTGGGCTTCAACAAGACCCACCGAACCGTGTCGATTCCTGACACAAATCCATCCAGGGTGGTCCAAGTCGCCAGAGCCGCCACAGGTGTGTGGTGCAAGGTATCCGGTGCCGACCAATTCCACGTGGCGAATCTTGCCACTTCCTGAATCGTGGATGGTGTTTTGATCCCAGCGGAATCACCGGCAGAATCCACGAGTTGGAGCCCTACCTTAACAGGCAGATTTGTGGAGAGACGTAGCTGCCCTGAAGGCTTGGGCAGTTGGAAGGTGTCCCGATCTGAGCGGAAGACGATTCCAGGATTCTTCGCTGTGAGAAGCACGACCTGACGATCCACCCGCGAGAGCGAGTCGGAACCAAGCCACGCCTCGATTCGATAACTTCCTGCCGTCAACATTGCTCCTGCAAGGCGACCATTCCAAAGCATGGAACGAGCACTGTCGTTTCCTGTCAAGTCTGGGAGACGGCCCAGCAAAACCCCAGCGCCATTGCGTACGCTCAGGTGAACTGGAAGCGAGCTTGCGGAACGGAGATTCACAGAAATCACAGCCCCGTGAGCAGGGTTGCTAGTCGATGGAGCAAAGCGTTCCGGATTCGCGAGAACCTCTGCGACTCCTTGAGGGCGCCTTCCCACAGCCACCTGCAACGAGTGATTTTGAAGGGCATCCGGGAACACGAACTGCATGGTCCAAATCCCCCGTGCTGGAGCTCCATCCAAGCAGCCATCCCAAGTCATGGAATTGGCGCCAATTGTATATGCGAACGATCCGACTTGCCGGATGGTCCCCAACGAATCCAATAAGATTCGGTTCAATGTTCCTGACCGGTCAGCGGAGAAGGTCACCGTATGGCGAACCACACCACACTGCGGAGTAACCGGTTGACCAGCATCCGCCCAGTTCCACACGTGCAACACCGGAGACTCTTTTGCGACTCGGATGGAAGCGCCAGTACGTGAACTGTCGTATCGCACAAACAAGGTGGAGATCCCCAACGGGAGCGAATCCCAGGGGAGGACCTGACGGAACGCACCGTCAAGCTTGACGGCAACGGGCATCGTAGGAGCATGCAACCAATCGACTGATCGAGAAGTATCCGCCATCCATGAAAGCCTCAAATCGGTTGGGAGCGGCTTCGCCACGAAGAGGGGAAGACCTGCACGGGCGTCTTCCTGATAGAACCCATCCAACTGGACGCCGTTGTTCAATGAGGTGCTGGATGTGATCACAGGTCGATTACCGAAATGGCCATCATCGCGCTGCAAGAAAATCCACGAGAAATGCGGAACCTTTGCCCATAACACGATATGGATCAGATCTCGTTCTGTTGACGTTCCCGAATCGATCGACACCAGCGTGGGCAGTGCTTCCAGTTTGCCATCAGAGCCCAAGTCATAGAGCCTGTACTTGGACTGCAAGGCATGCAAGTTTTGAAGAATGTTAGGGATGGAGTCACTATCGAAGTTCGGGATCCCTTCGAGATCATACAGCTCCCGTGCAGAAATGCGGTAGGTCAGCGTTGGCTGTTCGCTCGAATCGCTGGAGAATACGCGTCTTCCATCGGTATGGATTTCCACCACAGGACCAATGGGCGCAATTCTGCCGGACTCGACACGCTGCGATAAGCTGGAGGGTGCAACCACAGACAGACTAAGCGCCGTTCCGGAAAGCGTAGAGCCGGTGGGCATCGCAATGGTTGCGCGCTGGTACGGCGCATCTATGCTCGCAGTGGTACCGGACAAAAGTGCACCGGAAACGAAGCTGCGACGTTGAACAACAGCGTGGAGCGATCCATCAGAATCCTTTGCGTAGTGGATCACCACGGCGACCTCGTAACGCCCGGCTTTGCCCGTATTTTCCCACCATGCCAACGCGGGCATCAAGCTATCGCGATCCCACGGATCCGCGCCCGTTCGAGGCAGGTAGATTGCTTGGTCGCCAACGGAATCCTTGGTAAAGAACTTGTTGACAGGAACTGGCTGGAAGCCGGATGTGTCGTCAACGGGCCTGACAAGAACGCTGTAGTCATGGAACCGATAGTCCTGACCGCCAACTCGCATGGTGTCGCGGATCGAACCACGGAATCCGATCCACGACCGTGTCCCAGAGCGAGGATCCAACCCTAACAGGAAATTTTGAGGGCTCTGGCCTTGGATCGGAAGATCACCGTTGACCGTCGAGCCATCCGCATGAAAAACCTCGAGATCCCACGAGAAGTTCCTGATGTTGAAGGACGGATTGAATTTTGCGGAGTAGCGACCTGAAGCATCCATCTCGCGGAAGAATGTCGCCGCTGAACTTGCCGAAGGATCAGGGAGATTCGAAGGATTCACCATCCCCAAGAAACCATTGGTGTCCAATGCTGCCGCACGGCCTTGGAAGCGCGTCTTGTTAAACTCGCCTCCACCGTAGATCCATCCCTTGGTACGCCGGAACGTGGTGTCCAACGCAGAGGACCAATCCTTCATGGTGTCAGGTTTGTTCCGGTAATACACGGTGGCCCGCCAAGGATTTTGGAACTCCTTGACTTCCAGATGAAGGTTGGAAGCCTCAAGCTCTCCCAAAATGCCATCGGGTTGAACACGGTGACTCTGCAAGGGCACCGAGGCATGAAGGCTGTTGCGACGAATGAACCCGTAGCGCTTCCCTGTGGAGTCAGTCAGGGCAAGGAGGCGAGCAAACATGGAATCCAAGCGGATTGTCGCTGAATCCACGTAAGTAACATTTTGCGCAGGGAAGGCAGTCCCAGCTCGCAACTTCAGAAACCGTCCAGTGTCTTGCGTGTAGTTGAAGTAATCCACGCTGTCGTGCTTCTGGATGGCGATCAGGGTATCTCCAGCCTTTTCGATGTACATCGCACCTGGAGACTCGTAGTTACCGAGAGGGAAAGGAATCCCGAGCGTGTCCCACGTCACTTGGAACATGGAACTGTCGATCTTCAGGATCGGATGGAATTCCAACTGATCTTCATTTACCCCGTATGGCTGATCTTTATCTCTGAAAACTGACCAATTTCCAATACACGGCACCATTAGGCCTTGATCGATCGAAGAAATTTTGAACGTACTCGAATTGATTGTACGGACGTCCATTTAGACCAACATGTCGACTCTTCAAGGGCTGAAAAGCGAATCCACGGAGTCCAACTTTCGGTCCCAGCAAATTATCGGGACACTCCCGGTGGCCATCTGGCCGTGTCCAACAGTTCCATCTCGAGTTCGCCGAATTTTGACTCCAAGACAAACGATCCGCACGAACCGAGTCATTCATTGCGATCTCGGCTTGATTGAGATTCACTACAAACTGTCCGTGAGCAAGTAGGTAGGAGAGAGGGTCCAGGGTTCAGGTGAAAGGGATGGCCTGGGAGGCCCAGAAAAAGGCCCTGGTCGTCATCCTCTGCCCAGGGTGCATAATCTCGTGAACCATCTCCGGTTGGCCGATTAGACCCATTATGCGATCCCCGATCTCGTTTCAACCAAAATAGCCGTGGCTGTCCCGGGAGATCACGTCCAATCAATTTGATAAAAGTATTGCCGGGGGGGGGGGGGGGGGGGGGGGGGGGGGGGGGGGGGGGGGTGGTGAGGGGCTAGCGGTCTCGGTCCACGCCAAGACGCCCAACCGTTCCGGTGCAACCCCATCATGAGAAGTTTTGGCGGAAGAATTGGGGCACCAGCAACGGCGATCCAGGATCGGGAAGAGATCCCACCCCCCCCCCCCCGGGTTAGCAATGGAAACTCGATACGTTTTCCACTATTCACACCATGCCAATAATCCCCGGAAGGACCCATTACTTGTCCTTGTGAGGACATTGCAAAAAATTGTCTGGGGTTTCATGGAAAGGCGATCTCAAGGTCTTGATGTATTCGCAGGATTGTTGGGGAAGTAATTTTTGAAAGGGGGGTTGAGATGAAGGGTATCAACTTCGGACGATACTGTTCGCTCCGACCGGTTGAGCGCTGTATCTGGGTAACCTGAAGGAACGCCAAGCAGAAAATCAGTTCTCCTGGACCCGTTTCACGCATTGCTACCGGTTCGGACCACGAACTCGGGAGCCCGGAATATCACTTGCGCCCAAGAAAGGTCTGTGCATCCTGCTCATCGTTCGCCCAACCGGTTGGGGAAAACCCGGGGGCCCGGGGGGGGGGCGGGGCAAACCCGGGGGGCGGGGGGGCCCCGCCCAGCTGGACGTTGTTGTATTTCGCTGAGCCGAGATCTTATCCATGGGTTCCAGATCACCAGAAATATGGCCTTGACGAAAACGGAACCTATCATTCAACGACACTGAGGTGGACTGGCAAATAGGCCAAAGTTGAGACGGGCTAGGCTCCTAGAGTCCTGGATAGACTTTAAGTCCATCGATCCTGCCAAGGTGTTGCCCAAAGCGTTCCTTGATGGCTCTGGCCTGTAACAAGTCTGGCTGGATAGTCATCATCTCCACCCCCCTGCCTTGGGGCTGCCAAAGGTTAGGCCGCTCCACCAATGGCGGGGTCCAATTGCCACGCTGGAGACTGGCAAAGTACTCCATCGAGTTGTAGAACTTGATGTAGTCCACCGCAAATGGAACCGTTAAAAACTTCCGAACGACTTGAGTGCCTTCCACTTGCGGAGCGAAGTCCACACGACGCTCGGGGAAGTAGGCAAGAGAACCTCTCGCCAGCGCTCGGAATTTGAATTCCGTCGAGGCTTGAGGAGTCCACAGCGGATCGTTCAGGGAATCAGAAAGAACGATGACCGAGGTATCCAGTTCTTTCTGCTCAGAGATCAAGGTGAAGCTGGATGAGGCAACCACAGGTGCACCGGATCGGGCAAGGTCCCGAAGCACAGCAAAGAATCCAAGCGAATCACCAACAGGAAGTTTGCCACCCACACGGAAGTTCCATGACCATGTTCCCGCTAGAGTTTTGATGGAATCCCCAAGCAAGACCAACGAATCTTGGTTCGCTCCCCGCACGAGCAACCGATACAACCCCGATCGAGGAAGCGAAACTCCCACTGACACTCTTGGTGCAGCCCCAAGACTTGCGAGGTAACGTGTTTTGGTCGGACTCACGGTCAAGATTTGACTTCGAACGGATGTATCGGGAAATACACGGAAGATCAGTTGGGTATCGATCAAAGTTCCGGTCGAAGCGTTCCACGCTTGCACTTGCCATGCATACCAGCCTGAATCCAGTACAGCCCCAAATCCCGTGCGGCCAGTCTGTACAAAGCGCAAGGTGGAGCCGGTTAGGCGCATGGACCTTACATCCAAAGTGACTCCCGCACTGGCACGTCCAAGAGAATCACTAGGTACCAAAACCCCAGAGACATCCAATGTTCCACTCGTCGCCGAAAGTCCCCACACCAACGAATCATCGGTGGTACTGGCGTTTTGCAGGTTGATGGTTCGAAGTGGATTGCCCGGAAAAATGACCCGGCTGGAATCCACGACCTTGAGCGAAATTCCGCCGGTGCGCCCAGGCGCCCATTTGACTCGCTTCGAGTCGTAGGAAATCAATCCGCTCGCGCCTTCGGTCGCGACAACTAACGTGTAGCTTCCTGTGTCCTTGGTTTGAGGATCGAACCACGCCAGCAATCCATCCGAGGCTTGATCCTGGATCCCTGTGTTAGAGCGTGGCCAACGACCATCCGTGCTTCCACTGGACAATCCGACCTGATCGAACGGCTGTTGAGCGGAAAGAGGCACCGGCATCGGAGTCCACGTGCGACTTCCCAGCAACTCCTGGACATTTTTTGCCTTCGCTGGGAGCTGGACGATGCCTCGAATCCACCAAGCCCGGTATTGTTGAAAACCCGCGCCTAAATCACTCGAAGTCGCCACACCACGCACGGGAACAGTCCCGGAAACGTTCGCGCCTTCGGTTGGCGAAGAGATCACAGTCGACACAGAATCGATCACGACTGGTACCGCCACCTTGATCGAGTCGCCCTGCGCATTCTTGACAACGAGGGTCAAATCATTCTTGCCCGATACCCAACCATTCGATTGCGGACGCATCGAGCATTTCAGCACCAGCGTGGTGTCCAGTCCACGTGGAATGGTTATGTCGCTGTATGTCCGATCAGGGCACGCCAACACATTGCCGCCCGGCTGGCGAAGCGAGAGTGTCCCCGCATCCAAGTCACGAATGCGTACAGTGACGGTCGCCATGTAATCCGTTCCAGCTCGCAGTGGAAATGGCGAGACCGATCCATCGACTCGTGCCAAGAACGATTTGATCTGGAACGTCGAGGTCACTACGGTATCACCTTGGACACGAGCCAGTTTCCATGGACCGACCCAGTCGGAAGAGTTCGATGCACGATCTGCTGCCGTAACACTGATCGAGTACTGACCATCTGGAAGACGCGCTCCGCCAGCATCCTTGCCGTCGAACTTCAATGTGGCCGCTTTAACAAACGGCCACTCCCATGTGCCACCAACCGTATTTGTCCAACGAACAGTCCCTTGCCAAGCAGCAGCTGTATCCGGAAGGTCACGGATGCTTGACGTCACCACAGTCAGCGGCGTGGCATCCGATACGCGGGCCGCGCCGCTTGCGAGAGTGCCCGACCACAAGAACCTTGGAGCACCAGTTGGACGATCCACATCGACAACGAATGATTTCCACAGAATCAGCGAATCCGATGCGGACTGTACACGGGCACGCACCCAATACTTTCCAGAGGTTGTACCAACTCCGTTCCAATGCCAATCGTTGACACCGACAGGAAGATTCTGGTTGGTGACAATATTTGCCTGTCTGCTCCCGGAGGCGGAATCGCGGATCACATCCAACGTGATCGTAACGGACATTGTTCCCGCAGATGCCAGCCGAACCAACAGCTGGCGATTGTTTGTCGCCGAATACACTTCGGGATCCACTTCCAGATCTCCCACCGCGACCGTTCCCCGATGATGGAACACACCCCACAAACGCGCCCAAGCTCTCTGAACCACTCCAAATCCGGCAGGTGCCATCCCGGTACTTTCAGCATCACGGGAACCACCTGAGGTTCTGGTAAATCCAAGCTTCTGCAAGGGCGACCGAAGAATCCAGCGCAGTTTGGTTGCACCCAAACCAGCCTCAACGATGTAGCCGGAGCGAAGCCGCGCACGCACAACAAATTGACCAGCATCGGATGGCAGCGCGATCTGTTCGGCAGCATCCGGTAACGGAACATCCGCCCAAGCTGAGGCGCTGGAAACCTTCACGGCTCCAGAAGCGGTGATCACAGCCAAACGGATCGATCCTGCAACAGCAATCCAATCTGCAGAAATCAGTTCCACAGGGCTTCCGATGGCAGGAGCCACTTGGTTCCAGGCTCCAAAGTTTGAGCCGTTACGAATCGATAGATATCCACGACCATCCGTGAGCACGGCGACAAGGCTATCCCCGCGAGCGATCAATGCCGACACATCAACAGGGAAGGCCGCACCCATCGCAACGCCACTCAACGTTTGTATGGAATCGTATGCACCTACCGAACTGGAATACACTTGCGCGCCTCGTGCCTGAACCACAACAGGCGAAGCGACTCCGGCCTGCACAGGCAAGGTGATCCGGCTTGGAGAATCAAAGCGCGTAACGGAGTTCACCTTTCCTGTACCGTCAAAATTGGCATTCCACTGCCGCCATCCGAGAGTCGTCTTGGACAGGGTGAAAAGCTTTCCACCGACCATGATGCCTGTTCTCTGAAAGAACACAGGGCCATCGATCAATGCTTCTCCGATATCCAATGGGAACTTTGCAGCGCGTGCCTTGGCTGTATCTGGATTTCCCCTGGTAGCCGTGCGCGCAGGCGGTCAGCACATGCACTCCTCCAGAGGCATCTACCTGTACGAATTCCTGGCCGGACGAAACGTCCACCTCCGCACGAGTCAAGCCACCGTTCCAAGTTCCAGCCAATGTCATCAAAGCTGTGGCAATTCCAAACATCATCGCGAAGCTCCCCCGGCAGACGCGCCGTGCTTCATGCTTTCGAACACTTTTCGGACCTGGTCTTCCGACTTGAGGTCCTGCGGAAATTTGTCTGGATGCTCTTTTTGGAGCACTCCGTAAATGCGAACGCCCGTTAGTGCTGCAACTGCAGCAGTGCGTGACACCAAGACTTGCGAAGTCTGGAAAAACTTCTTGCCCGTTTCCGTCGACATGAACTTGTCGATCTCGGTGAGTTCAGCCACCGTAAAGGACTTCCGCCAAACCTGAATCATCTCGTCTTCCATCTGTGTGGACTGGATTTCGAGTTCGACCTTCTTCCAGGTCTGCAAAGGCAGTTCCGGATGAGCCGAACGAGTCGCTTCCATTTGCCTGCGCATCTGGGTCCGGACATTTTCCACAATGCCTGTTCGCACGATCACCTTGCGGATCAACGCATCCTCAGCGCTCGCTGGGGCGGCGTGACAGGACAAGGCGAGAAGGCCGACGAGGAGAATTGGATGAAATTTCACGGGAATAGAGTCCTGAAGAAGGCTCGATGGTGCGGGGAGGTGCTACCCAACCCAATAGGTGAATAGCAGGCCAAATTAGCCAAGGCGGGGAGGGGATCCAAGCACTTTGCGCATGCATGGAGACGAGGGAACAGCTTGGAATCTACGCAAGTCCAAGCAAAAAATCAACTTACGGCGGTCAGAAAAATATGAGGTCTGATCGCAGAAGTGCAGAGCGCCAAGCCTACTCGCCCCTCCCCTCGCGGGCGACTTGGAGCCACCTATGCTGATGAATATGGCCTCATTCTGGAGTGCGGCAGGAGGGCGTTCGAATGCCTGAAAATTGTGTCTGCACCGCTTTCAGGTGCGTACCTTATGCGTACTTACCTAAGTTCATCGAACTTCATATACGCGATTAAAGCTAGCATTTATCGAGGTTAATCGCTTCCTGTAGTATAGACCATGGCTCCATAGGAAAAGACCCGCTCTTCTAAGCGGGTCTTTTTCGTAAGACGAAGCGAAGCGCTCGACACAGGCTGCAATGAAAAGTGCCGTTGCTTCCACGAGGCGAGGGTGGGTGCCATGCGATCTCTGCGGCCGAAACTCCTTTTGATCTCGACAACGATATTCATCATGTAGGCGCATATTCACTCCGTAGTGAAAATCAACGATTCAGTGAATTTCGCTGTCAGCGGCTTGTTGGACAGGTGCGGCAATTGCAGCCTCCGCTTTGCCCGGGACATCATCGAAGCTCGAGGCAACCCCAATGTTTTCAAGGCCTGTTTCGAACATGACATTTATTGCCGCGATGCGGGATGGGGGCTAAATTCTTCGGCCATGCCCGCCCTGCGCCCGCGTGGCGGTAGCCACAAATCCGATCAAACGCCTGTCTTCGACGCAACGGTCGAGGCTTCCAAGTACAATTAGATGAAGTCGATTCAACGACTCCTCCGCACCCATATCCGTACAACCCAACATGGACTCGTCCTGTCTGTTGGCTCGGATCCATGGAAAACGATTCCCATCGCGGACCTCGAGTCGATTGCCCAAGGAGCATTTCTTGGATTTCCCTTCATCCATATCGTGACCAGATCTGGGGGGCACACAGTACTTCGTGGAGAAACTGCGCCGGTGATCGAGGCGCTCCAAACACAACTCGAGGACCTCGCTGTTCGCTGCTTTCGGCATGCGGATGCATTGCTTGCTGGAGTTTACCCCTCACTGAAAACCTTGGATCAGGCATGGGCGCGAACGGTTTCGGACCTTGGCGACTCGATCCCAACGCTCCGCTCCCCTTTCGTCTCGATCCTGCTGGGAAAGAACTACACCCTCGACCAAACACGAAGTCTTTGGGATGCCATGGAAAAGACCGGAGAGGCTCGGGAACAGCTCAGGCGCATCCATGTCGAGACCGAAATTGACTCCTTCAAAGAGTATTTCGACACGGTCGAGAAAATGCCGCTCACGGATGAACAACGCGAAGCCTGCGTTGTCGCCGACGATCGGCAAATTCTCGTCGCCGCGGCCGGTAGCGGAAAAAGCTCCACGATCACGGCAAAGGTCGGTTACCTGCTGAAAAAAGGCTGGGTCAAACCTGAAGAAATCGTCGTCCTTGCCTTCAACAGCGATGCTGCCAAGGAGATCAAAGAGCGATGCTTGGAACGACTCCGCGAAATTTCTGGGATCGAAAAAATCACGTGCAGCACCTTTCACGCGTTCGGTAGGAACCTAAGCCGAAGCCAGTTTCCCAATGGACGGATTCCGCAAGTTTCACCGATGGCCACTGCGGACGGAACGGCACTTCGACACTCGCTTCTCCGATGGATCGTTCAGGATCTGATTTTCTCGAGTGGATCACAAACAACCGCTGATGCCTTCAAAATGCTCCAGGATGTTACCAAGGGAAATGACTCCCCTTCGTTGTCTGTGAAGGCAAACGAAAAACGGGCTCCATTTCTGACCTTGCGTGGCGAAAAAGTAAATTCGATCCAAGAGCAGAAGATCGCTGATTTCCTGCATTCCTACGGGATCATGTACGAGTACGAACAGCCATACAAGTTCGATGTCTCCGACGCGGACCATGCCCAATATCGACCCGACTTCTACTTCCCAACGATCGATGTCTATTACGAGCATTTCGCGATCAACTCCAAGGGGGAGGCTCCTCCCGACTTCGCTGGTTATCTTGAAAAAACAAAATGGCGTCGAGAGATCCATCCAAAGATGGGAACCTTGTTCTTCGAAACCTTGAGTGCCGATTTCGAGGACCGGAGCATCTTCGACAAGATCCTGTACTGGCTCCACGAATTCGGCTACGACTTCGAAAACGACATCTCATCTCGCATCGCCAAAGGAGCGATCGAAATCAATGAACCAGCCATCGCGACCTTGGACCAGTTCATTAGCAACCGCAAGCTCAGCGGCATCACCGACCAAAAGCTCTACGAGAAGGCATCGATGCAGTCGCCTTGGATCGGACTGTTACTTCCCTTCGTGATCGAAGTCGGCAATCGGTACGAAAAAGCACTGAGGCAGTACGAGGAGATCGACTTCACCGATATGATCCTGATGGCGACCAAGGCGATCGAGGCATCTTCCGAACCACTTCCCTTTCGATACTTTCTGATCGACGAGTTCCAGGATATATCGGCCATCCGAGCCGACATGGTTCGTGCGCTCCTGCGTAGATGCCCTGGATCCAAGTTGTTCTGCGTCGGTGACGACTGGCAGTCGATCAATGGATTTTCCGGATCCGAACTGAAGCTCATGACCCGATTCCAGCAGGAGTTCGGAGAGGGGACTGAACAGTATTTGACACAGACCTTTCGGTCAAATCAGGGAATCGCCACGGTTGCAGCCACCTTCGTTATGCGGAATCCCGATCAACTCCCGAAAAAAGTGGTTGCCCATGACAAGTCCGAAAGAAAGGTCATCGAAGTCCATCTCATGGACACGGAGGCGGACCTTGAGGGCATTTTCTGGAACATCCTTCAGCAACAGCGGCGTGCGCCGAGCAAGAGGAAAAAGACGACCATCTTCGCTCTTGCTCGGTACAACCACTACTTCGCCAAAAACGGAAGAAATCCCAACCCGTTCGAAGCTTGCCACAAGCATTGGATTGAACAACTCGCGCTGGAGGGCAAAGATGATTTCTCTGTCGAGATGGAGACCTTCCATCGCTCCAAAGGACGAGAATGCGACATCGCAATCCTTCTCGGACTCGTAACGGAGAAGGGGAACAAGCGAAGCGTTCCTAGCAGGATGCCCGAGGACAAACTGACACAGTTACCACTGATGGACAAGGAGCCATTCCCCGATGCCGAGGAACGTCGGCTGTTCTACGTCGCCATGACGCGTGCACGACACAAGGTGGTGATCCCAACTCTCAAAAAACACGTTTCCCCTTTTCTCGCGGAGCTGCGAAATTTTCCTGAGCAAGCAACTTTCTTCCACCAGGGCAGACGGCTAGAAAGCTGCCATTCCTGCGACACAGGGTTCACGGCAAGGCAGGGCATTCGCATCACCTGTAACAACCACAACTGCGAGCTCGGAATCTTCAACAAGTCCATTCGCTGTCCAGCATGTGGACAAGGAACCATCGCCGCGCTTTCCGGTCAGTTCGGTATCTGGATTGGCTGCAGCAACTATCCATCCTGCAAGCACACGCACCTCTCCGCTCCTTCCAGAAACCTTTCGCAAGCTGGAGCGACGGAAGCCAAAGACCTAACTCCAAATCTGAAAGATTTCTGAATGTTTTGGGAGCGACGTGCGAATCATGGCTCCTTGGAACAAGGAAAAGCCCCTCCTGCCTAGAGGGTCTTTTCCGTTCCAGGCTGCAATGACCTGCAATGAAAAGGTCCGGTGCTCGATTCCCCGCGCGCGGAGTGTTTCTTGACCCGGTGTCCCGATGGCATGTATCGTTGGACTCTTGCAACGGCCACTGCCACCATTTTCCGGGAAACGCCCTTTTCATGCCACTTCGTGAAGAACAGATCGAACGGTACCTTCGCCACCTCATCTTGGATGGGTTTGGAGGAACCGGCCAGGAGAAACTCTTGGAGTCTTCCGTGCTGGTGATCGGGACCGGCGGGCTTGGCTCGCCCGCCTGTCTGTACCTGGCGGCGGCCGGGGTGGGACGCATCGGGGTCGTGGATGGCGACCGCGTGGAAATTTCCAACCTGCAAAGACAAGTGATCCACCATACATCGGACCTCGCACGGGCCAAGGTGCGGTCTGCTTCGGAAAAAATGCGCGCCATCAACCCCGAAGTGCGCGTGGTGGAACACCCCTTTTTCCTGGACCACACCAACATCCTGGAAGTTGTGGCCGGCTATGATTTCGTTCTGGACTGCACCGATGGATTTCCTATCAAGTTTTTGATCAACGATGCGTGCGTGCTGGCCAACAAGCCCTTCAACCACGCCGGCGTGTTGCGCTGGGAAGGCCAGACCATGACCTGCCTCCCCTGGAGGTCGGCTTCCTATCGGTGCGTGTTTCGCAAGGCGCCGGATCCCGGAATCGTGCCATCCTGTGCGCAGGCCGGTGTTTTGGGTGCCATGGCGGGTACGCTGGGAACCCTGCAGGCCACCGAGGCTGTCAAATACCTGCTGGGAGCGGGCGAATTGCTGGAGAACCGATTGATGGTGTACGATTCCCTCCGGATGCGGATGCGGACCGTGAACGTCAAGCGGGATCCGCGCTGGGAGATCGGCGCCCCCCATCCGGACATCGTCGTGCTCGAGCCCATCGAGGCTCCCAAACCGTGCTCCATCGAACCTTCGGAGATCCAAGGATGAACGACACCAAAGCCCCCAAATCCTCACAGCTCGGCTGGGACATGGACCATGTCTGGCTCCTGCGCGAAGGCAACTGGATCCTGGAGGGGGAATGGAGATCCGCGAAGGCGGGATGGCGGACCATCCACGGCCGGGTGGAGATCTTCGACGACACGGCCCGTTACATCCTGGGCGACGAAGAGGGACCGCAGAGATTGTTGCGGCTCTCGCCGGCACGTGCCAACCGACAGGCCTTCAAGGTGGAAGTCCACACGGAATCCGTCACCCTGGTGGGCAGTGTCCGGTCTTTCGGGATGCGACAAGATCTGACCGCGGCGGCGGGGAACTGGAACCTGGCCGAGACCGCCTTGCAGCGTTCCGACGCCTCGGTGGAGGTGGACGGCATCTTCACGAGACTGGGCGATGTCCACGATGCCTGGCGATGGATCCTGCGGCCCCAGCCCCTGGACGAGACCTGGACCGTCCCCCAGTCGGTGGTTAGCCATATTCGCACCCTAGCCCGTGCCGGCGCCCCTTTGGAGCAATGCGGCCTGTTGGTGGGCAAGGCATCCGAGCGCGCGGTGCTGGCAACGGTGGATATGACCAACATCGCCGCTTCCGAGGATACCCACGCCATGGATCCCGCCGCCTTGGCGCAGGCTGTTGAGGCTGCGCAGGGAGCCGGTATGGAGGTTCTGGGGCATTGGCATAGCCATCCGTTCTCTCCCGCCCGCCAATCCGACGAGGACATCCGTCTGGCCAATGCGCAAGAAACCGTGTTCGGAGTGGTGTCCCTGATGGAGGATGCCGCCACGCCATTGGGGCTGTTTCGCATCCGGTCGGGGGTCTCGCTACCCGTCAAGCTCGTCGTCCAGGACTGATCGGCAGATTCCGATCCTCGGATCGGACAGGTGACCCAGGGGTTCTATCTTTCCGCCCCGACGATCCGATCCATCATTCTTTCCAGGAGTCCTCTCCATGAGCATCCTCCAGTCCCAAGATCCAGAAATCCACCTGGCGACCCTCCACGAGGAGCTTCGCCAGATTCATGGCCTCGAACTGATCGCTTCCGAGAACTACGTCTCCCCCGCGGTGCTGGACGCGATGTCGTCCGTGTTCACCAACAAGTACTCGGAAGGCTATCCCGGCAAGCGCTACTACGGCGGGCAGGAGTTCGTGGATGTGGTCGAGACCTTGGCCATCGAACGCGCCAAGTCGCTGTTCGGCGCCAAGTACGCCAATGTCCAGCCGCTGTCCGGATCGCCCGCGAACCTCGCTGTCTACTTCGCCTTGCTCAATCCAGGCGACACCGTGTTGGGCTTGGCGTTGGACCACGGCGGCCACCTTTCTCACGGTCACCCTGTCAATGCATCGGGCATCTTGTACAAGTTCACCCAGTACACGGTGGATAAAACGACCGGCCGCATCGACATGAACCAGGTGCGCGAGATCGCCCGCCGCGAAAAGCCCAAGCTGATTCTCGCCGGATTTTCCGCCTACTCCCGCGGCCTGGACTGGAAAGAATTCAAATCCATCGCCGACGAAGTCGGCGCCTACACCATGGCCGACATCGCCCACATCGCGGGACTTGTCGCAGGGAAGGCGATCGAGTCACCGGTGGGGATTTTCGATGTGGTCACGACCACCACCCACAAGACCCTTCGCGGTCCGCGCGGCGCCTTGATCCTCACCAATTCCGAAGAACTTTCCAAGAAGTTCGACCGGGCCATCTTTCCCGGAATGCAGGGCGGCCCCCACATTCCGCAGATCGCCGCCAAGGCAGTGGCCTTTGGCGAAGCCCTGCGTCCCTCCTTTCAGGATTACGCGAAAAACGTGATCCTCAATGCCCAGCGGCTTTCCAGCAAGCTCCAGGAGAAGGGCTTCACGGTGATCTCCGGCGGCACCGACAACCATCTCCTGGTGGTCGACATGACCTCCAAGGGCCTGTCCGGCAAAGAATCCGAGAGGCTCTTCGACGAGGTGGGCATTTCCAGCTCGCGTTCCACGATCCCCTACGACCCCCGCAAGCCGCTGGATCCCTCCGGTGTGCGATTGGGATCCGCCGCGGTCACCACCCGCGGGTTTGGACTGGAACAGATGGACTTCATCGCAGACATTTTGGATCGCGCCGTGGCCAGCCGCTCGGACGAAGCGAAGTTGGCCTCGCTCAAGGCGGAGGTGTCCGCCCTCGCGACGGGCTACCCCCTGTTCAAGATGGCCTAAAGCTCCAGCCCAGTGAACCGGTGGATGGCTGCGGCCAAATCCTGTCGCGAGGCGGGTTTGGCCACGAAGGCGTCCATACCGGCACCCAGACAGGCTTCCCGATCTTCCGGAAGCACCGATGCGGAAAGAGCCACCAGAGGAATCCGGTGGCTTTTTTGTTCCCCATCCAGCTCCCGAAGTCGCTTGGCCACCAGATGGCCATCCAAGTCCGGCATCTGCATGTCCAGGAAGGCGATGTCGAACCTGTTTTCCAGAAGACAGCGCAGGGCCGCCTCGCCGCCATCCACGACGGTCGGAACCAGGCCCATGCTCTGCAGCTGACGCTGGATCACCCTGCGATTGACAGGGTTGTCGTCGGCGACCAGCACCTCGAGGCTTTCCGGGAATTGAGACGGATCTTGTCTTACTGTGGAATCAGGGCCCGAGTCGCCATCCAGCTCCAGTAGCCGCGCCAAGGTGGAGAGGCGCACGGGAATGGGCAGCTGGTGCTTTCCGTTGGTGCCGGGGGCGCTGCGCACGATCGCGACAATGCGGGCACCAGGCCAGGTCGCCACGATTTTTTCCAGCTCCATCCGACATTCCAGATCGACCAGCGCGACATCCACCGGCAGATCCAACGGGACCGCCCGGTTGAATGCGATAGCCTCCACCCCCACGCACGCGCAGGCGTCCAGCAGCGAGCGTACCACCTCCCGTGATGGAGAATGGACAAGCACGGTCTTGCCGCATGGCCGCATGGGCACCTCCGTGTCGATCCCCAGCTCCAGGTCCACCCGAAAGACGGATCCTTTCCCCAGAACGCTGCGCACCTGGATGTCGCCATTCATGGCCATTGCGAGTCGTCGGGAAATGGTCAATCCCAAGCCGGTCCCTCCCGTTCTGGCGGTGCGGCCACCGATCTGCATGAATGGATGGAACAGCCTGGTCAGCCCCTCCGCCGATATTCCAGGGCCGGTATCGGAAACTTCCAGGGAAAACACGGCCCTACCCGGCTTCCGGGTGCGACGGGCGTGCACACGAACGCAAACGATCCCTCGCTCGGTGAACTTCGATGCGTTCCCCACGATGTTAGACAAGATCTGACGCACTCTGCCTTCGTCGCCGCGGACCTGGCGGAAGGTGCCGGGATCCCATCGCCAGAGAAGGTCCACCCCCCGAGCCTGGCCCACCGCGGCGAACAATCCCACCACCTTTTCCACCAGCTCGCGCAGATCGAAAGGCGCCTCTCGCAGTTCCAGCCTCCCGGCTTCGATCTTGGCCATGTCCAGGATTTCGTCCAAAATGGAAAGGAGAGCCGATCCCGCGTCGTGGGCGGTCTCCACCATTTCGCATTGGTCCACCGAAAGCTCGGTCTGTCGCAACAATTCGGTCATGCCCAAGATGGCGTTCATGGGAGTGCGGATCTCGTGGCTCATGCTGGCCAGAAAATCGCCTTTGGCCCGACTGGCCAGAGTGGCCTCCTGCAGGGCTGCTTCCAATTCCAAGCCCATCTTGACGCGATCGGAGATTTCCATGCACACACCAGTCACGCTGAATCCGTCCTCCATATTCCCACGAAGGTCCACGTCTTCGGTGAACCACTTCCAGTTCCCCTCCAGATCGCGGCATCGGAACTCCTGGCGGTAGTGGGAGATTCCCTGGCGCATGGCCTCCTCGGAGCGTTGGTCGCAGGCCAAGATTTCATCGGGGTCACGACTTCGATACCACGCATGGTGGAATCGTTCGCCGGGTAGGATTTCCAGATGCAGCAGTCGATTTGCAACGTCCTCGTTCACCAAATGGAGATCCCACACGAAGCGATCCTCCGCCACCCGGACCCGGGCGTGCCAGAGGATGCTTCCGGCTTGACTCAATACGGCGTGCAAGGCTTCGACCTCTTCTGCCACCACGGTCACGGGTGTTGCGACGATCAGTTTGAGGTCCGGGTGGCTGTCGAGGCTGCCGGAACTCAGACGCCATCGCGCACAAGTACCTGACTGCACCAGGAACTCGATCTCCGCGCAACCTGCTCCTTCGGATCCGAGAAGCTCCAGCAGCGAAGCTCGATGGTCTGGACACACGAAGGTCACCAGATCCTCGCCCTGGAGTTCGCCCAGCTCCATCGAAAGCGCTGCTGGGTTGCGCATTTCCACTCGGGACCCGCGCATCACCAAGACCGGATCCGGCAGACCCCGGAAGATGCTGTCCAAAAGCGATTCTGGGTTGGGCGACATTCGGAGTTTATTGTATCAGATCTGTGGCCAAAGCTCCAGCGATGGCCTAGATTTTTCCCCACCATGGAAGCGTCCATCGCCCTCACCTCGGCGTTGAAATCCCAAAAACTGGATAGGCTCCTGCGAGCCCGACGAATTTTGCTCGCAACGGATTTCGACGGGACGCTGACTTCCCTGGATCAGGACGGTCCCCTGGGAATCCACCCCCTGGCCCTGGAAGCCTTGCATCGGTTAGCGGCCAAGCCAGCGATTCAGATCGCACTTGTTTCCGGGCGACGCGGATTGGATCTGGAAACCTTGAGTTCCGACCTTCCTCCCTGCTGGAAAATTTCCGACCACGGCAGATGTTGTCGCGACCCCGACGGTAAACTCCTGGGGGATTGGCCCAGTCACGCCGGAACCGGCCCCTTGGAAAAGGCATGGCTCCAAGCTGAGACGCACCTTGGCCAACATCACGATTTCCAGGTGGATCGCAAGCGCTTTTCGGTGGTCGTACACTTGCCCACTCGCCTGTCCCACCAGGGTCTGGAATGTCTGGAGCGTTGGATGGCCATTTCGCGCAGTTTCGGGCTGGAAGTGGTTCGGGGCAGGCGCTTTGTGGAGGCGCTGGTTCCGGGGTTCGACAAACGAAGGGCCCTATTGCGATTGTCCGCCCACTTGCGGTGCGATTTCCGGATTTTTGGTGGAGACGACATCTCCGACCTCTCGACTCTTTCAGAGCTTTCCAGCCGTCCGGATGGAATGTCCGTTTTCCTGCGCTCCAACGAGAGAGTCAACTCCGGCATTGCCGTGGATGCCACCGTGGACGGTCCGGAGGGATGGGCTGCCTTTTTGTGGGAACTTTCGGAGCGAATCGCGGACTGAACGCCAGAGGCGCGAAGGGTTCCTACCTTGCCTGCCTCCATGAAGGGTCTACGATGAACCGAGCCGATGTCTGCTCCCCTTGCACCGAGGGGTATTCACCCACGGCAATTCCGGGGGCCTCCTCCTGGAATCCAACCGAGCAAGCACCTCTGGCCGACGGTCTGCCCTATGCACGGGAATTTTCCTACCAGGGTCTGCGCGTCTGGCCCAATGTCTATCTGGCCCCCATGGAAGGAGTGACGGATCCCGCCTTCCGGCGACTCTGCAAGCGGTTGGCCCACGGCCGGATGGGAATGCTGGTTTCCGAATTCGTGAGCATCGAGGGCCTGACCCGCTTCAATCCCCGCACGGAAGAAAAGGCTCGGTTTTTCCCGGAAGAACTTCCGTTCACCGTCCAAATCTTTGGCTCTGAACCCGAGCGCATGGCTTGGGCCGCCAAACGGGTGGAAGAATCGGGGGCGTCCGCCGTGGAAATCAATTGCGGCTGCCCGGTTCCCAAGGTGGTGAAAAAAGGGGGCGGGTCCGGCCTGCTGCGGGATCTTCCTTTGCTTGCGCGCATCTGTTCGGAGGTTCGTGCTGCCGTTTCCATCCCGTGTTCCATCAAGGTGCGCATCGGATGGGCGGACGACTTCATCACCGCCTTCGAGACGCTAAAGATCGCCGAAGACACCGGCATGGGCCTTTTGGTGGTCCACGGACGCACGCGCGCGCAGGGTTACAAGGGCTGGGCGAACTGGGACGTGATCGGCGAGGTGAAGAGCCGCGCCAAGATTCCTGTGGTGGGAAATGGCGACATCACCACCTGGCAGGGGGCTGTGGACCGCTTGTCGCGCTACGGGGTGGATGGCGTGCTGTGCGGGCGCGGTGCGATGCACAATCCTTGGATCTTCGGGCAGATCGCCGACCTCTACGAGGGACGCACCCCCCGCTCCCCTACCTTGCGGGAGCACCAGGAGGTCTTTCGGACCTACCTGGATCTGTTGCGGGAAGAAATGGACCACGAAGGGCGGGTGCTGGGGAAGCTCAAGCAGTTCGCGGCCCGTTGCATGAAGAGCCTGCGTGGTGTCTCCTCCGCCCGCACCGAGATGCTTCGGTCGGAATCTGTCCAGCACTACCTGGACATTTCCGATGCCTTCTTCGAGCGGTTGGAGCAGGAGGGCGGCGCGTCGTGGGATCCTGGCGCCGTGCGCGAACTCAACGGCAAATCGGCCGAAGAACCGGAAGCCGGCGCCTCACACTGGTGAGGAGCCTAGCTGTGTTGACCTCATCCGCCGATTCCTACCACGCAGTGCCCCGAAAAAAAAAAAAAAAAAAAAAAAAAAAAACCGCCCCCCCGGGGCCTGCCCTGGCCCGCAACTCGGATTCGATCCCGTTGATCACATCCCATTTCTTTTCGCACCACAGCGGAGAAAGCAGGAGTTGGGCTTCGCAGGTGCCGGTCAGGCGATGGAACACCACTTCGGGCGGAGTGCGCTCCACCAGGTCGCAGGTCCAGCTGACATATTCTGACATCGACAGCGGGATGTATTCCGAACGTCGCCACTGGGCGGCCAGCAGGCTTCCCTTCACCACGTGCAAGGGATGGATCTTCAAGCCGTCCACGCCCGCCTCGATCACCTGCCGGTGGGATTCCAGCGCGTGTTCGCGTCGTTCGCCCGGAAGCCCCAGAATCAGATGGGCGCAAACGGAGAGTCCCAGCGACCGCGCGCGGGCCGCTTCCTGAAAATAGACCTCGGCACCATGGCCTCGGTTGACCAATTTGAGGGTCTCGTCGAAAGCCGATTGCAAGCCCAGCTCCAGCCACACCTCCGCCCCGGCCTCCTGGAGGCGGGCGAGTTCTTCCAGCACCCCCGGCGCCAAACAATCAGGACGGGTACCCACGGAGATTCCCACGCAGCCCGGAAAGGCCAAGGCTTGGCGCCACAGAGCTTTCAGCTTGGGCAGATCGTCGTAGGTGTTGGTGTAGGCCTGGAAATACGCGAGAAATTTGCGGGCGCCGGTGCGCCTGGCCACCACTTGGGCACCTTCCGACATCTGCACATCCAGGGGCGGCTTGCGGCGCGTGGCAGGTGCGAAGGAGTCGTTGTTGCAGAAAGTGCATCCACCTCGGCCTGACGTACCGTCGCGATTGGGGCAGGTGAATCCGGTATCCAGGGCCAGCTTGTGGACGCGTTGACCATGGATCCGTTGGAGCTCCTGCCCCAGGGTCGATACCAGATCGGCGATCGACCGCGAAGAACCCACCAGGCTAGCGGACACCGGTGAACAGCCGCTCGGCTTCCGGGGGCACGCGCAGGTTCTGGTGGAGGAACCGGTTGACCTCACCGGAGGTCGCGAGTTTGCGTGCACCACCGGCGATATCTTTCAGCTCCGACATGGTGTAGCCCCTCAGGAGCACCTTGGTGCGCGGGATGTATCGGGAATCCATGGAAAGCGTGTCCATCTGGATGCCCGCCAAGAACAAGGCGCAAGCTGGATCCGCGGCCATTTCACCACAGACGGAAACCGGCACCCCGGCGCGGGTCGCTTCCCACGAAAGCCGGGACAGAAGACTCAGCAAGGCCGGATGGTAGTTGCTGGCCAGTTCCGCGACCTTGCGGTTGCCGCGATCGGCCGCCACGGTGTACTGGAGCAGGTCGTTGGTGCCCACCGACAGGAAGTCGACCAGACGGGTGAGGTGGCTGGCGATTTCCACGGCGGCGGGGACTTCGATCATCGCGCCGACCTGGACCTCTTCCTGGAAGGCCAATCCCCGGGAACGCAGTTCCGCCCGGGCCAGGTCCACCTGGCGCAGGACTTCCTTCATCTCGTCGACGGCCGAGATCATCGGGAACAAAATCCGTCCACGACGGGAATCGCAGGCACGCAACAAGGCGCGCAGTTGTGTTCGGAACAATTCCGGATGGGCCAAGGACAAACGGATGGAGCGCTGCCCCAGGAAGGGGTTGTCTTCCAGTTCCTGGTTTTCCGGATTTTGGAGGAACGGGGCGATCTTGTCGCCGCCGAGGTCCAGAGTTCGGAAGGTGATCGTGCGGTCGGGAAATTCTTCGAAGGCCTTTTGGTAGACCGCCAATTGCTGGGCTTCCGTAGGGGCGTCGCGGCGCATCAGATACGGGAATTCCGTGCGGTAAAGTCCCACGCAATCGGCTCCACGGGCGCGGGCGATCGAGAACTCGCGCAAGAGCCCCACGTTGGCGGCAACCTGGATGATTTCGCCCGAGGCGAGCCGGCAAGGTCCGAGGAGTTCGCGATCGGCACCGACCTCCACCCGTGCTTCTTCGATTTCGGAGACCCGCAGGTATTCTTCCAGCACGGATTTGGTGGGCCGCACGAACACGTTGCCCACCACCGCGTCCACCAGGATCTGGTCTCCGTCTTCCACTTCCGTGGCCGGTGCACCCACGCCCGTGATGGCGGGCAGGTTCAATGCACGGGACATCAGGCTCACATGGCTGGTCACACCACCTTCGGCGGTCACGAAGGCTTTGGCTCCGCGCGTGGCCAGCACCACCAGGTCTCCCGGCGACAGAGCCTGTGCGAACACCACCGCCCCGTTGGGGTCGCGTTCGGAGAGGGTGCGCCCCACCAATTTCCCCACCAGCATGCGTCCGATGTCGGCGAAGTCGGCGGCGCGTTCGCGCAGGTAGTCGCTCTTGGCCAGCAGCATGACCTGGACCATCTGGTCCACGGCGTCGAACACAGCCAGGGCCGCGGAATTTCCGGTTGCGATGCGAGAGACCACGGAGCTGTGGAAAACCGGATCGTTCAGCAAAAGCGCCTGGGCTCCGAACACGAAGGCCAATTCTTGTCCAACCAGTTCCACCGCGGCGGCCTCGCAGCGATGGATCTCTTCCAGGCTCGCGTGGATGGCCGCGTCGAGGGCGAGCTTTTCGTTGGCTTCGCCGTCGGAAGCCAAAAGTTCCAGGGCGCTACGATGGATCTCCTCGCCATGGCGGTAGGAGGGCCCCAGGACCATGCCCGGCGCGGCGGCGAACCCGCGCAAAAGCTGCATTTCGCCTTTTTTCGCGAAGGCCGCGGTGCCCGAATTGCGTCCCGTGGCATCGTCGAGGATTTTCAGTTGCCGTTCCCGGTCGCCGATTCCCCTCTCCAGGGCCAACAGCAACCGTGCGCTCTCCACCACGCCCGAAAGGTGGGAGGCCAACGCCACCACCAGGTGTTCCACTTCGGCGGGCTGGACCTGTTGGCGGGTCGAACGAACCACCACCACGCCGTTGCAGCGGCCGCGGGTCACCATGGGCACGCCCAGGTAGGAAACCAGGTTGTCTTCGGTCAGCTGGACAAAACGCCGAAACCCCGGAGTGCGTGGGCCATCGGCCACGTTCAGGCTTTCGCGGGTCTGGGCGATCATTCCCGTCAGGCCTTCGCCCAACTCCAAGCGAACAGGCATGGAGGGGGCACCAGACGAGGTCGCCTCCAGCGTGAGCGTCATGGTTTCCGGGTCTGCCAGATACAGATTGCAAAGGTCGCCGCCCAGATGTTCCGAGACCAGACGAACCACCTGCGAGGCGATTTCGCGCAATCCGCTGGCTCGCGATACGATCCTGGCGAAGTCGGAAAGCAGAGCCAACGACCTGGACGGATTCTCCTCCATCAGACGACCTTTCGGATTCTTTCCCAGCCTTCCGGTGAGATCTGGGCTCCAAGGACCTGGATCACTTCGGCGGCCGTGACGGAAGCCAGATGCGCCGCGCGGGCGAGATCGTAACCGCGATCGAGACCATGGATCAATCCGGATGCCCAAAGGTCGCCGGCGCCGGTGGTGTCCAGCACCTTGGAAACGGATGCGACGGGAGCGATCACTTGTTTGCCGCCCTGGGCGAGCAACGCGCCGCGCGAGCCCAACTTGACCACGGCCAGATCCACATGCTGGGCGATCCATTCCAGAGAATGTTCGGGGTCGGTTTCTGTTAATGCGCGGGATTCGTCCTCGTTGGCCAACAGGCCGGCCAGACGTCCTTGGCCCAGGATCTCGCGCAGGTTGTCGCGGAAGATCTGCACGACGTCGAAGGAGCCGCAGTCGAGGATCACGGGAATCCCGGCCGCGTTGGCCTTGGCCAGGACCGCGTCAAAAAATGGCGTATTGAACAGGAGGTACCCTTCCAGGTACACCAGTCCCACGCCGTTCCACGAGTAGGCGTCCAGATCGGAGGGCGAAAATTGCGCGGAGGAACCAAGGGAGGTGAACATGGTCCGCTGGGCGTCCGGGGTCACGAGCGAAAGCACCGTGCCGGTGTCGGTGGAGCCGTGCGGGAAATCCAAGGCCAACCCGGCATCGCGCAGGGAGGCTTCCAGGCGATCGCCCACCGCGTCGGGTCCACGCTTGCCCAGAAAACGCGCGGAAGAACCCAGGTGCGCAAGCCCCACCAAGGTATTGCAGGCCGAGCCGCCAGGCGCTTCCGCCCAACCGTTGGCCAAGCTCGCCAGCATGGCTTGCTGGTCTGGCGGATCCACGAGAGTCATCCCCCCCTTGGGGCGATGGGTGGCCGCGACGAATTCGTCCGGAACATGCGCGAGAAGATCGAGGAGCGCCGCGCCAACGCCCAATATTTGTTGATACCGACTCACCCAGGTCAAGCTAGAAAACCCGTGTGTGGCAGGTAAGGCAATTCCCGATGGGTCAGCGAGGGGGCATGCCCATGACCGAGCGAGCGACCCAAAGGCAGAGTCCAGCCAAATTGGAACCCACGTCCCAAGTCAGCTCGGCGTAGGGGGTTCTCGGACTGAAGTCCGACTCCCACCGCACCATGCGAACTCCCCATGCCGCCAGCGCTCCGCCGATGGCCCCTTGGCATAAACCCATCAACGCAGGGTCCCAACCGGCGATCCGAAAGGTCAGTCGTCGCGTCAGATACGCGACCAGAGCCAACGCACGTCCGGCCATCCATAGGATGAATTTCCAGGGGAGCCGACCAAGGAGATTTTCTTGGGTTTGCTGTCGGTAGGAGGAGTCTTTGCGGCTTTGGGCTTTGGAGTCAGGACCCTGTGGAGAAGGGACTCCATCCTCCTGGAAATCCAGGGAATAATCCGCCCGCCTCCGATGGAGAACCCCCAAGGCAACAATAAAAGCTGGAAGGTGCCCTGGTCCAGGACCACGCGCACCCGGATCCAGACGGGAACGAAAAGAACGACGCCCAACAGGACGGAGGCGAGCAGAGCGAAAATCAATCCTTGGCCTTGGCGCGCAACTTGGAGATGACCGCTGGGAATCCCTTGCTGGCGATGATGGTCTTGAATTGGTCTCGGTAGTTGTTGAGGCTGGAAGACTCGTCGATCACCAGGTCCCAGGCAATCCATTTGCCCTTTTCCTGGAACATCTTGTAGACCACCTTGGAGGTGTCGGTACCTTGGAAAACGGTGGCCTTCACGAGGGTTTTTTCGCCGACGCCACTGACCGAATAGCGGGTGGAGTCCGCCTTGTAGCGCTCCAGGCGACGGATGGAGGTGTTCTCCACCGCCTTGTGGAACAAGGATTGGAAGGTGTCCTGGTCGGCTTTGGACAGCGTGGACCAGGTTTTACCAAGGGAGCGTTTGCCCATTTCCTGGAACGAGAACAGGTTGTTGACCAACGAGCGCAGCGAATCCTTCTGGGCTTTGACTTCAGGCTTGTAGGTCTTCAGGAATGCCAGCAGGGCCTTGTCGTTGGCCTTGACCAGCTCCGATGCATCGGCGACAGGTTCAGCGGCAGCGGAAAGTGCAAGCAGGGCGACGAGTGAAGAAATTCTTGCGATGGACATGAGATGCCTCGGAATGATGGATCGGTGTTCGACAACGAACGGGTCGGTGAAGAAATTACTGACCCCGACCGGTTGGGACCAGTGCGGGATGCTCCAGGAGTGTGCCGGTGGCCAGCAAAACTTCCAAAGCGAGTTTATTCCGTTCGTGCACACTGTCCCAATATTTGTTTTGGAAGTCGAGCCAGGTTTTGTAGGGCGCAATCAAATCCTTGCCCCGGGCGGGATCCAGATCCACCTGCTGACCGACGGATTTCAACCAGGCGTCGGCGGCGTCCAAGGCCGATTTTGCCGATTTTTGTCGTTGGCCCATGGTGTTGTAGCGCATCCACGCGTCCTTGGCCAAGGCCAACAGGCCCCGGCGGGCGTAGACTTCCTTGCGCCGCAATTGCTGCCAATCCAGTTCGGCGCGCTTGACCTCGGCGAACTGGCTCCAGAAGTTCAGGTGCCAGCGAAATCCCAAGCCAAGCATCCCGCCGATGTCGTTGAGAGGATCGGTGATCAGCACATCCTTGTTTTGTTCGTCGCGATTGGCCACCCAGGCCTTGGTGTAGGAGAACTTCCCGAACACGAAAATGTCCGGCCCCATGTTGGCGCGTTCCACGTCCACCAAGGACGATTTCGCGTCCATGCCAGCTTTGAGGCGCACCAGATCGGGGTGGGCAAAATGGGTTTCGATCTCTTTGTAGGGCCCGATCTCCGGCAGGGGCTCCAGGAGGCTGTCGGCGATCTGCATCGAATCCGCGGAAGGATACCCCAGCACGAAGGCCAATCCTTCGCGGGCCCGCTCGCGTCCAAGGCGAGCTTCCTGCAGGCTCTTTTCCAGCTCGAACCGGCCGATCTTGAGCTGGAAAAGTTCCGTTTGGGAGGCGTCCTCGTCACCATCGTCGAGTTTGGTTTGCAATGCGGCCTGGACGCTGTCCAGGCGTTGGTTGGCCTCCTCGAGCATCGAGATCATGCGATTGGCGTACTGGAACCCGAAGAAATATTCCAGCGACTGCTTCGCATAGGATTGCCTGCGCCCGCTCAGCTCGGCTTGGGCCACGCGCACTCCCGCCCGGGCTGCTTTCATGCCGGCGCGCAATTTGCCCACGTTCAGTGGTTGCGCGACAGAAATCTCCGTCCCAAAGGTAGGGCCCAGTGGCCACCACGCATACTTGCGAGTGGAATCGACCACGGTGGCGGAATCCAGGCCGGTTCCCTTCTGGTACTCGTAGCGGAAACCCGGCGCAGGGGCAAATCCGACGGAAACCTCGAATACCGGCAGCAAGACCTTCCGCTTGAGGCGTTCGATCTGGGTCCGGGACTGCAGGAGGCTGACAGAATCTTCAGCAAGCTGGGGCTGGCGCTCTAGCGTACGACCAACCACATCAGAGAGCTTCAAACCGCCCGCTTGGACGCCGACTGCGAAAACAATGGCAGGGATGACCCAATTCATGGCAGGAAAGGTAGCCTCCGCACGAAGGACGGCAACCGATCGGAGAATCCTATGAGCTACCTTAGCAGACGTGCGCTTCCTTCCAGTCCTTTTCTGCCTGGCAACCTTCATCCACGCCTCCGATCCATTTGATCCCAAGGCGTCCACTTCCACCGTGGCAGGCTTGACCGATTCGATCGCTCCTGTGGATTCCGCCCTCGTCAGGGCCAGCAAGGCCAAAACGATACCTCCCAAAGTGGTCTACCGGGCACCGGACTGGTCGTGGGAAGTTTCCCCGCGCCTGGGTGCCTTGGCAGCCAACTTCCCCGAACGCTCGACCTTTGCCGAGGACATTTCCCGCTCGGCATTGGCGGAAACCCTTACCGTGCAACAGCCCTATCCTGGTTCCGACATCGCTTTGCGGGTCGGGGCGGATTTCCTGGTGCGCAAATCCAGCTCGTACCGGTTTTTGGTGGGAGCCGACTGGACCCATTGGTCTGCCGAAGCCATCGCTCGCCGCGACTCCTCCGGTCGTTTGGTGAACCGCACCTACACCAGCGATCTGTTCATGGGTTCGGTCGGGATCGATTTGCTCATTTCCCCTTCCATTCTTTCCGTCAATGCCGCCCGAGACGCCTTTGTCGGGTTTCGCTATCGAGCCGGCGCTGGCAACCTGGAAGGTCGCAAAGCCATCTGGGGATTTGGATCCGGCACGAGCTTTCTGCTGGGAGCGGATTTCGCAGGGTGGCAGCGGCTGGGGTTGTCCGGGATCCTGGGCTGGAACAGCCAATCCACCCAGGCGGATCGCCCCTGGAGCGATGTGCTCTGGAACACTGCCTCCAAGTCCAATGTTTCCTGGTCGGCCGGGGGGCTGTCCATGGAATTTCTCTTGCGCTGGGGGCCTGGAAGGGACACCAGTTCGGTTCAGAAGAAGTAGCAGATCCCCCCGATCCCGGCCAAGGCGGGATTCCAAGTCGCCAGTTCCAGGTCATGTTCGATTGCAGTCGCGGCAATCAACCGATCCACGGTGTCCAGATCTGCACCTGGGATCCGCGCCGACCTGGCAACGATGGCCGCTGACAGTGGAACCACAACCGCTTGGGAAGCTTCCAGAGCTTTCTCCAGCCAAAGCTGGGCGGGAAGTGGAAATCGTAGCCGCCCTTCCTGGAGCTCCTGGGCGATTTCATACCAGCTCGCTTGACTAAAGGCGATGCGACCTTTGGCCTTGGAAAGCAGAGAAGAACGCTCCGGCCCCACCCGGGAATCACGCGCCATCCAAGCCACGAACAACGGAGTATCCACCAGGACCAGGCTCATCGCCAATCCGGGCGCATCTGCACCCCCTCCAGCGGCTTGTTCGATTCGGTTTCTTCAACGACGGGTGAAATGCAGGCGATCGCCCGCCCTCTTTTGGTCAGGAACACCTGACCTCCATTTTGGTGAAGCTCTTCC
Organism: Fibrobacterota bacterium; assembly: GCA_016715065.1. Classification (GTDB taxonomy): domain Bacteria; phylum Fibrobacterota; class Fibrobacteria; order UBA5070; family UBA5070; genus UBA5070. The sequence continues at coordinate 48,299 of JADKBN010000029.1, forward strand.
AGGATTGCCAAACACCGAGCTTTGAACTCGCCGACGCCAATTTGCATTGCTTAAAGATCATCTATTTATGACTGGTCAGCAAGTTCTGACCTAATTTTACGCGTCGGCGCAGGTGCTTTCTTTCCCAGTCTCGCCACTGCGTCCATTGTACGTATTTACGCTCGGCTTCCCGGAACTCCTTGTGGTGGATCACCCGTTTCGCCCCTCCGCCCTGCCTGGGAGGATGCGCGATGTGACACATTTCATGAAACAGCACCCCCTCGACGGCAAATTGCGGGACTTCCGCTGCGTCGTAGGCTCTGGCGATTGTGATCAGATGCACATGACCAGTTGGAGTGCGCAGCGACTGATGCGTGGAAAGGCCTCCCCATTTGGGTGACCATCTCAACACTGCCTCCAAGCGCCCCTGGAAATACGTGTGATTGAGCCCGTCGAACAGTACCTTAAGGTCCCAGCAATGACCTTGGGGCCGTGCGGTAGGCACCTTTTCCAAGGTCATTGGCTCCATCCAGGCGAAAATGGCCTTCTGGCTTGCCTGTTTTCTGGCGCGCGAGCCTGGTGACGGATGGAGGGCTGCGCGGATCCACTCATCCAATTGGTGTTGGATTTCCGCTGGGGCATCCATCAGTGCGGAAGGAACTTGACAAACCCACCGCCCCTCTTTGTGAACGAGACTCCATCCGCGTTTTCTACGGGAAGAGACTTCGCGTGCGACGGGAGAGCTTGGTGAAGCTGGTCTTCGGGGAGCAAGGGGCAATCGGACGCTTGCCATGGGCCGGGAGGGTGGCGGGGATCCAAAAAGGTCCAGCACGCCTTGGATCATCCGCCCCAAGGCACTCACGATGCCCCCAGGTCCAATCGGATTTCTTGCACCAAGCGCCGCACAGGAGCGAAGCTGCGCCGATGCTCCGGGCAGGGCCCCCACTTGGCCAAGGCAGAGAGGTGTGCGGGAACAGGGTAACCTTTGTGGATCGCAAATCCGTACTGCGGGTACTGTTCGTCCAGTGCCAAAAGCTGGGCATCGCGGACGGTCTTGGCTAAAATGCTCGCCGCAGCGATCGAAACAACGGCCCCGTCCCCCTCGATCACGGCTTCCTGAGGTCCACTCCAGCCCGGGAGCTTGCGGTTTCCGTCCACCACGATCGAGGCTGGCTGGGTTGGCAGGGCCTCCAATGCGCGGCGCATGGCCAGGAAGGTGGCCTGGAGGATATTCACGGAATCGATTTCCGCGGCACTGGCCCACCCCAAAGCCCATCGCAGCTCCGGGGCGGCCCTGATTTCTTCCGCCAGAGCCTCTCTGCGCTTTTCGGTGAGCTTTTTGGAGTCGTTCAATCCGGTCAACCGAAAGCCGGCGGGTGCGATGACCACCGCCGCCACCACCGGGCCGGCCAGTGGGCCGCGTCCCGCCTCGTCCAGCCCGCCGATCGGCCCTGGCAGATGTGCAGGAGGGTCCCCCAGCCCTGCGTCCCGATTTCCTTGGTTTCGCGCCACGTCGGCTTCGCTCCTCGAGTCAGCATCACTTCGAGCCCTACTCCCGCAGCGTGCCAGGGAGTCGGTTGATTATTTCCCAAAAGATGCCCTCCGGTTTGGAATTCGTCCCGGCGAAGGGCATATCTTTCCAAGTGATGGTTTCACTCGAGCAGGCCAAGGAGGAAGTTCGGTCGAGGGCCGACCTTGTCTCCGTCGTCGGAAGACGCGTCGCGCTCAAGCGCAAGGGCGCGTACTTCGTGGGGCGCTGCCCTTTCCATGACGATCACGACCCATCCATGCACGTGAACACCCAATTGGGTATCTACAAGTGTTTTGTGTGCGGGGCAGGCGGAGATGTCTTCAAGTTCGTGATGGAAATCGAGCACATGGGGTTTCGGGAAGCCCTGGAGCTGTTGGCCCGGGAGACGGGCGTGACGCTCCCCGACCGCAGCGCCGAGGATCCCCAGATCGCCATTCGCCACGGGGCCGCTCGCTCCGCCCTCGATTTCGCCCAGGACTGGTTCCATAAGAGGCTCCTCGATTCTCCGGATGTCCTATCCTACGCCAAGCGCCGTGGACTGACCGATGGAGAAATCACCGATTTCCATCTGGGCTTCGCGCCGGAGGGTGGGCTGCTGGACGCTGCGCGCCAAGGGGGGCACTCCATGGAAAGCCTGGAAGGGGCCGGGCTTGCCGTGCAGGGCGAACGAGGCCAGTGGCGGGAGCGATTTCGCTTGCGGTTGATCTTTCCACTCCAGGACATGTCCAAGCGTGTGGTGGGCTTTGCGGGACGAAATTTGCGCAAAGGGAGAAAGGACATCCCGAAGTACCTGAATTCTCCAGAAACGGATTTCTACCGGAAAAGCCAATTCCTGTTTGGGCTCGGATACGCGCGATCGGAAATCGCCAAGCTCGGCGAGGCGGTGGTGGTCGAAGGCTACATGGACTGGATGGCGTTGTGGCGCCATGGTATCCGCAATGTCGTGGCGGTATCGGGGACGGCCTTTACGCGCGACCAAGCCCGACTTTTGGCGCGCCACGGCAAACGAGTTGTGTGTTTTTTCGATGGAGACAAGGCCGGACTCGCCGCCGCCGAGCGCTCCCTGCCCGTGTTGTTGGCGGAAGGATTGGAGGCCAAGATCGCCGATCTGGCCCAAAAGGCCAAGGATCCAGACGAATTGCTGAAGGCCGAAGGACCGGAAGGGTTGCGCGAATGCATCGCCCGCTCCCGCCACTGGGTGCACTTTTTGATGTCGGGATTTCGCTCCAACACGCCCTATCCCTCTCCGGAGGACAAGTCGGAGTTCCTGCGGCGGGTCAGGGCTTTGCTTGCGACCATCCCGGATGACGACCTGCGCGAGCAGTGCATCCGCGAGGCGCACCCCCACCTGGAAATTCTCGGCGTTGGCGACCAGGATCTGCGAAAACCCGTCGGGAAGCCAGAGCCTGTCCGTGCGGCGCCCGCCAGAAACGGTCAATTCGCTTCCGCGACATTCCCCGTGCACCACACCGCGAAAAAGGAGATACTGTCCGGAATCCGTCGAGTGGAGGCGCAATTTTTGCACGTGATCCTTTCCCACCCTACCTTGGCCTTGGATGTGCGCGACACCGTGCACCCGTCCGACCTCGGCAGCGAACGCTGCCAGGAATTGTGGGATTTGATCCTGGCATCTTGCGAACTCGCCGACGGCCCTCTGGAACCTCGCTCTTTCGTCGCAAATCTCGAATCCTCCCTTGCCGGATTCGTCGCCGAACTCTTTCAATTGTTCGAGGTGCGGCAAGATGAACTTGAAGCCAGGGCCTGGTTGGACGATTTCCAACGCGATCTGGAAGCTCGACGGATGCGCAAGCAACGCCGGATCCTGACCGCGCAAGCTCGGATCTCCACCGAAACCGATCGTCCATTGTCCGAATTTTCCGAGCTGCTCGCTCGGGAACAGCACCTTCTCTCCCCCAGGATGGAACCGTGAATACTCCCGATCCGAAGATCGTCCGGCGCCTCGAGAAGACCGCACGCGTCCAGGGCTTTTTGGCCCAAAACCAGATCGCCGCCGTCTGCCCCGAAGAGGGTCAGTCCCAGTTGCTCGCCGAACTCTTCCGTCGCCGCGGGGTCAACATCACCCAGGGCTCGGTGGGCGTACGCCACAGTCTGGAATCTCGCCGCCAGGGCGGTGGGGCCAGCCAGGGACGATTTTGGGACCCCACATGGGTATACCTCAATTCCGTCGGGCGGGTGGCGCTTTTGTCGCGCGAAGAGGAAGTGGACATCGCCAGGCGCATCGACCAGGTCCAGCAACGGATTTTGCGGATCCTGTTCCACGACATGCGCATCATGCGCGAGGTCGTCAACCTGTGCGAGCAGGTGGAACGCGAAGAGATCCGCATCGAAGAAATCTGCCAGATCGACAACGAGGCCTGGACGGAAACACGCACCTACGACAAGGAAAAGGTCCGGATCCTGTCGCAGCTGGAACAGCTTCGCCAGGCCATTTCCGCCTCGCCTCGCAAATCCTCCGAGCCCGCCCGGGAAATCGCCTTGTCCGTAGGTCTTTCCGCCCGCCAGATCGATCGCCTCACGCGCTTGTGGAAAACCCTGGTGGAAGAAGACGAGCGCGCCCGCGAAGACCTGATGACGGTTCGCCAGTGGGAAAGCGTGCGCGACAGCGCCAAGGAAGACCTTGTGGAGGCCAACGTGCGATTGGTGGTCTCCATCGCCAAGCGATACAACCAAAAGGGCATGGAGCTGATCGACCTGATCCAGGAAGGCAACCAGGGCCTGATCCGCGCGGTGGAAAATTTCGATTACACCAAAGGGTACAAGTTCAGCACCTACGCCACCTGGTGGATCAAGCAAAGCATCACTCGGGCGATCGCCGACAAGGGCAAGATCATCCGGATCCCGGCCAACATGCTGGACAGCATCCGTCGCATCCTGCGCGTGGCCCGCGAGCTCCAGTCCAAGACCGGCTTGCAGCCGACCGCAGAAGAAATCAGCGTGGCGGCAGGGGTGGACATCGAGAAGGTCAACATCGCGCTGGAGTCTTCCCAGGATCCGGTGAGCTTGGATTCCTGGACCAGCGCCGACCAATCCAGCCGTATCGGGGACTTCATCGAAGACAAGACCGTGGAAGCTCCCTGGCAAGCGGTCCAGACGCGGTTGTTGCGCGAGCAGATCGACACCGTTTTGGATGGCTTGGAAGAGAAGGAGCGCCAGATCATCCGGCTGCGCTTTGGTCTGGACGATGGCCAAGCCAGCACGCTCAAGGAAATCGGCGAGCGGTTCGGGATCAGCCGCGAGCGCGTTCGGCAGATCGAATCCAAGGCTCTCCAGAAGCTCCAACATCCTTCCCGCTCCCGGATGCTGGAGGGTTGGGAGGAAGTGTTCGACGGGGAGGTCGCGCCTCTGTGACGGAGGAGTCCGGATTGGTGGAATGGATCCGGGAAAATCGGCGCGACTTGGACGCCGATGCGATTGCGGTTGCCTTGGATTATGGAGCCGCCGCTCACGAAGGTCAGCGCCGCAAATCCGGTGTCCCGTACGCGGACCATCCTTTCGAGGTGGCCAGGATCCTGGCTGAAAACGAAATGGACACCCCTACGGTGATCGCGGGGGTTCTGCACGATGTGGTGGAAGACACCGAAATCCCCATTTCGCAGATCGAGGCCAAATTCGGTCGCGAGGTCGCTTTCTTGGTGGAAGGCGTCACCAAGATGGCCCTCCTGCCATCCCAGACCCGCGAACAGCGTCAGGCGGAAACCTACCGCAAGATGCTCGTATCCATGGCGCGCGACCCCCGGGTGATTTTGATCAAATTCGCCGATCGGCTGCACAACCTGCGCACGTTGCGTTACATGGCACCGGAAAAGCGAAAAAGCATCGCTTCCGAAACCATCGAGGTCTATGCGCCGCTGGCGCATCGATTCGGTTTGGCGCGAGTGAAGTGGGAACTGGAAGACCTTTCCTTCAAACATCTGCACCCGGACGAATACCAGAAACTGGTGGAGAAAATTTCCGACAAGCGCGCCGAACGCGAGCAATACATCCGTTCGGTCGTGGAGCCCTTGGAAAAGCGGTTCGCCCAAGCCGAGCTCGTGGCGGACGTGAGCGGTCGCCCCAAGCATCTGTACAGCATCTGGCGCAAGATGCGCGAGAAGGGCGTGACGGAACTGGACAACATCCACGACCTCAACGCGGTGCGGGTCTTGGTGGGCGACATCGCGCAGTGCTACGAGGCCCTGGGGTATGTCCATGGGCTCTGGGCCCCAATCGCAGGCCGGTTCAAGGACTACATCGCCGTTCCCAAATCCAACCTCTACCAATCCTTGCACACCACCGTGATGGGCCCCGAAGGCAAAGGCGTGGAAGTCCAGATCCGCACCGCGGAAATGGACCGCATCGCCAACGACGGCATCGCGGCCCACTGGGCCTACAAGCAGAAGGTGGGCAAAGGGGAAAAAGTCCTTTCCGAGAACCGCTGGCTGGAACAGATCCTCCAACTCCAGCAAGACACGCGCGACGCTCCCGAGTTCATGGAAATGGTGCGCGGCGACCTCTCCACGCAGGAAATCTTCGTGTACACCCCTCGCGGCGATGTGGTCCAGCTGCCCAAGGGCGCCACCGCGGTGGATTATGCCTTCGAGATCCACACCGGCGTGGGGATGCATTGCGCTGGAGCCAAGGTCGACGGCTCCATGACCCAACTGCACCTGCCCTTGCAATCGGGCCAAACGGTGGAGATCATTCGGACGGAATCCGCCCATCCCACGCGCGACTGGCTGCGGTTTGTCAAGACTTCCAAGGCACGCAGTGGCATCCGGCGCTACCTCAAGCAGACCGAGGTGGAAGCAGACCGCATCCTGGGGCGCGAAATCTTGACGCGAGAGTTGGCGCGCCGACAAATCCAGACTCTGAGCCCAGAGCTGCTTTCCCTGCTTCTGGACAGATCCGCCAGCGACGACATCGTCGATCTTCATGCTCGTCTTGGCCGCGGGGAATTCACCACCCAACAACTTGCCGGAGTCTTGCCGGCCTTGCCTGCGCCGCCCGCCAAGTCCGGCATGTTCGCACGGGTGTTGCGGCGCAAGGCCACTGCTCCCGCCCGCATCCACGCCATTTTGGTGGGTGGGCACAACGGGATCTTGCACCATCGCGCAGGGTGCTGCCAACCCGTGCCCGGCGAGGAGATCCGCGGTTACATCACCCAGGGACGAGGCATCAGCCTGCACACCTCGCATTGCCCTCAGGGGAAACGCATGATCGCACGCGAAGGCCGCGAGGTGGAGGTCTGCTGGGACGAGGAGGCGGAGAAGTTCGACTGGGAGGTCTCGCTGGAAGTGACCGCACGCGACAGACAAAACCTGTTGAGGGATCTCACCGGATCCCTTTCCACCACCAAGGCCAACGTCCTTCGGGCCGACATTTCCACCATAGGCGATTCGGTCCGCGATCGATTCCGCGTGGCCGTCCACAATCTGTCCCAATTGGAGAGCTGCATGGCCTCGCTTCGGGGAGTCAACGGCGTTCTGCACGTGATGCGCACCGGGACAGCATCGTGAACGCCACCGTCCTGGCTTTTTCGATCGGCATCGCGTTGGTCCTGGTGGTGGGGATCCTTGCCCTGGCGCTCATGCGCTGGCCCCAAAAGGCTCCACCGGCGAAACTCCGCCAGACCTCGCGGAAACCGGCACCGGAGGCATCCAAGACGGATCTTGACGGCGCCTTGCAGCACATGGCCCTGGCGGATCTTTTGCAGTTTCTCGCGCAGGGCGGCCAATCGGGAACCCTCACCATCTCGTCGGGCCGGCGCGCCGGCACCATCCGCCTGGTTCAAGGGCTGGTGACCGATGCGGAATTCCGTCGGGAACGCGATCTTTCCGCCTTGTTCAAACTCCTCTCGCTGGAAATCGGCGATTTCCATTTTCGGTTCGAGCCCCCACCGCCCGAACATGTGCGTGGACGAGAGGTCGTGGATATCCTGATGCTGTGGCTTTCCGCAAAGGACGATGGAAGATGAATGCTCCAGGCAACTCGCCACTACCCTACCACCGGACCCGACGCGACCACCAATTGCGCCTGTTCTTTTCCGCTGTGCAAAGGCCCGGACCCGGCATGCCCGGGTGGCTTCGCAACAACCACGCACAAAGGCCGGAAATCCTTAGGCTCCTGGCCGAGGCCCTCCACCATGCCGGCGAGGTGCTCCGGCACCGGAAGTTGGAATGGCCGGACTCGGCCCCTGACGACGTCGATCGGCGCATCTTCGAATTCTTGCAGGAATCGCAATCCTGGTTCGGCCTCCTGGAATGCCTGCTGAACGAGGGCGACGACCCCCGTTCGGCCCTCCAGCCCCTGATCGAAGCGCGACTTCGACTGGGTCTTGCGATCTTCCATTCCAGCCGTCACATGCCCTCCCAGATGCAGGCGGGCTGAGCCACTCCTCGCCAAGGTTGCGGGAATCTGACCTGAAAAGATTGGATCCGCTCCCTGCAGGGTGCATTTTTGCACCACGAGGGAGACCGAATGATTCCGACCACCAAGCATCTCGATGCGCTGTCACGACAGGGCTTCAATTTGGTCCCTGTCTGGACCGAACGCCTCGCGGACACGGAAACCCCCGTCTCCGCCTACCTCAAGCTGACGGCCGAGTCCGTTCCGGAGCATTCCTTCCTGCTGGAATCGGTGGAAGGCGGCGAGACGGTCGCACGGTATTCCTTCCTGGGGCGCGATCCTTCGCTGGTGTTCAAAAGCCGAGGCGACGAGTGGAGCGTCGTTTCCGACACCACTCGCCAGGGAGTCGGCCAGCCTCTGGCGGAGCTGCGACGCCTGATGGCCGCATGCCACGTGCACCAGCCCGAGGGGCTTCCATCCCTGTCGGCCGCGGTGGGCTTCGCCGCCTACGACAGCATCCGACTGGTGGAGCGGCTGCCCGACACGTGTACCAACGATCTGGGGATGGACGATCTCCATTTCGGGTTCTACGACGCCGGAGTGGTGTTTGACAACCGTCGCCACCGAATCTTGGTGTGGAGCTTTGCCGACATGCGGGAGGATGGTGCCGATGTGGCGCTGGAAAAGGCCATGCAGCGCATTTCCCAACTGGAATCCCAATTGGATGCGCCGTTGCGGTCCACACGGTTGGATGTGGTCTCCGAGCCTTCTTCGGTCACCTCCAATTTCACGCGGGATGAATTCTTGGCCGCGGTAGGCCGTTGCAAGGAATACATCCGCTCCGGCGACGCCTTCCAGATCGTTCTCTCACAGCGGCTCACCTGCAAGCCCGGATGCTCCGCGCTGGACATCTACCGGATGCTGCGCGGCATCAATCCCAGCCCGTACATGTTCTATCTCAAATTCGGCGACACCGAGGTGGCCGGAGCGAGTCCGGAACTTCTGGTGCGGGTCAACGACGGCGAGATCAAGGTCCGGCCCATCGCAGGCACCCGACCGCGCGGCAAGACGCCACAAGGTGACCTGGAGTTGGAAAAAGAGCTCCTCGCCGACCCCAAGGAGCTCGCCGAACACCTGATGCTGGTGGATCTTGGCCGCAACGATGTCGGGCGTGTCAGCGAATACGGGACGGTCTCTCCCAAGGATCTGTTCGTGGTGGAACGCTACAGCCACGTGATGCACATCGTCAGTTCGGTCACCGGAAAGCTCAAGGCTGGATGCGACGCGCTGGACGCGTTGATCTCCGGTTTCCCCGCCGGAACCCTTTCCGGGGCGCCCAAGATCCGGGCCATGGAAATCATCGACGAACTGGAGCCCACGCGCCGCGGGTTGTACGGCGGGGCGGTGTGCTACCTGGATTTGGCGGGCAACCTGGAAAGCTGCATCGTGATCCGCACGGTGGTGGTGCGCGACGGCTTGGCCCATGTGCAAGCCGGAGCTGGAATCGTGCACGATTCCGATCCGGCGGCGGAATTCGACGAGACTCTCCACAAGGCATCGGCCGTGGTACAGGCCATCCGGGCTGCCCATCGGGCGCACGGCGAACTCGGCGCCATCGACGGCTCGATCGCGGAGGAACAATGATTCTAGTGCTGGACAACTACGACAGCTTCACCTTCAACCTGGTCCAGTACCTGGGCGAACTTTTGGCCGGCCGCGATTCCATCGAGGTGGTGCGAAACGACGCCCACAGCGTTGAGCAGATTTTGTCCATGGGGCCTTCCCACATCGTGGTGAGCCCGGGCCCTTGCAGCCCGTCCGACGCCGGGATCTCGGTGGACCTGATCACGCGCTGCCCCGCCACCATTCCGCTTCTGGGCGTGTGCCTGGGCCACCAGTCGATCGGGCAGGCCATGGGCGGCATCGTGGAACGGGCGCCCGTTCCGATGCACGGGAAGGTTTCCGAGATCCACCACGACCAGTCCCTCCTGTTCGCCGGACTTCCCGACCCGTTCGAGGCGACACGCTACCATTCGCTCATCGTGCGACGGGATAGCCTTCCGGAAACGCTCCGTGTCACGGCCTGGACCTCAGACGGCCTGATCATGGGCCTGGAGCACATGTCACGACCCATGTACGGGGTCCAGTTCCATCCCGAGAGCATCCGCACCTCCCACGGCAAACAGATCCTGACCAATTTCCTCTCGGCCAAGGGAACCGCCAAGTGACCATCCAGGAAGCCCTCAACCTGGTCGTGGAAAACCGCGACCTCACCGAATCCCAAGCCACCGAGATCGCCGGCGTCATCATGCGCGGCGAGGCGACCCAGGCCCAGATCGGCGGATTCCTGGTGGCCTTGCGCATGAAGGGCGAGACGGTGGAGGAAATCGCCGGATTCGTCCAGGCGATGCGCGCCAACGCCGTCAAATGCCCTGTGACAATTCCTGTCGTCGATATCGTGGGAACGGGCGGAGACCACTCCGGCACCTTCAACATCTCCACCACCACCGCCTTCGTGGTGGCCGGCGCGGGCGGCGCGGTGGCCAAGCACGGCAACCGCGGCGTTTCCAGCCGCTCCGGCTCGGCCGACGTGCTGGCCCATTTGGGCGTTTCGCTGGAGCTTGCGCCCGAACAGGTCGCCCGCTGCGTGGAGACCGCCGGAGTCGGGTTCCTGTTCGCCCAATCGTTCCATCCGGCCATGCGCCACGTGGGTCCGGCCCGTCGGGAGATGACCGTGCGCACGGTGTTCAACCTGTTGGGCCCGATGACCAATCCCGCCGGCACCAAGAGGTTGGTGATTGGAGTGTTCGCCAAACGCTGGTGCCGTCCCTTGGCCGAGGCGCTCGCCAAGCTCGGCACGGAAAAAGCCTGGGTCGTGCACGGATCCGACGGGCTGGACGAGATCACCACCACCGGTCCCACCTGGGTGGCCGAGTGGGACGGCACTTCCGTACGCGAGTTCGAGATCGACCCCGGCCAGGTCGGTCTGCGCTGTTCGACAGATGGGGACCTCAAAGGAGGCGAGCCCCCGGAGAACGCGGCAATCCTGCGCGCGATCCTGGAAGGGCAAACCGGGCCCAAACGCGACATCGTGGTTCTCAATGCCGCCGCTGCGCTGCTGGTGCTGGGACTTGCGCCCAGCCTGGCGGAAGGAGTGCGCATGGCGCAGGAATCCATCGATTCGCGTCTGGCGTTGGCCAGCCTCGAGAAACTCGTCGCTCTCAGCAAGGAAATGCGTCCATGAGCGTCCTACAGCGGATCGCGGCCTCCAAGCTCGCCCAGCTCCAGGAGCGTCGCCGCAAGCTCCCCGAAGACGAACTGGAGAAGATGGCGCTTCTGAGCCCGCTTTCCGGCCACGTTCTGCGCGAGAACCTTCGCCGCGAACCCGGCTCGCCCATCAACGTCCTGGCCGAATGCAAAAAAGCATCGCCTTCCAAAGGCGTGATGATCCAGGACTACGATCCTCTGAAGCTCGCGCGCAAATACCTCGCCGGCGGTGCAGCGGGGATTTCCGTGCTCACGGAAACGGAATTTTTCCTGGGCGACGACGCCCACTTGCGGGCGGTCACCGGGTCCATCCCGCTGCCGATCCTTCGCAAGGATTTCACGCTGGAGCGCTACCAGATCCTGGAAGCGCGTTGCCTGGGTGCCTCGGCGATCCTGCTGATCGCCGCCCTCCTGCCGGATGCCAAACTCAAGGAGCTGGCCGCCGACGCCGCCGACCTGGGCCTGGATGTGATCATCGAGATCCACTCCTGGACGGAGCTTGCGCCCGCCCTGGCCGCCAACGCCCCCATCCTGGGAATCAACAACCGGAACCTCGACACCTTCGAGGTTTCCCTGGAGACCACCTTCGAGCTTTTGGCGGACATCCCCAAAGGGACCGTGGTCATCTCCGAGAGCGGCATCAGCCATCGCGAGCAATGCCAGCGACTGGAAGAGGCGGGTGTGGACGCCATTTTGATTGGCGAAGGAGTTGGTACCACCACCGATCCCGCCGCCAAAATCCGGGAGCTTAGAGGACTGGTCTGATGTGGCGCGCCGCCACCCTGCTTCTGGCGCTGGCGTTGGGCATCTTCAACCCCATCTTTGCGGTTTGGTCGCCACTGATCCGATGGATCCTGGTGTTCATGCTTTGGACAGGTTTTTTGGGGATGCCTCTTTCCACGCTCGCCCCCAGGCGAAGCCATCTGCGGCTACTGGCGGCTTGGAGCGTTTTCCCTGCCTTGGGTTGGCTTCTGCTGCGGCCCCTCGGCCCCGAAGCCGCGGTCGCGGGCTTTTTGGTGGGCGCCACACCCACGGCCACCGCCGCACCCACCATCACGCGGCTGCTGGGCGGCGACGCGGGGTATGTGTCGGTATCGTTTCTTGGATCCAATCTGCTGGCCATGGTCCTGATCCCTTCGGCACTGGTCCTGATGGGCTCCCCCCTCCCCCATGGACTGTTTCGGTTTTTCGTGGAGAACATCGCGGTCGTGGCAGGCCCGTTGGTGCTGGCTGCGATGGCGCACAGAATCGGGTTGGCCGAGCGGCTTTCGCCGCTGCTGTCCAAAGGCGTTTTTCCGCTTTGGCTGGTGGCCCTTGTGCTGGCTTCGGCGAAGACTTCCGCGTTCTTGCGCCAATCGGCGCAGCCCTGGGGGGTCGTCCTGGGAATCGCGTTCGTGTCCGGCCTGCTCTGCGCCGGACAATTTCTGGTCGGGAGGCGGATGGGCGGGACCGAACACGCGTTGGAAGCCGCCCAGAGTCTGGGTCAGAAGAACACCATGCTCACGCTCTGGCTGGGTCTGGCCACCTTCGGGCCGCTGGCCGCGCTTGGTCCTGCCACGTACGTGTTGTGGCACAATCTTTGGAACGCCATCCAGATGGCGCGCACCAAGCGATTTGTCAGGAACTGACGAAGGCGCGCGCGGCCTCGATGCGCAGAGGGGCCTCGTGGAGCACGTTGCGCAGCCGGTCGTCGTGGTGGAGACCCATCAGTTCCCACGCGACGGCGGAAGGCGCGGTCAAGACGGGCTTGGGCACGGAGGCGGCACCCAAGCTGGTGCAAACCACATTGGCGCAGTGGACGGCAGAGGCCAACGGTGCCATCGCACCGGCACGTTCGGGGAGGGACCGCCACCGGATGCTTTCGCGCAGGGTATTCGGGAATTTCCACTTCTCGGCCAGCACGGAGGCCAATTCGCTGTCGTCGAACCCCGCGACTTGCCGCTCCACATCCATGAGTGGAATTCGCTTGGACGCCGAGGCCATCAGGCACCCGGCGAACAGGCGAGGCTCGGATATCCACAGGAGCACCTTGCCGATGTCGTGCAGCAGACCGGAAACGAACGCCTCTTCCGGGTCGGCTGCGCCCGATCGTTCCGCCAAAAGCTTGGCCACACCAGCCACCGCAGCCGAGTGGACCCACAGGAGGTCCATCCGGAACGCCTCGCTCGAGGCGGCTCCCTTGAAAGCCTCGATGACACTGGTGGACAGCACCAGGTTCTTGATGGCGTTGAACCCCAGGATCACGATTCCCTGATTGATGGTGTGGATGCGACCGGAATAGCCGTAGAACGGACTGTTCACGAGTTTCAGGACCTTGCTGGAAATCGCCTGGTCCTGCTGGATGATCTGCGCGAGATCGTCCGAAGACGTTTTGGGATCCTCCATGCGCCGCGAGAGCTCGGTGAGAACCGTGGGCAGCGTGGGAATGCTCTTGACCTGTTGGGCCAGCGAGTTCGCGGTCAGGGATTCAAGCGGCATCGGTGCGCTCCATCAGAAGTCGGCGGAGTTGCTCCAGCTGGGGGGTCGCGCCGGTTTCCCCGAACAATTCCAGGATGCGCTCCTTTTCCAGCCCTTGGCGAGCCGCTCGATCCTCTTCCGACTCGTTGCTTTCGACGGAAACCACCGAGATCCCGCGTTGGAAAAACTGCTGGATATGCGAATCGGTCAGCGTCACGCCGCCGGGAAGGAGAACCATTCCCTTGGAGTCTCGCACGGGATCCTGGGTCGTCATGCCAGGGCGCAGAGCTTTGGTGGAAAACATCATAGGCCGGAGTATACCATCTGCGGGGCGGTGGAATGTAGATTTGCCCGGACCATGATACCGGCCAACGTCGTTCGGGTCCATCCCTCCCAGGCGCAACCGGTTTCGTCGCGACCTTTCCGTTCCCGCGGGCTTTCCCGTCCGTGGGGGGAAACAGTCTCATCCATCGCCGGGAACCGACCATGACAGACATCACCGAAGCACTCACCTTCGACGACGTGCTCCTCGTCCCCTCGTACAGCGAAGTGCTGCCTGCCTATACGTCCGTCGCCACGGAATTGTTCCCGGGATTTTCCTTGAACATTCCCATCCTGAGCGCTCCGATGGACACCGTCACCCGCGCCGAGCTCGCCATCGCGCTTGCCTGCCAGGGGGGCCTGGGGGTCATCCACAAGAACCTCAAGCCCGCGGAGCAGGCCGCGGACGTGGTGCGGGTGAAGCGGTGGCAGTCGGGCGTGGTGGACCATCCGGTCACGTTGTCGCCGGAAGATCCCATCCAAAAAGCTTTCGAGATCATGGCCACCCGCAAGATCTCGGGATTTCCCGTCTGCGACGCATCCGGCAAGTTGGTGGGCATCCTTACCAATCGCGATCTGCGCTTGTCCAAACGCCAGGGCGGAAACGTCCGCGAGCTGATGACCTCGCAAAACCTGGTGACGGCCGCTCCCGGAGTGACCTTGGAAAAGGCGCGCGAGCTTTTGCACAGCCATCGCATCGAAAAGCTTCCGCTGGTCGACAAAAAGGGCGTGCTCAAGGGATTGATCACCTTCACGGACATCAACAAACGAGTGGATTTCCCGCAGTCGCTTCTGGACGACAAGGGCCGACTGCGAGTGGGAGCGGCGATCGGGGTCGGACCTGACTCCGTGGAACGTGCGGAGGCCTTGGCCGAAGCCGGGGTGGATCTTCTCACGGTGGATACCGCCCACGGCCACTCAAAGGGCGTGATCGACATGGTCAAGACCTTGAAAAAACGCTGGCCATCGCTTGCCGTGGTTGCAGGCAACGTGGTCACTCCGGAAGCAGTCACCGCCCTGGCCAAGGCCGGTGCGGACGTGGTCAAAGTGGGCATAGGGCCTGGCTCCATCTGCACCACCCGCGTGGTGGCGGGCGTCGGATACCCTCAGCTTTCCGCCGTCTTGGCGTGCTCCCCCGCCGCGAAGAAGGCAGGAGTGGGGCTGATCGCCGACGGAGGGATCAAATATTCCGGCGACGTCGCCAAGGCCCTGGCGGCCGGTGCCAACGCGGTCATGATGGGCTCCATCTTCGCGGGCACCGACGAATCCCCCGGCGAGATCGTGCTGTTGGAAGGCAGATCCTACAAGAGCTACCGCGGGATGGGATCGCTCGGCGCCATGCAGGAAGGGTCCAAGGATCGCTATTTCCAGTCGGACATCACCGACGCCCGGAAATTCGTACCGGAGGGAATCGAAGGTCAGGTGGCCTATCGCGGCCCCCTTCGCGACACGGTCCACCAGCTCGTGGGTGGTCTGCGCACGTCTTTGCACTACTGCGGCGCATCCTCCATTCCCGAACTCCACAAGAAGGCGAGGTTCGTGCGCATCACCGGCGCGGGGTTGCGCGAAAGCCACCCCCACGACGTGCAGATCACCAAAGAAGCGCCGAACTACCATCCAGGAACCTGATGGAGGCCTGGGCACCGTCCTGGATCCCGCCACTGGTGGGAAATCCCGTCCCGCTGGGACGGACCGTGTTCCTTTCCGACCTGCACTTGGGCATGGGGCGAGAAGAACCGTCGCGGCGAGCGGACCTGGCGGCGTTGCTGGAGGAGCTTCCCGGAAACGCCGATGATCTGGTGGTGGGTGGCGACATGTTCGAATTCTGGTGGGAATGGCGAAATGCCTTGCCGCGCGGGTTCGACGACGTGCTTGACGGATTCCGTCAGCTAACTCGCGCGGGAGTGCGGTTGCGACTGATCGCTGGAAACCACGACTTCGCCCTGGGCCAGGGCCTGGCCTCCCGCTGCGGGGCGATCATCCATCCCGACGGCCTGCTGGGCAGAAGCGAAGGCGCGGACTGGCTTTTGGTGCATGGCGATGCATCCACTCCCGCCGAACGCGCCGACCGCATCCTGCGCAGGATCCTGCGTTCCAAATTTTGTCAGGGAGCCTGGAACCTGCTGCCCTGCGACGTTTCGTTTCCGCTAGCCCTCGGGGTCGGGAGAGGCTCGCGCGCCCTCGACGACGGAACGTCTCCCCACACCCCGGCGATGGAACCTACCATGCGAGGCTGGATGCGCCGTTGGAGTCTTGCCGGCGTGGTCCACGGTCACAGCCATCGGCCACTTTGGACCCAGGGACCGGAAGGGACCTACATCAACAACGGCGACTGGGTGCGCGGGCGCTGGGCCGTGTGGCTTCGCGGCAGGCAATCCCGATTGGTCGATTGCACAGGAAAGGATCGCCCATGGCTCTCGAACATCTGATTTTTCCTTCCGGCCCCTTGGGGACCAATTCGGCCCTGATCTGGTGCGATCGCACGCACGAGGGGATCCTGGTGGATCCCGGCGGAGAGCCGGAAGAAATCCTCGACCTCGCCCTGGAGCGTGGGGTTTGCATCCGAAACATCCTGTTGACCCACGCGCATCCGGACAATCTCGCGGCGCTCCCGCAGGTGCGCGAGGAGACGGCAAGTGGAGTGTCCTTGCACCGGGACGATCTGCCGCTGTGGGAAGCCATGTCCGAACTTTGCGGCGAATTGGGAATGCTTGTGCCCGAGCTCCCGGAAGTCGATGAATACCTCTTCGAGGGCCACCTGGTCGCCTTTGGAAAGGAGAAGGTGGAAATTCTGCATCTTCCAGGGCACTCTCCCGGCCATTGTGGGATTCTGGTGACATCGGCCGGGTTTTGCATGGTGGGAGATGCCTGCTTTAGCTCTTCCACCGGCCGCACCGACCTGTGGGGAGGTGATAGCGCCGCTCAGGAAGCCACTCTGGACAGGCTGGAGCGTCTCGACCCTCACTTGCTCTTGATCGGCGGACATGGACCGAGCTTCCCGGTCCGGGACGTCTCCAGGGCGCGTCGCATGAAAAGCACGAATATTTGAGTCCCTGGCCGACTGCATTCCAACCTCTCTCCGAGGAGTGGTCGAATCGCCTTTGTGGTCCTGGCCGTTCGGATGCAGTACTATTTGGACAGATGACCAGCCGGCCCACAGAAACGGCCCAGTGGAAACGGAAAATCGCCGTGGCACTGCGGTACCGTCGGGAACAGGACACCGCCCCTGTCGTCGTGGCCGGGGGATCTGGGCCCGTGGCCGAGAGGATATTGGAAACCGCCCGCGAACATTCCATTCCCGTCCATGAAGACGCGGCGCTTGCCTACTCGCTGGGACGAGTCGGGGTCGACCAGCCAGTGCCTCCGGAACTGTACCAAGCGGTAGCGGAAGTGATCGCCTTTGTCTACCGGCTCCACCCTGCAGGGAAAAAGACGTGAACCGCGCCATCGATCCTGCCTTCGATCTGATCGAGACCTTCAACATCGTCCTATGGTTCCTGCCCTTGCCCTTTTTAGGGTTGGCGCTCTCCGATCGAGGTCGGCGTTGGTGGCCCGGTTGGACCATGGTGGCCACCATGTTCCTGTTGGTAGCGCTGGAAGTGACCGAGCAGGTCGCCGGAAAATGGCTCGGCGAGATTGGCCGGTTGCACAACGTCTTGCGATTTCTCGGCGGAGCGGTCTTGTTGGTGGTCCTTTCGGAGGGCTCCAGCCGCACCGGTTGGGGAACTCATGGAACCAAGGTCCAGATACGACGATTCTTGGGAATATCCCTCGTACCCGCTGGCGTGCTGACCGCCTTGCTCTTGAACAGAGTTCCACTCCCGTTGGCCTGCCTCCCCGCTTGGACGAGTCTTTGCGTTTTCGAGGTCTTCGCCATCCTGACCGCCCCGGTGCTATGGGTGCGCTGGATGCGCATCGGCGCGGCGATTCTCTTGTCCTTGGCGTTGTTCCGCGAGCATTTCTGGTTGCCATTTTCTGTCCTAGCCACGTTGCTGACCGCCACGCAGGCGCTGTCCCACATTCGCCAGGACAACAGACTTCGGCTGTTGCGGGCCAGGGAAGCCTTGCAGCCCAAGGCGATCCAGGATCTCCTGGCGCAAACGACCGGATCCAGGCTCGTGCGCGACGACGAATCCTTGCCGGTAGACCGACTGGAAGCGCTGCTGGGCTTCGCGATGCAAAGCACCGGTTCCGTCGGCGGGGCCATCTTCCTCTACATCGAGACTCCTGTATCCGGCGTGGGCACGCTCTCCCGGAAGTTGGAATGTGTCGTGGCCAAAGGCAGCCTGCGCGACTGCCTCCAATCCACCGAGGCATCCCTGGGGGCCCAGGCCTTGGTGTCGTTTTTGCCTTCCACGATGAGTTCGAAGGTTCTCCTCGCCTCCGAGCCCACCATCGCCTATGCGCTTTCCGCTCTGAAGGCACCCAAGCTCGCCGCCGCACCTCTGCGTAGCCAGGGGCGGCCTTTGGGACTGGTCGTGCTCTCTCCATCCAGCTCGCGAGACGATTTTGGCGCAAGCGACCTGCACATCCTCGATTTCCTGTCCCAACAGGCCGTGTTCAGCCTCAACTACGAAGCGGTCTACCACAAACTCATGGAAGACTCCCGGCTTGCGCGGGAGTTTGAAATCGCCGCCCGCATCCAGATGGGGCTGCTTCCCCGTGAAATGCCCAAGGTCCCCGGGCTCACGCTCAGCGCCAAGGTGATTCCCGCTCGCGAAGTCGGTGGCGACTACTACGATCTCCTTCCACTTCCCGACGATCGTCTGGCCGTGGTGATCGGCGATGTGTCCGGAAAGGGCTTGCCGGCGGGAATGATCATGTTGATCGTGCGGACCACCATCCACCTACTGGTGGATGCCGATCCCCAGGGAAACCCCGCCCATCTCCTGCGCACCCTGGAAGAAAAACTCGCTCCCCAACTGGATGCCCTCACGTTCATGACCTTTCTGGCTCTTCGTTGGAGCGCCCGGGACCGGATCCTGACCTGGTCTGGTGCGGGACACGAGCACATTCTGTGGCGATCGGCGCTGGATGGCAAAATCCATCGCATCAAGACCGGGGGCTTGGCCCTGGGGTTGCAACGCGACCATTTCCTCCCTCGGGAGGAGCGCAAGCTCATGCTTACAGAAGGCGATGTCATTTTGCTGTACACAGATGGTGTCATCGAGTGTCGCGGACCCGATGGAACCGGCTGGGGTCTATCACGCCTGGAAGAATCCATGGAGCGCCACCACCACTGTACACCAGAGGAACTTTTGGAAGGAATCCTGTCGGATCTCGACCGATTTCGCCAAAACATCCTGCCTTCGGACGACAGAACGCTGCTTGTCATGAAGGCAAGCTGAAAAACCGGACCAACGGCTTTACCTTTACGCCATGCAACAAGCACTCGAACTCAAGATCGTCGCTGTCGCCGGCCATCCGGACGCAAGGATCCTTCGTCTTTCCGGTGAATTCGACGCTTCGGCGGTGGAGCAGGCCCTGGAAGAAGTCACGGCCCTGCTTGACGCTGGAGTGCGGCATCTGATCTGCGATTGCAAGGATCTGCGCTATGTCAACAGCACCGGATTGGGAGTCATTTTGCACTTCAGCCGTGTCACTCGCGAGCGCGGTGGATCGTTCCGACTTTGCCAGGTTTCGGAGCCTGTTTACGAAATCATCGAAATCATCGGGGCAACCACACTATTGGAACTCCACGATTCCGTCGAAGATGCGTTGGTCGCGCTGACCTGATTTGTGACCAGTGGCCGGGCCGTCGAGAATTGCACCGCTTTTCTCAGGTTCAGGTCTTTGCTAACTTGGACGGTCTCCGTCAAGGAAACCAAACCTCTTTCCAGTCGAATTCTCTGGGAGAACTGAATGCGCCTTCATCGAATCCTACCCATCGCCGGTCTCGCGTTCCTGGCCTCCTGCGCCGGGAAGACACCAGAACCTCCCCAGGCCTTGGCCACGTGGAAGGGTGGCATGCTCACTCCGGAACGTTGGTCGGCATGGAAGGCGACCTCCGTCCAGCCAGGCTCCCAGCATGATGAGATTCGCGCGTTTCAGGACTACCTGCGAACGGAACTGGATGCCAAAGCAGCCGACGATCTGGGTCTGACCAAGGACTCCGCGAAGGCCAAACGCTGGGCGAGCATCGAAAAACGCATCCTGATGGACATGGTCAATCGGGAATATCTGCGCAAACAGTTTGGTGTTTCAGATTCCGCCATCTCTGGTTGGGTCTTGAAGCAAAACGATTCCATCAAAGCGTTGCACATCGACACTTTGCGTGGTCGTGCTGCGCGCGCCATCTTGTTGGCCGGCGCCAATCTCGACAGCGTCTACAAGGCGAATATTTCCAGTTTCCGCAAGGATTCCGCCCACACGCAACCCTTGGACAGCGTAAAAGGCCAGCTGGAAGAGATGATCGTGCAATCACGCGCACAAGAGCGCATGAGCACCTTCGTTCCCGATCTCCGCGCCCGCTACAACGTCCAGATGCTCAATCCAGAACGTCCACCCGTCGCGAAGGATTCCCTGCTTGCGTTCTGGAAGTCCAGCCCGGAATCCTGGTCCACCAGCACGATTTACAAGCTGACCGCACTTGGATCCCGAGACAGTGCCAAGCTCGCCAAAGCCTTGGCGCGAGTGAAGGATCAGGCGGGGTTCCAAGCCCTCGCAGGCCAGTTTCCGATCGGAAACCCTGTGGCTCCAGCCGGAATTCTCGGCCGAGTCAAGAGCCAGTTCACCCTCCCCTATGGCGTGGGGATGGTTCCGGAACTGTTCCCCTTGCTGGAGAGCATCAAGGTCCGTTCGGCGACTCCTGTCTTTCGGTACAACGACACCCTCTACATGAGCGCTTGGTTGGAGGCAAAGGATCCTGGAACGATCAAGCCGTTCGCCTCGGTGGAAAAGGACGTCCTCAAGGACTACCAGGCAAACCACCCATGGACCCCGGCCGCGAAGACAGCTCTTGTCGCGTGGGACAAGGGTACGATGTTCACGCGTGGCGATGTCGATTTCATTTCCGAAGAAATCCCCGCCAACATCAAGCGCCAGTTTCCTCCCGAACGGGTGCTGGATTTCATGGTCAACTGGGAAGTCAACGGACGTTTCGCCCGAGAGTCCGGTCTTTCCGAGCGCGAGTCCTTCAAGGCAGCGGCGCAGGACAACCGAAAGGTTTTTTGGGCGCAGGAGTTCCGTTCCTCGCGGGACGCGCAGATGTTCTACTTCTCCACCGCCGAGGCCAATTTCGCGACCAATTCCTGGAAAACACGCCTCGGCAGCAGCATGATCGTGGATTCTTCCAACGGAATCAACCGCGACGGTGCCAGGCTTTCGTTGCTCGGCGCGAACGATCTGGACGAGGCCTACAAGGTCGGCGTTGACCGCTTCTGGGTCGACTCCGTACTGACTCCCGTGGATTCGGCTCGCAGAGCGTTGTTCGCCGACCTCCGACCTGAGCTCGAAGCCCGCGGCCGCAAGCGCATCGATTCCATCCACAAGGTGAAGTTCGATCTCAAGCTCATGCCTGCTGCGCCCCAGGAAATCCGCCTGGCTCCGTCTGTGGCGTACGATTCGGCCCGATCCAACCACGACCGTCGCTCCCTGGCCAAGGCGGAAGAACTCTATCGTCAAGTGGAAGCGAACGCCTCCGCCCCGGACTCCCTGCGTGCCCAGGCGTTGTTCCAGATGGGACAATTGTTCGGCGAGCAACAGTACTACAACAAGAGCTTGGAAGCGTACCGCTCCGTGCTGTTGCGCTTTGCCAATTCCGGCGAGGCTTACAAGGCGCAGTTCATGATCGCGTTCACCTTGAGTGAATACCTGAAGACGGAAAAGCGCGCACTTGCAGAATATCGCGCCATGCTGGCCAAATACCCCAACAGCGATCTGGCCGACGATGCCGACTGGATGATCCGCAACATCGAATCGGGCGGCGCTCTGATGCCCAAGTTCGACGATTCCGCCTTCGTGGCAGACTCGATTCGACGTGCGGATTCTGTCGCCAAGGCCACCAAGGCCGTCGCCGAACCTGCGAAGGTCGCACCGGCCAAGAAGGACACCGCAAAGGCCACCCCAGCGAAGGTTGAGGCTCCCAAGGCTGCCGCCGCGAAGAAGGATTCTGTCAAGGTTGCGCCCGCCAAGAAGGATACCGTCAAGGCGATCGCACCCAAGAAGGATTCTGTCAAGGTTGCGCCCGCCAAGAAGGATACCGTCAAGGCGATCGCACCCAAGAAGGATTCTGTCAAGGTTGCGCCCGCCAGGAAGGATACCGTCAAGGCGATCGCACCCAAGAAGGATTCCGTGAAGGTTGTGTCCGCCATGAAGGATGCAGCCAAAGCGGTTGCTGCCAAGAAAGACACGGTGAAAGCCGTAGCTCCGAAAGCGGCCCGTTGAAATCCACGCTTCCCAGTTCCAGGAGAATCGGCAGGACGATCGTTTTCGTCCTGCTGGGATTGGTCGTCGGCGGGTTCGTGGGAGAAATCCTTGCGATCAGCACGGCGTATCTAGGCGAATGGCTCGGCCTGGGAAGCGAAAACGTGGTGTACTTGTTGCTCCGAAAATTCGGGGCGATCGATGCGGGGTTTGGATTGCCGCCCTCGTCGGAATTCGTCCTTGACCTGTTCATCGTCAAGATCAAGCTCGGCTTGGCCCTGAAGCTCAACATCGGGTGCATTCCGGGATTGGTCTTTTCCCTTTATTTGGAAAAATGGTCCCGTTAAGGGACTGTTTGGAGATTCGCGATGCCCACCCTCACGTTGCACGGAGCCCGAGAACGCCTTTCACAGGGCGAATCGAGCGAATCTCTGGTATCCAAAGCGTTGGACGCCGCGAAATCTTCCACAAACGGTGCATTCAACACGCTGGATGAATCCCGTAGCCTCGATCGTGCGCGCGAATTGGACAAGGCTCGCAAGGATGGGAAATCTCTCGGGCCGCTCGCCGGGATCCCCATCGCCATCAAAGACAACATCTGCACCGAGGGACTGCGTACCACCTGCGGCTCCAAGATTCTCGATGGATTCAAGCCACCCTACTCCGCCACCGCAGTTCTGCGCCTGGAATCTGCGGGAGCCATCCTCATCGGCAAGACCGCGATGGATGAATTCGGCATGGGCTCCACGAGTGAATCCAACGCTTTCGGCGTGGTTCGCAACCCAGCCGATCCCACCCGGACCCCCGGGGGCTCTTCGGGAGGCTCAGCGGTTTCCGTCGCCGAGGGGATTGTTCCCGTCGCGCTCGGCTCCGACACGGGTGGCTCGATCCGTCTGCCTGCCAGTTTTTGCGGAGTGGTCGGCCTCAAGCCCACGT
Organism: Fibrobacterota bacterium; assembly: GCA_016715065.1. Taxonomy (GTDB): domain Bacteria; phylum Fibrobacterota; class Fibrobacteria; order UBA5070; family UBA5070; genus UBA5070. Next base: position 71,499 of record JADKBN010000029.1, read on the forward strand.
ATGGCCGTGTGTCCCGGTACGGCTTGATCGCCTATGCTTCCTCGTTGGACCAGATCGGACCCTTCGCCTCCAACGTTTCGGATGCGGCGGAAATCCTCTCGCTGATCGCCGGCGCCGACGATCGCGACAACACCTCCGCACGATTGGATGTTCCCGATTTCACCTCGGCCTTGGACCAGGGGGTCGTTGGGCTTCGCGTGGGGATCCCTGCCGAATATTGGGGAGAAGGACTGGACCCGCAGGTGAAAGCCGCTTTGGAAGACGGCGTGCGCCGTTTGACAGATGCCGGCGCGATCGTGGTTCCTGTCAGCCTGCCTTCCACCAAGTACGCGGTGTCCGCCTACTACATCATTGCCATGGCCGAAGCCAGCTCCAATCTGAGCCGATTCGATGGTGTCCGGTATACCGGCCGAACCAAAGACGCCAAGTCGCTTTTGGATATGTATTCGCGCACACGTTCGGAATTATTCGGTCAAGAAGTGCAGCGAAGAATCCTTTTGGGAACATTCGTCTTGTCATCCGGGTACTATGACGCGTATTATGCTAAAGCACAGAGGATCCGCGAACTGATCCGACGTGAATTCCAGGACGCTTTCCGGCATTGCGATCTTTTGGCAGCTCCCACGGCCCCCACCACGGCCTGGAAGCTTGGCGAAAAACTAGAGGACCCATTGGCCATGTACCTTTCCGACATCGACACCATCGCCGTCAATCTCGCCGGACTTCCCGGCTTGGTGGTTCCGGTTTCGCCCGTCGGCGGCTTGCCCGTTGGGCTTCAGCTCATCGCCCCGGCGTTCCAGGAATCCACCCTGATCCGTGCGGGTCGCGCCCTCGAAAAAGCGGGCGATTGATGCGTTTCGGCTTCGTTCTGCTCCTGCTTGCCTTCATCGCCACCGATGCCCAGGCAAGGAAGACCAAAACGAAGAAGCCCAAGTACTCCAGGGACCAGGTGCGCACCGAGTCCCTTGCCGCCTGGCCCGGACGAGCGGAGGCCGATTCCCGTCCGCAGCCGGTCGGAGTCCCGGAAATCGATCGTCTGCTCGCAGACCGCCCCTGTATCGGGGTCTCGGTCAACGAGCCGGAAATTGATCTTGTTGACCGGGTACTTTCCAAGGAAGACCGGCCACGAGGTATTTCCAGCGCGTTCCTGGGAACCTTGGATCCAGTCCAGAAGATCCGCACCATTGCCGAACCGTTGTTGGGGTCTCCTTACCGCTCCGGCGGCAACGGAGTTGGCGGCATCGACTGTTCCGGCTTCGTGCTCACCGTGCTCAAGGGGTTGGGCCAAGACATCCAAGGGCGGTCTTCCGGCGAATTTTGGAAGCAGGGGAACCCAGTGGAAAAAACCAGGCTCCAAACCGGCGACCTTTTGTTTTTCTCCGACAACTCCCGGTCCATCGGGCACGTGGCGATCTACCTCGCCGATGGCAAGTTCGTGCACGCCACCACGGGCAAAGGCGTGATTGTTTCCCATCTGGACGAGAAATATTACCTGGCCCACTACAAGGGTGCCAAGCGGCTTCGCGGGTTCCTGGAGCGTCTGCTCGACGAGCCCGGACAGGTCGCGAGCCGTTAGCAATGATTCCGGATTGAACCATCCGGAATCATTGCTAACTTTAGGAGGCTTCGGCAGCGACGCCGACCTACCACATCCCTCATTGATTGGACCAGGAATACATGGCTATCAAGATTGGCATCAACGGATTCGGACGCATTGGCCGCATGGTTTTCCGCGCCGCCGTCAAGAATTTCTCCGACGTCGAAATCGTCGGCATCAACGACCTGCTCGAGCCCGCGTACCTCGCGTACATGCTCAAGTACGACTCCGTCCACGGACAGTTCCAGGGCGAAGTCTCTGTCGAAGGCAACTACCTCGTTGTCAATGGCAAGAAGATCCGTCTCACCGCCGAGAAGGACCCTGCCAACCTCAAGTGGAACGAAGTCGGCGCCGACGTCGTCGTCGAATCCACCGGCTTCTTCCTGGACAAGGAAGGTGCCACCAAGCACATCACCGCCGGTGCCAAGAAGGTCATCATCTCGGCTCCCTCCAAGGACGACACTCCGATGTTCGTCTTCGGCGTGAACCACGAGACCTACGCTGGCCAGGCCATCATCTCCAACGCATCCTGCACCACCAACTGCTTGGCGCCGATCACCAAGGTGATCAACGACAAGTGGGGCATCAAGCGCGGCCTGATGACCACCGTCCACGCTGCCACCGCCACCCAGAAGACCGTCGACGGTCCTTCCGCCAAGGACTGGCGCGGCGGCCGCGGCATCTTGGAGAACATCATCCCCTCCAGCACCGGCGCCGCCAAGGCCGTCGGCGTGGTCATTCCTGCCGTCAAGGGCAAACTGACCGGCATGGCCTTCCGCGTTCCCACCTCCGACGTCTCCGTGGTCGACCTCACCGTCGAACTCGAGAAGCCGGCCAAGTACGCCGAGATCTGCGCCGAGATGAAGCTCGCCTCCGAGACCTACCTCAAGGGCGTGCTCGGCTACACGGACGAAGACGTGGTCTCCACCGACTTCCGCGGCCAGGCCAAGACCTCCGTGTTCGACGCCAAGGCCGGCATCCAGCTCGACGACACCTTCGTCAAGCTGGTCTCCTGGTACGACAACGAATGGGGCTATTCCAACAAGGTCGTGGAAATGGCCCGCGTGGTCTGCAAGTAAGTTTCGCGCTTCCGGCCTCGTGCCGGAAATCGTCGGGCCTTCGGAACCCTCGTCGCAAGACGGGGGTTCTTTTTATCTTATCCATCCGTCGATACTCCGCTCGACGCGAATCCTTTCCCTGACCATCCTTGTCCCATGCCGTCCCGTCGGATCCAGTGCGCATCGGCCCGACAGCGATTCTGGAGGTGCCCTGTGGCCATTCCCCGCCATTTGATCGCGATGATTGCTGTTGCCGGATCCATATGCGCTCGAGGTCCAAGCGCAGATTTGACAGATTCTGCCCAGGCCCGGAAGGCATCTGCTGGCAACCCCGGCAGCCAATTCGCCACGACGTCACTGCGACTGGACACCCTGGAAAAACGGCTTGTCTCTTCGGAAAAGGCACTGGACAAGGCCCCTCGTTCCGCCCTCGCCGCCACGGAAATCGCGGAGATCTTTGGAGTGCTCGCCGATCGGGAAATCCGTTTGGACACTTCCCTCCGAGCCCAGGGCCTGTTTCAGCGGGCCATCGAAGCGTCCAAGAGGTTCCAGATCAAAGACACGCAATCGTTGGATCTCTTTGCCCAGATTCTGGTCAAGGAATGCCTAGCATGGCATGCGAAGGGAGATCTGCTCGGCGAAGAGGATTGCGTTGCTGGATTGAGAATGCAGATGGACGCGATGTCCCGCCAGAAGGGACACGTAACCGACCAGTTCCGTTCCGACCTTGCGGAACGCTGGATTGATTATTTGCGCATACTGGCCAAAACCCCGGTGCTGAATGGCACGATCTTTCCAATCGTCTACGAGGATCTGGACGGTCTGAATTCGTTGGTGGTAGGCCTTCCCGCGAGCGAGCAACGGAGAGATCAACTTCTCTTGGGGCTGGCGGAACTCTTCGAGATCCGAAGGATCCTCACGGTCCAGTACGCATCGGGGATGATGCCAGGGAAGGATCCCTCGGAAGAAATGGAATGGTGCGCCAGGGAAGCGGACGTGCTGTCCAAGGTTTCCGACCAGGGCTACAAGCCATCGGAGCGTGATGAGGAGATCTGGGGACTACTGGTCAGGTGGATGGCGCTGTCACTGGCTTACGGAGAATTGGATTCCGCGAAGACCGCGATCCACAAATTCGAAAACATCGCCCGTCGCACCCCCAAATCCCATGCGGATATCGAAATGCGAACAGAAAGCGTCACGGATGGATTGGGTTTCCTTGCCAAGGCGTATCAGGATTCAGGTCGGCTTGCCGAAGCGGAAGCCTGCATTCTTCGACAGGAGCCCTACTTGTCGGCACTGGAAAATACACCGGACCGGGTCGAACGGGTCGTGAAATGGATCATCTCGATCAACGATCTCGGACAAGCATATCTCGATCGGCGCCAGGCATCGCAGGGGATTCGACTCCTCGAAAAGGCGATGCAAGCGAGCCAGGCGCAACTGGCGAAGGATTCGACGGATGCTCAGGTTTGGCAGAACCATTTGATTCTTACGAACAACATCGGCCTCGCGTACTTGGAGTCCCGGGATACGACGCATGCCCTCGAGACCTTCCGTAAGTTGGAAACAGGCGCCCTGGTCTTCGCCAAGCTATACCCAGAAAACCTCGAAGTCTCCTCGATCTCGGCTTTCGCATGCGAACAGATCGGCGACTTCGTGATGTCGAAAAATGACCGCTCCACGGCCCGGATCGAATATGCCAAAGGACTGGCGGCGATCGAACTCGTGGTCCGCGCGGACCACTCGGACAAGGAGGCTCGCGCCCAGGCGAAGCGACTCAAATCGAAAATCGCCTCGGCGAATCTGCGCGGAATGTTCGCGAACTTCTGAGCGGTTGAAGCCGCCCTCACATCACGATCGGCGCGATCCGCTTTTTGATCTGCCAGCGGTAGTAGAGGTTCACGCCCAGCAAAAACAGGAAGTGGCCCGGTTTGCGCCAGAAGCGCCGGTGGAGCACGGTGCGGCGCAGGATGCGCGGCAGGGTGTAGAGTCGGTCGTAGATCTCCCAGAAAATGTCGTTGAGTTCCCGGGTGGTCATGTTCGGGTGCGAGATCACCGCGTGCGAGGCGGTGTACGTGAAGACGTTCGGATCCAGGATCCGCCCTTCCCGCTTGTAGCGCTCGTATAGGTCCGTTCCGGGAATGGGTGTGAGCAGGTAGAACTTGGGCGCGGCGATGGGCGTGCTGGCCACCCATTCGACCGTGCGTCGCAGCGACTCCAGCGTGTCGGTTTCCACGCCCACGATCATCTCCGAAGCGACATCGATCCCTGCGTCTGCGACCTTGATCAGAAGTTCGCGGTACTCGTCGGGCTTGCACCACTTCTTGTTCAAAGCGGCCAGACTTTCGGGCTGGATGCTTTCCAATCCAAAGGACAACATGGTGCATCCACTGGAAGTCAGGGCCGCTAAAAGCTCGTCGTCCTTGGCCACCGTGATTTCGCATTGCGAAAGCCAGGTCATGCCCAGCGGTTCGATGGCCCGGCACAGATCCAGCATGTATTGGCGGTCGGAGGCGATGTTGTCGTCCAACAGCAGGAACTGTTTGAATCCCAGCTCCTTGACGCGCGTGATGTCGCGGATCACCTCGGGGATGGGGCGCTGGAAATAGCGGGTGCGGTACAGGCAAAAGATGGAACAGAAGCTGCAGGCGTTGGGGCAGCCGCGCCCGGCTTGGACGGGCAGAAATTGTCCGATTCTTTTTCCCGTCACCAGTTCGTAGCGCGGCAAAGGGGTGGACAGATGCTGCAAGGGCACATGGTAGCGCGGCTTGAGCGTGCCGTTTTCAAGATCCGCCAGCACGTCCAGCCATACGTTTTCCGCATCCCCTACCACCACCGCGTCGCAAAACGGCTCCACCAACTCGGGAGCGAGGCTCGCCATCGGGCCGCCCAGGATCACGGTCTTTCCGCGCTTCTTGAATTCCAAGGCGATGTCCTTGCCCCGATTCATGGCATGCCCCATGCCGCCGATCCCCACCACCGGGGCGTCGGTGTCCCAGGGGATCTCCTCGATCGTCTCCAGACACAGTTCGATCTCCCAATCGGGCGGGCTCATGGCGGCCAACAGTGGATAGGCCAGGCCCACGAATTGCAACCTTCGCTTTTTCAGCAACCCTCCCCGATCGTCGTAGATGGAGGGCTGGATCAGGAGGACCTTCTTCTTGGGGAGGCTCATGTTCCCCTTCGGATCATGCGCAGGTATTGTCGCGTCAGATGCAGACTGCCGCGCGCGGTGCGCAGGTACACGGACAGCCCGTAGCGCCGCAGGATACGCCAGTGGTTGGCCAGGCTCGTGGTGCTGCGATAGTAGGCCTTCACGATGTTCCACTGGAAGGCGCGGCGGGACAATCGCGTGGGTTCCACGACCAGATGGGTCATGTCCCAGAGTTCATGCCGTTCGCGCGGCACGAGGATCGAATTGCCCATCTTTTCGAACAAAGGCGTGCCTGGCATCGGCGTGAGGGGTTGGATGTTCACATAGGGTCTGCCCAACCGTTCCAACCAGCGGCACAGGTGCGAAAAATCCTTGGGCTCCCAATCGGGGCCCACGATGATCCCCGCGTGGCATTCGATGTCGAACTTGGCCAGGATCTCCACGGCCCGGGCGTTGGTTTCCACATCCACTCGCTTGTTCATTTGCGACAACTCGTGCTCACGGAACGATTCGAGCCCCATGAACACGGCCGTCAGGCCGCTTCGCCGGAAGCGTTCCACCACCTCCGGATTCTGAACCACGAAGTCGGCACGACCGAACACCAAAAACCTCTTATTGATTCCCGCGGCATCCAACCGCTCGCAGAATTCCAGCACGCGCAGCGGACGGAACAGGAAATTGTCGTCTACGATGAACACGTTCGATTCCGGAATTCCCCGGATCTCTTCGATCACATCGGCAAGATCGCGCTCCACCAGCTGGCGATGCGCGATGCGAATGCAAAAGCAGAACTCGCAGCCGTAGGCGCAGCCCAGCGAGGTCTTCAGCAGGGCGCAGCGCGAGTGGAAGATGTAGTCGTAGCGATGGCGCCAAGCCGCGCTCAAGGAACGGTCAGGATGGACTCTCGGGACCAAGGGACGAGGGTCGTACGACTTGATCGAGCCGTTCCAGATGCCGGGGATTTCGCATCGCCAGGAGGCGACCGGGACCGGCTTCCCTCCACGGCCATCAGACATTTTTTGCAACAGGATTTCCCAGGCATCCAAGGCGCGGGCATGGAGAATGAAATCGATCGCCTCGTCTTCGAAATCGTTCGGGACCACTTCCGCGTGCACTCCACCGACGACTGTCGGAAGACTCGGCTCGAAGCGCCGCACTTGCCGAGCCAGTTCCTTGACCACTCCCACGTGCACGATGTAGGAAGTGAACGCCACCAGGTCCGGACGTTCATCCGCCAGGATCCGGCGGAAAGGACGGGTTTCGAAGATGAGATCCGCCAGAACCACGTCATGGCCTTTCGCCTTGGCCGAGGCGGATGCGTATTCCAGTTCCAGCGGTTCGCAGACCATGAAGCTCTGCAATCCCACGGAATCAGGATGGGGTTTGGGTCTGACCAACAGGATCTTCATGCGGGGACCTCGTCACGGAAGACTCTGAATATGTCCGGGACCGGTTTGCAGGCGAGCATCGGCATGATCAAGCGACACCCGAGGTGCATCAACGGAAAGGAATGGCGGGCCAGAGCCTGCAGGTGCGTGTAGGTGCCCCCGAGTCGAAGCTTGGCCTCTTCGGCGGTCTGCCCCATCTCGAAGACCTCGAATCCATTCTCGATGCCGTGGCGGATCAAACGCAGGATCAGGTTCAGGTAGATGTCGCGCTGGGCGTTGTCGTGCTGGCAGTGGCCCACGAAGGCCCAGACCAGTTCCTTGCCGTTTTCGATCGCCTGCGCGAACCCCTGGGGTTTGCCGTCGTGTTCGCAAATCAAGATCCTCCCCAGGTCGGAGCGAAACCAGGAAATGTCCAATTTTTCGATGCGGATGCGCGAGGTGCTGTTCAGGCGCAAGTAGAAGGAGTGGTAGACGTCCTCGAATTCGCGATTGTCCACAAGGAAGCGAAACCGCAGTTCGCGCCCCTTTTTCAGGGCCTTCTGCAGTCGATGCCGGTAGGCGGAGCGCTGGGACGCCAGATAGTCGTCGAAGGACTTCCACCTCAGCCGCAAGCTCACTTGGGGACTCATGGTGCCCGCCACCATGTCGGCGAACGTTCCGGGCTTGTCCCAGTTCAAGATCAGGCTGTAACCGCGAAGGCTCTTGACGAAGCATTCCACCTGCACCCGTGTCCGTTCTCCCAGGACCATCCCGGGCCGCGTGACGGAAAGCGGCACGTGGAGGAGGTTCGCGGCGACAGGCACGTTGAAGGGGGTGTACTGGGTGAGATTGAACTTCGCCACCCTCTGCAGGAACACGATGGAATCGAGACGGCCTTGACCATCGTGGAAGAGATGGTAGGACTTCTCGGCTTCCGTGGCGGTTTCCAATACCGTCAGGAATCGTTTTTGCAATGCGTAGTTGTCCGCGGCGAGATCGTCCCATTCGCCGGGGAGTTCCCGAGCGTGCTCGATGCGGATCAAGTTTCCACGCCCCCGAAATAGACCTGGTACCGTCGATGAGGCGCTCCGAAGTGGCGGAGATTCAGCCGGCTGGATTCGAGATTGTCGTCCCAGACGAAATTCGTCTCCATCGTGTCGAATCTGCCCTGTGCCTTCCGATGGACCTCCCGCAACAACAGTCGCAGCGCCTCGCCGCTTCGGTGGGCCGGAGCGAGCCCCAGCGCATTGAGTTTCAGATTGCGGATCCGGGACCCGAAACACCAGGTCCGCAGGGCGATCTCCACGATGCTCGCCGCCCGGCCACCGGGAACCACCTCGTTGAAGTCCGGATGCCAAAAGAGGAACCCGACTTCCCGGCCACGATGCATGGCGAAGATCAGGTGTTCGGCGCGCAGCAACATGCGGAGCGGATCGAGTAGTTCCACCAGCGATTCCGGATCGCGGGGAAAATAGAGGGGGGTGTCGGAAAGACAGTCGTTGGCAAGGCTTCCGAACAGACGTATCTCGTCTTGGAATCGAGACCTGTCCATCACGCGGATGGAGTATCCGGTCCCGGATCGTTCTGGAAATCCTGGATCCCATGCCTGTATCCGATCCATGGCGACCTTGTAGGTCGAAAGCCCGATCGATCGCATCCCGAAGGAGTCCAGCACAGGAGCAAGCCAGGGTGCGGTGTACAGGGAATCGAAGGAGATGGGTTCTTCAAACCGGTTTTGCAGGAATCCGGCCCCGTAGGCGACATGGCCGTTCAGGCCGATCACGATGTCCTTGTATCCCCGTTGCGAGGCATGGTGGATCGCGCGTTCCAGGAGGGCTGCCACCGCATCGCGCCTGCCTGGTGCGCATTCCAGGAAGGCGACCTGTTGGAATCCGCATTCGGGATGGGAAACCAGCATGGCCTGCGCAACGGGAACGCCCTGGTCGCGCACCATCAACGGCTCGATCGCGCAACTTCGGATGAAGCCGTCGCTCCCCTCCAGGAACCCCTTGGCCAGGTGCGATTGGAGATCCTTCCATGCTCCGTTCCCCGCATACACCGATCGAAGGAACCTGACGTACTCGCGTCTTTGGCGAGGGGATCTCACGGCGGTGATTTCGAGGGGAGCACGCATGGCTTCGCTGAAGGTAGAATCCCCGGCCGACATCTATATTCCCGATGTGCCTCGCCTCCTTTTCAGCAGTCCCTGCTTCGAGCGCCGTGGCGAACCCGGGGTGGCCGCGTTCGATCTCTCCTACCACAAGAACACCGCCGCCCAAGGCTGGGCTTCGATGCGCCAACGCCAGGCCTGGCATCCGCTCCACCTGATGGCCGACAACATCGCGATTCCCTCCACCGTCCTGGACTTCCCCACCCCGGAAGAATTCCACCGCGAACTGGAGCAGGGCTACGATGCCGTGTGCATCACCTTCGGAGCGGTGAGCACGGGCATGCTCGCGAAAATGATCCGCCACATCCGTCGGACCTCGCCCCACATCCCCATCGTGGTCGGTGGCTACGGAACCGACTTGCTGGATAAGAGCGACGACCCGCTCGTGCGGGAAATCCGGGAGAGCGTAGACGAAATCTGTCGAGGAGAAGGCGTTTCGTTCCTGAAGGATTTCGTGGCAAGACGCTTCGGAATCTCCCACGATTCCCCGTTCCGCCAAGACCTCCCTTTGCAGGAATTCGGATTCGGCGGCTTGCCTTGGGCGATCTCCAAAGGATTGGTCCTGGTGTCCGCGTTGGGATGCAAGAACCAGTGCCAGTTCTGCTCCACCTCGCACCATTTCCAAGGCAGGAAAACGAGCCTGTCGTCGCCGATTTCGCTTTGCGAAACCCTGGTGGGACAGCTGGCATCGCATCCCAAATCCGCCGATGTGCTGGTCTACGACGAGGACTTCCTCGCCGATCGGGATGCAGCCATGGAACTGGCTCGCCTGTTTGGCGCCCAACCAACCCTCGGCGCCAGGAATGTCCGACTGACGGTGTTCGCTTCCATCCGCTCCCTGCAGCAATACACGATCGACGAGCTTTCCGCCCTGCGCATCGGGATGGTCTTCATCGGCATCGAATCGTTGACGGGTCTGGCATCCGTGGATGGTTGCGCCCGTGCCAAGCGAGGGCTGGAGGATCCCGCGGCCTTGTTCCAACGGCTGCACGCGGCCGGAATCCACACCATGGCCTCGGTGATCGGTGGTTGGGACGGACAGTCGCCGGACGAACTCGAGTGGGAAGCAAAGCGGTTCACGGCGTTGAATCCCACCCTGTACCAGGTCATGCCTCTCACGGCTTTGCCAGGCACTCCTCTGTGGGACAAGCACAAGGAGGACGGCCGGTTCGATTCTGACAATTCTTGGCGCCATCCGGAGATTTGGGGCCATCGCCTGCAAAGCTGGATCGATTCGACCAACCGGATGCTGGTGGAAGAGGGCGGACCGTGGTTTTTCCGGATGGCCGCAAACCACCTGGAAGCGGTCCAATCCAAACTTCCCGTCCGGCTTCGAAGCGACAACGAGAAACGATTGTCCGCATTGGAACCGCTGGCTTTGGCTTCGGGATTTTTCTTTCGCGGATCCGGCTTCCGAAATCGCTGGAAACGTTTCACGAAGCGAAGGTTCCGGTCCTATCCGATCCAATCCTTGGTGCGGATGGCATTCGGGGTCCTGCTGTGCGCCGGCTTGTGGCTCAGCCACCAGGTTGTCGGTCGGATCCGCGCGATGGTGGGGGCGACCGACGTGCCCAGATCGGTACGGACTCCCTACCCAGGAACGAGGGCTGCCACCTGATGCGTCTGGATCTATCGAAAACCTATCGGCTCCCCGTTTCCAAAAACGACAATTTCAATGCGTGGATCGAAATCACCACCCATTGCAACATCCGCTGCCCTGGCTGCTACCGGGGCTGCGATCGCCCCGAACACCGAGGGCTGCACAAGACTCTCCACGAAATCCGTCAGGAAATCCTGGAACTCCAGCGCCTTCGCAATCCGTCCATGGTCTCCATCTCCGGAGGCGAAGCCCTGTTGCATCCGGACCTGGAAGCGATCGTCTCCTTCGTCAAAGGCTTGGGGCTCGCACCGGTACTGTTCACCAACGGACTTCTGCTGGACGACCGTCGTCTGGCCAGGCTGCGAGCCACCGGGCTGGTGGCCGTGGTGGTGCGCGTGGATACCCTCCAGGAGCAACACCAAGGCAAGACGGAGTCCGATCTCTCCGCGCACCGCGAAACCTTGGCGGCGTTGGCGGCCCGTCACGACGTGTTCCTGGTGTTGACCTCCTGCATCGATCGCTCCAACCTGGATCAGATCCCCTCCCTGCTGCGGTGGGGCCGAGTCAACGCCCACCAGGTGGGACAGCATCTGCTCATCCTCAAGCGAGGCCTGGTGCTGGAGCCTTCCGATCCCCTCGAACCGGAGGGGATGGTCTTCGTGACGGAACTTGTCGAGACGTTGGAACGGGAGGATGCCGATCTGCGGTTTTCCACCTGGTTGGGAAGCGATCGCTCCGCCCAGGATGCCAAATGGCTGCAGGCCATGCGCCTGGTGGCGGGTGGCGTGGAGCTGGGCTGGACCGATTCCCGGTTCATGGAGGCAGTGCAATCCCTTTCGCACTGGTTCACCGGCAGGTACGTGGGACTGAAACCCCGCAAGGAGCAGCGGCTGTCCTTGCCCACGGCCATCCTGATTTCGGTGGTCTTCCGATGCTTTCGCGGAATGGTCGCCAAATGGCTGGCCAATCCGAGCCTGTGGTTTGGACGTGCCCATCTCCAGGCGATCACCATCGTCGCACCTCCTCATTTCGTGGATGGCCGACGCGACCTGTGCGACGGCTGCCCCGACGCCATCCTGCACCAGGGAGCGCTGGTGCCCAGCTGCGCCTTGGCGGAGATCGAACGATACGGCCATCCCTACGAGATCGGCTGAAGCCAAGGATCGGGCATCCGTGCGATTTGGCTATCGTTTCCCGCAAATGCCCATTCTCCGATCCATCGCCCTCCTCCTCGCCCTGTGTCTCGCCCCGCCCCGTGCCGGCGATTGGACTCTCGTGGAAATCGGAGGCCAATGGGGCTTGCGCGTTTCGGGTCGTCAAATTTTGACTTTGGATGGACGCCAAATCCGCTCGGGCGCCAAACCCACCGATTCATTGGAGCTGCGACTGTGCTCCGATTCGATGGAGATCGTCCCGGAATCGCCGGACACCGCCTACCCCCAAAGCCAAGAGTGGAAGGTGTTGCGCGGCCCGTTCCGATTCGGCTCCTGGCTCCAATCGACCTATCCCATCGGCGTGGACGACCTGAGAGCCGGAACAGGAATCGAACCCCCGTGGCGCATGGTGCAGGGAAAAGACGGTAGCGGTTTTGTGAATCCCGGATGGATCACCTTCTGCGCCACGCCAAACCTGCTGGGCCGCATCAAAAAGCCGACCCTCGTGAGGCATCCTTTCATGGGACTTGTCTCCGACCTGCTTTCGTCCCCCCCTTCCACTCCCAGATGGCGCGGTGTCGCCACCGAAGCCGAACGGGTGGTCGCTTGGCCAGGCGACACATCCACCGGGTGGGGAGCCAGGGTGCTGGACACCTCGGCCGAAGACGATTTCCGTCAAGCGAGATGGCTGGTGTCCTGGCCGGGAGCGGGAGGAGTGCGATGGGTCGCTGGCAAGGAGAATCTCGTGCAGGTCCGGGAGGCAGGGAAGCCGACGCGGTTCATCCACTTCCAGGATCCCTATTCCCGGATCGCCCAACGGGTGGAATCGCTGGGCGCGAACGAACTCGTGATGGAATGGACCGCCATCTATGGCGATGGCAACTGGGATGAAATCGCACGGATCGGTCCCGACAGATTCCGATTCACAGTCAACGGAGGGATGTCCGGAGGCGAAGGCAATGACATTTCGCCGGAAGAAGAGAAGCTCGCCGCCTCGGGTACCTGGCGGATCGATCCCAAATCGGGAAAAATCCTTCTGAAAAAATGGCGACAAAAGGAAAAAGCCATCCTGGATCGCTGATCCGTTGCCAGAGGTGGCCAAAACCCTACAGTCCTTGCTAGTTTCCCGGGAATCATGAATACGATTCTCATCCTCAGTGCCCTTCTTGCCCAACAACAGCCCGCGCCAGTCACTGCCCCGGACCCATCCTCTCCGGCGCCGACGGCCGCTTTGGCGGCGTCGGACTCCGCCAAGCCCGTGGCTTCGCCGTGGAAGAACGAAGCCCAGACCAGCTTGAATCTGGCCTCGGCGTATTTCGATCAGTGGGCCCCTGGCGGCGAGGACAATCTATCCTGGACCATCAAGCTCGCTGCCCGCGCCGAACGCGACGGCTCCGACTGGAATTGGCTTTCGAAGGGATCGGCGGAATTCGGGCAGATCAAACTGGGCGATCGCGCCCTGCGCAAGACCACCGACGAGATCAAGGCCGAGACCATGCTCAGCCGGAAATTGTCCAAATACCTCAATCCCTTCGTGGCCGCCGGCCTCCAGACCCAGTTCTACCGCGGCTACAAGTACCCGGCCGATTCCCTCCCCCGCCTTGCGGTTTCCGACCCGCTGGATCCATTGTACCTGAGCCAGAGCGCCGGTGTGGGAAGCAAGCCCGTCGAATGGTTCCAGACCCGATTGGGTGCGGCCCTGCGTGAAGTGCGCACGGATTACTTCACCACCTATTCCGACGACCCCACGACTTCGGAAGTGGAGGATTGGAAGGTGGAGCCCGGCTTGGAATGGGTGAGCGAATACAAGCAGACCATCGCCAAGAACCTCCTGTTGCAATCCACCCTGACCACCTTCACCAATTTCAAGGGTGCCGACGAGATCGTGCTGGTCTGGACCAACGGTGCCACCTTCCAGTTCACCAGCTTCATCAACATCAACGCTTCCGGCGAACTGCACCGCGATCTCCAACAGGCGGATGCGTGGCAGTGGAAGCACGTGCTGGCGCTTGGTCTCACCTACAACCTTCTCTGATCGGAAACGAACATGTCCATCGCCAACGAATTCAAAGCCTTCATCTCCCGCGGCAACGTCATCGACATGGCCGTCGGTGTGATCATCGGTGCCGCCTTCGGCAAGATCGTCGACTCCTTCGTGAAGGACGTGGTCACCCCCCCGCTGGGCTTTTTGATCGGTCGGGTGGATTTCACCGACCTCAAGATCTCCCTGGGAATCGGATCCACGCCCGTCACCATCAATTATGGTGTGTTCCTGCAGACCTGCTTCAACTTCATGATCATCGCCGCCGCGGTGTTTTTGTTGGTGAAGCTCGTCGCCAAGATCACACGCAAAGCCGCCGCCGCCACGCCTCCCGCGCCTATTCCGGCGGATGTGGTGCTTTTGACCGAAATCCGCGACGAGCTGCGCAAGCGTCCCTGACACGAACCTCAGGGAGATCGATCCGAGTCGAATTCGATCGCCTCCAATTGCCGCCCCGGATTGGGCAATGGTAGGCTGAGGTCCGATGGCCTCCAAACTCCACCGCGCCAGCCTAGCTGATCTCATTTTCCGCCACTATTTGCGTAGTGCCTTGCTTCCCGTGTTCACCATCGAAGTCGCCCTGGTGACAGCGTATTTTCTCGTCAACGCCTGGAACCTGTCCGAAACCGAAGCCGCCCTCCGGCAGGAGGTGCGCCAGATCCTCCCGCACCTCGCCTCCAGGCAGGCCAACCTCCTGCAAGCCGGGTTTTCACAAATCGCCAAGGAAGCAACCCTCCTTGCCCACGAGCACGAGGCCTTGTTGCACGACCCGACCCGGTTTTCGGTACGCGGGCCGCGCCCCGAGATCGTGCGGTCTCCCAACGGGACCTGGCACCAAGCGAACCGAACCCAAGAATCCAGTCTGTTTTACGCCACCACCAAGCCACTGACGGCCCAACAACGGGATTTCGCCACCCAAAGCGCCGCGTTGGATCCGCTCTACAAGCACATCGTGGAAGAAATCCCCAACGTGGTGGCGGCCTATTACAACACCGGCGACAACATGAACCGCCTCCGCCCCTTCATCCCAAAGGTCTGGGAGCTCTACCCGGCGGATTTACGGATGTCCGAATACAATTTCTTCTACCTGGCCGATTCCGCCCACAATCCCACCCGCAAGACGGTCTGGACGGGAGCCTACTTGGATCCCGCCGGCCAGGGATGGATGATCTCCTGCATTTCTCCTTCCTACCAGGCTGACCGCCTGCATGGTGTGGTCGGCTTGGATGTGACCATCCGCGAAATCGCCGAAAATCTGCTCAAGACGGATCTTCCCTGGAACGCCGCGGCGTTTTTGGTGGACGACTCGGGAATGATCCTGGCAATGCCCGAGCCCGTCGAGCAGTTGTTCGGTCTCCACGAGCTCAAAGGCCACGTCTACAAATCTGCGGTGAAGATCGAGCAGATGAAGCCGCAGGAATACAATCTTCTGGCCAATCCGGATTCCACGCTCGCCTCCTCCTTTTCGCGGATCCTGAGGGACAGCGCGGTGCTCCACAACGTCCGGATCAAGGGGGAGGAGACGTTTCTTGTCCAACAGAGGATTCCCGAGACCGGATGGAGGCTGTTTTTGGTCGCAAGGTCGCGGGAGGTCTTCAAGACCGTCGAGCAGGCATCCGACCGCTCCCGCAACGTCGGCTGGTTCGTGATAGGGGCCATGATCCTCTTCTACATCGGCTTTTTCAGCTATCTGCGCCGCAAGGCCAAATCGATGTCCGCGGCGATTTCCAGCCCGATCACCGATCTCGCACGAGCGACCACCGAGTTGGGGAAAAACACCGAATCCTCCTCGGCGTTGGCGATGTGCGGAATTCCCGAAATCGATACGCTGACAGGCAATTTCAACACGCTTTCGCAGGAGTTGGAGCAGCGCTCCAGGGCCTTGGTGGACGCCTCCGTACGGGAGCGGTTGAAAGACAAGGAAGCGGAACTTGCCTTCACCCGGGGGCGATACGAATCGGCCAGTTCCTATCTCCACAACGTCGGGAACCTCACCGTCCGCCTGACCTCCAGCGCCATGGATCTCGCGGAGGTGGTCGCCAGCACCCAGCAGTATCCGGAAGTCTTCCGGATGCTGCGCGCACCCGGAGGAGAGACGACCCTGGATCGCTTCCAGGAGGTCCTGCTGGGCAAGGTGGTGCCCAAGCTGCGCGCCTGCTCGGAGGAGATCTCGGTGGTGCGGCAAAGCATCCACGACACCATCGAACACCAGCAGAGGGAATTCCTGGAGGGCCGTGACCAGCCATCGACGGAGGGTTTCGATCTCTCCCGCTGCCTCGCGGAAGTCTGCCAGGAATTTTCCAGATGGTCGCAGGATGGACGGATTCTGGTCGACCAGACGGGAATCCAGCCGGGGATCGTCGTGGTCAACCACCGCATTCAGATCAAGAACGGCATCGTGAACCTGTTGAAGAACGCCTTCGAATCGATCGGCTCCGGTTCCGGGCGGATCGTCGTCTCGCTGGAGAGGGCAGGGGAAAATTCCCGAGCCAGGATCGCGATCGAAGACGATGGAGCCGGAGTCGACCCGATCGACCAGGGCAAGCTGTTCCGCGCCGGCTTCACCACCAAGCCGTGGGGGCACGGCCTCGGGCTGCACTCGTTGGCGGTGTTCCTGTCGTCCAACGGCGGTTCCGTTTCGCTGACAAGCGCAGGAGCGGGGGCGGGCGCGAAGGTCGTCATGGAGGTCGGAAATGTCTGAGTGGAACATCCTGATCGTCGACGACGACGAGGCCATCCTGGGTTTCTACCGGAAGATCTTCTCCACCACGACCTCGTCGGAATTTGACATCCTGGGAACCTCCCTCCCCGCCGAACCTTCCAAGGTCTCCTGCCGGACCTTTTCCTCGCCTGACGAGTTGCTGGCCACCTATCGCAAGGAGGTGGCGGAGGGTTCGAGGAATCCGGTTTGCGTCCTGGACATCCGCATGCCGGGGCGCAACGGGGTGGAGACCGCCAGGGAGCTGCGCCAGATCGATCCCGACATCGAGATCATCCTGTGCTCCGCCTACGCCGACCAATCGATCGTCCAGATGCGCTCCATGCTCAAGGAAGGATTCTACTTCGTCAGGAAGCCGTTCCAGCCCGACGAATTCGCCTTGCTGGTCGAATCCCTCTGCATCTCGTGGGAGCGACAACGCGCCCTGGAAGCCAGCGAACGATCGCTCGCCGACCAGAAGCGTCGTTTCCAGGAAATCCTGGAGGCGACGCGCGTAGGGACCTGGGAATGGGATGTGGAAACCGGGAGTCTGCGCATCAACGAACGATGGGCGGAAATCGTGGGCAGGAGGGTCGAGGACCTGGCCCCCAGGATCTCCACCTGGACCGAGCTCACCCATCCGGACGACCTCACCCTCTCCAATTCGAAGGTCTGGCAGGTCTTCAGCCGGGAGATCGACCACTACGATGCCGAATTGCGCATGCGCCACCTCGACGGAAGGTGGATCTGGATCCACGACCGCGGGCGGGTGGTGGAATGGTCGCCCAGCGGGAAGCCGCTGCGCATGAGCGGCACCCACTCGGAGATCACCGAGCGGAAGACCCTGGAGGAGAGACTCCGCAGAACCAACGAGGAGCTCGCCCTGACCCACGCCCGGGACCAGGAATCGACGAGCGCCGCCATCGCGGCCAGCCGTGCCAAGTCGGAATTTGTCGCCAACATGAGCCACGAGATCCGTACGCCCATGAACGGGATCCTTGGCATGGTGGAGCTTTTGCGGGTGACGAACCTCGACAAGGACCAGAGACATTACCTGGACCTCATCAAAACCTCGGGGCGGACGCTGCTGGATCTTATCAACGGGATCCTCGACTTTTCCAAGATCGAGGCGCGGAAGCTCGAGATCGAACCAGGGGAATTCCCCGTCGCGCAGCTGTCCAGCGAGATCCACGCCCTCTTTTCCGAATCCGCCTCCCTCAACAAGATCGGGTTCTCCTGCCTCGTCGGTGCGGACGTCCCCGCCATCCTGATCGGCGACCTGCGACGGATCAGACAGATTCTGGTCAACCTGGTGGGCAACGCCCTCAAGTTCACCTCGGCGGGTTCCGTTCGGGTCTCCATCGAGAGATCGCGGGTCGAACAGGATCCGGCGTGGATCCGTTTCGAGGTGTCCGACACGGGAATCGGGATTCCCGAGCAGGCCCGGGAGAAGATCTTCCAGCCTTTCGTCCAGGCCGACGGCTCCACCACCCGGAGGTTCGGCGGGACCGGCTTGGGGCTGGCGATCTCCAAGGAATTGGCCACCGCCATGGGAGGTGATCTGGTTCTGACCAGATCCGATCCGCAGGGAACCGTGTTCACGCTCGAACTGCCGCTGCGAGGGGTGATCGCGAAAACCGCCCAACCCACCATGGTCGAGCCGAACACGGAATCGCTCGCGGGATGTCGGGTCCTGGTCGCGGAGGACAACCAAATAAACCAGCTCGTCACGGTGAAGCTGCTGGGCATGCTCGGATGTTCCGCGGAAGTGGCCAACAACGGTCTGGAAGCGATCCGACGCGTCGAGCAGGAGGACTTCGACTTGGTGTTGATGGACTGCCAGATGCCCCAGTTGGATGGATTCGAGGCGACCCGACGGATCCGCTCGATGGATGCGAATCCAGATCGCCGGGACATCCCGATCATCGCCTTGACCGCCAACGTCTTCGCGGAGGATCGCGACAAGTGTTTGCGCTGCGGGATGAACGACTACATTCCCAAGCCGATCGTCCCCAAGAACCTGGTAGATGTGCTCCAGAAATGGCGTCGAATCCGTCCTGGCTAGCCGGCTTGGGCGGGGGAGGTTGTTCTCTGGCAGGTTCCCGTGGACAAAAACGCCCTCATGCAGGTATGATGAACCCATGATGGCCCGTGCGATGCTCCCATGCCTTTGTGGCTTCGCGCTGGCTTTGTCTGCCTGCCGGGACAATGCTCCCGTTGGGTTTGTTGGCCACCTGAGCGGTCCGGCCTCGGAATTGAGCATCGCCGGTAGGGATGGAGCCAAACTTTTTGTGGAGCAGGAGGGTTTTCGGCTCGTTTCGTGCGATTCGCGCGGCTCTCCGGCCGGTGCGGCAGCCTGCGTGCGCGCTCTTGCCGACAGCGGTGCGAAGGTGGTCATTGGACCGATGATCTCGGGGGTGGTGGATTCCGCCATCGCCGCGGCCAACTCCGTGGGCGCTCTGCTTGTCTCCCCCACGGTCAGTTCGCATCTGCTGATCGGGCTGGACGATCCATTCCTTCGGATGATCGGATCGAACCTGGACCAGGCGGACACCCTCGCCGCATTGATGAGACATGGCGGATTCCGTCATCCCCTGGTTTTATGGGAGCGCAAGAATGCCGTCTACACCGAAGCCGTGGCGCGCCGGGTCCTCCTCAAATCGGGTGTTTCGTCCGATTCATTCCCGGCCTTTTCCTGGGGCTACACCACTGGACTGGATCTTTCGTTCGATTCGCTGGTCTTGGCCCATCCGGAGGTCGATGCCTTCGTGCTTTCCGGATCCGCGATGGACGCGGGCCTGCTGTGCAGAGCCGTCGCGCGGGGCGGATCCAAAGCGAAGTTGTTCGGAAGCCAGTTCGCCATGGGCTCGGACCTGTTGCGCGTAGGGGGCGCGGCGGCGGAGGGCGTGGTCATCGCGGCGGCGGCTCCCCTGGCCGATTCCACCCCACTGCGCAGAACATTCTTGACACTTTTTGAACAACGGTTTCGACATCCTCCTGCATTCAGCGCCCATTTTGGTTGGGAAGCCGCGGTTGCCTCCAGACCAGGCTGGTCCCAACCGGACGCCCGTCGGGCCAAGGCAGCGATCCTCGCCCAGGCTCGGGTCGCCCCGTTGGGCGACACGCTCGTGATGGATCGTTTTGGGGATACCCGCCGGAAGGTGGTTCCCCATGTGGTGAGGTCGGGCAGGTTCGAGGTGCTGCGGTGAGGAAGCTGCCGGACATGGTCCTGCGCAAAACCCTCTTCGTAGGCGTGGTGCCGGTCCTGGTGGTCAGCTTGGCCACCTTGGTGATGCTGTTGCGCCACGGAGTGCTGGATGCCGTGCACGAGGCCGATGTCGAGGCGAAGCGCTCCAAGGCGAATTTGGATCATTCCCTGGAAATCTTGGAGTCCAAATGGGTGGGCGTGCTCCGTGCCGATTTCCGTCCTCAGGTGCGAGGGACAGACCATGATCTCCTGCGTCGATGGATCGAACTGGATTCGGGAGTGTGTCTGGTGTCGGTGTGGCGCCAGGATTCGCTGGAATTCAGCCACCCTCGACGCGACGAGATCCCTCCGGGTGACTTGATCCGAGAAGGGTGGTCGGATGTGGAAACCCATCCCCGCTGTGCCGGGCCGGTGGTTCGGTTCGCTTTCGATCTGGGGACCCGCCAGACGGCCACGGTTGCCTTTCGGTTGAGTCCTCTATGGAAAACTCTCAGCACCCCTTTGCAGTATCCAGGCTCCCGCACATCCCTGTTGGATCGACACGGCTTGGTCGTAGGTGACCAGACAGGGAATCTCGCCGAGGTCTTGGAGAGCGATCCGATCATCGCTCGCGTCACCAAGGATTCCGTTCCATCGGCGGGTTGGCTACTGGAGCAAGGCGGCCTGTTTTCATTCGGGTCCAGCAAACTTTCCGGCCCTCCTTGGTGGGTGGTGGTCCGGCAGGATGTGTTTTCCACGCTGTTGCCCCTGGCACCCCTGGGTGTGGTCGTGCTGGCGATGTTGGCTTTGGCGGCCTGGCTTGCGCTGATGTTGGCGCGAAGCTCCACGGTGCTGATCCTGGAGCCCCTGGTGCAATTGCGCAATTCGCTCGCCGCTCTGGAAGAAGGAGAGTTCGAGGGCGAGCTCGAGCCAGGGGATATCCTTGAAATCAACCAACTGGCCAACACCTACAACCGCATGGCGTTGGCCATCCAGCGTCGGGAATCCGCTCGGCTGCGCGAGTTGGAGACCATGGTCACGGAATTGGAATCGTTTTCCTATTCCGTATCCCACGATCTGCGCGCGCCACTTCGCTCGATCCAGGGGTTTTCCCGTATTCTGTTGGACGAAGAATCGGAACGAATCTCCGCGGACGGGACGGAATACCTGCGCAGAATCCAAGCGGCATCACTGCGCATGGGGGTGCTCATCGACGACCTTTTGCGATTGGCCCACGCGGCACGCACACCGCTGGAATGGAATCTGGTCGAGATGGACGTCCTGGTCGCGGATATTTTGCAGGAATTGCGCCCACTGATTGGAGACCGGTCGATTCGATGGTTCATCGAACCCTTGGGAACCTGCCGTGGTGATGTTGGATTGATGCGTCTGGTCTGGACCAATCTCCTCTCCAACGCCATCAAGTATTCTCAGAAAAAAGCCAACGCGGAAATCCGGGTTTCCCAAATCCGGTCGGAAAATGGGGATGCTTGGTGGTGGGTCCAGGACAACGGCATCGGGTTTGATCCACAATCGGCATCGAAGCTCTTCGGGGTATTCCAGCGGCTGCATGCTTCCTCCGAGTTCGAGGGAACAGGGGTGGGACTCGCTTTGGTCAAACGGATCGTGGAGCGCCACGGGGGAGAAGTGAGCGCACAAGCCGAACCGGACAAAGGTGCCAAGATCGGGTTTTCGATGCCACAGGCTTGATCGACTGACCAACAAAAAAGGGCAGCCTCATCGGCCGCCCTCGTATTCACAACTTCGCTGGAATGCGAATGATCAGTCTTCGTAGCCGCCGGAGGAGCGTCCGCCGCCAAAGCCGCCGGAACGTCCGCCGCCGCCTGCGCCACGACCGCCGCCGAAGCCGCCGCCGCCCGCACCACGTCCGCCGCCGAAGCCGCCGGAACGTCCGCCGCCGCCGAAGCCGCCTTCGCGACCGCCGCCGCCTGCGCCGCGTCCGCCGCCGAAGCCGCCGCCGCCCGCACCGCGTCCGCCACCGAATCCACCACCAGCACCGCCGCCGAAGCCGCCGCCTGCGCCACCGGCTGGGCCGCCGAATCCACCACGGCTACCGCCGCCGAATCCGCCGCCGCCGCCAAAGCCGCCTTCACGACGAGGACGACGCTCGGAAGGATCGCGCTGGACCGCTTCGCTCACGCGGATGTTGCGTCCGTCCAAAACGGCGCCTTCCATCGACTCGAGGGCCTTGCGGCCTTCAGCGTCGTTTTCGAACGCGATGAAACCGAATCCGCGGCTACGGCCGGTTTCGCGATCGGACACAACCGTGGCTTCCGTCACGGTGCCGAAAGCTTCGAACGCTTCTTTGAGGGTCTCGGCGGTTGTGGCCCAAGCCAGGCCGCCCACGAACAGTTTCATACTTTCCTTTCACGAGACCCTTCTCTACTGACTTGCTTCGAACGATCTCAAACACGCATTCCAGGTGCGTAGGTGCGGGAAAGGAATAATCCCTCCCGCACCTGTCAATCCCCTTTTTCTTGGGTTACGCGTCCGGTGTCACGACAATCAATTGTTCGTGGTAATGGACATGCTGACCAGGCTTGATCTTGACTTCCGTCACCACGCCAGCGCGCGCCACCCGAATCGGATTGCGCATTTTCATGGCTTCCAGCAGGCACACCACTTGGCCGTATGCCACGCGGTCACCGACCTTGATGTCCACCCGAACGATCACTCCCGGAATAGGAGCGATCACCGCGTTTTCCGTTCCCGGAAGGACGTCGGTCTTGCGCGGCTTCCAAACCGGAACAGGTACATGCGAGGCGCGAGGTGCGGCGGTGGGCGCAACCGGCGACGGAGGCATCACAGGAGCCTCTTCTTCCGGCCAGACCTCGATGCGCTCGCCTTCCACCAGCACCACGACTGGGTTGGCGGTGAGGTCGCCGACCTGGACTTCGAACGGACGTCCCTCGACGGACAACTTCATCTTCATCGTACACTCCTGCCTTTGATGGTCCGACCGCGCATCACGGCCTGCCATGCGGTGACGGAAGAGCCCGCGTCGGACTGGGCCAACAGCGACGCTTCCGAAAGACTTTTCGAACGAGCCACGGCGACCGCTGCGATCGCGACCTTGCGGCGAAGCTCCTTCTCGTGGCGGTACTGCTCGCCCGTTTCCCCGGCAAGCTTGCGCAACACGGGGCGAACGAGCTTGCCGCCCAGGAAGGATAATGGATTGAATGCCATGTGGATCCTTTCCCTTATACCGGCATGTTGCCGTGCTTGCGCGGCGGCGTGGGTGAGGATTTGTCGCGGAGCGCCTTGAAGGCTTCGATGACCTTCATGCGGGTCTCGCGAGGCTCGATGATGTCGTCGATGTAGCCGGAGGCCGCCGCGAAATAGGGATTGTTGAAGCGCTTGCGGTAGTCTTCCGCCAGACGCTTGGCTTCGGCGACCTTGTCCGCGGCCGCTTCGATCTGCTTCTTGAACAGGATGTTCACGGCGCCTTCGGCACCCATCACGGCGATTTCCGCGGAGGGCCACGCGTAGGTGACGTCTGTTCCCAGGTACTTGGAGCTCATCACCACGTAGGCGCCGCCGTAGGCCTTGCGCGTCACGATCGACACCTTGGGGACGGATGCCTCGGCGTAGGCGTAGAGCACCTTCGCGCCGTGGCGGATGATGCCGCGGTGTTCCTGGTCCACGCCGGGCAAAAATCCCGGGCTGTCGATGAGGGTCAGGATGGGGATGTTGAAACAGTCGCAGGTGCGCACGAAACGACAGATCTTGTCTGCCGCGTCGATGTCCACCACGCCGGCCATCACGGACGGTTCTTGTCCCACGATGCCCACGGTCTGGCCACCCATGCGGGCGAGGCCGGTGAGCGCGTTGCAGGCCCAGGTGGGTTGGAATTCGCGCCACGAACCCTCATCCACGATGCGTTCCACCACTTCGTGCATCACGTAGGGTTCCATGCCGTCCAGCGGCACGATGGAGTTGAGTTCCTCGTCCATGCGGTCGGAAGGATCCGAGCAGGGCACGGTGGGAGGATTCTCCACGTTGTTGGCCGGGAAGAACGATAGAAGGTCGCGGGTCATGGCCAGCGCGTGTTCGTCGGATTCGGCCGCGAAATGGCTGGTACCCGAGATGCTCATGTGGGTTTCGCAGCCACCCAGGGTCTCGGCGTCCACGACTTCGCCCGTGACCGCCTTGATGACGTCGGGGCCGGTCAGGAACATGTAGGAATGGTTTTTCACCATGATGATCACATCGGTGATGGCAGGGCTGTAGGCCGCGCCACCGGCGCAAGGCCCGAGCATGACGGAGATCTGCGGGATGCACCCGGAGTAGCGTGCGTTGCGCCTGAAGATCTCCGCATAGCCGCCCAGGGACTTCACGCCCTCCTGGATGCGCGCGCCGCCGGAATCGATCAGGCCCACCAACGGAGCGCCGTTGCGCAGCGCCAGATCCATCAATCGACAAATCTTGCGTGAAACCATGTCCGACATCGTGCCGCCGTACACGGTGAAGTCCTGGGCGTACAGATAGACAGGGCGGCCATCGATCTTGCCGTAGCCGGTCACCACGCCGTCGCCGGGGATGTGGTCCTTGGCGAAGCCGAGCTCGTCGCCCTGGTGGGTCACGTAGGGTTCCAGCTCGTGGAACGTGCCCTTGTCGATCAGAAGGGCGATCCGTTCGCGGGCGGTCAGCTTGCCTTTGGCATGCTGAGCGTCCACGCGGGCCTTGCCGCCTCCCTGGTGCACCTTGTCGCGCATCGCGCGAAGTTCGAGAATCCTGGGATCTTCCTGGGACATGGGTCCTCCTTCTCTGAGACGGTGAGGGTTGGAGAATGGAAAGCTCCGGGTGAACCCGGTGCCAACTCAAACCCGGTGGTCGTGGCGGTGTTCTGACACACCTGTCCTCCGGGGGGCCTCTCGCGTCGAAGGGGCGGAAACGTAGCCTCTCCCCACCCCTGCGGTCAAGCGCTCTTCAGAGGCTCAGGGTGAAATCGGGGCGGTGCCTCCGGAGGAGGAGTCTGCGAACAGAAACCTCGCCAAATCCTTGGAAACCAAAATGCCCAGGGAATCTGCTGCCTTCCCGATTTCTGCCGAAGATGCCGGAAAGCGATCGGCTGGAGCGGTTCCCACAAAGCCCAAGGACTGGATGTAGGTGGCGGAAAAGCGGGTGGTTTTCCGGGAATCGGCCCCGGCTACGGTCGCATTGCCCGCAAGACTCCAGGTCCTACGCCCCCAGAGCGGAAACCACTTGAAACGCGAATATTCGCCCTGGACGGGTCCGACCTCGACCCAGACAAGCCGAGCCAATTTGGACTTCTGCAGACATTTGGCGATGGCCGCTTCCGAGCGATCCGCGGTGCAATCGCCTCGCTCGCGAAGCTTCAAGAGGGTGTCTGGAGACACCACCGATCCTCGGGCGGCGAGGGAATCGTTCAAAATCCGGGTCAAGACCCCTGCGGAGGATGCCGAACCGAAGGCTCCATCGAACAGGAGGGTCGCAGGCGCCGACCACAGCAGTGGGCAAAGCCAAGCCAACGAGATCAGGATGCCGACTCCGCCAGCTCCCAGAGGGCTTCCGGGGATTCACCCAAGCGCAGTTCGGTGCTGAACTTGAACAACGGTACGCGGCGCTCCCCCAGGGGGACCACCTCTCCGGTGCGGGGATTGCGTGCAGGGCGAGGTTGGCGCTTGCGGGTCAGGAAAGTCCCGAAGCCCCGGATTTCGATGGTGCGTCCGGTCTGAAGCTCATCGCCGATCACTCGTAAAAATTCGTCCATGACCTGACGGGTCTTGGCCTGGGAGACTCCGGACTGGAACGATGCGCGCTGTACGAGGTCTTGCTTTGTCACATTTGCCAAGGGTGCCCTCCCACAAACAGTTGTGGAACAGCCCTTAGAATAAAGAGGATGTAGTGGTTTTGGCAAGTTATCCATGGGATAAAGTTTGGAATTCCCGCAAATACCCGGTGAATTGGATTCCCTTGAGGCATGGGCTACCTTTGCTGGTCCCATGATCAATCCGCGACTCATCCGTGAAAATCCTGAATTGTTGCGCAAGTCCTGGCTCCGCCGAGGCTTGGAAGCCCCTGTCGATCGCCTTGTCGAACTGGACGAGGCGCGTCGATCCCTGATTTCCGTGGTGGAATCCGCCAAGGCCGCCAAAAACGCTGCTTCCGCGGAAGTGGGCAAACTCAAGCGCGAAGGCAGTGACGCCTCGGAGGCCATTGCCGCCATCAAGTCCAGGGGTGACGAGCAAGCCGAGGCAGAAGCCAAACTCGCCGCTTCTGAAAAGGAATTGGAAGAGATCCTGATGGGTCTGCCCAACCTGCCGCACGAATCCGTCCCCGAAGGCCGGTCGAGCGACGACAACGTGGTGGCCCGCACCTGGGGCGAGATCAAAGACGCTCCGAGTTGGGCCAAAGACCACCTCCAGGTGGGAGAAGCGCTCAAGCTGTTCGACTTCAAGCGCGGCGCCAAGATTTCCGGCGCGGGCTTTCCCGTGTACACCGGGTGGGGCGCTCGCTTGGAGCGCGCTCTGATCGCATGGTTCTTGGATGAGCATCGCCAGGCGGGCTTCCTGGAAGTCCAGCCTCCCCTGATGGTCAATCGCGCCGCCATGACAGGAACCGGCAACCTGCCCAAATTCGCCGACCAGCTCTACACATGTACGGAGGACGAACTCTTCCTGATCCCCACGGCGGAAGTGCCGGTCACCAACTTGCACGCCGACGAAATCCTGGATCCCAAGGAAATGCCGGTCAAGTATTGCGCTTACACCGCGTGTTTCCGTCGCGAGGCGGGCAGCTATGGCAAGGACACCAAAGGCTTCCTTCGCCTGCACCAGTTCGACAAGGTGGAGATGGTCTGGTTTTCCCAGCCCGAATCCAGCCAGGCGGCCCACGAAACCCTGACCGCCCAGGCGGAAAGCCTGGTCAAGAAGCTCGGACTGCCCTATCGTACCTTGCTTCTGTGCTCCGGCGACATGGGCTTTGGCGCTTCCAAGTGCTACGACATCGAAGTCTGGGCACCCGTGGAAAAGAAATGGCTCGAGGTCAGTTCCTGTTCCAACTTCGAGGACTTCCAGGCTCGCCGTGCCTCCATCCGTACTCGTGGTGCCGATGGCAAGCCGGTGCTGGCCCATACCCTCAATGGTTCGGGCCTGGCCACCCCCCGCATTCTCGTGGCCTTGCTGGAAACCTATCAGCAACAAGACGGTAGTTTGCTCGTGCCGGAAGTCCTCCGCCCTTACCTGGGCGGAATCGACGTCCTGCGCGCCTGAGGCGGTTTGTTCCATCTTTCGCTGATGCGGATTCTGCGCCAAGCGCGACGGCTCGGGGAAGTCGTTCGCGTGCGGCTCAGCTACAACTATCAACGAGCACCATACCGGGCGCGGGCCGCCGGCTACCTCTTGGCAATGTCCGTGGTGGGTGGTCTCATGGCCCTCTATGTGGCTTTGGTGCTGGATTTGGGCGAGCGCAGCCGCCGTACGGCCGAACGCGAGGCGGAACTGTACGCATACGCCTTGACCGAGCAATTGCTGGCTCGTCAAAGCAGCGAATTCATCACGGACGTGATGCACGGATCAGAGGTTCCGCTGCTATATACCCATCCGGACGGCAAACCCATCCATTGGCGCAACATCCCCTGGATCGACGATAAGAAGGTCACGGAGGCCCTGCCCTGGGAGTCGCTGGAGCCATCGGAGAGGGAGCGCATCGAACAATTTCAGAGGGAGTGCGAAAAAAACCACCTGGTGCGGGATATCGTGGTGGGCGGAACCCCCGCAGGGAAGCTGCACCACGGCGATTACCGGGTGCGAAACCAGGTTCGTGGCATTCTAGGGGGAGGAATCCTTGCCATCTCCCTGTTAGCGGTGCTCTCGTGGTTTGGGCTTAAAATCATGCAAGGAACCGAGCGGAGTCTGCTTTGGGTGGGATTGGCTCGCGAGACCGCGCACCAATTGGGAACACCCATTTCCAGCTTGGTCGGCTGGATCGAGTACATGCGGTTCAAGGCTCCGGAAAACCCCGCCATGGGGCGGATGGCCGACGAAATGGACCTGGACCTGGGTCGATTGAAACAGGTGACTTCGCGGTTCAGCCAGATCGGGAGTTTACCGGAGTTGCACTTGCAGGACGCCAACGCCGTGATTCGCGCGGTGGTGGATTATTTCACCCCCCGACTGCCCAAGGAAGATCGCAAAGTGGTGATCGACCTGGATCTGGCTCTGATCGCCGACATCCCGTTCAACCGGGAATTGCTGGGATGGGTGTTGGAAAACCTGATCAAAAACGCATTGGACGCCATCGATCGTCCCGACGGCAAGATCCTGATCAGCACGTCACCTGCTGGCAGGTTGCAGCAGGACGTCCGCATCGATGTCCAAGACAACGGCAAAGGCATCCCGCCCCAGCACCACAGGGATGTTTTCCTGCCCGGCTGGAGCACCAAACAACGCGGCTGGGGACTCGGACTGGCGCTGGCCAAACGGATCGTGGAGCAGTACCACGGCGGGCGCATCTGGGTGGAAACCTCTCGGTTGGGAGAAGGCTCGTTGTTTTCTATTCTCCTACGCGATCCCTCCGTTCCGCAGAAAACCAGACCCGGAGCCAAATGAGCCAGACAGAAGAAACCAGACGCATCCTGTGGGTCGACGACGAGATCGAGTTCCTGCGGGCGCACATCTTCTTCCTGCAAGATCACGGTTGGCAGGTGGACAAAGCCACCAACGGCCACGATGCGCTGGCCATGGCCGCGCGCGAAAACTACGACGTCGTGCTGCTGGACGAACAAATGGCCGGCATCGACGGACTGACCACGCTCCAGCGTCTCAAGAAATCCAACCCGCAGCTGTTCGTGGTCATGGTGACCAAGTCCGAAGAAGAGCGGGTGATGGAAGAGGCCATCGGGCGCAACATCGACGGATACCTGACAAAACCTGTCAATCCCGCCCAGATCGTCAGTCTTTGCAAGAGCCTGTTCAACGCCCGCAGCCTGCGGACCAACCACCTCACAAGCCGCTACGTGCGCCAGTACGCGGAGAACAAGGCCCGGATCATGGGGCCCATCCAGCCCGCGGATTGGGAACAGATCCAGGTGCGGTTGTGCCAGTGGGACATCGACTTGGCCTTGGGCGGCAACGAAGGCCTGCGCGAGACCCACGCCGGCCAGCGCGAAGAAACCGAAAGCACGTTTTTGCACTACCTGGAAACCAGGTGGTACGGCTGGATGGGACGCGAACGGCTCAAACCGAATTTCACCTGGGATCTGGTGGGACGTCGGTTCCGGCCCAAGACCCGGGAAGAAAAGCTCCCCATCCTGCTGGTGTTGTCCGGCATGCGCACGGACCATTGGCTTTCGATGCAGCCGTTTTTGGACGGTCTGTTCGAGACCAAGTTGGAACACCTCTGGGCTCCCCTTCCCGGCGTTCCGGAAGTGGCCAGGCTCGCGTTGTTGGGAGGAGCCAACCAAAAGACCCTCGCGGCTGAAAATCCCAAGTGGAAATGGCCCGCTCCGGAAACCATGTCCGACCCTGCCATCCTGTCGGAAATCTTCGCGCGCGGTTCAGGCTTGCCGGAATCCGACATCGATCTGCGCGTGGCCACCACGCTGGAAGCCGGCCGCGACCTGGCACGCCGCGCCGACGGATTGGGCACCGCGCGTGCGACCGTGGTGGTCTACGAGTACGCCAACATGATCTTCGAAGCTCGCAAACTCACAGAAAAGGACGGGCTCCCGCTCACTCTGGAAGAAGGCCGGTCGCTGGCCCGGATCCTTTTGGCCCAGGCGGGTCTTTACCATCTGCTGCGCCGGTTCCAATCGATGGGGCGCGAGGTGGTGGTCGTGGCGGACTCCGGCTCCACCACGGTCAACGAGGCCATCGAGGTGTTCTGCTCGGACGCCCAGCCGCACATGTTCCGGGTGCAGTTCGGTCGCGACATTTCCTGCGACGAACGCCACGCGTTCTTCATGGAAAACCCCGCCTCCTCGGCCTTGGACGGCGGCCGAGGCCCCATGGCGCTGGCAAAAGGCCCACGGTTTTTCACTCAACCGAACAAGTACCAGTACTACGGCACCACCCACGTGGGCCGGCTGGTTTCTGGTGGATTGTCGATGTCCGAGGTGCTGGCTCCGTATTGTTCCTTGACGCCTCGGTGAATTCCCGTTCTGTCCTTCTTCCCGACGAAGCCGCGACGCGCTTGCTGGGCGCGCTTCTGGCAAGGCATGTGGCGCCCGGCAGCCTCGTGTTCCTGGAAGGCGAGCTGGGCGCAGGCAAGACCACCCTGGTGCGGGAGGCGATCCAGTCGCTCGGCTGGACAAAATCTGTTAGAAGCCCCAGCTATGCGCTGGTTCATTCCTACCCGCTACCCCGAGGCACGATCCATCATCTGGACCTCTACCGCGTCGGGTCGGTGGACGAGGCGGTGGGTCTGGACCTGGACGCCCTGACCCAAGCGGGAGCGACCACCTGGATCGAGTGGCCGGATCGGCTCGGAGGTACCTTGACCCCCGACTGGACCGTCCGATTGCAAGTCATCGACCATGGCCGCATCGCCCACCTGGAAGGCCCGACCGCCACGTTGGAGGCTATATTGGCCGCCACACCGACCTGGAGAACACCATGAGCGAGAACAGCCCCGAACCTTTCGAAGACGAAGATCTGACTCCCGAACCGGAAGCCAAGAAGGAGCCCATCGCCACCACCACCGACATCATCGTGGTGGTGGTTCTGATCCTCGCCGGGCTCGGGTTCTGGTTCTGGTACAGTGGCGAAGGCGACAAGTCCCACGTCCATTTCCACACCGCCGACAGCCTTTTCGCAGCGGGACGCTACCCGCAGGCGCTGGGTGAATACCGCAAACTGCGCGACTCGGTCAAGATCGCCACCAAGTCCGAAGACAGCCTCCTGTACAGGCGCATCGACACGCTCTCCGATCTGGAGGAGCATGCTCGGCTCCTGTCCAACGGCGCCAAACTCGCCATCGCCTCCGGCGACACCGCCCTGATGCTGCGGGCCCAGTCCAAGCTTTTGGCCGACAAATCGGGATTCATCGGCGATTCCACCTTCGCCGCTCTTCGCAAGGCACTCGGGCAGCCTTGACAGCGTTTGTCCGGAACGCGGCGCGTTCGGCGGGGATTCTGGCCCTGCCGTTTTTATTCGTGCTCTTCGATGTGCTGTTGGACAAAGGCGGTGTGTTCCTCTCGTGGTCGAGAGCGAGCTGGGGCATCTGGCTGACCGGGTTCGCCTGGGATCTGGCCGCTTGGCTCTCGTTTCTGTGGCTGGCCTCCCGTTTGGTCCGCCATCCCCGTCGCTGGGTCCGCAATCTCGGCTGGACCCTGGTGATCCTGGACTCCGCGGGCCTCGCATGCGCGAGTCTGGTGAGCGCCGCCTACCATGCCGAGTACCACAATCTTCCCAACGTGCAGGCGCTGTACTTCGCCTTTGCCAATTGGCGCAACACCCTGACCTTGAGCGCGGAATATGTGGATCCTCGCGGCATCCTGGCGATGATCGTGGCGACTCCGATCCTGTTTTGGATGCACCGAATCGCTTTGTCGGCGCGCGAGGCCCTGTCCCGAGGTTTTACCTCCCGCCTCTGGCTCCTGGCCGGCACGCTCCCACTGCTGTTGACCCTTGGGTTGGCACCGCTGGCTCTGGGGTGGCATCGCTTCCAGGAGCCCTTGCCGCTTTTGGCCAACTGGTCACGCATCTTCTTCCAGGCTGGGCTCGGGTTGTTCGGCAACAAGACCAATCTCCAGACCCCGGCGCGTCTGGTCCTGCCTCGCGGGAGGCCAACTTGGAACGTCGTGTTGATCCTGAACGAATCCCTGCGCGCCGATGCTCTCCATTCCGGGCTGGGGCTGATCGACTCGCTGGATCCGCGCACCCTTTCCCCTCGCATGAGCGCTTGGATCGCCTCGGACGACAAATTGGTCTTTCCGTTGGCTCGCGCCAACGCCACGGCCACCTCCGTAAGCGTCCCAAGCTTGATCACCGGTGTGGCCGCCAGCGGCACCACCTTCCAGTTCCACCGCAGTCCCACCTTCTTCACGGCCGCGAAATCCGCGGGCCTGCGGACCTTCCTGTTGTCTTCGCAGGATTGGCGTTGGGAGCACTTCGACGAGTTTGCCTTCGCCGGGATCGATCGGATCGTGCATCGGAGCTCCTTTGCCGCCGATCGCAACAACGATCTGGGTGTGGACGATTCCTTGCTGCTGGACAGCCTCGACGCGATGCTCGCTCCTTCTGGCAAGTTCTTCGGGCTCATCCAACTCAATTCCAACCACGGGCCCTTCTGGCCCGGCCCCACTCGCACCAGCCTCCCCAATTCGTCGCGGGAGCGCTACCAGGCTTCGGTGGAATACGTGGATGGCATCCTTCATCGAATCGTCACACGGCTCTCGCAGGATCCGCGCTGGGACTCCACCTTCGTGTTTTTGGTGTCCGATCACGCCGAAAACATCGGAGCCCGCAAGATCGGCCGCATCAATTCGTTCTACGAGGAGACCGTGCGCATTCCGTTTGTGGTGCGCATTCCACCGGCTTTGCGCCAACGCGGACCCGAACGTGCAGCGTTGCAGGCATGGACCGCCCAGCCCGTGCAGCTGGTGGACCTGATGCCCAGTTTTCTGGACTTGTGGCACATCCCCGCTTCCGCTCTAGATGGTCTGGCCGCAGGGGCCAGTCTCCTGAAACCTCCTCCCGCGCTACGTGTGCAGGGTGGACAAAACACGGGCGACATCCGCTCGTGGGATGTCGAGGGGCTGTACTTGGCCAGGGGCCACTGGAAACTGGTCTGGAGCCAAGGTCGTGCTCCAGGACTTTTCGATCTTTCGGTGGATCCGCGCGAAGAGCGCTCCTTGTGGGATTCCCTGCCCGTGCGGGAAAGCCAGATCGATTGGATCCGCCAGGCCATGCGCGACCCGATCCGCCAGGGTGTTTGCAAACGTGCAGGCCAATCGTGTCCAGTGGAGCTTCGATTCCCCTGAAGGCGGTGTCTGGCAATGGGAAAAGGACCCCGCAAGTCCTAGATTTGGCCTGATGGACTCGTTTCTGATCGCACTGGGGATGGTTTTCCTCGCCGAAATGGGCGACAAGACCCAATTGGTCGCCCTCTCCCTGGCCGGTCGCTACAAAACCAAGATCACGTTGCTGGGAATCTTCGCGGCCACCGGTGCGGTCCACGTCCTTTCCGTGGTCGTGGGCGCCGTTCTCGGTCACAATCTGTCTAGCTCATGGACCACATTCCTGGCTGGCATCTGCTTTCTGCTCTTCGGGATCTGGACCCTGCGCGGCAACAACGACGACGGGAGCGAGCGTCGCGGGATCTCGCCGTTTTGGATCGTGTTCTGGACCTTCCTCATCGCCGAACTCGGCGACAAGACCATGTTCACCACCGCCACCGTCGCCGCCCAGCACTCGAGCTTTTGGCTTCCGGTCTGGGTGGGATCCACCATCGGGTTGGTCCTGGCGGATGCCTTGGCCATCGGTTTGGGCGTGGTGGTGGGCATGAGGCTGCCCCAACTGCTGATCCGCCGGATCGCGGCGGGGATCTTTGTCGTGTTTGGCATCTGGAGCGTCTGGATGGGTGGACGCGAGCTGGCTTGGCATGCCTGGGTGGGCGGCGGCGCGGTGCTTGCGGGTGGACTTCTGATCCTGTTCCGCGAGGGCTTTTCGAAGCTTGCCAAACGGGACCTCACCGCTCGCTAGCCTGACGCGGTTCCGAGCGAATTGGTTGCCGTTCGTCCTGAGGAGCCCATGGAATGGGCGTCTCGACAACTGCGGCTATCGGGGCTTCGGTTGGGCGCCCAAAGCGCCAAGGGCGAATCTGTCAATTCCCGACTCGATTGGAAATTATTCCAGGACTCGTCGCCCTGCCACCGAACGCGTACATTGCCTCCAAACCATCGCAGGAGACCCCAATGTCCGACAGCGTCCTTTTCCTACACAACCTCATGCGCTGGGTCGTCCTGGCCCTAGGGCTTTTCTCCCTGTTTCGTTCGGCCACCGGCCTGGCGGCCAACGGCGGATGGCTGAAAAACGACGAACGTGCCCGCAAATGGTTTCCGATCTCGATGGAAATCGCCTTCGTTGTGGGCCTTTTGCTTTGGGCCTTTTTCTCGTCCATCACCCAACAGGGTTTCCAGGCTCCTGGGGCGGCAATGAAAGACCCGACCATCCGGTTCTTCTTCGTGGAACATGGCCTGGCGGCGTTTCTCGCCGTTGGTTTGGCGCGGGTCGGATCCGTGCGTGTCAAGCGACAGAAAAACGTGCGCGCGAAATTCCAATCCATGCTCGTGTTCCATGGCTTGGCCCTGGTGGTGTTGGCCGCCCGCATCCCCTGGGACCGCCCCTTCATCCACCTGCCCTAGGCTCGGAGTCGCCTCGCAGACCTGCTCTCCGCTCGTCCTGAGGAGGTGGCGTAGCCACCATCTCGAAGGGCGAGTTTGGGGTCCTAGTGTAGCGTCCCGACAATTCCGAAACTATCCGTTCGCCCTTCGAGACGCTACGCTCCTCAGGACGAACGGATGGTTTCCTGTTCTCCGGGACAGCACACTACCGCCCCAGCCTCCAGGCCAGGGCGGCCATCAGGACAACTCCTGCGGCCCCCGCGATCTCGGCCTTCCGCAATCCTCGACGGAAACTGTCGGCATCGACCGTCGCGCCTTGGGGGTTCAGAAGGTAGGTTCCGGGCTTGCCCAGGCGCACGCCCAGAGCCAGGGCCATCGCGCCCATGGTCCACCCACCGTTGGGGCTGGGAGTCTTGGCCGCTTCCTTCGGCAACATCCGCAGGTCGAATCCCCCCATCCAGATCAGGAGGCAGGTCAGGCGCGCGGGGATCCAGTTGAGCGCGTCGTCGGCGCGGGCCGCCCACTTCCCCTTCCATTCCATGTCCCCGCGATATCCCCACATGGCATCGGCGGTGTTGGCGAAGCGGTAGATCGCCGCCCCGGGAAGTCCCAGCAGCGCGAACCAAAACAGCGGAGCAACAACGGAATCCGTCAGGTTTTCCGCCAAGGTCTCCATTGCCGCTTCGCGAACCTCCGATTCGGACAGATTGGAAACGTCCCGCGAGACCAGCATCGACAATTTCTGGCGTCCTTCGTCCAGGCCGCGCTGGATCGCGGATTCCACACCGGAGACTTCCGTCAGGAGGAACCGGAACGAAAACAGCGGAAAGAGGAACAGCCCGATCAAACCCGAGCCACCCGCCCCCACCAGAATTGTCGCCTTGGTCAATGCCCAGGCGATTGCACCCACCAAAGCGGCGCCCGCGCACCAAAGCAAGGCTCCTGCGACAAACGAGGCTCTCTGCCCATCCGGCATCATTCGCCGAAATCGCTTGAGCAAAGCGCCCATCCACACCACGGGATGAATCGATGCCCTGGGCTCGGCCAACAGGAGATCCAAAGCGAATGCGAAGAGGATGGCCATTGCGTGAAATTACCTTTGCTGGTACTTGAGCAGGTCAAAATCACTTCTGCGAATCCGGATCGCATGGCGCCGTGCGCGCACCGCGCCCCATATGCGAAGGCTCCTGGACACCCTCCGGCTCCTGTGCTGGCGGACACCCGCCGGGAAGGGGCCTCGGGTCCAGGCGTTCCGAGCGGGCATCTGGCTCGCCCGCTGCCTTGTGGTGGTCTTTCTTTTGTTTGGTGCGGTGGATTTCAATGCGCTGTGGTTGTTCGGTCCTTCGCCCGGAATGAGTGAGTTGGAAGACCCCCAAATGGCCACCGCGACGGAAATCCGCTTCGCGGATGGCCCCCTGTTGGGCCGCATGTGGCTGGAAGACCGGACCCCCATCGAACGCAAGGACCTGCCCGAACACCTGATCCAGGCGTTGGTGGCCACCGAGGACGCCCGGTTCTACGATCATTCCGGCATCGATTTTCTCGCGATTCCCAGCGCACTGTTCCAGAGCCTCACCGGCTCCAAACGAGGCGGATCCACCCTCGCCCAGCAGTTGGCCAAAAACCTCTACCAAACCCGATCCAACACGGGCCTGCTGGGGCAGTTGCGCCCCCTGAGCGCCCCCATCGCCAAGGTCAAGGAATGGATCCTGGCCACCAAGCTGGAATTTCTCCACTCCAAGGACCAGATTTTGGTCCTGTACCTGAACACGGTCAGTTTCGGGAACAACAGCTACGGGATCCATTCGGCGGCCTGGAGGTATTTCGGAAAGCGCCCGTCGGAATTGGAACTGGCCGAATCCGCCTTGCTGGTTGCCATGCTCAAAGGCACCGCCTACTACAATCCGTTCAACCATCCCGCCCGGGCCATGGACCGGCGCAACACGGTGTTCCAGCGCATGGCCGCCGTCGGAGCGATTGCCGCGCCCGAGGCCGATTCGCTCGCCAAGCTGCCTATGGGGTTGCATCCGAGATCGGCCAACCAGTCGTCCGGGCCGGCACCGCACTTGCGCGACTGGGTTTCCAGCTTCGTGCGCAATTTCTGTCGTGAACGGGATTGCGATCCGGAAACCGACGGCCTCGTGGTGCATACCACTCTCGATTCCCGTCTGCAATCCCACGCCATGACAGCTACACGCGAATGGATGCCCATGCTCCAGACGCGGTTCAAGCAGGACTGGGGAGCGTCGGCGCCCTGGAGATATTCCGACGGGCGCGAAATCCCGGGCTACCTGGATTCTCTGTGCCGACTCTCCCCGCGCTGGAAACCCACCCTGGATTCGCTGGCCTCCGACACCGCGGCCGCCTATGCGGCTTTCGCACGCAGACAAAAACTGCGCGTATTCAACGGCAACGCCTATCGCGACACGGTGCTTTCGCCGCGCGACTCCATCGCCATGGAACGCAAGCTCCTGCAGGGATCGCTGGTGGCCATCGACCCGCGCGACGGCAAGATCCTCGCCTGGGTGGGCGGGGTCGACCACCGCTTCTCGCAACTGGACCACGTGGCCGGCACACGCCGCTCCCCCGGCTCCACGGCCAAGCCCTTCGTGTACTGCGCCGCGCTGGAAAAAGGCATGAGCCCCTGCGAGAGGCTGGTGGATTCCGTGCGGACCTTCGCCTACCTGGAAGAAGGCAAAAAGAAGTACTGGACCCCTCACAACGCCGACTGGCTGGCCGGCAACGATTCGATCACCATCCGCGCGGGCATGGCTCGAAGCCTCAACACCATCACCTCGCAGCTCACCCTGCGGGTGGGGCCGGATTCCGTCGCCTCGCTCATGCGCCGATTGGGCATAAAGTCCCCCCTCAAACCGGTTCCCAGCATCGGGCTGGGCTCCAATCCCATGAGTCTCCTGGAACTGGCCGGCGCCTACCAGGCGTTCGTCAACGGCGGGAGCACCGCCGAGCCCTGGGCGATTTCCAGGATCGAGACCCACGACGGCAAGGTGTTGGCGCAATTCCACCCCAGCCCTCGCAAGGTTCTGGCCGAAGATGTTTCCTGGCTGATGACCTGGATGCTGCGCGGCGGCCTCCAGGAGCCGCAAGGCACTTCGCTGGCGCTGTTGTCGCACGATCTGTTCAAGGGAGGGCGCCAGCTGGGCGGCAAGACCGGAACCAGTTCCGACCACGCCGATGGATGGTATGTCGCGGCTTCCCCGCAGATCATCGCCGCCGCCTGGACAGGAAACGACGATCCCTCCCTGCATTTCCGCTCCGGCGAAACCGGCGAGGGCTCGCGCACGGGGCTGCCCCTGGTGGGACGTTTTCTGTCCAGGGTGTTCAAGGACTCCACATTGGACTTCCCTCCGGTCCCGTTTCCCGACCCACCCCCTTCCGTCAAGCGCCGCTGGAACTGCCCCACTCCCTGGCCGCCCAAGGTGGACAGCCTTTCGGACTCCGCCAAGGCCGCAAAACCGTTCTCACTTTGGGGGATCTTCGATTGATCATTGGGCTTGGCATCGATTCCGTTCTCATCGAGCGCATCCGGACGGTCTCGCCGCGTCTGTTCGAGCGCATCTGCACCCCTGCCGAACGTGCCTACTGCGAAAGTTTCGGAGAAGGCCGGTTCGAACGCTATGCCGGCCGCTTCGCCGCCAAAGAAGCGATTTCCAAGGCCCTGGGGACCGGCATCGCGCAGGGAATCAGCTGGACTGACCTCGAGATCCTCCCCTCCCCCAGCGGCGCCCCCGTGGCTACCCTGCACGGGCAAGCCTTGGCGCGAGCGACGGGCATGGGAGCCACCAGCGTTTTGGTGTCGATCACGCACGACCGTTCCACCGCCGCGGCCGTGTGCGTTTTGGAAGGCAATCCGCCGGATCAGAAGAATGCCTAAAAAAGCACTTGCACTCTTGAGCACTATCCAGTAGTTTTTTGTTCATGATCGGCAAACACCGGGAAACTTCCGGCCTTTGCCACCCAGATCACCAACCAGACAAATACGTACCAGGAGACCGTCCATGAGCGCCACCAGCACCCGCAAGTCCGCCGCAGCCGCCGCCAAAGAAGGCATCACTGTCAACGCCAGCTCGTTGGACAAGGACAAGGACAAGGATCGGGCGCTCCAAACGGCTCTGTCGCAGATCGAGAAAAACCACGGCAAGGGCTCCATCATGACCCTGGGCCAAGGCAGCACCAAGCCGGAGATGGGCGTGATTCCCACCGGTTGCATCCAGCTGGATGCCGTGCTAGGGATCAGTGGTTGGCCACGTGGTCGTATCGTGGAAATCTATGGGCCAGAAAGCTCCGGCAAGACCACCCTGGCCCTGCACGCCATCGCCGAGGCTCAAAAGGCAGGCGGCGTGGCTGCATTCATCGATGCCGAACACGCCTTTGATGCCATCTACGCCAAAAAGCTCGGTGTGGACATCGACAATCTCCTGGTGTCGCAGCCAGACACGGGCGAGCAGGCTCTGGACATTTCCGAGACTCTGGTGCGCTCCGGCGCCATCGACATCTTGGTGATCGACTCCGTGGCCGCCTTGGTACCCCAAGCGGAAATCAACGGCGAAATGGGCGACAACCACGTGGGGCTCCAGGCCCGCCTCATGAGCCAGGCCCTGCGCAAGCTCACCGGTATCCTGAGCAAGTCCAACACTTGCATGATCTTCATCAACCAGTTGCGCATGAAGATCGGCGTGATGTTCGGCAATCCGGAAACCACCACCGGTGGCAACGCGCTAAAGTTCTACGCCTCGGTGCGTGCCGACATCCGTCGCATCAGCTCCATCAAGTCCGGCGAAGAGGTGGTGGGCAACCGTACCCGCGTCAAGATCGTGAAGAACAAGCTCGCCGCACCGTTCAAGCAATGCGAATTCGACATCATGTACGGTGAAGGTGTCTCCAAGCCCTCTTCGCTGCTGGATCTGGGTGTGGAGCTTGAAATCGTCACCAAGTCTGGTTCGTGGTTCTCCTACGGCTCCGAGCGCATCGGACAAGGCCGCGATTCCGCCCTGGAGTACATCCGCAACAATCCGGTC
Source organism: Fibrobacterota bacterium (assembly GCA_016715065.1). Lineage (GTDB taxonomy): Bacteria > Fibrobacterota > Fibrobacteria > UBA5070 > UBA5070 > UBA5070. The sequence goes on from JADKBN010000029.1 coordinate 110,893, forward strand.
ATGGCCGCCGATATCGAATCCAAGATCCGCGAAGCCCTCCGTGGCGACGACTTCGCGGGCCTACCCACAAACGTCGAGGCCGAGGACTCCGCCGAAGAGGAGTAACTCTTCTTCACCGGCCATTCCGGGTCGGTCTGCTTTTGAACCTCAGGCAAAGGTGCGCTCCGGCACCCGTTGCCGTTTTCTGACACGTCTACCGAGATTGGATCCTGACGTGCCGGGACCAGCCGATGACGCCTTTCGCCAAGGTGTCGTGAAAAAGGCTGTTCCTATCATTCCCCGTGGATCCACCTTGTCGCCCGTTCGGGGATTTTCCTGGACGGGGGGCGAGGGGTCGGCAACGCTTTCCGCTTGATTCCGCTGGGCGGGGGGGTCGACTGCGTCGGGCTTTCTACCGGGGCGGCCCGGTCGCCGTTTTCCGGCTTCCGCCGTGGGACCAGGTGCGGGCCTGGAGCCCGTTCCTGGGTGCGTCGGCACCCAGACCCTGACCCAGGGGCATTCACATGACCTCCCATCCGGTGTTCACCGGATGGGAACCCAGCGCGTCCCCTGCCCAGGGTTCCCATTTGCATCGCATCGATGCAAATGGGAGGGCAATGCAACGCGGCGCGCCGGGGGGCTCTAGTTGGAACGGCCACACCGGCTCGCCAGGGCAGCGAATGGGATGATCGCTGAGGCATAGGATAAAGGCATCAGGGACGCGATCGATATCCTCATGACACTGGCCGTTCCATTTTTCGAGCCCCCCGGTCCCCCACGGCCCGGTTGAATTGCCGGTTCCCCGGCGACGCTTCGCTGGCCGGGTGTGGGCGGGAGTGCAGGAGTGTGGTCGATAGCCCGAAACACCGAAACCCTCTCCCCTTTTGGGGAGAGGGGGAGGGTGAGGGCACTAACCCGGAAGAACAGAAGGTTGGCAAGCCTTTCACCGTTCGTGCTGAGGAGGAGGCGCAGCCGACGTCTCGACTGCTGTGGCAACCGGGGCTTCGGCAGGGCACCTAAAGTGCCAAGTGCGGGCGGTGAAAGCCGGTGGGGCTTCGGTTGGGCGCCTCAAGCGACAGGGGCGGTGGCGGGGTGGTCTGGCTCGGCATGTGGTTGTCGGATTTTGTCGTGGTCTGGTGTTGACTGGATTGGACGCGATGTAGGGATCGGGCATGCCCGATCCTTGCCAAGCGCGACCAATCCGGGTGGCGATGGGTGGTGCTGATATTGGTGTTACCGATTGACTTTGGCGGGGGTGGAGCGTACGTTAATGCGTACGATGGAGGCAAGATGACTACGATCACGGCTACGGAAGCTCGGAAAAATCTGTACAAGTTGGTGGAAAGCGTTTCCCAGAGCCATGTCCCCATCCAGATCACCGGCAAACAGAACAATGCCGTCTTGGTCTCGGAAGAGGATTGGAACTCCATCCAGGAAACGCTCTTTCTCACCTCCATCCCAGGGATGAGGGAGTCCATCAAGGCGGGATTGGAAGCAAAGATCGAAGACTGCTCGACTTCCCTGAAATGGTAGAAGACTGGTCCCTGGTTTTCTGCAAGCAAGCGCAGAAGGACGCCCAAAAGCTTGCATCAGCAGGCTTGAAGGCCAAAGCGCAGCTCTTGCTTTCTGTCCTTTCGAAGGATCCATTCACGAATCCTCCTCCCTACGAGAAGCTCGTCGGTGATCTTGCCGGAGCCTATTCGCGGCGGATCAATATCCAACATCGGCTGGTTTACCAGGTGCTCGAGGCACAGCGGATGGTGAAGGTGATTCGGATGTGGACGCATTACGAGTGACCCTCTCGGGTTGATTTATTTGGCTGCGCCGGGCTTTTCTCCGGGGCGGCCCGGGTGCCGATTCACGAGGCTGCCGCGCCCCGTGACCCGCGGCCAAGGGGACGAGCGCGCGTCCCCTTGGAACCCGCGCGCCGGGGGGCTCTAGTTGGAACGGCCATGCCGGCTAGCCAGGGTAGTGGGGAGAATGATCGCTGTGGCATTGATCGGAGGGCATCAGGGACGCGATCGGTATCGTCAGGCAGAAACAAAAGCGCCCCGACCTCACTTGGAGGCCAGGGCACCAGATTCCATGCGGATTTGAAGGGGGTTACTTGCTCAAATCGGCAGGACGGATACCCGTCGAATCCGTGATGATGTCCCACGAAATGCCGTGTTCAAGGAGTTTGCGTGCCGTAGCAACAGCTTTGGCACGCTCACCGAACGCCACGCCCTCTGCTTTGCCTTCAGCCTTGCCCTCGGCCCTCAGCTCTGTAAAGATCTTCGCTTCTGGCAGTTTGATTCTGGTCGCCATGACTTCCCTCTCTTCTTCTTCGGTCAATTTACCCACTCGAAACAGCAGCGTGGAAATCTTTGCTTCGTCTTCCACGCTCAGGCCCGCCTTTTCCAGGCAGTCCATGCCCAAAGCCGCCTTCTCAATCTTGGATAGTTCCCCCTTGAGCAGGGTAAACAGGCCTCCAGCGATCACATTGGCCTTGCCTTGCCACTGCCAAAGATCTTCCTCGGCGGTCTTGTGCACCCGGTGACGAAAGGTCAGAACGGGCTCGCCGCCCATCGGATCGTTCAATAGGAGGCGCTCGGGGACTTTGCCCGGATCACTGTCGGTCACCACTGCCACCGGGATGATGTGATGCTCTGGAAAGCGCACGATCAGGTCCAGCACATAGCGGGCGGTCCGGAGAATGTCGACCGACTTCGAGGTCGACCAATGCTCGAACAAGACCACCATCGTGACCGATTCGCCACCCTGAAAGGTGTACGAAATCGGCACGTCCATCACAAAACCTTTCTTGCGGTAGTCGGTCTTGCGGGTCTCGGAGCGAAGGATTTCCCACAAAATGGGATCCCCGAATTTCTCCGCGATGTCCGGCAGCAGAAACCGCCAGGTGTCCACGGGGAAATCCGAAATCAGATCCTTGATCGCCTGGTCCAGCGAGAGATCCGAAGCGGCGGGTTTGCGTTTCGATGACGATTTGGTCTTCGGCATGCCCATCAATGTAGCCGAGGGTCCGGCCCCCTCACACCAACTTCAGCCTCTCCTCCGGCGACAACAGCGAGATCAACCGCACCGCGAGGTGGTTGTTGACCACCACGACTTCGCCTTTGGCCATGTGGCGGTGGTTGACCACCACGTCCACCGCTTCGCCTGCCAGACGGTCCAGTTGGATGACCTGGTCGATCTCCAGGTTGAGGAGTTCCTCCATGGTCATTTTGCAGCCGCCCAGGTGCAGCCGGACGGGAACCCGGATGTCCTGGAGCTGCTCCAGGTCCAAGGAGCGGCGGGCCGATTTGCGGTACTGGACTTCCAAAGGCCATTTCCTCCAACGTTGAGCGAAGACGAAGATCGGTACGAAGCTATTTTACCCTATCGCAATGACAAAGTCAGCCCCTGGAAAACCGGGAAGTCTCTCGATCCAACACTTGCCCGGCTTGCGGGGAGTGCCCAAGTCCGATCTCGAGGCGATCCTGGACACCGCCCAATCCTTCCGCGAGAGCTTGGACGAGGGCTCCGCGGTTCCCAAAACGCTCTCCGGTGTGTCTGTGGTGAATCTGTTTTTCGAAAACAGCACCCGCACCCGACTCTCGTTTGAAACCGCCCAAAAGCGATTGGGCGCATCGCCCATGAACTTCACCGCCTCCAGCTCCAGCGCAGCCAAGGGCGAATCCCTCCGAGACACCGCCCGCAACATCGAGTCCCTGGGCGCCGATGTGTTCGTGGTACGCCATTCCAGCGCCGGAGTTCCGGCCTTTTTGGCCTCGCAAACCAAAGCGGTGGTCGTCAATGCCGGCGATGGCGCCTGCGAGCACCCTACCCAAGGCCTGCTGGATGCCCTGACCATGCGTCAGCATCTGGGTTCGCTGGAGGGCAAACAGGTCACCATCATCGGCGACATCCGTCACTCCCGCGTGGCCCGGTCCAATCTGTGGGCCCTTTCCACCCTCGGGGCATCCGTTCGCTTGTGGGGGCCCGCCACGCTGTTGCCTCGCCATCCGGAGGCTTTCGGGTCGCAGGTGCGCGTCGCCAAGAGCTTGGACGACGCCTTGGAAGGATCCGACGCAGTCATGCTGCTTCGCATCCAGCACGAACGCCAGTCCAGCGGACTTCTACCGTCGCTTCGCGAGTACCGACATAGCTTCGGGTTGGATCGCGACAGACTGCGGCTGGCCAAACCCGGCGCCTTGGTGTTGCACCCCGGCCCCATCAACCGCGGCGTGGAAATCGTTTCCGAAATCGCCGACGGCCCCCAATCGGTGATCTTGGAACAAGTGACCAACGGTGTGGCCGTCCGCATGGCGGTCCTGCATCTCCTGGCCGGAAGGAACACGAATGTCTGAGATCCTTCTTCCCGGTTTCTGTGATCTGGGCTGTGCCTTTGGCGAGCCCGGCTCGGAGCAAGCGGAGACCATCCAGTCAGGCCTCGCCGCCGCCACGCGTGGTGGGTACTCGGTGGTGGCCATGGAGCCCTTCACCGAGCCCCCGATCGATTCCGACGCCCAGGTGCATCTGGTGCGCCATCGCGCGGCAGGCCTCCAGTGCGACCTTTTGCCGCTGGCCGCTGCCACCCGCGACAAAGGCGCTCTTTCCGAAATGGCCCTTCTGGCCCAGGCCGGTGCCGTGGGTGTTTCGCTGGGAGATACCCTCCCTCGCTCCACTTCGCTTTTGCGCTCGGTGCTGGAATACGCCGCCCAGAACGACTTGACGGTATTTGTCCATCCTTGCGACGCGGATCTGGCTTCCGAAGGCATCGTGCACGAAGGCCCGGTCGCGGAACGATTGGGTCTGCGGGGCATTCCTTCTCTGGCCGAAGAAATCGGTTTGGGCACGCTACTGCCTCTGGTGCGGCGCACCAAGGCTCGCGTCCACCTTTCGCGCATTTCCAGCGCGGTGGGCGTGTCGCTGGTAAGGGAGGCCAAACTGGAAGGGCTTCCGGTCACGGCGGATGTGTCGTTTCGCCACCTTCTGGCCGACGAATCGATTCTGGAAGGCTTTCCGGAAGACTGGAAGATCTTCCCGCCTCTGCGCGGGGCCACCGACCGCACCGCCCTTTGGGCAGGGCTTCGCGATGGTTCGATCGACGCCATCTGCTCGCTGCACCGACCTGTGGCGGCGGAAGTCAAGAGCGCAGAATTTGACAAGTCACCGTTTGGCGCGACCGGGTTGGAAACCTGCTTTCCTGCGCTCCTGGCGGCATCCCAAGCGGGAACCATCCCGAAGGTGGATCTCGCCGATTGGGTCAAGTGGCTTTCCACCGCCCCCCGCAAGGTGCTGGGGCTGGAGGTTTGCGACGCCCAGCAGGAAGGCACCTGGTGGGACCTCGGGCACAAGTGGAGACCTTCGGAAGCGACCCTGGCCAGCAGATCTTCCAATTGTCCGGAAATGGGCGTGGAACTTCTGGGCAAGGCCTTGCGCCTGCGCCGACGGGGCACCGACCTGGAATTGCCCGCCTTGGAACAGGCCTGAGCGGCAAGCGTCACTCCTTCTTGAAAAATTCGGTGCGCAGGCTTTCGTTGTCCCAGGCGCGGTCCACAAGATGGCGCGGGTCGGCGTCCTCGCGCACCAGGTTGGACGCCTCGTCGATGCGCTCGCGCAGCAACCGGAGCCAATCCTCCGAGCTTCGATCCACCTTCGCCAACTCGCGCATCGACGCCTGGTTGTGACGGACAAACAGCTCGACCGCACGCAACGCTCGCGTGGAGCGCCATCCCAGTTGCTCCAGCGCCAGTCGCGATGCCTCCATGGCGGCCCCGAACGTTTCCCGGATCGGTTCGACGTTCTCCAGGCCAAGAGCGTGGTAGGCGCCTTGGTGGCTGTGCACCCGCAGGATAACAGGAATTGACGGGCGCGTTTCCCGCGCCGTCCTGACGATGTCCAAGCCGTCTTCCTGGTCGTCGACCATCACCACCAACAGGGAGGCTTGCGCGAGCCCCGCCGCTTTCAACAGTTCTTCCCGGCGCGCATCTCCAAAGTGGGGCTCCAGCCCCAGCCGCCGCATGTGCGCGACCTGATGGGGGTCCAAGTCCAATACGGAAACAGGGATTCCCTGCGCCTTGAGGACTCTTCCCACCATGGATCCCATCCGCCCGAACCCGGCCAACAACACGGGAGCTTCCACTTGGACCAATGCATCCGAAGCCGCTCCCTCCGCGGGTTGCGCCACGCTTTCCATGTTCCGCCTTTGGGCCGCCGACCACACCATCAGACTCAATGGAGTGAGAGGCATGGATACCGCCACGGCTCCTCCCAGCAACCCGGCCAGATCCCCCGACATCAGCCCTGATCCTCTGGATACCGCCAGCAGCACGAATGCGAACTCCCCCACCTGGGCGAGTCCCAAAGCCAAGGGGAGTCGGTCGGAGGGATTCATGCGGGCCGAGCGGGCCAACAGCCACAGGACCCCAACTTTCAAGGCGAACAGGCCCAAGGCGAGGGAGGCGACAAGAATTGGCTTGGAAAGGATCAATGGAAGGTTCAGCCCCGCACCGACCGTCGCGAAGAAAAAACCCAGAAATAGTCCGCGGAAGGGTTCCAGATCCGCCTCGATCTCGTGGCGGTATTCGGAATCGGCCAGCAGGACACCGCCCAGAAACGCTCCCAAGGCGGCCGACAACCCAACGGTCCCGGCCACCAAGGAGATCCCGGAAACCAAAAGCAGTCCCATCGCCGTGAGCGCCTCGCGCTGTCGGGAAAGGGCCAGCCAACGGAACACGTGCTTGGCCGCCCACTGGGTGGCCACCAGGACCACCGCCAAAACAACCATCGCCAGCGGGGTGCGGACAAATCCTGGCAAAAATCCGAGTCCCCCGGTGTCCGCCATGTCCGGGACACCGCTGGTTGCCAGAAGCGGGAGCAGTGCCAGCAGCGGGATGACGGCGATATCCTGGAACAGCAAGATCGCCAAGGCGCCTTGCCCTGTCGGTCCGCCACCCAAGCCCCGATCCCGCAGCGAAGGCAACGCCAAGGCGGTGGAGGACATCGCCATGGCCGCGCCCACCGCAAGGCTCCCCTGCCAGGAAAGGCCTGCGATCCATCCCACCAAGGCAACCAATGCCGTGGTGCCTGCCACCTGCCCTGCACCCAACGCGACCAACGGCCCGCGCAGGCGCCAAAGTTCCCGTGGCCGCAACTCCAATCCCACCAGGAACAGCATGATCACAACTCCGAACTCGGCGGCATGCGAAAGTGAGGCGGGATCGGACATCAAGCCAACGAGGTGTGGCCCGGCGAGGACTCCGGCCAACAGATAGGCCATGGCCGACCCGATCCCCAACCGCATGGCCAACGGCACCAGAATCACCGTGGCCAACAACAGGAAAACGATCGTTCCCAAACCCATCAGGTTGCCTGGATCGCTTCCAGGAGGTTCTCGAGGCTTTGCAGGCTTGCCAGGTCCAAGGAGTTGTCGTGCAACCCCGTCAACAGTTTCGCGTAGGCGATCGCGGAAGCTTGCGCGTCCTGCTTGTGCTGCACCGTCAGAGCTCCGTGCAAGGCGAACACACCCAGCCACTCCATGCCGCACAGCCGTGCCAGCCCCTCGTGGGGCAACAGGTATTGCTTGATGGAATGGCGGTTCCTGCCTTGGGCCTGGTAGGCTTCCCTGGCGCCGCCAGCGGAGGTGGCCACCAACAGGCGTTTGCCGCGCAGGGCTGTTCCCGTTTGGCCGTACGCCCATCCGTGCTCGAACACCTGGTCGATCCATTCCTTGAGGATGCCCGGGCAGGCGTACCAATACAGCGGAAATTGCAACACGATGGTGCGGGCGGATTCCAACGCGGCTTGTTCGGCCTTGACGTCCACCACACCCCCTGGATAGAGTTGGCACAGGTCGCGGACGGCCACGAAAGGCAGCGCCTCCACCTCGGGCAGCCAGGTCCGGTGGACCCTGGATTTCTCGAAGCCTGGATGGGCGAAAACAATCAGCGTGTCCGGAATCTGAGCGGTGTCCATGGGACCCAATGTACGCCAAATCGCCTATCCGGATGATAGGAGGTCAGATCTTGTCAAATCGCATCCAGGCGATGGGCGACACCTGGATTTCTAAGGCGGCGACACCCTCCACCCAGCCCGCCATCGCAGGCAAGCTGGGAATTCGTGCTGACAAAGGCGTTTGGATCGATTGTGAATTTTCAAACAATCGTTGTCTTCATAAATGAACTGCAGATCCAAAGCTCCATCATAGGCGCGATTTTGGTTAACTTTCCGCGTTACCCTTATGTCTAAATACTTCGAAATCCGCTGGCACGGCCGCGGCGGCCAAGGCGCCGTCACGGGTGCAAAATCCCTTGCCGAGTGCGTCCAAGGCACCGGTCGCAACGTGGTTGCATTCCCTGAATACGGGCCCGAGCGGCGCGGTGCGCCCGTGAAAGCGTTCAATCGCTTTTCCGATCAGGTGATCCGCATCCACACCCCGGTCACCACCCCGGACGTGGTGATCGTGATCGATGCGAGTCTGCTCCAACTTCCCGCCATCCGGGAAGGCGTGATGGAACACACCATCTTTCTGGTGAACATCGAGAAGACTTCCGACCAGGTTCGGGAAATCCTCGGACTGGAAAACCGCGTGGTGACGGTGGCTGCCAACGAAATTTCGCACAAGCTGTTCCGCCGGGAGATCCCCAATTCCACCATGCTCGGGGCCTTCGCCAAGATCGCCCCGCACATCATTGGACTGGAACAGCTCAAGAAGGAAGCCGACCACGTCTTCTCGGACCTTCTTGGACCGGATCTTGTGGAAAAGAACCTGACCGCCATCCAGCAGGGACACGATCTCTGCCACGTGGGCTGACTAGCTACACCGCCCACCCTTCGAGACGCCGCCTGAAGGCGGCTCCTCAGGCCTGCCCTGAGCAAAGTCGAAGGGATGAGCGGTGGTTTCGATGCAATCCGGACTACGACAAAAACTGAGTTCAAGGTCCGTTCGTCCTGAGGAGCCGAAGGCGTCTCGAAGGGCGGGCGGACCACCATCAAACGGTGGAGTTCACATGACAACACTCAAGACCTGGCAGGAGCTGCCCCACGGCGGCGTGATCCTGGAAGCCGGAAGCGCGGCCAAGTATGAGACCGGCTCCTGGCGCACCTGGAAGCCCATCACCCATCGCGAGAACTGCATCCATTGCCTGGCCTGCTGGGAATACTGCCCGGAAGACGCCATCGTGCTGGAAGATGGAATCGACCACGCAGGCGCCACACGCAAGTTCGTGAAGGAAGTGAACTACTTCCACTGCAAGGGCTGCGGTCTTTGCGTGCGCGAATGCCCAGTGAACAAGGAGGGCAAAGCCGTCGCCCTCGGATTCGTGCGGGACGAGGTCTGACATGTCCAACCTGACCACCGGAAAACCCAAGATCGTTCCCATCACCGGCGCCGGAGCCTGCGCGCAGGCCATGCGCCAGATCAATCCCGATGTGGTGGCGGCCTTCCCCATCACGCCGTCCACCCAGATCGTGGAAGATTTTTCCACCTTCGTGGCCAACGGCCAGGTGGATACGGAATTTGTCACGGTGGAGTCCGAGCACTCCGCCATGAGCGCCTGCATCGGGGCTTCCGCCGCCGGTGGCCGCGTCATGACCGCCACCAGCTCCGCCGGGATGGCCTACATGTGGGAGCTTCTGTACGTAGCCGCCTCCATGCGCCAGCCCGTGCTGATGAGCCTGGTCAACCGCGCCTTGACTGGTCCCATCAACATCCACTGCGATCATTCCGACTCCATGGGCGCCCGCGACGCGGGATGGATCCAGCTCTACAGCGAGACCAACCAGGAAGCCTACGACAACCTTGTGATGGCCGCGCGCATCGCCGAACACCCGGACGTGCGATTGCCCCTGATGGTCTGCCAGGACGGCTTCATCATTTCCCACTCCATCCAGACCATGCAGCTGGAAGACGACAAGGCAGTCAAGGCCTTCGTGGGTCCGCACCTTCCCTACCACTCCATCCTGGACACGGCAAAACCTGTCACCTGGGGTGCCTTGGACCTGCAGGACTATTACATAGAACACAAGCGCGGCCAGGAACAGGGCATGCGCAACGCCTTGCGGGTGATCCAGGAAGTCTCGGATGATTTCGCCAAGACCTTCGGGCGCCAGTACAACCTCTTCGAAGACTACCGTCTGGAAGATGCTGAAATCGTGCTGGTGGCCATCAATTCGGTGGCCGGCGAGATCAAGGAGGTGATCGACGAACTGCGCACCAAAGGAGAAAAGGTGGGATTGCTCAAGATCCGCTCTTTCCGTCCTTTCCCCTATGAGCAGATCGGGCAGGCCTTGTCCAACGCCAAGATCGTGACCGTATTGGACCGCTCGGCGAGCTTTGGCGCCCACGGGCCGTTGTTCACGGAAATCAGCACCGCGGTGTACAATTACGCTTCCGGCAGGCCTTTGTTGATGGGCCACACCTTCGGGCTGGGCGGACGCGAACTGACCTTGCGCCATATTGAACACGTGATTTCGGAAAGCCGCATCTGCCTGGACAAGGGCGAGGTCGGAAATCGTCAAGGCATGTGGCTCAACGTCCGGGGAGACAAGTCATGATCGAATCATCCGGAACCTTGGCCGAGCTTTCCCCGGAAACCAAGCTCATGTGCGAGCGCCCCGGAACGTTTTCCGGCGGACACCGCATGTGCGCGGGCTGCCCCACGGGGCTCTTCACCAAGATGCTCACGCGGGTCAGCGACGAATACGAGATCGTGGCAGGAAACGCCACGGGCTGCCTGGAAGTGGCCAGCTCGATTTTCCCGTATTCCAGCTGGCAGATCCCCTGGATCCATACGGCGTTCGAGAACGCCTCCGCCATGATGAGCGGCGTGGAAGCCTGCTACCGCTCCTTGGTGCGCCAGGGCAAGATGCGGAAAAAACTCAAGTTCGTGGTGATGGGCGGCGACGGCGGCACGTACGACATCGGCCTCCAATCGCTGTCGGGCGCCATGGAGCGCGGGCACGACCTCACCTACATCTGCTACGACAACGGCGCATACATGAACACGGGCGTGCAGCGGTCTTCCGCCACTCCGCTGGGCGCGGCCACCACGACAACTCCTGTCGGGAGCGAAGGCTCGGGCCGCAAGGGCAACCGCAAGGATCTGACCAAGATCATGCTGGCCCACAACCTGGGCTACGTGGCCCAGGCCTCCATCCACGACATCCACGACCTGTTCCGCAAGATGAAGAAAGCCATCGACCACGACGGCCCCTCGTTCATCAATCTGCTGAGCCCGTGCATCCCCGGTTGGAAGATCGACGCCGACATGGCCGTCGAAAGCGCTCGCCAGGGCGTGGAGTGCAATTTCTGGCCGCTGTTTGAGGTGGAAAACGGCAAGTTCACCATCAACTACCGCCCCACCGTCAAAAAGCCCGTCACCGACTGGGTGTTCAGCCAGGGCCGCTTCAAGCACCTGAAAAAACACCCCGACGTGATCGCCGCCTTCCAAGCCGAGGTGGACAAACAATGGGCCTGGCTGGAAATGGAAGAGGCGCGAACCAAATAACAGCCATCACCCAACGGTCCCAAAAATCGTAGAGACGCCCCGGCGGGGCGTCTCTACGATTTTTGGGATCGTTCGTTTTTGGACCCGCGTTCCGTTATTTGGACCGCGATCCCATTTTGCAACGTACGGGCGATTCATGAATCGCCCGCGGGATCGCCAGGGATCGCGGCAGCGCCGTGTATTTTGAATTTTGCACAGAATTCTGTACATTCCCCAGTGAACAGATCACCAACGAGGTTTTGGATGGCGCTTCGTACCCATGACATCGTGTCCCTTTCGCAGGCGCGCGCCCACCTGTCAGAGCTGGCCGATCAGGTGAACGCCGGTGCGGAAAAAATCCTCACGAAAAACGGCGAGAGCTACGTCGCCTTGGTGGATGCCAAGCGGTTGGATTATTTCCATGCCTTGGAACGCGAGCGCATCCATTTGCTGGTGTTGGACGACGCATCCAAAGGATTGGACGACGTGGAGGCGGGTCGCACACGGGATGCCCGCAAGGCGCTGGCTTCCTTACGCAAGCCCAAGCCTACGCATTGACCACGCGCAAAGTCCAGGTCACTGCACACTTCGAGGAGAATCTGGAAGCGATCCGGCAATTTTTGACCGAGAACGTTGCCCTTTCTGCATTCGATGCGTTGCTGGACCGATTGGAGGACGAGGTCATTCCCAACCTGGAAACCTTCCCGGAAATGGGACGGGCCCTGCTGGATCGCAAGGCGGATTCGGTCGAATCGGTTCGCGCCCAAAAACGGTTGGCCAAGCGGTTGGGGTCGGGCAAGGTCAGGGAATACCTGGTGGACGATTATCTGGTCCTCTACCTGGACGACGGGAAGATCGTCTTCCTTTTGTCCATCAGGCACCACAGGCAATTGTCGTACGATTTTCCGGGGATGTGGGGCTGATACCCCCAGATGCGCCAGGGACCGTGACCCGCCAGGGCGCCGACCCCCGCGATCCCGTTTGGACCCAAACCGTACGGGCAGTTTTGTAGGGGCGATTCATGAATCGCCCCTACAATGGCCCGAACACGCCCGGGATCGCGGCGGCGGCGTGCGGCGGTTTTCCCCGGTTTCGGACAAACCACGATGGTTCGCCGTTACCGTAGAGACGCCCCGCCGGGGCGTCTCTACGAATTTTCCGGATCGTGGTTTTCGGGGTGGATCGGGAAAACCGGCGCCATAGGGCCCGACCCGGCCCCTGGCCCGGGGGGCGCCCCCCAATCGTTTCATTCATTTTGCCGTCGGCTTGATGGGGATCGCACGGGGAATTAACTTTGCCAGCCTTTCCGACCAACCACCCTCATCGAGGATCTTCCATGCGTCCGTTGGACAATGTCCGCAACTTCGGCATCTCGGCCCACATCGACTCGGGCAAGACGACTCTCACCGAGCGCATCTTGTACTACACGGGCCGAATCCACCAGATCCACGAGGTGCGCGGCAAAGACGGCGTCGGTGCGACCATGGACTCCATGGAACTGGAACGCGAACGTGGCATCACCATCCAGTCGGCAGCCACCTACTGCGCCTGGAACGAATGCAACTACAACATCATCGACACGCCAGGACACGTCGACTTCACCATCGAGGTGGAACGTTCGCTGCGTGTGCTCGATGGCGCCATCCTGGTGCTTTGCGGCGTGGCAGGTGTCCAGTCCCAGTCCATCACGGTGGACCGCCAGATGCGCCGCTACGGCGTGCCCCGCTTGGCCTTCGTGAACAAGTGCGACCGTACCGGAGCCAACCCGTTCCGCGGTGCCACCCAGTTGCGCGAAAAGTTGAACCTGAACGCGGTCATGATCCAGATCCCGATGGGCCTGGAAGAGAAGCTGGTCGGCGTGATCGACCTGGTTACCATGAAGGCGTTCTACAACGAGGGCGAGTCCGGTGAAACCGTTCGCGAAGCGGAAATCCCCACCGATTTTCCCGCGACCAACCACCTGATCTACCCGAACATCCTGGAAGAAGCCAAGGTGTACCGCGAAAAGATGCTGGACGGCTTGTCGCCCTTCGACGAAGAAATCGACGAGCTGCGCCTGATGGAACAGGAAATCCCTGTCGAAAAGATCCGCGCCGCCATCCGCAAGGGTGTGATCTCCCTCCAGCTGGTGCCTGTGCTCTGCGGATCCGCTTACAAGAACCGTGGCGTCCAGAAGTTGCTGGACGGTGTGAACTTGTATCTGCCCAACCCCTACGACGTGCAGAACTACGCGTTGGACCTGGACAAGGGCGAAGAGAAGATCGAGATGATCACCGACGACTCCAAGCCGCTGGTGGCCTACGCCTTCAAGCTGCAGGAATCGAAGTACGGACAGCTCACCTATGTGCGCGTCTACCAAGGCAAGATCACCAAGGGTCTGACCATCTACAACCAGACCACCAAGAAAAAGGTGAACGTCGGTCGTCTGGTGCGCATGCACTCGGAAAAGATGGAAGAAATCACCGAGTCCTCCTCCGGTGACATCGTGGCGCTGTACGGCATCGATTGCTCGTCGGGCACCACCTTCACCGACGGCAAGGTCAACGTGAACATGACCTCCATGTTCGTTCCCGAAGCCGTGATTTCGCTGAAGATCGAGGCCAAGAACCGCGACCACCTGGTCAACATGTCCAAGGCCATCAACCGCTTCACCAAGGAAGATCCCACCTTCCGTTGCCGCGTCGACGAAGAATCCGGCGAAACCATCATCGCGGGCATGGGTGAACTCCACTTGGACGTGTACGTGGAACGCATGCGTCGCGAGTACGGCGTGGAAGTGTCCACCGGCAAGCCCCAGGTGGCCTACCGCGAAGCCGTCACCCAAAAAGCCGAGTTCTCCTACACCCACAAGAAGCAGACGGGTGGATCGGGTCAATTCGCGAAGGTCGGCGGCTGGATCGAGCCCATTCCTCCCGAAGAAGCCAAGGACTACGAATTTGTCGACGACATCGTTGGCGGCGTGATCCCCAAGGAATTCATCGGTTCTTGCGACAAGGGCTTCCAGTCCTGTCTCGGCGGCGGCGGCCTCATCGGCTTCCCCATCGTGCGCATCCGCGTGGGCATCAACGACGGCGCGACCCACCAGGTCGACTCGTCGGACAACGCCTTCCAGATCGCCGCTCGTATGGCCTTCCGTGAAACCTACCCCAAGGCCAAGCCTCAGATCCTGGAACCCATCATGAAGGTCCAGATCGACACTCCCACGGAGTTCCAGGGCACCATCATGGGCAACCTGAACGGCCGTCGCGGCGTGATCCTGGGCACCACCGAGGACATGGCCTACACCCGCATCGACGTGGAAGTTCCGCTCTCGGAAATGTTCGGTTACGCCACGGAGCTGCGCTCCATGAGCCAAGGCAAGGCCGAGTTCACGATGGAATTCGCCAAATACGAAGCCGTGCCGCGCTCGGTGGGCGAAGAGCTCCAGAAGAAGTACGGCGGCGCCAAGCGTCTGGGCGGCGACGACTAAGCTTCGACGAAAACTGTCGAGACTCGAGGGCCGCATCCGAAAGGATGGCGGCCCTTTTTGTTTTCCGAAATTCCGGTTGGCCGGCCCCCACCGAAGGGGTGCGAAGCGAACCTAAAAAATGGGTCCCCAGAACCTCCGAAGATTCCAATCCGAACGCAGAAAATCCCAAAAAATGTTCGAAAGGGATTGTCACCGTCTTGTCACAGAAGACAAAAAATTCCATTTTTGGGGCCTATGAAAAAATCACTCCCGTTCCTTGCCCTAATTGCCGCCTTTGTTTTCGCCTCCGCTCGCCCTGCCGAGGCCAAGGCTGGAATCCCCATTTTCTGGTCCTCCGGCACGGAGAAGATCGTCAAGGTGGCAGATTTCCCGGATACCGGCGATTTCAAGATCGATGCCAACGAAAATTTGGATCCCGGCTACAAGTTCAAGCAGGTCCAGCTGTTTTGGCTGCCCCTGTGGAACTACGGCGGGGAGTGGTGCGGCTACGTTGGCAAAGACGACACCTACTTGGAAATTCCCAAGGCCACGCTGGATTCCTTGGCGAAGTCGGTGAATGTCACTCTGCCGGATTCCCCAAGCCTGGGCCTTTGGAACACGATCGGCGGCAAGCTGATTGTGGTTTTGCTTCTGGTCGGAGCGATTGGCGTGTTTTTCCTGAAGAACTCCGACGACTGATCATAATTCGATCCAGTACTTCCAGGTTCCTTCGGGAACCGATCCGAACCCACGCATCAAGGATGCGTGGGTTTTTGCTTTGATGGAGCGGTATCTGCCAGGCTATCCGCAGTGATTGCCTGGAGCACATCGGAAAAATCGCCTTCCACCCCGCCACGGAACCCCGAAACGCGGTAGAAATATAGGGTCCGGGAAGTCAAGCCGGAGTCGGCATGTGTCACCGCACCGCGCACCTTGGCGATGGAGCTCCAGGGGCCTGCACTGGCGGTCGAACGGAAGACTTCGTAACTGTCGCAGGCTGGACACAGCGACCATTTCAGGAGAATGCGGTCGGGACTGGCAGTCGCTGCCAGGATGGGAGTCGCTGTCGAGTCTGTTCCGATCGACGGCGGAACCAAGGCTCCCCCGAAGGAGAAGGAGGCTGTAGCGACGAGGATGCGAAACGTGGAATGCATGGAAAACTCCAGAAGCGAAGGCGTTGCGGCCGGACCTTCGAAGTTGGGCAACTCGACTCAATCTACAAACCTGAGCGGGAACAGGAATCGGGTGCGGCAGAAGTCGGAGATTCGTTCAGGAAAGATTATGGGGCGGTGCGATTTGTCAGAACGGCTTTGATCGTACCGAGAGCGATCTTGGACTCCATGCGCAGCGGTACGTGCAGAGGGTCGTCCGTCATCCAGATGGTCAGGGTGCCTTTGGATGCGAACAGGGCGTCGCCATGGATTTTGGGGACCACCACCAGCACCGGAGTTTTGCCAGCCCCCGCCTCGATGGTGTCGCGGCGAAGGCATTGGACTTCGACGGAAGCGAAGCGCTTGCGATTGTCCACCATGGACAAAAATTGCGATTTGCCTGGAACCAGCGAATCCAACCGGACCTTGACCAGCGCCGAGAGCAAA
Organism: Fibrobacterota bacterium; assembly: GCA_016715065.1. Lineage (GTDB taxonomy): Bacteria > Fibrobacterota > Fibrobacteria > UBA5070 > UBA5070 > UBA5070. The sequence continues at coordinate 127,389 of JADKBN010000029.1, forward strand.
TCGTATTCACCACCCTCCAAAGTCAGGGTGGTGTCGGGTTTGGAGACCCCTTTGATCTGGCCGGAAACAACCGCCATGTTCTTGGAGCGCTGGAAGTTGATCCGAATGTCCGCCGAATAATCGCCTTCCCTCTGCGACTTGCGAAACTGGACAGGCAACCCGGTGGAGACATGCACGAAGGACTGGATGGTGTCCAAGACCGGATACATGGATTGGATGGTCTGGTTGGCACGGGCGGTGGTTCGCACCGCCACCAGCACCGGATTGGTGGTGGGAAGGCATTCGATGGTGGCTCTGCCGACAACCACCCCTGCCCAGGATACGTCGTAGTGGAGTCTCTCGCCCTGCAGGGGATGCGCAGCGAAGGCACAGGCCGCAAGTAGCCCGCAGGAGACTAAAAGATTGCGCAAGGCTTGGATCAAGGCGTGCCTCGGGAAATCAGGGCGGCGAGTCCGCGGGCGGCGATGTCCTTTCGAAACTGCATGCCCTCGAAGGAAATGGAATCGACCCCACGGTAGGTGTTTTCCACTGCCTGTGCCAAGGTCTCGCCCGTTCCAACCACCCCGAGCACTCGGCCACCCGATGTGACCACGCGCTCTTGATCGTCCACGGTGGTTCCCGCATGCAGGACATGGACATTTTCCAGTGCTTCGGCTTGGTCGAGGCCTGCCACGACGCGTCCCTTGCGCACCGTGCCCGGGTAACCTTCGGCGGCCAGCACCACGATGCTGGACCATCGCCGGGGGGCGGTCACATGGACATCTCCCAGCCTGCGTGCCAAGGCCGCCTGGCAGAGATCCACCAGATCCGCTTCGAGGATCGGCAACACGCACTGTGTTTCCGGATCGCCGAGGCGGCAATTGAACTCCACCACCTTTGGTCCCGCCTTGGTCAGCATGACACCAACATACAGGATTCCGTGGTACGGGCAACCTTCCACTTCCATCGCTTTGAGCGTGGGCTCCACGATATTTTGGCAAACCGCGGCCAAGACGGCTGGTGTCGCGATCGGGGCTGGGGAATAGGCTCCCATGCCGCCGGTGTTGGGACCTTGATCGCCATCGCGCAAACGCTTGTGGTCTTGGGCCGACGGAAGCAGGATGTAACGGGATCCATCGCACAGCGCGAAGACGGACAATTCTTCGCCTTGCATGAACTCTTCCACGACGACTTCGTCACCGGCCTCGCCAAAAATCTTGTCGTCGCCGAGCATCTGGCGTGCGGCGGCGATGGCCTCCTCGCGAGTCATGCAGACCACGGCACCTTTGCCCGCCGCAAGACCGGAAGCCTTCACCACCACCGGAACCGGGCATTCGCTGAGGTGAGCCAGCAACGGATCCAGTTCGGTGAAGGTCAGGAATGCGGCCGTGGGAATGCCATGGCGGAGCATCAGCTCCTTGGAAAACACCTTGGAAGATTCCAGCCTTGCGGCAGCCTGGGTGGGACCCAGCGCTGGAATCGATACTTCCTGAAGTCGATCCACCAACCCCAAGGCTAGCGGGATTTCCGGGCCGACAAAGACCCAGTCAAACGCTTGTTCCTGCGCCAGGGAGACCATGGCGTCGATTTGGTCGACCCCCACGGCGTGACAAGGAACGATCCGTGCGATGCCAGGATTGCCCGGCGCGGCGTGGACCTCGGGAGCATGCACACTCTCGAGAAGTTTGCGAACGATGGCGTGTTCACGCCCTCCGGAACCGACAACCAGGATTTTCATGGTCGGCTCAAGGTAGAATCCCGCTGGCCCAGTTGACATCCGCACGGGCACCCCACCCTGATTCTCCCGGGCCCCAACCCACTCGACCCGTCGCCTCCAGGGTTCCCAGCCAGGAGACCTGAGGGCGTGCGCGAAGTCCAAGTGAAAAACGTTGGAGGAATCGTCCTGAAATGAGTCGGTCGTCTCGGACGATGCCTGCGCCGGCCGAGAGGTTCCAGGGCCCGCGTACCCAGCCTTCCAGCCGGGAAAGGATCACGATGTTGTTGCGGTCGAACGCGTCCTTGAGGACCTGGCTGACCAACGGGGCATAATGGCCTTTCATGCGTTCCAGATCCTGAACACCATGCACCGAATCCAAGAGGGTGACCAACCCCGAGGTGTCGGTGAGCATGATCGCCTGACGAATCCATCCGAACACCTCGCACTCCACGGAAAACGGGATCCAGCCTCGAGGAACCGATCGCCCCCCCAAACGAGTCATGATTCCGCCCGTGAGGAGTTTTCGGTCGGGAACCCGCAGCCCCAGCCCCAAGTCGCCTCCCAAAGATGCCCCTAGGGAGCGAAGCGAGGCCGGCAACAGGTCCGCACCCAACAACAGGAACGGGAAATCCGCTCCCGATCCGGGGCCAGTGAACCAATGGACCGGCTGAGGAGAGAAGATTCCCGCTCGACCGGTTCCGAAATCGTACGCCACGATCCAGGGATTCACCTCGTCGGCCCATCGTGTATCGACACGCCAGCCCGAGGGGGACCGGCCTTTGGCCTGGAATGCAACCCAGCGCTCGGTGGACTGGCCAAGCGTATCCTTGGCCACCAGGCGCGCTGCCCAGGTTCCGGAGGATCTCGGTGCCACCAACAGTTCGGATCCAGTCCACCGCATGGGCGAACCGACGGGAATATCTGCTGTCAGCGTGATTTCCCCGCCCTGTGGATCGCTCACCACCGGGCGATAGGAGCGTGCCGCGCCTTCCGGCACTTCGGAGCCACCCACGTCACCCGAAAAGCGCGGCGGTTCGTAGCGACGGACCATCCGGTTGTGCTGTAGGCTGCGAACCCTGTCCCCTTCCCTGAACCAGAACGTGATCCGGACGGCGCCTGTACGCTGCGAACGGAAAGCCAGCCGCTGTCCATCCCAATCCAGGTCCAGATTGCCCCGCACCGAATCCAGGCGGATGCCCTGTCGTTTCCACTCCCCCATCAGCGCTCCGGGAACCCAGCGGTACCATCTGCCTTGCAGGAGGGTGTCGAAGGGAAGGTCCACCCGCAATCCCTCCGTGGCCAGCACATGTTCGCGCTCTCTGACAGGAAGTGTCCAGCTGCGGCGCACCTGGCCTCCGGCTGGATCCGTGACCGCCATCGAAAAGGAGAAATTCTTCCCGCAATGTCCGGCTGGCTGCGACCAGACCACCTCGCCGCGGAGGGAGTCCCACTCCATGCCGGGGGGTGGTTGTTCCAGCCGCACTTTCAGGCGGGACAAATGCCAGTCCCGGCTCGAAATCCAGGGGCGGAAGACCCAAGGCTCGCTGCAGGAGCCTTCCTGGGGCTCGCCTTCCAACACAGGAGGAGTCCGGAGGAACACCGAAGGATTCCAATGCAGGGTGTCGGAACCTCGCGCGCCGGAGACCACGAAGCTCGCCTGGAAACGGCCCTGCATGGTCGGGATGCCTTTGAGGGTGCGCTGTTGCGGATCCCATTTCAGGCCTTCAGGCAAAGTGCCGCCCACCGAATACTGGAAGTTCGCGGAGTTTCCCCCCGAATCGTCCACGGCCCAACCCTGCCATGACAGATCTTGACCAACCCATATCGTGTCCATCGGGGTGGCGGACACCCATCGGGGCTTCCCCGCCTGGGGGGCCGCATCCTTGGGCTTTTCGCGTTCGATGGCGATCGCACGGATCTTGTCCAGGAAGCCCGCGGGAGCCGTGATCACCAATCGACCGCCCTCCGTGCTCAGAAACAGACGCTGGCCGTCCGGAACACCGCCCATGGATTGTTCCATGCTCTTGAGCAGAGACGCGCCGAACTCGTAGAGCTTGCGTTCCTTCGCTCCGCCCACCGCCTTGGCTCGTGCCGTCCAAGCCGCAGGTGTGGATCCCGCCTGGACCCGGGCCAGCGGCGATTGGCGGAGGTTCCGCAAGGCGCCTTCGGTGGAAAGCGTCTGCCAGACATCGGCGTCCACCAGGAACGCCTTGTCTGTGAACCGCAGGATATCTCCCTGCTGCAGACCTCCAGAGGGATTGCCCAACAGGAAGTAAGGCCTGCCCGTGGCGCGAAACCGCGCCTGGAGCTTGGCGACCACCGCGTCGTCGGAGAGGGTCGCCACCGAAAACATTCCCATGGTGGAGGGGTTCCATTGCGACCAGGCGGGCAGTGCCAGCGCCAGGCAAAGCATGAGGCCCAGGCGCATCCTCACGGAGACACCCGGGAGATCCAGCTCTTGTAGCCGGCCATGGTGCGTCCCACCACTCCCTTGTCGCCGTAGTCGACAGAATCCGACCACGTGAACCATTGTTTTTCGTCCGCACTCCACCCGATCTGCCCGTACTGGCACGTGGGTGTCTCCGACCTGGCCTGGGCGTGCATGCGCACGTACCGTCCCTGTTTTTTTTCATGGAGCGCCACCACCACAGAACTGTCCGGCATGGACGCCTCGATCCAAACGGAGTCCTGGTCGGCGGTTGTCGACAGCCTCACATGGGCCTTGCCCAAGCCGAATGCCGTGGCGTAGGGATTGTTTTCCATCGTCGCCGTGGCGCGCGTGGCGGTCTTGTCCCAGATTCCGTCCTTGCGGGCTTCCACCGTCTTGGCTTTTTCCAGGTTCACCATGGGAACCAGGAACACCACACGCAGCACCAGCAGAACGGTGAGGATGGTCAGGACGGACTCGAACGTGACCGCCTCCCCCAGTTCCACGCGAGGTTTTCGACCGAACCTGCTCACGACTTCCCGGCTCCCGGCGGCAGCGCCGCCTCCCGCTTGGTGGCCAAAAATCGGCGATAATCGGATTCCCACGCGGCCAGTTCGTCGATGCGGGCGGACAGCGCCTGTTGCGATTTGCCCAGTCCCTCGATCAGTCGATGCGAACCCTGGATGGATCCGGCCAGCGCCACCAACTGGTCGTCCAACAGTTTTTGTGCCTGGGCGAGGCGCTGTGCCACGGCGGCCGGGTCGAGCCCCGTTCCGTCGCAGATGGGATCGGCTTGCGCGCCTTTGATGGCCGGACGCAGGACGCCGATGTTCCAATCGGCCAGATGGGTGTCGACCTGTTCGAAATCGCGGAAGAAGCTTTCCAGCACCTGGACGGAAATGGCTTCCAAGGCCAGGGACAAGGCCGTGGCGACCAGGGTCGCCTGGATGGCGTAGGCGTCTTCGTCGATCGCTTGGGCGATGTCGTGGATGAATCGCATTTCGCCATCGGAATCGGAAAGTCCCAGGATGGCGCGCTTCATGGGCGGGAAGGTGAGCAACAAGCCCACCAGGGTGCCCAGGAATCCCAGCTTCATGACCGTGCGGTTGATGAGGGCGTGGATACCCAATCGCCGGTGCTCCACCAATCCGCGCCGACCGGTGCTGTTGCGCAACAGTTCCAGTCCCACTTCCACCTCGTGGCACAGACCCATGTCCAGCCATGCCAGGACCAGGTCGCGGCAATCCGAGGGTGGAAGGCCTTCCAAAGTGGAAGACAATTTCCGGGTATCCAGTGCGCTTCCGGCCGACTTCAGGGCGGAGAGCACCTGGGCTGCGAGGGCGGATTCCCGGATCAGCATCAGCAGCTGCACGAGCAACACGATCTGTCCGATCGTGAACAGGACATACAGGGCGACAAGCACGGGATTTTGCAGGAAGTTCGGATCGAAGTGCCGGATGGCGAAAAAGGCGGCCACCGCCAGTGAACAGGGCAATAGGAGGGAGACGAATGCACGTGTCCGCAGACGTTGGAGAATCTTGATGCCGCTGTTGAGGGGATGGTCGGCGCGATGGATCATGGCGGATTGGATCTCGGTCGGGAAAAAGGGAATGGATCGGGGATGGTCAGGGTCGTCTGCAAGGAGGCGAAGAATTGGCGGAAACTCCTCCACTCCATGCGCGCCTGCACCGGACTCCAGGCGATGGGTTGCTTGCGGACGCGCAGCCAAGGCAGAGGCAGATCGGAAACACCCAACTCCACCCAGGTGGCCATCAATCCGGAAGTCCAAAGCGCCCCAGCACCCCAGGAGGCTCCGGCGGGTTGGGAACCTTTCAGGCCAAGGCTTTGCAGGGATCCTTTCCAGAGTCCCGGGCAACGGCTCAGACTGTATTCCAGGTAACCGAAATGGGCGACAATTTTCGACTCCCATGACCCTTTGAAAGCGGAATCCGCGCTTGCGCGCCAGAAATCGCCCTCTCTGCGGGCGGTGAGGTTGTCGCTGAGTCGTTGTTGAAGCCAGGATTCCGCCCCGATCGGCAGCGTCCGGGTGCGCCCCTCCAGGCACACCACCGGTCCGCACGCGGAAACCGTCCAGTCCACAACGGGCAGCACGATCGAATCTCCCAGCGGAATCGCGATGGGCGGCGTGCTCAGCACTCGCTCGAGCCTGGCTCCGGCCCCGACGGAAACCCAATCCTTCCATCCGACTCGGGCATCCGCTTGGAGCGCTTGGAAGGCGATGGGGTTTGTCCCCGGCGAGATCGCCGACAACACTCCGGCCTGCAGGCTGATTCCGGTGGGAGGGGCGCTCCATCGCCGCAAGCGATCGGTCCATCCGGAATCGGCCAGGTCAGGCAACACGGTGGCAGTGGCGGTGGCGGCCTCCATCCCGGGATCCCACGGCAATCGCGCGACCTCGGTTCCTTGTCGCAAAACAATCGCGGTATCCCCGGCGATCGGACCGAGCACCTGCCAATCATCGACCACGGCGGGAGAAGCAGCGATCCGGGCACGAAGCAAAGCCTTGCGAGCCGTGGCGGAGTCGATGGACCGGATCGGGATCGTGGAGGAAATGGCTGAGAAAAAAGCGATCAGGGGAAGGATCATTCCAAGATCGTTTCCCTGCGAAACCAGTCCGCGGTGCGTTTCAGGCCATCCGCCCACGCGACTTGGGCGGACCATCCCAGAAGTCGTTGCGCACGGGCCATGTCAGGGCATCTCCGGTGAGGGTCGTCCACAGGCAAGGGTTCCAGGACAATGCGGGAAGAGGACCCGGTCAGAGCCAAAACGGCTTGAGCGATCTCGAGAATGGTCGATTCCACGGGGTTTCCCAGGTTGACCGGCAGGTGGGCATCGGGCCCCTCCACTTCCATCAGGGCCATCAGTCCGGTCACCAAATCGTCGACGTAGCAGAAGCTTCGGGTCTGACTTCCGTCTCCGTGGAGAGTGATGTCTTCGCCGCGCAGGGCTTGCACGATGAAGTTCGATACCACTCGCCCGTCGGAGGGATGCATCCGCGGACCGTAGGTGTTGAAGATGCGAGCGATGCGGATATCCACCGCGTTCTGGCGGTGGTAGTCCATGAACAAGGTTTCGGCGACACGCTTGCCCTCGTCGTAGCAACTGCGTGGGCCGATGGGATTGACATGCCCCCAATAGCTTTCCGACTGCGGATGCCGTTCAGGGTCGCCGTAGACTTCGGAGGTGCTGGCCTGCAGGATCCTGGCCTTGACACGTTTTGCCAGACCCAGCATGTTGATGGCCCCCATCACGCTGGTCTTCACGGTCTTGACCGCGTTGTACTGGTAATGTACGGGTGACGCGGGGCAGGCCAGGTTGTAGATGCGGTCCACCTCAAGCAAAATGGGTTCGACCACATCGTGGCGCACGAGCTCGAACCGGCGGTTGCCCACCAGGTGCTCCACGTTCTTGCGCCGACCGGTGAAGAAGTTGTCGAGGCAAATGACTTCGTCGCCGTTTTCCAGCAGTCTTTCGCAAAGATGCGAGCCCAGGAAACCGGAGCCACCGGTGACGAGAACTCGATGCACGGCTTCAGCTCCTTCCGGGAGTGGAAGGGCGGGTGCGCAGGAACCACTCGAGCCCTTCCAGAGTCAGGTCCGGATGGTATCCGTCCACCACGCGTGTCAGGCCGCGCAGCACCAGCGACCAGCCGCCGGTGGCCAGAACGCGCGCATGGGGCAAACCTTCCTCCTTGCGGATGCGGGCCACCAGGTACTCCATCATGCCCACGTGGCCCAAAAGCAGCCCCGAATGCAGGGCCTGTTCGGTGGTGCGGCCTGTAGCGAGGTCGGGAACTTCGATGGCCACCTGTGGGAGTCTCGCGGTGCGTCCTACCAGCGCGAGCATCCCCGTCTCGATTCCCGGCGCGATCACTCCACCCAGATACCGTCCGTCGCGCACGACGTCGAAAGTGGTTGCCGTGCCCAGATCGATCACGATGGCTTCGCGCATCCCCAGTCGTTCCACCCCCAGCACGTTGGCCAGCCGGTCGGGTCCGATTTGCGCAGGATTGAGGTATTCCAGCGGGAATCCGCAATTGGTCCCGTTGAGGCTCCGCACCTCTCCCTGGGGCAGGATGCGCTCCAAACCTTTGCGCCAAGATCTGTCCAGCGATGGAACCACCGTGGCGATGACCGCTTGGCGGAGTCCGTCCACAGGTGGATCCGCGAGGTCCAGGAGACCACGCACACGCATCTCGATCTCGTCGGAGGTCGCGTTGGGTCGAGTGGTGAGACGCCACTTTCGGAGAATCTTTCCGTCGTGGAAAAGCCCGAGGACTGTATGGGTATTGCCGATGTCGACAGCGAGCACCCCACAAAGTTAATGTCAACACCCCACTCCATCCCGTGCTTTTCTCATGCACAGGTCCTAGATTTCCATTCACTTCGGGTCACATTCCCCGAAGCTTGCTTCGGTGACCCGAAATCGCTGGCCAAGAAAATACCCCGCAGCTCGCTGCGGTGTGGTTTGTCTCCAACCGGCAGGAGCCCCTCTTTTGAACCCTTCCACGGACGAACGAATCACCTCCTTCCTTGCTTGGCGGCGCAGACGCGCGCTGGAAGCGGGACTCATCCGGCCCGAGCAGCTGCTGGACGAATGGGTGTTCCGTCGAATCCTCATCAGTGCCCCCAAGGACATCTACTCCTTGGAGAACCTGCGACTTCTGACAGCTCCTCTGTTCCAGCAATACGGAGACGACCTGTTGGCCCTGTGCCAGGGACGCCCCGTGGAAGACGAGCGCCCACGCTCCTCCCGGCGGGAAGAGCCCGAGGAACGCCCCAAGGTCCATGGCAGTCGCCCCATCGAACACCGGCCCCGTCGAACGGAAACCGTCTACTCGCGCGCAGCGGTGCGCGCGGACAGTCCCACGGTATCCCTTTCCTCCGGAAACGCCGACCGCAAGCTCATCACGGACTTCGCCGCCGCAGCGCAGCATGCGGATTGGGAGCGCAAGCCCTTCGAATTCGGATGCTCCACCCTCGCTTTCAAGTTTTGGGAAACAGACTTCCTGGAAACCTGGGGAGCCCTGCTGGAATCGATCGCATCGGGGCAGACCGTGCCGGTTTCTGACGACGAACGCGCGCTGGCAAGCATCATCGACCGATCCCGCAAGGCTTCCAAGGAATGGGAACAGGCCTGGGTGAAACTCATCCTGCGCCGGGCCTACGACGCCAATCGCTGAAACAGGAGGACAAACCATGTTCGAATCCGTCCAGATCAATCCCTGGGGATGCGTGGCCGCAGGCCTCGCCGTGTTCGCCCTCGGTGGCCTTTGGTTTTCTCCGGTGTTGTTTTCCAAGGCCTGGTCGGAAAGTGTCCAGGCGGGAGGCCACAAGCTGGGCAAGCCGACCGTGGCTCTGCCGGTCCTGTTCACCGCCTCCATCGCGACGGCCTTCGCTGTCGCCGTTTTGTTTTCCCTGGCGGGACTGGATACCACCGTGCGCGGCCTGGTGGGCGGGATTTTCCTTGGGGCGATCGTCTCCTTGTGCAGTTTCGCAGACGCCCCGTTCACCAACCTGCTCTCCGCACGTTGGTGGTGGATCCAATGGGCGTTCCGGTTTTTGTCGCTGGTGGTCCTGGGGGTCATCGTCGGCGCCTCGGCACCCCAGCGGATCACCATCGACAACGCTCTGGAAAAGGCGGGTCAGTCCATCGAAAAAAGCCTGGAGGGACTGGGCAAGTAGCTCAGCGCACGAACGTTTCCCAGGCGACCCCGGCCAGCACCAGAAAACTCAAGACCACGTTGGCGCGGAAGAATCCGCTCTGCGTGGACAGGTCGTCGTCCTTGCGCCCAACATGCACCCAGACCAGAATGACCCCGATCACGGCGCCCACGGCCGACCAGACGACCCCCCAATGCGCATGCAGGCCGAGCCCGATCACACCCGCCAAGGTCAGGCTGTGCAGCCCCGCGGCCAAGCGCAACGCACCGCGGCGCCCCAGCAGCACCGGAACCGACCGCAAGCCATGCGTTCGATCGTATTGTTCGTCCTGGGTGGCGTATACGATGTCGAACCCGAACAGCCAAGTGAGCAGGATCGCCCCCAGCCAGACAGGAATTGACTGGAATCGACCTGATGCCGCGATGCCTGCGGCGACGGGAGAAATCCCGATGGCCAATCCCAGCCACGCATGGCACAGCCAGGTGAAGCGCTTGGCCAGGCTGTAGCCCAGCACCAGGGCCAAGGCCACCGGCGAGAGCGCGAAGCACAACGGGTTCAGAAACCATGCGCCCGCCACGAACACGACAGCGTTCAAGGCCACGAACCATCCTGCCTCGCTCGGCGAGATGCGCCCCGCCGGGATGTCCCGCATCCGGGTACGCGGGTTCTCCGCATCGAATTTCCGGTCGATCAGCCGATTGAACGCCATGGCGGCGTTTCTAGCGGTGACCATGCACACCAACACCCCCGCCAAGGTGCGCCAACTGGGCCCGGTGGCGCTCGCCGCGATCCAGCCCGCCAGGGCGAAAGGCAGGGCGAAGAAGGTGTGGGAAAAACGCACCAGCGAAAACCATTTGCTCAACGGGTTCACACCTGATCCTTCCAGCGGGGAGAGAGTTCCATGGGCAGTCCGAGCTGATCGAACACCCTATCCAAAAGGCCGTCCACCAGCTCCTCGATGGAAGACGGTTTTTGGTAGAATCCTGGATTGGCGGGAAGAATCACGGCCCCGGCATCGGAGAGCTCCAGCAGGTTGCGCAGATGGATGCGCGACAACGGGGTTTCCCGCACCACGATCACCAGCGGTCGACGCTCCTTCAGGCAGACGTCGGCGGCGCGCAACAACAGCGAATCGGACGTGCCCGCAGCCAGTCGGCCCACCGTCCCAGCCGAGCACGGAAGCACCACCATCCCAAGGTGGCGGAAAGATCCCGAGGCGGGCGCCGCGAACAGGTCCGCCGGCCGGTGGCGCACCAATCGCGCGGGAAGCCCTGCGGACGGCTCCCAAGCCTTGGGCAAGGGGTGCCCTTCGAAGGCGCAGACCTGCTCGGCCGTGTCGGAGGCCACCAGGTGCGCCTCCAGGTCCAGTCGCCGGAGGTGGGACAAAAATCGTCCCGCGTAGATGGATCCGGAGGCACCCGTGACCCCAACCAGCAGTCGTCTGGGCGTATCCGTCAGACGAAATCCCTCCGGGAAAACCAGATGGAGGAGATCGTGAGCAGGAACACCGTCCAGCCCAAGCCGTGCAACGTGCTCCACAGCAGGTAATGCTCCGGAAGCGGCGTGCCGTGCACGATCGCGGCACGGATGTTGAAGACTTCCAGATCAGGCAGGATGAGCCGTGCCGTCTTGGCGGCGTATTCCATCACGGGGCTCACCGGAGTGGCCCCAGGGATTTTTTCCGAGGCCTTCTTCATGGTTTCCAGGTACTGCAGGATGCCACCGGAAAGGTGGCTGGCCAGGAACACTCCGAAGGTGAGCAGGGCGCTGGCCACCGGCGTGGAAAATGAACTGAACACCAGCGCCACGGCGGTGATCACGGCCATTTCCCAGAAGGTCTCGTAGGAGGCCAGCAAAAGGCGCGCGTTGACCGGACTGCCGGAAAAATGCAGGACCAGAAACAGCGCGATGGTCATCACCACGATGTTGATGACCAGCACCATCAGCAAGCCCAGGTACTTGCCGACCAGAAATTGCCAGCGGTGGATGGGTTTGGACAGCAAGGTGAGGATGGTCTTGCGCTGGATTTCCTTTTGGATGAGCCCGATCCCGATGAAAATCGCGATGGCAAGGCCTCCCAGGGACATCACACCCAGGGAAAAATTGGCGACCACCTTCTCGCGGTCGAACACCGACCATTCGCCCAGGAGCTTGGCGAAGGCCAGCAGAAGCAACACGAAAAACAACAAGGTGTAGAGGATCTTGTCGCGGACCGTTTCCCGGAAACTGGCCATGGCGATCAAACCGAGCTCACGCATGCGCCACCTCCGCGGCCAAAATGTCTTCCAGATGCGCACGCCCCCCGGGATCCGATGCCTCGCCCAAGATTTCGTCCAGGGTGCCTTCCTTGCGCAGCGTGCCGGTCACCACCATGGCAGCGTGAGTGCAGATCTCCTCCACATCGGACAACACGTGCGAGGAGTAGAAAATGGTGGTTCCCTGCTTGTGCAGATCCAGCATGGCCAGACGCACATCGCGACGACCCATGGGATCCAGTCCGCTCATGGGCTCGTCCAGCACCAGAAGCTTGGGTTTGTTCAGGATGGCCTGCACCAGGCCCAAGCGCTGGGACATGCCCTTGGAATAGGTGCGCAATCGCCGTCCCAGCCAGGAATCTTCCACCTTGCAGATGGCGCAGGATTCCTCGATCCGCTTGGGCAGATCCACCTTGGAGATCCCGCTCAGCTTTCCGTAATACACGAGCAACTCGCGACCCGTCAGGTAGTCGTAGAAATAGGGCTGTTCGGGTTGGAATCCCACCTGCAGGCGGGTTTGAGGATTCATCGGGTCGCCGCCCATCAGATTCACGGTGCCCGAGGTTGGACGCAAAAGGCCCATCAGAGTCTTGATGGTGGTGGTCTTGCCTGCGCCGTTTGGCCCGATGAAGCCGTACAGCGCCCCTTCCGGCACGGAGAGACTGATGGACTTGACCGCTTCCACCGCCTTCAATCCATGCTCGATTCCCAGCCGGTAGGTCTTCCGAAAGTCTCGAATCTCGATCAGGTTCACGCTTCCTCCCGCGATCTGGCCTCCTTGGCCAGGCGGCGCGCCCGAGAACGGGCAGCGACCTGCAGAAGGCGCCCTCCAAGGTACAACGTCGCACCGGACAAAAGCCAGGGATACATGGCTGTTTTGGCCGCCGGCCCCAGGGTGCCCACGGTGGTCATGAACCGGTAGACCCCCCAGATCAAGACCACCTGCCCGATGCCCATGACCCACAAGGGCCATTTCCACCAACCCAGACGTTCCAGAAAATTCACCAGGATCTCCTTCCGTAGCGCAACAGATCCAGCACCTCGCGCAGTCCTTCCACCACCGCCTGGCGATCGAACTCGTCCGGCGCATCGGCATCGTCTGTGGGCTCCGGATCCGTCAAAAGCATGCCCAATTGTCCGGGGTTTTCCGTGCGTCGGGCTTCTTCTGCCAATTTCCGTCGTGCGGCCTGGATCGTGAGGTGCTCCTCATAGAGAAGCTCGCGGATCCGCCGGACCAGATGGACTTCCCGTTCCCGGTACAAGCGCTCGCCGGAGCGGCCCTTGCGGGGCCGCAGCTGGGTGAACTCGCTTTCCCAGTAGCGCAACACGTGCGCCTCCAGACCCACCGCTTGGCAGATCTCCTGGGTGGTCCAGCTTGATTTGGACTCCTCACTCACGCTCGGACCGGGCTGCACGAGCCATCAATGCGTCCACCGACTCCCGCGCGGACTTGCCCTCGAACAGCACCCCGTGGACCTGTTCGGTCAAAGGCATCTCCACCTTGTGGAGCTTCGCGAGCTCGCGCACACCGGCAACGGTCCGCACGCCTTCGGCCACCATGGTCATGCCTTGGAGCACTTCCGAGAGGGGCTTGCCCATGCCCACTTGCTCGCCCACGTGGCGGTTGCGACTGTGCTTGGATACGCAGGTGGTGATGAGATCCCCCATGCCCGCCAATCCAAAGAAGCTCTCGCGGGAACCGCCCATTTTCTCGCCCAGGCGCGACATCTCCACCATGCCACGGGTCATCAGGGCGCCTCTGGTGTTGTCGCCCAGGCCAAGCCCATCCAAGATTCCCGACGCGATCGCGATCACGTTTTTCACCGCTCCGCAAAGCTCGACGCCCACAACATCGGTGCTGCGGTAGGTGCGGAAGAACGGCGCCAAGAAGAACATGTCCTGCAAGGCGGCGGCCACGGTTTCGTCGGAATTGGCCAGCACCACGGTGGTGGGCACCTGGCGGGCGACTTCTTCCGCATGCGACGGACCGCTCAGCACCGACACGTTGGCTTCCGTTGCGCCGGGCAGAACGTCCATCACAATTTCTGTCATGCGCTTGAGGGTTTTTTCCTCGATGCCCTTGATGAAGCTCACCCACTGGCGCGAGGCGACCTCCTTCTCCGAAAGGATCCCCTTGATGGTGTTGCACACCGAGCGCAGGGTATGCGATGGAACGATCATGCAGACCACCGAGGCGCCTTCCAGGGCCTTGGCCATGTCGGAGGTGATCTCGATGGAGTCCAGGATGCGCACGCCCGGGAGCTTGTCCGGAAGTTCGCGAGTGCGGGTGAGGGTTTCCGCCACCTGCGCGGAGTATTCCCACATGGTCACCTTCAAACCCTTCGCGGCCAGGATCTGCGCGATGCCGATCCCCCACGAGCCGGCTCCCAGCACCACCACCCGGTCCGGATCCAGTCCGGCCGTCTTGGCGTTCTGCCGGAAGATCTCCACGCCTTCCACCCGCACGGCCTCCGGATCTTCCGAGGCGCGCGAACCAAAGCGGTATTCGGTGCCAGCACGCAGACGCTGGATGTTGGCGCGATGCTTCCACACCACGAACACGGCCACCGCCCACGAAAGCAAGGTGAGATTGGTGTCGCCGCGCTGGACCAATTCTTGTCCAACACGCATCCACTCGATCTGGTTTTGCACCGAGGTGGACGCCGCGTATTGGAAGGCATGCACGAAGGTGACGAAGGTGTTGACCAACCCCAGCACGATGGAGGCCAGGATCGAGGCCAACGAGACATATCCAGACTTGCGCAAAATCAGGATCCACACCCCGAAAGCGATCAAGGCGGGGATGGGCGAAATGCCCACGAACACGCCCATGGCGGTGAGCACTCCCTTGCCGCCGCGAAAGCCCGCGAACACGGTGAACGTATGCCCGATGATCGCCGCCACGCCAAACGCCAAGGCTACAGTCTCGTTTGGCTTGCCCCAGAAGTGGCGGGTCAGGAAGTATCCCAACAGCACCGCCGCCAGTCCTTTGGAAAAGTCGACCAGGGCCACCGGCAGGGCGGGCTTCCAGCCCAGCACGCGGTAGACGTTGGTGAGGCCCGCGTTCTTGGAGCCGTGCTCGCGGATGTCGATCTTGCCGAACAGACGCGAGACCCAAACGGCGGTGGGAATGGAGCCCAGCAGGTAGCAAAAAGGAAGGGCGAGCCAGATGTTCATGAAACCTCGGAACGGTGGTTGGTGCGGAAAAATACGAACGTCCGCCAGGGTTAGCGGCTTCGCTGGGCATTTTCCGCTGTTGGACCAAGCCTTTCACCGTTCGTGCTGAGGAGGAGGCGCAGCCGACGTCTCGACAACTGCGGTAATTGGGGCTTCGGTTGGTCACCGTAGGTGACAAGTGCGGGCGGTGAAAGGCCCTTAGGGATTCGGCTGCGCCGGGCTTTGTCTGCTGCGCGAGCCTTATCCACTGCGTGGGGCAATCGACACTGCGTGTCCGGCTTTGCACGGGGCGCCCGTGGGGTGCTCCACTGCGTGGGGCGTTGACTGCGTCAGGCTTTTCCCGGGGCGGCCCGGAGGCCGTTTCACGGGGCTGCCGCGCCCCGTGACCCGCGGCCAGAGGTACTAACGCCGTACCTCTGGACTCCGGCGCCGGGGGGCTTGGACTTACGCGGCCATGCCGGCTTGCCGGGGCTGTGGGTGAATGTATGCCGTGGCATTGGGCCAAAGGCATCAGGGACGCGATCGACATCCTCATGGGCGCTGGCCGCTCCAATAACCAAGCCCCCCGGACCCCCACGTCCCGTTTGATTGCCGATTCCCCGGCGCTGCTGTGCTGGCCGGGTGTGGGCCGGTGGGTTGGAGGCAGGGGGCTGCTACCCCTCCCCACCGGCTTCCAAATCAAACCAGCGAAACCCCTGGTTTCCCACCGTCATGCACACGGCCGTGCGCACCTGGTATTGCGGAAATTGGGCCAGGGTGTCGCGCTTGTAACCTTCCGCCTGTGCCACGGCTTGAGGATCCGGCACAGTGAAGTCGGAGGGAGTCTTGCCCGACGAATTCGGGAAGTGCTTGAACTCCACGATCCACTTCTGGTTTCGGTATTCGGTTTCCGGTCGGCCCAGCATCTCCCAATCGGCGCGACCCGAGGCGTGGTTCACCTCGATCCCGAAGCTGAAATCCAAAAGGAGGTATCGGGTGCACAATTCGAAAAATGTCGTGCGGATGAAATTCTCGTTGATCTTGTCGAAGGCCTGCGCGGGGATCTGTCCCATGTAGACCTTCCAGAAACCGCCGAACAATCTGCCCAGATCCAGGTCTTGACGGAAATCGGCAAAGTAGCCGTCGTATCCCCGCGAGACTTCGATGCGCGCCAACTGGCTGTAGTAGTCGGCGAAGATCGACGCCAAGGTCTGGTTGGGGAAGGCCAGGTAGCGCCGATCCTTGACCGTGAGCATTCCCAGGAAAAACAGGCTCATCGCGAAGTGCTCGCGCTGGAAGAATCGCGACATGTTGAATTTGTCGCGCAATTGCCGGGCATCGTAGGCCAGTCCGTCGCCCCGCAGCAGGTCCTGCATCAGATCCAACGGTGTTCCGCTGCCAAACCCCAATCGCTCGATCCACGAAACGTCGGTCTTCACGTTGGGGTCGACCATGTCCTCTGGGTAGGCCTTGCGCAAGGCGAAGGTCTTGAGGAAATAGGTCAGGATCGTGGAGTTGTAGAGCGTCTCCTCCGTGTCCGGAAGAAACTTGTAGCCGTTGTACCAGCTTCGCACCAGTTCACGGGTGGAATCGAACGAGGCGCGATCCATCGCATAGTCTTCGTAGACTTGTCCCAGGTATCGATCCACCTCGGCTTGGGTGAATCCGAGCATCCCGTGGAGCTCGGGCGCCAACGTCACGATCTCGGCGATGTTGAAGCCGCTGGTGAGATCGTCCATGGTGATGGGCAGCACACCCGTGATGAACACCTTGCCGATCGCCCGACTTTCGCATCCCGCCTTCACCACCTTGAAGAAGGTTCGGAAGAAACTGTCACCTGTTGTCAGATTCTGGTACAGGTCGTCGCGACCGGAGGTCACGTACTGGTTGGAAAAGTTGTCGTATTCGTCGATGATCAGGTAGATGGGTGGAACGCCAGGTTTGGCCGCTTGCGCGAGGATCCTGGAAAAATTGTCGGAGACGGATTTGGATTCGTCGATGACCAGGTTTCCGAGATGTCCCGCGTATTTCTCGCAGAAAGGCTGCAGGGCCGCGTGGCAGATGGTCCGAAAGCTTTGCTCCAACGCTGGAAGCTGGTCGCTGACCTGCACCTGGGAAAAATTGAATCGCAGCACCATGAACTTGTTCTGCAAGCCTGTCGGGTCGCGCCCGATGTCCAGACCGCCGAACAGCTCCTGGAAGCGCTCCTTGCGCAGAATGTCGTAGTAGCACTCCAGCGTGCTGCACCAAAGTGTTTTCCCGAACCGCCGAGGCCGCAAGAACACGGGGACCTGGAAATTTTCCAACTCTCGGATGTAGGCGGTTTTGTCCACGAAGGAGTATCCCTCTTCGTGGATCTGCTCGAAGTTGGCCACCGCGTACGGGAGTTTTCTCGGTTTGCGAGTCATGTGGATAGAATGTAGAACCCGCCCCTTGGCAACGGCTGCGCCGGGCGTTCTTCGGCTGGCGCCGGGCTTTGTCTGCTGCGCGAGCTTTGTCCACTGCGTGGGGCGATCGACACTGCGTGTCCGGCTTTGCACGGGTCCGCCGGGACCCGTGACCGCGGCCAGAGGGGCCTCGCTGCCCCTCTGGACTCCAGCGCCGGGGGGCTTGGACTTACGCGGCCATGCCAGCTTGCCGGGGCTGTGGGTGGTGCGGATCTTGAGGCAGGGTAGCTAGGACATCAGGGTCGCGATCGGCATCCTCATGGCCACTGGCCGCTCCAATACCCAAGCCCCCCGGACCCCCTCGGCCCGTTTGATTGCCGGCTTTGTCCGCGGCATTTGATTGCCGGTTCTCCGGCGCCTCTTCGCTGGCCGGGTGTGGGCCGGCGGGCTGGCACGAATTGGATCCATCACGTAGGGGCGATTCATGAATCGCCCCTACTATGGGATTCGCACCTACGTGATGGATCGCACAACCGGACCGATCGCCTTTACGCCTCCGGCGCACTCTCCGGCACATCGCCGCCGAAGCGCGCCAGGTCTTCGTCCGTGCGCAGTTCCAGCTTCTTGCGGAAGCTGATGCGCAGCGGGATGCCTGCCAAACCGAAGCGGTCGATCGCGCGTGAGCGCAAGAACCGGCGGTAGGATTCGGCGACAAGATCTGGCGAGTCGGTTTCGAAGGCCAGCATGGGCGGGTTCACGTGCACCTGACAGCAACGCGTCAGGATGACGGGGCGACCATGGGCGTAGGGAGGCGAGTGGGCGTCCAAGCATTCCTTGAAGTACGCGATCACGTTTTCGCGACCCAGGATCTTCATGCTGGCTTCGCGGACCGCGAGAACCGATTCCAACAACCGAGGCACACGCTGGCCGGTCAAACCGGAGAACGCGACCATCGGGGTTTCCGCCAAGGCAGGGATACGCTGACGCATTCCCTTGCACAGGATGTCGAAAGTCTTGTGGTCTTTTTCCAGCGCGTCCCACTTGGAGATCGCGACCACAAGACCCTTGCCCGCTTCTTCGACCTGGCGCAAAATGCGCAGGTCCTGCTCGGGAAGGCCTTCTTCGAGGCTGTCCACCAGCAAGATCACCACGTCCGAGCGACGGATGGATTCCAGCGAACGCATGTTGCTGTAGTATTCCACATCGTCGTTGACGCGCGCCTTCTTGCGAAGGCCTGCAGTATCTGTCACCTGGAAATGATGGCCCTGCCAGATGAATTCCGCGTCGATGGAATCGCGGGTGGTGCCCGGGACCGGCGAAACGATCATGCGGTCTTCGCCCAACAGGCGATTGACCAAGGTGCTCTTGCCCGCGTTGGGGCGGCCCAGGATGGCGATGCGAAGCTTCTCATCCGGAACGTACTTGCCACGCGAGGCAGGAATCAGACGCCTGAGGATCTCGCACAAACCATCCAGGCCGTAGCCCGCGGTGGCGGAAACCGGAGCGGCCGGACCCATGCCCAGTTTCATCCACTCCCCGATCGCTTCGCGATCCTGGGGACGCTCGGCCTTGTTGGCGATGAGCTGGACGGTCTTTCCCTTGCGCTGGACCGCACGGGCCAGCTGGATGTCGTCGTAGGTGATTCCGGTGCGTGCGTCAATCATGAACAGCACGACATCGGCGGCATCGAGTGCCAAGTCAATTTGTTTTCGAACCTGATCAGCCAACGGATCCAGGGATTCGTCGATGAAGCCACCCGTGTCGACCAGATCGACCCGGCGCCCATCGAACTCCCATTCACGGAAGTGTCGGTCCCGCGTTACACCCGGACGATCGTGGACCACCGCGACGCGATGGCCCAAGAGCCGATTGAACAAGGACGATTTTCCGACGTTGGCCCGGCCGACGATCGCGATGCAAGGTCGTTGGGTCACGGAGGCCAATCTAGTAATTCAAACCGCTCAGGGGCGGAGAAAAAACCCACACGGCACTACTTTCCACCGCTCATCCTGAGGAGCGAAGCGTCTCGAAGGGTGGGCGGTGGTTGTCGATCCACAGGAGCGCTAACCATTGAGCCGTCGCCCTTCGAGACGCGGCAGAGCCGCTCCTCAGGACGAGCGGCCACCGGTCAATTCAGCACATTCCCCAAAAACAATTTCAGGGCTCGAAATTCCCGATCACGTGCACAGAAAGGCCCGTGGACACGAAGGAATTTCGCCCGGCCAGGACGGTGGGAACCTTTAGGTCCAAGCGCCAGTCCTCGTCCAATTCCAAGATCGCACCTGGCAACACCTGCAACGACGCCCAATCAGAGCCCTTCGACTTGCCGTCCTGCTGGGTCAAGCCTTTGCGGCTGTAGGAAAAGCCCAACTGAGGAGCAACTCCGCCTTCCAGCTGAATCCCGCCGTTGACCACTGCGACCTGTCGGTCGCCCGGCTTGAAGCCTTGCGCATTTTCCGGCGTGACACCCCAGGTGGCAAATCCGTCCACCCAAGCGTTGGCCTTGCGGTATCCGCCCCAGACGCCGCCGAAAAAGCCCCAGTCGGGATCGAAACCCACCACCTTGGCATGCCCCAGCGGGAAATCGAACCCCGCGATCAGGCCAAAAGGATACTTCATGATGCCAATCTTTGCGGCCAAGGTCACGCGATCAAAACCCGCATAGGATTCTTTCTCCCGGCCCTCCAGGAGGGCCCAATCCTTGTCGCGAAAGATCCATGGCATGGAAACTTCCAGGTCGGAATTTTCCGACATCCCGTATTTGATGGTGGCTTCCATGGAGGTGGAGGTCGGGAGTGTGGGAACTTCGGCATCCTGGAAATCGCCGTTGTTGTCGGCGACCAAATACGTCCCTTGCATATGAAGGCGCATTCCACCTTCGTAGGACTGCGCCGACAGAAGTGGTTTTTCGTCCACGGCAAAAACGGACAACGGGAGGAGAGCGATCGCGACCAGATTCCTACGCATAGTCAGGGAACGATACAAACCAACCAGGGCAGGCAACAACCCCGACTTGGCCTTAACCGACAAGTTCAGGCGAAGTGGCCCACGAGATCGTTGGCCCATTTTTGAACAACAGGTCGCAATCCATACACCGAGCCATCACCCCGAAAGGAAGGCCCCAGCAAGGTCGCACCGCGCTCCACCAACTCATGCTCCAGATCGTCCACCGCCTGGCAATAGTGCGGGTATGCACGAGAACCGGCTCCAAACACCCCCACTCGGATCCCATCCAATCGCAAGCCGCCCCACCGGTGCATGAACTCGCGGAAATCCTTCTGGATGCAACCATCCTCCCAGGTGGAGCACCCGAAAAAAATCAGCGGAAAATGCAGGAGTTCCACCACCTTCGCCCTTCGCGCATTGCGCACCACGGTGGGGATTCCGGCATCGGCCAATCCACTTTTCACGGACAGCGCGAGGATCCGGGTGCTCCCGGTGGTGCTGCCGAAAACCAGCAAGCCTTTGTGATTTTCCATACATTGGAAGATCCGACACAATGGTCGCCGTGGCAATAGCCGCGCTGTTTCGTTGGAGGATCACCGGATCCGCCACAATACGGTTGGTCAGAATTTGTCGGTCGCGATGCCCTTCAGGCGAGTTCTTTGGGCAGTGGGAAATGGACGTTTTCCTCCACTCCCGCCCAGGTTTCCACCGACGTGCCGGGATGGAGTTCCTGGATGCGCTCCACCACCCCCTGGACGATGGATTCGGGTGCGGAGGCCCCGGAAGTGATTCCGATCGTAACCGCCTCGCGAACCCAGGCAGGATCGACCTCGTCGGCGGAATCCAACAGGTAGCTCGGAATGCCGAGCTTTTCGCCCAACTCCCGGAGCCGGTTGGTGTTGGAGCTGGAGCGCGACCCGATCACCAGGAGCACATCCACGTGTTCGGCCATCTGGCGCACGGCGGTCTGGCGGTTGGTTGTGGCATAGCAAAGATCGCCGCGTGCGGGACCCTTGATGCGAGGGAACCGCTTGTGAAGTTCATCGATGATCTCGCGGGTCTCGTCGACGGAAAGGGTGGTCTGGGTGGTGTAGGCCAAATCGGTGTCATCGGCCAACGTCAAGGCGTGCACGTCCTCCACCGAACCCACCAGCACCACTCCCCCGTCCGGGAGCTGCCCCATGGTGCCCACCACTTCGGGGTGCCCGCGATGCCCGATCAGGATCACGCAATGACCCTGTCCCGCGTGACGCTTGACGGAAGTGTGCACCTTCTTGACCAGCGGACAGGCTGCGTCGATCACGGTCAGGGATCGAGCTTCCGCCTCGCGAAACACGCCGTCGGACACACCGTGTGCGGAGAAGATCACCGGGGCCCCAACCGGAACCTGCGCGAGTTCTTCCACGAACACCGCGCCTTGGTCGCGCAATTGTGCCACCACATGGCGGTTGTGCACGATCTCATGGCGCACATAGACCGGAGCTCCGAACTTGGTCAGCGCTTTTTCGACGATTTCGATGGCGCGCTCCACTCCCGCGCAAAACCCGCGCGGTGCGGCCAGGACGATTTTTTTCATTGGACAGGCAACGTACAAACCGAAGCGGTCAGTCGGCCATTCCCACCGCCGCCAGGCAGCGGCGCAACCACCAAAGGGTGCGGAACACCCTGCGGCAAGGTTCGGGAACAGGCCAGTTCTCGTATTGGTGGCCGGGGCCGAGCAGGCTGGTCAGCCGGCCGTCCAGACGCCAGTCGTCGAAGGCGAATCCGGTTTGCTCGGTGCCCGCCAAGACCGGGTGCCAGACCATTTCCACCAGGGAACGATGCTTGCCGTGGTAGGCTTCCAGGTGGTGGTCGCCCCAGCCCATGGCTTTGCAGAGATCCACCAGTTCCGCGGAGCCTTCCGGACACACCACGGACCAATCTCGAAGAGCGTGGGGACACCACTCGGGAAACTGTACCGATCCGGCGAAGTCGGACATGGAAAGCAGCCAGCCCTCCTCGCGCACGACCACCGAAACGTCTTCGGTACCGGAAAGGGTGAGCCACAGTCCGGAGTCGAACCAGGTGCGGGAGAGGAGTTTCCAGATCCGACCGGACAATTCCCGTCCCTGGGGGAGGTGCGGCGCATTGGCGATCAAGGCGGCGAACGCGTCGTAGTCCGCGTTGGGCTCCTGCTTGGGGTCGCGCAACCGGCGCGTCTCCCGAAGGTAGGCCAGGTACGCGGAAAGCGGGAACCCATCGGCGGTTTCCAGCACCAGGCCTTCGTAGCCATTGGACGCGACCAGATCAGCCTGCGGCACGAAAATACCCGTTCCCGGATCCGGGAAGAGCTTGCGAAGCCGTTCGCCGATGGCCACTTCGCGCTGCAAGTCGCATTCGCTTTCCACGTTGGGACGGAATTCGGCCAGCAATCCCTCCCAAGCCCTTCGCAGATTCGGATCGTGCGCGAGCGCGGAGCGGTTGCCTTCGGTTTCCAGATCGTGGGCGACAGCCTCGCGGATCCCCGGCAAAAGCAATTTCAGGATGCGGTCGGAGCGGTCGCCGCGGCGGATGCGATAGGTCTGGTACAGTCCATCGCTGCCAACCGGCGCCAAAACAAGCCGCGCCGCCTCGCAGCCCGGCGATTGGTAGACCATCTTCTGCAACGCATCCAGACCCGAAGGGGTCATGGCCAGGCTCTGGCCGGTGGCCCAGACCCGATCCAGCCCGGGCTGGGCGGAATGGCCCAACTGGATGAGCGGTTTTTGGACCAAGGCGCGGGCCATGCGCGGGGCGATGCCCTTCAGCCGCGTGGAAACGCGCTCCAGCTCCCGACAGATTTCGCTGAATCCTTGACGATTTTCCTTCGCCGCTTCCTTCCAGGCGGAGACGACAAGTTCTGACCACCTGTGCCACATGCGGCGGCGAGCCTTGCCCTGCGGGATCTTGGAGTGCGGCCAGGAGGGTCCCAAGGGCCCGAACACCAGCCATAGCGCCTTGGAAAGACGGGTTTTTTCCTCGCTCCACGGCTCGACGGGCTTGAGAATGGGCCAACCTTTCTGGCGGGCCAGAAATTCAAGTTCCTCGTCCGGACGCACGGCGAAGGCGAATTCCACGGATTCCAAAAGGGGGGCATCGGAGATGTGGTCGGAATAGGCGTAGCTTCCCGTCGAGGGGAGCGAGAAACCGCGCTGGGCCAGCACCTGCAACTTCCCATGGCCCTTCACGTTCTGCCCGACCAGCTCGGGCAGGTTCCAAACGTGGCGACCCTGGAAATCGAGCTCGGTCGCGACCAGTTCGTGCGGCGGGAGAAGGTCTTCCAGGTGGGCCAGATAGAACGATGGAGAGGCGGTGACCACCACCACTTGGTGGCCCAGATTGAAATGCATCCAGATCCGCTCGAGCATTTCGGCAAAGCCGGTCTGCGAAAGGAATTCGCGGCTGAACTGGCGCACCAGATTGGCCCGAGACTCCAGGGTTTCCCGGTTGCAGGTAGCCATGTAAGCCCGCTTCATCCAAACCGGACCCTTCAGAAGTCGGATGGGCAGGATACCCCAGATCCACAACGCGACGCTCCACAAGCGACGACGGCGCGCGTACCAACGCTGCCAGTGCAGCATCGAATCGGCAAAGACCAATGTATCGTCAAAATCGAAATATGCGACCGGACGTTCCTGGGACGTGGTCGTGCCACGGGAATCCAATTTCATGAGCCGGGAAAGATAGTCCGAAACACGGACGGAATGGTCCACCGGAGGGAACTGAGCAGAACCCACGCCGTTCGTCCTGAGGAGCGAGGTTCATCCTCGCGTCTCGAAGGGCGAAAGGCGTGCATGCTGAAAAAGGCAAGACCATTCATCAGAGCGGGTATCAAGACTTCCGTTGCCCTTCGAGACGGCGGCTGTGCCGCCTCCTCAGGACGAACGGAGGCTCCCCTATGGTCCCTCTTCCAAGCGCCTGACCAGGTCTTCGACTTGGAGTTCATCGACAGTGTCTTCGGGAGTCCTGAAAGGACGAGCCGAGCGGCGGTCCAAGTCGAGCCTATGGTCCCTCTTCCAAGCGCCTGACCAGGTCTTCGACTTGGAGTTCATCCAGCAACACCTCGCGAGCTTTGGAGCCTCGATCGCGACCCACGATGCCCATCCGCTCCAGTTGGTCCATCAGACGCCCCGCGCGGGCGAAGCCGATCTCCAGCCTTCGTTGGAGCATCGACACGCTGCCTTGGCGCGTGAGCGCCACCATGCGGGCGGCCTCGCCGAATTTCGCATCGAATTTGACCGGAGCTTCGGAGGCCTCGCCATCGCCGTCTTCCTCTCCCAGGTCGAACTTTTCGATCATGGGGAACACCACGCCTTGCGAACTTGCCGCCAAGGCGGCGGCCTCGGCATCGCCATCGGTGACAAAGGCGCCATGGAGACGCGTGGGTTCAGGAGCCTCGATGCCCCGAAACAACATGTCGCCGCGCCCCAACAGGTCTTCGGCACCTTGTTTGTCCAAAATTGTCCGGGCGTCGATCTGGCTGGCCACCTGGAAGGCGATGCGGGTGGGCAGGTTGGCCTTGATCACACCAGTGATCACGTTGGTGGATGGTCGTTGGGTGGCCAGGATCATGTGGATCCCCACCGCGCGAGCCTTCTGGGCGATGCGGGCGACGTTGGTCTCCACTTCCTTGCCCGCCACCATCATCAGATCGGCGAACTCGTCCACGATCAGCAACAGGTAGGGCATACGGCCAGCGTCTTCTTCCGCAAGACCTGCCGGGAGGGACCCCGCCTCGAATTTGTCGTTGAAGCCGGCGATGTTGCGCACTCCCGCGGCGGCCAGCACGTCGTAGCGGCGGTCCATTTCCACGGCGGTCCACTTGAGTGCCTGCACGGCTTCTTCCGGCTTGGTGATCACCGGACACATCAGATGGGGAATTTCCGCGTAGGTGGAAAGCTCCACCACCTTGGGGTCGATGAGGATCATGCGCAGCCGCTCGGGCGACTGGCTGAACAGGAACGAACTCAGGATGGTGTTGATGCACACCGATTTGCCGGATCCTGTCTGCCCCGCGATCAAAAGGTGTGGTGCGCGGGAAAGGTCCGTGAAGGCCGGATGCCCGGCCGTGTCCTTGCCCAGCACCACGGGCAGCTTCATCTTGGGGTCGCGAAACTGGGGGGAACGGAGCAATTCCTTGATGTGGACGGTTTCCGGTCGCAGGTTGGGAATCTCGATGCCCACCATCGCTTCGCCCGGGATGGGCGCCTGGATGCGGATGCGCTTGGCGCGAAGGGCAAGGGCGAGGTCTTCGGAGAGGTTCGAGATCTTGCGCACCGGCGTGCCCGGCGCGAGCTCCACCTTGAACCGGGTGATCACGGGACCCGGTTCGATCTGGAGGACCTTGCCTTGAACGTTGAAATTGCGAAGCTGGACCACCAGGCGTTCGGCCGTGGCCTGGAGCTCCTTTTCGTCGAACTCGGCTTCGTGCGAAGGAGGATCCGGAAGGATGGAAACCTCCGGAATGCGGTAGCGACTGGAGGCTTGTTCCGTGGTTTGCCGCACGGAAATCCGCGGCTCGCGGGGAGGTGGGGGCAACCGGATGCGCACGGGAGCCACGGCCGAAGCCTCTTCCCGCGTCGGAGGGTCGTTTTCCGCTTCTCCATCGGGAGGGCCAGGTTCGACAGGAACTGTCTGAGCCGGACCGGGCGTTTCCGGAGGGGACTCGGCGGCGATCCGGGGCCGACGGCTGACCTGGGCCTGGACCTCGCGATCCTCCCACTCGTTGAGCATGAAGGCGCGACGGATCTCCTCGTCGCGGCGCTTGAGTTCGCGGATTTCCAGAGGGTCCAGACCGACCAGATCCTCCGGACGCAGCGGGCGCCATTTGGACAGACCGTTGTAGACCTCCAAGGCTTTGCCCGCCAGCGCGGCCGGAGATTCTTCGCCCCCGGCCGCGGCTCCGCCGGCCAACACCGCTCCCGGAACCAGCGGGGTTTTTCCGGCGCGGGCTCGCGGTGCGTTGCGGGCGGCATCCTGCAAGGGCAGGACTCCGGTATCCGGTTCCGGTCGCACTTGGCGATCCATGAAACGCCCTCTGGGCTCCACACTCATGGCCAGTGCGCCGCCTGCCACCAAGCCCCGTTCCGCTCGCTGCTCCACCGCGCGCGGCACGGCTCGCGGTGGCATTGCCGGTGCGGCGTCCACCACCTCGGGCATCGCCGCGGCGTTGGCCCGACGCTCCCGGGCCCAGATCACCAGCCGCTCCCAGAGCGTCTTGGATTTCACCGCACTTGCCACCAGCGCTTGGCGGGGCGTGTAGCGGAACAGAAAAAAGAACGTGCCTCCCAAAGTGGCCACCAAAACCAGCACCGGTCCCAGCGCGTGGCTTCCGAACACGGGCAGAAACAGGCTCTCCATCAAAAATTGCCCCAAGGCCCCGCCGTGGCGCGAGAGATACGCGAAGGACAGATTTTGTGCACCAAGACCGGGAATGGCCAAGAACAAGAGCAGGTGGGCCCAAAGCAACCATGCTCCCCAGTGCACGCGTTTGACCACCGGGTGCGGCCCCACCACCAGCCTGGCGCCTGCCAGGGCCAGGGCCAAAGGTCCCGCCAAAGCGGGCAGGATACCGGAAAACCACACCACGCGTTCGGCAACGTATCTACCCAGATACAGGCCCAAGGGGTGGTCGCCCTCGCGCAACACCCCCATCACCACGGCCAGGAAGACCCAGGCCGCGACCAGGATCAGGAGGGATCCAGCGATCTGCGAGCGCATCCGCGGATGCGAGGATGCGGGTCTGGCTTTGGTGGACGTGGCCGTCCGAGGGCTCGATTTCGCCTTGGGTTTGGCCATCTCAGGCGCGGCGGACGAACCGGCGATCCACCACCTGGGCAGGCTCCTGCTTGCCGCGGATCTCGACGAACGCCTGGCCGCCCTTGTCCAGACTGCCTGCCTCCACCAGCGCCATGGCGATCCCGCGTCCCAGTGCGGGGCTTTGGGTGCCGGAGGTGACCTCGCCCACCTTCCGGGAGCCGTTCCACACCGGGTAGCCTTGGCGCGGGATCGCGCGGCCTTCCATCGAAAGGCCCACGATCGCACGCGGGACCCCGGACGTTTTTTGGCGCACCAGCGCCTGCGAGCCGCGGAATTCCTTGGTCAGATCGCAGATCCACGCCAGGCCGGTCTCCAGCGGGGATGCCGATTCCGACAATTCGTGTCCGTAAAGCGAATACCCGGCCTCCAGCCGCAGCGAATCGCGCGCGCCGAGCCCCGCCGGCACGAGTCCGTGCGGTGCTCCGGCCTCCAGCAGAGCGTCCCATACGGCCACCAGGTGTTCCAGCCGCGGGTAGAGCTCGAAGCCGTCTTCGCCGGTGTAGCCGGTGCGGGAGACGAGGATGCGTCCACCAGGCAAGGTCGCGTGGGTGCAGCGATAGGTCCCGATGGACTCGTCCAGATCCGGGGCCAACGCCTTCAGGATCTTGGCGGAGGCGGGTCCTTGCAGGGCGATGATGCCGTGGGTGAGGCTCTCGTCGGAAAACCTCACGTCGGCGGGAAGGGCCGCGGTCAATTCCTGGCGGTCGCGCGCGAGGTTCCCCGCGTTGACCACCACGTGGTACTCCTGGGGCCCCAGGCGGCCCACGAGGATGTCGTCGATCAGACCACCCTTCTCGTTGGGAAGCGACGAATACTGGAATTGGCCGATCACCAAAGCCGACACCCGATTGGTGGTCAAAGATTCCAGATGAGCCAAGGCACCGGGGCCGGAAAACACGAACCGACCCATGTGGGACACGTCGAACAGACCGGCCTTTTCGCGCACGGCGCGGTGTTCTTCCACGATCCCCTTGTACTGGACGGGCATGTTCCAGCCGGAAAACGGAACCATCCGCGCACCGAGGGCGACGTGACGGGAGGCAAGGAGGGTTTCGCGCGTTTCCACAGGATCTTCTTTCATGGGGCCGGGGCGTCCGTCTCGATGGTCAGGACCCGGTTGAGGGAGGTGATCTCCAACAGATGTTTGCAGGAGGCGGATGGATTGAGCAGGATCAATCCCTTGCCTTGGCTGCGCAGGAGATTGAAATGCGACACGATGGTCCCCAACGAAGCGGAATCCAGAAGCTTGGTCTGCGACAAGTCCAGATACACCGTCTTCTTGGCCTGCGTGGCGGCTTCTTTCATGGCCGCGTTGAATCGATCCAAGCTGTATTCGCGGCAGGAGCCGGCCAGTTGCAAGCAGGGATTGCCGTTGCGGGTGGTGGTTTGCAGGAAGAAATCGAACACTCAGCGGATCCTTTCGAGAAGATCGCGGACCTCGCGCCACAGGGTGTCGTGTTCGACGGCCAAGACCCGGCTCCCCAAGCTCTGGGGTGTATCTCCGGGCTGCACCGCCACGACCCGCTGCCGAAGGATGGGACCTTCGTCGTAGTGCTCGGACACGAGATGAATGGTAACACCCGTCCAGTGCACTCCGCGAGCAAGAACCGCTTCATGGACACGAAGTCCGAACATCCCCTTGCCCCCGAAAGCGGGAAGCAAGGCGGGATGGATGTTGATCACACGCCCCGGCAAAAGCTCCAAAACACCCGGAGGGAGCATCTTCATGTACCCCGCCAGAACCAGGACGGAGATTCCTCGATCCCGGATCAGCGACAGCAGCTTGCGGTCGGCGGCTTCTGAGGTTCCTTCGGTTTTCGCAGACAGGTGGATGGCCTCGATCCCGGCCTTGCGGGCGCGCTCCAAGGCATGGGAGTCGCCGTTGTTGGACACCACCCACTCGATTTGGGCGTCCAGGTGGCCGGTCTGGATCCGGTCGATCAAAGCCTGGAGGTTCGAGCCCCCACCGGAACAAAGCACAGCGATCTTTTGGGTCATCTTGTCGCCAAATGTGCAAATTGTCTGCCGCCAGGCCAGATCGAAAGGCAAGTCTGTGAAGGTTGTGGTCGACGAGAACATTCCGTTTGGTGCGGAAGCCTTCGCGGCGGCGGGGCCTGTGGTGCGTTTGCCGGGACGGGAAATTTCAAAAAATGACCTGCTCGATGCCCACGTCTTGATCGTGCGTTCCATCACCAAGGTGGGCCCTGCCCTTTTGGAAGGCACCGGCGTTCGGTTCGTGGGAACCTGCACGATCGGCACCGACCACCTGGACATCCCCTGGCTTCAATCCCAGAGCATCCAATGGGCTTCTGCTCCGGGTTGCAACGCGAGGTCGGTGGCGGAGTGGACGCTTTCCGCCCTGGCTTGCGGGCATTTGAAGGGTCGACTGGATCTGGGCCGCATCCGCCAAGCCGGGATCATCGGAGTCGGGAATGTGGGACAAGCGGTGCAAAACCTGCTGGAAACCATTGGCTGGGAGGTTCTGCGGAGCGACCCACCTCGAGCGGCGCGGGAAGGAGCGGCGGGCTTCCACTCCCTGGAGTCTGTTTTGTCCGCGCCGGTGGTCTTGTCCCACCTCCCGTTGGAATCCAGTGGCCCCTGGCCCACAGCCAGACTGCTGGCGGACAACCTCCGGCAACTCCCCCATGGAGCAGCCTTTATCAACGCGGGTCGAGGCGCGACCGTCTCCACACCTGCCTTGACCGAACTGGCTGCCCAGCGGCCGGACGTGTTCGTCGCCCTCGATGTCTTCGATCCCGAGCCCGCATTCCCGGTGGACCTGGCCAAGTGCGCGGACCTGATCAGCCCTCATGTGGCGGGGTACTCGCTGGAAGGCAAGATCGAGGGCACACGCATGGTCCGGGAAGCTTTGGGACAATTTCTGAACATTCCCTCGTGGCAGGCACCCGAGCCGGAGCCGGCTCCATTGGATGCATCCACTTTGCGGCTGCACGACTCGCGTCCGGTCACCCCCGCCACGGATCCCTGGGATGCCCTGGCCAGTCTGCTGGTGGCCGCCCACGACCCATCGCGGGACGACGCGGCCCTGCGTGAAGGGTTGACACTTTCCGACAACGAACGCGGCGGTCACTTCGATCGGCTCCGCAAGGGATACCCTATCCGGCTCGAATGGCAGCATCGCCCCGTCGTCCTTCCCCGAACACTGCCTCTTCCCACCTGGGAACTGGCGCAGCGCCTGGGTTTTCGCGAAATGTGAGGAATTGAAAAAGGCCCGCGCGAGGTGCGCGAGCCTTCCGGAATCCGGGACTTCTCCGTCTTTGTCAGATCCGATCGAACGATGCCGCCAGCATGTCGTCCACGGCATCCAAGGCGCTCCAGGACTTGGGCGGGACGCAATTGAGCGAGGTGTTCCACCTCTGCGCGGAAACGGTTCCGTTGGCGTAGTCCACTCTCCGGGTCCTGGTATAGGCCTCCGGGCTGGGGAGGAACTTCAAGCCGGTGACGAGGGAATCCGCGACACGTGTGATCGCCGGCTCGGCCACCACGCAAGCCCCTTCCGGATGCCGGATTCTCGCGGTCTCAAGGAGCTTGGCGATCATCGCCACCGAATCCGGTGGAATCACTGCCTTTGCGGGAATGACCACGGTATCCACCGTGACCATGCCATGGGAAGGGGTGCGTTGAACCGTCCCGTTGGCAAAAAGGACATAATCGAACCCGAATCCGGATCCGTCGGAAGTCATGGAAGAATATTGCTGGAAGGACGAGTCCACGACAACAGGAACCGTCGAACCCTGCAGGAAGAAGGATCTTCCGTCCACCAGGCTACGGAACATGACATCCTTTTCCGGACCGAATGGGATGCGCACCAGATGAGGCAGTTCTGCGCATCCGATCTCGGTGGCGTTCTGCGGACGAATCAAGGTCATCGGGATGGTGTTCGGAGCGGGGACGGTGGCGACCACCGAAGAATCTCCATTCGGATCGGCGACCACTCCGGGCTTCATGTAGATGTTGTAAAGTGCGCGCGGCTGGATGTTGCAATCGTATCTGGTGTACACCCAGATGGAAGAGGCGTCGCGCCAGACTTTTTCCACTGGAAGTCCGTCGCGCGGCCCGAACGAGCGACTGAGCATGATGCCGTCTTCGGCCTTGACCAGCACCGTGTCCGGCGAGGAAACGGGTTTCGGATCGACACATGCTTTTCCTGGGAGGTATTGACGCATGCCGTTGGCATTCTCCAACTGGATGGTGCCGCAGATGGACTTGGGAACGGTCACCACCATGGGCTTAGGCGAACCCTCCGCACACTTCATGGCGATGTCCGGATCGCTTCCGAACACCCAGCGGATGCCAGAATCAGGGAGGATGCGGACCACCGGCGCTTGACAGTAGTACTGGGTGAGGATGCGCACGGCAGAATCGTCGCGTTGGGCGGCGAGGATGGCCAAGAATCCCGGCTTGGATCCCGTGGTGGGCGAGATGGTCACGTGTCCGGTATCCGAGGGAGGGGGGCCGTTGGGGTCGGGTAGGTAAATTTCGCCGGTGGGAGTCAGCAAGGTGACTGCCCCGGATGCGGTCCAGGGAACAAAGTGGGTGTGTTCCTGGTAGAGCTCGACGCACGCCCTGCCGGTGTCGATTCCCTTGCCGAGAATCCAACGGGATTGGTCGACGACGGGCACAGGCACGGGCAAGATCAAATCCAGGGGCGCCCCGCTAGAGGCCCTCACAACCCGGTAAATGGTGGACTCTTCGAACGACAGCACCGGCCATTCGCAGGGAGACAACAAGGTGCTGATCATGTACACCCCCGCCTGGGTGCGCCAGGCTTTCAAGGGTGTCCAGGAAGGCGACTGGCTGCCGTACAAAACAGTCAGGGTGTCCAGGCCAGGCACATTGGGGTCCGGATCCAGAATGATCCGCACGCGCACGGAGCCCGTGGCCTTGCGCAGATGGATTTCCGCATCCACCGTGCGACCCGGAAGGATTTGCACCAGGGCCTCGCCGTAATAGTGAATGGCCTGATCGGCATCATACAGGGCCACTCGCAGGGTCCATCCACCAGCGCTCAGGTTGTTGAGCACGACCGATTGGGTCAGGCTTCCGGCCGAAATCTGGGTCGCGAAGCCTTCCCGGACCGCTTCGATGCGGACGGAGTCGAATCCGGAGCCCAAGGTGGCGATCTCGGCGGAGGACAACCGGAAGGAAACCTTGCCGCCCTCTTGGGCCGAAAGACCGGTTGGATCCGCCGCTTCCACGCGATCTTGACAACCGCTCAATCCAAGGTTCAACCCCAGCAACAGGGGTAAAGCGAGCAGGAGTTTGGCTTTCATAGTGGATCCCACGGGATGGAGACGATTGGGCATTGATAAAACGATACGCCCTGCAAGCCGTAAGAATCGAGAAAAACCACACATTCCAAATCGATCCGTACTCGGCTCAAGAACACAGCCCCTTTTGTCCTGTACCCAAAGGGTGCGCAAGTCCGAAGGATCTTGCGGTCACTTGTGCAAGTCGGCTTCCACAAAGGACTTGGACAACAACGCCGTGGTTGGTTATACTGTCTAGGCACGCCTATGGCTAACGTCACGAAAAAGGACATCGTCGAAGAAATCGCTCGGCGCACCGGCTTGACCCAAGCGGAAACCAAATCCGTCCTGGAAGGCCTGCTCGACGCCATCTCCACCACCCTCCGCGATGGTCGCAACATCGAGATCCGTGGATTTGGCCGGTTCAAGGTTCGCCCTCGCAAAGCGCGCACCGCCCGCAACCCTCGCACTGGCGAACTGGTGCAGGTGGAAGGTGGCATCAAGCCTGTGTTCGAGGCCTCACGCGAACTCAAGGCCATGCTGAACGAGGGCGAGGTCCACTTCCAGGACATCCAACGTGTTTTGGAAAACGCCACCACGGAAATTTCCCCCGCCGAATCGGCCGGTTAGGCCCACAATGGCGATCCATATCGAAAACCGCCGTGCCAGGCACGAGTATTTCATCCTGGAGACATTTGAAGCGGGAGTGATGCTTTCCGGAACGGAGGTCAAAAGCCTCCGCGAAGGAAAATGCCAACTTTTGGATGCCTACGTGGCCATCGAAAAAGGCGAAGCCTGGATGCGCAATGTCCGCATCGACGAATACACGGCAGGGAACCGGTGGAACCACCTGCATTCGCGCGCCCGCAAGCTCCTGATGCACACCAAGGAAATCGAGCACATCGGTCGCTCGGTGGACCGCAAGGGATTGACCGTGATCCCGCTGGAAGTCTATTTCAAGGGATCGTGGGCCAAGGTGAAGGTCGCCATCTGCAAAGGCAAAGCGGAGCACGACAAACGCCAGACCAAGATCGCCCAGGACCACAAACGCGAGATCGACAGGGCCATGAAAAAGGCTCTTAGGTAACCGGGGCCAAGCCGATGAAATCCCTCCTGGTGATCCTTGGACTGTGGGCGGGAGCGTGGGCCGGTGTCTCGGTTCGCGATACGGTGGTGTTCGGGATCCCCTCGGTGAGAATCATGGCGGGCTCCACTCACCAAGGTGATCTGAAAATCGATTCCGAACGTGGGCAGTTGCGGGCCAGTCTGGAGGGGAAAACCGACTCCGTTCTGGTGGTGTTCGATCGCAACCCCTTCGGGAGAATGGCCGGCCGGACCCGACCTCTCACCTTCCCGCCGCGCGTTACCAAATCGAGGCTGGTTCTCCCGAAGGCCGCCGCCGCAGATCTGCTGAGCCGATTGCAGGTCGTGCCCGCGACCGATTCCACTTCCCCACCCGAGCCGCCGCAAGCAGCCACCACCACCTCGCCCGCGGATTCCGTCGCGGAGCCATCCCAGCCCGTACCTGCCCCACCGGCGCCGGCTCCGGTGGCGATGCCATCGGAAGATTCCGCCGTTTACGCGCCGGAAGCCTCGCCAGGTGCGGGCACCTTCACGATCGTGATCGACGCGGGACACGGCGGCAAGGATCCTGGAGCGATCGGGAAGCACAACGAGAAGTCCGTTCAGGAAAAGGATGCGACTTTGGCGGTGGCCAAGAAGCTTCGCGACGCTCTCCAGAAGCGCAAAGGCGTGAAGGTGGTGATGACCCGCGACAAGGACGTGTTCCTGAAGCTTTCCGAGCGCACCCAGAAGGCGAACGCCGCCAAAGGGGATCTGTTCATTTCCTTGCATTGCAACAGCCTGCCGCTGAACTCGAAGCGTCGCGAAGAGGTCAACGGGTTCATCGTGTTTCTGTTGCGGGAGGCCAAGGACGAAGCCGACAAAGCCATCGAACGTCGCGAGAACGAGGCGATCCAATTCGAGACCGGCGAACGGCAGAAGAAGGACGCGCTCACCCCGGTGGAATGGATGCTCCTGGAGCACCAGCTCAACCAGTACACCAAGGAAAGCGAACGGTTCGCCGGTGAAGTCGTGCGACAGATGGAAAAAGACGCCGTTGTCGCCAAGGAGCGCACCGGTGCCGGTCAAGCGGGGTTCTTCGTGCTGGTGGGCTCCATGATGCCCTCGGTGTTGATCGAGATGGGATACCTCTCCAGCAGTTCCGATGCCCAAACCCTGAGCGACCCGGATCGCCAAAAGAAGATCGCCGAATCCATCGCGAAATCCGTCGACGCGTTCCTGGCAAAACGCCGCTGACCTGATTCCCTGCGCGGGGATCCTCCGGTTTCCGGCCCAGGGCTCTACTTCAGGTCTTCGACATCGATCCCATACAGGCGCACGTCGTCCAGGTAGAGGTCGGTGCCACCACTCACCAGGAAGGTCAGATGCGTCACTTGGTCGCGGACCGCGTTCCAGCCGATGTTCGCGCCGATTCCGTCGGCCGTGTCCAGATCCTGCGGACGGATGCGAAGGCGCGTCCATGCGGTGTCCAAGGTGCGGTGCGTCCACGATTTCCCGGGCGATTGTGGTGGCAACCGATCGAAGGCGATGGACAGCTTCCCGGATCCCTTGACCCACACCACCAGCGAATCCATGCTGCGCAGATTGCAAGGTCGGGCTTGGGGGCCTAGGACAATTCCCGTCAGCGCGTATTTGTAGGTGTTGGCGGGGGTCTTGTAGTTCAGGCGCAACGCGGTTCCCTTGCGTCCGCCTCCCGCAGCCACATGGACGGGATCCGCCACAGTCACGAAGGAGTCGGAAGTTGCCTTGTACCAGAATGCGCTGTCGGGAAGCCTGCTCATGTTGTTCGGGCCTTCGAAATCGTCCACCAACACCGAGCCGATGAACATCCTTTGGCTATCGGGGATTCCCCGCCAGACAGCGATGGGGTCGCTGCGCTTATGCCGCATTTTGGTCCAATGGAGAACGAATCTGGCCCCAGGCGCCAGTAGGGAATTTTCCAGGCGAACTTGCAATCTTCCTTGCCGAGCGGGTCTGTCCCAGGTGACGATACTGAAAGGAATGGAATCCCCATTCTCCCTCGTGACCGCAAGGTCCATTCCGTCGGAATCGGAAGCGCTGAAGTCGAAATTCGTGGAGTCCAACCGGAGTGTGGCCACCGTGGGAAACCAGTAGGGACGGTTCCAAGGAGGAAGCACGGAATCCACCAGGATGCTTCTGGCCGAGGCTGTATTCTCCGTCTGGGTGGTGTTGCCCGTGATGCGCTCTTCCGAACAGGAGAAGACGACAAATCCTGCCAGCAACGATGCACCGTAAATCCGTAGATCTCTCATTGGGATGCCTCCGGCGCCGAGGCCAGCGGAAAGAAGGCCATGGAAAGCTGCATGACCCGGTCCGGCTGCAGCGACTCCTCCACCCTTTTTTGAATCTGTTGGCGGAACTCTCGCAACATCTCCCGAATCTCCTTGAACGCTTCCTGATCGACCGCCAGTGTCAATGTCGAAACATCCCGCTCTTCCCGGGGGAATCTTTCCAACGATTCCGCCGCCAGAGCCAGGATTTGTCTTTGGAAATGCCGGACGGCTTCGGTCTTTTCCGATCCTCCCGCATTGAGGTGGGCCTCGGTCAGCACCAGACGGCCGGAACTGGCTTTTTTGACCAGACTCAATTCCAGCAACAAATCCAATGCCTTGGTCACGTCCGCTTCCGGAATGGGTGGGCGCAATCGGCTGGCGATGACGGCGGGCTGGACACGTCCCTCCATGACCTCCACCATCGACCGCACGGCGACGATCCACCACTCCCGGAAATAGGCCAGTTCCTTGTCGACCAGGTCGCGGCTGGCCACATCGCGAAGCGCCATGGCCTTGTCGAGGATGTCGTGGCGAGCCCGAGAATCACGTTCGCGGGCATAAGCGATCAGAAGCACGAAGTATTCGGCCGATCTGCCGGTGAGTCCCAGGTACTCGATCGCTCGTGATTGGCACCGGGCCGGGAGGTGGGCATCCTTTTGCAGAATCCGGAAAATATTGCTGGTGTCTTGCCCCAAGGCCTCGGCCATCATTCGGTAGCCATACAAGGGCGATTTCGCCTTCCGTTGCTCGAAGGCGTCCCGCAGAAGGTCGCGATAATCCAGGTATTCGAAGATCGAGCGCATTCTACCACCAATCCTATCACAAGGAATGTACCGGATGGACATATCCAGACTAAAAACTCGAATCGCAAGCCCGCCGGGGCCAGGAACTTCAGTGGTGGATTTTTGGTATTTCGACAAAAGCCCAGGACAGGAACACCGACATCATTGGCGTTTGCACCTCCTATCCTACATTGGCGGGACAGAAGTGTTCGTCCGTTGGAGGTTCCGGTGCGTCGTCGTGCGATCTGTCTGGTGGCGTTCCTTCCGTTTTTGTGCTTGGGCGCGTCCCCACGCCCCTGGAAGGTTTTTTTGTTGTTCGGGCAGTCCAACATGCATGGCGGTTCCACTTCCGATGCGGAAGACCGTAAGACCAATCCTCGCGTGCGGGTGCTTGGGTACAACGACTGTTCGAGCAACGGCCGCAAATACAACCAGTGGGCCATCGCCGCGCCAGCCCTCCATTCCTGCGGCAACGGGGTGGGACTGGGAGATTGGTTCGGGAAGGTGCTGGCCGATTCGTTGCCTTCGGATACCATCGCACTGATCCCCTGCGCCGTTTCCGGCGTGGACATCAGTTTTTTCAGCAAGGGCGTGACCTCCAGCCGACGCAAGGACTTTTCCATCCCCCCGACAACCACTGGACCGGCGCGTATCCGTGGATGTTGGAGCGATTGAAATTGGCGCAGGAAAAAGGAGAAATCGCGGGGATTCTACTGCACCAGGGCGAGGCCGACTGGACCGACACGGCCCGCACCCGCTGGCCGGGTCGGGTGGCCAAGATCGTGACCGACTTGAAGGCGGACCTCAAATTCGGCGATGTGCCTGTGCTGATCGGAGAGTTGCGCCAGGATGGGAATGCCTGCTGCGGTGCGCACAACTCCCATGTCGCCACCGCCTCCAAGACGGTCCCCAACGGATGGGTGGTCTCTTCAAAGGGGTTGGAGGCATCCACGGACGCCTATCACCTGACCTCGCCGGGCAATCGGGAATTCGGCAAACGCTACGCGGCGGCCATGCTCAAAGCGCTGCCCAAACCGTCG
Organism: Fibrobacterota bacterium; assembly: GCA_016715065.1. GTDB lineage: Bacteria > Fibrobacterota > Fibrobacteria > UBA5070 > UBA5070 > UBA5070. Next base: position 165,247 of record JADKBN010000029.1, read on the forward strand.
CTGGCAGAGCGCGAGAGCGCCCCCGCGCCCGCCTGGAAGCTGGTGTCCGGATCGTCGGGCTGGATCCTGGAATTCGAGTTCGCGCAGGACCAGATTCAAGTGGGGTCGCTGGACGGAAAATGGCTGGCGCAAGGCTCGGGCAGCAGGATCGTTCTTCCCCCACACCACGGATTGCTCCTGGTGCGCGCCCAGAACCGAAACTCCCACCGCTCCTGGCTGCTTCCGGCCACATTCTGAAAACGGTGGCCGCAGGCACGTCCTAGCCTCGGGACGCAAATTTTGTAGGAACTACCAACTCCGAGAGATCGAATCACGCTTGGGCCCACCCCGCGCCCGCCATCTTTCCCACGAACGCTCGACGCGGTCCGAATCGGCTCGAGTCCCGGTCCTGTCATGGATGGTCGGCGTTGATGGTGCGCCAATAGGAGAATCCAAATGAACACAACCTCCAGAACCATCGCGATCGGATTGTTCGCCGCGTTTTCCGTCCCAGCCCAGAAAGTCACGATGACCCCGCCCATGGGCTGGAACAGTTGGAACACCTTCTACGGCAACATCAGCGAATCCCTGATCAAGGGGATCATCGACGTGATGGGGACCAACGGCATGCGCGCCGCAGGATATGTCTATGTGAATCTGGACGACAACTGGATGGCCAATCCGGCTCGGGACGGGGCCGGCAACCTGAGAGCCGACCCCACCCGCTTCCCCAACGGGATCAAGAGCCTGGCCGACTACGCCCATTCCAAAGGCATGAAGCTGGGCATCTACGGCGATCGCGGATCCATGACCTGCATGAACGTGCCCCAGAGCGGCAGCTACGGCAAGGAAGCGGCCGACGCCAAGATGTTCGCCTCGTGGGGAATCGACTACGTCAAGTACGACAACTGCAACCCCGTGGGGCAGATGCAGAGCGACTACACCACCATGGGCAAGGCCATCGCCAACTCCGGACGCCCCATGGTCTTCTCCGTGTGCGCCTGGCAGACCCAGGAGTGGATGCCGGCGGTGGGCAACCTGTGGCGCAGCACCGACGACATCACCTCGGAATGGCTGGGAGTGAACAACGTCTACGGCCGGGCGATCATGACCAACCTGGATGGGAACTCCGACAAGTTCATCTTCACCCGGCCGGGGGCCTTCTCGGATCCGGACATGCTGGAGGTGGGCACCGGCAAGCTGACCCTCGACGAGAACAAGGCGCATTTCGGGTTGTGGGCCCTGATGGCCGCGCCGTTGATCGCGGGCAACGACGTGCGCAGCGTGAACGCGACCAACCTCGCCATTTTGACAAATTCCGACGTGATATCGATCGACCAGGACTCGGCGGGGATCCAGGGCCGGCGGATCCTCAAAAACGGGGATTTCGAAACGTGGGTCAAGCCCCTGGGCACCGAATACAACTCGTTCGCGGTGGGATTGTTCAACCGTTCCGGATCGGCATCCAACATGACCATCAAATGGAGCGACCTCCAGTTGGATCCGACCTCCGTCACGGTTCGCGATGCTTGGGCCAAAAAGGACCTTGGCAACATCAAGGATGCCCATACGGTGTCGGTCCCGTCGCATGGACTGGCGCTGTTCAAGGTCAAGGGCACGCGCGACCCCAGCGCCACCACCTGGGTTTCCGATCGCCAAATCCATTCCATCACCAATGCCTGGAAGCTCCTGGGCGTGGACAAGAGCGTGGCCGGAAACGCTCTGAAGATCGGCAGCAAGACCTACACGAAAGGCCTGGGGACCAACTCGCCCTCCACCACGGTGCTGGCGTTGCGCAAGAAGTTCGACAAGTTCCAATCCGACATCGGCATCGATGCCGAAACCTCCGCTGGCAGCGTGGTGTTCCAGGTCTTCGGCGATGGCAAAAAGCTCTACGAGAGCCCCGTCATGAAGGGCGGAGCCGCACCCGTGGCCATCGATGTTTCGGTGGCGGGAGTGGACAGCTTGTCCTTGATCGTGACCGATGCCGGAGACGGCAACACCAACGACCACGGCGATTGGGCGGGAGCCAAGCTGACACCGGCCACCTCCGGTGTGACCGCTCCTGTACGTTCGCTCCAAGACTGGCAGGCGACCGTGCGAGGTGGCAGACTGCTCCTGGATCGCGCCTCCAGCGCCACCGAAGTTCTGCGCATCCACGACCTCCAGGGTCGTGAAGTCCTGAGCCATCGCCTGACCGGCACCCACACCGACATCGCGGTGCGTGGCCTGGCGCGCGGAATCTACTCGATTCGGTTGGGCGAATCCACGGCTTCCCGCTCCAAGACCTTTCTCCTGGACTGACTTCGGCGCCGGTCAGGAAGGTTTTCCAGCCTTGTCCTCTATCTGTTTGACGTTTTCCGTCACAGATCCGTCCTTGAAGAGGATCGCGCCCAACGTGCCGTCGAACACCGGCATCGCGTTTCGCAGCCATTCCAGAAGCATCGCCGCGTGCTCGATCTCCTCGTCCCGATTGTGGATCAGGATGTCCTTCAGGGATTGGTCGTGCGAAGACTCGGCGCGCTGGTTGTAGTAGTCGATGGCCTCCAGCTCCTCCTGGAGGCTCGCCAGCGCGCGATGGATGTCATGGACGGTTGTGGACAATCCCGACTCGATGATTTGACTGCTCATGGTTGTTTCCCCATTGGTTTGTGGTATCGGTGGCATCCTGGATCGGTTACAGTTTCACGCTCCGAAGCCGCAAGGCGTTGGCGATCACCGAAAGCGAACCCAGCGTCATGGCGGCGGCCGCGACGACGGGACTCAGAAGGATTCCATACGATGGGAACAAGACACCTGCCGCCAACGGGATGCCCAATGCGTTGAACAGAAGGGCGAAAAACAGGTTTTCCCGGATGTTCCATGTCGTGGCCCGTCCCAGACGGATCGCCTTGGCGATGCGCCCCAGATCACCTCTCACCAGGGTGACGCCTGTGCTCGGGACGGCCAGATCGGTTCCGGTACCCATGGAAATCCCCACTCGGGCTTCGGCCAGCGCACAAGCGTCGGCGAGTCCGTCGCCGGCCAGTGCCACGATTTGTCCTTGGGCACCCCAGGCCTTGAGGAGAGCGACCTTGGTTGCCGGCTCCAAGCCGGCGTGGACGTCGCCGATGCCAAGCTCCCTGGCGATCGCCTTGGCCGTACGGGGATCGTCGCCGGTGACCATGACCACTCCCACCTCCAGCTTGCGCAATTCGAGGATGGCCGCCACCGCGGAGGGCTTGATGGTATCGACGGTCGAGAGGATTCCCGCGGGAAGTCCATCGATGGACACGAACAGGGCCGTCTTGCCGTTTTCCTGCAATCCCACCGCCCATGCCTCGAACGGCTCCAGCCCTTGTATCCTGCCGCTGCGCAGGTAGGCTGGCTTTCCGACCATCACCACATGTCCCGCCACCGTTCCGCAAATTCCTCCGGCCGTCGTCGTTTTGACATCGGTCGCGGTTTCCAAGAGGATTCCCCGGTTTTTCGCACCCTGCACGATCGCGGCACCCAAGGGATGCTTGCTCTCGAGCTCCAACGAAGCGGCCAGGCGAAGGAACTCTTCCAGTTCCAAGCCCGCCGCGGGAAGCACGTCCATCAGCACGGGCTTTCCGGTGGTCAGGGTGCCGGACAGATCCAAGGCCACGGTTGTGACCTTCGCCAGGTCGGAAAGCGTCTTGGCGCTTTTCACGATCACCCCGTCGCGCGCGGCGCGTCCCACGGAAAACAGGATCGAGAGGGGTGCGGCAAGACCGATCGCGGCCGGACACGCGATGACAAGAACCGACACCGCGGCCACCAGGGCGTTGGCGAAGCGGGGGTCGGGTCCGAACCACATCCACGCCACGAAGGTGATCCCGGCCGCGGCGAGCACCACCGGCACGAAGAAGGCGGATACGCGGTTGGAAAGTCCCTGCAACGGGGGGTTGCTGCGTTGGGCCAGCACGACCATTTCGGAAATCTGCGCCAGCATGGTGTTGCGGCCGACGCGTTCGGCGCGGATCACCAGGCTCCCGGACTCGTTGACCGTCCCCCCGATGACCGGATCGCCCAGATCTTTTTCCACGGGCGATGGTTCACCGGTGACCATCGATTCGTTCACACAGGAAGATCCCTCCACCACCCGTCCGTCGACGGGTATCCTCGCCCCGGGCAACACCCGCAATCGATCGCCCACCTTCACCTGGTCCAGGGGAACCAAGTGGTCGCCGCCGGGGGCCACCAACAACGCCGTGGGAAGGTCTGACGCCGGAAGGCTTTCCAGCTCGATGGCGGTGCAGCTGCGGGCGCGCAGTTCGATCACCTGTCCCAAAAGGACAAGCACCACGATCACCGCGGCCGCCTGGAAGTAGATGTCGATGCGCCCATTTGCCTGGTGCGCGTACGTGAAAAGTCCCGGCGCCAGCATGGCTGCCGCGCTGAACAGGAAAGCGGACCCCACCCCCAGCGAAACCAGCGTGAACATGTCCAAGCGTCGCACGACCAACGAGCGCCATCCTCGTTCGAAGATCGGCCAACCCGCCCACCAGACCACGGGCGACGTGCACAGGAATTGGAACCAGCGGATCGCCTCGCCGTCGATCCACGAATCCTCGCCGAGATCGGGGATCCAATGGAGCGCCGCCAGAACAAGAACTGGCAGCGTGAGCGCCCCTCCGATCCGGAACCTCCGCACCATGTCGCGCAGATGGTGGGAGATGGGCTTGCGTTGGGCGTGCTCCTGGAGCGGCTTCGCGCACTCGGGGCAGTCGCCGGAACGTCGCTGGTGGACATCGGGATGGGAGGGACAGGTGAACACGCCAGACGATGTTGGGTCCGGTGGGCCTCGCCAGATGGCTCGGACGTGATGGTCGACCTCCGGAAGAGGGGCTGGTGGCTCGATTTTTGTCTCGTCCATGGATGCATCCGTTCGATGGCTGGAAAGCGATTTGGCGGGGGGGCCGCGATCGATGGAACAATGCCCATCGACAGTCGCGACGCGAATTGTCGTCCGCCCTCCTGAAGGCAGGAAGGACGGCTCGGAGAAGGATCGCACGCTTCCGATGGCTACGGATCGGACGCGAGGCGGGTTGTTCCTATCGGGGAATCCACCGGGCGCAGGCCTCGACACGCGGCGAACGGGCCGCTTCGGGCCTGGCTCTTTCCGCTGGATGTCGAGATTCCCACCGTGCCATGGTTCGCGCCTTCATGTTCGTGCCAATTGGGGAATATCCAAAATTCCACCACGATCGTTTTTCGCGGCCAAATTTGTGCTTGCCGCAAAAGACACGAGCGCTCCATTTTTGGCCAATTGCCCGAACGCCCCCCTTCATGGGACAATGGGAACATGACCGACACGGGAACCTCGCGCTATCGCATCCTGGGAAAACTGGGCGAAGGCGGCATGGCTGTGGTGCACATGGCCGAAGACTCCGTCCTGCACCGGTGCGTGGCCGTCAAGACGCTCCGCCGGGAGACGCGGGATGCCACCGTCCTGCAGCGCTTCCACCTGGAAGCCACCACCGTTTCGCGTCTGGGGCATTCGAACATCGTCCAGGTCCACGACATGGGAGAGCGTGCCGATGGCGAATTCCTGGTGATGGAATTTTTGGATCGAGGCAGCATCGGCAAGATCGTTTCTTCCAACGGCGGCCACCTGGATGCGGTTTGCGCGGCTTGCGTGGCCCTGCAGGCCTCCGACGGACTTTCGGCCGCCCACGACGCGGGGGTGGTCCACCGCGATGTGAAGCCGGACAATCTTCTCATCTCCCGGCAAGGCGTGGTGAAGGTCGCCGACTTCGGCATCGCGCGTCTCCAAAACGACGTGCATCGCACCGAGCCGGGAGTGGCGATCGGGTCACCGCATTACATGGCCCCCGAGCAGGCGGAAGGACAGGAATCGTCACCCAAGACGGACGTGTTCGCCCTGGCGGGAGTCCTCCACTTCATGATCTGCGGACGCCCACCCTTCGAGGCGGAAAACGTGATGGGCCTGTTGTACCGGATCACCAGCCACGATGCACCCGAACTGCGAGCACGTGCGCGCGAATGCCCTCGCGTCCTTTCCGAGCTGGTCCGCGCCATGCACCAACGCGACCCGGATCGCCGTCCGAGCATGTCCGAGGTTTCCGAACGATTGCGCTCCTGGTTGGCCGAGCACGGGATCCTCCAGCCGGCCGAACACCTGCGCTCCACCTTGGGCTTTCCGCAAACGGCCACCCTCTCCGGCAACACCACCACCGCAGCCGTACACATCGAAGCCCCCTTGCGCTGGTGGCCTCCCGAACGGGCGTTGACCTCCATCGCCACCCTTGCCTTGAAGTTCCTGCAAAAACGAGAGGCGAAGGCCTCTCGCTGACGGAATTCGCCGAGGCACACGATGCGGCCTCGGCGCTCCGCTCGTTCGTGGTGGTGCGCTAGAACTTTGGATGGTTCAAGATTCCGAGGCAAGGCTCTCCACCGTTCGTCCTGAGGAGCGACCTGTCCTGAGCCTGTCGAAGGGAGCGTCTCGAAGGGCGGACGATGGAGAGCAACCCCTAGGATCCGGTAGCGAGCACGCCGCCGCCCTTCGAGACAGGGCTTCGCCCTTCCTCAGGACGAACGGCATTGTGGTTTCCGAATAGTTTCCACTCGCTCAGGGAGCGGTCAGGGTCAGTGCGACCTTGGCTGTTCCCGTGGCCACTTCCACCAGGAGAATTCCTCTCGTTGCCTCGCCCAGCGGCAAGGAAACGCTGGAAGCCGGGGCTCCGTCCGCGTCCCAGACCGACAAAATCCGTCCTCGCGAATCCCGCACCCTGATCCGCTGGATGGATGCGCCCGACTCCACCTGGAGCTTTTCCCCAAAGACACGCGCCGTGGCGATCCTGGCAACCGTCCGACCATGCGTGGACACCCCGGACTCTCCGATGGAGTATTGCTTCACGAAGTTCCAGATCTCTTCGGACATGTTGATGTGGGGACCGGTGGTGTAGTTGTGCGCCATGTCGGCGACGGTCATGAAGGTGATTTCGCTTTTGAGGCCGTTCTTGTCGCAGGGGCCCCAGTGTTCCTTGGTGACCTTGGAGGTGGGCTTGGAGACCGGATAGGGCTTGGTGGTGTCGGAGACGGCGGGGCAACCGTATTCGGTGCCCTTCTTGAGCAGGAAGGGCCGGAGCCCTGCGAATCCCACGACGGTGTCCAGATCGCCGTGGATGTGGATGATGGGGACCGGACGGGTTTTGGCACAGTTGTACTGCCCTCCCAACGCATACCCCGCCACCGGCCCGATGGCCGCCACCTTGCCCGGCTGCTTGCAGGCCATGTGGTAGCTCATCATGCCACCCATGGAGAATCCGGAGGTGTAAACCCGTCCGCGATCGATCCCGTAGCGCGAGGCGGCCGAATCGATGATTTTCAGAAGAAAATCGATGTCGGTGTTGCCGCTGACGTCCCATTTCTTTTCCAGGCCGTTGGGGTACACCAGAAGAAATTTGGCGGTGTCGGCGATGGCCTCCACTTTGGCCATCATCTTCTGCATGGCCCCGTCGCCACTCATGCCGTGCATGGAGATGAACAGAGGGCGGTTGGTGGCCAGATCCTTGGGGGCGTAGACGAGGGCGGTGCGCTCCACGCCGCCGACCTGCAAGGTCCAGGTTTGGGCGACAACCACCGAAGCGCAGAGCAGGGCGATCGGCAGGGATCGGAAAAGGGGGGACTTCATGGGAGCTCCTCTGGGTGGGTGTTGGCTTTTCCAGTGTTCTGGCGCTGCCCGTGAGAACAAGGTACGGCCAGAGCTGAAGAGCTACAGACAAAGAGGACCGCTTAGCGTTGCCTACGAGAAGCTTCCCCCCACCACGGCGTTACCAAATTGGTAACGCCGCACATCAAAAACAGTCGGCGAACGGCCGACCGAACGAATTCAACGAAGCACTCAAGCCACCACGTTGGCTCGGAAGTAGGTGTCGGTGCCGTCGATGGGCGAACGGTACTTCCCGGTGTAGGAGATGCCATTGAGCAAAATCCGGTAGACCAGATCCAGGACCACGGCGGTCTTGCGTTTGGTGTCGTTGGCTTCCTTCAGACCGGAGGCTCCCCCTTGCGAGCCCATGGTCCGGATGTTCTCGTAGGTCTTGATGTGCAGCGAGCTCACCATCCCCATGGCCTTCATGGCCGCCAACACCTGTTTGGGCTGGAGATTGCGCTGGTTGACCAGCGCCGACTTCAGTTTCTCCTTGATGGTCCGGTGGAAACCCGTGCCATCGAGCATGAAGATGCTCTCTTCGATGTGCTGCAAGGTTTCGCGATCGACCACCACCTCGCCGGGGAAGCGCTTGAGGAGGTGTTCAACGGCGGCGCCCAGGATGAGACGGAAATTGACGTGGCTGGGGCTGGCCTGTCGCAGGTTCGCCAGGGTGTCCGTCTCGCTGGAGGTGTGGCTTCCTTTGTTGAGACCGACCCATCGCACCACCGCATCGAACATCTTGATGGCCGATGCGCGATCGCCTTGGGGCATGGGCGAACAGGCTGGATCCGCATACAGCACGGGCCGTGGAGAGCGGACCGTGCGTTTGCCGGCCACCCTGGACTCGACCCATTGCGCATCGATCCCGGACACGAACCGGACCGCTTCGAGAATCTTGTTTTCCGCAAACGCGATCCCGCTTTTCAGTTGGCTGCGCAGAAGGCATCGATCGGGGGCTGTCCCGGCCAGGAATTCGACCTTGCCGAATTCCATGGAATCGAAGGAATCGCCGAGGATCCCCAGTCCCGACAGCATGGCCTCCAGCCCCACATCCAGTTCCAATTCCAGCATGTCGCTGGGTGGTTGGTCGGAGTGGACGATCGAATCCACCCGCGAGCAAAAGACCAGGTCCGTTCCGTCCACCGCCGGATCCTTGTCGATCAGGATGTCGCAAGCCTGGATCCTCACCCCGTCCGCCGCGAACGCCGCCTGACAATAACTGTCTTCCGTGAGGACTCCGGTCTTCAGGAACTGGTTTCGAAAGGAAGCGAACCGTTCCCGGAGATCCTGCAGGTTGGGGGTGCGGATCTCGACGGAAAGGTCGTCTGCGATCGTGACGGAGGCGTCGAAGGCGATGGTTCCGGAGCGGTTGGAGATCGCGACGTTTTGGGCGCTGAGCATCTTTGGATTTGCCTTGTCTCGGTAATGCGTGATTGCACAAGGTGCAAACCGCAAGGCGATCGGCGGACCGCGCGATCTCAGCGGCGGCGCAACGAATCTTCCGTCCACACCCGCACGGGGCCCCAGCTGGACAGGGCGGGAGAGCCGTCGGCGAAGGGCGCGGACAGTTCCGCCGCCGGACCACTGACCACCACCCGCATGCTTTCCGGCACGAACCATTTGCGGAACACCCGCAAGACGGTGGAGTCCGGGATTGTGTCCATGGCCCGCATGTAGCGGACGAAATGGTGGTTGGAGCGGCCCCAGGCGGCGCTCTGGATCAGCATGTCGGCGGTGCCCTCGGGGGTGTCGAACAGGCTGGGAACCGAAGCGATCATGCCCTTGCGCGCCTTGCCAAGCTCGCCTGCGCGAAACCCGGAATCGGCCAGGCGCTGGATTTCCTGGCGCACCAGCACCAGTGCCCGCGACGTGCTTTGGACCTTGGTCTGGAGCGTCACCCCGATCATCGCGACGCGATCGTAGTCGGAGCCCACGAAGCTGGAGACATGGTAGGCCAAGCCTTCGTCGGACCGCACGCGCTCCACCAGTCTGGACCCGAATCCGCCCTGGCCGAGCACTTCGCTGGCCAGCATCAGTGGATAGTAGTCGGGGTGGTCGCGACGCACGAAGCGCGTCCCGATCCGGATCTGGGATTGGTTGCCGGGTTTGTCGAACACGACCACGCCCGGAGGCATCATGTCCGGCAACGCCGGCAGGGAATCGAGCTTGATCGGCTTGACGGCCGGCACGGCCCCCGCCTCGAGCCGAGCCAGGAAGGCCGACAATTGTTGACGAGTCTGGGTGCGGTCGAACCTTCCCGCGACGGCGATCCACAGTTTGCGACCGGAGAACCTCCCCGCACGCGCGGCTTGGAGGGACTTGACCCCGATGTTGCGGATCTCGAGGGAATCGGACAGCTCCGTCCAGGGGCTGGGCCCGAAGGCGACGCGGTCCCAGGCAAGCGACAAGGCCTGGGCGGGAGTATCGAAGCGATGTTCGATGTCCTGTATGCGTTCGGATTTGGCGATGGACAATCGCGCGGTGTCAAAGCGCGGAGCCACCAACGCGTCCGAGAGCACCTCCAGCAAAAACGGCAGGTCGCGGGTCAGGCCGGCGACATTGGCCGTGGAGCGGACCATCCCGACGGAAACCGACACCCCGGCGGCCAGAAATTCCAACGTGTCTTCCAGTTGGGCGGGGGTGAAGCGGGCCGTGCCGCCGCGCAACAGGAGATCCCCCAGCATCGAGGCGTCGGCATCGGCCTGGGAAGTCAATCCGAAGCGTCCCTCGGGCCAGACGAAGCGCACCGAAGCCAGCGGAAGGGAGGAATCCGGGACCCAGAAGATCACCACGCCGGGCTTGAGGGTGTCGGCGAAATCGGAGATCAGCGGTGGAGCCCAGACCACCGGTTGGACGCTCAAGGCGCGCCACCCGACCGAAGCGGTAGGCGGCGGCTCGAGGGCCTCGGAGGTGGCTTGATCCAGGGTTTGGCCCGGGTTCGAGCGGCCGATCAGAGGTTCGGGGGCGGGTGGTGGCAAGGGCGAGAGGCATCCAGCCAGCGCGAGGCTCGCCAGTGTCCAGGCAGACAGAAATCGGCGGTTCATCGGTAGACTCCCGTCTTGGTGTGTTCCGAGTGGTTGCGCGGCAGGAGCCAGCCCACGGTGGCGCGCTCGGGGCGCAGCCACTTGGCGGCGGCGGCCTTGACGGTGGAATCGGTCTGGAGCTGGACCGACTGGGGGTAGCTGGAGAGGAGCTTCCAGCTGCCGAACAGTTCCATGTAGCCCAGATCGCCGGCGATGGTCTCCCGCGACCGCAGGCGGCCCAGCCGGGCGACCGCCAGACGGTTTTTGACACGTTGGATCTCGCGAGCGGAAAGGGAGCCTTCGCCCAGGCGAGCCACCTCTTCCCACACGATCCTCTCGATGTGGACGGGATCGGCGCCCTGGGCGGGCGTGGCGGAGATCACGAACTGGCTGGCGTAGATCTGGGCGCGGTGGCCGGCCCCCACGGACGTGCAAAGGCGCAGGGAGTCCACCAGCAGACGCTCCAACCGACCGGAGGCGCCGGACAGGACGCCCTCCACGATCTCGAAGGCGCTGGAGCTGGAATCATGGATGTCCGGCAACGGGAACAGGATGTCGATGCGGGGACGGGCGTTGTCCTGGATGGACACCAAACGTTTTTGGCCCGCAGGCTCGGGGTCGCGAGTCACCACCTGGGGGAAGTCGGCGCCCTTGCGGATCCCTCCGAAATACCGGCCCGCCATCTCGAAGGCTTTGTCGGCCGTCACGTCGCCGGAAAGCACCAGGATGGCGTTTTTGGGTCCGTAGAATTTCTCGTAGTGCTCCTGCACCTGGGAGCGGCGGTAGGACTCGATGTCGGAGGGCCAGCCGATGGTCGGGTTCCCGTACGGATGGGCGCCCCAGAACAGATGGTCCAGGCTTTCCCAGTAGCGGCCCTGCGGCTTGTTCTCGATGCGCAGGCGGCGTTCTTCCCGCACCACGTCGCGTTCGGCATAGAAATCACGCATGACGGAACGTGTCATGCGATCGCTTTCCATCCAGAGGAACAGTTCGAACCGGTTGGTGGGAAGGGTCACGTGGTACACCGTGGCGAGATCCGACGTGTAGGCGTTGAGATCGGTCCCGCCCACCTCCTGGTAGGCCTGCCAAAGTTCGTCCTTCACGAAATACGCGCGATGCAGGGTGTTGAGGGAATCCATCGCGGCCTTGGCGCGCCGCGCACCCGCGGTGTCCCCGCGCGACAGCGCCTCGCGGCGAGCCTCCTCCGCCGAATCGATCCGGGGCAGGAACCGGGCGTCGGCCAGGGAGTCCGTGATTCCCACCTTGCGAGTGCCCTTGAACAGCATGTGTTCCAACATGTGGGCGATGCCGGTTCCGCCCGCGTGTTCGTGAACGGATCCTGTCACGTAAAAAATCTGGCAGGCCACCATGGGAAGGGAGTGGTCTTCGTGCACAAGCACTCGCATCCCGTTGGAAAACACCGTATCGCGCACGGTCAGGCGGATTTCCGGCACGCTCTGCGGCGCGGCGGACGCCGGGGCGATCTGGGCGAAGAGGATCGCCGCGAGGGATCCGAGAATGGATGGGATCATTTTGACTCCTGGATGGATCCGAAGGGCACAAGTCGCCTCCCCCGGAGGGGCGCTTTGCCTTCGGGGCGGATCGAGAGCCTCCAAAAGTACACCCTGGGCGTCAGGCCGGCCGCAACCGCTTGGCCAGAAGCGAGAGGGAAACCGGCATCCGCAGAGCTTCCACTCCGCCGGGGAGGGCCTCTTCCGGAAGCTGCGCCCGGTGCAACACCACCACCGGCGCCATGCGCAGCACTTCCGTCCAGGCATCCGTTCCAGGTTCGGCGATCCCCAGCCGACAGGCGCCTTTCACGGCCAATTGGGAGATCTCCGAAACCACGATGCACTCCCCCATCATGGACAGGATCGATTCCACCGGGTCGGGCTCCGACCACATCGGGGCACGCCACAAGGCGATCGGATGGCGAAGCCTCGCGAAGTCGCTGGAGCCATCTTCCGCGATCCCGGCTTGGTCTTCCAGGTATTTCAGGCGAGCGGGATCGGACGGAGCCAGGATGTTCAATGCCTCCGGGAAGGCGAGCTCCTCGCGCGAAAGGCAACGCACCTCGGCGTGGACGGTGCCGGGCCGACCTTGCGCCACGGCCAGGTTGTGGGCGATGTCCATGCGTCGCGCGAACGATCCCGGCTCCTTGGGCTTGTTGGACAGAAAATGTTCAAAATAGCGCAGAAGCGGCCCGCCCAGCTCGGGAGGGATCCGGAAGGTGGACAGAATTTGGGATCCGATGTCGTTCATCTGGAAGCCCGTGGCGGTGGACAGACCGTCGCGCAGCGACATCCCCTTGACCTGGCAATGGGCGCGGATCGGGAGCCATTCGTCGCCCAGATACAGGAGGGAAAACAAGATCGGCAGATCGTGCAGAAGCCCGGCCAGAAAGGCCACGTCCTTTTCGCTGGCATTGGACAGGCGTTCGGCGTAGTAGGCCGTGGCGATGCAATGGCGCCAAACGGAGGCCAGATCGGCCGAGACCTGCTCGTCGAGGTCGAGGGGCTTGAAGGCCGCACTCGCGCCCACGATTTTCCCCACTTGTTCCAGACCCAGTACCCGGATCGCTTCGCCCAGGTCAAACAGGGGCGCGGGCCGGGCGTACGCGGCCGCGTTGGTCGCGCTGATCAATCGAAGTGCCATGACCGGATCGTTGCGGGCCACCCCTTCGATTCCAGCCAGGCTCGATTGGGCCTGGGAAGCGATGTGGATCATGTCGGTGCGGACCTTGGGCAGGACCTGCATCTTCACGATCGCATCGGCCAGCTCCCTGGACACCGACCGGCGATGGACGATGTCCTGGCGAAAGCTTGCGGGCACCTGGCTTGCGGGAGCGACAGAAGCGGGGGCGTCGGATGGGGGGCGCTGCGAGGTGCCACTGGCCGATGCGGCTGGCGGCGCCGCGCTTGCGGGGGGCGCGCTGGAGGCGGAGGCGAAGATCGGCTCCTTGGGCAGAAATTCGCTGGGAAGGATGGGAGGCGCCTGGTTGATTTCCTTGGGGGGCAGCTCCCGGAAGGAGGATGGCCGGTCGGCGAGCTCGGGGCTGCGGATGAGTTCCCTTGGCTCCGCAAGCCGCAGCGCCACACGTTCCACCAGGTCTTCGGCCGTGAACTTGGATTTGAGGAACACATCCTTCACCCCAAGATCCAGCGCCTCGGCCAGCGAGTCGCGACGCACTCCGGCCGTCAAGAGGATCATGGGGATTTGACGGTAGATATGGCGGCTGCGGAAGAATTTGATGAGTTGGATTCCGTCGGCTCCCGGCATGGCCACATCCACCACACAAATATCCGGGCGGCTCCGGGCGGCCATTTCCAGTGCTTGCGAGGAATTTTTCGCGGTGCTCACCGCGTAGCCCGCATCCCAGAACACGGTGGAAACGCTCTCCAGGAAGTCCGCGTTGTCGTCCACCACAAGGATGTTTTGCCTCTTCATTCCAGGACTTCCGTTTCCAGCGGGGCGAATTCGGAATCCCGCACGGGCGCGCTTTCCATCAGCCGAAACCACACCCTCACGCGGGTGCCTCGGTCGCGGCCGCTGGCGATCACCATGCGGCCGCCGTGGCTTGCGCAGATGCGCCTGCAGATGGTGAGCCCCAATCCGGCGCCGCTCACGAAATACTCCTTGCGCACCGAAGAGGACGTCAGCCGCAGCGGTTCGCCCAGATGCGGGAGCAAACCTGGATCGATGCCTTCGCCATCGTCCTGGATTTCCAGCCAACCCCAGTCGCGCTCGTGCTGGACATGGAAATTCACCTCCACGCGGCTGGGTTTGGCATGGCGAAGCGCGTTGTTCATCAGGTTCAGGACCAGGCGACGCATCCCGAAGGGATTGCCCCGCATGGGAAATTCCGTCGTTGCCACCACCACCTGCACGGTTTCCCCGATGGCCACCGCCAGCATTTCCACCGCCCGACGCGCTTCCTGGGCGAGGTCAAAATCCGTCCAAGCTTCGGCGCTGCCGTCGTCCTGCACGAAGGCGGCCAGGACGTCGTCCAGGGTTTCCGACATCTGGGCGGCGATGCGTTCCATGCGATCGGCCAAACCCACGAGTTCGGTGGATTCGTCGTCCACCCGGTGGCGGATCGAACGCGCGGTCATGCGCATGGTCCCCAAGGGTGTACGCAAGTCGTGGGCGAGCGTGGCCACCACTTCGGAAAGTTCGCGGACCACCCCGCGGTGCAGTCCGCGCTCGGCTTCCACGCGCGCGTCGTGGGCGAGTCGCTCCTCCAGGTCCAGCACCCGGCACGCCGCGTTGAACCGGGAAACGATCTCGGCACCATCCATGGGTTTGCGGATGAAATCGTCCACCCCGGCGTCGAACGCCCTCTGCACCACCGCCATGCTGGCATCGCCGGTGGTGAGCACCACGTAGGGTTTGCCACTCTGATGCCGCGCGCGGATGCTGCGCGTGAGCTCGATCCCGTCCAGTCCCAGGATATGCCAATCGGTCACTACGATCCCGATGTCCTCGCGCTCCAAGATGGAAAGGGCCTCCTCGCCGCTGTGGCAAGAACGGCACGAGTAGCCTTCCCGCTCCAGCCAACGACGCAAAACCTGGATGATGTCATCCTCGTCGTCGACGATCAACACCACCGGATATGAAGTCCTGGCGGAGGATATCGTGGAAGGAGAATTGATCATGGTCGATCGGGATTGTCCCATTTTCCTGGTTGGGGAATCAACCGGAGTTTCTCCCCTCGGACAACCATCCCCTTTGGAGTCCGGGATTTTTTGCACATTTGAGCAATGCTTCTGGAGCTTGAAATCCGGGATCTCGCGATCTTCTCCCAAGCCCGGGCCGAATTCGGCCCGGGTCTCAGTTGCCTGACCGGCGAAACCGGCGCCGGAAAATCCGTTTTTCTCTCTGCCCTGCGTCTCTTGCAAGGCGCCCGCGCCGAGGCGGACCTGGTGCGCCGCGGGTCCGAGCGGGCCTTGGTCCAGGCCAGGTTCCAGCTGCCCCAATCCGACGCGGAGCTCAAGGCCCAGCTGGAAGAGGTGGGCGCCCAAATCGAAGAAGGCGAGCTTTTGGTGAGCCGCGAGATCCAAGCCAACGGCCGGTCGCGCATCCGTATTGGAGGGGTCTCCGCGTCCCTCAAGGATCTGGTGGCCATTTCCAGACGACTGTTCGATTTGCACGGCCAGCACGCCCAACAGCGATTGCTGTCGGTGACCGACCACGCCGCACTGTTGTCGGAGCTGGCCCGCAAAGGGGCTTTGGCACTGGAAACGCGCCAAGCGGTGAACGAATGGAAGCGCCTGCGCGAAGAGGTCCGTACCCTAACCCGCGTGGCACAGGACGCCGAGCGCAACCGGGAGTTCCTGGAATTCCAGCTCCACGAACTGGCCCAGGCGCACCTGGCCCCCGGCCAAGAGGAAGATTTCGAGCGTCGGATCAAGGTGCTCTCCCAAGCAGGCCAGATTTCGCAGTGGCTGGAGCAATCGCGGACCACGTTGGCCGACGGCGGTGCCCTGGAGCGCCAGATGGGGATTCTGGCCAAGGCCATCGCCAAGATCGCCCAGGCCGACGAATCCCAGGCCCCCCTGGAAGACCGACTGCGCGAAGTCCGCTCGCAGTTGACGGAAATTGCCATTTCGTTGGATTCCTACGACATCCCCGACTCCGCCGATCCCGAAGAAGTGGATCGCCTCAACGGTAAGTTGGCGCGGATCCAGAAACTGAAACTGCGCCACCGCACCGACCTCGCGGGGCTTGTGGCCTTGCGGGATCGGCTGGAGTCGGAACTTCGGCTGGCCACCGACAGCGCCGGCGAAATCGCCCTGCGCCAGCGCCAGGCGGACGCCGCCCTGGAACGGGCGCGAACACTGGGGCAAGAATTGTCAGGCCACCAGCGGCTGGCCGCGGCTTCGCTGGACACCGACATCAGCGCACGCCTGCAGGAACTGGGAATGGAAGGCGCCGCTTTCCGCACCCGCCTGGAAGAACTTTCCGAGCCGGGTCCGGAAGGGCTGCTCAAGGCCGTGTTCGAGCTTTCGCCCAACCCCGGCGAAGGCTGGCGGGAACTCACCGAAGTCGCCTCCGGCGGCGAGGCTTCGCGCATCATGCTGGCCATCGAGTCCAGGCTTTCCGCGGTGGACCCGGTGCCTTTGTTGGTGTTCGACGAAGTGGATGCCGGGCTTTCCGGCACCGTTGCCCACCAGGTGGGCAGGTCGCTGCGGGAGCTTGCGGCGGATCGCCAGGTCGTGGCCATCACGCACCTGCACCAAGTAGCCGCTTTGGCCGACCAACACCTTTCCATCGCCAAAACGGTGCTGGACGGTCGCACGCATTCGCAAGTGAACAACCTGTCGCGCGCCCAGCGCCTGGACGAACTTTGCCGCATGTTGGGCAAACCGGACGATCCCGCCGTGCGCGCCCACGCCCTATCCCTGCTCGGAGACGCCCCATGACCGACTCCGCTTCGCCCAGGCCACGCCCCAAGTGGTTTGCCTGGGTGCAAACCGCCTTATTCGCCTTGTGGATCCCGGTACTGATCCTGATTCCCTTCCATGGCGATTACGAAGCCGTAGCCCTGCTGGGAGTGCTGTTTTTTGGCGGCGGGTTCCTGGGATGGATCGACCGGCGCTGGCGCGAAGAAGAAAAGCTCCAGATCTGGGCCGGGAGTTTCGAGCGCGTGTTCCTGCTGGTGGCGGTTTGGTTTTTGGCGCAGCGTTTGTGGGGAGACGAGTGGGAACCCTTCCCCACCCTGCTGACCATCATGGCCGGTGGTCTGTTCTTGCGGTATTTGGTGGGCTTTGTATTGATCTTGGCCCGCGAGAGGTCGCGCCTCCCCCCGGTTCGGCGTGATGTGTGGCAATACTTCGCGCATTGGTCGGTGTATGCGGCCACCTTGCTGCAAACCCTGGAAATCCAGCCCTACGCGACCGTGGCCTGTGGCATCAGCATCATTTTGTGCATTGTGGGATCAGGGGTGTGGCTGATCAAACATTTCCGCCACCCCGAGGCGCGCTCCCACATGACCGTGGCCACCCAGATCACCCTCTCCCGCATCGTGTTGGCGCCGGTCTTCATCGCGGTGTTCTTCTACGACGGCGATTCGGATTTCACCAACAACCATCTGGTGTTCCAGGTCCTGGCGCTTTTGATCGCCATTTCGTCGGCGATTTCCGACTGGCTCGATGGTCATCTGGCCCGCAAGTGGGGCGAAGTCACCACGTTGGGCAAATACCTGGATCCATGGTCCGACAAAATCGCCACCTTCACCACCTTCCTGTGCTTTTTGGGCACGGGGTGGGCTTCGGTGGCGGCCGTGGCAATCATCTTCTACCGTGAAAGCGCGGTGGAAACCCTACGCACCTTGGCCGCCGGCGAGGGCGAGGTGATCGCCGCCCGCAAGTCCGGCAAGTGGAAAACGGCCATCCAGATCGGGGCGATTATCGCCATCCTGACCTTCGCGGCTTTCGATGGGATTTTGCGCGATCTGCACTTGGACTGGCCTTGGTGGACCTTGGCGTTCAAGATCACCCCACCGTTGCTGATGTGGCTGGTGGCCGCGGTCACCGCCGCCTCCGGCTTGGAATACCTCTACGCTTCCCGAAAGATCCTCTCCAAGCATCTTTGAGAGGTCCGCTCGCACCTGACGATTTGAGGTGGTAGGATCAGCGCTGTCGCCAAAGGAGGCTGCGGCGTGATCCCAACCATTTTGCTCTCGGTCATGACATTCGTGGCCGCCCCTGCGCCAGTGCAAAGCGCGGGAAAATCTCCACTGGTGGCCGTCATGCCGCTGGAAGCCCGTCAGGTCAGTCCTGACGAGGCGCTCATCCTGTCCGAGGCGCTGGCGGCCGAGCTGCAAGGCTCCGGCGAGGTGCGGGTCATGGAGCGCTCCCAGATGGACAAAATCCTGGCCGAACAGGGTTTCCAGAAATCCGGTGCGTGTTCGGGAACAGAATGCGCGGTGGAAGTCGGCCAGCTTTTGGGCATCGACCGCATGGTGGTCGGGTCGGTGGGCAGGTTGGGCAAGACCTTCGTGCTGGTGGCCCGCATGGTCGATGTCGCCTCCGGCGAGGTCCTGCGATCGTCCACCCGGCAGGCTCCAGGCGAAATCGACGACATCCTGACTTCGCTGGTGCCCCAGGTGGGCGGTGACCTGCTGGGTCGGGCAGGGTCGGGCTTTCCGCCGCCGGAAGTCAAGTTTTCCTCGCCCGTTTCGCCCGACCTTTGGTCTGATTCTGTCGTGGTGGCCTGGCAGGCCACGTCCCGCCGCGGACTGGTGGAGGCGCGCGCCCAGTTCCACCGGCCCGATCGACCTGATTCCACCATAACCGCTGTGGTCCGGCAGGTCAAGGGGACCATGGCCAACGGCGACATGCTGTTGATCTTTCCAGCCAAACTCGATTCCGGAAGCTATGTGCTGCGCCTTTCCGCAAAGGACGCCACGGGCCTTTCCAGCGTGGTGGACGTGACGGTGCGACGGCATCTCCGGCTGGAACCCAAAGGAAGCCATTGGGGGGTCTGGCTTGTGGGAGGGGTGCTCTTGGTGGGAGCGGGTGGCGCGGCCGCCTGGTATGCCACCCAAAACCAGGAGGAGCCCCCCCCGACCTCGACGCCGTCAACAGATCGCTCCATCGTGGTGAAATGGTAGAGGCAAACATGAAATCACAAGCCATCGTTGTCTTGTCTGTTCTCCTGTTTGCTTCCTGCAACCAGGACGCCACCACCCAACCCGTGGACAAGTCCCCTCGCCAATTTTCGCCGCGATTGGTCGCCGTGCCTCCCGCCAGTATCGTGTTGGTGGAAATCTCCTCCCAACCATTTGGCACAGTGGGAGGCAATGGCATCCTGGCCCAAAACGAGGCTGATTGGAACCAGAAATCCATCCAAATCCACAATCTGCCCCAAGGCACCTTGTGGTTTCGCGTGAGCGGCCTCGGCAGCGACCGATCTCGTGAATGGAGTTCCACCGGAAACGTACCCTCCATGGGGACATCCGTAGTGGACATTGGCGGCACGAGCGGGGTCCCCATCACCACTGCGCCTGCCGTTTCCATCACGGCAACGACCAACGGAAACAGATTGCAACTCTTCTGCTCAAGCAGCTCGGGCTCCAGCCACCACCCTGTTTGGACCGAGGGAAATTCAAGCCCGGCTCCCGGGACATCCTACCAGTCCACGTCCAACCAGACCGTGGAGGTGGAGTTGCCGGTGAACTCCAAAATCACCAGCCGTTGCACCGATGGAACCACCTGGGGAGCGATCTCTTCGTGGGAGTGGGAGACGATTCCGAATGTGCCCGAGCCTGATCTTTCCGTGGCGGGAAACGAACTCGAGCAACTGGACATCAGCGTGCCGCCGATGGGCACCACCGGAAGGGTGTCCTTCAGCGTCAAAAATATGCGCACGGACATTCCCAACCCCCAAATCGCCCTCCGGACCGGGGGCAGTGCGGCTTTCCAGAGGTTCCCGCTCGCCTATTCCTTCGAAGTCAGCACCGCCACCAAGGTGGAGGCCTATCTGATCGGCTGGAGTGCCGTGTCCCACAGGTGGTTCAAAGGCCCGATCCAAACCACCATCTCGGGCACCCCTCTGCTCAAGGGGCCCGGAACCAGCTTCGGGCCTCCAGGCATCCAGGGCCCCATCCAGACCGGCGGCACGATCTTTTTCTCGCCGCCTTCGGCGATCGGCAATTACCAGAACATCCACCTGGCTGTTTGGAACTCCATCCGCCAGACCACGACGCTGGAAGACCTGAACTATTCGGTGGTGGACTCGGCGCCCATGACCGTGAAAGCCTATGCGATCGGATGGAACCCCACCGCGGGAGACTGGTTCTACGGGAGGGAGTCCATCCTGACAGTTCCTGTCCAGTCTTCCATGAACCCGGTGGCGACGGCTCCCTCCAACGAAGTTGCCCAGCCAACGGTGAGTTTGCCACCCACTGGCACGGGATCCATGTCCTTTGGGCTCCCCAATGGTTCCACGACCGACCGTTCCCTGGTGCGGGTGGTGGTCAAAAACTCCCTCGGAGAATGGGTAATCCACGATTTGAGCTACCAACTGCCCGTCAGTCCAGGCAGCACCGTCGAGTCGTACCTGATCGAGTGGAGTCCCACGGAAAGGCGCTGGAAGCAGGGGCAAGTTCTGGTTTCCAACATTTCCAGCTTCGAGCCGCCCACACCTCCAATCCTTTACATGGGCGGCGGTTCGTTCGGATCGCCCAACATCCTGGCCGATGGTTCCTTCCCGGTGATCGCCTCCTTCGAGAGCCCCATGGACATCCCCGCCGTGTACACGCCGCGCAAGATCGCCTATCGCACGTCGGCCATCGGGGCCATGGCCACCGGCGCCTTCGGGTACATCCAAGAAGGGACCACTGTCAGAATCGACGATCAGCTCCAACTGGAGGCCTTCGTGGTTGCTTGGGATGCATCCAGCTCCACCTGGAAGTCCGGGCAGTCTCGGACAGTCAATGTCTTCGGTGGGAAACCCTTCGGCAGTCCAAGTTTGACCATCGCCGGAGGAACCGCATTCAGCGAGCCCGGTGTGATCCTTCCTGTCGTACTGCCAGGGTATTTGCAATTCAGCTTCCCCACGACATTGCCCACCAATCTGGTGGACGCCAAGGTGGCCTACCAATTGGGATCCACCGGCGTCTGGCTGTACGCTACGCCGGGAGAACAGATCCCGATCCAGTCCCCGGTCCAACTGGTGGCATGCATCGTTGCCTGGAGTCCCTCGAACCAGCAGTGGATGGTCGGAAATGCCAAGAACGTGTACCTGAATCCCTACGGGACCACCACCTTGACCGCCCCCGGATTCGCCGACCTTGCCAACAACCCCATCGCCACGAGCTTGGAGGTGATGGGAACCTCGTTCACCATCAATATGAACGCCACCACCGGCAGCATTTTGTACACCACCGATGGCTCCACTCCCGCGCCCGGGACCACCTACACCCGGACGTGGAACAGCGGCAATATCATGGACATCCCGGCTGGAATGGATTCGATCGTGGTGCGCGCCGTCGCCTACGATGGAACTCGAATGTCGCCGGAAAACAAGATCACCGTGCATTTGCCTCGCTGGAGACCACTGGACACGCGCGACCTGGGTTGCCTGGTGCAGGGAGCCGCGGGCAAGGTCTTCGCCTGCGGCGACGGCACCGGCCCCAAGATGCTTGCCGACACCGGCTGGGTGGATCTGGTGCGCGACTGGAATCTGAGCGCCGCCCAAACCTTGTACGCCAACGATTCCGAGCTCGTGGCAGGCGTGGAAGGGGTTGTCTGGAGGATCCGGAAATTCGCGACCGTAGCCGAACGGGTGGGAACCACGGATTTGGGATGGGTGTACAGCCTCACCCGTCACCTGGGTGACCTGGTGGCCTCCACCGACATGGGAACCCTCTACTACTCCAGCTACGCTTGGAAAGCCATGCCGACCTTGACCGTCCTCGATGGCACGGGCCCCTTGTGGTCGGACGGAACGGGCCTGTGGCAGGGATCCGGCGAGGTGGTCGCGAAGTTCGGCTGGGATGCGCGCATTCCCGCCTACAACTGGATGGATTGGGGCACGAAGGCCTCCAACATCCGCGCCTTCGCCGTGGATTCGTTCTCCACCACCCTTCCCACATTGCGCGAGGACATGGTCGTCGCGACGGAATCCGGCATCTACCAGTGGAACACCTCGACGCCTTCCCTGATCGGTCGATCCTTGGTCCAATCGGATGTCGTCGGGATCGAAGGCATCGCATGGGGACCCCAAAAGCGCCTGTACATGGCCTTCACCAACGGATCCGGGCAAGGCGGGGTGCGTCGCTGCTTCGGCTGGGCGGGAACCTGGAATCCGGTCGCCTCCGGCTGGCCCGGACAACCGACGGGGAATCCCGTGGGCGCCCACGGAGTGGGGATCCATCGTCAAAACGACGGCACCCAGCGGGTGGTGGCCACCACCGAATGGGGCAGCTACACGGTCAATATCGGCAACTGACCCCGCGGCGGGCGGATCGAAAAGGGTGGAACGGCGAGAAACCATCCGCCGTTCGTCCTGAGGAGCGAAACGTCTCGAAGGGCGAGCGGCGATCCGGCCCAGGTTAGTCCTGGTTGAAGACCACGGGGGCGCCTTCTTCTTCCGCCTGGATGATCCCGCCGTCGACGTTCCAAACTTCCGCGAAGCCCTTGGATTCCAGGAAGATCCCGCAATTTTCCGAGCGCTTGCCGGAACGGCACAGGATCACCACGGGACGATTTTTGTCCAGTTCCTGGAAGGTGCCCTGGAATCCGGACATGGGCATGGCCGCAAACATCGGCCAGGCGACTTCGGCAAGCTCTTCCGGCTCGCGCACATCGATGAATTGGGCGTTGGCGGGCGAGCGGCCCTCGAGCAGATCCTTGGGTGTGCAGTGGTTCATGCCTTGCAACGTACGCAATCGCGACGGATTCTCCTACCGCAGCGCCTCCAAAATCTTCTCCACTCTCAGGTCCAGTCGATTCCCCCAAGCCGCTTCCCGGGCTCGTGCGCCGATGGATCGGCCCCAGGTGGGATTCCGGAGGGATTCCTCCAGGATTTCCAGGCGCTGTCCGGGAGTTTCCCACACCAAAAATTCATCGCCGGCGCAAAACAGTTCTTCCAGTTCGGTGCCATGCTCCACCAGCAGAAGCCCCCCGCTGGCCATCACATCGAACGCCCGCAGGGTGGCGATCTCGCGTTGGTGCAATCGCGGCACGTCCACGTTCAAAGTTGCGTCGCGATAAACACGTGTCATTTCTTGTCCGTTGCGCAGAGTTCCGCGCCAGGACTCCCCCACCACCTCCTGCCATCCGCCGTCGCCATGGACAACGGCTCCCCGTTGGGCCCAGAACCGGACCTGTTCGCGCCGGTAAACCCAGGCCAGGCCAGCATCCAAGCACTCGGCGATGTCCTCGGGGGTGGCCACACCAGCCAAATGCGCGACCAACGAGGCGGGCACCAGAGCTGGATCGCGCAAGAACCCATGGAATCCAGTCTGCTCCTGGGCGAGGTGGGCCAGTTCCACCAAGTGCGCTTCCAAGGCGGGTTGGGTATCGGGGATGCCCCACTGGTCCAGCCCATGCACGAACAGATTCCGTTCGTCTTGCAGGGAACTCCCCACAAACGAAACTCCCGCGACGGCACGCGGAGCGTCCGGAACCTCCCACCTGCGCGCAGGTGCGGCCAGGGGCAACCATTGCACGTTCGCATGTCCCATGGCTTGCAAGGGGGCCACCAACGCCTTGCGGTGGACAAACAACACCGACTGGGCAAGCGGCACTACTTCCCAACGCTCGCGCGTCAGGGGGTCGATCGTCCACGACACGTACCGCAGGCCGGCTTCCCGGCACAACAAGGCCACCTGGGGTGAATGGTTCACACCGACCACCCCTAAGGCACCGTCCGTGCGCGATCGCTCCAAAAAGGCCAGGGAAAGGCCGGACGGGTCCACCGAACGCACCGGGCAACGCTCCAGGAAGGCGGCCTCCAAATCCGCACCCAACAGGGGCGAGCGGACCAGGACGACCCCATCGACGACAGAACTTTCCGAATCACACACTCCCATTCTCCATTGGCTCTATGGTGGACTTCGCCGCCAGCGTACCATTTTTCGACCCATCCCCCTCTGTCTGACCTCCGCAAGCACTCGGTGCGGATGTAGACTGAAAGAATGACTCGACAACTCTTGCTGGCTTGCGCCCTGTGTGTTCTGACCAGCTGCGAAGACGCGAAAAGAATGATCGACCCGACGGGGAAAGCGTACAAGGCGATTCCCGACACCTCCGCCAAAGGCAAGAAGCAAGCCGAAGAGAAAAAAGCCGCCGACGCCAAGAAGCCTGCGGACAACAAAACCACCACTCCATCCGCCCCCGCCCCAGGCCCCGCCGCGCCAACGGGAATGCGCGAGACCACTGTCCAGCCCGCTGCGCACCGCCAAGACCTCACCGCGGCCCAAGCCTGGATCCAAGCGCAAGACGTTCGCTACCAGGACGGTGCGGGGTCTCTGGATTTCAAGAAGGGCGTGGCCAGACGACCTGGCCAAGTCGCCAGCTTGGTGGACTCCAAGGGCACGCCCTGGGGCATCGCGCAAGGCGACCTGGATATGGATGGATCGGACGACGTGGTGGTGGTGATCCGCATGGATGGCCGCAACGCACCGGTGGTTTGGAAGCTGGCGTTGCTGCGAAACCAAAACGGCAGGCTGTTCAACAACCACACCGTGACTCTACCCGGCACAGAAGGCTTCGCGAGCCTCGCCGTGACAGGAAACGCCGTCACGCTCATCCCGCTGGCTGGCGGGGCGAACGTGCACGTGAACTACTCGGGCGGTTCCTTCAGGGTGGAGTAGCCCCTACCAGCGCGTCGCGGCGCAAGGCTTCCACGGCCAGATTGGCCCGCGCACGGGCGTCCTTCACGAGCGAATCGAACAGGGGTTGCCTTCCCGCCAGGGAGTCAGCAAGTTCGCGAGGATCGAGGTCGTAACGGAACAACTGCGACCCATGTTCGCGGGGCTGCCCTGAGATGGTGGAATGCGCGCGCCAGGTCGTGGTCTGAACGGACAGTTCGTCGTAGTGCGTGGCCCAGGTGCGGCGCGACGGACTGACCGGGTGTAAAAGATCATGCCCAGCGAAATGATTGGGCTTGCGCACTCCCGCCAAGGCAAGGATGGTGGGCGCGATGTCCAAGTGCGAAGTGGGTCCCATCTCCACGCCAGGGGCCAGCCGGGCGGTATCGCCCCAGGCGAGCAGAGCCACCCAAGTGGATTCGTCGAACAGGCCAAAGCCCATGTTGCCAGGGCCGTGCTCGCCCAGCGGGAAGCCGTGGTCGCCGGTGACCACGAAGGTCGTCTTGGAAAACCAGGGTTCGTTTCGCAATCCCCGCACGAACACCCCGATGCACGAATCCATGTAGCGCATCGAACGCTCGTGGCGCTTTTGCAGATCGGGCTCGTTCCTGCCACTCGGCCTTCTGGTCGAAGGGGTAATGGTTGGACTTGGTCATCACGGTGACAAGAAATGGCTTCTGGGTGGAAACATTCCCGTGCATCCATTCGCCCACATGCGCAAAGAGATCTTCATCTTGTTCGCGGTTTTGGTTGTAATCGAAACCGTCGTACCAGCGGCCCAGCCAGGGGGTTTCGTTGTCCCAGGCGGGATCGGCACCGGAGAAGAACCGGGTCTGCCATCCTTCATCGCGTAAGATTTGCGTGAAGGCCTTGTGGTGTAGCGCCGGAAAGGAGGTGGCGATGTTTTTGTCTGGGTGATCGGGAACGCCCAGATGCATGGCCATCAAGGCGCGCACGGTGGGCATGGACGGACACGTGTGCCGGGCCCAGACCTTGCCCGTCTGGGCCATCGAATCCAAAAACGGGGTGGCGTCGCGCACGGCGCCGTAGGGCTTCAGAAATCCGCAGTTGAGGCCACGGCCGGATTCCATCACAATCAACACCACGTTGCGACGGTCTTGCGGCGGTGCGACAGATTCTGTACGCGGCACCCTCCAGAAGGGACGCGTGGAATCCGGGAAGGTCCAGGCGGTATCGGGTCCGGCCTCGGAAAGCCAGGTCTCACGCCAACGGCGCCCCCCTTTGATCCATGCCTCCTGGCTCATGCCGGGACGGACGGTCTGCGTGATCTCGTCGATCCACACCTGGACCACCGGACGCAACTTTTGGGCGCGGTTGAATCCGCCCCACAAAATTGGGTGTAAACCCAGCCCACGAGCGCAAAGGCGAAGCATCCGATCACCCAGCGCCACGGCTTGGTGGAGAGCGTTGGAAGCCGCGCGAATCGTCGGGCCAGAAAGATCGCCAAAGGCACACAGCCCAGGAGCAGCACAAACGGCAGGCCCGGCCCGCCGCGATCATCCAGCATAGCCCGGAAGACCTCCCTCATGGAGGCGGGGTTCCCGTAGGTGCCCACCAGAGAAAAGGTCAGGCGCGAGCCCATGAAGCGCTGCAATTCGTGATCAGCTACCGCCAGGGGCAACATGGCCGCTTGGCCGATCGCCAGAGCCCAATATCCTGCCTTTGCCCACGTGCCTGTTTTGGCCCAACGCGGCGAGCGATTCTCCCAAAACCACACGTGCGCCAAAAAGGGAATGGAGCCGAGGAAGATCGAGACGGCGTCATAGCTCCAGGCGTGGAACAGATACCAATGGATCTTGCCCACGAAGGGATGCCCGAACGCATCGGGCCGCGCGAGCACGGCCAGCCGCAAAATCGCATGGACCAGCCAAACGGCAGGAACCCAAGCCAGGGCGCGTGTGAAGAGAGGTCTGGAGCTCAGACGCACCCGCCTTTGGAACCGCACGCAGGCGCGGCACCGGGCTCCACATGGGGGCCCTGGGCCCATTTGGCGGTGAGATCGCGCAGGTAGTCGTAGGTGTACAGCCCGGCGTCGTGTTTGTCGTTCCAGTGGATGCGCAAGGCGTAGCGCCCCACCGATTCCACCCGCACGGGTTCCACATTGAAAGGCACCTCGGCTTCGCCCACCCGGCGCACGCCGGTCCATTCGTCCACGCAATGCGCGCACGGGCAATGCCCGCGCAGCCACCGGTACGGGAGCGCCGTGCGGTTGCCGTCCTCCCAATCCACGCCAAAGAGGCCTTCCTTGTAGCGGTGGATCTTCACGGGCGCGTGGCTCACTTGGCCACCTCCAGCGCTTCTTCGGAAGCGCCTCCCCAATCGATATCAAATTCTGTCATGACCTTGCCCGCCTGCGCGTGCAGCACCGACAACTCGGAGGCCACGCGTCCGGCGATCTCCATGAAGGCCTTGGCGGAAAGGCTGTTGGGGGCGGAGGCCACCACCGGGGCGCCACTGTCGCCGGAAAGGGCCACGCCCGGTTCCAGCGGCACGGCCCCCAGGAACGGAAGCCCGTAGCCCACCGCCACCTTGCGCGCGCCATCGCGACGGAAAATGTCGTGGACCTTGCCGCAGCCGTCGCACACGAACCCGCTCATGTTCTCGATGATCCCCAGCACCGGCACGGAGACCTTCTCGAACATCTTGAGCCCCTTCTTGGCATCCAGCAACGCCACATCCTGCGGCGTGGACACGATTACGGCCCCGGTGATGGGCGCCTGCTGGGTGAGCGTGAGCTGGATGTCGCCGGTTCCCGGAGGCATGTCAATCAACAGATAATCCAGTTCGCCCCACTGCACCTGGCGCACGAAGTTCTGGACCATCTGGCTGACCATGGGCCCGCGCCAGACCACCGGGGCCTCGTCGTCGTTGAACATCGACATGGAGATCACCTTCACGCCCTGCGCGGTCGGCGGATACACGCGACGCTCGGCGTCCATCTCCGGATCTTCCGTCACGCCCAACATCATGCCCTGCGAAGGCCCATAGATGTCGGCGTCCAAAATCCCGACCTTGGCCCCGCGCATGGCCAGCGCCACCGCGAGATTGACCGTCACGGTGGACTTCCCCACGCCGCCCTTGCCGGAGGCGATGGCCAACACGTTCTTGACGCCCGGCAACATCTGCGCCTTGTCCATGCCGGGGCGCGAGGTGGTCACGGCGGAGAGCCGCGCTTCCACCTTCTCAAAGCCCAACGCCTTGACGGCATCCTCGGCTTGGGCCTTGAGCAGGTCCTTGACGGGACAGGCAGGCGTGGTGAGGACGAGGTCGAAGGACACTCCCCCACCGCAATCGATCTCGAGGTTCTGCACGAACCCCAAGGTCACGATGTCTTTGTGGAGGTCCGGATCCTGGACCGAACGAAGGCTCTCGAGAATCTGTTCGATGGTGGGCATGGTGGGTGCCAAACTACACAATGAGTCGTGCGCTGAGGCGCGTTGGGAGATGTGGCTTTGCCAGACCTTTTTTTCCGGCTTCTCGCCGGGTTGTGTTTTCGGCTGCGCCGCGGCTTTTTTCCGGCTGGCGCCGGTGGCCTTTTTTCGGCTGCGCCGGGCTTTTTCCGGGCGCGGGCCCGGGCGGGGGCCCCCGGGGGGGGGGCGGGGGGGGGGGGGGGGAGGCCCCCGGGGAGGGGGGGGGGGGGGGGGGAGGGGGGGGGGGGGGGGGGGGGGGGGGGGGGGGGGGGGGGGGGGGGGGGGGGGGGGGGAGGGGGGGGGGGGGGGGGGGGGGGGGGGGGGGGGAGGGGGGGGGGGGGGGGGGCCGGGGGGGGGGGGGGGGGGGGGGGAGGGGGGGGGGGGGGGGGGGGGGGGGGGGGGAAAGGGTGTGCCGTTCCACGGGTCCGCCGGGACCCGTGACCCCGGCCAAGGGGACGAACGCGCGTCCCCTTGGAACCCGCGCGCCGGGGGGCTCAAATTGGAACGGCCAAACCGGCTCGCCGGAACTGCGGGTGGGATGGATGCTGAGGCATTGATTCTAGGGAATCAGGGTCGCAATCGACATCCTCATGACACTGGCCGTTCCAGTGCTCGAGCCCCCCGGTCCCCCACGGCCCAATTGAATTGCCAGTGCCCCGGCGACGCTTCGCTGGCCGGGTGTGGCCGGGTGAGTGCAGGAGCATGGTCGATAGCATGGTCGATAGCCCGAAACACCGAAACCCTCTCCCCATTTAGGGGAGAGGGGGAGGGTGAGGGCACTAACCTTCCCTTACCGCCAACCCAGCCACATCCAACAACCCAAGTTCGCCGACCCGATCCAGCTTCGCTGGACGGGTATGGCCGGCTGAGTTCGGGAGCATGGTCGATAGCATGGTCGATAGCCCGAAACACCGAAACCCTCTCCCCATTTAGGGGAGAGGGGGAGGGTGAGGGCAACACCCCTCCCTTCCCGCCATCCCCAGCCACATCCGACAACCCAGGTTCGCCGACCCGATCCAGCTTCGCTGGCCGGCTGAGTTCGGGAGGGCGGTCGATAGCCCGGAACACCGAAACCCTCTCCCCCTTTTGGGGAGAGGGGGAGGGTGAGGGCACTACCCTTCCCTTCCCGCCAACCCCAGCCACTTCCGACAACCCAGGTTCGCCGACCCGAACCCGCTTCCCTGGCCGGGTGCGGGCTAAGGGAATGAGGGAATGGGCAAGGGATAGAGGAGGCTGCCACCGTTCCCTGAGTGCTTCGCGGAGCGAAGTGTATCGAAGGGCGGTGGCAGCCTCCGGTAAGGCGGCTTAGGCTGGGCGGTGGCGGGTGGGCTGGCTGGCAGGCGGGTCGGTGGTGCGGCGATCTAGATTCCCTGCTACAGATAGCGAAAGGTTTGGCCCTGAATTTCCTTCTTCTTTTCATTTTCTCCGGCTTCTTGGCGGCACCGCCAGCTTCCACTCCGATTTTTGGATGTGCGCCCATCTCGCTGGAAGAATCCAATCGCAAGTCGTACCACTGCGGCGAGGAAAATTCCAAGGACACAAGCTGCGAGTTGCAAAGCCTGGATGGGAATGTCCAATCCAGCGGTTGGGACGAGGTCGCGACGGATGGCGACTGGGCCTTCGCACGCAAAGGCACGAGTTGGAGCCTGATCGATCGCCGCACTGGCAAGGTCCGCAAGCTGTCCCTGTCGGTGGATATGCGCTTCCATGGCCTCAGGAAATTACGTCCAGGCCTGGTCGTGTTGCGAGCAGGCGATCGTGTGCAGCTCGAAGATGTCGCTGGGCGCGTGATCGCACCGTTGGGAATCGTCGATACCACGCAGATGAACAATGCGGTCTTGGACAAAATCTGTTATCTGTCGGATACCACCGTAGGTTGCTGGATGGTGGGGGGCGGCGGATTTCCTCCAGGGGTACTCGCCGGACCGAAGGGGTATCTTCCTTTGGACGAGCATCTGGGCGTGCCGCTTGGCCATTCGGTGAGCTGGAGTTTCACAGCCCCGGGAAGTGGCGGTGTGATTTACGGAGAAGCGGGCAAGGTCGGCTGGATCGATTCGGCGGGGCGCTTTACCACCCGGGCTGAGTACGATGGATTCGCATGCGTTGACTCCGCGCTTCGCCCGCATCGCGCCGGAAAATGGGGGGAGCTCGATCCCAAAGGAAATTTCCGGCCCCTGGGCGACTTGCCGGACCCGCAGCATTTGACGCCGGCGGAATGGAGGACCAGAACCTTGCCCCCCACGAAGCAGGCCTTCCCGATGCCCAATGCAAAGGAGAGAAAGGCGACGCTCGGAGCGGCCCGTGTCGACACGTTCTGGTATACGGGCGAAAACCGCCTTCCGGACTCACTTCGCAGCGCCTTCGAGCAGACCTATTCGGATCCGGAGCTGAAAGGCGCGGTCCCGATGCGCGTTCGGATTCGCTTCCAGCCCTTGTCAGAAACGAAAGCTTCGCTTCGGATGGAATGTCGTCGCATCCCCGATGCGAAGGCTGACCGGTTCATCGATCTCCTGCGCAAGAAGCCCCCATTCCACAGCAATGGTCATCCATTGGACGATTTGCTCTCGACGATCGGGACGCTCCACGCCACCTTTGCCGTGAAGGAGAATAACTGGGATCTTTGGGGAAGCGGAGACGTTAGCTCTTGGCGCGCTCTGTTGTCCTCTTCCGCGCTTTACCAATCAGTTTGTCCCGCGCTATTTTCCCCAGCTCTGCTTATCTGATATCGACCTGACCTGAAGCGACAAGGGCCTCAACGGTTGTTTCCGCCGAGGCCCCTGCTTCGCCGCATCCTGAATGCTTTGGATCAGCTCATACTGGCGACCTCCCTGACGATGTCGTCGGCGACGATCCTTTCGGCGCGTTCACGCCAAGTCCATGGCGTTGCCCGCGATGTTCATGATGGCTCTTCTGTTTCCTTTGGAGTCGATGTGGAGTGTCGTGTACGCTTCCTTGTCGAAGGTTCCCAATTCGGCCCCCGCGGCCTTGAGTCTGTACTGGACGAAGCTTTCGACTTCCTCTTCATCCAGGGGCGTGGTCCGAAAGCGCATGGCGATCCTGGATCTGACGGCGGCATTGATGTCCAGTTCGAGGATCTTGGTCAGCACCGGATGTCCAGCCAGGACGATGGACGCGCAAGCGGTTGCGCTCTGGTGGTCGGCGGTGAGAGAACAGCTCATGGAGTGCCTCGCGCGGCAGGTTCTGGCGTTCGTCCCGCGACGTCCAGACGGATCTTGTCGCAAATCTCACGCAGAATCTGTCCTGTCTTCTGTCCTGCCCACGGGATCAGGACCGTACGATAGGTCTTGGCGTCCAGTCGCTCCAGAAGTCGCTTGAGAAGCATGGACTTGCCTGTTCCGGGCTCTCCAACCAAGGCGAACGACTTTCCCTGTGACAGGAGCGCTTCCATGCGTCGGAGGTTGTCGCCGTCGACCTTGGACATCCACGCATCCTTGAGTGGAAAGGTGTCCGAGAAGGAGCGTATCGGCATCGGAAGTGCTCGAGGATTCCGACCGTGTTGGTGCCGTTGGATGCGGCTTTTGGGTTCTGGCTGTTCATGGGCTTTTCTCCTTGTGGGTGTCTTTTTTTGGCGTCAGTGTGTGCGTTGCCGCGGATGGGGTTTTTGGCGGCGTGTGGCGTTGACGATTCTGTCGGCGGGCCTTTGCGACCTTGTGATCTGGTCCGACGAGAATCTGCTCCGGGACCCAGGGCGCATGGAGGATGTTGACGACCTCTCCCGGCAATGCGCCTGGGACATCCCAGTGGCACCATCGAGCAGGACGGTTCCATCGCGGCGGACCTTGCGTCGCGCCTCCAGGAGGAATGCCTTCTTGAGAGGATCGGCCACGCCGGGGAAAGGGCGCAGGAGGCTTGGTGTGGAGAGTCGCCGCTCCAATGGGGTGGCCTGGAGGGGTTTCGTGACGAGCGTGGTGGTAGCGGTCGATCCACTCGCGCAACGAGGGTTCCATTCCTTGCGAGAAGCGGCGATAGTGCCGTCCAGAAATTGTCGTCGAAGAGTCCCGAAGAATCGTTCGATCTTGCCGCGCCCCCGTGGTCTGTAGGCGGTGTGTGCGGCAAGGTGAATCGAGTCGTGCCGCGATGGTCTGTAGATGGAGCGTCCGGAATGCCGATCCGTTGTCGGTGTAGAACCTCTCCGGTATACCGAATCGTGTGATGGCCTCGGACAATCCGTGGACCAGTGCGACGATTCCTTCCGTGGTGTAGAAGTGGGCGTGCACCACAAAGCGTGTGGCATCGTCGATGATGGCCAGCAGGTAGAGCTTCTGGGAGGCCTTGGCGTCCCTCGCGCACGGTGGGTCCATGGAGGAAGTCGGCGGTCCACATCTGCCCGAAGTGGTCATAGGCAAATGCCTGGCCTCTTCCGTGGTTTGGGTCGCGATCTCGCCCCGCCTCCGAAGTCCACGGGTCCGTACGGCGCGGTAGATGGCCAGATCGCGACGGAGCGCGTCGTCCCTCTTGCGCTGACGCAGCAGGGACAAGAGCCTCCAGCGTGGTCAGGGCCGGAATTCCTCTCGCAGCTTGGTCAATGCCTGGATCATCTCTTCGGAAACCTGGGTCTCACCTTGTCACGACGGGTTCTGTCAGACAATGCCAGTATGCCGCCTTCGCAGGCTCGCTTCGGTGGGCGCGGCGTGCAGGAAGGCGCTGATGACGCCGTACCTCCATAACGCGTCGGTCGGGGTGGCGCCTTGACTGTGGGGTGCTGTCGCACCTTCGTGTCGCGCCCGGCGAGCACGTGCGGAATGCGTCCTCGCGGCGGAAGCCGGGGGCGGAAGAGAGTCTGTCGTGGTGGATCTCCGGTGTCGATGAAGTCCTCGGATGCGTCTTCCCCGAGGGGATCAAACGATACGGCGGCAAGATCCGTCAATCGTGCACGAATCGTGTTGAACGAGGATCTGGAGGTCCGGTAGGCCACCGGCAGGGTACAAAGCGCGGGACAATGCATAAACGGCCTCGGTCCAGGGCCAATGTGCGGATAGACGCAGGCGGATGACGATGCTGTCTGGGTCAGGCAATCCATCGAGGTGGCCATCGCTGCGGGCGAGGGGATACGAGTGTGGAGCCCAGGGAGAGGATCCGGCCCTGAAGACCGGGCCAGTACTCCGCACAGAGTCCGGCCCAATCGCGGATCCGAGACGCTGGGATGCCGCGCTCGAACAAGCGGGTCACGCACTTCAGTAAAGCCAGCGGAGCCCGACACACGGGAAGGAGGCCCTGGGGTAAAACGCCGAAGGTAAGGCTGCATTCGAGGCATCGAGTCCGTGGAATGCGGATCTCGTCGTCGACCAGTGCGTGCCCTTGCGGGTGTAGCTCCCGTAAGGTCTAAGGTTCGTGCCGTTGCAGCCGAGGGCACCGTTGTGGAAGGAGAGGATGAAAGCGGATCCGGTGACGGGTATCCACTGGAGCTGACGGAAGTGCTAAGTTGATGGGTGCCTCTCCGGGTTTGTGGTTGTGTTGGTCGAGGGCACAAAGTGCTTCAACCGTCACACTCCCGAAGGTACCCGATCCGCGTCCCGCGATACGTGGTCCGACTACGTCAACACTGGGTCAACGAACGCGGGACAAACAGTGATCAACCCGGGGAATCAAACGTGGGACGGGACACCTAAGGGGCTTCGCCTGAACGGGATTCGCATATGGTGCGAATCTTCGCATTATAGGAGAGCAGTCTATTGTTTCCCGACAAAAATTGCCGGAATTGAGTCTTATGGACGCAAGTTTCTCCCGAGAACGGGATCACACTTAATAAACATTATAGGCTCACGTGCGGGGCAAAATTTACCTGAAATATAAAAAATTTTCTATTGCATGTTAAAATGAATGAAATACCAAATTCTGATAACAAAAGAAGGGTAAAAATGATGCATGATGACTGGCGCGATGAATCGAATCTGCGATTAGAAAAATCAGCTCTATATTCTCGCCTACGCGAGTTAGCGAATGATGATTTAGCATCTCAAAAAGCCCTAGGCTTAACAAGTGATGCTGTAAATTATTCTGTTCAGCGCACAAAAACCATCATACGCCATATGGGTGAATATACTCTTCACGACGCAGATCATTCGTTTCGCGTACTCAATTTGATGGAGAGATTGATTGGTTCAGAATCAATTAAGGAACTATCATCCCCAGAGTTAATGCTGCTAATTCTTTGCGCATTCTTTCACGATATTGGAATGGCTCCAAGCGAATCAGAAGTTCTGACTTGGAAAAAATTCTGGGATAATGATAGTTCTAAAAATGCATTGCACGATGATCTCACATACCAGCAATTTGCACGTTTCTGCTTTTCGAAACCAGAAAGAATTGAAGAAATTCAAAGAGCACATAAAGATTCAAACACATCAAGAACGGATCTACTCAAAGGTTACCTTATTTCCGATTATATTCGTTCAACGCATGCCGACAGAGTTAGGGAAATTATCCAATCAGATTGGTTGGATAAAATCACATTTCGCGACACCGATCTAACGGTTGAATTTGCCGATTTATGCGTGAGTCATAATCAAGATGCAATGAAATTACTTGATTTTGAGTGCAAATACTTGTGTGGCCCACACATTTTTGCTAATATGAGATTAATCGCGACAATATTAAGGATTGCAGACATTCTTGATTTTGATAGTAAGAGAACACCTGATGTGCTGATTTCTCAATTGTTTGTTCGGCATCCCACATCCATATCCGAATGGAATAAGCATCGATCAATTGAAAGCTGGAATATTACACCGGGAGAAATTCAATTCCACGCAAAATGCAATCATCCAGCGATAGAATTGGGCATCAATGAGTTTTGTGATTTATTAGATCAAGAGCTAGCATCATGTCGAAATTTGATATCATCCATGGATGATATCAGGGGGCGATCAAGTGTATATTTCCAATTGCCCGCAAGAATAGACAGAAGCAAAATTGAGACCAAAAAAGATATAAATGGAAATGTACTTTACCTTTATCGTAGGACAGCATTTCACCTAGATAAAAGCAAGGTGATAGACATATTAATGGGAACAAAGCTTTATGGCGACCCTAAAGTGGCAATAAGAGAGCTCGTTCAGAATTCAATTGATGCATGCTTATTAAGAAGAGATTTGGAAGAATCATGGGGAAATGCCTATGAACCGAAAATAGAAATAAAATATTTGAACAACGGGCAATTCTATTCATTAGAGGTTCACGATAATGGCACAGGGATGGATCAAAATATTATTGACAATTATTATACAAA
This sequence comes from Fibrobacterota bacterium, assembly GCA_016715065.1. Classification (GTDB taxonomy): domain Bacteria; phylum Fibrobacterota; class Fibrobacteria; order UBA5070; family UBA5070; genus UBA5070. Next base: position 200,930 of record JADKBN010000029.1, read on the forward strand.
TATTGGAAAATCTTTTTACAAATCTGCCGACTATTACGATTTATCATCACAAACAAGAAAGAGATTTACTCCGACATCTAGATTCGGAATTGGGGCGCTCTCCATTTTCATGATTACAGATTCACTCCAAATCGAAACACGTCGGGTTTTGGGGCCTCATGAATCTAGTGAAGCATTAGATATTTCAGTCGAAGGTCAAGAAAGTGTATTTTGCATTAGAAGAGGAAAACGCAAAAAACCCGGTACAGCAGTAAAAATACAACTCAAAGAGCCAATCAGCTCAAATAATCCATACTACAAACCAAGTTTTCATGAAATAATCAGATCAACGATCCCAAATCCTCCTTTCGAAATTACAATATACGAAGAAACAAAAACGCACATAATTAATGAGAAAACTTTCTATGAGAAAAATGCCGCAGATCTATTAGATTATTCGTGGAAAAAATACTCTGAAGTGCAAATTATACCGTTGGAAATTGAAAACAGAGAAATTGGCATTCTTGGTACCGCAGTAGTTGCGATCCTGACTGCAGACAATCTTCCGACATTCTCGGCCTCACTGAAATCATACAATATCGAAATATCAGGAAAGGAATACAATATAAAACGTAGACTTTCACTTTCCTCTAACCATATATCACTTGATGAACCAAAAATTGCTCCCGTGGATGATGGCGAAATAAGTATTGAAGATAATTCTTCCTATGAATATAACTCAAAATCGCAAATTTCACTTCATGGCATTGATATTCCTGCGCCCCTCTTCCCTGATCCATGGAAAATGCGCGATTACAACGTAAAATTTAATTGGCCAATACCTGTCATTCTTAAAATTGACATCCGCAATCCTATGGATCTTGATCTAAATGCATCAAGAACTCAATTCCTTCACTCTGAAAAATGGGATATATTTGAACGAGCCATTTTGCATCAAATCTTCAATGAATTGAATAAAAAAATGGGTATAGCATTTATGAAACATCTCAAAGATGCCGTTGGTTTTCAACATGAACAATTTATTAGCTTTTGTAAGTATCTTGATGATTTTCTTCTTGAGCAAGCATGAAATAAGCCCAAGCCTGGTCCACCGGGACCTCACCATTGTTATACTGCCCATTCGGCCCAGGTGACCAAGGGGCCAGACGCCTCCGGCGCGGGATATAGCTTCAAACATCACCGAACAAAAAATGTATTTTTGCAACCGAATTTGACAAACGAAACGAAGAAACGATCAATGCAATGAGCAATGTAGTCCATCCGGGAATTCACAAACATGCGAAAACTTCCATATTCGATGACTCAGAACAATTCATTGTCGAACAATTTGGTCGACACTTTTATGTGACTGGAGGGTTTAATACTATACGAGCTGGTGGAAGTGAATACAAGTACTTCTTCGCCAAGCTAACCACAGATCTTGCAATTTCATTCGGCGTAAACAATGAAATAATTGTACTTGTGAGCTCGTATGAAAATTTCGAGCCCCGGACTTTAGATATAATTGACACGATCCATAATGAACATCAAGGGTATAGATTAGATAAAGTTTGCGTTATAGTGATTTCCAAGGACGCTAAATTCGAAGATAAGCTGAGCTCAACAATCAAAACACAAAAAGAAAGTAGATTAATAATACCGTTCACTTTTCAGGAGCTGAAAACATCGCTTGACAAGGACTATATTCGCTCACGAATAAAGAAATACTCATTCGAGCGAAACCTCTTCGATTTCGATAATCCATTGAGAACTGATTTATACTTCTTTGGAAGAGATGATATTTGTCAAACGCTCATAGATAAATATACAACCGGGCAGAATGCCTCACTTTTCGGTCTTCGGAGAAGCGGAAAAACATCAATCTTACTTTCTGTTTGCAGAAATCTTGCGAAACAAGGTTGTAATGCTTCGATTATTGACTGTCAAACGCTGTTCCAGTCAAGTTGGAACATGGCTCTCTATGCGGTTGTACTTCAAGTAAATTCGAACCATTATGCCAAAATTGCAATAAATGAAACCGATTACGATGAAGGAATAGCTGCAATTTCATTCACAAGAGACATTGAAAAGATTTATAACAAATTAGGCAAAGGAAAGATACTTTTAGCTTTTGATGAAGTTGAACACATTACATTTGGTATTTCATTTTCGGAAGGGTGGCGTTCAGGAAAGGATTACGTAAGATTCTGGAGTATTTTGCGAAGCCTTTCGCAACGCCAGAACAATCCAATTACAATTCTCTTGACTGGGACGAATCCCAAATGTATTGAATCTCCGTTTGTGATGAATGGTGATAACCACTTATACAATCAAATCACACCGATATATGTTAGCAATTTCAATGTTGACCAGACCAGACAAATGATGGAAACGCTGGGCTCATATATGGGGATATCATTTGATACCGATATTTTTGCATACATTACCCGCGAATTTGGCGGACATCCATTTCTCATTCGGCAAGCTTGTTCCCATATAAAATCTATGCTAGATGAAAAGAATTTGGGGCGGCATGTTGATCGATTGTGTTACGAAAAATCAATTACAGATTTCAACAACAAAGTTGGCTTCAAGTTTTATGAAATGGTGATTGGAGTGTTATCCGAACACTATAAGGACGAATACACCATGCTTTCATATTTAGCTCGAGGAGACATCAGCGACTTCAATGCGCTTGCGGAATCTGACGGTTTATATACGATCCACTTAATGGGTTATGGTATTATTTCTAAATCAACAAGCGGCTACGACTTTAAAATGGATGCAATCCGATCATATCTCGCTCGAAAAGATAAATATCAGCGGCTTCATCAAACTCAAGATGAAAAACGAAGTGAAATATCTGACAGAAGAAACGTAATCGAAATCAAATTGCGAAAAATTGTTCAAAAGTCATTACTCCTTTGTCTTGGTGAAATTGCAGCGAAAACTGCTGTTATAAACAGACACCCTCAAGACAAACGCCGAAGATATGCGACATTATCATACCGCGATTTATTTGATCCGACAAAGAATGAAATATATTTCAACGACCTAATCGAGCTGATGAGAATAAACTGGGAAATTGGATTTAGGAATATCTTTAATGACGATGTTCAGAAGTTTTCCTCAAGGATGACATTGCTTAATTCCATTGGAAGAAGTGATGCTCATGCAGCTGATATTTCAGATCCAGATATGCAAAGTTTCCGCGGATCAATGTCTTGGCTCGAACAAAAAGTACAAGACTACCTAGAATAATGGCTGACCGAATTTTTTTTCTAATGAATTTAAGGTTTTGCATAGGACTGAAATTTTGGCTAACGTGTGACTCGAAGAATTGAGAGGAGGAATAGCAATCCAAGAATCGATTCGCAACTGTGTGAAAGATGGTGGCAGGCCCACCGATGAAGACTTGGCCAGAGAAGATTCATCAAACCACCCTCCGGTGCTGGATTCGTGAGGATCTGGTGTTGAACGGTAGAGGGAAAAGGAGCGGGGACCCGTTTCAGGTGACGCAGAAAGAGCTGAACGCAAGTGAACCACCGATGAGGTGTCGAGAGATTCATACCGATCTGAAAACCTCGGGTACGTTAGAGCCTGGGGGACAAGGACAGGGGTTTGCCCAACTGGACATGGTTGCCCTTCTCGGATCCGGCATATAGGTGGCAGGACTTTCTGCGAGGCTTTCGCACGGAACGAGTGATCCCATGGACCCGATAAGTACCCGAGAGCACAAGTGGAGCTCCCATGAGGCTGAGCGGGGTGGGACGGTCCATGGAGTCAGATGGCGGCATAGTAGTGTTGATGGTGGTTGTAATGACCCCGGAGCGAAGGCCGTCACGGAGCCGCCGACCATTGGAACGCCACCTCGCGAGAGTAGGAGCGAACCGATGTTGGCAAAGACGCAGCCCATCGAGAAACGACAGGTATGGCAAGCGTGGAAACACGTACGCAAAGGCGGCAAAGCGGTTGGAGTCGACGATGTGAGCATCGCCGAAATCGACGCGGATCCAGCCAAGTACCTGTACCCATTGTGGAATCGAATGGCCAGTGGCAGCTACCACCCGCCAGCGGTGCGCGAGCACTGCATCCCCAAGGGAAACGGCAAAGAACGGAAGCTGGGGATTCCCACGGTCCTGGACCGGGTGGCACAGCAGGTGATCCGGCGGAGCTAGAGCCGCTTGTTGAACCTCGCTTTCATCCGAGCTCTTATGGATACCGACCCAACAAGGATGCGCACCAGGCTTTGGCCGCGTGTGTGTTGAATTGCAAGTCAATGGTATACGTGACGGATCTTGACATCAGCGGGTTCTTTGACACGATCGACCATGAGAAGATGATGGACGTTCTGGGCAAGCGCACCGACAAACGGCACGTGCTGATGTACTGCCGCCGTTGGTTGCAAGCCCAGGTTTGGAAACAAGACGGGACGATGGCGGACAGGGACATGGGCACCCCGCAAGGAGGCGTGATCAGTCCATTGCTCGCCAACATATTCCTGGATGAAGTGTTCGACCGCTGGATGGCGGTGACCTATCCAGATGTCCCCTTCGAGCGCTATGCCGACGACATCGTCGTGCATGCGGTAAGTGAGCGCGAGGCGAAGGAGCTTCGAGACAGGATCCGTCAACGCTTGGGCGACTACGGACTTGGTGTGAACGAAGAGAAGACGCGCGTCGTCTACTGCTGGAGGGCTGGACGCCCGCAACGCAGCCGGGATGAGCTCCACAGGAGTTCGACTTCCTGGGCTTCACGTTCAAGCCTCGTTTGAAGTCACGCCGTAGCGACAAGGGTCGGTTTTGGGGATTCTGGCCGGCAATCAGCAGGAAGAATGAGCGTCGGATCGCCGACGTGTTGCGGAAGCTTGCGATCACCAAATGGCAGGGGATGACCTTGCGTGAATTGGCAAAGACGCTGGCGCCGCGCACACGAGGCTGGATCAGCTACTACGGCAAGTACAGCTTGGGCGAAATGGCGCGCACGATGAACCTTCTGAACACTAGGTTGGTGAAATGGATCAGACGCAAGTTTGGCCTACCGACGTTCTCGCGTGCCCGTGGCTGGCTATGCAGCCAGGAGATTCGAAAGACAGTGCAATTCCATCATTGGTCGAAAGGTTTCGGAATGTGGCAATATCTGCTTCGAAGAGCCGTGTGATGGGAGACTGTCAAGCACGGTTCCGTGAGAGGCCGGGGTGCGATTCCCCGGCCTACTCGATAATCCCGTTCCACCCCTATTTCGCTTCGCGAAAAGGGGTGAACAGGGAGCGTACACGCTCCGCGGGGAATTTGCTTTGAGATCTAATAATCACAAAAACGAAACACTAATGACAATCTTCAGACCCGTGCACGCAAAATTCGATCAAGCTATATTGAAATATCACGAAAAAAGAGCGAAATAATGAGATTGCCCGAATCAATTGCGAAATCATATACAAGTTCAAATTTCAGTCAATTCATAGCAGCAATTGAAGCTGAAGGCACAAGTCCGCTGAAGATAGTAAACCAATTATTGAAATCAAATTCAATTGTATTCAAGCGGAGGAGCCAAAGTCAATACATAAAAAGGCGCGATTTCTTTGGGAAAATGAGAGAGCATGAATTGTTCTCAAACTTGAGTTGCAAAATAGAAGAAGCCGAACGCTGCATTACATCAATTGAATCGATTTACGATGAAATACTCCAAGAATTAAGTAAATGTGAATTTGAGAAGCTAAGCGTTCAATCCAAAATTTCAGCAATCATCAATAGAGCCGTAGAGAATTTCAGCATGATTAAAGCTGCACTCGATAAGCATCTTGAATCTGTTCAAACAGTAAAATTTGAAAATCGGCATTTGATCAAATACCTGAATGATCAAGAAATCGATCCTTCAGAAGCAATAAATTCCCTTTCGGATTTTGTATGGATCTCGCTTATAATGTATGGTCATATCAACGATTTATTTAATAGCGATGGCGTGTTTGTTGCTCCGAGGTATATGGAATCAAGCAAAGATGAGGTATTTAAATGCGGAAGCATTGAATTGTACGCTAAAATTTGGAGCGCATTTAAAGAGGTCGAAGAAAATGCTAGATATCTAGATGGTGGAATCAAAGACGAAACGGGCCGCCATTCCGAACTAAATAACAAATATCCGACAATCAATCGCGTAGATCTGTATTATTTCAACAAATCCATTTACTTATTGGATTATATCGCCAATGAGCGATACAATCAGCAAATATCAAACACCACAATGCATGAAATTTTCGCATCAAAAAAGCCAAAGGGAGTGAAAGAGGCCATCAGCATAGCAATCTCAAATATAGAGAATATTCTCCATATAGACCCTGAAACTGATAAACGTAAATTTGCAGGCGCAACACTGCTTGATTGGATAAAGGCGTATGTTGCCATCGAAGATATTATCGGAAACGATTTCATAAAAATCACAACCAGGCTAGATCTAATTTCGAAATTTGAATCAATTGGCATTCATCACGAAAGCGCCATCAATTTATTCTCGCACCTCTGTTTGTCCAAAAATAGTCGCGACTTATTCGATTGCCCCCTAATTATCGATGGCGAAAGCAATGTTACAATATTGGGTTTTAGCGGAAAATCTGTCGATGTAGCTGGAATAATCACATCGCAATTCTCCAGACTTGGGATAAAAACGGATTTCAAGGGAACTCCATTTGAAAATAATGTACGGCAGACATTTATTTCAAATGGCATTCCCTGCAAAAGAGTGAAGTTTTCGATAGATGGGGCGCCATATGAATATGACGCTGTCGCAAAATGGGGCAAATATTTATTTCTAATTGAATGCAAATGCAAATCAATAAGTCGAGGCAATCCCGAAGGGGTTTGGCATTGCTATGAAGATTTCACTGATGACTTAATCCAGATCTCAAGGCAAGTGGCTGGATACAGAAGCAATAAAGCTGATTTCGATCGTGAATTTGGCGAATCTACTGATGGCTTAATAATTATCCCAATTCTAGCCAACTCAATGCCTTATGTTTTGCCGCAAGAAATAGACGGGATATTTAGTCTTGATTTTTCATCATTGCAAAGGTTTTTTGAAAGCAAAAGCATTTCAATTAAGGTTGGCAAATTTTTTAATGAAAAGCCACTAATGATTAACGTACCAGTCATTCGCATCTGGGATGGTGAAGCTCCGAACGCTGATGACTTTTTCCGATACATTAGCGAATCACACCAGTACAATTTGGTCAATTCTTGTATTGAGTACAGGTTGACAGTGCTGCCAATATCACAACGTATCGCGATAATTTATCCTTTCCTATTCCACAAAGAAAGCTTGATAGATGCCTCTTTAAAAATACTTAATCCAGAGCTCCAAGATTTAATAAACCAGATTGGTTCAACAAGCAACTAAAGCCGCCTGGGAGAAACCACTTGCTGAAGAATTGTGAAAATGGCTTTTACAATACACCTACCCCAATTCCATCTTGATGCGCTTCGCGCACAACATAAAAATTTACCGCTACGTATCACCAGCCCTAAAACCATAACATCCATATCCAACCACCAAATGGACTTCCAGTTATGTCTATTCCAACCATTATCAGCCCCAACTGAACAAATCCAAACCCCAAACCCAAATTCAACCCACAAACCTCCCCCCCCTTCCCCCCCGCACCCAATTGGCCCTCTAACCTCAATTTCCCACCTAACCCCTGCTTCAAAGCTCTAAATTTCCCCTCTTGAGCCTGAGATCACGCAAAGGATCGAATTTATGACTCCGCAAGCCCCTAGGATTGATGCTTCATTGGCTGAGAAGGTCAATCTCGCGAATTTTCAAAATTCGATTCCTTGCTTGCGGGAACTGCGATTGACCAACGAAACGGAGCAGGAGTGGGGTGGGTTGGAGTTATCCATCCAGACAGAACCTGCGTTCCTCAAGACGAGGAGTTGGCGGATCGATGGACTCCGCGCTCATGGCGTCTGCACGATCGAGGATTTGGATCTGAAGTTGGATGGCCCCCTGTTCGCCAGTCTTGCGGAAGCGGAGAAGGCCACTGCGGTGTTTTCCTTGCGGACGGTTGGGGAAGAAGGACAAGAGCTGGCCCGGTTGGAGAAGGTGGTGGAACTTCTGCCACGCAACCAGTGGGGCGGTCTTTCGCAGCTTCCCGATCTGTTGGCCTCGTTTGTGCAGCCCAACGAATCGGCCATTGATCGGATCCTGAAAAGCGCGGCGCAGACCCTACGGCAAAACGGAAAGAATGGCGCGATCGATGGATACCAGGGTGGCGCCTCTCGGGTTTGGGAGATCGCATCTGCCATCTGGACGGCTGTGGCAGGGTTGGAGCTCGATTATGCACTCCCGCCCGCCAGCTTCGAAACGGAAGGCCAGAAGATCCGCACCCCTGGACAGATTCTGGAATCGCGTCTGGGAACCTGTTTGGATCTGTCGCTGCTGTTCGCCGCGGTGCTTGAGCAGGCTGGACTCAACCCGCTGATCGTTTGCACCAAGGGCCATGCATTTGTAGGCGTATGGCTCAAAGAAGAAGATTTCTCCACCACCACGGTCGACGACATCACGGCGCTGCGTAAGCGCTTGAAGCTCAAAGAGCTGCTCGTCTTCGAGACCACTCTGACCACAGGAAGGCCGGTTCCGAATTTTTCCTATGCGGTGGAACGCGGAGAAGGTCGCCTGGCCCCGGATAAGGACGACGAATTCGAACTGGCGGTGGACGTGAAGCGGGCACGACGCCACCGGATCAAGCCCCTCTCCAACCACGACATCACGATCGCTCCAACCCCGACAGAATCCGTCCAAAGTGGTGGCCATCGATTCGAGGACGCGCCGGACCTTCCCGAATTCGAAATCCAATCCGCCACCGATGCGGCCAATCTGGCTCCGAAAGACCGACTGAGCCGATGGCAGCGGAAATTGCTGGATCTATCGCTGCGCAATTCGCTCCTGAACTTCCGCGCCGGAAAGATGGCGCTCAAACTCGATGCGCCGGATCCCGGAGCACTGGAAGACCTGCTTGCCGACGCACAACCGATCAAGATCCTCCCCCGCCCTGCCTTGCTGACAGGCAGCGATGCGCGCGACAAGACCCTCTTCGAGCGGCGCGAACGCATCGAGCTTCTCAAGGAGCACGCGCTGGGGGCCCTGAAGCGAAACGAGGTCTATATCGATCTGGAAAAGGAGGAACTGGAATCCCGGCTTCTAGAGATGTACCGCAACGCTCGGACCAATCTCCAGGAGGGTGGAGCGAATACCCTTTACCTGGCCTTAGGGTTTCTTGTCTGGACAAAGGGTGGAACGGACACGGTCAAGCATCGAGCTCCCCTGATCCTCATTCCCGTGACCCTCGATCGCAAGAGTGTGCGTTCGGGTTTTTCCATGTCGATCCATGAGGACGAGCCCAGGTTCAATCCGACGCTACTGGAGATGCTTCGTCAGGATTTCAAGCTCGGACTGCCCGTAGCTGAAGGAGAACTCCCCAAGGACGACTCCGGACTGGACATCGCAGGGATCTGGAAGTCGATCGGCGCCAACATCAAGGACATCAAAGGGTGGGAAGTGTCGGAAGACGTTTTCCTTTCCACCTTCTCCTTTTCCAAATACCTGATGTGGAAGGATCTTACCGAACGAACGGAGCAGCTCTGCCAGAATCCGGTCGTCAAGCACCTCCTCGAGACACCCAGGGAACACTTTCCCTCCGGGATCTCGTTTCCCAGCCCTACGGCGCTGGATCGGGAATTCTCCCCCAGAGACGTGTTCTGCCCACTTCCCGCGGATTCCTCCCAACTGACCGCCATCATGGCTGCCGTCAAGGGGAAGGATTTTGTTCTGATCGGTCCACCGGGAACCGGGAAAAGCCAGACCATCACGAACATCATCGCCCAGTGCCTGGCCGAAGGAAAACGAGTCCTGTTCGTGGCGGAAAAGATCGCCGCCTTGGAGGTGGTCTACCGACGGCTGAGGGATGTCAAGCTTGCCGAATTCTGTCTGGAAATCCATTCCAACAAGGCCAAAAAACTCGAGATCATCTCCCACCTCCACAAATCCTGGGAATCGAAAGGAGTGCTTGATCCCCTGGCCTGGGCCTTGGAAGCGGATCGCCTAGCCAAGCTTCGCGGCGAATTGAACCTGTATGTGGAACGCCTGCACTTGGAACGCTCCAACGGCCTGTCCATCCATCAGGCCATCGGGAAGTGTGTCGCAGGAATCGACCTTCCCCGGATCGAGTTTTCCTGGCCCAACGCCCAACCCCACTCCAAGTCCGATCTTGAACGAATGCGGGAACTGGTCCACCGGCTGGAGGTCAATGCATTGGCACTCGGGTTGGGGCAACAGGCAGGGGCCCATCCACTGCAAGCGGTCGGTCAGGGCGATTGGTCACTCCGCTTCCAAACCGACTTGGCGGAGGCTCTCGAGGCCGCTCGCGCCGCTGTGGCCAATGCCCAAGCCGGGTTCAACCGACTGTTGGATTCCATGGGACTGTCCCAAATTCCCTCCATCCGCAAACACCGCGAAGTCTTCCTGGCGTTCGCCCAGCTGGCCGCCAAAGCAGAAGGCAAAAACTGGCGCTTCCTGCTGCGGCCAGACAGAACGGCGTTGCTTGGATCATTGGGTTCTGGTGCGGACTTGCTGCGACGTCACCGTGCCATCCAGGGAGCGCTTCCAGCGGGTTGGTCGGCAGAATCCATCCGGATGGTCGTTGAAGGCCTCGCGCTTCTTGAGCGGCGGAAGGTGTTGGTGCAGGGCTTGCGCCCGTGGCACCCCGAATCCCAGGCCATTGTCGAGAGAGGTGTCCAGCTGATGGACGAAACCTCCACAACCGTGAAGGCTCTCTCGGTGGCGTATGGTGGTGGCGCCGAGCAGTTGAATCCCTACCAGATGCTGGCGAACTGGAAAAAGGCCTCCGCACAGATGTGGCCCCTTTCCTGGATCGGGAAGCGGCAAATCCGCAAGATGCTGGAATCGGCTGTAGAGGGCGCGGGAGTTCCCGACCCATCGCGAGATCTTCCCGGTCTGGTGGCCATTCGTGATCTGGCCAAGGAAATCACGAACCTCGACCCTGGACCCTCGGCCGCCGACGTCTGGCAAGGCGTCAAGACTCGCGAGGAAGCGGTCAAGTGTGCGTTGGCGTTCCAAAGTGCGTTGCGCGCCGCTTTGGCGGATCAGCCTTGGGAGGATTCCGGGTTTGGAGCCATCGAGCGCGGTCTGTGCGGAGAGGCGATGGTTCTTCAACTCTCGGGGGGGGGGGGGGGGGGGGAGCCCGGGGGCCGGGGGGGCGGCGGGGGGGGGGGCGGGGGGGCGGGGGCGGGCGGCGCGGGGCCAGGCGGGGCAGGGGGCGTGGCGGGGGTCGTCTCAGAAAACGGAAAATAAAGCACGCTAAGCCGGTTGCAGCGGCCGTAGCGGCCTGAACTTGCCCGCGCCGATCTTGGCGCTGCTGCGCCAGAGGTAATCGCCGGTCAGGTTGATGTGCTCCCAGCCGAGCGGCGACAGGTACTGCAACAGGCCGTCATCGACGGCTTGACCGTGGCCACGCAAGGCGTTCGCGGCCCGCTCCAGATAGACCGTGTTCCACAGCACGATGGCCGCCGTCACCAGGTTGAGGCCGCTGGCCCGGTAGCGCTGCTGCTCGAAGCTGCGGTCGCGGATTTCGCCCAGGCGGTTGAAGAACACGGCGCGGGCCAGCGCGTTGCGCGCCTCGCCTTTGTTCAGCCCGGCATGCACGCGGCGGCGCAGCTCGACGCTTTGCAGCCAGTCCAGGATGAACAGTGTGCGCTCGATGCGTCCCAGCTCACGCAGGGCGACGGCCAGGCCGTTCTGGCGCGGGTAGCTGCCAAGCTTCCTGAGCATCAGCGAGGCCGTCGCCGTGCCCTGCTTGATCGAGGTGGCCATCCGCAGGATTTCATCCCAATGGGCGCGGACGTGCTTGATGTTGAGCGTGCCGCCGATCATCGGTTTCAACGCCTCGTAGGTGGCATCGCCCTTCGGGATGTAGAGCTTGGTGTCGCCCAGGTCACGAATGCGCGGGGCGAAGCGGAAGCCCAGCAGGTGCATCAACGCGAAGACGTGGTCCGTGAACCCTGCCGTGTCGGTGTAGTGCTCCTCGATCCGCAGGTCGGATTCGTGATACAGCAGGCCGTCGAGCACGTAGGTCGAGTCGCGCACGCCGACGTTCACGACCTTGGTGTGGAACGGCGCGTACTGGTCGGAGATATGGGTGTAGAACGTCCGCCCTGGGCTGCTGCCGTATTTCGGGTTGATGTGGCCGGTGCTCTCGGCCTTGCTGCCGGTGCGGAAGTTCTGGCCGTCCGACGATGACGTGGTGCCGTCGCCCCAATGCTCGGCGAAGGGATGTCGGAACTGCGCGTTGACCAGCTCGGCCAGTGCCGCCCCGTAGGTTTCGTCGCGGATGTGCCAGGCTTGCAGCCAGGCCAGCTTGGCGTAGGTCGTGCCGGGGCACGATTCCGCCATCTTGGTCAGGCCCAGGTTGATCGCGTCGGCGAGGATCGTGGTCAGCAGCAGGTTTTTGTCCTTGGCCAGGTCGCCCGACTTCAGGTGGGCGAAGTGCCGGGTGAAGCCCGTCCATTCGTCTACCTCCAGCAGCAATTCGGTGATCTTGACGTGCGGTAGGATCATCGCCGTCTGGTCGATCAGGGCCTGCGCGGTATCGGGCACCGCCGCATCGAGCGGCGTGATCTTCAGGCCCGACTCCGTGATGATGGCGTCCGGCAGCTCGTTGGCCAGCGCCATGCGGTTGACGGTGGCGAGCTGCGTTTCCAGCAGCGTCAGCCGGTCATGCAGGTACTGGTCGCAGTCGGTGGCCACGGCCAGCGGCAATTCGCTGGCCTGCTTGAGGCTGGCGAATTTCGCGGGCGGCACCAGGTAGTCCTCGAAGTCCTTGAACTGGCGCGAGCCTTGCACCCAGATGTCGCCGGAGCGCAGCGCGTTCTTCAGCTCCGACAGCGCGCACAGTTCGTAGTAGCGCCGGTCGATGCCGGTGTCGGTCATCACCAGCTTCTGCCAGCGCGGCTTGATGAACTCGGTCGGCGCGTCGGTGGGCACCTTGCGGGCGTTGTCGCTGTTCATGCTGCGCAGCACCTCGATGGCGTCGAGTACGTCCTTGGCGGCGGGCGCGGCCCGCAACTTGAGCACGTCGAGAAATTCCGGCGCGTAGCGGCGCAGCGTGGCGTAGCTCTCGCCGATGCGGTGCAGGAAATCGAAGTCCTCGGGTTGCGCGAGCCGCTGCGCTTCGGTGACGCTCTCGGCGAAAGCATCCCAGGACATGACGGCCTCGATGGCGGCGAACGGATCGCGGCCCGCTTGCTTGGCCTCGATCAGCGCCTGGCCGATGCGCCCGAACAGCCGCACCTTGGCATTGATCGCCTTGCCGGATGCCTGGAACTGCTGCTGATGCTTGTTCTTGGCGGCATTGAACAGCTTGCCCAGGATGCGGTCATGCAGGTCGATGATTTCGTCGGTGACGGTGGCCATGCCCTCGATGGCGAGCGCCACCAGGGTCGCGTAACGCCGCTGCGGCTCGAACTTCGCCAGGTCGGCGGGCGTCATCTGGCCGCCCTCGCGGGCGATCTTGAGCAGCCGGTTCTGGTGAACCAGCCGCTCGATGCCGGAGGGCAGGTCGAGCGCCTGCCACGCCTTGAGGCGTTCGATGTGTTCCAGCATGTGCCGCGAGTTCGGTTTGACCGGGGATTGCCGCAGCCAGGCCAGCCACGTCGTCTTGCCGTTGTCGCGGCGCTTGAGCAGATCGTCGAGGCGACGGCGATGCACGTCCGTCAGCGGCTCAGCCAAGGCGTCGTAGAGACGCCGGTTGGCGCGGGTAATCGCTTCGGCGCTCGCCCGCTCGACGGCGTTGAGGGCGGGCACAATGACCGACTGCCGCCGCAGGTGCTCGATCAAGGCTCTGGCCAGCACGATGCCCTTGTCGGTTTGCATGGCCAGCTCGGTCAGCAACTGGACAGCCTGCCGGTAGTGGCCAATCGTGAACGGCTGGAAGCCGAACACCGTTTGCAGCTCGACCAGGTGCTCGCGTCGGGTCTGCTCACGCTGCCCGTACTCGTCCCAGCTTTCGATGCCGACCTTGAGCTGGTTGGCGACCAGTCTCAGCAATGGCGGGAACGGTGGCTCATCAGCGCCAAGGATGACGCCGGGAAAGCGCAGGTAGCAGAGCTGCACCGCGAAGCCCAGCCGATTGGCCGGGCCGCGCCGCTGCCGGATGATGGAGAGGTCGCTTTCGCTGAACGTGTAGTGACGGATCAACTCATCCTTGGTGTCCGGCAACGCCAGCAGGCTTTCGCGCTCGGCGGCGGAGAGGATCGAACGGCGGGGCATGCGGTTTCCTTCTTCTTGAAAACGTAGGTTTGTGACAAGCCCGCCAAGGCAACCGGCGCGGCACGGGAATCAAGGCATTGCGATTCTCGAAAATAGTTCTTGAAATTCTATTCTTGATTGCATATCATCTCAACGAGTTTCGATAAGAAAGGATGCGCATGCGACCGTCTGTTGTGCTTGACATGAAGCGAAGCGCAGTGCGTGAAGCGGTAGGCCGCTTTCGCGCCGCGAACCCGCGCGTCTTCGGCTCGGTGCTGCATGGCACCGACCGGGATGGCAGCGACCTCGACCTGTTGGTCGATGCGCTGCCCGGTGCCACGTTGTTGGACTTGGGCGATTTGGAAGAAGAACTGAAATCGCTGCTCGGCGTTGACGTCGATCTGCTGACTCCCGGCGACCTGCCGCCGAAGTTCCGGGCCAAGGTGCTCGCGGAGGCGCAACCGATATGAGCGAGAACCGCCTGCCCGATTACCTCGACCACATTCAGCAGGCCGCAACCGATGCGCGCAGCTTCGTGGAAGGGATGGCCAAGGACGACTTCTTGGCCGACAAGCGCACCCAGCAGGCCGTCATCATGAGCCTGATCGTCATCGGCGAGGCGGCCACAAAGGTGATGGATGGCTACGTCGAGTTCACCCAGGCGCATGCCGACGTGCCGTGGCGCAGCATGCGCAATATGCGTAATCGCATGGCTCACGGCTATTTCGACATCAACCTCGATGTGGTGTGGGAGACGGTACAGGAATGGCTGCCGGCGTTGCTCCAGCAATTGCCCGCCGTGCGTCAGGATGCCGACGATGAAGACCGTAACGACAAAGGCATGGAGCCATGACCAATCAAGCCGCCGATGTTCGGCCCCTCTGGCGTGTTCGATCCCGCGACCTATGAGCCGCGCTCGGGCAAGACCTTCTGGATGGCCGCAACGGACGTGAGTTCGCTGGTGGGCAAGGAGGCAGCAGCCGACACGCTCATCGGCAACTGCACGACCGCACGACCAGCCTCCCGTTCAAATTCGAGTTAGAACTCATATCCAGCCTGTCTGGGGGCACTGTGAAAGAGGGATCTCCGATGACTGTTGAATCGAGAATATTTTCTGTAGCCGAGTATGTTCAGCCGTCCGAAGGCGAGCCTATTCGTTCCGTTGTGCTTGAAACCCGAGACTCAATTATCGTGGTTTGGCATGTCCATCCCGGGCAGGAAATTGCGGCTCACATTCATCCTCACGGCCAAGACACGTGGACTGTTTTGTCGGGAATGGCTGATTACTTTCAGGGCAATGGGATTGTTCGTGCCCTCAGGGAAGGTGAGATAGCCGTGGCAAGACCGGGCCAAGTGCACGGGGCGCGAAATACAGGTACCGAGCCATTTGTGTTCGTCTCGGTTGTGGCATCAGCCAATGCCGGTTTCGTATTGGCTGAGCGATAGAGCCCAATCTCTGGAGTTGGTCCAATGAGCGGTCGGGGAGATAGGTAACAGACATGCAGCGGACACGGCTGCTAAACCAGGTCGCAAACCTCCTTGCGTCGCAGCGTGCCGCAAGCGACGCGATCAATCGAATGGGGTCGGCATGAGACTGAACACCATCCAGTTCCCGACCGCGTAGCCGCCTGTCCTGCCGATCAGGTCTTGACCATCGACGCCTGGGATCAGTCCTGAATGTTCTTGGAGACCACTACGTTATGAGCCGCAGCCGCCGCAAAACACCCATCGTCGGGCACACGACCTGCGGCAGCGAGCGCGAGGACAAGAAGCTCTGGCATCAGCGCTGGCGCACCCGTGAGCGCACGGCGCTGACCAGCGCGTCGCCCGAAGCCCTGAGCGCCCATCTGCCCCTGCTGGAAAACCAGGCCAGCAGCGTCTGGTCGATGGGCAAGGATGGCCGCTCCTACTGGCCCGTCAAGCGCCAGGCCGCCACGGCGGATCGCATCGCCAATCACAAGGGACGCAACCCGCAAGAACGCGCCTCCCTGAAAAAGCGCCTGCTGCGCAAGTGGATGAGCAAATGAAGCTCTCCTTCCATCAGCACATTGCGCTGTTCTGGATGATCGGTGCTCCGGGCGTCTTCGCGCCCGTGATCGAGAACGCCAAGCGGCCCGATGCCGGCGCCGTCATGGCGTGGGGTGTCGCGATCGTGGCGGTGATGATCCTCTTCACCCCTTTGCTGCTGCGCTGTCCACCATTCCGGCGCTGGTATGGCCGGACGGATGCGCTGTCGGAGCGGCAGCGCCAGGCGCTTGCCGAGCGCGGCCTGCGCCGCTACTACCAGACCGCTTTCGATGACGGCTACGTGCCCCGCGTGATGCCCTACGTGTGGCGCATCATCTGGACGGTCGGCGGGTTGATGGCTGTGACCGCCGTACTGCCTACCAACACCGGACGGCCAGCCTTCGATGCCTTGGTGGTCTTCTCGACCTGGTATCCGATAGGCGTGATGCTGCTGGTTTTCGCGTCGAGGCCCCTTGGCCGGTTGATTCGCCAAAGAGCACAGGAGCGGCGGAAATGAGCACGTCAACCATCGAGGCGCTGGCCAGCGCCTGGGCAAGGATTGCCGAGGAAGCGGAATTCCCCGCTGACTACGAGGGGACTGCCACACCACAAGCGCATCGGGCTAGCGAAGCTATTCAGGAGCAGATTCGGGAGCGCATCGTCGCCACCAACGACATGCGGCTGTTCAGCCTGCTGCACCTGCTGGGTCAGGCGTCGCTGCGCATGGAGCAAGCGCTGTGGCCGGAGGATTACGAGCGGATGACGCGCGAGGTTGAGGAAGCCCTGCGGCAAGCCACCGACGCCAACGCCAGATCGTACACCCACGAAGAAGTGATGCAGGCGATGCAGGAACGCATCGACCGGGCGCGAGACAAGCCATGTTGATTGGCTATGCGCGCGTCTCGACGCAGGATCAGAACCTGGAGCTGCAACGCGAAGCCTTGAGCAAGGCCGGATGTAAAAAGGTCTTCGAGGACAAGGTGAGTGGCACGCGGGCAGACCGGCCTGGCTTGGCCAAGACGCTCGAAATGCTGCGCGAAGGCGATACTTTGGTCGTCTGGAAGCTCGACCGGCTGGGCCGGTCGGTCAAGCAACTGGTCGATCTGGTCGGCGATCTGCACAAGCACGGTGTCCAGTTCAGGAGCCTCACCGACTCCATCGACACCGGCACACCATCCGGGCGGTTCTTCTTCCACGTCATGGCGAGCCTTGCCGAAATGGAGCGCGAGCTGACCGTCGAGCGCACCCGCGCCGGGCTGGAAGTCGCCAAGCAGCTCGGCCGCAAAGGCGGCCGCAAGCCGAAGATGACCGACAGCAAGATCGAGTCGGCCAAGAAGCTGC
The DNA here is from genome assembly GCA_016715065.1 of Fibrobacterota bacterium. Classification (GTDB taxonomy): domain Bacteria; phylum Fibrobacterota; class Fibrobacteria; order UBA5070; family UBA5070; genus UBA5070. Next base: position 218,570 of record JADKBN010000029.1, read on the forward strand.
TGGCCAGCGGGGTGCCGCCCAAGGACGTGGCCAAGAACCTCGGCGTGTCCATTCCGACGCTGTACCGCTGGGTGCCAGCCTCCACGCACGCTTAGCGTGCTTTATTTTCCGTTTTCTGAGACGACCTTCATGGCGCAGAATTCGCGCACGAGTTCCAGGCGCTGAGCCTACGGTCTGCCATCGAGACCGAAATTTCTGCGTTCGCCTTTCTGGAGCAAGCGACCTCCGGCATGTGGAAAGGACTGGATACCGCCTGGCAAGACCTGGAAAACGGTTGTGCGATCGGCGCCGCGGGCGAGCTGATTCTGGAGTGCTGAGGCCAGAATCGGATCGCGCCCCCTCCACCCATTCCTCGGGCGTTGGTCGAGGTCTCCCCCTTCCTCGTCTGGCCTGAAATCCGTCCTGCTTCACAATCACCGTGGAGGTCATGAAACCCTTAGTCCGCCGATCGTTGGGCGGCAGTGGGGAGGGTGAGCTCCGCGCACAGCCCAAGACGCGGCGCCGAGCTGACCGGAAACCCGGGAGATGATCCGGAGGATCGGGGGGGGCCTGTGCGTCCTGGTGCGCCTGGAAAAGCTGCTGGAATGATGCGAAGGAGATCGGCCTAGGGGCCTTGCCCACCGAAATCATGACCGCGAGAGTCCGCTTGGACGATCTGAAAAAAGTGTTCGAAGCGAACTACTCCCGCTGGTGGCTCCATTCTGTTGTAGACAACGAGGAGGTCATCAGGAAGTTTGTGTCTGCCGAACACGAACGTCGCATCAAGGATTTTTGCGAGCTCGACGCGCGCTTCACCCAACTGACCAGCAGTTTGGTCCGGGCCCGACTGTGCGCCAACATCCCATCGGCGGAAGACGCCGGCAGGAATTCGGAATGGGGAATCCTGCGGCGCGAGATCAACAAGAAGAAACGCCACATGCCCTTGCGGGAAATGATGAAGGCGATTCCCAATGTGATGGCGAAACTCAGTCCTTGCTTGTTGATGAGCCCTCTTTCGATCGCCCAATATTTGACAGCCGATGCCGAGAACTTCGATGTCGTCGTCTTCGACGAAGCCTCGCAGATCCCCGTCTGGGATGCCATCGGAGCCATGGCGCGAGGCCGTCAAGTCGTGATGGTGGGAGATCCCAAGCAATTGCCTCCGACCAATTTCTTCGATCGTGCGGAAGCCGACTACGACGACGAAGACGTCGAAGCGGACATGGAGAGCATTCTCGATGAATGCATGGGGGCGAATCTTCCCACCCTGAACATCAATTGGCACTACCGAAGCCGCAGCGAAAGCCTGATCGCCTTTTCCAACCATCGCTACTACGGTGGAGACCTGGTCACATTTCCTTCTCCGGTGAACCCTGACAAGGCGGTCTCGTTTCATTTGGTGCAAGGTGTCTATGAAAAGGGTGGCGCACGTACGAACAAGCCGGAGGCGAAGGCTCTGGTCGCAGACCTGGTTGCCCTGCTCAAATCGAAGGCCTTCCGCAATAGCGGGAAAACCATCGGCGTGGTCACCTTCAATTCCGAGCAGCAGCGACTGATCGAGAACCTGCTGGACGACGAGCGTCGCCGCGACCCCTCCATCGAGCCCTATTTCGACGACGTCGAGCTTGAGCCGGTGTTCGTGAAGAACATCGAGAGCGTGCAAGGCGACGAGCGCGACATCATGTACTTCTCGATCACCTACGGCCCGGATCTGACGGGTGCCGTCTCGATGAACTTTGGGCCGATGAATCGCAATGGCGGCGAGCGACGTCTCAATGTGGCCATCACGCGTGCTCGGCACGAACTGAAGATTTTTTCCACGCTCAAGCCGGAACAAATGGACCTCACGCGCACCCAGGCGATCGGTGTTCGCGACCTCAAGCATTTCCTCGAATACGCCCAGCGAGGAAGCCAGGCCATCGCGGAAAGCTCCACCCCCACAGGCCGTGATTTCGACAGTCCCTTCGAGGTATCGGTCGCACAGGCATTGGGCCTCAAGGGTTGGACGATCCATACCCAAGTCGGCATCTCCAGTTTCCGCATCGATCTGGCCGTGGTCCATCCCGATGCCCCAGGGATCTATCTGGCCGGCGTCGAATGCGACGGAGCCACCTATCACAGCTCGGCCACCGCCCGCGACCGGGACAAGCTCCGCGAGCAGGTGCTCCGAGGGCTTGGGTGGGAGATCTTGAGGATCTGGTCGACCGATTGGTGGATCGATCGCAACGGCACCCTGGAAGCCATGCACAACCGGCTGAACAACCTCCTGGCGCAAAGCCGAGACAAGCGAAATGCGGCAGCCCTGGAGGTTTCCGCCACGGAATCCGCGCAGGAAGAGGCCAAGCCAGAGGAGAGTCCGTCGGAAGGCGATGGCTACCTGCACGAGGTGGATTTGACCGACTTGATGGCTTCGGTGGATCCGGAAGCATTCTATGCGCCAAGCTATGAGCCATTTCTTGTCAGCATGATCGCCAAGATCCTTCAGGCGGAGGCACCGATTCGCGACGAGACTCTGATCCGCAAGGTCGCCAGAGCCCACGGGTTCCAGCGCTCCGGCAACCGGATCGTGGAAAAGGTCACCTCGATCGTGCTGCAGGAACATGCCGCGACAGCCGAACAGATCGGGAGCTTCTTTTGGAAAAACAAAGCCGACATTTCTCTTCCGGTACCTTTCCGGAAGCCCACAGATTACGCGAGCCGATCGATCCCAGAAATTGCCATCCAGGAGCTCGCCTCGTTGGCCCGGGCAACTCTGGCCCAAGGGAAACAGGGTGAGGCCGCGGTTGCCGCGATGTCCAGAGTCATCGGCTCGCCAAAGCTCAACAGCACCCACCGCGAACGCCTGGAACAGGCGCTGCAAATGGCGGAGTCGGGGTTGGCTGCTTTGCCGGGCCAATAGGCATGCGACTAAGCGTTTCCCCAGGCCTTAGGGTTTCTCAGAACAGTTCAAGGTGATGCCATGGCGGCCAAAGGGAAGGGAAGCTAATTTGGTTGGATGGATCGATTTCGATCATCCGCTTACCTGGATACAGAAATCTTGAAAATCACAATTAAAGTCACGCATAAACCGAGGCAAATACAATGCTGCGAGCACATTTAATACTTTTCCTCCTTTGCATTCCAGCGCTTAGTCAAGTTTCATTCGGATCCGAGCTTAATGCTGATACGAATCAACATTTCTAAGCCCAGATTGCTTAGCGATTCAACCCCTTTGCATCAACCAGATTCCGGAATTTTCCAGAAAATCGTCTGGGGCGCTGTTTCTAAAGTACGAAGTTGCGCCAATTAGTGGCACGAATATTGGATTAGGATGGTGTGTCAACAAAAGTATTTAGGAATGCGTTCCGTTGTCCTATTCCCAACCATTAACCACGTCTCAAATGGTAATGAAATTAACGTGGTTAGAACAAACCAGGGAGAGTATACCGGGAGGAAAAATAAGTGACCGGTTTTTTGGTTTACAGATAGGCCCCACGGTACCAGTGACGTACTGGTTTCATTTATACGCTGTTGCTGAATTTAATTGGGCCGCAGAATTTCGTAAGCCGGTGTATGACAAAAACCACAACCATCTAGGTTACTTTTATCCGTTTCACCAAGGCAGCATTGGATATGAAATGGGCACCCAACTGCACCTTTTCCGTGCGCATCTTTCGGCAGGATGGAATTCGGCCTCCCGCGGGGTGAGCTTGTCGCTCGGGTTTGTAAACTGGCTGTAAAATAGGTTCGAAAGGAACCCCTATGAAAATCGAGTGCGAATGCGGCAAGTTAATTACGGATGGAACGGACTTCCTTCGTTACAAGGGCTACATCCTTGCCGATCAAGATCATGATCATTTTTACGACGCGATTGACGAGGCCATTGAAAAATCCGGCCCGTCAGCAGCAGACAAGGAAAATGCTTGCATGGACGTTCGCTGCTTTGAGCGTTTTTCGAATGATGTACCAATGCACAGAATGCGGCAGCATTTACATCAATGACTGGAGTGAAATCTGCATCAGTTTTCACCAAAAAGTAAATCTTGTCCAAAGACACTCCTTCAATCAAAAAGAAGCGCACAACAGAGCCCGCCGTCGCTATAAGGGTGCTTCAGATGAGCAAAAGACGTGACAGTAGGTTCGTGGCCTGGAATCCCATGATTCAATTCTTATTGAATACGAAATTCCTTTACGAGAAGATAGCGCTACAAAGGAGTCAATATGATTAAAATGCCACTCGCTCTTTCATTCACACTTGTTGCCGTGTCGTTTTCCTTAGCAGGAGGAACTAGAGAGAGTTTGAATTCTGATGAAAATTACGAAACCGTCTTTCGTAGCGTGTCTCAGACAAAGCCTGTAATCATCAATAGTCGAGTAGAATTTTACACTCCATCATTTCTATTTTGGAAGCTTCATGAACGAGTTGGCGAGTAGAATTTGAATTGATAGCCAGTGAAAGTTGGCTGAATGAAGTGAAATCCGGATTTGTAAAAGCCGAATTCAGTGATCCCATGCGAATTCCTTCTGCTCAATGGTGGAAGCCAAATCAGGAAAGCTTCGATGCATTCTCGCTGCCATTTTCATCACATTCCTCTTCTCACATGTTCATTCAGAAAAACCCTAAACCTGATTCGGGTATTCACATTTTCATGCAACGCCACTAAACCAACAACAGCCAACGAAACCACACAGAAATGAAGATCATGGAACCAAACCAAGGCTTGGAAACTCATTTAATCCAAACAGTAAAAGAATTTGCAATCAAGATGAATGAATTGGAAATTCGAATTTTCGAAACAAAGGATAACTACAGAGCCAACGGGGTTGATATTTTCGAAGAATTTCGAAAAGAATATAATCCAATCTTTCTGCGGTATGCGACAGGCAAAAAAAGAGTTTATGGAGGACAAGCAAATTCGTTTGGGAAACCGACCCGCTATGACGGTATTATGATTGAAACTGACGGGCAAGCAACTTTGAAATCCAAAACCAAGGCTGAGGTTTACTTCAAAACGGAAAACAGTTTCGCTGCCGAATACCTTTTTGTGTTGCAAAAAGAGGATGACGAATTGAGAATCGATAGCGTAAAACACAAAAGATACAACAACGAGAAGTGGAATAAACATATCATGTGAATAATTGTGCCCGATGTTCGGTCGTCTGTACACGTGGCCGGTGGCGATGGGATTTGACCCGAGCTATAGGATCGAGAATTCGAGCGGGGCCCTGCTCCATCAGGGGATCTGCCGATCTGACCCGCGTTGTGAACCACGAATTTTGAATATAAAGTCTTTTTTGTGCCTATGGGCCAGCTTGTTTTGGTCCTATTTTTGGAAAAACAAATTCTGAACCGTGGTTGATCTAGGATTTTCCAGTATGACAAAATCTAGATTTAGTTCCGACCTCAATAGTCGCCTTCGTCTAGATGAACGATGTATTTTCATCACCATGGCATTTATATCCTTGATTTGCATGCCATTCCGAAAGACGTGAATATGAAACAAATGAAACTTTCAAACATCAACCTCGAGATATTTGAAAAGTCATTTTTGAATTTCAAAAAACTCGTGTCAAGCGATTTTGAATTTGATCCAGATAATCAAATTTTGAAAACAAATTCTGAAGACTTTGAGAAGTGGCACTTAGTAAGCTTGGCATCTTCCTACGGAAGCGACTTATTTGTTCGCGAATCAAAGCTTTTAATTATTGGCTATCAATCAACAAACATCTCTTTTGAAATTGACTACAATCAACAAGCGATAAATTTTTCAACAAACTGGAAGCAGGTTATCGAATTCAATCCAGCTCATTTGTGCTCAGCTGATTTGTTTTTAACCAATAAGCTAGGCGAAATATTGGATGAAAATCAAAGATAACCATAAAAGGAAAAAATGCCTGATTTTGAATTTAATCAATCAATTTTTCAAGCAAGCAAAAAATATGCATATTTCATAATGGACAACACGCTTGTCTTCGTAATGACAGAAAAAGACAAGGCTGAAATAAACCACATTTTCGAAATCTGCTGGAATGAAGTATAAATTTCAAGTAATGACAAACTTCAAGTCCGATCTTGAGTCTTTTGTAAATAATTTCAACAAAGAAAATGCTACAGATTTGAAATTATTAGGCTTTTTGGATGACGAAGCGATATTTGCTGAAATGGAAACCTCAATGTCAAATGAACTCCTTTTTAGATTTGGTGTTGAATTTGGCAAAAGATGTTCGAAAATAAATATAGAAGGCGGCATAGAATTCAGAAAATAAGCACCAATAATTCACCTCTGAAAATTCCATATGGACACTTCCAAAAAATGATTCTATTTTAATGCCTGAAAGCGATTTTAGAAAGAGCCTCAAATGATGGTCGGCAACAAAAACAACACGCACCGTCAATTAAAGTTGACCAATATATTGAGTCTCTATAGCTCTCGAAACCAAAACCGCGAAACGAATGGCAAATTGAAAATAGTCACAAAAACCAGATCTCGAATTTCAGCTATTGAAATTTTGGCGATATCTTTTTTAATCATGATGGTGGGATGCACTAACTTCCAGCGCGATGAAATTGTTAACTCGCTGACAGAGAGTGTAAAGACACGAAGATTCAGCAAGAAACCATTGACACTAGTAAAGTTGTCGTTCTTCCAGTAAACAATGGCATTGAAATACATAATGACAGCGGAAAAATCTCAACAAAGATTTCAACCGCCATTCTCTTCGTATACTCAAATAACAGAACAACGAACATACTTCCGTTCTGCGCATCAAATGGAATTGAATTTGATGTAAATGATCAGCAGATCAAATACGAACCTGAAGACATGAGCAAGGGGACAATAATTAAATCATGCCCTTCATGGAGTTATCCAGGTTTTAGGTACTATTTCGGAAAGCTCATCAATCAATCATTAATTACCTCAATGCATCAAGACGGTAGAGTAGTCAAGGAATGGACTCATGCTTCTGGAATTGATACATCCACGCTCCCCCTTTTAAGCGACTCAGTCCTTTCTGATAATGTTATTCGCATAGACTACATCAATAGGCAAATTGGCACACCACAGAGGATAGATTTCGATTTTTCTGCTGGAACAATTCAATTAAGCGATTCGTTTTCGACCACCAAGAAAATGAGCGTTTACGTGAAATTGGACACAGTCCCCTTTTCAAACTTTCAACCAGTTATCGCTTGCGGTTATGAGCACTATGACATAAATATCAAAATTTGGACGCAACAAGCCAATTGTGACACCGCAAAACAAATCTGTATGCAATCATATCGCTACAAAAAGTCATTAAGCAGCAAAACGGATTCAGCAGTCTGCTTGTATAGAATTGCCCATCCTTAACGAAACAAGTACAAGATGATGCCTGCGGCGCAGAAAAAAGCAACAAGGCAAAATGTTCCCATGCGCCTTCGGGGCATGGAGCTAACCATCGCATTGCACCTGTATGGCTACGCCAAAACAATATGACAGAGTTTGGTAGGAAGACCCTACGGGCGGAGTATCGTCGTGACCACAATGTGCCAACATATTGATTTCTAAACCCTTGTTAACGGAGGTGATTTTAAAAATGATTGATTACGGCCCGCAATCTGCTTCGGATGATCAATTCACCGCAAAAAGACGACTAAAACAATCTGAATACCGTTGTAATGTTTTACACGAAGAATTCGGATTTGGACCACAGTCTGGCAGTACAAATAAATATGGGAATATATTGTTAAATGGGGAAACGTCTGGCGCGAATTTTGTTAGTAAATGTGCATTCGATTACGCGAAGCAGCGAGTAAATGATGCGGTGGTCATTCCTGAAATGACTATTGAGCCGTTTCGTCTTTTCAACAACATGCTAAGCAGCATGCCGATGTGTTTCAATCTATTTTCTGATATTCGGCATTTGCTATTTGATAACCCTGTTGAATGTTCACTTGTTGTGAAATCGTTGTTTCAAGAACTTAATTGGATTGATCGCGTTACATATGTCGCAGTTGAATTTATCCCGACGCCTTTGGATCGATATACGGATGACAAAAGCGCATTCGATGCAATGATCTTAGTCGTCGACGGAAACGGAGAAAAGGGTTGATTTCGATTGAAACGAAATATACCGACCTTTTAGGTAGCAACTCTTCATCTAGAACTAAAGTTAAAGATGATCTGATTGTTGAATCTGATTTATTTGATGCTGATACGACAGCCAATTTGATCAAAAATGGCTACAAGCAAATTCATAGGAATTTCTTGTTAACATATAAATATGCCAAAGTCAATAAAATCAAAAATTGGGTAAACGTTGTAATCTCTCCTTCGGAGGACAAAAAGTGGGTCTACCGCGATATCAGTGGATTAGCCTGGGAAAACCGGATGGAGATTCAGGCCTCCCAGGTGGAACAGGACGTCTCGTTTGAAGGACTCATAGTTGCGGTGGCCTCGAGATTTCACCCGCACCGCTTGGATGCGTGCATTGAGACTCTCCGCGTTGGCATTGGACTGCTTGAGCCGAAACATGTTCAGGACTCCATTCCAGCGGCTGACCACCAGCTTGGCCACCTTCTTCATGGGTTGCAGGTGTGAAGATTTCACCCAATCGACCCATTCCAGCAGAAGCTCCGATACCACATCGACAGAAGAGCCAGTCAGAATCTGTCGAATCGACTCTTTCATCTTGTACGCGTCTCCGGAGTCATGGAACCACTCGTCGATCTCGTCGACTCGTTTCTGGTACTTCTCCTTCAAGTCGGATCCGCTACGCAGCATGGCGTACCGGGCCGATTTCAGGAGCTTCACGAAATCACCTTCTTTCTTCTCCCGGCACTTGGCCATCTCCATGCGCCGAGTCTGCTCCATGGCATCGTTGGCAGCCTTGACCAGATGGAACTTGTCGTGAACAATCTTGTTTTCCGCATCGGGGATCGTCGCCGCCACGGCACTGGAAAATGGTCTATGGAAGTCCATGGTCACGTACTGGATCGCTTGACGCACAGATGGGTCCAATTGCTTGAACCACAGTTCCAGTGGGCGTTTGCAGTTGCCGGGCAGCATGTCTTCGACTACCCCGGCAGCTGGGTCGCCAATGATCGTTGCGTAGCGTCTACCTCTCCAACTCTTCTCGTCGATGGACAGGCCAGTCGGGAACGCAAGCTCTCCTTCCGCCCTGGCTTTTGCCTTGCGCTCAAGGCCACGTTCTACCGCAAGATGAGCGATCCTTCCAAGACGATCGACACTTGTCCCAAGCAGCTCCGCAGCACCACTACGCGGACAGATTTGCATGGCATCAATGCAACGAGATTCAAACAGCAACGTGAATCGCGATTTCGGACCAGCCCACGGTACCGGGACCTGGAGTACGCCGTGTTTTTCACAACGAATACGCGGAATCGAGCACTCGATCACAGTGGCCATCTGGCAGGTGTCTAGGTGCCGCCAGCGACGCATAGAGGCGTGGTCGTGAAGCGTCCCGGCAACTTTGCAACTGGGACAAGAGAGCCCCTCTCCGGTGTGCGTCACGCGAACGACTACTTCGCCGTTGATCTCATTGATGTTGACTTCCGAGACTTGCCAAGGGGCAGAGAGGCCAAGAATCCGCTGGTAGAGTTGGGTGCTGTCCACGCAAGAAAACTGCCTTCAGAATTTCCCAAAAAAACGACTTGTTCCACTCATTTCGCTGGAGACCCCAAAAAGTCAGCCAAAGAAATTGAAAATCTCAAGTTGAGTCTTAAACGACACAATGGTTGCATTTTTAAAATCGACCTTGAAGAATTTGTTATCCGTGGTAATAGCCTGCAGAATGAACGAATTCAGATGATTTATTCCGAAATTCAAAAACGATATATCATTTAATGAAACGACTGCCATCGTGACCACAAGACGGTTCCTAGCGCGCCCGTACCACCACGACCGCGGTCGCTTTGTGATTGCCGTTTCACCGCGGCGCGGTGAACAGGAGGCGCTAGGCACACGCTCCGAGGGGATATGAGCTGCATATTAGCAACAGCATGATAACGGCCCGTAGCCGTTTAGAATCAGAACAATTACCATTCTGTTGAATCAACAGCGTTTATGATTAGCCATAATGAATAAACGCTGCTGCTAGCCAATTATATCAAAACTATTCATTGACTGCCTGAAAATTCCTCTTGACTTTCTGTATCCAAGTGAATACATTCAAGACTGTGTACACGCTAAGTCAAACAATTGAATTCTCGAAATGGATTCGCAAGCTGCGCGATCTCAATTCTCGCGCAATGATTATTAAGCGAATCCAGAGAGATTCAAAAGGAAATCTTGGCGATCACAAATCTGTTGGATCGGGCGTCTTTGAATTGCGCATATTTTTTGGCCCTGGGTATCGTGTATACTTTTCCTTCCACGATAACAAATTGCTCCTCCTGCTAATCGGCGGGGACAAGTCGACCCAGGCAGCTGATATTGCACTAGCCCAGCGACTAAAGAAAGACTACGAGGCATAAATGAAAAAGCAAGCAATCCTTTTGATATCTCGGAATATTTAGACTCAGAAGAAATGATCGCAGCATATCTTTCCGCTATAATCGAGGATAACGACTGGAATCTCCTGCTAGAAGCAATTGGACATATCGCCAAAGCTCGAGGAATATCAAAAATTGCAGAAGAATCTGGACTTGGACGTGAAAGTCTTTATAAAAGCCTCAGCGCCAAGTCTCAGCCACGATTTGAAACCATCATGAAAGTTCTTAGCGCAATGCACATCAAAATCAGTATTACGGCAGAGCCAACCAAAAAGCCCAGACTTAAAAAAATGGCTGCTGCCTAAGCCAAGGCTATTCCCCGCAAAGTATTGTTTGCCTCGATACCAAAAGCCGGCGAATAAAAAATGCATCGTGACAATGCTCTTCAATGTTGACCTCGCTTACTCGGTTTTTTGATCTGCTTCCCCGCTCGGCAACATTAAGAAGCGGGGCTAGGCGCACGCTTCCAGCGGGGGAATTTGTTGGAACCACAATCGACGAAATTCCAAAACAGCGTCTCCACCATGTTAAATAGCTGCAAATGTGATCTCGTTGCTTTAAATTGGTCTAATAGCTACATCTGCTCTTGGAATTTTCACGAAATGCGGGAATAAAAATGATTGCATCTGCCATTTTGAAGTTGATTGTGTTTGCTCATGTAAATGCTGATGCTAAGCAATATGTTGATACTGCCGAGAAAGCAAGATTCTTCGCTGGCCAAATCTGGGTGAATCAAATCGCAATAGCCGACAGTGTAATTATAGCGATCTCGGATGAGAAGTGTTTAAATTATGATTCAACGAGAAGGGGTAAAAAATTCTACCTAGCTGGCAGTCCTGAAGCGGAAATTTATAAATCAGGGGTTGTTGTTCGTACATATTGCGATTCTCTACAAATCATAAAAGGCTATTACGTAAAGAGACCAAAAACCATTCGCAATAAATCAGAATTGCAATGGCTGCAAAAGTTAATCAAGAATGAATTTGAAAAACCTCCGCCAGATTATGCGTACTCTGGCATTGGCTGTCAATCATTGGAAGGAGTATTGCTGGTCTATACCAAGGCCAATACGCTGCAATTTGAATACGAGGGCAATAATGGGCTATTATATATTTCTGATGAAGCGCAGAAGAGTTTAGGCTCAATCCGAATGAGATATGGCTTTTGGAAGAAATTAACCAAACGGTGTGGTTTAGCGCGGAAAGCTTCTTTTGGATGCTCAGATTAAATAGATGCTATCATTATGACATGCAGTCAAACTTCAGAACATATTCGCAAGAGTGCACACCAAAATATTCGAAATAGGAACCCGAATGAAAATCGAGTGCGAATGCGGCAAGTTAATTACGGATGGAACGGACTTCCTTCGTTACAAGGGCTACATCCTTGCCGATCAAGATCATGATCATTTTTACGACGCGATTGACGAGGCCATTGAAAAATCCGGCCCGTCAGCAGCAGACAAGGAAAATGCTTGCATGGACGTTCGCTGCTTGAGCGTTTTTCGAATGATGTACCAATGCACAGAATGCGGCAGCATTTACATCAATGACTGGAGCGGAAATCTACATCAGTTTTCACCAAGAAGCAAATCTTCTCCAAAAACACTCCTTCAGTCAAAAAGAAGCGCACAACAGAGCCCTCCGTCGATTTAAGGGAAACGGCAAACAGGTATGCTTACGGACGAAATGATCAATTCAGGCCAATACGCGGGATCCTTCCTCCCCTACTTCATGGAGCAAGCCCAAACCCAGCCATCGTTTTTGCCTGAATTGGAAGTAGCCCAGCGGGTTGTGGCACTGATGCAAGCCACTGATCCGGCCAAAGAACACATCGAAAGCATCATCACCGAAATGCACAAGCTCGACACCGAGCCACACTACAACGGCAGTGCATGGCACCAGTTTCAAAACGCGGTACAATGGTGGCTGGAATCACGCGGGTATTCGCTATGAACAAGCCAGGCTCTGCAAGAAGACGAATTCTTGCCAGTGACCCGCCGACCCTAGTTCACCTCAGCTTCCTGCCAATGCGGCGTGACATTGGATTCAGTTTGGCACCCAGCGGCTCGAAGGAATCTCAGCACTCATGAACAACTATGAGGAATACGTATAATGGATAACAAAGAACTGTTATTGGAATTTGGAAATAGGGTCTTTCATGGCGTCTCGTATGACAAAAAAAAGGTCCTACAGAATGGGCAAACAATCAGACTCCAAGGCCTTGATAACGATCATTACTTGGAGATCTACTTCCAATCCATCCGAAATTCAGGGAATTATGTCACCATATCGCCATACGTCGCAATAAAATCCAAATGCACCAAAGCTTTTGAGGTTCAAAAATTCGCGAGCAATAGTGCCGAAGGACTGATTTTTTCAGAACAAATTGGATATCTATCACCAAGAAAAGAGCATAAAACCTGGGATGTCGGCGAAAGCAACATTGAAAATGCAACCACTGACGTCCTATCTATTATCAACATGCACATCACTCCATTCTTTCAGAAGATTAACACCAAAGAAAGCCTCTACTCTGTTATTATTGAAAAATCCCTCGCCATCAATGATTACTCCACGCCTTCACTAAAGCCGCTACTATACATTCTCGCAAACAATCACATCGAGGCCGCAACAATGGCACTTACCGAATTCTTCAAAAGCAAGAATCTCGCAACGAAAGGCAATGCATTAAAGTTGTTTCAGCGATTGGAATCCGAGCAATCCATCGACATTCATACTCGTGAATTCCAAGACGCAAACATCATCAAAATGGCATATATTATGGGAGTAAGAATCAGTTAAAATTTCTTTACGAAAAGATAACGCTACAAAGGAGTCAATATGATTAAAACGCCACTCACACTTGCCTTCACACTTGTTGCCGTGTCGATTTCCCTAGCAGGAGGGACGAGAGAGAGTTTGAATTCTGATGAAAATTATGAAGCCGTATTTCGTGGCGTGTCTCAGACAAAGCCCGTAATCATCAATAGTCGAGTTGAATTTTACACTCCATCATTTCTGTTTTGGAAGCTTCATGAGCGAGTTGGCGAGTGGGAATTTGAATTGATAGCCAGTGAAAGCTGGCTTAATGAAGTGAAATTCGGGTTTGTAAAAGCCGAATTCAGTGATCCCATGCGAATTCCTTCTGCTCAATGGTGGAAGCCAAATCAGGAAAGCTTCGATGCATTCTCACTGCCATTTTCATCACATTCTTCTTCTCACATGTTCATTCAAAAAAATCCTAAAGCCGATTCGGGTATCCACATTTTCATGCAACGCCACTTGTCCCGTCCCACGTTTGATTCCCCGGGTTGATCACTGTTTGTCCCGCGTTCGTTGACCCAGTGTTGACGTAGTCGGACCACGTATCGCGGGACGCGGATCGGGGTACCCCTTCGGGAGTGTGACGGTTGAAGCACTTTTGTGCCCTCGACCAACACAACCACAAACCCGGAGAGGCACCCATCAACTTAGCACTTCCGTCGGCTCCCGTGGATACCCGTCACCGGATCCGCTTTCATCCCTCCTTACCTCCCACAACGGTGCCCTCGGCTGCAACGGCACGAACCTTAGACCTTACGGGAGCTACACCCGCAAGGGCACGCACTGGGTCGACGACGAGATCCGCATTCCACGGACTCGATGCCTCGAATGCAGCCTTACCTTCGGCGTTTTACCCCAGGGCCTCCTTCCCGTGTGTCGGGCTCCGCTGGCTTTACTGAAGTGCGTGACCCGCTTGTTCGAGCGCGGCATCCCAGCGTCTCGGATCCGCGATTGGGCCGGACTCTCGTGCGGAGTACTGGCCCGTCTTCAGGGCCGGATCCTCTCCTGGGCTCCACACTCGTATCCCTCGCCCGCAGCGATGGCCACCTCGATGGATTGCCTGACCCAGACAGCATCGTCACCTGCCTGCGTCTATCCGCACATTGGCCCTGGACCGAGGCCGTTTATGCATTGTCCCGCGCTTTGTACCCCTGCCGGTGGCCTACCGGACCTCCAGATCCTCGTTCAACACGATTCGTGCACGATTGACGGATCTTGTCTGCCGTATCGTTTGATCCCCTCGGGGAAGACGCATCCGAGGACTTCATCGACACCGGAGATCCACCATGACAGACTCTCTTCCGCCCCCGGCTTCCGCCGCGAGGACGCATTCCGCACGTGCTCGCCGGGCGCGACACGAAGGTGCGACAGCACCCCACAGTCAAGGCGCCACCCCGACCGACGCGTTATGGAGGTACGGCGTCATCAGCGCCTTCCTGCACGCCGCGCCCACCGAAGCGAGCCTGCGACAGAGGCTTCAGAATGCCGCGTCCCAGCAGTGGATCGATCCGGCCGGACGCACGCGCCCCATCCCCGCCGAGACGCTTCGCCACTGGATCTACCGATACCGAAAAGGCGGCATACTGGCATTGTCTGACAGAACTCGTCGTGACAAGGGTGAGACCCAGGTTTCCGAAGAGATGATCCAGGCATTGACCAAGCTGCGAGAGGAATTCCCGGCCCTGACCACGCTGAGGCTCTTGTCCCCGCTGCGTCAGCGCAAGGAGTGGGACGGACGCGCTCCGTCGCGATCGGCCATCTACCGCGCCGTACGGACCCGTGGACTTCAGAGGCGGGGCGAGATCGCGACCCAAACCACGGAAGAGGCCAGGGCATTTGCCTATGACCACTTCGGGCAGATGTGGACCGCCGACTTCCTCCATGGACCCACCGTGCGCGAGGGACGCAAGGCCTCCCAGAAGCTCTACCTGCTGGCCATCATCGACGATGCCACACGCTTTGTGGTGCACGCCCACTTCTACACCACGGAAGGAATCGTCGCACTGGTCCACGGATTGTCCGAGGCCATCACACGATTCGGTATACCGGAGAGGTTCTACACCGACAACGGATCGGCATTCCGGACGCTCCATCTACAGACCATCGCGGCACGACTCGGATTCACCTTGCCGCACACACCCGCCTACAGACCACAGGGGCGCGGCAAGATCGAACGATTCTTCGGGACTCTTCGACGACAATTTCTGGACGGCACTATCGCCGCTTCTCGCAAGGAATGGAACCTCAAGCTGCGCGAGTGGATCGACCGCTACCACCACGCTCGTCACGAAACCCTCCAGGCCACCCCATTGGAGCGGCGACTCTCCACACCAAGCCTCCTGCGCCCTTTCCCCGGCGTGGCCGATCCTCTCAAGAAGGCATTCCTCCTGGAGGCGCGACGCAAGGTCCGCCGCGATGGAACCGTCCTGCTCGATGGTGCCACATGGGATGTCCCAGGCGCATTGCCGGGAGAGGTCGTCAACATCCTCCATGCGCCCTGGGTCCCGGAGCAGATTCTCGTCGGACCAGATCACAAGGTCGCAAGGCCCGTCGACAGAATCGTCAACGCCACACGCTTCGCCAAAAACCCCATCCGCGGCAACGCACACACTGACGCCAAAAAGACACCCACAAGGGAGAAAAGCCCATGAACAGCCAGAACCCAAAAGCCGCATCCAACGGCACCAACACGGTCGGAATCCTCGAGCACTTCCGATGCCGATACGCTCCCTTCTCGGACACCTTTCCACTCAAGGATGCGTGGATGTCCAAGGTCGACGGCGACAACCTCCGACGCATGGAAGCGCTCCTGTCACAGGGAAAGTCGTTCGCCTTGGTTGAGAGCCCGGAACAGGCAAGTCCATGCTTCTCAAGCGACTTCTGGAGCGACTGGACGCCAAGACCTATCGTACGGTCCTGATCCCGTGGGCAGGACAGAAGACAGGACAGATTCTGCGTGAGATTTGCGACAAGATCCGTCTGGACGTCGCGGGACGAACGCCACTCATCCAGCGGCTCCACAAGGCAATGGCACGATCCAACGATGCGCCGTACACGGTCGTTGCCATCGACGAAGCGCACAACCTGCCGCGCGAGGCACTCCATGAGCTGTTTCTCTCACCGCCGACCACCAGAGCGCAACCGCTTGCGCGTCCATCGTCCTGGCTGGACATCCGGTGCTGACCAAGATCCTCGAACTGGACATCAATGCCGCCGTCAGATCCAGGATCGCCATGCGCTTTCGGACCACGCCCCTGGATGAAGAGGAAGTCGAAAGCTTCGTCCAGTACAGACTCAAGGCCGCGGGGGCCGAATTGGGAACCTTCGACAAGGAAGCGTACACGACACTCCACATCGACTCCAAAGGAAACAGAAGAGCCATCATGAACATCGCGGGCAACGCCATGGACTTGGCGTGTGAACGCGCCGAAAGGATCGTCGCCGACGACATCGTCAGGGAGGTCGCCAGTATGAGCTGATCCAAAGCATTCAGGATGCGGCGAAGCAGGGGCCTCGGCGGAAACAACCGCCGAGGCCCTTGTCGCTTCAGGTCAGGCCGATATCAGACAAGCAGAGCTGGGGAAAATAGCGCGGGACAAACTGGTTGGTAAAGCGCGGAAGGGGACAATGAGCGAGTTGGCGAGTGGGAATTTGAATTGATAGCCAGTGAAAGCTGGCTTAATGAAGTGAAATTCGGGTTTGTAAAAGCCGAATTCAGTGATCCCATGCGAATTCCTTCTGCTCAATGGTGGAAGCCAAATCAGGAAAGCTTCGATGCATTCTCACTGCCATTTTCATCACATTCTTCTTCTCACATGTTCATTCAGAAAAATCCTAAAGCCGATTCGGGTATTCACATTTTCATGCAACGCCACTAAACCAAAAAAGCCAAGCCACTTCTGGCTTCCAACAAATTCGAACCAACAGCAGCCAACGCAACCACACAGAAATGAAGATCATGGAACCAAACCAAATCTTGGAAACTCATTTAATCCAAATAACAAAAGAATTTGCAATCAAGATGAATGAGTTAGAAATTCGGATTTTCGAAACAAAGGACAATTATAGAGCAGACGGAGTTGATATTTTCGAAGAATTTCGAAAAGAATACAATCCCATCTTTCTGAGATATGCAACCAGCAAAAAAAGGGTTTATGGAGGACAGGCAAATTCGTTTGGGAAACCGACCCGCTATGACGGCATTCTGATTGAAACTGACGGACAGGCAACTTTGAAATCCAAAACCAAGGCTGAGGTTTACTTCAAAACGGAAAACAGTTTCGCTGCCGAATACCTTTTGTGTTACAAAAAGAGGATGATGAATGGAGAATCGACAGCGTAAAACACAAAAGATACAATAACGAGAAGTGGAATAAGCATATAATGTGAATGGAGCCGAGAAGATTTTCACATTTTCACGAGCCTTAACTTAAGTGAAGCTTCAAATGCATTCTGCCACATCCCTTAATGCCATGAGACTATGTGCTGCTATAATCATCAGCACTACACATGTGGCGTTCACACAATTACCAACAAAAATAAATCCCTTTCCGAAGGATAGCACTGAAGAACGGCTTGCATTCATTGCAAAGGAAAATGCCGCCTGCGATTCCTTCAGTGCAGAAGGACTGCGCTTCCGTTGCATTGACCAGACGCTGAAAGCTTACGAAGCAGAAATCGTGAATCTGAACACTCAGGTTCAATCCAACTTGTGTCCAGAACAAGTGAAATCATTCAAAGCAACTGCTCGAACATGGCTGGCCTATTACCAGACAGAGCAATTGCATTTGCAACAGTTGAACGAATGCCAAGGAACCAATGCCTTGTATTCGACACAATCTTCGCTTGTTCAATTGCTTCAAGCGCGCTGCCACTATTTGCAAAGCCAACTCAACAAATATCGCAAAAAAGACACTTCTGTGGAACGCCCCGAAAAGCTCTGATAACAGAATCATCTCCCATCCTCAAATCAGCACCAAAAGAATTCCAGGATCGTAATCCATGTCTCTTCAATTCGCGGTTAGAACCAAAGAACTCACTTCCTCACAGGTTGATTGTGACGATCTTTGCGATCAATTTCACTTTCCCTGTGAAACTGGCGAAAATTCAGATGGGCTGATCATTATTTTTGATGAATACGACTACCCTGGATTGCCCTCAGCATACGCACGATATGCTAAGCTGGCTGGCCATTGCCTGATATCGCCAAAAGATGTGCAATCGATCTCAGATGAGTTTGCACCTGATGTCAGGTGCGGGATGACACAACCTGACCTGTCGGGAACGGAGTAGACAGTTCCGGGGCATGGTCGGGACGGGAACGGATCAAGAGCAGTTGATCTCGGTCGGTCCTGGCGAATCTGGTCGGTGGGAACCGGAACCCCGGAAGCAGGTGAGGGCCGTGTCGTTTGGCCGATGGAACGATGGATGATTTCATCTGTGAAATTGCGGCGACGGTTCTAGTTTCCTGTGAACCGTTTCCATCACCTTGTGCGGAGCCCTCCGTCCATGGCCTCTCGCTCCGGAAAACCGATCCATCACCCACGCACCCGTCCGCTCCAGGACTCCGTTTGCCCTAGGCACCGTCGCGCGCTCCATGGATCAGGACCCGCCGAATGCGCAAAATGCGCCAAATAGACCACGCGAACCATAGGTTTTGCGCACAAACGATATTTAGCATAATAAAGCTGCCAGGCACACACTCCGTGGGGATGGGAGCTACAGAGGAGCAACAATAGCTACAACGGTCCGCAGCCGTAAATAATTCACCAGCGAATCCGAATAGAACAACAGAAGAAGTGTATGATCATACAAAATGAATTTTACAGATTCGAACTACCACTCGGATGGAAAAACCTGCCATCAAAAAGCGGCAAAGCGTATTTTGAAGATGAAACCGGCGATTTTGGATTATTTAGCTGCGCCATAAAAACTGAAAACAACGAAAGCGATGAATCAATATCCAAATCAATTATGGAAACCCAAAAGAACACCTATTTTGCCCTCTCAGACTGTTCATGGGAAGTGATTTCCGATTCAACCTACAACCAGGATGGATTTTGGTTTCATACGCTAGAAATATTTGAAAGGACCAGATCATACAGAATTGCCGCGAAATGCATAACAAAAAACAAGATCAGCGTTCAAGCGATTTTCCACGACTACGACTGCAAAGGACTAGAAGAATCCAGCAAATTGTCAACAGAGATTTTCAATAGCCTGAAACATCTACTTTAAACACAATAAATGCCCGGCGAAAAATTTTGAATTCCTATTTCTTCAGCACAGCTCAGCGGCCCCAGCTGCAAAATGAGCTGCAACCAGTATTAACGCCAATGCAAAAATCTTCCCTAAAATACCTATGAATGAACAACAAATAATTAGAATGTTTTTAGAGCTTTCTGAAGGCAGGCTAACCCCTGAAGAATGGATGATTTGGGTTTCCGAGCATGACAAGCATATTGAAGCAATTTGTGGAAGAGTAAACTTTCTAAAAATCAAGCCATCCAAAAATTCCAGCGACATTCGCAACGCATACCATGGCCAATTTGCTATTTATAATTGGTTGAAATCAAAAAATATTGCCGTGAATTTTTCAGACGTCTACAAAAAAGAATACGAGAAAGAAATCAACGAATGCAGCACAAGTCGAAATGCAATTGATAAGCAAGGCGGCGCAGCAAACAAAAAACCCAACCACTTCAATGACGTGTATCCAAAATTATCAAAACTATTGGCAAAATCCTCTGGCGGAAATCTCAAAATAGATGAAGGCAAAAGCATTGCTCAAATTCAGAACAAGGAAGAGGCGCTATCGTTAAAGTTTTCGGATGAACTCAAATTGTTCTTTACCCATTTTTCGAGATTTGAATTCGAAGGCATCAAAATCAACTTTGATCATTTGGAAAAAGGAGTTTTTAACGAAAATGATTTTTTGATATTAGGCGAGTTTTGGCAGTATGGCGATGGAGACAAGTTGCTGTGCGAAATCACCAAACAGTACATTGCGATATTCGCTCATGAATACAATCCGCCTAAAATAATTTGGCAGGCACAATCAATGACAGAGTTCGTTGAGAAAATACTTGTGCAGCATATAAACGAATACAATGAAGAATGATATACTGGTGATGGCACAAATGTACGCGTAGCGTAATAACATCCGCCGCCATCCCAAAGAACGCACTACCCATATTAGCTCATTGAATCCGAAAGCAGACACATTTCAACCTCACCTTTCTATTCAGGATACACAATCAGAAAGATAAATGAAATAGCAGACCGAGCGTTGATACTGAATGCCCTCACATACATCTATGCTGAGGTACCTACCCATCAAGTATTTGACTGGATAAGCCGCAACGATCTTGTGGATAAACTTTCGAGCAGCGAAAAGACGCTCCTCTCAAAAGCCAATGACGAATTAACTATTCAGGATAGCATCGACTGCTATTGGGGTATCGAGGCATTGTGGGCGCTCATGTGGGTCGGTTCACTGATCAAAGAACTTGATTTTACCAAAAGCATTGAAGACCCAATAGTGTCCTATCCTGATCTACGAAAAAGCGAAGACGGCAAGAAGTTCAAACTCGCAATGAAGATTAGAAGCGAGAATGAAATACTGGAAATGCTTGAGTTGCATCATAGACTTCATTGTCATGCAGAAGAATGCAGGATGACCGGAAAAGATAGCAAGGGGATCGAAAGAAACGCAATTATAGAAAGAAGAAAAGCATTGCAATGGGTTTGCGACACTTCGATGGATTGGGATAACACAGAGCTATATACATGAATCATCTAACAACTGTATCAAGCCTAGAACGCTATGTCACGGCTAAACGCCCCTTCCCTGTAGAAGCAATGATATGTATACTGACAGAGGTCTTACCCCACGTACCACGAAGTGAAACCTTTGCAAAGATCAAAGCAAACCACATCCAGAAAGATTTATGAATAGTTCCGAATCGTCAACCGTAGCAGAATCATTCAAAGAATTATGGTCTTTGGCGTTCCCTAACACGCCCCCAATAAATCATTTATTGAAGCATCTAATCCCAGAAAAATGGCTCCGAATCCACAGCCTCCCGGAATCCAAACGATATGCAGAAAATGCAGAAGAGTTCGAAATCATTCTCTCTCGCCAAAATGAAGTCGCCACAGATATCCTCGGCGAAAGCGCCAATATTTATATCGTTACTGGTGAATTTCACTGGGATAACCAATCCGACAATGCCCCTCAATACGATGACATACTAAAGAAATACGATCTTTGCGATTTGGATGCAATCGATCTATTCAGACTTGATCCAAACGAGTATGAAGAGAATCAGACGTTCACGCCAGCAATTGGCACGGTCATTTGGGAACCGCACAAACATGACGAGCTACTTCTGGAAGTCGCGAAAGATCGATCACATGCTTTCTTCGTTTCTTTTGATAAACAGTCAATTTTTGCCCCCTATGACGGCGGAGCTGACTTTATTGTAAAAGATGAAATTACGAGAGACTACTATAAAAACAAGTACAAGATGTATCTATCAGCCAGGGAGGACGGGTACTAACATGTATACATCATACAAGCCCCCGTTCCCAAAACGCCAACGAAGTCCATTTTCAGTAAAGTGACCAGCAACATTTCCAAGTCCTGAAAGCCACCCAATGAAAAAGCTTCAACCGCTCCGAGTTACGCAGGTTTTGGAACGGCCAGATGGCGATCTCCATCGGCGACTTCCACCGGTGTCCCAACCACCGGAAACCCGGCTCAGGTGGCGAGGACGCACCACCGATCACGCAATCGTGAACGAGCGCGCATTCAAAGGGCACGATCAGCCGCATGGGCGGCAGCAGGGAAAAAATGTTTAATGAAAATGACATAAAAATTGCATCTCAAATGTTTCATCAAGGCTCAATGCCTTCTGAAATTCTTCGACATTTCATTATCAATAACCCAGATGAACCGGTTCCAAATTTGATGAAATTGATTCGAGATGCATTTGATTTGCCATATGAAGATACTCAATGTATTGGTGGTTGGTGGCATGACGGCTCAGGAGAACTATCTGACAGCCAGATTAACGAGTTCATTATGAAAAGTATTTCGCTGAGAAATCTAAACACGTGAAAGAATTCATCCGAAAAAAGCTGAAAAATTCAGATCTGGTGATCTTGAATAAGATCGTCTCGCTCGGCAGCCAGATTTTTAGAGGAGAATTGGAATGGATCTATTCGAGCGCTCACTCGAATGGCCCGCTTGTTCAAGGTGAAAGTATCGACTTCGTCGGTACGCCAGGGCATTGGGGAAATCCCACTTTGGATCCGTATTCCAGAGCCCTGGTGTTTATCGGCTACATTCATCATTCCGAGAAACTTTATCAAGATAGCTGGACATCGTTTTTGCCCATTTTATCTGTGGATGGAGTTGACTACTCCTTGATTCCTTGGAGAGTAGAAGGCGATTCACCTGTGCCCGAAGACAAAAGAGTTCATTCTCCCGCAGCCTTACATGTTAAGCCATGGATGACCGTTTTCAAATACGAATACATAGATCAGTTGATCAAAGAAATCCAAGCGGAATGATGCAACCCCGTGTTGTTGCTGGAGGCGCAATGTTTGAAGCACTACTTGGAAGGACCGAAAAGTCCGCCTTTTAATGGAGTTTTTCCTCCTCGATGAAACTCCCCGAAGCTTCGGTCAGCTTTCCTACCATTTCCGCACTGCAAGTCAGGCAATTTCTGCCATTTCCAGAACCGTTCCATCGGGAAACACCCCATGCGTCTCCTCCTGCTTCCGCTCGCCCTCGCCGCCTCTGTCCAAGGCCAAATCACCACCTTTTCGGCCGGCTCGCTGGCCAAGGCCGCCGAGGTGAACAACAATTTCGCCTACTTGGTTTCCAGGATGGACAGTTTGTCCAAAGTGCAGAACAGCCGTCTGGACAGCCTCGCCAAGGCGCTGGCCACCAAAGATTCCGCCATCGCAAGACTCAAGGACCTCTCGAGCCTCGGCGATTCGCTGAAGACTCTTGGAAAGCGGTTGGATGCCGGAACCCCCAAGGGAACCATCGCCGGCTTCCTGACCTCGCCCGGCACGGACGGTTACCTTCCCGGATCCGACCAGATGTGGATCATCGCGGCCGGACAAGGCCAGGTGAACGGCTTGACGATTCCCGACCTTCGCGGACAATTTCTGCGCGGCATCGACCTTCCGGTGACCGGCGGAAAGGACACCACCTACGCCCCGGGCGCCAAGCGCACTCCGGGAAGCCTCCAGGCCGACGCGTTCCAGGGGCACTGGCACAGCTTCCACCACAAGATCGGCTCCGTATTCCTCGCCAACGGCGGAGACGCCGACCTGTACGATGGACCGGTCAGCCCGCGGTCTGGCAACTTCGTCCAAAACCCGGTGACCGACAGTGTCAACGGCGCCCCCCGCACCGCCCCCGAGACCCGCCCCATGAACGTGGCCGTCCACTGGTACATCAAGGTGAGGTAGAGGCCCGCGAAGTGGGCCAAGCCCCATTTCCGAGCGGAGATCTATTTTGCACCCATTCCAGGAGGAAACCGATTGCCCTCCAATTTCTGTCACCGCTTGAAGGTTCTGGCATGATGCACACCGAGCTGCGTCGTCTCCCCTCGATCGCGCGATCGACCTCCTCCAGAAACCGCATCACCCCATCCAAACAGCTACCACCTTGACGATCGAAGCGATTCCGAAAACCGGCAACCGGGTGCTGCGGAAGGGCCAAGGAGGTCCGGGCGGCGCGATCCAAGTGGAACACCCCATGCTCCTGTCGGCGATCCTGTGGATCACCCTCCTGGTTGGCTGCTCGGAAGAACCACCCCAGGAGTACAGTCTGGGTTCCTTCAACGGGGTGTGTCGCGAAAAGGGGATGGGACTGATCGCAGGGTATCCTCGTGACAGCGCGATTTCCCTCGCGGGTCGGTACGCTCGCTTGGCGTCGGAGAACGGAGCGTTTCCGGGGCAGGATGCGGAATGCCTGTTGTTCCGGGCTCTCGAACCCGTTTGCGTCCAGCCATCCACCTTTTCACCAGATTTTGTCGTCGTTGGCTTCTCCGAAGCGGCATATCGAAATCCCGGTTTCCTGGATCTCCGCTTCTCCAACGGGTCCATGGTCCGCTTCTGTTTCAACAGGTTGGTCTACCGCCTTGCGGGAGACTCCACCGACCATGGCGGCTGCGCCAATGATTTCCAGGGGTTGGAGGGATGGATCGCTGCGCGCAAAACCCGGTGCGAACAAGCGCCAGGCAAATGAGGGAACTGGAAATCCCTCGGGCGGATCCGGTCAACCCACGCGGATTCCACCGCGGAGAGCATCGGAAGGATGGACGCATCCCTTCCTCCCGACCCCAACCTCAGGCAAGGCGTCATGGACAAGACTGACAAGATCCTGATCATTTCCGCACCAGTGTTCGCCGCATCCTTATTGACCTACCATATCCTCGTGGATCAGTACATCGTCGTGTTGGCCGGAAGTTGGATGTTTTGGATCTTCACCCACATTCCAATATCCATCTACACGACCTGGCTTCTGGTCAGGAAAAGCCAACACCCGATCGTGTGGTGGAAATCCGCTGTGAAGGCACCATTTTTCCTCCTCTGGGCATGGCTGGTTCTCATCCTACCAGGCAGGCTTGCGGGATCGATGGCCGACACTTTCTGGATCAGATCCACAGCGGAGACAACTCTCCACACGATCCGCGTGTCCGAACCGTACACATACAAGGGCGCGACCTCGTTCACCTACGAGTTCGAGGATGATCTGGGTCAGACATACCACGCATCGATCCCCAAAGGAATCAAAAGCACCCACTTCGATCCCGACCTAAATGGGAAGTCCATGGTATACCAGGTAAAAACCGGCCTGCTGGGCCGCAGCTTCATCGACATCCGCGACCCCATCCAGGTCCCATCTGCGCCAAGAAACAAATCCGGATCGACCTGGATGGGGATACCCTCGCCATCAAGGGAAGCTGGACGGGACTCCAGGCCGCCGCGACGAGCACGAACGGGGCGAGGTCCGCGATGTTCGAAATCTTTCAGGGTGGAGCAAAAAGGAGAGAAAATGACCTAGGTTTGCGGCTGTTCTGGTGTTTCCCTATAAGTGCCCACAAGTGTTTCCTTTTGAAGTGCCCGCCGACACGCAACCGACCAGGGAGCCGAAAATTATCCGACTCAAGACTATCCTCCTAATTGCTTCAGCGTTTCTGTTGGGCTGTTCCGTCAAACCTTCCCTCCAAGGCGACGATCATCGAGTCTTTCGCGTCAAATTTCCATCCAAATTTCCTTTTGGAAGAGACGAATACCTAGATAGCCTGGAATTGAAAATAGGAGGGAAAACTATTTCTTATGATCATTCCCCTACAGACATTCGCTTGGCAAAAAACGACCAGCTTGATACGATGTATTTCAAGAATTTGAGCGACCAAAAATACGCTTATGTGTTTGCGAAGTTCAGGTCCGGCGAGAAATACCATGTAGTATTCAATGAATGCGAAGGTGAATTCCAATTGCAGGCTGAAGCGGTACGGCAGCCAAATAGACACAACCGCACCACTGCGGAGTTCCGCGTTCAGGTACGCAATTTGCAGCCTAGAGATACCCTGCTTGTTCGGACGATGAACAATCCCGACATTCTGCTCACCTCGGATTCCACAAGAACCGACTGGAACCTCTGGAGGGGTATAACCATGTGCGCCAATTCCTTCCTTCATCTATCCATCGAAAAAGTAAGTGGCGTACATAAGGTCTTCAATCCAGACGACAGCACCTCTTGGTATCTCGAAGCAGACACCAAGACCCTCAGGAGCTTATCCTTCCAGCAATTACATGGCGAAAGGCTCGACCTCGAATACGACTATGGATCCGACAGCCTCCAAATACAGATTCTCGAGTAGAACATCTCCGGATGTCCGCGCGGCATATTTGCAACATTTTTTTCACTCGCTGATCGTTCGGAACTATGTCGCTCAACCGCGATCGCGGTTTTTCTGCTTAAAGTTGCCTGCCCAGTCGCGAAGTGGTGAACAAGTAACGCTCGGCGAATTTACTAAACTGCTAACAAATTGAGTCTGCCATGGAAAAGCTATCTTTTTATACCGTAATTTTGATAAACATCATAATCGGAGTCCGGTACACCACCCTCACGATCCAAAAAAGGATCAATCCATCATTGGCGATGTGGGTGTTTTTTACAATTGCAGTAACCGGCTCATTATTCAGCTATCTATTTGAAGGCAATTTCACCCCTTGGGACAACATCCTAAACACGACAGATATCGTGCTGTGTTCATCTATCACCTTAGTCATCCTCATTTTTGGCGATCATTCATCCCGCTTTAACAAGTTTGATCTTTATTGTTTGATTGCTGTCGTATTTATCCTGCTGTTTTGGCTGTTTTCAAAAGCTCATTTTGCCACCCATTTAAGCCTGCAATTCATTCAAGCCATTGCGTATTTGCCAGTTTTCCAAAGAATGATGAAGAACAAAAGAAACACAGAGTCATTTGCAACATGGATATTACTTCTAACGGTTACACTGGTTTCGTTAGGCTCCTCAAAAGGGACATTGGCATTTGTTTATGCTGGCAGAGCAATTGCATGCATATCAGCGCTATTGATTTTGATGATCTATTTTGATAGAAAAAATCGCAAAATGAAAAACCCTGGAGACCCGCTTTGAAAACGTTTAACTAGAACACAGAATGAACAACGACACCGAAAATCACTCCAACGTAAGTTAATCTGATGGAACGACTGCCAACGTTACCACTGATCATCCCACCCGCGTTCCACCACGACCGCGGCCGCTTCCCTCCACCAGGAGGTGTGCCAACTCAAGAACTTCCGCCATCAACATCGTGAATTCCCTTCCTGGATCTCTGAGGATCAAAAAAGGACAATGATGAATCCCGCAATTCCAAATCAGCAGGACTATTATTCAATTCACAGCATCACCGATAGCACATTTCAGATCAATCTACACAACCACGTCTTCGCCTATCTCATCGTTGGAAGCCAAAAAGCCCTTCTGATCGATACTGGCTGGGGCACTGTGGATCTCAAATCGATCGTGGAAAGTTTGACGTCTTTGCCTTTAATTGTGGCCAATACACACGGGCATCTAGATCATATTTATGGGAATTTCCAATTTCAGGAGGTGTTCATCAAAGAAGAGGATGCCATGCTCATCTTTTTCGATTACACCAAAGAGAAGCGTGAATCTATCCTGAAACGATTTGGCGAACCTATCCTGCCATCCGGGATGACATTGGATGATTGGCTGAACATCAAACCACAAAAATCAAGTTTTTTGAACGATGTGAAATATTTTGACCTAGGCGATCGCCGGATCGAAACGATTGACATTCCCGGGCACACAAAAGGCTCGGTCGCCTTTCTGGACAGAAAGGAAAGGTTGCTTTTTAGCGGAGACTCGATCCTGAATGCCTCCATATTTTTGCATTTCAACCTAAGCACGAAATTGGATGTCTACCAGAAAAGCGTTGACCAACTGATCGCTTTATCAGACAGTTTCGACTTCATCTATCCCTCGCACCCTGCCGCCCCAATTGATCCAAGTTTTCTTCACAAATTGAAACGTGCGGTCGAACAGATCATTCAAGGCGAAGTTGTAGGTGAAAAAAGAGAAATCTATGGTAGGCAATGTCTTGTGTGCGACTTCGAGGAATTTGAGATCTCCATTCGCGAAGATTCCCTATGAAAAAGCTTCAACCACTCCGAGTGCCTGCTGGCTGGACGATTTCATACAACAATTTCCATGAATGCGATGCGTCGGATCCTGACTCAAGCGACTACCTCATAGAGGACCTCTACCAAGCGTTCAACGAACAGCACGATCAATTGCTTGATATCGGTTGGTACGGATCGATGGAAGAAGGGGCGTTCGGATTGACCCTTGTGCAACACGACTTCCGTGGACCGGAGCTTGCCAAGTACAATTCCCGAAATCGACAAGAGATTGTCCTGATGGCGGAAGAATGGATGGCAAATCCTGATTCACTACAAAAAAATTCAACCTGTCCGCCTAGACCTGAATCAACTGAAATAAATCCTAATCACCCGCCAGCTTATAGCTGCCGGTGGGCACTGATCGGGAAACACCAGAACACCGACTAACCACGGCCACGGAGACCAAAATGAAATGGCACACCGCAAAGGTTCTTTTCCGACACAAGGCCAGGAAAAATGCCAGACGGCAAATGTACGAGGAACGAATCGTCCTTCTACGGGCGGTCAACTTCGATTCTGCCGAGAAAAAAGCAATCGCAGACGCGACAAAATATGCCACGGCGCTCGGGTCCTGCGAATTCGTGGAAGTTCTGGAGATCTACTCCCTCGACGACACCTCACCTCTTGGCGAGTTCGATGAGATCTACTCCAGGATGTATTCCTCCAACCTGGCTCCCCAGCAGTTCACCAGAACCTTCTTCCCGCCCAACCACTTGGACGACTGCGAACAACACGGCCTAAAGCATCGCTGGTTCAAAAAGGACGGATCCATGGACGGCTGTTACCACTGCCTCCAAACCCGCCCGTCAAAAATCGGCAACCGCCAACCCTGACCGCTCCCCCATCACCGCTACAGCCCTACGCCGTCGCTCTTTCATTCACGCCCGCCCGCCCCCGGCCAGCGAAGCGGGATCGGGGCGGCGCACCTGGGTTGTCGGATGTGGCTGGGGTTGTCGGGAAGGGAGGGGTAGTGCCCTCACCCTCTCCCTCTCCCCAAAAGGGGAGAGGGTTTCGGTGTTTCGGGCAATCGACCACTCACCCGGCCAGCGAAGCGGCGCCGGGCGCAGAATCGGCAGACCAAATGCCGCTGACGGGCCAAGGGGGACCGGGGGGCTCGAATAATGGAACGGCCAGTGTCATGAGGATATCGATTGCGTCCCTGATGCCATCGACCAATGCCTCGACAGTCATCGCACGCGTAGTTCTAGCGAGCCGGCGTGGCCGTTCCAGCTAGAGCCCCCCGGCGCGCGGGTCCCCAGGGGCCGCGCGCTCGGCCCCTGGGTCGGGGCCTGGGTGCCGACGCACCCAGGAAACGGCTCCAGGCCCGCGCCCGGAAAAGCCAAGGCGCAGCCGAAAAGGCCAAACAGCGCCAGCCTCAGCCTAAAGTCTCCTCCAACCTCCCCTCGGCTGCGGATAAACGTCTCCAACGCTTCGTCGACCTGGAACTCCAAAGACGCTCGCTCCGACTCGGTCGCGCAGAGGTACGGCCCTAAGCGCAACTGCACCAGACCGTGAACCACCGCCCAGGCCAAGAGTGCATGGGGCCCCGCCGCTGTCTGGAGAACAGCGAGGGCGCGCGAAGACTGGGCGCGCAACCCCTGCGTTTTGTCCGCTTCCATCGCGAGTTCGGCGCCGAACAACAGTCGATAGTGCTGGGGGTTCTCCCGGGCAAAGGTCAGATACGCCCTGCCAGCGGAGCAACCGATCTTCGTTGGGATCGCTGGAGGAGGGCTCAAGGCCGACTCCAGGGTCGCGGCGAAGCGCTCGAATCCCTGTTCGCCAGGGCGCCAGCAGTGCACCCGCGTCGGAATGGTGGTTTCTGCCGCGCGGCGAAACTCCCAGTTTCGTGGCTACGGCACGCAGCGTGATGGCTTCCAATCCACTGGTTTTGATGAGTTCGAGCGAGGCCTCGAGGATGGCGTTCTTGAGGTCTCCGTGATGGTACCGGGCTTTTCCCATGAGGCCCACAGTAAATCTTTCCGTTGACAAGTTCAAGCGATTCCCGTATATCTTGTCGCTGGAAAGTTGGAGGGACCATGACTCGATCGCAGAAAATTCGCGGAATCTGGCCGGAGGGAGTGCTGGCCTTCCTTGCCTTCGGGATCGCGGGCTACGCCATCGCCTCCTATCTGACGGGAAACCCCTTGCAGGCGGGCTTTCTCCAGGGGAAGGCGGATTACCAGCATTTTGTGCCCACCACCGCTGGACGCAGCGCTGGTGCTCCATGTGGCCGGCAGCAGCCTGGCGCTGCTGGTGGGGGCGTTGCAATGGCTGCTGGCCGGCTGGACGATGGAAGACGCCCGACCGAGTTAGTTCCGCACCGCCCGTCGTTCTCGGACTGACCCTCTGGGGTCCCATCTTGGTGGGAGCGGAGCAGGGGTTGGTGCTCGCCCAACGCCATGGGTGGAGCCATCGCCGCTTGGGGTTTTGGTGTTCTCGATACGCTCTGGATCTTGTCCACGGTCATCGCGGATTTGCTGGGTTGGCGCCCGCGACCCGTCCGACCTTCGGGTGCCTCATCCACCAATACGGATGCTCCGCAGCGCTACGCTCGACATCGGCCGCGATCACCCTCCGCCTTTGGCTGCCGCTGGAAATGCTGGCCGGCCTCGACTTTCTGGCCGCACGTCGTCATCGCTTGGCTTTGCTGGGTACCCAACCGCTGGTTGCAGAGGTCTTGGCCAAAAGGATCCACTGATCCTGCATCTCAAACTTCGGGCACATTGATCGCCTGCGGAACGAAGTCCACCCGATCCAAGCCATGACGGATATTGTCATCCTGTTATCCGGTCGTCCCGACTTGCCCACCTGCCTGGCTATCTTACCCTGTCCATGGCTCCCCACCTCAACCGCCTCTGCGACGGCGTGTGCCCCCTTCTGCAACGGGCCGTGAACTTCACCTTCGCGACCTATCGGAACCTTCGTCTTCTCCCCGCTGCAGAGGGCATGGCAAGCAGTCCCTGGAACTTCAGGGATCGCCCTCCGATCGCCTGGACACTCTTGTTTTGATCAAGAATGGCAGACCTTCGTCCGGTCGGACGCCTGCAGTTTCGAGAAGTCGCCAAGGACCTCCCTGGACCGTGGTGCCTGCTGAGGGTCTTCCGGGTGGTGCCTCGCCCTCTCCGGGACCTCTCTACCGGCCAATGGCACGCTACCGTTATGTTCTCTTTGGAAAAGCGCGCCACCTGCCGGGCTCCTCCCCAAAGGACCGCGATCGATTCTTGCCGAAAGCCTAGCTGCCCCACAACCAGATGCTCCAACCCAATCCTCTCATTCTCCCTCCCCCGACCAGCGAAGCGGTTCCGCGGTCGGCGATCCTGGGTTGTCGGACGTGCTGGGGTTGGCGGGAAGGGAGGGGGTAGTCCCTCACCTCCACCCTCTCCCACAAGGGAGAGGTTACGATGCTTCGCCTTCGACCAAACCGGCAATCAAACGGGCCGTGAATTAGGGGCTCCCGAACACTGGAGCGGCCAAATATGGCGAGGATGTCACCGTGTCGCTGATGCCATCGCCCGATGCCCTGACCTCCATTTCCCAGCCAACCCAGCTTAGCCTGAATTAAGTCATGGGGAAAGCCCTGCTGATTTGTTGTAAGCCCCATACATTGGAGCAAACAGAACCAACAAACCAGAGGGCCCATGTCAAAACGTAATCAAACGCTGGATCTTTTCCCGATGGGTCCAAGGCCGCAAAAGTCGAGGTGGATTTTGGGGGCGGCAATGTAACGTCAAACGGTGGCGCACTTTTCTTCTTGGTCTGGCCGATCGCGCCCTTGGAGGGTCTTTCGCACCGCATCACCCGCTGCATTCCGGACAAGCGTCGTCGATCTTCTTGCATCCATTCGCTGCTTCATGGTCCGCCAGGCCGTCTACAGCTTGTGTCGGGCTACGAGGATCTGATTGATCAGCAGACCTGCGCCACGACATCGCCTTGCAGACTGCCGTCGGGCAGACAAGCCCCTTGCCAGCGATTCCACCCTTGGACGCATCGCCCGCCTGGCCACGCCGGACCAACTGGAAGCTCAACGAGCTTCTGATCGACGCCTACATCGAATCGCACCGGCAAAAGCTCCCCAGGAAATGGTGCGATTTCGACGCCACCGATGTGCAGTTAACGGCACTCAGGAAGCCGATTCTTCCACGGCCATTACAATGGTTCTGCTATCTGCCTTTGTTCGTGTTCGCAGAAAGCACCGCCGCGACCATATCTTGCGTTGGTGCGAACAAAACAATGTCGGATATGTCGTGGGCGTCCAACCAAATTCCGTCTTGGAAAAGTCGAGCGTAGCGGTTCGCATGGAGGCAGAGGAAGTCTTTTTCCAGACCGCCCAATGGCAAAAATTGTTCGACGAGGTGGATTATCGAGCGGGATCCTGGAAGAGCTCAGCGCGCGTGATCGGCAGGGCGAACGCAACCCATTGGGACCCAATACGCGCTATGTGGCGACGAACCTCTCGGGCGAACCGCGCCACATCTACGCCGAGATCTACTGCGCTCGCGGCGAAATGGAGAATCGATTCAAGGAGACGCAGACAGACCTGTTCGGATCGAGGCTGTCCCACGGAGGGTTCAGGAATTGGATGCGTCTTTTTGATGTCCACCCTGGCATATGTCCTGCAGCACACCTTGCGTGCGATCGGATTGAAGGGTGAGAAGGAGGAGCGATCGACCTGCTCCACCATCCGGATCAAGCTATTGAAGATCGGTGCGGTTGTGACCCGCAACACCCGGCGCATCCGATTGCACCTGTCGTCAAACCATCCCGACGAGGGCTTGTTCCGCAAGGCTTTCGATAGGCTGGCGCTGGCAGCACGCCTGCGCGGATCTCTGGCTCCCGCCCTCGGCTGAGGGCGCGAGGTCCCCGGGCACCCTGAGCCCGGGTAAGGGCGAGGTGCACCCGGTGCCGAAAGAATAGGTGCAACAAACGCGAATGAAGCCTCAAACGGCAGACCAAGCGATGTCATATTCGGTCGAACAACAAAACCGAGATATTGAGAATTCGTCGCGACGAATTCCGCTGGGCGCGCAGGTTTTGCGCATCTGCGACATGTACACGGCGCGCGTGACCCATCGAAGTTGGGCAGCCACGGAAAAATCGAATCTGACTCTGGTGGAAATTCTGCGAGGACTTGGCAAAATCGTGAGGGCGGATGTGGCGACCTCGATGGTGAGAGCGTTGGGAATTTTTCCACCCGGAAACCATGTTTTGCTGGAAAACGGAGAAACCGGCGTGGTGATTCGCCGAGGGAAGGATGCCAAGTCACCGGTGGTCGCCAGTTACATCTCTCCGTCGGGATTGCCTCTGGGTTGCCCTATCCATCGAGACACCTCGGTGGAGCAGTTCCGTTGCGTCGCGATCGTCGATCCGCCCAAGGCCGACGTGCAATTGTCACCCAAGGCATTGTGGGGACTGAGGGAGCGGTTGGAGTCCGGGTCGTCGTTGCGAGGCTGACCAGCAGGTTGCTCTGCCGTAGGGCTTGTTTTCCAGAAACACCTGCTACATTCTGAGGATCGATTCCAGAAGGCAGGAAATCATGACGTGCCGTTTCTCTCCCGCGTTGGCTGCTTTGCTTGTTTCTCCGATGTTCGTTCAAGCGGCTTCTCCTTTGGCACAATATGGTCAGATCTCCGTGCGCGAGGGCCGTCTGGTGGGGGAGTTCACGGGAAAACCATCCCGGCTGGCCGGGATGTCGCTGGGGAACCTCGACAACCAGGAAGACGATCAATCCTGGAGTCCGCCCGTGGTGGATTGGCTTGCCACCGACTGGGGCTGTTCCATGGTGCGGGTCACCTTGGACATCAGTCGAGCGGACGTGTTCGAGGCCTATCGGAACAATCCCAACCTCGCCAAGGGCAAGATCCACCAGCTCATCCAAGCAGCGATCGAGAAGGGAATCTATGTCGCGGTTGTTTGGCACGAGGATTCCCTTTCCGACCATCCCGCCGAGGCCAAAGCCTTTTTCGAGGAGATGGCCCTGGTCTACGGAGACAAGCCCAATCTCCTGTTTGAACCCTACGACGGCTTGACGGGGAATGCCTACGACTGGAACCGCCTGCGAGAGCTCCACACCGAGATCCTTTCGGTGATTCGCCCCTACAGCTCCAATCCGGTCCTCATTTCCACGCCAAACAAGAGCCGGGAATCGGATGCCGTCTTGGGGTCTCCGTTGGAGGATTCCAATGTTTTGTATTCCCAGCATCTGGACACGGAATCCGATGAAACATGGGATCGCGAGCGCATGATCAAGGTGGTCGGCGCGAAGCTGCCTTTGTTCGTGAGTCGGCTTGCCACCTCGACATCGGGTGAACCCGAGGCGGACCTTCCCAAGACGGCTCGTTGGAAGGGGCTTCTGGACTCTTTGGGAGTTTCCTGGTGCGGCTGGTCGATTTCCACCGTCGGCGGGCATTCCGCTACTTTGGATCTTCTGGCGTCTCCTAGCGGAGGTTGGGCGGCGACCGATTTGACCGCCAGCGGCGAGTTCTTCCGCAGTGCATTGCTTTCCGATTCCCAGACGCGCGCCAGGATCGATACGTTCGCCATTCCCGGCAAGCTCGCGGCAAAATCGTTTGTGTCCGTTGGATTCGATCATGTGGTCCGCGGCGTTGCCGGGGAAGAGGCGCGATTGGAGTTGTTGCCCGGATCTTGGGCCGAGTACGTGGCTGCTGCCACGGCGCCCATCGCCTCGGGTCTTGTGGTCCGCGGCGTGGCATCGTCGGCGGGGATCCTGACCTTGAAGCTCCAGGGACGGGAGATCGCTCGCATCGCGGTTCCTGCCTCGGTTGCGGGGGCATCCCCAGCGCCGTTCTCGGTGGACTCCGTCGCGTTCATGGGGGGAGCCCAGCGTCTGCGCCTGGAATGGACCAGCGATGACACCGGCCGATTGCAACTGGATCAATGGGAAGCACGGCTGCCCGGCTCGCCGGTGCGCCACAACGGTTCGCGCTCCCCCAAGTGGAGGGTGTACCCCACCGCATCGGGTCTGGAAGCGAGGCTTCCCGCGGGGAGCGGTCCGGTCCGGATCCAGATCGCCAATCCCCAGGGGCGGATTCTGGCGGACCGGCTCTTGGACCGCGAGGCCACGCAAATCGGTCTGGCGGAACGCGGGATCCTGGTGATCCGCATGCAAGACGCAAGCGGAGCGTCCAGCTGGACGCTCCTTCGCTAGCCTACCGCAATTCCCCCAGCGTCCGGAACTGGACCCAGTTTTCCATCAGAAGGAATTGATTGGGTGGGGGGCCCAGGTTGGAACCATCGGGAAGGATGAAGTTGGTTCCGAATGACGCTCCAATGGCATTCAAAGCCCCCTGGTCAAACTGGAATGTGGTTGTTGAGTTGGAATTTGGTGCAGAGTTGATTGTAAAATTTTGGCAGCGAGATGATCCAGGTGTATTGGGGTTTGGGCCAACAACATGAACCGCGCCTCGGAAAATTAATTCCGTTTCAGGGGTCCAACTAATATCGTTGCAGATAGTGGCATCATACCGGACATAACCAGTGAATTCAACGGGAAGGCTGGCGTTCTTTTTGTATCGAGGGCTAAATCCACCGAACATATTCCCTTTGCCTCTACCATATACGAAAATGACGTTTTTGGGATTGGTTAGGGGCGTGTTAATCTCCGTGGTTGGCCAAGGCATAGTTCCACTCATGTCTTCTTCAACATAAAAGAGGTATTTCCCTTTGAGTTTGGATGTTTCAATACCTCCAGCATCCCAAGTCCAGCCGGTCCCGGTTAATTTGACAACAAAAAACTCATTATGGAAATATTTTCGACTGGTAACATCCGCATTATATGCCTCCTGAATTGCTCTTCCGCAAATCTTGCCAGGATCACTGCAGCTGGAGCTTCCTGTAGCTACCCATGCCTTGCTGAGTGCCGTGGGATCAGAGACCCAGTCCAATGTTGGCTCGCGATCATTGACGTCACTTGGTCGAAGGGTGCCAGTTAACGCGAGTTCAGTTTTAGGAGCGAGGGCAAGATCTGTCTCAAAACCTTCAGTCCCAGGCACCAACGAGATGTTTGCACTGGATGGAGGGCTGGAAGACAAAGGGAATGAGGAATGACCTTGAATGTGGAATTCAGAGCCGTCCCTGGTCTCAATGGGATGCAATGAGTTTGAGCCGATTTCATCTCCTACGAGTCCCAATTCAAATTCAAACCCACCAATCCAAGACGTGGCAAATGAGTTCGGAACACCCAATTGAATACCGTCGGATGCACGATTTGCTCCCATGGCGGGCGAGGCTGGGATGTTCACCGTTGCATTCCGGAAGGAGCTTGTGGTAGCCGCAGAGCGGACCACCAATTGTCCCCATTTACCGGTGCCGGTAAACTGCTGATCCAATCCTTTATCAGCGAGCTCCAAACGCTTTGTTACATCCAAGGCGAATGGCGTGGTGCCTTTGATCTGGCGCAAAAACGCAGATCCGTTGACCCGTATCCATGAGTTGTTCCCCATGACAAGCTCCCCGTTGGGGACATAGAAAATGGCGTCCGTAACTCCTGGCCCGGTTCCGATGTCCAAGAATTCTTGTTGAAGATCAACGAATCCAGGGTTACCTAACACGTACAATGATCTGCGAATAGCTGTCCTAACGCCAGTCGTCGAAAAATTGAAATTTCCGGTAACCACCATGTTTTGTTTCAGGTCAACGTTCCCGATAAGGCCATTGATATCAAAATTGCCATTTATGTAAACGTTGCTATCCACCACGAAATCAGTGAGGCCATTCGTGCGGAAATTGCCGAAAACCCGAAGGCCGGCCTTTTCAATGAAGAGACTTTTCACGGTTCCATTTAACTGCATGTCGTTTCCAAAGTAGGCACTTCCATCGATTATTCTTAATCTATTATTCCAATTCCCTCCCCCACTTACATACAACGGATGCGTAATCGGCATTGTGGCAGAATTGGAGCTTACCCGGATGTTCTTGATCTGGTACACGCCCAGCAGCGTCTGTTCATCGCCGGAGCTACCTGAGCCTGTGGAGCGCAAGGCAATGTTTGGCTCCTCTGAGGATGTGGCGGGAAGGCTGATTCCGGTGACCTCCACCGTGATGCTGGAATTGGTGCCCGGGATTAAAAATGGGGCAGGCTTGGTTGTGGTCAGAGCCACCTTGTTCGTGGCGTCGAATTTCAGATACAGTGCTGGGTACGGTGCCGTCGCCGTTCCATAAATCGTTTTTAATCGCCAGCTCTCCAAAATATTCAGCAAATTGACCGGATCGCGCGCCAACTCGTTTTGCGCATAGACCAATCCAGAATAGGCTGCTGCTTCGCGCTGCTTGATGTCGAACACGCTTCCGCTGGCGGAATTGTCGCGTTGCGCGATCGAGATCGCGGCTACACCCAACACGGTGAAGACCACCATGAGCGAGAGGACCGCAAAAATGGCCATGCCCCGGCGTGGAGCTGCGTGCCTAGAATTTTCCATTGTTGCCTGCCGGATATTGATGGTCCAGAAGAACGCGCACCGCGGTGTCTGTGACATTGAAAATTCCCGGAGTGGTCGACGCCGGTTGTAGGTAGTTGGCAAGTCCGGTGAACTGGGTGCGGAAGTCCGGCTTGTCGGCCGGTGCACGGGTCAGGACTTGCACGCGCACGCCTTTGATGCGGGTCCAATCGTCCGCATTCAAGTCCGAAGGATTATTGAGCCAGGTGGAATCTGCCCCCAGTTTCACCGAAAGCGCATCAAATCCGCGGATCGTGATCTCGCCTGATGTGGCGGAGGTGACCCCGGAGATTCCCAGCTTGTACTTTCCAGAGACGGGCACCACCAAGTCCGCCTCGGTTTTTGCGCCGAATCCGTAGGTAGCCATGGTCGGCCGTGAAAGCAACCCAACGGTGGAAACCGCGATCCCCGCGGAATACAAGCCAAATTGGACATACGACACGCCCGGCTTGGCGATAAGGTCCTTGGTCAGGTCGCTATTGGCGTCTTCCACCGTTACGCGAACACGCCATGTTTCCCCTGCAGACAGGTCCACTTCCTTGGACAGATACTTCCAAGTCCCGCTGACCTTGAGGGTGTTGGTTTTGGCGGTGGCATTCGGGGCTTCGGTCACGCTGGAGCCGGTCCAAGTGGCGATCCCTGTGGTGGTGCAACAGGAATCCGCTCCCAAAAGCTGTCGGCCCGACTTGGAAATGCCCGTGGCGGCGAGTTGTACCTGGAATACGTCCACATTCCGGCCGACCACGGTGGGGGTGTCGCCGGCGAGTG
Source organism: Fibrobacterota bacterium (assembly GCA_016715065.1). GTDB lineage: Bacteria > Fibrobacterota > Fibrobacteria > UBA5070 > UBA5070 > UBA5070. The sequence continues at coordinate 256,834 of JADKBN010000029.1, forward strand.
CGAGGCGGTTGCCTGCGGAAAAGCGCATCAAATTGCCGCCGTCCACCAAATATCGCGACCACTGCGCGGTGGCACACACGGCACCCGTCGTGCCGTCCACGGCGGAGGGGAAGGCGAGATCCAAAGTGTCGTTTCCGCCTTGGTCACCATCCATGGCGATCACGGAGGATTCGAGCGCGGCGTCTTGCAGCGAAGCGCACGTCGGAATGACGCTGCCGATCTGCAAGGGTTTTGTTGCGGGATCGGGAATGGTCAACTGAACCCCGAATCCCGCCGCTCGCAGCTCCGATTCCATGATCTTCAGGCCGTCGCGAGCGGCGGTCTGGGATTGCACGCGCGAGCGCACATGGATCATGTTGGAGTTTTCGTCGCGCAGCATGCTCACGGCAAAACCCACCACTAGCCCAGCGATCAGCATTGCCACAAGAAGCTCGATCAGCGTGAAGCCTTTTTTCATGGCACGGCTCCTTCCAGCTCGATCTTGTGGGCGGTGGAGCCTTGTTTCCACATGACAACGACAGTGAGGACTCCCGCTTTGCCGGCGACAGTGGTGGGGGTGTCAAGCTTCCACTGCCAAGTTCCCTGGGTCATTCCGAGCGAAACGGGAATGGCCGTTGGCGTGAAGTTTTTGAGCGGCTGCTGTTTGACCAAGGTCATGCGTCCCAGCGAACGCAACGAATCGATCCGCGACTCGGCGAACTGGGAGCCCTGCTCTACAGCGTAGGATCCCACCTGGGAAGACTTCGCACCCTTGAACATGGGGATGAGGCCGGTGATGACGATGCCCAGCAGGACAACCGCCACCAACGCTTCGAGGATCGTGAATCCGCGGTGTTTCATCGTCTTTGGTTCCAGTCCGAAGAGGAGGCGGGAGCTTGGTCCGAGGCCCAAAGAGTGGGATTGGCGGAAGTGCTCGAGGCCATGACGATCGACCATTTTTCATCCACCTTGTCCACAGCGGACTCCAGATAGATCGCCCCCTCCTCCATGACGGAAGGCATGCGAGGCATGTTCCGGGCGCAAATCGCCACGCCGGAGGCCTCACTGGCGGGAACATTCCAGGTGGGTTTGCCTTTTTTCCCGACGTTGTGACAACACACGTCTGGGCCGCAAACACCTGCACCGTCCGCCAGCCCGGAGGAGGGTGCGATGGCCAGGGCAGGGGCTGGGTTGGCGGCAGGGGTGAACAGGCGGACGCTGCGGGCAAGCGAATCCGTCAAAAGAAGCGCATCCTTGGTGGCATCCACTTTTCCGTCGGCATCGATGTCTCTGTACACATTCATAACCGGAAGATCGAACTGGATCAGAAGCGTGTCGCCGCGCTTTTCCGACTCCAAACGAGACCAGGAAAGGATCTGGAAAAACTTTTGCGCCGAGGAGCGAAGCTCGGCTTGGCGCTGGAAGGTGTCGTACTTGATATAGGCGAGACCGGACAAGATGCCGATGATCGCCAAGGCGGTCATCACTTCCAGCAGAGTGACACCGTGCCTTCCAGGGGTCGCCGGAGGTCTGATAGGGGGGTCGAACATGGAGGCCTCCATCTTCTCAAGTTAATACGAGACGGCTGGCAAGGGTGGGAAACCTTGAATTCTCCGCGTGCGCCACCAGCGATCGGTTTCCTCCGAGTACAGATTATCTCATGATCTGTGGGCCTTCAAGGTGCCTTCAGGGTGCGTTTTCTATTCCTCGTACACTTCCTTCAAAAGGAATTGCTACTATTCCCACACTCTTCGCGTTCGGCTAGGGCAGAAATGCCGCCGGATCGCGTCGTTTCACCAATGCGCCCATGGGAGACAGATTGGCCAGGTTCCATTCCTTCGAGATGCCCTCCACCGAAAATCGCACGCGCGTCAACGACATGATCCGCATCCCCGAGGTGCGACTGGTCGGAGCCGACTCTCAGCAGATCGGGGTGGTTCCTACACACATCGCCAAGCAAATGGCGCAGGAACAAGGGTACGACTTGGTGGAGGTGGCCCCCATGGCCCGCCCACCGGTGTGCCGCATCATGGATTTCGGCAAGTACCGCTTCGAGATCGCCAAAAAAGAGAAGGCCTCGAAGGCCAAGCAGCACATCGTCAAGGTCAAGGAAATCAAGTTCCATCCTCGGACCGACAAGAACGACTACGAATATCGACTAAAGCACGCCATCGAGTTTCTGGAAAAGGGCTGGAAGATCAAAGCTTCCGTGCTGTTCCGGGGACGCGAAATGGCTCACATGGATTATGGCCGTCGCCTTCTGGACCAGATGGTCCGCGACCTGGAAGACCAGGCCGTGGTGGAGCAAGCTCCGTCCATGGAAGGTCGTTCGCTCGGCTTGCTCCTGGCGCCATCGCGCAAAAAGGCCAAGACGGAAGCCAGCCCGGACGCCAAGCCGGAACCGACCAAGCCAGAACTGAAAGCGGCTCCGGCGGAATCCTGACGCCTGAGCCCAGCACCCTTCCAAATCAGAACCAAACCCATCACCAGAGGTAGATACCGATGCCCAAGATGAAGTCCCTCTCGAGCGCCAAGAAGCGCTTCCGGGTCAAGAGCTCCGGAAAGGTCAAGTGCAAGCAGACCAAGATGCGCCACTTGCAGAAGAACAAGAGCCAGAAGCTCAAGCGCAACCTGCGCCAAGGCGACTACGTGGACGCTTCGGATCGTCATCGCATTGACGTCCAGCTTCCTTACGCGTAAATTTCGCCGCTCTCCATATCACGAGGTAAACTGAAATGCCCAGAGCGACACAGCGGGTTCCGTCCCGCAACCGCCGCAAGAAGATCATCGCTGCCGCCGCCGGATACTTCGGCCGCAAGAAGAACGTTTTCAAGCTCGCCAAGATGGCCGTGGATCGTGCTCGCCAGTACGCCTACCGCGACCGTCGCGACAAAAAGGGCCAGGCTCGCCGCCTGTGGGTCGTGCGTATCAACGCCGCCGCTCGCATCTGCGGGACCACCTATAGCCGCTTGATCGCCGCTCTCCTCAAGGCGCAAATCGAACTCGACCGCAAGGTCTTGGCCGATCTCGCCGTCTCCGACATGGCCGCGTTCCAGCGCGTCGTCGAGGTCGCGAAGGTCGCCTAATGAATCCGCTTGACGAAGTCCGGTCCGCCTGGGCTTCGCTCGCGTCCGAGATCAACGCAGCCGGTGAGCAACAACTCGCCGAGCTGCGTTCTCGTTTCTTGGGCAAGAAGGGCGAAATCTCCGGCCTCATGCGTCATCTGGGAGCGCTTCCAGCTGATGAAAAGCCCACGTATGGCGCCGCCGTCCAGGCTTTGCGCCAAATGGTGGAATCGACCTTGGATCGCTTCCAGGAACAGTTGCGTTCGGGAGCCCTGCAAGCGCGCCTGGAAAACGAGCGATTGGACCTGTCGCTTTCCGGCGACCGATCCGAACCGGGAACGCTCCATCCCCTCCTTGCCTTGCGCGACGAGATCCTGGATCTGTTCGTGGGGATGGGCTTCGAGATCGCCGATGCGCCGGAAATTGACACCGAGTGGTTCAACTTCTCGGCGTTGAACATGCCCGACGACCATCCCGCCCGCGACATGCAGGACACGTTCTTCCTGGAGAAAGATTCCGGGAAAGATTCTGTCGTGTTGCGCACGCACACGTCCAACTACCAGATCCACGCCATGCGCGACCGCAAGCCGCCGTTTCGCCTGCTCCACTGCGGGCAGGTCTACCGCTGCGACGCGGATGCGACCCATGCGCCCATGTTCTGCCAGGTGGAAGGATTGGTGCTGGACCAGGGGATCTCCTTCGCCCACCTCAAGGCCACCATCTACACCATGGTCCGCGCGCTGTACGGACAGGGCGCCATCTTGCGCTTCCGGCCCAGCTTCTTCCCGTTCACCGAGCCATCCGCCGAGATGGACGTGGACTGCCGATCGGTGGGACTGGATCGCGACGGCTGGATGGAGATCGGCGGTTGCGGCATGGTGAACCCCAATGTGCTGGTCAACGGTGGCATCGATCCGGAATCCTTCCAAGGCTTCGCTTTCGGATTCGGCCTGGATCGCATGGCCATGTTGCGCCACGGCATCAAGGACATCGGGTTGCTGACGGCCGGCGACATGCGCTTTCTGCGCCAGTTCACGGGACTGGCCTAAGACATGATCACGGTGGCGGCAAACCAAAAGCCGTTCGTCCTGAGGAGCGAAGCGTCTCGAAGGGCGAAAGGCAGGGAATGGCCCCTCTGGTGTCATTTGTTGTCCCCTTCTCTCCGTTCACCCTTCGAGACGCCCTGCGGGCTCCTCAGGACGAACGGAAATCCACAGTCAATTTTTGTGAGTCGTTGAGGAAAATGCCATGAAGGCGAGCTTGAACTGGCTGAAACGACTGGTCGACCTGACGGAGACCCCCTCCGAGATCGAAGCGCACCTGACGGCCGTGGGCCTCGAGGTGGAGGAGTGGTGCGCGGTCCATGAACTTCCCGGGGTCGTGGTGGGCGAAGTTCGCCGCTGCGAGAAGGTGGAAGGCACCAAGCTTTCGCAGTGCGTGGTTTGGGATGGCGCCAACGAACTTCCGCTGGTCTGCGGAGCGCCCAACGTGCGTGCCGGATTGAAGGTGGCCCTGGCCACCGTGGGCTGCGTCCTTCCCGGCGGCTTGGAGATCAAGCCCGCCAAGATCCGCGGCATGGAATCGCAGGGAATGCTTTGCGCCGACGACGAACTAGGTCTGGGCGAAGGCCACGAGGGAATTTTGGAACTGGATCCCGCGCTTCGTGCGGGAGAAGCCTTCTCCAAGGCCACGGGCATCGCCGACGTGTTGTTCGAAATCAACGTCACCCCCAACCGCCCCGATGGCACCGGTCATCTGGGCTTGGCTCGCGAGCTGGCGTTGCGTTTGGGCAGGCCCTTGCGCAATCCCCTGGAAGGTGTGAACCTGCCTGCCGCTTCTGGACCAGCCACGGTGCCGGTCAGCATCGAGGCGGGATGCGGCTGCACGCGCTACGTGGGGCGCTCCATCCGCGGCGTCAAGGACGGGCCATCGCCGGCTTGGATGCAGAACCTCCTGCGGACCGTGGGCCTGCGTTCCATCTCCGCGTTGGTGGACATCACCAACTTCGTGCTGCTGGAAATCGGCCAACCCCTCCATGCATTTGATCTCGCCAAGTTGCGCGGTGGCCAGGTGAATGTGCGTGGCGCCAAAACGGGTGAGACCCTCACCGTGCTTGATGGACGGAATCTGACCTTGCAGGCGGGCGATCTGGTGATCTGCGACGCCCAAGGTCCGCAGTGCCTGGGCGGCGTGATGGGCGGAGCCGATTCGGGCGTGTCCGCAGCGACCACCGACATCTTCCTGGAAACCGCGCGCTTCGTTCCCGCTTCGGTCCGGTTCCTGGCCCGGCGCACCCAGTGCGCGTCGGACAGCTCGTATCGCTTCGAACGCGGCGTGGACCCGTTTTCGACCCGTGCCGTTTCCGATTACGCCACTTCGTTGATCCTCGCCATCTGTGGAGGAACTTCCGAAGACGTGCAGGATCTGTCCACTTCCGAACACCCTGCGGGGAAATCGCGGGTACGGTTGCGTCATTCGCGCATCGCGAGCCTTCTGGGCATGGATGTGCCTGCATCGACAGTCCAACAACTTCTGACAGGAATTGGCTGCCGCGAGGTCGCCACCGATGCGGAATCGGTCACCTGGGAGCTTCCCGGCTGGCGTCCCGACATCTTCGGCGAAGCCGACCTGGTGGAGGAGATCGCACGTCTGGTGGGATACGACAACATCCCCACGGCGTTCCCCTCGTTTCCTGTCGCCGCGGTGCGCCTGCCCGCCAAGGAAAAATGGACGCGCCGCATCCGCCGGGCCTTCGCCTCGCGTGGTTTGGCGGAAACGCTTTCCATGCGTCTGGCCGCCCAGGCCGACCAAGATCGTTTGCGGTTGGATCCGGCCGACCCGCGCGCCAAGCTCGTGGCCCTGGTCAATCCGCTGTCGGATGAAACCGCCTGCCTGCCGCGCTTGGCCATCGCCAACCTCCTCAAGGCCGCCGTTCGCAATGTGCGTCGCCAGGAGCGGTCGGTGCGATTGTTCGAGTGCGGCAAGGTGTTCGGGCGCGATTTGCCGGAATCGTTTGCCAACCATCGGACCACCGGTATCGGCGAAGCCGGCCGTCTGGCGGGTTTGGTGACCGGCCCTTGGAGCGATCGTTCCTGGACGGGCGCAGAGACGGATTCCGACCTTTGGAAGGCCAAAGGGGTGCTGGAAGGGGCTCTCCTCGAGCTGGGTCTGGTTCCGGCATATTCCCAGGGCGCCCGGGAGCCGTTCCTCCACGATGGCCGCCAGGCGCGGGTGTCGGTGGGCGGGCGCGAGCTTGGCTACTTCGGGGAAATCCATCCACTTGTCCAGGAAGACCTGGGACTGAAAACCCCTGTCCATGTCTGGGAGCTGGATCTGGACGCGTTGGTTGCCTTGCTGGACGGAGCTTCCGCGGCCCAATCGGTGCGCATCGGCGACTTCCCCGGCACCAGCCGCGAGCTCAATGCGGTGGTCGATCGCCTTCGCCACGCCTCGGAGGTCGTGGATTCCGTCTGTGCGCTCGAGGTGGCCAAAAACGACCTGGTGGAATCGGTGAAGCTCGTGTCTGTCTACGAAGGCGCTGGTGTGCCGCAGGGCCACAAGGCGGTTTTGGTGCGTGTTTCGTATCGCTCCGCCGACCGCACGCCCACCGATACCGAGGTCAACGCCATCCAGGACGGGATCCGTCAAGGGATCTCGTCGTTGGCCGGTTTCGCGCTGAAGTAGACCGGGGCTGAAACAGGCGATCGTCATCGGGGTTTCAGGGGGCTGGCTTGGACGGTGTTCCGGTGGCGGAGCTGCGGGCGGTGGTCGATCAGGCCTTGGCGCCCTTTGTCTGGATGTTGGACCGGATCTTTTAACCACCTCCACGGGTTCCCTGCCAGGGTTGGTGTTTCGGTGGCAACAGTCTGTTGTTTCATGGTTGTTTCAAACGCGTTGCTTTCCGCGGATCGCAGGTAAGTTTCCGGACGCCAAGATCCGAGATTCATCCGTTCATGGAGAGCGAAAAAGCATGTTCAAGCTGATTCCCACCGACGAAAAGTTCTTCGACATGTTCAGCCAGTCGGCTGATTTGTTTCTCAAAGGCGCCGGCCTCCTGCGCGAAATCGCCCGCGACAACTCCTTGTTGAAGCCCAACGCCATGAAGCTGGAGCGCTTGGAGCACGACGCCGACCAGATCACCCACGAGGTGCTGGTGCGCTTGGATCGCAGCTTCATCACCCCCATCGACCGCGAAGACATCCACCGTCTGGCGTTGTCCCTGGACGATTGCATGGACACCATGGAAGCGGCCACCGACCACATGGTGCTGTACGGCATCAAGGAAACCACCGAGCCGGTGAAGTTCCTGGCCGAATACATCGAGTCCCAGGCCGCGCAGATCGTGGCCATGCTCCCGCTGGTCAAGAAGCTCAAGTGGGACCTGGTTCGCCCGTTCTGCATCGAGATCAACCGCCTCGAAAACGAAGCCGACCGCGTGACCCGCCAAGCCCTGGGCGATCTGTTCACACCCGGCATCGATGTGCTGGACGTGATCCGCTGGCGCGACATCTACGAGTTGCTCGAAGGCACCACGGACAAGGCCGAAGACGTCGCGGGAATCGTCGAAGGCATCGTCCTGAAGCACGGGTAACCGGCACATGCTTCTCACACTCCTCATCGTCGTTGTCATCCTGGCCTTGGTGTTCGATTACATCAATGGCATGCACGACACCGCCAACTCCATCGCGACGGTGGTGTCCACGCGCGTTCTTTCGCCGCGCAACGCCATCATCATGGCTGCCTCCCTGAATTTCGTGGGCGCGCTGTGGTCGGACAAGGTGGCCATGACCATCGGCAAAGGGATCGTTGACCCCTCGGTGGTCAACCAGACCACCGTGATGGCCGCTCTGATCGCCGCCATCACCTGGAACCTGATCACTTGGTACTTCGGAATTCCCTCCAGTTCTTCGCACGCTCTGATCGGTGGCGTGATCGGCGCGGCCACCGCCAGCGTGGGCATGGGCAAGCTGCACCCGGAAGGCATCATCAAGGTGGTCAAAGGCTTGATTTTCTCGCCGATCATCGGTGGTACCATCGCGTTTCTGATCATGATCGGGATCCTGTGGGGGTTCCGCAACGTCCCGCCGGGCAAGAGCAATCGATGGTTCAAAGCCCTCCAGATGGTCTCGGCGAGCATCATGGCGTTCAGCCACGGCATGGGGGATGCGCAAAAATCGATGGGCATCATCGTGATGGCCTTGCTGGCCAGCAATTACATGGATCCCAGCCACGTCTACCTTCCGATGTGGGTACGGATCTCCTGCGGGATCGCGATGGCGTTGGGGACTGCTTCCGGTGGATGGCGCATCATCAAAACACTTGGTCACAAAATGATCAAGCTCCAGCCTGTGCACGGTTTCGCGGCGGAAGCGGCGGCTTCCACCGTGATCCTCACCGCCTCTTCGTGGGGTGTGCCGGTATCCACCACCCACTCGATTTCGGGCGCGATCATGGGCGTGGGAATGACGCGCAGGCTGAATTCCGTCCGGTGGGATGTGGCTGGTCAGATGGTCTTCGCCTGGGTCCTAACCATTCCGGCCACCGCACTGATCGCCTTCACTTCGCAAAAATTGTTGGCTTTGGTGCTGTAAGTTCCTGGTCGCCCTCCCCCGAGGGGGGAGGGCTTTGTGTTGCCAACGGATTTCGTTTGTGTTTCAAGTGATGGAGCGAGAGGTACATTTCCCTCCGCTCGATCGTCTCAGAACACCAGCGAGGACGTGGTCCGTATGTTCAAACTGATCCCCACCGACGAAAAGTTCTTCGACATGTTCCGCCAATCGGCGGAATTGTTCCACAAGGGCGCCGGACTTCTTCGCGAAATCTCCCTGGACTCTTCCCTGCTCAAGCCCAACGCGCTCAAGCTCGAGCGCTTGGAGCACGATGCCGACCAGATCACCCACGAGGTGTTGGTGCGTTTGGATCGCAGCTTCATCACGCCCATCGACCGCGAAGACATCCACCAGCTGGCCTTGGCCTTGGACGATTGCATGGACACCATGGAGGAGGCCGTCGACCACATGGTGCTGTACGGCATCACCACGACCACCCTGGAGCCGGTCAAGCATCTGGCCGAGTACATCGAGGCCCAGGCTGCCCAGATCCTGACCATGATGCCCCTCGTGAAAAAGTTGAAGTGGGATCTGGTCCGGCCCTATTGCATCGAGATCAATCGTCTGGAGAACGAAGCCGACCGCGTGACCCGCCAGGCGTTGGGTGATCTGTTCTCGCCCGGCATCGAAGTTTTGGACGTGATCCGCTGGCGCGACATCTACGATCACTTGGAAGGCACCACAGACAAGGCAGAGGACGTGGCGGGAATCGTCGAAGGCATCGTGTTGAAGCACGGCTGATCCGATGCCGACCGCACTCATCCTGATCGTCGTCCTGGCCTTGGTGTTCGATTGCATCAACGGCATGCACGATGCCGCCAACGCCATCGCGACCGGAATTTCCACACGGGCCATTCCCCCGCGCGCGGCGGTGATCGGCGCGGCCCTCTTCAACTTCCTGGGCGCGTTCGTTTCCACGGCCGTCGCCAAGACCATCGGGGGCGACATCGCCGACGCCACCATCCTCACCACGGCCACGGTGGCCTCCGCCCTGGTCGCGGCGATCGTTTGGAACATCTTCACCTGGGCCAAAGGCATTCCGTCCAGCTCATCCCATGCCCTCATCGGGGGAATCATCGGCGCGGCCGTGGCGGCCAAGGGATTCGTGGCGCTCAAGCCCGAAGGAATCTTCAAGATCCTCAAAGCCCTGGTGCTTTCTCCGCTGATCGGATTCGGCATCGGATTTCTGGTGATGGTCGCCATGATGTGGATCTTCCGCAGAGCCACACCCGGAAAGCTCAACCGCCGATTCAAGGTGCTCCAGTGGGGGTCCGCATCGTTTCTCGCCCTCTCGCACGGTTCCAACGATGCGCAAAAATCGATGGGGATCATCGCCATGGCGATGGTTTCCTCCGGCATGATGGATCCAAACCACATGTACATCCCCCTGTGGGTGAAGATTGCCTGCGCCACGGCGATGGCCATCGGAACCTCCTCCGGCGGATGGCGGATCATCAAGACCATGGGAGGGAAGATGATCAAGCTCCAGCCGGTCAACGGGTTCGCAGCGGAACTGACTTCCTCGGCGGTCATTCTTTCCGCGAGCACCATCGGCGTGCCTGTTTCCACCACCCATTGCATCTCGGGTGCGATCATGGGGGTGGGCTCCAGCAAACGGCTCAGCGCGGTGCGTTGGGACGTGGCGGGCAAGATGCTCTGGACATGGGTCCTGACCATCCCCACCACCGCGATCATCGGCTACGCGTTGGAAAGCGTGTTGGTCAAATTCCTTTAGACGGGGAAAACGGAGAGTTCAGCGCATGGCCGACGAAGCAGTGAGTCCGCCAGGACAAACCGCCCGAGTAGGTCAAAAGCGGACGGTGCCTACTTTTTGCGGCGGGCGAGCGAAACGACTTTGGCCGTGAAGTCTTCCGGGTGGAAAGGCTTCAGGAGCGTGTCGAATTCCAGATGAAGATCCCGCGCGCCGATTTCCGGATCGCCAAACCCGGAAATGAACAAGACACGGATTCCGGGATAGCGTTTGGCGACATCGGCTGCCAGCAAGAATCCGGAGCGTTCCGGCAACACGATGTCGGTCACCAGCACATCCAGCGGAGCCTTCTCTTCCAAAAGTTCGAGGGCATCGGTCGGGTTTTGCGTGGCCAAGACCTTGGCGCCCACCTCTTCCAGAACCATCTGCAATAGCGGTACCAGCATCGGGTCGTCCTCGACGAGCAAGACGGTCTTCCCTGCAAGCGGTGGCTGGATCTTGGTCATGGTTTCATCATAGCGTAAACTTATTTCGCACCAATGGGAAGGGCGGAGGTGAGGATCGAATCGAGCGCTGCGCGCACGAGATTCCCTTCCGGGGCGGATTCGTTGTGCAGGTGGTGGCGGGCCGCAGGGTAGCGGAGCGTCTGTAGCCCAGGGAAATGGCTGGAAAACCATTGATTCTGGTAGGAAACATCGACCGTGGCATCGATTCCTCCCTGCAAGAGTGCCCACCGGGAAGTCGCCCATTTTGCGGTGTCGATCCGATCGTTCCAACTCCGAATGGCGCGGAGCCAGGACAATCCGGTTTGCCAGCCCTCCAGCGGATCCTCGAGTAGCCGGCGAAGGAAAAGGGAATCCGCGCTCGAGCCGATCTTCCGGCTGCGCGCGAAGTGGTCGGTGACCAATCCCGCGAAAGGATGGGCGATCCCGATCTTGGTCCAGCCCGCGTAATGGATCAGCGGAGCCAACAGGATGGATTGGGCATATGGGTAAGCCGGGCGGGTGGCGCGATCCAGGACCACAGAGCCTCCCAACGAGTGGCCCACAAGTGCCCAAGGCAAGGGCACTCTGCATCCCATGGAGTCTTCAACCGACTGCAGTGTCCGGGAATATTCGGCGACCGAATCGATGTCCATCCATCGACCATCGCTGAGGCCGTGGCCAGGCAGATCGAAGGCCACCACCGCGAAATTCTGCGCAACCCACCTCTGGATGTGCGTCGACCAGGTTCCGGAGTGGTTGTAGTATCCGTGTACCAAGAAAATTGTGCCTCGCGCCTGGGCGGGAATCCATGCGTGACAGGCGATTTCCTTGTTTCCTGACCAGGCAACTCCCATGCGATGCACCGAAGGCTCGATCGCCAATCGCTGGGTGTCCAGGTACTTGGCAAGTGGTGCGGAAGGTTGGGCGGGGGCAAGGGAAAAATCTCGCGGGAACCACGCAGGGACTGCCGAGGCTTGGGTGCTGGCCGCGACCACCAAAGCCACCAGCAGCTTCACCGCCCGCCTCACGCCAACCACCTCGCGGCATCGGCGGCGCCGTAGGTGAAGATCACGTTCGCACCAGCGCGACGGAAACTGACCAAACTTTCCAGCAGGCAGGAGCGGTAGTCGATCCAGCCTCTTTCCGAGGCCGCGCGCAGCATCGCGTATTCGCCCGAGACGTGGTAGGCGGCCAAGGGCAGGCTGGTGCGCTCGCGCAGATCGCGCAGGATGTCCAGGTAGGGGAGTCCGGGTTTGACCATCAGGATGTCGGCGCCCTCGGCCTCGTCCAGGTCCGCTTCCAGCAGGGCTTCGCGCCGGTTGGCCGGATCCATCTGGTAGGTCTTCTTGTCGCCCTTCTTGGGTGCCGAGTCCAACGCGTCGCGAAACGGACCGTAGAAGGCGCTCGCGTACTTGGCGGTGTAGGCGAGGATGCCCGTGTCCTGGTGGCCTGTCGCGTCCAGGTGGGAGCGGATCGCGCCCACCCGCCCGTCCATCATGTCCGAAGGGCAGACAAAATCCGTCCCGTGCTCCGCATGCAGGGCGGCCATCCGGGCGAGGATCTCCACCGTCGGGTCGTTTTGGATCCTCCCCAAGGAGTCCTGGAGGCCATCGTGGCCGTGGTCTGTGAACGGATCGAGGGCGAGGTCGGTGAAGGTCGGGAAGTCCGGCAGGGCGGTTTTCAGAGCATCCAGGGCGCGCGGAACCAATCCTTTCGGGTCCAACGCGGCCATCGCATCGGCGGTCTTGGCGCTGTCCGGGGTGACCGGGAACAGGGCCAGTCCCGCCAGGCCAAGGTCCGACCATTCGCGCGCGCGCTCGACCAAGTCAGTGATGCCCAGGCGGTGGCATCCTGGCATCGATTCGATGGGCTGGGGGGCGCCGGATCCCTCCCGGACAAAACAAGGCATCACCAGGTTGCCGGGTGCGATCGAGGTCTCGCGGACCATGGCGCGGATCGCGGCGGACCGGCGGTTTCTCCGCATGCGGCGTGGAAGATCCATGGCGATTCCTGTCAGAGAAGGATCTGGAGGGAAGGTTGGGGGAGCAGCCGAAGCAGGCCGTCCTCGAAGCGGGAAGGGAGCAAGGGAAGTCTCTGGAACACCCATTCGGAGGTGCCGTTGGTTCCCTCCGAAGGGTCGTCGTAGCCCCACCGTTCGAACCCGGCCAGCTGCAGGTCCAGGCAGAGGTGTCCCAGGATCCGGCCTTGGGGTCTCCAGCGCAACCCGACCCCGGCGGCGAAATTCGTGGCGCCGATGGCGCCTTCCAAAGGCACCAGTCCGCCCACGCGTCCCTCCAGCCAGGGAGTGAAACGGGTCAGGGGCAGGAAGTAGTGCCTGCCCATTCCGGTGACGGAAATTGACCTCGCTTGGGGGCCGAACCCTTGCGCGACCAGGACGCCCGCCGAAAAATTGTCCGTCACGAAGGCCGCCGCGGAAGCCCCCGCCATCTGGGTGGCGCCGGCATCCCTTCCCAGGCTCCAGGCGCGCAGCCCGAATTCGCCCATGCCGGTACGGAACCGGTCTTGCGGCAGCGACTGGGCGCACAAAAGGTGGGCGGCCAGCACAAGGACCAACCGGAAGATCACGAAATCCCAGGCCGCAGGGCGACGAGCATGCGGCCGCCGTTGCATCCCAATGCGGCCCGACCGGTCGGTTCTTCCTGCCAGAAGGCGCGGAAGATGGCCAGATCCGGAGCCGTGGGCTCCAGCAGCGTGACGGGCAGGTCCACCGCGCAGAACAGGTCGCGGGCCAGCAATCCTCCAATTTCCGCCAAAAAATCCAGGGCGATCCCTTCGTCCACCATCTCGTCCGGCAGGCTGTGGAAGCCGGCGGCCAGATCGAACACCGTGTCGCGGTCGCCCGCGATCAGGATCCGGCCCTTCCAGGGCGACGACAACGGAAGGATCACTCGCAGCGGGCAGGACTGGGGCGCTTCTTCATCCGCGGCCAGTTCCGGCAGGGGCCAGGCATCCGCGAACGTCGATTCTGCAAGCAGACGCTGGAACGTGGACTCCAGGACGGCAGGGATTTCCGGAGGCAAGGGCAGAGTTTGGGATGTTTGCGAACTCACGGTTCGTAGAAGGTATCAAACCTGCGAGCGGAGTGCATCCTGCAAGAGAGCCAATTCCCGCACCGGCCGGGCAGCCAGGCGGTACCAACCGGGAAACCCCATGTTGGAGGCGTCCCGCAAGCGCAGTCCGGCGCGTTTCAAGCCCTCGATGTGTTCCGCTCCAGGAGGCTGGGCGAGCAGGAAATTGGCCTGGGTGTGGCGCACCGTCCAGCCGGCATCCGTCAGAATCGTGCGCAGGCAGCCCAACAGTCGCGCCACCTGGGGCGCCTTGCGAGAAAGCCAGCTGCGGACGGACGGATCGCACCATGCCTCCAGCAGCGCCATCCCCTCCGAACCCACGACCCAGGAGGGAGCGTGGGCTCTCCAGGCGATCGCGGAAGGCGAGTCGGGGGCGACCAGGTAGGCCGCACGCACGCCGGCGCAGTCCAAGGGCTTGTTCGGTGCGAACAAAAGCGTGGCCGTGGCGGGAAGCGGCGGCTCCCAACGCTTGAGGATGGAGCGATAGGCGAGGTCCAAAACCAGGGGAACGCCTCGACGGGCCGCCTCGCGCGATGCGGACTCCAGAAAGGATGGGTCTTGACAGGATCCGTCAGGATTGTTCGGGTGGCACAGGAAGGCGATGGCGCACCTTCCCAGTCCATCCAGGAAATCCTGGTTGGAATCCGTCAACAGCGATCCGCGGTTCCACGCCATCGCCGAGCGGCGGTATTCGACGAACGTCCGGCGCGGCGCCAGCACCGTGCCGGGGTGGAGTCCCACCAGGCGGTGGATGAGCTCGGAAGCCCCCGATCCCGGCACGATCCGCTCGGGATCCACGCCGTGGAAGTCGCCCAGTCGCCTGCGGATGCGGGCGTACTCCGGATCCGGATACCGGTCGCGTCGGGCGCTGGCAAGGATCTGCAGCACCTGGGGACACGGACCCAGCGGATGGACGTTGGTCGAAAAATCGGCCAGCGGTTCGGGACCGGAATCCGTCGCACCATGACGGAAATCGTCAGGGCTGGCTGGGCTCAGAGACGACCGCTGCGAAACGACCGCATCATCGATTTGGCCTGCTTGTCGGTGACGTTGTTCACCTTGGTGACGGGGTCTTCGATCCAGCTCTTGCACCAGTACTGCTGGTCCTGCCCCACGGATACCACGCCGCTGGTGCCGCCGGTGCGCCACTTGCGGAAGGTGTCGCAACGGTTTCTGGTCTTGCAGTTGTAGCAGGTCTGGGCTTCTTCCTTGGCGGCTCCGCCAAGGTCCTGTTTGACCACCGTGCGGCCTTTGAGCCGGTCGGCCTCGTAGGCTTTGGCGAGGCTGTTGTTCTTGTCGATGAAACGATCGCCGGAAAAGTCCATGTCATTCCTCCGTGGCGTATTGGATGAGCGAGTGGACGGGCGCGGAGCCGAGCTTTTCGCGTCCGGGAAGGAAGGAAAGTTCCACAAGGAAAGCATAGCCCGCCACCACGCCGCCCAAGCGGTGGACCAGTGCGGTCGCGGCCAGGATGGTGCCTCCGGTGGCAAGAAGGTCGTCCACCAGGAGCACCCGCTGTCCGGGCTGGATCGCATCTTCGTGCAGTTCCAGGCAATCGGTGCCGTACTCGAGCTGGTAGGATTGCGACACCGTACGCCAGGGGAGTTTTCCGGGCTTTCTGGCCAGGATGCATCCGGCGCCAAGGTGCAGCGCGATGGCGGGCGCGAACAGAAAACCTCGCGCTTCCGTGCCCAACACCAGATCCACCCCCGCACCCTGAAAGGGGCGGGAGAGGTCTTCGACGGCCAGACGCAACCCTTCCGGGTCCCTCAGCAAGGTGGTGATGTCCTTGAATTGGATGCCGGGTTTGGGCCAGTTAGGGATGTTGCGGACCAGGTCCGCGAGCTTGGACATGCCCCCCAATCTAGGACTTTCGCAGCCGATGCCGGTCGAGAAATCCCCCAAAACGCACCCCTTGTCGGCGAGCGAACTAGCCGGTCACCACCACGGTGGATCTGCCCGGACCGCTGCGTCGCACTTCAACGCGGGCGGCGACCTGGTCTTTCAGCTCCTCCACATGGGTCACGATGCCGATCTGGCGGCCCGTCGCGTGGAGCCTTTCCAGGGCCTGGACCACCTCGGTCAGCACGGCCCCATCCAGGGTTCCGAAGCCTTCGTCGATGAACAATGTCTCCACCGATTGACTTCCCGAGGCAAGCGAAGACAGCGCCAGCGCCAAGGCCAGGGAAACCAGGAACGTCTCGCCGCCGGAAAGGGTGTGGACGGGGCGGATCTCTTCGAACGATTCCCGGTCTTCCACGCCAAAATGAAGCGAGTCCGGAACCGCGCGCAATCGGTAACGGGGCGAGAGTCCCGTCAGTTCGCGATTGGCCCGCTCCAGCAGGTTTTCCAAGGTCAGTTGCTGGGCGATCCGACGGAAGGACTTTCCATCGGCGGATCCGATCTCCCTCGATAGACGAGTCCAGCGGACCGCGATGTCTTCCTGGAGGCGGATCTTTTCCTCCAGTTCGCGCCCATGGCCGATGGACTTGTCGTCGTGGCCCAAGATCGTTTCCAGTTGGGCGCGCCGGGCTTCCTGGGCGCGCCATCTGGCCAGAGCCTCGCTGGCGACCATCTGGGGGTCGTGCGGCTCGTGCGGCTCGAGTCCGAGTTTTGCGGCTTGGCTTCGCGCCGATTCGCGGGCGGATTCCAGGTCGGAGGCGATCCGGGCAAGACTGCCCTCCAGCCGAGCCAGGATTTCGCGATCCAACTGGTTGGAGGATTCCGTCGCTTCGGTTTCGCGCGCGAGGCGTTCCACCCGCTGCCTGGATTCTTCCTGTACCTCCCGCCAAGGCCTTCCAGAGAGCAATCGCGAGCGCGCATCCTGCTTTTCCTGCCAGTGGCTCTGGATCCTCTCCAGCTCGTCCAGAGCCGCCAGACGCGAGCGCTCCAAGCGGGGCAGATCTTCGGAAAGGGTTCGTTCGCGCTCGGTCAGCAGCGCCAAGTCCCCGGAGGATGCCGCGTGCTCCTCGCCGATGCGGATGAATTCCGTCACCTTGGTAGACAATTTTTGGCGATACTCCGGATCGGAGGCGTGGTAGTCACGTCAGGCTCGTCCTCCGAAAAACGAATCGAGGTCGGTGGAGACAGCCTCCAGACAATCCATCTCCTCGAACTTGCGCGATTCCAGCGCGTCGGTCTCCTTGCGCTTGTGCTGTCTGGTCTGCGACTTCAGCGCCACCCGCGACCGGGCCTGCTCGTAGCGGTGCAGTCGTTCCAACGCACCCTGCGCGCCGCGTCGCCGTTGGAGCGATTCGTCGAGTTTCTGCGCGATCCAGTCCATCCGCTGCAGGTTCGGCTCCACCGAAATCGCTTGTTCCATGGACTTCCAACGGGATTCGTCCAGCGGCACGAGTCGGCTTTCCTGGGCAAGGAGACGATCCAGGCGGGTGCCGGAGGTTTGAATGGCGGTTTCCAGTCGGATCCGCTCGTGCGACGCCTCTTCCAGGCTTGCGCGGGCGCGCTGGTGGAATTCTTCCTGGGCGGACAGGACGGGCCCTGCGGAACTTTCGCCATCGCGCCAGGGGTGCTCCACCGAGCCGCAAACGGGGCAGGGGTCGCCGTCCTTGAGGATGGAGCGAAGGGTATGGACGTCGTTGGAGGAGGCGATCCGGGCGACTTCCAGCATGGCATGGGCGGTCCGCTCGGCGACCTCCAACGCGGGGATTTCTTGCTGGAGTTCGGCGAGCGCGCGTCGGGCCTGGGCCATCGCCGCCCGTTGCTCCTCCAGTTCCTCGTGAAGTCGGGTGCGCTCGCGCAAAGTCTCCAGCGCGGAGGTTTCAGATTCCGAAGCGGAAATCGTGTCCTGCAGCGCGGGAGCTTCCTCCTGGGGCAAGCCTCGCTGGTGCGAGGTCAGCTCCGCCTCGGCCTTGGCGAGTTCCTCCGCGGCGCGGACCAACTCCAACCTGGCCCGATCGAGCTCCTGGTCGGAGCGGCGAAGCTTCTCGAGTTCCTCGGCCATGCTAGCCAGAAGCCTGTCCACCGTCGGCCATTGCTCCGCGATGGGGGCGAGCCTTGCGCTTTGTACCAGCCACGCGTCCAGCGCCTCGAGCCTTCCGGAAAGCTCCTTGCGTTGGGACTGCGTCAGGGTCAGGCGTGCGGCGAGTTCCGTTCTGGCCTCGTGCACGGAGTCCAATCGGCGCTTGGATTCCTCCAGCGAAGTCACGGCCGCCTCGAGTTCGTGGTCGAGCTCGCGGGCCTGGTCCAACTCGCCCGCCAGATCCGCTTCCTGCTGGCGCGACGCGGCCAGGAGGCTGCGCTGCTCGTCCAACCGGGCCGTCCGCTGGGACAATCCTGTGCGGCAGGCATCCACTTCGAGTCGGATTTTGTCATCATCCGCTTCCAGGAGGTCCCTTCTCCGCAGGATATCCAGGAACTCGGAAGCATCCCTGGCCCTCGCGCTGGCCTGGGGCAACGACTCCAGGAGGGCGGCGAGTTCGGTTTCCACCGCCTCGCGTTTTTCGCGGGAAAGGATCGCCAGGCTGTCGCGCGCGTGGCGCTGGAAATCCAGCGTGTCGCATTCGGTGCGGGTGCGGCGGAAGATCTCCATGGAGATCCTCGTGAAGATCCCGGTACCCGTCAAGCGTTCCAGCAGGGCGCTGCGGTCGTTTTCGCCGGCCCGCAGGAATTCGGCGAAACGCCCCTGGGCCAGCAGGATCGTGCGGGTGAACTGGGGCCAGGTCATGCCCACCAGCGAATCCACGTGGGCCCGGAAAGCATCCTTGCGGTCCGACGAGGTGCGCAGCACGGTCCCGTCCGAAATCCGCACCAGGCTTGTTTCTTCCTGCACGGCGGCGCCCTTGCGCTTGGGGGCCCGGAAACCCCAACGCACCCGGTAGGCTTCTCCGTCCACGGCCTTGAAATCCACCTCGGCGAACCCCGTCGTGGTTCCCCTGCGCAGAAGTTGTCGGATGTCGTTTTGGGAAACCGGCCCGAATCCGGTCACGTCCATGCGCGTGTCGGAGGGGGCGTCGTCCAGGCGCGGAGCGCGCTGGAACAACCCCAGGCACATCGCGTCGAGGATGGTGCTCTTGCCCGCGCCGGTGGGGCCCACGATCGCGAAGAGTCCCGCGCCCGCCAAGGTCCCGGTGGCGAGCTCGAGCTCGAAGGAAGGCAGTGATGCCAAATTCTGTCCGCGAATGGCGAGGATCTTCACGGGGTCTCTCCCGCCCGGACGGTTTCGACGGCTTCCAGGAAACAGGTCACGAGGTCCGGCGGAGGCGCCTGGCCATGGCGGCGCATCCAGTGGCCTTCCAGCACCGAGATCGGCGCGTCGGGCCCTCCCAGGTCGGTCTGGACGCGCAGGGGGGAGTCATCTGCCAGCGAAGCGCGGTGGAGCTTCGGGGCTCCCACCAATCGCGCAGGGAGGTTGGCAAGCAACGCCTCCGTGCGTTCGCGCAGATCGACCACCGGTCCGTCTTCGCGAAACGAAAGTTCCACCAGCGGCTGGAGAGCGCGCGGAAGGCCTCTGGCAGGCTCCCAGTCGATGCTCTGCACGGATTGCGAAAGTCCTTCCCAATCCACATCGGCTCCGCCCAACCGCAACAGGCGCACGGGTGCGGGCACCTCGATGGTTTCGATGTCGGGAGGCGAGTCTGGATGGATCTGTACGCACACAACGCCGTGGGCGTGGCGGATCTCGTCGAAATCCATGGCCAATGGGCTTCCCGAGTAGCGCACTTGATCGGATCCCACGGTCTGCATGCGGTGGATGTGACCCAGCGCCGTGTACGTGGCTCCGCTGGCCACGGCGGCCAGGGGAACCGATTCCACCCCGCCGATCAAAATCCGTTCGGAGCCCGCTTTCTGGGTGCCGGCCAGTGTCAGGTGTCCGGTGCAGATCACGGGGATTCCCGGGTAGCGCTCGACGGCTCTTGTGGCCAGCAGTTCATATACCCTGCGGATCGCCTGGCCGCGGGCGTCTTCCGGGGACTGGTCGGGCTCGAGGCGACAGACCAGGTCCTGCGAGCGCAGGAAAGGCACGGCCAAGCAGATGGCTCCGATCGATCCGTCCGGATTGGCCAGGGGCACCAAGTGGTCGTCGGGCTTCTCCGCGCGCCAATGACCGATCAGTCGGATCCTGCCCAAGGCGTCGGTGAAGGGTGAAGGGGCTTCAAGCCGGGCGGGCGAATCGTGGTTTCCCGCCACGAGCACGGCCTGTGCGACAGGAAGTGTCTGGTGGAACTCCACCAGAAACCGCGCGAGGAGCGATTGCGCCTCGACGGGCGGATGCAGCACATCGAAGATGTCTCCGCACACCACCAACGCATCGATCCGCTGGTCCCGGCAGGTTCCCAGCAACCACTCGAGGAACAGCTCCTGCTCGGACAAGCGGGAATGGCCACCCAGTTCGAGTCCCAGATGCCAGTCGGAGGTGTGCAGGATTCGAGGCACCTACCAGAAATACACCTCCGACGACCCGCTTGCCAAGGTCGGCGTACGGGGATTCGTCAGCGCGAGGCATCCGGTGGGCGGGGCGTGCGGTTGTTCGCCCACTGCGAGACCCGCCGCAATTCCCAAAGATCGGTCGACCAGGGAAAGCCGCGCACGTAGTCGTCCACCTTCTGGTGCCAGACCACCAGGTCGTTTTTCTGGAGAGCAAAAAGGGCGCAAAGCAAGGGCACGTCGGTCGCCGGGACCGATGCGCCGCTGAACGAGGTCTTGAGCGTGCTCTCGTCGATGCGACCCAGAAGGAACGATGCGGATTGCCGCAACAACCAGGATGCTCCCTCGGCCTGGAGAATGGCTTCCCAGCGAGCTTTGGCGTCCCGGCGGGCCAGGACCGTGGCCACCCCCCACTCGAAGGTGGCTTGGCTCACCAGGTCGGGATCGGAAGCAGGATCTTCCGTCACCTGCCGGAACCATTTTTCGGCTTCCGCGGGCCGGCCCTCCCAGGCATGGGTCTTGCCCAATTCCAGCATGGCCTCGTGGCGGGCGCGGACGGCTTTGGGGTGGAGCTCGGATTGGGCGATCCTGCGCAGCAGTTCCATGGCCTCGTCGATTTTTTTCACGTCGCGAAGATGCTTGGCTTTCACGATGGTCAAACCGGCGGCGACCTCGGGAGAGGACCGTTGGTAGTAGTTGGAAAATTGCAGTGCGGTCACCAGAAATCCAGTGTCGGCCGCGATCCCGGCCCATAGCCGCAGCGCTTCGGCGAAACGCAGGTGCTGGGGTCCGAACTGGCTTTGGTGCGATGGCACCGCATGGGCGAGCGCACGCAGAACGGTCTCTCCGTCGCTGGAACACCCGAAGAACATGGGCTGGGACAGATCCAGACATGGTTCCATCCGGTCCAACTGCAACTGGATGCCGGCGATCACCGTCGGGTTGTCCGGCGATTCGTCGGCCAACACCTGCAGGAGCTTGAGAGATTGGGTGCCATCACCGACCTTGCGCTCGGCGTGGCTTCGCAAAAGCAGTGCGCGGGCGCGAAGGTTCCGATTCGCTGGCTTCTGGGCCACCTCCTCGAACAGGTCCTTGGCTTGGGCCAATTGTTTGCGCGCCAGCAGCACCGTGCCCAGCTTCAGCCGCGCCTCCTGGGCGGACGGGTGCGAAGGATAGGCTTGGGCCACCAGCCGGTAGGCGTCCATCGCGCGGTCCAGCTCTCCGATGTCCAGGAATGCATCGGCCACCACGGTGGGTTCGGGACGCAACGCTACCGCGCGTCTGCGCACGCGGATATTGTCGATGGACAGGTTCCCGTTCCAAGTGGAAAATCCCAGATGGCATCCGCCCTTGGGCAGAAGGGGCTGGACCAGAGGACGCTCTTCCACGAGCTTGCCGTCCACCTCCAAGCGCAACATCTCGCGGTCGCGCTCGATGGCGACATGATAGGCGTGGTCTGGCTGCAGGTACACTTGGCGCGCGAGCCAGCGGATTTCCGGACCGGCCTCGATTCCGGCCTGTTGGGTACCGCTGCGTCCGAGGATGAACCTCGCGCCTTCCTGAGGAGACTCGCCGCACAGATAGGCGTTGAAATCGTGGTTGGTTCCGGCCAGGCCGGTGATGTCGAATTCCAACCTCACGTCTCCGGGGAATTCGCTGGTGGAGCGGGCCATGGAGTAGCCCGTTGCGTGGCAGACCAATCGGCCTTCGTCCACCTTCCAGTCCTGCGAGACCGCGCCTGCCGTGTCGGTCGGGTCGTTGAGCCGAAACGATTTGAACTCGAGGTTCGGGGTGGGCGAGTCGAAGGTCTCCTCGATGGAAATCGTCCAGGAAGGCTTGGACAGGCTGTCCTGGACGTTCCACCAGACGGTCCCGCCCGCGAGGGCGAAGAGCACTCCTCCGGCGATCCAGAGGTTCCGGGCGTTGTCGTGCGCCCAGTGCCGGAAGCGGCGGCCCAAGGTGGGGCGGCGGACGGAAACGGGTCGGCCGGAAAGCCAGGACCTCAGATCCGATGCGAAGGCACCGATGGTGGCGTAGCGTTCGGAGCGGTCCCGCGCCATGGCCTTGTGGACCACCGCCGACAAATCCTGGTCGACCCACGGGCAGAGCTGCCGCAGCGGGACGGGGTCGGCGCCGATCACGTTGACCACGGTCTGGTGGAAGGAGCGCGGATCCAGGTACGGGTTCTTGAACGAAATCAGTTCGTACAGCAGGATGCCCAGGGAGCAGATGTCCGTGGTGCGGTCGATCCCGCCGCCCCTGGCCTGTTCCGGGCTCATGTAGGCGGGGGAGCCGATCATCTCGCCTTCGCTGGTGAGCGAGGCGCCGCTGGACATGGACAGGTCCTTGGCCAGCCCGAAATCGATGACCACGGGAAGGTCGTTTCGCATCAGCACGTTGGACGGCTTGAGGTCGCGGTGCATCACGCCGTGCTCGTGGGTGTAGGCGATGGCCTCGGCCACCTCCGCGGCGATCCGGACCGATTGTTCCAGGGCCGGGGTCTCCTCGCGCTGGTACTCGGACAGATTCTGTCCCTCGATCATCTCCATGGAGATGTACCAGGCGCCGCGATCCTGGCCGATGTCGTGGACCTGCACGATGCTCGGGTGCTGGAGCCGCGCGACGGTGCGGGCCTCGTGCAAAAAGCGCGTGACGAATTTCTCGTCGCGGGTCAGGGTGCCGGGCAGGACCTTTAGGGCGACCACCCGTTGCAGCTCGACGTCCCGGGCCTTGTACACGGTGGCCATGCCGCCCGCGCCGATTTCGCCCAGGATTTCGTAACGACCGAGCCGTTGGCCAGGAGCGAGTTCCAGAAGCCGGTTCGCTGCCGGTTTCGGGCGACTGTCTTGGCCGAAATCCGTCATGGGGACCCGATCTTCGCGAGGATCGCTTCGAGGTCGGCGGGCAGTGGGGCGTCGAACCAGACCTCGCGCCCCCAAAGGCGCAAGCCCAGCCGGGAAGCATGCAGAAACGGCCGCTTGAGTCCGAGGGTCTTCGCGTGGCCGTAGCGGTCGTCGCCCGCGACGGGGTGCCCGATCGAGGCCATGTGCGCTCGGATCTGGTGGAGCCTTCCGGACAGAATCTGGACCTCCAGCAGCGCATAGCCGCGAAAGCGCTTGCGGATCTTCCAGCGCGTTTCCGCCTCGACCCCTTCGCCCTCCTGGGCGATGATGGACTTGGCGCCCCGGTCGCGCGAGTCGATCCTTTCGAGCCGGTCGCTGACCACGCCTTTGGCGCGATCGGGAACGCCTTCAACCAGCGCCAGATATTCTTTCGTGGCCTGTTTGGTCTGGATCTGCTTTTGCACATCCAGCAGGAGTTTGCGGGTCTTGGCGACCACCACGACTCCCGACGTTCCCCGGTCGAGTCGGTGGGCCAGAGCGGGCTGGAAGACGCTGGGTGAACGCCCCAGATCCTGCTGGACGCGCTCGATCAGAGTGGTTCCCGGCGGTGTTCCGGTTCCCGGATGGACCGACATTCCCGCGGGTTTGTCGATCACCAGAATGTCGTCGTCTTCGAAAATGATCCCGACTTTGGTGCGCAATCCACCCATGCCGGCGGTGGAGTCCGGTGCTTTGCGAAGCTCATCCGGAGGGACGTTCACGGTGATGAGCATCCCTGCTTCCAGACGCAATTCCTGCTTGGCGCGTTTGCCGTCCACGCGCACATCGCCTTTGCGCAGGAGGCTGAAGATCCGGGAGAGCGGCACCTCGGGCAGGACACGACGCAGATAGCGGTCAAGCCGTTGCCCCGCGTCCCCTTCGGGCACGGGAAACTCTGTCCTCGACTTGGATTCCGTCACGGTACTCATGTTACCAGATTCCCCCTTCGACTCGCAAGTCGATTCGAATTCCACTTCAAGCGTTGAACGCACATCTTGCAACTACGCATACATTGATTTCCTGCAGGTGAAAACTTTGTGGCCAAAGAGGGGCACTAGGGGATAGCATTTGAACATGTCGCGCATTTTGGTGGTGGACGACGAGCCGGCGATCCGTTGGACGCTTCGGGACCTTCTGACCAGTTGTGGTCACGAGGTGGTGGAGGCGGAGGATGGCCAAGAGGGGCTGGAAAAGGCTCTGGCGGAGCCATTCGATCTGGTTCTGTCCGACATTTCCATGCCCAGGCTTTCCGGGATCGAGCTTCTCAAACGACTGGAGGTCGCTCGACCTCGCATGCACCGAGTCCTGCTCACCGCCCACACCTTGGATGAATACATCGACCTTCTGGTGGGAAACAACCTGTCGTGCGTGCTCACGAAATCGGTGCCCTTCCCCGTCGACGAAGTGCTTTCGACGGTGGACGCCCTGCTGACCCGACAGATTTTTGGCATCGAACGCCATCTTTCCGAAATCCTCTTTCGATCCAAGATGACTGTCCGAAACCACCAGGAGATGGTCAACGCTTGCGATTCCTTGAGCGAGGTCGCCACCAATCGCCGGCGGCACCACCTGCTCACCGTGCTCAACGAGATGGTGACCAACGCGATCTACTACGGAGCGATGAACCTTCCGGGCGACCAAAAAGAGACCTGGCATCATGATTTCCAGATTCCGCAGGAGCAGGCGGTGGAGATCGAACTGGCCGAAGGACCCGACCGCAAGGTGATCTCCATCCTCGACCACGGCGGTAGACTGGAGCGCAAGACCGTTCTGCACTGGCTTCACCGACAGATGAGCCAAGACCAGAACGGATTGCCGTTGGGCATCTTCGACAACCATGGCAGAGGATTTTTCATTTCCCGCACCTTTTCCGACCGGCTTTCGATTTCCATCGAGCGCGGCAAGAGATGCGAGATCACCATGGTCCTCTACAACGAAGCTCCGCCGTTGGGCGAAAAACCGTTGGTGATCCTGGAGATCTGAGCGCCTCTCCAGGAAGGTTCGTCAGGCGGGTAGAAGCGCTTGGACCAACGCTTGGACGGATTTGCCATCCGCACGACCCTTGGTCTTGGGAGAAACGACACCCATCACCTTGCCCATTTCCTTGCGGGAGGTTGCTCCCACCGTGGCGATGGCTTCGCGCACCAAGACTTCGAGTTCATCCGGTGTCAGCTGTGCAGGCTGGTAGTTGCGAAACAGATCTGCCTGGGTCCGCTCGCGCTCGGCGAGTTCGGGCCGTCCGCCGGCATCCATCTGGGATGCCGCATCTTCGCGTTGCTTGATCGCTTTGGTCACCGCAGCGACGCAATCGTCGTCGGTCGGTTCCCTGCGTCCGGCATCGATGGCGATCTTCTTGATGTCGGAGGTGAGGGTTCGCAGGGCCAGGAGCTTTTCCTGGTCACGCGCCTTCATGGCCTCCTTCACGTCCTCCTGGAGTTTCAGGAAGACGGACATCTCAATAGCCCCGGTTGCGCGCGGAGTTTTCCTTCACGGCCTTGCGACGGGCGGCGTTCTCGCGACGCTTGCGGCTTTCGCAGGGCTTCTCGTAGTACTGGCCCTTCTTGACGTCGGAAATGATCCCGGTCTTCTCGCAGGTCTTGGTGAAGCGGCGAAGAGCCTTTTCGAACGATTCGTTGGCACGGACAATGACGCCGGTCATGGAAAAACTCCTGGAAATGGGTTGGAGGGGGAAAGATGCCATATATTTCGCCGATTGGGAAGAGGGGGGAGACGCTCTCCTTGCGAAAACCGGACCGAAAGCGATTCCCGAGTGGCCTCGAACGTCGTTTCGTTCCGTTTTTGGCGCCCCACCCCTATATCCCCCAGATCAGCGCAAGATGGGTGGAAGTCCAATCGATTGGCGGATCGACGCCCCTTCCAAGATGCCCCAGCGAGCGATGGGCATCGGGTCCAGGTGGATGGCCTCCGGTCCTTGACCTTCCCTTGAAAGATGAGTTCTGCCGCGGGCATCCACGATACGGAGCTTCCATGGACCTTCGATGTTCACATGAAGCGATCGGTTTGCGATGGAAATGGGCATCCGGTTGTTCACGCGATTGGGCTTGGTTCCCAACGCTTGACCGCGCGTTCCCAGATACATCACGTTGTCGAGACCAAGACTGAAATCGCCAGCGCCCTGCATGCGAAATTCCAGTTGGGTGAGTTGGAATTCATCCAGGGGTTCCGCCGGGATGCCCCAGCCCGCTTGCTGAAAGTCAGAAAAGAGGATTTCCTTGTGAACCCATTTTCCCTTGGTGATCGAGAGGTTCGCGAAGTGAACATCCCAGTCCGGCATGTTCTTGCGGAAGCCGAACAGGGCAAGGGAGGCCCCGGTGCCGGTGGAAGCGGACTTGTAGTCGAAGGCGATCCCGGCAAGATCGTGTTGAAGATTGACCTCGTCCGGTCCGCTGACCTTGAAGAAGGATGCGCCTACGAAATTCTTGTAGCCAAGCGCCGGGGGCTGTCCGATATGACCTTGCACCAAAAGATACGGCGAGCCCTTTCCGCCGACAGTATCGATCAAGGTGTCGAACTTGGCGGAATCGGGGATTTCGCTGGTGTATACATACCATGCGGAATCCCAGGTGGTGCGGGAGTGGCGGTCGTTGAAATCGCTGATCAGCACCACCGGGCGCGGTTTTCCCATCACCGAGAAGGCAAGCGTGTCGATGATCGAATCGCCTTCGGCATTTTTGAACGCGAGATGGAGCTTCCAGGCGCCCTCGCCGAACTCGGATCCTGCGATCTTCAGGACCCACGACTCGCTGGTGCCGTCCCAAACGCTGTCGGTGGTCGTGATGGGTCCGGAGTGCGAGCCTGCCTCCCAGGCGCCTGAAACAAGGTGTGAGCCCGGCGCGATCGTCCAGCCGGACAGAGCCAGGGTGTCCTCGACGGTGAGCTTGGTCGTCCTTGCCAGCAGATGTGGCGTGCGGATTTTGCCTGCCGAGCGGGATCCGCGCACGATCGCGATGCCAAGCGGTGGAACGCGCACGGTTCCGTCCCAATTGGACGGAATCCGTCTTGAAGAAGGTCCGTTGTCCGGGAACGCATATGCGGAGGCGTCCGTCCCGTTCCAAGCGTATTCGCCGGACCCCCAGCTCATCAGATCGCCGGAGGGGAAGGGTGTCGGGTCCATGGCGACCTTCACCGTATCGTTGCCGAGATTGAAGGCCAATACGGAAGTTCGGCCTTGGTTTCGCACGGCAAAGAGTCTCGCACCCGCGACCTGGTCGATCGGAAGGATCGTATCCGTGCCGGAGGTGTCGAGCCATTCGCGCAGCAGCGTGCGCAGCATCCAGAACGTACCGACAGGCGCCTGGCCCAAGGTCGAGTGGGCGCCATATTTGGTTGGAGTGAACGCCCCCATGGATCCCCAGGTTCCGTCGGTTCCCACCGAGCCTTCTTCGGTCAGTTGCCAGAAAATGGCACCTCCGCGGTTTCCGAAGCGTTGGATGTAGTGGGCCAGCACCAAACCGGCCGAAGATGCGCCCGACACTTCCTGTTGAAGCGAGCTTCGGATTCCCACCATGGCGTTGTATTCCGAATTCCACACCTCGCGGGACTCGGGGCCGGCGAGGGTCCGTTCGATCAGATTGGCGAGCGAATCGAAGGCCGCACCCTTGCCGTCGCAGGAGCGCAGCATGTCGGCGCGGTCGGAGGTGTTCTCGTAGTAGTAGGGGTAGGTGTGGACATCGACGCCATCCAAATACCGCGATCCGTCCGCCCGTTCGGCGCTGTCGACGAATCGAAGAAAGCCTTCCAGCCAGGGGCGGCCGTCGAAGTCGCCGGAAGCATCCTTGAGCCAGTCCGATTCCGGGGTGAGGGGACCGGAAATCTGGATGGTGGGATCCACGGCCTTCATGGCCTTGGCGAACTTCACGAAGCGGGTTGCGTATTGTCGGGCGCTGACCGATCCGCCTTCTTCCCACGCACCGCTGTTTTCATTGCCGATCTGCCAACGTTTGATGCCGTGCTTTTTCGTGAGGTTCGCATAGCGGACCCAGGAAGCGGCTTCTTCCGCGGTTCCCGTCCCGTAGTTCACGGTGATCAGGGGGATGGCGCCTGGGTAAGCGGCGATCCATGCCATGTAGGTGTCGAAGTCCCAATTGCTGGTGCTTGTTTCCTTCATGGAGGCGGGATGGGCCGATGTCGCGATCACCTTGGTTTGGGTGGTCGGGTCCGGCGCCGAGACACCGACTTGTTTGCCCGCGTTCCAAAGCGATGCCTCGGCGACTTTCCAGGCGCCACCTTTTGGTGCCACGGGACGGACTCCCACAAAGCGGGCATTCTGACCGGAAAGTTTGAGTCTGGTCCATTCGGCGGCCGTCACGACTGTGTCGATCACCCAGCCCGAGTGCTGTTGGTTGGGGGGTGGATACACCCCTGGGGATCCGGTCCAGTGGAGAATCTGGATGGAATCCGGGAGGGGAGCGAGGAGATTCAGGACGATCGAGTCGAGGGGAGCCGATTTGCCAAGGTCCAGCAGAAACCAGCCTGGCGTTGCAGGGTGGTCGGGATTTGACCACCAATAAGTGGAGGTGTCCCCGTCTGTGATGCGACTGTATCCTTGGACGGAAGCATCGGCTTTCGTGGATCCCCGGTGGATGGTCTGGGTGCGCCATCCTGGCTTGTAGGACGAATCTGAAGCGATCCAGACAGAATCCGTGTCGTATGTGCCTGCGCCGTTCCAGTGGTATTCGTTGGACGCCGACCCATTCGGGAAGCGGAACAGGTGCTGGTCGGCTTCCTGCATGGCGCGCTTGAGCTTGGAAAAGACCGAAGAGTCGTTCCAGATGCACAGAGGCATGCCTCCCAAGGTGGCGTGCCGGATGGCGGGCCCGGGGGATTGTGTCTGAACGGCGACATTCGCCCCGAATAGAAGGACGGCAATGGACGTCAAGACCATGTTGATTCTCCTTGTGAGTTGCGCAGACACGGGTGCGAATCCTGTTGAGTCGCACAAGTGGATGAACTGGTTGCACAATTTGCGTCAGGGAATAAAAAGGACGTTGCCATTTATTGGTTCGGCGCAAACCGAATCGTGCGGGGATGCTCTGTGCCTCACCATGTCGGCTTCAGAAGCCTTCAGGCTTCGCGACGGTCCTTCAAAAACGGAAACCGATGACGTACCAGTCGGTTGGCTTCGTGCGAGATGGTCGCCACGAACAGTCCCTCCGCACTCCCTGCCTCCAAAACCTGCTTGCCCGAAGGCTCCAGCACCATGGACGCTCCGTGGTACTTGAGGGTGGGTTCGTCACCGATACGGTTGACTCCCGCCACCCACACCTGGTTTTCGATGGCCCGCGAAAGCATCAAGGCGCGCCAGTGGGTTTCGCGGGAGCCTGGCCAACAGGCTGGAACCAGGACCAGATCCACTTCCTCGGCATTGCGCCAAAAGTGGTAGGGAAACCGAAGGTCGTAGCAGATGGCCGGACGGATGCGCCAGGTCTCGAAGTTCCAAGTGGGGCAGACCTCGCCCGCCCCGTAGTGGTCCGCCTCGTGTCCCAGAGAAAACAGGTGGCGCTTGTCGTAGGTTCCCAATTTCTGTCCGTCGCGTCCCAGCAAGGTGGCGCGGTTGAACCCGTCCACCACGCCACAGTACACCACGCCCGTGTTGTGGCGGATCGCCAGTTCCTGGAAGAATGCGTGGTCTTCCGGGGCAAGCGTGGTGGCTTCCGGATCCATGGCAAATCCTGTTAGCGTCATTTCCGGGAAGACCAAAAGGTCGATGCCCGGGTGGTCTCCCAGCAGGGATTCGATCTTCGAACGGCTCGCGTCGCGGTCACACCAAAGAGGGGCGTACTGGACAAGCCCCAAGCGCAGATGGTCCATGGAAGACAAACCTAGATCATCGCCGGAGCCTCGCACCGGGCTTTGGCCCTGGCCGGAAGCATCGCCACAGCACTGACCGCGCTGGCCACCGCGAGAACGGCCCATTGCGGGAGTTCCTTCAGGGCTCCCGGAGTTCCCGCCACCAGGTTGGTCCAGGTGGCCACCGCCAGGGCGGCCATGTAGATGCCGAAGGCGATGTTCAGCGCGGTGGGAAGTGGGGAATCCGCAAATTTTCCGCGCCAGAGCCCGATCCCCACCAGCAGGAAGGCTGGGAAGGCCATGACCAGGTCCAGCGCCGCGATGGACTGGATCGCGGCGGCTTGGTGGGCATCCGCAAACCCCGCGATCAGTTGGCCGTGCCATTGGGTGGTCCACACCCCCACCAGGATCAACGCGAGCGCGACCATCCAGAACGCGACGAATTTCTGTTTCAATCCGCTGCCGGTCGATGTCTGGCTGGAAGGGATCTGTCCTTGGATGGCACTCAGGGATGCCCACGTTGCCAAGACAAAAGCTGTCAGATGGAGAGGGTATTTGCCGTTGAGGGAGGTCGTGAAGACCTGGAAGGAGTGGCTGTACGCGGAAAAAAACAGAGCCCCCAGCCAAAGGGTGTTCCAGCGAGGTCCCCGACGGCCCATCGCCACCAGGATCGCCATCCCGACGAATGCCACCAGCGATACCAGGTCCACGCCAGCCAGGGTGGCTTTGGACCAGCCATTCACATAGGTCGCAGGCTCTCGGTAGACGCCCGGGAAGGCCAGCCCCCAGAGGGCGGTGCAGAGGTTCAGGAAAACCAAGAGGTAGGGGAGCGCCAGGGCTCTGGTGCGGTTCATGTGTTCCTCGCGGTTGGTCGAGTTTTCACACTGGTGGTTTGGTCGGAAGGATGCGATTTGAGTTTCCACCAGGCGATCACATACAGGGACGGGAAGAGAGCCAGGACCAGAAAGAAGGCGGAGTCCTCCAGAGTCCAGTGACAGAACGGGATCTGGATCGCGAGGCGATAGATCCAGAAGGCAGCCATCCACAACCAAAGGCTCCGGGGAAAGCTTCCCTCGTCGCTTCGGAGCCGACGGATGCCTTCGATCAGGGTGGCGATGCCCATGGAGCCGAGCCAGAAAATTCCGCACAGCAGCATCCCCCACATCAGACTGGAATTGTCCTCGGACATACGAGGCAGTTGCGTGCGCCAATCGAACGCGGAGGGAAGGAAGAAGTGGAATCCCACCAGTGGGATGTGCAATACGCCGAGACCGGTCAAGATCCATGCGGCTTGGCGGCTGGGAGAAGCGGTGGCGTGTGTCGTCGGGGAGTCCATTTCAGACGCTCTTGCGGTCGAGGAGAGCCAAGGCGGCGAGGGCAATCCATCCTGTGACCATCAGGACCAGCGGCGGCGAGACTCCGTAGAGGAACACCCCGGCGGAGCCGAACAGCGCGGTGAAGGCCGCGTTGAACGAAGAGATTCTCCAGGCGAGCGGGTTTCCCTGCTTGATCTGGTTGTGACAAATAATGTCGACGATCCCCATGAAGAGGATGAAGAATCCGACCCCGGAAAACCACACGAGGTAATCGTGGCGCATTTC
Organism: Fibrobacterota bacterium; assembly: GCA_016715065.1. Classification (GTDB taxonomy): domain Bacteria; phylum Fibrobacterota; class Fibrobacteria; order UBA5070; family UBA5070; genus UBA5070. Next base: position 288,449 of record JADKBN010000029.1, read on the forward strand.
GGAAGTGCCGACCCCCGCGTAATGCGTGGCCTCGAAGGTGAAGGTCCCGACGACATGCACGATGCCCAACAGAGTGAGAATAATCCCTTTGGCCCTCAGGAGATTCCCAACGCCATTTCTACCGAGGACAGGGTTCACTGGCAGTACCTCCGAGTTGAAACTCTCGATGTCGAAGAAAACGATCGGGCGCATGGCGAACCCTCAGTGCAACAGCGCGGCGATGGCGTCGGTGCGACCCATGACCGCGTTGCTGGTGCGAGCCGGCGCAAGGAGGCGCCAAGCGGCGAAGTAGGCGAGGGCAAGTCCGGTGAGGAGCCCAAGCATGATCGCCGTGTCGCTTGCCCATCCGAAGCAGGGAATCTCCGCAGCGAGTCGGAACAAGTAGAATCCACCCATCCACAACCAGAGCCCGCGTCCCAACAGGCTGGTGCCTTGGCGCAACCGGTGGATGCCTTCCGCGAAGGTGGCGATGCCCATGCTGGCCAGCCAAAAGATCCCGCAAGCGTGTAGGCACCAAAGCAGCCCCGCGTTTTCGCGCGACAGCAGGGGCATCTGGCTGCTCCATTTGAACAGCCAGGGAAAAGCGATGTGTCCGGCTACCAGCGGGATGTAGAAGAGCCCAAGTCCGAAAAGGATCCAGGCGGCTTGGCGTTGCATTCTGGTTTGCGTCTGGTTTCGCATGATTTGAACCTCCTAAACAAACTGAGTGTTCAGTATAAACTGAAACATTTGAATGTAAAAAGCAACAGCCACGGAGAAAAAAGTCAGGATTTCGGCAGAACGCGCTTGAGTAGACCCAAGGCTTTGCGTCCGGCGGTCTCGTTGGCCAGCAAGGCTCCGAGGATGGTGTTGGCTGTGGAAAACAGCTCTTCCATCTCCTCCAGGCGCTTTTGGGTCTTCGGGGAGTCGCTGAAGTCTTCCTCTGCGAGCAGGTGCCGCAGGTTGTTCAGGGCCGGGTCGAACTCGCGCTTTTTCCGCTCGACGGCGATCCGGAAAAACGTGGTCCACACATCGGGCTCAGCCACGTAGTAGTCCTGCCGGTCGCCGGTTTTATGGACACGTTGGATCACTCCCCAGTTGCGCAGCTCCTTGAGGCACATGCTGGCGTTGCCGCGGCTGATGTTGAGCACGCGCGCGACTTGATCCAATTCGATGGGCTCGTCGGTCACCAAAAACAAGGCGTGGATGCGGGCCATGGACCGGTTGAGTCCCCACAGAACGCCCAGAGAACCCCAGCTTTCCACGAACTGGGAGGCGGCGGGTGTGGTCAGCGAAGCGGAACTCATGGGCGGATCTCCATGCCTGGAAAACCTAGTCGCACAATGAGGGCAAATGGTGCTTGTGATCGGGGGTGGGGGAACGTACCTTAGAGGCTCGGTGGCGTGTCCACCGAGTCGGGGGGCGAACAGGTTTCGACAGAGTTGGAACGGTTTTGTTGGCATGCAGAGGGTCCAGGTGGCCTCTAAAAAACCTGGAAACCAATATCAGGCGAAGAGTCTTACTCTTACGCTCTTGCCGCGTAACTAACCCTTACGAGCAAGCGACGAATGGGATATGTCTCCGGTCCCACAAGTCGATAATCAGGGGGCTGGGATCTGCACATGTTCGGGGTGCAAGTCCGAGATTCACTGAACTGGTCTTCCTTGAAGCTCGTCGACAGGCGTCTTGGAAGATGAGATCAAATTGCCGACTAAGCATGTAGAAGGCAAGACAATACTTTCTTTGGACGGGGGTTCGATTCCCCCCGCCTCCACTTTTGACGCGCCTCTCGGGGCGCACTCTCGGTCAACGAACCCTCGGCGTCCCCCACACGGACGCCGTCGGGTCCGTTTCCCTTCGATTGCATCCCCGATAGGCACGTCAAAATGCCGGTTTTTGTCGTGTCGTTTGATGCGGGGTTTTGGGCATTGCCCTCTGCGAGGGCTCGCCCGTGGGGTGGGCGGGGCAGGCAGGAGGAGTGGTAGGGCTGGTGTAATGAATCCAGCCATGAATTGTCACCTAAAACACTTCAGCCATATTATTTGGGCCCTGGTCGTAGGGCTAACGGTCGGGCTCAAATGCGACAGATCTTCGTCTTTTCTTGCACCTGATTGCCTCGATACTCGACGATTTCCACTCGCGCAATGCCCCAGGCTGGACTCGAACCTGCATGTCGTTAAAACGACAGTGGCTTGCCTAGATTCTCCCTCAGGAAACCCTAGTAAGCCACCGTGTATACCATTTCACCACTGGGGCCGATGTCCAAAACTAATACTTGAGGGAGCCTAGAACACAACTGTTGTTCGTACCATGTGCGCTTTTTTGCATAAAACTCTGAGTCAATTCCCGTCGCGTCATTTTATGCCGTTTATTGCTTGGCATTCTGAAGTGACTCACCTTGGGTGAGTTTTACTGGGACAGCAAGAACACCAGACAGATATCTGCATGTTGGAGTGGAACTGTGGGTGCTAAAGCGCTTTCTGGCTAGTTCTCGAAATTCAAGGCGGAGGGATCCAGGCCGATGGACTTTGCGTTGTTTCGGATGGCGCGCAAAAGATTCTCGTCCCATGTTTGCCCTGGTGCGGCTTCGATCTCGATGTCGAGTTTGATGGTGACAAGCGCGCCTGGCTTGGCCGCAAGGGATCGCACGACTTCATCAAGGATCTTGGCATAGGTCATTCCCGATTTTTGCCAGGATTCGGATAAATCGACGGTCGTCCAGCAGCGGCGCAAGGACGGTGGTGTTGGAGTCGTTGTATCAGCGGGAGCGGGTACGCCAGAAGGTTTCACGGTTTCGTCCACCTCGGCGCTCGAGCTTGCTTGAGTGCTGCCTCCTGACTTCAGTCTTCCAGCGTGCAAGCTTTCTTCGCTGCTGCCGGGAAGGACTGCTTTGGTGAGAGCAATCTCTTGCGCGAAGGCTCGCTCGATCACAACGGCCTCGCCATCCTGCATGACATGGGCTGTGCTTTCGAACGCGAACCCGGGGTATTCGCCGCCGGACTCGGCATCGGCGTAACCGAAGTGGTCCCGGGTTTGGATGCCACGAGCGACTGCGTCCGTAAGGACATCGATCGAGGCCAACCTCGGGAAATACAGAAACTGACTGAAGTGATCCCAAAGCTCGCGGATGCCGACAGTATGCCGACCCTTGGACCAATACACATCCCTCAAGCGCCGCTCCAGATGGAATGGTGCCCACTTCGAGATGAGAAGCTCGTTCTCCCGAAGTCGGGTGGCGATGGCTTCGGGAAGCGATGGCAGGCTAGTATCGAGTGGGATGTTGTCCCAGACCAGCGGCCCTGGCATGCCTTCTGCCGACAGCTTCTTCGCGGGCACGAGCAGCCAGCGAAACGCTTCTCGGACACTTCGGTCCACCTGCGCCTCGGCGTCATCGGCGTTTCGTCTCACCTGTTTTCTCTGCACCTTGTCGAGATTGATTCGATCCGTCTCGAAATCATCGAGAATCGATTTCCAGGCGAGCAATGTATGGACCTGGTTTCGGAGAGTACTGACCGTGTCAGAATCTGGTGCGAGGAAAATCAGTCGATTCTGTTTGATCCTTTTCGCGGTCCGTCCACGACTTTCCAGGATCTCCTTGGCTGCCTCGTGGCCACGCTGTCCGTTCGCGGAATTCATGTGGGCGGAAAGTGGCAGAACCACCAGGCGCAGGGTGTCGTCGTCCGGAATGTCTCCGGAATCCTGGAACACGTGCTTGGCCGTGTAGCCACCGGTGGAGGCGGCAAGGAGACGATCGAGTCTGCCCTTGATTTCGGGAAGGACCTTTTCGTCGCGGGCGAATCGGTGTTTGCGCGATTCCATCTCGCGTAGGAGATTGGGCCGGATGTTGAACCAATGACGATCGCCATCGGTATCCAGGTAATGCAGCGTATCGGACAGCTGGCGAAGTGCATCGCGGAATAGCGACGGATTTTGTCCTGGTTGTACCGCTCCCAGCAGGATGTGGCGGATATCCAGACCCGCGCCGCGACCTTGGTTCACGTGGCCAGGAGCCGAACCGAAAAAGATGGTGCGTGCGACACGCTTTCCTGCGAGTGCGGCCCCGAAACGCGCCTCGCGTGCATCCACTGCCGCCGCATCGGATCGCACTCCGTCGATGTCGCGATCCACCACAGGCTCCCAACCGGCATCCAGATATCCGATCGCCTTGTTGCGGAAATTGGCGTCGGAAAGGTCCATGCTTCCGGGCAGGATGAACGCATCCTGGTTTCCAGATTTCCACAGATGATGGATGGCCAACGCCATGAGCTGCAGCACTCCACGCGTGCGCTGGAAACGCTCCAAGGTGGACCAGTCCTCGTACAAGCGATCGAAGACCTCGGGATGGATCGGATAGGCTTGCAGCAGTCTTTCCGCGTAGTCTGCTCGTTGGGTCTCGGGTGGGAATTGCTCCGCGTTATGCCGGTAGAGCTCCAATGCTTCTTCGCATACCTGGCGTCTCGAGGATTCGTCGCCGATTGTCTGGAAAGTCTGGTGCGCACGATCGCGAAAGATTCCTGCGGGGCCACAGGCTTCCAGATGCTTTCCACTCGCTTGAAGTATTTCTCGAGTCCTTCCAGAGCCAGCCGCCCCTCGGGGCCAGCCAACTCGGAATCGGACTCGGGAAGCGAGGCCAGCAGCACGGTACGCGGGGTTGCCGTCATGCTTTCGGTGAGCGCCTGCACGAACGACAAATTGGCGGCGAACGTGCCCGCAGGCAAATCGTTGCGAGCCACCAATTGGCGCAAGAAGGCCACGGACTCATCCATCAGCACCACAACCGGAGCGTAACGCTCCAGGAGCGCGCATAGATGCTCCTTCCCGGGCGATGTGCCGGTACGGTCTGCTTCGGCGACCATCGCGTAGCCTTCGCTCCCACCGAGCTGCCAAGCGAGCTCACCCCATAGGGTATGGATGGTGGTGGTTCCGCGTTGGATGGGTTGGCCTGGCGCCAGTGCGTTACCGTCCAGAACAACCACTCTGGCCTTGGGGGCGCTGGCCACGCCTGCGCCATCCAAAACAGCTTTGATCCCAGGCCACTGATAGGCTGCGTCTCCTCCTTGGGCCAGATGCAATACGGTCAGGAGCGAGTGGGTTTTGCCGCCACCAAATGCCGTCTTAAGCTGGATGATCGGATCGCCGCCTTTGCCCACTAGCCGTTGCAGAACGCTGTGGAGCAGCAGACGCATTCCTTCGGTGAGGTAGGTGCGCTGGAAGAACGTGGCAGGGTCTTGGTACTCGGGTGGGGCCTTGCCTTGGCGAACCTTGGTGAGATCGGCTGCAAATTCGGCTTCGGAGAAAGTGCCGTGGATCACGTCGGTATTGGGTATGGCGATCTCGCGCCAAGGGCGGGTGGTCATCAGGTATGTCTCCGAGTTGCAGAGCCAGTGACGGCGGAGGGCGTCCCAGCAGGCACGCTGGTGACTGTCCAAGGAACGGACTTTGGATCCTGGATCGAAACCACCGTCGGGTGAGGGTCAACGAGTCTGAGCCTCTGACTGAGTTGGGTCTTGAAGTTGGCCGGCAGGCTTGCCCCTGGGAACAACTTGCTTGGATGTGCGGGTTGCTCGCAGTGGAAGACCACGCGAATCTCCTTGGCACTCAAAAAATTCTGGATCCGGGCTGTCTCCGCATCGTGGTGATGTCCGGCAAGTGTGAGCCCGAGCAACGTGTCGCGAACCTTCAATGGGATCGCTTCCGATAGATCCTCGTCCTTGTCACGCTGGCCAATCCGGAAGTCCTTTACCTCGAGGATCCAAAGCCGATCCGCACTCGGATCAAAGGCCAAGAAGTCGACGCCCTTGTGCGTCGCTCCAAAGGAGTTCTGCACCTGCTTCTTGTAGAAGTTCAATCCGTCGTACTTCTCCACCTGGAACCCAGACGGAAACTGGAAATCCAAACGGCCCTCCTGCATCAGGTATCCCTCATGTAGGCTTCGGCCTGGTGGATCTCCTCGTCCAAGGCCACGATGGTGTCGATGTCCGTGAAGGTCTTTCCTTCCTGGAGGATCAGCTCCTTGTCCCGGTAGGCAAGTCCCACAACTTGGAGCTTTACTTGATCCCTCTGCTTGGCCTGGGCCTGCAAAAGTTCGAGCTCCCTCATGAACATCAGACTGTGGGTCGCCACGATCACCTGCACGCCGTTCTGCGCCAGGACATGACAGGTATTAGCAACCTCGCGGATCAACTTCGCATTCAGGTTCGTCTCGGGTTCGTCCCAAAAGAGGAATCCCTTGTCCAGGAGCGTCCCCGTCACGATCAGACGCGCGATGGTGGCGAGCTTTCGCAGGCCCTCGGCGACCAGGGGCATCTCGATCTTGCCAAGCCCTTGGCTTTGCAGGTAGAACCGGCCGTTGGCATCGAGGACGATCTTGCCGCCCATCGCCTTTTCTAATGGCTTGAGCAACGCGGCCGCCTTCTTTTCTGTGGGGCCCTTGGGAACCAATCCCCCGAGCAAGGCGCACAGGTCGCGGTAGGTCTCCTCGTATTCCAGGTAGTACTTGTCGTAAGTCGCCAGGAAGTTCGGGTAAAGGGTCAGCAACTCGCGCGTCGGTAGGAATGCCGGCTCCTGGGGCAATCGGAGATTCGGTTCTTCTTGAACCACCAGTCGATCGGCATTGCCGCTGCTCAGGCTCATCTTCAGCGAAGCCTTGGGTTTGTCCCAGACCGCCTCGATCTCGGCCGTGGTGCGACCCGGCCGTCGCCTGGCCAGGCGTCCCAGGTCCTCGGGCCGAAAGACTCCGATCAGCTTTTCCGAGAGTTCCTCGCTGAGATTGCCATGCTTTTTGGTTTGGGGCTTCGCCAGGACCGATGTAAGCGTGTAGGCCAGCTTGAGCAGTGAGGACTTGCCCGTGCCATTCTCGCCCAGGATCACGGTGATGCCCGGTACGAAGTTCACGGTGGCATCGGGGAGCCCCATGAAATCCTTGATTTTGAGTGTCTTCAGCATGCAGAACTCTCCAAGAGAGTGGTGAGGTTCCTGAAACAATAGGGATTTTTCACAGAAGCTCCGTCTGGGGGCCGTGAGTGGGCGCACGCTCGGCGTCGCGACGGATGCTTTCCCAGGCTGTGGCAAGCTCGTTGTACGGGCGGGCATCCTCTGCCTTGCCGTTGCGTTCGCACCAGGTGTAAAGCCGGTAGGCGAGCTTGCGGATGGCTTCCTGGTGGCGCGGGATGCGCGCCAATAACTGACCGGCTTCTTGGCTGCCGCCAGCGCGCAGAGCGCGGATCATCTGGTGCAACGATTCCCAAACTGGGATGCGGGCATCCGATTCCGGCTTCCAGTCGGAGGGGTAATCTTCAAGCCGCAGGAGTCGCACTTCGCCGGATTTGGCCACCAGCACACCGGCTTCTTGCAGGCCAGCGACAGAGGTGTTCTTGGAGCGCGCCCACTGGTCGGCATCGCCGAACGGACCAGGATCAAAGCCGTGCTTCTGGAACCATGGCAGACAGAATTTGGTATCGCTGTCCCAATCGGATTCGGCTTCGCCGAAAAATTCATCCACGGAACGATTGATGAGCACCAAAGCTTCGCGAACGGGCATTGGGGTTCCGTCCGCTTCCATCACCTGGCGGTATTTGCTGTACACGCCCATGCCCGGCCCGATGGCGGCCTGGGCCAGATCCACCGGGGCCACGGGTGACTTGCCGTCTTCGCCCTCGATCATCACGGCAAGGTCGGTGTGCAAGCGCTCTTTGAGTTCGGCCAAAAATTCGCGGCGATCGCAAACGGGGGCATCATCAGCGCGGCGGCGGCAGACCAAGATGATGGATGAGGCTAGCGCGTTGGTCCCGATCCCAATGCTACGGGCATCGCGTTCGGTGCGCATGGGCCATGTGCCGACCAGCGAAAAGCCTGCGCGGATCACGGCTTCCAGGAAGGTCTCCCAGCCGGTGCTGGCCGTGCCTCCGCCCTTTGATTCGCTTTGCTTGAAGGCATAGTAGATGGTGACAGGAAACGCCGGGTGGCCTTGTACGGCCAACTGGTGCATGGCGTGGGTCATTCCATCAAGGAAAAATGCCTCGGCGTTGGCTTTGCCGCCGTGTCGGTAGGGGGTCGCCACCAGTTCTTCCATCTTAGGAACAGCGGTGCCAGCAAAAAGGATTGGGAAGACATTTCGCAATGTGCGGCGCTGCCAGATGTAGAAGAAGTCGGAAAGGTCGGCGTAACCGATGTTGTCATAATAGGGCGGATCTGTGGAAATAACCTTTCCACGACTGAAATCCTGAAACTGGGCATTTCCTTGGTTAGCGAAGCCTGCCACGCGCGGATCTAATTTTTCGATGCATTTCGCCACAAAGCTCAAGTTTTGGGTGTAATTCCCGCCGGAATCGGACAATGGATTGCACTCAGCAAAGTCCCATGTCATCGGGATGGCTTGTTTCGTGAATGCATGTGAGACAAGTTCGTTCTTTGGCGCACTACTCCATGTTGCGATCGTGCACCAGAAGTCGGAGGATCTTCCAACACCTAATCCCAAATACACCGCCACGGCATCCGCGTAGGCTTGTGCTCCGTTGCCACCATCGTCTAGTGTCGCAACTTCCGGCCAACCTGCCGCCAAGGCATCGGCCTTGACCTTCTCCCGAGCCTCGTTCACCAAATCCGCAAAGGTGTTGAGGGCGACCAACTGCCGTTTGGTGAACAGCGAGCCGTAGGTGGCAAGGCCATATTGTACAGTCCAAAAGTTTCGAGGATCGTCGGGAAGTGCATTTTCTGGAATCCAATCCGGCTCCGCTTGCAATGCGATCTCTTCCATTTCCGCCATTGGGTCCAAGTACACGCGGCCTCGTTCGCCTTCCGCGACGATGGTCATGAGGCGTGCCCCCATCCGACCAGCCATTCCTTCACCCTTGATGTGTTTGGCATCCACGGGGGCTTGAGTGAACAGGCAGGTAAAGTTCGCGCCTCGCGCGGCCTTGGTGCCCTGCCCCACTAATTCCTCGTCTTGCGGTTTCCCAACCCGTACAACGAACTTGTACTCTCTTCCGCTCACCACGGGCTCCACCCAGGTCTCTTTGCCTGGCTTGGTGGAAAGCCAGAAACTGCTCACCAACGGCACGTCCGTATCGGCAAAGGCAGGATCGGGGCTTTTTACGGTGCGTGCCCAGAGCCATGCAATCACTGTCAGATCTTGTCCTCGGTAGGCTTCCAAGTCGGGGCGTAGCGCCACCATTTCGTCGGTCACGCGAACCTTGGGATACAAGTGGCCAATTTTTGCCAACGCCCGTTCGCGCATCCAGGCGCCGTAGCGGCGCACATCTTCGGCCAGGCCCGCGGCACCTTTCCAGTCGCGCAGCTCCAAGCCCCCGCGCCCCTTGTCGCTTCCGACTGCGACATCCGGACCAATTGCGGGCTTGCCGACAAAGCGCGGTGGGATCTCGATCATGGCTTTGTTGATCAGTACTGCCACAGGGTTCAGGTCGGATGCCCACGATTCCAAGCCCAGGCGCTGGGCCTCCAATGGGAGCGCACCACCACCTGCGAAGGGGTCATGAAAGGCCGGCAGTTTGGTGGGATCGAACAGGGTCGCGGCGTCAGGGTGGTTTGCGTTGAGTTCGCAGGTCTCGCGCCAGCTCTTCCAAATTTCCTCACGGGCTTCCTTGAGGACGGATTCGTTCGTGGTGCTTTCCCACAGCACAAGCTTGCTCAGGATGCGGAACAGCCGATTGCGCGAATCCTGGATACTGTCCTTGAGGTCGTTGGGGATTTCCTTCCCTTCGTATTTCCACGAAGGATCGTTCACCATCTGCGACCAGATCACCGCCCGCGCCGCCGCCAAGGGCCGCCGCGCCCAATACAGGTGCAGAGTGCTGGGATGTCCATGTCGGATGCTCTTCTCCCGCGCGCACGCCACATTGATGTCTTCCAACGGCAAGGCTGTCTCGATCAGCTTGCGTGGGATCCGCACGGGGTGGGTCATGGGGTGGTCTTCCAGAGGGGGTGTTCTGTCCAGTTCGCGGGCATGCCCATCGAGAGGCGCGGAATGCGTGGATTCGCTTCGATCAGGGTTTCCATCCGTTCGTACCATCCGCTTCGCGGTGCGATGCGGCGCAGGAGGTGGCTCAGGATGCACAACATGCCGAATAGGCGTTCGTTCCCGATACCACGCCAAGCGGGATCCTTGTTGGGGATCAAGGGCTTGTAGCCAAATTCACGGTTCCAGACGCGACCGTGGTGGGCGCAGATGTTCCGCAAAGCGTTGAGCGCTGTGATCCAGGATTCGAAGACGCGGTCATGGACACCGAAGGCCTTGGCGATATCCTGCTTCAACGAAGGTTCCAGAATGCGGAACAGGCTCAGCGTGGTCCCCAACGAAAGGACTTCCGCCGTCATCCACAGGGGAGGTAGTCCGTGGACATCGCCGTATTTGGCTTGGAAATGCTGTAGGAATACCTCGCGGCTCCGGGAGACTTCTTCTTGGAGTTTCGTCAGGATCTTGCCGTGGGATGCTGTGGAGCATGCCGCGAACGACGAAGCGTCGCGGTACCCGAATGGCCCCGACCGGTGCGCGAGACGATAGGTCAACTCGGTCTTGAGGGAGACCTCGAAGCGTTCAATGGCATCAAGCAAGAGAAGCCGAAGCTGGCGATCGAAACGGTATTGCGTCCAGACTTGTTCCAATCGCGTGCCGCTGCGGAACGCGTCGCCTCCGGGTATCCGAAAGGGGTAGAGATATCCGCTCAGACGGTAGTAGTTCACCGACTGTAGGGTGGAAATCAAGACCCCTCGATCCGCTTCCAACCCTCGGGTCAGAAGCAGATCGGCTTGCTGGTCGAAGGTCAGGGTTGGCTTCAGATAACGCATGAAGCGAAACCCCAAGAAAAGAAAAACCTGCCGAAGTGAGCTTGCGTCAGAGGCCCGGCAGGTATGCTGGACCGAGTATAGCAAAAATCCAGAGTCTGCGGCAAGCTCCGACTCATGCGGAGAGTTATACTTCGATCCAAGTCCAGTGCCGCTGGTCGGCTCGATAGGGTTACACCGCTGGACATCAAGGGCTCTCCTTAGGGAGGGCCCTTGATGTTTCTGCGAAGTCCGCAGACAAGATCTGATCCAGCGCGACCGCCCGCTCCAGCAGCTTGGGTAGACTCTTGTTGATGCTGGCGTCGTCAAATTCTGGCTCGCGCTCGAAAGGTTTGGGGATGTAGTGGGTGGCCACCACGCGCCCCTGGTCCACAGGCACGATTGCCAGAAGGAACTTGTCCTTCTGGTTGAGGGCCGTGACGATTTCATTGTGGGTCACGGTGACCGTGTCTTGGTGCGCCTCTCGTCCTTTGACTTCCACGTGCCATACTGCAGAAGGATGAGCCTCCGTAGCTGGCTCAATCATCGTCAAGTCCCAACCACACTTGTCCGCAGAAACATCTCGCACCTCAAAGCCGCGCTCGCGGAAGTCGCGGCTCACGGCATCCATCGCCAGAATTTCCACGCGCCGTCGGGCTTCGGCATCGACCGGAGAGGCCGGAGTTGCCTCACCAGAGCGTAGATCCAAAAGCCCCTGCGGGATCACGAGCGCGACCCCGAGCATTTCAGGAGCCTTGACGCGCAGCTCCTTGGATGCGATCAGTTCGCGGGTTCGCGAGTCAAGACGTGCGGAAAGCTCGTCCACTCTACGCTCGATGTTATCAACAGTGAGGCGAGCGTCTTTGCCTGCGGCGATTTCTTGTCGTAACTCGGCGGAGCGGGCCGACCAGTAGGTGATTTCAGCAGAAAGCCGTTCATGGACAGCTTCCAAGGTCTTTGCGACATCCGCGGCGCGGGCCTGGACCACTTCGTCGCGGTGTTCTGGAACGATTTTCTCCATGGCATGGTTGCGTGCCAAGTCTTGCGCTCCCTGCACAATCCAAGGGGCATGCAGAACATCCTGCACCAACCTGCGTTCGCCTTCGCCCATCGGGCGTAGATCGAGGTGAGGAGCCCAACCCGCAAATGCCGAGCGACCATCGGCGAATACCTTCACAAACTGCACACGTCTTGAAGCGATGGTCCGACGAGCAATGTCGGGTCTTCCCTCTTCGATGGCATGCTCCAACAAAAACAGGAGCCAAGGATCCTCACCGCAATCGGTTGGATCGACCATGACGGCGCCCTGTTCAAGCAGCGGACCGTCTTGTTCCAGGATGGAGTCGATCGTACGCGCCACGAGGGGGTGACCTGGATGAATAAGCTTTGCTTCCTGCAGTTTTCCAGGTACACGCAGATGCTCGCGTTCGAAGCAGATACGCTCGTATTTGCGTAGCAAGGGATCGCTGGATGGCTTGAGACGATCCAGTTCAATCAGTGCCGCTGGAACGCGTACGATTTCCCAACGGCGGTTGTTTTCGCGCGTTCTCACTTCGCCCTTGAGCCGCGGAAAAGCCTGCAAGAAGAACGACTGTACGTAGTAGGGTTGCATCTTGCGGGCTTCGGCTCGCTCCATGGATTCGCGCAGGTGCCTGATCGCTCGCCCATTACTTCCTTGGTGAGGGCTCGCCGTTCCAAGATCGCTTTCAATTTTTCAGGATCGAACAAGTTGTCGATCGTGCGCTCGCGTCGTCGCGTGGCCTCTTCCGATTCGCTATCGAGGATCGCGTTTCTCAAAAGTTCGTGAAGTGGTGTTTCCTCGAAGACCTGTCCGAGAATATCGAAGACCTTCCCACCCAAAGCGGCTTTTTCGCGTTCGATCTTGGCGAGGATGGTTTCCCAGACTTGGCCTTCTCGCGTCTCGGAGGCGACAAGGTTCCACATGTGGCAAATTTCCTGCTGCCCGATTCGATGGATGCGCCCGAAGCGCTGCTCCAGACGATTGGGATTCCAAGGGAGGTCGTAGTTGATCAAAAGGTGCGCCGATTGGAGATTCACACCCTCACCCGCGGCATCTGTGGCCACCAACACCTTGATCTCGTCGGTGAAGCGGAAGCGTTCCTGGATGGTCTTGCGGACATCGCGCGCCGTACCCCCGTGGATGGCTTCCACGACGGTTTGTTCCCCTACCAGATCCAGTTTGTCCCTGAGCTTGTCTACCAGGTAATTCAGCGTGTCGCGGTGTTCGGTGAACAAAATGAGTTGGTGCGGCCGACCATCAGCCCCACGGATTTCTTCGCTTTCCAGCAGTTCGCGAAGTCGCGCCCACTTGGAGTCCCGGTTGGAGAGATAGACAGATTCTGCAAGTTCGATCAGCCCCATCAAGATCGAGGGATTTCCTTCTGGAGTTCCTCGATGGTTTCAGCAACGGTCATGGTTCCGTTGACTTCATCATCCAGATCGTCTTCTGGGTCGGCATAATCGTCCCAGTCGGCGTTTTCCATGGCCTTGATTTTGGCGATGAATTCTGATTGCCCCGCATTGCCACGATTTTGGAGCCGGTTTCCCGCAGCTCGTCTTCGAGCCTCCGCTTGCGCCGCTTCAGCGATTCCCAGATGGCAGCCGGACTCGATGCCAAACGGCGTTGCAGCGAGGTCATCGCGAACCCCACCGTGACCCGCCGCGAATCGTCCAGACGTGCCGCACGGTTCATCCCGTTTCGGACATAATCCGTCACCTGAGCATAAAGTGAGGCTTCGTCGTCGCTGAGCTTGTAGTTGACCGTGGAAGCAATTCGGTCGGGGAAAAGAGGGGTTCCGTCGAAGCGAACCAGCTCCTCCTTGACCATCCGACGCATGATGTCGGAGACATCGACCCTTCGAGTGCCGTCTCGCATCTTTCCGTAGAATCGATCGCCATCCAGGAGGGTCAAGAACGCCTGGAAATCCTCTTCCTTGCCATTGTGCGGCGTGGCGGTCATCAAAAGAAAGTGTCGGCAATGCCCCGCGAGCAATTCACCCAACTCGAATCTTGCGGTCTTCCTGAGCTCTCCGCCCCAGTACTGCGCCGACATTTTGTGGGCTTCGTCCACCACGATCAGGTCGTACTCGGGAGCCTGCTTGAGTTTCTCCTGGAGCATCGGGTTCCGGCTGAGCTGGTCGAGCCTGACGACAAGCCGTTCCTTTTCGGCGAAAGGATTCCCGGTGGCAGTGTTCTGGATCATGGAACTGTCGAAAACCTCGAAGAGCAGCCCGAATTTCTCGATCATTTCCTCTCCCCACTGGGGGGTGAGGCTTCCTGGTGCCACGATCAAGATGCGCCGTGCATCCGCACGCAGCATCAGCTCCCGAATGTAAAGGCCCGCCATCACGGTCTTGCCTGCGCCTGGGTCATCAGCCAGCAGGAAGCGCAGGGGCTGTCTCGGCAGCATGGACTCGTAGACTGCCAAAATTTGGTGGGGTAGGGGATCGACCTTGGAGGTATAGACCGCCATCATGGGCTCGAACAGCCAGGCTAGCCCGATGCGCTTGGCCTCCACGGCAAGACGCCAAGGTTCACCCGGTGCAGTGAAACTCCAAGGCCTGCCATCCACAGCGATCTGCATCGTGGCCAATCGTGGGTCCGTCGAGATCACGACCTCGGTCGTGATCTCCTTGGTATCCATCCGCTTGTAGACCAGGTTGACAGCGCTTGGACCCATGGGAACAGTGGCGACGACTTCGATGAGGATTCCGGGGAGGAATCCATCGACGACAGCTTGAGGGGCTAGGTCGGTGAGGTTCATTCTCTGCCTTCCGTAGCGCCACCAGCACGAACCCAGTCATCAACCTCTGTGGTTTTGAATTTCCAAAATCGGCCCACCTTATGGCCAGGCATGCCGCGCGTACTTACCCAGGAATAAACCGTGTCCTTGGCAACACCAAGATGCGCAGCAATTTCGTCCACTGAAAACCAACGTTCGGGCATCTGTCAAACCTAGTTTCGTTGGGTTAATTCGGGTTCTGGGGTAGAACGGTAGGTTTTTGATGGTCGGAGCGGAGCGGAAAATGCTACCTGGATCAATCCAGATTCGTCACGAGCCCTGTGACGAATCTGGAGGATCAGGGTCTCCGGACATCTGAAGGGATTCGTTTGGCTGATAGTGCAGGGGAATCTTGGAGCATTTCGGAAGCCTTCCTCCAGACGGGCTATTTGTTCAGTATGTTCAAAATCTTGAATGAGCTGAGGTGCTGACTGTTGGTGCTCTCGCTAACGACGATTGCCCCTAGCTTGCTGCCATGATGATGGTGAAAGGAATGTGACCTTGGATCTCGATGATCAGAACCGATTCCGGTGGATGGAGGATGCACAGCCTGCAGGAAAATGGTTGAACTCGCCAGCGTTTTGCTTCGAGTCGACCTTACAGAATGTGGGTTGGCTGATTCCATCCTTTGAGCGGATTCCGTTTTCCTTTGGTGGATCTGATTCGGCTGCGAATTTGCGATTAGACACTATCATCCGAAATCCATACCTAAGCGATCACAGCGCAGTTCCTGTCGGTGTTGTATCGAAGGAATACAGCCTTGTCTCGCACAAGGATATTTTAGCGAGGATCACAAAATTTGTCGTAAACATGAAGCTCAACCCCAGCGACCTGAAGGCTGAACTCAAGCTGACCGAGTATGGAGAGCGGATGCAGCTTTCGGTCATCTTGCCAGAAAATTTTTCATTCAAGGGAGCGAACGATGAATCGATGAGCCTTCGCTTGGAGTGCTTCAATTCGGTCGAAGGGAGTATGCGGTTTCAGGCGATGGTGGGTTGGTTTCGCTTTGTTTGCAGCAATGGGCTTGTGATCGGAGTGACCAAGTCGAGCATGAAACGACGCCACACATCGGACCTTCAGATCGAAGACCTTGATGAGGTCTTGCAAGATGGAATCAAGGATGCCGAAAGGAACATGATCACCCTACAGAAGTGGCAAAGCCAGAGGATCGACATTGCTTGGCTTGCCAAGTGGAGTGATCAGCATATCAAGGCGTCTTTCGGTTTCAAGGCGGCAGCACGGTTCTGCCACATTGCCCGGACGGGAAGGGACGGAACGATTGCGGAGGCTTTCACAGGTCGTGAACCGAGCAATATTCGCATGGAGTCAGCAAACTTTGTTCCTGGATCTTCAGTAACTGCGAGCACTTTGTACGATGCCAGTCAAATTCTTGCGTGGCTTGCGAAGGAGCGCAAGGATATCCAAGAACAGGTGGAATGGCGCCGCCAAATTCCGGATCTGATGAAACTGCTAGAGGCTTCTGTAGGCTAGTTCTGCTCAACTTGAATCGTTGGACTCCCAAGTGATTTGTTTTGCTGGTAAACAGTGATTTCTTGGTTCACAGCAGGACGAGCAATGGATGGCGGCCGGGATGCTGCTCTGGGTAGGATCGCGATTTCGCGCCGGACGGGCATCGGGTCAGGATTCGACTGAGATTGGTAGGTGAGGTTGGCGAACTTATAGCCTCGGAAAACGTTGGTCAATTCCTTGCATCTTGGCAATTCAGGGCGCACCAACTTCGAAACCCCGTTAGCGGCGAGTCAACTCCCAACACTTCGCTCCTACCCCACGCAGCGCTCCAGCACCTGCCGGGCAATCTCCTTCACGCACCCCCTCAACTCCGCGGGATGTTCCACACGAACCTGTGGTCCAAAAGCAAGAATCTTGCGAGCAGCTTCGCGAGTGCAGATGTCGTCTGGTCCGCCCAAAAAGGCACGGATCCAGAGTTGCCAGTCCCCATCGGCTGAACGCTTCCATCGAAGATTCTCCGCATCGTCCCAAAGACGATCTCGCAGGACCGGCTCGAAATCGGCGTCAACCTTCAAGCGGATCTTGGTCAGCTTCCCGGAGCGATAAACCTGGTCGACTGGCGCCAGCAGTCCATGAAGCTGCTTCTGATGCTCGGGAGATGGCTCGAAGGATTTGTCGGAGATCTCGATGTTTTGGTCCACTCGGGCAAGGGCGAACATCGTTAGATCCCGCTTTGGAAGCCGTCCAATCAGGTACCAGCCTCCTTGGACCCACAGGACATGCCATGCTTCAACCCTACGCCACTGCGACGCCTCGTTCCAAGGGTTCTTGTACTGAAACGTGACCAGGCGGCTTCCCTGGACAGCTTCTAGACAAGTTCGGATCTGTTCCAGCAGGTTCGATCCTGTCGGTTTCATGCGCGGGTCCGATCACGGTCACCCCGCTCAACGCGTCGGTGGTGCCCCCTACATCGGGAATCGCATCCCGAAGAACCCCCAGGAGATCAGCTCCCGACAGCGCCTCTGAAATCTTCTCGATCAGGACAAGCGACGTTCCTTCCGCAGATCTTTGGGACAGGAGCGGCCGGAGGTGCTCGGGCGGTGTTCCAGGCTTGTCGAGAATCCAAAGGCGACAGTTCTTGTCGTATCGGATTTGAGCACCCCACTGTTGCCGAAGGTTCTCCATGTCGCGCAGAAGCGACTTTCGCTCTGCACGCCACCTGGGTAGTCCAGCATCGGTAACGGCTAGGTTGGAGCCCGATCCAGAGCCCTGTGATGAAGGGTTGAGGTAGACCTTGGAGAGGTGAGATGCAGCCACCCCACGTGCTCCGGAGCTTTCCAGCTCACAATGGAGCCAAAACTGCCGCTCGGTGGAATGGGAGCGAATCGTCGACACGGGCACCGAGCGCTGTGGGATAGGAGCCATCCAGAGAATTTAGCTGCCCGACCACGCTTGTTGTTCCATACGAACGGAGGAGGAGAGCCTCAAGCAAACCGCTCGCGGCAGCCCTGGGGCACTTCAATGCAGCCAATCAACCGTTGCTGCAACCTGTCGGAGCTTGTCGATCTGCCGCAACTCGATGGGAGGGAGTCCCGTGGATTCACCGAGCACGTGTACAGGAAGCCCCATGCGGGACAGCCGTTCAACCGGTAGCAGAACTTCTTGCTCGAACAGGAGTCCCCCTGACCGGGTGCGCCATTCAATCCTGACGAGGTTGGGGTAGACGGACAGATCCAGCTCCTCAAAAAACGAATCCGGCCATCGACTCCGGTGCCGAGCACTGACCCGCACGACCCGATCATCATGCCCTTGTTGCGGTGCAACTCCCTGCGACGGTCGTGTCTGGATGATCAACTTGCGGACCTCCGGCTGGGCCGATCTATCAGGCTCCCAGCGCCCTTCGAGCCAACCAGAAAGCGCCACACCTTCCCACAGCCGCTTGATCAACTCTACGCGCTTGAAATCGACGATCTTCGCGAATTCGGACATGGCCGAATTCAGCGTTTGGTCAGGCGTGAGCGGTACTTCTTCCAGAGGAATGTGAACCAAGCTTTGGCTGTACTTGCACAGCTCGTACAATGCATTCCACGGATCCAGCCGACCGTTACCACGCGCCTTCATGAAGGAGCTCGGCGTCCATCCGATGGAATGCACCAGCTTTCCTTCGCTCTGAAATGCCCGTGCCCACTCCCAAGCTCTGGAGCCGGAGTCGGAGGACATGTCCGCCAAGATAAGGCGGGTGCTGGCATCAAAGTCGATGATCTGAAATTCAGGATGGCACATCCAATTCCCCGTTGTGTGAAGGCGGCTTGCTTCGAAGCTACTGCCAACATCGGCGGTCATCTATCCTATGAATGGGATAGATTCGGTTCCATGCTCGGATTACATTGCCTTGGGTATAACGACTGGAACGACCCCTATGCGGAGGTGAGCGTGCAAGATGGCTACTTCGATCCTGATGCGTTGATTTGTAGTGAACCATTCCAGAAGCTGCTGAAACTGGAGCAGGCAGTTAGCCCGTTTGAGGTATATGGGATCGAGTCAAGTGAATTGGCCCACTCCCGTGTACTCGGTAGACTCCTGGCCTCGGAAGGTTCCCTTGGATACGGCGAGGACTTGATGCCTCGATTGGCTGCACAGCTCCACATGGCTGGCTCGCGCGAACACTTGAGCTCTTCATGGATTGCCCGGATGTCGTCCGCCAAGTTCCGGATCCGCATCGAATACCCGTGCTGGCTGCGCGAAGAATCCAATGAAAGTGACTTCGGCCGTCTTGATCTGTTGCTTGAAGACGAGTCGAAGAAAATCGCTGTTGTCATCGAAGTCAAGATCTGGGCAGGTGAGCAGGATCGCCAAATCGAACGATATCAGACCTGGCTCACCGAAGAGCGAAAGGGTTGGTAGATTATGCTCATCTATTTGATGTTGAAAGGTTCGGATTCGACATAATGGCATAAGGACGATACACTCCTCCCCCCGTGTGCTTGCTTGAGCTGGCGTGATGTTTATAACGCCCTTGATGGGATGGAGACCAATGACAAATCCGGCGTCGTGAAGGCGTTCCGGGAAAACATCTGGAGGCACATCATGGGAGAAAGCGAAAAGAAAAATCTGGTAAGGGAGATCATGGCGGATCCGACGCTGGCAGAAACGATTTCGACCATTATCAAGCACCTTCCAAAAATCGAGGAAATCGAACACGATCTGAAAGCAGGCGTCAAACAGATCACCGGCATGGAGATCGAAACAAAGCTTTATCCTCCCAGCCGCGGGGATGTGCGCGAAATCATGATCTACCTCAAACCTTGGAAGGAAGCCGGCATCCCGATCTGTTTCAACTTTTACGATGGGGACCTTCCTGCAATTCGAACTATGGTCCATGTCGACAACTGGAAGGCTTTCGAACCAATCGCAAAGCAGTTGGCGAGTTTGCCAGATACTGCCGTCCACAAGGTATGCCCAATTCGCCGCGACTGGAACTCTTGGCGCTTAGTAATGATCGACGATTCAGACACCAACGAGGCATGGCAAAAAACGACGATTCAAGACCGATCTTACAGCCCCGATGCAGCCAGGGCACTGCTTGCGCTGTTCCATGAACGGTTTGAAAAGCTTAACCCAACGATCCAGACCTACCTGCAACAGCAAGCGACAGCGGAATGTTCCTTGAACGAGTTGGATCGCAGCAGCCTTGGCGTTGGTGGCTCCACGCCTAACCATGGCGCGTGAGGTCGCGCCGTCGAAGACCTGGATGCGCTTCGTTTGCAGCAATCGCTGTGTTGGCGCAGTTGTGGGTTTTGCGAGGGTGAGACATAAATTGGCAGCCGGGAACCCGCTCCCCCTGTGCACCTCGAGGATTGGTGCATAGGACCAGGGTAAACCCCGGGTGAACCCAAAGGCCATCGCTCGAGAGGGATGTAGCGCGCCCTGAACGTGCTGCAGATTGGCTTCGGCAGGCGACGAGGCGCACCCTTGTCCGGTGCGGTGAGGAGCCTGTACGAGCCAAGATGCAGTGCGGGCAGGGATGCGATGCGCCCGGTTCGAGTGTGGACTTTGGGTTAAGGAGCGGCCGATCGTTCCCGACCACCGTCGGAAGCCAGTTCGACTGCCGACATAGGGGAAGTTACGGCAAACGGGGTGTCGAAATCTGTGATCCAGATCACACTCCGGTTTGAGTGTGATCTGGATCACACTTTGGTCCGGAGGCGGTTGACGGGAATGGGATTCGTGCGTAGGGACTCGTGGATTCAGCCTATATTCGGAACATGAACGAACTGGTTTTCAGCGTGACGCTGGAGGAGGACGGCGGCTTCGTGGCTCGATGCCTGCAACAGCCGATCTTCACCGAGGCGGACACATGGGAGGCCCTGCGTCAAGCTGTTGTGGATGCGGTCAGGGCTTGGCATTTCGATCGCCCGGTCCCGGATCGCGTTCGATTGCACTTGGTTCGCGACGAGGTTTTCACCCTGGCCTGAGCGGTGTGCATCAAGTAATCTCGACTGGCAGGGGATGTCGGCGACTAGCAGGATTGCGGTGGCCGACCGGCACGCGCGGAGCAAAAACTGGCAGCCGGGAACCCGCTCCCCCTGTGCACCTCGAGGATTGGTGCAAAGGATCGGGGTAAACCCCGAATGAAAGGAGCGGCCGATCGTTCCCGACCACCGTCGGAAGCCAGTTCGACTGCCGACATAGGGGAAGTTACGGCAAGAGGGGTGTCGAAATCTGTGATGCAGATCACACTCCGCGTTGAGTGTGATCTGCATCACACTTTGGCCGTCAGGCGGTTGACGGGAATGGGGATTGTGTTAACCACTGGTGGCCTTCGCAATTTGAACGGCATCATATGATAGCGGATTGTGCTATCATATTGGAGCGAGTCCCTCTCCACACAGGATGCCTTACGTGATCGTCGCCCGACACCGACAAGGGGGCCGTCGCGACGGTTCGGAAGTGGTTGGAAGCAAACGGGGTGGAACCATGAATAACACGATGATGTTCGGCAGATACAAGGCGAGCATTCGATATGATGCGGAAATTGGTGAATTTCGAGGGGAGTTTCTCGGGCTCAACGGTGGAGCCGACTTTTATGGGAAAAGTCTGGCAGAACTGAAGCGGGAGGGCGCGGCCTCCCTCAAGGTGTTCTTGGAAATGTGCGCGGAGAAGGGTATCGAGCCAGAGAAGGATTATTCCGGCCGCCTCATGCTGCGCATCCCTCCGACAGTCCATGCTTCGGCAGCACATGCGGCGGCGGCCCATGGCAAGAGCCTGAACCAGTGGGCAGCAGAAGTCCTCATGGAAGCGGCCGAATCGTCTCACGCTTGAGACTGGATGGAGGACAACTCTACCCCTCAAGCAAAAATTGGCAGCCGGGAACCCGCTCCCCCTGTGCACCTCGAGGATTGGTGCAAAGGACCGGAGTAAACCCCGGGTTAAGGAGCGGCCGATCGTTCCCGACCGCCGTCTTTGGCCAATAGCGCCGCCGACATAGGGGAAGTTACGGCAAGAGGGGTGTCGAAATCTGTGATGCAGATCACACTCCGGTTTGAGTGTGATCTGCATCACACTTTGGCCGCCAGGCGGTTGACGGGAGTGAACGACTTGCCTATTGCGGGGGGCGCTATGAGGAGCTTTGCAACGGACAAGCTCTCAGGCTGCGCCTTCCACGATCAAGTGCACTCCGTAATCGACTTCGACGTGGATGCGGACATTCGAGTCCAGCTCCAAGAGAAGGTCGCCGTCCTCGTCACGGACAACGGAGCGGATGGGTGCGCTGCAGACACGGGAGAATAGGGAAGCGGACACGCCATGGTCCTTCAGGTCGATCGGGAGGATGTCTAACTTGCCTGCCCAAGGAATCAGCCGGTCGGCGAGCAGTTGGTGAAGGGAGCCATCCAGCTGAAGGAGGATTTCGCAATAGCGAGGTGCTCCGAGTCCAACCAGGTATGGGGTGGTGTTTGTCCACTTGGTCTGGAAAAAAGCATCGATCTTGCGCCCAATCAGCCAAGTCGCGGCGGGAAAAGCTGCGGAGGTGGGTTCGGCCTCCTTCATGGCCGCAGCACCTTCTCCAAGGCCTTTCCCTTGGCGAGCTCGTCCACCAGCTTGTCCAGGATGCGCACCCTTCGCACCAGGGGGTCCTGGATCTCCTCCACCCTCACGCCGCAGATCGATCCCTTCACCTTCGGCGCATCGGGGTGGATGCGGGGAGCGTTGGCGAAGAAGGTCTCGAAATCCATTCCCGATTCGATACATTGACGGATTCCGTCTGCTCTGTAGCCGGTCAGCCAGGAAACCACCGTGTCCAATTCCTCTTGCGAACGTCCTTTCTTGGCGACCTTCTGGAGATAGAGCGGATAGACGGATCCGAAGACCATCTTGCGAAACTTCTCGCGGGTGGCGGTCTCGCGATCGATGATGGTCATGGGTGAGCTCCGGGTCGAGTTTCTGGGCGGTGCTTTTGGCACGCATAATGTATTTCGTGTACGCCGACAGAGATGCGGACCGGCGGTGTTTACAAAGGAGCGCGAGTGTCCAACGACAACGGCGATCTTTTCTCGCGACTGAGGGCAATGTACTTCGGTTTTTTAGGCTCGATGCGTCTCGCGCAGGACCCCTCCGATTCCTTCGGGTATCTGGTGTCGCGGTACTCCGAGCCCCACCGGAAATACCACAATCTGTCGCATATCCAGGATTGTCTGGCGAAATTCGACTCGATGCGTGATCTGACGGAAAATGACATGGCGGTGGAGCTCGCGATCTGGTTCCACGACATCGTCTACGATCCGTTCTCCCGAACCAACGAGGAGGATAGCGCCGAAACCTTCCGTGCTGTCATGGCTCCGTATGCGCTTTCCGAGGTCCTGTGCCGAACGGTCTGCGATCTGATCCTGTCTACCCGGCATGTGTCGGCGCCGGAGACGATCGATGCCGCCGTCCTTCACGACGTGGACCTGTCCATTCTTGGTTCCGAGAGCGATGCGTACCTGAACTACTGCCGATGCATCCGAGAGGAGTATTCAGGGTATGCAGATGACCCCTACCGCGAGGGGAGAGCCCAGTTCTTGCGGAAGATGCTGGGGATGGAGTGGATCTACTGCACCGCGCATGGACGCGATCGGTATGAGCCACGAGCACGGCAGAATCTGGTGAGGGAATTGGCCTTACTCCAGGGCCTCTCGTAGAGGTCAGATCAATCCGGTCGCGAGTGCCGGTGACCAGGTCACCTCGATTTGAGCCGCTTGGGCCGTTCGAGCGAAAGTCCACGTACTTCCGCCGACGGTGTGCAATCCCAACCGGCCTGGGCATTCGATGCGAATCCGTCCGCCTCGACCGTGCCGGGAAGATTGGCGGATGGGAGGTCTTGGTCCGCTGAGCCGAGAGACACAGGCTGGATGCCAGAGCTATTGACCGGAGGGATGACCGAGGCGGCGGTGGAAAAAAGCGGGAACACCCCTTACCCTGCCCACGCCGCGGTGGCGTCGATCTGCGAGCCGATCGTGTGGAGGACCTTCAGAGCCTGGGCTGATTGGTTCGTTCGCTGGTTGTGCATGGAATCCCCCGCTCCCCGGACGATACTGCCGGATGTGGTCGAATCTATGGCGAGGAGCGAAGCGGGCGTTGGTGAATCAGCAATACGAGCTTGGCAGATTCTACAAACCACGGGAACCGAACCGCAGGTCTGCCGGGATGGCCCGGTTTATGATCAGAGAATACCGCCGAGTGCGTTGGCCGGGTGGCAGGTTTTGGGAAAACTCGTGTGATAGGAGAATCATCATGAAAACCACATGCGGCAGAGCAGCCCTCTGGGCGGTCGCGATTTCTGCGGTGGGAGTGCTCCCGGTCGATGCCGCGGATGTCACGATCGATTTGAACACCACCTACCAGACCATCGACGGATTCGGTGGCCACCAGGACCGTGGTTGGACGGGATACAATCTTCTGGCCGCCGACCGAAACGTCCTTTACGGCAACGGGCCTGGCCAACTCGGCTTCAGCATCCTGCGTGTGCGCATCTACGAAAACTCGGGTTCCTGGTCCCAGGATTTGGTCGACGCAAAGGATGTCGCCTCCCGACCCGGCATGAAACTCTTCGCGACCGCCTGGAGCCCCCCCACCAACCTGCGCGTCGCTTCGGGTTCTTCCTACAAGGTCGATCCTTCCAAGTACCAGCAGTACGTGGACCATTTGAACGCATTCGCCAAGCACTTCAAGGACAACGGAGCCCCGCTGTACGCGATGAGTTTCCAGAACGAACCGGACTGGTGTGGTGAATGGTCCTGCGGCACCACCGCGGAGATGACCGCCTTTGCCAAGAATTGGGGATCCAAGCTTCGCGCCAACGGCAACAAGGTGATCACGGCGGAATCCTTCAGCTTCAACAAGGGCTACTACGACGGGATCCTCAACGATGCCGCCACGCTGGCGAACATCGACATCCTGGGCACCCACTTCTACGCCACAAGCAAGACCTCGCCTGACGCGACCTTCGACTACACCCTGTTCAAGCAGAAAGGCGGAGGCAAGCCGTTTTGGATGACGGAAGTCTATACCGCCGACGTCAACAACCAGGGCTCCAACGCCTGGCCTCTGTGTCTGGACGTGGGCTATGAAATCCACCGAGCCTTGGCCTTGTCCAACATGAGCGCCTATGTCTGGTGGTACCTCAAGCGCAACTACGGTCCTTTGCACATCACCGCCAACAATGCACAGGCAGCCGCTTCCCCAGGAACCATCAGCAAGGTGGGCGCCATCATGGGGCAGTATTCCAAGTATGTGCGACCAGGCGCCGTCCGTGTGAGCGCAACCCGGGTGGTGCAAAGCAGCGTGTACGTCTCGGCCTTCAAGAAGAACACCAATGGTGTCGACACCGTGACGATCGTCGCGGTCAACCGGGGCACCGCCGCCAAAACGGTGAGCTTCGCCGCCGCCGGCATGAAGGGAAACTCCGCCCAGAAGATCACCACCTCCGGAACCAAGTCCTTGGCCTCCGATGGAACCGTCGCCGTCAGCGGTGGAAACTTCTCGGTCACCTTCGATGCGCAGAGCACCACCACCTTGGTGATCGTGGGGATGTCGGATGTGGTCGCGAAAACCTCCATGGTCGCCGACGCTCCTGCCGGCGAATATGCGGTCTACAATGTTTCCGGAACACGGCTTGGACAGGTGAACCATGCGGAAGGCGTGGCCATGAACACGGAAATCCGGGACGTTGCGACCAAGGCAGGTGTCTACTTCGTGAGGCCTCTGAACGGCACAGAATCGTACAAGGTCGCCGTGGAGGGCATCTCCAAGTAACCAGCCGGGATCGGTTGGACAAAAAATGGTGCGAGTTGACGGCGTCCTGTTCCCCGGAAGGGGTAGGACGCCGTTTCCGTTTCCGTATCGCTTCCATGACGACGATCCCGGCCAAGGCCGCTTGCCGACTGTGTTTTCCGGGAACAGGGGGGATTGCCAAATTGGCAAAGTCGACCGTTTGGAACGAGAGTCATTCCCGCATCGGACCGCCTAGTTTCATGGTAAAATGTGCCGGTTCGTGGACCCAGGGGGAATAGAGCAATGAACAGCAAGATCAGGGCGTTGTCGATCGTATCGGTTTCCATCCTCGTGATGGTTCGAACCACGTCGGCGGCGACCTTCAACCTGGCCGTGAATTTATCTGACAGTATCCGTCCCGTGACCCGTGCGGCTTCCGGTTCCCTGTACGGATTGACCGAGAGCCTGCCCAGCGACTACGCGACCATGGTGGCACCTCTCAAGCCGTTCATGTTCACCGCCCCCGCCTTGAGCGGCAGCGGCCATCAGCAGGGAGTGGCTGCCGCGGCGATCCCCATTTCCGCGAAGCTGGCCAACACGACAGGATCCGTCACGATTCGTCTGGCCGACGTTCTGCCCGGATGGCCCTACACCTGGCCGGGATTCGCCAGCTGGAAGGCCAGCGTCACCTCGGTGATCAACAGCAAGATCGCCTCGGGCCGCAAGAACTACTACGGATACGAGATCTGGAACGAAGGCAACGACACGTGGAATAGCGCCAACGGCGACTTCAACACCACGGTCTGGAAACCAACCTACGACCTGATCAAGTCGCTGGATCCGCAGGCGAAGGTCATCGGGCCATCCTACTCGTACTACAACAACACAAGCATGAAGGCCTTTTTGACATTCGCCAGGGACAACAAATGCCTGCCAGAAATCATCTGCTGGCACCAGTGGGGAGCGGCCAGCCTCAGCAGCACCATCGATACCTACCGTGCCTTGGAAAAAAGCCTGGGCATCTCTCCGCGCGCCATCAGCATCAACGAGTATTCCTCGAAAATCAGCGACCCGTACGAAGGCTGCCCGGGCTATTCCGTGCCCTTCATCGCCAAGTTCGAACGCAAGGGTGTGGAAAGCGCCTGCATCTCGTGGTGGTTCACCGGTCTGCCCGGCAGGCTGGGTAGCCTCCTGACTTCCTCCAACGCCAAGGGGGGGGCTGGCATCTCTACAAGTGGTACGGCGACATGACGGGTGCCATGGTCAGGACCACTCCTCCCAACGATGCCAGCGACGGCGTGGATGCCTTCGCCGCCATCGACAAGGCCACCAAGGTCGCGAGCATCGTGCTGGGTGGCAACAGCGTGGGCACCGTCAACGTGAACATCAGCGGGATTCCCTCCTGGTTCGGTTCCAGTGTCAGTGCGAAGCTGGAGTATGTGACCTGGACGAACAAGGACACTCCGGTCGCGAGCACCACCACCGTTTCCACCACGTTGTACAACGTAAGCAACGGGTCAATTTCTGTTCCGGTGAACGTGACCAGCGCATTCTACGGATACCGCGTCTACCTGACTCCCGCCGGGACCAACGGAGTCGTCCCGATGGGCATCGCCGGGGCGAATCCGGAGGCTCTTGTTTTCGACTTGAACGGAAAAAATCTCGGCACGGTAGCCGTGACCGACGGACAACCCCTGAGCGATGCCATACGATACGCCGTTCCTCACGCGGGCACCTACCTAGTGCGCAGGGCCGGGGCAGCCGAAAAGGTGGTCGTCGCCGCCCCCTGATCGTCTCCTTCCGAAAAAACGGTGCGGTCGCCGGGCAAGCCATTGAGGATTCCCCAACGGCTTGCGCCCAGCGCTGAAATTCCATAGATTCCCTCGCTGGGTCCGCGTCGGCGGCACCCGACCATGCGCTAACACAAACCTTCCGATCCCATCCATGCTTTTCCCGACCGGGTTGTTCCCCGCTCGGGAGAGTTTCGCCCGGAGTTCGTTCCGGGACGTCTCATCGTGTCGAGTGCTGAGACGTGCGATCGTGCCGACGTTCGAGGAATGTCGGTTTCCGAAGGAAAACGCGTATGCGAAACATCCATTGCTCCATGGAGCACCTGTCCTTTCCTGGCCAGGTGGCCTGGAGATTTTAGTGGATCTCCACGGTTTGTTTTTGCTGGAGGGGGTCGTCGCCTTGTGCGGTGCGAATGGGTGCGGGAAAAGCACCTTGCTGGCTCTGATGGCCGGACAGCTACGGCCGACTTCCGGGAAGGTCCTGATCCGTGGTGGCGTAGCCCAATTGGCGAGCCAACGATTGGAGGGGGCGTTCGCTTCGCCAGGGGAGTTGCAGCGACAGCGAATCGGCTCACTCTTTCGGGACGACGATTCGTTGCTGCTTTTGGACGAGCCGACCAATCACCTCGATGTCGATGGGTTGGGTGAACTGGAACAGAGGTTGCGCAGAAGGCGATCACCCACCGTGGTGGTCAGCCACGACAGGGATTTCCTGGACCGGATCGCCACCAGGACTTGGTGGCTGGAAGACGGAGCCATTGTCGTGACGGGTGGTGGATTCAGCGAAGCTTGGAAGGCGCGGGAGGCGAGGATCTTTGGGCGCATCGCCGCCAGGGAGGCGCACGATGAAAAGGTGGGTGTTCTAAAGTCGAGCCTCCAAGTCGCACGGGAATCGGCTCGGTCGGCGGATCGCCATCGCACCGCAGGCCGGAGGATGAAGGACGCCAACGATCGGGACGCCACCTCCATGGCCGCCGACTTCAAGTTCCGCTCCGCCCAGACACGTATCGGGCAGGATATGACCAGGTTGGGTCGCGCACTGGAGCGATTGGAATCACAATCCGTCATCGAGGTCAAAAGGGATGCTCTGCGGGATTTCCGGTTCGACTGGGACGCGGATGGTGCTTCGCGGCGGATTTCCCTGGCGGCGGGATTTCTCGCGACGCCGGATGGGTGCCGGATCTTGCACGGAGGCCTCGTGCTCGATGGTCGCTCGAGGGTGCGGCTGGAAGGTCCGAACGGATCGGGGAAGACCACCGTGATGGCCGCCATGGCCGCCCAGGGCAGACCTGGTGTGGTCTATCTTCCGCAGGAGCCAACGCAGACTGAGGACATGGCGCTTCTCCAGGGATTGCGCAGGGACGGATCCGAAAATCTTGGACGGATTCTGACTCTATCGGCCGTACTGGGTGCCTCCGGCGATGCGCTTTGCGCGACGGTCTCGCCATCCCCCGGGGAGGCGCGCAAACTTCGATTGGCCTGCATGCTTGCCGGCTCGTCGTGGTTGCTGCTGTTGGACGAGCCGACCAACCATTTGGATGCGGCGAGCATCCAGCGACTGCAGGATGCGCTGGAGCGTTGGCCAGGAGGCATCTTGTTGGCCACACACGACAAGCGTTTGGCGATGTCCGTCACCACAGCCGTTTGGAGGCTGGAAGCGGGGAGGATCGTACAGGTTTGACGGTGAGAATCGCCCCCCGGGGTTGGAGTCGAAGGCGTGACCACGAAGAAGCTCGAGGTGTTCTGAAACAGTACGCCGCCGTTCCCTGAGAGATCAGCCGCCCTTCGATACAGCGCCGAAGGCGCCACTCAGGGAACGGCTGATCGTATCGAAGGGCGGCGGCAATCGGGGCCTCGGTTGGGAGGCGCTGCGCATTTTGGCCGATGTCAATCGACGAGGAAGGTCTTTCTTTCCAACAGGGCCTTGTCCCTCAGGATCTCAGCCACATACACGCCCGGCTTCAGGTTGGGGATGGACAGCTCGTTTGCCCAGAGGCGATGGTTGTACACGGACACCCCCCTTGAGATTGAAGATCCGGAGTTCCGACCTTCCATCGAACAGCTGCACGTTCGGGTTGTTGCTCTTGAACAATTGGATCTGTTCGCTGCCGATGCTTCCCTTGGCGTGGAGCGTCAGCAAGCTCGCCGTGGTATTGACGGCCAACATGAATTTCTGCGTGCTCTTGCAGCCCGACGCATTCGTGTAGGTGGCCGTGTACGTGCCTGCCTGGGAAGCGGTCACATTGGGCAGGGTGATCTCACGTGTGGTGGCGCTGACCCCATTCGGGCCGCTCCAGCTCCAGCCGGAGGCGAAATTCGGCTGAGGCCCGATGGTGAAGGTTCCACCCAGTCAAGTTTCGAATACCGGTTTTCATGCTCTTGCGCTCCTTGGTTGACCGCCTGCGATCAACGGCGCTGAACTCGTTCACTGGCAGCGAAGCCTGTCTTCGAATGGCTTCGTGGAAAGTGGGTGAGGGTAACGCGCCATCGTCTGATATCATCATGCTTCCCGTGGTCAGAGTATCGGGCGCGTTGTTCGAACCGGCTTTTGGTGTTATTTCAAAGCGCTGCAAAGGCTTTCATCAGGAAGGTAGCGGAGGGGGCTTTTGCGGCACAAAAAAAAGCGTCCGAGCGATTGCCCGGACGCCATGGAGCTCGATCGGAGTGGAAGGGATCAGCCCTTGGTGTACACGATCTTCTTGGTTCCGCCGCCGCAGGAGCCGACGACCTTGCCATCCTTGACGTCTTCGTTGGCGACGATTTCGACGGTGAAATTCTTGACGCCCTTGGCCTCGATCTTCTCGGTGACCGATGCCTTCAGCTCGTCGCAGTTCTTGGCTCCGGTGATCGAGGGGGCTGCGGCGACCTTTTCCGCCTTGGCGGCCGGTGCCGCGGCGACCTTCTCCGACTTCGCTTCGGCAGGCTTCGCCTCAGTGGCTTTGGCGGCCGGCTTGGCCTCCGCGGCCTTTTCCGGTGCCTGGGCGAAGGCGCCGGCGGCGAGGAGAGCGACCAGGGTGGCCAGGATTTTGTTCGAGTTCTTCATGGGTGCGATCCTTTGGAGGGGAGTTGTGTGCGGAGAGTGTTCCGTTTCGCGAAACCCAAATCAAGCAAAAAGAAAGCACCGGCGGGGCGCGGTCATTCTTCCTGGTGTCTTGCGATTTTGGCCTCCACCAAAAACACGGCGTCTTCCGCGATGTTGGCGGAAAGATCGCCCACCCGTTCCAGGTTCTTGGAGATCCGGATCAAGTCCAGCCCGGTCTCGATCAATTCGCGGTCCTCCTTCACGGCTTGGATGATCAGCCTGGCCATGTCTCGGTTCATTTCGTCGAGCTTGTCGTCCAGGGCGATCGTGCGGCGGGCCAGATCGGCGTCGCGGTGCGCGAAGGACCGCACCGAATCCTGGAGCATGCGGCGGGCGAGTTCGGCCATCTCCGGCAGACGCAGCAGATCCGGGCTCTGGCGCAGGCGGCACAGGGTGACCGCCGATTGGGCGATGTTGGTGGCGTGGTCGCCGATGCGTTCCAGGTCCACCACGGCGTCCTGCATGGCGAACACCAGGCGCAGATCGCCCGCCACGGGCTGGTGCAGCGCGATGAAATCGATGATCATGGATTCCAGACGGATCTCGTCGGCGTCGACCTCCTTTTCACGGGCGAAGGCGGCCTCTGCCAAGGAGGCGTCGGCTTCCACCAGGGTGCGGACGGCCGCGTCCAACGCATCCACGGCGCGCTCGGCCATGGCTTTGAGTCCCGCTTTGAGTTCTTCCAGATTTTTTTCGAAATGCCGTTCCATGCGATATCTCCTGTCTCAGCCGAAACGGCCGGTGATGTAGTCTTCGGTTCGCTTCTGCGCAGGGCTGGTGAAGATCTTCTGGGTGGGGCCCACCTCCACCATTTCTCCCATGTAGAAGAACGCTGTCGTGTCCGATACGCGCGAGGCCTGGTGCATCGAATGCGTCACGATCACGATGGTGAAGCTCTCCTTGAGCTGCCAGATCAATTCCTCGATCTTGGCGGTGGCGATGGGGTCCAGCGCGGAGGCGGGCTCGTCCATCAGCAGGACTTCCGGATCCACCGCGATGGCCCGCGCGATGCACAGGCGCTGCTGTTGCCCACCGGAGAGTGCCAGGCCGGATTTGGCCAGATCGTCCTTCACCTCTTCCCAAAGGGCCGCGCCGCGCAGGGATTTTTCCACGATCTCTTCGAGACGCTTTTTGTCTTTGATGCCGTGGACACGCGGTCCGTAGGCCACGTTCTCGAAGATGCTCTTGGGGAACGGATTGGATTTCTGGAAGATCATCCCCACCTTGCGACGCAACAAGACGGGATCGATGTCCTTGGCGTAGATGTTCGTTCCGTCCACTTCCACCGTTCCCGTGACCTTGGCTGATTCGATGAGGTCGTTCATCCGGTTCAGGCAGCGCAGGAACGTGCTCTTGCCGCAACCGGAAGGCCCGATCAGGGCAGTCACGTGGTTGCGCTGGATTTCCAGGTCGATGTGGCGCAGGGCGTGCTTTTCGCCGTAGTGGAGGTTCAGGTCCCGGGTAAGGATCTTGGTCGATTCGTTCATGGTTGGGATCGCTTTCAGCGGAGAGCCCGGCGGCGCAAGTGCCAGCGCAGGAAGATGGCTGCGAAGTTCAGAGTGAAGGTAAGGATCAACAGCACCAGCGTGGTCGCGAACTGGATGGGTTTCGTGGCCTCGACATCCACGCTTTGCGTGCTCATGATGTAAATGTGGTAGCCCAATTCCATGAATTGGTCGGTCAGGCCATCGGGAAGATTGGGCAGGAAGTAGGCCGCACCGGTAAACAGGATGGGGGCCACTTCGCCCGCGCCGCGGCTGATGGCCAGGATCGCGCCGGTGAGGATGCCCGTCATGCTCTGGGGCAACACGACCTTCCAGATGGTTTCCAGCCGGGTGGCTCCCAGCGCGAGGCTGCCTTCGCGCAAATCGCGGGGCACGGTCTTGATGGCCTCTTCCACCGACACGATCACCACCGGCAAGGTGAGCAGGGCCATGGTCAGCGAAGCCCACAGGATGTTGGGTTGGGCCCAATGGAGTGCCCCGCCGTAGAGCACTCTGTCGGCGCCGCCTCCCACGAAGTTGATGAAGAAACCAAGCCCGAACAATCCGAACACGATGGCGGGGATCCCGGCCAGGGTATTGACGGCAAACCGGATGGCGCGCCCGATTTTCGACTGCTGGCCCACGTACTCGTTGAGGAAGATGGCGGTGATGGTCCCGATCGGGACGCCCGCCAGGCTCATGAGCATCACCAGGAAGAAGGTTCCCATGATGGCGGGGAAGATGCCGCCTTCGGTCATGCCTTGCTCCGGCGATCCCAGGATGAATTCCTTGCTCAGGTGCCCGGCGCCCCCGTGCACGATGATGCCGATCACCACCAGCACCAACACCACGGTCGCGATGGCCGACCCTCCCGTGACCAGGGCCACGCCCCGGCCGACCCATTTCTTGGGGATGTTCACGAAGCGCCTCCGAACTTGGCCATGAGGCGCTGGCGGATGAAGATTTCCGCGACCGCGTTCAGGGCGAAACTGATGCAAAACAGGATCGATCCCAGCACGAAGAGCATCACGTAGTGCGGATCGCCGAAGACCACCTCGGCCATTTCCGCGCCGATGGAAGCGGACACGGTGCGAACCGGCTCCACGAAGCTGGGCGAAAGCAGCGCGGCGTTGCCCGTTGCCATCAATACGATCATCGTTTCGCCGATCGCACGACCCAACCCCAGCAACACACCCGCGAAAATTCCCGGGATGGCGGCGGGCAGCACCACGCGCAGATTGGTTTCCCACAAGGGGGCGCCCAAGGCGAGCGATCCTTCCGTGAAGTGCTTGGGCACAGCGGAAAGGGCGTCTTCCGAAATGGTGTAGATCAGAGGGATCACGGCCATCGACATGGCGATCCCACCGACCAGCGCATTGAGTCGGTAGTCCAAACCGAACACGGTTTGGACCAACGAGGCCAGGATGGTCAGGGCGAAGAAACCGATCACCACGGAAGGAAATCCAGCCATGATCTCGATGATGGGTTTCATGGCTTCCTTGGCCCAGCGCGGAGCGAAGGTGCTGGTGAACAGGGCCGCGAAAATGCCCACCGGAGCGGCGATCAGGATGGCGATCAGGGCCACCTTGAGCGAACCGGCCAACAGCGGAAGAATGCCGAACTTCGGGTGGTCTCCCACGGGCTGCCAATTTCCGGAAAGGATCTGGGAAAGGATGGAGCCGCCCTCTTCGGAGACGGTCGATTCCGAGGGCGGAGGGGGTTTTCCAAGCATGCCGCCGCTGGTCGCGATGGACGTGTCCTTGGCCGAAGAATCTGCAGCAGTGGAATCGCCGTAGGACTCCGCCGCACCAACGATTTCGGGCTCTCCATACGACTCCGCCGCACCGACTGGTTCCGGATCGCCGTAGGACTCCGATTCACCCACTGGATCGCCGTAGGATTCGGACTCTCCCGTCGCCTTTGCGGAGTCGGTCGTGCCGGAAGAAGAGATGGATTCGTGCCCGCCGGAAAGGGCCCGGGCGTCCATCGTGAAGATGGGCACCGCCTCTCGGAACACGAACAGGAAGATCAGGACGATGGCCCCCAGGGAGCCGAAGGCGACCGTGGCGATGCCTTTTTCGATCAGGAACTCGCCGAGACGAATGCGTTTTTTCATTTCGCACCAAAGCCCCGCCTGACAATTCCTGACAGACGGGGCGGGATTTGGGTTCTGGATGTCGGGCCCGTTTGGGGCCCTCGAAGAAAAGAAGGGCTCGCCTCACCGACTCCGGTCCGGTCGAGGACGATCCATCGGATGCTCACCGACGGACGAGCCCAAATCGGGTTCATCAGCGGGCCGGGAAGTATCCGACCTGCGTGGCGATTGCCTGGCCCTCTGGGGAGAGGATCCAGTCGATGTATTCCTTCACCGCGCCCGAAGGACGCTTGGAGGTGTACATGTAGAGGTATCTGCTGAGCGGGTAGGAGCCATTGCCGACCGTTGCGGCGGTGGGCTCGACCGCTGCGGCACCGGCTGCCTTGCGGATGCCGATGATGCGGATGCCCTTGGCGTAGGCCATGCCGCCGTAACCGATGCCGTTGGGGTCCTTGGACACGGCGTTGACGACCGCGGCGGTACCCGGCATGGATTGCATGGAAGCCACGTAATCCTTGCCGCTCAGGACGTGGTCCTTGAAAAAGGCGTAGGTGCCGGAGTTGTTCTCGCGGCCGTACACGATGATCTTGGCGTCAGGTCCACCCAACTGCTTCCAATTGGTGATCTTGCCCAGGTACACGTCGCGCAGGTTGTCCAGCGTGATGTCCTTGACAGGGCTTGCTTCGTTGACATACACGGACAGTCCGTCCTTGGCCGACTTGATCTCGATGCCCAGGGTGGCGTAGCGCTCCTGGAGCTTGGCCCGTTCAGCGGACTTCATGGGGCGGCTGGAATTGCAGATGTCGGTGGTGCCGTTGATCAGGGCCGAGATGCCGGTGCCCGATCCGCCGCCGGTCACCTGGATGGAGGTGCCGGGGTGCTTGGCCATGTAGGCCTCGGCCCAGCGCTGCGCCATGATCACCATGGTGTCGGAACCCTTGACCGTGATGGTCTCGGTGTTGGACGCGCCCATCAGGGCGGCGGCGATTCCCAACGGGGCCAGGAACTTGAGTTTGGATAGGTTCATCTTCGTTTCCTTTGTTGAGTCGATGCTAGACAGAAGTTGTCTGATGGGATCAGAACGAGAACTGGCCGCGGACCGTCACGAAGTCGTCTTCGGCGTCCTTGGAGAAGTCCGAGATGGCTTCCGTGGACTTGAGCGAGTTGCTGGTTTCGTTGGAAACCAGGTCGTAGCCGATCGAAAGCTTGGTGCTGCCGTTGAGGAACACGTTCAGACCCAGGTAGAGCGTCGAGTACTGGAGGTCGGTCTTGGAGGTTCCGTTGGTCGAGACCTTCTTCTTGGCATCCTTGGGGTCGGGCTTCCACGCGCCAACCTCGTCGCCGGAAACACTGGTGTTGGGGTCGTAGACGTCGTAGCGGACCACCGTCTGGACGGACTTGCCGATGTTCTGCACGTAGGCGGCATACCATGCCAGCAAGTCGCGCTGGTACAGGGCGTCGGTGATGGCGGCAGGCCGCTTGTTGCTGCCAGCCAAGCCAACGGCGGTGCCGGTGTACATTTCGCCGGAGAATTTGGCGCCCGCGAGGCCAGGGATCATGGAAAGGTCGGCGGTCATCTGGAAATCGGCACCGATCAGATTGGCGTCGAGTTCCTCACGAAAGCCGGTCTTCTTGAAGTTGGTGGAGCCGTCCACCACGTAGTAGTCGGAAGTGACTTCCTTGACCGCGGCAACGGAATCCAGGGGAGTGCTGGCCAAAGTGGCGTTCTTGTACTTGGTCGCGGCTTTGGCGGCAACAGGAGCGACCTGATTGACAAAGGACTCCATGTAGTACGAGGCACCGATCTTCACACCCACGCCGGCATCCAGGAAGTTCTTGCCAGCGGCGAGCCTTCCGATCAACGCCTTGGGGTCGGCTTGGTTGGTGGCCAGGCCCCAGCCGCTCATCAGAGCGACCTTTGCTTCCACCACGTCCAACCCGGAAACCTTGGGAGTTGCGCCGAGCACGAAGCCAACGTCCTTTTCGCCAGCGAACATGGCATTGCTGACAAAGCGCGAGCGCTCGAGCCATTCCATGGTGCTGGAGGAGTAGCCGATTTCATAGCCAAACGGGATGTCCTGCAAGCCCGCCTGCACCGAGAAGGTCTTGAGCCAGGGTTCGTTCCACTTGAAGTAGATGTCCTGGGCAGACAGTCCGGTTTCATTGATGTTGTACTGGGTCACGAACGACGATCCGTTGCCTGCGTCGTAGGTGGCCTTGAGGCGTCCACGACGGACGCGGAAGTAGGTCTGTTGCTGGGTGCGGCTGCTGGAAACCAGCCCCGTATCCAGATAGTACTGGCCCTGGACCTGGGCGAGGCCGCTGATCTTCAGCTTGGCCAAGCCGGCCACGGTGGTTTTGGTCTCGAGGTAGTTTTCCTCGAGGCTGGTGAGCTTGCCTTCGGTGGCTTCGGCGAGTTCTTTGACTTCGCCGACCGTTTGGGCGGAAGCGATTCCGGCCAGGATCAGCGAGAGGGCGAGTATTTTCGATTCCATTCTTGCTCCGTTCCATGAGTTTGGGAGGTGACGGGGACAAAGAGACTCGCCGGGTGTTTCGGAACCATTGCACAGGGGTTGCATCCGTGAAGCGCTTGGCGGAGCAGGCATTCCATGTTTCCGTTGTGTTGCCCCGATGTTCCCAATCGCGGTGGGATCGCTAGATTGGAAGCCATGCCAACAGAACGAATCCTGGTTCTCGAAGACGACGCGGACATCCTCGACTTGGTGGTCCATTCGCTGCGCAAGGCAGGTTTCAAAGCCTTTCCGGCCCGGACCGGCGCCGATGCGTTGTCGATCATGTCCGACGAACGCCTGGATCTTGCCATCCTGGACGTGATGCTTCCCGACCTGCCTGGCACGGAAATTTGTCGGCGTCTGCGCGAATCGGAGCGCCACAAGGCCGTTCCTGTGGTGTTTCTGACGGCTCGCAACGAAGAGCACGACCGCATCTACGGTTTCACGGTGGGAGGCGACGACTACGTGGCCAAGCCATTTTCTCCGCGCGAGCTTGTCGCCCGGGTCCAGGCTATCCTGCGTCGCACCACCGGAAGCATCTCCGGTGAACAAGTCAAGGTAGGCGAGCTGGCCATCGACCTGGATCGACGCATGGTGCGGGTGGGAGAATCCACGTTGGGATTAACTTTCAAGGAATTCGAGGTCCTGAAAGCGTTGGTGGTAGCCAAAGGTCGGGCCGTGGAGCGGCTCCATCTCCTGGAGGAAGTCTGGGGAATGGAAAGCACTTCCGGTCCCAGGTCGGTAGACGTTGCCATCACCCGCTTGCGCGAGAAACTCGGTTCCTACGCCAAGTGCGTGCATACCGTTACCGGTCTCGGCTACCAGTGGGACCCGGAACGTTGGGAAGGGGAATGAATCGATGGTCGTCCACCTGAATGGAGAGGATCGCGCGGTGGAGGCCGGGATGGATATCCTGGGACTCGTGGCGTCTCTGGGCTTGGAGCCTGCCTGGGTGGTGGTGGAACACAATCTGCACGCTCTCGATCGCGCCCTTTGGAAAGAGGTCGTGTTGGGCGATGGCGATCAGGTGGAGATCGTCCGCTTCATGGGCGGCGGCTGAGAGGTGCGCCCGAATCCACCGAACCGACGGGTTCCGTCCGGGGTGCGGTTTGGAGATCGGCTGGTGGGTGGTGTTCTCTGGCTCGGTGGAGCTGGGGTCCTTTCCATTCTGATGCTCGCGTTGGTCTGGTTGGCGTTTCGGGCGCTCTGGGGTGTCGGTGAGACGGATCTTGTCAAGGTCGGATCCTGGCTCGGTGGCTCCATCGTGATTGCCTTGGCGGGCGCCTTGATCACCTTTCCATTCGCGCTGGCGGGGGCGGTGTGGACGGATCCTGCCAAGACGGCGTCCATCGTGCGGGTGTGCGCCGCCTTGCCACTTTCGGTACCCGCTTTCCTCGTAGCCATGCTGCTGGCCGGTTTGGTGCACAGATCGTGCGGATTTTCGGTGAATCACCCCGGCTGGGCGGTCGGGGCGTTGGCATGGGGGCAGATCGCGCCGCAATGGATCCGCTTTTCACGCGCCCTGGCGTTGCCCGGGCTGGGAAGCTGGCGCGAAGGGGCTTTGGCCTTGGGTGCCCCCGAGCACCGGATTTTGTCCAGCATCGCATTTCCCGCCGCGCGTCGCGGCATCTTCGCCGGCTGGTTGCGATCCTTGGCGCGCGGTTCCGGAGAAACCATGGTGATTCTCCTGATCGCTGGCCGAGCGGGCGCGGACCAGTGGACGGCCGGAGCGGCACTGGTGCGCGAGTTGCCGCGCGTGATGGTAGGCGGGGATCCCTGGTTGGATCTTCTGCGCGTGGCCTTCCTGCTGGGGGCGTGGACCGTGCTTCTGCACCTGGTCGCCGCGGTCCTGGATCGGAGCCAGTCTCGGGTCGCCCCGGCATGACAGTGGTCCGCCGTCTGACAGGTTGGATCCTGCTGGGCATGATCCTACTGCCTGTTGTGGTGCTGGTGGTCTGGACCCTTCGATTGAGCGCATCGTCCGTTCCGGAGCGGTTCACGTGGGCGGATGGGGAATCTGTCCTTGCCTTGCGTCTGGTTGGCCCCACGAAGGAGGATCGATCGGTGCGAGTCCTGCGCTCGGACGGTGTGGTGGATACCCTCTCGGGTTGGGGACAGGCGGTGCCGGACACGGCGGTCTGGATGGTCTGGCGAGACGATGCCCCTCCCGTGCTGGGAAGATTGGCGGGAGTGGTGGTGGCACCTGGCGACACCTTGCGCGGGAAGGAGGCTGCCACGGCGCTTTCCGAGATGCCCGATCCACTCTCCGAGGACGAACGCCGTTTGGTATCGCTTGCCCGTGGGGCTTCGCAGGCGGGGGATTCCACCGAGGCCGCCGACAGGTTGCGGCTGTTCCGGTCCCACCATTCACGCGTGGTCGCGTTGCTGGAATCCCCGGGCGCAGGCGAGGTCGGTGTCCCGGTGGTCAGAATCCGTCATGTCGAGGAGTTCGCAGGTGGCTGGACCGGCGCGCTGTCGCGTTCGATTTCCCGGCTCTGGTTCCAGATCCGGTCCAGCTCAGACCTTGGTAGCGGAGGCGGTCTTCGGAGCGCCGTGGTGGCCTCGAGTCTGGTCGTGATGTTGGCAGGCCTGCTCGGGGGGATCCCCGCGTTGCTGTTGGCCGTGTATCTGGCCGACCAGCTCGAGCCCGGTCCCGCTGTCCGTTGGTTGCGGTGGGCTTCCGAAGGATTGTCCGGAGTTCCCGGCGTGGTCTGGGGGGGCGTGTGCGCGGCATTGCTGGCCTCCCAGGGGAGTTCCCTGCTGGCGGTATTCGGTGGGTCGTCCACTGTTGTCGGTGGCGTATTCTGGGCAGGCCTGACCTTGGGCATTCTGTCCGCGCCTGTCACGTTTTCCCGTGCCATGGACGCCATCGATCGCGTGCCGCGGTCTTCCCGCGAGATCGCCCGATCCTGTGGGGCGAGCCGTTACCAGGTGCTCTTTTATGTGGTTCTGCCAGCGTGCAAACGCGGGCTTCGGGGAGCATGGCTGTCCGGATTGGCCCGGGCCGGTGGCGAGACCGCGCCGCTGCTGTTGGTGGGTGCGGCCGGGGGGTTGGGCACCTCTTGGGGCCTCAGCTCCCCAGTCCCTGCCTTGACGGGTGATTTCCTGCATCTGGGGGCCATGGCCTACCTCCTGCCCTGGCCAACCGTGGAGGCCGACCTTGGACACCCGCTTGCGTTTCTCGCGCTGACCTTGGTCGCTGCTGGTTGCCTGGCTTTGGAGTGGGGCGCCCTGTGGTCGGAGGATGCACCTCGGTGATCGGGCCTGCAGTGCATCCCTGGGAGCCCGGCGATCGCAGCCACCTGGAATTCCAGGGCTGGACGGTGCTTGTCGCCGAGCGAGAGATGCTCCGCTGGGTGGATCTGAGCATCCCTCGCGGGCGCATCGTGGCTCTGGTGGGCCCCACCGGGTCCGGCAAGAGCCTGCTCCTCTCCAGCGTCAACCGGCTGTTGGCCGACACCCCCCAGGCCCGATGGCACGGGTCTGTGGTGTTGGATGGGGTCCAGTTATGGGGCAAGGGGGTGGACGATCTGGCCGTGAAGCGTCGCACCTCCACCTTGTTTCGCCATGGCGCCGTGCTGGCGGGAACAGTGTTCCAGAACATCGCTTTTCCGTTTCGGCTGGATGGCATCCGCGACGCTTCCCGCATTTCCGATGCGGTGGAGAGAGCCTTGCGTGCGGTCTCCGGTTGGGACCGCCTGCGCGACCAACTGGACCAGGACGCCTCGCGGCTTTCCATCGGTTCCAGACAGATCGTGAACTTGGCGCGGGCCATGGTCGGATCTCCGGAAATCCTGCTTTTGGACGAGCCCTGCGGAGACCTCGATCCGCGCGAAACCGAATTGTTCGAACGGGCCATCCTGGACTTGCCGGGAGAAACCACGGTTCTTCTAGCCACCCACAATCTCGCCCAGGCGTCGCGACTTCCGCACCGCGTCGCGTTTTTCCTGGACGGACAGTTGCACGAATACGGATCCACGGATCGGATTTTCCAACGCCCCATCCGGCCCGAGACCGAGGACTACCTTTCCGGAAGATTCGGATGATCCTAAAGACCGCACCAGAGAGGGATGTAGCGCGTCCAGAACCCGCTGCAGATCGGCTTCGGCGAACAACGAGGCCCACCCTTGTTCGGTGCGGTGAGGAGGTCGTACGAGCCAAGATGCTGTGCGGGCTGGAATGCGATGCGCCCGGTTCTGGTGCGGTTTTTAGGATGAACAATGTCTCGACACACTGAAGCTGAAATTCGCCAACTGGCCGAGCGCTTGGAAGCCCAGTGCCAGCGTGTGCGCGACCAGGTCCACGCCGCTGTCGAGCTGGTGGGCACCGCCCTGCGCGGATTGAGCGATCCACAGGTCCTGGAACGGGACATCGATCGCGAGGAAGTGCTCCTGGAAGAGCAATGTCTCCGGGTGATGGCGCTCCACCATCCGGTCGGGTCGGATCTGCGATTTTTGGTGACCGTTCTGCGTGCCAATGGCGATTTGGAGCGCATCGCAGATCACGCTTTGGGAGTTTTGCAAGCCGCCTCCTACCTGGGAGTGGGAGCGCTTTCGGAACCCACTCGACTTCTGGCCGACCACGTGAAAAACATGGTGGGCAAAGCTTTCCAAGCCCTCCAGCTGCGCGATCTTCGCACGGCCCAGGCTGTTTTGGATGGAGTTCCCACCATGCGCCGGCTTGCGGATGCCTCCTGGAAAGCGGCCCGTTCCAGAGCCGGGTCCGGGATCCTCGCGGATCTGGACCTTTCCTTCCAGGAAATCCAAATCGGGCAGGACCTGCGCCGGATGGGCGATCTTTCCTGCAATCTTGCCGAAGACACCCTGTACCTGGAAGAGGGACGGATCGTCCGCCACGGAGGCGGCACGGTCGCTTGAAGCCGATTTGACCTGCCTGGGCGGGAGAAACCACCTGGGCTGTCCGGAGTCCTGCCGGATTGGTACCTTTGCTCGGCTTCACCACAGACGAACTCGTCCATCAAATGAGGATTTTCCATGCCTGCTCCTACCACCCAATCGTCCATGATTTCAAATCTCTCTGACATTATACCGATGGTCCTGGTCTTCGGTGGAGCGATGTGGTTTTTGTCCATCCGGCCCGCCATGAAGCGCAGCAAGGAGCAGGAACAGCTCCAGAAGAGCCTGAAAAAGGGCGACAAGGTCCTGACCCAGGCCGGCTTCTTCGCCGAAGTGGATCGCGTGACCGATGATGGCAAGATCTTCTTGCGCGTGGGCGATGCCAAGCTTGAATTCCAGCGCCAGGCCATCGTTTCGAAGGTGCAGGAGGGCTGAAATGGCCCTGTTGAGAGTGTTGACCTGGGGCGAGCCGTTGCTACGGAAGGTGTCCCGCCCGGTGGAAGTCGCCGAGCTGGATGACAATTTCCGGACATGGTGCGCCGATCTGGTGGAAACCATGTACGAAGCCGATGGTGTCGGGTTGGCCGCCGTGCAAGTGGGGCGCGCCATCCGTGTTTTGGCCGTGGACACCGACTACGGCGAATCCAATGTGCGAAACCCCGTCGTTTACGTGAATCCAGTGCTGGAGCGCTCCGGTGCGATCTGCGAAGACTCGGAGGGATGTCTTTCCGTTCCGGGTGTGCGCGGCAAGGTCCGTCGGCCAGCCACTGTGAGCATCTCCTGGCTGGACATGCACGGCGCAGCGCATCGGCGCGAGGGCATCGAAGGTCTGGAAGCGCGCTGTCTCCAGCACGAGATGGATCACCTCGAAGGTGTGCTGTTCGTGGATCATCTGAGTCCTGTCGGCCGGACCCTGGTGGAAGGAAAACTCCGCAAGCTCGCGAAGGCCGCCAAGGAGTGATTTCCCTCGGTGGCTTGGTGTGGCTCCTACTTGGATTCGATCCGAACGCCGAGGCCAAGCGTCTGCAAGCGGGAGCCCAGCCCGCGTCCCTCTCCCGTACCATCCGCGTGGCGCTGGTGGAAGGTCGTCCGCAACTGGAAATATCGTTCCGTGGCCCTCGCATCGGTGCGGGACGCATTTGGCCGGCCCCGGTGGTGGCCAGCGCGCAGGATGGTCAGATCCGTCTGCAATCTGCCGGAGTCGATACGCTGGTTGGCGCCATCGAGTGGACCGGCGACGCCCTGGCCTGCATCGATCGCCGTTGCTACCGGGGAATCGTTCGGCTTCAGCCTTGGAATGGCGGCCTGCTGGCCTTGAATCTGGTGGACCTGGAGGATTATCTGTTGGGCGTGGTCCCCGGCGAGATCGGCCGGAAGCTGCGCTGGAAGCTCTTCGAAGCGGTGCGCGCCCAGGCGATCGTCGCCAGGACCTACACCATCCGCTCGATCGGGCAGTACCAGGGAAAACCCTGGGATCTTCGCGACGACGTGCGCGACCAGGTCTACGAGGGCGCCTTGGGCGAGGATTCCCTTTGCTCCCGCGCCGTGCGCACCACGTGCGGACAGATTCTGGTAGACGCGAAAGGCGCCCCCGTGGATGCCTACTACCATTCCACATCGGGTGGACGCACCGCCGACATCGTCGATGTCTGGCCCCACAAGGACGCCAAGCCCTATTTGCGCGGCGTGACGGACACCGCACCGGACGGCCGAGCCTGGAGCGGGGCATCGACTTCGTCCGGGTGGACCGAAACCTGGGATGGCGTCGCGTTGCGTTCGGCCGTTCGCGGCGACCTTGCCGAAGCCCTCGGGCGCAAGGTGGATCCGGGCGAGATCAAGTCGCTGCGCTTGGAAGGACGCGATTCCTCCGGACGTGCGCGCAAGCTCGTGGTGGAAGGAACGCTTTCCACCGTCGAAGTCCCATCCGACCGCATCCGCTGGGCCCTGCGCCGACCCGCCAAGGGCCGACCCATCCTGCGCAGTTCGCGCTTCGAGTTGCGAGAAGAAAATTCCCAATACATCGCGATCGGCACCGGCAACGGCCACGGGGTCGGGATGAGCCAGAACGGCGCCATGGGCAGGGCCTGGGCCGGCCAAACGTGCGCACAAATTCTGTCTGCCTACTACCCCGGAACCCAACTGAGGAACCTGGAGCCATGAGCTTTTCCGATATCGTCCAGAAACGGCGCACCTTCGCCATCATCTCCCACCCCGATGCGGGCAAGACCACCCTCACGGAAAAACTCCTGTGGTACGGTGGCGCCATCCGCGAGGCGGGCATGGTCCGCGCCAAGCGCGGACGCAAGGCGGCCACCTCCGACTGGATGGAGATCGAGCGCCAGCGCGGGATTTCAGTGACAAGTTCCGTCATGAGCTTTCCGCACGACGGACACCACATGAACCTGGTAGACACCCCCGGACACGAGGACTTCTGCGAAGACACCTTCCGCGCCTTGGCGGCGGTGGACAGCGCGGTGGTGCTCATCGACGGCGCCAAGGGCGTGGAGCCCCAGACGCTTCGGCTGATGGAAGTCTGCCGCATGCGCCGCACTCCGGTGATCACCTTCATCAACAAGTG
This sequence comes from Fibrobacterota bacterium, assembly GCA_016715065.1. Taxonomy (GTDB): domain Bacteria; phylum Fibrobacterota; class Fibrobacteria; order UBA5070; family UBA5070; genus UBA5070. The sequence goes on from JADKBN010000029.1 coordinate 332,126, forward strand.
CGACCGCGACATCCGCGATCCGCTGGAACTCTTCGACGAGATCGAACAGTCCCTGGGACTGCCCTGCGTTCCGCTCACCCTGCCGTGCGGTTCCGGCGTGAGCTTTCGCGGCGTGTATTCGCTGGCCGACCAAGCCTTCCATTCCTTCGCCGAGCGCAAGCAGGACGACGAGGACCGCACCGAGCGGGGGATCCATCGCTTCGGCCTGGACAGCGCCGAGCTGGACCGGTTGGGCGGCGAGCGCGAAGCGGGCAAGCTGCGCGAGTTGGCGGAATTTGTCACCGGGGCCATGCCGGGGCTGGACCGCGACGCCTACCTGCAAGGTCGCCAGACCCCGGTGTTCTTCGGTTCGGCCCTGCACCTGTTCGGCGTCAAGCATCTGCTGGACGCCCTTGTGGGCATCGCTCCGGCACCCTCCCGGCGCGCCTCGGACAAACGCGAGGTGATGGCCGACGAAGACGCCTTCACTGGATTTGTTTTCAAGATCCAGGCGAACATGGATCCCAAGCACCGCGACCGCATGGCCTTCGTGCGCGTGTGCTCAGGGAAGTTCGTGCGCGGCGAAAAGGTCACGCACGTGACCAGCGGGCGCGAGATCCGCATGGCCGCACCCACCACCTTTGTCGCCCAAGACCGATCGCTGGTGGATGAAGCCTTTTCCGGCGACATCGTGGGCATCCACGATCCGGGCGTGTTTCGCATCGGCGACACGTTGACTGGCGGAGAAAAGCTCCTGTTCGAGGGAATCCCTGAATTCTCGCCCGAGCACTTCGCGCGGGTCGTCTCCAAGAACCCGTTGCGGTCCAAACAATTGTCCCAGGGGCTGGAGCAGCTCACGCAGGAAGGCGCGGCGCAGGTGTTCACGCCGTTTTCCGGTCCACACCAATTGTTGGGCGTGGTGGGGCGTCTCCAGTTTGACGTCATCCAGTTTCGGCTTTCCGGCGAGTACGGCGCCGAGTGCATGTTCGAGCCCGTCCCCGTGTGGTCGTCGCGCTGGGTGGTGGGCGACGAGGAAAAGGTCCGGCTGTTCAAGGACCAGAACATCTTCGATTGCGCCACCGACCGCCACGGCGGCCTGGTGTACCTGCCCAGCCATGAATTCAAGGTCCGCCTGATGCAGGAGAAGTGGCCGGATCTGAAGTTCGAGTCGGCGCGGAGATAGAGGACAAAAGTTGCCCTCCAGACGATCGCCTCACGCCTTTCCGGTGAGGCGTCTCCAGAAGTAGGCGGGCAGCACCTTGAGCATGGGCCAAACCATGCGAAACCAAGTGTGCTTTCCCATGGGGATTCGGCCGAGGTTGGTGAACAAGCGAGCCCAGAGGTCGTCGTCCACCCTGGAAATGTGAGGCTTGATCCGAGCCACCCACTCGTGGGTTTTTCCACGCCGTTCCCGCCAAGATCTGGCGTAACCGCCCAGCGCCGCGGCTTGTGTGGTGCAATCGCCACCAATAGCCTCCAGCGCGGCCTGGGCAGCCATGGCGCCCGATTCCATGGCCTCCACGATGCCGGAGCGGCCCAGGGGATTTGCCACCGAAGCGGCATCGCCTGCCTTCCAAAGCGTTCCGTCGCCCAATGGATGCATTCCCGGCTTGGTGCAGGGAATGGCGCCGCCATGGAACGATCCCGCCTTGCCGCCGCGCAATTGCAAAAATTGTCGAAGCCCTTCGCGAGGCGAAACCTTGGACCCCTTTGCGCAGACCACTCCCACGTTGGCCATACCAGGGCTGCTGGGAAAAACCCACGCGTAGCCGCCCGGTGCGAAATTTTTGCCGTACCACAGTTCGATCGCCTGCGGATCGAATTCCATTCCCTCCACGAACGCGAACACGGCAGGCTCCAGATCCGCGTCGCCACGGGCGAGCCCCGCGCTCCGATCGAGGCCCGCGCCAGGCCCGGTCGCATCGATCACGGAACGGGCGCGCAGACTGCCTGTGCTTTCACCCTTCGTGGATTCCATGCGCAAGGTCCGCCAGCCATCTTGGAGCGGGGTAAGCTCTTTGGCTTGGGTTCGGAAGTGGCAGACAACCCCCAGCCGACGAGCCTCCATCGCCAAGTCTCGGTGCATATGGGAACGATCGATCACCGCCCCGGGGTACTTGGTGGATTCCCACACGAAAGCACCGCCCGGCGCGGCCAATTTGCAACGCAAGATCGATTGGCGAATCCACGGTTCAACCGGAAGGGGGCTGGCGGCGACGAAGGGCCCCAAGCGCACGCCTTCCCCGCAGGCCACAGGTTCCCGCCAGGGGTCGCGTCGGTCCAGCAACACCACCGTTCCCACCTTCGCGCGAGCCAAGTGGATGGCGGCGACCAATCCAGCGGGCCCGGCGCCCACCACCAGGAAGTCGCAACGTTCGGGCAGAGGATCCAGCCAGATGGAATCGTCGATCATAGGTCCGATGCAATCTAGTGACTGGAGAGAGCAATTTCGCGCCTCGCGAAAGCACCTCAAAGAGGGTATTCTTCAAGGAATCGGTTTGAGTCCAGATTCCGCCCCCCTTTTTTGATCCCGGTGGTCCGTCATGCGGTTGTCGATGATCCTGCTTTTGGCGCTGTCATGCGCGAGCTTCCCAAAGTCGTATTTCTTTGCAAGCGATGGCGCCGACGCGGGAGCGGGTAGCCAGGCTTCGCCTTGGAAAAGTTCGGCGAAATACAAATCGCTTTCCTTGGTTGCGGGAGATTCCGTCCTCTTCAAGCGCGGATCCGTTTGGGCCGCCGAATCGCTGTTCATTTCCGCCCAAGGCAGTCCGACCCATCCCATCGTTTTTTCATCCTGGGGAGATACCCGGGATTCCGCGCCGCATCTGCATTCGCCCGGCCGTCTGGTCGTGCTCACGCGGTCGTCCGATCTCATCCTGGAAAACCTGCGGCTCAGTGGAGCACGGGGCGGTTGCGTGGAATTGTGGGATTCCACCAATACGCGGATCGTGATCCAGGACATCGAGGCGAGCCAGTGCGGAGGAGGGGTCTACGCGACCGGCACCGACTTGGTCATTCGTCGCAATTTCATCCACGATGGCAAGATGGTGGTCAATACGCCAGGAGCCAAGGGGACCGTTGCCGGAGACGACGATTACGGGGCGTCCGGAATTGGCCTGGGTCAAGTCAACGGATGCAAGGTGTACTCCAACCGCCTGGAGAACCTGAAAGCGACCTCCTACGATTACGGCACCGATGGCGGTGCCTTCGAATTTTGGCGGACGGTGCGCAACTGCGACATCCATTCCAATTTCAGCCGCAACACGGATGGATTCATGGAGTTCGGCGGATTGAAAGGCGATTCCGTTGTCGATGTTTCCATCCACCACAACCTGATCCTGGACGCGGGAACGGCGGGATGCTTCCACATGGGGGGGGCAGGTTCCGAGATGGGCGTTTTGTTTGACAAAATCCGGTTCGATCACAATCTCTCGGTGGACCGCTACCAGATGCCCTGGGGATACCATCTCTACTCGGACGGTCCACGCCTGGATCGACCCGAACGCATCCAGGTGCGCAACAACATCTTCGTGTCGGATTCCGCCAAATTCTGGACTTTGGATTGGACGGCTCCCAACAAGGAGCCCGCTTTCCTGCACCGCGACAATCTTTTGTGGAGCCCCAAGCTGAATCCATTCAAGGACGGCTGGGTTGCCGGTCCGGGCGAAACCTTCGCCGATCCGCTCTTTGCCAATCCGGCCTGGAACAGCCGTCCGCTCTGGGATACGGTCGCTGCGGATTACGCGCCCAGTGGCTCCAGTCCAGCCGTCAAGGCAGGACAGAATTTGGGCTATGCGGTGGATTACTTCGGGAAGAGCTACGCCCAGGGCGAGGCCGTGGATCTGGGGCCGTTCTCTCGCGAAGGCCTGTCGGGCTTCCTCGCCGGACGCACGGGAAATTCACGGGAGGCGGCTGTGCGGGTGCACGGGTCGGGCAAGGGGTTGGTGGTGGAGTCGAATCTGGAGGTTTCCCAGCCGTGCCGGCTAAGGCTGCTGGGTCTTGGGGGCGAGGTCCTGCAGGAATCCGAATCCTGGCAAGCGCCCCTCGGACCGAGTTCCCATCAGGTTTCGTTCACCGCGAACCTGTCTACTCTGGCTTTGGTCGAAGTCCGAGTGGGTCCATCCCGGGTCGTTCGTCTCGTGGCCCTTCGCTGAATCCGGCAATTCAGTCAAAATCCGCAAACCCAGTGCGGCCAAGGCGGGGCGGTAGGATTCCTCACCAGCTGCGGCGCACTCCGAACATCGTGGTGATGGCCCACGGAAAGCCTGGCACCAGCGAAAGGGACAAACGGGTGCGATCGTCCAGACGCCGCAACAGATCGAACTCGCCGCCGTACCACAAGAATCGGTGCTGCCAGCCATGCCAGGTGTCGTCGCCAAAAAAGCCGTTGGTGGCGTATCCGGGCAGATTCTGCCAGTCCTTGCGCATCACCAGGGTGGGTCCTAAACCGCCGTGGACACTCCAAGTCTCGCCCTTGTAAATCCAGCCGCGTACGCCCAGATGGACAAAGATCTGGGGCTTGTCCGCGCAGTCCCTGTACCAGGCGGTCTTCGCGCGGATGCCAAAATGTGTCCAAGGCTCCACGTCGTAGCTGACCGCCCCTCCCAGTTGCACCACCCACCAGCCGTCGTTGTCCAAGCGGCGCGGATACAAGGTTGGTTGGGTGCCACCGCCGGGATGGAAGGTGAGGCCAACGGCTTGTACGGAAGCAGCTTGGGGCCAATGTCCGGACGAATCAGACATGGAGGCGGCAAGCAGAGCGGACAGCAATTGGAGGAGCATGGGCGGGAAGGTAGGTTCGGTTGGATCGAATCGGCTGGGCTGGTCAGTCTATTTTTCCAGTGTAGAATGATCTCCCTAGTCGGTCTCCTCCTTGGTTTGTCCGCTGTCGCCTCCGACACGCTCCCACCTCCAGCCGCTTCGCAAAGCCCTGCCGCGCGGGCATGGCATTGGGTCGCCGACGACTTCGAGGTGTTGGCGGCCACCAGCGGGACGGTGGACTTCGCGGGGGATCTCTTCGGGGATCGGCGGTTCACCGACCTCCCGCCAGGATACCGTTCGGATTTCAAGGTGTGGGTGGACTTCTTCCGCTGGAAGGGATTCATTTCCAACTGGCTGATCGGAAACACCACCGTGGCTTCGCGATTCGATTCCACGGCCTTCCAGCTTTCCCACATCCGCTACGTGCTCACGCCCGGCTACCGCTACGAATTCGAGTCCTGGCAGATCTCGGGGCTCCTGTTGCACGAATGCGTCCATACCGTGTCACGCCCCGAAGCCAATGGATCGGTGTGGTGGAACAGCTTCCAGATCGGCGCGGGCACCAAGGGCGCCTACCACGACCACTTCGTGGACAGCTACCGCAAGGCCGGAGCGTTCCCGTCCTTGCGCCTGGATGGACGCTTGGACTTTGGACAATTTCTGTATGGAGGCCGTTCCGTTTGGATCGGGCAGAACCACGATTTCCGCCAGGAGGTGTTCGGGCTTGCCAGGCTGCGGCTGGGAAGCGTGGGGCCCTTCGGGTTCTTCCAGGACGTGGAGCCCCACCTTTGGCGCGCCAGCAGCGGGCGGATCGACCAGAAATGGAGCTTGTCCACGCACATGTACCTGTTGGGCAAAAACAACATCGTGGGAGGCTATGCCCGTTGGATCCCGCTGGACCAGAATCCCCACGACAACGAAAACGGCCTTGGAAAGATCGGCTTCGAGATCGTGTTCTGATCCGCCTCGAAAGGATTCAGGGGATCGCGATCACCAAGTTTCCCGCCGATCCTTCCGAAGTCCATTCCACCACGAAAATCCCGCGTCCGGCGGGACGGGAAAGGGTGACGGTCGGTCCGTCGGAAACTGCCTCTGACAGAATCCGACCTCGCGGGTCCCGCAGGCGAAGATTCGTGGGGCTGCCCGGCTCCAGGCCCTCGATCCGGATTCGGCTTCCTTCCAGGATGCACTGAGGCCTGGATCCAAAGTGGCGGGCCTTGGTTCCCAGCGTCTCGCAGGGGCGTCCCGGTGGGCACCAGCGGTAGGCGAAGATCTTGCCCTTGCCGTCTTCTTCGGCTAGCACGATCCGTTCCCCGTTTTCTCGCACGGCAACATTGATCGGGTGGTTGAGGTCGGTGGCACCGGCGTACCACCCCACGCTGGAATCCGGGGCCAGCGATCCCATGCGCCGGCCCGTGGCCAGCTCGAACACCATGATCTCCCCCCGACACTTCATGATCGATCCTTTGGCGCCGCGCGTGCCTTCGACGTCGATGCACAGGGTGTTGGGCCCCCGATCGCCGTAGGCGATGTAGGCGAACTCGGTGTCGGCGGCCAGGCCCGCGGGCAGAAGCATGTCGTAGGTGTTCACGTCCAGACGCGGGACGACTCCCGAGCCGCTGTCTCGAAACGGGATCTCGATCCTTCTGGAAGTCCGTATGACAGAATCCGACCAATGCTCGTACACCTGCAGGAAGCTCGGGAACTGGGTGGTGCCTCCCGCGATCAGCATGCGGTCGAGGTCCTTGAAATAGCGCAGCCGGAACGCGTCGCCGTTTCCTTCCGTGAACGGTACCCGTTCTTTCCGGATGTTCTTGAGGTCCCAGCGGGGGCAGCCGTTGGCATCCAGCCCAATGCAGGGAATCATGGTGATGCCGCGCCCGCCAAATCGGATGGTGCCATCGTCGGCCACGTCGATGCCCTTGATGTACGGGTAGGTCACATCGAAGGAGGCAAGCTCCGCGCGTTGCACCCGTCCGTCGCCGTTGTCGTCTTGCCATGCCGCGCGCCGTATCAAAGGAGTGGTGGCATCGACCGGATCCAGCAATGTGTCCATCCAGTGCTCCACGCTGCGACCTCCCGCGAAGAACACGGCGCAGGGAGCCGCGATCTCCTCGCCGGGCAGAAATCGGAAAACCGCCACATAGCCCGCGCGCATGGGAGATCCGAACAGGAAATCCTTCCCTCCGATCCGGCGCATCCAGACAGATTCCGTTGGAGATTGCAGCCGGATGTCGTCGGGGAACCGGAAAGGGTCCAGGGTGACCCCGGCCAGCTTCCAAGACCGGCCAGGAGGCTGGCTCCAATCCATCGCAAACCGTTTCGCGTTCAGATGGATGGAAGAGCCGTCGGATCCAACCTGCGCATCGGCGGAATTCACGAAAGACAACCCCTGGACCTGCCACAGCAACGAGGAATCTTGAGCGGAAAACACGCGGATGTCCGTGCCTCCCATGGTCTGCATCGGGATTCCCGTGTTGCCCACGTAAAGGTTCCCTGCGCTGTCCACTCCCAGGCCGCGGATCCCCCAGAATCGGCGCTCGCCATAGGCGCCGCGCACAGGTCCGGCGAAAACGCCCCCTTTGGTTCCGAAGGTCCGAAACAAGGTCCAGCGGGAGCCTTCGCGCTGGAAGATCTTCACATCCTGGTCCGGCCCGTTGTCTGCAACCAGCAGCCGACCTTGTCGATCGAAGGCCACGGCGGTCGGGTCTTCCACCGAGCGGATGAACGTGCTGTCCGAGCAGGCGATGTACGGAACACTGTCGCCTTGGTTCGGAGCCGGAGCCAGCTTGTACAGGAACGCTCTGCCGTAGAAATTGCGGATCCGGCAGGTGTCGCCACGCAGGCGGGCGGTTCTGGAATCGGTGGAATCCAGCCACCAATTTTTGTCAATCCGGTTTCCCTGGTGGTAGGCCGCGTTCGGCGTGTGTCCTTCGTCCCAGAAGCTTTTCGTGAGCACCAACGGGCGGGGATACTGGTGGCTGTTCACGTAGACCACGTTCATGTCTTCCAGGAAGTTCTGGACATGGTTTTCCGGGCGTCCCGAGGTGTTGGCCAGCCAATGGATCTGGGCAGGTAGTCGGGAGGCGGAGTCCGGTCCGGACCAGAGGCAAAACAAGAGGGAGATGAGCATTGGGAATCCGAGGAGGTGATGGAATCAGGATACCCTTGGATTGTACATCTTCACCAGCCATCAGTCTGATCCTCCCACAACGTCGTTTTGAAGGAATGGCCAGCGATCGGAGCCCTGTTCCTTCGCGTTGGAAGACAGGAATCGGATCGAGCCGACTGGTGGCACGACTGTTGCGATTGGTACCGAGCATCAGAATCGAAAATTCTCTGGAATTCGGTGCTTGGCATGAGGTCTCCTGCGCGACGGTTCGCGGAGGGTGCCACGGCGTGCTCGAACCAACGATTGGGGTAGAACATGCAATTGACAAGACTCGAATACCAAGTGCGGATGGAAGAGCAACTCCGGCAATGGAGCCTTCGCCGCGATGCCATTCGGGAGATGGCCGAAAGAGCCGGAGCCGACATCAAGCGCAGTGTTTGGCTCGAATTCAGCGAGATCGAAAAGCTGCTCGTTTCCGGCCGAAAGCACTTGCATGGATTGGAAACGATGGCCATCGACGCCTGGGAGGCGGGTAAGGTGGAGATCGTCGAGAAATGGAACCTGGTCGGCGGATCGGTCGATGCGGTCTGGGTCAGGGTTCGAAACATGGCGCGATGATGGATCCATCGAGATCCACCATGATTTGCGGTACAGAAAATGTCAAACAAGATAAGGCGGACGGATACATGAACAATCGATACCTCAAGAACATCGGCACATCCTTGATTCTCGGGGGCACCCTGCTGGCCTCCCCGTTGCTCGCCGAAAAGCACAAATCCACCGCGCCCATAAGTGATTCCTGGCTGACGGCGAAGATGAAGATCGCCCTGGCTTCCGACGGCCGCGTGAAGGGACGTCAAGTGAGCGTGGAGACCACCAACGGAACGATGATGCTCCGTGGCAAGGTCGACGACCAGGCGGCCAAGGACGCCGCCCGGCAGATCGCCAAGGCCATGGAAGGCGTGAAGAAGGTGGAAGACGACCTGCAGGTGGTGAAGCCCTCCAGGCAAGCCGCCGTCGAGGTGATCGACGATTCGATCACGGCCAGGGTGCGATCCCAGATCGATCGGGATGCCGATCTGATGAACGATTCGCGGCTCAAGACGGCGGACATCGGCGTGGTCTCCAACGCAGGCGTGGTTTCGCTGACCGGCGAAGTCCCGTCCATCGTGGTCAGCGCCCAGGCCTCCTGGGTGGCCTGGGGAGTGGAAGGCGTTCGCTCGGTCCGCAATGACCTGACGATCAAGAGCTCCAAATGACCCTCCTCATCGTGATCCTGATCTTGCTCGCGCTCGGTGGTGGTGGTTGGGGATACGGCAGGTACGGCTGGCTCGGCATGTCTCCCTCAGGCCTGATCCTGCTCGTTTTGGTCATCATGTATTTCACGGGAAATCTGTCCTTCCGCTAAGACCTTGTTGAGGGTCGAAGCGGACCAGAAGGACAAAACCCCACCAGCCTTGCGGCTAGTGGGGTTTTTTGCGGAGCTAGAAGGACCGATCAGGCCTTGAAGCGTTCGGAGGCCTTGGACCAGTTCCAGATTTCGAACAACGATTCCGCATACTTCTGGCGGAGATTGCGGTAATCGATGTAGTAGGCGTGCTCCCACACGTCGATCACCAACAGAGGCTTGCCGGTGGAGGCGATGACCGCGTTGGAGGTCTTTTCGATGGCCAGGGTGCCGTCGGCCTTCTTGACCAACCAGGTCCAGGCGGATCCGAAATTTCCCACCGAGTCGGCCACGAACTTCTTCTTGAATTCTTCAAAGGATCCAAAGGCCTTGTCGATGGCCGCAGAAAGTTCAGCGGAAGGCTTGGAGCCTCCGGGTGTGAGCGATTCCCAGTAGAAGGTGTGGTTCCAGACCTGGGCGGCGTTGTTGTAGATGCCGGCCTTCTTGGCCTCCGGCCACTTGTCCTGGGCGGCCAGAAGCTCGTCCAAGCTCAAGCTCTCCAGGCCAGTGCCCTCCAGCAAGCCATTGAGATTTGTGGCATAGGCCGCGTGGTGCTTGCCGTAGTGGTAGGTGATCGTCTCTTCCGAGATGATCGGGGCCAGCGCGTTGGGGGCGTAGGGGAGGGCAGGGACAGTATGAGGCATGAGCTTCTCCTTGAGTTGTGGTTGAGAATCTTTATCAACTATTCAATGGTAACATACATCGCTCGGTTCCAGAGACCACAGTGGTCATGTCCCGGTTTGCGGGATCTGGAGCGATTGGTCAGCCAATTTGGCGTCGTGGGGGTAGGTTACGGCCATGTCATCCAGAAATCCCATCCTGTTGGATGCCCATCTTTCCGCGGCCCTGGAAATCGCCCAAACCGTTGGCGAAGAGGTGCTCAAGTTCCAGAAAGAGGGCTTTTTCGTCAAAGAAAAAGGACATCTGGACCTTGTGACGGAAGCAGACGAGGCAGCCGAGCGGCTGATCCGCACCGCTTTGCTGGAAAAATTTCCGGAAGATGGCTTTTTGGGGGAAGAAGGATCCGATATTCCCGGAACCTCCGGTCTGGTGTGGGTGGTGGATCCGATCGACGGGACCATCAACTTTTCCCGAGGCCACAGCGAATACGGGATTTCCATTGGGTTGCGCGGGCTGGACGGCCATCCGGAGCTCGGGGTCATTCGGTTTCCCGCCCTGGGGAAAACCTACTGGGCCACCCGCGGAGGCGGTGCATTCTGCGACGGTCGGCAGCTCCAAGTGAGCTCCACCGATCGACTGGATCGATTCCTGGTCCACGAGACAGATACGTGTCGCACCGATGCGCCCGCCACCTTCCAGCGCAAGATTCTCAAGGCCCACCTTCCGCTCCTGGAAAAGGTCATGCGCTGGCGCATCAGCGGTGCCGCGGTGCACGACCTGTGCTTGTTGGCGGAAGGCAAGATCGACGTCTATCTGATCGATCAGTTCCACGAATGGGATGTCCTGGCGGGCTGGGCGATCGTTCGCGAAGCGGGCGGCGAACTGATGTCGCAAGTCGGCGAGGAAGCCACCTGCCAAAGCCCGTCGCTGGTGTTCCACAACGGAAAATGCGGCGACCAGATCGTCAAGGCCTTGAGGCCTACTCGTCGGTAGGGACGGAACCTGACGCCGCTCGGTCGGCGATCAGACCGTAGCTCTTGAGTTTCCGGTAGAGCGTGGCCGACCCGATTTTCAATTGCTCCGCAGTTTGGGTTTGGTTGCCCCCGTTGCGTTCCAGGGAGGCCAGGATGTACTCCCGCTCGACTTCTTCCAAGGATCGCGCTTCTCCAGAGTCCAGGTGGCGAACGACAGGGGCTTGGCGAACTTCTTCCGGGAGGTCGTCGAGCTCCACCCGTTCGCCCGGTGCGAGCGCGACGGCCCGCTCCATGGCGTTTTCCAGCTCCCGCACGTTGCCGGGCCAGGGGTAGCGCAGAAGCTGGTCGGCCACCTCGGGGGAAAGTCCGGCGATCTTGCGCTTCATGCGCAGCGCGGCATCGGAAAGAAGGATCCGGGCCAGCGGGAGGATGTCCTCGCGGCGATCGCGAAGCGACGGAACCTGGATCGCCACCACGTTCATGCGGTAGTACAGGTCTTGACGGAAATTGCCATTAGCGACTTCCTGGGCGAGGTCGCGGTTGGTGGCCGCCACGATGCGCACATCCACGCGCCGGCTCTTGTTTTCGCCCACGCGCCGGACTTCGCGTTCCTGCAAGGCCCGCAGCAGCTTCACCTGCATGCTGGCCGGGATCTCGCCGATCTCGTCCAACAACAACGTGCCCCCGTCGGCGGCTTCGAACAGTCCGGGACGGTCGTTGGTCGCCCCGGAGAACGCCCCCTTGGCGTGCCCGAAGAGTTCGCTCTCCAACAAGGTTTCAGTGATGGCGCCGCAGTTGATCGCGATGAACGGACCTGAAGAACGCGTCGATTTCTCGTGAAGAAGCCGTGCGATCCGTTCCTTGCCGGTCCCGCTCTGGCCGGAAATCAGGACGGTGGAATCGAACTTGGCCACGCGGCCCGCCAGATCCAGGAGCTTGCGCATCGCATCGCTCTTGGCCACGATCCCCTGCGGCTCGTCGGAATCGTGCACGACTTTTGTCATGGCTTCCTGGAGCTTGAACTCCAGCCGTGCCTGTGCCTTCTGGTCGGCGAGCACCTGTTCGTAGAGCCTGCGGGTCTCCTGGTGCAGCAGGCGCACTTCCAGCATGTTGTGGACTCTCATGACCACTTCGGCGAGATCCAGCGGCTTGCTCACGAAGTCCTTCGCACCTGCTTTCAGGGCGCGCAGCTTGTGTTCAGGCCTGGCCGTGATCACCAGCACGGGCAAATAACCTTCCGATTCGATCTCGTGGAGGGCCTCCATCACCTGGAAACCATCCATGACCGGCATTTCCATGTCCAGCAGGATCAGGTCGTAGCGATCGCGCGAATGGAGTTCGCGGACCTCGCGGGGGTCGGTGGTGAACGAGATGTTCGCGTAGCCCTCGCGCGCCAGGATCTTCTCGAGAAGACGGATATTGACTTCCTGGTCGTCGACGATCAGGATGCGGGCGGCGCGTATCCGGTCGAGGCCGATCAAACGGGGACTTGGACGGGGATGGCGGTGCTGGTTCCCTTGCCGACGAATTCCAGCGCGGCGTCCAGGGTGCTGTTGAATTCGGCGATCTTGATGGGCTTGGTGAGGTACAGGAAGAACCCCGCTTTCAGGCCGCGGGCGATGTCGTGGGGCATGGCGTTGGCGCTGATGGCCACGATGGGAATGTGCGACGTGGACGGATCCTGTCGCAAGATCCGCAGGGCTTCGATCCCGCTGATGTCCGGAAGGTTGATGTCCATCAGGATCAGTTCGGGTCGGTGGATCCGCGCGAGCTCGATGCCGAGGTTCCCGGTCACCGCGGTCACCAGGCGCAGTTCCGGGCGACGGGCAACGAGCTGTTCCACCAGCGAAAGGTTGGCGGGGTTGTCTTCCACGTAAAGGAGCGTGCGCACTGCGGCTTGCGGGACCAGTGGATCCGGAACCGGATCCAAATGCTCCTGCTCCTCGAGGGACCTGGCGTATTTAGGCTCCGTTCCGGTCATGAGTTCGAACCAGAAAACGCTTCCGGTCCCCACGTCGCTCTGCACCCCGATGCGGCCCCCCATCATCTCGACCAGCTGCTTGGCCACGACCAGTCCGATCCCCGTGCCTTCCTCGCCACTGGCCTCCTGGCCCAGGCGATTGAAAGGTTGGAACAATTGCTCGATCTTCTCGCGAGGCAGACCTTCGCCCGTGTCGCGAACCTCGATGCGGATCTCGTCGGTTTCCGTCTTGCTAAACGAAACTTCCACGACGCCTTCGTCGCGATTGTATTTGATCGCGTTTGAAAGCAGGTTCAGGAGGATCTGCTTGAGGCGGGTGCGGTCGGCGTGCACGAAGCATCGCCCCTCGAAACGGGGGAATTCCAGCTGGATGCTGCGCTTTCGCGCCAGACCTTCCACCATCTCCCTGCATTCCAGGAACACCTCGGCCAGCGAAACGGGTTCGGGAGAAAGCGAGAATTTCCCGGACTCGATCTTGGCCAGATCCAGGATCTCGTTGATCAGGTTCAACAAGTGCCATCCTGCTTGCAGAATCCGTCCGATGCTTTCCAGTTGGCTGGGCGTGGGCGGAGGAGATTCCGATTCCAGCAATTGCGCGAAACCGAGAATGGCGTTCAAAGGCGAACGCAATTCGTGGCTCATGCTGGAGAGGAATTCGGACTTCGAGAGATTGGCTTTCTCCGCGACGGCCTTGGCGATCTGGAGATCGACGTTGCGTTCCTGGAGCACCTGGTCCAGCTGCTTGCTCACCGTCACGTCGCGGGCGGCGGCGAACACACCCAACAATCGACGTTCGCGATCAAAAAAGGTCGCGGCGTTGTAGGAAACCACCGTCTCGTTGCCGTCCCAGTTGCGGGCCGTCAGCTCGTAGTTGTTGACCTTGCCCTCGGCCAGGACCAGCTTGATGCTCGCCTGGGCGCGCTCGGGATCAGTGAAGAATCCCTTGAACGGAGCGCCGATCAGTTCGTCGCGAGTGCATCCGGTGAGGGCTTCCATCTGACGGTTGACGTCGGTGATGATGCCTTGGAGGTCGGTGGTCATGATCGCGTCGATGTTGGCCTCGATCAACGATCGCGTGTAGAATTGCTGGTCGCGCAGGCGTTGGTCGAGCTTCATGCGCTCGTCTTCCACTTGCTTGCGGGCGGTGTTGTCCGTCCCGATCAACAGGTAGCCGATGATGGCTTCGTTGGGGTCGCGCAGGGCGGTCACCGAGACCACCGCGGGGAAGCGGCTTCCGTCCTTGCGGATGTAGGTCAATTCGTAGATGTCTTCGATGCCGCGCGAGGCCTTGAACACGAGGGCTTCGAAGCCGGGTAGGATCTGTGTTCCCAGCTCCACGCTCAAGGCCTTGGCGCGCTCCACCACCTCCAACGGGTCGGAGATGTCGGCGGGGGTGATCTTGTCGATGACCTCGGCGGCGTCGTAGCCCAGCATGCGCTCGGCCCCGACGTTGAAGATCTGGATCACGCCGTGCTCATCGGTGGCAATGCTGGAGAAATTGGCGCTGTTGATGATGGCGGCACGCAGAGCGGTGGCCCGCAGGTGCACCTTCCGGCGATGCTGGAAGGAGACGGAATCTGACGGATCGAATTCCTCGCTGCTGGAGTCGTCGCAGGAGGAGGAATCGGAATTGTTCACGGAATGGCTCGTTTCCAGAATGAAGGACCGCTGCCATCGATTTGATGGTCCAACCTAGTCCCCCCCACCGACAAAAAACGAATTCAGTCGCAAACGCCTGGAATAAGCCGTGGCACGGCCGTTGCGTTAGGTAATGGCATGACGAGGTGACCTGCCTGCCCGATGTCCTTGTGGACCTTGGCAGCAACTCCCGGCTCGATCGCGAAATTTCACCGAGAGGCTGCATCCCATGAACTACCAGATGATCGAAGATCGCCATTCCGGCGGTTGCTACGGCGAAGAAGACGAATCCATCCAGTGCCCCACCGAAGGGACGGAGGACTCCGAGGATGAGCTGTTCCTCGATGGATCCTGCGGATTGCGCGGGGCCAGATCGCGACTTTCCACCGGCGGGCATTCCCGGTCCGGTTCCGACGAGATGGAGGAACTATGCTGGTGATGGTCTTGGTGCTGGTGCTGTTTTTGATGGCGCTGGGCGGCGGCGGTTGGAGATACGGCAGATACGGCTGGAAGAGCATGTCGCCGTTGGCATTGGTGTTGGTGGTGCTGGCGATCCTGTATTTCGCCGGCTACCTGGGCGTGCGATGACACCGCCCGATGGCGATGCGATCGCAGCCTACCGACTCTCCCCCGAGGCCTGCGCGGCCAACTTGGACACCGATCCGGGGCGCGGGCTGACCGCTGACGAAGCCCGTTCCAGACTCGAAAGAGACGGTCGCAACGAGCTGGACCGGGAGCCGTCGACTCCGGCGTGGAGATTGTTCTTGGAGCAGTTCCGGAGCGTTCTGGTGCTGCTTTTGGTGGCGGCCGCGACCATCTCCCTGGTGCTTTGGCTGATCGAGCGGGGATCGGCGCTTCCCTACGACTCCATGGCGATTTTCGCGGTGGTGCTGCTCAACGCGACCATCGGTTTCATGCAGCAGAAGCGTTCGCAGTCGGCGGTGGAAGCCTTGCAGAAAATGTCTTCGGCTCGCGCCCGCGTGATCCGTGACGGAAATCGGCAGATGGTGGATGCAGCGGATATCGTGACCGGCGACCTGTTGGCCATCGAGGAAGGTGATTCCATCTCCGCCGACGCCCGCGTGGTGGAGTCCACGGAGCTTCGCGTCGCCGAAGCCGCCCTCACTGGCGAAAGCGCTCCGGTTTCCAAGCGGATACCGGCCTTGGAGCTGGAAGTGGGATTGGGGGACCGGGTCAACATGGTGTTCTGCGGGACCGCGGCCAGTTCCGGTCGCGGCCTGGCGATCGTCGTTGCCACCGGGATGCGCACGGAGATGGGCAACATCGCCGGGATGCTGGCGCGCACACCGCACGAATCGACCCCGCTGGAGATCGAGCTGGGCCGGATCGGCAAGGTTCTCGCGATCCTGGTGGCGGTGATCGCCCTGGGCATGATCGCCACCATCGTGGTGGCCGATCATGTGCAGGGGTGGTCTTCGCTGTTCGAAGTGTTCATGCTGGGAGTCGCTCTGGCGGTGGCGGCCGTGCCGGAGGGGCTTCCCGCGTTGGTGACAGCGGTATTGGCGTTGGGCGTGCAGCGGATGGCCAAGCGCAATGCCATCGTGCGCCACCTTGCCGCGGTGGAAACACTTGGGTCGGCCAACGTGATCGCTTCCGACAAAACGGGAACGCTCACGAAAAACGAGATGACCGTGCGCACCGTGGTGGTCGCCAGCGGAAGAGTGGAATTCGGTGGCACCGGCTACGCTCCGGCGGGCGAGGTCATGGTGGCGGCCGCGCCGGGCCTGGCGGTGAAGGGAGTGGTGGAAGGCCCCTTGCAGGAGGAGCTGGGGAGCGCGCTGGTCGCGGCCGATCGCTCCAGCAACGCATTGGTGACAGAGATCGACGGGCACTGGACGGTGCAGGGCGATCCCACCGAGGGAGCCCTGGTGGTGGCCGCCCGCAAGACCGGGCTCGCCACGGTGGATATGGACAACCAGTTCGCACGCCAGGGAGAGATTCCCTTCTCTTCCGAGCGCAGGATGATGAGCACGATCCACAACGATCCGGAAAAAACCGAACGTCTGTGGGTCTTCGCCAAGGGCGCCCCGGATAGCCTGTTGGAGCGCTGCGAGACCGAACTGGTGGGAGACTACGACCGCCCTCTGACCCCCGAGCGCCGCAAGGAGATCCTTTCTGAAAACGACAATCTCGCCGGGCAGGCCCTGCGCACGCTGGCGGTGGCTCGACGCAGTGTTTTGAAAGACGGTCATCAGCCCGAGCGACCCGATCCCGCCTTGGAAAACGCCATGGTGTTTTTGGGGTTGGTGGGAATGATCGATCCGCCGCGCAAGGAAGCCAAGGACGCGGTGGCCCGCACCAAAAGCGCCGGCATCCGTCCCATCATGATCACGGGCGACCACCCATTGACGGCTTCCGTCATCGCCGCCGAACTGGGGATCGCCTCGGATGGCGGGGTTGTCACGGGAGCCGAACTGGCCGTCCAAACCGACGAGCAATTGGATCGGACCGTGGCGAAGATCTCGGTCTACGCCCGGGTGGACCCCGGACAAAAACTGCGCATCGTCCAGGCCCTGCGCAAATCGGGAGCGGTCGTGGCCATGACCGGCGACGGCGTCAACGACGCCCCTGCCCTGAAAGCCGCCGACATCGGGGTGGCCATGGGGTTGGCGGGAACCGACGTGTCGCGGGAGGCGGCCGACGTGGTCCTGGTGGACGACAACTACGCCACCATCGTGGCCGCCGTCGAGGAGGGGAGGGCGATCTTCGCCAACATCCGCAAGTTCCTGCGCTACCTGTTGTCTTCCAACATCGGCGAAGTGATGACCATGTTCTTCGGGGTGGTGTTCACCGCGAGGCTGGGCTTGCAAGAAGGCGGATTGGCGCTTGTGCTTCCCTTGCTTGCCACCCAGATCCTTTGGGTCAATCTGGTCACCGACAGCGCGCCCGCCCTCGCGTTGGGCGTGGATCCACCGGATGACGACCTGATGGACCGGCCGCCGCGCCCGCGCGGGGAGGGTGTCGTGACCTGGCACATGTGGACAGGAATCGTCATGGCGGGAGCCGTGGTCGCCACGGGAACCCTGCTGGTGCTGGATGCGTCGCTGCCCGGCGGAATGATCGAAGGCACCGGCGACATGCGTTACGGCAGGACCATGGCGTTCACCACCTTGGTGTTGTTCCAGTTGTTCAACTGCTTCCAGTCTCGTTCGGATACGGCCAGCGTGTTCCATGGCCTTTTCCGAAACGGTTGGCTGTGGGGTGCGGTGGGGCTTTCCCTGGCCCTCCAGGTGGCCGTGGTGCACGTGCCCATGTTGCAGCGGGGGTTCTCCACCACCGCCTTGACCCTGAACGATTGGTTGCTGTGCGCGGCTGTGGCCAGCTCCATCCTCTGGGCTGGTGAGGCGGTCAAGCTCGTGTTGCGGATGGCAAAGGGCGTGCGAAACGCGAACAAAATTCCGGCCATGGTCGACCTGAGGCCATCGAAATGACTCAAGCCATCCATCAATTTGATCGGATCAGGACGGAGTCAAGATCTGTCTTTGATAAAGAGACGGATCGGAGAGGCAATGGCCTGTTGGCACGATTGGTGCAAAAGCTCACGTGTGTCTCCCCTGCGAGACCGGAGGATGAATCATGTTGAGAAGCCTGAAGAACCTTGAAGAATACAAGGTGACCGCGAGCGATGGCGACATCGGCAAGGTCAGCGGATTCTATTTCGACGACCGCCACTGGACCATCCGGTACCTGGTGGTGGACGCCGGCGGTTTCTGGGACGGTCCCGAGCGAGTCCTCATTTCACCGATCGCGTTTCGGGAAGCGGACTGGGACACCAAGCGGTTCCACCTGTCGCTCACCCGTGAAAAGGTGAAGAACAGCCCGGGCATCCACAAGGACGTGCCCCTTTCGCGCCAGTACGAACAGAACTACTCCAAGTACTACAACTGGCCGTACTACTGGGGATTCGGCGGTATCTGGGGCGAATGGAGCACACCGGGAATCCTCGCCGAAAACACCTGGTCCGAACCCGCCGAGGAGTTGGTGGACGACAACCCCCATCTTCGCCTGGCCGAGGATGTCATCGGCTGCTCGGTCGAGGGCACCGACAAGGAGATCGGCCATATCCAGGATTTCATCGTCGACGACACGAATTGGACCATCCGCTACGTGGTGGTCAATACCCGCCACTGGTGGTCGGGCAAAAGCGTGATCCTCTCGCCGCACTGGATTTCCAGGATCAGCGGCAAGGAAGACAAGGTCGAGGTGAACGTCTCCCGCGAGGTTGTCAGGAATTGTCCCGAATGGTCTCCGGACCAACCCGTCAATCGCCAGTACGAGACGCGTCTGTTCGACTACTACGGCAGACCCTCCTATTGGCGCGACGACAAGAAGTCATAGACTCCGCATGCCAAAGTCGGATCGTTTGACGAAAAGCGTCAACGACGATCCGCACCCATCGCACGGGACGGCCCATGGCACGTCCCTCCAAAAACCCAACAACGGAAGAAACAATGACCAAACCGATCCTAACGCTTGCTCTGGCGACGATGTTCGTCTCCCAGGTCGACGCCCAATCCTACCTGCCACCGACCAGCCATGTGCCCACCCTCGAGGGCACGGTGGGTGTCGGCGTCGGCGTCGGCGCGCAGCGCTACCACGGAACCTTCGGCGACCAGGCCACCGTCTACGGTCGAGGCGTCCTTTCCTACCATCCCTTGGAATGGTTGGGAACCCGCGTCACGGGTGGCGTTGGTAACCTCAACAACGACAATCAATACGGTGTGGATTACTCCACCTACTGGTTTTCCAATCTTGGGCTGGACCTGGTCTTGCAGCCGCAGATCGGTCTTGGGCCGTTGCGGCCCTACGTTGCTGCCGGTGGTTCGACCACATTCGGTTCCTCCCAGATCAACGGCGTTCAAAACCGCGACCTGGACTGGAACCTCTACGTGCCAGTGGAACTTGGTCTGGAATTCCTGATCGCCGACAATCTCTCCATGTGGGTCTGGGGCGAAACGTACGCCTACATGCAGGACTGGGAAAGGCTCGATGGAGTCGCCTCCAAGGGGGACTACTACGAACGCCGCGACGATCTCCAACGAGTGGGCATCGGTTTCAGCTTCCTGATCGGATCGAATTCCGACGAGGACAAGGATGGCGTGACAGCGGCCATTGATCAGTGCCCTGGCACCCCGCAGGGTGTGAAGGTGGATCCGAAAGGCTGTCCTTTCGATGGCGACATGGACGCAGTTCCAGACTTCAAGGACCTTTGCTTGACCACCACGCCGGGAGTTCCGGTCGATGCCTTCGGTTGCGCGTTGGACACCGACAAGGATGGCGTGATCGATGTCAACGACAAATGCCCGAACACCTTCGTGGGTGTGAAGGTCGACCTCACCGGTTGCCCGGCCCTTGCGCCGGATTCCGACAAGGACGGCGTGTCCGATGCGATCGACAAATGCCCGGGTTCTGCCGTGGGTTCGAAGGTCAATGAAGTCGGTTGCGCTCTGGATACCGACCGCGACGGCGTGGCCGACGATGTCGACCAATGCCCTGCGACGGAAGCCGGAGTCAAGGTGGACACCAGGGGCTGCGTGCTGCCCTTGGCCGATGCCGACAAGGACGGGATCGGCGACGCCATCGACAAGTGCCCGGGTACCCGGGTGGGCACCAAGGTGGACGCCGACGGCTGCCCGGTGCTCGTGATCGTCAAAGGCGCGAAACTTGTCATCGACGGGATCGTGTTCGAGACCGGTTCCGCCGTGATCGACAAGGCCAGCGCTCCGGTGCTGGCACGCGCCGCCGTGGCGATCTCCAAGGCCCCGGACGCCAAGATCGAGGTCGCCGGTTTCACCGACGACGTGGGCAGCGACAAAGCGAATCAAAAATTGTCAGAGCGCCGTGCCGCTTCCGTGAAGGCCTATCTGGTGAAGTCGGGCGTGCCCGCTTCCCAGCTTTCCGCCCGCGGTTACGGCGAGCAGGATCCGGTCGTGGACAACTCCACCGCCGACAATCGGTCCGAAAACCGTCGCATTGAGTTCCACGTGAAGTGATCCACTGATCGGGTCTCGATGTCGAGCCCGCTTCCGCCTTTTGGCGGAGGCGGGCTCCGTCGTTTTCTGGCTACTGGTCCTCGAACGGATCGAGGTGGACCAACACCTCGCAGACTTCCGGCAGCTGGGTCTTCATCTGCGCCTCGACCTCGTCTCCGATCTTGTGGCCTTGCACGACGGTGATCTCGGGATCGACCACGATGTGCAGATCCACTCCGATGCTGGATCCGAGATAGCGGGTGCGCAGACTGTGGACGCTGCGCACGCCTTCAATCCCGGTGGCGATCGAATGGAGCGTTTCCACTGTCGATTGCGTGGCCCCCGTATCGATCATCTGGCGCAAGGCGGGCCAGGCGATGTCAAAACTTGCCTTCAGGATGAATCCACCGGCGATGATGGCGCCGATGGCATCCAGAAACGACCATTCCGGGAAAAACTGGGCGGCGCCTACAGAAAGGACGACGGGGATCGAGCTGATGGCGTCCGAGCGATGGTGCCACGCGTTGGCGATCACCGACATGCTCTGGATTTTCCGGCCTTCCCGGGCGGACCACTGGAAAAGCCATTCCTTGGAAAGAACCGAGACCACCGCCACCACAAGCGCAAGGACCGTCGGATGCGAATGGACGCCCATCCGGATGCTGGAAAGCGCGTTCCAAATGATGGACAAGCCAACCACCCCAACGACCACCCCGATTCCAAGGGTCATGATCGTTTCGATGCGGCGATGGCCGTAAGGGTGATCCTTGTCCGGCGGAGCGCTCCAGAATTTCGATCCGATCACCAACGCCAGGCTGGTCACGATGTCCGCGCCACTCTCGATGCCGTCGGCGATCAGGGCCTTGGAGTTCCCGACGATTCCTGCGAAGATCTTGGCGATGGACAGGACCAGGTTGACCCAGATCCCGACCCACGTGATTTGACGCACCCGGGTGGAGGACTCGTCGAGGTCGATCACGAGGCTGCTTCCCTGGAGCCGACCCAGCCGTGAAGGAAAGCAGAGGATGGATGGGGGTCATTCATTTTCAGTGCTCGTTTCCTGTTAGGCGGCAATCGGAGATCGCGTTGAGCCATCAACCTACTTGCCAGGACTGGAAACGGCGCCTCCGATCGATGATGGGTGGATGGTTGGGTGGATCCATTGTGTTCTACAATTAAATGCAGAGAAATGCTGATCGAGCGCATGATAGTTCGATAAAAGCGTGATTTACCTCGGATGTGTTCTACCAGGAATGCACTCGCTTGGGATAAAACTGGGGGTAGATTCTCACCATGTCGAATCCACCGGATCTATACGCATACAATGACTTCCGGAAGTTTCTTTCCGACTGGCTCGAGTGGAGACAGTCCGAAGAACCCTCCTTCACGAAGGCGGAATGCTGCCGGAGATTGGGGCTTCCCAACTCGCGCAGCTACCTGCCGGATCTTCTGCGCGGCAAGCATCTGAGCGATGTGTTCCGGGAGCGCTTCGTGCGGCTCTTGGAGCTTGGCGAGGACGAAGCGCGGTTCTTCCGGGTATTGGCGCGTTTCAACCAAGCCGAACTCCCCGAAGAACGCCAGAACGCCTACGACGAGTTGGCTTCGCTCAATCGCACACCCCGCCAGTCCTTGGGCAAGGAATCCATGGACTACTACCGCACCTGGCGGAACTCGGTGGTGCGTGCGCTTTCCGGAGTCCAAAGATTGGACTCCGCCGAGGCGATCGCTCGCTCCAGCCTGGTTCCGCTCACTTTGCCGCAGGTCAAGCAAGCGCTCAAGCTTCTGGATCGATTGGGCCTGGTGGCGACGGATTCTGACGGAGTTCCGCGTCCCACTTCCAATGCGCTCCAGGCGGATCCCGCCCTGGGCCGCGAGCTGTTGCGCCAGCTGCAAGCGCAGCACCTGGAGCTTTCCCGCGAGGCGTTCTTGCAGGACGGTCCCGTTGATCGCGTTTTTTGGAGCAACACCTTGTCCTTTGGCGCCGAAGCCCAGGATGCCGTTTTGCGAGCCTTGCGCCGTTTCCAGAGCGAAGTCCGCGCGATCGCCCACAAGGATGGGCAGATCGCTGATCGTGCCTGGCAGCTCAACATCCAGTTCTTCCCCCTATCCCAGCCGAAAGGCCAGCCATGAGACTCTCCCGATTGCTATCCCCATTCCTCGCATCCATCGCGTGCCTGGCCTTCTTCGCCTGCGAAGACCGCTCCACCGGCACCAGCGACGAGCATGAAACCTCGATGGCTCGCCTGTACCGCACGGACGGAACTCCTGCGGCGCGCGCGAAGGTGAAGTTCTACTCGGTGTCGGATACCGCGCAGGTTCCGGCCGCCCTGACGTATACGACAGAAAATGGCGAGATCCAGCTTCCCGAGCTTCCGGCGGGGTTGTACAACGCTGTCGCATCCGATGGACGCGGTACGGCCGCGTTGATCGACTCCATCGTGTATTCCGCCAATGGCAAGGCGAGTGTTCTCTCCGATACGCTCAAGCCCATGGGCGTTTTGCGTGGTCGGGTGGTGGTGCAGCCGCAGCATTCCCCACAGATCGCCTGGATCCAGGTGATGGGCATGGGGTTGGCGGTCAACGTGGACCCCTCGGGCTCCTTCTCGATTCCGATGCCTTCCGGCGGAGCCACGATTTATGCATTGACCCGGGAGCATGACTACACGCCGACATTCCGTACCGTCCAGATCAGGTCCATCGATACCGTCGATCTGGGGATGATCGAGCTCATCTACACCGGGATCCCCATCGTGAAAGGAACGTCCGTGGCATACGATTCCATCAACGGGGTGGCGATGGTTCGGTGGGATCGCTCCTCTTCCCCCAGGGTGGCTTGGTATCGCCTTGATCGAATGGAAAGCAACGGGATGGCGGACTCGAGGACCTTTCCCGCTTCCGGTGCCAACGAGTGGTTCGATACCCTGTTCCGTCCCACCGAAGTGAGGTTGAATGCACGGACCCCTTCGTATTCCGTAGTCGCCTTGGATTCCGGTTTGCACCCAGGCCTCGACTGGAACCACGTGCCCCTTGTCGCCCCCTCTCCTTATGTTGCTTCGAGACCAGGACTCGGCCTCCAAAAGCTCGGACGCCTACCCGAAGGGTGCGCAAGGCTCGATACCTTGGCTGGGGGACTGGTCTGTCTGAATGGTCCTCGGTTCGATTTCTACACCTACCCGACGGACTCCATTCGTGTGTGGACCAGCCCGGACGGGGTGGAATGGTCTGCGCCCTTCACCGTGCCAGGGCGGCCCATGCGCGCGATCCCCTGGCAAGGAAACCTGTGGGTGGTACGGGGCATCCCTGCCACGGATTCCTCTCGGGGGGTGTTTGGCGAGGGAGGAGTTGAACTTCCTGAGTTGACGGCGGCGGTGATCGAAGTCTGGGATCTCAAAGGCCATCGCCTGAGCAGCGATACTCTTCCAAATCCGGAGGGGATCCTGGGGCACCGCCTGATGGCCCACGGCGATACGTTGTACCTGAGTTTGGACAATGTGAGGTCAGGCACCATGGGGGCCACAGGGCCCGCCGGCATTTTGCCCGTGGCCGACTCGGTACGTGCCATGGTTCTCCCTGGGAATTCCTGGAAGACGATTGCCGATTTCGAATACTGGGCGGAGTACAGCAAATCCGACGAGATGATGATGCTTCCCATGTGGATAGCTTCGGACATCGGGTGGAACATGTTCCAGCTCGCACCGAGTGAGTCCCTGGGCGGGTTCGAATTTTCAAGTCGGGGAGGAATCCTCTTTGCCTCAAGCCCTGACTGGCGGTTTCCCTGGCAGGTGAGCCAAACGAGCCAATTCATCTACCGCGGTGACGGGGCGAAGGTTCCCGCAGTGCTTGCTTGGCAGGGATGCGGGATTTTTCCTTCGGGCTCGGATCTGATCGGGATTTGTCCGAGGCCCTGATCCTCGAACCAACCAGACAAAACCGAGTGCGCTTTTTGCCGTCCCATGGTTGAGAACCCTCTTTGTCAATGCTACCATGGAAGCCACACGGCGCCGGAGTCTGTCTGGCGCCTCCCTTCCAAGGAGCCCATTCGGTGAGCGCACTCCAATATCCGGTTCTCGGCAGCCTCGACATCCATCTGCATGGCGAGGGTAATCACGAACGGATCTGGGAAAAACTCGGCGCCCATCCTTGCTCCTACCAAGGGGTGGAGGGCGTCTCCTTCGCGGTCTGGGCGCCCAACGCGCGTCGCATCGCGGTGATCGGCGACTTCAACGGTTGGAACCCCGACGCCCATCTGATGGAACGCCAGGAGGGGGGTGTTTGGCAGTGCTTCGTGGGCGGCGCCACCGTTGGGCAAACCTACAAGTTCCACTTGGTGTCGCAAGTGGACGATTATTGGGTGGAAAAATCCGACCCGTACGCCTTTTCCGCGGAGTATCGCCCCGGCACCGGCTCCCGCATCTGCGACCTGAATTTTCAGTGGCACGACACCGACTGGATGGACGCACGCAAGTCCATCGATCCGCTGCGCGAGCCGATCTCCATCTACGAAGTCCACCTGGGTTCCTGGGCCCGCGTTCCGGAAGACGACCAGCGCTTCCTGAACTACCGCGAATTGGCGCCCAAACTCGCCAAATACGTGAAGGAAACCGGCTTCACCCATGTGGAGCTCTTGCCCATCACCGAACATCCCTTCGATGGTTCGTGGGGATACCAGGCCACCGGGTACTTCGCGCCCACCAGCCGGTTCGGATCGCCCGAAGATTTCCAATTCTTCGTGGACCACCTCCACCAGGAAGGCGTGGGCGTGATCCTCGATTGGGTCCCGGCGCACTTCCCCAAGGATTTTCCGGGGCTCGCCTTTTTCGATGGCACGCATCTGTACGAACATGCCGATCCGCGCCAGGGCGAACATCGCGACTGGAGCACGCTGATCTTCAACTTTGGGCGCAACGAGGTGTCCAATTTCCTCTTGGCCTCGGCGCTGTTCTGGATGGAGACCTATCACATCGACGGTCTTCGCGTGGATGCGGTCGCTTCCATGCTGTACCTGGACTACTCCCGCAAAGATGGCGATTGGGTCGCCAACCAATACGGCGGTCGCGAGAACATCGCCGCCATCGAATTTTTGCGCAAGCTCAACGCCCGTATCCATGCGCTGTTTCCCGGCACGTTCACGCTGGCCGAAGAAAGCACCGCCTGGCCTGGCGTCAGCCGTCCCATCTACGTGGGCGGACTGGGCTTCACGTTCAAGTGGGACATGGGTTGGATGCACGACACCTTGTCGTTCATGTCCAAGGATTCCGTTCATCGCAAATGGCACCACGACCACCTGACCTTCCGGATGCTCTACGTGTGGTCGGAAAACTTTGTGCTCCCGCTCTCGCACGACGAGGTCGTGCACCTCAAGGGCAGCCTGATCGGCAAGATGCCCGGCGACTGGTGGCAGAAAATGGCCAACCTTCGCCTGCTGTACGGAAACCAATGGGGCAATCCTGGAAAAAAACTTCTGTTCATGGGCGGCGAATTCGGCCAATGGCGCGAGTGGAGCGAGTCCAGGTCCTTGGATTGGCACCTCCTGGATTTCCCGACCCACGAGGGACTGCGCCGCTGGGTGGCCGATCTCAACAAGATCTATCGCGAAATGCCCGCCATGCATGACCAAGACTGCGCGGGCAAAGGCTACGAGTGGGTCGATTGTTCGGACAGTGAACAATCCGTGACCAGCTTCCTGCGACGCTCGGCGGATCCGAAGGAACCGCCCGTGTTGTTTGTTTTCAACTACACGCCGGTCCCGCGCCACGGCTACCGTGTGGGTGTGCCCTGGAGCGGATTCTGGCAGGAACGCCTCAATTCCGATGCCGAGATCTACGGCGGATCGGGAATGGGCAACATGGGTGGCCGCGAGGCGGTGGGCGATGCCTGGCAGGGGCAACCCGCGCACCTCATGCTGGAACTGCCGCCGCTCTCGTGCATGGCTTTCGTGCCATCGATGGTGCCCGATCCGGTGGACACGGAGATCTGAACGGTTCGTGGGATGGCGCGGATCGAGCGATCAGATCCCAGCCCTCTTCAACAACCGGTCGGAAATGGCGAGGGTTCCCATCCAGGCCAGGAGCCCCGCCCCGGCCAAGAACGGGAATGCTCCCAGATGGGTGTTGAGGATGCTCCCCACCCAGGGCATGGTGGCGGCGCTCAGAAGGAACGCCCCGATGTAGGAGATGGAAAAGCCGTGGTCGCGAAGGTGCGCGGGCAGGGCGTGGGCCAGGATCGCGCTGGTCGCTCCCAGATACAGGCTGGAGCAGATGCCGCCCATCCCCGCCAGCGCCAAGAGTCCCCAGGTCGAGGGGTTCAGCGGGTACAGTAAGACAAAAAATGTCTGAACGAGGAGCCCCACCGGGGCCAGGTGGCGCATCCGGGATTCGGAGAGACGGGGGATGACGACCAGCGACCCCACGAGGATGCCGATTCCTGTCGCCTCGTTCATCAGGGCGGGCATCTTGACGCCTTCGCCCAGGTGCTTGGTCAGGAAGATGGGCAGGAAGCTGTTCCAGATCTGTCCGACCACCCACTGGCTGGACAAGGCCATCCAGGCCGCCAGGAAAGGCTTCGAGCGGATCAACCAAACCAGAGTCGCCAGAAATCCCTGACGTCGTTCCGGAGGGATGGCCTCGAGGTCTTCCAGTTTGCGCCAGCGCAGGAAGATGCCTACCGACATCGATGCCGCCTGGAGCAAAAACAGGATCCGGACGGCAGGAAGGAATTCCCCGCTGGCCACGAACTGTCCCGCGATCCACGGCACCACCACGGTCGGCGCGATGTTCCACAGGTGCATGAACGCGTAGGCTTTCGTGCGGCGCGCGGGAGGCATTCCCTGCACGAGCAGGCAATTGTACGGCGTGCTCGCGAAGGCGTTCAACGACGTGCAAAGGACCGCCACCACGACATGCCAGGGCTGGGAGGCCAGTCCCAGGATCAGGTAGGGCACCACCCAGGAGATGATGTCGCCGCCGACCAACATTCGCTTGGCCCCGAAGCGTCGCATGAAAAAACCGGAAAGCCCCAGGCCCGCGGCACGCACGACCATGTCCATCGCCAACAGCCATCCGATGGCCTTGTTGTCGAAGCCCAGCCGCTGGAAGAACAGGGTTTTGTACGGGTCGGTCGCGGCCAGCATCATGGTCCACAAGCCACCGGAAACAATCAAAAATCGCGTATTGGAGTTCGGGGCGCGCACCAGTTCCAGCAAGTTGTCGCGCAGTTTTTCCAGGAGGCGTGCGGGATGGGCGAGATGCCCAGCGTGTTTGGAAGGCGGTTCGCGCAGTGAAGAATCCGTGGATGGGTCGAGCATGCGGTTAGGAGTCGGATTTAATGCTGAAAGGGTTCAGATCTGGGTTTGGAAAGGAATGTACCGGTTTAGGCGACATCGGGCCGCAAAGGTATCTTTCACGAGTGATACCACACTTTCGATCGCTGAAGTCGTTTTTGGATTATTGCGGTTCTCGCGGTGAATTGGCCGTGGTGGAGCGGCAAGTGGACCCCTATCTGGAGGTTTGCGAGATCGCCGACCGCGTGATGCGCCAAGATGGCGGCGGCAAGGCGATCCTGTTTCGATCCGTGAAAGGCTCCGAGTTTCCGGTCGCCGTGAATCTGCTGGGATCGGAAAACCGAATGGCATGGGCGTTGGGCGACCAGACCCTGCGCCAAACCCAACGTCGGGTGGAGGCTCTCACGGAATTGGAGCCTCCTCGAACAGTGGGCGAGGCATGGCGGGCGCTCAAGGCGGTGGGAGCCCTGCGGCACGCCCCACCCAAAACAGTTCGGAAGGCTTCTTGTCAGGAGGTGGTGGAATCCACCGTGGACTTGGGACGATTGCCGGTCCTGACCACCTGGCCCCAGGACGCCGGGCCGTTCATCACCTGGCCCATGGTCTTTTCCCAATCGCCTTCGGGCAAGCCCAATTGTGGCATGTACCGCATGCAGGTGTTCGACCACAACACCACCGGCATGCACTGGCAACGACAGAAGGATGGACGTCGCCACCTGGACGAAGCCTCGCGCCGCATTCCCGTGGCGGTCGCTCTTGGTGGCCCGCCGGCCCTGGCTTGGGCCGCCACCGCCCCCTTGCCTCCGGATTTGTACGAAATGCTGTTGGCGGGATTCCTGACGCGACGCCGGGTTCCCATGATCGGCTGCGGCATCCACGGTATCCAGGTTCCCGCCGAGGCGGACTTTGTGCTGGAAGGCTGGGTGGACCCCGACGACTTGCGACACGAAGGCCCGTTCGGCGACCACACCGGCTACTACTCCCAGGCGGGCATGTACCCCGCCTTCCATGTGGAGCGCATCACCCGGCGCAAGGACGCGATCTTTCCCGCCACGGTGGTGGGCGGGCCGCCCAAGGAAGATGGCTTCATGGGCCTCGCCACGGAGCGCGTGTTCCTGCCGCTGTTGAGGCGCTTGCACGGGGAAATTTCCGACATGCGGCTGCCGCCGGAGGGCGTGTTCCACAACCTTGCGCTGCTTACGGTGAAGAAGCGCTTTCCCTACCATGCCCACAAGTCGTTCCATTCGGTGTGGGGTACCGGCCAGATGATGTTCACCAAGGCCGTGGCGACCTTCGACGAAGGAACCGACCTCGCGAACCCGGAAGCGTTGCTGGATATCCTGGACAAAAACTGGCATGCCCGCAAGGATACCGTGCTTGCCTCCGGACCCGCCGACACCTTGGATCATGCCGGGACCGCCGACTTCGGGGGGAAGATCGGATTGGACGCCACCTCACGCATCGCGGGGGAGTGGACGGGGGAGCGCTCGGGCCGCAATGCGGAAGGACCGTTTCGCAGGGAACCCCCGCCGGGAATCGTTCGGTGGACTCTGGCGGATGCCAAGGGACGCGTTCTGTTGATGCTGATCGAAAAATCCTTGGCCGGGCAAGGACGCGAGCTTCTCCAGCAGCTTCAAGGAAGTTTGGGTCCAAACGTGCTGTTCGCCGCAGTTTTCGACGACGCATTCGCGTTGGAAAGTCCGGCCAACGCGCTGGTGGTTGGCGGAGCCAATCTGGATCCCGCCCGGGATGTTCTGGTGTTGGACACGCTGCGTCCGGGCTTGGCGCTGGGCTTCGATTGCACCAAAAAACGCCCCGATGAAGGCTACGACCGGGGGCCATGGCCCGAGTGGATCCGGCAGGATCCCGAGGTGGTGCGGAGAGTGGACGGTTTTTGGAAGGAGTTGGGTCTGTGAGCGACGGCATACGGCAGATGTTCGACCGCATCAGCGGCGGCTACGACACCCTCAACCACGTGCTTTCCGCCCGGCGCGACTTCGCCTGGCGACGCAAGGCCGTTTCCATGCTGCCCAAACGCCAACAGCGGATCCTGGATCTGTGCGGTGGCACCGGGGATTTCCTGCTGGCCGCCCGGCGCGAGGGGATCTCCATGACAGATTCTGTTGTGGCCGACTTTTCCGCCGGCATGATGTCGACGCTCGTGTCCAAGGGGCTCCCCTCCGGGATCCAAGCCGATGCGTTGGCCATGCCGTTCGTGGATGCGTCGTTCGATACCGTGCTGTGTGGATTCGGGATGCGCAACCTCGACGACCTCGAGCGCGGAGTCCGCGAGATCCGGCGTGTGCTCAAACCGGGCGGGACGTTTTCCACACTGGAATTCTTCCGGCCCACCACGGTCGTTTCCAAAAGCTTCTACGGCGGGGTCGCCCCGATCGCCATTCCCTTCGTGGGTCGCGTGTTCGGATCCAGTCGCGAGGCATACGAATACCTGGTGCGCTCCATCCGCCGGTTCGCCTCCTCGAAGGAATACGCGAGTCTGCTTGCGCGCGAGGGCTTCGAGGAGGTTCGCGTCAAGGAGCTCGACTTTGGGCTCTGCGCCGCCATCGCGGGACGCAAGGTCTGAGACTGGACGCCGATCTCGCTGTTTTCTGGGGGTTCATCGGCGCAGTCGTTTTCGCGGGACTGTGGATTTGGCGCAGTTCGCGACGCCGTCGGTCCATCGACGCCGCATTGCTGTCCGGGAGTCTGACCCCGGACGAACGCCGGGTGATGGAGAAGGTCGCGCCTTTGAGTCGTTTTTTGACACCTTCCCAACGGACTCGCTGGGAGGGTGCCGTGCGTCTGTTCCTGGCTCGAAAGACGTTCGTACCTTGCCAGGGCACCCGGGTGGACAACGACATCCGGCTGTCCGTGGCGGGCCAGGCCTGTTTGTTGTTGGCGGGCCGTCCCGACCTGGAAGTGTATCCGGAGCTGTCCACCATCTACCTGCATCCCTCCACCTATGTTCGTCGGGATGATCGGTCCATCGGAGGGGGTGCCATCGCCACCGACGAGGAAGCCTCCTTCGATGGCGAGTCGTGGGATCACGGCGCCGTGGTGCTTTCGGTGCGGTCGGTGCGGTTGAGTTTTCGCTTCCTGGACGGATTCAACGTCGTGTTGCACGAGTTCGCCCACCAATTCGACTCGATGGCGGGCGGATCCGACGGTTGCCCACCCATGCCCGCAGGTCTCATGATCGATTGGAAACACGCCTTGGACGATCATTTCCATGCGTTGCGTGCGGCCGATGACCGAGGCGAAGATCCGTTTTTGGACCCCTACGGGGCGGAAAGCCCGGTGGAATTCTTTGCCGTGGCAGTGGAAGCCTTCCTCGAGTTGGGGCCCGAATTCGAGGCAGAGCACCCGAAATTGTACGGTATGTTGCGCGAAGTGTTCGGAATGGATCCGGCAAGGTGGTGAGTCGGAGAACGTTTTTCGATCTTTGAACGCCTATCATGAATATCCGACAAAGCCGTTTGGGAACCTTCCGTCGCCAGACCCTCGAAGTGGCCGTCGCCGACCGACGCATCGGCGGGAGAAATCCCGTGCTGGTGCAGTCGATGACCACAACTCTCACCAAGGACATCGAGGCCACCGTGGCCCAGACCGTCCAGCTGGCCCGGGCCGGTTGCGAGTTGGTTCGCATCACCACGCCCACGCAAACCGATGCCGCCTGCCTGGAGGAGATCGTCAAGCAGGTGCGCGCCCAAGGTGTCACGGTGCCGTTGTGCGCCGACATCCACTTCCAGCCCGCGGCCGCCTTCGAGGCGGTCAAGTGGGTGGAGAAGGTGCGCATCAATCCGGGCAACTTCGCCGACGCCAAGACCGCCTACGGATTCCAGAAGGAATTCGCCGATTCGGATTACGAACGCGGCATCCAGAAAATCTCAGACAAGTTCCGTCCTCTGGTGAAGATGGCCCGCGAACGCGGTGCGGCGCTGCGCATCGGCTCCAACCACGGAAGCCTTTCCGACCGCATCCTTTCCCGCTGGGGGGATACCCCCGAGGGGATGGTTGTTTCCGCTCTGGAATACCTCGCGGTGTGCGAAGACGAAGGATTCGACCAGGTGGTCTTCTCCATGAAGTCCTCCAACCCCAAGGTGGTGCTCCAGTGCTACCGCCTTCTGGTGGAACGATTGGCAACGGAAAACCGCAAGCCCTATCCGATCCATCTGGGAGTCACCGAGGCGGGTGAAGGTCGCGACGGTCGGTTGAAATCGGCGGTCGGGATCGGATCGCTTCTGTTGGACGGCATCGGAGACACCATCCGCGTGAGCCTCACGGAAGATCCCGTCCTGGAAATTCCCGTGGCCCGCAATCTGGTGGAAGCCTGCACCCGCCCGTTCGAAGGGGATCT
This sequence comes from Fibrobacterota bacterium, assembly GCA_016715065.1. Lineage (GTDB taxonomy): Bacteria > Fibrobacterota > Fibrobacteria > UBA5070 > UBA5070 > UBA5070. Next base: position 364,268 of record JADKBN010000029.1, read on the forward strand.
GCGCGATTTCGCGGGAGGAGTCCTCCCGTTGACGGGGCCTGCCGAAACCTCCGACCCGTTCAACTACCAGCGCCGCTCCTCGCTTCCCATCCGCATCAACGCCTCCGAAATCGGAGCCTCGCATCCTGTTCGGGTGGGAGCATCCGCCGAAGAATCCGGAGAAGGCAAGGATCGGCCGGTGGAGTGGACAGATCTTGGCGGGAGCGGATTCCCGCTGGCCCGGGTGGACCTGTCGGAGAAAGCCGTCCCCCCCGATGTCTCTGAACTCGTTCGCGCGGGAATCCCTGTGGAGCTGCATTTCCTGAACGCTGCGGCTTTGGATGCAATCCGTCTTCTGCCCAGCTCCAACCTGTATCTGGCCTCTGTCGCACCTTCGCTTGGACCGTGGGGAGTTCGCTCCCTGTGCGCCCGGCTGGAGAAAGCCGGATTCCGTCCTCCCGTGGTCCTGCGCTGGGACCTGGACGGCACCGAGCCGGACTTGCTGCGCATGTCCGCCACCCTGGGCGGACTTTTGTGCGACGGCTACGGCGACCTGGTGCGGATTTCCGGCCCATCGGGCGATGCGGTGGAGCTTTCCTACGACCTGTTGCAGGCCTCGGGTGCGCGTCGCTCCAAGACAGAATTCATCTCCTGCCCCAGCTGTGGCCGTACCCTGTTCGACCTCGTGACCACGTCCGCCCGGATCCGAGAGAAGACCGGCCACCTCAAGGACGTTTCCATCGCGATCATGGGATGCATCGTCAACGGTCCTGGCGAGATGGCCGACGCCGATTTCGGATACGTGGGGGGAACCCCGGGCACGGTGAACCTCTACGTTCGTCGCGACTGCGTCCGCCGGGGAGTGCCGGAAGCGGAGGCTCCCGACGCGCTGGTGGCGCTCCTGAAGGAGCACGGACGCTGGATCGAACCCGCGTGAAGGTCCTGGTGCTGCTCGATCTGGACGGGACGTTGCTCACCGCCCAGGGAGAAGGGCGCGAGTCCTACATGGAAGCTCTTGTCGCGGTGCTTCCGGGCCGGTCCTACCCGGAACTCCACATGGCGGGCCGGACGGATTTCGGCTTGTGGCAGGAATTGACAGGTCTTGGAGATGGCCCGGATTGGGAAGCCTTCAAGGGGGCGTATCCGCCCATTCTGGATCGGAGACTCTCCAAGCGGGCTCCTAGATTGCTTCCCGGTGCCATGGAGTTGTGCCGGGCATTGACCACCGACCCTCGGTTCCAATCGGGGATCGTGACGGGCAACCTCGCCGAGGGAAGCCGCATCAAGCTGCGAACCGCAGGTTTGATGCGCTGGCTGGCCGGTGTGCCGGGGGCCTGGGGCGACTCGGTGCTGGACAAAAGCGGACAGGCGCGATTGGCCGCGGAGGCTTGGCGCCTGGTGAGCAACGAAGAGTTTCGCATCGTGGTCGTGGGCGATACCCTCGCCGATCTCGCCTGCGCCCGCGGTGCCGCCGCGGGCTGCCTGGGTGTGCTCACCGGTGGCGGGAGCCACCAGGGTCTGGAAGGCTGCGACGTCGTTTTGCCGGACCTGGCGGAGACGGAAAATGTCTTGAATGAGCTTTGGAGGATCGCGCGGTGAAGACCTTCCGATACCGGTTGCACGGATTGGCCATGGACCCCCGCGACCAGTCCGATCCGATCGAGAAAGCCTTGCGCGAATGGCGCATCCCGGCAGATGCGTTGGTCCGTGCCGAAGTCACCCGCGAGAGCCTGGACGCCCGCAAGGCCAACCGACCCGTGCGGAAGTTCACCCTCGAGATCGTGACCACCCGTCCGTTCCATCGGCACTTGCTGGAGCCCTTGGCCGATCCCAAGCCGGATCCGGAAGACCTCCTGCGCGACACGTTGCAACTGCCCTCGCGCATCCATGTGGTCGGATCCGGTCCTTGCGGGATCGCTTGCGCGATCGGGTTGGCGGAAAAGGGCTACAAGGTGGTGTTGCACGAACGCGGCGCCGATCTGGTGGAGCGCAGTCGCCAAGCCAGACAATTTCTGACTGGCGGCGAGCTGGACCGCGAAACCAACTTCCTGTTCGGCGAAGGCGGCGCGGGCACTTTCACCGACGGAAAGCTGACCACCCGCACCCGCAACCGGCTGGTGTTGCAGGCGTTGCGACAGTGGGTGGATTGCGGCGAAGACCCTTCCATCCAGTGGCGGTCCAAGCCGCACCTGGGCACCGATCGGATGCGCGTGCTGGTGGCGGCCATGCGCCAGAGGTTCCAGAACGCCGGTGGCGAGGTTCGTTTCCTGTCGCGCCTGGAAGACATCGAAGCGCGGCAAGGCCGGATGTCGCGAGCCATGTTTTCGGGCGCCTGGGAAAATGTTGAAGCCTTGGTATTGTGCATCGGACATTCCGCCCGCGACACCTGGAAGATGCTCCACGAGCGCGGCGTTCCCTTCGAGGCCAAGGACTTCGCGGTGGGTGTGCGCGTGGAACACCCGCAAGAGTTGATCGATCGCCGCCAATACGGCTCGCGCGTGGATCCCAAGGAACTGGGAGCCGCCGAGTATTTCCTGGCCTGCAAGACCCCGGATGGTCCCGGGGCGCATTCGTTTTGCATGTGCCCGGGTGGGGAAGTGCTTCCCACCACGACGGATCCCGGCGAGTTGGCGACCAACGGCATGAGTTTCCGGGCCCGCGCGAGCAAGTTCGCCAATGCCGGCCTGGTGGTGCCGGTGAGCGCGGAGCAATTGCAACGATGGTCGGCCCAAAAGGGGCTTCCGATGGATGTATGGAGTGGCGTCCGATTCCAGAGCGCCCTGGAGCGGGCCGCATACGAACTGGGCGGAGGTGGCTTTCGCGCGCCGGCCCAGCGAGCCGTGGATTTCCTGGAGGGTCGTGCAGGATCGGACCTTGGTCCCACCAGCTACGCCAGAGGACTTGCCTCACGCGATCTGGACGAACTTTTGCCCCAGTTCGTGACCAGCCAGCTGCGCCAAGCCCTGGTGGACTTCGATCGCAAGATCCCCGGGTTCATCCGCGAAGGGGTGCTCATCGCGCCGGAGACCCGCACGAGTTCGCCCATGCGCGTGCCTCGCGATCCGGACACGCTGCAGGTGCCCGGGATCGAAGGGCTGTTCGCCTTGGGCGAAGGCGCGGGATGGTCGGGTGGAATCGTCACTTCGGCCGCGGACGGCCTTCGGCTTTCGGATCGGGCGGTTTCGCGGAAGGGTTGATTCCGGGGCGCGCCTCGGCAAGCCATTGCTTGACAAGATTCGTCGCCATGTCGGGACGTGGCGACGGTACGGGCTTGTTCAAAATCCGACTCCTACGCGTCCCATCCAATACCGGTTTTCCTTCTCCCCCGTGAACCGGCCGCCTTCCTCCGCATAGGTCAGGAAATCGCCGCGCAGAATGGTCAGGATCGTTCCGGAAGCGCCGAAGGTGGGGTAGCCGCCCATCAGGCCGCCGCTCACCCTTCCCACCAGCACAAAGGGGATGAAGGTCATCTCGTATTCGCCGCCGAGATTGAGCTTGGACAGGGGCTTGTAGCCGAGGGTATCCTCCAGGACATTGTCCAGGCTCATCGCGAAGTTCATCTTCCGGCTCCACGCCCGGTTGCTCTGGATGAACCGCGGCGACCATGCCATGCCCACGGAAAGGGTCGGGGTCACGAATTGTCCGCCTTGTTTCATGCCGAGGTTTTGCAACGACGCTCCGTAGCGCAGGCCAGGCTTGTGGTACCACAACATGCCCAGATCGATGCCGTGTCCCCATTCTTCCGATCTGCGAAGGTCGGATGCGGAAGCTCGCAGCAGATCCTGTCCATAATTGACCGCGGAGTCCTTGAGCTGGAGCACATCGTACTCGCGGGACTGCTTGCTGGTGGAGACCACGCGGTATCCGAATCCCAAGCTCAATCGGTCGTCGATGAACGCTCGGGAAGTCGCCAGTTCCAATGCCGAGGTGGAGCTCAGCTCGATGGCCGCTTTCGGAGTGAGGGCCCCTCGATCGAGCTGGAAGGTGATGTCGTCCTGGCTCCAGAACGCGGCGCCATAGTTGCGGAATGCAAGCATCACATCCACATTGGTCCGTACGGGAATGGGCAGGCGGTCGAACTGGTAGATCTCGTTGAGGAACTGTTTGTCCTTCAAGAGCGCGGTGGCGTCCTTCTTCCCCGCCGAGATCGCACTGTCGTTGCGCTCGTAGAAACGCAAGCCTTTCAGAGCGGTCTCCAGGTTTGGATCGACCCCGAGCCCCGCGATCCAGAAATCCACCCTGTTGCGCTTGTAGCCGATCGTGTCCAGCGGAAGGAACGATCCTTTGCCTCCCAGCTGCGTGAGACCGGCGGGATTGATGTGGATGGCCTCGCCGTCGTCGACCACAGCCACGCCCGCATTGCCCATTCCCAGCGCTCGCCAGGAGCGGGCGCGCGGGGCGGCGTCGATGGATTGGGCGAAGACCAGGAATAGAAGCGCGGCGACGGCGGCGCGTGCGGAGGTCTTAGGGTATGGTGACATTGTTCCAACATCCTCCCACGAGTTTGCGTCCCATCCGGATTCTGTCAATCGGTTTCGGAACAGCGAGCACCTTCTTGCGGACCTCGGCGATGGCCAGGATCAGGAACTCCTGGTACGATTTTCCGCGCATCGCCAACGTGTCCCGGACCACAGAAGGGGACCAAGTCGTATCCAAGCTGTTCTCCTTCAACACGCGGCGGTAGATCGTATCGTTTCCAACGGCGCGATCGTCCCACCGAACCCATTTCAAATTCTTGTACGGTTTCAGCAATGCCGTGGTGTCGGCCCATACCATGCTTCCCGTGGCCGGAAGCGGGAGGGGCAGGTAGTCGTCGTTGCCCACGATGAAAACCAACGTGTCTGCTTTGGCTTGCAGGGCCGTATTGAGAATGCCGTCGTCCGGGCTCAACATCGCCAACGAATCGGCAGTGGGGTTGTATCGTCGCAACCCGATGCGGCCATCTTCTTCGATCAGGCTGTCGGCGTCGTTGTCCAAGCTGTCGCCGTAGATTTCTTCGCTGACGCAGCCGTCGCCGTCGTTGTCCAAGCTGTCGTTGACAAGGAAAAAGCGGGTCGAGGAGCCCAATTTCTGCAGGAAACTGCGCGCGTCCTGGTTCATGCTGGAAGTGGCATCTCCAGAGGTTGTATCGCCGGAGCCCCCCACCAGCTTGTTGAAGGTGACCGAGTCGTCCACGATGTTGGCCACGTTGGCGAAGATCGTGTTGATCTTGTCGCGCGTGGTGTCGGGAAGCGCTCCGGTGGTGGAGTCCATGCCGCCTTGGCTGGCCAATTGTCCGGCATCGATCCCGATGGATCCCGAAGCCAGGTTCATGAGTTCAAGCGCTGCCAATTCCGCACGCTGGATGATGGTGTCCCGGTTGGCGTCCATCAGGTAGAAGTAGACCTTGGAGTTCAGGATGGCGTCGAGCTCGGCTCGGACCAGATGGGAGCCAAAAACCTTGTCGGTTCGGCCGGTCGTATCGCGACCGAGGAACATGCTGTAGATTTGGGCCACGCGCATGATCGGCAGGTAGATGTTCGTAAGACCGGTATCGCCGATCGCGATCAGGCTGTCCAGTTTGGCCGAATCCGGCGCCCCTTGGAGTCGTTGACCCAGAGATACCAGTTCACCCACATCGAAGGCGCTGCCGGCAAGCGAGGACTTGGCCAGACCGTGCCAGGCCAGCGATTTGCTGGAATCCAGAGCCAGTGCCTTGGAAAAGTCCCGATAGGCGGTCTGGAACTGCTGCTTTTGCATCGCAGACTGACCCTCCTCGATCCAATAGTCCGCCTCATCCTCGCGGGAGGGGCCGGTTCCGGAGGGATTGAAGAGATTGCATCCTGCCAACATCGCAACGGCGACCAAAAGACGCACGCTGATCCGGTTGCGGAGAAAATCGATCATGGTCAGTTCTCCTGTACTTCGGTACATTCTGCCAATTCCTACGGTGATCTGGCAATCCCAATCGCCAAGAATGGGTCGGAAGAGGGGTCCGGGAAGCATATTTTGAGGGTGAACGGAAATGCTTCCAGCACGCGGGTGGACTCCAAAGTCGTCCTGGCCCTGACCGGCCAGCCAGAGGTTGCGCATTTGCTCCGGGAGATGCTGGTCGGATTCGGCCAGTCGTTGGAGCAAACGGCAGATGTCGGCTCGTTCAAGGAATTGGTTGCCCAGCTCAACCCGGATCTGATCCTCATCGACCTCAGCCTGCCGCAAGCACCCCTTGCCTTGCGAAATCTGGACGATTCGAACCGTCACCGTCCGATTCTCGCGCTTGCCGATCCCCACCAGCGGTCGGAAATGTTCGAAGCCAAGCGTCTGGGAGTGTTCGCTGTCTTGTATCTGCCGCTGGACCCGGACGAAGCGTGCTTTCATTTCGGTCACGCTTTGACAACTCTCGCCGAGAGGTTCGATCCCTCCCGGCTCGGATACCAGGAGCGGCTACTCACCTTGGGCAACGACTTTTCCATGGTCACCCCCGTCGCGCTGTCCCTGGTCGAGACTTCCTTGGCCCTAGGGGATCCTCGGCGTACGTCCGTTTCGCTCGGCTTGGTGGAGCTTCTCACCAACGCCATCGAACACGGGAACCTGGGAATCTCCTTCGAGGAGAAGCGCGATGCGCTGCGCGGCTCCGTCTTCTACGACCTTGCTCGGGAACGATCGAGGAAATCGCCGTGGAAAGATCGGGTGGTGCATGCCCGCTGCATGGTTGATCCCTCCGCCGGGCTCGTGCGATACGATATCCAGGACGAAGGCGGTGGATTCGATTGGCGCAATCTGCCCGACCCGTTCCATCAGAACAACATCGGAGCGCGTCACGGTCGAGGCATCCTCATGGCCCGACATGCGTTCCAGAAGCTTTGTTACAACGACGCGGGAAACCAGGTATTTTTGGAGCTTCCGCTGTCGCCTATCCCTTCTGTGGAGGATCGATGAGCTATCAGGCCATGGCACGCCGTTGGCGTCCGAGGCGTTTCGAGGACATGGTCGGGCAGGAGCATGTCGCCCGCACCTTGCGGAACTCCCTGGTGAGGGGCAACCTGCATCACGCATTTTTGTTCACCGGAACGCGCGGTGTGGGCAAGACCACCTCCGCACGGATTTTGGCGCGCATGCTCAACTGCGGCGACGAGGACCCGTTGAAGCGGCCTTGCGGCACCTGCGCGAGTTGCGTCGAGATCGAAAAGGGCGCCAGCATGGATGTGCTGGAAATCGACGCGGCGAGCCATACCGGCGTGGACGATGTCCGCGAACTGCGCGAGCAGCTGAAATACGCATCTTCGCACGGCAAGTACAGGGTGGTGATCCTGGACGAAGTCCACATGCTCTCCAAGGCCGCGTTCAATGCGCTCTTGAAGACCTTGGAAGAACCTCCCCCGCACGTGGTGTTCATTCTGGCCACCACCGAGGTGCACAAGGTTCCCCAAACCATCCTTTCCAGGGTGCAGCGCTACGATTTCCGTCGGCTGACTCCGGCGCAGGTGCGCGACCGACTTGCCCAAATCTGTCAGGTCGATGGCATCGAGGTGGATGCAGAAGCGTTGGACATCGTCGCCTTGCGGGCCGACGGCTCCATGCGCGACGGTCTTTCCCTGTTCGATCAGGTCTACGCGTACGCTGGAAACAAGGTCTCCGCCGAGGACGTGCGCCGCACGTTGGGTGTTCCCGACCAGGCATCGCACCAACGACTCTTGTCGCACTTGGTCGCGGGGGATGTTTCCGCCACGGTGGGCGAGGTGCATTTGTCTTTGGAGCGAGGTGTCGATCCGCTGGAGTACATCCGGGGGTTCGGGGAGTTCCTTCGCAACGTCCTGTTCTGCCGTTTGGACGGTTTGCCCGATGGCTCCCTGAGCCTGATGCCCGAACGAGTGGCTCAATTGCGCGAGCTCACCAAAACCTTGGCGGAAGGCGATCTTTTGCGCTGGGCGCGCATGGTCGCCGAGGTCACCCAACAGATGCGCGATGCGCACAACCCCCGTTTGGCATTGGAAGTGGCGTTGGCGAGAATGGCATCCCTGGACAAGGTCGCGGATCTTCGCCGCCTGATATCCGGCCAGGCTCTGCCGCCGGTTTCGGCGGGTTCGTCCGCCATCGCATCGGCGCCCGCCGCGCCGCCGTCGGCAGCAACAAATTCTGTCTCAAATCCCGCCCAAAATCCCGCGGCACCTCCGGCTCGCAGGCCGGAGCCGGATCCGCGTGTCAAGGGCCCCAATCTTCAACAGGCGGTCGAAGGCGATCCGGTGCTTGGACGCATCCTGGAAACGTTCGACGCCACCCCCACTTCGGAGTAACTCCATGAACAACATGAACGCGATGATGAAGCAGTTGCAGCAGGTCCAGAAAAAAGTGCTGGCCGCCCAGCAGGAACTGGAAAACTCCGACTTTCCCGGCGAGGCCGGCGGCGGCAAGGTGAAATTGGTGATCACCGGCAAAGGGGATCTGAAATCCCTCAAGCTGGATCGTTCGGTGGTGGATCCCGAAGACGTGGAGCTCCTGGAAGACCTTATCCTGACTGCATTCCATCAGGCCAAGGAAACGTTGGCGATGAAGTCGGAAGCGGTCATGGGCGGCGTGAAAATGCCCGGCATGCCCGGCCTCCCCGGCTTCCGCTAAAAATCGGCTGCGGGAGCGCATACTCCCCTTACTTCCTCGCTCGGCTTGGTCGCCGTTCCAGCGCGTACGGCTCTGGCGCCTCGCTCGTCGTGGCGGGTCGTCTGCATCTCCCTCGCTCGATTTTCAGCTTCGCTGCGCGGGCTGTTTTTCTGTTTGATTGCCGATTTCCGGCGCCGCTTCGCTGGCCGGGTGGGGGTGGGTGGGCAGGATGGGTCGACGGGAATCGCCGCCGTTGCCCGATGGGCGATGTAGGGGCGATCCTCGGATCGCCCTGGAAACGGAAACGGGCAGGCGGCGACAGTGGTTGTGGTGGGTGGGATAGGCCGACTGGAATGGTCGGTTCCGATTGTTACGCGGAATCCAGGATCAAGGAAACGCGGTGGCGCAGTTGGGCCAGGCCGGATTGTTTTTCTGTTTGATTGCCGATTTCCGGCGCCGCTTCGCTGGCCGGTTGGGGGTAGGTGGGCAGGATGGGCGGGCGGGAATGGCCGCCGTTGCCCGATGGGCGATGTAGGGGCGATCCTCGGATCGCCCTGGAAACGGAAACGGGCAGGCGGCGACAGTGGTTGTGGTGGGTGGGATAGGCCGACTGGAATGGTCGGTTCCGATTGTTATGCGGAATCCAGGATCAAGGAAACGCGGTGGCGCAGTTGGGACAGATCCATCTGCCAGCGTCGTCATCCGCGGGCGAAAATCGCAGGCCCGTGTCCTGTCCGGGTTCGTCTTCGGTGGCCACGATCAGGGAAAGGTCGGCGAGTTCGTCCTCGTGCAGACCGCAGGAGGGGCACTCCAAAAGTTGTCGACCCGCTTGGAGTTTTCCGAGGATCTCCGCCTGGTCGCGGTACCGCTCCACCTGGCGGGCCAGATCGTGGAGTGGACTGGAGAGTTCCGGTTGCGCTTGGTTTTTTTCTTTTGGCATAATCCCTTTGGAAGCAGACAGATAATCATTTTTTTGACGGTCGGCGTTGGGCGATGGAATCCGGATCGCCGCCGACTCTAGGAGGCCCTTGTGCGCACTGGCAAACCAAGCTGGATATTCCTCGCCCTGAGCGGGGTCATCGGAGCCCAGGCTCCCCTTCCTGTCGAGGGGCCGCCACCCTCTCCTGCAACGGCTCCTGTTTTGCCCTCGGCATCGCCCCAAGCTCCAGCACCGGCAAGTGCGCCCGTCAAGCCGGATACCACGACAGCGGATCCGAAGGCCCCTCCCCAAACGGTACCTGCAGGTGCGGTGGACCCTGCATCCGGTTCGGACGAGGGGTTCCAGTTCCATCCAGGGCTCACTTTCGGGACTCTGACCGTCGATGGAAAGACTTGGACCCGATTGGCCTTTACGCCTGAGGTCGGGTTCGGAAAACTCGGTATCGGCTTCAATATGGAGTTGTTCCTGGACGAGTCCCAGAACCTGGCGTCCAAAGGTTGGGAATTCGAAACGCCGGAACAGACTCTCGAGAGTGTCTTACGAAAGGTCGATTACGTCCGTTGGGCCCATCCGAAGGACCCATTCTATGCTCGACTGGGCACGTTGCACGGGATCGAACTGGGGCGCGGCCTGGTGGCTTCCAATTACGGCAACATGGCTCGTTATCCAGACTACAAGCTGTTGGGACTGCACACTCAGTTCAACGACATCACCTCGTTGGGCTTGGATCTTGAAGCGGTGGTCAACAATCTGCAAGACCTCGGCAATGGCGGGCCGTTCACTGCGCTGCGCGCCGGATTCCGCCCACTGAAACCCAGTGGTCTTCCTTTGCTGGGCGGGCTTTCGGTGGGGTTCGGCGGCGCCTACGATTGGAACCAGTACGCCGGGTTGCGCGATTTGGATGATGACGGCTGCCCCGATGCGGTTGATTGGGCGCCGGATAAAGCCTCGGTCTGCGTCGCTCCTTTGGACCAGAGCGACTATCGCAACTCGGATCTCTTCGACCAGAGCCAGACCCTTTCCGTTGCCAACCAGAAAGCGGATTCCATCCGTCGGTACCGCGAAGGAGATGTCAGGAATCGCTACACGGATTCCAAGCCATTTGCCATCTACTGGGTAGAGGCGGCGCTTCCGATCGTCACCACGGAATTGTTCGGCTTGGAAGCTTATTCCGTCTTTGCCAAGCCCCGGACAAGCGACCCCAGCACGGTGGATGCAGGATGGGGGATGATCCCGGTCGGTGCCGCGTCGCACGTGGGGCCCGTGAGTGGCTCGGCGGAATATCGGCTGTTCAATGCACCGTTTCAGCCTGGTCATTTCAACGCGGTTTACGACGCCGACCGGGCTCGGTTCGTGCAAGGTGCCGCCGTCACCAAGGAACAGTCCATCTACGGGCTGGCCACCGCCCAGGACGGATGGCTGCAGGGATATTTTGCCGCGGCACAATGGGACCTGTTCCAGTTCGTGACGTTGGGTGCGGACTATTCCCACATGTTTCCGTCTCGCGCTTCCCAAGATGAACTGCGCGCGGCCGGCGCCAAAATCGCCCTCGGAAAGGCGGGAGCGACCTTGCTCAAGAAAATCTCCACGGCCGAGCTCTATTGGCACAAGGACCGGATCGGCCTGGACAGACGCCCAGTGGTCGATGCGGGCGTCGTGCGATTGGATGCGGATGGATTTTTGGAAAACAGCCTGTACACCCAGTACGGAGTTCGGCTGGGAAGCCAGATCGCCCCCGGCTTGGAGTTGATCGTCGATCGCCAGACCTCTTTCAACGTGGACGTGGAGGGGAAACTCAAGAAGGAAAACCAGATGCGGGTGGAGACTCGCTTCGTTTTCTGATCGGATCCGCCTTCTGGCGATTCTTGACCATCGACCAAAACCACTGACCTGGAACAGACAGTGTACCCGGGTCGCGGGTGTTATCTTCCACCATGCCCCTCAAACGAGTCGAAAATCAACTGGAGGACTGAAACCATGAAGTCAACTCGCCCAACCGTTGCCATCGTTGCGACGCTGGCTTTCTGCCTCGCCGCCGTACCTGGATTCGCCGCTCCCAAAAAGGCCGCGAAAAAGGCTGCTCAGGAGACCGCCCAAGCTGCTCCCGTCGAAGAAGCTCAGAACCAGAACCCGGACACTGCCAGTGCCTCGGCCGCCTACAAGGGCGAAGCCATGGCGCCGATCAATATGGATGATACCGCCTTCGAGCCTTCCAAAGGCAAGCCGGAGCGCGGGGGCAAAGGGCAACTGATCATCAACACCCGCCCCTCCGGCGCGGAAATTTTCTACGCCGACGAGTATCGCGGCAAGAGCCCTCTCACCATCGAGGCCAATTCCGGTCGTGACGATCTCTCGATCGACCTGGAAGGCTGGAATCTCTACAAGTCGCGCGTGAATGTCTGGAACGGCCAGGCCACGACCCTCAACATCGAACTCCGCGTGCCATTGGGGAATCTTCAGGTCACCACCAATCCTGGCAAAGCATCGATTTCGCTGGATGGTCGCCCGATCGGCAGCACCCAGGGCGCGGCGCTGAACGTGGCCAAGGTTCCCGCGGGCAAGCACAATCTTTGCGGATCCGGCAATGGAAAGAGCGGATGCCAGGCCATCGAAGTTCCTCGTGAAGAAACTTTGAAGGTTCATTTGAACCTGCGCTGAGATCTTGACAGGGAGCAAGGGGACTCATACCTTTGTCTCTCTGTGCCGCGCAGATGGCGGAACTGGTAGACGCGCTAGATTCAGGTTCTAGTGATCGAGAGGTCATGGAGGTTCAAGTCCTCTTCTGCGCATGAAGCCCTCCGGATGGAAACGTCCGGAGGGCTTTCTGTTTGTCCCCGAAATGTCACCGGTCAGTGACGGAACATCGACGCCATGATATGCGCGATCGAGCCGATTATTTGGAGGTGAGCGCGGCCGTGGATCCCCTGCGGCAGGCTCCGATCCGGAGGTGTCCCATGTTCCGTTCCAACCTCGTACTGATCACGGTCGCAGGCCTGTCCTTCTCCGCGTTCGCGCAGAAAACGGACAGTTCTGTGGACAAGGCGATGGATGCGATTGCCGGGTCCCGTCAGGGCCAGCAGGTCAATCTCAAGGACATCGAGGTCAAGGGCGCCACCGATGCGCCCAATACCTTTGGCGTCATCGAGGATGGCTCCGTTTCCCCACTGGCTTCGATCGATCTTTCCCGCGACCTCCTGGTCGCGGTCCAGGGGAACGTGGACCGCGAGCGCATGGAGCGGCAAAACGGCGAGAGCCGCTGAAACTAGATTACTCCTATCATGAACTCTTCTTCGCTATTTCGGGCCGCGGCGTGTGTCGCGGCGACCGCTTTTGTGGTCTCCTGCTCTTCCTCCAAACCCCCCATCGAAAGCATCGATGTCGTTTGCAAGCGCAAGTTCGACGATGCGAAGAAGGATTACACCAAGGGACGCGATCCCGAGGCGCAAACCAAATTGCGGGACGTGACGGTTTCCTGCGCACAGTTCGAATACGCCGAAGAGGCCCAGTACATGCTGGCCCAGAGCCATTTCCGCATCGAACAATGGCTCGAAGCCGAAACGGAATTCGGGATCCTGGCGGGCAATTGGGAGCGCACCAAGTACCGTGAAGAAGCCCTCTGGAAGGTGGCCCGCTCGGCATGGAACCAGGCTCCCACCTGGGATCGCGATCCGTCTTTGATCCAGAAGGCCATCGAACGCGAGGAATCGTTCCTGGGCGAGTTCCCCAAGGGTGTGCGGTCCGATTCCGCACGTGCCGACATGAACGACCTCGTGACGCGCATGGCCAATCGACGTTTCGAAACCGCACGACTGTACATGAAAATGGGCGAGCCCCAGGCGGCCACCATCTATTTCCATCTGCTTTTCAAGGAATACCCGGACTCCGATCGCCTCCCGCTGGCTCGCTTGCAACTGGCTCGTGCCTACTCGGAACTCGAGCAGTTCGATCGCGCCCAGGAAAATCTCGACAGCCTGCAGCTTGACACGCTTCGCGCCAAGCCCCTTTCCAAGGATCTCCAACAGGCCCGGAAGGATCTGGACAAATCCCGTCGGAAGTTCGAGGCTCGCAAGGCTCGCGAAGCGGCGGAGTCTCGCCAGGAAAAGCTCTGAGTCTCTCCGGTGAGCCAACCCCGCTTCGCAACTGGGTGAGCGTCAAGTTCGCCTGCCACGGCGGAGTATTGCGCTTGGCGATCCCTCCCGATGGGCGCACCGCCACGGCGCGTTGCCCCGTTTGCGGAAAGGAAACTTGCTTTCGGCGCGAGGCGGGCGGTTCCACCGCCACTTGGTTCGAGGTTCGGCCATGAAGCTGCTGGTGGTGGGAGACAGTCTGTCCGATGGACTGTGGAAGCGCGATCCAGAAGGAGTGGGCTCCGCCTGGCCGGGCGCCTTGCGAAGGCTCGTTCCTGGGACGGAAATTGTCAACCGTTCCCGCGGTGGCGATCGCAGCGTGGAAACCCTGGACCTGGTCCGGGCCTTGCCTGAATCTGACTTGATGGTGGATGCGGCGGCGCTCCTGGTGGGTGCCAACGATTTGTGGCGCCGCTTCGTCCCATGGAACGATCACGAGCCCGTGGACGAAGACGATTTCCGTCGCAATCTCGCCCGGATCGCCCACGTGCTTCTCCTGGGTGGTGTCGGGAAGGTATGGATCCTCAGTCCGTGCGTCCTGGATTCCGATCCCGACCACGAATGGAACCGAGAAATGATTGCCTACAGGGACGCTTGCCAGAGTGTGGCGGGTTCGGAAGGATGCGGCTTCTCCCCGGTCGGCGAGGAGTTCCTGGCGGCCATGCGCGCGAGCCCGCAGGTGAAGTGGACCTACGATGGCGTTCATCCGAGGCCGGTGGGGCACGAGCGGATCGCATGGTCGGTCGCCCACCATCTCGCGGGTCAGCCCCAACTGCCGCCACAAGTCGTCCCCCCCGCGCCATCCGGCATCACGAGGGCATGGCCATGAGGCTGGGCCCGTTGGTCCAGAGCGATGGTGTCGAATTCAGGCTGCTCGCGCCCGACGCCACCCGCGTGGAGCTTTGTGTATTCCTGAGCGATGCCGACCGCGAGCCCTACGCGAGGGTCGCCGCCGCGCAGAGCAAAGACGGAATCTGGCGGGCCTTCGCGCCGGGAGCGGAGATCGGCTGTCTGTACGCGTGGTCTGTCGATGGTCCGCGGACCCTGCCGTTGGCGCGGTTCGACCCGGCTCGCTTGCTGTTGGACCCGGCCGGGTGGCAGATCCAGCGGCCGCTCCAGGACCGGGGGATTCCGCCGATGTCGAGGGTTGTGGATCCATCCTTCGATTGGCAGGGTGTGGTCGCCCCCACGATCGAGCCGCACCGGAGGGTGATCTACGAGGCGCACGTCAAGGGCCTGACGCGGCTCCATCCGGCAGTGCCCCAGCGGTTGCGCGGCACGTACGCCGGCTTGGCCACCCCAGCGGTGATCGGACACCTGGTCGCCCTCGGAGTGACCACCGTGGAGCTCCTGCCGGTGCATGCGCACCTGGACGACTTGTTCCTGCTCGAGCGCGGCTTGGCCAATTTCTGGGGTTACAGCACGCTGTCGTGGTTCGCCCCGCATCCCGGGCTCGCTTCGCGTCCAGAACAAGCCGTGGACGAATTCCGCGAAATGGTGCGGACCCTCCATGCCGCGGGCATCGAGGTGGTGCTCGACGTGGTCTACAACCATTCCTGCGAAGCGGGGCCGGATGGGATCGTGCATGGCCTGCGGGGCCTGGGGCAGTGGTATCGACAGGATCCGTCCGATCCGAAACGCCACCAGGACTACACCGGCTGCGGCAACACGCTGGATTTCCGCAAAACGCACGTGCGCGAATTCGTTTTGGAAAGCCTTCGCCATTGGGTGCGCCTGGGTGTGGACGGATTCCGGTTCGATCTCGCCTCCGTCCACGGCAGGATGGATGCGGGATTCGACACCGATGCCCCCTTCTTCTCCGAACTGGCCTCCGACCCGGAGTTGTCCGACCGCTTGATGATCGCCGAACCCTGGGACGCCACGATGGAAGGCTACGCCCTGGGAAAGTATCCATCGGCTTGGGCCGAGTGGAACGACCGGTTTCGCGACGACGTGAGGCTGTTCTGGAAAGGGGAAGCTTCCGCCCGCGTCTTTGGAATGCGTCTTGCCGGGAGCCCGGACCTGTTTTCCGATCGAGGTCCGGTCGCTTCGGTCAACTACGTGGCCTGTCACGACGGCTTCACGCTGCGCGATGTGGCTTCCTACGCCCAAAAACACAACGAAGCCAACGGTGAGGGCAACCGCGACGGGGGCGATTGGAACCATTCCGACAACTTGGGCCACGAAGGCGAGACCTCGGATGCGGCGGTGATCGCTTCGCGTGGACGTCGCGTGCGCAACTTGCTCGCTTGCGCCTTGCTTGCGCGGGGCGTGCCCATGCTGCTGGCCGGCGACGAGCTGGGGCGAACCCAGCGCGGCAACAACAACGCCTACTGCCAGGACAACGAGATGTCCTGGGTGGATTGGGAGCGCAAGGGGGCGTGGCCGGATCCCGAGTGGGTGGGGAAAGTCCTTCGCATCCGCGCGCAATTGCCCCAGGCCCGCGAATGGACTTGGATCGAGGAACCGGACGATCGGTCCGACACGGCGGCGATCCTGTTCCCTTCGCTCCAACAAGCCTGGGCGATCCTCGCCAATCGCTCCGGATCGGACAGGTCCATCCAATTGCCTGACGGAAATTGGCGCGTATTGATGGAAACGACGGGCGAGGACCCTTCCCGACGCGGAATCGTGCGTGGCCGATTCACCGCAAGCGCATGTTCCTTGGCGGTGCTGGAAAGGATCTGAGTCAGGTCGATCCCCTGGGAACGACGTTCCCGCCGTGGCGCAAGACCGCCGAAGCCCCACGTCTTCCCCGTCGATGGGAGAGGATCCCGTGGATCATCGATCTCGCCATTGCCGCGGTGTCGAAGCGATAGCTGGTCAAATTCTGACGGAGCGCTTCCGATGCGTCGTCGAATCCTGCCAGTCCACGAGGAGGTGTCAAGGGCGACCGGCTGGACTTCAGCCAATCGCGAGCGATCCCCGCCGCCAGGTCGTTGGCGGCCACCCAGGCGTCCGCTCCCCATTCCAAGGCTTCCTGAAGTCGCGTCGACCAAGCATCCAGGATCATCTTCCGGCCCAATTGTTCGGCGGCTTTCGCGACGAACGGATGGGAGCCTCCGCCGGTGAGTTGATCCAGTCCAGGAAGGTCCATGAGCTTCCAGAGCCGGGGATCCGCCCAGGCCTTGGCGAAAAAATCCCACTCCGAGACCGCAGGGATGGTGAACGATTCCACCTCGACACCTGCGCTTTCCAGCGAGTCTCGCAATCCCGCCTCCCGCATGGGCGACCAGGCGGAAGCGTGGAAGGGTGAAACCCAGGCGACGCGGCGAAATCCACGCTCCACCAGGTGGTGACCCATCTCACGACCCGCCTCCGAGGAGAGGGCGACATCGTGGACGCGTAGCCGAGGGTGGTCGCGGGCGATTTCCTGGAGCGGTCCGCTCCAGCCGTCCTGCCAGGTCCGCACGGGCAGACCGGAACTCCGGGTCGCGAGGATCAGATCGCGGCCATCGGCGACATGCCAGGTGGAAACCACGATCCCGAGGGTTCCTCGCGGAGGCTCGATGCCAGATCCTGTCCAGACGGCTCGGGAGGTCTCCAGTCCGTTGCGGGCGGCTTCGTTCGAGATCTCGCGCCAGAATTCGAGTTCACGGTCGGTGTCCATGCGCAATTGCCCGCGTTCGTCGCTGGCTCCGACCATCAGGATGGAGGCTCGTTTGGGCATGCGTCCCGATCGAGGACGACTCTTTTGCCAACGTCGCCCAGATCGCTCCAACAGCCCCTGCGACTCCAGGGTTCGCAGGGCGGCACGCGCCGTCTGAGGGTGGCACCCCCACTCCATGGCCAATGCCTTGGCGGGGGGGAGGGCTTGGCGGGTCGAAAATCTCCCTGCCAAGAGCTCGGATTCCAGGTGTGCGGCCAACTGGGCTGGATCCTGCCGCGGAGATGGGGGAGGAGGGGGATCCGGGAGACTGCCTCTGGGCCAGGTTCCGGACCCAGGCCGGGTTTCCGCCAAGCCAAGCCGACGGAGCTCGGCAAGAGCTGAGACCACCTCCCGACTCGAGATATGGTGATCCCGGCACAGTTCCCGAACGGAGGGAAGCCGCTGGTTGGGATGTGTGCGGATTCGAGTATCCAGGAAGTGGAAAACAGAAAACGCTGAACGTTCCATCGAATCAAAGATTGCATCGCGAATCCTTGTTGTGCAACGAGATTCAGGCAATAATGGAACCCACTCCTTCAACGAAGCACACCATGAAACTCTCCCAACTGGCCCTGACCTCCCTGGCGATCCTTGCCGCGAGCCCATTCGCCGAAGCCGCCACCACTTGCAGCGGAGCGGAACTCTACTCCAAGTCGTCGGTGAAATTCGGTCGCTGGGAGATCCGGATGAAAGTGGCCGCCACGCCGGGGTCGGTCTCGTCTTTTTTCACCTATTACAACGATTCCTACCTGGGCGCACCTCGCCCTTGGCGTGAAATCGACATCGAAGTCCTGGGCAACAAACCAGGCTCATTCCAATCCAACTTGATCACCGGGAATCTCCAATCCAAGGAAACCTCGGAAGACGTGCATGCGCTTGCGGGCTTGGCCAATGGTTTCCACACCTTCGAGTTGGACTGGACCCCTGATTCCGTTGTGTGGCGGTTGGATGGGGTTGTCCAGCGCAAAACCGACGGCTCGGACCAGCAGGTGGTGGATCTTCGCGACAGCGCGCAGAGCTGGCGCATGAACCTGTGGGCGAGCTCATCGGTCGGTTGGGTCGGCGCATTTGACCTCTCCAAACTTCCCGTGGCCCAGGTGGTCAACTGGATGCGCTACAGTGCATACACCCCCGGTCGCGGACCCGGTGGCTCCGACTTTACGTTTTCCTGGCTGGACGACTTCGATCGATTGGATAAAACCCGCTGGGCTTTCGGAGACTGGACCTTCGATGAAAACCTCGCCCAATTCGACCCCTCCAACGGCGTGGTGAAGGATGGCTATCTGGCGCTGTTGTTGACGCGTCCGGGTGAGGAAGGGGTGATGGGAGCAATGCCCACCGATCCCAAGGGATCCGCCTACTCGGTGGCGTCCACCCACGCAATGGCGGGCAAAACGGGTTTTCGCGCCGTGGCCGCGCAGGGAGGATTTTGGATCGAGGGAGCGGAGGGCGCCCTGGAGGTGCGCGAGACGAGCGGGAAACTCCTGTGGAGCGGGAACGCCGACTCGCACGGGAAGGCTTGGATCGCCACCGGTACGAAGGGACTTGCCATGGTGCGGTCGGGCGGCAGGACCGGATCGGTGGTGATCCGGTAGGAGAGATCAGGACTTCGGCTTGGAGCGGGAAGATTTTTTCCGGCCCGAGCTGAAGTCGTCCACGTACCGCGACAGCATCCACCAGGTCCCCCAGCCGATCCCGCCCAGCAGCGGGACCAGCATGGCGTAGCCCACCCCTTTGGGAAAGCCGCCGAGCGCCGACGAGAATTCCGACATGCCTCCCAGTCCCGCCAGGAGGTTCAATGGAAGGAACACCACCGTGATGATCGTCAGGTTCTTCAGGAGGATGTTCATGGAATTGTTCATGATTCCCTCGCGGGTCTGCACCATCGAGTCCATGATCTCCTGGTAGATCTTGGTCAGTTTCTGACACTGTTCGTGGTCGATGCGCAGATCGTCCAGATAATCCAGATCCTCCTTCGTGAAGCCGATCTTGTCTGGATTGACTTCCATTTTTTTCAGCACCGCCCCATCGGATTCCAACGCGTTGAGATAGTAGGTCAAGCTTTCCTCGAGGCTGAACATGTCCAACAAAAGCCGTTTTTCCATCGAGCTTTCCAGCTTGTTCTGCATCTCCCGGGAGATCATCTTGATCACCTTCAGGTGTTCGTAGTAGTGCTGGATTGTGTGGCCCAGAAGCCGCAGCAGGAAGCTGCTGGGGGTGGATGCTTCGGCGAAGGCTTGCTGGCCCACCGGGAAGTGGTCGTCGCTGACCACGACGATCATCTGGTCGCCGCGCAGGAATACCCCCATGGAGGCGACATTGAACAGAACCTGTCGGTCGCTTCGCACGCTGGTGGGGCGCTTCCAGTAGATGCTCACGTCCTTGGAGCTGAAGTCGACCCGGGGGACCTCGTCGGGGTCCAGGGCGGCATCGAGGCTGTGGCGGTCGATCTGCCACTTGTCCAGCAGTTCCTGCCGTTCGGACGCCGATGGGGAGGTGTAGTAGTGGATCGAGGCCTGGGCCTCGTCGGTCTCGATCGGACGTTTTCCGGCAAGGCTCAGGCAGCGGCGCATGGGGGGTGGGCTTTTGGGATCAGGTGGACTTGAAGACGGGCATCCTGCGGGTGATGCGGCGAAGCGGATCCGGGGGCAGGAGGAGGGCTCCGGAACGGAGCAGTTCGCTGGCTTCCAGGTTGTCCAGAGGGCGCGACACCAAAAAACCCTGCACGTACTGGCAGGCGAAGCTGCGCAGCGCGTCCAGCTGGATCTGGGTTTCCACGCCTTCGGCGATGACTTCCATCCCCAGGTCGCGGGACAGTTCGCACACGGCACGGACCACGGCTTCGGTGCGGGTGTCCTGGCCCAGTCGGATCACGAAGGAACGGTCGATCTTGAGCGCGTCCAACGGCAGGCGGGTGAGGTAGGAGAAACTGGAAAAGCCGGTACCGAAATCGTCCAACGACAACAGGACGCCCAGCGACTTCAGCCGGGCCAGCACCGACCGGGCGAGTTCCGGGTCCTCCATGACCACCGATTCGGTGATTTCCAGGTGCAAAAGGCGCGGAGGCATGCCCGACTTGTCCAGGATCCGCTCGATGCGGTCCACCAGATCGCGCTGCAGGAACTGCCGGACCGACAGATTGACGGAAAGCGACAACCCGGAGGCGTTTCCGCCCAGCTCCATGCGCCACAGTCCCGCTTGCCGGCAGGATTCTGCCAGCACCCATTCCCCAAGCGGGCGGATCAGACCGTTTTCCTCGGCCATGGGAATGAACATCCCGGGAAGGATCATTCCGCGGGTCGCGTGGATCCAGCGTACCAGGGTTTCGAAGCCGTGGAGTTCGCCGGAGGCGAGGTTCACGATGGGCTGGAAGTGCAGCAGGAAGTCCCCGCTGTCGACGGCCTTGTGGAGTTCGTTTTCCAGTCGGTAGCCCGACATCAACAGTTCGCGATCCTCGGACCGGAAACGTCCGACCCGACCTGGTGAATGGACTCGGGATCGAGCCAGACCGGCCCTGGCGTCCTGGAGGTGCTCCTCGGCTCCGGGGACCGGGTTTTCGTGGAAAGCGAACCCCGCCGATGCCGTGACGTGGATCGGTTCGCCTTCCACCTGCAGCGCCTTGGAAAGCTCGTCGAGGGTGTTCTCGAGGATCTTCCCGGCTTCGTCGGCGGTCACCACAGGGTCGAGCAGGAAGGCGAATTCGTTGTTGGAAAGCCGACAAATCGTGTCATCGACGCGAAGGCAGGCGGAGAGCCGCTGCGCGACGGCGGAAAGCAGCGATTCGTGGAAGTGTGGCGCGTAGCTTTCCGAAATGGTGGTCCAGCGGTCCAGAGCCACCACGCCCACCGCGAATTTCTCCTCGCGCTCCTGCAGGCAGCGGCGATGGAGCCGGTCCAGGAACAGCGCTTGCGATGGAAGACCCGTGCAATCGTCGAACATCGCCCGCTCCAGCAGCAGCTCCTCGGCGCGCTTGCGTTCGATGATGTTGGCCACCAGCGAACAGAGCACGGCGACCAATTCCTGTCTGGAAGCGTCGAAGGGCGTGCTGGTGCGGGCCGTGTCGTTGAACAGGAGCCCGATCGGGCCGCGGATCGACCGGATGGGCGTGAGGCACAGCCAGCCTCGGCGGATCATGTGGCTTTCGCCGTCCTCGGAGCTCATCAGCGGAGCGTCGTCGAGCACCAGCCAACGCGACCCTTCGCCGTGGACCAGGTGGGCCCGCTCCTCCGGTTCGCCCTTGGCGTAGGCGTATTCGCGCTCGTCGGTGGTGGCGCCGGCGAGGTCCGTGCCCCAGGTGCCCCGCATCACTCGGCCGGAATCGTCCTCCAGGTAGATGGAAACTCGCTCCAGCCCGATCGTGTCGCGGGCGATTTCCACCGTGCGGCGAAGCAGGGTGTCCACATCGGGGGCTCCCACCAGCTCCTCGGCGGCGGAAAGCACCGCCACAAGCTCGGAGGTGTGTTCTTCCGTCCGGTAGGAAACCTTCCGGCTTTGGCCGGGGGTCCAATCCGTGCGTCGGATCCCGATGTCAGACTTCGGACGGATGGGCATTGTTGCAAGTTTGAAAAGGATTCACGCGGTTCTCAAGGAGTTTCTGGAAATCAAGTGCGATAAAGAGTCAAGTTCGAGCGCGATCGGAAAAATGCTTCTTATTTTTGGATCCGTTTGTCGGCTAAATCTGGCCGCGAAGGAGGATCCCATGGTGAGCTACAAGGAACTCGGGTTGGTCAACACCCGTGAAATGTTCAAAAAGGCGATGGAAGGCAAGTATGCCGTTCCCGCATACAACTTCAACAACATGGAGCAGCTCCAGGCGATCGTCAACGCCTGCGGCAAGTCCGGATCGCCCGTCATCCTCCAGGTCTCGTCGGGTGCGCGCAAGTACGCCGACAGCACTTTGCTGCGCTACCTGGGCCAGGGTGCCGTCGCCATGGCACGTGAAGCCGGCTTCAAGATCCCCATCGCCTTGCACCTGGACCATGGCGACACCTTCGAGCTTTGCAAGTCCTGCATCGACTCCGGATTCAGCTCCGTGATGATCGACGGATCGCACCATTCCTACGAACACAACGTGGAATTGACCGCCAAGGTCGTGGAATACGCCCACAAGTACGATGTCACGGTGGAAGGTGAGCTCGGCGTTCTGGCGGGCATCGAAGACGACGTCTCGGCCGCCGAGCACGTGTACACCCAGCCTTCGGAAGTGGAAGACTTCGTGAAGAAGACCGGCGTGGACAGCTTGGCCATCTCGATCGGCACCTCGCACGGTGCGTTCAAATTCAAGCCCGAGCAGTGCACCAAAAACGAGAAAGGCGTGCTGGTTCCGCCGGCGTTGCGCTTTGACATCCTGGAAGAAATCGAAAAGCGCATCCCCGGATTCGCGATCGTTCTCCACGGTGCGTCATCGGTGATTCCCGAATACGTGGACCTCATCAACCAGTTCGGCGGCAAGCTGGACGCGGCCGTGGGCATTCCCGCCGAGCAGTTGCGTCGCGCGGCCGGCTCCGCGGTCTGCAAGATCAACGTGGATTCCGATGGCCGCTTGGTGTTCACGGCCAAGATCCGCGAGACCTTCGCGAAGAATCCTGGCGAATTCGATCCTCGCAAGTACCTCGGACCGGCTCGCGAAGAGCTGGTCAAGATGATCATGGACAAGAACGCCACCGTTCTGGGATCCGCCGGCCGCTACTGATCCTCCACCGAGGTCGTTGAGCCCATAGGGTCCGTGTCCTTTTTTGGAGGGCACGGGCCTTTTTTTTTGCGTTTCCAAATGGGATCATGGATTCGATGCGCCCGCAATCTTTGCGAACCAGAATCCAGTGGACCGTGATCGGAGCTTCGCTCGGGTTGCTTGCCCTGGTTTCAGCCGACATCGCCTCGATCGCACTGCCGCGCTTTCGCGATCTCGACCGGATCTTCGTGGAGCGCGACCAGGCCCACCTCACACGGCTCATGAACCAACAGATGAATTCCCAAGCAAGGGTTTGTCGCGATTGGGGACTATGGGAGTCCATGGATGGTTGGCTCCGAAACCCGGTCCAGAGTCAATTCTGGAAGGAAAATCTACAGCCATCGAACATCAATGGCGTTGGTTGGAGCCGGGCGGTACTGTTCGACAGCACGGGCGCGAAACGGTTCGATCGGAGCCACACCATCCGCACCACGTTCCTGGATCGGTGGCTCGATTCGCTGGCGCTGGCCAGCCTGGCCCACCCGGATACTACGGCCCGCATCGGGGCGACCTTCACAGGTGGGAAGCTCTGGAGCGTTTGCGTTCAACCCGTGCGGGCTACGGATTCCAGCCGCTCGGTTTCCGGTCTCCTGGTGGCCATCGAGTCACTGGACATCGGCATGGTCTCCGAAGTTGGCTTCACGATCGTTTCCGAAGGCCAATCCAGGGAAATCACCAAAGATTCCATGGTGATCGACGTTCAGCTTCCTGGCTGGCCTGGGCTGTCCCCAGGGCGTTTGCAGCTTCGCCACGGGCGGGATGTCTGGAAGGAAGGTGCTTGGACCATCTTGCTGGTGACGGTGGGAGTTCTGCTGTTTGGCTTTGCCTTCGGGCTTGTCATTTCCAGAGTCCTGGATCGGGTGGTTTTCCGGAGGCTCGATTTTTTGCAAGAGGATCTCGGGTTCATCAAGGACCATCCCGCGGAGCGTTCGAGAGTCAGGGACCTGGGCTTGGACGATCTGGGTCGGGTCGCCTCCGAGATCAATGCTTCCCTGGATGCCCTGGAGGAATCGAAGCGGCACCTGGCGGACGCCCAGCGCATCGCGAGACTTGGGTTTTGGGAGTTGGAACTGGAATCCATGTCCGCGAAACTCTCCGCCGAACATGTGGAGACGGCCGGTTTGGATCCTGAAATCAGGGAAATCGAGGTCCCCTTCGAAGAATATCTCGGAAGATGGGTACATCCGGAAGACCGCGATCGCTTGCGGGCCTGGGCGGTGTTCGCCAGTTCCAAGCTCGCGGAGAATCTCGATCGCGATCTCGAGTACCGCACGATCGGATCCGATGGCGGCGTGAG
This sequence comes from Fibrobacterota bacterium, assembly GCA_016715065.1. GTDB lineage: Bacteria > Fibrobacterota > Fibrobacteria > UBA5070 > UBA5070 > UBA5070. The sequence continues at coordinate 388,565 of JADKBN010000029.1, forward strand.
GCATCTTTCTGCGGCCTGCCGCAGGAAGAGCGGGGAGGGAAGCGTCCTGTTCCTGGTGGCCCAGAATGTCACGGAACGTCGCTTGATGGAAGAGGAATTGCTGCGGGGAAGTCTCTACGATCCCCTGACGGGACTGCCCAACAGGAGCCTCGTCATGGATCGCCTGGAGAAGGCCATGGCGGGCACCGGAAGCGAAGCCGTGAGTTTCATCGCCTTGGACTTCGATCGATTCCACACGATCAACGCCTCCATGGGATGCGATGTGGGAGACGGAATGTTGTTGGGGCTGGCCGTGCGCCTTGTGGGGGCGGTCCCGCCGGGCACCACCGTGGGTCGCTTCGCCCATTCCGAGTTTGGCATCGTCCTGGAGGGCTTGCACCAGGATGCCATCGAGAGGATCGCCGAAACGTTGCGGGCGGTGGCCCGCACTCCGCTGCCACTGGGGGGAAGAGAACTCGTGTTGACAGGTTCTGTCGGAGTCGCCTCGGACCTGCCCGGCGGCTGCAAAGCGGAAGCCTTGGTTTCACGGGCGGAATCGGCCGCATTGCAGGCATCCGCGCGAGGGGGCGACGCGGTGGTGTACTTCGATGCCGAACGCAGTCGCCAGGCCAAGGAGCGTGTGGATCTGGAGATCGATCTGGCCCGGGCGATCCCCGGCCAATTGGAGCTCCACTACCAGCCGATCGTGAATCTGACCGATGGCCGGGTAGCCGGATTCGAGGCTCTGGTGAGGTGGAGGCATCCCTCAAGAGGCATGATCTCCCCTTTGCAGTTCATTCCGATCGCCGAGCGGACAGGCTTGATCCAGGAATTGGGACTGTGGGTGATGGGCGAGGCGCTGATGCGGTTGTCGGGCTGGCAGAAAAGTTTCGGCCATCGCAGCCCATTCATGAGCATCAACCTTTCCGTGAAGCAATTCCACCAGGTGGACCTCGCCGAGCAGATCGAACGCAAGCTCCGGGAGACCGGCGCGCAGGCATATGGCATCAAACTCGAAATCACCGAATCCGCTCTTTCGGAGGATCCGGAAAGGGTGGCGAACATCCTCGAGCGACTGGTCGCCCAAGGAGTGCGGTTCAGCCTGGATGATTTCGGAACGGGGTATTCGTCGTTGGGCTACCTCAGCCGGTTTCCCGTACAAACGCTGAAGGTGGACAAGTCGTTCGTGGACGAATTGGGCCGAGACGAGCGCAAGAGCCGGATCACTTCCGCCATCGTGACCTTGGCGCATTCCCTGAGGATGGATGTGGTCGCGGAGGGAATCGAAACCACCTTGCAGCGGGACCGGCTGCGGGGACTGGGCTGCGAATACGGCCAAGGGTACCTGTTCGCCAAGCCGCTCCCGTTTGCACAAGCGGAGGACTACCTCTACGCTTCGATGTTCGGAAATCCATCGTCGACTCCTGATGTTTCCTCGGGCTGAACCCTAGGGGACGTCTCGCAGCGTGGCATTGCCAAATCGAGGGGATCATCGCTCGATGTGCGCTTCGGGAGGGTATCTTTGCCCCCCCTAAGGTCCAATGATGGAAGAACGATCCGATCTACTGGCTCCCCAGCGTCTGGGATTTCTCGATACCGAGATCCTCGAGGCAGCCCGGGAGCTCTCCGATTCAGCTCGGATGACCCTGCACGCGGGCGATCGGGTCCTGCACGGGACGGTGGCCGAACCCGGCCGGATGCCCGTCGCCGTGGAGTTTCCACTTCCGCTGGATCCGCGACGGATTCCTCGGTGTCGGACCTGTGGCATGGTCTGGTGCCGCCATGCGGTTGCTTTGGTCCAGCGTTCCTGGGATCGCGCCAATGGCCAGCCCGATCCAACCGCCGCGACTCCTGCCGAACTGGTGGTGCGCCCGGAGTCTGCGCCACGGAAGGAATCCTGGTGGGCTCGTCTGACGGAAGACGAAGACCCCCAATGGTACCGGTTGGGACTGGGAATCGAAGTCGACGGGCGGAGAGTGGATCTGGTGCCGGTTTTCCAGGAAATCCTGCGCGAACGCTCCCTGGACATCGTGCGCGCCTGGGTGGCCACGGGGCGTCCCTATCCGATCCGCACCACCGACGGCGTGGTGGGCATTCCCGCCGAACGGATGGTCAGAATCTGTCAAGCTCTGGAGACCATCCTCGATGTGCGAGGCGCTGCGCGACTGGGGCGGCTGGAAGCGGCGCTGGTGGAGGATTTCGGGATCGAGGAATGGTCGGTGGCGCCCTCGTTGGGCGATTTCCGCGCGCGGCTGCAGTCGCTCGGGACCGTGGGTCCCCTGGACGAGCCGGAGGGATTGCTCGCGACCTTGAGGCCCTACCAGAAACAAGGGATCGGTTGGTTGCGGTTTTTGTCCGATCTGGGCTTGGGCGGCATCCTCGCCGACGACATGGGTTTGGGAAAAACCGTCCAGACCCTCGCCCATCTGCTGGATGAACGCTCCCGGGGACGGATGGCCGATGCCGCCCTGGTGGTGTGCCCCACCAGCCTGGTGACCAACTGGATGCGGGAAGGCGCCAAGCTCGCGCCGAGCTTGCGCATGGTCGCCCATCACGGTCCGGATCGGCAGGCCCAGGCGCTGTCGCCGCACGCCGAGGTGGTGGTGACTTCCTATCCGCTGATGGTCCGCGATGCGACGTTGCTGGCCGGGCGGAAATGGTCGCTGGCGATCTTCGACGAAGCCCATGTGCTGAAGAATCCTGCCGCGCAGGTGGTCCAGGCCGCTCGTCGACTTCCGGTGGGGCGGCGTTTGGCTTTGACAGGCACGCCCCTGGAAAACCATCTGGAAGAACTCTGGTGCATCCTGGACTTGGCCGTTCCGGGAATCCTGGGAAACCGTACCCGTTTTCGCGAGGCATGGCGCAAGCCGGTGGAAGAACGGGGCGACTCCAATCGCGCCAAGGAATTGGGCAGGCGCATCGCGCCGTTTCTGCTCCGCCGCACCAAGTTCGAGGTGGCCAAGGATCTGCCGGAAAAGACGGAAATTGTTCAGACCTTGGAGTTGCCGGAGCCACAGCGCGACCTTTACGAATCGCTACGGGCGGGAGCCGATCGGAAGGTGCGCCAGGAAGTGGAGCGCGTGGGAATCGAGCGTTCCGGGGCCGTGGTGCTGGAAGCGCTCTTGCGGCTTCGCCAGTGCTGCTGCGATCCGCGATTGTTGCCGGAAGGACACTTGCTGGGAGTGAAGTCGGCCAAGACCTCCTGGCTGGCCGAGGTACTGCCGGAGATGATCGAAGAAGGCCGCCGGGTGCTGATCTTCTCGCAATTCGCCTCGATGCTCCGATTGATCTCCGCCGACATAAAGGAGATGGGGATTTCGCATTCCTTCCTGACCGGCGACACGGTGGATCGGAGCGCGGAGGTCGATCGGTTCCAATCGGGTCAGGTGCCTGTGTTCCTGCTGAGCCTGAAGGCGGGCGGGAGTGGTCTGAATCTCACGGCGGCGGATACCGTGATCTTGTGGGATCCGTGGTGGAACCCCGCAGCGGAAGCCCAGGCGGTGGATCGGGCGCATCGCATCGGGCAATCGCGGCCGGTGTTCGTCTATCGGCTTTTGGCCTCCCAGACCGTGGAGGAGAGGGTGGCGCTGCTGCAGGAGCGAAAGCGCGACTTGGTGCGCGGGGTGGTGGAAGGTGCGCCGTCGGCGTTGCATCTGTCCGCGCAGGAACTGCGCGAGTTGTTGTCCCCGATGCCGAGGGCTTAGGACCGCTTCGCCTCAGTGGCTTCCGGTGGATGCGGGACGAGGAATCGTGGAGCCAGAGCCTGAAGGTCTTGGGAGAGGGGTCAGTGGAAACATGGTGTCCTCCTTTGGAGTCCGGCGGGAGAAATCCCCACCTTCGGTCCCCTAGAGAATAGGGTCGGGCTTGTTGGCTGTGGCCTGGTTTGCACCGCTTCAGATGGATTTTGTGTTGTTCAGGCGGTCAACGGAACCATCGGGGGAACGATGGGGGGAAACCGAGTCTAATTTCTGTTGCCGTATTCCTTCCAACGGCGTTTCCTCCAGGCAGGAGGCGTTTCGTCCCGCTCGAACTCACCGATATCGATCTGGTTAACATGTCCTTTGTACAGATCGAGCGAGTCTGGTTGCTGTCCCGACTGAAGTTCTCGCAGTTTTTTGCCAAAGTACGGTTCCGAGCGATCTTTGCGCTGCTCGGCCCTGAAGTGCATGCGCGTGTCGTAATTCCAATAATCGGACATGTGGTTTTCAAACTTGTGGGAGCTACCGGCGGCAAGCTTAGCTAGACGCAGAAATCCAAGGTGTGCGGTCGAGTCTATAGGCTCGTTGTCGCGAACTTTCCGGATTCTTTCACCATTTTCAGGAAGGGACCGGAAGGCTGCGATCATGTAGGCCTTCGAAGCGAGTCCGCGACCGAAAGGATCCTCCCGCCCCAGAGCCAGATCTGCATAGGCTTCCAGGAGGATGGGATGGTTCCCGTTTCCGAAGCGCATCATGCCCAAAATTCCACGAATGGCCTTTTCCCGAGCAGAATCGGACAGTTTTCCCATTCCCTCTTGTTTGGCTACGAACGCGGCATAACCATGTTCGCCTTTGATCCTCCCGATGTCCTTTTTCGACTTGGCTGGCGCCAGGGGTGAGGTGCGAGATGGGAGGCCTAGAATGTATTCGACAAGCCATTTCTGGTATCGCTCCCGTCCGAAATGGGCCTCCGGATTGATCTGGAGGGCGGAGTCGATGTAAGGGAGTCCTTCGGAAAAGTTGCCGGAATGGAAGAAGAACGTGCCCATGTTCGCCATGGTTTCGTAGGCGGGGCCGTACCGGAGTCGTTTGGATTTCATCACCGCGATCGCGGAGTCGTCGCGGTGGAGCTTGTCCAGCGAAACGGCCAGATTATCGTAATCTGCAGGACTGACTTTGGTGGAGTCTGCGATCCGGTGGAGTGAATAGGCTTTGCGCCAGTGGTGGAAGGTATCGGACCGCACGCTGACCGCGCCCAGGATCAGCTGGATGTCGTCCGGGAAACCGATGCGCTCCACGTAGATGGTTTCGCTGTCCCAAAGGCAGGCGTACGAGGTTGCGACGGAAATTGTCGATAAAAGGGTGATCGTGCGGAGGTTGAACATGGCTTCTCGATCGGGAATGGATGGAGAGGAATGCGACGGATTTGAAAATAGACTCGAATTCGCGATTTTCCCGGGAAGGCGCTCAAATTCACTCCAACTCGAATTTGTTCCAAGGCACCGCACGCCCTGCCGATCGCTGCTGGAGCTGGTCGCCTCCGGGGATTGGATCCAGAAGTCGTGTAAATTCGGAATCGGATTCCGGATTTGCACGAAATTCACGGGGAACAGCCTGGCCGGGGGATGAAACGAAAAGGACGACCCGACGGGTCGTCCCAAGTGCGCTCTCCGAAGAACGCGGTTCGATGGAGTCAGGGCCTAGACGTTGAACAGGAAGTTCAGGATATCGCCGTCCGCCACCACGTATTCCTTGCCTTCCGAGCGCATCAGGCCTTTTTCCTTGCAGGCTCCCTGGCTTCCGTAGGTCTCGAAATCCTTCCAGCCGATGGTCTCGGCCCGGATGAATCCGCGCTCGAAGTCGGAGTGGATCACCCCTGCGCAAGCCGGTCCCTTCCAGCCCTTGCGGAAGGTCCACGCACGCACTTCCTGGATGCCTGCCGTGAAGTAGGTCTGCAGGCCCAACAGCGCGTAGGCGGCGCGGATCACCGTGTCCAACCCGGATTCCTTCAGCCCCAGTTCTTCCAGGAACACGGATTTTTCTTCCGGCTCCAATTGGCTGAGTTCGGCTTCGATCTTGCCGGAGATCATCACGATGCTGGCGCCTTCCGAGGCGGCATGGGCGCGAACGGTCTCCACATGCTGGTTGCCCGTGTGGATCTCGCTTTCCAGCACGTTGCAGCAGTACAGGATGGGCTTGGAGGTCAGCAGTTGCAGCTCGCGGGCGATGGCGGCTTCGTCCTCGGAAAGCTCCACCGTGCGGGCCGCCTTGCCTTCGTTGAGGGCCACCAGCAGCTTTTGCCAGACTTCCACCGCTGCTTTGGCCTTCTTGTCCTGGCTCTTGGCGGCGCGTTCGTCCTTGGCCAGACGTTTTTCCACCGAGTCCATGTCCTTGAGGGCGAGTTCAGTGTCGATGATCCCGATGTCGCGGAGCGGATCCACGGAGCCTTCGACGTGCGTCACGTCGCTGTCCTCGAAGCAACGGACCACGTGCATGACCGCGTCCACCTCGCGGATGTGCGACAAGAATTGGTTGCCCAGCCCTTCGCCCTTGGAGGCGCCGCGCACCAGACCCGCGATGTCCACGAACTGCATCACGGCCCGCACGATGTTGCGGGGCTTGACCACCTCCGACAAACGATCGATCCGAGGATCGGGAACCGTCACGGTTCCGACGTTGGGGTCCACCGTGCAGAACGGATAGTTGGCCGCCTGCGCCCCCGCGTTGGTGATGGCGTTGAAGATGGTGGACTTGCCCACGTTGGGAAGTCCGACGATTCCGCATTGAATGCCCATAGGGCGGGGAAAGGTAGCTACCGCAGTCCCAATTGTTCGATCGCGCGATCCAAGCCTTCCCGGTCGACTCCTCCGGAAAAGGAAGCGCGCACGATCCCGGCTGTGTCCAGCAAGAAGGTGTGCGGGATGTAGGCGAGGCCCAATTCCATGTGGAGGCGCTCCGCACCAGTCGCCAGTTGGTACTCCATTCCCAGCCGGCGAGCCAAGGGCTCCACCAGTTGCGGCTCTTTGTCGACCGACAACGCCACCACCTGGAGGCCTTTGGGACCGTGGGTCTTGTGGACCCCCTTCAGGATGGGCACCTCCTGCAAGCACGAGGGGCACCAGGTCGCCCAAAACGTCACCAGTGTGACCTTCCCGCACAGATCGCTCGATCGGATGGTATCCGCGTTCGCAATTGAGGGAAAGGCAAACTCAGGCAGATTTTTTCCGATCCATGGCGAGGTTTCCGATGGTGGGGTATTGCGACAGCCGGCCATCGCCAGGACGATCATGAGGAGTAAGAGCTTGCAGCGCATGGAATGCAAGGTACAAGCCGTGGGTCCGGTGTTATGTTGAGGAATGTCGAAACCCGTCGTTGGAGGAATCATGCGTCTGTTTTTCGCATCCGCCCTTTTTGTCGCCTCGGTCCATGGCATCGAGATCGTCCCGCCTTCTCCCTACATGAGCAGCGAGCCTCCTGCGCAGATGGATACGACCGTCGTCGACCCGATGCGCCGACCCAAATGCCTGGTCGTGGAGCCCGGAATCAAGGAAGCTTGGTACGATGGTTGGAACCTGACTTCCGATCAGCCCACCTCCAATCCCCTGGACATCCGCGCCGCGCGCAAGGGACAGCCCACGGTGCGGGTGGAATTCAACGATCGTGGCTGGCCGGTCGAGGTCATGTACCACGATGCGGGCCGCAATGTCCGTTGGACCAAGCTTTTGCGCTATCCCGCCACGATCCCTTCCGGTCCGGGTGATGTTCCATACACGGTCAATTGGATTTCCAGCCAGGGCAAATCGATTCCGATGGACAAATTGGGAGTGGCCTTCAAATCCACGACATGGAAGGTCGGCATGACCAAGTACCAAGTGGGCGACGTTCTGGGCGAACCCCTGATCGTCGAGGTCGGCCAGGGCGGATTTTCCGGCAAGCCGGAAACCCGGGTCTATTCCATCGACAACAAGGAAGTTCGATTCCGTTTCAACGCCGACAACAAACTGACCGCCCTGCCGGAAGAGGTGAAGGGGATCGCCGGTCCAGCAGCGCCCAAACCTGCTCCCGTGGTTGCCAAGGAAGAGCCAAAGCCCGTCAAACCGCCGGAACCCGCCCCCGTCAAGGTCGATACCGTCAAGAAGGTCGCGCCTGTACCGGTCAAGGTGGAGGGACCCACAGTCGACACGACGAAAATGCCCGACGTGCCGGATCCGGTGGCGACCAAGCTGGATACCACCAAGGTCGCGCCTGCGGCGGACACGGCGGCCAAGCCTGTCAAGAAGATCAAGTGCAAGAAGGGCAAAAAATGCAAGGAGCCCAAGGTGGTGGCTCCCAAGCCAGCCGTGCCAGCTTCCGACACCGCCGCCGTCAAAAAGCCAAAAGCGAAAAAGACCAAGAAGGTCGCGAAGACCGACTCGGCCAAGGTCGCTCCGTAGCTTAGGAGACCGGAACGGGCGAAGGCCCGATCCGGGTTTGTTTTCAGTCCTGGTAGAACGCTTTCAGGCGGTCCAGGATCTCGCCCTTGGGGAAAAGCTCCATCGCTCCGCCCGAGCGCAATTTCCATTCGAAGCAGCCTTGTTCGCGGGATTTTCCGCCCAAGGCCAAGCGGACGGGAATGCCCCACAAATCGGAGTCCTTGAACTTCACTCCGGGGCGTTCGTCGCGATCGTCCAGCAGACAATCGAATCCGGCCGATTCCAGCTCCTTGGCCAGGGCGACGCAATCTTCCAGGATTTCCGGTTCACGACCCAGCGCCACGATGTGGACCTGGAACGGTGCGATTTCCTTTGGCCAGATGATGCCGTCCTTGTCGTGGGAATTTTCCACCACGCTTGCGAGCAAACGCCCCACGCCGATGCCGTAGCAGCCCATGACGGCGGGTTTGATCGACTTGTCGTCGGCCTGGAAGGTGCAACCCAGGGCTTCGCTGAACTTGGTGCCCAGCTTGAAGATGTTTCCGATTTCGATACCGCGCACGGCCTTGAGGCGGTGGGTGCCGCCGATTTCCAGCAGGCCTTCCGCTGCCTGGGCCACGTCCACTGGCTCGGTGAAGCGTCCGGTGCAGGTGAAGTCGCGCCCGAAATTGACGTTGCGCACGTGCATGCCCGCCTCGTTGCCACCTGCCACGAGGTTGGCGCTGACCGGCACGGAAAGGTCCACCATCAAAATGCCCGATTTCATGCCCACCGGAGAAGCGTAGCCGGGCACCAGTCCCGCCTCGCGGATCATGTCGTCCGTGGCCGCGAACAGCACGCGGGCCTTGAGGGCGTTCTTGACCTTCGTTTCGGAGACGTCCAGGTCGCCGCGGATGGCCACGGCGACAAATTCCGGCTTCGGTCCGATCTCCGCACCGTACATCACCATCTTGAGCGTGTTCTTGGCCTCGATTCCCAGAAGCTTGGTCACGTCCTCGATGGACGATTTGCTTGGAGTCGGGACCGATTCCGTGGGCAGGGCCTCGCCGGGGATTCCCTCGCGGGCGAACACGGCGATTTCGGCGTTTGCGCTGTACCCGGTTTCAGGGCAGAGGATCAGATTGTCTTCGCCCATGGGGCTTTGCAACATGAATTCGTGGGCCACCTTGCCGCCCATGATGCCGGTGTCGGATTGCACGATCACCGGTTCGATGCCGCAGCGGCGGAAGATGCGCACGTAGGCGTCGTAGGCGCGCTGGTAGTACTCGTCCAGGCAGTCCTGGTCCTTGTGGAAGGAGTACGCGTCCTTCATGGTGAACTCGCGCACGCGGATCAAACCACCGCGGGCACGGGGCTCGTCGCGGAACTTGAGCTGGAACTGCCAGAGCATGAAGGGCAGCTGGCGATGGCTGGACAGTTCCTCCGAAGCCACTTGCGTCACGGCTTCTTCGTGGGTCATGGCCAGCACCATCGGGTGCTGCGAGCGGTCCTTGAACCGCACAAGCTCGGATCCGATCAGCTGGTAGCGGCCGGATTTCTCCCAAAGCTCCGAGGGTTGCACCAACGGGAGCGACATTTCCTGTCCATCGATCGCCTCCATCTCCTGGCGGATGAGCGCCTCGATCTTGCGGATGGCGCGTTGGCCCAGAGGTTGGACTGCGTATAGGCCGGAAGCCAAGCGGCGGATGAGCCCGCCGCGGGAAAGCCAGATGTGGCAATCCATCTCGGCATCGTTGGGGGCTTCACGGAGGGTGCGACCGAAGAGTTTGGAAACTAGCTGCATAGTCGGGCAAATGTAGGTCGCCGAGCACCGGTTTGGGAAAGACCCTGTCGTCGGAGATGGACAAGTTGTCCATAGGGAATCCTCCCACCGGACCCTGGATCTGGCGGTTTGGGGGCAAATTGGAATCGGATCGCTAAGATCGACCCCAGGAGTTTCCGCCATGGCCATGTTCAGACAAATTGCCGGTCTGGCCGGAATCCTCGCCGCAGTGTCTTCCTCGAACGCTGCAACCTCCTTTCCTTGCGACCACCTCGCCGGGGTGGAGGGGCGTGGACGGCTTTCCATCGTGTTTTTCCCCGAGGCTTTCGACGATTCGACACGGCTGGATTACGACTCGACCGTGGCCAGGGGCGTTGCACGTTTTTTCGAGGTTTCCCCTTACCGGGAATACCGGGATTATTTCGCGCTTTACAAGGCGTGGATTCCGTCGAAAAAGACCTATGTGGGCAATACGCCCTCCGATAGCACCGTCTTCCAATCCTATTTCCCGAGCGAGGTGCCGGCCATGGCGGGAATGGAGCCATGGGTGCGCACCCAAACGGATTCCACGTTTCGTTGTCGCGATCGCCCTTCCGACTTTCTGAAGGAGGCGATCTCGGTGATCTTCGTGAATCGGTTCGGTTCCATGGGAGGAAGCGGGATCACCAACGGGAGTCGCCTGACGGTTCTCATGGGCAAGACCGGAATCGACAACGTGCTTCCTCACGAATTGGGCCATGCTCTTGGAGGGCTGGTGGACGAATACGGGCAACGGGGCTGGTCGCCCGGAGCTGGGCATTTCGATTCGCTGGGGCGGCCTCGCTTTGGGCCGGTTCCCAACGTGGTGGCCTCGCTGGATCTCCAGAAAATCCCCTGGAAGGCATGGATTGAGCCCACGACACCAATTCCGACTCCCGATCAACCGGAGTTCGATACGGTGATCGGCGCCTTCGAAGGTGGCGATCTCCGCAACACGGGGCGTTGGAGGCCGGCTCGGCGCTGCATGATGCGCGGCGAGTCTTTTGGTTTTCCGCCCTTTTGCAAGGTCTGCCGCGAGAGACTGGTATACGACATTTTACGACAAGGCGCCCAGTTGAGCCGGCTTTACGGGGAGACGCGGTTCACCCGCCTCCGCTTGGACACCGTTTCCCCCGTTCCGGATACCGACATCGAATCAGGCAGGGTTGTGGTGCGCTTTCCACGCGTCGACACGTCGCCTTTGCATCCACGTTGGCGGTACAACGGAATCGAATTACCAAATCGTTCGGACACGCTGGATGTCTCCACCCTGTCTGGTAGCGGGGTTCTCGAGGCGGTTTTGGTGGGGGAATCTCCCTTCATCCGCAATCCCGACCTGATCCCCCGCGACACGCTCCGCTGGACGGTGCGCATGAGTTCCGCCACCAGGAACGGGATCGGCCGTCATGACGGAATCCGTCGGATGGGTCCGTCGTTGTTCATGGCCCCTCCATGCGCCGCGCTCCCGCGGTGGGCGCGCAGCGCGAACGGAAAGCGGGTGCCTTTGCAGGTGGTGGCCACGACGGCGAATGGTACCCTTTTGTCCGGGGCCTCGATGGTTGGCGAAGCGCTGTTCCTGGAAGCGGGTGGATCTGAGACGAAAGCCACAGGTGGCATCCGATGAATCGAGACCTTCTTTCCATGGTGGCTCTGGTTTTTTCGGCTTTGGTGGCGAGGTCGCATGCCGCCTTCGATTGCAAATTGCTGGCGGGCAAGGAGCGCGCCGACCGCATTCCGCTGATTTTCTATGCCGCGGGCTACACCCAGAGCGAGCGCGCCAAGTACGAGGCAGATGTTGATGAGGCGATCGCCGAGATCCGCAAGGCGTCGCCGTTTCGCGAGTACCTGGGTCACTTCAGCTTCTATCGCGCATGGACTCCTTCGCTGCGTTCAGGAGTGCTGGATGCGCCCAGCGACAGTGTATTTGCCGACGTTTTCCTGATGGAAGGAGCTCCACGATGGAACAGCGATGGATTCTGGAAACACTACGGAGATACAGCCTTCACCTGCGCAGGAAGGCATCAGAACTTCATCATGTCCAATCGCGGGATCTTCCTTTTGAACTCCGACGCCAGCGGCGGACTGACCATCAGCCATAACTGGACGGTCCAGTCTCGGCACCACTGGGGCACACTGATCCACGAATTGGGGCATGTCCTGGCGGGATTATCGGACGAATACGGAGGTTACCCCGGGCGTCCTTCTGGCACATGGTTGTCCGACGGCAGCACGTACGTGCCGGTGTACAATCTTACGCGGAGCATCCAAAGGGATCTGATTCCCTGGAAGGTCTGGATCGCCGACACCGTACCTCTTCCCACCCCCCCTGATCCTCAACACTACCACGATATAGGTGCCTTTTTGGGTGGCGACTACCAGGATACGGGCGTCTACCATCCCACGACCGATTGCCGGATGTTGAGTTCGTCGTTGGACCGTTTCTGTCCGGTGTGCCGGGAAGCGATCACCCACCGTATCCTGTCGTATACGTCGGGGTACTTCTTCAACCGGATCGCGTTGGACACGGTGATTCCGATCCCTAGTCTTTCCAGGTGGGACTCGACGGTGGTCACGGGCGGCAAGGTGGTGGTCCGTCGCATTCCCGGCGATACCGTGCCGGTTTCGCTGCGCTGGCGATTCAATGGTGGGTGGCTGACCGGGGTGCGCGAGACCTTGGACATCGCCACTCTCCCCGGAAATGGAGCGTTGGAGGCGATCCTGGAGGGCGCATCGCCCTTCATCCGCAACCCCGATCTGGTTCCACGGGACACTTTCTATTGGAGCGTGCACAAGTCGACCGCAACCATGCCGAGATCGAAACCCATGGACGGAATCCGTCGGATGGGGCCTGGCTTGTTCCTGGTTGCGCAGGATGTTCCGGTTCCGCAGTGGGCACGCGGCGCGAACGGAAAGCGAGTCTCCTTGCGGGTGGTTGCCAGGACCGCCGATGGTTGGCTGGTGCGCGGAGCTTCCGACTTCGGCGAGGCATTGTTTCTGGATCTTGAAAGAGATATGACAAATTCCGCTGGAGGCCTCTGATGAATCGAACCTTGCGTGCTCTCGGCGCCGTGTCGTTTCTGTGCTTGGTGGCAAACACCCACGCCGCCTTCGATTGCCAATTGGTGAAGGGGAAGGAGGGTGGAGACCGCATCCCGTTGATCTTTTATGCGGTGGGGTACACCCAGGCGGAGAAGTCGAGGTACGAGGCGGATGTGGAAGAGGCCATCGAGGCAATGCTGAATGCGCCGCCTTACCGGGAGTATCGGGAGCATTTCACGATCTACCGCGCCTGGACCCCGTCCTTGAAGTCGGGCTTGGCCTATGCACCGTCGGACAGCACCTTCGCTCGCATTCATCTCGATACCGCTACGGGATTGCTGGATTGGCCCGACGTCGTATTCTACCAGCCCGGATCGGATTCCATCTTCAGTTGCGGTGGCCGAGGCCAGAACTTCACCCGCGACAACCCGGGTGTGCTGTTGGTGAATTCCGATTACAGGGGAGGCGTGGCATTCCAGTTTCGTTGGGCGACCTTCGCTCGCCAGCACTGGAACACCATGTTGCACGAGCTTGGGCATGCCTTGACCTACCTGGCGGACGAATACGAATTTGCTGTAAGAATGAGTTCAGGGGTCTGGGATTCGAACGGAAACCAGCTCCAACCGGTCTTCAATGTCTGGCGGAACCTTTCCCGCGATTCCATACCCTGGAAGGTCTGGCTGGATGATTCCGTCCCCATTCCCACGCCTGCGACGCGTGCGTTCGCGGATCGGATCGGCGTGTTCGAAGGGGCTGATTACCAATCGGTTGGACGGTATCGTCCAGCCCTGGATTGCAGAATGCGTTCTTCCGAAATGGGCTATTGCAATGTCTGCAGGGAGGCCTTGACCAGTCGCTTTCTGTCGCACATGGGGAACTTTTCCGGTGACAAGGTGAGTTTGGATACCGTTTTTCCACGAGGGGGCCGCTTGACCGGCGGGAACGTGGTGGTGCGTCGCATACCCGGCGATACCATACCGGTTTCGCTGCGCTGGCGATTCAACGGAGTGTGGCTGACCGGAGTGCGCGAAACGCTGGATGTGGGGACGCTTCCTGGAGACGGCTCATTGGAGGCGATCTTGGCTGGAGAGTCCCCGTTCATCCGCAATCCCGACCTGATCCCCCGCGACACGCTCCGCTGGACGGTGCGCAAGCCATCGGGGACCGTGGTGCGGAAGGGTGCTATGGACGGAATCCGTCGTGTCGGGCCTGGTCTCTTCGAGGTGGAGTCTGGTGTTTCGGTTCCGCAGTGGGCGTGCAACGCGAACGGAAAGCGGGTGCCTTTGAAGGTGGTGGCCAGGACTGCGGATGGCTGGCTGGTGCGCGGACCCTCCACCTTTGGCGAGGCGTTGTTCCTCGATGCAGCCGACAAGAAGACAAAATCTGCTGGAGACGTGCGATGAATCGAATTCTTGGAAGCCTGGCCAGCGCGTTGTTCCTGTGTCTGGCGGCAAGGTCGCATGCCGCCTTCGATTGCCCGCTGATCGAAGGGAAGGAGGGCGGAGATCGCATTCCCTTGATCTTCTACGCAGTGGGGTATACCCAGTCCGAACGGGCGTCGTACGAAGCCGATGTCCAGGCGGCCTTGGATCTGCTCTGGATGCATGTTCCCTACCGGCAATTCCGACATCGTTTCAGCGTCTACCGCGCCTGGACCCCTTCCTTGCGATCGGGCTTGTCCGACCAGTCTGACGACAGCACTTTCCTGAGGGCTGTCGAACGAGGAGGATACCCCAGGACCGAGGCAGGATTTGTTGTCTTTCGTGGTGATACGAACTACGCATGCAAGGGGAGAGACCAGGCATTTGTGATCTACAACGCGGGAATTGCTCTCGTGAACGCAGATCTTCCGGGTGCGGTAACCTATGACCGACGCCTGTCTGTGGTGCCGAGAAATTTGCATGCGCTCCTCCACGAGTTTGGCCACGCGATCGGTTTCCTGGTGGACGAGTACGAGACGGGTGGTGGGTCCGGTTCTATTTCTCCCTTCAACAACGTTTCATTGACCATCAATCGGGACTCCATCCCCTGGAAGGCCTGGATCGACGATTCCATCCCGATTCCGACTCCCGCGACGGCGAAATACGCCGATGTCGTGGGTGTGTTCGAAGGAGCGGGGTACGTCTCGACAGGAAGATATCGCTCCGAGCAGCAGTGCCAAATGCGAACGGGAGGCTTCGGCGTGTACTGCCGCGTGTGCACCCAGGTCCTGGTTTCGAGCATCTTGGGGTGGACCGGCGACGGGGCTGGCCACCAAGTGGCTGTGGATAACGTATGGCCCCCGGCGACGTGGGTTGCGTCGCAGCCTTCCATCCTCACTGGTGGGAATGTTTTTGTGCATCGATTCTCCCAGGACAGTCTGCCAGTTTCCCTACGCTGGCGCTTCCTTGGGAACTGGCTTCCGGATGTCCGAGAGACCCTGGATGTCGCATCCTTGCCGGGAGACGGAGTTTTGGAAGCGGTGTTGGAGGCGAACTCTCCTTTCATACGCGATCCCGTCAAGATTCCCCGCGACACGCTCCGCTGGACGGTGCGCAAAGCGGCGGGTACGCAGGCCAGATTTGGACGATTGGACGGAATCCGACGTATGGGTCCGGCGATGTTCATGGTGCCGCATGGGGTCCCGGTTCCGCAGTGGGCGCGCAGCGCGAACGGAAAGCGGGTGCCTTTGAAGGTGGTGGCCAGGACCGCGGATGGATGGCTTCTTGGTGGGACGTATGGATTCGCGGTGTTGTCGCTTCCGGATCCTTCCGATGTGAAGACAGAATCTGATGGAGGACTCCGATGACTCGAATTGTTCGAGTTCTTTTTGGAACTTGTCTGCTGGCCTTGGCGGCGACCTCGCACGCGGCTTTCGATTGCAAGTTGATCCAGGGCAAGGAAGGCGGAGATCGCATTCGGATCGTGGTGTATGCGGAGGCGTTCACCCAAGCGGAGGAGGAGTTCTTCGAAACCGAAGTGCGCGAGGGGGTGGAACAGCTGTTCACGCTGAGTCCATGGCGCGAGTACAGGAACCATTTCGTGATCTACCAGGCCTGGACACCGTCCGTTCGGGACTACATCGGAAAAACCCCCTCGGACAGCACGTTCTTCAGATCCACGTTCGATGGCGGCTATTCGCATCTTCCCTACGCCGGCGTCCCGGCTCTCGTCGACTCCGCTCCCGGCTTCGGGTGCAAGGAACTTTCGGCGGATGCTCTCAAGGAGAGCTACTCCGTGGTCGTGGTGAATCTTTCGATCAGCATGCTGATCACGGGAATCTTCCCGGGCAATCGAACCGTTCTGGTCAGCCGGTATGGTTTCGGGGGCGTGATGGGGCATGAATTGGCCCATGCCATCGCAGATCTTTCCGACGAATATTCCGGAACCGGAGAAGGTGGCACGACCTTTTTCGGCGGAGTCCCCGTCCGCGCCCCGGTCTTCAACATCGCGGCGTCGACGGAAATCGACTTGATCCCGTGGAAGGTCTGGATCTCGCCGTCCACTCCGATTCCCACTCCGGCGACGGAAGAATACGACACGGCCATCGGCTTGTTCCTTGGAGCCGACTACAGCGTCAAGAATCGGTACAAGCCGTCCCAGCACTGCATGATGCGTGGAGTGACCTGGAACAACGCCCTGCCACCGATGTGCGTCGTTTGTCGAGAGGCGCTGGCATACAAGGTGATCTCCAGGTCCACCAGCACCGATCCCTGGGATCCGCGATCGCGCATCCGTTTGGATACGGTGTTTCCGCCTCCGGGATCTTCGGTGGTCTCCGGCAGGGTCGGGGTCGTTCCCATTGCGGTGGATACCATGCCCATGGCCGTGCGCTGGTCGTTCAACGCACGCCCGGTTTCCGCGGTGGGAAACACCCTCGATGTGGGAACGCTGGGTGGAAATGGCGTATTGGAAGCCGTGATGACGGGGGCGTCTCCGTTCATCCGAAATCCGGCGTACATCGTCCGGGACACGCTCCGCTGGAAAGTGGGCATCGCCTCCGGAATGCGGCATCGAAATGGAGTGATGGACACAATCCGTCGGATGGGCCCCGCCATGTTCCTTGTGCCCGGAAGTGTTTCGGTTCCGCGATGGGCTCGCGGAGCGGACGGACGGAGGGTGTCGCTTCGCGCGGTGGCGAGGACCTCCGATGGCTGGTTGGTACGAGGGAGTTCGGCGTTCGGCGAGGTGTTGTTTCCGGATCCGGAAGAAGAATCGACGAATTCCGCGGGAGGTGTCCGGTGAAGCAACGTGTTCGTGGCCTGGCGAGCGCCGCGATCCTGGGTCTGGCGGCATCTACGCATGCCGCCTTCGACTGCCCCTTGGTCGAGGGGAGGGAAGGTGGAGACCGCATCCCTTTGATCTTCGCCGCGGCGGGGTATGCCGAAGCCGACAAGGCGTTGTACGAGGCCGATGTCGATGCGGCGATCCAAGCCTTTCTCCAGGAGCCGCCGTATCGGAGCTACAGGGAGCATTTCACGTTCTACCGGGCGTGGACACCTTCCTTGCGTTCCGGGGTGACCGAGGCGCCCTCCGACAGCAGTTTCGGGCGGATTTACATGGGGGAGATCTATCCCAAGTGGGACGAGGACAAGTTCTACTCCACCTATGGGGATACCCAATACACCTGTCGCCAGCGGGATTCCCGACTGCTTCTGAACAACCGCGTGATTTTCATGGTCAAATACCCTCAGGTCGGAAAATCTGGCGTGATGTTGGGTTCTTCGAACCGGGTCTTCTGCCTTCGAGGTTCGGCCACCACCGTCCTCCATGAACTGGGGCATTCCCTGGGGGAGCTATCCGACGAGTACGACGGTTTCCCTTCCTGGGGTTCAACGACGTGGAATCCGGACGGAACCCCGATCCATCGGCTTTACAACGTGACCCGGAACATCCAGCGCGATTCGATTCCCTGGAAGGTCTGGATCGCGGACACCGTTCCGATCCCGACCGAGCCTGGCTACCGGGACAACAATGCCATCGGTGCCTACGAAGGGGCCGATTACCAGTCCGTCGGGACCTATCGTCCATCGGCTTTCTGTTTGATGCGAGATTACTCCCATTATTGCAAGATCTGCAGGGAATCCCTCGCGAGTCATATTCTGTCCTACACCTCGCGGACTTTCGCCAACCGGATCTCCTTGGATACCGTGGCGCCCTTTCCGAGCCGGTCGGCATGGAGCCCGACGGTGGTCTCCGGCGGGAGCGTGGTGGTGCGTCGCATTCCCGGCGATACCATGCCGGTTTCGCTACGCTGGCGATTCAACGGAGTGTGGCTGACCGGAGTGCGCGAAACGCTGGATGTAGCGATACTTCCTGGAGACGGATCCCTGGAGGCGATCTTGGCTGGAGAGTCTCCGTTCATCCGCAACCCCGACCTGATCCCGCGCGACACCCTCCGCTGGACGGTGCGCAAGCCATCGGGAGCGCGGGCCAGATCTGGACGAGCGGACGGAATCCGTTGTATCGGTCCTGGCCTTTTCGTGGTGGAGTCTGGTGTTTCGGTTCCGCAGTGGGCGCGCAGCGCGAACGGAAAGCGGGTACCTTTGCATGTGGTAGCCAGGACTGCAGACGGCTGGCTGGTGCGCGGACCCTCCACCTTCGGCGAGGTGTTGTTTCCGGATGGGATGGATAATAAGGCAAATACTGTCGGTGGTGTCCGATGAATCGAGCCTTGCGTGCTCTGGGCGTCGTGTTTTTCCTCTGCTTGGTGGCAAGGACAAATGCGGCGTTGCATTGCGATCTGTTGGAAGGAAAGGTGGGAGGGGACCGAATCCCTTTGGTGTTCTACGCGGCGGGATACACCGAGGCCGACCGTGCCCTGTACGAACAGGACGTGGCCGAGATCCGAGATTCGATCTTCCACCAGCCGCCGTTTCGCCGCTACCGCGACCGGTTTGTGGTGGTGCGCGCCTGGACCCCGTCCTTGCGATCCGGCCTGGTGGATACACCCACCGACAGCACATTCGGTGGGATCGGGATCACAAACCACATGCCGACGTTGGATTGGGCCGCGCTCAACCGTCTTGTGTTCGACGATACTTCCTTTCACTGCCGGGATTGGGATCACCACTCGCAGGTCGTTGCACATGGAGTGGTCCTCGCCAATGCATCGAGCATGGGAGGTTTGGCTTTTGGTCCGGGATGGACCATCGCTCCCCGCGACATGCCCGGTACCACCCTCCACGAATTGGGGCATGTCCTGGGAGGTCTTTCCGAAGAATACGGCGAGGCGACAGATGGCCGCGGTGGCTCGTGGAATCCACTGGGTGATCCCGTCCGTCCCATCCGAAACACCTGGAGGAGCCCGAGTCGGGATTCGATCCCGTGGAGGGTCTGGTTGGATCCATCCACTCCCGTGCCAACCCCTCAGATCTCCGCTTGGGAAGGAAAAATTGGCGCGTTCGAGGGTGGCGACGGTCTGGCCACCGGGCGCTACCGGCCGTTCCTGGAATGCCGGATGCGCAATGGGAACCGCGCTTTTTGTCCGGTCTGCCAAGAGGCTCTTGCCGAGGGGATCCTGACCTCGAGTCCGAGCGAGAGCTCCCGCACCTTCGGCTTGGACTCCATTTCGCCCCAGACGGGCGGACGCGGGCCGTGGACCTACCAGGCCGTTGTCACCGATGGAAAGGTGGTCGTGCGCCCCTTCCGTGATTCGCTACCACCGACTCTGCGGTGGCGCTTCCGAGGAGCGGATCTTCCTGGTTCAAGGGAGGAGGTTTGGGTGGACTCTCTTTCTGGTGATGGAATATTGGAAGCGATCCTTGCCCAACCGTCCCCCTTCATCCGCAACCCCGACCTGATCCCCCGCGATACGCTCCGCTGGACGGTGCGCAAATCGTCGGGAGCCGTGGCGAGAAAAGGACGGATGGACGCAATCCGTCGGATCGGACCGGGGCTGTTTCTTGTTTCTGGAGTCAGCGAACTTCCCATCGCTCGGGATCTCCAAGGACGCAGCTTGGGCTTGATCGTGGTCGGTGTGGTCGCGGATGGCCGAATGGTGAAGGTGAAGGGAAGCATGGGTCCGGTGGTATGGGAGAGCTCGCCGGGAGTCGGGGTCATCGAGTTGCTACACTGAAGCGATCATGCGCCTTGTTCTTCCGATCGCGTTCCTATCCGCTTCGTTGTCCTACGCCGACTTGGGCGGCAAGCTCCTTCCCATCCCCGTCGCCTTCACCTCTCCGGAAACCGGGCCTGGTGGCGGGGCGAAGTTGCGGTGGCAGGATCCGCTGGACAAGCCGGGCTTCGCCGACCTGACCGGATATCTCACGGTTCGGTCTCAGTGGAATGTGGATGCGGAAATCTTGCGCGATTCGTTGTTCGGGCTCTGGAGGTTGGGCGCTACCGCGGAGGTCGGGGAATTTCCGGCCAAGTGGTACGGTCTGGGAAATCCGCCTCCCGACGAGATGGAGAGCGAATACACGCCGCGATACCTCGGCGCCGAGTTTTCCGTGGGGAGATGGTTGCCGGCGGGTTGGCGGGTGGGGGGGCGTTTCCAGGCGGAACAGTGGCAGATCCAAGCGCAAGATCGGGGAGCGTTCCATGCCGCGACTTGGACTGGCCAGAAGGGAGGATTGGAGGCCAACGCCGGGATGGAGCTGGTTTTCGAGGGGCGTGATCTGCCGACAAACCCCACCGAAGGGCTGTATGCCAAATCCGCGGTGACCGTCGGTCTGCCCATCGGCGATTTCCTCTGGCAAAATCTGGTGCTGGATCTTTCGATGACAAAATCTGCCGGTTCCTTCACGGGCGTGGTCCGGCTCCGCCACGACGAGGCCTGGGGCGGCGTGCCCTTCTGGCGGGTTCCTTCCTTGGGGCACAAGAGATATCTGCGAGGCTTGCCGGATCGTCGCCTGAGAGGCGAGGTCGCCGAGTGCATCGGATCCGAGGCGCGGTGGAACGGCCTGGAGGTGGCGGGATTTGCGCTGCAACCGGCCCTGTTCGCCGAGCTGGGGCGCTCGGGAGGCCATGCCGATGTGTGGCAGGAAGAAATGAATCCAGCAGCCGGTGGCGGGCTGCGTGTCCCGCTCGCGGGGGGCAAGGCGGTTCTCCGCGCCGATTACGGGTGGTCGTTCTACGGCAGCGGCCTGTACGTGGATTTCGGACAGGCCTTCTAGCCTCGAGAGTTACGCCTTGACCACCTTGGTGTCGGCGATCTGGTCGTGGATGCAACGGCGCTCGGCACCGAAGATCATCAGGGTGTCCACCAAGGTGAAAATGGCCCCGGCGACGGGGATCTGGCCGATCAGGCCGGTGATTCCTTGGCGCAAGAACAGCCAGCGGGCCCAGGAAATGTCGGATCCATCCATGCGGACGATCTTGATCTCCAATATTTTCTTGCCGAGGCTTGCCGAATGCGAGGCCACCAGCGCGCATTGGATCACCACTGCGATCATGACCCAGATTCCCCCGAACATCATCGCGGAGGAAATGCCTTCGCCGCCATCTGCGACCGAGCCGAAGGCAAAGATCGCGATGAGAATTCCGGCGGGCAATCCCATGAACAAGCCGTCCACGATCGCGGCCCCCAACCGAGTGAGAAAGTCGGCCATCTCGAGGTCGTCGGGATCTTTCCCGAGGTCAGGTGCGATCTCAGCGGACGAGAAACGATAAGGATTTTCGGAGTTCAGAGGTTTGCCTTGGATGTGGGCGTCGCTGGTTGCCCGCGATCGAGCAAGCATAAAAAAAGCCCACCCTCCCGAAATGCAGGGAAGGGTGGGCTCGAACTAGCGAGTTGCCGCGAAGATCAGAACGGCATCAGGTTGGCGTAGTCCTCGTGCGATCCGTTGTCCAAGCAGCATTGGATGATCTGCTTGCCCAGAGGGTCGAGCTCCGACACGTTGAACTGAGGCAGTTCCTTGCGGAAGAAGGCCAGCAAGATCTCTGCGCCCTTGTCGTAGGTTTCTTCGCCCACTTCGGGCTGGGTTTCCGGCTGCAAGAACCAGCGCGGAATCATGGTGCCTTCGATCTGCATGTGCCAGGGCACGGAACCCAACAGCGGACTGCGCGCCGGAACCAACTGGTCGGGACGGAAGCGGGCGCCTCCGCGACGAGCCAGGTATTCACGCGTGAGCCAGGAGCTCATGAAGCCGATCTTCCAGGAGCCCACGTGCTGGTTGGGGATCAGGATGTTGCGCGTGTCCGGAGTGCTGCGGATCTGCTCCAACAGGAGGTTGGCTTGATCCACCCGGCGACCGGTGCAGAACGGCCAGTAGGATCCGACGCCTTCCGAGCCCATGCCGCCCGTCACGTCCACGATGGAAGGATTGGCGTGACCGCGAGGGGCGACCAAGCGCCAGAGCCAAGCCAGCGATGGCGGAATGATGTGAAACAGTCCCATGATGCCGTAGGTGGGATTCTGCTTGGAGTTGGGAGGGCAACGCACGCCAAAGGAACGGACGTTCACTTCCACCGGTCCGGTGTGGATCCCTTGCATCATCTCGCGGGGCACGATCACGCGAGGATTGGGGCAACGCTTGCCGGGAGCGTCTTCCGTGTGCTCCCACAGCAGACACATGCCGCCTGGAGCCACGTAGTGGTTCAGGTACAACAACGGGATCTTGGAATTGATGCACATCTCTTCCAGGTGAGGATCCGTGCCGTAATGGGTGATCATGTCGGAGCGGATGAACCATCCGGCTTCGGCGTCGGCCACGTGCAGGCGGGTTTTGCCTTTGTTGTACGCGGTGTGCGCGGCGCCCATGTCGTCCATGGCCGGGTACAGCTTGCAGGCGGTGGGGAGCGTCAGATAGCGCTTCTCACCGGTCTGGGTGTGCACGCCCAACAGCAATCGACCATCCGGCTGCCGATGGATGTGCTCCAGCATTTCCGACTTGCCGCCGCCCGATGCGCCTTCGTGCATGAAGGTCACGATGTTGTCGTAGGGGGTTTCCACCTGGACGGCCGAGCAGTGGTTGGTCACCCAGCCTTCTTTCTCACCTTTGTCGATCAGGGTGGAGTAGATGCCCTTTTTGGCAGACGGGCCCGGGTACAGGTTGTAGGAGAAGATCTCCTGGTAGTCGGGCAGACGCTTGTGGACCACCACTTGCTTGCCATTGAAGTGGGTGTGGCGGAAGGGCGGAGCCACGAACACGATGGCGCCCTTGACGGTGAAGTCGTCGGGAACCTGGTGGCCGGCAATGAAGCCTTGCAAGTCGGCCATCATGCCAGCGAAGAAGCCGGCATTGCGGGGGCAGATCAGAAGCGATCCGTAGCCGAGCTCGTCCGGACCCGAGTAGAACGGAAGCACGATGAGTTCGCGCTGGGCGAGCCAATCGAAGGTTTCCTGGCGCACGGAATCGAAGGGCTTGTTGAAGCGCGCCAGATAGGTGGGCTTGTCGGTGGGGTCGGTGTCGGCGATGACCATGGCGTCCGGGTCGCGGCGGCGCATGGCTTGGTCAGGGTAATTGACGGAAACGCCGTTGATCGCCTTGACCACCTGCGCTTCGATCATGCGACCGTTGCCGGGGACCTCGTAGGCGACCTGGTAGGTTCCTTGGTCGCTGCGATTGTTATCCGACCAATCGGTCGTGTTGACCTCGCGGCCAAGTGCCCAGTCCAGAAGGTCCTCGCGTTTTTCCGCGACGAGGATCCCACGTGCACGGCCCAAAAGGTCCGCCACGTCCTGGGGGAGCTTCAAAGAGCGCCAGTTTTCCCCGAAGTTGATCACGCCCATGACTTGCCCTCCATCACTGAATCGTTTGATATATGGACCAGAGCGTCCAAAAATAGCCATTCGCATTCTTGACGGAAAGTCCTAGAGGACCTGTTGGTCGGATTTCTACATGACCACTACGATGTTGACCGTCCTGATGCCAGCCCTCCTCGCTTCCTCCCAGGTGTTTTTACCTGCCTGGAACCAGGAAATCTCGGAAATGCACCGGGCTTTGCACCCTCACTCCATGGGATATCTGGACGCGGCGCAGTTCCAAAGTCTCTCTCCGAACGACCGGATTGACCACCCTCGCTTGGGTCGGCTGGAGGGGTTCACGGAGTATCGCCGGGCGACGGTGGTTCTGATGGGGCCGGATTCCAGCGCCGAAACCCGGTTTGGACTGGAAGGATCCCTGCAAACGGGCGGTTGGACTTCGGATCTGTACATCGTGTCTGCACCTCCGTTGCACCGCCAGACCCATGCTTGGTCGGCAGGTGTGGCCGGATCTTCCATGGCCTGGGAACTGTCCGGAGTGGCCGGGCTGCATCACATCGCTCCCACCATGTGGCGAGGGCTCGCAGGCGACCGCGATGCCGACGGTTCCACCGACCTCTGGGCCTTGGTGCGCTGGCAACGCTTCGGAGCCCGAGCGATCGTGGATCAACAAGGCCTGATCTCGGGCCGATGGGCGCTTCTCTCCGACCCAAAGCCCTTGCGCATGCAACGGATGTGGTTTTGGCCCCAGGTGGAAGGGTCGCTCGGGTACGTGCGTTCGGATGCCAATCTGTGGTCGGCGCAGGATGCTTTGGGAGGAGATCTACGGTTTCCGGTCCTGGACGATCGCATCGCCTTGCGGTTTGATGCCGGGACGGATGGTTTTCATTTCGGGCAGGTCGCGACCAGCATTGATCCGCAAGGCCTGGTAGGACTGGATCTGACCGCAGGAAGACGGTACGAGACTTGGTTTCCGGGATTGCGCTTGCGGCTGCCCGTGTTCACGTTTTCGGTCAACGATCCCGACGAGCTCGCCGCCCACGGCGAACGTGGCGCGTTGGTTTGGTCCATGCGTTTCCAGATGACCTGGGAAGACGGCCAGACCTGGTACGCTCCGGGGCGTCGCGGTCCCCCTTCGGAGGCATTCAGGTGAAGGCACAGACCTTGGCGGGGGCGATGGCGGTTGTTTGCTCGCTCTCTGGATGTTTGGGGGAGTTGTACGGTGGGGATCCCCGGATCCAATTGCGCAACCGATCGGGTGGCGCGAAGATCGTCGAACTGCGCTTGGGAGAGCCCACACGTCCCGCCTGGCAACATGAGTTCGATCCCTCGGTGGATTCCGCAGGCCTTTCGGAGGTGGTGGAACTTCCCGCCGCCGGCGAGCTGCGGTTCACCGCTCGCCTGACGGGGGATTCCTTGGATACGCTGGTTTCCTTCCAACGCCGGGTTCCGGTGGGCGGATTTTGTCAGGTGGAGATCGCCCGCGACCCCGACGGCCTCTTTCGCGCGAAGGACTGAGCCCTAGAGTTTTCCGGAGCCTTTGATCGAGAGGTACCTGGCAACAAGTTCCTCGTGCAAGGTGGAGGGGGACGCCTCCAGGAGCAACCTCGAGGGAAGGCCCAGGCGCCGGATGGCCTCCCTTCGTTCTTCCAAGAGGTGCAACAGGGAGGCCTGGGTCCGCGCGGTGGGGAAATCCTTCGGCTCGGCTTCCAGGGCCTGATCCAGGGCGGTTTCGCGAAGCGAGGCGCACAGGACCAGATGGCGCGTGCGCACCAGCGAAAGCGCGGCGTGGAGCGTGCTGGAATCCTCTTCTTCCAGCAAAGTCAACAGAACCACCAAAGCGCGTCGACGCACCCTGGAACGAAGCTCTTCGGTGGCCGCCAGATAGTCCGGCGGGGAAGAGTCCGGTTGGAGATCGTACGTGCCTTCCAGCAACCGATCCAGCCCCGCACGGCCCTTGGTGGGGGGAATGTAGCGACGGACGCGATCGGAAAAACACAGCAGTCCCACCGCGTCGCCTTCGCGGATGGCCGTCCAGGCCAGGCGCATGGCCGCTTCCAGGCAATGGTCGAAATGCGACTTTTCGCCGTCTCGTCGCACCATGCGTCGTCCCGCATCCAAAAGGATGATCACCTGCTGGTCGCGTTCCTCCTGGTATTCCCGCGAAATGGGCCGGCCTTGGCGCGCGGTGGCCTTCCAATCGATGCCGCGCAAGGGATCGCCCTGGCGGTACTCGCGGAGCTGGTGGAACTCGGTGCCTTCGCCGCGGCGGCGCTTGCGGTGGACCCCGGAGCGCTGCAGACGGGAACTGGCATCGGGAAGGCTGGATCCTCGCAGCAAGGCGAGTTCCGGGAACACGCGGACGGTTTCCGGTTTTCCCAGCATCAGCCGACGCCGCCAAAGCCGGGAAGGGGAATCCACCAGCACCTCGACGCCCTCGAACACGTGGTCACCGCGCAGCGGGGGCGTCAGGGTCTCCGGGCAAGACAATTCTTGTCCCGCCTTGAGGCTTCCGGCCAAGGGGTGGCCCGACATGGCCCAATGCGCCGGGTGGTGGTCGAACACCTCGATGTGCACGCCGCGCCCCTCGCGGTGCGAAACGGTCACCACGACTTCCGACTGCCGCCCCTGGATCCAGCCACTGGAATGGGACCGCCGCACATCCAGCTGGGGCGTGCGATGACCCCGCAAGAAATCCTGCAAGATCCAAAGCATCACACCCAGGCTGGCCCAACGCCAGGGTTCGGCGTGAAACCGGGTCCATTCCAGGACGCCGCCGACCGCGACCCATCCCGCGAGGGCGATCAGAAGTCGGGGGGATGGGATCATTTCCGCGGGGCCGGAGTCTGGTCCACCAAGCCGGCCAGCAAGCGATCGGCCGACAGTCCGTCCAGGTCGGATTCCGGCGAGGTGGCCACGCGGTGGCGCAACACCGGCAACACGGAGCGACGCACGTCGTCGGGAGTGGTGAAGTCGCGACCGTCCAAGGCGGCCAAGGCGCGCGAGAACCGCACCAAAGCGATACCTCCGCGCGGCCCCGCTCCCATCGCGATCCCTGGCCAACCGCGGGTCGCGCGAACCAGACGCACCGCGTAGTCGGCCAGTTGGGGTTCCACGCGGATCCGGCTGACCATTTCCTGCAAGGCCACCAGCCCGTCCGGGCTCAACACCGTCCGCACCTGATCCACGTCCAAAATATCGCCCACCCGGTTTTCCGTCACCAGGCGTACCAGCTCCACCTCTTCTTCGGCTACCGGGTAGTCGATCTCGATCTTGGCCAGGAAACGGTCCAATTGGGCTTCGGGAAGCGGGTAGGTTCCCTCCTGCTCCACCGGGTTCTGGGTGGCCAGGACCATGAACGGTTTCGGGAGCATATGCGAAACGCCTTCGATGGTGGCTTGGCGCTCCTGCATGGCCTCCAGCAGGGCCGATTGGGTCTTGGCGGGAGCGCGGTTGATTTCGTCGGCCAAGATCAGGTTGGCGAACACGGGTCCCTTGCGGGTGGAAAACGACTGGGTGCGCGGGTCGAAGATGGCGTGGCCGGACACGTCCGCCGGCATCAGGTCCGGAGTGAACTGGATGCGCGAGAATTCCCCCCCGAAGGCCTTGGCCAAGGCGCGCACCAGCAAGGTCTTGCCCAGTCCGGGAACGCCTTCCAGCAACACGTGGCCCCCGGCCAGCAGGCTTGCCAAAACCTGGTCGACCACTTCGGCTTGGCCCACGACGGCCTTGCCGATCTCTTCGCGAAGCGAGGTGGCGGTTTCAAGAGGCATGGACAGGGTGGGTTCGGTCATCGGTTCCTCCGCAGGGACCAGAGAGTTTTAGCGACAGACAGAAATTGTTTTTGCGTGGGTTCGGTGGTGGGATCGAACGCCTCCTGGAGCGCGTTGGCATCGCCCAGGCCATCCGCAGCCAGCGTTTTCCCCACCGTTTTCGGGTCGGCCCCGACCAGTTCCGGATGGGTGCGAAGCTGCTTTCGGCGGGCCGATTCGCGCAGGGCGGCAAGCAGTCGGGTGCGTCCGCCGGGAAACTGCCAAAACCACCGGCCCGCGCCCTCGGCGTGGTCGATGATGCCGGTTTTTTCTTCGGCTTGTGAAACCAGGATCGGGCCAAACCGCGAAGCAGCGGTCCACATGGCCAAGGCCAGTGCCACAAAAGCAAGGGAAAGGGCCAGAGGCATGCGGGAACCGAGCATGGAGAGCCAGCCTTCGAGCCGTGCGCGCCGGGCGATCCAGAGCCCTGTTCCGGACCGGGACGGATCTGCCAGACGGGCCAGCAGGGCCGCGTGGTCCCATTCGGCGAGGTGGCCGTAACGGAAGGGCATGAAGTCTTCGACCACCACGATCGTGCCCTCATGGAGGCTTCCGATCAACACGAATCCGCCGGGATCCCGATATGCCTCGCGGGGAGGGGAGGCGGACCAGGCCAGGGAGCCGTTCGCATAGGTGCTGAGTCGATATTGGGTGGTGTCGCCGGTGGCGACCATCTTGCGCAGGGAGTCTCGGACCCAGGTGGAATCCATGTCCTTGGGACGGACCGTGCTCCATGCGGCAGGGGTGGCGGAAGGCGGATTCCAGGAGACGGAATCTGACTGCGAAACGAGCACGGAATCGAGCTCATCGGAGTCGTCCGAATCCATCGAGGATTGATCGTCGGTCCCGTCGGTGGCGCCATCGTCCTCGGATTCCATCCACGTCTTCTGCTTGGCCGGTCTGTCCGTCCAGCTGCCGTATCCGAACTCGTCGCACTCTTCGGTGCCAGGTGTGCGGGAGGAATCCGAATACTGCAGGCCCCATTTGGGAAGGATGCATCGGGTCATCTCTTCCGTGTGGTTGATCTCCACGATCAGTCGGCCTCCGTCGCGCACCCAGGAGCGCAGCCGCGCCAGTTGCGCCTTGTCGGGAGAGGGACCGTCCAGATCCAGGATCACCACGTCGTTCTCGTCGGCCTTGTCTAGGATGTCGTCCAGCCGCGTGGATTTTTCGGGTTCCATCCCCATTGCAGACAAAAATTGCCTCGATGCCGTCCACGGATCCACCAACAGATCCTTGGGAAGGCGGGTTTCCAGCACGACCTCGCGATGGTGGGTGGCCAACCACCAGCCGATTCCGGCCAAGACGGCGGTCGCCCCCAGGGAAATCCACACGGGTTGGTGGGAGAGTTTCATAAACCGTTCCCCAAGTAGGATCGCCAGCGCGAAACCAGATTGCGAAACCCATCGTCGTCTGGCCACCGATCGGCCCATGCGGCGGCGGTCCAGGCGCGGACAACCGGCTCTGCCGCTTCCCGGACGGGGCCGGATTTGCGGGCGAGTTCGCGCAGGCACAAGCCTTCGGTGGAGCCCTTGGCCAGCACCAATCCGTGGCGTTCTTCCAGGACTTGCACCGTCGCCCGGTAAAGGATGGACAGCGCTTCGCGTCGTAGCCCCCGGCTCCAGCTATCCAAGGAGGCCGCGCCCACGTCGCGGGGCAGCGGCGCCTCTCGGATAGGGGTGTCCACCGAGGATGATGTACCCTGCGGGACCTCCAGTTCGATCGACATTTCCGAGACCAGATCCCGGTGGGTCCACAAAAGCCAAACCAGCCACCCCAGGAAGCCGACGATGAAAATCCACTTGAGCGCAGGTGCCGCCGCGACCATGAATTCGCCGAACCCCTGCATCAGCCGGGGCGTTTCCGGATCCACCTCGGGCGTGGCGGGATTGTCCGGGATCCAACGGGTCTCGCAGGCCCAGGTCCGGTGGCTTTCCTGGGCGAACAGGGAATCCACCACCCGCTGCGCGGCCTGGTCCTGCGCATCGCGTGACGACGAATGGATCGCGACCGGAATCTTCGCGACCAGGGAATCGGGACAATTTCCGGCATGGAGTGCGGAGGGGAGCAGGGCGAGCGCCAAGGCCAGGGGTGCGGCGAGCTTGCCCAGTCGCCCCACGAGCCTGCGCAGCACCAGCTCGATGTCCCAGGCCTCCAACTGCGATCTGCGCGAGAGGTAGAGGCTGAATCCCCCCGCTGTGTAGAACGGCGCCACGATTCCCGCCGCCAGACCGTAGGCTGCGACGTTCACCATCCCCAAGAGCACCGACGTCTCGTCTTCCTTCAAGAGCGAGAACAAGGCAAAGGGATTGACGACGTCTTCGGAGGGCAAGAACAGGCTGATGAATCCGACGACCCCCAGGGTCAGGACGAGCTCGAAATGCGAACAGGCGATGCCCCACAGAAACGCCGACCGCGAAGCACCGTCGAGTCCCAGGTGGTTCGAGCGCCGCCCGGCGAGGTCGGCGTCGGCGCCCTCCAGTTGCCACACCGGCTGGAAAAGGCAGCGCCCCGCCCCCAGGGGGCGGCCCCAGGTCAGAAACCGCGCCATTCCGGAAAGCCCCTGGGCCCGTACGGTGCGCATGGTCTCGCGCACGGAAAGATCCTGTCCGAAGGTGCCGTGGGCGAGCACGGCGATCACAACCCGCTCCGGCAGAGGGCGGATCCACCAGAGGAACAAACCCGCCAATCCCGCGCCGTAGGGGATCAGGCACAGCGCCATCGCGATGGCCACCAGTGGAAGCCACGCGGCCGCCCACGCCGCCCAGGCCTTGGCGGCGTGGCGGGCCAGGATCCAGGTTCCCAGGTCGAGGGCTTGGCGCGGCGCGCGGGGTTGGAGGTCCACTTGGAGGTCTTCAAGCCGCACGGAACCTCCCTGCCAGCGCGAAATACCCCAGCACCAGGGCCCAAAGACAGATTCCGACACCGATGCGCACGGTGGGCTCGATGGTGGCGTTGGCCGACCAGAACGCTTCCAGGAACGCCGCGCCGGCCATCATCAGCGACGCCCCGCCCATCACGGGAAGGGATTGCACGGACGCTTGCCGGAAACTGTCCATGCGCGAACGGCGACCGGAACGCAGGATCGCCCAGCCCAGCCGCAGCGATGCCGCTCCTCCGACCACGATGGCGGTGAGCTCCAGAGCAGAATGGGTGGCCACGAAGGCGAAGAACGGAGCGCGATTTTCCGGTGAGTCGAACATGACGCTGAAGGCCGTCCCGAGGTGGGTGCCGTTGAACCCGATGGCCAAAAGCGACGGAACGCCCAGGAAAACTCCGGTGGCCATGGTGCGAAACAGGATGGAGACGTTGTTCCAGATGTAGAAGCCGAACATCTGCAGATCGTTTTCCGTCCCCTGCCTGCCGATGCGCTCGCTTCCGGGCGCGAACATCGATTTCAGATGGTCCGTGGCCCCCGGCCCCATGATGGAATCGGAAAGGGACGGGTTGAGGTGCACCGCGATTCCCGCGATCAATGCCGGCCCCAAAAACGCCACCAGCGAGGCCAGCAGGAAGGGCCACATGGAGCGCACCCGGCACGGGAATTCCGACGAGATCCAAGTTCGCAACACAGCTTGGGCCTCACCCGGGGTCCCGTAGAATCGGGCGTGGGAGCGATTGGCCAGGTGGTGCAGCCGTTGGACCAGGGAGGGCGCGTACCCGCGACTGCGCGCCAACGAGAGCGAATGGCACAGGCGCCGGTGCAGGGAGGGAAGATTCAGTGGGTCGGCGATCCCTCCGCCTTCCACCAGTTCTTCGCTTTGTTCCCACAGACTCCGGTGGAGCTTTTCGAAGGTTCGTTGCTTCATTTGAGCAGCCCCGCGGCGATGCTTCGCAGACGGTTCACGGAGGCTTTTCCTCGCAAACCCGTGTACGGGGCGGCGATGTCGCCCAGCTCCTCCAGGCGTTCGGTGGAAATGTGGTCGGATCGTTCGGCCAGGTCCATCAAAGATCGCTGTTCATGCGCCAACAAAGGGATCGGGGAGGATTCGGGCTCCAACAGATGTGGAATTTCCGGCTCCGTCACCACCTCGTCCTGGATGACCAACGTCCCGGCGGCCAGATCTCCGAGCCGGCGGAATCCCGGAGTGAACAACATGGAGACCAGGCCGGTCATGAACAAAAAGGGCAGAAAGTCGGCGGTCAGCATCAGGCCTCGCAGAAAGGCTTCTTTCCAGCCGATCGGTTGGCCGTCCACTCTCACCACGCGAAGTTTCAGGGCGCGTTTGCCGGGAGTGCGGCCTCCGAACGACTCCCAGACGATGGGGTACCCCCACCACAGGAAAAACAGCGTGAGCAGGAAAACGCCTTGGCCGGCATCGTTGCTGACCAAGAAAACGGCCAACACGAAGATCAGGCCCAAAACCACGCATTGATCGATCAGGTACGCCCACAAGCGGGGCGCCGGGCCCACCGGCAGGAGGGAAAGGGTGATCCCTTCCGGCGTGTGTCGGTCCATGCGACCGTCGATGGGAGGCTGGTCTGTGGTCATGGGTCAGAGTTTCACGACTCGAGTGCCCGCGATCCAATCGTGCCCGCAGCGTTGTTTGGCGCCAAAAATCAGCAAGGCGTCCGCCAAGGCGATCCACCCGCCGACGACAGGCAGGTAGGAAAGCGCCAGAACAGGCAAACTCCGCTTGTAGAACCATTCAAATGCGGAGGGGAGCGTGCCGTCCAATTTGCGGATCTGCAGGCCCAACAGTTTTTTTCCCAGGGTTTGACCGGTCAATCCCACGAGGTAGCCGTTGATCAAGAAATAGGGCAAACAGCAGGCCAAAAAGAACAATTGGTGCATCGCGATGGTGGCAACATCGCCTTTTCCGATATTGCTCCAACCGATGAAAAGCATCCCGGGGAGCACGAAGGCGAACTGGAGCATTCCATCGATCATGGCGGCTGCAAGCCGGGGAACCAACGGTGCATCGGCCGGGGGCTGCCCAGGCGTGGACCCTGCCGGAACCCCAGTGGAAGGGGTCTCGGACGCTTGGTATGGATTGGGTTCACTCATGAAGAGTTTGGTTCCTTGGTGGGAGATCGTTCCCAGAGTTGGGACGGGAAAAGGGGAACCTTTCCGGCGTGAGCCGGTCCATGCGACCGTCGATGGGAGGCTGGTCTGTGGTCATCTACGGGTATGGCAAACAAGATGTGAACGAACTCACACCTTGACCACCTTGGTGTCGGCGACCAAGTCGTGCAAGCAGCGCTTTTCCTGTCCGAAGATGAACAACGCATCGATAAGTCCGAAAAATCCGCCGACGACCGGAATTTGACTGACCAGGTAGAAGGGCAGGGTGCGATGGGTCAGCCATCTTCCCAAAGTCAGCGTAGAGCCATCGAGGCGCACCATCCGGATCCCGGCGAGCGATTTCCCGAGAGTCTGGCTCTTGGAGCTGACCAGGTAGCAGTTGATCAGAAAGGGCGGGATCAGGCAAATCCAAAGCGTCACCTTGATCGACCAGGAGTTGGCCAATGCAGGGTTCTTGAAAGTGTCCCAGCCGATATACAGCATTCCGGGGATCATGAACAAGAACATGAACAAGCCATCGATGAACGCGGCGAGGAGCCGAAGCCGCCGTTGCGCGAGTTCACCTTCGGTGGAGGATGGAGGGTCCAGCTCGAGATTGGACTCGCTCGAAGAATAAGGATTGGCGGGTTCCATTTGGGGACTCCTTAAGTCTTGGGAAAGGTGGGGACCAAGCTGGTTTGCCTGGAAATGGCAAGCGACGAATTCGGAAAGATTAACAATGGGACTTGGGTGACAGGAGGATGGAACGTGATGCAAAAACGCATCAACGCATCACGATTAAATGATATATTGAAAAAAGACATCGCCGGATACCCGGCACAGGTCCCACCCACCAGGCACAGGAGAAGCCATGCTCGACAACGTGACCACCTTTGGAAAGGCCCCCGTGGCCAACGGCAAGCCCGATTATCTCGTGCGCGACCTGGCCCTGGCCGGATTCGGCCGCAAGGAAATCGACCTTGCAGAGACCGAAATGCCCGGCCTGGTGGCCACCCGCGAGGAATTCAAGGCCTCCCAGCCCCTCAAGGGCGCTCGCATCGCCGGCTCCTTGCACATGACCATCCAGACGGCCGTGCTCATCGAGACCCTCAAGGATCTCGGCGCCGACATCCGCTGGTGCTCCTGCAACATCTTCAGCACGCAGGACCATGCCGCCGCGGCCATCGCCGACCATGGCATCCCCGTGTTCGCCGTCAAGGGCGAATCCCTGGAAGAATACTGGGACTACTCCTGGAAGGTCCTGCAGTGGGCCGACAACGGCACCCCCAACATGATCCTGGACGACGGCGGCGACTTGACGCTTTTTGTCCACCTCGGACTTCGCGCCGAGAAGGACGCCTCGTTCCTGGACGTGGATCCCGGCCATGAAGAAGGCCGCATCCTGTACGCCCAGGTGAAGACCGCCATCAAGGAACGCCCCGGCTTCTTCGCCGAATGCGCCAAGAACATCAAGGGCGTGTCGGAAGAAACCACCACCGGCGTGCACCGCCTCTACCAGATGGCCGCCAAGGGCGAACTCCTGTTCCCCTGCATCAACGTCAACGATTCGGTCACCAAGTCCAAGTTCGACAACCTCTACGGCTGCCGCCACTCGCTGCCGGACGGAATCATGCGCGCCACGGACGTCATGCTCTCGGGCAAGATCGTGGTCGTGGCCGGTTATGGCGACGTGGGCAAGGGCTGCGCGCAGGCTATGAAGGGCCAGGGCGCCCGCGTGATCATCACCGAGATCGACCCCATCTGCGCCTTGCAGGCGGCGATGGAAGGCTATGAAGTCATCCCCATGGCCAAGGCCGCCCCGCGCGGAGACATCTTCGTGACCACCACCGGCAACGAGTTCGTGATCACCGAAGAACACATGAACGCCATGAAGCACCGCGCCATCGTGTGCAACATCGGCCACTTCGACAGCGAGATCGAGATCGCCAAGATCAAGAAGCACAAGTGGATCGAGATCAAGCCCCAGGTGCACGAAGTGATCTGGCCCGAAGGCAAGTCCATCATCGTGCTGGCCGAAGGCCGCTTGGTGAACCTGGGCTGCGCCACCGGCCACCCCAGCTTCGTGATGAGCGCATCCTTCACCAACCAGACCATCGCGCAGATCGACCTCTGGCTGGCCAGCCAAGGCAAGGCGACACTTTCCGGCGTCGCCACCTACGAAAAGGGCAAGGTCTACGTGCTGCCCAAGAAGCTCGACGAGAAGGTCGCGCGTCTGCACCTGGCCAAGCTCGGCGTGGAGCTGGAAGTGCTCACGGACAGCCAAGCCAAGTACCTGGATATCCCGAAGGAAGGGCCGTACAAGGCCGATCACTACCGTTATTAAGGCAGAAATGGACCCGTCCGCGCCGAAAGGCGCGGACGGGTCCTGGGTCGTGCGATCCCGCAAAACCCACGATCGTTTGTAGAGACGCCCTGCCAGGGCGTCTCTACGTCGTTTTTGGGGATTTTGCGGGAATGCCGCACGGGGCGCAACCGCGCCTACGGTGGGTTGCGCACGTTGTCGCGCGATTGGTAGACTGGCTGAACCCTGGGCAATTTTTGTCTGGGGTTTTCGTTTGGGCGCCACCCCGGGCCTGTTGCCTACGGTCGGGGTATGGGCCGGGGTCGCCGTCCTCCGGGCTCGGGCGGTTGCCCTCGGACAACCCGAGGGTTGTCCCTACGGCCGGTGAACCGGCCTCGGCCCTACGGGTGGCTGGCGCGGGATTGCACGACGCGTAGCCACCCCTGCGCCGCGTTTGGTGCCATGAAGGGGATGCGCCCGGCGCGCTGGATTAGGGGCTCGGGGGCTTCAGATAGGCCTTGGTGCCCTCCAGCGAATCGATGCTTTCTTCGGAACCATCGCACTGCAGATGGTAGACCTTCGCCTTGACGTCCGTTCCGATCAGGAACAACACCTTTGGATCGATTCGGAAAACCTAGGAAATCAGCTGGCGGGTCGCATCGCTTCGCTCGCAGCAATTCCAGCACGGAGGAGGGCGGCTTCAATACCTTGACGAACCGTGAGGCTTGATCGCCACAAGGGTCAACGGTCGAGTCGTTGGTGGATCCAAAAAATGGGTGGCAGGCAGTTGAGGTTCAGGTGCAGACCCAGCTTTTCGGGAACCGATGGATTCACGCTCTTCTGCCAGCTGATGCCGAAGCTGAGGAGTGCGGGCCAATTTCTCGGGTCGAGCATCCAATTGCCCATTTCAGGCCCCAGTTTGGTGAAGCCAAGCATGGGAAAGTCCGCGCGCAGCCTTCCCGCCCAGGCATGGTCAACAAAGGAATACCCCCATTGGGCCTGCGCGAAACTGCCCGCCCCCAGACCTGCGAACACCTCCGACCCGGTCGATTCCCGAGTGTATCCGAGATTGAACAACGCGATGGGCAGAACGGTGTTGGCGTCCAATGCCCAGGAGCCGCCGCCTTCACCGAGTCGCTGGTTCCATCGCATCCCGACGGGGATGTCCATTCCGACGCGCATGAGGTCCTCAGGGGCCCCGGAGACCATGAGGCCCTGGGACAAGGCGGGAACTGCAAGCAGGAGAGCCACGGGCAAGGTGGGGTGTTTCACGGTGATTTGCTTTCGGGAGGGGAGGACGTTCGAGATGGAATATATCCATTCATCATCGGCTGGATGGCTAGGCTCCTACCGGACTTCCGGTTTGTCGGCGGTGGAGGGGGATCTGTCCGTCAGATGGTGGCGATGCGGATGATCGGGGGATGCGAAGCCGCAGGAAGTCCCAACGCCTCGCGCAGAGCCCGGTCGCGGAACAGGAAGATGCGCCGCACCTGCCACTCGACGATCGGGCGGGCGAGGAGTGAAAGCGGTTCCAGCGGAAGTGCAAATTGGACGGTATCTGTCATGAGGGTGCCGCCGCTGCCGTCCGGCGCGAAGGTGTGAGTGTGGAACCAGCGCTTGTACGGACCCCGGATCTGCTCGTCGGAGAATGCGTGGGGCGGGTTCCAGGTGGCGATGCGCGTGCGCCAGCGCATGGGCAGTCCCCACAGCCCGATTCGGTAGTCGATGAGGGCGCCTGCGGACATGGCGATCGGTCCAGGCGTGAGGATGCGAAATCCCATCTCGGACGGTGTGATCCGGGACAGATTCCGTGCATCCGAGAAGAAGGGGAAATGTTGCTCGGGAAGTCCGGGAAGGCTGGTTTCCATGGTGAGGGTGCGCATTCCCCCAAGGTCCAAAACTCGAGGCCGTGCGGCCTATGCGCCCATCACCGTCACGGTTCCTGATTCGGTTTCCAGGGTTTCCCAGGTGAGGCGTTCTTCCCACGATTTTTGGCGCCCCGCCGGGGTGCGGTCGAACAGCGCGATGTAGGTGGGCGTGTTGCGGTCTCCCACGGTGGCGCGGTAGCGGGAGACCTGAGCCAAGGCGTTTTGGAGAGTGGCGGCCCGTCCGTCGCCGGGGTGGACCAGCTTGATTTCGATGACGAAGCCTTGGCCCGCGAATTCCACGAACAGGTCCATGCGTCCACGGCCGGCGGCGTATTCGCGGGTGATGCGCCCGCCACCGTTCAAGATCCGCTGGAGGAAGGCCATCAGGAGCAGATGCGGAAAGGCTTCCGTGTAGTCGGCTTGCAGCTCCCAAACATCGGAATGGCGTTTCCAGAATCGTTGGAATTCCTTCAGCAGGGCATCCATGTCCAGGGTGCCGTCTGCGTTCTGCCAAACAAATTCGGATGGGGGAATGCTCTGCTGGTAGGGCAGATTCAAGGCGCGGGGCAGGATTTCCCGGTAGAGGGGATTGGCGATCTGGAAGCCACCGGCAGAGGTGTAGGTGATCAAACCAAGGTCGAGGCAAAGGTCGGTGCCGGGTTCCCCGATTCCGAAGATGCTTTCCGTATCGCCGGTGAAGATGGATTGGATGACCCGTTTCACTTGGGGCTGTTTGAGCCGTTCGGCCAGGGCATCCAGGTGCGTGGTGCGGGCCTGGATGAGGATTTCCTTGGCATCCAGAACCATGTCGGCGGTGATGGGCCGGGTCACATCGCGGCGAGTGATTTCTTCCACGCAGATATCCGCGAACTTGTTGACCAGGTATGGCTGGCCTTGGGTCCAATACCAGATGGCTTCGATGGCTCCGGGCTCGAAGACTTGGCCAGATTCTGTCGTGTGCTGCGCCAGCAGAGCCACGACGTCGTCGCGCGAAAAATTGGCGAGGGTCGCGGAATCCTGCTTGATGTTGAACCAGTCCATCCGGGACTGGTTCCCTTCGGGCTGCGGCCCCGCCCCCTGCCCCCCCGGCACCCTGCCTTCGGTGGTGAATGGGCTGCCCGGATTGGCGGGAACTCCGTCCTTGCTGTGCGCGAGATAATCGCGCAAGTCGCGCATCCCCACCAGTGCCACGCTGACCGGGAACTTGCCGACACCGCGCGAGGCGAATCCTCCGCGCAATTGGCGCAAAAAGGAGATCATGGCGGGCCCCTCCAGGGTGTCCACTTCGTCGAAGAGGATCACCAAGGGCTTGGGGGCGCAGAGTTCCGACCAGGACTTCACGATGGCGTTCAGTTGCAGGCCTGGATCGGATTCCGTTGGCGGTGGCGGTACCGGAACTTCGAAGTCCTTGGCGTATTGTCGGAGCGATTGCCAAACCAGAGGAATGGCCTTTTCCACCTCGGGCATCCCTTGGCAGACCTCCACGCTGACATAGCAGGCGATGGCCTCGCCGGAGGCGTTGATCTGGCGCATCCAAGTCTGCAGGAAGGTGGTCTTTCCCGTTTGGCGCGGGGCATGCAAGACCCAGTACATCTCGTCTCGGATGTACCGCTCCAGGTTGGATCCGCGCAATCGCGTTTGGGGTGCCAGGAAGTAGTGGCGTAGCGGATTGCACGGGCCGGTGGTGTTGAAAAAACGCGCCATGGGCAAAAGGTAAGTAGGTCCGGGATTTGGGGCGTATTGTCGCCGGGAGACGATTCACGAATCACCGTTTGCTTTGGAGGAAGGAACCGGCAAGCCGGGTCAGCCCTCGCCCACCATCTCCAGAAACACCTCTTCGATCATGCCCTCCAGCTTGGGCCACTCCTGCGTCAGCCAGATCTTACCCGCCTCGGTGGGGACCACGTAACTCTCTGGATTCGTGGCGCAGTCGATCCCGATCTGGACCATCTTGCGCCAATCGTCATCTTCCCACATCCCGCCACTGATCAAGGCATCGATGGGAAGCACTATCAATTCCTTGGCAAGGTGTGGCCGGACGCTGAGAGCTTCGGCGATGATGGCAAATCCGGCATCGGCCGCGTCGGAGGAGTTGCAGGGCCACATGGAGGACTGGACAAACTGGACAAATTCCGCGTCCGTGGCGGACTCCGGATTGGCCAGGCGCATCTGACAGAATCTGTTCAAAGCGAACAGTTTGCCATTGGTTTCCCACTGGGGCATGCGAGGTTCCTTGGTGTTCATGGTGAATTTTTGAGTCCGGCGCGCCCCCGCTACGCGGGGAGAGTTCGCGTTCCGGGGCCTACGACCCCGGCCTCCATCCTGCCCGCTCCGCAGGGCAGTCCGGAGGTGTTAATTCTCGAGGCAGCGGACACTGAGCCCACGCGTCTCGTTGACGCTGCCGCTGTATACGCTGGCATCCGTAAGATAGAACTGGCGGGACCAGGCATCGCCATCGCGGTCTGCCGTCGCTGACCAGAAGTAGACAACGTTTCGGATGCCTACGGATGATTCGTCGTCGCTGCGGTAGCCCGCAGGAAGGACCGAGAAGAAGTAGGCATCCGTACCATCCCAGTTCGGCGAAGCGGCCTTCAATTTCTCGCCTACTTTCGCGTTCGCGCCTTGCCCGATCAAATCTTCCAGCTGCGTCCATTCCCGGTCGGAAGGAAGGTGCCAACCGCGGGGGCAGGCGCTACGGGCTGTCTCCCAGTCATATAGTCGCCCGTACTTCGCGCAATTGGCCGCTTTTTTCCCGTAGCACCACGATGCACCCGTGCGATAATCCAAATTTTCCGCCATCCACCGCTGCGAACCAATGGTCACCGTGTTGTAGATGGTCCCATCGCGCGAATCCGTCATCTGGCCTTTGCTCACAGGCACGGATTCTTTGACGGGTGTGGTTTTGGCGTGGGCCAGCGGTGCCGCCAGCACGAGGGCAGCGCAGGGGAGAATGAGTTTGCGGATCATGGCAAGAGGCCTCCTCTGGGTAAACGGGTCTGAAGTTGAGACTGAACTTGGCCGAAGGAGTGCCTGAACCATTGGATGAGAAACAGAAACTCGCGATAAGATCATCGTGCGTTTCCCTTCCCCGGCCCCGTTTCGGAATAGCCCGGGATCGGGCGGTCTACGGATCCCGAATACCACTGCTTTGGCGGGAGGACGGGTGGCGCAGGGCGGCTGGGCGAGGAGTGGGCGTCCGAGCCCAGATACGAGCAGGCGCGAATCAGGACCATGAGCAGCACCAACCCTCTCCACCAACCGATCTTGCTGAGGATCGACTCTCCGGACGATCCCCCCGTGTCGGAGCCGGAGGTGGCATCGCCTGGGCCTTGCAAAAGCGGGGCGCGTGGGGCGGTGGGGTAGTCCTCCGATCCATTGCGGAGTCCGCCGCGTTGGGCGCAGATCAGCAGGTCGTCCACGAAGCCTGCCAAAAAACGTTCATACAATTCCTGGTCGCGCTTCCACCAGCCGAAATGGCGGTCCAACAGGAACTTCGCGTCGTTGTGGATCGCGCGATTTTCCATCCGCGACCAATCAGATTCCATGTCGGACAGAATCTGGTCTTCCACGGCGTGTCGGGCGTCCAGATTCCACCAGTGGTCGCCGGTCAGGAACCTTTCCCAGGCCCGCCGATCCCATCGTTTGGAAGGATCGGACCAAAGCGTGTCCCAGGCCAACAACAGAGACGGGTCGTCGAGGATTTCCGGGGTGGCCGCCAAAGGGGTGGGACGGGGAGGTTCGGGAGGGGCAGGGGCCGACCGAGTCTCTGTTCTGGGGGGTGGTGGCGCGGCCATTTCCAGAAGATCCGCGGTGGGATCCATCTTGGGCGGAGCGGAGGGGGCATAGGAGGGTTCCGAACATCGTTCGTACGCTTCGCGCAGACGCTGGAACCCCTTCGGGTCGGTGTCCGGCCGGTGGATCCGCAAGGCCCTGGAGTAGGCGCGTCGGATCTGGGCGAGGTCGTCGGTGGGATCGATCCCCAGGATCTCCCAGTCATCGCTCATCCCTTGCCATCCTCGTCCGGATCGAAGTCTTGCGCCCAGTCCGGGAAATCGAACACCCCTCGGTCTTCGTCCAACTGTGTCAGGAAGGCTCGCACTCGACGAGCCATGGGGCGGAACCGGTCTTCGTCCTGGCTTTCCAGGGTGGCCTCCAACAGCCTCATGGCCAGCGCGATCTGTTGGCGGCGCTCCTTCAGGGACATCGCGAAGTGGGCGTCCAGCCTCGCCAGCAGGTCGCGGTATTCCGCGCGCTCGCGGGGAGCCGTCTTGAGGTGGGCGATTTCCGTCAGTCGACGCGCGATTTCCTCCTCGCCCAAAAGCCCCGGGGTTTGCTGGATCACCAACCTTTCGAGCGTTTCGGAGCCATCCACGCGGGCCTCGACTTCCAGGATGCCATCGACGGTGTAGGTGAAGCGCACCTCCACGATCTCTTTCACCTTGGATTTCGGGGGAAGCTTCACCTGGATGGTTCCCAACTTCTTGTTGTTGGCCACCTGGCGGCTTTCGCCCTGGTACACCTCCAGTTCCACCAATTTCTGTCCAGGACGCAACGCCGAAAGATTTTCCGAGACGCTGACAGGAATGGTCCGGTTCCGCTCGATCAGCGGGTGGAAGTGTCCCGTGGTGAAGCTCCCTCCGCCGGTGTCCTCCGCCAAGTCCAACCCCAGGCTCCAGGGGCAGACATCGGTCATGACCACGTCTCCAAACGCGTCGTTGGTGGCCACCAGCGCGGCTTGGACTCCGGCTCCGATCGCCACCACCCGATCCGGGTCGATGTCCGTGCGGGCATCCTTCCCGAACAGCTTGCGGGTCAGCGTGTGGATGCGCGGCATCCGGGTGGCGCCGCCCACCAGCAGCACCTCGCCGATGTCCTGTGGCTTGAGCCTCGCATCCGAAAGCGCCCGCTCCACCGGCAACAACAGGCGCGACCACAAATCGCCGCAGGCCCCCTCGAAACCGTCCCGGGACACGGGCCACGCCAGATCCCGTCCATGGATCCGGCATTCCACCAGAGTGGTGGAGCCATCCGTCAGCTCGATCTTCGCGGCTTCGGACATCCTGGCCACCACCGCCTTATCGCCTGCCGAGAGATCGGCTGGATCGATCCCGTTTTCCTTCAACATCAAGTCTGCCAAACGCTTGGCGAAGTCCTCTCCTCCCAACTGCGAGTCTCCTGCGGAGGCGCGAACTTCCATGGTCCGGTCGAACAGTTCCAGGATGGTCACATCGAAGGTCCCACCCCCAAGATCCAGCACCAGGCAGGTGCCCTCCTCTTCAAGGCGTCCAACGGCGTAGGCGATCGAGGCCGCGGTGGGCTCGTTCACCAGCCGCACGGGCTTGAGACCGGCAAGAATCGCGGCGTCGCGTGTCGCACGTCGTTGCGATTCATGGAAATAGGCGGGAACCGAAATCACCACATCCTCCACCGGTTCCCCTAAAAAGGCCTCGGCATCGGCTTTCAGCGAGCGCAGCACCAGCGCGGAGAGTTCCTCCGCCCGAAACGCCCTCTTCCCCAGTTGCACGACCTTGTCGGTACCCATGTCGCGCTTGAACACCGAGGCGGTGAGGTCCGGATGCGACACCAGTCTTTGCTTGGCGGTGGCTCCCACCAGGATCGACCCGTCGTCGTCCAATCCGACAACGGAGGGCGTCAAGTCGCTTCCCAAGGCGTTGGGGATGCAACGCACCTTTCCCTGGTGCTGGACGGTGATCAGGCTATTTGTGGTGCCCAGGTCGATGCCGAGAAGGTTCATGGCTTCCTCTGCCGCTATTTCGAGTCGAGTCCCTTCAGATACCCCTTCACCACTTCCACCGAATCGATCGACTCCTCGGAGCCGTCGCAGAACAAATTGAAAACGCGCTGGCTGGGGTCCGTTCCGATCAGGAACAGAATCACCGGATCCTCGGCACGGCGCGCAC
The DNA here is from genome assembly GCA_016715065.1 of Fibrobacterota bacterium. Taxonomy (GTDB): domain Bacteria; phylum Fibrobacterota; class Fibrobacteria; order UBA5070; family UBA5070; genus UBA5070. Next base: position 431,008 of record JADKBN010000029.1, read on the forward strand.
TGGTAGATTGGTAGAAGGGAAACGACACCGATGGCATCGGAAGCCCCTTTTCCTGAGCCTCTCCCATGTACTCGTTGAAACTCTCATTCGCTTGGCCCACACGGATCAAGTCACCCGTCTTCACGTCCTTGCCCCCGAGTAGAACGACTTCCACGCGATAGTTCGCCACCTTCTTCAATTCTTTCCGGCTCATCTTGCTCAGAAGGGTTGGATCCTTCTTGTAGATGGGAGCCAAGTAGGGTCGCGCCGTCACGATGTAGGAAGAGGAAAGGGTGACGGATTCCAATGACTGGTAATCGGGGTGGACCTGGGACATGTGGCCTTTCGTCGCGAACACGAGGAGAAGGATGGTGGTGACACTTCCAAGGCGCATGGGGAGCATTCCTTTGTGGAGGGACTAAGCTGGAAGACTAACAATACGCACCGGGGCCACCGCCACCGAGCGGGTGGTGGATTTCGGGGAGCTGGACGATTGGCTGGAGCGCATCCATGGCGGCGAGGAATTCGAGCGGGCCATGGCGAACGCGTTGCGAGGGTGGATGGGGGATTAGGTTGTCTGGAATGTCCAGTGGAAATTGATTTCCAGGGGGAGGGAAGCCTTGCGCGGAAAGACACCGGATCGCCCGGGTGCGGAGGAAAAGGAACCGGAGCTTGACCTGGACGACCTAGGGGATGTGACCAAACCCTGGCGTCTGCATTCAGCCAAAATCGGGTCCAACGTGGAGATGGTGCGCGTGATCCTACGAGGACCGCTGATCCTTGCATTGCTCGTGTGGTCGGGGGTCTTGGTCTATTTCGGGTTCGAAATAGGCGAATTAGGCGTTCGTTTTTTCATCTGTCTCGTGGCGATGACTTCGCTGATGTCGATGATTCCCTATTTGATTCCCACGACCTGGATCGCGATCGTGGCGTCCCGGGTGGTGATCGCATGCCATTCCCTGGTGGTTGCAGCGATCGGAATCCTCGTGGAGACGGTTGGCAAGACCATCATCAGCCGCGGAGGAAGCAATTCCTCCGACCTGGGGCCTTTCGCGATGCAGGGGATCTATCTCGCGGTTGGATTGGCGTTGTTGGGGTTCGCCGCCTCCACTCGCGGGGTGAAACAGAAAATGACTGAATCATAGGAGAGGAACGGATGCACACCCTCAAAATACCACGCGCGTTGTCCCTGTTTGTGCTTTCGGTGGCTACCTCAGCCAGTGCCATTCATTTCCGTTGTTTCGAAGCGGAGGGCGTCAAGGCGCCCATCCAGATGAAATTCACGTTTCCCATGTACGATCACCAGCCCGGTATGGTCACCTACCGGAATGGCAAAGGTTCCATCGAGGTCGAAAAAGTTTCCGAAAGGGCCGACGAAAGCGTTTCCAACCGTCCGGTATTGATCACCACCGTTTGGAAGGAGACGGTGCCTGGAGGCAAGGGAGGACGCTACGAGATGGATATGCAGGGTGCCGTGGTCTATCGGATGCAGTACCGGCGCTCCGACGGCAAGAAGTTCGACTTCCAGGAAGTCGACGAGGTCCACGGGGATGCGGGCTGCGAGTGGAAGTGAGGGCGGAGCGGACCATCCGATATGCATAGTTTTCCAAGCCATGGCTTGTTCGCTACCGCACCAAAGGAAGTTCGCATGATTCACCTTCCATCGCTCGTCCTGCTGTGGATCGCCCAAAGTCAAGCAATCCCCACTGCACCCGCTGCCGCCTCCGGTTTGTCCCTGTATATGTCCGGAAAATTCGAGCAGGCATTGGACGCCTACGAGCGCACCCTGGCGAAGGATAAAACCGATTCCGCGGCGCTCATCGGCAGGGTACGTTCCCTGGGGAGGCTGGGTCGGTACGACGAAGCGATGGTTGGCGTCCGGGCGATCCTGAAGCGGAACCCTCGCGATGGGATCGCCGCGACAGTCTACTCCGATCTCTTCCAGCCCAATCGATGGACAGGATATGCGAATGCCGATAGCTGCTGGGCATGGGCCACCAAGGCCGTGACCTTGTCGCCCCATTGGACCGAGGCCTGGCTGTCCTATTGGATCGAAGCGACGATGCGCGGCGAGGACGACCGTGCCGATGTGGCCATACGGAAATTGGCCCGTCTGGGGATGTGGAGCCGCACAACGTTGGCACTCGACAGCTTCATCCTCGCCTCGGCACCGAAGAACGCCGTTCTGATTCTCAATGGCGATGCCGATCTTCTGGGAATGCGCCAACTGCAGGTGGTCGATGGCGTGCGCACCGACGTCCACCTCGAAGGCAACATGCTGCAAGCCCAGAGATACTGGCACAACCGCATTCGCAAGGGGCTCCTGCCAGCCCCTGCCGACTCCGCCGAAATAGATCGCCTGTTCGACAGCGCCCCGGACAGCCTACCTGCTGCGACGGACTTCGTTGCCAAGTTGAACACGACGGGCAAATGGCCGGTGGTCGCGTTGTTCAAAAACACCTCGCGCAAGAACTGGAACGGTTTCATCCGCAATGGAAGGGATCTGGGTGTGTATTGGTTGATGGACGGAAGCAAGGAGTCCGCCAGCATCGAGGAATTGCGCAAGATGAAAGCTTCGATCATGGCCTTGAATCCGCGTGACTTTTCGGGTCCGTCCGCCTCTGTTGTCGACGAATCGCCGATCCGACGCAACTCCGGCTCCTTGGTCTATGCCGTCGGTGGCTGGGTCGCGGACATCGGCGTGCAGTTGGCCCAACAAGGCGAGATTGCGGACTTCGAGAAACTTGGAAATTGGATCGCACCATTTCTTCGCAAGGCTCGCCCCGATGATCCCGAAACCATCGATCAGGTGCAGGCCTTGACGGCTTGGCAAGAGAAGATTCGCTCGGCGATCGCCGAGGCGAAGAAGGAGCGGTGAGCCTTGAAGGATTCGCGCGGAACAAATCAAGTGGATCGCCATAGGGTGGCTAGGGCGGAGACGAAAATTGACTTGGATCCTCCTGGAGAGGTGACCCAACCGATGCGATCGGATTCCGAGTGGATCTGGACTTGCGTGGCGATGGTTCGCAAGATCCTGCGAGGGCCGCTGATCCTTGCGTTGTTCCTTTGGGCGGGCTCTTTGGTCTATCTCGACCTCACGCTGGGGGAGGGAAATTTTTTCCTTCCGGTTGGCCTCGTAGCCGTTTCCGCTCTGCTTGCGACGATACCCTACCTGATTCGCACGAACGGGATCGCTGTCGTTGCTTGTCGGTTGGTGATCGTCTTGAACGCGTTCGTGTTGGTCTTGGTGGGCGTTCTCATCGAATGGGTGGGAAGAGCCCTTCTCGGTCAGGGAACCACCATGAATTGGGATCTGGGTCCGTCCTTCCTGATCGTGAGCTGCATCGCACTTGGTGTGGCACTTCTCGCTTATGCCGCTTCCACGCGACCCGTTCGACAGAAGTTGACCTAATATTGGGAGTCCATTCGATGCGTGACATCTACGCGAGGAAACCATCTGCGATCCACGCGCAAAAACAGGAGATCCTCCAGCCATGACCAAATCCACCCTCGCAATCCTCGCCATCAGCCTCGCCCTAACCGGATGCACCTCCGACCCGTCGCACGGGGAGGGGGGGGGGGGGGGAGGCGGGGGGCCCCCTGTGGACCGTCGTTCCTGGACGCCGAACCCCAATCTGGTCTGATCGGTCCGGACAGCCATGACCACCCAAGTTGCGGATACCTTCCGATACCAGAGTGAATCCTTCGATGTTCTGGACACCTCGGGTGTTGGTCTGTTTATGCCTGCCGCGCATGGACTGAAATGCTTTCCACCCAGCACGGGCTGTTGGAAAGGTTTCGTTGCGGAATACGTCTTACACGAGAGATGCTTGGTGTTGGGCGCGTTGCAGATCCAACTCGATGTTCCGGAAACCTTCGAAGAACCTCCACTCATCGGCCCGATCTTCCATGGGGTCCGCGCCCGGCTTGCGGAGCACTCCCAGTTTGGTCGTTGGCACTTCAACGGTTTGAGTATGCCTTTGGAATACTCCGGCGGAATCCTGATCGGTCGCCAATACCTCCAAGAACATCGCATCTATCTGGCCCCGCATGCTTGGAATTTCCAAACCGTGGTTGAGCTTGTCTTCGAGAAGGGTCGATTGGTGGAAGAGCTGGATCACTCGGAGCGGGTTGCCGAGGTTCGACGACGGATTTTGGCAGAAGGGAAGGAACAGCCTGGATTTTGGAAGGAAACGCGCGAGTGGATGCACGGATTCCTGCGGGAACGCTACCGGATGGGTGCTTTCTAGGATCTCCCATCATCTCTCCACCAGATAGTCCAGTACCTTGATCCGGTCGCGAGTCAGCCTGTTTTTGATCGAGGTCTCATCGAAGGATGGGTACTTGGTGCGTGAAAGCCGCACCCAGCGATGGCCTTAGTTTTCAGGCAAGGGCTGGAATCCATGCTCCAGCGGACCCGAGTGTTCCAATGGGGGACGCTTGGATTTCCATTTCGTGCCGAATTCCTTTTCACAAAACGCCTCCACCTTCGCGTAACACTCCTCGCTATTGATGGGAAAGGGGCAACCCAGTTCTGGGAAAACCATGCTCAACTGGATGGCGATCGTTTCACGCAACGGAGTCTGGAACACCCGTCCCAGTGAGTACACCATCGGTGTGCGCATCTCCTGGGCCAACGCGGAGAGGCTCTTGCGGGTTCCGATCATGCGGAGAACCTTGGCCTGATCCTCTTTTCTGCTTGGGTCATCGGTCGTCAGGAAAGACTTGATGTAAGACGATTCCAGAGTTTGGTCTCCGTTTGCGGCCATGGCGATCATCCATTCGCCATCCGCTTTCAAGCGCGGATGCTTGACGGCCAGACGTTGGAGGATCTCTTGGGCGCCCGCCGGCTTGGCGTACGCGACCAGCATCAGCCAGGGCTCGAAATGATCCCCCTGCAGCGGACGTAAGATGGCATCGGGCATGGTCGCGAGAATTCTTGGATCGCATCGTCCGATCAGAAGGTCCATCGCTTCGGAGGTGCCGCGGTCCTGGATGGTCGCGGATCCTTGCAGCAATCCCGCGAGGATTTCGCGATCCTGGATCTTGTAGCGGCCCGCCAGGTACGCGCGCGCAAGCGATGCGATCTGTTCGCGCCTGGATTCGAGGGTCTCGATGGCGAATCTCCCCACCAGCGCGCGCACAAATGTGACGGAATCCGTCTTCGGTGCGATGGTGGCGAGATCCACCTTGTTTCCTTGGATGGCGGATTCGACTGCCTGTCCGATATCCATGGAGGGAGCCTTTGCATGGAGGGGATGGAATGTCAATGCCAACACGATCGATGCACCTCGGATGCATGTGCCGAGGGAACAAGCGCGATCATCTGGAAGGAGAGGGGTCAGTGGCATGGGGGAAAAGGTGCCACGATCCGCCGATCATCCTTGGCGAGTCCCCACGGCAGCCACATCAGCTTCCGGCGCACCGGGCGGTGACCGCGTCTGCCGTTTTGATCGGGCCCGGCGCATTCCTCGAAAGATCCGATAGGGTCACCGATCACACGACGGCGGCGATTGCACACAAAAGGAGCCTGGCGGAGGGATGGATCATGACAAAACTCCGAGCAGTAGGCGTCAAGGGATGTCGATTCCGATGGGAGTGGATGTGGTGTTGGTGGTTCCGTCGCCAAGTTGTCCATTGCTGTTGAATCCAACCGTCCAGAACGTCCCATCCGTTTTGATGAAAAGGCTGTGGAACGTGGCTGCAGCCATGGTCTTCACGGATGTGGCGACCTGGACTGGTGTGGACCTGTCGATGGTCGTTCCATCGCCGAGTTGACCCCCGGCGTTGTATCCCATTGTCCAGAGGGATCCATCCGTTTTGAGGAACATGTTGTAATCGTTGCCAGCCGAGATGGCCTTCACGGATGTGGCGACCTTGAAGGGAATTGATTTTGGGGTGGTTGTTCCGTCGCCGAGTTTTCCGTAGTCGTTGTTTCCGGCTGCCCAGAGAGATCCGTCCGTTTTGATGAAAAGGCTGTGGTAACTGCCTGCGGAGATCGCTTTCACGGAGGTGGCGATCTGGATGGGCGCGGTCTTGGTGGTGGTTGTTCCATCGCCGAGTTGACCATAGTCGTTGCTTCCCGTAGCCCAAAGGGATCCATCGGTTTTGAGGAACAAGCTGTGGGAGTTGCCTGCGGAGATCGCCTTCACCGAGGTTGCGATCCGGACGGGGGTGGATTTTGAGATGGTCGTTCCATCGCCGAATTGACCATCGCTGTTGTCTCCACTTGCCCAGAGGGATCCATCGTTTTTGAGAAACAGGCTGGTGCCTCTGTTTGCGGCGATGGCCTTCACGGACGTTGCGACCTGGATGGGCGTGGTCTTGTTGGCAGTTGTTCCATCACCGAGTTGACCATAGGAGTTGTATCCATTGGCCCACAGGGACCCATCCGTCTTGATGAAAAGATTGTGGAACAAGCCTGCGGTGACTGCCTTCACCGAGGTTGCGATCTGGACAGGTGTGGACCTGCTGGTGTTGGTTCCGTCCCCGAGTTGGCCTTGGCCATTGAAGCCTGTCGACCAAAGAGATCCATCGGATTTCAGGAACAGACTGTGGGATTGCCCCGCGGCGATGGAGAGTCCGGTGGCAGAAATTCCTGCGAGGACTTGAAGTTTGGAATTGTCCCCAAGGAGTGCGGCATTGCTCGTGCGGAGGCTGTCGACTGTCGATTGAAGCACTGCGATGTTCGCGGTCGGTCCTTGGGGTCCGGTTGGCCCCTGGATTCCCTGGATGCCTTGCTGTCCTTGGACTCCTGCCGCTCCTCTTGCACCCGAGTCGCCCTTCGGTCCCTGTGCTCCGGTCGAACCCGTGGCGCCAAGGGATCCCGCAGGTCCCTGTGGCCCGACAGGACCTGTCAGGCCGTCGGCGATCTGGAGCGTATAGCCCAGATGCGCCCCCACACCGGATTCCTTGGCGGAAATCCGCGCGACCAGTCCGTCGTTGGACGCCAAGGCCACACCATAAGGAAGCTTTCCGGAAACCGCAATGGAGACCAGTTTCTCGGAGGTTCCGGCAGAAATCGTCACCTGTCCGGCAGGCTGGGCGGAAAGGGAAATCTCGCCGATCTGGGTTCCGTTTTCCAGAGTCTGGATCGGCTGGGTCAGTGCATACACCGCCAAGGTTCCCGATTGGGAAGCCGTGCGCACGAAGATATCCAGATGCACCGATGTCGCGGTGGAATCCGGGGCCTTGTCAAATTCCAGCCAGGCGGTGGATGGCTGGCTGGACCCGGTGACCAACAGGTCTTTGTCAGAACCAGCCCAGCCCACCAGGCTCGCCGATCCATCGCGCACCACGCGCTGCGAAACTGGGACGGATTTTGCCCAAATGGGCGCCGACGCGAGCACGAGACCGGCGAAAAGGCGAAGGGAGGAATTCATGGTTGTTCTCCTGAATGGGGGATTGGAGGGGGAGGTCAACGGAGAGTGGCTAAGGGGTGGGCCGAACGGCCATCGGCGAATCTCGCGCAGGCGAGGCCATTCCGGCAACGCACAACGGAAAGGGCGAAAGTCCGGTATCGATTCGATGGCCCGTCAATGATCGACATGTCGGAATCCTAGGTGATGTTGGATGAGCGGGTCGATGTTGGAGCCATTTGCGGCTCCTGGAAAACAATAGATACAGAATCAAGGTCCGGATTTGACTCCGGAGACAAAAATCCCGCAGTTGAAACCCGATGAGTTGTCGTGGAACCGTTTGAAGTGAGAAATGGGCCGCATGGCGATCACCTGGTTAGACGAAAATTGACAGGGAATTTCAAGGCGGGATGCCACCTGCTGCGATCCAATGGTTCTGATCGTTCCGGAGATCGCGGACTCGCCTGCCAAAAGCACGCTCCCATGCCCCTCACCTCTCCGCCAGATCCTCCAGTTCCTTGATCCGGTCGCGGGTCAGCCAATCTTTGATCGAGATCTCGTCGAATGTTGGGTATTTGACGCGCGCGAACCGCACCCAGGCATCGCGATAGAGAAGCCATTTGCGCTGGGTCCGTCGGATGCCCTCGCGTTGCACGGTGCCCATCGGTGAAGCCGTGTCCCGTTGGATGCGCTTGTATACGCGATTGAGAAGGGAATCGGATCGCCGGAATTGGCCTGGGGATGCTTTGGGAAAAATGTCCTTTTCGAATCGCAGCAGGCATGCCACCAGTGAGTCTTCGCCGCGTTCGAGTTCTTCGATGTACATCGCCGACCGAGCGGTGCCGGACATGTCCACTTCGTTCCCGGCATGATGTCCGTTGTATTCGTGGAATCCTTCCCGAAACCGCTCGAAGGAATCACGTTCGGCTTTGTTCCATCCACGGATGATTTCCGCGAGTGTCTCTCGCAGTTGGATCTCGTGAAGACGGTTCCAGTGGTTTGCGCAGATGGACAGCATGTATCCGCTGGTGAGGTCGTCGCAGATCGAAAAGTTCCCGCTTGGGGAGTCGTCCTCTGCCAAGCTCTCGAGGTGGTCCAGGCGACCCTCGGATTCCGCCTCCGCGGAATTGGGCTCGCAGGAAAATTTGGCAGCCAAAGCCAAATCGCGTGGGGCCCCATGACCGTTCGCGTAGATCATGCTCAGCAGGCTCGCTCCCCGGAAGGGATCGTCGACCTTTCCTTCGCGTTCCACGTAGGCTTTTGCCTTGGCCATGCCAAAATCCTGCACACACCCGAATCCGAAGTAGTACGCGTAGGAAGAGCATGTGTCGGATTTTGGCAGCGAATCCATCGAGGCCAGTTCCCGTGGCGGAATCGCTCGTTGGGCGTGCCGCGCGCAGCGCTCCTCGACGGAAGGTTTGGCGGACCAGGCCATCGAGGCCAAGGCACACAGGCACATGCTCGAAACACGATGGCGGTTCAAGCTGGGGATTTGCATGATGCTCACAATCCTTGGGGAGGCAAATCCACAGGGATCGGCGAGTAGCCCTGTTCCAGCGGACCCGAGCGTTCCAAGGGAGGACGCTTGGTTTTCCACTTCGTACCGAATTCCTTTTCGCAAAACGCCTCCACCTTCGCGTAACATTCCTCGCTGTTGGTGGGGAAGGGGCGATCCATTTCCGGGAAGACTAAGCTCAACTGTTCGGCGATCGTTTCGCGCACCGGACTCTGGAGAATTCTTCCTAATTGGTAAACCAAGGGCGTGCGCATTTCCTGGGCCAATGCGGAGAGGGTCTTGCGGGTCCCGATCATGCGGAGTGCTTTGGCTAGATCCATTTTCCTGCGTGCGTCTTCGGTCGTCAGGAAGGACTGGATGTAATGAGTCTCCAGTGCCTGGTCGCCGTTGGCCGCCATGGCGTGCATCCATTCGCCACCCTTTTTCAAGTGCGGATGCTTGATGGCCAGGCGTTGGAGAGCTTCCAGAGCTCCCGTCGGTTTGGCGTACGCGACCAGCATCAGCCAGGAATAGTACTGGTCGCCTTCCAGCGGACGTAAAATGGCATCGGGCATGGTCGCGAGGATTTTCGGATCGCCTCGCTCGGTCAAAAAATCCAAGGCAACAGAGGTGCCGCGGTCATGGACAGTCGTGGAGCCTTGCAGCAATCCCGCGAGGATTTCGCGATCCTGGATCTTGTTGCGTCCCGCCAGGTATGCACGCGCAAGTGATGCGATCTGTTCGCGCCTGGATTCAAGGGTCTCGATGGCGAACCTCCCCACCAAGGCTCGCGCAAACGCGACGGAATCCGTCTTCGGGGAGAGGGAAGCGAGGTCCACTTTGTTCCCCTGGATCGCGAGTTCTACCGCTTGTCCGATTTCCATGCCTGGAGCCTTTGCGAGGAGGGGAGCGCAGGAGGCGGCCAACAAGATCAACACACCACGGAGGCCTACACCGAGGGAGACTGCGCGATTGTGATCAATAATGGGGGTCAGGGGCATAGGTGCAAAAGGTACCACGTCCTTGGCGATCCCGGCGGGAGGGTCGCTGCCAGCGCTAGGGCAGCCACAGCAATTTCCGCCGCACCGGGCGATGCCCCCGGCCGCTGGTGGAATCCGGCCAACGCGGGGTGTGGCCGTATACCAACCAGGCGGTGGAATCGGATCCTCCATCGGGCAGCAGCGTGGCTTCCCAGCGCAGGCTTCTGCCAGCCTGGGGGATGGATAGGTCGTGGATCAGGCGCGCAGGCCGTTCCCAATGGACCATATCGGTGGAGAAGGCCGCGTAGGTTCCCACGAGGCTCGAGTCACCCACTCCCTGCCAGGGCCACACCCCGTAAACCATCACGTACTTTCCGAGTTTTGGCACCCAGACTGGATGCCCTTCCAATGCGTCTCCGTTCCAGCGCGAACCCAGCACCAGTTCGCCTCTCAACACGGGTTCTGCCTCCCCCCCGAGGCAGGCCGAAGAGAAATCCTTTCCGTTCCAGGTGCGGCAGGTGTTGGGAAGCAATACGCCTTTCGAGATGCGAAACCGGGAAAGACAGATCCGCACCCCTTCGTTGTCCGGACGCGAATGGTCGGACCAGTCCACATAGAGCCAATTTCCGTCTGGGCTTGCAACCACACCTGGCTCGCCCGCGCCTTGGTCGGTGCGACTGGGGTCGTGCACGATCTTTGCCGCCTTGGTGCGGATCACCGCTCCATGCTTGGTCCAGCTTTTCCCGGAATCCTTCGACGTGGCCAATCCGATGCTCGCGTAGAAGCCTTGGATGAACGTCCCTGGCATGCGAGGGATGTCCACATGGTCTTCGGCGTGGTAGAAGCACCAGACCTTTCCCGTCCTGTCCGTCCAGGCACCGCTGGTCCCGGCGTAACCGTTGTCGAAATCTGTCAAGGAGCCGGAATCCAAAACCATTCTAGCCTGGCTCCACTTCACGTTTGCAAGCGTCCCCGTGCCGGAAAGCAGGTACGAGACACCAGGACCGGCCATCAACAGGCGAACCTGGTTGCGGCGCGCGGGCATCAATGCGGACCCTTCGTCCGGGAGGTATTGCAAATGCGGGAAAACATCGTCCGGCACCAATGCCTCTTCCCAACCCAGCGCGGCCACGGCGGTTCCGCTAGCGTCGCGGACGGTGTCCGGCCAGGGTTTCGGAACCATTTGCAGACAATCGGAGGGACTGGGGCGAGGAAAGTGCGGGTAAGGACGAAGAATCGAATTTGACACCTTGGAGACGGCGGCCGACCACGCCAAGGTGGCCAGTGTGAACAACAGGATCATGGCGGAGGGACAGAACATGGCTTGCCTCGCTGGTGCGAAAGGTGATTCCTGGCGCGGCGGCCTTCTGCGGATCGAGGATGGAGCCTTCGCCATGGATCGCTTGGATTGGCTGTCGCTTCGGGTGATGGACGTCGGAAATTGACCGCTGAAAACTCTGTTTCCTCGGTCTAAAAATCGATAGGAACCAGAGTGGACCTAGATGTTGTGGTTCCATCGCCGAGTTGGCCGTTGTAATTGTGTCCCGTAGCCCAGAGTGTCCCATCCGTTTTCAGGATGAGACTGTGGGCGTCTCCTGCCGCCACAGAAAAACCGGTCGCGTTCATGCTTGCGAGGGCTTGCAGATTGGCATTGCTTGTCTGCAAACTTGCGTTGATTGAGTCTAAGGTCGCCACGCGTTTTGTTAGGCTGTCGAGGCTGCCTTGAAGGACGGTGAGGTTGGCCGTCGGCCCCTGGAGCCCCTGTGGGCCTTGCGGACCGATCGCCCCCTTCTCTCCGGAGTCGCCTTTCGGTCCTTGGGGTCCGATCGATCCCGCGGCACCAGCCGGTCCCGCCGGACCCTGGGGGCCAACAGGTCCTGTCTGGGCGTCTGCGATCTGGATCGTGTAGGATAGTTGCGCCGGGATCCCCGATTCCTTGGCGGAAATCCGGGCGACGAGTCCGTCGTTGGATACCAAGGCCACACCATGCGGAGTCTTGCCGGAAAGAGGAATGGACAAAAGCTGCTCAGTGGTTCCGGCGGAAATCGTCACATTCCCGGCCGGTTGTGCCGCCAGCGAAAGGTCGGCCGCTTGCGTGCCGTTTTCCAGGGTCTGGACAGGTTGGGTGAGTGCGTACACCTGCAGCGTCCCCGACTGCGAGGTGGAACGAACGAACACGTCCAGATGGACTGCGGAAGCGGTGGAATCGGGAGCCCGGTCGAACTCGAGCCAGGCTGTGGCGGGTTGGCCCGCCCCGGTGACGGCAAGATCCTTGTCGGAGCCCGACCACGCCACCAGGCTCGCCGATCCATCGCGCACGACGCGTTGCGAAAGGGTGACGGATTTTGCCAAGATCGGCGCGGAGGTGGCAAGGAGGCTTGTCAGAAGGCGTAGAAGGGATTTCATGGGATGGCTCCTGGAGCGTGCCTAGAACTCGACCCAGATCGGTGACAACGAGTGCGTGGTTGTGCCGTCTCCCAATTGCCCGCGGCTGTTGTTTCCCATCGACCAAACAGTTCCGTCGGTTTTCACGAACATGCTGTGGAAGGCTCCTGCCGACATGGATTTCACGGAGGTGGCGACTTTGACTGGAGTGGATCTGGGGGTGGTGGAGCCATCCCCCAGTTGTCCGAAATAATTGTCACCCATCGACCACAGCGATCCATCGGTTTTCAGGAACATGCTGTTGTTGTAGGTTGCCGAGATGGCTTTGACCGATGTGGCGACTTGGATGGGGGTGGGTCTATCCACGTTGGTGCCATCCCCGATCTGACCGTAGAAATTGTAACCCATGGCCCAGAGGGTACCATCGGTTTTCAGAAACACGCTGTGGGCGTATCCTGCCGCTACGGCTTTCACGGCTGTCGCGATCTGGGAAGGTGTGGACCGGTTCGTCGTGGTGCCATCTCCCAGTTGCCCGTAGAGGTTGTAACCGGTCGTCCAAAGGGTTCCATCGGTTTTCAGGAACAGGCTGTGGCTGGTGCCCGCTGCGATGGCCTTGACGGACGTGGCGATCTGGATGGGCGTGGTCGTGCCATCCGTGGTGCCGTTGCCGAATGCTCCAACGGAGTTGTCTCCCATCGCCCAAAGGGATCCATCGGTTTTCAGGAACAGGCTGTGGTCGGTGCCCGCTGCGATGGCCTTGACCGATGCGGCAACCTGAATGGGAGCCGACCTGTTCGCCGTGGTTCCATCGCCCAATTGTCCGGAGTTATTGCTTCCCATCGCCCAGAGTGTTCCATCGACCTTCAGAAAGAGGCTGTAGTACGATCCTACCTTGACATCATTCACGGCACTGGCGACTTTGATGGGTGTGAACTGAGGCGTCGTGGTGCCATTGCCCAGTTCCCCGTAGTTGTTGCTTCCCGCCGCCCAAAGCGTCCCATCCGAATGCAAAACGAAACTGTACGCCGGACCTGATGCCACGGAAAATCCAGTCGCTGATCTGCTGACGAATTCTTGCAGGGTTGCAATGATCGAGTCTTGCGAAGCTCCTTTTCTCTTGAGACTGTCGACGCTCGATTGGAGGGCTGAATCATTCGCCGTCGGGCCCTGCGGACCCGTCGCACCCCTTGCTCCGGAATCGCCCTTCGGCCCTTGGGGTCCGATCGATCCCGTGGCACCAGCCGTTCCCGCCGGACCTTGTGGACCGACCGGTCCTGTCTGGCCATCTGCGATCTGGATCGTGTAGGACAAATGTGCCGGAATTCCCGATTCCTTGGCGGAAATCCGGGCGACCAGACCGTCGTTGGAAGCCACCGCCACGCCATGCGGGAATTTCCCGGAGAGCGGAATCGACACCAGCCGCTCGGAAGTTCCGCCAAAAATTGTTACCTGCCCGGCAGCTTGGGTCGCCAGCGAAAGGTCGGCGACTTGCGTGCCGTTTTCCAAGGTCTGGATCGGCTGGGTGAGTGCATAGACCTGGAGGGTCCCCGATTGGGCAGCGGAGCGCACGAACACGTTCAGCTGAACCGAGGTCGCGGTGGAGTCCGGGGTGCCGTCGAACTCGATCCAGGAGGTGGTGGGCTGGAAACCCCCGACCACGAACAGGTCCTTGTCGGATCCGGACCATCCGACCAGACTGGCCGAGCCATCGCGCACGACGCGTTGCGAAAGGGTGACGGATTTTGCCATAATGGAGGTGGAAGCGAGCAGGAGTCCGGCGAGAACGGGAAAGATGGGTTTCATGGATCGGTTCCTGGGAATCGGAGGGATCGGATCAACGCAGGGCGGTGAAAGGATGTACGGATCGACCATGCGCGAATGTCGCAGTTGCGAGGTAGCGGCCTTGGGAAAGCTTTCCGATGTCGACCGATCGCGAAGAGCCGGTTTGGCGCAGGACCACTCTGCCATTCGCATCCAGCAGAGTGATTTCCAACGGAGTCTGGATGGCCTCCAGAGCCAGACTGGATCCATTGCGGTTCCAACGGATGTCGGAAACTGTCTGCAACAGCCTTTGGCGGGCGGCCGACGTCCCTTCCCACGAGAAGGTGGTGCGAGCCGAGGCGACGCGTTCGGCGTTGAAAGTGGTTTCGGCGGATTTGTTCCCGGAAACGTCGTAGGTATATGCAGTGGAATCGACCAGCACGCGTCCGGTGCCGTCGCCGGAAAGGTTGGTGGCGGAGGCCAGACGGACGCCGCTCCAGGCCATATCGGTGCGTTGCAGGGCGTTCCAGCGGGTGGAACCGGGCGAACGCGACCATTCTTGGGTCCACAAGACATGCCCCTGTTCCCAATGGGTCTGGGTGGCTTGGACCGCAATCAGGGAGCCCGTCTGGGGCTGCCAAGTCGTGTCGGCGACAAGTTGGCCTTGGTTGTCGTAGGTGAATGTTTGCTGGGAGACCAACGAGTCGGAAGGTGACAATCGCTTGGAGAGAATTTCATTGCCGCTGCCATCGTAGACGGACGTGTCGCGGTAGCGTTGGATGCCGCCCTTGCCCCAGACCGCGGAGCGCACCAGGTTGTCGCCGACCCAAGTTTGGGTGAGGATGGAAACCGTGTCCGTGGCGCCGAACTGGACCTGGCGGATCATGTGCTCGTCGGTGTCGTATTCCCAAACGGTGCGGGCGATACGAGGTCCGGAAGAATCGGCGCTGTTGTAGTCGCGGCGTTGGGTTCGAAGCCCCTTGGCGTCGTAGTCGAAGGGGCTGTGGACAACTCCGCCTCCGATGAGGTTTTCCCAGGTCTGGGAGGCGAGGCGCAGCGTGGCGGCTTGGGAGGCGAACGCCGACAACAGAATGGTCATGACCAAGGGGCGAAATCGATTCAATGGCTTGTCATCTTCTGACATGTCGGAATCCTTTGCGAGGTTCGGCGATCGGGTTCGTGGAATTTGAACGGTTTTCCGATCCTGGTCGCGAATATAGAAACAGAAAAGTGCTTCCGGCCCTCCCGCGAACGAGTCTGGCTACCAAAGGGAATGATGCGCATTTCCTGGCCAGGATTGTCAGCTTTTGACGAGCCCGACCGGATGTGTTTCTATGTCAAAAAACGCTAAAAGCAGACGGAAATCGCCAAGGCATTCGACCAGGGGAAAAGGTCGCCGTCCAGAATCACGCTGTTGCGCAATTCCACACTCATCTGGGTGCTGGCGGTGCGGAACATCTGCACGCCGGCGCTCCCCCCCAAGGTGAAGCCGTTGGCCGATTCGTCTCCGTTGGCGAAGCCCCAACCGAAGTCCGCTCCCAAAATCGGGCTCATGGCCTGCCGCGAAGGGAGCCAAACGGCCCCTATGCCGGCGGCGATCTTCCAAGCTTCGAACCCGGAACGGAAGTCAAGATCTGACAGAACCCGGATCCCCCGATCAAACCCTTGTTCTGGCGAAATGAGCTGAGATTGCCGTTCAGGTGGATCACTGGTCCGGGATGCTCCAGATGAAGTCCGGACCGCTGGAGAACCGCCGCCCGATCAAATCGATCCGCTTCCCATCGCGTCGAACGATGCCCGGGTAGTACCGGGGTGGCCCGTCGGGCCCGTCGATGGGAAGTTTCCGGCCCTGTTCGCGCAGTGCGGGGATTTCCAGCACCCGGGTGTCGCGGCCCTTCCAGGTGAGCGGGAGAGTGCCCCGATGCGACGTGATCGTCAATGTGTCGGTATCGCCGGACACCAGGTCGCGCACGGGGTAGAGGCCGTTTTCCACTTTCGCGAAACGAATCGCGCCGGACACATCCTTTTCCGAGCTGTTGGAACTCACCACGATCACGCTTCCGTTCTGGTCGACGAAGGCATAGCCGCCCAGGCTGTCGCCCTGAAAGGATACCGGACAAGAATTGGCGAAATCTTTGATGTCCAGGATAGGTGCGATCGCTTCCAGTCTGGCTTTTTCGGCTGCGGAAAGCTTGGTCTTCCCCAGGTTGTCCACATACACGAACCAGCCGGTGGGACGGTTTTCGGGGCGCAGGTTGGTCAGAGCCGTGTCACTGATGTAATAGCCCACAGGAGCACCGCGGAGCATCCAGGCCACGGCGTTGGGTTCGAACCAGTAGTAGAAGTTGGGGTTTCCGCTACCCTCGCTCTGGCGCTCCAGATCCGTGGAGTAGTAGAAGGCCGGGCCGAACGGGTGGCGAGGGATGTGGTTTCGCATCAGCGCCACGATGGGCGTGTCCACTCCGCCCACGTCCCAGTAGCTTCGCTGCATGCCCATGGAAGCGCGTCGCATCGAGCCGTCCGAGTTGGCGACGTGGGTCCAGCCCACGGAAAGCCAGGCGTGCTTGAGGTAGGCGCGCCCCCAGTTCCCGTCCTTGCCGCCACCCTTCACCGCGTCCCAGAAATTCATGTGGTCTGCGTCCATGATCGCCCCCAGGGGGAATTGGGGAACCCGGGCGGCGTGGCCTCCCATCTGGGTGGAGCGCTCCCAGTAGAGGGCCACGGGCCTTCCGCCGTCGGACTGCAGCTCCACGAAGAAGTACCAGTTCTTGGCCGGGAGATGCTTGAGGTAGATCCTGAAATCGTTGCCCGTCCCGCGGACCGATGCCGCATGAGGCAGAATTTGTCCTCCAACCAATGGCTCCCGACCCGCCGTGCGGATCGTCTCGGCGGCACGGGCGTAGAAGCGTGCGAAGAGTTCGCATTTGTAGTCGTTGTACCGGGCCCAGTGCTTGGCCTTGATGACGTCCCCGCGTTCCTTGACGGTGGTTCCCGGCACCTTCACGCCCGCCCAGCGCTCGAAAGCGTCGATCACCCGAGGGTTGAAGTCGTGGTTTCCGCCATAAAGGCCGACGACAAAATCCGCAGCCATGAAACCGCGCGAGTGGATCTCGTTGGCGAGCCGTCCCAACTTGAGTCCGGCCCAGTCGCCGAAGGTGGCGCTGTCTATCCCCTCGGGCCAGTCTGCTTTGTCCAGGGGCATCATGGGAGTGATGTATCCGGCGTAGGGGTAGATGATCTTTCCTTCCCAATCCTGGGCCAGGTAGTGCGGTCGCGCCGTGATCCACTCCCCGTACTGCTTCCAGCCGTCCTCAAGGCGCATGTCACCAAGCTTCGCCGCCGAATCGCCTCCGATGGCTGCCTTGTATTCGTAGCCCCAGGCCACACTGCTCATGACGGGAGCCCGACCGTCCTTGTCCATTCCGTCGCCGCCGGATCTCATCACCTGCCCTTCCCGGCCGATCTGCGACATGGATTCCCAGAACATCTGCTCCGGCCACCGATAATTTCCGGCTCCCCAAGGGATCCCAAGGACGCCGTTTTTCTCCATGACAAACGGCACGAAGTCCGCATCGGCGCCCGGCTTGATCGGGTGGGGGAGGTCCATGGCTGAAACGGTGCTGGCAAGGCAAAGCAGCGAGGAAGCAAGCCATTGTTTACGATTGGATCGGGATGGTTCTGGCATTAGGGGAAATGGTACCCAATTCTTCTGGTGAGTAGGGATCAAAAGCTTGTCTTGCAAACGGTGGTCAGGGGTCATGGAAACGGACTCGCGCGATTATGTTTTGTGGACGCAAATCGACAATGCCCCCAAACGCGGAGAAGCCACAACCATGGCCAACGAACAGTACGCCTACGGACAATCGTCCACTTACGGTCAAGGGGCGAGCGCACCTCGCGTGGAGATCCATCCCGGTTTGATCTCGGCGACCGGACTCTGGATCCGGACCATCGCCTACACGATCCCCGCTTTTGTTCAAGTTTCCTTGCTGACCCTGGTGAGTGTGGCGGCGATGGCTTTGATCGGTGCGGCGAGCGTTTTGGGCTATTTCTATGTCCACAAGTACGCGGCGGCGGTCGTGGCAACGATCGGCTTCGTGCCACTGTTCATTTGGTGGATGCCCTACGCGTCCCGGAAGATGTTCAACATCGGGGCCGGGCAGGTCGCCGTGTTCACGGAGCTTTTCCTTACCGGAAAGGTGGAGCGCGGGGCGAACAGCCTGTATGGGCATGGCCGCACCCAGGTCGCGAAAATGTTCGGCGAGGAGGAAGTTTTTCATTCCTTCCACAGCAATCTCGACCGCATGCTGTACCATCTCATGCACACTCTCGACCGAGTGGACGACCACGTCCCTGCGCTGGGCTTCGCCAAGAAGTGGATTTCCGCGATCCGCGGACTGATCGTCCGGCACACCTCGTTTGTCGTGATGTCCTACGCGCTTTCCCGAGGGGCCAATTCTCCGGAAGAACTGGACAGGCGCAGCCTGGAAGGCACCTGCCATGTCGTGCAAAATGGAGTGGGACTTCTGAAAACGGCGGTCTTCGCGGCGATCCTCGAGCGGATCGTGTCTTCGATTACCTGGTTCATTTTGGGACTCGTGATCACTTGTGGCATCTTCTACGCGGGATACGCCCTGGTCTTCCATCTGCCGATGCCGAATTTTGCCCATTTCGACATGAACCTCCTCGCCAACACCGGCTTGTGGTAGGCAGCGTTGGGAGACTGGGCGGCCCCGGCGCCGGGGGGGGGCGCGGCCCCCCCCCCCCCCGGGGCCGGGCCCGCCCCCAAACCCCCAAGGGGACCCAAACCCCCGCCGCTTGGGCGCGGCTCGGGGCCGCCTGCGTGGGACTGGCTGTCGTGCGATCATCGGGAAAAACGTTGCGGCAGGACGGAGCCGTGATGCACCCGATCTCCACGGCGATGGTCCTGCTCAAATTCGGCACAATGTCGGGATGGATCGGCAGGCACCAGAACATTGCAGTCTCCAATGGGGCGAACCGGATCGAGCGGCACCTTGCGACGGACCGCTGCGCTCTCCGGACTGGCTGTCGTTCCAATCCCTCGGAGCCGGTTGGTGACTTGACACCAACTGCGGAGGCCGTTCGCGAGAGAACTATCCGGGCGATCCCTGCGCCTGTTTTCCGGCATGGCGAGACCGACGAGATCTGTTGGCGGTTCCCTCGAACCGCAAGGGAGCAGCGGGGGACGCATCGCTTCTTCTGGGAGCGCTCCACCCGCATGCAACCCTGGGGCCTGCCGGGTGGGGACCATCCAGACTGTCGCGACCCCCCCCCAGGTGCGCTTCCCATCCGGACGGAAAATGGCCACTCCTGGTTTCCGGAGCGGTGCGCTTTTCGGGAGGATGGAGACATTTTTGCCTTTCTCGCGCAAGCCGGGAATCTCGAAGACTCTCGTGTCTCGCGTCTTCCAGGTCATGGGCAGGCGACCCTTGTTACCGGACACCACCAGCGTGGCGGTGTCTCCGGTCAGCAGGTCGCGCACCGGGTAGGATCCGTTTTCCACCTTCGCAAAACGGATGGCTCCTTCCACATCCCGTTTGGATGCGTTGGAGCTGACCACGATGACGCTCCCGTTCTGGTCGATGAACCCGTAGCCGCCCAGGGAATCCCCTTCGAAGGAGGTTGGACAGGAATCGGCGATGTCCTTCACATCCAGGATCGGGGCGATCGCCTCCAGACGGGCCTTTTCCGCATCCGAAAGGCGGGTCTTGCCGAGGTTGTCCACATACACGAACCAACCGGTGGGCCGGTTTTCTTCGCGAAGCTTCGCCAAGGCGGTGTCGCTGACGTAGTACCCGGCCGGGACGCCTTGGTTCAGCCATGTGACGGATTTTGGTTCCAGCCAGTAGGTGAAGTTGGGGTTGCCCGTGGCCTCGCTTTGCCGTTCCAGGTCGGCGGAGTAGTAGATGGCTGGTCCGAATCCGTGACGCGGGGTGTGGGCGCGGACCAGGGCCACGATGTTCGAATCGATTCCGCCGGCGTCCCAGTAGGCGCGTTGGAAGGCCTGGGCGGCCCGGCGCACCGTGCCGTCGGTGTTTGCCACATGGGTCCAACCCACCGAGAGCCAAGCGTGTTTCATGTAGTGGACCCCCCAGAGGGAGTCGTTGCCTCCGCCCTTCACCGCGTTCCAGAAACTGGATTGGTAGGCGTCCATGTGGGCGCCCAGCGGGAAATCGGGGGAACGGGAGGCATGTCCTCCCATCATGGCCGACGCCCACCAATAGGGCTCGACGGGTCGTCCTTCGTCCGCCTGGAGTTCCACCTCGAAAAACCAGTTTTTGGCGGGAAGGTGCTGCAGATAGATCCGGAAATCGTTGCCGGTGGCTCGGACGGATGCCGCCCTGGGCAGAATTTGTCCTCCAACAAGAGGCTCGCGCCCGGAGGATCGGATGGTCTCGGCGAGGCGGGCGTAGAATCTCGCGAAGCGGTGCGCCTTGAAATCGTTCATCTTGGACCAGAGGTTCGCCACGATGAAATCGGCGCGCTCCTTGACGGTGCCGCCCGGCACCTTCACGCCCGCCCATTTTTCGAAATCGTCGATCACCCGTGGATGGAAATCGTGGTTGCCTCCGTAGAGTCCCACCACGAAGTCCGCCGCGTAGATCCCGTTGGCGTGGATGGTGTTCGCGAGTTTTCCCAACCGCACGCCGGCGAAGTCGCCGAAGGTCGCGTTGGGGATGCCTTCCGGCCAATCTACCGAATCCAGGGGCATCATCGGGGTCACGTAGCCGGCATCCGGATAATGGATGTTTCCGTCCCAGTCCAATGCGAAGTATTTGTCCTTGCGCGTGGATAGCCATCGTCCCCATTCTCCCCAACCCGGCGCGTTGCTCATGTCGGCGAACCCCTTGGCGGAGTCCCCTCCGGTGGCGGCCCCGTATTCGTATCCCCACGCCACGCAGCTCATGATCGCGGCCTTACCTTGGGCGAGGGTTCCATCGGAGGCGCGGATCATTTCTCCCAGGTGGTGGTTTCGCAGATCCGGCATGCTGTCCCAGAACAATTGTTCCGGCCATCGATAGTTTCCGGCTCCCCACGGATATCCGTAAACGCCGTTGTTCTCGGTCACGAACGGGGGGTAATCGGGATTGGGGCCGGGCTTGGTGGGAGGGAGGAGTTCCAAGGCTCCGGCCCAACTCGCAAGCGCAAGAAAGCCAGGAATTCGCAAGGCGGATCGGGATAAGGTAGGCATGAAAACATGGTAGCCTTTTCTCGCCCGATTTGTGGAGAAGCGACCTGGGATTTCGGCATCCAAAGGGAGCCATCCGATCCGTTGGAGATCGAACGCCAGGGTACGATCTCCACTGCCGACGGCTGGCTCGTTTTCTCGCCTTCCAGTGGCGGGATCGTGAAATGGACGACTTGATTGGAATGGCGCAATGCCGAAAGCGCCACCCGGAGGGGAGGCGCTTCCCAGTCAAAAAGATGACAGAATATGTCTCTTCACTTCCTCTCGAAGGTTGTCACCGTGCCGTCCAGCGCGGTCCAGGTGCCCGTCAGACCAGTGGTGGTGAAGTTGCCGGCGAGAGTCGCCTTGCGGCCGTCGCGGACAGTGGCTTCCCACTTGAAGTTGCCGTCGACCGGCTTGGCGTCGCCCTTCCAGCCGGTGGGGGAGGCCACCAGGAAGTCGGTCTTGGAGATCGGGCCGCGCACGAACAGGCGGTAGCCGGAAAGCGAGAGGTTGCGGTTGTCGGCGCGCCCGATGCCGGTGCCTGGATCCACGCGAAGCTCCGTGTGGGCGGTGCCGTTGGAATCACCAGCAGGCCAGGTGACATGGTGGACCAGCACGGCGGTGTCGCCCTTGCGCACCACGGAATCACCATGTCCGTTGGACAGGCTCAGGGTGGCGTGGCGTCCGTTGGCCCACTGGTGTTCGCCTTGCAACCCCACGATCGCGGTGTCCTTGGGGGTGGCCACGGCGATCAGGCGGATTTGCCGACGTCCTCCCAGGAGCGTGTGTTCCACGAGGCTCACCACGAACGCCGACGTGTCTGCCGATGCACCCTTGATGTAGGAGCCCTCCTTGAGGCCTTTGGCATGGGCGGCGGTCAGGGTGTCGCCGTTGCGAAGGCGCACCAGGCTCAGCGAAACCACATTGTTGTCGGCGTCCTCGAAGATTTTTCCGTCTGCTCCGGCATTGGCCACCAGGAGGCCCTTGGCCTCGATGCCGGTGCGGGAATCCAGCCGATGGATCGTGGCCGAGTACGGGGCGTTCGCGGCGCCTTGGGCCACGAAGAAGGTGTCGCCAGGGACATGAAGCTGCGTGCGCTCCTGAGCGATGATTTTTCCGGAAGCGTCGCGATGCGAGATCACCGAGATCGCGGCTGTGGCGCGAATGGATCCGAGGGGACCTGTGATGTCGGCGGGAACCACCTTGATCGAATCGGTCTTGGTCCAACCGGCGCCGTTGTCGATGGTCTTGGTCAGCCAGCCAGTGGTGGTGTTCAGGGAAGAATCGATCTTGGGCTGGGACGACACGCGAGCCGCAGCGTTCGATCCACGCGCCAAGCTGGTACTGGTGCCTGTCGGGAAACCGATGGAGCTTTCCAGGGCCGTGCCTAGGTCGGAATCGACGTGGAACTCGTTGATTTGGATGTCTTCCGAGGGAGCGCTCACCCGCGCCGCGGCCAGATCTGCAGTCGGCAAGCTGCCGGCGTTGGACTCTTCGTCCACCGTGGTGGCGGGAGTGCAGGAAGAGAAGATGGCGGCGCTGGCCAGGATGCTGAGGGGGGCGAGAAGGCGAATGTTCATCTGATTCCTCCGGTTTGAGTGGATAGCCAGTTTGGCGTCCTTGGGAGGAAGATGCAGGAAAAATGGTCAATACCTGGTATATATGATTACAGAAAAATTCAGAAAGCCATTATTTATGAGGTTAAAAATCTTTAATGAGAGAATGAAGTCTCTAAAAAGTGATTACAAATCAGCCTGATGCAGGAGGGTTTCGGGCTGCTTGGAGCAGGGCTTGGATGTCCCTGGCGATAGCCTCCACTTCCAGATCTCGAAGCCGGGTGGCGGCGAAGATCGAACCTCCAAAGGCCAGGGCGTTGGCGCCCGAACGGATGTATTCGGCCGCGTTGTCGGCAGAAACCCCGCCGCAGGCCAGGAGCCCCACCTGCCCGAAAGGTCCGCGCAACTCCTTGAAGTACCCTGGGCCCCCCACCGAACGGGCGGGGAAAATCTTGACCAGGGCGGCACCGGCGCTCCAGGCGTTCCAGATCTCGGTGGGGGTGAGGGCACCGGGGAGGGTGGGAATGGAGCGATCGTTGGCCCACGATTGGAGGGCGGGGAAGAATCCCGGACTCACCAGGAACTTCGCACCGGCATCGACCGCCTCCGAGGCGGAGGCCGGATCAAGCACGGTCCCGGCACCGATCTGACAAGATCCGTCCAACAGTTTGGACAGCACGCGGATCTGGCTATAAGCGCCAGGGGTGTTGAGTGTGACTTCCAAAAACGTGAGCCCGGCACGACGCACCGCCTCGGCCACGGCCGGAAGCGATGCATCGGGGGCTCCGCGCAGGATCCCGACCACCCGGTCCCGCTGCAAGGTTTCGCGGAAGGACTGGATGGCGGATCCGTGGGTCATGGCATCAATCCATTCCCGACGAGACCATGCGCTCGTAGAATCGGCGATAGGCGTCGCGATCGTCGGTCTTGCGCACGTCCAGGGCGTCCTGCGGGTGCTGGTTGAGTTGGCCTGCGATCATGTGGGGAATGATGTATCCCCATTCCATGGTCTTGCGCAAATCCAGGTAGTCGGTGGCGATCAGGTCCAGCACGGGTCGGATGTCGAACTTCGGGTTCTTCAGGAAACCAAGCAGCAGTTCCAGCGTGCAATTTCCGGCGGCGCGGCCCATGCCGTAGATGGTGGCATCCAGGTAGTTGACGCCGTGGATGATCGATTCGATGGTGTTGGAGAACGCCAACTGCTGGTTGTTGTGGCCGTGGAACCCGAGCTCCTTGGTCTTGATGTACTGGCGGGCGCGGGCCACGAGCTTTTCGATGTCTTCCTGGTACATCGATCCAAAACTGTCCACCAGGTAGATCGCCTTGGCGTGGCTTTCCTTTTCCACCTGCGCGAAAGCCTCGTCCATTTCCGAACCTTGGTCGCGGGAGAGGGCCATCAGATTGATGCAAGTCTCGTAGCCGAGATCGTGGAAGCGATTGGCCAAGGCGATGGCCTTGTCCACGCCCTTGATGTAGCTGGCCACTCGCACCATGTGGTAGGCCGATTGGTCGGCGGGAAGCAAAGCGTCCATTTCCACGCGGCCCACGTCGGCCATGACGGAAATCTTCGCGCCGTTTTCCACGCCGTCGGTCACCTTGCGGATGTCGGCCTGGGCGCAGAATTTCCAGGGTCCGTATTCGGAGGTGGAAAACAGGTTGGGCGAGTTGATATAGCCGATCTCGAAATAATCCACGCCGGCCTTCGAGACGCCCTCGTAGGAACGCTTGACGAATTCGTGTGTGAACTGGTGCTTGTTGACCAGGCCACCGTCGCGGATGGTGCAGTCGAGGACCTTGATGCTTTCCCTGTACATGAGGCTTCCTTGGATTGGCGCGTTCGACGCGTCTCGGCCGATTCGGGGTATTTGACCCCGGGGGAGGAAAAGTAAGCTCCCGGACGGAATCTATCGTTTATGGAATTCATCGTTTTCGGGAGATTCGTCCAATGATCATGAACGTGGTGTGGCTCCTGCTGTTTTTCGTTGGTGGACTTTTAGGTCTATGGAAGTTCTACGACACCGGAGACGCCGCCATCTTTCCGGCCATGGCCAAGGCCACCTTCGATGGTGCCAAAGGCGGATTCGAACTGGCTTTGGGGCTCACTGGGGCCCTCACGTTGTGGATGGGCATCCTGAAGGTGGGCGAAGACGCGGGTGCCATCCGCATTCTGTCCAGGGTATTGGCACCCTTGATGCGCCGGGTGTTCCCGGGCCTTCCCACCGATCATCCTGCTTCCGGCAGCATGGTCCTGAATTTCGCCGCCAACATGCTGGGTCTGGACAATGCGGCCACTCCGGCAGGCCTGAAGGCCATGAAAGAGCTGGAAACTCTCAACCCCAATCCCGGTACGGCCACCGATCACCAGGCCATGTTCATGGTGCTCCACGCCGCGAGCCTCACGTTGTTTCCGGTCAGTATCATGGCTCTGCGGGCCACCAACAAGGCATCGAACCCCGCCGACATTTTCCTTCCCATCCTGGTGGCCAGCGCGTGCTCCGTGCTGGGCGGATTCTTGAGCGCGGCTCTGGTCCAGAAGATCAAGCTGCGCGACCCGATCCTGTTGGCCTGGCTGGTGGGTGTTTCGGGATTGCTGGCCACCCTCGTGTCTTGCATCCGGTTCCGACCAGCGGATCTGCTTCACTGGATCGCTTCTGGAGGCTCGGCTCTGTTGGAATCGCGTCCGCACGAGCAGGTGGAAGCCATTTCCACTGCCTTGGGAACCGGTCTGATGCTCGGGGCGATTCTGTTTTTCCTGGGGTTGGCCACCATCCGCAAGGTCAATGCCTGGGACGCCTTCGCCGAAGGCGCAAAGGAGGGCTTCAAGACCGCGATCACCTTGGTGCCATTCATGGTGGGCATCCTGGTGGCAGTGGGCGTGTTCCGGGCCTCGGGCGGCATGGACATCCTGGTGCAGGCCATCTGGAGCTGCATCAGTTGGACCGGCCTTCCGTCGGAAACTGTCGGGGCGATCCCCACCATGCTCATGAAACCCCTTTCCGGCGGTGGCGCGCGCGCCATGACCGTGGACGCCATGACCACGTATGGGCCTGATTCCTTCACGGGGCGATTGTCGTGTCTGTTGCAGGGCAGCACCGATACCACGCTCTACGTGATCGCGCTGTACGCTGGTGCCATCGGGCTCAAGCGCTCGCGCCACGTTCTGCCGTGCGCCTTGATCGCCGACCTCTGCGGATTCGCAGGGGCGTTTGTGATGGCGATGCTGTTTTTCAGGTAGTCGCATCGAACGGTGAGCGTACCTTTTGAGTGCGTTCACCATACCCCTCCTCCAATCCCCTCTGGAGCATCTCCCCATGGCCGTCGTCGGCATCGATCTTGGTACCACCAACAGTCTGGTCACCGCTTGGCACGATGGCAAAGTGGTGCCCATCCCCAATGCCTTGGGCGATCATCTCACACCCTCCGTGGTCAGCCTGGATCGCGATGGCAGCATTCTGGTGGGACGTGCGGCTCGCGATCGGCTGGTGACGCATCCGCGTGAAACGGTAGCCACCTTCAAGCGCGCGATGGGGACCACCCAACAATTCCAATTGGGACGCCAGAAGTTCCGTGCGGAAGATCTTTCCGCCTTGGTGCTGCGCTCGCTGAAAGCCGATGCCGAGGCATTCCTGGGCGAAAAGGTCACGGAAGCCGTGGTGAGTGTTCCTGCCTATTTCAATGAGCTGCAACGCAAGGCCACCAAGGCCGCGGCGCAGATCGCGGGTCTGCACGTGGAGCGATTGATCAACGAACCCACGGCGGCGGCTGTGGCGTACGGGGTGGGGCAGATCGAACGCGACGGCACGTTCCTGGTGTTCGATCTGGGCGGCGGCACCTTCGACGTGTCCATCCTGGAGCTCTTCGAACGGACCTTGGAAGTGCACGCAAGCGCGGGCGACATCCGCTTGGGCGGGGAGGACTTCCGATGGCGCATGGCGGAAGCCTGTCTGCGCGACAACGATCTGGCTTGGGAATCGTTGGACAACCAGCAGCGGGCCTTGGTGATGAATGCGGCGGAGTCCACCAAGAACCAACTTTCGGAGGCGGAAGTGGCCCTGATGGAATTTCGGGTCGGGACACGGGATGTGGCCTGGCCGATCTCGCGTGCCCAGTACGAAGAAATCTGTCAGGATCTGGTCGATCGGTTGCGTCTTCCGGTGGAACGTGCCATGCGCGATGCGAAGCGGGATCCGGGGCGCATCGACCAGATCCTGCTGGTTGGTGGGGCCACGCGGATGCCGATGGTGCGCCGTCTCGCCGAGCGGATGTTCGGACGATCTCCGCGCGTCGATCTGGATCCGGATCGGGTGGTGGCCATCGGGGCCGGTGTGCAGGCCATGCTCAAGACGTCGGAAACTGCCTTCCAGGACGTGGTGCTCACGGATGTGTGTCCATGGACCTTGGGTATCGACGTGAAGAGCGACGACGCGGAAGAAAAGTCGATGTTCTCGCCGATCATCGAGCGCAACAGCACGGTGCCCATCTCCCGCAGCAAGCGCTATTCGGCCACGGAGGATTTCCAGACCCAGGTCAAGATCAAGGTGTACCAAGGAGAGAGCCGGCGTCTGGAATGCAACGTGTTCCTGGGGGAATTGTCGGTTCCCCTCCCGTCCCTTCCCAAGTCCGAAAACCGCTTCGATGTGCGGTTCACCTACGACATCAACGGGATCCTCGAGGTGATCGTGACCCACCTGCGGACCAAGCGGGAATCGCGTCTGGTGTTGGAGCGTAATCCCGGCACCCTCACGCCCGAGCAGATCGCCCAGCGGCTGGCCGAATTGGCTCCGCTCAAGTTGCACCCGCGCGAAACGCAACAGGTCCGCAGCCTGCTCGCCTATGCCGACCGTCTGTACGAAGAACGCCTGGGCGAGGAACGCGAAGAGATCGCCAGCCGCATCCGGGCCTTCCGCGAGGTGCTGGACCGCCAGGAACCGCAGGAGTGCGAACAGGCCATCGAGGTGTTTCGGGAGTTCCTGCAGGGATTGGGCGAATGCGGATTCTGAAATCTCGCCGTTGGGAAAGAGTGGGACGGTGAGCGACTGGGAAACCCTCGGGATCGGACCTACCCGGGATCCAACGGAGCTCAAGCGCGCCTACAACCGCAAACTGCGCGAACATCCTCCCGAGAAGGATCCCGTGGGGTTCATGCAACTGCGGGCCGCCTACGAGCGGTTGCAGGAGGAATTGGAGCGGCAAGAATCGATCCGTGCCGAATCCGAAGACGTCTTGGGATCCGACGACGAAGACGAAGAGCGGGGCGAAGACGATGTCGCCTCCCGAGGTGGAGACAATTTCCGGCATCCATCCCCTCCGCCATTGGACGGGACTTTCAGAGGCCCTCCTCCGTCCAGCGGCAGCGGGACGGGGTCGGGAGGGCTGCGATGGAATCGAGTTCCTCCCTGGGAATCCAATCCTCCTCCCCTTCGCGGGCCGGCCCCAGGTTCGGGATTCGGCCGGCGTCCCGACCAGGGGATCGGATCTTTCCATCTGGACAAAAATCGACTCCATGGCTTTCGACTCCAGCCCGAGTCCTTCGGGGGCGAATCGTACGGCGATCCGCCCACTCCACCGGCCAGCCGTGGGTTCTCGCCAGGTTCCGCGAAGGATGTGACCTCACCGGGCGATCACGAGGTCAACCCGTTGTGGCTGGCCTTCCGCGAGCTGTGGAACACCCGACGGGACGAACCCGCCTTCGCGGCTTGGCAGGATCTGATCGATCTGTTGGAAATGGATCGCACCTTGCGTCGCTTGTTCAGCCCTCGTCTGGCCCGGTTCCTGGAGGAATGCTTCGTCACCGGGATCTGGCACGATGCTTCGGAGGTTCTCCTGTGGCGCCTGGCCGTGGTGCTCCAGTGGGATCGCGACCCGTCTCCGACGGAGGAAATCGTGGGACGATCGATCGGATCGACCCTGGAGGCCTGGCGAATCGCCGCCGCGGTGGATTCCCTCTCGCGCAGGTTCCGGATTTTGTCGGAGGAGCTGGGCTGGGAGCAGAGCAAGGCCTGGGAGGAGTTCTTCGAACTGGTCTGCTCCGAACCCCGGTGGCGCAGGGCGTTCGAGCCCGTGGGACGCGAACTGCTGGCCATCGAAGTGCGAAGGGATCGTTCCGGAAGGAACCCCGCCTGGATCGAGCGCATGTTGGACGACCTTTCCTACTTGAATTCTCTCAAGCCCAAGAGCGCGCCGACCTCGATCGACCCATCCAAGCCACCGCCACCCGTGCACATCGGGCCACTTCCCGTGGAAAACCTGCAGTCCCAGGATCGATCGATGTTGTGGGGCATCGCGGCGATCGTGCTGGTGTTTGTCGCCTTCCTGGCCTACCAGATCGGCAAGCGGATCCTGGGCGGCTAGATTTCCCTCCTATGTCCAAAGCACCACGAATTCTCGCCCTGGCCACCGGCAATGCCCACAAGCTCCAGGAATTTTCCGAGATCCTCGCGCCCACCGGGTGGGAGGTGAAAAGCCTCAAGGCCTGGTTGCCGACCATTCCCGAGCCGGAGGAAACCGAGCCCGACTTTCCCGGCAACGCGCTGCTCAAGGCGAAGTTCGCCCTGGCCAAGCTGCGCGAGGCGGGAGTGGTGAATCTACCGGATGCCCTGGCCGCCGACGATTCCGGCCTGGCGGTGGATGCCTTGGGAGGTGCTCCAGGCGTGGTTTCCGCCCGCTACGCGGAACTGGCCTGTACCGGATCGGGCGATGCAGCCAACCGCGCGGAGTTGATCCGAAATTTGTCTGGCAAAGGCGGAGCGAACGATCGTTTCGACGCGGCCTTCGTCTGCGCCATCGCCTTCCTGGAGCCATCCTCCGGACGTTTTCTGACCGTCCATGGCAAGTGCCATGGCCAGGTGGGCTTGGTGGAGCGGGGAGAAGGAGGCTTCGGATACGACAGTCTGTTCCATCCCAAACTGCCCGATGGATCCATCTCCGAAGCGACCTTTGCGCAGATGCCTTCGGAGGCCAAGCACGGTCTGAGCCATCGCGGGAACGCCTTGCAGAATCTTCTGGCGGCGCTTTCTGAATCCTAGACAATATCTGACCAAATCGGGAGCGGCTATGAACGTGTTCGTGAAGTACCTGCTCACGGCGGGAGTCGTGGTGGTGGTTTCGGAAGTGGCCAAGCGGAACGACCGCCTGGGCGGGTTCATCGGGGCCTTGCCCATCATGACGGTCCTGACCCTCACCTGGTTGTATCTGGAAAAACAGCCCGCGGAAAAGATCTCCAACCACGCCTGGTACACCTTCTGGTATGTGCTGCCGTCCTTGCCGATGTTCGTCCTGTTCCCCTACATGAACGCGCGGATCGGATTCTGGGGCTCGCTGGGGATGTCGGCGGTGGTCACCTTGGTTTCCTTCTTCCTGTTGGCCAAGATCGTGGCTCGCTTCGGGGTGCATCTGCTGTGAGGTGGTTTTTCGCCAAATGGGCGCTGATCTTGCTGGGGCCGCTCCTTGTGTTCGGCGGAGCTCTCTTCGCGATTCCGTTCGTCGACAAATTCTCTGTGCCAAAAACCGTCAAGGAGGGTCGAGCCTACCTGGTGGCCAACCGCGCCTGGGTGGACTCGATCGACAGCTATCGGACCTCTCCCCGCTCGCACGCCGGAGGATTGGGCCTGGCGGAGTCTGGCAGGCCAGCGAGAGGGGTCCACGAGCGGGATGGCCGTGTGGATACCTTCAGCGGACAGATCAAAACCGGTTACTGGTTTCGGTTGCGTGACACCTTGCGGTTCGACGCCTCGAGCTTCCGGCCACAGATCGGAACCTATTGGCTCCTGACCGCGCAGGATTCCGCATGGTTGCAGGATTCCGCGAGGCTTGCCCTGTGGCGCGAGCGGACCCGCATCCTGGTGGATTCTTTCGGTGTGCGGGAGCTTCATCGGCTTTCCGGGAGCTCGAGACTGGTTCTGCGATTGCGAAGCGATCTGCTGATCGAGAGTACGGGTGGACTGGGAGAACAAAGTGGGTATCTCGATCCATGCGGTGAGTCGGTTTTCCACCACGAGATCCAACTGGAAGATGGTTGGACCGTGATCCGCAACGTGGATTGCCAGGAATGACGATGATGGTTCGATCGAATGTTCAAATTCTGTCCATCGGATTGTTCGTGATCGGTCTGTCCTGTTGCGCGGGCCGGATGCCCAGCGAGGGTGAATTCAAGCATCCCGCGCTTGGTTATTTTGCCAGCGATGGAAAGGAATCTTGCCAATGCTCCAGTTGACCCTGCCACCGGAATCGAAGAGCCTTCTTCGCAGCATCCACCAGGATCTGCTCGCCTTTCCTGGCGTGGACGGTGTCTACGTCGGCATCGATCCAGACGGACGCGAGATCGAACTTCCCGGTGGGGCGGCGGTGTTCAGGAAGGCATTGTGCTGGAGCCTCCTCCAAAACGGCGAGGATTTGTGGGAAGAGCCCAAGCTCGACTGGGTGGGAGGGGACCAAACGGAAGATTCCATCCGCGAAGACCTGGAGAGGTATTTCAAAGGCGGTAGGCATCTTGTCGATGGCGACATCCAGGTG
The DNA here is from genome assembly GCA_016715065.1 of Fibrobacterota bacterium. Lineage (GTDB taxonomy): Bacteria > Fibrobacterota > Fibrobacteria > UBA5070 > UBA5070 > UBA5070. The sequence continues at coordinate 462,225 of JADKBN010000029.1, forward strand.
GAGCGTTCCTATTGGATCCTAAAACTTCTTGGGGAAGTCCGGGCAGGCGTGTACCACCAAGTGATCAGGCTTTCCAAAAAATGGTCGGTGGTGCGGATCGTGGAGGGTGCTCCTGATCGGCAAGATCATTCCGCGGTGGTCGAGGATTGCTCTGAAGATTCCCAATACGAAGAGCTGGAGAAATTTTTCCAGGGGCGCCGACATCTGGTCGACGGGGATCACTCGGAAGATTTCATTCGTGAAGACATGGGAAAGTTCTTCGAAGGATGCCGACCTCGGATCGATCCCGAGGTCCTGATCGAACGCGCACTTCAAGTTCTGGAACTCATCAGACAGGTGGGCGCGGGGAACTATTTCTACGCCGTCTTGCTTTCGGAGGGATGTTCGGTGAAGCTTGACTTGGATTGCACTCCACGAACCAGGACACCATGACCGTTCCCATTCGTTTTGCGATCGGATTCGATGGATACTCAAAGAGCGCCTTCGATCTGCGTTTCTGAATCTGCAGGAAGGGATGTAAATTCGACCATGCGCGGCCCCAGGACGAACCCGGATGGATGCGATGTTCTTTCGTTCGCCTCCATGCAACGAGGAGGCGTCTCGGGAAATCCTTTCGCTTCCTTCGACGAATTCCATGTCAATCGCCAGGCGCTCTCCTTGTTCCTGCCGGTGGGTGATTTGATGGGAATCTTCGGTTGGCGGGGCGCAAAGGAAGACAAACGATCGGCGCGGCAACTGTTGGGTCGTGAGCCATCCGAGTTTCCGGATGGCCGAGTTCCCCTCTATGTCTGCCCGTTATGCGGTGATCTGGGGTGTGGCGCCATCTCGGTGAAGGTGTCCTTCCAGGATGGCTGCGTGGTCTGGTCAGAATTCGGGAGGCAGGCTCTCGGCTCGGAACTTTCGATCATGGAAGATCCGATTCGGGATCTGTGGTTCCAACGCGAGGTCTACGAATCCACGTTGTCGTCGTATTTTTGAGCCCACCATGAAGAACCTGACCCAGCCGCCCGAATCGATGAGCCTGCTTTGCACCATCCACCAGGCTTTGCTTGACAACCCGGATGCGGACGGGGTGCACATCAGCATTGAACCGCATGCCCGCGAGATGGACAATCCCGACGGTACGGTGTCCTACATGAAGGCGTTGTGCTGGAACTTGCTGAAGGATGGTCAGGATCTGTCCGGCGATCCCGAGCTGTCGGTGGTGGGGGAAGACCACACGGAAGAGTCCATTCTCGAAGACTTGGAGAAATATTTCAAAGGATGCAGCCACTTGGTCGATGGCGACATCCTGATCGAAGAAGATCCCGAGTAGGAGCCGGAGGGCTTACGTCCTCGGGAACCACATGTCCAATTGGGCGATGTCGGCGGGTTCCAGCTTCAAACCTGAAGCGCCGGCGTTTTCTTCCAACTGGGCTACGGTGGATGCGCCCACAATCACCGAGGAGATCCCGGGATTGTTCAGCACCCACGCCAGTGCGATCTGCGAGATGGAGCGGCGGTATTTGGCGGCGATCGTCGCGATGCGGTCGACACGGTCCAGAATGTCCGCGTTGGACAGGTGGTCTTTCATCCACATGTTCATGGTTGGGTCTCCACCGCGAGCCCCGGTGGGAATGGCGCCCTTCGAGTATTTGCCGCTCAACACCCCTTGCGCCAGGGGCGAGAAATTGGCGGTGCCCATGCCGAATTCCAGGCAGGTCGGCAGGATTTCCGCCTCGATGCCACGTCCCAGCAGGTTGTAGTAGGGCTGGTTGACCACCGGGGCGTGCCAACCCTTGGCGCGGCAAAGGGTCTGGGCCTCGCGGATTTGGGCGGCGGTCCATTCGCTGGTGCCCCAGTAGAGGATCTTGCCCAGGCGGATCAGGTCATCGAAGGCCTCGCAGGTTTCTGCGATGGGGGTTTCCGGATCGAAGCGGTGGGCGTAGAAAAGGTCCACGTATTTGAGATGCAATCGATCGAGGCTGGCATCGATCGAATCGAACAGGTGCTTGCGCGACAAGCCGCGGTCGGTGGGGTGGTCGGACATGGGCCAGAAGGCCTTGGTGGCCAGGATGTATTCGCTGCGACGGCGCTTGGGCAGAATCTGTCCCAAAAGGGTTTCCGCCTCGCCCGCCTTGTAGACATCGGCGGTGTCGAAGGAATTGATGCCCAGTGCGAAGGCTCGTTCGATCAATTCCTTGGCGGCATCCAGTTCCACCTGGGTCCCGAAGGTGAGCCAGGATCCATAGGTGATTTCGCTGACCTTGAGGCCGGTTGCGCCCAGTTTTCTGTATTGCATGGATCCAAGATATGAAACGGTTCAGGTGCCGTGCGGCTTTTGGGTCCCTCCCCCCCGGCCCCGGGCCTTGGCCCGGGGGGTGGCGGGTCGCCCCCCCCCGGGAGTGCTGCTGTTGGCTGGCCGGGGGGTTTGTGGGTGCCCGGCCTTTGGGCCTCCTTCCCCCCCGGCGGCGCCCCCCCCCCTTTGGTTGGGTTTTCCGGCCGGGGCCGGCCCCGGCCCTTTTTGGGGGCGGGGGCCCCTGCCCTGCCCCCCTTCCTCCCCCGGGGGTCCCCCCGGGCCGGTTCCCCCCGCGGTCCCCCTGGGGGTCCCCGGTTCGGGCCCCCCCCGGCGGCCGGCCCGCGGGTGCCCGGGGGGCGGGGCCCGCCCCCCCCCCCCCCGGGTCCCCCGGCCGCCCCCCCGTTGGCGGGTCGGCGCCGGGGCGGTGGGGGGTCGGGGTCCCCCCCGGCGGGTTGGGGGGCTCCTTTTGCGCGGGGGGTCGGCGCCCCTGCGGGGCGGGCCGGTCTTTTCCCGCCGGGGGCCCGGGCTTCCCCTTTTCCCCCCCCCGGGGCGGCGGTTCTTTCCCCGCCGGCCCCGTCCCCCCGCGGCGGCCCCCGCCCTTTTTCTTCCGCCGCCCTGCCGGGTCTTCCCCCCCCCCGCCGCCCCCCGGGCCGCTTTTCCCCCCCGGTGGGCCGGGCCCCGTTTGTGGGCTTCCTGGGGGGGCGCCGGGGGGGTCCTCCCCGGTCCTGTCCCCCGGGGGGGGGGGGCGGTTACTCCCCGGGTCCGGGCGCCGGGCGGGTGGCCCCCACCCCCCCCCCGCCCCCCCGTCCCTCCGCGGGGGGGGGTGGGGGGGGGGGGGGGGGGGGGGGGGGCGGGGGGGGTGGTGGGGGGGGGTTTGGGGGGCGGGTTTTTCCGCGGGGGGGGGGGGGGGGGGGGGGGGGGGGGGGGGTTTGAGGGGGGGGGGGGGGGGGGGGGGGGGGGGGCGGGGGGGGGGGGGGGGGGGGGGGGGCGCGGGGGGGGGGGGGGGGGGGGGGGGGGGGTGGGCGGGGGGGGGGGGGGGGGGGGCCGGGCGGGGGGGGGGGGGGGTGGGGGGGGGGGGGGGGCCCCGGCGGGTTGGGGGGGGGGGGGGGGGGGGGGGCGGGGGGGGCGGCGGGGGGGGGGGGGGGGCCGGGGGGGGGGCGGGCGGCGGGGGGGGGGCCGGGGGGGGGGGGGGGCGGGGGGGGGGCCGGGGGGGGGGGGGGGCGGGGGGCGGGGGGTTTTTGGGGGGGGGGGCCGCGGGGGGGGCCCGCCGGCCGGGGGGGGGTTGGGGGGGGGGGGGGGGGGGGGGCGGGGGGGGGGCGCGCGGGGGGGCGGGGGGGGGGGGGGGGGGGGGGGGGGGGGGGGGGGGCCGGGGGCGGGGGGGGGGGGGGGGGGGGGTGGTCGGGGGGGGGGGGGGGGGGGGGGGGGGGGGGGGCGGGGGGGGGGGGGGGGGGGGTTTGGGGGCCCCCCGGGGGGGGGGGGGGCGGGGGGGGGGGGGGGGGGGGGGGGGGCCCGGGGGGGGGGGGGGGGGGGGGGGGGGGGGGGGGGGTTGTTGGGGGCGGGGGGGGGGGGGGGCGTCGCCCGGGGGGGGGGCCGGCGGGGGGGGGGGGGGGGGGGCGGGGGCGGGGGGGGGGGGGGGGGGGGCGTGGGGGGGGGGGGGGGGGGGGGGGGGGGGGGGGGGGGGGGGGGGGGGGGGGGGGGGGGGGGGGGGGGGCCGGGGGGGGGGGGGGGGGGGGGGGGGGGGGGGGGCGGGGCGGGGGGCGGGGGGGGGGGGGGGGGGGCGGCGCGGGGGGGCGGGGGGCGGGGGGGGGGGCCGGGCGGGGGGGGGCGGGGGGGGGGGGCGGGGGGGGGGGGGGGGGGGGGGGGGGGGGGGGGGGGGGGGGGGGGGTTGGGGGGGGGGGGGGGGGGGGGGGGGGGGGGGGGGGGGGCGGGGCTTGGGGGGCGGGGGGGCGGGGGGGGTCGGGGGGGGCCGCGGGGGGGGGGGGGGGGGGGGGGGGGGGGGGGCGGGGCGGGGGGGGGGCGCCGGGGCGGGGTTTTTGGGGGGGGGCGGGGGGGGGGGCCGGGCCGGGGCGGGGGGGGGGGGGGTTTTTTTTGGGGGGGGGGGGGGCGGGGGGGGGGGGGGGGGGGGGGGGGGGGGGGGGGGGGGGGGGGGGGGCGGGGGGGGGGCCTTGGGGGGGGGGGGGGGGGGGGACGCCGGGGGGGGGGGGGGGGGGGGGGGCGGGGGGGCCGGGCGGGGGGGCGGGGGGGCCGGGGGGGCGGGGGGGGGGGGGGCGGGGGGGGGGGGGCGGGGGCCGGGGGGGGGCGGGGGTTGGGTGGGGGCGGGGGGCGGGGGGGGCGGCGGGGGGGGGGGGGGGGGGGGGGGGGCGGGGGGGGGGGGGGCGGGGGGGGGGGGGGGGGGGGGGGGGGGGGGGGGGGGGGGGGGGGGGGGGGGGGGGGGCGGCCCGGGGGGGGGGGGTTTTTTGGCCCGGCTGGGGGGGGGGGGGGGGGGGGGGGGGGCCCCCCTGGGGGCGCGGGGGGGGGGGGGGGGGGGGGGGGGGGCCGGCGGGGCCCCGGGCGGCGGGGGGGGGGGGGGCCGGGGGGGCGGGCCCCGCGGGGGGGGGGCGGGGGGGTTCCGGTTGGGGGGGGGGGGCGGGGCGGCCGCGGGGGGGGGGCCGGGGGGGGGTGGGGGGGGCGGGGGGTTTGGCCCGGGCGGGGGGGGGGGGGGGGGGGGGGGGGGGGTCCGGCGGGGGGGGGGGGGGGGGGCGTAATGGGGTCACTGGTTCATCCAGCGCACGACCTCGCCATCGCTCGATCGGCGCAACAGCATCACGCCGTGTGGCAGCTGCCCGATCCGTGCGATTTGTTCCTTGCCGTCCAGGATGGATCGAGTCAGAATCCGTCCTTGCGGGTCCAGCAGATCGAATGGCTCCGATGCGCGGATCCGGTCGCCGGAACGCATCGGCGACCACGAGGTGCGGGAGCGGTTTTGCAGGGAAACGGAAGATTTCAACGAGTACCACAAACTGTCCAACAAGGGGCGCGACTCCGGAAGGGTCCAATCCTGCGTCAGTTCCCAGATGATGGCGCCTCCGTATTGGTTGGCGGCAAGCCATCGGCCTTTTTCCGCCACCGATCGGGGATCGTCCCAGGTGAGATACCCCTGGGTGGCATGGCTGGCCCAGGGGACCTTGGCCAACGAATCCCAATGTACGGTCCATCCAGCCTGCGAAAGCATTGTGGTGACCGCCTTGTAGGTCTTGGAAGTGGCCGTGGTGATGGCGTCGCCCGGCTTGCGGGCCTCGGAAAACAGGAACCCGAAGAAGGGAATGCCGCCGAGGAGCTTTTCCTTGGGGACGCCGCGTCCCGCCCAATAGTTCATTCCGTCAGAAAATGACCAATCGATCGACCAGTCGAGGTGCTTGTACAACGGCGAATTGTAGCGGGCGTAGTCGTCCCACTCACCGGTGATGTCGTAGGTCATGATGCCCATCCAGTCGAGTTTGTCCTTGAATGTCTCCACGGGGACCCATCGCCCCGACCAGTTGCTGCACGGCACGGCCATGGAAAGGGACTTGTCCGGCCCCAGGCTGTCGCGCAGCTGCACCACCAGCTTGCGCAGGGAGGCTGTATCCGCCTTGGTGGGAGGCTCCCAGTCGAGGTCGGCGCCGTCGAGCTTGTAATCGCGGATCCAACGCATCACCTGCGAGCAGAAGTGGGCGCGCAACGCGTTGTCGGCGGAAAAATAGGCGAAGCCCTCGCTGGATCCGCCCCCTCCCAGCGAGACCACCACCTTCACCCCCTGGGCATGGGCGCTTTGCACCAACGTGTCCAGGCGCTTGGCCTTGGTGCCGGTGAGGGCTCCCAGGTTGCCTTGGCTGTCGGGGATGGCAAAAGACCAAGCCACGTGGGTGATCTTGCCGAAATCCAACTTGGCGGTGGAGTACGAGGTTGCCGCCCAATCGGGGAAATACCCGACCACTTTGGGTGCGGAGGCGGCGGTCAGGGTTGCGACGAGGGTGGCAAGGATCGTGAGCATGGATTCAATGTAAGCGCCTACAAAAGGTTGGCCACAACGTTGCGAGCTGTGCATGGGTTTTCCTAAGCTTGGGATCCCTGACACCGACCGCTGGCGCTGATGGAGGCAGAGATGGAATCCCCGCGTGAACTGGAGCGTTGCGTTGCGGACTTGCGATTGCGTTTGCATCGAGCATTTTCCTCTAGGTCTGTCGCGTGCCTTGTCCTCCTCCTGGCATCCTTCGCATGGTCCACATCGGCCAGATTGGAACGTCAGGTCTGGGTTCGGTTCGATGGGCAGGGATTGTTGGTCCACGACCAGTTCTCCACGGGGATTCGGTATCCGCAGCGACTCTCGGTTCGCGAGCCACTGCTACTGGAAAGCGCCGCCGGCGAGATCGACCAGCAGGTGGTTCTTACCAGCATCGAGCCGGGCGAACGGGGATTTCCTGTTGGCGGGACCGCGACGGTGTTTCTGGAGTCCACCGTACCGGGATCCGTGTGGTACTCCTTTCCGATTTCGCCCGCTGGATGGGATGTTGCCAATGCCGAGGTGGCGATCCATACGGGGCCAGGCTGGAAGGTTCTCGCCACCACCGGGGGTGGAACAGGAGCCGGAGCCTGGTTGGACGAATGGACACTCGAACACGCACTGGGAATGCTCTGCTTGGCGGCGATGATCGGCTTCGCCTTCGGTTGGCGAAGTGGCATGCTCGCGTTGGCTGGCTTTGCCATGGCGGGAGCCTCGGCGATCGATCCGAAATTCCTGTACGGCGCGTCGCTGGTGGTCTGCCTCTGGGGTTCGCGTCGGTGGATGCGGCCCTCGTGGGGGACATTCAGTGGGGGGCTGCTTTCGATCGCTTCGATCGCCGCGGCAGGATGGCTGGTGGTCTTCGCGTGGATACAGATTCTGTCCATCGTCGACCCGGTCCGACATCTGGAAGCCGTGGACGAGACCGGCGATGTGACCAGCTGTTCCGGTTCGCGCCGGTACGATCTTTCCGCCTGGTCAGCCGAAGGAATGATGGCAAAGGATCGGTTCGCCGACCGCAAGACGGTCGGGGGCGTGATCGGAGGAATCCTGACTGACGGTGCGGGATCCGAAACGGATTATAGGCATCTGGAGGCCTGGATTCCGGATGAGGATTCCAGCTACCACCGAGCGGCGCATCCCAGCACGGGCGATCCCCTCTGGGATGTGACGTCGGCGTGTCGGGAGTGGCGGGAGAAGTGGGTGGATCCCCAGATGGATTCCACTGGACACACCGCGACACGGTTCGACAACGGCGAGGACGATTCCTTGCAGACCATGCCAATCGACATTCCGGGTGTGGCCGCAAAGCAGAAGATGGGATTGCTGGTTCTGCCGCCTGTGCTGACCGGTATTTGGCGGATCTTGTCCGTCGTGCTCCTGGGGATCGCCTTCGCGAGTTGCTTGCGCAAATCGAAAGAAGCCTATCGGCTCTTGATTGGTCTTGGAAAACGATCAGGCGTTCTCCTGCTGTTCTCGGTGCCCGTGTTTTGTGGAGCGGGTGGTGCCCAGGCGGCAGGAACTGGCGGGATGGGATCCATCGAACGGAATTTCCGATTCGGCCAAGAATGGAAGGTGGTCACGAAGATCGAGGAGATCCGGGTGGCGGATTCCGTCGTCAGGATTCCGTTGCTTCCAGGCGAAGTCCCGATCGACCGAATCGAGATCCAGGATGGATCCGCCGTGGTTTCCAGGAAACGCTTCACGAGGCTTGTCAAATATCGAGGGGGCGGTTCTGGAACGGACGTGTACGATTCCCTGTATTCCGGAAGCTGGAAGGGACTGGTCGGATTCATCTGGTACGATCGCTCGCGGATCGCGGCGGGGTGGACTTCGCGTTTGGAGCCAGGTTCCGATCTCACGATCCATGCGGATGAGCCTGGTGGGTGGGAGGAAACCTGGCGCGCGTTCGTTTCGGAACGCTGGCACCTCCGATTCCAGGGGATGCGATTATCCGGAAAGTGGGATGCAAGTTGGGGCAGGTCGATGGTGTTCCACCCTCGGCCTTCCGATTCGCTACGCGTGTTGTTCCAGAAAACCAGAAAGGTTTCGATCGCGAAAACGAAACTGAACGAGGCGCATTTGGAATTCCGGGATCCTTTCCTCCAGAGAGCCTGGCTCCATCTGCGATTCAATGTCGCGGACGAGGATACGGTGTGGATCGGGCTGCCTGACGGGGCTTCCGAGGTTACCTGTACGAGGGACGGAAGGCCGATGGAACAATGGTGGACTCGGGACGGGAAGCTGTACCTTCCCGTCGAGCGAGGAGCGAGCGAAGCGGACATCCGATGGATGGGAAGGCCGCAGACGCAAATTTTCCGCCGGTCGCCACCCGTGACGATATCTGTCGAAGGTGTGAACGAAAGCATCCGTATCCCGGACCAGGTTCATTGCTGGATCCCTGTCCTGCACGGTCCGGGTGTGGGTCCTTCCGAGTCCGGATGGATGGGGAGTGTTGCCTTCGGGTTGGTCAGCTTGTTGCTGATCCTTCGATGGCGTCATTTTTTGATCTCGGTGGATCTGGTCGTGGCGGGTCTTTGCGCATCCTTCCTCAATCCGTGGTTTGCCCTAGCCTTCGGCATGGTCGTTTTCCTGTACGCGCGCCGCGTGGCCACCGGGTCGATGCGGCCATTCCCTTCCGTGATGGAAAACGGGAGGCAGTGGACATGGCTCCTTATCGTGCCGGTCTCGATGCTGATCTGCCGTCAGTTTGACCACCTGGTTGTTCTGCCCTCCACTTCAATGCTGGAATGGTACACGGATACCGCCGGTCCGGAACTCATGCGGCCGTGGATGATTGTTCTTCCTGGGTGGGCGTGGACGGTCGCGGTGGTAGGATCCATCGCGTGGTTGTTCTCGCTCGGCGTCAGGATCGCTCTTCCCTTCATCGCCCTGCTTGACCACGCCTCACCAAAAAGCCATTGTTGATCCCATGTGCGGGCGGATGTTGGTCAAGGTGAGTGGGAAGGTCTACTTCCACCAGTTCTCCAGCCAAGAAGACGGTTGGGAGTACGTGGTGGCACCCGACCAATACCAAAGCCTTCCCGAAGAAGACGAGCCCCGCGAGGTGGCTCCCACCGATCGCGTGTTGATCCACCGGGTCGTGGGCGGCCGGATCGTGCCCGACTGGGGATTCTGGACGTTGGTTCCCCCATGGATCGAAGCCCCTTGTGCATTGGGCACCACTTCTTCGGGGCGCGAGCGATTGGTGCCCCCCGCGCGCACCCACTTCAATTCCCGAGCCGACACCTTGACCGGATCCAAGGGCTGGAAAGCCTTGCTGGAGCACAATCGCTGCGTGCTTTTCGCCAATGCCTTTTTCGAGTGGTCGGATGCGGAAATGTTGGCGGGGCGCGCCAAACAGGTGGGGCGTTTTTCCTTGGCCTCGGGAGAGCCCATGATGCTGGCGGGAATCTGTTCGCCTGTGCGGGTGGAAGACCGCGAGGTGCTCACGGTGTCGGTGGTCACCACCTCGCCCAACGCCATGCTGCAAAGTCTTCCGCACCATCGGATGCCCGCCATCCTGCGGGGGAAGGACCGCAGCCGCTGGATGGATCCCAAGTCGACCCAGCCCCAGTTGGCTCTGCATCCAACCCCCGAGGCCCAGATGGAGTCCAGGGTGGAGCCGGCCAATCGTTACCGGGAATTGGCTGGCTCCAGGATTTCCCTGGACGATCTGGTGCTGGACCTGGGAATGGATCGCTAGATTTTCCACAGTACCGATCTCTCCGAACCCGCTCCCCGGAGTCCCCTTGTGCGTTTTCTCCTGAAGTCCCTTTCGATGTCCTTCCTGGCGTTGGCGGTCCCTGCCCAGGCCTTCGTGTTCCCTCGCGGCGATTCGGTGGTGGTCGCGCTGGCCGAGGCTGTCTACCAGACCTCGCGGACCGATTCCGTCTACACTCCCTGGCCGGGTTCCGACCGCGTGCAGGATCTGTGCGGAGTCCTCCAATTCCGCGAGGCCCCCGGGGGGAACCTCTTCGCCTGGGGCGACCAGGGCCTTTGCCTGGTGGGACCTTCGGGAACCAGGAGGCTGGTGGAATTCGGGATCGGGAACGCGAAGACTCCCGAGCGGTTCGTGTTCGATCCCGCCGGGACGGTGGCCATTCGATTCTATTCGGGGGATTGGTGGACTTCGCGCGATACGGGCAGGGCCTTCCGGTCGGAAGCTCCCGACACCTCCATGGACCTCGAGGAGTATCCCTGGAAGACCCGCGACGGATCGGTCTGGAAGTTGGACCAGGGGTACCTGAGACGGAAATTGCCGGGAGGCACGCTGGACTCCTTTCCCTTCCTGACGAAGAACAACGGCTTGCTCGCTTTGTTCGTCGATGTTTCAGGGGCGGTGGTGGCCCGGGACTTTGACGGACTTCTCCTGATGTCCAAAGCCGGAGGATCCGTGATTTCGCTACCCAAGGGGATCTCCGGTTACCTGGAACGGATCGTGCAGGATCGAAACGGAAAGATCTGGGTCACCACCGGAAACGATCTGCTCGCGTTCCGGGAGTGGCAGCTGGTGGAGGTGGCGGGCAATCCTCTGCCTTCCCGTCTCGACAGGGCGCAGATGCGCCGTCTGACGGTGGACAGCCTGGGGGAGCCCTGGGTGCTTTCCTCCAGGGACGATCTCCTCCATTGGAAAGGCGATGGTTGGACGGTCCATCGGGTGAACCTGCACAAACCCCGCGACCCGAAGGTCAGCCTCTGGACCGCCGATTGGATCCCCGACCTCCTGGAACCCTACGTGGTTCGCATCCCAGGGGTCCACCGGCGGCTTTGGGTCGTCAGCGGTCCGCGCATCCTGCAATGGGAAGCGGAGTCGCTTTCGGTGGTGGGGCTTCCGTTCGCGGTGGACACCAACAGCGTGATGGACCTCTCGGTGATGGCCTTGTCGGAATCCGACATCACCGTCCAGGAAGGAACCAAGAACCAGTGGCGATGGAACGGGATCGAGTGGAAGCGGGAGAAACCGGTCGACACCTTCCTGGGCGTGGGGGTGGCGGGGTCCCAGGGGGACGCCTGGATGGGCACCTGGAGCGGGTGGTTGTGGAAGGACTCCGTCGGCATCTGGAGGAAAGTGGATACCTCGGAAACCCCTGGGGCCATCCGATCCGGGGTGTCCGATGCCCTGGCCGTGCCCGGTGGCGATCTCTATTTCGCGACGGATTCGGGGATCGTCGCGAGGATCGGGGGAAGATGGGAAACGCAGATGGATGTCAAAAATTGTCGCAGAATGGAGCGCGACCGCGAGGGGGTTCTCTATCGGGTCTGCGGACACCAGTGGTATTTGGGTGATGGCCGCACCTGGAGCGTGCCCGACACCGCCAGCGGGGCGATGCACAGGGCCCTGATCGCCCCCGCGGGAGACTCCACCGTGTGGTTCTACAAGGATGGACTCAAGGTCTGGAAGAAAGGTCGCGTGGTGGACTTTCCCCTGCTTTCCTCCTCCATCCCCCCTGTGGTCCGCGCCATGAAGGCCTTGGACGACGGGCGGGTGGTCCTCGTGGGCCCGCGGTTTTTCGCCGTGCGGGAACCCTTTTCGCTGGACGAGGTGCCGGTGAAGATCGGTGCGCAACCCGCCCGGGGAGCGATTCGGAACGGAGCCATGGCCTGGCGCCGCGGACGCTTGGAATTGTCGGGACTGCCCACTTCCGGCGAGGTGCGGGTGGATGTGTTCGGGATGGACGGGAGCGTGCTCCATCGATCCGTCGTGTCTGCGGATGGATCCGGCCGCGCCGTCCTGGCGGGAGTTCCCGCCAGGGGCAGGACTCTGCTCGTCCGTGCGCAACCGCAAGGCTTCCCTGCTTGGTCTGGGAACGTGGTATGCTTTCCCTGACCTGGTTTCATCCCGATCCAACCGCTCCGCAGGTCCATTTCTCGGGGGTTCCCATGAGATCCATTTCCGTTGCACGATCGCTCAGGACATGGTTGCTGGTTCTGATGGGAGCCGCTTCGGCGACGTGTGCCGCCGAGCCCAAGATCGCCCTCAAGGGGGATTTCGTGCCGTTCGGCCTCTGCATGTCCAGCCTTTCCGCCGCCGAGCAGGTGGCGATGTGCCAAAGAATCGGCTACCGTGGATTGGGCCTCGCCGACCTCAGTCCTTCGGTGGTCAAGGCCTTCACCAAGGTGCCTGCCGTGGCCGCCGGGACGTTTCGCATCCACTCGGCCCTCTGGTGGATCACGGTCAACGACACCATCGACACGGTGCGTTTCGATGGCATCCTGGACGATGCCAAGAAGATGGACATGGCGGTGTGGATGGTGGCCGACGGCACCGACAAGCGCGACACCTCCGTGCGCAAGGCGGTGCGGCTTTTCCACAAGGCCGCCGACCGCTGCAAGGCCAAAGGCGTGCGTCTGGTGATCTATCCCCACTTGGGATGCGTGGTGGAGACCGCCGACGAGGCCGTGGCCATGTTGGACAGTCTGCGACGTCTGGGGCATTCCGAGGTGCGCATGTCGATCCATCTGTGCCACGAACTGAAGGCGGGGCATCGCGACAGTTTGACGAAAATCGTCAAGCGTGTGGCGCCGTATCTCGCCTTGGCCTCGGTGGGTGGGGCGGATTCCAACACGGCTTCGGAGACCTCCCTGGAGTACTGGAGCACGGCCATCATGCCTCTGGACCGGGGGACCTACGATGTGCGGCCCTATCTGCAGGCCTTGTCGGAAAGCGGCTACGCGGGAGCGGTGGAATACCACACCTACAACCTCACGCGTCCGGAAGATGCCGATTACGACAACCATTTGGAACGTACCTACGCCAAGTGGCAGACGTTGGTGGATGCGGGAGTGAGCGTTCGGAACGCGCGCCTCAGGGGTGGCCAGCCTCGAGCGATCGGTCTGTTCGGATCGGGGATTCCCGATGGTCGCCATCGCCAGGAGGACATTCCTGGGCTGGGTGGGCGATTGCTGAGATCGCAAGATGGATCCGCAAATCCTCTGATACCGCCGCCAAGTTCTCCGTAACCTCGGAGCTGGTTCGGGCGTCTTCGTTTCCATGCAGACAGAAACTCCCATTTCCTATTGGTTGCCCGTCGATGATCACCTGGCTCTAGGCGCCCAGCCCGACCAGGCGGGCATCGATTGGCTCGTTTCGCAGGGCTACACCCTGGTGGTGAACCTCAACACGCCCACGGCCAGGAACTTCTGGCCAGGGGAGGCGGCCCATGTGCAGCACTCGAACATGCACTATGTGCACTATCCTTTGGATTGCTCGGAGCTGACTCCCGAGAAATACGAGTTGTTGCGCGGAGTGCTCGCGTCGCATCGCCAGGGGAAGGTGTTCCTCCATTGCGCGATGAACGTCAAGAGTTCCGGGATGGCGCACATCTGGCGCGTCAAGGAGCTGGGAGAAGATCCTGTGGAAGCCAGGGCCTCGCTCGCACGCACTCCGGGGCACGAGCCGAAATGGGAAAACTACTGGCAGAAAATGGGGGCGTGATGGAAAGCACACAGACGGACGAATCGACCGACGCGGGACGATTCGATCGATTGGCCAAGGAATGGGACGTGGCGCCCATGCACCTGGACCGCACCCGCGACGTGGCGAATCTCATGAGGCACAAACTCGCCTTGTCGGGGAGGGAGGCGCTGGAGGTCGGAGCGGGGACCGGATTGCTCTCGTTCGCCTTGGCGGCGAATCTGGGACGGATTCTGGCAACAGATCCATCCGCGGGCATGGTGGACGTGCTGAAGGGAAAGATCGAGCGAAGCGGCATCGGGAACATCAAGGCACTGCGCACGGACGATTCCTTGGAAGGGGTGGCCGGACCGTTCGACCTGGTCATGTCGCAAATGGCGCTGCATCACATCAAGGATGTCGACATGTTCCTTCGGCGCGCGCTCACGATGATTCGGCAGGGCGGAGATATCGCGATCGCCGATCTCGACACGGAGGACGGTTCGTTCCACGGCGGCGAGGTAACCGATGTGCACCACGGCTTCGATCGAGAGGACCTGGGAAGGAGACTAGCCTCGGCAGGGTTCGAGGACATCGCTTTCGAGACGGTTCATGTCATGAAACGGCCTGTGGGCGAGGCGATGGTCGATTTTCCGATCTTCCTGTGCGTGGCGAAGGTGCCCCAATCCCTTTAGCTGCCAAAAAATGACATCAAAGCGGTGCGCCGAGGCTTCGATGTGTCCGTGGATCGGGATGGATTTCGGCAGTCGCGAAATCGGTTGTCTGTGGTGTGTGCCGATGCTACGATATACGTTAGGCCCACGATCAGCGATCCATTTGTGGAGTAGCGGATCTTGAACTGCGATCTACCACGAATCTTGTGCGTGTCATCCAAAGGCGGGGATTACCCCATGAAACTGACCAAAGAATTACTGACCTCCCTCCTTGTGCTGGTGTTTTCAGCAGGCGGCAAGGCTGCCTGTGCCGCGGAGGAGGCAAAGATCTACCTCAGAGGGACCTTCGTTCCTTTTTCGATGAGCATGGCGAGCATGTCCGTTGCCAACCAGGTCGCCTTTGCGGAAAAGGTCGGGTTCACGGGCTTGGGATTGCCAGGAATGGTGAAAAACCAGATCAACCAGGCGGTAAACCTTCCTCAAGTTGTCTCGGGCCGATTCAAAATACCGAGTGTTTTGTGGTATTCGAACGTCCACGATACGATCAACGTCCCTTGGCTGGACAGCATCCTGACCGATGCCAAGAAGGTCGACATGGCCATCTGGATGGTTTCTGGCGGGAACAAGAATCGACTGGACACCACCAAAAGTTTGGCGATTTCAAGGCTGAGGATCGTTGCCGAAAGGTGCCGAGCGAAGGGCGTGAGGTTGGTTCTGTATCCTCATCTGGGCACGACATTCGAAACGGCGGAAGAGGGCTTGGGAGCTCTCGACAGCCTTCGTCGTTACGGCTACTCGGATGTACGCCTTTCCATCCATCTGTGCCATGAGGTGAAGTACGGCAATGGGGCGCGCATCTCCGCCGTCGTGGCGAAGGTAGCGCCTTACCTTGCATTGGCTTCCGTCAATGGCGCCGATAGCAATACCTATCGCCTCAACGATGGCTGGGCGACCGCGATCATGCCGCTGGACGCAGGGACATACGATGCGCGGATTTTTTTGAGGGCGCTTTCCGAAGCGAAATACTCCGGTCCCATCGAACTCCATACGTATGGATTGAAAAGTCCGACCGACACAACCTATGACAAGAACATCGAGCGCTCCTTCCTGAAGTGGAACGAATGGGTGACGAATGTTCCGCCAGTCTCCTCCATCCTGCCTCCACCGCTCCCGAAGATCCCCTTGCAAGGTGATCTTGTCGCATTTTCGATGAGCTTGGCTGGAGTCACTGTGGAAAACCAGATCGCAATCCTCAAGAAGGCCGGTTACACCGGTGTCGGATTTCCTGGCCTGGCAAAAACGCAGTCCTCCCAGTTGGCGGCTCATCCGGATGTGGTCTCGAAAAAATTCAAGGTTTCCAGCCTGATGTGGTACACATCCGTTTACGATCGGCTGGATACAGCCATGCTGGACAGTGTGCTGCCCGACCTGCGAAAAATGGGCGCGTCGCTTTTGATGGTTTCCGGCAGGAACAAGGAGCGGGCGGATTCCACAAAGTCGCGTGCGGTTTCGAATTTTGCCAAGGTCGCTTCCCGGTGCCAGGCTCACGGAGTCCAACTTGTGGTCTATCCCCATCTTTGGACTGTGTTCGAGGGTGTCGAAGGTGGTTTGCAGGCACTGGACAGCTTGAGGAGACGAGGACATCCCGAGGTTCGCGTCGCGATGGACCTTTCGCATGAATTCAAGATGGGAAATGCAAGTCGGATTCCCGCGTTGGTCGCGAAGGCTGCCCCGTTTCTGGGGCTGGTTTTTGTCAATGGCGGCGACATCGATGCATTCAAAAAAAATGACGGTTGGGTTTCCGCCGTCAAACCTCTCGGCGAGGGAACATACGACGTCAGGGAGTACCTGGCGGCTCTGTCGAGTTCAGGATTCACCGGGGTGGTCCAGCTACAAACGTCGGGCTTGAAGAATTCCTTAAGTGCTGACTACGACCAGCACCTTGAGAAATCACTCGCGGTATGGAGCTCCACCGTGCTCAAGGTTCAGCCGAGCTCCAAGCCGAGTCTTGGATTTCCCTTCGTCCCGTTCGGGATGAATTTCGCGGGAAGATCCGTAACGGCCCAAGTCGAGGCGATCGAAGCCGCGGGTTTCCGGGGCATCGGACTCCCTGGGGTGTCGAAGAGTCAGCTGACCCAGATATCGACGCATCCTCACGTTGTTTCGGGGGGATTCAAGGTTCCCGTCGTGATGTGGTACACGTCCGTCTACGAGCCACTGGATACAGTGCTTCTTGACAGCGTCCTTCCGGACCTCCGAAAGATGGGTGCATCGCTTTGGATGGTTTCGGGCCGCAACAAGGAGAGGTCCGACTCGACGAAGTCCAAGGCGATTGCGAAATTTGTCAAGGTTGCCGATCGTTGCCGGAACAAAGGTGTTGAACTGGTCGTCTATCCGCATATCTGGACAGTTTTTGAAGGCGTGGTTGGCGGATTGCAGGCCATGGACAGCTTGAAGCGATTGGGCCATCCGGAAGTACGGATGTCCCTAGACCTCTCCCACGAGTTGAAGATTGGCAATGCTGGCCGCATTCCCGAGTTGGTGACGAGAGCCGCACCGTATCTTGGGCTTGTGGCCATCAGCGGCGGGGATGTCGATGCATACTCGAAAAACGATGGCTGGGCATCTTCCGTCAAGCCATTGGATCAAGGAAGCTTTGAGCTGAATCCGTTTCTGATGTCGCTTGCCGGGGTCAATTACAGGGGGCCCATCCTCCTTCAAACAGCAGGCTTGACCAGTCCTTTCGATGCAGGTTACGACAATCATCTCCAGCGTTCGCTTGCTCGGTGGCAGGAATGGGTCGATCCGTCCGTGTTGGAGGCGCTCCCTGACCTGAAGGAAGGTGTTCAGGCGAAGAAAATCGAGCGGATCGAGCCGACCAAGACCAAATGGCGGTTCCAATCGGGAAGGCTGATGGTCGAAGTCGCGAATGCGGCGATTCCACGACTTTTCACCCTCGATGGACGGGAAATCCAGGGTGCCCTAGAATTCGGTGGCATTTGGGTTTTCCCCTCTCGCGGGGCGGGCAGTCGTATTCTCCGCGTCCAAGGTCCAGCCGGGACCGTTTCCACGATGGTTCCCGCCTTCTAGCGTCCTACCTTTCCGATTGCTCCAGCGAGTGGGTTGTGGGCCTATTCTTCGCTGGGGCTGCCGAAAGGATCGTCGTGACTCGGATGAATCGGTTTTCATGGCCTCATTTCCGCTTGGTGGCGTGGGGCATCACCGTCGTATTTCTCTTTGGATGCGGGAAGACGATTTCCACTCCGATCCCCTTGAAGGGGATCTTCGTCCCCTTCGCCATGTGCATGGCCGAGGTTCCGGCCAAGCGACAGGTGGAGATCGCTCGACAGATGGGCTTCCACGGCATTGGACTTGCGGGAATGGATGCAGAAAGGATTCGCGAGTTCGCGGGTCTTCCAGAAGTCGAATCGGGCTCCTTCAAGGTTCCGAGTGTCTTGTGGTACTTCCCGGTCTTCGACACCATCCGAGTCCCTTGGCTGGATAGCATCCTGGAGGATGCGCATCGGATGGACATGGCCATCTGGATGGTGGCTTCCGCGAAAGGACTTCGCGACGATTCGACGAAATCCCGCTCGGTCGCCCAGTTTGGATTGGTTGCAGGCCGATGCCGGGCCAAAGGAGCCAGACTGGTGATCTATCCTCATGCCGGAACGGTGATGGAAACCGCCGAAGACGGACTATGGATGCTGGACAGTCTCGCAAGACTCGGCTACCATGAGGTACGTCTTTCCATGCACCTTTGCCACGAATTGAAGATGGGCAACCGAAGTCGCTTGTCGGAAATTGTAGCGAAGGTCGCGCCGCACCTCGCGTTGGTGTCGGTCAGCGGGGCGGACAAATTCACCAACCTTAGGGGATCGGAGTGGAAATCGGCCATCAAGCCTCTCGATGAAGGCTCGTATGATGTTCGAATCTTTCTGCAGGCTCTCTCCGAGGCAGGCTATCCAGGGCCGATCGAGTTGCATACCTACGGCCTAACAAATCCCGAGGCACCGGGCTATGATCGGCACTTGGAGAGGTCCTTGGCGCGATGGAACCAGTGGGTGGTCCGATCTTCCAACTGAAAAGTGCGGTTCTGTCGATCAGGGCTTGGTGGAGATCGGCTTTCCCGAATCGGCCAGGAAGAACGCGAACAGTTTCACGTCTTCGGACCCGACGGTGTACCCGTTGTGGAGAGTGTTGACAACTTCCGCGAAAGCCTGACCGGGACCGTATTCGTTGCGGGTGGAGTCCGGGAGGACCACGCGAAGACGGCCTTGCAGCACATAGGCGAATCCGGAGTGGGCATGGCGGTGCCAGCCTGTGGAGGCTCCGGCGGGGATGGTGACTTCCACCCCCACCACCTCGGCCACGTCGGCTGGGAAGTCGAGTTTGCCGCCGCCGGATGTCCGGGCGGTCCGCAGCGCCTGTTTGACGGAAACCGTCTTCGAGTAGGCTTCGTGTGCCTCCCTGGCCGGAACGACGGCCGAAAGGAGGAAGGACGCGATGAGGACGAGGTGCGCAGGATGGAGGTTCATGGACCAGGAACTTGCCAATTTCCGGCGAATCCGGCAAGAGGGAGAAGGCTCGATCAGATGTAATTGACGAGGGAATTCTGGATCACCTTCGCGCCCACGCGGATCGCCGCGTCGTAGACGGTCTGGCGGTTCTGGAAGTCGCTGACCACCTTGGTGAAATCGATCTCCTCCACCTCTGAAGTCTGTTTGGCCACCACCAGGGCATCGGATCGGTTCTGGTCCTGGGTGCTTTGCAATCGGTTGGAAACAGATCCCGCGACGGTCTGGGCTTTCAGCAGTTGCTCCAGGGAGGATTGCAGTCCAGCCATGGAACTGCGGATCTTCGCCTGGTCGTTGGTGTGCATTCCCTGCATGACATCGATCAGCGAATCGAAGACCGAGCCCCCGTGGGCGGAATCCCCGAAGGCGGTGGAAGGGGTCACGTTGACCTGGACCGTGTTGTTCTGCTGGACCTCCCGCAGGACCTGACCGGACATGTCCTCTTCGTTCCTGCGGATCCAATCGAACTCCATCTGGATACCGGTGCCGGCGGCCAGAGCGGTGGCGGCGCCGGTCAGGAAGCGGACTTCGCCGTTTCTGTAGTCGACGGAGTAATCGGTTCCCTCGGTGAGTCCGGGTATCGAGAGGGTTCCGGGCATGATGTCGTAGGCGGCGGGATTTCCCGTCGCGGTGTTCGAATCCATCTTGGTGGTATCCCGAATCCGGATGGTGGCCGGTACCGCCGCCAACGAGGTGCCGTTGGCGTTGGGCAGGGCGGTGAGGGAATCGGTTCCGTGCTCCAGGCTGAAAGGCGGTTTTTCGGTCTGGGTGCCGCTGAAGATGTATTCGCCCTTGAGCGAGGTGGAGGCGATCGACAACATCTGGTCGGCCAGGACCCGCACCTCGTTTCGCAGGTATTCGCGTTGGATGTCCGTGTAGGTGCCGTTGGCGCCTTGGATGGCCAGTTCGTTGGCGCGTTGCATGGAATCGTTGCCGCTTCTCAGAGCCGTGTCGGCGGTGGACAGCCACGCTTGGCCATCCTGCATGTTTCGATAGTACTGGTCGTAGCGGGAGGTCTGCGAGCGCAGACGCAATGCCTTGGAGGTCCCGACCGGGTCGTCGGATGGTTGGTTGATCGACTTCCCGGTGGCGATCTGCGACATGATATCGTTCAGCTTCACGCCATTGGCTTGGATGCCCTGCTGGACATCCGTGTTGATCATGGTGGCGGTGATGCGTGTCATGGCGCGTCTCCTTCGTTACTGGATGCTCATCAGCGAATCCATCATCTGCGAGACCGTGCTGATGTACTTGGCGGAGGCCTGGTAGCAGTTTTGGAACTTCACCATGTCGGCGAGCTCCTCGTCCATCGAAACCCCGGAGGTTTCGTCGATGCGTTTTTGCAGGTAGGTCTGGAGGTTCACCGAGGTTTCCAGGGTGTCGGCGGCCTTCTTCTTTTCCGCGCCCAGCTCGCCCACCATGGTCGCGTAGGAATCGCCGATGGTGCTGCGGGGGATGCCGAGCTTGTCGGGATCCGACAGCAGGGCTTGCGCGAGCTGTCCCATCTTGAGCGCGTTTTTGCCATCGCCCTGGCCGTTGTAGTTCTGGATGGTGTAACGGAAATCGACCGTGATCGCCGTGCCCGGAAGCAGGCTCGCCGGGTTGTTGAAACGGATCTGTCCGGTGCGGTAGTCCACCGTGTAGTCTTCGCCGGATCCTTCCACCAAGGTGGCCGAGGGAGGCCCGACGGTGCGGATGACGACGGATTCTGACGACAGGTTGCGGTAGTCCGGGTCGACCGTGTTCGCGAGGTCCAGCACACCGCCGGCGGCGGGGATGACCTGGTTGAGGGGTGCGCCCAGCGAGCGGGAGGTCCCGCCCGCGGCGGCGGCGATGTTGGACACGTCCGCCCGGACGAACGTGGAAAGCTTGATGCTGGTGGCACCGGCCGTGGCCGGATCGAAGAAGGTCGCCCCCGTGAAGCCGCTGAGGGTGTAGCCCTGTTCGTGCTGCGCGTTGACGGATTTTGCCACGGTCCGCGCCAGTTCGTCCAGCGCGCCTTGGTAGCGGGGGATGATCTCGTCGCGCGCTTCCAGAAGGCTCGCGAGCTTTCCGCCGGGCGGATCGAACGGTTGGCGGGTGCTGGAGACCACCAGGCTCGCCTGGCTCATCTCCCTGCCGTCGGAAAGCGTGATCTGGGATCGGGCGATCTTGAGCGGATAACTGCCCGCAGGACCTACCAGGAGGTTGCCGCCGGAGGTGATCAGATACCGTCCCTGCGGGTCCTCGGAGTAGGAGACCTCGATGTATTTGGACAGCTCCTTGAATTTCACTTCCCGCTGGTCGCGCGTGTCGTTGGCGCGCATGCGCTGGTCGCCGACTTCCGCGTTGGCGATGGCTTCGTTGTCTTCCTTGATGCCTTCGAGGAGCTTGTTGATCTCTCCCACGCCATCGACGAGCTCTTCGTTTTTCTGGTTCAACAGCACGTTGAACTGTTCGCCCAGGTCCTGGAACCTGCCCGACAAGGCCGAGCCCGCATCGGACACGGCTTGGCGGGCGGTACGATCGGAGGGATTGTTGGCCAGATCCTGCCACGAAGCCCAGAACTTCTCCAGGAAGGTGTTCAGTCCGGAATCGGCCGGTTCCGTCAGGATGTTCTGGATCGCCTGGAGGGACTTGTCCAGTTCTTCCCGGGCGCCCTTTTGCGTGCTCACCTCCTGCATCTGGCGATCCAGCAGATCGTCGCGCATGCGCTTGATGTTCACCACGTCCACGCCAAAACCCATCTGTCCCAGGCCCTGGTCCACCCGGACCCCGGCTTCCAGATTCAGGCGTTTGCGGGTGTAGCCTTCGGTGTCGGCGTTGGTCACATTCTGTCCAACAAGGTCCAGGGCGGTCTGCGAGGCGGACAGTCCCCGTGTGCCCATGTTGATGAGATCGAACAGAGACATCAGGCGCTCCAAGCTCTCTGGAAAACGGGGACCGCGGTTCCGGTGGTTCGCCGCCCCCCGGCCACGTAGGCCGCGGGTGGGCGGGAGGCCGCGGTGGCCTGGGCCCGCACCAGCTTGAGGCTGGTCTCGGTGATTTTCCAGCCGATTTCCGCCACCGCGCGAACCCGACCGGCCAGTTGCGCCGCCTCCACGATGGTTGCGCGCAGCCGCAGTCCTCGCTCGCGCAGGCCGGCGCCCTCGGTTCCCAGGCGTTCCACGAGGATTTCCAGACGCGGTGGTGGATCGGATTCCAGTTCCAGATCGCAGGCGAGGTCCATGGTGGTACGGATCCTGACATCCTCGTCCTCGTCCAGGCGAAGAAGGGCCTCCTCCATCGGGGCGAGCAGCGCCTCTGCCAGGGGGAGTCGATTGGCCACCAGATGCGCGTGGTGCTCGGTGGCCAGGCCAATCCACGCGCGGTTTGCCACCTCCAGCCTTTCCAGGCAGGCTTCCAGAACATTCAGGGAGTGGGGGCGTCTCATGAGGGGTCTGCCGAGAGCTGGGCGCGTTTGGCCAGGACCTGCTTGACATACGAGCGGGTTTCCGCGTACGGAGGAATCCCGCCGTGGCGTTCCACCGCACCAGGTCCGGCGTTGTAGGCGGCCAGAGCCAATTCGTCCGAACCGAACCTTTCCCGCATCTTGGCCAGATACCGGCTGCCCCCCAGGATGTTCTGGACCGGGTCGCGCGGATCCACACCCAGTTCGCTGGCGGTGGCGGGCATCAGTTGCATGGGCCCGATCGCCCCTTTGGGAGACAACGCATCTGTTTTCCCACGGCTTTCAGTGTGGATCACAGCTCGGATGAGGGATTCGTCCAGGCCGGTTTCGGAGGCGGCCAGCCGAACCGCCTGGTCCAGACTGGAGGTGCGGGGGGAGGCATAGGCGCTGGAGGCTTTGGAAGCTCCGATCGACTCGGGAGCACGCTCAAGGCCGGAGGGGTCCTTCAAAAATTGGGGATACAGAATTTTGGCAAGGCCCATCCCACCTTGATGGGCGACCTGGTCTGCCATGCCGTCCCAGGCCATGTCGGTCATCTGGGTGGTGGATTCGGGACTTTCCTCGTCGGATTCGGCGAGGATCGCGGAGGCCTTTCGCATGGATTGGAAGATCTGGCGCATGAAGATCGCCTCGAAATCCTGGGCCGCCTTCCAGGCCTTCTTCTCGGTCTCGGTGCTTGGAGCCTTGGTGGCGTGCACGATGGCTGGTATCGACATGTGGCCTCCCTTCCTCGCTGGGAGAGGAGCGAAGCCGGTGCCAACCCCTGTTTTTCGGTGTGGGGACATAGACCAGTAGTGAAGAGGGAAAATCTTGCCCTGCGCAGGACTTGTTGATCCCCCTTCGAATTAACTATGCTACCAGACATACCCCTGCGCGTCCATTGGATGGAGCACTTGTGAAGATTCTCATCGTTGAAGACGATCCTACCAGCAAAGTCATTTTGGAGCGGTCTTTGGGTAAGGCCGGTTACGAAACGTTGAACGCGATGGACGGCGTGGAGGCGCTGGAGATTCTGAAGAGCCAGCCCTGCGACGCCATCGTGTCGGATTGGATGATGCCCCGCATGGATGGCATCGAACTGGTCCATCGCATCCGTTCCACCATCCAGCCATTGCCGGTCATGCTGATCGTGACTTCCCTGGCGATGCCAGAAGCCCGGATGCATGCCCTCCAGGCGGGTGCGGACGATTACCTCGCCAAGCCCTTCTCCATGCCCGAAGTCTTGGAGCGGCTGGCCAATTGTCTGGCGCGCCGCCAGCAACCCGAGCCTCTGCCCTCGACCATCCGTCGCATTCCGCTTGTCATGCCCAGCCAGCCCCCTCCAGCCTTTGCCGCAGTCGGAATCACGGCCAGCACCGGCGGGCCGGAAGCCGTGCGCGAAGTGATCCGCGGCTTGGCCGATGTACAGGATTGTGCGATTTTCCTGGTTTTGCACGGACCCGTCTGGATGCTGGAGACCTTCTCCTCGCGCTTGCAACGGGAGACCAAGATCCCGGTGCGGCTGGCCGAGGACGGCCTTTCGGTCGAGCCAGGCCGGATCTACCTGGCTCCCGGCGATTGGCACCTCACCGTGGCGGAAGGCCCGGTCATCCGGCTCAATCGCGAAGCTCCGGAAAACTACATGCGTCCCGCGGCCGATCCGCTCTTTCGCAGCTTGGCCAGCGTCTTCCATCGCCATGCGATCGCCGTGGTCTTGACTGGCATGGGTCGCGACGGAACGCTGGGCGCCTCGGAAATTTCCGCAGCGGGTGGAGCCGTTCTCTGCCAGGATCCCCGCACCGCGGTCGCACCTTCCATGCCTCAGACGGTCATGAACGCCGGGGTGTCCACCACCGTGCTTCCTCTGCAGGATCTGGCGGCGGAAATCCTGCGTCGGGTTGCTTCCATTCACGCCTGAACCCCTCAGGCATGTCTCGTTGTGCCGTCGTTTATGACGGAGCCATCGAGGCCCGAGTGAATCTGGATTAGCTTTCCGCAGGTGTTGGATCTCGATGCCTTGGAATCCTTCGTGGCTTCTTGCGAGTGCGGTTCGGTCAGCCGGGCGGCATCCGGTCTGTTCCGGTCGCAACCGGCTGTGACCCGCCAGATCGCCGCACTGGAAGAAGCCTTGGGGGAGACTCTCCTGGAGCGGACGTCGCGAGGCGTGAAACCGACTCCTGCAGGATCGCGCGTCCTTCCGCTCGCCCGCGGGCTGTTGCGGGATGCCAGGTCCCTTCGCGATGCCGCGCGCACCGGCGAGGGCCCTTCGGGTACCCTTCGGATCGCCGCCAGCGACACCGTGGCCCAGTATTGGCTCGCGCCCAAGTTGGGCGAATTCTGTCGCGAACACCCACGGGTGCGACTGCAGTTGGATCTGGCCAGTTCCCCTGAAATCGCTCACCGCGTGGCGCAAGGACTTTCCGACGTGGGGTTCGTGCTCCTGCCCCTCAAACACCCATCCTTGGTCGGTCGCACCGTGCTTGCCTACCGCCACGTCGCGGCGTTTCCCGCCGCATCGAGCCCCTCCAGCGCATCGGATGTCACGCAGGAGGAGCTCTCGGCATTTCCGCTGGTGCTGCTGGGGCGCCACACCCATTCGCGCCAGCTCATCGAGGAAGGCTTCCGCAGTCGCGGCCTCTGGCCCGATCGGATCGTGGAAGTGGGCAATGTCTCCGTGCAAAAGGAGCTGGTGCGATCGGGTCTGGGGGTGGGGGTCCTGCCCGACTACGCCGAGCGCAACGACGACGGATTGGTGTACCGACCGATCCACGGGGCTTCGCGGCGCGAGATCGCCCTGGTCACCCACAAGACGGATTTTGCCGAGGGGCCCGCAGATCTGTTCGTCCGCAGGTTGCTCGAGTCCGAATCCGGCAAGCCCTGAGCGGCCCGTGTTCCGGCGCGCCGTCGAATGCATCCTGTTCCCGCGACTGGCGCTCGATTCCGCCGCGCGCGGGGGGAGGCTGCAGGGGAAGACCATCCTCGTGACCGGCGCCAGTTTCGGGATCGGGGAAGCGTTGGTGGACCTCCTCGCTGGATCCGGCGCCAAGCTCCTGCTGGTGGCCCGCTCGAGCGAAAGGCTTCATGCCGTGCGCGACCGGGCGAGGTCGTCGGGAGCGGACGCGCAGGCGTTCGTGGCCGATCTGCGGTCGGAACCCGACATGGCCTCGCTCCTGGCTTGGTTGGATGTCCAGTCGAGCCCGGTCGACGCGGTGGTCCACAACGCGGGCAAATCGATCCATCGTTCCCTTTTCGAATCCCTGGATCGCTTCCACGACTTCCAGCGGACCATGGCCATCCACTACCTGGCTCCGGTCCGGCTCACACTGCACCTGCTTCCCGGCATGCGCGCCAAGGGTGGACAGATTTTGAACGTCTCCGCGGCCAACGTGCTGTTGCCAGCCGTGCGAGGTTGGGCCGCCTACCAGGCCTCCAAATGCGCCTTCGACCAATGGCTGGGCTCGGCACGCGCGGAACTGGGAGACGCGTCGATCCGAACCTCCACTGCCTATTTTCCGCTGGTGCGGACCCGGATGATCCAGCCCGGCTCCGCCTATGCGCGTGCGCCCGCCATGGAGCCCCAGCAGGCCGCATTGCGGCTTCTTCGCTTGCTGGAGCGCGGGAGGGGGGACTGGATGCCGTGGTGGCTCGGGGTGTCCGTGCTGTTCGCGCGGGCCGTGCCGCGCCGGCTGTGGGATCGGTTTTGAGACAAGTCTTGTCTGCACTGGTGGCATCCGGGTTCCTTACCCCGAAGGGGATCTGGTCGTTTTCGATCGCCTTGCTGCGCGAGGGTCCCAACGCAGCCGCCCTCCTGGGTTTCCGCTCGCGTCTGTCTCCCCATGGGCCGGCGTTGTGCGATGGGTCGCAATGCCTTGATTGGCGCACCTTGCATCGGCGGGTGGGAGATCTGGCCATGGCGTTGCGACGGGATTTCGGGTTGCGCCGCGGAAGTCGGGTGGCGCTCCTGGCTCGCCATGGAATCCCCGCCACAGAAGGATTCTACGCCATCTGCCGCACCGGTGCCGATGCGATGGTGCTCAATCCCGACCTGGGGGCTTGGCGGATGCGCGAGATCCTGGCGCAGAAAAGTTTCGACGTGGTGGTGTTCGAGTCGGAATTCGACGCGATTTCGGATTCCAATCCTGCCACGATGTTCGCCCAGCTGGAGCGCGCCAGGGCGGCCGCAGGCCCGGTCGGAATCCGTATGCCGCCCAGTCGGGGCGGTCTCATCTCGGTGCTCACCGGCGGCACCACCGGAAAGGCGAAGACCGCGCAGCGAAGTTCCTCCGCACTGGCTGTGGCGAGGCCGTTCCTGGGGTTGCTCTCGCGTCTGGACTTGGCCAGGAGCCGGGAGCTGGCCGTGTGTTCGCCCGTCCACCACGGGTTCGGTCTTTCCGCGCTGCTGATCGGGACCTTCCTGGGGCCCCGGATCCATCTCTGGGACCGTTGGCGTACGGAAGAGGTTCTTGACAGAATCCGACGCTTCCGGATCGACACCGTGGTGGCGGTGCCCCTGATGCTGTCGCGCCTGCTGGATGCCGATGCCTCGGGACTTTCCGAGGTGCGCCGGTTCCTGTGCGGCGGTGCTCGACTGGATCCAACCTTGGCCAGCCGAGGACTGGAGGCCATGGACGGAGCCCTCCACAACCTGTTCGGAAGCTCGGAGGCAGGGTTTTCCATCCTGGCCCGACCTTCCGATCTGCGGGAGCATCCGGGCACGTTGGGCCGCGCCCTTCCCGGCGTGCGCGTGCGGATCCTGGATGCGGAGGGTGCCGAGGTGCCACGGGGCGAAACGGGAGAAATCTCCGTGGTCAGCAGTTGGGCGATGGAGTCGGTGCAGGGCCGCACCTGCCGCACCGGCGATCTGGGGCGCATGGACCCCGCCGGTCTGGTGTTTCTTCTGGGGCGAAAAGACGATATGGTGGTGTCCGGTGGGGAGAACGTCTATCCGTCGGACCTTGAAAATGTGGTTCTACGCCACCCCGATGTACGCGAAGCGGTGGCCTGGCCCGTGAACGATCCCGAGTTCGGCCACAGGTTGCATCTGGCGGTGGGCACTGGCTCCGATGGACAGAATCTGACAGAGCGATCCCTGCGGGAATGGCTGGCCAGGACAGTCGCCCGCTTCCAGATGCCCGCGAAGATCCTGGTGCTGGAAACCCTTCCCTGGACGGCTGCCGGAAAACCGGATCGCGAGGAGCTGGAAAGCCTGCTTGCGATCCCGGCGGTCAGCCCACGATCGTGAGGCCCGCGGCGGCGGCGACCAATCGCTTGGTCTCGGTGGCGAATTTGACGTCCAACCGCGCGGCCGAACCGCTGCCGTGGATTTTTTCCACCCGCCCCATCCCGAACTTGGGATGGCGCACTCGCATTCCCACCAGGAACGTCCCGCCCGTGGCCTGGTTTTCCGATTCGTAGTCGGGAAAGGGCTCGGGCTTGGTGGAGGGCTGGTTTTGGATCCAGGTCTGGGTCCTGCCCGAGGGCAATCCCAGCGCGGGACCGCCTTCCGTGACGCCTCCGGCGGTGCGCGGAACCGTGCCGTCGGAGCGCGATTGGCTGCGCAGCGATCCCGGCGGAAAAGCCGGGCGGCGCGCCTGTTGGCGAAATCCGCCTCCCGTGAAGCCTCCGCCCGCGAAGCCCGTACCAAAGGTGCGCGGACGTGCCGCCACGTCTGGATCCGCTCCGGAAATCACTTTCCTGCCGGCGCCCTCGTATTCGATGACTTCCTGGTCGATCTCGTCCAGGAAGCGGCTGGGAATGCAGGCGTCGCGGATCCCGAAGCGCGTGCGCACACGGGTGGAGAAGAGGTGCAATTTCTGTCGGGCGCGCGTCGCTCCCACGTAGAACAAACGGCGTTCTTCTTCCAACGCGTCCGCTCCGCCATCGGTGCGCAGCATGGGGAACAAACCTTCGTCGCAGCCGGCCAGACAGACCACGTCGTATTCCAGACCCTTGGATGTATGCAAGGTCATCAGGACCACCGAGTTGTCGTCGGGATTCTTGGTATCGGCGTCGGACACCAACGCGACCTCTTCCAAGAAGCCTTTCAATCCGCCATCCGGATTGCGTTCGGCGAAGGCCGCCGCCGCGGATACCAATTCCTGCAGGTTGGAGAGCCGCTCCTTGGACTCGTCGGTGTCCTCGGCTTCCAACGAGGCTTCCATGCCGGAATCCACGATGGCCCGCTCGACAATTTCTGCTAGCGCGACCTCTTCCTTCATGGCCCACTGCCATTTGCGCAGGATCTCGCCCATGCCGGAGGCCTTGGAGCCGCGCACGCCCTCGGGGGCTTCGCCGCACAGCGCCTCGATCAGATCGCCGCCGTGGCGCCATTCGGCCTGGGCGCGATAGAGCTCCAACGTTTTTTCACCGATGCCGCGACGCGGCGACTGCACGGCGCGCTCCAAGGCGCGGTAATCCTTGGGATTCACCAGCAGGCGAAGCCAGGAAATGGCGTTCTTCACTTCGGTGCGGTCGTAGAACCTCGTGCCGCCGATCATCACGTACGGTACGCCTTCGCGGCGCATGCCTTCTTCCACGGCGCGCGACTGGCTGTTGGTGCGGTAGAGCACCGCCGCCGATTTGCCGGCGGCCAAGGCATCGCGGACCAGCTGTGCGCAGCGGCGACCTTCGGCGACCTCGTCGTCCTCGTTCCAAAGGGAAACCTTGTCTCCGGCTTCTGCGGCTGTCCAGAGGGTCTTTTCCTTGCGTCCCTTGTTGTTCTTGATGACGCTGCCGGCCACCTTCAGGATGTTGGCGGTGCTGCGGTAGTTCTGTTCCAGCTTCACCACGTGGGCGCCGGGGTAGTCCTTCTCGAAGTCGAGGATGTTCTGGATGTCCGCGCCGCGCCAGGAATAGATGGACTGGTCGTCGTCGCCCACCACCATGATCCGACCGTGCGTGGCCAGCCGCTTCACGATCTGGTACTGGACGGAGTTGGTGTCCTGGTATTCGTCGATCAGGATGTACCCGAAACGCTTGCGCCAGGCTTCTTCGCGCTCGGGAAACCGGCGGAACAGGTCCAGGGTGTTCAACAGGAGGTCGTCGAAATCCATGGCATCCGCTGCCTTGAGCGCCTTCTGGTAGTGCTCCATCACCTTCGCGGCGTTCTTGGAAACCGGATCGAACGCGGCGGCCAGCTGTTCGGGACCTTCGTCCTTGTTCTTGGAGCTGGAGATGATCCGACGGAAAACGTCCGGCGTGGGCGTCTTGATGGACAGCTTCTCGCAAGCCTCGGTGATCACCTTGCGCTGGTCGTCGTCGTCGTAGATGGTGAAGGCGTCGCCGTAGCCCAGGTGTCCGGCATCCTGGCGCAGGATGCGCGCGCAGATGCCGTGGAAGGTGCCCATCCATTGGGGGGCGGCGGTGCCCATCAGCTTTTCGGCGCGCTCGCGCATCTCGCGGGCGGCCTTGTTCGTGAAGGTGAGCGCCACGATTTCCCAGGGCTTGCGCCCGAGTCCTTCGATCAGCCAGGCGATCTTCCAGGTCAGGACCCGGGTCTTGCCGGACCCGGCGCCGGCCAGGATCAGTTGGGGTCTGTCATTGACCAGGACGGCTTCCGCTTGCGCCGGGTTGAGCTCGGCGCGAACGCGTTCTTCGAGGGTCATGTGTACTCCTAGGTATCTGCCTGGGAAGCGGCGATGACCTGTTCGATGGTGGTGAGGCCCTGGAGTGCTTTCTCCAGGCCGTCGCGGCGCAGGGTGATCATTCCCTTGGTCTTGCCGTAGGCCTTGATCACGTCGGAACTTTCGCGGGCCAGAACCATGCCGCGCACGTTTTCGTCCGGAGCCATGAGTTCGAAGATGCCCATGCGACCGCGATATCCGGAGCCCTGACAGTTTTTGCAACCCCGGCCCACGAAAAACCGGGTGCCCGGGCGGATGCCGATGCGGATCAGGGTGTCGTCGGGGTAGATTTTCTCTTCCCGACATTTGGGACAGATGCGGCGGACCAGTCGCTGGGCCAGGATCCCCTTGACGCAACTGGCCACCAGAAACGGCTCCAGGCCCATGTCCAGAAGTCGGGTGAAGGCGCCGGGCGAGTCGTTGGTGTGCAGGGTGGAAAAGACCAAGTGCCCTGTGAGAGCGGCTTGCACGGCCATTTCGGCGGTTTCCTTGTCACGCATTTCGCCGAGCATGATGATGTCGGGGTCTTGACGCAAAATGGATCGGATACCTGCGGCGAACGTGAATCCCGCCGCGTTGTTGATCTGTCCCTGGCTCACGCCGGGGATGTTCATTTCCACGGGGTCTTCCATCGTGACGATGTTGACCTCCGGGGAGAGCACCTTGCGCACGCAGGAATAGAGCGTGGAGGACTTTCCGGATCCCGTGGGACCCGTCACCAGGACGATGCCGTCCGGCATGTTGATCATCTCTTCGAACGTCTCGTACATCTTGGGCGCCATGCCCATCTTTTCCAACGGGATGTTGTTGGAATTGGGGTCGAGAATTCGCATGACGATCTTCTCGGCCACTCCTCGCTGACGCAGCATGGTGGGAAACGAGCTGACGCGCAGATCCACTTCCTTGCCGTTGTGCTTGATGGTGAAGCGCCCGTCCAACGGGCGTCGCTTCTCGGCGATGTCCATGCTGGCCAGCACCTTCAGGCGCGAGATGATCTGGTTCATGAGCTTGGCGGGGATCTGGGGTTTCTCCACCAGGTCGCCGTCGATGCGGTAGCGCAGGCGCAGGTGGTTTTCCTGTGGCTCCAGATGGATGTCCGAGGCTCCCGCCGAAATGGCTTCGTTGATGATGATGTTGACGATCTTGACGACCTGCCGGCCCTCTTCGTCGGCGAGCTGTTCGTCTTCGACCTTGTTCTGGACGACTTCCAATTCCTTGTCGTCGCCCTGCAGGCCGGCGAACATTTCCTGGAGGTTGCCCGTGCTGGCGGCGGAATAGACCTTGTCGATAGCCGACAGGATCTCTTTTTCCGTGGCGAGCATGGGCTCGACTTCGTGGCCGGTCTTGAACTTGATGTGATCCAAGGTGCGCAGGTTGGATGGATCCGCCATCGCCACTGTCAGGACGTTGTCGCGCTCGAAGATGGGGATCACCTTGTAGGAGCGGGCCATTTCCTGGGGGACCAGCTTCACGATGGCCGCGTCCAGGTTGATGTTCTCCAGGATCACGCGCTGCACGTCGATCTGCGCCGAGATCACGTCCAACAACTTGTTCTCGTCGATGAAGCCCTTCTCGACAAGGACCTTGCCCAGTTGCTTGCCGCTCTTCTTCTGCTCTTCCAGAGCCGCGCCGATCTGGGCGTCGGTCATGAATCCCTGGTCGACCAGGATTTCGCCCAGGCGCTTTCGCTGCCCGGTCAACTCCAGCTGGAGCCCCAAAACGCTTTCCAGCGTGTCCTGGGTGATGTGGCCCATCAGGACAAGAACCGTCCCCAAGCTCGTGCCTGTGCGCTTGTGCTCGTCCATGGCTTGGTCGAGCACTGCCTGGTTGATCATCCCCTGAGCGAGTAGGATTTCTCCGATTTTTTTGCGGCGTCGTCTCTGGGCCATGGCTTCCCGTGTTGTGATGTAATTGGAAGTTTAGCCATCCGCAGGCCTTGCGCCCAGACTTCATCGCCTCACAGGCTTAAACGTGTTCCCAGGCCCGAGAGGTCAGTGCGCGGATTTCCCCCTCTTGCCGCAGCCAAACACCAGATCCCGCTTCGATGGCTCCGATCGGGGCAACTCCCGGAGGAAGGATGGCGTGGGCATCCACGCTCAACAAAAGGGAATGGTCTTCGCCACCGTGCAAAAGCCAATTCACCGGATCGCGTCCAAGGCGTTGTCCCAGCGCGATTTGCAGGGGTTCGGCCACCAAGGCGGAACTGTCCAAAACCACCCGGACCCCGCTTGCGTTGGCCAAGTGTTCGCACTCGGAAGAAAGTCCGTCGGAAAGGTCGATCCCGGCGTGCACGCAGCGACGGAATCCCGCTTCCATCGCCACAGCCGGGGAGAGGGGACGGCGATGCAGCGCCACCAGCGGTGCGAAGGAATTTTCTTCCGCGAGGCCGCTTTCCAAGGCCGCAAGTCCCGCTGCGGACCACCCCAAGGGTCCAATCAAGACCAACCGGTCGCCGATTCGGGCCCCCGAACGCAGCCAAGGACGGTCTTCCACAAGTTCCCCCCATAGCGCCAAGCTCACGAAGCCCTTACCCCGGCAGCGGACCGTGTCGCCACCCACCAGATCCACTCCGCTGACCGCGCAGGCCTCCAGTGCGCCTTCGGAAAGTTCCTGGAAATGCCGATCCGTCCACTGCTCTCCCATGCCCACCGACCACACCGCATGGAGCGGGCGCCCACCGGTACAGACGATGTCGGCGACATTGGCCACCACACATTTCCAACCCACATCGCGGGGACTGGACCATTCCCAGCGAAAGTGCACATCTTCGGCCATCGCATCGCAGCAAAACAAGCCTCGGTCGCCCACCCACGCGGCGTCGTCGCCCACCCCGCGGCCGTTTTGGTTCCAGGGGAAGGCGCGAGCGATGCGGCGGAATTCGGGACTGTCGCGGAAATTCACGAGTCTGGTTCTGCCGAAGTTCTGTCCAGCGGCTCACACACCACCACCCACTTCACCCCGCGTGAACGCAGGTAGCAGAGCGTGGCGCCCTCGCCGGGCAGCCCCGCGAGCTTTCGCATCATCTGGTCCGGCACCACCGCCACGCCGCGCTTTTTCACGGTGGCGCAGGATCTTCCGGCTTCCCGCAGCAGGGATTCTTCGGAGCCGGCTTTGAGCGGACCGTGGGAGAGCACACGGTAGGATTTCACCAACAGGCTTTTCGTGGCCTTCCCGGTGAGCCAGGCCATGGAGTTGTCCAACAGATTCAAGCCGTGATCTCGGCCCCAGGCGGCGAAGAGGTGGCTACGCACCAGAGCCTTCACCGGTTCGTGGATCCATTCCAGCGGGGATTCGGCCGGGTCGTCGGAAAAGGCCTCTTGCGCGTCGGCGAGCGTGGATGCGTATTCCTCCCACGTCCCGTCGCGCGATTCGGCCACCGATAGTGCGCCGGGTCGGGCCAGGTCGCCGGCCCACAGGATAAGTTCGCGCAGTTCGTCGTGCACGCCGATGTATTGGTGCTCGCCGGGGATCTCCAAAAATCCCACCGGCGCGGCGGCGGGAAGCTTCACGGCTCCGCGGGGGAAGCGGGAGACGATTCGACGGATCCCGTCCGAGTCCGGCGAGAGCCCCTTGTCGTCCCAGCGGTCTTCGCCCTGCTCGCGTCCCTTGGTGCGCCGGTCGGGATCCAAGTGGAATGCGTCGGCATCCAAAGGGGATGCGAAGTCGGGCAAGAAGGATGTCTGCCAGGATGCGGCTGCGCGGTCGACTGTGGACAAATTGTGTCTGGCCAGCTCCACCGCGACGGGGTCGGCGTCCAGCAGGTGGACTTCCATCCCGCGCAGGGCGAAACTGGTCGCGTCGCCACCCAGTCCGCAGCAGAGGTCCGCCACCGACCGCACTCCGGCGCGGGCCATTCGATCGGATTTGAATCCGGCAACTTCGGGGCCGGAGGCCTGCTCGGACAATTTCCGGGTGAACAGCATGGAAAGGGCGCGAGGCCCGAATTTACGTTGCGACTTGCGCCGCAAGGTCACCTGTTCCTGGATCAGGGTGCTTTGGGCGGGCGAGGCGAGCTTGCGCAGGGCCTGCACGGAGCGCAGAGGGTCTTCCGGCCCTTCCAGGGTCCAACGGGCCAGAAGGCCGGAGCCCTCGCCGCGCAGATAGTCCAGATCATCGAGGGTCATGAATCGCAAGCCTCGCAGTGGGTTGCCAGGATTCGAAACCCGTTCGTCCTGAGGAGGCCCGAAGGGCCGTCTCGAAGCGCAGTCCTGAGCCTGCCGAAGGGGGCGACGGGGTAGAAGGTGCGAAATTCAAATGCATTCCACCCTCTTCGGTTCTGGCCATGAGGCCGTCCACCCTTCGAGACGCCTCCTTGCAGTCGGCTCCTCAGGATGAACGGCAGACGGATAATGCCCACCATGGTCGTCCCACGCTCTCAGTCGTTGGGATTGAAGTTCTGGAGGCTGGTCATCATCAAGGCGATGAACACCATGAACCCGCCGGCGAACATCATCTGGCGCTTCAGGGGCAAGGTGCGCGGGGGCAGGTGGTGCACCTCGGCGGTATCGCGAACCGCTCGAGTTGCCACGACGCCGGTGTCGATACCGGCCGCCTTCGATGCAACCGCCTTGGTCGCGACTGCCCTGGATGTATCCGGAACATCCACCTTGGCCTTGGTGGCCACGGCGCGGCCGGAGTCGGCTTTGGTGGGGACCAAGCCGATCTTGGCATCCGCTGGAGCGGTGACCAAGGCCAACGCGAGGCCCAAGAGGGCGATCACCCGGCCAGCGCCTTCTTCAATAGCTCGTTGACCACGGCCGGATTGGCCTTGCCCTTGGTTTCCTTCATGACTTGACCCACGAAAAACCCAAACAGCTTGTCCTTGCCGGCGCGGAAGCCTTCCAGCTCCTTGGGGTTGGCGGTCAGCACCGCGGCGATGGCCACGTCGATCGCGCCCGTGTCCGTGACCTGGCGCAGGCCTTTCTCGTCGATGATCTGGTCCGGGGTCTTGCCTGACTGGGCCATTTCGGAGAACAGGTCCTTGGCGATCTTGCCGTTGATGGTCTTGTCCTCGATGCGCACCACCAAGGCGGCGATGTGTCCGGGGCCGAACGGCAGATCCTGGATGGACTTTCCCGTTTCTTTCAGCACGCGCAACACGTCGCCCATGAACCAGTTGGAAGCCTGTTTGGGAGATGTCCCCGCCGCCAGGATTCCCTCGTACCAATCGGCCAGAGCCTTGTCGGCCGTGATCACGCGGGCGTCGTATTCCGGTAAACCCAGCACGTCCACGTAGCGGCGCGCGCGCGCCTCGGGAAGCTCGGGCATTTGCGAGCGGACGCATTCCACCATCGCCTCGCTCACCTGCAGCGGAACCAGGTCAGGCTCGGGGAAGTAGCGGTAGTCGTGGGCGTCTTCCTTGGAGCGCAGGCTGCGGGTGGTGCCGCGAGCCACGTCGTAGGCGCGGGTTTCCTGCACGATGTGCCCGCCGTTGTCGAGAATCTCCGCTTGGCGGATGATCTCGATCTGGATGGCCTTCTCGATGTTGGAAAACGAGTTCATGTTCTTGAGCTCGACGCGCGTTCCCAGCGGAGCGTTGTCGTCCTTGCGCAAGCTCACGTTGGCGTCGCAGCGGAAGTTGCCTTCTTCCATGTTGCCGTCGCACACGCCCAGGTATTCCACGATCTGCTTGAGTCGCTGCAGATACAGGATCGCTTCGGGAATGGAACGCATGTCGGGACCTGTCACCACTTCGCACAGCGGCGTGCCGCAGCGGTTGGCGTCGAACAGCGAATCCGGACCGCGGTCGTGGATCAGCTTGCCGGCGTCCTCTTCCATGTGGATGCGGACGATCTCGATGTGGCGGTCCACCCCTTCGCCCACCAGGTGCATGTGGCCGCCCACGCAGATGGGACGGTCGTAGATGGGCATGCCGCCGGTCTGGGTGATCTGGTAACCCTTGGGGAGGTCCGGGTAGAAGTAGTTCTTGCGCGTGAACAGGGCGTTGGGGTCAATCCGGCAACCCAGCGCGAGCCCGAGGCGGATGGCGTACTCCACGGCCTGGGCATTGGGAACAGGTAGGGTGCCGGGCATGCCCAGACAGACCGGGCAGGTGTGCATGTTCGGCTCTTCGCCAAACGAACGTTCGCAGCCGCAAAACAGCTTGGTGCGGGTGGAGAGCTGGGCGTGGACTTCGAGTCCGATGACAAGGGAGTAAGCCATCCGGGGAAAGATAGACGCCGGTGGCGAGTGTGGTGGGCGGTGGGGAGCCATTCTCATGGCATCAAGGATCATCAAGGATCATTTCCCTAACGGGCAGAAAATCAAGGCCAGGTTGAGTGCGAATTGAGAGGAAAGTCACCGGGTAAATTCACATAAATGAATATTTACCGTGGTCTTATGGTTGTATTCTAGGGTAACTCGGGGTAGTTTTCATTTAAATGAAACTCTCGCCGACATCTTTCTCCACGACTCTTCGAGAGCGACGCAAGACTCTGGGGTTGAGCCAGACGGATCTTGCCCAGTTGGCAGGGGTGAGTCTCCATACGCTGATCAACATCGAAACCGGAAAGGGAAATCCCACACTTCAAGTCATGTCCAAAATGCTGGAAGTCCTGGGGTTGGAGCTTCAGGTACAAGTGCGGTCCCTTGAATCGCAGAGCATGCAGTCATGAACCGCCGCGCCCAGGTGTGGTTGCATGACCGCTGTACAGGGATCCTCGAAGAGAATGCCGACGGATTTCGGTTCACCTACCTCCAAAGCCATGTCATGGATGCGCGTCGGCCGATCAGCGCGAGTCTGCCGGTCCGATCGCAGCCGTACGAATCCCCGCGACTGTTTCCCTTCTTCGAGGGGATGCTCGCCGAGGGCTCGCTTCGCGTGCTCCAAACACGGCAGGCCAAGCTTTCCGAGGACGATAGTTTTGGTCTGCTGTTGGCGACTTGCGCTGAAGATGCTCCAGGGGCTGTCACCATCCGCCAGATCCCCGAGGGGGCGACTTGAGCTGGATATGCCGTTCCAGTCTGGATCCCATCCAGGAGGAGGGGTACTCGCCCAAGGCGCGTCGTGCGCTTTCCGCAGGCAAGGGCGCGATTCCCTTCCGGCTACCCTTCACCCGTGCGCAATTGAATCTGGCCCGGGCCAGCGAAATGCCGCGGATGTCCATTTCCGGCGTCCAAGACAAGGTTCAGCTTCGCCTGGTCCGGGGAAAGTTGAGCATCGTCGGGGCGGGGGGGGATTTCCTGCTCAAACCGGTTCCTTCGTCGCCCCTCCATTGGGCAGAATTTGTCCCCGCCAACGAACACTTGTGCATGCAGATCGCGGGGCGGGTTTTCCGGATCGAAACACCTCCCAACGCGTTGGTACTGTTGGCCGACGACGAACCTGCATACCTGGTGCGCCGTTACGACCGCAACTCCGATCAGGCGGATGGACGTCTCCATCAGGAAGACCTGGGCCAGGTGATGGGACGCTCCCTTGAAGACAAAAACTGGAAATACCACGGCTCCTACGAGGAGATGGCCGCGGGGATCCGCATCAGCTGTCCGGCCCATGGCGTCGCGTTGGAGCGGCTCTGGCAGAGGATCGTTTTCTGTTTCGCCATCGGCAACGGCGATGCCCACTGGAAGAATTTTTCCGTCCTGGAAGATCCGATGGGTGGCTACCGGCTTGCACCGGCCTACGATCTGGTCTCGACTTCCTTGCACTTCCCCCATGAATCTCCTCTGGCGCTGGACTTGTTCCGCGATGGCGAACTCACCGCATCCTTCGAAGCGCTCGGACACTGGTGCGGGAAAGATTTTCTCGAGCTGGCCCGTCGCTGGAATCTGATTGACTCCCGTAGCCTCGGATGGTTGCGAAAGCTTTGTTCAAGTGGGTCTGATGTAGAGGGCTTGGTACGTCGCAGTTTCCTTCCCGGCCAAATCCAAGATCGTTTTCTCGAGGTGTGGACCGATCGTGTCCGTGCCTTGGCGCAGCAATCCTGAGCCGGTGGTGCTGGCCACCATCCAGGTAGGTCGCTACCTTGTTCCCATGCGCCGAGCCTGGCCATTGGCCGCCCTGCTGATCGTTTCCTGTGCGCCTTCGCTTTCGCCTACCGTGCGAGGCAATGCGCCACCCGTGCCTCCGGTGCGGGTGGCGGTGTTTCCGTTTCTGGACCAGCGCGAGTCCCGCGATGGCGAGCTGTCCGACGATGCCGCCCTGGTGGTGCGCGAGGCGGTGATCCATGAACTCGCGCTGCGGGGTTGCCCGATGGCTTCGCAAGGCAAGTTGGATTCGCTGGTCGCCCAAAGCGGTTCGGCTGGTGATTTTGCCTGGGGGGAAGTGTCGCGGGTGGGACAAAAAGTGGGAGCGGACCTGAGCCTGGTGGGCCGCATCCACAAATACCGGCGCGGTTCGCGCTTGGGGCCCAGCACCGTGGTGGCGGTCCGATTGGACCTTGTGGATCCCAATGGCCGCACCGCCTGGACCCTCAAGCACCAGGAAACGGCGGCGCAAGAAGATCCCGCCGTGCTTGCCCGCGACGTGGCCCTGAAAATGGCCGACACCATGGTGGCCTCGTGGGGTGGGTGTCCGGAGAAGCCTTTTTA
The DNA here is from genome assembly GCA_016715065.1 of Fibrobacterota bacterium. Classification (GTDB taxonomy): domain Bacteria; phylum Fibrobacterota; class Fibrobacteria; order UBA5070; family UBA5070; genus UBA5070. The sequence continues at coordinate 500,731 of JADKBN010000029.1, forward strand.
GGTTTGCTCGGAGTCTGCCCCGATTGAAAAACCCTTCTCCGAGGTCATCGTCCATGCGACCCACCACATTCCCGTGCCTTGCACTGCTGTTGTCCTTGGGTGGGCTGACCCACGCCCAAAAGGGCTACATCCTCTCCTATCTGATGCCCCCCGGTGGCGAAGGGGCCGCTTCGGTCGCGTTGGGGGTGGCCATTCCTGGCGGACCTTCCTCCATGGCGGTCAATCCCGCCTTGCTCGCCTGGGAAGGGGCGCGGACTTCGTCCATGGTCCAGTACTCGTGGTCGTACATGGATCTGGAGCCCGATAGGCACCTGCCGAATTATTCGCAGGAGGTCCGGTCCTTCGGGATCCGCTTTCCTTTCAAGTCGGGAACCGACCTGGCTCTGGGCTACACATGGAATCAACTGGAAATGGGATCGGATACCTTCTGGCTCGACAGGAATCGAGGCGAAATTCGCAAAAAGGAAGAAACCGTCCATCACTTCGTGCTTTCCGGGCGTTGGGGAGGGGTCGCATCGGCGGGAGTCGGCTACAAATCCGCGGATTCCCGCTTGCGCGGCACCATGCTCGACGATTCCGGAAATCCGATCCGAAGCACGGCCAGCGCCGAAAGTTGGGACCTGGGCATGATGGTGGCTCCTCGTTGGCGGATTCCGTCGACCTCGCTTCGGGCAGGACCCTCGCTGGGAGTATCGTTTATCAATGTGGACCCGGACCAAATGGTGAATTTCGGGGATACCATCGACTACGCGATCGCTCATCTGCGGCGGTGGGGGACCGGGGTGACTGTATTCTCTCCGGATCTGTTTTCCGTGGACCTGTTTTTGGAGGACGAAGCCGATGTGGGTCCCTCCTATCCCCAGGCGACCGTGCGCTACCAGGGTTGGAGCCTGGACGTGCTGGGATTGCTCAAGGTGTCGTCGGCCGACTTGACAGATCCCGACCAATCCCGCCGCGAAACCCACGAATCCTACCAGGCCACCTTCGACCTCAAGCAGATCTGGCGTCTGCGCGGTCGATTGGAATCCGGCGACTGGACCAGTCTTCCCTCGGACCGGGCCAAGGACTACCCTCTGCCCACCTTCGACATCTTGGGAGCCAAGGTGAGCCCCAACCTCCGGCTCACCTACACGCGCAAGAATGTTCGCGGTTGGGACTACCGAGGCGCGTCCTCGGCCAACGACGCCCAGGAACGAATCGGCTGGGCGATCTGCCTGTAACCGGGTGATCGGATAGCGGCAAAGCTGTGGTAATTGAGAGTTGCATTGACAATTACCACGGATTTTGGGTATTTTCCCGGGTGTGAAAGCTCGAAGTGCGTCTCAGACGTTGGAAGAGCTGGGGAAGTTCTTCCCGATTGTCGCCTTGACGGGTCCCCGTCAGGTGGGCAAGACCACGTTGGCGCGGCTCCAGTTTCCAGAGAAGCCTTATGTCTCCTTGGAAAACCCCGATCTGCGGGAGCAGGCGCAGACCGATCCCCGTGGATTCCTCGCGCGTTACACGGATGGGGCGATTCTGGACGAAATCCAACGCGTGCCGGAACTGTTCTCCTATCTGCAGCAGATCGTCGATGAAAACCGGACTCCAGGAAGGTTCGTGCTGACGGGCTCGCATCAGTTCGGGCTGCGCAGCAAGATCTCCCAATCGCTGGCGGGACGCGTCGGCCTGGTCCATTTGTTGCCGTTCTCGACTTCGGAATGGCACGGGGCGGACCTGCCAAATCTTGACGACCTGTTGTTCCGCGGACTTTTTCCGCCTGTTCTGGATAGGGAAATTCCTCCACATGTCTGGTTTCCCCAGTACGTCGCGACCTATGTGGAGCGGGACGTGCGCGAGATCCTCTCCATCAAGGATCTGGGAGCCTTCTCCCGCTTTGTGCGCCTGTGCGCCGCGCGCTCGGGACAGCTGTTGAACTTGTCCTCGCTGGCGGCCGATTGCGGCATCACGCACAACACCGCGAAGTCCTGGATCGACGTGCTGGAAGCATCGTACCTGATCGTGCAGTTGCGACCCTGGCACGAGAACTTCGGAAAGCGATTGATCAAGACGCCAAAGATCTACCTGACCGACACGGGTCTTCTGTGCTGGATGTTGCGCATCGAATCCGCTGAGCATTTGGCGACCCATGCGCAACGCGGGGCGATCTTCGAAAACTGGGTGGTGATGGAATCACTCAAACGTGCGCGCAATCGTGGAGCGGAACCCAACCTCTACTTCTGGCGCGACCAGGCAGGCCACGAGATCGACCTCCTCAAGGTCGAGGGAGACCATCTCCACGCCATCGAGATCAAATCGGGCGCCACCGTGCCCAAGGATGCCTTCAAGGGATTGGCGTACTTCCAGGAATTGTCAGGTGATCGCCTGTCCAGCAGGACGCTGATCCACGGCGGTGACGGATCGTACAAACAATCGGGCATCGATGTCCGATCCTGGAAGGACGAGGCGGCCAGGGGTTGAAATCCCCGAGGAGGCTTCCAGGCCTCAGGACACTTTTCTCCAATGTGGGGTCGTATGACCATACGACCCCACTGAGGATAGACGACCTCCGATTTAGGCTGCGGTCGGTCTCGAACCGGGTTTCACCGCAGGCGACCCACTCTTGCACAGCGGGCAGTTGGCCGGGTCGTGCGTCACCAGTTCCATGGAAAGGAGGCTGGTGAGCGGCTTGGAGAGGGCCCACTTGCCGCCGGAGCGATCCACGATGGCGGCCATGGCCACCACTTCGGCGCCCACCTCCAGGCACAGGGCTTCCACTTCCTTGATGGACTTGCCGGTGGTCACCACGTCTTCGCACAGCACCACACGGTCACCCTTGGACAATTCCTGTCCGCGACGCAGGCTCATCTTGCCCTCCACGCGCTCGGCGAAGATGGAACGCGTCTTGAGGGCGCGGGCCAGTTCGTAGCCCACCAGGATGCCGCCCAGCGCCGGTGCCAAAACCACAGTGGGCTTCAGACTTTCCAGCTTGGTGGCCAGCACCTTGGCGAAGCGATCGCCATGCTCCGGGTGCTGGAGCACCTTGGCGCATTGCATGTAGTTGGGACTGTGCAGCCCCGACGACAGGATGAAGTGACCTTCCAGGAACGCACCTGTCTGGCGGAAGATCTCCGCGATCTCGGTGGGCTTCATTTGGGGCACCTCGCTCAGAACTTGATGACGCGCACGCGGATGACGTCGGCGGATGCCGAAATCTTGGCCACGAGGTCCGCCGAAATCTCGGCCTGGCAGTCGACGATGTTGTAACCCACCTTGCCGTTGGACTTGTTGACCAACGAGGCGATGTTCACGCCCGCTTCGCCCAGCACCGTGGTGATGGCGGCGATCATGTTGGGCACGTCCTTGTTGATCACGATCAGACGGGTCTTGGCCGAAGCGTCCGGCACCGATTCGCACACCGGGAAGTTCACCGAGTTCACCACGTTGCCCAGTTCCAGGTAGGCCTTGAGCTGGTTGACCGCCATGGTCGCGCAGTTCTCTTCGGACTCTTCCGTGGAGGCGCCCAGGTGCGGGGTGCAGATGGCCTTGGGGTGGTTGATCAGGGCCTTGGAGGGAAAGTCGTTGAGATAGGCGCGGAGTTTGCCCGATTCCAAGGCAGCCACCACATCGGCTTCCGCCACCACGGGGCCGCGCGAGTAGTTCACCAGGATCGCGCCGTCCTTCATGCCGGCCACGAACGCGGCATTGACCAATCCACGGGTCTTGTCGGCAAGCGGAACGTGGATGGACAGGATGTCGCAAGCGGCCGCCACCTGGGCCATCGACTTGAGAATCTGCACCGACGATTCCAGCTGGTGGATGTTGTCGATGGAGGGAAACGGGTCGAACGCGACCACCTTCATGCGGTGCTGCACGCCCAGGTTGGCCACGATCACGCCGATCTTGCCCAGTCCGATCACGCCCAAGGTCTTGCCGGCCAGTTCGAATCCAGCGAACTTGCCTTTGCCCTTTTCCACCTTCTCGTCCAGTTCTTTGTCAGAATCTGTCGAGGCGGCGGTCTCGCGGGCGAACTGGATGCCGGGAAGCACGTTGCGGGCGTAGCTGCCCAGCACGGTGAACACGAGTTCCGCCACGGCGTTGGCGTTGGCGCCGGGGGTGTTGAACACGCACAGTCCGGCGGCGGTGGCCTTTTCCACGGTGATGTTGTTCACGCCGGCCCCGGCGCGGGCGATGGCCAAGGTGCTTGCGTAGGTGTCGGTGTCGACCTGGGCGGAGCGCACCAGGATCGCATCGGGCGAAGAAAGGCCGTCGGCGACTTCGTATTCGGAACCGAACAGATTGAGGCCTTCGGGGCTGATCTTGTTCAACGTGGCGATGCGATAAGCCATGGTCGTTCACTCCTGGAATAAGGGCTGAGGCGCGCAAAGATAGCCAAACGCTCACCCTTGTCGTCGTGGCGGGTATTTCCGTTCTGGTTCCAGCTTGGGAAGGTCCTGGCGGCTGGCGAAGGAAACGTTTTTTTCGCCCAACAGGTCGCGCAGGTCCTTGACCAGCTCCGTGTCCGGATTGACCCGGCTGTTGCGGGCCTCCAGATGCCAGATGCCTTGTGCGGTGCGCACATGGAACAGGGTCCGGCAGCGCCCCGGGCTCTGGGCCAGGCGCTGGCGCAATTGCTCCAGCAGGGCATCCGGAAGGGACCTGGTATCCACCCGCAAATCCAGGGTGTCGGCGAGTTTTTGGCGGGCCTTGGCCAGCGGCATCACCCGGACGCCTTCCAGGGCCTTGGCAGCCACGGACTCGTCGGAGGACTCGTCCGAGCGATCACGCACCTCGCGCACCCGTGCCAAGAGCAGGATGCGTGCACCTTCCTGGGCCAAGTCGCGGACCTTTTCACCCTCTTCCACATCGTCGGCGTTCCACGCATTGGGCCAGAAGGCCACTTCGCAAACTCCGGAAAAATCTTCCAGCTCCAAAAAGGCGAATTCGCGGCCGTCCTTGTTCAGACGCGTGCGACGGGAACGAACCAAACCACCCACACGGACCACTTTGTCCACGGCCAATTCCGAGATCTGGATTAGCGGCGTGGAAAAGGCGGTGAGATCGTCCAAGAACGGGTCCAGCGGGTGGCGCGAGAGGTACATGCCCAGCACCTCGCGCTCTTTGTCCAGCACCTCCTCGAACGGCCAGGCGTCCACATCCGGCAGGGCGGGTGGGGGAGTCTCGATGCCGCTGTCGCCCATGTCAAAGAGACTGACCTGATCGCGATCCCCGGTGCGGCCGGCCCAAATCAACGCCTCAGGGATGCCGTGGAACTGTTGGGCGCGCAGGCCGGGGAGCTCGTCGAAGGCACCTGCCATGGCCAGTGATTCCAGGCTGCGGCGGTTCACGTTCTGGGGGCCAAGCCGTTTGCACAGATCGAACAAGTCCACGTACGGTCCGTTTTCGCGACGTTCCGCAACGATGGCTTCGGCCACCGAGCGGCCCACGTTCTTCACCCCAGCCAGTCCGCAGATCACGGCTCCGTCCTGGACGTCGTACTTGGGTTCCGACTTTTGCACGCAGGGTGGCACGACACGGATTCCCAGGCGCTTGCACTCGTGGACCATCACCACCAATCGTTCGGTGTTGTCCAGTTCGGAATTGCAGTTGGCGGCCAAAAATTCCGCCGAATAATTGGCCTTGAGCCAAGCGGTCTGGTAGGCGACCACGGCATAAGCCGCCGCGTGCGACTTGTTGAATGCATAGGCGGCAAACGGAATCAAAAGGTCCCAGAGCTTCTTGGCCAGTTCCGGCGTGTAGCCCTTCTTGACCGAGCCCTCGATCCAGGTGTGCTCTTCCTTCTGGAGCTTTTCCAGATCCTTCTTGGCCATGATGCGACGCAGCACGTCCGCACCGCCCAGCGAGTATCCCGCCAGTTTCTGGGCGATGGCCATCACCTGTTCCTGGTAGACCATCACCCCGTAGGTGGTTCCCAAAATGGGCTCCATGTCGGGGTGGTAGTTGTCCACCTCTTCGCGACCCTGCTTTCGGCGAATGTAGACCGGGATCTGCTCCATGGGTCCTGGCCGGTAGAGGGCGTTCATGGCGATCAGGTCTTCCAGGCGCTCCGGCTGCAATTGGCGCAGGTAGTTCTGCATGCCTCCGGATTCGAACTGGAACACCCCGATGGTATCGCCGCGTCCCAACAGCTCGTAGGTCTTCGGGTCGCCGTCTTCCAGCTTTTCCGGATCCACCTTTTCGCCGTGGTTGCGCTCGATCATCCGGCAGGCCTCCTGGATCACGGACAAATTCCGTAATCCCAGGAAGTCCATCTTCAGAAGGCCGATGTTTTCTGCGTAGTCCTTGGAGTACTGCAGCACCACTTGGTCGCTCTGGCCTTCCGGACAGTAGAGCGGTCCGAAATGCTCCACGTTGCGCGGGGCGATGATCACGGCCGCGGCGTGCATGCCGGCGCCGCGCACGTAGCCTTCGATCTGCTTGGCGATTTCGAAGGCCTGCTGGAAGCGCGGATCGGCTTCCACCGCGTCGCGAAGGGGAGGGCTCTGCTCGATCGCCTCGTCCAGCGACGGTTCCTTGCCCGCCACAGGCGGCGGAAAGAGCTTGGTGAGGCGGTTGACCTCGTTGTGGTCGATCCCCAGCGTGCGGGCGGTGTCCTTGAGGGCGGCTTTCGATTTCAATCGCCCGTAGGTGATGATCTGTGCCACGCACTCCTTGCCGTACTTCTCCTTCACATACTCGATGATCCGTTCGCGATCCAGGTCGGAAAAGTCCGAATCGATATCGGGCATCGATACGCGTTCCGGATTCAGGAATCGTTCGAACAGCAGGGCGTACTTCAGCGGATCCACGTCCGTGATGCCGGTGCAGTAGGCCACAAGCGACCCCACCGCGGATCCACGCCCTGGCCCCACGGGAATGCCCATCTCGCGGGCCTTCTGCATGAAGTCGGCCACGATCAGCATGTAGCCGGCCACCTTCATGTTCTTCATCATGGCCAGTTCGTATTCCAACCGGTCCACCGCATCCTGGGTGGGCTCGCTCCAGCGCACGCGCAGGCCCTCGCGGCTGATGTGGGCGAGGTATTCGTCGTCGTCGGAAAATCCCGGCGGCAGAGGGAAGTTCGGATAGAAGTAGGCGCCGGTGGGGATCTTGGCCTGGCAGCGCGCGGCGATGGCAAGAGTCTCGTCGCAAGCCTCCGGGTAGTCGACAAAAATCGACCGCATTTCCTCGGAGGTCTTGAAATGGTGCTCGCGGGAAGGAAGACGGGGGTGATCGGCGTCGGCGAGCTTGGTGGCGGTGCGGATGCAGCCCATCACCTCCAGCGCCTCGTGCTGTTCCTTGGAAAGGCACAATACGGAGTTGGTGGCCACGGTGCGCAGACCTTCCGCCTTGGCGATGGCGGACAATTTTCGACAAGTGTCGCGTTCTTCCTGCAGGCCGTGGTCCTGCAGTTCCAGGTAGAAGTGTTCGGGTCCCAGGATGTCCTTGTACTGCCGAACGATCTCCAGAGCCTTGGCGTCTTCGCCGGCGCGCAACCAATGGTCGATCTCGCCCTCGGGGCCGCCGGAAAGGAAAATCAATCCCTCGTGGTGGGTGGCCAGGATCTCGCGGTCGATGCGCGGCCGGCCGCTGTAGCCTTCCGTGTGCGCCAGTGTGACGAGCTTGGATAAATTCCGGTAGCCGGGTTCCAGTCGTTCCACCAGCGCCACCAGCTGGAACGGCTTGTGGCCGGGGTTGCGCTCCTTGCGGCCCTGCGGGGCCAGCCAGAGCTCGGAGCCCAGGATGGACTGGATCTTGGCGTCCTTGCAGGCCATCTGGAACTCGATGGCGCCGAACATGTGGCCGCAGTCGGTGAGGGCCACCGCGCCCATGCCGCACTCCGCGGCCTTGGCAGGCAGCGACTTGGCGGGGCCGATCTTGGCCTTGGTCTCCTTGTCCGCCTTGCGCTTGTCGATGAGTCGACAAGCACCCTCGAGCATGGAGTATTCGGAACGGACGTGGAGGTGGACGAAACTCATGGACTGGGAGGAAACCTAGATCCCGCCCTGCCCATCAGGCGAGCCTTGCCAGCTCGGTCGATGGGGTGTACTCGCGGGAACGAGGCTGTGGATCAATGGAAATCGACGACGGATTCGTCCAGGTGGGGGCCGGTCCCGGTAGGGATGTCCATCAGCCCGTCTTCCGTATCCTTGCCCTCGACGTTTGTCAGTCGGCGGCGCGGACGGTAGTCCCGAGGATCCAGGCAGGAGTCGTAGGTGGCGCGTTCGATTTGGATCCAGTCGGTACGATCGATGCCACGGAAGGTTCGACTGGCCGTGGAGTACGGATACGCCGAGGCGATCTTGATCCAGCGGTCCTGGTCGCGAGCGGTGGCCCGGATTTCGTCGGCGACCTCGGCGAAGTCCTGGTCTTGTGAAAACACCAATGCCACGTCAAAGGCGTGGGCGTGGGCGCGCTGCACGATATCCAGCGCAAGTCGCATGTCCACGCCTTTTTCGATGCTCACAGGCAACATCACGGTATGGCCATCGGGCTGGTGGACAGGACGTTTGCGGGTCCTCCAGCATTTCCACCAGGTCATGGCCCCTTGGTGTTCCAGGGCGCGAAGTTTGTTCATCCAGAAACGGTGCCAGTACTCGTTTTCCTCTTGGGAGGGAACGGAGGTGTACACGCGGACCTGCTGCAACTCCCAACCCATCTGCGCGCAGACCTTCTGGGAAAGGAGGACCGGATCGTAGTCTGGGTAGAAGGAGCCGAAAGCCTGGCGTGCGGCGTGGAAGAGGCTTTGTGCATCCACAAACGAGATGCATCGCTTTAACGTGGGTTCTTGAGACATTTGAATCGTTCGAATATGCGAAAATGGGACCAGGACCGGAGTAAGATAGGGCCAGGTCGTGCGTTTCGCCTTCCGTTCGTGCGGTTCACTTTTGTTCGGGTTTGGCCCCGGGCTGCTCAAGTTCGGCAGTGGGAGGTGCGGTGGCTTGGCTGGAGTTCCCGACGGCAGCGGGAGGCTCGACCGATTTGGGGTGGTGCCCGACCGCTTCTGGGGCGGGTGGCAGCGGGTCCCTGGCAAAGGGGAGATCCACGGTGAGGCCGTTGATCCGCTTCTCCATGATATCCATGGCCTTGCGGATATCCACCGAGCTATCCGAGACCGACATCACACGCGGGGTGATGTAGATGGCCAGTTCGGTCGTCTGTTTGTTGCGGGTGCGGTAGGTGAAGAGCTTTCCGATCAAGGGGATCGCAGATAGGATGGGGATTCCGGATTGGGAATTCAGGTCCAGGGTTTGGATCAGTCCACCCAGGATCAAGGTTTGGCCGTCACGCAATCGCACATTGGTGGACAGGCTGCGGGTCGAGGTGCTGGGGGGCTTGTTGGCGTCCGAGCTGGCAGTGGAAGAGGGCGTGCGCACTTCCGGCTTGATCTCCGCTGTGATGAAGCCTGACTTGGTGAGATATGGAGTGATCGTGAGGGTGATGCCGGAATTGAACGCGCGGTAATCGGTGGAGGTCAGCCCGTTCTTGTCGATGGTGCTCACCTGGAAATAATCGGCATTTCCGATGTTGATCGTGGCAGGCTGACCGTTGAGGGTGGTCAGGCGCGGACGCGCCAGTACCTTGGCCAACTCCGCATTTTCCAGCGCATTGAGCTGCAACATGAAGTCTTGCGGCAGCAGTGTCAGGGTTCCGAAATCGAAGGGGCCCACTTTCACCTGGGAAGCCTTGTCGGATCCGTTGATATGGATGTTGCTGGCGATGGTCGGTCCCGACACTCCAGCGGAAGTGGCTTGCGTGCGCATGCCAAGTTCGCTGGTTTTTTTGCGAGAAAACTCCACGATCACCGCTTCCAAAATCACTTGGGGAACTTCTTGGTCCACCGATTCCAGGAATTCTTTGAATTTCGCGATGGTCTCGGCGGTACCGGACAAGAGGAGCGCGTTGAGTTCCGCCACCGACTGTACACCTTGGGTGGGGAGGTTCTTGGGCAGGAGCGGGACCACTTTGTCGGCTCGCAGATGTCGCAGAAAATAGAGTTCGGTCTTCGCCAAGGCTTGTCCCGATGCGGAGGCAGGATTGCGATCGCCGATCACCAGGATCGAATCTTGAATGGCGTAGGTGAATGGGGTTCCCTGCAAAATGAGTTCCAGCGCTCGAAATAGGGGTACATCTTTGAGGTTGGCGTCCACGGTGCCGCCCAACTGGCCCCACGTGATGCTGTTGTAGCCGCCCTGATCGGCCAATTGCTGTACCACGTCGGTCAGCGGCGCCTGTTTGAGATTGGCGGTGACCAATCCCTTGCGGATGGACAGGTCCACTCGCCCGCCGCGCATGGTCGGATATGGATTGTTCTGTGGCCGGTCTTCGGCGCCGGAGACGATCCATGCTTCGCCCTGGGCACGGAGCTCAAAGCCGGAGGCGGTCAGGATCGCTTTGAGTCCATCGATGGCATCCACCCCGCGCAGAGTTCCGGAAACCTGGCCTTTTGCATTGCGATCCACCAGGATGTTCAGGCCGGTGCGCTTGCCGTATTCCTCGGCGAACTGCTGGATGTCCTGGTTGCGCACGGTCATGGAAAGCGCATTGCGAGCGACTTCGATGGTTCCCTGGGCCTTCAGTCGCGGTTGGCGGACCTGGTAGGCTTGGCCATCCCACGCCAGCTCGTAGCCCAGGGGCTCGACCAGATTGCGCAACGCGTCCAAGACCGGCATGCGGTGCAGGGTGACCGTGACTTTGCCTTTGACCTCCGGGTAGGGAAAAATGTTGAGATCGTAGGCCTTTGCAATGGCGCGGAGCACGTCGCGAATTTCCTGATCGACGAATTCGGTGGGCTCCATCATGATCCCCCCGCGCAACGAGCTGTCTGAAACCGCCACGGCCGGAGCGGTGGGCCTCGCCGGCATTGGAGTGGCTTTGCGGGAGCTGGGCGATGGAATGGCGCCAGGATGGGCCGGAGGAGCGGCCCAAATGGTGGATGTGGTCAGGGCAAGGGAAAGGCTGAGGAGAATCTGTGCGCGTCGCATGTGGATGCAGGGCAATCTAGATCCTCGGCGGTTCTGAGGCCACGAAGGGCGGATTGTCGCGAACGGGGGCTTGTCGATGCGTTGGTGGAATTGATAAATTGTGAAGCGTCTCAGACGGGACCGTTCGGACACTACCCCCAAATGGTTCCTTTTCTTCTCATTCATCGTCCACCAGCCGCGAAGTCCCTGACAGGGGAACCGGCTGCAATCTAGGGGCTCATTTTTTCCGTATGCCCATGAGCATCATTCACGGGGCGTGGTTGCCGGAACGGCGCCGCTTCCTCTGGTGGTCCGAAAGTCCCCAGCCGCTGGCGCCTGAAATCCTCAAAGCCCTCCAAGGGCCGCGTGGAGGGCGCAATGGGCCTGCCTGGTATGATCACATCACCGCGCCGGATCCTGTGCTCAAGGAGCTCGAGGGAGTCCTCAACCAAAGGTTGCAGGAATACCAAAACGAGCAAAAATTGGTCAATCAGCTCAAGCAGGAGCGCATTTCCGCGGAATCCATCCACGCAATTCTTCTTCTGCCCTCCGCGGAAGGAAAAGTGGTCGGGAATTTCCATCCGGATCTCAAGGCCGATCGGCTCGCTCCCTTCACGATCCCTGGCCTTGCCACCACACCCTTGGCTACGCTGAAGGCTCTGGTGGCGCTGCCCCAGGGACGGCCCATCCGCGGCCAAACACCCGGCGACGACCTTTTGCTTTGGCAGATGGCCGCGCAATTTGTCCGCGACTTGCTGGCCCAGGGCGAGTACCTCCCCGGGCTGGTCGAAGGCCGCGCCACTTGGGTCCCGGCACTGGATTACCCGGAACACTCCCGCCGATTGGATGCGCTGGTCAACGCCATGCCCACCGTCTGCCGGGCGGGTGCGGTTCGCGGCGGGCGTCTGGCCGACGCGGAGGAAGTGCTTCGAGATTTCCTGGGCGTCATACTGGACAACTGCGTCAACGGCCTGGACAACACATCGCTGGGTGCGTTGGGCGCTTCCAGCCCCTGGCTCACGAGTCTGTTTTCCGACCGCCAGGATGGACGCAGTTCCGTCTGGGTGGCCAGTCCCGATTTCCAGGCCGCCTGGGAAGATTGGACAAAAAATGTCCGCGGCGAATCGGCCGGCAGCCAGGCGCGCACGTGCCTTCGGCTGGATCCTCCCGACCAGGGCGAGGTCTCGGATCGGGGCATCGTGCAGGGCCACGGCTGGCGATTGTCGTTCCATCTGCAATCGGTGCAGGACGAATCCCTCCTGGTGCCGGCCCGCGACGTTTGGGAAACCCGCAGCCGCACGCTTCGTCGCATGGATCTGCGCTTCGATGCGCCACAGGAAAGGCTCCTTTCCGATCTTGCCCGAGCGGCTCGGGTGTTCGGGCCCATCGGCCGGAGTCTCCAGGAATCTCGTCCGGAATTTGTCGAACTTTCCTCCGCGGAAGTTCGCGACCTGGTGGCCAACCGATCCAACGATCTGCGCGACGAAGGCTTTGGATTGTTGCTTCCCTCCTGGGACAAGGTCCAGGCGCAAGTGGGTGGCGGCGTCAAGCTCCATCTGCGTCTCAAGCCGACCCAAGCGGGAGGTTCCACCAAGGCCTCCGGCGGGGTCCATGAAAAATCCATGGTGGGCCTGGAGCAGCTCTGCGACTTCAAGTGGGAAGTCTCCATGGGCGGGATGGATATTCCCGTGGACGAATTCAAGCGACTTGTGCGTCTGAAGATTCCGGTGGTGGAGCACCGCGGCCAATGGCTGGTGTTCGATCCGGACGCCGCCCAAAAAACGCTCGACTTCCTGGACAGCTCCAACTCTTCCGGCCAGGCATCGCTGGGCTCGCTCATGCGCCACTCGTTGGGGTTGGAGCCGGACGGCATCCTTCCTGGCGCCGCGGAAGGCGAATCGATCGGCAAGAGCCCCGTTCCGGTGGGCGAGACCCGCGCGGAAGATTGGCTCGCCGGCGTGTTCGAACGCCTCCAGTCCGGAGGCGTGGCTGGACAGGCGCCGGTTTCCGGAAATTTCGTGGGCAAGCTCCGTCCCTACCAGGGACAGGGATTGTCCTGGCTTCGCTTCCTGGATTCCTTCGGGATCGGCGGCTGTCTGGCCGACGACATGGGCCTGGGCAAGACCGTGCAAATCCTCGCCTTGATGGCCGACGACATCGATCGCGCCCTGGCGGGCGAGGAAATTCCGCCCACGCTCCTGATCTGCCCCACCTCGGTGATGGGCAACTGGCAGCGCGAGGCCCGGCGTTTCGTGCCCAGACTTCGCGTACGTCTGCACCATGGCCCGCAACGACTGGAAGGCGAGGCGTTCGTGCGCGATGCCAACCGGATGCACATCGTGATCGCCTCGTACGGACTGGCCGACCGCGATTTGGACGAATTCTGTCAGGTCAAGTGGCGCCGCGTGATCTTGGACGAGGCGCAGAACATCAAGAATCCTTCCACCCGCCAGCACCGGGCGGTCAAGAAGATCCAGGCCCAGAGCCGCTTCGCTCTCACCGGCACTCCGGTGGAGAATCGCTTGTCGGAAATGTGGAGCATCTACGACTTCTTGATTCCCGGACACCTGGGGACCGCCGCGCAGTTCGGCAAGCGGTTCTCCCGGCCCATCCAGATGGAGCGCAACGAAGAGGCGGCGGGGATGCTCAAGCGGCTGACCGCTCCCTTCCTGCTGCGTCGCGTCAAGACGGATCCCACCGTGGCGGGCGATCTCCCCGAAAAGCAGGAGAACAAGGTCTACTGCGCCCTCACGCGCGAACAGGCCACGCTCTACCAGGCCGTGGTGGAAAAAATGTCCCTGGATTCGGCGACCGATCCCGAAAAGGGCAAGTCGGCGATGGTGCTCAACACCTTGCTGCGACTCAAGCAGGTCTGCAATCATCCCGTGCTGTTTTTGGGCGACGGCTCCGATCTGGGCGATCGCTCCGGCAAGCTGCAGCGCCTGGGCGAGATGCTCGAGGAAGTCATCGAAGAAGGCCAGAAGGCATTGGTGTTCACCCAGTTCAAGGAAATGGGCGACCACATCCGCAAGTACCTGGAAAAACACCTCTCGGTGGAGGTTCCGTTCCTGCACGGTGGAGTGGAAAGATCCGCGCGCGACACCATGGTGGATCGCTTCCAATCAGGTGGCGCCGGTTCACCGCCGGTCTTGTTGTTGTCGCTCAAGGCGGGTGGAACGGGTCTGAATCTGACCGCCGCCAGCCACGTGTTCCACTTCGATCGCTGGTGGAATCCGGCGGTGGAAGACCAAGCCACCGACCGCGCCTTCCGCATCGGGCAGAAGCGCAATGTGCTGGTGCACAAATTCGTCTGCCAAGGGACCGTGGAGGAGCTGATCGACCAGATGATCCTTTCCAAGAAGGATCTCGCCGATCGCATCGTGGGGCATGGAACGGAACTGTTCACGGAGCTTTCCGTACAGGAGCTGCGCGAGGCCTTCTCGCTGCGCGAGGATGCCGTGGAGGAGGAAGATGTCTGAAGACCAGAACCCAGGCTCCAGCGAAGGACGCCCGGAGTCCGCGGGTGGACCTCGCCAAGGTCGCCCTCCGCAGCCACGCAAACCCAAGGTGCGGATCGGCCCCAAGAATCGTCGTGCTTCCGAAGTGCCCCCTCCGCCTGCGGCGCCGGTGCGCAACGAGCCTCGTCAGGGGGGTGGACATTCACAGCCACGCAAGCATGTCCAGCCGATGCCTCCCTCCCAGGATGGCGCCAGCGGAGGGATCCGCCGCAAGCGTCGTCGGCGCAAGGGGCGCAAGGGCGAAGGCGAGCAAGGGGCTGTCCGCGAGGAGATGTCGGAAAATGTCGGCGTGGTCGGTCCCACGGTCTTGCCGCCGATCCAGGAAGACCTGGACGAGATTCCTTCGGGGATCTTCAAGACCATCGATCCTTCCGAGCTTGGCATCGAAGTGGGTTCGGATTCCGACGCATCCCAGGGGGACGGTCAGGCCGCCCAGCACCGCAACGGCGGTGGGGCCCATCGCAACGATCGGCGCAAGCGCAAGAAACGCAAGGAAAAGTTCGAGCCACCTCCGGTGGATCGATCCCGGGGTTTTTGGTGGTCCGAACAATGGATCCGCTCGTTTGAAATGCTGTTTCCCTCCAACGCTTCGCGTTCGCGTTTGGCCAAGGGGCGCACCTATGCCCGCCGCGGCCAGGTGATGGAACTGGAAGTCGGGCCCAACGGGGTCTTGGCGCGCGTCCAGGGGAGTCGCCCTCGTCCCTACCAGGTGCGCTTGGAGCTCAATCGCCTGCGTCGGGAGACTTGGGGGCGGATCATCCATCTGGTGGCGGGCAAGGCGGAATTTCTCGCTCGGCTTCTGGAAGGGGTATTGCCCCCGGAAATCGAAGAGGTCTTCTTCGCCTCCGGCGCCAGATTGTTCCCGCATGGCGACAACGATGTGCGGTTTCGCTGCAACTGCCCGGACCCGGTGGTGCCGTGCAAGCACGCTGCCGCCCTCAATTACGCCTTGGCGGATGCCCTGCTGCGGGATCCTTTCTTGCTGTTCGCCCTGCGGGGCAAGAGCAGAGACCAATTCTTGCAGGACCTTCGCGAGAAGCGAGGTCGCGACAGCGGCGACCGGGACTCGTCGGCAGAGGAAGACATCACGGAATTCTGGCGCATGGGGCGCTTGGCCGAATCCGTCCTGAGGCCTTTGTCGTGGAACATGGGCAACGATCCCGCCCGTTTGTTGCAAAGTCTGGGAGAGCCGCAGCTGGAAGGAATCCGCGAAGGATCGTTCTTGTCGTTGATGGAGTCCACCTATCGCCAGGTTTCCGAGGCGATGCGCCGACTGCCCAAGGACTTCTGAGCCGTGGCTTCTGCGGAGTCCGAGGAGCGGGCGAGTGAACGTTGTATACTCCAGTTCGCGACGGAGTTCAAGTAGAATAGAGCGATGGACCCTAATCAGATCATCTGGGACTTTGGCGACTACCGTGCCTTCGTGAAGGTTGTCTTGGATGATTGGAAATCCACACGGAAACATTTTTCTTTGCGCTGGTTCGCCGACCGTGCCGGTTTCTCCTCCCACAGCTTCGTAGGCCTGGTTGTCTCCGGCAAACGGAATCTCGGACCCGATGGAGCAGATAAAGTCGCGCGGATCTTCAAACTGAAAGGGCCCGCGCTCGATTATTTTAAGACACTGGTCAGGCATAACCAGTCCGAGACCACTCAGGAGCGGGAAGAAACCCTCGAGGCCATGAAGAAAGCCCGGGCGGCCCGTGATGCAAAACGTTTGGGCAAGGAACATTGGAGGTATTACGATCGCTGGGAAACGCCCGTCGTGCGCGAGCTCGCTGCATGGAGCCGCGAAGGGATCGATTCCGAGAAGATCGGAGCGATGTTTGTTCCGCCGTTGCGTTCCGAGCGCATCCGTGAGGCCCTCGATCTTTTGCTGGAACTGGGATTGCTCCGCCAGGAAGGCGAACGCTGGATCGCCGACGATTCCGTTGTCAGCGCCGCGGAAATCCCCGGCCAGGTCCTGCGCGAGGCGCGGACTCAGTACTTGTTGCGCGCCATCGAAGCTGCGGAGCGGCTCCCGGCGACCGACCGTCACGCGTCCTGGTCCGTTCTCGCCACATCGCGCAAGTCGGTGGAAGAAATGTTTCGTCTCCTCGATGACGCACGTCAGCGTTGTCTTGCCGAGGCTGTCGCCGATCCGGAGGTGGATGGCGTGTATGTTGTGAGTTTACAGGCGTTTCCCGTGGCCAAGATTCCAAGGGAATCTCGCCGGAGGATCGAATGAAGAAGTCCTTAGGACTTTGCTGTGTTTTCTTGCTCGCGTCCTGTGGCTCCGATCCTGGGCCGGTGGCGGGCGGAGGGAGCGACCAGCCCAACAAGATCCAGGCGGTCAGGTTCCTGACCCAGGATGGCCAACCAGCCGCGGGTGCCCGGGTGGTGACTTGGTCGGGGACCTGGGATCCCGTCCATTCCAAGCAGACCACCCATCGTCTGGACTCCGGCCTCACGGATCAAAACGGCCAGTGGAAGGTGATTGTTCCCGAGTCCGATTGGTACGTCAGCGCCGAGCTGGAAGATCAGATCGCGATCTGCCCTTCGTCCCAGCGGGAGGCCGTCTTCGGAAGGGTATCCTCCATCCGGGGGCGTGTCGTAGCCCTCAACGGCATTGTTGTCGATTCCATCTGGATGGGCGGTGCCGGGGATGCTTTCCGGCTGCAGTCCACAGGCGCATTCCAGTTGTCCACCCAGGTGGGGCCGCGCCGGATCTGGGGCCGCGTGCACTGGAACGGTGGCATGGACACCCTCCTGTTGGCGGAAAAATTTCTGGACACCTCCGCGAAATTTTTCCTGAACCTGGTTGCGGATACTGGATCTGTGCTTTTGGTGAGCGCGGAATCCTACCCGAACATCGCTTCCCTGCGGGGGCAACTTTTCCACTCTTCGGACGCGAATTCCCCGAAGGCCTTCGACGATGTGCCCTCCAAGCCGATCGCCGTGGAAGAAGGCAAGACACTCCTTGCCGATTCCATCCGTTACTTCCGCTGGGAAATGGCCGACAGCGCCACGTCCCTCGTCAACGGCAAGTCCCACCACATCGGGTTCACTTTGGCCGATCGGAGCCTCAACTGGACAGGTGTGGAAGCCCTGCGGATCCATTTCACTTCCGGGGTGCGTGGCATGTTCCGGGTGAAGATCGCGACGGATCTCACCGATGGTTTCGGCGATAAGCGTCCCTTGGAATTCACCATCGCTCCCAAGGAAACCCTCTCCCGGGACACCATCATGGTCCTGCGCCTTTCCGACTTCAAGCCCGCCGCAGGTTCGGACGCTGACAAGGCGGGTCTTGCCTGGACGGATGTTCGCAAGGGAGTGTCGCGGATATCCATCGAGGCGATCGATGGCAACCCGACCCTGGAGTTGCGGGAGATTCGCGCGATCGGCAATCGCTGGCAAAACTGGTGAGGCGGACTCCGCCTCCCTACTGATTGCGAAGATGCCAGCCCACTGCATTGTTCGAGGGGTTGGCCTCCAGTAGGTTCAGGGCGGTCCGGCTTGGCTGTAGAAGTTGTCCTGGCCTTCTACGCTGGCGGGGCCGGGAAGATCCAATCGCATTGTGATGGTCATCCGTGTGCCCATCCCGGGCATGGAACGGATGGCGAAGGTTCCCTGGTGTCTGTGCACGATCTTCCTGCAAAGGGCCAAGCCCATTCCATTTCCGCGGATATAGCGCCCAAACCCCACATTCTCCGAGTTCAGTAGCATGGGTTCGCCCAGCCAGGGAAGCAGTTCAGGCGGGATCCCTTCTCCGGTATCGAGAGCATCCAGAGTGAAGCCATCCGCAAGGGGTGTGAGGGTCAGCCGTACCGATCCCGAGGAGGTGTGGCGCAGCGCATTGGCCAAAAGATTGGTCGCCAGTCGCCGAACGCCCACGGCGTCTCCATGGCCGCTGATGGCCTGGGCGGCGGGATCGATGTCTAAAATCAATTCCACTCCGGGTGGCACTCGCTCTTGCATGAAATTCACGGCTTCCTGCAGAGACTTGGCAGGTTGGAAATGCCCCCACCGCGAGGTGCGATGTGACATTCCAAAGGTTTCCAGGACGTCCTCCATGGTTTCTGCCAAAGCATTGACGGCAAGCTCCAGCCGGGAAACGATGGAGTGGGATTCGGTGGGACTCTTGGCTTCTCTAGCGGCAAGACGCTCGACGCCCAGCTTCACCGTGGCCAATGGAGTGCGGATCTCGTGGGTCAAGGCTCCTGCCAGCGCTGAAACTCGCTGAAGCGCCATGGCGTGCATGCGTCGCTCCAAATCCTGCTCGGAGCGCAGCCTGATTTCCTTGTCGAGCAGGCAAACGCGTCTTGCCGCCTTCATGCGTGCCACGAATTCTTGGCGATCCAGAGGCTTCCGCAGAAAATCGTCGACACCCTCTTCGAATGCCTGATCCAACAAGTCGGACTTTTCGGAAGACGTGACCAGGATCACGTAAGCGGTTTGCGCCTGGTTTTCCGCGCGCAATCGCCCCACCAATTCCAAACCGTCCAGATGCGGCATGTGCCAGTCGACCACCACGGCCGCGTGATGGCGCAGGCTGTAGGCTTCCAGGGCCTTCAGAGGATCCTGGTGGCATTCCGGGATCCAGCCTGCTTTGGACAGCCAGGATTGCAAGACGGCGAGGATCGAGCGATCGTCGTCGACCACCAGCACGGGAAGGCGGTGCGATTCTGTCATGGTTCGTGGATTCTACCACACGCGGACCTTCGTGTGCATCAGCGGGCGTTCGCCCACTGGCAAAGGCTCAACCCTTGCCGCTCTCGCGGATCTCCACGTGGTACTGGTAGCCCTGTTCCACCAGGAACAGTTGGCGATGCATGGCGAAATCCTGCTCCCGGGTGTCGCGGGTCACCAGGCTGTAGAAATGGGCTTGGCGACCGTCTTCCTTGGGACGCAGGATGCGGCCCAGACGTTGGGCTTCTTCCTGGCGACTGCCGAAGGTCCCTGAAATCTGGATCATGACGCTCGCATCCGGCAGATCGATCGCGAAATTGCCCACCTTGGAGACCATGAGCACGCGCAGCCTTCCATCGCGGAAGTCGCCGAAAAGCCGTTCGCGTTCCCGCTGCGGCGTCTTGCCCGTGATCAGGGGAATGTCCAGTTCGGCGGCGAGCTCATCCAGTTGCGTCAGATATTGTCCGATCACGAGAATGGAATCGTCCGGGTGCGCTTCGATGAGTTCTTCCACCACGGCCTTCTTCCCGGGGTTTTCCGAACTGATGCGGATCTTTTCGCGGTCCGATGCCTGGGCGTATTCCACATACCGGGCCACGGGCTGGGGAATGCGGATTTCCGTGCAGGTGGCGGTGGCGATCCATCCTTGGGATTCCAAGGTCTTCCAGGGCACGTCGTAGCGCTTGGGCCCGATCAGCGCGAACACGTCGCCTTCCTTCTGGTCTTCGCGCACCAGGGTGGCGGTGAGGCCCAAACGGCGGGTGGCCTGGACTTCGGCGGACACGCGGAACACGGGAGCGGGCAGCAGGTGGACTTCGTCGTAGACGATCAAGCCCCATTTGCGGGCCTGGAACAGCCCGAAATGGGGGAAGGTGTCTTCCTTGGAGCGGCGGTAGGTGAGGATCTGGTAGGTGGCCAGGGTGACGGGACGGATGTCCTTGGTCTCGCCGGTGTATTCGCCCACCTGGTCTGCCGTGAGCGTGGTCTTGTCCAGGATTTCGCGCATCCACTGGCGCACGGCCACCACGTTGGTGGTCAGGATCAATGTGTGGCACTGGCAGAGGTTCATGGCGCCGATGGCGACCACGGTCTTGCCTGCGCCGCAAGGCAGCACGATGGTTCCCGCGCCGCCCTTCACGGAGCCCGCCGCGTGGAAGACCTCGGCGGCTTCGGCCTGGTAGTGGCGCAAGGCGAAGGGTTTGCCAGATTCTGACACCTCGCGCAGTCGGAAGGACAACGGATCTCCCACCGTGTAGCCTGCGAGGTCTTCCACGGGAAGTCCGGCCAAGGTCAGGGCGAGCTTGAGGTGACCGCGAAAGGCGCCGTCCACACGGCAGCGATCCGGTGCCACCTGGTCCAAAATCCACGGCTGGGCGCCCTTGACGTGTCGCGCCTCCATCAGCGCGAGCGGGTCTTTGGCGACCAGGAACAGATCGTGACCTTCGCGCACCAGCTGGAGGGTCCCGTAGCGACCCATGTACTGGGTGACCTCGCGCACCACGGTGGCGGGCACGGGGAAACGACTGTGTTCGGAGAGAGCGGAAAGAACTTCCTCGGCGGAGCGGCCGGTGGCGGCGGCGTTCCACAGCGACAGATGCGAGATCCGGTAGGTGTGGACGTACTCCGGGCTCTTGACGAGCTCGGTGAAAGGGGCGATGGCGTCGCGAGCGGCGAGGTACCCGGGTCCTTCCGTTTCCAGAAGGAGGGTCAGGTCGCCCTGGACGATCAAAGGTTTGTCATGCATGAAGGGCGGTAAAGGTAACCTCCAAACGGTCCGGGGCGGGGGGATGGCTGCTTCGGGTCCGTTTGCCCCGCCCGATGGAATGGCTCTTGGAGCACAACCTCGAATTCGATCAGCACGGCGATGGACCTTTCCGTGGAGGTTCCATCGCGGAACTGGCCAACTTCATTGAATCCCGTAACCCGGAGAGCTCCGTGGCGCTTAAAAGTCGATGGCGACAGGCGATGGCCTGTTGGTCGAGGATCCGTCGCCAAGCTGGCCGGTGGAGTTGTTGCCTGATCCCCAAACGGTTCCATCGGTTTTCAGGACGAGACTGTGGAAATTGCCGGTAGACATGGACTTCACGGAGGTGGCGACCTGGATGGGAATGGAGCTGCTGGTCGTGGTTCCGTCCCCGTATACGCCGTAGTTGTTGTTTCCCATCGCCCAGAGTGTTCCATCCCTTTTCAGGAACAGACTGTATTCGTTCCCCGCGGCGCATGCCTTCACCGATGTGGCGGTCAGAATGGGATTTTTCCTGTTGATTGAGGTTCCGTCGCCGAGCTGTCCAGCGCTGTTGTTTCCCATTGCGAACAGATTTCCATCGGCTTTCAGGAACAGGGTGTGGTTGCTGCCTGCGGAAAACGCTTTCACGGAAGATTCGATTTGGACCGGTGTCAACCTGCTGACCGTGCTTCCGTCGCCGAACTGTCCAAAGTTGTTGGATCCCGTTGCCCAGAGGGTTCCATCGGTTTTCAGGAACAGGCTGTGGCTGCTGCCTGCGGAGATCGCCTGCACGGAGGAGGCGATCTGGACTGGCGACCACCTGCTTGTCTTGGTTCCGTCGCCGATCTGACCCAAATCGTTGCCTCCCATTGCCCAAAGGGTTCCATCGGTTTTCAGGAACAGGCTGTGGACGTCACCCGCGGCGATCGCCTTCACGGATGTGGCGACCTGGATGAACGATGTGCTATTCGTATAGGTTCCATCGCCGAACTTGCCGCTGGAGTTGTCTCCTGTCGCCCAGAGGGTTCCATCGAGCTTCAGGATCAAGGTGTGCTCGCTTCCTCCAGAAATGCCCTTGACGGAACTTGCCACCTGGACAGCCAAGAACCTGCTGGTTGTCGTTCCATCGCCGAGCTCGCCGCTGGTGTTGTCTCCTGTTGCCCAGAGGGTTCCGTCGGATTTCAGGAATAGACTGCGGATCTTGCCAGCTTCCACGGCAGCAACGGTTACGGAGAGATTCGCGAGAGCCTGGAGATTGGAGTTGCTCGCTTTCAAGCTGTCGACGGCGGATTGCAAAGCGGATATGTCCGCCGTTGGGCCTTGGGGGCCCATCGCGCCCCTAACTCCAGAATCACCTTTGGGCCCCTGGATCCCCTGCGGTCCTTGCTGTCCGGTCGTGCCCGTCGCGCCCACAGGTCCTTGCGGACCAACAGGACCTGTCAGAGTGTCGGCGATGTGTAGCGTGTAGGCAAGATGCGCGGGGACCCCGGATTCTTTGGCGAACAATCGGGCGGTCAGACCGTCATTCGAGGCCAATGCGAGCCCGTACGGGAACTTCCCTGCGAGGGGGATGGACACCAGGCGTTCGGAGGTTCCGCCAAAAATCGTCACCTGTCCTGCTGGCTGCGCGGCGAGCGAAAGGTCTCCGATCTGGGTGCCGTTCTCCAAGGTCTGGATGGCTTGGGTCAGTGCGTACACCTGCAAGGTGCCCGACTGCGAGGCCGAACGCACCAGCACGTCCAGATGGATCGAGGTCGAGTTTGAATCCGGGGTGCCGTCGAATTCGAGCCATGCGGTGGTGGGTTGCCCACCGCCCACCACGAACAGGTCCTTGTCGGACCCGGACCAGCCGACCAGGCTCGCCGATCCGTCGCGCACGACACGTTGCGAAATGGTGACGGATTTTGCCCAAAGTTGCGACGAAGCCATCGCGAGGCAGGCGAGAAGGCGAAGGAATGCGCTCATTCTGTGGCTCCTGGGAATCGTGGGTGGGAATTTTGGCGGAAAGTGGTGAAGTCATGGCCCACACGCCCCCGGCGATGTTCGCGCAGGCCGGGAAACGTCACTGGGGCGCGCTTCCCAATCGGGCGGAGAGGATGAATTGACGGAAAGCAAGACGGATTCCTTGTCAAGGGTCGGCCCGCTGGGAGATGTATGGACGCGACGAAGCACCGTCGCGGACTATGGCGGAAGCATAGTAAAGGACGAGGTCGATGTCAGGCCGACGCGGGCTGTCCGATGGACATCCGCCGCGAATCGGAATTCGTCGCCGTTGGCCGAGAGGTGATCGCCTGGAAGTATTCTGTCATTTCGCGAGGGGGCAAAGCGGCTCCGGCGATCAGTCTCCCGGGCAGTTTTCCATCCAGCCGTTGCCGATTTTTTGCGGGATCCCTGGACGATTGACCTCCATCCGCGTTTCCCATTCGGATCCATTCCATTCCCTCAACAACACTTTGTGAAAATCTCCCTGGGCTTCCACGAGAGCTTGCAGATGCCTGCCCGGTTTCGCTCTTGACAAGGCCTGGATCCCACATTCGTATCCATCGATTCCCGAGCAGGGGTGCTCGATCGATTCCATCCCGTAAGGCACGATCTTTTCGAATGCGTCGGTTTCCGATGGCGTCGGCAAATCAGGCTCCGAAGGGGCGAAGACGTCGCGTAGCGGCGTTTCCGTCGGGACCGCACGGTGGGTCGCGATGGCGAACGATCCGTCGAAGGTCTCCACGCAGGGGGCGCCAAGGCCGACCGATTGGTAGTGGAAGAAGTATTCGTCCTGGCCATCCCCATGACTCCAGGAACTCGTGTAGGGATCGACATGCGGAGAATACTGGGAATCGTGGTTGGAAGCATTGCCGGGTTGCTGCAGGAAGGTCTGGTATAGCGCTTCCGCTCGCGTTTTGGCGAGCTCGACCTGTTGGTTGGACCATTCGTCAAACCGGGAACTCACGAGGTCGTGGCGCTGACCAGGAGCGGGGAGCAGACTGGCAAGCCCCACCAGATCGGGAGCCTCGCCGATTTTCCTTTTACCGGAGAGTTTCGCCACCAAGTACACATCATTCGATGTCCGGGGAGATGATTCCTCGTCGGCTTCCGGCACCGCCGAAATCAGACAGAAACCGACAATGGTGTCCGGCCGCGCCTTGGGATCGTCCTGGGAACGGAAGACCTTCTTTTGGAAGGAGCGCCACCGTTCCTGAACGGAATCCAGGCGCAGATCGGTGACGTTCCAAGGTCCGACGCGCTTTGCGGGAAGCTCCGAGCTGACCTCGGGATTGGCCTCCAGAAAGAGGAATCCATCCAAGGCGATGGCCTGGCGCGGAAAGTTCGGGAGGGAGGCGAGGAAGGCGGAATCGATCCGACCCCAATCCCTGGTATCGATCGGCGAACGGGTTGGCTGGAAAGTGCTGGCGTTTTTTGAAGGATGGGACGTCGATTCCAGGGAGGCGATGGTGTTTCCGAACCGGAAAAGGCGACGTCGGACCGTGGTGCCGGACGTGTCCTTGCGCAACGTCTGCACAAGTTCCATTCCTGTGGTGGTGGCGTAGATCCTCTGCTCGAAACTCCGGGTGGTCGTGGCGAGATGTTGGACAAATAATGTCCCAATCGTATCCGGACAGATCGAGAACTCCGCGCCGGAAGCGGGGGCGGTGGATCGCACGAGGCGGGTCAGTTCGGGAATGGGGTTGGCCTCCGACCGGATGCATTTCCTGAGACGGATCGCTTCATCGATGGCCTGGATGCGCCGCTGCACGGCCGCATCCGCCGAATCCCTGCGGATGCGGAAGACCTCCTGCGGGTCGGGTAGTTTGAATGAACGCGAAAGCCGACTTGCCAGCGAATCGGATTCACCAATGGCTGAGTCCTTGACAAAAAATGGGTAGATCGCGTCGATCTGTCCGGCGGTGCGGATCCAGGTGGAGGCGTGATGGGTGCCTGGAACCAGCAATCGTTCCGTTTCCATCCCGTTGGAGGTCTCGCGGACCACGGCGAAACGCAGGGAGTCGTGTTGTCGCACGAGGGTGAGCTGCGCGTTCTTCCCGGATTGCTGCGTCTGCGCCAGGAGGAAGGTCATTGCTTCCCCACAGGCATGGCTTTCCAGGGCAAGGACATCGTATGCGGAATCCGTGCGAAGATCCATCCACGGCGCGATGCGGTCGATGATCCCGCGGGCGGTGGATTGGGGGTAGCTGGTCCTGATGCAGCCGGAGGGCGGAACAACGGAAAATCCCTTCGGAAGACCGATTGTTCTGGCAAGGGTGTCGGAGATGCTCCTGTACAGGCCTCCCTCCCAAAAAATGCGATCGGCGATGTTCGCCAATGAATCGCTGCGGATCGCCGTGCGCGGGGATGTCGACATGCCCACGCTGGAATAGGCGATGGCGCCATGTGGACTGCGGTACAGCCAATGATCCACCAGGGAATCTTCGGATCCGTCGTCGTTGGCAATCCGGGCATAGGAGTGGAGGAAGGCCAGGCCCTGGGAATCCACCAGATACAGATCGCTGCCTTGGGAGGATTCCTCGGAGCCCCAGGTCACGAGAGTTTTCCGCAGGTCTCCACGACATGTGGAGGTGCGGATCTTCGCCCCGCCTGTCCATCGGATCGAGGAAGGGAGGCTGCCGGGCGAAGGAGGGATGGTGTCCTTGCAAGCGTGCGGAGACCGGATGAATTCGAGCAAGGAGGAGATCTCGCGAACCGTGGAATCCATGGCGGCGAACGGAAGCAGAAGGGAAAGAACATGGGCGATCATGGGGGACCATTTCTCAACGAGTGATCTCAACTCGATAACGGGATTTCTAGAAGGTATTCAAACGTCTCCGTGCGTCCAAGGAAGTCCCAGTTGTATCATTGATATGACGCCGATCCTGCTTTTAATCCGAGGAATCCCGATGCGCCGTTCCATCGCGTTGCCCATAGGGTTGCTCTTGCTTTCTGCCGCCATCCACGCCCAGCCCGTGGACATTACCCCGTTGGCGGTGCGCGATCTGAGCCTGGCCAACACCACCGCTCCCGCGCTCAAGAATGCCGACCCCAACGCCGTGACCACCGACCTTGGCCCCAAGACCATTCCTTGGCTGTTGGCCTGTGCCCAAAAGAGCTACTGGGATCTGCCCGGCTCCCCTGATCCCGAGTTGGTGTTTCGCAGGGGAGCGGTGCCCACCGGAGGCAAGATCGACGGATTCTTCGAGATGCCCTGGCTGGCGAGGGCGGTTTCCGCTTATCTGCGGGTGCGGGAACAAGCGACGCCTGTGCAGCGGGACAGCTTGGAGCACTGGTTCGCGGCCAATGCGAGGTTCGCCTTGTGGCACATGCAACTGTTCTTGAAATTGAACTTTCCCAATCGTGAACAAGAAGACCATTCCCTGCGCAAAGGAATGGCGCTGGTTCCAAACTACCTGGGAATGACCACCACATTCCAGGGCGACTCGATCGCCAACATCTCGCAGTGGTACAACAATCGCCGCGCCATGACCAACCTCTACATGGCGTTGGTGGGAGTGGCGTTGTCGCGCACCCAGCCCAAACTTTCCGATTCGCTGGTTCGCGAGGTGAAACGCTACCACAAGGAGTGGGTTGTCTATTCCGTGTACCCGGGCGGCGAGTGCGGAGAATGGGCCAGAAACCACGAATACCCCAATGCGGATTCCAGCTACATCGAAGGACAGGGACTCACCTACAACGCATACAACTCGGCCTCGGCTTTGACTTCCGCCATCATTTTCGCGCGATTTCTGCATGACAGCGACCTGGTGACCTGGCGCACGCGGGAGGGACTTTGGGGGACGGAATCCGGTATCGGTGAGCCGGACAAATCCATCTGGACGGCCAGCGACCTGCACATCGATCTTCTGGTGGGAGCCCAGTCCCGGACCAACCGGGTAGACTCCCAGATCCAGGTCCGCTACGACTACGCTCCTCCCGAAACTTATAAGAGAAACGAACTTCGCCATGCCACTTGGTTTTTGCCGGCCTATCGTGCGCTTCGCAAGGGCGATAGCGCCGCCATTCGATTGGAGCGTTGGTACGCGGGATTGGACCTCAAAGCGCGAGCCGACGATCCGTTCGGGCTGTGGCACGACATCTGCGGAATCAGTCAGGATGTTCGCACGGAGGACTTCGCTTGGTTGGCTCCGATACCGGAGACGGGAATTGTCGCCAAGCGGCCGAGGGACCTGAAAGTTCGCCGCATGGGCAGGAATGTTCGTGTGGAATCAAACGACGGTTCCATCGGGTCGGTGGCGTTGCTGCGGCTGGATGGTTCGGTGATCGCCGCAGGGGACCTTCGCGAAGGTGCGTGGGAAGCGACTGCGCCAGCTGGAGCGTTCGTGATTCGCATCCAGGGCGCGAACGGAAGCTGGACTCAACTGGGGATTTGAGGCGCACGCACGGAACACTGAAGAAGGCGGAGGACAAGTACCTTGGGTACTCCTTCATCCCTCTCGAGGAAGCCCCATGATTCGTTTTGCCCGTCGAGCCGCTCTCTGCCTGGCCCTTTCCCTAGTTTCCCTGGCATCGGCCGCCGCTCCCACGCCGTGCAAGGGCCTCGACGCCGCGGGATTGGCCAAGCTGAAGATCACCATGAAGCCCGTGAAGACCTACTGCTTCACGGACAAATCCGGATCCTACCAGGTGTACCTCACGGAGAAGCTGGACAGGTTTCCCGGGAAGGCGCCGCTTTCCACCGTGCTGGAGGCCCAGATCGTCAAGATCCCCGCCACCGGCAGCCCCGTGATCTCCACCACGGTGCGGGCAACCTCCACCACCTCCGAAGCGGGTGGGTACTTCAGTTCCAAGCTCCTGGAATTGTCAGATATTGACGGAGACGGATTGGTGGATCCCATCGTGGTCTTCCGGTTTTGCGAAAAGGATGGCAATGGTGGCTACGACGAGGATCCCTTCAGTGGGCGCATGAAGACAGTGATCGTGCACAAGGGCGCCAAGGCCTCGGTCGACGCGATCACCGGTACGTTGGACAACGAACGCTCCACCAAGGGCGATGCCGCCTACTTCGCGCTCCCAGCCAAGGTCCAATCCTACTTGGTGAAGAAGTTCGGTGGCATCTACTCCGCCAAACAGTTCGGCTACGACAACAGCAAGGGATTCAAGCCCACCAAGTAGTGGGCGCTCCCGACGGTCCGATCAGATCCCGGGAACAAGCCGGGTCGAGCGGGTTCCGTCCCAGGACTCCAGGCGCACCAAGCGTGCGTTTGCGCTGGCTTGGATTCGCGCTTGGACCTTGCCCACCACCGACTCCCGTGAGAGAACACGGCCCTGGAGGTCGGAAACCACCAGTTCATGGGCTCCTTTGGGCAGGTCAACCAGCCACTCCCGGCCCTGCGAAGCCACCTTGAATCCGCTGGAAGCTTCGCGGTCGGACACGCCGGATTGCTCAGAGACGATCTCCACCCAGTTGAGGTTCACCGCGCCTGTCCACTGGATCTGCAGTTTGGCGGTGCCGCCGTTGTCGATCCGGGCCTTGGTCTCCTTGGTCTGCCAGGTCTGCCATCCACCGGTGTTCTCCACCGAGAGGCTCGCGATCAGGTTGTTGTTGAGCTTGAAATTCATGGTCCCGTTCTCGGCGGTGGCCACCCGGGAACGGATGACGACGTTTCCTGTCAAGGTCGACTTGATGGTGTATTCGGCCGAACCGTTGGTGGTGTAGCCCAGCGCCGATCCGCCACCGGCGTCGGTGGTGGTCTCGATCTTGATGTCGGTGGAAAGGGTGGAGGCCTTCTCCGCCTCGATCTTCCCGGGAACCGCCACGGTATCGACCTTGGGTAGGACAGGTACGACGGGATCCACGGGCGTGACCGGCGTGGTGGGCATGGCGGCCAGGGTTTTCGCGACCTCGCCGATCTTTCCTTTCACGTACTTGCCGGAAGCGGTGAGGTTGCCGTCGTTCCAGCCGCCGTTGGTGGAGGCGCCACCCGTGAGCGCGGCGGAAGATTCCGCCTTGTCAGAAAGTGACCAGTTGGCCCAGCTGATCCCCTTGTCCTTGGCCAATTGCAGCCAGGCGTCGGTTTCGGAGATGCACACGCTGCCGCCACCGGATGCCTCGGTGGTGCCCCACTCGGTGAACATGATCGCGATCTTGCTGGAGGCGTTGGAGACCTTGGTGCGGTAGGTGGCGCCGTGCGTGCAGGCGTAGAAGTGGAAGGTGTAGGCGATGTTGTCGCCTGGGACCGGATTGGCCGAGGCCTGGTCCACCGCCTTCGACCAGTCGGGGGATCCGACGATGATCACGTTGGAGCTGTACTTGCGGATCTCCGCCACCAAGTCGATGGCATACGAACGCACATCGCTCCAACTGGCCTTGGCGGGTTCGTTCCAGATCTCGAACATCACGTGGGGCTGCTTGCCGTAGGTCTTGGCCATGTCGGCGAAGAAGGCGATGGCCTTGTCCTTTTGCGGGGCGTCTTGCTCCACGTGCCAGTCGATGATCACGTACACGTCGTTGGCGATGGCGGCGTCCACGGCGGCTTTGATGGGGCCGGTGTTGCCTGTGTAGAGGCTTCCGGAGCCGTTGCCCACTGCCATGGGGACACGCACGATGCTGGCGCCCCAATCCTTGACGGTGGAGGAAACGGAGCCGCTGTTGAAGAACTTCTCGCCGCCCCACAGCGGCCAGTACAGGCTCATCCCCGCCAACTGGATAGGCGTGCCGGCGGCGTTGGTGAGCTTGGCGTTGGCCACCTTCAGAGCGCCGTGGGTGGAAACGATTCCGGCGTTGGCCATGCAGGCGATTGCGGCGATCGGTAGAAGGCCAGAGCGAAGGAAGCCGTGCATGGATGATTCTCCTATGGGCGAACAAGGGTCGCGGTTAAACCCGCGGTGTTGGATGGCACTGGAATATGTCGCCACAGTGGACGGAAAGGTTGATGATTTCCTTCCAGGGATTTCGCACCGGTGCCAAAACGGGTTCTCCAGGATACAGGCAAGGATCGCCCTCAAAGCCGGTCGCTTGTGCCGCCATTTGGAGACAAAAATTGGTTCCCGCCGGAAAGGAACCGAAACGATTGGCGCCTGCCATCCTGGTCAATGTGCATGAAATGCACCCCTGCCGGAATCGGGATCGATTGGAGAGAACCTATCCCATTTCCGGAGAGTCGGGCGATGGTGCGGCCGCGGAGATCGCAGATGGTCAATTGCCAGGGGCCACTACCCGCCCACGACCAGCGATGATCGGTAGGCAGGTGACGAAGGGTCGTGGAAACGGCAGATTCGATCACCTTGGGGAAGGCGCGGCGCAGCCCTGCTTCCATTTCCAGGCCGTTGATCCGGCTCTGTTCCAGGTTCGGGTGGTAGTCGCCGCCCCATCCCACCTGCTGCGTTTGCGGGGTCAGGAGAATGGTATCGATCGTTACGCCCAGTTTCGGCGCCATCGATTGGGCGAGTCGGGTGATCCGGTTTCGAAGACTGGTGGCGCTCGGCTGGGGATTGCCGGCGCTGTCGGGAGGGAACCCGTCGGCCATCATCGGGCCGTGGACCAGAGCGATGGAAACTCCGGGATGGACTTGCACGAGGTGGGTCAGAAAATCGGCGTAGGCCTTGGAAAACGCCACGGAATCGGGAATTCCCCGGGCATAATCGTTCGTTCCCAGGTTTGCCACAACGATGTGGGGATGCCACTTGGCATGGTCCCAATTCCCGGGTTGATTGGGATCGGCCAAATCGTAGATGCCCGGGAGGGTGTTTGGCTCGGCGCGGAGGTCCCGAAAGACACCGTAGCCGGAATAACAAGCCACTCGGAACTCGGCACCCAGCGCGCGCGCTGCCCGGGCGTAGGCGGTGGCTTCGGCGTCTTCGGTGGAATCCTGGAATCCTTCACCGGGATCTGGCGCATGGACGCCGTAGCCGCAGGTGATGGAATTGCCCACGAACTCGATTCTCAATGCAGGTTGGCTGGGCGGAGGCAACAGTCGGGGATTCGCGCCCTCGATGATCCATTCATGCACTCGCGCCGAGCCGACGAACAGTTCGGTTCGTTTGGCCAGGGTCAGTTCATGTGTCCCTTCGGTCAAGCCCGTTGCCAGCACCAGCGTGTCGGATCGAGAGGGACGCAATGCAACTGGCGGCCGATTGTCCAAAGTCAGGTTCCACCAGGTTCGACCAGGTTCGATTCGCGCCCGGACCCCTGTTCCGGCAAAACGAAGTTTCACCCTGGAGGCAGACCATCCCACGTCCCGTGAGCCTGAGTCCGGGCCAAGGGTCCTCGCCTCCCACAGCAACCGCGAGTCCGAGGCGGGAATACGCAGCGTGGCAGCGTATCCTGGTGTCATCGCCATCGCCACCAGTAGGCAAAATCCATGGCGAGACCCCATCGAGGAAAATCCGCGCATTTCGACCTCTGGATCGAGGGTGAGGATACTCGTTCTAGGAAGAAGGTATTTCCCTTGGACCAGACCGGGCGTCGGTATCATCCACCAATCGTTGCGAGTGGTCGCGCCGTAGGGTTTTCCCGCCAAAGCGGGGTTCACTTGGCACAAGAGCGGGATTTGGCGTAAATACAGCCATGACGTGGCGGTATTTACGCCAAATCCGCAATGATCCTGGTCGAATTTACGTATAATTCGACTATGGATCGCCATCGGTTGCTCCAAGAACGACTGAAAAGCCTCTGGTCATCCCCTCGAGGTCGTATCACTGTGCTGACCGGGGCTCGCCAAGTGGGGAAGACCACACTGATGAAGATGGCCTTCCCGGAAATTCCCTTGCTTCGCTTCGACGCATTGGCCGAGAGATTGGCCTATCAGTCCCTCACGCCGGCGGATTGGATCGCACGCTTCCCCGTGGCCATCCTGGATGAGGTTCAGAAGTCGCCGGAGATCTTCGACACCATCAAGAGCTGCTACGATCAGGCGCCTCAGGTTCGCTACCTGCTCTTGGGCTCGAGTCAGATCCATCTGTTGCAAGGGGTGCGGGAGACCCTGGCGGGACGTGCGGCCTTGTTGCGACTCCATTCGCTCACCTTGAGCGAGCTGATGGATTCGAAAGACCCGATGCCCGCCACCCCATACCAGATGATGTTGACAAATACTGACCAAATCGCGTCGATCCTGGATGTTCTGGTGAATCCGGAAACGGCCCTGACCGCTCGGGAATCCGAGGCCAAGCGTTGGTGGGCTCATCTCGTGCGCTGGGGCGGAATGCCTTCCCTGATCGCCGATGGAATGGATGATGCCGACCGGATGGATTGGTTGCGCGACTACCAGGAACTCTATCTGCAGCGCGATCTTGCCGATCTTGCACGACTATCCGATCTGGAACCGTTCGCTCGAGCGCAGAAGATCGCCGCGTTGCGTTCCGGGGAGCTGATCCAATTCGCGGCGCTGGGCGCGGCTTGTGGTGTGAGCGCCGCCACGGCCAAGCGCTACCTGCAATATCTGGAGCTCAGCTTCCAGATCGTGCTGCTCCAGCCTTGGTTTCGCAACGTGGAAAAGCGCCTGTCCAAGTCTCCCAAGCTTCATTTTCTGGACAACGGCATTCGTCGAGGGATCCTGCGACGCACGGGCGACCCCGATGGCCATGAGCTGGAAACGGTGGTGGTCGCCGAATCCATCAAGCAGGGCGCACTCACGCGCACCGGCGTGGAGTTCACCCATCTGCGAACATCGGATGGTCGCGAAGTGGATCTGTTGCTGGAGTTGGACCAGGGCTATATCGCCATGGAAGCCAAGCTTGCCGAGCGTGTGACGGATTCCGACGCAAGGCACCTGCGCGATCTCTCCGAGATCCTGGACAAACCGCTGTTGGCGGGCCTGGTGGTGAGCCAGGATCCCGTGGCGCGCCGGTTGGTTCCAGGCGCGAAGAACGAGCCCATCTGGGCGATCCCGGCCTGGAGGCTGTTCGGCTGAGATGCCCGCGGGGCGACCGCTCAGCGAAGGTCCGGCTGCAGGGGCAGCACCTGTGTTCCCTCGGAAGATTCCAGCACAAGCCACTGGACGGATTTTGTTGCAGGAAGAATCATTGTTGCGGAAGCTGGCACAACCTGGTTCCATCTGCTGCGACCGCGAAGGTCCACGATCTTGGCGTTCCATGCGACTTGGCTCGGGTTGTGGATGGCCAGTCCGGCAGGAAGACGAACGAGATCGGCGCGAACCGGGAACGGAGTGGAACGAGTGGAACTGTTGTCCCACTCTGGCAAAATCTGACGCAGGTGTGCGGCGAGTTCCGCGCCGTTGAGCTTCGCCTGGGAACGATTGGGATGGTAGTCGGCGCCGTATCCGCGGCTGTCCTCTTGGGGAGTCAAGCTGAGGTGGGTGGCCTTGAGCCCGCGCTTGGTCACGTCGGCCACGACATTGTCCAGATGGCTACGGATCTTGGTGAGGGTTTTCAGCCCGGAAGGGTAGTTGTCGGACATCATGGGGCCGTCCACCAACACGAATCGCGCTTGTGGATAGCGTGCATGGAGCGTGTCCACGAAGTCGCGGTAGGTGCGGAAGAACTTGGTGGAATCCGGTTGGGCGCTGGCTGTGGAATAATCGTTGGTGCCCAGGTCGATCACCACCACCTGCGGGATCCAGCGAGTGAAATCCCAAAGCACGGACGTATCCCAAGTGAGGACTTGCTTGTACATCTGGGGGACTGTCGCGGATTTGGTGTCACCGCCGTAGTTTTGGATCACCCCGCGCCCCGACCAGCAGATGGTGTGCCGCTCTGCGCCCAAGGAGTCCGCCGCCAGGGCGGCATAGGTGAGGGCTTCGTTTTCGGTTTGGACCTTGAAAGGGTTGGAAGCCACTGAATCCAGGATGCCGTACCCGCACGTGATGGAATTTCCATAGAACTCGATCCGGCGGTCACCTTCCGCAGGGGCGACTCCGGGAGTGCCGTCGATGCGAAATCCCCGGAAATGGGTGAGCGAATGTTGGGCCTCGGTGCGCAGTCGCACGGCAACCGTGTGCGTGCCTTGGCTCAGACCGGAAGCCAGTTGGAAGATGGTGTCGTTGGATGCGTTGGAAAGATCCAGGACCTTGGTCTCTTTTCCGTCCACCGATACGCTGTAGATGGATCCCTTCGCTTGCATGCGGATCGAACAGGAGGTGCCGTTGAACGTGATGGCCGCGCCGGAAGCGGACCAGGCCCACTGGATATCGGGAGAGCTGCTGTCCTTGCCGTAGCGTCCCAGGTAGCGGATGGAGGGATCTCCCGGGAGAACATCGACAACGGCGGCACCGGCGATTCCATTGATCAAGGCGAGAACGGGCCAAACACCTGACTTCACAGGAAGTCCTCCGGAAATGTTGTGAGAAAAAGTAGACGAGGATCGGGTATCCCGGCGCAATTCAATTTCTGGTCCTGCGCGGTGATCATTGAATTCGCCCAATCCACGAAGGGGCGTGTTTAGTTTTGCGTAAAATCTCCTGAACCGAATGTTCTTTGCAGAAGGGATGGGATCGGGCCCATGCGTCCAAGTCTCCCCGAAAATCAATTGGGTACATCCGCTCGAAAGCCGGCAAGAGGCAGCGAAACGAGGCCCAGACAATGGAACGTGAAAACGAACGTGTTTCTGGTGGTGGCTTCGCTGGGTAGTGTTTTCGGCTTGGTGTTCGGCTTGGAAACATTGGCCAAGGGAATGACCTGGCTGGCAGCAATCGACTTTCTGATGTCGGTGCTGTTTCTCGGATCCATCTTCGTGGCGCTCAGGAAGCCTTCGTCGCGCACGCCATACTTTTTACTGATCCTGTTCGCCTCGAGTTTTTTCGTGTACTTGTTCGTAGGCGGAGCCAATCGAGGCATAGGATCGATTTGGATCGTCTTGATTCCTCTTTGCGGGGCTTTTTTCCTGGGTTGGCGCTGGGGATTGGTTGTTTCGCTTGTTTCGGCCGCCATCTGTGCCGTGGCGGTGGTGGTCCACCATGCTCTCGGTGGATTTCCTGGAATCGCCTCGATGGACATGGTGACCCGGCTTGGGGGGGTCTTCGTGTTCTCGCTGGTCATCTCCAGCATCTACGATTATTCCATGTCGCGACTGACGAACGAGTTGCAAGCCAACAATGTGCAACTGGAGGAGCAGTCCCGCGTGATCAACGACATCCTCGATTTTTCCAAGATCGAGGCGGGCATGCTCCAGCTCGAGAGGGTGGAATTCGATCTGTTGCGGGTGCTCGACGAGGTTGTCCGTCTGATGGGTCCTGGTGCGAAAGAAAAGGGTTTGAGTTTGGTTCGCCTCGTGGATTCCAGCGTTGCGGGGACCTACATGGGCGATCCGGGCAGGATGCGACAGATTCTGTTGAACCTGGTGGGCAACGCGATCAAGTTCACTCAGCAGGGCGGTGTCTCGATCCATGTCGCGGAGCTTCCCCACGACGATCGTCGTGTGACCTTGCGCGTGGGCGTGCAAGATACCGGGATCGGGATTTCGAAGGAGCACGTCGGTCGGCTCTTCCAGCAATTCACCCAGCTGGACAGCTCCACCACGCGAAAATTCGGTGGAACGGGACTCGGACTGGCGATCACCCGGCAATTGGTCGAGCTCATGGGTGGCCAGATCGGGGTGGAAAGCGAAGAAGGTGCCGGTTCGGAATTCTGGTTCACCGTTGGATTGGAGCGTGCGAGGAAACGCTGAAGTGGAGGGCAAGAGCGTCGGTTGATTTGAACGCGGCTTGGTGATAGGATCGACGGAATCAGAAATTCCACGCTCCCAGGAAGAGTCCTCCCTATGTCGATCCAGCCTTTCTTCTCGAGCTTGCGCCCCCGTACCCTCAGCGGACTCGTCACTCTCCAACTGGGTTGTGCGCTGTTATTGATGGGCGCCGTTCTTGTTGGTCTTGGCTGGTGGGCTCTGGATGCCCAGGGGCGAGCAGGCGGCGTGGAGCGGATGCGCTCGTTGGCAACCCGGTGCGGCATGCAGCAGGGACAATACTTCCTGCACGCGCACGGAGCCACCTCCGTGTTGGCGCGACAGATGATGGAAATGCAGGCTCGCCGGAACCATCGGGACTCGGCGGCGGTGCTGATCCGGGCGATGCTCGAATCCAATCCGGACTTCGTGGGCGTGAGCACGGGCTGGGAACCGGATGCCTGGGACCGCAAGGATGCGGCCTGGAAGGGAAAGGCCTGCCATGATGCGACGGGGCGGTTCATTCCCTACTGGTCGCGTTCCGCGAAAGGCATCACCTGCGAGCCGTTGGTGGACTACGACAAACCGGTTGCTGGCGACTACTACATCCTGCCCAAGCAGACCGGCAAGGATATGCTGATCGATCCCTACGCATACCCGGTGGGAGGCGTGACGGTTCTCATGGCCACCGTGGTTTCCGCGATGGTAAGGGATGGACAATTTTTGGGCATCACGACCGCGGACATCAATCTGGCGCCACTGCAGGCCCAGGCGGATTCCTTCGTGGAGTTCGACGGCAAGGGAAAGCTCACGGTGATCGGCAACACCGGTCTGATCGCCGCTCGGACAGGGAAGGTCGATGCGATCACGAAGCCGTTTTCCCAGATCGATTCCCTCCATGCATCGGAGATCCTGAACGCGATCGCCAGTGGCAAAGAGTGGATCCATGAGGAGGGCGACACGATCCGCGTGGCGGTTCCCTTGTCGGTGATCAAGGGCGACAAACCCTGGGCGATCCTGGTGGAAGCCCCGGCGCAGGAGGTCCTGGCTGGAGCCCGCCGTGCGGCGCGGATCCTTTTGGTTGTCAGTTTGTGTCTGCTGGCGCTGATGGTGGCCGGTGCGCTCCTGTTGGTTCGCCGGCAGACCGTCCCGCTGGGGCGCATCGCCTTGGCGGCGGAGCGATTGTCCAAAGGCGACACGGGGATCGAATTGGAATCCGGGGGAGAAGACGAGCTGGGCCGATTGGAAGTCGCCTTCTCCGGTCTGGTGGGGTATTTCCAGGAACGGTGCCGGGAAGCCTCGAACATCGCCAGAGGAGAGTTGTCCGTGGCGGTGCGTCCAGCCTCCGATCGCGATGTGCTGGGACTGGCGCTGGAATCCATGCGCAGGGAATTGCAGGGATCCATCGCTTCGATCAAAAAATCGGCCGACGACTTTTCCGGAGCCTCGAAGACGCTCAGCGATGAAGGGCGATCGATCGAAGATTTCGCGAAGAAAACATCCGACGAATTGGTCGGGCTGCAGGGCTCTCTTCGTTCGATCGAAGGGGGAATCCTGTTGGTCAGCGAAGGGTCGCGTGCACTGGTGGAAAGGATCAGCCAGATCAGCCAGGCATCGCAGGTTTCTGCTGGCGCTTCGCGGGCGGCCATGAACCAGACCGCCAGCGCCGAGCAAAGCGCGCTCCGGCTCCAGGAGGCGACCCAGGAGGTGGGTAAGATCGTCGAGGTGATCACCAACGTCGCGGACCAGACCCGTCTGCTCGCGCTGAACGCCACCATCGAGGCGGCGCGGGCGGGCGAGGCAGGGAAGGGATTCGGCGTAGTGGCGAGCGAAGTCAAGGACCTCGCCTCCAGGACCGCCAAGGCCACCGAAGAAATCACGCGGATGGTGGAAGGAATCCGTGGGACGGCAGGTGAGATGGCAGGATCCATCGGGGCGGTGCGTGGATCGATCGAGCAGGTGAACCTGTCGGCCGAAGGCATCCAGCAAGCGGTGATGGAGCAGGAGCAGAAAGTGCAGGAAATTTCCACCCTCTCGCAGACCGGTAGACAGGGGGTCGAAGGGGTGGGCAGAGGTTTGGAAAACGCAGCCACCCTAGCCTCCCGATCCGTCGGGGCGACGTCCAATGTCAGAGCCCAGGCAGAGTTGGTGAAGGGGGCTGCGGATTCGATCCACGCGAAGCTGGGAAGATTCTCCGTTTGATGGCCACCAGGAATTTCGCGCTTCGTTGAATGCCGAAAAATCCGCCTTCCCTGGAAACTCCGGAGATGGTAGGCTGAGTCCGTCGATGAACACCTGCGGAGGAGCTATGTCCATACGTGATCGCGTGACTGTCTTGTTGGTAGCGAGCGCATTGGTCGCCATCGCGGTCTGGGCTGTGGTGTTCCGCGGCATGCAGACCGTGCGCATCGGCGGTCCTCTCGACGCGAAAATAGCCAGGGAGACCCACTTGGAAGTGGAGGTCGCCCCGCCGAAGATGTTCTTGGTGGAGGCGGGGATGCATTTGCACCAAGTGGCCATCTCGAACGATCCCGAGCTTCGCAAGGCGAATTGGCAGGAGTTCGTGCAGCATCGCCGGGAGTTCGATTCCACCTTGCGCCATTTCGATTCCCTGTTCTCAGGGGATCCGGTCCTGACGGATCTGCACGCGGCGGTGGATCCCATGCAAAAATTCCTCAAGGTGATGGATTCCAAGTTCGTTCCCATCATGGAGTCAGGCAACCAGGGTGCCATGATCGAATTTTTGGCCAAGGAGTACGCGACGGCGCACGAACTGCATGATTCGCTGAACCAGGAGCTTCTCCTCAAGCTGGAGAGTCGGGACGCCGCGATGCGCAAAGCGGTCGAGGAGACCGTGGTCGTGCGCAGGAACCTTTCCATCGTGGCCCTGGCGATCTTCCTGGCCTTGGTGGGATGGATGATCGTCTATTCGCGTCGGGAACTGCAAAAGGCGGTGGTGTACGAACGCCTGGCGTCCTTCGCGCCGGTCAACATCATGATGACGGATCTTGACCTCAATGTGACCTACGCCAATCGCCAATCGATCGAGACCCTCAAGGGCATCGAGTACGCCATGAATTGCAAGGCCGAAGACATCGTGGGCAAGTGCATCGACATGTTCCACAAGGATCCGGGGCGCGTTCGGCGCATTCTCGCGGATCCATCGAACCTGCCCCACACGGCCACCATCATGGTGGGACACGACTGGATGCAGCAGAGGGTCGTGGCGGTTCGCGACGAGAAGGGCAAATACATCGGACCCATGCTGACCTGGGAGCTGGTCACCAAGAAGATCGAAACCGAGAAGAAAACCAAGCAATTGCAGGAGTCGATCGCCGCCCAGGTGACCCAACTCAAGGAAGCTTCGACCGGACTTTCGGAAGGCGCGGATCAAATTCTGTCTGCCAGCAAGTCGACAGCCAGGGCGGCGGGCGTCACGGGAGGATCCGTGGAAGATCTGGACAGGCAGATCGCGATGGTGGCGGCCAGCACCGAGGAGATGAGCGCGAGCGTGGGCGAGATTTCCCGCAATGTCACCGAGGCGACCGCGGTCGCCAAGGACGCCAGCCGCACCACCGTGGTGGTCAACCAACGGATCATCGATCTGGGTGCCTCGAGCGCGGAAATCACCCGAGCGGTGAACGTGATCAACGACATCGCCGACCAGACCAAGTTGTTGGCACTCAACGCCACGATCGAGGCGGCACGGGCTGGAGAAGCTGGCAAGGGATTTTCGGTGGTGGCGGGGGAAGTCAAGGAGTTGGCCAAGCAAACCGGAAACGCCACCGAAGAAATCGGACGCATGGTGGAAACCATCCAGCGCGATGTGGGCGGTTCCATCGAGGCGATGGGCAAGGTGCGCGAGGTGGTGGAACGCATCGAGATGTTGCAGACCAGCATCGCCGCGGCTGTGGAGGAACAAAGCGCGACTTCGCGCGAAATCGCGCGCAGCGTGGGAGAGTCCTCGCGAGCCACTCGGGAAATTCGCGGAGCCATCCGCGAATTGGCCCGGGTATCGGAGGAAGGCGCCGAGGTGGCGCAAGCCTCCCGTGCGGGTGCCACGTCGGTGGCGGGCCTCGCGACCAGCATCGACACCTCGATGGGAAGTTTCTTGAAGGACTCCGCCACTACGGAGACGCGGCACGGATCGCATCCGAGATGATCGGATAGGAGCGGAATAGATGAGCCGTCCGTTTTGTACCTGCGGACCGGGGGGGCATTCGAAAAGGGAATCCACCTGGAGTGGTACAGGAACCGGCGGCATGGACGAGAGAGCGTTTCGAATGGGATAATCGACCTGCGATGCCCAAATTTCCTTCTAGATCAGCGATCGCCTCGGCGGGACGCGTCTTGGCGATCGCCCTAGGCGCGACTGGTTTCGGTGTCGGGTTCCGAGTGCTCGTGTTGTCCAGCATGGAACACCGGACACCTTGGCTCACCTTCTATCCCGCCGTGATGGCCGCAGCGGTGTTCGGAGCCTGGCGAGCGGGCGCCCTGGCTACGGTCTTCACCACGCTGTTCGTGGTTTTCGGATGGGAGCTTGCCAGCCCCAGGCCGTTCATGCAGGGGAGTTCCGATTGGTTGGGCGCTGGTGCATACGTCCTGAATTGCGCGTTCATGGTCCTCATCGCCCAGCGGATGCACACCGCCAGCGCCAAAGCCATCCTGGAAAAGGAGCGCGCGGAGGAAGCCAGCCGCGTCAAATCGATGTTCTTGGCCAACATGAGCCACGAGCTTCGCACGCCGATGAATTCCATTTTGGGATTCGCCGAAATCCTGGCCGACGACACGACGCTTCCGCAAACCGCCAGGGAAAAACTCCAGATCATCCATCGCAATGGTCGTCAGCTTCTGGAAACCATCAATGCGATCCTGGAAATTTCGCGGGCCGAATCGAAGGGGGATGGCAACCTGAAATTGGTCCCTCTGGATTTCCATGAGCTTGTGTTCGACCTGCAGTCGTTGTTCAATCCTTCCGCCTCGGGGAAGAGGCTCGAGCTGGCGGTCCACATCGATCCTTCGATTCCTCGTCGCGTGGTCACGGATCCATCCAAGATCCGACAAATACTGACGAATCTGATCGGGAACGCGATCAAATACACCTTGTCCGGATCGGTCACGGTGACCGCGAAGCGCGATGGACCCGAGCGGATCTCGGTGGAAATCGCCGACACGGGAATCGGGATCGAGCCGGGGAGCATCGGGAACATCTTCCGCCCGTTCGAACGGACCATGATGGGGGCGGCGACCGCTTCCGGAACCGGGTTGGGGTTGGCCATCTGCGCGAAGTTCGCCGAGGAGCTCGGCGGGAGCGTCTCGGTGGAAAGTGCCGTGGGACAGGGAAGCCGGTTTTGTCTCCACTTCCCGTTTCTATCGGCGGTGGGCTTGCCGGAGGAGGTGACGTTGCCAGTGCAGGTGCAGGCGCGCCTGCCTCCCGGAGTCGCTCCCGTGCGCGTTCTCGTGGTGGACGACATCGAAGCGAACCGACAGTTTCTGCGGTGCTTGCTGGAGCCGATGGGATTTCTCGTCCTGGAATCGTCCGATGGGCTGGATGCGGTCGCAAAGGTTTCTTCACAATCGCCGGAAATCGTCCTGATGGACCTTTGGCTTCCCGCCATCGACGGCGCCGAGGCCACACGTCGGATCCGCCGCGACCACGCCGACCGGAAGGTGGTCGTGATCGGACTCAGTGCGAGCGCCCTCCCCGACGAGAAAGAGGAATTTCGCCGTTCGGGGTTGGACGACGTCCTGAGCAAACCCGTCTCGCGGACCTGCCTCGCGCTCGCCCTGGCCAGGCATTGTCCCCTCGAGGTGCATGAATCGGAATCCACCGACCAGTCCAGACAGGATTCGTCCATCTTCCCGACGCCTTCGGATCTGGAGATCGGAGCGGACTGGCTGGATCGGTTCGATCTGCTCGTGCGCCAAGGCGATCTTTCCGGGATCCAAGCGATGGCGGTGGAATCGGCATCCGAATTCCCCCTGGTTTCCGAGGAAATCGTGAAGCTCGTGGCTGCCATGGATACCCGGAAACTGCGCAAGCTCGCTCAGCGCCTCAGGGAACAGTGCGATGCGGAGGAAACACCATGAGTCAAAAACGCAGGACCGAGCGGATTCTCATCGTCGATGACACGAGCTCCAACCTCGTATTGCTCAACGAAATCCTGTGTGGAGCCGGGTATGTCGTCTCCGTAGCCACCAATGGCTTGGATGCGCTGGAATCGGCCCGGCTGGCCCCACCTGACATGGTTTTGC
This sequence comes from Fibrobacterota bacterium, assembly GCA_016715065.1. GTDB lineage: Bacteria > Fibrobacterota > Fibrobacteria > UBA5070 > UBA5070 > UBA5070. The sequence continues at coordinate 542,395 of JADKBN010000029.1, forward strand.
TGGATATTTTGATGCCCGGCATGGATGGCTACGAAGTCCTTGCGTCGCTGAAGAAGGATCCCGCGACGAAGTCCATCCCGGTGCTGTTGCTCTCCGCATTGGGCGAGACCGAGTCGAAGACGAAGGGATTCGAACTCGGCGCTTGCGATTACATCACCAAGCCTTTCCACCTGATGGAGGTGTTGGCGCGAATGGATACCCATCTACGTGTCGCCAGCCTCGAACGCCGTCTGCGGTGGTCGGAAGGCGCCATGCGGGAGGGGGAACGGATCGCAAGAATCGGAACTTGGACCCGCGACCTGCAGTCCGGACAGATCGAGTGGTCGGACGAGCTCTTCGCTTTGCTTGGATCCGAACGAACCGCCGGTCGATCCATCGTGGGCATTCTGGAGGATGTCGTGTTTTCCGACGATTTGCGGGCGGTGAAAGCGCTTTTCACGGATCCGGTTTCCAGCCTCGACGGTGGCAAGGTTTCGGAGTTTCGTCTGAACGCCGATGGTGAGCGAGGGCGGACCATGCGCGCCACGGGCAAGCGGATCGACGATGCCAAGACTGGCGGGAAAAACGTCTTCATCGGGGTGATGCAGGATATCACTCAAATCCGAAACGACCACGAGGCCGATCTCTCTCGCCAGCGAGTCGCCGACCGGATCCTGGAAAGACATCCGGATGGAATCGTGCACGTGGACCGTGAGGGGAAGATCGTGCAAGTCAACGGCTCGTTTCTGCATCTGGTCGGTAGGTGTTCCGAAGATGTGGTGGGGAGCCTCGTGGATGGAATCGGCGTGGCGGATTCGGATGGCAGTCGACTTTCGGACGACATCCGCCGCGCGTTGATCTCCGGTACGCAACGGATTCGAGTCAAGCTGTCCGCAGCGGCGGGAAGGTTGGATGCGGAAATGGCTCTGATCTCCGTCGACGACACGGGGCTTCGGTCGTTCTGTTCGTGCGTGCCCTGTCGGACGACGGAACCGTCGGGTAACTCCAAATGCGGATCGACGTTCCGGAAAGCAGGATCCTCCTCGTCGACGACGACGAGCGGTTTCGAGGCGGTCTGGCCGTTTCCTTGTCCGATTACGGGTTTGGCGTGATGGAGGCATCGACGGCTCCATCGGCTTTGGAAATTGCCACGCGTCAAAAACCGACAGCCTGTGTCCTGGAGACCAATCTGGCGGGTGTGGACGGGATCCAGTTCATCAAGTACCTGCGCAGTCGCCACGTGTTCCGGTTGTTGCCGGTTCTTGTCGTGACGCGCTCGATCACCAAGGACGTCCTCGCCCAACTGGTCCGCTTGGGAGTCCAGACGGTCATGGTCAAGCCGTCGTTTTCCTTCGAACAACTGGTGTCCAAGCTGATCGAAGTTTCGCCCCCCCCGGATCTTTTCCGTGCGGCATCCAGTTCGCGCGGACCGGCAAGTGCTCCCCTCGCGGATTCTTCGTTCTCGGGAAGCGATCCGGAGAGTTCGTGCGCTGCCGCGGCATCGGCTCCGGAATCGAGTGCGGTCGTACCGGATTCTCCTCCTCTGCGTCCGTTGGCAGCGGACGATCTGGCGAGACTGGCGAGTCTGAAAGCCCTGCCGACCGTGATCGAAGATGTGTTGGACACCGCATCCCGGCCGACTTCCAGCCTCGAGGATTTGGAGAAGGTTCTGCGCAAGGATCCCGTGATCGCCTCGCAGGTGATTCGGGCGGCCAATTCTGCGGCCTATTCGCGAGGTGCATCCGTTAGTCGGATCGATGAAGCGCTCCAGCTTCTGGGGTTCAAGAGCGTCGTACGGATTTCCATGGCTTGCGGGTTGGTGAGCCGCAGCGACTTGAGACGAGCCAATGGGGATGACATGCGGGCGGTCTGGTGCAACGCCCTTTGCAACGCGATGGTGATGGAACGCCTTTCGATCAAGCAGGATGCGGCCAGAAACTACGCCATGGCCCTGGTGCGCAATGTGCCGTTCATCTTGTTGATGCAGCATCTGGAGGGGGACTGGGCGGCATGGCGGGAGTGGTCGGCCAAGAAAAACAAACTGATGGATCAACTCGTGGAGGCCTCCTGCGGGCTTTCGCTGGTTCGATTGGTGGATTCCGTTTTCGCTTCCATGAATCTGCCGCGCAACATCCAAGACCCCCTCACCGAATACTTCCGCTTTTTCACGGCCAAGGAACGGATGGAGCCGGGATTGGTTGCCCGGAAATTGGACCTGGTCAATCAGATCGCCATCTACTTGGGACGTCCGGGTTGCTTGCTTTCGGAGGTTCGGTGCATCCACCTGCGAGAAGTGGAATCCGGTCCATTCCTGGCGGTGACGGGAGAGGAGTTCGTCAAGGAAATCGAACTCTTGGAAGCGTCCATCGGCATCCTTGGTGGGGCGGATTGCCTATCCAACGGAGATATGGGAAGCATCGTTCTGTGGAGGGATGCGAGGTGGAGTCCCATGGATCCGATCGGATCGTTCCTGGAACAGATCTCCGATTGTGTGACGGTGAACTTCGTGCAGGATCTTCTCCAATCCAGTCGACCTGGTGTGGCGATCGTGGAGCCGCGCACGCCGGAATGGGAAGTTCTGCGCGCATCCCGCAAGCGCATGGTGATTCTCCACTCGGAGAGCGTCGCCCCCGACGAGCTTCCATCGGGCGCGGTGGCGATCCGGTTCCCGTTGCCGCTTTGCCAATTGCAGATTCAGCTGGAGAAGGCGCTGAAATGAATACACGTCGGAATCTTCCTGAAACACCCCGCCTCCGGTCCGGAGAAACACGATGAATATTTTCCATTGGGATGAAATCCTCGAATCAGGGGATCCCGAAATCGATGCCCAGCATCGGGATCTCTTCCAGGAGGCCAATCGTCTTCATGAATCGATCATGGCGGGGAAAGATCCGGAAGTCATCGCCTCGATCAGAGATTCGATCTACAAGGGCGCCATCCACCACTTCGGCGTGGAGGAAAGGCTGATGAGAAGCCTGGGGTATCCGGAAATTGAGGAGCACATCGAAGACCACAGGACGTTTTCCGGCCTTCTGGAGCGAATGGCAGTGTCAGGACAAGAATTGACGCCATTGCAGATCATCCAGGTTTTCAATTCCATGATTCGTGGCCATATCCTGGAAGTGGATCTTCCCATGATCCGGTGGGTCCGGATGCGCAGATCCCCCATGTTCCTGGGGGAAACCGTTGCTTCGGCTCTGAATCCAGATTCTTGAACCTGGACCAGCCTTCGCAAGGATCGCGATTCGATTCAGGCTTGCGGCGCGGGAAGTTTCCTTGTGCGCAACACCCAGACCAGGAACACCGCCTCGGCGACCGCGTAGCTGGCCAGACCCCAGGCCGTGCCTTCCGTGAAGCCGTAGCTGTGCAGTCCCACACCCATCAGGTTCACGCCAAACCACGCGAACAGCACGGTGGAAATGGAGAGGACGGCTCCCACCGAAAAACCTCGGGTTCCGATCTGTCCGCTGGAGCGTCCATGGAACATCAGCGCCACCCACAGCACGATCAGCAACGCGCCGTTTTCCTTGGGGTCCCATCCCCAGAATCGACCCCAGCTTTGGTCCGCCCACACCCCACCCAGCAGGGTGCCCACGAAGGTGAACAGAAGCCCGAAAGCGGCAAGCCCCCGGACAATTTCCGACCCATCCCGGCTGCCGGCGCGAAGCTTCAGTAGATGCCAATGGCCTGCAATCCCTGCGGCCACCACGCCACCGTAGCCGATGGTGATGGTCAGCACGTGGATGGTCAGCCAGAAGTTCGAGTCCAGCACAGCCACCAGCACGGGCATGGTGTCGCCTCGGGACGCGAAGCCCTTGGCCAGCACCAGGAGCGTGGCTCCCGCCAGTGGCGCCAGGAAGGATCCCGCGACCCATCCTCGAAGGCGCGTCGCGGCCAGGAAGACGGGGATGACGACAAACGCGCTGAAGAGGAAGGTCTCGTAGAGGTTGGTCACCGGGGGGCGTCCGCTGACCAACATCCGCAGCACGAGCCCGATGCCCACCAGGAACCAAGCCGATAGGGTGATGGCGTTGGCGACCTTGGTCATGGCGGGCTTGGACTTGCGAAGCGCCACGAAGGACAAGATCCCGGAAGCCAACAGAAGGACCAGTGCCCAAAGGAAGGGACGGATCTTGTCGTGTAGGGATTCCGCCCGGAAAGCGCGCAGATCCACCGTAGCTCCGGCGCTGGCGACGGCCGCCGCGCGCAGCGACTTGGCAGCGGCTTCCGCTTGGATGGGATCCGTGGCCCAGTTGGCCGCCAACGATTTCCAATCCAGCAACGCCTTGCGCAAGTCCGGATCTGCGGTGCCGTGGCCGAACAGTTCGGCAGCGGGGCTGTTCCAGGGCAAGTGGACGCTGTCGCGCACCGGCAACACCGGAAACGAGATCGCCTCCCAGGCTTGGGCCTTGCGGAAGGTGTTCTGGTAGGCGCCCAGTCGGGCCTTTTCTGTGGGGGTCCTGGAGGAATCCGGGATTCCCGTCAGCGAATCCAGGACGGCGCCGTGGCGAGGGGACTCGAGGGCCAGCTCCAGGAAGTTGCGCGGGGTCCCCGGGAGAAGCTCTCCGCCGTTGACAGATTCCGGCCGCAGGAACACCAGGGCGGATCGAAGGTCGGAGTATCGCTGCCATGCGTCGGACAAGCGCAGGAATTCGCGATCCAAGGCGGTGCGCGCATCCTGGGGTTTGCGCGCGGAGCCATCCGCGAAGCTCAACAGCATGGGGCCGAGCGGACCAAGCTTGCTCCATGGGTACCGGTCGCGATCCTTGCCTTCCAGGCCCAGGGCGTCGCGGGCATCGGGGTGCTCCACCAGGAACACCGCAAGGGAGTCGACCCGTGCGGGATCCAGCACCACGGAGGCCAGCCATTCGCAAGCCTCCATGGTGCCGATCTTGGAGCGTCCGGACAGTTGCATGAGGGTGTGGCTGGCGAAGGTCTCGAAGGTCCGGACCCTGCCATCGAGCTGGATGGGCAGTTCGCGAAGCGAAGGGGGAACGGCCCGGGTTTGAGGGGCGGCATGGGCCGTGGGGGCTGCCGCTGCCAGAGCCAGCAGCAAGGCGCCTGCCGCCGAGGGCTTGCGAAGCCTGGGAGCCAGATGGAAGATCAATCCCGCGGCGATCAGGAATGTGGCCCAATAGGGGAGTTTGCCGGCGGGATTTTCCACCACCGCCAGGATGGTGCGTTCCTGTCCGGGCAGTTCGCCCTCGCGCCACGACGACTGGTAGAGCGTGAAATTCCCGAGGCGAAGCGGATGGTTCATTTTGATCAGGGCCTCGCGCGGTGCGCCCCCCGCCTCCCGGATGCGAACACGGCTCTCGAAGGCCTTTGGCCGTGTGCTGCCCGGATGGACCTCGCGTCGAAACGAGATCAGCTCCACGGAAAAGGGAAGAGGCAAAACGGCTCGGCGCAAGAGGAGTCCCCGCCCACCTGGAAGTCCGGCCATTGGTCGATTTCCGTCCAGGGAGACCCGGTGGACGGAGCCGTCCGGCGATGGGGCGGACAGCGACAACGCGGGGATTCGCTGGGAAGCCTCCTTGGGGTCGGGAAGGGGTTGGGCGATCCCTAGGCTGTCGCAGATGCCGTGCCCCACCAAACTCTCCACGCGAAGTTGGTCTTGCGGGGAGCCCATCTGGAGCGCGAGGCCGGGCTCGAGCGATTCCAGTTCGATCCCGCGGGTCTGGATGGTCCCGCCGGCGTGTTCCACCACCACCAGCTCCCAGGCTTCCCCCACTTGCGATTCCGCCGAGGTTTGTCCGGCGCCCAGATCCAGATTGCTCGATTTGGTGAGGGCGATCCCCACTGCGCCGGAAAGCAAAAGTCCCACAAGGCCGATGTGGGAGGTCAACAGTCCCGCGTTGCGAAGTTTCCATCGAAAGCGCACGAGGAAGGCGGCGATCAGGTTGACTGCCGCGATGGAGCACACCAACGGCAGCCCTCCCCACCAGTTTTCAAACACGTAGGTGTGGGACGCCCAAAGACCCAGGCGTGCTTCCACGAAGGTGCCGACCAGAACCTCCAAGAATACGATCAAAAGGAGCGCTGTGGTGAGCCGGAGGGATCCCAGGCGTTGGAGCCATGGCCAATTGGAGGGAGTGCTCATCCGGTTCTCGCTTCCTTGGTTTCTGTTTTGGTGGCTTGGAAGATCGAAACTCTGGCATCGGATCACCAGCATGGTACTCTGGACTCAAGAATAATCGATTGCAGAAAACCTAGATCAGGAATTACACAATAGAGTAAGAGAGGCGACATGATCATGGAGGTTCCCGTGCGGAGAGCGGCTTTGGACTCGGAGCGAACACCAGTGGCGGTGAGATCGTGATCGCTCGCCTGGGATCTCTCCTTTCCGTCTTGATTCCGCCTCCCCGATGGCGTCTGCCGGTGGCGGCGGTGTTGGGGCTCACCGCGGGGATCGGCGGGGTGGTTTTTTATCAATCGCGGGCGTGGTCGTATCTGCAAGACGACCCGAAGGCGTGCATAAACTGCCACATCATGATTCCCCAGTATTCCACTTGGCAGCACAGCTCCCACGGCCGCGTGGCCAGTTGCAACGACTGCCACGTGCCACATACGTCGCTGGCCGCCATGTATTACTTCAAGGCCAAGGACGGCTTGCGCCACTCCACCCTGTTCACGCTGGGCATGGAGCAACAGGTCATCCGCATCACTGAGCCCTCCGTGGCCGTGGTCCAACAGAACTGCCTGCGCTGCCACGGCAATCTCAACAGCGAAGTCTCCACCTCGCAGGTCATGGGACCAACCAAATCCCACGGCGAAGGCAAGCTTTGCTGGGAGTGCCATCGCGAGGTGCCGCACGGAAGGGTCACGAGCCTTTCCTCCGTGCCCAACGCCCGGATGCAGCTGGAAGCACCGACAATTCCTGAATGGATGAACACCAAACCCACCGACAACGACGGAGTCAAAAAATGAAGCCCCTGCAGGAATGGTTCAAAAACCCCTGGCTCGCGGGAACGCTCTTCCTGGCCACGGTGGGTATCGGTGTCGGTGTCGGATTGTTGCTGACTTCGGTGGCGACCCGCAAAGCCGAATCCCGCTTCGCCTACACCACCAAGGCCGACATCGCCCCGGACGAATCCCGCAGCGAAGTCTGGGGGAAGGCCTATCCGTTGGAATACGAGTCGTGGAAAGAGACTTCCGACACGGGCTTTCGCAGCAAGCATGGCGGATCTGCATTCCGCGATGTGCTGGCGGAAGATCCCCGGATGGTGGTGCTGTGGGCGGGTTACGCCTTTTCCAAGGAATACAACCAATCGCGAGGCCATGCCTACGCGGTACAGGATGTCCGGAACATTCTCCGCACCGGAGCGCCCAACGACACCGACAAAGGTCCACAGCCGGGCACCTGCTGGGCTTGCAAGAGTCCCGATGTCCCGCGCCTGATGGCCAAGATGGGCGACAGCGCTTTCTACGGCGCCAAGTGGTCGGATCTGGGGGCGCAGGTCGTCAATCCCATCGGTTGCCTGGACTGCCACGACCCCAAGACCATGGCGCTACGGATTTCCCGTCCCGCCTTGGCGGACGCCTTCATGCGCCAAGGCAAGGACATCACCAAAGCCACCCACGCGGAAATGCGCTCCTTGGTCTGCGCCCAATGCCACGTGGAGTACTACTTCAAGGGCCCCAACAAGCACCTGACCTTCCCGTGGGATTCGGGCATGACGGTGGACAAGATGGAAGCCTACTACGATTCGGCCAACTTCACCGACTGGACCCACGCGCTGAGCAAGGCTCCCATGCTCAAGGCTCAACATCCGGATTTCGAGGTGTTCAAGATGGGCATCCACGGGCAGCGCGGCCTGGCCTGCGCCGACTGCCACATGCCGTACAAGACGCAAGGCGGCATGAAGTTCACCGACCACCACATCCGCAGCCCGTTGTCGAATGTGGCCAATTCTTGTCAAGTGTGCCACCGCGAATCGGCCGAAGAGCTGACCCGCAACGTGGAGGAACGCCAAGACAAGATCCAGCAGACGCGCATCCAGCTGGAAGATGTTTTGGTGCGAGCCCACCTGGAAGCCAAGGCGGCCTGGGAAGCCGGCGCCGACACCGCGGCGATGAAGCCCATTCTAAGGCTCATCCGCAAGGCCCAGTGGCGCTGGGACTTCGCGACGGCAGGCAACGGAAACGCGTTCCATGCCCCGCTGGAGATCGGCCGGATGCTCGGCAACGGCATTGCTCTGGGGCAGGAGGCGCGCATCAAGCTGGCCAGGGTGCTTTCCGATCGCGGCGTGAAAACGGAAATTCCCTATCCCGACATCGCCACCAAGGGCAAGGCTCACGAATTGATCGGCTTGAAGATGGACAAGCTCAACGCCGAGAAACAGACGTTCCTCACCAAGGTGGTGCCGGTCTGGCTGCAGAAGGCCAAGGCGCGGGAAGATTCCCTACCCAAGTAGGCACTCCACCCCGGAAGGCGATCTAGGTTTGCAGGCGGTCCGGCAACAATGGTGCCGGGCCGCCTTTTTTCATGCGACAATGGCGAAGGCGCTCCGGGGGCGCGGGAGGAATGGCCATGGAAACTTCGAAATCGATTCCGAAGGCGATCCTTTTCGGCGCGGTCGCCCTGTGGTGCCTGATGGGGATCGGGTGCGCCGAGTCGGGGGCGTCGTCGGCCACCGGAATGGACTCCTCGGCGGTGCTGGTGCCCGCTCCCTTGGGGCTTGCCCATGGGATGGATTTCGGGGATGGCGGCATTCCCGGGAATCCTTCTGGCACCAGCAAGGTGCCCGTGGATGCCCTGCCCGACACGGGAACCCGCCCCGACCGGGTGGTGGGCACCGGGACGCGCGCCAGCTGCACCGGCGATGCCTTCCGCAAGGCGGTGGCCCATGGCGGACGGATCTGGTTCGATTGCGGACCGGACACCCTCACGATCGTGCTGGACAAGCCCGCCAAGGTCTTCAACGATTCTCTGCCGGATATTGTCATCGATGGCAATGGCAAGGTGGCGCTCAGCGGCGGGAACAAATCGCGCATCCTGTACATGAACACCTGCGATTCCCTCCAGCACTGGACCACGAACCATTGCCAGGATCAAGATCACCCGAGGCTCACCTTGCAGAATCTGACCTTCGTGGATGGCGACTCGCGGACCGAGACCCAATACGCGGGCGGCGGTGCGGTCTGGTCGCGGGGAGGCCGATTGAAGGTGGTCAATTGCCGGTTCTTCCGCAACGTGGCGGCTCTTTTGGGACCCGATGTGGGGGGCGGTGCCATCCGGGCCTTCAGCCAATCCAAAGGTCTGCCGGTGTATGTGGTGAACTCCACCTTCGGGGCGGTGGGGCATGGGAATGTGGCGTCCAACGGGGGGGCCTTGTCCAGCATCATGGTCAATTGGTCTGTCTACAACAGCCTGTTCGTGGGGAACCAAGCCGTGGGCAACGGCGGGAATCCGGAAAAAGCCGGCACTCCGGGCGGTGGTTCGGGCGGGGCCATCTACAACGACGGCAACACCCTCACCCTGACCATCAGCGGATCGCGGTTCGAGAAAAACGAGGTCAACGCCTTCGGGGCGGCCATCTTCTTTGTCAGCAACAACCACGATGGCTTGATTCGCCTCACCGACACGCGGATCTCCGGAAATCTACGCGGTTCCTGGCACATCTTGCCGGGAATCGCCATGCACGACGATACCCGCCGCGAGGTCACCAATTCCGTTCTGGAAAACTGAGAGCGTTCGGATCATCTAGTTTGCTGGGCATGGCAAGCTTTCTCGAGCGCTACCACGAACTGACCAAATACGATCCTCGGACCATCGAGCATTCCGCTCCACCCAACTGGCAGGCGCAGCCGCAGGCATGGAAGACCATCCAGGGCAAGGAATACCTGGACATCCGGACCGACCTCACGTTCCTGACAGAATTTGCTGACGAGGAAGGGGCCGGAAAGTATCCCGATCCATCGCCGCGTCTGGATCTGGCCGCGCTCTCGCGGGTGTCGTGGTTCGCCTCGGGCGTGAGCGCCATGGGCGGATCCGCGCAGGATCCCCATCTTTACCGGACCAATCCGTCGGCGGGTGGCCTCTATCCGGTCGAGCAATACTGGATCGTGCTGGACGTGGAAGGGATGGAGAGCGGGATCTGGCAGTTCCATGCGCCGGGGTTCGCCCTGGTCCCCGTCTGGAAGGGGAATTTCCGGGCGGAGGCTTCCGCGGCGCTCTTCGGTGAGGCTTTGTCGGAAAATGTCGCGGCGGTGGCTGTGTTGACGGGGATCTTTTCGCGCGGTTCCTGGCGCTACGGCGAACGCGCCTACCGTCGCATTCTGCTGGATGCGGGCCATCTGGAGGGAAATCTCCTGGAAGCCGTTCTTCGCGAGGGCTTCGAAGCGTGTCCGTATTCCGGATTCCACGACGCTGGATTGTCTGAGCTGTTGTTTCCCGAAGAAGACGAGGTCCCTCTCCTTGCCGTCACGGTTGGCAAGAACCTGGATCGCCGGATTCCGCGTGCCTTGCGCAATCCCGATCCGGATCCCACCGAAGTCCAGGCGGCGGTGGCGCACGGGATGATGCAATGGAAGGCCCATCTGTTGGCGCGCCTTCCCGCCTCCACGGATCTCCCCCGAGCCGATCTCTTTTCCTCATCGCCAACCGGGGCTCGAATACCTGGACTTGCCAGAACCTGTCACGCCGGCGGGAATCGTGAAGGCGGCGGTGGATCGACGCTCGTGCCGGTCGTTCGCCTGGGCTCCGGCCACGATCGCCCAGTTGTCGTCCCTGCTGGCTTGGAGCCGGATCCCCAAGGCGAGGAGCTTTCGCCCAGCGGCTTGCTGGATACCTGGATCGTCGTGAATTCGGTTCTGGGGCTCGATCCGGGGATCTACCACTGGGATCCCGAGACCCATGCCTTGGCCTGCCTGCGCGTGGGGCAGTACCGGGAGGACAGCCTGAAGATGTGCCTGGGACAGGAATTGGGAGGCAACGCGTCGTTTCTGGTGGTCCATTCCGCCCCTCTTTCCCTGGCGGTCGGGGTGTTGGGAGAGCGTGCCTACCGCCCTCTGTGCATGGACGCTGGCCACTTCGGGGAACGATTGAATCTGGTCGCCCAGGCGATGGGCTCGGTGCCTCCGGAATCGGCGGGTATTTCGACGACATGGTGAACGAAACCATCGGACAGGAACTCTCCAACGCCATTCTCTACGTGACCACCGTGGGAGAGCCGGGGTAGGATGGCGGCGTGGATGGAGAGATCCACGAAATGTGGAATCTCGCCACGGCCCGTTCCTTGCTCTATTCTCCGGTTGAACAGGAGAAAAGACAATGGACGGATCTTTCGATGCCCTCGCGATGGCCGATGCCATGCCCTGGGAGGCGGAACTCGCTTTGCCTTGCCCGGTGCGTGTTCCGCTGGAGCGGGCCTTCGACGATGCCCTCGAGCGCGGAGACCTGCGTCCTCTGCGCATCCGCTTGGAGGCCACGCGAACAAGGGGGAGAAGGCCGACCGGGATTTGGCGGACGCGGCTCCTGAAGATCTCCCCTGGTTGTTCCTGACGCCCGGTGTGGGTTGGATCTACGGCAAGGCCTCGCGCGAGCGGTTGATGGACTCCGGAGCCTTCGAGGATGTCTCCGGATGGCCCCCCGACGACGGACCGTTGGCCGGACTGCGCGATCCAGAGAGACGAATCACCATGCTTTGCGCGAATCTCACCGTCCTGGCCGTCGACGACGAGCGCGCGGGCGATCGAAAACGGCTGGAGTCGTGGAGCGATCTGTTCGATCCGTCCTGGGAACGGGGGCTGGCCGTACGGGGCAACGGCAAGACCTTCTGCGAAACCACTTTGCTGACGCTGGAGGAACATTTCGGATACGATGCCATGGACAAGATCCGTCGAAGCGTGGGTGGATTCGGGCATCCTGCCCAGATGGTCAAGGCGCTTTCCAAGCCGGGACCCGACACCCCTCCTGCCGCGACATTGCCGTTGTTCTTCGCGCGGTTGCTTCCTCCTCGGGAAGGGCTTCGCATCGTGTGGCCCACCGAAGGTGCCATCGCCAGCCCGGTGAGTTTGTTCGTGCGAAAGGGTGCTCCGGGCCGGGTGATGAAGCTCGCGAGGTGGCTCTGCCAACGGGAGGTGGCGGACCTCTGCTCGGGGGTGGGTCTGCCCTCGGCCATGCCCGGTTCGCCTTGGACGATCGCGGAAGGAAACAAACTTCTGTGGATCGGATGGGATTCCATCCGTGGACAGGATCTGGCAGGTCGCCTGGAGCGCCTCCAGGTCCTGTTCGAAGGCGCCGGAACCTAGTCCGCTTCCGGTCTCGGATCCCCGCACTTGAGGCCCGTCGCCTCGGCGGGGCAGGTGTTCAGATCCTCGCCGCGCACCCGGTTGACCCGTTCGGTGGAGGGCAGAGTTCCGATCCTCGCCTCGATCCAATCCAGATCGAACCCCACGTGGCGATCTTCCCCGATCTTCAAGAGCGGACGCCGGACTAGGATGGGGTCGGCCAACAGGAGGCTCCAGGCGGATTCCACATCCAGGGCGTCCGGGTCGATCTCGCCGTCCTTGATGCGACGAGCCGAGCGGTTGAACCAGTCGGGGACCTCCAAACCTTCCAGGAACAATGACAATTCCTGGCGTGTCAAAGGATGGTCGGGAAGCGAGCGAGGAACGATTTCGCAGCCCGAGGTCGCCAGCAGGGCTTTCTGCCGGGCGTTGCCCATGCATCCCGGCTTTTCCCAGAATTCGACGATCATCTCGCAGGTTCCTTTCCTGGTTTGTCTAGTCTTCGCCAGCCACCGCCGAATGTCCGCCGCGGAGCCGTTCCCGCACCTCGCCCTGCCTCTGGTCGAGAAGCTCGAATTCGTGCAGGAGTTCCTCCTCCGATTCGGTGCGTTCCCGCACGGACCGGATCCCTCCATGGGAAAAGACGAGCCTCCACGGCGCCAGCAGGGCCAACAACGGGTCGTGGGTGGCCAGCAGCACGATCTTCTCCTGGGACACCAGCAGGTCCATGGCCTTGCGCCGATCCACCCCGGCGTTCTCCACTTCGTCCACCAGGACCACCGGCGCGCTGGCTAGAATGGCCGTGTCGCTGATCATGAGCGCGCGCGACTGGCCGCCGGAAAGGGCGGAAAGGTGGGTGGTGACAGAAAACGACTCGCCACAGAGAGTGCACGCGGATTCCACCACTCGCGCCACCGCCTCGTGCGGATCCGGCACTTCCCGAGCCCGGGCATGTAGCTGCAGGAACGAACCGACATCCAGGTCCAAGGTGAACTGCATGCTCTGCGAGAGTTGTGCGACACGATGGAGGGGATTGTCCGATGGCTCCGTCCCATCGGCGTGGTGGATTCGCACATGTCTGCCGGTCGGGCTGTCGCCTTGGGAGAGCCATTCGATGTCGGCCAGCAGCCGGCTCTTGCCGGATCCTGTCGGCCCCACCAGCGCCACGAGATCCCCGGTGCGCAGGTGGAGGGTTCCGAATGTTTCGGGATTCCCGTCGCGGTCGCGTCCCGCGTCGATCTCCAGTTCCACCGCTTTCATGCGGGAAGTTCCAGCAACTTGAGGTTTCCGATCTGGCGCTCGTCGCCCAGACGGGTTTCACCCAGGCAGTACGAACAAACCGCCGATGGCATGGAAAAACGCAATCGTGGCTCTTCAGGAGGCAACGGGGAAGCCATCCGTTCAATCTTGCGGGCGAGTTCCAAGGTGCCTTGTCCGGTCCGGCCCTGCACGGACAACACCCGCGCCTTGGGCGCATGGTGGTTGGCTTCCAACGCGAACACCTCCCGCTCGGCCTGGCTCACCAGATCGCCGCGAGTGGCCACGACAAGATCTGCCGATCGCAGCATGGGGCCTACCTTGGCGGGGAGCTGGACGCCCCCCAGGTGGTCCAGCACGCAGATCGCCAATGCGCCCTTCACATGGGGGCTGCAGCGATTGCACAGACCGGCGCTTTCCAGGAACAGAAAGTCCAGTTGCCTCTGTTTTCCCCAAGCCAGGAGCCTCGGGACGTTTCCCGCGAAGAAGTGATCCGGGCAAAGGGATCCGGAGAGACCCTGGGCCACATGGACCAAGCCGGCTTGGCGGTAGCGTTCCGCGTCGTTGGTGGTGAGGCAGTCGAGCTTGATCACCCCCACGGCGAGTCCATCCGTCTGCAGGTGGCAGGCGACATGGCGCAATACCGAGGTCTTTCCGCAGGTGGGCGGTCCGGCGACGGTGACCAAGCGCAAAGGTTTCCGCTCTTCTTCCATACGAACTGCTCCGCTGCGCACACTTGGTGCCAGACCGCGAGGGGACGGGTTTTCCGGATCGGAATGGAATCGACTTTGACAATGTCACGGAATGGAAGGTCAGTTGCTCTAGTTTGTCAGAGCAAGCCGGGGCCGCACGGTGCCGGACCGTCCAGGTGGGTAGGGAACGGATGTTGCGTCGGGGTTGAACAGGAATGGGAGGACCATCACATGGAAGACAAAAAATGGTCGCATTCAGACTCTGATTCCCAGTTCGAACGGGAGATCAGTTCACCGCCAGGATGACGCTGGAGGCCTTGAACAGCGCCCAAGCTTTGGCGCCCTTGCGCAACCCCAACGAATCCAGTTCGCTCGGAAGGATCACAGCGGTGATGGATTCGGGGCCTCCAAGGACAACGTGACCTCGTCGGAGGCCTCGCCGTGGCGGATGGCGGAGACCACACCGGGGAGGATGTTGCGCGCCGATACCTTGGGGGCGCGTTCACCCGTGGCGATTTCCACCCAGTTGGATTTTACCAAGGCCCAGGCGTCCTTCCCAGGCACGAGCCCCAGGTTTTCGCAGGAAGCGAGGGTGATCTGGGAAACGATGCGACTGCCGCCGCGCAGGTCCAGTTGGATCTCGGCGTTCACTTTTCCCCGGGTCACGGAATGGATCCGGCCCGCGTATTCGTTGCGCACGCTGGTTCGCATGGACAATTTCCGTTGGAAGGTTTCCAAGGGGTGGAGGTCGGCGGTGGAAAGTCCGTGGTCGGCAGCCGTGCGCTGGAACAATCGATTGGCTTCGTCGTGCAGCGACACCAGCCGCAATGCTTGGGCGGACAGGTGGGTGGTGCCGCCATCGGCTCCACCTTGGGCGGACAGCACCAATGGTTCGGAGAACGCGCCATTGAGTTCCTGGACGCGCGACCAGGCGGTGCGGTAGGACAAGCCACACAAGCCGGCTGCGGAGAGGAGAGATCCGGTTTCGGCGATGGCCTGCAGGAGATGGATGCGGTCTTCTCCCAGCCGACCCCCATCGGGCAGTTGGAGGTTCCAGACGGGCACGAGGGAGGGGGAGGCCGTCGGGTGGATCGCCTGGGAGGCCTTCTTTGCCTTCGACTTGGGAAGGGGCTTGGTGCGGGGCTTGGCGGTGGATCGAGTCATGTGGGTTCCCGTCCTGGTGTGTTCGAGTCAAGGTACGACTCTGACAAGCGAGGGAATTGTTATCAATTGCGATTCGCAAATGGTTGCGATAAGATTCCCATGCGGGCGCGGCCAAGGTCAGAGGGTCGCAAGCTCGTTGGCACTGATGTTGCCTTGAACAAGCTCCAACGTATCTGGCGGGTCGCTTCTCGAACACCAAGTCCTCAAAATCGATTCATCGAGGATGTCGATATGAAACCGAGATTTTTTGTGTCCACTGTGCTGCTCTCCTTTGCTTTCGCCTCCACGCCGGTGCGGGCGGAGACCATCACCATCGCGGCTGCCGCCGATCTCAAGTTCGCCATGGAAGAACTGGTGGCCACCTTCAAGAAGGACAACCCCAAGGAACAGGTGGAGGTGGTGTACGGATCGTCTGGAAAGGCCCAGACCCAGATCCAGCAAGGCGCACCGTACGACCTGTATTTTTCAGCAGACATCTCCTATCCGCAGCAGCTTGTGGCCCAGGGGCACGCGATCGCGCCTGTGCGCCCGTACGCGATCGGTCGTATCGTTCTCTGGAGCGCCACCATGGATGCCTCGAAGCTGAAACTTTCGGACCTCGCCGCCCCCGGGATCAAGCGCGTGGCCATCGCCAATCCCAAGCACGCCCCGTATGGGCAGAAGGCGCAGGAGGCCATGGTCGCCGCCGGGGTCTGGGCCAAGGTCGAGCCGAAATTGGTGTACGGCGAAAACATCGCGCAGACGGCGCAATTCGTGTTCACCGGAAACGCGGAGGTAGGGATCCTGGCCTTGTCGATCGCGTTGGCTCCCGAACTTGCCGCCAAGGGGAAGTATGCTTTGATTTCCGATTCGCTCCACCAGCCTCTGGTGCAGGGATTCGTGGTCACCAAGCGTGCCAAGGACAATGCCTTGGCAAAGCGGTTTTCCGACTTCATGGTCGGAGCCTCCGCGCGCACGATCATGCGGAAGTTTGGGTTCGTCCTTCCCGGGGAGTCGTGAAGGCGTCGAGGCAAGCCTTGGAAAACAACGGCGCAACGGAAAAAGGGGTTTGGAAGTGTTCTTGGGCTCCGAAGATGTGCAGGCTATCGTTCTGACCGCCAAGCTCGCCGGGCTCGTAACGGGGATCTTGTTTCTGGTGGGAACCCCGATCGCTTGGTGGTTGGCATTTTCTCGTTTCAGATGGAAGGGTGCGATCGGGGCCGTGGTTTCGCTGCCTCTGGTGCTGCCGCCCTCCGTGCTGGGATTTTATCTCCTTTTGGCGATGGGGCCTGAGGGACCCATCGGTTCCATCACGCAGGCCTTGGGGGTCGCCGGGCTGCCATTCACCTTTGGAGGGCTGGTGGTAGCCTCCGTGTTCTATTCGCTTCCCTTCATGGTGCAGCCGCTCCAATCGGCCTTCGAGTCGGCGGGAAGGGTTCCCATGGAAGTCGCCGCCACTCTGCGTGCGCATCCACTTGATGCTTTCCGCACCGTGATGGTGCCGCTGTGCCTGCCGGGGTTTCTCACGGCGGGCACGCTCACCTTCGCGCACACGGTGGGGGAGTTCGGGGTGGTCCTCATGATCGGCGGTAATCTTCCGGGCATTTCGCGGGTGGCTTCTGTCCAGATCTACGACTATGTGGAAGGGATGCAATATGGCTCGGCGCATCGCCTGGCACTGGTTCTTTTGGTGAGCTCGTTTGCCATGCTGATGGCCATGCATTTCCTCGGTGCAGCTCGGAAGAAGGCATAGAAGGATGGCCTCGGGAATTCACGCCAAATTTTGTCTGAATCGTCCGGGGTTCACGCTGGATGTGGATCTGCGGCTCCCATCGAGCGGGGTGAGCGTCCTGTTCGGGGCGTCCGGCTGCGGCAAGACCACTCTGCTTCGGCTTGTCGCCGGGTTGGAGAAGGACTCGCACGGGGAAATGGCGATCGATGACGAATTTTGGCAGACCGAAGGAAAATGGGTCCCGCCCCACCGCCGGGCGTTGGGGATGGTGTTCCAGCAAGCGCATCTGTTCGCTCACCTGAGCGTGCGGAACAACCTGGAATACGGCTGGCGGCGGCTTGCCCCGACCGAACGTCGCGACTTGGCATCGGTGGTGGATCTGTTGGGAATCGGGCATCTGATGGATCGCAAGCCCGCAGGTTTGTCCGGCGGCGAAGCGCAGCGGGTGTGTATCGCCAGGGCCTTGGCCGTGTCGCCGCGATTGCTTCTGATGGACGAGCCACTTTCTGCCCTGGACCATTCCCGCAAGCGGGAGATTCTGCCGTACCTGGAGAAATTGAGAGACGAGTTGGGGATTCCGATCCTTTACGTGACCCATTCGCCTGACGAGGTGGCGCGTTTGGCAGATCATCTTGTGATTCTGGATCAGGGGCGCGTCGTGGCCCAAGGAGCGTTCACACAGCTACAGCATCGGATGGATCTTCCCAGGTGGATCGGGGAAGAGGTGGGCTTGGTGCTGGAGGCTGTAATTGGCGAGGTGGATGAGCGGTGGGGACTCGCGCGGGCGGACTTTCCCGGCGGAGGCTTATGGGCGCGCGATCGCGGACTGCCGGTGGGGAAGCGGACACGTTTGAAAGTGTTGGCCAGGGACGTGAGTTTGTCGGTGCTTCCTCCCGCGCGAAGCAGCATCCAGAACGTCTTGGCGGGTGTGGTGGAAGCGTTGGGGGAGGACGAACACCCTGGCCTGATGTTGGTCCGGGTGGAGCTTGGGGGGAGCGCATTGCTGGCAAGAGTATCGCGGCGAGCGGTCCACGAAATGGCGATCGCCATCGGGATGCAAGTCTGGGTCCAAGTCAAGACCGTCGCCCTGGCGGAGTGATCGCTACCTCAGGCTCTGGAAACAATGCAAGCACCCGAAATCCTCCGCCCATCCTGAGGAGCGAAGCGTTTTCGTGGTGGCCATGCTAGCTTTACGACTTGATTCTCGCGTAGATCGCTTTCTTCGCATCATTGTGTGTGATGCCGTTCCCGGCAAGAATGTCCAGGTCAGCGTCGATGCTCTTTCTGAAAAGCCAGATCAGGCCTGTTTCGTCCACTCGGGATTCCACATGCAGTTTAGGGTCATCAAGGAGATTCACCTCATGTCTCCGTTTCTGTTCCGTATGCATTTGATAGTCATAGCCTTCAGGGTAGAACTGTGTGGCTGTGTGCAATAGAATTTAGTGGATCCTTCGATAGAGGACTTCGATACCACGGCAACTCGGGTTTGACTACCCAGCGGAAGGAATGACAACCTTTTACTCAGCTTTTGGCGGTGCAGAGGGTTGTTTGTTGTACATGGAACCTCGTATCGGGAAATCCCTTGCGCTCACGGATCTCGAAGATCGCGCCAACAGTCTGACTCACGCTGTGGGAGCCGGGGTCTTCCTCGCAGGATTGGCCTTGCTCGCGGTCCTGTCCGGTCGCAGCGGCGATCCTTGGAAGATCGTGTCGGCGTGCGTGTACGGTGCGACCCTGGTGTTGTTGTTTTCGGCTTCCGCCCTCTACCACTCGGTGCGCAGCCCCGGCCTCCGCAAGGCATTCCGGGTGCTGGACCATGTGTCCATCCATCTGCTCATCGCGGGCACCTACACGCCGTTCGCACTGGTGACCCTGCGAGGTCCATGGGGATGGTCCATCTTCGGGGTCATCTGGTCGCTGGCTGTGGCGGGAGTGGTGAAGGACCTGTTTTTGACCGGCAGATACAAGGCCCTCTCCACCGTATTGTTTCTGCTGATGGGTTGGCTCATCGTGGTGGCCATCGTGCCGCTCATGCGCCAGCTGCCCTCGACCGGCCTGGCGCTCCTTGTGAGCGGAGGCCTTGCCTATTCCATCGGTGCCGTGTTCTATCTCCTGGACAAGAAACTCCCTTTCGGACATGCTGTGTGGCATGTGTTCGTGCTGGGCGGCGGCGTTTGCCATTATTTGTCCATCGTGTACGGAGTGCTGCTGCCCGTTTCCTGAGGCGGAAGCTTTCCAGCCGTGACCGTTCAGACTCCGAGGGCCGACAGGATGTTCGCCAAGCCGTAGCCGTGTTCCACCAGGACGGGATGGGTCTGTTCGTAGGGTCGGAAGGACAGGAGCATTCCCTTGCGCCCGGAAGTGGCCAACGGATCCGTGCGTTCATCGCGGGTCGATTCGAACATCGCGCACGTCAGGAAGTTGCAGATGCTCTCGGCCGCCTGGGCGTCCTCGGCGGCGAGGATTTGGATCTCGACGGAGATCACCCTCAGGTGGTCGGTCAGATCACGAACTTGTCGCGAGCTGAGGGTCTTGGAACGCTCGACGAGCGATACAAGATGTTGGAAGGTGTCGATGGTCATGGCATGCCTCTTCCCCCGGTTTCCCAGGAACAGGCGCTTCGTTAGACAACATAGATTTCCGCCGGCTGTTCGGTGCGGGAGGATCCATTCATGGACGATTGACGTGACGGAATCTGACGGGATTGACGCGCGCTTCTAGAAAGCCCGCGCCAGGACGACGCAACGGGAAGGGAACAGGATCCAGACCCGGTTGCCGCGCACGAACGATTCCCTGCATCCACCGAAGACGGGGATGTTCATGTGGAACCGGTCCACTTTTCCCACCGTCAATTCGAGCTCCACCGTGTCCATGGCTTCGGTCGCATCGGACACCTCTCCCTCCAGGCAATTGACGCAGGAAACCAGGGGACGAGTGGTGCCTGCTTCCAGCAGGATGGCATGGGGATCGACCAGGGCCGTGAAATGGCGTCCGATCGAAATGCCCAGCATAGAGGCGGTGGAAAGGGGGACCTGGGCCACCATGCGGACGCCGGAGGGAAGCCGGATGGTGACAGCCGCATCGAGGAAGCCGCGATGGATGGATTCCACCACCACCTTCCATTGGTTGCGGTGGCTGAACAGCAGCCGACGTTGTCTGGGCGGCTCTGCGCGGCAAACTGTGCCGGCGATTGCTTCTGGTTTGGGCGGACGTTCCTGCGTCGATGGCTTCTTAAGGGTGGGCATCGCGATCCTCCTAGACTCCGAGGATGACCGCTGAGGCTTTGAAGAGTGCCCACGCCGTGTCGCCGGTTTTGAGGTCAAGACTTTCCACGGAGTCGTTGGTGATGCTCGCGACCATTTTCTCGCCTCCCTCGAGAGCCATCATGACTTCGGATTGGATGGCGCCTTCGGTGATGGATTTGATCGTCCCTTTCAATCGATTGCGACTGGAGACCTTGGGTTCCCTATCTCCCCCGCCGATCGTGATCCAGGAAGACTTGATCAAGGCGGTCGCCTTGGTGCCGACCGTGAGACCAAGCGATTCGACACTCGCCATGGTGATCTGCACGACGACTGTCGTTTGGCTCGGCAAGAGAAGGTCGATCGTGGCATTCACCGCCCCTGGATGAATCGCCGTGATGGTACCTGAAAACTGGTTGCGTGCACTGAACTTCATCGATGGCTCCTTTGGGTGGAGGCTGATCTCGCACGAATGGCAAATAATTGCAAAACGCATGCCGTGGGACTGCCGCACTTCGAAACCAGAATTGGATCTCCCTACGAACAATCGAAGTGTCAACGTCACCCGGCCCTGACAGACAATGTCAAACAAAGGCGATTCCATCCCAAGATCTACCTCGGGTAGGAGGGTCCGCCAGAAGGGAGTCCATCCGTGCTGCTGGCCGCCAAGGCCTTCGAGACCATGATCCTGCCAATGGATTGAACGGCCGATAGTCGATTCAGATCACAAGTAAAGCTCCATCGACTTGCCGCCCCTGGGTTCGGACCACCCGAGTTTCCGATAGAGACTCTCGCCCATTTCGGTCGCCTTGAGGTCGATCCGGTCCATGTGCCTTCTTCGTGCCTCGTCCTCGATTTCCCGCATCAGCCTCTCGCCGATTCCAATTCGTCGGAATTTGTCGTATACGTGCATGTTCATCACGAGACCGTAGCGACCGGAAGGCAGGTACATGTTGGGGGGCATGCGCAGCTCCTGCAGGACCACGCAGCCAGCGATTTCGTCTAGGGACTTGGCGACGAAGAAAACGACGAATCCCTCGGTGAACCCTTTTTCGAAGTATTCACGGTTCGTTCGTACGAAGGCGTTCTGGTCGGTCGGGGACAAGGGGCCGCTCATGGCGATTTGGAATGTAAGGCGCAACTGCGAGGCGAGGTCCGGATCCAGGAGCTGCGAGATTTCGAAGGAGTCCATGTTCGGAAATATAAGGAGCACCCGTGCGGTGGTACATCCCTTGTCGATGTCGGCTTACGCGGTCATCGCCTTGAGCAGGTCGTCCAAAGGAATGCTGGCGATTTTTGTCGCCTTGTCGCTCATGGCGTAGGGCAACACCAGGTTCCCGTTGTGCAGGAGCGATCCGCAACTGTACACCACGTTGGGAACGTATCCTTCGCGCTCGATCCCGTCCGGAGCCAGCAGGGGCTCGCGCAGTCTGCCGATGATCTTGCTCGGATCGTTCAGATCCAGCAAAGCCGCCCCGATGCAGTACTTGCGCATGGGGCCCACGCCGTGCGTGATGACCAACCATCCCGCCTTCGTTTCCAATGGGGATCCGCAGTTGCCGATTTTCACGGATTCCCAGGTCTGGGCCGGGCGCATCAGGATCTGGGGGTCGTTCCAGTAGTGGAGGTTGTCGGAGAACATGATCAAAAGGTTCTCGTCGTCCTGACGCGAGATCATGGCGTAACGGCCGTTGACGCGGCGCGGGAACAGGGCCATCCCCTTGTTCTGCACGGCCCGGCCGTTGAGGGTGATCACCCGAAAGTGCAGGAAATCCTTGGTCTCGATGAACTGCGGCAGAATTTGACGGCCATTGTAAGCCGTGTAGGTGGCGCAATATTTGGCGGATCCATCCTCTTCCGTGAGCTTGACGAACCGCGCGTCCTCGATGCCGTTGCTTTCGTTGGGCGACACGGGGAAGATGATCCGCTCGCTCAGTCCCAGGCGGGCATCGAAACGGATCTCGTAGTTGGAGTCGGCCAGCCACTGGATGCATTCGATCGTGTGGGCGAGATCGGTTGCGCCGGAGGTGTTCTCGAACCGGACCGACTCGATGCTCTTGTCCAGGTCGCTGCGCACGAAGTCGTCGGCCAGCGGCGCGAGCACGGTCTTGGAAAAGTCGCTTTCCAGGCCCATCTCCCGGATCTTGATGGAGAAGATCTCCTTGTGGTAGCTGGGGTTTGGAAGGATCTCCGGCATGGTGACCTTGCGCGAGATCGCATCGATGGAGATCTCCCCGGCGGATCCAATGGTTCCCGACCGGAATTCGATGGACGAAATATGTCCTTCACCGGTGGCGCGCAGGCTCATGACGAAGCGCAACGCTCCCTGCGGAAGGCCGGATTGGTCCGGGTGGGGAACCATCGATGGATTGAACAGCGCCGCGGATTCCAGCGCGTATTCGCCGGAGAACAAGGCGCCGATCAGCAGTCGCCGTGCGTCCGACAGGGGCCGCTGGGTGAAGATATGGGGCTTGACCATCTCGAAGTGCTCGAGCAAGCTGCGCTCGTAGTCGAAATGGCGAGAAGCGAATTCCTCGCGCAAGACCGCGAGCGCGGACTCGGTCTCCTGTTCGGAAAGCTCCAAGGCCCTGCCGAGGATGTTGGCCACCCGCAGGGGGTCGGACGGAATGAAGGGGCGCAGGATCACCCGGCCGCTGTCCGGATGGAGGACGATGGGGTGGCGGAGGATGGCGTCGGGGTTCATGGGGTGGCTTGCGGAGGAAGGGCGACGAGGTGTTGGGACTGGTTCATCTCGGATAGGGCCAGGTGGAAGGCCAGGGTGGACTCCGCGCCTTGGTTCTCGTTGACCCGGTCTTCGTGCAGACCGTCGCCGCAACCACCGGTGGTGGAATCGTACAGTGCCAATCCCAAATCGTTCCTGCCCAGGAACCACTCGAAGGCGCGACGTGCCTCCGTTTGCCAGAAGGGCTCCAGAGTGGCCTTGTAGGCCTCCAGGCAGGCCGAGACCATGGCCTGGGCTTCCACGGGCTGCTGATCGAAATGGGCCCTGGTGCCGCCCTGGATGTAGAATCCCTGGCTCCCGATGGGACGGAAATTGCCTTCCTGGGTGCGCTGGATGGAGGCGAGCCAATGCAGGGATTCCAGTCCGATCCGCAAGGCCTCGGGGTGGTTCATCCAGCGGCCGCTTCCAATCAACGCCTGCGAAAGCCGGGAATTGTCGTAGGTGGCGGACGTCTCGAACCAGGGCCACTGCGGGGTGGAGGCCTCGTTCCAGATGCGGATCAGCCGATCGGTGAGAAGCGTGCGGATCGCACCGATATGATCGTCGGTCGGGGTGTCGCGGAAGAATTCGTGGATGCCCAACAGCGCGAAGGCCCAGGCTCTGGGTGAAGAGAACGATTCCACGGCCGCCAAGGCGGGTTCGAGGAGCTTCACGCAAAGCCTTCGGTGGCCTTCGTTGCGCGAACGTGCCGCGCCGAACCCCAGCGCCCAGATGGCCCTGGCATGGCTGTCTTCGCTACCCGCTTCTTCCAGCCACAGCCTGCCGTGGCTCATGAAGTTGCGGAATCTTCCGGTGTTGGGCTGGAAGGCGGCGGCCAGAAACGCGAGATAGCTGGTGGACAAACGATCGAGGTTTTCCGTGTGGGATTCGCCGACCAGCTCGCCCAGGAGACAGCTCAAGATGAATGCACGTGCGTTGTCGTCCGTGCAATAGCCTTCGCTGAAATTGGGCACGTTGAAGATCGCGTGCTGGAAGATGCCCGTGCTGTCGCTCATGCGCAGGATGTGGTCCAAGCGTAGCGGCGGCAGATCGTAAGGACGGCTGGCGAGGGTCCATCCCGCGAAAGCGGTTCTGGAAGCCGTTTTGCGGTCGGCGCGTGCGTGCTGGAACGATTCCAGGTAGCGATCCGCCACGGCCGGCCAGATCATCTCCCGTCCCATCCGGTGGGCTTCGATGCGGGTTTTTTCCAGCCGGGCCGGATCATCCAGGAAGGAGCATACGGCGGAGGCGATCGCCTTGGGGTCGCGGAACGGCACCAGGATGCCGCGATCTTCCGCCAACAGTTCCTGCGCGTGCCAATAGGGTGTGGAGACCACCGCCTTGCCCGCGCCGAACACGTAGGCGAGGGTGCCCGAGGTGATCTGTTCCTGGTTCAGGTACGGGGTCAGGTAGATGTCCGTGGCGCCGATGAACTCCGCGAGATCCTCCAGCGAAACGAACTGGTTGTAGAAGATGACGTTTTCTTTCACGTTGCGATCGGCGGCGAGTCGTTCCAGCCCCAGGCGGTACTTCTCGCCTTCGCGGGCGATCAGGTTGGGGTGCGTGGCACCCAGAACCAGGTAGACCGTGCCGGGATGTCGTTTGACAATTTCCGGTAAAGCCTCGATGGCGTACTCGATCCCTTTTCCCGGTCCGAGCAGTCCGAAGGTCATCAGGACGGGACGACCTTCCACACCGAACTGGGATTTGGAGGCGGCGGCATCCGCGAAGGGAATGTCGGGGATCCCGTGGGGAATCACATCGATCTTGGAGGCGGGGATTCCGTAGGTTTCCTGCAGGATCTGGGAGCCTTTGATGGCCATCACCACCAGCCGGTCGCTTCGCTGCGCGAGCTCGTCCATCACCTTGCGCTGCACGGGGCTGGGGTCGCGCAGCACCGTGTGGAGGGTGGTGACCACGGGCATCCGGACTTCCTTCAGAAGGGCCAGGATGTGGCTTCCCGCCGGCCCTCCGTAGATGCCGAATTCGTGCTGGACACACAAAACGTCGGTGTTGTCGAAGTTGAGGAAGTCCGCCGCCCTCCGGTAGGAATCGAGTTCCTTTTCCAGGATCTCGAAGCGCACGCGCGGCGGATAGTCGTAGCCTTCGATCTTGTCGTTCATCGCACCGGCAAAACACCGGGCTTCCGGCAGGGCGGTGCTCACGGATTCGCACAAATCGTGGGTGAACGTGGCGATCCCGCAGCGGCGGGGAGCGAAGCCTCCGACGAATGCGATGCGTCGCAGGCTTGCGGGCGGGGTCAGGATGCTGTCTTCAAACGTGGCGATCTGTCATAACTGTTATATAGCCCCCTCGGGGCGGGATCGCGAGAAATGTGGAAAGAAAGACGGCCTGGTCCGATGGATTGTCACGAATTGCGCGGCATTGTCAATCCGGATCCAGCGTCGAAGGAAAGTGTCCGAGACATTCATGGAAGGATTGGTCCAGGCCCATTGGCGCACGTTTTGCGGTTCTCTGGATTGGCGCATCCAGCCGTGCCCGGTCCGACCGGTCGTTTGGGTCTCCTCTGGAGTGGGTTCCCTGCGGAACTTCGCTCTCTCCGGGAGCAAATCCATGCAAACCAGTCGAAATTTGTCTCCGGCCCTCGATGCGGATCACCAGGGATCGTTGGCTTCCGGAGGTGACGCGCCAAGGAACACGGGGGCGAGAACCAAGGCGACTCTCGGCGCGTTTTCCCTTCCGTTGGAAGCCCAGATCGCCCAGGCGCTTCAGAAAAGCGCGGATCTCACGGCCGTCGAGCGGTTCTCGCAATGGCATCGCGAGGAGATCGCCCATGCCCACGGCGCTTTCTACAAGGACATGCTACCTGCCTCGCCTCCTGCGCCCGGCCAGCAGTATGCCTTCGAAGTGGACTTGGACAAGTGTTCTTCGTGCAAGGCTTGCGTGGTGGCCTGCCATTCCCTGAATGGCCTGGACGAAGGGGAAAGCTGGAGGTCGGTGGGATCCCTGGTCGGACCGCAGGAGCGGATCACGGTCACGTCGTCCTGCCACCACTGCGTGGATCCGGGTTGCGCCAGCGGCTGTCCCACCCTGGCCTACCAGAAGGACGAGTTGACAGGAATTGTAAAGCACCTGGACGATCAATGCATGGGCTGCCAGTACTGCACCTGGACCTGCCCGTACGACGCCCCCAAGTGGAACGATCGACTGGGAATCGTGCGCAAGTGCGACATGTGTCAGAGTCGTCTGAAGGTGGGCGAGGCTCCCGCGTGCGTGCAGGCGTGTCCCAGCCAGGCCATCCGCGTGGTCGTGGTGGAAACGGCGAAACTGGAGGCGGACCCGAACCTGGGCACCGTGCTCCCCGGAATCGTGGCACCCCAGCGCACGCGGCCGACCACCACCTACAAGGGAGTGCTCCCGCAAGGCCTCGAAGATGCGGGCTTGGCCGTCCTGCGATCCGAGCCCCCGCACACTCCGCTGGCCATTTTGCTGGTCCTGACCCAGTGGGCCGCAGGCTTGTGGGTCTTGCAGGCGGCATCCTTCGCCTGGGGGCATTCCCCCGCGGTGATGGCGTTTCCTGTCGCAGCCGCTCTCCTGCTCGCCGGGTTGGGGATCGGGGCGCTCCATCTGGGCAGACCCATGCATGCCTGGAAAGCCTTCCTGGGATGGCGCAGGTCCTGGTTTTCCCGCGAGGTCCTGGCCATGGGAAACGCGGTGCCATTCGCTTTGACCGCATCCCTTCCTGCGACATGGCTTCCGCCCGCGATTCGCTACGGCGCCATGGGCATGGGGATGCTGTTCCTGCTCGCGGGGGTGGGATGTTCGGCCATGCTCTACATCGCCACGCCCAGGCCCGTGTGGGCCAGAGCCGCCACCGCGTGGCGCTTCGCCTGACGGCGCTGGGAGGTGCCATCATGACAGGAATTGTTGGCGCCGTTTCCGGGCTCCCATCCCTGCGATGGTGGCCCTGGCGGGAATCGCCATCGCCGCCAAATCGGTCCTGGAATGGAAGGATGCCCATGCGCCTGTGGCGGCGGAATTCGCTTTCGCCAGGCAGTCCGCGCTGTTGGCTGGGCCTTTGAATGCCCGATCGAACGCCAGATGGGCGTTGGTGGGAGTGGCTCTCTCGTTTCTCGCGCTGGCGCTGGCAACCGGTTGGATCATTGCCTGGATTCTGGCGATGGGCGCCAAGCTCGGAGCGGACCTGGTGGAGCGGGAACTGTTCTTCCGCGCCTGTCCGCCCACCCGCATGCCGGGAGGATGCTGAAATGATCGACCTTCCGAATTTCCTCCGATCCTTCGATGGCCCTCTCTCCCGTTCATTGGAACGGACCAACGGCGCCTTCGCGCTTGGACAGATTCCGGCAAATATCCCGGTGCGTTCCACCACGACCTCCGTCTGCGGGTATTGTTCCACCGGATGCGGCCTCAACATCCATCTCGGGCCCGAAGGAGCCGTTTCGCTCACGCCGGATCCCACCTATCCTGTCAATCGCGGCACGGCATGCCCAAGGGGTGGGAAGCGCTGACCGTCCTGGACGCCCCCGACAGGGGGACCGTACCGCTGCTCCTGGATCGCAAGACGGGCAAGCGCAGCGAAATCTCCTGGGCTCGCGCCATCGGGATCATGGTGGAGAAGTTCTCCGACCTGCGCGAACGCGAGGGCGCCGAATCGGCCGCCTTCCTGAGTACGGGACAGATTCCGACCGAGGAGATGTTCCTGCTGGGCAGCCTCTGGAAATTCGGACTGGGGTTCCTGCACGCCGATTCCAACACGCGCCAATGCATGGCCACCGCCCATGTGGCCTACAAACAGTCCTTCGGGTACGACGCCCCGCCCTTTTGCTACGAGGACTTCGAGGAGTCGGACGTGCTGGTGTTCGTGGGCGCCAACCCATGCATCGCCCATCCCATCCTCTGGGAGAGGGTGATGCGAAACAAGAGGCATCCCCTGATCGTGGTGGTGGATCCCCGGATGACGGAAACCGCGCAGACGGCGGGACTCCATGTGCAGCTGGCGCCGAAATCGGATCTCGCCTTGCTCTATGCGGTCCTGCGCGAGGTGATCGATCGCGGTTGGGTGGATCGCGCATTCGTGGAGGCATCCACCACCGGTTTCGAGGCCTTGCGGGAATTCCTGGTGTCCATCGACGTGGAAGCGACGAGGACCTCGGCCGGGATTTCCGTGGAGGTGTTCGAGGCCTTCGTGCAGTGCTTCCGGCCTGGACGCCGGGTCAGCTGCTGGTGGACCATGGGAGTGAACCAATCCCACGAAGCTGTACGCACGGCGCAAGCGCTGATCAATCTGTGCTTGGCGACCGGCAACATCGGAAAGCCCGGGACCGGACCCAATTCCATCACGGGGCAGGCCAACGCGATGGGGTCGCGGTTGTATTCGAACACATCCTCGCTGGTGGGGGGGCGAGATTTCCAGAATCCAGGCCACCGGGCGGAAGTGGCGCGGATCCTGGGGTTGGACGAAAGTTCCATTCCCACCAGTTCAGGAATGGCCTACGATCAGATCCTCGATTCCGCCGTGGACGGAAAAATCAAGGCGCTGTGGGTGGTGGCCAGCAATCCGGCGCATACCTGGATCGGCTCGGGCACCTTCCAGCGCGTGCGCGAGAAGCTGGAATTCCTGGTGGTCCAGGACATGTATTGGAACACGGAAACCGCGCAGATGGCCGACTTGTACCTGCCCGCCGCGGGCTGGGGGGAGAAGGAAGGAACCCAGATCAATTCCGAGCGTCGCATCGGCCTGACAAAACGTGTCAAGCGCCCTCCCGGCCAGGCCATGGCCGATTTCGAGATCTTCCGTCTGGTGGGAATGGCAAGCGGGTTGGGCGAGTGGTTTGGTCGGCTATCCTCGCCGGAAGCCGCTTTCGGGCTGATGAAGGATCTTTCCAAGGGGCGACCGCACGATTTCACGGGAATCAAGGGGTATGTCCATGTCGATGCGGCGGGGGGGATCCAATGGCCCTACCCCGAAGGTGGTTTCGCGGATACCCGAACACAGTTGCCTCGCGATGGCCTGCCTCCCGAATTCAGGGGTGTGGTGTCGGGGGATGAAGGCGGACGTCGGCTGTTTGGATCGGGGAAATTCGTCACCGCCGATGGTAAAGCCAAGTTCCTGTTCGATCCCCGAGAGCTCCAGAGGAACCCACCGATGGCACCTACGATCTGGTCCTGATGACCGGGCGAGGGGCTTCTTCGCAATGGCATACCCTCAGCCGCACGAACAAATCCGCCGTGTTGCGCAACCTTTCGCCGACCGAACTCCTTCTGCAGATGAACCCCCAGGACGCTGCCCGAGCCGGGATCCACAGCGGTGAAATGGTCTGGGTGGCCTCCCGAAGGGGGCGTTTGCGGGTGCGACTGGTGGCCACGGACCACCTCAGACCTGGCACGGTCTTCCTTCCCATGCACGATCCCCGCGTGAACATCCTTACCTTTCCATCCTTCGACCCCTATAGTCGCGAGCCTTCCTACAAGCACGCGGCGGTTCGGGTGGAGAAAGGATGATGGAACCGCATGAGGATCGGCTTTCTGCCGCTGATGGACTGCGCACCACTGGTGATCGCACAGGAGGTTGGATTCTTCTCTCGCGAGGGAGTGGAGGTGACGCTGGGAAAGCTCCAGACGTGGTCGCAGTTGCTGGAGCGTCTCGAGCGCGGCGAACTGGATGGGGCGCACCTGTTGTCCACCATCCCCATTCTCGCCGCCTGCGGTGCCCAGGGAGTCTCGACCAGTTTGCAAACCGCCTGGGTTCTTTCCAGTTCCGCCAATTGCCTCACTTTGTCCAATCGGCTCTGCCGCGACGAGGTCAGGGACGCCCTGAACCTTTCAGGCTGGCTGCAGGCGCATCCGGTCGCCAACCTCCGTTTTGGCGTGGTGATGGAGCGATCCACCCAGGAGCTCATGCTGCGCGATTGGTTGCAAGCGGGAGGGCTGGAGCTGGGATCGCGCATATCCATCGCGGTGTGCGCCCCGCAGGAGATGGCCGGAAAGCTGCGCGAAGGCCAGATTGACGGATTCTGTTCGGGTGAGCCGTGGAACCAGCGCGCCACCACCTCCAAGTTGGGAGGCATCGTGGCGCTGGGCAACGAAGTCCTGGGGAGCCATCCGGAAAAGGTCCTTGCCGTGCGCCAGGACTGGCACAAGTCCCATCTGCCCGAGCATCGTCGCGTGCTTCGTGCGCTCGCGAGCGCCTCGCAATGGCTGGAATCGCCGGACAATCTGGACGAGGCCACCCGGATCCTCGCCGACAAGGCCTACGTGAACACCCAGGCCCAGATCGTGCGGTCTTCGCTGGAGCGCAAACTGCAGGCGGGGTGGGAAGGGTGATCGAGAGCGACGGTTTCCTGCGGTTTCGCGGGATCAATCGACCCGAGTCCGCCCAATTCCGGCCCTTGCTGGAACGGCTTGTGTGGTGGGGACACCTTCCCAGCCAAGCCCTGGATTTCGAGTTGGACAAAATCTGCCTCGAAGGTTTCCATCGCGAGGTGTTCGCCGAATAGTCGTGCGTGGAGGTGTTGGCGCCGGAGGACGCCCCCCCGGGGCGGGGGGGGCCCGCCCCCGGGGGGGGCCCCGGCGACGGTGTTTCCTTTTCGGGCGCGATTACAGGATCAGGGCATCCATTGACAATCCTGCGCGTTGACACAACGGCAATCCAGGCCTGGGGACTCGGACGAATCTTGGCATAGGGATTGCAATAGGATCCAGTCGAGGCCAATGGTCTCGAGCAACTGGCGTCCGGTCCGTCCGATCCTCTTGCGCCGAACTCGTCGGACTTGGTTCGACGAACCACCGGATTGCAGGAGGATGAAATGCGGGACACGAAACTCGTTGGGTTATACGGAAGCTTGGTCGGTGCCTGCCTGCTGGTCATGGGTTGCAACCAAAAAGCCCAGGAGGCCAAGCAGACTCCAGCCGTATTGGAAAAAGACCAAGTCACGCTGGGCTTCATCAAGCTGACCGATTGCGCTCCGCTGGTGTTGGCCAAGGAGCTGGGATATTTCGAGGATGAAGGCCTGAATGTCACCCTCCAAGCCCAGGCCAACTGGAAGGTTCTTCTGGATCGGGTGATCGATGGCCAGATCGACGGCGCCCACATGCTGGCGGGACAGCCTTTGGGAGCCGCAGTGGGGGTCGGCACCGCAGGTGACATCGCGGTGGTGGCGAGCCTGGATCTCAACGGCAACGCCATCACGGTTTCCAACAAGCTTTGGGAGTCGGTGGCCTCCTCCCTTCCCAAGGATAGCGCGGGGAAGGTGAAACACCCCATTTCCGCCTCCTACCTTCGCCCGGCCATCGACGCGGCCAAGCGCAAGGGCACACCGGTGAAGTTCGGGATGGTCTTTCCCGTCAGCACCCACAACTACCAATTGCGCTATTGGTTGGCGGCGGGTGGAATCCACCCCGGCCTCTACTCGCAGGCCGACATCAACGGGAACACGGGTGGGGATGTGTCGATTTCCGTCACCCCACCTCCCCAGATGCCGGCGACCATGGAATCGGGTACCATCGATGGGTATTGCGTGGGAGAACCTTGGAACCAACAGGCGGTGACCAAGTCCATCGGCGTTCCCGTGATCGCGAGCCTGGACATCGCCATGGATCACGCGGAAAAGGTGCTGGGCCTCCGCGCGGATTTCCTGCAGAAGAACCCCAATACCACCGTGGCCATCACCAAGGCGATCCTGCGCGCCCAAAAGTGGCTCGACACCCTGGCCAACCGCCCCAAGGCGGTTTCGATCCTGGCTCGCGGCGAATATGTGGGAGCCGATAGCGCCGTGATCGCCCATTCCATGACCGGCACGTTCGAGTACGCCAAGGGCGACATCCGGCCGGCGGAAGACTTCAACGTGTTCTGGAATCGGCAGGCATCGTTCCCCTTCTACTCCGACGCCATCTGGTACCTCACGCAGATGCGCCGTTGGGGGCAGATCACCGAAGCCAAGCCCGATTCCTTCTACCTGGGAATCGCCCGCAAGGTGTACCGTCCCGAGGTGTGGAAGAAGGCCGCCGAAGCACTGGTGGCCGACGGCCTGTTGAACGCCTCGGAGATCCCCTCGACAGACGGATTCCGTCCTGCCACCAAAGGGTTCATCGACGCCATCGCCTTCGATGGAAAAGTTCCCAACGCCTACCTCGCGAGCTTGCCGCTCGGAAACAAGGAGTGAGGGCCATGCGACACGTCATCGCGTTCTCGGAGACCCTGGGATTGTCGTGGGTCTCGCCCTTCGCACGACTGGTCTCGGGTGAGGACCCCCGCCGCCAGTTCCGGGCGATCCTTCTGGAGGTCGGTCTTCCCTTGGCGGCCATCGCCGTGTTCCTGCTGTTTTGGTCTGTCGCGGCCTCCAGCATCCGTACATCGCTCGGGACTCTCCCGGGCCCCGCCCAGACCATCGAGCAGGCGGGAGCGATGTGGCAGGAATACCGGGCCGAAAAAGCCAACGAAAAATTGTTCTACCAGGAGCAAAGCCAGCGCAACGCCGCGCGGTTGGAACGCAACCCCGCCGCTCGCACCACGGCCTGGACCTACAATGGCAAGCCCACCTACCTCGACCAGATCAAGACAAGTCTTGTCACCGTCTTCGCCGGGTTCCTGGTCGCCACCCTGATCGCCGTTCCGGTGGGACTGGTGTGCGGGCTTTCGTCCACGGTGATGGGGGCTCTCAACCCTCTGATCCAGGTGTTCAAGCCCGTGTCGCCGCTGGCTTGGCTTCCGATCGTGACCATGGGTGTTTCTGCCGTCTACCTGGGTGAAGCCAGCTGGATGCCGAAATCCTTCGTGATCTCGGCGTTCACCGTGGCCTTGTGTTCCCTTTGGCCGAGTTTGGTGAACACGGCTTTGGGCGTGGCCTCCATCGACAAGGATTTCATCAACGTGGCGCGGGTGCTTCGGTTGCCCACCTATACCCGGATCACGCGCATCTATCTGCCTGCGGCCTTACCGCTGGTGTTCGCGGGTCTTCGGTTGTCGTTGGGAGTGGGCTGGATGGTCCTGATCGCCGCCGAAATGTTGGCGCAGAATCCGGGATTGGGCAAGTTCGTCTGGGACGATCCAAAACGGCTCTTCCGTTCCCTGGCTCGGATCGTCGTGGCCGTACTCACGATCGGGGTGATCGGCTTCGCGCTGGATCGTGTCATGGTCATCCTCCAACGACTGGCGAGCTTCGGCCGCCCGGTCCAGGCTTGAAGGGGGCGTGCCATGTCGTTTCTGAACATGAAAGGTGCCAGCAAAGGTTACGGCCGGCGAAGCACCCGCGTGGAGGTGTTGCGCGACATCAACCTGGAGATCCAGGAAGGCGAATCTGTCGCGATCGTGGGCTATTCCGGTTCCGGCAAGAGCACCCTGATCCAACTTCTGTCCGACCGTCGCTTCCCGACCAGGGGAGCATTGGCGTTGGATGGAAAACGCATCGAGGCCCGGACCGGATCGCGGAGTGGTGTTCCAGAACTACAGCCTGCTTCCCTGGCTGACGGTTCTTGGCAACGTGGAGCTCGCGGTGGATCGGGTGTTCCCCAAGTACACAGCAGCACAGCGGCGCGAACACGCGATGCGGTACATTTCGATGGTCAACTTGGCGCACGCCTTCGATCGCAGGCCCGCGGAGCTCTCGGGGGGAATGCGACAGCGGGTGTCGGTGGCGCGAGCCCTGGCCATGCAACCGCGGATCCTGCTCTTGGATGAACCTCTCGGCGCGCTGGACGCCTTGACGCGAGGGAAGCTGCAGGACGAAATCGAATCGATCATGATGGCCGAGCGGCGCACCGCCGTGTTGATCACCAACGATGTCGACGAAGCGTTGCGTCTGGCCGATCGGGTCATCCCTCTCCATCCGGGTCCGGGAGCGATCCTGGGACCCGAATTCCGGGTGAAGTTGGATCGGCCGCGAGACCGTGCCCAGCTCAACGACCAGGCGGAGTATCGCCGCTTGCGAGGCGAGATCAACCAATATCTGTCAGACCTGCGGCGCGGATCCGGCGTCGAGTCAAAGGCCAACCCGCTGGTGCTTCCGGATCTGGTTCCCGTCCACTTCAAGCGGCGCAGAGGAGTCCCCCATGTCCAGACCGTTCCTTGAAATCGTCCAGTTGGAAAAGAGCTTCGATACTTCCAAGGGGAAGCTCACGGTCCTTTCCGGGTTCGATCTGAACATCCAGGAGGGAAAATTCGTGTCCATCATCGGACACTCCGGATGCGGCAAGAGCACCGTTCTCTCGATGGTGGCGGGACTGATGGAGCCCTCCGACGGAAACATCGTGGTGGGAAACCGCGAGATCGAAGGACCTGGACCCGATCGCGCGGTGGTGTTCCAGTCGCCCAGCCTGTTTCCGTGGATGACCGCGATGGAGAACGTTCTGATCGGTGTGGAGCAGGTGTTTCCGCAGGCGACCAAGTCCCAGCGCAGGGACATCTGCGCTTGGCATCTGGCGCGGGTGGGACTGGGCAACGATCTGGAGAAAAAGCCTCCGATCTCTCGCAGGGACAGAGGCAGAGAGTGGGGATCGCGCGGGCCTTCGCCTTGCGACCACGGGTGCTTCTGCTGGACGAGCCGTTTGGAATGCTGGACGCGCTCACGAGGGCGGAGTTGCAGGAGGTGCTTCTGGATGTCTGGGCGCGCGACAAGATCACCGCCATGATGATCACCCACGATGTGGACGAAGCCTTGTTCCTGTCGGATGAGGTGGTGATGATGACTTCAGGGCCGTTCGCTCGCGTGGGCGAAATCGTTCCAGTGAACCTCCCAAGGCCTCGCGTTCGCAAGGAGGTGTTGGCCCATCCGGACTATTACCGCTTGCGGCGCTCGTTGCTGGAATTTCTGGAAGGGCCCGCCAGCCATTCTCCAGGAGCCAAAGCGGCGTGAATGTCGACAATTGTCATTCGGGAACGACCATGGCGATGGACTTCCACGGATAGACCCAGAAACGAGCTTTGGCTCGATCCTTGTTATGAAATCAAGTGTACGCCAGCGGTAGACCGGCCCGACCGGACCATGGGCGCCCACACAACCGACAACCGGTGGTGGCCTCTCATGGAATCCCAACTGACCTCGAATCCAAAGCCTTCCCATGTATTGGTGATCGGCGCCGGCATGGTCGCCGCGCGCTTTGCGAAACCCTCCGCGAGCTGGATCCAAAGGTCCGGATCACGGTGGTGGGCGAGGAGCCGCGAGCCCCCTACGATCGCGTGCATCTGTCGGAACTCTTCGCGGGCAAGAGCGCGACGGATCTGGAGATGCTCCCGAGACCGTGGTATGCGGAAAACGGTGTGGAACTGGTCACGGGCGAGCGTGTTGTGTCGATAGACACGGAGGCCATGGAGGCGACCACGGATGCAGGACGGAAACTGTCCGCCGACCGGATCGTGCTGGCCACCGGATCGGCTCCCTTCGTTCCCCCGCTTCCGGGAATCGACAAGCCGGGGTTTTTTGTCTATCGCACGGTGGAGGACGTGGAAAAGATCCGTTCGTGGGGATCCAGCTGCAAGCAGGGAATCGTCATCGGCGGGGGGCTTCTGGGTCTGGAAGCGGCCAAGGCCTTGGTGGACCTGGGGGTGGAGGCCACCGTGGTGGAATTCGCTCCCCGCCTGATGGCCCGCCAGTTGGACGAAGTCGGATCCAAGCTTCTCTTGAAATCCATCCAGGCACTGGGAGTGAAGGTGATCCTGGATGCGAGGTCCCAGGCGATTGTGGGCGAGGGAAAGGTGGAAGGCCTCCAGATGGCCGATGGCACGGTGGTCCCCGCCGGGATGGTGGTGGCCTCCGCCGGAATCCGTCCGCGCGACGAGGTCGCTCGCGCCAGTGGGATCCAGGTGGGCGAGCGCGGCGCCATCGATGTGGACGACAACATGCGCACATCCGTCCCCGGAATCTGGGCGATCGGCGAATGCGCCCTCCACAAGGGCATGGTGCACGGCCTGGTGGCTCCCGGATACCGCATGGCCGAGGCCGCCGCCCACGACATCGTGGGATCATCCCAACCCTTCCCGGGATTCGTGGCCGCCACCAAGCTCAAGCTGATGGGAGTGGACGTGGCTTCCATCGGGGATGTGAATGCCGCCGGGGACGACTTCGACGACCTTGTGGTGAAGGCGCCCTGCGCGGGCATCTACCAGCGGGTGGTGTGGAGGATCTCCGATCGCAAATTGCAGGGTGCGGTCCTGGTGGGGGATCTGGAGCCCTTCGGTGAATTGTCCGCCCTCCTGACCTCGGGCGAACCCGTTCCCGTCGATCCGCGGGCCTTGCTGGCACCCCCTCGCGAAGAGGGCGCGGGTGCAGATCCCATCGTGTGCAACTGCGAGAATGTGCGCCGTTCCAAGATCATCCAGGCCATCGACGCGGGCGCCACGGACCTGGCGGCGGTGAAGAAGGCCACCAAGGCCTGCATCGGGTTGCGGAAGCTGCGCGCAGGCTGTGACAGGAGCCATCAAGAAGCGGATGGCAGAGCGCGGGATCCAGGTCGATCGCTCGCTTTGCGCCCATTTTTCCCACTCGCGCGCCGAACTGTTCGATCTGGCCTGGAAGGAGAAGATCCAGGACTTCGCGACCTTGATGGAGCGCCATGGCAACGGAGGCCTGGGCTGCGAGGTCTGCAAGCCGGTGGCGGGGAACATCTTCGCGAGCCTTTGGAACGGGCATGTGATTTCCGAAGGGCGTGACGCCCTCCAGGATTCCAACGACCGCTTCTGGCCAACATCCAGAAGAATGGAACCTACTCGGTGGTACCGCGCATTCCCGCAGGCGAGATCACCCCGCAGAAATTGCAGGTCATCGCGGAAGTAGCGGGCAAATTCGATCTGTACACCAAGATCACCGGCGGTCAGCGCATCGATTTGTTCGGAGCGAGGTTGGAGCAGTTGCCGCTGATCTGGAAGGAACTTGTGGATGCAGGCTTCGAGTCGGGACACGCCTATGCAAAATCTGTCCGAACCGTCAAGTCCTGCGTGGGGAGCACCTGGTGCCGGTTCGGGGTGCAGGATTCCACCGGATTGGCCTTGGCCATCGAAGAACGTTACAAGGGGATCCGCTCACCTCACAAGCTCAAGTTCGCGGTGTCCGGATGCGCCCGCGAATGCGCGGAGGCACAAAGCAAGGACGTGGGCCTGATCGCCACGGAAAAGGGGTGGAACCTGTTCGTGTGCGGGAACGGCGGCATGAAGCCCCGACACGCCGAACTGCTTGCGCAGGATTTGTCCAGCGCGGAGGCGATGTCGGTGATCGACCGCTTTTTGATGCACTACATCCGCACCGCCGATCGCCTGACGCGCACGTCCGTTTGGATCGAGGAAATGGGGGATCGAGGAGTTGAAGAAGATCTTGCTGAGGATTCGCTGGGGATCTGCACCCAGCTGGAGGCGCAGATGGAAGACCTGGTGAAAGGATTCCGGTGCGAATGGAAGGTGGCACTGGAAGATCCGAAAATCCTGCAAAGGTTCAGGGCCTTCGCCAACGACGAACGGCCCAATCCAGCGATCCGGTTTGTTCGGGAACGCGGCCAGCGCGTTCCGGCGGGGAGGTGAGCCATGGTCGCCTTGGGCACGGCGCCGAACGTCCTTTCCGGTGCCGCAAGGGAGTTGTACAACCAAAATCTGGCGGAATTCGACCCTGACGACGGGGAATCGTTTTGCGCTTCCAACATCGAATCAGACCCGGCGTACGCCGACGGAGGATGAGTCATGCTGCAAGAAACCATTTCCGAGAACACCCAGTGGATCGATGCGGGTTGTGTGGAAGATCTCAGCGTAGGGGCCGGCACCTGCGTTTTGGTGGAAGGGCGCCAGGTCGCTGTTTTCCGTGTGGATGCGGAAACCTTCCGAGCGGTGCAAAACCAATGCCCCCACAAAGGAGCGGCGGTGATGCACCAGGGGATTGTGGCGGATCGATCCGGCGAGGCCGTGGTCCTTTGTCCGTTGCACAAGCGGGGATACCACCTGGGCGATGGGCGGTGCATGGAGGAGGGAGGGCCGACCCTTCGCGTCTATACCACGAAAGTGGAGGGCGAACGCTTGATGGTTTCCGCCGGTTTGTGAGCCTCGTTGGAGAGCCTCCGTTTGGACCGATCCATCTTTCGAGGTGTGACCCAGGTCCGAGAGGGTGCTAAGATTCCATCGATGGCAATCTTTCCAAGCAACGATCTCCCGGGTAGGCCTCGAGGTGGTACCGTGATCACGAAGACGACCGAAACCGCCTTTCGCATTCTGCTGTTCCTGAAAGCAAGGGGAGGCTGGGGCCGGTTGCCCTGAGCACTCTGTCCGAGGCTTTGGGGGGATCGCCGACGTATCTGGCCAAGATCGCCAATATCCTGGTCAGAGGAGGGGCGATCGGCCCGCAGCGAGGCTCGCAAGGTGGGTTTGTTTCGGCGACCATACGGCGGAAACAACGCTGTTACGGGTGGTGGAGGTTTGCCAGGGGTTCCCCGAGGCAGCCTACTGCCAATCGAAGATCACTCGCGGGACGAAGATCTGTGGGTATCACGAAGTGATGGCAAGTCTCCATCAGGCCATCGTGGATACCTTGTCCAGTCGGCGAGTTTCTGATCTGGCCGCGTGTCCACGAGGCACGGACGGGGCTGGTCGAAAGATCGATTCTTGCCGCATGTGCGCAGATGGCCAGTGCCATCACAGCTGACCAGTGACCGGTGTGAGAAAGCATTTGATTCTCCCCTTTTTTGATGTTAAATAGGATACCGGACATCAGGAATCACCAAAAGAGGGGCGGCATGGGCGGATCGATTGCCAGGTGGGAACCGGAGAACGAAGACTTCTGGAACCAGGAGGGGCGATATCGCTCGCCGGAATCTCCTTGTCAGCATTCCTGCGCTGTTTTTGGCCTTCGCGGTCTGGATGGTCTGGAGCGTGGTGACCACCCGCCTGAACTCGGTCGGGTTTACGTTCTCCACCGGCCAGCTTTTCTGGCTGACCGCTCTTCCAGCCCTGTCTGGAGCCACCCTTCGGATCTTCTACAGCTTCCTGGTGCCGGTCTTTGGTGGGCGCCGCTGGACGGCACTCTCCACGGCATCCTTGCTTTTCCCAGCTTTGTGGATGGGCCTGGCTGTCCAGGATTCAACCACCCCCTATTGGCATTCGTGCTGATCGCGCTTCTGTGTGGGTTGGGGGGTGGCAATTTCGCGAGCTCCATGTCCAACATCTCCTTTTCTATCCCAAGAAGAAGGCCGGAGCGGCCCTGGGACTCAACGCCGGATTCGGCAACCTCGGCGTCAGTGGCATGCAGTTTCTGGTTCCGATGCCGCTCGGCGCGGGACTGTTCGGGCGTTGGCCGGTGCGCCCGCGACCACAGCCGAGGGCAAGACCTTGTGGTTGCAAAACGCGGGTTCCTTTGGGTGGTTCCGGTGGCGCTCGTGGCCGTTCTCGCCTGGTTTCTGATGGACGATCTTGCCACGGCCAAGGCCAGCGTCACCGATCAACTGGTCATTTTCCGTCGCAAGAATACCTGGATCATGAGCTGGATCTATCTGGCCACCTTCGGGAGTTTCATCGGGTATTCCGCCGCCTTCCCCATGTTGATCAAGACCCAGTTTCCCGAAATCAACGCGCTCAAGCTGGCGTTCTTGGGGCCACTGGTCGGCGCCGTGAGTCGGCCCGTCGGCGGATGGGTCTCGGATAAGCTTGGTGGGCGCGAGGTCACCCTGGTCAACTTCGTCGTGATGGGCGCTGCGGTCCTGGGAGCGATCCACTTCCCTCCCCGAAGGCGGGCAGGGCGGCAGCTTCCCCCGATTCTTCGCCATGTTCCTCTTGTTGTTTTTCACCACGGGAATCGGCAACGGATCCACCTTCCGCATGATCCCCGTGATGTTCCGCGGCTTCCACGAAGGGAACATTCCGTTGGGCGCAAGTCCGTCCGATCGCGACCAGGCAATGCGCCAGGCGGGCAAGGAATCGGCTGCCGTGATCGGATTCACTTCGGCGATCGGCGCCTACGGAGGATTCCTGATCCCCCTTGGTTTCGGATCGGCGCTCAAGGCCACGGGATCGGCCAACGGCGCATTATTTTCCTTCCTGGCGTTCTACGCGACTTGCATCGTGGCCACCTGGTGGTGGTATGCTCGCAAGAACGCCGAATCTCCCTGCTGATTTCCACGGAGCCGACCATGTCCTTCTTCCGTAAGCTTCGCTATTTCGGAGAACTTTTCGCCGACGGCCACGGTGCCACCAACCAGGAGAGCCGAGCCTGGGAGGAATCGTATCGGCGCCGCTGGGCCCACGACAAGGTGGTTCGATCCACCCATGGAGTGAACTGCACGGGCTCGTGCAGTTGGAAAGTTTTTGTCAAGAATGGTCTGGTCGCCTGGGAGATGCAGCAGACCGACTATCCCCGCACCCGACCTGATCTGCCTGACCACGAGCCTCGCGGTTGCCCGCGTGGGGCGTCCTATTCGTGGTACCTCTACAGCGCCCACCGGGTGAAGTATCCCTTGGTGCGTTCGCGTCTGCTCAGGCTCTGGCGCGAAGCCAAGCGCCTCCATTCCGACCCGGTCGATGCGTGGGCTTGGATCCAGGCCGACCCCGAGCGTGCGCAGGAATACCGCAAGGTGCGCGGACATGGTGGATTTGTCCGGACCAATTGGGAAGAGGCGATGGAGATCGTGGCGGCGGCCAATGTCCACACGGTGAAGACCCACGGCCCGGATCGGGTCGTCGGATTTTCACCCATTCCCGCGATGTCCATGGTGAGCTTCGCGGCTGGATCGAGATACCTGTCGCTGTTGGGCGGGGCGTGCCTTTCTTTCTACGACTGGTACTGCGATCTTCCGGTGGCCAGCCCCCAGACCTGGGGAGAGCAGACCGACGTTCCCGAATCCGCAGACTGGTTCAATTCCGGCTACACCATCTGCTGGGGATCCAATGTCCCCTTGACCCGCACCCCCGACGCCCACTTCCTGACGGAATCCCGCTATCGCGGTGCCAAGATCGTCGCGGTGACACCGGACTTTTCGGAAGTCGCACGCCTTTCCGACGAATGGCTGGCCGCCCACCAGGGGACCGATGCGGCTTTGGCCATGGCCATGCAGCGTGTGGTGATGGAGGAGTTCCACCTGGGTGCCCGCAAGAGCCCCTATTTCGAGGCCTACGTCAAGGCGAATTCCGACCTTCCGATGCTGGTGCGGGTGGAGAAAAATCCGCATGGCGATTGGGTTCCGGGAAGATTCCTGCGCGCCAGCGACTTGACCTCCAGTCCCGAGGCGAACAATCCCCAGTGGAAGACCGTCGCTTGGGACGAGGTGCGTGACGCACCTTGCATTCCGCTGGGATCCATCGGATTCCGGTGGGGCGAGCAGGGGCGGTGGAACATCGAACCCAGGAGCGCAGACGGAAGCGATCTGGCCCCGCAGCTCAGTTTCCACGGCCCCCAGGCCCAAGCATTGGATGTCGCCTTCCCCTACTTCGGGTCCCAGGGATTCGGCGAGATCTTTCCTGGACAGGAATTGGCGGATCGTCAGATGCGCCGCGTCGCCGTGCGCATGGTCGCCACTCCCGATGGGGAAGTGGCGGTGGCCACCGTTTTCGATCTGCTCGCGGCCCACCTGGGAATCGATCGCGACGGATCCGATCTGAACCTCCGAGACCTCGATCCCGCCAAGATCCCCTACACTCCCGAGTGGCAGGAACCGATCACCGGCGTAAAGGCGGACGTGGTGCGGCGCATCGCCCGGGAATTCGCGGAAAACGCCCAT
This sequence comes from Fibrobacterota bacterium, assembly GCA_016715065.1. GTDB lineage: Bacteria > Fibrobacterota > Fibrobacteria > UBA5070 > UBA5070 > UBA5070. The sequence goes on from JADKBN010000029.1 coordinate 584,050, forward strand.
GCCACGCAGGGGCGTTCCATGGTGATCATCGGCGCTTCCGTGAATCACTGGTACCACTCCGACATGAGCTACCGAGCCATCATCTCGCTTCTGGTGCTGTGCGGGACGGTGGGCAAGTCCGGCGGGGGCTGGGCGCACTACGTGGGGCAGGAAAAGCTCCGCCCCCAATCCGGATGGGCGCAACTGGCCTTCGCTCTGGACTGGAACCGGCCACCGCGTCATCAGAACACCACCTCCTTCTGGTACTTGCACACCGACCAGTGGCGCTACGAAACCCTGAAGCCGCACAGCCTCCTGAGTCCCACCGGACAGACCAGCGACTTGCCAAGGACGCTGGTGGACAGCAACGTGCAAGCGGAACGACGCGGCTGGCTTCCCAGCGCGCCCCAGCTGAACCGCAATCCGCTGGGCATCGCCAAAGCCGCACGGGATGCCGGTCTGGAGCCCAAGGAATTCGTGGTCCAGGAACTGACTCAGGGCCGGATGCGGATGGCTTCGGAAGATCCGGATTCTCCGGAAAATTTCCCGCGCAACTTGTTCGTGTGGCGCTCCAATCTTCTGGGGTCCAGCGCCAAGGGCCACGAGTACTTCCTGCGACATCTCCTGGGATGTCGCGACGGCGCCATGGGCTCGGAGCTGGGAATCGACGAGGAACGCCCCGAGGAAGTGGTTTGGCGCGAGGCTCCCAAAGGCAAACTGGATTTGTTGGTGACGCTGGATTTCCGGATGTCCACCACCTGCCTGCACTCGGACGTGGTGCTGCCCACGGCCACGTGGTACGAAAAAAACGATCTCAACACATCCGACATGCATCCGTTCATCCACCCGTTGTCCGAGGCGGTGAATCCTGCTTGGGAGGCGCGCAGCGACTGGGCGATCTTCACGGAATTGGCCAAGGAGGTCTCTCGGTTGTCTTCGGGCCACCTGGGTGTGGAAAAGGACTTGGTGCTCACGCCCATCCTCCACGACACTCCGGGAGAGCTCGCGCAACCCGATGGCGGAGCCGATTGGAAGTCCGGCCAGTGCCCGGCTGAACCTGGCCGCACCATGCCGAACATGACCGTGGTCGAGCGCGACTACCCCAACCTCTGGCGGCGCATGACCTCGCTCGGGCCCTTGGTTTCCACCGTGGGCAACGGTGGCAAGGGGCTGGCCTGGAAGACCGATCGCGAGGTGAAGGAATTGGCCGAACTCAACGGCACGGTGACCCAGGAAGGGCCCTGGAAAGGCCGTCCATGCATCGAGACCGACATCCAGGCCATCGAGACCATCCTGCGCTTGGCGCCGGAAACCAACGGCAACGTGGCGGTGAAAGCTTGGGAGTCGCTGGGCAAGGCCACGGGCCGCGAACACACCCACCTGGCGATCCATCGCGAGGATGAGCGCGTGCGCTTTCGCGATCTGCAGGCACAGCCGCGCAAGATCATCTCCAGTCCCATCTGGTCGGGTGTGGAATCCGAGGAAGTCTGCTACACCGCCGGGTGGACCAACGTCAACGAGCGCATCCCTTGGCGAACCCTCACGGGACGCCAGCAGTTGTACCAGGACCATCCTTGGATGCGCGCCTACGGCGAAGGGTTCGCCATCTACAGGCCTCCGGTGGACACCGGAAGCCTGCGAGCGGCCCGGCGGCCCAACGGCAATCCGGAAATCGTCCTCAACTTCCTGACCCCGCACCAGAAGTGGGGGATCCACAGCACCTACACGGACAACCTTCTGATGCTCACGCTGGGTCGCGGTGGGCCTTGCGTGTGGCTGTCGGAGGTGGATGCCGCCAAGGCGTCAATTTCCGACAACGACTGGGTGGAGGTGTACAACACCAACGGGGCGCTCGCGGCGAGAGCCATCGTCTCGCAGCGCATCCCCGAAGGCGCGGTCTTCATGTACCACGCCCAGGAAAAGACCATCAACACGCCGTTGGCCGAAAGCACCGGAACGCGTGGCATCCACAACTCGGTGGCCCGCATCGTGCTCAAGCCCACCCACATGGTGGGAGCCTACGCGCACCAGGCTTGGGGATTCAACTACATCGGAACCATCGGGACCAACCGCGACGAGTTCGTGGTGGTCCGCCGCATGGACACCGTCCGCTGGGAAGGAGGCGAAGCATGAAGGTCCGCGCCCAGATCGCGATGATCCTGAACCTCGACAAATGCATCGGGTGCCACACCTGCTCGGTCACCTGCAAGCAGGTGTGGACCAACAGGCCGGGCATGGAGTACGCCTGGTTCAACAACGTGGAATCCAAACCCGGTGTGGGTTATCCCCATCGCTGGGAAGACCAGATCCGCTGGAAGGGCGGTTGGGTGAGGGCAAAAAACGGCAAATTGGAACCTCGCCAGGGAAGTCGCGCGAAGATCCTGCTGGATGTGTTCGGCAATCCCAACCTTCCCACCATGGACGATTACTACGAGCCGTTCACCTTCGACTACGGGCATTTGCAGGCCACACCGGAAACGAAGGCCAGTCCCACCGCCCGCCCCATCAGCTTGATCACCGGCAAGCGAATGGAGAAGATCGAGGGAGGGCCCAACTGGGAGGACGACCTGGGAGGCGCCGCCGCCTCGCGTCATCGCGACCCGAACATGGCAGGTCTGGATTCCCAGCATTACGCCCAGTTCGAATCGAGCTTTCTCGCCTATCTGCCCCGCCTGTGCGAGCACTGCGTGAACCCCACCTGCGTGGCGTCGTGTCCCGAAGGGAGCATCTACAAGCGCGAAGAAGATGGAATCGTGCTGGTGGACCAGGACAAGTGCAAGGGCTGGCGCATGTGTGTGTCTGGATGCCCCTACAAGAAGATCTACTTCAACCACCAGACGGGCAAAGCCGAGAAGTGTCTGTTCTGCTATCCCCGCATCGAGTCCGGACAGCCCACGGTGTGCGCCGAGACTTGTGTGGGACGCATGCGCTATCTGGGCGTGTTGCTCTACGACGCCGACCGCATCGCCGAGGCCGCGTCGGTAGAAGATCCCAAGCGACTGCTGGATGCCCAACTCTCCATTTTCCTGGATCCCCGGGATCCCGCCGTGATCGCCGCGGCACAGGCCGAAGGCATTCCGGAGTCCTGGCTGGAGGCGGCCAAGAAGAGCCCCGCATGGGAAATGGCCGTCGAGTGGCGGATCGCTCTTCCTTTGCATCCGGAGTATCGCACGCTCCCGATGGTGTGGTACGTACCACCGCTTTCGCCATTGCAGGGGAGCGCGCAGGCCTCTCGCGACGAGCATGGAGATATCCTGGGGGATGTTTCCGAAGGGCGCATTCCGGTGGAATATCTCGCCAACCTCCTTTCGGCCGGCGACAACGCTCCGGTGGAACGATCCTTGGAAAAACTCCTGGCTCTGCGCCGATGGTCCCGGTTGCGCGGTCGTGGCCAGGAGGCAGGATTTGTCTTCCCTCAAGGAATGGACGCAAAGGTCGCCGAGGCCATGTACCGTCGGCTGGCGATCGCCAACTACGAAGATCGTTTCGTGGTTCCCACCTCCCACGCGGAATACGCCACCGACAGTTTCGGGATGGAAGGGCCGTTGGGACGCGCCGAGGTTCCCGGCTGTTCCTTTTCCGACGGCCAGGGGTGCCAGGGAAGCTCCGCTCCCGCCTTCGGCGGATTCGCTCCGGGCCAAGGAGGGCGTCGATGAGCGCATTGGCCCTGATCGCACGCCTTCTGGAGTACCCGGAAGACACCGGCCTGCTGGCGCATCTCGACGAGGCCGCTTCCGAGATCGACGCGGCCGACTTGGCTCCGGCGGCTCGGGAGGGACTTGAGCATTTCCTGGCTTGGGTGAGGCTCACCGATCCCATCGTGGTGCAGGAATCCTACGTGGAATCCGTGGACAGATCCCGTCGCGGATCTCTGCATCTGTTCGAGCACGTCCACGGCGAATCGCGCGAACGAGGCGCGGCCATGATCGACCTGCGCCAGTTCTACGCCGAGCGCGGGTTCGAGATGGCCGCATCCGAGCTACCCGATTACCTGCCGGTGGTCCTGGAGTTCGCCTCCCGTGCCCCCGAGGCGGAAAGGATGCGCTTTCTTGCGGAGATCGTTCCGGTGGTGGCGCGCATCCATGCGTTCCATGCCCGCCAGGGATCCCCGTGGGAGCCCGTTCTCGCCGCGGCGCTGGTCGCCTCGGGCGGGACTCTCGAGCTCTCGCGGGCGCAAGTACCCGACAACACCCCCGAGCCGTCCATCGACGAGTTGTGGGCCGAACCCGAGGTCGTCTTTTCCGGCGACTGTTCCACTCCAACGGGAGATGCGAAGTGAATCGCTCCATCGATCTACTCCTTTTCGGGATCCTGCCCTATGTGGCCGTGTGCGTGGCCGTGGTCGGTAGCGCCTGGCGCATCCGCAGTGCACCACTGACCTGGAAAACCGGCAGCTCGCAATTGCTCGAGTCGAAGTGGCTGCGCATCGGCAGCATCCTGTTCCACTTCGGCATGGTGAACTTGATGTTGGGCCACGTGGGCGGCTTGCTCACCCCGCACGAAGTCTACGAGACCTTCGGTCTCACCACGCCGTTGAAGCAGCGCATCGAAATCGTCATGGGTTTCATCATGGCCCCCGCGGCTTTCGTGGGGGGTGCCATCCTGATCTGGCGCCGACTCGTGGATCCTCGCGTGAAGGCGGCCAGTTCCTGGGGAGACATCCCTCTATTGGTTGCACTCCTTCTCGAGGTGGGGCTGGGATTCGCCACCATCCCTCAATCGATGCACCACCTGGATGGATCGATGATGCTGCGGCTCACTGGTTACGTGCAGGGTCTGGTGGTCCTGGATACCTCGGCCTGGCAGGCGATGGCTGACGTTCCCTGGATCTACAAACTCCACATGGCCGTGGGTTTTTGCTTCGTGCTGGTGCTTCCGTTCACCCGGCTTGTGCACGTTTTGTCTGGATTGCTGGTGGTACGGTATCTGGTGCGGCCCTGGCAGGTCGTGCGTAAAGGCGTCTGGAGCCCCCGATGAACGACGTAGAGACGCCCAAAGGCGCCAATCGGGTCATGTGGCTTTCCACGGCCGCATTCACCCTCATGTTCGCGGTCTGGTTGCAATTTGGCATCCTCGCCATCCCCATCCGCAAGGAGTTGGGGCTGACGGAGATGCAATTTGCCTGGCTCACCTCGATCGCGATCCTGAATGGTTCGATCTGGAGGTTGCTGCTGGGCATCTGGGCGGATCGCTTCGGTGCCAAGAAGGTTCTGCTTCTGCTCATGGTGGCCACCGCGGGAGCTTCCTGGGCGGTCAGTCAGGCGCGGACCTTCGAGCATCTGCTCGCGTGCGCCTTTCTGGTGGGGTTGGCGGGCAACTCCTTCAGCGTGGGCGTGGCCTGGAACAGCGCCTGGTTCCCCAAATCCAGGCAGGGGCTCGCCCTGGGATTCTTCGGAGCGGGGAACGTGGGCGCATCTGTGACAAAACTTGTCGGGCCGTTGCTCATCGCCGCGGTCCCCTCGGCCGGGTATTTCGGAGGGGTCATCAGCGGAGGCTGGAGGTTCATTCCCCAGATGTACGTGGGATTGCTGGTGCTGATGATCCTCCTGGTGCTTTTGTTCACTCCCAGTCCGGACCGACGACCCGGAGCGGGACGGACCTTCGCGCAGATGCTCCAGCCTCTTCGCTACGTGCGGGTCTGGCGATTCAGCCTCTACTACGTTGTGGTGTTCGGCGCCTACGTGGCGCTCAGCGTGTGGCTTCCCAAGTACTACGTGGATGTCTACGGCCTGGAATTGAAGAATGCGGCCTTTCTCACCACTCTGTTCATTTTTCCGGCCAGCTTGCTCCGTCCGCTGGGTGGGTGGCTGGCGGATCGAATCGGAGCCCGGGGCTTGATGTATGGAGTATTCATGGTGCTGGCGGTCTGTTTTTTCGGGCTGTCCCTCCCCTTTGGCCATATCGTCTTCTACGTGCCGGAATCCTACGTGCCGGGAGGCACCATGGCGGCGCTTCCCTTCTCCATGGGCGTGGTGCCCTTCACGATCCTGATTTTCCTGGTAGGTTGCGCCATGGGGATCGGAAAAGCGGCTGTATTCAAGTACGTGCCGGAATATTTCCCGAAGGATGTCGGGGCGGTCGGGGGATTGGTAGGACTGTTGGGTGCTTTGGGGGGATTCTGTCTGCCGTTGACCTTCGCCTCCATCGGGTCGCTGACCAAGATCCCGCAGACCACGTTCATGGTTCTCTTTTTGGCCAACGCGGCCTGTTTGGTTTGGCTACACTTGACGGTGTGGAAGATGCTCAATGCCGACCAGGGACCAGGGGCTCGGAGACATTTCTGAGTTTGCCATGCTAGATCTCGGCCACGAATCGCGATCGATCCGCGGGCAGTCCATCACGGACTCCCACGGAAGGGTGTTTCGGAAGCTGCGGATTTCCGTGACGGAAGCCTGCCAGTTCCGGTGTTTCTATTGCATGCCCCACGCCAGCCCCCCCGTCATGCGTCCCGGCCATCTGGACGCCCAAGGTTTCGCTCGCATCGCGCATGCACTGGTGGGCGCGGGGGTCTGCGATCTTCGCGTCACCGGCGGAGAGCCCACCCTGCGCCCTGATCTGGACGAGATCCTGATCGCACTCGGAGAAGTCGGCGGAACCAGGTTGTCGATCACCTCAAACGGACAATTTTTGCCCAAGCATTTTCCGGCCTTGCACCAAAGCGGTGTGCGGACCCTCAACATCAGCCTCGATTCGCTGCGGCCGGATTCCTTCAAGGCGATCACCGGCCGCAGGTTGGAGCCCGTGTTGGAAGCGGTGCACGCCGCCGTGGCCGATGGCTTTTCCGTGAAGGTCAATTGCGTGGTGAGCCGCGGGCGAAACGACGACGAAGTCCACGCTTTCGCCGAGTTCGCCCAACGCACCGGTGTGGAGGTGCGGTTTCTGGAACTGATGAAGATCGGACCGGGAGCGGTCGATCACGTCCGGGATTTCGTGTCGGCGGCCGAGGTGGAATCCAGACTCGCAACGGGGTTCGGTTGGGTGCCGCTTGCGCGAGGAGTGGACGAAACCGCCTATCGCATCCAGCTGGAGGGCGGTGGGCGGATCGGTTTCATCGCCTCGGAATCCAAGCCATTTTGCGGCGGCTGTTCGCGGCTTCGGTTGTCGGTGCGCGGCGAACTGCGATCGTGTCTGATGCGCGACGATCGCATCCCGCTGGCGGGATTGGATGCCCAGGGAATCCTGCGGGCCGCGGGCTTGGCCTTTCGCGCCAAGCCTACGGAACGGATCGAACGAGTGGATCAGGCCATGCACCAGATCGGCGGCTGAGCTATTTGCGGCCGACGAGTTCGAGCGCATCCCATTGGCACTCTTCGCGCAGCTTCCAAAGTTCGGTCTCCAGACGGAATTCGACCAGGGACTTGTCGGCGGAAAGCAGATGGGATGCCATCCAGCGTTCCAACGAATCGAGTTCGGAATCCTCGATCGGCAGGCCTTCCAACGCATCGGACCCGATCCGCGTCATGTGAGCCAGGATCCGCTCGTGGTCCAACTCGTGTAAACGACGGTCTGGGAAGGAGTCCTCGACCATCATTTGCGATTCCAAGCAAAAGTGCGATCGAAACTCCTCCAAGAGCTCCAACCATGGGTAGGCTCTTGAAAGAGTTGGCAAGAGACGGATTTCCTCCCGCATGGAAGCCATCCGCTCGTGCTGATCGTCCAATTCGTCGACCCCCAGCCGAGGCAGGGGTTTCCCGTTCATGCTTGCGCCGCTTGTTGTTCCAGGCGACGGATCAGCGGATGGAGCACCTCGTTTTCCAGGTGGATATGGGCGCGGGTGTTGCCATCCAGCTCCCGCAAGGCGTCCCAGCAGGCCTTCCATGTGTTGCAGGCTTGGGGTGGAGGAACGAATCCGTTGCTGAGATCCTTCAGATCTTCCAGATATCCACCAACCACGCGGTGTTCGTGTTCCATCGCGCCCACGGGTCCTTCCAGCGTGGGAACCGGACCATGACAGGCGAGTGCGATTTCGCCATGCTCCTCCAGGTGCAGGGCCGAGGGGAACAGAATGACCTCCTCCTTCTGCAGGTGGGGTTCCATGTCGTCGCGCAGGGCGCGGAACACGCGCAGAACCTCCTGCAGGCTCTTGTCCGAGTCTCCATGGACGCGCGCCACCTTCTCGCAGAGCGCGTCGATACGGGCCAGGTTTTCCTTCAGCCAGTCGTGATGTGTGATCAGGATGTGCTCGATCAATTCCTTGACCGAAGCCTTCGTCCAGTCGCGGTCGTCCGCTTGCAGGGGCTGAGCTTCGAGTTCATGGATCAGCTGCTCCAGCGAAACACTGGCCTTCTTGCAGGCATTCGCCAGTGAGTCATGTCCGCCGCAGCAGTAATCGATTCCGAAGCGCTCGAACACCTTGGAGCGCGAAGGATGTGTGGCCACTAGGGATCCAACCGTCGTGTCTGCGTGCATCAGGATTTCCTTTGGTTCGTGTACGATGGAACATAAAAAAATAACGCGAGGTACACAATAGGCGTGTGAGATTAATTCGCTGTCTTAGATTGTATGCATGCAAGGAACGATCGATACCCTGTCTGTTTCCCAGAAGCGTTTGACGCATGTCGATGATCGGGGATCTCCTTGCATGGTCGATGTTGGAGAGCGCGAGCAGACCCGACGCGAGGCCACCGCCCAAGCGGAGATCCAGCTTCCCCAGGCGGTGGTGGCGCTTTCTCGCGATGGCGAGATCTTCGCTTCCAAGGGGCCGGTCTTCGCGACGGCCATCGTGGCGGGAACCCAAGCGGTCAAACGCACCGCCGATCTCATCCCGTTTTGCCATCCACTGCTGTTGGATTCCATCCGCATCGCTTGCACGTTGGAAGGAAGCCTCGCGCGCATCGAGTGCACTGTCGCTTGCACGGGTCGCACCGGTGTGGAGATGGAAGCCATGACCGGTGCCTCGGTGGCCGCCTTGACAGTTTACGACATGTGCAAGGCGCTGGATCTGGGGATCGAGATTCGCGAGGTGAAGTTGGTGGCGAAGTCCGGCGGACGTCGCGATTTCGGGGTGCAAGGATGATCGCCCCGCTGGATGCGTTGATCTTGGCGGGTGGAGCTTCGCGCCGGATGGGATCGGACAAGGCGCTGTTGGAATGGAAGGGAAGGCCGGCCACCCTGCGATTGCGGGAACTACTCGCGGGAGTCGTCGATCGGGTCTGGCTGTCGCGCGCGGTCGGACAAGAATTGCCAGAAGGGTGGAGCGAGTCCGATGTGGTCCGCGACCGGGAGATCGCTTCCGGGCCTCTGCGGGGCATCCTTTCCGCCCTGGCTGCCCATCCTGGGCGGGCGTTTTTGGTGGTGGCGGTGGACCAGCCTCTGCTGGATACCTCCATGCTGGCAAGCCTGGTGGATGCTCGCGACCCGGGTCTTGGCGCGACGTGCTTCCTGGACAGCGACGGATCGCTTCCCGATCCCATGTGCGCCATCTACGAGCCGTCGTTTTCCGACTCCGCCTCTCCTTGGCTTTCCCATGGCAAGGGCTGTCCGCGCAAGGTCCTGCTGAACTCTCCCGTGAAGGTCCTGTCATCGCCCGGCATCCGTCTGAGGGATGCCGATTCGCCGCAAGACCAGGCGGAGATCGTCCGCTGGATGGAAGGGCGCCAGGTCACCCTGGAGCATTTCGCCCTCCTTTGCGAGCTTGCGAAGGTTCCGTCAGAAACTGTCTCAACCCGTGCCGTTGACCTGGCGGGATTATGGCTGGAGACCGCCGATCGGCTCGCGATTGGATTTCCGATGGACTCTTTCCGTCCGGTGCGCAACGACGCCTTCGCGGAGTGGACGGACGCCTTCGCTGCGGGCGACAGGATTTCGTTTCTCCCGCCGGTTTCCGGAGGCTGAATGCAGTTTCGTCTTTCCGATACAGTCCTCGATCCCGCCGCCTTGGCTTGCGAGATCCGACACGCCTCCAGCGGAGGGTTCGTGTCGTTCGAAGGTTGGGTTCGCGACCATCACCTGGGCCGCGCCGTGGAAAAGCTCTCCTACCAGGCCCATCCGGTGCTCGCACTCCAGGAAGGAAACCGGATCCTCGCCCAGGCGGTGGCGAAGTTCGGGATCCGCAACGCCTTATGCGTCCATCGGGTTGGTGATCTGGGCATCGGTGGCATCGCCGTGTGGATCGGGGTGGCCAGCGACCATCGCGCCGAGGCGTTCGATGCGTGCCGATGGATCATCGACGAGGTGAAGGCGACGGTCCCGATCTGGAAGCGGGAGTGGTTCGCGGATGGATCGGTGGAATGGGTGGGCTGCGAGAGGTGCGCCCGTGCGGGCGACGCCCATCGAACGGAAGCGACCACGCCCCGTTCCCACGCACACGAAAATTGTCAACACTAGGAGATCTCCGCATGGACACCTTGTTCGGATTCGAAGAATCCTTGGCCAAGAGTCTCGGCTGCATTCCCATGGCGGTTCGGCTGAAGCTGGATCTTGTCGGGATCAAACTCTCGCTTTCGCAGTGGACGTCCTTGCCGGTGGACACCCGGCGCACGCTCCTGGAAGCACCGGTGGGGACCGATCCTGCCGCGTGGGAGCGGCTTCTCGCCGACGGGCTCCACGATCGCGCGGAGGAACTTCGCCGCCTGCCGCTGGATGCCTCGCCGGAGTGGGCTGATGCCGGGGTCGTTCCCTCGCAGGTCAGTGAGCAATGCAAGGCCCATGGCGTGGACCTTCCTCTGGCGAAATGGGCATCGATGCCGGACCTTGCGCGTTTTGCCCTGTGCAAGCTGTCGCGATCCGGCCACGAGAACAAGAATTTTCCGGCCGCCGCGAAGGAGTTCGGATTGTGACGGGAAAGTCAAAGGCGATCCCTGTCTCGGAAGCCTCGGCGATCATTCTGAGCCAGGGTTCCATGATGCCATCCGAGGTCGCTTCCAGCCGTGCGAGCGGAATCGTCGCGAATACCGTGCTTGCGGACCGTCCGCATCCTCCGTTCGATCGCGTGGCGATGGACGGCATCGCGATCCGATTCGCGGACATGGGTCAAATTCTGTTCACCGAAGAGGGGTTCGCCCCTGCCGGGGCTCCTGCCGCGATGCTCGGCCAAGCTCAAGGATCTTGCCTGCGCGTGGCCACGGGGGCGGTCCTCCCGATCGGCGCGGACACGGTGATCCCGGTGGAACACCTGCGGAGCGCGGGGGAGCGTCGATGGGCGGTGGAGCGTGCCCCGGTGCCGGGCGCCAATGTCCATCGCAAGGCAGCGGATCTCGCGCAAGGGACGCCGGTCCTCACCAAGGGCATGCGCTTGGGGCCTTGCGAAGCGGGAGCGGCTGCGACCTTCGGCGAGTTTCCCTCTGTTGTGGCCAGGCTCCCCCGGATCGCGCTGGTTTGCACTGGTGACGAAATCGTCCCACCCTCGCAAACGCCACCACCGCATGGCATCCGCGCGTCCCACCCGGCGTGCTTGGGGACGGCTCTCGCCTTGGCGGGGTTTCCCGTGTCTTACGAGGCGCTGGTATCCGATGCCCCCGGAGATCTGGTCAATCGCCTTCGGGGCTTGACGGAATACGACCTCATTCTCTGCACGGGTGGCGTGTCGGTGGGGGAACGGGATCTGGTCCCGGACGCGTTGGAAGCGGCAGGCTTCCGGAAGGTGTTCCACGGCGTGCAGATGAAGCCCGGAAAGCCGCTGTGGTTTGGTGTGGCGGAGGATGGCCGTACGGCCTTTGGATTGCCGGGCAATCCGGTTTCCGCCTTGGTCTCGTTGGTACGCTTCGTTCTCCCGCACCTGCGCTACCGCAGTGGGGACCGACTGCCGGACCCATTTTTGCGCCTTGCCACTGAACCTTTGGCCCCGGACCCTTTCCGGACCCGCTTTTTGCCATGCGTTCTCGCAGACCAACCCGCAGGAACGCGAGTCCAACTCGTGAAATCCGGCGGATCCGGCGATCTGCCCGCTTTGGTGGGCACCGATGGCTTCGTGGAGGTGCCCCCTGGCGATGTTCCTGCCGCCCTCGCTTTCCGTCGCTGGGGGTGAAGCGTCGGTCTTGGGGGTGCCTGGTAGGCATCGGCTGTGCGGAGAGCTACCGTTTGCGCATCGAGTTCTCTCCAAGCGCCTGACCGGAGACCCCCCATGCGTCGATTCCTCTCGCTGATCCTTCTGGCCTCCACCGCCTTCGCCGCCTCCGTCGTAGTGCCGGATCCCTTGCGGCCCTGGGTCCCCTGGGTGCTGCGCGACGCTGGTGACAAATTGTGTCCCACTGGGGACGGCGACGGGGTGCGTACGGTCGAAGTGTCCGATTCCGCGAGCGATACGGTGGTGGTGCAGGTTGTCCAGGAACGGCGCTGCCTGGCGGTCTCCGAAATCGCCCTGATGGTGGACAAGGAGGGGAGCGACTTTCGCATGACCGGATGGCGTTGGACGGAAGGATCCGTCCATCTTCCCCATGCGACCGATGTGAGGGTGGTCTCCGTCCGCCAAGCCGGCAAGCCCGTGGCGGTGCTTTCCGACGAAGCCGGTCAGCCCCATGTGGTGGTGGCTCCGGGACCGTTTCGCATCGAAGGGCGGTTGGCCTGGAAGGAAGTTCCCCACGAGGTGGTTCTTCCCGGCGAGGCGGCCTTGGTCACGGTGCGCCGCGATGGGAAAGTCGTGGATCCAGGTCCGGACCGCGGGCGCTGGAAGCTCCAGGGAGACGAATCCGGTCGTGCCAAGATGGACTCGTCCGACGCGGTGAAGATCCGGGTGTTCAGGACGTTCACCGACGGCGTTCCATTTTCCGTCAAGACCAGGTTGATGCTGGATGTTTCGGGGAAGCAGCGCTCGTTGGTCCTGAGGTCGGTGGTTCTGGCCGGATCGATCCCCATTCGGCTGGAAAGCGATCTACCGGTCCGGCTCGATCCCGATGGGAAAATGGAACTGGCGGTACGACCGGGGCGGCACGAACTGGAGATGGAAGCCCTTTGGTTTTCGCCTCCCGAGAAGGTCGAGGCTCCAACCGACAGCGCCCCATGGCCCCAAGCGGAAATCTGGAGTTTCCAGTCGGCGCCGGGCGAGCGCACGGTGGAGCTTTCCGGAGGCGTGGCGGTGGATGCCAGCCAGGCAGGCGCCACCAGTGGCGATGCTCATCTTCCTTCCCGCCGACTTGCTCTCGGTCAATCCCTGGAATTCCGCGAGATCCTGCGTGGCGATCCGCGGACGGATTCCGTCACATCGAGCTGCGACCGGGAGGTGTGGGTGGATTTCTCGGGAGCGGGCATGACCTTCCGCGACAAGCTGACCTCGCATCTGAACAGGCCTTTGCGGCTTTCGGTCACGCCCCCGTACCGTCTGGGCGCGGCAAGCCACCAGGGTCAGGGGATCGCCCTCACGTCCATCACCGGAGCTGACCAGGGGTTTCCGGTTGAGGGAGAAGGCACGATCGAACTCGTTTCGCGCGCGGAGGGGTCGCTATGGAAGGCGCTGCCGGTCAGCCCCGTGGGCTGGCCGCTGGATGAATCGAAGCTCGAGATCCATCTTGGCCCCGGCTGGCGGTTGCTGGCCGTGCCGGGAGCGAGTTTCACGGCGGGGACTTGGGTCGGCAAGTGGGATCTTTGGAAGATCTTCGTGGTGGTGCTGGTGGTCTCCCTGGTAGCTCGGCTGGTTTCGAAGACAGCGGGAGCCCTCGCCCTGGTGGGCCTTGGGCTGGGTTGCCACGATGGAGTGCCCTTCATCGCCTGGATCGCCTTCCTGGTGGCGCTCGCGCTTCACCAGGCGATCGGCGGGAGATGGCCGGATCGGGTCGCGAGCAAGCTGGCATGGGTGGTATTGGGCATCTGCTCGGTCGTGTTGTTGATCGTCCAACTGGTCTTTCTGGGGGGACAGATGCGGTTGGTCGCCCATCCCGAACTGGCAGTGCCTGGTCGTGGATACACCCCCCATTGGCAACCCGGCTCCTCCGATAGATTGGACGAACCCTCGGAAGAAACCCGCAGCTCCGGCTCTTACGCGTCCAAGCAGGGCAAGGGCATTGCCAGCGAGCTGGCGGAGGTCCTCGCCGGGAGCGGGGGATACCGGCAGAATGGATCGCTGGTGATGGAGCCGCGACAAAAGGATGCGCTGTCCGATGTCTCGTCGAGTCCGCAGACGTTTTCCGTCCAGGACGAGGACCCCAACCTGTTTGCCGGCGTGGAACCCGGACCGGGTGTGTCGCAGTGGTCTTGGGAGGCCGGATCGGCGCAATGGTCCGGGTTCGTGCGTGCCGACCAGTCGTTTCGGATCCTTGCCCTGGCGCCAGGATGGATGCGGCTTTGGCGGATCCTCGCCGTGCTGGCCACCACGATATCCATCGGGTATTGTCTGCGCAAGGCGTTTCCGGCAGGGGCGACGCGGATGGGAAGTTGGGTCTTCGCGCGTGGCCTGTCGGTGGTCCTCGTGCTGGTCTCGGCAAACCTGGCGCGGGCGGAAATCCCCACCACCCAGGTGCTGGACCAACTTCGCGAGGAACTGCTCCGCGCTCCCGTCTGCGGGGAGCGTTGCGCGGCATTGGGCGAGGTCAGGCTTCGCGTGGATGGATCCAGGGCGGTGCTGGAGCTCGATGTCCAAGCCCACGCCAAAGGCGTGGTCCGCCTGCCTCGGCCGCAATGGCTGCAGGTTTCCCTCCAAGTGCCGCGGGGAGTGGCGGGAGGAGGGACAGAATCCGACATTGCATGGGTGGAATCCGGTTTCCAGACCATCCGGATGGAAGGAATCGTGGGAGCGGACGAATTTCTCGTGCGCTTCCCCGATGCCACCCGTGGGATCCAGGTTACGGCTCCTGGCTGGACGGTGGTGTCCACACAAAACGATGCGATCCATCTCCAGCGCGCCGCCCAGTCGCTGGAGCCGGAGTCTGGCGCCAAGACGAGTGCGGACAGACGCCTGGCGGATCCTCCCTCCATCCGGCGGCAGTTCCAGTTCGGACGCGAGTGGACGGTGACAACATCCGTCCATCGGCGCGGGATATCCGGTTCCGTCGCCGTGGCGATCCCGCTGCTGGCGGGCGAGACTCCGCTGGACCCTGTGATCCAGCGCGAGGGCAGGGTCCAAGCAGTGATCCCTCCGGGATCCGCGAGCGTTTCCTGGAAGTCGCGTCTTCCGATCTCCCAGCGTCTGTTGTTGCGCGCCGGAATTCCCGGCGTGTCCGGCGAGCGCTGGCTGGTCCAATCCTCCGTGCGGTGGCATCTGGTCCACCGGAGCCTGGCCCCGGTGGAATCCGACATTCTGGAATGGGCTCCGCGTCCCGGCGATTCGTTGGAAATCCTCTTCCAATCGCCAAAACCTGTCGCGGGTTCCGGGGTCCTCGTCGAATCCTCCCGGCTCCGGGTTTCCGGCGAGGACTTGAGTGAGTGCCGATTGGACCTGCTCGTGTCCACCGCAGTCGGGGATTCCTTCCGCATCGCCCTGCCGGCGGGCGCGAACATCCGTTCCTTGGAAGTGGGAGCCAGTTCGCTGCCCCCCACATACGATGCCATGGGTCGTCTGCGGTTGGAGCTGAGCCCTGGATCCAACTCCATCCATGTCGTTTGGGTCGGAAAGTCCAATGGTGGACTTTTCCGACGCGCTCCTTTGGTGGTCCTGTCCGCGGGAGGGGTGGACGCCAGGATGGACTTCCCGGACGCGGAGCGCGGCTGGATCGTGGCGATGGGTGGTGTCGGCGACGGACCTGCCGTGCTTTGGTGGGGTCTGGTCGCCGCATTGGCTCTGCTGGCTTGGCTTTTGTCGCGATTGCCCGGCAGGCCGCTTGGGTTCTGGAGCTGGTTTTTGCTCTTGTTCGGCACCAGCACCGTGGGCAATTGGGTGGTTTGGCCCTTTGTGGTCTGGGTGGCTGCCGTGGTGGCGCGACGCCACTTGGATCCGAAGCGGATCTCCAGGGAAGTCTTCAATCTTCTGCAGGTCTTGTTGGGTGGGTTTTCCGTGATTGCCTTCCTGGTGCTTTTGAGCGCCATCCCGGTGGGCCTTCTGGGGAATCCAGATTCCGGAGTCGCGGGGGGCGAAGGCACGCTTGGGTGGTATGTGGACCGGTTCAAGGGGGAACTTCCCCGGCCATGGATGGTGGTCATCCCGTTGTTGGCCTGGAAGTCCCTGCTTCTGTGCTGGTCGCTATGGCTGGTCAAGAGTCTGTTGCGTTGGGTTCCGTGGGGATGGGAATCCTTCACGCAAGGTGGAGTGTGGATATCAAGTCCGCCTCGGGCGGCAGCAGGAACCCGCGCCGATGGCCCCAGCCCGGTTGGATCCCCTCCCTCAAAGCCGGACTGATCTCGTAGGGCCGCATGGGGTGCGGCTCTCCGGTCGGAACAGAGGAGCTACACTTCCCTGGTGTCCTGATCGACGATCCCCGTTGATCGGATCCGAGGAGATGCCGCATGTTGTCCCGCCGGTTCTTGCTGCTCTTGCTTTCCATACCTCTGTTCTTTCTGCCCAGTTCCTGCAGGAAGTCCGCCTTCAAGCCCTTGACACCTCAAGAGGAAGAGGCAGTCTCCAAGGTGTTGGAGTGGACCACCGAAGGTGCGGTCGGCTCGCGCGGACCGCTGGAAATCCGCTTCAAGCAGGATTGGGCCGCCGACGACGAGGTGGGCAAGGAAGCCCCCTCCAGCTGGCTGCGCATCGATCCGGGCGTGGAAGGGCGACTGATCTGGAAGGACCATCGCACGCTGCGCATGGAGATCTCCAAAGATCTGGATCCCAAGGAACTGTATCTTGCCAAACTGGACCTGAAGGCGATCACGGGTCAGAAGGACCTTCCGGACTACCGGTTCTGGTTCGCGCCGGCGCCGCGCCATGTGGACCTGGAGCCCCAGTCCTTCGCGAAGGCAGCGGACGGATCATGGACACTTTCTGTCCGTGTCCAGTTCAGTTCCCAGCCTTCGGGGGACTCCACCGGCTGGTTCGAGGTGTCCCAGTCCCAGACCAAGCCCGCGTTCAAGTGGAACCCGTCGGGAGCCCAGGATGGAGCGGGAGTCTTGGAAGTTTCCGGCATCCAGCGCAACGGTCAACAGGTGGACGTGGTCGTGCCTGCAAAGCAAGCTGGACTGCCTGAAGACGAGAAGATCCATTTCCAGATTCCCTCCGGAGAAGAGCCGGGGATCCTCTCGGCAACTCCTTGGAATGGTGAGAATCGCATGGGATTCGAGGTCTTCGTCTCCGATGCGCTGGCTTCCGTGGAAGAGATCCAGGGCTTCGTCAAGGTTGGAAAAACCGGCAAAAAATTACAGCTGAGCGTATCCGGAAACATGCTGAGGGCGACCTTTGAGCCCACCTTTGGCGAAACTCCACTGACCATCGAGCGCGGGCTTCCGGTGCAAAATGGACGCCGTCTGGCACAGGAATTCAGCCTGACCCACCAGTTCAAGGATCTGAAACCTTCGCTGTCGTGGAGCGGCAGCGGGATCATTCTACCCACTCAAGGGGAAAACAAGGTCCACTTCGAGACCATGAACCTGGGGCGAATGCGTGTGATCGTGCGTCGCATCCGGGCGGAAAACATTCCCGAGCACCTTGCCGACCGCACGCTGGAACAAACCGCCAACGAGTACGGTCGCCGCCGCTTGGGCGAAGAGGTTTGGAATCGCGTCATCCAGCTGGGCGCCAAGCGAAACCAGTCCTTTTCCGGCACGTTGGACCTGGGCCGAATCCTGCAAACGGGTCCGGGACTGTATTCGATTTCCCTGGAACCCATCCGCGAAGGCATGGTGTATTCCTGCTCCGACCAACCGGTGGCCGAAAAGCCCCGCGTGATTGGCGAGGCCTCGGACGACGACTCGGAAGGATCCGACGAATCCGAAGGCGAAGACCAATCTCCCGATTACGAGAGCGACGGAGAATCGGATGGATACGAGCGCGAAAGCTACAATTACGCGGATCGGGAAAATCCGTGCAAGGCCTCCTTCTGGCGATACAACGGTAGCCAAAGCGCGACACGAAATGTCTTGGTTTCAGACCTGGGTCTGATCGCCACGCAAGATCGGGATGGACGCCTCAGCCTGACTGCCCACGACCTTCTCTCCACCGATACGTGGCGCGGGGTGGAGATCGAAGCGTTGTCCAACAACGATCGTGTTCTGGCCTCGGGCAGTACCAACGGCGATGGCATGTTGGAATTGACGGGTGCATCCAAGGCATTCGTGATCCACGCCAAGGCCAAGAAGGGCGGGATCGAGCACCACGGGTGGCTTCGTCTGGATGAAGGCGAGGCTCGGAACCTGTCGAAATTCGACGTTGGTGGCGAGTCCAACCAGGGTGGGGTCCGGATCTTCCTGTATGGTGAACGCGGCGTCTGGCGGCCCGGTGATTCGTTGTACCTGGGCGCGATCGTGCGCGGAGAAGACCACAAGGCGATCGACCGCCTTCCCTTGAAGTGGATCCTGCGCGACCCACGTGGCAAGGTGGTGTCCACCTCCGTCCAACGAGCCGCTGCCGATGGACACTTCGGTTGGCGCACCGCCACCCGCGCGGAAGATCCGACCGGACGTTGGTCGGTCGCGGTGGAAGCGGGTCCGGCCAGCCAGTCCATGGGCTTGCAGGTGGAAACGGTCCGTCCCAACCGGCTGAAGATCGAGATCCCGGCCACGGAAGTGACCGCAGACAAAGACGTGGAGATCAAGTCTCATTGGCTCTCGGGTGGTTCCGCGTCCGGTTTGAGCGGCAAGGTGGACGTCGCCTTCCTGCCTCGCTCCTTCAATCCCAAGGGCTTGGAAGGCTACACCTTCACCAACCCCACCGAACCCAACGGGCGGGAGGAGGAATCCACCGCCTGGGAAGGAACGTTGGATGCCGCAGGTTCCGCGCGCTTTCGCATCAATGTCCCCTCCGACATAGGGCGCAACCCAATGACGGTGGCTTTGCGCACCCGCGTGTTCGAGCAAGGCGGACAGCCCAGCATCGATCGGGTCACTTTGCCGTACTGGCCTTGCGTGCGCTACACCGGCGTGCGCATCCGCACCGAGTGGGGCACGATCAACAAACCCCTGGAAGTGGATCTCGCCCTGGCCGACCGCGCAGGCAAGCCCGTGCCGGGACAGAATCTGCACGTGGAGGTGTATTCCAACGGCAAGTACTGGTGGTGGGAAACGGGCGAGCGGTTCCGGAGCTTCCTGACCCGCGACGCGACCCGCAAGGTCGCCGACCTGCGCGGGAAGTCGGGGGCGTCGGTGAGCTTCGTGCCGGATTCTGTTGGGCAGTACCTGGTGATCGTGACCGACGAGACGACCGGACACTCGGCCGGAACCGACGTGTATGTGTCGGCCAACGGCCAACCCATGCCCATGGACAGCGAAGAATCCAGTCCGGCCCGTCTGCGGTTGTCGGTGGACAAGGACACCGTCGAGCCAGGTGGAAAGATCGAGCTCTCCTTTCCGGGAGCCATGGACGGCCGCGCCCTGGTTCAGCTGATGCGGGGCAATCGCGTACTGACCTCGGAATGGATCAAGACCAAGGGCGAGGTCGTGCGTTGGAGCGCCAAGGCCACGCAGGAGATGATGCCGGGCGTGTATGTGCAGGTGACGCAGGTGCAGAAGTGGCCGCCGTCTTCCGATCGCCCCTTGCGCATGTGGGGTGTCGTTCCGGTGGCGGTGATCGATCCGCTTTCCCGACTCAAACCGACCCTGACCTTGCCGGAAAGACTCCAGCCGGAGACCAAGGTCAAGGTCCACCTGGCAGAAGAAAACAAGCGCCCCATGCAGGCCATGTTGATGATCGTGGATGAAGGGCTGCTGGATCTCACGAGGTTCAAGACCCCGCATCCCTGGAAGGCATTCCATGGCAAGGAGCCATTGGAGGTCAAGACCTGGGACATGCACGACATCGTGATGGCCGCCTGGGGTGGACGTTCCGACCGGATGTTCGCGGTCGGTGGCGGCGGCGGCGAAGGTGCCCGCGAAAAGGAGGCGGCCAAGGCCAATCCCTTCCGACCCATGGTGGTGGTGGTGGGGCCGGTGGAGGTCCCCAAGGGGGGCAAGGACATCGAGGTGGACATCCCGCGCTACACCGGATCGGTGCGCGCCATGGTGGTGGCGGTTTCGCAGTCGGCGTACGGCTCGGCGGAAAAGACGGTGCAGGTGAAGTCGCCGGTCATGGCGTTGCTGACGGTTCCGCGCGGCATGAGCCCGGGCGATCGGGCGGATGTCCCGGTGACCATCTTCTCGGAAAAAGCCGGTCCGGTCAAGGTGAAGATCACCCTGGACGGCCCCGCGAGCATCGACGGGGCATCCACCAAGACGGTCCAATTCGCCGCTCCCGGCGACCAGGTTGTGACGTTTTCTGTCAAGGCTTCCGGTGGCACCGGCCAGGTCGGCGTTCATGCCGTTGCCGAGGCCGCGCACGGCACGGCCAAGGTCGACGAACCCTTGCAGGTGAGGCTGCCGGGCGAACCGCGGGCGCTGGTGCAGTGGGGATCCCCGTTGGCCGGCCAGGTCTGGTCGGTACCCTTCGAAGCCTACGGCGCCGACGGCTCGCGCCAGGCGCGACTGGAATTGTCGTCGGTGGGACTGGTGGGCATGGAGCAACGTCTGGACGAGCTCGTGCACTACCCGCACGGTTGCTTGGAGCAGACCATATCCGCCGCGTTGCCGCAGGTGTTCCTGGGTGATCTCATGCCCTGGGCGGATCCGGCTCGGATCAAGGTGGCCAACCAGAACGTGGACATCGCCATCGACAAGCTCCAACGTTTCCAGCTGCCTTCGGGTGCCTTCACCTTGTGGCCCGGGGAGGGAGCTCCATACGAATGGGGAACCATCTGGGCGGGCAGGTTCTTTTTGGCCTCCAAGACCGCCGGGCACACGGTGCCGGTGGCCATGTGGGACGCCTACCTGCGCCATCTGGGCGAGGCGGTTTCCCGCTGGAGTCCCGGTGTGTATGCCCATGACCGGGGCGATACGCTCGCTCAGGTGGTTCGGCTGGACATCTTGGCGCAAGCGGGACGTGCGGACCTGGGACGCATGAACGTGCTGCGTGCCGCACCGATGTCGGATCTGCCGCGTTGGATCTTGGCCGGGGCGTATGCATCGGCGGGGCGCAAGGACGTGGCCACGCAGATCGCCGCCAAGGCGGGGGTCTCTGTGTCGTCGGCCCGATCGCTTTCTTCGTGGTTGTGGTCGGACGTGCGCGACCAGGCCTTCATCCTGGAAGCCATGGTGCGCATGGGCGAGAACCAACGCTCCGCGACCCTCGCCTCGTCGCTTCGCGAACAGATCCGCTCCAGCCGTTGGCTTTCCACCCAGGAGACCGGCGCCATGCTATGGGCGTTGTCTCGCTGGGTGGGGGCTCGCGGAGGCGCAGGCAATTTCCAGGCGCGTTGGCGCATCGGAGGAGGGGAATGGAAAACCGTTTCCGGCGCGCGGGGAAGCATTTCCATTGATGTGCCGGACAAGGCGCAAGGCCCGGTGGAAGTGGAAAATTCCGGCAAGGGAGCACTGGAAGCACTCTTCACGAGGGTCGGGATCGATCCTCCGGGCACACCTCCGCCGGCCCCCAATGGCTTGACATTGGATGTGGAGTACGTGGATGGGGATGGCGCCGCGGTGAATCCCGCCAGCCTGGCACGCGGCGAGGATTTCGTGATCAAGGCCACCGTCAAGAACGTGACGCGCGACTACCTGGACAACCTGGCCCTGATCCAGGTGTTCCCGGGTGGTTGGGAATTGCGCAACGAAGCGATGGAAGGCGCGCAAGGCGTAGGGAAGGACGCCGCCCGGCGGGTGGAGTTCCGCGATGATCGCGTGTTCCACTACTTCGCGTTGGGCGCGGGTCGTTCCGTGACGTTCCAGGTGGGGGCGCGTGCGAGCTATTCGGGCACCTACCTGAAGCCGGGTGCCTTCGTGTCGGCGATGTACGATGGAAGTCTCCAAGCCGCGACGGGCTCTTCCCAGGCGGTGGTGACTCCGTAGGATGGTTGCGGTGGGCACGGGCGCCAGAAGCTAGTTTTGGCCGCCTATGCCCACCAATATCGATCCGCTCCGCGCCGAAGGCTGTCTTCTTGGTCTCGCTTCCGGCAACGCCTTGGGGCAGCCCTTCGAGGATACGTATCCCTTCGAGGCCATCTACGAGAAAAGTGGTGGGCGAATCCGCTTCATCGATCCCGCGGAAGCATCCAAGCCCTGGGACGACGAAACCGCGCAGGTCATGGTCGTCGCCGAGCTGTTGGCCAATGGTCCTTGGACCTTGCACGCGTTGGGACAAAAACTGGTCGCCTGGCGCAAGGACAACGGACGCGGCATCAAGACACTGGTGGATCGGGTCTTGGACGACATCGATGGCGAAGTGCCGGTGGAAGAGGCCAGCGAAGACGCATTCACCCGCCTGGGCCGCAACTGGAGCGCCACCAACCAAGGCTTGGTCCGTGCCATCCCCGTGGCCCTGGCCCATGCCCACGACACCCCCACGCTGGTGTCCCGCACCGCCACGGCCTGCCAGGTCACGCACTGGAACCCCTTGTGCGTGTGGTCTGCCACCGCGTTGAACCTCGCCCTAGCCACGGTGTTGCGCGACGAGCCGCTGCACCTCTCGGCCTTGGCCGAAGAGCTCAAGGTGCTGGGTGCGACGGAAACCGTCTGCGACAGCGTTCGTGGTGCGCGAGTGAAACTTTCCATGTTCGAGCTGGACGGCAAGACCAAGGCCTACTCGATCAAGGCGATGCAAGTGGGACTTTGGGCGCTCCTGCAGGACCAGGCACCGGTGGACGAGCTTGTGGAAAAGGTGATCTTCGCAGGTGGCGACACGGGAGCGAATGCCTCCGTGGCCGGTGCGTGCCTGGGCGCCCGTTGGGGACGCGCGGCCTTGCCGGTGGCGTGGATCGAACGGTTGCGTCAGCCGGAAGCGATCGCGGCGGCGGGGCGGGCCTTAGCCTCGCTTTGATTTGATCGGCTGCGCCGGGCCTCTTGCCGGACGCGGGTCCGGTTGCCGTTTTCCGGCTTCCGCCGATGGGACCAGGGCGGCCTGGATGCCGTATTCACGGGGCTGCCGAGCCCCGTGACCGCGGCCAGAGGGACTGACACCGTCCCTCTGGACTCCCGTGCCGGGGGACTCTAGCTGGAACGGCCAATGCCGCGTTGGGCCGGGTCGGTGGTGGGGATGATTGGCTGTTGGTTTCGGGGCGGGCATCAGGGGCGCGATCGATATCGTTCACCCTCTTGGCCGTTCCATTAGACGAGTCCCCCGGACCCCCGCCAGTTTTTGTCTGAACAAGAGTTCATAGCTGCACTCAAAACGGGAATGCTAAATAACGGAATCTGTCGATGAAGAGCCACGAGCGTCCGGGGCAGCAGCGGAATCAGTCCTGGTTGGTCTGGTCCGGCTCTGCCTGGACGATTGTCCTTCCTAGGATTTTTTCGGCCTTTCGCAGGACCATGGCCAGGGCGGCGCCTTGGAAGAGGACGCTGCCGAAAATGGCCACCATGGCAGGTCCTGTCATGAATCCGATGCCGAACAGGGTCAATACTTGACCAGGATTCCTGTTGTCCCCGCCCGGAAGAATTCCTCCCCCGATTGCCGAGAGAGGAATTGCGCCCCACATGATCGTTTTGATCAGTGGGTTGCCTTCCAGGTTGAGTTTGTCCAACAGCGGCAGGGAGTGCTTGCTGTACATTTGGTAGATCCACCGGGATTCTTCCAAATCGACGTAGCGAAGTGTTTTGTGGGTCCGCCAGAGTTTGAGTTCCGTTGGGATGTCCGATAGCAGACCCTTGAATTCCTTGTGTCTGGCCGCGTAGGGTAGCAGGGGAACCAGACCGACGATGAGGAGGATCAGCGGGGATCCGGTGAGTTGGTAGAGTGCCAACTGCGAAGCCGCCTGGGCGGGGAGCAGGAATGTGCAGATCATGATGATTGTGCCTAGTCCCGTTTGGGTGGCGGCCGAATCGATGCGATCGCAGAACACGATGGCCAGAGGCACGATGGTGTTCAAGGCAAGCCATATCGCAACGGCCCATTGCCATGGCAGTCCGACGAAAATCGCAAGACCCAGGAACAATGGGGGCAACATCACCGGAGCGAGGAAAAGGGACCGCACGTAGGACGGAAGAGTTCCGAAGGATTTCAGGATGCTGGGACTCCAGGAAGCTTGAGGATCCTCAAATCTAGAACGATCCCGCGAGAGTAGATTGGGGTCGACGAGTCGAACCATCCCTTCGACAAGGACCTGCATCCGCCGAGGAGCACATGGATACCGTATTCCAAATCGTCTACCTCCTGTTGGTGTATGGCGCGCGCCTGACCGGCCTGACCTACAACGAGATCAACATCGTGGTGTACTACATGATCATCCCCATGCTCTACCTGGCGATGATCGACAAGATCATGAAGAGGCACTGGCTCAAGATCGGATTCGGCGTGGTGTGCCTTCTGGTCGTTGTTCTGACGGATTTTGACCAGTTTTCCAACGGACTGTTCGATCTCTCGGTCAAGTTCCTGCTCTTGTTCAAGGCCGTCGGATGGAACTACACCGTCGCCTCGGTCATCGTATGCGTGGTGGTTCCGCTGATTGCCTTCGGCGCGCTGTTCTATTTCTCGTATTGGCCGAGTCTCAGAGCACGCTTTCGTAGAGGTGTGTATGAGACATGAGTCGCAAAGGTTGACTCTGGTGCATAAGGTTCGAACGGCTCAGGTCACCGACATGGAATCGATCGCGAGGATTTACAATCAAGGCATCGAAGAAGGCCTGAAAACGGCGGATACGGTTGCGGTATCTCCGGAGAATCGTATCCAATGGTACGAGAGTCTATCGAAGTCAGCTTCGCTGGTCTATGTTGCAGTGTGCCATGGGGATGTGGTGGGGTACGCTTTCACCAGTCTTTACCGGTATGGTCGGCCTGCGGTTGGGAAAACGCTCGAAGTCAGTTTCTACGTCGATCGGGAGTTCCATCGCAGGGGTGTTGCGACCTCGCTTCTGAATGCACTCGTGGAGCGATCCACGGATGCTTCGATCGAGCATCTGATCGCCGTGGTGATTGATGCAAATGCCGCCAGCAAAGGCATTTTGAAAAAATTCGGGTTCCAGGAGTGGGGTAGATTCCCCGGTGTCGTGGAGTTTGGTGGAATGCGATACGATCACGTGTATTTTGGATTGATCTTGCGCAAGGACCTCGGTCAGTGAACCATTCTTGCTGTGGGATTGCGTTGCTAGAACTATTCGCGTATTAAGATCAAAGGAGGATGGTCCGTGTCTGTAGGATTTGAAATCTGCACCGATAAGTCAAAAATTGACATTGACGCCGTTTGTCGGTACTTGCAACAAGAATCCTACTGGGCCAACAGCAGATCCAGAGGGGACATTCTCAAATCGATTGAGCATTCGAAATGCTATGCGATGAGTCGCAGTGGCATTTTGGTTGGGTTTGCGCGAGTCGTCACCGATTACGTGACCATTGCTTATTTGGCTGACGTTTTCGTGATCAAAGATTTTCAAGGACAGGGCTATGGCAGACATCTGTTGGATTCGATCTGTTCGGATGCCGAATTGGAAGGGCTGCGGATGATACTTTTGACGAAGGATGCGCATGGGTTTTACGAAAAACACGGATTCACCCAAGACGACTGGCTCAAAGGCCTAATCATGCAACGAAAGGCTCTGTAAGACGGGTTTCCTGGTGCCTCTAGGCGAGGCTCTGGTCCGAGCCCACCAGCCCAAACCCGGCCAGTGAAGCAGCGCCGGAAATTGGCAATCCAGGAAACGGCAACCGGACCCGCGTCCGGTCCCACGGCGGACGCCGAGAAAAGTCCGGCGCAGCCGAAAAAGGTTAAAGCGACTTGTAGGACCCGAAGCTCAGGAGCCAACCCAGCTTGCGATCGGTTTCGCCGACCGGATGGCTCAAGGAGACGTGGTTGATCAATCCATTGGGCGAGCGGGTCATGCCCAGACGAATTCCGACGCCCATGCCCGATCTCCAGGGGCCCGAGCCCAACGGGTCGGCGTCGGGCGAGACCCGGCCCGCCCCGGCGAAAACGGCCAAAGCGGGCGCCACCGTGAATGCCTCCAGGGGCGGGATGAAGCGAAGTTCGCCGGTGGTCAGAAGTCGTCCACGACCGGCGATGGAATGGGCAGGCCATCCGGGCAGTCCGTTTTCTTCTCCCAGCGTGGTCTGGGCGACCCATCCCGGTGCGCCCAGAATGCTGGCGCTGGAGACGCCGCCCAGCACTTGAAGCGTGCGGTGCGCGATCCAACGCCCCTCGGTTTTCATGGTTAGCGTGCCTTGGGCAAGCTCGCCCTGGTGGTCGATGAAACTTTTCCAGCCGCCGGAGCCCGCGCCGTACAGGTCGCCGACCATTCCTGTCCAGTTTCCGATCGTCTGCACGTAGCCCGCGTCCCGCACTTCACCGCGCGAGAGGACGTTCCAGGCGCCTGTGGCCGTGGCCGACCACCCCAAGGGGATGTCTTCGGTCCATTTGAGGTTGTTGAAGTTTCGCAGACGCAGATACCGCACTTCCTTCAGCGTAAGCTCCATGCCGATGCGACGATCGTCGCGGTGGTCCGGGCGCTGGAGCCACTGGAGCACGGTGGCATCCTTCCGCGCCGCGGCCAGCATGCCTGCGGGGAAGCGGAAGGCGGAAACGGGGCTTGCGGCGCTGTCGAGTTCGGATTCGGCCAGCACGGATGCATGTAGCCGGATTTTGTCTCCCCACAGACGGGTGACGCTCGCGCGGACGTCGCGGTATTTGGAATCGGCAGCCGAAGACAGCCAGGAGTCTTCCGACCAGCTTGCGCCGATCCTCCGGTTCAATGCATCGGCGATGCCGGGAGGGGCGAAGACGTCGCGCTGGTAGTTTTGATCCAGGCCCTTGATGCGCCAGGCCCATGTCTGGTAGCGATGCAGGGCAGGGGCTCCGAAATCGAAGCTGACCGTGTGACCGTCGGTCAGCACCGAGGCGACCGCGTCCAGCTTCAGTCCTTGCGTGAACAGGGCCGTATTGGTGTAGCCCACCGTCCAGGCTTCGTCGCCGTCGTTTCGGCCGTACGACACGCTCACATCCTGGCCGGTCCCCAACAGGTTCGATTCGCGCACGCCCAACACCCATGCGAACACTCCACCGCTGCGGCTGGTACTGGCGATGATGCCGGTCGACCACCGGTCCCAGGTTTCCACCCGCACGAGGGTCCGGGCATCGGCCAGCAATGTGTCGCGGATCTTGATGTCGGCCAAAAAACGCTCCATGCGCAGCAGTCGTTCGGACTCTTGCAATCGGGCGGAATCGAGCACATCTCCGCGCGCGATCAACAAACGGCGTTCCACCGTGGCACGTTTGGTCCGGGAATGGAGGAGGTCGTCGCGCAAGGCTTCCGCCCAGCGGTACATGAGGGAATCCGCGGGAGTGATGACCTTCGAGCCTTCCAGAGCACCATGGTGGATGCATTCGATGGAATCGATGTGTCGTGCAGCCTGGATTCGGGGGCGTAGTTTGGCCGTATCGGACGGAAATCCGGAGACGAGTGAGTCGCCTACGGGAGCGGACGGGAGGAGAAACGACCACAGAAGTGCGAAGAACATAGGCAAACGAAGATAGAAGTTCGGATCTGGGTTAGCTTTCCCTGCATGTCCGATCGGTTGCTCAATCCGGTCCAGCGGACCGAAGACCTTGAAAACGAAAACATCCTGCGCCCCAAGACGCTTTCCGACTTTGTTGGACAAGCGGAACTGAGGGAGAACCTGGGGATCTTCCTCCAGGCAGCGCGAGAGCGTGGGGAGCCGTTGGATCACGTTCTCTTCGCGGGTCCGCCAGGGTTGGGCAAGACAACGTTGGCCTCCATCATCGCCTCCGAGATGGGCACCAAGATGAAGGTCACCTCGGGACCTGTGCTGGACCGCCCTTCCGATTTGGCCGGGATGCTCACGAATCTGAACGAAGGTGACGTGCTGTTCATCGACGAGATCCATCGTCTGAACCGCACCGTCGAGGAATACCTCTATCCGGCCATGGAGGATTTCGCCATCGATATCCTGCTGGAATCGGGGCCTTCCGCCCGCTCCGTGCACCTGCCCTTGCCTCGCTTCACGCTGGTGGGCGCCACCACGCGCACCGGCATGCTCACCGGCCCGCTGCGCGATCGGTTTGGACTGACCTTCCGCATGGACCCCTACCGTCCCGAAGAAATCGAAATCATCGGAAAGCGCACGGCGGGGATCCTGGGTTTCTCGCTGGAGCCGGAGGCTTCCACCTTGTTGGGCAGGCGTTGTCGCGGGACCCCGCGTGTGGTCAATCGCGTGGTGCGTCGTTGCCGGGATGTCGCGCAGGTCCTGCGCAAGGACTCCATCGACCGCATGGTGGCGGAAAAGACGCTATCCATTCTGGGGCTGGACGAACTCGGATTGGACGAGATGGATCGACGGATTCTGACTACCCTGATCGATCGGTTCGAGGGTGGACCTCTGGGTCTGTCCACGCTGTCGGCCGCGCTCAACGAAGACCAGGACACCATCGAAGAGGTCTACGAGCCTTATCTGATCCAGCTGGGACTGCTCGCGCGCACTCCCCGGGGGCGTGTCGCGACACCTGCGGCGGCACGGCACCTGGGGCTTTCGGTGCATCCACGCTCGAGCCAGGAAATGCTCCAGCTCTAGTGTGAAGTTTCGAAGGGAAGCAAAGAATCCGTTCGTCCTGAGGAGCCCATGAAATGGGCGTCTCGAAGGGCGAGATGGAAAATGAAGATCAACCCGGGAACAGGGCGCCGCCGTCGGATTCCTGGTGGTGGCGCACGGAGCGGCTCACCGCTTCCTTGACCAGCCTGCCAAGCGAGGCGTTCATCAGGCGGTGGTGGTCCACGATCCAATCCACCAGCCGGACGCGGATGTCCTGGGCCAGCGGAACGGAGGGGCCATCCGTGGCGACATTCGCAGACAGTTCCTGTAGGGTGCGCAGGAATTTTTGGTGGGCCATCTTGTGCATGCTCTGTCCGGGGTCGCGGCAAAGCTCCATGGCTTCTTCTTCCCTGCGGAAGGTGCGGATGGCCAACAGCGCCCCATGCTTGAACTTGGCCTCGATCGGCGGGTTGTCCTCATGGTTGAGCACCATCATCTGGAGCTCTTCGAAATGGGTGAGGAGCTTGGGAAACGACTCGTCCAGATCGGTGACATGGAAGAAGATGCCGTTGATGCGTTGCGCAGCGTTCATTGGATTGCGTTCAAGTTAAACAATCCGGGGGCAGGTGGGGGTGAGGATGCCCGGGAAGACTCCCGATCCTGGGACCCGCAGTGTCAATCGAATACGACCGTTCGGTGGCGATGGCGGAGCACGCGGTGGGACAAATGGAGCCGCACCGCACGAGCAAGCACCAATTTTTCCAGGTCGCGTCCCTTGCGCACGAGATCGTCGACCGTGTCGCGGTGGCTGACCCGGGCCACATCTTGAGCCACGATGGGACCTTCGTCGAGGTCTTCCGTGACGTAATGCGCCGTCGCCCCGATCACCTTCACTCCGCGCTCCCAGGCCTGGTGGTAGGGGCGGCCTCCCTTGAAGGCGGGCAGAAAGGAATGGTGGATGTTGAGGGTGGGGAAGGTCGTTTGCGACAAAAAACGTCCTGTCAGTACCTGCATGTAGCGGGCCAGCACCAGCAGGCCGACGTCGTGTTCGCGGCAGAGCTCCAGGATCTTCTGCTCGGAACGTCGTTTGGTGTCGTCGTCGCCGGCCTTGGATTCCAAGGTCGTCCACCCGACCCCGTAGTGCTTGGCGAAGGCCGAAGGCGCCTCGTGGTTGCCGGCGATGAACACACAAGATCCGTCCAGTTCGCCAGTGGAAAACCGGTGCAGCAGATCCACCAGGCAGTGGTCCTGCGCGGAAACCAGGATTCCCACCTTTGTCTGGGCATCGGAGTGGTGCACGCTCCAGGTCATGCCCATGGAGTCGGCAATGGGGGAAAACGCGGCGCGAAAACCGGACGGATCCAACGAAAAGCCTTCCGTCTCCCACTCCAGGCGCAGGAAGGAAACCTTCTCGGAAAGATCGGCGTGGTGGTCGGCGTGGACCAGGTTCGCTCCGTAGGTGTGCAGGAAGCTCGTGACGCGTGCCACGACGCCAGGACGGTCCGGGCACGCGCAAAGGAGAATGGAGGTATTCACGGAAGACGGATGCGGAAGGTGGTGGAGCCGATCGCCTTCTGCTTGAGGCCCATGGTCAGCAGGGGCGCGACTTCCGCATCGGACAGTTCCGCTGGATCCCAGCCAGCTTCCCAATTTGCGGGACGGAATCCGGAAGCGGCACGCACCGTGAACCGGACCACGGTGCCCTTGGGTCCGCGGACGCGAAATTCGTGCGCGGTGGCCAAGGTCGGCATATCGGCAAGCCAGGTTCTGCCCGAGTCGAAGGAATGGAGCGTTGATGTGTAGGGGGCCTCGCCGTTGCGGACCCAGTCCATTTTCAAGGGAACGCTCGCGACGATGTCCATCTGCCAGTTGGTGACGCGGTCGTAGCTGCCGGATTTTGTCCCGTCCGAAGTCGCCCAGATGTGCACGGTGCGATCGGTCTCCAGAAACGCGCTGAGCCGCCGGACCGATCCACCCACGGGAAAGTCGACCGGGCCGAGCAGGTCGGTGGTGTCCAGGAGTACACCGAGATCGGGGTTGGTGCCCGGATCGGTGCCGGGATCGGTCGGGTTGTCGCCCGACGAGACTCCCGAAGTGGGCTTTTCCAGCAACAACTCCGAACCGGTGGAATTCGTGGGGGGAGCCGTGCCTGGACCGTCGCAGGAGAGGAAAATCCCGCTGCACAGCGCCAGGAGGGCGAACTTGGAAAGTGGATTCATTTCGAGACTCCGATCATGTGTTCGAGAGCGTCCGGGTCTTTGGTCAAACCTTCAGACAAATTTCGGCAACCTTGGGGGGTCAGCAGGAGGTCGTCCTCGATGCGGATTCCCAGGGTGGCTTCGTGGTTGCGCCCGGCGAGGCGGATCCGGAACCGGCCGTAGAGTCCGGGCTCGTTGGAAACCAGGAGGCCTGGCTGTAGCGGTTGGTCCTGGTAGAGCCGGAAGGGGTCACCGTCGTGCTCCTGCTCGCCCATCAGGTGCGACAAGCCGTGGGGCTGGCGAGGATGGGCCTTTGCCTTGCCCGGCATGGTGGAGAGTTTTCCCTCCGCGTAAGGGCGGACCATGGTTCCTCCCTTGGACAGAAATTGGTCTTCCAGGAGATCTTCCAGGCGCTGCCAGACCAGTTTGTTCAGTTCGCGGATGGTGATGCCGGGCCGCACCAGGCTCTGGGCGTATTCCTGAGCGGAAAGTACGAGGCCGTACAACAGGCGCTGGAGTGGATCGAATCGTCCATTGGCCGGAAGCGTGCGGGAAATGTCGGCGTGCATCGAAGCCGACCGGCAACCGAAATCCAGCAGGACCATGGATCCGGGGACCACCGGTTCGTCGTTTTTCATGTAGTGCAGCACCGCGGCGTTGGCTCCTGCCGCGCAGATGGTGGGAAAAGCCAAGCCGAAGGGGCTGCGCCGGAGCATGCCCCCTTCCAGGGTGCCTGCGATGGCGTGTTCGGTTCCCAAGGTGGGGATCTGCGGCAACAGGTCGTAAAACGATTCTTTCGTCCACTGTTGGGCCTGTTCGCACTCGGCCACCTGCCAAGAATCCAGCGGCAAGCGCAAACGCAGATGCTCGGTGGCGATGGACACGACCTTCGCGCCCTGCGGCCGAGCGAGCTTGCGCACCAGGGTGGCGAACCGGTTGGAGGGGTCGTCCGGGAGGCTCTTGCCGCCAGGATAGCTCTGGTGGAACACCCCCAACTGGGCGTGGCGCGAGGCGAGCTTCGCCAAGAATGCCGGGAGTTCATCGGAAGGAAGGATGCGGTCGATTCCCAACAGCTCCCGAAGCATGTCGCGATTGGCGCTTCCCTTGCGTCCGTTTTCGAGCCCAAGACGGATTCCGTCCCAGAACTCGCGCGAGGGATCCTTCCAGGGGAGGAACAACACCTGCCGGGAGGCACCTTTGGCGGTGGGATCCAGAACCAAGGTCGCGCCGGGCTGGTTGATGCCGGTCAAATATTGGACGGACGGTTCCTGAAAGATCCGAACCCCGTTCATGAGCCAGTGGAGGTCCGCGCCGGGTTCCTTTTCCAGACCATGGAAGATCCAGGGGAATTCGGCGGCATCCAGGTGTTCACGTCTGCGTCGCTGGAAGTGGTCGCGTGCGCGCAGTCCGGCGAGGCCGGTCACGTACACCCTGGAGAGAGGCATTAAGTCTTTGGTGCGGATCATTCCACCCTTCAATGTAAACGCCTGCCCGGCCTCGTGGTACATTTGCGCGATGGACCACCTGACCCGATGGATCGACCGATCCGCCTCCTTTCGCATCAGCGCCCTGGATGCGTCCCAATCCAGCCATTTGTTGGCGATCCTCCACGATGTTGTGGGGGACCACGCAACAGGATTGGCCCAGGCGGTTTCCGGGGCGCTTTTGCTTGCCTCCGATCTCAAGTCTGGCCAGACCATCTCGTTGCAGATGGAGGTTCTGGACCGGATCTACTATGCCGATGCGACGGCGGAGGGGTTGGTGCGCGCCAAGTCCGCTGCCCGGGGGGCGACCTCCGAGGTCGCCTTGGCGAAGGTGCGTCGGTTGGGCGAAGGGGGTGTCCACTACCAGAGTATTGCCGAAGCTCCGGCCCGGACGGTCCAGGCCATTTTGCAGGCATTCATGGATCAATCGGAGCAATTGCCATCGTGGTTGGATCTACCCGTTGAGCTGGGTGCATCAGGATTGCCGGACAAGGTCCGAGGGGCTTGGTTGCGTGGATTTCCCACCACAGCGCTCGATCAGCTCACAGCGCTGGATGCATCCTGGAAGGCGCGCGGTGCGGTTTGGGATCCTGCCGCGATCGGAACAGGCCTCAGCGTGGACACCTGGGATGTCCTGGCGCGTTCGGAGATCGTCGTTTTTTGTCCGTGCACGCGGGAGCGGGCGCTGACGGCCTTGGTGGCGTTGGGAGCCGAGAGCGCCTTGGACGCCAAGGCCAAGGGGGAACAGCTGGAAGTGGTGTGCGACTTCTGCCGCAGCGCCTACTCCTTCGAGCCCGACGAGGTGCTCCTGGCGGTTTGATCTTGCGCAAGTGTATCGTTGCTGGAACTTCCGTTGTGCGGTTTCTCCGAATCCTTCCTCTTCGGGAATTCCCATGGCAGCGATCCACTCCCAGTTGCGCCGAACGATCCTCATCGCGCTCATGCCTCTTTGCATGGGGGTGATGGGATCGGCCTACCATTTCTCTCCCGCGGGGAACGATTCCCGCTCGGCCTTGCAGGCTGGATCGGCGCAGACTCCATGGAAATCCCTCTCCAAATTGGGGGAAGTCGTACTCAAACCAGGCGATTCCATTTTGCTGGAGAGAGGTGGGGTGTGGCGCGAGACCCTCCGGCTGGGCGCCTCGGGGACGGAGGCGATGCCGATTCTGATCTCATCGTACGGATCAGGGGCCAGACTTCCTGAAATCCGGGGATCGGAGATTGTCCGCGGAGGAGGGGGCGTGGAGCGGACAACCAAACTTCCAGCAATGGCGAAGGGGCTTTTCCTGGAAGGCCGCCCCGTGCCGATGTCCAGATACCCAGATACCGGTTGGCTGGTCGCCACCTCTGTGGAAGGGGACAGCGCATTGAGCTCCAGCGCCTTACCGGGAAAGGATTGGGTTGGAGCTTCCGTGCATGTGCGTGCCTCGATGTGGGGCTTGGGAACGCTTCGTGTGCGCTCAAGCCAAGGGGGGCGGATCTCCTTCACGGGTGCGATGGGGCTTCCCGACAGTGTCCGGTTTTACATGGGCAACCACCCGGCCGGAATGGTCGCGGGGAGCGGTCGTTGGTGGAGTTCCGCTCGGGACAGCAGCCTCCATTGGACTCTGCCGGGGGCTGCAACCGATGCCCCTCTGGAAGCCGCTGTCAGGGAATACGGCATCCGATTGCCGCCGGGCAAAACCTCAGGTCTTGTCGAGCTTTTTCAAGATGATTTCCAGCGGGCAAAAGCCCGTGAAGCTGGATTGGAGAAGGTTGAATCCGGCGAAGGCCGCCAGCGCGATCCATGCCGGGTGGACCCACCAGGCGAGCGCGGCGGAGGTCAGGATCACGATGCCGGCGACACGGCGGACGGTGGGTTCTGTTGGTTTGCAGTGGATCGGATCGGACATGGCGGATCTCCCGTGGTGCGATGTGGCAATCGGGGAGATCCTCGCATTTTCTAGGGTGCAACGGTCTGGGAATCCTTCGGTTGCCACTGGCGTGGAGTGCGCCGTGGCCTCGGTTCGACTCGGCACCGGTCGGTTCCGCAGATCGGCCCGAATATCGTATACTCCAAAACAATGTTGATTGCATCCATTCTTGCCATGGGCGCGGGGAATCTGTTTTCCCAGCAGCCATCGGATTCCGTGCCGGTGTTGGATTCGGTTCCCCGTCCCGCCTACTTCATGCCCGTGATCCAGATCGTGGGTGCCAACGCGGCGATGGGAGCCTACAACAACTACGTGCGTCGTGCGCCCTATGCCGAGATCGATGCGGAAACGATCTGGCACAACATGTCCCACGAGTGGGTCTGGGACGACAACAATTTCGAAGTCAACCAGATCGGGCATCCCATCCAGGGTGGGATGTACTACTCCATCGCTCGCGCCAACGGCCATGGTTACTTTGGCGGCTTGGCGTATGTCACGCTGGGCAGCCTCCAGTGGGAATACTTCATGGAGACCGAGCCTCCCGCCCTCAACGACCTGGCCACCACACGCATGGGTGGGGCGATGCTCGGCGAGGCAAGTTGGAGGTTGGCAGAATATGTCAGCGGAGAATCCACAGGGGAGTCCACCGGGTGGCTGCGCAAATCCGGGGCGTTCCTGCTCAATCCGGTCTTTGGCATCGATCGGTTGCTGAACGGAACTCCCGTTAGGGCGCGGTCGCCCAAACAGCACAAAATGATGGGGCTCCATCTATCCACCAGCAGGGCCATCGGCAAAGGACTGATGCGATCCAAGGGCACGGCCAACGAGCCTGTCGCGCAGGTGCCGTTGGCCTCCACCAGCATCAGGCTGGCCCATGGCGACCCCTTCGAATCGAAAAAACCCTTCGACCATTTTTCGCTCAACATGGGTTTTTCCGTCCTGACAAATCCCGTCGCCAACATTTCCCTTCGTGGGCAGCTGTGGAAAACGGATCTGTTCGAGACCGATCGCACCCGGCATATTTTGGAAGTCACGCAGAACTACGACTATCTCAACAGCTCCATCTACCGGCTTTCCGCCAACAGCATGGGGCTCGAGTGGATGTCCGAACTGAAGTTTGGCGACAAGTGGAGGTTGTGGGGAAGAGTCCAGCCTGTGTTCATCGCCTTGGGAGCCGCCAGCACCGAGTATTACCTGAATGTGGAGCGCGATTACAACCTCGGGCTTGGGGGCGGTTGGAAGACGGCCCTTTCCATCCGCAAACCGCGCTTTGGAATGCTGACGGCCTTTTCCGATCGCTACTGGATCCATACCCAGTCCGGTGCGATGGGCGACGAGGTGATCGACATCCATTCCATCGAGATCCAAAAGGATGTCTACAAGGCACTGGGCATCGGGGTTTCCTACCACGTGTACGATCGGTTCGGGTACTACGACGAATACCCCGATGTGAGCATCGTCAATCAGGAGTTCCGTGCGAACGTCACACTTACGCTTTAGGGTTTTCGCCGCGAGCCTCGCCCTCGCGTTGCTGGAGGGCCGTGCGGGATCCCATCGCGTCGCCCATTTGATCGAAGGTCCCGCGCGAGCGCTTGCCGACTCGATCCCTTCCAGGTTCACCCTGGTCAGCTGGAACACCCACAAGGAAATCAATGCTGGGTTCCTCTCCGATCTCGGTTCCCTGGTGGGCGCCAGCCGCGCCGATCTGGTGCTCTTGCAGGAGGCACGGGTGGATTCCAATCCTTCCGCGCTCCAGTCGGCCTTGTCCGACAGAATCTGGCATCTGTCCGCCAACCTTGCGGGGAATGGTGTCCAGTACGGCGTCCTCACCGCCTCCAGTGCTCTGCCTTTGGAGGCGACGCCGCTTCTTTCGAAAGCCGGTGAGCCGATCGCCCGCACGCGCAAGGCCTCCTTGGTGACCCGCTACCGGATCGCACACGACACCCTTTGCGTGGCCAATGTGCACGCCCTGAACTTTTCTCCGCTCCTTTCCGGCTTCCGTGGCCAACTGTCAGATCTGTGCGACCGGTTGCGCGCGCACTCCGGCCCTCTGATCGTCGCGGGGGACTTCAACACCTGGAGCGATCGCAAGCAGAATCTGTCTGATTCCATCCTGGGATCCCTCGGATTGGTCCGGTTTGGTTTTGGTGATCAAAGCGCACGCCGGACTTCCAGGTTCGGGCATGCCCTGGACCATGTCTATTTCCATCCCGCCTATTTGGAAGTCGATTCCGCCAGCGTGCAAGTGCGCGATTCGATCGCGTCCTCCGACCACGTTCCGTTGGTGGTGCCCTTCAGGTTGAGGAGGTGAGTCTTCTGGCGATCGGTGACGCCACAAGCGTTTTCGACAACATTCCCGAGATCGATGATGGGATTCCTGAGAAATTCCGGAATCGGGAACGCCTCGGTCGGGCTCATGTAGTGTAGAGCTATCTTCTTCAGAAGCCTCCGATGCCCTGCCAACCGTTCCTACGGCATCCTCGGAGCCGATTCATTCCAGGGAGATTCCCGTGTCCAATTGCTTCCGAATCGCATTTGTCTTTTCATTGTTTGTATTGGTCTCATCCGCATCCGCAGTTTCTCTGTCTGGTCGTGTGGTGACTACTGCCGCAGCACCGACCGGTGTACCGGGCGTGGTGGTTTCCCTTGCGGGACATTCTCTCACGGCACAAACGGATGCGAAAGGTGACTGGTCCATCACTGACGGATCGGGTGTCCTGCGACGGTCTCAGGAATCGGCCCAGACGGTGTCGGGACACCTCGTGGTCGAACGGGGCAGACTGAGGGTTTCGCTGCAGGGGCGGGATCTCGTTGGGCGGGGAGCCAGCTTCGGTCCTGCCGAAGTCTCGCTCCAACCCGGATCGGTGGCACGTGCGATGGAAAGCGTCCCGACCTCGCTGGTGTACTCGTTCAAAGGGAAGGTGTTCCTGCGGGATACCTTGACCGATCTCATTCAGTCAGGAATCGTTCGTGTGTTCGATACCACGGTCAATGCATCCATCACGCATGGCTATTTCGAAGACATTCGTGACGGTCAGACCTACAGATTCGTGAAGATCGGTTCGCAGACGTGGATGGCGCAGAACCTGAACTTCAAGGGATCGGGAGGGGACAGTGGCTGGGCATACAACAATCATTCCGATAGCGCAAAGAAATACGGTCGCCTGTACTCCTGGGCCAGCGCGATGGGACTACACGACTCCTGCAACACCAAGAATTGTGCCGCTCTGCCGGTATTGAAGCACCAGGGCATCTGCCCGGACCGTTGGAAAGTTCCGAGCATTGCCGAGTGGGAGTCCCTCTTCAAAGAGGTGGGAGGAATCTCTGTCGCAGGAAAGGCATTGAAGTCGAATGCGGGCTGGCTCTATTCAGGGAATGGAGTGGACGCCTACGGTTTCCGGGTTTTTCCCGCTGGCGTGCGCTACAGCGACGACTCGAAGGTCAGCTTGGGCGTTCTTGCCAGTTTTTTGGTGGCCGAAGACGTGTCCGAAGACAATCAATTCACGCAGTGGCCCAAGTTCTTCGAACATTCTGATTATAGCTACGGTGGCGTGGCCAGGACCGCCAGCGAAAAGAGCGATGGGCGCTCGCTACGGTGTGTCAAAAATGACCTGTATGGTCGTCAGGACACCACCCTCGCCTCGCTTGCTGTTTCAAAGCCGTTGTTAATGGCAAGATTCGTGAAATCCGTCCTGGCCTACCATGTTGTGGCGGATTCGACGGTAGATTCTGTGACGATCACAGCCGACGCGAGCGACCCGATCAACTCCAAGGTTTGGATCAATGGTGTCAATGGAAACTCGAACGTTGTTGTTCTGAACGAACCGGGCAAATCGACTCTGATCCGTGTTGTGGTGCATTCGACCGATGGCGACTCGCTGGAATACACGCTGAATGTATACCGCAAACCGGTTGTCGTTCTCGATAGCATGACGTATGCGAACCGGACTTACCGAACCGTGAAAATAGGGTCGCAGACCTGGATGGCGGAGAACTTGAACCACAAGGGTTCGGGCGTGGACAGTGGTTGGGTTTTCAGGGACAATCCAGACAGAGAAAAAGCATTTGGTCGCTTGTACTCCTGGGCCAGTGTGATGGCCTTGCACGATTCCTGCAACACAAGAGTTTGCGCAAGCCAGGTCCAGCCAAAGCATCGGGGCATCTGCCCAGCGGGTTGGCATGTTCCGACCGATGCCGAGTGGGATACCCTCATGGCTGTGGTGGGAGATAGCGCTACGGTGGGGAGCAGGCTCAAGTCTCGTGCCGGATGGTACAACGGAGGTAACGGAACGGATTACTTCGGTTTCACAGCCCTGCCAGGCGGCACTTGCGTCGAAGGCATCTGCAATTTCGCAGACAACTACGGTTATTGGTGGAGTGCTTCGGAAAAAGATGCGACGTCCGGGTGGTTTCGGGCCATGTACGACACGGGATCAAAAGTTGTTCGCGATAAGACCGAGAAAGTAGCCGGGTTTTCGGTGCGGTGTCTAGCTGACTAGCCCGGGTGGGATCAGGCGATCCCTGGAGGTGGACACCGCCGAGGTGCAAGTACGCGATTCGATTTCTTCTTCCGACCACGTCCCGTTGGTGGTGCCCTTCAGGTTGCGGAGGTGAGGATTTTCAGGCGAGAGGGGCCGGCAGGAAATGTCTACTTGCATAATCACGCAATAACCCATATATTCTGAGCATGGGTTGTACGTCGAAATGTCCGGATGCTGAAACCACTCACGACAAAGCGTGGTACATCGATCGTGCACGCATCTTGGCGGCTCTTTCGAATCCTGCCAGGCTCCGGATGGTGGTTTCGCTGTCTCAAGGCGAGAAATGCGTCTGCGACATGGCTGCCGAGGTTGGCTTGGACATGTCCACCACCTCGAGGCATCTGGTGCAATTGCGTCAGGCTGGCCTGATCGTGGATGATCGACGGGGCAACATGGTCTTCTACAGTCTCAAAGCCACCTGCCTGCCATCGTTTCTTGATTGCTTGGATGGCCTGTCGGGTCCGGGCTGAGTTTCTTTCGCGCAAATATTGCATAATCACACAATAACGCAAAAAAGGAGAAATCCCATGTCGTGTTCCAACTGCTCCACCACTCCCGCCACGATGATCTACTCCTGCTCCGGCGCTGCGGATGTCGGCGAGATTTCCGATCGCGTCGCCCGCACCTTGTCGCGTGAAGGCCTGGGGAAGATGTCCTGCGCCGTGGGCGTCGGGGCCGGAATCCAGTCGCTGCGCAACGGAGCCTTGTCGGCGGGCCGGGTCCTGGCGATCGACGGTTGCGCCGTCCACTGCGTCGCCAAGGCGATGGGCGAGGCGGGCGTGACGGAATATGTCCACATCGAACTGGGGTCCGAGGGTTTTGCCAAAGGCGCATCCCCGGCTTCCGAGGAGAACGTGGCCAAGGCCTGCGCTATGGCCCGGACCCGGTTGGCTGCCGCATGAAGACGCGCACGGCGAACGGTCTGCTCATTCTTGGTCTGGGGGTCTGGTACGGCCTGTACCGCTCCCTGGCCTTCCTCTCCGAATTCGCGGTTTCGCAGACGGGGCTCGATCGGACCTCGCATTTGGGCGCCTCCCTGGAGTTCCTCCTCTTCGAGGTGCCCAAGGTCCTGATGCTTCTGGTGATCATCGTGCACGCGGTGGGTGTGCTGCGCTCCTTCTTCTCTCCGGAAAAGACGCGGCGGATTCTGTCGAGATTTCCGGAAGGCGTGGGCAACGTGCTCTCGGCCTTGTTGGGCATCGCGACACCCTTCTGCTCGTGCTCGGCGGTGCCGCTCTTCGTGGGATTCCTCACCGCAGGCGTGCCGCTGGGCGTGACGTTCTCCTTTTTGATCTCGGCGCCGATGGTGAACGAGGTGGCGCTGGCTTTGTTGTTCGGGATGTTCGGCTGGAAGGTCGCCGGATTGTACCTGATCACCGGACTCACGGTCGCCATCGTGGGTGGGTGGAGCCTCGGGAAGTTGCGCATGGAAAGTGGTGTGGAAGATTGGGTGATGAAGATCCGCAGCGGAGAAAACACCGCGGACGCGGAGTTGTCGTGGGTGGAACGGCTCGGGGCCGGATGGACTGCTGTGAAGGACATCGTGGGCAAGGTCTGGCCCTGGGTGGTGGCGGGCGTGGGCGTGGGGGCCTTCATCCACGGGTACGTCCCGACCGGGTTGCTCTCGTCGTTCATGGGCAAGGATGCCTGGTGGAGCGTGCCCTTGGCTGTCGTGATCGGTGTGCCCATGTACGCCAACGCCGCCGGGATCATCCCGGTGGTGTCCGCGCTGCTGGAAAAGGGAGCGGCGCTGGGAACCGCGCTGGCCTTCATGATGTCGGTGACCGCGCTTTCGGCGCCGGAAGCGGTGTTGTTGCGCAAGGTCCTGAAGCCCAGGCTGCTGGCGACATTTTTCTGCATCGTCGCGCTGGGCATCCTGGTGGTCGGTTGGATCTTCAATCTGCTGCTGGGCTAGATGGCGGAAACCAGAATCATCCAAACAAAGGAAACAAAATGGTCCTCGAAGTACTCGGCACCGGCTGCACCAAGTGCAAGCTGCTCCACGAAGCGGTCTTGAAGGCCGTGACAGAATCCGGTGTCACTGCCGATGTCCGCAAGATCGAAGACATCTCGGTCATCCTCGAACGGGGTGTCATGAGCACTCCCGCGCTGGTCAAGGATGGCAAGGTCCTGATCGCCGGCAAGGTTCCCTCGCCCAAGGAGATCATGGCATGGCTCGTCTGATCGTCGCCATCGCATCGGCCCTGGCTGTGGCCGTGATGGCAGCTCCTGCCCAGGGGCCACAAGCTCCCGCCACCGTTCAAGCCACGTACTTCCGCTACGAGTACCGTTGCTACTCCTGCCTAAAGCTCGAGCGTTGGGCTGGCCTGGTCATCCAAGAAGGCCTCAAGGACTCCATCCGCACCGGGCGCCTGAAGTGGGGAACCATGGACATGGAGTCGCCGCAAGGGGCGGCGCTTGCCGACAAGATCGGCCTCATGAACAAGAACGTGGTCCTGATGGAAATGCGCGGGGGCAAGATGACCCGCTCCAAGGAGCTCGTGAACACGTGGAAGCTCCTGCGTGATTCTGCCGCGTTCGCCAGCTATGTGAAAACGGAGACCATCGCTTTCCTGAAGGAAGCCCGGTGATCGAATCCAACCTGCCCGTGCTCGCCGCCTTGGGATTGGGTGTGCTGACTTCGGTCTCGCCTTGCCCCATGGCCAGCCATGCCGCGGCGGTGTCGGTTCTTGTCAGAGGAGCCGGTTCCTGGAAAGGGGGATTGGTGGTCGGGGCCAGCTATGCGCTTGGGCGTGCCGCGGCCTACGCTTGCCTGGCTTGGATCCTTTCCGCAGGGATCTTCCGCTTGGGGCCGCTGGTGCGCAAGATCCAATTCCATGCCGAGTCGGTGTTGGGATGGGTGTTTTTGGTGGGGGGACTCCTGCTGGCCATTTCGCCGTGGCTGAACCTGCCGGGAGGAGGCATGAACACCTTGCGCTGGAAAGAACGCTTTGATCGGGTGGGGCATGTTCCGGGAGCGTTCTTGTTGGGAGGTCTCCTTGCCTTGGCCTTCTGCCCGGTGTCGGCGGGAATCTTTTTCGGGTCGGTGGTTCCCTTGGCGGTCGCGACCACCCCTTCGTGGTCTGTCACCATCCCTTACGGCGTGGCCACGGCGTTGCCTGTGTTCGTGCTGGTGGTGGCCGCGGGCTACGGAACCCAGATGGTGGCCCGCACCTTCCATGCCACCCAAAAAATCACCCCCTGGCTGCACCGCCTTTCGGCGGGGGGCATGATCGCGGCCGGGGTCTGGTTGTTGGCGCGTTCCTGGTAAGCACAGCGGGGTGCGAACCGCGAGTCATTGTGCTCCCGAGTCTGCACGAAGCTGGCCGCGGGCACCACTTCGGTGGTGGCTTTCACCAGTTCCATCCCGGGATTTCTTGGCCATCGATGCCAGCTGCCCATTTCGTATGGCATGTTGGCTTGGTTCCTGCCTCGGAGCTTTTGTAAAGGATTCATAAATGTCTCACGATCACGCCCACGAACACAGGATCGAGTCGTCGGCGACCAGAATTCTGGTGGCGATCGCCGCGAACGCGGTTTTCATCGGCGCAGAAGTCTATGCGTCCTTCGTTGCCGATTCGTCGGCTCTGCGCGCCGACGCAGGCCACAACTTCACGGACGTTCTCGCGCTGGTTCTCGCGTGGGCCGCCATCCTTCTCGGTGGGATCGCGCCGTCGTCCCAGAAGAGCTTCGGCTACAAGAAGGCGACGGTCGTCGCTTCATTTGTCGGAAGCGCTCTGTTGGTCTGGGCCCTCATCGAAATGGCCTCGGACATCTTCTCCCGCCTGGGCAGCGGGTCGGCAGTCAACACAAACGGACTGCTCATCGCCGCCGTGGCGGCCTTGGGTGTGTTGGTCAACGGCTTTTCGGCATGGCTGCTGCGGTCCGATTCCAACGACCTGAATTACCGAAGCGCCTACCTGCACATGCTCGTGGATGCCGTGGTGTCGGCAGGGGTTGTCGTGTCCGGCTTGTTGATCCACTGGCTGAAGTGGCATTGGATCGACGCGGCCATCTCCATCGTCATTTTGGTGGTGATCGGCAAAAGCGCATGGAGGCTGGTTTTGGACTCGGCGAATCTGTTGCTGGATGGTGTGCCGTCCCACATCGATCTGGAGGTCGTGAAGAAATTCCTGCTGGGCCAACCAGGAGTCAGGAATTGTCATGATCTGCACATCTGGGCGATCAGCACCTCGCAGACCGCGCTGGCCGTTCATCTCTTGGTGGAGCCGGAAATCGCTTCGCACAAGGATTTCCTTCAGGAGTTGCAACACGAGCTGCAGGAGTATTTCTCGATCGACCATTTCACCATCCAGGTGGATCTGGATGAGGATTGCGAATTCGATTGTTCCACATCCCGCGAAAAAGGGGATCTGGGACGTTCGGCTTCCCAGAAGGGGCGCTGCGCCAATCCATAGTCTGAAAATGTCGGCGCAGGCGGTCGTCGACCACGTAGGTCCGAAGCTCTTCTTCGTCGCGGATGCGCAACGTTTCCCAACTCCAAGGGTGCCCAAGCGAACGAGAACCCGGACAGACCTGCCGCGATGGAGCGCATGTCGCCCACCGTGGGTGTGTCGATGACCACTCGAATTCTCTGCAAACAACTTGAAACGCCCCCGGTACTTGCCCTTTGACGGTCTGCTCCGTATATTTCGATATATGACGAAATATGAAAATGACGTGGCGCTGGAGGATATCGCCGAGATCGCTTCCGCCTTGGGGGAACCCAAGCGGTTGTTGGCGCTGGCGATGCTCGCTCGCGGCGAGCTCTGCCTGTGCGATCTCACCGAAGGTCTGGGCGT
Organism: Fibrobacterota bacterium; assembly: GCA_016715065.1. Lineage (GTDB taxonomy): Bacteria > Fibrobacterota > Fibrobacteria > UBA5070 > UBA5070 > UBA5070. The sequence goes on from JADKBN010000029.1 coordinate 627,413, forward strand.
CTCGTCTTCCACCATGTCCACCCACATGGCGATTCTCAAGCGCGCCGGACTGGTGGAAGCACGCAAGGAAGGGCGCTGGATGCACTTCCGTCTCGCCGATTCCCACCCGAGTCCGGCCGTGGCCGAAGCCCTGCGCTGGGCCATGAAGTACTTACCAGAATCTGTCGTTCCTGAAACCACCTGTTCCAACGGAGGCTGCTGCCCATGACCACCAAGACGAAACTGCTTTTCCTCTGCACGGGAAATTCCTGCCGGAGCCAAATGGCTGAAGGCCTCACCAGGCATTTGAAGGGGGACCTCTACGAGGTGTTCAGCGCCGGCATCGAGACCCATGGGTTGAATCCCAACATGGTCAAGGTGATGGCCGAGATCGGCATCGATGTCACCTCCCAGACTTCCGACAACATCTCCAAGTACCTGGACACCGGACTTGACGTGGTGGTCAGCGTCTGCGCGCATGCTGACGAAAATTGTCCCATTTTTCCAGGCAAGGTGCGTCGGATCCACCATGGTTTCGACGATCCCCCGAAGATGGCCCGCGAACTCGCCGCCCGTGGCGCCAGCGAAGAAGAGCAGCTGGAGCCCTATCGCAGGGTGCGCGACCAGATCAAGGCCTGGGTGGAAACTCTTCCCGGTGCCATCGAATGAACACGAATTCGCAATCTCGAAAGGTCCCTCCCATGAATGTTTCCATTGAAGAGCAAATCCGATCCAAGGTTCGCGAAGGCTATGGCGCCATCGCCTCCACCGAGCAGGGGTGCTGCTCGGGCGCTTCGTGCTGCGGCTCCTCTCCCGAGGTGGCCCGCGACCTCGCAGTCAAGCTCGGCTACGATCCGGCGATCCTCGAAACCCTGCCGGAGGGAACCAACCTGGGACTCTCTTGCGGAAATCCACAGGCGATCGCCGAACTGGAAGCGGGAGAGACCGTCCTCGATCTCGGGTCCGGAGCCGGCTTCGACGTGTTCCTTGCCGCGCAGGCCGTGGGTCCGTCGGGGCGGGCCATCGGGGTGGACATGACTTCCCAGATGCTTTCCAAGGCACGGCGCAACGCGGTGTCGTTTTCCCAGCGCACCGGACTGGACAATGTCGAATTCCGTCTGGGCGAGATCGAACACCTGCCCGTAGCCGACTCCAGCGTGGACGTGGTGCTCTCCAACTGCGTGATCAACCTTTCGCCGGACAAGTCGCAGGTGTGGCGCGACGTCGCTCGCGTGCTCAAGCCCGGCGGTCGGGTGGCCATCTCGGATCTCGCGCTTTTGCGCCCGCTTCCGAGCGAGGCCAAGGAGCTCGCCGAAGCCCTGGTGGGCTGCGTGGCGGGAGCCTCTTTGGTGGACGACATCCGACGCGATGCCGAGGCTGCGGGATTGACTGACGTCTCGATCAAGATCAAGCACGAGTACGTCGCGGTCATGGAAAACACGGGAGATTCGCTCTACCGCGACATCCTCGTGCACCTGCCGGACGGACATAAATTGTCTGATTACATCGTTTCCACCGACATTTCCGGTCACATGCCGTGCGTTGGGTGCGACGGGGATTGCGATTGCGACGACGAAGGCCTGGGGCACGGACCTGGCGGAGGCGACGACGTGCGCCTGGCAAGCGAAGCGCCCGCGTGGCACCAGAGCAGTTCCTGCTGCGGCGCCAGCGAAATGGGCGATGTAGCCGCCGGAAAGAAGTGCTGCTGATGGCCGCCCCGCGCTTGTCCTTCCTGGACAGATGGCTGACTCTTTGGATTGGACTGGCCATGGGCGCGGGGTTGTTGTTGGGGAGGTTCGCACCTCGGGTGGTCCAGGCATTGGCCGACGCCTCGGTGGGGACCACCTCCATTCCCATCGCGGTGGGGCTGGTGCTGATGATGATTCCGCCATTCGCCCGCGTGAAGCCGGCCGAACTTCCCAAGGTCTTCGCCGACCCCAAGGCGTTGACGCTTTCCGTCGTCATGAACTGGATCACCGGACCGGTGCTGATGTTCGCATTGGCCTGGGTATTCCTTTCCGACCGCCCCGATCTGTTCGCCGGGTTGGTGTTGGTGGGACTGGCCCGCTGCATCGCGATGGTTGTGGTCTGGAACCAGCTCGCGGGTGGATCGGCCGCTGCCGCGGCGGGCCTCGTGGCCTTCAATAGCGTTTTCCAGGTCCTCACCTATGGCGCTTACGCGTGGTTTTTCCTTTCCGTGGTCGCTCCCTGGGCTGGACTGCCTGCGCAGGAGATCTCGGTATCCATGGGTGAAGTTGCGCTTTCCGTGCTGTTGTACTTGGGGTTGCCGTTTGCCATCGGAATGGGGATCCGGGCGCTTTTGGTACGCCTGCGCGGCGAGGCCGCTACGGCACGTTTCAATGCGCGGTTCGCACCGGTGACCTTGGTGGCGCTCCTGTTCACGATCGTGGTGCTGTTCGCGCTGCAAGGCGACCGGATCTTGTCAAATCCGTTCGATGTGGTGCGCGTGGCCATTCCACTCACGATCTACTTCGGGGTCATGTTCGCCATTTCCTGGGGTGCGGCTCGCAAGATCGGGATGGATCGCGATCGGACCGTCACACAGGCCTTCACGGCGGCCTCGAACAACTTCGAGCTGGCCATCGCCGTGGCCATCGGGTCGTTCGGATTGACCTCGGGAGCGGCCTTCGCCGCCACCATCGGACCGCTGGTGGAAGTGCCCGTGATGGTCGCGCTGGTGCAGCTGTCTTTGCGCCGGGGCAAATAGAACGGAGCGAATCCGACTTGGCTCTGAAACCAGAAATGCTGAAAACTTGGTGCGATATCTCGTAACTTCCAGGGTTCGGGAGGAGTCTGAACCCACTATGTGCCCAAACTTCATCTACACGTGGCAATCCAGTCTGCTGTTTGTCCTGGTCGGGACCGTGCTCGGCTCGCTGGGTGCGGGCGGCGCCTTGCTCGCCCTGCCGATTTTTTTGATGGTTCTGAAGGTCCCGATGGAACTCGCCGTTCCGGCCACCACGGCCGTGGTCGGTTTCGCGGCGCTCTCCGGTGCTTGGGAGGCTTGGACCGCCAAACGGTTGGAGCTTTCCGTGCTGGGGCGCTTCGCGGTGCCTGGAATGGTGTTCTCCGCCTTGGGCTCCTGGATTTCCCACAAGATCCCCGGTGCGATCCTGCACTGGAGCTTCCTGGCGGTGGTGTTGTTCGCGGGCGCTCGATTGCTTCTGCCGCGCAGGGCCTCGACAGAAACCGAGAACACCCCGAAGCCGGATCCGACCGGTTTGGCGGTGGCGGGGGCGGGAACCGGTGCTTTGATGGGACTGTTCGGGGTCGGCGGTGGATTTTTGGCCATGCCTGCGCTCATCCTGCGCGGAGGGCTTTCGGCCTCCACGGCGGTGGGGGTTTCGCTGGGGGCCATGGCCCTGAACGCCGCTTCCAGCCTGGCGGTACAAATTCCGTCAGGAAATCTCCGATGGACGCTGGTCGCACCGGCATTGATCGCCGTGCTGTTGGGCATGGAGATCGGTGGATGGGTTTCCAAGCGGATGCCCGAGCGGGTGCAGGAGCGAGTCCTGGGAATACTCCTTCTGGGCGTCGCGGTTTCGTTGGTGGTCGCGCAGATCCGGTAGCGAGGCAAGCCCGCGATCAACAACGGGGGAATCGAACATGGAATGCACGCTTTGCAAAGCCAAATCCTGTCGTAGCATGGAATCCTGCGGAAACGAGTCGTTCTCACGCGAGCAGGTGCAGCAGGATTACCTGCAAGAGGGAACCCAGGAAACCGTCCAAGCCGCATCGCGTCTGGTGGATGGTGGGCGCGCGGGCACCCTCTCGCGTATCGAGGAGATCGTCGAGTTCGCGCTCGACCGGTCGTGGAAGAAAGTGGGTCTTGCGTATTGCTACGGCATGGAGAAGGATGCGGCCACGGTCTCGCGCCATCTGCGAAGCAAAGGATTGCGGGTGGAAGCCGTTTCGTGCACCACGGGTGCCCTTGCGCAGGACGAGGTGAACTCGGCTTCCGGGATCCACAAGGTTTCGTGCAATCCGCTGGGGCAGGCCGAACAGATCAAGGCAGCCGATGTGGACCTGGTGTTGGAAATGGGGTTGTGCCTGGGGCACGACTTGTTGCTTCGCGCCTCCATCGCGGGGATTCCAGCCACCACCCTGGTGGTGAAGGATCGCACCACCGACCACGCGCCCTTGGTCGCGATCCGCAAACTCGCATCGCCGACCTGAAAAACGAAAAGGCATCTCCGGTGAATGGGGATGCCTTGGTAGACAGAATCTGACGTGTGTTCAGTGGCCGCGGCGCATCATCTGGGACAGGCCGCCCGCGTTGGTCAGGTTGGAGAATCCAGCCTGGGCCAGAAGGCGTGTGGCGTAGCCACTGCGTCCGCCCGAGGCGCAGTACAGGATGATTTCGCGATTGACTCCGCCCAGTTCCTCCATGCGACCGGGCAATTCGTCCAGGGGGATGTTCACGGCCCCCGGATACGCTCCGGTGGAGAACTCGCCCGGTGTGCGCACGTCCACGATCAAAGGGCCCGCGACCTTGACTGGTTCCGGTGCAGGGGCGGCAGGTGCTTGTGGGGCGGAGGTCGCGTGACCTTCAATGGACTTGGTCGCCACCGCGAGCAAGGGAACCTCCAGCTTGGAGAAGTCCACCGCGCGTGCCTGCCTTTGCAAGGACTGATGACCCCCGGTGATGTTCAGAATCTGTCCGCCACGGGACCCGATCAGGAATCGCGCCGCCTGATGGCCCTTCTTGCCGGTCTCGTCGTACACCAGGACGGGTCTTCCCGCCGGGATCTCCGAAGCTTGCTCCGCCAAGGTGTCCAGAGGCAGGTTCAAGGCGCCGGCGATGTGCGATTTCTGGAAGGCGAAGGTGTCCCGCACATCCACGATCACAGGATGGTTGGCGTCCACCCATGCGTCCAGTTCTTCCACGGAAAGCGACGGACCGTACCCGGACATGCGGTTTTGGGCCACGTAGGCGGCCATGTTCATGGCGTCGTTGGCGGTTCCCAGCGGTGGCGAATAGGCGAAATCGACATCGGCCAGTTCATGAACGGTCATGCCGGAAGAGGCCGCCATCGCGATCACGTCCAGGCGTCGATCGGCCCCGGCAAAGCCCGCCGTTTGCCCACCCAGGATCCTTCCAGTGGGCTTTTCGTAAACAAGACGAACGGTCACCTGCTTGGCGCCCGGATAGTAGGCCGTGTGGTGCTCCTTGTGGACGGTGACAGATTCCGCGTCGATTCCCGCATTGCGGGCGGCCTTCAGCGAAAGGCCGGTCATTCCGGCCACGGCATCGAAGACCCGTACGATCGAGGTGCCCAGAGCACCCTGGTAGGGATGGCTTCCGCCAAGCGCGTTTTCCGCGGCGATGCGTCCTTGGCGGTTGGCGGGACCGGCCAGGGGAATCCTCACCTTCGCGTGGTGGACGCGGTGTTCGATCTCCACCATGTCGCCGGCGGCCCAGATGGCCGGATCGCTGGTGCGAAGGGTGGCATCCACAAGGAGGCCTCCCGCGGGTCCCAGTTCCAGACCGGCATCCTTGGCCAGCTGCAGGGTGGGGCGCACCCCAATGGACAGCAACACTAGATCCGCGTCGATCTTCGATCCGTCCTCCAGCTTCACCCAGCTCTCGCCAATTTCCGACACTCCGAGATTCTTGTGCAGGTCCACGCCGTGAGCGGTCATTTCTTCTTCCACGAATCCGGAAATCTCCGGATCCATCACGGCCATCACATGGGGGAGCTTTTCCACCACATGGACTTTCAAGCCGCGCTTGGCCAGGGCTTCGGCCATTTCCAGCCCAATGAAGCCGCCTCCCGCGATCAGGGCGGTCTTCGCCTTCTTGGTTTTAAGAAAGCCGTCGATCGCGTCCATGTCGGCCAGGGTCCACAGGGTGAACACGTGGGCGTTTTTGGCGCCGGGAAGGTCCGGGGCGATGGGTCTGCCTCCCTGGGCCAGGATCAGGCTGGTGTAGGAAAACTCCCGCTCTTGACCACTGATCGCATCGCGGGTGCGGACGATTTTCGCGGCGCGGTCGATGGATTGGGCCACGGTGTTCACATGGACATCGACATCGTACTGCTGCTTGAAGCTCTCCGGACTTTGGAGGATCAGGGAAGACCGGTTGGGGATGTCGCCACCGATGAAATACGGAAGCCCGCAATTGGCAAACGAGATGTCCGGGCCGGATTCGAGGATGGTGATCTTCGCTTCGGGTGACAAGCGACGTGCCTTCGCGGCGGCGGTGGCTCCGGCGGCGACTCCGCCGATGATCAGGATGTTTTGCATGGCTGGCTCCGGTTTGTTGGCAATGGTCTTTCGCTCCGCGCTGGGCACGGTGCGGACGGTGGTCCACCGGGCTTCGGTGTCCGATCGAGTCGGTCGAAGCGGTGGAAGTTCTTCTACGGATAGAGACGCATGGAATCTCGCAAGGTTACATCGCACTCCTTAATCAGTAGAGACGCCCCGGCGGGGCGTCTCTACTGATTAAGGAGCTCCAATGCCTTTTCCATCTCGTTGGGGAACAGGTCGGGAGGGACCCCGGTGGGAAGTTTCGCCTGGGCGACCTTCCAACGGGCGCATTGGGAATTGTCGGTCTGGCAGTACTTGGTTTTCATCAAGTTCGCCGTCGCGGGCTTGTTGGCCATTTTGTCATTGAAAAAAAGGCATTTGGGCAGGCTGGGACATTCGGACATGGCGCGGTTCCCTGGAATTGGATGGAGAGTACATCCTATCACCTTTCCGATCCGAGATGCCAATCTGTGCCGTTCTTGCACTAAAGGATGTAGATTACAACCAATAGAGCGGAGGCGTTTCCGCTTGTTCGTCCCAAGGATGCACCAAAGATGAAAATCGCCTTTCCTGTTGCCGGCTCGGACCTTTCCGCTGTGTTGGATGCCCGGTTCGGCCGCGCCCAGAGGTTTCTGATCGTCGATTCCGACAACGACACCTTCGAGCTTCTCGAGAACGGATCGAACGTCGATGCTTCCCAGGGGGCGGGGATCCAGTCGGCCCAGTTGGTGATCGCGTCGGGTGCCAAGGCTTTGGTATCCAGCCACTGCGGTCCCAAAGCGTTCAAGGTTTTCCAGGTGGCCGGAATCCCTGTCCTGCAGGCTCCCGTCGCGTCCATCGCACAATTGCTCGCGAAGTTCAAGGCGGGGGAGCTTGAGGCGATGACCGGGCCCGACAACGCGGGGCACATGGGATGAAGATCGCGGTCGCTTCGGGGAAAGGCGGAACAGGAAAAACGACCTTTTCCGTGGCCTTGGTGCTGGCCAATCGCGATCGGGCCCGCATCGTGGATTGCGACGTGGAAGAACCCAACGCCCATCTTTTTCTGGGCGGTCCCGAACCGGTGGTGGAGACCGTGCGGGCATCGATCCCCGTGGTGGACGGTGATCTTTGCACGGCTTGCGGGGCATGCGTGGACTTTTGCCAGTACAATGCGCTTGCCTTGGCCGGTTCAGGAGGGCTGTTGGTCTTTCCCGAACTCTGCCACGACTGCGGTGGATGCATCCGAATCTGCCCGAACAACGCATTGACCGAGGGGCCCGTCTCCCGGGGAACCATCGAGACCAAAATCATCGGAGGCGATTTGGAGCTGGTCACGGGGCGCTTGGAGGTCGGGAGTCCATCGGCGCCTACCGTCATCCGCGCGGCCATCGCTCGCGCTCCATTGCTGGAGCGCGAAACAACGATTCTCGATGCGCCACCTGGAACCGCTTGCTCGTTCGCCGCCTGCATGCTGGCGGCCGACCATTGCCTCCTGGTGACCGATCCCACACCGTTCGGGTTGCACGACCTGGCCCTGGCCATCGAGGCGATTCGGGAAATGTCCAAGCCGTTTTCCGTGGTGATCAATCGGTCGCTCGGCCCCGACGACCTGGCCTCCGTGTTCTGCCGCGACCAAGGATATGCGGTGGCGATGCGCATTGCGGAAAGTCGGGAAATCGCCCAGGCCTGTTCGCAGGGCAAGACCCTCCTCGACGCGATTCCCGGCATCGGACAGGATCTGCGCGATCTTCTGGACGCGATCCTGGAAACCCGTGCGACGGAGGTGTCGGGATGAAGGAGTTGGTGGTTCTCAGCGGCAAAGGTGGAACAGGCAAAACCTCGCTCACGGCGGCTTTCGCGACCTTGGCAGGCAGGGTGGTCGTGGCCGATTGCGACGTCGATGCCGCCAATCTGCATCTTCTGCTGGCCCCCATCCTGCGCGACACTGGGACGTTCCAGGGGGGGAAGGAAGCGATCATTCGCACCCGGGACTGCACCGCGTGCGGGCTGTGCGCCTCGTTGTGCCGGTTCGGCTCCGTGCGGGAATCCGAAGGGAAGTTCGCGATTTCGCATTGCGAGGGCTGCGGCGTGTGTGTCGAATTCTGTCCCCAACACGCGATCGACTGGGTCCCCGCCATGACCGGAACTTGGATGGTCTCGGATTGTCCCACGGGTCGGATGGCCCATGCGCACCTGCGACCCGGTGCCGAGAATTCCGGCAAGCTCGCCGCCTTCGTGCGCAAGCTCGCCAAAGAGCAAGCGACCGAGACGGGGTCCGATCTTGTCTTGGTCGATGGCCCCCCGGGAATCGGGTGCCCCGTCATCGCTTCCCTGACCGGCGCCGACGCGGCGTTGATCGTCACCGAGCCCACGCCCTCGGGAATCCACGACATGGAACGCATCCTGGATTTGACACGTCACTTCGGAGTCGACACACGGGTCGTGATCAACAAGTTCGACATCAATCTCGAAAAGACGCAGAGGATCCGGGATCTGGTTTCCGGGCGCGGACTCGGATGGGTCGGAACCCTTCCGTATTCCCCGCTGTTCACACAAGCGCAGGTGGAAGGAAAGCCGATCCCGTTGGCATTCCCCGATGCGGAGATCACCGAACGGATCCGGCTGATCTGGAAGGAGACAAAAACATGGATCGAACGCTGAACACCACCGACGAAGTGGTCGAGGAAATGCCATTGGAATGCCGCTCGTGCATTCTGGGACAAGCCTTGCGAACCGCTCGGGAAGCCGGCTTCCCGGATTCGGGACAGTCGCGCCTGGTCCAACAGACGGCCCAATGGATGTCCTATCCCTCGCACCCCCGCTCAACCCAGCATCTGGGCAGACAGATCACGGACGAAGTCCTTTCGATCAGCCAGCTTCCCCCCGATTTCGACATCTATCGGGAACCGAAAGCCATGTCCAATCGCTTGGCCCAGATGCATGTGCAGCGGCTGCGCCAAGCCATCACGCGGTCCGCGGACCCGTTGGCGATGGCGGTTCGGGTGGCGGCGGCCGGGAATGTGATCGATTTCGGTGCCAAGGACCATGCCACCATGGACATCGAAGGCGAGTTGAGCCGCGTGACCAGCCAGACCTTCGAGCGCTTCGACATCGAAGCTTTTCGCCAACGGTTGGCCAGCGCCGATGTCCTGCTGTACATCTGCGACAACGCGGGCGAGATCGTGTTCGACGCTCTGCTGATGGAAGTCCTTTTGGCCACCCGGCCCGGGCTTTCCATCCAGGCGGCATTCCGGGGGGCGCCCATCCTCAACGACGCCACCGTGGAAGATGCCTTGTCCGTGGGGATCGATGCCTACGCGGATGTGGTTTCCAGTGGCTGTCGGCTGGCAGGTTGCGTGCTCGACGAATGTTCGGAGGAATTCCGGGTCCGCTTCCAATCGGCGGACCTGATCCTGAGCAAGGGACAGGGGAACCTTTCCGCTCTGATGACGGATGCAGATGAACGCGTGTTCTTCGTGTTCCGGACAAAATGCGCGCCGATCGCCAGGAAATCGGGAACCACCCAGGGCAATCTGCAGATGATCCAAGGCAAGGGTTTTCCAACAAGGGTGTAACAAACAACTAAATTCTATTTTCCCGGACCTCATGGATACAGCCACCGCGTGCTTCGGCACCCATCCCAAACGGATCGAGAAGACAGAATCTGACACGAAGAGGCGGGTTCTCGATCTGTTCGATCTTCCTCTCCCGGATCTTCTGGTTTCGGCCCAGAAGGCGCACCGTGAGCATTTCGATGCGTGCGAGATCCGCGCTTCCACACTGGTCTCGATCAAGACCGGCGCGTGCACGGAGGACTGCGCCTACTGCGCCCAGAGCAGCCACCACCAGGAGCCGGTGCCCTACCAGCCATTGATGGGCTTGGAAGAAGTTCTCGAGGCCGGCCGAAAAGCCAAGGCAGCCGGCGCCACGCGTCTTTGCATGGGCGCCGCTTGGCGCAGTCCACGCACGGGCCCCCAATTCGATGCGGTGCTGGACATGGTGCGCGGCGTCAAGGCGTTGGGACTGGAAGCGTGCATGACATTGGGAATGTTGGATGACCACCAGGCTCGACAGCTCAAGGATGCGGGGTTGGATTTCTACAACCACAACCTGGACACGTCGCCCGAGTACTACGCGAAAATCATCACCACGCGCACCTACCAGGATCGGCTGGACACGATCCGGCGGGTGCAAGAGGCGGGGATCCGCGTGTGCTCGGGCGGTATCCTGGGGATGGGAGAGTCGCGCGAAGACCGCGCCGGACTGTTGCACGAATTGGCCAATCTCCCCATCGCTCCGGAATCGGTGCCCATCAACAAGCTCATGCCCATGGCCGGTACGCCGCTTTCCGACGCGGCCCCCTTGGACGACATGGAGATCGTGCGGGCCATCGCCGTGACCCGCATCCTGCTTCCCGCCACCCAGATCCGGCTTTCGGCAGGGAGATCGGGCATGTCGCACGCCCTGCAGCTTCTGTGCTTCCTGGCGGGGGCCAACGGGATCTTCCTGGGAGACCAGCTGCTGACCGCCGAAAATCCATCCGGAAACGAAGACAAGGCCATGATCGAATCGTTCGGCATGGCCCTTCGCGCCGAAAACTGACGCATCCGCTCCAACACCCACCATTCGGAAAGCTTCGCCATGTACAGGGAACAGATCAAAGTCCTCGATTGCACCATCCGCGATGGAGGTCTGGTCAACGCGCACGATTTCAGCGTCGATTTCGTGCGGCGCGTGTACCAGGGCGTTTCCGCGGCCGGTGTGGATTATTTCGAGATCGGCTACAAGAACAGCCCGGAATTCTTCCCTGGCGCCAAGTTCGGGCCATGGAAATGCTGCACCGACCAGGATATCCGGTTGGCCACGGAAGGGGTGGACAACGGCGCGAAAGTGTCCGTCATGGTGGACGTGGGGCGCGTGGATATGGACAGTATCCGTCCTGCTTCGGAAAGCCCCTACCACATGGTCCGCGTGGCCAGCTACGTGAAGGGCATCGACAAGGCCATCGCGATGGAAAACCGGTTTTCCGATCTGGGCTACGAAACCACCATCAACATCATGGCCATCTCCCGGGACGCGGGTCCCCAACTGGACGAAGCCATGGACCAGTGCGAACGGGAATCGCGTTCCCTGGCGATCTATCTGGTCGATTCGTTCGGATCCCTCTACCAGGAAGACATCGAAAAACTGGTGCGTCGCGCGCGGCAATGGATCCGGACCAAGGAATTGGGTTTCCATGGCCACAACAACCAGCAACTGGCGTTTTCCAACACCATCGAGGCGATCATGGGTGGTGTGAACTTCCTGGACGCCACCGTGTACGGCATGGGTCGTGCCGCGGGAAACTGCACCCTGGAATTGCTGCTGGGATTCCTGAAAAACCCCAGGTACGACGTGCGCCATGTCCTGGACTTGATCGCCAACGATTTTCTCGAACTGCGCAAACAGCACGAGTGGGGTTACATCCTTCCCCACATGATCGCGGGACAGCTCGGGATGCATCCTCAAGATGCGTTGGATGTGCGGAAGGGTTCCGAGCGCGACGACTACCGCGCGTTCCACGACCGGATGACGGCGCTGCTTTCGGCGTAACCGGACGAGAGGGCCTCGTCCGGATGCGGGCGAGGCGCGGAGCGGAGTCAGATCCTGGAGTGGGACCGCCCGTGGGATTCATCGTTTGTCAAAAATCGGTATCCCACCTCGTCGTCGGTCGGGATCGCCAGCCTGGTCGGAGCCTCGCTGGAGAAGGTGAGGTTTCGCATGGCGGTCTCCATCGCTTCGGTGGAGTGCGGATCCACCACCACGATCCGTTGTCCGGTGGAACCGGAGAGAAATTCGAAGAGCGGTCCTTCGTTCCAGGGCACGTCGATCACGAGCGTTTCCATGCCATAGAGTCGTACTTCGACGCGCGATCTCTCGAGGAGACGTTTGACAAATTCCGGACTCGCCTGCACGCCTTCCGCGAGCCGGCCATGCACCAGCCTTCCGTTGGTGGTGGCCGATATCTGGAGCCAAGCGAGAGGGGATCCGTCCAAACCGATGCCCTGGCGTGGACAGGCATCCACGCAGGCTCCGCAAGCGGTGCAAAATCGCGAGTCGACCTGCACGCGCCCTTCCACTTTGCGGATCGCCCCCGACGGACAGGAGCGGATGCATCGACCGCAGTTGGTGCAGGTTTCAGGCCGCACAACCGCGGTCCGACGCCCGTCGATCTGGGTCGTGTGGATCGGACTGCCGTTGCGGTCTTGTTCCTGGTCCATGGGTTTCATGTCCGGGTCCAGGAACAAGGCGTGGTCGGTCCGACTCCAGATCGCTTCGGCCACTTTCCGTCTTTGGGAGGGAGCTCCGATCCCGAAGATCGCGATCTCGCGGATTCCCTGCGAAGCCATTGTCCGTTCTCCGTTCGATGTGCGTACTCCGGCATCGGATCGCATCGGCCAATAGATGTAAAAAACACCTAAAAATTCGGCAACCAACCGGCGCATTCTCCCGAACGTGCCGATTCAGTACCGGTTCAAGGTGCGGGACGCTTCGTCCAGATGCCGATCAAGGAGCGATTCGGTCTGGTTGCCAGCCAGAGGGTGGGCCAGACCAGGATCAGGTCGCGGACCAGCGAGATCCAGGCGTCTCTCTTGCTGAGGGCGCCTTCGATCTCGAAACAACCGCAGGTGATGCCGAGGTCGCGCCAAACCGCTTGCGCCAGCGCCACGATGAAGGCGATGAACATGGCGGAAAGCAACAAGGCCATTTCGCGATTCCAACGGGTGAGGATGATCGCCAATCCCGTCCACAGCTCCAGTTGCGGCATGAACAGCGCGAACAGGTTCACCGCACCCTGTGGCAAAAACTGGTATTGGGCCACCAGCAAGGCGAAGCCTTGGGGATTCTGGATCTTGAACCAGGAGGCGAGGATGAACATCCCCCCGATTCCCAGGCGCGCGGCGGTTTCCAGGATTCTTCCGGAAAGATCCGGATCCATTCGCCATGCCGGCCACAGGAAGAGAGCCGACAGGAAAACTTCTCCGATCCCGATCTGCATGCGGTAGGGCAGGAGGGACTCGAGGCGAAAGGCCAACGAGAACGTGCTCGGGAATGAAATTTCCAGGATCGCCAGCACCATCAGGCTCAGCGAGGATGCCATCCAGACCGAAGCGAGTACGGATCGCCTGTTCATGGTTGGTCCTTCGCCGGTGCGGAGAACACCGGTTGGCCCCCGAACCAGGATACCCGGTTTTGCTGCGGGACGCGGAAATTGTTGAGGATCGCAAGCACAGCGGAGGCTCCGACCACGATCAGCAAAATTTTGAGGTTCAGCGACTTCACTGAAATTCCTTCGGGTTCCGCTGGCGCGGTACGGATGGCGCTTTTCACGATGCCAAACCAATTCCGCTCGAACAGGAAGATCCCGCCTCCTGGTATCCGGACGCGGGATGCTGCGGCTGAGCGCACTCGAGCTTTCGATTCGGCAACGGAAGGTGCATCCCGACGCTCCCAAGTGGGTCGCGGCGGGATGCACGCGTCATTTTTTGGTGATGGTCTTGAGAACCGTTTCCTTGTCGAGCTTCTTGGTGCAGAAGAACCAGTCGTGGCAGGTGATGTCCTTGGTCTCCATGCGTTCCTTGGCCACGCCGCAAGAGCCGGCGGTCGGCACGATCACGTCATCGCCCGGACGCCAATCGGCGGGAGTCGCGATGGAAAATGCGTCGGCGGTCTGGAGACCGATCACGATGCGCAGGATCTCGTCGAAGTTGCGACCCAGGCTGAGCGGGTAGTAGAGGAGCGTGCGCACGATCCCTTTGGGGTCGATCACGAACACCGCGCGCACCGCCTTGGTGTTGCTTTCGCCAGGCTGCATCATGCCGTACTTGTGGGCCACTTCCATGGTGATGTCCTCGATGAGCGGGAACGTCACCTCGACATCCTTCATGCCCTTGTACTGGATCTTTTCCTTGATGGTGCGCAACCAGGCAATGTGGCTGTACAGGCCGTCGACGGACAAGCCAACGAGCTTGCAGTTGTACTTCTCGAACTCGGGCATCAATGTGGCGAAGGTCATGAATTCGGAGGTGCATACCGGCGTGAAGTCGGCCGGGTGCGAGAAGAGGATCACCCAGCTTCCCGAATACTGCTCGGGGAAGTTGATCTCTCCTTGGGTGGTAACCGCCTTGAAGGCGGGCGCCTTGTCGCCGATGCGGGGAAGGGATACCGGAGTCGCGTTCGTGGATTCCATTGTTTTGGTTCTCCTGTCGAGTCTTGGTCGGGCGAAGTTGGTCCGGATGCACCTGGACAAGAACCGTCACGATCGATTCCGATCCAGCTCCTGTCATATGGATGCATTAGACATCCATTAGGTTACAACAAACTTCCGTGCAAAGCAAATCAAAGGTGGCCCGTCCCCCTGTCGATCCTGCGCATTCCCATGGAACTGGAAGGTCCCACCACCCATTTCCATGTCATGTGGCGGTCCAGGTGCCTGGATCGCCGGGGGAAACCTGACGAGACCTTGTAACCTTTTGGATGCAAAGCACATCTAGTGGACATCACTACCTCAGAAAGGTCGCGTCCATGTGGAAGTCGCTTATTTTCCTGCAAGGGCATCTCGGAGTGGCCGTACCGGCCTCGCTGGTCCTCGGATTGGTCTACGGATTGGCGTTCGATGCATCGCCGCTGGCTTTGGCGATCCTACCGCTGACCTTCCTGATGGTTTTTCCCATGATGGTTGGGCTCCGGATGGGCGAACTGGCCAAAGTGGAGGATTGGAAGCTCCAGGTGACCACGCAGTCCGTGAATTTCCTGGCCATTCCGCTCTTGGGTTGGCTCCTGGGGATGGTGTTCTTCGGCGACCGACCGCTCTTGGCGTTGGGACTTTTGCTGACTTCGCTCCTTCCCACCTCGGGAATGACCATCAGTTGGACCGGCCTTGCCAAGGGCAATGTTCCCGCCGCGGTCAGAATGACCTTGATCGGGCTTCTCCTGGGATCGATCCTGGCGCCGCTCTACCTCAAGGTGTTGTTGGGAGCCACCGTGGAGATTTCGCTGGTCAAGGTGTTTTCGCAGATAGCCTTGACGGTCTTGCTGCCCCTGGCATCCGGCCTCGCGTTGCAGAGGATCCTGGTGGCGAGGCTGGGGCGCGAAGGCTTCCAGAAGCGCGTCCAAGGGCGTATCGGGCCGTTTTCCACGCTGGGTGTGTTGGGGATCGTCTTCGTGGCCATGGCGCTCAAGGCCAAGGGAATCGCGGAGCATCCCGCCGAGTTGGCGATTCTTGTCATCCCCCTGGTGGTCTTGTACTTGGCGAACTTCGCCCTGAGCATCGCCGTCGGCAGGTGGTTCTTTCCGAGACCGGATGCCATCGCGCTGGTCTATGGCTCGGTGATGAGGAATCTTTCCATCGCGCTGGCCATCGCGATGTCCGCTTTCGGGACGCATGGACCCGAGATCGCCTTGATCATTTCGGCCGCCTATGTGATCCAGGTCCAGGCCGCCGCCTGGTCGGTGAAGTTCCTGCCCAGATTCCTTCCCAACCCATAAAGGGGGGCGATCCGCCTGATTGGTTGGGTGGGGAGCGCGGTTTTCCCCGGTCGGGTTTTGCCTGTTGGCGGTGAGCATGGTATAACGGACGGAGAAACCTCACGAAGGGAATCCGTCCATGGGATCACGGGTGATCGTTCTTGGGGCCGGAGTCGCCGGCCATACAGCGTCCATGCTCCTGAAGAAGATGCTGGGAAGAAAACACGAAGTGGTGGTGGTCAGCCCCGCCGCCAACTACCAGTGGATTCCTTCGAACATCTGGGTGGGTGTGGGGCGCATGAAACCGGAACAGGTGATCTTTTCCTTGGAGCCCGTGTATCGTCGCCAAGGAATCGAATTCCACCAAGCCGCGGCGCGCATCCTCCATCCCGAAGGAACGGAAGGCTCAGGGCCCTGCGTGGACATCGAGTACACCGATCCCGCACGCCGTGGTGAAACAGCCCGGCTCGGATACGACTACCTGGTCAACGCCACCGGACCTAAGCTCAACTTCGGCGCCATCGAAGGCTTGGGGCCCGACAAGTTCACGCAGTCTGTGTGCACCTACCACCACGCCGCGATGGCTTGGGAAAAGCTGAAGGAGGTGATCGCCCAGCTGGAAAAGGGAAATCGCCAGCGCATCGTGATCGGAACGGGGCACCCCATGGCGACCTGCCAGGGGGCGGGTTTCGAATACGCCCTCAACGTGGCTTTCGAGTTGCGGCAAAGAGGATTGTCGGACCTCGCCCAGATCACTTGGCTCACCAACGAATACGAGGTGGGCGATTTCGGGATGGGCGGCGCGTTCGTGAAGAAGGGGGGCTACGTCACCTCAACGAAAATCTTCACGGAGTCCATCTTGGCCGAATACGGAATCGGTTGGATCAAGCGTGCCGGGGTCCGCAAGGTGGAAAAGGATTCCATTGAATATGAGACCCTCGATGGCGCCATCCACACCATCGGATTCGACTTCGCCATGTTGATCCCGTCGTTTGCCGGTGTGGGGATCCAGGCACGCGACGCGTCTGGAGCGGACATCACTCCGGAGCTGTTTTTGCCCAACGGCTTGATGAAGGTCGATGCGGATTACACACCCAAACCGTACGATCAGTGGAAGGTGGAAGACTGGCCATCCACCTATCGCACACCCAGATTCGGGAACATCTTCGCTGCCGGCATCGCCTTCGCCCCGCCCCATCCCATTTCAAGGCCTTTCGAGAGCCCCAACGGCACGAAGATCTTCCCGACTCCACCCAGGACGGGTATGCCTTCCGGAGTGATCGGCAAGATCGTGGCGCAAAACATCGCCGACTCCATCCGCAAGGGAAGGGAATCGCTGGAACACCGGGCATCCATGGGCCGCATGGGAGCCGCATGCATCGTGTCTTCCGGGTTCGGCCTGTTCCACGGAATGGCCGCCACGATGACCGTGAATCCGATCGTCCCGGATTGGGAGAAATATCCGCAATGGGGACGCGACATCGAAAACACGGTGGGCGAGCCTGGATTGGCGGGCCATTGGCTCAAGCACTTCATGCACTACATGTTCATGTACAAGGCCAAAGGAAACTTCGGCTGGTCCCTCATCCCCGAATAGAAGGAGAAAAAACCATGGATCCGACGAAACGATTCGGCCACTATTCGGAGGAATCCTATCCCCCGATTCCCACCCGTGCCACCAGATTCTGGCGTTCCTTCGCTCCCTACCAGGTGATCCGTTTCTTCGTGCTGAACCTGAAGATCATGAAGATCGTCGTGGGTGGGCACTCGTAGGGAACAAACCGTTCCGTGGCAGGCCACCGGGGAATCGGACCCGAAGTGGTTGACAATTTCCGGATCGATCGCGTCCGGGCGGTGCTCCCGTGCCGCTAAGCGGAAGATCGTGGCTGGAGGTTTCGTGCGGAGCGCCTTCACGCCGCCGTTGGATCCCGGCGTGCGACCACCGGATCGAGGATGGCCGCGAGGTCGGCTTCGAAGGTGGGCGACGGAGC
This sequence comes from Fibrobacterota bacterium, assembly GCA_016715065.1. GTDB lineage: Bacteria > Fibrobacterota > Fibrobacteria > UBA5070 > UBA5070 > UBA5070. The sequence continues at coordinate 645,142 of JADKBN010000029.1, forward strand.
GGAAATCTCCGGCTCGGTCGGAACGCTTCCCAGGAAAGGGAGATCCAATTCGCGAGCCAATTCCTGTCCCACGCTCGCTGCACCGGCGACATGGCCGCATCGGGGGCATCTCGTGCCGGACATGTTCTCCACAAGCCCCAGCAGGGGAACTCCCATCTCCCTGCAGAAGGCGATGGAGCGCCGTGCTCCCGATATCGCCACTTCCTGTGGCGTGCAGACCACCACCGCGCCTTCCAGGGCGCCGGCCGATTTGACCACGGTCAGGAGCTCGTCGCCCGTCCCGGAGGGGGTGTCGATGACCATCGCATCGAGTTCGCCCCAGTCGACTTCGCGCAGGAACTGTCGCACCAGCATGGTCTTGCGGGGGCCGCGCAGGATCACCGCCTGGTCAGGGCTGGGAGAAAGGAAGGCCATCGACATGAGCCGAAGGCCTTCGTGGTCGTGGGCCACGAGGCGATCGCCGGATCTTTGGAGGGAAACCGGCCCGATCTTCATCAGACTCGGGAGCGTCGGGCTGTGGATGTCGGCGTCGAGGATGCCGACCTTGGAGCCGGCAGCCCTCAACCGCTTCGCCAGATGGAGAGCCACGGTGCTTTTTCCCACACCGCCTTTTCCCGAAAGGACCAGGATCTTGCGGGCGATCGACCCCATCGGGATCGACCGGAAATAATCCTGGCAGGCGGCTTTGAGGGAATCGATGGCCAGTTCCGCGCAATGGGCGGACTCGTGGGGAAATCCCTGGAACCTGTCCAGGACATCCCTTGGGCGCATGATCGCGATTCCAGCCAACGAGCGCCCCTTCGCAAGCTCGGTCGCCATGCTTCCGCAGGCGATGGACGATCCGCAGCCATCGGTGGAAAAGCGAAGGTCGGCGATTTCTCCATCCTCCACCCGGATCCACATGTCCATGCTGTCTCCGCAGGAACCGGAGATGCTGGCGTGTCCATCGAACACGGGCAAGAAGCCCCGATTGCGGGGGGACCGGGCATGGTCGATGGCGATGGCGGAAAATTCCGAGTGAACGTGTTCATCCATGGCGTTGAAGCGCTCCAAGCGAGAGTGAATCCAGGGTGTGGGGGGCGGCGACGCCCCTCACACGGGAAATGACAGTTTTTTCCCGACCACTCCGTGCTCGCAGGAGAAGCCATCGGATTTGGATAGCTGGTAGGATGCGTAGGGACCGCTGCAGTGGCAGGGAACCACGCACCGGGCGCCGGCCTCGAGCAAGCGGCCGGAGAGTCGTGACAATTCCTGTTGTGGTGCCGATTCCAGGTGCAGGCCGCCCACCAAGGTGGCAAGGGGCTTGCCGGGAAACAGAATACCCAGTCGATCCAGCAGATTGTCGATGCCGAAGTGGGCGCACCCCGCCACGACCACGAGTCCTTCGGGGGTTTCCAGCACCAAGGCCTGTTCTTCGGGAACGTCGTCGGGGACGTCCAGAAGCTCGTTGCGCCACAGGTCGCGATGGGTCCATGCGGGACGTTCGCCGGGAATCGGACCTGTGATCCAGATTCCGTCTCCCAGCGTCGCGAGGTCGGTGGTTTCCTGCCAGCGCTTGCGGTCCAATACGAGCCGGGAGCGGACGCCCTCCTGGAGGGCGATGTCCCGGTTTTCCGTTGCGCAACGGTGCCAGCGCGGCAACAGCGCGCCTGACGGAATCCAGACCCTGGCGGCCGGGCAAAGGTCCATGGCGCGCGCCAGGCCGCCGCCATGATCCCAGTGGCCATGGCTCAAGACGATGTCGGTGGCCTTGGAAAGGTCCACGCCCAAAGCCGCGGCGTTGGACTGCAGCACGTCGCCGTCGGCACCGGTGTCGAACAGGATCCGGTTGGATCCGGCTTCGCACCACAGCGAGAAACCATGCTGGGCGAGAAGTCCCCGCGATCGCGCGAAATTGTCGACAAGAATCGTCAGGATGGCCATGCGCCGCTCAGTGCTTGCAGGTGCAGACGTGGTCGGAGCCGTGGTGGTGGCCGTGGCCGTGTTCCTCGCCGTCCTCGTGGCCCTGGCACATCGACTCGCCGGGAGCCAGTTCGCGCGCCTGCGCGATACCTGCCAGGAATTGTTCCACGACCTTGGCGGGATCGGTCTCCGAGATGCCCGCGAAAACCTTCACGCCCGCCTTGCCCAGACCTTGCGCAGCACCGGATCCGAGGCCGCCCGCCAGCAGGATCTCGACTCCCTGCGCGGCGACCCAGGTGCCCGCCCCGCAGGTGCCTTCGGCGGGGAAAAGACGCATACCGAGGTTGGCCGCCGTTCCTGCGGCGAGGTCCACTTCGTACATGGAAATGGCTTCGGCGCGGCCGTAGTGGGTGCTGAATTTGCCTTCGGAAATGGGTAGGGCGATGCGCATCTTGGAATCTCCTGGAGTGGAACGGATTCAGAAGGGTGTAATATACAACCAAAAGAGCCGACCGTCCCCGTTCGCCCTTCCAGGAATTTCGAAGCGAGGTCAGCCCGGATCGCGGGCGTCGCGGACGAAGGCGCGCAGGCCCTTCGCGAGTCCATCCAGAAGATCGGCCCATTCCCGAAGATGTTCTTCGCCCTTGGCCGTCAGCTTGTATGCCTTGCGTCCGGCACCGCGGACGGATTCCGTCCATTCCGCTTCGGTCATCCCGTTTCGTTCCAGCACGCCCAGAGATCGGTAAACCGCGGCCTTGTCGATGGTGGTGCCGGTGAGGGAGTGGCCATCCAGCCGCTGGAGAATGTCGTAACCGCTTGCGCCAGGGGAGTTGCGGATCTCCAGCAGCAAGAGAGGTTCCACGAAACGGAAGACATTGCCCATCCCGCAAGCGCAGCCCGGATGGCCATGGCGCTCGCAGAATTTCGGTCCGCTGGCGGGATCCGCGTGCAACGATTGGATCGATTTCGGTTTCATGTCTTGGGGGAAAGGTAGCCCCGCCTATTGTAGAGACGCCCCGGCGGGGCGTCTCTACAAGGCGGGGACGCCTATTGCACCCGTGCGTCGCGCGGCACGAAATCCCGGATGGCCGCACCCGTGTAGATTTGGCGCGGACGGTTGATCTTCAAGCGCTCGGCGTCGTGGATTTCCTTGTAGTTGGCGATCCAGCCGGGCATGCGGCCGATGGCGAACATCACGGTGAACATGTCCAGGGGAATCCCGATGGCGCGCAGGATGATGCCCGAATAGAAGTCCACGTTCGGATAGAGCTTGCGGTCGACGAAGTAGCTGTCCCGCAAGGCGACTTCCTCCAGGCGCCGGGCGATTTCCAACAACGGATCCTGGATCTTGAGCTTGGACAGGATGACTTCGGCGGCCTTCTGCAGGATGCGCGAACGCGGATCGAAGTTGCGATAGACGCGATGGCCGAATCCCATGAGCTTGAGCTTGGAATTCTTGTCCTTGATCTTTTCCATGTACACATGGGGATCCATTCCGGAGGAACGGATTTCTTCCAGCATGTTGACCACGGCCACGTTGGCGCCGCCGTGCAGCGGGCCCCACAGCGCGGAGACACCGGCGGAAACGGATGCGTACATGTTCGCGCCGGAGCTCGCCACCATGCGCACGGTGGAGGTGGAGCAGTTCTGCTCGTGGTCGGCGTGCAGTGTCAGAAATTGGTTCAGGGCGCGGGCGGCGTCCGGATCAGGCGTGATGCGGCCGTTGGGTACCGAGAACATCATGTGCAGGAAGTTCTCGCAGTACTTGAAGTCCGGGCGCGGGTACATCATGGGCTGGCCCATGCTCATCTTGTAGGTGGCCGCCGCGATGGAGCGCACCTGCGACAGCAGACGTGCCGCGTTCTCTTCGAAATTGGCTTCCGTGTCGCTTCCCAGCACTTCCGGAGAGAAGCATCCGATCGCGTTGATCATGGCGGACAGAATGGCCATGGGGGGAGCGTTGTTGGGAAAGCCCTGGAAGTGGTTGCGCATGCTCTCGTGGATCATGGCGTGCTTGGTCAGAAGCGCGGAGAACCGCTCGCGTTGCTTCTCGTTGGGGAGCTCGCCGTAGATGACCAGCCAAGCGCTTTCCACGAAGGAGGACTGCTCGGCGATCTGCTCGATGGGATACCCGCGGTAGCGCAGGATCCCCTTGTCGCCATCGATGTAGGTGATGGCGGATTTGCAGGAACCGGTGTTCCCGTAACCTTCGTCCAACGTAATGAGGCCGGACTTCGCGCGCAGTTCGGAGATGTCCACTCCGAGTTCGTTCTCGGTCCCTTCGACGACAGGGAAGTCCCAGGATTGTCCGTTGTATTCCAGGCGAGCGGTTGACATGGCAGGTTCTCCTCCGAACTTGATTCTTGCGCTTTCGTCTCAAACTAACAACGGATCGTGCGATCGGCCGTACTGGCGAGTGGGAAGGCCTGGATTCCGGGCGATCCCTCACACGGTGCGACTATACCGCCCCTCGCCGACCCCGAGAAGGGGATCGAAAAGAAAAGCGATGTTGCGCACCGCGAAGCGGCCCTGACTGGTGGCGCGCAACACTGTGCCATCGAAGGTGCACAGCCCGTCGGCAAGGAAAGGTCCCAGTCTGTTCAAGCCGGGAGCGAGTCGTTCGCGTGCCTGCGGGGCGGAAAACCCCTCCGATGCCCCGATGCGGGAAAGGTCCAGCTCTCCGCGGCACATCACGGAATTGATGGCTTCGCGATCGAACCGTTCCTCGCGGGAAAGGATGTACGCGCGTTCCACCGGGAGGTTTCCGGAAACCACAATCTGGCCGTAGGCAGCGCTTTCCTTGACGTTTTGGATGTACCCCTCGTGGAGCTGCGAAATGGCTGAAGCCCCGAACCCAACGACTTGGCCGGTGGTCCGCTTGGAGCAGTATCCCTGGAAGTTGCGGTGGAGCTCACCCGTGTCCTGGGCTCGGGCGAGTTCGTCGTCGGGCTTGGCATAGTGGTCCATGCCGATGGGGTGGTAGCCGCCCGCCACGAAGCCTGCGAAGGTGTCTACGGCGATGCCGATCTTGGTCTCGGCGTCGGGCAATCCCTTGGATTCCAGGCTTTTCTGGTGGTCCTTGGCCCAAGGGACATGGGCGTAGCTGAAGGTGGCGACGCGATCTGGCGAGGCTTCCAGGGTGCGCTGGACGGTCTGCAGGAAGGATTCCCGGGTCTGGCCGGGAAGTCCGTAGATCAGGTCGAGGTTCACGCCGGTAAACCCCAATGCGTGGGATTGGGAAATCAGCTCCGCCGGGGAGATGCGCGGGAAGGGTCGGTTCACCCGCGACAGCACGTCCAGGTCGAAGTCCTGGAGCCCGAAGGAGATCCGGTTGAAGCCCGCCTGGCGCAAATCCGCGAGCTTGGGAAGAGTGATGAGGTTGGGGTCGCATTCGATGGCGATTTCGGCGTGAGGCGAGAGCGCACGACCCGCCAGGAGTCGTTGGATCACCTGGGCGAGGAATTTGACCGGAGCCGCGTTGGGAGTTCCCCCGCCGAAGTGGATCTGCGAGACCGGCCTGGAACGGTCCAAAAGCGGGAGGATGCGGTCCATTTCGCGGTCCAGCACCTGGAAATAATCCAGCACAGCCGATCCCGGTTTGCCGATTTCTGTCGTGCAGCCGCAGAACAGGCATTGCTTGGGACAGAAGGGGATGTGCACATAGAAAGACAAATTCCGGTCGCCGGTGCCGTTGGAGCGGACGATCAGCTGCTCGAGATCTTCCTGGCTCCAGCCGGTCCGGAAATGCGGAGCTGGTGGGTAGGAAGTGTAGCGTGGACCTGGCACGTCGTATTTGCGCAGGAATTCGGCGGTCAACGAAAAAGGAGGCTCGCGCCTCCCGTGGATTTCGGTCATATGGTGAAAGATACGAGGTTGCGAGTCGCCACAACCTCGTTCGCCCCCTTCGGCAGGCTCAGGACTTCGCTTCGAGACGAGCCTTCGGCTCTCCTCAGGCCTGTCCTGAGCTTGTCGAAGGGACGAACGGATGGATGCCTTAGAAGTTGAGCTGGTGCTGCACGCGAAGGATGTTCGCGAAGGCGTCGGAGTTCTCCGACTCCCAGCGCGAAAACGCGATCTGCACCTTGTTGGCGTGCTTGCGGAAATACAGGTTCACCCCGATGTCGCCTTCGTAGCCCGAATTCCCGTGTTCGGAATTTGCCGAAGAGGAGTAGTTCAAGAGCTTCTTGTCGGCGTCGGTGTTGTCCACGTCCTTGTCGATGATGGCGAAGCGGACCGCTGGCTCCACCACAAGGCTGCCTGTGGGGATGGCGTAGCCGATCTGACCGGTGATCACCTGGCTCTGGATGGTGTTGGTGGGGCGCACGAAGTTCTGGAAACGGGCGTCCACGATGGCTGTCACAGGACCGTAGTGGGCGAGGAGGTCGGCTCCGAAGGTGATGTGGGCTGCCGAGACGGTGTCGTCTGTGGTCTTGGATGTGCCGTTGCCAGCCGGATCCAGCATGATTTCTTCTGGGTCGAAGGTGCCGTCGATCCCGATGGCCAAGGATTTCCCGGGTTCACCCACATACGATTCCGTGCGTTTGGGAAGGGATCCCACGGGCGCGAACACCACGCGACCCGCGTAGAAAAGGCCTTCGGCTTCTGTGACGGTGGCGCGCTCGGCATTGTGCGTATTCTGCACATCGGCCGAGACCTCGAAATTCTTTGCGCCCATCTGGTAGCGTACGCCGTAGGCGGACGTGGGAACCGGATACAGCGTCGTGGCCCGGGTGGTGGGAAATAAATGCTGTGTGGACGGATCGTCGAAGCTCGGTTGGGCATGAGCCTTGTCCAGGCCCGCCGTGAAGGTGTGGGTGAGGCCTTGCGAAGTGAGCTTGTTCTGCGCCCAAAGGTACAGCAGCTTGGGATTGCGGTTGCCGCCCGTGCTGGTGGGGTCGGTGTTGTCGGCCGAGAACATGATGAACCCGGTCCAGCTGTTGCGTTCCAGCTTGATGCTCAACCGTGCGCGTCGACCATAGAAGTCGATGGGGTCGGCGACTGCGGTCTTGCCGCGATTGACGTCGAATTCCTTGCCGGCAGCGTTTTCCGACGCATTCATCTCTGCGCGATTTTGCATCAGCACGCCGATGTCCAGCTTGGTGGTGGAGTCCGGCACGGACACCTGGAGACTCCAGGCGGGTGCGGCGACGAGAGCGGTCAAGGCAACATGTGAGAAGCGAAGACGCATGGCGATCCTTTCTAACTGGGAACTACCCATGGTTTCGTGGCGAGCCACCACGGAACCTTCCCTGCTAGAATAGGCTTCTTTCGGCGATGTTGCAATCCTGATATGGAATCGCAAACACAAATCAGCGGTGGTGCTTGCTTTCCAGAAAACGGACCCGGTCTTCCAATTCGGCCAGTTTTTGGCGCATCCAGTCCATGTCGGAACCTGTCTGGGGCGCAGGGAAAACGGCCATTTCGTCGGAATCGGCGTCGGGAAGGGCGGGCACCAGGGAAGGATCGAGCCGTTCGGCCAAACCCACACGGTGACGCCAGCGCGGCTCCCGCTGGCCAGGTTGGCGGGGAACCCGCGAGACGGGGGAGTCTTCGATCAGGGCCAGGGTTTCCAGGGATTCTTCCGCTTGGGCGGGCGAGAGGTCGATCATCTTCTCGCGGGCACGGGTGCGCAGCTCGGAAGCCGTTTGCTCGCCACGCAGCAACAGCAAGCCAAAGAGCGCGACCTGGCCGCGGTTCAAGCCCCAGCGGTGTTCTTCGAACATCGTGTGTTCGTATTTGCGGACTTCGTGGCCGCCCTTGGGCTCCGTGAAATAAACAAGACCCTTGAGCTTGAGGGACTTGACGCCCAGTTCCACTTCCAGTTCATCGAATTCCGTGACGGGATTTCGATTGGTGGCCTGGTTGCAACCGGCGCGCAGGGACTTGAGGGTCAGCGGGTAGTATTCGGGCGTGGCCATCGATTTTTCGATCAGCGTTCCCAAGATCCGGATCTCCAGGTCGTTCAGCGCGTCCATCTATTCCTCCAGGCCCAGCGGTTCCAGGGGGCCGATCCCGGATCGGATCAGACGGATCTCGTCGCCGATCAGGCTCACAATGGTAGTTCCAATGGGCGCGATGCTTTGGGCATCCAGCACCAGATCCACCGACTTTCCGTACTGCTCCTGCACGTCTTCGCCGGTGGAGAACACTTCCGTTTCGCGCTCGGAAAAGCGGGCAGCGGCATTGACCAAGGGGTGTTCCATGCGCTCCAGAATACCGCGCATCACTGGATGGGTCGGCATTCGCACGCCGACTTCGGGCCGCTTGACCTCCAGCATCTTGGCGGTCCGGTGGCGAGCGGGAAGAATGAAGGTGTATGGGCCGGGCATCAGGTGCTTCATGGTGCGGAAGGCGAAGTTGGACACATCCGCGTATTGGGAGATCTGGGAAAAGTCGTTGAACAAAAGCGCCAGCACCTTCGCCTTGACTGGCGTGGTTTGGCGGTAGAGTTTGGCAAGCCCCTTGGGGCTGGCTGCGGAGCAACCCATGCCGTAACCGGATTCCGTGGGCCAGACCACGAGCCCATCGCGTTGCAAACATTGGACTGCCTGGTCAAGAAGCCGGGGTTGCGGCGTGACCGGGTGGATTTGAAGTAAAAGTCCCACCTCAAGCCTTCGAGAGCGGGATTTTGTACCCGAGCGTGCGCGAGTGGATCTCTTTGGCGTCGCGGATCAGTTGGGCCAGCACGGCTGGAGTGATGGATTGCTTGGGGTCGTCGCCGATCCCTTTGGACCCGCACACGTGGGTTTCCACGTTCAGGCCATCGGCACCATAAGCGGCGGCGGCAAGCGACGCGAAGGGGACCAGAGAGGCCTTGCCCACGGAATGGGAAGGGTCCACGACCACGGGAGCCCAGGAGCGTCCCTTCAACAGTGGGGTGATGGATTCGTCCGGAAAATTGCGGTAGCCGTCGAGTTCAGGCTTCGTGCCACGCGGGCACAAGACCACGTTGGGGTTCCCACCCGCCGCGATGTATTCGGCAGCGCAAAGGAATTCGTCCACAGGACCCATGTGCATGCCGCGTTTCAGGAGCACGACCGTCTTGCTTCCTGCGGTGCCCCGCCCGACCTGTTTCAAAAGGCCGTAGTTGAGGGCATTGCGGGTTCCGATCTGGATGATGTCGACACCGGCATCCATGACCACCTGCAGATGGCGGTCTTCCATCACCTCGGTGCTGACCGGCAGCCCGGTTTGGGCTCTTGCTTGGATCAGGATCTCCAGGGCCTTGTCGTCGCCTTGATAGGCGTTTGGGCTCGTGCGAGGCTTCCAGACCCCGCCGCGGATGGCGACCGCACCGGCCTCCTTCACCGCGTGGGCAGTTTCCAAGAAATACTGGGGGTTGCGAGGGTCGATCGTGCACTGGCCCGCAATCACATGGAATCCCTCGCCCAAAACCACATTCCCGATCCTGACCCTGTGGGAACTCAGATCCGATGCGTGGTGCATCAGGCGATAAGGGGCTTGGATCCGGTCGAACCGCTCCACGAACTCCAGGCCCTCGATCCGCCCGACCATTTCTTCGTCGCGTTCGTCACCGGAAATCGCGTAGATGGTCCGGGTGGTTCCGGCGATCACGGTGAGGCTGCAGCCGTAGTCGGCGAGGATCGCTTCCACTTCGGAAAGCTGGTTGGTGCTGAACGCTTTGTCTCTGGGCAGAATCATGGTTGGACCCAAGGTACGAAAACCTCGGGAACTCACCGGGAAGAAGGGCTCTTCCAGCTGGCGCGGGTTGCTCTCCGATCGGGAGCGAAAGCGAGCTGTGGTTGCCTGCGAAAAAGGTGGTTCCTAGCCAATTTCGAGGATGTGAACTTCAAACTTCCATTTCAGACCGGTTTCTTGAGAGTGACTTCCTTGTTGCAGTTGGCATTCCTTCTGGTTGCTCCTGTCCATTCCAAGACAGACTCTACCGAGCAGGTGTTTTCCGAATCCACGGTGCGATCGTATGCGATCAGTTTCTATGCCCCGGACTGGAAAGCCCGCATGGAAGCCAACTGGGTGGTCGATTCCGGCTATGTTCCGGCCCGGTTCTCCGATGGCACCGTAACGCTCGACAGCGTGGGGGTGCGCTACAAGGGCAATTCCTCCTACACCCTGGCAGGGAACAACCCAAAAAAGCCGTTGAAGATCAAGTTCAACGAATTCAAGGACACCAGCTACTACGGGATCAAGGTCTTGAACTTTTCCAACGGTATCGGCGATCCCACTTTGATGAGGGAGCACATCAGCTACGCCATCGCCAGGAAATACCTGCCGGCTCCGCGGGCCAATTTTGTGCACATCTCCATCGAAGGCAAGGCCGTCGGGCTTTACACGCAGGTGGAACAGGCCGACAAGAGCTTTCTGAAACGCTGGTACGACGATTCCAAAGGAAACCTGTTCAAGGCCGGCGACGACGGTGCGAATTTGGGATGGATCGACGGGAACGCCTCCTCCTACGCTGTTTCCGGAGATTATGAACTCAAGACCAACGAGGACGCCGCCAATTGGAAGGGCTTTGTTGGTTTCGTGGACTTTCTGAATCGTTCGACGGACGAAGAGTTCTGCGCCGGGCGCTCGGCTTACCTGGACGACGACAACCTCGCCAAATTCTTGGCATTCAATACGGTCTTGTCGAATTTCGACTCGTACAACGGATCTGGACGCAACTGGTACATGTACCAGCCTGACACCACCATCCCGGCCATGCGGATGATCCCTTGGGACCTGAACCTGTCGTTTGGTGCCTACGGAGGCGCTTCCAGCGCACTGAGCATCGCCATCGACACGGTCCAGGCCCCGATTGCCGACAGGCCGCTCTTCAAACGTGCCTTGGCATGCCCTGCCACCCGCAATGCCTACTTCCGCTGGATGCGGGACATGGTGACATCGCAGGCCAGCGCGGATTCCGTCGAGGCCGCGGTGCTCCGGGATTCCGCACTCATCGCCACCTTCGTGGCCGACGACTCCAACAAGTTCTACAACACCGCCGCCTGGAAAACCAACCTGCGCGCGAACTTCCGGGCCTCCGAAGGCATGATTCTCGGATTGGTTTCCTTTTCCAAATCGCGCAACTCCTCGATTTCCACCGCCTTGGAATCCTTCCTCGATGTCGCCGTTCGCAAGGTGGATCGCTCGTGGGGATTGGTCCGTACTGGCGACAAGTGGCGTTTGCGGGGCATAGAGTCCATCGGTGCCGGTACTGTCTTCTGGACTTCGATCGATGGCCGAGGGTCAGGCTCCATGGCCTTCCAGCCGAGCGACAACGATGTTTCGATCCCCCTTCCCCATGGGCTCGTGGCCGTCTCGGTCCGGTCCGAGCGGGGATCCCACACTGTCATGATCCACAACACCAGGAAGTGATCTCCCATGAACCATGCATCCTTGACCGCTCTATTGCTTTTGGCGACTAGCCAAGTGTTCGCCGAAGGCACGCCTGGATTCATTCTCATCCCGGCTCAAGGCGGCATGATGGGCGGCGGCGGTGCCGGGTCCACTCTGGTGGATCCCAAAGGAACGACGGTCAAGTCCTTCAGTGTGGCCGGATACAATTCCTATTTGCTGCCCAACGGCCACATCCTGGGCCAAACCGGCAACGGCTCGGCGGCGGCGATGGGATACGCCTCACTGGTGGAACAGGCAGCAGGTTCCGCCACGGCCATCAACACCTGGACGGCAAGTGGTGGAAGCTTCCACCATGCGCATTGGCTGATGCCCAACGGCCATTGGTTGGGGACCTACACCGTGAAAATCAATCCCAAAACGGCGCTGCCGGGGTTCACCGGATCACTCAATTCGATCTGGGACGAGTGGATCCAGGAATGGGATCCGGTCGCCAAGAAGGTGGTTTGGGAGTGGAAGGCCAGCGAGCATACTTCGGCCACCAATCACCCACGAAAGTTCAACAACAACCTGTTCAAGAGCAACGATCCCCTCCACATCAATTCCGTGGTCTACGATTCCGCGCGCGATCTGGTGGTGATGAGCTCCCACTACCTCTTTGAAGTCCTGGTGATCGACCATTCCACCACCACCGCCGAGGCCAAGACCTCCACGGGAGGCAAATACGGCAAAGGTGGCGATCTTCTCTTCCGTTGGGGCTGCTCCAAGAACTACGGTGCAGGTGGCGCGGCGGTGTCGGATGTCGTGCATGGCGGCGGCGTGATCCAGGCCGGATTGCCCGGAGCCGGGAACTTTTCGCTGTTCGGGAACTCCGACAATACCGTCAAGCAGTCCCGTTGGTACGAAGTCAAAGGCCAGGAGAGCGACACCGGATGGGTGATCGGGTCCAACGGCGAGTTCGTTGCGACGTTGGCCTTCGACTTCTACAACAGCTCCTACCAGTCCACGGGCCACTACGGCTACGGCCAGCGCCTGGCCAACGGCAACACCCTCATCACCTACAGCGGTTCCCAGAAACTGGTGGAGGTCACTCCCGCCAAGGCAGTGGTGAATGTCCTCACCGGCAACACCATCCGCGCCTTCCACTATGCGCCGGACCATCCCGCCATCGTTTCGCTTGGTTTGGGAAGCTCCAGTGTCCAGCGGATCATGTCCAACGGAGTCGGCATCCAAGCCTCGTGGGGACAGATTCTGGCCACCGGCCTCGTCGCCGGCTCGCGGTTGCGCGTTTTGGACGCCCAGGGTGTGATCCGCTACGAAACGATCGCCTCCGCGGAGCGGGCATCGATTCCCGCGGGAAGTTGGGCCAACGGTGCCTATGTCCTGCAGGTGCTTCAGAACGGCAAATCGTCTTCGCAAACCATCGCTTTGACACGTTGAGGTCGAATCCAATGAAAGCCACAATCCTTGTTCTCGCCGTCTGCACCGCCGCTTCGGCAGCGCCCTTCTCGTTGGCAGGAAAGGTCGTTGACGAAGCCGGAGCTCCCTTGGGCGGCGTGGAAGTTTCCATGCAAGGCGTGACGGGATTTGTCACATCTGGAGTTCAGGGAGAGTTCCTGCTGGCTGGAGAAGGCAACAGTGTCTCCGTGAAGCCAGCGACCCGCCTGACGGGGCTGCGGATGTCCGTTTTCTCCAACACGGTGGAATGGGCTGGTGCGGGACCGGAAGCGACGTTGGACGTTTTCCGGACCAACGGGGTGGTGGTGGGGAGGAATATCCCTTTCGTCGCGGGGCGGGCCGTTCTTCCCCCGAAGGCGGGAATGGCGTTGATCCTGCGCGTGAAGCACAACGGGGTGGTGGTCGCCGATCTGCAAGGCGCGGGCACGGGTGCGCTGCGCCAGCTTGCTTCGGTCGGGGTTTTGCAGCTGAAAAGGGCAGGATTTCGCACCGATACGCTTTCCGTCGACGCCCTGATCAAGACGGGAATCGTTAAAATGCTTGTTGCCTCGGACCCGTGGATCCCCACCACGTTGTCGAAATCCGGGAAGATGGTCAAGATCGTCGCGGCTGGAAAAACCTTCGCCATGGGCGAAAATCAAATCTGGGACGAGTTCGACAATTCCGAATGGCCTCGGCACTCGGTGAAGTTCACCCGCGATTTCTGGATGGACACGACCGAGATCACCCAGATCCAGTACGAAAGCGTCATGACGGCGAGCTATCCAGGCTATTCGGGAAGCATCGACTGGAAATCGCATTTCGGGATGGGAGCCGACTACCCGGCCTACGGGGTCACCGCGGGTGGGGCGATCCTGTACTGCAATGCCCTCAGCAAGATGGAAGGTTTGGATACCGCCTACACCTACACGACCAGGGACGGGGAGTCGTCCCACACCTCCCTGAAAGGGGCGGTGGTGGATCTTTCCAAATCCGGTTACCGCCTGCCCACGGAAGCGGAGTGGGAATACGCCGCGCGAGCGGGCACCACCACGGATTTTCCGTGGGGCTCGATGTCGTTGCAAACCGCCTCCATCGCCGACCAGATGAATGCGAATGCCATCTGGGCGGGAAACTCCTACGATCTTGGCGATGCCTCCCCGGATTTTGGTACCCATCCGGTGGCAAGTCGCCTGCCCAATGCGTACGGTCTGTACGACATGCTGGGCAGCCAGTCGGAATGGTGCTGGGACGACCACAAATTCGAACCCTACAAGGCTGGGCAAGCGATCGACCCATACACGGCGCCGGATCCGGAAATGGCAACCGCCGAACACCAGAGCTTGGCCAAACGTGGCGGGCACTGGGCCAATTCTCCCAACTATCTGAGGGTGTCAAACCGTACCTTCGAGACCAGAGCTTACTTCTCGTACAACGAGGGGTTCCGTACGGTGCGAAGCGTGGTACCCTAGAGCAAAGTACGAGTTGACGCCAGACCGGCTCTGAAGCCTTTCGGAGACATCTGTTGATCCGAGAGGCAACGGGCGATAGGAAAACCTCCGGCGATCCCGGAGGATTGATATGATTTTGTAACCCCGACCCCCTTTTTCATGGTCGGTGTTGAACTCAATTCGATGCGGAGACGACCACTCGTGTGGTCAGTGGAGGAATTGTGATGAGCCCAACCCATTGCGGAAGGTGTGTCCTTCTCGCTTTTTCTCTTATCTCTCTTGGATGTGGAAGTTCCACCGCGGTGGTGGAGGAGGAAAAGAAACCGACTCCCTCCGTGGTTCGCGGGCCGGAATGGGTGGAGTCCACCCACGGAAACAACCCTTCCGATACCCTTGGGGCGTTCCCATGGGTGAGTAGGACATTGGTCATTTCCATGCCAGAGACGACCTGGGTGAACATGACCGGCGCACTGAAGTCCGTCTGTGGAGACAAGGGAGGTGGCTCTTGTACCGGGGCTCTCTTGGACGGATCCGAGGCAGTTTCCGAATGGCACAAGGCGAATCTGGTCGCCGATGGCCAGACTTGGGCCGCGGTCGGTTTTCGGTTTCGTTCCAACTCACAGCTGGCCGATGCTTGGGCGAAATCCACCAACCAATATCCGTTCCGCATCACCATGGACAAGTGGGAAGACGATGTCCCCATGGTGAAGAATCAACGGTTCTACGGCTTCAAGAAACTCACACTCACCAGTTTGGCCGAAGATTCCTCCTTCGTACGCCATCAGATCGCTTCCGCTGTCTATCGCGCCCAAGGGGTGCCGGCGCTGCAAGGCGCCGTGGTGAATCTCCGGCTGGCTCGCGGGACGGACACCATGGATTTGGGGCCGTATGCGTTGCGGGAAGTGCCGGATGGCCCGATTCTGTCCCGTTGGTTCGCCGACGGATCCGGAAACGAATACGAACCCAGTTCGAAGCTGGGCACGTATGTGAAGGCGGAGTTTTCGGAAGGGGAAAACGATGGGACGCATTCTGACATCATCGCCTTTTTCGCCGCCCTGAACTCTCCCGAACGGACAGCGAACCCCGCCGCTTGGCGGAGTTCGCTTCGCAAAGTGTTCGCTCTCGATACCTTCGTGCGTTGGATGGCGGTTTCCCAGGCCTTGGGCGACCATGGATCCTACGGCAGGGAGACAGGCAATTACGGGCTCTACGGGCTCAATGGCAAGGTCCGGTGGCTGGCCCTCGATCTGGACATGACACTTTCCGGCGGTGGTTCGCGCACCCGCGGCGTTTGGTATCCCGGCACGGCCGGTTCGTGGCCGTTGGTGGAAAAGGTATTGGCGGATTCGATGCTCTGCGAAGACTATTCCAGCCAGTTGCGAGCCTTGGTGACCACCGGCAATGCGAGTCCCGACAAGTTGGGTGCGTTCATCCGGCGGTTCGTGGTTTCTTCCAATCCCACCGTGGATCCCAGGCTCGCTCCTCTGTTCGAGTTCGCCGCCCAGCGAAAGATCGCGGTGGATACCTCCCTGTCCAGCCACCCCTGCCCGCGGAAGGAGTGAGCCGTGTTCGATCTGAGTTCCGTGCAGGCCGCTTCCCAGGATTCCACCATTCTCGCGGTGATCTATGCGAGTCTGCTTTCCGCGGTCCTGTCGGGCCTGGTGGCCTGGACCTACAGTGCCACCTTCCACGGGTTGTCGTTTTCCAAGAGCTACGTCCAATCGCTGATCCTGGTTTCTCTCGTGGCCGCCACGGTCATGCAGGCCGTTGGCGACAGCATCGCGAGGGGATTGGGGATCATGGGCGCCCTGGCAGTGGTCCGATTCCGCACGGCCTTCACCGACCCCAAGGACCTGGTGTTCCTGTTCGCCGCCATCGCGGCAGGCTTGGGCTGCGGCATCTACGCCTGGACGGTTTCCGTCGTCGGGATCCTGGCCTTTTGCGCCGCCGCTTGGGTCCTCTATCGCGCGGACATCGGGGACCATCTCGCCTACGACGGGCTGGTGCGGTTTTCCATCGGCGACGCCGAGGCCTCGCGCGAGCCCATTTCCACGTTGCTTCGGCGGGATCTCAAGCACTTCGCCCTGGTGTCCATGCGCGAAGTGGCCGGAGGCACCAGGCTCGACTGCGCCTACCAGGTCAAATTCCGTCGTGGACGCGACGCCGCCGTGCTCATGAAGGGGCTTGCCGAGGTTCCCAGCCTCACCGGAGCCCATTTCATGATGCAAGAATCCACTTTGGAGCTTTGAAATGCATCGCAGACTCGTGCCGAGCAAACTCTCCGGGATCGTCTGGCTCGCGGCGTTGCTTGCCGTGGGGGTCATCACCTGGCATTTTCGCGGGGCCCGCCAGGATTTCCGCGGCATCGCCGAAGATGTGAAACTCAGCGTTTCCAGCGAGATGGCCGTGGAACTTCTTTCCATCGCCGTCCAGCCCGGACAATTCGTCAAACCCGGCGACACCCTTGCCCGGTTGCGCAACCGGGAACTGTCGATGCGCATCGCCGAAATCCTGCGGGAGATCCAGGACGCCTCCGGAGAGGCCAACATCGACCGCTCCGAGAGCATGCGGAGGGTGGCCGAACTAAGATCCTCGTTGGGTTCGCGGAAGGCCGAGCTCCAATCCGAAATCCAACTCCTGTCCGAACAGGCATCCCGCAACAGAAGCCTCGTTTCCGGCTTCCAGGGAATGGGAATCCGCACCTCCGAGCCGGACACGGCCGGAATCGAGGAGAGGATCCGGACGCTGCGGGAGCAGATCCGGGTGGAAGAGGAAGGTGTGCGCAGCCAGATCGCCCTGCTGGAAGGCTCCAAGGGAAACATCGATCGACTGGCCCTGGCGAAAAACGACGCCTTGCGCAAGGAGCTTGCGATCTTGCACGACGAGGAACGAAAGCTCGTGATCCTCGCTCCGGCCGGCGGAGTGATCGACAGCGTGAAATTCAGGCCGGGCGAGAAGGTTTCGCCGTTTTCGCCGGTCTTGACGATTTCCGGCATGAAGCCTTCGCGTGTGCGCGGGTACATCAACGAGAGGGTCCGTTCCGACATCGCGGTGGGGGATTCGGTCGTGGTCAGCGCGGTCGGCATGCGCGCGGCGTCGGTCAACGGGGTCGTGGTGGGTGTGGGATCCAGGATCATGGAAATTCCGGTGCGGCTGTGGAAGGTCCCGGACTTCCCACTCTGGGGTCGCGAGGTGATCGTGCAGCTTTCCACCGACAACCCGTTGCTCCTGGGCGAGATGGTGGATGTCCGCAGGGGAGCCGACAAGCTCCTGCTGGGGGGATCATGAACAGAGCGAGCGCGCTCGGTATCCTGGCATCGTGGGTGTTGCCGTCGGTGGCCGCCTGCCAGGACATCGGCTGGGACGAACTCATTTCCAGCCATCGGGCCACGCATTCGCTGGTCGCGGCCCGCCAGCACTCCCAGGAACTGGGACAGGGCCAGGGGCGCCAGCTGTGGGAGGACATGGAACTTCGCTACGCGGCCAAGCGCGCGGATCTGCGCAAGCAAGAGGTGGGTTTGCGGATCTCTCCCTCCGGATTCGGGGAGATCGGCGCCAGCCAGTCCCTGTGGGCGGCCAGGCGCAAGCTGGGCGAAACCAAGGTCAAGCAGAAATTGTCAGAGGCTCTTCTCGAGCGTTACAGCCTGGCCTTGGCCTGGAGATACCAGCAGCGCCAGCGTCGCTACCACCTCGACATGAAAAACCTAAGCGAGAACCGGATCCAGGTTCTCGCGAAGATGTCCGCGACGGAGGATTTCGATCCGGAGGATCTGGTGGAGGCCCAGCTCCATCGCACCGAGTACATGTCCAAGGCCGAAGGGGACGTCTACAAGATGGCCCAGGCCGAGCGCAAGATGCGCCAATACATCCCGGGATCGGGTGCGGTGCGGTTGGACGGACCCATGCTTTCGCCTGCGGAAATCGCGGTCATCCTGGACGGGATCGATCCATCCCGTGCCGATTCGTTCCCGGATGTGAGGGTTGCGGCAGGGGAGCTTTCCCTGGAGCAGGCCAAAACCAACCAGGAGGTCGCCTCTTCGCGACGTTGGCTGGGTTATCTGGAAGCGAGCTACACCTTCGATGTGGACGAGAACAAGTTGGAAGTGCTGACCCATCGCGACAACATCGCCTTTGGCTGCGGATTCAAGATCCCCATCATGGACGGCAGCTCCCAGGAGGTCGCCCGCCGCAAGGCGGAACTTGCCGAAGTAAGGATGAATTTCATCGATGAGCGCCAAGATGTGGAACGGAAGGTCGCCGAGTTGCGATTGTCGATCGGATCCATGCTTCGCCAGATCGCGGTGCTCGATTCGTTCGCCACCCGCGTGGACGCGGGAAAACTGTTCACGGATTTCGCGATCAAGTCGGGTTCCGATCCGGTGCTTTTGCTGAAGGCGCGAGAAACGGCGATCCAGAACAGTTGGAACATCGACTACCTGCACTTCGAGATCCTGGTGCAGTACCTGGAAATCCTCCATCTGTCTGGCAAACTGGTACAGGAGCCGGAAGTGAACCATCTCCTGACGCGCAAGCCCCCCGTGTCGGTTGGAGGCGTTCCAGGCGGGAAGTCATGATCCAGACTTCCTTCACCCGGTTGGAGCGCTACGAGCTCAAATACCACGTGCCCATCGGCATGGAACCGGCACTTGATCAATACCTGCGCCATTGGTGCGTGCTGGATCCGCATTCGGAAAAGTCTCCGGACGGATTCTATCCGATCTCCAGCCTTTACCTGGATTCTCCCACCTACACCTTGTTGCGCACCGGATGCCTCAAGCCCGATGGTCGGTTCAACACGCGTATCCGTGCCTACGGCGATCATCCCGAGCGCTCCAAGGATTGGCATTTCGAGATCAAGGAAAAGTCCCACGACCAAGTCACCAAATACCGGGGCGTGCTGAAAGGCCTGCCGCCGGAATCCATGTGGGACGACCCGGATCTTGCCCTACGCGGCGCCAGTGGGGAGGACGGGGAAAACCTGCGCAAGTTCCTCCACCGGATCTTGTCTTACAATTTGAGTCCTTTCGTGCTGACGCAGTATCGGCGCAAGGCCTGGTTCGGGACCGCCGATGCCTATGCTCGTGTGACTCTCGATGTGGGAATGCGCTGGCGCGAGGAGCGCGGGTTCGATTTTTCCGCCGCCGAACGGGAGATGCGCCCCAGCGACTTGCCCGAGCGGTTCGATCCTGGCTGCAACGCCGTATTGGAAGTCAAATGCGCGCGCCAACAGGTGCCGTTGTGGATGCTCGACATGATCCGTCAATTCGGATTGGTCCGCTCCGGCTTTTCCAAGTTCGAGAGCGCCGCGCGGGAGTTGCTGCTTTTGCCCGACCGTTCGCGAGGCACCAACGACTGATCGTCTGGAACCGGCTTGCGGTGAACCGCTGGGTTCACCTTTCCTGCAAGCCCACCACCAGAGCCAGGCCATCGTCGAGGTCCTCCAAGTAGCGCTTGGGAAGTGTTCCCACCACGGTCGCCTCCAGATCGACTTTGTCGACAGTGAGGATTTGCGAAACATTGGCCACCGAATCCTTTGTCAATCCGGTCACCGAGGTGGGCAGCAGCAAATTTCCGGGGGCCCGGGCAAGGGCAAGGTTGGAGGTCAGAATCACCACAACAACCGTGGCGATCCGACTTTTGTTGAACGGATCGGATTGCACCACGACCACCGGACGCCGGTATCCCGGCTGTGAACCGCGTGGTTCGCCCAAGTCCACCCAGCGAATTTCCCCACGACGGATCACCAGTCCGACTCCTTCAGCCTGGTCCTGTTGGCCTGCCTGCGCAGTGCCTGCTCGGAAGCCTCCTGCGGAGGGTGCACCGCGTTCAGACGGTCGGTGATGTCCGCTGGGTCTTGCTCTCGCAGATAATGCCGCAGCGCCTCCGCGTACAACCGGGAGCGAGTCCAGCCACGGGCAAGGACCATGGTTTCCGCCGCTTCGAAAACGCTATCGGGGAGGGATATGGCAGTTTTCATACCGGGTAGGATACATTATTACTGGCCTTATCGCAAGTGGGCCAAACCAGGACTGACCGATCAGCGGAGGCTTTCGTCCTCGAGCAGCTTGCGATCTTCCTTGGTCAACTCGTGGCTGGCCCAAAGATCCGGACGCCGTTCCATGGTCCAAAGCATCTGTTGCTTGCGCTTCCACTTGCGGATGCGATCGTGATTTCCGGAAAGCAGGGCTTCCGGAACCTTCAGTCCGTTCCAGAGTTCCGGCCGGGTGTAAACCGGCCAGCCAAGCAATGGTTCTTCGAAACTATCGGTGCGCGCCGAGCCTTCGTCGCCGAGCACGCCGGGCAGCAGCCGGGCAACAGCGTCCAAAAACACGATGCTGGCCATTTCGCCGCCAGACAGGACATAATCGCCCACGGAAAATTCGTGGGTCACGTGCAGGTACCTGAACCGCTCGTCGATCCCTTTGTAGTGACCGCAGACCAGGACGATTTCCGGCGCCTGTGCCCAATGGCGCACATCTGCCTGGGTGAGCGGTTTGCCATGCGGATGCGGATACAGGACAGGGACATCTGCCCGACCGTCCAGAGCGTGTTCCAGGGATTGTTCCAGAGGTTGCGCATGGAGCACCATTCCTGGTTCTCCACCGTAGGGGTAATCGTCCACGGCACCATAACGGTTGAGTGGAAAATCGCGCAAGTTGTGCACGCGCAGATCGAACACTCCCGCTTTGGCGGCCTTGGCGGGGATCGAGTGGTTCAGGGCGTCGAACATCGGCGGGAACAACGTCAGAACGTCGACTCTCACGACATCGCGTCCCAGACCTCGCGGTCGACCACGATGCGAGACTGTTCCCTTTGCACTCGGCAAGCCAAGGGTCCTTCCATGGGAAGCAGCAACTCGCCATGGCCGGAAACCGACACGCGCAAGCAAAGCGTGGGAAGATCGGCCAACCCCAAAGCGGTGCCGCAGGGCTTCCCCTCTTCGTCGACCACGGCGAGCCCGACCAAGTCCGCTTCGATCCAGCCATCGACGGGCCGGGTGGCTTCCGATTCTGGAACACAGATCCAAAGGCCGGAGTACAGTCGCGCCTCTTCAGGCGAGTTGATTCCCTCAAACAACAAACGCCACCCCGTACCGGACGAGATGGCTTTTGCGATGCGAACGCGTTTCGTGCCGGCTGGACCGGCCAAATACGCTTCGCGAAGGGTGGCCAAACGACGAGGATCCCAGCTGAGGTTTTCCGCTTTCATATGGCCAGCGAGGCCATGCGGAGAATGCAGCCTTCCGACGGCGATGAAGCCGTCAGGGATCTCTTGGCGTTGGATCAGCCTGCTCCGGCAGCGGCCTTCGCCTGGGCCTTTTTCGAAGGCATGGGCTTCTTGGCCTTTTCAGGGATCACCGAAGTGCCCACAGCGGCAGGATCCTTGCCTTCGAGGATCGCTTGATGCTTGACGATCAGTCCGTGACGACGGAAGATCGACTTGACGGTATCAGAAGGCTGAGCGCCCTTGGACAGCCATTCCAGAATCGCCGTTTCCTTGAGTTGGATTTTGGCGGGAGTGGAGAGGGGGTCGTAAGTGCCGACCTCTTCCAGGAATCGTCCATCACGCTTCTGGGCCGAATCGGCAACCATGATGCGGAAGTAGCTCCTGTTCTTGCGGCCGCCCCGTTGGAGGCGGAAGATCGTGGCCATGCGTTATCCTTTGCCAGATTGAAAATCGAGGGGGTTAATGTACGAATGCTGGACGGTCTCCTCAAGGGTCCTTGGGAACCTTTTCTGGAGAACCACGGATTTCTTGGTGGTCGACAGGGTAGATTTGGCGCCTTATGACCAATGAAGCGCGAAAGGGACTGACCGTCGCGACCCTGATTCTCATGGCTTCCACGCTAGGGAGTCGGGTTCTGGGCCTGGTGAGAGACGCACTCCTAGCCGCGCGGTTGGGAACAGGCATAGAGGCGGACGTTTATGCCACCGCTTTCCAGCTTCCAGATTTGGTCAACACGCTACTGGCGGGTGGATTCCTATCACTCTCGTTCGTACCGCTGTATGCCCAGATTCATCGAACCCGCGGACAAGCTCCGGCGCGGCGGTTTCTTGGCGGCGTGACCTTGTTGTTGGCTCTCGGAGGGATCGCCGCCGTGCTATTGATGGTCTGGCTGGCTCCTTTGGCGTTGGAGCTCATGCTTCCAGGGGTCGCCAAGAGCCCTCAGACCATGGAAAAAGCCGTGCATCTGACGCGGATCCTCCTTCCAGCACAGGTTTTTTTCTTGTTGGCCGGCGCCTGGACGGGAGCTCAGTATTTTCGGAAGTCCTTCTTGCTGCCAGCTGCGGCCCCCCTGGTGTACAACCTTGGATTGATCGCAGGAGGCTGGTTTTTGGCCGGGAAGCTGGGTGCCGAGGGGTTTGTCTGGGGTGCGTTGGCAGGAGCGTTCCTGGGGCATTTCGTGTTGCAAGGAATCGGGGTGTTGCGCGCCGGGGAGCGTCTGTCTATTCCTTCTGCAGAAACATTCCTTGATCTGCGTGCGTTTTTGTGGAGATCGGCGCCACTGATGTTCGGGCTTACCCTGGGCTTTTCCAGCGAATTTTTGCTGAAGCGGTTCTCTGGCTACCTGGGCACGGGAGCCATCGCTCAGGCCAGCTACGCTTTCCGATTGATCATGGTCTTGGTCGCGCTTTTTGGGCAATCCGCAGGAGTGGCTTCCTATCCCTATCTGGTGGAGTTGGCTGGTGCTGGTCAATGGGACCGGTTCCAAGGCCTGGTTGGGGATACCCTGAGGAGGCTGGCGACGCTGCTGATTCCGGCGACCGTGTTGGCCTGCTTTTTCGCTCCCGAGTTGGTGCGGGCGGCGTTCGAACGGGGGGCGTTCGATGCATCCGCGACCCAGGCGGTGGCTTTTCATCTGCGGACCATGGCCTGGGCGATCTTTCCCTGGTGTGTGCAAATCGTGCTGGCGCGAGGCATGTACGCCCGCGGCAAGTTTTGGTTTGGAGCCGCCCTTGGCACGGGGTGCGTCTTGGTTTCCTGGCCGCTGTGGGCGCAACTGGTCCAGCGCCATGGCACTGCGGGCGTAGGCCCGGGCCTGGTGTTGCTGGTGATTCTCCAGGCACTTGTTTTTTCGATCGCCTGGTGGAAGAGTCCATCGGGGAAAGACGCTTTCCGAAACTTGTTCCCACATCTGTTCGAGACCCTCGCCATCGCACTGTTGTTTGGGGGCTTGGCACGGTGGCTGGCTCCTGGCGACGGTCTGTGGACGCCGTTACTGGCGTGCGCCGCTGCGGCCGTGGCGATTTTTTCTGTAGGGTGTAAACGGAACTGGCCAGGAATGGAGCCCCTTGTACGCGTGCTGCGCACTAGATTTGGTCTTTCATGATTCGTAAATCCGTGGCCATCGCATTGGGGGTTGCCATCCCACTTCTGGGCGGGCTAGCCCTCGGTACCGGGTTGCTCCCTTCGGAGCTGCTCTACGAGACCGTGCTCCAATTGATGGGGCCGACCCAGCGCACCGAGCGCGAAGGCGCTTCGCCGGTGCTGTTGGTGGATATCGACAATGCCGCGCAGGACGCCCGAGGTCCGTGGCCGTGGCCGGCCGAACGCTTGGATTCGTTGCTGCTTTTGATCGCCAAATCGGGTGCACGCGCCGTGGTTGTCGACGCGTCTTTTTTCGCAGATCCAGTCCATCGTCCCTCGACCTCGCTCTGGAGTCTTCTTCCAGGGGGCGTTCCGTTCGTTCTGCCAGTCCAGACTCATGGTGGCAATCCCAAGGCCTGCCCGCTTTGGAACACTCTTGTCAGCGGAGAGGAAAAGGGGTTTCGGCGTGTGGGCTCGACAGGACTCCCTGTGGGAGTGCCCTGCGACGAGCGGTTTGTCGGCGGATTGGACTCTTTGGTGGAAAATCATACGGGTTTATCGACAGCGTTGCTGTGGAACGATGGTCGAAACCTCATCCCCTCCACTGCCGTATCGGCGCTGTTGGTTTCGGCGCCAAATTCCGCCATGTCCGGCAACTGGTGGGACCCGACCCGAATGCAGGTCGTTTCGTCCCAAGGGGGCGCGACAGTGGATTCGCGCGGAGAAATCCTCCTTCGTCCACTCGGGGCACCGGGCCAGGGAATTCCTCGCGTCAACGCCGCGACTGTACTTTCTTCCGCTGGCGGTGAAAGTCTGTTTCGGGGAAGAATCGTGGTGGTTGGGGTCACCGCCACCGGTCTCGTTCCCACCCTGGAGGTTCCCTTTTCAGCCGCCATGGCCGGAAAGCGAATGCCCCGTGCGGAAGTCACCGCCACGGTTTTGTTGAACCTCTTGGAGCGCTCGTCGTTCCACCTTCCGTTTTGGGCGTGGATCGTTCCTTGGCTCGGCTCGCTTTCTGCAGCGGCGCTGGCTTGGTTCGGGCTGCGACAAGCTCGACGTCGTTGGACACTTTTGGCGCAATCCTTTCTGGGGGTGGCGTTGGTGGTGGTTTGGTGGATGCTGGTCCGCCTGGACCAATGGATCACTCCTCTCTCCTTCCTGCTTCCCGTCGCCGGGACCTTTCTGCTGGTTTTGCTTTGGCCGCGCCAAGCAAAGCTTCCTCCCCGCCCCATCGCCCCGCAGCCTCTTGCCCCTCGACCTACCCAGCGAATGTTCACGGATTCTTCCGGGCGACAGCCGTCCTCGGCGCAAGCATCCACGATCAGCGCTTTGGACATTCCTTCGGAGGCGTCTGTTCCCGAAGGTTCGGTGCAGCGCGGATTGGACGGAGATCTGGTCCGTCTGGGCAGGTATGCGGACCTTCGTCCCATCGGCGCAGGTGGGATGTGCAAGGTCTACGTGGGACACGACCCCGTGATGGATCGCCCGGTGGCCATCAAGATTCTCCGCACCGACAAGGCCAAAGGACAGACCACCGAACAGCGATTCCTACGGGAAGCCCGCATCGCCGGGTCGCTCCACCATCCGAACATCAACACCGTTTTCGATTTCGGCCAAGCCGACGACCTCCTCTACTTGGTGTTGGAATATGTGGATGGCGAAACCTTGAGCCAATGGATCAAGGAGCACAACGGGGTCCGACCCAAAGCCGTCGTGGCCTGGGTGCGGCAAATCG
Organism: Fibrobacterota bacterium; assembly: GCA_016715065.1. Taxonomy (GTDB): domain Bacteria; phylum Fibrobacterota; class Fibrobacteria; order UBA5070; family UBA5070; genus UBA5070. The sequence continues at coordinate 670,294 of JADKBN010000029.1, forward strand.
GCGAGGCACTGGATGCGGCGCATTCCGCGCAAGTGGTCCACCGTGACGTGAAGCCATCCAACTTCATGATCGTGCGCCAGACCGGGGCCATCAAACTCATGGATTTCGGAGTGGCGCGCACGCCCGATGTCACCTTGACCCAGGCGGGAACCACCGTCGGGACCCCCAACTACATGTCGCCTGAACAGCTACAGGGTTCCAAGGTGGGGCCTGCCTCCGACCTCTACTCGTTCGGCGTCGTGCTCTACCAGATTCTGACCCAACGGATGCCTTTCCATGGCGAGGGTTTGACCGCCCTTTGCAGCGCGATCCTCAAAGGCCAGTGCACCAAGCTCTCCACGCACCGGCCCGATCTGGCCGGACCGGTGGAGCAGGTCGTCCACAAAGCGTTTTCCGTCCGTTCGGAAGACCGCTACCTCTCCGGCGTGGAATTCGCCGAGGCTTTCGAGAAGGCGGCATCCACGTGATCGCATGGTTGCTTTCGCTGTCGCTCTTCTGTGCAGAAAGCGTCCGTGAATTGCGTTCCCTACCCGCGCAAGATCTTTTGGCAAAGGTTGCCACGGACAGTTCCGAAGTCGCCACCTTCCTTCGGACCGAAGGGTACCTTCGCGCTGCTCGGCCAGTCGATGCCATCCAGTCGGCCCAGGCCTTCCAGTCCCGATTTCCGTCCTCCACCCTGATCCCCTCCGTGCGGGCCTTGGAGGCTTGGGGATCGTTGCTCACCGGCGAGTCGAAAAAGGGGAGCCAAATTCTTGCCCAGTTGGTCGCTTCTCCGGATCGCCTAGCGTCGCGCGCGGCTCGTGACGGGCTTTCCGAATGGGCTCGTTCGGGCAATCTCCCCGCTTCCGAACTGCTTTTGCTGCCATCGCTTTTGCCGCCGGGCGAAGATACGCTGCTTCGGACGATCGCCCAAGCCGCACCGGTGCGACCCTTGGTGGCGATCCTACCGGCTACCGGCGGATTTTCGCTGATCGGTCGGAGAGTCTTTCGGGGTGCCCAGCTAGCCGCGACCGAAGCCAAGACCTCCCTGGTGTTGATCGACGAACCCGCCAATCCCATCGAGACCGCCTTGCTCGTACGGGGCATTCTGACCGTCTCCAAACCCCGTGCGATCATCGGGCCGCTCTTGTCCAACACATCCGCAGCTGCGGCGCTGGAAATCGCCCGCTCGGCCTCCAGTACGCCTCTGATCTTGCCGGCGGCCACGAGCCCCGGGGTCTCAAGTCTGGCGTCAACGGCCTGGCAAGTGAACATCACCACCGGCGAGCAGGGGCGCAAGGCCGCCCAGGTAGCCATGGAATGCATCAAATCCTCAGAAGCCTATTTGCTTTCGCCCAAGAGCGAATTTGGGGAATCCCTGGGCGAAAGTTTCCAAGCGGAATTCGTGCGCCTGGGTGGTCGGATCGCTTGGCATCGGACCTACCCTGCGGGAGCGACCGACTTCCGAGCCATTCTGGAGACCATGCGCAAGACCGCATCGGATTTGGCCCGGCGTCGCGGCGAGGACACCTCCGGGCTGACTCCAGTGGTTTTCGTCCCAGGCGAAAGTCCGTCGGAAGCGCTTGCATTGGCGGCGCAAGCCGCTCTGCTGGGCATGAAGGTGCGTTGGATCGGAGCTTCCGGTTGGCATTCGCGGCAATTCCTGCTGGAAACCTCCGGTCGGATGGACGGTGCCTTGCTGGTCTCGGACAACGTGCCTGACGAGAACCGTCAGCCCTGGAAGGACTTCTCCCGCAAATGGCGAGCTTCGGAGGGAGATGCCCCGGATCGGCTCGCCGCGCTGGGTTGGGATGCGGCCCAGCTCGCGGTCCAACCCGCCGTTCCCCGCGTGTTCGCCGGGGCACAGGCCGACATACAGTTCGACCCGACGGGTCGCAACAACGTCAACGTAGGAGTGCTCCGGGTGGAGAAGGGCGCTTTCGTCAACGGCTGCCGGGACCGGTGAGTCCCGCGCTTCGTTGTCAAGATCTGGCATCCGGTGGCCGGGCGGTCGCGCGGATGGAGGATGGTCGCGTCGTGTTCGTCGAGGGCGCCTGTCCTGGCGAACTGGTGGAGGTGACCATCCAGGTGGACAAGGGACGTTTCCTGGAGGGAAGCGTGGGCCGGGTGCTCGAGCCGTCCGCCGATCGCGTCGTGCCGAAATGCGGGCATTTCGGCGATTGCGGTGGATGCTCGTGGCAATATTTGTCCTATCCGGCCCAGTTGGCCGCCAAGCGGCGCATCCTGGAAGATGCCCTCCGGCGCATCGGGAAGATCGCAGCAATCCCCGACATCGAAGTCGTGGGATCGGAGAGTCCGTGGGGAACCCGCAACCGCGCCCAGCTCCAGCCCTCCGGGGCCAAAGGGACTCCCTGGGGTTTTTTCGCAGCCGGCTCGCGCCGGGCAGTCGGGCTGTCGGAGTGTCCCGTGCTCGCGCCGGAACTCCAAGGCTTGTGGAACGACTTGGCCGATGTCGAAGGGAATCCGTGGGCCGATCGCCGCCAGCGGTCGGTTTTCGCCTACGGAGCGCAGGGACGGCGTTGGGTCCATATCCCTGGCACCAAGGCGGCTGCGCCTGCACAAGTGGAAGTCCTGGGCAAGACGTTCCGGTTCTCGCCGGAGGGATTCTTCCAGGGCCATCTGGGACTGGTGCCGCGAATGGTCCAGGAAGTGCTTTGCGACGACCGGGGCGAGGAGGCCTGGGATCTGTACTCAGGTGTCGGATTGTTCGCCAGCCACTTGCAGTCGAGGTTTCGCAAGGTGCACGCGGTGGAGAGCGATCCTTTGGCTGCGCTGCACGCACAGGCCAACATCGGACGCGCCGTTCACCACCGTTGGGACGTGGAATCCTGGCTCGAACAGCGCATCCACGAAGGCTCTGGTCACCCCGATCTGGTGGTGGTGGATCCCCCTCGACAGGGCTTGACTCCGCGCGCTCTGCGAGCCTTGCTTGCGGTCGCGCCAGGCAAGCTGCGCTACGTCAGCTGCGGACACGACACGTTGGCCCGGGATCTGGGACAGCTATTGTCAAACGGATGGCGCCTGGAAAGGCTCGTATTGCTGGACCTGTATCCGCACACCCCCCACATGGAAGTGGTCGCGAGCCTCGTGGAATGTGACCCGAAGTGATTCAGCGAGGCTTAGGCGCGGTCGCAGCGGCCGCCGTGGCCGCCACGCGAAGTCTCGCCACGTGGTCCAAGCCCAGATTGGCCTGGTGGACGAACAACTTGAAGGTTTCGAACGCCTCGATGTCCAGCTCGCGACCGCTGGCATGGCGGTCGGCATAGAACAATCCGATGGTCTGGCCTGAGTAACAGACCGGTGCGACGAAGAATCTGGCGCGTTCGACCACGTCAAGCACGGGGCCGATCAGCAACGGTGCCAGCACCGGGTCTTGATAATCGGAAACCCACACCGCCTCGGCTCCGTCCATGATGTTCGTGAACAGGGACTTTGGAACCTTGCCCAGTTCGAACCAAAATCTGTCAAGCAGGCGGAGACGGTCCGGTGCCAGGACGTGCTTGGCCTTGACCATGGCTCGGCCGGGCGCCACCAGCGCGAGGATGGTCCGATCCATGCCGGCGCCGCGGTGGATGCCTTCCAACACCATTTCCAGGATCATTCCCAGATCGGGCTTGCTCATCATGGTGGTGGTGATGTCGCGCAGGATCTTCAGCTGGAGCAACGGGTCCGGATTGGCCCAGCTCGTGACCTCTCCCACATCCCAGCTGGATTCCGCATCCGCGTTCTTGTTGGGCACCGGAATCAAACGTGCCGCCACGCCAGCGCCCATGGTGCGAGCCGTGGTGACCGCCTCGCAAGCGCAGGTCTCCAGCATCGGCCCGACTTCCCCTGTCGCCCTGCCGGTGAGTTTCCCCACCTCGGCGGCGAGTTTTTTCATGTTCGGACTCGACCATCCACCTTCCGATTCAATGGCGATCTGGTGCCCGAGGTTGATCAGTTTTCCGCGTGCATCCTTGGATGCGGCGCCCTTGAGGCCCTCCTGGACCAGTCCGGTGAGTTTCCATTCCTCCGCAAGAGCCGTGGTGAGGCTGGATAGCCGGAAGCCGAGCACCTCGCGTTCCACCTCGGAAGGGTCGCGTTGCGGCGAATCGGTCAAGCTCTTGTCCAGCTTCTCGCCTTCCGGTCCGGAAAAGCACCAGAAGGCCATCTGGCCCAGGTTCATCAACAGCGCTGCGATGAAAATTTCCTCGCTGGACTGGTCGCGTTGGATATTGGCGATGTTCCGAGCCTGCGAAGCGGCATGGATGGAACGGGCGAGCTCGCGCATGACGCGGTCCTTCGCCTTGCCTTTCACCAGCGACTCGATCACCGCGATGGTCACGCAGATGGCCTGGACGGCGTTGAATCCCAGCACGACAACGGCCCGGCTGATCGTGCTGATCGAGGTGCCTCCGGGGTTGTAGAAGGCGGAATTGGCAAGCTTCAGGACCTTGGCGGTCATGGAAGGGTCTTGCAGGACCACCCGAGCCAGCGCGAGACTGGAGTACTCCTCCTTGCCCAGGATCTTGTTGATCTCGCCGATGGTCTGGGCGAAGACGGGCATTTCCTCTTCGCACAGCCGCCGTACCCATTCGTCCATCGGCGAGGGTTGTGAATCTTGCGGGAACGGGGCGCTCATGCGGCCTCCTCCTGGACACGACGCCTGGACTGCAGTTCGCGAAAGCGGGTACGCTCCACCAACGAGGCGGGATGCTCCACGACCAGCGTTTCGGAGTCGAGGAAGCCGACGATCCGGAACAGTCCGGCTTCGGCCATGTTGGACAGAATTTGTTTGGTCATCGCTTCGTCGCGTCCCACCACGTCGGGAAGCCGACGCAACACCTTGGGCAGTGGTATGTTGGCCGTCACGGGGCATTGGTCCTGGTCCACTCCGGCCAGGAGCTCCAGGACATGCGCGATGGCCACCCAGCCATCGGCATCCGGGCTGGGGACGATGATGCGATCCAGGGCGCGTACGCGTCGCACGAGCGCCTGGAAGATGGCCTGCACGAATTGCGGACTCTGCTCCACCATCTGTTGCAGGCCCTCCGTGCGGACGCACCAGATTTCGCAGGCGGTGGAAGCGCACGCCGTGGCGCTGCGCAGACCGCCATCGAAGGGCGCCATCTCTCCGAAGATTTCCCCTTCGCCCAAAAAGGCAAGTACGTGCTTTTTCCCGCCGCGCAGGACGCTGATCTCCACCGTTCCGGTCCGCACCACATACGTGGAGCTTCCGGGAAGTCCCTCTCGGAAGATCAGCTGGCTGGGATGGAAGGTCTTGAGCAGCGGTGGTGTCAATTCGTGCTCCGCAGGGAGGAAGGGTGCCGTGCATGGGCTGAGCAGATGTGTTCGTTTGAGTCTACCCCTTTTTGTGTCCGGGATGCCAAGGCGGAATTGTGCCAGTATTCTTTACGCCCTTATGTTCAACGAATCCATTCGCGTCCTCATGGTCTGCACGGGAAACATCTGCCGGTCACCTACCGCCGAGGTGGTTTTGCGCCGCCTCGCCCAAGCTCGGAACTTGGGAGACCGGATTGTGGTCGAATCCGCCGGAACCCAGGCATTCCATGCCGGTCAAGGAGCGGATCCACGCTCGGTGGAATGTGGAGTAAGGCGTGGCCTGGATTTTTCCCACCACCAGGCACGACGGGTGGTGTCGGCGGATTTCGAAAATTTCGATTGGATCCTGGCGATGGACCACAGTCACCTGGCTGTGCTCAACCGGATGGCGTACCCTGGCCAGCGAGCCAGGATAGAGCTGTTCCTTGCCCCGGTGGAAAAAATTCATGGTCCGGATGTTCCCGATCCATACTACGGCGGCCCGATGGGGTTCGAACGTGTTTTGGACATGTGCGAGGATGCCTGCAAAGGCTGGTTGGACCAGTGGATTCCCCCCTCCCACAACCCGGCAGCCTAGATTATCTTTGCTTCCCTCATGGTGCCATACCCAAGTGGCTAGGGAGCGGTCTGCAAAACCGTCAACCCCGGTTCGAATCCGGGTGGCACCTCTGCAAGGAAAGCGGCGATCCAGACGGGTCGCCGCTTTTCGTATGGTTTGTCGGTGGCGGAAAGTACCATTGGCGACCATGGTAAAAGGCAACAGAGACATCCGTTTGGTGGTGTCCGACATGGACGGCACGCTTCTGGACAGGGACCACCGGCTCCCTGAAGGATTCTGGGAGCTCGAGCGGACCTTGCACGAGCGTGGAATCGTGTTCGCCGTGGCTAGCGGACGCCAGTACTGGAATCTGCTGGATGTGTTCGAGCCCATCGCCGATCGGATCCTGATCCTGGCCGAAAACGGGACTCTGGTGATGCAAGGTGGTCGCCAATTGCATCTGAGGACCTTGTCCAGGCCGGATGCGCATCGGTTCGTGGAATTGGGACGCACACTCCCGCAGACCCATGTCCTTTTGTGCGGGAAGGAATGTGCCTACGTGGAAGGCCACGACGACCAATTCCTGACGTCGGTGCGTTCGTTCTACCGGAAAGTGGAGATCGTGCCCGACCTTTTGGCGGTGCAAGACGACATCCTCAAAGTCACGTATTGCGATTTTCGCGGCGCCGAGGAGCACAGCTATCCCCACGTGTGCCGATGGAGCGGCGACTTCAAGATCGCCGTGGCGGGGATCCCCTGGCTGGATATCACCCACGCCCAAGCCGACAAGGGTGTCGCGTTGGCGAACATCCAGGAAAGGCTCGGGGTGACCCGCGCGCAGACGATGGTCTTCGGGGATTATCTCAACGATCTGGAATTGATGGCCGGAGCCGATTGGAGCTTCGCCATGAAAAACGCCCACCCCCGGATCGTGGAGGCCGCGCGTTTTCGCACGCGTCTGGACCACAACGAGGGCGGGGTGTTGGATACGATCCGTCAGGTCCTTTTCGAAAGTGCGAGCTCAGGCTTTGCGGCCGATCCGGGCTAGGTAGCCTTCCAAGTCAAATCCTGTCTTCTTGCGCGAGGGCCCGGGCGGCTGGGCGGTCAGCGGGGACTTCGAGCGCAGCAGGTGGGCCAGCGCGATGGCCAGGGCGTCGGTGGCGTCGGCGGAGGCGGGCAGTTCCTGCAAGGACAATTGGCGGCGGACCATGTCGGCCACACCTTCCTTGGAAGCTCGGCCTGAACCGGCCACGGTCTGCTTGATGGAGCTGGGGGCGTACTCGAAGATTTCCATCTCCCGCCGGGCGCAACAGGCCAGGATCACACCGCGTGCATGTCCCAGCACCATCGCACTGTGGATGTTCTTGTGCACGAAGCTTTCTTCCAGGGCCAGCTGGGTGGGACGGTGGATGGCCAACAGATCTTCCAAACGTTTTTGGAGGTCGGCAAGCCGCCTGGGCAGCGGGGTTTTGTCGCCCAGGTGCCAAACGCCAGCTTCGCGCACCAAAGGAAAGCGCCCCCCGAGGTCCTCGAGGAGCGCGTATCCGCAGTGCAGGCTTCCCGGGTCGATGCCCAGGATGCCCACGAAGCTTTATTCCATGGCGGCCATGGCCGCTTCGGAGAATTCCACGTTGCTGTAGAGGCTTTGCACGTCGTCGTGGTCGTCCAGGATGTCCAGGAGTTTCTGCACACGGGGCGCATCGTCGTCGGAAACCATGGTGGGCGTTTTTGGGATGCGCACGAATTCCGCTTCCGAGACCACCAGTTTTTTGGATTCCACAGCCTTGGCCACTTGCGCGAGGTCTTCCGGAGCGGTGAGGATTTCCCAACACTCGTCGCCCAGCTGGACATCTTCCCCGCCGCACTCGATGGCCAGCTCGGTGGCTTCGTCTTCGGTGAGATTGGGGGCCTGCACGGAGACCTTGCCCTTCTGGTCGAACATCCAGGCCACTGCGCCGTCCTGGGCCAGGTTGCCGCCGTTTTTGGCGAACAGGTTGCGAAGTTCGCCCACGGTGCGGTTTTTGTTGTCGGTCATGCACTCGAGGATGATCGCGATGCCGCTGGGACCGTATCCTTCGTACACGATTTCTTCGTAGGTCTGGCCTTCGAGCTTGCCCGCGCCCTTCAGGATGGCGGTTTCGATGTTCTTGGCCGGCATGTTTGCCGCCTTGGCCTTGGTGATGGCCAGACGCAAGCGGGGATTGGCTTCCGCATCTTCACCGCCCATGCGCGAGGCCACGGTGATTTCTTTGTTGATGCGGTTCCAGACCTTGGCGCGGGCACCATCGATCTTGGCCTTTTTGCGCTTGGTCGTGGCCCATTTGCTATGACCGGACATCGGAAGTCTCCACGAGATGACGGGAAGGGTGAAACGACAAGGTTGGGAAATCTACTCCATTCCAGCCAAGAGCGCTCGTTCGTTACCTTTTGGGATCCATCGGCGAACCCGCCGGTCGGCATCGCCTCGCACTGGGGCTCCAAGAAGGAGAGGAACCATCGATCCCATCGTCGGCCGCTTGCGCGACAGCCTCGTGGCCCTGAGCACGACCCGTCCGCCCGTTCCTGTCCTGGCCGACGAGGATGTGTTCGACGGATTGTCCCGTCGAATGGATCCGGGTCACGCCGTGGTGCTGCGCGGGCTCCTGGACACCGGAGACCCTCCTGGATCCGAGGGGCACCTTGAACTTTTGTCGGCGTTATCCACCAGGTTTGCCGCTCTCCGACGGGAATCCGTCGATCGGCTGGACGTGTTGCGCACGGAAATCCCCGATCGGCTGAGCGAGTCGGTGCTGGGAAAGCGCATGGAGGAGGCTGGCTTCTACCGCCACGATTCCCTCTGGACCACGCACGGAAAGGGCGGCCGCAAGGACTTGCGCGCCATTTTTCTGCTTTGTTTTCGGGAACTGGTCGCCGACGTCGAGCGGGTGCTGGTCCAGTGCCAGAGCCGTTCCGACCATCTCGACGAGCTCGCCTCCCGCCAGTGGCTGGAACGACCGGCTTCCAACGGGCAACGCGTGGGCGCGTGCTTGGCGGAAGGCTTGCGCACAACGGAATCCCAAAGACTCAAATCCTGGAGATCCAGCCTGGGCAGGAGCGGAGAAGACGGATTTTGTCAAGCCATGGCCGGGTGTTGGGAAAAGCTCTCCGCCCCCAGCCGCGCCGCGCTCCATCAGCTGGCCGCCCGCCCCTGGAGCGGCCCCCGCCACGATGGCTTCCAAGGATTCGCATTGGCATTGATCGATCACGCCCAGGCCCTGGCCGACGCCATGGTCTGGCTCTCCCAAAGTCGCTGGGAGATCCATCTGCGGGCCCTCGCGCCCTCATCCACCGGAGACCACGAATGAATTGGATCGAACTGTTGTTGTCCGCCACCGCCTTGCTGCTGGCCGCCGCCGCGTTTTGGCGCACCTGGTCGGCCGATCCTCGCAAGGACACCAAGGATCTCGCCATTTTGCAGGCATTCCAAGATCTGCGCACCACGTTGGATTCCCTGCCGGGGCGCATCGCCGACGAAGTTTCCGCCTCGCCCCTGCGCGAGGCGGTGGAAGGTGTGCGCGAGAGCGTGCGGCTGATGGGCGAGTCCATGGGCGACCACCTGGTGCAGCAGACCAAGGCGCAAACCGCCTGGCACGCCGGAATGGAGCTCGGGTTGGCACGCAACCTGGAAAGCCAACAGGCCGTGGCGGGAAGTGTCGAGTCGGGCGTGAAAGCCGTCGTGACGGCGGTTCAGAACGCTTCTGCCGCGATGGACGCCGCGCTGGCCAAGGTTTCCGGCGAGATCGTGAAGATTCCTGCGGCGATCGCCCAGTCCGCGACCGAAGTCACGCGGTCGGTCGCCACCGGAGCCCAGCAAACCGCCGACCACGTTGCGAAAGCGTTGACGGAATCCGCCCCGAAGTCCGATGGTACCTCGCAGGAAATCGTGCTGGCCAAACTGGACTCCGCGGTGGAGGGAGTCCAGCAGATGGTGGAAGTCCAGCGCCATGCGCGTCAGGATGCCCAGACCATGGCCCAGGCCCGGGAGCGGGATGCCGCTTCCCAGCTCCAGGCGCTGGAGACCCTTCGCACCAGTCTGGGCGCGTTGTCGTTGCTGGAGTCGCTTTCCACTTCGATGGATGTCGCGGTGCGGACTCTGGATGCGCGGCTGCAAGCCATGCTCGAGCAGGCTGCCACTGCGCAGGTCGATGCGCTGGCGCAGGCAACGTTGCAATTGGAGCAAGCCTCCACCGAACGCAAGGAGATCGCCGATGCGGTGGCCTTGGTGGTGGCGGGCTTGGATACGATCTCGCGGGAAATGCCCGTGCGGATCGCCCAGGAATCGGCGCAACGACCGGCTCCACATCCGGAGCTGGAGGAGCTCGCCATGGCCGTTCGCGATTCCGGACACCTGCGAGGCGACGTGGGCAGGCAGGTGGCGGAGGCTGTGGGCAGGGTTGGACAACAGTTGTCGGAATCCGGTTCGCGCGCCGAAGAAAGCCGCGAGCGTGCAGGAGTGGCGCTCGACCAGGCATTGTCCAGTCTCCAGGAACTGGCCGCCGACTTGCGCGTTTCACTTTCGCCCTTGTCCGAGGCTCTCACCGGGCACGGCCAGTTGGTCGCTCCGCTGGCCACCGCCTTGGGGGCCGCCAGGGATCGCCTGGAAGAGGCATCCACTTCGCTTCGGGCCAACCAGGTGGAATTTTCCGCCTCGGTGGAGTTGTTTTCCCAAGGCGCCCAGGAGCTCCAATCGGGACTGGCCCTTTTCGCCCGCGAGGGAGAAAAAGAAGGCGCGGAAGATCCCCGTGCGGCCCAAAAAGCTCTGTTGGAGGCCTTGGAGCGATTGCTCGGAGGCTTTGCGGATTCCCTCAAGGCCCACCTTTCCGAATCGGATCTGCGCATGAGAGAAACCCTCACGGAGCTTGCCACCCGTCTTCCTTCGCCCCAGGGCTGAGGCCGTGGAGCTGGATCCCTCCGCCTTGCTTGTGCGCTGGCAGGACGCAGCCGCGACCCGTCCTGTGGCACGCCGGCTACTCCCCTGGGCCCAACGGCTTTTGGATGCGACGTCGGTATCCAGCGCCTGTGGCCTGTCCGCCCAAGCCGATGTGATTGCTACCAGGGTGTTGCGCCGATTGGAGGAAATCCTCCGACAACCCAGCACATCGCAGGAAAAGGCGGCCTTGACTTCAGGCTGGAATCCCGATGGCTTGGCCCCCAGTCCGTCGCGAAGCCGGCAGGAGTCGGTCTGGCGGCGAGTGCGGCTGTTGCGCGCACATCGGCAGCCGTTTCGCGGCGAAGGCCACCCGGAGTTTCGCGGTTTGGCCTGGGGCCCCTACAATCGTCAATCGTCCGTGGCGGAGGCTTTGTCTGCGGCGGCGAAAGTGGATCCGCTATGGGTGGACGATTTTCTGGAGCGCGAGCGGAGTTTGCGGCTGATCGATGCCCTTTTGGGGTTGGGCAACGCTTAGGGTTCCGTGCGGGGAGGCGCCTGCGGGCAGACCAAGATCGAACGGGACTGATCCATGAGCACTGAGCCCGCCGGTGCCTTGCGGGGTTTGCGTACATGTTTGCGCTCGGTGTAGCGGACCTCCACCTTGGCCTGGGCGCGGTAGCGCGAGAGCCATGCCGCCAGTCCCGCGGCCTTCTCCACACAGGCAGGGGGAGGCGGTTTGGGCTTTCCATCGGGGGAGCGCAAGATCACATGTGCACCGGGAATGTTCGCGACATGGAACCACAGGTCGTGCGGCAGAGCCAGGCGGGTGGTCAGAAAATCGTTTTCGGTACCAGATTTCCCGGCCAACAAAAACCAGCCGCCCTCTAGATCCCACCGGATCGGCCCAAGAGGGCGAGGCTCGTCTCGCTTGCCCGGAGGTTGAGGCCAGAGTCCGCGGGGAAGGAGTCTGGCTCGAAGCGATTCCAGTTCGATCAATGCTTTCCGAGCGCCCTTCCGATCCAGCTCGGGATCGCTCCAAAGCGGGAATTTCTCCTGCCAAGCCAATGCCGCGGCGAGTTCCTGCGCCAAGATGGACTGGCGCGAGGCCTGGTGTTGGATCGCTCGGCGCCATTTCTTGGCCTGGGCGAACCATGCTTCCGCCTGGGCTTTGAGGGGGAGAGCCGGGTTCAGTTCCACCCACTCTTGCAGGGGCCCCTCCTCGGTCCAGAGGGTCAATTCCAACTTCTGGGCACCTCTGGGAACGGGGCCTGCGGATGCCAAGGCACGGGCGCGAGCATCCAGAAGAGTCGATCGCCGGGACAGATCGGAGGTCGGAACGATTTGGGTGAGGGCCTTTTGGGTGCGCCGAACCCAACGTGCAACCGCTCCGGAGGCGATCCGAAGTGTTTGGTCTAGTTCTTGTAAGGTCCCTTGACGGGAGGGCGGCGAGCCCGCATTATTTGGATTCATTGAAGTGCATGCTGGGGAAAGTGCGTCCCGCACCCCCCGGGGGCCCCGCAAGCCCGCAAGGAGTGTTTGGTGCAACTTCCTAAGTACAAAAAAAAGAAACGAATCAAGCTCAAGATCTGCCAGTACTGCGGGAAGGAGTTTTGGGGCCACCCAATCGCCAAATACTGCGAGCTGCACAGAGATGTGAAACAGCGGGAGAAGACCAAAAAATCTCCCGAGCCGGGCGATTCGAACAACAAGACCTACCAGCACGACTTCATCGAGGTGGTGGAAGAAGCCTGGGTTTGCGAGCTGGATGGTTGTTCCGTGAACTACACGGTCAAGATCTTCCCGAAGCAATTCGTGTATCCGCGCTTTTGCGAGGAACATCGCAACGAATTCAGGCGTCGCAACTGGCTTCGCCAAAAGCTCGTCGACGAGATGCGCAAGCAGCGCGCCGCCCTCGCGAAACCCGCACCCAAGACAGCGGAAGGCGCCAAGGAAGCCAAACCGAAGTCCAGATCCAAGTCGGCCGCGGCAAAGTGAACTCTTTCGAGGTCAGACTGAGCACAAGGACTGTGGCACAGTCCATCCCAGCGCAGGCGTGGATCCAGTTTTTGGTCCGCCAGCGCTGGTTTTCCGGCAAAGGTCGCACGATCACCTCCGTCCAGGTGACGGCGACCTGCGTGGTGGATTCCGCCTTGGTTGTCGCCGTGTTGCGGGTCATCTACGAGGTGGGGGAAGACGAAGATTATCTCTTGCCCCTTTTGCTTTGCGTGGATTGTCCAGGCGAGGCGATCGGTCAGATCGAAGGCCGGCCGGTGGTGGATGCGCTCTCCGTCGAGGAGGGCTGGCGGCGCCTGCTGGAGGCGTTCGGTCGCAGCCAGCATCCCGGCGACTTGGAGCTGCGAATCGAGCTGGAGTCGAACTTTTCCTTCCGCAAGGGGGAGTTCGTCATGGGCTCCACCGACCAGACCAATTCCTGGGCGATCGTGGGTGGGATGTTCGTGAAGGTGTACCGGCGGCTGCAGCACGGGGAGAACCTCGATGTGGAAGTCTGCCGATTCCTGACCCGGGCGGAATTCCCGCTGACTCCGGTTTTGAGAGGATCCATCACCGCACGCGGGGCGTTTGGCGAAGCGACCCTGCTTTCCGTGCAGGATCTGATCCCCAACCAGGGGACCGGGTGGGACTTGGCGTGTAAGCAGGTTTCCGCCGTGGTCAACGGCCAAGAGGTGGATTCCAAGCCTTGGGAAGAGCTAGGCGTCTCGTTGGCCAAACTCCATCGGGTGCTCGCATCTCCAGAGGGGCCAGGAACTTCTGCCTTGAACACCCCGGATCTGAAGGCATGGGCCCAATTGGCGCTTGCTTTGGCGCGCAACGTCCTCACCGAATTGGATGGCGCAAAACTGGACCCGGCCTGTTCAGGCCTGGCTCAAGTCCTGCGGTTTCGCACCTCCAACCTGCTTCGCCGGATCAAAGCCCCGCAGATTCCTTCCGGGGTGTGCCATCGCCAGCGTGTCCACGGCGATATCCACCTGGGCCAGGTTCTGTGGAACGGCGACAAATTTTTCATCATCGATTTCGAAGGCGAGCCTGCGCGACCTGTGGAAGAGCGGCGTCGCAAATATTCCGTGGCCAAGGATGTTGCCGGAGTGCTGCGATCCTTCGATTACGCCGCCCGTGCAGGTCTGCCGGAAGGTGCAGGCGCCAAGGGCGAGGCCATCGCCAACCAATGGCGCAATCGTTCCCGGTCTGCTTTCCGGTCCGCGTACGAGCGAGAGATCGGCGGCGAACCGTTCCTACCCAACGATCCCGCCCTCTCCGATCAGCTCATCGCGTTGTTCGAACTGGAAAAAGCGTTCTACGAGTTGAGGTACGAGCTATCCCACCGGCCGGATTGGGTGGGCATTCCCATGGCAGGCTTGTTGGACCTCACCAACGCCAAGAAACCCGTCTAAGATCCTCTCCGGTGTTGCATCCTGCGCACGCATGCGTTATGTTCAATGACATGACGATGTCCGTTTCGCCGAAATTCGCGACCAAGCGATCCCACCGATGGATTCGATTCCACGGGGGCGGCGGAGCCATTGTCCATCGGGACCGGTAAACACCGGTTTCACGGTCGACTCGAGGCGAAGGCCCGCTCCCCACCCAGGGAAGCGGGCCTTTTCGTTTTTGGTCTCAACCGTGGTCGCCCGTCGCGCAGTCGAGATTCGCAATGAGGAGCACCAATCATGGAGACGAGAAGGGACGTCCTCCCGGACAGGGGAGAGACGATTGCGACGATTTTTGTCATCGTGGGATCCGTCCTGTATTCCACCAAGAGTTTGTTCGTCAAGCAGATGATGTTCGAGTCGGTGGAGGCCGGCGAAATCCTCGCCTTGCGCCTGGTCTGGTCGTCACCCATCTATCTGGCGGTGATTGCATGGGTACTTCTGCGCCACAAGTCCCAGTGGAAGGATCTCGCGGCCATGGCGGCCCTGGGGCTTTGGGGGTTTTGGCTGGCACCCCGACTCAACTTCGCGGGTCTGGGGCGCACCAGCGCAGGCTTGGAGCGCATTCTGGTCCAGGCGAGCACGGCGTTCGTGATCCTGTTCGTGGCGATTTCCTTGCGCAGACCTCCGCGCAAAACCGTCATCGGCTCGGTGGTGGCTTGCTACGTGGGATTGCTCGTCGCATTGTCCGGACGCGACGAAGGGCGACCTTTCGCCGACCTTGCCGGGGTGGGATTGATCCTGGGAGGCTCCGTCGCATGGGCTCTGTTCGTGGTGGGCGTAGGCAGGCTCCAGCGGCGGTTGGGGGCGGGGTTGTGCACATCGGTTGGAATGGCGGCGGCATCGGTGCCGGCGGTTTTGGAGACGTTTTTTGTCGGGGATCCCTCCCGGCTTCTTCATCCGCAGGCGGGATTGCTCTGGCCGATCCTGGGACTGGTGGTGGTGGGCACGGTGGTGCCGTCGTTTCTGTCCCAGGCAGGATTGTCGCGGGTGGGTCCGGTTCGCGCTTCCGTGCTTTCCCTGGCGGGTCCCGCGGTGCTGCCGTTCTTGGCAGCGGCCCTCCTGCAGGAATCGATGCCCCTCCACCAGATCGCGGGATTGTCCGTGGTGCTGGCATCGTGCGCGGTCATGAGCTTGCGGGGTTAGGGGCGAAGTGAAGTCTTGAGCTTTACGCGGGATCCATGGGGAGGCCCACCAGGAAGGTGGAGCCTCTGCCTCGCACCCCCTCGATGAGGATGCGCCCGCCATGGAGGTCTATGAAATATTGGGCAATGGAAAGGCCCAGTCCGTGCCCGGCCACGTTGCCCGCATCGCCGCGCCGGAATTTCTGGAATACCTCGTCGCGCTTGTCCGGCGAGATGCCGGGTCCCTGATCGGTGAAAGCGATGCGGATCTGGTTTTCGTCGGTCGAAAGGTCGATCCGGATCTCTCCGCCATGGGGACTGAACTTGATCGCATTGCCCAGCACATTGCTGAAGGCCCTGTTCAGGAAGTCCTGGTCGGCTTTGCGCTGGATCGGATCCGGAGGCGGCGTCAGACGGATTTTGACTTGCTTGGCGTCGGCGAGCCCCTGGAGGCTGCGGATGGCCTCGCGCACGCAGTCGGTGATCTCCACCGCGACGAATCGAGGGGAGACCGCGCCGGCGCGCACCCGGGCGGAAGCCAGAACATCTTCGGCCATGCGGATGAGATTGTTGCAGTTGCGGTGGATGGTCCGGATCGGCTCCAGCTGGCGGTTGTCGAGGTCGCCCATCACGCGGTTCATCAGAAGCTCGGCGTACACCACGATCGCCGACAGTGGCGAACGCAGGTCGTGGACGGCCATCTGGAAGAATTCTTCCTGCCGTTGGAGTCGGATTTCGGCGTCGATCAGACGAGCTTCGAGTTCGGCGATGCGCTCATCGCGTGGGTCAGGATTCGTCATCGTCCTCCCCCAGCGGCTCGCCGCGATATTCGCGAAGTTTGTTGCGCAAGGTCCGGATGGAGATGCCCAACTGCTCCGCCGCGCGCGTGCGGTTGCCGCCAAGCCTCTCGAGGCTTGCGAAGATCATCCGGCGTTCCATTTCACCGATCGAAATCGATTGACCGGGGTCCAGATCGGCGGCGGGCGGTGCGGAGGTGTGCGCATGGTTGGTGGAGGGAGGGGCGGGTGATCGCGGGGCTGAAAAATCCAAACCAAGTGCCGCCACCTGGATGGTGCCGGTCTGGGTGAGAACCACCGCCCGCTGGACGGCGTTTTCCAATTCGCGGACGTTTCCCGGCCAGGCATTGGAGCGAAGGCGATCCAGAGCGGATTCGGAGAACCCCATCACGGAAAATCCGTTTTCGCGGTTGTACCGCTGCAAGAACCAGCGAGCGAGCTCGGGAATGTCGTCCTTGCGCTCGCGCAATGGGGCGACGTGGATGGCGATCACGTTGAGCCGGTAGAACAAATCCGCACGGAATCTGCCGGCCTCCACCTCGTGAGCAAGATCCCGGTTGGTGGAGCAGATGATGCGAACATCCACCGGGATCTCGGATTCCGACCCGATCTTGGGAATCTCGCGCTCCTGCAGCACGCGAAGCAGCTTGGCCTGCATCACAAGCGGCATTTCCGAGATCTCGTCCAAAAGCAAGGTGCCCGTGTCGGCCATTTCGAATTTGCCGCGTTGGCTTTTGAGCGCCCCGGTGAAGGCGCCTTTCTCGTGGCCGAACAATTCGCTTTCGAACAGCGATTCCGGAAGCGCGGCGCAATTGACCTTCACGAAAGGCTTGTCGGCGCGGGGGGAAGAATCGTGGATGGCCCGGGCGACCAGCTCCTTGCCGGTCCCGGACTCGCCCTGGATCAGCACTGTGGTGCGGGTCGGGGCCACTTGGGAAATCAAGGTTTGGACCGATCGCAGGACGCCGCTGGCACCGACGATCCGGAAACGTTCGTCCAAGGCTTCTCGCAGGCGGAGGTTTTCCCGGCGCAACCGGCGAACCTCCAAGGCGCGATCGACGGTGATTTCCAGGACATCGGGATCAAAGGGTTTTTCAAGGAAATCCCAAGCCGAATGCCGCATGGCTTCCACGGCCACCTGGACGGTGCCGTGCGCGGTCATGATCACGAACGGAACGTTCGGATCCTTTTCGCGGATCTTCTTCAGAAGATCCATTCCCGTCATGCCGGGCATCTTGTAGTCGGACAAGACCAGTTCGATCGATGCGTCGAATTTTTCCAAGCCTTCCGAAACATTCCTGGCGAGAATGGTTTCGTGCCCGCGCCTGCGAAGGCTCTCGGCGGCCATGTCGCGCATCAGCGCTTCGTCGTCAACGATGAGAATGCGTGCCATTCAGTCCTGGATCGGTTGCGGTAGGTGGATGTCGAAGCGGGTGCCGGTGCCTGGTTGGCTTTCCACGAAAAGGTTCCCTCCATGGAGCTCGACGATCTTGCGCACGATGGCCAAGCCGAGTCCGGTTCCATTTTCCTTGGTTGTGAAAAATGGATTAAAAATTTCCGTGATCGCCTCCGGGGCGATCCCGATTCCGTCATCTTGAACGCCAAGAATCAACAGTCCCGGAGCGCGCCGGGCGGAAAGCGCGATGGTCCCTTGTCCGGGAAGCGCTTGGAGTGCGTTGAGAGCGAGATTCAAGACCACCTGCCGCAGCTTCTCCGGATCGAAGCGTCCGGTTCGCACCCGTGGCTCGATGTTGACCTCGACACGAACCACCGTGACCTCGTGGTCGGAAGCTTCGATGCGGATCCACTCGGCCAGCTCGGCCAGCCACGGTTCGATCTCGACATCGACCAGCTGTGTTCCCATCGGCTTTGTGTACGCAAGGAGATTGGTCACGATCTTGTTGAGCTGGCCCACGCCTTCGATGATCCGGTCGGAGAGCCGACGACGCGGGTCTTCCAAGGATAGATCTCTCTGCAACAATCGAGCGAAACCTCCGATGCCCCCGAGCGGATTTCTGATTTCGTGCGCGACGGTGGCGGCCATCTGGCCCAGCGCCGCCAGCGTGCGGGTCTGGGACAATTCCCGTTCCATCTGCTTGAGGTGGGTCAGATTCTGGAAGCTGGCCACCGCTCCGAGCCTGCGACCGGAGGGGTCGCGCACCGCGGCGGTGGAGAGTCCGATGGGCACCGGGGTTTCGGCGGATCGCATCCAAACGACTTCCACCCAGCGCAACGGCACGCCCTCCTGCAAGCTGTGCAAGAGCGGGTCCGTGAAGTCCTTTTGGGTGGGGAAGATCTCGCTCAGGGATTTGTCCACCGCTTCCAACGGATCCAAGCCCAGGATCTGGGCGGCGCGACCGTTGACCATCGTGACCCGTTCCTGGGTGTCGACCATCAGCACCCCGTCGTGCAGGCTGTCCAGGAGGCTCTCGAGTTCCGCATTGCGTTTTTCCAGCTGCCTGTCCAGATCCACGACGCGCGATTCCAGGGTGGAATAGGCATGGGAAAGCCGTTCCACATGCGATTCGAACCACGCGAAGACCGGTTTGAGGGCTTCGGGGATCTGTTCGGGGAAACGGACGTCCTCGATCACGTCCAGCTTCGGTGGAGGCGGATCCGTTCTTCGACAGATCCTGAATCGCTGGCAACCCGGGCCAGATAGGCGGTGGCCATCGCTTCGATTTCGTCCTCGGCGGAGCGGACGCGATCGAACGCAAATCGCAACCGTTCCAGAGAGGCTTCCACCTCCGGATCGGAAAAATTCGCGTTGTTCCTGGCCTGGATCCATGCCGCCGTCAAGGGCCGCATCGCCTCGCGACTCTTGGCCAGGTGCTCCATTCCTTCACGCTTGGCCTGGACCATGCGCAGGAATTCTTCATGCACGAATCGCTCGCGCAAGGACTCCAGACCGTCGGTTTGGGAGTCCGCCATGGCTTCGACCAGATCGACTTCCGCTTCCAGAAGGTGTCGGAATGTTTCCAGTTGCTCTCCGTTCACGCACTGAGCATACCCTTTCCGGTTTCCGTCGTGCCAGTGGAGAATTCTCCAATTTGCGCACTGGACAATCCCTCGGGCGACGCCAAGCGCATCCGGTAGTTTCCGACTTATCGAGGATGATCACTGGCGTCGCCCCATCGGGATTTATTCTTTGCAACTGGTATGGACTTCATGATGAAACCGATCCGATCCCTTTTGGGGATGGAAGGCGAGGCCCCGGCGGCCTTGCCGTTGCCGGTTCCGTCGGCAGCGACGGCCCGCGACGAGACCTCCACACTCCTCACGCCTTCCGCCTTCCGGTGTCCGGAACGGGGGGAGGAGTTCGAAGTGTACGTTCGCACCCTGGAACGGGATTTCCGAGCCTACGACCCGAACATCCGCATCGAGAAATGGCTCGGTTCGGGTGGTTTTTGCGATGTCTTCCTGTTGCCGGAAGTGAATATTCCGGGCAAAGGCGTTCGCAAGGCGGTGCTGCGGGTCCTGCGCCCCACCATCTATCGCACCCCAGATCCCGTGGTGAACAACTCCAATGTCCGCCTGTTCCTCACCGAGATGGGCTACAACCTGTATTTGTCCTCCCAAAACGCCCCACATGTCGTGAAAATGTTGGATTTCGGGTTCTTCGGGCGCAAGGCCGGCGAGCCGCGGCATCTGTACATGATCATGGAATACGTGGATGGCGAAGACATTTCTTTGCGCTGGCGGCGACGCCCCAGCGACGAGAAGGAGCTCGTCAAGCGGGTGATCCAGGTCGTGCAGATCGCGGGAATCGTGGGCGAGTTGCACTTTCGCGGCATCATCCACTGCGACCTCAAGCCCACCAACATCTTGATGCGCGGCGACGAAGCCTACCTCACGGATTTTGGCTCGGCGCGTTGGGCCCATGTGGAGGACGTGGTGGGCGACATGCACATGCAGGTTCCCGGGACCCAGACCTTCATGAGCTATGAACAGCTTTTGGGCAGCTATTACCGCCTGGACCAGCGCACCGACGTGTTCTCGCTGGCGGTGCTGGCCTGCACGGCGTTCACCGGCCACAATCCCTTCGAGGCACGCGCCTCGGTGAACATCGATCGGGACGACCGCGGCTTGGGTGCCTTGGCCGATATCGAGCCGCAGATCCCCAAGATTCCCTATCGCAACGGAGATCGGTTGCGAGGACTCCTCCTGGATTGTTTGTCGCGAAATCTCGAGGAGCGTCCGGCCACGATGGTGGAATTCCAAAGAAGACTCAACCAGTGGGTGCTGGAATCTTGATCGAAGCATTGATTCTTGCCGGCCTCTACCTCTCGGGGACTGACTCCCTGGCCGTTGCCTCCTCCCCCAAGGCGGATTCGCTTGTCGTGGGAAAGCGAGCGGATACGCTTCGCGTGCGTCCCATGGCCGATTCCGCACCGGCTTGGGAAATTCCCATCCGATCGACGGCCCCGGGGACCGCGCTGGACCAGGCTTTCCGAGACGGCCAAACCGCTGTGCCTTGGCGGTCCATCGCCGAACTCGACGGAATGTGGGAGACTTGGGCACGCTGGCCGGGGCTTTTGATCGATCCCGCCCCGGTTCGGCTTTCGTGGGCGGGCCCCAGCTTGGCAGGCGCCAGCGATGCCGGGCCATTTTCCGGTCGCGGGATCGAAAAATTCACTCGCACCGGAATGGAGGGACGCGCCAGTCATTGGGTCGTGCCGCTGCAGGTCGCACCGGACACGCCTTCCACCGCGTTGGAATTCTACCGGGGCGCCTTGGCCTCGTACCGGTTCGGGATGGAGTTCAATCGCGCGGTGAGCGGTCCGTGGGGCGTCTCGGTGGCCATGGAAACACGTTCCGCCCAATCGCGCAACTGGATGTATCGTGATCAAATCCAGGACATGTTCCAAGGATCGTTCGGACGCGGGCGGGGCGAGCTCCCTTCCCATGGCCGCAGCGCCGGACAAGACGATGTCCAGTGGCAGGGGGTGATCTCCAGAGGCGGGGAATCTTCCCGGTTGGACTTTGGCCTTACCTGGTCGGATTTGCGCCGCGGGCAACCGGATCCCCAAAAGGAATGGAACGACGCAGATCGGCCGGTGTTTCCGGCATCGCAAGGGCGTTCGGGATTTTTCGGGCGCTGGAACTGGCAAGATCCCGACTGGAAGTTGGCGATGGTCGCGCGCGATGTTTCCGAAGATTGGCAGTGGGCGGCTCTTGCAGTGAACGGTGCGCCCCGGCTGTCGGAGGGGAAGGTCGACCACCTGGAATGGGACGGTTCGGTGTCACGCCGCTTCGGGTCTTTCGAAATGGGTCCGGTGGTCCAAATCGGTTCGCGCCAAGGCAGCCAGAACGCGCCTGGTGCGATCCCGCGGGTAGATGAAGACCAACAACGAGCAGGGCTTTCCGCGACCTGGACCAAACCCTCCTTTGCGACGCGCACCGAGGGCGGTTGGACACGGCTTTCTTCATCGGACAATCGACTGACCGGGGCCTGGGATGGCCAAGCCAAGTTGGCCTGGGGCGACAGTGCCTCCCTGGTGGGAGGTGAAATCGGATGGTCCCGCCAAAATCGCATGCCTTCCGAAGCCAATCTCCGGGCGGATCCGCTGATGCAGGTCATTTTCCGTCCAGAAATTTCGCCCGAGGCGACCGACCTGTCCCAGACAAATCTTCGCTGGCGCCCGGTGTCGTTTCTGACCTTGGACGCGGGAGGCGCATTTTTGGCGGTGACCGACGCATGGCAGCCTTTGACGGTTCCCGTAGCCGGAAAACTGACCGCCCGTCGGAGCGCCATGTCCAACGCCAATGCCGGATCGGTTCTGGGCTGGACGGCGCAAGGCGGTTTGAGCCTGCGCAAAGCGGGATGGCGGGCGCGAACAGAATGGTCGTACGCGCAGCGATCGCTTCCGGGCGAGTCGCCCGCCTTGCAAGATCCTCGCTGGGCCCAAGTCCATTCCCGCTCCAACGCGGGTTGGACCGGGAAATTGCTGGAAGGAAGAGTGGGGCTTTCCATCGATGGCGATCTGCGGACGTGGAGCCGAAGGCGGGCCTGGGTGCCGGTTTCCGACTCCCTGGCCCGCGGCACCGAACTGAAAGCCTCCTCCCAAACGGACCTGGAGGCTCTGGTGACCATCAAGACCTTCACCATCCAGTGGCGACTGGAAAACATCTTCGATGAGCTCCAGGCTCCGGCGCCAGGCTGGAACCCGCTGGGAATCCGCGCCGGTTGGGGCATCACCTGGAGCTTCGGAGGCTAGCATGTTCACGGGCTTGGTGGAATGCCTGGGAGAAGTGGGAAAGGTGGAATCCGAGGGGGCCAATCGGCGCTTTCGGATGCTGGCCGCATCGCTTCGCGAAGGTTTGTCCATCGGGGACTCGATCGCTCACAACGGGGTCTGCCTCACGGTGGAATCCCTCCAACCGTCGGGATACGAGGTGGTGGCCGTGGCCCAAACGCTCTCGGTTTCCAATCTGGGCAAGATCCGTCCAGGCGATCGCGTCAATCTCGAACGCGCCTTGCTGCCAACCACCCGCATGGGTGGCCATTGGGTCCAGGGACATGTGGATGGGCTGGCGACCGTGGTCCGGTCGGTCTCCCGCCAGGGCAGCACCCAGTGGGTGCTGCGCCTGCCCAAGGATCTTGTCCGGTATTGCATCTCCAAAGGCTCCATCGCCTTGGATGGCATTTCACTCACGCTGGGCTCTGTTGAAGGCAGCCTGGTGGAGGTCAACATCATTCCCCACACGGCCAAAGTGACCACCATCGGCACCTGGAAGCCAGGCAAGACCGTGAACGTCGAAGTGGATCTGCTTGCCAAGTACGTGGAGCGCCTCCTCGCTGTGCGAGCCTGAGGTGGGTTATCTTTCCCGAATCGCCCAGTTGTAGGGGTCGATGGAGGAACAAGCGTGGCAATGAAGCAGTGGCAAGAGATCGAGGGTGGCTGGAGCCTTCAAAGAGGTGCGTCCAGGTCCGAATTTGTCGCTGCGCCGACCAAGATCGGCAAGGTGGAGGCAATCAGCTTTCCCAGCGTCGGAGCGACGGCGGACATGGTTCCCGAGGTCTGCCGTTGGTTTGCCACCGTCGCGGCTCCGAAACCCGGCCCGACCGGTCAAGTGCTCCTGAAAGTTTCTGGATCCAACGGTCCCGTTCAGGTTTGGGCCGACGGCGAGCGAGTGGGAGAGCCCCTGCAACCTTGGTTGCCCCATGTGGTGGACCTAACGGCTTTCGCCACAGACAAACCTCTCCTGGTCTGCCTGGAGGTTGCCGCACCCAGTACGGGTGCCTGGGTTGCTGGCGAGGGAGAAGGCCTCCAGCTGGGGCCTGTCCTGTACGACGCCCCGCGCATTTTTGTCTCCGCAGGTGCTGTGCTGGAAGACGCGCTCGTGCGAGCGGATTTTTCCACCGACCGGGTAAGGGCCTCTTTGCGGCTGCGTTCGACCCAGGCGATGAAGGCGCAAGTCGGGGTCAAGTTCTTCGCTCCGGATGGACAAAAGGGCGAATTCCGCCGCGAGGTTTCTTTGCCTGGCGGAGCCTACGAACACGAATTTGAATTCGACGTTCCCGATTCCAAGCCATGGGCACCGGATTCGTCCAGTCTGTACTCCCTGGAATTTTCGTTGGATGGTGCGCCTCCGATCAAGATTCCCTTCGGCTTTTCGACTCCCGTTTGGACGGAAAAGGGCATTTCGCTCAATGATGCGCCGTTTTTTGTCCGGGGTGTGCGCTGGGACGCTTCCGGCAAAGTTGGCTTTTTAAGCAACGCCAACCCCAAAGCGGAATTCCACCGCATGCGCGAAGCCGGATTCAATACCGTCTTTCCTTCCTCGGCCCCGATGCCGGAATCGTTGGTCGCCATCGCGTTGCAATCCGGATTGCTGGTCATCCAGAATCTGGGAGCCGGCGGCCTACCCGACACCCCCGAAGCCACATCCGCCTCGGTTGCCTCGGCGGCGGCCATGATCCTTCGCCAAGAAGGAATGGGGAACGTCCTGGCCTTCGTGGGCGGAGATCTTCCCGGTACGCTGCTCCAAGCCCGCGAAGGTGAATGGCTCAAGGCCGTGGTGGCCGCACGCCAAGAAGGCATCCCCAAGGGTGGTCGCAAGGAGCCACAACGCACCGTCATCGCGCACTTTGCCGGTACGCGCCTGGAAATCGGGCACCCTCCATCGCAAGATCCGGTGCACGGGTGCGTGGCCGGTGCGAAAGTCCCGACCGAGTTGGAAATCCACCGGTTCCGTCTGCCGGCTCCCGTCTCCATTCGGCGCCAGAGCTTCCTGACCAAGCATCTCCATCCTCGCGACCCCTCCGACCTGATGGACGAGGGGTTGGGCGACCAGTTGTTCTGGAAGAAGGTCCACAAGGCACGCACCACCACCGGTAAATTTTTCGCCGCTCGTGTTGGCTGTCCTTCGCTGATGGACCCGGAGCGGACCTTGGAGGCCCTCGGCCCCGAAAAAAGCGCTCGCGTGGAAGCCATCCAGAAAATCGGCAAGCAATTGCAAGGCGAACTGACGCTGGTGGGACTCAAGGAAGTCTGGACCCCCTCGGGGTTCGCCACCGCCTGCCAACAGGTCGGTGCCCAGGCTGTGCTGCGACAGGCAGACGCGTTGGCGATCAATACCCGCTGCTGCGGCGTGTTGGTCAACCAGTGGTCGGATACGCCATCGCACTCTTCAGGTTTGGTGGGGTTCGCCGGCGAACCCAAGCCAGGTTTTGAACTGTTTCGCAAGTACAATCGCCCTGTGCGCGTGATCGCCGAGGCGGCGGTTCGCACGCCTTACACCATGCAGTCGGCAGCCATTCGCATCCACATGTCCAACGACAATGTGCCGGGTGAATACAGCCTGCTTTTGCGGGTGAAGGGCAACAACAACCGCATCTGGCACCAGGAATCCCTTCCGGCGCATTCGGAAGGCGGGATTTCCATGGTCGGCAAGTTCGAGTTCCCGGTCGGGGACGAGCGCGGCCACTTCACCTTCGACATGCAGTTGTCCCGCCAGGGGCGCGACGTTTTTCGTACCGAAGAAACGTTCTACGTTCCGCCGGCGGTCAATCTGGAAGCCGCGGCGCATGCCTTCCGGTTTTTGGGTGAGTTCCCGGAAGACGTGGTCCGCAAGAGCGCTTCGGACGCCCGTGCGGTGCTGGTCAACCAGGTCCGCACCTTCGATCCCAAGCGTCTCCAAGACCTGCTGGACGATGCCGTGACTGGTCTTGTCGTGGTCTTCGCCGCGTTGGAGCCGGAAGACGTCCGGTTCCTGCAAAAGCACGGCGGCCTGACCTACCCGCTGGAACTTGTCCCTTCGGCGTCCGCAGGAGGCGAGGGCTACCATTATCTGGCTCCCTCACCGCATTTCACGAGACTGCCTTCGGGCATCGTAGCGGGCGAAGTCTATGCGGATCTGCTGCCGGCTTGGTCGTACGCTCGTTTGCCGGACGCCAAGATCGATGCGGGTTTCGCCCAGTTCGCTCCCGCCAACGGACAATGGCAATTCCGAGCCGACATCCAATCGGTTCCGCACGGCAAGGGACGGCTCTTGTTTCACCAGTATCGGATCTGGGACAAGCTCGGTACTTCCGCCTTGGCCGATGCCCTGTTCGCCAATCTCGCCGACCAGGTTCGCGAACACCTCTAGACAATGCAGGGTTGGCTGGATCACCTATTGGGGAGTCTGTCCGACCTGCCGTGGTTCCTGCAGTTTCTAGGGATCTCCACCGCCTCTGGTTTTACAGAGGAGTTGGCCGTGGTGGCGGTGGTTTCTCTGGCCAGGTCTGGTCATCTGGGCTGGTGGATGGCCTTGATCGCCTTGTGGTGGGGCACGCTGGTGGGCAACCTGTTGGTGTGGTGGCTGGGTCGCTGGGCTGGAGAACGCGCGCTGGGCTGGAAAATATTTTCAGGAATCGGGCGTGATCGCTTGGAGAAAGTCCGCGGTCAAGTGCGAACCAAAGGCTGGTTGGCCGTTTTCGCGGCCAGATTGATCCCGGGCACACGAGTGGGCGTGTTCCTGTTGGCGGGGATTCTGGGCATGAATGGGTGGGTGTTTGGCTTTACCTTGGCGGTGGGTACAGCTGTCTGGATGGCATCCCTTTTGGGGATGGTCCAAGTGGTTGGTGAGCTAGGCCAGGATCACCCTTGGGGCGCACTCCTGCTTGTTCTCCTGGTGGTGTCTGGCGCAGTTGTGATCGTGCGCCGCCGACTACGGGCCTTGGACTCGGCTACCTGAAGGCGAAAAAGACCGCCCCCACCAAGCACAAACCCGCCCAGAGGTGGTTGAGCCGCAACGGTTCGTGCATGTAGAACACCGCGAACGGGACGAAGACCGAGAGGGTGATCACTTCCTGCAGAATCTTCAGTTGCGCGAGGTCCATCTTCTGGTACCCGATGCGATTGGCCGGCACCTGGATGAGATACTCGAACAAAGCGATGCCCCAGCTGGCCAGCGCGGCGATCCACCACGGCTTGTGGCTGAGGTTTCGCAGATGCGCGTACCAGGCGAAGGTCATGAAAATGTTGGAGGCGACCAGCAAGAGCACCGTTTTTGACCAGACAGGCATGGGGTGGGAATGGTAGCTTGAAGGAATGGAAGGCTCCAATCCCTGGACGCATCTCCTTGCGCTGATGGAGGACGACTCTCCGATCGTCCATGCGGCGATCCTGCGCAAGCTGCGGGAGTTGGGCACCGATCCGTTCGCGTTTTTCGATGCGGAAGGCATCGAGCTGAATCCGCACCAGCGCGCCCGCCTGGGAGCTTGCCGGTTGGAGCTGGAGGGCGAGTGGCTGGAGGTGGGTTGGGAGCGTTGGATCACGCGAGGCCCGGAGCTGGAGCCGTTCCTGTGCCTGGTCGCCACCTTGCTTTCCGTGTACGGGGGTACCAGCGACCCTCGGCGACTGCTCGACGAATGGGCCCGCAAATACCTGGCTCGCCACCCGGTCCCAGAACTGGAGACGTTGGTCGGATTCCTGTTTTCGGAAGACGGTCTCCACGGCGACATGGACGACTACTTCGCTCCGCGCAATTCCAGTCTGGCCTGGGTGCTGGAGCACGGGACGGGCCTGCCCATCACGCTTTGTTCGGCGCTGATCCTGGTCGGGCGCCGCGTGGGTGTGGACGTGGACGGCGTGGCCTTTCCTGGACATTTTTTGGCAAGCGCGATGCTCCATGGCCGGCGCGTGTGGATCGACGCCTTCGATGGGGGGCGGCTGATCCCGCGCGGCGAACTCGCCCAGGCGCTGGGCCAGGTCGGCGACTCATCCCGCGACAAGATCCTCTCGCCGGCGCAGGTGGACGAAATCTGCGCCCGCATCCTGCGCAACGTGATCACCTCCATGGAACGGGCGGAAGACATTCCGCGCCAGTTGCGCGCCCAGGGCTGGCTCACCGCCCTGGACGAGCGCATCAAGCAATCCCAAGTCCACGATTCCTGAGCGGATTCTCCGGACCTGTCCGCTTTGGACCCTCAGCGCAGGGGCGCCACCTTCAAGGATTCCATGCCCCGTGAAGTGGTGGCTTCCAAAAGCAGCACCTGGCTTCCAGAGACGGGAAGGAAGGCGGTGGTGGTCGTGGTGGGGAGTTCTGACAGAATCCGACCATGGATGTCCCGCACCCGCAAACGTTGGATGTCGGCGGGGAGCTCCAACTCCAGGCCCCAGGAGGTCCGCCTGGCAGCGAGCATCCCTTTGGCATCGGGCAGCGCGGAAGGCTGGATGGCCGAGGAGCCGCTGGAGATCGCCGCGGTGACTTCCCTGATCTTGCCCTTCACGTAAAGGCCCGACTGGGTCAGGTTCGCGTCGCTCCAGCCGCCGTTGGCGGAGGTTCCCGGCTTGAGCGCGGCCGAAGCCTCGGCTTTGTCCGCCACCGACCAGTTGGCCCAACTCAGCTTCTTGTCGCGGGCCCAGGCCAGCCAGGTGTCGGACTCGGCCGTGTACACCTTGGAGTCGACCGTCCCGCCATCGGCGTTGGTGGTGCCCCACTCGGTGATGAACAACGCCACGCCTCTGGAGAGGGCGGTGTTGGCCTTGTTGCGCAAGCTGGCGCCGTGGGTCCCGGAATAGAAGTGAAGCGTGTAGGCGGTGTTCGCGTCGGAAAGGGGATTGGAGGCGGCGACGTCCACATCCTGGGACCAGTTGGGGGTCCCGACGATGATCAAATTGTTCGAGTTCTTCCGGATGGCGGCGATGACCTTTTCGGAGTAGGACTTGATGTCGGTCCAGGGGATCTTTAGAGGCTCGTTGAAGATCTCGAAGATCACGTGGGGCTTGTTGCCGTAGGTCCTCGACATCTCTTCGAAGAACGCGACCGATTCGTTGACGTGGTTGGTGGCGTTGTGGTCGTGCCAGTCGATGATCACGTAGATGTCCTTGGCGATGGCCGCATCCACCACGGTTTTGACCATGGTCTTGTTCGCCGACTGGGCCACCAGGTAGTTGCCGTTTCCTTCCACGCCCATGGCCGCGCGGACCAACGAGGAGTTCCAGCTGTCCGCCAAGGTGTTCACCACCCCGGAGTTCCAGTACTTGCCCATCCATCCAGACCAGAACAGACTCATGCCGGCCACCTGGATGGGTGCTCCGGAAGCATCCACTATCTGATTTCCTTTGACCTTCAGCGCCCCGTGGGATTGGACCACGCCCGCCCTGGGGGTGGTCGTGAAGAAAACGGCCAACAACAGGCCGATGCGAAACGCATGACGCATGGTTCGACTCCGAGTGATAGACGGTTGTTCCCCGGGAAAAGTCCCTGGGCTGAGGTGCTGCTCCAGCAATATGTCGCAATTGAAGCGGTTCAGATTGAGGTTCTTGACACATCCGTCCGAAAAAGGAGCCGGGAAAAATTCCGACCTCCTCCAAGCGATCCGAATGGTCCGAGGCCGCTTGGCGGACCCCCAGGGCCGAGCGATGGTAACTTTGGAAGCCTATGGAACGATTCGAACACGCCCATTCCCTTTTGCCCCTGGCGCGGCGCGCCTCGGAAATTCTTGCCGGTTTCTGTCAAACCGACGACGCCGGCATGGGACTGGAATGGAAAGGCGAGAACGATCCGGTCACGGAAGCGGATCGGGCCGTGCACCGTCTGTGCGTGGGAGAGCTGCCTTTCGTGCTCCCCGGCGTGCCGCTCATTTCGGAAGAAGGAGAAGGGGTCACGGAAGCGGAAAGATTCTGGAGCCTGGATCCGGTCGACGGCACCAGCGAATTCGTGGAACACCTTGGGGAATGGGCCTTCCAACTGGCCCTGGTGGACAAAAACCGTCCCGTCGCGGCCGTGCTCGCTCTGCCTTCGGTGGATCGCCTCTACTACGCCGAAGCCGGTCGCGGCGCGGTGTGGGGACGGCTCTCCGGCAAGGACATGCTCCCGTTGGAGGTCTTCCAGCCGCTGCGGCGCGAGCGTCTGGTGGTGACGCGGTCCTTGCCCCGGCGCAAATCCCTGCAAAAACTGGTGGATTTCCACCCCGGGAACGATCCCGTCTTGCTGGGCGGGGTGGGTTACAAGGTCCACGCGCTGCTTTCCGGCGAAGGCGACACCTACTTCGCGGTGCCCGGAACCTTGCACCCTTGGGACCTTGCAGCACCCATGTTGGTGGCTTTGGAGGCGGGCCTCGCCTGCCGGACCTTCACCGGCGAAACCCCGATGGTGCCTGGCGGACGCGATGCTCTGCCCGACGGCCATGTCTTCACGCGTGCCAAGTTCCTGGACCGCAACCTGGGCTTTTTCGCGCGCGCGGAAATCCAGGAGCTGGCCGCGGCGAGGGATCCGCGGTAGGTCGGATCGGGAGTCTCCAACGAGCACAGACGTGCCGAGCCTGGGGCGCCTGTGGTTGCAGAACTTGGCAGGTGTAATTTCCAGGTCTAAATTACCGGGCGCGACCTCCTGTGCTTTCCCTCCCTCAAGGACTCCCCCCCAATGGCCAAAAAACCTGTCAGCTCTCTGCTTCTGCCCAATATTTCCATCGGCATCGGCATCGTTCTGCTCGCCATCGGGTCTGGTGTCGCGCTTGGCGCTGCGGATGGATTGGTTGCCGGGTTGTTCCTCTTGGGACTGGGAGCTTGCTTCGGAGGAGGTGGGTTCTTCCTTCGAGCAAAAGCGACGCAAAAGCTGAAGCTTCGGGAGCGCCTGCTTTCTGTTGGCACGCGAGTGGCGGCCGATCAGGTGGATGTCGGCTACGACTCCAGCATCGAGATCAATGGAAATAATCCATGGTATCTGGTGGCGAGGTTCACCGTGCAGGGCGTGACCTACGAATCGGAAGGCCGACGCTGGTGGGGGAATCTCGAGGTTCCGGCATCGGTGGGCGTCGCGTACAATCCGGCGGACCCTTCCGAAAACACCATCGACGACTGAGACCCGGGGATTCGGTTCCGCACTTGACATCTCCATCGTTTGCTCGTATTGTCTATTCATGCACACCGTGAACGTCCAAGGCCTGCTTCTACTTCTTTGCCATAAGCGGTAAAGAGGAGTTCAGGTCGCGTTCATGAAACGGCCGCACTGCCTCAGGGCAGGCGGAGCGCATCGACAGATCTTTTCCGCCTTCCTTGCACGGCCGCGCGACAGGAAAGGAAATGTCCATGTCGAATGAATCCGAAGTCCCCCCGAAGCCAAACCGGGCACCGTTCTACATTGCAGAGTCCGACACAAACATCCAGAACGGGAATGCCGCCATGACCGAGCACGTACGCATCTTCGATACCACCTTGCGCGATGGCGAGCAATCTCCGGGTTTCTCGATGAACATCGACGAGAAGATCCGCATGGGCCAGCAATTGGCCCGCTTGGGAGTGGACGTGATCGAGGCGGGATTCCCCATCGCGAGCCCGGGCGATTTCGAGGCCGTGCGGCGCATCGCCACCGAGGTGCGCGGACCCATCATCGCCGGATTGGCGCGCATCACGGAAAAGGACATCGACCGCGCCGCCGATGCCGTGGAGCCCGCCGAGCGTCGCCGGATCCATACCTTCAGCTCCGGCTCTGACATCCACCTGGAGCACATGTTGCGCATCTCGCGAGACGAGAACCTCCGTCGCTCGGTGAAGGCCGTGCAGCATGCCCGCAGCCGGGTGGAGGACGTCGAGTATTCGGCTCAGGACACCACCCGCGCCGATCGCGACTACTTGGTGGACCTGTACACCGCCGTGGCCGAGGCGGGCGCCCTGACCTTGAACATCCCGGACACGGTGGGTTACACCATGCCCCACGAGTACGAGGAACTGATCCGCTACATCGTGGAGCGCGTGAAGGTGCCCGGTGTGATCTTTTCCGTGCACTGCCACAACGACCTGGGCTTGGCCGTGGCCAATTCGCTGGCCGCCGTGCGCGCAGGCGCCCGGCAGATCGAATGCACCATCAACGGCATCGGCGAGCGCGCGGGCAACTGCAGCCTGGAAGAAGTCGCCATGGCCTTGCGCGTGCACGCCAAGTCCAGCGGCATCGACACCGGCATCGTTTCCACCGAGATCTACAACACCAGCCGCCTGCTGACCTCTATCACCGGTGTTCCCGTGCAGCCCAACAAGGCCATCGTCGGGGCCAACGCCTTCGCGCACGAATCCGGCATCCACCAGGACGGCGTGCTGAAGGCCCGCGCCACCTACGAGATCATGACGCCGGAATCGGTGGGGCGCAGCTCGCACAAGATGGTCCTGGGCAAGCACTCGGGCAAACACGCCTTGCAGGATCGCCTGAAGTCGCTGGGCTTCGATCCGACCGATGCGGAACTCAACGCCGTGTTCGACCAGTTCAAGATCCTGGCCGACAAGAAGAAGGAAGTCTTCGACGAGGACCTGGTGGCCTTGATGGCCGAAGAGACGGATTCTGTCGAAGCGGGAGACGATTGGACCCTGGTGAGCTACTCGGTTCTTTCCGGCGGCGTGGCTCCGGAAGCCACCGTGGAGCTGCGCCGCGAGGGCGGAGCGCCCGTGTCGGCCAAAGCCACCGGCGACGGACCGGTGGACGCCGTGCTCAAGGCCATCCGCGAATTGACCGGTCGCACCATCGACATCGACACCTACCAGCTCAAGGCGATCACCGGCGGGACCGATGCCCAGGGCGAGGTGGCGGTGAGCGCCAGACTGGGGGGGCGGACCATGACCGGACAGGGCCGCAGCACCGACATCATCGAGGCCAGCGCCAAGGCGTACCTGGCTTTGATCCGCAGGGCCGCCAGCAACAACATGGCCCCGTTGGTCATGCGTTCGGAGCCTTGACCGAGGCGATCAGTCCGGCAGGCAACCTTCCAGCCACTGCCGGATCCGGGGGACTTCGTCGTCCAGATCCAGCGTGTGGCCCTTGTCGAACACCTCGAACTCGGCCGGGATTCCCATCTGGGCGAGTTCGGTGAACTGCTCGCGCGATCGCCCGACGGGGATCACCTTGTCCCACTGGCCGTGTGTCGACAAGATCCGCCGTCGCGTTGCCCTGGGGCCGAACGCTTCCGGATAGTCTTCCAGGAGCGGTACGTATCCGGAAATCCCGAGGATGCCCGCCAGGGGGATGTCCTCCCGCAGCCCGGTCTCGAGGGCGACGACGCAGCCCTGGCTGAACCCGCCGAGCACCAGCTTTTCGAACGGTCGGTCCAGCTCTCGGAGGGTTTCCATCGTCTGTCGGCGGCTGTCGGAGATGTCGAAGGCAGTACGGTCGGTGCGAGCGAGCTTCTCGTCCAGCTCGAACCAGGCCCAGCCCTTGTCCTTCGGCAAGGGGCCTTGAAGCAGGATCACTTCCAGCCAAGGAAGATCGAAGGCCATCTGCAGGAACGACCAGTCCCGCAGCCGGCCACCCATGCCGTGGAGGAACACAAGGGTGAGGCGCCTTTCCGCTTCGGCGGGAAGGATGGAATGTCCCAGGGGGATGGTCCTACGCTCCTGGTGAAAAGAGGTCGGTCTGGGTGGTCCGGTTCTCGTGGAACACGCCGTCGACGAACTGTCCCTTTTCCAGGTAGTCGCGCGCGACTCGACAGAATTCGTCCACCAGCCGGAACTGCCGGTGCTTTTCGCAGAGCTTCATGCCCACATCGAAGATGTGCTCGAAGTACCGGTTTCCCATCTTGATCTCGCGGGTCGCCACGATCACCAGATCCATGGCGTCGGCGGCGGCCACCACTTCGCCTTCGCGACCTCGCTTGGCATCCTTGGCGTCGGCGGCATAGCGGCGGGAGAGGTCGTCGGGGAGCTCGTGGAACGCCTCGTTCTCCAGGACGGTGGCGACGATTTCTTCCAGCAGCAGCCCCAATCTGCCGCCCTGGTAGCGATGCTTGATGGGGTGGGGGATGTCGGAGACGATGGTCTCCTCGAAGTCGTGCCAGAGCGCCTTGCGAAGAATTCGCTCGACGGAAAGTGTCGGGTCTCCTTCGCGATCGGCGATCATCATGGCGAGCACGGCCACATCGAAACTGTGGTTGGCCACGCTGTCGGGGTGGGCGGAAGGCAACGTCCCGAAGCGACGGATCGCGCTGAGGTTGCGCAACCTTTCGAAGAAGCCGGGCAGCCCCTCGGGGTTCCAGTCTTTCAAGTTGGGCCTTGCAAGAGGGGGATCTTCATGCGGCAGCGAAGTCCGCCGTCGATGCGGGCCTCGGCGAAAAGCGAACAACCGGGCCGGTTGAAGGCTTCCTTGGCGGCGATCAATTCCTGGTCCAGGCCCAGCCGATCTTTCAGGAAGGGGCGGGCAGTATCGAAGAGCGCTCCGAGGATGCCGTCGTCCGGAGTCGATGCCGTGTCCTCGAAAACCACCTCTGCCGAAAGGGGGCCATGTCCCATCGCGATCAGCACCTGGCCGCCGCTGACCGATCGCTTGGCGTGAAACCGCAAGAGCGAGGTCAGAGCGTCGCCGATGGATTCGGGATCGATGTTCAATGCCGGAGGATTGTCCGGGATGCGTAGGGAAACCGCGGGAAATCCCGGGCCGATTTCTTGGGCCACTTGCTGCAGCCGACGACGCAAGGTTCCGGATATACCCGTGGAATCAGGGATGGGCAAGGCGATCGAGGAGCCTGACGGGCGAAGGATGGCCTTCGAGTGAGGTCTGCGTCGAAGCGCCAATCCAAGCCCAAGCAATCCGCATAGCACTACCAGGGTCCCGACGGCGCGGGGGATCCAGCTTGGAATGGGCCCTGCGATTCGGAACTCCGCCGGAGCGCTGCGAGCACACAGGTCGAAGGTATCGCAGGCGAGGATTTCCAGTCGGTGCACGCCCGGCGTCGCTGGAACCCTGTCCATGAATTCGAACGCCCCGCCAGAGAAGGTGCCTGGTGCGACCGAGTGGAAAAACTGGTCGTCCAGGAACAGATCCACTCGAGAAAGTCCACATGGCGCATCGATCCGGGCTTTCACGTCGACGGCTTCCTGGTTTCTGGATGCCAGTGCGGCTGGCGCCGGCGAAATCCAACGGAAACGGGCGACACCCGTTGTGCAGCGAGTGGCGACAGACGGGGGGGGGCGCTGGAGCCCGGCCGAGTCGACGGGGCGAACCTCCACGGCAACGGCGGAGTCGGCGAGAGCAGGGGTGGCAGGGGTGGTGGCGATCGGTTCGGGTTGGGGAGAATCGATGGAATCCACCGCGGGAGGCGCACGTCTGCTGGAGAGCTCCTCTGCATCGCGACGGGCTCGAGCCATGCGCAGCTGCTCCAGGGCATTCAATCTCGCTCGAGGAAGCTCGGGTGAAGAGTCCGCAACGATCCGCTGACGGGAGAGATTTTCCAGTAGGGATTCCGTTTGGTCCCGCTCGGCGAATTGCCCCGCCTCCTCCTGCTGGAATGCGGCCAATTGCAGGCTGTCCAGCAAGCCATCTGTTGGAAGCGCCATTGCCGACCCGCCGAGCCAGGCAGCGAGAACGCTTGCTCGCGACAAGGAAACCATCGAGGTCAAAGATACCACGTTCACGAGGCGGTTGCTTGTGTTCGCTTCATGTTGAATCGGGGAGCAGTTCTCCGCCATGCAAATGGCGGATTTCTCCGTTGGAAAGGGATTCCACTTCCAGCGATCCGTCTTCCAAAACCTTTCGGACGCGGATTCGCAAGGCGGGCCCTGTGCCTACCAATAGGAATGTCCGACCAGGAGCATCGGAATACGTTCGAAACTCTTCCACCAGATTCGCAAACCCTTGCGACTCCAGTGCATGGTCGACCTCCGACCAGATCGCAAGGAATCGATGCAGCACCGTTTCATAATCGAGTTCACAGCCAGCCTCGCGTGCGAGGGAGGTGGTGGGCTGCCCTACGGAGATCAGGCTGGATTCCGGTAGCGATACGTTGATCCCGACGCCGACCAGCAAAGTGGTCCTGCCTTGAGGATGGATCATTTCGGCCAGGATACCTGCAGCCTTCCTTCCCGAAAGGAGCAGGTCGTTGGGCCACTTCAAGGTGGTCTGGGATATGCCGAGCTCCCGGCACAATCGCCCGAGTGCCAGCGCGCATCCAAGGGAAACGAGTGGAGCCTGCGCGAGCGGACGGCTTTCCCAGGGGATCCTGACGGTGAGATAAAGACCACCTTGCGGCGGGGAGACCCAGATTCGATCGAATCGACCTCGTCCACGCGTTTGGGAACGGGCCACGACGGTCACAGTCTCGAGAGACAAAGGCAGATCTCGAGCGGCATCCATCGTGGAAACCACCTCGTCGAATCGAAGTAGTTCTCCCCCTCGGAATCCTTCAGCCACGAGGTAGGGACCGGACCAAGCGAGCGGTTTCCCGTGCGCGCGCACCAGCCAATCGGATGATTTCATCTTCCTTGGCGGGAGGGTGGACCAATGCGTAGTCCGCGAAGACAGCAGATCCTTTCAGGTCGTCGCGCTCCCGGCTGCGGCGAACCCTCCGAAGCCAAAGGCGCTCCAAGCCGGGAAGGCGTTGCAGAAGGTCGTCCAGGCTGAATGTGGGGAACTCCGAGGCGAGAAATGCCTTGGACCAGGCAAGGAGTTCCGAGTCGGAGTCGGCCAGCACGGCGCGAAGCGTGATCAGGGTCAAGCATTCCGTGTAGGCGTCGATCCCGGCTTTCCGATCCATTTCCGACATCCGACCCGGGCCGACCGCATCGAAGGTGGAGTGTGTCCACCACTCTTGGATTCCCGGTGCGGCGAGCAAGCGATCACGCGCGGACTTCACCTTTTCGAGAATCCCCCGATGAAAGAGGGGTTGCTGACAAATTTTGCCATGGGTCCGGTCGCGGCTTCCCAGTTTCGATTCGGCTCGTTCCAGCGCGTAGGCGTTTTGCAGCCACATCCATCCCGGGCGCACGCGCACCAGGGCGTGGTCCGGTTCGGAGACCACAAGCGAGAAGGGAAGCTTGACGGACCCAGCCGGAACCTTGGTTCCCATCGCGACCAAACTCCAGGGTGCCTGGGAAAAATCGGACGGAAATTGAACCTGGCAACAAAGTCCAAAGAACTGGCCTTCGCCGGGACGCAGTTCCTGGTCCGCCCGACGGCCGGTGTGGTTGGAGCCTAGCGCGGCACCGTGCCCGACGTTGCCGCGGCCCTCCGGCCAGAGGCAGGCGATCACCAGCGATTGGTGATGGAATCCCACCAGTGGCCCCAGGATGGAGCAGGTCAGTTCCCCTTCCTGGATTTCGGTGTTCGCCCCGACGATGGCATCCAGGATCTTGGCGTGACGGCTTGCCCCGGACGCTTCGCAAAAAAGCGCCTTGCGCACGATCGCCATGGTGCGGATCCGCACTCCGCATTGGAGCACCGAGTGTTCCACGATGGCCCCGTCGCGGATCTGGGTGGGGGATTCGATGCTGGAGAGCACCGCCGTATCGCGCACCAGTTGGGCACCATCCACCCTCGCGTGCGGTCCGATCCAAGCGTTGCGCACCGACACGGTGTTGCAAAGTTGCGCCCCTTCGCCCACCCAACCGGCACCGTGACGGATGTTTTCGGCATGGCTGGCCAGCGCCTCTTCGAAGGCGAGCCGTTCCGGATTGGAATCGGGATGGAATGCGAGCCAAGCGGCCAATTCCATGTCCATTTCGGCGAACAGCGGAATTTGTCTGCCACCGGATTCCAATCCCACCTGGATCCTGGATCCAGTGGCGAAAGCGGAGGTTCCCGATGCGACGAGAGACCCCACTCGAAAGACCACCGCGGCATCCTGGACCACCTGCCGGGCAAGCAGCCCCACATCGTGGATGCAGCAGTTGCCGATCACCGCATCGCGAATGTGGGCGCGGCGGATTCCTGTGGGCAGGCTCACATGGCCAGGAAGCATCACGGTCCCTGAAAATCGTGGAAGCGAGACGTCTCCTTCGAAGGTCGCCTCGCGAACGTGAATGGGATCGAATCCTTCCTGGACGCGCACGCGGGTCCAGTCTCCGCACACGCAACCCTGGCGCTCCAATTGCAGTGTTTCCGGAGCACTGAGCGAGCGGGTGCGAAACGCCGCCGCGCCGTCGCGGAGAAACCCCGCCGAAGCGAGCAGCGGCGATCCGCGAACCAGGCGTTTGAGGGCGGCAGTGGCGGAATACGGCATCGCGGAGGCCATCAGAACTGGAACTGCACTCCGGCGAGGCGCTCGGAAAAGACATCCATATAGGCTTTCTCGTCGGCGACCGTGGCTGCCTCGTAGGTCACCGAGAAACGCAAGTGGGGGCCGATGTCGTCGAAGGGAACGGTCACGATGCTTTTTTCCCGGATGAACCATTGGCTTGCGGCTTCGGCGTGTTCGAAGACCGGCCCGTTCACGATTCCCTTGGGAGCCTTCGCGTAGAGGAAATAAGTGCCCTGAGGCATGGTCGCGTCGAACCCAAGCGCACGAAGGCGCTCCACCAGCATTTCTTGGCGACGCTGGTACTTCTGCTGGGCGTTTCGCCAAAGCGAATCGTCATCCAGGGCAGCGGCGGCGGCCATCTGGATGGCCTTGAACTGGCCTGAATCGGAATTGTCCTTGACGTCCCCCAAGGCTTTGACCACCAGGGAGTTGCCGGCCACGAAGCCCAGCCGCCAACCGATCATGTGCCAACCCTTGCTCATCGAATGGACTTCCACTCCCACATCGATCGCGCCTGGGACTTCCAGAAACGACAATGGCTTGGCTCCATGCGTGAAGGGCAGGTGGGCGGCATCCTGGATCACCACCACACCGTGTTTTTTCGCGAAGACGACGACCTTTTCGTAGAACTCCCTGGTGGCGGTTTTTCCGGAAGGGCTGTTGGGATAGTTGATCACCAGGATCTTGGCCTTGGCGAGCACCTCGGGTGGGATTCCGTCCAGATCCGGGAAAAAGTCGTTTTCCGGAAGAAGAGGGAGATTGTGGACAATTCCGCCCAGGTACTTGGTCCAGGTGCCTGCCACAGGGTAACCGGGAACGGTGAACAAGGTCACGTCGCCAGGGTTGATGAACACCGCTGGCAAGAGCGCGTAGGCAGGCTTGGAGCCGATGGTATGGAGAATTTGGGTGGCCGGGTCCAGCTTGACTCCAAAATTGCGATCCATGTACCGGGCCGCGGCTTCCTGGTAAGGCAGAATGCCGTTGTCTGCGTAGCCACGATTGGCAGGAGCGTCGACTGCCAGCTTGAGTGCTTCACGCACCGGGACCGGGGCCATTTCGTCGTTCTCGCCAATCCCGAAATCAACCAGGGAGCGGTCGGGAAAATCAGCGATGGCTTGGCGCTTCGCTCGCTTGATTTTCTCGAACTTGTAGATGGCGGTGGACTTGCCGTAGGTTTCGCCGCCGATACGCTCGGCGAACAGCTTTTGGATGTAGGACTCGCTCACAGGACCCTCGATTGCGTTGGACGTACCGGCTTCGAAATGGCGGGTGATGGGTTTCAAAGATAGGGAAGCTCGCGCTGGACCGGGGCAAGGGTTTGTTCCGGGGTACCAGGCTTCGAGGTCAGTCCAACCGAAATTGCGTGCCAAATTCCCCTCGACCATACGTGCTGCCGTAGTCGCCGAGATCTCTTCCGAATGCGGCTCCAAGATAGAGGCGGAAAAGGCTTTTCAATTCGACCAAGGCACGAGCCTGGGCTCCAACATGGAGGCTGGCATTGTAGGCATCGTCCATGGCGATGCCCAGCGTGCCACCAAACTGGGGGCAGATTTCCCCTCGAAAACCTGTGAACCAACTTTGGATGGCGATCGTCGCCAGGTCGAGGCCTCCGGTAGGGTTGTTTTGGTGCTCGTAGGCGCCCACCAAGCCGATGTCGGTGCGATTGGAAAAACTGGAAAGCACTGCGGCGGAAATCCCGATTCCAGGATTGTCCAGGTTTGCACCGCTTCGCCCGCTCAGTCTTGGCCCCCCTTCAAGAAGGAGATCGCCTTCGGAGGCATGGACACTGGGGAGCAGAATCAGGGCGAAGAAAATCCAGGTCACCGATTTTCTAATGCAGGTTCCACGGTTTTCAGGCGTGGATTTGGATCGGTACGTGGAGTGGGTCATTGGCATGCGGCGGGTCCATGATTTTCGGAGCAGGGCGCAGGCTCGGAGGATCCTGTCGCGGTGATGAGGGAAGTCGCCTTGTTGGTCGACAAGCTAAGGAATCGAGCCAAAGGTTGGCAACGGGACTCGCTGAAATAAGCTGTTTTTCCGGAGAAAGATGGCATGCTATGTGCTATGGCTATAGGCGTCTTGTCCCTTTCCTGGGGCAAGAATTGCATTGATTCCGCAAATCTCGGTCCAAACGGCGGAATCGATCTGTGACGACGGACTTCCTTGCGTATTATACCGACGTTCATCGGTACCTCGATCGAAGGGTCCTGTCCATGTCTCGTTCTGCGTACAACAGCTCACCGCTCCGTTTTCTGCCACTGTTCGGCGTGTTTGTTCTTGCGTCTGTTGCGCCAATCCAGGCTGCCAAGACCTTGATGATCATGGTCGACTATTTCGGGCAGCGGACCCAGATGGACACGGTCATTAGGCTTCGGGTCTTCCAGCCGACAACGGAAGTGAAAATGCTCAATGGGAGTGCGCCTCCCAACCCCGTTCTGACCGACGTCTACGACACGGAGCGGTTTGGCTGGTGGTACGCCCTGCCCAATTTCAATCCGGACGACTACGCGATGGGCCGGGTGCGTTTCAATACCTCGTACACCCGTGGTTGGTACCAGAACGATTCCACTTATCGCGCCTCGGCCGGCGACACCTTGTGGTTTCCGGACACCCAGACCACCTTCACATACCAAAACGTGCGCACGGGCGTGACCACTCCTGTCCTCCTTCCTGGCATCTCGCCCAATTTTTTCGTGTTTCCCGATACGGCAAGCTATCGCGGGCCCAAGCTCTACACGGCGGCGGGCAACAGCGAGACGGAGCTTTTGAACATGCGGCCGACGGTCACTGTCGGTACCAAGTCCACCGTCCAGCCAGGTGCATTGGACAAATGCATCGAATCGATTCCCGGCGACACCGTCTGGATCCGCTGGGGCACGCCCACCGCGCCTCCAGGGCAGGGCCCGAAAGAAGCAGACATGCAATGCACGGGTTACAATCCCGCCAGCACGCGTTTTGGCCTCGTGAACATCCGGAATCCTTGGCCAGGAGCGGATCTTCCGGTGGTGGAGTTCAACGGCCAGGACATCCCGTTGTACCCCAATCCCACCAACCCTGATTGGTTGTCAGCGGATTTGCGCTACCTTGCGCCTCTTGGTTTGCCTGTTGGCACCATTCGCTTCAAGCGAGGGGCTGGCAGTCCCAATACATTCGATTCCGC
The DNA here is from genome assembly GCA_016715065.1 of Fibrobacterota bacterium. GTDB lineage: Bacteria > Fibrobacterota > Fibrobacteria > UBA5070 > UBA5070 > UBA5070. The sequence goes on from JADKBN010000029.1 coordinate 711,014, forward strand.
GGGCGTTGACCAAGCCGTGATCAAGCCTTTCGTGATCACTAACGGCGGTGCCAATTGGTACTTCATTCCTTCCGAGGCGGGAGGAGGGATTGTCTCCGGCCGAGGTACTCTTCCCAAGCCCACCCACACCATTTATGTCCAGAATCCCTGGCTTCCGGGAAGCCCGCGTCTGATGTGGGAAGAGGACGTCAATCTTCATGTGATGCGTCCGACCCAGTACTGCGGGTGGTTCTCCTACCCGCTTTACGCTGCACCCAAGCGGGTTCTGATCGGGCACTCCTTCGAGGATTCCAGCTATGGTTCCTTGGGGGTCCAGTTCCGCAAGCGTGCCAACTGGGTAGACATTCCCGCGACAGCCATCAGCGCCAAGAACGAAACCTGGATCCAGACCAAGAACGCGGCGAATGCCCGCATTCCCGCGGTTGCGGTCGCCAGTACCACGGCCAAGGACTGCTCGACCGACACCCTGAAATTGGTGATGGAGGCCTTCGACTTCCAGGGGCGCGGCGAAGTGGGAGGCAATCCTCCGTTCCAGGTTGGTGGTCCCACCGAATCCAAGGGCGACGCCAGTTCCGGCTTGGTCAAAGGGATGGTCCAGACCAGCCTGGGGACCAACTTCCTTCCCGTGTACACGGGACGCGACTCCGGTAATTGGCAGTCGGGCGGCATCAACAACCAAGGCCCTGCCAAGGCTCTGCCACTCGCGCAGTCCCTATGGAAGAAATCCACCCCGACCAACTGGTTCGATACTCTCGCTTTGAAGGCTGCCGTTCCGGGCATCGCCATCGGACACGGATGCGTGGAGTTGCCTCTGGTCAAGAATGGAGCCAAGGACAGCGGCTATTACAAGTTTGCTGACACTTCGTTCTTCCCCCTGGACACGATCTCCGATCGGAGGGGGTACTCGCCCATGACCGCTACGGACGGCAAGCTGCACAACTTCCTGTTTTGCATGCATGGTCACGCGGCGTTCGAGTACACTCCCGGCTTGAAGTTCGAGTTCCGCGGCGACGACGACGTGTGGGTGTTCATCAACAACAAGCTCGCCGTGGACCTCGGTGGCAGCCACGCGCCTGAATCCTCCTTCGTGAACCTGGACAAGATGAGACTGCGCGAGGGGAGCATCTATCCCTTCGATATCTTCTACTGCGAGCGCCAGCTGAGTGGCTCGTCCATACTGATCCGCACCACCATGGACCTCCAGCCCACCTGGAAATACAAGGCTGAGGTGACCCCGGTGGGGACGGGCCTTCGGGTCGAGATCAAAGGCAACCAGAAGAACAACTTCGTGCCCACCTGTGCCGACCTCATGAAGCCCCAGGCCGAAAGCTGGGTGACCACCAATGGTCGGATGGTCGTGGTCGGACCTCTAGGCTCTGGCCTTTCGGACAACTATTCGTCCGATACCGCCCTCTACAATGGCAACCTGATCTACCAGGGCGGTTTGATCACCTTGGATACCAACAAGCTGATCGCCGATCCCGGTTTGATGTGGCCGGGCAAGTACACGATCCGAGTGGAGTCCCGGTTGGGAGACTCCTTGTACACCATTTCCTTCACGAAGAAGTTCGGAGCAGTGGTGGTCAAGGGAACCGTTCTGGATGGAAACGGCGATGGTATCGCGGATTCCATTCGCCTCGTGGCTCCTTCGGCCCTGTTCAAGGCTGGCGACAACCCTTCGTCCCATGTGGTCTGGTTCGACGGCCAGGGCAAGCGAGATTCGGTCATCGCCATTGCCACCATGATCCGTCAGGAGGGAGACACGGCCCAGACGATTTCCATCGAATCCAAGGCCTGGGGTATCCGGACCCAACTTCCAGCCATTCGGCCCGATTCGCTGGGCGTGGTTCTCACCTATCCAAGTGGTCTTCTTGTGCCCTTGAACAACCCCATCAAACTGGCGGATGGAATCGCCCCGGTGGCGGACAGCGCTTGGATGGTTTACGACACTTCCGGTACGGGGCGCGATTCTCTCTACGTGCTGGCCACGGAGCCGCTCAAGGCCATCGCGGTTTCCGCGATTCCCTCCCTTGCCGGAACTGTGATCGTCGGCAACCGGACGCTTCCGCGTCTGGTCAGTCTGGCACCCATCATGATCGGCAATGCCAGCGCCTTCGTTCTCACTTTCGATCCTGCCCTCAATCCGATCCAATCCGGCGACTCTCTTCGCCTGGGCGGTTTGCTCGCCGATTTGGTGGGCAATTCTCCTGGACTGAAATCGGTTTGGGTGAAAATCAAGATCGACCCCATCGCCACTTCCTGGATGCTGGATTCCAACGGGGATGGCGCACCCGATTCCGTGGTGATTTCCGCCAAGGGAAGTCTTGCCAGCGTAGACTCCGCCAAGGTCCAGTGGAAGACCTATGCCGGAGTGGACACCCTTGTCAGCATTCCCACTCCGGGCGGAATCGGACTGGGATTGCGGCTTCCGGCCGGCATCCTTCAGAACGCCACCTTCTGTCAGGGTTGCAAACTCACCGTGTTCTCGGGGGCGGATTCTCGCCGGTTCCCGCTGGCCGACTCCGTTCCTGCGGCGGCGATTTCCGCCAAGTACTTCTATGGAAAGGATTTCGACACCTTGGTGGTGAAGGCCACCGAAGCGATCTTCCCAGGCGCCATTCCCGGAGAAGGGTGGCTTGCCCAGAAGTCGGCAGGTGACGCAGGCACATTGGGAGCTTTGATTGCGGGCGCCGGCCAAACCTTCGGCGACACCATCAAGTTGATCGTGATCCCGGGTGCATTCACCGGCGATTCCGTCCGCCTGCGCGGATCGGCGAAAGACAAGTTCGGGACTGCCCCTGGTGCGGTCAGTCCATTCGTGAAGGTGGTCTTCGGTTCCCAGCCCATCGCCGTGGCGGTCTACGATGCCAATGGCGATGGCGCGGCCGACAGTGTGGTCTTCCAGCTGACCCGCGGTGCTTCCGGTGGCCCGACCCCCGATGGATTCACCGTTCAGTGGGGCGGGGTCGAAAAGTCGGTCGCCGCTCTGACAAAATCCGCCGATGGCAAATCCTGGTCGGGGCCCATCGGTCCCTTCGCAGCGGGTGTGACCTCCACACCGACGGGAAGTGCAGGCTGGATCCAGGTGGGAACGGATGTCGCCACCTGGCGAGCTGCCGTGGACGATTCCGTCCCGGCCGTGGCACTCAAGGCTGCCTACCGGTATGGACTCGGGATGGATTCCCTGGTGGTGACCACCTCCGAGCCCGTCACGGCAGGCAACCTGCCCGGGGAGGGCTGGTTCGGACTCAAGAACGCCGGCAGTGCGGATGTGGCGGGACGGGTTGTCGGTGACATGAACGCCCAGGGGCAGGCCACAACGCAAATCATCCTGATGGTGGCGCCGGGAACGGCTGACGGCGACTCTCTCCGTCTGCGCGGCTGGGCCCGTGATGTGAACTGGGTGGTTCCCGGCAAGATCTCTCCGTTCGTGCCTTTGGTCTATGGACCGCAGAAGATCCGGGTGATCCTGCGCGACGTCAACGGCGACGGCCAGGCCGACGATGTCGAATACAAACTGACCCGTTCGGCCTCCGGCGCTCCGGTGCCCACCGAGTTCGGCTTGACCTGGAATGGTGTGGTGATCAAGGCGACCAACCTCACCCGTAGCGCCGATCTGATGTCCTGGCGTGGGCCCATCGGGCCTGCTGACCCGGCGACAGTCGGCTTGCCGACCGACATGGGTTGGATCACCGTCGGTACGGACGTGGATTCGTATCGGGCCATGGTGGAAGATTCCATCGCTCCGGTGGCCACTTCCGCCAAGCTGATCTTCGGATTCGAGCCTGGCTCCGCGGATACGCTCGAGATCATAGGTTCCGAGCCGATCTCCAATACGGGCGCGGCGTTGGCGATGCTCGCTGCGGACCCCGCGACGGGCACTCCGATCAAGATCATGTCCACGACGCCTGTGATCACTGGAAAGGTTCTGCGGGTTGTCGTAGCGCAGGGCTCGATCACCAGCGATGTGGCTTGGGCGCGATTCGACAGATCCATCACCGACGGGCACAACGCTGTGGGCGATTCCTCCCGCTGGGTGCCGCTGAAAGTCACTCCATCCGGACGTGGCTCGATGTTCGACTCCAACGGAGATGGCCAAGCCGATTCGATCTCGGTGGAGTTGAGAGGAGCGTTGGTGGCGACAGATGTGGTCGTCAGGTGGCCTGGACCGAATGGAGTGATCGAAGCCAAGACTTGGCAAATCACCAACATTCGCGCTGGAGGCTTCGGCGTTCGTGCGCAAGATGGCGGATTCACGAAGGGTTTCACCTCCTGCCCGTCTGGCTGCACCATTCAGTTCCAGGACAACGGAGTCGATGTGGCCACATGGAGCCTGCTCGACAAGGTCGCTCCGATGGTCGTTTCAGGTTCGTACGCCTTTGGGGCGGGAACGTCGGCCGATACCTTGGTCGTCAATTTCAGCGAACCAGTGAAATCGCTTTCCGCCAACCCGAGCTGGGTCGAGTGGGGCGGAAAGGGGTTGACAGGCTCTGTCAACCACAGCCCGACTCCTGTCCTGTCCGCCAACGGAATGATGGCGACCTTGTACTTGTCGGGAGCCAACATCGCCTCCGATAGCTGGGATTCCGTGCGGATCGCCTCCGGCGCACTCGCTGGAAATCTGACCGACCTCGGTGGGACGACTGCCGGCAAGACCAGCCCGATGACACAGCTCGTCTGGGGCATTCCTCCAATGACGGCGGCGGTTTTCGATCCGGATGGACAGGGACGAGGAACTCAAGTCGGCGTTTGGCTTTCCCATCCGGTTCCCGCGGCCGCCTTCAAGACGATCAAAAAGGTCACCGTGACCTGGGGTGCTGAGACCAGCGAGGTTGTCCTGGATTCGAACTCCACCGGAGTTTGGAAGAAGCCGCTGGCCACGCCTTTCGCACTGGGAGTCACCTCCTGCGCTTCGTGTGTTGGAGCGGTCCACACCCTTTCCGCGAGCCGGTTGATCGCGGTTTTGGACAGCGTGCCACCCTCGGCGATCAAGGCGAACTTCCGCTACAGCACCCGGGCCATCGCCAGGGATACCCTGACCGTGGAGCTCTCCGAGCCCTGGACCGGCGGAACCGCTGGCGATTTGTTCACTCCTCTGGTGATGGTTGGCCGTCCGAGCAAAGGCATGGAGCTCGATACGGTTTTGAATTGGTATACAAAGGCCGGCAATGTGGTCCAGTTCGTTCTGGACACGACTTGGCAGGAAAGATTCTTCCGCGGAGATTCGGTGCGCCTTTCCTGGAATTCCGGCAAGCCGATGATCAAGGACACGGTCGGCAACTTGGTGGGAGAAAAGTCCCGCTGGGTGCCCATCGAGTACGGAATGCGTCCGGTTGAATTCATCATCGAACAGCTCCGTCCGATCGTGGTCAACGGTCGTGGAGATGCGCCTACCTGGCCCGAGCCGTCTGCGGGAACTCCCGGCATCGAAATCCTGGTTCTGCCTTCCGACGCGAAGGTGAGCTCGACCACCGACAATTACGTGCTCATCGGTGGGGGCCTCAAGACCGAGAATGGTCGGATTCTGGGCGGCTTGCCCGGAGTCAATCCGGTCAAAAATACGGCGGGTGTGCGCATCAAGCTCAATCGCCCGTTGGACGGAGCCCTGTTCGTCTACGACAACATGGGCACTTCTGTGCGCCAGATCGATCTTTCCATGTTGAAGAACCTCTGGCAGGCCGGAGAGGAGGACATCGAGCGCGATGTCGAGATACGGTGGAACTGGACAGCCGAGAACGGGAAGTTTGTGTCTCCCGGAGTCTACCTCATGCGCGCTGTGGTCAAATACAAGGACAACGAGGGGAAGAGCGACTTCCGGAACCTCCTTTGGAAGTTCGGCTGGGTCTACGAAAAGAAGTGAGAGCAGAGATTCGATTCGAGTGAGTCACGAGGAGGCGAGGTCGGAAGGCCCCGCCTCCTTTCTTTTCCGCGCAGCGGGAATTCCGGTTCGCGGGTTTTCATGGTGAAGAAGGGTGGATTCGCATGGCCGGCATCAAGAACATCGAAGGCATGTCCGTCGAGGAGATCAATCGCGAATTGGAACGCGGTGCAAAATTTGTCATGTTCGAGTATTGCGTGTCGATCCTGATCATGACCTTCAAACGCGGCAGCGATGTCCACTTCATCAAGTCGGGCGACTCGACCGCGGGTTCCAGCATCCTGTATACGCTGATCACCTTGGTGTTCGGGTGGTGGGGTTTCCCATGGGGGCCCATCTACAGCATCGCCGCGTTGATCACGAACATCTCCGGTGGCAAGGATGTGACCCAGGAAGTCATCGGCTCGATCAACGCGCGAGCCTGATCGAGCAAGCTCGGGGCTCGTTGGGTGTGCGAAGGGTGAGTGGGTGGGGGTGTACTACCAGATATGCCCGCTTGGATGATACGGATGCATAGATTTGCGCTTATGTTCTAGGGCATGAACGATCCCATTGTCTATGAATTCCATGATTTCCGGGCATGGTTGGCGGCGTGGTTCGCCTACCAGTCCACGGAGGTCGAGCCCGAACTCTCCAAAAGCGAGGTCAGTCGTCGCCTGGGGCTGCCACGTACCCGCAGCTACTTCACCGATGTCTTGCGCGGCAAGATTGTAAGCCCCGTGTTCGTGGAACGATTCGTGGAACTCACCGAGCTCAACCGCACGGAAGCCAAGTACTTCCGCGCCTTGGTGAGGTTTGGACAGGCTTCGGATCCTCGCGAGCGCGAAGAGGCCTTCGACGATGTCGTGGCACTGAACCGAGTTCCCTGGGCCAAGGCGGCGGGGGACAGTTGGGAGTACTACAAGGATTGGCGAAACCAGTTGGTGCGCGCCCTCCTCCTGGTGGGGGAGTGCACTGGCGATTGGGAGGCGTTGGCCCAAAAAAGCCTCCTTCCCATTTCCGCTGTGGAGGTCAAGAAGACCATGGCGGTGCTGGAACGGTTGGGGATGGTCGCCCAAGTCGATGGTGTTTGGAAGCCCGCCCAGCCATCGCTCTCCACCGGCACGGGCCTGTCGGAAAAAATCCTGCGGCAAGCGCAGATGGTGCAATTGGAGCACATCCGTGACGATTTGCTACACGATTCCGATGGCCGTCCACCCCGCAAGGTCACCACCACGTTGGTGTCGGTTTCCGGTGCTGGCTTGAACCGGATCCTGGTGCGGATGGATCGTCTCCGTTCTGAAATCCGGGCCATCGCGCACCGCGACCCGAGCCCGGCCGATCGAGTTTACCTGGTGGCCATCGCCGCCGTCCCCCTGACCCGTACCCGCGAGGAGCAATCATGAACCCGTCCACCAGAACCCGAGCCTGGCTTCCCGCCTTGGCTGCCTGCGCCACCCTGTTGGGGTGCCAACAACGCGTGATCGATCCGGAACGCGAAGCGGGAGGGTCGGATGAAATCGACACCCGCATGGCCATCGATGCCAAGGGCCGTCCGTTGGCCGGTGCGCGCATCGCCTTGGTGAGCGCGGGGGATTCCACCGGCAAACTCGCCGCCTTGAGCTCCACTGGATCCAACGGACAATATCCGTCCTTCAATGTCCCGGACGGCCCGTACTCCGCCACCTTGCGCGATGCGCAAGACAGTTTGGGCAAGTTCCTGGATACCCTCCAGATCACCGGTGGCAAGGCCAAGGTGGGTCGCGACACCTTGCTGGCGCTGGGCAAGATCCGCGGTGTGGTGCGTCTGGTGGGTGGTGAGGCCCCGCCACCGTGATCATGTCGCTGTATGGCACCGACATCGCGGCCAACGTCCGCAAGGACGGCTCCTTCGAGATCGACTTGGTGCCGGGTGGCCTGTTCACCCTGATGGGCTCCACCTCGCTGGACGGCTACGGCACGTTGCTGCGCCGCCTGCAATTGCGCGATGGACAGGACCTGGTGATCCCGGATACGCTGTCTCTTCCGGTGACCGGCTTGCTGGCACCTGCCAACATCTGGGTGGAATCGGACACGGGCACCGGCGACGTGCGCGTGCGCTGGAACCAGGTGGACCACCCCAACCGCATGGGCTACGTGCTGGAAAAGGTGGAAAACGGCGTGGTCACGCAGAGTCAGTTTCTGACCGATACGGTCTGGAAGGATTCGCTGGCGGCTTATTGGGAAGGGTTGCCATTGCTGGGGCCGTGGCCGTCGCGGGAGGCGGTGTACAGAGTGAGTACGCGTCCGTTGAACGGAAAGGTGGATTCGCGATCCGTGGCGCAGACCTTTGTGGCGAAGGCGCCGGAATGGGCCAAGCGGGTGGACTCGGTGAAGGTTCATTTGGAGAATGATTCGGTCCGAAGGGTCCGGACTGTGCGTTGGAATGACATTCACCATCCTGATGTGGTGGGGTGGCGGGTGGAGCGAATTGCCGATGGGGAGGTGGATTGCTCAAAGGATGCTTCTGGTGAAACCTGGTCCGATGTGAATTGTATTGATCCATCTTTCCACAGGGATACGGCCAGTGAAGGTCATGACGTTTGGAAGAAGGCGATCACACTAGTTCAATTTCAAGTCTATCCAATTCGCAAAAATGGAGTCACACATTTTTCAGAATCCACTCGCATTACGGTATTGCCACCTGATGGCAAGAATGTGGTGGAATGGGGAGATCCTGAGTCATCTACTTCATGGAAAATGTATAAGTCGGTTGGCGATTGGATCATGAGGGGGAATCAGCGATTTGAGGAGATTTCCAAGGATGGCTTGATGTGGATTCCCTTTCCGGTTGGCTTGGTGAATCCACAGATCCGTGCAATTCAGGATTCGGTTTGGCTGATTGATGTGGTAGGGGATTCTGTCCGATTTTTCGTGATGAGGAACGGTGGAGCATGGGAACGTCATATTGCGCCGGTCCCCACCTTCTTGATTCCAAAACAGACCGACTATGTGATGTATGGCGGGGGGCTCGCGTTTGGGATTCAAGGCGGAATGCTGGCCGTCTGGTTTAAACCAAGCACGACTGGGATCTCCGCCGAAGCACAGATTTTTGGCGATTCGGGGTGGCAAGCCGTGAAATGGGATTATCTGAAAGATTTATTCGCTCGGGGTAATGTGATTTCTACAGCCCAGGGGCGATGTGAAATTGGAATCGGTATGGGGGCGATTATCCAGTGTGATGCTGGTGATTCTGATGATGCATTGGCGCTATTCTCGAATGTGGGTCTTCTTGATGATGGAACGGTTGCTGGAGCTGGTTCGTTTTTCAGTTACACCACTACTCCGGATGTTCGAAATGAACAGTTTCTGATCACAAGAGTAAACGGGTTGAGTTACCAGACTAAAGGCCCGGAGGGGACACCAAAAAATCCGGCGGACTATTGCTGGACCCTGTTCCGGGGAAGGATCTGGGCTATCTACGATGGGAAGTTATGGAAGGGGCAAATCAATATCCCCACAGCGCAGCCGGTGGTCGCGAAAAAATGATTCCGGTTTGGATTCTGCCTCTGGGATCGCCGATCCAGAACGGAATGCTGTCATCCGAATTTCTGATGGCCTTTGCGGCCATCCACGCTCTATGCAAGGAGAACCCATGAACCTCACAAATCTTTCCAGAGCCTGGCTTCCCGCCTTGGCCGCCTGCACCGCCCTGTTGGGGTGCCAACAACGCGTGATCGATCCAGGCCGCGAAGCGGGAGGCTCGGATGAAATCGACACCCGCATGGCCATGGATGCCAAGGGTCGCCCGTTGGCCGGCGCGCGCATCGCCTTGGTGAGCGCGGGGGATTCCACCGGCAAGCTCGCCGCATTGAGTTCAACCGGATCCAACGGACAATATCCGTCCTTCAATGTCCCGGACGGCCAGTACTCCGCCACCTTGCGCGATGCCCAGGACAGCCTGGGCAAGTTCCTGGACACCCTCCAGATCACCGGCGGCAAGGCCAAGGTGGGTCGCGACACCTTGCTGGCCTTGGGCAAGATCCGCGGTGTGGTGCGCTTGGTGGGCGGCGAGACCCCTGCCACCGTGATCATGTCGCTGTATGGCACCGACATCGCGGCCAATGTCCGTAAGGATGGCTCCTTCGAAATCGATCTGGTGCCGGGTGGCCTGTTCACCCTGATGGGATCCACATCGCTGGACGGCTACGGCACCTTGCTGCGCCGCCTGCAACTGCGCGACGGCCAAGATTTGGTGATCCCGGACACGTTGTCCCTTCCGGTCACGGGTTTGCTGGCACCCGCCAACATCTGGGTGGAATCGGACACGGCCACCGGCGACGTGCGCGTGCGTTGGAACAAGGTGGACCACCCCAACCGCATGGGATACGTGCTGGAAAAGGTGGAGAACGGCGTGGTCACGCAGAGTCAGTTTCTGACGGATACGGTCTGGAAGGATTCGCTGAGGGGCTACTGGGAGGGCTTGCCTCTGTTGGGGCCTTGGCCTTCGCGGGAAGCGGTGTACCGGGTGAGCACGCGTCCGTTGAGCGGAAAGGTGGATTCGCGGTCGGTGGCGCAGAGCTTCGTGGCGAAGGCGCCGGAGTGGACAAAGCGGGTGGATTCGGTGAAAGTGACGATGACGACGGATTCTGTGACCGGGGTGACGACCTTGAAGTGGAATTCTCCGAAGCATCCGGATGTCGTGGGGTACAGAGCCACCAGAAGGGTGGATGGAGCCGAGGATTGTGGGGGAAGCTTGTCCTCGCCCGAATGGGCGGATAGAAACTGTCCTGTTCCTACCATGAGGGTCATCGATTCTGGCTGGAGCTACCTCACTCATAAATGGATCCATGTGATGGAGCACAATAGCGTCGGGCTTGAATACTTGGTTTTCGCCGAAAGACGCGATGGAAGCTTCTCCGGTTTGGCCGAGCTTCAGCGTCGTGATACGATCGCTCCACTGGTGCAATGGCGCGACTCCGTCGTGGATCTTCCTGGGGAGTCTCCAAACTTCAATACGATCGGCGACTGGCTGGCGATCAGGGATTCGCGTGGTAAGATGCTGATCTCAAAGGACGGAACGACTTGGGATTCACTCCCCACTATTGACTACGACAGATATGCCGGAGTCGGTGATTCCTTCTGGGTCGCAAGGAAGGTCGACACCTCGACTTGGATGCTGATCTCTCGAGTGGGGCAGGGAAGCTGGTCTTCGAAAACGATCCAATCGCCATCGGGAGCCTGTTCGGGAGACTACAACATGAGTCTTTTTGCTCTCTACTCAGATTCCGGTTCTCCAGTCTTTGATTGCAACTGGAGCCGTGAACTCTGGAAATGGAATGGGACTGAGTTGGAGCCTTTTTCTGGATTTCCGCAGCGTAATAATTATTGGATCTACGATTTTCAATTCATGCAAAATGGGAACACCGTCATCAGTCTCGGCGCGTCTGGTTCACATCGGATCGTATACGCTAGAGGTACAGGAGAGGCGAATTTCTCTGTGATCGGTGAGATCAACTCTTCCAGCCTCTCTTCATTCACCTACTCCTTCAAGGGCGTACTTGGTTCAAATGAGCCGGTTTTCAGCAAAGCCGACCAGAAGGAGATTGTTTGGATGCGGAAGACGGGGGAGCTTCGCAAGCTGAATGTCCCGAACGAATTGGGTGCAGTCCAGTCGATGATTGTATGGAACAACGAGCTTTGGCTGCTGGCTTCCGATGGACATCTATGGAAGGGTAGGTTGAACTTGACGAGATGACGGATTCTGTTATTTTCGATACCGCAGCATCCACGAATAGATGTCCTCGTTGAAGGCCTGGTGGGCGGTGTCCACCGGGCCGTGCTCGCCAAAGACGTAGGTGTAGAACCACTCCTTGAACTCGTGGCCCACGCCGGGGAACAACGTCACGCGGGAATCGAGGTCGGGACGGGCGGTCTTGAAAGCGGCCATCGCCTCCACCACTTTGGCCGCGCTCAAGGTCTTGTCGTCGGAGCCGTGAAAGGTCCAAACAGGAATGGTGAAGGTCTTGGCTGCATTGGGCGAGGTCCAACCCGCCACGGGCACAGCGGCGGCCACCAGGCCATCGGATTTGAGGGTGGCCAGATAGTTGAAGGTGCCGCCTCCACCTTGGCTCATGCCGGTGAGGTAGATGCGCGAGGAATCGACGGCGTAGGTCTTGGACAGATATTGGATGAATCCGTGGACCTTCTTGGGATCCCAGGATGTCCCCACCGGCTGGTGGTTCTGGGGCGCCACCGCGATCATCGGAAAGGGCGGATGCCATTTTTTGTTCGCGATGGTGTACGGCACCCCTTCGTTGAGCACGGCCGCCAGCGGGTTGTTGTCGTTGGAGCCATCGCCGTGCAGATACACCACCATGGGGTATTTGGTGGCGGCCTTGGCGCTGGTGTCCTTCATGCCCCCGGGCAGGTACAGGTAGAACCCGTATTCGTAGGGGCTTTTGCCAGGCTCCAGTTCGTGCGCGGTGTGAGTGCCACCCTTGTCGGCGGGAAGGCGGCGCAGATCGGCATATGGGTCCGGAGGGGAGCCACCGCCTTCATCGGAATCGAAGCAGCCAGAAAGGGACAGGCAGGTCAAGAGGAATAGGAATGCGCCGTTGCGTGTCATGGCCTCAAGGGTAGCACCTTGGTGGTCCATGGTCCATCGCGCGACGGTTTGGTCGTTCGTACGCCCCGCCGTTGTTGAGACGCGCCATTGTAGAGACGCCCCGCCGGGGCGTCTCTACAATGGCGGGGCATTGATTTAATGCAAAACGGGCGTGCTGATCGCTTTGTCGAAGCCGTCGGCGCGCATCCGACTGATCAGACGTCCAGAGGAGATGCCGCTGGTTTTGAAATCGAACGCATGGTAGCCGGGCGTCAAAGGGCTGTTGACGAGCCTGGCGACGGAACGACCTTGGTGATCGATGAGGTCGATCTGGACATGGGTCGCGGATTCATCACGTCTTTCGGGGACGGCGACGATCAGCATGGACATCCGGCCATCGTAGGCGAGATCCAACGAGGTGGGCATGCCCTTGCGCAAGGCGGAAATTCCCGACTCCTTGTAGACGGCGACAACCGTGGCATCACCCGCGTTCAGAACCACTTTGGCTTCTGCCTTCGCGGAATCCACCAACTTTGCGGTGGAGGCTCCAACCGTCCAATGCAGGAAGGTCTTGCCAGAAAGCGCGGGGGCATTGAGTAGGACTGTGTCTCCGAAGGTCGCCGTGGTGTCTTTGTCGAGCACGGCGGGATCCGTTCCGACTTGGTGGGAGATCTTCAGCGCGTAGGAGTTCTTCTGGAAGGTGGCCCGCACGGAAATGACCAAGCTGTCTCCGCCAGCGATCAGATCGGTGGAATCCACGTTCGCGGAGGTGATCTTGGGATTCCCGCGCACCACGGACCAATTGGCGAAGTGGTATCCGGCTTCCGGAGTGGCGCGAAGGCGGACTGTGTTCCCAAAAGCCACCGTTTGGGTATCGCTCGGGGTGACTGCACCATGCCCGTCCGTGATCGCGATCACCCGATAGGGGAGGGTCCTCCACTTGGCGTAGAGGGTGACGTTTGCGGATCCCATGGCGAAGGAGGCCGCGGGCGCGAAGGAAGCACCGGATCCATCGGCGGCGGTGTTCCACCCCACGAAGGTGTATCCGGTCTTGGCGAGGTCCCATGGCGAAGGAGGCCGCGGGCGCGAAGGAAGCACCGGATCCATCGGCGGCGGTGTTCCATCCCACGAAGGTGTATCCGGTCTTGGCGAGGGATCCCGTGTTTCCGAGAACAGTGACCGATGCGGCGGCGAGGTAGGTGGCGGGATCGGTTGGAGGGTGCTGGGTGTAGGTGACGGAATACGCGGGACCTCCACTTGGCGTGAGGGTGACGTTGGGGGGAGGCGGAGGGTGAGGCGACCAGGGGGGGGGCCTGGCGGCGGTGTTCCGAAGGTGTATCCGGTCTGGCGAGGCCAGGACGGTGCCTGCCCGGGCGTAGATGGTCATGATCGGGCGCCGGTGTGCTTGGGGCTCGAAGGTGGCGGTCCAGGTCAACTTCTCGGAGGCTTGCGGTTGATTTCGTGGAGACGTCTTGCTGTAGTAGAATGTTCCCGATGCGGCGGTGCCAGAAATTGTCCCAGCGAACATCGTGGTGTCGGTGGAATTCTTCTTCTCGTAGGAGAAGCTGTTCACCGTGATCGGGATCGCATACCCAGGCATGAAGTACTGGGTCACCGTCGAGGTGACGACTGGATCGCCGTAAAAGTCGTAAACTGTGTATTTGATCGAGAACGTGTCGATGGCCGATGCGCTGTTGACGTGAAGCCAGAACGGATCTCCAGCGCTGGTGGTTCCCGTGTATCGCCCCTCCGTGGCCGCGGAGCTTTCCGGTGCGAACCACGAAAGGAGAAGCATCAACATCAGTTGCAGGAGCCCATGCTTTTTGATCATCGGATCTGTTCCCTCTTGCGCTGTTCTGGATCGGACTTCGGATTGTGGAGGAACGAATCCTTCACCCGGGTATACCCGGAAAAAGCCATGTTCCCTTTGTCGGGAGCATGGCTTCGAAGAGACTTTCGTCGGCCGGACGGTTGTCGATCACTCCACTGACCGATGCCCAAACTGCAATTCCTACTCCATTAATAGAAGGGAGGTGCATCGCATGAGCGTGGTCAAAAACTCAAAGCAAAAGATGCCGCTTCCAAACAAAAAAGCCGCCCCTCCATTCCGGAGAGGCGGCCAAACATCAGCCGATTCCAAAGCGTGTGCCCAACCAGGATTTCGATCTTGCTGGAGGGATAAGCGAGCGAAGGGGATGCAGACGACCTTTGGACGAGCCGAAGCCGTACGCGTCGGTACGGCGAGGCTCGGCAAAAGGGAGTATGCGCCCCTGCAGCCGCTTAGCCCAGGGCCTTCGCCATCAACGGCCCGATATCCGCGGCCGTTTCTGCCACCAAGGCGCCGGCGGCCTGGAGGGCCTCCTTCTTCGCCTGGGCGGTTCCGCTTTTGCCTTCCACGATCGCGCCGGCATGGCCCATGCGCTTGCCCTTGGGGGCGGCCGCACCGGCGATGAAGGCCACGACGGGCTTCTTCACGTGTTCCTTGATGTACTTGGCGGCGTTCTGTTCGTCCGGACCGCCGATTTCACCGATGAGGATGATCCCTTCGGTCTCGGGGTCGGCGTTGAAACGCTTGAGCACGTCCACATGGTTCAGGCCGTGCACCGGGTCGCCTCCAATACCCACCGCGGTGGACTGGCCCAGACCCAGCTTGGTGGTCTGGTAGACCGCCTCGTAGGTGAGCGTGCCGGAGCGGGACACGATGCCCACCTTGCCGCGCTTGTGGATGAATCCAGGAGCGATGCCGATCTTGCACTCGCCCGGAGTCACGATGCCGGGGCAGTTGGGTCCCAGCAGCGTGGCGCCGATGCGGTCCACTTCCTTGCGCGCCCACACCATGTCCAGCACCGGGATGCCTTCGGTGATGGCCACGATGAAAGGAATGCCCGCGTCGGCGGACCCCACGATGGCGTCCGCTGCGCCTGGGGGCGGAACAAAGATGAGAGCGCAGTCGGCGCCGGTTTCCTTGACGGCCTCGTGCACGGTGTTGAAGACGGGGATGCCGTCGTGGATGATTCCACCCTTGCCCGGCGTGACGCCTGCGACAATTTTTGTCCCATAGGCCTTGCACTGGGCGGCGTGGAAGGATCCCGCCTTGCCGGTGAGACCGATGACCACGACCTTGGTGTTCTTGTCGACGAAGATGCTCATGCTTTCACCCCTTTGGCGGCTTCGGCAACCTTCTTCGCCGCGTCGTCCAGACCGTCTGCGGAAATCAGAGCCAAGCCGGATTCGGCCAGCAATTTCCTGCCTTCTTCCACGTTCGTTCCCTGCAGGCGCACCACGATGGGCACCTTCACGCCGAGCTTGCGCGCGGCGTTGATCACGCCTTGGGCGATGATGTCGCACTTCATGATGCCGCCGAAGATGTTGACCAGGATGACCTGGACCTTGTCGTCGGTGAGCACGATCTCGAAGGCCTTGGTGACGGCCTCTTCGTTGGCCGATCCGCCGACGTCCAGGAAGTTGGCGGGCATGAGGCCCACCGAGGCGATCAGGTCGAGCGTGGCCATGGCAGGCCCGCGCCGTTGACCATGCAGCCCACGGTGCCGTCCAGCGAGACGTACGAAAGACCGTACTTGGCCGATTCGATTTCGGCGGCGGTCTTGTCGGCGTCGGCGTCGCCGATGCCCTTTTGACGGTATTCGGCGTTGTCGTCGACGATGAACTTGCAGTCCAGCAGGACCACGTGTCCGTCCTTGTCGATCACCAACGGATTGATTTCCAGCAACGAGGCGTCGTACTGCTGGTAGACCTTCCACAGCTGGTTCAGGACCAGGGCGAATTCCTTCGCGGTCTCGCCGGTGATGGACAGGAATTGACAGGCCCGCAGGGTCTGGAAACTCCACAGGTCGTGGCCGACCGTGGGGTGCATCTTGAGGATCTTTTCCAGGGTGCGTTTCGGCGATCTCTTCGATCTCCATGCCGCCTTCGGCAGACAACACCAAGACCGGGTTGTTCGCTTCGCGGTCCAGAAGGATGGAGCAGTAGATTTCGCGGGCGATGGCGGTCTTGGACTCCAGAAGGAGGCTTCCGACCTTCTCGCCGGCAGGGCCCGTCTGATGGGTCACGAGGGTGGCGCCGATCAGCTTCTTGACGATTTCCGCACCTTCGGCGGCACCGGCAAACAACTTCACGCCACCAGCCTTGCCTCGGCCACCCGTGAAGACTTGCGCCTTCAGGACGGCTTCAGTGAGGCCCAATTCGGTCAAGGCCGGCCCGACTTCTTCGGGCGATCGGACGACCTTGCCGACCGGTACGGCCATCCCGCTTTTACGCAGGACGGCTTTTGCTTCGTGTTCCAACAGTTTCACGGGGCGATCCCTTTCTCTTTGTTTAGGACAGGAGTGATTTTCCAGTGGATTTCAAGTCATCGGCGGCCTGGCTCACGCGCTTGGCCATGCCGGTCTCCGCTGCCTTCAGGTAGGCGCGCGGATCGTAGAACTTCTTGTTGCCGACTTCACCGTCGATCTTCAGGACGCCGTCGTAGTTCTTCAGCATCCAGTCGGCGATGGGCCGGGTGAAGGCGTACTGCGTGTCGGTGTCGATGTTCATCTTCACCACGCCGTATTCCAAGGTCTCGTGGATTTCATGGAGTTCGGAGCCCGAACCGCCGTGGAACACGAGATCCAGCGGATTGCCCGCGGTGCCGAACTTCTTCTGCACGGCGGCCTGGCCGTCGCGCAGGATCTTCGGGGTGAGTTTGACATTTCCCGGCTTGTACACGCCGTGGACGTTGCCGAAGGTGGCGGCCAGCAGGAACCGTCCGATCTTGGACAGACGCTCGTGGGCCATCTGCATGTCTTCGGGAGTGGTGTAGAGCTTGTCGTTGGCCACGCCCGACGTGTCGTGTCCGTCTTCTTCGCCACCCACCACGCCGGTCTCGATCTCCAGGATGATGTCGTTTTTCGCGCAGAGCTTCAGAAGCTCCTCGGAGATCTCGATGTTCTTGTCCATCGAAAGCTCGGAGCCGTCGAACATGTGCGAGTTGAACAGGTTGGGCAGACCCTGGGCGCGACGCTTTTCGGTCTCGGCGATCAGAGGCTTCACGAACTTGTCAAGTTTTGACGGGTGGCAGTGGTCGGTGTGGAGACCCACCAGGATGTTGTAGCGGCTGGCCACGTTGTGCACGTGCAACGCCAAAGACATCGCGCCCAGCGCCATGTCCTTGATGGTGGAGCCGGAGGCGAACTCGCCTCCTCCGGTGCTGACCTGGATGATGCCGTCCGATTTGGAAGCGGCCAGACCCTGGAGCACGGCGTTGGCGGTTTCTGTGCTGGTGACGTTGAACGCAGGAAAGGCGTACTTGCCCTTCTTGGCTTCGTCGAACATCCGACAGTATTGCTCATGTGTTGCGACAGGCATGGATCCTCCGGTTTTCTTGGTTTCACACAGCCCCGACCACAAAACTAGGCGGAAATCATCGATCAGGCAATCGGATAAAGTGGTCAAGAATGCGAGAGTCGAAGACCTGACGATCTTGAATTGTTCTGTTACCGCCCATTCTGGCAACGGATCCGGGGGTAGGTTGGGGGAGTGGAATCTTGTTTTGTTTTGATATTTTCACGCTGAAGCGATTCAGTTCTGGCTTTTTTGAGCGGAGGATGGAGATGCGCGTTGCCACCATGTGCTTGATCGGATTCGGTGCGGTCACGGTTGCGCAGGCCGGAGTGCTCCAGGGTTCGGTGGTGGATTTGGCGGGAGTGCCGGTCCCCGAGGCCGTGGTTTCTTGCGGCGAAGGCGCATTGGGCACCGGTCGAACCCTGACCGACGCGCAAGGAAGGTTTCTTCTGGACTCCGACCTTCTGACTTCCGTGCAACCCAAACGACGCGCCTTCGGGGCGGGTCTGGCGGTGACAGGATCTGAACACCTTCGTCTGCGCGTTTTGGATCTGCAGGGCAGGCTCTGGCGATCGGAAATCCTGCCCGCCTCCAATGGCACTTGGCGACTGGATCGTCCTACAGCCGCGCTATCCGGCTTGGGTTCCGGAGTCTGGGTGGTCGAGTTGTCCGGGAGATCGGGCTCGATGCGATCCTTGGAATTGACGCCCCTTTCGCCGCAGGGACCGGTGCGTTTGCGCCAGGTGTCCACCGCTTCCGCGGGCCGGAAATCGTCCGTCAATTCGTGTCAGGTCCGGGTGCGCAAGACCGGCTTTCTCCCGCAAACCCTTCCGAGCTCGTCCTCCGATTCCATCGTGAGCGTGATCCTGGCGCCGGATCCTTTGGAACGACGGATCGATTCGGTGATGGCCGGCCTCACGTTGGACGACAAGGTCGGCCAGATGACCCAAGGTTTGGTCAGCGGGACCTACAGGGGCACGATCATTTCCACCAACCGCCTGGGGTCGGTGTTGGGTGGAGGTGGAGAGGCGATCTCCACGTTCGACGATCTCCAGACGGACGCCCTTCGCGCCCCCGCGAAGATCCCGGTGCTCTACGGCATCGATGCCGTCCATGGGCACGCCAAGATGCAAGGCGCGGTTGTGCATCCGCACAACATCGGACTGGGCGCCACCGGCGACACCGCCTTGGTGCGCCGGTTGGGCGAGATGACCGCGCGCGAAATGTGGGCGGGCCAATGCGACTGGGCATTCGCTCCCTGCATCGCGGTGCCGCGCGACGAGCGTTGGGGACGCACCTACGAGGGATACGGCGAAACCCCGGAACTGGCCGTGAAATTCGGGTCCGCGTACATCCGGGGCCTGCAAGGCGGGCGCTTCGATTCCGCGTTCGCGGTGGTCGCCTGCGCCAAGCACTTCCTGGGAGACGGCGGCACCGCCCTGAACTCCAGCACCCAGAAGGGGGCGATCCTGGACCAGGGAGATGTCAAGGCTTCCCAGGCGGAGTTGGATTCCATCCACCTGCCCGGCTACGTGGCGGCGGTTGAGGCTGGCGTCCAGACCGTGATGGCTTCCTACAGCTTGTTCCAGGGCACGAGGATGCATGCCCACAAGGCGCTTCTGACTGACACATTGAAGACCAATCTCGGCTTCGACGGGTTCGTGGTCTCCGATTGGTTGGCGATCGAACAGTTGGACGGAACCTACGAAGAACAGATCGCCGCCTCGATCAACGCCGGGGTGGACATGGGGATGGAACCCCGGAACGAAAAGCTCTTTCCGGCCGCCCTGAAAGCCTTGGTGGGTGCGGGCAAGATTCCCCAATCGCGCATCGACGACGCGGTCCGACGCATTTTGCGCGTGAAGTTCCGTTCCGGCCGGATGGATGCTCCTGTGCGTCGCAAGACCTGGGATGCGCAACTGGGTGGAGCGTCGCACCGCGCCATCGCCCGCGAAGCCGTGGCGAAATCGTTGGTGATTTTAAAAAACAGTGGGAACGTGCTTCCGCTGTCCAAGACGGGCAAAAACATCGTGGTCAGCGGCACCGGGGCGGATGATGCCGGCATCCAGTGCGGAGGCTGGACCCTGAGCTGGATGGGCAGGCCGGGCGCGGTGCCTGGAGCGACGACCATCTTCCAAGGGCTCCAGGCGGCAGCTGGCGCGGTGGTCAAAAAGGGCACCGCAGGAAATGGCGACATCGCGCTGGTCTTCGCGCACGAATTGCCTTACGCCGAGGTCGGCGGCGACACAATGGATCTGGCGGTGGATCCTGCCGCCCTGGCCAGCGCCAAAACAGCCAAGGCGGCGGGCGCCAAAGTGGTGGTCGTGCTGGTGGCGGGACGCCCGCAAATCCTGGGCGAACTCGAGAGCCTGGCCGACGCGATCGTGATGGCTTGGCTGCCCGGTTCCGAGGGCGCTGGCGTGGCGGACGTGTTGTTCGGGACGGTGGCACCCACGGGCAGATTGCCCTGTTCGTGGCCCCGCACCATGGCGCAGATTCCGATCAATGTGGGCGATGCCTCCTACGATCCGCTCTATCCGTACGGTCACGGCTTGACCTGGTGAGGCCAACCGGGCGCGTCGGGCTCCACGGAAACGGGCGGAGGGTGTAGGTTTCCAGCGGTATGGAAATCCGCATCGCACGTCTGGGGGATCCGCAAGATGCGACAGATCTTGTCTGGTTGCTGGACGCCTACGCCCGAGACCCGATGGGAGGGGGAAATCCGCTTTCCAGCCAGGTGAAGCAACGCCTGGCCCGCGACCTCGCCCAGCGGCCCACTTGCTTGGTGCTGTTGGCTCGGGTCGATGGCCAGCCTGCCGGGGTGGCGGTCAGTTTCGAGGGGTATTCCACCTTCGCCGGGGCACCGCTGCTGAACTTGCACGATTTTGCCGTGGCTCCCGCCTTCCGGGGCAAAGGGGTGGCCCGGGCGCTGTTGGAGCGGCTCTTCGAGGAGGCCCGCCTGCGTGGCTGCTGCAAAGTGACCCTGGAGGTCCTTTCCGGCAACCACCGCGCCTTGTCCGTGTACCAGCAAGCTGGCTTCGCGGGCTACGCGCTGGACCCAGCCACCGGGCATGCCCTGTTTTTGCAAAAGCCCCTGTAAGCGGTTTCGGAACGGTCAGGCGTTGGCGCAGACCATCCGAAACCAGTTGGCTTTGTTCATCAGCGTGTCGGCGTCGGCGGAGGATTGGCAGGCCACATGGAGATGGTCCACGGCCTCCTCGAACTCACCGCCCGTGAAATGGTAGCCCGCGTGTTCCAATGCCTGGAACAAGCTCTCGCGGCCTTCGCAGAGGTAGAGTTTGTCGCGCAGCGGCTCCAGTTCGTCCAGATCGCGCAAAAAATGGATGGCGTGTTGTATGGGCATTGGGGTCTATCCTTCCAGTGGGTTTTGCCGGGGCTCCTGGCCGCGGCGGTCGGTTTCCAGCAGGGCTTCCAGCAAGGGAAGCGCGATGTCCTTGCCTCGCATGTGTTTCATCCAGCGATGCGGAATGGCGTGGATTCCCTCGCGCACTCCTGCGATGCCGCCAGCGATGCAGGCGGTGGTGTCGGTGTCCTGCCCCAGCGAGATCGCGGCTTTCACCACGCCTTCGTACGTGGGCTCTTTGGTGGCCCAGACCGCAGATAACAGCGAGTCCACCACGTAGCCGCTTCCTTTGGCGGGTGCGGGATCGCGGGGATGGATGTTCGCTTCGTATTCGGTCCGCTCCGGAGTGCCTACCGGATACAACGATTCGAACCGTTCGATGGCGGAGTGCCACGGATGGAGTCCGCCATCCAGAGTGGCTCGTGCCCACAGGCAATACAGGGCGCAGCAGATGCCGCTGCGCAGGTGCCCATGCGTGGCGGCCGATTGGGCGAAGGCGTCGCGGGCCAGCTCCTCGTGGGTGCCTCGGTGCCAAAGCGCCAACGGCAACGAGCGCATCAGCGAGCCGTTCCCGTTGCTCCATTCGCCGTTGCCGGCGCACTGTTCCAAGGGCTTTCCTGCGATGAACTTTCCCAGGGCTTGGCGGGTCTGGAGTCCCACATCGAACACATCACGACCGATGGCGAGGTAGCCATCGCGAAACCATCGGGCCATGCGGTCCATCAAATCCCTGCAATCCAATGCGCCGAGTTCCGTTAGCGAGGCCACCAGACAAAGGGCCTGGGAGCCGTCGTCGCTCCAGGTGCCCGGCTTGATCCCCACATGGGATCGCATGAACTCCACTGGAGGGTCCATGTCGATTTTCGCCAGGGCGGGGATTCGCTGGCGAGGGGCGAATTCGTAGGGGACTCCCACGGCGTCTCCCACCAAAAGTCCCCAGAAGCCTCCTGCGATCCGCTCGGACCTGGAAGGTGTGCGTGCGATCACCATTTGAGCGCCTCCACCGTGTATCGTCCGCCCAGCACCAGATATTCCTTCTCGCCCTCCAGAATGTTTCTGGGAAGCAGCCCGCTGAAGAACACGATCTTGGGAACCGGGATCCGCACCTTCCAAACCAAGGATCCGAACTCCCAGGCAATCTCGCGGTCGGAAGTGAAGGAGCTCAGATTGTTGAGGGTCACCAGGTGAGGTTGGGCGCGGTCCACTGCGTATTCTTCCGGATCGTGCGTGCCTCTATATAAAGTGCGCCATCGCTCGCCGGGAAACCGCCGTTGCAGTTCGTACTGGCAGTAGGTGTACAGAAGGTCCAGCTGCTGGTACAGCCCCATGGTCTCCGCTTCGCCTCGCATCCGATCGCGCAGATACTTGGCCTGGGCCTCTTCGTTGGAGGCGAGGATCCCCGCGTGGTAGGTGGGACGCAGACCAAATCGACTCTCCACCCAGTTTTTCAGCACCGCTCCCGAGTAGGCGTTGCTGTCGGCGCCCCACCCACGCAAAAATCGCAAGTAGCTGTGCTGCAAGGTGGCGGTGGCAGGCGATGGTGCCCCGGACAACTGTTCCAGTCGAAACCGGGCAACCAAGTATTCATGGAACGTGGCTCCGCGCGAAGCGGTGTCTTCCAGGCGCTCCAACAGTTGGAACAGTCTCGCTTCCGATTCGCGAGCGCCCACGATCTCCAGCGGGCAGGGGTCCTCCTGGTAGTCTTGGGAGGCCAGTGCCCAGGGTGGCAGGCTGCAGCGGCTGGAAAGGTGGCCGGTAGACGTCATCGCCCGCTCCGAAGCCGCGCGGACGATCGATCGTGGATCAGACTGGACGTGGTCGGCATCGGTGGTGGTCCTCTGGGTTGACAGAACAAATGGCGACAATTCGCAATCCCAATGCCAATCCAGTGAGCCCCCCCTCAGGGACCGAAAAGTACAGAAATGCCGATTGGCAGTGTCCAATGACGGACAAAACCGACAATATGGTCTGTCGTTTGTCAGAATGGCGGATCCTGGAAGACGGAATTCGTCCGCATTCAGGATAAAAAGATCTGGCACGATGATTGATGTAGTGGTCTGCCATGGAACGGTCCACGGTGTTCGTGGGCGACAGAATCCGTCCGACGGGCGGGGAGGAGGACGCATGCGCAAGATCGCAATCTACGGAAAAGGCGGCATCGGCAAGAGCACCACCACGCAGAACACGGTGGCCGCGTTGGCGGAGATGGGCAAGAAGGTCATGGTGGTCGGATGCGACCCCAAGGCCGACTCCACGCGTCTTCTGCTGGGCGGATTGGCCCAGAAGACCGTGCTGGACACTCTTCGCGAAGAGGGTGAGGACGTGGAACTCGACGACGTCCTGAAGCCGGGCTACAAGAACACCCTTTGCACCGAATCGGGCGGTCCGGAGCCGGGCGTGGGCTGCGCCGGTCGCGGCATCATCACCAGCATCAATCTGCTGGAACAACTCGGCGCCTACGCCGAAACCCAGCAGCTCGACTACACCTTCTACGACGTGCTCGGCGACGTGGTGTGCGGCGGATTCGCCATGCCCATCCGCGAAGGCAAGGCGCAGGAGATCTACATCGTGTGCTCCGGCGAGATGATGGCCATGTACGCGGCCAACAACATCTGCAAGGGCATCGTGAAGTTCGCCGAAGCCGGTGGTGTGCGCCTGGGCGGCCTCATCTGCAACAGCCGCAAGACCGACCGCGAAGACGAACTCATCATGGAGCTGGCCAGGAAGCTGGGCACCCAGATGATCCACTTCGTGCCCCGCCACAACGACGTGCAGCGCGCCGAGATCAACAAGAAGACCGTGATCGAGTGGAACCCCCAAGCCGAGCAAGCCGACGAATACCGCAAGCTGGCTCGCAAGATCGACGAAAACAAGATGTTCGTCATCCCGACACCGATCGCCATCGAAGAGCTCGAAGCCCTTCTGATGGAGTTCGGTCTGGCCGCGTAAGCGACCAACTTCACGCGCCTCCTTCCTCTCGACAATACCTGTCGAGACGGAAGGGCGGCACGCGATCCTTCCCGGATCGCCCACAATCACAAGGACGAGAACGGTGGTTCCGCCGAGAAGGCTTCGGCGAGAACGTTTGAAACCATTGCCATCGTACGGCGGATGCCGTCGATCGCACCGAGGGAGGCGACACATGATCGAGCAAAGACCAGACGCCGCGACGGCGAAACAGGAACTCGTCGGGAAGTACCCGAGCAAACTCGCGAAAAAGCGCGGCCAGCAGATGGTGGCGAACAAGATCGAGGACGGCGGCGTCGTTCCGGAAGTTCTCGCCAACTCGCGCACCGCCCCCGGCATCATCACCCAGCGCGGCTGCACGTACGCCGGCTGCAAGGGTGTGATTCTCGGGCCCACCCGCGACATCGTGAACATCACCCACGGGCCCATCGGCTGCGGATTCTATTCGTGGCTCACGCGCCGCAACATGACCGATCCGGGACCGGACGGCGAGAACTACATGCTGTACAGCTTCTCCTCCGACCTGCACGAGAACGAAATCGTGTTCGGCGGCGAAAAGAAGCTCGAAGCCGCGGTCCGCGAAGCCTACGAACTGTTCCACCCCAAGGCGATCTCCGTGTTCAGCACCTGTCCTGTGGGACTGATCGGCGACGACGTGCACGCCGTGGCCCGCAAGATGAAGGAAGAGCTGGGCATCAACGTGTTCGGCTTTTCCTGCGAAGGCTACAAGGGCGTTTCGCAGTCCGCCGGCCACCACATCGCCAACAACCAGGTGTTCAAGCACATCGTCGGCCTGGACGACCAGGTTCGCGGACAGAAGAAATTCCGCGTCAACCTGCTGGGCGAATACAACATCGGCGGCGACGCCTTCGAGATCGAAGAGCTGTTCAAGCGCTGCGGTTTCGAGCTGGTCGCGACGTTTTCCGGCAACTCGACCTACGGCCAGTTCGCCAACGCCCAGACCGCCGACCTCAACATGGTCATGTGCCATCGCTCGATCAACTACGTGGCCGAGATGATGGAGAAGAAGTACGGCATCCCCTGGATCAAGGTGAACTTCGTGTCGGCCAACGCCACCGCCAAGTCCTTGATCAAGATGGCCGAATACTTCGAGGACGCCGAATTGCTGGCCCGGACCAAGGCCATCTGCGAAGAGGAACTGGCCAAGGTCGAGGTGATGCGCAAGAAATACGCGGCGCGCACCCACGGCAAGTCCGTGGTCCTGTTCGTCGGCGGAAGCCGCGCCCACCACTACCAGGAACTGTTCAAGGAACTGGAAATGAAGGTTTTGGCGGCGGGGTACGAATTCGCCCACCGCGACGACTACGAAGGCCGCAAGGTGCTTCCCACCATCAAGGTCGATGCCGATTCGCGCAACATCGAAGAGCTCCATGTGGAGAAGGACGAAGCCTTGTACCGGGCGTACCTGTCCGAACGCAAGGAACGCCTGGAGTCCGAAGGCTACACCTTCAGCGACTATGCAGGCATGATGCCGGAGATGGACACCGACTCCCTGGTCATCGACGACATTTCGTCCTACGAGACCGAGAAGCTCATCGAACTCTGGAAGCCCGACGTGTTCTGCGCCGGCATCAAGGAGAAGTACGTCATCCAGAAGATGGGCATCCCCTGCAAGCAGCTCCACAACTACGACGTCGGCGGGCCGTACAACGCCTTCCGCGGTGCCGTGAATTTCTATCGCGACATCGACCGCATGGCCAACAGCCCGGTCTGGAAGCTCACTCTCGCGTCCTGGCAGGAAGAGTCCGTGGAATCGGCATCGCCGGTCCTCGAGCCCGCCCTCGCCTGATCCGAATTCAACAAGAACTGTCACAAGGAGATCTATCATGACTCTGCTCAGACACACTCCGGCGGGCGAGATCAAGGAACGCGAAGCCCTGGTCATCAATCCTGCCAAAACCTGTCAGCCCATCGGCGCCATGTACGCCTCGCTGGGCATCCACGGTGCGCTTCCCCACAGCCACGGCTCGCAGGGCTGCTGCTCGTACCACCGCTCGACCCTGACCCGCCACTACAAGGATCCGGTCATGGCCTCCACGAGTTCCTTCACGGAAGGCTCGGCGGTGTTCGGCGGGCAGGCCAACCTGCTCACGGCCATCCAGACCATCTTCTCGGTCTACGACCCGAAGGTGATCGCGATCCACACCACCTGCCTCTCCGAGACCATCGGCGACGACATGGTGCAGATCCGCAAGAAGGCCTTCGACGACGGCAAGGTTCCGGACGGCAAGCTGATCATCTACGGCAACACCCCCAGCTACGTGGGAACCCACGTGACGGGCTACGCCAACATGGTCAAGGGCATCGTCCGCGACCTGGTCAAGGCCAGCGAGACCAAGGGTGAACACCTGGCCGTGATCCCCGGCTGGGTCGAGCCTTGCGACATGCGCGAGATCAAGCGCTACCTGAACGTGTTGGGCGTCCCCTTCGTGATGTTCCCCGACACCGACGGCGTGTTCGATGCGCCCATGACCGGCAAGCACGTGTTCTACCCCAAGGGTGGAGCCAAGGTGGAGGACATCGCCACCGCCGGTGCGGCCAAGGCGAGCCTGTGCTTGGGACGCGTGGCGACGGCTTTGGGTTCGGAAGAGCTCAGCAAGACGTTCGGCGTCGAAGGGGACGTGGTCGACCTGCCCATCGGGTTGGCCGCCACCGATCGCATGATCGAATCGCTGATCAAGACCTACGGTCTGACGGTCGCCGAATCGATCAACGACGAACGCGGGAAGCTCGTGGACCTGTTGTCCGACATGGAACAGTACCTGTGGGGCAAGAAGGTCGCGATCTTTGGCGATCCCGACCAGCTCATCCCGCTGACCGAGTTCCTGAAGACCATGGGCATGGATGTGCGCCACATCGTGACCGGCACGGAAGGCAACTACATCCGCGACCGCCTGACGGAGATCAACCCTACCGCCAATCTGAAGATCGGCGGCGACATGTTCCTCCTGCACCAGTGGATGAAGAACGAACCGGTGGACCTGCTCATCGGGAACACCTACGGCAAGTACATGGCCCGCGACGAAGACGTGCCCTTCCTTCGCTTCGGGTTCCCCATCCTGGATCGCCAGGGGCACCAGCACTTCCCGACGGTCGGCTACATGGGCGGCATCCGCCTCGTGGAGCAGATCCTCAATTTGCTGATGGATCGCATCGATCGGGACGTGGAAGAACACAAGATGGAGTTGCAGATGTGATGAAGTCCCGAGCGTGAATCGATGGCCGTTCGTCCTGAGGAGCCGCAGGCGTCTCGAAGGGCGAACGGAAGCGATTTCGGTTTGGGCCTTGATCTGGAAATCTCGTTCGCCTGCCGATCCGGCGGGATGTCCGAGATCTTGCAGAAATTGTCATGGATGTCTAATGGGGCGCTTTTTTCGCCCCGATCCGCCCAGCGATGGGCGGCATCATCTCCTCCGGCATCGGACCGAAAGGTCCGATGCCGGAGGATTATCAACGCTTGCTAGAGATCGGGAAAGGATTCAACGGGGGGACCTATGCAAAAGCCGGAAAAGCAGATCTTCGTGTGCGCGAGCTTCCGTGTCACGGGCGAAGCGCAGGGGGCCTGCAAGAAGAAAGGCGCCAACGATTTGTTGGGATATCTGGAAGGCGAATTGGCCGATCGCGGGATGGACGGGGTGACCGTCTCCAGCACGGCTTGTCTAAAGGCTTGCGATCGGGGGCCGGTCATGATCGTGCACCCCGACAACGTGTGGTACGGGAAGGTCAACGAGGAGGCGATCGACGCTATCCTCGATGCAATGCAGGAAGGCGAAATCTGCAAGGAATACGAGTTGACCTGACCCGCCGAGAAGTCCCGGAGGGAGGAATTTAAGGGGGATGGACATGAGACATCGGGCCGGATATTCCCCGCCCTCGACCTGACCTCCTCCCTCCGGTGACGCTTTCAACGCGATGGTGACAGAGAAAAAGCCAGCCACGTACACGGGACACCTTCTTCGGGGGGTGTCCCTTTTGCGATGGCAGCGAGTCGAGTTGTCGATTGGCACTTCACAGCGACATCTCGTGCGAGGATCGACAATCCATTGTCAGATTGTCAGATCCATCAAGCATTCAGAGTCCCCTGAGCGCATGGCACGGGGATTGAACCTGGAATCCCCGTCGCTCGGATCCTGCGATTTCGCAGGTGTCGAATTCCGTCCAATGGATGGAAGGAGAGCTCATGCGCAAGATCGCAGTGTATGGCAAAGGTGGTATCGGCAAGAGCACCACCACCCAGAACACCGTGGCGGCTTTGGCCGAAATGGGAAAGAAGGTCATGGTCGTCGGATGCGACCCCAAGGCCGATTCGACACGGCTTCTCCTGGGAGGACTGGCTCAGAAAACGGTGCTCGATACTCTTCGGGAGGAGGGGGAGGATGTCGAGCTCGACGATGTCCTGAAGCCGGGTTTCCTCGGCACCCTTTGCACCGAGTCCGGCGGTCCGGAGCCCGGTGTGGGTTGCGCGGGCCGCGGCATCATCACGAGCATCAACCTGCTGGAGCAGCTGGGCGCCTACGCTCCGACCCAGGAACTAGACTACACCTTCTACGACGTGCTCGGCGACGTTGTATGCGGGGGATTCGCCATGCCCATCCGCGAAGGCAAGGCCCAGGAGATCTACATCGTGTGCTCCGGTGAAATGATGGCCATGTACGCGGCCAACAACATCTGCAAGGGGATCGTGAAATTCGCCGAAGCAGGTGGCGTGCGGTTGGGAGGGCTCATCTGCAACAGCCGAAACACGGACCGCGAGGATGAACTCATCATAGAGCTGGCGCGGAAGCTGGGGACGCAGATGATCCATTTCGTGCCCCGGCACAACGACGTCCAGCGCGCTGAGATCAACAAGAAGACCTGCATCGAGTGGAATCCCGAGTGTTCCCAGGCCGACCAATACAGGGCGTTGGCCCGGAAGATCGACGCCAACAAGATGCTCGTGATCCCCACGCCGATCGCCATCGAGGAATTGGAGGCTCTCCTGATGGAGTTCGGACTGGCCGCCTGAAGCCGGATCGGGGCCCACCCGGACGCAGGTCCTGAGGCCGATCCTGGGCGGGCCTTGACGCCGATTCACCCTCACAAACGACGCCGTCCGGCGTCGTTTGTCGTTTCCTCGTGTCGGGATGCGATCCCTGAGGTGGAAGACGGGAAATGTCAATGGCGGAGGAGGAGACATTGGCAAACCCCGCGATTGACACTGGGGGGACCTGTCAATGGATCTCGGGGTCTCCATTGGCGGAATTCGAGATCTGCTTCTTTGGCATGCTCCTTGATCTGTATACGGAGTGTGACGCGATGTTGCGGCACGGCTGACAGAGGAGGGCACTGCGATGGACACCGATTCGATTTCGGTCTTCGCCGAACGCAAGGGGCAGATCCTCGTCGCCGGAAGCGGGCAGGAAACCATTTCCTGCGACAAGCAAAGCCTTTCCGGTGCGGTCTCTCAGCGCGCCTGCGTGTTTTGCGGAGCGCGTGTGGTGTTGTATCCGATCGCCGACGCGTTGCACCTGGTGCACGGCCCCATCGGTTGCGCCGCCTACACCTGGGAC
Organism: Fibrobacterota bacterium; assembly: GCA_016715065.1. GTDB lineage: Bacteria > Fibrobacterota > Fibrobacteria > UBA5070 > UBA5070 > UBA5070. Next base: position 740,698 of record JADKBN010000029.1, read on the forward strand.
ATCCGCGGTGCGCTGTCCAGCGGACCTGAATTGCACCGCATGTCGTTTTCCACCGACATGCGCGAGCGCGAGGTGATATTCGGCGCGGAAAAGAAATTGGAACAGTCGCTGCGCGAACTCATCGAGAAGTACCAGCCCAAGGGAGCCTTCGTGTATTCCACCTGCGTGGCGGGTGTGATCGGCGACGACATCGAAGCCGTGTGCAAGCGCGTGGAAAAGGACGTGGGCATTCCGGTGATCGCCGTCCAATCGGAAGGCTTCAAGGGAAACAAGCGCGCCGGATACAGCGCCGCGTGCAAGGCCATCGACCGCCTGGTGGGAACCGGCGACACCACGGGCATCGGCCCCCTTTCCATCAACATCCTGGGCGATTTCAATCTGGCCGGCGAGATCTGGCTCATCCGCCAGTACTACGAGAAGATGGGCCTGCAAGTGGTGGCCAACATCACGGGCGATGGTCGCATCGACGACATCCGCAAAAGCCACGGCGCCAAACTCAACGTGGTGCAGTGCTCCGGTGCCACGATGGAACTGGCCAAGTACATGAAGGAAAAGCACGACGTGCCGTTCCTTCGCGTGTCGTACTTCGGGATCGAGGACATGGCCGAATCCCTCTACGCGGTGGCCCGCCATTTCCAGGACGTGGATTGGCAGGTGATGGAGCGAGCCAGGAAGATCGTGGCCGACGAACTCCTGACTCTGGTCCCGGAAATGAAGGCTCTGAAAAAGCGCCTCCAGGGAAAGACCGCGGCCATCTACGTGGGTGGAGCGTTCAAGGCCTTCTCGTTGATCAAAGCCTTCCGCCACCTGGGCATGAAGGTCACCTTGGTGGGATCGCAAACGGGCACCGAAGAAGACTACCGCGAAATCCAGCAGGTCTGCGATCCGGGCACGGTGATCGTGGACGACGCCAACCCGCTGGAGCTGGGAGCGTTTCTGCGCGACAACGACGTGGACATCCTGGTGGGAGGCGTGAAGGAGCGGCCCATCGCCTACAAGTTGGGTTTGGGTTTTTGCGACCACAACCACGAGCGCAAGTTGGCGCTCGAGGGTTTTCTGGGAATGCGAAATTTCGCCAAGGAAGTGGCCGCCACCGTGGAAAGCCCCATCTGGAGGCTGGTGCCGCGGCGGATCGGGCGCACCACGGCCGGAACCGCCCATTCGACGGAAGTCGTCGGAAAGGAGTCCTGAGATGATCAAGACGATGGATGCGAAAAAGCGCGAGCCGTGGGTTTCCACCGCCAACCCCTGTCACCAGTGCCGGCCGTTGGGCGCCATGGTGGCCTTCCAGGGAGTGGAGGGATGCGTTCCCTTCCTGCACGGGTCTCAGGGTTGCGCCACCTACATGCGCCGCTACCTGATCAGCCACTTTCGCGAGCCCGTGGACATCGCTTCTTCCAGCGTCTCGGAAAAAGAGGCGGTGCTGGGCGGCGGGCCGTCCTTGCGCAAGGGACTTCGCAATGTCACGGAAAAGTACGGCGCCAAGGTGGTGGGATTGGCAACCACCTGCCTCACCGAGACCACCGGCGAAGACCTGGGAATGCTCGTGCACGAGTGGGACAAGGAGGTCCTGGAACACCCGCTGGAAGCCGGGAATCCGGAAATTGTCAAGGTGGCCTGCCCCAGCTACGACGGCACCCACATGGACGGATTCCATGGCGCGACCCGGGCCTTGGTGGAACACTTCGCCGAAGCCACCGCACCCCACGGCGGAATGACGTTGTTTCCCAACTTCGTGTCGCCGGCCGATCTCCGCCATCTGCGGGAGATGATCACCGCTTTCGGGATGGGCGCGACCTTGGTTCCGGATTACTCCGAGCGGCTGGATGGCCCCGCCCTGGCCGAGATGCCCACGATGGCCGAGGGTGGAACCGCCATGGAAGCCATGCGAGCATTGCCGGGCAGCCGCATGGCCGTGGAGTTCGGACGCACCATCCCTGAAAAACTTTCGGCCAACGCGGTCTTGAAGGACAAATGGAACGTGCCGGTGCGCACCCTGGGGTTGCCCATCGGGATCCGCGAATCCGACGCCTTCTTCGCGGTTTTGGAAGAGGCTTCCGGACGTGAAACCCCCGCCGAATGGCAACTGGAGCGCGGGCGATTGATCGATGCCTGCGTGGACGCGCACAAGTATCTGGCGGGTCGGACCGCAGTGGTGTTCGGGGACGAAGACATGGTCGTGGGGCTGGTGGCCTTCTTGACGGAAATTGGCGTCAAGACCACCCTGGTGGCCTCCGGCGGAAAAAGCGGTCGGCTCGCTTCCGAAATCGAACGGGTCACCAGGTCTTTCCTGGAAGAACCGCCTCGGGTCCTTTCGGACGCCGACTTCCGCGATGTGGAAGATTGCGTGGAAAGCCAGCAAGCGGACTTCTTCATTGGCCACGCCAAGGGGTACAAGATCTCGCGGCGCCGCGACGTGCCGCTGGTGCGGGTGGGCTTTCCCTTGCACGACCGCTTCGGCGGGCAGCGCATGCTGCACGTGGGTTGGCGCGGCGCATTGAACCTTCTGGACACCATCGTGAACGCGATCCTGGAGAAACGCCAGGACGATTCACCGGTGGGCTACTCGTACTTGTGACGGCCAAGGCCGCCAATTTCCGTCAGCAAACGCAAACAAGGAGAACGGTCATGGTCGAGACAAGGCTTCCAGTAGAGCGGCACCCCTGCTTCAGCGAAGACAAGAAGCACGAATTCGGACGCATCCACCTGCCGGTGGCTCCCAAGTGCAACATCCAGTGCGCGTATTGCTCGCGCAAGACGGATTGCCCCAACGAGAGCCGTCCGGGCGTGTCCAGCCGCGTGCTGGCGCCCAAGGAAGCCGCCGCGTATCTGCACCGGGCGATCGCCGCCGAGCCGCGCATCGCGGTGTGCGGCATCGCTGGTCCCGGTGATCCGTTCGCCAATACCGACGTGACGATGGAAACTCTCCGTCTGATCCGCGACACGGCTCCGGAAATGCTCCTGTGCGTTTCTTCCAATGGCTTGGGTCTCACCGAAGAGGTCGTCAACGGCTTGGCCGAGGTGCGCGTGTCGCACATGACGATCACCATCAACGCGGTGGATCCCGAGGTGGGAGCGAAGGTCTACGCTTGGGTCCGCGACGGCAAAAAAACCTACCGGGGCGTCGAAGGCGCCAAGCTTCTGATGGAACGGCAACTGGCTGCCATCCCTATGTTCAAGTCGCACGGCATCGAAGTGAAGATCAACACCGTGATTGTCCCGGGCATCAACGACCACCATGTGGAAGACATCGCCCGCGTGGTCTCGGAACTCGGCGCCGACGTCCACAACTTGATTCCCATGACCCCGGCTCCCGGAGCCCTCTTCGAAGATCTTTCCGAGCCCGATGCCAACATGATGCACCGTGCGCGCCGCGGATCGGGCAAGTACCTCAAGCAGATGATGCACTGCCAGCGTTGCCGCGCCGACGCCGTGGGACTCCTGGAGGAGGACCGCTCGCGGGAATTCGCGGCGCTCATGGACGAGGCGCGCGACGAAGTGGCGCGCGATCGCCCCTACGTTGCCGTGGCCACCCAGGAAGGTGTTTTGGTGAACCAGCACCTGGGCGTAGCCGACCGGGTCCAGATCTGGGAACGCTCCGATGACGGATTCCGTCTGATCGCCGACCGCCCCTGTCCTTCCCCCGGAGCAGGCGGATCGCGTTGGGACGAACTGGCGGATGTGGTATCCGATTGCCGGGCCATTTTGGTGGCGGCGGCGGGCGAAGCCCCTCGCAAGGCGTTGGAAGCCAAGGGCGTGGCGGTGTGCGAGATGGAAGGCCTGATCGACGACGCGCTGGAAACGGTGTACGGTGGACAGGACGTGGCCAAGCTGCGGGCGCGACGCAACGGTCTGGGCAGCGCCTGCGGCTGCGGCAAGGTGCGCGAACCGGGAACGGGCTGCGGGTAGCGGGGGAAGGGCTGGGGGATTGGTTCCGGCATCCATCAGGACGCCGGAAACAGTTCCTTGCTTGTCCCCAGGTCGGACATCGGGACGGCTTCCACGCGATCCGACAACGGATAGCGTTTGATTCCTGGGTGGACGATCGCCACACGCTCCAGGTCCAGGTCCAGCAGCGCGTTGCGGATGGAGGGTGTGACCTGGGGCGAGTCGGTGCGCTTGATCTCAACACCGAAGAGCTTGCCGTGGCGCGAGAGCACCAGGTCCATCTCGGCGCCCTGGTGGGTGGCCCAGAACCAGGCCTCGTCATGCGGCTGGGTGGACAGAATTTGTTCGATTGCGAAGCCTTCCCAAGAAGCTCCCGCCTTGGGGTGTTCCAGTAGCGCCTTTTCCGTCTCCAGGCCCATGAGCTGGTGGAACAATCCGCTGTCGCGCACGTACACCTTGGGCGATTTCACTTGACGTTTTCCGACATTGGCGTGGTATGGCTGCAATTGGCGCAGCATCTGGGCGTCGGTGAGCAGGTCCAGGTAGCGGCGAACGGTCGATTCATTCACGCCAAGCGACCGCGCGGGATCGGCTGCGTTCCAGATCTGTCCGTGGTAGTGCGCGACCATCAGCCAGAATCGCCGCAGCGCGGTGGCGCCCACACGCACGCCCCACTGGGGCAGGTCGCGCTCCAGAATGGTCTGGATGAACTGCTTGCGCCAGGCCATGCTCTGCTTGTGGGTCGGTGCCAGATAGGCGAGAGGAAAACCGCCGCGCAACCAAAGAGGTCGCTCGTGTTCTGGTCCGGTTTCGCAAAGCGAGAATCCACCCATGTTCACTAGTTCCATGCGGCCCGCCAAGCTCTCCGAACTCTGCCGCATCAGCTCGCCCGAGGCGCTTCCCAGCACCAGGAATCGGGCGGGATGCCCCCTGCGATCGGCCAACACGCGCAACGTGGGAAACAGCTCGGGTCGACGCTGGATTTCGTCGATCACCACCATTCCTCGCAGAGGAGCCAGCGCTGTCATTGGCTCGTCCAGCCGTGCCAAGCTACCAGGGTCTTCGAGGTCGAAGTAGTTGACGGAATCCTCGGGAACCAGCTCGCGGGCCAAGGTGGTTTTGCCGCACTGGCGCGGCCCGATCAAGACCACGACCCGGCTGCGTTCCAGTGCCTCACGAATGGCTTCAAGGTGTGGGTGGCGGTGTATCACGCCAATAATATACCATGAAAATCTACGCCTAGATGCAGGAAATTCATGGTATATAGCGGCGGGCAAAGTGGCATTGAACACCAATTGCGTGGTGTTTTTCGAGATGGAGCGCATGCCGGATCCGTGAGGGTCCGGCATGCTTGAGCCGTTTTAAAAAGTCATCGAAGCTGGATGGAGATGGTCCGATCTCTCCCTTCCGTAATTCATTGAATTGTCGCTATCTTGTCTGGCCAGAAGTTCTGATCCTTCCCCACTGCAAAGGTTGCCCCGATGAAGCATTCCCTGGTTGCGCTTGCAACGTTGATTCTGGCCGCTACGGTCGTTCCGTTGACATCCTGCGATAAGCTTACTGACTCCACCAAATCTGACGGGAATTCACCTCAGGATACGCTGTCGCCAGTTCCGGCTGTTGCCGTGGTGGAGCCCATTTTCAGTCCGTCCGGTGGAACCTATTCGGCTTCCCAGCTCGTGACGATCAGCTCGGCCACAAGTGGTGCAAATCTCTACTACACCACAGATGGCAGCACTCCGACGATCTCCTCCATGAAGTACACGGCCCCAGTGACTGTGAGTGAGACACGGACGCTGAAGGTGATTGCCACCAAGAGCGGGATGACGACAAGTTCTGCAAGTTCGGCGACATACACGATCTCTACGATTCCTTCGAGCGATACCGGTACGACGATCCCGTGGAACAGCGCGGTCACCTACGGTAGCATGAGCGACGCGGATGGCCAGACGTACAAAACGGTAACCATCGGGACGCAGACGTGGATGGCGGAGAACCTGAACTACAAGGTGGACAATTCTTGGTGGTACAACGGGAGTGCCGACAACGGCGCCAAGTATGGTCGGTTGTATACATGGATGGCAGCGATGAATCTGCCCGATTCTTGCTACGGAGGCAGCTGTGCAAGCTTGGTTGAGTCCAAACATCAGGGAGTCTGCCCCACAGGCTGGCATGTACCGAGCGATACCGAGTGGACGACCCTCACGACTTCCATCGGTGGCGTAGCCACTGCTGGCTCGGAGCTCAATTCCGTTAGCGGTTGGGCTCTCAAAAGCGGCAAATCGCAGAATGGAACGGATACCTACGGCTTCCGCGCCCTCCCGGCGGGAGCCCGGTACTCCGTCGACCTCAGTTTCGGTTTCGCAGGTAGCAACGCCTCTTTCTGGAGCTCGTCTGAGGTGGATGTCATTCTCTCCTGGTCCCGCCACTTAGGCATGGTTAGCGGCAGCCTGTTCAAAGACAATAGCGGAAAAATGAATGGATATAGCGTCCGTTGCCTAAAGGATGGTCCCTGAGCAAGCGAAGCGCGCCGAAGGGCTAGGAGAAGGTGCCAGGGCGTACGGCGCCAGCCCAACGCCCCTGCGCTGCGAACCCTTCTCGTCGCTCGCCCTGAGCTCCGCCGAAGGGGTGGTGGGTCGGTTGATCGTGCGTTGCGACATGAGGGAATCAAAAGCGTAAGTGCTCGAAAAAGCAGTGCACAAATGTTTGTGTTGAAGTAAATTCCTTCCATGCCCCGCAAGCCCGCTGCTTCTTCCCCACGATCAGGCCGTCAAGACGCTGATCAAGACCTATCCGTCCGATGCACTGGAATTTCTGGTGCCAGATGTTTTGCGACCCATGGCCCCCCAATGGTTATCTCCTTCCTTGATCCCGCAGTTACTCGCGACGACACCGCCGAATCCGGCCCTGGAATGGCAATGGATCTGGTCATCCGGTACGTGTTCCCCGATGGACAGGCTTTGCTTCTAGTCTTGGTGGAGCACTGGTCGGACGCCACGAAGCTGGATCTACTGCGCACAGCGCGGTACTACGTGGATCTGTGCCGCCGTTTCCCGAAGGATGCCATTCTGCCTGTCGCGCTGGTTGATGATTCGTTGGAGCGCGATCTTTCCGGCAAGGAAGAGCGTGGAGCTGAAGGCGAGGTGTTCCTCATGTTCCGAACTCGCCTTGTCCAGGTCCCTGCCCTCGATCTGGAGCGCTTTCGCGACACTTCCAACCGTGTGGCTCTCTCCTTCACCCCGAACATGCGTGGAGAGTTCGATCGAGCGGAGCAAGTTCTTCGGGTGGCCATCGCCTTCCGCGATCGCGGCGACATGAATGGAGTGCGCACCTTTTTTGCTTTCTGGGCGGTTGAGGGTAGATTGAGTCCCACAGAACAAGCATGGCTTCTTCGCAAGCTCAAGGAGATTGAAATGCCAGAAATCATGGATTGGATCAAACAAGAAGGTCTCGAACAAGGTCGAGCCGAAGGCCATCGCGAGAATGCCCTCGCAAATGCCCGCAAAATGCGCGACCACGGCATCTCCTGGGAGATCGTGACGGACGTTACCGGCGTGAAACCCGAAGATCTCCAAGCCGATTGAGATTCTCTCCCGTTCCTAGCTATTTCGAGCCTGCATGCCTGGGCTGTGGGAAGGCAATGAGCCATGTGCGTCAGGGACCCACGCTGAGCCGGCCAAAACTCAAGGAGTCGAGCTGTATCCACCCCGATGGATGTGTTAATTCCCCCAGTGCCAGAAATCCCGATTTGATTCAGCAAAGGTTTCCCCGATGAATCGTTCCTTGAGATTGTTTTCCCATTTGGCATTGGTCGCTGCCCTGTTAGCAGTTCCCTCCTATTCTTCTGACATCAGTTTGTCCGGGACAGTCACGGACCTATCCGGACAGGTTCTTTCTGGTGCTGGTGTCTCGCTGGTGGGAGCCGGAAATGCCACCACCACGAACACCAGTGGTGCTTGGAGCCTCTCCGGCCCCTCGACAGGAATTGACGTCACCCCAAAGTCGAGTGCGGCATCGGTAACGAGGCATCTGGTGTTGGATGGGAACCGCATCCGGTTGCGCTTTGAGGGCGTGGATGCGGTGGGTCGGGCATCCTCTGGCGCGGGTGGGCTGGGTGTAGGGACATTGAAGACAGCAGGAACCGTCGTTGCCGTCCGTTCGGTGTCGGCGTCCGTGGACACGTTGTTGTATTCCTGGAATGGCCTGATTCGTGCCCGGGTGGAGATTTCTTCGCTTCTTGCTGGCGCCTTGGGCCCGCAGGTGATCGACACCTCGACAATCCCTTGGAGCCGCGCGATCGGCTACGATAGCCTGACCTATGGCGGTCAGGACTACAAGACCGTGACAATTGGTACGCAGACGTGGATGGCGGAGAACCTGAACGTCAAGGTGGACAGTTCTTGGTGCTATGGCAACAGCACGGACTCGTGCAGCAAGTATGGGCGGCTGTACAAATGGGCTGCGGTAATGAAGCTTCCAGACTCCTGCAACCGATCCATCTGTGCAGGCCTCGTTCCGTCCAAACATCGGGGGATCTGTCCCACGGGATGGCATGTTCCGAGTGATTCTGAGTGGACGACCTTGGTGAACTACGCGGGTGGCGCCAACACCGCAGGCAAGCGGCTCAAATCTGCCAGTGGTTGGTCCTATAGTGGTGTTTCTGGCAACGGCACGGATACCTACGGCTTCCGTGCGCTCTCGGCAGGCCTCCGCTACGACGATGGCAGCTTCAACCAGGTGGGCAGTGGCACCGTCTTCAGCAGCTCGTCGGAGGACGACGAGCATTACGTCTGGATCCGCGGCTTGTACTCGGGCTTCGACGACCTGGGCCGCGGCATGAGCGTCAAGGAAAACGATCTTAGCGTCCGCTGTCTCAAGGATGGTCCCTGACTTGTTGAAGGATCACTGGAACCATTTCCACTGCTCGCCCTGAGCATGTCGAAGGGATGACGTCTGTAGATCGTGCGCTCCCACCGAAAGCTAACATGGTAGAAGAGCTCAAAAAAGCACTGCACAAGTGTTTGCGTTGATGTAAATTTCCTCCATGCCCCCTCGCCGCCCCCGGAGCGCCATCGATCACGATGGTTTGCACAAACAGCTCTTCACGCATTTTCTCCAGCAGTTCCTCGAAGGCTTCTTTCCCGAAGTGGCCGCCGAATTGGACTTTACCGATTTCGGTCCCGAAAATTTCCTCACGCAGGAACTCTTCCCGGAGTTGGAAGGGCGACCTCACCATTTGGACGTTGTGGCTCGTGTTCGGGCCAAAGGCGAGGCGGGAGACGCGTTCCTCATCGTGTTCATCGAGGCCCAGGGCAAGCGCCGCCCTGAATTCCTGGCCCGAGTTTTTCGCTACTTCGCGCTCCTACACATCAAGTACGGAACCGTGGTCATTCCCATTGTGGTCTACGGCGACAACAGTCGCCAGCCGCTCTCCGAGCGCTGGACGCACTACGGACTCGAGTTCGCGGGCCACCGTTTTCTTGATTTCCGATTCTTGGCCGTGCATCCCTCAAGTCTTCCGGTGCGGGAGTACCTGAATTCGCACAATCCGGCGCAATTGGCATTGGCATCCCGCATGGACTTGGGCGAAGAGGATATGGTTCGTATCAAGCTCGACCTCTTACGCCAGATGTCCCGACTTCCATTGACCGAAGCGCAGATCGAGCAAGCGCTTCGCTACGTGGATGCGTATCTTGAGGAGACAGAGCCGGGAGCCTTGCAGCGTGCGCTGTCCGCGATGAATCAAGCAGAGTACCGGGAGGCAGGAATGCTCATCGAACACTTTACGAAAATTGGAATGGAAAAAGGCAAAGCAGAAGGCGCGCGGGCTTCCAAGCTTGAAGCCGCCCTCAAGATGCGCGACCACGGCATCTCCTGGGAGATCGTGACGGACGTTACCGGCGTGAAACCCGAAGACATCGAAACGAAGTAAACCACCCCGAAGCAATCTGCGGGGTATTCGCCGACCCTGTCGCTTCCTCCCGCTAAATAACTCCCACCATCTGCTCGCAGCTGATGGGAGCCTTTCCCTCACCCCGCCGGCCGCTCCAGCAACCGCGGCAATTCCTCGTCCCTCAAGGGTCTCCGCAGGCGCGCCCCCTCGAGACGGATTTCGTCCACCAGGTCCTCCAGATCGGATGGTTCGGGCAGCCCCAGCTCCTGGAGCTTGAGCCGCACCGCGCCTTTACCGGAATTGGCCCCCAGCACGCTGGCGCGTTCGTGGCCCGTGCGCACCGGGTCCCACGGCTCGTACAAGGACGGATTTCGTCCAATCGCGTCCACATGGATGCCGGTGCCGGTGGAGAATATGTTGCCGCCCGCCACGGCCTTGGATCCCGGGATGACAATTCCCGTCTTGCGGGCGAGCCATTCGCAGGCGTCGCGCAAGGCGCGCAAGTCGATGTCCATCCCGCGCCGGAGGACTCCCCAGGCGGCGATCTCCTCGGTGGCGGAAATGCCCGCCCGCTCGCCGATGCCCAAAAGCGTGGTGTCGGCGGTGGTCGCGCCGGATTCGATGGCGGTGATGGCGCCCGCGGTGGCCATGCCCAGATCGTCGTGCAGGTGCACGCCGATGGGCAACTTGGTGGCGCTGTGGACACGGGCAACCATCCTGGCGACTTCCAACGGCGAAAGAAGGCCCACCGTATCTGCTACGCGCACCCGGTTGGCACCCGCCAGTTCGGCGGTTTTCAGAAGGTCCGCGAGCACCGTCTTGTCGGCTCGCGAGGCGTCCTCGAATCCCACCTGCACGAAATCGAAAAGCGTCTTCGCCTGGGCCACGGATTCCTGGATCCATTCCTCGACAGCCGAGAGGTCCAAGCCGAACCGCTCGGATTGGTGGCGTCGGGAGGCGGGAATGCAGATCGTCACGGCGGAGGCCCCGGAATGGGCGGCTTCTTCCAGGGACACCCGGCGCGCCATGCTCCAGACCATGGGTCGCGACCGGGCCCGCTGGACCGCAGAGACCACGTCCTTCAGATCGCCTCCTCGTCCCGCCCAGCCGATTTCCAGTTCCGTGATCCCAGCCGAGGCGATCCGTCCGGCCAATTCCGCCCGTTCCTGTGGATCCAGGTACACGTCGAAAGCCTGGAGTCCCTCCCGCAGGGTGGTGTCGATCAGCATGTGCGCCTCCTTGTTTCTGTTCCCAGCCAACAGCATCTCCGGTCGAGACAGCAAGGTTGGCACCTGGATCAGGGTTCCCACGCCAGACGAGTAGCAAGGGGCATGCCGGAGCGCAATAGGCACGAAGAACCGCCATTGTGGCGACAACCTCTGACAATTCAAGACAGATCAGTCACTTACAGTTAGATGTCACACAACGGGAGCGAGAGGCTAATCGCGCCTAAGGGATCTGTTTGTCTGATTTAGGTGTATTTTAGATCGCGACATCTTAGATTTGCTCATCTCTCGTCTACAAGACCATTGGAAAGGAACAGAATGTCATCCGAAGCCGGTTCGAAGCAGATGTTGACCGTGGATGCCACCGAAGCGGTGGCGATGGTGGCGCACAAGACCAACGAGGTCATCGCCATCTACCCGATCACCCCGTCGACCCCGATGGGTGAATTTTCCGACCAATGGTCGGCCCAGAACAAGCCCAACATCTGGGGCACCGTGCCCCTCGTGGTGGAAATGCAGTCCGAAGGCGGCGCGGCAGGTACCGTGCACGGCGCGCTCCAGACTGGATCGCTGACCACCACCTTCACGTGTTCGCAGGGTCTGTTGTTGATGATCCCGAACATGTACAAGATCGCCGGCGAGCTCACCTCGACGGTCTTCCACGTTTCGGCCCGCGCGCTGGCCGCCCAGGGTCTGTCCATCTACGGCGACCACCAAGACGTGATGGCCGTGCGCCAGACCGGCTGGGCCATGCTGTGCTCCAACAGTGTGCAGGAAGCCCACGACTTCGCCCTGATTTCGCAGGCCGCGACGCTGGAAACCCGCATTCCGTTCGTGCATTTCTTCGATGGTTTCCGCACCTCGCACGAAGTCAACAAGATCCTGCCCCTCACCGAGGAGCAGATGCGCTCCATGATGTCGCAGGAGCTGGTGGCCGAACACCGCCGCCGCGGCCTCAATCCCGAGCGCCCCTTCATCCGCGGCACCGCGCAGAACCCGGACGTCTATTTCCAGGGGCGCGAGAGCACCAACGCCATCTACAACACCGTCGCCGCTTCCGTGCAGAAGTCGATGGACGAATTCGCGAAGCTGACCGGCCGCGCCTACAAGCTCTACGAATACTTCGGAGCCGCCGACGCCGACCGCGTGATCGTGGTCATGGGTTCGGCAGTGGAAACGGTCCAGGAGACCGTGAAGGCATTGAATGCCAAGGGCGAGAAGACCGGCGTGCTGGCCGTTCGCCTGTACCGTCCGTTCGACGCCACCGCCTTCGTGGGCGCCATCCCGGCTTCCGTCAAGAAGGTCGCCGTGCTGGATCGCACCAAGGAGCCGGGCTCCCAAGGCGAGCCCTTGTTCCTGGACGTGGTCTCCGCCGCCGCCGAACTCGGCCGCAAGTTCGACTTCATCTCGGGTGGCCGCTACGGCTTGAGCTCCAAGGAGTTCACGCCTGCCATGACCAAGGCAATTTTTGACAACTTGGCCTCGGCTTCCCCCAAGAAGGAATTCACCGTCGGCATCAACGACGACGTGACCCATCTTTCGCTTTCCTACGATCCTTCCTTCAACACGGAAGATCCAAAATCCGTCCGTTGCTTGTTCTACGGCGTGGGTTCCGACGGCACCGTGGGCGCCAACAAGAACTCGATCAAGATCATCGGCGAAGAAACCGACAACCACGCCCAGGGTTACTTCTTCTACGACTCGAAGAAGTCCGGCGGTCTCACCGTTTCGCACCTGCGCTTCGGGCCCAACCCGATCCGCGCCCCGTACCTGATCGAGCACGCTTCCTTCGTGGCCTGCCACGCCGAAAGCTTCCTCGAGAAGGTGGACATGCTGAAGAACGCCTCCACCGGCGCCGTGTTCCTCCTGAACACCACCTGGAGCAAGGACGAGATCTGGGCCAAGCTGCCCACCGAAGTCCAGTCGCAGATCATCGCCAAGCAGCTCAAGTTCTACGTGATCGACGCCTACCAGGTGGCCAAGGACACGGGCATGGGCAATCGCACGAACACCGTGATGCAGACCTGCTTTTTCGCCATCTCCGGCGTGCTGGAGAAGGACGAGGCGATCGCGCAGATCAAGAAGGCCATCAAGAAGACCTACGGCAAGCGCGGCGAAGCCGTGGTGCAGCAGAACTTCAACGCGGTCGACAAATCGGTGGAGAACCTCTTCCAGGTCCAGGTGCCCGGAACGGTCACCGCCGACCACTCCCGTCCCGCCGCCGTGCCCAAGAGTGCGCCGGAATTTGTCCAGAACGTGCTCGGGCCCATGATCGCCTTCAACGGCGATGAACTTCCCGTCAGCTCGATTCCCATGGACGGCACCTACCCGCTGGGCACCACCGCCTTCGAGAAGCGCAACTTCGCCCTGGAAATCCCCGAGTGGGATCCCAGCATCTGCATCCAGTGCGCCAAGTGCGCCTTGGTGTGCCCGCATGCGGTGATCCGCGTGAAGCTCGCCAAGCCGGAAGTCCTGGAGAAGGCGCCTGCCGACTTCAAGAAGGTGCCTGCCAAGTTCTTCAAGGAATTCCCGGGACACGACTTCGCCCTCCAGGTGAGCCCCGAGGATTGCACCGGTTGCAGCCTGTGCGTGGAAGCCTGCCCGGCCCGCAACAAGACCGACAGTTCCAAGCGCGCCATCAACATGGTGCCGGTCCATCCGATTCTGGAAAAAGAGAAGATCAACTGGGAATACTTCCTTTCCATCCCGGAAATGGATCGCACCCAGATCAATCCCAACAACGTCAAGAACAGCCAGCTGTTGCAGCCCCTGTTCGAATTCTCCGGCGCTTGCGCGGGTTGCGGTGAAACCCCCTACATCAAGCTCGTGACGCAGATGTTCGGCGATCGCATGCACATCGCCAACGCCACCGGTTGCAGCTCCATCTACGGCGGCAATCTGCCCACCACCCCGTACACCAAGAACAAGGAAGGCCGAGGTCCCGCCTGGTCCAACTCCCTGTTCGAGGACAACGCGGAGTTCGGCTTGGGCATGCGCCTGTCGCTGGACAAGCAGGAAGAGTACGCCAAGGAGCTGGTCAAGAAGTTCGCGGACGTCTTGGGCGACGAGCTCGTGACAGCGCTTTTGACCGCCGAACAAAAGACGGAACTTGGTCTTTCCGAACAGCGCAAGCGCGTCGAAATCCTGAAGTCCAAGATCGCCGGCGACAACTCGCCCGCGGCCAAGGATCTCAAGGAGCTGGCCGACAACCTGGTCCGCCGCAGCGTGTGGATCTTCGGCGGCGACGGCTGGGCCTACGACATCGGGTACGGCGGCTTGGACCACGTGCTGTCCACCGGCCGCAACGTGAACGTGCTGGTGCTGGACACCGAGGTGTATTCCAACACCGGTGGCCAGGCCTCCAAGTCCACTCCCACGGGCGCGGTGGCGAAGTTCGCGGCCAACGGCAAGGGCTTCCCCAAGAAGGACATGGGCCTGATCGCCATGGCCTACGGCTACGTGTACGTGGCGCGCATCGCCATGGGTGCCAACGACGCCCACACGGTCAAGGTCCTGCAGGAAGCGGAGGCCTTCGACGGTCCTTCGCTGATCCTGGCCTACAGCCATTGCATCGCGCACGGCTTCCCGATCGAGAAGGGTCTCGAGCAGCAGAAGCTCGCGGTCCAGACCGGTCACTGGCCCTTGTACCGCTACAATCCCGGAGCTCGCCTTGGCTGGTGAGAACGGATTCCAGCTGGACTCCAAGGAGCCTTCGGTGGAGCTGGAGAAGTACATCTACAACGAGACTCGCTACAAGATGCTGATCGCCCAGGACAAGGCGCGCGCCGAGATGCTCCTCGCGCAGGCCAAGTCCGCGATCACCGTCAAGTGGTCGCAGCTCAAGCACCTGGCCGGACAGAAGGACGCCGTCTGATGGCGAACATCTCCACCTCCTACCTCGGGCTCACGCTCGGATCGCCTCTGGTGGCTTCCGCTTCTCCGCTTTCCAAGAAACTGGAAAACGTGGTGAAGCTGGAAGAGGCCGGCATCGGTGCGATCGTGGTGTACTCGCTCTTCGAAGAGCAGATCATCCACGAACAGGCCGATCGCGACCATTTTCTGTCCAGGGGTTCCAACGCCCATCCCGAGGCGCAGGCGTACTTTCCCGACCTGGGAAGCTACAACCTCGAGCCGGACCGGTACCTCGCGCACCTGTCCGCCATCCGCAAGGCCGTCAAGCTCCCCGTGATCGGCAGTCTCAACGGGGTGACCCGCGGCGGCTGGACCGAATGGGCCCGTCGCATCGAAGAGACCGGCGTGAACGCCCTGGAGCTCAACGTGTACTCCATCCCGACAGATCCTGTTGTGGATGGCGTCTCGGTGGAAAACCAGGTGGTGGACCTCGTCGCCGAGGTGGTGGGCAAGGTCGGCATTCCCGTTTCCGTGAAGCTTTCGCCGTTCTACTCCTCGATTCCGCATTTGGTTTCACGGATCGGATCGGCCGGCGCCAAGGGCGTCGTGCTGTTCAACCGGTTCCTGCAGCCCGATTTGGATCCGGAGAACCTTTCGGTGCTGAGCGCCGCGAAGCTTTCCGATTCCAGCGATCTCAGTCTTCCACTTCGCTGGACGGCCATCCTCTCCGGCCGTGTGGCGCCCCAGATCGCCCTCTCGGGTGGTGTGGCCACCGGGCGCGACCTGCTCAAGGCCTTGCTGGCCGGAGCGCAGGTGGGCCAGGTCGCCAGCGCGATCCTCTCGCAGGGATCCGACGTGGTGGGCCGGATGCTCACCGAGCTGGGCGAATGGATGGACGAACAGGAATACGAGTCGGTCGATCAGCTTCGCGGCTCCATGAGCCAGAAGAAGGTCGCGGATCCGGCCGCGTTCGAGCGTGCCCAGTACATGCGGGCGCTGACCTCGCTGGACGATCGATTCGTCTGATCTGAAAACCGAAATCTTTGGATTCGTTTCCAAGGCCGCCCCTCGGGGTGGCCTTTTTGTTTGCGCCCTGGGAGGGGCTGCTTGAGATCTAGACAAACAACTCCGATTTTGGTACTTTCAAGGGTCCAGAATCCGACCCAAACGTTCTTTGAACTCACGGCCCAAGACCGGTCGTTTCCAGGAGATTCTCATGTCCAAGCCCGTCGTTTTCAACCAGACCGTTCTGCGCGACGGCCACCAGTCCCTTGCCGCCACCCGCATGAAGACCGCACAGATGCTTCCGGTGGTGGAAAAGCTCGATTCCATGGGCTTCAACGCCCTGGAAACCTGGGGTGGAGCCATCATCGACTCCTGCCTTCGCTACTTGGCCGAAAACCCCTTCGATCGCCTGCGCGCGCTCAAGAAGCTTTCCCCCAAGACCCCGCACCAGATGCTCTTGCGTGGCCAGAACATCGTGCAGTACACCGCGTTCCCCGATGACGTGGTGCGCGCCTTCGTGAAGTGTTCGATCGATGCGGGCATGACCAACCTGCGCATTTTCGACGCCCTCAACGACACCCGCAACCTCAAGACCGCCATCGCGGCCACCAAGGAATTCGGTGGACACGCCCAGGGCGCGTTGTCCTACACCGTCTCTCCGGTCCACACCGTGGAAGCCTTCGTGCAGATGGCCGTCGAGCTGGAACAGATGGGCGCGGATTCCGTCTGCATCAAGGACATGGCCGGTCTCCTGATCGCTCCCGTTGCCTATGATCTCGTGAAGGCCATCAAGGCCAAGATCAAGATCCCCCTTTCCCTGCACAGCCACAACACGGCGGGCTTGGCCAACACGGCCTACTACGCGGCCGTCACCGCCGGCGTGGACATCCTCGATTGCTCCATCGCTCCGTTCGCCAACGGCACGGGCCAGCCCGACACCTTGTTGATGCAGGAAATGCTCCAGGGCTCGGGTCGCGAAACCAAGTACAGCAAGGAGCTCCTGTTCGAGCTCACCAAGTACTTCGAAGGCATCTACCAGGAATTGTCCGCCTACACCAGCCCGGACAACGAGCGCACCGATGTGGGCATCCTGCGCTACCAGGTGCCCGGCGGCATGATGTCCAACTTCCTGAACCAGCTGAAGGAACAGGGCATGGGCGACAAGGTCGCGGAGGTCATGGACGAAATGACCTACGTGCGCAAGTGCCTGGGATGGATCCCGCTGGTCACTCCCACCTCCCAGATCGTCGGCACCCAGGCCATGATGAACGTGAAGATGGGTCGCTGGAAGATCATCGCCCAGAACACCAAGGACATCGTCCTGGGCAAGTACGGCCGCACTCCCGGCCCCATCGATCCGGACGTGCTCAAGCTGGTGTGCGACCAGACCGGCCAGAAGCCCATCGAAGGCCGCGGAGCGGATCTGTTGGCTCCCAAGATGGACGAGCTCAAGAAGGAGCTGGCCGCCAAGAATCTGCCCGCCACCGACGAAGCCGCGGTGCTCTACGCCATGTTCCCGCAGCAGACGGAAGCTGTCTACAACGGCTCGGCCAAGCCCGAGGTCAAGACCGCCGCTCCCAAGGTGTCCACCTCCACGGACATCGCCAAGACCCGCCGCGTGGCCTTGACCGTGGATGGCGTGCGCAAGGACATCCTGGTCGAAGAGTACAAGTAAGCAGAGGGCTGGGGGAGATCTCTTCCCCAGTTGATTTTGGTGGCACAATCCGCCCCGGCCTTCCTTTCGGGAGGGCTGGGGCGTTTTCGTTCGTGGGGCTCCGATCCAAAGAAGCCCGCAAGGTAGCCTACGGCGCTTTGAACAAGGTCCAGGCGAAGAGGCTTCCCGATCTGGCGACCGATTCCAATGCCGGTTCGTTGGTGTACCACCAGTTCGCGGTACCCGGAACAGGACGCGGGTCAAAAATCGTCGAATCCCAACGGGGCTCTCCGGAGGGCTCTCGGTGGACGAACACAGCCTTGCGCGAGGTCGGATCCCAGCTTCCGGAATCTTCTCCGACCACGTCCCATCCTTTGACCCAGGCTCTGTGGAATTCCAAGGGTGCGCCTTTGCCGGAAACACAGATTTGATGCTGGGTCTTCTCAGACCAGTCGCTTTTCCAGCAGGTGATTTCAGAGGAGGGCATCCACCCCGAATCATTCCTTGGCGGCCACGCATGCAGGGTGGAAAGGCTGTCGAGCCGATTGTTTTGCGAGATGTACATGCCCCTGTAGATGGTGTTGTTCCAGAAATAGGCTTGCGGAGGCCGAGGTGCGAAAAGAAGTTTCGGCAGCTTCAGGGAGTAGGATCCGTCGGGGGAGACCGGGAAGGTGGTATCGAGTTGGAACCGATAGGAGAACAGGGAATTGCCAGCGGTGAATTGGGTGTGCCAACTGATGTCTTGCGGTTTGGGATCACGCACGTAGGCGGTGAAATTCGAGTCCTGCTGGGCGGATGGCCCCCAATCGAAGGGCTCCAATCGGACGTCGTAGCTGCTATCGCTCGGCTCCTGTGTTCCCGAGACCAGCAAGGGGAGTCCGTGGAATCCAAACCAGATCCGGCCATTGGAAACCGTCGCGCCGTCGAGCACGAAGCCATGTGTCATGCCCAGGGTGTCCACCGCCAAACGTAGGACCACCGAAGGATTGTGGACCTCGATGGTGTCCACGCCACTCGCGCGGCAGGTGGGGCATCTGAGGGTGAAGGAATACTCCGAGGGAGGTTCCTCCATCATCCCGCAGTTTGTCATGAGAATAATTGAGGCAATGACCAGGGCGGTGCGGGAGATATGCATGGAACAAAACTGGATTCTGTTTCGTGGATTCTCAATGGGGCGCTCTCCGAAATCGATTCCATGCCCACCAAGGACTTGGACGACAAGTGCGCCGGCGTGGTGGGCACCCTTCCTGCGCCTACAATGACAAGGCGGGCCAGCAAGGCGCGATGGATCACGAAGGCATCCACTCCCTTCTTCCCGGATGGTCGGGAGCCAACGACATCCCTATCAAGGTGACAGGGATGTCGTTCGCGGCGACAGGGCGGCGGGAAGCCATGCCGAAACGATCCGGCTCGAGAAGTGGGGAATCGAGAGATGGACAAATCTTGTCACTCTGGATTCTTCCGGCGCGAGCCAGACCCGCACCGTCACCGTGGTCCGATTGCCCCCCTGGGCTGGGTGGGGCGAGAGATATCGTTGCCACAGATGCCGAGCGGGATACGCTATTGACGTATTCTCCTACCATGGGAAACATCCGATGAGAAGAAATTGGAATCCATCCGCAAAAGGCGCCTGGGGCAGGATGATCCTCCTGGTCCTCTTCTGGAGCGCGACCTCCTTCGCCCAAAAACAGGTGTTCGTGCCGAGCTTCCTCGCGGGCGATGGGGTGAAACTCGACGATTGCTCCACGCAGTTCTGCTACGATCGCAGCGTGCAGACCGACAATTGGATCATCTTCTGGGAGAAGGGGTTCGGAAGCAATCCATCCACGGCTTCCGGCACCTACAAGGTGAACATGGAGGCGTTGAAGTCCGTGGCGGAAAAGAGCTTCGCCAACTACACGGACACGCTCAAGATGGTCCTGAAGGGATCTTCGCTGACCGACAAGTACAAGCAGATGATCTTCCTGTTGTACCAGGCGGACTGGGCCGCGTACGGGTCGGGGCAGGACGAAAAGGTGGGAGTGCTCCACGTGGATCCTGCTGCGGCCAACATCGCGGTGGTGGTCGCCCACGAGATCGGCCACTGCTTCGAATACATGGCGGGTGCGGATGTCCCGGGAAGCGGGTGGCGCTGGGGGTTTGGAGCCAACGGAGCCGGAGGCAACGGGTTTTGGGAACAGATCGCCAATTGGCAGGCCTTCAAAACCTATCCGGATATGCAATTCACCGAGAGTGACTTCGGCAATTACATCAAAAGCAACCACCTGCACATCTTGCACGAAACCCCGCGTTACGCGAACTATTTCATTGGCGACTACTGGACCTACAAGCGCGGCCAGGATTTCATGGGCAAACTCTGGCGAGGAACCAAAAAGCCCGAGGATCCGGTGGAGACCTACAAGCGTCTCAACGCCCTCACCCAGGAGCAATTCAACGACGAGATGTACGAACACGCGTCGCGACTGACGACCTGGGACCTTCCTGCCATCAAAGCGCGCGGTGCCAATTCCATCGACAAGCGTGCCCAGGTCAAAATGAGCCAGACCTCGGACAAATATTGGCTGGTGGATGCTTCGGTCACCCCGGAAAACTACGGCTACAACAGCATCAAGTTGAACGCTCCCAACTCCGCCACCACGGTAGCGGTGGACTTCCAGGGGAAGGTGGGCGCCAGCGGCTTCCGGTCGCTGAACCCCACCAAGGCTGGCTGGCGCTATGGATTCGTGGCGCTTTTGAAGGACGGCATGCGGGTGTACAGCGACATGGCCAGCGCGAAGTACGACAATGGCGCCAATCCGGAAGGAACTCTCGACTTCGCGGTTCCCGCCAACGCCTCCAAGCTTTGGTTGGTGGTGTCCGGATCGCCGCAGGAACACTGGCACCATGCCTGGGACGACAACGACGCCAACGACGAACAATGGCCCTACCAGGTCCGGTTCTCGAACACGAATCTCCTTGGGCAGGCCAATCCTCCCCTCACAGCTTTGGGAACCGACTTCCCTCCACCAAGCCCGCGAGTGCGGGTGCTAGGCGAGGCGTTGGAAATCCAAGGGGAATTCCACACGGCGCAGATTCTGGATGTTCGCGGGGTACGACTGCGCGAGGTCGCCGGTGGTGCCGCTGTCTCGCGAGTTTCCCTGGAGGGGCTTCCCAAGGGGCTTTTGACCATTCACCTGAGGGATGCCGACTCGCGAGTCAGCAGGACCTTCCGTTGGACCCATTTGGACTGAAACATTTTTGGAAGTGTTGCACAGCCCTGAATCGATTGGTGTTCCTATTTTTGGACTTCCACCGCCTTCGGGGAAACCCGGGGTCCTGAACGAAAATTGTCTTATCGAGGAATCCTCCCATGAAGTCCTTCGCGTCCTTGGCTCTCCTTGTTTCCGTTCTCGCCACCTCCGCGCTGGCCGCCACCAAGTCCTACCAGGTGACCGGCCCGGTCCTGGAAGTCCGCCCCGACGCATTCGTGGTCCAAAAGGGCAAGGAAAAGTGGGAGATCGCCCGCGACGCTTCCCAGGGCCCCGACGTCAAGGTGGGAGACAAGGTCACCATCGAGTACACCATGGCCACCACTTCCGTCGAAGTGAAGCCCGCAGCGGCCGCCAAGGCTCCCAAGGCCAAGAAGTAAGCTCATCCTTCCAGCGAGGCTGGCTCCTGGCCAGTGATCGATTGAAGCTCTCTGGCTCGGCTGGAGGGCTTTTTCAATTCAGGCTGGTCCCGAAACGTTCTGCGAGGGTTACGGTGCGCTGGCGGAATCCTGGTGGAGCCAACTGGTGGTGTCGTCCACCCAGCGGGCGTTCTGGAACAGGAAATCCCGGCTCCGGAAGGACGACCGCAACAGGACGGGGTAGGTGATCCCCGCCTCCCTCACCTTCCCGGCCAGCGGCTGGATGGCGCCCAGACGCTGTCGCATGCGCTGGCGGATTTTGTCCGTGGTGAGCCCGTGGGAGTTCAGGCGCAGTTCGTCTTGAAACCAAAGCGAGAGATGGAGCGTGGAGTCCGCTCCGACCTGGAACGCGATCCGCTCCAAGGAGAAATCGGCGGGAGTCTTTTGTTTGGCGACCCAAAGCAGGCGTTCGCGAAGACTGTCCTGGGCCCGCGCGGCCAACGGAGGCAACGCGAAGGCCGGACTCACCACGGGAGGGAGGCTGTCTTGGAACATCCTTGGAGTGACAGGCCGGAGCAGTTCCCGGACCGAGCCGCAACCTGCCAAAAAGAATGGAATCGACATCAAGAGAAGCTTGCGCATGTGATCCAAAGGGAAATACTCTATTATCCAATCCAAAGGGCAATCTTTGCCACAGTGCCAACTACCCCCAGAACCCACAGCGGAGTGACGACATGACCGAGAAGATTGGAATCCTGACCGCCGGCGGCGATTGCCCCGGACTGAACGCGGTGATTCGAGCGGTGGTCAAGGCGGGCCAATACGCCGGCTTCCAGACGCTGGGCTTCAAGGGTGGGTTCGAAGGCTTGCTGAGCCCCTGCGAGCCGGTGGAGCTGGATTACAACCGCATGGACGGCATGTTGATCCGTGGCGGCACCATCCTTGGGGCCGCCAACAAGGGGCATTTCGCGGGCAAGGTGGGCCACGGCGAGGTTCGCGACCTGGATCCGGAAATCCTCCGCGAAGCCAAGGCCAACTACGACGCGTTGGGTCTGCGGGCCTTGATCGTGGTGGGCGGCGACGGTTCGCTGGTCATCGCGCGCCAGTTGGCGGAAAACGGCATCAATGTGGTGGGCGTCCCCAAGACCATCGACAACGATCTGGACGCCACCGACCAGACCTTCGGGTTCGATACCGCCGTGGACAGCGCCACGGATGCCCTGGATCGCTTGCACACCACCGCCGAAAGCCACGGTCGGGTGATCATCCTGGAAGTGATGGGGCGCCACACCGGCTGGATCGCCCTGAACGCGGGCATCGCGGGCGGCGGCGACGTGATCTTGATTCCCGAGATCCCCTTCACCTTCGAATCCGTCACGGAAAAGGTTTTGGCGCGCGAAAAGGCGGGCAAGAAATTCACGCTGATCGTGGTGGCGGAAGGAGCCGCCGCGCGAGGGGGCAAGCAATCGATCAAAGGCGACGAGATCGATCGCGAGGTGCAGATGGGCGGGGTCGGACAAAAAGTGGCAGACGAGCTGGCCAAGCGCACGGGCAAGGAAACCCGCGTGGTGGTGCTGGGGCATCTGCAGCGTGGTGGAGCCCCGACGAGCTTCGATCGGCTCCTGTGCACCCGCTACGGCGAAGCGGCAGTGCGCATGGTGCGGGCGGGCCAGTACAACCGCATGGTGGCCCTCCATGGAAACGAAATCACCGACGTTTCCATCCAACGCGCGATCGGAAGGCGTCGCCGGGTCAGCCCGGACGGCGAACTGGTGTTGTCCGCCAAGGCTTTGGGGATCGGGTTCGGCGACTAGGCCCTTCGGGAAATTTCGGAGCCCTTCCCGTCCATGGTCGGGTGGGGCCTTTTCCAGGGCTGTGCACTTGGAACGAACCTAGCCGTTTTGGATGCATGCAGGAAGGACTTCGATGGCATGGACGCCACTGGTGCTTGGATTGCTGGGCTGCCTGCAAGGTTGGGCCACGCCGAAGGTGACGGGTCGCTATGATCGGGCCTGGGTCGCGCAATCGCGCGATACGATCAGAGCCATTGGCGTGGCGGGATCTCATTGCCTGGTTCGGCTGGCAGGGACTTGGGACGGAGCCCAATACCAGGTCGTCGTGACCGGCTTGAACGGTCAGGGGGGAGTCCGCGGGACGCTTCGTGCTGCCTTGGACGATACCCTGGAGTTGTTCGTCGGCGATTGGAGACCGGTTTGCGCGGGGGCCCCGAAATTCCAACGCTGGGGCTTCCGCGAGTGGATCACCCCTCGACAATTCGCAACCCTGTCCGATTCGTCCTGGGCAGGTCGACCAGAGGACGGCTTGCTCGTGCTTGCCTCCTCGTATGATCCAGCCGCGGGGGACAAGATCTACAGGGTGGATCGTGCGATCTTCGATAGTCAAGTGGTTCCCATGCGCAGGTTTCCGGATTCGACGTTTCCCGCATCGCCCACGTTGAAGCCCAGAACGGAGCGTATGTACCGAATTCCGGACTCTTCGAGTCATCGCGGCTGGAACAAATCGGAATCCGTCCCATTGGCGGATAGCACGGGCAAAGGTTGGGCTTTGCTTCAACACAGGCAGTGGAGATCGGATCGACAGGATTCCCTTCCCCTTGTGGTGGTGTCGCCGCAGGGAAACTCGCAGATGATCTATCGCGGTCGCGTTGGTTATGCCGAGCCGAAGGGTTGGCTTCCGCTGGAAATCCAGCAAAACGGGAATTTCTGCGATGCCGTCCAACGTGCCCTGCAAGCGTGGCTGGACCGGATCCAGCGGAAAGCGGATTCCGGGTTGGCGATCCTCCACCCGCGCTTTGTCCGCGAGCGCTTGGTGTTCGGAGCCGTCCATCCGCAGCCAGCGCTGGATGTGGACGGAATCCATGTTTGCGCACATGATCTGGCGTTCCCTTGGCGGACGGAGACAGATTCCGGCATAGAGAACGCGCGGTTTGCGACGGTGGTGACCAGCGATGGGAGCTCCCGTTGGAGGGCATGGTTGCCCGAGGGGGAATTCTGGCCCAGACTCGATTCCTCCATCCATCAGCAGGCAAGAGGAGTGCCCGATTTGCACGAGTTGAATTTCCAGGTCAGTGCCTGGAGGCTGGGAGGTCTTCCCAAGAGCTACTTCTCGAATCCCAAGGGTTGGAATCTTTCCGAGGAAAAAGGAGTGACCAAAATCTGTTGGAACCCGACGCTCAAGGGTAGGGAGCCGTGTATCGAGATGGAGCCAGGGGGGGCTGTGCGAGGGCCGGACTGGATGGCGCGACTTCCTGGCTGGACCGATTGCTATGGGGTGCGATGCGAAAAGCCGGACACTGTCCGCATCGGGTGGTACATGGGCCAGCTTCTGAGAGGACTGGTTGCCGAAATGGACACCGAGATTCCTCGAAAAGACGTTCTTTCGTCTTTGTCCAAATCCCGAGCGAAGGAATTGTTCGGAAAGGATTTGTCCCTTGTGTTTTTCCGGACGTACAAGAATCCAGCAGGGCAGCTGATGGGAGAAATCTGTCTGGAGGCGGGCAAGAACAAGGGTTGCCTTCGGTCTGGCCCCAACGGCCTCGGATGGAACGCCGATGGATTGTTCGCGAAACTACGGAGGGAAGACTTGCAGTGAGGATGCAGTTCGAGGAGGCTTGCGGGCCTCCTGGACAGCGCCATCGAAGTCGGGTCAATTCAGATAAGGCCAGAACCAGCGTTCGGCAGGGTCGTATCTTCGCAGCCACCTGAGGTTCGAACTGGTCGACTCGATGAGTGCCACCAGTGGATGGGCGGGCCCCAGCGACAGCAATTCCACCACTCGACAATTCACGTGCCCGTCGCAGGGGTGGCCGATCTCCTGATGGTCGGCAGGCGCGGATTGGGGTCCGGAACCCCCGACGACCAATGCCTGGGCTTCCTCGAAATCGCCAGGTCTTCCCCATTGCTTCCCGAAGGGTCTGTACGCCCAAGCCAGATGAAATTCTTCCAGGTTGCGGCGGTAGGACAACTGGTGCTCGTATCGTGTGCGCGAGGCGAAGAAGAATTGGTCCTGGCCCACTCGGACCGATCGAGTTTCGACATTGGCGGGTCGCTCCCTCCAGCGGCCGGGAATCGGCTCCTTGGTGGCTGCCCACTTCGCCTCGGGGTCCTCGTGGTAAGGGGCTTCCTCCGCTTCGATGTCGTCCTGGGAAAGATCATTCGCCCGCTCGCGGGCCGATTCCTCGGAAGCCATCCGCAACTTCCCGGGAAGCCATTTTTTGGCGATTCGCAGGAATGCAGTGTCGGTGGAGGCCGGAAGCCTGGAAACGGACTGTTCGTTCGCCATCAGAAGGAACCACTTGGGCGTCGTGTCGGATCCTTGGACGGAGATCCTTCCGTGCAGCTCGGGCCCTGTTCCGTTGGCGGGAGGTTTCCAAGGAAGGCGATTGAGATCCGGAATCCAACTTTCCCTGGAAACCCAGTGTCCGACAAAACCTGTCAAAACGGCTTCGGTGGGTCCGTTGGGCGCCAGGCCTCGGAACCGGGTGCCGAGGAGGGATTTCCAGGGAAGAGGGACCTCGGAGGAATCCAGCGGCCACTCCACGGTGTAGCCGTTCCGGACAGGAGTGCGAGTGGCAATCAGCGATGGGATCGAGTCGAGGGCGAGGATGGGCTGGCTTAGCAGACGCGGCTGGAAGAACCTGGCCACCGGGTCGGAAACCGGGCATCGGGCGGCCAGGAGCAAATGCGGGTCGTGGGGGAGGGAAATGGCTTGCCAGGGTGCTGTGCCGACACGTGAAAGCACTTCCAGGGCGGTGTCGATCCTCTTTTGGATCCGGATCTGTCGGAGAGTGTCAGGGCCCCGCACGACCACTCCCTGCATCGAAGAAAAACCAGCCGGGTCGCGGATGCATTCTTCCAGAAACCGCGTGTCGTTCGCGCTCCACTCGGACCTGCGGGCCCAGAATCCCGCAGAGCACATGTAGACACTGTCGAGGCGAACCGATGTCGGCCGCCAGACCAGGGTTTTTGACGGATAGGATTCGAGCGGAGGCCTGGTGGACATCCGGAGGCAGCCTCCAGTGCCGGCCAAGGCCGCATGTTGGGCTGCCCAAGCAGAATCCCTGGGTGCGACCACGTTTGAGAATTCCTGGCCTCCCAAGGTGATCGTGTCCATCCTGGATTGGATCAACAGGTCTTCCTTGGGCCTGTCCCGCCGCTTGAAACGCGAAACCCCACCGCTGGCCAGGAGCGCTTTATGGAAGCGCCAAGCCCCCCAGGAGCCATAGAGGATCCGGACTTGTTCGAATTGGTCGCTGCCTGGCTTTTTCGAGGCGAATTCCGCTCGCGAGGCGAATTCCTTCTCGAAGGCGGTCAGATGGCCTTGGCGATAGAGCCACCGCAGGGAAACTGAGGAGTAGCCGAGTTCCCGTTCGCCCACCCTCTTGGGGCTGCGCGCGTCCAGCCGGATCTGGGTGATGCCTTCCGGGCAGGCGCTCTTCCATGCCGCGATCTGGGGCCGCTCAAACAGTTGCTTGGGCCAGATTCCATCCTGTCGACGCAACAAGGACTCGAGGTCGGCATCGGACAGTTTCCGAACCCTGCAATCCTCGCGTTCCAACGGAGGGTAGGCGAGATCGGCCGTCACGGCGGCTAGCTGGGGATCGGACGGGCGCGCGTGCGCTTCCAGCCATCGCGCCGCCTGGATCTGTCCGGACGTTGGCGAAGGCTGGAATGCCTCGTCCGGATCGTCCGCGCCGGCTTCTTCGAGGGAGATCGTGCGGTTTCCAAGCCGCAGCCACAGACGGCTCGTGTCCTTCTCGTCCTTGCGATTGCGGAAGCCTCTGACCAGCAGCACGCCGGAAGAATCGGAGAGCCATCTCTCCCAACTGGATTCCGGGCCTTTGGGGCCCGTCGAGATGGCCGTCACGGTGTCGCTGTTTGGGGGGCAGGTCCAAGCCTGCCAGCTGGCGGGTTTCGCGTGGTCGATCACTCCCGAAGCTGGTGGGGGAGCCAGCATAGACAGATTCTGGCATATGGTGTTTTGCGAAGGCGCCTCCAATTCGCGACCGACGAGCGCTTTCGCATCCGGAGGGATCGCGCCGGCCAGGATCCCAACCAACGAGGCGACGATCATGGGAGCATCTCCGGCCGCAGGAACAGGGAGGCGGTGTCCAGCCCCAGGGCAGATTGGCGTTGGGCCGTCTCGGGCAGCCCGGGCAATTCGAACGCCACACCTCCCCCCAAGGTGGTCGGCGAGCGAATAAGACAGAATCTGTCCCAAAGTTTGGAATCCAGGAACGCCTTCGCCAGTCGCGGCCCGGTCTCCACCAGCACGTCGTGGAAGCCTTGCTCGCCCAGCTGGTCCAGCAGGCCCGCGATCGAAGCGTGATCGCCGTCGCCGGGAACCTCCAGCCATTGGGCGGATGCGGGCAGATCGGCGGGTCGCGGGCCGCAGCCGATGGCCATGCAAGATGGTCCCTGGAAAAGTTTCAGGCTTGCGGACAGGCCGGTGCGGGGCCACAGCACCGCCCGCCGAGGGGAACGTCCCGGAGCGTCTCGGACGGTGAGCTGGGGATCGTCGATGCGGGCCGTGGCGCCTCCCACCAGCACCAGGTCGGAGGCCGCGCGCAGTTCGTGCGTGAAGCGCTTGGCTTCCTGCCCGGTGATGGCCGTGCGAGTGCCGGATTTGGCCGTGGCCATGTGGTCGGCGGAAAGTGCGGCCTTGAGGGTGACTCTCGGTCGGTGCGTGGTCAGAAAATGTCCAAATCCGGCATAGAAGTCGGGGATTCGGTCCTCCAGCGACAGCTCGACCACCTTGATTCCAGCCTTGCGCATGGCATGGATGCCTTTGCCACCTACCAGGGGGTTGGGGTCGCGGGAGCCCACCACCACCGTTTCGACGCCGGACAAGATGATGGCCGCCGCGCAAGGGGGGCTCTTTTTTCCGGGAAAGGCCACGCAAGGCTCCAGGGTGGCGAACAGATAGCCGCCCCGAGCGCGCGCTCCAGCCTTTTCCAGTGCCGCGCGTTCGGCGTGGGGCCGGCCGCCGGGGCTGGTGGAAGCCTTGGCCAGCGGTTTCCCGGTGCGATCCAACACGATGCAGCCGACCGCGGGATTGGGAAGGGTGGTGCCTCGGGCGGCCTGGGCGAGTGCGAAGGTTTCTTCCATCCAGCGAGTGAAGTTCGGATCCATTTCGCATAGGTACATTCCTGGGGTGGACGGTCCAGCGGTGGGTCCGGTCCCAGCGAAGGGCGTGTCGTTTGGCCAATCAACAGGTTCAGGGTGGCGCTGTGCAGGATGCGGTGGTGGACGCGCATGCGCACCATCCGCGTGTCCATGCGGCCTCCCGATGGGTCTATCCGGTGCTCTCCCGGCGCTCGGGGGGGATTTCCATCGGAGTGAACCTCAATCCAGACAAGGTCTGCAACTACGACTGTCCCTATTGCCAGGTGGACCGTCGCGGTCCTGCGCCGTCGTCGGAAGTGGATCCCTCCGGCGTGGAAGCCGAGCTGGCCTCGCTTTTGGCGAAAGTTCGCGCCACGGGGCTGGCGGAGGTGTTTCCGGGAGTGGAAGCCGATCGACGGAAATTGGTCGACATCGCCCTTTCCGGCGACGGGGAGCCCACCTCTCGGCGCGAGTTTCCGCAAATTTGCGCGGTGGTGGCCCAAGCTCGGCGAAGCTGGATCCGGGAAGGGGGCGAGCCGTTCGGGCTGGTGGTGATCACCAACGCCACGCTGTTGGATCGTGCCCACGTGCGCGAAGGGCTCTCGATCCTGTGCGACCACGGCGCCGGTGAAGTCTGGGGCAAGCTCGATGCCGGAACCCAGGGATTCCACCAGGTGGTCAACGCCTCGCGGATTTCGTTGGATCGGGTGGTGGAGCAGCTTTCCGATTGCCCACCAGACTTTCCGCTGCGCATCCAGACCTTGTTCTTCCGCTACCACGATCTGGTCCCGGACGCCTCGGAAATCGCGTCCTGGATGGGGCGGCTCGAAGGTATTTTGGGCCGTCGGCCGCTGGCGGGTCTCCAGCTGCACACCGTGGCGCGGGCCACCGCCAAGAGCGGTTGCCATCCGTTGCCGTTGGCCTGGCTGCAGGATGTGGCCGAGCAGGTCCAAAAACAACTTGGCTTGTCCGTGGATGTCCACGGCGGCATCGAAAGTGGATCCATCGCGGATCCGGAAGGAACAAAATGACCTCGCGCCAGCCATCCAAAACGCACCGGATCCGCACCAGCCGCGTGGGAGTGGCCCTGCTCGGCGCCGCCTCGATCACGGTCGCGGATGCACCCAGGGTGCGCCCTGCGACCTGGGCGCAACCAGTGGTGGGGACCACCATCGGCAACTGCTACAAGGTGTCGGCGGATCTGTACCGTTCCGAGCAGCCGACAGTTTCCGACATCGCCGACCTCAAGGCCTTGGGGATCCGCACGATCCTCAATCTGCGCGAATACCACGAAGACGACGCCAAGCTCAAGGAAGCCGGTTTCCAACTCGTCCACGATCCCGTCGCGGCAGGCTCGCTGGGCGGCGCGGACATGACCCGGATCCTGGGGCGCATCCGCGATGCCCAAAAGCCCGTGTTGGTGCACTGCTGGCATGGGTCGGACCGGACAGGATTCACCGTGGCCGGCTACCGGATGGTCTTCCAGGGGTGGAGCGCGGCAGAAGCGGTGGATGAATTCAAGCTCGGAGGCTTCGGGTACCACAAACGGTTCTACCCCAAGCTCCCCGCCACCCTCAATGCCATGGACATCCCGGCGATCCGCACCGAACTTGGAATCACGTCGACACCGTGAACTACGGTGGAGAAACAAAGGCTTCGAAAAGCCGTTCGTCCTGAGGAAGGGCGAAGCCCTGTCTCGAAGGGCGGCGGCTTTCCCAGTTGAAACAACAATCTGTGGTTTTACCCTCCCGCGCGCCCTTCGAGACGCTTCGCTCCTCAGGACGAGCGGGAGGACGATCGTGCTTCTCGACAGCCACCTTTTTCTCAGCGCAAGGAGAAAACCTTAGAAGTTTTCCTTGTTCTTCCGTTCCAGCGTTTCGCGATCGATGGGGTCGGACAGGATCAGAGCCGTCATGTCGCGAAGGATGTAGAACCCTTCCGGCGGGATCTTGGAATCGTCCGTCAGGATGTATACGTCCCCCGGATTGTCCAATTGACCGTTGACGTTGATGTCGTTGAGGTTGACCACCGCGCCGGTCGCCTTTTCGTAGACCTGCACCTTCGAGGCTTCCACCCACCCTTTGATGTTGTTCTTGGTGACCACCAGGTAGAAGTCACCCTTGGCGTCTTCCTTGTGGAGAAGGTCTCCTTCTTCCACCAGCTGCAACGGAGCTTCGTCCGATTTATGCTCGGCGGAAAGCCAAAGGGGGATCTTCCCCGCCTTGGAAATGAACAGGGGGCGGTCATCCGCGAAGGCGGAAGTGAACGCAAAAACCAGTGTCGTGATGACCAAGCGCCGGAGCCACATTGGGAGAATCCTTCCAGAACCGCAGATGATCCTGGTTGGAATATACCTCGATCCCGCTGCCTTAGCTTGCAAGGACTGTCATTGGACCGTGGATCTCGTGCTCCGTATGAGTACTTTACGGTGCCTCCCTCCCAAACGAAAGGGCACATCCGTGCGCAAACCGCTGTACATCCTCTCCATGCTCCTCCTTCTCGGTGCTTGCCGTACCGGGGCGAAGTCTTCCGCCACCGGCGGCGCCAAATTCAAGGCTCCCGCAGGGGACTCCACCGCGATCATCGCCGGATTCGATACCCTCGGCGTGACCAAGGGTCAGATCGACAAGTTGCTGCAACCCATGATCGTTGAGATCGCCCAGCAAGCCAAAGCCAGCAACGTGAGCTTTGACCAGGCTGCCACTCAGATGCGTCGCCAAGCCGCCGCCCAGGTGCTGATGCAGGCCATCTTCGAGCGCGAAGTGAAGGCCAACAAGATCGTGGTCGACGAGCGCAAGGTGGATAGCATCTACAAGGCCGTGACCGCCCAGTTCAAGGACTCCGCCCAGCTTCTGACCGCCTTGGCTCAGGCCGGCGACACTCCCGCTTCCGTTCGGGAGAAGATTGCCAAGCAGCTGTTGCACAACCAGTTGCTGGAAACCGTCCTGGCCGATTCCCTCAAGGTTTCGCCCGCCCGCATCGACAGCTTCTACCAGGCCAACATGGACCGCTTCGGTGGAGCTGCCAAGGTGCGCGGACGCCACATCCTCAAGCTCAGCAAGGGCCCGGAAGATAGCGCGAAGGCACACGGGGCCATTTTGGCCATCGCCAAGAAGCTTTCCTCCGACGACAAGCAGTTCGGCGCCATCGCCAAGGCGGAGTCGGACGATCCCGGCTCCAAGGCCAACGGCGGCGACCTCGGCTGGTTCAATCCCAAGGAAATGGTTCCGGAATTCGCCCATGCGGTGGAAACCCTCGAGCCAGGCAAAATCTCCGCTCCGGTCCGCACCCAGTACGGCTGGCACATCATCCAGATCCAGGATCGCAAGGCGGGATCGACTCCTCCGCTGGATTCTGTCAAGCCCACCATCGAGGCGATGCTCAAGCAGGAAGTGGCCGGACGGGTCGTGCCTGCCTACTATCGCAAGCTTGCCAAGACCTACAAGGTCGAGTTCTTGGACGCCTCGTACAAGGACGAGATCTTCGAAGAGCCCAAGCCTGCCATGGCGCCTCCCCCGGCCGGCATGCTGCCTGAGCCAGCCCCTGCTCGCGCGCCTGCACAGCCAGCTCCTGCTGGCAAATAAGGTGTCCTGGATCTCGCACCTGTAAAACGACGCGAGATCCTATCCGTTAGCTCTCGGAGCTGACAGATACTTCTTTGAGGCGTAGGAGGGCCATGACGCCTGCGCCGACCAAGGGCCCAAACAGGATTCCCACCGGTCCAAAGAACGATAGCCCGCCCAAAGTGGTCAAGAACACCATCAGGTCGTGCATGCCTGCATCCCGTCCCACCAGAATGGGCCGCAAAATGCTGTCGATCATGGAGATGATTCCGGCTCCGATCCCAATGGCAACCAAGCCTGCGGTGGTATGGCCTGTGACCAAAAGAATGATGGCTCCAGGTGCCCAAACCAAGCCAGTGCCTACCGCAGGAATCAAACTGCAAAGCGCGGCGGCAACGCCAAAAAAGGCAGGGGAGGGGAGGCCTGTTCCCCAGAAGAGCAATCCTGTCAGGAGTCCCTGGATTCCGCCGATCACGAAATTCCCTTTGAAAATGGCTCGTGAGGTCTTCCGAAAGGTTTCCAGCAAAGCATTGGTTTCTGACTTCGAGAGAGGAAGGTGCAGCTGGAGTCGCTGCACGAACTGATCGCCGGACTGATAGAGGTAAAACAGACTCATCAGCATGATGCCGGTCAGCACAAGCGCGTGAAGAAGGCTTCCGCCCATGCCAAGTGCGAAGTCCATTCCCCAAGCCCCCATGCTGGAGAGGGCTTCTTGAATCTTCGGTGCCATTTCTTCTTCCGAAAGACCAAGCTGACGGGTGATTTCCCAGTGTTTCAGTTCATTACCCACCCGACTCAGCTCCGACATGATCACCTGAGGGCTGAATTTGGTCATCATTTCCTTTGCTTGTAGGGTCGCCAGAAAGGAAATGAGTGAAAGTGGGGTGGCAACCACCAAGATCAGTCCAAAAATCAAGATCCCGGAGGTCAAAGTTGGTCTATTTCTGGTCAAAGCCAGGACTTTGTTCCGAAAGGGCCAAGTCAAAGCGGCCAAAATACAGGCAATGATGAAGGGTATCAACACGCTTCGCAGAATAAGGATCAGAAGAAGAGCGGAAAGTGCGGTAATAATGGAGGAAGTTCTTGGCCCATTGTCCAGGAACTCCCAAAATCCGGATGAATTGCCCGACTTTTTGGTGGTCTCTTTGTCTTTAGTGCTCATTTTGCCTCCAGAAACTGCCGTTTTTGTGGTTGCTGTTGGGTTAAGTCTTGCTTTTTTGCGAAAACCAGAGGATATTCAAGAAGTTCGCAAACGAACGGGTGTCGCTGGGCCAAAGGAGCCCCGGTGATCTTTGCCCGCTCGATGATCTGGAAGGAACGTAGACAATGGACAAGAAGATCCCCAACGGTGCCGAGGTGATCATCCGGAGCCTCATCCGCGAAGGAGTGGAGTATGTCTTCGGATACCCTGGAGGCGCGGCCATCCCACTGTTTGATGCATTGGTGGACCACCCCCAGATCAAGCTGGTGTTGGTGCGCCACGAGCAAGGCGCCACCCACATGGCCGATGGCTACGCTCGTGCCACCGGAAAGCCCGGTGTGGTGCTGGTGACTTCGGGCCCCGGCGCGACCAATACCGTCACAGGCATCCTCACCGCCCAAATGGATTCGTCGCCCATCATCGTGCTGTGCGGCCAGACCATTTCCCCCATGCTGGGCAAGGACGCCTTCCAGGAAGCCGACGTGACGGGCATCACCTATCCGGTGGTGAAACACTCGTACTTGGTGAAAAACGCCAACGACCTGCCGCGGATCATGAAGGAGACCTTCCACATCGCCACCACGGGACGTCCGGGACCGGTGCTGCTGGACCTTCCCAAGGACGTGACCTCCGCGCCCTGCACGGCGCCGTTCGTGGACACGATCGATCTTCCTGGATATGAAATCCCTGGAATTCCCGACCAGGCGGCATTGGCCAAGGCGGCGGAATTTTTGTCCCGCGCGCGCCGACCCGTCCTGATGGTGGGCCAAGGCGCCGTGATCGCGGGTGCGGGCAAAGCCATCACCCAATTGGCGGAAAAGCTGCAGGCTCCCCTGGTGACCACTCTGCTGGGCAAGGGCGCGGTCAGCGAAGACCACCCCTTGCATCTGGGCATGGTGGGCATGCACGGCACCGCCTACGCCAACAAGGCGGTCATGCACTGCGATCTGATCTTCGCGATCGGTTCCCGCTGGGACGATCGCATCGTGGGCAAGCTTGCCGAATTCTGTCCAACCGCCATCCGCATGCATATGGACATCGATCCGGCCGAGTTCGGCAAGATCATCCAGCCCGACGTGTGCATGACCGGCGATGCCCGCCGCGGGATCGAAGCGCTGCTTCCGCAGGTGGAAAAATTGGACACCGCCGATTGGGTGAAGCAGTGCGCCGCCTGGCGCAAGCAGTATCCGCTCCGCTACGGCAAGCAGGGCGGGCTCAAGGCCCAGCACGTGCTGGAAGAAATGGACCGCATCACACGCGGCAAGGCGATCGTGACCACCGACGTGGGGCAGCACCAGATGTGGGCGGCGCAGTTCTGCCGCAGCACCTTCAACCGATCCTGGATCAGCTCCGGAGGCGCGGGCACCATGGGCTTCGGCTTCCCGGCGGCCATCGGCGCGCAGCTGGGTTGCCCCGACAAGCCCGTGTGGGCCGTGGTGGGCGATGGCGGATTCCAGATGACCCTCTGCGAGCTGGCCACTGCCGCGCTCCAGAAGACCCCGGTCAAGATCCTGATCATCAACAACAACTACCTGGGCATGGTCCGCCAGTGGCAGGAACTGTTCTTCGACAACCGCTACTCCGGCGTGGACATGGTGGGGAATCCGGATTTTGTCAAACTGGCGGAAGCCTACGGCGTGAAGGCGTTTCGCATCCGTCGGCCCGGCGACGTGCGCCGCGTGCTCAAGCAGGCGGCGGAATACAACGAAGGCCCTTGCTTGATCGAGGCCGAAGTGGTCAAGGAAGACAACGTCTTTCCCATGGTGCCCGCCGGTGCCGGATTCAAGGACATGCTGATCGAACGGCCCAAACAGAAGATGGCCAAGCCCACGGGGAGCACCTGAGATGAACATGCCGTCCCATACCATTTCCGTCCTGGTGCGCAACAAGCCCGGCGTGCTGGTGCGCGTCGCCTTGGTGTTCGCCCGTCGCGGCTACAACATCGACAGCCTGGTGGTGAGCCCCGTGCTGGACTCCGAGTTCAGCCGCATGACCATCACCTGCTCGGGTGATCCGGCCACGCTGGACCAGATCATCAAGCAACTGTTCAAGCTCATCGACGTCGTGCGGGCCATCGACCACACGGGGGAATCGGTGATCGAAAAGGAGATGGCCCTGATCAAGGTCAAGTGCCCTCCGGAAAACCGCACCGGGCTGTTGCAGATCGCCGAGCACTTCAAGGGCACCACGGTGGATTTCGGCCACGAATCCCTGATCCTGCAGATGGCGGGCGGTTCCGACAAGATCGACCATGTCCTGGGGTTGCTGCAGCCGTTCGGGATCGTGGATCTGGTCCGCACCGGCAAGATCCTGATGGCCCGGGGCGCAGACAAAACCTGATCGCTTGCGGATCCGGCACTTCCCGGATTCCCGCTTGGTCACCTGTAAGAGCGCCTGGTCGGAAGCGGCTGGGCGCTCTTTTCTCGTTACCGTTTCGCTAACACCGGCCATGATGTATCCTCGGCGAATCGTATCCCCTCGGGGCTATTCTCCCAATGCAGAAGACGAGGTCTGCGTGTCACCAGCTTGAGGCGTGAAGGAGGGCTCCTTCCCGCGTTTGGCGTTGTGGTCGGGATGCGCCTCATGAATGTCGGTGAAACGGGAGATGACACAATGAAAGATTCCAAAGGAAACCTTTTCTCGGGAAGGATGACCCGAACGATGTGGTTGGGGCTCCCTCTGGCCGTCGCGATGACCGCCTTCGGCTGGTCCGCTACCGGAACCGTGAAGACATCCGCGGGCGCAGGCCTGGCGGGTGTGGACGTGTCTGTGAAGGATGACGCCACAATCAAGACCGCGACGGATGCCTCTGGCGCGTTTTCGCTTGCGGTATCAGGCACCTTCCAGCGCCCGGGAATCCTGCTCGGCGCTCGCATGGAGGGTTCTGACCTGGTGATTCCCACCGCTGGAACCGGCCTGGTGGAAGCCTGGTTGGTGGACGCCGCCGGCAAGTCCCTGTGGCACGCCTCCGCGGCTGCGACCGGCTCGGAAACCCGCCTCTCCATGGCATCCTTTCGGCCCACCGGTGCAGCTTTCCTTCGCGTGCGCCAGGAAGGCGCCGTGGTTCACCAGGCCGTCGGGTTCGGTCCCGAAGGCATGGAAGTGGCGTCCCCATCGGTGGCCGCACGCTCGCTGGCGACCCTTCCCGTCCTCCAATTCAGGAAGTCCGGTTACCGCGACACCACCTACACGCTCACCAACGAGACCGCCACTGGAATCGAAGTGAAGATGACCGCGGTGGCGACCACCACCTGCCCGACCACCAAGCTCGCCTCGGGGGATCAGAATAAGACGATTTCCGTCAAGGGAACCTCCCGCAAGTACATCCTCCACGTTCCTTCCGCCTACAAGGGAGACACTCCGGTTCCGTTGGTGGTGGACTACCATCCCATCATGGGAACCGCATCCGGGCAGTTGAGCGGAACCACCTACAAGGCCCAGACAGACCCCGAAGGAGTGATCTCCGTCTATCCCGATGGCCTCAACGGTCCTCTGGGCGGCCAAGCTTGGAACGTCCAGGGCTGCTGCTCGACGGCTGACGACACCTCGTTCGCACGGGCCATGGTCGCCGAAGTGAAGACCCTCGCTTGCATCGATCCCAAGCGCGTCTACGCCACAGGATTCTCGATGGGCGGTGGCATGACCCACTTCTCCGCATGCCACCTTTCGGACATCTTCGCTGCCGGTGCTCCTGCCGCATTCGACTTGACCGAACAGAACATAGGCGCATGCAAACCCAAGCGTCCGATCACCATGGTCATGTTCCGGGGTACTTCAGACGGCACGGTCTCCTACGCCGGTGGCCACTCCGCTGTGGTACCGGGGATGGCGATCGACTTCCTGGGCGCCAAGGGTACCTTCAAGAAGTGGGCCGAGCTCAACAAGTGCACGGGCTCCCCTTCCGCGGAAGACTCCAAGGGTTGCTCCACCTATTCCACCTGCGAGGGTGGCGTCCAGGTGACCCTCTGCACCAAGCAGGGCGGCGGACACGAACAGGGCAACGGTTCGGTGGGCTGGCCCATCATCAAGAAGTACACGCTGCCCTAGTCGGAATCCGACAAGGTCGGTTCTGACAGTTTTCGGCGCGGCTCCTGAAGAGGGGGCTGCGCCTTTTTTGTTCCTGGGCAGGATCGAAGGGCCACCTTTCGATGGAGCCTCACCAGTGGTAGTCGTCGAATTTGTAGACGAATCCACGCAGATCGCTCTTGAAGTCCTGGATCCGTTGGCGATTGTCGCCCATCGTGTCTGACTTCTTGAGAAGACCCAATGGCCCGAAAGACCCGAAGGCACCCAGGAGGCTGGCCAGGCCGTTTCGGGCGGAGCCTTCCAGGTGGCGCGGATCCAGCTGCAGGCGGATAGGCGACAGATCCAAAAATTGTCTGGAGTGGGGGCCGTTCTCGTCGCGGAGCTTCTGCTTGAACAGTTCCAGTTCGCGGTTGATCGCGTCGACCTCGTCGACGTCGATCAGCGACTTCCGCTCCAGCCGGTTGGCCATCTCGGCGATGTACTTCACGAACTTTTCGGTGAGGGGGCGGTTCATGGGGTGACTTGAGTAGCCTTCAGCGGGAGGACCGTGCGAAAGCCGAGTTTTACTCTGCGGGTTTCTGGTGCGAGACCTGAAAGAAGGTTCCGGGTTTCATTATCAAGGATAGCCCTGGCTGTTCCAGTCTTGGGTCCAGATTGATCCTTAATCCACTCAAGCTGCCAATTGTTTGCCCATTCGTTCCAGACTCCAAATTTGGATTGATTGATCGCCGCTGTTTGAGAAATATTGAATGCTTTTGCTTCTGAAATTGCAGGGAGTCGGAACCCTAGTGATTCGTCTCTGAGGCTCCACTGGGCGCTGTCCAGATTGGTTGTGTTATATGCCTCGTCTAGACCGTATAGCCTGGATTTTCTGTTGCAGAATAGGATCGCTTGGTACCAAGTAATTTGGTCTTTAAGCCTAATCTCGGCGTTCGATGACTTAGGAAGGCTCATGATGGTTTCAAAGTCATTTTCAGTAGCGAGTGCTGTGTCAGAAATGAAGGTTGGGATGGACCAAAATATTGGTGCTGGTCCTTCGTTGGTCATGATTTGAGCTGGGATTAGAGAGTCGCTGAGAATCTCTATCTCTGGAGGTGGGTCTTCGCTTGTTTGTGGATTCGTGCCAGCCATAATAATAAAAGATGTGTCGATTTTCTTCATCTCCGGCAGATACAGGATCCGAAGCGAATCCCGGCAAATGTTGTGGGAGGAATCTTCCGCTTCCATCCGTATCCATTGAACGCCTCGATTCAAGGAGACTGATTGGGCGAAAATATCTCCAGTGGGTTGAACAGTATTGCCGCCGATTTTAACGGTCGCCAGTGCGTTGTCGGTGAGCTTCCATTGAACCTTGAATGTGGAGTCTCCAAAGAGGACCGTGTCCCGCGAACCACCTGCCCGTTCGAATTTGGGAATCGAGGACTCGGGATCACGGGTGATCTCCATCACATCTGCTTGGACATTTCCCTTTTTGTTTGTCGCGATGATGGTGATGAACTTGCGGCTCGCCGGTGGGAGCGCAACTCTGGCTCCCCAGGTGGAATCATTCTCTTTGATTGCAGGTTGATGATCGATCTGGACCGAGGCGCTGTCGATTCCGGAAAGATCCGAGATCACCCAGCGAACCCAGATGGAAGTCGAGTCGTAGGGAACGTGCACTCCCGATCGCTGGCTCGGTTTCAAGGGCCGGTAGGTCGGGACCAGGTCGTTCGGAAGATCCCCTCGATAAACGGTGAGGACAGAATCTGTAATATTCCCGAAGTGATCTTGTCCTCGGACTGGGATTTGGTTTCGCGAACCCGGTGCTCCTAGCAGTGCCGAGCCTTTCCAAGCTCCATTGCTGAGTTTGGCTGGTGATCCACCGATCCACACGGCGACTGTTCCAAAATGATCAACGGCGCGCAGCTCGATGTCGGCAAGGGCAGTGGAGTACGGAAGGGTGTCGCCAGGGTGAGGTCGTTCCCACTTCAGAAGAGGTCCAACGGTGTCCCGGTTTCGGCCAAATTGCGCGAAATTTCGGGCTTCCGTACCTGCACTGCTGTGTGCCCGGACAGGGATTACCACCAAAAATCCCGTGGGAGGGAGCAAAACCCGTAAGCGCCACAACTGACCAGAATCGTTGCGCGCGAGCTTCCCATCGATCCAAACCGAGTCCACTTTGTGGTCCGGTGAGGTGGCTTTCCAGACAATTTCCGTCGAGTCTTCCTCCGTTCCCACCAGGGTTCCCGCCGTTGGCGATACCAGTGTAAGCGTTGGCGAGGCGAAGACAGGAGCGGGCCGACGGGAAACGACCAGGAACGAGTCTGTACGGTTTCCGAAGTGGTCCTGAGCAAGGATCCGCAGTCTAACCCCAAGATCCGACACCGGGACATGCCAGTTGCTGAGAGTCCACGTTTGGGCGTTCCGCATGGCGCTTTGGCTGTCGATCCACACGGAGTCCACTCCGGAGGAGTCGTTCGCCTCGACCTGGATGGTGAGGACAGAATCTTCGTTCTCGAAGACCTTGCTTTGGGACGGGTTGATCCAACGGATGGTCGGGCCGGTATGGTCCAAGAAGCCTGCGACCCGGAAAGGGACGCGGTACGTTTCCTGGTTTCCAAGACTGTCTTCCATGTGAACCAACAGGGAATAGGCTCCGAGGGAGGTGTTGCTCCGGGGTGCGAAAGTGGGGTGGTTGTCGAGGTCCAATTGGATGGGTTTGGACTTCAGATCCGGCGCATCGGCAAGAACAAAGCGATCGGAGCGATCGCCGGAATCATTCGAGACGGAAAATGTCAGTCTTGCGATGCCCTTGGTGCCTTGGATCTTTCCGGTCAATCCTCGTGCCGATTCCCCCAAGTGGAGGGTATCCAGACGCACAGGGGAGAGCTGGCGGAAGGGATTGACGGCCAGTGAATCAATCTTCAAGTTGGCGAGGGAGCTGCGGGCTGTAACGTAATCCATGCCCAGGTTCCAGCGCTGCACCACTTCTCCCAACGTCAGTCCGGAGCTGGCCGCCAGGTGCAGAGCCCGAAACCGGATATCGGCGGTATCCAGGCCCACCGGCGTGACCTGGCGGTACGCGAGGCTGGCGGGATGTCCCGTGAACACGGCATCAGCAATGGCTCGTTGCAAGGCCAAGCGTAAGGAGTCAGAAGGGGCGCTCCTGCTCGGAAAGAGATTCGGGCTGGTTTTGTGCAAGGAGTCGTATAGACGAAACAGTTTCACAGCAAGGGAGTCTGCTCCAGTCATGATAAATCGATTTGTGCCCAGCTCCATGTAATCGATCAGTTTTGCCATGGAAACACCGGTGCGTATTCCCATTCGAAACGAAGTAACGCTCATGGAATCCCTGGTTCCAATTTGGTTCATAAACGGGAAGAACAGGATTCGAAAACTCGAAGGTGGCTGAGCGGATACCGTAATGCTTTCCGTGCCGGAATCCAACGGGGAGTGGTACCAGATACTGTCAGGGATTGCGGC
The DNA here is from genome assembly GCA_016715065.1 of Fibrobacterota bacterium. Lineage (GTDB taxonomy): Bacteria > Fibrobacterota > Fibrobacteria > UBA5070 > UBA5070 > UBA5070. The sequence continues at coordinate 781,199 of JADKBN010000029.1, forward strand.
GCTGTCCATCACGCGGAAATGGACATAGTGATTGCCCGGAGCCGGCGACAGGTCCTCTTCCATGATGGTCGTGCTCTGGCAGGAATACAGGTCAGCCAAAGCCAGTGCCATCAAAAGTAGACGGAGCCAATCGATGGGCTGGGTACGGAGAATGCAGGGGATCATGACTTCTCCTCAAGGAAGGTGACAGGCGGTAAAGATGCACTCATTTGCGGAATGTACGGAAAGAGCCATCCCCTTGTCTGTGACGGCCATCACACTTCAGAACATTTTTGTCGCCCCTCCCTCGGAGGGACATCGATCTTCGCCTACGGCACCATCTCCGTCAAAACCTGGCTTCCCGACCCCCCCCGGACTTCCAGGATCCGCAAGCCCTTGGAGGCCCGGTCCAGTCGTAGCTGGCCATTTCCGCTGGCGTCGCAAACGACCGATCCACGCCAAGTCAGACTTCCGCGGAGGTCGCGCATTTGTGCTTGGATGATCTCGCCAGGTCCCGCGCCCGTGATGGACACTTCAGGTCCGTTCATCTTCGCCCGGAATCCTTGGGCGGAAGCAACGGATCGCAGTAAGGAGCTTCCCCCCTCGTGCTCGATCACCAGATCGACCACTGGACAGTAACTGGGATCTTTCGATGTGGCATACCCTGGAACGAATCTCCAACAAGGATTGTTGGAAGGCGGAGCATCGTAGTTCTTTGCGTAGAGGCGGGAAAGCGAATCGGTGCCGAGCTTCTGCGAAACAAAAATGGTGTCGCCTTCGTTCACCAGAATGGGATTTGGGACATCCGCCCAGTAGTATTGGGATCCGTTGGACTGGGATGCCTTCAGAGCTTTCGAAAACAGCGGCGTACCTTCACTTTGAATGCTGGCGAATGTTTTCCAGATCTGGAGGTTAGATGGGCCTGCATCTTGGGGGAGGGCCAGCCTTGCCGCGACAACCGCACCGGAAGTGGGGCAACGGAAACCGTAAACGAATTGGGCATTCGAAGGCCCGATAGGTGGGGTGGTGACTTTTCCAGCCCGCGAACTCAACGCATATCCGCGCTTTGGCGAAGGGGTCACTTGGACAAGAATGTCGGCGCCATCCATGCGGATCCGTTTGAGCGATGCCTCGCTAGGCGTGCCATCGGGCAAGGCCAACGAAACCGGCCCGCGGTCGGTCAGGCTGTCCACCGAGCCGCTGAAAAGATCCTTGAGATAGGGTGTGTATCCGGCGTGTTGGCCGATGCGCTGTTCGCCGGAAGCTTCCAAAATCTCCACCCCCATGTCGGTCGGATCGTCATTGATGGCGTAGGCGATCCCATTGTTGAGTTCCAACATCCTCGCGGTCCGGACTCGAGTCACGAACAAGCCTGGACCGGGGAGGATGGAATCTACCCCGGAACGACTGCGATTTTCCAGGAGCAGAAATTGTCGTGAACGGTACGGGTCGGTCCAGACCTTTGCCGCCTGACCCGGCTTCAGGCGGATTTCCTGCGGGGAATCGATCCACGCAGGGGAAATGAATCCCAGATCATCCTTTACCCAGGTGCTCATTCCGGTCGGTTTGAAAGCTCCCTGGCGATTAGGGTAGGCGGAGTTGTAACCCAATCCGTGGCTTCCGCTGGACATGAGGTCCCAGTACCCAAGGCCGCCGGATTTGCCGTACAACGTGGTATCCGCATCGTAGGTGTCGGATGCACCGATCACGTGGGAAAGCTCATGGGCGATGGGGCCCGAATTGGAGGGGCGGTCATTGCGTACTTCGGAGATAAAGACGTTCTGACGGACTGTCAAAACGCCAATCGTCGTATCATAGAGAGACGACTGTGTGACCACTGCATTACCTAGGTCAGTGCTAATCCTTGATTCCTGGCTCGATTTGCCGGCGTACATGATCATCAGGCCATCCATCCTGCCATCGCCATTGAAGTCGTAATCCGACAACTTCACACCAGCTTGGCTTGCAGCGGCAGCCGCCTCGTTTCGGAAACGAATTTGGCGGGTTCGCTCTGGCAACGCCAATGCTTGCGCCTTGGTCAGACTCAACTTCTGCCAGCCAATGACCTTGGCGTCCACCTGGAATTGTCCACCGGATTGCTCGGCGAAGTATTGGTTCACCGTGACGTACGGATAGGGGCCGCTGAAGACGCGCGAGAGCGTGTCGCTGGAATAGGTGCTGTCCTGATCCGCGTAGCGCATGGGCACCACGAGGATCTTGAGAACCTTCGTGACGGGCGCGGCGGCGCGCGCGGCGACCGGGCCTTGGAGTTTGCGGACCGGAAGATTGCGCCAATCGACCGGAATGAAATCAGGGGGAACCTGGCTCGCAAAAAGGAGCCCCAGGAGCGTGATCGGAGTCATCCTCCATATATACCACCCCAAATCAGGCGATTGGGGGCGAACCCAATCTTCCCGGTAGGATTTTACGGGCAAAGAACCAAAAAAGAAGGCCTTCCGCAGGGTTTCCGTGGAAGGCTTTCGATTCGTGCCTGAGAAAAAATGGTAGGTGCCCGAACTCCACCGCTCATCCTGAGGAGCGAAGCGTCTCGAAGGGTGGGCGGTGGAGACGTAGCAAAAGGAGGTGGAAACCAGCACGAGACCGCCGCCCCTGTCGCCTCCGGCGACCAACCGAGGCCCCAATTGCTGCAGTTGTCGAGACGCGGCAATGCCGCTCCTCAGGACGAGCGGCATTTTATCCCTCGGTTTGTCTCCGTCTTCCAGTCTGCGAAGGAATCAGTCGATTTTCCAGGTGAATCCGGAGTGCAATAGCTTGTTCAGGTCGCCGTTGCCCTTCTTGGCGCGTGCTTCCGCCATCTGCGAATCCATGAGTTCATTGAAGGTCGGGCGTTCCACGGCACGGAAAACACCCATCGGAACCGGCTTTTCGGGGAAGTCGAACTGGGACAGAGTCCAGGCCAAGGTTCCGGTTTCTTCCGTGACACTGTGCACCAGCACTTGGTCGGCATCGGATTCTGCGATGTCGCGGGCGTCGATGGCGTATCCCTTGGCGAAGAGTCCCTTGCGGCCTTCCGCGTAGGTCAGGGGCTTGCCGTCTTCCAGATACAACACCTTTTCCTTGCGCACGTCCGGAGCGGCGAAGCCAGCATGGGTTGCGTCGTTGAAGATCACGCAGTTCTGGAGGACTTCCACAAAGGCGGTTCCCTTGAACTTCGCGGCCGCTTCCAGAGTGGCGGAGAGGTGCTTGATATCGTTGTCCACGGTGCGTGCGACAAATCCTGCCCCGGCGGCCAAGGCGATGGACACGGGTGAGAGCGGACGCTCGACGGAGCCCATCGGGCTGGTCTTGGTCTTGAGTCCCAAGTTGGAGGTGGGGGAGTACTGTCCCTTTGTCAGGCCGTAGATCTCGTTGTTGAACAAGATCACCTTGAGGTCCACGTTGCGGCGCAGCGTGTGCAGAAGGTGGTTTCCGCCGATGGAAAGACCGTCGCCGTCACCGGTGATCACCCAAACCTGCAGGTCCGGGTTCGCGGCCTTCACTCCCGTCGCCACGGCCATGGCGCGGCCATGGATGGTGTGGAAACCGTAGGTGTTCATGTAGTAGGGGAACCGCGAACTGCATCCGATGCCGGAGATGATCGCGAAATTCTCCTTGGGGATCCCCAGCTTGGGCATCACCGATTGGAGAGCGGCAAGGATGGAGTAGTCTCCGCAGCCAGGGCACCATTTGACCTGCACGTCGGAGACGAAATCCTTTTTGGTCAGGGGCACAGGGGCCGTAGTGGTTTCGATCATGGTCAGGCTCCCAGGGACTTTTCGATGGCAGTGACGAGTTCGGAAATCTTGAAGGGCTTGCCGGCGACCTTGCTCAGGCCTTCCATGGGGCGCAGCAGCTTGCTTTGCAGGTAACCCTTGAGCTGGCCCACATTGAGTTCCGGAACGAGGATCTTCTTGTACTTGCCAACCACCTGTGCGAGGTCGGTGGGCAGTGGGTTGATCCAGCGCAGGTGAACGTGGCCCACCTTGTGGGTGCCGCGGGAATTGACCGTGGCGACCGCGGAACTGACCGCGCCGTAGGTGCCGCCCCACGAGATCACCAACAACTCGCCTTCCGGCGCGCCTTCCAGCGGGGTGGGGCCGACATCGGCGGCGACGGCGGCGACCTTGGCTTGACGTTCCATGGTCATGCGATGGTGGACGTTCGGGTCGTGGCTCATGGTGCCGGTCGGGCTGGATTTTTCCAGGCCTCCGATACGGTGTTCCATGCCGGGGGTCCCAGGCAAGGCCCAGGGACGCGCGCCGCGGTCGTTTCGCAGATACGGATTGAACGAGAGTGGATCCGTGGGGTGCGAGACCTCGATGGTGGGAAGCTCCGAAACTTCGGGGATCCGGAAGGGCTCGGCGCCGTTGCCCAGATACCCGTCGGTGAGCAAAATCACCGGAGTCATGTAGCGGATCGCGGTGCGGGAAGCCTCGATGGCCGCCCAGAAGCAATCGCCAGGGGTTTTGGCGGCGATGACAGGAACTGGCGAATCCCCGTTGCGACCATACAGGGCCTGCAACAGGTCGGACTGTTCCACCTTGGTGGGAAGTCCGGTGGAAGGACCGCCGCGCTGGACATCCACGACCACCAACGGAAGTTCGGCCATGACCGCGAGGTTCAAGGCTTCCGACTTCAGGCAAAGCCCTGGGCCGGAGGTGGTGGTGATGGCAAGATCTCCGGCGAACGATGCGCCGATCGCCGAGCAGATGCCGGCGATTTCGTCTTCCGCTTGCAAGGTGCGGATGCCGAAGTGTTTGAGATCGGCGAGTTCCGACAAGATGTCGGTGGCCGGGGTGATCGGGTAAGAGCCCAGGAACAGATTCTTCTTGGCCTGGGAAGCTGCGGCCACGAAGCCGAGCGCGGTCGCTTCGTTTCCGGAGACGCGCTTGTACGTGCCCGGAAGCTGTGGCGCCTGGGGAACGCGGTAGGTGACCGGGAACAGCTCCACGGTTTCGCAGTAGTTGTAACCGGCTCGCAAGGCTGCGAGGTTGGCGGCGGCGATTTCCGGCTTCTTGGAAAACTTCTGCTGGATCCAGTCTTCTGTGGGCTTGGGGCTGCGATCGTACAGCCAGTACATCATGCCCAGCGTGAAGAAGTTCTTGCAGCGGGCGGCGTTCTTGCCCTTGACTCCTACCGCCTCGACCGCGCGAACGGTGCTGGCGGTGATGTCGGCTTTGATCAGGCGGAAGTTTTTGAGGCTGCCGTCGCTGAGCGGATTTTCGCGGTACCCGGCTTTTTCCAGGTCCTTTTCGGAGAAGCCGTCTTCGTCGACCAGGATGATGCCGCCGGCGTGCAGATCCATCAGGTTGACCTTGAGCGCGGCGGCGTTCATGGCAACCAGCACATCGACATCGTCGCCGGGAGTCTTGATGTCCACGGAGGCGAACTGCAACTGGAATGCGGAAACACCGGCGATGGTGCCTGCCGGAGCGCGAATTTCCGAAGGGTAGTCCGGCAAGGTGGCCAGATCGTTTCCGATGTGGGCCGCGGCGTCTGTGAATTGGTTGCCGGTCAGCTGCATGCCGTCGCCTGAATCGCCGGCGAAACGGATGGTGACCCGCTCCAGTTCGATGACAGAATCTTTCCGGCCGTCCGGGGCCAAGATCGTCTGGCTGTTGTCGCTCATGGGTCTGGTCTCTGCTGGGCTGAAGGGATCGGTCGCACCGCTGATCGTTCGGTTCCGCCGATGAGTTCGTTCGATTTCCAATCCTAATAAGGACTTGGAAGTCGATGACGCAAATTACGGACTTTGCGATGATTTTTCAACGCACAATCCACTGAATTTGAATGAGAATCGATCTTGGAGCGCCGGAATGCGTGCTCCAAGACTGCGAAGGACGAACATTCCGCCGCGGCAATCGCCCTCAGAGGTGCAGCGGGGAAGCCACCGCTCCCCGTTGCCGCAGCGCGGCGCGGAGGGTGGATTCGATGGAGCGCACCAAGGTGGGATGGTCCAGATCGTGGGGATGGAGGGCGATTCGGATCAGGCTTTCGCGACTCCAATGGGACAGGGCCGCCGGCGCGAAAAGTCGTGAACCGATGCGTCTGGCCGGGTCCCTGGAGGCCCAGGTGATCACCGGGGCACGCACGAAGGGATCCACCGCGAAGTGGATCCCTTGATGGTCTTCGGTCCAGGAAAATCCTTCCGCCCACAGCGTGTGGGGCAGATGTTTGCGGAAAAGCCAGGCGGGAGCCACGAAGCCCTCGACTTTGCCCAGCCCGCATTTTTCCCAGGTTTCCAGACCTTGGTGAATGCGTTCCATCGCCCCTTGCGGATCGAGGTTCAAGAACTCGCCTTCACCTGCGGTCAGAAATTGTCTGCGGAGGCGGCCGGCCCATCCGGAGGGCAGCGCAGCGTCCTCGGGCCGTTCCAGGTGTTCGTAGCCGTGCAGGACCAGCTCGTGTCCCTTGGCTTTCCAGGCCAGCAGGCGATCCACGAACCCGGGGTGTTCGGCCAGTGGCCATGCCCCATGGAAATCGGGCACCACCAGGAGGGGGACCGGGGGGATTCCCAGGGAATCCAGGAACGCGAGGATGTTCTCCACGGCCTTTTCGTGTCGCGGAGTGACATCATGCAATGAAACCAGGAATCTACCAGCGTGCATGGGCAAGCTCCTCGCAAGTTTTGGTTTGGAAAGCGAACATTTCGTCCCAGGTTGGCCAGGTCGCGCGCCAGGCCATCGCGTTGTTCGAGAGGGCTTCGCGGTGTTCCAGGGCCGATTCCACCGCACCGAGAAGGCCCACCACGTCCTGGTCCGGATAGAGCGTGCCCGCCTTGCTTTCGCGGACCTGCTCGCCGGCACCGCCACCCTGGCAGCTGACCACGGGCAGTCCCGAGCAGATCGACTCCAAGACCCCCAATCCGAAGGTCTCCACCGAGCAGGTGGAGACCATCAGGGTGGAGGAGGCGACCACGGCGGCCAAATCCTCGCGGCCCAGGAACCCGCCGTAGGCGAATCCTGGCAGGTCCATGCTGGAAAATCTCTCCGCCCATTCGCCGCGCCCCGTCACCAGCACCTGCGGCCTGCCTTGCAGGCGTGTGAGCATGGGCACGGCCCGGTACAGGGTTTGGACCCCTTTCTCGAAATCCAGGCGTCCCGCGTACAAGAGCACGGGTCGCTGCGGATCCAGTCCGAATCTGGTAAAGACTTCCGGAGTGGCGGCGCCCGGTCGGAACCGGTTTTTGTCGATGCCGAACTGGATGCGTCGCACGTTGGGGTAGCCGCGCTTGCGAAGCAGGTTCGCGACCCATTCGGAGGCGCACCAGATCAGATCGAAGTGCTTGTGCCATCGGTCCACCTTGCCCAGCACCAGGCGGCTGACCCATTTTCGCCACGGTCTGCCCAGTGCCGCCCAAGGTTCCAGGTAGGCGGTGTGGGGGTCGGAATGCCAAAGGCAGGTCCTGACAAGATCCGTTCGGCGACGCGACCAGCGCGCGGAAAACCACGGATCCCCGATTTCCAGCACCTGGGGACGCTCGCGTTCGATCAGCCTGTCGGCTTCGGCCAGACCCAGCAGGAACCGGTAGTTTTTCTCCTTGCCGTAGGGGATCCCCCAGCCGGTATGGAATCGGTGGCCCTCGCCCAGTTCCATCTCGCCCGGCCCCGTGCCCGGACCCAGGATGACGTACCTGTGCTTGGCTTGCTTTTCGAACCATTCCGCCTTGTGCAGGTGGTAGGTCCGCGCTCCGCCGCCTTTCGGCGAGAGAAATGAGTTGACGTCCAGGAAGACCATCGAGCCGAGCAACCTATCTTTTCCAGCGCACTTGCACATGGAAACAGCAAAGATCAAACGATTCCGGGCGGATTTCTTCGGATCCGTAGGGGTGGTGCTCACCATGGTGGCCCACGTATTGTCGCATGCCAGGCGGCTTTGGCGGTTGCGGCGGCTCTACAAAGATCGATCCGGCGATCCATTGTGTCCGAAGGTTCTGATGGTCGGCGACAACATGGATGGCACCCACGGGATCTCGGTCAGCGCGGAAAGATTGGTCCGCCAGCTTCGCGAGGTCGGGATCCAGGCTTGGGTTCTAGGCGTGTCCCACTCCGAAAATCCTCCCGGAAACCGCGATCGCGAGGGCTGGGTTCGGATGCTGGCACCGCATTGCGTCCAGGATATGTTCGGCTACGAAGGCAAGGAGCTTTCCTTGCCGGACATGGACTCCTTCTTGGAGTTCCTGGAAAAAAACCGCGTGGACTTGCTGGAGATCGAAACGCCCGGCTTCATGGGGATCTTGTCGCTTCTGACCGCTCGATGGATCCGGGTTCCCATCATCCAGAACTATCGCACCGACTTGCTGGCCTACACCCGGTTGTTGCTGGACAACGACGTGTTCATCGCGCTTTTGCGCTGGTGGATCTGCGGATTCCTCCGCTTCGGCGGTGCGAACGTGATCGTTCCCTCCCAGGACTTCGTCGACCAGGTTCAGAAGATGGGCGTGGCGCGCCACAAGATCCATTTCCTGGTCCGCGGCGTAGACCTGGAACGGTTCTCGCCTCAGCGTCGCGACCGCGAGGTTTGGCGGGAGCTGAAGGCACCAGAAGGACCGGTGATCTCCTATTTGGGGCGGGTTTCGCGTGAAAAGGGGTTGGAAGTCCTAGCCGAGGCCTTCGAGAAAGTGTTGAAAAATCGCCCTGACGCGGTCCTGTGCGTGATCGGCGATGGCCCCTGGAAGGAAGCCTTCCGAACTCGCATGGCACCCACAGGCAGAGCGATCTTCACAGGCGAACTGGGTGGCGACCAGCTGCCCAGGGTTTTGGCATCCTCGGAGGTGTTCGCGTTCCCCTCGATCACGGACACGTTCGGGAATGCCGTTTTGGAGGCGCTGGCTTGTGGAGTGGCCACGGTGGTCACCGACCAGGGCGGCCCCAAAGAAATTGTCGAACACGACCGTTCCGGTTTGGTGGTGCCTGGAGAGAACGTTCCAGCACTCGCCGAATCCATCCTTCGATTGTTAGACGACGCCGACCTGCGCCAACGCTTGGGACAGGGCGGAGAGGTGCGCTCCAGGCGGTTTTCGCCCGTGGTTTCGCGGAACGAACACCTCGGATTCTACCGCAAGGTGCATGCGGAGGCTTTGGCGAGGCGGACCTCGCGCTGAGCAGACCTGACATTTTTTGGTGAGAGGTGGTGTTGCGTGGGCTTGTCGACTTTGGTATCTTAAACCACGAGTCGATTCGACCCTTTCCACTTCTCCCAACAAACAGGCTATTCCAATGCGTAAGTGGTTCATTTTTGGCGTTATCGTGGCGATCGTCGGTGTCGTGGCACTGTTCTGGTACCTCAATCGTGAAGACGAAGATGTCCAGGCCATCACTGAAAACCTGCTCGGCAAGGTCAATCGCGGTGTCTCCGGCACCCGCGAAACCCTTGGCGGGCTCTACGGTCGCATTCGCGGCCGGGTGTCCGAGGTTTAGGAATGCACGTCTCCGACTTCATCAAAGACAATCTCTACCTGCCCTATTTTCGCAGGCACTCCCGGCGTGCCCGCTCCCAACAGGTTCTCCTCGGAGTCGCCATCGGAGCGTTGGTGATCGCCGCTGGGGTCGGGTTGTTCTTTTGGCTACGTCGCCGACGGGCCAAGGGATGCTGCGGCGGCACCCCCATCGCTGAAGTCACCCAGAACGCCGACTGATCATCTTCGCGTCCAAGCTGCGATGAAGGCGTGCTTCATCCGGGTGGGCCAATCTTTTCTGGAGTAACCAAGCTGCACGGATCCCCATTTCCTCCCAGGGGATATGGATTGTCGTGAGCTCGGGATCCGTCCAGCTGGAATGGGGGAGATCCCCCCATCCCGCAATGGCCAGCTCTCCGGGAACCGAAATCGAATGAAGCCGAGCCTCGCGCAACATTCCCCAGGCGGTCCGATCGCCTGCCAGGCAAAAGACCGCTTGCACATCGGGATATTGCTTGCGGATCTGGTTCAGTGCCTGGACCCCGGATTCCGGCGCGTCCTCGCCAACTACCACAGTGTCCTTGTTTTCCGGTGAGAGGCTGGCCCAAAGCGAGAGCCGTTGCGCATCCTGGTTGACCTGAGCCCGGGTCGCCACGACCGCGACGGGACGTTTTCCGTCCAGAGTCAAGAGTTGGTGGAGCTGTTCCTGCGCAAAGCGCTCGTGGATCTCCACACAATCGAACCAGTGGCTGCGACGTCCGGCGATCACGGTGGGAATGCCCAATTCCCACAATGGCCGAAGCGTGTTGTCCTCGCCTGCCATGTCCAGCAGGATCACTCCGTCCAGATGACCTTCCGAAGCCAAGGTCCGGAAAAAATCCGAGCGGCGTTCCCGTGTGGGCAGCTTCTGGACCACCAGTCTCGCTCCGGCCGCCTGGGCATGGGTCATCACGCCTTGGAGCCAGGTTGGCCAGATATCTGGTTCCGATTCCGTGAACGCACCCCACATGCCCGTGTTCCCGCCCACCAGGGCCTTGGCAGTGGGACTGGCCGAATACCCCATTTCACGCGCGATGCGCCGGATTTCCTCCCGGGTTTTGGCCGAGACCCCCGGTTTTCCATTCAGCGCGAGACTCGCCGCGCCGGAACTGACTCCGGCACGAGCGGCGACGTCGGATAATTTCGCGCGGGACACGGTTTGACTCAGAAATTCCAGGCGAGGGTGAGGCCCGGATGATCCAGCCTGGGAGTCACGGCGATGGGGAAGGTTTCGCTGACCCTGGAGAGCCGCGCATCCACCGCGGCATCGATGATTTGGTAGACATAGACCAGCCCGAGTCCCCAAACATATTGGTTGCGTCGTTTTCGGAAAAACTCCAATTGTTGGTCGGTATCGGTCGTTGACCGCCCTTCGGCAAGCGCCTGACGCCGTTCGGCCAGGAAATACTGGACCACCTCCTGACGCGAATCGTACGAGACCGTGGCGCCCAGCACACCCAGATACAGGAGCGCGGCCTTGGAATAGTGTTGGTTGTAGATCTGACCCAAACCAGGCACCAAGGCGGAAGCGATGCTCGCCTTTGCCATGCTGGTGACGGGGCGTTTGCCGCCACGGCGAAGCCAAGCGTCTTCGGCGGCCGTGACCACAGAATACAGGTGCAAGCCTGCGGCCCAAGCCAGTTCGGAGTTTCTGTAATCGGCGGAGATTTTGGCCTGGGACCGAGCTTTGAAGGCGCTGTCTTGGAGGGAGGTCAACACCGCGCGGCTTTGAGGGGTGGTGTCCGAGCGGGCTTGCAAGGTGTCTGCCAGCAGCAACGCGCGGGAAGACAATCCAGTGGCCTTCTCGCGCAAGTCCGGAACGGAATTCCAGGTGCGGCTGATCACGTCGCCATAGAGCCACAGATCGCCCACCAGAAGGATGGTGCCTTGGATGGGGTGCCCGGTGCTGTATTGGCCCAATCCCGGAACAACCAAGGATTGGAGACTTGCCACGATTGGGCTGGGGCCTGGCAAGGTCGAATCCGGGCGCGTGTCGCTCCCGAGGCCTTGGCGGGCAAGAGTGGCGCAAAGTAGAAGAAGGACGGTTGGCCGCATGGGTGGGAGCAAAGTTAGGATCCTGAACGATCGAGGCTTGTGGACGAATGCTTGGCATTGTTGATTTCCACGCAAGACCATGAATCGGGAACCAGACTTATCCAGCCTCCTCAAGATGCTGTCCGACTCCGGCCGGGTGCGCATCCTGTGGCTTTTGGCCCAGTCGGAGCTCGCCGTCCATGAACTCCAATCCATTCTGGGGTGGGGCCAAAGCCGGCTATCCACCCAACTCGGGCAGCTCAAACAGGAAGGGCTGGTGCAGCTGCGACGCGAGGGCAAATGGTCCTTCTATGCCTTGGTGTCGTCGGATGCATCATGCACGGAAGGACGTCTGCTTCAGGAAATCTTGAACGACCAGGAGCGTCGCGAAGGTGCCGCGGATCGGCTCCGGCTGCGACAGATCCTGGAAACGCGCGAACTGGACGGACGGCGACGGTTCCAGGATGAAAGCTCCTATCTGGGCGAGGTGGGCGTGCCCGCGCGCACTTGGGAAATCGTCGCACGAGCCTTGTTTTTGATGATGCCCCCGCTGCGTCTGCTGGACCTGGGCGCAGGGGACGGGATCGTGGGCTGCCTTGCCGCGGCCGCGGGCCACGAGGTCACCTTGGTGGATTGGTCGCAAGCCCAGCTGGACCGCGCCCGATCGCGCGCCAAGCGGGAAGGTTTGGACCAGATCGTCACCGTCAAAGCCGATTTCACCTCGACCGGTCTTGGCGACGGAGCCTTCGACCGAGTGGTGCTTTCCCACGTTCTGCACCATGCGGGCGAACCAGCCGCTCTGTTGCGCGAAGCTCGTCGACTCCTCGCCCCCGACGGCATGCTCTGGATTCTGGACCTGTCCGCCCACTCCGAGGAGTGGATGCGCTCCGAACAGGGAGATTTCTGGCTGGGGTTCTCCATCGACCACCTTGGACAATTGCTGACGGACGCGGGTTTCGTCCAGGTGCGCCACCTCATGGCCGGATCCGATCCCAGCCACGATCGACTTTCCGCCCTGGGGGTCTGCGCGAGGGTCTAGGTCGCTCGCTCCTGCCGCAACCAGGTGCCATCGCGAACGCAGTTTCGCTGGTGGTCCAGCACTTCGCCGACGCCGACAAGGAAATCCTTGAGGCATCCGCCGGGACGAGGGTGTTTCTGGAGGGAATCCAGAATCCGCGCCCCATGCCAAAGTCCCAGCGTGAGGCATCCCGTCTGCAGCGCGTCCAGTTTTCCAATGATGACGGATTCCGTCGGAGATCCAGGCGCCTCGCGCAGCATCGTCAGAGCCTCGTCGATCTGCCGGCGGAAGGCCGAATAATACACGTTCAGCTTGGGTGCGGGAATCGACAATCGCCGGAGGGTGGCCGCGGGGTCCTCGGCGATTTCGGCCCATGTGGCCTGGATGATTCCCTCCAGTCTGGATTTCGCCTCCTCAACGGAAAATGGCTTGACCACGTATCCGGATGCCCCAAGGCGCACTGCTTCCTGGACGGTGTCGCGTTCGGAGGCCGAGGTCACCAAAACGAACGGGATTCTCGCGAAATCTGGTCGATCGCGCAATTTCTTGAGAAAATCGATTCCGGACATTCCCGGCATCCGTACGTCGCACAAGATCAGCATCGGGGGGGGATGGGTTCCCAGATGCACCCAAGCCGCGTCCCCGCTTTCGAATTCCGCGCAGGTCCCAAGTTCGAACCTTCGCAGGAGATCCACCAGCGCGAGGCGGGAAACAGGGTCGTCGTCGATGGCGAACGTGTTCACGGATTCTCCTGGGGTCGGGACCAGCGATCCAGACCGGTTCGTAGTCGTGGCATCAATTCGTGGAGTCGGGCCATTTCGCCCTGGTCGGCAAACCGTTCCATTTCGTGGGCGAGCTCGGTGAGGAAGGGATCTTTCACGTAACCCGCCGCTCCGCGCAGCCCGTGCAAAAGCCTGCCGCAGGTTTGGCAATCGTTGCGATCCAACGCGGCAACCAGCTCGGAGATTCGTTGCGGGAGACCATCGCGGAAGGTTTTTTTCAGGCGCTCTTCGAGGGGCTCGACCGTCGCAGAGGGGGGGGGAGAAGTTTCAGGGCGCGCTTGGCCGTCGACCTCGAACATGGCATCCAAGGTGGAGGGAGTGGCGTGGACCAATGGTTGCAAGGGGCGACCGGCTTCCAGCTGGCGGCGGATCGCCGTTTCGAGGGCGAGATGGAATTCCGTTTCATCCAGCGGCTTGGCCAGAAAGTGATCCACTCCCGCCTGCAAGAATCGCTCACGGTCTTCCACGGAAACATTCGCGGTCAGTGCGATGGTGTGGATCTTGGGATCGCGGAACACCTGGTCGCCCATTTGGCCTCGGCGCAAGTGTCCGATCGCTTCGATACCGTCCATCAAAGGCATGCGTCCATCCATGAGGACCACATCGAAATCCTCGCAGGCGAGATGCCTCAAGGCTTCGATGCCGTTTTCCACCATCACCACGGAGTGTCCAAGGTCTTCCAGCAGCGTGCGCACGATGATCTGGGTGGTCGGATAATCTTCCGCGCAAAGCACACGCAGACGGTGTGTGTGGGGTTGGAGATCCGGTCCGTGGAGAGAATCCGTTTTCGATCCGGTCCGCATGGGAAGCAGCAGAAAGAACGATGTGCCTTGCCCCGCGACGCTTCGGGCTTCGATGCTGCCGCCCAGAGCCTCGGCAAGCTGCTTGGAAATGGCCAATCCCAAGCCGGTCCCGCCGAATCGCCGCGTCGTGGACATGTCGGCCTGTTCGAACTTCGAAAACAGTTTCGGGAGTACATCCTCGGTGATGCCGATTCCGGTGTCCGAAACGGCAAAGCGAACCAGGTGGAGATCGTCGTTGGATTCCACAAGATCCACTCGAACATCCACGGAGCCTTGCTCGGTGAACTTCAATGCGTTTCCAACCAGGTTCTGAAGGATCTGCCGGATGCGGGTGGGATCTCCGAGCAGATGCCGGGGGACTTCCGGGGAGACCGAAAGCAGGAATGACAGATTTCGACTTGCCGCCATGTCGGCGAAGATCGACAGGCAATTCTCCAGGAGATCGGGCAGGCAGAAATCGATGGTCTCGAGCGATAGCTTTCCTGCCTCGATCTTGGAGTAGTCCAGGATGTCGTTGATGATTCCCAGGAGGGACTCCGCATTCCCTAACGCCTTGTGGAGCAGATTGCGGGAGGGGTCGGGGATGGATGGATCACGCAGGGCGATCCTGAGCATTCCCAGGACTCCTGCCAAAGGGGTGCGGATCTCGTGGCTCATCGAAGCGAGGAATTCGCTTTTTGCCTTGGTCGCCTGCTCCGCGGCATTCATGGCCTCGCGCAGGTGGGTCTGGGACTGGTGGCGGTCGAGGATCCGCGCCGCCAAATCGCAGTAGGTCGACAACAGGTCCATTTTTCGAGGGTCGAGCGGCTCGAAGGATTTCCCAGGGTCCGAGCATAAATAGCCGATCGTCCTGTCTTTCACTGAGATCGGGTGCAAGGCGTTCCAGCCTTCCATGTAGTCGATGCGGGTTCCGTCCTTCTCGAACCACGACATCCGGAACGGATTTTTGGCCGTCCAGCGCCGGGCGGTGAATTCCGTCACCAGGGGGTTGCCCATTTCCTCAGGTCGATCCTTGAACGTGAAGCTGCCCGAGTGTTCGTCCGTTGTGTTGCCGTCCCAGTCGGTGCCCCATGTTCCCAAAAACTTGTTGGGATCGTGGGGGCAGGCGATGAACAATCCGCAGCGGATCACTCCCAGCCTCTGCCGAGCCAATTCGACGATCCGCCGGTGGAGCAGATCGATGTCGTCGAAGGTCATCAGCTCGTCGGCAGCCAGGAGAAGTTCTTCCAGTCCATGCGACAGGAAGAACTCCCGCTTTTCCGCGAGCCTCCTGCCGGCAAGTTGACCCAGCAGAGAGCAATAGATGCTCATCACATCCTGCAAATGCGGGTTCAAGGGAGAGTTGGAGATCGCTGCATCCTGGAAAAACGCCCCCACGTTGCCTTCCGGGCCGGTCAACGGAATGACCGTGTTCCACCCCGAGCCTTCCACTCGCTTTCCTTCGGGTGTCCAGGTGAGGCGGCTCTCGTCCTGCCTCACCACCCAGCCTTCCAGTTGCTGAAAGGGCGTGGCGAGCGTTTTTTCCAGATCCTTGACCGTGCAGCTTTGGCTTCGCTCGTCGCTTGTGCGTCCGTAGATGTCCGTTCCCCACGTTCCTCGGAAGCTTTCTCCGTCATGGTTCAACAGCCAAAGGGCGCATCGTTCCACGCCAAGTACGGAACGTGGGAGCTCCACGCCAGCCTTGAGCAGCTCATCCAGGTCGTCGATGGGGAGAAGCTGCCGGACGATCCGAAGCACCTTCAGGATCAACGGATCGGAGACTGCGCTGCATTTCAAGACGGACATTGCCTAGCGATCGTACCATTCGCTCCGGGGGGCCAGTCGGATATCGAAGGAACAAAGCCGCGGCGGTTCCAGTGGGTCACCAGCCGTATGTTTCTGGTCGAGCGACTGAATTGGCTGGGTTTTTGACGCCCGGTCGGCATACTTTAAGATATGGTCTTCCATGATCCGAGGTCAGCCCCTGCAATTCGCCAAGGGTACACCTTGTTGGAAATGATGGTTGTCGTGGCATTGGTCGGCATTCTGACCGGGCTTGTCGCCATCTCCTGGAAGCGGATCACCTACAAGATCAAAGTCTTGGGTGCGGTGGAGGAGCTGCGCAACGCGGTTCAGCTGGCGCGATCGGATGCGGTCACCAAGAGGCGAAATTCCGGACTCCTTCTGGATGTGCCCGCCCGGAGGTACTTGCGGTTCATCGATTCTTCCAACGCGCCGGTTTCTTCCAATGGTCGCTTCGATTCCGGTGAGGTCGTAACTCAAGATTGGACGGACCTACCAGCGCAAATGCTCCTGCTTTCCGTGTCCTCCTCACTTTCCCCGGTCCTGGCGCCCCGGCCGTGCGGATCACCGGCAGTCCCGGCAACTCGAACAACGCAAAGCGCACAGTATTCGATCGTTTTTCGACCGGATGGAAGTGCCTGGGCAACGCTCGATGCAAGGTTGGGCGTGGAGTCCTTTCCCCAGGACACCTTCAGGTTGAACGTATTTCCGCCCACCGGGCTGATCCAACTGGAGAAGTGAGATGAACCTAGCGAGCAAGCTGGAATCGGTCGTCGCCTCCGAGGAACGGTCCGGGCTCTCGATGTTGGAAGTTCTGATTGCATTGGTTGTCCTCGGGATCATCGTGACCCTGTACACCCATACCAGCCGGATCGCACAGCGTACCACGGGGGCCTCGATCGATTGGATCCAGGAGGGCGTGGTCATCGAAAAGACGGTGGAAAATCTACGGATCGGACACACGCTCGACCGGTTGCAAACCTTCGACAGTTCCTGGACGGACAACAGCAGCCAGTTCGTCATTCACGTGTCCGCCAAAGGCGAGGCCCCGAATCCCGCCGATTTTGCCGCGATCCCGACCGCCAACCTCGCGGTGATGACCATTTCTGCGCGCCGATCCACCTTCCGGGATTCCGTCGTTGTCAAAACAGTCTTATGGGTTCCTTGAAATGCGCAGACCCGGCTTCACTTTGATCGAGATTCTGGTAGCGGTCGTGCTGTTCAGTGTTGTCGCTTCCATGGGCATGTATGTCTTTTCCGCGCAGAACCGCAGCTGGAAGACGGAGACGGACAAAGTCGCTGTTCAGATGATGGCCAAAGGTATTTTGGACGAGCTTTCTCGAGCTGTTCGCACCACGGGCAGCGGACTACCTGAGGGAGCAGGCGGGTTGAAGGTGTACGCTGCCGGGGAGGAGATGGTGACGTTCGTCACCAACGACGATGGCCAAGCCGACACGGTGAAAGGATGGAGTTGGGTTCCAGGATCGGGTAGACTGAGTATCGCGGTCAGCGATGCCAGGCGTTTTGCCGACAGCGGCTATGTGCAGGTGAGTCTGATGGTTCCCAATGTCGGGGTCCATGGCGGAATCACCACGATCCGGCCCTTCGTTTTGGGTGTCGTTGATCGAACTTCGGCGACGTCTGGAGGATGCGGGGACTCCGTCATCCTGGACGTGACCTCTTTGGAGCAAGCGCCGAACAGCTGGAATGTGGCTGGTGATATCAACGCAGTGATGCTGAGTTTGGTCCAAAACCTGGATTCGATCACGTATCGGAAATCCAACGATACGCTTTTTGTGAAGAGAAATGCGCTCCAGCAGACCGCCTTCGCGTTGGGAGTGGATTCGTTGCAGTTGTGGTACTTCCATCCGGTCGAAGGCTGGAAAGATTCCCTTTCCGGGACCAATCCCGCAGACGTAATTTCAAAAGTCCGCATTCGGCTCGTCATGCGATCTCCAAAAATCGACTTCAAGTTGAAAAAGGAAATCCCAGCCTCGCGAGGATATCGTTTCTCCCGATTGGAGACGGAGGTCGGATTGCGAACGTCTCCGCTTGCGAACCGATGATCGGGAAATCAGCCTGGCGGCCGGCCAGGTTGCTCGCGGGAGGGTTGGAATTCTCTCAAGTGGGCAGTGAAACGGAACGCAAGGATGCATCTTCAGGTAGGCGTGGTCGGATTTCTCCGATCCTTTTCTGGGGGGAAGGAACAAATGCTTGATCCACTACAGAGTCGAAGGTCTCGCTCGAAGCATGGACTGGCACTTGGACTGGTCCTTTTGCTGGGGATCGTGGTCCTTGTGATCGGGATGTCGATGATCGCCATTTCAGGTGGACTTTTGACTAGCAGCGTGGATTCCAAGCAGAAAATCAAATCACGAATGGCTGCGGAATCGCAAGCCAACATGCAAATGGCTGCGGCAGTGGAGCAAGCGACTCTTGTTTTTGGAGGAGAAATCTCCCTGCCTGGGACCCCCATGTCTGATTTGCCTACTGGGGATGGAAGCAAGGCTTCAGCGGAGATTGAGCCGATTGGGGTGAACGGGGGCATCTTGCCCCAGGAAAGAATTACTTCCGGCGGATTCAAAGGGATGATGGGCCTCAAGGTGGCTTTTAAGGTCCATTCCCTTGGTGTCGCTCCTGGCGGGGCAAAAACCGCCATCGATGCCGAGGTGAAAATGTACCAGGTCCCGATCTTTCAATTTGGGGTATTCTACGAGGGAAACCTGGAGATCTGTCCCGGTCAAACCATGATCGTCCAGGGCCCGGTGCACACCAATAGTTCGGCTTTTTTCCGCAGTCCTGGTTCGAGCGGATCGGAAGTTGGGTTCCAAGGACCGATCACCGCATCGGGCTCGATCTTCCATTGGACAATGGGTAGCGGCTTGCTTTGGTACCGACTGATCCCGGAGGAATCTGCAGTATATTCTCTTGCCTTCCCGACCTTGCGCTACGACATGACTGAAATGAAGACCTTCCCAGCGTTTCGGGGCGAGGCGAATGTAAGGTGGGGAGTCGAACGGCTAAACATGCCAATTGCGGGGGCAACCCCCAGATCGATTCTACTTCCGAGTTCCCCTTTGGATCCTCCGGCACTGAACCGTCAAAAATTCGATACGAGAATCGGAAAGAACCCAGGGGCCAACCGATGGGTGAACGGGGTCACCCCACGGCCGGCATGGATCACCGGCCCAAAGGTGTTTTTCGATCGTCGGGAAAGAGCCTGGGTGAAATTTTGGGATTTCAGCGTCAAGGACATCACCTCCAGCGATTCGATCTTTTACCTCGCCGACACCACGGCCATGATGGCGGATCGTGGAAATGCCAAAAAACGCGTCATCAACGCTTTTCGGATCATCAATGCCGCCAAGTTGCCGCGCAACATGACCATTGCCACCCCCAATCCCGTCTACCTTCTAGGCGACTTCAACGCCCCCGATCCAACGAGCACTTGTGGTCCGGCGGGGGTGGCCAATCCGATCACTGCCGAGAGATACTGCAACGCGTTGATCGCATCGGACGCCTTTACCCTGGTTTCTTCGAACTGGCAGGCCAACGATTTCGCACACAAAGCGATGCAAGGCACGCTGGAGCGGGATTCGGCGGATGTTCACTGGACCCAATTCAAGGGGATGGGAGGAGCGGACTCCCTGTTCGAGATGGAACCTGTGAATGGATCCGCAGGAGTGGGGCCCGCCAGAACCGCCGTGATCAATGCTGCGATCATGACCGGAAACAAGCCCTCGATTCCCGCCGCATTGCCTCCGCGAAACTACTCCAATGGAGTGTTCGAGAATCTGTACGAGGGAGGGTGGCACAATACGATCCGGTTTTTGGAAAACCTGGATAAGGACACCGTTCGCTTCAAAGGGAGCTTTGTTTGCATGTGGAGCGCGGCTTCGCCCGGTCTGGATACCGGAGCCGGCAAGGTGATCCGCCCTGGAGCCGGCGGATACTACTTCCCCCCGGTTCGCCTGTGGAGCTTCGATCCACGCTTCACCAGTTTGGCGAACATGCCACCTGCCACGCCGTTTTTAACGACGCCTCCCACCTACTCTTTTTCTGAGCTCCGCTGAACGCATTTCCCTCCGGCTGAAGGAAGTTCAAGAAGAGTGGAGGCTAACATATCATCCCATCAAGATTTATTGATATATTAAAGACATGTCTAGAATCGCCGACCTCAAGGAACTTCTCGCCACCCGCATCGCCGTTTTGGACGGAGGCATGGGAACCATGCTTCAAAGACAAAATTTGACGGCAGGGGATTTCGGGGGGGCGGCCTTCGAGGGCTGCAACGAAATTCTCCTTCTGACCAAGCCGGAAGCGATCGCCAGCGTGCACCGCGCCTACTACGCGGCCGGAGCCGACATCGTGGAAACCTGCACGTTCGGATCCACGCCGTTGGTCCTGGACGAATACGGTATAGGGGAGAAGGCCTACGAAGTCTCCAAAGCCGGATCGCTCGTGGCCCGCGCGGAAGCCCAGAAGGCGCAAAACCTGGACGGCAGGATCCGCTTCGTGGCGGGCTCCGTGGGTCCCACCACCAAATCCTTGTCGCTGACCGGCGGGGCGACCTTCCAGGAACTGGTGGAATCGTTCCGGGTGCAGGTGGGAGGCCTTTGGGACGGTGGTGCGGACTTCATTTTGCTGGAAACGCAGATCGATACCCTCAACACCAAGGCCGGCCTGGTGGGCGTGGAGGCGGCCGCCCGCGAGCGGGGCATCGTGATCCCGGTGGCCATTTCCGGGACCATCGAGATGCAGGGCGTGATGCTGGCGGGTCATTCCGCCGAGGCTTTCTACGCATCCCTGGAACATGTGGATCCGCTCTACGTGGGCCTCAACTGCGCCACCGGACCGGAATTCATGACAGATCATGTCCGGTCGTTGGCGCGCACGGCTCGCACGAACGTGGCTTGCGCTCCCAATGCGGGGCTGCCCAACGAGTTCGGCGGCTACGACGAATCTCCCGAAATGCTCGCCCGCGCCCTGGCGCGGTTCGGAGAGGCGGGTTGGCTCAACGTGGTGGGAGGTTGCTGCGGCACCACCCCCGACCACATCGCGGCGGTGGCCAAGGCCGTTTCCGGTTTGAAGCCGCGCGCGCTGGCCAAGGATCGGCGCCGCTGGGTGACAGGAATCGACATCCTCGAGATGGAGGAATCGGGCAGGCCCTACATCGTGGGAGAGCGCACCAACGCGATCGGATCGCGTGCCTTCAAGAACCTGATCAACGATGGCAAATTCGAGGAAGCCGCCGAAATCGCCCGCAAACAGGGCCGCGCGGGCGCGCACATCATCGACGTGTGCCTGGCCAATCCCGACCGCGACGAGAAGTCCGACATGGTGGAATTCCTTTCGCGGGCAGCCAAGGCCGTGAAGGCCCCCTTCATGATCGACTCCCAGGATCCCGCCGTGGTGGAAGCCGCCTTCCAGCTGGTGCAGGGCAAGTGCATCCTCAATTCCGTGAACCTGGAAGACGGCCCGGAATGCGAGCGCTTCACAGGCCTTCTGAAGCTGGTCAAGCGCTACGGAGCCATGGTGGTGGCCGGTTGCATCGACGAGCAGGGGATGGCCGTGGAGCCCGAGCGCAAACTCGAGGTCGCCGAGAAATTGCACGCGATCCTGACCAAGGATTGGGGCATCCCAGAAGAAGACATCATGTTCGACACCTTGGTTTTCCCGGCCGGCACCGGCGACGAGAACTACGTGGGATCGGCGGCCAAGACCATCGAGGGCACGCGTTTGGTGATGGAGCGCTTTCCGCGCTGCCAAAGCACCTTGGGCGTGTCCAACGTGAGTTTTGGATTGCCGCCTGCGGGTCGCGAAGTGCTCAACTCGGTGTTCTTGTACCACAACACCCGCGCGGGCCTGACCAGCGCGATCGTCAACGCGGAAAAACTCGTTCGCTTCGCCCAGATCCCCCAGGAAGAAAAGGATCTCTGCGACGACGTGATCTGGAACCGCGGGACGGATCCTGTCGCCGCCTTCGCCGCGCATTTTCGCGAAAAGAAGGTGGTGGCGGCTGTCGCGACAGAAACGCTCCCGCCGGACAAATACGTGGCCAACTGCATCCTGACCGGCTCCAAGGATGGATTGGTGGCGGCGCTGGACAAGCTGTTGGAGGCGGGTGCGAACCCGTTGGATCTGGTCAATGGCCCCCTCATGGAGGGAATGGCCGAGGTGGGCCGGTTGTTCAATCGCAACGAACTCATCGTGGCGGAAGTGCTGCAAAGCGCCGAGGCGATGAAGTCCGCCGTGGCGCACCTGGAGCCCAAGATGGCCAAGGGGGATGTCTCCACGCGTGGGGTTCTGCTGCTGGCCACCGTCAAGGGGGACGTCCACGACATCGGCAAGAACCTGGTGGAAATCATCCTGGGCAACAACGGCTTTCGCGTGGTGAACCTGGGCATCAAGGTGCCGCCGGATCGGCTCGTGGCCGCCGCCAAGGAGCACAACCCGGATTTGATCGGACTTTCCGGACTGCTGGTGAAGAGCGCCCACGAAATGGTCACGGCCGCGCGCGATCTGCGCGATGCGGGTGTGAACGCTCCCATCCTGGTGGGCGGCGCCGCGTTGTCCAACAACTTCACCGTCAAGAACATCGCCAGCCAATACGACGGCGCCGTGTTGTACTGCAAGGATGCCATGACGGGCCTGGACGTGGCCAACCATCTGACCGACAAGCTGCTCGCTTCTGGATTCCTGGACGCGCATCGCCGGATGGAACAGGATCTGTTGTCGGGAAATGACGTCAAGGTGGTGGATGCCCCCGAGGCCGCCCCCAAGGAAAAGCTCGTGCTGGAGCGCGACAACGAACTGTTCGCGCCGCCCACCCTGGACCGGGTGGAATGGACGCGCCAGCTGCCGGAGATCTGGAAGTACCTCAATCCGGCCATGCTCTACGGAAAGCATCTGGGATTGAAGGGCCAGGTGGAACGACAGTGGGCGGAGAAGGACGCCAAGGCCCTCGAATTGCGCGAGTTCGTGGAAGCTCTCAAGCTCGAGGCCATCGAGAAGGGATGGATCGTGCCCAAGGGAGTCTATCGCTTCTTCCAGGCGCGCTCCGAAGGCGACACGATCCGTCTGTACCAGGACGGCGCCGAAGCGGGATCGTTCACGTTCCCGCGCCAATCGGATGGCTGGAACCTGTGTTTGTCGGATTTTGTCCACCCTTCCAACCCCGACCATGTGGCGCTGTTTTGCGTCACGGCAGGCCGCGCGGTCTCGCCTGCGGTGGAAGAACTGAAGGCCAAAGGGGAATTCCTCAAGGCTCACGCCCTGGCGGCGCTGGCTCTGGAAACCGCCGAAGCATTGGCCGAACTCTGCCATCGCCACTTGCGGTTGTCCTGGGGCTTCGCCGATCCCGCCGACCTTTCCGTCTCCGACATCTTCAAAGCCAAGTACCGGGGCATCCGGGTGAGCTTCGGATACCCCGCCTGCCCCCGCCTGGAAGACCAGCGGATCCTGTTCCAACTGCTGAACCCCGCCTCGATCGGCGTGGACCTCACCGAAGGCTTCATGATGGAGCCTGAGGCCTCGGTGTCGGCGTTGGTGTTCCATCATCCGCAAGGCCGATACTTCAGCATTTCTAGCGCTGACCTGGACGTCTTCGAGTCGAAGCTCCAGGCCGGCGCGGGAGCGACCTGATGGCCAAGCGCAAGCAGGAGCCTGCGGGAGTTTCCGCGGAGTTGGAACCCGCCTTGGCGACCGTGCGTTCGCCCCGGTGGCTGCGGCGCATCGCCTTGTTGCTGGTCTTGATGGGAGCGTTCGGCCTTCTCAGCAGTATTCCCGTGTTCCGGATGCTGTGGGGCGATCAACCCATCCAACGCGCTTTGCCGGCCCTCTACTTCTATCTGACCACCATGCTGTGGGTGCTAGGGTCCGGCTTGGTGCTGGGGTTTCTGGCGGAAGCCGCGCGCAACGGAGAGACCTGGTCTTCCGCGTTCGCCCGCGGAGTCGCCAACCTGCTCGTGCTGGGTGGCGTGCTGGCTGGCGCTCTGCTATGGTCCAATCCGGCCTCGTGGGTCTTTTTGGCTGTCGCGCTGGCGGCGCGATGGTGCGCCCGCCCTCCCAGGAACTGACCTCAGTCCTTCTTGCGGAACAGATCGGCCATCGCCTCCAGATCCGGTCGTGCGGCGGCGGCGGCTCGCAGGTTCTCTTCCTGGATGCGCTTGTAGACCTCTTCCCGGTAGACCGGTACCGAGGGCGGCGCCTGGATTCCGATTCGACAGGTTTTGGCATCCACTTCCACGATGGTGATCACGATTCCGTCACCGATGTGGATGGCTTCGCCTGGTTTGCGCGTGAGGACGAGCATCAGGAAAGGATCCCGACGGAGGTGGTCCAGCGCGGGTCGTCCACCAGAATTTGCTTGCCCAGACGCGTGCGGATGTTGATGAACAAGGGCCCGGCGAGGTTGGCGGTGGAAAGCCGCATGTCGGGCTGGACGGTGACGATGCAATAGAGGAGGAGTTCCTTGGGGTCCTGCACATCCAGGCCGCGGATCTCGGAACTGGCGATCACCGGGTCGTAGTCGGACCGGAAAATCAGCGGATTGATCAAAACGAACTGGACCGGCGGACCCACCACGGATGCCATCCAATGGAAGGGCTCGTGCTCGGGTTTGGTGAAGATGACGTAATCCTTGGTCGCTTCGAAACCGGGCATGCCTTGGGGAAACGTGATGACGTCTTCCTGCTGGTAGTTCAGTTGCTCGATCCGATGCTCCATGGACGGACGATACCACCAAAATTCGTCGTGTGCCAGTCCCGAAGTCCGCCCACCACGGCGGAAAGCAGTCCGATGGTTTCCTGGATGGAGCCGGGCTCCTGCCGGGAGACTCGCACGAGCATGTGCGCGCACAGTTCGGAGAGGTCCCTACCGATGCCGGGCTCTTCGGTCCGGCAGCATTGGCGAGCCAACGAAAGAAGTTTGCGCAGCCGATCCAGGTCGGTGGTCGGCTTGGTGCAATGGAAGATCGCTTCCCGCAGCGCTGCTTCCAGGCACTTGCGCACCAGGTCGATCGGTCCCGCAGTCAAGACCGCACCTCTCCGGTAGGCGTCCGCTCCCAGGCTCATGTCGGATCCAGCAATCCGGCCAGAAGGCGGCGATCGATGCCTTGGAACTGGGATTCCAACTGGGCACGGGAAGTCTGGGCCAGGGTCTGGCAAAGACGGTCGCAGTGAAGGAATGGGTCCTCCATCAGGTGCAAACCGGGAGCTGAATCGCTGTCGTGGTGGTCGTATTCGTCTGTCTTGGAAGACGGGTTGTGTTCGGAGTCGTCTCCGCCACCTCCGCCGCCGCCAAGCAAGGAGTCGCCCGCCGAAAACTGCGCATTGTCCTCCTGACGGCGGACCACCATTTCTGCAGATTCGGTCTGGTCGCGCACGCGCAACGCCTTTTCCACGATCGCGGCGCCCAAGCGTTGCTGAAACTCCCCGCCGTCCCGCCTGGATTGGTTCAAGATCTGGGCGGCGTGGTCTGCTTGCACCAAGACCTGGCGCAGATTCGCTCCTTGAAGATTCGGCGCGTCGATCCCCATGAAGAGGAAATAGGCTCCGGGAGCCTCCATGGCAATCGCATTTTTTCTTTTCCATGGAAAATCGTCCAACCCAGCTCGCGAAAGGTGCGGCCAGGATCGTGGGGAGGGTGCTGGAGCGCGAGTTTCCGGACCCTCCGGTACCGCTGGACCACACAGACGGATTCACCCTTCTGGTGGCGGTGGTCCTTTCCGCCCAATGCACGGATGCGCGGGTGAACCAGGTGACTCCTGTGCTGTTTTCGCGGCTCGGCGACACCCCTGAACTCTTGGCGAAGGTCGCGGTGGAGGATATCCGGGAGATCATCCGTCCGTGCGGACTTTCACCGGCCAAAAGCCAAGCGATCCAAGGGCTTTCCCGGCTGGTGCTGGAGAGACATGCCGGACAGGTTCCGTCCACCTTTTCCGAACTCGAAGCTCTGCCGGGAGTGGGCCACAAGACCGCATCGGTGATCATGTCGCAGGTGTTCGGGAAACCCGCCTTGGCGGTGGACACCCATATCCATCGCTGCGCCAGGCGATGGGGATTGTCGGATGGATCCTCCGTGGAACGGACCGAACGGGATCTCAAGGCGCTGTTTCCCGTCGGACGCTGGAACCGGTTGCACCTGCAGATCATCCATTTCGCGCGCAGGGATTGTCCAGCCCGCGGACACGTCCTCGGCTCGTGCTCGATCTGTTCGGCCTTGGCCGCCAAGGGGTATCCGGTTTCGGAATGAACCCTGCCCAGCGGGCGGCGGGACAAGACCTGCTGGAGCCGTCTACCTGGTGGAGCACCAAAACAACAGGGTGGAGGGTGGCACCACCTGCAGTTTCCCGAAAGGGCAGCCCTCGATGGGAAACAGGTGGTTGTCCTGGGCTCCCTGGGGAGGGGTGTCCCTCAATAGAGAGCGATCGGCGGAGTCCAGCCAGCCCCAAGGCGGATTGGGGGATGGGACAGGTTCCGGTAGACGGTCCTGGTCGGTGCGAAGGGGCTCCAAACGGGAGAATGTCGCGGTGTCGTAGCGAAGAATGGCCTCGATGGTCCAGTCGGTGGGACCGGGGAGGAGGTCGGATTCCGAGCCGTGGACCTGGATCCGGTAGGTGGCAGAACCCGGCGGTAGGGAACCCCAATGGAGAATGCGGCCCAAACGAGCCAAGTCGGTGTGGACGGAATCGGTACCGGAGCCACTGCGCAGCGGCTTTGGATCGATTCGGCAAGACACCAGCGCAATCCCGGTCAAGAGCAAAGCCAGGGGGCGAGCCGTCATGACGGAGCTTGGGGTTGCTGGAGGTTGGCGATCCTTCCGGCGAGTCGGAGAATCCGTTCGGACAGTTCGCTGATGCGAAAGGGTTTGGTGAGCAGATCGTCCATTCCCGATTCGATGGTCTTGCGGCGGGTGTCCTCGAATGCGTCGGCGGTCAGGGCGAGAATGGGGGTGTCGTGACGGATGACCGAGCTTTTGGGATTGCGGATGGCGCGGGCCACCTCGAATCCGTCCATCACAGGCATGTGAATATCCATCAGAACCAGGTCGTAGCGAAACTGTCGGAGCAAGTCCAAGGCTTGGCCGCCATCCACGGCCACATCGAAGGTCGCGTCCAATTTTTTGAGCACCTGGCTTGCCAAACGGATGTTGGTACGGTTGTCCTCGGCCAGCAGAATCCGCACTCCGGAAAGGGTGCGGGCGGGGGTATCATGGAGGCGAGTCTGGTTGCCTGCGTCCGGTCCCGCGATGGCGCACACCAGGCTGAGCGTGAACACGGAGCCTTCGCCGGGCTCGCTGTCCAGGGAGAGATCTCCCCCCATCGCGCGCGCGAGGGAACGAGAGATGGTCAACCCCAACCCGGTTCCGGACGAGCCATGATTGGGGCTGGATCGATGGAAACGCTCGAACACCATGGCCTGTTCACGCGCAGTGATTCCTGGTCCGGTGTCCCTCACGGAGACGATCATTTTCACCTTGCCTTGGACTTCCGTCCAACTGGCGCGGATCTCCACCATGCCGGTGTCTGTGTATTTGATGCCGTTGCTGACCAGATTGATCAAGATCTGCTTGCACCGGGTTCTGTCTCCCAGAATGCGCGGGAAGGACGGGGCGTCAATCAAAAGCTCGAGTCCCTTGGCTTTGGCCAATGGGGAGAGCAACGTATGGACTTCCTCCATGCAGGCCAGCGGACTGAAACCCTCTTGTTGCAAGGACAGCGAGCCACTCTCCAGCTTCGCCAGATCGAGGATGTCGTTGACCAGATGGGTCAGGTGGTCGGCGGAGAGACGGATCGCCGCCATGTTCTCGCACAAGTCTTCCGGAAGCCGGGAATCCTGCAGGGCGAGTTCCGCGAAACCTTGCATGGCGTTGAGCGGAGTCCGCAACTCGTGGCTCATGTGGGAGAGAAATTCGCCACGGGAACGAGCGGCGGCTTCGGCTGATTTGCGGTCGGCGAAGGCCTGTGCCAGGGCTTTCGCGTGGGTTTTCTGGTAATAGCCCAGCATGAACAGACTCGCCACGATTCCCGTCAGAAGGTTGAGTTCGTAGCGCCAAGACATGGCTTGGGTGACGGATTGGCGATCCAGATGGGGAGTCAAGCCTGTGTAGTTGACCAAAAAGAGTTCCACCGCCTGCAGACAAAACCAGAAGGCCTGTTGCTTGCGGGAGGGCAGGAGCATGCGGATCGCCAGTGCGAAGGGGATGTGAAGCACCCAGGTGTTGTCCACACCCTGGAAGCCGTCGTCGAACACCCCTAGGCCGACCAGAAGGGAAGTCAGGAACAGATACTTGGCCGGTTTCCAATTTCGCTCGACCGCCAAACGTAGAGCCCCGAAAAACACCAGCAGCAAGACGTTTGCGATTCTTGACCCGCTGCTCGAGCCGGCGAAGAATGCCTGCAGCGTGAACAAAACCATCGCCACCAACGCGATCTCCGTCATTCGGGAGAGAAGCCATTTGGAAGCGGCTGCCGACTCGGGCGAAAGATCGAGGCGCAGCGCTCCGGGAGCGCTCAACCGTGAGTCGGAGGAATTTCCAGTCATCGGTGACCGACAAAGTAGGTCAGTCCTGGTTGTTTTCACAACGACGCCGGGTTTGGATGGGTCTGGGGACGGTTACTTTTCCCCGCAACGAGGGAAGGAACTGGCGCAACGTGGTCTTGTCCGGGTTTTCCGGCGATCCATCACCCCGCCAAAAAAATATGGACTGGATACACGCGTTGCGGATCGATACGGTCGCCAATCTCGCCCGCCAGCACGTGGGAACGATTTCCTTCGCGATGGCCACGAGCCTGGTGGTGATCCTCTCCAAGCCGATCAATGCCTTCTTCGCCAAGATCGCCGGCAGTTGGCATTTCGTGTTCCGTACGCTCCTGTATGTGCTGGTTTTCACGGCGGGCTACGCGAGCCTCAACTATTGGAGCGAAAAGCTCCTGCGCCAATTCCTCGCCGACCAGAAGCCCATGCCGTTGCTGGTGCTGACGGCGGCGGCGTTCCTGGGATTCGGGATCTGGGCCGGCCAATCGAAGAACATCAAGTGAAGATCGCGATTCTCGGATCCGGGGCGGTGGGCGGGTACTACGGCGGCAGGCTCGCGCAGGCCGGGCACGACGTGCGGTTCCTGTACAGGTCGGAGCTCGATGCCGTGCGCTCCAACGGGCTTCGGCTGGAGAGTGTGGACGGAAACTGGCAGGGGCCGGTCCAGGCATTCGGGAGCGCCCAGGAGATCGGTCCGTGCGACGCGGTGGTGGTGGCCTTCAAATCCGCGCAAGCCGATCTTTTCCCGGAAATCCTTCCGCCGGTGCTGGCGCCGGGCGGATTCGTCGTGTGCCTCATGAACGGACTGGGGCACGAAGAGCTGATCGCCGAGGTGGTGGGACCTTCCCGTGTCGTGGCCGGTGCCGCGTTCATCTGCGCCGAGCGCGGAGAACCCGGCGTGGTCCACCATTACGCGGTGGGTGGGCTTTCCATGGGGCCCTACTTCGAGGAAGGCCGCGAGGCGGCGATGGATTTTTGCCGGAAAATGTCCGAACTGTTCGAAGCTGCCGGGGTGCCTTGCAAGCCGCTGGGGGATGGCGCCGGCATCAAATGGGGCAAGCTGGTGTGGAACGTTCCGTTCTCAGGATTGTCCGTTTGGGCGGGCGGGATCACCACAGACAAAATCGTTTCCGACCCCTTCCTGCGCAGCTTCGCGCAAGAACTGATGGAGGAAGTGCTGGTCGCGGCAGGAGCTTGCGGGGTGGAACTGGATCCGCGCGCACCAGGACGCAACATGAAGCAGACCGAAGGCATGGGCGCCTACCGGCCCTCCATGCTCGTGGACTTCCTGGCCGGGCGGCCCATCGAATGGGAGGCCATCGTCGATGAGCCTCTGCGCCGCGGAGAGGCCGCCGGAGCGCGTTTGCCGAGGATGCGCGAACTCCTGGAAGGGATCCGCGCGAGGGTCTGATTCAGTCTCCCCAAGTGCCTTTGAGCTGGATCGCGACGAGTTTTTCCGGCCAGGACAGGGGAGCCCAGCAGGCGGTGTCGGCGAGCATCGCCGAAAAGGCCGTCCGATCCCCGGCGCGCCACAGCACGGAAAAGACTTCCGGGAAGAGTCTCGTGTCGGAGCGCACGGCGGGGATCATCCGGCGGGCGATCGCGGCGGCGGAATCGTGGTTTCCGGCGATCAGGGAAAATCGCAACGACATGCGCAGCCGGTCGTTTTCCGGCAGGTCGGGCGAGTTCCATAGGGCGGTTTCCAGGTCCGACACGGCACCCTCGCGTTCCGACCACGCGGCCCAGGCCGGGAAGGGAACCAGCGAATCCAGCATCCTCACTTCGCGGGAGGTCAGCGGCTCGCCGCTTTGGGCGTGGGCGCGGGCCACGGCGCGGAAAACCCCCCTGTTGACGGAATCCGTCATGCGGTACCATCTCTCGTCCCACCAGCCGTTGAGCGTGTCCCAGCCCGCCGGATCCATCGCCAGGAACCAGCCCGCCCGGCGCGGAGCGAGCAATCCAGGCAGCGTGACGCGGCTTTTCTGGAAGAACGCGTCCTCCGCCTGCGCATCCACGATGGGTTGGTAGTCGGAATTGGCCACCACGTCCTTCACCAGGAGATCGATCATCCGGGGAGTGACGGCAGGGGCGCTGGCCACTTCGCCCGGGGTGAGGTTTTCGGCCGAGAGGTCGGAAAATGGCGTGCCTGCGGAAAGCCTCGTCGAGTCCGGGACGGGGAGATGGTCGCCGGCCAGAAGCAGGATGTCGGCGGAAGTGCCGGGAATGGGGTGGAGCGCCACCTTGGGGAAGCTCGTGCGCATGGCCGAAAGGATGGACAGGAACAGTTCGTCCCGGAACTCGTAGCTCTGCAGCCACTGGGCGAGCGCACCGTCCGGTGCGAGGTGGCGCTTCAGGTCGCGGTAGAATTCCTTCGTGAACAAGCTGGAAACGCCCGACACCCAAGGGTTGGAGGGCTCCGAGACCACCAAGTCCCAGGTGCCGCCGTGGGTGGCGAAGAACGTGCGCGCGTCTTCTGCCCAAAACCGCATGCGCGGGTCCGTGAAGATCCGTCCGTTGCGAACCTGGAAATGGCGCGACATGGTGAACACGGCCGGTTCGATTTCCACCACATCCAAACTGACAAGGTTCGGGTCGCCCAGCAGGTAATGGGCGGTCATGCCCGATCCCAACCCGATCAGCACCGCGCGATAGGGCCGGTTTCGGGTGGACATCGGCGTCCAGGCCAGGGTTCCTTGGGTGAGATTGTCGCCGGCGCCGGGTTTTCCCACCAGCGAAAGCGAGGCGTCGGGTTTGCCGTTGTTGCGCAGGATCGCGTACCCGTTGGGACGCAAATGAACAGAAACCGTCATAGCTGATCCGTCCATCCGGTGCACCACCTGCGGCTCCAGGATGCGCCCTTTTCCGATATGGGCTCGGAAGCTGCCGCGGGTCATCACGTCCGATTTGAGGGGGATCCAGGCGGCACCCAGCAGGATCGCCGCCGCGGAGAACACCACCACCCCTTCCTTGACCCTGCGTTCGGTTCCTCGCAACAGCCAGACTCCCAAACCGGCATCCACCACCGCACCGATCACCAACACCCATTTCAGACCCACCAGGGGCATCAAGACCAGGCTTCCGCCCAGCGCTCCCAGCAGGCTTCCCAGTGTGTTCCAGGCCCAGACCTTGCCCAATCCCTCTTCCCGGCCGGTCTGGCGGATGTGCCATGACGTCAGCAGAGGCAAGGTGGTCCCGGCGAAGAAGGCCGCAGGTCCCATCATCAGAAACGCGCTGGCGAACTTGAACAGTTGCGAAAACGGGAAGGCCTCCTCGGTGGAGCGCAACACCAGGTTGAGCTCGTTTCGCGCGAAGAAGAACATCTGGTAGCCCAACAGCGAAGAAGCCGCGCAGGCGGCCATGGCCAGTTGCATCACCGCCAGGCGTCGGCGGGGCTCGGGGCGGTCCAATCGCTTGCGGATCCACCAACCACCCAGCGCGAGTCCGGACAGGAAAGCCGCCAGCATGATATCGAAACTGTGTGTGCTCGAACCCAGTTGGAGGGCGAGCATGCGGATCCATCCGATCTCGTATAAAAACGACGAAAACCCCGTGAAGAAGGCCACGGTGGCCACGATGCCGAGCCCCGGTGCGGTTTCCCGATTGGCCGCGGGAGCGGGATCGATCGAGGCGGGACCCGGGTCGCGATGCGAAAGCACCAGGAAGAACGCGGCGATGGTGAAGTTCAACACGGCTGCGAATTGGAGGCCACCTTGCAAGCCCAGCCGGGGCACGAGTACGAAGGAATTGAGCAGGCAACCCAGGGCGCCGCCCAGGGCGTTGGCGAAGTAGAGCCCGCCCAAGCCCTGGTGGCCTTGGTCTGGCAGACGTCTCAGCAGGCCCGCGGCAACCAGGGGGAACGTGGCTCCCAGCAGCACAGCCAAAGGCATGGTGAGCAAAATTCCCACCACCGCTACGATCGTCCGGGCGAGGGTGTCGCCCTGGCCCTCCAGCACGCCCGATCCCCACAGCCAGCCGGAAGCGAGTTCGAACAGCGGGTGGTACAGCAGGGCGCCCAGCCCCACGCACAGCTCCACGATGCCGTAGGCCAGCCAGGGTCGGCGCAGTCGATCCACCATTTTGCCGGAGATGTGGCTTCCCAAAGCGAGTCCGCCCATGAATACGCACATGGACAGAATTTGTCCGTACGTGGCATGGCCCACCAGGAGCTTGAGGTAGCTCGCCCAGATGGATTCGTAGATGAGGCCCGCCAGGCCTGAAACGGCGAAGAACACGAAAACGGTCGGCATGGAGGGATCTATTTAGCTACGCGGAGCATCTTCGCAGGAGGCCTCCTCGCTCGAGATGGAAAACTCAAAGGCGCAGGAGCCCCCATCGTGCGGGGAATGTCGGAACATTCGGCTCCTTGCCTGAAGGTACCGAGGACCTCCTCGAGGCGAAGGATCGTTTCCAATTGTCCATTCGGAAATCCCCGAACCAGGCCGCCCCGTCGGGGCAGGAGGTGGGGTTCTCGTGCAAGATGGCACTGTGGTGGGATGTGTCCGTGCTGGAATAGGTGATGTCCCCTCCCCACAGCGACAGACTTGATTCCGACCGGAGCTTCCGTCTGGTCACCACCTCGTGCGTTCTGCGGCCGGTTTCCGACACGGTGGTGTCGTCGATCTTGCGCAGGTCAACGTCGTACCAGTTCGAATCCGCCTGCGCACCCAGGTACCCGCCATTCCACTGCAGGAGGGCAAGGTCCGCCCACGAGAGAACCATCCATGCGGTCGAGACCAGTCGACCGGCCTCGAAGGCCACCTCCTGCGTCTGGATTTCGGAGAACTGTTTGCGGGTCTCGTTCCAGGTCTTGAGCATCGTGACGCTGTCGTAGGATCCCACCGGCAAGGCCTTGAGGAAACGATCGCGCATTCCCACCATTCGGAAGCTGCCGTTCAAGGTGCCGCTGGCTCCGGATTTTCGCGCGTAGACCCATTCTGTGATGGTGGGGATCGAGTCGAGGGTTGTGTACCATGTTTCTTGCCACGAGCTCAGGAACAGACTGTCCTGCCGGAGGGACCAGGCCAGTGTGTCGAAGGCCAGGACGGTGTCGTGGCTGGTGAGCAGGCTGTCGCGGCTGCCGCTGGAGGAATACAGGCAATAGCGGGATTCGATCACCGAGTCCCGCGGCAGCAGCTGCACGACCAACCGTGTTCCCTCCACGCGGTAGGTGCCTTGGATCGTTTCCGTCCGACCGCCTAGCTCGTGAACGTACGACGGAACGGATTTGGCGGCGCTGGAATCCGGCGATTCCTCGGAAGCGATCGTGTGGGAAAGCCGGCAGGAGGAGGTGCTTGCCAAGGCGACGGCCACGCAGATCAGGTGGTGCTTCCCAGCGAGCATATACGGACATCCTTTGGCGAAACGGAAGGAGCGGGCTATCCCTGCAAAGCGTAGCAACCCCGTTGTTGCCACCACCGGAAAAGGGAACGAAAAAGCCCCGCCCTCTTTCGAGGACGGGGCCCATCGAATCACCTGGACCGTGGGGACGCAAAATTTTGCGTCCTCGACGGAAAGGGTTTATTTCTTCTTGCCGGCCTTCTTTCACGACCTTCTTCGCCGGGGCGGCCTTGGCGGCGACCTTCTTGGCAGCGGGCTTGGCAACGACCTTGGCGGCCTTCTTCGCCGGAGCGGCCTTGACAGCCTTCGCCGGTGCCTTGGCGGCGACCTTCTTGGCGACCTTGGCAGGAGCCTTCTTCGCGACCGGCGCCTTCACCGAAGTCGCTGCGGCCTTGGCCTTCTTGATCTCGGCGAGTCCAGCCTGGCCAGCGGCCAGGCGAGCGACCGGCACGCGGTAAGGCGAGCAGGACACGTAGGCCAGGCCGATGTCGTGGCAGAACTTGACGGAGGAGGGCTCGCCACCGTGTTCGCCGCAGATGCCCAGCTTGATCTCGGGACGGGTCTCGCGACCGCCCTCGATGGCCAGCTTCATCAGACGACCCACACCGGCCTGGTCGATGGTCGCGAAGGGGTTGGCCTTCGTGATCTCGATCTTGTTGTAGAACGGCAGGAACTTGCCCGAGTCGTCACGGCTCATGCCCAGAGTGGTCTGGGTGAGGTCGTTGGTGCCGAACGAGAAGAACTGCGCGTGCTTGGCGATTTCCGACGCGGTCAGAGCGGCGCGCGGGATTTCGATCATGGTGCCGACCATATAGCTGAGCTTGGTCTTGGCAGCCTTGAACTCTTCGGCAGCCACACGGTGCACGATGGCCAACTGGAGTTCCAGTTCCTTGTCGAAACCGACCAGAGGAATCATGATTTCCGGAACGACCTTCTTGCCGGTCTTCTTCGCGACCGCCAAGGCGGCGCGGAAGATGGCGCGGGACTGCATTTCGGAGATCTCGGGGTACACGATTCCCAGGCGGCAGCCGCGATGGCCGAGCATGGGGTTGGATTCGTGCAACGAGTGACCCAGAGCTTCGATGCGCTCCAGCGTGACGCCCAGCTTCTTGGCCAGGTCGAGCTTCTGCTCCTTGGTGGCGGGCAGGAATTCGTGCAGGGGCGGGTCAAGGTAGCGGACCGTGACGGGCTTGCCGGCCATGGCTTCGAACAGGCCTTCGAAGTCCTTCTGCTGGATGGGCAGGAGCTTCTCCAACGCTCCGGTGAAGTGCGCGATGGCGTCCTTGTACTCCACGGCCAAGGCCTTGATGCGGTCTTCGTCGGTGGCTTCGGAAACCAGTTCCTTGTACTTGGCGTGCTCTTCCGCGAACAGGATCATTTCGCGGACGGAATCGATACGATCTCCGTCGAAGAACATGTGTTCGGTGCGGCAGAGGCCCACGCCCTCGGCTCCGAACGATACGGCGACGGTGGCCTGGTCGGGCTGGTCGGCGTTGGTGCGGATCGCGAGCTTGCGGTACTTGTCGGACAGCTTCATGACGAAGTCGTAGTACTGGAACAGCTTGGAGTTCTTGGGATCCAAGGTCTTGGTGACCAGAACCTGCAAGAGCTCGGAAGGCGAGGTCTTGATCAAACCCGAGAAGACTTCGCCAGTCGATCCGTTGATCGAGATGGATTCGCCTTCCTTCAGGGTCTTGGTGCCAACCGTGAGGGTGCCCTTCTCGTAGTCGATTTCGACTTCGCCGGCGCCAGCCACGCAGACCTTGCCCATCTGGCGAGCCACGAGGGCCGCGTGGGACGAGACGCCGCCGCGAGCGGTCAGGATGCCCTGCGAGGCGATCATGCCGCGCAGGTCTTCTGGAGAGGTCTCGATACGTGCCAACACCACGTTCTTGCCGGTGGCGGCGACTTCTTCGGCCTTGACGGCCGAGAACACGAGCACGCCGGAAGCGGCGCCAGGACCGGCGGGCAGACCGATGGTCATGAGGGCGCCGTTGGTCTGGGCGGCCTTGTAGGCGGCGATGTCAAAAATTGGCTGGAGGAGCTGGTTGAGGGCTTCCGGATCGCCGGATTCCACGGCGCGCTCGGGGCTCATCAAGCCTTCCTTGACCATGTCGTGCGCGATCTTCACGTAGGCCAGAGCGGTGCGCTTGGCGTTACGGGTCTGCAGCATGAACAAGCGCTTGTTCTCGATGGTGAATTCGATGTCCTGGACATCGCCGAATTCCTTCTCGAGCTTCTTGCGGACGGCTTCCAATTCCTTGTAGGAAGGAGCCCAGTTGGGATCCTTGGCCATGTCGGCGATCTTCAGCGGAGTGCGCACGCCGGCCACGACGTCTTCGCCCTGGGCGTTGACGAGGTATTCGCCGTAGAAGATGTTCTCGCCGGTGGCCGGATCGCGGGTGAACGCGACGCCGGTGGCGGAGTTTTCACCCATGTTGCCGAACACCATGGCCTGCACGTTGACGGCGGTGCCCCAGGCGGCGGGGATGTTGTACTTGTTGCGGTAGATGATCGCGCGTTCGTTCATCCAGGACTTGAACACGGCCTCGATCGCGCCCTGCATCTGCTCGCGGGGGTCGGTCGGGAAGTTCTTGCCGGTGGCCTTCTTGACCATGGCCTTGTAGCTGGCGATCACGCCCTTGATCTGCTCTTCGGACATTTCGTTGTCGAATTCGACATGGGCCGCATGCTTGGCCGCGTGCAAGATCGCTTCGAAAGGATCTTCTTCGTTCTCGTGCTTCTTCTGCACGCCCATCACCACGTCGCCGTACATCTGCACGAAGCGGCGGTAGCAGTCGTAGGCGAAGCGGCCGTTGCCGGTGGCTGCCTTGAGAGCTTCCACGGTCTCGTCGTTGAGGCCCAGGTTCAAGATGGTGTCCATCATGCCGGGCATGGATTCGCGAGCGCCCGAGCGCACGGCCACCAGCAAGGGGAACTTCTTGTCGCCGAACTTCTTGCCCAACGCCTTTTCCAGCTTGGCGACGGCGGCGTTGATCTGCGGCTGGACTTCGGCAGGGAACTTCTTGCCATTTTCGTAGTACTCCACGCAAACTTCGGTGGAGATCGTGAAACCGGGGGGGACGTTGAAGCCGCGGCGAGCCATTTCGGCCAGATTCGCGCCCTTGCCGCCCAGAAGGTTCTTCTGGGTGCCGTTGCCTTCGGATGCGTTCGCTCCAAAGAAATAGACGTACTTATTAGCCATGCGTTCCTCGTTGTGGGATCGATGTGGGCCACGGCCTCGATTCCCGTCGACGCGATTGAATTCGTCTCCGGATGGCCTGTAGCGACAGCGGGGCAAATATATCTCCGGGATTCGCAACTCCGCCAATGTCAGATGCATTTTCCGCGCGCGATTGAACTTCCCTTGCAGCCATGGCGACAGATGGGGCGTTCGTCATCGGCTGAACGCCTTCAGATGCTAGGTTTCCGCCCGAATCCGCCATTCAAGGGGCTCCGTCATGCTCGGTTCCGTATTCATTCTCTTTGCAACCTCCACAGCCTTGGCTGCACCGGTTCCCGCCATGCCTGCCTATCGGGCCAACCAAGCCAATTACCAGGCGTTCTCGCCCATCCACATGGTGTTGGGGCGATCCCCCGCTGGCGGATTTCCCCAGGGTGCCTGGACAGTCATGGATTCCGCTCGCGGTAAAATCATGGCGAAAGGCAGCTTTCCCGCGCCGCGCGGTTGGAACGCATTGCACGATTCCGCGGTTGTGATCGATCTCCCTCCGAGCTTGCCTGCCGGCTCCTTCCGGTTGGAAGCGGGGAAAACCAAACTGGGAACGTTTCGGGTTTCCGCGACGGCCGACCGCGACCTCTTCCGGATCGCGATGAAGGCCTTCTATCACAACCGTTCCGCAACGACGACGACGCCGGAATTCGCCGGGCGCTGGGGACGGCCCGCGGGGCATCCTGACACATTGGTGAGGCGCCATCCCTCCACCGGCCAGGCGGGCACGTTTTCCAGTCCCAAGGGCTGGTACGATGCGGGAGACTACGGCAAATACATCGTCAATTCCGGGATCACCTGCTGGACCTTGCTGGATCTGGCCGAATCTCACTCGGCGGTGTTCGATACGCTTTCCTGGCCGATTCCTCCGGGGAAGGAGCCAGCCTTGCTGCGCGAATTGCGTTGGAACCTCGATTGGATGCTTTCGATGCAGGATCGGGACGGTGGGGTCTACCACAAACTGACCACACTGCGGTTCAACGCCATGACCGAGCTTCCCCATCAGGATGTGGGCGATCGATTCGTGGTCATGAAGACCACGGCAGCGACCCTGGACTTCGCGGCGGTGTTCTACAAGGCGGCCCGCGTCTTCGCCGCGAAGGATTCCGCCTACGGAGTTCTTTGCCAAGCCGCGGCCGAGCGGGCCTGGGCCTGGTCGGTGGCCCATCCCTCCACCATCTACCACCAGCCGACGGATGTCCGCACCGGCAAGTACGAAGACACGGTCCTTTCCGACGAGCGCCTTCTGGCCGCGGTGGAACGGCGGATCAACGGCGCAGGTGACGATTTCTGGTTGCCGTTTCGCCGCCTTGTGGACCAACCCCGCAAGGAAGCCTCCTGGCAGGATGTCGGGGCCTTGGCGATCTACGCGATCGTAGGACACCCAGAGGTTTTCGGGGCGGACACGGTTGCGGCCTCCTTCCGGCTGTTGGAGCGCGCACGGATCCTGGCCGACCGAGCTGCTTCCACCGCCTACGGTGCCTCCATCGATTCGACGGATTTTGTCTGGGGTTCGAACGCGGTGTTGGCAAATCAGGGGATCCTTCTTCTCCATGCGTTCCGCCATGGCGGAGATTCCAGCTATCTGGTCGCGGCCAGACGGGACCTCGGATACCTGCTGGGGGCCAATCCCTTCGACTCGAGCTTCGTGACGGGTGTCGGCGCCAGACCCGCAAGGCATCCGCACCACCGGCCTTCGGTGGCCGATACCGTATTGTCGCCGGTTCCCGGATTCCTGGTGGGAGGTGGGCACCTGGGAGGCCAGGATGTCGGCCCCAATTCCTGGCAATGCCGGGACTACCGCGCCAGCGGCGCCCCGGCCCTTTCCTGGACCGACCAGGCGTGTTCGTACGCGACAAACGAGGTGGCCATCAACTGGAACGCCGCCTTGGTGGGACTGGTCGGTGGACTGGTCGCCCTCCGGGAATGCGCTGGAGGATGCTACTCTGTAACACGATGACCGACGTTCCCATAGAGCCGCGTACCCGTCTTTCGGTGGTCGTGCACCTGCACGACCCGGGATTTTTGGCCGACGACGAGATCCGTCGACTCTCGTTGGCCCCTTTGGAGACCTTGGTGGGAATCCTCCAACGCCACCTGGATGTGCGTTTTGCCTTGTATCTGCCAGGTCGGGTGCTGGAAAGTACGGCCAGGTCCGCGCCCAAGCTTCTGGAGGTGCTGCGGCAAGCGGGCGCTTCCGGCAGGATCGAGTGGCTTGGGGGCGGCTTCCACGATCCGCTCTTTTCGCAGATCCCGGATTCGTCCCGCCGATCCCAGATCCAGATGCACGCCGGAGCCTTGCGCCAGCATGTGGGAGGCGAACCGCGCGGAGCTTGGTTGCCCGGGTTTGTCTGGGATCCGAGCCTGGTCTCCGTGTTCCTGCAATCGGGGTTTTCCTACACCGTCCTGAAGGACCACCAGATCCCGACCGCCGAGGATGCCGCCAGGATGGGTTGGTACCTCACGGAAGAGCTTGGGGTGCCATTTCGCCTGCTGGCATCGCGCGAATCGCTGGGAGCCTTGTTCCGCGCCGGAGCGGTGGAAGAGATGCTCAGGCTGGCCTCGGTGCCCATCGGTGAGGGGCTGGAGCCTGCGGGGGGAGTGATCGACGTTCCGCTTTTGGCCTCTTCCAGGGAAGGCTTCGAGCCCATCCACCTGGAGAGGTTGTCGGCACTCGCCGCGTTGGTCAGCACCGAAAACAGCGGTTTCGAACTGGTGTTGCCCGGCGAGGCGATTCGCAAGGGTGAGCCCTTGGGGATCGTCTATCCGTCTCCTTCCGCCTCGCGGGCCTATTGCGAACCGGGACCCGGTGGAGGCGTGCGAGACCTGCTGCGCAGGCAAAGTTGGGCCAATCTCTGCCACAAGCGGATGCTCCACCTTCTGACAAGATCCGAATCCGTCCCCGGCCCCAAGATCAGGGCCTTGGTGGCAGATTCCCTCCTCCAGGCGCAAAACGCGAGTTTCTTTCGCGACGCCGACGAAGCGGGAGGGATCCGGTATCTGCGCGA
The DNA here is from genome assembly GCA_016715065.1 of Fibrobacterota bacterium. Taxonomy (GTDB): domain Bacteria; phylum Fibrobacterota; class Fibrobacteria; order UBA5070; family UBA5070; genus UBA5070. Next base: position 821,149 of record JADKBN010000029.1, read on the forward strand.
CCGGGTTCGATTGGGCTCGCTGATCCTGGATGCGGAAACCGTTCTCGATCAGACCTTTCCAGACGACTCCGTTCAGGTGGATGCCTTGGACTTGTTGTGCGAAGGCGCCCAGCAGGTGCTGGTGCGCAACTCGCGCGTCTCGCTTTTGGTGGAGCCCCGCCGCGGTGGGCAACTGAGCTCGCTCGATTTCAAACCGCGCCTGCACGCCTGGGGCTGCGCACAGGGACTGCCCGTGCTTTCGGAGAGCTTCCACGAGATCCAGGGCTCGGTGGAAGACCCCGTGTCGCCCCAAATCGGCGATTTCGCGGGCAAGGCGTTCGAGGTCCAGTTCAAGCGGGTGGGGCAGGATCTCCAGGTGATGCTCAATCGCTCGGCCTGGTTGAATCTCGCTGGCGTGGAACACCCGTTGCAGATGGAAAAGACCTTCACCGTGCGCTCGGGCAAGGCGCAGGTGGCGGTCACCTACAAGCTGACCAACACAGGCTCGCACCTGTTGTTGTTCGGCTTCCGATGCATCCTTGGGGTCGCGCCGTCCGATGGAGAGGCGGGAGACCAGCGCCACCGGCTCGAATCGCAGGGTTGGACGGATCTTGTCTCCAACACGCAAGCCGAATCCGCCAAGGGTTGGGAGATCTCCGACCGTTCGGCAGGGCAGAGCTTGAGCTGGGAAGTGGCCAAGGCCGGGAGGATGGATGCCCACGCGATCCTGGCCAAACGTCCCGGCCAAAGCGACCCTGGACGACTGGACGGGATGGCCGCGCACGCGTTTTGGGAGGTGCGGTTGGCCCCAGGCGAGTCGTGGTCCTTGATTTCGCGCATCGACCTGGCCACGGAGCGCCGGCGATGACCCCCGAACTCCTGGATTTTTCGCTCTACGAAACCTCGGGCTTGCTGGTCATCGCTCCCTCCGGAAGGTTGGATGGAGCGATGGGCTTGGCCCTGCGCGAAAAGGTCCAGACCTTGTCCCCGAACCGGCGCTCCGTCGTGCTGGATCTGCTGCGGGTGGCCATGGTCACGGACGAGGCCGTGTTGCAGATTTTGTCACTCGAATCCGATCTGCGGGGTGCCGGAGCGGAGATGGCCCTCTTGTGCACGTCCGAAGAGATCCTCCAGCGGCTGTCGCCCTGGCGCAACCTGTTTCGGGTCCATCCCAGCCTCGCGAGCCTCCTGGCCACGGGCTTCCAGGAACGCGGCTTCAAGTGGTCGCGACGCACCGGATTCCGGTTGGCCGCCCCGGTGGCGGTCGGGCTCGGACTGGTGCTGGCTGGCTGGATGGGAACCCTGATGATCCTGGTCATCTGGCAATTCCGCACCCTGCAGAGGGATGGCGCCGAGCTGGAACGACTGCGCGGCGAGCAGGCGAGAGTCGAACGCGAGATCGACGACTACGAAGCCAGACTCAAACCTTTGGAGGACCTCGGGTTGCTGGACGCCCCGGGAAAAGCGTGGAACCGCAGGCGCGCGACCGTACGAACGGTGGATTCAGGCCTTTCGGTGCAGGTGCCAGCTCCTGTGCCGGCGCCTGGTCCCCTGACGCCCCCGACAAAAATCGTCGGAGACTCGCAGCCATGAATCCGGCTCCCTTTCCGCCCCGGGACCCGGGATGAGGCGTATCTGGAGCTTGTCCTTCACGCCGACCTTGGTGGGAGCCATAGCTCTTGGGGTGCTGTTTTTGGGTGACACGATCCTTTCGGTGGGCTTCGGGGCGAAAATCGCCTGGACCCGCCGCGAACAGGCGCGCGTGCGCACTCGGTTGGATTCGCTGGAGCGCACGGTGGATTCCCTCCAACGAGTGGATCACCTGCGCGCGCTTGTGGTCCGGGCCTGCTCCGGTCGGATCGATCCGCGGGACGCGACCGTCCTGGCACGGGAGATCGACTGGAACGCGCGGCTTTACGATTTCGATCCGTTGTTGATCCTTGCCGTGGTGCTCACCGAAAGCGGGGGGCAGTTTGAGGCTTTGGGACACCATTCGGGTGGAAAACTTTCCGGTGCGATCGGCGTCATGCAGATCCAGCCCATCACCGCGCGAGCCATGTCTCAGGAGCTGGGGCTGGAGGCTCCCGTCCCGGAAGACTTGTTGGACCCTTCCTACAACGTGCGCATCGGAGTGGCTTTCCTTTTGAAAATGATCCACCGCTACGGAGATCTGCGCATGGGAATTCTGGCCTACAACATGGGGCCAGTGGCCTTGGAAAATCGTTTGCGCGGAAACGCCGCGTTGCCCGAGCGTTACGTGCAGGTTGTGATGGGCACCTACCGCAGGTTGCGTTCGGACTCCCCGTGACGGCAGTGGTTTTGTGGGCGGCTGTGCCGGTGCCAAGGTTAAATTGGAACAATGGCTGAGTCCCATATTTCCCACCTTCGCCCAGGGAACCGCTCCGTGGGCATGGTGGACCACGACAGCGAGCTCCGCCACCAGTTGATCGGTTGGCTCCAGATCGGCACGCTCCTGGTCTTGATCGGAGTCACTGTGATCCCGATGCTCTTGCGGGTCGGGGGTGGTCCGCGCACCTTGGTGATGCCGGTGGTTCTGGGTTCCGGACTGCTCGTGCAACGGGTGTTCTGGAAACAACATCGCGACGTCCTGGCTTCCCAGATCTGGCTGGTGACGTTGACTCTGGGCTGCTGGGCCTTGGCGTTCATCAACGGAACAGGGAGCCCGGGCATCGCGCAGCCGATCCTGATCACGATCATGGCGGGATACCTGCTTGGCACTCGAGCCGCTTGGATTTATGCGACTTCCGCTCTAGTGGCGGTCTGGGCCGGGGCAATCTACGAAGCAACCTCCAACAGCACCAGGATTGTCGCCCCTGCGGAGATCTGGGTGAAGATCTTCATCATCTTTCTGTGCGTCAGCGCGCTGGGATTGATTTTTCCGCTTCGTGGATACTTCTCCGCGATTGCCCTGATGGAAGCCGAGCGAGCGTCGTTGGACAAGGCGGTGGATCGCCTCCGTCGGCGCCAGGAAACGCTTCAGTCGGAAATCCTGGAGCGGACCGCCGAATTGGCCCGGGCCAACATGGATTTGGAATCCTTTTCCCATTCGCTCTCTCACGACCTTCAGACCCCCATGCGGGCGATCCACGGATATGCTCAGATTCTGTCCGAGGGGAGCTTGGAAGCCCAGCGCAAAAAGGATCTGGCTCGACTCCTGGAACAATCCGGGCAATTGGACCGACTTCTGGGCGAAACGCTCCGCCAAAGCCGCCCAGGTACTCGTTGATGATCGGGCAGCTATCGCTCGATCTGGCCCGGGAGCGATACCTTCGCATCGCATCGCTCCAGATCCTCTGTCTGGCTGCGGCGTTGGCAATCGCTTCCATTCTGGGATGGATCGGTTCGGTTTGGGCGGACTCGGCCGTGGCGATCGCGATACCCGCATTGCTGGTGCGGCTGTTTATGGGAAAGCGGGAGAAACTCGCGCGATGGGCGTTTTTGGTCTCCTTCGGTTCTGTGTGTCTGGGTGTGCCTTGGGGAGGACAGGGGATCTATCATCCGGTGCTGTTTCTGATTTTGGCCTGGATCCAGGCCGCGGCGTTTCTGGTCAACAACCGGGTCGCTCTCGCGTTCGCGGTCGCATCCCTGCTGGATGTGCTGTTGCTGGCTCTTGCGGGTGCTCGCGGATGGATCCAGCCCGAGCCTGCCCCGGCGATCACGATGCTGATGTGCGTGACCCTCACGGTGGTCCATGTGGCGTTCTTCGTGGGTTCGCCGCTGGCTGTGATCCGGAGGCTGCTGACCATCGCGGAAACCGATCTCCTGGCCCGGCGTCGCAACGAACAGCGGCTGGAGGAGCTGACCAAGGAATTGGAAGTGTCCGTGGAGCAGCGCAGGGCGGAACTGGCCTCGGCACGTGTTCGATTGAGCGACGCGGTGGATGTGGTCGCGCATCGGTTCCAGGAGCCGATCGCCAAGCTCCAGGAGATCGCCCAGTCCCTGGGCGCCGGCTTGCCAGATTCCGGCGAGGAGGCGTGGATGGTCGAACGGATCCGCGCGAGCGCGGACCGCATGCAGAGGATCCACGCTTCGTTCTTGCGGTTTTGCCGCTTGGGGGCTTCCAGTTTGCAGGTCGAGTTCATCGAGGGGAAGGCGCACGAACGCATGATCCTCGAGGTCTGGAACGAGATTCGCCAGGGCTATCCGGAGCGCACGTTCACGTTCCTTCTCGACCCGCTGCCAGCCTGCCACGCCGATCCCGACCTGCTGCGGCAGGTATGGCAGAATCTGTTGTCCAACGCGGCCAAATACACCGTGGGCCGCGATCTGGGCTGGATCCGGGTGGGCCACGACAAACACGGGTTCTTCGTGGAGGACAACGGGAAAGGCTTCGACATGGAGTGGGTGGACCAACTGTTCGGCGTCTTTTCGCGCCTGCACGCCGACCAGACCATTCCCGGAGACGGCATTGGGCTGGCGATGGTCCGACGCATCGTCGAACGCCACGGCGGCATGGTCGGCGCCGATAGCAAAGTGGGCCACGGCGCGACGTTCCATTTCCACATCGAGCCGCTTGCGCCGATCTGACCGCGGCGATTCTTTTGGGCCGGCGTTGCGAAATCGCATCGCTGGTTGTAGGCTCGTGCGCGAACCTCTCCCTGGTGCGGACCCGGGAGTCTACCTTTTGCGAGCTCCACCAATCCTTCCATCACCATTCCATTGGAGACATTCATGAAGAAGCCCTTGCGCGTTGCCGTTACCGGAGCCGCCGGTCAGATCTGCTACAGCTTGATCCCCCGCATCGCCTCCGGCGAGATGTTCGGCGCCGACCAGCCCGTGATCCTCCAGCTTCTGGAAGTCCCCTTCGAGAAGCCCCAGCAGGCCCTCAAGGGTGTGGCGATGGAGCTGGACGACTGCGCGTTCCCGCTGTTGCAGGGCATCGTGCTGGCCGACGACCCGATGGTGGCCTTCAAGGACGCCGACTGGTGCTTGTTGGTGGGCTCCAAGCCCCGCGGCCCCGGCATGGAGCGCAAGGATTTGTTGCTGGACAACGGCAAGATCTTCGTGGGCCAGGGCAAGGCCATCGACGCCGTCGCGGCGGAAAACGTGCATGTGGCAGTCGTGGGCAACCCCTGCAACACCAACGCCTGGATCTGCGCCATGAGCGCTCCCCGCGTGGCCAAGAAAAACTTTTCGGCCATGACCCGCCTGGACCAGAACCGCGCCATGAGCCAGTTGGCCGCCAAAGCCGGAGTGCACTCCAGCGCCGTCACGGAAGCGATCATCTGGGGCAACCACTCGGCCACCCAGTACCCCGACTATTTCAACGCCAAGATCAACGGCAAGCTCGCTTCCGAAGTGATCGGCGACGAAGCCTGGGCCAAGGACGTGTTCATCCCCACCGTGCAAAAGCGCGGCGCGGCGATCATCGACGTCGCGGGCGCCTCCAGCCGCTTTTCCGCCGCCAACGGCTTGATCGACCACGTCCGCAGCCTGGTCAGCCCCGGTTCCACCGTCCACTCGGTGGCCGTGTGGTCCAATGGCGACTACGGCATCGACAAGGACATCATGGCCTCCTTCCCCGTGCGCACCACCGGCCACGGCGAGTGGGAAGTGGTCAAGGGCTACGATCTCAACGGCCTGGCGAAGGAGCGCATCGCGCTTTCCGTCAAGGAACTGAACGAAGAGATCTCCGTGGTCAAGGAGATGCTCGGCAGCATCTGATCGGATCTCTGACAGAAATTGTTTGACGCCTCCGGGGATTCGTCCCCGGGGGCGTTTTTGCTACCAGGGAATCGAATCGAGGGCGATCGATCGGTCCAGGACGAACAGATGGGACATCCGCAGGCCACCCCCCGTTCCGATGACGCAGCGGGTGCGGGGGGATTGGGTCTGGGGTCGTTTGCGCTCGAACAGGCTCTCGCCGTCCCTGCCGATGCGCACCGCGGTGGTGTTCCAGGAGATGTTCCAGGTGGAATACGCCCCGAGGTTGCCCGCCGGGATCTCGATCTCGGTGGTGTCCGACATGCGCACGTAGAGAACCCCCGCTCCGATCCCCACCCTGAGTCCGGAAGCGACGGAATCTGTCCAATCCAGTAGCCAGATCCGCCCCACATCGGGTTGTTCCATCGCCACGCGGATGGAGACGGTGCCTTCGGTGGCGGGCATGGAAGCCGCGTCCAGGCGAAGAAGCGGTGCTCCGATGGAAGCACGGCGTACCTTGCCCTCCGAAGGATCCGACAGGAAATCGCCTTCGGGATCCAGCGGTACCGAAAGTCCGGAGGCGGCGAGATTCGCGGCCGTGTCGCCGGTATTCTGGTCGGGGCGAAACCGCGGAAACGCAAGGGCTAGACGGAATCCGTCGGCAGGAAGGAAGACCGGGGCGGCGATGGCGCGTCCGGAGAGGATGCGCCGCGGCTGCAAGGTGGTCCGGCTTCGGGAGAACGTCCAGGCGAGGGTGGGTCCGCCCGAATCCGAAAGAGGGAAGACGGGGACCACCGAGCCGGTGGAATCCGTCCACTCGGTTTGGGCCAGGGGCCATCCCTTTTCGAGGCCGGAGAGGACGGATCGGCGGGGGAGAATGCCTCCTTCCACGACGGTGCGGATCGAGGAGCTCTGGAACAGCTCGCCTGGACGATTTTCGTCCAAGAGGAGGGAATCCGTTCTTCCAGGTGCGATCTTCAGGCTCCATGTGGCGGAAGTGCCCACCAGCACCAAGGGTTGGCTTCCGGAGGGGATCGAGTCCAGTCGGAAAGCGCCATCCAAGGCGACATCGATCCGCCGTCCCAGCCCGGTGACGACCAAGGAGGCCGGCTGCAGGTTGGATTGGAGTTTGCCAACCAACGTGCCCAGGCGCTGAAGCCGCGCGGTGTCCAGCGCGGTGTCGGAGCCGAGCCTCACGTCGATGCGCAAGCCTTCGCCACCCTCTCGGGCTTCCAAGGTCCAATCGCCTGTCTCCAGCCGAGTCGAGACCTGGCCCGACGCGTCGGCGGTCAGCAGGATGGCTCCGGTCTGGTCCGTCGCACCGGACTTGCGCACGGCCACTCGCGCACCTGCGGCCGCCGAGCCGTCCTCGCGCAGAAGTCTGGCTTGGAGCGCATTGCCGGTTTCTGTCGCAGATGGGCCCGACACCACCCGCGAATCGTCGCATCCCGCGATCAGGGCGATCAGGGACGCCAATATCCCCTGGGAAACCTTCCGGGCCTGATCACGCATGGGGTTTGTCCGAGTGGGGCAAGGCGCGCGGGATCAGGTGCAATCCCAGCTGGTAGACACGATCGGGCTTTTCCATGGAGGAAATGGTAGCCAGAATTCGGGCACGGAACTCCTTCAAAAGCTCCGCCACCTGGGGATACCCGTTTTCCGGGATCGCCAAGGTCAGGCTGGAAAGGTCGCGCAGCTCCTTGGGGATGGATTCGATGGCTTCGGCGGCCAACAGAAGGCTTTCCTTGTGGAAGTGCCGCAACACGGCCGGATCCACGTCCGGACCGTCGCGCAAAAAGGGCTCCGTGCGTCGCCAGATCCCGCGCTCGTCCAGCGTGGCCAGGCCGAGCTCTGAAAGTGTCAACAAGGATTGTCGGATACGTCGCGCCGACAAGGAGGGCCGGAGCCTCCGTCCGATGGCCTCGGGATCGTCTTTCACATCGCCACAGGACATAAGCTCGCGGATCGCGACGTTTTCCCAGTTCTGCCAGTACGCGGATTGGATGCCTTCCAACGGAATCGGTGAGACCTTGCGCAACTGGGCCATCCTGCGAAAACAGGATTGGGCCTCCTTGTGACCTTTGGCCTTGCCGTATTGCACCAGGATCCGGAAATACTCGGCTTCGTCGCCTTCCAGGCCCGTCAGTTCGCAGATCGGCTCCACATGGGAGGTGGCGATGTGGCGCTCGGCAGCAAGGATTTTCGAGAGCAGGCTAGGGTCGATCGACAGTCGCAAGGCCATCCAGCGGCTGGAGACCACGGAAGGGCGAGCCAGGCGCTGGGTTTCCAGCCAGGAGCGCAACCATTTGCGGTAATCCGTATGCGACCAGATGGGTTCCAAGAGTGCCTCCATTCCCAAAGATGGCTTCGATTCCCACCGAATGAAAAGATCGGGTCGGAAGGAACTTGGGACAACTTGTCCATGGACACGTTGTCCATATCTTTTGGGTCCGCGCGGACCGTCGAGCGCGTTCCCGGTGCGATGTTGCAGGGTGTCAGAAGCCCCTCTCTCGAAAGGAGAACTCGATGCGACAGATCGCCTTTTTGCTCGGACTCGCCGCCATGGCGCTGGCAACTCCGACACTTTCGGAACCTCGCAAGATTTCCGGGATCAACGCTCGTACCATCGTCTCGGATGGACAGATCGCCTACGTGGACAATGGCGCCATGATCTATCGGCTCCAGCGCACCGACGAAGGTGTCCGCAAGCTCGATTCCATCGGATACGAAGGCAATGCCTCCGAAGCCGCCTTGTACATCCCGCGCGGCCTCAAGACCGGCTTCCTGGTGTTCAAGGACTCGGTATGCTCGGTGAACTGGGATTGGATAAAGGAAGACCGCATGATGTGCACGGGTGGTGTCAGTCTTGGCTGGGGAGACTACACCGGCGGGGTCACGATGGGGAAACTCAGCGTGTGTGGAGGGTCTGGAGCCTATGTGTTCAACATCTCATCGAGCAAGCCGATGCTGCTCGATTCAATGGGTGGCACGGACAGGAAGACTTGCGAAGTGCTGAACGCCGACCAAATCGAGGTTCGTCGAGGCACGGACGTGATGAATTTCTACCGATGCTTGACGGTATCGGAGTGCGGCGATGCCCCTGCGGTGAGCGTGCCGACCAACCGATTCTACACGCGCAACCGTTTTGCTTCCAACGGGGCCAACACGGTGGTGATCGACAGTTTGGGCAGACTCGGTCTGTGGTATTCGCCTGCGACGGACAACGTCCGCCCGATCGAAGGCTACCAGCCCAGCCCGAACAAATCCGCGTACCTGGCCGCAAGCAATCTGGGGAACAAGGCCTTGGCGGCTGTAGGCTTCGACAGCATGCTTGTGTTTGGGCGTCGGGTGGATTTGGGATTGGAGCAATACTCCAAACTCAGCTTCGATGCCGCGGTCGGGCTGATGGACCTCGACAAGGACGTGCTCTGGCTCCAGGTCGGGAGGGACATCGTTTCCTTCGATGTCAAGGAGTCGATCAGTTCCCTCGTCGCAGCGCCTTCGATTCAGACCTCCGCCCTGAAGCGAAACGGTCGCACGTTGGAAATCACGCCGATGGCCGGCGGAACGGAGATTCGCATCCAGCGCGCCGATGGTCGCCTGGAGGCCCAGTTCCAATCGGGATCCGGATCGGTGCGATGGACCGCGCCAGGTCCAGGATTGCGGATCGTGAAAGTCGGCCGGACAACCGAGACGGTCGTGATTCCCTGATCCCTTGCCTGGAACGCCGTGGACTCGCGGTCTTGACATTCCAGGGGGGCTCGCGTATCTTTGCCACTCCACTTACGGAGCGTTCGTCTAGTGGTTAGGACGCTGCCCTCTCACGGCGGTGGCAGGGGTTCGAGTCCCCTACGCTCTACTCAAAAGGCCATCCGCAAGGGTGGCCTTTTCCGTTTCCGGGAACTCCCCATACTTCTGGCGTTTCGCTTGCACGAGTCGGTTGCCGCGTGTTTCATTCGTGTTGCATCGAGTTTTCAAAAGGTTCAGCTAGCTGTTCGTTCGATTCTATTTGATGCTGTGCCATGGACATTCCTCAAACCAAGGAGAGATCGATGAACCGCGTTCGATCCCGGCCTGCATTCGCCTATCTGTTCGGCGCCCTCGCCTTGTTGCTGGCATCCTGCAACGAATCCGTTTCCCGAAGCGGAACGCGTTCGCTTCAGATTTTGTCAGGCTCGGAAAACGAAAGTCTCCAGCCATTGTTGGACGAATTCAATTCCACCCACGGCGCCCAGGTGAAGCTCGTGAGCCGCGGCTCGGTGGAGATCATGCGCTTTCTGCAAGACGACTCCACCGGCTACGATGCGGTCTGGCCGGCCAACTCGATCTGGATTTCCCTGGGGGACCGTTCGAACCGAGTGAAGTTCCTGCAGCCCGTGGCCATCACGCCGGTGGTGCTGGGGGTTCGCGATTCGCTCGCCCGGTCGCTGGGCTGGGTGGGGCGCGAACTGAAGACCGCCCAGATAGCGCAGGCGGTGCGCACAGGCAAACTGCGATTCGCCATGACCTCCGCCACCCAATCCAACAGCGGCGCGGCTGCTTTTCTGGGATTTTTGCAGGCCTTCAAGGGCGGCGACGATCCTCTGCAGGTCGCGGACCTGGAAAACAAACAGCTGCGCGAACAGGTGCGGGAGATCCTCAAAGGGGTCAACCGCACTTCCGGGAGTTCGGGCTGGCTCAAGGATCTGTTCCTGGCCTCGCAATACGACGCGATGGTCAACTACGAGTCCGTTTTGCTGGAGACCAATCGCGCATTGGTCGCGACGGGTCGCAAGCCCTTGCGAATCCTCTATCCGGAAGATGGACTTTCCCTGTCCGACAGTCCGCTGGGATTCCTCGCCTCCGGTGATTCCGCAAAGCAGAACCTCTTCCTGGAGTTCCAAGCCTGGATGCGATCGGCTCCGGTGCAGGCCAAGCTTTCGGCCAGCGGCCGCCGACCCGGAGTCGCCGGGGCCGTCTTCAGCCCCGATCCCGCCGTGTGGGACACTTCCTGGGGTGTCCAGCCTGGACGGATTCTGTCGCCATTTCCGTTCCCTTCCTCCGAGGTCATCCGCCAGGCCCTGGATCTATACCAGACGGAGCTGCGCAAGCCCTCGCACACGGTCTTTTGCCTGGACTTTTCCGGTTCCATGGGTGGCGACCGCATCCAGGAGCTCCGCCGGGCCATGCGCATTCTCCTGACGCCGACGGAAGCTCGACGGAATCTGTTGCAACCGGCTTCGGAAGACACCTTGGATTTCCTCGCCTTTTCCAACCGGATCCTCTGGAAGGGCAGAGCCGTGGGACGGGACACTGCCGCGCTCCTGGCGATTGCCGACAGTTTGGACCGATTGGAACCGACCGGCGGGACGGCGATCCATTCCGCCGCCCAGCAGGCGCTCCACCTGTTCGGGGCAGGGGGGGCGCAGACCCACGTGCAGGCGGTGGTGCTCCTGACCGACGGCATGTCCAACGAGGGCTTGGGTGCACCGGAATTCCAATCGTTCTACCAGGAGTTCCACCGTGACATCCCGGTGTTCTCGATCCGGTTCGGGGAGGCCTCCCAGAGCCAACTGGACGACATCGCGGCGACCACCTCCTCGAGAGTCTTCGATGGCACGAAGGATCTCGCGAGATCCTTTCGACAGGTCAGGGGATACAACTGATGAGGCATGGTTTGGCCGGGTTCATCGGAGGGCTCGCGTTCTGCGGGCTGTTCCTCTGGCTGGACCTGGGCCTGGTTATCGCGTTGACGGGAACTGTCTTAGGTTGCGGTGCGACCTGGTTGGCGACCGCCCCCAAGCCCATTCGCGTGGAGTTCGACGGAATGCGTCCGGAGGTGGCGGAAGCATTGGAAAACGGGCAACGCCAAGTCGCGGAAATCCTGCGCCTGGCAGGGCGGATCCAGCTGGATTCCGTGCGTGGCGAGGCTTTGGCGATCGGCGAGATCGGGCGTGGGATCCTGGGCGACTTGCGGAAGGACCCGGACGACCTGGCCAAGGCGCGCAGGTTCTTGGATTACTATCTGGGCTCGACCCGGAAAGTTCTCGAACGTTATGTGGATCTTTCGGAGCGCAAGCTCGCGACGCGGGATGCCCGCGAAGGCTTGGAAAAGATCGGAAATCTGCTGGGTGAGGTGCGCAAGGGATTCGAATCGCATCGTGCCGGACTGGCCGCCGAAGACCTGTTGGATCTGGATGTGGAGATGCAACTGTTGCGCAGCACCATGAAAATGGACGGAGGTTTGGAGTGAAATCGAGAATCGTTGGAATCCTGCTTTTGGTGGCGATGATCGCCGGAGCGGTGTGGTACAAGTTCTCACGTGGTCAAACCGGTTCGATTGCGGTTGGGCCTGTCCGCACGATCCAAGGAGTGGTGGGCGGCGAAAAGACGAGCTTCCTTGAGGATTCACTGGTGCGACAGATCCTGGCAGAACGCTACGGGATCGCCATCCAGTACACCAAGGCGGGATCGATCGAAATGGCCAGAGGGCCTGTCCAGGGAATGGACTTCATCTGGCCGTCCAGCCAGACCGCGTTGGAGGTCTTCCGGGAGCGCAACGCCGCGGCGATCCTGCGTTCGGAGGTCGTTTTCAACTCTCCGTTGGTCCTGTACAGCTGGGACTCCGTTGCCGCTGCGATGGAAAAGCAAGGGATCCTGCGAGGCAAGGACGGCGTGTGGTTCGTGAAGGATTTCCAGAAACTCGCCGACATGGTCGTCTCTGGAAGGAAGTGGAAGGAAATCGGAGTCGCCGGATTGTTCGGAAAGGTCAACATCGTGACCACCGATCCCGCCCTGTCCAATTCCGGCTACATGTTCGCCGGACTGGTCGCCAACGTGCTCAACGGCGACGTGTTGTCCGATTCCGAAGTGGACACCGTCGTCCCCCGCGTGCGTCGGTTGTTCCGTTCGTTGGGGTACATGGAGCGATCCTCCAGCGATCTGTTCCAGCAGTATATGAACACCGGCATCGGGGCGAAGCCCTTGGTGGCCGGATACGAAAGCCAGATGCTCGAGTTCGCCGTGCTGAATACGCAAGCCTGGGCCGGTCTGCGCAAACGGGTCCGGATCTTCTACCCCGAACCCACTGTCTGGTCGGCCCATCCGCTCGTGGCCCTCACCCCTGTCGGCAAGGAGCTCGTGACCGCGATGCTGGATCCCGAAATCCAAAAACTCGCCTGGGAGCGCCATGGCTTCCGTTCCGGGGTGGCGGGAATTGTCAACGATCCCGCTTCCATTCCTGTCGATGGCCTGCCCTCACAGATCCAGCAGGTCGTCCCCATGCCTTCCGCCCGCACGATGGATCGCATCCTCGCGGCCATTTCCGCTCCCTGATCCCGTTTCGTCTGGAGTCGCCAATGCAGTCTTCGCTCACCACCGCTCAGACCACCACGTTCGAACCGCTCACGCCCGAGGAAGCCGCTCGCGTCCAGTCCCTGAAGGGATCGGTCCAGGTCACCGATTCCGGATCGATCCTGCAATTCGCCGTGGGGACCCAATCGAAGATCGCCGGTTACGCGGATTCGATCCTTTCCCAGGTGCGCAACAAGGACGCGGGCGAAGCTGGACAAGCTTTGTCTGGTTTGCTGACCAACGTGCGCGAGCTGGACGTCGGGTCGCTGTCGGAAGATGGTGGGCTGGCTTCGATCCCGTTGATCGGCGGCATCTTCTCGCAGGTCAAGCGTTTCCTGCAGCGCTACGAGAAGGTGTCCGTGCAGATCGATCGCATCGGCGGGGAGTTGGACAAGTCGCGCATGGGTCTCATGAAGGACATCGCGCTCCTGGACAACCTGTTCCAGAAGAACGTAGAACAGGTCCGCGACCTCGATCTCCACATCGTGGCAGGGGGACAAATTCTGGAGGAGATCCGCCAGGTCCGCATTCCGGAGCTCGAAGCGGCGGCCGAGCGCTCGCAGGATGCGTTGGATGCCCAGAAGGTCCAGGATGCCCGCCAATTCGCGGATCGCTTCGAGAAGAAGCTCCACGACCTGCGGTTGTCGCGCACCATCGCCATCCAGACCGCCCCCCAGATCCGCCTGGTCCAGGCGGGAAACCAGGTGCTGGTGGAGAAGATCCAGTCGAGCATCCTGCAGACGCTTCCGCTCTGGAAGAGCCAGATGGTCCTGGCCATCACCCTGTTGCGCCAGAAGAAATCCCTCAAGCTGCAGTCGGAAGTGACCGACGCGACCAACGACCTCTTGCGGCGCAACTCCGAGATGCTCAAGCAGCAGACGTTGGAAGTCGCCCGCGAGGGAGAGCGCGGGATCGTGGACCTGGAAACCCTCAAGAAGGTGAATGCGGACCTGATCTCCACGCTGGAAGACACCCTGCGCATCCAGGACGAAGGTCGTCGCAAGCGGCAGGATGCCGAAGGCGAACTGGTCAAGATCGAAGGGGAACTCAAGCAGAAGGTTCTTTCCCTGCAGACGCGGGGGTAGATCGGGCGATCCGGTCGGAGTGGTTTCCGGGCCGGATCATTCCACGATGGCGTAGGTGTTCTGCTCGGTGGCGAAGACCTTCCGGAAACGGACCGTCGGATCCGGGAACAAAATCTGTCCCGTCGTGTTGTCGCCCCATCCGACCAGTCGTCCGTCGCCGAGCAATGCGATGGAATGGTTGCCGGCGGCAGCGATCGCCTTGACTCCTCGCAGTCCCGCCGGGACTTCGAGCTCGCCCTTGCTCACGAAGGATTTCCTTCCCCAGGCGACCACGGTGCTGTCTGCCAAAAGAAGGAGCGCATGGTCCTGTCCGGCGGCGATCGCGACGACCTTCGCGCCCTTCTGCAGAGGGGAATGGGGGAGATCTCCCCACGAATGGGCCGTGCTGTCGGCAAGGAGCGCGATCCCGAAGGAGGAGCCGGTCGCGATGTCGGTGACAGGCTTGCCCAGGTTCGGTGGCGCGAGCTCGCCTTGGATCGATCCCCATCCGACGATCGCGCCGTCGGTGGAAATGCCGAACCCGTGGCTGTAGGCGAGGGCCACGGATTTGAGCGTGGGAAGCGTCGACGGTGGAAAGGGGTTGGAAGTGGTTGCCTCGCCCCAGCAGAAGAGACGGCCATCGCGCGTCAGGGCGCAGGTTCGGTCGTAGGTGGTGGCCAGTTGGCGGACATCGCCAAGGTCATCGGGAACCTGCGTTTTCCGTTGGGAGGAGTCTCCCCAGGCGACCACGGTGCCGTTGGAGCGCAAGGCGACCACGAAGCCTCTGCCGCCTGTCACCTGGTTGACTTCACTCAGGTTCGAAGGGAGGTCTGCCTGTCCCTCGTCGTCGTCGTTGCCGAACAGGGCATGGCCTTCCTTGTCCAACACGAACGCGCCGTATTCGCCGACCGACAGTTGTCTGGCCCCAGGAAGGTCGGGAGGGAATGTTTTCGGCAGGCCATGGAGTTCGCTTCCCCATCGATGGATCGCACCGTTGCGGAGTTGGACCATCGCCGAATAGCCTCCGGAGGCGATGGATTGCACGTTCTTCAGGGGAATCGGAGGTTGGTCCAGATGGTTGGTGAGCTCGCCCCACAACACCGCTTCGCCATTTTTCTTCAGGGCCATGCTGTGCCAATCGCCTGCGGCGATCGCGACCACCTCGCCCAGATCCGCGGGTATCTTTCCCGCCTCCTTGTTGGATCTTCCCCATCCGACCACGGAGCCATCCGAACGCAGGGCCAAGGCGTGGGTCAGCCCACAGGCGATGCTGACCACGGATCGCAATCCTGGTGGCGGCGGCGGAATGAGCATGTCGTTGGTCCATCCCGCCACGGTGCTGTCTTCCAGCAGCGCCACCGCATTGTCCCTGGCCAGGCAGACGGACCGCACGTTCCGAAGTCCTTTGGGGGGCTGAAGGTCTCCCCATGCGCGGACGGTGCCGTCCTGGCGCACCGCGAGGGCTTGGCCGGTCGCGGCGGCGACGGCTTTGATGCCCGTGACACCTGTCCGACTCATTCCATCGAGCAATCGGCCTTGGAACCGAAGGTGGCCATCTTCCTGGAGGATCATGGCGAACGTGCCTCCGGTGGAGATTGTCTGGATGCGGTCCAGGCCGCATTTTCCGGCACCCCAGGCGACGAGGCGGCCGGAGGATTCCCGCGGAGGATGTTTGCAGGCCGCAAGCAGGCAGCAAACGGCGATCAGCGAAATCCGGCCTACGAGGGCGAATGGGTGCCTTGTGGAATGAATCGGGTGGGATCGAAAATGTGCCATGTCGCTCAAAGAACATTTTTCGAACGTTCTTCCTCCAACTTTTCTCATCGGTACAACGGAGGTTTTATGTCAGAAAACGTCAACGATAGGATTTGCCCGGTGTGCGGAAAGGCCAATGGATGCCAGGCGGGGGACCCGGATTGCTGGTGCAACACCGAATCCGTCCCGCAGGGATTGCGCGATCTGGTTCCCGCGCACCTGGCCATGAAGGCCTGCATCTGCCGCGCCTGCGTGGTGTCCTACAAGGCCGATCCCGCCGGGTTCGCTGCGGGACGCTGACCGGGGTTCAGGGAGAGGAGAGCCCGCGGAACACCGAGCGCGGACCCGCGCCGATCAGGGCGATCCGGCCCAAGGTCAGGTGGCCGGTGGAGGTGGCCGTCCAGGTCATCCCGTAGACATGTCGGAAATCGGCGTCGGCCGAATCGCAGGCGAGCGAAACGATCGGCACGTCGATGGTCGACAAGGTGGAGAGGAGGGAAAGAGGTGCGTGGCAGGCGGTGTAGCCTCCCGAGGGGATCCGCACGGCGAGCTGGAAGAGCATGTTGCCGCCCCCTGCCGCACGGAACCGGATGCTGGTGATCTTAGACAGATCGGCGTGTCGGGAAGTGTCGTTGGTTTGCTGGCTCGCATCCAGGTCCATTCCCACCAGCGCATAGCGGATCGGACGCGATGCGTCCAAATTGAATCCCATGTCCAGGCAATGTCCGTCCGCGCAGGGGCTCCACGCGTCGCTGGGGCTTGCGGGAGAGGTGGAGGAGCGCCCTCCGGCTTCCGCATCGGTGACCGTGTACCACCATCCCGCGCCCAGCAGGGAGCCGTACCGATTGCGAACGGGCGGCTGGGCGAAGTCCTCCAGCAGGACCGAGTCGGTTTCCGCTTCCAGCGTGGTGTCCAGGATCTGGGCGTCCACCGGGACCATACCCAGGAACGAGATGCCGGAATCTGTCAATGCCGCCACGGAATAGGTGCCGCTCAGGACGCCGCGGAAGAGCCAGGATCCATCGCTCTGCGGGGTGCCGCGATATCCCGTGCCTGCGAGCCAAAGCTGGGAAATGGTTTCCGCTCTGGCCATCGCGCGGATGCGGAGGTTTCCGCCTGGGGTGGCGTGCAGCTCGCGCACGGTATCGCTGCCCGGTGTCGCCTCCAGCCGTGCCGCGTGCAGGGTGTCTTCGATCTCCAGCATCACCAGCTCGCGGTGGGCGAGCTCGAAGTGGACCCTGCCCTCGGCATCCGTCCTGCCTTGGGCCAGCTGCGGCGTTGCCCCGGAGGCGAGCAGCCTGCGCCAGAAAGCGTCCTGGGCCACCACGCGCACCCCGATGCCCTCGATCGCCCTGCCGCTGGAATCGAGGATCCGTGCCGAGATTCCCGATGTCTCGGTGCTTGGTCCCTGCGAAGAGGGATTGTCCGCACAGCCCATCAGAGCCGAGAACAGAAGGATCGCGAAGGATAGTGGGTGTCTCAAGGCTCAGATCTCCCGCGACATGGGAAACAGCTGGATTCCCAGGTGGTGGATGGCGTTTTCTCCGGAATCGGAAGAGGCGATGGCTTGGATCCGTCGACGGAAATTGACGATCTCCGCTTCCACCTTCTTGCGTCCTTCGGGGGAAAGCGACATGGTCAGGCTGGACAAGGATCGTTGTTCACGCGGGATTCCCTCGATGGAGCGGGCGGCCAATTGGAGCGTGGAGGTGTGGAACTGGTCCACCTGCACGGCCTGCACCGCCTCGCCGGTGGTGGTGTTGCGCGTGTCGGTGCGCACCAGCAGTCTCCCTTGCTTGCGGATCATGCCCAGTTTCAGGAGAAGTTCGATGGACTCCTGCGCCTTGGCCGCGGGGATGGAGGGGCGCAGGCGCTTGGCCAGAGCCTTGTGGTCGCCATCGAAGGGTTTGATGTACAGAAGCTCCAGGATGGCCGTGTGGTGCCACTTTTCGAAGAACTTGAAGTTCTCCTGCGGCACGATTTGCGCGGTGGTCCCACGGAAGGAGGAAAGCCTTTCGAGATACCGACGCCGTTCCTTGACGGTTTTTGACCGTTGGTGGAGGACCAGGAGTTCCAGGTAGTCGGATTCCTTTGGGTCCAGACGCAGGAAGGCGGCGAAGCGCAAGGCCATGTCGGTGGTCATGCCCGCCTTGCCGTTGAGGACCTGCGTGAAGTAGCTGGCCGAGCGGAACCCGACTTTCTGGGCGATGTAGCGGCAGGAAAAACGGGGATCGACGGCGCGGCGGGACTCATACAGGTCGCGCAGGAAAACGCGGTAGTCGAGGTAGTCGAATACGCGCACATCCCTGCTGTCGAGCGCAGTTTGCTGTGTAGAGAAAAAATCTTCATTCGCAGCCATGACTACTGTATGATACCTATTTAGGCCAGCAAGAATCGGTTCTTTTTGGGGATAATAGTGTGTAGGAAATTCTACACGGATTTTGGCTAAATTGGCGGGTTTTCCGGGTTGGCATACCGGTTGCCAGGGATAAAGTCGCTTGCGTGGGGGAAACCGGCGCATAGGTTCGTGCGACACAGCGTTATAATCGGCGGAACGAGATCTTCCGGTTCAATGTTCTTCTGCGATAGAGGTAACCACGATGATGAATTGCTCCAGGTCCTTGGTTGGGCTCATGGTCCTTGCCGGCATCGCCGGTGCGGCGGTCACGACAGTGACTCCGGGGACGGCGACGGCGGATGTCCCCGGACTCAATATCGGGCATGTGACGGGCACCGTGCTTCCCATCTGGAATCCGGCCACCACCTACGAAGGCCTGAAGCGCGGCCTCATGGAGCAGGAATACAAGCTTTTCAGGTTCCCCAACGGAAGCGCCTCGAACAACTACCACTGGAATGGAGCGGGGGCCTACGATTCCGTTGGGATCTGGCATGCGGATTCAGCCAAGGTGTTGCCTGGATTCATGAGCGACACGCGCTACCGTGGCACCACCAAGAGCAACTACGGAGCGATCTTCCACTCACGCATCACCGATGGCGCGGATTCCACCTTCTGGTGGAGCGATCCGCTGGGCGGGAACCAGCCCTGGGTGATGCTCGATTTCGGCGCCGACTCCACGATGGATTCCGTGCGCATCGCCTGGGGCTCCTTGCGCGCCGACAGCGTGGTGGTGGGCTATATCGCCAAGACCGATTGGAGCGGGTATCGCGGGATCGATGGTGTCCTCGAGCCGCTGGCGCGGGTCGCTGTGACGGAAAATGTCACGACGGTGACCTTCGCCGCCAAGGCGGCGAGGTTCCTGGTGATCAAGCCGTTGGGCGTCAAACCCGAAGGCGTCCAGATCGCCGAGGTTTCGTTGTGGAACAAGGGCGCCAAGGTCACCAAGAACACGCCATCGCAGGCGACCCAGACCCCGGTCCGGGCGATGGGCGCGCATCCTGGAAGCAATCGCGGCACCGGTTGGGCGAATGGAACCCCGCCATGGACCTTCGCGATGTTCATGGACTACATCAAGGCGTTCCCCAAGGCCGAGGGCATGATGTGCGTGAACTACGGCACGGGCACTCCGGAAGAGGCCGCCGCCTGGGTGAAGTACGCCAACATCGACCAGAAGCTCGGCATCAAGTACTGGCAGGTGGGCAACGAAATGGATGGCAACTGGGAAGAAGGCGGTCCGGTGGACGCTCGCCAATATGCGGTGAAGTTTCTCGCCTACGCCCGTGCCATGCGTGCGGTGGATCCGTCCATCGTCATCCTGGGGCCGGTCCAGGCGGGAATGACCTTCTCCACCTCCGCGTCGGGCCATCTGGACGGCACGAGCTGGACCGAAGAAGTCTTGCGGATCGTCGGTGAAGCCGAGACCAAGGATGGCGTCCGGTACATGGATGGATTCGATTTCCACGCCTACCCCTATTGGACCGACACGAAGCCGGTGGTGCGCGATGCCCTCAAGGCCATGCAGGGACTGAAGGAAAACCTGGACACCCTCTCCGAGATGATGAAGCGCCACCTGAAGGATCCAGGTTCTCGCTTGATCTGCATGTCGGAATTCAACATGTCGGTGGTGAGCATGGATCTGCTCATGCGTCCTGAAAACGCCTTGGGCAATGCCATCATGCTTTCGCAGCTCATCGAAAAGTTCGGCGGCAACGCGATGACGATCGAATGGGAGTCCTTCGACGCCGGTGCCGTGGGCCCCGCGAGCACTGGCGCCACCTTCGGTGCGCTCTCCCTGTTTTCCGATCCCAAATCGGGCTCCGCTTCCTCCGACCGCTACGTGCCGAATTCCCCGTATTGGGGCAACTGGATGGTTTCCAAGTTGTGGGCTCTGGAGGGCGGCAAGCCGCTTCCGACCACGGTGAACGGAAGCATGAGTCTGGAGGCCCATGCGCTCGTGAACGGTGCGGACACGTCGTACCTGCTCCTGAACATCGCTTCCACGCCCTGCTCCACCCAAGTGTCGAATGTCTCGAAAGGCTGGATCTACAGCTTCTCCGGGAAGAACTACGCGTGGAACCGCTCCGACGACCAGGCCTTCGCCTTCCCCAACGCGGGACCTTCGGCAATGCCGATTCCGGCCAACTGGAAGCGTGTGGTGGAAGTTCCCGCGTTCGGCATGGTCGTGGTGCGCAACACGCCGGCGATCAAGACCGTTCCTGCGGGTTCCGCCCACGTGGTGAACCTTTCGGTGAAGAACAAGCAGCTGCAGCTGGGCGATACCGTCCAGATTTCGGGAACCTTCGTCCGCGACCCGGCCGCACCTGTTCCGACCGCTCTCATCGGGGATACCACGGTGGCGCTGACGGCCATCGATGGCGCCTGGGACGGTGACATGGAAGGCTTCGCCGCCAAGCTCTCCACCGAGCTGATCGGCGAAGGCGTCTGGTGGGTCAAGGTCGGCGAGACGGATTCCGTCAAGATCGAGATCACGGGCAAGATCCGTCCCACGGTCTGGGTCGACCGGTTCAACGACGCGGCTTTCGCCTCCGAGCAGCCCTCCAATGCCAAGTGGTTCAACTGGCATGCCGACGAAGCGGAGGATTCCGCAGTCTGGGACATGAGCTTCGTGGCGCGCGAGGGGTATTCCAATGCGCTGCTCACCTCGGCCAACCTGGTGCAGCCCGCCTCCATCAACTACACCGTGGTCGGATTCACGGGGGTGGCGTTGGACAGCCTGCTGGTCTCCAATTCGATCGGTCTGCAGTTCGATTACCTGGCCAAGCACGCGAACGCCGGGAGCTTCGGCTTGGGGATTCCCACCGACACCGTGAAGGATTACCAAGACTATTCCATCAACCTGACCCGCGCCGACTCCACCTGGGTCACCAAGCGCGTGCTGTGGGCCGATTTCACCCAGCCCAGCTGGGCCGTCCAGTGCGGTCCCCTGCGGCCCTACCAGATCAATCAGCTGAGCTTCCGCATCCAGGGGCCCGGCAAGGCGATCTTGATGGTGGACAACATCGTGCTGTTGGGCACTTCCGGCGACTCCGCCGTCCGCTTGGCTCCTTCCAGCCGCCTGGCGAACTGGAGCGTGGTGCGCGGCAAGGGCGCGTGGCAGATCCAGATTCCCGCCGGTGCCAAGGTATCGGTGGTCGGTCTCGATGGGCGGCGCCTGGCGACCTTCTCTCCTGAAGCTTCCGTGCGCACAGTGGCCTACCAGACCAACGGCTCCGGCGTGGTGTATGCGGTGCTGGAGAGCATGGGACGTCGCGACCAGAAGGTGTTGCCGAACATCCGTTAGGCGCCACCCCGCAAGGGGAGTGTGACGCGACAATGGAAGCGCCTCGGCAAAGCCTGCCGGGGCGCTTTTTCGTGTCTCCTCTTTGGAGAGCTACCATTTGGGGGCAAACGGATGATTCCGTTTCTTGTCAGGCTCGGTATGTGGTAAGAAGCGGGGATGATCGCTCGGGAAAGAATTCCATGGGGCAAGAAAATTGATGCAGGTGGAATTGGTCTTCTTTGATCGAGAGCATGGGGGGCGCCTCCATCCTCCCTGGTCTGGATTCAGGCCGCAAATCAAGGCGGGTGAACTGTTCACCTCCTGTGTTGTTTCCACTTACGACGATTCTACGGAATTCGAGTTTGGGCGAAGTCTGAATGCGTATATCGAATTCGTTTTCGCCGAGGCTGTTGGATCTCCATTCAAGGTTGGCGACCCTGTCGAATTGTTCGAGGGCGCAAGACGGATTGCCCAAGGTGTGGTTGTGGCTGTTTCCTGATGCTCCTCTAGGCGGTCATCGTGATCAGCGCTCAACGCCTCATCCATTGAGCAGAGCCTTGATCTTCTGTTCGAACAGGACGCGAGCCACTTCGCGGCATCGTGGGTCGCGGGTATGGATCAGATCGGCGTAAACGATGAAAACCGGTGCGATCCCTGCCAGAGATTCCTGTTCTTGGAGCCAGGTCGCTTCCAAGAGTGTGATCTCTCCTTCTGGATCGGGACGTAACCGATTCTTGACCTGGAGCGCACGGGTGTTCCCGTAGAGGTACAGAACCTTCTCGATGGAAGACAAATTTTGAGTCAGTGCGAATGCCGCCTGATCGCCACCCCAACAAACATCGCATCCTTCCAGCTCAAGGCTCTCCATGGGCGTGGAATATTTCCCAAGCGCCTTCTTCGGTCGCAGTCGTTGATTGTAAGCTTCCACCCACTTTTCGAAGAAAAGTTCTCTGTTGACCAGTTGCTTGCCCTTCTTGCCTGCATCCAGAACGAATCCATCTTCAATGAATGCATCCATCGCGTTGTTTGCACTTCCCAGCGACACATCGGATCGGTCGGACAAGTAGCGAAGCGCTGTAGAGACCAAGCTCGGTTCGAGCAGAAGCTGGAGCCCGATTTTGACTGCCGAAGGGGAGAACGTCTCGCCGATGCGTCGTTTGGGGTCCAGGTCGATCAAGGGTGGAGACTGGGTCTCCTGAAAGACGTAGACACCCGGAATGTCGAGATAGGCGTTGCCAGCGGTATCGAGGTAGTTCAGATGCTTTTCGCGAAGTTGTTGTGCAAGATTTTTTTGGATGCTTGCGGCGACCAGAACGATTGGTTTCCCGTCCTTGCTGGACGCTCGTTTTGGGTTATCCAAGGTCTTGGGGTGCCAACTGCGTTTGGCTTCGATAAAAAACGATACGGCACGGTCATGAACCCTTGCCTCGACTCGGAAATCCACAAGGTCGGGCTCACTGCATTCTTCCAAACGGACACCAGACCAGCCAGGTAGCTGGCTAAGGACCAGTTTTATGGCCTCTGCAATCTGTTGTTCCAGGATGGCGCCCTGCATTTGTTCAATATATATCCATGTTCATAAAAAAGTGAACGCTCTGTAAAAGTGAACATGTGAGGGTCGAAGGTGTGGTGGATTTAGCTGGTGTCCAGAAAAGCAAGAAGGCCAGAACCCGGTTGGATTCTGGCCTTCTTGAGAGCAAGCCTACTGAGATTTCCTAGGCGGGTTTTTCGGCGGGTTTCCCGACCAAATCACCGTTGAGAAGCCCATGAATTCTAGAGGCGGAACGGAGAGAGAGAGATTCGAACTCTCGGTGGGTTGCCCCACACACGCTTTCCAGACGTGCACCTTCGACCACTCGGTCATCTCTCCAACGAGGTGCGAAAAGATAACACAACCTCCCGGTTTTCGGGAGGGCCCAGATCAGCTGTCCAGTGCGGCGACTTCCGCCCAGGCGGCTTCCTGCTCTTTCACGATCCGGTCGCGTTCGGACAGGGCCTTGGCCGATTTATCGTAGTCGTCGAAAAATCCTGGCTGGGCCATGGTCTCATCCAGCTTCGAAAGATCCTGGTCGAGCCTTCCGATGCGCGCTTCCAGTTCTTCCAAACGCTTTTTCTTGCGGCGCTCTTCCTTCTGGGCGTCGCGGTCGATCGGCTTGTTCTGCGACGAGGCTTGGGGCTCGGCGCCCGCAGGCGTGCTCTTGGGCGCGGCGGCGGGCTCCTTGGCCTTCGTGGCTTCGGGCTTTTTCTGGGCCGGTGCCGGTGCCGCGTTGGCTTGGCGTCGGCGCGCGTCGAAGTCGGCCAGGTGCGAAAGGCCGGGGGCGTCGCCGTCTCCGGCCACCGCGAGGTATTCCTCGTAGGTGCCGGGCCAGTCCACCACGCGTCCTCCGCCCACTGCCAAAATCCGTCCGGCCAGTTCGCGGGTGAACAGACGGTCGTGGCTCACGAACACCAGCGTGCCGGGCCAGGCCTTGAGCGCGTCCACCATGGCTTCGCGGGTGGCCAGATCCAGGTGGTTGGTGGGCTCGTCCAGCAGCAGCACGTTGTTGGGCTGCAACAGCAGAAGGCCCAGGCGCACGCGCGCTTTTTCGCCACCGGAAAGGACGCGGTAGGGTTTGTCGGCGTCGTCGCCGGAAAACAGCAGGTTCCCCAGCAGGGTGCGCACCTTGGTGCGCAGCGTGCCCTTGGGGGCCGCGTCGTAGAGGATGTCCCCGATATGGCGGTCCAGTTCGTCGTCGGGGAGGTCGTCGTACTGCGCGAACAGGCCAATTTCCGTCTTCGCCCCGATTCCCAGCTCGCCCGATGTGGGCGGGAACTTCTGCGAGAACAGGTGCAGCAGCGTGGACTTGCCCGCGCCGTTGATGCCCACCAGCGCGACCTTCTCGCCGCGCGAGATGGAAAACTCCAGTCCTTGGAGCACCACCTTGTCGTCGTAGCTTTTTCCCACGTCCCGCAGGATGTACGGGTAGGCGCCGCTCTCCGGCGGGGTGGGGAAGCGCAAGGCCACCCGGCTCACTTCGGGCGGAAGCTCGATGCGTTCGATCTTGTCCAGCTGCTTTTGGCGGCTCATGGCCGCGGAAGACTTGGTGGAGGTCGCCTTGAACCGCTGGATGAACCGCTCGGTTTGGGCAATATCTGTCTGCTGGCGATCGTAGGAGTTCTTGAGGGTCTCCAGCCACAGCGCCTTGTCGGCGCGGAACTTGGTGTAGGGAACCGGCCAGGTGCGTGCTCGGCCCAGTTCCAGTTCCACGATGCGGTGGGCGAGGTTGTCCACGAACGAGCGATCGTGGGTGATGAACAAGACGCTCGCGGGCATGGCCTTGATGTGGTTTTCCAACCACATGATGCTTTCCAGGTCCAAGTGGTTGGTGGGCTCGTCCAGAAGCAAAACGGAAGGACGGCGCAACAGCACCTGCGCCAACGCGGCGCGCATGCGCCAGCCGCCGGAAAAAGAACTCAGCGGGCGATCCTGTTCGCTCTGCTGGAATCCCAGTCCCGCCAACACCGTGCGGGCTTCGCTCTCGAAGCTCCAGCCGCCGCCCACCGCCAGGCGATCATGCAGGTGGCCGTATTCCTCGTAGTCTTCGTCGGTGGCCGAGCCATCCGTCATGCGGTGCTCGATCTCTTCGCAACGCTCGTGGGCGCGCTTGAGTTCGTCGAAGGCACTGCAAGCGTATTCGAACACGGTGCCGCCGCTGTCTGCGGTGGCCTCGGCCGCCTCTTGGGCGAGGTAGCCCACGATCTCGCCGCGACCCAGCGCGATCTCGCCCGCGTCGGGTTTTACCTGGCCGGAGATGATCTTGAGAAGGGTGGATTTGCCCGCGCCGTTGATGCCGAACAGCGCGACGCGTTCGTTGTCTTCCACACGCAGGGAAACGTCCTGGAAGATGTCGCGCGAACCGAAAGAAAGCCGAATGTTGGAAAGGTCGATCATGTGAAGAGCGGGAAAGGTAGCCTTCCGGGCCTTTCCCCGGATTCGGATCTGGGGATGGGCTTGGCGCCGAGGGGGCAAATGGGCCTTGTCGCCCGAAGCGTGGAGCGCGGTTTTCTCAGGGAGGTATCTTTCCCCGAATGGCCCTTCGCAAGCTGCCTATCGGGATTCAGGACTTCCCCCGCCTCCGGCAGGAAGGTTACCTGTATGTGGACAAAACCACATTCGTCCACAAGTTGGCCTCCGAGGGAAGCGTCTACTTCCTCTCGCGTCCGCGCCGGTTCGGAAAGAGCCTGTTGCTTTCCACGATCGGGGCCTACTTCGAGGGTCGAAAGGAGTTGTTCGCGGGTTTGGCCATCGAGCGGTTGGAGCAGGACTGGACCGAATACCCGGTGTTGCGGCTGGACCTGAACGCAGAGAAATACGACAGCGTTCGTGCCCTGGAAGGGATTCTGGAAAGTCATGTGTCGCGTTGGGAAACGCGTTTCGGTGCATCCCGGGACGCGGGATTGGCGCGTCGGTTCCTGGGTGTGATCGAACGCGCCCACGAGCAGACGGGCAAGCGAGTTGTCGTACTCGTGGATGAATATGACAAGCCCTTGCTTCAGACCATTGGCAAAAAGGAACTTCACGAGGAGTACAAGAACGTCCTCAAGGCCTTCTACGGTGTTTTGAAGAGCGCCGACGCGCATTTGAAGTTCGTGCTTCTGACTGGAGTGACAAAATTTGGTCAGGTGAGTGTATTCAGCGACCTGAATCAATTGACGGACCTCTCCACCGAAGCCGCGTTTGCGGACGTGTGCGGCATCACCGAAGACGAACTGGTAGAGGCGTTCCGCCCCGAACTGGACAAGCTCGCGACTGTACAGAAGCTCCCCTTGGATGCCACCTTGGACGAAGTGCGCCGGATGTACAACGGCTATCGCTTCCATCCATCGGGACCAAGCGTATTCAATCCGTTCAGCACGCTCAATCTCCTACGCACCTGCGAGTTCCGCGATTTCTGGTTCCAGACCGGCACTCCCACCTTCCTGGTGGAGTTGCTCAAGCAGGCCGATAGCGATGTGCGGGAATTGGACGGGATCGAGGTGGCCGCATCGGAATTTTCCGATTACCGGTTGGACGCCGACCGCCCACTGCCCGTGATCTACCAGAGCGGGTACCTGACCATCCAGAGCTACAGCCCGCGTCGGAAGCTCTACACGCTTGGCTACCCCAACGCGGAAGTCCGCAACGGTTTCCTGACGTTCCTGCTGCCGATGTTCACCGGTGCCGACAAAGGGCGTGGCGGCTTCCACATCAGCAAGTTCAGCGAGGAACTGGAATCGGGCGACGTGGACGCCTTCTTGACGCGATTGCGGTGCTTTTTCGAGAAGATCCCCTACGACCTGAACGACCAGACGGAACGGCACTACCAGGTGGTCTTCTACCTGGTGTTCACCCTGCTGGGACAATTTCTGCAAACCGAGCTGAAGTCGGCCAACGGCCGCGCCGACGCGGTGGTCCGCACCGACACGCATGTGTTCGTGTTCGAGTTCAAGCTCAACGGCACCGCCGAGCAGGCGTTGGCCCAGATCGACGACCGCGGTTACGCGGTCCCTTGGCAGGCCGATGGCCTCACGGTGGTGAAGGTGGGCGTGGAGTTCGATCGGAACACCCGCAACCTGGGGCGGTGGGTGATCGACGGGATTTGAGGTCCGATCCCAACGGAAACTGCTGAAGTCTATTGCCGGCAGCAAGGTTTGCGATGGCGGAAACCCCGTTCCAGGGCAAGGGATTCGATTCAGGATTCCTTGATTTGGTGAGTTATCATTTTTCATCCAGCAAAGGATTGTCCGATGAAACGCTCCCTGTCCCTGTTTACCCTCGCTACAGCTCTGCTTTGTATTCCCTCGCTTGCCGTCGACATCAAACTGTCCGGGACGGTCACCGACCTGTCTGGCAAAGCCCTTCCTGGAGCCGGTGTCGCGTTGGTGGGAACGGGCACCTTCACCAGTACGAACGCCACCGGCGCGTGGAGCATTCCCGTCGCAACGGCAGGAATCGTCGCCTCGCCCAAATCGACGGCGGCATTGGTCCATGGGCATCTTGTGGTGGATGGGAGCCGCATCCGCCTTCGTTTCGACGGTGCTGACGCGGTGGGTCGGAGATCCTCTGGGGCAAAGGTGCCAGAGGAGGCTTCTAAGGTCGTTGTTGCCGCTCGTTCGGCGGCCACGTTCGTCGACACGCTCTTGTACTCCTGGAATGGCCGAATTCGCGCCCGCGTGGGGATTTCTTCGCTCACCGCTGGCGAGCTGGGGGCACAGTTGATCGACACCTCGACCGGCGCGGTTGGCGCGATCATTCCTTGGAATGGCTCCATCACCTACGGCAGCCTGACCGATGCGCGCGATGGCCAGGCCTACAAGACCGTGACGATTGGTACGCAGACGTGGATGGCCGAGAACCTGAACTACAAGGTGGACAGTTCGTGGTGGTACAAGAACAGTGCGGACAGCGGCGCGAAGTATGGGAGATTGTACCAGTGGGCGGCGGTGATGGGTTTGGACGCGCAGTTTCAAATCGGCAGCACACAAGTGGCGAAGACCCATCAGCAGGGGATCTGTCCGAGCGGCTGGCACGTGCCGAGCGATGCAGAGTGGGACACGCTTGCAACCCATGTCGGAGGTGCAGCGACGGCGGGCGCGAAGCTCAAGTCCACGAGCGGTTGGTCATACGGCAACGGCACGGATACCTACGGCTTCCGTGCCCTCCCGGCGGGCTACCGCTACTACGACGGCAGCTTCAACGCCGTGGGCAACTACGCCGGCTTCTGGAGCTCGTCGGAGGGCGACGCGGGCTACGCCTGGGGCCGCGACCTGGACGCGGGCGGCGACGACCTGTACCGCCACTACTACTTCAAGGAGTACGGTTTTAGCGTCCGCTGCCTCAAGGATGGTCCCTGAGCAAGCGAAGCGCGTCGAAAGCTTGGTCCTGTGCCGACCCGCGGCGTGAGCCGCCCGAAGCGGCGAGGGAGCACGGGACGCAAGTCCCAAAAGAAAGCCGGCCGCGGCCTCAGTACGCCGGCAGGAGGAGGGTCTCTGCGGCTCCGTCCACCTTCAGCCGCACGAGCCGGATGCCATGGGAGGCGCCGGCAGGAAGCTCCAGCCGCGCGGCGTTGGTGGGCTCACCGGAATGGAGGCGTTGTCCGTTGGTGGCGTACACCTCGGGAACGATCGTCCGCTGGTCGGGATTCAACAGGGTGATGCTGTTGTCGGTAGCGTTCTTCACCAGCGAAAGCCGGCTGGAGCGAGGGGCCTGGAGGGGGGCGCGCGCTTGGACCCCGGAGAGGGGAAGGCCGGCATTCATCTTGTCCCACAAGCCCTGGTAGGTGCTCTCCAAGCCGGACTTCTTGATGATGTCTTGAGCTTCTGCTGGCCAATTCGCGTTCGGGTAGACCTTGATGTTGGTCATGGTGCAGCGCGGCCCGCCGGTCGTGATGGCCGACGAGGTCGTGTAGATGTTGTCGTAGTGGTTGTCGTGCTTGCGGCCCCAGTCGTTGATTTCCGCGTTGTCCTGTCCCGGCGTGATCTCGAAGACCATGTTGCCGCCGTTGTACCAGGCCGTGCCTTCGTCGGGGTGGAACAGGGCGCCGCCGTCGTTGAGCGTTTTCATGCAATCGAACACGCGGTTGTTGCTGAATGAGTTGCGCTTGCTGGTGCGCGTGGGGTTGCCCGGCTTGGCGATGGAGTCGAAGTTGCACCAGCCCCATCCGATGCTCACGCCCACGTAGTTGAGCTTTTCGATGTGGTTCTGCACGACGGCCAGGCTGTCCACGAAGTAGGCCTGGATCGCCGTGTGCCCGGTGTACATCGTGGTCATGTCGTAGAGCAGGTTGTTCTTGATCAGGGTGTTGCGGCAGATGCCCTTGTTCGCTGTGTTGTACTTCTCGCGGGCGTTCGTGCTGGTTTCGTAGATGTGCTGGGGGTGCCCCACCTGGATGGCCGATCCGCCCACGTCGTAGATCGCGTTGCCGACGATCTTGGAGTTCACCACGTCGTTGATGAATCCGATGCCTTCGTTGCCGATGTGCGCCAGGACGTTGTCTTCCAACGAGATGGACGAGGCGTTGGAGACGTTGATCGCGCTCGACATGACCTCGTAGGCGCGGTATTCGTCGGCATGCCAATCGGAGTTCGCGTAGGCGATGCACCAGTTCGATCCTTGGACGGTGGTCTTGCCGGATGATCCAGCGATCGCTGGCAGTACCGCCTCGGTATTGGCGAAGGTGATCCCCTTGAAGGTGAGGTTCTGCACCCTGCTGGTCTTGGACGTGCCTTGGATCTTGAGGAGAGTTTCGGTGGCAGGAGCGTAGACCACGGCCGTGGACATGTCCTCGCCGCTTCGCTTGTAGTAATAGAGCGTTTTCGTGGCCTTGTTGAAGTAGAAGTTGCCTGCGGCATTCAAGAATTCGTAGGCGTTTTGGATGGTATGGGAGCCGGTTGCCGAGAACCCTGAAGTCCAGCCCTGATTGAGGGAGATCGCGCCGAACGGCTGTTGAAGTTTCAGGATCCGGTTCGAACCGCTGATCGCCTGGTCGCGCACGCAAACGATGTTCACGTTCCAGGTGGTGCCGTTGACGAGCTCGACGTCGTCAGGATTTGTCAGTTCGGGGACGTCCGCGGCGAGGTACTGGATCCCGTCGAACTGCGAACCGCTCTTCCAGGCCCACGACGCCTGTCCGGAGGTGATGCTGTAGGTGCCCCAGCCGCCTTTGGAACCCACCGACTTCTTGGTCATGTAAGCGCGTTTGTCGTTCACGATCAGGCTGCGCAACTTGGTGGCGCGGTCCAAGGTGGCCTTGTATACGTTGTCCTTGAACTGTGTCCAGCCGGTGACCAACGTCCCTCCGTTGAGGACGGGGATCTCCTTGCCGTAGGCCTCGTACACGATGCGATGGCCGCCCGTTCCGCCGTCGGCGGGCGTGAATTCGATGGGCTTGGCGATGGGATAGGTTCCGCCGCGCAGATAGACATGGATGTCTTCGGATTGGTTCGCGTTGATCCCGCGCACGGCATCCCTGGCTTTGGTGAGGGTCTTGAAGGGGGCTGCGAGCGTCCCTGGATTGGCGTCGTCCCCGGAAGGCGACACGTAGAAGTCTGCCGCGGTGGCGAGCGCGGAGGAGAGCAGGGCGCCGGACAGAAGGAGGGTCAAACGAGGCCGGAAGAGGGATCCAGGGATGGACATGCAAGGTTCCTTTCGCCGAAAGGCGGCGCCTCGCTTGGCTTCGCAGTACGGTGGGCACGGAAACGACCGCGCCGACCCGCGTAGGAAGCGAAGGTCTCCGGAAAGATCGCCGCCTTGGCAACGGTTTCCCGACGAATTCCGCTGGGGACTTTTGCCATTTCGTCAAAACTGCGGAGGGCAATCCGGGTCTGGCGGCACAAAAAGCGCCTCTAGGGGATCCTCTCGAGGGTCGCGACAGTCTCCACATGCGTGGTGCGCGGGAACATGTCCACCGGCACGGCGGAAATGGTGCGGTAGCTCTTGGAGAGCCGCTCGATGTCGCGGGCCAGCGAGCGCGGGTCGCACGACACGTACACCAGGCGCGGAATGCCGGAAGATTCGATCGCGTCGGCTCCGGCTTCTTCCAGGCCCTTGCGCGGCGGATCCACGATCAAACAATCCCAACCTTCGCGCACCAAGCCGGCCAATCGTTCCGAAGCGTCGGCGCGCACAGGGCGCATGTTGGTCACGCCGTTGGCCTTGGCGGCCGCACGGCCCGCCTGCACGGAGCGTGGGTTTTCTTCCAGGCCCAGCACCTCGCTGCAACGGTCGGCCACCCACATCCCGATGGTGCCCAAGCCGCAGTACGCGTCCAGCACGCGCGAACCTTCGCGGATGCCTTTGCGGACCTCGTCGTACAGACGCGGGGTCTGGTAGGGGTTGATCTGGAAGAAGGTGGAGAGTTCGATATGGTAGGTGTGCTTACCCAGCTTTTCCTTGATCCAATCGCGGCCCCACCAGGATTGTTCCTGCTCGCCGAGCACGACGTTGGTGGAGCGCTCGTTGATGTTTTGCACCACACCCACCAAGGTGCCGTCCTCGCCAGGCAGCGCCTTGGCGGTGGCTTTGAGCAGGGTCTTCAACAAGGCGCGGTAGTGGGTGGGACGCGGTCCGTTGGTCACCAGGCCCAAAAGGATTTCGCCGGTGCCATGGGCCTTGCGCATCAACACGTGGCGCAAGAAGCCTTCACCGGAGCGCTCATCGTAGACCGGGATCCGCTCGCGGTTGGCCCAGTCGCGCACCGCCATGCCCAGACGCGTGAGCGCGGGGTCCTGGATGTGGCATTCCATCTGGTCCACCACCTGGTGCGATTCGCGCGCGAAGCAGCCCATCGTGGCGATCTGGCGTTTGCCCTCGACGCGAAACGCGAAGGGCAGCTGCACCTTGTGGCGCCATCCAATCGACACCGGGGAGCCCGCGATGGGCGAGACCCGGATGCCCAGTGGGCCCAGCAACTCGCGGACGTGGCGTTCCTTTTCCGACAATTCCTCGTAGTAGGGACGGTGCAGAAGGAGCACCCTCCACAGAGAGGGAAATGCCGGCATGGTGATGGAATGATTTCTGGAGTAGACACGCCTGGAGTGCAAAGATAGGGCTTTCGGAGGACACAAAGACCCTTTACATGCGAAAGGGTGCGCCGTATATTTTCTCTCCTCGACAAAACGAACCGCCTCGGCGGAGTTGGAATCGAGGAAATATCGGGGTTGTAGCTCAGTTTTAGTAGAGCACCACAATGGCATTGTGGGGTCAAGGTTCGAATCCCCTCAGCTCCATCCGATAGAAGATCGAGAAAATCCTTAAAAGGCCGGGAACCCAATGAAATAGCGGGTCCCGGCCTTTTTCGTTTTTGGTCCAAGTCCGGGTTGGTTCGCTTGAGTCCCATGCCATCCGGTTGAAGTGCGTACTTTTTGCGTACTCTTTTCCCAGAGGCCGCAAAAGGCAGCTGGAGGCCGTCGACACGGTACGCAAAATCGGATCCAAGATGCCAAAACTCGCCGAACCCAAAGCCCCTATCGTTTTCTCAAATGCCAAACCGAAGGATAGGGAATATCTGATTCCGGATGGAAAAGGATTGGGCTTGCTTGTCACCCCGGAAGGCGCAAAACGATGGGTTTTTCGCTATCGGTTGGATGGAAAGGAAAAGAAGCTCGCCATCAAGGGTGGATTTCCTGCCGTTTCGGTAAAGGCAGCTAGGGAGGAAGCGGAGAGGTTTCGGGGGATGTTGGCGCGGGGTGAGGATCCAGGTGACGTGCGGAAAACTGGAAAGGAAGAACAGGCACAAAAAGAGGAAACGGAGCGACAGGAAGCCGCCAAAGCAGCAGATACCTTCGAAAAGGTTGCAAGGGAATGGCAGGCGACAACCACGGATCACTTGTCACCCTACTACGCTCAAATGCTCCTCAAGAGGCTCGAGAAGGATATTTTCCCTTGGATTGGATCGAGGCCGATCTCGGAGCTTCGTCCCCCCGATGTTCTGGTTCCCCTGCGTAAAATCGAAGAACGAGGAGCCAGGGAAACTGCGCATCGGCAATTGGAAACCTGTGGGCGGGTGTTTCGATATGCTGTGGCCACGGGTCGGCTAGAAAGTGATCCTTCTCGCGATCTTCGAGGAGCTTTGGCCAAGCCGAAGGAGAGCCACTTTGCTGCCCTGACCGACCCGCAAGATGTGGCGGGACTTCTGCGAGCCGTCGATAGCTATCGAGGAGCTTTGCAAACTCGAGTTGCCCTGATGATGGGAATCCTGACGTTCGTTCGGCCAGGTAACCTTCGCTCGGCTGAATGGTCCGAGTTTTTCGATATGGAAAATCCGGATGCAGCCGAGTGGCGAATCCCCGATGAAAAAATGAAGGTCAAAACCGGTCGGCACTTCGTGGTTCCGCTGTCTCCACAGGTTGTGGCGCTCCTGGAAGAGTTGCGCCCCCTTACGGGAAGGAGTCGGTTTGTGTTTCCCTCGACCCGAACCATGACGCGCCCAATGTCGGATATGACAGTTCTTGCTGCCTTGCGCAGAATGGGATACACCTCGGATGAAATGACCGGGCATGGAGTCAGAGCGATGGCGCGAACGATCTGCCATGAGGTTCTGGGGTTTGCGCCGGAGGTGCTGGAAGAACAACTGGCACATGGGAAGGCCGGTCCGCTTCGAGGAGCATACGACCGCACAACCCACATGCCAGAACGTCGCCGATTGATGCGGGAATGGGCGCGGTACTTGGATGGGCTGAGGTTGAGCTGAATGTCACGGAATTTCGGGTGAATTCAGAAAGGATGGAGTTGTTTGAAGGAGCTCGCCTGCCTTTTCAGGCGCTGCTTGTGCAGTCACTTTGGTCAAATATTGTCAATGCGCGGCAAGTGGATAAAAACTGATACGCATTCCAGGCGTTTCCAAAGGTTGATCCCACCGCTCCGACCGTCTCAGGAAGATTGGCGGATCCAGAAAAAATTCTCTTAACAGTTGTAAGTTGATTTTTTGCTTGGACTTGCGTAGATTCCAAGCTGTTCCCTCGTCTCCATGCATGCGCAAAATGCTTGGATCCCCTCCCTGCCTTGGCTAATTTGGCCCGCTATTCACCTCTTGGGTTGGGTAGCACCTGCCCGCACCATCGAGCCTTCTTCAGGACTCTATTCCCGTGAAATTTCATCCATTTCTCCTCGTCGGCCTTCTTGCCTTGTCTTGTCACGCCGCCCCAGTGAGCGCTGAGGATGCGTTGATCCGCAAGGTGATCGTGCGAACTGGCATTGTGGAAAATGTCCGCACCCAGATGCGCAGGCAAATGGAAGCGACTCGTGGGGCACATCCCGAACTGCCTTTGCAGACATGGAAGAAAGTCGAACTCGAGATCCAGTCCACACAGATGGAAGATGAGATGGTTCAGGTTTGGCAGAAATCCTTCACGGTCGCTGAACTAACCGAGATCGACAAGTTCATGTCGACGGCAACGGGCAAGAAGTTTTTCCAGACCTCGCAGGTCTTGGTGTCGCGCACGGCTGCCGTTGCAGCCCTAACTGGTGTTCGCATTTTACGGAGTGCTCCAAAAAGAGCATCCAGACAAATTTCCGCAGGACCTCAAGTCGGAAGACCAGGTCCGAAAAGTGTTCGAAAGCATGAAGCACGGCGCGTCTGCCGGGGGAGCTTCGCGATGATGTTTGGAATTGCCGCAGCTTTGATGACATTGGCTGGAACGTGGAACGGTGGCTTGACTCGTGCGGAGGTGGACGTTTCGTCCGGCCAGGAATTCGTCCAGGTAGATGCCTCTGGAGGAGTGGATGTCCTGGCCGCAGCACGCACGGCTACCAGGGGAAATCCAGATACAGCCAAGGCACGCGTTGCAAAGTTCCCATTGGATATCGGAGAAGCATTGATCGATGGCCCTGTGTTCTTTCAGAGAACAGGCATCATGGTCGGTGGAAAGCTTTTCACCCTGTCCAAGACGACTCTCGGATGGCGGCAGTGGAATGCCAATTTTGACGGTACAGGAAAGGTGAACTCCGTTACGCTTTGATTCTCCCAAGCCGGATCACCTTACCTGTGCAGGCCGGAGTCGCTTCGCCTGTTGTGGTTCAGGCACGGGCGCGCAAGTGTATTCCAGTTCGGTAGGCATACGATTCCATACAAACGTTGAGTGGCGTTGCGATGGGTGCGGCCTTCCCTGTTGATGTGTCGGCATTGATCGCTCGCGGGGATAGCCTTGTCGCCGTGCTCACGGATGGTCGTGGATATCTATCGATTCGTAACGGCTCAAACTTTGGAACATGGAACCAAGTTGCTCCAGCCATCGGAAGCCCTGTGGAACTGATCTCTGCGGACTGGATCGCTGTTGCAGGATCGATCCGTTTGGCTGTGATCACCGCTTCTGGAACTGTGAAGGTTTCCAGCGCCACAGCTTGGGCGGATGTTTCGTTACCGGATGCTGCCGAACAGATCGCGTTGCCATCCGATGCTGGTCAATTCGTTGTGCGTGCGCGTCTTCGCTCCGGCTACATCGTTGAGGCTGGTTTGGGTGCAACCAAACTGCGCTGGATTCTTCGGTCACCCTTGCAGAAGCTTGGATTTACCAGAACATCAGGTGGTTCCCGTGATGCTGAAAGTACCGGGATGGCACCTGCCGGATTTGGAGTGGTTCAGAGAGTTTGGGCGCGATTGTGGGGTGTGTTCCATCATCGGGGAACGGTCGCGTTGGGAGATCTGGAAGTGGATCCCGAGGTGTATTCGGCGACGAACAATCGCCAGCTGTTGGTTCGGCTGGCCTCTGCGGGAACAATGCCCGTTACGATCACGTTGGATGTGATCCGCGATTCCGCCTCCGGGAGCAGACAGGCAAATATTGTCTCCAACCAGAGTCTTCCTGTCGGTGTCAACGACTGGCACTGGAATGGAGTTGGTGCAACTTCTGGAAAGTATTGGGTACGTA
The DNA here is from genome assembly GCA_016715065.1 of Fibrobacterota bacterium. Classification (GTDB taxonomy): domain Bacteria; phylum Fibrobacterota; class Fibrobacteria; order UBA5070; family UBA5070; genus UBA5070. The sequence continues at coordinate 857,006 of JADKBN010000029.1, forward strand.
CCCATGTACAGTCCTCATCGGATTCGCTGATTCTGTGGAAATCATTCGTTGTCGATGTGGATCGTCCAACTGGTGCTCCAAGGTTCCTGTGGTCGGGCCCTCTCGCAAGTGGCGCGGCCCGCGTATCGGATGCCACACCGCTGACTGTGGTGACGTCAAGCATTCGTGACCTTCCGGATACAGCTGCTGCTTGGCAGGGGACTGTTCGTTGGACAAACACGGTTGGTGGCACATGGGAGTGGCCTTTTGCGAAAGCGGCCACCCTGAAGTTCGACGGCAAGGATGCTGGCGGAGCGCGTCTTCCAGATGGTCAGTACTCGATCAGTGTTACGGTAGTAGATCGCGCATCGAACTCTTCCGACTGGGTCGGTCCGTGGAAACTGGCTCGTGTCCAAGGTGATACCGTAGTGACCTCGACGTTCCAGATCAAATCGTTCTTGGCACGAGTCGATGGATCGGTCTCGCCGTTTCCACTGCGAGCTGGAACGGATTACCAGGCGACCGTTACCGTACGTATTCGTGACTTGGATGCGGGGACACTCTCGCTTCGGCAACCGGGTGGCAATGTGTTGGCGTGCCCTGATCGAACGTACAGCTCCATAACCATTCCACGTGGAGTGGACACCACGCTGGTGCTGAAATGCTCGATGCGTCCGCAATCGAATGGTTGGGTGTCGGGAAAAAATGATTTGACCCTCGTTGTCAAGAATGCGCAAGGTGACTCGATCAAGGTGGCGGTGCCAGTCGTGATCGATTCGGTTGCGACGGTGATCTCTTCGCCAACCGAAGGCGCGAACGTTTCCGGGACTGTTCCCGTGCGTGGTGTGGCGACTTCCAGTGATTTAGGTGCGGGTTTTCAACAATACCGGGCTTGGTGGATCCGAGGCATCGTCCAGCTTCCAACGAAGGCAAAAAATGTCCAGGAGTTGCTGGGAAGCCGCACGTGGACTCCAATGCCGGTGCCTCTTTCCGCTCAACAGCCAATCGATCAGGTCGGACTGTCCAGTGGAAGCACGGATGGTCGTTGGCCACGCTCTAACACAGGGATCCAGGATCAAGCCTCGGATGGATTGCTGGCGTGGTTCGATCCTCAATCCAAGGACACAGGAAGCTACGTTAGTTGTCGCGACCGAAGGCGCGAGCGGATTGATCTCCTACGACTCTAAGCGAATCAAATGGGCGCCTGGGCGCTCCGGCGGAATTTCGCTTAAGGTCGTGGATTCCAGCCGGGTGATTTTTCCGGGCAATCCACTTCGAACCATCAACCTGCAAAACGCCAGTATCACCGATGATTCTTTGGTGTGGGGACTTTCGGCGACGAGTGGGACATTGGATGTTTCCGGTGTTTTAGTTCCAAGCGATTCTCTTGGACGTGCCAGTGCGGGAGTCACTTTGGATGTGAGGTCCATGCGCCTAACCGGCTCCACCTTGCGCTTTGTACAGACTGGCCGCACGGGATTTGGGGCGGTACTGGATTCAGGCTGGTATGCATGGCAAGTACAAGCGTGGAACGCATCGACCGGATCGTTGATCGATACCCAGCTGATTTTCCGTGTCTTGCCCGATACATCCGTTCGAAGCCAAATCTTGACCGTGAGTCCTACCAAAACGCGTTACCTCGCAAGTCTTGGTGCCGCACCAAGGGTGTCGGTGAGTGTGTCACTTCCACGGTCGGGATTGTATCGGTTGCTTGTCCGTGCAGCGAACCAGGATTCGTTGGTCATGCTTGCGGATTCCATCAACACTCTAGCGGGAACATGGTCATGGAACTTCCGTGTGGGCGGCAAGCTACCCGTTGGTGATTCGCTGGGATTCTTTGCTGTGCTTCGGGACCTTGCCCGATCCGGTGCACCTGTGGTTGCCTCATCCAGCTTCACCTTGATCTCTGAGCAGAAAGAACTGGATACCTCGGTCATCGTTCTTTTCTGATTCCCTGAACGATCCGCTGTGGACTCCTCAAGCCTCGACGGAATTCAAATTCCGAGCGCTGGCGAGAGGTTCTCTTGCCTACTTCCCCGAGCGTCGTGTGGACTTCGCTCCGCAAGTGGAAGGCACTCAAGTCGTGCGGAAGTTTTTAACGGTTCCGTTTGCCGTGGACTACATCAAGTTCTACAACTCGATGGAGTACTTTGCCAGTTCCCAGTGGCAATTGCGATCTGTGGAGTGGCATTTGGTTGGAGATGATGACTATCCAGCCAGACTTGTTACAGGCCAGAGCCATCAAGGAACGCTTTGGGCAACACCTTGGCAGGATCGATGGAAATTGAAGTCTATCCAGGACTCAGGAGTAGCCCGTTCAACTTTTAGTTCCCAGTCCACCTCAGTGTCGTTGAACGATAGTTCGTTTTCGTCAAATCCATATTTTGGTGATCTGCCATGGATAGATCTCGGGCCGAAATACAACAACGTCCAGCCGAACGATGAGCAGGATGCACAGACCTTTGGTGATATTTCGGAACGTGCAATGCGTGCGGGTCCAGGAGAAATATTTTCGTTCCAGTACCCAGATACAGCGGTCAACAGGCGGAGCGAACAGTATCGTGCGAAGTTGAACCAATCCTGCGAATACATCAAGACCTTGAATCGTCTTTCCTATGAAACCCCAGACAATTTTTGCAATGTCCTCACAAGGACAAATAATGGGTCCCTTCCGGGGGATTATTGGCATGGTGTGAATAGTGGAAACGTACGAGTTTCCATTGCTAAATGGGATCCTTCGAATCCTGGACGCGTCGTTGCTGGTGCTCCAATCCTAAGTTATGATGGGGTTCCAGGTTGGGCGTCTGGAGTGGATCCGAGAGCTAGCCTAACAAGCAATACTTTTATCAAATTGATTGGACGTGAATCTCCGGGACAGCCACGGCTATTTTGGTTGAAACGAGATCGGGGATCGCATAATGGGTCTAATCTGACCCTAACCGGAGATGGTTCACGAGATTATGCACCCTGGGCAGAGGATGACGACCAGGGCCTTTTTCTTGGGCCAGCCGTTCCCTACTGGAACTCTCCCTACCTTCTTGCCCACGGACAGTTTGTTGTCGATCTAAATCAAGCCGAGATCGCGATGAAGGACTCGACTCGATCGGATCGACTTTCGTGGAGTCAAAATTCGGCGAACTCGAGATGGAACTGCTGGGCCAAGCCAGATGGCCAGCATGAGTGTCCAGACAACCTGCTAGGGCCGAAGGTCGGTCTTCGAGGTTATGCTTACCAGCCATTCCAGCCAACGAATCAGCTGTATCAGGGGAAGAATGGAAGAAGCTATAACCAGTTCGATTACATCAAGAACTTCTTCGATCGGGATTCTGGGAAGGGTTTGGCTTTCTGGCAGTTTTCTCAAACAGATCCGAAAAACGATGACCAGTTGGGCTTCAAACCGCTCCTGAGAATCGATAGTTCCATGTTCCAAGTGACGTGGGACTCGATTGGGATTCCGTACCCTCTGGATAGTTACGAGTCCCCAGGTGCGATGTACATCGAGAAAGTTGGCGATACTATCCTCGCCTTCCATGCTCAAGACAGCGTGGATTACTTCAACTACACGCAAGACACTGGACGGTTCCTGAAGTTGCGAGCTGGGACTGCCTTCCCTGCGCCAAATGTTACCTACGTGGATTCAGCGACCATTCGTTTGGATTCCATGTTTGCTCGCCTCCTTGCTCTGACTGACTCCACAGGGAAGCGCTACGGGTTCATTCGTCGCAACAGCCTTCATGCCTCGGTGCCCTTGCAGAGTCACCGTGTTCAACCCGACGGCATTTTGGGAGAGCTTGAGGCTTCCAACCTTCATCTGGAAGTCAAGGAGTTCCAAAATCCATGGCGGGCGACGGTGTATTACCGGAACAAACCTGACACCATGAAGGATTGGTCCTCTGCGTTGGACACCACGTTCCGGCGTACCAAGGGATGGATCTACGGTGGAGGCGAGTTTAACAAGACTCGCTTCCAAGGCCGTGCGGCAGCATTGGATACCCATGGTTTCTTGGGGATGGTGAATCCTTCGAATCTCCCTGATCCTTCGGCAAGTTCAGCGGCGACATTCTTCCGCGAGAAGGATGCTTTAGGTCGCTACTCTGCAAAACCCAATCCGTCCTTCAACATCAGGAACTTCTCGTGGGATCTCGAGGTTTTTCATGCGGATGGCTCGACGGTCAACGGTGATCTTCCGATTCAAGGCCAGAGCCCTCAAAATTTCCTGTTAGGATTGGATCCCCGCTCTGGAACGCGTTCGTGGATCGGATTCCGTGGTTCGATCCGCGACACCATGCGAGTTGGCGGTCAGGACTATCGGTTCCATGACTACAGCGTTCTTGTCAGGCCCGTTGACGACACATCCGGCTTCCAGCCAGTTCCTGTCAACAAGTTCTTTACCAAGGATTCCGTTGGCGACCAAGCAATCTATCTGCCTCGAACGGGCGCGGATCCGTGGGATCGCGATAGCTTGATGCCCGCGTTGGCATGGTGGGAAAATACGGGCAAAGCCGGGCGTTACGAGGTCGCCGTGGTGATCCACTACGCAAAGGTTTCTGATGGATCGCTCCACGCTGTTGTTCAACGTCGCAGCTTCGTTTCCGGTGCACTTTTGTCCGGTACCACTGCGAGCATAGATGCGCCGTACCAGCGCGCAACCATTGCGATGCCCACCGGCTCTACGCTTTCCGGAACGGCGCTTAGTCTGTCTGTGGTTGCACCCTCCAGCTTATCGCAGCGTGTCGAGTCGGGCAGAATTGCGCCCATTGGTCCTGTGGTGGAAATCCATACTGATGGAAGACGCGTATTCTCCAGCGATTCGAGCGAACAGCCAACGTTGACCTACCGAATTTCTGCACGGGAGTTGTATGATCTCGAAGGGATACCGAACTTCGATAGTGCAACCATCCCTTTTATTCTTCAAAACTTGCATGCCTTGCAGTCCAAGTACAGGCTGCACGACTTGGGCTCCGATGGCAAGCTGGAAGCACTGCCCACGCTGGTGTCGATCGATTCGGGAACGTCAACAGATCGAGATCTGATCCATATCGTGCTATGGGCAAAGGTTCCGCATTTCTCGTGGATCTTCTTGCAGCGCGATGATGGTCATTCCGGTCATCGACCTGTGATCACATCCAGCACCTCATTGAACAACGGCGTCCAGTTGGATGGATTCTATCAGGAAGACGCCCGTGCAGGTCTTCCGCTCTTCGTAGCGAAGCCTCTCCCAACCGATTTGCGGCTTTCATGGATGGCGGATACTTCTCGATCAGTCGATTGGTTGCATGCTCCTACGATGCCCGTTGCCGTCAAGCTAGATGGTGCGTTCCGTCAGGTCCTCCCCTGGGATTCGCTCCCGTTGGGGATCTCCACCTTGTTTGTGCGATACGACAGTTCACGTACTGGCGCTTCCATCCGAGTCGCAAAAGAGTCTCCGGTGTTGCACGTGTGGAACTGGGCGGATGCTGGTCAACCGGTTACTCCGCAGTGTGGTGTGGTTCGCCATACGGTGACCTTCTCCGCTGACCGGTCAGGAACATTGAACCGAATCTTATTGGATTCGTTGGGGACCATCCGGCAAGTCGGATCGTTCGGATATACGATTGGCGCCAATTCCATGACTTGGGATGGCTGCTTGGATGGAGCTCCAGCACGGGGGATTTGGACCATGCAGTTCGTGTTCCCGGATGCCCTTCAAAATCACTCGTTGCAGGTGGCTGTGGGAAGGCGCCCTCAAGGAGTCGCAGAGGTTCTCGCGAATCCGGAACGCTTTGCTCCATCGACTAGCAACCCTGCTCACGGGGCTGTGATTTCTGTGAATCTCCGTTCCGCAAGCTCGCTTCCAGTTCATCTGAGCGTACGCAATGGCGCTGGGGTTCTGCTGGGCCGTCTCCCAGACTTGACAGGAAACGACAGTGCTCGTTCCATGCTTTGGAATGGTCGCCTTGCCGGTGCAATATTGCCTGCAGGAAGTTATCGAATCGAGGCGTGGCTTGGTTCCGACTCGCTCTCGCGGGTGGATCGTCAGGTCGTGCTTCTCACAGCGAAGAATCCTGGAATCGTCTTCCGCTCAGATCGGGACACCTTCCAACTGCCCAGCCTTCAGGGCAGCTACGTCTCTCCACAAATCTGCCTGTTAAGGTAGGGCTCCAACTCGTGGATTCTGCCGGTGATTCCGCTGGGATCAAAACACCATCCACGATTCAGGAAGTGGCAAGATTCACCACGTGGAATTGGTCGGCACCGGATACCTTGCACCACACTCCTGTGGCCGCCTTGGCGACTTGGACCACCCTGGACGGATTGGTGTCAGGAATCGACACGGTTCGGTGGGTCTTGTTGAAGCCAAAGACAGGGATTGATTCTATCCAGAGTGCACCTGCGAGCGATACCATCTGGCCAGATCTGAATCCAGACCTGGACAAGGCTTTTGGAAAAGGAATGCCAAGCGGGCTGGACATAACCACTTGGGCATCCAAGTCAGTGAAACTCCTGCTCACAGTTCGTGATGCCGCGAATGTTCGAGTTCGCAGGGATACCGTGGATGTGAAAATTGGTGCTTCCACGTTCCGTTGGAATGGCCGTGGCAAGCAAGATTCGGTTCTTCGTTCGGGTCTGTACAAGGTTCAGATCACGTTGTTGGATACTTCCCGTGTGATCCATTCACGGAATATCTGGGTTCAAGGACTGCCAGATCTTGTCGTGATCCGCGACCGATCCGGATTGGCAGATCGCACTGCTCAAATTGTGGCAACGGATCGCAGTCTATCCGTGGTTGTTTGGGATGCACCAGTAGCGTTGGCCTACATGCGTGCAATGCCTCAGGGTGCGGTGGCTTCTGTTAGTGTCCCAGTGGATTCTTCTGTGTTCATGGGAGATGGCTGAACTCCATCTACCGGTTTTGTGTGGTGGTGGACGTTTCGCTGTCCAAGGTGAACTTCCACTTTCAAACAGTCAGACGCGCACAGGTGATGTGTATTCACCTGGTCCGATGCTCGCCTTGATTGGAGCTGCAAGTCCGTATCTGGATTCAGCTAGTATGGCCGGTCTTGCATCACTGGCAATCCGGCAGGGTGTCCGTACAACTTGGATGGACAAGGCGTTGTCTGACCTGGACCTTGTTGCAGCGAGCCGATACACTCAGGGGAATTGCCTCTGGTGACTCCGTAATGGAACGCCTGCCAGGAATCTGCCAAGATCACCGGTGGCTGGAGAACACGACAGGTGTTCGATAGCGCATCGGGCAGTTTCCGAAGCGACACAGCCCGGTGGACCCAAAGCTTCTATCGTCAACCTTACCTGGCGGGTGGCAGTTGGGACACCTTGGGCGCAGTCCTTTGTGTACATCCCACCGGTGGGATCCAGACAGCAACCGACTCCACAAAATTGGTGGCAGACTACGGTCAGTTGATCCGTCGCTTCTTCTTTGGAAACGATTTGATGATTTCTGCTACAGGAGTACAAGTTCCAGACACGGTGAAGATTGGTCAGAAACTGACGATAAAGGCCAAGCCGTCCTACATCGGTGCACTCAAGTTGGACTCTGCGATTGTCCGTGTTCGCGATGGTGTTGCGGGCATTGATAGCCTCCGCAAATTGCGGTGGATCCAAACCGGGATGAAGTTGGATGCGCAATGGTCCATTCCGGTTGGATACTCCATGAAACCCGGTTCTCACACACTGAATATTTCCTTGGATCCCTTCCGGCAAATCAATCTGCCTACGGGTGATACCACTGTGGAAAGTTTGGTTTCTAACAACTTGGTTTCCGTATCCTGGATCTTGGCGGACACCGGGAAGCCAGTTATCGCCTTGGATTCTGTGGTGGCGGGTGCGTTGGTTCGCCGTTGGTCGCCCAATTCCGATGCGGACTCTCTGATTGTACGCGGTACGGTTCGATTGAAGCATGACTATGGACAACTTCTAGTTAGGTGGCAGGTGCGTGATGGAGCCGGAAAGCTCCTTCTTTCCAGAGATCAGCAGTCGACTGCCTCAGCGTTGGTTCCTGTTTCTGGAAGGTTCGCCCCTTTGGCTGATTTGGTCCACGGAAACACATATCGCCTCCGTTTGTTTGTTCAGGACGCTTTCGGAAATCGTGACTCGCAAGAAGTCTCCGTGCTTGCGGACTCCTCGCATCCCGTGTTGGACCGTTGGACCATCATTCATGGCAGAGGTGATACGGCAGTTGGCTCTAAGTCCGTGCGAAAATTGGCTCGATCCAATTTCAATCTGTTCGACACTCTCGCTGGACAGGCTCATGATAATCCAGGACTTCTGGCCTTGATCCTGTATCGCGGTTCTTCGTTGAACGGTGCACAGATCTTGGATACCGTTGTGACAGCGATCAGTTCTTCTCGCAACCTTTTGGCGGTTCGCCAGAAAGACTCGTGCGTTTGGATTCTGGATGCGGTTGACCTAGCTGGTAACCACAGTCGGTCCGAAGTACAGGCCTTGCGCAACACTCAGGCGCCATTTGTGGGAGCTTGGGCGACAACAAGAACGATGTTTGATAGCATGTTGGTCAACGACTCATTGAATCCAGAAATGATCAAGAAGCGACCCTTGCTCATCACCGATACCACAGGTGTGAGAGACGGTTCCTATCTGGTCAACCCCACCAAGGCACGGCTTGATCGCGCAGGGGCCAGGCTGGACCTCAAACCTTGACGTTCGCAAGGGAGATACGGTTTCTCTGGTGCTGGAAGGCTTATCCGAACTGGATCTGAGCCTGTCGCTGAAGCTCGATGGATCTGTCCTTTCCGTAACAGATTCCAATCCTTATCTGAAGACCGGCGGGAGCCTCTCGCTCTCTGCCAAATATCGAACTGCGGTGGCTGGTCATAAAACGCAAAGGTTCTTCCGCTTTGTTCCGACGCAGCAGATGCATCGGCTTGAGATCAGCGTGCTGGATTCTTCTGGCTCTGAGTTCCACCGCCACGCTTTGGGATTCAGATGGCGTTGGCAGACCAAGTGATCGTGGACAGTGCAGGAGATAACCCAATCAAGGCGCGGATTGGGGAGAGGTGTACCAACGACGCGATGCGGCGGTCATGCAGGGGATCCACCAGCGGAGACATGGAACTACTGGCTTTGGAGCGCAGGAACCCCATGGTTAGGGGTGAAACGGATGCCAATGTCTATCGCTTGTTGGTGGATCATGATGCCGATAGCACCACAGGTGATATCATCACAGCGGCTGGTCGCTTGTTCAAGGGCGCAGACGTTGCGTTGGAATGGGCCGGTCTAACCGGGCGCGATGATGGACAAGGCGCTCAAGTGCGCAGACTCCAATGGAATTCTTCATCCAAGGTCTGGGTGGAAACAGCCAACCTTGTGGGAGGGCGTGTCTGCATTGGGTGGATTTGCCTATCGCCAGAACAGCGCGGACGGCCCGTATACCGTCTCCGTGGGCCAGGGTGACCAACGCTTGCCATCCGGGAAAGTTGCGGCGGCTTCTGGTGGTGCCGTGGAACTTGGGTTGCGTTCGGCAAATTTTTGGCAGTCTTGCATCGTTGCGCTGGGTATTGCTTCCCATGCCACGAGTTGCGGGACACCATCCGAGGTCCACAAGGATGGATCCGGTTTACTCCGCGTGAATTCAAGCCAATCCAAGTGGATGGCTACACGCCAGACTGGTGGCCGGATAACACCCAGCCAGGTGTCCGTGTCAGCAGCATTTCCAGTGTTGGGGGTGACAGCCTCAAGGTCTGGATGGGCTTGCGAAACATTGGAACTCGTCCTGAAAGGAATCCAACTCAAGTATCGGATCCAATCGGATTCCACGACACGAGCGAGCTTGGGGGGAATGCTGCCAGCACGGAAATCGATGATGATCCAGTTCTGGTGCGAGATACCGCCAAGTGAGCAAAGGTCTGGTCTGTGACTCTGCTCTGTAGCTGCACGCTTTGCCCAGGTGGAACCATCCTCTCGCCTCTCGGAACTCTTGTTCTGCGGACCGGCCGGTGGTGCTCAGGACGATTGGAGCCAATCGGTTGATACCATCAATTTCAACGGAAGTTCCTGCTTATGATCTGCGAGGAAGCTCCTGTTTGGATCCGAAACCTCAGAACCGTAACGTGAATCTTCCGATCATCAAAGTGACTCCTTCGGGGACGCTTTGATCCGAGCTGGCGGAGAAGGTCATCTTCCGTGCGGATTCCACCTACGATCCCGATGGAAAGGCACTGAGATTCGAGTGGAGTCATTCGTACACAGGTGTTGTGAAGTTGGGCGTTAGGGACACGTTCCAGAGCACTCGGCCAGGCAGCATCGTGTGACGTTGGTTGTTTCGATCTTGCCTACCCGACACGTGCGGCATCACAATCTATCGATATTTACGTGGAAGATTTCGTCCGGCAACCTTGAGAAGCGTCCCGTGCGCGAAGAGGAACGCTTGATCTTCGCAGGACAATTGGGCAACGCGAGTGGAACCAGGAATGGAACAACGCAGCCGGAACACTGACCCTTGTGCGTGAATCGAATTCTGTTAGGGCCGTAGATGGAACGCGGAAGCGGATACAACCTTCGCGTGGCGATGCTTCTCTCGATGGCGTTCGATTCGCCAGGTTGGATGAGCATGCGGGCGACTTGCACAGATGTCCAACCCTCGGCTTGTCCAACGCCACTGGACCTTTCTCGGTTCACGAACCTTAGTTCAAAGTGGCGATGGACGCCGATTTACGTCGATCCGTCCGCATCAGGCTTTCGGACGAAGGTGCCCCTATGCGGGCGAAGAGAAGTTCGCCTATCTTGGAGCATATCTGCCCGATCGCACTGAGGTAAGCGGTTGGCAGACAGTCAGTATCCCCTGTCCGAACTCAAGGCTACCTCCATCCAAAAAGGCGATTGGTTGACCCTGAAGGTGATGGGTTGATCCGGACCAGAATAATGCTCCGATGCCAAGAACCCTGTTCGATGACATTCGGTTGGTTCGTTACAAGACTCAGCCTGGACAGTTGGCGTCACTCGCAAATCCGGCGTGTATTTGACCGCCAATCCCACAAGGCCCGGGGAGGATTTCAACGGCTACGGAATGGCGGTCCGATGTTCAACATCGGGCAGAAGACTATCCAATGGACAGTTTACGTCTACGCGTCTACTACCGGTCGATGGTAGGATAGACTCGTGCAGACACCGTTTGGGGAGCGGATACCGTGTTTGCGAATACGAGCGGGATACCAGTTGATGCCACGGATCGATACCACACAACCCAAGAAGCTGGTGTTCTCGGGGAGTGTACGCTCCAAACCATTTCACTTGCCAATGCGACCTGGACCTACCGCTGGGTTGGAAACACCGGGTCCTGATGCGGGCTGAATCTGCTGCGCAAGGCCGAACCGCCTTCTGCTCGGAATGTACAGTACGGGCGGGCGTCGAGGGTGCCCGTTACGGGTAATCCAGTTCCCAACCACAACGGAATTCAGTCGTTGAATTGGAGTTGGCCTGCCTTTGTCGACATCTACCAAAATGCTTGGCGTGTTAGGTCGAGCACCGTGTGACCGATACCATGGGGACGACTCTGGGGAATCGAACCCTGGGAAAATCCAGGTGCAGTGAAATATTTGGATCGAAATTTTGCGAGATCCTACGGATGCTGTTGCTCCCCAGGACGCAATCGTGGCGCACATCGCCCTCGGTGCAGGCACACCTACGATCGGGAAGATACACGGGGCGAGTGCTGCAGGCTCCATCGATCCCGCGACATCCCCTGGTCTACCACTGGCTGGATGCGGCGGGCCATGTTCTTCGGACCGGAAAGTGATCGATTCCTTCTTTGTCGCGGATACGGGCAGGCAAACCTTGCGAGTCCGAGTGTTTGACCCAACGGATCCAACACGTAGTG
>JADKBN010000030.1 GCA_016715065.1 Fibrobacterota bacterium
CTATAGGCGCAATTTAGGGTAAGGGGTGTTCTTTCCCCTTTGCTTCTCATCGCCTTGCACCTTCTGTTGTATAGGCTAGGTCCGTTCCTCACAAGTCTTGTGGCTCCTTCCTCTTGGAGGAACAATTATTGGCGACGAATTAGGATAAATTTCCGTTTTTGGGCACGACGTGTGCGCTCTCGCGTCTGGATTGGTGCTCAAGAATGTATGAACCATTTCCTGTCTGAGCAATGGATTTACAGCTATTGTTTTTCTTTTGGTCATGATGTGGTGGAGGGATCCCTCTGTGGGCACCATATCTTGTTGTTGGTTGCACCTTTCCTGCGCACCTTACTCACGTCCAGAGCCAAGAGAGGGGCTTTGGATTGCTTTAACATAAGCGTACATTCTGCGTGTTATGCAAAATTCCCCCTATGCTTCCAAATTGGATATTTCCACGTCTAGAACTGTGTGGACTCGGTTTCATGCGGCTCTGGAGCAGGCGCAGGTTCCCGAGCGGCTGTGCGTTTTCCACCATCGGTGGGTAGAGCGGTGGCTGGAAGGGCTGAGGGGCCAGTCCCCCTCTCTAGACGCGCCCTTGCGGTTTTCGGAACAATTGGCGATCAAAGGGGTCCCTGACTGGCAATGCCGACAGGCCATGAGATCCGTGGAGTGCTGGTTGGAAGCTCGCGCCCAAGTGCTGGAATCGTTGGTCGTCCCTGCTGATCCATTCCAGCCTCCAAAGACTTGGCCGGTGGTGATCCAGGAAATGCAGGACGCTCTCCGGATCCAACGCTATAGCCCCAGAACCATGGAGAGCTATGGAATGTGGGTGGACAGGTTCGCCAAGCGTTGTCCGGAGGTTCCCAAAGACGACTTCGAAGCGTCGCGGGAAGCGGATGCATTCCTCGCCGAGTTGGCCTTGAAGCACAATCTGGCCTCGGCGAGCATCGATCAAGCGCGCAACGGCCTTGCTTGGTTGTTTCGCCGACAGATGGGTTTTGATTTTGTGCTTCCCGACAAAGGCACTGCCCACCGCGGTCGCCGAATCCCGCAGGTCATTTCCTCCGCAAAGGTGCGCGATCTCCTGGCGCATTGCGAGGATCCATGGGATCTTTTCTTCGGCTTGCAGTACGGTTGCGGCTTGCGTCTGATGGAATTGCTCGAGATGCGTATTCAGGAAGTCGACCTGGATCGGCGGGTGTTGACCGTCCGGCATGGCAAAGGGGATGTCGATCGCCAGTGCTTGCTTCCACAAGCCTTGCACCAGCGCATTGGGTTGCATCTGGCGCGACGACAAGAGGTTTGGAACGCGGATCTGGCAAAGGGGCATGCGACAGTGGATCTTCCGGGAGCCGCTGCGCGGACCTCCACCGACTGGAGATGGCAACATCTGTTCGGGGCGAGTCGACCTCTCCGTCATCCTGTATCCGGAGACCGCCGTAGGTGGCGTCCTCTCGAGACCAAGGTGCGCGAGGTTCTGCGCGAGGCGGCATCGAGAGCGGGAATCGTAGGCCATGTACACCCACATCTGTTGCGTCATTGCTTCGCGACCCATCTGCTCGAAGCCGGTGTTCCCATCCAAACGATCCAAAGTCAGTTGGGGCATGCAAAGTTGCAGACCACTTTGATCTACCTCCACGTAAAATCACCCGCCCCCGAAACCACCTCCCCCCTGGACCTGATGCCCACCCCACCATTCACGTCCTAAATCTGCCCAGGCGCCGCACCATTCAGCGCCGCCAGCCCAGCACTCCAGAATAACCGGCATTCAAACGGGCCGTGGGTCCCGGCCTGTCCGGAGCCTGTCGAAGGGCCGCGTCCGATAATGCCAAGGCGCAGCCGATAAAAACCCATCGTCCGTTCTTGTGGACCCCTCCGCACGGAAAGAGGGCCCGTCGTCAGAAAAATATCGCCCTCCGTCAGTCCGTGAGGCTCCCTCCGCACCCCGTGAGGAACCACCGTCAAAAAAATTTCCCCCTCCGTCCAAACACCGGCGACGCCCGTCGAAAAAAGTTTTTGCGTTTTCTGTCAACGCCCCTACAAATTGAAAATGTCGGCCCTTTCCTCCCCGGACGGGGCATCGACGATTCCCCCAAAAATCCCAAACTCCCCTCAGGAGTGTCCAATAGGCCTAAACGATCGGCTCCCCCGCTGACGACGCACTGACACAGTTCGTCGGACAGACCCGACAGGCACCGGGCCCGAAACTCTCCAGAGTGTCCGCCGGATACTCCGGAGTATCCAGACCACACTCCATCCCTCGTTTGGCCTCCACCTCATGCTACCTCTTCTAGTTATGCCCCTCACCGCCCTCCAAGCCGACATCACCAAGGTCCGCGTCGACGCCATCGTCAACGCCGCCAACACGTCCTTGCTGGGCGGAAGCGGGGTGGACGGCGCCATCCACAAGGCGGCGGGTCCCGCGCTGTTGGACGAGTGCCGCGCCATCCGTGCCCGGCAAGGCGGCTGCAAGGTCGGCGAGGCGGTGATCACGGGAGCCGGAAACCTTCCGTCAAAATATGTCATCCACACGGTGGGCCCGGTCTGGGGCAACAACCCCTACGATGCCAAGCAGCTCTTGGCACGCGCCTACCGATCCTGCCTGGAACTGGCGGCAAGCCTTAACCTGGCTTCCATCGCCTTCCCAAACATCAGCACCGGCATCTACCGCTTCCCCAAAGACCTCGCCGCCGAAATCGCCATCGCCACATGCACCGATTGGCTCGCGACCCGGCCCTCCCCCACCGACATCCGCTTCGTGTGCTTCGACGCGGAGAACCTGGCGATCTACCAGCGGATGCTTTCGGGCGATAGCGCCTAACATTGTGCGGAACGGTCACGACCGTTCCACACGGCACAAACGCAACCAATTTTCCCTGCCACCCCACCCGGCTACGCTGCAACCCAACCAGCCCAGCCAGCCCACCCCCGGCCAGCGAAGCGTCGCCGGAAAACTGGCATTCCATGCCGCTGGCCGAACCGGCAACTCGCCCGAACTGGCGGGGGTCCGGGGGACTTGGTTATTGGAGCGGCCAGTACCATGAGGATATCGATCGCGTCCCTGATGCCCTTTGACCAATGCCGCGGTGTTCATTGTTTTCACATACCTAGCTAGCCGGTGTGGCCGCGTAAGCCCAAGTCCCCCGGCGCGGGTGTCCAGAGGGACGGCGTCAGTCCCTCTGGCCGCGGGTCACGGGGCTCGGCAGCCCCGTGAAAACGGCACCCAGGCCCGCGCCTGGAAAAGCACAACGCAGTTGAAAGTTAGCCCGACGCCAACCGCCAAAGCCCACGCAGTGGACCGGCCCGACGCCAGTCGAAACAGCCCAACGCAGTTGAAAAAAACGCCCCGCGCAGCGGAAACCAACCCCATAAAGACATTGAGACTAGTTCTTGCTAGCTTCTTTCCTCATGAAGCACACCATCCACTACACGCTGACCGACGAATCCCCCATGCTCGCGACCCAGTCGCTCCTGCCGATCGTGAAGGCCTTCACGGCGCCGGTGGGGATTGATGTGGAACTGCGCGACATCTCCCTTTCCGGCCGCATCCTGGCCGTCTTTCCCGAGTTCCTTGCGGAAGACCAGCGGCAGGGCGACGATCTCGCCTTCCTGGGAAAGTTGACCCAGGACCCGAAGGCCAACATCATCAAGCTGCCCAACATCTCGGCCTCCGTCCCGCAGCTGAAGGCCGCGATAAAAGAGCTTCAGGCCCAAGGCTACGCCGTCCCTGATTATCCTGACGCCCCCTCCGACGAGGCGACCAAGGGCATCAAGGCCCGCTACGACAAGATCAAGGGTTCGGCCGTGAACCCGGTGCTTCGCGAAGGCAACTCGGATCGCCGCGCACCGCGCGCCGTCAAGAACTTCGCCAAGAAGAACCCCCACAGCATGGGCGCATGGAGCGCCGATTCGCGCACGCATGTGGCCTCCATGACCGCCGGGGACTTCTACGGCTCCGAGAAATCCATCACC
The DNA here is from genome assembly GCA_016715065.1 of Fibrobacterota bacterium. GTDB lineage: Bacteria > Fibrobacterota > Fibrobacteria > UBA5070 > UBA5070 > UBA5070. Next base: position 3,955 of record JADKBN010000030.1, read on the forward strand.
TTGGGCGAGGCCACCACCTTCGCCATCGAGTTCGTGGGCCAAAGCGGCGAGGTCACCCTCTTGCGCAAGGCCGCGCCGCTGGAAGCCGGCGAGATCCTCGACGCTTCGGTCCTTTCCCTGTCCGCCTTGGAGGCCTTCCTCGCCGAAGAGATCCGGGACGCCAAGGCCAAAGGCGTGCTCTTTTCCGTGCATCTCAAAGCCACCATGATGAAGGTCTCGGACCCCATCCTCTTCGGGGCCGTGGTCCGCGTGTTTTTCCGCGAGGTCTTCGCCAAGTACAGCGACCTGTTCAAGGAGCTGGGGTTCGATGCCAACAACGGCTTGGGCGATTTGTACGCCCGCTTGGCGGGTCACGCCAAGGAATCCGAAGTCAAGGCGGCTCTGGACAAGGCCATCGCCGAAGGACCCGCTCTGGCCATGGTCAATTCCGACAAGGGCATCACCAACCTCCACGTGTCGTCGGATGTGATTGTGGATGCCTCCATGCCCGCCATGATCCGCACCTCCGGGCGCATGTGGAACAAGGAAGGCAAGGCGCAGGACGCCAAGTGCGTGATCCCCGACCGCAGCTACGCGGGGATCTACGCGGCCACCATCGAATTTTGCAAGAAGAACGGTGCCTTCGATCCGCGCACCATGGGAAGCGTCCCCAACGTGGGGCTGATGGCCCGCAGTGCCGAGGAATATGGCTCCCACGACAAGACCTTCCAGGCCACCGCCAAGGGTTCCATCCGCGCCGTGGACTCTTCCGGCAAGGTCCTGCTGGAGCAGACAGTGGAAGCCGGTGACATTTTCCGGATGTGCCAGGCCAAGGACGCGCCGGTGCGCGACTGGGTGAAGCTCGCGGTCAACCGTGCTCGGCTTTCGGGCCTGCCTTCGGTCTTCTGGCTGGATCCGGTGCGCGCCCACGACCGCGAGATCATCAAGAAGGTCGAAAGCTTCCTGAAGGAGCACGACACCAACGGGCTGGACATCAAGATTCTGGATCCGGTAGCCGCTTGCTCCTTGAGCCTGCAGCGCGCCAAGGACGGCCTGGACACCATCTCGGTGACAGGAAATGTCCTGCGCGACTACCTCACCGACCTGTTCCCCATCCTGGAACTGGGGACTTCGGCCAAGATGCTCTCCATCGTACCCTTGATGGCCGGCGGAGGTTTGTTCGAGACCGGCGCGGGTGGATCCGCTCCCAAGCAGGTGGAACAGCTCATCGAGGAGAACTGCCTGCGTTGGGATTCGCTGGGTGAGTTCCTGGCCCTGGCCGTGTCCTTCGAACACCTCTCGCAGGTGACAGGCGACACCAAGGCGAAGGTCCTGGCCGACACCCTGGACGAGGCCAACGGCAAAGTCTTGGAGTTCAACCGCTCCCCCGCCCGCAAGGTAGGCGAACTCGACAACCGCGGCTCGCACTTCTACCTGGCCCTCTACTGGGCCCAAGCCTTGGCCGCCCAAACAGCCGATGCCGACTTGGCCTCACGCTTCGCCCCGCTGGCCGCCGAACTCACCTCCAAGGAAACGGCGATCGTGTCAGAACTCAACGGTGCCCAGGGCGTGAAGGTGGACGTAGGCGGCTACTACCGCCCCAACCCCGCCAAGCTCGCCCAAGTCATGCGCCCCAGCAAAACCTTCAACGAGGCGCTGAAGTTAGTGAGGGCCTGATTCCCGAAGCTGACGGCAATTCAGCCGACACCGCCCCAACCGAGGGCTTTGCGCCTTTCACCGCCCGCACTTCGAGACGGTGGCTTCGCCACCTCCTCAGCACGAACGGTGAAAGGCTTTCCTGAATCGCCAACCGGCTCCACCATCCCTAGCCAACTCCTCCCCACCCACCACCCAATCCCGGCGAGCAAAGCAATGCCGAAAATTGGCAATCAAGTGCGGTCCGCCAAGTCGGCAATCAAACGGGCCAAGGGGGTCCGGGGGGCTCGAAAAATGGAACGGCCATTGTCATAAGGATGTCGATCGCGTCCCTGATGCCACTGCGCCGATGCCTCGACCTCCGTTGCAACCACTGTCCCGGCGAGCCGGTGTGGCCGTTCCAACTAGAGCCCCCCGGCGGCGGTTTCCAAAGGGGCGCCGGAGCCCCTTTGGTAAAAGGGGCAGGGGGGGCGGGGGCCGGGGGGGGGAAGCGGGCGGGGGGGGGGGAGCCGGCGGGCGGGGGGGCCGCCCCCCCGGCGGGCCGGGGGGGGGGGGGGGAGGGGGGGGGGGAGGGGGGGGGGGGGGGGGGGGGGGGGGGGGGGGGGGGGGGGGGGGGGGGGCGGGGGGGGGGGGGGGGGGGGGGGGGGGGGGGGGGGCGGGGGGGGGGGGGGGGGGGGGGGGGGGGGGGGGGGGGGGGGGGGGGGGGGGGGGGGGGGGGGGGGGGGGGGGGGGGCCGGGGGGGGGGGGGGGGGGGGGGGGGGGGGGCCGGGGGGGGGGGGGGGGGGGGGGGCCGGCCCGGGCGGGGGCCCGGGGGGGGGGGGGGCCGCCCGGGCCGCCGGGGGGGGGGGGGCCGCCCGGCGGGGGCCGGGGGGGGGGCGGGGGGGGGGGGGCGCGGGGGGGGCGGGGGGGGGGGGCGGGGGGGGGGGGGGGGGGGGGGGGGGGGGGGGGGGGGGGGGGGGGGGGGGGGGGGGGGGGGGGGGGGGGGCGGGGGGGGGGGGGGGGGGGGCCATGGAGGGAGGGGCGGGCCCCCCCCCGGGGGGGACGGGGGGGGGGGGGGCGGGGGGGGGGGCGGCGGGGGGGCGGGCGGCGGGGGGGGGGCGGGCCCGCCCCCCCGGCCCCGCCCGGGGCCCCCGGGGGGGGCGGCCGGGCGGGGGGCGCGGGGGGGGGGGGGGCGGGGGGGGGGGCGGGGGGGGGCCCCGGGGGGGCGCGGGGGGCCCCCCGGGGGCGGCGGCGCCCGGGGGGGGGCGGCGGGGGGCGCCGGCCGGGGGGGCGGGGGGGGGGGGGGGGGGGGGGGGGGGGGGCCGCGGGGGGGGGGGGGGCGCGCCGCGGGCGGGGGGGCCGGGGGCCGGGCCGGGGGGGGCGGGGCGGGGGGGGGGGGGGGGGGGGGGGGGGGGGGGCCCCGGGCGGGGGGGGGGGGGGGGGGGGGCCCCCCCGCGGGGCGGGGGGGGCGGCGGGGGGGGGGCGGGGGGGGGGGGGCCGGGGGCGCGGGGGGGCGGGGGGGCGCGGGGGGCCGGCCCCCCGGCGGCGGCCGGGGGCCCGGCGGGCGCCGGGGGGCGGGGGCCGGGGGGGGGGGGGGGGGGGGGGGGGGGGCGGCCGCGGGGGGGGGGGGGGGGGCCGGGGGGGGGGGGGGGGGCGGGGGGGGGCCGGGGGGCCGCCGGGGGGGGCCGGGGGGGGGGGGGCCGGCCCGGGGGGGGCCCCCCGCCGGCGGGGGGGGGGCGGCCGCCCGGGGGCGGGGGGGGGGGGGCGGGGGGGCGGGGCGGGGGCGGGGCGGTTTGCCGGGTCACGGCGTCTGCCGGCGGACCCTCCCGGCGGGAATGGCAACCGGGCCCACGCCCGGAAAAGCCCGACGCAGTCGAAATGAAGGCCCGACGCAGTCGAACCAAGCGCAGCGCAATCAAGTCCGCGCGAAGACCACTCTCCAAAGCCCAAACCACAACCGAATGAACCGGGCCGTGTCGCGCCAGGGATGGATGTGGCTACCTTCGTCTTCGTAGACGGTGGAGATGCCCACCCGTTCGATTTTCCAGCCGCGCCGAGCGATGCGCACCAAGGCCGACGACTCCCATTCGAAGCGCCCTTGCTCGGGCAGTTTGGATTCCATCACCGCTTGGATCCGGTACATCCGGTAACCGCACTGGCTGTCCCACAAGCGGCATCCCGCCTGGAGCTCCAGGAGCGCGGTGGTGAGGCGGTTGGAACAGACCCGGGGCCATGGCATCGAGCGCGGCCGCAGTTCGCGAGCGCCCACCACCAGTCCGCACTTGTCAGAGTTTGTCAGAGGCAGAAAGCGCGAGATCTCCTGGGGCAGGTGCTGGCCGTCGGCATCCACGGTGACCACCCAATCCAGGCCCATTTCGCGGCACTTGGCCATGCCCCGCCATAGCGCGGTGCCTTTGCCGCCGTTTTGTTCCAAGGTGACCACGGTCGCGCCAGCGGCTCTGGCCGCCTCGGATGTGCCATCGCCCGAGCCATCGTCCACCACCACAACCGGCAAATCCACTGTTGCGCGAATCAGGGAAACCACGCGGGCGATGGTGCGTTCGGCGCGGTAGGCGGGAACGAGCACACCCACCCGCGATTCAGGCACCGGTGACCTGTCGGACCAAAGGCACGGCCACACGCGCCCGCATTCGGTCCAGGCCGTCCACGAATTCCTCGCTGGGCCCACCGGCGCGAGACAGCAACGTGCGGTCGTCGGTGCGCAGATGCGCTTCCATGGCGCTGCGGGCGATGGCGGGATCCACCCAGCCCAGCCTGGCCCCGATGGAGATCCAACGCACGCGTGCGGACAATTCCCGTCTGGACAGCAGTCGTGCGGAAGAGAGCACGGCCACGCTGCGCGAGACGGCGTCCTCGAGTTCCTCGGCACGCGCGTCCAGCAGGGACTGGCGAGCCTGCGATTCGTGCGCCTCCAAAATGGCCGCGGAGCGGACCAGCCCCAGGATCGCATCGGCTTCGGAACGCCCGAACCCGCGCAGGTGGGTGACCACCACCAACCCGGCGTCGTCGCCGGAAACCGTGCCGCTCCAGGGGCCGCGCAAGGGGTGGTCCATGGCCTCCATGGCATCGGGTACGCCGGTCATGCGACTGGCCGCCCAAAGGGCCGGGAGGTGCATCAGAAGCGAGGCGCGCATGCCCGTGCCGGCATCGACCGGAGAGGCGGTGAGCCATCCGCGATCGGGATCCTTGCAGAAGGGAAGGATCGCCCCTGCGGTGGATTCGAGGGTGCCGGCCTCTTCCAGGGCTTCGGCCAAGGCCAACCCCGGTCGAACCGACCAGAAACGCAGGTGGTCGCCATCCAGCACCAGCGCTCCCCGACCCGCGTCTTCCATGGCCAACCAAGGGCCCGGGTCTTCGCCGGAGACAAAATTTGCCGGAACGCGAAGCAATCCCGCGAACTCGGCGGTCTCTTCGGAGGTCTCGTCGGCCAGCGGAACAAACGCCGGATGGCGTCCCTTCAGTGCCTCCAGGATCCGCTCGCAAAACCGGCGGCCTTCCTGGGGGGCGACCGTTCCTCGAAACGAAGTGCCCATCACGTTGCGGGCGATGCGAACGCGGGAAGCCACCACGGACTCCCGACCGATCAGATCGATCCAAGCCGGGGCGTTCATCCTTGCAGGTCCTTCAAGACATCGCGCAGCCTTCCCGCTTCCAGGTAATCCTCGCGGGCGATGGCCGTTTCCAAATCGGCTTCCACGCTGGATTTGCGCAGCTGCTTGGCCTGCTCGGTGGCTGCGGGCAGGTCCGGATGGACCTTCGCGCCATGGAATTCGGACAAAATCTGGTCCAGTTCGGCGCGGAAGGAATCCCAACAGGCCGGACATCCCAGCCGACCGGTGCGGCGGGCGTCCTCCCAGGACCTTCCGCATTCGGGGCACCGGGCATTCACGGCAATTCCTCCAGTCGGCCATCCACGATGCGCAGACGGCGATCGGCACCGGAGGCGAGATTGGGGTCGTGGGTGGCCAGCAGGAACGCTTGCTGGTGCGCGTGGGCCAGGTCCAGGAGCATGTCCAGCAGAACCTTGCAATTGTGCGGATCGAGGTTGCCCGTGGGCTCGTCGGCCAGCACCAAGGACGGTTTGTTGGCCAAGGCCCGCGCCAAGGCGACGCGTTGGCGTTCTCCGCCGGAAAGCTGCCCGGGACGATGGGTTTCGCGTTGGGACAGACCGACCTGCCCCAACAGATCCCGTGCGCGATCGGCCGCTTCGGTGAATCCCACACCGGCGATGCGCGCGGCCAACTGGACGTTTTCCAGGGCGGAAAGATCCGGAAGCAAGTGGTGGAACTGGAACATGAAGCCCAGCTCGTTGGCTCGCAATTTGGACAATTCCCGGTCGGACAGGGCGAAGGGATCGCGTCCACCCAGCAGCATGGTGCCGGAGTCCGGGCGATCGAGGGTTCCCAGGATGGACAACAAGGTGCTTTTGCCGGATCCCGACACTCCCAGGATCGCGACGATCTCCCCTTTCTTCACATCCAGATCCAGGCCGTCGAGGATGCGCAGGGTTTGGCCGTTTTCGCGGAACTCGCGTACGATCCCGGTGGCGCAAAGAGCGAGTTCACTCATGGCGCACGGCCTCCACTGGATCCAGTTTCGCGGCTTTCCAGGCGGGAAACCAGGCGGCGATCACGCAGATGGCGATGGCCGTGGAAAAGATCAGGGCCATGTCGGTGGGATGGATGGACACCGGCAGGTACTCGATGAAATAGACATCTCCGGGCAGCTTCACCACCTGGTAGCGATCCTGGATCCAGCACAGCACCAGCCCGAACAGCATGCCACCGATGGCACCGCCCATGCCGGCCATCAAGCCTTGAAGCAGGAACACCTTGCGGACCGCACCGTTGCTCGCGCCCATGGCGCGCAGGATCCCGATTTCGCGGGTGCGTTCCAAGACCCCCATGATCAGGGAGCTGGCGATGTTGAAGGCAGCTACCAGAACGATCAAGCAAAGCGCCAGGAAAACCACCAATTTTTCCAGCTTCATCCACTTCATGAGGGTTTCGTTCTTCATGAACCAATCGCGCGGCGAGAGCGAGCCTCCGAGGCGCTCTGACACGTTCTGTCCAACATCCTTGGCCTGCCACAGGTCCTTCACACGCACCTGGATGCCGGACACCCTGCCGCGCGAGCGGTAGATCTTCTGGGCGGTGGAAAGCGACACGTAGGCCAGGTTGGCGTCGAACTCGTACATGCCGGAATGGAAGATTCCCGTGACCTTGGCCCGATCGAAACGGGGAGCGGAACTTCCGGAAAATTCCGCCGTGGAGAGGGAAATGAGCGTGACCCGGTCGCCCGTGTCCACACCCAGACGGCTGGCCAAAGTGGAACCCAATACGATTCCGTTTTCCATCCGCCCCGAATCCAGCGGAAACGACTTGAGGTTCAAGGATCCTACGGTCATGAAGTTGTCGATATCGATCACCTTCACGGCGCGGACGGGATCGATGCCCATCACCACGATGCCATCGGCTTGGTTTCCGTTGGAGATTCCCGCCTTGCCCACCACGAATGGCGAGGCAGCCACGATGCGGGAATCCGTCGCCTCGATCAGATCGGGCAACGAGTCGCCGTCGGGCAGGCCGCTGGGGCCCCAACCCAAAAAGTCCAGGTGGGAATCACGGCCGATCAGCCGGTCGCGGACCTGCTCTTCGAACCCGTTCATCAAGGACGTGGCCACCACCAGCGAGGAGGTTCCGATGAACACTCCCAGCAGCGAGAAAATCCCAATCAGCGAAGAAAACCGGCTTTTCCGTTGCGCGCCCAGATAGCGGCGCGCGAGATCAGCCTCCCAGGAACCCGCCATCTCAGTAGAGGCGAGGCGCCACGGTGGCTCCGATCGCAGCCAGCGCGTGACGCTCGAGTTCCTTGCGATCTGCGGGCGAGGCGGAAAGCACCTTGACGGAAAATCCTCCCAGGTTCACCGCACCACGTCCTACATCGAAACTCGTTCCGAGCTTCTGCGGAGTCAAGCCGTCGGCATACTCGCAGGTCATTTCCCCTTTGTGCTCGCCTTTGGCCGGGACCGTGGTCTTGAGGGTGGTGGTCCCCGCGACCTTGCCGCGCATCGAGACCTGGAACACGATGGGCTTCAATTCGATGTCGCCGGAATTGGCGACGGTCCCCGTGACATGGAAAAACGACTGGAAATTGTTTTCCGCCACACCCGATTTCAGGGTGACCTTCACCTTGGATGCCAGGTTGCTGCGGATGTCTTGCTTGGCTTTTTCGAAAGCGATGATGTCCTTCAAGCCGATGCGGAAACGTGGACCGTTGGGCGTGGTCACAAGGGTGACCACGCGGTTGGTGTCCTTGATCCGGGGAATGTTCGATCCGAGATTGGTGAGGTAGTCCTTGGTGGACTTGCCCTTCTTGGCCGCTTTGTCGATGAAGTTCCAGTCAGGGATGCGACGGATGGCGCGCAACTTGGTTTCCTGGCCGGTGGTGCCCATCTCGTGCCACTCGTCGGTGGAATCGAACCCCGGGGCGCGAGCCGAATCGGACGTGAACAATGTCACGAACTCGGCGACGGACAGCAACGCCTTTTCTTCGTCCACGAGCGCGGCGTGGACCTTGTCGTACTTGGCGGAATCGACGTTGGCGTAGAATTCTTCGGTGAGCCGGACGGATTCCGGCACATTCTTGCAGGAGACGAAAAACGCAAGGGGCAGCAGGGCGAGCAGTCGGCGCATGGGTCTTCCTCGAGGTTCAGTGATGGTGGTGGCCGGGGGTATGGGCGTGACCGTGTTCGATCTCTTCGGAGGTGGCATCGCGGATGGCGAGGACTTCCACCTCGAAGTGCAGATCCTTTCCGGCCAGTTCGTGGTTGCCGTCCAGGGTGATGTGACCCGGCTCCACTTTCGTGACGCTCCAAACCTGCACGCCATCGTCTTCCTCGATCTGGAACATTTCGCCGATCTCGGGGTTGCGAAGTTTGGCGGGGAACTGCTTTTTCTCGATCCGGCGCACAAGGGCGGGGTCGTAATCGCCGTAGCCTTGGTCCGGGGTCAAGTTGACTTTCACCTTCTTGCCGACAACGGCCCCATCCAGCGCGTTTTCCAAGCCTGGAACGATGTTCTGGTGGCCGTGCAAGTACAGGAAATTATCGTCGGCTCCCGCCTCGTCCAAGATTTCGCCTTTTCCGTCTCGCAGGACGTAGGAAAGCTGAACGACCGCGTCTTTACGCACTTGCGACACATGGGTCCTTTCGATCCGGTGTAGTCGCCAAACTTAGTTACTGGACTGCTCCGGAGCGTCGAGCGCTTCGGGGGGCTCCGGCGGCGCCGGGGTGGGGGCGGAGGCTTCCGGAGGTTCGGAGTCGGAGGGAGCCGCGGTCTTGGTGCTTTGAGGCACCGAGGGCGCGGGCAAATCCCCTGATTCGTCGATTTTCGGATCTGCGGTCTTCTGTGGTGGAGCCGGAGGCGGCCCCCCGAAGACGATCCCCAGGCTGACTCGCTGGGTGCTTCCGAGGTCCGGATGGCCTACCAAGGCGTAATCCACTCGCACTCGCTGGCTCCACAAAAATCCCGCGCCGATGGAATAGCTGCCCCGTGACTCCCCATACAGGCCCTGTTCATCCTCGCCTTGCAGAAAATCCGTGATACGCACCAACGACTGGATTTCCGTGCCCGCCCGCAGCGAGAGGCCAAAATCGGTGCGCAGTTCCGCAGCAAGACGTGATGCACGCAGGGCAAGCCATGGATCGTTCCAGGGCCGGACATCCGCCTCGGTGAAGGTGCTGGACGACTGTTGCTGCAAAAGGCCTGCCGATTCCCAGGCCAGGGCAAGGGTGCCGTACAGATAGGAGCTCTTCTTTTCCCAGCCGGCCCCAACCTGGACATCGGGGGCGGTGTACTCGGAGAAGCCGCTGCGGTAGATCCCCACCCCACCAAGGCCCCGATCCAGTCTCAACCCTCCGCGGAATCCGTCCTGCACCCAAACGAAGGAGGCGTCCATCTGCGCGCCCAGGCCGAGCTGATCAAAATCATGACCCAAAAGCCGCAACGCGGTTCCGCCGCGAAGCCGACCTTCCATCCACGATTTGGCGAAGGCGACGTTCAAGATCCAATCGGTGACGGAAAACGTTTCCATCGCCGCGAAATCCGGTGTCACGCCTCGTACCGTGCGAGGGATGCCATCGGCACCGACGCGGGTGATCCCCAATCCCAGGGTTCCCATGGAAAGTGGCGCCGCGACGAACACTTCGTCTTGATTGAGCGAGAGGTCCTCATAGAGGGTCCCGTGGTGGATCACCACTTCCGGGCTCTGGACATCCATCAGGCCCGATGGGGTGCGTCCCAGGAAGGAAGGGTCTCCAGCAAGTCCCAGCGCCACCTCCTTCGCGCCGGCCAATCGCGCCCCGATGGGCAACAGGGCGGTCTCGTTGGCGAAGCGGACGTTTTGGATCTCGCCACGAGCGCCGAAGGAAATCGAGAGGACCAGTGCAAGCGGTACGCGCAATGACATCGGGTCAAAATACTACCCTGCAGGCTCAGGCTCCAGTCGAATCGCGAACCTCGGCGACCAATTCGCGCAGGGCGCGTTCCGTGCGCCGAAGCGAAGTGGGCTTGAACAGCACTCGATCGGCCCCGGCTGACTTGCATTTTTCGCCGTCTTCCGGAAAGGCCTGACCCGTCAGAGCCAAGATGGCGGGCTTGCCGGCCGACCGGCTGCAGGCCAGTGCGCGGATCAATTCCAGACCGTCCATGTCCGGAAGCCCCAGATCCACCACGACCACATCCGGCTGATCCCAGGGGATGGCTTCCATCGCCGGACGGCCCATCGCATACGGAAAAATCTTCCATCCGTTTTCTTCGAGGTGGTCGCAGAGAATCTCGCGCAGGTCTTGTTCGTCTTCGATGATCATGACCCGTCCAGGCTCCAAAGGCTGGATTTCAGGCTCCTTGGAATCTGTGGGAGAAAGCCCTGTGCGGGGAGCCTTGGGCAGATCCAACCAAAAGACCGCTCCCCCGCCTTCGCGAGGATGGAATCCGACCTCGCCTCCCATGGCCCGGGCGAGCTGCCTGGAAAGAGCCAATCCCAAGCCTGTCCCACCCGGCCGCCTAGGCGAAGGCGAAAGCTGGACGAACGGCTGGAACAATTGCTCCGCCAGATGGCGGGGAACTCCCGGGCCGCGGTCCAGGACTTCCAGCCGAAGCACCGATTCCATTTCCTTTGCGCAAAGTTCCACCAGCCCTTTGCCGCCATGGCGGATCGCATTCACGAGAAGATTTGTCAGAATCTGTCTCAAACGCAATGGGTCGGCGAGCATGGCTGGCAGATCGGAAGGCAGATGGTTGGTGATGCGCGAACCCGCCTTCAGGGCTTGCAATTCCATCGATTGCGCCACGCCCTGGACGATTTCCATGGCGTCCACCGCTTTGGGATCCACGGACAGCGCACCTGCGCGGCCGCGCGCGAAATCCAATACGTCCTCGATCAAGGCCAGCAGCTGCCGCCCGTTGCGTTCGGCGACATCCAGAAGATGGGCGGATCGCTCGGGGTCGCGGATGTCGCGCAGGGTTTCCAGCACTCCCAGGACCACGGCCAGCGGGGTTCGCAGCTCATGGCTCATCGAAGCGAGGAAATCCTCGCGTGCCCGCAGCGCCCTGCCCAGTTCCGCGTTGGTTTCCTCCAATTCGGCGGTTCGTTCCCGCACACGGTCTTCCAGGTCGCGAGCCAATTCCCGCAGGCCGGATTCGGCTTCGTGGCGACGGGTGATATCGGTGCACATCGCGAAAAAGCCGGTGGTGGCGCCGGTCTCGGACCGGATGGGGCTGGCCGAGACGATTGCCCAGGCGATCTTTCCGTCCGAACGGGGAAGCCTTCCCTCGAACACCACGGAATGCCCCTCCAGCAAGGTTTGCAAGACCTCCAGACGTTTTTCGGCGGCAGCGGGAAGGATTTCCAGGAACGATCGCGATTCGAGGTCGTGGCCGCTCGCCCCGATCAGTTCCACCATGCGCTCGTTGGCGAAGGTGGTCCGTCCGGCGATGTCGGAAGTCCAGATGCCTTCCTGCGAAGTCTCCAGGATTTGTCGGAACCGACTTTCGCTTTGCTGCAAAGCCTGCAGCGCCTCGCGGAACTCGGTGCGATCGGCTAGCGAGGCGACCCGCAGGTCCGTGCCGAGGATCGCCTCCACGGTGACTTCCACCCAGTGTTCCCGTCCTGAGGTGTCGAAAACCCGACATTCCACCCTGCCTTGGTCGGCGGAGGGATCCTGCTGCCGCAGACGATGTCGCTCCTGCAGGATTCCGAGATCTTCCGGGTGGACAAATTCCGTCCATTTGCGGCGTCCTTCCACCGCCGACCTGCCCAACCCGATCATGCGTTCCGTGGCGCCGTTGACCATTCGGACCAGGTTGTCGCCGCCGTAGAGCACCAGAGCCGTACCGGACGCCTCGAACACGGCCCGGTAGCGGCCTTCGGATTCGGCCAAGGTGCGCGCGGTGGCGCTCAGGTCCTGTTCGCGGTCGCGGCGCTGCCGGTCCAGCCAATCGAGGTCCCGCTTGACGGAAACCCAGGCATCCACCACATCGTGGAACGGATGGGTGAGCTCGAGGGGATTGGATGCTTCGCGATCGCTGTCCCAAGGCATTTCGGACACGATGTGTCGGAGCTCTTCGGCGTATCCACGCAATAAAAACGCGGGCATGGGCAGTCGGAAAGGACGTTTGACCTCCGCCTGCCCGATGCTGGAGCGGGGATCGATCTTGCCCTCCAGAAGCGACGTGGCGTATTCCAACGCGCCCTCCCAGTCGGGGGCGCTGAGCATGGGAAACGGGATGTGGTGCAGGCGTCTGCCCATGCGCACGAACAATCGAAACATCGGGCGCAAGCCCACGAACACGACCCCGAGAATGCGGTCCTGCCTGGCGACCAGGGCATTTTCATAGCACCTTCGCGCATGACCTTCGGCGGTGATCAACCCGGAAAAATCCTGGACCAGCACGATCTGGCCCGGGAGGGTTTTCAGAAGCCGATCGATGTTGGCGAAACAAGATTCCACATCTTCCAGGGTCGCCACGCCCTCGGCTCGGTCGAACAGGATCGATTCTCCGAAAAGATGCAATCGACTCTTGAAGCGATCCCGCTCCAGGCGCAAGGCCGGCGAAGAAAGAAAGGGCCTCCCGGTCACCGGACAGGATTCTCCCGTGGCGACCAGAGGCATGATGCCCTGCTCGACCCCGGCTGGGGGGAGTTCCTGTGATTTGCGCGTGCCCATGGAGACATCAACGATACCTATTCGCGGTGTGGTGGAGGGAATGTCGGGGAATAGGGACCTACATTTGACGGTTCGATGGATCCCATTGAACACGCCAAATCACTCCTTCGAGCGGATCGCCTCGTGGCTTTCCCCACGGAGACGGTCTATGGGCTGGGCGCTCGTGCAGATCGACCAGAAGCCGTCGCGAAGATCTTCGAGGCGAAACGACGCCCCACGTTCGATCCCCTGATTGCCCATTTTCCCAGTGCGCAGGCCGTGCGGGAGTGGGCTCAGATGGATGCGCGTTCCGAGCGTTTGGCGCAGTGTTTTTGGCCAGGTCCACTCACGATAGTGTTGCCACGCTTGCACCGGGGAGGGGTCCCTCGGATTCCTGATCTCGTCACCTCGGGTTTGGACACGGTCGGGGTGCGGGTACCCGATCAGCCCCTGGCGCTGGCTCTTCTTTCAGATCTGGAGTTTCCGGTGGCGGCTCCCTCCGCCAACCCCTTTGGGTATGTCTCCCCCACCACTGCCCAGCATGTGCGCGAGGGCCTCGGGGAAAAGGTGGATTTCGTGTTGGATGGGGGGCCTTGTCTGGTGGGAGTGGAGTCCACCATCGTGGATCTGACCTCGAAGGTCGCAAGGCTTTTGCGGCCGGGGGGACTGCCTCGGGAGGCTCTGGAAGAACAATTGGGGCAGAGTCTTCCCTGGGACGGTTTTCGGCCGCCGGTCACCACCGAAGCTCCCGGGATGCTGGAGAGCCATTACAGCCCGGACGTGGGTGTGGAGGTATTCGAATCCGCAGCGGAACTGACCGCGCGCGCCCATGAGCTGGCAGGACGATGCGCGATCCTCTCACCGGAAGGGTTGGATGCACCCTGCCTGGAGTTGGTGGTGCTGGGCCAAGGGACGGCCATGGCGGTGGCACTGTTCGCGACCTTGCGCAGACTGGACAGGATGGATACCGGAAAAATCCTGGCGCTCTTGCCTGGCACGGAAGGCATTGGGTTGGCAGTCCGCGACCGACTCTTCCGGGCAGCTCGCTCTCGTTTGGGAGCTCGCTGAGTTTCAGCGCGGGCCGCGTCCGTGGGTGGACTTGCGCCCTGGCTTGGGCGGCAATCGGCGGCCTTGGGGAACCACACGATCGGTGAACTTGAACGCCTTGCGCACCCAAGACGCGTAGTGTTGCGTTTTGTCCAGGAGGTTTTCCGGAAGAATCACCCAGACATTGGATCTGGCCGGGTCTCCCTCGATTTCATAACGAGAGGCCCCAGGCATGCACAACAAGTGCTCCTGCTCCTCCGGGGGAAGCTTTAGGGCGGTTCCCTGCGGGAGAAGAAGGGCAATCAGGGATCCTTTGACGGAAATCCCGATCCCCCCCAGCATTTTCTGTTGAACGGTTTCCCTGGAAAGCGATGCTTCCACCAGCGCATCCCTCAATAGCTGCTCCTGGACCTTGGCTGGGATCATCGCTGGGTACTCTTTTGAATCATGGTGGTTGCAAGTGTACTCGCTCGCGGGGAGTTCCCACTCCTGGAACTGGAAAGGAGTTTCTAGAATTCCGTTCTCACACGCAGGTGTCGCCGCCCCCAACCGGGGGCGCCCCCCCCCACCGCCCCGCTTCGCCCACTCAGCCCCTCCCCACGCCACCCCCCTGCCGGGACACCCCCCCCCCCCCCCCCCGCCCCCCAGGGCGGGCGGGGGGGGGCTGGTCCCCCGGGGCGGGGGGCGCCCCGGGGGCCGCCACGGCGGCCCACCCAACCCCCCCAAGCCCACCCCCGTGCCCATTTACAACATCATCGTGATGTTCGAGGTTTCCGGAGTGAAGATGCCTTGGTGGTACGCCCTGATCCCCCTCCTGAACATCTATGCGTTTTTGATGGTGTCCTTGGGTATCGCCAAGAAGTTCGGCAAGAGCGACGCCTTTGGGATCGGACTCCTGCTGGTTCCGTTCGTGTTCTACCCCATGATCGGATTCGGCAGCGCGGTCTACAACAGAGACGCCTGATCTCAGCCATCTGACCTTGCAGGCATTCGGCCCTGCCGCGGACTCGATCCGCGGCAGGGCTTTTTTTTGGACGGGTTACTTTTGCGCATCGAAGCAACCACCACGGAAGGCGATGACGATGCAACGCATGGATCTCAGGATCGGGGGAATGGAAGGCAAGGACGACGTCAGGCTCCTGCGGGGAGTGATGGAAGTCCTGCCCGGTATCGAGGCGTACGACGTGCTGCCCAACAAGATCCGCCTGACGTACGATCCGTCAAAAACTGGCGCCGCCGATATTTTCGCCGCGATCGCCGAAGCGGGTGAAGGCTACGACGTGGAGTTGGACTGATTCCACCGCTCCTATCGGCGGGGGTTCGAAAATTCCAGCCGATCGAGCACCAACCAGGTCTCATCTTCCACCACGAAATAGACCGCCTCGACGGAAATCGGCTGAGGTCGATCCTTGATCCATTCGGACATCGCGAAAGCCTGACGGATCCAGGTGGAACGAAGCACGAGCCTCGGCCCCTCCACCTGCCGCCTTCCCGAATCATCGCGCACGGCGAGCACCAATCGGACGTTTCCTGTCCCCATGGCCATGAACCGCATCGAATCGGCGGCCACCACCACCGGGTATGCCCCGCTTCGAGCGAGCGATACCCTCAGGCCTCCGGACCGGACCGGGGTTCCCACGAGGTGAGCCCACAGGCTTGCCCCTTCCCACGAGCCTTCTCCGCTGTCCATAGTCCGGCAGTCGGAAGGTGGATGGACCGCATCCAAGAGCAACTCGCCTTCGATGCATCCCGTTTGAGCCAGGGAACCGGCGGAATCCTCGAAATCCATGCGGAAGGTCGAGCTTCGATCCACGTCGAACTCCCGGTAGACATCCGTGCCACCGGCGGGCATCGCCACCGTGCCCAGATCGAATCGTTTGGAAACGCCCAGACTTTCCGCATCCACCGACAACGGCCAACTCCCCGGGGGGAGATGTGCGATCACGAAGCTCCCGCCATGCACATCGGCCGATTGCGACAATCCAGGAATGGCCACCCGCACGGGCTGCCAGCCCGCATCGAGGAGGATCCGCCCGTTCAATGCGCCCCAACGCTCCTGGGTGAGGGTGGTATCCAGGCTTGGTCGCAAGGGTATCCTGAAAACGACCGGTCCATCCCCTCCCCACGAGGTGGATTCCACCTGCAACACCAACAATCGTGCTCCTTTCGGCACCACGATCCGCACGGATCCAACAGAATCTGTCCAGGCATCCAAACTCCAATCCGGCAGATCCGGCGAGGTGGCATGCACTCTGGCAAGCGACAAGGCCGTGCCATCCGCGGCAAGCAGACGGGCGGTGATGGTCTCCCCTTCCACGGCCGAACCGCCGGCCACCCGCGAGACGGCGGGGGAATCGGCTTCCTGGCAGGCGGCAAGGAAGACACCGAGCAAGATCGCCAGCATCCATCTCATGGACGCGCTCCTCGCGTCGACCTGGTGCGCGAGAGCGGAAACAACTGGATCAGGAGCTGGTGGACATCCTGCGGCTTGCCATCGCCTCGCGCCAGCTCCACCAGATGCCTGCGAAACGCCCGCACTTCCTCCACCATTTCCTCCCGCTTGTCATCGGAGATCGACAAGGTAACCCACGAAAGAAGCCGCTCGTCCCTATCGAAGCGGTCGTGCGATTGGGCAGCGAGCTTGTTGAGCGACAGGTAGAACTTTCGGGTCACCGCTTGCGGAATCTCGCGATGGACCGAGAGGATCGGATCCAATTGGCGCCAGCGTCCATCGCTCTGGCGACGCGCCATGCCCAATCGTTCCAAAAGCAGAAGCGATTCGATGGCCTCGGCCGGATCGATCGCAGGTACCAGCGAAGCGGCCAGTTGCGTGCAATCCTCCCGAACATCCAGGACTTCCAGAAGCTGCCACACGACCGTATGAAACCAGGTGGCCAAAAATTCCGAACGGTCGCGGGCCAGGCGCTGCAAAGGCTGAGGGCGCAGTTCCATCATGCGATCGAGCTGCCGTTTTTCTTCCACCAGGCTTTTGGCTTGGTTTGCCTGCACCATCGCCACGAAAAATTCCGTCTCGCGCCGGTCCAGTCCAAAGCATTCGGCGAATCGATGCGAGAGATCCAGCGACATGGTGGTCTTTCCCTGCAAAAGCTGGGTGAAGAACCCGGCCGACTTGAAGCCCACCTTGTCGGCGAGGAGGCGATAGGAAAAGCGGGGATTCACCCCCTTCTTCCACTCGTACCAGTCGCGCAGGAAGGCTCTGTAGTCGTTGTAGGTGAAGACATCAGGCATGGCGTGGATCCCCCGGCAGGCTCAAGGAACCAGGGCCAAAGGCACGGTGCGGTCGTCCAGGCGCAGCAATCGCGCTCCATGTCCGGATGGAATCCGGACGAACAACCGTTGGCCGTCGCGATGGATGGCCAATTCTTGTCGACGTCCGGAAAGATCCATCACGATGGCTCGGGTGGATTCGGTTCCCACCGAACCCGCCAGCTCGACGGACCAAATTCCACCGTTTCGCGTGATGCCACGCACCGACCAGTTGGATTTTCCACGCGCCGAGCGCAGGACCGAGCTGGCCGAATGGCCCACCTTCACGTAGGCCGCACCGGCCACGGCCTGGGATCGTCCTTTCTCCGGCGCCCAGAACACCACTTGGCTCACGCCTTCCGTGCTCGGTGCCGTCGCGGTCAACGCGAAGCTCCCCGTGGCACCCACGTTCGCGTCGGCCTCGGAAACAGACCATCCTTCGGCATTCATCGTGGGAACGGCATCGAGTGTCGATTTTTGTCCAAGGGAATCGCGCACTTGGACTTCGAAGACCACCTTGGCTCCCGGATCCACCTCCAATGTGTCGGCCTTGACCTCCAGCTGTTTGCCCAAGGGCCGCAAAAGCCAGGTGCCCAGGTTGGAGTGGACCGTTTTCCCCGTATTGTTGTCGGTAGCGGTCAGGGCCATCTCGAAATGCCAAATGGAATCCTTCGCGGCGGCGGGTATCTCAAAGGAGACCAGGTTCACGCCCGGTGTCAGGACGCCTTTGCCCATGTCCACCTGGACAAGGGGGTGGCTTGTGGAGATTCCCGAGATGGGATCTTCCACCAGAGCGCTTTTTTGCGCCCGTGCGTAGGAAGGCAGAAGCGATCCCAATCCCCCATCGGCTTCGACCACCACCGGCAGAAGAACTTTCCATGCGTTGGTCCCGCGCGTCACATACCCCAAGGTCTGGTCCTGGATGCGGATTCGTTCGGGTGTGCGCCCACTCTGCCAGAGAGCACCCAAGTCGTCACCGAAATACCCTTTGCCAACGAGCTTGCGAGCCACCTGGAGCGATCCCCAAGCGGGCAGGAACGGGTCGGCGTTCCTGGCGAACGGAATCACGGAGTCTTCGATATTTCCCGTCGCACTGGCTGCCGCGGTCGCGGCGATCCAGTTGTTTCGTGCGTTGGGACCGAGTTCGAGGGAAAGCTCATGGGCCGCGTCGAGGGAATCCTGACGCATGGAGAGGTTGTCCATGAAGATCTGGCTATTGGAGGATCTCCACATCTGGGTGCCCAGGTCGACGGAATTGCGCACCAAAGTATTCCCCTGGAAGATGTTGACCGGATAGATCACATCCTTGAGCCGAGCGAATCCACCCGGGTAGTTTCCCCACTCCAAGTCGTCGATGGCCGCTCGCCAGTCTCCGATCACGATTCGCGAACGGCCGTTGTCCCATGCGCGATTGAACCGCACCGTGGACGCGAGGTCCCACTCGCTTTCCATGTGCAGAAACAGCGCGTTGCCACTGGCGAGATTGCCTTCGATGCGGTGTCCTCCGACGGCTCCGGGGTTGGACAACGGCAGCATGGCTCCCGAATAGATGCCGTTTTCTGCCTTGATCAAATCGGAAACCGATCCTCCGGGGTTGTTTCCCACCGATCGGATCGCGATCGACCATCCGGAAAACTCGCACGATTCGATGGTTGCCTGGAGGGAGCGGTTCAGGGAGATCGCCGCGACCCCGGAATACTGGCTGAGGCGGTAGGAATCGCTGCCGTAGAGATTCCACAGCACGTATTCTACCGGAACTCCGCCCTCGAAATCCAGATGGCTGATCTTGATGCGCTTGGAATCTTCCACCTGAAACAACGCAGGCGACAAGAAGCTTTGCGCCATCCAGCCTGCTGGGCGCAAGGGGTCGGGCTTTCCATCGGTCCCGCGTCCGGCAGAGAGCAAAAACTTGGAGAGCTTTCCTTCGGGACCTTTCGAGACGTGGACATTTCGGTAGGTGATCGAACCATCCGCGTTGACCACCGAATCGTTCATGAACACCCGCTTCCACTCGACAGGATATGTCCCCTTGTCGGAATTGTAGCCAGCGGGGATGTCCCCGAGTTCGAACGCGGAAGGAGCCAGTTTGAGAATCGGCTTTGACCCACCAACACGCGAGCCCGTGATTTCGATGTCCGATTTGCCGCGGATGGAGACCGGCTCGGAAAACGAGTAACCGGCATCCGTCAGCGAAATGCGACAGCCTGTTTTGGGGCAAGCATCCACCGCTTGTTGGAGGGTGGAATGGGTTGCGCCGCTGGAACCCACAACAAAATCGGGCACCGCGGCCAGCGAAGCCGCTGCATACCCGAGAAGAAAGAAGGGGGATGGGGTTTTCATGGCATGATTCCAATGGAGGAGGTGAGGAAGGATTTCGGTCATGGAGTGGTGCGCACGTTCCAAACCTATCGCCCAACACCTCCAGCCAGAGTTCCGGGAGGCATCTCTCTCCACAAAGCGTTCAGTGGAACGAAACAGAGGGTCAGGCGAGGTCCGCCCCGAATCCCCCCGTTTGCGCTTTTACACCAAAACCCAAGCCTTCCTTAGCTTCCCAGATCCGCGAGGGTCTCCCGGATCAGCTTGGCACGGTGCTCCTGGTTTTGGAGCTTTTCGCGTTCGGCTTCCACCACCTCGGGCTTGGCGCGGGACACGAAGGACTCGTTGGAAAGCTTTCCGCTGATGGCCACCGCGAACTTTTCGGCTTCCGCCAGCTCCTTGGAAAGACGCGCGACCTCCACGGCCTTGTCCAGGATGCCTTCCAGCGCCACGTGCACCTGCATGCCCTTGATGATCTCGGTTCCGGAGAAGGCCGGCTTTTCTCCGCCCACTTGCAAGGTCACCTCGGCACCGGCCAATCGCGATAACGCGGCGCGGTTGCCTTCCAGGTCGGAAAGCACGTCCTGGTCGTCGCAACGCACTGTTACGGACAGAATCCGGCTGGGGGCGATCTGGTAACGGCCACGCAGGGAGCGCACGCCCTCCACCGCCGCGATGAGCCGCGCGAAGGAGCGCTCGGCCGATTCGTCCACCGCTGCATCCGCGAAGACGGGCCAGCTGGCGAGGATGGCCTGACCCAGACCCAAGTGCTCGCGCAATTCTTCCGACAAAGCGGGCATGAAGGGCTGCAACAATCGGGTGAGGTTGTCCAGCACCATGCGACACGACGCCACGGCAGAGCGCTTGGCGGGAGAATCTTCGCCGTGGATCTCGTTTTTCCGAAGTTCCAGGTACCAGCTGCAGAAGTCGCCCCACGCGAAATGGTAGAGCTCCATGGCGGCTTCGGCGAACTTGCAGCCCTCCAGCGACTTCGTGACGTTTTTTGTCACCGTGGCCAGGCGCGAGCGGATCCAGCGGTCGGCCGGATCCGAGGCTTCCACGGAGTCGTCGGCGCCTTCCAGGTGCGGCAGCACGAAGCGCGTGGCGTTCCAGAGCTTGTTGGCGAAGTTGCGGCCCATCTCGAACTTGGTGGGGCTGAGCTTGATGTCCTGGCCTTCGCTGGACAGGATCAGAAGCGAGAACCGCACCGCGTCGGCGCCGTACTGGTCGGCCATCTCCAGCGGGTCGATGCCGTTGCCCAGCGACTTGGACATTTTCCGTCCCTTGTCGTCCAGGATGGTGCCGTGGATGTACACGGTGTGGAATGGGTCCATGCCGGTGAGCTCGTTGGCCATCATGACCATGCGCGCCACCCAGAAGAAGATGATGCCGCGGTCGGTCACCAGCACGTCCGTGGGGAAATGACCCTTCACTTCGGGCTGGATCCAGCTTTCCACCGGCATTCCCGCCTTGGCGGCCTCGCCCGGCCATCCCAGGGTGGAAAACGGCCACAGACCGGAGCTGAACCAGGTGTCCAGCACGTCGTCGTCCTGCCGGACAATTTTCTTCCCCGTCTTGGGGTGGACCTTGGGTTCTTCCAAGGCCGCCACGGGCACGCCGTCTTCGTCGTACCACACCGGGATGCGGTGACCCCACCAGAGCTGGCGACTGATGCACCAGGGGCGCACGTTTTCCAGCCATTTGCAGTAGTAGTCGTTCCAGCGATCCGGCACGAACTTCACGCGCCCTTCCTTGGTGGAGGCCAAGGCCTTTTCCGCCAGGGGCTTCATGTCCACGAACCATTGATCGCTGAGACGGTACTCGATGGGCTCTCCGGAGCGATAACTGCGACCGATGGGGGTCATGCGGTCTTCGATTTTTTCCAGCAGGCCCAGCTCTTCGAATTCCGCCACCACGCGCTTGCGCACCTCGAACCGGTCCAAGCCGCGGAAACGTTCCGGCACCTGGTCGTTGAAGCTCGCGTCGTCGTTCATCACATCGATACATCCGATGTGCGGATGGCGCTGGAACACACCGAAGTCGTTGAGGTCGTGGGCCGGGGTCACCTTCACGCAGCCGGTGCCAAAGTCCATTTCCACGAAATCGTCGGCGATCACCGGGATCTCGCGATCGGTCAGCGGGAGCTTGATCTTTTTGCCCACCAAATGGGTGTAGCGCTCGTCTTTGGGGTTGACCGCCACGGCGGTGTCGCCCAGCATGGTTTCCGGACGGGTGGTGGCCACCGTCAGGAAGGTGCCGTCGGCCAGCGGGTAGCGCAGGTGCCAGAGGTGGCCGGGCTCGCCGCCGTCCTTGGTCTCCACCTCGTCGTCGGAAAGCGCGGTGCGATCCTTGGGGCACCAGTTCACGATGTATTTGCCGCGGTAGATCAGACCTTTTTCGTACAAGTGAACGAAGGCGGCGCGCACGGCGCGGGACAAGCCCTCGTCCATCGTGAAGCGCAGACGGTCCCAGTCGCAGGAATTGCCCATGCGCTGGACTTGGCTCACAATGCGGGCCTCGTATTGGTTTTTCCAAGCCCAGACCTGTTCCAAAAACGCCTCGCGACCCATCTCACGACGCTTTTTGCCTTCCTTGGCCAAGGCGCGTTCCACCACGTTCTGGGTGGCGATGCCGGCGTGGTCGGTGCCCGGCTGCCACAGGGCGCGACGGCCGCGCAGACGCTCGAACCGCACCAACACATCCTGGATGGTGTGGTTCAAAGCGTGGCCCATGTGCAGGGCACCCGTGACGTTGGGCGGCGGGATCACCACGGTGAAGGGTTTTCCATCACCTTTGGGCTGGAAAGAGCCATTCCCACGATGGAGGGCTTCCCACTTTTTTTCGACGTCGATCGGCGAGTACTTGCTGTCCATGGTCATAAGGAATGCCAATTTAGCCAATCTGTGGCCGGACTCTGGAAAAGAGGTCCCTCGGACCGAAATCCGACCAAAATGGTAGCATTCCCTGCAATGACACCATCGATGTCTGATTCATCCGATCGCCCTTCCCTCGAGCAAGGCATCATCCATCAAGCGCTCGCGGAGTCCATGTCCGTAGGGGTGATTGTCCTCGACAAGACCGGCACGATCGTGTCGTGCAATCCGGCCGCGGAGCGGATTCTGGGCCTCAGCCGCGACCAACTGACCGGCAGAGCCCTGACCGATCCGCGCTGGCGGTCGATCCATGAGGACGGAACCGACTTTCCCTGCTCGCAGATGCCCGCCATGCGCACCCTGGAGACCGCAATGGCCTTCCAAGGAGTGATCATGGGGGTGGACGACCCCCTCAGGCATCGTCGGATCTGGATTTCCATCGATTCCCAGCCAATGAAGGACCCATCCGGCCTTGGACTCATCGGAGTGGCCACCACTTTCACGGACATCACCTCCCTGCGGGAGAAAAGTCTGGCCATCGATCTGGAGCGGGAACGACTATTGACCATCCTCGAGGCCACCCGGGCGGGAACTTGGGAATGGAACGTGCAGACCGGCAAAGTCACCTGCAACGCGCGTTGGGCGGAAATCATCGGTCACACCATGGAAGAGCTCGGCGAAACCACGCTGGAGACCTGGGTTGGACTGACCCATCCCGACGACTTGGCGGAAGCCTGGAGCCGACTGGAGCGTCACTTCGCAGGCGAGCTAGCATTCTACGATAGCGAATTTCGCATGCGACACAAGAATGGTCATTGGGTTTGGATCCGTGATCGAGGCAAGTTGATTTCCCGATCCGAGAATGGTCTCCCGTTGATGGTGATGGGAACGCACGCCGATATCACCGAGCGCAAGCTCGCCCAGGAAACCCTTCAAAGGAACATGCAGGAGCTCGAGAAATCCCACCGGCGCTCCGAGGAATTGGCCCGATCCGCTGAGGAGGCCAATCGCGCCAAAAGCGAATTTTTGGCCAACATGAGCCACGAGATCCGCACTCCCATGAACGGAGTGATCGGGATGACGGACCTGCTTATGGACACGGAACTCGACGCAACCCAGCGAGGATACGCCACCTTGGTGCGAAAGAGCGCGGACTCCCTGATGGAGATCGTCAACGACATCCTGGATATTTCCAAGATCGAAGCCGGCAAATTCTCGCTGGACCCGGTCGATTTCAGTCTGCGCACCCTGCTGGAGCCGTTTGTGCAGGAATACAAGTTGCGGGCCCGTTCCCAATCGCTCACGTTCCAATTGGAGATCCACCCGGACGTTCCCGATTCCATCCACCTCGATCCGGGTCGACTTCGACAAATTCTGATCAACCTCGTGGGCAACGCCCTGAAATTCACCTCGCAGGGCGGGGTCCATATCGCAGTCGCATGGCGCACCTCCCTCGCGGAAGGGCCGAGAATCGACTTCACGGTTCGGGACACCGGAATCGGAATCCCCCGGACCAAGATTCCGCTCCTGTTCCAGGTATTTTCGCAGTTGGATCCCTCCATCACCCGCAGTTACGGCGGCACGGGACTGGGATTGGCGATCTGCAAACAATTGGTGACCCTTATGGGCGGAGAAATTTCGTTAGAAAGCCAGGAAGGTTCCGGTTCGGCGTTTTCGTTTGCGGTCCCCTGCCAGGTCGCGAGGACATCCGCTGCAAATGTTCCCGCCGAGGGAAATTGGCGAAGCCGCCGTTTCCCAAATGCAAAACTTTTGCTGGCCGAAGACAATGCGGTCAACCAGCTGGTGGCCAAAGGGATCCTCGGAAAATTCGGCATCGTCCCCGACGTGGTCCCCGATGGGCATCTGGCCCTCAGGACGCTTTCCGCAAACGCCTACGACCTGGTGCTGTTGGATATTCAGATGCCACTGTTGGATGGGTTCCAGATTGTCCAACAATTGCGCACAACCCCTGGACCCAACCAGCGCGCGTGTGTGGTGGCGCTCACCGCGCAGGCGGGGGAGGAAGATCGCGAGAAATGTTTGGAAGCGGGCATGTCCGACTGCCTTTCCAAACCGATCCAACCCAAGGACCTGATGCGGGTGCTGGAGCGTTGGCTCCCCTTCACCGAGACAACAGTCACGCACTAGACTTGGCTCCTGGGATCGCTGGGCAAGCGAGTGAAAATTCCTGGTTCTGGGTTACTTTGGAAGCCATGCCCGAACTTCAATTGCCCAACGCCGACGCTTCCGATTTCCGAAAACTCGCCGATCGTCTCCAGGCATTGGACATCGCCTACTACCGCGATGCCGCCCCCCAGGCCACCGACGCCGAATATGACCTGCTACGGGCCGAATACGACCGTCTGTGCGATGCGGCCGGAATCCCGGAAGCCCAGCGATACACGCGTTCCGTGGGAGACGACCACGTCACGGGCTTTGAAACCGTGGTCCACGCGCAGAAGATGCTCTCGCTGGAAAAGGCCGCCACCCGGCCCGAGTTCCTGCCTCCCTCGGGAATCGACGAATCGGTGGCGTTGGTGCAAGCCGAACCCGGCTGGGAGAACGGATCTGCCTGGGGGCGCCTGCGGGCCTGGGCCGAGAGGATCTCCGAGTCGATCTCGATCTCGGTGGAAGATCTGGACCTGGTGGTCGAACCCAAGATCGACGGCATGTCGGTTTCGCTGGTGTACGAAGGCGGTCGCCTGGTCCGTGCGGTCACGCGCGGCGACGGCACGCGCGGCGACGTTGTCACCGCCCAGGTGGTGGCCTCGGGCGCGGCGCCGGTAACGATCGCGGAAACACGAAAGTTCGAGGTGCGCGGGGAACTGTACCTTCCCCTGGAAGCCTTCCGAGAACTGAATCAAAAATTGTCCTCCGCCGGCGAGAAGGAACTGGCCAATCCACGCAACGCCTGTGCCGGGCTCATGAAGCGAAAGGACGCGTCGAGCCTCGCAGGCACCGGGATCCGGTCGTTTCTGTACTTCATCCCCGCTGGTGAACACCAGATGGACCTGCCCGCCTCCCAAGCCGATCGCCTGAAATGGCTCTCGGCTCTGGGGTTCCAAATCCATCCCGATCTCGCGACCTGCAAGGGCATCGATGCTGCCTACGAGCGATGCCGCACCTTCGTGGAGCGCCGCGATGGATTGGACCACGAAATCGACGGCATGGTGGTGAAGCTCGACGACACCTCGCTGCACGCCGAACTGGGCTCCACCGAACACCACCCCCGCTGGGGCATCGCCTACAAGTTCCCCCCCGAACGCAAACCCACGCTGCTGCGCGACATCTCCATCCAGGTGGGGCGCACCGGTGCACTGACTCCCGTTGCGGAACTGGATCCTGTGCAATTGGCCGGCACCACGGTATCGCGCGCCAGCCTGCACAACCGCACCCACCTGGAAAGGCTCGATGCCCGCATTGGCGACACGGTGCTGGTGCAGAAGGCAGGCGACATCATCCCCCAGGTGGTGGGTGTGGATCTTTCAAAACGGCCTGCGGGCCTTGCTCCCTTCGCCTTTCCCATCGCGTGTCCGGAATGCGGCAGCGCCATCGAGAACCGTGGCCGAGGCCAGGATGAACATGGCCGGGAGATCGAGCTTTGGGCCTGCATCAATGCCGATTCCTGTCCACCGCAGGTGGAAGGAAGGCTTGAGCATTTCGGGTGCCGGAAAGCATTGGACATCGAGGAAATGGGTGCGATCGTGGCTTCCGCCCTGGTGCGCAAAGGCTTGGTGCGCGAAGTCACCGATGTCTTTTCGCTGGAGCTGGCCACGTTGGGCCAACTCAACCTGGGCACGGACACCGAGCCCCGCACCTTTGGAGAGAAAAACGCCGCGCGCCTGTTGGAAGCCGCGCGCAAGGCCCGCACGGCGCCATTTTCCAGGTGGATCTATTCCTTGGGGATCCACGAAGTCGGAGACTCCGTGTCCAAGGCTCTGGCCACCTGCCACGCCAACTTCACCGAACTGGCTACATCTCCCCTGCTGACAAAAATCGTGGAGCGCGCGGATCTGGAGGCGCGGCGCAAGGCGTTGGGCGCCCGCACGGAGCAAAACAAGCTTCGCGACGAGGCGGCCAAGGCGGCTGGTAAGGCCGAGCAAGCCCAACTGAAAGAGCAGATCCAGACTCTGGATCGCGAGCTTTCCCAGGTTCCCTCCGAAGTCGGGCCCTCCGCGGCACGGAGCCTGTTGGAATTTTTCCGCACCCCACGCGGAGCGAAGATCCTGGCCGATCTTTCCGAGATCGGGATCTCCCCCGCCACCGAACAACGTCGTCCCACCGTAGGGCCGCTGTCGGGATGGGTGGTGGTGATCACCGGCACCTTGTCCAAGCCGCGCGAGGCGTTCAAGACCATGCTGGAGGAGGCGGGCGCCAAGGTGACGGATTCCGTCAGCAAGAAGACCACCGCGCTGCTGGCAGGCTCCGAAGCCGGATCCAAGCTGGACAAAGCCAAGACCCTGGGGGTGCGGGTTTTGGAGGAGTCCGAATTGGAGGGTCTATTGGACGGGAGGTAGAGCCGTCTTCGGCACGTCCACCCTTTCGCTGTACCGCTCGCCCTTCGAGACGGCCCTGCGGGCCTCCTCAGGACGAACGGCTCCTATGTTCCCGGACATTTCCTGACTTTCCGTTCGTCCTGAGGAGGTGGCGCAGCCACCGTCTCGAAGGGCGGACGGCTTTTCTGGATTCCCGGGCATTTCTTGATTTTCCGTTCGTCCTGAGGAGGTGGCGCAGCCACCGTCTCGAAGGGCGGACGGAAAGATCCGATCAGCCTTCTTTGCGGTCCTTCCACTGGCTGTGGCGGGTCTCGCGCTCCTGATCGGGAAGCAGGCATCCGGATTTGCAAGGGGCTCCGCAGGCTCCGTCGCAGGCGTCCACGTGGATGTTGATCGTGCAGTGTTCCCAGTTGTCCAGAAGCATCCGCTTGAAACTCTTGCCGCGGTTGTGCCCGTCCAGGACGGTGAGGTCCCAATCCACGGCCACATGGGCGTCGATGATCCGTTCCGGACCCGCCTTGCGGGTCTTGAGGTCGTGGAGGCTGCGGATGTCGCCACGGTCCAAGGCGGCTTTGTGGATGAAGGCGATTTCTTCTTCCGGCAGGGCCTCGTCCAAAAGTCCTCGAGTGGCCTGGGTGGTGAGCTCCCAGGCGGCGTGGATGATCAACAACGCCACCGCGATGGCGCAGACCGGGTCCACCCAGGAAAGGTTCACCGAAGGGAAAACGAGTTTGCCGACCCAGATGATCACCAAGCCTGCCAAAACACCGACGGACGTCCAGACGTCTGTCTTCAGATGCATGGCGTCGGCGATCAAGGCCAAGGAATCGTATTTCTTGCCCACCCGCATGAGGTTGGTGGATACCGCGACGTTGGCTGCCGCGGAAATGGCCATGATCAACATACCCCAGCCGGGGGCCTCCACCCCGCCACCCACGCGCAGCTTGTGCACCGCCTCGTAGATGATCCAGATGGCCGCCACGAAGATCAGCGCCCCTTCGATGGCCCCGGAGAGGTTCTCGTACTTGCCATGGCCGTAGGGGTGTTCTTTGTCGGCGGGCTGCCCCGATGCCCTGACGGCAAACCAAGCGATCACGGCCGCCAGAAGGTCCACCGCGCTATGGATGGCCTCGGAGATCACGGAAACAGACCCGATCGCGAGTCCGGCAACAAGTTTTCCGACCACCAACAAGGTGTTGGAGGCGACGGAAATCGCGGCCGCCATCGATTTCTCGCGATTTTGCTGTTGGTTCACCGGTGAGCACCCTTTCGTGGTCGTCCGTGCAAAGTAATTTCAGTCCGTGTTCAACAGCTCGTCCGAACCTCCGGCGCACCCAGGCATTCCTGGCCATCGCAAATGGATCTGTCGCATTTGCGGTTGGATCCTGGACGAATCCTTGGGCGACCCGGACCAGGGGATTTCTCCCCATACCCCCTTCGAGCTCTACCCTGCCGAGTGGCGCTGTCCGGAGTGCCGGGTGGGAAAGGGCGAGTTCGCCCCATTCCTGGACGGCTAGCTCAGCGGAGAACTTGCCGGACTCCCACGTGGAGGCCGGTGGAGTCCAAGGTTCCCCCGTTGGCTCCCGGCACTTGGAACAGCACATGCAATTGCGAGGAGTCCTTTGCCGTGTCGCCCAAGGCCCATTGCACCGCCACCGCGTTGGAATCGATCATGGTCCGCATCCAAGCGGTGATCAGGCCTTGTTGGTCCACCATGTTTCCACGGAGGGTGGCGTTCCAATCGATGCAACCGGAAACCGATTCCAGGGCACCCCCATGCAGACGCATGGAGTCGCGGTAGCGGTTGGCGGAAGAATCCATGCTGTGCACGGAACGTTCCAAACGCTCCCTGACCGATGGGTCGGCTTGCGCGGAATCGAGCTTTCCGGTGATCCGCAGCCACTGAAGGGACAGACGTTCTTCCTCGGCGGTTTTCCCAACGGAATCCCGCAGCCCAAGCGGGGGGCAGGTCGGCTCCGGAGTTTTGCACGACTGGACCAGCCAAATACTGGCGATGCAGAAGGCGGCGGTGGCGATCGAACGAATCATGTTGGTTTTCCTCATTATCGGATCATCGGACCCGGAATCGTTGGGCCTGGGTCTTCTCGAACATCCCAAAGGAGAATGCGAAACCGGCGCCCTGCGCGGGGCTCCAGGTCAGGTTGGTGCGCAGCCTCTCCACGAACGGCACGATCGCGTCCAGTCCCGTGAACAAGCCGTATTGCGCCTCCAGCGGAGCCTCCCCCCAGGCGGAGGCGACATCCACTCCTCCCACGGCCTGGAGGCCCACATACAAATTCTGTCCGACCACAAGGACCGGCTTCACCGGCATGAGAGTCCATCGGACTTCCATCGTGCCCAGATCCTCCGAAGGCGCCACCGCCCAGGCCCCCGGCAGGCCGCGTGCGCTGTTGGCACCGCCCACGACGTAGGTCTGCCACCGATCCATCCTCCCTTCGCGGTTCTCGAAGAGGTTGGCAAGATGCACCCCCCATCGCGCGCCCAAGGGCACCCACAGGCGGGTGTCCGAGAGAACCTGCCAGGCGTCCACCGGCCCCCCGAAGGGGTTTCCGGATTTTTCGAGGGTCAGTTCCTGGTAGATCCCCGAAGCGGTATTGGACGGATCGTCGCGCCCGTCGAACACCGTTCCACCTCGGAGAGAAGGGATCAGGTCCTGGCGACCTGACAGACAGATTCCGTCACGGTCGGAGCGGACATCCACGACCTTGGCCTCTCCCAGCAGGCGCAGGAACCGGTCGGTGGGACCCCACAGCCGCACGAACCCCGCGTGCGACAATTCCTGGTATCCCCGACCATCGTCCCAGCGTTCCGTTCGACCAGCCATGGCCTCCCATCCCAAGGCGAGGCTTCCGAACCTGGAGGCGGTGATGCTCGCCTGGTATTCCAGCGAATTGCCCACCAAGAACAGGAACTCCCCCGCGATCGCCCTGCCCAGAAGGTTCGGGCTCTTGAGGCCGGCCCCCAGGGAAAGGCCTTCCTCGTCGCTGAGGCGACCATTGGGCACTGGCAGAAACGTCGGAAGTTCGCGGAACGAAAACACCAAGGTGTCCTGCGCCATGCGGGTCTCCACCGAAGCGAAGATCCCCAACGCCTTCAAGCGTCTGATATCTTCGTCGACGACCGGAAATTCCGTGCAGGGGCGGCTTTTGATCTCGGAGCGGACCACCTCGGGGCGTGTGGCGCGCAACCCTTCCAGGCGCAGTGCCGCGAACCCTTTGGGAAAGGATCGCTCCGGCTCGTTTTGGCAGGAATCCGGAGAGCCCGCAGCTGCGCGAAGGGCCAGCAGAAGAAAATGGACAAACAATTCCTATTGCCCCTGTATGGTGTGTAGGATTATATTGATTCGCATATGAAGGTGACCACCAAGACCATCTACGCCATGCAGATCCTTCTGGCGCTAGCCGAGCGAGCGAAGTCGTCTCGATCCCCCATCCAACTGCGGGAGATCGCGGAAACCTACAACCTTCCGTTCAAATTTTTGGAACAGATCGCCATCGTGCTCAAAGGCGCGGGCTGGATCCATGGCCAGCGGGGGAAGGAAGGGGGGTACATTCTGGCCGTTCCCGCCCAGCAAATCTTGATTTCCGACCTCCTCCACCAGTTGGAAGGAGACGCTCCCAAGCGCACCACCATCGGCAATCCCGACGAGGAGGCCATCCACGCCTTGCTGGATCGATGTAGCCAGGCGATCGACCAGATCCTTACCCGGACCTCCCTTGCCGACCTCCTCGCCGACACGACCAGTCGTCGGCCGGACTCCCTGGAATACCAGATCTAAGCCATTGGAGCACCAAACATGAATCTTATCGAACAAAGCGAGGCTCTCGATGGCCTACCTCCTCGGGATATTCTGAAATGGTCCTTCGAGCACCTGCCCAACGTGGTCCTCACGACCGCCTGGCAGCCTAGCGGGATCGTGATCCTGGATCTTTTGCACGATCTGGGTTTGCGACCTCCCGTGATTTTCGTGGACACCCTTTTCCAGTTCCAGGAAACCTCGATCTAGCCCAAGCGCTCCAGGAACGGTATAACCTGGACTTGCGCGTGTTCAAGCCTGCGGGTCTGGCGACGGAATCGGAATTCATCGCGCGCCACGGAGAAGCTCTTTGGGACCGCGACCTGGATGCCTACCAGGAAATCACCAAGGTGGAACCCATGCGCCGGGCGATGCTGGAAACCGGTGCCCAGGCCTGGATTTCCGGGCGGCGCAGGGACCAGGGCGGAGACCGGACGGACCTGCCCATCCTGGAGCAGTCCGGCGAGCGGATCAAGGTGAACCCCCTGGCCGCTTGGACCCGCAAGGAGGTTTGGGGACACATCTTGTCCAGGAATCTCCCGTACAATCCCCTGCACGATCTGGGTTATCCTTCCATCGGCGACCGCCCCCTCACCGAAAAAGCCGATGCCGAGGCCGGCGAACGGTCCGGAAGGTGGAAGGGACGTGGCAAGACCGAATGCGGCATCCACACGAATATTTGAATCGATAGAATCCAGCCCGTTCGTCCTGAGGAGGCCGTAGGCCGTCTCGAAGGGCGAAGCGGGAATACCAGGCGAAAATCAGTAACCATCCGCCTCCGTCCGCCCTTCGAGACGCCCCCTTCGGGGGCTCCTCAGGACGAACGGAGCAGAGAGCCTTCCAAGGACTTTTTGATGACCACGACCAAGCCAATCATCGAATCGCTCGACGACCACCTCGAACATCTCGAGGCGCTGGAAGCCGAGAGCATCCACATCTTCCGCGAAGTCGCCGGCGAATTCGAACGCCCCGCGTTCCTGTTTTCCGGTGGCAAGGACAGCATCGTGATGCTGCGCCTGGCGGAAAAAGCCTTCCGCCCCGGCAAGTTCCCGTTCCCGCTGGTGCATGTGGACACCGGCCACAACTTCCCGGAGGTCATCGATTTTCGCGACCGTCGCGCGGCCCAGCTGGGCGAGCGGCTGATCGTGCGCAGCGTGCAGGACTGGATCGACGACGGCCGGATATCCGAAAAGGCCGGCGAGAACGATTCCCGCAACCGCATGCAGATTCCGGTGCTGTTGGGCGCCATCGCCGAGTTCAAGTTCGATGCCCTGTTCGGTGGCGCGAGACGTGACGAGGAGAAGGCCCGCGCCAAGGAGCGGATCCTTTCTTTTCGCGATACCCATGGACAATGGGATCCGAAAAACCAGCGTCCGGAGCTCTGGAATCTCTACAACGCCCGCGTGCATCTGGGCGAGCACATCCGGGCCTTTCCGATCTCCAACTGGACGGAACTTGACATCTGGATGTACCTGGCCAAGGAAAATCTGGAGATCCCGAGCATCTACTACGCGCACGAGCGCGAGGTGGTCTGGCGCGGGCAGTGGATCCCCATTTCACATCTGCTGGAAGCCAAGCCCGGCGAAAAAATCGAGCGGCGCGTGGTGCGCTTTCGCACCGTGGGCGACATGACCTGCACGGGCTGCGTGGAAAGCCCGTGCGCCAACGCCTGGGACATCGTGGCGGAAACCGCCTCCAGCCGCGTGACCGAGCGCGGCTCGCGCGTGGACGACAAAGCTTCGGAAGCGGCCATGGAAGACCGCAAAAAAGAAGGATATTTCTAATGGAAATCCAGGTTTCCAGCAGCCTAACGCAGCCGTTCGTCCTGAGGAGGCCGAAGGCCGTCTCGAAGGGCGAAGGGCTCATCAACGAGACGTGATGGGGCCACCTGCTACAGGCTGACCCTCTCGCAGGGAGCCAACACTCGGCACAGCACCATGCAGGTGAAGGATCTGTTTGGACCAAAACCCGGCTTCCAGTGACATTGATCTGGTCAGATTCGTTTCAATCCGGGATGCCTGCGGTTGAACCAGAGTTGGGGGGGTCGGGCGAAAAAGCGCCTGCCAACGGTGACCTTGTTTCGGTTCGCATTCTCGCATCGGGAAGCTCAGACCCGATCGGCCCCGACGAAGGGAGAAAGGAATGCTCTTTAATGGACCTCCTCCGCTTTTCCACCGCCGGATCCGTCGATGACGGCAAATCCACCCTGATCGGCCGCCTTCTGTACGATTCCAAGGGGATCTTCGAAGACCAGTTGGAGGCCGTGCAGAACGCCTCCAAGCAGCGTCTGGCCACCGGCATCGATCTGTCGCTGTTGACCGACGGTCTGCGCGCCGAGCGCGAACAGGGCATCACCATCGACGTGGCCTACCGCTACTTCGCCACGCCCAAGCGCAAGTTCATCATCGCCGACACGCCGGGGCACGAACAGTACACCCGCAACATGGCCACGGGCGCGAGCACCGCGGATCTGGCCATTGTTCTGATCGACGCGCGCAAGGGCGTGCTGGAGCAGAGCCGCCGCCACAGCGCGATCTCCGCGATGCTGGGGATCCCGCGTGTGTGCGTGGCCGTCAACAAGATGGACCTCGTGGACTGGTCCAAGGACGTGTTCGACAAAATCCGGCAAGACTTCCTGGACCTGGCCGCCAAGCTGGGGATGGAAAACATCGAGTTCATCCCCCTGTCCGCCCTGTTGGGCGACAACGTGGTGGGACGTTCCGAGAACACTCCCTGGTACCAGGGTCCCACCCTGATCGAGCACCTGGAGACGGTGGACATCCCCAAGGAACTGTCATCCGACAAATTCCGGTTTCCCGTCCAGTACGTGATCCGCCCGGATCTCACGTTCCGCGGCTTCGCAGGACAGATCACATCGGGTTCGGTGAAGCCCGGCGACGAGATCGAAGTCCTGCCCTCCGGCAAGCGCGCGATCGTCAAGCAGCTACATTTTTTCGATCGCGAACTTCCCGTCGCGAGCTTCCCCAAATCGCTGACCATCACGTTGGACCGCGAAGTGGACGTGTCGCGCGGCGATGTGATCGTGAAGGCTGGTGCGGCCCCCAAGGTCGGACGCGACCTGGACGCGCAGGTGGTCTGGATGGACGAGCGCCCCTTGGCCCTCACGCGCCCTTACTTTCTGAAGCAAGGTTCCCGCACGGTGCGCGCCCGCATCACGCGGGTGTTGCACCGCACCGAAATCAAGACCCTTTCGGAGATCCCGGCGGCGAACCTCGGCCTCAACGACATCGGTCGGGTGCGCATTTCCGCGGCCCAGCCCATTTTGCTGGATCCCTACCTGCAGTTTCGGCGCACCGGTGCGTTCATCCTGATCGACCCTGAAACGAATGCCACCGTGGCCGCCGGCATGGTGGCTGCCGACCAACCCCAGTCCAGCACGGATGTGGTATGGTCGGAATCGGAAGTGTCGCGCATCTCCCGCGAGGTCCGCAATGGGCACCGCGGCGGCGTGGTGTGGTTCACTGGCCTTTCCGGCAGCGGCAAGAGCACCATCGCCAAGGCTCTTGAAAAACGCCTGTTCCACGACCACCGCCAGGTGTACCTGCTCGATGGCGACAATTTGCGTCACGGACTGAACAAGGATCTGGACTTCACCCCGGCAGCCCGCAGCGAAAACCTGCGCCGCGCCGCCGAGACCGCCAAGATCCTGGTGGATGCCGGCTTTCTGGTGCTGGCCACGTTCATTTCCCCCACCCAGGCAGATCGCGACATGGTCCGCGAGGTCGTGGGAGCCCGCGACTTTGCGGAAGTGCATGTGTCCACACCGTTGGCAGCGTGCGAATCGCGCGACCCCAAGGGGCTGTACGCGCGGGCGCGGTCCGGCGAGATCCGCGAATTCACCGGGATCAGCGCGCCGTGGGAACCGCCGGTTTCTCCGGCCTTGGAGCTTCCTGCCCATGAGCTTGCGGTGACAGAATCTGTGGAGCGCGTGGTGGCCTTGCTGGAGGCGCGGGGGTTGTTCGCGGATGTGCAGGAGCCGGGGGCGGGGATCTGACGCCTCAAGGCAGAGGCGCGGTCCACATCAACCTGGGACCGGCATCCCATCGGCGCCCCAGGATATCCAGTCGTTTTCCGTCTGGGCGGACCACGCCGGGAGGAATATATCGGCCTACGGCGGGGCCGTACCAGGGCACCAGATCCTTGCGGCCGAGTTCCCGCAGCCCGTCGATCTGGAAAACCCTGGTGTCGCGCCCCTCCACCACCAACGGCACCTCACCCGTATGGTTCGCGATCGTCAAAATCCTGGAATCGCTTCCCAGGAGCTCGGTCATCTGGTAGGCGCCGTTTTCCACCTTGGCGAAATGGAGTCCGCCCTTCACCTGCGACTCGCCGGAGTTGGACACCACCACGATGACGCTCCCGTGCTGGTCGATGAAACCGAACCCGCCCAGGCTGTCTCCTGCGAACGAAAGGGGGCAGGAATCGCGCACCTGGGATTCGGTCAGGATCGGGGCGATCGCCTCCAGCCTCGCCTTTTCTTCGGGCTTGAGATGGGTGAATCCCAGGTTGTCGACATACACGAACCAACCGCTCGGACGGTTCACCGGGGCTAGGTTCGCGAGTGCCGTGTCGCTCACGAAATACCCGCTGGGAATTCCCGACAAGCGCCACCCGACCACCCTTGGTTCGAACCAGTAGTAGAAGTTGGGATCCCGTGTGCTCTCGCTCTGCCGCTCAAGGTCGGTCGAGTAGTAGAATGCCGGGCCGAACGGGTGTTTTGGAGCATGCGCGCGCATCAGCGCGACAACGGGGGTATCGACCACCCCGGCATCCCAATAGGCCCGGTTGAAGGCCTGGGGTGCGCGGCGCACCGATCCGTCCAGGTTGGCCACATGGGTCCAGCCCACCGATAACCAGGCGTGCTTCAAGTATTTGCGCGCCCATTCCATGTCCTTGCCCGCATTCTTCACCGCGTTGGTGAAGTTTTGCTGCCAGGCATCCATGTGCGCACCAATGGGGAGCTCGGGGGATCGCGCACAGTGCCCGCCCATGCCCGTGGATGCGCTCCAGTAGGCGGGGACCGCTCTGCCTTCGTCGGACTGCAGTTCGACGTTGAAGTACCAGTTCCTGGCCGGCAGGTGCTTCAGATAGATCCGGAAATCGTTTCCCGACCCACGGACCAATGCCGCTTGTTGCAAAATCTGTCCGCCAACCAACGGCTCACGCCCGTCGGCGCGGATGGTCTCCGCGGCGCGCGTGTAGAAACGGGCGAACCGCTCCGACTTGAAATCGTTGAACCGCGCCGAGTGGTTTGGCTTGATCGCCGAAAACCGCTCCGCCACCGTCGCACCCGGCAGTTTCAAGCCCGCCCAACGCTCGAAGTCGTCGAGCACCCGTGGATGATAGTCGTTGCCGCCGTAGAGTCCCACGACGAAATCCGCCGCGAGGAATCCCCGGGAATGGATCCGGTTGGCGAGCCTGCCAAGTTTCAGTCCCGCGAAATCGCCGAAGGTCGCATTCCGGATTCCCTCGGGCCAATCGACCGAGTCCAACGGCATCATCGGGGACACGTACCCCGCCGACGTGTAGTAGACGACACCGTTGGCATCTTGCGCGAAGTATTTTTCCTTTCTGGGCGTCAACCACGCGCCCCATTGGGCCCACCCCTCGGCCTTGCTCATGTCGCCGATCCCCAACGAAGCATTGCCACCGGTCGCGGCCAGGTATTCGTACCCCCAGGCGACGCAGCTCATGACGGGAACCTTTCCGTCGGATTCCGTCCCTTCGCTCGATTGGATCATCTGGGCCGACATCCGATCGATCTCCGATTTGTGCTCCCAGAACAGTTGCTCTGGCCAGGTGTAGGATCCCGCCCCCCAAGGAAAATCGTAGACTCCGTTGTGCTCCGTCACGAAGGGCGGAAAGTCCGGGTCGGGGCCTGGAACACTCGGATGTGGAAGGTCATAGGCACGAGCCTGCAAACCTATGCAAAGGAGCGAGGAGGTGAGCAACCTCCTCACGCCGGTGCAGTCGAACTCGCTGTTCCACAGGAACTTGTTGTGGGGCGCGGAATATCCGGCGGTCGCCTGACTCGGAAGCATCAGGATGGTGCGCATGGGGTGTACCCTCGGTGGCGTAGGATGCATGGATGGAAGTATGCCACCTCACTTCCGACGTTTCTCATCACGGCAACGGGGTGCTCCACATCACCCGGGGACCTTCCTCCAGCCTGCGCCCGAGGATATCGATGCGCTTGCCGTCTGGGCGCATCACGCTGGGCAGAACGTGTTTGCCTCCGGGCTGCCCGTTCCAAGGAATCAGATTCTTGCGTCCGAGTTCCCGCAGGCCGTCGATCTGGAAGACCCTGGTATCACGACCTTCCATCAACAGCGGCATTTTCCCGGAGTGATTGGAGATCACCAATTCCTCTTTCTGGCTACCCAGCAGTTCGGTCAGCTTGTAGGTGCCGTTTTCCACCTTGGCGAATCGGAGCGCACCTGTCACAGGAGTTTCCTTGGAATTGGACACGACCACGATCACGCTGCCGTGTTGATCAATGAATGCGAAGCCTCCGAGACTATCGCCTTCGAAGGAAAGAGGGCAGGAATCGCGCACTTGCGAGCCTTCCAGAATGGGGGCGAGGGCCTCCAGCCGCGCTTTCTCTTTGGGATTGTTGACCGTGGCGAACCAACCACTTGGTCGATTCGCGGGGGTGAGATTCGCCAAAGCGGTGTCGCTTATGAAATACCCACCCGGGACGCCTTCTCTTCGCCAACCAATGGCCAACGGTTCGAACCAGTAATAGTTGTTGTTCAGATTCGAATCCTCGATTTGGCGCTCGAGATCGGTCGAGAAGTAGAAGGCCGGGCCAAAAGGATGTCGCGGAATATGGGCCCGAACCAAAGCCACGATTTGCGTGTCGATTCCTCCCGCATCCCAGTAGGCGCGTTGGAAAGCCTGGGCTGCTCGGCGTACGGATCCATCGATGTTGGCCACATGGGTCCAACCGACCGAAAGCCAGGCATGCTTCAGATACTTTTCACCCCATGCGGAGTCTTTTTTCGCGTTTTTGACGGCGGTGAAAAAACTCGACTCGCGAGCATCCATATGGGCTCCGAACGGGAATTCGGGACTCCGGGCACAGTGTCCTCCCATCCCGGAGGAGGCGCTCCAATAGGGTGGTACGGGCCGACCATCATCCGACTGGAGTTCGATGTTGAAGTACCAGTTTTTGGCAGGTAGGTGCTTGAGGTAGATGCGGAAATCGTTCCCGGAGGTGCGCACCAAGCCGGCATTCTGCAGGATTTGTCCGCCGACCAACGGCTCTCGCCCGGATTCGAGAATGGTTTTGGCCGCACGAGCGTAGAAGCGCGCGTAACGCTCCGCCTTGAAGTCGTTGTAGCGGGACCAGTATTTGGCCCTGAGCACGTTGTAACGTTCGGTGACCGTCGCGCCCGGAACCGAAACCCCTGCCCAGCGCTGGAAGTCGTCGATCACCCGTGGATGGTAGTCGCTGCTCCCGTAGAGTCCGACGACAAAATCTGCCGCAAAGAATCCGCGGGAGTGGATCCGGTTGGCCAATTTTCCAAGCTTCAACCCGGCGAAATCCCCGAAGGTCGCGTCTCGGATGCCTTCCGGCCAATCGACGGAATCCAAAGGCATCATCGGGGTCACGTACCCTGCCGCCGGGTAGTAGACATCCCCGTTGGCATCCTGGGCGAAATACTTCTGCTTGCGAGGCGTCAGCCAAGCCCCCCACTCGGACCACCCTTCCGCCTTGCTCTTGTCCCCGATGCCCAGGGTAGCATCGCCACCGGTCGCCGCCAGGTATTCGTAACCCCAGGCGACGCAGCTCATGACGGGAACCTTGCCTTGGCCTTCCATGCCGATGGCGCCGTCGATCATTTCCTGGAGGTGGTGATTGTTGAGCTGGGGCATTCCCTCCCAGAACAACTGTTCCGGCCAGGTGTAGTTGCCTGCACCCCAAGGGTAATCGAAAACACCGTTGCGCTCGGTCACGAAGGGAGGGAAGTCCGGATTGGGACCGGGAATGCCCGGGTGAGGGAGATCGAAACCTCGGGCCGGCGCGATCAAGCACAGAATTCCGATCGAAAAAGCCGAAAGGGCCCTGGCTAGCCTTCCCGCAAGGTTCCCCGTGGTCGCATTTGCCGCAAGGGTTGGCGGAGCGAAATATCGGTCAGCGAACACGGCAAGTCTCCAACGCGGAGGGATCGGAACGGTCTCTCCATAAGATGGCTTCCAATCGCGAATTCCCCAATGGTCACGCTTTTCCCTGGATTTGGATTCCCTGGGCGGACCCCGATTGCCACGAAAATACCCCGCAGGCTTGCTGCGGGGTGGATATCCCGCGATGGTGGGTTGGTGAGGCGGAGGCGATGTGAATTGTATGCCGGAATATGTCTGGGTCGGATGCGTTTCAGGGATCGGGAAATTGGAGGATTAAACAAACAAGGGGAGCCTGGTGGGCTCCCCTTGTTGTGCTCAGGTGCGGGGTAGACCCGTCAATAGCGAACAGGGACTTCTGTTTTCTTGACCCAGGCTCCCAATGGGTCTCCATCGGAGACACCCGACAGAATTCGACCAAGGTATACGCCAGAATCAGAAACGGACACCACCTTTCCACCGAACATTCGTTCGAAATGGCTGCCACCACCGGGCCACGCCATCGCATGCACGCTGGAGACCGAGTCATCCGTCGAACAAGTGCCGCCTCCCCCGAAGAGGGCGATTTTTCCCGGACCCATACGCACAACCCGGGCGTCATCAAAGAAATCGTCATTGGACATGGAGCACCGGATTTTTTTCCCGTTGAGGCGTCCATCGCCGATAAGGCTCCACCACCCGCCGTCCCACCTCGAGGTGTACCAAGGGCTCACATATTCTCCCTGAACAGGCATAACAGGCATGCCCTGCTGACCTGCCGTGCGGACGCTCCAGGTTGAGCCTGCAAACTGCCGAAAACTGAAATCGTTAACGCCGTATCCAGCATACATCGCGGTGTACCTACGAGAACCTACCACCCAGATGCCGTCGGCATCCGTCTCCATCCGGAATCCGTTCAGGGGATCAGCTTCATGCCACGTCGTCACGGAGTCCCACCGGATCCCGTCCAGACTCGACATGACAATCGGATCGCTGTCGAACCGAGAAAGATCCGCCGGTCTCAATGAATTGCTGGCCGCGATTGAATCGGAGTAGGTGGGAACCAAGCTTGCCTGCGGAGTACGAACACTCCACCACTTACCTTGGAATCTCACGGGAAATGCCGAGATGGGCATCGATTCCGCAGCCTTGATCCAGGTGATACCGGTGTCGGCGGATGTCCACTTTTCGATGGCTCCGGAGGACAAGATCTTACGGGGCGCACCTTCCCCAGGCAATGTCAGCTCCGCCCCGTATTCACCGGATCGCCATGCCACCAGGCTTCCGTTGGCAGTGTCCAGCTGGAATATTCCGCCCGACCAGGGGAGGCTTCCCTGTCTGCGCCAATCCAACTTCACTTCCTGGTAGAGGAAGGCGCTCACTATTTGCAATGTGATCGATTCCCACTTCGGTCCTGTGGTGTCGGCGTTGGCGACCAAAACTTGGTAGGTGGATCTGCCTTGCGAAGGAGTGTTGCCGGGATATTTGCCGGTAACGTCGTCAATCCATCGCGGACCAGCGGTTTCTCCCAGCAGAGTATCATCCCTGTAGATCCGGTATCGCCAAGTTTCGCGCAGCGGGATGGAATCCCAGCGCAGATACACAAGCCCCGCCAGCGTATCGAAGCGGGCTTCCAGATTGCGCACCACCGGCAAGCCTGTGAACACCATCTGGATGTCCCCGGCGTCAACCGTACTGTCGGAAATTGTCTTGACGCTCGCGAAGGTGGGCGTGTAGCCTTCCACCAGCGTGTAGGCCGCCACCGTGTATTTCCCTGAAGGCACTCCATCCAAGCGGAATCGGCCGGAATCGTCCACGTTCGACCAGATCCCCGCGCCCAGCGCATGGATCCAGGCGATGCGCGGCGAATGCTGGGGTTGCACGCGGATGCGGCCCGTCAGGACTCCGGTACGCATCAGGGTGTCGGATGCGATGGAAAAGACCGTTCCGTTGGAATACAGCGAGTCCTGGAAGAGGGCGTCGCCATCGCGTCCCCGGACCACCAGGTTGTAAAAGCCTCTTCCCGGCACAGGCACTTCCACACCTCCCTGCGCATCGGCGATCATCTGCACGCGAGGTTCCACGCCCGTGTCCTCGGATCCGTAGAGTTGCACTCTTGCACCTGCCGCTGGTGACCCGTCCTTGCGGTGGAAGGCCAGCGTTGAGGTCTCGTCCATCGAGCCTCCGGATTCCAACGTCTTGTCCTGGCATCCAAGTAGCCCCAGCGCCGCCGCGACCATGCTTGTCCATAGCATTCGTTGACGTTTTCTGACCATCTTGTGGAAGTTCATCGGGAGGCCTTTTTCAAGAGGGGGATCAGGGAAAGGGAAATCTGCAGGACCCGCTCCTGGGGAGAGGGGTCTTGCTGGACAATGGCTCGCAAGGCGCGGCGGAAGCTTTCCACCCGCTCCAAAATCAGATCGGCGCCTTCGTTGGAAATGGCCACCGTGTTGGTGAACACGCGCCGGTCCGGGTCGTCTCCAGACATCAAGGCGGTTTGCACAACCTGCATCTGCTGGATCTGCAACTGCTTCACCAGCTCTTCGCGACTTTGCTCGGGAGTGGCCAGCATCTTGGTGGTCTGGCGCAAATACCCTTTGGCGTCGCGTTCGACCAAACCCAACTCCAAGATTGTGGCGATGGCCTCTTTCACCTGGCCCGGGGTGACCGCAGGCCGCAAGATTTGCGCGATGGGCTTTGGGTCGTCGGTAAAGTCGCCGGTGGCCAACATGGCCCGCACCGCGCCGGTCCACCAGTGCCGGTAGTAGCGGTAGGAG
Source organism: Fibrobacterota bacterium (assembly GCA_016715065.1). Classification (GTDB taxonomy): domain Bacteria; phylum Fibrobacterota; class Fibrobacteria; order UBA5070; family UBA5070; genus UBA5070. Next base: position 45,513 of record JADKBN010000030.1, read on the forward strand.
GCCTGCTCCAGCTCGGTGCGCTGCACCCGGCTCATTCCCGTCAGCTGATCGAAGGCAAGTTCGCGGTCTTCGGGGGTGTCGGCTTGGTTGTAGCGTACCAGGATCCGGAAGTAGCGGGCCTCGTCGCGATCGATCCCCAACAAGCCCACCATGCGATCCACGAAGGTGGGCGTGAGCTTGCGACCGGCCAACACGTCGGTGAAGAAGCTTCGGGTCCGGGGCAGACCCAATTGGCGGGACACCTCGCTCTTGTTGAAGTCGGGGTTTTGTTCCTGGGCCCAGGCATGCCAGTCCGACAGGTAGCGCCGGAAGTTTGTGTAAGAGTACACGATTGGTTGTTCCATGCCCTTAAACTAAGGCTTTTCCTGCGCACAGGGAAGGCCAATGATGGGCATGATTTAGAGTACACTTGTGCGGCCAGCCTATGCCTTAGGCGATTCTGTCGAGACGACGTAGGATCGCAGCAAAGCGTTCGCTTTGGCCTTGCTTGCTTTGCACAGCTTGTCGGCGAGGTCGAAGGGAACCTCGAGAAGGCCGGCCTGCACGGAAATTCGTTCGAGCATGGCCAGCCACACCTTCCCCGCCATTTCCGCATCGTACTGGGCGCGGTGGAACGTGCCTTCGGAGGCGATGTTCAGGTGGCGGACCAAGGTCTCGAGCTTGTGGTTTTGCGCATCCTGGATCAGTCTCCTGGACAACAGCATCGAGCAGGAAAATTTCCCGGAATACGACCGGGAGATTTTGGAGAACTCGGAATCCAAAAATTTCTGGTCGAAAGTCGCGTTGTGGGCCACAAGATTGTGGTTGCCTAGAAATTCGTGGAACTCGCTCATGACCTCGCGGCACGGAGCCGCATCCCTCAGCATGGAGTTGGTGATGCCGGTATACTCGGCGATGAAGCCGCTGATCGCGAAGCCTGGGTTCATGAGCTTCTGGAATCGCTCGACGATCGTACCACCGACAATTTTCACCGCGCCGATCTCGATGGCGCGATCCCCGTACTGCGGCGAGAGGCCGGTGGTTTCAAAGTCCAGGACCACGACGGTGTCGGCGAGTGCGTGCGAGAGGGCGTTGGTCATGATCGTTTCTTGGAAGTGGCACAGCGATGAGGCGCTACGCCGGACAAACGAGCCAACGCCCCAGGTTGCGCGTCTGTCGATCGAACTCCACGCCCACCTTCACCACCGTGTGGCCGTCGGCCTGCCACGCCACGGCGTAGCCCCGAGCGTCGATCTGCGCCAACGCCTGTTCGGCGGTGCCGTTGAGCTTGAACTCGAACACGAACACGTGCGTATCGGTGCGGACCACCGCGTCGGCACGGCCATTGGCCGACTTCAGCTCGGCTTGCAAAAATTGTCCTAGCAGCGTGAAAACCAGGTAGAAAACCACCTGGTAGTGCCGTTCCGTCTGGTCGTTCAGGTCGTAGGGGATCTTCTCGAAAAAGCAACGCAGACGCTTCAGGAACGCGTCGACATCGCCGGCGCGCAACTCCTGCGAGAACTTGGCGATATGGAAGCCACCACGCCCCTTTTCCGCGCCCGAGTAGCTGGGGAGTAAAAAGTTCAGGAAACTGTTGCGCACCTCGGCGTTGGGGTAGCCGAGCTGGTAGAGACCCAACGATGGATCGTAGCCCTGGATGGTGAGGTACCCGCTTTGGTAGATCACCGGCAAGGGGCGGTCCGCGTCCAGGCGATAGTCGGAGAACTCCGGCGAAGCCACCTCGATACCGTCCAGATCCCTAAGGTCGGTGTCGGCCTGCTTGAGAAGCTCCACCAGGAAGGAGGGCGTGCCGGTCTGGAACCAGAAGTCGCGAAACTCGCCGGTGCGCAGCAGGTTGAGCGTACTGAACGGATTGAAGACGCTGGGCCCGGACGGGTGGAAGCGGTAGCCGTTGTACATCCGGCGCACCTCGTCCAGAGTGCCATCGAAGGACAATTTCTGCACGTCCGCGAGCTTCTCCAGCTCGGGGCGGAACGCATCCACGAGTTCGTCCTCGGTGATGCCGCAGACGGCGGCGAAGGCAGCTTCGGTGGATAGGTCGGTCAACTGGTTCAAGTCGCTGAACACGCTCACCTGGCCGAACTTGGTCACGCCTGTGAGCAGCACGAACTTCAGATGGGCGTCGGAACTCTTGAGGACGCCGTAAAATGCCTTCAGACTATCCTTGTACTCGGGTAGAAGCTCAGGGTTGCTGAGGACGCTCAACAGGGGTTTATCATACTCATCCACCAGAACGACCACGCGCTTTCCACTGCGTTCGTGGGCGCGCTCGATCACCCCGAGGAAGCGCTCTGCGGCGGAGCGATCCGTTGGTCCACCTGGATAACGATGCTCCCAGCCTTCAAGATGCCGGTTCAAGATCGCTTGCAGCGCTTCTGGGCTATCGTATTTCTCCGCGTTCAGGTCCAGCCGCAGAACCGGATACTCGATCCAGTCCTGCTCCAACTGTTCAATAGCCAGGCCAGTGAACAGTTCCTTGCGTCCCTCAAAGTACGCCCCGAGAGTAGACAGAAGCAGACTCTTCCCGAAACGCCGGGGGCGCGAAAGGAAGTAGACGCTTCCTTCGGTCGCCAACTTGTGTACGAATGTCGTCTTGTCGACATACAGATAACCATCCTGCCGGAGGCGAGGAAAGTCCTGGATCCCGATGGGCAACTTCCGAAGGAGCATTGGACAAAGATACCTCCTGCAGACCACTCCCCTCCCCACCGGTCCGAGCGCCAGCGTGCGTTCCGGAAGGTGAACAAGCTCAGCAGGAACATTGGGAATTCTGGGTTGATCTTGACCAGAGAATGGTCGCAGCACTCATCGAAGAACACGAGCCAGCCGGTATTTTTCGAACATCGCCGCTCATCGCACCGGAAATCAAGAGCCATGATCCACAAAGCGAGAAATGTTGCATCGATGATCCACAACCACTGCAAGGCGTTCGCGCTCGGACCGAAGGGCCTCAATGGGGTGAGGAATAAAAACAAAAACGGCCCGCATCGCTGCGAGCCGTTTCGTGAGTTGGGGTACAATCATCGTAACCCACCAGCATTCATCGAGGTTCCCGGGCGATGGCCGGGACTTTTATCCAATTCCTATCCATTCGAGAGTACCATCCAACGGACGGCCTCAGAACATTCCCGACATGTCAAAGATCCGATATGGAAACTTACCACAGGATTGAAATTGAAGGGATCGCGTCAATGGAGATGGCTTGAGATCCCAGGGCCCCAGACCTCGATGGACACCAGCAGCACGGATGGACTGATCTTCGATGGCGAATCGCTGGCTGTCGGTCGCATCAAAGAGGATCAATTCTACGAAGGCATCCGCGTGCGGTTGGTTTGCTACTTGGAGAAGACGAGAATCCCACTTCAAGTGGACATCGGGTTCGGGGACGCGGTGACCCCGACGGCAAATTCTGTCGAATATCCATGTCTTCTGGATGCTCCAGCCCCTCGGCTCAACGCCTATCCCATGGAGACAGTGGTCTCCGAGAAATTCCTCGCCATCGCGTCGTTGGGAATGTCCAACTCCCGCATGAAGGACTACTATGAACCCGACTGAGGCTTGGGAACGGCGAAAGCTCGATCTCGAACGTCGGATCACCGAAATTCGGGAAGATCTCAAACTCGCCGAAGCGGAACTAAACGCTCACCTCCAGCAACTACCGAAATCGGCACCCGTCGTCGAATCGACACTGTCTCCGGATGACAAAATTCGACTGTTCCGAGAGCGATTCGTAGGTCGTGACGACGTGTTCGCTCGCCGTTGGGAAAATCCACGCACGGGCAAGTCGGGATACTCGCCCGCATGCGGCAATGAATGGGTTCGCGGCATCTGCGAAAAACCAAAGGTCCGCTGTGCGCAATGCCTGCACCGCGACTTTCTCCCACTGGACGATTCCGTTCTGAGGGCACATCTTCAGGGCAAGCTGGTTGCAGGAGTCTATCCTCTAACTCACAGCACCGAGACGATCTTCTTGGCTGCCGATTTCGACGGAGAGTTTTGGCGTAGAGACACCCGGGCCGTACCTCGACGCCAGCGCCGATTACCGAAAAACCCGATCGGCTGAAGGTCATCCACGGGCAGTCGTTGTTCATCGAGAAAGCCCAATTGTCCACGCCGATCAAGGCACGTCTCAAGCGACTCGCGATCCTCGCCAACCCGGAGTTCCATCGCAAGGAAGCCATGCGACTGAGTGTTTCCGGAACTCCCCGCGTGATCCGCTGTTTTGAAGAGGACGAGCAGTGGCTCTCGATCCCGCGTGGCTGCAAAGTGGCCTTGGAGAAGTTGGCACGCGACCTGGACATCGCCTTGGATTGGGAAGATCAGACTCTCACGGGAAAGCCTTTGGAGACAACGTTCCGCGGCGAACTCCGTGATGGACAAGCGGAAGCGGTTGCGGCACTGGAGGGCCAAGTTTTCGGGATCCTTAGCGCCCCGCCTGGCTCCGGAAAAACAGTCATGGCCGCCAGCTTGATCGCTCGCCGGAAGGTCAACACCTTGATTCTGGTCCATCGCCAGCCTCTGGTGGACCAATGGAAGTCTCGGCTTTCAAACTTCCTTGGGTTGGACCCAAAGGAGATCGGAACGATCTCGGGAGGCAAATCGCGGCGCAACGGCTCCCTCGACGTCGCCATGGTCCAAAGCCTGATGCGAGATTCTCACGTGGAAGATTGGATCAGCGAATACGGGATGGTCATCGTAGACGAGTGCCACCATGTTCCACGAGACCGGTGTTGCGCCCATCGAAGTGGAAGGTGCTGCGGGAATTCAAGCCCAGTTCGGGGCGCTCGCGGAACACGGATCCAGAACGTCTCGAATCGTACAAGACACGCTGGCGCTCCTGGACGAAGGGTGCCACCCACTTGTTCTGACAGAACGTGTCGAGCATCTGCAAACCCTCGAAGCGGAACTTCGTCCCCATGTCCCGGATCTGATCGTCCTCAAAGGTGGAGAAACCGCCAAGCGACGGAAGGCCAAGGGAGTTGAACTCGGCAACCTGGGTGACAACGATCGCTGGGTCATCTTGGCCACGGGCCGGTATATCGGTGAAGGCTTCGACGAGCCTCGACTGGATGCCCTGGTCTTGGCCATGCCGATCAGCTGGAAGGGAACGCTGACCCAATACGCCGGTCGCATCCTTCGCCACCATCCCGGCAAGTCCAAGGTCCGTATCCTCGACTATGTCGATGAGGGGAGGCTGCTCCAGTCGATGGCCAGGAAGCGCCGTGTGGTGTGGAGAGCCCTCGGATTCCGGCAGGTAGTCGGCTGAACTTCGGTACTGTCGTTAACCGATTTTTATCCAATCGGTAGTGTCAAACTCACCCCAACCTCAGATGAATTGAAAACTCCGCAGCCCGCACGCACCCACGACAGCTGCCTCTAAAAGGGTTCGCAGGAAACCCTCAATAAACCATTCACGAGGTTTGTGTCCGGATCACGGATCCGAACCAATCGGAAACCCGTTCAGTCCGCTTGCCCGCTGAAATCAGCAACCATCGGCCTTCGCGATCCACGGACCACAAACAAAAACGGCCCGCCGTTAGGCGAGCCGTTTCGTGAGTTGGGGTACAAGGATTCGAACCTCGATAGTCGGAACCAGAAACCGAAGTCCTGCCATTGGACGATACCCCAGTTGAGGGGAGTAAAATTATGCGAAAGACCTCGCTTTGTCAAGACCCTGCAAGGCGTGGCGGCCTCAAGAAGTCCTTGACGGATGCAAGATCCGGGTTAAATTTGTTAACCCTTACCGGGCAATTAGCTCAGCTGGTTAGAGCGCGCCGTTCACATCGGCGAGGTCACAGGTTCAAGTCCTGTATTGCCCACTCCCAACGGAGGCTCCGCCTCCAAACGGGGCCATAGCTCAGTTGGTAGAGCGTTTCGTTCGCAATGAAAAGGTCTGGGGTTCGATTCCCCATGGCTCCATAAATAGAGGATCTAAAGAGGTCCGAAACAGCAGAAAAACCGCGAAATCTCACTAATTTCGCGGTTTTTTTGTGCCCAATGGTTCCAGTTAGACCCGTACAGACCCAGTCGTTTTCGTGTACAGGTTGGTGTATCGTCCCCCGAGACCGCTGGTCGGTACACGAAATCGGCCGGAGGCGGCACCACAGCGGGCTTGCAGGTCGATCAAGACGTCAGTTATGCACACAGACGTTCGGCCCTGCTTCAACGCCTCCTGAGGCTGTACCGTGGCTTCCACGAAGCGCCGGTGGGTGCCGTCTCAGTGGCCGAACTGGATCGACAGCACGAGGAACGGGAAAAGGATCGAAGACCGCCGTCCGGTGATACCAAGACCGAAGGATCTTGTGGGCATGCCATCGCCGACACGGCGCAGCCCTGGCGTACCATCGAAAAGGGACCCTCCGGTAGAGCGCCTTCAGGCCTAGCAGGTGTGCGCCTAGCTTTTTGCGCAGCTGGCTCGTTAGGCGCAAAAAGAAAATTGGCGATGGCCGTCGCAGCTTGCGGAGGTAACGGCGCACGGAACGGTCGGAGCCGGTGTAGCCTTGGTATTCGACCAGCTCCTGCCGTATCCAGCGGGCATATGCCGTTCGGAACGATCTCCAACACGGCAGCGATCACATCAACCAGCTCGGAAAGCTGCCCACGTTGAGTGGGAGCTCGAAGGGGATCGGCAAAAACCTCGATGGCCACATGCGAATCAATTCGGGTGTCCGGCACCGCCTTGGCAAAGGGATTCTGGGTGTCCACCGATGGAAATTCCCAGGCGGACACCGGTGGATCACTTTGAGTCGTTAGCCATTGCCGACGGACCTTCGCAATGGTCTTGGTGTGGATTTGGGTTGCTTCTCGGATCCGCCGTACCGACCATCCGGCCGCCAGCATCGATCGCAACGGCTCTGTCTTGTCCATGCGTAGGTGATTTCCCATCCAAGGAAGGGTGCAGCCTGTACCACCCCGGACCCTTGGTCAACCGCCGCAGCGAATCACTTTGAACCCAGCAAAAGTGTCCGATCCCGAATCACTTTGGGTGTCCGGCGACAACGGGAGGCGTTGTCTGCGGTACGTCCCGGCACGCTGCAGGACCTGGATCCTTCAGCAACGGTTCGATCTGCCGGATGCGCTACGCGTACTCAACCAGGTCCCTGTGAAGTGGTAGTTGCACAAGTCCAGGTAGCACTGCGTAGGTCAACGGTGTTCGCACGACCAAACTCGCGACCTGACCACCCGAGAAATCGACAGAGCCAGGTGGAGTCGAGCGGGTCATGGTGGTGACCCGGCCGACACACTTCATCTAGGGGATTGGGCGAATCCTACTAAACCCTGGATCCGGTTGCAGCTCGATCACACCCGATTTTCTGCGAAAGGGTATTGGCGGGGCGAATGACAATCTGTAGAAGGTTTGCCACTCTCCCCATGATCCCGTGGAATTGATCCGGTATGCTGTTCCTTCGATGAAGGCTGTCCCCTTGAGGTCGATGTCATTTAGGCGATCCGCCTCGGTCAACGTCGAACTGGAGCCTTGGAAGAGATTGACCACGCATCCGTTGATCTCGATCTCCACCCATTCGTCGGCTTGCCAGTTGTAGGTTTCCTTGCAGACGGATTCTGACTTGGCGAAGTACTTCGCATAGTAGGCCTTCACCACGTTGTACAAGGAGTCTCCGTTGGAGTCCACCTCATAGTAGAGGGCTGGCAGATTGCGTGATGGTCGAGGAGGCTCTTCAGCTTCAACAGGACGCGTGCCACGATCTCCTCCGCAACCCGATAGGATGAAGCCAACGAAAAGGAAGGCTATGGCTGTCACCGCATTCAAACCTCGCCCCCACAAGAGGTGGCATGTCAAAATTTGATGCGTCATTCAGCAGCCTGTTGGAAAAAGGGAAATGAGGTGACGGCAAAACCCATGATTGATCCTGGCTTGTTGTTGTTAAGGCAGGATAGCTTCGAATTTTGATCACGCCACACCCAACCCGGTCTCTGTGAGAGTGCAGATGCACGAGTCCCGGTAGCCTTGCGTTGGTCACCGGTGTGTCCAAAGAACTGGCACACCCGCCAGGGAAAACGGTGGACTCCGCGCGACGGACATATATCGCTCCCACCGGAAAAGCGCTGTGGTGGGAAAGCGACCCCTATTTTTCTACAAAGGATGAGCGTCCGCAATTGGTACATCGCCTTTTGCGCCATCATATTCTTGGCCAAGGCTTTCATTACCCCTCCGTGGTCGATTGCAACCAAAGAATGGGTCACGCAATACATTTCGCTACTTGCCGATTTCATAACAATTCTAGGCTTCCCCTATCTTCTGATGACCCTCATCAAGGAAAGGCCGGCCAAAAAGGAATAGTGGAAATCTCCACAACCAGAGAACAAACGCCCCCAAAAAGCGCCTTCAAGAGCGGCTATTGGGGGCGCATACCGCCGAACCGCTTGCCGGAGACGAGACATCCTATTCATTGCTTTGCGAAACAATGACGCCCCATGTTGCCAACAATTGCCATGCAATAATTGGGACAACAAAAGCAATTTCCATTTCAAAATACGGAAGCTGTTGGACAAAAAAGCCGACAAGAGCGCCCATCATAGGTATTAAAATCAATGAAATTGACCGCGAACTCAAACCCAAAGAAACTTGAAGAAACACATACAATGAGATCGCATTTATGATTGGCAGCAGCGCCCAGTCTGCAATTCCAATCTTCTGCAAGCCCCCGGAGAACATCAGCATTGCAGGCATTCCCAATACAGACAAAGCGAAGCAAATCCACTTTCTTTGCTTAACAAGAAAAGCCATATGCAAGCCAAGAAGCAGCCCGGGTATTAGCAATGAGGCCATAAAGAAGGCAGATCCAAAAATGCGTTTCCCACCGACCACTAAAGATGCTGTCACAATGGAAACAGCCAGCGATAACAGAGCATTACGAGCAATGTTACTCATCACCCCTCTTTTCTTGACTGAAATCCAAAGACTTTTGCCAACGGCCTCAGGCTAGAGGATTTCGTCAAATCTTATTGAATCGAAACCACTGAGAGGGACCCACCAGAAGTTCGAATGAGGTTCCGGGCACGACCCAGCGGAATAACGAGGGCTCACCAAAGAATGCGATCTCATCTTGAGTCAACTTGGAGAGAGGAGCGCAACCCGTTCCTGTGTACGCGAAATTCACTCCGACCCCTTTGACCAGATTGATTTCCAAGCCGACCATTCCTTCCTCCGTGACCAGCCGGGCAGTTCCTGTATCCTGTTCAGTCACGCAAGCCCCCATCTCACGCTTGTAGATGACTTGGCTATCAGGCCCGAAGGTCATGGTCTGGTATTCTCCCTTAACCATCTCGGCGGACTTGTAAGCACCCTGGAGAGTCCCAGCAGTGTTTGTGGAGCCTGGATTTGCGGTGGGCGCCGTGGTGGAACCACCAGACGACTTGTCGTCGCAGGCAACGAGGCCAACCAATAGGGCAGAGAGAGCGATGAATTTGCGCATGAAGGAGTTCCTTCGAAGGATGGAGCGGAGACGAAGAGTAAATATGAATGCTTCAGAGCTCAACCTTGACACAAAGCCACATTGAAATTCTTCATCGCTTCTTTGTCGGGGGCTCCGGAGGAATTGGAATTTTCCAATCCACAGATAGCTGCAACCACTGGAGCGCAGATTTTCCCAATTCCTCATCACTCTCAGGAAGGACCGTCTTGAATTCGCGAGAGATATTTGTTTCTACTTTCAGCTTCTCCAATAGCCGCTGCTCAGTGAAAGTTATATTTGGATAAATTTCACCAATTGCCTCAGGATCATCCGTATAGGTGTGCAACGAAATTGTTGGATACGTATTCGGCGTCTTCTTGAACGCAACGTCCGTATTTAGATACTTTCCATTCTCCTTATAGAAACTCCTATATTCTTCACAGGGAATAGTTCGCGGACGAAGGCTAAGAAAATGCCTTACAGCCTGCCCAAATTCGAGGGCATTCACACCCTTATCATTGAAGAGATACTGCTCTGGGTCAGTTTGATCTGGCATCCACATCTCCGGAAAGCTACACCATCGCATCAGGACAATTTTGCTCCCGTATTTCCGAATTTCAATTGACGCTTTCCAACCGGATCTGCGCCTATCAAACAATGCAACATCAGAGATATTCAACTACGACCTCCACGGGATTATTCTTCCTTATTTTTGCGTTAATAATGACAGTTCTGAGGATGTCTTTTTTGGTATCATCAAGTGCGTCTTTTTCAAGGACAAGTAATAACTTCCTGGATTTGACTTCCGTCGGCAATATCCTTCTCACGCCAGCCCAAGGCTTGTATCCATTCCAATCAGACATTTTTTTTACAAATCCGTTCAATCTCGCCTGGAATCGCTCTGGTCGATAGCCAAGTACATCCATGGATTTGATGGACGCGGCAAGCCCAGTAACCTTATCAAAGTGATCAATCACAGGATAATTCCCTGGAGCCTCCCCTATAATACGAGCCTTTTGCCCACCAAATATGGACCATGGCATTTCCTCAATTAATCGACCTCTGCGAGTTGAGGCTTGGAGCACAGTCTCACCTTCGGCTATTTTGAAAACGGAAGTTACGGCTCGACTTGCATTATGGGACGGCAACGCGTCCAACCCTTTTTGGGTTTTTTCCACGACCTCGGCAAGTAATTCTTCTGCGTGGCTGGCAGCTTTTGCAGCATGATAGACTTCATCCGCCGATTCTGCCGCTCTTCCAACATCCTTGAGCGCTCGAAATGATGGCACAACTGGCAGAGCTGCTAATCCAACTTGGGAATAGCCCCAGGCGCCACTAATTTTACCAGATTGGACATCACCGGTGGTTCTTCCAACGTCATATAGGTCGCCAAAACCAGGCACCAATGTGAGCCCAATATCAGCAACAGAATGAATAGCATTTGCTATACTCTGACGATTTTGCTGATAAAACTGCGGCTCAAAACAGTCCATCCCCCCCGCAAGGGTCGAGTAACAAAGCACACTTGGATTTACGACGCCAATCGGATTATCTGGCGAATTTCGATCATTCCAAGCTTGAAGTTTTCTTGAAATTTCCTTTATCTCAGCGGGATCTGTGATCCCAAATCCCATATCCGCTAATGACTGAGGATTCGACCAATCAACATCATTTAGCAACTTCCCCGCTTGGTTTGCGTTTATTCTATCGCGAATCACCCCAAGCTTTTTGGCATTCCCTTGATTAAGCGAAAGAATAAAACCATGTGATAGCGATTCAAGACCGCCCATGGGCAGAGTAGTACTAAATAATGGACGAGCATCGGCGAGAAGTACAGCGAGCTCCCCTTTTTCAGACCCCTCTGATACGGTAATCCCATTCGCCTGAAAATAGACTCTTCCTAATAGCCAGTCATTTAAATCAAGTACCTGAACATAATGATGGTATTTGCGTTCGACAAATGCTGCCGCTGCATCAGCAAATCGCCCCCAAGTTTCTCGATCAGCATCACCAGTTCTTCCGGAGATTAGAATTGTCGAGACAAAAGGTGAAACATAATAGGAAAGCGGAACAATCTGATCTGGGCCGGAAGCTCCAGACTGCTTTGAAATTTCCAATGTCCTATGATGTAGTACGGCCGGATCGAATTCTGCCGCATCAGAATTCGGCGTTAGATGAATTGTACCCGGACGTGCTCCAGCCTCAACATCGAGAAAAGTTTCATCAGCCGCAATCTCATCTAGACCAAATTCGTCAACTTTAATAGATCCCGCTTCAATCTGCGGAGGACCTGGAACGCCAATCCCAGATTTTGGCATTCTCAACATTTGAGGATTTCGCGCAGCGAAAACAGGGGTCACTTTCGGAGTGCTCCACCCCACTACCTCAGGCAACGCAATATTTGGAGACAATCCTTGAAGCTGTTGATAACCAATTTTTATTTTCGGGAAATTTAGGAGATCACGAGAATCAAGAAATCCTGAGTACCTACCAACCTCTGATAGAATCGTTCGTGTCCGGCGAAAGATCTTCAAATCCCAGGTTTCCCTGGAAGGAATTGTGTTATCCTCAAGCCTCAAGCCATCATCAAACCATTCGTCATTCTCAGCGTTTCTTACCCAAAGACCTCGCTGTATGATATTATCGAGGACTTTTTCTGAAAGAGGGGCAACAATTGGAGTTTCTCTTCCGGGCACCGGAAATTCATCACAATCAATACACCTACAATCCTCAATTGGTGAAAGCTTGCCATCTTCCGACAGGGAGAAGAAGCCAACATTCCCTCTCCATGCCAAATAAAACCCTGTTGCGAGATTCTTCCCTGTTGACTGAAAATTATAGTCTTGGATTTCTACTTTCGAATATCCCTGTGAAAATGCCTCGCCTTCCGCAGTTGAGGGGAACCGAAACGAAGAAGCCGGGTAATACCCGCGATTTGGGTACCACTTTACAATTTGGGATACGTACTCTGGGTTCGTTAGGACATCAGGATGTAACGGCAAATATTGCTTAACAAACTTATTAAGCTCCCGTCCCCCATCGAATCCTTTCCCTTCAAGCCAAACGCTCGCGGTCAGAACCGCAAATTGTTGATCAGTTAATTCCTGACCAGCAGTCTCCAATGCCCCGGACACCAAATCATTAACCCAAGAGGTACGAACAGGTGTGGAACGAAGAGTTTTTATTTCCCCAGTCTCTAAGTTTGTTACCATAAGGACCAGATTATTTACGACTTCATTCGTGGTGGAGTAAACCCATTGCGGATTTGATCCTCCTGAATAGGCTGATCCGGAGCCTAACTTATAGCCTTGTAGATATTCTTTGAGAAACTCTTGGGGAGACGTAAAGTCAACGTCAATTGTTCTCGATCCACCATCCGAATTAATCGTTAACTTGTACGAGTTAAGCTCCGGAGCGAAGCCCTCAACACGAATAGTGGTGATCTTCCGATCATTCCCACTCGTTACTGATTCTAACTTTGCTTCATCAGCGGGCAATGACAAAATCGAAAAGTCATTGCTGTACCAAGGCATCCAACCCGCTTTTCTGATCTCGACCGGATTATTTTCATCACATGCGATCGCTGAAGCATAAATTCTATATGCCCTTCCCTTCGGAAGAATGATGCCGCTTTCCACACCTTCTGCGTAACTGGATGAAATTCCAACTGAAGACGAGACATAAATCCTTGATTCGCCAATATCGGATAAATGCCCTTTTGTGGTAGAAAATTCCGCCGCCCCTTCATCCGGCGCAAAGTACAGGATCAGTTTATTTCCGGCTTTGCCATTCTCGGGAAGATCGGTTGTTGTACGCCACTGCACAGTGACTTCTCGTTCATTTTTGCCAGCGGGAACTTCACTGACCTTTATGATTTTAACAGGAAAAAAGTGGCTTGCAGAAATAGCCTCTAATTGCTCATTTCCAGTACACTTTCGGGCACTGATACTTTGAGGCAATGAGCTTATGATCGCTAAGAAAATAAATATCTGGTTCATAATTTTTGCCTGAAATCGACTCCCCATCTCACTCCCCCATCTTCACGGAACGCGTCCAACCGGTGGCTGGCGAACCTTCCAAAACAATCCCACGCGTTCCGGCACTCACCGGTCGCCCCCGCAGATCCACACGATATTGCGGCCCTGCCAGTGGCGAGGGCGACGTTTTGTGGCGGATCCCGACTGCATCCTTGGTCACTTCCATTTCCACACTTGTATATGAAGTTCCATATGGCGCTTGCATAATGCCAGTTAGCCAAGCTGTGTCACCATCTTGTTTCCCGACGACAATTGGGCTCGATTCCGGATGAATTCCATCTGCTTTCAAGGATGGGAATCGCAAAAATGCCGCAGAGGAATATGACGGTGACCATGTGTATAATAGGTTGTACCCATCCTTAAGTTGATCTGGGTGGAGTTTTAGAATCTGCACACCATGTCCTTGTGCACCTCCTGCTCCTAAACCGATTTCCCGAATAAGCGGAAACTGTTGTATCGGCAACTGCACTTTTAGGGAGCCATTCTCATTTAAAATGTTTGGAGCATTCGCAACCAATTCCAAAACCGACTTCACATAGAGTTTCGAGAACGGGACTGGATTAATTTTGAGAGTATCAAATGCATCCCTGAGCCAAAAATCTTCGCTCGTTTTAAACAATCTTTGGTGAACATTCCACAAATCCTTCAGTACTCCCTCACCCAACGCACCCACCAAAGCCGTCACAAACGGGAAATTCTCGTAAGGTCCATTCCCATCCGTCTCGAAAGCGGAAACTTTAATGTTCTTCAAGTATCCGGGATAATACTGCCAGTGGTGTTTCACCGCGGGGTAGCAGCGAGTGGCAAACCACACCGCCGACATTTCGTGGAAACCGTAGAGGTACACCGCATCGTACCGGTGCTGCAAGTTGTGGTAGAACTCATGCGAGATCGCCACCTTCCAGCCTTTCACCGGATCCTTGGAGTAATCGATCAACACACTGTCCGTTCCGTTTGTGTTGACCGGATCCACTTTAACCTGGATCGAACGATTGTTGTCGCTATCCACAAAATCGTTTTCGATCAACAGGCTCTGCCGATTGGCTCCCGTCTTATCAGAGGTTGGCTTGTCTGCATACCCCATGTAAAACTTGCCACCCCAAGATGGGACCATGGTCACAATGTCGGCCACCTCGATCGGGAACTTTCCCGCAGGCACCAACACCTTGTACCCAATCGTCGTGTCATAAGGCTTTGGCTGTAGATACCCCAACGTATCCACCCCCAAGCGCCACACCCGTTCTGCAATGGCGCCAATCGAGTCGATATTGTCGGGGTGTCCGTTCCCATCCTTATTCGTCCCGCTGCCCGCCACCGCATGGGCGCCTTCGGTCTGGTAGAAGATGGCAAAGTGCGCCGTTTCCAGCATATGAGTAGCAGGCTCTGCCGCACGCCGAGCTGCCAACGGCGAGCCTGACACCACACTTGACCCGCGCCAATTCGGCTCTTTTTCAGCGTGGCTGGGGCAACCAATGACATCGGCGCTCGCAGCAGTCGCTAGCCCCAGCATGGCACAGACAAACAAAAGTTGGCGTGGATTGGTCATCGGTAAGTTCCTTCCCAAGGTCCGTATTCCCGAGCGGCGAGTCTGGGTTTCAAGGTAGGTCTGGTTTCGGTTCCCGGTCATGGACGCAGCTCCCCGCTTAGGTTGCCCCGGTTGTTCCTGGTGCTGAATTCCCAGACTCCCAAGTCCCGCAGCGTCCCGGGCAATACCTGGACGCGGTCGGTGAGGTTGGAATCCGTTCCGATCTCCAGGTCTTCAAAGGCGTCAGCAGCCAGAGGTTGCGTGGTTAGTACACGATTTCGCTCCACGGTGCCGTCGGCATTGGTGCGCACCAGCACGATTCCCGCAGGTAGCGTGGTTGTACCAGAGTTGGCAACCCTTACCCACACCGACCCCACCCGGACCTGAATCCCTGACACCGATACATCCGCGCAACGTGCCGGATGGGCCAAGATCGCTGAAAGCTTCGGGTACCTTCCGGTAATGGCACAGCCAGTGCCTTGGCTCCAGAGCACCTCGCCGGTTCCTGCAATTACCGTGTGGCAAGCACTGGATCCACGCAACGTATCCGTGCGGCCATCCGCGTCAAAGTCGCTCCAGGTAGTTCCGGTGAAGTTTTCAGCGTTCCACAGGACTGTCCCGTCACGGCGCAACACGGTGTTGCCTGCCACAATTTCCGGCACTCCGTCCGCGTCCAAGTCGGTCACAGACAGATCGGAGTTGGAGCCAACCGAGGGTGCCGCCACGCACCACAGCGTGTCAGCATCCAAGGACAACGCCCGGCAAACATTGCCCGCCTGGTACCACAACACATCCATGCTGTCGCGATCGCGCACGAGATTGTCGTGATCGGTGTCACGCAAATGCACCTTCACCACCACAGTGCCGTTCGGACGCGTCAGTGGCTGGGCGTCCAGCCAACGCGTGGCTTTGGCCTCGCGGCATGGGTTGCCTCCCAGAGCCACGTGGTCACCCATCACGCGCTCCGGAGACACTGCTCCTGCATCGATCCACGCCATGAACACCTCTTCAGGGAAGTTCCGGGAATGTTGGTCCAAGGCAAAATCGATCTTCACCGATTCTCCCGCCCCAATGCTTCCCACAGCTTCCATCCCAATGAGGTCGTCAGCTCCTGCCGTGTAGCGCATGTCGCCGTTACGATCGCGGAACAGAACCGCGTAAATTCCGCCCACAAATCGGGTCGCACCGTATTGGGTCACCGTGAGGCGAGCCTTGCCCGATGCCCGCAAATTGCGGAGGTCCACTTTCACACTATCCGCGTCCAACAGGTCTGCTCGCAAGTCATGCAAGGCAAACTGGCTGGAAACCTGCACGTACTCAGGCAATCCGGTCTCGGGATCCCGAAGCTCCTTGATCTGGGGAACACCCAGGCTCAACACAGAGGACACCAATTTCTGTCCCAAACCGGTTGCGGACAACAGCTTCATGGAATACTGCTGGCTGTGCAGGTAGAGAGCCGCCGCGTGCTGGATCTCCAGATTCTTGATCCGATGGATTCCACCTTGCAACACCGCGCTACCACCAACCGCACCCAGCCTTACTGAAGGGAGGGTCCAGTCGGGCAGGTTCCGCCAACGTTCCACAGCCACCAGCAGGAAGGATACACAGGTCCCTTCACCGAATACAAGCGTTGCATCCCAGGTAAAGCGCCCTGGCTCGATGGACCGTGTCCATTGGGTCCATGTCTTGCCTCCCAGCGCCACCTCACCGGCACTCTTCCAGCCCAGCAGTGCCTGGGTGCGGACACCCGGAGGCAATGCCAGCCAAAGCTCCGAAGGTCTCCTGAAATTGGCCTCAAACACACGCTCTTCGCAGGTACGCGGTCCGAGCACCGGAGCAGGCATGTCCCACCGGGGCGTGCTGCCGTCTGGCAACTTCACGGAATCCTTGCTGGTAAAGATCTTCCAGCTGGCGCTTGGATCGCGCGGCACCACGGCCCGTGGCGGAGCCACAAGCACCCGGATGGAATCGATCTTGGGAGCCGTTTCTGTCCAGACCACCAGCACTTGGGAGGTGGATCCATCCACCTTGCGCACCCAAACCGTATCCACCACCGTACCCATGGATGGCAGGAACTGAGCCAAAGGCACCAGCACCAGGAAGCCACCAGGGCGACGGGAATCGACCAAAGTTCCGTCAGGAGACTTCACCGTGTTGGGAAGACTTGCCCCTGACAAGCTGGCAGGCAAGGTGGCAGGCAAGGTCCAGCCATCCAGATTTTGTCCAGGCTGGATCACCACCGGTGTGGTCGTACCCGTGGTAGGCAACACAAACCACGAGAGTGCTGTCTGCGAAGCGGTCTGAGCATCGCGCGGTCCCGGAAGGCCAGAGACCTCGGAAGGAAGCGGATGGCACCACACCGCACGGGCACCCAAGCTGGTGGACAAGTCTGTGCTCTGGCGGGTCCAACCCGTCCGAGGCTGCCAAGAGGCATCGCCCACCGCGCATACTTGGGCAAAGCGCTCGGCACGGATCCACGCCGCTTGCAACGCAGTGTCCTTTGCACGGAACGCCAAGCCAGGCAACCAAGCGGCTCCCGCCCAGGCGGCGGGAACGGAGGTCACTTGTGCTTCGCGGTCGGCCCAAACCGGCGCGCCGGTAACAAGGCTCAAGGTATTCCCCACCGCCCCACGGCTTTCCAAAACGTGCGGTGCAACAGGAGCCATTGAAGTCCATGGCTCCCACAACTTGGAGCCTGGACGTTCGCTTTCCCAGCGAAGCTTCCAAGAAGTGGTATTGGCTTGGCTCCAGCGGAGCTCATCCACCGCGTAGCGGCCTCCCACTTGCACAGTGGCTGGATCGACCACGCGCTCATCCTGGGCCGCCACCATCTTGGATGCTACCCGTTGGCCGTTGGCCCAAAGGGAGAGTCTGCCAGAGGGCACTTCCCACGAGGCTCCCACAAGCATGGGTCCTTGGGCATCCAGCACACCCGGTGCCGATACCACGGAATCCCCCCGATACTTCAACCACAGACTTCCGTTGGTCCGCGTTCCCCATTCCAGAGGAGTACTGCTCCAGACAGTTTCTGCGGCATCTGGGTTCCAGCGCAACCACAGCGAGCTTGTCCAGCCTCGCATCGCAGATGCAGGCAAGCTCACGGATTGTTTTTGGCCTGCTGCCGCCACCGCTGCACCAATGGTCCCAGCGGATGACGAGCTTCCATGCCATGCATCCAATGCAGAGGGCGCCTGAACAGGGCTCTTGTCGTTGAGCCACAATTCCAACGTCACGCTGCGATTGGGTGCCAAATCGGCAACTTCCACCCAAGCCTCATAGCGCTTGGCCACCGGATCCCAAACTTCCGTCTGCTGTGGCAGGATCTGTCCGGATACATCACGCACCACAGGGGCCGTGGCATCCCAGCGAGAAAGTTCGGTGCCACTGCGACGTACCCGCAGGACAGTCTTGGTCACCTGTCCATCGATCAGGTGAGCCAGACGTTGGCCATCCAAGCGTAACGTCACGCGCTCCACATTGTCCAGATTGGTGGGACGCACCGACAAGCTCCAGCTCTGGACCGGCTCCCAGACCATGGTATCACCCACGGGCAAGAAGAGCTTCCAGCCCAGGCGCAGCTCCAAGGCTCCCTGCCGTTGCAGATCCACCTTCAGAGACTGATCCGCACAGGTTTCCCACACAGCATCGTTCCAACGGCACTGCATCACAGGCACCGATGTCCCGTTGCGGCCACGAGTGGCCACAGGGGCCAAACTCCAGGCCAGGTTAGTGCCTGCGGGCAAGGTGTCGCGACGGCGCAAGGTTCGGGCCGTTGTCGCCAGACTGATCTCGCGCGGCGGAGTCACCACCAGCCATTTGGCCTGCCACTGCACTCCTGTTTCCGGGCGACGCAGACGCAAATTCAGCCAATCAGTTTGAGGCACATCAGATGTGGTTGGCATTCCTTGGATCCAGTTCCACGCCCAACCCTGTGGCGGATTTCCGCGCACCCATTCAAACCGCTGATCTGGCAGAAGGCTGGGGAAGCTCACCAGCGGAGCTCCGCTCTGAGCAGATGCCTTGAGTTGTCGAGGCACGTTGCTGCCACCCACCGCCGGAGCGGTGGTCAAGGTTTGGTGCCAATTTTGGTCCTTGCAGAATTCTCCAGCCGAGGTATCCGGGATGTTCAGCACAATCTCAATCCGTTGATTTTCCACTACCCAGTCTGGCAGCACGAAGCGCACTCTACCAGCATCAACATCCACCACTTTAGCAGGAGTGGAGTGAGTGTCCTGGGCCACCCTCACCTGCCAAGTGACGAAGTCAGGGTTGTGAATCTCTGAGAAGAGAGCTGTTACCGTATCCCGCAAGCCAATGGTTTTGGGGTAGAATCCCACGAAATCCATCGCTCGAATCTCGTGACGCGTTTCCGAACCAACACCAGTTCCCAAACACTCCCAATTCCCAGGCTTCTCAATGTAGGGTAGGCTCGTAGATTTTTCCCACCTCACTCCAGCAGCATCGCGGTGGAAGACAATCAATTCCAACCGGTTATCCACTCCGGGCACGTTGTATTCATTCCCAAGTTCCACTTCAAAGGTTGTGTCCACGCGGCCATTGGCGTCTGGAACCAGTTCGCGTTCGGTACCACGTGTCGTAGTGCCATTGGCCACAAAACGCACCCAGTTGCCTTGGCCGTCGCGCAAGGCCACCACGGGCTTGCGACCTTGGGCATCCACCCACAGGTTGGATGCCTCCAGACGGATCTTCTGTCTGCGCATTCCCAGCAGATAATCCGGGCTCACGCGATCGATCCGTGGACGCGGTGGGGTGACTTTCACAGGCACCATCACTACGGTCTCCTGGCCAGCTTCCAAGCGACCTTCGTTCCAGATCCGGAGCTTCACCTGATAATCGCCCCTCGTCGTGGCAGGCATCAATGTGTCGCCGACCTTGCACACGGAAGTATCCGTGTTCACCCAGGAAGAATCTTTCATCATGAGCCGGGCTTGGCACAACTGTGCTGCCGAACGCGCGGTGAAGTGCAAGGGGATCTTGAGAGAATTGGAACCGAATCGCCAGGATTCCAGCGCCGCAGACACAGAAGGCGCCGCCTTCTGCAAGGCCTCCGACAACGGCTGTCCGGTGGGACCCATCAACTGCAAGTCCATATGCGCATAGTCGGTGGCGACACGGGTCGATGTGCTTCCCACATCAAATTCTGTCACGTTCAATTTTAACGTATCCACCCTGGTCTGGTTGAGCTCCACCGCCTGCATGGCAGGAGTGGTGGCAAAAGTCAGCCCGTTTTTCGTGCCGCCGGCGGCATGTCCCAATACGCTCGATCCACTCCAGCTGGCGGCCAGATCCCAACGCGGCGACAGATAGAAGCTGTCCTTGTCCGGAGCGCGCAACAGCACAGCGGGAGCCACTTCCAGCTTGACAGGTGGCTCGAACATCCACTGGTAGGCGGTCTGCACACCTCGGACCCGACCCATCGTATCCGTGGGATCCCATAGGTCGGATTCTTTTGTCACATAGGCATCGGCCAACGGGATGTCCCAGCTCCACTGGCCCGCGGTTCCCGCATGGAACATGTGTTGGGCATTGCGGCTGTCTGTCCAGCGCACAAAGTGGCCTTGCATGTCTGGGTGATTTCCAGCGACCCAGCGGGCAAAAAACGTACGCCGTTGGTCAGACGCTCCCGATTGGGCACTATCCAGCGCCGATCCAAACACCGCCAAACCAGTGATCGGCGCCATGGGGTCGGGGTAGCTAACCGCAATGGAAAGCGGAGTCGACTCGCCGGGCTTGGACAAAATCCGGCGTGTTTGATCCAGCAAGAACATTTCGCCGGGTTGTGTTGGATCAGCCAGGGTGGGAAGAAGGTCTTCACCTTCCACGCCCGCCATCAGGCCGTAGCGTCCGCTCTTCCAACGTCCGGGCTTCCATTGGCAATTGTTGAGTGCCACACCAGTTTGCCCGGTGGGAAGCGCCGTCACGCAAGTGGCCAGATTGGTGAGCTCCGAAGAAGGAATCTCCAATGGGATGGCCGAATCACGCGCGCCCACGCCACCTGTGGTATCCCAAACCGGGATGGCCCAGAATTTCAGGTGATGCTTCTGGAGAAGGACAACTTTTGAGGTGAGATCCGCATCCTTGTCGAGGATGGTACGCTCTGTATCGGATAGGGACTTTTTGTATTCGATCGGATCCTTCCGGAAGTCCACCACCGAACCACTCACACAAACTGTCGTGGTATCCGCGATGCACTTCTGGGCCGTCAAGGATACGGTGGGATCCATAAGCCCCAGGAACACCTGGAGGTCATCCGTGGAAGAAGCTAAATTCGCTCCGTCCACTGGCTGCTCCTCTCCTGTCGGGTCTGTTCCGGCCCTTTTTGGAATCGCTACGAGCACTCTTTGTTTAGTACTCCGATTCAGATAGATCAGGCTGTGGATATTCGCAGAATCTTCACGTCGCGTGACGGTTGTGTCGTCCATTTCGTCGATCGTGGTCAAGTTCTTGGTGGAGATGGAGGTGTTTCCACGTCCGTCATCGGTGAGGTTCGTCTTGATCAACTGGATCTTGGCTCCCCGCCAATCCACGCCTTCGGCTGCACCAACGTTCACCGACAAAACCTCGCCGCCATGAAGCTGCAGCCCTAGTGGAACCAACCGGTAATCCGATCCTCCCAAGAACAAAGAACCATTGGACTTGGGCTTGGCCAATCGATAGCTCGCCACATTGCCCAGACGGAATCTGCTATCCACGTATCCAACACCCCAGGTGCGACCCAGTGCCCGCACGCCCGTGGTGAAGCCATTACTTCCCCCCTCGAACCGTCCAAACCGGGTCACGAAAGGCCCAAGCCAATAGGTGGAACGTGGGAACTTAAACCAACGACTCTTGATGATCGCACCGCGCTCCAAGCCAACGCTCGCAGAAGCTTCAGCGGCCATGTTGTTGCCGGAGTTATCCGACCAGATATCGATGATGAATCCACCCTGCACGGCAAGCATGGTGTGCAGCCGCACGTTCACTTCACCGTGGAACTGCTTGCCCCCTCCGAATACCGCCGCACACGCGTCGGCATCGGCGGTTCCCTCCAGCATCTGGAAATCACCGTAGATGCCAAAGTTGATCCGATTGAGCTGGACCCAAACACCAGTGGTCCCCTTCAGAATGGATGCGCTCTGGGCTTCCAGGAACACAGCCAGCTCCACCTTCATGCCGCGTGGCATGTCCACACCGGTGCATTTTTTGGCACAGGGAGGCTGGTGGTCGCCATCGTAGAACGCGCCTTTGAGGCCCGCGATGTACAACCCTGTCGTACCCAACGGAACACGTGCCCCGTTTTTCAGGCGCATCGACACCACTGCTTTGCAAACACCGACCTTGCACCTATTCGGGTCGGGTTTTTCAACGGCAAGTTCGGCGTTGAGTTTACCGATAGGCCCGGCGAGGTTCAGACCTGCGGTGCCTTCAAAGCTCCAACCACCCTTTCCGTTCAAAGTCTTGTTAAACCGGATCACCATCTTGGCTCCATCGAAGCCGATGTCATCGGTCAACTTGATGCCAGGAATCCGGAGGGGCAGCTCGTTCATACTCCCGCGTACATGAACGTAGGATGGGTTGCCATTGAAAAGCACCGAGAAGTTGGTGGACAGTGTGTCGCCACCCAAGGCACCGGGCAGAGCCAAGCGCACGTTATCGAAAGCAAATCCCGGATCATCGTCAAACAACGGCATCACATCCAGTTTGGAAATTACCGTGACGCCAATTCCTGGAATTTCCAACGCCAAGTTGTCAAGATCAGGCAGGCCCACAGGTCTGACTGCATCGAATCCAACCACTCCGTCGTACCTGAGTCCATCGATGCGCACGCCCTTGCCCCTGAGTTTGTCAGCGTAGCCCGAGCTGGACGAGTACCCCACTGATTTGGAAGCGTCATTCTCTGGTTTGTCGGCCAGATATTTGGAAGCTTCACCGATGGCCACTTGGAAGGTCTTGGTGGAAACAGTGAGGTCGTTGTTCTTCTTGCCCAACTGAAGGCCCTGCACCACTACGTCCATTCCCGCAAGTTTGCAGGCGAAGTCGTCCACGTGGAATCCCCAGCCCAATTCAACCGGGTCGGCGCTACTGACATCCTTGGTGAATTCCACAATGCCATTGCCGTTCGCATCGCACTTGCCCGCGTCCAAGTCAATTTTTGGTTTGAGTACGAAGGCGATCTTGTTGAGAAAATTCCGACCGTCGGCGAAATTGGTAGGAATGGTTTTTTTTGCTGTCGTTGGGGTCTGGCACCGTCACCACGGCATCCTGGGCGGTGGTGTTGTAGAAGAACCGAAGATCGGGAACCGTCACGCTGAACGGTTTCATGACCTTTACCCATCCCTTGTTGTCAGCCCCTAGCTTCAGGAAAGCGCTTCCTTGTTTGAGACGGAGTGATCCGTCCTTCACGAACACGCCGGCGGAGATGATGGCGTCCACCCCAGCTGGGAACACGGGTTTGATTTCCTTGGTCCGCAGGTGGGCCTTGCTCAAGGTGATCCCGAACTCTCCATCCTTGATCTGCAGACGCAGCTCGTAAGGAATCGTTCCATTCTCGCCACCAGCGATCCACACGTCGGGTTTGGGGTCGTTGAGCGGATACACTGCGATTGTGTCGGTAGCCTGCACGCATACGTCGCCCTCGAAATCACCATCCAGCGACACGGAAATGGAGGACGTGCCATCGCACCCAATGTTATAGGTCTTGTTCCCGATCTTGATCTTGGCAGCTGTCAAGGTAAAGATCGGACTTTGTCCTTTTCGCCCAGCAAGAGTGACCGTCACAGGATTTTGGGGCGCCCCCAACAATTTGACATCCGAAGTGATGGCCAGTCCATCTGGGAACGACTTCGTGCCACTGGCCTGGAACTGCTTCACATCAAAGGACGTTCCATTGGTCTGGACCGAAAGACTATCCAAGTGGAATGCCGTGTTGCGCATCGCCTCGATGGGGAAATCCTTCGTGAGTTCGATTTCCCAGTTCGTCAAGCTCAGGTCCAGATGCTTGTCCGCGTATTTGGCATAAACCGGCCATCCCTGGGTGGTGAGTCGCACCACCACTGGAGTCTGGTCAGAAGCCTTGTTGTACGAGCCCTTGATGACCGTTTTGATCCGCTCGCGCGTCAGTTGCAAATCCAATGCAAACCCGATCGGCGCGGTCTCAAAGCCCACCGTCCAGTCGAGATCATCCACGCTCAGGTTAGGAACCATTTCACCTGACTTGACGCCAAGATCCATGGTCACCCCCTTGATGGGAAGTTTGTAGCCGTCCAACCCGAGCTTCTCAAAGGCAGCTCCCAGCTTGACCACAGTAGGGGAGGAAAGGCGAATCGCCGGGTAGAAAGTTCCTTTGATCTGGATCCCGTTGTGCGGTCGCCTCCAGGTAAACCTTGTCCAACTGGAGAGATCCGATCGATCCCGGAATCTGCCAATCCCGCCAAGATGCAGGAACGTCAAGTTCAGCACCAACAGCCACCGGCATACGGTCGGTCGAAAACACCGCTGTTTGCACTTCGGCGCTTGGCGCACCCGGTAGGCCACCGGTTCCAAAATCATTGAGAGCCATCTGTGGTCGGTACAGCCGCACAAACAAGCGGCCGCGGTTTGCCATGATCTGGTAGCGGCCGCTCGGGATGGCATTCACCACCGGGAGTCCTCCCACCCACACTTCGTACTGGGCGGTCTGCGCCGGAGTTCCCAGCGAACCCACTCCCTCGATGTCGGCGAGTTCAAATTCTGGATCCAACGTGAGTTCGGGATCGGGAACCGTCACAGGCTTAAAGTCTAACCCACCCTTTTCGGTGAAGAATTTGTCCAGGATCACCTTCGGTGTGGCAGCCTGGATCCGCAATTCGTCATCGTTGGGATCAATGTTCAACTTCGCCTGAATGGTCGCACCACCAGTGGAAATTTTCACGTCTTGGCTGGACGATGCGGCCACGTAGCTTCCTGCCCCGAGCTCAAGGCTCGTGAACGGGAACCGGAATCTGTCATCCGCCTGGGTGATGGTTCCAATCTTGGTGTACTTCCAATTGGCGTCTTGCGCTTTGCTCAACACAAGCGTCTTGTTGGTCGCAGCCAGGGGAGTGAGCACCCAACCAATCCCATCCTTGCGGGCGTAGGTCCACATTACCACATCATCCAGCCTCAAGCTGGAACCCAAATTCAACTGCACTAAATTCGTCGAGATGCCCGTCCCCTGCAGCACAGGAGAACCTTTCATGATCGTGGCGCTGGAAACGATCGACATGCCCGTGAACGACTTCACCCGTTGTGACACACCCGCTTGAGCGGGGGTGAGCTTGGAATCAGGGAAGACGAGATCGAACACCAAGTTGGACACACCACTGCGGCCAAAGGAGTATGACTTCACGTCGTAACCCCAGAGAGAAGCTCCGCTCACATTGTGCAAGGAGGATTTTGTCAGATTCACGTTGGTCGCAGGAACCTGTAGAGTTCCGCGCGAGAGGGGTGACCCGCTTACCCACTTCGATCCAGGATTGGCGTCCGGCGTCCAATTCAGATGGTACGCAGTATCCAGAGAATCAAAGGCAGCGCCCACCACAGACCAAGGACCATCGGTCTGGATATGTAGAGGGAACGTCAGGAACGGCCCCACGTTGGGCTCACAGCCCATGGTCTTGAACTCCAATCCGCTCGCAGTGCGACGGATCTCCGTTTGGCAAGCCTCGATGCCGAACGCTTCTTCGTCGCCGGAAGCGACAACGTTCCTAAACCAGAATCTGTCCTTCGAGAAATTCGCCAGGCCCAGATATTGAGTCCCTCCACCACCAGTTACACCGGCATCGGAGAGGGAGAATGCAGCCGAATTGCGCGACGGACGTCCCGCGTCGTCAATCAACTCTGCCTGTTGAATGAGCAGGCTCCAAGACGAACTAGTGAGGTCAGTGGTCATGGATTCGGTTTCGAGGAACCCAGCCCAACGACCTAAGGTCCAGGGCATCCGCGCCACGTCGTGGCATCCGGATTCCACAGTTCCGGTCAGCTTGCAATGCACGGCCGCCAACCGGCCACCGATCACGTTGTTCAGGCGCAACCCAGACGCTTCTTGGGTGAACGAAACCAGGGCGCCGCGCAAAAGCAAACGGTTGGTTGCAGTATCGTCTTCCTGAACACGGAAGGCAGGAAGCTCCAGGTCTGCGTAAGTGATGGAGTTCGTGCCGGACTGCTGCTGCCAAGCTTGCCGAACATGAAACGTAAGCCCCTTGTTAGGCGGTCCATCCAAGAAGGTGGCCGTCATGGCACCCGGATGGGTTTCGCTCAAAATGGCGAAGTCGATACCCGAGCGATTCCCGCGAAGAGAGCCAGACTGGACGTAAGCCACCAACACGGTGCGGTCGCCAATTTGGAAATCTTGGAGGGTCTGGCCAAATGCGCCAAGTCCTGTCAGCGTGGCCGTATAGGTGCCATCTTGGTTCTTCACCACGGGTACTTCCGTAGAATCATTCGTCAATGCGCCATTGGTTCCACTGCGATGACGGAGCCACGCCTTGATCTCGGCGTTTTCCGGAAGAGTGAATCGACCATCCGGTACGAAGGATGCCGTGGCGACGTTTCCGGTGATCCATCCCGAACCATCCCATGGTGCCAAAGCAATTCCCACCGTGGGGAACTTGGCAGCGCTGGACTGGGTAGCCACCGTGATGGTGTCAGACGACGTGTTCCCCATGCGGTCGGTGGCAGTGATCCGGAATCCGTGCAGCGTACCAGACGCCAACGAGGGTGCCGAGACCAGAATCTCATTCATGCCTTGGGTGCCCACATAGGGAAGAGAGGCAATCGCTTCGGCAGGATCTGTGGTGATAGCGGAAGGTCGCAGACCCAACGCGCGGAAGGTCACGCCGGGATCCATCATCCGGATTTGCAGTTCTTGATCGCCAGGCTGCAGGACAAGTTCATCTGCCTGCTGATGCCAGCCTTGGGCAAATCCTGTACCAGAATGCCAAATCACACCAGGAGGAGTCAATCCACCACTTGTACCGACCGGCGCTAACCGGAACTCGAAAGCCTGCCGGGTTTGTCCGGCGTAGGGCCCCGGAACGGTCCAAAGTTTGACCTGCGCTGGTGTCAAAGTTGGGTTGCGAACCGTGAAGGAAACCCAAGCACGCTTTTGGGATGCCAATGGCGTTGGCAACACCATCAAGGGGAAGAATCCTCCCCCTTCGGAATGATCCAACCACTGGTGACGCAACCTCGGTGCACCTGAGCTTGTATCGGTCCACCCACCAAATCCCGTTGCCTTCGCAGAAGACAACCTTGGGCGGAACAAGATGGTCCCGCTGTTGTCCGCCACAAAAACCTGCTGGAATGCCACGTCCACCGTGGAACTGGAAGCACAATGTGATCCTGGAGTCCACTCCACGCTGAGCCTGCCGGACATTGTTTGGCGGGTCTGGCTGGACGAATCGTCCAACCCGCTCACCTTAAGTTGGATGGAGTCCAATCCGGCGTAGACCACCGAGACAGCAGGCTTGGGCAGCGGACGCAGATCATGTCCGGACTTCCATTCACCGAATCCGGTCCAGCGCAATTGGATCGAATCCGGTTTGGTATCGGTGTAGGAATTCCAAATGGTTTCACATCCCCAACCACCGAGCAACCCATCATCCCAGCATTCACGGGTCGTCCAGCTGTAAGTGGTGCTCTTGGTTGTCAAAATCTGGATGGAATCCAGAGGCCCGTTCTTGGAAAGACCGGGCGTCGAAAAGAACTCCGGTGGAATCCGGTTGCGTGGGATCCGGATTACAAGATGATCGGAATTATCAACATCCGGAACAATCGCCGGAGTGCGGGGAGCCAAGCGAATCTGGACGCCGCCAGATCCGGGTGTGAGTTGGGTCTGACCCGCTCTGAGAATCAGGTCGCCCGATGCCTGCGCCTGTTCCAGGATCAGGTCTCCAAACAGTCCGTCAGGTTGCACCGGGAATCCAGAAATGCTTTTGGAGTTCAATCCAAAAGCGTCTCGTACGGTGATGGTGGCTTTGTAGAACTGGTCGAGTTGAAGATTGTTCGTCACTCTTGAGGCAACAGGAGCATGGGAGAACGGAAGCGTTGCGATATCCATCGAAGGCGCAGGAGATCCCGCCTTTTGCACCAACAAGGCATGGATATTCGGCCCCTGGGAAGCTCGCAAGCTGATAGCGTTCCAGCCTCGCAGCAACTCCATAGATCCCAATTGGTTCCAACCCTCGCGGAGCAAGGTGGTCTGAATCGACCAGGTTGCTCCTTGGTCCTTACTTACACTGAAGTCATCCGCAAGGTGGTCTGTCGACCAATAGATCCAAACATCGTAGTTCGTGGTCTGAGTGGTGAAAACATCCCACTGGGAAGCGGCGGCTGACTTGCCCAATGGAACCCTAACACCCCCCCCAGAGAGAGGCTCCTCGAAATTGACGTAGCCTGGGACACTGAATGCACCAGGCGTAGTAAGCCGAAAAGCAAGTTTCGCAGATTCCGGATTCACCTCACGATCGTTACATGTTTCTGGCGCATTGTCATTGCGGCGGCAAGTGGTCAGGGTCGCACGTGCACCATGGGTTGCCGGGACACTGAGATTCCAGATTGCTCCCCCATCGTTATTGATCGTGCGGCGGCCTCCTTCCACAATCGCAGGGCCGTCCGGATCCAGGACATGCCATGCCACAGGCCTCGAATCCACATGATAGACCACACTATCCCGAATCTTCGCGATCCGTTCCGGAGTCCAGGAATTAGCGAACCTTGCGACGGCACCGAGATAGCGGACCGAGTGATCACTGGCTTTTGCGAACAAGGCGGCTCCGGAACCATTCTTCAAATCGGCCAGGCTTCGACGAACCGTCCAGGAATCCAGATCACCAGGAGTATTGGACTCGTCATATTCCGTCACGGGAATGCGGACATCCACATTCCGCAGGCTTCCGTCCACCATCATGCTGACACCAAACAAGACGGTATCCAGGATTCCACCTGGGAATTGATTGCGCTCAAATTTGAAGACAAGGTCTCCCGTCCCCAACTCTTGCTCAACCGAAGCTCCATCCTGTGCGAGGAAATTCCTTCGGAGAAGAGAAATCTTCATGTCCGGGGCCGTGTCGACGTTCTGTCTTGAAACCGGGTAATTCGGAGAGTGTTCGAAGAGAACAGGTCCCAACCGGTGACTTCCCGGCATCACATCCAGGATGATTGGCTGATAGCGAGGATCCTCGACTGTCACCTTGTAGAGATCGCGCGGAACATCCATGATCCGACCTGTGGTCAACTGGCCTGCTCCATAGGAATTGAAATCGGAACAGCCTCGGAACCCTCGAGTGCCACTGATACAAACCTGACCTGAAGGCCGTGGAATCTGAAGCAGGTTCACGGTGGTGATTCGCAACTCGAATTTCGATGACGGCACGGAAAGAGTGACCGACCCGCCTCCCTGGTTGGCTTTGTCATCCGCTCCCACGAGTTCCACCAGGTAATCCTGGCCATCGCGAATGTACGGAGCCTTCGGGTCGACAGGATAGGTGTCCCATTGGGGTTCGATCCAAGGGATGTCCACACTTGTCGCACCGGTTGGTACTGGAACGATTCGTTCATGCCGGTCGTCGCCACTGGTCAGGGACAGCCGAATGAATTGTGGAGTTCCTGGCTCGAGCCATTTCCAATCCACATGAACGTCCGGCTCTCCAAGGCGGTTGGGCACAACGATTGCCGAGACCATCGCAATCGGTCCGTTCAGATCCAGCCCTGTGAATTGCGCATCCTTCTCCAAGGCCTTCCCGTCCGCCGCCAACGGAAGCTTGACAGAAAGTGACGTACTTCCGCGAGCCAGGGACACCAGCGACATGCTGGTTCGATCAAGCGTCCATGTGGACGATCGACCCACGACCAACTCGTACTGTCCATCCGTCCAACGACCATCGCGGAACGATGGCGCCTGGACCACAGCCAAACGCGCGGGTACTGTTCCCCAAGCGCCCGTTGCCGGATTCAGAACCTTGATCACACCGTTCTGGAGAGCAACTGCTTCCAAGGAGTACCTCGAGAAAAAGGTCGCCTTCAAATCGCCAGAGACCAATTGTTCAGTCTTGATGCCATAGATTTCCACCTGCGGCGGAACCACCTTGATGATCACCTCTTTTGTGGTCTGGGCACCAGCCAGATCTTTGACGGTAACCTCTACAACCACCGGCCCTGAGAATCCTGCGGGTGCCTGGAAAATCAGTTTCCTATCCGTGACCGTCACGACTGCCCCCATTGGAGCACCCACTGAAAGCTTTGCGGTCCACGTAAGGTTCAGATAGCTGTCGTCCGGGTCATCGACCCAAACCGCCTTGCCACTTCGTGTCGAATCCAACCTCACACTCAAGAGACTTCCCGCAGCCACGCTCCATTCGGCAGCCAGGATCTTTGGTGCGTCATTCACGGGACGAACGGTCACCGCCAGCGCTGCAGTTGCGGAAGCACCGGTGGAACCGGTAGCGACCAATTGCAGATTCGCTGTTCCATTGACATCACTGCCGCTCAGACCTACCCGTAGCGTTCGCAAAGCAGGATCCAACTTGAAGGGAATCGGATCACCCGTCGCCGTAGACACGGACCAAGAGAGAGGATACCCAGCACCCCGCGGATCCGATGCCAGGTTGCCGAGTTGAATCACCATTTCCTGTCCTTCGTCCAGCGCAATCGCTGACGGAGGATTTGGCGAGAACACAGGCCTCTGAGAATATTGCTGGACCAGCACCAAGTTGCCAGAGGTGGTGGAATTCCAAGCGACCGCTTCCGGCTGGTAGGAAAACCCATCTTTGCTAACCACCACGGTATAGTCACCGGGAGCAATTCCTGTCCAAGTCACTTCACCGGAGGTGGCGGACGCTGTTGCCGATCTCACCAAGGTTGCACCCTGAAGCAGTCGAACGAGTGGCGCTTGTTGTGTGGGAGCCAGCACGCGGACAGTCAGTTTGCCGATGGTAGGCTTACTGCTCTGGTCCACCACTCCGAAAAACCGAAGTGAAGGTGGTTGAGCCCTACGAAGCACCACAGAAGCAATATCGAAACTCGCGCCTGGCTCGACCCATGAGGCCATGACATTGAATGCGGATAGAGGAATACTGCCGATTCTATCTACATCAAATACGCCAGCGGCGTTGGTGATTAATTCCGAAGCGGGAATGGAAATATGCGTCATCTCCCCATTTCCTACTGGACTGATATCTTTCAGTACAAACTGTTTAAGTGGCTCTTGATCTTTATCAAAAAACCAC
The DNA here is from genome assembly GCA_016715065.1 of Fibrobacterota bacterium. Classification (GTDB taxonomy): domain Bacteria; phylum Fibrobacterota; class Fibrobacteria; order UBA5070; family UBA5070; genus UBA5070. Next base: position 76,735 of record JADKBN010000030.1, read on the forward strand.
AAGCTCCACTTGTCCTGACTACTGACACCACCAGGATTTGCCCGGTAGTCGATTTCAACACTGGAAAACTCCCCCCAGACCAAATTGTTATAACGAAACCGAAACATGGCTCCGTATTCGCAAGCGTGGCCCAAATCATTTTCCCCACAATTCACAGCGTATGGCAAAGTGAATCCCATGTAGCCGGAATACCGTTCTCCGTAAAGCGGATTTTCAAACTCCTTCCATCCTGTAGAATAATCCCCGTTTGGATACCCATCTTGCATCAAAACGACGTCAGAGCTTCCGAAAGCTGTATTCAGCAACGCAGCCAGATTCACTTCAAAAGGATTGGCTCCATCATACAAGAGCATTTTGATGTTGTCGTCACTCAACACCGTGCCGGTTCCCGGTTTGGAGACCTTCCAATTCACTCGCAGCGGCACGAGCCCTTTGCCTTCCGAGACCGCTATCTGATCGTAGACCAATTGTGCGGATACCCGATAGGTGGCATCGAAGCCTGCAATCCGGTAGTCGAGCAGATTGATCAGGAGGTTGCTCTGGTAGGATCGAAACTCGAGCCTGGAGGATGCATCGGGTACGAGCAACGAACCGGTCACGTCAAGAAATGGCACACCAACGGCTGCGTAGTTCCGTTGTGACCGGACATACTTTGTGGCGGGCAGCCCAAAGTAGGCGACTCCATTGGTGGAGTCGACGTGGATCGCCGTCCGTCCCGCCAACGGTAGATCGTTGGAGGATTTCGTATAACCACCAGCCACAGGGACCTTGCCCTGAAGCACAGCTTCTGTGTTCGAAATCCACTGGGAGAACCCGAGGTAGCCTGCCGCTTCCGGCATGATGGCAGCACTCGCCACCGCGCAAATCGCGGCGACCGAAAGGAAAATCTTGCGGAGAATCATTGGTCGAGGGCCCTCCAGCCCGAAGTGTCACGGAACCAAGTCTTGCCTGAAGACTGATCCAGATAAAGCGTTCCCAAGCCATATGTGCTTGGCGGAATTCCAATGCCTAAGACGATTTTTGCGCCGGCCTGCAGAGAATACGGGGTCGCGGTCAGCAGGATCCGAGGAGTGAATACCCGGGGCATTCCTCCCTCCAGAACGACCTCCAAGTAGAGCGTCGGGTTTGCGGCAACCGTGCGCAACAATCCTTCGAGCGCCTTGGTTTTACCCAGCTCGATGCTCCATCCACCTTCCAGTACGGGCACATCCCAGTGCTCTTCTGTCCAGAGCTGGGTTCCACCTTTGGCAGTTGAGTACAGCCGCACCGAGAGGTCTACGGAAGTATCCGGGGGGACTGTCGCATCGGACTTGGCGAAAAAGCCTTTGACCACCATTCTCCCAACAGCAGGCCCAGGCAGAGCCAGTCGCACGAACGCGACCCGGCTGTCGCGCACCTGGCCATTGGCGTCGGTCACTCTCACCCAAATGGGCTCAAGGGTGTCGTCCGCGGATACGATGGGCAAGGTAAGGATCGACGTTTTCTGTCCCGCGATGGGACGTGATCCCTTGTACCACTGGTAGGTCACTTTGCCATTGCCGGTCGCGTAGACTTCAAATCGAGCCTGACCTCCGAGCCGGACGGTGTCGTTTGATGTCTGGATTCCAATGGTCAAGTCCAGCGGCTTGCGCACCACGGTCAACAGAGCCTCCCGCGTGAGCACTTTGCCTGTGCCGGATTTCACTTGGCATTGGTAATGGTCGCCATCCATCTCCGCCCGGGCACGGTCGATCCGGTACACGGAACCCGTAGCACCCGGGATATCCTGGCCGTTGCGACGCCACTGGTAGAGAATCTGTCCATCACCTGTGGCTCGAACTTCGAACGTTGCGGTCTTGTCTTCGTCTACGCGCGCATCGGCAGGCTGAACAACAATCACCGGGGCCACATAGACGACTTCCACATCGTCATCGACCTTCAGAGTGTCGCCCTTGCGGTCTCCTGGTTGGCCAGGATCCGTCCAGGCTGTTCCCGTCAGACGGTTACCCCAGCGGTCGTACACCGGGATCCTGGGATTGGAGACCAGGGTCTGCGAATTGGAGATGTGCGACCAATCGTTGGTGCGATCCCAAGCGAGCCAGTCAGAGTAGTGGACTCCGACAACGTTACCCGTGTTGTTGGGTATCGAGTTGCCTGGAGCGACGGTCACACCCAGAAAATCGTAGCGGACCTTGTAGCAAAATCCACCCAATGCTTCCAGCGTGATCCGAGGGGCCACCTGGTAGTACGGGTCCATCACCGGCTGCTTGCCGTTTTCTGTGCAGAAGAAATAGTCGTAGTAGAAGTCGGATAGCGCACCCGGTCCGTTGTTCTTGATCAAGATGCGGGGGCGGATGATGTTCGCGGTCAAGCCTTCATCCAGCCAGAACACTTCGATGTTGGGCTTGTCGTCGCGACGCGACGTCATCAGCCAATCCTTGCCAGCCACCGGATTGCCGTCGTTTCCGAACACCCGGATGTAGGGCGCTGCAGTCCAGGTAGAGGTGGTTGGCAAGGCCACGTCGCCAGTTCTGTCCCATCGGAAATCCTGGTTGTTGTAACGCAGAGCCAACAGCCAGCCGCGACCATCGCCGCCGATTCCGCCAGGCGGCAGTGCCTGCGTGGAAGTGATGGTGAGCATCCACCATCCGTCACCGAGAGAAGCGATGCTGGCCGTTGCGGAAGGGACATCGTAAGCAGAGAGGGCTGGAGTCAGGTAATTCGGTACGCGGAAAGGAAGTTTGGTGGTCCAGCCGGTTGCCAGACTCCGGGAACCGACGTTCTTGACCTGGATGCGAAATTGCGTGAAGAGGGAATCCGTCAACGCTTCCCGCTTGGCGGTCACTTGCACTGCTGTCCAAGGGACAACAGGTGAGAACTCAAGGATGGAGGTGAGCGGGCTCTGCAGATTGGGCACCAGGGTCCTGGCAGCCACGGTCATTTGGTTTCCATTCACCTGGACACGAGAGAGCTTGGCGTTTTCTTGTGCGGCACCGGAGATCCACAAGCTGTCACCCCGGAACACGGGAAAATCACCCAGTGGATCGGATGTTCCCGGACCTACCACGGAGACTTTCGCCCAAAGCACATCGCGGGGCACAAACCGCACATCCACAACGTGATCCTTGCCATCTTGACGGATGGTCGCGGAATCAGATCCATTGTGCCGGTTCCCATCAACCCAAATTTGGGCAGGAAGGGAAGCCCTTGCGCGCATGCACCTCAAATCAAGCCGGTCGGAATCCACCAGAACCACTGTCCCGGTGGCGTTGCAAGATCCTTCTCCATTGATCTTCACAAAGACGCTGGAATACCCCTTGGCGGAAACCGGCGGCGGCGGAGGCGGCCCCCAAATCTGCTGTCCGGCGGCGTTCCATACGGTGATTTTCTGGTTGATGGCCCAAACGCCCGTGTTCCCGTCAAAGGAAGGCGAAGTCCAGGGCTGCCAAGTCGACCAATCGGACAGATGCACACCGACTTGCGCGCCATTGCCGGAATTCCACTCCTGGGATGCGGCAAGATTGCCATCGTAGTTGAACCAAAGACGCCAAGCCCCGTTATCCGCACGTTTCTCCAAGCTAATCCGCACACTTCCGACGGACCACGACTCCACGACCGGAATCTTTCCTGTCGGAATCGCGAGATCGAACGCAGCCCGTGGCGCTTGCACAACGGAAGTCCCCACGTTCTTCAATGAGACGGTCAACCGTGCCCATTGCTGATCTTGAGGCTGGTCTGCCCTGAGCTTGACTTCAACTTGCGCGGATCCTGCCACGGCGAGCGCGGCAACGAAGGCGAATAGGCGGCGGATCACGGCGCCAAGACCCAGCTCTTGAAGGAGCGCAGCCAAATCTTCGAGGTGGATGTATCCAGGTACCTGGTACCGATCGGGGCGTCAATTCCCAACGTCGCGGGTGTTCCCGCGCCTTGGATTTGTCCTCCAGCGGAGGAGATCGCATACGGCATGGCCGTCAAGGGCGACCGAGGCGTGAGGATCTCACGAGAATCAATCTTTCCAACGCTGAACTGAACGTAGAGCGTCGCCTGTTGTTGGACGACCGTCTCCAGGACTCCAGTGGTCGCTTTTCCGGTGCCGAGTCTTGCCAAGAAGCGGCCATCCAGCACCGGGATCCCACGCCCTTCTTCCACAGAAAAGACCTCGACGTAATCCGGCGTGCCACCTTCCACTTTACGGAAGATCTCGACGACCATGTCGATGGTCTTGCCTCCATCCTTGCCGACCAGACTTCCAAAGCGATCGGACAGTTCCCCGCTGAACGTCAGCATCTGGCGACTCGGGCGCAGCACCGTGAGCGTCGCCTTGTCGGTGATCCGCATGGAGCCGTCCGCCGCCACCAGGACGCAATGGACCTTGGCTTTGTCCTGGGAAAGCTGGACGTTGGCCAAGGCAAACTTCTGGTTCGCACCCGGGAGAGTCGAGCGCAGCGTGTCGTTCACATACCACTTGAGCGTATCGACCTTGTCCGCTACAAGCTGGAACACTGCGGTATCGCCGGCATGGGCTTGGACATCCGAGGGTTGAAGCAGGATCTGAGGAAAAGCCGCCCAGCTTCCCGCTTGAACAACAAACAACGCGAACACAAGACGGTGAAACACCCTTTGAAAGGCAGGCATGGACATAGGTTCCTTGGGCAGAAAACGCTGGGAAAATGAAGCCAGGTGAGTTTCTCGGCGGAGAACAGCAATGGTGCCGAGTCAAGAATTTGGGCAAAAGGTAGGTGAACACTCCACTATTTCAAACCAGGAGCAACCCGATCGAAACTCCAGCTGGCAACTGATCGTTGCCTTCCAAACCCCAATTTTTCTCGCACTGGAGAGGGGTGTTTTAGTTTCCAGCTCGTTGGATGCTCCAAACCCACACTCCCCTGACACCCTTCATTGAAGAGGTACTGAAGCCACGAATTCGAGCATGCGTTAACGAGAGAACGGACCTGAGCGGAGGTTGCAATTCGTGAACCAGAGGTCTTTTCATGCTCCCTTTGGAGAATTTGGAGTGGGTCTCACCCACCCTCCTCGCTGATCCCGACAACCAAATTCACCATTTAGGCGTATATTCACTCCGTAGTGAAGATCAACGATTCAGTAAATATCGCCGAACCAAACGCCTCGATCGTGAGCGTCTTCGAAGACCTCTTGCAGAAGCTCCAGGTGCCTTGGAGCACCGTGCTGGACGAGAGCCAAAACACAACGGATTACCTGGTGGACGGAACGAAGATCCTCCTCTCCTACAAGCAGAGGCTCCATCCAGCTGATGTTCCGGGCTTGCTTTTCAGCCTGAAAGAGCGAATCCTTCAGGCTGGCCAACCAGCCTATGGGGTGATTGCGGCCGACTTCATCTCCGAGTCGACTCGTGAACGGATCCAGGCTTCAGGGCTTGGCACACTGGACAGGTGCGGCAATTGCAGCCTCCGCTTTGCCAGAACCATCGTTGAGATTCAGGGTAAGCCCAACCTCTTCAAGACCCCCAAGGAGACAACGTCCCTTTTCAAGCCCAAAGCTCAGAGGGTTCTGCGTGCGCTCCTTTCACCGCCACTGCGATCGTGGACAGGCACGGAGCTCGCGAACTTTTGTGACGTCAGTACCGGTTGGGTAACCGAGATCCGGAAAGCCCTGTTTGCTCAGGAATGGGCGAAAGGAGATCGAAACAACATTGTCGTCAGCGAGCCGCGGCGGCTCCTTCAGGCATGGGCTTCAGAAGACAAGTGGAAGCAACGCACGGAGGTCAAAGAGTTCTCGTCGATCCTTTCGAAGGAATTGATCTGCAAGAAACTGGCTGGAGAGTTTCCCAACGGAACGCTGGCCTTCACACGTTGGGTGGCCGCATCGCTTCGGCGGCCGGTGACGGAAACAAGTCTGGTTACGGCATACTTGCAGGATTTGCCAACGCTCGAATTCCTTCGGAGCGAACTTGGAGCTCGACCTGTTGAACGAAACGGAAACCTGCAACTGGTGATCCCGAGTGACTCAGGAGTTTTCCTCGCCCTGCAAGAGGTCGACGGGCTTCCACTGGTTTGCGACGCTCAGATCTGGCTCGATCTTCAATCGGCGGGAAACCGTGCCGAGGAGCAGGCGCAAGCTCTGTGGGAGTGGGATGAATTCGGAGGCTGGAACCTTTGAAGTACGAGAAGCATTCCGACTATCCCGACCAGGCGAATGATCGTGTTCTGAGCGTGCTTCTGGCACTCTGGCCATCCATGCCAGAATCCGTCAAGGACGATCTGGTCCTTGTCGGTGGCCTTGCTGTCCATCTGCTCACCAGACACGAAAGGAACCCCTTCGGCCCATCAAGCGTGACCTTGGACGTGGATCTTGGGATTGCCTTGGGAGCCAGCACGGGAACATATGACACTGTTACCCGGTCGCTTCAAGGGATCGGCTTCCGAACGGTGGACAGACGGCTGGTTCGCAGCATCGATGGACTGGAAATCGCGGTCGATTTCCTCGTTGAAGGTCACTCTGGGGCAGGCCGCATGGTGGATGATGTCCATGCTTCCGCCTTTCCAGGAATCCAAAGAGCATTGGAGAGCAAGGAGCAGCACTTGATCCAGGGCCGTGATGCCTATGGAGTCGAGAATTCCATGGAGATTCCGGTAGTTGGCCTGGGCCCCTTGCTCGTGCTCAAGCTCAATGCGTTTTCGAACCGACGCCAACCGAAGGACGCCTTCGATTTTCTGACGCTGGCGATGATCCACCACAAGAGCGCTGGCCAGGCATTGGCAGGCGAACGAAGATTGAACCCCGGGTACTCGGTTGCCTCCCGCTGCCTTGAAGAATTTTTCCTCGATTCAGAGAAGGACGGACCTCGACGAGCTTTGGCGTTTCGGAGTGGAGCGCAAGGCTCCCTCTTGGATGAAGATCGCGTAACGCTTGAGGTGATGGCCACCGCAAGCAAGTTCCTTTTCGAAGAGTTGGCGAAGTCTGACTCCGACTGACCAAGCGGATCGAATTCGCGCGTGATGCCTGCGGAGTGATTCACGCCAAAAAGTTGTAAGAAATGGATAGACGGCGGGGATTCCCACGCCCGTTCTTTTGCCCTTTTTTAACCCCGAAGGTCATTTTTAGCCACTTGGATTCAACGCGCATCCTGCCATAGCGAGGTCCACGGAACGCCATTCTCAGATTTGTCAACTTTTTAGCTGACCCCGCGCCAGCCCAGAATCTATCGGCGTTCCGACGGATTTCATACGAAGTTTCGATTCAGCCCTGTTATTCGATTCTTCACAGAAATCGCGCATCTATGCGTCTTTGCGGCGAATAACAGGATCGAGATCTGTTACGAGACTCTAAATGCGGTTTATTTCGCTATTTGAATACCATTTTTTTCCTTGATTTCCGATCAATTATCCGATACTTTCACTCCGAGTCGATCCCATTACGGGATTGAGTAATACACACGGCATCGGCACCGTACCCGATGCCAGTTTCGATCACGTCCATCCCAGAGGTGCGCCATGTCCACACATCCAGACCCGGAATCATCGAGCCTGCCCGTAGCCGCCCAGCCAACCAAGGAATCCGGACATGAGCACGACGCCGACCTGCCTGGTTTCACATCGGAAGAGCCTCAACCCCTGAGCGAGCCCATTACCCCCGTGGCGATACCGCCTGGCGTGTACGTGCTGGGTGCCGGCGTGACGATCTGGCTTGTCCGGCGCGACGAGAACTCGGATTGGGAAGGCTTGGTCCCGTTGTGCACAACGGTCGATCTCGAAGTCTTACATGCATTGTGCCACCGACATCCCGTCCAAGCCGGTCCGGAGTCCGGCGACTGGACCGTCGTCACCATCGATGGCGTGCCCGTGCTCGTGCGTCCGGTGGATCTGGTCGAGCACGTACACGAGCGTTACGTCGTTCCCTGCCTCGAAGACTTTGAAAACGAATGAAAAGTCAACTGCTGGACACGCTGGTCGTCGGCGGCATCATCTTCGACATTCTCGACGCCGTCGGCGGGCCGCTGTTCACCGATTCCGATATCGGTCTACCGCGGCATCCTTGGGTCGGGTGCCCGAAAGGCATCGCAGTCAGTTACCGGTTCCACGCCAACTACCTGTCGCTGATGCGGGTCTCCATCGGCCTGGATGGCGAATACTTCCCTCAGTACCTGCGTGCAAGGGACCCTAAGTCGGGAGCATTCGTTAAGCTTCCAGAAATTGACAACCACTGCGCCACCCTCAGCGAAGGCGTTGTGACATGGGAGCGTCTCCGGCGACCGATCCACTTCACCGGCACGATGGTGGTCGGGTGTGGCAACATGCCGGACGACTTCCACCTTCAGGAGTTCCGTGTTGGCAGTACCCATCACACCAACTGTTTCGAGCTCACGTTCTGCGACGGTCGGTTGTTGAAGAAGGAGCCTTGCGTACGTGAACGTGCGTACCAGTTGCGCGACCCGGAAGACCAGCTTATGTACGCGGTCAGAGACGAGACATGCGGTGAAGGTTTGATGGCGGGGTTACTGCGACACGTACTCGATCCGGATTGGACGGAGGCCTGCAGGTGTCGGCTGTCCGCGACTTCACGCGGCCCGATCTGCAGCTATCCGCTGGATGAGGTCCTGGCGCACCTGATCGATCAGCGCACATGCGACGACGAGTCCGCCCACCCGCTTGCGCACCTGCACGGGATCCTATCCGATGCACGAGCTGCACCGAAGAATAGCGGGCGGAAGAAGCTGTCAAAGTACGAGCAGATCCTGGCCGACCACATCGGTACATGCAAGTGCTTGCAGGAACTGGAGCGTGCAATCGCAACGTCGCGTGAATGGCCGATGTCCGAGACCGGCGTGTGCAGGCATCGAATGGGTCAGCAAGCGTGTCCGCGTCGCTGCGCGGTACGAAGCCGGTTGGAACAACTACGCAGCGTCGGCTCCCAAATCCGCAGCGAAAATTTGGTACGACACGAACTGGGCTGCATCCCATTCGACTGCATGCTCGTGCGCGAATCCTCGAACGGCGTCGCCGACGCAACAACGGTGAAAACAAATGAATGAGATTGTTACGCCTGGCTCGCCGAGCTCAGACCTCGGGCGACCTGGAGAAGGCCTGCGCGTGTTTTTCGGTCCTGGATCTTGCGGTACACCTGCACAAGCTCAAGTTCGTCAGGAGCGAGAATATGTTCGTAGGAATTCTTCTTGGCAATTTTTGACTTACCAGTCGGAACCAAGTCTTCGACCGGCACCTTCAAAGCTTCCGCGATCCCAGCAAGCCTGTCCGACGGAATCGACGCATCACCGCGCTCGTACCGCTGGTAGACTTGGTAAGGAATGCCCAAATGCAGAGCCACCTGTGTCTGAGTCAGCTTGGCGGCAAGCCGCAACTTCCGGATGCGCGCGCCGGCCTCGCTGAGGGACTGTCTTCTTCTGGATTCCACGCCGTGAAACTTCCGTCCTCACCCCCGAAAGGGCTAGCGGGAATCTGATGTAGAGTTGCAGCATTACAGCGTATTGATGTACTATATCTGCGATACACCGCCAACCCTGCTCGAGGAGCCTACATGACAAAGTCCGTGTTCGCAGGCAAGCTCCCACCTCAATTTCCCGAAGGTGCTGGGCGAACGAATCGACTCATCCGAACGCACCGGCTTCACAAAATTTTCGCGGCCATCGTCGTGGCGGCCGGTCTGGGTATTGGGGCAGACCCCAAAGTTGTCGAAGTCACAGGGGTCGGGCCAAGTCGTGACCTCGCCATCAAGGATGGGCTGAGGCGCGCAGTGGAGAAGGCGGTGGGCACGCTGGTCACCAGCGAGACCGAGGTGAACAACAACACCTTGATCCGCGACGATATCCTGTCCTACTCCGCAGGCTATGTCCAGGACTACAAGATCATCTCCGGAACAACTGACGATGGGCCAAGTCAAGTTAGCCATCTCGGTCCAAGTTTCATCGTTGAAGTTGCGGCAGAAACTGGACTCGCTCAACATCGCGATCGCGAAACTTCCTGGACAAGCATTCGCAGTCCAGATCGACACCAAGCGGAAAGCAGAAGCCGATGCCGCGGCGATGCTGGCACCGGCCCTGAACAAGTACCCAAAGTCCGCGTACAAGATCACAGTGAGCTCACCGCGGCTGAAGCAAGACCGCGGTGAAGTCGCCGATGTCAATCTCGACTACACGATCACGTTCGACACAGCATGGGTCCATGTGTTCGAGTCCATGGCTGGTGCGATCGCCAACCAGAAACTCAAAGCACCCACTCCGGAAGAACTCATCCGCAGCAACTTGCATGGCACGCGCGGACTGATCATCCTGGCCACGTCTCCGATCCGGTGGAACTCACTCGAATTCCGGGTTCCCACAGGTTGGATATGACATCCCGGTGGCGTCGTACAAAGAAGTGGCATCGAGCCTGAACCGTCCTCAGCGGTTGGTGCTTCAGTTCTACTCCGAGGACCGTGAGGTCGTATTCACCGGAAATGTCAATTTCCGTCCGACATCAAGAATGGTACAGGGGGAAGATGGTCTAACAGACCACGCGAACTGCAACATCGGCACTTGCGTTGGAAGCACGATGGGTGCCTGGATCTACAAAGACTACACGCTGTCCCAATCGACCGAAATCAGCATCCCGGTCAGCGTTCTCCGTAGGATTGCCAGCGTCGAATGCTTCTTCGCCTCGAACGAGCCGCTTGAAGCGCCGACGAAGCAAGGAAACAATGCGGAGCTTGGCGAAGCAAATCCGTCATCCTACGCAACCGGTGTCGGAATGGAAATCGGTCAAGGCGAAGGAGGTGGGCTGGAGATCACTTCAATCACCCCCGGAGGGCAAGCGGAACGAGTCGGCTTGTCAGATGGCGCATCGATCATCTCCATCGGTGGAAAGGAAATATCGGATCCCACAGAAGCATCAATGAAGCTTCACGGAGCGATCGGCTCCATCGTCAGGGTGTGTGTTTCCACAAGCATCCGCGATTTTTGTCGCGAGCTCACTGTTCGACCGCTCACGGACCGATAGCCACCTGAGGCCCAATATGACATCCTACACCAAGAAACTCCTCATCCTCGCCGTCGTCGCAGGTTTTCTGCCTGACCTGGTGCATGCAGATCCACTGGAAAAGTGGAATACCTTCGCTTGCACAGACACTGGGTTACTGCGTGGAAGTATTCTCGGGCACGCGAAGGTATCCGTATGGTGTCCCCTTCCGCGCTTTACCAACCAGTTTGTCCCGCGCTATTTTCCCCAGCTCTGCTTGTCTGATATCGGCCTGACCTGAAGCGACAAGGGGCCTCGGCGGTTGTTTCGCCGAGGCCCCTCTTCGCCGCATCCTGAATGCTTTGGATCAGCTCATACTGGCGACCTCCTGACGATGTCGTCGGCGACGATCCTTTCGGCGCGTTCACACGCCAAGTCCATGGCGTTGCCCGCGATGTTCATGATGGCTCTTCTGTTTCCCTTGGAGTCGATGTGGAGTGTCATGTACGCTTCCTTGTCGAAGGTTCCCAATTCGGCCCCGCGGCCTTGAGTCTGTACTGGACGAAGCTTTCGACCTCTTCATCCAGGGGCGTGGTCCGAAAGCGCATGGCGATCCTGGATCTGACGGCGGCATTGATGTCCAGTTCGAGGATCTTGGTCAGCACCGGATGTCCAGCCAGGACGATGGACGCGCAAGCGGTTGCGCTCTGGTGGTCGGCGGTGAGAGAACAGCTCATGGAGTGCCTCGCGCGGCAGGTTGTGCGCTTCGTCGATGGCAACGACCGTGTACGGCGCATCGTTGGATCGTGCCATTGCCTTGTGGAGCCGCTGGATGAGTGGCGTTCGTCCCGCGACGTCCAGACGGATCTTGTCGCAAATCTCACGCAGAATCTGTCCTGTCTTCTGTCCTGCCCACGGGATCAGGACCGTACGATAGGTCTTGGCGTCCAGTCGCTCCAGAAGTCGCTTGAGAAGCATGGACTTGCCTGTTCCGGGCTCTCAACCAAGGCGAACGACTTTCCCTGTGACAGGAGCGCTTCCATGCGTCGGAGGTTGTCGCCGTCGACCTTGGACATCCACGCATCCTTGAGTGGAAAGGTGTCCGAGAAGGGAGCGTATCGGCATCGGAAGTGCTCGAGGATTCCGACCGTGTTGGTGCCGTTGGATGCGGCTTTTGGGTTCTGGCTGTTCATGGGCTTTTCTCCTTGTGGGTGTCTTTTTGGCGTCAGTGTGTGCGTTGCCGCGGATGGGGTTTTGGCGAAGCGTGTGGCGTTGACGATTCTGTCGACGGGCCTTGCGACCTTGTGATCTGGTCCGACGAGAATCTGCTCCGGGACCCAGGGCGCATGGAGGATGTTGACGACCTCCCGGCAATGCGCCTGGGACATCCCATGTGGCACCATCGAGCAGGACGGTTCCATCGCGGCGGACCTTGCGTCGCGCCTCCAGGAGGAATGCCTTCTTGAGAGGATCGGCCACGCCGGGGAAAGGGCGCAGGAGGCTTGGTGTGGAGAGTCGCCGCTCCAATGGGGGGTGGCCTGGAGGGTTTCGTGACGAGCGTGGTGGTAGCGGTCGATCCACTCGCGCAGCTGAGGTTCCATTCCTTGCGAGAAGCGGCGATAGTGCCGTCCAGAAATTGTCGTCGAAGAGTCCCGAAGAATCGTTCGATCTTGCCGCGCCCCTGTGGTCTGTAGGCGGGTGTGTGCGGCAAGGTGAATCCAGGTCGTGCCGCGATGGTCTGTAGATGGAGCGTCCGGAATGCCGATCCGTTGTCGGTGTAGAACCTCTCCGGTATACCGAATCGTGTGATGGCCTCGGACAATCCGTGGACCAGTGCGACGATTCCTTCCGTGGTGTAAAGTGGGCGTGCACCACAAAGCGTGTGGCATCGTCGATGATGGCCAGCAGGTAGAGCTTCTGGGAGGCCTTGCGTCCCTCGCGCACGGTGGGTCCATGGAGGAAGTCGGCGGTCCACATCTGCCCGAAGTGGTCATAGGCAAATGCCCTGGCCTCTTCCGTGGTTTGGGTCGCGATCTCGCCCCGCCTCTGAAGTCCACGGGTCCGTACGGCGCGGTAGATGGCCGATCGCGACGGAGCGCGTCCGTCCCACTCCT
>JADKBN010000031.1 GCA_016715065.1 Fibrobacterota bacterium
TTAGAGAGGTTAATAATGAGATTTGAATTTCGTTCTGCAATACCAGAAGATGCTGAACAGTGCATCGTAATGCGTGCAAAACTCGTGAAAAATTCATACTGATTGAAGCGCTTGCTGCAATTGTGTCCTTCCGCGCTTTAACAACCAGTTTTGTCCTGCGCTATTTTCCCCAGCTCTGCTTGTTCGGATATCACCTGACCAGTAGCGCGGCCTCGGCGGTTGTTTCCGCCGAGGCCCCTGCGCCGCATCCTGAATGCTTTGGATCAGTTCATACCAGCGACCTCCCCGGACGATGTCGTCGGCAATTATCCGGGCGGCGCGTTCACACACGCTGTCCATGGCGTTGCCTGCGATGTCTTCATGGATGGCTCTTCTACTTCTTTGGAGTCGATGTGGAGTGTCGTAAATGCTTCCTTGTTTGAAGGTTCCCACCTTGGCCCCGCGGCCTTGAGTCTGTACTGACGAAGCTGGACTTCCTCTTCATCCAGGGGGCGTAAACTGAAAGCGCATGGCGATCCTGGATCTGACGGCGGCATTGATGTCCAGTTCGAGTGATCTTGGTCAGCACCGGATGTCCAGCCAGACGATGGACGCAAGCGGTTGGGCTCTGGTGGTCGGCGGTGAGAGAGAACAGCTCATGGAGCGCCCTCGCGCGGCAGGTTGTGCGCTTCGTCGATGGCAACGACCACCGTGTACGGCGCATCGTTGATCGTGCCATTGCCTTGTGGAGCCGTTGGATGAGTAAGGCGTTCGTCCCGCGACGTCCAGACGGATCTTGTCGCAAATCTCACGCAGAATCTGTCCTGTCTTCGGTCCTGCCCACGGGATCAGGACCGTACGATAGGTCTTGGCGTCCAGTCGCTCCAGAAGTCGCTTGAGAAGGCTGGACTTGCTTCGTTCCGGGTTCGTCCGAGGCGAACGACTTTCCTGTGACAGGAGCGCTTCCATGCGTCGGAGGTTGTCGCTGTCGACCTTGGACATCCACGCATCCTTGAGTGGAAAGTGTCCGAGAAGGGAGCGTATCGGCATCGGCAAGTCGCGAGGATTCGGATTCGCTAAGTTGTTGAGTGGCTTTTGGGTTCTGGCTGTTCATGGCTTTTCTCCGTGGGCAAGGTCTTTTTGGCGTCATGTTGCCGCGGATGGGGTTTTTGGCGAAGCGTGTGGCGTTGACGATTCTGGTCGACGGGCCTGGTGACTCCAGGATTCGTCCGACGAGAATCTGCTCCGGGGACCCAGGGCGCATGGAGGATGTTGACGACCCTCCCGGCAATGCGCCTGGGACATCCCCTATGTGGCACCATCGGCAGGACGGTTCCATCGCGGCGGACCTTGCGTCGCGCCTCCAGGAGGAATGCCTTGAGAGGATCGTGGCCACGCGGGAAAGTGGGCGCAGAGGCCAGGAGAGTCGCCGCTCCAATGGGGTGGCCTGGAGGGTTTCGCAGACGAGCGTGGTGGTGGAAGCGGTCGATCCACCTCGGCGCAGCCCGAGTTCCATTCCTTGCGAGAAGGGCGATAGTGCCGTCCAGAAATTGTCGTCGAAGAGTCCCGAAGAATCGTTCGATCTTGCCGCGCCCCTGTGGTCTCAGGCGGGTGTGTGCGGCACAAGGTGAACCCGAGTCGTGCCGCGATGGTCTGTAGAGGAGCGTCCGGAATGCCGATCCGTTGTCGGTGTAGAACCTCTCCGGTACCGAATCGTGTGATGGCGCTCAGACAATCCGTGGACCAGTGCGACGATTCCTCCTGTGGTGTAGAAGTGGGCGTGCACCACAAAGCGTGTGGCATCGTCGATGATGGCCCAGCAGGTAGAGCTTCTGGGAGGCCTTGCCCGTCCCTCTCCCGCGCACGGTGGTCCATGGAGGAAGTCGGCGGTCCACATCTGCCCGAAGTGGTCACAGGCAAATGCCCTGGCCTCTTCCGTGGTTTGGTCGCGATCTCGCCCCGCCTCTGAAGTCCACGGGTCCGTACGGCGCGGTAGATGGCCGATCGCGACGGGAGCGCGTCCGTCCCACTCCTTGCGCGACGCAGCAGGGACAAGAGCCTCAGCGTGGTCAGGGCCGGGAATCCTCTCGCAGCTTGGTCAATGCCTGGATCATCTCTTCGAAACCTGGGTCTCACCCTTGTCACGACGAGTTCTGTCAGACAATGCCAGTATGCCGCCTTTTCGGTATCGGTAGATCCAGTGGCGAAGCGTCTCGGCGGATGGGGCGCGTGCGTCCGGCCGGATCGATCCACTGCTGGGACGCGGCATTCTGGAAGCCTCTGTCGCAGGCTCGCTTCGGTGGGCGCGGCGTGCAGGAAGGCGCTGATGACGCCGTACCTCCATAATGCGTCGGTCGGGTGGCGCCTTGACTGTGGGGTGCTGTCGCACCTTCGTGTCGCGCCCGGCGAGCACGCAGAATGCCGTCCTCGCGGCGGAAGCCGGGGCGGAAGAGAGTCTGTCATGGTGGATCTCCGGTGTCGATGGAAGTCCTCCGGATGTCTTCCCCAGGAGGGGGATGAAACGATACGGCAGACAAGATCCGTCAATCGCACGAATCGTGAACGAGGATCTGGAGGTCCGGTAGGCCACCGGCAGGGTACAAAGCGCGGGACAATGCATAAACGGCCCCCGGTCCAGGGCCAATGTGCGGATAGACGCAGGCAGGTGACGATGCTGTCTGGGTCAGGCAATCCATCGAGGTGGCCATCGCTGCGGGCGAGGGATACGAGTGTGGAGCCCAGGGAGAGGATCCGGCCCTGAAGACGGGCCAGTACTCCGCACGAGAGTCCGGCCCAATCGCGGATCCGAGACGCTGGGATGCCGCGCTCGAACAAGCGGGTCACGCACTCAGTAAAGCCAGCGGAGCCCGACACACGGGAAGGAGGCCCTGGGGTAAAACGCCGAAGGTAAAGGGCTGCATTCGAGGCATCGAGTCCGTGGAATGCGGATCTCGTCGTCGACCCAGTGCGTGCCCTTGCGGGTGTAGCTCCCGTAAGGTCTAAGGTTCGTGCCGTTGCAGCCGAGGGCACCGTTGTGGAGGTAAGGAGGGATGAAAGCGGATCCGGTGACGGGTATCCACGGGAGCCGACGGAAGTGCTGTTGATGGGTGCCTCTCCGGGTTTGTGGTTGTGTTGGTCGAGGGCACAAAGTGCTTCAACCGTCACACTCCCGAAGGGGTACCCGATCCGCGTCCTGGGCGATACGGTCCGACTACGTCAACACTGGGTCAACGAACGCGGGACAAACAGTGATCAACCTGGGAATCAAACGTGGGACGGGACACAATTGGAATAACCTTGGATAATTGGCGATCTGGAATTGAAAACGGCAGTTCTCCTGGATATGTTTGTCTTCATGGTGATTTGATTATTGGAATGAGTTTTATGATAATGAAACCGAGAAATATTAGTTGTTGCTGTTTTGCCTGATTTTGGAAGGAAAAGGAATTGGCAACAAATTGCTGCAAAATATTCTTGCCGATTTGCGAACGAAAGGATATTCAAGGTCATTTTTAAGCTGCAATCCGAGTTCAACCTCAAGATCTTTCGGATTTTATAGACACATGGGTTGGAAAACAACGGGGAATACCGATTCTTATGGAGACGAAATCCTTGAAATGATTTTTTAAACAACAAATTCGTTCTAAACTGTATAATTAAACGACTGTCGACGATGCCTCTGATCATCCTAACGGATTAATTTGATAACAAACGACAAAATTTGTTTTGATCAACATGTGATCAGCAGCCGATTGTCCCTAACACGCCCGTTCCACCACGACCGCGGTCGCATTGTGTTTGCCGTTTCACCGCGGCGCGGTGAACAGGCGGCGTTAGGCACACGCTTCCAGCGGCCGGAGCTGCAGATGAGCTGCAATACTAACCCGGTATCGTAAATTTGGCATCATGCAGCATACTTGACTTGGCTGTAAGAGAAAATGATTGGACCAATTCTTTTTCCTTTCCAGGTAATCCATGTAGCCTAATACCCTGCTCTCTAGGACCTCTGCGCTTGATGTCATCGGCTTGTTCGAAAGCCTAGATTTCATATCCCGGTTCAAATACTCATCTGTTCATTTCAGGCGAATAAGCCGGAAGAAATCTCAATTCAATGAGATGCTTATTCTCTAGGAGCCAAGGCTGCAGATCTTTTGCATGATGAACGCGCAGGTTATCGAGGATGAGAATAATTTTGCGCCCTTGGCGTCCGCTATCATTTTCATCAAGAAATCTTGAATCGCTCGACGTTAATTGCCTCGGAATACAATTTGAAACGTATCGCGCCTGGTTTGCTAACCGCCGATACCATGTGAATATGGACGAGCTTGCGCGGACCTGTAACAGAAGGAGTCTTGCCACGAGGTGAGTAGCCGCGAAGTTGGTTCGAGAGTTCTGGACAGCAGTCTCGTCCCCCACCCAAATCCCCGCGTCCTCCTGCATGGCTTGGGCTTGGATCTCCGGGTATTCCTTCTCAAGCCATGCCTTGACTTCCCCGGTGGCCGCTGGCCTGGTTTCTTGATGGTGGGGACTTGAACGGTGAAGCCCCACTTTTCAGATATTTGCCAACAGCTGTGATGACTAGAGAAATTCCATATCGAGAGTAGATCAATTCTTGAACGGCTTGACGGTTCCAAAGTGCAAACGGCATTTTCATCTGGTCTGGGGTGCAATCAGTAATTAGCTTACGAACCTCAGATTCACGCTCATCCGAAAGGAATTTGCCATCCCCTTTTTCCGGCCTTTGATCTTGGGCACCAAGCATTCATCGCCATTTTTAGCCAGGCTGAATAACGGAGCCTTACAAGACTGGAGCCGAGGTCGTAAATTTGGCCAATTTCTTCATAAATTTCCATGCGAGATCGTTTAGGTTCAGTTACAATAGCTCGATGAACCATCCGGATCATCGCCTTGACTTTCAGAAAGCCTTCGGATTGTTCTTGTGTTTGATTGTTCATATCAGGAATTATAGCATTCAATGCGAATATATCAATACCTAGTTAGTAGCTGCAAAAAATATTAGCTTTCAATATCAATACAGGGCGGTAAAATCGGACCCTTAAACTAAATCATACAAAGCGAAAGGATGATCAAATGACCAAGAACACTAGAACATTAATCAATACTTCTCTAGTAGCAATGATTGCAACAAGCACGTTCGGGTGCAAATTATTTGAAAGCACATGCCAAGAATACCCTACTCACATTCCCGATATCATTCTCCCAAACGGCAAGGTCGACTCCTCATTTTCTATAAATTTCAACGATCTGATTGGGAGATACGGTATCTCAGATTTTGATGAAGCTGAGATTATCGACAAGGATACCGCAACCAAATACAATCTTTATCTCGGAAAAATTGGGTATGACTTTTATCACTATTTGGTGATTGATTCTCATGAAAAGGGGGTTAATGTACCATTTCAAATTACTGTCAGAAGTTACCCGGGAGTTTCGTGCGATGAACGTCAGGTAACGTTTAAAGCCGTGATACCAGAAATAAATTAAGCCGCAAACAGTTTATTTTAAAAATATTCGGAACTATATAATTGTTTGTGCACTATTCAAAACAAACAACACAACCCTCGCGGATTTTTGATGATCCTAACCACCGATAGTCTAACTAACACTTCGGACCATCATGCCTAACGGTGCTCTTCAATGTTGACCTCGCTTACTCGGTTTTGATCTGTTACCCCGCTCGGCAACATTAAGGAGCGGGCTTAGGGACACCTGCGGGGCGCGACAAAATAAACACGAATAAAGACACGAAAAAATATCTAACACCGTATTCAGGCGCAAATTGCTACAGAGTCATAGATATGGCCGGCGATTGCGCAAGTTAGTGACACCGCTGGGTGTGCAAAAAAGAACTAATCAAAAAGCTCCAATACAATTAAATGTGAAAGAAGGATTTTATGCTCAAGTTTAGTTTCGAATCCGAACGATACCTTAACTCTCTTTACTTTTACATTGATAGGGCATCGGGAAGTTGCATATTTCTGTACTCATGGATTATCAGTCCAAGCGAATCTTCTGGCGCTGATAAATGGTTCAAGAAAGACATTTCCAGCAATCTCATTGTCTATGTCGGCAATCTTTCAAAACAATCCACTATTAAATTCTGGGAAAATATTCTATCCGGAAACGGCTTGGGTGAATCAGCAGCCCAAACACATGCTGCAATTGATGCCAACATCTTTAATCCTATCAAATCTTGGAAAATCATCGAAACCGATTATGTATTTCGGCCAAAATGTATTTTTCCACCAAGAGACGAATCCAATAGAGATGCTAAATATTTCCACAGCCCTTCAAAAAAGACGCTAGCTGAATCGGAGTCACTATTCTGCATTAATAAGCAAATCAATCAATTCGACAAAACATTACAAGTAAAATATCGAAACAAATCCGCGAAGAGATCGGGATCGATCTATTTGGATCAGAGATAGCACGCATAGGAAATATCGAACTACTCTCATTCCCCTCGGGAACGATTCAAGATCGATCATTCGTGGATATCAAGACCATTAAAAATGAATACAATGGGGCTATTGAATGCAATGAGGTCTGCGTAACGATACGCCCTGAAGCTTCAGGAATATTCCTAGTTAATGTGCGGTTGATAAATGGCAAAGCCATTATACTTGATCAGATCAAATCATTGGCGATCTCCTCAAGCGGACAAAGTTGCATATTCGCCGCAAAAGAAAATATATCAAAAATCGTTGTAAAAATATGGCGTAATCGAGATGATGTACAAACATTATGGTATGAGAAGTCCTTTACCCTTATTCGGTCATTGGGAATGAGTTATTCAATGAATCAAGAGGATGCCATTATCAGCTCGCCAAAGCTTGAACGACTTCGCAAAGAGACGCGGCTAATTAGAAACGTCGATGAAATCGCCAAAATAAAGCTTAATGGTCATTCAACTAGTAGCATAATTGGCAGCAATAGCAGTGACAAATGGGCCTCCACGATACAGCTTATAGAAGCTCGATGGAACTTACGCCACCCTAAAAAATCAAATTCGATTTTCTTACCTCAAGGTTGGGACGGACAAATATCCTTCTATTTGTGGCTTAAAGACCTTCCTCATAAATATGAAACCGCTTCTCATATATTCATTATCGATCCATACCTTGAAGAAGAAGCAATAAGATTCATCCCTAGATTCGAACGTAGAGAAATAAAGTACACGCTGATTGCGAACACGAAGATATTAGAGAATTCATTGGAGCGAGTTGCGAATATTTGCCAATGTGCGGATCAGATATTTTCATTAATCTCAGGATATGATGTAGAAATATACGACGTCGCAAAAGATAAGCAATTAATACATGATCGATACATTCTTGTAATGGACTCCGACGGCCTCTTTCTGGGCGGATACCATTTGTCCAACTCAATACAAATGGCAAACAAAAACTACCCGTTACTTATAACTGAAATACCTAGCGACATAGCAGCAGAAATACAAAATTGGCTTTCTGGAATATTGGATTCAAGCCTCGATAAGATATGGGATAGCAAAAAATGTGAGACACAAGAGCCGAGCGCGACAATCTCGATTCCTGAAAAAATAGACTATTTGCCAATTGGGAAAGATGATATCATTCAAAAATTATCCACAGCTGACGTTTGGGATGCCTGGCGGATAATTTCGAAGAATGCCTACAATAACTCTGAAACTTCATCGAACTTAGAAAGCTCCGCAAGTTCTTTATCTGAAGAAACATGGATCGAAATGTTTGCGAGGCGTTATTGATCTGATTAACCAAAGCGATGTTATCACTCAAGATTCCAATAATGACGAAGCTAGATTCGTTGGAAAGTTCTTGATTGAGCCATTATTTTCAAAAAAATAGAATATGCTGATGATGCACTTAATTATTTGCACGACACATATGCAGTACCTCCTGAAATTCATTTCTTCATGGAAATGGCTTCTTACGTTTCGATCAATACTCTTATCAAATGCGTCCAAGAAATTACAGAACAAGTGTCTGCAGAGGGAGCGTGCCGTAGACTTTCATTCGTTTCAATTCAGAAAGCCATAGTTTCGAGTCGCATATCACTACTGTTTCGCAAAAATTTGGAGGAAAAATACATAGCAGCAGGATTCGATTGGTGCGTTGGGATCGGGGCAGCATCGTTGATTGAAAAACTTCTTGATTCTAAAATCGATTTCCCTGCATTTAGTGTTGCTATTTCAGGCATCAAGAACGAACATAAGTTAGAAATACTCTACCGAACAATTTATAAACTCAGGATTAGAGCAAATAGATCGCATCCGCCATTTGAAATGAACTCGCTTTTAAGCCAATTATTTGATCTCATAAAGACTTTGTGGCCTGACAATGCAAAATCGGAATACATAAAACATGTAATCAGCGTATGCAGTGGCCCAATTCCTGGCTCATGGCTCATGTCAACACTAACAGATCTTCTTGCACCGCTTATTGAAGAATCAAAAATCGACAATACAGAAATAGCAACAGCGATTAAATCCTTTGCTGAGGAGCAACTACAGATAGGAATACACTTTTATGCCCCAAGCAGTGGTCGCATTTTCGAAGCAACTGCATATATCATATGCAAAATAATGATGCATAATTCATCGAATTTCTCGCAAATCAATCAAGGAAAAATCTATTAATCCTGCAGAGACCATTTGCAGAAAGCTCTGCTTACGAAGAATACTCTAATTCGGTTGAGAAGCTACACAAAGTCCTTATTATCTTATGCATTGCAAAATGCTACGAATCCGATCTTAATGAATTAATTGATGCACAAATAGTAGAAATCAAAAATAAGCTTGAGCAATTTGGCGATCTTTTCGAGACCAATAATGCACAGCTTAATGAGTATTGCGAAAAAGCTATCTCGTTATGTAATCAAGAAGTTGATTTAGAAGATGAGCATCATCCCTAACACACCACCAAACAATCTAGGAGAAAACAATGAGCTACATAATTCAAAATCTAATTCATCATGCAGTTCGAGCGATTGCAGAGAGTATTCATCGCGGGTCGTTAAAGAAAGATATCGGTGAAATTTTCGGTGTAGAAGAAAAGGCAAATTCTTCCACAGTGACTACTTCGATAATTTCACCCGAATCAAAGGATACAACCCATCCCAAATGACACAATTGATTCCAGCTGTGATCGTCATGGAATGAACCACAGACCGTCCCTAACAATCCGGTTCCACCCAGATTTCGCTTCGCGAAACTGGGTGAACACGGGTATCGAGTAGGCCGGGGGAATTGCACCCCCAGCCCCTCACGGAACCGTGCGTGACAGTCTCCCGTCACACGGCTCTTCGGAGCAGACGTCAGATCGTGAAGCCTCTCGACCAATGAGGGAACAAGCACGGTTGTCTCCTGCAGATGAGCTGAAGTCGAACGAACGCCGCCCCGAAGGTCGGCAGTGAAAACTTCCGACGCGCCCATTTGATCAGGCATGTTCAGTCGCCACCATAGTCCGATCATCTCCGATGGGCTGTAGAGCGAGTAATACCCCAGCCAACCCCGGATCATCGGAGCCAGTCGTTTGGAGACTTCCTCCAACGTCACATTTTGCCATCGGAAGATCCGAAGCTCACGCAACGTCGCGGTAATCCGCTTCTCGCTCTTGGGGCTGATCCCGGGACTGAAAATCCACAGGCCGCCACCCTTCCTCCCCTCAATCTTGGCCATGTACCGGGGGCGAAATTGGAAGCCCAGAAAATCAAACGACCGGTCGCAACCCGAATTCGCCGAAGGCGGACGGGTCCCTTTCCAGCAGTAGACAATCTTTGTCTTCTCCTCGCTCAGCGCGAGACCATAGGCCCCGAGCCGTTCCCGAATCCGACCAAGCAATTTCTCCGCTTGCTCACGACTGGATACATGCACCACGATGTCGTCGGCGTACCGCTCGAACTCCACCCCCGGTTCGGTTTCCCAAAGCCAGAGATCAAAGGCTTCATGCAGGTACAGGTTGGCCAGGAGTGGGCTGATCACGCCGCCTTGAGGCGTACCGCGATCGCGCTCCTCCATGCCCCCATCTTCCTTCATCATCGGCGCTTCCAGCCATCGCTTGCAGTAAAGCAGGATGTGCTTCTTGTCCGTGTACTGCCGAAGAATCGACAGCATCAACTCATGGTCGATCGTGTCAAAGAACGCCCGGATGTCCAGATCGATCACATACCATTGCCCCCGGCAACGCGCATTGCACTGCCGAAGAGCATCGTGGGCACTGCAGTGCGGACGGTAGCCGTAAGAGTCGGGATGGAACATCGGTTCCACCTCCGCTTCCAGCTCCGCGCGGATCGTCTGCTGCGCCACACGGTCCAGAATCGTCGGGATTCCCAGTTTCCGTTCCTTGCCGTCTCCTTTGGGAATCCGCTTCTCGCGCACCGGCGGGGGCATGTAGCTCCCACTGGCCAGGCGGTTCCACAAGGGGTACAGGTATCGGCCCGGATCCGAGGCGATCTCGTCCATGGACAGGCCATCGACGCCGGTGGCTTTGCCGCCACCTCGCACATGCTTCCAGGCTTCCCATACCTGCCGCTTTCCGATCGGCTGGCTCTTCGCTTGCATCGGGTCGGTCATCCTTTCGCCGCCTTTGGCCGACAAAAGTTGTCTCGCCTCCGCTCGCCGCTCCGTGGACCCCTTCGCTCCAGTCCCATTACAGAACCTTCTTCACTACTACGGATCCATCTGCCACCACCTACCCCGTCCCTTCTCTCGGTCTCGTGGGTGCTCCACTTGCGCCTTCCGGTCAATCCGGGATTGGTGGCTTCTCCTGTTCCATGCCAAAGCCTCCTTGAAGGTCCTGCCGCCTTTATGCCGGATCCGGTGCGAACAGCTCGGCCAGTCATGCATTTATCGCACTTGTCCCCGCGATCTAACGGCAACACGGGTTTTCGGATCTCAACCTTCTTACGACACCTCATCGGCGGTTCACTTTCGTTCAGCTCCTTCAAGGTCACCTGCGACATCTTCTGCCGCTTTTCCCTCTTCCGTTCAGCACCTGAAGCGTTAGATTCAAGCACCGGAGGGCGGTTTGATGAGTCTCACTGGTCGAGTCCTCATCGGTGGGCCAGACCACCATCTTCAGCACAGCTCGAAAGGCAATTCCTCTATCGCATGTTTCGACCTCACCTTTCTATTCAGGACACACCGTTAGGCACACACTCCGTGGGGATGGGAGCTGCAGATGAGCAACAAGAACAAAAACGGCCTTCGGCCGTGAAATTAAACAGAATACCAAGATGATGAAAAGACCAATACTCTTTCTGCTGTTTGTAATCTGGTCCATATTTGTATTTCTCACTTCAATCAAAGTGGGACTCGCTTGGCTTGGCATTCTGGTGTTATTCTCGTCATACATCACATACAAGGAGCGACGCAGAAAGAATGACGTTTTTGGAGGAAGAGGAAAATCAAATTTTGAGGAATTCTTATCTCATTTAGACAAGAAAGAAATTTCAACCAATGTCGTGACTTTTCTATATCACGAAATGGATCGGGTTATCGGTAGATTTCAGTTCTATCCAGATGATAAAATAGAGAGGATATTCCAATTCGGGATTGAGGATGTGACTGATATTCTTGTGGGATTCGATAAACAGTTCAATCTTCCCAAAATGCAGATTTTGATATAGGCACTGATAAGCTTGTTACCGTGCTTGATGTTATGGTATATGCAGATGCATTACATAAGAAGTACAACAGATAGGTGAGAAATGAATAAGCAGAACGCAATCCCAATAACCCGAGCTGGAAAATGCATCACTGGTTCTGTAAAAATAGAATCTCGAACCTTTTAAAGCATTGATCAAATCATGGGCTGATAAACGTGGAATTTGAAACAAACAAAACGCAATCCCAATAGCCCGTGCTCCAGAACAATGTACGAAAAAGATTGTTTTCATGGGTTTTCAGCGGTAAATTCGAAAAACAACACAGTTTTCGAGGATTTTGATGATCCATAGAGCCGATACCTTAGGTAAACCTCCGGTCAATCTGCCTAACGGTAAGCCCTCGGTAATCCTCTTTGCCTCCTGGAGGCCCTTTCTACTTCGCCCGCCCCGCTTTCCATCGGCTAGGCGTCAGGTCGGCGCATCCTTCGGCTGTCGGCTTGCAGGCTTTCGCGCGCAACAGCACATCCCCCAAATATTCGGCGGGATCGATCCCCAGGAGCTTGCAGGATCCTACCAGGCTCATCAGCAGCGCAGCCCGCCTGGCGCCTTCTTCGGATCCGGCAAACATCCAATTCTTGCGACCGATGGCGATGGGGCGGATCGAGCGCTCGATGATGTTGTTGTCCAGATCCAGTCTCGCGTGGGTCAGGAATTGACGGAGACGGACGGATTGGTTGCGAAAGTAACCGATGGCTTCCCCAAACTTTCCCTTGGGGGTGGCGCTTTGGACCATGCGGGCGTTCCATGCTTCCAGTTCATCGACCACAGGCTTCATCCATTTTTGGCGCCGGTTCACGATGACTGCGTCGATCCTTGCGTAGTCCGGTTGGACATCCACCTTGTTCCAGCGCCTGCCAAGTCGATCGGCAAATGTCTCGATGCGGCGATGACGCGCGTAGAGATCGGCAATCCATTTGATCGCCACCGAGGCGGCCTGCCCCTGCCCGGTCAGCAAGGCCTCGTGGTACTTGCGGCGCGCATGCGCCCAGCACAAACCATGGACCAGATCGTCACGTTCTTTGCAGGCCTGGGCGTATCCATCATAACCATCGGTCAAGACGCTTCCTGTCACCCCGGAAAGAATCGCCTTGGCTACCGCGTGCGATCGCCCATCGTCATAGAGAAAGGACACGCCGATCGGCGTTCTATCGGGGCCACGTCCCAGCATGGCCCATAGGTAGTCGACGCTTGTCTTGCCTACCCCCCTTTTGTCCTTCTCTCCCTTTTGGACCCTCAATGTGGTCTCGTCCACGTGCATGCATCCACACGACTTGATCTCGCGTTCCAAGGCTTTGTGGATAGGCCCCAGAAGCTCGAAGATGGCCGCGATCCAACCGATCATCGTGGTCTCGGCGATCTCCACCCCCCAGCGCTTGAACTGGTCGGCAATGCGGTGCAGAGGAAGATGGTCGACATATTTCGACAGGATGATCCAGCTCACCAGATTGGCGGTGGAATCCCCCTTGTCGATGACGCTCACCGGCGGTTTGGCCTGTGCTACACCGCATTCGGTGCATTCCCGGCAGGCCATCTTGGGGCGCACGATGCGAAGACGGGTAAACCGCGGCGGCACGATGTCCAGCTGCTCGCTGACATCATCTCCTATATGAACGCGTTGTTTGCCGCAGCACGGACAGGTCTTCTCCGCCTCGGGAACGTCGAGCACCGTGGTCTCGCAGGGGAGATTGTCCGGCAGCGCCACACGACCATGACCTGCAGGCTTGACGGTGCGCTCGTGCGCAGCGACCTGCTTGGTCTGGCCCAGAGAAGGATCAGGTGCCTGCACGCCAAACAGGTCGGATTCGGCGCCAAGCAATGCGGCGGGGAGCTTTTCGCTCTTGCGCCCGAAGATGTGGCGCTAGAGCAATTCAACTGTTCGCGCAGGTACCGATTGTCGTCGCTCAGCTGTTTTACCTGAGCCCGCAACGCCTCGTTGGAGAGGCCGGAATCCAAGTCGGATTCCGGCACCGAGATCGCGTTGGATCGAGTCGATTTCACAAGGAGCAATATACCGCAAAGCCTCGATAAATGCTGATCAAATCGACGAATCAGACATCTTCTTGACGAGATGGAATCGCTTGTATTGGCGAACCATCTTCACTTGGATTCCATCGAGGATCAAAGACAGTTGCGCGTGCGAGATCGGGCCCTCGGTTGGATCCGGATGGAACATTCCCGCCTCCAATCTTTTTGTGCCAGATGGCGTATCCCGTCTCATCCCACCACAGCGCTTTGACTTGGTCCCGGCGCTTGTTGAAAAAAACACGAAGACCTGTCCGGATGTGGGATCTTGCGACAGGGAATTGGTTGCACATGCCGGAAAGCCCATTGAATGATTTGCGCATGTCGGCAGGCTGACCGCAAAGTAGGATCCGTAGGTTGGATGGGCTCAGCATCAGGCCACTTTTTCCCACTCGATGACCACCTCGACGAATTCGATGCGCGGCGAGCTCCCCGAAGAGCAGCAGGCGCTCGCGTAGACGATGTCGCATCGCCTTCGAGCTGGCAAGCCAAGTGGCTGCGGCGTGTACTTGGGTATGTGCGAAAAAGACGTCCATGATTCCTCCTCGATAGGGCAATCGCGGAAGAATCAACTCACAAAGCAAGCGTGGGGAGAGGGGATCACCGAGGGCTTACGCCTAACGTGTGACTCCGAAGAATTGAGAGGAGGAAGACAATCCAAGAATTGATTCGCAACTGTGTGAAAGATGGTGGCAGGCCCACTGATGAAGACTTGGCCAGAGAAGATTCATCAAACCACCCTCCCGGTGCTGATTCGTGAGGATCTGGTGTTGAACGGTAGGAGGGGAAAGGAGCGGGGACCCGTTTCGGGTGACGCAGAAAGAGCTGAACGCAAGTGAACCACCGATGAGGTGTCGAGAGATTCATACCGATCTGAAAACCTCCGGTACGTTAGAGCCTGGGGGACAAGGACAGGGTTTGCCCAACTGGACATGGTTGCCTTCTCGGATCCGCATAGGTGGCAGGACTTTCTGCGAGGCTTCACACCAACGACAGGTGATCCCATGGACCCGATAAGTACCCGAGAGCACAAATGGAGCTCCCATGAGGCTGAGCGGGGTGGGACGGTCCATGGAGTCAGATGGCGGCATAGTAGTGTTGATGGTGATTGTAATGACCCCGGAGCGTAAGCCCTCGGTAATCCCCTCTTTTTGCCTCGGGGTGACTCTTTCACTTTGCCCGTCCCACTTTCCATCGGCTAGGCGTCAGGTCGGCGCATCCTTCGCTGTCGGCTGCAGGCTTTCGCGCGCAACATCACATCGCGCAAATACTCGGCGGGATCGATCCCCAGGAGCTTACAGGATCCCACCAGGCTCATCAGCGCGGACCGTCTGGCGCCTTCTTCGGATCCGGCAAACATCCACTTTCTGCGACCGATGGCGATGGGACGGATCGAGCGTTCGATGATGTTGTTGTCCAGATCCAATTTCGCGTTGGTCAGGAAATTGACGGAGACGGACGGATTGGTTGCGAAAGTAACCGATGGCTTCCAAACTTCCCCTTGGGGGTGGCGCTGGACCATGCGGGCGTTCCACGCTTCCAGCTCATCGACCACAGGCTTCATCCATTTTTGGCGCCGGTTCACGATGACTGCGTCGATTCTTGCGTAGTCCGGTTGGGCATCGGCCTTGTTCCAGCGCCTGCCAAGTCGATCGGCAAATGTCTCGATGCGGCGATGATGCGCGTAGAGATCGGCAATCCATTTGATCGCCACCGAGGCGGCCTGCCCCTGCCCGGTCAGCAAGGCCTCGTGGTACTTGCGGCGCGCATGCGCCCAGCACAAACCATGGACCAGATCGTCCGTTCTTTTTGCAGGCCTGGGCGTATCCATCATAACCATCGGTCAAGACGCTTCCTGTCACCCCGGAAAGAATCGCCTTGGCTACCGCGTGCGATCGCCCATCGTCATAGAGAAAGGACACGCCGATCGGCGTTCTATCGGGGCCACGTCCCAGCATGGCCCATAGGTAGTCGACGCTTGTCTTGCCTACCCCCCTTTTGTCCTTCTCTCCCTTTTGGACTTTCAATGTGGTCTCGTCCACGTGCATGCATCCACACGTCTTGATCTCGCGCTCCAATGCTTTGTGGATCGGCCCCAGAAGCTCGAAGATGGCCGCGATCCAACCGATCATCGTGGTCTCAAAGCGATCTCCACCCCAGCGCTTGAACTGGTCGGCGATGCGGTGCAGCGGAAGATGGTCGACATATTTCGACAGGATGATCCAGCTCACCAGATTGGCGGTGGGGATGCCCTTGTCGATGACGCTTCACCGGCGGTTTGGCCTGCGCCACACCGCATTCGGCATTCCCGGCAGGCCATCTTGGGGCGCACGATGCGAAGACGAGTAAACCGCGGCGGCACGATGTCCAGCTGCTCGCTGACATCATCTCCGATATGAACGCGCTGCTTGCCGCAGCACGGACAGGTCTTCTCCGCCCCGGAACGTCGAGCCCCGTGGTCTCGCAGGGGAGATCGTCCGGCAGCGCCACACGACCATGACCTGTAGGCTTGACGGTGCGCTCGTGCGCAGCGACCTGCTTGGTCTGGCCCAGAGAAGGATCCTGTGCCGGCACGCCAAACAGGTCGGATTCGGCGCCAAGCAATGCAGCGGGGATCTTTTCGCTCTTGCGCCCGAAGATGTGGCGCTTGAGCAACTCAACTGCTCGCGCAGGCACCGATTGTCGTCGGTCAGCTGCTTTACCTGAGCCTGCAACGCCTCGTTGAGAGGCCGGAATCCAAGTCGGATTCCGGCACCGAGATCGCGTTGGATCGAGTCGATTTCACAAGGAGCAATATACCGAAAAGCCTCGATAAATGCTGATCAAATCGATGAATCAGACATCTTCTTCACGAGATGGAATCGCTTGTATTGGCGAACCATCTTCACTTGGATTCCATCGAGGATCAAGGACAGTTGCGCGGGCGAAATCGGCCCCTCGGCTGGATCGGATAAAACATTCCCGCCTCCAATCTCTTGTGCCAGATGGCGTATCCCGTCTCATCCCACCACAGCGCTTTGACTTGGTCCCGGCGCTTGTTGAAAAACACGAAGACCTTTCCGGATGTGGGATCTTGCGACAGAAATTGGTTACACATGCCGGTGAGCCCATTGAAGGATTTGCGCATGTCGGCAGGCTGACCGCAAAGAAAGATCCGCAGATTGGAGGGGCTCAGCATCAGGCCACCTCTTCCCACTCGATGACCACCTCAACAAATTCGATGGGCGGCAAACTCTCCGATGACAGCAGGCGCTCGCGTAGACGATGTCGCATCGCCTTCGAGCTGGCAAGCCAAGAGGTTGCGGCGCGAACTTGGGGAATGCGAAAAAGATGTCCATGATTCCTCCTCGATGGGGCAATCGCGGAAGAATCAATCACAAGAAGATCCTGGGGAGAGGGGATCACCGAGTGCTTACCCCGAGCGAAGGCCGTCAGAAGCCGCCGACCATTGGAACGCCACCTCGCGAGAGTAGGAGCGAACTGATGTTGGCAAAGACGCAGCCCATCGAGAAACGACAGGTATGGCAAGCGTGGAAACACGTTCGCAAGGGTGGCAAAGCGGTTGAGTCGACGATGTGAGCATCGCCGAAATCGACGCGGATCCTGCCAAGTATCTGTACCCATTGTGGAATCGAATGGCCAGTGGCAGCTACCACCCGCCAGCGGTGCGCGAGCACTGCATCCCCAAGGGAAACGGCAAAGAACGGAAGCTGGGGATTCCCACGGTCCTGGACAGGGTGGCACAGCAGGTGATCCGGGCGGAGCTAGAGCCGCTTGTTGAACCCTCGCTTTCATCCGAGCTCTTATGGATACCGACCAACAAGGATGCGCACCAGGCTTTGGCCGCGTGTGTGTTGAATTGCAAGTCAATGGTATACGGACGGATCTTGACATCAGCGGGTCTCTTTGACACGATCGACCATGAGAAGATGATGGACGTTCTGGGCAAGCGCACCGACAAACGGCACGCGCTGATGTACTGCCGCCGTTGGTTGCAAGCCCAGGTTTGGAAACAAGACGGGACGATGGCGGACAGGGACATGGGCACCCCGCAAGGAGGCGTGATCAGTCCAGTTGCTCGCCAACATATTCCTGGATGAAGTGTTCGACCGCTGGATGGCGGTGACCTATCCAGATGTCCCCTTCGAGCGCTATGCCGACGACATCGTCGCATGCATCGAGTGAGCGCGAGGCGAAGGAGCTTCGAGACAGGATCCGTCAACGCTTGGGCGACTACGGACTTGGTGTGAACGAAGAGAAGACGCGCGTCGTCTACCGCTGGAGGGCTGGACGCCCGCAACGCAGCCGGGATGAGCTCCCACAGGAGTTCGACTTCCTGGGCTTCACGTTCAAGCCTCGTTTGAAGTCACGCCGTAGCGACAAAGGTCGGTTTTGGGGATTCTGGCCGGCAATCAGCAGGAAGAACGAGCGTCGGATCGCCGACGTGTTGCGGAAGCTTGCGATCACCAAATGGCAGGGGATGACCTTGCGTGAATTGGCCAAGACGCTGGCGCCGCGCACACGAGGCTGGATCAGCTAGCTACGGCAAGTACAGCTTGGGCGAAATGGCGCGCACGATGAACCTTCTGAACACTAGGTTGGTGAAATGGATCAGACGCAAGTTTGGCCTACCGACGTTCTCGCGTGCCGTGGCTGGCTATGCAGCCAGGAGATTCGAAAGACAGTGCAATTCCATCATTGGTCGAAAGGTTTCGAATGTGGCAATATCTGCTTCGAAGAGCCGTGTGATGGGAGACTGTCAAGCACGGTTCAGTGAGAGGCCAAGGTGCGATTCCCCCGGCCTACCTTGATAATGCTCTTCAATGTTGACCGCTTACTCGGCTTTTAATCTGTTACCCCGCTCGGCAACATTAAGAAGCGGGGTAAGGGTAAGCAAAATGAACAAAATGAACGCAACTGAATATGGCCGCGCTAATAGTGAACGCGATTTCGGAAAAACCGCACGGCATTTGGATATTTGTCCACGCGTAGTTCGCTCGGGTCTTAACAAACCGAAAAGCCCAATAGCAAGGAGTTCTTAATGGCAACAATTGAAGCGGGCATTTTGAAGCTTTATCCTAAAAAATGGATCAAATATGCAGCAACGGCATCTTTCTCTTAATTTATGGCTAGAATAAGCACATTGATGAACTCTGGTTCATACTCTGCTTTCATACTTTTAGGCATTTGGTCAATTGGCTTTGGTCAGATCTATTTCCGCGAAGCTATCCGAATCACAATAAACGATGAATCATTCACCTGCCAATTACGACACAACTGGAATCTGAGAAATCTATAAACGCGACTTTATTTCACTTGGCGATGATCTTATCAAATTCAAAGGCAATACTTTTGATCGACAATTGATTGAGAACTTTGACGAACTCAAATCATTCATAGCGAATAGTTTGGCTATGAAGGCGGCCGATCAAACAAGTGTAGCAGAGGCTATCATACGGGCTGGAAAAGCTAATGAAAAAGATGAAAAACTTGCCAATTTTGTTAGCTTCGTTGCTGTGTTCATTGCCATGTACATACTCGCTCACCGGGATGTGAAGTTTGACAAATCACAATATCCAATCTTCCTATCACTCCCGATACTAATGCTTGTCGTTCGATATGCAACACTCTTGGTTATTGATAAACTAAAACGAAAAATGGATAGCAGAATGACTGCCGCTGAAATATCGGATTAATAATGGAATCTTCTAAAATGTCTGTCATTATTGTTGTGCTTGGCTTTTGCACATACTTGGCATTGTCGTATGTATTTTCGAAGCCCAGAATAAATACAAAACAATCTGCTGTTTTTATTTTTTGGAGAATTGCTGCTGGTGTGTGTTTTTTGGGATTCGGCGTATCGATTGTTTTGGCGCTATATGATGTAAAGAACTCAAGCCGCGCAATTCCTGTATTATTAATACTTCTATTTATTCTCGGCAATGCAGAATCCATCTGGATTCGAAAGCGGCATGCAAAACACGACTCAAAAATAACGAAACAAAATGAACGAAACTTCGGCAAGTCTGCACGGAATGAAACGGCCAAATGCCGCTGAACGCAATTGCGGCATAACCGTGCGACCATATATTAGCAAAATGACGGATTTGGAAACAAGAGGAGCAACAATATTCCTCTCGCTAATCGCTCGGGACCTGACAATCGCAATCCACCTACATTGCTTCGCAAGTAGGTGATTAGCGGCGTCAGGCACACACTCCGTGGGGATGGGCGGCGCGTCTCAGGCAAAATGACGCCAACGGGATCAATTGTATGTAACGGTTTCGTGGAAGGCCAGCCTGACCTCCGTTGGTACCCGAAGATGCAACTTTCGTGACCCGAAGCGCTGGGGTCGTTGAGCCCCTCGCCTGCTCGATCACCTTGTTGCGGTGTTCCTGGATTGGCCCACCCACGTTTTTGTCCATTTGGTCTGGCGTGAGGTAATCCAGCCGGGGAATGCATATGCTGGCCATTGTACCAAGCTACCAGCGATTCCACGACTTTCGAGCCTGGTGGATGTCCTTGAAGTACTCCGGAAACGACGCTCGACCCTTCAGGACAGCAAACCAGCTTTCGATGAAAGGGTTGTCATCGCTGACATGCGGGCGACCATGCGTGTACCTGACCTGCAAAAGGTTGTATAGGCTCGTCAACGCCTTGCCCTTCATGGGGCTTCCGTTGTCTGCATGCACCCGTAGGTTTTGTGGCTGCTCCACCCGCTCAGACAGGATCTTTGCGAACAGATCACGAGCCAAGATGCTGCTTTCCGCTGCCTCGACTGCCCACCCAACAATTTTGCGGCTGAATAGATCCTGGATGGAATAGAGGTAAAAGTAGGCGCCACGAACGGGGCTTGGAAGATAGGTGATGTCCCAGGTCCAAACCTGATTGATCTCAGTCGCTTCCAGCACGGGTGGGCGCCTTTGATGCATTGCCCGTTTGACTGTCAGACGTCCCTCTAACTTGCGCTCGTCCAGCACCCGAAACGCCGTGGCCGGTGAGCACAAGCATTGGTCATGATCGAGCATTTTTACCCAGGCAGAACGAACCGGAAGGTCGATGAATTTCTGGCTTGTGGAAAATATCTACGATCGCATCCTTCTCCTGTTCGGTCAATTTTTGACTTGGATCTCTCAGCCCGCCGTGACGACCATCCTCCAGCTGCTTTCGCCAACGCTGCAAACGGCGCGGGTCCATCCGATTTCGGCACATGCAGACTCCAAAGTGCTTCCCAAGGTCACCGCATCCTGGACACCGGTTTGGATCTGTTGACGGATCTCCGAATCACTTTTCTCCGCCCAGGATGCGGGAGACTTTTACGAGAAACAGATGGGCTGCGGCCTCAGCGAGAGCCTCGTTTTTGCGCTGCAATTCCTTGAGGACCTCGTCGTAACGATCAGCGCTGACCGTCTTCGATTCCTCTTCTCGACGCTCCAGACCGCCGAGCATCAAGTCCCGCCACGTCATCAAATCAGCTACTGTCACCCCGTGCTCGCGGACGAAGGCGGCTAGCGCTTCGCCCTTCAATGCCCCGGATTCATTGACAAGTCGCAGCTTCTCCGACGGACTGCGATCCTTTTGTTTTCGTGCGGTCACTTGGCGTCCTCCTAGCGACTCCGTAGCGGACTGAAGGGCTCGCTTACGGGCGTTCTGGATCCAACCATAGATCGTCACCTTGGACACTCCAACCTCTTCGGCCAAGACCCCGATCGATGGGCTGCCAGGTTGATTCAAACGCGACAGGACTTCGTCTCTTCGTGCATGTGGTTTGCGCATCTCGTGTTCACCTGCTCGCCCCCAAAATCATGGTGGAAAGCGTCATCTTGCCTGAGACAGGGGGATGGGGGCTGCAGATGGGCAACAAACAAAAATATCATGAATTTCTCAATTAAGGATCAATAGTGACGAATAATCAACCAACGGCAAAAGAAGTTAAATTAGGCAGAGATTATTCGTTTATGTACGAAAATTTCGCATTGATTACGCACAATTTCACTTATCTCCTTTTGGAAAAAGAGGGAGATCTTATTCGTGCTCTATGTTTTGATTCATCAAATTGCAAGTATGGTGGCCCAAATGATGAAGCTCACTCTGGACATCCGCTTTCAAAGTATGGACTTGGGCATTACGGATTATTCGAAATTGAAAATTCTCCATGGATAAATGAATTGATGTCCATGAATAGAGTTCACCCGAATCACTTCGATGGGATGTACTCCAAATGCAAACACTATATAGCCTGCTTCAAAGATGAGAAATTTGAATGCATATGCACAGAAATGAAGGAAATTTCCATAACCTCATCTGAATTCAGTGAAATCTGCCTGAAGGAAATTTCAAATTTGAGTATTGACCAAATCATGAGTAGATAGGCTGGAAATCAATTAGCAGCAGAACGCAATCCCAATAGCCCGTGTTTTGAACAAGTAGCGAAAATATTGTTTTCATGGGTTTTCAGCGGTAGATTCAAAAAGACAACACAACCCTGGAAGATTTTGATGATCCAAAGCGCCGATACCAAAGGAACGCACCGCGCAATCTGCAACCGGCATTCAATGTTGACCTCGCTTACTCGGTTTTTTAATCTGTTTCCCTGCTCGGCAACATTAAGGAGCGGGTTATCCGCATTTAGCTGGCAATATCAGCAACAATAACTGCACAATAGAACTGTTGCACTTCTAGCAACGGTCAGAGAAATATAATATTCTTGTTGCGCTTTTGAATGAAAGTGAATATATTTCGTTCAGGAGGACTTCATGCACAAAACCATCACACTTCGGCTTGATTCTGATAAATACGATCTAATCAAGCATCTTGCTGAATTAGAAAATCGTCCCATTTCAAATTTCATAGAGACCGCTACTATAAAATATATTCAAGCAAATGAATACGCTGACGAATTTGAAATGGAAGAAAATACGTTCAAACAAAAGTTGAATGAAAGCATAGCTCGCGGCATTGCCGACGCCAATGCGAATAGAGGCAGATTTATTTAATGTATCAAATCTTTTTGACGGAAGAATTCGATGTTGGACTTCAAGAAATAACTCTTCGCGACAGGCAGTCCATCGAAAAGAAAATGATTGATTACATGGCTCCACAAGTTAAACAAGAGCCTCACTATGGCCCAAATATTAAAAAGCTACGGGGATACATACCTGAAACTTGGCGGTATAGAATCGGCAGATACCGCCTTTTCTATACGATTAATGAAAAAGAGAACATCATTAAATTGGTATCAATTGACCAGCGCAAAGATGCATACTAGTCTCAATCAATAAATCTTGCGGATAACAATTGTCGGCCATTTGAGCACCAGAGAAGAAACCGTCAACTTGGCCTTGAAAGAATATATCCTCAAGCGGAAACAACTCGGAATCCTATCCTTGGCCGGAACCATCGATTTTGATGAAGTCTACGATTACAAATCGGAGCGAAATCGACATGCCAAGCCAGGATTTCATCAGTAACGTTGAAGTGAAAACCGCTTTAATCGAAAACTACTAACCAGATACCTTGGCAATGCGGTACTATGTGAGTATATTTCATACATGAATAAGCCTCAAACTGACGCGAAGATGGCTGGAAATAAAAGAAAATGCTTACCGCTCTGTAAAAACGATATTGAACCTCATTGAATGCGGCAAGCACCCAAGCTTGAAGAGTATTTATAATGAAGTTTCCGCCACTTTTGATGTTTCTGTTCGGATGCTTGAAAGTCGCATGAAGAAGTTTAGGGAGGGAGGCTGGGAGGCCTTGAATCCTTCCCACGGAGGAAAGTCCCCAGGCGACGATTCCCTGTTGACTGAAGAAAATGAGAAACTGATTCAATCGATCATACTCGATCGGACCCCAGATCAATTGAAAATGCCTTTTTGCACTTTGGACCCGCTCTGCGGTTCAAGAGCTGATTGAGCGTGAACTTGGAATCCATCTGTCGATCACTTGTGTTGGTAATTATTTGCGGCGCTGGGGATTCACATGTCAGAGGCCGAAGTTGACTGCCACAGAGCAGAACCCGGAAAAGGTTCGACAGTGGCTTGAAGATGAGTATCCGGCGATCAGAGCACAGGCCAAAGCTGAAGGCGCTGAGATCTGGTGGGGAGATGAGACTGCAGTGCAAAACACCCTCATCAGCTGCGAGGCTTTTCTCCACGGGGAAAACGCCTATTCTCAAATCGTTTGGGAAGCGAATTCATCTCACGATGGTTTCCGCTGTCAATAATCAAGGCTTGGTTCGCTTTCGGATGTTCAAAGAGGCAATTAATGTCGAGCGATTTCGTGCGTTTTTGGAATCGATGATCCAAGATGCATCTGGACGCAAAATAATTTTGATTGTTGACAACCTGAGAGTTCATCATGCGAAAGACCTCAGACCATGGTTGGAGTTGAATAGGGACAAAATTGAACTTCGGTTTCTTCCCTCGTATTCTCCAGATCTGAACCCAGACGAATACTTGAATCGCGATATGAAATCACGCCTTGGCTCGCTACCAATGACCAATAGTTCGAACGTTCTCGATAAACGTGTTGAAGGGTACATGTCTCTTCTCAGCGAAGATCGCGACTTGGTCAAAAGCTTCTTCACTTATACTCCCGCTAGGTATGCCGCATGACCGAAACACAAGGATACCGGGTTAGTAAACTCCGCTCTACACCAATCTTCCCGCATTTGAAATTCCCATCAAACAATTGTCGCAAATCTAGAAAACCCCTTCAAACACACTCCCTCACTGAAAAAAGCGCAAAAACCCAAGAATTCGGAGACTCAATGAATATTGCCAAAACTTTCATCCACGAAGGACACCAATCGATTATGATCCCGGATGAATTTGCATTTGACCTTGAAGAAGAAATCGTGATACGAAAACTCGGCAATATGCTGATGATTTTCCAAAGGAACAAAGGCTCTGAAATTTTTAAAGATGCAATCATGAATTTTCCTGAGGATGCTCTTCTAATCCGCGAAAGCCAGGAACAGCAAATTCGCGAGATAACACTCGAATGACATTGACTGGCCAGGTCACCTGGTAAAAAACAAAGGGTCAAATTGAAAACGACAATCGATATAGATCATCAATTGCTGCAAGAGGCAATGAATCTCACGGGGGAGCCAACCAAAGTCGCCATGATCCACCGTGCACTGACTGAGCTAGTTCGTCGCGAAAAATCTATGAAAATTCTTGAACATGGTGGAAAACTCGACCTATCCATCGACTTGGACGCCGTGCGTGGTAGAAATGACGCACTTAGAACCCATACCATACTCAAAAAGCAATCAGAAATCCGGAAGTACCGTGGAAAGCTCGACTTGGAAGGAGACTTGGACTCCCAAAGGCTTGACTGAGCCCCAATCCCCAAAGCAAACCTGACGGAAATTTCTGTATTATTTCCCAAAACCCTTGCACACACTCATATTGAGGTCGCCAATGAACTCCCACAAACCACCTGTCCAATTTCCGAGTTCCATGAGCACGCTGCTGAGTTTGTGATCCAAGTCAGCACCAATCAAGGTCCACTGAGGATCACCGAGTCTGGAAATACCGTAGCCGTCTTGCTCTCCATGGAAGAATATCAAGCCTTATTAGATAAAATCGAAATCCTATCAGATATTGCTTTATCTGAGGCAGAAATAGCGGCTGGTGGTGGCGTGGAACAAAATGAATTCTACAAGGAGCTCAAAGAGAAGTTTTTTCCATAACCACCACCATGTCTGAAGCAACACCTGGACAGCATTACTCTGTCTTTATCAATATCTCTTCTTCCCTTGGCCGTATCTTCAATGTGGAGATCCCATGAAAAGTCAAGACCACTGGATGTTTCTGAGTTTCTTGATTCCGATGCACATATCGCCTCCTATTTAGCCTCAGTGCTTGAAGACAACGACACGCAATTGCTTCTCCAGGCTTTTGGTCATATTGCGAAAGCCAAAGGTATGAGTGAAATTGCCAAAGCAAGCGGAATTAGCCGCGATTTATTGTACGAATCCTTCGGCCAAGACGCGGAGCCTCGATTTGAAGTCGTTATGAAAGTCCTACACGCCCTTAATATTCGTTTCGAATTTATTCACCTTACCTCAGTTGAAAAACAACCCACTTCAAAACGAAAATCGAATAACGAGAGAAAGCGATTGCTCAAGGGGAGGAAGGTATGACGGCCAACACCTCCCAACCTGTCTTTTCTTGAATCTTGATCCCCCCCGACCCATGTCCACCCGCGACATGGATCGGGAGTGACCGCTCAGCGTTCGATCAGAATCTGTCCGGACCAGGAAGCCTTGCCGTCTTGGACCAGGCGAAGGGCGTACAGTCCGTTGGTCGCCTTGGTGGCATCCCAGGTCACCTGGTGCGTGCCAGCTGAACGCTCCCCTGCGGAAATCGTCGCCACACGCTTGCCCGCCAGACTCACGACCTCCAGATCCACTCGGCCGGCCTTGCTTTGGTCGAATTCGACCACCGCGATCGACCGCGAAGGCGAGTACACCACGTTGACCTGGGCGCGATCGCCGTACCGGGGCGCCACTGACGAAATCTGTCGACCATATCCCGCCGCCACGATGTTCTCCTGGACCTTGTTGTCGATGGAGTCGGGAGGATTTCCGATGGTCATGACGCCTTCGTAGAAGGTGCCGGTTCCGCCAGGACTGCCATCGCCACCCGTTCCCAGGAAGACGGCGCCTTGCAGCTTCTTGGGGAAGTAGTTGGGCGTGGGTCGCTTGCCGTTCCACATGGTGGTCAGCTTGCCCGTCTGCGCGTCGCCCGCCTTGATTCCGAACGTATCGGTGGAAGGTCCTTTCAGGAAGAGGCTCGCGTAGCTCACGTTGATCGTCTTGTTGTTCGGCGAGCTCACATTCGAGGTATGTCCTCCCTTGTCGCTCTTGTACATGCCGTTTTCCAGATCCGCTGCGATCCAAGGGCCGTTTCCTTCTCCGCGGCCACCCCAGGAAATGTTGGTTCCCCAGTAGATGGATTCCATTGTTCCGTTGCCGTCGTCGTTGCCGGTGGTTTCACCGTTTCCGAACGAGAAGCAGCACGGCTCGCTGTATCGTTTTCCGTCGACCACCATGTACATGGACTCCGCTTGGTTGTTCTTGGCGGTTCCCTTCGCGGCGTTGTTGCGATAGGCGACGTTCTTGATGCGCTGGGAAACCCATACATCCGCAGGAGACGCCCCGGTGATGTAGATGCCCATGACCGTCTGGCCATCCAGCTTGGTCTGGCCCTTGGAGAGGTCCGATTCCAGGCCGGCTTCCAGGTAGTTGCACCGGGGAGACGGAGGAAGATGGTTCTTTTGGGGCGACTGGTCGTACAGCAAGGAAATCGAACCCTTGCCCTTGACGAAGGAATCGATGGAAGCCTTGTTGGCGATCCCACCCCGGGTGATGGGATAGATGTCCTTGGTCTTTTTGGAAGCGGAATCACGGACCTGGAAGAGCGGCCCACTGAAGGTGTCGTACAGGGCGCGCGTGGTGCTGGCGGCGAACACGCAGGGGGTGCCCGCCTTCGCATAGATGTCGCAAGGGCCTTCTCCGAAGGAAGCCGAAGAACCCACCGCCACCACAAACCCCAGGCTTCCGAGCCTGCTGATCAAGGATGAGCGGATTTTGACAGGCACCTTGAAGGATACGTTGTCGGTTTGGTGCATGAACTACCTCTGGATATGTGCAATGGAGAGCCATCCGCCAGCGAACTGCAGCTGTGGCGGTTGGTCCGAATCCCGGTGAGTTTCCGGATTCCATGGGTGAGTGGATGGAGCACAGGCGTGGGCCTTGAGGCCACTGCCAAGTTTCAATATAGCGCCCCCCTCCGTTTGACGAGAAGTCGTTTCCCTGTCGAAACAACGTGGGGAGATCGTTTTAAGGGAAAAGCCCCATTGTTCGGACCCCCAAGAACGACTCTACGAGTTTCCGAACCTCATGATCGATGTTCGGATCCTTCCTCCTGCAAGGTAGGCCTTCGCGGTCGCCTCGACGGTTCAGGAAGAAGTGGAACGACCGCCCGGAGGATTGTCATTTTTTGACTTCCTCCAACTCCCCGATGCCGTGATGTCCTCCATACCTTCCACAGCCCAATCCTCGCACAGAAATCCCATCGCGGTCGTGCCGTCTTCCAGCTCAAGGGTGCCCAGACACAGAGGGGGGCGGACGCACGTGGCCAGGAACGATCCAGCCCCCGCCATGGGCAGGGACCATATTTCCACTTCGATGGGCGAACCCGACCCAGAACGAACCAACCCTGGAAATCGCCTTTCCCCCCGCACGATCCGGTAGCACTTGTAGTCGCTGGAAGTTCGCGTGGTGCGCACAAGATGTCCCCCGCGCGAAGTCAGCTCGTGATTGAGTGGTTCGCCGCGCAGATGCAATCCCGCCACCGCCAGTTCCATGCGGCCATTCGACCGCGGGGAGTCGATCAAGCGATGGGCCGCCTGGATCAGGACCTGGTCGTGGTAAGCCGGTGCGAACAGGGTGATCCCGAACGGCAGGCCGCGTGGATCGAACCCGGCGGGAACGGCGAAGGCGCACAGGTCCAGGAGATTGCAGAAATTTGTGCCTCGGCCCAGGAAGGAATTCTCGCCGATGGGGTCGCAGGAGACCTCCTCCAAGGTGGGCAGGTGTCCGGCCGTGGGAAGGGCCAAAAGATCGATGTCCGCGAAGGTCGCTTCCACCTGGGCTTGCAGTTCGCGCAGACGATGGAGCGAGGTGAACGCCTGGCTTGCGGTCGGAATCTGTCCTTTCTCCAGGATGGTCTTCGTGACCGGGTGCACCGACGAGGGATGGCTCGAGACGAACCCGCCCAGATCGGCCCAACGCTCGGCGGTCCAGGGTCCTTCGTAGAGGAGTCGGGCGGTTTCCTCGAAAGGGGCGAAGTCGATCTCCACCGGAGTTCCACCCCGAGCACGGAGCGATTCGATCGCTTGCTCCCACAAGGGCACCCAAAGTGGATCCGCCAGGAAAGGGACGCCTCCTCGCGGGATCCCGAAGCGAAAGGCCGAAGGCAGTTTCGAGGGCGAAGAAGCCGGAAAAGATCTGGACCAGGCGTGCGAGGGATCGATCTGCGACAAGATCTGCCAGACCGTTTCCGCGAGATCGGGGTCGCGCGTCAGGACCGACACGCAATCCAGGCTTCGGCAGGCGGGCACCACCCCGCGCGTCGACCACAGACCTCGCGTGGGCTTGAGACCCCACAAAGCGCCAAACGAGGCCGGAACCCGTCCGGATCCCGCCGTGTCCGTCCCCAAGGCGAAATCCACCTGTGAACGCGCCACCGCCGCCGCCGATCCCGAGCTCGAACCACCACTGACATGGGCCTTCGAGAACACGTTGCGCACGGCCCCATAAGGGCTGCGCGTGCCCACCAGACCGGTGGCGAACTGGTCCAAGTTTGTTTTCCCCAGCGGCACCGCTCCCGCCTCGCGCAACAGAGCCACCACGGGCGCGTCCTCGGTGGCCACGTAGGAGAAGTCCGGACAGGCGGCCGTGGTGGGCCAACCGACCACATCGATGTTGTCCTTGACGGCGAAGGTCAGACCCTTGAGCGGCATGTCCACTCCCCGATCCGCCCGTTCCTTGATCCGCGCGGCCTCGGATGCCAGTTCGGATTCCGAGGCGAGGTGGATCCAGATGGCCGGATCCGGCGAGGCCAGAGAACAGTTTCTGTCTGCCAGGAGCTTGGCGAGGAGGGGATCGCTCATGGCTTCACCACCACCAACAGGGTTCCTGCCGCCACTGCCTGACCGCTGGCGCAGCCCAGTGAGACCACGTTACCGTCGCATGGAGAAGTGACGGGCGATTCCATCTTCATGGATTCCAGGATGGCCACTACATCGCCTTCCTTCACGGTGTCGCCGGGCTGGACGGTGTATTTCCAAAGCGATCCGGGAAGCTCGGCGCGGATGGCCAAGTGACCTTCCGGAACCTCCTCGGGAGCGCGAGCGGAGGTCTCCGCTGCACCCACCACCTCGATGCCCGCGGACTCCCATCGGCTCCGTTCTTGGCCGAAGGCCAATCGCTGGGTCGCGCGGAAGGAATCGATCTGTTCGCCATGCTGCGACAAGAATCGTCGATAGTCGCCCAGCTTGAAGGTGGAGGCCTCGATCCGCGGCGCCCAGCGACCGCGCGGGAAGTCCTCGCGGAGCTTGTGCAACTGTTCGGTTTCCACCGGATAAAAGCGCAGCACATCGAAAAACCGCAGCAGCCACGGCTTCTGGAACGGCTCGGTGCTACGCCACCGGTTCCACATCTGCACGGTGCGCCCCACGAACTGGTAGCCTCCCGGCCCTTCCATGCCGTACACGCACAGGTAGGCCCCGCCGATTCCCACCGCGTTTTCCGGTGTCCAGGTGCGGGCGGGATTGTACTTGGTGGTCACCAGCCGGTGGCGCGGATCCTGCGGCGTGGCCACCGGCGCTCCCAGGTAGACATCGCCCAAACCCATCACCAGATACTGCGCGTCGTAGACGATTTTGCGCACGTCCTCGATGCTTTCCAGGCCGTTGATGCGCCGGATGAACTCCAGGTTGGAAGGGCACCAGGGCGCGCCGGGGTTCACGGTGGCCATGTACTTCTCGATGGCCAATCGCGTCTGGGGATCGTCCCACGAAAGCGGCAGGTGCACGATGCGGTTGGGGATCTCGATCCCGTCGATGTCCTTGAGGGATTCCTCGATGGACAGAATCTGCTCCAGCAAAAGGTCGCGGCGGACGAGGGAAGGATCGAAACACACCTGCAGGCTGCGGATACCGGGAGTGAGGTCCAGCACTCCGGGGATCGCCATCGTTTCCAAACGCTCATAGAGCAGATGGACCCGCAGACGAAGCTCCAGATCCAGGACCATGGGGCCGAACTCCACCAAAAAGGCATCGTCGCCATCCTGGCGGACCTTCAGGGCTGGACGGTCTGGTTGCTCAGCGCGGTCCAGCAAGACAATTTCCGACGCCAACTCGCGCCAATGCGCGACGGCAGGCGGCACCGCCAATTCGGAGAAAACCGAGTCCCGCCGCGAGAAGGCCTGCAAAGCCTCTTCCTGCTCGCGATGGGCAAGGCGGGCCGCTTCGTATCCCAGCGGGACAAAGCGGATACGGTGACCGGCGGCGAACTGGCCGAGCTTCCAC
The DNA here is from genome assembly GCA_016715065.1 of Fibrobacterota bacterium. Lineage (GTDB taxonomy): Bacteria > Fibrobacterota > Fibrobacteria > UBA5070 > UBA5070 > UBA5070. The sequence continues at coordinate 30,799 of JADKBN010000031.1, forward strand.
AACTCCGACAAGGCCAGCGTGACCGGACAGGCGAACCCTCCCAGGGATGGTCCGTCCGGTCCCAGGATCACCGGGGTGTCGCCGGTGAAGTCCAAGGTTCCCACCACATAGGCGTTGTCGTGCAGGTTGGAAGGATGCAGGCCGGCCTCGCCGCCATCGCTCCTCGCCCACCGCGGACGCGGGCCCGTGAGGCGCACCCCCGTGCGATCGGAGTTGTAGTGGACCTCGTAGGCGGATCCGAACAGGTCGTCGATGTCTTCGGGCAGGAAATAGTCCGGCGCCGCGTGCGGGCCCAGCAGCACGCCCACCGTCCACTGGGATTCCATGCTGGGCCGCAGGGCGGGCGGAACCTCTACCGGAGCGTTCGCGCCATTTTCTGTCTGCCACCCGATGCGATCGCCCGTGCGCAAGGCGCGGCCGCCATGGCCGCCAAATCCGCCCAACGCGAAGGTCGAGCGCGACCCCAGGTGTTTGGGCACATCCAAGCCCCCCGCCACCAGCAGGTAACCACGCGCGCCGGATTGCGCCTTGGGCAAACGCAACACAGAACCGGCTTTCCACAGAAAGGGAACCCAGGCTGGCAAAGGAACTCCGTCCAGGGTGGCCCCAAAGTCAGCCCCGGTCAGGATGGCGAAGCGATCCTGGTGGGATTTCAAGGAAGGCCCCTTGAGCACGAACTCCAGCCCCGCCGCGCCCTGCTCGTTTCCCAGCGCGAGGTTGCCCAGTCGCAACGACAGCGCGTCCATCGGGCCCGACGGGGGGATGCCCACGTTCCACAAACCCTGCCGACCCGGCCAGTCCTGCACGGTGGTCTGCGCTCCCGCTTCCAGCACTTCCAGCCCACTGCTGGCCCAGTTGAAATTCCCCAACATGGCCGTGGTCGCTCGACCTTCCTGGAAACGCGGATCCGCCACCACCGCGCGCAAAAACTCCAGGTTGTTCCCGATCCCCTGCAGACGTATTTTGTCCAAGGCGATCGACATCCGTTCCAGGGCCTGGGCGCGATCGGCTCCGTGCACGATCACCTTGGCGAGCATGGGATCGTACCAGGGGGGCACCTCGCAGCCGGTGGATACCCAAGTTTCCACGCGTACGTCGAAGGGAAGGAGACCTCCGTGAGGAGGCCGGAGCAGGGGGCGAAGTTGCGAACGGGGTCTTCCGCGTACACCCGCGCCTGGATGGAGTGCCCTGCAGGATCAGGACGGAAATCGTCCAGGAAAGAGGCGTCACCCGCTCCCAATCGGACCATCCATTCCACAAGGTCCATGCCATGGACCTCTTCGGTCACGCCGTGCTCCACCTGCAAGCGCGTGTTGACCTCCAAGAACCAGTACTCGCCCGTGGCGGCATCCAGCACGAACTCCACCGTGCCCGCAGACCGGTACGAGACCGATTGGGCCAACCGGATGGCCGCCGTGCGCAGACCCGTCCTGACGGCTTCCGTCAGGCCCGGCGCAGGAGTTTCCTCCAGCACCTTCTGGTTTCGCCGCTGCACGGAACAGTCTCGCTCGGCCAGCGCCACCACCCGCCCGTGGCCGTCCCCGAAAATCTGGACTTCGACATGCCGGGCCTGGTCCACGCACTTTTCCAGATAGAGCCCGGCGTCCTTGAAATTGGCTTCCGCCAAGGCGCGCACGCTTTCCCAAGCCTGTGCCAGGTAGGGCGCGTCCGGGCAGCGGCGCATCCCGATGCCCCCGCCTCCCGCGGTGCTCTTGAGCATCACGGGATACCCGATCTTCTCCGCCTCGAGCACAGCCTCGTCCTCATCGCGCAAAAGGCCCGTCCCCGGAAGCAGAGGCACGCCGCAACGCAGCGCCGCCTCGCGGGCGGTGTGCTTCAGCGCGAAGACCCGCATCTGGTCTGCGGTAGGACCCAGGAAGACAATTCCCGACTCTTCGCAAGCTTGGGCGAAGGGGATGTTCTCGGAGAGGAATCCGTAGCCGGGGTGGATGGCCTGGGCACCGGTGGCTCTGGCCGCTTCCAGGATCTTGGCGGGGTCCAAGTAGGATTGAGCCGCCGGGCCGGGCCCCAAGCGGACGGATTCGTCGGCGTGGTCGATGTGGAGGCTGTCCAGATCCGCGTCGGAATGGACGGCCACCGAAGCCACGCCCAGGCGGCTGAGCGTCCGTTCGATGCGGCAGGCGATGGCGCCCCGGTTGGCGATGAGAACTTTGGAGAACATCAGGTTTCCGTGCTCGACGGGTCGTCCCGCCCTGCGAAGGTTCCCGACCGAGTCGTCCCGGGATCGGTTGTCGTGATTTGTCTATGCGCTCAGTGGACGTGCGGATGACGGGCGCCGCTGGGGCGCCACGGATCCCACACCAGAAGTTCCACCGGCGTGGGGTTCCAGCCGTTGCAAGGGTTGTTCAACTGCGGGCAGTTGGAGATCAGCACCAGCACGTCCCTCGTCACGATCATTTCCACGTACTTGCCCGCGCCCGAAATCCCATCCTGGAAGTCGAGCTTTCCATCCGGGGTCACCGGGACGTTCATGAAGAAGTTCACGTTGGCACCGATGTCACGCTTGGTCAGATTCCGTCCGGAACGCGCCATGGCCAGCAGGAAGGAATCGCGGCAGTTGTGCATGGGTCGCTTTTCCAAGCCGTAGCGGACCTGGTTGGATTCGGCCGCGCAGGCTCCGCCCAACGTGTCGTGGCGCCCGCAGGTGTCCGCGACGATCCGCAGCATTTCGCGACCCCGGGTAGACAGAATCCGCGTCCCTGTGGTCAGGTGGATACTCCCCTGTTCGCGGATGGTGGTCTGGGCGCAGTAGCGCTCGGCCGTGTCGCGGGCGTCCAGGAAAAACGTGTCCACCGCTTGGTTTCCTTCCAGATCCACGATCCGGAAGGTCTGCCCCGCGTGCAGCTCGTGCAACCAGTGGTCGCCGGCCTGCACCAGGATCCGGGTGGCGTGCTTGGGGTCCATGTTGCTTTCGGTGATCGCGTTCATGGCCATTGTCCTGGATAGAGTCGTTCGGAAAGTTCCAGTGCGCGGGCGTTTTCTGGGCACGAGGTGCGCACCGGGTCGTCGGGATCGGACACGGGCAGAAGGACCACCTCCATGTCCAGGCCGCGCGGCGTCCATGTGCGGGAGGGATCCAGCGGGTGGGGCGTGGCGGAAAGCACCACGAGCGTCTCCATCTCCATGCGCAACGTGACCCCGCGTCCGGGCATGGGTTTGGGGTCCCAGTGCAAGGCCCCGGCCGCATCCACCGACACGCGCGAAAAGAGATTGACCACCGACACCAGATCGCGCTCGCCCAATCCGTACTTGCCCAGCTCCACCAGAAAATGGTCGCGGGCGTTGGAGAGCCGGTCGTTGCGGCGATCCTGGTAGGTGGTTTCGCCAAAGCGCGCGACGGCGCGTTCGTGGTCGCCCAGGCCGCCCAACACGTCGTGCCATCCGCAGGTGTCGGAAACCAAGCTCGCCAAGGCGCGACCCATGTCCGATTGCAACGTGCAGGGTGCGGCCAGTCTGGCGATGCGCTGGGATTTCAGGGTATCGGGAAGACAGAATCTTTCCAACGGATCCGCGGCGCTCCACAGTCCCATCACGAGATTCGCCTCGCCTGTCGGATCCTGGATGCGCAGCCCCTGGCCGCGACGCAAGCGGGCCGACCAGGACGCTCCGCCGGGGAGATGCTCCTTGTAGAGGATCTTGTGCATGGTCATTCTACCTCGTCGCCCACCACGGTCATGCGGATCATGGGGATCCGGTCGACATGGGGGACCTGTTGGGGTGGATGGATGAGCCGCTCGATGTGCGACCGGACAGCCTGGAACGGAGGCGTCAGGACCTGTCCATGGGAACGCGGCCTGGACACGGGCACTTCCAGGTGTTCGCGGATGCGGCCGGGCCTCGGGTCCAGCACCAGGATCCGGTCGGACAAAAACACCGCCTCGTCCAGGTCGTGGGTGATGAACACCACCGTGATGTCGACGTTCTTCCAGATCTGCAACAGGTGCGCCTGCATCTGGGCGCGCGTCTGGGCGTCGAGGGCTCCAAATGGCTCGTCCATCAAAAGTACGCGAGGTCCCGCCGCGAGGCTACGCGCGATGGCCACTCGTTGGCGCATGCCGCCGGAAAGCTGGTGCGGATACTTCTCCTCGAAGCCTTTGAGCCCTACGAGGTCGATCCACTCCCGCGCCTGTTCCAGCGCCGATGGCCTGCCGCGCCCGGCCATCTCCAGGCCGAAGGCGATGTTGCGCTCCACCGTCAGCCACGGAAACAACGTGTAGCCCTGGAAGACCATGCCGCGATCGCGACCCGGTCCATTCACGGGTTTTCCATCCACCAGCACCTCGCCGGAGGTGGCCGCTTCCAGACCCGCCAGGATGCGCACGAGCGTGGATTTGCCGCAACCGGAGGCCCCCACCACGCTCAAAAATTCCCTGCGATGCACGGAGAACGACAAATTCTGCAACGCCTCCACCGGACCTTGGGCGCTCTCGAAGACCTTGCCCAAGGACCGCACTTCCAACACCTCTTCGCGCTGGTGCATGCGGTCCAGGCGCGAGCGGGTAGCCGGATCGATCTCCACGGCAAGGGGGGTGTCCTGCGCGATCATTGCGCGACCTCCGCGGAGGCGAGCACGCGACGGCGCCGGAACAGGGGCGCGGCGTCCTTGCGCCACGGGAACAGGCGCCGGCCGATCCAGGCCAGGATCAGATCCGACCCCAACCCCACGATCCCGATGATCAGGATGGCCGCCATGACCTTGTCATACTGGCGGTACTTGGCCTGGAGGTTGATGAAGTAGGTGATGCCGGAACTTGTCCCGATCAGCTCCGCCACGATCAGGTAGGTCCAGGCCCAACCCAGCAGAACGCGCAGATCCTGGTAGATGTCGGCGATGGAAGCGGGCAGCACCACCCGCAAGAGCTGCGCGCGGCGGCTGGCGCCCAGGGTTTGGGCGGCCTCCACCAACGAAGGCTCCACGCGGCGCACCGTATTGGCGATCACCAATACCTGTTGGAAGAAGGTCCCGATGAAGATGATGGCCACCTTGGGCGCGTCGTTGATCCCCAGCACCGCCACGCACAAGGCGCCGAAGGCCGGGGCGGGGAGATACCGGAAGAACTCCACGAACGGCTCGGACAACTTCGCCATGGAGGGCATGCCGCCGCACAAAAGGCCCAGCGGAAGTCCCACCAACGAGCTGAGCAGGAACCCCCACAGAATCACCTGGATGGAGCGCCACAGTTCCTGGTGGAGCCAGCGTTCCTCCTTCAATCGCGGCGGCGTGACAAACGACGTGTACAACGCGACCAGCACCTGGTGGGGCGCGGGCAGGAACACGGGGTTGGCGACAGTTCCTGTCGCGAGCTTGCCGTGGGAGGCTTCCACGATCCGGTTGGCCTTCTCGAAGCCTGCCCGATCGATGCGCATCCCCGGCGTGAACCACGTCACGTCGCCGGCATCCGCCACTTCCACCTGAGGGTGCCAGATCCACGGCACATAGCTGACCGCGCACCACGTGAGCACCGGCACCAGAAAGGAGAGGATCCACAGGACCCTGCGCGTTCGGGAGCGCATGGCGCCCTGGATCCGCAGCAGTTCCGTCCACGGAGAGTTTCTTGGATCAGGCATCTGATTTGCCCCGAGTCGGGACGTTCGACGGGTCGTCCCGCCGGTGATGGCCATACCGGGAGAGCCGTCCCTCCCGGAGGTCCTCACGGACCGCGAGTTTGCTACTTCAGAGCGTCGATGGTCAGGGTGGAGTCCAGGTAGGTGGACGGTTTTTGTCCATCCTTGTAGACCTTGTTGGCCAAGTTGAAGGTATCCGCCACGGTCATGGAGTACGGGATGCTTTCCAAACTCGTTCCCACCTGGTAGCGCGGGCGGCTTTCCGCCAAGCTCAAGAACCGGGTGCCGCCCAGAAAGGCCGCGTATTCCTCCGGCTTCACCCCGGCGCGCGAGGCCATGATCGCGATGCCGTCCTTGCGGGTGGCTGTATCAGACAGGTATTTGACCACGCGATCCCACACCTTCACGAACTTCACCCAGTCGGCGCGACGTTCCGCCAGGCTTTGCGGAGACACCGACACGAAGTCGTAGATCAATCCGGGTTCGTCGGCGGAGGTGTAGATGGCTTTGGATCCGGCCACCGACTTCAACGCCTGCCCCGAGTTGGGCTGCCAAGCGCCGATGGCCGCCACGTCACCCGTGGCCAGCACCTGTGCGGTCTGGTTGGTGGGAGTGCCCACCAGCTGGACATCGGTTTCCTTCATGCCCGCCTTTTTGCAAGCCCTTGGACAACAACAGGTGTTCCACCAGACCGATTTCGATGCCCACTTTCTTGCCCTTGAGGTCTTTCAGGCCCGCGATGCCCGGCTTGGCCACGATCATGTCGTTGCCGTTGGAAAAGTCCGTCACCAACACAGCCACGTTCTTGGCGCCTTGCGCTCCGGTCACCAACGCATCGCAGGAAGCGATGGCCACGGCATCCACCTTGCCCGCCGCGAACGCTTCCATGGAAGGCGCGTATTCGAACCACGAGAGTTCCACATCCACACCGGCTTCCTTGAACCAACCCTTCTGGTTGGCAATCTCCAAAGCGGTCCAGCCCGGCCAATCGCTGAAGGCAATCTTCAGAGGCACCACAGGTGCGACCGGCTTGGCATCTTCCTTCTTCTCGCACCCAGCAAACATGGCTAGAGCGGATACAAGACCGATGGTTCGGACATTCTTCATGAGTGGGCCTCCCTTGCACCAGATTGGATAACAATCCCCGTGCCAGTGTTAACAAGCCCGAATTCCTGCTCAGAAAATGACACCTAAACGGGTGCTTTGTCGTTTGTCATTCCCTAAGGGATGACACTCTCATTTCCTGTGCAGGCAAAATCCCGAACTTCGCGTGAGGTTCTTTTAACAACAGCGAACCCCGCAATCGCCCCTTCCCGAGGTGCAAGGCCCGTATACCCTAGGCAGGATCCGTTGCCACGGAATTTGAAACTCGGACCACCAGGGGAGCGAAATGAACCGACGCATGCATAATGGCTTCAAGATTGTTTTGGGCGGACTGCTCCTGGCCCATGCCGCAGGCGCCGTGACCCTGACGGAAGTTCCCGTGGCCACCTGGAAAGGCAACGTGGCCCTCCCCAGCTACGCCAAGATGTACGTGTACATTCCGGCCAAACTGGCAGCCAAACCGCCCATCGTGGTGTCCAACCATTCGTGCGGAAGCACCGCCAGCGGACAGGCGGGCAACATGACCAAGTTCCTGGCGGCCTCAGACAAGAACGGATTCCTGATGATCTTCCCCGACAATCCCGGCCAGAACTGCTGGGACGTGGGGACCAAGGCCGCCTTGACCCACGACGGCGGGGGAGATCCCCATGCGATCGCCACCATGGTGCGCTACGCCCTGAAGAAGTACAACGGCGACTCTTCGCGGGTCTATGTGGTGGGTGGTTCCTCCGGGGCGATGATGACCCAGGCCCTGTTGGGCGTCTACCCGGAGATGTTCATGGCCGGTGCCCCGCGAGCGGGTGTTCCGTGCGGATGCTGGGCGGAGAGCTACGCGTCCAGCAACCAATGGAGCGGCCCTTGCGCCAGCGGAACCGTGACAAAAACCGCCCAACAGTGGGGCGACTACGTGCGCGCCATCAATCCTTCCTACAAGGGCCATCGCCCGCGCGTGCAGATCTACCACGGCGAATCCGACCAGACCATCAGCTTCAACAACTTCGGCGAAGGGATCAAGGAGTGGACCAACGTGCTGGGATTGAGCACGACTCCCACGTCCACTTCCAAGACCATCACACCGGCATACACCTACAACCGCCAGACCTGGAAGAATTCCTGCGGGGTCGCGGTGCTGGATGCGTGGTCGGCTCCCGGCCAACCGCACAGCATGACCTACGAAGAAGACACGATCATGAAATTCTTCGGGCTGCAGACGGCGGATTCGAAGGACCCGGAGGCCGACTGCAACAGCGGGATCGAGGCCGCCAAAATCACGGGCTCGACCGTGTCCTACCTGCATAACAGCCAGGCTCTGGTCTTGGATGGAACGGACGCCGACGAGGTGGATGTCAAAATCTGGAACACCTCGGGGCAGATCCGATTGGGAGAACGCCTCAAGGTGGGGGTCGGTTCCTCGGCGGCCTCCATCGAGGTGGCGTCCCTGAAGAGCGGGTACTACCTGGCTTCGGTGACTTCACTGCGATCGGGAAGGATCACGGGCCGTTCCAATTTGCCGTTTGTGGTGATTCCGTAAGCGATCCGAATTCTGCGCTACATTTCTGAAGCAACCTCCACTTGGGGTTGCTTCTTTGTTTTGCAAGGTTCCCAATGCCCCTTCGCGCCCATTCCTTCCGCCTCCTTCTCGCCTTGGGCCTTACGGCTGGAAGGGCCTTCGGGGAAGACCGTACCCGTGAAATGGTCGACAACATCCTGGCCCATGGGTATGTGGAAGTTCCCAGGGACAGTCAAGGAATTCGATTCAACTATTTCTCCAAATGTCCTTCCCAGATCAAGGATGGAGATACTTCCGAAACCCGCGCGTTCCGTCCCACTCGTAGGGCGAATGCCGCCTCCAGCAAGCTGACGCATGTGGACCTACCCCATCCCTACAAAGTGCCGGGAAAGGTCGTGGAGCTATTGATTCGCGGACGGAAGTTCCAGTTTTCGCATGAAGAATTTTTCCTGTGCAAAGTCGGACCGGACCGCGAGGGATCTGGTTCAGCGCAGGATTACCATTCGCTGGACAGTCTACCCCTGGACACCATCCCGTCCAAGCTCGCGCACGCCAACGGGAACTTCTACCGTCAGGGAGCGGAAGAAGCCATTTTGGCTTTGCTGATGCAGGGAAAGGTCAACGTCTACGACGAGTCCAGCCAGGCGAGGCTGGACGGTTTCGAGTACGAATTCGTGAATGTCGGCGAAGACGAATACGGTTGCGGACCCGGCTGGAGATTCTACGCCAACGGGGATTACCTGTTGGAATGGCGCTACCTGCTCTGCCCGTTCTGAACCACCTCGGGCCACATTCCCCGAAGGCCTGTCCTGAGCTTGTCGAGGGGCTTACTGCGGGCTGGTGTGTCGGTCGGCTCAGATCTCTTGTACGGTCACCAGCGAGACCACCGCCTCGCCCCGTTCGCGGGATGCGGCAAGGTCGACAGAAAATGTCGCCATCCAGTCGTCGTGCTCCTCGGAATCCTTCAGCACCTGCTCCAGCGTCCAGACGCCTGCGGCCTTGGAGACCTGGGTGTGGCGGACGTTGCGGCCTTCCGCGTCCAGCCGAAGCGTTCCGTGTTCGGCGCGAAACGCGTCCCAGCGTTCGCGCAGCGTGAAGATCGTCCAGGGCTCCGTTTCCGGGAGCGGCGCGAGCATTTCCAACGCCTCTTCGTTTTCTTCCAGGCTCCACAGGCGCAGGAAGGAGAAGATCCGGGTGCGGACCAGGGCCAGGAAGGATTTCTCGTCGCGGGTGATGTCGCGGGCGGCTTCCTCGGCGCCGGGCGGGCGGAGTTCGTCGGTGGCCTCGGCCTGGAAGGACGGGTTCTTGAGGCGCTCCCATTCCTCCAGCAACGAAGAGTCCACCTGGCGCACCATCGCACCTAGATACGTTTCCATTTCTTGGACCTCCTCGGTCTTCGCGGATTCGGGGACCGTCTGGGCCAGCACCCGGAAAACGGAGTTGAGATGTCGCAGGAGCAGCCCTTCGGTGCGCTGCAGTTCGTATTCCTTCACGTAGTCGGAAAACGTCCGGAAGCCTTCGAACATCTCGCGGGCGATGGACTTGGGACGGATATTGTCGTTACCCACCCAAGGGTGCTTTTCCGAGAACGTGTTGAACGTGCCGTAGACGAATTCGCGCTGCGGCTTGGGGTACTCCATGTCCTGGAGCTCCGCCATGCGCGCGTCGTACTCGATTCCCTCGGCCTTCATTTCGGCGAGTCTGCGGGTCTTGGCCTTGTCCAGCTGCTTTCGCAGGATCAGGTCGGGGTCTTCCAGGATGGATTCCACCAAGGTCATCAAGTCCAGAGGGTATTCCGGAGACTCGCGATCCAGAAGCGGGATCACGTCCAACAGCCAAAGGGTCAGGGCGTGGTCCATGGAGAAATCTTCGCCCAGGGCCGCCTTTACGCGGAGCTTGGCCATGCCGGGAATGGCGTCCGGAATGAACTCCACGATGCCGCGCTCCACCAGAGGCCGGAACAACTGGAAGGCACGATCGCGATGACGGATCTTGTCTTTGGCGCCTTCGTGGCAGTCGCGGATCAATTGTCGCAGCGCCTGGCAGCCGTCGGTGGGGCGCGACAGGATGTTCAAGAGCATCCCGTGTCCCACGGCGAAGCTGGACTTCAAGGATTCCGGCTGGGCGTCGATGAGGCGTCGGAACGTCTGCTCGTCCCACGGGACGTAGCCTTTTTCCGGGGGCTTCTGCTTTTGGAACTTGCGCCCGTTCTGGCTGGCCTTGGCGGCCAACTTCAGGTTTTCGATCACATGTTCCGGGGCTTGGGCCACCACGTAGCCCACATCGTCGAACCCCTTGCGGCCCGCCCGCCCGCTGATCTGGTGGAAGTCGCGGGCGGAAAGGATCGAGGTCTTGTCGCCGTTCCACTTGCAAAGCTGCGTGAACAGCACGCTGCGGATGGGCACGTTCACGCCAACACCCAACGTGTCGGTTCCGCAGATCACCTTGAGAAGCCCTTGCTGGGCGAGTTTTTCGGTGAGAATGCGGTACTTGGGCAAAAGGCCCGCGTGGTGGAGGCCGATTCCCTGGCGCAGCCACCGCTTGAGATCGGGACCGTAGGGACTGGAGAAACGAAAGCCCTCCAGGGCCTTGCCGATCTTGTCTTTTTCTTCCTTGGTGCAAAGGTCCAGGCTCGTGAAGTTCTGGGCGTTGCGGGCGGCATCGGCCTGCGTGAAGTGCACCACGTACACCGGCGCCTTGCCCCGCTCCGTCAGGGCCTGCACGGCGTTGGGCAGCGGGTTTTCCGACCAATCGAAATGCAACGGAACCGGACGCGTGACGGATTTGACCACCGCGGTGGCGCGCCTTGTGCGACGAGTCAATTCCTGCTCAAAGAAGGTGGTGTCGCCGAGGGTGGCGCTCATCAAAAGAAAACGGGCGCGAGGCAGGGTCAGAAGCGGCACCTGCCAAGCCACGCCGCGCTGGCGATCGGAGTAGTAGTGGAATTCGTCCATCACCACATCCACGATGGGACAATCCTCGCCTTCGGAAAGAGCCATGTTGGAAAGGATTTCCGCCGTGCAACACAGGATGGGCGCGCCGTGGTTCACGGAGGCGTCGCCAGTGGACAGTCCCACGTTTTCCGGACCGAACTCCTTGCACAGGGCCATCCACTTTTCATTCACCAACGCCTTGATGGGGCAGGTGTACACGGACCGGCGGCCTTGGGCGAGCGATAAAAAATGCAGGCCCGAAGCGACCAAGGACTTTCCGGATCCGGTGGGCGTGTTGAGGATGACATTCTTGCCATCCCACAGTTCCAGGAGGGCTTCTTCCTGGGCCGGATACAGCGACAAGCCGCGCACCGAGTGGACTTCCAGGAAACGCTCGAGGAGTTGGTCGACGGAGCAGGCCTCCCCGCGGGGCAAGGCATCGGACAGCGAGAGTTCCATTCTACGAAGGTAGCTCGCCCGATGATCAAGCCATTAGAAGACATGATGATCCTGAACTCAGACTGAGCTGCGGCGTCGCAGATTGCGACAGGCTTTCTAACTTGCCCCGAATATGCGTTTCGATGATTCACTTTTGAGCAAGGGCGCCGACAACATCCGTTGGCTCTCGGCCGCCATGCCACAAGCAGCCAACAGCGGACACCCTGGTGGACCGATGGGCGGGGCAGACTTTATTCACCTACTTTACAGTGAGTATCTGGTATACGATCCCCAGGACCCGCTTTGGACGGAACGCGACCGGTTTTTCCTGGATCCAGGCCACATGAGCGCCATGCTCTACGCGACCCTGGCCACCATGGGACACTATTCCCTGGAAGACCTCTCCCAATTCCGTCGCTGGGGCTCCCACACCCCCGGACACCCGGAGTACGACCCTGCCCACGGCGTGGAGAACACTTCCGGGCCGCTCGGGCAAGGCCATGTCTTTGGGCTGGGCGCGGCCATCGCGGAACGATTCTTGGCGGCGCGCTTTGGGGAATGGCTCTCTCACAAGACCTGGGTTTACATCTCCGATGGCGGCATCCAGGAAGAAATTTCGCAGGGGGCCGGGCGTATCGCGGGTCACCTGGGGCTTTCCAGCCTGGTGATGTTCTACGACGCCAACGACGTGCAGCTTTCGCACAAGGTGTCGGCGACCACCTCCGAAGACACCGCCGCCAAGTACCGCGCCTGGGGCTGGGTGGTCCACGAAGTCGACGGCCACAACTATGCCCAGATGCGCGCGGCATTGGACAAGGCCAGTGCGGAAACCGCCGGCCCCACCTTGATCATCGGCAAGACCGTGATGGGCAAAGGAGCCCGCAAGGCCGACGGCTCTGTTTGGGAAGGCGATGTCAAGCAGCACGGCGCCCCCTTCGGCGAAGCGTCCACCAAGGCCACCGTGGCCGCATTGGGCGGCGATCCGGAAAACCCCATCCAAATTCTGTCTGAAGTTCTGGAAGGCCAGAAGCGTCGGCAGTCCGAGCTTGTCCAAATCGTCGCCAAGCGCCGCGAAGCCAAGGCGGAGTGGACCAAGGCCAATGCCGACAAGGCGGATCTCTACGCCAAATTCTTCGCGCAGGGCCCGTGGAACGTGGGCTGGGACGATATTTCCTTTGGAGACAATCTCGCCAGCCGAAACGCCAACGCCAAGGTGCTGGAGCGATTGGCCGATCGGGTTCCCAACATGGTCTGCATGTCGGCGGACTTGGCGGATTCCGACAAGAGCGAAGCGTTCTTGAAGAAGACCGGCGCCTTCGTGCGCGGCGATTTTTCGGGAGCGTTTCTGCAAGTGGGCGTGGCGGAACTGACCATGGCGGCCATCGCGGTGGGAATGTCCCTGCACGGAGGCGTTTTCCCCGTCTGCTCCACGTTCTTTTCCTTCTCCGATTACATGAAGCCGGTACTTCGCATGGCCGCGCTCCAGGAAACCAGAGTGGTGTTCTTCTGGACCCACGACAGTTTCCGCGTGGGCGAGGACGGCCCCACCCACCAGCCCATCGAGCACGAGGCCCAGTTGCGTCTTTTGGAGCAGATGAAGAATCTGTCCGGTCGGCGCTCCCTTCTGGTGCTGCGCCCTGGCGATTCCGCCGAGGTGCGCGAGGCTTGGCGGCTTTCGCTGGAAAACCTCCACGGGCCTTCGGCGTTGATCTTCTCCCGCCAGGACCTGTTGGACATCCCTTCCGAAAAGGCCCCCCGGCATGAAAATGCCGTCCAGTCGGCGCGCGGCGGTTACGTGGTCTCGGGCCAGAACCCCCGGCTGGTGCTTTTGGCCAACGGTTCCGAGTTGGGACTGGCCCACCAGGTGGCCCAGATCCTCCGCGCCGAAGGCGTGGCGATCCGCGTGGCAAGTCTGCCTTCCATTGGACTTTTTTTGGAGCAGGACGAATCCTACCGCAGGTCTGTTTTGCCTACTGGAGTGCCTGTGCTGGCGCTCACCGCAGGACTGCCTTCCGTGTTCCAAGGCCTGGAAGGTCCGTTGGGCGAGGTCTTTGGCCTGGCGCGCTTTGGCGCTTCGGCCAATTTCAAGGTCCTGGACGAACAGTTCGGGTTCACGCCTGTCCAGGTGGCGGATCGCGCGCGCAAGCTCCTGGCTGGCCTCCCCGCCAAGATCAAAGCCTTGCGTGAGCTGGCCGATCAGGCCCGAATCCTGCAGGGCTGATTTCCTGCGCCCAATGGGGGGCGAAAAAACGCCCCCCCATTGGGCGCAGGGATAGCCATTTTGGGTAAGACATGCGTTTTTCCGTCACAGTACTCGCTCTTCTTGGTTTCGGTGCCTTGGTGTTCACTTCGTGCGGCCCGAAACCCGATCCAGATCTTCCTGTCCCGCCACCTCCCACGGTGCTCACGTCGGGTCAGGACACTCCCATCGCTCCTCCACCGGTGGCGCCGACCAAGCCTGCAGGCATGGTCGATTCCACCGGAGACGATCCGCGGCCGGTCGTGGTGGTGGAAAAACTCGGCTTTGCCGGTGTGCGCACCCGCTTGATCCCGCATGTGATGGGACGGGGTTGGGCGCTTTCCGTCAACAAAAGCGACAGCATCGAGTTCATCCGCGCGGCCGAGCCCGAGCTCTCCCACCAGTTGTTCGGGGTGATTCCGGAAGCAGGCACCAAGGTGCGGTTGCGGTTTCGGTTATCGTCCTCGACCGGTAAAATGGTCCGCATCGAGGTTTGTTCGCACCTGATCGCACGAACCGGCCAGATGCCCTATCGCGCCAATGTGGACATGCTCACCCAGAGCCTGGAAGAGATGAAAGTCTTTTTGTCCACGGCTCCCAGCGGTGGCGGAATCGTGATCGACAGGGTGCGCAAAAAGTAGGCGCTAGCGGGGTGCGGCCTTTCCTGCCGCGGTGGGGTTACCTTTGCCGTCCACCATGGGAAATGTTTTCGGGCGCATTCTGCGAGTCAGCACCTACGGAGAAAGCCACGGCGTCGCGGTAGGATGCATCATCGATGGGCTCCCCGCCGGATTGGTGGTAGACCTGCAGGATATTCAGGCCGAGCTGGATCGCCGACGGCCAGGCCAGAACAAGCTCACCACCCAGCGCAAGGAAGCCGATCGCGTGGAGATCCTTTCGGGCGTGTTCCGAGGCGCTGCAACCGGGACCCCATTGGCCCTGGAAGTGCGCAACGGCGACCAACGCTCGGGCGATTACACGGAGATGGAACGCCTGTACCGGCCCTCCCATGCCGACCGGGCCTACGACCTGAAATACGGCTTTCGCGACCATCGCGGAGGTGGCCGCTCCAGCGTGCGCGAGTCCATCGGGCGGGTAGCCGCGGGAGCACTTGCCAAGAGGCTCTTGCGCGAGGCTTGTGGAACGCGGATCCTGGCCTGGGTGGAATCGGTAGAAACCATAGGATCGCAGATCGAACCCTCGCAGGTGACTTTGGAGGCCGTCGAAGCGAGCCTGGTCCGGTGCCCGGACCCGGTCGCATCAGCGGCGATGGAAGAGGCCATCCTCCGTGCGCGCGGTGATGGGGATTCGGTGGGAGGCGTGGTGCGGCTGCGCATCGAACATCCGCCGGTCGGAATCGGCGAGCCTGTTTTCGATCGCCTGGAAGCCGAACTGGCCAAGGCCATGCTCTCCATCCCGGCCACCAAAGGCTTCGAGATCGGTTCCGGGTTTGCCGGCACGCGTCTGCGGGGATCGGTCCACAACGATCCGCTGCGCGCAGGTGCCTCTGGCGTGATCCAGACCAAGAACGATTCCGGCGGGGTGCAAGGAGGGATCTCCGTGGGAGAACCCATCGACGCCCGCATCGCCTTCAAACCGACCGCCACGATCACCGCCGCCCAGGAGACCGTGGACCAGGACGGTCACGACGCCGTGCTTTCCGCCCGTGGACGGCACGACCCGTGCGTGGTCGCGCGTGCCGTGCCCATCGTGGAGGCGATGGCCGCACTCGTGCTCGCGGATGCCTATCTTCTGCAACGTTCTCGCGCCCAGATGTTCGCACCGCCTCCACCAGATTCCCGGGAGAACCCATGAGCCTGCCCTTGCGCGTCGCCCTCTGCCAGCACCAGGCCGACGATGACCCCGAGATCTGCTGGGCGCGCTTTCGCCAGCAAGCCGAGGAGGCCGCCCGCCAAGGTGCCACCTTGATCATCACCCAGGAATTGTTCATGGGGCCCTATTTCTGTCAGGGACAGGAATTGCGCCACTTCGATCGCGCCGAACCCGTTCCCGGCCCCACCACCAACCGCCTGCAGGAGCTTGCCGCCAAGCTCGGGTGCGTGATCGTGGGCTCGCTGTTCGAAAAGCGCGTGCCGGGACTCTACCACAACACCGCCGTTGTCTGCGATGCGGACGGGAGCCTTGCGGGCATCTACCGCAAGATGCACATCCCGCAGGATCCAGGCTTCGACGAGAAATTCTACTTCGCGCCTGGCGATCTGGGTTTCCAGGCGCACGACACCGCCGTGGGCCGCATCGGAGTCCTGATCTGCTGGGACCAATGGTTCCCGGAGTCGGCGCGGCTGACCACCTTGCAAGGCGCGGAAATCCTGTTGTTTCCCACCGCCATCGCTTGGGACGACCTGGAAACCCCCTCGGTGCGGCCCGTGCAATACGATGCCTGGCTCACCTCCATGCGCGCCCACGCGATCGCAAACGGGGTGTTCGTGGCGGCTCCCAACCGGGTTGGCCGGGAAGGTCGATTGGAATTCTGGGGCGGCTCTTTCGTGGCCGACCCGGAGGGAAGGATCCTCCACCAGTGCAGCCACGACCAGCCCGAGATGGCGGTGGTGGAATGCCAACGCGACCGCATCGAAAACGTGCGGCACACCTGGCCGTTTTTGCGGGACCGTCGCACGGACGCCTACGACGGGATGATGTCGCGCTGGGGAAGATGAGGGGATGAACCGGGATGGACCGCGTTTCAACGCTCCACCTTGCTGAAACCGCACCATGGCACCGTCCGACAGGGTAGACTTCTTTGTGATGCATCCTGTCTACTCCCACCTCGATTGGCGATCCTTCCTGCGCGAAACGCACGAAGAACGTCGAACGCACGAAAGCTCCTTCACCTGGAAGCACGTCGCGGAAGTCCTGGGGATGGATCCCGCCCAGTTGGCGCGGATCCTGCGCGGGAGCGCACCGCTGCCGTTTCGGTATGTTCCAGCCCTCTCGCGATTGTTCGATCTCGACCGCCGCGCCAGCGCGTATTTCGAGGAGCTTTTGCGGCTGGACCGCGCCCACACTGAAGACGAACGCATCCGATGCCGCGCACGGCTTTCCGCTCTTCGCGGAGTGGCCACACAGAAAATTGGTGGGACCCAAGCGGAGTTCTACACCAGCTGGCACCACTGCGCCCTGCGCGCGCTCGTGGGCATGGGCGGGCACCGTGGTGATGGCGGGGCGTTGGGCGCGTTGTGCCAACCCGAAGTCGCGCCCGAAGACGCCCGGCACAGCGTGGAGCTGCTGATCGAACTGGGCTTGGTGGAGCGGGACCGGGACGGTTCGCTTCGGCCCACCGAGGCCCACTTGGTGGCCGGTTCGGACATTCCCGTGCAGGTGGTGCGTGGATTCCATCGCCAAGCGATCGATCTGGCGCGATCGGCCCTCGAGACGATCCCTCCGCACGAACGTGAGATTTCGGCTGTCACCGCTTCGCTGGACGCCGCGGGATTTTCCGCCGCGCGCGAACTCGCGCGCCAATTGCGCCAGAAGGTCCAATCGCTGGCCCACCGCACCTCCACACCCGATCGCATCTACCAGCTGGGCATCCAGATCTTTCCGGTCGCCGCCCCCCTCGCGACGGAGACCCCATGAAATCCCGTCTGCTCGGAATGTGCGCCCTGGCGCTTTGGGGTTGCGACAGCGTCCGCGTGGCGGGAGGAACCTCTTCCGAAGTGCCCAACGCGCTCCATGGGCGCGTGGTGGACTCCCGGGGCGAGCCCGCCGCCCGCTGCCTGGTGACCCGCGCCGCATCCGGCTCCACGGCCGATTCCGGCCTCGTCTGGGACACCACCTGGACCGATGCGCACGGCTATTGGACATTTCCTGTCCGCGCCGGACGCTGGACCCTCCTGTTCCAGCACGCCAACGAGTTGGCCTACGTACAAGATGCCGCCGCGACCGACGCCCCATTGCGGCTCGCTTCCAGCGGCTGGCTTTCCGGGCGCGTGGCCCGCGGATTCTCCAACGGGCGCGTGTTCGTCAAAGGAACCGGAATGTGGGCGGCTTCCGATTCTTCCGGGGCGTTTTTGCTGGGCCCGTTGCCGGCGGGGACCCTTCCCATCGTGGTCAAAGCGGATTCCGCCGGGGTGGAACGCTCCATCCACGAGTCGGCCCGGATCCAATCGGCCGAAGTGCGGACCACGGGCACCTGGTTTTCCACCGAATTCGGGGGCGAGGACTACTCCATGTGGCCCAACGCCCGGTTGGCGATGATCGACCTGACCAGTCAAGGAGCGGCCGTCCAGGGCGACCATCCGCTCTTCGCGATCCCCGTGCGCCTGGATACCGTGCTGGATCCGGCCACCACGCGCCCCCAGGACATCCGCTTCGACGACGAGCGCGGAACCCGTCTGCCATTTTCTGTCCAGGAGTGGGATCCGGCGTCCCGTCGTGCCACGGTCTGGGTTCGCCTGGACACGGCCAACGGGAATTCGGCCAAGCATTTCCTGCGTCTGCACTGGGGGCGCCGGACAGCGGAGCCCACCGGGATGCCCATGGTCTTTTCCCAGGACAATTCGTTCCTGGGCGCCTGGGGCGCCGCATCCGAATCCGACGGCGGGTCGGTGGGTATCCATTGGACGTCCACCACCGCAACCGATGGGCCCGTGGGGAAGGCCCGCGCCATGGGCGACGCATCCGAATGGATGTCGGATTCCGTCTGGCTGGGCGGATCGGCTTCCTGGACGGTTTCGATGTGGGTGAAACTCCACGAAAAGCCCTCCGGAGAAGTGATGCTCGCGGGATTCGCCAACGGAGCGGATTCTGCCCGCTGGGGACTCTCGGTCAAGGACGACCGCACCGTGCGGGTGTGGTCGGGCGCCGACCCTTCCAAGGACCTGGTCCATGCCACGCCGCTGGAGATCGGGCAATGGGTCCACTTGGCCGCCACGTTCGACGCGACCACCAAGCGGATCGGTCTGGTGGTGGGAACCGAGGTGGCCAACCGGCGCACCGTGGCCATGCCGCTGTCCTCCAAGCAGGCCATCGTGGGTGCGGTCGGGCTGCGGGGAGCCCTCGATGAATTGAGGCTTTCCTCCATCGCCCGCGAGGGAAGCTGGTCGCAACTGGAGGAGCGCACGCAGTCGGTCTCCGTTCCGTGGCTGAGGTGGCAATGAACACCCCGGCACCAAACGCTCCTCTGCCGGACCTTTACGCGTTCCTGGACTACAGGGAGTTCCTGTTGGCCCACTACGAACATCGTCGCCAGATCCAGAAGACTTTTTCCTACCGGTTCATGGCCGCCCGCCTGGACGTGGACGCGGGCCAACTCGCGCACATCCTCCGGGGGAGGCTGCAGCTGCCGCAGCGCGCGCTTTCCGCGACCATCGCGCTGTGCCGGCTGGACGAGCGCCAGGGCGCGTATTTCGAAGAACTGGTCCGGCTTTCCTCTTGCAAGGATGACGACGAGAAAGCCCGGATCCACGAGAGGTTGGACGCCCTGCGCGAAGTGACGATCCGACAAATTCCGCCGAGCGCCTCCGACTTCTACGCCCACTGGGAACATTCCACCCTGCGGGCCTTGGCGGGAGTTCTTCCCGAAACCGGCGACGGGTCCGGATTGGGGCGTCACTGCATCCCTCCCCTTTCCGCCGAGGCAGCCTCGCAATCGATCGCGTTCCTGGAGCGGACCGGTCTTCTCCGTCGCGACGAGTGGGGCCGGCTGTACCCCACGGAAACCCATGTGGCTCCGGCGGTGGACGTTCCCCGCGAGACCTTGCGCCGCTGGCACGACCAGGTGCTGATGTTGGCCAGCGAGAGTCTGGACCGGATTCCCTCCGATCGCCGCGATGTTTCCACCCTGACCGTCGCGCTTTCGCAATCGGATTTCCAGGTGGTTGCGGATTGGATCGCCGAGTTTCGCCGCAGCATCCAAGCCCTGGCCACCGCCTCCAAGGAACCCGACCGCGTGGTCCAATCTTGTGTGCAGATGATCCCGGTCTCCAAGGCATCGCGCAAGCGAAAAGCCGCCTAACCTCGGCTCCCCTGATTTCCTGACCCGGCAAGCCCTGCCTGGGTCAGGGGCCGGTATTTCCGGTTCTGGTCCGGGGTGTCTTTCCGAATGCCGATGCCATGCCACCAAGCTCGGCGTTGATGCTTCTGGCCCGGAACTTGAGGTTGGGATCCGGAATGGATCTGATCACACGCAACACGCAATCCACGACTTCCGCTGAACCGGCCTGGAACCTTCCCGGTGCGCCACAAGCCTTCGAGGGAGGAAGACGCGCGCTTCGGGCCGGATTTCTTGGACCTGCCACAAGCATCTTCCGCGCCTTGGCTTCCCAGGAATCCCGCGAGGACGTCTGGTTATCGCTGGCC
The DNA here is from genome assembly GCA_016715065.1 of Fibrobacterota bacterium. Taxonomy (GTDB): domain Bacteria; phylum Fibrobacterota; class Fibrobacteria; order UBA5070; family UBA5070; genus UBA5070. Next base: position 50,930 of record JADKBN010000031.1, read on the forward strand.
GAAACCGAGTTGGCCCTGGGGCGAATCGCGCAGTCACGGGTGATTCTCGCCCAGATCCCGTGGTCCATCCAACGAGCCGTGCTCGAGGTGGAATGCGCCTTGGGCAGCGGGGAAACCATCCGCGCGTTGTGCCTGTGGGGAGAGCTTTCCGCCTCCGTTCCAAGCGATCCGCGGGTGCGCTTCCTGGAGGGCCGGATGATGGCCCTGGGCGGCCAATCGCAGGAGGCGGAGGTGGTGTTCCTCGCGCTGGCCTCAGATCCCGATGTGGGCGCCCGGGCCTGCGCATGGGCCGTATTCTGCGCCGTGCGTCGAGGCGATACCGATGGCGCTCGCCACCTGCTCGGGCAATTGCGTGACGACGACGCGGTATGCGAAGGTTTGCGCGAATGCATCGCCACCCAGGCGGGAATCGACTGGTCCCCATCCGAACGGGTGGAACCCGCCACATGCCGCAGTTGGTCCGATCGCTGGACGGGCTGGTGGATGCGCGGCGGGCAGTGAGGCGGACTTCTCATAAGCTGAGAAAAATCGATGTGAGAAAAGGCCGCTCGTCCTGAGGAGCGGCTTTGCCGCGTCTCGAAGGGCAGCGGCGTCGAATCGAACACAACATCTTTCGAGACATACAACCACCGCCCACCCTTCGAGACGCTCCCTTCGGCTACGCTCAGGACAGGTCGCTCCTCAGGATGAGCGGTGGTTATCGGACCCTCGCCGGGCATTTCCCTTTCAATCCACTCCGAAACGTTCCCGAACATCTTCGCGCAGGAACTCTTCGAAGGGCACACCACCCGGGCCGATCATCATCGGGACGGATTGGGGCCAACGCTTCATGAACTCGCGCAGCCCTGCCGGATTTTCAGGCTTCCCGCTCTTGATCTCGATCGCCCACAACCCTTTCGGCGACCGGACCACGAGATCCACCTCGAGACTCCCGTCCCGCCACCAGAACAATTCCGCTCCCGTTCCCTCCAGCACCTGGAACAAATAGGCGGCGATGGCGTTTTCCGTCATCCGACCGGACCAAATTCTGTCTTTGTCGATCGCATCCCTCGTGCGGCCGGACATGGCCGATGCCAGCGCGTTGTTGAGCACGACCAATTTCGGACTGGACCCGCGTGGACTTTGGATTCCCGGCCTCCATGCTTCCAATCCCGCCACCAGCCAAGCCGACTGCAGAAGGTGGAGATAATGGGCGAGGGTCACCGTGTTTCCGGCATCCTGCAGCGCGCCGAGCATCTTGTTGTACGACAAGCACTCCGCCGGATGAAGGCAGGCCAGAGCGAACAAATTGCGCAACAAGGTCGGCTTTCGAATCGCTTGCATCTGAAGCACGTCCCTCGCCACTGCGGTCTCGGCGAGGGAATCCCGGATGTAGGATCGCCAAAGCCCTTCCCGCCTGGCTAGGCGCACCGCTCCAGGGTACCCCCCGAAGAAGAGCCAGTCATCGAAGGTCAACGCGAAGGCTTCCTGCATCTCGACAAAGCTCCAATGCCCATATCGGTGAAGCAGGAATCTCCCCGCCAAGGATTCACTCAACCCTGATTGGACATGCATCGCCGAAGACCCCAAAACGAGAACTTGGATGCGCAAGGCACCCCTGGCATCCCAAAGGAGTTTCAAGGCTTCGCTCCATCCCGGAACCTTCTGGATTTCATCCAGAACCAACAGACAGGGGCCGCCTTTGCGCGCCATCGCGACGGCACGATCCCAATGCACGCGAATCCACTCGGCCCCGAGGGCGACCGGGGAGTCCGCCGATTCCATGACGACATCCCAGCCAAGAGACTTTGCGATTTGGCGCGAGGCTGTCGACTTCCCCACTTGCCGAGGCCCGATCATGGCATGGATCAACGGATGCTCTTGAGAGACCAGGGAAAGAATTTCTTTGGTGCGGGGGCGAATCCAATCTTCCATCAGCCTCTCCTTTTGCTCTTCTATTGAGTAAATATACTCAATAACTGATGATTATTACTCATTAGATGAGCACATTCCCGACGCAATCCAACCACTAGCCGTACGGCGCCCTCGAAATGACTGGACTTGGCGCAAGATCCTCAACGGGGCAAGAACACCGCGATGACGCCTTCAGTCGCGCGGATCCACAACGCTCCGCGATGCCCTTTCATTTCCCAACTCGCGCGACCGTCCGGGTCCGGAAGCATTCTTGTCAAATTCCGTCCACGGATGTCGTTCACGATGGCGGCGCCCGAGAGTCCCTCCACATGCAGCACGCCACCTTTGGCGAATGCCCGCAAAACCCCTGGCGTCGAGGCGGTCCCTCTTCTGGGGAAGTCGCCTCCGACGACCGGAAAGGCGAGCACGGCCTGGAAGGCGGAAAAAGATGGTCCTTCGATCCTTGCGCCGGATGGATCCACCCAGGTGGATGCCCGCCAATCGGGTTGGTCCGGTGGAACGATCCGGGACGGAAGCGAAACCAGGAGCCGCACCTTGGCGAGGGAATCCACCTCCTCGGCGGGAACCGTGCGCAAGGAGATGTCGTCGATCCAATAGACGGAGTCCGTCGCGGAAGTCCCGAAATCCAGTCGCGACGAGGAATCGCCGATCTTCGCGGCTACCACCATGACAAACGACTTCCAAACGGTATCCAGACGCGCGACGGGTATGTCTCCAAGAATCTTCCAATCGCCGTGGGCCCTGCGTAGCGCAGGCACCAGACTCTGCCCCCGTGCGCCTCCACGCGCACGGAACGAAAGCCGCAGCCGCCAAGTCGCTTCGATCGGAAACGTGCGCGACGGATAGACATAGGAGAAGTTGGATGCGGTATCGCCCGAAAATCGCACCAGAAGGCATTTGCCGCCACCGCAGCCCCCGGAAGAATCCTTCGCGATGCGGGCCTTTGTCGGCCATGCAGTCCAACCCAGGGTTTCCTGCTCGAAGCCCTTGTTGGGCAGGATCTCCGGACCGAGTGTGGCCAACGAATCGGCAAGGCGTTCGTTTCGCCAGATCGCGCCTCCCTCGTTCTGGCAACCGACCTCGACGCCCAGATCCATGCACGACCGGTTGTCCCGCCAATCGATCACGGGCGGAGTCGTGCCGTGGTAGGTGTTGCTGGAAAAGGACATCTGGCCGGCCAGCGAAGACAGGATGTTGCGCTCCATCCGCAGTCCCTCCATCGGTTTGTCCTTCCCGGCGATCGTGTCGTGCTGGAAGTTCATCTGCATGCGGTTGGCGTGGCTGACGTTCCCGACGGCATCGATCGACCAGTTGTTGTGGAAGAACAATCCTGCGACATTTCCTGTCACGATATTGTTCTCCACCCTGACCTCGTGGGTGCCGTCGTCCAGGTAGATTCCATGGGTCCAGGAGTTGCGCCCGTCGCGCACGTGGTTGTGCCGGATCACGCTTCCCGCCGAACCCACCGCAGGCGGGCGGCCGGTCCAGGTATAGATTCCTCCGCCGTCTGTGGTCACCAGGCAGCTGTTGGCCACCACGTTCGAATCCACCAGGCTGTTCTTCCCGTAGAAGACCAGCCCGCTGTAACCGCTGGAATCGATGTCGTTGCTTCGGACAACCAACGAATCGCCATTGGCGAGGATGCCGCGACCACCCCAAGCCGAGAGCGTCATGCCATCGGGTCCAAGCCAATCCATGCGGGCGGTGTTGCGGATCGTATTCTGTTGCACTCTCGTCGCTGCGGCGTTACCAAGGCTGATCCCCGCACCGCTCGCGCCCCGGACCAGATTTCCCGAAACCACGGACTCGCGCCCGTTTCCTCCGATTCCCTCCACCCCGGTGTGGAGGAACTGGCAACCTTCCACGCGCACACCCGACCCGCTGAAGGACAGCCCGCGCTGCGCGGTGCCTCGCACGCGGATCCCTTGCACGCTCACCCAATTGCGGCCTCTCAGATCGATGCCTTCGGTGCGCACCGCCGCTTCGATCGGAGCGGAAACCGACGAACTCCAACGCAGAGTCCGGTCGTCCAACGATTGGCTCCAGGAGGGACGTGCTCCCATCGCGTTGGCGTGGTTGGTCAGGAAGAACCGAACCGTATCCTTGTGGAACAAGGTCTTGTTCTTGAACACCAGCGTCCCGCCGGCTCCCTGTTTCACGATCCTGGTTTCCAGCGCCCATGCTTCGGCGACCAGATGCACCGATGCACCGGTCCAGTCCGCTCCGGCCAGAGTCGCCACCGACAGAGCCGTATCTGCCCGCATGACCCCAAGAGCCCAACCCGTGTCCGGCCAGCGGGAGCAACTCAGGATTTCTCCGTCCGCGAAAACCGTCTTCACCAAGCTGTCGAGCCTGGCCACCCGCGCACCCCCGGAGATGCCGCCTTCGACAGTTTCTGTCCCTAGTATTTCCGGCATCGCCGTTCCCGGTCCGTAGGGAGCCACGACCATCGGCGCGAGTCGCGTGCCCGAAGCCGGAATCTTCAGAGTCTCGCGCCACCTGCCGCCACGCGCCAGGAGCACCGAATCTCCCGGCGAGAGCTTGGCCTTGGCTACCGGCGCGAAGCTCCGCCAAGGCAAGTCCAGGGAGCCAGGATTGGCGTCGTCGCCCACCGGCGACACATGGTACGAGGTCGCGCCTGCGATCGTCGCGCAGGCAACCAGACAGGGAAGGAATTTCGCCCGAATAGATCGCATCCCGTTCATTTTCGCATGACCGTAGGCCGCAAGGCGAGCAAGCCACGGACAGCCCCCTCTGCTTCCCGGACGGAGGCGGAAAGTCAATTCCGATGCCACATCCGCCATCCCCAGCGCAGGTACAGAAACCCCACCAGCGGCACCACCACCCACGAGAGCGGGTTGTGGCGCCAGGCGCCCGAGAAGTCCAGGCGGCAAAGATCCAATGCGGCATGGGTCAGGCCGCAACCGGGGCAACGAATGTGGAAGAACCGACTCCACATGCACAGCGGGGGCGGCTGCCAATCCAAAAGGCCCAAAACGAAAAAGGTCGCCGGGATGGCGATCCATATCACCATCCACATTCTTCTGCCCACAGCTCGCCTCCGCTGCACAGACAGCTCCTGGCGAGCCTCAGGACTTTTCTTCGCCACTTTCCATGACTCGATCGGATTCTTCCGTGTTGCCTCGCAACGAGGTGGGAGTGGCCCCATGGACTTCGCGGAATATCCGGTTGAAATGCGGAACGCTGCCGTAGCCCACTTTGCCGGCGATTTCCGACACCGGAAGGTCGGATTCCAAAAGCAGCTTGCGGGCCGCCTCGCAGCGGATCCGGTTGAGATAGGCCTTGAAGAGAAGTCCGGAAGCCGTCTTGACATGGGCGGTCACCCGGTCGGCGGGAACCCCGGTGGAGCGGGAAACCTTGTCCAACGAAAGATCGGGATCAGGATAGTCTCGGCCCAGACATTCCATGATGGATTCGCGCTCGCGGTCGGCGTAGGAAACCACTTCCAAAGGCTGGAAGGACAAGGTCGGATGCAAGGATGTGACGGGAGTGCTTGCCGAAGTTGGTGAAGGAACCACCACGCGGCGGCGGCGGACCAACCAAAGGAAATGGACCAGTGCCAGCAGGGCTCCGACCCCTGCGCAAATGCCCCAGATGAGGGCGGAGTTGGAGACCACGGCGATGCTCGTGATCTGCAACTCCTGCGTGGCTCCCAACGGAGTTCCTTCGCCGGTCTGCAAGATCAGACGGAAAACGCGGTCACGCCGCGCAGGGCCGATCACGGAGGGCCGCACACCCGCAATGGTGTACCACCACGAGGGAGTCGAGAACGTTTCCAGGGGCATCCGGTACACATCTTGGCCAGGTCGAAGCTCCATCTCGCGGCATTCGTAGCGCGAGGTCTGCCAGCGGTCGAGCTGCGTGAAGCCGGGAATTTCTTCCACCAGGCAAAGCTGTACATTCTGGAGATTTCCAGAAGAGATCGCCAGGTCCAGGGAGGCGTGATGGGAAAGATCCACCGTCTTTCCGCTATCGGACAAAAAGAGGATCACCCCAGCCACTGGCCAGGTGGCACCGGAATCCAGCGTGGCCCTCAAATTCAGTCTACCGCGAGCGGTATCCAGCACCATCCGGGAGCGGCCCCCGGATTCGGCGTCGTTGAAGGCCAGGGTTTTGCGCACACCCACCGGCCAGATGCGATGGGCAGGAATAGAGAGCAGCCAGCCCGCTAAAAACGCGACGCCCAGCCATGCCACAGGCAGGAATCTGACGTCGATTCGCCCATGCCGGAATCCGGAAGCCTTGACCTTGTCGGTTGCGCGCATCGGCTTGGAATCTAGTTCTTGGAACCCTTATTCCAGTGACCAGTCGATTTCGGGGCGCCCCCAGCCACGAAGCAGTTCATTGGCCCGGCTGAAAGGTTTGCTTCCGAGAAACCCCCGGTGCGCGGATAACGGCGAAGGATGGGGCGAGGAAATCACTCCATGGCGCGAGAGATCAAGCCGCCGGGCCTTTTCTTGAGCGTGCGATCCCCACAAGACAAACACGACCGGATCGGCTTTTTGGGCCAAAATCTCCACGATGCGATCGGTGAAGCGCTCCCAGCCTTTCCCCTGATGGCTCAAGGGTGTCGCCGCCCGCACGGTGAGGCAGGTGTTCAGCAGAAGCACACCATGTGCAGCCCAGCGCTCCAGGTTGCCATGGCGGGGAATGGCCAGGCCAAGATCCTGGTGCAGCTCCTTGTGGATGTTCACCAACGAGGGCGGCGGACGGATTCCGGCAGGTACCGAGAAACTCAAACCATGCGCCTGGCCCGGACCATGGTAGGGATCCTGGCCCAGGATCACGGCCCGCACGGATTCGTAGGGCGTCGCGTCCAGGGCCGCGAAGATGCGCCCGCCGGGCGGATACACGGTGGCCCCGGAAGTCTTCTCCGATTGCAGGAAGGCCTTGAGATCGGCAAACCAACTCGAGGCGAATTCCGGCTCCAGTCGAGAGAGCCAGCTGGGGTGCAGCTTGGGCTGGGTGGTCATGGGAGACCAACCTAAAACTTTCCCTGCGGGGGCTCCTTTTGGACTCGCGTCCGGCTTTCTGAACTGGCGTTCGGCCTGCCGTTTTTGCAGGGCTACGCCCTGCACCGATTTACAGGAGGACGCTTCCCGCTCCTCCTGTACCTCCTCGGGGCAAAGGACCGTCTTGCCACGGCCCTTTGCAATCCCAGGCACCAAGGGGTCTCGGGCTCTACGGGTCGGATGACCGACCCTCCGAATAGCCTCGCCCCCTTGGAACCCCTGCCAGTTTGGGAGCGGCATTTGGGATGCCGATTTTTGATTGATTGCCGGTTAGACTGGAACGCCGGCCTTCTTTCTTCTCTCCTTTCTCTTTGCGATTGAGACTTACACTGTGACATTCCGGCTTTGCGACAAGAGAAAAAGGATGCGTCATGAGTGGACGATTGGAGTACCAAGCGCCGGTGGAGGTTTCGCAAGAACAAAGAGCAAGCGCTCTCGCCTCGGGTGATGAGAGGAAGATTGCCGATGCCATGCTGTTTTGCGCCCTAAATGGCGAGGACTACGAGTTTACGAGCAAAGCGCTAGTGCTTTGTTCGAGATCGGAGGATGTTTCCATTCGCGCCCTGGCGGTCATCTGCATCAGCCACATTCTCCGCGTGTTCGGCAGAATTCCGGAAGGAAACGCGGAAGACATCCTTGTCTCGGCAGCCACGAGCGGCCTCAAGCCATTGACAGGAAATGCACAATCCGTTCTGGAAGACCTGTCAGAATGGCGCCTCGATCTCCACAAGACGATCTTGAGGAGGATTGAACAGTACAACCAGGATGATCCATCAGCAGAATGACTATGCGGCAATCATTCGGAATCAATTGCCTGGATAGGTTCGACGTAAACCGTCAACTCACCATCAGGTTGTACTTTTTCAAAGCCACTGAACGGTTGGCGCTACCCGCTTGATTGGCTCGAGAACCAGGGCAACCCTGGAAGCTGAGCGCGCCTCTTGATAGAATTGACATTACCTGACGGAGCTGAAATGTTTTTCTGGACACACATCTTCGACCTGTTGGCAAAGCTGCTCTCCCTTTTCCTCGCGATAGCTTTGATCATTGTTGTGGCTGGAGCGATCGAAGGGCACCCAGAAATTGTTCCGTACGCTACCGTTCCGCTTTTGTTCCTTCTCTACTTCGGGGTGTTCCGCACTCTGAGCAGTCTCTTGTACTGCTCCATCATTTTGAAGATGCCCATCCGGTTCACGCAGGCGCGAGAACTGAATCGGGCACTCTCTCCGCTAGCATCCATGCGATGGCTCACACTGAAGGAGGTTCTAGCCTACCCTCCTGAACAGCGTTATCGCAGGGCGCTCGGAATTGTCCAGACCAACCAACGTTGAACCCATTTCACAAAAAGGACTTGAGACCATGCAAGCGAAATCCCGGAAAGTCGAGCCCACCCGAAGGGTCATCCAAATCATTCTCACTGTGATTGGATTGATTCTATTCCTTCTCGGGGTGTTCGGTTTGCCTCCAACAGAATTCATCGTTCGCTGGCAATCGGAACTGCTCAACGGCAGGTACTATCCCCTCGCAACTGGCCTAATTGCCGGGATGCCGTTCGTATTGGTCTCCAACAAAGTCGCCTACGGAACGTGGCGATACCCGTGGTGATTCTTTCTCCTCCAATGCCCTGCCAGCGCCCCTGAGGATCCCGCCGCTGTAGGGACGCAAAATTTTGCGTCCCTACGTTGGCGGGATTGGCGTAGATCGCTACAGGGACCTACCCCCTCCCGAACCTCTCCTTCTGATACCTCTCCAAAAACGCCAGGCTCGCCGCGTCGCCTTCCGCCGGCCACCGCTTGATCAGAGCCCCCACCGTCTCGCCCGGTTCGCGGTGGATTCCCTGCCGGGCCAGACGCGATTCCACTTGGGCGAGCTCGCGGACCCAGACAGATTCCGGCGCAGACTGACCCGAACGTCCGTGCCGCCTTCTGCGCACGACGAAAAACAGCCCACCGACCACAGGCACGACCACTAGCCAATTCCAGGAGAGTTTGCTGGCCACGATCGAATCCATCAACCGCTGAGGTTCATCCAAAACATCACGCCAAGCTCCGTCACGGAAGCCGTGCCACCATAGGGTCCAACGCGCCGTCAAGCCGTCCAGCCAGGCCATGCGCGGCTTGGCGGGAAAGGCATCGTCCGATGCGGGCGTGGGATCGAACAGATTCCATCGGCCCAGGGAGTCCCGCCACATCACCCAGGCGTGCGCATTGGCGCGACGGAAAACGGCAAAGCCCGGAGAGGTCTTTTCCGGATGGGCGTAACCGGTCACGTAGCGGGCCGCAATTCCCTCGCGGCGAAGCATCAATACCGAGGCGGTGGCGAAGTATTCGCAATACCCTTTCCGTCCCTTCAAGAACGTGGCCAGCGGATCCTGACCATGGATTTCCGGCACGACCAGCGAATAGCGAAACGAATTTTGGAACCACGAGGCCAGCCGGTGGGTGGGCGAAAAACCATCGCGATCGGCTCCCTCCGTGCGCGAAAGCGCCAAGGCGGAATCCAGCAGAGGCTCGAGCCCCGCCGGAACCTTGCGATCGGATTCCAAAAGGGAAGTGTCCGCCAAACGCCCGCCAAACCACCACAGTCCGCGCGACCACGATGCCCCGCGCACGGTGATGGCGCCGCCCCCGTTGATGTCGGAGGAATCCGCCACCGCCGCGAAACACGGGCTTTGGAAAGGCATCGGAGCCAGTCCGAAGGTGGAAGCGGATAGCGACATCCATCCGGAAGGCGCCTGGCCCGGATCCCGATCGTCCAGACAAAAAACGGTCGCATCCCGCACGTTGCGAGGGCTGGCCAGATTCCGCGATCTGCGTTCCGAGATCCAGGAGCCCTGGAGGTAGAGGGCGTGCACCTGTCCCTGCAGATAATCCGGGATCGAGTCGGCATAGAGTCGCACCGCGACGGATTCCCCGCCGTTGCCGTATTCCGACTGGAACGACCCCAACCGCGAGATCGCGGAGAATCCCTTGAGCGATCGATCGTGGTGGCCCCACCGGCCCGACGTCCCCCATCTCCCGGCGGTCTGGAGCTGCACCCAATAGGCTCCTACGGCCAGCACAGCCGCCAAGCTCAAGACTCCCCCCAGGCGAGCCACTCCGGCGCGCGCCAGCCATCCAGGGCCGCTTCGCCCTCCCAGGAGGACCATCGCAAGCACCAGTTGCACCACCGCCCCTGCGGCCTGGAACCCACGACTCCCCGCCGAAGCGATCGCCATGGCCAGGATGGAATTCCACACCAGAACGCCCGCACGGGCACCGTTCCCCCAAGAAGCGGCCTGCAAGGCGGCCATCGAAGCGAAGAACCATCCTGCCACCAGCCATGGCTCGCGGGCGTTTTCGTCCAGCAGCCGCCACGCCAAGGTCGTCGCGAAGGCCGCACCGACCAGCCATCCCCAGGCCCCGCGCCATTTCGCGGGGCGCGAGGCTGCCACGGCCCAGACCAACGATGCGAAAGCAACGACGGAAAGCACCGGTACCGGTCCGGCCACGACCAGAAACGCCACGGGCGCCGCAGCCACGAGGGCAGGAAGGAGCCGATTCCGCCGCGTGTTCACAGGCGGACCTTCCCGGAGGCGATCTCGGCGGCACCGACTCGACGGATTCCGTCCATTTCGTCCGCGGATTCCCAATCCACCCACACCCTCCGGCCGATGCGCGCCTCCGAACCCCGGGGAGGATCGATCGCGCCACCGGGAGCGATCCCCACGGCGAGGATGGAGTCCAAGGGGGGATGCTCGGGCGCCCAGGGTCGCGGTTTGGGAAGCCGCTTCCAGCCCGCCACCCGGGGCGAGAGCGAAAGCGCGCGCTCGATGCGATCCAGGGGCGACGGGCCGGACAGATCCACCTCGTCGTCGTCCACGAACATCCGACCCAGCGCGGAACGGTCGCAAAGCCATTTGGCGATGCCGGCGCACAGGGACACGGAAGGCTCGCACAGCGCCTGGCGCGACCAGCGGTCGCAACCGGACCGGAAGACAAGACAGATTCCGTCTCCTTTTTCCGCGCCGAATTCGCGCACCATGGGCTCGCCCGTGCGGGCGAAGGCCTGGTGGTGCAGGTCGCGGGGATGGTCGCCTTCGCGCCAGGGCCTCGCGCCCAGAAACTCCCCTCCACGCCCGACTTTCGCCGACAGATGCCGAGCGAATTGGCGACCCTCGGCACCCCGCACCAGGAAGTCAAGGCTCGCGACCTCCACCAACGCGGGGCCCACCAGGATCTCCAGCGGCTCGCGCACCAACCGCCGCGATCGCGCCAGTCCCAGCGGATCCTGCGTGAACACCGTGCACCCCTCGATGCGCTCCGGTCCGCGCCGCAGGGCGCGCAAGGGAATTTCCACCGGCTCGCGAAGATCGCTGGCCATCGCGCCGTCCCCCACGGGCAGCAAGCCATCGGAGGTCCGGAACACCCCGGCCCCCACTCCCGGCGGCAGGGTGCCGCGCTCGGATTCCAACGCCACGCGCAGCTTGGCGACTTCGCCGGCGCGAAACGCGGGAGCCGGCAGGATCCGCACTCCAATGCGTCGTCGGGGAGCGGTCCAAAGCAAGGCGGCGGCCAGCATCGAAAGCGTGGCGATGAACAGCACGCCGCCCAACCATCCCCTGGAGAGCATGGTGAGCGGAAACAGCGCCAGGCACACGGCGGACAAAATCTTTCCCGAAGGCGTCAGGCGTTCCCGGAAGAACTTCCAGGAGCGCGTGAGGGGATCGTTGCGGTCGGTGCCGCGCGGGTAGGTCTCGCGAAACCAGCGCCAGATCCGCGCGGCGCGATCGAGGCCCATCAGGCGGGGACCGGAACCGACTTGCGCAGCTCGTCCAGGATCCGCGCCACCAAGGACGGATCCTGTCCGTCGCGGGCATGGATGCGGTGGCCCAGGACCGGAAGCAGCATGGCCTGGACATCATCGGGAAGCACATGGTCGCGGCCGTCCAGGAAGGCGAGGGCCTGCGCCGCGCGGGCCAGCACGATGCCCGCGCGCGGACTGGCGCCCAAGCGCAGGTCGGGTCGGTTGCGGGTGGCGCGCACCAGCGACACCACGTACGATTCCACGGCCGGATCGACATGGATGGCGCGCACCGATTTTTGCCAACCCAACACCGTCTCCGGCGTGCAGACCGGCACCAGATGGTCGATCGGTCGCCCGTCGCGGTGTTCGGAAAGGATCCTCCGCTCCGTGGCCTCGTCCGGATATCCCAACACGAGCTTGAGCAGGAAGCGGTCCAACTGGGCTTCCGGCAGAGGGAACACTCCGTGGAACTCCACTGGATTTTGGGTGGCCAGCACCAGAAAGGGCGAGGGAAGAGCGTGCGATCGGCCATCCAGGCTCACTTGGCGCTCCTCCATGGCCTCCAGCAACGCGCTTTGGGTGCGTGGGCTGGCCCGGTTGATTTCGTCGGCCAGCAGCACCTGCGTGAACACCGGTCCGGGCCGGATTTCGAAATCACCGGTGGAGGGACGCCACACGGCGCCTCCCGTGACATCGGTGGGCAGAAGGTCCGGCGTGAATTGAATGCGTCGGAAATCGGCACCGATCGCCGTGGCCAACGCCCGGGCCAATGTGGTCTTCCCGGTGCCCGGAACGTCCTCGATCAGCACGTGGCCATCGGCCAGCAGCGCCACGAGCAAGAGCCGGATTTCGCGTTCCTTGCCCAGGAGCACCTTGCCCAGAGCCGATTGCAACTCGTCCAACGGAAGTTTCATATCCCCTACAGGATACGATATCCACGCACGTTCCGCGGAGGGAGGGGGGGCCCCCGGGGCCCCCCCCCCCCCCCCCACCCCGCTCCTCCGGGGGGGGGGGGCGCCGGGGGGGGGGGGGGGGGGGGGGGGGGCGGCCGGCCACCGGCGGAGCTTTCCTTTTTTTTTTTTTGCGCCCCTTCCGCGGCCGCCGCCGGGGGGGGGGGCCCCCCCCCCCCCCCGGGGGCGGGGGGGGGTTGAGCGCGGGGGGGGGGGGGGGGGGGGGGGGGGGCCGGCCGCCGGGGGGGCCCGGGGGGGGGGGGGGGGGGGGGGGGGGGGGGGGGGGGGGGGGGGGGGGGGGGGGGGGGGGGGGGGGGGGGGGGGGGGGGTACGACCGCTATGGTCGAAGGAACAAACCTTCCTGGCGCAGGCGATCCACCAGGGCCGGACTGGAGCCACTCTTGTTGAGGGTATACAAGTGCACACCCTCCACGCCCTCGGCTACCAGGCGTCGGATCATGCCCAGCGCCTGCTCCACCCCCACGCGCGCCACTTGGGCTGGATCGTCGCCCACCGCCGCCACGGCCGCTTCCAAATCCGCGGGCATGGACTTCACGAAGCGCTTGGCGGAAGCGAGGTTGGTCACGGGCATCAGACCGGCCACCAGAGGCATGGTCACTCCCACCGCCCGGGCCCGATCGCGAAAACGCAAGTACAGGTCCACATCGTAGAAGAGCTGGCTGACCGCGAAGGAAGCTCCCGCCTCTTGCTTGCGACGCAGGTTCGCCAGGTCCGCTTCGGCGTTGGCCGCCTCGGGGTGGATTTCCGGATAGAAGGCACAACCCATCCGGAACCCTCCCCTGCCCTGGACATGGCGGATCAGTTCTTCGGCGTAGCGGAAACCGTCCGGATGCGCGACAAATTCCGTCTGCCCCTTCGGTGGATCGCCGCGAAGCGCCATCAGGGTGTCGATTCCCGCCTCGGACAGCTGGTCCAGCACGGAGTCGATCTCCACGCGGGAGTGCCCCACACAAGTGAGATGGGCCATGGCCGAGATCCCGAGGTCGTTTTGGATGTCGCGGCACATTTCCAGGGTGCGCGAGCGGGTGGACCCGCCGGCTCCATAGGTCACCGAAACGAAATCGAGGTTCAAGGAACGGGTCCGTTCCAGCGTGGCGCGCAGGTCCGCCCAGCCCTCCTCCGTCTTGGGGGGGAAGAACTCGAAGGAGAGGGTAGGCCGCTGAGTGGATGGGATCGGCAAGTTCATGAACATATCATAATATCATGATATGATGATTTGCAAGTGACTTGTGTCATCCGAACCATTGCAAAGGACAACCCTATGGTATCCTACCGACCATCACCGACTATAGGGAGGATTGGTCCATGTGCGAGAGCTGTCCGTCGACTTCCCGTCGTTCGTTTCTGAAAACCATGGGCCTGGGAGCACTGGCCGTCACCATCGCCCCCCGATCGCTGTTTGCGGGCCATGGCGAAGAACACAAGGCGGCAACAGCCACCAAGGCCACCGCGACCCATGCAACCGAAAGCCACGCCACCAAAGCCTCCCATGGCTCGGCCAATGTGACTCCGGACGAGGCCCTGACACGCCTGTTGGAGGGCAACAAGAGATTCGTGGCCAATCGCAGGTTCCATCCCAACGAGTCCTTCGAGCAGCGAGCCAAGCTCGCCACTGGCCAGTGGCCGTTTGCCGCCGTGCTGGGTTGCGCGGATTCCCGGGTTCCTCCGGAAATCCTGTTCGACCACGGACTGGGCGACATTTTCACCGTACGTGTGGCGGGAAACATCGTGGAAGACGCGGGTTCTGGCTCCATGGAATACGCCATCGAACACCTGGGAGTGCCGTTGATCGTGGTCTTGGGCCATGAACGGTGCGGGGCGATCAAGGCCACGATCGAGGCGTTGGAATCGCAAGGCGACGTCCCGGGCCACATCGGGGCGCTGGTGAAAAAACTCAAGCCCGCGGTGGAAGGGACCAAATCCCAGCCCGGCGACAAGGTCGACAACGCGGTGCGGGACAACGCCAAGCGCATGGCGGCGGAGCTCGCCAACATGGACCCCATCCTCAAGGAAAAGGTGAAGGAAGGCAAGCTCAAGGTGGTGGCGATGCGCTACGACCTGGACACGGGGTCGGTGGAGTTGCTGTAGGGAGCATGCCACCGAAGGTGGCGGAACTCCGCGAGCTTCGGTGGGTTAAAATTCCACGTCGGATTTTGACAGCTGGCCCCAGACGGGAGTGGCCTTCCTTGTGCGCACGAACACCGCTTTGGAACGCTCGGACACCAGGAAGTAGGTGGCCCAGGCGATCACGGCGGGGATTCTTCCGACGGCTTGGGCAAGTAGAGACTGCGCGTTCTCCGTGCCGGAGGCCACCGCGAACAACGACCCGACCAGATCCAGGGAAAGCACGCTCATCACCAGGATCGCGTTCACGAATGGAAACGAGGTGCGGCGTTTGAAGTACAGAGCCAGCAAGAGGAAGGTGGCAGGAAGGAAGGCGATCTCGGTGGCGACGGTGACCAATGCCAGGAGCGAGGCCTCCGGGGCTTGATCGAACTGGGAGCTCCACTGGTAGGGATCGAACATCCATTTGCCCTGCCAGAGGTTGTACCCACGGAAAATTGGCGCGGACAAGGCGCCCAGCACGTAAAGCACCCACCAGCCGCTGGGCTCGCCAGGGCCGGTCGAGCCTTGTGCCGACGGATCCCATCGCCATGCCGCCGCCGCCCCGACCAAGGCCGCGGCGAGCACCAGAACCGCCAAAAACAGCACAGGCCAGTTCACCTTGCTGATCCACGGGCGCCCGTCCATGGTGATGGTCCAGGTGGACTCGCTGCGGATCGAATCCATCCGTTGCGCCCACACGCCGACCTGCTGTGCGGGCAGGAAATCGTCGGTGGTCTTCCAGGTCCATTCCAAGGCAAATGTGTCGGGTTTTGTCAGACGTCGGAAGCGGTAGGAAAGGGGGCCGAGATCCACGATGCTCGAATCGACATCCAGTTCCCATCCATAGCGCGGAAGCTTCACCCCCACGCGCACGCGAAAATTCGCCGGATGGTCGATCGCAAGCGGCGCCTTGCGATCTGCGGTGTCCGCAGGCTGGGCGGCCGCGTCCTTGATCAGCGAGGAGCCCACCTCGAAGTTGGACACGCGACCGATCGCCGATTCGCTCCAGAAACTGTCGCATTCGAAACGGCTGGACCATCGGATTTCGCCGCTGGCCGAGTCCTCCACCAGTCGGGGTTGGCCCGTACGGCGCAAGGTCGGCCAGCTTTGGCGCAGCAACTCCAGCTCGTCGTCGGCTTCCTTCTGGAGGCTCGTGCGGGAAAGCCTCTCGCGCATGGATTCCGCCACGCGGCCCCGGCGCACCAGCTCCCGTTGGAGCTTGGCGGCCTTCCCTGGCCCTGCGCTGGCGTCCCAAGTCTCGGAAAGATCGTACGTCGGCATGGCCAGATCCATCGGGGCGATGGCGACGAGGCCTTGCGATTTTGGCTCCAAGATCAACGACCAGCGCGAGGAAGGCTGGGGGATGTCCGCCAACAGGCCTCGCTGGTCGCGATCGGTCGGGTCCAGCACATACACCTTCGCCTCGTGGCGCACCGTCACGACCACGTGGTTGAAAAACCACGGGCTGGCCAGGCGCTCGTCCAAGGTCCGGTCGCCGGAAGTCAAGAGCAAGGTGGGATGGGCCTCGATGCCCATCCTGCGCAACAGCGCGACCATCAGCAGGCTTTTGTCCTTGCAATCGCCTTGGCGGGACTTCAAGGTGGTGCCGGCCGTGCGCGGCACGTGCGATCCGATCCCGCCTTCGTAGCCCAGGTACCGGATGCTGTCTTGCAGGTAGTGCAAAGTCCCCGCGATCCGGGAAGCATCGTCCGGATACTTGTCCTTCAGGGACGCCGCGAGCTCCATCACGGCGGGTTCGGGACGATCGACCGAAGCGTAGAATCCCAATTGCAGCTGCGCGATGCTGGCCCAACCGGGCAAATTGGTCCAGTCGATCGAAGGCGTATTGGTCCACCAGGCGGGGGTCTGGTCGGGATCGTCGGTCGCCTCCGTCGCGGCCAGGTCCCACGTCAGAATCCGTCTGGCGCCTTCGCGGACCTCCACGGGATCCGGCGCGTCGTGGAAGGTCTTGACCCGAAGCGAATCCGGGCGATCCCACACCAGCCTGGAGCGCAATCGTTCCGTCACCCACGGAAGGCGCAGATGGAACGAGCCCGAGGCGACCTGGGGGAAGGCCGGATGGGTACCCTCGGTGGTCCACGCGTAGTCCAAAACATCTCCTGGACGCAGATCTTCCAGCACCAGATGGAGGGTCCGCCAACCGTCGATCTGACCCTCTTCCAACCGGTCTTCGCGCGAAAGCAGGCGGATCTTGGCCGGATCCAGGCGCCCAAGCACCTTCCCCGAACGCAGGATGCGCGCCCAGTGGAGCGTGACGCGCTGCCAGCTGGGATCGAAGTCGGTGGAAAATCCATCGAAGATCCGCGCGCCTTCCACGCTTTCCAGCAAGAACACCCTTCGCGAAAAACGGGCATGGCGACTGATGCCTTCGTAGACTTGCTCGTCGTGGAACAGGGCGCGGTAGCCGCCCTCGCTTTCCAGTGTTTCGCTGGGGCCAGGAGGGTCTTGAAGATCCACCCACCCGGAAACAGGTCCGATGGACCAGGGAGCCGCGGCGAGGCACGGAAAGGCCGAGGCGAAAAGGAGGACAAGGGCGAAGAGGAATCGGAGCATCTTGGCAAACGTAGTGAAGAGGGGGAAACCGGCCTCTGGAACAAAACTGAAACGCTATGGCAACACTTCCCGTCCTTCCAAATCCAATTGTGCCGATGACAACGAGTCAACAACGCCATCGTTGGTTCTCGCCTCTTGTTGCGCCCACTTACTCTCAGGAAAGCCTTCCCATGACTCTGCTCCCAAGAATCATCGCCAGCCTGGCGCTTTCGGCCGCCCTTGGCGGCGCCCAGGACTGGAACCTTTCTGGGAAGGTGGTGGACGCGGAAGCAGGCAATGGCCTGAAGGACGTCAAGGTGAGCCTGAAAACGGCGGGCCTGAGTGTGATCACCCCCAAGAATGGGACTTGGATCCTGGGGGACCCCTCCAGTGTCTTGCCGCGGTTTTCCGGGCCCTCGCGCAGCGGCGCCCAACTGACCTTGGAGGGGGGCAAGCTCGCGCTTTATTTCAAGGGGGTGAACCCGCTGGGCCGCAGCATTACCGGCTCCCCCTCCGCTCCATCCGAAGCACCGATCCTCGCCTTGCGCCAGGCGGCCGTGGTGGACTCGCTTGTGTTCGAGCGGGACGGCTACCATCGCAAGAGCGTGGCCCTGGAATCCAAGGTCTCCACAGGTCGGGTGGACAGCATCCGCCGCATCCGCTACGACGGCTGGGTGGACTCTTCCCACTCCAACCGCAAAGCGGACACCCTCAACGGCTTCACCCGCAAATTCCGCAGCATCACCTTCAAGTGGTCCAAGCAAAGCTGGGACCGCATGATGAAGGCCATGACCGATTCCTGCGGGAAGTTCGGCAGCAAGGGTAGCGGCATGATGGGCGGGACCAGCAAGAACTGCCAGGACGGCCAGTACGATCTCATCGAAAAGACAGCCCTGATCTGGGTTCCGGTGGATTTGGAAGCCGACGGCCAGGTCTGGAAGAACGTGGCCATCCGCCTGAAAGGCAACGCCTCGCTCCAAACCGCCTGGACCGCCGGCAAATACGCTCTGCCGGTGCGCATCAACACCGACAAGCTCGAAGACTCCTTCCCCACCGCCAAGGACCAACGCTTCTACGGTTTCCAGAAGCTCAGCTTCTACAACTCCGAGCAGGACTCCACCAGCATCCGCGGTCCGATCGCCGGCGAAATCTTCCGGCAATTCGCCATTCCCGCTCCGTTGTCGGTTCCTGTCAAGCTGACCTTCAAGTTCGGCGACACCACCAAGGAAGTGGGTCTCTACGAAATGGTGGAAGTGCCCGACGAGCCCTTCCTGACCCGCAACTTCCAAAACGACTCCGGCAACCTCTACAAGCCCCTTTCCAAGCTGAACACCTTCGTGGACAGCGAATGGATCGACGAGGACATCCCCGGCGACCGCGCCGATGCCAAGGCGCTCATCAACGTGATCAACGCCACCAACCGCACCACGGATTCCGCCGCCTGGCACCGTGCGCTGGAAAAGCAGCTGGACGTGCAAGGGTTCCTGCGCTGGTTGGCCGCCAGCACCGCCATCATGAACTGGGACGCCTACGGGAGCTTGGCCCACAACTACTACCTGTTCAACGACAGCGGCACCTTCAAGTTCATCACCTACGATTTCGGGTGGAGTTTCGATTACCAGATGGCCAACAACGGAATCGTCTCACGAACGAGCATCTGGTACGAAGGCCAAGCCGGCGGCATGATGAACTTGGGACCGTTCCCGTTGGTGAAGAATCTGATGGCCGACAAGAACTACTGCGAATCCTACCGCAAGTACATGACCGACGTGATCGCGGGTCCGGCCAGCCCTGCGATCTTCCAAGCGAAGGTCGACAAGTACTCCTCGTGGGTGACGGCGGCATCTCCCAACACCAAGGCGATCCAGAACCTGCGGGGATTCATGACCGGACGCGTGACGGAAATCCAAACATCCCTTTCTGCCAAATCCTGTCCCGTGAAGTAGCTCGCCGCTCGTCCTGAATTCCTACAGCTGCCCTGTTTTCCGCCGCCCTTCGAAACAAACAGGGAACGGCGGCTTTCCAAGACCCGTCAACGGGCTCATCAGAACAACAGCCGCACCCCGAAGGCCAGGATGACGGCTCCCAACACGCGCGGCACCCAACGCGCGGCCGTAGCACTCTCGCGCAAGAGCCTTCCCAGGCGGGAGCCCATCCAGGTGAATCCCACCAGATAGGTTCCCGACAGTGCCGTGAAGACGATTCCCAAGCGCAGGAATCCCTGCCCCACGGGGAGGGACCGATCGACGAACTGCGGAAAAAACGACACGAAGAAAAGCACCGCCTTGGGATTGAGCAACGTGATGCCCACCGTGCGCGGATACCATGGCAGTCGCTTGGAGCCATCGTTGAGCGCTCCGCTCAAACCCAGCGGGGAGCGCATCACGCCGAACCCGATCCATAGGATGTAGAGAGCTCCGCAAAGGCGCAGGGCGCGCTCCACACCGGGAAAGCGCGCGAACAAGGTGGCCACGCCCGCAGCCACCAGGGTCATGATCACGATGTCGCCGGTCAGAAGCCCCGCGACCGCCTGCAGTCCTGCCTTCCGCCCTCCCGAGAGCGTCGCGGTCAGGATGGCGATCTGCCCCGGGCCCGGCAACAGGATGATCGCCACGGAAGCGATGACAAATTCCGGCCAATTCACGCGCTCTCCGTTTCCACAGGATCCACGCCTCCCCTTATCCGGAGACGGGACCTTCCCAGGGGGCGAAGGTGGGGATTTCCACCGTGGAAGCGGAGATCTGTTCCATGCCTTCCCACACCGAAAGCGAATAGCTCCCCCGCGCCAATCCCCGGAAGGTGACCCAACCGTGCTCGTCGCTTCTGGATTCGGTGTTCGAAGGACCTTCCAGCCGGACCAGGGCATTGGGCAGAGCCTGGTCCGTCTCGCCCACCACCTGGACGGTGAAACTGAAGAATTCCAGATCCCCCGATTCCAGGATGTTTCGCATCCACACCTGGTACACTTCGTCGTCCCAGCGGAGCATGTCTCCCGACGGTCTTGGAAAATAGGTGCGTTCGAACAGAAGGATCTCGGTGCGCTCGACGTCCACTTCCTTCCCGTCGCGCAGGGGGAACGGGTCGTGGTTGTGGACGCTGCCCAGCGCCACAGGTTTCATGCCTTTCCAGAAGGCGGTTCCTTCCTCGCGGCAGTAGGACCACAACAGGACTTGTCGCGTGGGGCCGTCGATGTGCCCCGTGACGGGAACCTGGAGGAACCCTTCCAGGTTCACCTTGCGCTTGAATTCAAGCAGCGCGTCGCGGGTTTCGGTGTCCATCATGCCGGCGGCCTGGCCCTTGTAATGCCCCAGATGCCCCAGGATCAGCTGGGCCTCCCGCACTCCCCATCCGTCTTCGCCCTGCCTACCGGGCCGAAACCACGGCAGCCAGTCCCGCCACTGGTTTGTGACAAATCCCGTCACCATTCGCGCACGCTCCAGCGCCAGGCTTTCAGGCTTGCCCGGCGGCACGTGGCAGACCACCACCACCTGGTCGAACGGCCGCACGGAGTGGTACAAGACGGCCTTCTTCAGGCCTTCCACGGCATCGGGCAGCAGGAAGCACTTGTTGGAATCGAACAGGTTGCCCAACAGCCGCAGACGACGCACCACAGGGGTGCCTCCGACATGCACGATCCCGCGGATCGCATGGGCGAGCTTGTTGTCCAACCCTCAGGCCGCTGGCGGAGGGAACCGCCCCTGGGACACATCCCGATGGTACCCGGCCAACGCCTCGGTCACGATCCCCCTCAGGTCCACCCGCGCAGGCGCGAAGGGAGGCTGGCGCTCGGACAGGCCCAGCAGATCGTGGAGCACCAAGACTTGTCCTGCGCACGCGTTGCCCGCCCCGATCCCCACCGTGGGGATCGAAAGCATTTCCGTGACGTCCTTGCCCAGGTCCGACGGGATGTGCTCCAACACCAACGCGCAGGCGCCAGCGGCTTGCACGCGACGGGCCTGGTCCAGCACGAGCGCGCGATCCTCTGGCGACCTGCCCACCTGCCGCAGCGAAACCGCCGTTTGGGGAAGCAGCCCCAAGTGTCCCACCACGGCGATCCCTTCTGCCACAATGGCCGCGATGACCTCTTCACCGCAACCTTCCAGCTTGACCGCATCCGCACCGGCGGCCACCAGCGCCTGGGAATGGACCACGGCTTGGGCGGTCGAGGAATCCGCGCCATAGGGCAGATCCGCCACCACGCAAGCGAGCGGAGCGCCGCGGCGCACGGCGCGGGTATGATGGATCATTTCGGGCATCCCGATTTCGCTGGTGCGGGGAAGCCCCAGCATGACGTTGGCGAGCGAATCGCCCACCAACAGGACATCGACCTCGGAACTTGCCGCGATCGCGGCGAAGGTCGCGTCGTAGCAGGTGATCATGGACAGTGGTCGGATGCGTCCTTTTCCAAAGCGCGAAAAGAGCTCGACGGCGTTCATTGGGATTCTCCTGGTAGCGACGAACAAGGTAGGTCATGGCTGGCCGGAGCGGGCGCACCGAACTCGACCAGCTCCCGGGCCGAAAGCCATAGGCCGGCGAACGACCGATCGGGATGGAGCAAGCTCGCCAACTGCCCCACCAGCTCGCGCGGGTCGCGCCCGGCCTCGCGCAGGTTGGCCAGCGATCCCGAGCCGATGCGCTTGGCCAGGCGCCGCCCCTGGGCGTCGCCCAACAACCCATGATGGGCAAATCGCGGAGCGGAACGCCCCAAAAGCCCATGGAGGTGGGTGTGGAGGTGGGCGAAAGGAAGCAGGTCGCGCCCGCGCACCACCAGATCGATTCCCTGGTCGGCATCGTCCACGCACACGGCCAGGTGGTAGGCGAATACACCGTCGCCCCGGCGCAGGACCGGATCGCCCAGCAGAGCCAGCGAGTCGATCTCCCTGGCCCCCTGCCATGCGTCTTCCACGCGGGAGGGGCCATCGGGAAGGGCCATCCGCCACGCGTCGCGGGCCTGGGCGTCGCCGACGGAACGCGACCGACAATTTCCGGCATACGGGATGACCGGCGGCAGGTCCTGGTCGATCCTCTCCACCTGGGGGGCATCCGTGCGCAGCTGGGCTCTGGAGCATCGGCACGGGTAGAGGATTCCACGAGACTTCCAATCCTCGCAAACATCGCGATAGCGCGCCTGGCGCCGCGAGGAGGATTGCCGGTAGGCGCTTTCCATGTCCGACGGCCCCGAAGGTCCTTCGTCCCAGTCCAGCCCCAGCCATTCCAGGTCGCGAAACAGCGCCTCGATCCACTCCGGCCGGGACCGGGTGGAATCCACATCCTCCACCCGCAGGACCACCGTGCCTCCCGCGGCCCTCGCGCAGAGCCAGGCGGCCAAGAACGAATAGGCGTTGCCCGCGTGCAGGGCGCCCGAGGGCGTGGGCGCCAGACGCGTGCGGACCGTCACGCGCGCACCTCTGCCAAAAATTGACGCGATTCCAGCCGCGGTCGCATGTGGGAATGGCGCAGGATGTGTTCGAACCACAGATCTTCGATCCGATCGATTTCCGGTCGGGTCCAAGGATCCCCGGCCGGTTCCAGACCGTGGGCGCTGTCTTCGAGGGCCCGGGCGATGCGGTCGGCCAGCGCGCCCTGGTGGGAACGCGACCCGCACGGTCCGCACAGGAATCCACCGTGGGCCAGGGAAAGCACGCGAGGATGGCGAATCTCCTCCGATCCGCAGGCCGGGCAGTGGTCCACCGCCATGGCCCAGCCCATTTCGTCGGAGAACCTGCCCAGGAAGGCCCACAGGATGGCCGGACGGAATCCGTCTCGGTCCAGCGAGGACAAGGCCGATTCCAGCACGGCGAACAATCCGGGATGGGCCTGTCCTTCCCCCGAAAGACGCAGGACCGTTTCCGCGCACACCATCGCCGCCGCCATTGCCGCCAGATCCTTGTGCAGGCCCGATCGGGGATCCAGGCACACCGCCTGGGTCAACGTCTGGAGGTCGCGACCCGGTTTGGCCGACACGACGAATTCCGCCAAGGTCAGGGGATCCACGCTTCCCGCCAGCGGAGACTGCGGCCGCCGCGCACCACGCGCCAAGAGCGAAAGCCGGCCTTCTTCCTGCGCATGCACATGCAGGATCCAGGAAGTGTCGCCGAAGGCGATGCGCCGCAGGATCACGGCGCGGAGAGTCTGGAGGGCCAACGGATCAGCCCGGGGGCCACCCCAGATGCCGTCCGCCCAGCACATGGAAATGCAGATGCGCCACGGTCTGTCCGCCGTCGGCGCCCACGTTGGCCACCAGACGCCAGCCCTTGGCCAGGCCGTGTTCGCGCGCGAGGTCGGAGGCCAGCGCCAAGCAGTCCGCCACGATCACTCCGTCGTCTTCAGCCAAGTCGGCCAACGAAGGAATGGGCTTTACAGGGATCACCAGCACGTGAAACGGTGCTTTCGCGTCGATGTCCTCGATGGCGAAACACCGTTCGCGCCGTGCGAGGAATTTGGCGGGGATCGCCCCCTGGTGGATCTTCTGGAACAGGGTCGAATCGCTCATGCGCAAAAAGATACCCCATTCACAGATGGGAACGCATCGCCTCCTCGGCTTTGCCGATTTCGTCCTTCAGATCCGCCGTCGCGTCCTTGGCCACCTGTGCATTTCCAGCGCGGCATGCGTGCTCCACCACGCTGGCTACCTGGGCCGCGGACCTGGCTTCCAGATTGGCCAAAGTCCCTTTGAGTCCATGGGCTGTTCGTTGCGCGTCGGCCCAGCGACTTTCGGCCACTGCCTGCTCCAACTCCTTGACCTGGGGCGGCGTGTCCTGGAAGAACATGTTCAGCAAGGTCTCCACCAATTCCTCCTGCCCAAGCAGCCGACGCACCAGCGCGGAGCGATCGAAGATTTCGCGTTGCACCGGCACCGGGGACTGGGATGGTGGCTCCTCCAAATCCGACGCAAGCGCGGAGATCGAGCCGGCGACCCAGCCAGGGATCCATTTGGACAAAACCTGTTCGAATCCGTCGCGGGTGACGGGCTTGGGCAAATAGTCGTCCATCCCGCACTCCAGACATTTCTCGCGATCCCCCTTCAACGCGTTGGCGGTGACCGCCACGATCGGGACGGAATGGTTCATCACACGAGTGGACGGGTCTCGGATGCGTCGCGTGGCCTCGTAGCCGTCCATCACGGGCATCTGGCAATCCATGAACACCAGATGGAACGGCGACTTGGCCAATCGCTCCAAGGCTTGCTGGCCATCACCGGCCATTTCCAGTTCCAGCCCCAATTTGCGCAGAATGCCCATGGCCACGGCCTGGTTCACTGAGTTGTCTTCCACCAACAACACGCGGATCGCACCCGGAAGGGACGCTTCCCGTTTTGGTTCGCCATTGGACACCGACGTCGTTTGCGGGTTGGGCCTGGACAAAGGAGCGATGGCGTTTTGAGAGGCCTCGGATCTGCTCCCGAGTTCGTCTTGCAATCGGGAGATCTCGCGGCCGGAACCGACCAACCTCGTGACGTCTTCCATCAAGATCACCACCTGGTCGACGTTTCCCTGCGGATCGTAGGCGGGGAAACAAAACAGCTCCAGCCAAATCATCCGGCCGTCCATGACCAACGCCAGCCGGGCCGGGTCCACCGGGGAATCCGTCTGCAAGCATCGGCGCCAGGGGCTGGGGCGGGTCGGGTCGAAACTCCTACGGCCTTCAGCGGAGTGCCATTCGATCTCGTCGAACGACATTCCAAGAATCTGCACGCTGGTCCGGCGCGTCAGCCTGCGCGCGGCCGGGTTGCTCCACTCCACCGCGAGATTCTGATCGAGCACCACCACCCCTTGGCGGAGATGCCGAAAGATGTCGTCGTTTCGCCGACGACCTTCCTGCAACTTGCGAATCTTGCTTTCCTGCTGGGCACAATCCATTCGCAGCTGTTCCAGCTCGAGGCCGGCATCTTCCTGGAGCATCCTGCCCTGCTGTGGGGAGTCTCCACGGCCGAATCCGCGATTTCGACGGCGACCCGCCCACAACCCCAGGACGTACGCTCCGATCGATGCGGATGCGAAGCCAAGGTAGGGCACGATTCCCGGCAGAGAGGAGGTAGAAGACACAGTCCGTGGATTGTAGCATTGTCCCTCAGGTCTCAGGCAACCGGACACGACCTTTGCCCTCGGGAGTACTTTTGACCCCGATGGTCCGGCCTGCGCACATCCTTTTGTTCTGCATCGCTTCCTGCTTCGCGGCCTGCCAAGCCACCAAAACCAGTCGCGTCGGTCTTTCCGACCGGATCGAATCCATTTCGCGTCGTGTCGAATCCCTCCGCGGAGAGTCGTTCCGACATCGCGTGGTGGGACGGGTACTTGCGCGCGAGGACCTGTTGCGCATCTATGATTCGGTCAGTCTGGACGAGGCCGATCCCGCCGACAGCGCCTGGGATCGGATGATCTGGACGATCGGATTCATCGACAGCTTGGGTGCGCTGGACGGTGTGGCGGATTCCGTCGACCAGGCCTCCATCGACGCATTCTATTCCCGCGGGGTGCTATGGGTGGTCGATGGAATGCTGGACTCACCCCAGCTGGACGCCACCATCGCCCACGAACTGGCCCACGCATTGCAAGACCAACGCTGGGACCTGCGCAAGCTCTACCGGGCCCATCGAGGCCTCGATCAGCGTCTGGCTCTGCAATACCTGCTGGAGGGAGAGGCGCGGCTGGTGGAAACGCTCTACACCCATCCCGTCTCCGCCCCTGAAAAGATCCTCCAACGCCTTCCCCATTTGTCGCTGGAGGCGTTCCGTGACACGCTTCGCCTCGCCAAAGGCCTGGATCCGGAGTTCGTGACCTTGCCCACCTACCACACATACGAACAAGGCGCCCGCGCCCTGGCCGTGCGCCGATTGGTTGGGGGTTGGAAAGCGGTGGACGAGTGGTTTTCCACTCCACCCACCTCGAGTTGCTTTTTGCACCCGGAGGATTCCTGCCACAAACCGATGGATCCAGACCCCACTGGGCTGTTTCCCGTCGCCAAAGGCTGGTGGCTCTTGCGAGAGGGGCGTGTCGGCGAGCATTACATGAATATTCTGTTGTCGGTGTGGCGCGAGTCCCCCAAATGGCTTCCGGACTCCGAGATCAAGGCGAAAATTCTGCTGGACGAACAACCGAAGGAGCCAAACCCGGACCAAACCGTTTCCGGCTGGCGGGGCGATCGATTCCAGGTACTGCGCGACGGAGAAGGAAACCTGGCCCTGGCCTGGCGCACCGTTTGGGAGGATTCCATCTCCGCTCGCGGCTTCCAGCACGCCTACCAGCGCGTGCTGGTGCGAAAGCAGCGCGACGATTCTCTGTATGCGCGCACCGATCGCTGGAGCCTCTTCCACGATGCCCAGGCGGGCGTCTGGGATCGGGTGGAGCGTTTCGGTTCGGAAGTCTGGATCACGGAAGGGGTTCCTGGAGCCAAACCCTTCCAGTACACGCTTGGGAAGGCGCTTCCCACCACCGAGCCGGTCCTTCCAAGGCCCTGACCGGATTTGGTGTGATTTCGGTTTGTGCAGTTTCCCGGCTGTGCAAGGCGGGGAGGTTGCTACCTTGACCGCCTCCATGGTCGACGAACTCCACGAAGAATGCGGTGTCATCGGGATCTGGGGCCTGCCGCGGGCCGTCCACGCTACTGCGATGGGACTGCACGCCATGCAGCACCGCGGCCAAGAATCCTCCGGGGTTGCCGTCTCCGACGGCCTTGAAGTGCGCCATGTGCGTGCGATGGGCTTGGTTAGCCGCCTGACCGAACAACTGGCCTCCTCTCCGGAATTGCCAGGCTCGGCGGCGATCGGGCACGTGCGCTACAGCACCGCCGGCGGATCCCTCCTTCTGAACGCCCAACCGTTTCTGATTCGTCACAAGCGTGGCCCTCTGGCCATCGCCCACAACGGAAACCTGATCAACGCGGGTCAGTTGCGCCGCCAGATGGAAGAACTGGGACACATCTTCCAGTCCACCTCCGACACAGAAACCATCCTGCACCTGATCGCCCGCCACCCCGGCGACGATCTGGACGAGGCCGTGCGCCATTCTCTGGCCCAGGTCAAGGGCAGCTACTGCGTGGTGTTGTTGGCCCGCGACCGCCTGTACGTGGGCCGCGACCCGCTGGGAATCCGCCCCCTGTGCCTGGGCCGGCTGGATAAATCCTGGGTGGTGGCTTCCGAGTCGTGCGCTTTCGATCTGCTGGGCGCCATCTACGTGCGCGACATCGAACCGGGCGAATTGCTGGTGATCGACGAAAAGGGCCCTCGCAGCCTGCGGATCGCCGAATCCGGCAAGCCCGCCCACTGCATCTTCGAATACGTCTACTTCAGCCGCCCGGACAGCCTCATCTTTGGGCACTCCTGCGACAAGATCCGTCGTCGCCTGGGCAAGCAGCTGGCCCACGAGGCCCCCGCCGACGCCGACGTGGTGATCGCCGTCCCGGACAGCTCCAACACCGCGGCGCTGGGGTTCGCCCAGCGTTCCGGCATCCGCTTCGAAATCGGGCTTCTGCGCAACCACTACGTGGGCCGGACCTTCATCGATCCCACGCAAGCCGGGCGCGAAAGCAAGGTCAAGCTCAAGTTCAACCCCATCGCCGGCGTTCTGAAAGGACGTCGCGTGGTGCTGGTGGACGACTCCATCGTGCGTGGCACCACCTTGCGCAGCCTGTGCAAAATGGTGCGCGAAGCGGGTGCCGTGGAAATCCACGTGCGCATCAGCTCCCCTCCGGTGCGGCATCCTTGCTTTTACGGCATGGATTTCCCCACAGAAGCAGAGCTTCTGGCCTCCAACATGACCGTGGAAGACATGCGCAAGTATCTGGGCGTGGAATCGCTGGGATACCTGTCCATCGAGGGCATGGTGTCCGCCGCTCGCGAGCTGGAAGGCAACTTCTGCACCGGCTGCTTTTCCGGAGCGTATCCGGACGAAGAGCTCAACAAGGCGCACCGCGACCAGATCAGCCTCGGGCTCTGAGCCTTTTCGGACCTGCAAGACAGGTCGCGGGAAGATGGCGAAGGCCGTGGGTTGTGTTAGTTTGTGGAGCGACCGTTCCGAGTCCCAGGAGTCCCTCAATGAAGTCGTCCATTCTGTTCGCCGGCTGCACGGCGCTTTCCCTTTTGGCTGGTTGCGATTCCGGCTCGAATCCCACCCAGGTCGAAACCAAGGTCGTTTCTGATACCGTTACCTTGAACGACTGGTTTGCCAAGAAATCCGATATCGTGCACGGTCGTTGGCTGGTGACCACATCGGTGGATACCGCCGACATGTGGCTTTTCCAGAATGGCGACAGCGTCAACGCGGTCCTCTATTGGGGGAAGTCTACCGACTGGCGCCTTTCGGGCAAATTGAACAACGGGAACTACGAGCTGTTCAGCAGCGACAGAAAAATCGAGCTGTACCTGTTCCCGAAGGCATCCAAGGACCACCTCGTCTCCAAAGTCCAGGTGACGGTGATCGATCGGAGCAAGTCCCCGATCTACGTCAACGACCAAAGCTCCGCCGAACGCCGGCTGTGACGGCCCCTGCGGGCAAACGTCACCCCCTTCGGATCAACGTCGCCAGCGAAAAGCGCCTGCGCGAAGGCTCTCCTTGGGTCTACCACGACGGCATCACGGAAGGTGGCGAATCCGCCGTATCCGGCGATCTAGGCGTGGTCTTCGACCGCAAAGGACGGTTTTTGGCAGCAGGCCTTCTGGATCCGGATTCCCCCATCCGACTTCGGGTGCTGCAAGCCATCAAACCGGAAACCATCGATGAATCCTGGTATTTCCGGCGCTTTTCGGAAGCAGTGGCCTTGCGCGGCCCTCTGCTGGAGCGGGCCCGCAAGACCAACGGGTTTAGGCTGGTCAATGGCGAATCGGACCATCTGCCCGGTCTGATCGCCGACCGCTACGCCGACACGGTGGTGCTCAAGCTCTACACCACCGCCTGGATCCCGCACCTGCCCATCGTGCTGAACGCATTGGTGACGGCCTTCCCGCACGAGCGGACCGTCCTGCGTTTGAACCGCTCCTGCATCCGCTCTAAGCCGCTGTTGAAAGGCTATTTCGACGGTCAGGTCCTGCGCGGATCCCCATTGTCCGGTCCGGTGATCTTCCAGGAAAACGGCATTTCCTTCGAGGCCGAACCCATCGTGGGCCAGAAGACGGGATTCTTCCTGGATCAGCGCGACAACCGTGCCCGCGTGGGCGAGCTCTCCGGCGGACTGGACGTGCTCAACGTGTTCAGTTACACCGGCGGATTTTCCTTGTACGCCGCCCGGGGCGGGGCCTCTTCGGTGGCCAGCGTGGACATTTCCCGTCCGGCCACCGACGCCGCCGTGCGCAACTTCGCCCTGAACAAGTCCGACCGCTCCGTTGCCGGCTGTCGCCACGAACCCATCTGCCAGGACGCATTCCAGGTCCTCGAAGGATTCGCGCGCGAAGGCAGGTCGTTCGATCTGGTGATCCTGGATCCTCCCATGTTCGCCCAATCCAGCGCCCAGGTAGACCAGGCCCTGCAAGCCTACGCGCGTCTCACCGCCGCAGGGCTCTCCGTGTTGCGCCCGGGCGGGATCCTGGTGCAGGCCTCCTGCTCCAACCGCGTGAGCGCCACGGACTTCTTCCGGTGCGTCCATCACGCCGCCACGCAGGCCGGACGCCCCTTGCGGGAGATCGAACGCACCGGCCACGGCATCGACCATCCGGTGACATTTTCCGACGGAGACTACCTGAAATGCCTGTTCGCGAGGGCCTGATGGGCCTCTCGACGGAACGAAGGATCCTTCTCGCCTACCTCGCGGTATGCCTGTTCTGGGGGTCCACGTACCTTGCCATGCGCGTGGCGGTGACCCATTTCCCACCGGATTTGTTCGCGGGCATACGCCATGGGCTGTCCGGCGCGATTGTTCTCGCCTGGTGCGTGGCCACCGGAAAGAAATTCCCCGCCACCTTGGCTGGCTGGGCACGCGCGGCGGTCCCGGGAATCCTGCTGTTGACCATCCCCAACGGGATCATCATGCACGCCGAGCAGTGGGTGCACTCCGGCATCACCGCGGTGCTGTTGTCCATCACCCCGCTGTTCGTGGCCGTGCTGGAAATCCCCTTCGAGCGCAACAACAAGATGGGCATCCCCGGCGCGGCCCTGTTGCTGACAGGTTTTGTCGGCACCGCCATCCTGGTGCTGGCCGGAAAGAATCTGGGCTCCATCGACCTGTTCGGGGCCGGACTGATCCTGCTAGCCAGTCTGTTCTGGGCCATCGGGACCATGTACTCCAAGTTCGCGCGCTACGAGGGAGACCTTTCCACCCGGGTGGGAATCCAGATGGTTACCGCCTCCCTGATCCTAATCCCCTTCGGGACCTTCCGCGGCGAATGGGCGGTGGCGCACTGGTCTTCCGAAGCGGCCTTGGCCATGGCGTTCCTGGTGGTGTTCGGATCCATCGTGGGATACACGGCCAACATGTACGTGCTCGTGAAATGGCCTGCCTCGCTAGCCCTGACATCTGCCTACGTGAACCCCGTGGTGGCCGTGATCCTGGGTGTGCTCCTGCTGGGCGAAGGCCTGGACCAGGGCTCGTTCCTAGGGATCCTGGTCACGCTGGGATCGGTGGTGGGCATGCATTTTTGGCGCTTCCGGAAATCGGTTGGTTTGAACTAGGTTTTTTCCCGTGCCCCGCAAATCCCCCCCGTCCAGCCTCTCTCTGGATCAGGCCATCAAGGAACTACTCCAGTTGCGCCCGATCGATACTCTCTCGTTTCTTCTTCCCGAAGTTCTCGAAGACCGAGGAGACCCCGTGGGTTGGCAATTCCACAACGTCCAAGTCCGCAAAAAGGATCTTGCTCGAAAGGGCTTGGTCATGGACCTGAACATCGAATTTCGCTTCCGGGAAGGCACGCCGCTGCTCCTGGTGCTTGTGGAACACTGGAGCACGGCCCGGTCGGTCGATCTTTTGCGGACTGCCCAATATTTTCTGGACCTGTCGAGCCGCTTCCCAGATCACCAGATCGTTCCGGTAGCGTTGGTCACCGAGCCCGACAGCTCACCTGTCGTCGACTCCTTCTCCCGCAGCGCTTTGGGCCAGGAATTTCTCCGATTCACCACCCGTGTGGTTCAGCTTTCCTCGTTGGATGCGGCCCGCTGGGCAAACGCTCGCAACCTGGTGGCAACCACCATGCTGATGGTGATGGGAGGTGCACTTGCGCGTCAGGATAAACTCTTGGCCACCATCCGATTCTTCCAACAGCATCCAAACGAGGACGAAACCCGCCTGCTATTCCCTTTGGTATCGCAATTGGGTAGATTGAACCCAGAGGAACATTCGATGACCATCAAATACCTGACCCAACTCCCGAAACCATTGTTCATGGTGATGATGGAAGAGCAAGCCATCTCCGAGGGTCTTGCCAAAGGAATGGCGCAAGGCCTGGAAAAAGGCATGGAGCAAGGTTTGGAGCAAGGCCTTGTTCGAGGCCTCGAGCGGGGCCTCAAACAAGGAATTGAGAAGGGGATCGAGAAGGGGATCGAGAAGGGGATCGAGAAGGGGATCGAGAAAGGTCTCCGCAAGGGATTGAAAAAGGGCATTGCCCTGGGTCATCGCGAAAAGGCGTTGGAGGATGCCCGCAAGATGCGCGAACACGGCATTTCATGGGAAATCGTTACCGACGTGACCGGGATCCAGCCACAAGAACTGGATCCGCCGCAAGCCTAAGCATCGCAGTACGGAACGGCCGCGACCGTTCCGTATAGGGGAATCACCAGACCTTGCGCCACCAGGCCAGGCCGGAGGCCACCAGCAAAACCCCGATCATCCCCGCGCCGATGAGCCAGGCACGGATGACCATCGGGTTGTGGAAGCGCAGCTCCACCGTATGTGCTCCGGCGGGAACGGGTATGGCCCGGAAGGAAAGGTCGGCCCGCAGCACGGGAGCCGCCACACCGTCCACCGTCGCGTTCCAAGCCGAATACCAGTTGTCGGCCACGAACAAGAGCGAGGGAACCTTGGCTTGGACCTTCGCCACGATCTTGCCTGGTTGGTAATCCGCCAGTTCCGCCGGAGTTCCCTTGAGCGAGGTGTCGGTGGAACTGGCCGGAACTTTGCCCTTGTCCTCGTCCAGGAGCACCACCTCGGATCGATGGTCGAACCCGGAATCCAGCAAAGTGGGGATCACACGGTCTTCCGGGGCGAATCTCCATCGTGGCGCCACCCAAGCGCGCGGCAACACGCCCTTGTTGACGTACAGACCTTCACGACCGATGGAATCGCGCTGCAGCAGAAATTGCACGTTCAGCACATCCAGCAAACGGGCTCCTTGGATTGCCCCTGTGGGACGACCGTTTTCCATCACCATCTGGGCGCCTTGTAGGGGATTGGCCTGGTTGTATTTGGTGTACCACTTCAAGCCGATGTCGGAAAATCCACCGGCGTTCTCGAGGTGGTAGAAATCATGGAAGCCAGTCTGATAACCGCCCAGATCCATGATTCGAAATTTGCCAGGCACCGATTGCAACGTTTGGCAGCTCATGCACGGCTCGAATTCGCGCGAGACCTCGGTGGTGTGGATGAACCGGTTGTTGATTCCGAAAAGATCCACGAGGGCGAGCACAAGCCAAGCCAGAATCGCGCCTTCGCGCTTCATGCTGCCCGCCAAAACCTGCCGCAACACGAACAGGCATCCAGCCCCGACCAATCCAGCCCTCAGGACTCCCAGACGGAAGCCATCCAAAGCAGGAGTCCAAGGCTCGAAGCCCGGACGCAGCGGCGAGAAGATGCTGGTCCAGATCGAATAGGGCGTGTTGGGGGAGACGAAAAACAACAGCCCCAATCCGCCGACCACAGCGGAAGCGATGAGGATGTTTTTCTGGACCTTAGCCGAAGATTTTCCTTCGAGGCGATCCAACGCCTGCAACAACGCCCCCAGTCCCAACAGAAGTCCCGCTGCCAGCCAGAACAGGATCATGGAAGGCGCTCGGAATTTGGGCACACCCGGCAGCAACTCGTAGCAGAGCTTCAGGATCGGCGTATGGGCGCCCAATCCAAACAGGATCGCGAAAACTCCAAACCCCGCCGCCGTCCAGGTCCGGGCGCTGCCGGCCAGGAACAAAGCCGCGATGCCCAACACCAACAGCGCCACACCGGGAGCCTCGGTGTTGTACTTCAGGGAATTGCCTCCCCAGTAGGTGACCTCGTTGAAAGGTCTCTCGGAATTTTCCTGCCGAATGGTAACCCCGACAAATTCCGGCACCACCAAGGCAGGGACATCTTCCCAGTGGATGGACCAGGAGCTCGCCCGGGTGAATCGCTCCTCGTCGGACATCTTGTCTTCGCCGCGCGCAGTGGACTTCTCGATGAACCCCAATGACGGAAGCAGGATGGGCGCCCCCAGACCCAGACCGAAGGCGATGGCCACCCAGAAGCCGATGCCGCGCACCACCAGAGTCTTGACTTCCTTGCGCATGGTCCAGAGGCTGGCCAACCACAGGAAGAACACTCCCCAAAGCGTGAAGTACACCAGTTGCACATGGGTGGAAAACAGCATCCAACCGAGTGTCGCAGCCAGCAGGACCGCCCAGCGAATCTTGCCTGTGTCCATGTACCTGAGTACACCCAGCAGCATCAAGGGCAGAACGGACAGGATCCAGACCTTCCCGATGTGTCCACCGTAGATCAGCGAAAACATGTACGGGTTGAACATCCAGACCACGCCCAGCAGGACCGCCGACGAACGGCCCACCGAAAATTGGCGACGGGCCAGAAAATAGCCGGCAAATCCCGCAAGCACGATGTGCAGCCACATGGAGATGCCCACGCGCTTGGCGCCGATGCCCAAAAGCATCAAGAGCACGGAAGGCGGATACACCCCTTCGCCGGGAAGGGATTCGAACACCGGGGCACCGCCCAATTGCGATCCCCACCAGACAGGCACGATTCCCTTGCGGAGATATTCGGCGTAGATCGACCAGGATGGCAGACCGCGCGTTTGGTCCAGCGCCACGAGCATGGTGTCGGAGCTGGAAAACAAGAAGGGCACGAAAAGGAGGGTGCCGAGAAAGAAAATGGCAAGGGCCGCCCAGAGGCGCGGCTTGAACTGGGAAGAGGCTTTTTCAGACATGGTGGGAAATGATAGAACCGCAGTGGATGGGTCCTCGGGTGCGGACCGTCTACTTTTGGTGCCTGATGTCGCCAACAGTTGGAAAACCACCAAAGTTCTACTTCCTGGAAACCTACGGATGCCAGATGAACGAGTACGACAGCTCGCTCGTATCGGGCCTTTTGGAAGAACGCGGATACCGCCCCACCCAAGACCTGTCCCTCGCCGACCTCATTTTGGTCAACACCTGTTCGGTCCGCGAAAAGGCCGAAACCACCGCGCTGGAAAAGCTCCGGTCCATCGCGCACCACAAACGGCGGCGGCCAGGCGTGCGGCTGGGCGTCCTGGGCTGCATGGCCGAGAACAAACGCGAGACCATCCTGGAGCGCATCCCGGAGGTGGATCTGCTCCTGGGACCCGACCACTACGACCGGCTTGGCGAGGTCCTGGACCGCCCTCGCTCGCTGGCCATGCCCATTTCCGCCTTGGGGCCCGATCGCAACCAGACATACGAAGGTCTTTTCCCTTCCGCCAGCGCCAACGTATCGGCCTTCGTGGCCATCCAGCGCGGATGCGATTTCAAATGCGCCTATTGCATCGTGCCCACCACCCGCGGCCCGGAACGCTCCCGGCCCTCCGAAGACATCCTCCGCGAGGTGCACCACCTGGTGGGAAAAGGGGTGGTGGAAATCACATTGCTTGGCCAGACTGTCAACGCCTGGCGCGCGGACCTGTCGTTTGCCGACCTGTTGCGCCGGCTTGGCCAAGTGGACGGGCTCAAACGCATCCGTTTCACCAGCCCCCACCCACGCTACTTCACGGAGTCCGTCTGCCAGGCCATGGCGGAGGTGCCGACGGTTTGTCCCCACGTGCACATGCCCGTCCAGAGCGGCTCCACCGCGGTCCTTCGCGCCATGCGCCGCCAGTACACCCGCGACCAGTACCTGACGATCGTCAGCCGCATCCGCCGGCACCTTCCCACCGCCGCGATCACCACCGACATCATCGCGGGATTTCCCGGTGAGACCGAACTTGACCATCGCGACACGCTGTCCATGATGGACGCGGTCCGTTTCGACGCTTCGTTCATGTTCGCCTACTCGCCCCGCCCAGGCACTCCCGCCGCAGATCTCCCGGAAACGATCGACGCCGCCCAAAAACAGGCGAGGCTCCAGGAAATCATCGATCTCCAGATGCGCCACACCTTCCAGCGTCTGGATGAACAGATGGGGTCGAACACCGAGATCCTCCTGGAAGGTCCCAATCGTCGCGAGCCCAAGGAATGGTTCGGGAAGACGCCGCAATTCCACAAGGTGGTGGTGCGGCCCGAGCATCCGTGCGTGGCTGGCCAAATTCTTCCCGTGCGCATCGCTGCACGACGCGGACAGGTGCTCTGGGGCCAAGCATGAATGCGGCTTCGCGCACGCTGGTGGTGGTGGTTCTGCACGGCATGGATTGGGCGGAATGCCCCGCTCGCGCCTCGCTTGCAGCTGCTGGCTCGGAGCTACCGGTGGCGATCTTCGGCAATGGCGGCGCGGCCGTTCCGACGCTTGGCGGCCAGGTGGTGCAGGAGGTGGATGACGGTCAAAACCCGGGTGTAGGTCCGCGGTATCTGCAGGCCGCCCGCACGGCGTTGGAACGGGGTGATTCGTTTCTGTTGCTGTTGGATCAGGATTTCCAGGCGCCCGCAGGGTGGTGGGAAGCCTACGAACGCTCCGTGGCAAAACACCCCGTCGTCGCCTGCTGGGCACCGTTGCTTCGAAACCGGAACCTGCGCCTCTCGCCTTTCCTGGTGCGGCGAGGCCATCCCGACGCCCGCACGCCGCTGGCAGGGGAAATCCTTGATACTTCCCATCATGGCGCATTGAACTCCGGGCTCCTCATCCGGGTGGAATCCCTCCTGAGCGCGTCCCATGAACTGCAGACGGCGCCACTCTATTTTTCGGACCTCGCTCTGTTTCACCGGCTGGGCAGATCGTTATCGTCGATGGCGGTGGTGGATCTGGAGCTGGAACACGATCTTTCCGCCCTTTCCCCCGCCTCCCCCGATCGCGTCCGGCGGCGATTCTCGTTGTTTTGCGCCGGTGCACGCGGATTTGCTTCGCTGGACCCGCACCTTCGCTCCTCCATGAATCGCTGGACCTTCCTGCGCGCCGCGAATCTGGCGCTGCGAGGAGCGGATCCGCGGTTTTTCCGGATCTGGAAACGGAACTATGTGGACGGAATCCGTCCACAGGACGCATCGTGATCTCGGTGGCGATGGCCACCTGCCAGGGCGAATCCCTCGTGGGACGTCAGTTGGCCTCCATCCTCGCCGAACTTTCGGCCGAAGATCAGGTCGTGGTCGCGGACGCATCCTCCACCGATGGCACGCTGGAGGTCGTCCGCTCCTTCGGGGACCCCCGGGTGGAAATCGTGCCCGATCTTCCCAGAGGGCAAATTCCGGCAACCTTCGAAGCGGCCCTGGAACGATGCCGGGGCGAGACCATCTTCCTTTCCGACCAGGACGACCTCTGGCTTCCCGGCAAGGTCCAAGCCTGCCTGGATGCCCTGGCGCGAAGCGGTGCGAGCCTGGTGGTCCACGACGCGGTGGTCGTGGACGGCCAAGGAAGGATCCTTGCCGAATCGTTTTCCTCCCTGGTCGGATTTTGTCCAGGATTTTGGCGAAATCTCCGGCGATCCGGATACCTTGGATGCGCCACGGCCTTTCGTCGACGATTGTTGGATACCGCCCTGCCCTTTCCCGAACGGCTTCCCATGCACGACTGGTGGCTGGGACTTCTGGCCGAGCGGCGGGGCGGCACGATGCGCCTGGACACCCCTCTCATCCACCACGTCCGCCACGGAGCGAACGCGAACTTCCAGCCAGGCCGCAGTCCCTACTCCTACCCGCGCCGCTTGATGTTCCGCCTGACCATGCTCGCGCGCGTGGCCGCGCGCCTGGGGGAAAAGCCATGAACGCCAAACCGTTGGTGTCGCTTCTTTTGCAAAGCTACAACCACAGGCCTTTCCTGGAGCAAAGCGTGGGCACCGCCCTTTCCCAGACCTGGCAGGAAAAGGAAGTGTGGGTGGTGGACGACGGCTCCACCGACGGTTCGCACGACATCCTGGCCGACTGGAGCCGCCGCGCGGGCTTCCGCTACGACCGCCAGTCCAACCAGGGTCTGATCCCCACGCTCAACCGGATGGTCGCCGGGTCTTCCGGAAAATACCTCGCCCTGCAGGCCACGGACGATTTTTGGCATGACGACAAGACCCGTCTCCAGGTGGAGTTTCTGGAGGAGCATCCCGATGTGGACGTGTGCATCGGATCCACGGTGTGCGTGGGGAGCGACGGCGTGCCACTGGCCCTGCCCAGCCAGCAGTTTTTGAAGTCCTCTCCGGCCGGCTACGGATTCGAAGCCTTGTTCCTGGGAAAAAGCGCCGTGCCGGGAGCATCGTCCCTGATCCGTCGCACGGCACTGGAAAGAATGGGACCCTTCGATCCCGCCTATCCCATCGAAGACCTCTGGCTCTGGCTTCGCCTGACCCGCGCAGGAGGCAAGATCGCCTTTTTGGACAACGAGATCGCCTTCTACCGCCAGCACGGATCCAATCTGCACGGGCGGCTGGAATTCATGGAACGCGAGACCTTCCGCATCCTGGACCTCCACAGGGACCATCCGCTGCATGGGCGCGCCCTTCGACGTTGGAAAGCCGCGATCTTCTCCAGTTGGAGCACGACCAGCAAACGCGAAGCCCTGCGGAGGCTGCTGTCCGTATCGTTGCGGGAAGACCAGGCGCGCAAGGGGCTCGCGAAGCTGTTGATCCCCAACACCCTCTGGGGTCGTTGGAAGCGCATCTGATGAAAGCATCTTTCCCTTCCATGGATCCCAGGGTTCGCTTGATCGACCTTCCCATCGTCCACGATCCGCGCGGGAACCTTTCCTTCGTGGAATCGAACGAACACATTCCCTTTCCCATCGAAAGGGTCTACTACCTCTACGACGTCCCCGGCGGTGCGGTGCGCGGCGGCCACGCCCATCGCGAGCTGCACCAGTTGATCATCGCGTTGTCCGGAAGCTTCGATGTGATCCTGGACGACGGTGATGTGCGCGAGAAATTCTTCCTCAACCGTTCCTGGAACGGCTTGTACGTTCCGCCCATGACCTGGCGCGAACTGGAGAACTTCTCCAGCGGGGCGGTGTGCCTTGTGCTGGCTTCGCGGCACTTTTCCGAATCCGACTACATCCGCGACATTTCCCAGTTCCGCAAGGAACGCACCGTCTGGAACGGGAAGTGATGGAGCTGGTCGCCTACGAACCTTCCCTGAAAGACGCTTGGGATCGCTTGGTGAGGGAGGCCCGGCTGGGTCATTTCCAGTTTCTGCGCGACTACATGGATTACCACGCCGACCGCTTCCGGGACGCCTCCTACCTGGCGCGCGCCAAGGGGCGTTGGGTGGCGGCCGTCCCTGGACATCTGGTCGGCGAGGATGGTTGGGCATCCCACAAAGGCCTCAGCTACGGCGGCCTGATCCTTTCCCCCGAGCTGCAATCCCCGCAGGTGATCGAATGCTTCCGCGCCCTCAACCGGGCCTTGTCCGCCCGCGGGATCCAGCGCGCCACCTGGCGTCCCGTCCCGTGGATCTACCACCGGGAACCTTCCGAGGAACTCCCTTACCTGCTGTTTCGCCAAGGCGCGGCTTTGAAGAGTCGGAATTTATCCACAGTCGTCGATGTGCAGGCGCCGCGCGAATACCAGCGCCTGCGTCGGCGCAAAGTGGCCTC
Organism: Fibrobacterota bacterium; assembly: GCA_016715065.1. GTDB lineage: Bacteria > Fibrobacterota > Fibrobacteria > UBA5070 > UBA5070 > UBA5070. The sequence continues at coordinate 90,090 of JADKBN010000031.1, forward strand.
GGCCGAAGCCGCCGGCTTCGTGTGCCGGGAAACCTCCGACTTGGACAGTTTCTGGCCCCTCGTGGAAGGTCGACTGGGCGCCAAGTACGGCCTGCGTCCGGTGCACACGCTGCAAGAAGTCAATCTCCTTCGCCAGCGTCTGCCCGAGCACATCCGCCTGTTTGGAGTGTTCGGCGAAGACCGGATCGTCGCCGGGTGCCTGGCCTACCTGGGGCAGCCCGTGTTCCATCTCCAATACCTCCACTCCTCCGACGAAGGCCGGAACCTGGGCGCCCCGGATCTGCTGGTGGACTGGATGTTGCGAAACGCGGCCAGTGGTTACCGATGGCTGCATTTTGGCCATTCCTGCGAGGAGGGCGGCACGGTCCTGAACGAGCCGCTGTTGTTTTTCAAGGAAGGCTTCGGTGGCAGGCCCGTGGTCTTGGACGAATGGGAGTCCGACCCCTCGGTGGATCCGTTCCCCGCCAGCGAAGTCTGAACAATGCTGCGATTTCGCTCGGCGGCAGTGGTGCAACTGGCGGGTTCGGTGGCACGGCTGGCCGCCCTGTTCTTGGCCGGACGCTGGATCGCCCACAAACTCGGACCCACGGGGGTGGCCACCATGGGTCAGGTCCAGAACATGGTTGGCCTGGCCTCCGCCTTGGGGGTTCAGGCGCTTCATTCAGGATTCCAGCAAGGAGCCGCCACACGAACCTCTCCACGTGGACGCTCCGCCTGGAGGTCCTCGGGAATCCTCCTGGGGACAGCTTTGGTCTTCGCGGGCTCAGCCACCGTCGCCCTCGCCTGGGCGCTTGGCCTGATCGTCCTTCCCTTCTCGGGCGGGTGGTGGATTCCTGTACTCCCTTTTCTGATCGTCCCCAGCGTATGGATCGGCGCGTGGCAAGGCGAAGCTCTCGGCAGCGCCCATTGGACCCGCGCGTCCGTCTGGAGCGCAAGCTCCGGAGTCCTCCAGGCCCTTGCCTGGGGAGGCGCTGTTGCTCTCTGGGGGCTCCCCGGACTGGTGGGAGCCATCCTTTGCCAAGGTGTACTGCTTGCTCCGTTCGCCTCGAGATTTCTCGCACAATCACCATTTGTGCGCCCGCCAAGACTTGCCATCTGGTGGAAAGCCTGGATCCCTCTTTTCTTGGCAGGGGCCGCTCCCTCCCTGACCGCGCCGCTTTCGGGAATCTTCCTGCGTACCCTGATGCTGGGCCATGGCTGGGAAGGTGCCGGAATCTGGCAAGCCGCCGCCCGGATCCCGGACTTAGTGTACCCGATGTGGAACGGCGTGGTCGGCGCCTGGGTGCTTTCGCGCGTCGCGGGAGCGGAAGGCACCAAAGGGCTCCGAGGCTCGATCGTCCTGCAGGCTTTCGCGGGAACCTGCGCCCTTTCCCTGGTGCTTTGTGCAGGCGCACTTCCCATCCTGCATCTGGCCTGGGGAGAAGGATTCGAACAAGCCACGCCCCTTTTGCGCCTGCAGGCCTTGGCCGAATTGCCTCGCACCCTCACGTGGATCCTTGTCGCAGCCCTCTTGGGGCGGGGCCGCACCGGCGCGGTGGTGTTGCTGGAGCTCCTGGGATTCACCATTTTGTGCGGCGGAACCTACCTCCTCCAACCACGCTTCGGACTGGCCGCACCTGCCCTGGCGAGCATCCTGGACAATTTGACCTGTCTTGGATTGGCAACAGTGCTTTGGGCGAGGGAAAAGCGCCGAACCTGAAAGCGTTGCCTGTCGGCGAAAAATCGACCTTCCGAACTCAAGTGTTGGGAACTGGAAAAGGCAAGGCAATTCTAACGCAACTTGCGGTCATTTTTGCAAAGCGATATTCCCGAAGGGAACACGCAAACTGTTGGGACACGTTAGGTTCCATCCTGTTCGTGTACGTCCGGTCTCCTCACTTGTTCCAGGAAATCAACGTGATCCTGCTGAACCGCCTTCGGTCCGCCCAAGTCTTCCAGCGTTCCATTGAACTCTCCAAATTCGCTCAAGTCCTTTTTTCGAGTTTGGTGTTGCTCGCGGGACTCTCGGTGATCGGCACCCGACAGACCATCACGAGCTTGGATCTGGGCACACGCTCCTTCGCCCCGTCGGTATGGGTGTTTGTCATCGGAGCCATTTCCATCGCCGGTTTGGTCTGGATCGGCACCCGGTCGGAACTCGCCCAGCATCGCCTCCAATCGGAAAACAACGCCCTGCGCAAGGAGCTGCGCCGCCAATTTCACGAACTGGAAACCGCACGTCAGGCCGTGGCTCAGGTCCGCGAAAAGCTGGATCGGGACATCCGTCCGCAGTTGGTGCGCCTGGACGGCCTGGCCTGGGTTCTGTCGGAGGATCATCGCGAAGGGATCTCGCCGGATGGCAGAATCCTTTTGCACCGCCTTCGCGAGCGCACTCGGTCGCTGGGAACCACCATCGACGGCATCACAAGTCCCGCGCAGGCATCGAAATTGCTTCACCGCCGTTCGTCCTAAGGAGGTGGCGCAGCCCCCGTCTCGAAGGGCGAGCGAGAACAGCATCGTTACAGCGCTGATTACGCTCTCCCCTCCCTAACATTCCGCCGCCCTTCGAGACGCACCTTCGGTGATCCTCAGGACGAACGGAATCGATGCATCCTCGGATTCTGATTCCTGGGCTGTTCCCTGTGACACACTCCTGACCATCAGGGGACCGAAACCCGACCGCCAAGTCCAGGATATGGGTGGTACGTTCAAGACATGAACATTTTCCCGTTGGTCGTCTCGTCGCTTTCCCTGGCCGGTCAGCCCCGCATCGAAACCCGCATCGAACCACTCCCCCCTGAATCCCTTTCCCAACGCTCCGATCGTCGCATCGCCACCGACCCATGGGCGGGCATGCCCCTGAAGGAAACCCGCGTGAAGGCAAAGGTGGAGGGCATCGTGGGACGGGTGGAGGTGACCCAACGCTTCGAAAACCACAACACCCAGGCCATCGAGGCGGTGTACGTCTTCCCGCTGCCCGCCAACGCGGCGGTCAACGACTACTCCTTCCGCATGGGTTCGCGCACCGTGCGAGGCGTGGTGAAGACCCGCGAGGCGGCGCGTGCCACCTTCCAACAAGCGCGTTCGCAGGGCAAGACCGCCGCGCTCTTGGAGCAGGAGAGGCCCAACCTGTTCACCCAATCGGTAGCCAACATCCCGGCAGGCCAGTCCATCGAAGTGCGCATCCAGTACGACGTGGAGCTGACCTCCGACAGCGGGCGCTATTCGTTCGTTTTCCCGACCGTGGTGGGACCCCGGTTCTGCCCCGCGGGCAAGGTGATCGATGAATCCGCCCTGAAGCCACCCATCCTCGCCCCCGGCCAGCCCAATCCGCACCGTGTCCAGCTCGAATTGGAGCTGGAGACGGGCCTTCCCGTGCACAACGTACGGTCCGTGTTCCACCAGGTGGCCAAGAGCACCTCCGGAAACACCGTGCGCATCACGACCGATCCCGACGACGACGTGCCCAACAAGGATTTCCGCCTGGAATGGAACCTGGGGCAGGAGCGCCCGGAGGTGGCCTTGGTGCTGGACCGACAGGACAATGGCGGTCATTTCCTGTTGATGATCGAGCCTCCCGCCGTCCCCGATTCCAGCCAGATCGTGCCACGCGAGGTGGTGCTGCTTCTTGACCAGTCCGGCTCCATGGACGGACAACCTTTGTCTGCGGTGCAACAGGCCGCCCGCAAGCTGGTGGAACGCCTGCGGTCGGTGGACCGCATCCAGATCGTTTCTTTCGCAGACGCACCCCGCCGGTTTTCCGACACCTCGCTGCCCGTGACCAAGCAGACTCGACGGCAAGCCCTTTCCTGGATCGAGGGGCTGCAATCTGCCGGCGGCACCGACATGAAGGGGGGGCTGCTGTCCGCCCTGGACGCCCCGCCGCGCGGAGATCTGCAGCGGCTGGTGTGTCTGATGACCGACGGCTACATCGGAAACGAGTCCGAAATCCTGCAAGCCATCCACGACCGGGTGGGCGACCGGACGCGGGTGCATGTGTTCGGCGTGGGCTCCTCCGTGAACCAGCACCTGATCGAGGGCGGCGCCAAGGCCGGGCGCGGAACGGCCTTCGTGGTTCCCATCGGAAAGGACCCCACGGAAATTGTCGACAAATTCTGGTCCAGGTTGCAATCGCCGCTTCTGACCGGCATCAAACTGGACTGGGGGGGGCTGCCCGTGGCCGATGTCGAACCGCAGGAGCTGGAAGACCTCTACGCGGGTTTTCCCATCCACCTGTCCGGCCGGTTCCAGTCCACCGCGAAGGGAACCCTCACCGTGACCGGCCGCACCGGCACCAAAAAAGTCACCTACAAGATACCGGTGGATCTGTCCCGAGCCGACGCCACACACCCGGCGGTGGGCGGCCTGTGGGCCCGGTCGCGGATCGGACGCCTTACGCTGCCTTGGGCGGGCGACCACAAGGACGAGGTCACCGACCTCGCCCTGCAATACCGCCTGTTGTCGCCGTTCACGTCGTTCGTGGCGGTGTTGGACTCCGTGACGGTGAAGGATGGAAAGTCCATCCGCATCGATGTACCCCTGGAACTTCCACAAGGCGTGACAGAAAGTGCCCTCCCCTACGGCACCGCGCGATCCTCCCTGGGGCAACCCATCTCGCTGGGGTCAGCGGCGATCGATGGCTACCTCGACAGTCCCAACTCGGTGTACCTGCTGTCGGACGGTGCATTGGATGTTCCCGCGATCGAACCGGAGCGCCCCAACTCGCCGTTGGACCCCATGCCCGCATGCGGGGGCGCCTTCCTGCGCATCGACACGATCGATATCCAGCAAGGGGGCGCAGTGCGGGTCGCCCAGGTGCGCGAAGCGATCTTCCAGAAACGCACCGATCTGGAATCCGCCGCCAAAACCCATGGGTGGTCGACCATGGACGTGGTTTTGGAGATCGATGCCAGCGGAAATGTCCAGGTGGCCGAACCTGCGATGCTCGACTCCAGCGAGCTCAAGGGCGAAGCCGACCTCGAACGAATCCTCTCCAGCCTCCGCTTGGCTCCTCAAGGCGGGCAACCCGTTCGACTCAGGCTCAGGATCGGATTTTCGAACGTACCCTGCCGTGGGTTACCGTCGGTGGAGGAGAGATAGGGGTAAACCCAAGGCGTGAACTTTGCGGAAATCGGAAAATCTTTCCCTGGAAGCCACGAAGCGTGTCCATTTTCTCCCTTCGGCACGAACGAGGACTTTCCATGGACAACCACACCGCGCAAATCCACGACGCCACCCCAAGGGTTGAGCTGGACCCGCTGACCGGTATCGTGCTCCTCTGCCGAGGCGACCGTTCCTCGTCCCTCGAGGGCGGACGCGACTTGCCGGATATTGTCACAACCATCCTGCACGACGCCGAGCGCAGTCGTCCCAACACGGGCTGGGAAACCATCGATTTCGCCGCCGAGCTCTGGGAAGCCGAAGCCCATGTCACCTTGACCACCTTCCAGGGCGTGCTCCACAGCTGCAAGTGGCTTCGTGGTTGGGGAGGCGAAGGCTGGCCGACGAAGGAAGAATGCCGCGAAGAAGGCGAGCGTCTCGCCCGCGAGATCGAACAGCGTTTGGGAGTGCGGATGGAGCGCGACGAACACGGCTGCGGCACCTTCTCCTATCCTTGGGGCTCCGTCTTCGCCGGCTGGGACCCCCGGCCGATGTCGGCTTTCGCGATTTGGACCTGGCGAGGGAACTGAACGGAAGCCCTTTCCGGCACCGCCTCTTTGAATGCGATTGGCAATCATGGAGGTGGCCCGGTGCACCACAGCAAGGCACCCAGGAGCTCGTTGGCGCGTGTGGTACGAAGAAACCCGGGCTTGGTAGTTTCCCTACCCATGCCCACACAACCGACCGTCTACGCCTACTCCGGTTGCAGCACCTGCCGCAACGCCCTCAAATGGATGGATGCCCATGGGATCAAACCCAAGGTGCTGGCCATCCGCGAAACCCCGCCGAGCATCGTCGAACTCAAGGCTGCGCTCGCTGCAGGGCTCCCGCTCAAGGCCCTGTTCAATACGTCTGGCGGCGACTACAAGGCCATGGACATGAAGACCAAGCTGCCGACCTTGTCGGAAAAAGACGCGCTGGCGCTTTTGTCCCAAAACGGCAATTTGGTGAAGCGCCCGTTCGTGCTCCAAGGCAAGAAGGTGATCGTGGGCTTCAAGTCCGAAGAATGGGAAACCTTCTTCGGGGCTTGAGGTTCGCCTTCACCTGGCAGCTCAGCCCACCAGCACATCCGATGGAATCTGTAAAACCCGATGAAGATTGCGGATCATGGTGATCGTCAACGCACGTTTGCGATGAAGAACCTCCGACACCCGGTTGGCCCCTCCTAGAAGTGGCGCAAGGTCGTTGGCCGTAAGTCCTTGTTGCTCCATCCTGAAGCGGATGGCCTCGACTGGATCCGGGGGGAGGATCTGCTGATGCCTGCGCTCCCAGTCTTCCACCAAGGTGGAGAGGACTTCAAGCCGGTCGCCTTCAGGGGTCCCCTTTCGCGCCATCATCAGCGACTCGATTTCCTTGAGGGCCTGCTTGTGGTCGCGGGATGTGTGGATCGGTTTGATGTCCATGGCTCAGATCTCCTGCGCATCGATGCGGTCGTATTCCGCATGGGTTCCGATGAATCGAATGTAGAGGACCCCGTAGGGGTAGTTGATCCAAGCGACCAACCTGTACTTGTTGCCCGCGATGTTGAAAACAGCTCGACCATTCCGAAGGATACTGGCACTCAGGAACTGGGCTTTGAGATCGGATGGCCGCGCCCAAGAAGCGGATTCCGCCTCGGCGAACCATGCCCGCAGAGGCTGCTCGGAATCTCCCCTCCCTGGCTTGTTCCAGTGGTCCACCAGAGTCTTTCTCGCGATGATTCTCATCCAGCGGGAATATACCATTCATTTCCCAATTTGGGAAATGAATGGTGGGAATTTGCCTACCTTCTCCGCCTATGCCCACCGAACGCGAGAAGATGGTTTCCGGCGAATTCTACGACCCCTGCGACTCCGAGCTGATCGCCGCGCGACGGGCGGCGCGATTGGCCACCGAGGCCTTCAACGCCACCTCCACCGACGACTACCAAGAGCGCATCGGGATGCTGAAGGACCTGTTCGGAAGCACCGGAGATTCGGTGTTCGTGGAGCCATCCTTCCGCTGCGAGTACGGATTCAACATCCACGTAGGCGACAATTTCTGCGCGAACTTCGATTGCGTGATCCTGGACTGCGCCGAGGTGCGCATCGGCAAGAATTGCATGATCGCCCCGCAGGTGGGCATCTACACCGCCTATCATCCGTTGGACGCGGCGCTGCGCATTTCCGGCAAGGAGCTGGCCGCTGCAGTCACCATCGGCGACAATTGCTGGATCGGGGGCCATGCCACCATCAACCCCGGTGTGGTCTTGGGCGACAACGTGGTGGTGGCCTCCGGCGCGGTGGTCACCAAGTCCTTTGGCGACAACGTGGTGCTGGCGGGTGTTCCCGCCCGGGTGATCCGGACCTTGGCCTGAGGCCTTACTTGGCAAACGGCCCGGAAGCGCATTTTGGTTGATTTCAGGTTCCATTCTCAATCTCGCGAGTATATTCCAGAAACACCCTTCAGGGAGCCACTCGATGGGCAACACCGTTCTATTGCATCGCGTCTTCAAATCCAGCCCGGAAAAGCTCTACAAGGCGTTCCTGGACCCCGCCGCCAATGCCAAATGGCTGCCGCCATATGGTTTCACCGCCACCGTCCACGAAATGGACGTGCGTGTGGGCGGAAAATTCCGGATGTCCTTCACCAACTTCGGGACCGGATCCAGCAATTCCTTTGGCGGCACCTACCTGGAACTGGTCCCGAACGAGAAGATTCGTTACACGGACCAATTCGACGACCCTTCCATGCCCGATGTGATCGAAGTCACCGTGGAGCTCAGACCTGTGCTGTGCGGCACCGATCTCCAGGTGATCCAAGCGAACCTGCCCGAATCCATCCCGGTGGAATTCTGCTACTTGGGCTGGCAGGAATCGCTGGCCCAGTTGGCGCATTTGGTGGAGCCGGAAATTCCCGACGGGGCGTAGAGCCGCCCGCGGCCTGGAGGCATTGAAGACATTTTCCGGCATCTAGGATCGCGGCGATCCGCGCCGAGGTGGACGCGGGAACCCGAGATCTCCGACGTCGGATCGAACGCCTCCGCCGTCCGTGGAAAATCCGCCCCGCGAGGAGTCACGGGACGGATTTTGTCATTCTCCGGATTGACCTCCGGGGAAGTTCACTTCACCGAGATCTCGCGCCCCACCGCGGAGGCCTTGAGGGGCACCGACAGGCGCAGGATGCCGTCTTCGAAGGTGGCTTCGAGCTTGTCCAGATCCAGGTTCTCGCCGAGCCGGAAGCTCTGCTCCACCTTGCCCACCGGCCGTTCACGGCGCAGGAACAAGTGCTTGGTTTCGGACTCTGTGCGTTCGGCGCTCACATGCAGGACACCTCCCTCCACCTTCACATGGACATTGTGCTTTTTCACCCCCGGCAGCTCGATGTCAACGAAGTACGTCGATTTGTCCGTGTAGACATCGCAACGGGGAGCGGCGTTGGCCACGGGGACGCTCCCCGCTTCCTCGAGCAGGCCGTCCATGAGGCGGGCCAGGGAAGGAGCGGTGTGCAAGCGGGTGGCGACAGGATAGGCGAACATGGTGGACCTCCGTTGGTTGGAATGGATGACTTCCGGGATCTCTCCCGATGTCGACTTCCGATGATCAACGACCATGCCAATTCGTCCCAACCCGGTCAGGCGGCCATCCACACTTCGGCATCGTCTCGTCCCGAAACAACCTGTGTCAGGAGAGAACGGATCCGGGTTCCAGATCGGAACAACCCTTCGCTGGAGAGATACCTTTGGAGGACCGTCGCACCGCCGGCCCAGCCAACTGACTCCCCAACCGACCCAAGGATCTCCCGCCATGCCCAACCCCTCGCAACGCGAAGTCCGCGACCTCTTCCAGAAGGGCCTGTTCCACCACCATTACGCCAACACCGCGTATCCTCTCACGCCCAAGTCTTTCCAGTCGTTTCGGGTGGACGATCGCGCCGCGCGGGAGCGACTCCTGGCCGTCGACTGGGAGAGCTGCGATACCTTGGCGCTCTACACGCACATCCCCTTTTGCAAGGTGCTGTGCCGCTTTTGCGAATACGCGGTGCTCTCCGGCGAAGACGCCGAGATGGAAGAGGCGTACGTGAAGCTCCTGCTGAAGGAGATCGCGATGTACGGGAAGATCGTGGGCAGGACCAAGAAGGTGGTGGGCTACGACATCGGCGGCGGCACCCCCAGCAAACTGAGCCTGACCAACCTGCGCGCCATCACCACGGCCGTGCGGGACACCTTCGACGTTCCCGATTCCGTGGTCTTCAGCGCCGAGACAACTCCTGTCATCGCCGCCAACGAACCCGAGAAGATCCAAGGCCTGTTCGAGATGGGCTATCGGCGCATCAGCATGGGCATCCAGACCGTTTCCGAAAAGCTCCTGAACGAACTGGGTAGGGAAGGGGCCACGCAGATCTACGAACGGGCCATCGCGAACATCCGGCTCGCCGGATTCCGGAAGGTGAACATCGACCTGATGTACGGATTCCTCCACCAGGATCTGGAGGACTTCGAGATCACGCTGCGCTACGCCGTCTCGTTGGGGCCCGATTTCATCACCCTCTACCGCAACCGCTACAAGGGCACGAAAATCGAAAGCGAAGCCGGTGGCGTGTCCATCTACAAGGTGATCCAGCAGTACCGGCTGGCCCACAAGCTCCTGAACGAACACGGCTTTCTGGGCAACCCCGGCAAGAACACCTTCAGCCGCGTCCCCGGCGACTGGGGAACCAGCGACTACCTCACCGAACGCGTGATCAAGGGCACGCCGTACCTGGGCATGGGACTGGGCGCGCAATCCTTCGGGCGCAACTACCTGGCCTACAACGAAGGCGCCGCATCCAAGAGGCTGGACCGCTACCGCGCTCGGGTGGAAGAGGGCGTGCTGCCCATCCAGGACTGCTACGAACTGGACCAGGAAGAGGCCATCGCCAAGATGGTTTCGGTGGCCTTCTACTTCGGTTTCGTGGATTTCGCCGCATTCAAGGCCAGGTTCGACGCCGATTTCCGGGAGCTGTTCCCAGTGGAGACAGAATTTGTGATCGAGCAGGGACTGATGGAACTGCGCGACGGCGGCATCTGGCTGACCGACCGCGGCTCCGACTACATCAACGGGATCATCCCCCTGTTCCATTCGCGCCGTTCCAAGCGGGAGCTGGACGACCTGGTCAAGCGCGGCGCCAAGCCCGACGGCGAAAAGACGTTTCTCGGCACCTACTCGATGGCCGACTACGAACGGCCTTCGGTGGCCGCCGACGTGGTCCTGCTCTCGCATGATGCGTCCACACCAAAGCAGCGAGTGCTGCTGATCCGCCGCGGCGAACACCCCTACATGAACGACTGGGCTTTGCCAGGTGGCTTCGTGAAGCCGGGCGAATCGGTGGAGCAAGCCGCCGCACGCGAGCTTTCCGAAGAGGCGGGCGTGGAGGGGATCGCGTTGACCTCGCTGGGGGTGTTCAGCCAGCCCGGTCGCGATCCGCGCGGCTGGATCATTTCCTGTGCGTTCGCGGGAAGAATCGAGGGCCCGGCGCCACGCTTGGAATTCGGCGAAGACGCCATCGACGCGCGCTGGTTCGAGGTGGATTGGAGGGAAGGGTCGGATGGACGGTTCGCGCTCTCCCTGCATTCCGATTCCCTCGTTCTGGGGGCCACCCTGGAAGGCGACGGCGCAGGAGGCTTTCTCCAGACCGGCGCCGACGGCATCGCTTTCGATCATGCGCAGATTTTGGCAAAGGCTTTGGAGGCATCCTGATCATCCTGTCCATCGCGGAGTTGGAGAATGGTCTGGGGAGACATCTTCGGAAGCTCCCTCACCACTCCCATGCCGCACCGATCAGGGCTTGCCAGCGGAAATTCCCGCGTTCGAGCGATTCGTCGGGCAGGGAAGACCAGGTCCGACCCACCATGCACTCCAGGTGGAGTTCGAGGGGGGCGATGGGACGGAATCCCCCTCGGATCTGGCCAACCAGGGACTGCAGAGACAACGGCTCCGCTCTGCGCTCCAGACGGAGGAATCGGCTGCGAAGATCCTTCTCCCACAAGAAGTCCTGGCCTGTGGCGCGATCGTGGTACACGTACAGGGAATCCCCCAAGGGGTTGCCGAAATACCCGTTGTTCCAGCGCACGGCATCGAGGGATCGCTCGAAGACGTAGGCGGCTACGGACTGCAGGCTGAACCGCCGACGCGAGAATTCGCGAAAGACGACCAAGCTCGTTCCCATCCGGACAGACGACGACCAGGAACTCTGCGCCAGATCGACGCCGGGAAGATACGGCGCGCCGGAAAGCCCCTTGAACAGGTGGAAAGGAACGATCGAGTCGCTGGTGGGATCAGAATAACAACTCAAGTTCGCGGTGGATGCAGGTTCGCCATCCTGGATGCCATCACAAGAGGCGACGCGGACCGGTTTGAAATTCGATGACACTCCCTGTCTGTCCGTCCAACCCACCTCCGTCGCGATCTGTCCCATCCAGCCATGCACGACGCGTCGGTGGGAAACCTCGATGGCGGCTTGGCGGTAGATCAGCTCTTGCCGGGGCAGGCGAGTCGCCCCACCTTCCATGGATACGGACCATGGGCGGTCCGTTCCGCGCGTATTCCAAGCCAGGGAGGCAAAGATGCCTTCGGACACCAGGTCGCCTCCCAGCCATTGCCACAAGGGTTCACCTGTCACTTCCCATCCTCCGACAGCCGAAACGAATCCTGGTTTGAGCTGGGAAAACCCCTTCGTCCATACCGAATCCTCCCGGGAAAACCCAAGCCTGCCGGAAGCTTCCAGCCGATTTCTGACCAATCCGATCCCGAACGAGACGCTTCCCGTGGCATCCAGACCCGCGACCATCCCAGTGGAAGCCTCGATTGGGGCGGAAGAGGCGAACGGATTGGAAACCATCCCTGAAACCACCTCGTAGCTTCCGGCCATCGTTTGGGCCCATTCGGACCGGCCGCGCTTCCACTGGAAGGATTCCCAGCCTGTGACGATTCCTGTCGTCAGGCTCCACGGCCTGGGCGGCGGCGGAGGAGGCTTGGTCCGGCGCGTCAGGAGGTCTTCCAAATAGGCCCGTTTGGCCCGCACGCTGTCGTGGTAGAGGCTGGTGCTGGGGATCGAAGGCAGGATGGAATCGGCGAAGGATCGCGCAGCTCCCATCCGATTGGCCATCACCAGGGAATCCAGCGTTCGATACGACGCACGCGGATCGATCCCCGGCTCGCGGAGCGATCCCTCGCGAACCCGGGAAGAATCCACTCGCCCATCGATGGGCTGGTGGTCCTGCGCGCTTGCGGGCAACCAAGCCAACCCGACGATCACCGCCAGGAAGGACCCCACGACCCCTCCCGACCGGACACGGCTTGTTTCGGCTCGGTTGCCGGTTTCCGTCACGGAAAAAACAGGATGGATCGCGACCCGGAGGAAATCAACAGGGGCGCCCACCCGGAAGACCCCCGAAGGATGTGGACGGAAAATGGATCCATCCGTGTGAGGACGGCGCCAACTCCACGGCCGCGAAGATCGGTGATCCGTACCTCCTGGAGGGGCGTGGCGGACCGAAGCACCAGCTCCGTGCCGCCTCTGCGTTCCAGGTGGAGGCCATGCTTTGAATTGCCGATCGAGCCAAGCGAGGAGGTCCCCCAATCCATGGACTCCAGGATGGCTTCGTACTTGGGAAAATCGGCGTAGATCGGCAGGGTGTCGCCCATCACGAACAGCTCGAAGCCTTTGCCCTCGCGAGCCAGAAACCGCGACTGCCCCGCGAAGAGGAGCCTGGACTTGGGATCCAGGGCCAGGTAGTTGGCGTCCTCCGTTTCATCGCCGCGGAAGACGCCCTTGGTGTTGGGCGTCAGAAGCCGACCGTAGTTGGACTGCAGGTAGCGCAGGAAGGCGGACATGGTCTGCTCGCGCCAGTCTTTTTCGGTGGCGTATGGAGACAAGTTCGCGCTGAACTGAACACCCACCACCACGGTCTTGCCGCCGCCCTCGGCGTTGGATGACACCGTGAGCGAGGTGTCCGTGACCCGCGGCGTCCACCCTTGGGGCACCGGAAGACGGATGCCGTAGGTTGCCGAGGAGATCGTCTGGGGCGGATCGGCCGCCTGGGCGATGGCCATCGCTGCGACCCAAAGGATTGTGCAGGACATGATCGTCACTTCCTGTCAAGAAGAGGATGGGCCAATGGATGGATTCCTCGTCCCACCCATCGGCGACCAGCGACGCCACCGGACGGCCCGGAGGTCACTTCTGGGGGACGGGCTTCTGGTCCACCTGGTATGCGGGCTTCTGGGCGTCCTGGTAGACCTGCACCTTTTCGTCGGTCTTTTTCTGCACGGACGACCAGGCCGAGCGGATCCGCTGGGCCACCAGCGGATCCAACCCCACCAGGGTGGCCTCCAGGTTGGCCGCGACGTTGTCCTGGAAGAGCTGGTGGTTCTTGTCCTTCCATGCGTAGTAGTCCTGGTCGCGCTTGATCTCCTCTGCCGTGGCGGCATGGGGATTGTCGGCGGGACCGCACACCAGGTAGCCCCCGAACTGGTTGGAACTCCAGCAGTTTTCGATTTCCGCCGCCATGCAGGCCGAAGCCGCCACGGCGATGGCCAAGAGGACAGTTTTTGTATTCATGGGCGAGTCTCCATTCGCGGTGTTCGATCGGATCGCACCACCGGTGCGGCTTCCTGTCTCCAATGTATCGCCTGCGTCCGAATTTAGTCCTGCGATGGCCCAGGAAACGCTTCCCGGCGAGGAAGCACCGGGCGGAATGTTTCAGCGAGGCTGGTAGAGTCGCACGGAATCGATGGCCGCTTCCCCCTTGCCATCCGTGGCCTTGCTGCCCAAACCGATCCGCACATGCGGCGCGGCGGCATTTCCGCTGCGATAGAAACACGCCCGAAGTTTTCCGTCCGTCCACAGGTAGACGTACTTCTGGTCCCAAGCAGCCACCCAGCGGGAGGAAGACAGTTGCACCACCGTCAGGGAATCCACCTTGGCAGCCGATGCCCCGCCTGAACCCTGGTAGGAGATCCATTCCGATGGCTTGCGGTTGGGGTCCAGCTCCAAGCGCAGACTGCCACCCGCCGAATCCTCGATGGAGATGGATCGAACCAGGTCCGGAGTGCTTTCCGGTGGCGAGGCCGTTCTCCAATCGATCACCAGAGCTCCTGAAGCAGGCAGCGAGGGAGCGCCGACCCCTCCCCCGTAGGTCTTGTCGGAAAACGACGTGGCCCCCACCTTCAGCTCCACGCCCCCCTCGGCTCCCACGGTTTTTTCCGCCGACATGGGATATCCCAGGTGACTTGAATCCAACGGCGCCCAGGTCGCGACCGGCGCGAGTGTCGGGTCGCGGAAAAGGAGACTTTCGATGTAGGCGCCGGGAAGTTCCAGGGAATCCGTCCAATCCAGATTTTTCCTGGACCAGGCTGGGCCACCCACCGTGGTCACATTCGATCCGATCTCGACTCGCTGGGCGTCCGCTTTCCGGACCCCCTCCACGACCACCTCCCACTGGCCATACGGCAGGCGGAGCACGGACTTGGGAGCCGAATCCGATCGCACCGAAGCGAAATGGCTTCCCGGCGCGAAGATGGACGGAATCCGTCGTGTCGAATCGACCCAGGCTTCGACGACGCCCGATTTGCCCAGGTGGACTTCCGCCGAGTCGCCTCGCAGGAACGCAAGCGGGGTCACCCCCAGGGAGTCGCCCAGCCGCGCGTCCAATCCCAGCTTTGAGCGATCCACGTCCGTGGGCATCGACAAGCGTGCGACACCCGAAAGATCCGTCCATGCGCTGTCCAGCACCGTTGCCGCACCGGCTTTTCCGTTGGTCCGCACCAACCACACCTGGGCCCGCGCGGCGGGCTTGCCCGCAGGGGTCGTGATGCGGGCCTGGAGGTCGCCCGTCTCGAACCCGCCTCCGCCGGCGGCGCGATCCTCCGTGCACCCCAGCAACGCACAAGAACCTGCAACCCAAAGGAAGGAGGACTTCACGATTCGCCTCCTTCGGGCCGCAACGCCAGCGGAAACAGCTGGAAATTGACCTGGATCACGCGGTCGGGAAGATCGTCCGAAGAAGCCATGTCCAGGGCCTCGCGGCGCAGGCATCGCAACTTGTCGCGCAGCCGCTCGAAGGTCTGCTTGGAGACGCTCAAGGTCAGGGTGGAAATGGATAGGTCTTCGCGGGTCCAGCGATCCATGGATTCGATGCCCAGCTCCATGGTGGTTTGGCGGAACAGATCGATGGCCTCCGACTCCGCGTCGCCCGTGGTCAGGGTCGCTTGCGTCTTTCGCCAAATTCCGTCATCACCCTTGCGAGCAAGACCCAATTCGTCCAAAAGAGCCAGGATCCGCCCCACTTCCGCGCCGTCCACCTTCGGAGTGAGCATGCCTCCCAGTTGGGCGTGGTCGTCGCGGTGTTCGATCAGATCCAACGCCTGCAATAAAGCCACCGCCCGCCAATCCCGGCAGAAGGCGGTCTTGGAGGTTTCCAGCTCGGGCACGCCGAGATTGCGGGAAGCCACGATACGATCCAGAAACAGCATCCGCTCTTCGTGGCTCTTGGCCTGGTCGTAGAGCACCAAAAGCTCGAAGTAACGGGTTTCCCGATTGGAAAGCCGGAAGATCTCGGCGAGCTTGAGAGCCCCGGTGGGAGTCAGGTTCACATCGCCGGACAAGATCTTGGAAAAGAACCCGGAGCTGGCGAACCCCGCCCGCAGTGCGATGAACCGGTGCGAAAACTTCGCGTCGCGAGCCTTCCTCTCGGTCCATGCGTCCGAGAGGTACTTGCGGTAATCGGTGAAGGTGAAGATCTCGGGCATGGACTCTCCCTGAGAGGGGAATGTACGACCTCACCCGACTTGTCCGGGATTCGATGCGCCGCAAACCGTTTCCTTGTTGGGAAACGGGAAAGATTCCAGTGTTATGTTTTTGCCAACGCTGCGTTCCCCGCATCGTACCCCCATTCAACCGCGAAGGAAATCGCATGGAAACCGGCCCTTACCTCATCATGATCCTGGGCGGCGTGTTCGCGCTCATCCTGTGCATTCTCTTTTGGAAATCCATCATCTCGCTGATCGGTGTGATCATCGTCCCCGACGACAGTCTTGGGACCGTCACCAAGAAGTTCGTGCTGTTCGGAGCCAATTCGAATCTGCCCGATGGCCAGATCATCGCCCTCAAAGGGGAAGCCGGCTACCAGGCCGACACGCTGTCGCCGGGCCTGCACCTGGGCCTGTGGCCCTGGCAGTATTCCATCTCGCTGGTCAAATTCACCGAAGTCCCTCAAGGCAAGATCGGCATGGTCCAGGCCTGCGACGGCAAGCCGCTGTCCAACGGACGCATCATCGCCCGCGACGTGGATTGCAATTTCTTCCAGGACGCGAGGGCCTTTTTGGAGGGTGGCGGCGAACGCGGCCCACAGATGACCGTGGTTCCACCGGGAACCTACCGCATCAACCCTCTGCTCTTCACCGTGAAGCTTTTTGACGCCACCTCCATTCCCCAAGGCAAGCTGGGCGTGGTGGAAGCCCACGACGGCAATCCACTGCCCGTGGGACGCGTGATCGCCAAAGGGGTTTCCTGCGATTCCTTCCAGGACGCCAAGGCGTTCTTCGCAGGTGGAGGCGAGCGCGGCCCCCAATCCAAGGTGATCCCGCCGGGCAACTACCGCATCAACCCCATCCTGTTCGATGTGGTGCTGGTGGACGTGCTGGACATCCCCGAAAACAAGATCGGCGTGGTGACCACCAAGGAAGGCGCACCGCTTCCCACCGGCGAAATCGCAGGTGGCGAGATCCACGACCACAACATGTACCAGGACCCGGACAAGTTCATCGCCGGAGGCGGCTTCAAGGGACTGCAAGAACAGGTTCTGCTGGCCGGTCGCTACTTCTTGAACCCGCGCTTCGCCACCGTGGCCGTGGTGGACATGACCACCGTCCCCATCGCCCATGTGGGCGTGGTGATCTCGTATGTGGGACGCGAAGGCAAAGACGTGACGGGCGCCACCTTCAAGCACGGCAACCTGGTGTCCAAGGGCGAGAAAGGCGTTTGCGTGGAGCCTCTGGATCCGGGCAAGTACCCGATCAACCCCAACACCAACAAGGTGGTGAACGTTCCCACCGCCAACGTGGTGCTCAACTGGGCCACGGGCAAATCCGAAGCCCACAACCTGGATGCGAACCTGTCGACAATTTCCGTCCGATCCTCCGACGGCTTCAAGTTCAACCTGGACGTTTCCCAGATCATCCACATTCCACGCAACGACGCTCCCAAGGTGATCGCACGCTTTGGAGACATGAGTGCATTGGTCACCCAGGTGCTGGAACCCACCATCGGCAACTACTTCCGCAACGCCGCGCAGGGATCCGACATCATCGAGTTCCTGAAAAACCGTTCCGCTCGCCAGGAAGAGGCACGGCTTTCGATTTCAACGGCCCTTTCCGAATACAACGTGGGCGCGGTGGACACCCTGATCGGCGACATCGTGCCGCCGGACGAACTCATGCGCACGCTCACCGACCGCAAGATCGCCGAACAGGAAAAGGTCACCTACGACACCCAATGCCAGGCGCAGGGTGTGCGACAGGAATTGGAACAAGCCAAGGCGCTGGCGGATACGCAAGCCCGCGTGGTGGACGCGGAACGGAAAGTCACCATCGCCCAGTTCGAGGCGAGCGCGGCCGTCAAGTTCGCCGAAGGCAACGCACGCTCCAAGACCATCAACGCCGAAGCCGACGCCACCGTGCTGCGCACCGTGGGTGAAGCAGAAGGCGCCAAGATCCTGGCCGTGGGCAGCGCGGAAGCCAAAGTGATCGAACAGAAGGTCAGCTCCATGGAAGCGGGCAACTACGCCGTGGTCCAGGTGGCCGAGGCCTTGGCCAAGGGCAACATCAAGATCGTGCCGGACATCGTGGCCGGCGGCGGTTCGGATGGCCTGAGCGGCGGCCTGACCACCGTGCTTCTGGGGAACCTCATCCACCAGGGCATGAAGAAGCCCGGACAGGAACCGACACAGATCGGGTGATCGCCCCTCACCTCGAATCAACAGCGCCGTCTCCGAGATCGATCCTCGAGGGCGGCGTTTGTCAATCCAGCCCGCAAGACGAGCTCCGGAACGAGGGATCGGCTAACACCCCACGCTGATGATTTCCACTTCGACCGCGACCAAGCGCCCCTCGACGAACTGGAACAAGGCGTACATCCTGTTGCTATCGATTTCCGGTAGCGAGTCCTGGAAGTAGTAAAGCAAAAAACCATCTTCCTTCGCGTATGGTTCTCCCAGATGCTTGATGACCGTGGAAGGATCCGATCCTTTGGGAATCTTTCGATGAAGCACCGACCATTCACCGGAGGAAAGAAAAACCGTTTGAGACGCATCCGAGTCATAGACCACTGCACCATCGACATAATGACGATAATTGTCTCCTCCATCATCGCAACCTTCGAATCCATCGCGCTTCACATGGTAAAGAATCCGGTGTTTCTCGATCCTTTCCACATCAATCAATTTCGGAAGCTGCTTCCGAAGCTTCGGATCCAGGTCTCCACGAGATTTCCTGATCCGCTCTAATGCGTTGTTCATCGTGTCGAAAACGGATTTCGCGACGAACACCTCGACTGTCCTTGCTTGACTCAAAATTTAGGACATCCTCGCGGCAGCTCCGCGTTTTGAAACTCGTCCGCGCCTTGTAGATTCGCATCTTGAAACGTTCGACCATCAGAGAAGCGTCCCGGACAGGAGTCCTACCATGATCTCCCTCGACACCTTCAAGAAGTTGGCTCTGGACCTGGCCGATGTGACCGAGTCGATCCACTTCTCCATGATCATGTTCGGCGTGGGCAAGAAGAACTTCGCGACCTTCGATCCCCGCAGCGGCGAACTTTCCTTCAAGCTTTCGCTTTCCGACCCCAAGCGGACGGAGGCGATGGAGCGAGGCCTGATGGCGGCAGTGTCCGGAAAATACGGCGCACAGGGCTGGACCACCGTGGACCTGGAGAGGATCGCCAAACCTGATTTTGTTCGCTTTCTGGAATCCGCCCATCGCGAAGTGACATCGAAGCCGAAGGCCAGGAAGACAAAATCCGCCTGAACACCGACACCGGAAGCTCCGGCTCCCTTCCGATGGTGGACGCCATTTGCGAGCTGGGCGTCGTGGCGCGGCAGCGATGCGAGCCTGGGATCGGCAGAGCAAAGCTCAACCGTCCACCGCTGCGATGTCAGAAGGATGGTAGATCGAGGGAGAGGAGGTGCGGGTCGCTGCTCCTTAGGAGCTTAGATTTTTCGGAACCACCATTCCGAAAGCATCTAAGACCGATGGACATCCTGGAAACAGCGCGCATGATCACGTTTCACCGGCGGCGGCTGGGTCAGTCTCCGCTCAAGGAGCTGGGGTGGCGCGACGCCCACAGCCAAGTCGTGCGGTTCGATGCCCTGTGCCGTTGGGGCGATCTCTCCGGCAAAGTGGTTCTGGATCTTGGCTGCGGCCATGGCGACCTCAAGCCGCACCTCGATGCGCGCTTTGCGGACGTGAAATACCTGGGCCTGGATATCATGCCGGAATTTGTTGAAGAGGCGCGTCGCCGGTACGGCAACCTCCCGGACACACATTTCCTGCAAGCCAATTTCCTGACCACCGGACTTCCCGATGTCGACGTGGTTCTGGCCTGCGGAAGCCTCAATTACTGGACCGAAAACGTTCTGCACCCCGAACCGACCATCCTGAAGATGTGGGAAATCGCCAAACTGGGGGTGGCGTTCAACCTCCTGGACGAAAACGAATTCGCATCCGACCAGGTCCTTTGCGGACACGATCCGGACCAAATATTGTCCTTCTGCCGCAACCTGGAACCCACCGCCGAGATCGACCACGGCTACTCGCCGGAGGATTTCACGATCCTGATGAGGCGCTAGGCCCTCACCAATTTCCGATTTCGACGCGGGTCCCGAAAAAGGCGGATGGCCGCGTGTTCAAGGCGAGGCCCGCATCCAGCCCCACGCCGATGTGTCTCCACAGCGACACTCCCGCATCGACTTCGATCAGGGCAGATGGCCGGTTGGAGGTTTCCAGAGCTCCTTCGTCCGCCGATCTCCGCGGCGGGATCCACTCCTCGTCCCGAACGAACCCGATGCCACCCAGCACTTCCAGGGAGAACGGACCGGTCCGTGAGAACTCGCGCCCCACCAGGAGATGGACCATTGCCTCGTTGGAGTTGGGATGGCTTCCCAAGGAGACATCCCCTGCGACCATGCCTTGGACCCCGAACCGTTCGGCGTAGCGCGGCATTCCTCCGAGCGCCTTGAACTGGGCGCCGATGAACTTGTGGCTGGTGATGACAGGCATTGTCATGCTCAGGCGAAACAGGGGGAAGGTGGAGGCGGTGTCCTGTGCGCGCGGCGACATCGCGAAAAGAAGGGATGCGAGGAGTGCCAGGCGCAAGGAAGAAATCCAGCGGACGTTCATTTGATCTCCAGAGCCAGGGCGAGGTAGGCGTGGATCTTCGCCTTGACCTCGGGTGCGAGTTGGTAGATGGACTCCGGATGGCTGCGCGACAATCTCTCCCAAACGACCATGACGCCGACCAGATCGAGCTCGGCGACACGAAGGAGCTTTTCGCTGACCCTGTCGAGCGGCTTCCCGTCCTTCTTGACCATCATGGCGTAGACGACCTGGTTCGCTAGACAGTTCTTGTACTGCGTCTGCTGGATGGGGTCATCGTCCTTCCGGAGATTCTTGAACTCGGGATCGAATTTCCAGGCCGCCAGGCAGGATGCCATCGGAAGGTGGTGAATCTCGGACGTGGCGATCTTGACCCCGTCCTTCGACGATCCGACCGAAAACCCGAAAACGGGCCAGGATTTGTCCATCAGCTTGCCGGACTGCTGCAGTACGACCTCTCCGAAGGAACGCAAGTTGGGATTGTTGGGACTTCGCAGGTACGCCTCGATGAATTCGAAGTAGGCGGAATCGGCCTTCCCCTGGGTCAAGTAGGCATCCGCAAGGAAGAAATGCGCCTGGTAGTCGTCGGGATTGGCGACGATGGCCTTGCGAAACCAGAATTTGGCGGAATCGATCTTTTCCATCAAGAAGAAGCTGTTGCCCAGATAGGTGAGCGCCTTGACGTAGGATTTGTCGCACTCGTAGGCTGCGCGGTACTTCGCCACGGCATTCTTGTAGTCGTTGGCCGTGAAGGCAATCATGGCCAGCGAGTCTTCCTGGACCGCGCACCCCTTCGGCGTCTGGTTCACCAATCCCATCTGTCCATTCGCGTCTTTCGCCACGATCCAGTTCGGGTGGGCATAAGCGAGAGGAGTCCCATCCACCGACCTCAAGTCGAACGACGCGATGGAGTCAGTGGCGATCGTGTACTTGAGCTTGCTCTTTTCGATGATCTCGAAAACCTGCTTGGGATCGCGAAAGCCGCTTTCTTTCGCGCCGGCGATGGAGCTGGAAAGGCATACCATTGCAAACCACGTCACCATCCTCATGTTGCAACCTGTCTGAAAGTGGAATTGATGGACTTCGCAAGCATCAGTCGACCCTTGACTAGGCCGCGTTCCCTGGGGAAGGTAGGTCTTCCCGATCCGACTTCGTCATGTGCCACCCCTCGTGCGGCTTTCGTTTCTCCCGACAGGGCCCTCCCTGGAGGTCCGTGCCATTGACATCGCTGGATTCCTCCACTCCAGGGAAGTACAGGCGGAGGTTTTTGGCGCACATTTTCGCGATTGATTCCATTTCTCAACTTGCCGGGTTTCTTGTATCTTCCCTTCCAGTCGCCTGCAATCCCTCCCAAACTCCTTTGAAAAGGCACTTGTATGGTCATCACCATCGAAACCCTCGTCCAGTCGAGCCTCCAGCGCACATGGGAAGCCTGGACCACGCCTGCGGACATCGTCCGGTGGAACTTCGCCTCACCCGACTGGTGCTGCCCCAGCGCGAACGTGGACCTGCGCGTGGGCGGGACGTACGGAGCCCGCATGGAGGCCAAGGACGGCTCATTCGGGTTCGATTTCGAGGCGACCATCACCAAGCTGGAAGCACCGACCCTGCTGGAATCCTCCATGGGAGATGGCCGCACCGTGCAGGTGATCTTCGCCCAGACCCCGCAAGGCGTTCTGGTGCGCGAATCCTTCGATGCAGAAGACGAGAACTCAGCCGAAATGCAACGCCAGGGATGGCAGGCCATATTGGACAATTTCCGTCTCCATGTGGAATCCAAGCCCAACTGACCAGAAAAAGGAGTGGGACATGCCCGATTTCCGAAACGAACGCATCCTCGAAGCAAGCCCTTCCGTGGTCTTCCAGGCGCATCGCGACCCCAAGCGGCTGGCCGTCTGGTGGGGGCCGGATGGCTTCACCAACACGTTCACGACCTTCGAGTTCGCGCCCGGCGGCAAGTGGTCGTTCGTGATGCACGGCCCCGACGGCAAGGACTATCCCAACGAGAGCGTCTTTCTGGAGATCCAGGAGAACGCCCGCATCCATATTCACCATGTCTGCGAGCCCCGGTTCCACCTGGACATCCGTCTGCATCCGCATGGCTCCGGAACGCGGGTGGAATGGCTCGCCGAGTTCGAGAACAAGACCTTCGCCAAGTCCATGGAATCCTTCCTGCTTTCCGCCAACGAACAGAATCTGGACAGGCTGGCCGCCGAGGTCGCCAAGGGCTGAGACCCATGCGGGAGGCAGTGGCCGGAAGGCTCATAGCCCATCCGTCAGCCGACCATATCTTTCTCGACCGCGTCGAGAATCATGTTCCAGCCGGTCACGGAATGGTCGCGACGCTCGTCGTCCGGGAAATTCGCCTGTTCAATCACCACCTCCGTCCCGGCGCCCTTCCGGGACAACCGGATCACCAGGCGCAAGCGGGTCTCGGGGGTTTCGGAAAGCCCTGAAAGTCCACTGAAGTAGAGGGCGTCCAGAAAGGCGCCGTCGTCGATGGCCACCACGATCGCATGGTCCTCGAAGGACTTGCCTTCCCATTGGCCCGTCCATCTCAGGAATCCCCCCGGGCGCAGATCGGACTCCAGGGTCGAACCAAACCACACCCGCGCCGCATGGGCCGGGTCCAGCAAGGCGGTCCATACCTCGCGTGGAGTTCGTGCCAAAAGACGCTCCACTCGCAGCGCCGGAGCGGCGGGAGCAGGCTTGTAGAGGTCGTCCAGGTTCATGTCCGTTCCTTTCCATCTGTGGTTACCTTCCCAAATATCGGTCACGACCCCCCATCAGGTCTTGTACAAACGCGACGACTTCTCGATTTTCTCGTCCATGGAAACGGATGCAGGCAAATGAGCAGACTGGCTCCGAAGGGAATCCTGGATTACGATGAAGCATTGCGACATCTGCGGATCCATCGCACCGCGCCACCGCAGGATCTGGCGGATCTCGTGGAATGCCACTGGGAGGTCACCTGGGACCTCCCGGCAGGAATGGTCCACAGACAACGCAACCTTTCGCACGCCAGCGTCACCTTGACCTGGGAATCGGATGGGGCTTGGGTTTACGGAGTTCCGGGAAAGGTCTTCACGCGCGAGTCTTCCGGAAGCGGCTGGGCCTTCGGGGTCAAATTCCGCTCCGGAGCCGCCCGGGCTTTCTTCCCCACCCTTCCCATCGCCGACCTCACCGGTCTTCGCGCTCCGCTGCGGGAACTGGTTTCTCCCGGCTTGGCGATCGAGGGGATCTCGGACCGCGCCGCCGACTTTTCCGAACGAGTGGCCCTGGCCAACGGATTCTGCCGCTCCCTCCGGAAGGGTCGCGCAGCTCCCGCCTCTGTCCAGTTGGCCACCTACATCGAATCCGACCGAAGCCTTCTGAGAGCCGAAACCGTGGCCGAAAAGGCGGGAGTCTCGCTTCGCGAGTTGCAACGACTGTTCCGCTTCGAGGTCGGGATCACTCCCAAGGAGACCATCCGCCGTTTCCGCCTCCAGCAGGCCGCCGACCGCATCCAGGCGGACCATGACATTTCCTGTCTGCGCTTGGCGCTGGAGCTGGGATACTTCGACCAGGCCCATTTCGCCCGCGACTTCAGCGCCGTGGTCGGCACGTCTCCGGACGCCTACCGCAAGCGGGTACGGAAGGCATCCATCCTCGGGGCGAGGGATTCCCGGCAGCGCCCTTGAGGTTCGCGCCCTGCGCGGGCACGAATTTCCAGCTCCGGTTCCCGAGAAGGACCCGAATCGCCAATGCGCGGGCCAAGTCTTCGAAGCTACCTGCGGAGATTCACCGGAGATCCGCATCCATAGAGCCCGAGCCCGCCTCAAGAAGCGACTGGAGCGCCAGTGCGATTTCCAGCACCATGATGGCGTGCTGCGATGCGACCGGAAAACCGCGCCAAACCTCCCGCGAATCACCCCCGCTTTTTGACTGCAACACGGCGACCATGGCCTTTCGATCTACCTTACCCCCGTGGATCCCACCGACCTCTCCAGACGCATGGCCCGCTCGGCGGCGCTGAAGCTCCTTCGCTCCGAGCACGCTCCCTACGTGTTGGCGCTGGCCGACGACGCGTTTCGCCAGAAGGGGCGGTCCGAGGTGGGCGAAAGCGAAATCCTCGAGCGACTGGCCGCCTTGCTGGAACAGCACACCGCACTCGCCGGGGAAGAGGCGGAAAACCAAGCCAAGCGCTGGCTGGCCCTTTGGTGCGACGACGACCACCGCTGGATGCGCCGCTCATGGGTGAAGAGCCGCGACGAACGCTCCGTGCAGCTTCGGCCGGACACCGAGCGCGCCCTGCGATGGATGCAGGAAATGGACCCGCGCGACTTCGTGGGCACCGAAAGCCGGTTCGAGCAGATCGTGGCCTTGCTGCGCCAGCTCTCCGAGCGGACCACGTCCGACCCCGCCGCGCGCATCCGGGAACTGGAGGAAAATCGCGACCGGATCCAAGGCGAAATTGACAGAATTCGTCAAACAGGCGAAGTGGACGTGTACACGGAAGTCCAAGTGAGGGAGCGCCTGCAAGGGGTTCGCGATGGCTCGGGCTGGTTGTTGGGGGATTTCCGCGAAGTGGAAGAGCGCTTCCGCGAGATCGGGCGCGAGGTCCAGGAGCGCCGTCTGGAAGGGCTCCTCACCAAAGGCGGGATCGTTGGCGACCTATTGGACGCCGACGAGGAATTGCGTTCGAGTCCGCAGGGCCAAAGCTTCGAGTCCTTCCACCGCCTGCTGTTGGCTCCTGACGGACAGGACGAGGTTCTGCGCCTGGTGGAGAAAGTCGCGCGCCTTCCGGAAGTCGATGGCGACACCGACCAGATCCGGATGCTCCGCGAATTGCTGGACCGGTTTCTGGCCTCGGCCGAACAGATCGAAGGGGCGGTTCGTTCCATGGCCGGCCAGATCCGACGGGTGCTGGACGAACGTCGCGCCGGCGAAGACCGCCGTGCCCGCGAACTGGTGGACGAAATCCGTCGTAACGCTCTATCCATGCGTGGACGCGCTTTCCCAAGCCACGATGCGCACACGGCACCTTTGGGCATCCAGACCGATCTTCCGTTGGAAAGACCACTCTGGGAGCCGACCACACCTGTACGGTTCGATGGGCAGATCGTGGACCTCGCCCGTGTCGACCTCGATGAACGCGTCGATCAGCTCTTCCACCGCGTTCCCGTCGATTTGATGGAACTGGAAGAGGCCTTGTCCGTGTATCTGGACACACACGGCGCCTCCACCTTGGGAACCGTCCTGTCCGCCCACCCCCTCCGCCAGGGCTTGCCCGAGCTGGTGGGCTGGCTGAAGGTGTGCGCCAAACGCACCGATTTGGAACGCTCCGATGACACCGAACTTGTGGAGATGACAGACCGTCTGGCTGGCACGAGTCTCAGGGTACGGATCCCTCGCTGGCGCCTCGGCGCAGGCCAATCGGTCTTATCTTGAACGGCTTGGAAACGACTCTTTCCACACCGGCTCCATGGGCGGGCGCCGCCTTGCGTCTGTTGCAAGGCGTGGTCTATGGCGAGGACAGCGAATGGCGATTGCTGCGTGAGCATGAAACATCGCTGCGCGAGCATTTCCTGCAAATCGGATTGGAGCTGGTGGTCGACGAATCGGAAGCCTTCGCCTGGCTGCGACAGCGCGAAAGCGAAGAAGGGGAAACCGCCCTCCCGCGGTTGGTGCGACGCGCCCCCCTCACCTGGGAGCAAACGCTCTTGTGCGTGTTGTTGCGCGACCGCCTCCTCCAGTTCGACCGCGCCAACGAACCCGACGGCAGACTGGTCCTGACCACTGAAGACTTCCGAGAAATGCTCCTGCCCTTCTTGCCAGAATCCGGCGATGCCGCCAAACTGGAACGGCGCATCAATGGCTTGCGCGCCAAGGCCGAGGAACTGGGCTTCGTGCGCGGGTTTTCGGCACCTTCCGGCACTTGCTACGAAGTGCGCCGCATCCTGAAGGCACGCCTTCCGGTAGAAGACCTGGAACGCATCCGCGACACGGTGCTGGCCTGGAAAAGCTCCGTCAACGGGGACGACTGATCCATGGCCGATCTCTTTTCCCACCTGGAAAACGCGCAGGCCGGATGGCGACTGTCCCGGCTGGAAATCCTCAATTGGGGAACCTTCGACGGACCCGTCTGGAAGATCGCTCCAGCGGGGCTCACGTCCCTTCTGACCGGCGATAACGGATCCGGAAAATCCACCGTGGTCGATGCGATCCTCACCTTGTTGGTGCCACCCGCACGGCGTAGCTACAACCTCGCCTCCGGCTCCGAAAAACGCAAGGAACGCGACGAATCCAGCTACGTGCTGGGAGCGTTCGGGCAGGAACGGGACGAGACCACCAACCGCTCGCGCGTCAAGACCCATCGCGAGCGCGCCACTGCCCGTTCGGTGCTGTTGGCCGTGTTCGAAAACGATGCGCTCAAGGCCAGCGCCACCTTGGCCCAATCGTTTTGGTACGAAGGCGAAACGCTCAAAAAACTCCTGTTCGTGGGCGAACGCGACCTTTCGGTGCGCGGCGACTTCCTGGGACAAGCCACACCTGCGGAATTGCGGCGGAGCCTCAAATCCAAAGGGCATGTCACCGACACGTTTCGCGACTACCAGCAGCGTTTCGAGAAGATCTTCGGGCTCCGGTCCGAAAAAGCCCTGGCCTTGTTCAACCAGACCGTTTCGCTGAAGGCGATCGGAAGCCTCACCGCCTTCGTGCGCGAACACATGCTGGATGCCGGAGATTCATCGGTTGCGCTGGATCGGCTGCGCGAAAGCCACGAAGACCTCTCGCGTTCGCACGAGGCGATCCTGACCGCGCGCCGCCAGCAGGAGATCCTCGATCCACTGGCGGCCAAGGCGCTGGAAATGTCCCGTGCGGAACACCTGCGCGACGAAGACGCCCGCATCGAGGCCGCCTTGCCTCGTTGGAGCGCCGAACGGCGCATCGCCCTGGTCGGATCAGAATTGGACAATATCCGTCACAAGCGGCATGACGTATCCGTACGACTGGATCCGGTGGTCCGCGACCTCGCCGAGGCCCGTGCGGACCTCGCCTCCACCGAACGCGACCTCGCCTCGGACGAGACCGGTCGACGCATCCACGAGATAGAACGCGAGGAGCGCTCGCTCCAGATGGCAAGATCGGACGTCCAAGCCCGCCGCGAGCGCCTGCGGGGAATCCTGGACAGCCTCGCGATGGCCTTGCCGGAATCCGACGCGGAGCGATCCGACCTGCTCTCCGGATCGGCCCAGGCCCGATCGGAACTGGACCGCCGCCGCGTGGAGTCCACGACCCAGCGTGACCTCCTGGTGCTGGAACAAGGCGAACGGGAACGGGAGCTCGGCTCGTTGCGCCGCGAGTTCGATTCGTTGCGCGAGCGACGCACACAGATTCCGGAACGGGAGATCCGCCTGCGACGCAGCATCGCCGAGGCGGTGGGCTGCCCGGACGAAGATCTCCCTTTCGCGGGCGAGTTGTTGCGCGTACGCGAGACGGAAAACGTCTGGGAACCGGCCATCGAGCGATTGCTCCACGGCTTCGCGCTTCGGCTCCTGGTTCCGCCCCGTTTGTACCGCGACGTGCGCGACCATGTGGACCGCACGCACCTGGGCGGACGCCTGGTGTTCCATCGCGCGGAGAAGCCCCGCACCGAACCACGCGCGCTGGTTGCCGCCACCGTCGGCGGCAAGGTCGAGATCAAATCCGGCACCCCCCATCGCGCCTGGCTTGCCACCTACCTCTCCGACAAATTCGACCACCTCTGTTGCGAATCGCTGGATGATGTCCCTTCGGCCGCCTATGCCCTCACCAGAAACGGCCTGGTACGCGGCGGCGAAAGCCAGCACGAGAAAGACGATCGCCACCGCTTGGACGACCGCTCCCGCTGGGTGCTGGGCTGGACCAACGAGGAGAAGGTCAAGGCCTTGGCTGCCAGCATAGCCGACAGAAACGGCACCATCGCCACCCTCCGCGCGCGTCGCGCGTCCTTCGACGTCGATCTTGACGGAATCCGTCGCGATGAATCCCTCCACGAACGCCTGCCCGAACTCCTGCGTTCCTGGGAAGCGATCGATTTGGAGTCGCTGGAGGCGCGCTTGGCATCACTGAGGCTCGAGCGCGAGGCATTGTCCGGCGCAAGCGACGTCCTGTCTTTGCTGCGCGAACGCCTCCTGGTCCTACGCCGGCGCGTGGAGGCGCTGGAAGAATCCCGTCGCGCTTTGGACAAGGAAGACGGCATCCTGGAAAGTCGAATGGAGTCGCTGGCCGCCGACATGGAACGTGCTCGGGAGGTCCTGGCCTCCCACGGCCCTTGCGAGCCGGCGGAGCGGGAGCGCATCGAGTCCGAGATCGGCCGCCGCAAGGCCCTGGTGGACTTGGCTGGGCTGGAAGATCTGGGACGGAAATTGGCCGATTGGTCGCGCAAGCGCCAACAGGAACGCTCGGGCGAAATCGCCCGGCTTCGGGAGGCCATCGTGGGAGCCATGGGCGACTACCTGCGCCGATTCCCCGCCGACAGCGCAGACCTGGCCTCGCGCATGGAATACCTGGAATCCTTCCTGGCCCTGCACCGGCGGGTGACGCAAGACGACCTCCCCCGCCACGAGCAGCGGTTCCGTGAACTTCTGCGCGACAGCGTGGTGCGCGAAGTCAGCCTTTTCCGCAATCAGCTGGAAAAGGAAGAGCGCTCGATCCGCTCCACCATGGCCTTGCTCAATGCGTCGCTTGCGCGCATTCCCTACACATCGCGCACCCATCTACAGCTTCTGGTGGCGTCGGTCGCCGACGAGGAAATCCGCTCCTTCAAGGCGGATCTGCGCGACTGCATCGGCGATCTGGGAATCGACGACGAGACGGCCAACGAGGAACGATTCCTGCGCATCCGCAAGCTTCTCAAGCGCCTGCAGGAAGAAGAACGCTGGCGTCGCAAGGTGATCGACGTGCGCAATTGGCTGGAGTTTTCCGCAAGCGAACTCCTGGCCGAATCCGGCGAGGAGGTGCGGCACTATCCCGATTCAGCCGGCCTTTCCGGCGGCCAAAAAGCCAAGCTGGCCTACACGGTGCTCGCCTCCGGACTAGCCTGGCATTTCGGGCTGGAAGAGGGCGAGGTCGCCACGCGCAGTTTGCGTTTCGTGGTCATCGACGAAGCGTTCTCGCGTTCCGACGACGAATCGTCGCGCTTTTGCCTGGACCTTTTCCGTAAGCTGGATCTTCAACTTCTGGTGGTCACGCCGTCGGACAAAATCCACGTGGTGGAGCCGTTCATCGCCACCTGCCACTACGTGTGGTACGACCGCGACACCGACAAATCGCAGGTCTGCGACCTCTCGTTGGCCGAGCTCCACGACCGTCGTGCCCTGGCCCGGCGAGCCCTGCGCGGGGAAGTCGTTTGAGTCTTTCTCCAGATCTTGTCCGCAAAGCCCGGATCCGTCTGCCGGAAATCCTCTCCCGACTCGCGCAGGGGGAGGAGTTCGAGCCTTTCGAGATCCCTCTCGCCAAGGCTTCGAGCGCACGCGCCGCTGCAGACATCCAGTCTTGCCACGCTGATGCCAAGCATCTGGAAAGTCTGGGGTTTTCCGTGCGGCGCCAGTCCGTCCCGAACCGATCGCTGGGACCTCAGACAATTCCCGTCGCACTGGAAATCCGAAGCCTCTCCCAATTGGGGAAAGCCGTGGGGGATCGCCACCTGGGCCGCTTCGCGCACCTTTCCCGCGCCGCGATCCGCCGATTTCCCGGACTTGCGACCTACTGGAGCGAACATTCTCTGGAAGCCTGGGCCCAGCGTGGAGCCTGGGGACGGATTCTCGTGGCGCTTCAGTGGCTGCACGAACATCCTGCCAGTGGATTGCATCCCCGCGAGATCCCATGGCGCCTGCACGGGAAGTTCATCGAGGAACACGAATCCAGCTTGCGGCGCCTGCTCCTGTTTGTTGCTTCCTCTCCTGCGCAAGGCTCGACCGATTCGTTGGTGGCATTGGCCGGACTGCGATCGCGCGAACCTCTCTGGCGCGCCAGGCTGCTAGATCCAGAACTTCTACCCAATCTTCCCACCCCCGACCTGGCCATGCCCCTGGGCGACTGGATGCGGATCCTGCCGCAACCTCGGCGCCTGGTGGTGGTGGAAAACCTGGAGAGCTTACTGGCATTGGGCCAAAGAACAGAAACCGTCGCCATCTGGGGTCGCGGTTTCGCGGCGGTCAAGCTGGCGCCCTGGATCCGGTGCGGGGAATCGGCCCTATACTGGGGCGATCTGGACGCACAGGGCTTCGAAATCCTGGACGCCTTGCGTCGCGAGGCCCCCGGCATCCAAAGCATCGCCATGGATGGCCACGCTCTGGCGGCCTTTCCGCATCTGGCCAGCTCAGGAACTGGTGCGGCCCTCAAGGAACTGGAACGACTGGATCGCGCCGAGTGGGCCGCTTACCGACAGGTGGTGACGGCGAACCTGCGCATGGAGCAGGAGAAACTCCCGATGATCTGGGTGGAAGCGAAGCTGGACGAGGCGATGAGTCACCAAGCATCATGGGACAACTCCTGACATGAATGTTCCTGATAGAAATGCCCCCTGCCACTGTGGCAGCGGACGGAAGTACAAGAAGTGCTGCATGGTGTCGGATGCGGCCAAGGTCGCCTCGAAACTCGCCGAAGACCTGAAAGCGCGGCAGGAAAAAGCGCGCAGCGCGCTGGCATCCGCCGAGCGCAAGGCCGCGGAGGCCGCTGCCATCGCGCCACCACCTGTTCGCACCGCGCCTCCCCAACGGCATCGACAGAAATTGGAAAACCGTTCCTCCCGTGTTTCCGCCTGGCTTCCGTCCTGGTTCAACGATGCCGATACGCTTTCGCGAATCGAGGCGATGGCGAGGCTTGCCAAGGGAAAGTGGAAGGACCAGGAAGGATACGGTCGGTTCGGGGGATGGGTGCAGGACAAGGGCAGTATGCCGATTCGCGTGGAGGGATCCTGGGACCCTCCCGATTTGGAAGGATCGTGCAGCGAATGCGGCTCCCAGGAGCGCTGCGTGCACATCGCCGCGATGGCGCGCTCCCTGGAAGGCACATCTCCCTCCAATGAGATCGGACCTCACGAAGAAACCCATCCTTGTGTGCCGGTGTTGGCCATCCGCCGTTGGAATTTCCGGCAGGGCAAGCAGGTGCGTCGACACGATGGGGCACGCTTGAGCCTCCGGTACGGCCCCAAGGAGATCGACGAGCACGACAAGACCGCCATGATCTCCTGGGTCGCCGAAGCTGGCCCCGTGCGGTGTCCTCGCGATCGGCAAGCGGAAGGTGCCATGCGCCAACGCTTGGAAGATCTTGGCTGGAAGATGCACGACCTCACGGGACTGCGCAAGTACCACAACTTCTCCCTGGAAGGGATCCTGGATTTCCTGGAGCGGGACGCTCCTGTGCTGCGGCAGGAAGGCTGGGTGATCGAGGTCGACGACGGCATGGGGTTGACCTTGCTTCCCATCGATTCGTGGTCCGGAACATGGACTCCCGGAGACGACGGATGGTTCGGCATCGGTCTCTCCGTTTCGTTTGCCGGCAAGAGCATCGATCTTGTCGATTTGTGTCGTCGCATTCTCTCCGGATCGCGCCTGGATGCGGTCTTGAAGTCCTTGCGAGAGGGTCAGTCCCTGACCGTCGAGGTTGACGGAGGCTGCATCCGCCTTCCTCCCGAACGCCTGCTCCCGATCTTTTCCGGTCTTGCCTTTTTCCTGTCCGGCGAAGGAAAGGGCGCACGCGTCTCGCCTCTGATGGCCGCACGCCTGGGAGACTTCGGCCTTGGCGACAATTCCTGGCAAGGAATCGATCGCCTCGCCGAACTGCGCAAGAAGCTTTCCGAAGTGACCGCTCCCCTTGCCGTCGCGCTTCCTGGCAGCGTGAAGGCTTCCTTGCGGCCTTACCAGCAAACGGGCCTTTCCTGGCTGCAATGGCTCGCCTCCCACGGGTTCGGTGGGATCCTCGCCGACGACATGGGGTTGGGAAAGACTCTCCAGACCATCGCGCACATCGCCTGCGAACACAAGGCGGGGCGGATGTCCGCCCCCGCATTGGTGGTCTGCCCCACTTCGCTGACCTCCAACTGGGCAGACGAACTGGCCCGCTTCGCACCAGGCTTGCAGGTGCTGGTGCTCCATGGCTCCGATCGCCATGAACGCCGCGACCAAACCGACCACGCCCAGGTGGTGATCACCACCTATTCGCTTTTGGCTCGCGACGAGGAATGGCTCATAAGCCATCCCTGGCACATGGTTGTCTTCGATGAGGCGCAGACCCTCAAGAACGCCCGGACACAGGCACGCACCGTGGCACGCGCCATCCAATCCACCCACAAGCTCGCCCTCACGGGAACCCCGATGGAAAACCATCTGGGCGAGCTGTGGAGCCTGTTCGACCTGGTTGTACCAGGGCTATTGGGCACGGAGCGCCACTTCGGGGCTTCCGTTCGCAATCGCATCGAAAAACTGGGCGACATGGACCTGAGCGCGCGCCTGCGCAGCGTGGTGTCGCCGTTTTTGCTGCGGCGCACCAAGGACGCCGTGGCCTCCGAACTCCCAGAGAAGACGGAAATCGTCATCCATGTTGATCTGGATGGCAAGCAACGGGATCTCTACGAGACGGTGCGCGCCGTGCAGGACAAGCGCCTGCGGAACCTGCTTGCCGCCCAGAGCCTGGAAACATCCTCCATCCAGATCCTGGAGGCGTTGCTGCGCCTGCGCCAGACCTGCTGCGACCCACGCCTCCTTCCCCCGGAACTCGCCAAGGGATGCCGCGTCTCGGCCAAGATCGAGTGGCTGGCGCGATCCTTGCCGGAGATGGTGGAGGAAGGCCGGCGCATCCTGGTGTTCAGCCAGTTCACGGGATTTCTGGACCTCGCGCAGGAGTTGCTGTCAGAATCCGGCATCACATTTCTGAGGCTGGATGGATCCACCGCCGACCGAGGCGCCGTCGTGCGCGATTTCCAATCCGGGAAAGCCCCCGTCTTCCTGCTCTCCCTGAAGGCGGGCGGCACCGGCTTGAACCTCACGGCGGCCGACAGCGTGATTTTCCTGGACCCCTGGTGGAACCCGGCGGTGGAAGCGCAGGCGATGGACCGGGCCCATCGCATCGGCCAAACAAAATCCGTCTTCGTCTACCGTCTGGTGGCCCGCGGTACGGTGGAAGAAAAGATCCTCTCCCTCCAAACCCGCAAGGCCGAACTCGCCGCGTCCATCCTGGAAGGCGGAGGCGCCGCTTCGCTTCGCTTCACGAGCGAAGACCTCGCCGAACTGATGCGTCCGTTGCGGTGAGATCCAACCTGGCCGGCCAGACTGGATCAATTCTTCGCGCCAGCCTTCCTGCTTGAAAGCCTCGCGTGCGGAATCGAACTCCTTGAGGGCCACGATTTCGCCGCCCTTGCGAGCACCGGTGGCGATCTTGCGCGCCAGAGACAAGCAGGCATCGGAGACCGGCAAGCGAGTGACCGAGTTCACCAGCGCGTCCAGAAATAATTCGTTTTCCAATTCTTCCGGATCCGCGAGTCTCAATTCCAGGTCGCCCAAAATCCCGATCTACAACGGGAGATCCAGAATCTGCAACAACGCGGGAAACCCGGGTGCGTGGCGGTACTGGCCGAACAGATAGGCCGACTGCAAAAGCAGATCGTCGAACTCCTGGAAAGCGGCGTCTTCGTCCAGCTCTTCGCCTTCGGTTTCGGGGATCGGAATCTCCTTCAGGAAGACCTCGATGTCCCCTTGGGATAGTCTTCGGAGATGCGCAGTTGTTCGATGACTTCATGTGGATCG
Organism: Fibrobacterota bacterium; assembly: GCA_016715065.1. Classification (GTDB taxonomy): domain Bacteria; phylum Fibrobacterota; class Fibrobacteria; order UBA5070; family UBA5070; genus UBA5070. The sequence goes on from JADKBN010000031.1 coordinate 124,363, forward strand.
GAGACGGCGAGCTGGGTCATGGAATGGCAAGGTAGATGGTTGCATCCACGAACCGATGGGCCAATAATGAAAGGGGCGAAATCCACACGGGTCACCCCTGAATGGACCTCACCAGCCAGCACATCGCACAATCGAAGGGAAGCGAAAGGTCAGGTCTCCGAAAGTTTGCGGCCGTCCCAATACCAGTAATCCGCAGGAACATGGCTCTGATGGGACTGGTAGTGGCCGTCGGGCGTCCATCCGGAACCAGCTGCAGCATCCAAGGCGCTTATCACTTCGGAGGAAAAGGGAAGGTGTGATTCCTTCTTGTGATAGTGTTTGGTGCTGTCCCAGTAGATCCGAGTCTCTTTGGCTCCATTCATGTATTTCTGGTAGCTGTAATTTGACATTTGCTCTCCAATCCTTGCGTAGGGAAGATGGTCGATTGCCGTGATGGCTTCGCGAATGGAAGTTTTTCCCGCCCGTGAACCCGGTACCCGGGTTGGCCTGGCAGGGAACTTCCATCGGACAAACAGACGTTAGCAATTCTCGTCATCGGCGCAAGGAACAATGACGTCCTTCGACCTTCCACTGGATCCAAAAAAGTACAGAGCCTCCCGACTCCTGAAACTCATGGAAATCCTCCGCAAGCGCCGCGTTCTACCGGCCGAACCCTTTGGGGGGAACACCTCACCTTCATCCTGCACGCAGGTCGGTGTCTACAATGTTGGAAATTATCAGGGATTGGATGAACCGTCCCTGAAACCCTCCGAAACAACGCGACCATCGAATCCGGCATCGGCATTGCTTTCTTCTGGGTCGGATGAAACTCCAGACGACATTGCGCGGGAAGAATTACGCCTTCCGAGGCCTTTACAACCTGATGGCGCGCGCCAACGAACCCAAGGCGGGTGACCGCTTGGCCGGACTGGCCGCCCACACGACCCAGGAACACATGGCCGCGCGCATGATCCTTTCGGAGGTCAGGGCATCCGAGTTCCTGGACCAACCCGCGGTGGCAGCCTCCCGCGACTGGGTGACCAGTCGGATTCTGTCTGGACTTGACCCCGACGCACGCCGCGAGACCGCGGACTGGACCATCGGCCAATTGCGGGAGAAGATCCTGGAGTCCGACGGCGAAACCGTGCTGCGCTGGGGCAGCGGGCTGACCAGCGAAGCCATCGCGGCGGTGGCGCGGCTCATGTCGAACATGGACCTGGTGCTCGCGGCTTCCAAGTTGCGCGTGGCAACCACCAACCGCACCACGATCGGACTTGCGGGCACATTTTCTTCGCGCCTGCAACCCAACCATCCCGCCGACGACACGGTGGAATCGGTGGCGCGCACCATGACCAGAGACATCCTGCGCGAAGGCCGCCTGACCGCCGAGGCCGGTGATCCCGGCATCTTCGAGCGTCCCTTGGTGCGCTGATGGGAATCCCGTCCCGATCCTTCCATCGCGCCTCGGAACTGTCCGCCCTCACACCCGCCCGGATCGATCGCGGGCGGGCAGGAACCAGACCGCGCACGGCCGAGTTGTTGCTGTTTCGCGCCGACCACGCCGCGGCGCGCGACGCGGTGCTCACCGAACTGCCCGACGATTTTCCGGACCAGGTGGGGTGCGTGGCCTCGCAAGCGCCCATCTTGCTCCCTCCGTTGCTGGCATCGTTGGAATCCATGCAGCCCAACTCGGTGCGCGGACCAGTTTTTGTCCGCAACGCGCGGGTAGGCGTGATGAACCATCTGGGAGAACTCGCGCAGGCGACGGTGGTGGTCCTGCTGGTGGGCGAGCGACCGGGGCTTTCCACGTCCAAAAGTTTGTCGGTGTACATGGGCTGGATGCCGCGCCCCGGCTGCACGTACGCCCACCGCAACGTGATCTCCAACATCCACGAACAAGGGCTGGTGGCACAACAGGCCGCGACGGTGGTGACGAGGTGGGTCGCGGGGATGTTCCGCCAAAGAACCAGTGGAGCGCACTTCTCGGCGTGAGATGCCGGGTGTTGCGCAAGAGGGTTGTAAAACATAGTTTTACGGGCATGGTCAAAGTCATCACGAAGATCGGCAATTCGCAGGGGCTTCTTCTGGACGCTCCTCTCATGGAAATGCTCCACCTCAAGGTTGGCGACCAAGTCAACATCGAGGTGCATGATGGAGGAACTGCGACCCTGACCCCCATCCGGCCACGTCCCGATTCGGCAGCGGTCAAAGCGGCGATCGCCGGGGTTGTCAAGGATTACGCCAAGACGTTGAGCCGCCTCGCATGATCGACAACCTCGACGAATGCGTCCATCTCGATCTCGACATCGTTCTGGAAATCCACCAGAGCGTGATCGATGCGTTTGGAGGCGCCCAGGGAATCCGAGAAATCGCGCTGCTGGAATCAGCGGTCGCTGCTCCCCAAGCCACCTTCGGGGGGCAATCTGTCTATGTGGACGTGGTCGAGATCGCCGCGGCCTATCTCTTCTTCCTGTGCCGGAACCACCCCTTCATCGACGGAAACAAACGAGTCAGTTTGGCATCCTGCTTGGTATTCCTTCGGCTGAATGGATACTCTCCGGCGCCTGATTCGTCCGCGTGGGAGGAGCTGACTCTCGACATCGCCGCATCCCGCCTGGATCGCGACCAAGCCACGCAACGACTTCGCGCCTTGCTGCCTGGCTGAGGGAATTGGCAGGAACCTAGCGAGGTTATAGATTTTCTTTTTGAAAATCTAAACCCAAGGTGGGATGATGGGCCGCAGGAGTCTGGCGAGCGAGCGAAAGACGCTGATCATCGAGGCGTTGGCAGCGGTGATCCGCGAAGATGGCTATGAAGCCGCCACCCTCGAGCGCGTGGCGGCCCAAGCAGGAGTCCAGCGCACGCTGATCCGCCATTATTTTGGCAACCGGGATGAGTTGATCAAAGAGGCGCTGGTCCACATCACCGGGAAGTACCTGGCAGATTACACGTCGGCGGTGGAGAACCTACCTGCGGCCCAATCCATCCCAGCCCTGATCGATTACCTGTTTGGAGGGCAGTTCAACCAGCGGATGGAAGACGATGCGGTCATCGATGCCTTGATCGCCTCATCCAACCAAAGCGATGCCGCCAAGTCCGCCGTGCTGCAGATGTACCGGACCTTCGAGGACACCGTTTCCGCACTCCTGGAACGGGCCATTCCACTCGGGTCGCCGGAGGGAATCAAGGATGTCGCCTACGCCATGGTGTGCCTTGCCGAACAGCACGCGATGATGCGAAGTCTGGGCATGGGCGATTGTCGCGAGGCGGGGCTCAAACGGACTGCTCTGGCCTTGATCCAAACAGTCATTGCGCACAAATCGTCTCGCCACCAAAGGAACGCCACATGAACGCCTCCATCGAACGGGCGTTTCCCGCTCAAACCTCCTGCGGCGACCAGGTATTGACTCTGCGCGACGGTCGGAAATTGGCGTTCGTCGAGCTGGGCGATCGCGCGGGTTCGCCATGCTTTTTCTTCCACGGCGTGCCGGGGTCGCGCAACTGCCTACCAGATGATCCGTCCCTGCGGGAGTTCGGGATCCGGGTGATCGCCCTCGACCGCCCCGGCATGGGGTTGTCCGATCCGCACCACCAGCGCACGCTGGCCAGTTGGGCGGAGGATGTCGCGCAATTGGCCGATGGGCTGGGGCTCGACACGTTCCATGTCGCGGGAGCCTCTGGCGGAGGGCCGTACGCGCTGGCCTGCGGCGTCCATCTGGCAGCCAGAGTTCGCTCGGTGACCCTGATCTCCACCGCCACCCCTCCAGACATCCCGGGGATGGCCAAGGGCATGGCGATCGGCAACCGCATCGGCTTCTTCCTTGCACGGCGCGCCCCGTGGCTCCTGGGTTGGAGTTTCCGGTCCTATGCCAAGGCCGCAGACAAAATGGATCGAACCTACGTGGAGGGCATGAAAAAGCAATTGTGCGCGTGGGACCAAAAAGTGCTGGAAGAAGCCTCAGGGAGTCAGGATCTGTCAGATCTTTTCCTGAGGGATCTGCGCGAAGCGTTCCGGCAAGGGCACCAGGGGGTGCTCGCGGATTTTCTCCTTGTCGCTCGGCCCTGGAACCTCGATTTTTCCGCCTTGCGCGCACCCGTCCACCTCTGGCACGGCGAAGCCGACACCCTCGTGCCGGTGGCTCCGGTCCGCGTCATGGCCCCGAATCTGCCGGGATGCGCTGCGCATTTCATCCCTGAAGCCGGCCACATGCTCCTGGAATCCGAGATGGTGGGGCGCAGCATCCTCCAGGCCATCAGGGATGCGGACGACTGACACCTCGCGACCCCGATCGGCGACGGCCGTCGAGGTCGTTTTTTGTCAACATGACGATCAGAACCGCCCACCCGGCAGGACCAGGGACGCCCTCCGCCCCTGTTCCTCCACGAGCAGGAAGAACGGTCCGGCGGAAGGTGGGGTTTCCAGCATCCTCTCCCCCTCCTTGGCAGGCAACTGGCTCCAACGGACGATCGCCTGGACATCGCCTCGGGCATCGACCAACCGCAGTGCCGGGTTGCGCCAACCGCTCCCGAGAGAGATCCGCCAGCCATCCCGTTTCGCCACCGCGTGCACGCGAGCGTCCGGGGAGATCGGCGCACGCACGCCTCCCTGTTCACCGACAATTCCTGGCACATCGCACCTGCCCAGTCCCTTCGGGCAAGCCCCGATCCAGGAGCGCGCCGCCGGATTCCAGGCGCCCATGTACTCGGGCCACGCACCGCCTCTACCGCCGCGGATCAGACCCGCGGGCGAGGCGGAGGTCGGCCTGAATCCCGATGCATCGGAGCTGGCCGTGTCGGAAAGTTTCAGATCCTGCTGGAAGGAATGCCGCTCCGAAATTTCTGGGCGGCCGATCGAATCCAGATGGGCCTGCCATGCCGAAAGCTGCTGGTACTTGGCCAGGCAGCCCTTTCCGCATTTGTCGACCCACCCCGTACCGACCCCGTAGCCGTTGTAGTCCAGATAGAGGGCGCTGGCCTTCACCGAAGGTCCTTCCTGCGGCTCGTATCCCATGAACAGACTCCATGGGCCCGCCCCTGTGCTGAGATTGCCAAACCACTCCCAGGTCACGTCCTCGCTCCAGTTGTTGTGGAAATCCGCGAACCGATTGGCGTGGAAGGTGTTGTTGTGGATGTGGAAACGAGCCAGGTCGATCATTCCCGAGATCGCGCCCCCGTTGTGGGCGAAGACGTTGTGGTCGATCCTCGGATCGTAGGCGGGACCGTTCTGGTTCGAACCTTTCACCGCGGATCCCGCGATGCCGAAAAAGAGGTTGTGGTGGATGCGGATGCCTTCCGGATTGTCCTTGAGGAAAAGACCACCGGACAGATTCCGGAAAGTATTCCACGCGTACTCGACATCCTCCGGGACGTCTCCTTCTTGGGCTCCGTAGTGTTCGATGGCATCGTTTCCTTCCTGGCAGGATGGATGGACCACGTCGCGGAAGGTGTTGTTCACGATCCGTGCCCCCTGGTTTCCCGAGAAGAACAGCAGGTTGCACCAGAATCCCAGACCGGGATTGTCGCTCACGCCTCCGAAGATGTCGTTGTCTGCAAGGCGCAGGTAGGGGCAGCCCAGGAAGCTGACCACGCCTCGGATGTGCATGCCGGAAAGTGTCAGGTGGCGGTTCCCCATGCCGCTGACCAGGAAGTTGGTCGGAGAGGCGCCTCCGTCGAGCAACACGCTGTCGCCGGGCCAGGCGGTGGCCACGCAGTGGTCGGCGGGAAAGTGGAGGGTGGAGTGGATGTAGCTCTGGGAGCCCGGCACCGCGTAGGTCCCCGCGTGCACGTAGAGGGTGTCGGGATGCAGGGAGTCGCGGCCTCCATCGAACGCCGCGAAGCCGCGCTGGGGGGTGCGGAAGGGGTGCGCCGCGCTGCCTTCGGCCGAATCGGAACCGGACGGCGAAACGTGCCATACGTCGGGCTGATTGGGGGTGGCGCCGATCTCCAGGATCGCGACCAGGGCAACGAAGAGGATTCTACGCAAAGGCATTCCGGACTCCCGGTTCGGCTTCAGATGCTTGGATCCCGAATGTACCATCGATTCCCCAAACCCTGCCGCAATTGCCGATTCGATGCCGGTCCAACACCGCCCGGGATCCCGAGGACCTAGATTGGGCACCCCAACCAAAATCGAAAGCCGTCTTCATGAGCACATCGCCCTCCTGCCCCAAATGCCAATACGAGTACACCTACGAGGAAGGGTCGGAATTCGTATGCCCCGACTGCGGCCACCGCTGGAGCGCCGTCGCACCGGTGGCCGTGGCCGAGGAAGGGTTCGTGGTGCGCGACGCCAACGGCAATGTCCTGGCGGATGGCGATTCGGTGGTGATGATCAAGGAGCTCAAGGTCAAGGGAGCCCCGACGCCCTTGAAGGCCGGCACCAAGGTCAAGAACATCCGCCTGGTGGACGGCGACCACAACATCGACTGCAAGATCGACGGGTTCGGCGCCATGGCCCTTAAGTCAGAATTTGTCAGGAAGGCCTGACCGACCAACCCACCCTGTAGGGACAACCCTAGGGTTGTCCCTACAGGGTGGGTTGTACCCGCGGGACCGTGTCCACGGCGTAGGTCAGCACGGCGTAGACATCCCCGTGTTTTTCCACCCCGACCAATCGCAGGGCGGGGGTTTCAATCCGGCGTGGCAGGAACGGAGCCCCTTTCCCCAAGGTCACCGGCGCGAAGGTGACCACGATCTCGTCGAGGAGCCCCGCATCGTGGAACTGGCCGATCAGATCGCCGCCGCCGCAGAGCCACACATCGCCCCCCGCGGCCGCGCGCACCATGTCGGCGTGGACCGCCGCCACGTCGCCCTGCACGAAACGCAGGTCGGCCCCCGGGATGGAGGGAAGATCGCGATGCGAAAAGACCCAGGTCGGCATGGCGTAAGGCCAGCGCGAAGGGTCCTCCAACATGCGTTCATGATCCAGAAGCCAGCGATAGGTGGAGGCCCCCATGGCGACGGCGCCGACCTTGCCCAAAAAGCGCGGGTAGTGGTCCTTCATGCTTTCCAGCTCGCCGAACTGGAGGAGCCACTCCAGGGAATGGTTCTCGTCGGCCAGGAATCCGTCGAGGCTGGAGGCGGTGTAGTAGATGGTCTTCATCGGGCATCTCCCTCCGGTGGCAGGCAGCGGAACCTAAACTACGAACCGTCGCCCGGGCGCCATCTCCCGCAAACGAAAACGGCCCCGCCGGTCCAAAGCCGTAGAGGTCGTAATTTGTCAATCAGATTCATCGATCTAACGGGAGGTCGGAGGGATGCGGACGAAGGAATCCGAACCCGATGACGACTCTGCGCGCCGGATGGGAAAGTCCGTCCAGGATCCGGCGCCTATGGACGCGAAGCCCGCCAGCGACATATCTCGTCTTGACTGGATCCGACCTTCTCGATGGCCATCGCGTAGGACGCGACCAGGTCGGGGGCCGGATTCGGGAAATGCGGCAGTTTCAGGAGCGATTCGTTCAGGGCGCGGGTTCGAGGAAGATCAAGACCTCGGTAATCGGGCGCGATCTCCCCTGGCGGAAGCCGCAAAATGTCAGCGAACGATCCTTCGACGAAGAACGGCTGCTGGTGCAACAGCGGATAGCGTGGACGCCCGACCACGCATCCCTCCGCCTCCAGGGCTTCCCGCCAGCCTTCCGCATCGAGAGGTCCGTCCACATGCCGCACGAGGAATTCGAAGTAGACGCGGGACCGGTCCGGATCGTCGCCGTAGGTCGCGAATCCATGGCGCGACAGCGCCCTGGACAACGGCTCTATGTTGGTCTTGCGCACGGCGTTGTTGCTTGACAATTTTCGAAGTTGCTCCAATCCGATGGCCGCCGACACAGGCGCGATGCGGGTCTTGATTCCAAAACTGGTGGCCGCGAAGCGACGATCGGCCGTGGGAAGTTCCCCGATGCGCGTGATGTCCCCCAGCAGGTTCGCCCGGTCCCAAAGAGCACGTTCATTGGTGAGGAACACGCCTCCCTCCCCCGCTGGCGCGAGCTTGTCGCCTTGGAGACTGAAGACCGACACATCGCCGAAGGAACCGCAGGGCTTTCCTTTCCAGGTGGCACCATGCGCGTGGGACGCGTCTTCGATCACGCGCAGACCGTTCCGCTCCGCGAACTCCAGCTGCGCATCGTAGTCGCACGGGTAGCCCCACAGTGGAACCACGACCATCGCGCGCGTCCGCGAATCGAGCTTCGCTTGCATGTCGGCCAGATCCATTCCCAAAGTGGTGCCGTCGCTTTCGCAGAACACCGGCACAAGCCCGAGCCACAACATGGGAAGCACGCTCGCCCAGAAGGTGGCGGTCGGCACCAGCACCTTGTCTCCGGGCTTGAGATCCAACGCCCAGTACGCGGCAAGCAGAGCGGCCGTGCCGTTGTTGTGCGCCAAGGCGTGTGTTCGACCTGAAAAACCGGCGTAGGCGGCTTCCAATTCACGAATGACAGGATGTGTCGATATGTTCGCATCCTCGAAAAGCCGTGAGATGGCGCCCAGCTCCTCGCCCCCCAGGACGGGCCAGCGCTGGCTTTTCCGGAATTCTTCCGGATGATTCTCGACAGCGGGCGATCCACCGAACAGCGCGAGCTTATCCATGATTCCAACTCCTGCGAAAATCGTCCTGTGCTTGGATGTAACTATCCAGGTCGGCCTTCGCGCCGTCGAGGTCGTCGGGATGCAGGATCGAAGCGATGCGAGCCAGATCGCCCAGATGCTCCCGCGACCGACCGATGCCTCCGTGGGCGATCCACTGGCCGGCATTTGTGCGACGACGCAGGTAATCTTCGAGGGTTCGGCAAGCCTCGTGATCGCGGCACCAGGCGGGATCGACGAGGGACATGCCCCCGAAATTTTCACGGGTGGTGGGACGTGCGCGCGGAGGCGCTACCGGAAATCCATTGGGACGGATTTTGTCTCCATGGATGCGTTCGTGCATCAGGATGGCGAAATCCAGCGCCCCGGACAATTTCCCTCCGAAAGCCGTCGACCAGGGAATCTCCGGGTGTTCCTCGAGGATGGCGCGTCGGGAAAGGTCCAGGGAGTAGGAAACCTTGCGGCCCGGCGGCAAGGCGAGCGGGCGCGTCCCCACCCGGACGTTCAAGATGTCGTCCCGCGTCCAACGGCGAGCGCTGTTGCGGTTGAGCCGTTCCAAAAGGAAGTCGACATCCTCCGCCGTCGCGCGTCCCTCGTCGGGATGCGTGATATCGGTTTCTGTCGGACCCCACATGGCGACCGGCCCCCAAGGCACCCAGCACAGCGCGTCGCCTTCGTGCTCCATCTCCATGGCCAATGCCTGTTCACCGCCCGCGTTGGGGAGAAGGAGATACACGCCTTTGCTGTGGTGGTGGCGGGTGGAGGTGGAAACACCCCACTCCTTGTTGACAGAATCCGCCCATGGGCCGGCGCAGTTCACCACCCTCCGCGCTTCGACCTTGCGCTCGCGCCCGGTGATCGAGTCGCGCAGCACGACGTGAAACAACCGAGCCTGCCCATCCCAAGTCAACGAGGCGATCAAGGTGTGGTTGAGCGCGCGTTCGAATCGGCCCGACCCCACGAGCCAATCCAGGCAGAACAGGGCGTCGGACGATCGAAGGAATCCTTCCTCGTAGGACCAACCTCTCGCGAACCGACCGCCTCGGAACCCCAGTTCCTCGGCGGTACACGGCGAAGGCAACACGGGTCCGCGACGGAAATTCGACAGCGCACGATAAAGCTGCAATCCCGCCCACACGAACCATCCTGGCCGCCCTCCACGAAGCAGCGGGAGAAACACGATTCGACGGACATCCGCCTGGTCGGGTCGGCGCGCCAGCAACCGATCCCGTGAGCGGGAAAACTTGCGAACCAGTTTGAATTCCAGGTTCTTCAGGTAGAGCAAGCCGCCCCAGATCATCATCCCCGATGCTTGGCTGGTACCGGATGCGAAGTCGCCGCGCTCCACCAGCAACACCTCGCGACCGCGCCGCGCGGCCACATGGAAAAAACATGCGCCGGTGATCCCTCCACCGATCACGAGAGTTTCGACGGATTCGGCATTCATGGATTGGATCGGCCCCATTGGCGCGACGGGATGCAATTGTCGATGGGTACCAGTCCAAGGTGTTCATTCATCATGATCTGGTTCGTAATTCAAATCTCGCGCCAAAACCATTCGCCCCGATGGAATGAATCGTTGCCCGATCCCGTGCAGTCCGCGACCTGCACTCCATCGCTCATCCCGAAAACAAAACGACCCCGACAGCGGAAGCTGCCGAGGTCGAAAATCATCAAAACCGCATTCATGATTTGACGAGAGGCCGGAGGGATGCAGTCGAAGTCAACCGAACCAGAAGCCGCAGTTAACCTACGCCGAGTGGAGAGGAGGCCGAGTATGTCAAGGTTCCTGGCGAGCGAGGCGGAGTCAGACGAAGCGGCTGGGGTATCCTGCGACCAAGACGTCCGCGTCGGGACGTCGCGGGAGCAGGAGGGGCCCCAGCAAGCGAGTATAGCCCGCCGCAGCCGGCAGGATCAGCCCTGTTCGAGTTCCAGGGTCTTCGTGGTCGCGTCGCACACTTCGGTGGGTCCCCAGTACTGGATGGGGCCGGGGTACACGTACGATTCGGTCTCCGCCCACACCTTGCGGTTGGCTTCCAGCTTCTTGAAGGGAGCCGCGTCCAGCTCCACCAGGGCCTTGCGAATCACGGGCTTGTCGTGGCCGTGGCGACGCTCGATGTTCATCATCTGCGTGACGGGGATGCCGCCGGGAACCCACTTCTCGATGCCCTTGGTGAGGCTGGAGCAAGTGGCCATGTAGCCAGTCTTGCCGCCGTTGACGAGCAACCCCGCGACGTAGCCCAAGGAGTAGCAGTAGTCGGCGTCGAAATTCGACGGAGCCGCGCAACGACCTTCGTAGCCGAAGAAGTGCGTGAGGAAGCTGAACTTGGCCTTGGAACCGCGCTTTTTCAGTTCGGCGGTGACCATCTCGCCCAGCAGCTTCTCGGTTTCGATGCGGCTGACCTGCACGTTGCCGTGCGGGTCGCGGTCCAGCAAGAGCTGTCCGCGGATACCGAAAGGCAGCGAGAAGTAGGTGGCGGCGACGTCCGCTGCCAGGAACTTCTTGAGGAGCTCTTCCTTGGCGGCCTGGTCTGCTGCGGCTTCGAAAGCGGCGGCTTCGTGGGCCATCAGGTCGTTGAGGGTGGAGATCAGCTTCTTGACGTCGGGCATGAATTCCACGAGGCCTTCGGGGATCACGGCCACGCCGAAGTTCTTGCCGGCCTTGGAGCGCAGTTCCACAAGGTCGGCCATGGAGGCCACGACCTGCGCGAGGGTCTCGCCCTTCTTCTCGATCTCTTCGGAGATCAAGGTGAGGTTGGGCTGGGTCTGCAGACCGGCTTCCAGAGCCAGGTGCGAGGCGGAGCGGCCCATGATCTTGATGTAGTGCCAGTACTTCTTGGCCGACAAGCAATCGCGCTGGATGTTGCCGATCAATTCCGCGTAGGTCTTGGCGGCGGTGTCGAAGCCGAACGAGGTGGGGATCTGGGCGTTCTTGAGGTCGCCGTCGATGGTCTTGGGGCAGCCCACGACAGAAATCGGCGAGCCCTTGGCCTTGAACCATTCGGCCAGCACGGCGGCGTTGGTGTTGGAGTCGTCGCCGCCGATGATCACCACGGCGTTGGCCTTGAGGCCTTCCAAGACGGCCTTGCACTTGAGGAACTGCTCTTCGGTTTCCAGCTTGGTGCGGCCACTACCGATGATGTCGAAGCCGCCGGTGTTGCGGTAGGCGTCCATGATCTCGGGGGTGATTTCCAGGTACTTGCCTTCTTCCAGGCCCGAAGGTCCGCCCAAGAAGCCCAGCACGCGCGAAGCGGGATTGATGGCCTTGAGGCCGTCGAAGATGCCCGCGATCACGTTGTGGCCGCCGGGAGCTTGGCCGCCGGAGAGGACCACGCCCACGGTGAGGGGGCCGGCGAGCTTGGAGGTTCCAGCCACGAATTCGGCCACGGGCTGTCCGTAGGTCTGGGGGAACAGGGCCTTGACCGCGGCTTGATCAGCCACGGATTCGGTGGCGCCGCCGAACTTGAGTTCCACTGCCGCCGGCCCGCTGCGAAGCACGGGGGGCAACTTGGGCTGGTAGGCCTTGCGGGCGATCTGGAGAGCGGACAGCTGGGTCATTCAGGACTCCGAATTGTTGCTGGATGCATGCGCCGTGGGCGGTTTCCCCACCGTCGCGGTGACAGGAAACCAAAGGTAGAAACCGGAGCTCGGGGTCCGGTACCGGGGCAGCGACCAGCTGTTTGCCAAGGGCATCCACAGGCTCCAGGTTTAGCGGAATTCCGGGGCCTTGCCAATGAGATTCAGAAGGCGCTTTTCGATCAGATGCCAGCTGACCCAGGCGATGCCGGCAGACAGCGCCAATGAGCTGAGGTAGAACCCGATCAAGCCCCAGGTGGACCACCGGCCGATCAAGTCTTTCCAATACACCCCCGTCACCATGGTGATCGGATACGACACCAGATAGAGGGAATAGCTGTAGAACCCCACGAGCCGCAACGGTCGCCACGAGAGGATCCGCGCAATGGGACCGGATCCCAGCGCGAGAAGGAGGATTCCGCACCATTGCAGAAGCCCCCAACTGAACGCAGCAGCCTTCAACTGGTCCTGGGTAGGGTGCTCGAAATACGATGTGACAATGGGAGTCACTGTGAACAAGCTCGCCCCAGCGGCAACCATGATCCAAGCGGCTTTGGGAGAGGGCAGGCTGGCTTTTTCTTTCAGGACGGCGATCAGCCCTCCAGCAGCCAGCGCGTCCGCTCGACAGATTGTCAACGCGTAGACCGCATCGTAGGTGAACCCGGACCCGATCATGACCATACGTATCAATGGTGCGGAAAGGAGAAGAGCAATGGCCACCAAGGGTAGCCGACGAATTCCGACCAAGGCGACAATGGCGGGCCAAACCAGGTAGAACTGTTCCTCCACCCCCAAGGACCAAAGATGCCCGATCAGCGGGTCGCCTTTGGGCCAGCCGTTGACTCCCCAGTTCAGCCAATTGTGGAGGAACGTTGCGTACCACAGGAAATTCGAGCGCGGTGTCTGCGCGTACTCCAATGTCCAGCCAATGACCAACGGCAGAACCCACACCGTGCCCACCAAGACCACGAAATAGATCGGAAAAATCCGAACGGTGCGCCGCAAATAGAATCTGCCAACCCAGCCCGGTGAATCCACCTGCCGCAGCAGGATCCCGGTGATCAGGAAGCCGGAGAGCACGAAGAACAGGTCCACCCCTGCCCAGCCCATTTCCCCAAAGAAACCCAGACTTCGCGACAGGGGGTGATCGCCCAAGGCAGGGCCGAAGAGCTTGGTGTGAAAAAAATGAACCATCAGGAAGGCGAAGCCGCGCAAACCTTCCAACGCAGGAATCCGCGCGTTTCCGGAAAATGCCTGGAGACTCGATGGATTCATACAAAAGCCTTGAAGGAGGTAAACTCTGGTCATCAGCGAGGCCAGCCCGCCGAATTGAGACACAATATAAATGGTTACGTCTCGTCGGTTTCCTGTCTGAGGCCTTTTTACGCTTATTGAATTTCCCGAAAGGCAAGAATTGTTTCCAAGGAGTCTGCTCCGAACGCCAGGGCGATCAGGCGATCCACACCCAACGCCACCCCGGCGCCGGAAGGCATCCCCGCGCGCAGGGCATCCACGAGCTCCAGCGAAATTCCCGGGGACTCCTTTCCGGCGGCGAGCCGCGCGGTCCGTTCGTCGCGAAAGCGCGCGGCCTGCTCCACCGGATCCACCAGCTCATCGTAGCCGTTGGTGAGCTCCACGCCTTTCCAGTACATCTCGGCGCGCATGGCCACTTCCACCCCGCCGTGGGATTCCACCCGGGCCAAGGCCGCTCGCGAGGGCGGATACCCCCACAGGAACACCGGCTCGGGATCGCCCAGTCCAGGCTCCACCTTGCTGACCATCAACAGATCGATCCAGCCATCGCGATCGCCGGAGGGCAACTGCGGCAACACCGCCATGGCATCCTCGGCCGCGGCACGGATTTTGTCCAACGAGTCAGAAAACGGATCCACCCCCGCACGTTCCACGAACGCCTCCCGCACGCTCAGCCAACGTGCCGGCGGAAGGCTCGGCACCACCGCGCGGCAAAGAAGTTCCACTTCCCGGCACAGCTCCCGCAGGCTCCAGCCGGGCCGGTACCACTCCAGCAACGTGAATTCTGGATTGTGCCAGCGCCCGGCGCCCTCGTCGCGAAACGCCTTGGCCATCTGGTAGATGGGGCCGCTCCCTGCCGCCACCAAACGCTTCATGTGGAATTCCGGACTGGTCTGAAGCCACCACGGGTCTTTGTGGAACTGGCTTTTGACCGCGAAGGAATCGATCCACAAATCCACTGTGCCGGTCGGCGCCAGTTGAGGCGTTTCCACCTCCATGACCCCGGCGGCGAAAAAGAACTCCCGGATCGCACGAAGCTTTCCCGCTCGAAACGTCAATGCCTCCAGGCTTGCACCTGGTCGCCAAACATCCGTAGCTTGCAGATTCACCACATTGCCCTCCAGCTTCCGAATCGGCAAAGCTACCACCTGGAGTTTCCAGACAATCGCTTGGCATCCCCTGCCAGGATATCTTTGCGGACAATGATGATCCGAGATGCCGCGATCGAGATGTTGGGCAGCGCGCCCGTTCCTGTGTCCGAATCAAGTAGGCTGTCCGATTGGACAACCCAGTTGCGGGATGCCTTCCGCGATCCCGTCTTGCTTGCCGAGCATCTGGGAATCCCTTTGGCCTCCCTGCCTGCGCTATCGGGCAAGTCCACGTTCCCTTTGCTGGTTCCGCGGGCCTTCGCCGACCGCATGGAGCGCGGCAATCCCGTGGACCCGCTGCTTTTGCAGATCTGGCCCGACCACGCCGAGCTCCTGCCGACCTCCGACGAGAAGACGGATCCTGTCGGAGATGGGTCGTCCGTGCGCAGTCCCGGCCTGCTCCAGAAATACAGCTCCCGCGCCCTGATCCTGACCACGGGCGCCTGCGCCATCCACTGCCGGTATTGTTTTCGCCAGGAATTCCCCTACAACCAATCCACTCCCGATTGGCTACCGCGCCTGGCCTACCTGCGGGATCATCCCGAAATCGACGAGGTGGTGTTGTCCGGCGGCGACCCCTTGATGCTGGGCAACGCAGCGCTGGAGCGGATCTGGCGCGCCCTTGAGGAGATCCCGCATCTTCGCACCCTGCGCCTCCACACCAGGCTTCCGGTGGTGCTGCCGGATCGGGTGGATCGCGACCTGGAGTCCCTGGTGGGCTCCAGCCGTTTGAAGGTGGCGGTGGTGATCCACTCCAACCACGCCCGCGAACTGGACGACCAGGTGGCGCGAGCTGTCGCCAAATTCCGTCAAGCAGGCGCCGTGGTCCTGAACCAGTCGGTGCTGCTGGCCCGCGTCAACGACGACGTGGAAATCCTGCTCGCGCTCTCCACGCGGCTGTGGGAGATCGGAGTTCTGCCCTATTACCTCCACGCCCTGGACCGGGTCCGCGGGGCGGGGCGGTTTTTCGTGCCGGACACCGTGGCGGTGGAACTGGTTGGACGCCTGCGCGAACGCACCTCCGGATACCTCGTGCCTAGACTGGTGCGAGAGATCGAAGGGGAGCCCTCGAAGACTCCCCTGGCGTAGAGCATCGTCCTGGATGACAGGCTATCATCCGTTCGTCCTGAGGAGGTGGCGCAGCCACCGTCTCGAAGGGCGAAGTTAGCAGAGTCAATACTGGGACAACACACCAGCGTTCCATCCTGCAGGCCCAGAAACTGACTTCGCCCTTCGAGACGCCGCCCTGCGGTCGGCTCCTCAGGACGAACGGCTTTCGCGATCTCCTACAAGGCCTTGTCCAGGTGGGTTCCTACCAGAGCGGGATGGTGCGGTGGATGCCGGTATTGCGCAGCTGGTTGACGATGCGCAGCTGGTTTCCATCCTTGAACCAGGCCACGGCCCGCATCAGATAGACTCCTGATCCGACCGGCTTTCCCTTGTTGTCCATGCCGTCCCAGGCCAGCCACACCTCGAAGTCGCCGCGGCGGGTCCGGGTGATCTGGCCCTTGTCCACCCACTGGCGGAACATGGGCAGCTCCTGGTAGGCCACCGAGTTGCCGAGGTTGTCGTAGATGTACAGGATGACATTTTCCGGCACCCGGTTGAGCCGCACCAGCATTCCCGAAAACCGCTCGTCTCCCGCCGGCGCCGGAGTGCCGTCGGGCGCGGTCCACGGATCGGAAGGGGATTTGCGGACAAACGGCTGGATGGCGGGTTCGCCCGGAGGGACCACGATGCCGTCGGCGCGCACCATCGGGTGGGGCAGATCCACATCCATGGTGGCAGGAACTTCACCCCAATCCAACGGGGCCCAATGGGCGAAGCGTTCCGGGGCGTTCCCCTCGGCATCGGCAAGCGCGCCGGGCCACGAGAACCGGACCGAATCTCCGGGCCTCCCGATGAAGTTGGAATCCACCACCAACAGCGCCTGGCGTGCGTTCACCAGCATGGGCGCCGAGATCGGACGGAT
This sequence comes from Fibrobacterota bacterium, assembly GCA_016715065.1. Taxonomy (GTDB): domain Bacteria; phylum Fibrobacterota; class Fibrobacteria; order UBA5070; family UBA5070; genus UBA5070. The sequence goes on from JADKBN010000031.1 coordinate 140,875, forward strand.
CACGGCGCCCACGCTGTCCACGGAAGGCTTCCCGACCGAGATCCATCCAGGCGACACGCTGGCGACGCGGACCGGCTCCGAGTACCAGGCCCGCACGGAGTCGGGGGTGGTGCCCGTATGGGAGAACCGAAAGCGCGCCGTCACGATGACGGGATCGACGCGATCCTGGATGGCAAAGCGCGCGGCCGCGACCAGGGGCATGCGCGAGGATCGGAACGATCCCAGATCCGTGCAGCCCGCGGTCGGACAGGAAGTGGCACCGAACGGGAACGGTTCCAGATCGAAGACCAGGACCGTATCGGACGACTCCGGCGAAAGCGAAGAGATATCCAGGTTGCGCTCCCCGAGCGCTCCACTGGTATCCGGCCAGCGGAAGGTGAACAGATCCGCCACCTTTAGCGGCCTGTGCAGACGCAACACCACGCGATCGGCGCGACCGTCCGCGTCGATGTCGGTGATGGTGGCCAATCGCGGCGGACGGTCCATGCCCACCACCTCCACCAGTCGCGACTCGATCCCCGGCACGTTGCCCAAGGAATCGCGCACCACGCCGGCCGCGGTGAACCGCACCGAATCGCCCGGTTGCACCTGGGAATCGGTGGAATCGGCCGGGAAGAGAAGGATCAGATCGCCGGTGGAGGTCTCCACCCGGGCTTGCTTGGGCAATACCGGCACGAGCGCTCCTGGCCCAACCATTCTGGACAAAATCCGACCTGTCGGGTTCAATGAAGGCCAGACCCCTTCCGATGGCTTGACCCGCAGCGTGTCCCAGACCGGTCCACGCGAAAGGATGGCCGAAAGCGGGACGGGGGCGATTCTTTCCGCCACCTTGACGGCCACAGGAGGCCAGCCGGGCCCGGCGATCCAGGAAGCCTGCAGCAGGCCCGGGGCGCGGGTGGTGAGCACGGGAGCGTCGCGGAAGATCCAGCTCAAGACCGATCCATCGGGAGAAAAGGCGACATCGGCCCCGGCCAGGTTCAAGAGATTGGCGGACGTTGGCCAAGGAAGATCGATCTGGGCTCCAGGCGCCCAGGCGCTTTTCAGATGTAGATCGGCGCGATCCAGCATGCCGTCGCCGTTGTCGTCGAAATACACCACCGAGTCCGGCGGGATGGCGGAAAAGCGCACGGGGAGCGCCTGGAGGGTGCTTCCCAAAGAATCGTCGGCAAACAGGATCGAGCCATCGAGCACGGGTATGGCCGATTGCACCTCAAGCACGAACTTGCCCTGGTTGAGCCTGAGCGCGGTGACCACGGCGGGATTGCCGGGTGCGCGCAACTCGATGCCAGGAAGGGAGGCGGCCATTCCCACCACGGAATTGCACGGGACGCACAATTCGTCCCCGATGAAGGCTCCCACTCGAATCGTTACCTTCGCCCCGACCAAGGCACGGACGGGGAAGCTATCTACCGGGTTTCCGGCCGCATCGAGAAATCGCAGACGGGCCCGGGGAGCGTGCACCGACGTGCGCGCCTTCACGCCCAGGTACGTTCCCGTGATCGAGTCCAATTCCGTGATGGCCACTCCCATCTGGAGGAGGGTGTCGCGCAGGGTTCCCGTGGCTCCCTGCAAAAACGTGAAGCTGCCCGTGTACATGCCGTCCGCGCCACGGGTCAGGGTGACCCGCAAGGTATCGCCCAGCCGGTGTCGGACTCCCATCACCAGGGTGGGGGTGGTGCGCTCCAGATCGATCACCGCCACTTGGATGCGCCCGGCGGGGCCGTCCACATCCGGCGTCATGGCAAGCAAGGGGGTGACCGGGCGGTGCAAAGCCATGACGGCCGAGGCTGTGTCCCGTCGGTCGCGGGGCATGCGGTAGGTGGCGCGAACGGTGTCCCAGCCAGCCGTGGAGCGGATCACCAGGTCGCCGGGAATGGACTGGGCCAGCGCCAGCTCCTGCCAGGGAATGGTTCCCGTGAAGGTCCCGCGTGCAAGATCGTTGGCCGTGGCCGGCACCGGCAAGGAGATTCGCTCCGCGTCCAGGCTGGTGCGGGTGTACAGATCCATCGGAAGCGAGGTGGTCCGTTCCGGAATCGTTTGCAGGGTCACCACGATGTTGCGATCCACGCTGTCGGCCCAAGCCAAACCGGATTTATCGGGGCGAAGGGTAAGGGCCGTGGGAGGCCCGCAGCGGGTGGATAGGAGGGTATCCAGCGCACTCGGGGCAAGCGGAGCGGTTCCATCCGCCACCAGCACATTGAGGTTGGCCACCAAGGTGTTGGCCGCCTGCTTGACCGTGATGCGCACCGCATTGGCTCCGGGCTCCAAGGCCACGATCGAATCCAATGCCATCCGGTAGGAGTTCCCACTGGTCACGGCCTGGATGGACCGGGAGGACTGTCCGTTGGTTTGATTGACCACCTGGATGCTGTCGGGGACCGCCGGCTTGATCACCTGCCCCAAAATGGCCTGGATCACGTTGGTGAGGCTATCGGGCATGTTGGGTGGGATCTGGTAATAAGCTCCGCCTGTGCGTCTGGCGACATCGGCCAGTTCCGATCCCGCCACGTCGTCCACGCCCAGATAGATGGTGTAGATGGGCGCAATGGCGCTGGAATCGGTGGTCCAGGTGGATCCGCCCCAGGTGACGGTGGTGGTGGGTCGCAGCGCGTTGGTCCAGGTTCCCGCCATGGGACGTCCATCGGAGATCATGATGACAGCTTTGGAAGGATCGGCCGAAGGGGGAATCACGGTCGCGCCGGAGTGACCGCCGTAGAGCTGGATGCGGGCCCAGCTCATGGGCGCCTCGTAATTGGTTCCCGAGGACTTCTTCAAGGTCAGGGAATTGGTGAGCCCCAGGACGGCCGCAGGTGAGTTCAAAAGGGTCATGTCGGTGGTGGCTTGATCGATACCGCTGGCAAACCCTATGATGGATGCGTAGGAGCTGGGCGCCTTGGCGGCTTGGAACCGGATGGCGTTCTGTACGGTGGAAACTCGTACCTGGTAGGGATCCCCCGCGACGCTGCAAACCGTTTTGAGGTCGTCGTAGCTGGTTCCCGCCGACGGGATGGCCACGGTCAGGCCATGGAATTGGATGGTGTCCGCATAGGTGATCACGGGAGTACGCACCGTGCGATTGCACTCGAACCAACCACTTGTGTCTTCCGCGCCCGGAAGGATCACAGTGGGGACCATCGAGGTGGACTGGTCGACCACATACACGATGTCCGTCGCCGGAGGAGAAGATCCAGGAATCCCGCAGATGTTCAATCCTTCGCTGGAAATCCGGGTGGTAGAGGCCGGAACGCGGATCGTGGCTCCGTCGAGCAACCCGATGGGCATGCACTTGTTGGTGGCGACCAGGTCGCATCTTTGGTCGGCCGCGTGGCCTGAGACGGCGGCCACAAGGATCATCGCGATCCTGGAGCCAGCAAACGACATCGAAGGGTGAGTCCGGAGCATGGAGGGTAAGATGTCCTCACCAGAGGCCGGTTAACATCTCGTTTCCTTTAGGAAGCGGTGACAAGTGTTGAAAGGTTGTCAACGCCTATGCAGGAACGCCTCCCAGAAGAGTTTCATATTCCGCTATCTGCTTAAGACAAATTTTCCAGGAACCCGGGCAATTTCGCTTCCGGAATCCACCTACCTCGGCTGCTTCCGGCAAGGGCTTGGGCCAGGGCTTCTTGTTCGGTCTGGCCGGGAGTGGGACACCACAGGCAACGTGGATCCAATCTCCCCATGACGTCCAAGTCCATCAGGGTGCTGTACCCTCCGCGCGACAAAATCCGACGCGCCCCGCCCAGCGCGGCCACCAGGGCGGGGGTGGGAAGATGCGATGCCTCCACCCAGGAGTCGGAGGGGCTCGGAGGGGCCTCCGGCAATGGTAGATCGGGTCTGCCGCGCACCAGAAGCCTCCGCCCGAGCTTGCTGGCCAAAGCCTTCCGAGCGATGTTTTCCAGATGGGTTCGCCCCGGTTCAGGTCCGCTCACCAGCACCACCATGTCCCAGGGACCAGCCCAGCGAGGGTCCGCCACCACACCGGCCATCCTCGAAATCGGCCCGAGGTAGCGGATGGGCGGGAAAGCCTGGGGAGAGACAGGATGCCCCAGTCGGCCGGAAAGTCCGTCCGTGCCTGGGTGGTCGGGAACCCAGATCTCGTCGAATCCCCCGACCATGCGAGCCATCGCCCGCTCCCCCATCCCCTCGAACACTCCCAGTCCGCGCGGCGCCGCCAAGCGCAATTGATGGGTGAGCAGGACCGATTTCACCCCCGTCATCCGACACCCGTAGCGATTGTCGGACACGACCAGATCGAACCCTTCCCCTCGCCAGGATTCCACCAAGGTGCGTTCCTGGCGTATGGCGCGCCACAATCGCGGAAGCGAGGCCACCAGGCCGGGCACCAGCCATGGGCCTTTGGCGTAGCGAATCGCGTAATCGGGAAGCTCCCGCAGCGGCAGGTCTGGGAATTCGGCCCGCCACCAATCGGCCGAGCGGCCATTGGACGCCAGCACCACGGAAGCTCCGCCGGAAACCAGCGATCTGACCACCACGCTGGTGCGCGCCACATGGCCCAGCCCCCAATCCAGGGCACAAACCAAGGCATGCCCCGGTGGGCGATCCAATGGCAAGCTCGTGACCTCCCGATCCATGCATGGCCAACGTACATCGCCACCAGCCCCGCCGAGCCCCCGATGCGGTTATCTTTGCGCGCCCATTTCGATCCCATCGCCAACCGCGGGATCCGTCCTCTCCGATCCGAACCGATCCATGCAAACCACCTTGGCCAAGGTCCTGGCCCTTTCCATTTCGCTCTCGGGAATCTTCCTCCTGGAATCCTGGATAGGCTCCCGCTACCCGGCATTCCCCTTGCGCACCCCGCAATGCCTGGACGGAATCTGGCACCACGGGGCACCGGTGGATTCCACCCAACCGGACACCGCCGTCGTCGCCACGCCGGACACAGCCGAAGTCCTGGTCCCGGATTCCACTTTGGCCGGCCCCGCCGACAGCACAGGCCATTTCATCCTGCTTACGGGCGACTCCATGATCGAGGAGCTCCAGAGGTTCTTGCAACCCGTCGCCCGCCGCAACGGACATCGCATGTCCACGGCCATCTGGTACGGCTCCAATTGCCAGACCTGGGCCACCTCCGGCCGCTTGCGCGAACTGCTCGCCCAATACCGCCCGAGCGCGGTGGTGTTCTCTTCCGGAGCCAACGAACTGCTGTTCAACGATCCCCCCAAGCGCAAGGTGTTCGTCGATTCGATCCGCGCCGTGTTCGAACAGGCGGGCGTTCCGTGGGTGTGGATCGGGCCACCCATGTGGAAAAAGGGCTTCGGCATCGACGACACCATCCGTAGCGTGGTGGGAGATCCGCGCTATTTCGGAATCGGAATGCACCGGCTGGCCCGCAAGAAGGACGGCGCACATCCCACCCGCGACGCCGCGGGCATCTGGGCCGACAGCCTTTGCCGCTGGATCCGCACCCAACCCAACCTGTTTGGGCGCCACGTGGCCTGGGACACGCTCCAGCGCGACTCTTTGGGACAGATATTGTCTCCAGAGCGACCGGACCGTTCGCGGTGGTCGCATTTCGCCGAGACCCGGATCCTGCCCAAGACGGGGCCCCTCGAATGACCCTTTCCGAAGGACTCCGGTCGCTTTTCGAGTTCGATCCTACCGCTCCGTTGTTGTTCACCAGCGGGATCTTCCTGCCCGTGTCCACGCTGTTGTTGGCCGTGCACATGGCCCTCAAGCGCCAGGGCACGGCGCGGTTGGCCTGGATCTGCCTTTTCAGCGGATGGTTCTACTGGAAATCCAGCGGCCCCTACCTTGCCGTGCTGCTGTTGTCGGTCCTGGCCAACCACGCGATCGGTCATTTTTTGGCAACAAAACCGCGTTTCGCCAAAACCATCCTCGCCGGCGGGATCGCTCTGAACCTGGCGCCGTTGGCGTTTTTCAAATACGCCGACTTCGCGATCCAAAACGTCAATTCCTGGTTTTCAGCGGGATGGTCGCCGCTGGAGCTGTTCCTGCCGGTGGGGGTGTCGTTCTTCACCTTCCAAGGCATCAGCTACCTCGCCGACATCCATTCCGGCAAGGCGGCCCCGGCCGGCAACCTCCTGGATTTCGCCTTCTACCAGACCTTCTTCCCGCACCTGGTGGCCGGGCCCATCGTGCGCGCGGCGAGCTTCCTTCCCCAGATCGCCCAGCCCTACGCATTCACGAGCCTGGCGGAAGCCGACGACGACGACGCGCATAAATTGTCCGGCAACCTGCGCCGCATCAGCATCGACGCGGGGCTCTGGCTGATCCTCAAGGGTCTGGCCAAAAAGACGATCCTCGCCGACGGCCTGGCCCAGTACGCGGATCTGGTGTTCGGGAACGCCTCCGGCTACGGCGGATTCGAGGCGCTGGTGGCGGGATGGTGCTACGCCCTGCAGATCTACGGGGACTTTTCCGGCTACACCGACATGGCCATCGGGATCTCGCTTTTGTTGGGCTACCGCCTGGGCGACAATTTCCGGTCGCCCTACGTCTCCCTTTCCATCACCGATTTCTGGCGACGTTGGCACATCAGCCTTTCCGCCTGGCTTCGCGACTACGTGTACATCCCGCTGGGCGGAAACCGCAAGGGTCCGGCGCTGCAAGCCACGTTTCTGATGATCACCATGCTCGTGGGCGGCCTCTGGCACGGCGCTTCCTGGAAGTTCGTGCTGTGGGGCGGTGCGCACGGACTCCTGTTGGCCTTGCACAAGGCCTGGCTTGCCACGCGATCGCGCCACCCCGTGGGCCGCTGGATGGCCCAAGGCGGAACAGCCTCGCGGTTCCTGGCGTGGCTGTTCACATTCCATGTGGTGGCGGCGCTGTGGATTCTGTTTCGGGCCGAATCGGCCGCCGACGCATGGAGCCTGCTGACAGGAATCGTGACCGGCTGGGAGTGGAAGACGATTGTGCCGTTCTTCCACGACCGGGCGCTGATCGCTTCGCTTCTGGTGGTGGGATTGGCCACACACCTCTGGCCCGCCGCCTCCAAGGAGAAGGTGCGCGCGCTGTTTTCCCGCATGCCGCTGGAACTGAAGGTGGTCGCCTTCGCGGTGGTGGTGCAGGTGGCGATGGAGGTGGGATCCATCGGCGTGCAACCGTTTATTTATTTCCAATTCTGAGGCTTTTCCCTTCTTTGGAGCCTTCCTTGTGGTGGGGTCCTCCTTATTGGTGGGGTCGTATGGCCATACGACCCCACCAATAAGGATGGCCCCACAGAGGAAAGAGCCCCTACTTTGAATGAAAGACCCCTTGGAACCCCTGCCTCTGCTACCTGAGAAATCTTACCGGTAACTATTACGGAGGTGTGACGATTGAGGTGCGGTTGGTGCCCGTACATTGAGTTGAGAGGGTTTCTCAAATCAATCTACAGGAGATCGTGCGATGGACACTGCGGTTCTTTTCCCGTTTGCTCAGTATTGGTGGGTGTACGCCGTCTTCACGGCGGGCATCTTGGGGCTTTTGCTGTTGGACCTGGGGGTGTTCCACCGCAAATCCCACGCGGTGAGCATGAAGGAATCCCTGGCTTGGAGCGCAATCTGGATCTCGTTGGGACTGGTCTTCGGGTTGGTGCTGTGGCAGTGGTCGGGTGCCCAGCTAGCTGCACGAGGCATCGCCGACGCCGCCGCCCACGCCGATCGAATCGGACTGGAGTACTTCAGCGGATTCGTGGTGGAAAAGGCCCTGGCTGTGGACAACCTCTTCGTGATCGCCATGATCTTCGCGTACTTCCAGGTGCCGGCCGCCTATCAGCACCGCGTGCTGTTTTTCGGCATCCTGGGAGCCCTGGTGTTTCGCGCCCTGTTCATCGCCGCAGGCGCGGCGCTGATGCAGTACCACTGGGTGATCATCGTGGCCGGCTTGTTCCTGATCTTCACCGGCGTGAAGATGCTGTTCGTGGGCGATTCCAAGGTGGATCCCGACAAGAATCCCCTGATCCGCCTCCTGCGCAAGCTCCTGCCCGTCACGCCCGAGTTCCGGGGCGAGAAGTTCTTCGTCCGTGATGGAGGTCGCTTGTGGGCCACGCCGATGCTGGTGTGTCTGGTCTTCATCGAGGTGTCGGATATCGTCTTCGCGATCGATTCCGTGCCGGCCATCTTCGCCCTGACCAAGGAACCCCTGGTGGTGTTCACGTCCAACATCTTCGCGATCCTGGGCCTACGCTCGCTCTACTTCCTGCTGGCCGGCGTGATGGACAAATTCCATCTGCTGAAGGTGGGCCTGGCGTTCATCCTGGTGTTCGTGGGCCTCAAGATGGTCTGGCTCGACCAAGCCTTCGGCGGCAAGTTCCCCATCGGATGGTCGCTAGGGATCATCGGCGGCATGCTCGCGCTGTCCATGGTCGCCTCGCTGGTCATTCCTTCTAGGCCCAAGCCTGTGGAGTAGACTCCGCCAGCCTCTTGGCTTTTTGGGAGATCGCACCGCAAACGGGATATGTTAATTCTCCAGCCATGGCTTCTCTTCGCTCCTGCCGCTTTCATCAATCCGCTCTGGCCCTCATCCTCGCAGGGCCGAGCTTTTGCCAAAGCTCACCGTATCCCGGTGCTTTCGACAACCTGGGAACCAACTTGGCGGAAAGCTTCACGGGACAGAATCTGGCGCTCCACGCCGGAGCCGTCGCCAGCACCTACGGGATCGTGCAGGCCGGCTGGGACTACGACGTCCACCACTACTTCCGCGAAAATCCATCCGTGGGCACGCTCGGCTCGCCTTCCGCGGCGATCGGCGCCTTGGCGCCGATCCTGACGGCCGGGTCGCTTTGGGCCTACGGCAAGAGCAAGGACCAACCGGAAGTGGTGGTGGCCGGAAGCGCGGTGGCCCAGGCCGTGGGAATCACGTTCACCTACCATGAATTGCTCAAGGCCTTCACCGGCCGCCCCGCCCCGCAAGGGGTGCCGGAGTCCGAGATGGAAGACCACAGCCGAACCTTCCGCTTCGGATTTCTGCGCGGCGGCTTGTTCTGGGGCTGGCCCTCGGGCCACCTTTCCACAAACACCGCCGCGGTCGTGTCGCTCAGCGCTTTCTATTCCGACAGCAAGCCAATTTCTGTCGCAAAGTACGCATGGGTGGGATACATGTTCTACGGCGTAGTCTCGCACAACGGCGGATCCATGCACTGGCTTTCCGACGCCGTGGCAGGAACCCTCATGGGGTATGCCATCGGGCGAACGGTGGGGGATGGCTTTCGCGAGCGGATGAATCCCATCTCGTCACCCACTCCCCCAAGCCTTTCCGACCGAATCCATTTCCATCCGGTGGCCATCGCCGATGCGCCTGGACTTGGGATGAGCGTCGAACTGTTCTGACCTTTTCCGTTCGTCCTGAGGAGGCGCTGAAAGCGCCGTCTCGACAACTGCGGCAACCGGGGCTTCGGTTGGGCGCCTTGAGCGCCAAGGGCGAAGGGCTGAATCCGTCCGCACTTCGACAAGCTCAGTACGAACGGATTGTCTTTGAATTGACCAAAAATCGGGTTTAGTGGACCGCGATCGTACGGCGACCCGCCACACCGGCATCGATCACCCAAAGTCCCGCGTGGGGCAGGGTGAACTTGGCGGAGCCGGCTTCGAGGGTTCCGACCACCTGCTGTCCACGGAGATCGAACACGCGAACCGTGCCGTTCGCATCGAGACCCGTGAAAGACAGATTCCGTCCAGAAAGGTCCGCGCGGAAGCTCGGGGTGCCCGAAGCGGAGCCGACACCGGAGATCTTGGTCAAGCCCGGGCTGCCGTAGGCCTTGAAGGTTCCGGAGGCATGCAGGATGCCCAGCATCTGGACCAGTCCGTTGTAGTAGCGCCACTGCCCGGTGGCCAGCGGCTTGGTCCAAAGGGCGTCCACGAAGGCGTAGTCGCGGTCGTCGTCGGAGGAGAGCACCGCGGCTCCGTTGGCCCCGGCCTGGGCCTCGGAAACCGTGTACTGACTCTTGGAGGTGCCATCGAGCGCGTACTCCTGCGAGTATGCGGAGACGCCTTTCCCGTACAGGAAGCCCAGGAGCTTCTTGGTGTTGGTCACGATGACCGGATCGGACTTGAACCACGACCAATCCATGGCGTAGTTCATGGGAGTCCGGACAGCATCGGTGGAGTAAATATTGGCCGCCGCATCGTTGTTGGTCCCCGAAGGCATGGGTGCGCCGTCGAAGTTGGTGAACTTGGGATTCAGGCCGGTGGTGGAGTTCCAGGACCGGGACATGAAGGCGATGGAGGTGTCGGCCATGCGGTTCCAAAGAGCGTTGTGGTGTCCGGCGAACGCCCCCCACATCCGGTAGAAAGCGGGTAGATGGTACGAAGGGTCGGTGTAGGTGACGTTGGGGATGAACAGGACCTGGGCACGCACGGTGTCGAACATGGGACCCTGCCCCGATCGGCCCGGGAGCATGTAGGTCAGGATACTGTCGGCCTGCTGCTTGTAGTTGAGGTAGTTGGCGACACCGGTCGCGCTGCCCCAGCGCTTGTCGGCAAAATAGAGTGAGGTCACGTAGTATTCTTCGCCGTCAGGAGCGGGACCGCCAGCCTTGGTGGTGAAGTTGGTGCCGGTGAGCTGCCAGCTGAAGTAACCGCGACCGTCGCCGCTGGTGAACTGCATGTTCTGCTTGGCGAACTTCCAGAGCTTGTCGAAGACGTCCTTGCGATCCATCATCACGGCGATGATCATGCCGTAGCTCATCCCCTCGGTGCGGACATCCTTCGAGTCGATGGCCTCGATGTAGGCCTTGGACGTGTCGGAAGACATGACGCGGTAGACTGCCTGGTTGGAAGCGTCGCCGAAGAAGAGCTGGTTGAAGGATTTGTCGACGAATGTTTTCACTTCGGCTTCGGTGTGACCGCGTTCCACGAAGAGGTTGCGGTATTTGCCCGTGTACCAGGCTCCCGAATCAGGGAAAGCGATGGCGGCGCCATCGACCAACGGCATCAAGGCCGCGACAAGCGAAATCATGGACATCAAGGTTCTCCCGGGTATGTGTGTTTAGCGGAAACGTAAACTCACGGATGTGGCCATCGTCCCATGGGAGGACCTTTCGCGTCAAGCTTCTGGTGACGTCCTGTCAACGGGCCCCTGCACACACGTCATCGCGACGGGACGCTCTGGGAATTGCGCCCCGCATTGAAATGATTTTGCAACAGCACCTCCCATGGCGGATCAGGTTCCATCCCCCCGGTACAGCCGCCGCACGGCTTCTTCCAGCGGCGGATCATCCAGGGACAAGTCGTCGATGTGGCAGGAAGACGCGAGCTTCTCCAGCACGTCGTGCAGGCTTCCCGCCTGGAGGTCCAATTCGAACTCGCTCCTGCCGCCGGGATCCTGCGAAACCAACCGCAAACCGGGCATCGTGAATGAATTTGACAGATCCTGACTGCGCAGACGGATCCGTTTGCGCTCGCCCCAGCGCGAGCGCAGCTCCTCCAGAGGCCCATCGAAGCCGAGCTTCCCCTTGTCGATGACCACGATCCGCCGCGCCAATCTTTCCACGTCCGACAGGTCGTGGGTGGTCAGGATCACCGTGGTGCCTTCGCGGTTGATCTCGGAAACGAATCCGCGGATGCGGTCCTTGGCCTCGATGTCCAACCCGATGGTCGGCTCGTCCAAAAACAGGAGCGTGGGGCCGTGCAGAAGCGACAAGGCGAATTCGCAGCGCATCTTCTCGCCCAGGGAAAGGCTGCGGGTGGGCTGGGTCATGGTCTTGGCGATGTCCAGCAGATCCACCAGGCGATCCAACCGGTGCTGGTAGATTTCCCGCGGAATCCCGTGGATGGCGCGCGCCATGCGGTATGTGTCCTGCGGAGGCACGTCCCACACCAGCTGCGATTTCTGTCCGAACACCGCGCCCACGTTTCGGACATATTCCGTCCGATCCTTCCAAGGCACGTACTTCCCCAGGGCCAGCACCGATCCGCTCGTGGGGTGCAGGATTCCCGACAGGATCTTGAGCGTGGTGGATTTTCCCGCCCCGTTGGGCCCCAGGAACCCCACCAGCTCGCCTTGCTCGATGTCCAGGTCGATCCCGCCCACCGCCTCCACCGATTCGTGGCGACGTCGCACGATGCTCGCCAACGCGTCGCGCAGTCCCGAACCTCTCCGGAAGACCTGGTAGGTTTTTGTCAAGCCGCGCACTTCCATCGCCTTGGCCATTTGGTTATCCTCCCGCGCCGACCAGGCGGCGTAGCAAACGGTTCCAGAGCGTCAACGAGGCGAACAGAAGGATCGCGACGGACGCCACGGCCAGCCAGATCCCCTCCACCGAGCGCCCCAGCAGACTGGAGGCCGGAAGCACCGCGAAAGCCGCGAACGGAAAGCCCGCCACGGCCAGCCCACGCAGGTTTTTGGGGAGGATCGTGGACGGAAACTGTCCCAAGGAAGCCATGGTTTCGAAGATCTCGTACACCCGGAAGTTCCCCACCCACACGATCAACAGCGACCCCATCGCCACGATGCTGGCCAGGAACAACGCGATGGACAAGGCGAAGAAGACCGCGAAACCGGCCATCTGCAATGCGGACGGCACCCCGACATGGGCCAGGCACCAGCTGGACAGCGCGAGGCCTCCCGCGAGCTTGCCCAGGTCTTCCGCATCGAAAGCACGAGCCATGCACGACTGCAACGGATGGCGAGGCTGCAACAGCACAAGCTCGAACGATCCCTCGCGGACCATCTCTCCGGTGTTCCACACCAATCCCCCGAAGAGCGGATAGGCGATCCCCTTGGCGGTCAGGAACACGCCCTGCACGAGCAACGCCTCGTGCAGGCTCCAGCCCGGGAATGCCAAACCGTTGCGGTAGAGCAAGGCGGTGATCAGGGTGGGCACGAATTCCAGTCCCATCATCACCAGCAGGCTCGCCGCGAAATCCAACCTGTTGGCCAGGCGCACCGCCAACCCCAGGCGCACTCCTTCCAGATGCAACTCCAGATGCCCTTTGATGGCCTGCAACATGGTCAGCCTCCCGCCGCGAGGAACCGGCGCCGCGCCAGAAGGTCGAGCCCGGACAAGAGAATGACGGAAACAGTCAACACCACCAACTGCAATCCCACGGCCAGGGCGGGCTCCACGATCCTCCCGAGGATCTCCAATCTTCCGGTGGCGATCCGCAAGGGAACGTACAGGATCCACGGATAAGGCGTGGCGAACAGGATCGGCTGGATGGCCAGCGGGAAGAACGACAACGGGATCCATGCGCCACCGAAGGTGTCGCGCACCAGCACCGTGCAGCGACGCACCCCTTCCGCCCGGGTCAGCCAAAAACCGACCAGTCCCGACGCGTAGTTGACCACGAACATCAGAAGGAACCCGAAGCCCACGGACAACAAAAACCACATCCCGCCGTGCGGCAACAGCGGACGTCCCAGAAACAGCGACACCAGCACCCATACCGGCACCGCCTCGATCAGGATCGCCAAGGCGCGGTGCCCCATCTTCTGCGCCAAGGCGTACCAGGCGTGGTGCATGGGCTGCAGCAGGTGGTTGGCGAAGCGCCCGGTCCGCACCAGCATCTGCAGGTTCCAGTCGGCGAAGTCGAACACCGCATAACCCAGCAGGATGGCCAGACCGGAATAGGTGATCAAATCGTCCGTGGTCATGCCGCCTGCCATCGCCGACGGCGAGGAGGTCGCCTTCCAGATCCAAGTCAATGTCAGAAACCGCAACGGACCCGTGAACAACGACACCAGCATGTGGGAGCGAAACGCCGTCCACTCCTTCCATGTCACCGAGGCAACGGCGAACAGGGCTTGGGGTCGCGGTAGGATCACATCAAACCAGAGAGAACCACGGCCCGAGGCGTCCAGCCGAAATCCGGATCCCAGTCCAATGTGGTGGGGAGAATCCAGGACATTGCAAGTCCACTCTCTCGATCGAACCACATCGCGCTGCGGCCCGAACCTTCGTGACCCCATACCGATCCGGGCTCCACCAGCGGATGGCGCGCGGGCTCCAGCCCGAGCCCGTACTTCCAATCCGTGAACTTGTCGCCCCAGTGCGGCGCGGCCACATCCACATGGATGCGTGTCATCGCCTCGACGGTCCGCCGCCCGATCACACGCTCGCCATCGAGGGTTCCGCCGGCAACGAGCAACTGACCCAACCGCGCCAGGTCGCGGCAGGTGGAAAAGGCTCCTCCCATCGCCACCCGGGGGTGATGCAACAGCGAGGGTCTATCCTCGATGAACCGACGATTCTTGTCCGAGACGAACGCGAAGCCCTCGATCGGCTTGCCCGCGATGTCCCAGAAGGTCTGGCGCAGTCCGGCGGGCGCAAGCACTTCGCGTGCCATCCAGATCGCATAGGGTTCGTCCACCACCCGCGAAATCACCTCGCCCAGGATCGCAAACCCCACGCTGGAATACCGCCAGGCTTCGCCGGGTGCGGTGGTCGGCTTCATGGCGACGACCGTCGCCAGCCAGTCCGGCGTCGACATCATGTTCCAGATCCCTTCATGATCCGGATTCGCTTCCCCATCCGACCCGGGATCGGGAACGATCCCGGAGGTGTGGGTCAGCAGATGCTGGAGGGTGATTTTCCCGAGAGCAGGCGTGTCAAATTCCGACAGAACCTTGGAGACGGGAAATTCCATCAACAGTCGCCCCTCTTCCACCAGCTTGAGCACACCGATGCTCGTGAGGACCTTGGTGACCGAGGCGATCTGGCGCCATGTGGAGGGCAGCATGGGGGACGTGTCGTCGTGGTGGCGCGGACCGAACGACCGATCGGCGAAGACCTTCCCGTGGCGCGAGAGGCAATAGGCGGCGCATTGGGCTTTGCCGCCGCGCACCAACCCCTCGAAGATTTCCTCCAGGCGAGCCATCCGGGAGGGGTCGTAACCGACCATCTCGGGAGTGCAATCCACGGAGCCGTGGATCCAGCTTGAATGATCGGCAGGGTTGGTCATTGGCCAAAGGTACCCATGGATGCCGTGAAAGGATCCGAGGAAAGAGGAAGATCCTCGACAGCAACCTTTTGGCGAAGGCCCGAGTCCGCCGGAAGGAAGGGAAGGATCCCTAGATTCGCCACTCTGCCGGAATGGACGACGAAGTTGATCGCGAGTCCTTCCCTGTACGGAATCGCCCCGATATACAGCCATCCCGGTCCCTCCGGGAGCGAGCCCAGCGAGAACCGTCCCTCCTCGTCTGTTCGCGCAACGCCTTCCAGACCCACGACCCGTACCATCAGACCCGCTGGGACATGGGGAACGACCCCCTGGACAGATCCTGTCCTCGTGATCCGGAGGGTCGCGAAGCTGTCGCGATCGGGCCCCAGCCACATGATGGCCGCCTGGACCTTTCCCCCGGCCCGGACCACCTGCGAGGAATTCGCGACGTTGGGAACGATGCAAGTCCCATCCGGCCCCGTTCTCAAGCGGAATCCGTCAGGATTCGCTCCCGTGCTGTCCACCGGCTCGCCGTCCAACCACACGGCGGAACGCCCGACCACCTCGACATCCGGTGCGGGATTCCCTGCGCTGTCCAGCACGAGGATCCGCGTCGTGGTCGCGATGCCAGGCCCATCCGATCCCAACGGGTCGATCACGCGAACGCACCCGGCGAGGAGGATGACCGACAACGAACACACCAGAGGGCGGTGAAACATCGAGTTCAAGTTGGATCCTCCTTGGAGGGAGGGGCTGGATCGAAGGATGCTGGACTCATCCTCTTTCGTTTCGATCCATCGGGCTCCATTCATCAAATGATAAGGCCTTGCAGAGACTTCGAATCGCCAACAGAGGGAATTTCGATATCGGATTGGAGCATCCACCGGCTGCATGGGCCCTGCGATCGGCCAAAGAAATGACTTCCTTTCCCTTCAACAAACCACCTTGCAGCAAGCTGCGGGGAATCGGACCCGAAGCGATCGAATCTGGTCCTGCGACCTGGAAAGGCAGTGCGATGAACAACGATTGGAAATGGCAGGCGGAACCTTCGGGAATGCTGGACTGCGTGGGCACCATGGTCTGGAACACCAGGACTTCGGAAGCGATCCTGATCGACCCGACGGACGACGCCTCGGTGTTCCTGGAATTCTTCCAAACGCACAACCTGAAGCTGACCCAGATCCTTCTGACCCATGCGCATTTCGACCACTGTGCCAACGCCTGCGAGGTCGCCAAGACCTTCCAGGTGCCGCTGCGCCTGCATCGCGACGATTGGGCGCTGTTTCACCAACTACCCGAATGGGGCGCCCGCTACGGCATCCTCGCGCCCGCTCCGGATGTCACTCCCATCCACGTGGAGCATGGCGAGGCCCTGACCATGATCGGAGGCCTTGCCATCAAGGTCTTGCACACGCCGGGGCATACACCAGGCCAGGTCGCCTACTACATGGAGGCGTTGGGCTTGGTGGTGGTCGGCGACACCTTGTTCCAGGGCTCGGTGGGACGCACCGATTTCCCGGGTGGGAGCTTTCCCCAGCTGGAGAATTCCGTCCGCTCCCATCTGTATTCGCTACCGGAAGCCACGGTGGTGGTGCCGGGGCACGGCGACACCACGACCATCGGCGACGAAAAACGTCACAACCCCTACGTGCGTCCGTAGGGGCGATTCCTCAGGGTCGCTTGGCGGTGTCGGCCTTTGGCTTGACCGCCTTCGCGGTATCCGCCGAAGCCTTGGAAGCAGGGGCCTTCGCGGTATCCTTGGGAGCGACCTTCAGACTGTCCTTGGCCACCTTGAGGCTGTCGGCGACCGGCGCCACCTTCGCGGAATCGGTGCGTACCACGGTGGTGTCCGCTCCGGCCTTGGCGGGCTTGGGGCGGGTGTCCACGACACCCGAGGTGAGTTTGCCGTTGGCCATGATATCCAGGTACTGACGCAGCGACTCGATCTCCGCGGCATTGCCCACCAGCGGCGGCATGTACTTGTAGTACGGCGATTCCGGCTTGTGGTCCTTGAGGATCTTGAGAATGCTGCCGATCGCCTTGCCGTCGCGTCCGCCCGCCAGCCGCTTCATGGAGCGATAGCCGTCCACCGTGTGGCAGGCCATGCACTGGCCCTGGAACATCCGCAAGCCGATTTCCGGCGAGGGCAACGTGGTGTCCGTGACAGGTTTTGCCCAAGGCGAATTGGCGAGATACCCCACTCGGTTGACCTTGTCGATGTTCAGCACCCGCACCCCGTTGGAGTAGAGGTAGCCGTTGACCACGAAGGGCTTGCGCAGGAATTCGCGCACGCTCTCGCCGGATGCGGTGGCCAGCAAGGCCAAAAACAGGATGGCCAAGCCCTGGCCACGAGTGAGTTCGCGCGGGAAGAGCCAGGCGAAGAGGAAGATCACCAAGGCGATGGTCGCAGACGACAAGACCGCCATCAAGGCCATGCGGGTCACGTGGGTGAACGCACCTTGGCCGATGGTGGAGACGCCAAGCTGAAAAAGCTCGCGGTGGTCGGCGGGGATGGTGGTGTAATACCACAGCGCGAACACCGGCATCAGCGCGTAGGCGGGCAGGATCCACTTGGCCGCCCAGCGCACCAGCTTCTCCTTGGTGGGGCCCTCGGTTTCACCGTCCATTCCACCGAAGTACACCAGGGCCCAGATGCCCGCCAGGGAGACGCATACCAGGATGCGCAAGCCCAAGCTGGGAAGGTAGCCCGCGTTGAAGAACGCCTCGAAGAAGTGGTGGGGCTCTTCGCCGGATCCGGCGAACGCCAACCAGCCGCCAGGAGTGAGCTTGAAGGTCAGGATGCCGGTGATGATCACCAGGGTTCCGATCGATGCGATCGCGTAGGCCCATCCCAACCGCAGGTGGTCCCGCTCGGAGACCTTGCCCCACGTGTAGTAGTACGCGGCCGCCAGCGTGAGCTCCACCAGGAAGAACACCCATTCGATCGCCCACCCGAACACGAAGTTGTGGATGAGCGCGCTGGTGCCTTCCGGATTGGCCAAGCCGATCGAAAACCAGATGCCCACACCCGTCATCGCACCGAACACGCCGGTGAGGATCAGGAAGAACTTGGAGAATTTCTCCAAGGCGGGAAACCAGTCCTTGCGCCCTTCGCGGATGGCTTTCGCTTCCGCCATGGGAAGGAAGATGCCGCCGCCCACCGCGAAGTGGGAAATCAAGATGTGGATGATGGCGATGATGCCGATGGTCCACCCGGACCCGATCACCGGCACGTCCCAAACGGGATAGTTCACGATCGACTCCTTACTTGCCCGCGGGCAGAACCGCGTAGCCCCAGATGGTGGTGAGCAGGATCACGAAAACCACGAAGATCCCGAACCAAGTGACCCGACGTCCCCAGACTCCCGATCGCTTCTCGGGATCGAAGAACGGAACGATGGCCCAAAGCAGCACGCCGACGTTGAACACGGCGATTCCCAAAAATTCCCCCAATGCCCCGGGGAACCAATTCCCGAACCACTTGAGGATCTGGAAGGAGCTCATGAAGTACCACTCGGGGTGGATGTCCATGGGCGCGGGCATCAAGGAATCCGCCGCCGGACCCAACTGCCAGGGATAGACCGCGGCCAGGAAGCCCAGCACGTTGAGGGCGATCAGCCAGACGGCCATGTCCTTCATGGCGAAGTTCGGGAAGAACGGAATGCTCTTACGGGCCTTCTCCGGCTTGGCTTGTTCGGATTCCGGAATGGACATGCCATGCTTTTGCACCAGGGCCAGGTGGATTCCCAGCAGGGGCACGAACATGGCGGGCAGCACCACCACGTGCAACGCGAAGAAACGCGAAACGGTGTAGGCGCCCACTTCGGGGCCGCCCCGGGCCAAATCGGCGATCCAGGGGCCCACGACAGGAATCGTCGCCGGAATGGCCAGGCCCACCTTGGTGGCGAAGTACGCCAGCTCGTCCATGGGAAGCAGGTATCCAGAGAACCCGAAGAGCATGCTCAGCGAAAGAAGCCCGATTCCGGTGAACCAGAGGAATTCGCGGGGCCGGCGGTAGGCCTTCATGAAGAAGGCGCTGAACATGTGGACGAACGCCGCCGCCACCATCAGGTTGGCCGACCACGAATGGATCGATCTCACCAACCATCCGAACTTGATGTCGTAGGTGATGAGCCGCACGGATTCGTAGGCGCCGTCGCCAGGGCGGTAGTACACCAACAGGAGGACACCCGTCACGCACATCACCAGGAAGAAGAACAGCGTGATCCCGCCCCAGTAGTACCAGAAGGAATGCTTGTGCTCCGGGACGCGCTTCTTTCCCGCCAGCTCGACGATCTCGGAAATGCCGAGACGTTCGTCCAACCAACGGTAGACGCGCGACTCAGGCGCGACGGACGACGATTTTGCCATCGGTAACCTGGACCTTGAAAGCGGTGAGAGGCTTGGGAGGGGGGCCGGAGACGTTTGCGCCCGTGAGGGCGTCGTAGACGCCGCCATGGCAGGCGCAGAAGATGCGTTTCTGGTCGGGTTCGTAGGAAGCGGTGCAACCCAGGTGGGTGCAGACCGCCGAAAGCGCGGAGTAGCTACCGTCCTCATGGTGGATCAGCATGGCGGGCTTGGCCCCGAACTTGAACATCAGCGCGGCGTTCTTGGGGAGGGCGGCACCGCCCTCCACCACCATTTCCGTGACCACGGTTTCCGCCGCGGCCTTCTCGATGGGGCTGGCCAAGTACTTGTAGACCGGATACCCCACCAGGCCCGCATAGACGGCTCCCAGCGCACCAGCGGCGGCGAATTTCAAAACGTCGCGCCGTTCCGGATCGTCCGGAGCGGCTTGACGGTTCGTGTCATCAGACATGGACGACCTCCGCGGGCTTGGCCCGGGCCACGACCGCGCCGATCCAGCCCATGATCGCCAGCCCGAGGACCAGCGTGATCAGGAACAGGACGACGACGGTCCAGTTGGTGTTGACAGTGCTCTTCCAGACGTCGAATCCGTGCAGGGACAAGGTCGCGTCGCGGACCTGGTCGCGCAAGAGCACGAAGGAGGCCAGGGATCCCAACACAGGCAAGGTGGCCAGGATGGGTACGAGCGCGGATTGGCTCGCTCTGGTTTTCAATAGCAACAAGCCCATCAGGGCTGCCAGGATGCTCGAGGCGATCCAGGCCTTGGCAAAACCCAGGGCCAGCGGCGAGGCGTCCAAAATCTGTCGAACCGCCTCCGGCTGCGAATTCCAGGCCCAGACTCCCGCCAAGGCGAGAAACGGTGCCAGCACGATCGCGGCGATTCCTGTCCAGGTGCGCAAGAAAACCTTTGTTTCCGGTGCCATCGACTTGGCGGTGGACCAAAGGGAGCTGGCCAAGGCTCCCATCAACAAGGATCCCAGCAGAAACACGGTCCAGCGCGGCCAGGCGGTGGGGTCGGAGGGAAAGGTGGTCCCATGCGGATTGGCGGCGTAGGTGGCCGCCCAGGTTTCCGGACGCAGCATCAAGGTCATGTTGGCCGAATAGATGCGCCCAATCGTGAGGAACAGCCCGAGGGAAACGATTCCCACGTGCCAAAAGGGACGTTTTTCCCGGGCGCGCTTGGTCATGTGGTAGAGCAGGAAATAAGCCCCGATCAACAGAAAAATCACGCTGATCCAGTAGGCGCCCATCAAGACGCTGCTGGTGTACAGAGTCTGCCCATAAAGCACCTGCGCAAACAACAGCGGAGGAACACCCAGGTTGATCACGTAGGTGGTGATCACGGTGAGCTTCCCGATGATGGCATCGGATGCAGCCAATCCATTGGCCGAACCCCGGCGGTGGCCCAGGAAATTCCAGAGGATCGCCAGGGCCAAACCCGAGACCAACATCGCCAGGAAGGCGAAGTGGAAAGTCAGGGTGAGGTAGGACAGGCCTTTGAACAGCCACACCGGCGCTGGAAGCGCGATGGGATCAGCAGCCGGTAGAAGGAGTGTCGGATCAGGCATTCGGGCCGGACCTTTCTGCCATTGGCACAGGATTTGGACTTCAATGTCCCACCATGCACCCACGGCCGCAATGCGGCATTTTGCCGCACCACCCTAGACAAGTATTGACAGATCCCTTGATCCATTTATTGCCGACCTACATTATCGCGCCATGAGCGTCCAACGAATCCTGCTTGTAGAAGACGAACCGGCCATCGCCGACGCCGTCCAGTGGACGCTCTCCTCCGAAGGTTTCGAAGTGGACTGGGCCTCCACTTGGGCCGCCGCCCGACCTCTGCTTTCACGTTGCGATCTGGCCATCCTCGATGTGGGGCTTCCGGACAGGAGCGGGTTCGACGCGTGTCGGGAGCTGCGTCGCGACCACGATTTCCCGGTGATTTTCCTTACCGCCCGCGGAGAGGAGATCGATCGGGTGGTCGGTCTGGAAATCGGCGCCGACGACTACGTGGTCAAGCCTTTCAGTCCTCGGGAACTCGTGGCCCGGGTGCGGGCCAGACTCCGCAACCGTCGGGCACCAGTGGAATCCCAGACCACGGAATCCGTCGCGGACTTCGCGATCGACCTCGATCGCGCCACGGTCTCCTTTCGTGGCCGCGCCTTGGTTTTGACCCCCATGGAACTGGGGATCCTGCGCGCCCTGTTGGAAAAGCCAGGTCGGGTCCTTTCCCGCGAACGGTTGCTGGACATCGCCTGTCCGGATGGCTCGCCCTCCCTGGAACGGACCGTTGACACCCACGTGCGTTCACTGCGCCGCAAACTCTCCGATGCCGGGGCGGGGGATCCCCTCGAGACCCGCCGCGGACTCGGCTACGCCATTCGCGTCGAGCCCGGTTCGTGAACCTCCGACTGCGGCTTCGCACCCGGCTTCTGCTGGCCATCTTCCTGGTGGTTTCGGTGAGCCTGTATTTTTTGATGGACTGGTTTTTACGCGATCTGCGTGTGCGCTATCTGGAATCTGTGGAAGAGAACCTCGTGGAAACGGCCAATCTCCTGGCCTCCCAGCTGGAAAACCATTCGCCCGCGCTGGATTCGCTGGCCATGCCACAGGACCTGGCTCGATCCATCCGGGCTCTGCGCAAACGCGATGTGGACGCGCAGATCTACCAGATGCGCAAAACCAGAATCGACCTTCGGGTTTACCTGGTGGACAGCACCGGAATCGTGTTGTGGGACTCGGATCTGCCAGGAGATTCCGGCGCGGACTACTCGCGCTGGCGCGACGTCCGCTTGACACTTTCCGGCAGCTACGGAGCGCGAGCCACCCGCGTCGACCCGACCGACCCCGGGACTTCTTCCATGTACGTGGCGGCGCCGGTGATGCGAAACGGAAAGGTCGCGGGCGCCCTCACGGTGGTGAAGCCGTCCAGTTCCGTCGAGGAATTCATCCACAACGCGCGCCCCAAATTCCTGGCGGCAGGGCTCCTGGCCGGCATCGCGACCTTGGCGGCCGGATGGCTGCTTTCCCTGTGGCTGCTCGTGCCCATCCAACGACTTTCCGTGCACACCCAGAAAGTACGTGACGGCGAGGATCCGCCGCTCCCGGATCTGGGATCCAGCGAGATCCGCGAGTTGGGAACCGCCTTCGAGGAAATGCGACGCGCCTTGGAAGGTCGCAAGTACGTGGAGCGCTACGTGCACGACCTCACCCACGAACTCAAGAGCCCGCTCACTGCCGTGCGCGCGGCGGCAGAAATCCTTGCCGAGAACCCTCCGGAACCTGCTCGATCGCGTTTTCTGCAAAACCTCCTCTCCGAAACCGATCGGCAGCGCAAGCTGGTGGATCGGTTGCTGGAATTGGCCTCCCTGGAGGCCCGGGCGGTGCAAGAACGGATGGAGACGTTTTCCGTCAACAGCCTTCTGGAGGAAGCCAGCTCGGCCCATGCGAGCGAAGCGGCGCGGCGCGGCGTGGTGCTTGTCTCGCGCTGCCCACCGGACCTCTCGATCCAAGGCGACAAGCTCCTGCTGCAACAGGCCGTGGGAAATTTTCTCGGCAACGCCATCGATTTCTCGCCGGACAACGGACACGTCGAGATCAGGGCGCAGGCAGGCGAAACACTGCGCATCGAGGTGACCGACCAGGGGCCGGGGATTCCCCCATGGGCGTTGGAGAAGATCTGGGACCGGTTCTTTTCCACGCCACGCCCTGAAAACGGACGCAAATCCACCGGCTTGGGACTGCCGTTCGTGCGCGAAGTCGCCCGGTTGCACGGCGCCACGGCGAGCCTGGCAAACCGACCGGAAGGCGGCTCCATGGCATGCTTGGAGCTTCCTTCGCGAATTCTTCGCTGAATCTCCTCGGAACCTTCGCGGAATCCTCAAAGCGGTTCGGGATCTTTGGTGAGTCGGGGCAACGGCCATGTGGCCGCCCCCCCAATCTCCACCGAAGGAAAACACCATGGTCGATCTGTTCCAACGTCTCGGAGGCTTCCTGCGCCTCGGATTCCTCGCCGTCTTGCTGCTGCTGCTGCTGATTCCGGTCCAAATGGTCCGCAGTCTCGTGTCGGAACGCCAATCGCGCGCCGAATCGGCCAACCGGGAAGTGGCCTCGAAGTGGGGAGAGGAACAATTCGTGGGAGCCTTCCGCTTGGACATCCCGATGGAACGCCAAATCACGGACTCCAAAGGCAACGTCACCGTGGAGCGTCGGATCGTCCACGCCTGGCCGGATTCGCTCGGGGTCGATGCGGATCTGGCTCCTTCCTGGAAGTACCGCGGCATGCACCGGATCCCGGTATGGAAAGCGGACCAGAAGTTCAGCGGCCACTGGACCGTACCAGATTTTGACAAGCTCGGTCTGGGAGGTTTCTCGCCCCAATGGAGCAAGGCCCGCGTGCAGGCCTCGCTCGGACTGCCGCGGAACCTGGAAGGTTTTTCCATGACCCTGGCCGGCCTCCCAGCCACGCTGACCGCCCAATCCGATCCAATCCAGCAAAACCTGGTGCCCACCCAACCGAGCACGTCCCCTTCGCAGGAGTGGCAACCCAGTTCTGCAGGCAAGTCCCTGCCCCTGCAAGCCGTTCTCCCACCTCAAGCCGCCCAGACGACCGGTGCACGCATCGATTTCGCGGTCCAGTCCAGTGTACGTGGGAACGATGCCTACAACGTATTCCCCCTGGCCAGGGCAACGACCATCCAGGTCCGCTCCGGCTGGAAGGATCCTCGGTTCTGGGGTGCGTTCCTGCCTTCCGAATCCCGCCTGGGAACCGATGGATTCAGCTCGCGCTGGGACGTTTCCAGCATCAATCTCAGCGCCCCGATGGCCTTCGCCTCCGCAGGCGAACGCAGCCAGAATCTGGAAGTGCCCTTCGCGGCCGTGCACATCCGCCAGCAGGTGGACGCCTACGATTCCACCGACCGCGCGGTGAAGTACGCGATCTTGTTCATCGGACTGATGTTCGCGGCGTTCTTTCTGCTGGAAACCAGCCTCGCATCCCCGATGCATCCCATCCAGTACGCCTTGGTGGGGTTGGAATGCGTGATGTTCTACCTGCTCACGCTTTCGTTTTCCGAACATTTCGGGTTCGACTTGGCCTATCTGGCGGCATCGATCCTGACCACCGGCGCGGTTGTCGCCTACATGAGATCGGTCCTGGATTCGTGGCTGCGGTCGCTGGCCCTGGGAGTGGGCATGGCTCTGTTGCACGGATTCGTCTGGACCCTGCTGAAGGCCGAAGACCTGAGCTTGGTCCTGGGCAGTTCGGGGCTCTTCGCGATCCTGGCCGTGCTGTTGTGGTTCACCCGGCGTCTGCGCTGGACCAGCCCGGTTCCCAAACCCCAGATGGAAGACGGAATCGGATAAATCGTCTGCAACCGATTTTTCCCGCGCCGGCCGCCCCTTTCCTCGGGGGGCGGTCATTCTCGTTGTCCGAAGCAACTCCTAGAGCAGGACGTAGCCGATCAGGAAGTTCGAGATCAGCACGCACACGGAAGATGCCTGCACCGATTTTTCGATGGCGCGTCCCACGCCTTCGGCGCCGTTTCTGGCCTTGGTCCCCGAATAACATCCGAAGGTGGTGATGATGAATCCGAACACGAAGGCCTTCACCAGGGCCACGTAGACTTCCCAATCCGAGTAGAAGATCCGTACGCCCTTCCAAAACAGAGAGGGCTCCATTCCTTTGAAGACCACCGCCACGGCTAGGGCTCCCATCAGCCCGATCAGGGCGGAAAGCACGCAAAGCACGGGAAGCATCACCAGTCCGGCGATGATTCTTGGAGCCACCAGGAACTGGTGTCGATCCAGCCCCAGGACGTCCATCGCATCCAACTGCTCGGTCACCGACATCGATCCCAGCTCCGAAGTCATGCCGGCGCCCGTGCGTCCAGCCACCACCAAGGCGGTGAGCACAGGCCCCATCTCCAGCATGATGGATTTTCCCACCGCCGTTCCCAAAAAGGTCAACGGCACGAAATCGGAAAAGAGGTAGGCCGCCTGCCAGGCGGTCACCGCGCCCGTGAAGACGGAGGTGGTCCCCACCAGCGGAATGGAGCTGATCCCGATAGCGTACATCTGTTCCACCGTGAAATGGTGGTGGCGGTAGAACTTCCAACCCACCGCGGTGGTGCGTCCCAGGAAATCCAGGTAGTTGAGCACGGACTCGATCCCATCGAGCACCCAATTGCCCACCCAGATGATGAGCCGGTCCACCCCAAGGAAGAGCCAGCTCATGGGCTGCATCAGAGCGAATAGGCGCTTGGACATCGCCTCCCAAGGTAGCATCCGCCGGGAGGGTGGCGCCGCTCCTCAAGTCTCCATTGGGGGATCGAAGGGGTTCGTGTTGTTCTTTTTTGCGCGTAACGGACCCTCCGGAAGCACACGAGCCCTTTCCAAAGCTTTGCGCAACAAGCTGGAAACCACCACGGTGGCCAATTCTTCCCATGCGTGCCACCGCCACCCCTCCGGCAACGCGCCCCCTCTCCAAATTCCGCCAGCCACGTCCCAAACCACTTTGTGATGAGTGATCGAGTGGCGGACCAAGCCGAATCTCTCTTCCGTGGCAAGAAGGGATGGATCCTCTCCCTCCGAGGGCAAAATCCACAAGCCGGCCAAAAGCTCGGACTCCCTCGCTTTGCGCAGTAGGATTCGCCCTGAATGCGCCACTACCAAGACCTGGCACCGGATCACCACGACCTCTTTGCGTGCCCTGGGTGGAGGGAAGCCTTCAGGATTCCCCTGGGCGCACGCGCGGCAGGCCTCAGCCAACGGACACTCGCCACACGAGGGGTTGCGTGGTTTGCAGACCAACGCACCCAGTTCCATCGTTGCCTCGTTGACCTCGCCTGCGTCATGCCCTTGGATCCAATCCTTGGCCAAGGACAACAGTCGCACAGCGCCTTGCCCTGTTCTGGGGTCAAGCCCCATCGCATGCACACGCGACAGAACTCTTTGGACATTGCCGTCCACCATGGGCACTTGCATCCCCATCGCCAGAGATCCGATCGCCGCAGCCGTGTAGGGTCCCAGCCCTGGCA
This sequence comes from Fibrobacterota bacterium, assembly GCA_016715065.1. Classification (GTDB taxonomy): domain Bacteria; phylum Fibrobacterota; class Fibrobacteria; order UBA5070; family UBA5070; genus UBA5070. The sequence goes on from JADKBN010000031.1 coordinate 167,126, forward strand.
GCGCCAAAAGTCCTTCGAAGGTGGTTGGCCACCCGAAGCGCGCGATCGCTTGGCTCGCTTTGTGGAGATTGCGGGCCCTGCTGTAATAACCCAAGCCCGCCCAAGCGGCGAGCACTTCTTCTTCTCGAGCGTCCGCGAGGTGACGAGGGGTCGGAAAGAGTTCCATCCAAAGCGAAAATCGAGGAACCACAACTTCCAGACGCGTTTGCTGGCTCATGACTTCGCTGACCAAGGTTTGCCAAGGGTCGCGAAGGAGGCCTCGTTCCGTGCGCCAGGGCAGCGGGCGGCGGTGGGTGGCAAACCAGGGGATGAGGGAAGAATGTTTCATTCCAGCCAATGTAACGGGATCAACGGACACTTCGTTTTAGCCAAGCAACTCCTTTGAGGTTTTTACTCTTACGTCCGTGCAAGAATTGCCAGAGAACAGGCCCGTCAGTCGCAGATCAAAGTTGACAAGCGACACCGGAGTCCTACTCCTCGTCCAAGGTCTGGGTTACCTAATTCCTGTCGCAACTCTGCCATTTCTTGTTAGAACACTTGGTCCAAACTCCTTCGGGACGTACGGCCTAGCTATGGCTTTTGTTGGATACCTCCAAATACTTCTCGAATACGGTTTTTGGCTATCCGGCACCCGCCGAGCGGTGGCAGTAATCCATGAGCCTCTGGCTCTTTCTAAACTGTTCTGGGCGATATACGGGACAAAGGCTATCCTCCTATTGTTGGCATTGCCGCCTATGGCGATTTGCATAATTCTTCTTCCAAATTTGCGCAACTGCATGGAAATAATTTTAATATTAGCGATTGGCGTTATAGGGGCTAGCCTTTTCCCTTTGTGGCTCCTTCAGGCACGAGGCCTATTAAAGGATTTTGCATGGATTCTGTCCGTGCTCAAAGTCTCAAATCTTGCTGTGTTCGCTTTCATTCGTGGACCGGACGACATCCGTGGGCTTGCGTACATTTTCGCGATTCAATCCGTTGCCCACGGTATAATCGGTCAATATGCTGCCTTGCGAGGAATCAAACTATCCCCTCCTTCCTCAAGTTGGCTCCGGGACTCATTCCGCCAACTACGTGCAGATTTTTCCATTTTCCTTTCTCAGCTTGGAGGAACCTTAATCTCCAACTCAACATCAGTTGTTCTAGGAATCTCTGCTGGCCCGGAAGCACTTGGCGCTTATATGGTAGCAGATAAAATTGTTCGAGCGGCGGCGTCCCTAACCATCCCGGTCTCGCAAGCTGTTCTCCCCATGAGTGCGAATTTGTTCCAGTTTGACACCCCACGCAACGCATTGGTGTTTCTTCGCAAATTTTCTTTTGTTGCCGGCAGCGCGATCGCTCTCGGATGCCTGATTATTTTTGCGTTTGCTCCCACTGCAGTTCACCTTATTTCTGGCAACCAAGAGCCTGAAATCATTTGGTGCCTCCGCATCTTGGCGTTCTATCCTCTTTTTGTATTCTTCAATAATTTATTCGGCCCCCAAATTTTACTGCAGCTTGAAAAGGATTCATCCATTCTGAAGTGCAATTTGTTGGGGTGTATCTTTGGACTTCTGCTCCATCCAATCCTCATACCCTATTTCCATTCCAAGGGAGCCGCGTCAATCATTATTATAGCTGAAGCAACAGTAACACCTCTACTCTTTCGCTCCGTATATGGCGCATATAAATCCATGGTCGAGAATGGAAATTTTTACCGTATCAAAGCAAATTGGTTAAAAGGCTGACCCCCCATTTACCTCTTTCTTTGTCAGGCTCGAATGCATCGGCGGATCGCTGCCGTCGGGGAAACTGACAGATCCTTGTTCCGTTCAACCGCTTCGCGCGCAATCGTTCAAACCGGCAAGCACCATGGAAGATCAACGACATGCTCCCGCTTGCCCCAAAGCCAATCCCCCATTTCCTCGCCACCTCTTCCTGCCTGGCAACCAAGTGACGCCCTTCCCGCTGGAAGTCAAAAAATCCGTGCGGAGGGCGGCTAGATCAACCTTGAGATTTTCCGCTTTTTGCGAAAGCTGGACCATCAGATAGCAGCCTGCCGCGAAGAATCCCGAGGATGTCAATATTTGTCGCCAAGGGCGCGCCCATCTCTGGATTTGCGGTTGTTGCGGGCCTCAGAGCCCAGCACCAAGGCTAAGGCGTGATGTCCCTGCCTGTCACAAGCAGCGCCCTCCTGGCGGATCAATCCATCATTTCCAGAGTGCTCTCCATGCACGACAGAATTCTGAAAGACCCGGTTTACTGCCAAAGAGGCATCCAGTCTGTTTTGGAGCTGATAGGAGAGGCATTTGGCCCTTAGCAGGCAGGAATATCCTCCCCACAGCGCACGAAGATTCCGTACAACAACCATGCTTCAAGTAACAACGGAGTTTCTATTTTCTCATCCCAATGACTAAACCCATCCAGCTTGCCGTCCTTCTTGCCTTAACGGCTACAGGGGCTCAGCCTCTGGAGCAGATGAAAAGCTCCTCGATGACGGCCAGTTCAATCAATCTGCTTAGAAAAGCAGACTTGCCAATCATTCCGGTGCCAGATTCTGCATTCAGGCTTTCAACTGGTGACCAACTTCGCTTGCGCTGGTGGGGTATCGGTAGCCAAGACATCGATCTTGTGGTGGATACTCGTGGCGACATCATTCTTCCAGATATCGGAAGAATCCCCGCTCGCGGCACAATTTTCCGCACCCTTCGGGATAGCATTGAAACGCTTATTCGCAAACGAACTCGTGCAACCTTGATTGATTTGCAGATCATAAAGATAGTACCTGCTCAAATTCAAATTGTGGGCATTTTGAAATACCCGGGAATTTATGAGCTTCCTGCTGGAACTCGCCTCTCGAATGCGCTGGCAAGTGCGGGAATCGATATCGGTGATCTTATTTACCAGCTTGAATCTGGAACTCCAATGTGGACACCTTTAAAAAGCCAAGAGCCGAGTTTGCGGAGAATTTTGGTTCTTCACGGTGGACATGATTCTGCTTGGTATGACTTAATCAGTTCTAAAAGGAACAGCGACCCTTCGCAAGATCCACCTGTCTTTTTTGGTGATCGAATCATCCTTCTTCCTCGCGGCAAAGTGGTACAAATTTCAGGGGGAACGAATTTTCCAGGCGGGATGGAAATTGTTGAAGGCGAATCGATTCAACACCTATTGCGAGCAATTGGGGAAGACTCTTCAGCCACGGTTCGAATTGAATCAAATTCCTCCAATCAACCCACAAATGTCTTGGACTCACAAACAGCCATCATCCGTTTCCCACCGAAGAACCCACTTCTAAAAATGAATTGTGCCTGGGTCTTCGGAAATGTTCGTGCTCCAGGTGCATACACCCTCAACGGGAAGATGACCGCAGAACAGATCATTTCAGCTGCTGGAGGAATCATTGGCGGAAGCGACTCTGGCGTCGTTGTTTCCATTAAACGAGATTGGACTTGGCTGACTCCAGCAAGGGATCGGGGCTCCGTCGACGCTACCCAATACCCGGAAATCAAAGCCGCAATGTTTTCCTACCTCACCCAGACCCGCGGGACATATGTTGACACAAAAACTCCATTGTTGCCTGGCGACACGGTTTTGGCTTACCCATTAGAGCCTGTCGTGTGGGTTGGAGGAGAAGTGCGGAACCCAGGATTCGTTACTTGGAAGAAAAACCAGACGATAGATTTTTATATTAGCGAGGCGGGAGGCTATTCAAACCGACCCTGGATATCTCGCACCAAATTATTTGACTTGCAAAGCGGTCAAGCAAGAGTTGGCGAAAATCAAATAGTTAGGCCTGGATCAGCAATCATAGTGCCTGAAAAACGATTTATCACCACCGAACAATGGGTTGGCATCGTTGTTTCCATCGGCAGCTTCGCGCTCACTGCGACGGCGCTTGTCATTACTCTTAGCAAGAACTAACAACAACGACCATGCCGCAAAATCCCAAGGATCAGCACGTGAATAACGATCTTGACCGAAGTGCAACACCCTCCTCTTCGCTAATGGAGAATCGACGCCTTTCTCAAATCGTTGGTGGTGCTCTCGGCGAGATCTACAAATACAAAAAACGAAACTTTTTGATTGTTTCGATTTTTGCCATCATTGGCGCATGCATCGCATTTGCTCTTCCTAAGATTTATCGCAGCTCCTCCATGCTGCTTTTGACTACGCCCTCGAAATCGCCTGATTTGTCTGCGCTCGCGGGAGGCCTAGATGGAGGAAGCTTGTCAAGCATTCTTAGCGGCGGAGGCTACGGCAATCGCTCGGCTGTACGCGAGTTAATGTCTCTGCTTGAAACTCGAGAATTGGCTCTATCCGCAGTTGACACGTTTCGACTTGATACACTCTGGGATTTGAAGCGCGCGGATTGGGAGAAGCTGCAAAAGCGATGGATTTCAGATTTTGAGTATTTGGAAGATGAAAATGGAGCAATTTTCCTCTCTTTCAGAGCCACTGACTCAAGTTTAACTCGACGGATTGTGCTTTGGGTTGGAGTTTATGCAGAAAAACATTTTCAACGTTTGAAGCAGACTCAATTGGAATTGGAGCTGGCATTTATTCGGGAACGAACCCGAGAACGGAAGATGCTTTTTGAAGCAGCCGAAGATTCATTGCTTGCCTACCAGCAAAAGCACAAGATGTTTGCCCCTGAGGAGCAGATTCGTTTTCTTTCATCCGCGCTCATGGAAAAAGAAAAGAATCTTGAGGAGCTTGATCAAAAAATCAAGATAACGACGATGGAAACTGGCCTAGAAAGTCAGCCTGTGAGATATTTATCAACCCTGCGTCACAATGTTGACAAGTCAATCACTCAAATGCTCGATTCCTCAAAGCCAACAACAAGCATCAGTAAATCTCTCCCGTTGTCGCTCCAAAAAGCACTCGTATTCAATCGACTTCACAGGAACGTCCTCATCCAGGGGAAAATTTACGGGTACTTGCTTCAACAGCAGGAGCAGATCTCTATTGAAAAACAAAAAACTATTCCGGCCCTCCTGCTGATTGATCCCCCGAAAAGCCCAACACAAAGAGTCGCACCTCCTCGAATCGCAATCTTGACTTTCTTCGTATTTCTTGGATTCATTTGCAGTGTTGGCTATCTGGTTTTCCGCTCCGACATTGAGGATTTCCGACAAGCATTTCTTTCCAAAATCCGGGAAATTGTGTGAATTATGTCCTCACTGGGATAGGACTGACCACAGTCATCATTGCTGCATGGATTTCCTGGAAGCGTTTTGGAACTTGCTATACACCGTGGTTTCTCCTTTGGGCGGCCCAAGTTGGGAGCCTTTCCATTTATTATCTAAAGCAATATTCACTCGCATCAGACCTTCAGCCTATTACTTGGGTAGCCATTTTTTCCTTTATTGGGTCATTTTTCATTGGCAACGCATTCGCAGCCAAATTAATCCCGAAATCATCATTACAGCCTATTCGCATCCAACCCGATAATCGCACCCTTGTGCTATTTTTCCTTTGTGCAGGATTGACCCTCTTTGGGATGTCGATCGGCTACTTTAAGATTCATGGCTGGCCTATGTTCATGAACGACAAGGAAGCATCTCGGTTAACCTTTGCCAGCATCCCCTGGTATGGAAGCTATAGCTTCCAGGCAGTTACAACAACAGGCTTTTTGGGTTTGTTTTTCCTGATCAACGGAAGCAAAAAGTGGAAATACCTGGTCTTGTTGGCGTGTTGATCATTCTGTGGATCGCTGGTGCGATTGGCATGCGCGGATACTTAATCTTTGCATTTGTAATCGGCCTTGCTATTTGGGACTCACAAATCCGACCTGTTTCCCCTCAAAAATTAGTTGCAGCCATCGGCGTAATCCTTTCTGTATTCCTAGCTATTTTCCTGGTCCGATTCAGCGATGCAGCGTTTTCCGACCTAAGTTCTCACATCAGCTTTTCGGCAAAGTTGGAAATTGTATTCAAGCCACTATACATTTATTTCTCAAACAATTATTGGAACCTTGATTCAGAAATCTCAAAGCTGAACGTGAGTCATCAACAAATATTCAGCCCTGGTTACTGGACATTAACCGGATTGTTCTACTTTACGAACTTCCCTGGCACACTCAATAACGCTTACGGCTTCTCCTCGCAATACTCCCAGCTACTTAAGGTGGACAACTTAAATACTTCACCCATTCAGTGGAATTTTTATGCTGATTGGGGCTGGCCTGGCCTGTTGTTTGGCGGATTTGTTTATGGTTTTATCGCATGGTATTTCTTTCAAAAAAGAAAGGCAACCATTTTTCATTTGGTCATGTATGTCGTATTTAGCTTAAGTTGCGCTTTATCGTTTTTCGTAAACGCATTTGTCCTCCCTGACATTTTCCTGCTTATCTGTTTAGCGTTCTTGTTGCGCTTTTTGCCAACCCAAGCAAAACTCCGGTCGACAGCATAATGTCAGATAAAACAGATGACAGGCCAGCAGTTGTTGCACAATGCGACCAGAATTCCAAAACCGCTCTGACTGCGAGTCTTCACAAAAACCATTTTGATGTCCTCAGGGTTTTGGCTGCATTTCTTGTGATTTGGTCCCATAGCCATGACCTATTGGGGATTCCAGATACCCCGCTTATTTTTGGAATGACATTTTCCATGGTCGGTTTGACCATCTTTTTTGCAATCAGTGGGTTCTTGGTTTCGGGAAGCGCACTTTCTCAAACTCATTTTAAAATGTTTTTTCTCCGCCGATTTTTTCGGATCTGGCCAGGACTTGCGGTAAATATCTTCTTACTCGCGCTTGTTGTTGGACCAATCTACTCCACGTTTCCTATTACACAATACTTCTCTTCCCCCAAAACTTGGCTGTTCTTAGCAGGCATCCTCATTTATGCATTGCGATGGCAACTTCCAGGTGTATGGCAAAATCTTCCAACTACCGGAGTGAACGGATCTCTTTGGACAATTCCACATGAATTCTCTTTCTATTTGTTTTCCTGGGCCCTAAAGAAGTTAGGCATTCTATCCAATTGGAAAATCCTTGCGGCGATCTGCCTATTTTCTTCTCTTGCTATCGATCTATTTAAAGAGCCGATCATCGAGGCCAATATCCGCTTTGTCCTTATGTCGACTCGATGGCTACTGCATTTTGGCACCATTTTTGTTATCGGATCCTTGTTCAAAATCCTTTGGACAAACAAACGATCTCTTCTGATTGTTACATTTTTGAGTGTGGCTCTTCAAATCCTTTTCTCTCGATCCGGCCACTGGCATTTCTATACCTTCTTTGCATTCGTCGGCGTTATCCTTTTTATGGCTCACCTTCCCTATGGACATGCCTATGGAAAAGTCACTCGAGGAATTGATTTTAGCTATGGCCTTTATCTGTGGGGATTCCCGATACAGCAAGCGGTTATCCATTACTTCGGTGCTTCACAAATCAGCCCTAATAGGCTGACTTTGACAACATTTGTTGTTGCTATGGTATTTGCGTGGTTTTCTTGGACGCTCATTGAGCGTCCAGCGTTAAGCCATGTGCGCGGACCCTCCAGAGGATAAGCTCTAGCTAGCCCCGGATCAAGTCATTCAGCGGCGCTAGCCAACTCCAGGAGAAGCGATAATTTCCTTTCGAAAGCTCCCTAGCAATCATTGCCACCCGCTGAATCCGAGGCCGGCGTCTTAATTCCGCACGCGCTTGGAAATGTTCGATCTTTTTTGACACCAGGCTCCAGCCCATCTCGCTTCCGCGCAGGTAGGGGTGCAATCTCCGCAAGGAATCGCACTCCTCCAGATATCCATTCGAACCGGTTTGCACCGATCTAGAAACTTGGGCGCCTAGGGCGGCCTGACGATCTCCAACCTGCTGACTTTGATGCAAACGGTATTTGACGAGGCAATCTTCGATAGCCAAGCCTTTAATGCCTTTCCCAGAAAGCACAAGCGAGATCCAGTGGTCATGAATCCACGGCGATTGAAACGGTATACATACATCTAAAATCTCTCGCCTGACGGCCAATGCTGCCCCAGTCAGGATCGGTCTTTTCAAAACCACTTCTAATTGTAGTCCGCGGCAGAATTGAGCACGCCGTTGGGAGCCGAAACCAACCCTTTCCCACATGGTTTTGCCGGTGGCATTCAGCGAATCATCGCATAGTTCCAGATCACTAAATACCCAACCCGTGTCCGGATTATCGGAAAATACACTCAATATGCGTTCGACCTTAGTCGGCATCCAGTAATCATCTTGATCCGCAAGAAACAAAAGATCACCAGTGCAAGCTTGTGCAGCAAGCTGGAAATTTTTTGAGGACCCTACATTTGATTGATTCCTATTGATCCGATGTTCCAACCCTGAATCGGATAAGATTTGACTCGCGATTTGAACTGTCTTGTCGGTGGATCCGTCATCAAACAGCACGATCTCATCCACCTTTCGGGTTTGCGAGATAATGCTTCGTAATTGCTCTGCAATCCACCTTTCACCGTTCCATGTGCAGATCGCAACGGACACTTTCTCATCCATTTTCGGCTCTCCCTGTGGATCCACACTTGACGTGAAATTGTCTGTGCAGATAAGGTATCTTAGAGGTTTCCACCAGCAGCAGCATCAAGGGCTAAATGTACCAAGACGGGCAATACCTCCAGCATAATCCTTCCTGGCATGAGCAAGACTCTCCCTTCAAGGCGTCCTGGATCTTTGATCTGCTCCAAAAATGGCAGGTCACTCCAAACTCGGTCGGCGAGGTTGGCTGCGGTGCCGCTGGTATCCTCCGCTCCTTGGCGGAGAAACTCCCGAGCTCCCAATTTGACGGCTGGGATGTTTCCCCCCAGGCGATTGATCTCGCCAATTTGAAGCCCCATCCACGTGTCAAGCTCCATCTTGCGGACATCATCGAGTCCCAGCCCTTCTACGACGTTCTGCTGGCCATTGATGTTCTCGAGCACATGGAAAATCCCGCCCTGTTCCTGCGCAACGCGAAGTCGCTCTGCTCCCATATCGCTGTCCATTTGCCCCTGGACCTTGCCGTTCAGACGATTGTCCGACCAAAGGCCCTGATCCAAAGGCGAAGGGAATTGGGGCACATCCACATGTTCACTCGGGAGACCGCATTGGAGCTGCTAAGGGAGAACGGATGGGAAATCATCGACGAGCGCTACACTCCCAGCGCACTGCAGCTTCCCATCCCTCCGGATGCCAGGTATCAATTTCAGAACCGCGTGCTCCGCATTCCGCGGCGCATCAGCTTTTTCTTCGCGCCCCATCTGACCACCAGGATCCTGGGAGGATGGTCCATCTTGATCTTGGCCAAGCCCGTCAATTCTTGAAGAGAAGTTGGATCGATCGAGAGAGGATTCCCCAATAACCTTGGAGCCTTGTCCTCTCTGTGCCTCTCAGCACGACGAATCCCACCGTCAGACGAATCGTGACCATGAGCACCCATAGCGTTCTGGCCACCAAAAGATTGAGCCCGCGATGGCGTCTGGACAGGTATTTCCGCTTGCCTTCCAGGCGATCGAAAATGAATCTGGACAGGTTCCGGGATTGGATGCGCGAGTTCCCATGGACCACGTTCAGCTTCGGGTCCACCAGTATCTTCTTGCCAGCTGCCCGAATCCGGTCGCACAGATCGAGATCTTCTCCGTTGAGGAAAAATCCCTCGTCGAACCCGGCGATGGATCGATACAATTCGGTGCCCATCGCAAGACAGCCTGCCGTGGCGATTCCTACTTCCCATGGCCCGTCTGGACACTGGCTTCGCATCTTTCGGATGAGGTGGCGTCTCCAGCGCATCTGCAACCCGAACGCTTCCAATGCCTCCCACCTCAGGCCCATGGGCTCGTTCCAGCTGGTCTGTTCCGAACCATCGGCGTCCATCATCCTTGGCCCGATAGCGCCGATTTCGGGGTTGTCCAAGTGACGTCCGAACGCGGGTAGAACGTCCTCGACGAAACAAAGATCCGGATTGGCCAGCAAAATCAGGGGATTGGCGGCCATCTTCGCCAGGACATTGCAAGCGACCCCGTAGCCAGGATTTGGCAAGAATTCGATCCGAGCGTCGAACTCGCGAGCCAAAGCCTCCATTTGGGGGATCTCACGATCGCCATTTTCGGCAATCAAGATTTCGCAACGGCTCCACGACTCGAAACGCCGCATGCTTTCCAGCATGATGCGGATGTCCTCCGTACAATTGTACCCAACGATTAGAACCGAAAATGCATGACGCTCCATGTCAGGCTGGGCCACTTTTCCGCAAACCGACTTCAAGGTTTCCGCTGAATCCAAGTTTGTCGGCGATCCAGAACAGTCCCGCCGCCAGATGCCCGATTACGGGCGGCAGCCGCTCCAAAGCTTGCAGCCAAAACCAGTCTTCGCCGACGAACACCAGCGGCAATTCGAAGCCGCTCGCCTGGGCAAATTTTGCGACAGATTTTGGAGAATAGCCGTGCAGATGGTACGGAGGCTTGTAGGCGGATAGGAATGGACAATGCGTTCCGCGGATCCTTGACAGGATTTGCTTGAGGTTCCCCAGCAGGGATCGCTCCCTGGGGAAGACCAGATAAAGCACGCCACCGGGCTCCAGCAGCCTAAACGCCTTCTGGAAGTAAGCGCGAGGATCGGCTACGTGTTCAAAAACGGAGTCGGCGTAGATCAGGGAAAACGTCCGGCCTTCCGGCAGCTCCAAAAACCCTTCGCCAACCACAGCAAGTCCCTTGGCCTGCAACTTCTTCTGGAAATCAGGTGAGGGCTCCTGGGCCAGGACCTTCCAGCCTTCCTGCGCGAGTTTGGCGCAAAAATGGGCATAGATCCCCGATCCAACTTCAAGAAGATCCCGCTTTTCCGTTTTGATGATGGTTTGGATGCGCGAATACCTGGCATTCGGGTTCACACTTTCGCGGATCCGCCCCCACCTCGGCGAGTCCGGGACGAAATAACCATCACCGTAGAGAAGCTGAAAATCCGCTTCCGACCACAATGGCATGGGATCAATCCGCAGATGCCCGCAAGAGCGGCACTGCAGCACCCTGGATCCGCTTGGAGCACCCACGGGATCCCTACTCAGGTCGGGAGCGCCCAAAGCGACCGAGCGAGCCTCTCCGCAGGCAGGACAATCGCCAGAAAGATACTGAGGCATCAACGCACTCCCATTCCAAGAAGGTTCCGGTATATCTCGACATATGCAGCGCTCATTCGTTTTTTGTCGAACCGCTCCAGGGCATCCGCGCGGGCATTGGATCTCACATTCTCGAAGGACTCGAGCGCCCCCATCACGCGCGCGAGCACCTCGGCCAGTGAGTCCGGATCTTCCGATCGAAACAGGAAGCCGTTCCAGCCATCCTTCACTACCTCTCGGAAAGGCCCGATGTCGGAAAACACAGACAGGCTTCGGCATAGCTGCGCCTCCACCGATGCCAACGACAGTCCTTCCACCCGGGAGGGCATGCAAAACACGTCGAAGGCCGACAACAACGCAGGAACATCTCCGCGCGGGGGATGGACCGAGACCCGGTCCTCCAGGCCATGGCGGGCGATGGTCGCCCTCACCTCCGGCAGATTGTCCTGCGGCCCACCGTAAGCCGCCCCGAAGATCACCACGCGCCACGGCCGATCCATGGCCGGCAATTTGGCCATGGCCTCCACCAGGATTTCTTGGCCCTTGCGGGTGGTCAGTGATCCCACGGTTCCGATCAAGATATCGTCGGGCGAAAGACCCAACTCCTGCCGGATCCGCTGTCGCTCCGCTTGGGAAGGCTGGAACCGCTCGGTATCGGCACCGTTGAGCACAACCCGCAACTTGGATTCTGGAATGGACTCAAGCTTCCGGGCGGAATCCGCAGCGGACTGGGAAACGGCCGTGATCACTTGGGTGTATTTGGAAAGCCACCGATTCAGAACGTGCGCCCATTTGGGGAACCACTCGTACAGGCTATGCAGGGTATGCACACGGAAAGGCACGCCTGCAATCATCGCGGCAAGGCGACCAATCGCTGCTGGCAAAAAATCGCAAGTGTGAACCAACTCGATGCCATCTCGCTTGAAATCCCTGCGCAACTGCAGGAAAACGCGAAACAGGGAAGGCAGTGATCCAAGGCGGACCGCATTGGACGCGCCGTAGACGCGAATCTCGATTCCCCTGCGCCGAAATTCTCCCAGCCATGGATTGCTCGGGGTAAGCAGATACAAAATGGGCTCGAACTCTTGGCGAGACAATGAGTCGATCAGATCTCCGGTGAATCGCTCCAGTCCGCCCTCATGGACCGCCGTCAAGATGTACGCGATTCGACGAGGCGATCCGGTCATCGACGTCCTGCGAATTTTAGAATCCGACGCGACGAGGTCCGCACGGCCCAGGCCACGAGTCGGACCATGGTTTGCAATACACTCAGCCCTTGGATGTTGTGAAGAATCTTCCAGTTGATGCGGACCGATTCCAACTTGTTCTGGGAAAGCGACCCGGAAATGACTCGATACTTGACGAGGCTGCCTGGACACCGGACCGCCACAGCGCCCTTGCGCAGGTATTCCAGCCAAAGGGCGAAATCATGGTTGAGGCGCAACGGGAGCATGATGGGGTCGCCGATCGCTACCCGATCCACCAGAACACTGGAAAGTCCAATGTCGTTTCCCCAGGTCAGTCGATCCCAATCCGGTCTGTCCGGTGCGCTGACCACGACCCCGAGAGATCGCCCCTGTAGATCAATCCATTCGTAATTCGAGAAGACAAATCCTGCGCAAAATTCGCGTAGAGTGGCCATCTGGGCTTCAAGTTTCGTGGGAACCCACAAGTCGTCGCTGTCTAGAAAGGCGATGTACCTTCCCAAAGCGACTTGAACTCCAACATTGCGCGCCAGAGCTGCACCTTGGTTAGTTGCCAGCTTTACCGATCGGATCCTTGCGTCGGTTGCAACCAGTTGCGCAACCAACTCCCTTGATGTATCCGATGAGCAATCGTCCACCAGGATCAGTTCCCATTCACGCCAAGTTTGCGCTTGAACAGAATTCACAGACTCGAGCAGGGTTCGTGCCGAGTTGTACACCGGCATCACAATGGAAACGAGTTCGCTCTCCATCATCCATTCGCTCTGTGGACTGAATTTTCGCTACTGCAACTCGGCAGGGAAAGGCGGCACATTGAGCCCCCTGATGAAGGGAAGCTGGAACACCCCAAAATGCCGGGGCATGATCGCGTGTGGATGCTCATGCTGATCTACAATAGTAGGCATTTCCAAAGGCCGCTTCCGCTTTGGTTGTGGGAATTCCCGTCGATGGCCGGGTTAGCCTCTCCTCTGCACTGGCCCGAACGCACGCTCGTAACGCGAGAGGTTGTCCTGTAGGGTCTGGATCAAAGACACCATGTGCGACGGGGTCGTGATGATCCTGGCTCCAACCTTTGCTTTCGGGACTCCCGGAAGGAGTCGTGCGAAGTCCAAAACGAACTCATGCGGACTGTGGCTCACCAACACGAAGTTCGAGTAGATCCCCTCAGCTTCCTTTTCGGAAAGCTCGATGTTGATGGCATTGTCCCCTTCGGGATTCACTGGTGCGACCATAGCGAACAAACCTAGATCTTGGCTCCTGCCCAGTGGGCATGAATCATCCTTCGCATCCCCACGCGTTCTCACTTCCAATGATTCTTCGGAGGAGTCTGCCCGCGTTGGCCGCGCTGCTACGTCGTTCCGTGCCAACAGGACAAGGTCGTGGCAGACTCTCTGCTCGAGGCTCCCTTCACGCCTCTCGGACAAGAAGCACTTCCCTGGATACCCAACTGCTTCCCGTCGGGAAGCTTTCCTTAAAATGGCTGGAACACTGGGGGGGACAGGGTTGAGGTTTAAGGAAATTGATGCCGCCGGTTCGCACTACGGGCCGACCTATACTCCCCCCTCACATGGCGCGTTTCTTCAACGCCACCCGCCCTTGCTTCCCGGAAGACCACTACTTCCTGCCTCCTCAGGCTCGGCCGCCGAAGTCGCACCTGGAGCGCTACATCCGCGACCAGATGTACTGGGTGCTCCATGCGCCGCGCCAGACCGGCAAGACCACCTTCCTGCAAACCTGGATGCGCGAGATCAACGACTCCGGCGAAGCCGTTGCCTGCTACGTGAGCGTGGAGCGCTGCCAGGGAATCAGTGACATCGAACGCGCGATCCCGATGGCCTGCGAAGCAATGGTCGACTATGCGCGCAAGATGCTCCCCGCAGAACTGGTCCCGGTGCTGTCCAAAGACGCATTGCCCGGAAGCGCACTTTCCGATGCGGCCAGCCGCTGGGCCGAACTCTGCGCCCCCAAGCCCTTGGTGATCCTGTTCGACGAAGTGGACACTCTGGAGGGCCCCGCCATGATCTCCTTCTTGCGCCAGATGCGCGGTGGATTCGCGAGCCGAGGCGTTGGGAAGTTCCCGGTCAATCTGGCACTCGTAGGCATGCGCGGCATGCGCGATTACCTGACCCACAGCAAAGACGGCGAGCTCGTCAATCCGGGATCACCGTTCACCCCCGAAGGCAGGGACGCCGGAGGGGGAGCTGGGGCGAAGCCGCAGCCCGAAGGGTACCAGCCCAGGATGGACTGGTACAACATCAAGCAGGATTCCGCCACCCTGGCCAATTTCTCGAACGAGGATATCGTGGCGCTACTGGGACAGCACACGACAGAATCTGGCCAAACGTTCCTGCCGGAAGCGGTGGAGGCCATCTGGTACTGGACCCAGGGCCAGCCTTACCTGGTCAACAAGCTTGGAAATTGTCGTGTTGACCTGGGACGTTGTTCAGGCGCCGGGCGGAGAAGTCACCGTAGTAGGAGCTTAAGGCACCAGTGAAGTAGATTGGTTCTCAATTTCAGCTTTTTTCGCCGACTTGACCGACCCATCCGCCTCCACCACCGAGCTTCCAGATGTCCAACCCCTCCAGCGCCGCAGCGCCACCCATCCAATTCACGCCCTACCAGAAGATGGTGGTGGCGCTTCTCGCTTTTTTGCAGTTCACCATCATCCTGGACTTCATGATCCTCTCGCCGCTGGGGCCCATCCTGATGCCGGCCCTTTCGATCGACACCCACCAGTTCGGCCTGGTGGTCAGCGCCTATGCGTTCAGCGCGGGGATCTCGGGGATCATCGCCGCCGGGTTCGCCGACCGCTTTGACAGAAAACGGATGCTCATGGTGTTCTATGCCGGGTTCCTGTTCGGGACGTTCCTTTGCGGGATCGCGCCCACCTACGGCTTCCTGCTGGTAGCCCGCATCGTGGCGGGATTGTTCGGCGGCGTGATCGGAGCCATCAACTTCGCGATCGTGGCAGACCTTTTCCCCTTGGCCGTGCGGGGCCGCGCCATGGGCTCCATCCAAAGCGCCTTCGCCGCAAGCCAGGTCTTGGGGATCCCCATCGGGCTCATGCTGGCCACCCATTTTGGATGGCACGGCCCGTTCCTGCTGATCGTGGGCCTGGGGCTGTTCGTGGGAATCTTCATCCTCTGGAAGCTCCAGCCCATGACTTCACATCTGCATCAAGCTCCATTGGGGCGCCATCCATTGCTCCACCTCTGGAAGATCGGCACCAATCGCCGCTATTTGGTGGGCTTTTCCGCCACCATGCTGGTGGCCACCGGTGGATTCATGCTGCAGCCCTTCTCCAGCAATTTCATCGTCCACAATCTGGGCGTGTCGCTGAAAGCTCTGCCCTTGCTGTTCGTGGCCACCGGTGTTGTGGGCATTTTCGCGGGACCTCTCATGGGGCGCCTTGCCGACCAATACGGCAAATTCCGTCTGCTGGTGGGCGCCACCCTCGCATGTGTGGCGGTGCTGATCTGGTGGACCCACCTGGGCATCACGCCGCTTTGGCTGGCCATCGTCGGCAACTGCGTGTTGTTTGCCACCATCTCGGGGCGCATCGTGGGATCCACCACCTTGATCTCCGGTGTTCCGGAGCTTCGCGACCGCGGCGCGTACATGTCCATCAGTTCTTCCATGCAGCAGTTCGCGGGCGCGGTGTCGTCGTGGGTGGCGGGACTGATCGTGGTGGAGGCGCCAGGTGGGCGCATCGAGAACTTCGATGTGCTGGGCTGGGTGGTGATCGGGGCCATGATGGTCACCCTGGTGCAGATGCGATCGGTGGACCGCATGGTGAAGGCCACAGCAGCCGTTCGTAGTAAGCCAGCTGAATCCGCAACTAACCTCGCCCTTCGAGACGCCCGGGGCCGGCCACCGGCGGGCCCCCGGTTCTCCTGTCGATCCAGACCGGGAGTTTTCCTCGCCTCTTCCGCCGTGCCTTCCGAAATGCGATTCTCCAGATAGGTTTGGTCCATTCGATCACTCCTTATCCCGGAGAACTTTCATGATCTCGCTTCGCCGACTCTTTGCCATTGCCGGACTGATGGCCACAGGGGCCCAAGCACTGACCTCGACTGCCTACGACTGGAAGAGCGTGGTGATCGGCGGCGGTGGATTCGTGGATGGATTCGTGTTCCACCCCAAGGCAAAAGGCGTTCTGTATGCCCGCACCGACATGGGCGGAGCGTATCGGTGGCATGTGGCTTCCAACTCGTGGATGCCCATCACCGATTGGATCGGCCGGACCTCCGACAACATGGGTGTGTTGGCGATCGCGTTGGATGCCCAGGACTCCAGTAAAGTTTTCTTGCTGACCGGCAAGTACACCAACAGCTGGAGCAACGAATACGGCTACGTGCTGGGATCCAGTGATGGCGGACGCACCTTCCCCTTGCATACGGCCCTACATGGGAAGGTGGGCGGAAACGAAGAGGGACGCGGAGCAGGCGAACGCTTGGCGGTGGATCCCAATTTGGGAACCGTGTTGTACTGGGCCGGCTCGCATTGGGATTCGGTGGCCTGGGGCGGGAACCCGCAAGACACCTGGCGCAAAGGTGCGCTGTGGCGCAGTGTGGATGGGGGCAAGACCTTCGATTCGCTGTCCGCAGGCCCCACGGGCAACGGGCTGTTCGTGATCCTGGATCCCGCCAGCGGCGTGTCCGGCAAGAAAACCAGCCGGTTGTTCGCCTCCTTTGATAGCTCCAACGCGGGCAAGGCGGCGATCTGGGCCAGCCTCGATTCCGGCGCCACCTGGAGCCTGCTGGCAGGCCAACCGGCGAACCTGATCGCCACGCACGGGACCATCGCGGGTCGCTACGTGTACTTCAGCGCCAACAACGGACTCGGGCCCAATGGCGTCACGGGCGGCCAACTGTGGCGATATGGCTTGGATGACAATTCTTGGAAAGACGTCTCGCCCGTCAAGTCCGCCACCTTCGGGTACGGAAGTGCCTCGGCCTGGGATCTGGCTCCCTCCCGGGTGGCGGTCAGCTCCCTGAACCGCTGGAACAAGGAAGAAGTCTGGGTTTCGCGCGACACCGGCGCCACCTGGACCTCCACCCTATTCCAAGGCGGCACGTTGGATCTTTCCCCCGCCCCCTGGAAGAGCGTACGCAATCCCCACTGGCTGGCGAGCCTGCAGACGGACCCCTTCGACACTTCCGCGGCGCTGTTCGGCACCGGCTACGGCGTGTTCCGCACCCGGAACCTCCTTTCAGGCAGTCCCGTGTGGGCGCCCGCCGATTCCAACCTGGAAGAGCTGGTGTCCAAGCAGATGGTGTCGCCTCTCTACGGACCGCCGCTGGTGACCGCCGTGGGCGACCAAGACGGATTCCGTCATGTCCGCCTGGACCAAACGCCTGCCACCACCTTCAGCCCCAATGCGGGAACCAGCATGGCGATCGATGTGGCCTGGCTGCGCCCGAGCTTCTATGTGGACGCCCACAACGGCACCGCACCCAACGGCGGCAAGGGCTACGGATCCTACAGCATCGATTCCGGCAAGACCTGGACAGGATTTGCCACCCAGCCTGCCGGCATGACATCGTCCAACGGCGGCGGCACGCGCACCATCGCCACCTCCGCCGACGGCGCGAACATCCTCTGGGCGCCACCGGGAGCGTCCGCCCCGTATTGGTCCGGCGACAGCGGGAAGACATGGCTCGAATCCGCCGGAACCGTGCCTCCGGCGGCGGACATCGGCTACGCCTTGCCATTTTCCGACAAACTCAATCCCGCCAAGATGTATTTGTGGGACATGGTCGCGGGCGCCTTCCACACCAGCACCGATGGCGGACGGTCGTTCACAAAGGGCGCCACCAGCTTCACGGGACTTCCCTCCTACGCCACCTCCAGCGGCGTGGCCGCTTCGTCGCCTTTGCGCGAGGGCGAGATCTGGCTCACCTCCGGAAGCAGCGGACTGCACCGCTCCACCAATTCGGGGGCGAGCTTCGACAAAGTGAGCGGCGTGTCGGAAGCCTACCTGGTGACCTTGGGCAAACCCGATCTGGCCAACGGCAAGACGGCACCTGCCGTGTACCTGTGGGGCAAGGTGGAATCGGTCACGGGACTGTTCCGCTCCACCGACAGCGCCGCGAGCTGGACGCGCATCAATGATGATGCCCACCAATACGGCACCCTCCACTGGCTGGTCGCCGACGCCAACCTGTTCGGACGGCTCTACTTGGGAACCGAAGGCCGAGGCGTGATCTACGGCACACCGGGAAGCCCTTCCTCCAATCGGCCACGCCTGTCTGCCTCCACCCCCAACCTGCACCGCGAAGGATTGTTCCTGAAAGCATCGGGAACCCCGGCCATCCAGTTGTATGATCTCCAGGGCAAGAGCCAGCGGGAATCCTGGGAAGGACCCGTTGGACAGATTTTGGATCTGGCGGGATTGCCTCGCGGCCTCTACTTCGCACGAGCGGGCAAGGAAGGCTTGAAGGTGCAGATCGTCGAGTGATCTTCGCCCGGGAACTTCCAGGGGACGCCCCCCCCTTTGATCTCATCGCGCTTTGCGAACCTCTCGGAGGGTCGCGATGAGTTTCCCAGGTTATGTTAGAATCCTGCTTCCACTCCGACCGTTGATCCAATGTCGCTCCTTGCAACCGATTCCCGAAGGGCCTCCATGCGCCTAGATTTCCTTCTTCGCTCCGCTCTCGTCCTATCCGGTCTTGCTGTCGCCGCCCCGGTGATGATCTACCAGCAGAATTTCGATTCCTACGAGACGGCCAAGCCCACCTTTGGCGACACCCTCAAGTACGTGCTGCGACCCGATACCTTTGGATTGGCCGCCCTCCAAGGGGGCACAGACAGCACCAAGAGCGCCAACGCGTCCATCGTGCTGGACCCGGACTCCCTGCGCGGAGGCAAGGTGGTGTTCTCCGCCTGGACCAAAACGTCCGACCTCACCGCCCGCCCGAACCGTTGGAACGGCATCAAGGTGATGCTGGTGACGGAAGATTCCGCGGGAGTCAAGACCTACCCGCAGCTTTCCTGGCCAGATTCTGTCAAATCATGGGAATGGAGGCGATCCTGGCAGCTGGCCTCGTTTCCGCAGAATTTGAAGAAAGCCACATTGGTGGTGGGGATGGAGCTGATGGCCGGAACTGTCTGGTTCGATTCCATCCGCGTGGTACGCATCGCCCAATCCACGGCACCGGCCCGCGATCCCAACCTACCGATCCCGAGCTATTCTCCTACGAGGTTTCGCGGAGCCATGATCGGCACCAGCAAATCTGATTCGGCGGCGATCCGGGAGTTTGGTCAAGTGTGGAAAGGAAACCTTCTGCGCTGGCAGCTCAACGCTCCGCACGGACACGACAGCGGCCTGATCGGGAAGAACTTCGATGCGGAGCTGGCAAACCAACTGGATGTGATGGACACTGCGCTCCCCTTGTGCAAAAAGGCCGGAATCCAGGTAGTGGTGGATCTGCACGGGCTTTCCCGCGGTCTCTTCCACGACCGCGCCACCCAGGTTCGCCTGGTGGAGACCTGGAAGAAAATTGTCACACGCTTCCATCGACACGAGGCGGTGTGGGGATGGGACCTGGCCAACGAGCCCATCGAGAACGAGTGGTCCGACGGCGTCTTGTTTTGGGATGAACTGGCCGACACCATCGCACGGGAGATCCGAAAGATCGATACCGCCAAGGTGATCATCGTGGAGCCCGCCAGCGGCGGCGGCGTGAAGGAGCTGCCCAACCTCAAACCCGTGGGTTGGAGCCGGGGATATGATATTCCCAAGGTGGTGTACAGTTTCCACTTCTACGAACCAGGCAACCTCACCCACCAAGGCGTGAGCGGCCACAACCCCATCGGAACCTCCTACCCGGACACCATCAACGGGATTTTCTGGGACAGCGCGCAGATGCGCAAAGCCCTGCGTCCGGCATACGAGTTCCAACGCAAATACCGGGTGCCGTTGTTTGTTGGGGAATTCTCCTGCATCCGCTGGGCTCCCAACCAAAGCGCATTGCGCTGGTTGACAGACCTCACGCGATTGATCGAGGAAGCGGGCTGGGACTGGACCTACCACGCCTACCGCGAATACGACGGCTGGAGCGTGGAATACTCGGATTCCGCCAAGGACATGCGCACCTACGCCACCACCGACCGGAAAACGCTGTTGTTGGGCCATTTCACGAAAAACCAAAACCCCTATGCGGCAACCTCCGTGTTGCCGAGATCCCCCGCGACCCTTTCCCTTCCGCGTTGGCGGCGCATGGACAAGACGTCGCTTTTTGTCGACGAGATTCCCGCAGGTTCCAAACTGACCCTCGTTCGCTTGGACGGGGCACAATCGATCGAGCCCGAGCTGGATGGTCAGGGATGGCTGTTCCACCGCGTCACCAATGGCCTGTGGATGCTGCGTGTGCAGTCCCCATCAGGAATCCGAACCTTGCGATTGGTTCTTCTGTAGAGGAACTTCGTTTTCCTCGCGAGGCATTTTGTTTTCCGCGCCCTTTTCCTTGTCACCGAGAGCGGAATCTCGTACAGAATTGTTCCCGGGAAGGCTCTCCCAAGGCCCGATCCCCTCATCGATTTTTTCGAACGGGTCCTCGGTGCGGATGATGGTGTAACCCATGCCAAAATACAGATCGGGAATCCCCAAGCTCCACTTGCCGGTATATCCTGGTTTCGGTTCGATCGCTGCTCTTCGCACGGCGACTCTTCCTCCGGGCTCGGTCTCGTAGACCCGCATTCCATCGGTGTCGCTGACGATGAACCTCGCCTGCACCGGATCGTTGCCTGTCCAACCGCTCGCCTCCGCCGACAGCAGGCGACCCGGGATTCCCAGGCTGTCTATCCGTAATTCAACCAGGGGCTTGCGGGTGTCGATGTCGAGCATCTGCAATCTGCCGGTGGGCCCATGCAACTGCCACACGTGCGCCGTCGATGGGTCGTCGCATCGGAATCCGACCGTCTTCCAAGAGAGTTCGGAGGAATCGTAACCGTGGTGGATGCGCCGCGCTGTTTTCAGGTCGATCAAGGTGTGCTGATCCAATCTCGCGTATTCAATGCCCGTCTTCATGTCCACCAGCGTCGCCTGGACCGGCTTGGGTCCCGACATGGTTCCCATGTCGTACAAGCCGTCGATGGCCAAAAACAAGGATCCATTGATGTCCGTGGCCGCAAAACAATTCACCGTGTACTGGGGATCCCCTCCAGCGATGCGGTCCATGATTTTCTGTAACGACCTCGAGACCCTAGCCTCGCCGTTTTTGAACGTCGCCTGCAAAGGCTTCTTGAAGGGGCCTAGTGAATCACCATAATCGATGATCGGTGGCAGCTCGCTACGCGTCCAAAATTCGACACGCGCATTGCTGGTGGTGTCGACGACAGCCAGATGAAAATCCACCCGTTGGAGCGAATCGAGCATTTCCACCGCCAACCTGTCGAATGCTTCCAATTCGCGCAGTCGAGGTGTGGAATCCAGGCTCAGAAAGAACACGGGAGAGGAATCCTCCGACCACCTCCGTACGACCACCTTTGCTTGGTGCCGGGCAAGCACCCGTTCCAAAGATGGGTATCGAAATCTGACCAGGGAATCGCCCATCCTGATGGGGTCCGGATTCGCTTCCGGATCGGATTCCTTGCATCCAGCAAAAGCCAGACAGACTCCGAGGGCGACCGCTCCCGACAGGAACTGACTCAGCATATCGGATATCTTCGAATCGACGCTCATTCTTGCCCTTTCGTATCCGGTTTCCACACGCACCAACCAAGCTCCGGATACAACGCGCCGTCTGCGGCCTGGGCGATGCCCGCGAACCCGGAAACCACCTGGAACCGCCCCATCCGGTTTCCCGGAAACGCGATCCTCACCGGAAATCCGCCGTGATCGTAGGGGAGCAAATCCATGGCGACGCTGCCCATGGAAGGATCTCCTGCTGGTTGGGACTGATCCGACGCGAAAAACTGCGTGATCCACCCATCCATCCGCGAGGATTCGCCGCAGTCAGGATCTGTCGGGGTGTAGCGCACGAACGACTTCCAGAAATCCCGCGATGGCCGCCCCTGCGCCGAGGCCACGAATTCATCCAGGATTCCCGCCATCCGATCACGCCACCGTTCCAAGCCGCAAATCCCCAACGTATCCAGTCGCGCGCGCAGATCCTTCCAATCTTCCGCGGTTCCTTCCAGCGTGATCGACGGAATTCCGCAGGCGGTCGTGCCCCGAAACTCGAAATAGGCCTGGTAGATCTGGAGCACCCGAAGCCGCGAGGACATGAGGCGAGCGGGGGTACTGGTCGAAAAACGTCGGCTCAAGACCCGGTGGCGCCGTCCCACCACGAACCGATCCATCGAATCCAACAGCCCCGTGGCCAGGGGCCTCCACGCGTCGGGCTGGCGCATCCGCGAAGGAAAATCATCGGACAACCGCACATCCAAGGTGTCCTTTCCGGATTTGCGGTGCACCATCGCGTGCCGACATGCCTCCGGATCGCGCTCGACCTTGCGTAGCAGGCTCTCCGTCAGCATCATCCAAACCGCATCCGGCGAAAGCCGCACAGGCCGGTGCTCGTTCCAGGCCCGCACGAAGGTACCCGCGAAGGCGTGCGTTTTTTCGCATTCCACCAAGTTGGGGCCATGTTCCCCCACTACCCATCGCGACTCGTCATCGAACGGTGGGCGACGGGATTCTCTCCAACTGGAATCCGAAACCAATGGGATGCGATCCAGGTTCGGCTCCACGTCATCCACCGCGAAGGTGATTTCCGAAGGCTTGCGGGAAACGACCGGAGCCAAGGTGGAATCGAAGAGCGCCTGCAAGGAAGGCCTTAGCGTCAAGGCGCCCACGGAGCGAAACCGCGCGCCATCCGACCAGATCCAAGAATGTCCATAAGGACGGATTCCGACATCCAACGTGTCGCGACGGTCACCACTCGAGTGTCTTTTCACCGGAGCTACACGATTCGATGCCACCAGTCCCAACGATTCCGCCGTCCCGGAAAGCTCGAATCGACGCAACGCCACGGCGCGAATCATCCCTCCGGAAACCGGCAGCGAATCGAAAGGGCCGACCACCAATCGGATCAGACCGCCATCCGGGCCAAGCAACGCCTTGGCCTTGGTTTTTTGCGAGGAATCGTTTGTCCAGGCAGGATTCCATTGGCCGAAAACCCAAAGGGAATCTTTTCCCGCCACATTGGAGTCGCCTCCCCAATGGATCTCGCCCAGACCAGGCAGGGCAAGCCTTGCGCCTTGCTGAAAGGCAGGAGGAACCACCAAGGCGCTTGGCTTCTGGGTGCAACCCAAAAGGAGGACTCCCAATGCACCCGAAAGAAGTTTCGGCATGCATCGGAATCTAATCAACACCTGAAAAAGGCTCCCGTGGGAGCCTCTGTTCCTTACTTCTTGCCGGGCTTCGCTGCCGCGAGGGTAGCGGCGGCCTTGGCGGCGGCGACGGCGTTGGACTTCTTGGCCAGCACCTTCTCGTTGCTCGGGTGCTTCTTCTCTTGCTTCTTGATGACCTTGTCACCCATTGTCCACTCTCCATTGCGCGGGCTCGCCCGACATCGGGCAGCTCCTTCATCTATCTACCATCTTATCCCGCCCCACGGCCATTTTTTCGAAAAGAATTGTCGAAGCGGATCAAAGCACGGGGGAGAGGAATCGAGATGGATTTCGCCCCCTACTTCCCCAACACCCAGAACACATGCACGAAAAACAGCTCGCGCAGCGCGAAAGGAATCTTCTTGGCCAGCGACCGATAGCGTGAGGTGGTGGTGGCGATCATGGCGGCATCCATGTCGAGCCCTCGGGCGATGCGCCGGGCGCGAAACAGATGCAAAGGGTCGGAAACCACCAGCGCGCTTCGGTACCCGTGATCGTCCATGATCCGGCTGGCTTCCCGCAGATTTTCCACCGTGGTTCGCGAGGAGGTTTCCAGATGGATGCGACTCGAGGGGATTCCCGCGGCCACCAGGAAATTTCTTCCCACCTCTCCCTCCGAAAGGCTGTCTCCCGGCGACCTTCCTCCCGTCAACAAAATCTCAGGCGCCCAACCTTCCTGGTACAGACGCAAGGCTTCTTCCAATCGTCCTTCCAGTACCGGCGAAGGGCGCGAGCCCACCACCGCGGCGCCCAAAACGACGATCACATCGCACTTCGTGGGCCCCACAGATTTGGGATACACGAAGATCGCCACGACGATTCCGACCAACCACATCCCGATCGCGACCAACGTCCATCGCCAGAATTTGACATGCCTTTGCCAGACCAGAACCGAGGACAACCTCATCCCCGCCAAGTTAGGAAGATGCCCCCTACCTCGCCACCATCCGCCTGATCGTTCCCGCTCCCGAACGAATCTCCACCACCAGGATTCCGCGAGCGGATAGCGAGATGGTCTCTTCGAACTCCCGCGAATCGCGCCTCGTCAGTACCCGTCCGGAGGCGTCGCGCACCGCAACGGCCCATGGCGTTCCCGTCGCCAGTCCGGGCTGGATACGCAGGCCGGTGGCGTTGGCCATGATCAACAGCTTGGAAGGCCGCTGGCGAGGCGCCGTGCCCAAAGTTTGTTCCAGATCGGAAAGCGCGACCCGGGTGCAACCGACCGTGATGGAATCGCCATGGATTTCCCAACTGCGCTCGCGGAATCCGCAAATGCTCCTCTGGAACGTGGTCCGCAACCGGCCATCGCGCAGCTCGGCGGTATCGGGTGCGATCAGCCAATCGTTGGACAATTCCTGCGTCATGTCGCGATCGAACAGGTCGGGGAGATAAGGAGACCAGCACTCGAAGGTGGAGTCGTTGGAAACCTCCACGGTGGCTCCCAAGGCGGAGATCCCTCCAGCCAGGGTGTCGCCTTGCCAGCGATAGAACCGGCGATAGGTGGTCTTGAGCCATTGGGCGGGAGCCGTGGGGCCCCAGGACCGGACGGAACGGATGGGCTGGTCTTCACCCCAAACCTGGTTTCCCGCCTTCCACTTGGTCATCAATCCAAGCCCATCGACCATGGCCGTGTCGTCAATGGAAGCCGGGACCCGAAAAGGCGCCCCCCCACGGCCGATACGCA
Source organism: Fibrobacterota bacterium (assembly GCA_016715065.1). Classification (GTDB taxonomy): domain Bacteria; phylum Fibrobacterota; class Fibrobacteria; order UBA5070; family UBA5070; genus UBA5070. Next base: position 192,399 of record JADKBN010000031.1, read on the forward strand.
CCACCGGAAGCCCCTGGGCGATCCGCTCCCGCAAGTGGACCAGAAAAGCACTGCGCGCCGCGGAATCCGGATGGATGCAGGCGATTTGGCAATCTTGGGCTGGGCAGGCTCGGGGTTCCAGGTCTCCGGCTTGGTCCACCATCAGGGCGTGGAGGGAGTCCAGGCGAGCGTTGGGGCCCCGAGCCAGGATTTTCCCTGGCGCCCAGGAATTCAGGAGGGTGTCTGAGTACGGGCGTTTGCGTGGCGATGGAAGCTCGCGCAAATACCGCGAGGCCGTCACGTTGGTGCAGCGCGAGTCCCCTTCCTTTTGGGCCAGTTGCCAATGCACCACCACCGAACGTCGGGGTGCGAGACCCTCGAAACCCTCCAGAATGTCGCCAGTAGCATTCGCGGTGTCCAGCACGCGCACGGAATCCACGAAAATCTGCTGGCAAGATCCCACCTGTTCGATCTGGGTCTGCAGCCAATTTCGCCCCTTGGTGTGCAGCACCGTGAAGGAAAGCCGGGCACTGTCTGGTACGTTTACCAAGCGGTAGACGTCCCGTGGAACCACAACCTGCGGGGGAGGAGGCGAGGTTTGGGCCTGGGCAAGACCAGCAATCAACAGGAGAAGACTGGCAGCGATGGGATGGACAGGGATCATTGGGGGTCTTTCCGGACGAAGTGCTCTTTTCAACGATAGACCATCCAGGCATCCTTGGGGATAGCGACAATGATCGGAACTCACCGGGACGTACTCGGCGCGAGAACACTCAGCGATGGATTCGCAGCTTCTTTCCTTCCAGCCAAGCCCGCGCCAGATCCCGATTGCCCGTGATTTCGGCCACCCACAGAATGTCTCCGACAAAGGCCGGAGCGCGCCGCACGGATTGGTCGGCCACGCTGCCTCCTACATAGTCGGAATGGACAAACCGGATCGAGGAGCCACTCTTTTGCAGGTAGCCCACATGGTTGGAAAGCCCCACGAAGTACAGTCCATCAGCCAGCCGCGACGCCATTTCCGGCAAACCCGCCCGGAGCGAATCCCGGAACAATCGGACATGCTTTCCATCGATGCCGATCGATCGCGCCTCCCCTTCGGGTGACGCTTGTGCCAGCCGGAATCTGTCCACTCGAACACCGGCATCCCGCAAGGTGGTGGACACGAAATACCCGCAGGCCACCGTACCTCCGCCAAATGTTTCCAAATAGCCTTCGAAAGTCCAGCGAGTCCCCATCCAAGGCGGAATGATCCTTCCCAACAGGTGCTCGGCAAGCCGATCCGCCACGGTGTCCAGGAAGGCCTCCCGTTGTTGGACGGTGGGAAGCTCCATCCAGCGCCGATGCAGCGTTTCGCGCAGAAGTCGGGCATCCTGCTTTGCCTGCGAGTAGAGGTGGGCGCGGCGCACCGAGGCCGAATCCGACCAGGCCGCGGATCCCGAGATACACACGCACAGCAGGACTCGGAGAAGTCCGGGGGGACTCGGGAAGGAACGCATGGATGGGATGCTAGATTCCCTTAGCATGGCCAGTCAAGCCCTTTCCCTTTGGTTCGCCTTGGCCGCAACCGCCATCGCCTCCCCATCCGCCCAATCCGAGGAGGATTCCAGCCTGGTCGCCGCCTGGAAGGAGGGAACACCGCTCCTTTCCGCCAAGGCGCACCGGTTCCACCTCCTCGACTTTCCCCGATCCTGCTGCCTGGCACCTCCGCCGCGCGCGCTCACCTTGGACACGCGGACCGGGAAGGTCCTCGCCTTGTCGTCATTTTCCGTCACAGATGACTCCAAGCCCATGAGAACGCGAATCCAGACCATCCACAACGAGAGCGGCCTTCGCAGCTTGATTCCGATCGACAGCCTGGAGCGATTTTCTCCCGAAACATCGCAAACGGTTGGATTCAGGTTCTTTTTGCGATTTCTGCGTTTCAGCATACCCCAAGGCGGCGCTTTCGAAACACGGCCTTCGCCTCTGGATACCTTCCCGCTGCCTGGCCATTGCTGCGATCCGGGCGGTTCCGATGCGACGCCATGCCGGGTTTTGGCCAATCGGTGGAAGCTGTGGGTGGATCTTCCCACGCGGCGTGGCGTTCTGCGCAGCGGCTACCAAACCCAAGCCGACGCCTGCGACGTCCTCGACCGGTTCCATGTGGTCGATTGGGGCGCCTCCGTGGACGATTCGATCCGGCATCTTTCCATTCCGAACCAGGTTTTCGAGCACGGTTACGCGGGATGGGACCTTGAGACCCACCGCATCCATGTGGCGTCCTGGCCCAACATCGGAGGCGGCTACCCCGACCAAGAGCACCTGGTGATCGACGCCCGCATGGGAAAACGGTTGCAGACCTTGCCCGCGCCATGGTCAGGAATTGACGTCGAGAGCCCAGGCTCGGATTCCGTCAAAGCCATGCGCCAACGCGCCGACGCCGGGTTTTCCGGATTGAAACTCGTGACCATGCGCCCCTGGGAATCCGTGCGCAGGATTTCCTCCAAATCAGGACTGGTGCTGCAAGGAATCCAAAACGGAAAATGCATGCGCATCGAACTGGCTCTCCCGAAGCGGATCAAGGTCGACCCATCCTGCTGCGACCGAACCTCAGACCAGCCCACCAAGCCGTGCCGCATCCCTGCCAACGACTGGGAGTTCTGGCCCGCCCCCTTGGGCCGATCCGGACTGCTGCGCGCCCAAGCCTCCAGCATGGCCAACGACTGCAACGGAGGCCCCGTCTATTCCATCGAAACCTGGAGTCCGGCCACCTGTTCCGACGAGGACTTCCTGGATCCTTGACCGGACTATGCCCTTTCCAGATTGGATTTGAACTCTTCACCGCCCTTTTTTCACTTCCCGTGAAGGACCCCCCCGTGAGCACACGCGCGCTCTGCGTTTTGAGCCTGGGATTCTGCCTGGCGGCTTGTCGGAAAACCCCCGAGGAATCGTCTCCCCCGGCCAAAGTGGAGTCGTCTTCCATCAGCGATGTCGGTCGCAAATACCCCGCCCTACCCGGCTTGCTCGACCAAGCGGGCATCCATGTTTTGGGAGCGAGCTTCGACACGACCCCGTACGCCAAATCGGACACCATCCACGTGGTTTTGCCAGATTCTGTCCATTTGCGCAACTGGGATCGATTCCAGGATTTCTACAACGAAGCAGGCAATCGCATGGGTTGGAAAGGGACCTTCACGCTGTCCGATCGGATGCAAAAAGTCCGGATCCAGTTCCAGCTGGACACCGTCGGTTCGTCAGGGCCCGGCCTGGTTTTGAAAGACTCCACGGGGTATTTCCTTCCACCCAGATCCAAGGAGTACGCGAAGGGATCCGACCGCATCGAAAAAACACCATCCGACGCCGGCATGTACGAGGACGAACCAAGCGAAAATGGCTCCACCCAAGGCGTGCGCTGCAACGCCGTGCAGGACATCAACGGGCGGCTCTACTACAACATGTCGGCCTACACCTTCCAGGTCTACGACGAGGAAACCGGAGAAGGACAGTCGGCCTCCGCGCCTCCGCACCTGGTGGATGCCATCACGGGAGAGCATTGGCAGCTGCGAGGCAACGATACCTGGACCCGGAAAAAAGCGGGCAAATTCCGTCTTCTCCGTGCATTCCCGGACACCAACCCCCACGACTGGCACGTGGTCGCCAGCAACTGCGTGGACGACGCGTATTTCTGGCAGTACCATCCCTACACCCGGACCCTTGAACGCATCTCCCTGGAAACCCTGGAATCGGCGGCCCAAGAGAAGCTCCCCACCGGCATCCCGGGGAACATCACCATGATCCGGGAACACGGATCCCCCGGAAACTTCAATTACCAGGCGCTTACCCTGGCCCGCGACGGGGATCGGTTCACCGTGCTGCGTTCGCGGGGAAGCCGGATGTTCGCGCAGCGCTGGGACCCACCCCGACCCGAAAACACCCGCTACGTCTTTCTGAGCCCAGGCTCCGATCCGAGCCACTTTTCCTTCGGCGACAAGGAATACGGCATCGACGAGATCGAATGGGTGGACCTGGTCGCCCCGCCGACGACCAGACATAAATCGGCAAGAGAAGACGCATTCCATTCGCTTTGAACAGCGTCGGAGCGGGCAGGGTCTAATTCCCGGTCTCGACTTCCCAGGAAGACATCGCGTCTTTTCGAAAGCACACGTTCAATCTACGGTCCGTGTATGATATTCTATTGGATTCCATCGGCGGCCAGACCTGTTGTCTTTTTCGATCCGAGGAGCCCAGCATTGGATTCCACCACAGAGCCCAGCGAAACCCTTTTCCGCGCGCGCATGCAGGCTTTGGCTGTGCCGGTGATCTACGCGGTCTTCGGAGCTCTCTGGATCCTAGTGTCAGATCTTGTCTTGGGAGCGATGGACCTTCCCGCCCCGATCACCACGAAGATCTCGATGGTTAAAGGCTGGATCTACGTCGCCGGCAGCACGCTTTTGATCATGATCGTCATGCGCAAGGCCTGGGCGACCCTGGAGCGCGCCTACGCGGAGCTCAAGGTCGAGCTGGCCGAACGGCGGATCGCGCAGGAGGAAGCCGTTCGTCTTTCCATGGAATTGGACGCAAGGGTCCAGGAGCGCACCCGTCATCTGCAGGAGGCTCTTTCGGAGCTGGCCATGTTCAGCGACCTGGTAAGTCACGACCTTCGCTCCCCTTTGCGGATTTTGTCCAGTTACGCCCAAGCCCTGGAAGAGAGCCATGCCTCCCTCCATCCGGAAGAGGGCTTGGAATATGCCGCGCGCATCAAGGCTGTCTCCGGGCGCATGGAGAGGATGATCCAAGGCCTGATGGAATTGTCCCGGCATGGCCGGTCCGCGCTGCATCTTCAGGAATTCGAAGCCGGCGCACACGAGTCCTTGGTAGACGAAATTTGGCAGGAAATCCAGCAGAACAACTCCGGACGGACGTTTCGATTCCGGTACGGGCCCTTTCCCCCGGTCCGATGCGACCCACGCCTTCTGGAGCATGTTTGGCGAAATCTGCTCTCCAACGCAGCCAAGTTCACGAGGAGCCGCGAGGTTGCGGACATCCAGGTGGAATTCCGCGACGGCTGGTTTCGGATCAGCGACAACGGCGTCGGGTTCGACAACACCTTGGCCTCGCGCATGTTCCGCCCCTTCGAACGCCTGCACCCTTCCCGGGATTATGAAGGCGACGGCATCGGACTGGCTTTGGTCAGCCGCGTGATCGAGCGCCACGGGGGCGTGGTGGAGGCGGAGGGATGGCCGGGAGAGGGCTGCGAGGTGAGGTTTCGGCTGCCCGCCTGATTTTAGATCGATTATAATCGATCTAAATCGAGAATCATGAGGGAAGATCGAGTATAACCGACCAACTGAGGCACACGCGGATAGGCTTGATGCACGGTGTTTCAGCCTTAGGGTCGATCGACTTTTCTGCACGCCGTTGGGTTTGCAAGCCGAAGTCCGACTTTGATTCCGTTCTCAGGCCGCTCGGAACGTGCCGACCTCTTCCAGCGCATGGATCAGGGAGTCCACCTCGCTTGAGGAGAAGAGCTGATCGGGGCCCTGCGGAGCGATGTCCGTGAAGGGCGATTCGTAGAGCCTCGCCGGGGCCATGGTGCCGTGCTCGGTCAGGTGGTTGATCACCAGATCCAAAAAGTGGAGTTGGCTCGCCGACAGGGCTTTTCCGTCCAAGAAACCGCTCAGCGCCTTCTTTGCGGCCTCGCGATCCAGACCCACCAAGGATCGGACGAACATCGGCAGGCTTCCCGCCTCCGAACTGGCCCGTTCCAGATATTCCTTGGGTGCGCCGGCGCTCTCAGCCAGGATCCGCTCCAGCTCGATCAGATCGAGAGAAGTCAAAGGAAGATTCAGACGCAGTTTGTGGATCACCAGATGGTCTTCGTGTTCGCGCAGGTACATCCGCGCCTTGGCGCGGAACTTCTCGAATCCCTCGACGGTGAATCCTTGGAGTTCGATCTCCAGACCTGATCCGATCGAATCCTCGAAGTCGGTGTAAACCACTTTGCGGCTTCCCTTTTCGATCAGGCGCACCAGATCGCGCAGGCGTTTGCGCATCGACTCGAGTCTCGGGACCGTGAGGTCGTCCCACCATTCGTCGGACTGGATCGCCTGGATCAGTTCGATCTCCTTTCGGATGGAGGGGATGTTCGATTGCAACTCCAAAAGCGATGCGATGCGTTTCAGGTCGTCGCACATTCGCGAAAACCTTGGTTCCGCGCGCAGGAAGGCGAGCTGAAGGTTGAGCACCAGGAGATCGAAGCGCTTGGTCTGCTCCTCTTCGGTTTCCATCTCCGATGGCAAACCCGCTACCTCGTGGGAAAGGCCTTCGTGGTCCTCGTTGCCAAGCACCAGCCAGGATTGAAGGTTGGCGAATCGTTCCACAAGGCGGCGTTTGGGGCGAACGATGAAGTTGTCGAGGTTCATCGAGGCGACCTCAAAATGCAGGCGCTCCCCGAGCTCCTTGCGCACCAGCCGCATCCCCTGGTCGAATTCCCCCGATTCCATCTCGCCCGGCTCGGCCGGAGTCAGATCATCGATGACCTTGATCAGTTCCAGTCGAGCCCTGAACAGGCGAGTACCGAGCGGGACCCCCGCGGATCCGTCGGTGGATTCCGGATTTGCCTTGAAAAATTCGAGGTTCTGACAGAAATCGAAGATCGTGAAGAATTGCTTGTCCAGACCCGGACCGAACAGATCCCGACACAGCCGCGTTCCTCGCCCCACCATCTGCCAGAATTTGGTCTTGGAACGAACAGGCTTGAAGAACACCAGGTTCACTACCTCGGGAACGTCGATGCCCGTGTCCAGCATGTCCACCGAGATGGCGATGTGCGGGTCGTTTCCGGGCTTCTCGAAGTCATCGATCAGGCTCTGCGCGTAGGTCACCTTGTTGGTGATGGTTCGGGCGAAGCTTCCCTTGTGCCTGGGATAGTTCGCATCGAACCTCTCCTGGATGAAATCCGCATGCCTCTGGTTTTTCGCGAAGATGATGGTTTTCCCGAGGCGATCCCCACCTGCCACTTTTTGACCATGGCGCATCAGGTGTTCCAGGACCTTGTCGACGGTATCCTTGTTGAAGAGCCATTCGTTGATCGCCGGGGAATCCACCTGATCGGGAACGCTTCCATCCTCGCCCCATTCCAGATCGTCCCAACGTTCCTTTTCCTCGTCCGAGAGATCATCGTAACGGATGCCATCGCGCAAGTATCTGACGGGAACCGAGATCGAACGAGGTGGCACCAGGAATCCATCGGCGACCGCATTCTGCAGCGAGTAGGCGTCGGTGGGCACACCATTCTCGAGTTCGAAGAGGCCGTAGGTGTTGCGGTCGATTTCTTCCTTGGGCGTGGCCGTGAGACCCACAAGCGGCGCATCGAAATACTTGAAGATCGCACCGTATTTTTGGTAGACGGATCGGTGGGCCTCGTCGATGACCACGAGATCGAAATGCCCGACTCCGAATCGGCGCTGGGGCCCCTTCATCTCGTCGATCAGGTTCATCATGGTCGGGTAGGTCGAGACGTACACCCGTCCCTCGGTGGCCTTGTCGGTGACCAGATTCACCGGGGCGGTATCGGGCAGGAACATCTTGAAGTTCTTCGCGGCCTGGTTCACCAGCGGATTGCGGTCCGCCAAAAAGAGGATCCGCTTGGCCCAGTTGCATCGCATCAACAGGTCCGCCAGGGCGATCACGGTCCGAGTCTTGCCACTGCCCGTGGCCATCACCAAGAGCGCCTTGCGTTCGTTGTCTTTCTCGAAGCTTTCCGCGACGCGCCGGATCGCTCGCTCCTGGTAGTATCGGTCCACCAACTTGCCGGAGATCTCGGCCTGCGCCAGCGGTCTGCGGCTGGTTCGGCGCTGCACCAGCAGTTCCAGTTCGCTCTTCTTGTAGAAGCCCTGGACTGGGCGCGGAGGATGGGAGGCATCATCCCAGATCCAGTGTTCGTAGCCGTTGGTGTAGAAGATCACCGGCCGCTGTCCGAACCGGGACTCCAGGCAGTCCGCGTAGAGCTTGGCTTGCTGCTGCCCCACACGCGAATCTTTCCTGGCACGTTTGGCTTCCACTACGGCCAGCGGTTTGCCATCGTCGCCCCAGAGCACGTAATCCACAAAACCCACGCCCTGGTTGTTGGGCATCCCCTCCACTTGGTATTCGCGATCGCGAGGCTGGTCCAGGGTCCACCCGGCTTCCCGCAGCAGAAGGTCGATGAACAGATCGCGGGTCTGGGCCTCCGAATAATCATGGTCGTCCGGTATGGCCGCAGCGGCCTTCTTGGCCTCGGCCACCTCGCTGCGGATCTGCGCGAGCTCCTCGTCCAGTGCACTCTTGGCGGACTGCGCCTCGGCCAACGCCCTGTCCTTTGCCTCCAGGGCATCCTGCAAAGATTGGATCTGCTCGAGCGTCTTGGCTGGGATCGAGGTTCTCGGAAGCAGCGACGGATCGAAGACCATGGCCGCGTGCGGTCGCTCCCTACGGGCGTAGGTACGGGCCATCCAGAACAGGACATGGAACAGTTCGCGCACCGCCGAGGTCGCATCGCTCGCGGCAATGGCGCTCCCGCTGTGGACGGCACCGTTTCCCAGCCGGACCACGAGCTTGGCCTTGGAAAACACCGCATCGCCCGCCGCCTGCTTGAAGCTCGGCTCATGGATCAGGGCCGAGATCGTATCCTGGTAGGGCATCCGCAGCGAGGTGTCGTGTTTGAACACCCACTGCACCGCCACTTCCAAGGCTCGCCGGGCGTAGAAGCACGAGGTGCGTGGATCGGTCAGTGCGGTGGTCTCGGCTTTCACGGCCGATTCATGGACCGCAGGCCATTCGCGTTGGAGAAAATCGAAGTGGCTCATGGGCACCTTTGCAGGGGACGATGCTCGTCGTCACGGAGGAAAACACCTAAGAGGAGAATCGTAGTTTCCCCAGAGCGCATCCGGCACTCAGGCCCGCGCCGCCTCCTTCAACCGGGAGATCACTCGGTCAATTCGCGCCGGGTCGCTAACAACACGAGCCGGATGCTTCGGCAGCGTCAAACCTTCGTCCAGCAGGAGATGCACCAGCAAATGCATTCCGGTCCAAGGCCCATCGGCCCGACAATCGAAGCGATCCGCCAATCGATAGGCTCGTTGCAAAGCCGTCGGAAGCTGGTCCCTGGTTTTCGCAAAGAGGCCTTTCATCCCTTTGTCGTAGTCGGGAAGGAATCCTCGCACCTGGTCGAAGGCATCATGGCGATGGATGGGCGTCTGTTGGTCCTTGAAGTGCAGTAGAAGCCAAAGTTCGAAGCAGGAATTCGAAGGGACAGCCAGAAAGCGGACAGCCCTCTTTTCGTCATTTTTTGGCGAATTCGCATCCAGCGACGCAGCATGGTCTAGAGCATCGTGATAGGTTCGATGTTCGTCGCGATCGAAGATCGCCACCACCACATCAGCGGCCTTGGGACGAAACTCGCCCTTCCCCCTTTGGAAAATCTCCCAAGCGGCATCCACGATCTGCCGAGGTTCGGTGACTCCCTCGTGTGCCACGAAGAGATTGGCCGCATGGATGCGCATCGCGGCCCGCATTTCCTGCAGATAGCCAGGTTCGGTCTTCTTTCCTTCGCAGACGACCAGAAAACGTCTTCCTGGTTGCCGACGGCCTTGCTTGCGTTCCAGCTTTGCACGCTGTCGATCGCGGGGATGATCGTCTCGCGGTGTCATGGCTCGGTGTTTGAAAGAATGGGGATGGCTCCGAAGCGCCCGTCCAGGTAGGCCTTCTCCAGCGATAGATCTTTACGAATCTGGAATTCGGTGAGAGGCACTAGGCGGGTGGACTCGCTGACGTCTTTTTCCACGAGCCAGATCTGGTCGCGCCGGAACGTCGTCTGGTCCAGGAGCTGCGTGTTGTGGGTTGTGAACACAAGCTGTGCACCTTTGGCGTTCACCTTGGGATCGTGGAACAGCTCCAGCAGTCGCCGGACCAGCAGGGGATGCAGGCTGCTCTCCAGTTCGTCGACGATAACAAGCTCACCTCTCTGAAGAACTTCGAGGATAGGACCGGCTAGCGTGAACAATCGCCGGGTTCCGAGGGACTCGTTGTTGAACGGGATGTAAAAGTTCCGACTTCCCACTCGGTGCTGAAAAAACAGGTCTTTGTTATCGGACTGGTGGATATCGCTGACCGAAATGTCGCACTTCTGCAGGAACGACAGGATCTGACTCTTTTTCGCACTGTCCGCCAGAAGTGACTTCGACCAATCGATCGGAAAGCTGTCGGCCCCGAAGACATTGAAGGAATTGATATGGTTGGTGATCCACTCGAAGATCGGCCGGAGCATCTCGCTGTTGAACTGGACGGCCGTAGACAGGAACAGCGCATTGGGACGAGTCGCCTCCTCCCAGACCTTCTTGGCGCCCAACAACTTTTCGCTGAACTTGTATTCGTCCTTTCCTGTTTCGGGCTGGAACCTTCGCTCGAACCAGGCTTGACCCTTCTGGGTCTGGTAGACCAGAAGCCACTCCTCATGGATGCGCGACTTGTCCATTCGGAAGCCGTACTGGTACCGGACTCCGTTGATCAGGAAGATGGCCTCGAACTCCGAGGGCTGATCAAAACCTCCATTGTCCTGGAAAGCAAAGGGCATTTGTGCGGTGGGATCTTGGGGAGACCGGGAAAAACTGGTTTCCACGAACCAATGGAAAACCGTCAACGCATTGAGCAGGTTCGACTTCCCCGACCCGTTGGCTCCGTAAACGCCTACGGCCCGAAGTAGTCGGGGGACCGCCGAAACCTTGGTTTCGAGGGTGTGGGTCTCCAGGAATTTCTTGTCCTTGGAGGCGACCAAACTGAGGGTCTGGCGATCGCGGATGGAGCAGAAGTTTTCGACGGAGAACTCGACAAGCATGGGGCCAACATACTGTTATTTCTGCTATTAGTGTGATTTTATCACGTTTTTGGCATAAATATTATGGCGCTGGCCGAGAGTAAGGTCGGAAGAAACCCTATGCCTCATCCTTGATGAGCTTCGAGGCACCGCTCCAAGAGCTCCGGCTGCTAGCGGACCCCGTGTTGCAGATCAGATCAATGGCCAAGCGCGAACTCGATCTCGGCATGGGCGTCTTCGGGCTGGAGATTGTTCATGGAAATCCCGACCCGTTCCAGTGCATGCAGAAACTCGACGCGCCCCATGTTGCACATCTGCGCGGCCTTCCCCGAAGAAAGCCGCCCCATCTCGAACAGCTTCCCGGCCATGGCCAGCACCGCCTCCCGTTCGAACTCCACGGAAGGCATGCCTGAGGCCAGCAGGAAGGCATCATCGTATGGAATCTGGATGGTTCTGGTCATGACGTGAATCTATGCACCAAAATCAACGGCGTGTTGACCTAGACACGATTGTCGGGAGCCACGCACCGCTGGGTGAGCGGAGCCGAACCCCGGTACGAATCCAGTGAGAGCCTACAACTCCCCCCGAAACGCCCGGTGCTGCAGCGAAGCGAAGAGGGCATCGAGCTTGGCCAACGAAGCACGTTGCGCCGCCTTGAGCGATTCGATGGCCTCGACCCGGCGAGCAAAGGCTTGCTGAAGGGGGAGGGGGGGGAGCATGACTGGCATAACCTTTAAATCCCCAAGGTTGATGCCTTTTACAGCAACACCTTTAACATGCTTCGCCATCCAGTATTGGATTGCCGGGGTCCGTACATATTCGCAAACATACCCTGGGACAGCATCGACAATCGCCAAGCGAACCGAATCTTGAGTGATGTTCGCGCCATTTAGTTCTTTTGGAACAATGGCCAAGCGGCCCACATGGCCACGAATAGACATCAAGAGATCCCCAGCTTTCAATAAGGATCGCTTAAAAGCATTTGAGATCTCAGGAGTAGTTCGCCGCACTTTCGAATGATCGATGGATCCATTTTGAATGTCAACCACACGGACATACTTCACGCCACCCTCTTGGTCTTCTCCCGGCATCAGAATGCCGTATGAAATCGGCCGCTTTTCGTCGACAATTTCAATCATCTGTTTTATCGGGAAATTCCAAGGATTGGTCGCGAGATCTCCAAACATCTCCAGGAAGATGGACTGGGCTAGCGACTCCAACTTGGCGAGGGCGGCACGGCGCTTGGCGCGCAGGGCTTCGGCCTTGTCCAAGATTTGGGCGATGCGGCGCTGCTCAGGAAGGGGGGGGAGAGGGATTTGAAGTTCCGCCAAATAGCTCTCAGGGACACGACGCTGTCCTCCGCTACCTGTCATTCGCTTTTCGCCTGCAATTCGAATGGTGCCTTGGCGAAGAAAATGATGCAAATAACGACCATCAAGTCGATCGATCCTTGGCCTCAAAACATGAAACTCGGTCGATCCAAATCCAATTTCTCGAGAGAGATTCGCCTGTGCGATTTTCCCGTTTTCGAAGCACGGAGTGATCTTTGCCAACAGGACATCGCCGTTATGGAATGAGGTATATCCTTTTGATACCTCTGAATATTCGCGGACCTCTTCTTTTGTGATTGCTGCACTTTCAGCTGAGAGTGCGGCCATGGGTACAAAAGAGACCGCATGGCTCGGTTCAATTCCTTTTTGAAGCCGAGGATTGAGCTCCGCTGCTTCACAAAGCCTTACTGATTTCACCCCCCTCACTTCAACAACCCCTCCAGCTCCTTCATCCCCTGGCGGATCTCGTCCTCCAGTTGGGCGAGTTCGGCCAGTAGGGTTTGCGGTGGGATGTGATCCACTGCTTCGTGGACCACTTCCTTGTAGCGATTGATGGACAAGTCGTAGCCCTGGGCGGCGATTTCGGACTTGGGGACCAGGAAGCTCTGCTCGGTGCGGGCGTTGGCGTGCTCGGTCTTGTCGCGGCGTTCCCAGCGGTACAGAACATCGGGGAGGTTGTTCTTGGCCAGCTCGTCGGGAAGCAAGGTCACCGACGGGTGAACGCCCAATTTGTCTTCTTCCAACAGCGGGGTGCGCTTGTCGTCCAGGCTCCAGCCGTCGGACTTCATGTCGTAGAACCAGACGCGATCGGTGCCGCCAGAATTTGTCTTCGTGAAGAACAGGATGGCGGTGCTAACTCCCGCGTACGGCTTGAACACGCCGCTGGGCAGCGAGATCACGCCATCGAGCTTGTGGTCTTCCACCAGCATGCGGCGCAGTTCCTTGTGCGCCTTGCTGGCACCAAACAAGACTCCGTCTGGAACGATCACCGCTGCGCGTCCGCCCGGCTTGAGCAACCGCAGGAACAAAGCCAAAAACAACAGCTCGGTCTTCTTGGTCTTGACGATCGCCTGCAGGTCCTTGGCGCAGCTTTCGTAATCCAGGCTCCCCGCGAAGGGTGGATTGGCCAGGATCAGCGTGTAGGCTTCTTCGTCACTGGAGTGGTCTTCAGCCAGCGAATCGCGGTAGACAATATCTGGATTTTCCACTCCGTGCAGCAACATGTTCATGCTTCCAATACGAAGCATGGTGTTGTCGAAATCGTAGCCGTGGAACATCCCGTGGTGGAAATGCTTGCTCAGCTTGGTGTCATGCAGCAGGTTCGGACAATTTTTGCGCAGGTACTCGCCCGCCACCACCAAAAATCCCGCCGACCCGCAGGCCGGATCGCAGATGACATCCTGCGGCGTGGGCGCCGTGAGCGCCACCATCAGCTGGATGATGTGGCGCGGCGTGCGGAACTGCCCGTTCTGGCCCGCCGACGCGATCTTGCCCAGCATGTACTCGTACAGATCGCCTTTGGTGTCGCGATCGTCCATGGGCACCAGCTCCAGCAGATCGACCACCTTCCCCAGCAAGTTGGGCGTGGGGATGGTGAAGCGAGCGCCTTCCATGTGCTTGGCGTAGGTGGATCCATCGCCGCCCAGCGTGCGCAGGTACGGAAACACGTGCTCCGACACCACCGTGTACATCTCGCCGGGCTCGAAGTTCTTGAACCGCGACCAGCGCAAATCGTCGTACGGCCGGTTCTTGGGATCCAAGCCTTCCGGGAAGATGCGCCGCTCCATGGGCTTTTTCAGCCGCGCGGCCCTGTTCTCTTCCAGCGTATGAAGTTCGTCCAGCCGCCGCAAAAAGAGCAAGTACGTGATCTGTTCCAGCACTTCCAACGGGTTGGAAATCCCCCCCGACCAGAACGCGTCCCAAATCTTGTCAACCTGGCTCTTGATGGCACCTGTGATCATCGGGTTCCTCGCGCAAACGGCATTGGATCAGAAGACCCTGAAAGGTACCTCACAGCCAAGTCCCTTCTCGTCTCAATCGCCAGAGCGAGAGTGCGCCCGCAGCCGATCCTCAACGAATCGAGCGGCTATGCCTATCTGCAGCCGATTCAGAAAATCGTGTCGAAGGGGATGCAATCGCCGCGACACGACCCCGAAGCTGTCCGCGAAGGGACAGCGAGCGGGAAGGGGAGCAAGAGTGCGTCCCCTTCCACACGATTTTAAAAGGGGAGGTCGTCGTCGGCGGATGCTCCGCCGCCCGCCGACGGAGGCGCGTAGTCGAAGTCTTCGCCCGCGCCCATGCTGGAGCCGCCGCGAGCCGCACCGCCACGGGCAGCGCCGCCGCCGTAGCCGCCGCGTTCCTCGAACCCACCGCCGCCGCCTTCGCCGCCGCCGGAGGGACGTCCGTCGAGCATCATGAAGCGGTCGCAGAGAACTTCAGTGGCGTAACGCTTGGCGCCGGTGGCCTTGTCGTCCCAGGTGCGGGTCTGGAGCTTGCCTTCCACGTACACGCGGGAGCCCTTGCGCAGGTACTTCTGGGCGATCTCGGCTTGCTGACGCCACGCCACGATGGTCACCCATTCGGTGCGTTCCTGGCGCTGGCCGCTCTGGTCTTTCCAGTTTTCCGTGCAAGCCACGCGGAAGTTCGCCACCTGGGCGCCTCCGGGGGTGGCGCGGACTTCCGGATCGGCTCCGAGATTTCCGATGATCATGACTTTGTTGAGCGAGGCGGCCATGGCGAGCTCCTAGGCGTACGTATTGGAAGATCCCACATCGGACGACCATCGCCCGGCGCAGGATGAAGGGTAAAGGTAGACTTCTTCGCATGCTTCTTCCCCGCCTGGTCTCTGTGCTGTTCTCGCTGCAGGTCAATCACGAGAATTTGAAGGTTAATCACGAGAATTGGGAGCCTTATTTCGACAACCCAAATCCCAAACCACCTCGATTGGTGCGCGGGCGCACCTACGAGAATCCCCGCTTTGTCGAACCTCGTCGCAACGGACACCTGCTCCCCGACGAAGCTCGGGACCTCACCCTCGAGGTAGTGGCCGCCCGCACCGTGATCGTGACCATCCAGCCGGTGCCCTTCTCCCAGATCCTCCCCACCGAGTCCAATGCTGGCCGCCGCTCGACCGGGAAGGTTTCCTGCGAAACCGAGTGTTTCGCTTCCCCTCCGGGAACTTGGCGCAAGGTTTTCCATCAAAAGCCCAACGATCGTTCCGTGCGATGGACGGTGCATCTGGACTTGGACTCCCTCTCCCGCGCATGGGGAGGTCCATTTCTGGAGGTTTCCTACAAAGCCCCCCCGGCGGACTTCACCCCCCGGGTTGACCCCAGTTGGTGCGACTCCCTGCGCCATATCGAGCACCTGCTGGTCGGAAACCTGGGAATCCTGCTGGAGCGGCACAAAGACGACTCAGGCACCGTTGCCGCCGTGGGCATGGACCGCGCTCAGCCGCGTGGTGGCGTCGAAATCCTGGCTCTTTCGGACAACGGTTCCATCCTGCACCGAGCGAAAACCGATTCCTCCGGTTTCGCGCGGATCCCCCTGGCAGAAGCGACACGTGTGGTGGCCAGGACGGATACCGAACAGGCATGGCTTCGCCCGACCTCCGTATCCTCTCCTTGGGGCAAGCTCGGCTTGAAGGGCACGGCGGGAGGATCCAAGCAATCGGCGCCTGCCGGGATCCGGATCCATCCGTTTTTGGCCAAGCTGGTGCACCGCCCTGGCGAGGAAGTGGTGGCATCCTGTCTGGTCCGGGTCCCCGCGGGATCCCAGGTGGGGGAGAAGATCGCCGCCAGGGTGGAGGACTGCGGTATGCCGGATTCTGTCGCCCTGGAGATCCCCCACGACGGCCTGGTCCAATGGAGGTTCCGCCCGACAGCCAGAGGACCGCACTCCACCTGCTGGGGGAAATTGGTCTGGCAGCATGGGGATCAGAAAATGGTTTCGCGCTTTTCCGTGGAAGAGCCCTGGCGAAACCGCGGCGATTCGACCAATCCGAAGCGGATCGAGCACTGCGATCCCAAGCATGTGGATTGGAATCGGAAGTCCATCGCCGACCTTCCCCTGCTTCGCGAGGGCGACACACTGTCGTGGAAGCGGGAATCCAACCGGACGGGGATCTCGCTGGTGCAGGTACTCCAGGGGATCGTCTGCTGCGCCAATTCTGGCAGCCCATCCAGAATGGCTCCAATCAACTGCGGATCGCCGTGGACAGCTCCTGGGACCCGCATATCCTGGTGGTGTGGACGGAAATCGGCAAGCGGAATCCACGCGACACCGGCTGGCGTCCTTCCCGCCAGACGCGCGAATTCCGGGTGGAACGCACCTTGAGAGAGCTGCCGCTTTCCATGGAAGCATCTGCATCTGCGGACGGATCGGCGCTGCGGATCAGAGTGAAGAATCCATCCGCCCGCACCGGATCCATTTCGCTTTGGGTTCTGGATTCCGGCACCGCCAACCTGGACAGCGCAAGGCACGACGGATTCCCCACATTCCAACACATGCCAGAATCCGTCATGCAGTCGTGGTTCGACGGCCTCGGCGAAACACGCCGCCCTACCTGAACTTGACGGAGGAGGAATGCGACCTCCGCGAAGGGATCAGCATCATCGGAGCGGGCGGAAGTCCATACGAAGGGCAGCTATTCGGGCCAAGGAAAGCGTCTTGCGCCTACGGATACGGCCAGATGGCGCCCATCGTTTCGGTCCGCCCTGTTCCCGCCCCCTTTTCCTGGATCCCGGCACCCATCGCCTTCGGCCCGGGCGATCTGGACTTGGTGGTGCCATTGAACGGGCATCGCGGCCCTTGGGTGGCGGGAGTGGTCGGGGCTTCCGGCGACATTTTCGGTCGGGCACGGATCATGATCCCAACGCCCTGAGGCGCGACGCAATCGCGGCGATGGGTCGGAAAAACTCGCGGTCAACGCGCAACGCGAACGACCCGAATGACGTAGACTTCTTCGCATGCTTCTCCCGCTTCTGGTCACGCTATGCCAGCACATGCCGATCCCAACCCCGGATCCCTCCACGGCTCTGCGTCCCCTGGCCCCCAAGCCACCACACCTGGACTCCGGTCGCACTTACGAAAACCCACGTTTCATCGTGCCTACACGCGCTGGACATCTCCTGCCCGACGAAGCCCGGAACTTTTCCTTGGACGTGGTGGCCGCCCGCACCGTGATCGTGACCATCCGCTCCGTGCCCCTGTCCGGCATCCTCCCCTCCTCGAGGATGGACATCCCGGAAAACGACAAATCCGCATCCACAGTCCCCGCGTCCAAATGCCGCCAACCCTGTTTTCCGATCCCCTCCCGTGTGTGGCGCAAAACCTTCCATCAAGAACGCTCCGACAAAGCCTCGCACTGGACCATTCCTCTGGATCTGGATTCCTTTTCCCGCGCTTGGGGAGGGACCTTCCTGGAAGTTTCCTACAAGGCTCCACCACGCGATTTCACACCTCGCGTGGATACGAGCTGGTGCGATTCCCTGCGCCACATCGAGCATCTGCTGGTGGGCAATCTGGGCGTGCTTCTGGAAGACCACGACGAAGATTCCGCTCTGGTGGCGACCTTCGACCTGACGAGCGCGAAGCCTCGTGGTGGTGTGGACATCTTCGCTCTTGCGGAGAATGGAAGCATCGTCGGGCGAGCGAAAACCGATTCCTCCGGCGTGGCCCGGCTTCGATTGGCGAAGGCGACGCGCGTGGTCGCCCGGACGAAATCGGAGCAAGCCTGGATGGCCACTCCCGCGGCGAAGATCCAATGGGGTGGGCTGAGCGTCTATGGAGTGGAACACGTCAACAAGCACGCAGCGCCTCCATCTCCGAGGCTTTTCCCGTTTCTGGCCCATCAGGTGCACCGTACCGGCGAGCAGGTGGTGGCTTCCTGTCTGGTGCGGGTGCCCGGGAAAGGGCGTGCGCCAGACCGCGTGAGCGTGGAGGCAATCACTTGTCACGGGAGGAAAGCCGTCTGGCTTGATATTCCGGCGGATGGAATCGTGCAGTGGCGTTTTTATCCGCCATTGGGCCGCCGTCGCGATGGCGAAAGCTGGGATAAACCGGTGAATTCCACCTGCTACAACCGCTTGGTTTGGAGCTACCAGGGAGTGAAATCCATCTCGCCGTTTTCCGTCGAAGAGCCATGGCGCGAACGAAACGACATGGCCAACCCTCCGCGCCCCAAGTTCGACAAGGAAGCGAAAACAAAGGATTGGCACCCCGACTCCATCGCCTCGCTTGCGGTTCTTCGCGAAGGCGACACGCTTTCCTGGGACGAATCGTCCCCCTCGGCGGGAATCTCGCTGGTGCAGGTGCTGCAGGGAAACCGCGTGCTGCGCCAATTCTGGCAGCCTCTGCAAGCCGGATCCAACAAGTTGCGCATCGCGGTGGACAGCTCCTGGGATCCACACGTCGTGGTGACATGGACAATGATCGGAAAACGAACCGCGCACGACACCACTTGGCGACCCTCCCGGCGAACAGGGGAATATCGCGTGGAGCGCACCTTGCGGGACCTTTCGTTTTCCTTGGAAACTTCCATGCTCCCGGACGGAAAGGCATTGCGGATTCGCGTCAAGAATCCGTCCTCGCGCACAGGCACTCTCGCCTTGTGGGTCCTGGATACAGGGACCCTCGGGCTGGACCATCCTTGGCCGGACCGTTTCTCGGCCTTCCAACACATGCCAGAAACTGTCACCCAGTCGTGGTGGGATGGCCTGGGCGAAGCCCGCGAGCCGTATCGCCGCTGGACTGGAAGGGACTGCGATCTCCACACCACCACCACCCACGAGAACAGATGCTCGTGTCCGTTCGGGTACGCGGGCGGTCTCGAACCGAGATCCTTTCCCTCGTATGTTATGTATGCCGGGGCCATCGTCTTGTCGGAACGCCCTGTGCCTTCGCCATTCGCCTGGACTCCCCCGATGATGCCCTTCGGCCCGGGAGATCTGGACGTGGTGGTGCCGCTCAACGGGCATCGCGGCCCTTGGGTGGCGGGTGTGGTGGGGGCGTCCGGCGACATTTTCGGTCGGGCGCGGATCGTGGTGCCTGCTATCCGTGACACGATCCCGAATCCATCTGGGCGTTGAGCCGCCTCCGCTTTCAGCGGCGCCCGGACAGGCCTCGCAATGCTCCGGCGTCGGTTCCATCTTCCAACACCAGTCGCAGATGCCCGCCCCGCATCTCCAGGCGGGTCCCCGCCTTGCGCACGGCCCTCGCCCGATGTTCGGCCGAGACAGAAACTGACGGCTCCGCCCAGGCACCGCTTCCGGCGAACCATCCGGAAAGGAACACCAAAGCGGCCTGTTCGGTGGTCTGCCCTTCGTTGGAGGCATACGACCCCGACGCCGAGCAAAGGTCCAGGTAGCTCTTGGCGGCGGGTGTTTTCCGGCCCTTCACCAGATCGTACAGAGGCTGGTCGTAGGCCACGTCCTTGAGTGTGGAAAACTGGTTGTTGGGTCCTCCCGTGATCCATCCCGGCATGGGGTGGCCGTATACGAAGGTGCTCCAATGGTAAGGCTGGCGAATGGCCTTCTGGCCGAATCCCGCGACGAACGAAGTGTCCAGGGCGTTCACGCCCAAAACGTGGTGGAGCACTTCCAAGGCGGCGTCCCCATGGCCCTCGTTGGCGCGGAGCGCCTCGGAAAAGACCATGGTTTGGGCACGGAAGAGCGCAGTCTCGTTGGAGCCCCACCAGAACTCGGTGGGTCCCAGCGGCGATCCGTAGGGTGACTGGACGGTCTTGCCCACCAATCGGGAAGCCAGGCTCCTCACGAGTTGGTCGGCGACAGAGGCCAGAGCAGGATCGATCTCGGTGGAAGTCGCCAAGGCCATCATGCCGAACAGTTGCGGCGTGAACCAGCTCACCGGCTCGGCACCGATCTTGTTGAGCTCGTCGAACATGCTCACACGAAACGCCGAGTCCCCGCTGCGGCGTGCCCATTCGGCCCGCGCCCAGAATTCCTCCTGGCGCGAGTCCTTGTCCGAGTAATACACATCCGCTTGACCGATACCACGGTGCCCGGAAAGCCAGGCAAAGGCTCTGTCCGATGCCTCCCGCAGGCGCCGGGAAAAGGCGGTGTCCAGCTTGGCGAACACCCGCGCTCCTTGGGAAAGAACCCCGCAAGCGTCGCCCGCATCCACCGAAGAGGCTTCCGTGGCACCCTTCGCCTGCAAGGATGCCCAGCGCGGAAGACCATCCTGGTCGGGGCTTTTGCCCCAGGAAAATTCGGGCTCGGCATCCACCTTGTGGTAGAACGATCCGTCCTCGCGCTGCATGCGCAGGATCCACTCCAATCCCCACCGCGCTTCGTCCAGCAACGCCTGGGATGGCGCCAATTCCTGTCCAGAGCGTCGACGGTCCAGCTCCGCCAACCACAGGAAACTGGCGACGGAAATCGACGCCTCGTGCACCCACTTCCCGAAATCTCCCGCGTTGTGCCAACCGCCATGGAAATCGCCGGTTGCGTTCGTGTCGGAGCGCAATGTGTCCTGACGGTGGCAGATCGGATGGTCGATTCCCGCCCGCTCGTCGTGGACCGCCGCCCCGCAGCGGATGGTGGAAAAACAGCGCAAGGCATTCTTGTACAGATCGCCGTAGACGCCATGTTTGACAGAAAACAGCGCCGATTTACGGCCATTCACATCGATTTGCCAGAGGCCTTCTTCCGTGAAGGCGCTGAAGTCGCCGAACGCGACGATCTCCCCGCTGGTGGCCGAATCGTCCAACACCCCTTTCAGGGTGCCGGAAAAGTGCCGGACACCCTGCGCGTCCACCACATGGAAGGTGTCGCCCGGCCAGGCGTTGGGAGTGGTGATCACGGTGCGCTTCTTCCAGGATGGCTCGTAGCCCACCTGGTCGACCTTGGGGAACTTCGAGGTGTACACCCCGGTGTCGGGAGCGATGCGTTCTTCGCCGGCGAGATAGAATTCGATGTCGTCAATTTCTGCCCAAACATCCTTGCTCGTGTTGTTCCCCACCAGGAACCCCACCTGGACGGCTTTGGCCGGAGCCCAGGGGCTTGCGGTTCCCCAGGTCTGCTTGAGCTTTGAGAAGGGCGCTTCGAACAGGCGCCAAGCGGTGTCTGCCGCCACCGGGGATTCGTAATGGTTGTAGGTGGTGTTCGTGGTGGTGGTGGGGATCTGCACCTTGAGCGATCCCGCGTTGGTTCGGGCCAAAAAGCGCACTCCCGCATAGCTGGACAGATCCAATTCCCCGTAGGAGGACGCGAGCGACCCGGAAGCCCCGGCGTATCCGGAAATCCCCGAGAGGTGCACCTCGAGACGTCCACAAGCCTGGGAGCCTCCCGCCCCAGGATGCCCCGCTCGAGTCCATGTGGAAGCGGAAGAAGCGCTGTCCTGGTAGGTGATCCAGCCCCCTCCGCCAGGGGAGGTGGGACCTGCGGTCTCGAAGTCGTCCATCAACAGCGCGTTCGCGAAAACCATGGGGACCAAGGCAAACACGGAAACCATCAAAGACCTCGATGCAGAGTTGGATATCGGTGGTTCAGGAACGCTAGGCATTCCGGATGTCGTTGAGTCGCCTTTTGTGTTCCCAAGGATCACCATCCGGATCTCGAATTTCCTTTCAGCCAATCATCGATCCATCCTCGATGACAACAAACCACACCACAGCAAGCATCGGGAAACCAGGCATGAACAGATCCACAATTCCTGATTCGCGAAGTTAAATTTAAAGATCCGTGCTCCTGATCCTCGGCTTCCCTGCTGCTTGAGCGACACGGACCATCACCCTTTCCCACACACAAGGACCCGTCCATGGCGAACAGGTACTCACCCTCCGGCCGATTCAGCCCGTTGGCGCTTCTCCTGTTGCCTGCGGGCCTGCTGACCATCGTTCCGTTGCTGAGCGCCGCGTACGCGTACGCCATCCGCCAAGAAGTTCATCGGAAACACGGCAGCCTTCCTCGCAAGCCTGGACAACCAGGATGTTTCGCCGCTTTCCGCGATGGAAGCCGCCGAGGACCTTGGAGCCGACCACTGCGTGGTGACCAAGTACAGCTCCCGCACCAATCCCAAGTGCTACATCAGCGTGATCAACAAGAAGTCGAAGGTCAACAGCAAGGGCGAGGTCGATTTCGACAACGAGACTCTGGTCGAGTACGTGGAAGTCAAGGCGGGCTGATGGCTCGCTAGGGTTTTCCCTTCTCCAGCGGCGGCCACGGATGGGACTCTCCCGCCGAATCCAACAGGAATTGGCCGTGGGAACAGTGGAAGACCAATCCTCCATCCGCTGTGCTCCACCATTGGCATCCGCTTCCTGGCAGCCTGAAGAACAGGACCCGCCTCGGCCGGCCGGTGGAATCCGCCTCGATGCGATCCACCTCACCCCACGTACCGAAGTGGCCTCCCGCTTTCAGGGTCAGGACGCCGAAACGCGTCGAGAGGAAGGCATCCACCGGAGTGGAATCGAGGACCACCACCCGACCCGAATCCAGCCAGGCGAGTTCTCCGCCCCACTCCCCCCGCGAGGCGCTGAGCAACCAGCCTCCGTTCCAGAAGCAGGACGATTGCGGTGTCTGGCGGATGGCCTCGGTGGTGGGACCGTCGGCCCAGCCGTGCAAGACCGCGCCCCACGACAATTTCCGTAACTGGTCGGCGCCCAATTCCCTGCAGGCAGGCAGGGGCAGGGTGGAGTCCACGAGAAGCTCCGATCGGAGGTCCGGCATTTCCGTCAGGAAAAGTCCGTGCAGGTAGAGATTCTCCCGCATGTCGGGAATGGCCTTGGAGTCCCGTTCGGAAATCCTTTCGAAGGCATCGCGGGCCGCCTCCCGCACATCGGGGTGCCAATGGAAATCCGCCGCCGACCACAGAAGGCCCGCCGATCGCGGATCCCCCAGATCGCCCAAGGCGCGGGCCGCCGAGGCCTGGCACGGCCAGTCGGTCGGATCGCCGAGCGCTTCCTCCAGACGCATTCGCCAGAACGTGTCGCGGGTCCAGCCCATGGCACGGAGGAACGCGCTGCGTTCGCGCCCAGCCAACCCATTGTCGATCCGTTCCCGCAATCCCCTGGCATGGGTATCCAAGTCTCCCAGGATCCAGAAGAATCCCGGCCAATCGCGGATCCCCACCGAGTCCCCGTGCCGAACCAACGCGCGCAGACCCCGTGCGGTTCCCGCCGACATGCGGACGAATTCGATCTCCTTCTGGAAATCGAAGTCCCGACGCGATCCGGACAGGGAATCCAGGAGCGCGTCCGCTCGTGGATTTCCCAACAGAGCGGTCCCCAGGAGGTCCAGGGCCAATCGCTGGCGGTCCTTGTCGGGATCCGCGCGCACCACCGAATCCAGCCAGCGCGCATAGGCGGGACGGTCGCCGCTGCGACGGATTCTGTTCATCAACGTGTCGACCAGCCGACTGCCGGGGCTGCGGCAACGCCCGAAGTCCGAAGCGAAGGCGGCCACCACCCGCAGGACCCGCTCCCGCTCCTTCGCTTGCTGTACACGGTGCCATTCGAAGACGCCCCCCAGGACAAGGGCTGCCGCCAACGCACCGAGCGCGAGAGTTTTCCAGGGGATCGGGATCATGGAAGCCAACATAGAATCGGGGCCCTTTCGCCAACTGGCGATCGGGTCTCCTTCAATGCGCTCCGATTTCCCCCAGCGCTTGTGGCAGGGACTGGATCCCCACACGCTCCACCTTTTCCCGCAGCGCCACCCGCCCCGAGCCTGGATGCACCAGAAACAGCCGTTCCAAGTCCAGATCCTGCATGGCCACGGTCATCGATCGCGTGGTGGCGGGGTGGTCCGAGAGCATGAATTCGAACCCGTAGCGTTTGCCGCCGAGCATCACCATCAGATCCAGCTCGGCACCCGCCTGGGTCCGGTAGAACCAAGCGTTCTCCTGCTCTCCCAAGAGAGACAAAATCTGTTCGATCGCGAATCCTTCCCACGAGGCGCCCGCCCGGGGATGGGAGAGGATATCCAGTTCCGTGGAGGTCTGGAAGAAGAAGTGGAGGAGCCCGCTGTCCCGGAAATACACGCGCGGGGATTTGACCAGACGTTTGCCCAGGTTCTCGTGCCAAGGCGGCAACACCCGCAGGACGTAGGTGGAGGAGAGGATGTCGAGGTAGTGCTTGGCCGTGGCTTCCTGGGTGCCCATGGAACGCGCGAATTCCGCCGCATTCCAGATCTGGCCATGGAAATGCGCCACCATGGTCCAGAACCGGCGCAACGTGGCGGCGGGAACACGGATGCCAAGAGCCGGAATGTCCCGTTCCAGGAACGTTCTGACAAAATTCGTTCGCCAATCCATGCTCAGGGGATCGGTGGCGGCCAGCCAGGACCGGGGGAACCCTCCCCGCACCCAGAGGGACCGAAAATTGTCGGGGCCTGCTTCGGACAGATCGAACCCTCCCAGCGAAAGCATCGCGGCGCGCCCCGCCAACGACTCGGAAGCATGACCCACCACCTGCGGCGACGCGCTTCCCAGCAACAAGAATCGGCAAGGAGTGCCAGGGCGATCCGCCAACACGCGCAACAGCGGAAAAAGCTCGGGCTGGTGTTGAATTTCATCCAGGACCACCAAGCCCCGCGCGGAGTCCAAGATGTACCGGGCACTCTCCGTTTTTAGCGGACAAGCGGGGTCTTCCAGATCGAAAAATGCCCCGGATGCCTGCTCGCAGATCGCCCGTGCCAAGGTGGACTTTCCGCACTGGCGCGGCCCCAAAAGGACCACCACTGGATAATGCTCCAAGGCTTCTCGCACCCGTGACTGTTCCCGCAATCGGCCAATCATACTTGTAAATTACCATATAGACTCAGGATATACAAGCTTATTGGACAAACCACGCTCAACCCACCCCTCCCTTTAACCGTCTACTTTTGGTGATCCATGACTTCCGTCCGCCTACCGCATAGCCGCCTTGCCCAACTTTGGCCCACCGAACTCCAGGGAGCCCGCTTGGGCGCCGTGGTGCACCCCGCCTCCATTCTTCCTGACTTCACCCACTTGGCGGATGTCCTGCGCAAACCGGGATCCCCCTGGACCCTGGTGTCGCTGTTCGGGCCCCAGCACGGGATCTTGGGGCACACCCAGGACAACATGATCGAATGGGAAGGCGAGAGCGACCCGCGCTGGGGCGTGCCGGTCCATTCTCTGTATGGCACTGTCCGCAAGCCCACCCCCACCATGCTGGAGGGCGTGGACGTGCTGCTGGTGGATCTGCAGGACGTGGGCGCCCGCTACTACACCTTCATCTGGACTTTGCTGTTGTGCTTGGAAGCCGCCTGGGAGAAAGGCATCGCGGTGGTGGTGCCGGACCGACCCAATCCGCTGGGCGGCGATCTGGTGGAAGGCCCCACGCTGGACGCCGATTACAAGTCCTTCGTGGGACTCCACACGGTTCCCGTGCGCCACGGCCTGACCATGGGCGAAATGGCCAAGCTTTTGGTGGCGGAAAAGTACCCCGGATTGAAGCTGCACGTGCTTCCCATGGAGGGCTGGAAGCGTGGCATGCTGTGGGAAGAGGCGAATCTGCCCTGGGTGCTGCCCAGCCCCAACATGCCCACCGCCGACACCGCCCGCGTCTATCCCGGCATGTGCCTGTTGGAAGCCTGCACGGCCAGCGAAGGTCGCGGGACCACGCGTCCCTTCGAGATCTTCGGCGGACCGTGGATCGACGCGGCCAAGCTCAAAGCGGACCTCGATTCGCTTTCCCTCCAGGGCGTGGTCTTCCGCGAGCTGGGGTTCCAACCCACCTTCCACAAGGGCATGGGGAGGCTTTGCGGCGGGGTGCAGATCCATGTGACGGACCCTGTCGCACTACGCCCGGTGGAACTGGGCTTCGCCGCACTCTGGGCGTTGCGTCGGCAGGGCTCCCTGCCTGCGCCGGTGGCGATCAATCCGTTGGATCCGCGCGATCTGCCGGACACCTTCGGATGGAAAGCCCCGCCCTATGAGTATGAAACCATCAAGCCCGCCATCGATATCCTGGCCGGGCACAAGCGTTGGCGAGAAATGCTGGAACAGGGCGCTTCGGTACAAGATCTGTCCAAGGCCTGGGCTCCGGACGAGGCGGCCTGGCTGGAGCGCCGGGCGCCTCACCTGCTTTACTGAGCCCGGTCCCCTGCTTCCATCGCCTTCATGCGCTTTTCCAGGGCGATGGTGTGGAGGGTGAGCTCTTCCACCTTCTTCAGAAGCACCAGGTTCATCTGGGCCAGGTCCAGCCCGTTTTTCTCGATCTCGGTGGCGCTAGGCACCTCCGGCAGATGCTTGTGGGTCTTGGTGTAGGCTTCCACCTCGGACAAAGACGCCAGCTTGTAATCGGGCTCGAACACGTAGTCGGCGACGTTGGTAGACAAAATTCCGTTGGTGACCACTTTGCCGTTGATGGTGCCAGTGACAGTAAGGTCCTTCGCGATTTTGGTGGAGCGAGACAGAGTCAGGATGTCCGCACTGCCCTCGTATCGAAGAATCTGGTTTCCGCCTCCCTGAACGTTGATCTCGAAATCAGAGGGCGCTGCGGTACTTGCATCCTTTTGTCGCGGAATTTCCAGCAGCACGCCCTTGAATCTCTTGTTCAAGGAATTCGCGACAGACAGCGTGGCACGATCGAATGCTCCCGTACCGGAACCAGTGAATACCAGAGGCTGCTCCTCCTCCAAAAAAACGCTCCGGCGCAGAGAAATGTGGCTCTGCGCGAAAACAGCAGTGGTATCCGACGTCCCCGTCCACAAAATGATCGGCACCATCCCTTGGGCTGCCGATCCAATTCCGATACCATTTGCACTCCCACCGAGAATCCAGCTGCCTTCGGCGTCGCGCAGAGGACCTTGCATCATCAATGGCCCCTTGAGAGTGTCGCCAGCTCGACTCAGATATTTCTTATCGGCAGCAGCCCCGGTCAGAGCTCCCACATCAGCAGCGGTCAATGAAGCCTTGACCGCCAAAGCGCCGAGCCCAAGGTTGGTCCGAGCCACGGCTTTGTCCGAAAGATCAGCCAAATTCTCATCACTGGCGAGCATCCCGCTGGGAGCACTCGCGGCGATCTGGCCGGTCACCCAGGTCTCATCGGCCTTCTTGGCCACCAAATCTCCCAAGATGCGAACGGTGGAAGTGTCAACTTTCCCCTTCAGCACTTTTTCCAGATCGGCCGATCCCACCTTGGCGGCGATCAGCTTGAGGGCATCGTTTAACGCGGATTGCGTCGCCTTGCTCGATTGCAGGCTGCTAACCGCGATTTGAATCGTGTTCACGGAAGCTAGAGACGCCTTGGTCGCCGTCGCGCTGTCCAGATAGAAGAGATTTCTGTTCATGTCCTCCGCTCGCGCCGGCTGCCCGGCCACGAAGAGGTTGGGGACGGCCGCGAAGGCGGGGGCACAGGCAAAAAGGGCGAATGCGAAAAACCGTTTCATACGGGTCGACTCCATTGGAAGTGTCCATCCAATTTGTCGTCGTCGGGAACCTTTCACATCGGCAAAAAGCGAACTCCCAGGAGATCTGGACACCACTGGAGCCCAGCTATCTCCCGGCGGCCACCGGGAAATGCTTCGGTACAAGATCTGTCCACGGCCTGGGATCCAGACGAAGCGGCTTGGCTGGTGAGACGCTCGCCGTTCCTCCTCTACTGAGGGCGGCTGGCCGACTCCATCGCCTTCATGCGCTTTTCCAGCTCGATGGTATGGAGCGTGAGCTCCTCCACCTTCTTCAAAAGCAGCAAGTTCATCTGAGCCAGATCCAGTCCGTTCTTCTCGATCTCTGAGGCGCTTGGCACTTCCGGCAGATGCTTGTGGGTCTTGGTGTAGGCTTCCACTTCGGACAGGGGCGCCAACTTGTAATCGGGCTCGAACACGTAGTCGGCGACGTTCGAAGCCTTGATCCCCGTGGTCACGACGGTCCCTTTGATGGTGCCGGAAACCGTCGCATCGCCATTCACATGGAGGCCGTTGGTGGCGATGCCCTTACCACCGAATTTCGCGTCGCGCGACACCCCATTTTCTGGATCCAAGTAAGCACTCTCGCCATCGACGGAAAAGTTCCATTCGCCTGTCGGCTTGGCCGCGGCATTGGGCGCGAACGTGCTTCCAGCCCACTCCTGGGTGGCGATTTCACCCATATAAACGGCAGGATCGCTTCCAAACGTCTGGTACAGCCTGAATTGCCCCTTGTTCGAGTAGAGCTCGAGGAAACCTTCGCCAGACGCCATTCCGTATTGGGAATCTCCGATCGCCAACTTGGCTTGCTTCGGCTTACCCCCATCGGTGTAGTCCAAGTAGGAAGCGATGTAACCTTTTTCCGACCTCAGATAAGTGGCATCCGCCTCGGCGGGAGTCAGCGCGCCCACGTCCGCGGCGCCTAACGAACCCTTCACCGCCAGATCCCCCAATCCCAGATTGGTCCGCGCCAAGGCCTTGTCGGTCAGATCGGACAAATTCTTACCACTGGCGAGCATGCCACTGGGAGCGCTCGCGCTGATCTGGCTGTTCACCCAGGATACATCGGCCTTCTTCGCCAGCGCTTCGTTGAGTCCACGCACCGAAGCCGTGTCCGCCTTGCGCGCCAACGAATCCTTCACCACACGCAACTGATCGGCATCCGCCTTCTTGGCCAGCGACTCGCTGAAACCCCGCAACGCGGAAGTGTCCGCTTTGGCATTCAATTGACCGACATCCGCCTTCCTGGAAACCAGATCGTTCAGAATGCGCAGCGTGGCGGTGTCCGCCTTGCCTTTCAGAGCCTTGTCCAGATCCGCAGCGCCCACTTTGGCGGCGATCAGCTTGATGGCATCCTCGAGCGCGGCCTGGTCCGCCTTGGCTGCCTGGAGACCGGTCACAGCCAACTGCAACGTGCCCACGGTGGCCTGTGGCGCCCTGGTGCCTACTGCGCTGTCCAGGTAGGCGAAGTTCTTGTTCATGTCTTCGGCGCGGGCGGGTTGACCAGGGACGAGGACATTGGGAACACCTGCGCAAACAGACGCGGCAGCGACGAAGGCGGAAACAAAAAGGCGATGCATGGAATGGCTCCCAATGAGGCGGTTTTGGCGAATTGTTCCTGAAAAAGTACTCCTTCGGGCCAAAGGCGCTTCGTCAGACCCTCACCCGTTCGCCCCTCCTGTCGCCTTTCGCCGAAGCCCGGTCACTTTCCCTTGGACACCGGAAACAGTCTGGAAAGCAACCTCGCCAACGCTTCGTCGTCGCGGATTCCGGTATCGTACCGGTAGCCTTTGGATTTGCGAAGCGGCATGCACCCGTCGCCACCGTCGGCGAGATAGGAATTGGTGGCGATCCGGACCGTGTCTTCGTCCTCCAGATCCGTCGCCGCACCCGCCAGTCGGAAGGACTTCCACTTGCCCTTCTCGCCCCGCTCGCCCGCGAGTCCGGCCATCCCGGGATTCTTCTTGCGGCCCTCCAGGATCTTCACGATGTGGCGCAGCCTTTTGCCAGTAATTGTCATCACCACCACGGAGTTCCCGAACGGCGCCACCCGCTGCACCTGCTCCATGTCCACCACACCGGAATCCAGATCGTCGCGCACACCGCCTCGGTTCATGATCCCCACGCGAGCGCCTTGCGAAGCCCCTGCCTCAAGCAAGGATTGCGCGCAGAGATCGGCCAGTTCGCCACCTTTGCGTCGCGAGTACGCGGAAGGGACGCGAGCCACCTTGATCGCGCGCAGACTGTCCAGCGGACGCACCAGGCCCTGCAACAGCGCCGACATCCCGCTGTCGGGCACGAATCCCCGCACCGACTCCGAGGCGAGGCCGGCCAGCCCCGCCGGCGACGGCAGGAAGGGATGGCCTTCCCAGGAGGTCAACCGGAAGGTGGAATCGAAGCGAAGGTTGAGGACCCCGATCTCCATGCCGCGGTGCCATGCCTGCACCACGGGCACGGACAGGCCTTCGGAGGACTTGATCACCGTCGGGTAGGCCGGTGCCCCGCCCAGCCCCGGAAAGCTTCCCACGCGCGTGTGACTGTGGCCACCCACCACGCACGAAATGCCCGGCACCGTACGGGCGAGCATGGTGTCCGCTTCCCATCCCGCATGCGACAACACGACCACCGCCTTGGCGCCCGCACGCCTGGCGGAATCCACCACTTGGGCGATGGAGGCAGCCTCGCGAAAGCGCAGATTCTGTCCTGGCCTGGAGAGGGAGGGTGTGGAAGGATGCGCGATCCCGACGATGCCGATGCGACGACCGTCCACCTCGCGCATCAGGACCGAAGGAATGCGGCCGGCCAGGATGGGCTCGCGGGAAGCATCGAGCGTGGAGGCCACCACCGGCACCCGCGAGGAATCCAGGAAGGCGCGCAACGGCCCCGGGCCCAGATCGAACTCGTGGTTTCCAGGCACGAACGCATCCATCCCGAGCCGTTGCACCACGGCGGCATCGGCAAGACCTCGGTAGAGGGAAAACCAGGCGGTCCCGGTGAATTGGTCGCCCGCATGCAAGAACAGGGATTGGGGCCGGGCCTTGCGCAGGGAGTCGAACGCAGCCTTCAATATGGCCGCACCACCCAGAGGAACCTGCACGGACTTCCCCTCGACCTTCATGGACACGGAGGTGGGATCCAGATGCGCGTGCACGTCGTTGACATGGACCAGAGTCAGGGAGAAGCCGGAATCGTGATCGGATGGGGCAACGGGCTTGGCGAGGGAATCTGGCTTGCTGGAAACCGTGCTCGCGCCGAACAAAGCGATCGCGACAAATATTGGATGCATCTGGTATGGCTCCTCGGTTCCAACGAACCCTTGGAACAAGGTAGCTGTCACCGGGCGGCTGCTTCCAGGGTAGTCAAGAGGTGACTCTTGCCATCCGGGTCCTCAAACTGAAAATCCAGCCCGCCGATCGGTCGACCCGCAGCGTCATCGTCTTTACCTGGATCGCTGCCAGCTCCTCTTCCTTTGGAGGATCTTTCTTTTCAAGCTTGACCGGATTCACCGCCTACGGGCCAGGAAGCGAGGTCCAACATCGCCCAGTCGTTGCTACTGGTTCGACACCGTCGTCGCAGTCTTTGTCAGACCGGTCGCAAAGCGGGCCACCACTAGCAGTACGCCCTTCCTGTTCAGGCGCTCCAAGGTCCAGTTCGTTGCTTCTCCTGTGCGCAAAAGGCTCCTGCCACGGGCATCCAAAACTTCGATCCGGGCCAGGCGATCGGTCTCGACTTCTAGCCCTGGAGACGTCCAGCGCATCCTCAGGACAGGTTTGGAGGGCTTAGTGGATCGCAGTGTCGATTCTGGAATCTTCACATCGCTCAAGATCGAGGCGATCACTCCCGACATGGTGCTGTCGAAGGCATTGATGGCGTCCAGCGTCCAACGAGTTCCTCTGGTTCGCAATGATCCGCGCACACAGACGTCGTCGGGACAATCAAGGATGCCCGATCCGCTTTCCCCCTGCCAGGCCGGGACCAGCGGCACCCAGTCCAGGATGGGCCCGAAGTGGTTCCGACCGAGAGGCCCCCACGAATGACACAAAGTGTCTTTGCGGGACACCGTATCGCAGACCTGGCCCGCTCGGCACGTGGAAGGGATCACAGGGTAACCCATCATGTGGATCATGCGATCTTCCCGCGACGTTTCCATGGGAGCCACCTGTGCCCAGCCCATGCTGGTTCCGAGGTCCGATTCCAATTCCAGCAAGGCCCAATCGTTGTCGCCGTTGTATCCGCCGGAAATCGGGAAAACGGATTTTGAAATCGTCGACTTCACCACCCGGACGGGCTCCATCCCCGGGTAGTCCCGGCCCAGATTGAAGCCAGGGCGCACGAAAAATGAATCCGAAACCCACTGCTCGTGAATCGAGGAAATCGAAGTGGGCGAAACCAAGCAATGAGCCGCTGTCAGCACACGCTTGGGGCCCACCAGAATCCCCGAACAGCGCGGATACATCGCTCCGGTATAGATCTTGAGATCCAACCGAACGGCAGTCCGCGCAGGCCAACTCAATGGCGATGGATCCTTCGACAATGGCCTTCGCATCAAAATGTAGGGCGGGTTTTCCGCCACCACCGGAGTGGGCAACCCACCGATCCCAGGCAAGCTTCCGGTCCACGATCCAGCCGTGGTGTCGCCGGCACGCCCTTGGACCACCGACTCCGCGGACGTTTCCTTCAGGTGGTCGCGAACGACAATGGTATGGGATACCGATGCAGCCAGGCATGGCGAAGCAACAAAGACGCACAACCCCAATGCGCAAACCCTCACGGCGCCACCAAAGTACGACTGCGCGACCAACCCGGTCCGCGCGCGACCACAAGAACCATCTTCGCGCGAGCAGGGTCGACGCGTGACGATGCAGCATTGTTCGCGACTTCGATCCGGGTTCCATCCGGACGGAAAGCGTCAAATTTGTAGGCGCCTTCGCACCGAAGCTCCCAACCCCTTCCATCCCACCTCGCGTGGATCTCCCCGGATCCAACGCTTGTTTGCGCTTGTAGGCCAGAAAGCGGCACCTTCACGCTTTCCAGGAGCTTGGCAAGCACTCCCGACATGGTGCTGTCGAAGGCGTTGACCGCTTCGACCGTCCATCGGGTTCCGCGCACGCGCAACTTCCCGAGCCGGCATGCGTCGTCAGGACAATCCAGGACGCCTGATCCGCTTTCCCCTTGCCAACCTGGCACCTTTGGCGCCCAATCCTGGATAGGGCCGAAATTGTTGCGTTTGAGAGGACCCCAGGAATGACAAAGAGTGTCTTTCCTGGAAACCGTGTCGCAGGGAAGTCCTGTTCGGCAAGCCGGCGGCCGGATGGGGTATCCCAGCATGTGGATGTTCTTGCCATCGCGCGATGCTTCCATGGGCGCAACCTGCGCCCAACCCAATCGGGTTCCGATATCGGACTCCAGCTCCAGCAACGCCCAGTCGTTGTCTCCGTCGTACGACTTCGAAGCAGGGAATACAGATTTTGAAATCGCTGTCTTCACGACGCGCACGGGAACCATCCCGGGGTAGTCGGCTCCACGGTCGAGCCCGGCACGCGCGAAGACGGAATCCGAATACCAATCCTCCTGGATGGTGGATGTGGAGGTCGGCATCACCATGCAATGCCCAGCCGTCAAAACGTGCTTCGGGCCCACGAGATACCCTGAACAATTCGGATAGAGAATGCTGTCGTAGGACTTCACATCCAACCGCACAGCTGCCCGGCCAGGCCACCCCCTGGTCTGCGACCCGGTCCAAAGCGCGCTTCTCATGAGAATGAACGGAGGATCTTCCGGGACCGCGGGCGTCGGAAGCCCGTCAATTCCCGTCAGACTGCCCGTCCACGATCCAGAGGAGGTGTCGCCCATGCTGGCCTGGATAGTGGCCTCGCTCGATACCGCCTTCAGGTGGTCGCGAACGACAATCGTGTGGGATACCGATGCGGCCAGGCATGGCGAAGCAACAACGACGCACAACCCCAATGCGCAAACCCTCACGGCGCAACCAAGGTTCGACCGCGCGACCAACCCGGTCCGCGCGCGACCACCAGAACCATTCTCGCCCCAACAGGCGATAGCCGCACGACCGGACCTTCCGATGCAATTTCCATACGAGCTCCATCCGGACGGAAAGCGTCAAAGGAGGCCGCGCCTTCGCACCGAAGTTCCCATGTCCTCCCGTCCCAGCGCGCATCGATTCCCGAAACTCCAAGCCCACCTTGCGCCACCACTCCGGAAAGCGGAACCTTCACGCCTTCCAGAAGCTTGGCCAACACCCCCGACATCGTGCTGTCGAAGGCGTTGATGGCCTCCAGCGTCCATCGAGTTCCGCGAGTTCGCAAAGGGCCGCGCACACAGGCGTCGTCCGGGCAATCGAGGATTCCCGAACCGCTTTCCCCCTGCCAGGCCGGGACCAGCGGCACCCAGTCCTGGATGGGCCCGAAGTGGTTCCGACCGAGAGGCCCCCACGAATGACACAAAGTGTCTTTCCGGGAAACGGTATCGCAGACCTGGCCCGTCCGGCACGCCGATGGGATCACAGGGTAACCCATCATGTGGATCATGCGATCTTCCCGCGACGCTTCCATGGGAGCCACCTGTGCCCATCCCATGCTGGTTCCGAGGTCAGATTCCAATTCCAGCAAGGCCCAATCGTTGTCGCCGTTGTATCCGCCGGAAATCGGGAAAACGGATTTTGAAATCGTCGATTTCACCACCCGGACGGGCTCCGTCCCCGGGTAGTCCCGGCCCAGATTGAAGCCAGGGCGCACGAAAAATGAATCCGAAACCCACTGCTCGTGAATCGAGGAAATCGAAGTGGGCGAAACCAAGCAATGAGCCGCTGTCAGCACACGCTTGGGGCCCACCAGAATCCCCGAACAGCGCGGATACATCGCTCCGGTATAGATCTTGAGATCCAACCGAACGGCAGTCCGCGCAGGCCAACTCAATGGCGATGGATCCTTCGACAATGGCCTTCGCATCAAAATGTAGGGCGGATTTTCCGCCACCGCCGGGGTGGGCAATCCACCGATCCCAGGCAAGCTTCCGGTCCACGATCCAGCCGTGGTGTCGCCGGCACGCCCTTGGACCACCGACTCCGCGGAGGTTTCTTTCATGTGGTCGCGGATGACGATGGTGTGAGAAACGGCCGCAGCCAGGCATGAAGATGCCGCCAAGGCGATCAGCCCAATTGCGCAAACCCTCACGGCGCCACCAACGTGCGGCTTCGCGACCAGCCCGGCCCGCGCGCCACAACCAGAACCATTCTCGCTCCGGCAGGCGACAGCCGCACGACCGGAACTTTCGATGCGATCTCCAGACGAGTTCCATTCGGTCGGAAAGCGTCGAACGTGGTCGCGCCTTCGCACCGAAGCTCCCACCCCCTTCCGTCCCACCTCGCGTCGATTCCCATGGCTCCAAGGCCGGCTTGCGCAAGCGTGCCGGACAGCGGCACCTTCACGCCCTCCAGGAGCTTGGCCAGAACGCCCGACATCGTGCTGTCGAAGGCGCTGATGGCATCGGTGGTCCAACGGGTTCCGCGCACCCGAAGCGTTCCCAGCCGACATCCATCGTCAGGACAATCCAACACGGGGGATCCGCTCTCGCCCTGCCAGGCGGGAACCAACGGAGCCCAATCCTGGATGGGGCCTTGTTTCCGGCGCTGGAGGGGACCCCACGAGTGGCAAAGCGTGTCCTTGCGGGAAACGGTGTCGCAAGGGATGCCAACCCTGCACGCGGCATGGATCACGGGGTATCCCAACATGTGGATCGATGCCCCTTCACGCGACGCGTTCATCGGGGCGACCTGGGCCCAGCCGAGGCTGGTTCCGATATCCGAAGCAAGCTCCAACATCGCCCAGTCGTTGTCGCCCACATATTGCGCCGCGATCGGGAAGACGGACTTGGACACCGTGGATCTCACGACTCGGACAGGATTCATTCCTGGATGATCCTTGCCTCGATTGTACGCAGGCCGCACGAACAGCGAATCCGAGATCCACTGCTCGCCGATGGGCGAGATCGATGTGGGCACGACCACGCAGTGGGCGGCTGTCAAAACCTGTCGCGGACCGACCATGACTCCCGAACACCTCGGCCGGTACTCGCCCTCGTCCGTGATGAAATCCAGCCGGATCGCCAGTCGACCTGGCCAGAGCACCGGTTCATCCGATGGCCTCAACGCGGTTCTCATCGAGAGGTACGGCGGATTTTCCGGGACAGGCGGCGTCGGCAAACCTTCGATCCCTGGCAGAGTCCCGATCCAAGTTCCGGCGGTGGTGTCTCCGATTCGCGCCTGAACACTGGTTTCGCTGGAGGTTTCCTTCAGGTGGTCGCGCACGACGATCTGGTGGGCGATGTTGGCGGAACAGGCGATGGAGATCGCCAGAAGGATTCCCTGGATCGGAAGGCGCGGAGTCATGCCAAGAAACATAAAGCCCCCGATCCAACCTGGATCGGGGGCCTGGCGATTTCTTCTAAAGCGACCTTCGCCTTACTGCAGCCACCAGTTCAGGGTGGCGGTACGAGCGGCATTCGAGACAACCTTGAGGTACAAGCTCTTTCCGAATCCGGGATCGGAGAAGAGCACCGTCTGGGTATATCCGGACAGGTTGGTCACCGACCCGACGGGGAGCGTCTGGACGGAGACACCCGTGAGCGCCACACCCGAGCTGTTGGCCTGGAAGGCGATTTTCTTCCAGGACCACTCGCGAGGGGCTTTCACCGCGAAGCAGTTCGTGCCCTTGATCAGGGCCACGGACTTGGCCGTGCTGATCGATCCCAGATCGATGCTGGTCGCCTCGGTGCATGCACCGGTCGCAGCTTGGGCTTGGACCGATCGAACCACCGTGACCTTGGGGCTGATCGCATCGTCCACCACAACCGACAGGTTCTGAGCTCCAGCGGTCCAACCGGAATAGGTCAGGGATTCGCCCGTTCCAACTTGCGTTGTTCCGAGATACCACTTGATCGTCATGGCATTGCCATCAGGGTCCGCGGCATTGGCCTTGAAGGTGGCCGGCTGTCCGGCGACCACGAGGTCAGGTCCAACCAGATCGACGATCGGCTGGGAATTGGTGGTGACCGAGATCGGATCCAGATCTGGATTTCCGGAAATGAGCTTTCCGGAAGCATCGTAGATGTTCACGAAGGAATTGACTCCCCAAGTGGTCTTGAGACCGCGATACGAATAGTCGTTGCCAGGATTCCACGGAGTCCGCCAAGACGCATCGATCACCGTGATCTGGTCGCCGCCGTTGGTTCCATTGCTGGAGGATGCATTCGGCTGCAAGGTTTTCCCGGCATAGCTGAATTCAACATATGCCAAGCCAGGGCGGCCACTCACCGTTCCAACTTTCACGGTCGGCTGACCGGGCATGTAGTTGACGGACCATCCAGGTACTCCTCCTGGAATTTCTGCGAGACTGAAGAAATAGCGAGCTTTCAGGCCAGTCAGCGGGACGCTTGATTTGTTCTTCAAGAACAGCTTGAAGTTCGTGCCCTGCGCGAAGGATTCCTGTTCCTGTTTGGTCCAGGCTTCCACCGCGATGGTGTTCACCGGTTTCGCCCCTGCTCCGACAAGGATCTGCTGCGAGAGCTTGCGAGGCTGGAAATACGGGTATTGTGGCATTTGCGAACTCTTCCCGTTCTCTCCGCCGATCAACCTGACCTTGCCGTTGTTCGGGTGAGTGACCGTGAAATACACCTCGGATTGACCTGGCTGGAGGGTGCCGGTGAAGGTGCCGGAATATCCAGCGCCCTTCCAAACCAACGGAATGGTCGAGGAAACTCCGGTGGTCGCGTTCATCAGAGTCGCAACGACATCCAGTCCAACGATCGGACGGCCATCCTGGACCAACAGGCTAACAGGAATCTGTCCACCGCTCATGGCAAATTCCGTCGTAAGATGCGGAATCAGCTGCAAGTTGGTGCTCTTGATCGCCGTTGTTGGGAAAATGGTGATGGGTTGGTTGGCGGTGCTGACCACGCGCATTGTGTATTTGCCGACCGCGGCCTTGGTGAGATCGATCTGGAAACTCTTGAAGTTGCCGGACTTGACCAGTGTGATCCCCGTTTCACCGGCCTCGGTGACCGTCTGGCCGTTCGGCTTGGTGATGTACAACGTCGGTACCGCCGCGCCAGTCCAGCCAAGAGACATGTTCGCGGAGGACTGACCCGCGTCCGTCGTGATCGAATACTCCGCCGCAGCATCTCGAAAAAGGATGGAGGGCAGATAGGTGGTGTTGTCGAGCTTGTTGATCAGTTCATTGATCGACTGGGCAATGGAGCGTAGCTGACCATTGGCAGTGGTGATGTCACTGGTGAAGAATACCGCACCTTGACTACCATCAGGACCACTGCTCGATTTAGCCAAAGCCTGCATTTTTGCTCCCATGCCGGAGACATCGTTCAGTTTTGTATCGACGGTCACCGCAAACACGCGGTAGCCACCTTTCTGACCCTCGTCCCCATTGAACACCACATTCATCGGCCAGTTGTGGAGACCATCGGAAACCAAGATCACATTGCGCATGTAGGGACGATCCGGATCTTCATCCAGACGCTCCTTGGCTCGCTGCAATCCACCTACAAGATTGGTGAATCCACCCATCGGACTTGGGAGCTTGGCTGCCGATGAGAGTTTGTAGGTCAGAGGCGAGGTCGCACCCTTGACGGTGAGGCCGCTAAAATCTCCGATCGGTCGATACGTCTTCACTGCGCCTGTGCCATAGGCGTATTCCATGCCTTCTGG
Organism: Fibrobacterota bacterium; assembly: GCA_016715065.1. Taxonomy (GTDB): domain Bacteria; phylum Fibrobacterota; class Fibrobacteria; order UBA5070; family UBA5070; genus UBA5070. Next base: position 230,673 of record JADKBN010000031.1, read on the forward strand.
TTCGGAAACGACGTCGTCAAATGCCACCACGCCGAACTTCGCAGAATTCGAATAGTTGATGCCCGCTTCGATGTGGGTCATGTTCCCGAAGAAATCCATGGCCAAGTCCCACTTGGTCAAGCCTGAGTACCCTGGATCCAGGATCGGGTCGGACATCGTTCCGGATCGATCGATCACGAAAATATTTCCCTGCCCAACGAAGAAGGAATCGATTTCCGTCTTGGAATCGACGTATGCGGGCAAGGTGGGCAAGGTATAGGATTTCTTGAGCGCAGTCCGGATGGAAGTCTCCACGGACCACAAGCCGCCGTGTCGATCGCCCGAAGGAGAGACCGTGCCGTTGCCGCGCGTGGGCGCCGTGGCAAATTGCTCGGGCACCCAGTACTTGATATCCCCGTCGCCCGGATCGAGCACGCCTTCACTGCCCGTGCCCAAGGCGCGATTCACAGCGATGTTCTTCGGAGAGTAACCCCGCTTGTTCGTGAGGAAGTTGGTCACTTTCCCCATCCCGTACCCGTCGAAGTAGGAGGTGAACAAGTCGAGCTCCCACGGCTCCGATCCGGTGGCGAGGGCAATTCCTGTCCCTCCGGTCGGATTCGTTTCGGTCCCGTTCGGATTGCTGACCGCCGCGTTCAGGTAAGGCAGATCGGGATCGGCGATGGTCCCTCTCGTGAACCGCGTGGCCTGGTATTCGTCGCGCATCGCGAACAGGTAGTGTCCGAATTCGTGGACGAGGACCGCCGCTCCGTATGTCTTCAGCGTGCTCCAGGTCACGATGATCCGAGCGCCCTTCGACAGGGTCGTCGAACTGTTTGCATCCCGCTTGAAGACCTCCTCGGTGGATCCCGTCGCGAGGGCTTCGGTCGCGTTCCACCATTGCACACCCAGATATCCACCGGTATGCGCATCGGCGCAGATCGCGTTCACGCCATCCGGCTTGTCGCTTTCGCGCACGATGCCAGCGGGACAATCCTTGACAATCAGGATGTCCGGATCGGACTTCGGACTGGTCGGAACGATCGTGACGCGGCCAAGCTGCACGGCATGCCCGGTCGCGTTGGACAGCTCCTCGGACGCGGTCCTCATGAGAGCCGGGAGGAAGGTTTTCGGAACGATTCCCAGTCCCGTGGGCTCGTCGTATGCCACGACGATGTCGGCCAGGACAAGTCCATTGGAGACCAAGGGATTGGCCTCCCGGAATGTGCGCGTCGTTCGATCCGATAGAGGGGAGGCTTGGGCATTCAGCCCAAGACAAACCCCCGCGAAAAGCAGCGGAGAAATTCTCATGTGCGGGTCCTTCTAATTCAGCGTTTCAAAAACAGAGGAGTGATGATGGAGCGGCCCCCCTCTTGCAGCCGCAGATAGACGTGGGATGTCCTTGGAAGATCGATGCTGCGGCTCTCCCTGGCCGAGCCGGACACCGTCTGGAAGACCTCTCCCCGCAATCCGATCAAATCGATGCGGAAATCGACATCTCCACCAAGGACCAGCAGTCGGCCGGGATCCGTGGAGAAGTCCAGGCGTACACCGCCGAGCGATCTGCCTCGCAACGAGGCAATATCGCCGATGGTGATATCCAATTTCATGGTATCCGTGAAGTCGAACTCCTTGGTCCCGGCTGGCGCCAGCTTGCGGGCCATCACCGTGCTCAGGAAGTCGCGGCTGTTGGCATCCGGCGAGAACACGAGAGACTTTCCCTTGACGGAAACCCAGCTTGGGCAGCCTGCCCCGAGCACGTATTCCAGTTCGTTGCGCTCCAGGTCCAGCGAATCCAAGGGAACGACCAGTCGATCGTTCGGATAGGCAGTGTCCACGAGGGACTCCGCGGCGAAATGGTAGGGGTGAGCCACGTAGTTGACGAGAAGATTCATCTTCGTGGCGATCGAATCGGCCGGATAGTAGTCGCGGATCAGGATCTCGCAAGGGCCCGACTGGTACTTGAAAGGGATGATGAGCAACATCTTGGTTTTCGAATCGAAAACCACTTTCGCCAGACTCGGACAATTGTATTCCGGAGCGTAGACCTCGAATTCGAAGCGGGTTTCACCCGAAAAGAACAGGCTGTCGGCACGCACCTTGATCGTGTCGGAGTCCGCGTTGACGGTCGTATCACGCAGATTCTGGTACACGATCGGCGAACCCTTCCTCGCGACCACCTTGATCTTCACCTGCTTGACGACCGATCCGATCGACCCGTCGAAGGCCTTGTACGTGAAGGAGTCCGGCCCCACGTAGAACATTTCCGGAGCATACACGACCTTGCCAGACTTGACCTCCAACGTGCCATGCGCGGCTTTCGCGACAATTTCCGGAACAATCACGTCGCCGTCTTCGTCGCGGTCGTTGGAAATGACGTCAAGCTCGGTGAGCTTCGATTTCATGGCCTCGTCGACTTCGTACGCATCTTCCACCGCGCTTGGGGTGTGGTTGACGTGCGTGATTTCGATCAGGATCTTGGCGTCCGTGGAAACCCCGAAATCGTCCTTGGCCGTCACTTTCAAGGAGCACAATCCATGCTTGAACTGCACCGGCGTGAGATGCAAGGAGTCGAAGTCCGCCGACAACCGGTAGACGACCAACCCTGTGATCGAGCCGTCGTACGGAGTCAGTTCGAACCGCAGCTTTTCCCCCTCGGGATCGCTGAAGTATTTGGAGAAAACCAATGCGACGGTATCGGAATGGTCTTCCGTGATGACGATTTTCGGAATCGCCACCACCTGGCTCGGCGGGTTGTTGATCCCGGTCACCTTCACGGCGAATTCCAGGGTGTCCCGGAATTGAACCGTCGAGGGAATATTGCCGGTATCGCGGTATGCGACGCGAACCTTGGTCGTCCCGTTGCTCGTTCCCGGCGAGCACTCGACGAAATACCTTTGGGAATTGAGAGACAGCTTGCAAGTCGCGACAGGATCTGCGCCCGGCGTGGAAGAGGGAACGAGGGACCAAGCCAGCTTGTTTCCCGTGACATATTCGTCCAGATATTTCCCCTGCCATCCACTGCTCGCCGTCAAGGAAATCGCATCCGCCGCCTTGTGCTTCCAAGGGGCCTGCTTCAGCCGAATCGGCCAGATGGATCCCGGGATTTCGGGGACCGACGAGAGCGGGTTCCCCTTCGCGCTGACGATCAGATCCAACTGCTGGTCGCCGTCGAAATCCGTCGTCGCGAGCCGAGACCCCCACCAGCACTCCGCCGCCAATGCGTTCGCGGTGTCGATGAAGCCGGACTTCCCCTTGTAGATGAAGCTGGAATCCTTGGGTGCCCCCGAGGCATCCATGAGCAGGACCTTCACGCTGCCGATTTGTGCGGGACCCGCCGTGGCATCCTGGTTGAAACCAAGGACCAGATCGGAGATCCCATCATGATCGAAATCACCGGAAGCGATGCTGCTCGCCGGACCTGTGACCAGGGGATTGGCGGTGGCTTTGAAGGTCTTGTCGGAAGCGATGGTGTTGCCTGCGCCGAATTTCACGACATGGACCAGACCAGTGGGGGCTCCACCGGTCGGCGTGTAACCTCCTGAAACCACGACCATTCCCTTCTCCCCGCCCGCTCCGCGCCACGGAGCGATCGAAGTGCCGAAGGTTTCTCCAGCCACCAGAGTCTTGGCGAAAGCGTCGTCGGCAGCCGCGGCGTGGGATTCCGGAAAGGAGGCGATCCTCCTCATCGTGGCTGGATTCTCCGGATCGATCGCGAGCAAAATGACGCGGCCTTGTCGGGAACTCGCCGTCGCTCCGTCCATCGCGGCACCGACCGCCACGATGCGCTCCCCTACGCTTGGCGTGTCGATCACGGCGATGGAGTTGCCGAGTCCGAGACCTCTCAAGCCGAGTCCGCTCAACGCGACCGAGGAGGTGTCGAACTTGTTGGCGCTGGCCAGCCTCGCGGTATAGGTCTGCCCGACCTTCTCGCGGCAGATGGTGAGAGTCCAGAGCTTCTGCACTGCTCCGGAGCTTGTCATCACCACCGCGCAGGTCTGCGATTCCGAAAACGGCTTGATGACAGCCAGACCCGTTCCGAATTTTTCCGCGTACTGGGATCCCAAGCCACCGACGATCTTCGAATCTCGGGCGGAAATCGTCAGAAGGGTCGATCTGAGCTTCCCGTTAGCATCCAGAAGCTGGATATGGAGGGCTCCGGAATCCAACAAAGGCGCTCCCACGATCAGATCCTGGACCTTGTCGTTGTCCAGGTCGCCGATGACCGCAAACTGCGCCATGCCGAAATTGGTTCGCTTGGTCGTCGCGATGGCGGCTGGATCCGAAATGCTCGCCTCCTGGACCGCGAACAACCCAGGAATCTCGGCGATCGCATCTCCCGCTATGGCAAGCATGACAAACAACATTCGAGCGGTGTGCTTCATTGGATGTGCCCCTTCAATTGGATCCGACCCGCACAATGCGCAGGCCGATCGTGGAATTCTTCATGGTTCCAGCGGTGTAATTCAAATTCAACAGGGTGGCGGGACTGACGCTCGATGTCGTGAACGAACCGCCCGCGACCGCCCAACGGGTTCCCACCAGCTTGAATCCGTAGTTTTCGGAAAGCCATTCCGACTGGTTGCCGGCGAGATCGAACAGACCAGGTCCGGTCGGCATCTTCGTGCCAGGCAGATGCGGACCCGCATCCGAGATCACGGCAAAATCGGATGCGATCGCCAAATCGGTCGAGCTTCCCCACGGGTACGGACCTCCCCAGGCTCCAACCGCGGAGCTCCACTCCGCCGGAGTCGGCAACCGAAAACCTCGCAGCTTGCCATTCGCATCCGTCCGCACAGTGACGGTGTCCATCCAGCCGTTGACGACATCGTGCGATGTCCAGGAATACAACGTATCGAGTCCCTTGGCCTTGGACAGCGCGTTGCAGAACAATACGGCATCGTAGAACGAAACGTTGTTCACCGGATACCCCAGCGAATCCGCAGGCATGGCTGCTCCAGCGTACTTGGCGTAGACCGCTCGGGTGATTTCAAACTGCCCCATCGAAATGCCGGCAGACAACTTGATCAAAGGGATCGTATCCGCCCCGCTTTGCACCGCGGCGATCGCGTCTTTCCACTTCGCGCGCGGATCCGGCCGCCTGATCACCAACGAGTCGTACACCTTCGAGCCGAGAAGGTCCGTGGCCACGATGCGAAGAGTGTCTTTCGCCCCGGGTACCAGATGCGACACGAATTCGTATTCCTGGCCGGAGACCGCCTTGTATCTGGCGTTCCCGATCCACAGCGAGTCCAGATCGGTGTCGGTGGCCTTCCAGCGGGTCTTCAGTGTGGTCTGGGTGTCGACGACGAAAGTGTCCCTGGACGTGCCCGAAACGTAGGCGATGATCGGCTTGATCGGCGTCGGCCGATGGATCATGACAGAATCCGGCACAACCGAACCGAGGTGGTCGTAGGCGACGATGCGGACGGTCTTGTTCGTTCCAGGCGCAAGAGTGGCGGTGAATGCGTACTCGGGACCTTCCGTGGCTTTGAACGACTTCCCTTCCACCCTCACGGAATCGAGGTCGGTGTCGGTCACTTTCCACCTGACCTGGTAGGTCGACTGCGTATCCGCGATGTTCACATCCCTTGCGGCGCTGGAGAGGATCTCGACGAGCGGCTCCACGCGCTTTTTGCGATAGACGCGGATCGTGTCGATGTCTTCCAATCCCTTGGCATCCGTCGCCCGGATCACCACGAACGTGGTGTCGCCGAGCTTGAGCGAGACCTCCTCCTTGGCGATCCCGTTTTGCAGCGTGATCTCGTTGTTCTGGAGATACACCTTGGTCAAGTTTCCATCGACATCATCCACCGACCACTGGAACGCAAGGCTGTAGGTGATGTCGGAAACCGCTACCGTGCTCGCGAGAGGGTTTTGTCGGGTCACCTTCGGCTTGTGATTCACCTCGATGGGGTCAACCGGAGGGTCGCCAGGATTCCCTGGATCGTTTTCCGCCACCTGGAAGGTGAGTTCCTTGCTCGCCTTCTTGCCACGGTTGTCCGTGACCTCCACCTGCAACACATAGGTGCCCACCGCGGCCGCACTGGTGGCCACCTTGAGCGTGCACACGTACGAGATCGGCTTGTTGGTGGGAAAGGCCGGCGCATCCAGGGAAAAGAAGCTGGAAGCGTCCACACTGTTTTGGATCACGGACTTCTTCAGGGAGGTCATTCCCGAGTCGTCCTGCAACTCGATCACGAAAGACCGTTTCCCGCCGCCCCTCACCACCGTCAGCGTATCGGCCGTCAGACGCACAACTTCGGGCGGGAAGTTGTCCAGAGGCACCATCCGTCGGTATGCCGCGCTGTCGATTCCCGGAACCTTCTGGGCCAACCAAAGCTCGAGCCTTGTACGCGCCTGTTCGAAGTTCAGATCCAGCAGCCAGCTTCTGGAGACGATTTCCAAAGGGGTCGCGCCCTTCGCCGCCTCGCGCAAGGCCAGGCTATCCAGAACGGACTTGGTCAAACCGGTGGGCAGCTGTTTTTTGTCCTTGAGGATCGAGGAGGAATCCAACAAGAGCCTCGCGGCGAGGATTTCCAATCCATTTCGGGACTTGGTCAAGCCGGATCCGGAAATTTTGGAGAGCGAATCCAGTTTCGCCAGAAGTTTCAAGGCTGTCGCCTCCGGGACGGCTGGCAATTGCAAATAAGAGCCGTCCCCCTGGGGAGCCATCTTGATCACCGCCGTGCGGACGCCCAACGTGCGCAGCCCGAACTGGACCGTATCGGGCGGGTTCGGTGCACCGACGCTCACCCTGAAGACGGAACTGCCCGATACGGAATCTGTCGATATTTTGGTCAGTCCTCCCCATCCTGTTCGCGTTCCGATCGTCCAGGAAACGGTATCCGGGGCCGTCGATGTGGCGATGGTGACTCGCGCCTCGACAACCTTTTCCGGTTCGGGAGGCAACTCGGTCACCTCGCAGGCGCTGAGCAGAAAAAGAAGGCTTGCCAGCCATCCCCCCGCGCGGCTGAGGGATTGGACCGTCTGGAGACAGTTCGATCGGGAGTTTGTTTGGGGCATGTCCGTCCACAGCGAGGTGTTTGTTCCCGGCAAACCACGTCCGGCACTGGACCGGAAATCGACTTGTTCGGAAATGGACGCTCCCCGCTGAACAGGGGGCGTCCTAGCAATAAAGTATAGCCGTCGACAACCGATGAACTGTTTCAGGACGTTGTCAACTTTGGAACTGGACACCAGTGGTGTCCAGTTGGTGTCACGCGATGATCCGGCGCGCTTCCAAGTAGTAGCGCTTTTCTTCGGCATGTCCCATGGAGAAGGACTTTTTGGGCAGCGGCCCGTTCTCCTGGACCCATGTGAACAGGCGTTCTCGAGCGATCACGGGCGTGAAGAAAATCCCGGCTCCTTCCGAAACCAGTTTCTTGGAGTCTTCCCAGCCATGGATGAAGTCGATCCGCGCGCTGGGAACCCCTTTCTGGAAGTTCCCGAACAGCTCGTCGACCTTGGCGGTGGGGAGCTTCTTGCCCTTGTAGGAGAGCACGTACCAGTTCTTGCCATCGAAGTACCCCGCTTTGTTCTGGCCTTCCGGGGAAACCAGCAGGGCCTGCAGGTCGGCTTCCTTGATCTGGGTGACCTCTGCGGTCGCCTCGGAGAGGACCGCCTCGGTGAGTTCGGGAATGTCCTTGGTGAACACCGCGCGGTGGATGGGCTCGAAGAACAGGCCGGGCGAGTGGATGTTAACAATTTCGGCCAGCGCGAAGCGGGCCGGATGGGAGTCGATCTGGGCCTGGCTCGCGCCCTTGGCGGCAAGCTCCGTCTTGGTCTCTTCCCAGCGGGCCTTGGCCGTGGCCAGACTGTGGTTGCCATCGCCCATGGCCCAGAACAGCGGAGCGGGGCCTTGGACGGAAATCGTCTTTTCCAGGAGCGCATCCAACTTGGCCAGCACCTCCGCAAGCGCCGCACCTTCCAGTTTCCAGCCTTTGAGGTGACCTCCCTGCTGCATCAGTTCCACGTCGTAGATGCTCTCCAGCCCGGAGGTCTTGGCGGCCAGCGCCTCCACCACGGCGCGATCCGGATCGTCGATCAGGATCATGATGTGGGGCAGCTCCAGCGGGGCGGCGCGGCGCACGGCCAGACGCGGAGGGATGCGATCCACGATGGTGCCTTCGGTGGCGCGGATCAGGCTCTTGGAATCGCGGGCGTAGTCGTATCGTTCCAGGTCCATGGCCACCACGATCCCCTCGCGGGTGCCGGAGTGCTCCGTGGTGCGCTGGAGGTAGACCAGGCATTCGCCCTGGCTTTCCAGGATGCCGCGCGCGGTGTAGTCGGCCATGGCCTCGTGGATCTTCTCGATCTTGGCGCCCACTTCCGGGCTTTCCAGGAAGATCTCCGGCAGGGTGATGCGAAGGGTGGAGGGAGCGGCGCCCACAGTGGACTCCACCTGGTTCCAGTAGGCATGGTCGGAAGTGTATTGGTCGCAAGCCACAACGGCCCACTTGGAAAGATCCGTGCCGGTTTTGGGCAGCAGGACCTGGGGGATGGTGATTCCGAGCTTCTTCAGCAGGGCGGCGTGGGTTTCAGTGGGTTTGGACATAATGGATCTCCCGGTGGATTGCGAAGTCTACGCCATTTTAGAAATCCGCAACGGCCTCGGGGTTCGCTACCATTGTCGCCCATGACCGACAACGAACCGAGGCTCGACGAGCTGGAAATCCGCCTGTCCCACAGCGAACGCACCGTGGAGCAACTCCACGAGGTGGTGCTGCTCTTGAAGGGAGATCTGGATCGTCTGGCCCGGAAGTTCGAAGAGCTCAAAGACCAGATGGAAACAGGCGGACAAGAGACCGGCCCCGCCGACGACCGGCCGCCTCACTGGTGAGTGCACCAAGAATCCTGGTTCTGGCGACAGGAATGACGCTTCAATTTTTGACGGGATGCCTGCTGGGTTTGCCGGTGACCCAAAAGCCAGCTACCGATACGGTCGATATCGTGGCCACCGATTTCATGGCGGATAGCGCTTATAGCATCATGGTGAATTTCACGGCCTGCTGTACCGAAAGGATCACTTGCAAAAGCATGGGCTTTCCATTCCGCAGCGATACTGTGTCGTTTCTGTTGCGGCCGCAGGCAAACCGGGTTTCGATCCCGCTGGTGTATCCCAAACTCACTGAGTGCCCGTTTGAATTCACCTCCCTCTTTATTGGGAGCCGTGTTTTCGTAGGCTCGGGACGGGACTTCATCTTTGTGAAGAATCTCGCCTATCCCCGACTTCAAGGGGCCATCAATGCGGACTGTTTCCAGATAACCGCAGAAGACGAAAAACGGCATCCAGAATGCGCGTACCCCTTGATTTTCAACCTTCCCGGACACAGAGATACCATCAGCATAGGGCGGAGACAATCACGATCACCGTCTTCATCGCGTTTGCCGTTGCTGCAGGAGGCTGCATGAATCCACTCCATCCATCCAATATCCGCCGGAGCCTGTTGACTCCGCGGGACGTTTCAAGGCGGTTGAGGCGATCTTCCCTTCGAAATCGCGCCGGGCGCGAAAAAGCCGATGTGACGCCGTGAGCGGACTCCTTCGCGATTGCCTGCTGGCTCTGGTTTGGCTGCTGCACCCGAAAAGGTCGCGAAAGGACTGTACCGTGCGCGGCAAGACGTACCGCGGAACGGTTTTTCGGAAAAGCCAATTCTCGACGGTTCGGTTCGAGAAGGTGACGTTTGAACGCTGTCGGTTTGATCTCGTCACGGTGGAGGATTGCGTATTCATCGATTGTGTGTTCAAAGACGTTTCGATCTTGAGCGGGGTTTGGACCGATACGCGTTTTCAAGGCGGGCACTTCTCGAACGTGCATATGCGGCAGTCGCCCGAGTCGGACGATGCCGTAACCTGGGAACGGCTGCAGTTCGAATCACTGGCTATCGAGCAGTGGTTTCCGGTCGATCGCTCTGGGCATTGGCGCCAGTGTACGTTTCGGAAAGTCCAGTTCATCGATGACGATTTTCATGCGATCACGATGTATGACCCGCGTTTTGTGCTGTGCAGTTTCCGGGGCGTACGCTTTCCCAATTCGCCTACGGGCCACTTCGAAGGCTGCCACTTTGCGAACAACCTGGCCATGGTTCCGGGGGTGGGGGGGGTGTTCAAACACGTGAAGTTCCACGAGCCCGCCGGAGTTCGTGTTTTGGGCCCCGTGGAGGATGGGGAGTTTTTGCCATCCCAGCGGTTGGTGTCGCTGGAACAGGCGACTCGGGTGGTGATCCAAGCGCCTCAATTTGGAGTGGTGGTGAGAGGCGCCGAAGACGTGCGAGTGGAAGGTGCCAGCGGCAATGATGTGGGCTTTTTTGGTGACGGGAAGCGGGTCGTGGTAGAGAATGTGGTGGGCAAGTGGTTTATCTTGCACAGTGGAACCTATGAAGACTGTGTTTTCCGCAATATCGAGGTGGATGGCCTTGATCTCACATCCGCCCACTTTGTGCGTTGCGAATTCCAGAACGTGTTGGTCAAACGCACCCTTCTCATGTCCGGCGAGGTCGCCACGTTTCTCGATTGCAAGTTTGATCGGTTCCGGCGCCTCCCGCAAGTGGCTGCGGATTCCTACTCCAACCAACCTCCCCATGCGGATTTCCTCTTCCCCTTTGAAATTACTCCGGGCGTGAACAAGCCGCAATCCTGATCTGGGTAAGCAAACGCACTGGGGATTCCTTCTTGTCTGACCGATCCTTCCACCAACCGCTTGCAAGCATGGCAGGTGAAGGGTATGTAGGCAAAGCGAGCCCCCATGGCCAGCGGACAATTCGGCGGAATAGGCGGTGGCCATCTCGGAAAGATCCGTCCAATCCTGGTGCCCTTCGTTTCGCATCCACAGTTTGAAAGTCACCGACCCCTTGGCGGATGGATCTGCGTGGGTGAGCTTGCACAAAGGCTCCGAGCGCGTTTTGAGTCATCTCGCTCGGTTCAAGGTCGCGAGAGTCGAACCCCACAAGCAGCCGACATGGTTTCGCCCGGCTCCAACACGGCCAGCCCCATCCCGTTGTTGAAAGCGTCCGGTGCGCAGGTCATCGGTTCGATCGCCAGACAATGACGCAAGGGATGGGTGAAGACCTGGACATACCCGAACTTGCCGGGGCCTGTCTCCTGCCAGACTTCCAAGGCCAGATCCTGACCGGGATCGATCAGGCGGGTGGTCTGGATCTTGGACTTGGTCGTTAATTCCATGCAGGCGTCCAGGAATTCTTCGCCGATCGCCTCCGGCTTGGAAAACCGTCCCAAAGGCGCCTTCCTGCCATCCGGCACGGCACGCTCGGTCATGGACAATTTTTTACCTGCGGGCAGCTCCAGCAGGCAAGGCTTCACACTGTCGCAAAGTCGAAAATACGGATGCCACCCAAGCCCTGCGGGGATCCTGGTCTTGCCTCGATTTTCCAGGGAAAAGGTCAGAGCCAATCCGCCATCGGCCAATTGGTAGCGAAATGAAACTCGCACGGGAAACGGATACCCTGCCCAGCCCTTGGAATCCAAGGTCAGCTCGAAGGAAGGATCCGCCGGCCTCCGCGAGGCCAACCGAAACGTCTCGAAGCAGACCGTGCCGTGGATGGCGTGTCCGCCCTGCGGTTTGAAGTTCTTGACCGGCTGGTGGACCTTGCCATCGAATTCGTAACGCGCTTCCCGGATGCGGTTGGGCCACGGAGCCAGCATCGCGCCCTTGGACCACCGGTGGCGCTCCATCTCGCGCTCGGTGCGCATCGGCATCATCACCTCGCGGATCCGGCCCTCGGGATCGGGCAAACCGAGCCTGTGCACCGTTCCTCCCCGGGTGGGAAGGGCGGAGACGAAGGCTCCCGAGGAATGATCCTGCAGCTCCAGAATGGGAAATTGGCCAAGGGTCGATTCGGTCAGTTTCATGGGTACGCGAAAACGTACATCCGAGGGCGCCCTCCAGAAACGAGTCCATGTCCCGCGACGTTCATCGCAGATGGGAACCGATCACGCTATCCAGACGTCGGCTGAACTTGCGCGCACCATCAGGATTGAGGTGGTCGGTGTTCACCGCTTCGGAGTCCACGAAGTCGTGTTTGCCATCCAGGTAGGCGTCGTAGAAGAAAAAGCCCGGGTATTTGCTTTCCCACGCCACCACCCTGTCCACCAACTTGTGATACTGGTCCCAATCGGGACCGTAGCGAGTCGCGGCATTGGTCTTCGCGTATGCTGGATTTTCAGGGTACTTGACGAGAAAATAGAGCATTCCCTTTTTCGTCACGTCGCGCACCATCGCCTCCAGAATCGCCATGTTGTCATCCACATGCGGATTGGAATCGGTTTGGCCATCCATGCCGGAGTGGAACGAAAACTGCGTGCCCCAACCTCGATACGGAATCTCGTAGATCCACCCACCGGTCGGGTCCATGGTTTCCCTACCCTGCAGCTTGGACACATGTTCCGCGACCATCTCCTTGAAACCACTGGCGAAGCCGCCGATCCAGAAGCCATGGTTGCGGTCATACGCATACCCGGGTGAAGCCTCCATCGCCCTCCATGTGGATCGTGTGGTGAGCCAAGGCGATTCGTACATCCATCCGGGCATGAAGGAATTGACGACCACCTTGAGATGGGGGGCGTGCGGCAGAACATACTGGCGAAGGATTTCGTCTTGGTTCAAAAGCACCGCTCCGGCGAATCCGAACTGGTGCGCCCTGATGGAATGCATCTCAAGCGGAAGGACCGCGTATGCGGTGTGGCTGCTGCCCAAGACCACCGCATCCACCGAATCGTGCCGCGCCCACCAATCGTTCAAGCGGAAATCGATTTCCACGTTCACGTAGCGTCCCGCGCTATCGGGGTCCGCCCGCCCTGGCGACAGGTCGACCGGCGCACCGAGCCAAAGGGCGGGTTGCCACAGTTCCTGCCCGGAAGCGATCCGGACGGTGGCGCCGGACATCAAATCCAGTGCATAGATGCTCTTGTAGGTTCCGTTGTGGTCGATCGCACCACTGACTGCCCAGCGGGGAATGTTGGACCACTCCAGATGGTCCCATTGGCGCTCTCCCGAAGGTGCAGGGTACCAGCGCAACAATTTCCCGGAGGGATCGGTCAGAAATGCGATTTCGTGGATCCCGTAAGGACGACCGACCACTTTCGAGACACCGGCAAAGCCGAAGTCGAGAAACAAGGCCTGACCCGCGTCGTCCGGCGAGGCGCTCACATTGCAGACCTGCGAGGTGTCTCCGGGATCCTTTCCGTTCAGCGGGGCGACGAACAAGATGCGATCCAGCCCGGCAGCCATATCCCATTGGCGCAAGCGACGATAACCCGAGTACAGGTAAGAGCCGCTCCTGCCGTCGTGGTAGCTGCCCGAAGGCACCCAGGTTTCCTGGGAGTCTACCGTCCCTTGCTTCCAACGGTGCGCCACCGTGCGTGTCGTCGCCCATTCGCTGGAGCTGTTGTCCAAAGCCATCGAAGCGATCAGAAAGGTGTCTTCGGCCGTCGCGTACCAGCGAGGGATGGCGCCCTCGCCAATATCCGTCACCACCGTGTCGTTGCGCGCCAGCCGACGCACCTTGATCCTGGATGGGCCTCGCGAACCTTCCATGGCGGTGCTCCACGCGACCCACCTTCCGTCAGGCGAGATGGCGGGATGGAAGACGGGTTCGCGATCGGGGAGGCTCCTCACTGTCGGGTCGGATTCGGAATAATCGACCCACGAAAGAGTCCCCTTTCCCATCCATCGATTGACGAACACGAGCCGCGCCGATCGGAACCCCAAGGACTTGGCGAGGCTGTTCGAAGCGAGCGTCACGCGAGGAGCGGAGATGATCCCGCCCGACGCGTTCGCGAAGCTCGGAAAAAACGACCCGCGTGCCAGACGAAATCCGACATACTCCGCACGGGAGGAGCGGTAGGCCGCATAGGTGGCGGTTCTCGCGGCGGGACGAAGATTCCACAATCCGTAGTTGAACGCCCCTCCCTTCAGGGGTATGTCCGGCAGGTCGCCAGGATTCTCCTGACCCGCGAAATCCTCCACGGTGTCTTTCAGATACCCGCCCTTCCAGTCTCCCACCCATTCCATGACGTTGCCCGCCATGTCGTGGAGCCCCCAAGCGTTGGGCTTGAGGATCCCTACCGGGTGGGGTCGCCCCTTGGAGTTGGATTTGTGCCACGAGTATTGATCGGCCAGTACGGAATCTCCCGCCGTTCCCCACGAGAAGGTGGTGGTGCTTCCCGCCCGCGCGGCGGCTTCCCACTCGGCTTCGGTCGGCAGACGCCAGCCGGCACGGTCCATGCGCACCGAAAGCTCCGCGATATCCAAGGCGGATCCGAGGGAATCCAGCCGCACCGAGGCGTATTGGTACACCGAGTCCAATCCATCACGACGCGACCTCGCGTTGGCCGCCAGCACGGCATCGAACCAGGAAACGTTCGTGACGGGAAGACTGTCGCCGACCACACTTGACGGATTTCGTCCACGCAGCAGTTTGTACTCGGCCTGCGTCATCTCCCCCGTGTCGATCCAAAGGTCGTGCGTGAAACGAACCCAACCAGGATTCTCCTCCGGTCGAGCCGTCGAATCGTCCGAGCCTATCCGAAATGCCGTCCCTGCCAACGGCACCAGGCACGCCGGACCCGGCGGATCCGACACGGCAGGTCCCGCTTCGGTCGAGACCACGTGGCTGAGTCGGCAGGAGCAGAACACCAAGACCCCGAGGGGAAGGATGCGACCTTTCATGAACCGTCTCCATCCACAACCAGCGCTTCCCACCTTGACTTGGCTTTCTCGTTGAGTGAATCGCCCGCCAATGCGAAGGCGAGATGTTCGCGCGCTCCGGGGAGATCTCCGCGCGCCTCCAGCACCAATCCCAGATTCCCTTCCGCTTCCGGCATGCCAGGGACAAGTTCGGATGCCTTGCGAAAGCAATTCTCCGACTCCATCATATCCTGTCGCTTCCACAGGAGCAAGCCGCGATGCACGATCAGAGATGCCTCGAGCACATCGGAATCCGATGTCTCCAGGCGGTAGGCTGGTCTCTTGGCCAATTGGAAGGCCGAATCATAGAAGGTGGACGTTCGCTCCAGCCCTCCCCGCAATGTTTCCACGAACCTTCCTCCCTTGGTGCGAAGCGTCACGTGCCCGGGCAAAAGCACGGGCCGAAGCTCCAGATCCAAGGCTTTTCCCAGCCGAATCCAGATCCAGGCAAGCGCTGTGCAACCGCCTCGGCGCCGCTGCCAAGCCAACGAAGGAACCAAGTCGGTGTCGTCGGGAGCATCCACCGGAACAATCCCCCGGGGAGAGTTCATCCAAGCGGCGATCGCGGCGATTTTTTCCTCTTCCGAAGCGCTTCCTTCGACCAAGCTCGACATTTTCCGTCCAACCGAGTCGACATCGGCCATCCACATCGCGGGGGACGGGCCGAATCCCAGCTGTCGACGAAGGTCGGCATCCGACCCCCCGATGGAAGCGTCGATCGGCCCGGACCTTTCCGCTCCCCTGTCGCAGGAGCCGAAAAGGACGACGATTCCCGTCAATGTCGCCACGAACCAGGAAGACTTCACTTCGCGGACCATCCTCCAGGAAACTGGAACAGGTCGCGGACCGACATCACCCACACCACCAACCTGCGTCCTGCCAGGGCCTGCGGGCCGCGATCGGAAAGCTTCTGCGGGGCCTCCGGGCCGCCGCCCCAACCCATGATCATGGATACCGGCACGGACAAACTCGAAGTCAGATGCGAGCTGAACCCGGCCGAGCGGGGCGCGATGTTCTGGTAGACCCCGAGGTAGGAATCCCCGACCAGCAGGATGGGGGAGGTTTCCGGATCGACCCAGGGATTGCCATCGGGACCGGAGAAGACGATGCATTCCACCCTTTCCTGCGCGAATTTCGCCTTTGCAGCATCAGACAGGCGACCACGGAGGTCGCCAAAATCCGTCCAAAGCGTATCCTTTTTGGAGAGTGCCACGGATTGTTTCGAAGCCTCGGAAAACCATGCGTACGCACGGATGCGCGCGGCCAGCACATCGGCCGCCGCCTTCGCACCGGCGGGCTTCCAATGGGTGTCCTGCTTGCGCCACAAGCCTTTGCCGGAGAGCGCTTTCCAGAGATCCACCGTTTCGACGCCGTTTTTCGCCAACTCCGCCAGGAGCTTGCGCGACCATGGCTGGACCACCTGACCGCTCTTTCCGCCCAGCAAGGAGGGCTCCACATCCAACTTGGTGGGCACCGGCACGAACAGGAAGTCGATGCCAAGATCGGCCAGGCTGTCGCGGAAGGCCTTGATGCGGCGGATGGGTTGGGCGGAGTCAGGAAGCGAGGCGAGGTCTCCGGATCCCACGTAGGACAATTCCCGTCGGAACACCAGCGTGTTGGCGGGCCCGACCAGAGCCTGGATTTCGGAAGATGCGGAGGCTGCGATCGCGGCAGCCTTGGCGCGGATCGGATCCGCCGACTTCACCCATGCCTCCCAGGATCCTCCGTGGCCGGCCACTTCCGAGGCGATCGACTTCTGGATGGAATCCAAGCGGGTCTTCAAGGTGGTGTCGATCGCACGATCTTCCTGCTTGGCGCCGCTCTTGGTGCCCGAATCGTCCTTGGCCAAAGAAGGCGCCTGGATCACGAAGTACAGAGGCGTCCCGAACGGCCGGCCGCGCATGACGGCGATCGGATGCGCCACACCCAGACCCTTGAGCTCGGACACCACCTCGGGCTCCGTGCTCTTTTGCGGGAACGAGTCGTCCTGCGACAGATCCACCATGTCGGTGTTGTAGGTGGGATACCAAAGCGCGGCCAGCTCGTTGGCCCACTGCACGGCTTCCTTGCGATTCAGGCGCTTCTTGGCATAGTCGCCCGTCAGAAGAGAGATCATCGAAGGCTTCAGTTCGGGGGCCGACAACTTCGCCCACACCTCGGGATAACCATCGCCATCCTGATCCGACACTCCGGAAACAAACGGCGACATCCAGGTCGCGAACTCCACGCGCACCCACACTTCGGGTCCGGTGGGGGCCTGGTGCACGTGCAAGGCCACGATCTGCTGGAAGGACTGGGCGGTGCCGGAGGTGTCGCCCCATTTTTTTTGCGACAATTCCTGAACCCGCGTCACCAATGGGCCCGCCGTATCGAAGCTCCAGGCCAGCAGGAGGTCTTCCACCGGCTTCCATGCCATCGGGGAGATCCGTTCGGGACCGGACAACGGGGTGGCTTTGAGGCTGGTGCGAAAGTCCGAGAGGAGTCCTCCCAACGAGAGACTTTCCGCCACGATCTTGGCGGGATGGATGTCCACCTTGGCCGTGTCCACCAGAAACAGGTTCGCGTTCCAGGCCGCGTAGTCCAGGTTCGCACGGGTGGGATCATCCACATCGCGCACCAGGACCCGCGAGGTTTCCCGACGATAATCCGCATTGCGCGTGTGGGTCATGTCGGGAGATCCGGGAAGCTGCTTGCAACCGGCCAGCGCCAGGGCGAGGACAGCCAGGTGACGGATTTTGATCATAAGGCATCCTTCGGGAAGCGTTGGTGGTAGTCGGTCAGGGTGGAGATCAAAGCCTCATCCAAACCCAAATGCGGCTCCCAATCCAGGATCCGCTTGGCCTGGGCGATGGAAGGCATGCGGCGATCGGAATCCTCGTAGCCCTCTCCATAGAAGGCGGAGGCGGACACCTCCTGCAAGGGGAGTTCCAGGATCGAAGGATCTTGGCGCAGTCGCGACCAGATCGTGCGCATGCGCAGCGCCAAGCCGTGGATGTCGGTTTCGTTGGCAGGATTCCCCAGGTGGAAAACCTTGCGATCACAGGCTTCGGGTCTTTCCAGAATCCGCACCAGCGCGGACACGGCGTCATGGATGTGCAGGAACGCTCGCCGCGAGCGACCACCTTCCACCAACCGCAGAGGCTTGCGGGAAAGAAGCGCCGCGACAAAACAAGCCAGCACGCGCGGAGTCCCTTCGCCTTCCAAGCCAGGCAGATAATCCATGCGCGGCCCGATGAAATTGAACGGGCGGACGATGGTCCATTGCAAACCCTGTTCGCGGCCGTAGGCTTCCACAAGGCGTTCGGACAGCTGTTTGGCGCACGCGTAACTCCAGCGAGTGCTGGCCAAGGGCCCGAGCAGGAAGGGGGTGTTCTCCTCCTCGAAGGTCTCGAAGGGAGATCCCTCTTCGATACGGGCGTCAGGAGCCCACGAGCGCAGGGTCCTTCCGAACACTTCGCTGGTGGAAAGATGCACCAGCCGAACCCCAGCGTTGGCGCATTGGCGCACGATGGGCTCCACATGCAGGAAATTCGATTCGATCACATCCACGGTGCGTGTCCCGTAGAGGCTGGGGTTGCACAAGGCCGCGAGGTTCACCACCACATCGGCTTGCGTGATGTCGGAAGCCAACAAGGCCGGGTCGTCGCGAAGATCGCGGAGCCGGAAGACAAATTCCGGATGTTTTTCCGGAAGGTGAGCCGTGCGGATCTGCTCGCGATCCCAGCCCACCACCTGCCATGATCCCGAGCGCAACAAGGCTTCCACCAGGTGGGACCCGATGAATCCGTCCGATCCCAGGACGACGACCCGTTGGTGTGTTGCGCTCGACATGCTTGTTGGAGATCGTCAAAATAGCTTCCCGGCGATTCCCCATCTCTTGTGGAATCCCCTTTATCTTTGCGGCCGTGAAAGCCCTTCCATGGATCGCGTTGGCGTTGTGCGCAGGGGCGCTCTTGTCGTATCCCCTCTCCGACCATGATCTCTGGTGGCATCTGGCCGCAGGCCGGACCATGATGGAAACCCGCCAGTGGATTCGCTTCGATCCCTTCTGCAGTTCGAGCCTTGGACAGGATTGGACCGATCTCCATTGGGGTTTCCAGTTGTTGGTGTTTTGGATCCACATGGCCGGTGGATTGGGAGCGTTGGTCGCCACAAGGATTCTCTTGGTGCTCCTGAGCTTCACCATCGCCTTGCGGGGACGATTGTCTTGGGAAACCGCTTTGTGCGCGTGTGTGGGGCTTGCCATCTGCCGATCCTTCCTGGACCTGCGACCGCTGTTGGTCACCTTGGTTCTCCTCTCTGTGCTGTGGCACAGCTTCGAGTCTCCAGAGCCTCGAGCTAGGGCCTTGGTCCCGCTGTTGGTCCAGCTTGCTCTGGTGAACACACAGGGACTGTTCCTGCTGGGCCCGCTCTTCACCCTCGCGGCCGCCGCCGGACAATTTTGGGCAGGCGATCGCAAACGGTCCTGGAATCTCTTCTTGCTTGCCGGCGGGATGGGAATCCTTTCCTTGGCCAATCCGTGGGGGATCGGCGCCTTCCGCTTGGCTGGTGTGGTGGCAGGCCGGATCGCTTCCAACGGCGGATCCGTGTTCGCTCGCGAAATCCCCGAAAACATCGCCTTGATCCCCTGGATCCTCGAGTCGCCGATCCGCGCGCTGCTTCCTCTGTGGTTGGCTCTTTTGACCTTCCTCTTTTGGAGGAGCGGTCCCGGTTCGCGTGGACGCTTCGTGCTTTTTGCCGGGTGCTTGGGACTCTCGCTTCTAGCGGTGCGCAATCTTCCGTTTTTGGTGCTGGCCTCGCTCTATTGCCTTCAGCCTCCCCAGGCGCCCTGGCGGGCCATGCGTTGGATCACCCCGTTGATCGCGCTGGGATTTTCCGGTTTCTTCCTGATGGAAGGCAGATGGAATCTCCCTGGATCGTGGATCGCCCCCACACATCTGCCCTCCGAGCAGACCTTGGCGCACCTTGACTTGTCCAAAGGACAAGTCTTCCATGAACTGCGCGCTGGTGGATGGCTTTCCTGGAAACTCCCGTCTCGAGGCGCCTGCTGGGCGGACACGCGCCTTGTGCTGCATGACGAGGCTTTCGTGAAGGGCTACCTGGATGCGCTGGACCATCCGGAAAATTTCGAGCGATGGAGCGACGCGCAAGGGTTCCACTGGGCGCTGGTCCCTACCTCGGCATGGCCTCGATGGAAGCCGCTAGCTTCCCATCTGGTCGGCTCGCCACGGTGGCGCCTGGCCCAAGCCGACGGTGCGTGGGCGCTTTTCGAAAAGACAGATTCTGCGAATCTCGTTCCTCCGTTTCCGGTCGACTCCGTGGAGCAGGCTCTTCATCGGCGCTTTTCCGCGAATCCCCGCTTGGAATCGGTCGTGCGGGTCCAATGGCACGCGTTGGTCTCCCTCTCGAGGGTGCAGCCGTGATCGCCGTCACCGGCGGGGCAGGGGCGATGGGAACGCGCCTATGCAAAAAGCTCCTCTCCGAAGGGCTTGCCGTGCGCGTCTTGGATCTGGACAAACCCGGCACACGAAACCGAATGCATCGATTGGGCGTGGAATTCCGTCCAGCGGACGTGGCCGACCCGCTCTCCCTGGGCGGCGCCTTGGAGGGATGCGACGCGGTGGTCCATCTGGCGGGGCAGGTGCTCGCCCAAGGAAACACCGCCCTGTTGGACCGGGTCAACCGACAAGGGACGGAAAATGTCCTCGCCGAAGCGGCAAAGTCCGGCGCGACTCGATTCGTGCACATCTCCTCGATCTCGGTCTCCTACCGGTTGGCCAACCCCTATTCTGAATCCAAGCGGCTGGCCGAACTCGCCGTCCAGGCAAGCCCGCTGGACTGGACCATCCTGCGCCCCACGCTGGCCTGGGGTAGCCCGTCCTGCGCCGAACACGAGGCGTTTCGCCTTGCCGTGGGAAGCCGTCGGATCCTGCCTTTTCCGGGTGGCGGAACGGCGAGAAAGGCGCCGGTCCACGTGGACGATCTGGCCGATGCGTTCGCCTCCACCCTGCGATGCAACGGATCTATTGGACGGATTCTGGCGCTGTCGGGATCGAGGACGGTTTCGCTTCGCGAAATGGCCCAGGAAATCCAGGCCTTGCAAGGCAGGCAAGCACGCATCCTCCCCATTCCGTCTTGGATTGCCGCAACGGCTTCGCGCGTCTTGCCTCCTCTCGCCAGAGCCGCCGGAATCAAGCCTCCCGGCGACTGGCAGACCTACACCGGCCTTGTAGAGGACGCCTGCCCATCCTGGCACGAAGCGGGGGATCTCCTCGACTGGCATCCCCGTGGATGGAAGGCGGATTCATGAGCCTGTTCGTGATCGTCCCGGCCTATCAGGCCCAATCCACCTTGCGCGAGACCATCCTCCGGATCCCGATCGCCGACTGGGACCACATCCAGAAGCTGGTGATCGTGGAAGATGGCAGTCGCGACCGCACGGGTGAAGTCGCCGACGCGTTGGCCGAGGAGTTTCTCAAGATCGAAGTCTTGCGCAACGGGCGCAATCGTGGCTATGGCCCCACCGTCAAGCGCGGATTGGAGGAGGCCCGCAAATCCGGCTGCGGGGTCGCGGCTGTGCTTCATGCCGATGGCCAGTACCCGCCCGAGCGGCTGGTGGAATTCGCGAGGATCTGCACTGGTCGGAATCTGTCACTACTCCAGGGGTCGCGGCATCTCTCCGGGGGAGCCCGTCAAGGCGGCATGCCCCTTTACAAGATCGTGGCGGGGAAGCTCCTGGTGGCCCTGGAAAACCGGACCTTTGGGCTTTCGCTTTCCGACTACCACTCGGGATACCTGTTCCACCACCGCACGGCGCTGGACCGCATCGCCTACGGCGCATTGGGCGATTCCTTCGACTTCGACCTCCAGGTGATCGCGTGCGCCCGCTCGCTGGGACTTCACGTTGGTGAAGAAGCGATCGCCACCCGCTACGCGGGTGAAGAGTCGCACCTCAACCCGATCACCTACGGCCTGCGGGTGCTGAAGGTGCTGTGGCGGTACAGGACCGGACATTTCCAAAGATGTGCGAGGGATGAAGTCGACGAAGTTCTGGTTCGTCTGAGGGGGGCTTTGCGCGTCTCGGCGGCGGCTTTCGGGGCCTCGATCGATCGCCGCTACGGCAACTCTTCCAATACCCAGCCCTTGTCACCGAAGCGGATGTCGCGTTCCACGAACTCCCAGACCACCACCTTGGCGTGCTTCAACAGATCCGCCTTCTGGTGGAGCTTGCGGCGCACCACCGTGCTCGCTCCGCCGTCGTTGACCACGGATGACATCGGCTGTCCGATCCCTTTGGCCACCTGGGCGATGATCCCCGCAGCCTTGGGCTCGTCGGTCTGGTAGATACGCGAGTAGCTGTCGCCCAGCCACAGCACGGCGGCGGTGTCGGAGTCCGCGTAGGGGGCCAGAGCGGAATCCACCACCTGGGAAGCGGTGACAGATTCTGTTTTCCAGATCTCGCGGCGCTTGGGCAAGGCGCTCATTTCGCAGATGTCGCCCCAGCGTTCGATGGTGGTGTCGCGCCACCAGTACTTCCTGGCGTCGCGGCGTCGCGACACCGGTGCCAAGGTCAGGAGGTGTTGGGCGATCATCTCCGCAGCCGCGGCCACACCTGCGGGGGACCAGTGGGTGTCGCGATGAAGGTACAGATCCTTCGCATGGGTCTGCTTGGCAAAGCGCAGCGGCGTCACCAGATCCACCGCGTCCACGCCTGATGCTTTCAGGGAATCCAATAGCATTAACGTGGGCGAACAGCTGGAATCCACCGTTCCCCCGGAAAGCTTTTCCGGATAGATGGTGGGCTTGCCCGGAACCGGAATCACCACCAGGTGGATGCCCCGCGCGGCCAATTGGCGGTTCACGTCGCGGATGGCCACCAACGGGCTTTTCACATTGACGCGTTTGCCGTCCACCATGGTGTCAAACGAACCCAGGAAGAACCGCTCCTGGTCCATACGCGGCCGCACCAGGAATTCCACATCGGGGCGGTAGAATAGCCAGCCGTCCTTGCCCACCACCGCCTTGGCGCCGGCATTGCCGAACAAGTCGTATTGCATCTGCAACAGCTTGGGGCGGATGGCCGATCCGAAGATCGATCGGTCGCGGGCCTCGGCGTCCCATCCGTGGAGGTTCTCCTTGGAAGGGAAGCGGGTGAACAAGTCCACCAGGTGGAGTTTGCCTTCCTTACGGAAGTCGCTGACCGCCTGGGTCAGGGGAATGCCAACCACCACCGCCAGGAGGCACACGATCGTGGCCCATTGCGCCAGTCGATTCGTCTTTGGAGTGTCCATGGCGCCTCAGAACTGGAAGTAGAGGAAAGGATTGAAGGCCTGGCCGTACATGAAGCACAAGCCCACCAGAAAGAGCGAAAACGACACCGCCAACCGAGACCACGTCGTTTTCTGTCCGAATTCGTAGGACTGGAACGGCTGGGCGACGAACACCAAGCAAAGACCCATCACCATCAAATGATCGATCCGCCAGATCTGGGCGTCCAACAGGCCGGACCAGGCCGAGGCATGCCCCAGACCGAACATCGAGCCCAACATGGACAGCGCATGCGGGATGTCTTCGGCGCGGAAGAACACCCAGGCGATCACCACGATGGTCATGGTCACCGCGATCCGCAACAGGCGCGGTAGATGGCCGTAGAAGGGGCGCTTGCCCATCCAACGTTCCAGAGCCAACCACCCGCCGTGGATGCCGCCCCAGACGATGAACTGCCATTGCGCCCCGTGCCAAAGCCCCCCCAACAGCATCACCAGCGCGAGGTTGGTGTAGGTGCGACCCTCGCCCTTTTTGTTGCCGCCCAGCGGGAAGTAGAGGTATTCGCGCAGCCAGCTGGAAAGACTGATGTGCCAGCGGCGCCAGAATTCGGTGATGCTCTCGGAGCGGTAGGGGGCGTCGAAGTTGCGGATCAGCTCGAACCCGAACATCTTCCCCAGCCCCAGGGCCATCACGGAGTATCCGTTGAAGTCGAAGTAGATCTGGAAGGTGTAGGCCAGCGCCCCCCACCAGGCCTGCAAGGTGGTGGGGGATTCCGCGGCGAACACGGCGTCGGCGATGGTGCCCACGGGATTGGCCAGGAGGATCTTCATGGCGAATCCGATGAAGAACAGGATGACTCCGGAGGAAAACCGCGACGTCTCGTGCTGACGCGAGTGCAACTGCTTGGACAGGATGTTGTAGCGAAGGATGGGACCTGCCACCAACTGCGGAAACAGCGAGACGAAACACGAAAAATCGGCGAACGATCGCACCGGACGCTCACCGCGGTAGATGTCGATGACGTAGCTCATGGAGTGGAACGTGTAGAAGGAGATCCCGATGGGAAAGGCGATCCGGAAGATCTCGAAACCCGGATGCCCCAGCGTTTGCAGCAATTGGTCCATGTTCACCTGGGCGAACACACCGTACTTGAAGACGGCCAGAAGCCCAAGGTTCATGGCCATGGACATCCACAACGCCACCTTGCGGTGGCCGGGACTCATGTTGTCGCGCCCCAGATACAGTCCGCAGAAGTAGTCGAACACGTTGGTCCACATCATCAGGATGACAAACCACGGCTCGAACCACGCGTAGAACACATACCCGGCCAGCGTCAGCCAGAGGTTGCGGACAAAAAACGGCGAACGCTTCCCGTCGTCGCTTTTCCGATAGGGCAGGAGGAAGTAGACCCCCAGCACCAGCGGAAGGAACAGGAAGAGGAAGATCTCCTCGGTGAAGACCACCGGTCAGATTCCCTGCGCCCAGGTGGCGAACCAGCGAGGACTCTTCTCCTGGGGGAAGTTGTCTTCCAAGGCGCCGGTCCAGGCGGAATCCAACGTGCGCAGCACCAGATAATGTTGCTCGCCTTCGCGGAAGGTGGTGAGCGTCCCGCCGACCTTGCCTTTTTGATCGTCCTGGATGGCCGATCGCGCCGTGCGCGGATCGTAGTGGGCCACCAGGATCTCCTTGGTGGCGAGCGTCCCTTCCACCACCGTGTCCACCGTGTACTTCATCACATAGGCATACTTGTACAGGTCGTTGGCCGGAAATTGTCCCGTGACCTTCTGGAGCGTCCCCACCAGGACCAGGCTCCCTTGAGCGGCAGGCCGCGCGGGAAGGGTGATCGCCGCCTTGGTCGCCTTGACGGAAGTCGCCTCCTTTTTGCAGGCGGAAAGGGACAGGACGAACACGAGGCCAGCGGCCACGGAAAGGAACGATGTGCGCATGGGTTACTTCATCCAGGCGTCGGGCCAGCGGTCGTTGCCCGAGTGAAAGGTGATTCGGGCAGCCTTGTCGGCGCTTTCGCCGATCTTCAGGAGATGGATTTCGTAGTCGGCGATGTCGTGGTCGTGACCGCGGTCGGTGGCGGCCCAAACCAGCCATTTTCCGTCTTGGGAGATCTGGGGGAAGTATTCGTGCGAACGCCGCCCGGGAAGGTCCAACCACTTCTGCTTGTCGGCGGAAAGGGCACCGTGCTTGCCGGAAGCGTCCAGATCATAGGCGTAGAGTTCGGTGCCGCCGTTGCCGGTGGGATTGACGCGGGTCACGCGGTGCCCGCCCGGGAAGAAGGTCATCTGGCAGCCCCCGCCGGAAGCGGATTCGAACCACTGCTTGGTGGCCAGGTTCAATACGCCCACCGAACGCTCCGAGCCGCGCAAGGTGATCGCCAGGAATTTGCCGTCGGTGCTCAGGTTGGGGTTTTGCGCGATGCCGCCTTTCAACAGCGTCTTGCCATCCACCAACTTGGCCTCGCCTGTGCCATCACCCTTGGCGGTGAACACGTCCGTGCCGCGCGAGAATACGATGCTACCGTCCGCTCGCCAGGTGGCCCAGGTGGAGTTGGGCACCAGGAGTTTCTCACCGGAGCCGTCCACGTTCACCATCCACGTGTCCCAACGCTCGGGGAAATTGGCGTTGGTTTCCGCCGTCCAATCCAACTTGGATCTGGTGAACAGGACGCGCGCTCCATCCGGCGAGATGCGGGGGTACCAATCGGTCTTGTTGCCTTTGGAAAGCTGACGAACATTCTGGCCGTCGGCGTCCATGGCAAAGATCTTGTGGTTGCCCACGCGACTGGACGACCACACGATGATCCCGTTGGCTTTGCCTTTCAGCGCAGCGAGCTTGGCCTGCTCGGCGGCATCCGGGGCGACCGGAGTTCCCTTGGGCGCCTGGGCGAAGGTGGCAGCGGCGACAAGAAACGGCAAAAGAAAAGCGGTGCGCTTCATGGGTGCGTCACTTCGCCTTGATGGTGAAGACGGCGTCGGACGTGTCGAACGCCGAATTCATTTGGTAATCCTGGACCTTGATCTTGCAGTTGGTCCCGGCTGGGAAGGCGATATTCTTCCGCTGGACCGAACTGTAAACGGTGTCCGACAGTGGGAAGGTCGCTCCCCACGTTTCGTAAGGCACCTGTCCATTCCCTGTCAGACTGAACCAGTCTCCGGTTCCGCAATCGACCAGAACCTTCGCTGCAATCAGATTGGCCGTATCAGCGTCCCAGCGCACATCGATGCTCCCGCCGACCTGAAAGGTCTCTCCGCCGTTGGGGGAAATCACGGTGATTCCGTTTCCTTGCCGGCGGGAGCCCGTCTTTGGGACCACGGGCGGGGGGGCCACAGGAGATGGGTCGTCACTGCAAGAAACG
Source organism: Fibrobacterota bacterium (assembly GCA_016715065.1). GTDB lineage: Bacteria > Fibrobacterota > Fibrobacteria > UBA5070 > UBA5070 > UBA5070. The sequence continues at coordinate 256,991 of JADKBN010000031.1, forward strand.
AGCAAGGCCAGAGCGGTGCATCCTGCGAATAGCTGCTTGGTGCCAAATGTCATGGAAAACCTCGAGAAGGAAAGGAAGTGAGGCAAAATTACATGGACCCTCGACTCCAGATCACTGGTTTTTGGGCATGAATCATGCCCAAACCAATCACGGCGAACATTCGCTGCGATCTATTTTGACTTCACATGACTCTCCACCGCCGGTTTCCCAGAGGGATTCTTCCCACCCTCGGCCTTGTCGCCTTGAACAGCTGCAACGAGCCGTGCCCGCCCTACCGACCCAATTGCTCGGATGCAAGTGCATCGCCAACAGCACCGGTTGCGGCGACCTTCGAGTCCGCTCCCTCGAAACGATCTTCCGTTCAGGAAAGTCCGGAAGGGATCACCTGGACCGCATCCACCGGTGCCTTGCGGAAATTCCTGGGAACCGACAGCTTCAAGCTCGCTTTGGCCACTGGAAAGAGACTGTATTTGCTCCTGCCCGACCCGGACTCCTCCAAACCACCCCGCAGCATCCGGATGGACCGCGGCGACGAAGGCCCCAACGGGAATGCTGGCTGGCCTAACGAACCACTCTTCTCGCCCGATGGCCGCTGGCTGGCCTATGGTGGCACCTTCCCGCAGGCCAGGACCAATTCGTTTGTGCGCGAGGCTGTGCAAGGCTCCGGCTGGCGCGTGCCCTTGATTCGCTCGGAAGGGACGTCCGCCCAACCCCACTGGGCCAAGCAAGGCGCGGAAACGTGGCTCTATGTGTCGGACGTGGCGGTCACCACCGCATGGAACGCGACCACACGATCCGTGAACGGCGCCACCTGGAAAGCGCGCTTCCTGGATTCCGCCGTGGGTCCGTTCGAAGCCGGGACCGTGCAAGGGAAGTCGATTCCCGGCGCCTTCAAGGGAGGCATCTCGCGCGATCTGAAATGGGCGGTGACCAGCTACCAACAATCCGTGCTTTGGGAATCCGCCACCGGAACCGCCTCTTTGCTCGATGGCGGCATCCAGCAGTGCAATCCCAGTATCAATCCGTTTCCCACCGGACCCAACACGGACTTTTTCATGATCCTGGGGTTTGGTGGACCCCAGGCCCCCATCCCCACTGCGACAGGATCTGTCGTCGAAGGCCAGCACGAACACTTGTGGATCTGGTCCAAAGAAGACAAGGCGATATGGGGCGCCGCCCTTCCCAACGTGGCCCCACACCCCGTCGACGAAGTTCCGGGTACGTCCTATTACGAGTGGCAGCGGCCGGAATGGTCCACCCATCCTGATTTCGCCACCGCCTTCGCCAAGCGCACCGGAACCAACGACGGTGTGGGCTACGATCTGTTCATCGTCAAGCTGGGCCCCAACGGCGGCGAACTGGCAAACCACGATCGCTCCACGCTGCTGGAACGCGGTCCCGTGCTGCGGGTCGCCACCGGGTCAATCATTTCCTCCGACTGGAGCCACTTGTGGGTGAAGCCATGAATTCCAAACAACTCCTGATCGGTGCCATTGCCGTTCCCCTGGCCCTGGCCACGCTCGCCGTCCTTCCGAGCCAAATTCTGTCCAAAGCGACTTCCGACGACCCACGCGATGCGGCATGGAGCGCCATCGGCGGCTGCGGAGCGGGCGGCGGGGCAGGTTCGGCGGGTGCCGGCAAGTGGATCGGGCGCGGAGCCACAGGTGGACGCTACGACCTGCAGGTGATGCAAAACCGCACGCTGGGTGGAGACTATGTCTATGACGCCACGGCGCTGGACCTCTCCACCAAGATCTTCGAAGCCTATACGGTGGGACTTTCGGGAAGCTGGAAGGCCAACACCTTCGAGATCGATCGCTACAAGACCGGCTCCGACCCCTACGGCACCAAGACCGAAGTGGTGGGCGGCTTTGGCGACCTGGGACTTTCCGTGTCGCGAAATTTTGGCGACATGAACCAGCACATGGTGGGTCTCAGCATGGGCCTGCCCACCGGACGCCATGACATCAAACGGATGTTCGACAACACCGACCCCTCCGACGGTATGCCGTGGATGCCCCCGCAGGTGCAGCCGGGATCCGGCCACTACACGCTGGGGCTTTCCGCCGAGACCACCATCGACCGCGACTGGGGGCTCTACATCCTGGGCGGCAGCTACAGCGCGGCTTGGGCCGTTGCCGCTCCATGCGGGACCACGGGTGGCACCCTGGAGCGCTACAAGGAGTGCCAGGAACACACTCCCTCGGCCTGGACCTGGAACCCGGCGGATCTTCGCCACAACCAGGACGACGACTACCACGGCGCTCCCGGCACCGGCGCCACCCAAGCCGACAATTTGAGTCTGTACGCGCATGTGGGCTACAAGGAAGAGATGGCCACCCAGTCCGGCGGCATCTCGCTTTCCATTCCCGTTGCCCCCACGTACAGCTTCGAAAAAGGCCCTGGAGGTCCGGGTAGCACCGTGCGCAAGAGCCAGGATGTGACCCTCAAGCTCAGCTACGGCGTGGAATTGAACCTCAATCCTCGCAATTTTCCCATCTACCTGGCCGTGGGCATCCCCTGGACCCTGAACCCCTGGCGGACGGAAAACTCCCCGAAGTCCCGCCCAACTACATCTTCACGGTGGGGCTGAAGGGGACGTTTCTGTAGTCCATTCTGACCCTTTCCGTCACGGGTGATATCTTTAGCCCCCCCCAGTTCCGGGAGTACCGGAGGGGGACATGACCGGATCTTGTTCCCGGAGTTGTCGCATGGATTACGCTGCCCTCATCGCCAAAGAACTGAACCTGCAAGTCTGGCAGGTCGCCAACACGCTCGCGTTGCTCGCGGAGGGTGCCACCATTCCCTTCATCGCGCGCTACCGCAAGGAGCGCACAGGTGAAATGGATGAAACCGTGTTGCGCGAAGTGGACCACCGCTTCACCTACCTCAAGGAACTCGATGAGCGCCGTGCCGCCATCCTGAAGTCCATCGAGGAACAGGGCAAGCTCACTCCCGAGCTCAAGGCCAAGATCGAATCCTGCGCGCAGAAAAACGAGCTGGAAGACATCTACCTGCCCTACAAGCCCAAGCGCCGCACCCGCGCCATCATCGCGCGGGAAGCCGGACTGGAGCCCTTGGCTCGCTTGTTCCAGGAAAAGCAGTCGGAAGGCTCGCTCACTCCGGAAGAACTCGCCAAGGAATACATCTCCGAAGAAAAGGGAGTTCCCGACGAAGCCACCGCCGTGCGCATGGCCTGCGACATCCTGGCGGAAGAGCTTTCCGAAGTTCCCGAAATCCGTCAGTGGCTGCGCGGCCAGGCGGAAAAGGACGGCGTGATGCGCTGCGAGGCCCGCAAGGAGTGGGTTGGAAAGCGCACCAAGTTCGAGATGTACTACGACTTCAAGGAGAAGGTGGAAACCCTTCCCTCCCACCGCATCCTGGCCATCCGCCGCGGCGAAAAGGAAGACGTCCTGCGTTCTTCCATCGAGGTGGACGTGGAAACGGCCGTGGGATATGTCACGACCAAGATCGTGACGCACCCCGCCACCATGATCGGCATGGTCTTGTCCGCCACCGCCCGCGACTCCTACGAGCGTCTGTTGGCGCCCTCGATCGAGACCGACGTGCGATTGCTCTTGAAGGAACACGCCGAAGGCGAAGCCTACAAGGTGTTCGGCAAGAACCTGGGCGACTTGATGATGTACCCACCCGCGGGCGCCAAGGCCGTGATCGGCGTGGACCCGGGCTTCCGTACCGGACAGAAATTGGCCGTGGTGGACGACACCGGAAAGTTCCTGGAGCACGCCACCGTGCACGCCCTGGAACCCGCCAACCAGTTCGAAGAAGCCACGCTGGTGTTCTTGGCGCTGTGCAAGCGCCACAAGCCCATCCTGGTGGCCGTGGGCAACGGCACCGGCGGACGCGAGATGGAATCGTTCCTTCGCAAGGTGATCAAGAACATCCCGGAAGAGGAAGGACGCCCCCACATCGTGATGGTCTCCGAAGCCGGAGCCTCCGTCTATTCCGCCTCGCCCTTGGCCGTGAAGGAATTCCCGGAACTGGACGTGACCATCCGCGGCGCCATCTCCATCGCGCGCCGTCTGCAGGATCCGCTGGCCGAACTCGTGAAGATCGACCCCAAGTCGATCGGCGTGGGCCAGTACCAGCACGACGTCAACCAGAACGAACTGAAGAAGAACCTGGAAGAAGTCGTCGAATCCTGCGTGAACCAGGTCGGCGTGAACCTGAACCAGGCTTCCGAAGCTCTTCTGTCGTATGTGTCTGGCATCACCAAGAACACGGCGAAGGAAATCGTCCAGTACCGCGACAAGGAAGGCGCCTTCAAGACCCGCGACGAGCTGCGCAAGGTCAAGGGCTTCGGTCCCAAGAGCTTCGAGCAGGCCGCAGGCTTCCTGCGTCTGGCCGAAGGCGAGAATCCATTGGATCGGTCGGCCGTGCACCCCGAACGCTACGCCCTGGTGGAAAAGATCGCCAAGGACCTGGAGATCTCGGTTTCGGAACTGATCGGCAATGCCGACAAAATCCGCCAGATCGACCCGGTCCCAAGTACGTGTCCGACGAAGTGGGTCTGCCCACCCTCAAGGACATCTTGTCGGAACTGGAAAAGCCCGCCCGCGACCCGCGCGCCGAGTTCACCTACGCGAACTTCGACGAGAAGGTCTCCAAGATCGGCGATCTGCAGACGGGCATGCAGCTGGAAGGCGTGGTGACCAACGTCACGAACTTCGGCGCGTTCATCGATATCGGCGTCCACCAGGACGGCCTGGTGCACATCTCGCAGATTTCCGACCGTTTCATCAAGGACGCGAAGGAAGTATTGTCGGTGGGCCAGGTGGTCAAGGTCCGCGTGCTGGAGATCGATCCTCAGCAAAAGCGCATCGCCCTGACCATGAAGTCCGACATGGAAGCCGCCCGCGTGGCACGCGGCAGCTCCACCGAACGTCCCGAGCGCCGTGAGCCTCGCGAGCCCCGTGGCGAAGGACGCCCACAGGGTGACCGCCCACGTGGACCCCGCCCCGAAGGTGGCGCACCTCGCGGTGACCGCCCCAGGGAGACCGTCCTCAGGGCGATCGCGGACCTCGTCCCGAAGGCCGCGCCTTTGGCGGCGATCGCCCTCAAGGGGATCGTCCGCAGGGTGATCGTCCCCAAGGTGATCGTGGACCCCGTCCCGAAGGCGCACGCGACGGCGGACGTCCTGGCTTCGATCCCAATCGCCGCGAACAGGGCCGTCCCGGCCAGGGTCGTCCGCAAGGCGATCGCCCCCAGGGTGGACCCGGCGGACCCGGCGGCCATGGCGCCCCGCGTGGTGACCGTCCCGACCGTGGAGATCGCGGCGATCGCGGTCCTCGCGAGTGGATCGACCGCCCGCAGCAGGATCGCGGACCTCGCCAGCCGGCCACGCTGGAAGGTTTGATGGAGAAGTTCGGCGGCCAGGCCGAGAAGAAGCAGAACAACGTGAAGCCTCCCATCTCGGTGAAGGCGCTCATGCGTGGGGGCCGGTAGGCCCCAAGCCCCGTCTAAACCGGACGGTGGGGGCCGGTAGGCTTTAGGCCGCTCTCACTGATCTTTAGGCTCAAGGCCCGATCCTCAAACCGAGGGTCGGGCCTTTTTTTCTCAGATTCCGGGAATCGAAACGGACGAATTCGTGGAGACCCGACCGAGCTCGACTCCCAACCGTCCGGGTTTCCCAGCTCGGTCGAATCACCCAGCGAACGCCGATTCCTCCCTGCAGGCAACCCGGGAGGACCGGACATCTCTGGGCAAGGAAAGGACAGAAACCACGGCCCTGGAAGCTGGAATCCCAGATTTGAGGTCGAACCGGCGTGTCTCCACCAACTCCTTCCCTGACCTTGCCCCCGGCCAGTTTGGTTTTCCCAACCGGTATGGTCGGGTTATGATTCTTCCAGACCCAACCTGCAAGGCGCCTTGGGTGACTTGGGCCCGTCACCCACCTGGTGAGCCATCCACGGACTGAGGACTGCCCCGAAATCGTCCTGTCGGTCAAGGAACATCGCGTCCTGGGCCACCGAGAGAAAAATGTCCCGGGTGCCGCCTCCTCGAATCCTTCACACCGATCTCCAACGCTCCGTCGCGACGCGAGACCCGTCCACGCAGGCGGAGACCTTCGTAGAAGACGTCCGGTTGGCTTTGCATTCCGAGGACTCCCGATCACCGCCTGGACCAGCCTACGTTTAGGACTCGCCAAGGAGGAATTCCACGAATCCCCCGGGAATCGAGACGCGAGACCATCCAGTCCTCCAGCCTCTGTGGCCGCCCACCAGGATTCTTCCGGGCTTCCCGCACGAGTGGAACCGATCGTGTCCCAGCACCACATGCCCTGGACATTTGAATTCGCCGTTTCCGAAGCTGATGTTGTGGATGGACCACGGCATCTTGCCATCCGACGCAGCCAGAAGGGTGAGGAATTCCGGGTCGACACCGCGAGGGGTGAATTCGAACGAAACCTGTCCAAGGCTGTCCAGGCGCAGGAGGGTGTCGATGAGCAGGTTGCGATCGGCGCCATGGCGCACTCGGAACCAGCCTTGCGACACGGAACAAAGGTCGAATCCACGACGCGCCACCCCGTCGTTCCTCCGAACCGACGGATCCAGCATGGCTTCGATGCGCCAGCGCTCGGCCAGTTCAGGAAGTAGGCCCAGGCCGTCGGTTCCCAAGAGTCGGAAACTGTCGGACCAGCACTCGGTCCAGCTGGAGAAAAGAGTCGCCAGAAAACCACTCCCGCGGAACGCGACCGCATCATCCTACTCCCTGCCCTTGGCCGGTAATCCTCCCACCAGACTCCATCTTGGTTTCCAAGATCCGAAGGCACGAACCACATTGCCACCGAAGATCCTCAAGGAGCAATCGCTTTCCATCGGTCACCGCCACGGCATCACCGCGAGACCGGACCACCTTCCGCCAGGGACCGAAGCCGCCGCAAGGACAATCGCCAGATGCCCTGGCTGGGTGTCCTGGCTTCCCAGCGTTGTTCTTGTTCAGACCAGCGGCGAGCGACACCCTGGAACCACCTCGCACGTTCCAGGTCAAACACAACGAATCCGGGACCGGAGGACGATCCAAAAGCCGACCATCCGTCGTCGGAACCGATTGCTCCAGTTGCATGATAGGACACCGCCGAGTGTCAGGGGAGCCTTTGGCGGACACCACCGACAGCGAAAGATTCAGCGCGACGACGAGGGAGAACATGGCCCGAAAATAAATCTTCACTCGATCCTGCTCCTCGTCGACAGTGCATCAGGCGAAGGCCCGATCCTCCAAACGGAGGGCCGGGCCTTTTTGTACCCCTTTTTCCCGCTGTTTCCGTCGATGAACCGAATGGAATCGGTGCACGACACAAGTTTGAGGTTTCGCCTTTCCCAGGATCCCCCATCAAACCACCCAAGAATTGCCCCCATGTTCAAACCTCTCCTTGCTTCGCTCCTCCTCGCCGCTTCGATCGCTTCAGCCATCCCGCTGCACATCGGGGAATCCTGGGTGTGGCAGGTCACCAACCGCGACAATTCCGAACTCTACCTCCGTACGGCACTGGTGCTGGATTCCGTTTCCATTCCAGAAGGCAGGGTATGGACAATTCTTGCCAAAGATTCTCTTTCGAGACTGGAAGACACGGCCATGATCCTCGAGTGGCCGAGCGGAAGGCAAAACTGGTTGCGGCAATCCAGTCATCTGGGTTGGGAGTTGCAGCCCAGAGATCCTGAAGACACATCGATCGTGATTGTCGGCTCCGACACGTCCAACACCTGGGGCGAGGTTTCCTCTATGGAACCCGCAAATCATGCCGGACGGTTCATCAGCCAAAAGGATCGATACTTTTGCGAGGAAAGGATCAGCCTCGGAACCGAGACCAATTGCGACAGGATCGTTCCCAACCGAACACGCATTTCTGTGACTTCGGACAACGTCACATGGTCGGATCCACCGAGTGGTCCATGGTGGGTTTCCAATCCTCTTCCGGTTCACGTTTGGAGTGACACCCTCGGAATGGAATACGCCTTAACCTTTTACAACAGCAAACGCGGAGTGGATTGGCGCTTAATCCGACACAATGGTCAGCAGATCATTCCCAAGCAGGATAGAATCAAGATTCCCCTTGTGGGCACGGAGCTTACCTGGATCGGCGAAAGCAAGGACGAGTACAAAAATAATTACCCCATCTTTTACAGCTATTCCAAATACGATTCGTATCGGATCCACTGGAAGATCATCCAGGCTGAAAGTGATTCCGAAGGATGGCAGCGCGTTTCTGTTGCACACAAAAATTCTAGTTGTTCGCATACCGTGAGATGTTCCGATAGCCTCAAGCCTGACCAATGCCAGCTGGTCCAAATCGACACAACCGTTTGCGACACCCTTGCAAAAGTCCTTGCTTTGAGGCTTCATGCGGGCAGGGGGCAATCTTTCGGCGAGAACTACCCAGCTCCCCCCGAATTCAATGAGCGCCCTAAATTCCTGGATGGATGGTTCCTTCACTGGAATGATCCTCCACCCAGTAATACCGGCATCCTCTCGAGCCGATCCTGGGCTTATGACAATTTATATGCCGCCTTTGAGATGAATTACAGATTCACTGATTCATCGCAAGTAGTCCGCGAAAATTCGCAATTAAAGAGCTTCCTCGTTGAGTATTCCGATCAGTTGCGCTATAGCGAATCCAATCGGCGAACCTTCTACCAGCTGATCGAAAACATTCCACCAGGCACGGAGGCCCCTCTGGCCATCCATCCCAAGTCCTCGGAAATCTCCAGCCTGAAAGGCCTCGCCCACACCTTCCCGAACACCCCCGTCCACTGGTCCACCGCCTCCGGCCGCACCGGCACCCTCTTGGCGTCGGAATTTGTCCGTTCGCCTGCCGCTCTGCGCGGCAAGACGTTGTTCCTCCAAGCCCACCTCCCCGATGGGCGCTTGTGGCAAGGCACGCACGTGGTGCCTTGAGCCGTTTGTGAATCTTGCGAAGGCCCGATCCTCCCTGGGGGAGGGTCGGGCCTTTTTTGTCGCGATTTCATCGAGTCAGGTCGACAATATTTGTTCTACAGATCATGCCCAATCGCAGGAGCAAATTGGGCATACATTCCCCTAACGGGCACCGCATCCGCCCTGTGTTTGTTTGGAGGCTCCCATGTTCCGCAAAGCCCTGCTCCCCATCCTCTGCGCTGCCTCGTTCTCCGCCGCCATCCCGCTGCACATCGGGGAATCGTGGGTGTGGCAGGTCACCAACCGAGACAACCTGGATCTCACCTACCGATCGGCAGTGGTGGTGGATTCCCACAGCATTTCTCTTGGGAGGGTGTGGACCCTCGTCGTCAGGGACTCGCTCCTGAAGGAATCCGACACCGCCAAGATCCTGGTGCGTCCAAGCGGGCGCCAGAACTGGTTGCGGCAATCGCGCTTCTTGAGGTGGGAACTGGAGCCGCGCCGTGCGGACGACACGGATGTGGTGATCTTGGGCAACGACACCTCCTCCGTCTGGGGAGAAGCATCCTCCCTGGAGCCTTTCCAGCGCGCCGGACGGATCGACACTTCCGGAAGATCCCGGGTTTCGGTCGACTCCAATTCCGTCGACTGGATCGATTCACGAAACCCCAATGCCGGCTATCCTCTGTCGATTAGTCCGGACCGCCATTCGGTCCCCCTTCCCATCCATGCTTGGAACGAAATCCATGGCCTGGAAGGCGCTCTGACGTTCCCCCGGAAAGGGCGCGGAATGGATTGGAGGCTGGTTTCCCACAACGGAGCGGCGGTCATTGCCCCCCAGGATGCTCTGAAGATTCCCGAGGTCAACACGGAACTCCTTTGGTTCATGACCGTGGCCCCGAAGGGAAGTTCGGAATACAACATCGACGTCATCCCAACCCGGGGAGTGGACCACTTCGAAAAGATCCACTGGAAGCTTCTCCAACGCGATCCGGACTCCGCCGGCTGGAAATCCGCATCCATCCAGCAGTCCAGAACCACCGGGTATCGTTACTGGTCCTCCTACTTGGATACCGCGGATACGATCTGGAGGGATTCCGCGGTGGAAACGCTACAATTCCGCTTCCATCCAGGACGTGGACAATCCATCGGCCGCCCTTCCGATCTGCCACCCTTGGAAGAGGGCTGGATGTCACGCTGGGAAAATCCATCCAACGGCAGGTCAAATGGTGTCACGGGCCTCTATTGGAGCAGCCAAAGCTGGAGTGGCAATTCATCAGCCGGCTTGGAGATCACCCGAGAAGACGGCCGATCGACCCGTATCTCCATCTGGGACAATTCCTTTTTTGGGACGAGCAGCTTTTCCGGAACGAGGCATGTGAACGAACCAGGCCAAAAGGCATACCTGGTAAGGGTCTCTCCACCCGTGGATGTCTCGATCCGCTCCACGAACCGCACCATGCATGTCAGCTTGGTGGAGTTCACCCTGGATTTCCCGAACACTCCAGTCCGCTGGTCCACCGCCTCCGGCCGCACCGGCACCCTCGTTGCGTCGGAAATTATCCAGCGCCCCGCCAACCTGCGCAGCCAGACCCTGTTCCTCCAAGCCCGGCTGCCCGATGGACGCCCGTGGCAAGGCACGCATCTGGTGCCTTGAGCAGTTGGTGAATTTCAAAAGGCCCGATCCTCCATCCTGAGGCCCGGGCCTTTTTCTTTTCCCCAGAACATCCCCGAGAAGCCATTCCCGCTTGTTCTATAAACCATGCCCAATCGCTTGCGGGAATTGGCGATACCTTCTCTGCAGACAGTTCTTCCTCAAAGGAGAGAAGCCCCCATGTTACGAGTCCTGTTCACGGCGATCCTCGTCGTGTCGTCCTTCCTGTTCGCGAGCGAAACCTCCACCCCCAAAATCGTACCGAGCGTGGGAAGCGTCCTGACCTGGAAATACGAGCGGACCTCCATCTCGATCTACAGAAATTCCGGATGGGATGCCAAGTACTCCTACAACAGTTTCCGGCTGTCCCAGGACAGCGGAGAAGTGACCTGGAACATTGTCTCCGAATCGCCGGATTCCGTCCAATGGAGGCGTTTCGAGATCCGCCAGACCGTACTTCTCAGTCGCACGGACACCACCGATACCTCCTCGACCTTCGTGGGAACGGTCTACCACACTCCTCGATGGAGTCGGATCCTGGTGCGCGGCACGGTGACCGTTGCGCTTCGGGTGGACCACAACACAGGATTGGCCTTCGCTTCGCCAAATTCGCTGTTTCCTCTCCAGCAAGGATGGTGGTCCGGAGGCCCGACCATCACGGCTTCAGAAGGGCGATCGTTGTTGTTCCGCGACGGAATCGACAGTCTGTTCTACGAACATTCGATCGATACCAGTTGGAACGCGAACATTGAAAACCGCGTCTCCGATACGACCGTCATCCTGCGCCTGATCCCCGAACGCTCCCAGATCCAGCAAGGTACCGGAGTTCGCCCGCATGCGCCGACCGCCCCCCCCACGCTACAGGAATTGTCGGAACGCCACCCGGAGATCATTGTCAAATGGACCCTGGCTTCCGGGAGAAGCGGAACCATTCCCGCCTCCGCATTGGCTTTCCTTCCCTCGGACCTGCACAACCGCTCGCTGATCTTGCAGGCCCGCCTGCCCGACGGCCGTCCGTGGCAATCCACCACCATTCTCCGCTGACCCGAGGGACCCTCCCATGAAACTCCATCCGCAACTGCTTGCCTTGTTGATTGGCTCCGCTTCGTTCGCTCTTCCCTTACATCCAGGAAATTCCTGGGTCTGGCAGGTCTCCAATCGTGCCAACCAGGATCTCACCTTCCGGTCCGCATCCGTGCTGGACTCCCAATCGGTTCCACAAGGCACCATCTGGCGCATGCTCGCTTCGGATTCGATGAGTCAAGCCCGCGACACCGCATCGATCCTGGTGGCGTCGAGCGGTCACCAGAAGTGGCTGCGCCGCTCTGCTCTGCTGAGTTGGGAACTTCAACCGTTCCAACCGGGCCTCGATTCGCTTGTCGTGGTGGGACCGGACACCACATCTCGCTGGGGGGAGGCCTCCTTTTTTTCGGTGGGAACGCGGTGGCGCGAAGGAGGAGCCACCCTCGCCCAGCGAGGGTCCGGATTTGGGATCGATACCGGTCTTTCGATTCAACTTTCCCCCATGCCAGTCCTCGTCTGGAACGATCCCAATGGCATGGAGAGCGCCATTGTTTCTACCGGCATCCAGAGGCGGTTGGATTGGAGACTGGTCTTCCGGAATGGACAGGCCATCCCCGTCCTGCCAGACTCGCTATTCCTACCACGCATTGGGACAGAATTCGTCTGGAGAATGGAAATGCACAATCTCAGCCGAAGGATCGACAGTCTGGTGCGTTGGAAGATCGGCGCCAGCCTTCCCGATTCCGCCGGATGGACAGGCTTGGCCGTGACGGCAACGCGATCCCGTTGCGACCGGACGCTCTGGATCGACGATACGAACCCCGATGGCACCCTATCCTTCGGGCCTTGCGAGGAGGGATCGAGCCAGGAAGTCAACGTCCGATTGAATCCAAAGACCGGTCAATATTTGACATCGGAACAACGACGTTCCCCATTTCCGGAAAGCTGGCTTGGCCACCGCGAGGAACAGGCATCATCCACTGGATTCCTCACCGCCAATCGCTTCTGGCAAGATCGGCAGGGAATGTGGAATGACATCCAAAGCACATCTTCCCTTTCCAGGCAGGGCCGACTTCTGAAGTGGAGCGAATACACCTTCACGATGCGGTGGTTCGACTACGACTCCCTGCGTACCGAATACCAGCTCGTGCAACCGCTGGACCCCGGTGATTCCTTGCAAGCGGGTGTCCGCAGGCGTACAGCACGCTCTTTTGTTGGAAGCCTGAACCTGCTGGCCCAAGCACACCCTACGCTTGCCATCCGCTGGTCCACCGCCTCCGGCCGCACCGGCACCCTCGTTGCGTCGGAAATTATCCAGCGCCCCGCCAACCTGCGCAGCCAGACCCTGTTCCTCCAAGCCCGGCTGCCCGATGGACGCCCGTGGCAAGGCACGCATCTGGTGCCTTGAGCAGTTGGTGAATTTCAAAAGGCCCGATCCTCCATCCTGAGGCCCGGGCCTTTTTCTTTCCCCAGAACATCCCCGAGAAGCCATTCCCGCTTGTTCTATAAACCATGCCCAATCCCGCGCAGCGATCGGCCATATATTCTATAAACGGTCACCGTGTCTGATCATCGTTCGATTCAAAAATCAGTCGAACGCAATCGGTATTGCACATGAAAATGGGCTAGGCACCTGCTATGCAATCCTGACCTCAAGACGACTTCGAATCGCAAGCGCGATGCTGAGTAAAAAATCCAAAACGGACAAGTACCGGAGATCGGTGGATGAAATGCTTTTGCAAAGAACAGTTCCAGCAATTCTGATAAGCGCCTTATTGACACTCGCTGCGCCAGCCAAGGTTTTTATTCTCGCCGGTCAATCGAATATGACTGGATCGGGAAAAGTTCATGATTTGGACTCCTTTGATTTACCCTCGGAATTTCAAATATTCAGAACAATAGAAGGTTATGCGCCCCTTCAAGACGACTGGCTCATGATGACAAAAACCAATACGCACATAGAGACTTGGGTTCCGCAACGATTCGGCCCAGAAATGGGACTGGCAGAAAGCCTTGCAGATGAATATCCCGGCGAAACGATTTATTTCATCAAGACAGCCTATGGTGGAACGAGTTTGGCTGAATCTTGGCAACCTGGGAATCGAGTCTATGATTCCACTTTTCTTGAAACGGTCAACAAAGCAAGATCCAAATTGGACGATCACAATATTTCCTATCGACTTGCAGGTTTTTTCTGGATGCAAGGAGAGGCCGATGCGGGTGCTTTGAAAATAGCGCAAGCCTACAAAGAGAACCTGAAGGCATTCGTGAAGAATATTCGAAAAGATTTGAAGGCACCAAACTTGCCATTCATCTACGGGAAGATTGCGAACAATGTCGACTCCTCAAATCATCAGCCGATTTGGGCGTTCGGAAGCATCGTCCAGAAGGCCCAAAGAGAGGCTCAATCAGAAATTCCAAACTCTGTATTCGTGAAAAAAACGGCATTGGAGGCGGTTTGGCCGGGGGGACTGAATGAACTGGCTCATTTCAATTCTCAAGGCATTCTGAGCGTTGGACGTGATTTTGGAGAGGCTTGGATCGCTTATGATCGGGCAAGATCCCGCCCTTTTCGCGACAACCAAGAGAGCGATGCCTCGGATGCCCTGATACCGCCATCCCAGCAAGCCCCACGGAGCTTGGCGATGATCGCTCCGCAGCACCCCTCGCTGGCCATCCGCTGGTCCACCGCCTCCGGCCACACCGGCACCCTCGCAGCGTCGGAAATTGTCCAGCGTCCCGCCGCCCTGCGCGGTCAAACCGTATTCCTGCAGGCCCGCCTTCCCGACGGACGCTTGTGGCAAGGCACGCACGTGGTGCCCTGAGGAGGCCAGCATCAAGCCGAAGGCGGCTCCTGGACACCGGGGGCTGGCGCTTCCGAGGCAGCCGACCTTCCCCAGCGGGCGATCGGCTCCAGGCCTTTGGCGCGAAACGACAGCGCGACAGTGACCGCGCCCGCCCATCCCGCGAAAAACAAAAGCAGTTGGGCCCGGTCCCAAGCCGGAAGCATCTCGCCACGCATGGACGAGTTTGTTGGATCTTGCGATGTCTCGCGGAGCAAGCCTCGGGCGATCCCGCCCATCAGCAGGTAGCCTCCGAACCCCAACAACGTGGCCAGCACACCTTGGATCCGTGGACGGAACACCAGCGCCGTGGCCAGAGCTCCCAGGCACGTGAGGCCCAACAAGCCCCAGAGGCTCCACCGGAGATTCCTCGCGAATTTCGCATCCTCGTCCAACCGATCCTCTCTCGAGGGTCTATCGTCCTCGCCGAATGGGCTCGCGTGGGGTGACTTTTCGCGCTCCATCAGAGGGCCCTTGGGCGAGACAAGTTCCACCACCGTGAACTGCTGGACCTTGTCGTCGCAGGACACCTCGAGGATGGGGAACAGCACCACGAGGAGAAACGCGGCCAGAAGGAACGCTGGCGACAAAAAAATGTCTGACTGCGACCAGGATCGTTTTCATCGGGATTCCTGTTCTTGAGTGGATTCATCCACGAAGGTAGATCTGCGATCCGCCAGCCTGATTCGCAAGCAGCCTAACTTCGCCAATCTTTCAGCTCCGCCAACAGCTCCGGAAGCGACACCACTTGCACGTGATCGGCCAGCGGCCATCCAGACTCGACCGGCGCGACGATCCGCGCTTGGGGCTTTCCGAGGTCTTCCAGGCCTTGCCAGAATCCTCGGGTGGCTTCCGGTGCGCTGGATCGCTTGAACTCCACAGCCAATCGCCGCGTTCCCTGGGTCAACACAAGATCAATTTCTGTCCCAGATTGGGTGCGGTAGAAGGTGGGCTGCGCTCGCGGGACGGCGCGAAGGATTTCCTCCATCGCGTATCCCTCCCAGGAAGCACCCACCACGGGGTGCCCTTGGAGATCCTCCAATCCTTCGATTTCCAACAAGGCGTGTACGACTCCCGAATCGCGCCAGTAAACCTTGGGGGACTTGACCAGACGCTTCCCCAGATTCGCCTCGTGAGGCGCCAACAGGCGGACCAGAAAGGACTTTTCCAGAAGCTCCGCATAGTGCTTGGCGGTGGGAACGCTCACCGCGGCGGATTCCGCAAGACGACTCCAATTCAAAATCTGTCCATGAAGATGCGCAAGCATCCGCACGAAGCGCTCGAACAGAGGCAGGCGGACTTCCACACCGAAGGAGGGCACATCCCGCTCCAGGAAGGTTCGCAGGAAATCCTCCCGCCATCGCAGACTCGCCGGGTCGCTTGATGCCAACAGACTATCCGGGAACCCGCCGCGCAGCCAGTGGGCCTCCAGAGAAACCTTTCCCTCGAGGATTTCCGGAAGCGTGAACGGGGTCAATTCCCGGTAGCGGATCCGTCCGGCCAAACTCTCGGAGGATTGCCGGAACAGATCGCGGGAAGCCGAACCCAACAACAGAAACCGACCAGGATGGCGATGTTGATCGACCAACGACCGCAGGACGGGAAACAGATCCGGCACCCGTTGGATCTCATCGAGAATCACCAATCGATCCGCGAGAGGCCCCAGAAAAAGCTCTGGATCGGACAGCTTTCGCAGATCGGAAGGCCGCTCCAGATCCAGGTAGACCGCACCGCGTGGCGAGGTGGCCAATATTTTGGCCAGTGTGGTCTTCCCACATTGCCGAGGACCCAGGAGCGCCACCACCGGCACTTCCTCCAAGTCCTTTTGCAAAACAGGCTCGCACTCTCGCCTCATCCTTGTAAATCTAAAAGTCCACTTTGCGATTTACAAGGATGCGAAGCCTCTTCCTGATCGGTTGCCCTTGCGTACCACGCCGTTGGACGATCCAGAGCGCTTGGGGCAAGCCGATCGGTGGGCACCAAACGAACGCCTTCGACCGGCAGACCGTTTTCCTCCAAGCCCGCCTCCCCGATGGTCGTCCGTGGCAAGGGTCGCATGCAATGCCTTGAAACGATTTTTTCTTCCCGGTCTTGGGATTGTTTGCTTCCTTTGATAGACCGGCTTCCCTGATGGCAAGTCGGTTCCATCATGCAATCCCCCTCAATCGCAAAGGACCCCATCCATGCCTCTCTACTGGGTCACAGTCGCTCAAGAGCAAGACATCGAAAGCATCCTGCCAAACGACACGGTCGATATCACGCCGGCAGGCGGCGCCACCATCACTGGCCGGGTGGAAACCCCTCCCATGTCCGGGCACAACGAATTTTTGCTGAAATGCCCCCAAGGCGGTTTGGCCCTGCCGCTTTCCATGCGGATCAATTTCATCCACCGCCCCGTCGTGACCAAGATCGAATCGGCCTGAAGAAGCCGCCCGCAGCAAGTTGCGGGGAGCTGGACTTGAAACGATCGAGACCGAACAACAGGCCCGGTCACCCGATTGGGGGTGCCGGGCTTTTTCATAAACCGATACGTCCCCTTTGCGATTTACAAGAATAGGGACTGTTTCAGCCCTCGAAGCGTCCCGGCGCGAAAGCCCCGAAACGATCCTTCTGGTACAACAGGCCGCGCGCCCATTCCAAGGTGGCCGGCAGGCGCCGACGCTCGGAACGGCCCGGCACCCATGCGTATTCCAACGCCAAGGCGTGGGCCAAGACGGAATCCACCGGGGCGGTGCCGGTCAAGCGCTCCAATGAAACGTGGTCGGTGCCGTGGGCGCCGGAAACCGTGACCACCGCGAGGTCTGCGGAAGCCACGCCGGTTTCTTCCGGCATCCACTCGAAGGTCCGGCCGGAAAGGCGCGGGGCGCCGAACGACGACGCATCTTCCAGGCCGTGGCCGAAGGCGCAAGGCTTTCCAGAAACGAATGGGGAAGATCCAGCGATTCGTCCACATGGATGACCAGTTCCGCAGGCTCCTGCTTCCAGAGCTTGGAAGCGAGGTTGCGCGCGAACGCGGCTCCGACAGGTCCGAGAACCGAAATGGCAATACCGCATTACCCACCAATCGGCCGGAGGGATCCAGCAGAGCCAAAGCCACGTGGTGCATCTTGCCGTACACAAGAACGCATGGGCGATACCCAAAGCGTACGGCATGCCTTCCAGATTCAGCCGCCATGGGTCGCCGCCGGCACAACGAACGCACTCCAGAAACAAAGCCGCGGCTTGGCCTGCCGCTTTGGGAGACTGCGGTTGGGTCACCACGGGCGCCTTGGCATCCATCGGGAGTTCGATGCTGCCTGGAAGGGGCTCGGCGGCAAACTGCAAGGCCACCCCGCTCCAGTGGGCGGAGCGCTGGTTCAGGGCGTGGGCGGTGGAGGCGGCCACATCTGGACGCAAGCCGGAAAGGTGGAAGGTGGCCGGCGGCAGCCGGGGAACACGCACCGACATGTCGCCGCGCTGGGCCTTTTGGAAGATGTCGTCCATGTGGACGCGCCGACCTTCCCAATCCACGCCATGGAAATCAGGCAGTTCCAGCCGGAACTCGGAAAGGCCAAGGACGCTCGCTTCCAGCGGATCGGACGCGACGGAAAGTCAATGGAATCCAACGCACCGTTGGCGAACCACCCCCGCAGGGTTGCACGACTTGTTGGGCGGTGAGCTCCCCCGGTTGTTCGGACAGGACCACGGCCACCGGATCGCCGGACCTCACCAGCTTGGCGCGTCGACCAATCTGCAAGGTGATGCCGTTCACGCCTTTTTTGGGGTGGGCGGAGGCGACCGAGACGCCTTCCAGCGGAAACCAGACATCCAGCGCCCTGTGCCCGTGCTCGGAGAGTGCGTTGGGGCGGCCATCCATCAGTCGACGGACGGGATGGGCCCAAAGGAGAAATTCGTCCTTGGACTTGCCTTCCAGATGGAGCTCCAGGCCATGCACTTCCATCTTGCCATCTGGCAGTTCGCGGTGCTCGATGGTGACGAATCCGGTGCGGACGTCCACAAACAGCTTTTTCTGCTTGAGGGTGCGCAGGATCAGAAGAAGAGCCAGTCCCCGGGTGCCCTGATTGGTGAAATCTGGCTTCCAGGCGCCCTCGCGGCCGGTCAGCAGATGGTCGGCTTCCGGATTGTCCGGCAGTCCAAGCGTGAAGATTTCCTTGCCCGCCTGGCGGGCGGCATTCCATGGGTCTTCCTGGCGCAGCGTTTCCAGGATCTGGCGGACCGGCTGGCCGGACTCCGGCGTCCAGAAGTGGCCGGAGATTTCGCCGCCACCGTGGCGGCCGCTGAAGGCGGTCAGGTAGAGGGACATGGAACGGAATATAGAAGCCCCGCACCCGGTCCGGTGTCGGGGATTCGCGAGGATCCACCGGTGGGGCTACCCAACTGTGGCTGCCCAGATCAGGACTGCCTGGTCCGCCATCCGAACAAAAAACCCTCCTCGCGCCATGGCAGGGAGGGGTGATTGACTTCGGTTTCGAGTTTAACGAGAGCGGCCGAGAGCGGAGAAGGTGAACTCCGAGCGGCTCAGGGCTCCTCGGACAGAGTCTCCAGACAAAAATCGACAGGTACGTCCGTGAGGTTCTTGCCGGGCACCGTGATGGAAATATCCTTCAAGGCTTCCTTGTCGTAGGCCTTTCCGGTGGAAGGCGCCCAGCAAGTGGTGTTGAAGTCCGCCCACGGCACCATCCCCGATTCACCGGAAAGGGTGGCGCACCAACGTCCCGCGGCGGTCCCGGAATGATCTTGCAACTGGATGCGCAGCTCGGACCCGCCCGGATTTGCCACCTGGTAGCGGATTCCGCTTCCGGTGGGGGTGTACTGCAAAATGACGGGCTCCAGCGCTCCTGCCGCAGGCAACGCGTCCTGGTTGAGGTTGATTCCACCATCACCACGCCTCCATAGGCCGGATCCTTCCCCACGATCCCTTTGGCGCACAGACGCGTGTCGGCGGCTGTGATGGTGGTGAAATCTGCGGGTGCCACGGTGGAACCCGCACCTAGGCCTAGGCTCCAGGCATACCCCTTCCACAAACCGGAGGTGACGTACCCGCCGGTTCCCAGGCGCATGCCCGCGACCGGGAGCTTGATGGCCGTGTCGGGAGGCGAAATGACAGAATCTGGCTTTGCGACAGGAGAAGGGGAGGGGGAAGGTGCGACGGGATTTGTGTTGGAATCCGTGCAGGAAAGCACAGCAAGGGAGAGG
This sequence comes from Fibrobacterota bacterium, assembly GCA_016715065.1. Taxonomy (GTDB): domain Bacteria; phylum Fibrobacterota; class Fibrobacteria; order UBA5070; family UBA5070; genus UBA5070. Next base: position 276,602 of record JADKBN010000031.1, read on the forward strand.
GCGCAAAGGATGGAAGCATTTGAGGAGTGCATGGCGAAGCCTCCGGAACGAAGTGGTTTTGTGGACGGCGCTGGGGTCCAAGACCTCGATGCCCGTCATAGGATTTGGTTCCCTTCCGTGCCGCTTTGGTTCTCGGTTTTTTGCAGGTACCTTTCCGAGGGTTGAACTCGCCGCATCCTCCGCGAACATCCCCTTCATGGGTGGCGTTGTACAGTGATTTCGGAAATGGCCAACTCGGGCGGTGTGCAAGGAGGGTGGAAGTAACCATCTTTTCATGGAACAGGTAAATGCCGGAACGCACTTCCGACGGAGCTTTCCATGACTCACCCCGCATCGTGCTTCGCACATCGCCTACCGGCTTCTGGTCGATTCTGCCTGGGCTGGCTGGCCTTTCTCGGTGCGCTTGGCACAGCCCAAGGAGCCGGCAGGGAGAGTGCGGCGCTCGCACAAGACCTGAATTCCACCGAGTCGCTCACCGCTCGGCTGGAAGGCACTTTGTACGACTACAAGATTCGGGACCTGCGTGGCCTGGACACGACCGTGTATTTCCCCTTCTCCGACCCGGTCGGAACGGGACCTATCGCAGGCTTGCTCGCCCCTCGATTGGACCGCGAGGGGCGCCCGGTCTGGAGTGGGAAAGCCATTTGCAGCCTCCAACTGGACAGCACCCGCCCCTGTGAACAACCCCACAACGCTCCGGACCGGTGGTTTGTCTCCCAGCCAAGTAGGAACCTCCCGATTCCGTTCGCGTTGACCTTGTCTGGCTCCTCCGAAACGTTGTTCAGCTACGCCGACAGCTTCTTTTTCCCCCTGGACACCTTCCGTGTTCTTCCAGGAACCTCGACGGACAATCCTTTCTTCGACCAGCAGCTGGGTCAGAACATGGCAAACCACAACTTCGGGTTTTGCATGGAGCTGCACGGAATGGTCGAGCCGACCGCAGGTGGAAAGATTTCGATCACAGCCGACGACGACACCTGGGTGTTCTTGGACAGCATGCTCGTTGTGGACATGGGAGGGCACCATCCCTCGCAGTCCCAGATGGCTCCGCTGGAGCCTCCTTCGGCCCCCAACAGCACTCTCGTTTCCCTGGACATCTTCCACTGCGACCGTTTGACCGACGAATCCCTGTTCGCATTGTCCATCGATGGCTCGATCCATCCGGCGGGTCCGGTCGAGCCAAAACCGCCCACCTCCGCACTCGTTGCGCACGACATGTCCAGGAAGGCGCTCCGCCTCCATGCCATCGCCAAGACCCTTTCCGTTGTCGCTCCCGCAGGCCAAGCCTGGAGCCTGGAACTGCGCGGCTTGGATGGCCGATTGCAGCGATCGATCACGGGAACAGGAACCGCCATGGTGTCGCTGACAAATTCCGGCGTCACGGTGGCGATGCTGCGAAGCGGCGGCAAAACCATCACGGGACGAGTCGTCTTGGCGAAGTGAGAGACACCAGTGCCCGGTCCCGATGGCGTCTTTCCGCCAGGAAGCCCACCTTTCAAATTTTGATCATTCCCTCCCATTCCATCTTCCATAAGAATCCCCGACCATGACGCAATTGCGCAATCCTCGCTCCCTTCGAAGCATCCTCCCCACCGCGCTCTTCGGGTTGGCAAGCCTGGGTTCGGCCCACGCAGCCGTTCCCAAAACCTTGATGGTCCTGGTGGACTTCTGGGGCCAGCGCAACCAGATGGACACCATCGTCAATTTGAAGGTGTTCCAACCAGCCACTGAAATCAAAATGGTCGATGGCCAGACACCTCCCGATCCAGCGCTCACGAACGCCTACGTGAACGAGAAATTCGCCTGGTGGTACTCATTGCCGAACTTTCTGGCCGACGATTACCAGAAAGGACGAATTCGCATCAACACGCGATATCAACGAGGCTGGCTCCAGAACGATTCCAACTATCGCGCCAAGGCCGGGGATACCATCTTTTTCCCGGACACGCAGACGACGTTCACCTATTGGAACATGCGGTCCGGTGCGAATACCACGGTCATTCTAGCCACCGTCGCACCGAAATTTTTCGTGTTCCCCGACACCGCGTCCTACCGTGGCCCGAAGTTCTACTACTCCGCAGGAAACAGCGAGACGGAAATCTTGAACTCGCGCGCGATCACCAGCTCAAACGAGGTTTTGCCTGGCCGCATCGACAGCTGTATCGATCTCTTCAGCACAGACACCATTTGGATCCGCTGGGGAACCGCGACGAATCCACCTGGCCAAGGCCCGCTCGCAAACGACATGAAATGTTTCGATCACAATCCGTTCAATCCGTCTCGCGGAACCCTCGCGGTGTTCGCGCCCTGGTCGAAGGCCGCAGGTTGGGCGGTGGTCAATGGGATCGATCAACCTCTTCGGACAAGCGGAAGACCAGGCTGGCTGCAGACGGACATCTGGTCCCTTCCGAGCGACGCATCCGAAGCGGTGGTCAAATTCCGGTTCGAACGCTTCAATGGGAAAGCCAAATCCATTGTTTCCACGGACAACTTCAAGCTCCTCTACTCCGGCGCCACCGTCTCCAACCACATCATGCCCACCATGGGCACCCATGCCGGATTCACCGAAAGACTGCTGCGGGATTCCGTTGTGTTCGCATGGACAAATCCTTGGAAATCGAGCTTCGCACGGCTTCATTTCGGAGGAGATGAACGCTTGGACGGAATTTGGCATCCCGAAGGCTGGTACACGGCCACGATCTGGGGCCGACCGACCAAAGCCGGACTCGTTTCCAGCGCGGAGGATTCCACCACCGCGATGCTCGACATCGGCGCTGGAACGCCGGGAACCCTCGACACCATCTGGCTGACAACCAGACCGACATCCGAATTCAAGATCCGCTTGGAAGGAAATGCCTACGATTACTTGCTGGGAAATCGCACCTTGAGCCCGGCGCTCAAAGTCGGGCCACCGGATTCATCCGCGTATTTCCCGTTTTCCCAATCCACGAATTCCTACCTCGTCGACGGACTTGTGGAACCTCGACTGGGACCCGACGGAAAACCCAGGTGGACCAAACGGGGGATCTGCGGTTCGGGAATTCCCGACACCACCGCAGGCTGCAAGGATTCAGCGAACAGCCCGGACAAATGGTTTGGACCCGTCACACGAGCTGGCAAGAGCATGAACGCAAGCTTTCCGATTTCCCTCGAACTGTCGACGGTCATGGCTGGCGCACTCGCTTACAACGACAGTCTGTTTTTCCCGTTGGACTCATTCACGACGCTTCCGGGAACCGCTCGGCCCAATCCATTCAACGACTCCCTGCTGGGAACGGACCTCAAAAAACACAATTTCGGCTTCTGCATCGAACTTCACGGCGAGGCCAACATCGGGGTGGAGAGCAGGTTCACGGTGACTTCCGACGACGACACATGGATCTTCGTCGACAGCCAATTGGTCGTGGATCTTGGCGGACAACACGACCCGATCACCAGATCGGTTTCGTTCAACAACCTCCGCAGGCCGGCACCGCCAGTGGTCTCCCTCGACGTGTTCCATTGCGATCGCCAACGCGGCAAATCCAGCCTGTTCCTCTCCATGAATTTTCCGGTCTATCCGGTAGGATCCATCAAAATCCAGCCTCGGGTCTCCTCGCTTCGCCCGGGGGCCTCAACGAAAACTCTGCTTTCCCTCCAATCCCGTTCGAACGTGCTCTCGATCACCGCACCCGCAGGCCAAACCTGGAAGCTGGAACTTCGCGGGTTGGACGGCAAGCTGCACCAATCGATCACCGGCACCGGCCCCACCATGGTCACATTGACAATTTCCGGCGTCAGCATCGCATTGCTGCGCAGCGGGACCGAAACCATCCGAGGAAGGTTCGTCTCGGCGAGGTAGAACTACGGCGCCTCGGCGAGATCTTCCAGACAGAAATCGACCGAGACGTCCTGGACATCCTTGCCGGGAACCACGACCCCGATGTTCGTCAGCGTTTGGTGGCCGTAGACCGTGCCGGTGGCGGGAGCCCAGCATTTGTGTTGAATTCGGACCAGGGAATGGTTCCGGAAGTCCGGCCCGCGAGACTCGCGCACCAACGGCCCGTCGCCAGGCCCGATCGATCCTGGATCTGGATCCGCAGATCGGATCCTGCCGGATTGGAACCCTGGAAACGGACGCCGCTTCCACTGGGGGAGTACTCCTGGATCGCTGGCTCCAGGGATCCTGCCGGGGGCAGGGTCTCCTGGCTGAGGTTCATCCCCAAAAGATGGCAAGCAATGGCGTGGTTGGGGAGTCGTTCGCCAGATCGCAACGGCTACAGGCCCCATTACCGGTCTCTCATGGAACCGGAATCGAACCTACGGGCAATCGCAACCCAGCGCTTTGCCCTTCTTTTCCGTGAGCACCCAGGTGTCGTAGCCCCATTTGTAATACAGGCAAAGGTCAGCACCCTGGTACTGGCCAAAACGAAAACGAAACGCCGTCGCAGGCTTCTTGTGGAAGCGGATGCGAACGGAATGCTTCGTGTCCAGCGAGAGAGAATCGATCCACTGTGCGACTTTGGCGCCCACCGGCACAGGGTCTCGGCTGTCGATGGCCACTTGGTATTCGGTCCCGTTCAGTGCCGGATGAGGTTTGTCACCGTCCGGATAGATCGCCGCGCCGATCGACCGGTAAGGACCTTCAGTGACTGCCTCAGGAAGATGCGCCACGCAGACGTGCCCAAAATTCTGGGGCAATTCTGCCATGGCCAACGCCATCACGGACCAAGCAAGGCAGGGGCTCATCGAGGACCTCCAATCGGAAGGAGTGACTCCATGAATCTAGCCTCCCCACACGCCATGACGGGGATGTGCATTATAAGGCGGTGGATGGTTCTATGATTGACGTCATGACCCGTTCCCGTACCGTCTCGCCACTCTTGCGAACCGCCTCCTTGGCCGTCACCCTCCTTGGCTTGAGCCAGGGGGCGCAGGCCCGAGGATTCTATCTGGATTCATCGCGTCCGGACAATTCCGGCGATGGCAGAACCCCGCAAACCGCCTGGAAGGATTTTGGCGGAATGTCCGATGTGAGACTCGCGCCAGGGGACACGTTTTATCTGGAACGAGGTTCGGTTTGGACCGACGTCCGCGGCTTCCTCCCCCAAGTCGGAACCAAATCGGAACCCTTCGTGGTCACCGCCCATGGAGATCCAGCCAAACCTTTGCCAAAAATCGTCTCCTCCGACTCCAACTATGCGCTGGGCTTGGCGGCGAGCCATCTGGTCCTGGAGAAGTTGGCGATTTCCGGCAACAACGCCAAGTGCATCGTCAACGCGACCGGCCGGATCACCGACATCACCTTGCAGGAATTGGAGATCTCCGACTGCCGAGAGGGCATCAACCTGACCGTGGTGGACAGCGTTCTGGTCCGCAACAACAAGTTCTCCAACATCCGCTTCGGCAAAGACCGCGTGGGAGCCATCGGGATCACCCTGAGCATCGCCGCCCATGCAAGGATCCTGGACAACGAATTTCGCGACTGCATAGACGGCAAAGGCGCGACCGAGGGCGGCGGGGCCATCCACTTGTTCCGCTACAACCGCGACATCGAAATCGCCGGGAACCGGGCCTTGCGCACCGCGGGTTTCCTGAAACTGTGGGGACTTCATGGGGATCTCGATTCGATGGCGGGAGTCTATGTGCACCACAACATCGCCATGGAAACCCAACATTTCGCCTGGTCCGACGCGCAGACCCCACAAGACGACCCCGCCGAATGGGCGGTCGCCTTCCGCGATGTCTTTTTCGACCACAACACCATGATCCAGAACCACCGCTCGGGAAGATTCGCCATCGGTGTCAGCACTCCCCTGTCCGATTCCACCCGCATGCGCGTGCGCGACAACCTGTTCACGGGCGACAGCCTGATGGAATTCCTCCACGAAGGGCCGTTCTCCCGAGGCACGAACCTGTTCTGGTCGTCCGCGGCCGGATCCAACTACCCGTCGCCAAAGCTCGCGACGGATCTTGTCGTAGATCCATTGCTGATCCCCGACACGGCCACCATCTCCTATTCGCTGGGCGCGACCAGCCCGGCCAAGCGCGCAGGTGCACTGTATGCGTACCCGGGAAGTACCGTGGCCAGATGGACACCGCCTTCCGCCAGCGCGCACCCGGATCTGGGCGCATTGGACGCTCCCGTGTCGACACTTGCCGCCTCCCTGCCCAAACGTTCGGCTCTGAAGGCTCGGCACACCGCCAACGGCATTGTGGTCGAGGGAATCCCCGCCAACCAGGCGACCCCACGCTTTCTGGCATCGACCACGGATGGCCGGATCTTGTCGATCACTTCGGCGGAGTCCACCCAAGGCGCCTGGCGTTTGGCCTTTACCGCCTTGCCCACCGGTACCCCCGTTTTCCTGCGCATCCAATCCAGCACCAGGGAAGAAACCCTGGTGCTGGTCAACGCGCGGTAGGAGTCACATCCTGTCTTCCATCATGGACAGGATCGGGTAGACGCTGTTGTAGTGCTTCTGTACGAACATGGCGCGCGACTCCTCGAACAGCTTCGCGCCCAGCTCGTCGACGATGGGAAACAGCACCCGTTCGCATTCGCAGAGCTTGGGCGAGATCCCGTTGACGGTTCCTGTCAGATGCCAGTTCTGGCAGGCGCACTTGTTGTTGCAGCGAGGGTGGTAGACGCAGGAGAGGCAAGCTTTCTCGGCTTCGCGCGATTGCAGATACAGCCTTTCCTGCACCGCCGCATCGATTCCTTCCAAGACGTTCCCGATGCGCCAATCGGTGTTGGACACGCCATCCTTCACGAACTGCGAACAGGGGTAGATGTCCCCTTGCGGCGAGATGGAGACCTGGCGCTTGCCCAGATGGCACTGGTAGCACGCGATGCGATCCTGCTTGATGTGCGTGGCGAGCTTCATCTCGAAGGGCGAGAAGTAGAACTTGCGTTCTTCGCGGATGTAACGCTCATAAAGCTTGGCGATCTTGTGGTACTGCTTTTCCAAGCGGGCCACATCGGCGTCGGTCCAATCGCCAGAGTAGTCCAGGGACGCCACCACATAGCGGAATCCCCGTTCCACCAGCCAGGCAAACGAATCCGTGTAGTGATCCAAGGTGGCGGGGCCCACCGTCATCAACGCCTTGGCGTAGGGCTGCGATGCCAGCAGAAGGTCGATTTTGGGCTGGAGCACATCGAAGGAGGGATCACCCGACTTGAATCGCCGGAATTTGTCGTGTGCGGACTTCACCCCGTCCAGGCTGAGGGCGATCTCGACGCGGTGCTCGCGCGCCCAGGCCACGAAGGACTCGTCCAAAAGCGTCCCGTTGGTGGTCAGCTTGTGGTGGGCGTACCAGCCATTCTCCTTCTGGATCCCCTCCACCTGCGCCACCCCTTGCTGGATCAGATCCTTGCGCAACAGCGGCTCGCCCCCGAAGTAGATCAGACCCGTGTTGGGAGGGAAGGTCCTGGCGACGTATTCGATCGCCTGGCGCAGCGTATCGGAGTCCATGTCGTGGCGGACCCGGGGCGGCGAATAGCAGTAGGCGCAATCGAAGTTGCATCCGGAGGTGAGGTGCAAGGTGACGTGCATCAGTCCAGCACCTTCTCGCGCTTGACCCACTCGAGGAAGTCTTGGACCTGGGCCAGAAGAAGTTCGCGAGCGATCGCTTCCGTAGGCTTCTCCTTGTTCTGCCATTGCTCTTTGTACATGTGGGGCAACGGCTCGTAGAACACGGCCGCATCGTATTTGCCCGAATCCGTCAACGCCTTCTGGAGCAGTTCGGCGCCGCGCTTGGGATCGAAGAAATCCATGCAACCCACTTCGCCGGAATGGAAGGCGCAGACGTCCTCGTGCGAGACATATTCGATCACGAACTTCTTCTCGCGCACGATGCCGTCCATGCGGATCACCGCCTTCTCGAAATAGATGGAATCTTCGTCCGGATAATCCTCGCGCTGCGTCGTCTTGCGGACATCGAAATCGATAGCCGGCGCATCGATCCGTTCCATGTGGATCCCTTCCTTGGCCAGCTCCGTGGCGATCAGCCGCATGGCTTCTTCTTCCGAAAGGAATACCGGAGGGGACATGGCCATGCAACCCGTGGACCCGCTTCCCTCGCCGTGGGCGAAGATGGGAGCGACCTTGACCGCCGGATGCGCCCTGCGCTTGGAAGTTCCAGTCGCCTCGTCCGCAATCACCGCTGGTTGTTTCGCGTGATCCGAGGGTTCGGACTTGCATCCACCCAGACCCGCCATCACAAAGGCGGTCAGGGCGGGCCCCACCACCTTGTTGTGGCGCCATCGCGACGGGATGTAACGCAAGAACAATTCGGGGTGGGTGGCGAACCTGGTTTCGGTGGGGTACCGAGGAGCCGCCGGGGAGGTCACGGGACGGATCTGCATGGTGCGGAAGATAACTACCGCTGTGCCGATCCCCTCACACGTACAGGTCCATGGCGCCTGCGCGCGCCGACTCCACGCCTTGGCGCGTCCGTTCGCGAACACGCGCCGTGGCGATGGCCTCGATTTCCGTGTCGATCGCCGCCTCGCCCAAAAGACGGGTTGGGCGGGCTTGCCGCCTGGGTGAGGTATTCCTGGAAGCTGGTCAGCGCATTGGGCAGGCAGAAGTGCTGGATGGCGCCGGGCTTGGCCAGGTCCATGAAATCGTGGCCGGTGCGGCCCTTGCGGTAGCATCCGGTACAAAACGACGGAATGTGTCCAAGACCCACCAGATCGGCCACCACTTCGTCCAGGCTGCGGTGGTCGCCCAGCGAGAATTGTTCGGCACCCTGTCGCGACGCGTAGCCGCCGGGATTGGTGCGCGACCCCGCGCTGATCTGCGAGACCCCGATGTCCAGCCCATGCCTGCGCACCTGAGCGGTCTCGCGGGTGGAAAGGATGATCCCGGCATAGGGCAGGGCCAGGCGCAACACCGCGATGATCCGCAGAAACTCGGGATCCGTCACTTCTGCCGGAGGGTGTGTGGATAGCGGCGATCCCGAAGCGGGCTCCAGGCGCGGAACGGAGACCGTGTGGGGTCCGAAGCCGAACCGTCCTTCCAGATGGAAGGCGTGCTGGAGCATGGCCAACACCTCGAAGCGCCATTCGTGCAGTCCGAACAACACACCCAATCCCACATCTTCCAAACCCGCCTCGATGGCGCGATCCATCGCCGAAAGGTGGTAACCGTAATTGGATTTGGGGCCTTGCGGATGCATGACCGCGTAGGTGTCCGGGTGGTAGGTCTCCTGGAACAACTGGTAGGTCCCGATCCCGGCGGCCTTCAGCTCGCGATAGGCATTCACCTCCATGGCTGCCACGTTCACGTTGATGCGGCGGATTTCACCGGTTGGACATTTTTCGTCGTAGATGGTGCGGATGGAATCCAGCAGGTAGCGAAGCGGAGAACCGTCGTCGCCGGCCACCACCAACACGCGCCGGTGACCCTGCTCCACCAGGGCGCGGGTTTCGGTCTTGATTTCCTCCAAGGAAAGCCGATGCCGTTCCTGGGTGCGGTTGGAGGATCGGAATCCGCAGTACAGGCAATCGTTGCGGCAATGGCTGGACAGGTACAAGGGCGCGAACAGCACCACGCGCCGGCCATAAATGGCCTCTTTCACCGCCCGAGCCCGGGAAAGGATGGCCTCCTGGGAATTCCTGTCCATGGCGCAAAGCAAGGTGGCCACTTCCGCGAGGTCCAATCCTTTGGCTTCGGAGGCCTTGTCCAGGATGGCCGACACTTCCTCGAAGGTCGGTGTCCGGCAATCCAGGAGTTCCGCGATTCGAGGAAGATCGAGGATGCGGGGTTCGTGGCTCATGAGGGATTCTCCAGTGGAGATTTCGAGGTCTTCGCGCCTTCCTGCCGGGCCGTCCAGGAAGGACTGTCGCCGCGACCGGTCCGCACGACCTTGTTCACCAGCCCCGTGCGCACATCCAGGCAACGCAGGCAGTCCAGGCCGGATTCGTCCAGACAGATTTTGCCTGGATAGAGCAGGTAATCCTTGCGCACCGATCCGGGGGTGAGGTTGGGCATCAACACGTTGGCGCCCGCCGCCATCAGCTTCTCGCGGCCCGCCTTGTGGAGGCTTCCCGCGGCCGTGGTGGCCGGGATGTTGGCTTGCGGCAGCAACAGCCTCACCAACGCCGTGGCGCGGACCGCCAGCTCGATGGGCTCCTGGAAGCTGTTTCCCAACGGAGTGTCCGGGTGCGGGATGAACGGCCCGATCCCCACCATGTCCAACCCCAAACTCCTGCACAGCAAGGCGTTGGCGATCCGGATCTGTTCGGTTTCGCCGGGCAGGCCCACCATGTATCCGGACCCGACTTCGAACCCGGCCTCGCGCAGATCCGCCAGCGCGCGCAAGCGCCGCGAGAGTGGAATGCCCCCGCGCAGCAAACGGTGCAAAACAGGGTCGGAGGTTTCGAAGCGCAACAGGTACCGGCTGGCTCCCGCCTCGCGCAACGCCTTGTAATCGCGCTTGGACCGGATGCCCACGGAAAGGACCACCGCCGCCGCGGGGGCGAAGGAAAAGATCCCGTCCAGAATCTCGCGGAACATCGCGACGCTGTAGGCGGGATCTTCGCCCCCCTGCAGCACGAACGACTTCAGGCCGGCGTTCCATCCTTCACGGACGGTCTCCACCACCTGGGCCGGCTCCAATCGGAAGCGTCGGACATTCGCGTTGTCCTTGCGGATGCCGCAATAGCTGCAGCTTCTCTGACAATGATTGTCAAACTCGACCAGGCCTCGGATCCAGACTCCGTCGCCATGGACGCCCCGGCAGACGCGGTCCGCCTCGCGAACCAAGGTGGATGTGTCCGAACCGCGGTAGAACTCGACGATCCGCGCCGCCTCGGGATCGGTCCGTGCCAGGGCCTCCAGGACCTCTTCCATTCAGGCAGCCCGTCCTTGGAACGGCTCCAACACGCGCGGAAGTTGTCCTTTCATGTGCGAGATCAACAATCCGTAGTTGGTCATGGGCACACCGATCGCGCGAGGTCCCTCCTGGCGGCGCAGCATCTCGCGGCGCGTCATGGTACATGCCCCGCAGTGGACCACCAAGGCATACCCGGCCAAATCATCCGGGTAGGCGCATCCTGGAAACACGGTGTAATGCAACGCTCCTCCCACGTGGGAATCCAGCCAACGGGGAATCTTCACGCGCCCGATGTCGTCTTCCTGCGGGTGGTGCGCGCAGGATTCGGCGATTAGAACGCGGTCTCCCGGTCGCAAATTGTCCACTATCCCCAATCCGTCCACCATGGTGGATAGATCACCTTTCTGGCGCATCGAAAGGATCGAGAAGGTGGTGAAAGGGATGTTCCGCGGCACCGCCGACGAGGCCCGGTCCACCACCTGCGAATCGCAGACCACCAAGCCGGGAGCCACTCCCAAGCGTGCGAGCATGGCAGGCAACTCGTGCTCCTTGCAGACCACCGGCACGGCGTCGGCGTCCAGGCAGTCGCGGATGGCCTTCACTTGCGGCATGATGAGCCGCCCCTTGGGAGCTCCCAGATCCACCGGCACCACCATCACCACGAATTCGCCGGGCCTCACAAGGTCTGCCAGAAACGGTGGCTCCCAATCCTTGGGCGAAGCATCCAGCAGGGCGGATCGAAGCCGATCGATCCCCTCTCCGCTGGGCGAACAGACCCCGATGGCACCCAAATCCCGGGCCAGTCCAGCGCAAGCCGGGCTCGCGATCAAGTCGGATTTTGTCCGCGCCACCACCAGCGGGGTGCCGCGCTCCTTCACGGCCTTCACCCAGGCTTCTTCCCTTTCGGTGCTTTGCGCGTCCGAGGGCAGCGCGAGCACGGCGAGATCCGCCGTCTCCAGGATCTTGCGGGAGCGTTCCACTCGCTGTTGCCCCAGCGGGGATCCGTCGTCGTCCAGCCCGGCCGTGTCCGTGACCAGCACAGGTCCCAACGGACGGATCTCCAGGGCCTTCGAGACCGCATCGGTGGTGGTCCCCGGCACGGAAGACACGATCGACAAAGGTTGTCCGCACAAGGCATTGAGCAGAGACGACTTCCCCGCGTTGCGTCGCCCGAAAAGCACGATGCGCAATCGATCGCCGCGAGGCGTGTCACCGATCATGTGTTGTCCGTTTCCAAACCTGGATGCCGCCACCGCCCAGACTGGCGACTGGATCCTGCAGGTCCGCAAGCAGTTCCTCCGTCACCAAGTGCCGCTCCCGCAGAACGTCCACCAACTCTCTTCCCGTTTGCGAACATTCGGTCAGGATGCCGTCCACGACCTCGTGGCCCAGGTGCCGCGCCAGCAACGTGGCCATCGCGACCCCGTTGTCCAGACGCTTCTTGATGTCGTCGCGTCGCGCCTCCAATGAATCCACGCAACGGGCAAGCATGGACATCGCGTTGGCGAACCACTCGCAACCAGAGAGCAGGTTGTGAAACACCAACGGCAAGAACTGGGGAAGCTCCAACTGGCTTTCCGAAACCGCAAGGCCCACGGCCACGTCTTGGGCCATCACCTGGATGCAGACTTGCTCCACCGATTCGCAGATCACCGGATTGACCTTGCCCGGCATGATGGAAGAACCCGCCTGGACGGCCGCCAGATGAATCTCCCCCAGGCCGGAATGCGGCCCGGAGGCCAGCAAACGCAGATCCGCGCAGATCTTCTTGACCGACACCGCACCGGTGCGTAGGATGCCCGAGGCTTCCACCAGGGCATCGGCGTTGGCGGTGGCATCCACCAGATTGCGGGCGCTGCAAATCGGGAGTCTGGTGATCTCCGCGAGCATGCCCACCACATGGCGGGAATACTCCCTGGAGGCATTCATGCCGGTGCCGATCGCCGTCCCGCCCAGGTTCACTTCGCGGATCCAGTCGCGGCCTTCTCCAGTCGCCAACGCAGCCGTGCGACCGCTTCCGCCCAGGCACCGAACTCCTGGCCCAGCGAAAGGGGAATGGCGTCCTGGAGCTCGGTGCGCCCCATTTTCACCACGTCGGCGAAAGCTCGCTCCTTGGCCAACAGCGACGATTGCAATTGTTTGGCGGCTTCTTCCGCGCGGGCCAAGCCTCGCAAGAGGGCGATCTTGCCAGCGGTGGGGTAGGCATCGTTGGTCGACTGCGACAGGTTGACGTGATCCAAGGCGTCCACCACCGCATCGGATCCCGACTCGCGCAGCAGACGTTTTGCGTGGAAGGCGACGATTTCGTTGGCCGCCATGTTCGTGGAAGTGCCCGCACCGCCTTGCAACGGATGAATCGGCGGGGAAACGAGCCGATCTTCTTCAAGAAGCCACCTGCAGGCCTGTTCGATGGCCTGGAATCGCACTGGATCCAGGTGACCCGCCCTCGAGTTTGCCATCGCACAGGCGAGTTTCACCTCCACCAAGGCCCGGAAAACCGACAGATGAATCCGATCGTTGGACAGAGGGAAATTCGCACGAGCTCGAAACGTGTGGGCGCCGTAGGGCCAATTGTCTTCCACCTCGACTTGTCCGAGGCTGTCGTGTTCCATGCGCATAGGAAACGGGATCATACCATTGCCTCTGCGATGGATGTCCTGGTTATTTCTTCGGCGGTGCGCTCCGCACCGGCATGCGGTTGACGAGTTTCCTGGAGGATGGTTGAATCCGATCTCCTGGACCTCTGTTCTTGAACTCGGGAAATCCTCTCCATGGCCTTAGAACCTCTCATCGATCTGGATGAAGCCAAGTGCGTCAATTGCCACGCATGCATCGCGGCTTGCCCGGTGAAGTTCTGCAACGACGCCACCGGAGACGTGGTCAAAATCCGTCACGACACCTGCATCGGGTGCGGCGAATGCATCAAAGCTTGCACCCACAATGCGCGATTGCCCAAGGACGACACGACCCGTTTCTTCCAGGACCTCGCCGCCGGGGTCCCGATGATCACCATCGCCGCCCCCGCCATCGCCAGCTCCTTTCCCGACCAGTTCCTGCAACTCAACGGCTGGCTCGCCACCTTGGGTGTGGCGGCCTCCTTCGATGTGAGCTTCGGCGCCGAGCTGACCGTGCGCAGCTACCTGGAACATGTCCAGAAGAATTCCCCCAAGCTGGTGATCGCCCAGCCGTGCCCGGCCATCGTGAACTTCATCGAGCTCAACGAGCCCAAGCTCCTGCCGCACCTTGCCCCCGCCGACAGCCCGATGCTGCACATCATGAAGATGATCCGTCGCGAATATCCGCAATGGTCTCGCCACAAGATCGCGGTGCTTTCGCCATGCGTGGCCAAGAAGCGCGAGTTCATCGCCACCGGACACGGCGACTACAACGTGACCATGTCGCGGTTGCGCGAGGAGATCCAAGCGCGCAAAGTGGATCTCTCGCGGTATCCCCAAGTCGACTACGCCAATCCTCCCGCCGAACGCGCCGTTCTGTTTTCCACTCCCGGTGGCTTGCTGCGCACGGCTGAACGTTGGAACCCGGCCATCGGCACCGTTTCCCGCAAGATCGAAGGCCCGCACACCATCTACGAATACCTCCACGAGCTGGCCGACCACGTGGGGAAACCAGGCACACCGCTTCTGGTGGACTGCCTCAATTGCGAGCTGGGATGCAATGCGGGCACCGGCACCGACAATACCGCCGCCGACCGCGACCACATCGAGCACCACATCGAAGAACGCAACCGCAAGATGGTGGCCAAACACCGTCGCCGAGGTCCGCTCTCCGGTTGGCGCACACGCCGATCGCTGCACCGGTTGGTGGAAAAATCCTGGGCACCCGGCGTGTTCGGCAGGTCCTACGTGGATCGCAGCGCCAGTGCCCGACTTCGCATTCCGTCCCCCAAGGAGAAGGAATCGATCTTCGCCAGGATGGGCAAGTACACGGAAAAGGATGTCTACAACTGCAACTCCTGCGGCTATGGAAATTGCGAGGACATGGCCAAGGCGATCCACAACGGCCTGAACAAACCCGATAATTGTCACCACTACCTGCAGACCCAGTGCCGGGAATCGTCGCTTCGCATGGTGGAAGAGCGTGTGACCGCCCGTACCCAGGTGCTGGAAGAGATGGAATCCTTCCAGAAGGAGGCCACCCTCAAGCTGGAATCCAAACTGGAAAGCGCATCGCGCTCCATGTCGGAAATGTCCTTGACCATCCGGGAAATCGCCCGGAGCACGGAAGATGCCCGCAACATCACGCGCGCCACATCCAAGATGGCGGAAAATGTCTCCAACCTGATCGGTCGGCTGGAAGCCTCCGCCGACGAGATCAGCAACGTCACGGACACCATCTCCCAAGTGGCCGGCCAGACCCAACTTTTGGCGCTCAACGCCAAGATCGAATCGGCACGGGCAGGCGAGGCGGGGCGCGGATTTTCCGTGGTGGCAGACGAGGTCAAGCAGCTGGCCCGCTCCACGGCGCAGTCCACCGGCATGGTGGGTGCAAAGGTCGCCGAATTGCAGGGTTCGGTCACCACCGCGGTGTCGGAAGTGCGCCAGATCGTGGGAAGCATCGACCAAGCCAGCGGACTGGTGCAGTCGATCGCCGCGGCCATCGAGCAACAATCGCATTCCTTCTCGGAAGTGGCGCACGACATCGAGCAGGTCTCCCAGTACGCCCGCGACACCGCCCAGCAAGTGCGGAAGATGGCCTCCGGGGACTAGGATTCTAGAGGCAGCACGCGGGGATCGCCACGATGCGATCGTCCAGCTGACGCGTCCCGATCCCGTTGTCCACCAGGATTCCCAGCGGACAATCGTGATCTTCCACGAACCCCTTCAAGGCCCTCCATTTGCGAGGATCCCCGGTCTCGGCATACTTGATTTCCACGGGAATCGTGCCGAACGCCCCTTCCAACACCAGATCCACCTCGGCTCCCGCGCCGGTCCTGTAGTGGGAGGCACGAACCGCAACGCCAGCGTGCGCAAGCTGAGACAAAATCTGTTCGGACACGAATCCTTCCCAAAGGTGCCCCATGCGTGGATGCGCCGTCAGATCGTCGACCGATCGAATCCTCAACAAATGGTGTAAAAGCCCGCTGTCGCGCACATATCCCTTCGGATGCTTGACCAAACGCTTGGCGGTCTGCCGATCCCATGCCGGCAAGTGCCTCCAAAGGAATGTCCCATCGCACAGCTGCAACCAATCGCGAATCGTGGGCTGACTTACCCCGACGGCACGCCCCAGATCGGATTGGTTGAGAATCTCTCCGGAAGCCAACGCCAAGGTTTGCACGAACGTGCGAAACCGTTGCACATCCAATCTCGGCGCCAGGCGCGGCAGATCGCGATCCAGGATGGATCGGAAATAGTTTTCGCACCAAAGCTCCCGGAACCGCCCCGACCCCTTGAGCCATGGCTCCGGGAAGCCGCCGCGAAGCCATGAATCGTGCAATTGCGTTTCCGTCAGCCGGGGCTTCAGCGAAAGCAAATCCGCGATGGTTCCCAGCGACCTCGCGAACGGCATTGCCGGCTCTCCATGGGCTTCCAAAGCCGTGAACGGCCCCAGCTCCAACACGGCCATCCTCCCCGCCAGGCTTTCATGCAGGCTCTTGACCAACACCGGCGAGACAGAACCTGTCAAAAGGAACCGCCCAGGAATCCGGCGGTCGGCATCCACCGCCACCCGCAACGCAGGGAACAACGAAGGCAGCTCCTGGGCTTCGTCGATCGCCACACGGCCACTGGCCATACGGAAAAACAGATCCGGGTCGCGTTCCACCCTCGTGCGATCCGCTTGGCGCTCCAAATCGATGCGAGTCCATCCATCGGCGGCAATGGAATCCAGAAGCGTGGTCTTTCCACACTGCCGAGGTCCCAGAATGGCCACCACCGGGAACAGCCCCAGCAGCTCCTCCAAATATCCCCGTACGGATCGATCCATACCTTCCAATTTCAAACCAAGAGTTTGAAATTGCAAGGTATTGATCCCAAGGAGGCGCCCCTGATACTCACCCAGGATTTGAGATCATCTCCCCCAGATGGCTCTGGTTTCTCGATTCCCGTCAGGCGTCTCCACGCGGATCCAGCCCAGATGGACCCCGCGTGGCCATTCCCACCGGGCGTTCCATTTCCCGGAATCCACCCGTGCCCGTTCGTCCAAGATCGTGCGCCCTCGGGCATCCATCACGCGACACCGCACCACACCGGCCCGTCCCGACTCGCTTGACAGGTGCAGCTGCCCCCGCTCGATCCACAGCCGCAAGTGCGGACGTGCGATGGTTCGCGGCCCGATCGAGGTACCAGCATCGTCGCGAAACCGCACCGCACTTTGGAAGGGCCCCACCGTCTCGCTGGATGCGCGTCCCCAGGCATCGACCCAGCTTCCCGTTCCCACCCGTGGCGCCACCGAGGCTGGCTGGTCCGAAACGGTCAGCAGGGCGCGCGGCCCTGGCTGCACGCTGGAGGTATCCAATCGCGACCAGCGGATGGCGCGAAGCGACAGAGCCGAATCCACCCCGCGCAGTTGGAAATCCACACGGGCGTTGGTGTCGGATTCTGTGATCCGAAACACCATGCGATAGGACTTCCAGACGGTATCCAGATCGAAATCGCGCGATTCTGCGAGCCGATGGTAGGGTGTGTGGCTCATCAAAGGCTGCACTCGAACACGCATGCCAGGGACGAACCCTCGAGCGGAGAATGTCAGGGCATCCAGCTCGCCCTTCGTCACTCTCGTCCCGGCGACATGCAGCACCAATCCCGTCGGCTTGGCAACCGTATCCTGGTGACGAACATCGAATGCGACAGATTCCGTCACGTCTTCCGGGCGCTTGGAGAGTTTCACCGTAGCTGGATACCCCTGCCAACCCCGCACTCCGTAGCCATTGGCCACCGGGAACAGGTCTCCGGGCTGTTCCGACACGCCGGCTCTACCCACGCGCAGGTCCGTGCGTCCCTCCTGGGTGCAGATGGTTTCCACCGGGTCGATCCGACATTCCATGTTCCCGGAAATTCCCACCGAAGGGAGCGGATTGGGCGTCACGATGTCGATGCGCGTCGCGGCCTGCCCCTCGTAGGAAACCACAAGGTTCGAATCGAACCGGTTTCCCTCCATGAGTTCGTGGATGGTGGTGTCGCGGTACACCTGCAGCGCCAGCTGGTTTCCGTGAAACAGGTTCCCCACCACGGTATCCCCTCGATTGTCGTGCATCAGCACGCCGTCCTGGCATCCGGAAACGGTGTTTTCCCGGATGCTCATCCCCGACACCGCCAGATCCAGGTAGATCCCTTGGCCTTGCCGATAGTGCGAGGCTCCCTGCGTGTTGCCACGGGTATCTCGCACGATGTTGCGCCACAGCCGGGTCCTCACCCCATTGGAATCCGCATAGTTCTTGGAGTACGTGTAGAGCCCTCCTCCGTCGTTTTGTTCCTGCACGGCGCTGTCGACCACGTTCTCTTCCAGCAATTGGTCCTTGCCGGAAAAGTGCACCCCCGACCAAGCGGTCCAGCGCACGACCGAGCGCCGTAGAATGCCCGAATCGCCGTTGAGCTGCAATCCGCGTCCTCCGCAGCATTCTCTTCCATGTCCCTGTGGACCGAGCGAAGCGTGCCGACCGATGTCCATCACGGTGTCGCGCTCCATGACCCCCTTGGGGCCAAGGATTCCGAACCCGCCAGTGGTCGCCCCTTGCACGCGGCTGTCGCGGATGGAGTTCTCGCGCCCCCACAAGCGCGCACCCCACTGGTCAACGCCGCGCACCAGCACTTCTCGCACCTCGATGCGCGAGCTTCCCTCGCCGCAGATGCCATTTTCTGTCTGCCCGGAGAATCCGATCCCGCGGATCTGGATGTCGTGGCGACCTCCGCGCAGGTAAACTCCACACGGTCGGATGCCCAGTTCGGCGCGGACACCGCCGGGATTCTCGCCCAATGCCGGTCGCCACCAGACTTTTCCAGAAGCGGAATCCTGGGCCCATTGGTCGTCGCCTGACAGCGCTTGGGGCACGCCGGAAACGAACCATCCCCAGCCTTCCGTGAGAGGCTTGAACGCTGGAGTGGAGAGGGAAATGCGCTTGCCCGATTGGGATGCGATCCGCCGCCCATCCAGGTTCCACGCGGTCGATTTGAGATGGATCCACGCTCCCCGCCAATCGCCACCGGGCAGATCCTGGGCATCGAAGGCGCTGTCGCCCTCGGGCTTGCGGATCGGAAACCAGCCCGTGTCGGGCAGGCGGGCGGCGCGGCGCACGCGGCCATCGACGGAAAGGAGGTAGGCTCGCGTCGCGACAGGTCCTGTCGCTTCCCAAGCGCCGGGATAGGAGGTGGAACGCGACCAACCGTCCAACGAGACGCTCCCGAAGATCCAAGGACGATCTGCCAGGGAACCGTAGGATCCCACGAAAAGCGGTGTCGACCACGTTCCGGCGGCTTGGCGAGGAGTGAAGGTTCCTCGCAAGGTGTCGCCGCGATGCAGCAAGACGGAATCGCCGGGTCGCAAAACGACGGAGTCCAATCTTTCCAAGGTCCGCCAGGGCGACGAAGCGTCCATGGCTTCGGTCGGCGTGCGCGCATCATTCCCCGATCGCGAGGAAATGTGGTAGGTCGCACCTTCTAGGCTCGCGGCGAGGAAAGCAAGGACAAGGAGGATCCGCATGCCTTGATTGTAGCATCCCAGAGCGGATCCGAGAGCTCAGGCCCAAATGTCCGAACCGTTCGGATTAAACTTGAAATTCCCCCAAAAACCCTTGGATTTTCAAGTTTAACTGGCCTCTTGGTTCGACTAGGGAAGCGGAGCGGCCGGGAACCGAAACTCCGGGTGGCGCGAAAGCGTGGCGCGCAACGTGTCCAGTGCCGCCTGCGAACTGCTCCATGGTTTGAGATTGGCGCGCAGCCAAGCACCAGGGTCGATTTGGGCTTGATAAGCGGAATAGTTCCAAGGCATGGGAAACTGGGTGGAGAGCGAAAACCCCAACAGGTCGGCGACCGCATCGCGAGCCGGTTTGTCCTGCGCGTCACGCTGGGGTGGAGGCGAGGGGAGCCAAGCCTCCGGCCTGATTTGTTCCAGCGCCAACCTCGCCTGGGGCAAGACCCGGGACATCAGGCTGTCCAATGCATCGAGCCGACCCGACGAAAGACTGTCCGGAAAGATGAACCCCCCAACGGCGGTGGCCAGGATTTCGTGGGCGCGCCCAGGGCGGACTTTCTCCCGAACGGCGGGGGAAAGCGACGCCTCGAACGCGAGCGCTTCGGTGCCGGAAGCCGCCACCAACCGGCGCCAGAGTTCGCGGTATTCCGGCCGGCTCGCCCAAGGCACCCGAACTTGCAAGGTACCCGGATCGGACAGGATTTGCTTGTCTTTCCAGACATCCACCCAGACGCCGGGATGGCCCGCGGCCGAATCGAAGGAGGACAGGAGCGTTTCGGTCTGGGCCTGCGACAGTCGCATGGAGCCGATCGATCGGGCCAAGTCCACCGCGAACAAGCTGTCGGAAGACACCTTTTGACCCGGCTTCGCCTCCAGGGTGCGCAGCCATTGGTCGCCTTCCTTGCCTTCGCGGGAAGCGCGCACTTCGACCGCGCGCAAAAAGCCGGCGTAGGCGGAGGGTGTTCGATCGGATTTGAACGAAACGGGTCGGAAAGCGGGATCGAACGCCACGACGTTCCAATCGAATTTCATCCCCGCCACGTTCGCCATCAGATCCTGCCCACGGTGAAGCGAATTCCATGCGGTTTGCGGGGAGAATCCCTGCGCGGGATCCACTCCGAATCCCGGAGGAATGGCGGCTTCCGAGAAGCCGTTGATGTTCAGAGTTGCCACTCCTTGACGCACCACGAGGTCATCCATCGGAGCCAGCCCTCGGAGGGTGTCCGCGGAATCCCGCACCATGACCAGGATGCCACCCTCGGGATTGGCGGAAAGCGCCAAGGAAAACCGGCCGACCGAATCGGTGGTTCCCGAAGCGAGCTTCGCGCCCGAGCCGTCCCACACGGTGACCTCGGCGAAGGCGAGGGCCTCGCTGTCCATTGCCGATCCGGACACGACACGAGCAGACAGTTCGTTTTCCACTTCCGTGCTGGATTGTCGATTGCCGTCCGAGCAACCGACGACCATGACCACGGCCGCCACGGACAGAAAACGAAGAAGACGAAAGTTCATGACTTGCCCTCTTTCGCATTTCGCGTGGTGGTCACCGGAAACAGCTGCAAAACAGCCTGGAACACGCGGCGGGAATCGCCGTCCACGCCCTTCCAGAACTTCCTGTTTTCCGCTTCCGACAATTGGATCATGCGATGTCGCAACTCCTTGAGTTCCTCGCGCAGCTTCGAGAAACCTTCCTCGCTCAGGGTGACTGTGACGGCGGAGATGTCGCGTTCTTCCTTGGGGGTGGATTCCATCGCCCCCATGCCGAGCTCCATCTGCGCCTTCAGATACCGATAGTAATGCACGGGAGCGGAGAACTGGCTTTGCTTTTTCACATGCTCCACGGAGGGGCGCAATTCGCCAGAAGCGTACCGCTTGACCATACCCAACCGTTCCAGGACTTCCACAGCCGACCTGGCCTGGGCAGGGGAGATGGTCGGGCACATCCGGCTGGCCAACCTCTCGGCATCCCCGCGGAAGGGCTCCACAAGGAGGTACTCGCGCACGGCCGGAATCCACCAATGGCTGAAGTACTCGAACCGATCCGGGTCGATCAGGTCCTTCGGGATCTCATGAAAGGTCAGGAGCTTTTCATAACACCGGTTCTTTTCCGCCAAGCTCTTGGCTTGGTCGTAGTCCACCAAGGTCTGGAAGTACAACTCTTCGCGTGCGGTGAGAGCGAGGACCTGGGACACCAACCCCGCCTGGGGCCGCGAGAGTTTTCTTCGACCAGCCAGGAGATCCGCGAGCCAACCGGAAGAACGCAAGCCCAACCTCTGGAGGATCCAGCGCTGGGAGAACTTCGGGTCCTTTTCCTTCAACGCCTGAAACGCATCCTTCAGGAAGGCCCGATAGTCGGTGTAGTCGAACAAACGGATGGGAAGATGGTCCATGGCGTCCTTGGTCGTGGACGCTTGAGGCGGTCATCCAGTTGGATCGATCCCGCAACGGGACTTCGCAAAGCCGTTGGACCTCGCCTGAAGCGTCAAGTATCCAGGTTACCCGGTTCCCACCTCCACCGTCAATGGATCCATCGGAAATTGCGATGCCAGGGCTATCCTAGCGTTGCCCCTCCGCACCAACCACGCCTTACCCCTGCGAGCAAAATACGCCACCCCCGCGCAGGAATGTGGGACCCACCCTCAAGGAATCGCAATGGCGGGAAACACCCATTGGGGGTTGAGCCCCAACAACACTTTCAAACCATTGCGCACATCCACCGGAGTTTTCCACGGTAGGTAGTTCTGAGAGACCCAGCGGGGCGGATCGGCTTGGAGAACCAAACCGGAAAATGTCCAGGTCGATGGCAGTTGGCCCACCAGCGCCGTTCCCAGGAGTTCTGCGGCTGGATCGATCGCACCACCGACGGGAGCTGGCCCCCAAGCCTTCGGATCCAGCTGTTCCAGCATCAGGGAAACCTGGGGCGCCATCGGACCCAAAAGAGCATCCAAGGCGGGCTTGGGATCCCTGCTGAGAATCGATTCGTCGGGTACGACCACCTTCGCCACCGCCAAAGCGAGAATTTCATGCGCGCGACCCGCTGGCACCTTCCTCCGCTGGTCAGGAGGCAGGCGAGCCTCGAGCGCCGCGGCACGTTCACCGGTGACTTCCACCAATCGCAACCAGATCGATTGGAACTCCGGTCGGGCGGCCCAAGGGACTCGGCTTGAAAGATCGTCGGGATCGGGGAACACTTGGTATTTCTGCCAGGTCTCCAACCAATGCCCATCCTGGGCTCCAGCCTGGTCCAGACGAGTCACGAACTCCGTCGTGGTCTTGTCGGGAAGTCGCAAATTCACCAGCGAAGCGGCCAGATCCCGACCGAACAAGCTGTCCTGAGCCAACCGAGCTCCGGGTCTGGCCCCAAAATCCAGGATCCACCGGGACCCCGGGAGCTTTTCCCGGGCAGCGCGGACATCCACCGCGCGCAACAATCCGGACAGAGGCGTGGGCGAAACCGCCCGGCGAGGAGCATAGGCCCGGAATGCCGGGTCGGAGGCGAATTCCTTCCAGGGCAGGTGGATGCCCAGCGAGCTGTCCAGAAGATGCTGTCCGCCGGCCCTTGCTGCTTCCACCGCCAAAACGGAAAAACCGCGAACGCCTTGTCCGATGCCAGAATTTGTCGCGGCGGCATGGGTCAAGGAATTGACCAGCACCGTGGCCGACCGGCTCCGGACCACGGTGCTGTCCAGCGCCACCAAGGCCTGGAGGGTATCCGCTCCCTTGCGCACTTCCACCAGGATCCCGCCCTTGGGATCCCGCGCGAGCCTGCTCGAGAACATCCCCGCCGTGTCGGTGGTCCCCCAGCCCAAAAGCGCTCCGGTGGAATCCCAAGCCGACCATTGCGCGGAATCGAGGGCGGCCGAGTCCATCGCGTATCCGGATAGAATCCGTACCGAAAACTCGTTTTCCACTTCGGTACTTTCGTGCCTGTCGACGCCGCAACCCATCGATAGCATCGTCCAGGCCACCACTCCCGCCATGGCTCCGTTGCGCAGGTTCATTGCTTCGCCTCCTTGGCGTTTCGCATGGTGGACACGGGGAACAGCTGCAGCACAGCTTGGTAGACTCGCCGCGAATCGCCATCCACCCCGTGCCAGAACTTCCGGTTCTCGTTTTCCGACAACTGGACCATTTTTCTTCTCAGCTCTTTCAATTCCTCGCGCAAGGTGGCGAATCCCTCCTCGCTCAAGGTGAGGGTGACCGCCGAGATGTCGCGCTCTTCCTTGGGGATGGATTCCATGGCACCCAGACCCAATTCCATCTGCGTCTTGAGGTAGCGGTAGTAGTGGACGGAGGCCGAAAACTGGCTCTGCTTCTTCACGTGTTCCACGGAGGGCCGCCGCTCACCCGAGGCGTAGCGTTTGACCATTCCCAGCCGTTCCAGCAGATCCACTGCCGCTTTCGCCTGGGCTGGCGAAATGGGAGGGCGCATCTTGCGGGCGAGCTTTTCGGCATCGCCACGATAAGGTTCCACCAGCAGATATTCGCGGATGGCGGGAATCCACCAATGGCTGAAATATTCGAAACGATCCGGATCCACCAGGTCCTTGGGGACTTCGTGGAAGGTCAGAAGCTTTTCGTAGCAGCGATTCTTTTCCGGAAGGCTCTTGGCCAGATCGTAGGCGACCAGCGTCTGGAAGTAGAGTTCCTCCCGCGCATTCAGGCACAGCAGCCCGGAAAACAAAGCCGTCTGTGTGCGCGTCAGATTCCGTCTGCCGGCGAGCATGTCGGCGAGCCACCCACTGGACTTCACCCCCAGGCGTTGGACCACCCATCGCTGCGAGAACTTCGAATCCTTCTCCTTGAGCGCTTGGAGCGCGTCCTTCAGAAAGGCTCTGTAGTCCGTGTATTCGAAGATTCGCAAGGGTAGGTGGTCCATTGTACCGAAAACTTTCCCCGATCCGCATCCACCCCACCAAGAGCAATCGTGGAAGTGGCCGGAGGGGCGATGAATGTCAACAGTTTACCAATGAATCCGACGCGCCGCACCGGCGACGCACCGAACCTATCAGATAGCGGCGGGCAGAACCGAGTCCCGCACGGCTGGAGGAGGACGCAGCGAGTCCACGGGAGGTTTTGGGTAGCCCAGACTGTCCTTGGGAGGCTTGGGGTAGCCAAGCGTGTCCTTCGGAGGAGGAGGAAGATGCAAAGTGTCCTTCGGGGGCTTGGGGTAGCCAAGCGTGTCCTTCGGAGGGGGAGGAAGATGCAAAGTGTCCTTCGGGGGCTTGGGGTAGCCAAGCGTGTCCTTCGGAGGAGGAGGAAGATGCAAAGTGTCCTTCGGGGGCTTGGGCAAACCAAGACTGTCCTTCGGAGGCGGGGGAGGGCGCAGGGAATCGCTCACCACGGGGCGAAGGCTGTCGAGCTTGGCTTTCCACTCCTTGGGGCCGATGTGACCTGGGCCGGGCTTGAGGCCCAGCAAGGCGCGCGTCGCGGAATCGGTCAGGGGGGTGATGTGCACATGGAGCTTGGGTGCGTCCGGTCCGGGGATGATGGTCTTCAAACGGACTCCCGCCGAGTCCACTTCCAGGACCACCGGAAACTTGATGCCGCCGGGGATGTGCAGAGTGAACCCGCCAGCCTTCACGCTGTCCTTGACCACGGTGTCGCCGTTGGCGTCGGAAACCAGGATCAGGGCCTGGGAGATGCCCACGCGACCGGCGACCTCGGTTCCCTCCGAGCTGGAGGTCAGGCTTGCGGAAGGTGCGCCTTCGCAACCGGCAAGCACTCCGGCGAGCCCGCATGCGAGCCCTGCCAGGATGTGTGTTCTTTTCATGGTTTGTTTCTCCTCACGATCTGGTGATGCCAGTCCCCTATCCGGGGGATCGACCCTAGGAACATCGAACCGCGCCTGCAAGTTTCCGACGGACTTGGCTTCCAATCCGCTCTCTTTGGGAGAGCAGAGGAAAGAGTTTGTTGGACGGGGATCCATCACCCTGGGCATTGGCCCGAGTGTTGTTATAGGTTTCCTTGATGCCCTCACCGCTTGACTTCCATACCCACCACGGCGCCTTCGGCGCGTACGGCAGTTTCACCCTCGGGCATTTGCGTGCCGGAGGGGGCTTGAACATCCACGATGGACGCGCCCCTCACCAGGGTGGCATCCATGTGGGGTATGGCCGCGCCAGCGAAGGCATGACTCTGCTTCCCTTCTCCATTCCCTCCCCTGTGGATCTTTCCGCCTTCACCAGCGAAGAAGGCAAACCCTCCCAACAGGCTTCGTTCCAGGTGGTTCCGGACGACCTGATTTCCCGCAAGCTCGAATGGGGCACCGATACCTGGGAGGCTCCCGGATTTTCCTTGCGGATCGCCACCCCTTTCGGGGTCGTGCCGGATCCCCGCGCCAAAGGGTGGGAGGCGTTGCGTGAGCACATTCTCCCCGCCGTCTGGGTGGAACTGGAACTGGACAACCGAGCATCCGAAGAGGAGGCCATCGTATTCTTCGGGATGGCACCGGGGGACACCGGCGCCGCGGAACTGAACCACTCGACGTTGGTGGGTGCGACCTGCCAAGGGAAGTTCGGACTGGTCACGGAACGACACCACATGGCCCGTCCCTACGCGGGATTTTCCGGGCCTTCCTGCTTCGATTCCCAGCTGGGATTGCGCACCCCCCATTGGCTGGGTGGCACCTGGGGCGTCAGCTGGACAATTCCTGCCCGCCAGCGGGAGACCCTGCGCGTGGCGGTGGGCTGGTACCACGCAGGCCAGGCGACGTCCGGCCTTTCCACCACCTACGCCTACACCAGGCTTTGGCCGGATCTCGAGTCCGTCCTCGCCGCGGCGGTCGCGCAACAGGACCACGCCTGGAAGACGGCGCGGGAACGCGACCAGGAATTGTCAAGCCTGTCGCCTGCGCGGAAGTTCCTGCTCGCCCATGCGACCCGCGGGTATTTCGGGAATTCCCAGCTGTTGGCCGACACCGCGAACGAACCCGTCTACGTGGTCAACGAGGGCGAATACTGCATGATCAACACCCTGGACCTTTCCGTGGACCAGGGATTCTTCGAGGCACGTTTTTTTCCGTGGGCCACCCGCGAGATCCTGGATCTGGCCGCCCGACGCCATTCCTTCCTGGACCACCTCAAGACCCCCGACGACACGAACATCCACGACGGCGGGGTCTCGTTTTCCCACG
The DNA here is from genome assembly GCA_016715065.1 of Fibrobacterota bacterium. Classification (GTDB taxonomy): domain Bacteria; phylum Fibrobacterota; class Fibrobacteria; order UBA5070; family UBA5070; genus UBA5070. Next base: position 303,204 of record JADKBN010000031.1, read on the forward strand.
ACATGGGTGTGCGCAACCAGTTCTCCGCGCCCGGCACCTCCAGCTACGAGCATCCCAACCTCGAAGGCTGTTTTTCGCACATGACCTTCGAGCAGGCGTGCAACTTCGCCCTTTGCGCCGCGCAGTACGCGGTCGCTTCCGGCGACCAACCGTGGACCCGAAGGAACGCCGAGCTCCTGGAACGGCTCCTGGACAGCCTCCAGCGCCGCGAACACCCCTTGGACACCCACCGGCGCGGCACACCGACAACAGATTCTGTCAGATGCGGTACCGGCACCGAGATCACCACCTACGACAGCATGGACCCGGCCCTGGCCCAGACCCGCGAAAACCTCTACAGCACCGTGAAGCTCTGGGCCGCCTACCTCGCGCTGGAAAAACTGCTCGGAACCATCGACAGCAAGGGTGAGGCGATCGCGCGGACGGCGGCCTTGCGATCCGCCCGGGCCGTGGTGGACTGGCCCGAAGTGGACGGCCTGTTGCCCGCCATCGCCGACGGCCGCAACGGATCGGCCATCCTGCCCGCGGTGGAGGGGCTGGTGTATCCGCTTTGGTGGAACGACCTCGACAGCCTTTCCCGCACCGGTCCCTTCGCGGAAATGATCCGTCGGCTGGAGCGCCACATGGACGCATCCTTGCAAGGCGGGCTCTGCCGGTTCACCGACGGCGGCTGGCGGTTGAGCTCCACCTCTGACAATTCCTGGTTGTCCAAGATCTTCCTCGCCCAGACGGTCTCCGAACGGGTGTTCGGGAACTCGCGCGATCCGCGTGCGGACACGGCCCATGTGCGCTGGCTCGCCCCGGGATCGGCCAGCACCGGCTTCACCGACCAGATCATCGAGGGCAAGGGAATCGGCTCGCGCTACTACCCGCGCGGGGTCACTGCGATCCTGTTTTTGATGGACTGACCTGCTCGATCAGCGCTTGGATCGTTCCCCGCACCTGCGGGATGGGATCCAAGGTCCTGTGCGCCACGCGCACGCCCGGCGGCAAACCGCCACGGGCGGCGTCTTTTTCCGTGACCACCCAAGCAGACGGATCCACGGCCATCCGCCCCAGCAAAACCCTGGAAAATCGCGTATGATCGCCCAAGGCGACCCGCTCCAGGAGCCGCACCCCTGAGGCCTCGAGGTCCATGAAGAACACCTCAGGCCGAGCAACCGCGCAAGCCGCTCGAAGCCCCGTGATCGAGCACTCCCCATCCAGTCCCAATCCGGGGCGCAGGTCGCGCTCGACGGAAACCACCGTGGCCTGTCGCGATCGCCACGGAGATTCCCGCCAAGGCCCCCAGGGATGGAAATCCCGCCAGGAAGTTGGAGCGGGGTCCACATCCAACCGCAAGGCCGGGCACCCGTCCAAGGCGGGATCCTGCAATCCCCCATCGCAGACCGCTGCGGAAAATCCTGCCGCCCGGGCCTTTCGCCAAGCCTTCAGCCAATCGCGGTGCACAAAAACCCTCCCGGGGTGGCGCAAGGCCAACCAGCGATCCTCGTCGCCGGTGCCGTGGCAGAGGATCGCCAGGTGGGGATGTTCCACGGCGATCCAGGACACGAGATCTGTTTTGCAGGTCCCACCCGACCGTGCCGAGCCCACCACCAGAAGCGGAGGCGGAACCTGTGGCCGCCGTAGGGAACGCAGCACCCGATGAACGCCTGAAATGCGCCTCCACGACCAAACCACAAGCCTTCCGGCCTCGGAAATGGGAGAATGGTCGAACATGGCCGTCATCGACGAAAATGGAGTCCGAAGAAGATTGAAGATCATGCTTGGCACCGACAAGCTGGCCGAAGAGTACATCGCTCGTTACGGCTACCGCATCGATGTCACGAAGATCCAGGGCATGCGAACGGCGGAAAAGACCGTGGATTTTTCCGTCGACAGCGAAACCAGCGCCGACGATCCCATCTACACGATCTTCCTCAAATGCCCTTCCTGCTACATGACGCGCCTTCCCAGCCACGAGCTGAAGGCCAAGAGCCTCCAGATCCTGACCGATCGTTTTGGAATGCCCACCTACCGCGACATGGGTCGCTACAAGGCGGTGGACTACAACCTGCTTTCGGTCACGGTTTGCCCCCAGTGCCTGTACGCTTCGCCCGACCGCAAGGATTTCATCACCCGCGACCCGGCGCGCGCCCGAGAAATCCCTTCGCGACTGCACCAAGGGGAGCTGGCCGCTATTTTGGCCGGAGCCGACGACCGGGCCAATTGGCTGACCGACCAGGGCATGGACCCCATGAAGGATTTCCTGCCCCGCAGGCGTTCCGTGCAAGCGGGTCTGGCCTCCTACGAGCTGGCCATCGAGCGGGCCAAGATCGAATTCGCTCGCAACGTGCCGTTTTCGATGTTCAAGATGGCCGGCTACAGCCTCAAGCAGGCGATGATCTGCCGCACCTACGAGAAGGAAGAAAAGCAGTACTTGACCCAAGCCTTGAAGTACTACCTCGCCTGTTTCGAGCGTTCCAACGCGCCGGGCTTCCAGTACGAAGGCCAGGTGCTGTACCTGGTGATCGCTCTGGGCTTGCGCTTGGGTCAAACGGAAACGGCCGGCAGTTATATCGGGGTTCTGGATCGATCCAAGATGCGCATGGAGTCCGGTGTGGCCGATGCCAACGTACAACAGGCCTTCACGCGCTGGTACAACGCCGCTCGGGAGATCTGGGCGGATCGCGAAAATCCCGATCTTTGGAAGCTCCGTTCTTCCTGACGGAAGATTCCTTCGCAGAACCCTTTGGACGACTGGCCACACTCTTCCTATCTTTCCAGGCTCGATCCAGTCCTAAACGCCCAAGTGGTGGAATTGGTAGACGCGGCGGACTCAAAATCCGCTGGAGGAGACTCCATGACGGTTCGATTCCGTCCTTGGGCATTATCTATCCGGACTCCGAAGCCAAGCGCGATACCGTGCGAAGCTCGAGCACCGGCCACCTGTCAGGAAAGGTCGCGTTGACTCCATGAAGGCATTCCGAGGAGTGTTGTCGGCGCTCGTCTTGTTTGGCGTCCAAGCTTGGGCGGGCGACGGTGTCCGACTCCAAGATCACTGGAAGTCCTTGGGCGTGTCCGCGACCGACATCGAATTGATCGACAAGTTGGGCTTGAAGCGTTCCAAAGCCGAAATGCTCATCACCTCGGGTGTCTCGATCCGCGAATATTCCCACCGTCCGTGGGAGCCCATGGGGATCACCGAAGACAAATGGCTCCAGCAGGTGCGCCACGGATCCAACGTGGGCCAATTGGAACGGATTTATTCTCGCGATCTGGATGTGGTCGAGCCGGATCGTCCTTCCCTTCTGGGCGCTGTGTTGCTGCCCGGCGTGGCTCAACTGCGCGAAGGCAGATACGCTGCTGGCGCCACCTTGGCCGGCCTCGGATTGGCTTTTGGTGGCTATTTGGGTTACAGCTTGTACAAGGGTGAAGGCTCTGCCGTTCAGGTCTGGATGCCTCTCCTTGGTGCCGACATGATCGCCTCCGGGGCCGATGTCTGGTACAACCATTACCGCGAACAGTCCGTCACGGGCTTTTCCTATCTGGTCATCCCCACCCCAACGGGTGCCGCCGCATTGTTCACCGCGAGGTTCTGACATGTTGCGGGAGATGGCCAAATCCAAGATCCACCGGGCGACAGTCACCCAGGCAGAGCTCCACTACGAGGGATCCATCACGGTGGATAGCTCCTTGTTGCAGGCCGCGGACGTTCTTCCTGGCGAAAAGATCCAGGTGGTGAACATCGCCAACGGGTCCCGCTTCGAGACCTACACCATCGCCGGTCCTGCTGGTTCCGGGGTGATCTGTGTCAACGGAGCCGCTGCGCGACTGGTGCAGCCGGGCGACTTGGTCATCCTGATCACGTACTGCCACCTGAGCGATGCCGACGCGCGCGCCCACCAGATGAAGGTGGTTTTTGTGGACGGAAAGAACCGTCCCCTGGCCGACCAGGTGGCGCGACACGACGACGGAGAGTAGACTCCTCTGTGATGGTCGACACTCCACGGATCCTTCTGCTTGCGGTCACGGCGTCTTTGGCGCAGATGACAGGGCCCAACGTGCCCGCCTTTTCCAACGGGACCTTCCCCACTTTGGGACGCGGCTCCGAACAGCCCGTGCTCACCGATCCCAAGCGCATGCAGGTGCGCCAGAGCGTGACCTTCTCCGCCGGGTCCGGCGGAGGCTCCAGCTACAGCCAGGGTCTCTACAACAACGAGATCACCTACCGATTGTCGGATCCGCTCACGCTCCAGCTGAACCTGGGCGTCCTCACGCCGTTCTCCGCCAGCGGTCCCGCCGCCCAAGGTCTGCAGAAGGGCGCCTACCTGATTCCGGACATCGGCCTGGAATACCGTCCGTCAGAATCTGTCCTTCTTTCCGTGAAATACATGAGCATCCCCGCCTCGCCCGTCGGCCAAAGCGGGGGGCTGCCCTGGCAATGACGTGAAACCCGCCCTTTTCCTTTTCCTGGCCTTGTTCGCGGGCTGCACCGGCACGACGAACAAGCCCATCGAAGTCGTGCGCACCGATGCACCGGTGGATTCCAGTTCCGCCAGGCTCGCGGCCCCCCGGGGAGTCGTGGAAGTGCTCAACGGCACGGGCCGGCGCGGGGTGGCCAATCTGGTGGCCGAACGCCTCCGGCGCGACGGCTTCGACGTCGTGAAGATCGGAAACGCCGCCGAACAAACCTACGCGCGCACCATCGTGGCGCAACGACGAGAAGCTCCCGCGATCTCGGCCCTGGTCGCCGCGAGTCTCGGAGTGGACCAACCCAGTCTTTTTCACAACGAGAACCTCCTGGTCGACGCGACAGTCTTCGTCGGCAGGGACATCGAGGAGATCCTACCGCAATGACACAGCCCATCGAAACCAACGAGATCCGACGCCTGGCGATCACCCACCTGTTTGGCCGCAAGGCCCAGGAAGTGACGCAAGTGGAGCTCGGCGAGCGCTCTTCCATTTGCGACTGGTTCGTTCTGGGCACCTGCCAGAGCGAAGTGCAATTGCAGTCCATCCTGTCGGGAGTCCGGCGCGACCTGCGCAAGGCCGGCGTCACCGCCCTGCGCGCCGAAGCCGTGCCCGGCACCCACTGGGGTGTCCTGGATTTCGGAACGGTGATCGTGCACGTGTTCATGCGCGACGCCCGCGAGTACTTCGCGCTGGAACGCCTGTGGATGGACGCGCCCCAGGAAGTGCTGAAGGCCGAGGACTATCCTCTACCGGAATCCCCCGACCAGGCCGAATCCGACGTCGCCGACGAATCCGAGGAGACCTGGCAGTGAATGGATTGAAGAAGGCCTTCGTCGGCGCTTTGGCGCAGGCGCTGGAACAGGATGCCGCCTCGCTGGAGGCTTCCATCGTGCGACCGCCGGACTCCAAGCTCGGTGCCTTCGCCTTCCCTTGTTTTTCGCTGGCCAAGGCCTTGCGCAAAGGACCGCCGCAGATCGCCGCCGACATTGCCGCCAAGGTGGTGGCACCCGAAGGCACCTCCGTGGTGGCCGCGGGGCCCTACCTGAACCTGGTGCTCAAGCCCTGCGTGCTCGCCCGGATGGCGGTCACCTCTTCGCTTTCGTTGGACCCGACCGGATCCGTGACGGAATCCGGCAAAGGCCGCACGGTGCTGGTGGACTACTCCAGCCCCAACGCGGGCAAGGAGCTGGTGTACCACCACATCCGCTCCACCGTGATCGGCGCGGCCCTGTGCCGCCTGTACGGCGCGGCGGGCTGGAAGGTGGTGGCGGTCAACCACCTGGGCGACTGGGGCACCCAGTTCGGCAAGCTCATCCTGATGTGGCTGCGCGAGCACGGCATGGACCAGGAAAAGTCCCTGGTCGATCTGGGGTCCGTGACCCTTTCCGATCTCAATCGCATGTACGTGGGCTTCAAGCCCGCCGCCGCCGAAGATCCTACCCTGGAAGAAGATGCGCGCCTGTGGTTCGCGCGATTGGAAGCCAAAGAGGCCTTCGCGCGCACCTGCTGGGAACGGTTCATCGAAGTATCCAAGACGGAACTGAACAAGGTGTACGTGCGCTTTGGAGCGCGGTTCGACCACTTTTTGGGCGAAAGCTTCTACGAAGACAAGTTGGACGCCACCATCGCACGCATCGCCAAGGCCGGGATCCTGGAAGAGAGCGAAGGCGCGCAGGTGGTGCACGTGGGCGAGAACATCCCGCCCTGCCTGATCCGCAAGCGCGACGGCGCCACGCTGTACGCCACACGCGACCTGGCCGCGGCCATCTGGCGCCACGAACACTTTGGGTGCGATCGAGCCCTGTACGTGGTGGACGCCGGACAGAGCCTGCACTTCAAGCAGGTGTTCGCCGTGCTGGAACGCATGCAGGAGCCTTCCGCCAAGGCTTGCATCCACGTGCCCTTCGGGCTTGTGCTGGGCAAGGGCGAGGACGGAAATTGGTCCAAGGTCAGCACGCGCTCGGGAACCGGCTCGCCGCTTCCGGCGGTGATGGACATGGCGGCAGTGGAAATCGGGAAGACCATCCGGGCATTGGCGCTCCAGAAGGAATCCGATCTGACGGATTCCGACATCGAATCCCTATCGGAATCGATTGGCGTCGGCGCCCTGGTGTTCAACGAACTGAAGAACAAGCGCTTGGTCGACACCAAGTTCGATCTCGAAGCCATTCTTTCTTTCTCCGGCGACACCGGCCCTTACATCCAGTACGCCCACGTGCGACTGTCCAGCATCCTGCGCAAGGCGACGAAGCCGTTGAACCCCGCCAAGGCGCGCTGGGAGCTGTTGTGCGAACCGGAAACGGACGCGGTGCTGGCCTGCCTTTCGCAGTTCGGCGAGCGCATCGACCAGGCGGTGGAGGCCAACGAACCATCGCTCTTGTCGCAGTACGCGCTGGAACTGGCCGAAAAGGTCCACTCCTTCACGCACCACCACCGCGTGCTGGACGTGGATGCCACGCCCGAGCGTCTGTTGCTGGTGGAAGCCGCGCGCCGCACGCTTTCGCGCGTTCTCACCATCCTCGGCTTGGAAGCCGTGGAACGCATGTAGTCTCCAGCACCCTGTTGATCCGTTCCGGATCGACAGGGTGCCTTGAACTGGTTGGGCATAATTGATGCCCAAGCGAACCATTCCATCCTGTGTATTGTGATAGGATCGCCAAACGGCAACTCACCTATCCATCAACATCATTTCACCAATGACGATCCGTCCCATGCATTCGACCACTACGCTTTGGTTCTGCCGTCCGCTGGCGACCGAACCGGCCAGTGCCAGCCTTCCGCGTTCGCGAAATCGCAGACAATTCGCCTGCTGGACGATCGCCTTCGCCTGCATGCTCTCTTCCTGCAACCTTTCACGCACCATCCTTTCCGAAGACGAAACCTCCCAAGACTCCAAAGCCGGGCCCGCTCATTTGATCCCTGCCAAGGGCGCCATCCTCCGGCTTGGCTCCGACGATCCCCAGGCCGCTCCCGAAGAGCGCCCTGGTTGGACCCGGTTCGCCCACGATTTCTGGATCGACACCAACGAGGTCTCGCAGAAGGATTTCTCCGCCCTGGTTGGACGGAATCCGTCACAAACGAAAGGCGAAAGCCTCCCCGTGACCAATGTCACCTGGTTCGATGCGGTGCTGGCGGCGAACGCTCGTTCGAAACGGGATGGACTCGACTCGGTCTACGAATACGCGTCGTCGACTTTGGGTGGTGACGGGGCCGCGCTGGATCTGGCCGGACTGTCCAGCCACCTCGATCGAAATGGCTGGCGACTTCCCACGGAAGCGGAGTGGGAATTGGCCGCTCGCGCAGGTTCGACCTCACCCTACCCCTGGGGCACCTTCGCCGATTCCGCGAAAGCCCGCCGATCGGCGTGGTTTCAAAACAATGCCGGCGGATCGATCCATCCGACCGGGTCTCTCCAAGGCAATGCCTGGGGACTCCACGACATGGCAGGAAACGCGATGGAATGGGTGCAGGACTGGAAGGGTTCCCACCCCAAGGACACTCTCGTCGACGATGCGGGACTCGAAGCACCCAACGACATTCCGGAGATCCCTCTGAAGGGTGGTTCCGTTGCCTATTCATTGGAACACCTCCGCCCTTCCTCGCGAACAGGAACCTACGCGGCCTATCGCTCTTCCCGTTCCGTAGACCTGGGATTCCGCCTTGTCCGCGGCGCCTTCCATCCGTCCTATTCGAACGCCTCGGGAACAGGAATCCAGGCTCCTTCCGTCGCGATTCATGCCGGAAACCTCACCGATGCGCTCGCCTCGCACGAGGCGAAACTCGTGTTCCTGAATCGCTCCGGCGGAAAGGGAATCCTGAGTTGGATCGACTTCAGCGAATCCTCTCCTGTCGTCCGATCGATCTCCGATCCTGATCCCGCGTTCCACCCGGAAATCTCACCGGACGGAAAGTGGGTCGTATGGTGCACTGTTCTGGAGGGGTCCCATTCGTCCTCCTCGAGGTTGAAGGCAAGAAGGCTGGTGGCCAAGGACACCACAACGGTCGACCTGGGGAATGGAGCCGTCCCGCGATGGTGGGTGGATGGAAAGGACACGCTGCTTGTTTGGACAAATTCCGCCATAGACAACACCGACCCACGATGGGGAAGCGAACGCACCTTCGCGCGCCGCTGGTCGTCCTCCACCACAACGGGCTCCATCCAGGAATGGGCGGTCGGCGGATTCCACGATGGACGCTCCGGACCATTTCTATACACCGGATATCGCCGCCTCGAGCAATGGGACACCCGATCCAACTCGGAACGCACCTTGTTCACAGCACCCGCCAACGGGAAAACACCGGGGGACACCTCTCAGGTTTGCAATGTCTCCGCTGCACCAGATGCCAGTGGTCGCGTCCTTTTCCTCGATTTCGGCTTCAACGGGAAGTCTTCGGTGGTTGGTCGACCCTACGGAGTCCATGAAATCGCCTTCATCGCCGACAGCATCGGAACCGTTCTGCAAGCCATTCCCGCCCCCGAAGGAAAATCCAGGTGGGATCATCTTGAATGGAGCAACAATCCCCGCTGGGCAACAGCAGTCCCTTTGGAAATCAGCGGAGCCTACAAGGAAATCCACATCCTGGATGCGAACTCCGGCAAATCCAGGCCGATCGCTTCTTCAGATGAACTCTGGATGCCAAAACTGTGGATCGGCGAGGCGGCGAAGCACACGATCGACGAGCGCATCGCCCCCGACTCGGCTGGAGCGTGGACGGTTCCCAACAACAACTCCGCGAACGAGGAATTCTCCGTGAAAACCCGGGCCTTCTGGCGCCTGCACGGTCGCATCAACGTCGCCTTCATCGGAAATTCACGGCCGAAATCGGGATTCGATCCATCCTTGATCCATGTGGGAACCGCATTCAACTGGGGATACAGCGGAGCGGAGATCGCAGGGAATCGAAGGGTGATCGAACAGTACCTGCTGCCTCATGCACCTTGGCTCCAAGTGGTTTTGCTCGGCCTGACGCCGGGGTGGATGTTCGCCTATCGCTCCGAGAATTGGTCCAACATCGAAACGACCATCGGCTACAAGTACGACTTGAATCATCGCTTTTGGCGCAACGAGATTCCCACGGCATATCTCGATGCGGTCAATTCCCGCAAATGGCCATCCGCCATCTCCTACGACAGCCTGGGAGGTCGGATCCACCGCGGATCGAAATCAGTCACCAATCCACCAGCCACGAACATCCCAGCCACCATCGACGAGAATTTCTCCTCCCAGCCATTTTTGGACAACTGGATCGATCTGGTCGCCGTCGTCGATACCCTGAACACCCTCGGGATCCAGGTCGTCCTTGTGAATTTTCCACAGCGAGGAGACTATGGATCGACTCCGTACATGGGCATCTACGGTCCAACCTGGAACAGATGGCACGAATTGTCCAGACGCTTGAGATCCCTGGAAACAAGCCATCCTCTATTCCACTTCTACGATGCCCATTTGGATGGCAAGCACGACTATCCGGACACGTCTTTCATCAACGAGGATCACTTGAACCACATCGGGGCCATCCAGCTTTCCAACCGGCTGGACAGTCTCCTGCAGGAGCTTCCCTTGAAATCGATACCCCGGTGACTGGATCGCCAATGCCTCATCCTCCATCACGCCAGATGATGCCATCTCGTGAATCGTCTCCGCAGGGAGGGATTCACCCACACACGCCATTTCGCAAAAACCACCACACCATGGAAGTCAGGCAAGCCATGAGCTGGAATTGGAACAACTCTCGCACGTTACACGCAGCGACCCGACCACGGAACGAAGTCCGATGGCTCCTAGTCTCGGCATTCACCGCCATCCTCCTCTCCTCGTGCAATTTGTCACGCACGATCGAATCCGAGGGAGAGAGCCCTCTCGTCTCGACTTCGTCCAGTCCTGCTCGCCTGGTCGCCGCCAAGGGCACCATCCTCCGGCTTGGCTCCGACGATCCCCAGGCAGCCCCGGAAGAACGGCCCGGTTGGACCCGCTTCCAGCACGACTTCTGGATGGACACCACGGAAGTCACCCAGAAGGAATACACCGCGCTAACTGGACGGAATCCGTCCCAGGCCAAGGGAGACAACCTGCCTGTGACCAATGTCACCTGGTTCGATGCCGCGCTTGCGGCCAATGCGCGATCAAAGCGGGATGGATTGGACACGGTCTACCGGTACTCTTCCACCTCGGTGAGCACCGACGGTGTGGCACTGGATCTGGCGGGTCTTTCCATGCACCTCGATCGCGACGGATGGCGCCTGCCCACCGAAGCCGAATGGGAGCTTTCGGCTCGCGCAGGCTCGACGTCGCCATATGCGTGGGGATCCATCGCGGATTCCGCGAAGGCCCGCGAATACGCCTGGTTCCAAGCCAATGCAAGCGGAACGATCCATCCTGTCGGGAGTCTCGCCGCCAATGCCTGGGGATTCCACGACATGGCGGGGAATGTGATGGAGTGGGTGCAGGATTGGAAGGGACCGTTCCCCAAGGACAGCCTCGACGACTTCATGGGTCAAGCCTCGCCAGGCGAGGTCGCGGACATCCCGCTCAAAGGCGGCGCGTCAAAATTCGGGATCAGCTACCTTCGGACATCCACCCGCAGCGCAACCTACGCCTCGGGCAGGGGCGCCAGGACGGAATATGTCGGATTTCGGCTCGCGCGCGGAGGGTTCCGGCCATCCTTCATCGATCCGTCAGGAGTTTCGCTACAGCTTGCTCCGGTCCATCTGACCGCTTCCAATCTCGCAGCCCATCTATCCGTTCGCGCTGCTCGGCTGGTGTTTCTCAATCGCAGCGGCGGCAAAGGCACCCTTGCCTGGGTTGATTTCGCGGAAGCCTATCCTGTGGTCCGCTACCTGTCCGATACGTTCCCCGTCTTTCATCCTGTCATTTCGCCGGATGGAAAGTGGGTCGCGTGGAGCACTGCTTTGGAAGGGTCGACTTCACCTTCGCGCATTCGCGCGAGAAAATTGAGCACCAGTTCATCCGCCGCGATCGATCTTGGGTCCGGAGCCATCCCCCGATGGTGGATTGATGGCACCGATACATTCCTGATCCGCGCCGAGGCCATGGACAACCTTTCCAGCGGGTGGGCAACGAGCCGCACGACGATGCGCAGATGGTCCGCAGGAGCCCTCGAGTCCTCGGAACAAACCCTGGCCTCGGGTTCGTTCCACGACGGACGCTCTGGACATTTTATGTACTCCGGGTACCGCAGACTGATGCAACGCGACTTGGTTTCCGGGAAGGACCGCATCCTTTTCACTGCTCCCGAAAACGGGAAAACCACCGGAGACACCTCGCAGGTCTGCAACGTCAGCACCGCACCTGACGGATCGGGACGCGTCATGTTCCTGGATTTCGGATTTGGCGGCAGGTCGAGCGTAGTTGGCAGGCCATACGGGATCCACGAGATCGCGTTTGTGGCGGACAGCTTCGGACGTATTTTGCAGAACTTACCGGCACCCGCGGGCGAGCAGCAGTGGGACCATCTGGAGTGGTCGAATGTGTCGAGGTGGGCGGTGGCTTCGGTGCAGAACGGTACGGGCGCCAACCACGCCATCCATCTTCTGGACCTCGAGACCGGAAGCTCTCTCCCGCTCGCGGCAGGCGAGGATCTTTGGCAGCCGGGCTTGTGGGTGGATAGGCGTCCGGTAACGGTTGATCCCACCGGATTCGATTCCGCTGGGCGGTATTTCGATCCAATCCCGTCTCCAGAAATGACAGTTTTTGGCGAGAACTTGCTCCGGTTTTGGCTACTTGCCGATTCATTGGATGTCGTGATGGTTGGGAGCTCCCACCTCGCAGGATTCGTTCCTTCCCATTTTCCAAACCACAATGCGCTCTCATTGGCCATGCCTGCTTCGACTCTTTCCGATTGGGAGAAGATATCAAGATTGATCGTCTTGCCTCACACGCCGAGGCTCCGCACATTGGTGGTCAGCTTCATGCCTGGATGGCTCTACCGTTACAGTGGAGTCTGGCCTGGTGAACGCTGGTCCACCGTGATCGGTCAAACTTCTGGAATCAGATTCGACAGCGCCCACCGATTCTGGAGTTCCGGCATCCCAACAGGTTTCAAGGATCGTATCCGCAATCGGATTTCCGAGAGATCTCTTCTGATGAGACCCTCGCCCGATCAATTCACCGGAGCAGGCTGGGGTGCATCGAACCCGGACATCAATCCTCTTCCAAACGAAGACACGCTTGATCCGGAATTCACACGCAACATGGCTCTCATGGACGATATCATCGCACGCGTGACACAACGAGGGGTTCATGTTCTGGTCGTGAACAATCCCCAGAGCCCAGGATATGCAACCACACCATACGCTGGCAGATACGGCCCGACTTGGCCTTCCTACCACGCCTTGATTCAAAAATTTCGAAGCAGGGAAAAGGCAAACCCATTTTTTCACTTCTACGACGCGCATCTTGACGGCAAACACGACTACGCCGAAAACGAGGCGGGAAATTGGGACCATCTCATCGGGCGAGGCTATACCAAACTCGGGCTCCGGCTTGACTCTGTCATTTCGAGTTTCAGATAGCCACCTCCCTGCGCCGCTTTTCCATTCTTCAGCCTTATTCCAAATGAGTCTGCGATCATGAATTTTTCCGTAGATTTGCGAACCTGTTTGACCGGACTTGTCGGGATTTGCTTGATCTTGGGGTGTCGTGATTCCTCCACGTCGCCCCTTCCAAACGAAGTTGCCAAGACTCCTCGATCAAGTCCTGCCCGCCTGATCGCCGCAAAGGGCTCCCTCCTGCGCCTGGGCTCCGACGATCCGCAAGCCAGCCCTGAAGAACACCCCGGCTACACTCGTTTCGCACACGATTTCTGGATGGACACCACCGAGGTCACCCAGAAGGAATTCACCGCGCTGACTGGACGGAATCCGTCCGCGACCAAGGGCGAAGACCTTCCCGTGACCAGCGTGACCTGGTTCGACGCGGCACTCGCGGCCAATGCGCGATCCAAGCGAGACGGGTTGGACACGGTGTACCAATATTCGTCGTCCACTCTTGGCGGCGACGGCGTGGCCTTGGATCTGGCGGGACTGTCCATCCATCTGGACCGAAATGGCTGGCGTCTTCCCACCGAAGCCGAATGGGAGCTGGCAGCGCGCGCTGGATCGACGACACCCTATGCCTGGGGATCGATCGCCGATTCGGCGAAGGCTCGGCAATACGCTTGGTTCCAAGCCAATGCAGGTGGAGCGATCCATCTCACTGGATCTCTCGAGGCCAATGCTTGGGGACTCCACGACATGGCAGGAAACGTCCTGGAGTGGGTGCAGGATTGGAAGCATCCGTTCCCCAAGGACACCATCGTCGATTTAGCCGGACTTGCATCACCAGGAGAAGTCGCGGACATTCCGATCAAAGGTGGCGCTTTCAAGTTCGGAATCTCCTTCTTGCGCCCCTCCAACCGAACCGCCACCTACGCCTCGGGAAGAAGCGTCAGGACGGAATATGTCGGATTCCGTATGGCGCGCGGAGGATTTCGACCATCCTACACCGATCCATCGGGAGCGTCCCTCCAAATCCCGCCTGTCAATTTGGCCACATCCGACCTCGCCTCTTGTCTTTCGGTCCGCTCGGCGCGCCTGGTTTTCATGAATCGTTCCAACGGCAAAGGCACCCTTTCCTGGGTGGATTTCGGAGAAGTCAGCCCGATCGTCCGCTACCTTCCTGATTCATTCCCGGTTTTCCATCCAGTTATCTCACCGGACGGAAAGTGGGTTGCGTGGAGCACCGCGTTGGAGGGATCCACCTCTCCGTCGCACATCCGTGCACGACGCCTTGGCGCCACTGCATCGGCAGTGATCGACCTGGGTTCAGGGGCAATCCCGCGTTGGTGGGTGAACGGAACCGATACATTCCTGATCCGCGCGGAGACCATGGACAATCTTTCCAGCACGTGGACCTCCAGCAAAACGACGATGCGCAGATGGTCGGAGGGAAACCTCGAATTATCGGAACAGATCCTGGCAAGTGGCTCGTTCCATGATGGACGGTCTGGACACTTTCTGTACACAGGTTATCGTCGACTGGTCCAGCACGACATGATATCCGGGAAAGATCGCATCTTGTTCACCGCTCCCGAAAACGGCAAATCCTCCGTAGACACCTCGCAAGTCTGCAATGTCAGCGCCGCACCCGACGGTTCCGGACATGCGATGTTCCTGGATTTCGGGTTCGATGGAACATCTGGAGTCGTGGGAAGACCCTACGGGATCCACGAAGTCGCCTTCATCGCCGACACCAATGGGCATATTCTGCAGAACATCCCGGCTCCCGCTGGCGAACTGCAGTGGGACCACTTGGAATGGTCGAACAACCCAAAGTGGGCGGTCGCCTCCGTGCAGAACGGAACCGGTGTGAGCCATGCGATCCACCTCCTGGATATCGAGTCCGGAACTTCCATCCCGCTGGCGACTGGCGAGGATCTTTGGCAACCAGGGTTGTGGGTGGGTTGCGATCCTGCGACCTCAACATCCTCGCCAATCGATTCTGCGGGAGCGTATTCCATGAAGATCTCCCCTATCGAACCCGAAATCAACAGCGCAGTTTTGGCAGAAGCAAGTTACAAACTCGCCCTTTTCTGGTCTCAGAGGGAGGACATTGAATTCGCCTTCGTCGGGAGCTCGAGAGTGGCGGCGGGTATCGTTCGATCAGAGTTCAGTGCATGGAAAACATTCAACTGGGGAATCGCTTCCAGCCCCACCTACTCGGACTTCCAGTGGGTCAGGAACTATCTGCTTCTATGTCCACGCTTGAAAGTCGTCGGATTATCGCTTATGCCTGGTTGGTTTCTCGAGGAAAACGGCATCGGTCACTGGAACACGGTTTCCAATTCCGTCGGATTTCGGTACGATCAAAACCAAGGATTCTGGCGCGTTCCCGCTGTCGATCAGCGCTTTCTAAATTCGGTTTCCGACCATTCCCCAATGCCCATCCAAGTTCTTGATCAAACCTGGGGAGAATGGGTGCTTCCATCGACTGGATGGGGCGGACAGACTCCACGTTTGATTGTCAACGACGCAGCCGAAGCCGCTGGGTCCGCTCTCGCCGGAAACCTAAGGCTTGTCAGGGACCTTGCCGGGGAGCTTCGCAGCCGCGGCATTCTTCTTGTCCTGATCAACTTTCCACAATCACCCGCCTACAGAAACACCGCGTATGCCGGAATCTACGGACCTACATGGCCCACCTACCATCGCGTCCTGGACAGCGTCCGTTCGATCGCTTCAGAATACGATAATTTCCGATTCTACGATGCCCACCTGGATGGGAAGCACGCTTATGATTCACTTGACTTTTACGATGACAGCCACCTATCGCACACTGGTGGGATCAAATTAAGCCGCCGTCTTGATTCGGCGATCAAAGCGTGGAGGGCAGGTTCGCATTGATCACAGATCAAACTGACTTCCACAATAGACATCTCCACGTCATCTTCTGGCTGCGCACGGATCACCTGGACGCGATTTTTGAGAAGTTCCCACATGGCCAATGGAGTTCTTCCGAGCTCGATGAAGAGCGTCATTTGACACAATCTGGAATTTCTCGGCTCCGGGCTGAGCGATCAGGGCGAAATTCTCAACAACCACGCCCTCCCCCACGTGCCCAATCTGAAAGTAGTCGCGTTCGGACGCATCGTGGGCGGGCTCTACGAGCCACTCAAGAACCCAGCTCGAAGACCTTGGTACACCTGGAAAGCAACACCTGGATACAGCTACGACCAAAGTCACGATTTTTGGAGGAAGGGTCTGCCTCCCGGATTTTTGGTCGAAGCGATTCGCCGAATTCTGCGCGCCTGGACTCGGTGTTCAAGAGCATTCTCTCTCGATAGACTGAGAATCCATTTCCGAGTTGGATTCCATCACAATCACACCTGGCGATTTCCACAAACAAAAAACCGCCCTCGGATCACTCCGAGGACGGCGAACGTTACAGTACGGAGGAGAAGGCGATTAGGCCTTCTTCGCGACCTTCTTGGCGGCTGCCTTCTTGGGAGCGGCCTTCTTAGGAGCTGCTGCCTTCTTGGGGGCGGCGGCTTTCTTAGGAGCTGCGGCCTTCTTGGGAGCGGCGACCTTCTTGGCGACGGCCTTCTTGGGAGCTGCCTTCTTGGGGGCGGCGGCCTTCTTGGGAGCTGCTGCCTTCTTGGGGGCGGCGGCCTTCTTGGGAGCTGCTGCCTTCTTAGGGGCGGCGGCCTTCTTGGGAGCTGCTGCCTTCTTAGGGGCGGCGGCTTTCTTGGGTGCTGCTTTCTTCGGCATGGCGTTCTCCTCCGTGGAGTCGCTGATGGTGACAATGGCGCAAAACGCGCCTGTTTGCGGAGTTCTGGCACCCGTTGACACCGGTGTAGAACCTTCCTAGTCAAATGATACGCTGGTGTAATCTTCGAGTCAACAGAGATTGACGAATTTTTTTCTGTTTCTTAAGCGATCAGACAATTTCTGTCTCACTTCTTCGGAGCAAGGAGAGCGGCGAGTTCCTGCCGCGCATGCTCGCGGATCGAATCGGCGGCGATTCGTCGGCCATCCGAGCCCGTGAGATAGAACGAATCGATGGCTCTGTCGGCTTCCGTCCACACGCGTGCGGAATGGATAACCCATTGTCGCCGCGAAAGATGCGCGGTGAGATCGAACAACAATCCGAGCCGATCGGGAGCCGTGATGTCCAGCACAGTCCGGTCGTCCGATGCCTGGTCGTGGAACTCCACGGACACTTTCGGGATCATGATCCGCGACACCGCTCCTTCCCAGCGGCGGATGTAGCCGCGCACCATTTCGTCCAGCTCTTCGAAAGGAAGGTCGCGCGCCTTTCCGATGCGTTCCTCGCAGGCGATGGCAAGATCCTCGCCGCCGCGAACCTGCGAAGGGTCGCTTGCGATCACCGAGAACAAGTCGATGGCAAGCCCGTCCACGCGCGTGTACACCTGCGAGGAAGCGATCGACAACCCCAGCGTGGTGAGCCCGGCGCAGATGCGCGACAACAGGCCGGGACGATCGGCCATCACCACCGCCAGATCCCAGTGCGAGCCCATGTCGCGCGCCTTCACGGCGATGCGATGTCGGCTGGACAGCGATTGCACCAGCTCCAGATGGTCGGCCACCTGGCGCGGCGACACCGAGCTCGCGTAGCGCCGTGGAAGAAGTTTGATGTGCTCCAACACTTCTTCGCGCGGATGCCCGAAGGTCTCCTGAGCCAGCGCCTCGCGACGGGAATCGGAATCGGAATGGGTGGGCTCCTCCAGCAGTTCCGACATGGCGGTCTCGTAGAGCTTGCGCAACAGACTCGCCTTCCAAGCCGACCATGCATCGGGGTGCACGGAAGACACGTCCGCCCAGGTCAGCACGTACAGCGAACGCAACAGGTGTTCGTCGGGGATCTTCGCCAAAAGGTCGCGCAAGGTCTTGGGGTCTTCGATGTCGCGACGTTGGGCCAGGTGGTTCAACAGCAGATGGTGCTTCACCAACAGGGACGCCTGCGCGGCTCGCGCCTCCGAGAGGCCCGAATGCAAGCAGTATTCGCGCACGAGCTTCGCGCCGGATTCGCTGTGGTCGGGGCCCAGACCCTTCCCCACGTCGTGGAACAGCGCGGAGATGAACAACACGTCCACATCTTCGACCGCGGCCAGCTCCTCGCGAAGATGGGCCAGGACGGGATCCTTGGAAGAAGACAGGGTGGAGATCCGCGTGAGCATCGTCAGCGTATGTTCGTCGGTGGTGTAGACGTGGTAGATGTCGTGTTGGCTGTGGCAATCGATCCATCGGAAATCAGGAACGATCAGGTCCAACACGCCGATGCGGTGCAATTCGCGGATGGTGGTTCCCTTCGCGCTGGAGGCTTTGGCGATGTCCAGGAATTTCGCGAGGCAAAGCGAACGATCGATCTCGGAGGGATCGGTCACCGACACGGCTTGTCGAACGAACCACCTCGTGCGGGCACCCACTCCGACATCCGCCACTTGCGCGGCGCGATGCAAATCCAACACCATCGCGAGGTTGCCCAAGAATGGATTGGCGCCATCGACCGGAACTTCCAGAGCACAGTCCACCACGGCGAAGCGCGCATCCGGCGAGCGCGGACGGACCTTGCGCCTTTGCTCCTCCTGCAGATCGCAATAGCGCGTGGTCACGGAGTCCACCGTGCGCACATGGCGATAGAAGTTCTTCTGGAACAGCTCCACGGCTTTCGCCGAACCTTCGTCCTTGTAGCCCAGCGCCGATGCGACCCGTGGTTGTTCTTCGAATCCCAGTCGATCGCCTTTCAGTCCGGTCACGTTGTGCAGAGCGATGCGGGCGCGCAGCAAGAACTCGTTGGCGTGGCGCAGTTCCTCCAGCTCTTCCGGAGCCACGATCCCGGCACGCGCGAGGTCTTCCAAGCCTCGCACGCCATGAAGGATGCCCGCCAGCCACACCAGGGAATGGAGATCGCGCAGACACCCGCGCCCCTCCTTGAGGTTGGGCTCCAGCATCTGGGCGAGCTGCCCTTGCGAGGCGAGACGCTTCTCGCGCTCCTCGAGCTTTCGCGAGACCAGGAGCTTCTGGCGTCGACCCGATGGTCGCTCGGAAACGAAATCCGCGAACTCGCGGTAAAGCGCGAAGTTCCCTCCCAAAAACCGCTCCTGCAAGAAGGCGGTGTAGGTCTCCACATCGGATTCGGCGGCTTTGCGGCAATCGGGGATGGACCGCACCGCATGACCCACCACCAGTCCCAGATCCCAAAGCGGATAGAGCATCTGCTCGACTTCCGAGATCACCTCACTGGAAGGTTTTTTGGGAACCAGGATCAAAAGGTCCACATCGCTCTTGGGACAGATCTCCCGGCGACCATAGCCGCCAACAGCCACCAGGGCGATCTCCCAGGCCTTGCGCGTGGCGTTCATGCGCGACTCCAGCTGGGTGCGCAAAAGGGCGTCCAGGAGGTCCGATGCCCGTGCGGAAGAGGCCACGGCGGATTCGCCGCTTTCGAAGGAGGCACGGATCAGAGCTCTCTCTTCCTCCAACAGAGCGCGCAGCGCCGCCAACCGATCGGACGGATTTTGGATGCGAAAGAAGACCTGACGAAACCGCGTCGAGAGATTGTTCATCTCCAGAAATTACCCTCTCGTGGGCGATTATTTGCCTTCCGAGAGCTTCCGGAGCGTATCGATGCGCGCATCCTTGAGCTTGCGCTTGGCGGCAAGCCACGCAAGATCCTTCAACTCGCGGACCTCGCCGACGGAAAATTGATAGCGCCCGGCCAAAAGGAGGATCCGGGAGTCCAGCGAATCCAGCGCCTTGAGATGATGTGCGGAAAGCGACTTGCGCAACACGGCGGGATCGGTCGCCAACAGCGATCCCCAATAAAGAGATGCCGAGGTTTCCGGTTGGTTGGCCTGCACGCACTTGCGTCGCAAGACGGGAAGGTCTCCGCGAAACCATGCCTGCTGGCACACGCTTTCGATGTCCTTGCCAAGCGCCTTGGCAGCAGATGCCACCTTGGCTTGTGGCGCAGGACGATCCTCTTTCGCCGGCTTGGCCGAAGGGCTTTCCTTGGTTGGCGTCTTGGCGGTCAGCTGCGAGGCGAACAACAGCATCAAAACCCAACCCCATCTCACGGAACGATCTCCAATCGACGTCGTCCCATGGGGTCCACGCTGGCCTTGAGTTTGGCACCGCGCACGAAATCGAACCCGGGCGCAGGCGTCGGAAGCTTGGACAACGAATCGGACAACTTCTTGAAGTCCATGCCGGGAAGCGATCGGGCAAGCCACGCCGACATCGGAAACGACAACACGGGCTCGACCGGCCCGAGGAGATTCCGCGCCGCGAGATCGGCATCGGCGGCAATCCAGGCGCCGAGCAGATCGGCGAACTCGCGCGGATTGTCGGATCTCAGCGAATCCCAGCTCCATTCGGGAGACCACCAGGGACCACCCTGCCACGTGGCTTCCAGGCGATCCCAGGAGTTCGTGGCGCCGGTGCGTCGGAACACCCAGCGCTGCCCTTTGGGAGCGGTCAGTTCCATCACGCAATCCCCGCCACCACCTTTGCAGGGATTGACGGAAGCGACCTCCAAGCCACGCTGGCGGGCCATCGAACGCAGGCCTTCGGTGGTCACGCCCTTGGCCAGTCCCGGCTCGGCGATTTTCGCGTGGGGCACAGCGCCCAGTGCACCGATGCGAAGCCTCGTGGTTCCATGGGACACCCAGGTGGCGGCCGCGAGATTGGGCACGCAGGTGTGGCATAGGAAACCCTGGGCGGCGGTCGCTTCCATGCCTTTCAGGAAAGCCGCCGGGAGGGCATCCGGGTCGGTTTCCGTCCATTCCTGGTTCCCCGACAACCCATCCAGGATTCCCCAAAAAGCTTCTTCTGGCAGATCGGTTTCGCGCGGCCCCGATTCACCCCACCACGACAAGAAACGAACCGAGCCGTCCTTGGCGCTATCGGCCCTCACCAGCACCCGTTGGGATCCTTTGGCCAGCGCCTTGGAAGTCCACGTGCCTACTCGAGGCGCCCCAACCGCTTGCAGGTCCCAGCGGCGACGCAAGGCATCCATGTTGGCAGGCCAGCCCGTGGCCGCGCAGGCGGTTTGGGCAGCGGCACCGATCAGCCCAAGGCAAAGGAAGAGTCTCCAACCGCTCACGCGGCTTCCTCCGCCGGAAGCTGGGCGATGTAGGGAAGGTTCCGGTAGCGCTCGGCGTGATCCAATCCGTAACCCACGACAAAGACATCCGGAACCTGGAACCCAAAAAAATCGGGCTTCACCTCGGCCTGCCTGCGAGCGGGCTTGTCCAGCAGGAAACACCCTCGCACCGAGAGCGCTTCGTGGTCCATCAGCCATTGGCGCAAGGCCAGGTAGGTGTTGCCGGTATCCAGAATATCGTCGACCACCAGCACATGGCGGTCAGAGATCCGTTCGGGATCCGGAACGACCAGTTCAGGCTCGGTCCTCGCCCGGGTGGCATCGCCGTAGGAGCGCGAGCGGGCGAACTCGAGCTCGAAGGGATTGCGCAGCTCGCGCATCAGATCGGCGGTGAAGACCACCGCGCCTTTCAGCACACTCAGTAAAACAAAGGACTCGCCATCGTAATGGCGATCGATTTCCTTGGCCACCTGCGCCACGCGGGCGGTGATCTGGCGCGCCTGGAGGATCGGAGCCAGGGCTGGTTGGTTCAATCTCTCTTCCTCCAATGTTCGGCTTCCCGCTCGAGAGTCATGTCGAAGTTCAAGCGCTCGAGCACGGTGATCCAAAGCAACGCGGCAGCATGTTCCGCAGGGGTAAGGTTTTTTTGGCGCAACAGCGGGCGCAAGCGTTGTTCACGCAAGTTCCAGCCCGCGTTCTCCAAGGGGGCCTTGGACACAGGGATCTTGGCTGCATCGGCCAGGTCCAGCAGGATGCAAAGCGCATCGGCTTCCAAGGTGTCGGCATCGGACGCCACGCGGGCCATCCGACTCCGCAGGGATCTGTCCAAGTGGTCGCCGGCGATCACGGAAGAGAGCACGATCCCCAGCCTCTTGGATTCTTCCAGGGCTTCGCAGATCTCCGCCACGAGCTTGCGATCCGGGCGTTCCAGGGTGATCCGCACGGCGTCGCGCAGACGATGCTCCAACAGGACCTGGCGAGGGAACAACAGGAAGGTGGGAGACTGCACTCCCAGACTCGCGAGATCCTCTCGAGCATCCTCGCTTTGGAGATCCAAGGCTTCGTGCAGTGGACGCAAATCGTCCAGGGCGCGACGCAAGCGGCGATCCGCCAAGTCGCGGCGCCAGTCCAGCACGAGGTCGGAGAGCCGGAAAGGCCGGCAGATCCAGGCCCGTTCCACCGCTTTGACCAACGCCTCGCCGGAAAGGCTCCAATCCACCGCGGGAAGCTTGGGGCCCTCTTCCAGGATGCGCACTTCCGGTGGTCGTTGGGCCTTTTGCCAGGCCAGCACCCGAAGCACCGTCACCTGGTCGAACCCAGGCTCGCGCACCCGCATGCGCCCCACGCGCACGCCTTGGGAAGGCGATGACATTTCTTGTTCCACCAGGTGCGGGAACAGCGCGACAGGCTCTTCGCCTTCGGGAGTCTCCACCAGGTGTTCGAACGCGGTATGGGCGGCGACCATGTGTTCCACCGGCCACGGGGGACGGACCCAATTTTCCCAGATCCAGCGGCCGGTGCGATTCTCCACGTTGGAGACCGCTCCATCCAGGATCGCGAGGATCCCCTTCTCCGGCGAAGGCCTGCCCAACATTTCCAGCAGCTCGCAGGCCCGACGCGCGTAGCGCATGTTCTGGACCGGCTCCAACCCGCCGAGGTCGTCGAAAAACCACGCGCAGCTGGTCAGACAGAACTGTCCCATGCGCACCAACTCCATGAGCCGCTGCGCATCACTGGCCCCCGCCGATCCCAGTCCGGAAAGCAAGTGGCGCTCCCGCCAATCGGCTAGCGTGCAACCGCCGGAACGTGTCGCGATCCAATCGGCGCGGGCGGCCCAGGGATCCCGAAACAGCTTGGCGGCCAGCTCGTCCCAGGCCACCTCGACATGGTCGCGGCACAGGGCCATCGCCTGTCGCAGGGGGGTGCGCCACGCCTGGGTCCAGCCCTCCTGGCCTCCGGTGCGGCAACCGCAGTCGCGATGCCAGCGTCCCGTGCCGTGGGCGCACGACCAGGCGGTCCCTTCGCCATGGGCGTTCTTGAGACGCACCTCGTGGATGGGGGGACGGATCTTCAGGAAATGTCCGAAATTGCACGGCACCACTCCATGGGCCGGACAAAGATCCTGGAAGAGGTAGGCCAGCGCCATGTCCCCGAAGGCTTCGTGGTGGCCGTACGATTCGCCATCGGTGGCCACCGACACCAGCCGGGGCTCGGGCCGCGCGGGATCCCACGCCGAGCGCAATCGTTCGAAGTACCCGTGCGCATCGCGCAGGAGGTGCTCGAAGCCGACGGCCGCGGACACGGGTCCGTCGTAGAAGAACACGTCCAGGTGGCCCTTGGTCAGGGGTTCGCCGTTTTCGTCCAAAGGGAAGATCCGGTACGGCCGACCAGGATCGATGGAGCCATCGGAAACATCGGTCCAGATCTCGCCCTGGAAGGGACGGATGCGATCGGCTTGCGTGGGGGCGAGGATGGTGAACTTCACGCCGCACTCGATCAGGTCCACCACGGTTTCCATGTCGATGGCAGTCTCTGCCAGCCACATGGCTTCCGCATCGCGGCCGAAGCGTTCCTTGAAGTCGCGAAGGCCCCACAGGATCTGGGTGCGCCGATCGCGCTTGGTGCCCAAAGGCAGGATGGCGTGGTTGTAGCACTGGGCGATCGCGTTGCCGTGACCCTCCTGGTCTTGGATGGACTGGCGGTCGGCTTCCAGGATGCGCGCCCAGGTCTCCGGATCGTTCTCCACGATCCAATCGATCAGGGTGGGACCGAAGTTGAACGACATGTAGCGGTAGTTGTTGGACAACGCGCGGATGCGTCCCCAGCCATCCAACAGGCGCGATGCGCCGTTGGGCGCATAGCACTCGGCGCTGATGCGGGAGTTCCAATCGTGGTGGGGCGCGGCGGAGCCCTGGGCCTCCACGCGACCCGTCCATGGGTTCTCGCGCGGAGGTTGGTAGAAGTGGCCATGGATGGCCAGCCGCATCATGTGTTGATTCGCACTCATCTTGCGGGGATTTTAGCAATTGTTCCGCCCGAACGCTTGCTTCTCTTCAGACTCCGCGTTTGCCGGAGAGGACACTCCGGTAGATTCCCTCGATCTTTTGGAGGAACAACTCCGGCGAATGTCTCTGCCGGATTCCGTCCTGGGCGTTTTTCGCGGCGCCGCGGCGATCGAATCCCTGGGAGATCAACCTTCCCAACAACCGCGACCAACCTTCGACGCTGTTTCGGTCCACCAGGTACCCGTTGCGTCCGTCTTCGATCAGATCCGGATAGCCGCCCACGCGCGAAGCGGCCACCGGACAGCCTTCGCGCATGGCCTCCAGCACGAACACGGGAGCATTTTCCACCCACAAGCTGGGAAGCACGGCAAGGTGCGCCGCCCGGCACTCGCGCAAGACCTGGTCGCGACCGATCTTCCCCAGCCATACGACCTTGTCCTCGAGGCCCAGCGTGCGCGACAGCGACCGCAGGTCCCCGACCGCTCCGCCATCGCCAGCGATGCGAAGTCGAACGTCGTGTCCCATGGCCATGGCCCGCATCAAAACATCCAACCCTTTCTCCCGCTCGATGCGCCCGGCATGGAACATCGTGAAGACTCCTTGGGGCTGGTCTATCGGTTGCGGGTCGGGTGAATCGATGAACAACGGCAGGGCGTGGCTGGGCACTCCGGGATAGACACGTTCCACCCAGCGGGCGAGGAATTCGGAAGGCGCGGTGAAGGCGGCGACGGTCCGTTTCAGGACGGGAATTTGCAGGGTCAGTTTGACCAGGTTGAACCGTCTGTAAAGATCCAAGGCGACCGTCGTGCTGCGCTGGCACTTGCTGGAAAAGCACCAGGGTCCCACTCCTCGCTGGCAAACCTCCCCATCGGGACGCAGCATCCATCCTTCCGGACAGACGGCGCCGAAATCATGTTGCGTGCATACGACCGGGATGCCCAGCATCCGAGCGGCCAAAAAAGGCGCCACCGACCAGACGAGGTTGTATTTGTGGACATGGACGATGTCCGGCGCGAACGCTTTCATGCGCCGCCAAGCCAGCCACAGCAACCACGGATTGAACATGCGGGAGGCGTAGTGGATGGGGTGGCGCGAGCCCAGGAGAAGCTCCGTGTGGTGGCCGCAAGCGCCCAGCAGACGCTCCAACGCGTACAGATGGACTTCCGCTCCTCCACCCGATGGGTAATCGTTGACCAGTAGAATCCGCATCGATGAACGGCGAGGTAGAAAACCTACCCGCACCTCGCGACAACAGCCTTTGCCGATGCTGGTGCCTCGATCCGGGAAGGAACGTCTAATTTTGGTGGATGTCCGAACCGAACACCAACGAAGTCGAGCGAATTCCACGGATCCGACTGCCAGGACGTCCTGCTCGCATCCGAGAGGAACTGCTGGAGGAAATCGTTCGAGGGAAGAAGGTCCTGCACGTCGGATGCACCGACTCTCCCTTCACCCGCTCACGTCACCCGGCGGGTCTCCTGCTCCACGAGCGGCTTCGCCCGCTTTGCTCCAAGCTCGTGGGAATCGATCTGGATGCGGATGCCATCCAGTGGCTTGCCGGTCAGGGCGTTCCAGACCTCCATGTCGCCGATGCCACCAAGCTCGGTGGCTTCCTGGAATCGATTTCCTTCCAACCGGAGGTCGTTCTGGCGGGCGAGGTCGTGGAACACCTTTCCAATCCGGGGAATTTCCTGGAAGGTCTGCGCGCTGGAATCCCGCGGGGATGTCGCTTGGTGGTGACGGTTCCCAGCGCCTTCGCGTACTTCGGGATCCTGCAGATGCTTCTGGGTCGCGAGAAGGTCCATGCCGACCACGTCTCCTACTACTCCTACGGCACGCTCAAGACGCTTCTGGAGCGCAACGGCTACCAGGTGGAAGGCGTCCATCCCGTGTACAACCGGGAAGCGCGGCGCCTGGATCGCGTCCTGCACGCACCGTTTCACGCGTTTTTGCGGTTCCGACCGCACTTCGCCACCGGGTACGCCGCCATCGCGACGGTTCGCTGAAAGACCATGAGTCGAATCTCTTCCATTCGGACTCGTCCAACCACCACGGGCTTTCTCGTGCAGCGCGCCTTGGTGGCGAACCTGACGCGGCTCATCGTGGAGGGCCTCGCCTCCAGACCGGCCGGGATCCTCATCGATGTCGGCTGCGGAAATTCTCCCTACGGAGAACTGCTTCCCGGTTGGCGGCGGGTCGGAGTCAACATCGATGCCGGCGACGCCAATCCGGACGTCGTGGGAGACGGTCTCCAGCTTCCCTTCCGGGATGCCTGCGCCGACGCGGTCCTGTGCACGCAGGTCGTGGAGCATGTCCGGGATCCGTTCCTGCTGTTTCGCGAGCTCTCGCGGGTCCTGAAGCCTGGCGGAGTCCTCATCCTCAGCGGCCCCATGTACTGGCCGTTGCACGAGGAACCGCACGATTACTGGCGCTTCACGGAGCATGGCTTGCGCCAACTGGCGCGGCAAGCCGGGCTGGAAACCCAATCGATCCTCCGCGAAGGCGGAGCGGTGGCGCTGACGGCCGTGTCGATCAACCATCTGTTCCGGGGTCCGGTGTTCCTTCCCGTGCGGCTCGTCGTCAACCTGGCCGGACTCGCTCTAGACAAAATCTGGCACGTCACCCATTCCAGCCCCAACCTCAGCCTTCGAGCGGTGAAACTTCCCTGAGGTAGGAGCGCACGGCCAACCACGCGCCCAGCGCACCTCCCAGAAGCTGCGAAACCACCGCGGCCTGCACCATCCCCGATGCCCCTTGCGCGGGGATCAGGAAGGCTCCCAGCGCCACCTTGGCCGCCAACGCCGGAACCAGGACGGCGGCGGCGATCCAGATTTTGTCCTTGCCGACCAGGATCGACAGCCACAGCCAATCCATGGTGGTCAAAAACAGCATGGCACCCATGCCGGGCAGCAACGCCTCCGCGCCCTGGAACCCCTTGGAATGGAACACCACGCCGAACACGACCGGGCCCGCGAACGCCGCACCCGCCGCGAGCACCAGGCCCATGGTCGCCTGCAGTCCCACCGCGCGAAGCAAGGCGCGACCCAGTCGATCGCGTTGGCGATGGAGTCTGGGGTACAGGTAGGAAGACATGCCCTGGGCGAAGAATCCTCCCGCCATCACCAGGTTCAGGCACGCGAAGTACCGACCCACCTCGGAGCGTCCCGACCAATGCTCCAACAAAAAAGCGTCCACCCGCGAAGCGAGGCCCACCGACACCAGGTAGGCGACGGATTGGACCAGGGTCCGGCGGTGCGAGGCGGCCAGAGTCAAGATCGATCGATCCAACACCGGAGAGCGATCCGCGGAGGGCAGGGCAAGCAGGTAGGCGAAGGTGAGCGCCGCGGGGCCCGAAGCCAGAGCCAACAGCGCGCCCGAGGGTCCGGGACGGAAATGCCATACCGCCAGGAGCGCGGCGAGATTTCCCAGCGGATAGGCCAGTCGCGCCGCCAGCTCGCGTCCGGCTTGCTGGCGGGCGCGCAAAATCTGGCGCAGCAGGTCCGACGATGCCTGGAAGCCGTAGAAGGCCCCGGCCCAAAGCAGTGTCCAGCCCCGATCGTCGGCGGCCCCGGAAAGAAGGCTCCACAACACCAGGGGCACCAGAAACAGCGGGGTCGCAAGGACCTTCAGACCCAGCAACCGTCGCGCGAGGACGGAATCTGTCGGCGAGGCGCTGACCGATTTCAAGGCGAGGTTGGGAAGCCCGGCATCGGCCAGCGGCGAAAGCAGCGCCGCCGAAGCCAAGGCCAAGGCGACCAAACCGAACCGGTCGGCGCCCAGCTGGTTGGCCACCAGCATCTGGAACCCCATCGCCGCGCCGCGTCCCACGGCCTCGGACACCAGGGTCGCACCCGCCCCGCGCAGCACGCTTGGGCCCATCAGAATTCCTGGCCAAGCTCGATGTGGTGGCGAAATCCCGCCCGGTATCCGCCGGCTCCGGTCAGAGGGACTTCGCCCGAGATCCGGTAGAGGGCGCGGCCGCTCCAGCCGTCGGAAGACAGGCTCCCCTCCAGCTGCCAAGGCGCCACCCACCGGACCCCTTCTCCTTGCGGAAAGGCCCACCAGAAGCTCGGAGGACTTCCGGACAGATCTTGTCGCAAAATCCCCAGGCGCGGCTCCACCGAAACCTTCTTGAACGGAACGCGGATGCCGGCCACCAGGGATCCCGCCCAGGATTGCGCCGAAGTTCCTCCCCTGGCCTTCGGGAGAAAGACGCCTTCCGGGGAATGTCCGTCCACGCTAAGCCAATTGGCCGTCCCGGCCAACACCACGGAGATCCCCGGCTTGGCAAGGTGCCGGCGGGCCTCGGCGCGGGTCTCCACCAAGCGATGCTCGGCTTCGGCCGTGGCCGTGGCGCGATCGGCCATCCAGCCCGAACCGGCCACGGTGTCCATCCGCGCGCGCGTCCATCCGACTTCGCCACGCCCTTCCCCTGAGAATTCCCACGGACCTCTGGCGAGCGCGCCTTGCAGACCGGAAAACCACGACCCGCCACGCAGTCGCCACGAGGGCTCCGCGCTCGCACCGGGATCTGTCAAGTCGCGATGCCCGAGCCACCCCTGCGCCATCGCGCCATCGTCCCACGCGCCGCCCATGCGAACCGACCACACCTCGCGACGCGACCTCCACTGGACGGTATCGGAAAGGAGCGTGTCCATCCGCCAGCGTTCCAGCAGGGCGGGAGTGGAGGGTTCGTTCCACGAGTAGGCCCCGTCCAACCGGAAATTCCTTCCACGCACCAGACCGGCCTGGATGGACGTGCCCGCGTTGTCGCTGTAGAGCGGAAACCACACGCTCCAACCAAGGCTCCATTCCCGCTTGTCGAACAACGGACGGAAAACGTCTCCCGCCACGCCCAACCGCAGTCCGCCTTGCGGCTCCAGCACGCTCCAACGGATCGAATCCCCCTGCAGGGTGGGTCTGGGCTGGAGATCCAGGGCCTGCAGCCCGAAGGCCAATCCCGGAACCCCTTCCAACACGGCGTCCATGCCCAACGAGGCGCTCTTGCGGGTCCACGACCCTTGCGGGGCCGAACGCTCCTCGTCGGAAAGGTCGATCCCCAATCGGGTGAGATTGCGACCACCGCCGGTGACCGCCGCCAGCAAGACGTCGTCGGGTTCGCCCTGACCCGACCAGGACTGGCCGTATCCACCGGTCTGGTCTGCGCCGGGAACCGGCACGGAAAACCACAACGCGGTGGGATCCTGCGGATTCGAATGGGCCGGACCGACCCCCGCGAGCAATGCGGTCAAGGTGATGAAGCGGCTTCGCATCGACCATAGGTAACTTTCCGCCATGCACCTATCCCAAGATCCGGATCTGCTTGTGATCGAAACCGACATCGCCGGGGCGATGGACTTCATCGCCGACGGCGAAGAGCGACGCGCGAACATCGTCTTGGATCGCTGCATCCAGAAGCTGCGATTGCTCTCCGTGGGAGCTTCGCGCAAGGAAGCGCTGCGGCTTTGGGCCATCTGCCTTTGCATCCAGGAAGAGTGGGAGCAGAGCCTGCTCAAGTACGAACAGGTGCTGTCCATCGACCCTTCCGACGAGGATGCTCTTTGGCAATCCGCCCAGATCCTGTTGCGGAGCCTGGAAAAGCCCGAAGCCGCCCGCCGGGTGCTGGAAGATCGCCTGTTGCCGCTCAACCGCACCGACGAATACCTGGACACGTTGCGCGAGTGCGAAGCGGCCCTGGGGATCCCACCAGCGGGGAAGGGCTAGCCGATCAGCCGTTTCGCCCTTGGCGCTTGGGGCGCCCAACCGAGGCCCCAATTACCGCAGTTGTCGAGACGAGCCTCCGGCTCTCCTCAGGACGAACGGTGCGTGTTGATTCCCCATCCGATGTGGGTGCCTAGCCGAAGCGCCAGTCGCCTTCGGCAGAGCGCGAGATTCCCACTCCGAAGGCCGCCTTGGCCCGATCGCCCATCAGCACGTGCGCCGTTGCGCCCTGGGCAACCAACTCGCCTTGGTCCATGAGCCAGGCCATGCCGGAATGTTCGGCGGCCAAGCGCAGGTCGTGCACCGACCACACCACCGTGCGCCCTTCGCGGGCCAGATCTTCCAGCAAGGCCAACAGGGACAATTGGTGTCCGATGTCCAGGCCGGTGAGAGGCTCGTCCAGCAGGAGCACCGGAGAGCCTTGGGACAGACACCGGGCCAGGAACGTCCGTTGGAGTTCGCCCCCGGAAAGCGTGGTGGCGTCGCGGCCGCGCAGGTGCGAGATTTCCATGCGGTCCATCGCACTCGACACGGCCTTGCGGTCTTCCACCGAAAGCGGCTTCCAAAGCCCTCGGTGGGGCAATCGGCCCATGGACACCAGATCTTCCACCAAAAGCGAGACGGTCAGCGGCCGGAACTGGGGAAGATAGGCCATCCGACACGCGCGCTCCGGAGCGCTCCAGGAGCGCACCGAAACGCCCTCCAGTTCCACGCGCCCCGCGACCGGCGCCAGGACTCCGGCCATCAGTTTGAGCAACGTGCTCTTTCCCGCCCCGTTGGGCCCGATCACCGCCACCAGATCGCCGGAATCGACGCCCGCCGAAAGATCTGACAATATCTGTCTTCCACCGACCCGCGCGGAGGCGTTTTCCAGGAGCATCTTCATGCCACCCTCCGCTCCCGCGCCAGAAGCCGCAGGAAGAACGGCACGCCCATCAGCGAGGTCAGCACTCCCAGTTGGATTCCGGCCGGCAAGAACACGCGCGCGGCGAAATCCGCAAGCACCAGCAACAGCGCCCCGGACAGGGCCGCCGCGGGAAGCAACGCGCGATTGCCCGAGCCCACCAGCGGTCGCACCAGATGGGGAATGATCAGACCCACGAACCCGACCGGTCCGCAAACCCCCACCGCCCCGCCCACGGCCAAGGCGGTTCCCACCAGCACCGCGCCGCGCGCGCGCTCCAAAGGCACCCCCAAGGACTGCGCATGATCCTCGCCCAACGACAACGCGTCCAGCCAACGCGACACCCCCCAAAGCAGTCCGGTTCCCAAGGCGATGGGCGGAAGCGACAACGCCACGTGCATCCAGCCGCGTGCCTCCGCGCCACCTGACAACCAAAACACCAGTTGGCGCAATTGGTATTCGTCGGACAAGAGCAACGCAAGCGCGGTGCACGAGGTGAACAAGCTTCCCAGCACCACTCCCGTCAGAAGCGTGGTGGCCAGACTGGGCGCTCCGCCTGTTCCGGCCAGCACCACCAGCAGGATGGCCGTCGCCAGGCAGCCCAGGAAGGCCGCCACGGGCAGAAACCACACCGGCGCCTGCGGGAGATGGAACAAGACCATCACCGCCGCGAACGACCCGCCGCTGGCGATTCCCAAAAGCGATGGATCGGCCATCGGGTTTCGAAACAACGCTTGGAAAGCGCCTCCGGAAACGGAGAGCGCCGCTCCCACCAACGCCACCACCACCACGCGCGGCAAGCGGACCTGCCACACGATCCGAGCGGTCATTTCATCGGAATGCGGTCCCTGCCACAACGCCGACAGCGAATGGAAACCGGAAAGGTCGGAGCTTCCCCACAACACCGCGGCGGCGATCGCCACGAGCAACGCGGTCCCCAGCATCGCGAAGATCCGGACACGCGCTGGCCGGGGGGATTCAGCCACCGGGGCGCCACAAGGGTTCCGCCACGCCGCAGCGCAGGTTTTCCAATCTGGAGGCGGCGAACAGCCAGTCCGACAACCGGTTGAGATAGCGCACCACCAAAGGGTTGGTCCGCTCCTCGTCTTGCAACCGCACGCACAGACGCTCCGCACGTCGGCACACGGTGCGCGCCACGTGCAAGGTCGCCGCCGCCGTGGTCCCGCCGGGCAGGATGAAGTTTTCCAGAGGCGGCGTTTCGCGCATGAACCCGTCGATCTCGCGCTCCAGGGCTTCCACGCGGTCTTCGCGGATCTGCGGAATGGACCATTTCCCCTTGTCTTCTTCCAGAAAACACAGGTCGGAGCCGAGATCGAACAATTCGTTCTGGATGCGCTCCAGCGGTTCGAGAAGATCCTGGCAGGCTCCCAGCGCCCGCACCAGTCCCAACTGGGAATTCAGTTCGTCCACGGTGCCGTAGCATTCCAGCCGCAAGGCGGTCTTGGATACCTTCTGTCCCCCGCCCAGCCGGGTGTTTCCCTGGTCTCCACCCCTGGTGTAGATCCGCGTGATCGGCGGCATTGGTCGCGTGTCCCTCTGGAGGTTCTATGTGGATCCCCAAAGATAACCGCCGCCCCACATCGCCTCCCAAAACGCTCTCGTAGAGCTCGGATCTTTTGCGAGGGATTCATCCCGAGCGAATGCATGGAATCGGAGTTCACATCCCGTCGCCTCGATTTTCCGTCTCCACCCGGATCCGGTCGATTCCCACAAAATCGTGCAGCGAAGGGTCCAGCCAGATGGAGCGCCCGGTCGAGTTCTCCCGCAATTCCACCACATCGTGATCCTTGAAGAAGGCCCCGGGCAGATAGGGATGGACATCCACGCCGAGCAGGCGGACCTTGGCCACCCGCTCGTGGACCGACCAATTTTTGTCAAGGCCGGAAGAAACGAGTCCGGCGCGGATCGCGCTGGCGCAAAACAGCGCGTAGCCCACGCAATGGGCGCGATGCGATTCCAGGAGCCGATCGGGATCGTTGGAGGTGCGGGAAACGCGATAGACCAGATGCTCGTCGGAGAACTCCAGAGCGCGGTCGGCGAGTACTTCGGGATCGGAAAAGATGAAGCCGTACGCGTAGAACCAGGCCGATTCCACAGCGGGTGTGCGCGGAGGGATCGCGCGCGCACCGATCGGGTGGTAGGACACGCAAAGGCGGAAGATCACGCCCCGCAAACACCAGAGGAACACCAACCCCACCAGGAGGATCAAGGCGCGTCGAAGCCAAGGTCGGAGGTTTGCCGCCACGTGTTAAGGTTACATTGGCCTCAGACCACAATGCAGAAAACGCCGATCTCGAAGGAGGGCTGGGAAGCCCTCCGCACCGAACTCAATTTCCTCCTGGATGTCGAACGACCTCGTGTCGTCGACGAGGTCGCCTTCGCCGCCGCCCAGGGCGACCGCTCGGAAAACGCCGAATACATCTACGGCAAGCGCAGGCTGCGAGAGATCGACCGCCGCATCCGGTTCGTGTCCAAGCGCATCGACAGCGTGGTGGTGGTGGAAGGACCTCCTCCCGGACAAGGCGAGATCCGCTTCGGTGCCCGCGTGGAGCTTCGCCAGGATTCGGGCAAGACCATGACCGTTCGCATCGTGGGCGAAGACGAGATCGATCCCTCCAGCGGCCGGATTTCGCTGAAGAGCCCCATCGGCAAGGCGCTGATCGGGCGCAAGGCCGGCGAAAGGATCGAGGTCCCCACACCGCGCGGCGCCGTGGTCTGGATCGTGTCCGCACTCGATTACGGCGAGTGATTCGGAAGTCGCAGCCTTTCAAGGAAGTAGTCCTGAAGGATCCGCTCGTCCTGAGGAGCGACCTGTCCTGAGCCTGTCGAAGGGAGCGTCTCGAAGGGCGAGAGGCATGCGGATCAAGGCCAATGGTCCGTTTTCTGGCTTCGTGACGATTTCGCTAGTGCAATTTCCTGCGGATTCCAGAACCAACTTCGCCCTTCGAGACGCCCATTCCATGGGCTCCTCAGGACGAACGGATAGATTGCCTCCACCGGGACATCCCTCTAGACCTCCGGTTGCGCCCGAGAGGACCTTCGCCAACCCGACAGAAACACGCCCGTGGCGATGAGGGCGGCTCCCACCCACGTCAGAGGCTTCACGGGCTCGCCGAGCATCCACACCGCACCCGCCAAGGCGACCGCGGTGGAGACCCCCGTGGCGACGGCGTTCACCATGCCCGCGCCTCCCCTGCGAAACCCCGCCTGGAAGCAGACGAATCCGGCAACGTAGGTGGCGACAAAAACCGTCATCCATGTCCAAGCCGGCAGGGTGGAGCCGATCGAACCGATCTTCATGGCCAATGCGGAAACCGCGTAGCTGACTCCCGCCCCGATCGAAAGCGCCTGCGGTGGCCGCATCAGGAACCACCCCGAGGCTAGAACGGCCACAGCTAGGGCCGCGAAGGCCGGCAGCCCGCGCGGATCGAACCGGTCGACGCCATCCACCCGTGACTCCACCAAGGTGCAGATCACCACTCCCACGGCCACCAGGGCGATTCCCGCGGCGCGATGGCCCAGGATCGCCTCCTTGCGCAACCACCCCATGGCCAGCGCCGTGAACACGATGTGCAAGCTGGAAACCGGAAGCACCAGCGCGAGCAATCCGTTCCAGAGCGCGGCATAGTGCAGGAACGTTCCCAACGCGCTGGCAGCGATGCCACCGATCCACAACGGCTCGAGGGAGACCTTCCAACCCTTTCGCCGCTGATGTTGGTTCGCCTCGTGTCCCAGCCATTGCAGGACGCACCCGCCCGAAAGGAACACGGCCCCCGCCACCGCCAGGACCAGCGCGAGGACCTGGCTCACTTCGCGTCCGGGTAGAGCATGCGGTAGGTCCAGTAGCCTCCCATGCATTTTTTGACGTAGTCGCGCGTTTCCC
This sequence comes from Fibrobacterota bacterium, assembly GCA_016715065.1. Classification (GTDB taxonomy): domain Bacteria; phylum Fibrobacterota; class Fibrobacteria; order UBA5070; family UBA5070; genus UBA5070. Next base: position 337,812 of record JADKBN010000031.1, read on the forward strand.
AGTAGGTGATCTCTTCGGCCGCGCTTTCCACCGCCAGCGAATCGAATGCCGCTCGCCAGCGCATCACCGGCACCGGGCCCGCGTTGTAGTTGGCCAGCACCAGCGGTATATGCCCCTTCCACACCCGGTTGAGATCGCGCAGATAGGTGATTCCCAGGCGCAGGTTCACCTCCGCGTCTGTGAGCTGCTCCACCTGGAACCCGCTCAGTCCCGCCTTTCGCGCCATGGCCTTGGCCGTGGGCGGAATCAGCTGCAGCAGGCCCACCGCGCCAGCACCGGATCGCGCGAAGCGGTCGTAGGCGCTTTCCTGGCGCATGATGGCGTGCACCAAGGCGGCATCGATCACGGAATCCCCCTTGAGGAAGCCGAGGGCCTCCTTCTTGTAGGGCATGGGGTAGAACTCCCGCATGACGGATTTTGACAGCCTGGCGATTTCCGCGTTGGGAAGCTTGCCCAGGAGCCTGCGCATGCGCGGGGTCACCTCTTTTTCCATCCCGAGGGTCTTCATCCAACGGATCAGGGCGAACTCGCGCTCCCCTTTGCCCTTGAGCACCTCGTCGAGGGATTTGTCGGTTTCGCGCACCAGATGGTTGTCACCTATCGCGCGCGCCATCAGAAGCCGCGCGAAGGCCACGGTATCGGACGTCTCCAGCGCGATCGTCCGCTCGCCCAGCCACAGCCCGAAGCCCGTGTCCGGCTCCTTGCGAAGCGAATCGGCAAACAGCGAATCGCGCCCCAAAACCCTGCGGGCGATGTGCCCGTGGAACCCCCAGGGCGCCCAGGCGGCCAGCGCGGCGAATTCCGCGCGGGCCAGGGAATCCTTGCCCTGGGCGGCCAGCGCCTTGGCATGGAAAAACCAGGCGGCTTCCCGTTGGGTTCCGCTGGCGGCCTCCTTCTCGCGGCTCAGGATCTGCTCGGCCTTCGCCCATTGCCCCTGGCGGTACCAGCAGAAGCCGTCGCGAAAGCGCGCCCACTCCGCCCGCCGTCCGCCGCCGACCTTCACCTTTCCGTAGAGCTCGGAAGCCTCGCGACAATTTCCGGCACGCTCCGCCTCGAACCCGCTCGTCCAGAGGATGCTTTGGGCCTGCGGCGATCGGGGCCATCTGCGGGCGTATTCGGCGAAGGCGATCTGGGCATCGGCGGTGCGACCGACCTTTTCCAATCCCTTGGCCAGCCACATCAGTCCCTGCTCTTCGGTGGCGTCCTCGGCGGCTTTGCGAAACGAAGAGATCGCTTCGTCCGCCTTGCCCTGCTCCAACAAAATGCGTCCGCGCAGGATATGGTCGAAGGGTGTGAGCGTCGCCTTGACCAGGAGAGTGTCGAGAATGGACAAGGCGGAATCGGCCTGCCCAGCCGAAAGGAGCGCCGAAACCAGCGGACGGCGCAGACCTGGCGAACGCAGGAATCCCGTATCGAGGGTCAGGCGCGTCAATGTCGCGCGGATCTGGGCCAGAGGGGGATTTTCGCGCAGCTGCTCCACGAACAGGCTTTCCGCGCGGGCGTTGCGACCCGCATCCAGCCAAGCCTGGAACAGGCGCTTGCGCAGCGCAAGGCGCGTGTCTGGCCGCAATTTTTTGGAGAGATATTTCTCCAAATCGGCAGCCTCGGTGGAATCCGGCTTGCGCGAGGCGGGAAACCGCAAGTCCACGATCCATTCGCGGGCCAGCAGGGAGGCCGGCGAGGAATCCATCTGTTCGAGCGAATCGAGAATGCCCTCGAGAAGTTGCGGCTCAGACTTCTGGAGGGCCTTGGCACGTCCCCACAGGACCAAGTCGACGTAGGGGGGGTGCGAAGCGCCAAACGCCGCCAAGCCTTTGGCCGCTTGGCTGGGAGACTTGTCGATCCTGACCCACAAACCCGCGAAGGAATCGACCACGGGGAGGGCGGCGGAACATGCGCAAGCGGCTGCGACCAGGAATACGCCCGGAACGACCGCCCGACCCAGCGGGCTGGTCTTCCTCAGAGGATGTCCTCCCCGCTTTCTCCGGTACGGATGCGCCATGCCTGTTCCAACGCGACGACCATGATCTTCCCATCGCCGATCTTGCCGGTGCGCGCCGCATCCATGATGGTGCGCACGACCTTGTCCACCATGGAGTCGGCCACGGCGACTTCCAACTTGATCTTGGGGATGAAGTCGATGTGGTACTCGGCGCCGCGGTAGAGCTCGGTGTGGCCCTTCTGACGCCCGAAACCCTTCACTTCCGTGAGGGTCATGCCCTGGACACCCACCTTGAGGAGGGCTTCCTGGACATCGGAAATCTTGAACGGCTTGATGTAGGCCTCGACACGCTTCATGGCTCCCCCGCTAACTTCGCAACTGACAGATGATCGCAATATATTCGGGGAAAGATCATAAATCCCGGCGAGTCTAGCGCAGAAAGGCTTTCCAGGACGGGTAGGCCAGCGAGCGACTGCACTCCTGGGCAATCTTGCGAAGGCACCGCTTCTCCGGAAAGTCCTCCCGCTGGGGCGGCGGGCGGGAAGGCGGTTAACCCAACGACTGGTGGCGTCAAGTTGCTTTGTCCGCCCGCTGTGCGTATTGTTGGGACAGGAAAGAATTTCTTCCAATGACGTGGCTAAAATAGGAATACGAACTTGAAACGGCTCTGTTCGCTGATTACGAGAATATTGAGGACCTTGATCGATTTTTTCAGCATTTTTCTTTGCAGCAAAATGGCTATCAGAATACACCACTTATCAAGTTGATACATCACACAACTGTCGACCAGCGATTGTATTTTCGTGGCATCACGCGCGCTTTTTGCTGATTATGAGTTCAAAACCAAACTCACAGCAATTGCTGACACCATGAATTGAGCAATATCAAAGCGCACCAAATGTGGGTGACAAAAAGAAACGACTCTAAACAGAGTCTGGTTTACAAAAAATGCTACCAAGAAAAAGGCTTTTGTTTTCGCAAACAGGAAAACATGCACTCCCCCCTGATAAAACTCAATAAGATTACGCGTCATGCCACAGGTTGGGCAGGCCACTCTCTCGTACTTCATGTGGAGGCACTGTATTGTATACGAATAAGGATTCCGAAATAATAGCAAAAAAAAAGGAGAAGAAAAAAAAAAAAAGAGGGGAACGGCGGCCGGCCGGGGCAAAGCGGCGGGGGCGGGCGGCCAGAGGTTGTTGAGACCCTCCCCTCCCCCCCGCCCCCTTCCCCGAGGGGGTGCAAAATCAGCACAAATAAAGCACCAACAGCAACATTGGCGCTCTTGATTTCGAACTGATAAATACTACTTGGTTGAGTCTTGGACAATTGCGCGAGCCTTCGATGCTTCGTACATCGATTTACTCATTGCGGCTGAGGCACCAAACATAGCGAAAGTTTGGACGCCTGACACAACCAAGCCAATTGCCGACAAAACAGTTGCTGCAATTGCAAATTCCTTCGGGGTGTTCTTCTTGTTCGCGACAAAAACTCCAATGGCTCCGATAATCGTCGCTGGAAGAGCTATTACAATAGCAAGCGAGCCAAGGCAGGGAATAAAGGAACCAAGCATCCCTAAAATTCCAAATGAAAGAGAGATTACTGAGAGTGTGGTAACGATCGCGATTTGCTCATTTTTTTCAGACATTACTTTGCTCCATACACCTTAGATGATTAACACCATTTGGGATTCAAGTCATTATTTCAAGCATCGTAAATTATTTTCTCATCAGGCATCCTTTCCTATTCCGCATTCTGAGCAGCAATGAAAACGATGCATATTTCGATTATTTTAATACTGCACGACGAATTCATCTAGGCCAACCACGAAATACTTTCCGATACGCTCAATTCTTCCTGAAGCGGGCAAATAATTATCTGCAATCAGAGAATCAGAGACCCCTAATTTTAGATGGATTAATCCAGGATTTGCGCTGTAGGGATTGCCCGCTGAAGCAACTAGAAATTCATCCTTAGATCCGGCATACATAATACCAGAATAATAGCGCTGTTTTTCAAAAAAAGCATCTGTGAATTGATTTAATCTATACCATGAATCGAAGCCGAGGGTGTCTGAAGAATTCGAACCAACGATAGAAACAAATTGACTAAGGCCCATTTTTGAACGGAATTTGTTTTTTTCTGGCAGGCTGTAGCAAATGGTTTCCTTGCCGTCGCCAAGCATACAGTAACCTTGCGAATTTAAAAACGGAATCGGCCTAAAAAATGCGTGCGATGAGATGCGCACGGTATCTTTTGATACAATTGTGCTATCTGAGCCATATTCATCGCGTTTCACAGAAAATATAAGCCCTTTGTACTTTTCAAAAATAGATCCAAGCCTCGATGGGAATCGATTTCCTGCTGAATCAATTGTGACATCCTTCCATGACCCCGCATTCTGATTGAAACTAAAACACTGAACAACAATACTCCCGTCCAAAAATACTTTTTCCTCGCAATTCTTGAGACTATCATGAATTATTTTGCCATTGCCATAAACATAACCATAATTAGAAGCTCCATACCCGCCGCTGAAGATTCCCATTCCGAAGAAGGAGACTGTAAAAGGCAGAGGGATAATGTTTGTCACTCTCGAGTTTAAATCGTAGCAAACCGTCTGGGGTTGCTGAATCAATGAGGCGAACCCATTCTGGTTTTTTGACCTCGACTTCGACTTTCCTGACTTCAGGCTCAACGGAGCAAGATAAATTGTTGTATCCGTGCAAATTTTGGAGCGGTCGAGCATGAATTTTGGTTGTTGAAAATTCTTTGGAACTTCTATTTTTCTCCCTTCAAAGAAATAGGTTGAGATCCCATTTGCCTCAGTTACGAAAAGATTTTGATGTTGGAATAATCTAGTGATTCGCAGGGATGAAGGGAGTCTTGTCATTCCTGTTTCTGATCCATCCAAATTCAAAACATCACATTCACCATTATTGCATGCCTTGATAAATGGATCTTTATACCTATCAACAACAGAGAGCTTCTCATAATCAAGCCTTACCACTGAATCTTTTTCGATCGAATAAATAAATTTTGCCGAATGAACGGCCTGTGCAATTACTGCGATTAATTCAATAACCATTGGATTCCTTGTCGATGCATTGTTGATTTCAGGGATTGACTTTGATTCGCGGCATGGAGTTAATAATACAAATTGTTAATTTGACTCGTTCTTCGGAAATATTTGAAACCACGCTTGTCCTGCTTGAATGCTCCAATTATTTTTCGCGCGGACAAGAACAGGAGAACCTCGGTTAGAATCATTTCGGCAAAGTATAGAATCTTTCAGTATCCAGTTTTTGTTTGCATCACGAATTGTAAACTCTATGGCTTTCATTTTGCCTCCCTGAAATAATTTGCGTAGATTGATACACCGATCTGTCGGCACGTCCTCCGCTGCACGATTAGGTACTGGAGGGAAAAAGGGGCCAATAAATGAGCTTGCCATGCTTCTCCAAAATCCTGTCGCTTGTTTTTTTGACATTAGCCCAGTGCAACCTCCCAATTCTTTGCTTACCCATTCTCGCTCGAACACAATCGAACAGGGTTCTAAGGATGCTCTGGAGGAAAATCGCTCGAATCTAATTGAAGAATCCTTAAGCCATTTAGGAAAATATAGTCCTGGAGGGTAAAATCGCCCAAACCACCGAACATTTCCGCTACCTTGAGTCAAATTAAATGCAGGAGCAAACCCAAGAGCTTCATGGCTTGAGATGGGATCTCGCAACCGTGGTGGAGCTAACTGTAGCACCCAGCCGACCCTTTTTGGCGGAATACCAAATAATTTCCACGGAGCCCTCCCACTCACCACCAACCCGGATGAAATGTAATTGATGGGGCGTACCAAACCTGTACCTGTTCCCATAAATTGACCAACAAATCTTCCCCCGTAGATTAAGCCTGAGTGCATCAAATTAGACATACTGACGACATCATCGGAATTCGATCCGCTGATTCCGCCACATACGTTTCGGCATTCGATTTCTCCTGCGGAATACGCAAAAAACATCCGAGATTCAACTGAAACTCCACTGAAAATCCGTTCGCAATTTTCTTTTCCTTCAAATAATCGCTGCTCGTGTGCCGCGAAATCAAATCTAGAATCACCAATCGCTCCATACCAAAAATTAAAAAATGGCAAGCTCCCATCAGGTTCACTAGATGAAGAGTAGCCTCGGTATTTAAACCTTACTCCATCTGTCATTTCCATATCGTCAACAAAATTGCTTGCATATTCATCCATGCGAAATGCTTTTAAAAATCTTTCATCAATATCCGAATACAATTCTATGCACCCTTTCCGAAATGGATGCACTTTCCCTCTGTTGCTCCCGTAAAAAGCTCCAAGAATCCCGCCGACTGTATCACGCGCTTGAATTAGAGATCGACTTATAACGTCGCTGACAACGGCGGAACCCGCCCTTCCTGCAATTCCGCCTACCAGGTCTTGCCCACTGACATTGACTTCAGATTCCGCGTAAGTTATCTGACTGAAGAACAAACTTCCGACTATACCGCCCACAAGTCTATCGCCACGAACGCTCCCCTCAATTTTGCAATGAGAAACATTGGTTAATGGGCCTGCCATACCTAATAATCCGCCTACTCCATTTGATCCTTCGACGTCTCCCTTTGCCTCGATATCTGAAATCATCGCGTATTGTGCATGGCCCGCCAAGATTCCAGCAGCGCCGTTTCCTCTAATTGTTGCGTTTTCAAATTTAACCGCACTTACAATGGGCTGATCCTTATCTGATATTTTGCACGTATCGTTCCACTTATCCGCTACCCAAAGTGGACCACTGCATTTGAATTTTGATTGAGGAGTTAACTTTGAAAAAAAGCCAACAGGCTCACCATTTGAATGGCTAATATTCAAATTGTAAATCGTGTGCTGATTTCCGAAAAGGCGCCCGTGAAACTCGCAAGGTTTCCAAGCTTCTGATGAGTCAATGTATATGTCTTGGGCCAGCTCAAATGACGAATCAGGTAAGGCGCAAAGCTTTTTCAATTCCATTTGAGAATGAATTGATATTACTGCATATGCACTACGTACAACCAGCGAACAAACCAATGAACTCGACAGCAATAAGTGATTATTATGAATGCTCATGCATTGTCTTCGCGTTTAGAATTGAGCCGTATATGATGGTTCAAGTCGACATGGGAAAGCACGTAAATCCATGACTGAAGGATGATCCTTCCATGGGAAATTTTCGATATTACTTTTATTGAAAATTTCCGAATTAGGCAAGATCCTTTTGTCTGGGCTTCCGGCAATCGGGATAATAGACATAACTAGATCCGAAGGATTCGCTTCTCCAGCATGTGTTGCCACCTCAAGAAGATAATCACCTGCACTTTGAGACCTCGCCTCGCTGGCATCCCATGATTTGCGATTGATATCAGCATCCTCCATATTTAATTTCCCAGCCCGAAATGCAACTTTAATTTTCATTGATGCACAATTTTCAGTTACTGAAAGCAGCATGTAAGCCGACCCAATACCACAAGGAAAACTTGTCGCACAATGAGCATAAGGCTGCACTACCGTATTCGCCATAAAAGCCTCCTCAAAGACGCGACTTAGATCAATGCGGTTATCCCATGTAGGACGGACAACATAAAATTTAAACAAATACTCTTGCCCTTTTGAAAAAGACGACTCCACTGCGTCCGCTTTTCGAACAAAAAGAAAATTTTCACCCTTGTCTGGGTTAATATTTAAATACTCCGCTTCGAGCTGCTCGATATAGTTCAAACGCTCGCGAATAGCAATATTGGCATCCAAGACTTCCTCTGTGGTCGTCGCACTATTTGAAATAAAGTACCCAACAACTTCTGGCATTATCAAATCTTTTCCTGAAACAGGGTTATCAGAACAGAAATATATGGCGTTTGCGGTTCGGTCAATTGGAATTCTGTGGTAGTCAATAATATCAAGCACAGTCATCTCTTCCGCCCCACGGACGAATGCCGCGCTCAAGGGGTGCTGCCGGCAGCATCCCTCCAAGCGTCTAGTATTTTTATCGACTGCGAGGAGCGTATTTTTCGCCCAAATTTACGAAAGATTCCTTGTCCCGTCTCTGCGCCTGGATATGTTCCATGAAATCCTAATATAGCCAAAAAACTACCGTCAGTATTTTTGAAATGCCTTGACAGCAACGTCATGCGCGAAAAGGCGCCATTATTGCAGCATGCTAACACAAGAATGCGTAGGTTTTTGCCAATCTCCAAATCGCTCAGATAAATCTCGCCTGCAAGATTACCGGCTCCATAAACCCTCCCCTGCGCTCCGTGTCCGCTTAGGATATAGACATTAGGCCCCTCCTTTCCACACGCCATCTTGGGATTTGAAAAAACTTCCATATTTATTCCAAGGTTATCTTTTTTTATTCTTTTCGCATACATGACGCTTCCGGTTTGGCCGGAAGCCTGGCACAAATAGCCCGTGTAATCCTCTGAATCTTTTCTTTTGATGACTGGGATTGATGGCCTCTGGGGAAATGACTCAGTGCATTTTTTATATTTCGGAGGAGCGTGATCGGTAATATTGAACCAAATTGGCAATACACTTGGCCCCGTTACCTCAGCAGCAAACGCAATCCCATCTCGTGGGTCTAAAAATTCTAGCCAAAGGAATGTAGGACCCTCGGCTGATTCACAAACAATTACAAGTTTATCTTTCTGAATAGTTTCCATTATTTGTTCCTTTTTACTCAACAGAACCAAAGAGTTTTGCGACTTGTTCAGGATCATCTTGATCAACCCCGAATGGGATGCACCACGCGATCAGCCCAGCCTCCAACCCCACTGTATGGTTTCCTTGGATGACGTCATCATTTCGAACCATGCCAAAATTGACTAAGCGCTGCCACATTCCCATATTAGTCTCAATTGGGTCCAGCTTTAAATAAAAATAATCCGTAAACAGTCTTCCAGAAGTCCCTTGGTATTCCGATCGAAAAATTCCATCATCGATGGGTAATTCGATTTCCCCATTCGAATCACAAGCAACATCTATCACTTCACCGGAAGGCAATGTGCATCGAACTTGAAGACCATTTATTTTTTCAAGGTGGCCGTTTTTAAGTTTTACACTCCGCTTCCCGCCAAGCCCCCTCTTCGGCAATGGCACCACCTCCCGGCTCCAACCCAACGGGTCACCTTGACCTAGAATCGTCTTTACCTTCACCTCGTAGTGTTCCGCTGTCTTTCCATCTACCCTGATCGTTCCTCGCCAATCCAAGGTTTCATCCTCATCGGCCAGAGCTTCCAAGCCATCCTTGACCTTCTTGTCGAAGGAAAACATCCCGGTTTTCCGAACCACCTTGTCCAAATCGGAACGGTCCCCGCGAAGCGAAATCGTACCGATCTTCGTTCCATTGAAACAGCCAACCACCAGCCCCAACAGTTCGGAAAGCTTCTGGCAGGAGGTCTTTCCATCCGACTCCATGATCCGATGAGCATCACCAAAAATGCTGTCGGGCACCAAGACGCCTTCTACCTGGGCTTGATGCACAGCTCCGAAGAATCGTCCTTCGCCGTTCGGATGCCGAACCTTCGCGCCGCGTGTCCAGACCGGATCCTTGCTTCCTTCCAGGGCGATCAAGTGCCAGGCGACCAAAAATGCATCCGGTCGCATCCAGGAAACTGTTGGCGATAGTTGAATTTGGCTGGGCTCAGAGGTGGTGAATAGACTGGACCATGCAACCGCGCTCAATGGTTCTTCCTCAAGTCCAGCTTGGATCTGACCTACTTGGAAGGCCAAGGCAAGCTGGTCGGCGGCTGACAATTTCTGGAAAGGATCTTGGACACAAACATCCAAGGACTGGCACAAGCTGGTAAGTGTATTCCACTCGGTTTGTTCCTGCGCTTTGCGCTTGGTGTCCACCGGGAATTCTTCCGATAAATGGTGGACAATGTCCCGGTAACGAAGCATCGCTCCAAGACTCCACGATCGATCCTCCAACTTGCCGTACCGCAATGGGAGTTGAAGTGTTGAATCGATGCCATCAACAATCCGCAAATCCAGGAAGTAACCCTCTTGGGTGGATTGGTGCTTCCATAGGATCCGAACCATACCCGGACCTTCGGGACGGAAGTCTTTCCATTCCATGCCTGATGGACCTTCAACCAGACGTGAAGTACGGGGATTGGTGCGAGGGATGAACAGTGCGCTCCACCTCCCGGGAAGGGGTGCTTGATCGACGTTAGGCCCTGACGTTGGCTGTAAGGCCAAATGGATCCCTTCACTCGACCTGAAAGCCATTTCTGGGCGATGAGCAACTACGACAAACTTTGTCGGAATCTGCGCAGGAACGTGTCGACTTGCAAACGGGAAGAAGTTCGTGGGTCTTCCCAGCTCCGAAGTCCATAGCCCCAAGGTCACGAAGTCGGAAAGCTTCGATCCAACAATGGCCGAATCAAGCGCAGTCTCGGTTTGCTTGAGGGCTTTCACCAGTGCAGGTCCACCCACAGTCGCGTATGCAGCCAATCGGGCAACGTCTTTGGATCTGAGCGCGGACTCTAAGTCTACCGCCCAAGCACGAGTCTGAAGGTCCTGCGAGTCCGTGAACTCAAGATGAAAATCGCCCGGGTTGATTCTGTGTTTCGCGTTTCCATCCGCATCCAGTTTCCCAGGATACGTCTCGTCATCGCCGTCTTCCAGTTTGTAACCCACCGATGGAACAGCTTGGTCATCTATGGTGACACCTACCGTCCAGTCGGTCATTTCGTCGATTTCCATGTACTCGCTTACCGGAGACGGTCCATCGAAGACAGGGAACTCGAAATCGGGGATGGGTGAAGGAATATTGATGTCACACAACGACAAGTCAGGAATGGGCAGGTTGAAATCGGGAATGTTGGTGAAACGAAAACCCGGCATCCCTGGTGTCCCAATGCTTGGAAATGCAGGGTATTCAGGGAATCCAGCGAAGTTCGGAAGAGTCGGCCCAGAGAGACTTGCAAGCGGTCTTCCAAGGCTCGGCATGGACAGACCGGAAAGAGGGTTGCCGATGTCGGGGAGTCCGAAACCTCCACCTGAGCCAAGATCCGAAGCCCCACCACCGATTGAGGGAATATTGAATTCAGGTGCCTTGGTGGGGATCCTGACATCGCGATCCACCTTCAAGTCTCCGCCAATTCCTGTTGGGTTGTGGATGGTTCCTTCCACATGGACGGACGGGTTGTTCGGGTCGAAGTTTTTTGGAACTCCAACGCCGACAGCACCGCTCAACGGACCGCTGGACAGGCTTGTTTGTGTGCTGGTAGGCACTGCCGGAACCACTGGCACATCCGGGATCTTGGGCGGTTTCGGAGGGTCGGGGAGATCTCCGAATTTCATGCGTCTTGTCCTTGGCTGGGTTTGGTGGGCTGGACAGGCTTGCTCACATTTGCAGCTTTTGGAACCTCAAACTTCAAACTGATTGAGCGCTTGGGATCTGCAAGGATTGCCAATTGATAGGAGCCTCTGGGCAGGCCCTTGAATTCGACGCGCCCGTGGCCATCACTTTGACTGGATTTCCGGGCGGGGCCAGTGAGGGTAACGGGGGTATTGGGGAGGGCAAGTTGCTTACTGTCAGCCAACTGCAAACTGAATGAATGCACCTCGAAGTCCTCTGTTTCTTTCAGGCAGGACATCCAGGCGGCATAGGTCTTGTCATTGGCTGCGAACTGTTCGCCTGATGGCTCCGGATCTAGTCGTCGCTGGAAGAACAGGATTTCCAGCCGTTCTTCCGGGGCTCTTGAACCGTCTGACAACGCAACAGAATCTGAATTCCCGCGACTTCCTGCCACCTTTGGGGATGCACACTTGGTTAGGGTCGATCCGCCCTCTTGGCAATATGCCCAGAGCAAGGCCTGGCAAGTTGAGGCATCGAGCTTTCCAGATTCCACCAGATGGGTCTTGCCCTTTTCGTTGACAGACTTTTGGAACTGGGTGATGGCTTGCGTTGTTGTGGCATCGAGGATGCCAGCCGCTTCGCCCTTGTAGAACTTCAGGTGTTCAAGAATCAGTTGAGCTTCGCGTGTCCCCCATTTTCCATTTCCTTCAGCCTTGAAATGCCCGACCAGATCTTCCCATTTGTTGGTGAGGATAGCTGCGACAGCCTTGGCACGATCCAAGCCTGTGCTGGACTGCTGATCTTGATCGTCATGCCCCACGATCACTACAGAATCAGTAGGGCGCTTCCTGTGAAGAGATACAGCTTGACGGATTCCGGCGAGTGCGCCCGGCAGTAAGAAACAGCGCTTGTGGTCGAACAGGTTACCGGATAGTCGGACTCTACGCACGACGGTAGGACCTCCGACCACAGGAATCGGATTGGAATTTGAAGACAATTTTCGGTCGGCTCGATAGGCTTCGGCGGTCAGGAAGAGTTCTGCTCCGTTTTCTAAGTCATCCAGTTCCGCAGGTAGGGAAATTTTGGTAGAAAGTTCCGGGCTTTGCTTGGCGGCAGCGGTCAGGTCTGCACGAGCGATTTCATGCAGTGATTCTTCGGTATCCAAGGAATTCTTGCGGTGGATGATCCGAAAACGGAATTCCACGAACCTGTCCGGTTTCGGTAAGTCCGCCGAGCCGGACACATCACAAGCAACCCGAACAGGTTTTGCCAAGTCCAGTGGTGCCGGATCCAAGAACCGACAATTGGACAGCGATAGTGTGACGGAGGCCGTGGACTGGGTTTCTTCCGGCCAAGGGTCTTCTTCGCGAGTCTGGGCGAGGTACGGTGTGGTGTCGTAGACCTTTTTGGTCTGGACTACTTTGCCGCGCTGGGTCTTTGCGATAATCGCATCCCAGTTGACCTCGCCGCCGGGCTTGGCCGTGGAAATGTCCATCAGCATCGGCTCTTTTTTGCCGTGCTGTTGGTTGCGATCAAGTGGGGGAGCCATGGGAATTCCTCGGGGGGTGGAATTGTGAAACAGGACTCAGATCAGGGGGTGGGGATCCTGGCATTGAGGGCTTCGATCTGTTCTTGCTGTGCGATGGCATGGAGCGTCAGCTCCTCGACTTTTTGCAGAAGGATTTGGTTCATCTCCACCAAGTCCAACCCGGACCTTTCAACATCTTTCGCACTGGGGACGTTGGGGAGATGCCCGTTCTGGGAGATGTAGGCTTTGGTTTCGGCGAGAGAAGGGAGTTTTGACGTCGGAGTGAGAATCGAATCTGCCCAAAAACCTGTTCCAGGGAAGGCTAACAACTTTCCGTGAACTTCCGTCTGCCCAGAAACAACGAGGTTTTCGTCGATTTGCACGCTCGATGCATTGCGAACTAGAAACTCGCTGAATTGAACAATCTGTCTTGAGTACGACATCCCATCATAACCGGAATAGAAAAGCTGTAATTTATTATCTGCCAACACGAAGCTGTACGCTTGGTTCGAGAACTCCCAGCGCAATTTGGTCGGAAGCAGGCGAAGAGTGTTGGATTGGTTCTCTACGACCAACTCCGGGTTCGCCCCCGAAAGCCGAAGGAGCTCACTGGAGTCCGATTTTGAGGCTCCTCCAATGGTGTTTTTGTTTTTCGCTATCGCGGAATCCAGGTACCGAAAATTGTCATTGATTTCGGATGCGCTTGCTGGATTGAGTGGCTTAAAAACGTATGGGATTTCGCTACGAGCCACCCGAAATGGACTCATGGCGAAAATGATCACGAGAACTGCGCTCCCGCAATGCGCTTGCTTTGTTTGCATTTGGCGGCGCGGTTTGATACGTATGGGCTTTTGGGAATTGCTGGACATTCGTCACTTCTTCTCGGGTTCAAGGACTCGCCAAACATTCTTACAAAAATCGTACATCTTATGGTTGTGAAATTCAAGTATGCAACCATATGCCGATTCTGAATCCCGAATATACTGTAGAGCTTCTGAGACGTGGCAAGAGGTGGAAGCGAGGAACAAATCAGGCTGGGGAAATGGATTCGCGCTCAGCGGATCCGCGCCAAGATGACCCAGCTACAACTCGCCGATCGACTGGATATCCACTACCAAGCACTTCAGCGCATGGAGAAGGGGACCGCCCGGATCTCCGCGACTTTGCTCGAAGGCCTTGCGATCGCTTTCGAAAAGCCGCCGAGCGAACTGATGGCCGAATTTTCCGTGGTCCGATCGGGAGGAGCGCCACCTAGCGCCCGAACCGATGGACACAAATTGACAGAGGATGAGAAGGCGCTCCTGGCCGCCTTCAATCGCATTCTCGACAAGTCATTACGTCGCATCCTGCTCGAATTGATCCAGAGGGTGGGATCGACCTAAAAGCATTCGGAGCCGATGCGGCCTTCCTACCGCCCCATCACCCCGACACGTCCATTTTCCACAGGATGGATGCTCTCGAACACTGGCAAAATCTCCCTTCCAAGCGCATCCACCCGCCGCTTTCCTGAATTCTCCGCGCGAACACTTGGCTTGGATATCCCGGAAATTCTGCTCTTGGGGTCCCACTCCAAGATCCGGACCACCTGAGCGGGGGTCCCCTCCACCGCGGTCTCATTTGGCCCCTGCTGGGCGTTCTGGATGAATACGGACAGGATCTTGTCGGATTTCCACCGGTACGGATCGTAACTTGGCTCCCAAAAATTGACTGTTGAGTCGTAGATATCAGTGAAAGACCATGGCGTACGCTCCAAATTTGAAGTGCGAGCAAGCGAAACCTTTGAGCCTCGTTCGACATCACGAAAGATCACGTAGACGCCCACCGAATCACCACTGCCATCAACGACAACCTGTGGCCGCGAGAATGGAACAGGCTTCGTCCCGCCTCCAGCAAGACTGTATGCCGTGGTTCTTTTGGTGATCTGCATGTTTTGCCATCCGCCGCCCAAGTTGTAAACCAGCTGGTACTGGGGAATTCCCGTGCCCGCAGGAGTCCAATAGCTGGCGATATACGGCCGACTCTTCTCATCACCGAAGATCGAGGTCTGGTTCATCAGGTCGCTTTTCTGCGCGATCCGATACACTGTTTCCGCATTCGACGCCTTGATGGGCGGCGTGTAGACCGCTCCCGTGGACATCTTCCATGTGACACCGCCATCCTCCGACCGCGCATAACATTGGTCATGGTTGGTCGACACATCTGAGGTTTCGCGCCACACCCAGCCCACATGGATCACTCCGTTGACATCCTGATGCGCTTCCCAGTACGCGCTACGGGTTCCTTCCCCGGCAATGAGGCTGCTGTGCAACTGGGTCCACACCTTTGACTTGAGGTCGTAGCGATTGACCGTGAGGTTTCCGTTGCCGGACTCTCCGTCGCGATAGAAGAAAAGCAGATCTCCATTGGGGCGCCGGAAAAACTGAGGATAGGTGACTTTGGATTCGTGGAGTTTTGTCATGGGGACGGTGTCGCCCATTTCCAGGGTATTGGCCCTCAGGCTGCGGGCGTAGAAGAGCCTTGAAGAATGTGTGTTCCAGACCATGTGCAGGAATCCGTCGCCATCGACTTCGATGCTGATGCTGTTGTGCGCGTCGGTGACCTTGCCGGTGAACCCGGTGGTCTTTACCTCCCACACGCTCGATCCCAGCGTGCGCTTGGCCAGCACCACCTTGCCCAGGCTGTCGTAGAAGGACGTGAACTGGGTGTTGCCGTTTGTGACCACGGAGTTCCCCCGGAACACCACGGTGTTCACGGAAGTCTTCGCGTAGCCTTTGATGGGCAGCACATAGCTGGTTTGGGCGGGAACACAAACAGCGACCAGAGCCAGTAGGCTCGCGAGCTTGGGCAAGATTTGCATGAGTGCCTTGTACGCTGGAATTATTGTCGAATCAACAACATGCATAAACATAGGACCCGCAATTGGGCCGGGTCAGGCGAGGGGCGATGGGCAGGAACCGAATTGTCCCCAACGGGGTGGCGATTCTCGTAGACGACCAGGTTTTCCTGAAGCGGTTTGGAAAAAACTACAAAGCGCTTCAGATCAACTTCCAAGCCTCTCGCGACACCCCGCCCTAGCTTCGATTCATCAGAGCATCAGCCACAGGAGGCCTCTGTTGAACTCACCCACCCGTGCATCTTGCCGCATTTCCACCTTGGTTGCCGTCGGGATTCTTGCCCAGGGAGCTTCGGCCCAGTTGGCCAAGGGTCAATGCAAGTACCTGGGAAACATCATCACCAACGGTGTTCCCTCCGATTACAACACCTACTGGAACCAGTCCTCGCCGGAAAATTCGGGCAAGTGGTCTTCCATCCAGTCCAGCGTGAAGAGCACATCCTACAACTGGTCGGGTTTCCAGACCGTCTACAATTGGGGCAAGTCCACGGGCAACCCCGTCAAGTTCCACGTCCTGGTTTGGGGTGGTCAGCAACCGAGCGACGCCGGTAGCGCCACCATCGACGACATCAAGAGGTGGTTCAAGGCCGTCCACGACAAGTATCCGGACCTCGAGCAGATCGACGTGGTCAACGAGGCGTTCCCCGGCGGATCGTGGGGAGGAAGAGCCCATGCGCCAGCGCCATACCGGGGAGCGTTGAAAGCCGCTGCGGCGAGTTACGGGATCCCTTCCGGAGAATTCGATTGGATCTTCGTGGCCTTCAAGATGGCCCGTGAGCTCTGGAAGGATTCCACCAAGACCCTATTGATCTACAACGATTACAACACCGTCGAGTACGATGCGGAAGCAAAATGGCAGGAAGCGCTGGCCAAAGCCGCCAAGGAGCAGAAAATCCCCATCGACGCCATCGGATACCAGGCCCACGATGCCTGGATGGTGTCCACGGCCACCGTGAAGAACAACATCGACAGGATGACCGCCATCGGTTTCCCGATCTACATCACGGAGTACGACGTCGGGATCGAGTACAGCTTGACGCGAGCCTGCAATGCCGCCGACGATGTCGAGCAGAAGCGGATCGTCTCGGAACAAATGACCATGTTCTGGAACCACCCCAACGTCAAGGGCGTCACCTACTGGGGACTCAAGGTGGGCGCGACCTGGCGGCCTTGCACTGGCCTTTTCAACACCAACGGCAGTCTACGTCCCGCCATGCAGTGGATGAAGGACTGGATTCCCGCCAACAAGGCCATTTGCGGTACTTCCGGGATAGAGGCCAAAGCCGGCGTTTCCCTGTCACCCGCAAACCCAGGCCTGATCGTGCGCAATGTCGGCGGACGCCTGGTGACTGGTGTGGAGCGCAATGGACAATTTTTGGAACTGAGCGCGCTCGGCCGGCGCTGATCTCCACCTCCCGGTGACAATTGCTCACCAGAACCTTCGCATTCCCACTGCTTTCGCGTACGAATCCCGGTAGTATGGAGAGTGTTGACGTCCAACATGGAGCAGCACATGAAACTCCCGTCGCACTTCGCTGGACGCATCTGCGCCCTCGCGCTCGCATCCTTTTCCGTCCCCGCAAACGCTCAGCTCGCGAAGAACTCCTGCAAGTACCTGGGCAACATCATCACCAACCAGGTGCCTGCCGACTTCAACAACTACTGGAACCAAGCCACCCCGGAGAATTCCGGCAAATGGACCAGCATCCAGTCCAGCGTGAAAAGCACTTCGTACAGTTGGTCTGGATTCGATGTGGTCTACAACTGGGGCAAGACCACGGGCAATCCCGTCAAGTTCCATACCTTGGTGTGGGGCAGCGCGCAGCCTAGCGGCGCTTCAAGCGCCACGATCGAAGACATCCAGCGCTGGTTCCAGGCCGTCCATGACCGCTATCCCGACCTGGCACAGATCGACGTGGTGAACGAAGCTTTTCCAAACCACGCCCCGCCTCAGTACCGGGGAGTCCTGAAAACGGCCGCCGCCGCCGACGGCATCCCCGAGAGCGAATACGACTGGATCTTCGAAGCCTTCATGATGGCCCGCAAGCTCTGGCCGGACGCGAACAAGACAAAGCTCATCTACAACGACTTCAACACCATCGAGTACGACACGGAACACAAGTGGCAGGTCGCCATGTGCAAACTTGCCAAGGAGCAGAAAATCCCCATCGATGCGATCGGCCTCCAAGCCCACGATGTCTACAAGCTCTCCACCTCATCGGTGAAAGCGAAGATCGACGCCATCGCGGCCACCGGTTTCCCTCTCTACATCACGGAATACGACATCTCGGAGACCGACGACACCAAGCAGAAAAACATCATGGCAGAACAGATGACCATGTTCTGGAACCACATCAGCATCAAAGGTGTCACCTACTGGGGGCTTCGTGATGGGCAAACTTGGCGGACCGGTACCGGAATCTTCACCAGCACTGGCGCTCTCCGTCCCTCGATGCAATGGCTCAAGGATTGGATTCCTGCCGCCGAAGGATCTTGTTACTCCCACATCGAGGAGCGGCCCGGGGTCGCCGAGTCTCCCGCCCATCCAGGCCTGATCGTGCGAAGCCTCGACGGCCGCTTGGAGACCGGCGTGGAGCGCGATGGACATTTCACCGGCGTGAACGCCCTCGGCCAGAACTGATCCTCTCCGTTTGGCGCTTTGCCGTGCTGTGACCAAGCGGTGACAATTGGACACCAGTTCCTTCAGCAACTCGCGCGCGCACAAAGGGAACCGCCTCTAGTATTAAGAACGTTGCCATACAACCTGGAGTAGCTCATGAAACACTGGTCGTACCTCGGTGGGCGCACCTGCGTCTTTGCCATCGCTTTGACTGCAGTCGCGTCGAATGCCCAGCTTGCCAAAGGGCAGTGCAAATTCCTGGGCAACATCATCACCAACCAAGTCCCCGGCGATTACAACACCTACTGGAACCAGGCCTCGCCGGAAAACTCCGGCAAGTGGTCCAGCGTCCAGTCCAGCGTCAAAGGCACCACCTACAACTGGTCGGGCTTCGATGTGGTCTCCAACTGGGGCAAGACGACCGGCCACCCGGTGAAGTTCCACACCCTGGTCTGGGGATCCCAGCAGCCCAACGACGCTTCGAGCGCCACTCTCGCCGATGTCAAGAAGTGGTTCGAGGCCGTCCATACGCGCTATCCGAACGTCGACCAGATCGACGTGGTCAACGAGGCCTTTTCAGGCCATGCTCCCGCCCAGTACCGCAACGCCCTCAAGAACGCCGCCTCCCAGTACGGTGTCCAATCCGGCGAGTACGACTGGATTTTCGTGTCCTTCAAGATGGCACGTGAACTGTGGAAGGACTCCACGAAGACCAAGTTGATCTACAACGACTTCAACACCATCGAGTACGATGCGGAAAACAAGTGGCAAGTGGAAATGACCAAGCAGATCAAGGCCCAGAAGATCCCGGTCGACGGCATCGGTCTGCAAGCTCACGACGCCTACAAGCTTTCCACCTCCTCCGTGAAAGCCAAGATCGACGCCATCGCCGCGGCTGGAATCCCTCTGTACGTCACCGAATACGACATCGGCGAGACAGACAACACCAAGCAGAAGAACATCATGGCCGAACAGATGGCCATGTTCTGGAATCACCCCAAGATCATGGGCGTCACGTACTGGGGACTCCGTGACGGCCAGACTTGGCGCACCGGCACCGGCATCTTCACCAACACCGGCGCTCTCCGTCCTTCGATGACTTGGCTCAAGGATTGGATCCCTGCCAACCAAGCCAAGTGCGATTTCAGCGACATCGAGGCACGACCCGTGGTCGCCACAGCTCCCAAGCCCTCCGGCTTGATCATGAAGAACATCGATGGACGCCTGGTGGCTGGCGTGGAGCGTGAAGGCAAGTTCGTCGCGGTGAGCGCATTGGGCAGGAACTGACAGGTTTTTTCCCGATGCGAACGAGGCTTCCCTTCCACCCGGGGGGAAGCCTTTTTTGTATCCAGGCCGTTTCCGCCAACGCACCGGGACCTTCGGCCGTATCGTAACAAGCAGTGGCCTCGCTCAGGCGAGAGTCGTCATCCAAAACCTCCGCCACGACCTCCGGATTTGCCATGAACCTTCCCAACAAATCCTCCTGCATTCGCACGGCCACCGCATTGCTTCTGTGCAGCTTCCCGGCCTGCGCCCAGATCGCCAAGGACGCCACCAAGTACCTGGGGAACATCTCCGAAGGCCAGACCATGCGCACGGATTTCGCGTCGTACTGGAACCATGTCGCTCCGGAAAACGGCGGCAAATGGGCTGCGGTGGAAATGCAGCGCGACCATATGGTTTGGACGGGCCTGGACAACATGGCCTCCTATGCGCGCGATCACAAGATCCCCTGGACCTTCCACACGCTCTTGTGGGGTTCTGCCTATCCCAGTTGGATGGCCAGCATCGGCAAGGACACGTTGAAGGCCGAAATCGAAGAATGGTTTTCGCTTGCCGGCACGCGCTACCCGGACGCCGAAATGGTGGTGGTGATCAACGAGCCCAGCGTCTTTCACGCCCCGTCCACCATCTTCCTGAATGCCCTGGGCGGCAAGGGCGCCACCGGCTACGATGGGCTGATCAACGCCTTCCATCTGGCGCGCCAAGCCTTCCCCAAAGCCAAGTTGATCCTCAACGACTACTACACCATCGAGTACGCCCGGGATCACGACACCTGCGTGGCCATGGTCAAGGCGCTCCTTGCGGCCAACGCCCCCATCGACGGAATCGGCGTGCAGGCGCACGAGGCCCACTTGCGCCCACTGGACACCTTGCGCAAATACTTGGATGGACTGGCGGCCACCGGATTGCCCCTGCACATCACGGAATTCGACATCCCCGCCACCAACGACCAACGGCAAGACTCCATCATGCGAGCGGTGTTTCCGCTCTTTTGGACCCATCCGCGTGTGGCAGGGATCAGCTATTTCGGCACCACGGTGGGCAAAACCTGGCGCGATGGCACCGGACTGATTCGCGCCGACGGCACCGAACGGCCGGCCCTGGTGTGGCTCAAGGAGTATGTGAAGAACAACCCCAACCCGCCGGGGCCTTCGCCTCTATCCACGGTCACCATGGCCAAAAATCGGCATCCCGCTCGCACAGGCCTGTCCGTCAGACTATTTGAGGGGCACCTCTCGGTGGGAATGGAGCGCGACGGACGATTCAAGGTCCTCGAAGGCCACGGGAACCGCTGACCTTGGCGCCGTTTTTTGTCTACTTCGAGAAGTGGTAGAACGCGTAGACCTTCCCGCTGTCAATCGGATGGAACCTCAGGATCCCGATTTCCCGCGATACCAGCTCCCGCAGGATATCATCCGAACTGTTCGCCGAGAGCGTCGTATACCGCCTGGAACGCCCATCTTCGAACAGGTCCAAGCGCATGGAAAGGTCTCCCCACCACGCCGTGGTGATCCCGCCTTCCCAAACGGTCACCGCCTGGAAGGATTGGGCGAACCGATCGAACACGGCCAAAACGGTATCCGGACTTCGCCAGCAGGCCTCTCCACCCAGGAACACTCCGGCCTTGCGAATCTTCCCTTGCGGATCCAAGGCATCGCACACGCTGGGCATCATCAGGCTGGAACCCGCCGGAAAGCCTCCGCAATCTCCCGTTCCAATGCCGCAAACCACTTCCTCCTTGCGAAGGAATCGATCGGGCCGACGGACTTTTTTCGCGTAGCCCAGATTGAAGGCCACGAGCACTTTCGCTGGATTGGCCAACGGCCTCCTGAAATCCAACCTCCTCAACTCGCGCATCATCAGCAGTCGGAACGGCCGCGTGGAAGAGGGGCCACCGGTTTCGGAGGATCCATCCACAGTCCCGTTGGTGGTCAAATCCAGTCCAATTCCAAAATCCCCTCCGACCCCGGGATTGGCCTTGGCCAGCACGGCGAAGCTGTCGCGGTAGCGCGAGGCGAATTTGTCGATGGAATCCAGGACCGTCCGCAACGGCAGTCCACACGAATCGCAGACAAACCCAACGCTGTACAACGGCTGCACCGCACCCTTGGGAGGCTTCTTCGCGATGGCCACATCCCCGATCAACGTCACCGTTGGCGCCGCCTCCAGGGAGCACAACAGAGCAACGGCAAGAAACATCGAAACCACGGTGAGCACTCCTTGGAAGCGGGGAATCAAGGAGAACTCCCCACCCGAGGAATGTCAAGCCAAGCCTCACCCCACCTGGGCCAGGGCTTCGCGGATGGTGAGCTTGCTTTGGCAAGGATCTCTGTGTATATAGTGGGGGGGGGGGGGGGGGGGGGGGGGGCGGGGGGGGGGGGGGGGGGGGGGGGGCCAGCTTAAACTCCGCATCCTCATCGTGGTCCATTGCGAACGCGAGCAAGACACCATCCGGATCATTTCTTCGCGCAAAGCCACGCGGAAGGAAGCGCTCCACTACCACCGGAGAAAGTCATGAGAACCGAATACGATTTTTCTGCAGCCAAGAAGAATCCCTACGCATCCAAGGTCCGCAAGCCGATCTCCATCCGGCTGGATACCCAGGCGATCGACTATTTCAAGACCTTGGGTGAAGAGATGGGCATGCCGTACCAATCCCTGATCAACATGTTCCTCATGGAATGCGCTGCCGACAGAAAACGTCCCAGCTTCCGCAAGGCATCCTGACCCGACAACCAGGATGCCTCGCGGCGCGGTCTCACCCCACCTGCGCCAGGGCTTCGCGGATGGTGAGCTTGCCGGCGCGGCGCGCCGGGATCCATCCGGAGACCGCCGAGATCGCCACCACCGCCACCAGCCAGACCACCGGACCCACCCATCCGATCACCATCGGCAGCGGGGCCAAGAAGCCCAAGCTTCCGATCAGCGCGTCCATCGCCCAGGTGAGCGGAAAGGCCGCCACGCAAGCCAACACCCAGCTGATCGCGCCGATCCACAGAACCTCCGCCATCACCATGCCCAGCACCACTTTCGGGGTGGCGCCCAGGGTCTTGAGAACCCCGAATTCCCGGGTGCGCTCCAGCACTCCCATGCCGGTGACCGACGCCAACCCCAACATGCCCACCGCCGCGATGATTCCTGCAAGGGCCAGAAGCGAATTCACCAGGATGGTCATGTGGTCGCCGATGGCCGTCTTCAGTTCGGAAAAGGGAATCGCCATCTGCACGGGCAAGGCCTTTCCTTCCATGGCGCGCTCCAACCGATGCAGGATCTCCGTGCGTTCCACCGGCGATGTCGCCGTGGTCACCACGCGGATCATCCGCGAGCGGCCCTGGGTGGAGCGAAACCGAGCGAAAGCGCCAGGCGTCACGTACACCACGGCGGGCGATCCCACTTCCTCCACCACTCCGGTCAGGCGTGTCGACAGAATACGTCCATCGATCCCCACCAGTACGGCCTCTCCCAGGCGAGGCTTGCCCGATTGGATCCAGGCGATGTGGTTGAGCACGGATCCGTCGGTGTCGGTTTCCGAAAGTCGTCTTCCCGCCATCAGGGGAAAGCTGGTCAGGGCGCTTCCCACCGGCATGGCCACCAACGACAAGCTCCCGTGGCCCTTGTCCGGCCATACCTGCACCAGATCGATCTTGCCGGGCCGGGCCAGTCCCGCCGGCGACCACCCCCAAGGCTCCACGCGCCGCACACCGGGCACTCCCGCCAAGCCGGCCAGGACGCTGTCGGATTGGGCCGTGCGGAAGCGGACTTCCACATCGTAGTGGCGGGTCTGCCACACCTTGTCCAGGTTGGCCGTCCAACCGTCGCGCACGTTCAGCGCCGTCATGAAGACCGCTCCTCCAAAACCCAGCAGGGCCAGGGAAAGCGCCAGGCGGCGTGGACGTCGCAGAATCTGTCGCAAGGACCGGGGCAGGTTGGAGATCCACGATCCCGGTGCGGCCACCTTGGCGCCCCAGTCGGAAAGGGCCTCCCGCACCGTGGCGCGACTGGCCGATCGGATGGGGATGTAGGCCACCAGAAGGGGGATCCCCACGCCGCCCAGGAACACGATCAAGGCTGCGGAAGCGGGGATGGAGGCGTCCAGGATCGCGAAGTTCAACATCGCCGCAAGCCTCCCGGCGAAGGCCACCGCGGCGTGCGAACCCAGTGTCCAGGCCACCACGCTCGCCGACAATCCCAAGGCGGCCACGAAAGCCAGGTACAAACCGGTGATCTGCCAGGAACTGGCCCCGACGGTCTTGAGGATGGCCAGTTCGCGGGTCTGGCGAGAAAGCCACGCGGACAGGGTGGTGGCCAACAGCACCGCGCTCAGGAAGAACGCCAGGACGGAAAACGACACCATGATCAGAAGCACGGTTTCCATCTGGATCTGGTGGGGGTGGTACTCGAAGGGAGGGACCCGGATCTGGTGGACCTCCACTCCTTGATCCACCAAGGCCTGGGCCAGCACCTCGGCCCTTTCCCTGACCTGGGCGGTGCTTCCCAGGTCCATCGCGAAGGTCACGCGCAACTCGTGGAGGGATGGATCTTCCCCCAACGCCTGGAGAGTGGCGGCGCTCGCGTAGGCGAACCCCATCCTCTCCTGGCCCGCCGGCGAGAGCCCTGGATCGTGGACGATTCCTGTCACAGGAACCCGCTGGGCGGGAGTGTTGGGAAACTTCACCTGGACCGCTTGGCCTTGCTGGACGCCCAGCACCTTCATGGCGGTCCGCTCCACCAACAGGGTTCCCGTGGGTGCCGGCCACGCGCCGCTTTGCGGAAAATAGCGGCTCAGGCGATGGCCGGACAGGTCGTCGGTGACGAACACCAACAACGGCAGCCAGTCGTCGCCCACCTGCACGCGCGCCTGGACCACCTCGTGGGCCTCGGCCTCCTGGACCCCCGCGAACCCCTTCACCTTCTCCACCAACGACGCGTCGATCGCCCGGTCGATTTCCAAGGTGGCCATGGCCGGATGGGTGGACAGATAATTGGTCCGGATCTCGCGGCGCAGGATCTTGCCCGCGCCCACGAGCGTGGCGACCGCCAGCAGGCTCACGGCCAGGGCGACGAACATGAGGAACACCCGCTCCTTTTCCAGGCGCGCGTCGCGCCAAAGCTTGCTCCACCGGGGAGGAAATCTGCAGTCGATCACAAGGGTTTCCTTTGTTCGGAATTTGTCAAGGAGAAGGGTTTGATCACCATCCGGAGCGTATCCACCGGGCCGATCAGGGGCACCGCGAACTTTTCCCAAGTGGGCACTCCCGTGAACAGGGTGGGGACGAATCTGTTGCTGAAGCCCATGTCTTCCAGGGGCAGGCGGTTCCACCCGTGGTCCACCTTGCCGTTGGCGTTGCGGTCGTGGAACACCATCACGGCCCACTTCCCCGCGGGCAGGGTATCGAACCTCGCTTCCGCCCGCCCCGCACGGATCCTGGCCCGCTTCGTCAACAGGGGAGCATCGCGTGCGATGGATTCCACCTTGGCGAACACCCGAACCACGGCCACTCCGGTGGTATCGGAGAATCCATGGGCATCCACCACCAGCACCCCCGCGTGAGAAGCCACGGTCGCGACAAGTATTGTCGACAAGGCCACCGCGGTGGAAAACTCACGCATGGGAGCCGCCCAGCCGGGCACGACCGCCCACCACATCGCTTTCCACGCGCCCGTCGCACAGGGTCACCACCCGATCCACACGACTGGAAAGATCGCGCTCGTGCGTCACCAGCAGGATGGTCTTGCCTTGGTCGGCGAAGGCCGTGAACAGATCCAACACTTCATCGGCCGTGCGCGTGTCCAGGTTTCCCGTGGGTTCGTCGGCCACCAGCAATGCGGGATCGTTGGCCAAGGCGCGCGCGATCGCCACGCGCTGTTGCTGGCCTCCGGAAAGGGAAAGCGGAAGTTTCGCGGCTTGGTCTTCGATCCCCACCTTCGCCAACAGAGCCATCGCGCGCGGCTTTGCCTCCGCCACGGAAACACCCGCGAAGTCCATGGGCAGCATCACGTTTTCCAGCACCGTGAGCGTGGGCAAAAGCTGGAAGGATTGGAAGATCACGCCCACTTTCTGTCCACGCCAACGGGCCAGGCCGTCTTCGTCCAAGCCCGCGAGATCCGCCCCTTCCATCAGGATCTTTCCGGAAGTGGGCCGATCGATCCCCGCCACGAGATTGGCCAGCGTAGACTTCCCGCTTCCGGATTTTCCCACCACCGCCACGAAGCTCCCTTTGGCGATGGACAGCTCCACTCCCCGCAACGCGTGGAACTCGACGGTTCCCACCTGATAGGTCTTGCCCAGATTCTTCAACTCGATCATCTTGTACTCCCGTCCGATATTGGACACGTGTACATTCAATATCCAGGCAACCTCCAGATCTTCCAAACGACAGACTTCCCGATCTGTACGGTACTGGACAAAAACACCGATTCGTTCAACAACACCTCCCTTCGAGAACCTCCCATGCACACCTCCACCAATGAGCCCACCGAAGACCGACGCATCCTACGGACCCGGCAGACCTTGAAGGTGGCCTTCATGGAGCTGCTCCAGGAACGGGGCTGGGAACAGATCCGCGTGCAGGACATCTGCGACCGCGCCAACGTGGGACGCTCCACCTTCTACAATCACTTCGTGGACAAGGAAGGTCTGCTCGTGGGCGGCCTCACGGATCTGGGCAAATACATCACCGCCACCTTCAGCGAACGCCCGGACGCACCCGTGTTCTGGTTCGCCCGACCGCTCCTGGATCATATCCTGGAGAACGAGGACATGTTCCGTCAACTGCGCGGATCCAGCTCCGAAGCGGTCTTGAAGGCGCGCTTTTGCCAGTTGGCGACGGACCTGGCCCGCAAAGGCCTGGTCGCGCGTGGGGTGCAGGGGCATCGGCTGGAGGCGGGAGCGAGCTTCGTGGGGGGCGCATTCATGGAACTTCTGAGCTGGTACGTGCACGCCCACAAGAGGCCATCGGTGGACAAGTTGGAGGCCCTGTTCCACGAGATGGCTGCCGGAGCGATCGGGGGGTAGCCGCCCCCTCCGAGTCCGGTTGGTCGCTATGATGGTGCTACGGTCAATCCAGGATGCGGATCAGACGGCTCCCGCTCCCGAAGCCGAACTCGCGAAGGGTCCTTGTGGCTCCATCGCCCTTCAAGACTCCGCTTCGTTTTCCCGAAAGCTCGAAGACCTCCATCGTCTGCCCTGCCGGCAAAACGAAGAGCTCCGTCCCCAACAGCACAAACGTCGTCCTGCTGCGATCCAGCCTTGAGCCGAACTTCACGTCGCTGGTCGCTTCCTTGATCAGCACGAAGTCGTCGACGCGCATCCAATTCTTCACGTTGGCGTCCGTGCGGATCCCGATCTCCAAAATGCCGTCGGTGACGGGGATCCCCGCGACCTTGAATTGGGTCCAGTTCGAGAGCGTGCTGGCGACATTCACGGAGTATTCCTTGCCGTCGGAGGTCCGGGCATACAACGTGGACGATTTTTGTTTGCCGCTGGAGCGCACCCAAGCCGACAGCGAATAGGTGGTCGCAGGCAATCCGGCGAGCGTCTGCGACTTCTTGGCGATGTAGGCGGAGGCCGAATCGTAGAAGTTGAGCGCCCAGCGTCCCGTGCGCCCTCCGGCGATGTTCCCGCCCGGGAACACCGGTCGATCGGTGGAGTCGGTCCATCCCGCCAACGTCGCGAGAGTCACCCGATCGGCTTCGAAGCTGGGATTGAGAGCCCAGTTGTTGCCCTCCCCCACGGTCCAGCTTCCGGTGGCCGCATCCAGGTTCCATTCGGAAACCGAATTCATGGAAGGCGTGATGCCGGAAAACGACAACGGCATCCATTGGTTGTACCCCAGGCCGTTGCCCGCGAAATCCGACCAACGGTCGCCGGCGTACACCACCGTCGTGTCGGTGGTGCCATCCACCCGGAAGAAGAAGCCGGTCTGGGACACGTGGCTGAAGTCCATGTCGGTGTTGCCCATGACGAATTCTGTTTCATAGGGGCCGAGGATGTTCGTGGCCGACTGCAGGTAGGTGTGCGAGGCGTTCCAGCCGTGGAGGTCCGACGAGGCGATGTAGTAGCGTCCCCGATGCTTGAACATGCAGTTGCCTTCGCGGCCCGGGGTCTTGGCGATCTGGACCGCCTGCTCCACGGCGAGGTAGTCGGATTCGCGCAGCGGCGCGACGTAGAGGTAGGCACGACCCTTCGAGGAGGAACAGATCAGGTAGGCCTTGCCGTCGTCGTCGACAAATACCGTCTGGTCGCCGCTCATGTTGTTGACCACGCCGGGCAGGGTGGGCTGGACGTGGTCGACCACGAATTTCCCAGTCGGGGAGTCGGAGGTGGCGAACAGTTCCCCGGCTCCGACGGCGGACCCGGAGTCCTGCGCGAGCATCACGTACTTGCCTGTGTTCTGGTTGAAGGCCACCCCCATGCGTCCGAACCAGACGGTTCCCTTCATCCCCGTGGTGTTCGAATCCAGCACGTCGCCTTCGAACTTCCAGTTCACCAGATCCTTGGAGGAATAGCAGGTGACCGACACGAACCGCCAGTCGGTGTTCGGTTTGCCCGGGGTGGCCGCGTAGGTCTCGGCGCCCGCGTAGTGGACGCCGTACCAGTACCAGGTGGACCCGAACTTGTAGACGCCACCCCCCTGGGAGTAGATCGGGGTGCCTTGGTCGTCCTTCCAGAAGGAGTCGTTCACGATCGTGTTTCCCGCCTCGGCGGGACGGAAGGCGACCAGGGCGGCGGCCAACGCCAGCAAGCGCAAAAGACGGTTCGGGTGTGTCATGATTTGTCTCCTTGGGACGTGTCATCGCCGGCGCCGGGTTCGGCCTTCGTCCTGGTCGAAAAACCACACGGGCCGATTCGCGGCCTCGCGCTTATGTCCAACCTCCGGGCTGGACAGAATCTAGTTCCGCAGACCGAACCATGGCTTCAAGAATGGACACGACCCCGCTCGGCGAAGGACTCCCGCGACGGTTCGCCGGGTATCGGCTGAGCACGCCGCCCTCCGTGGTCGCGGATCACCATTCCGGACGGAATTCGTCAAACGACCGACAGGTGGATGGTCGATGTCGAGGTGAGGACGGGATTCCGCGTCAGAGATGGACTCTCAGAACAGTCGCATGGTGGGCCCGATGGCCTGCATGTGCAAGGCGCCCGAGGCGTCGCGGATCCTGACGATCCGGGATCCCCAGAACCGGGGAAGCTCGATGGACCGCGAGGCGCCCAGATAGGCTTCGCGGATGCTCTCCAGGCGCCCATCCATTCCGAGGATGGACACTTCCACAGAGCCCATGATCCAAGTCGGCACCTGGAGGAGATTTGCGCCGGTTGGCATAGCGCGTCGGCGGTGGCAGCGGATCGAAGCAGAACGTTTCGGCGGTCAAGCCGGCCAGAAGGCAGTGGTCGCATTCTCCGTTTCCTTGAACCCACCTCTCCCCCCGGCTCCAACCTGATCCCCGGAAAGCACATGGAATGCCGCCCGCAAGCCGGGAGTCGCAGTTGGTTCTCGCGAGAACGGCGAAGATCGCCGATCGGGTTTTCTTGGAAGAAAGGGATCGGTTGGCAACGGAGACCTCCCTCGGGATACCTTCCTCTCTCGGAACCTCCTCCTCGCAATCGGGGATGGTTTCGCTTCCTTCACGGAGATCCAGAGCATGTCCAAATCCGTCTTTTGCGCCGTCGCGGTGTCCGCCGCCCTCCTCGCCGCCCCTCTCGAGGCTGCCTACACCTGGAAGAGTGTCCAGATCCTGGGCGGCGGCTATGTCCCGGGTGTGGCGTTCCATCCCACCGCCAAAGGGGTGGCCTACAACCGCACCGACGTGGGCGGCGCCTATCGGTTGGCCGCCAACGGCAAGGACTGGGTGGCCATCAACGACGGTTTCGCCAGCGCCAACGACATGGGCTCCATCGCCATCGGCTTGGACCCCGCCGACCCCAATGCTGTCTACCTCACCGGCGGCCTCTATCTGACCATCGCGTGGGCTGGACCCGCCTCGTTTTTCCGCTCGACCGACCAAGGCGCCACCTGGACCAAGATCCCCCTGACCACCACCAATGTCACAGGCACCAAGAGCACGATGGTCAACAAAGACGGCGCGCTGTGCCTGGGTGGCAACGAAGGCACCCGTGGCGCCGGACCCCGCATCGCCGCCAAGGGATCCACACTCTATCTGGGAACCAATCAAAACGGCCTGCTGCAGAGTACCGACAAGGGCGACACCTGGACCACCGTGACCGCCCTGGGCGATACCGGTGTCAGCGCCGTGTTGTTCGATGATGCCGGCAACGTCTACGCCGCACCTTACGCCGGCGGCCTGTACATGAGCACCAACGGCACGACCTGGACCCAACTGACCGGGTTCACCGGCAAGATCTACCAGATGGGCTACGCCAAAACCACCAACACCATCTGGATCACCTCCAACGCCACCAAGCCTCTGGACCAGAACGAGGGCGGCGGCGGCAGCGTGTGGACGTTCGACGCGACCGCCAAGACCTTTGCCAAGGTGACCATGCCGGAAAAAGGCGGCAAGGACTACGGCTACGGGGGAGTGAGCGTGAATCCCGCCAACGCCCAGCAGATCTTGATTTCCACCGTGGGCTGGTGGCGTGGCAAGGATTCCCCGAAGACTCCCGCCACCTTCGTGCCCCACGAGGCCATCTTCCAAAGCCTGGACGGCGGCAAGACCTGGACCGACATTTTGGGCAACGGCAACTTGGACGGCGCCAGCGCGTTCAGCTCCGTCACCTCCAACCCCCACTGGCTCACGGCCCTGGCCGTGGATCCGTCCAATCCCGAGCACGTGATCTTCGGGACCGGCTACGGCGTGTGGAGCACCGAGAACGCATCGGCCGCCAAGCCCATCTGGAGCTTCACCAACAAAGGACTGGAAGAGACCGTACCCCTTGGCCTGGTCAGCTCCACCGTGGGCGCGCCCCTGGTGAGCGTGGTCGGCGACGTGGACGGCTACTACCACACCGATCTGGACGTTCCTCCCACCACCCGCCACCAGATCGAAGCCGGGACGAATTTTGACTTGTCCGTGGCCGGCAAGGCTCCCACCAAGATGGTCCGCATCTTCAAGGAAGCCACGAAAGGGTTGGGCGCCTATTCCGAAGACGCAGGCAAGACCTGGACGGCCTTCAAGACCTATCCCCCCTTCGTGCAGGGACAATATTCGACCAGCCCCACCTACACCAACGAGACCAACTACGCGGCCATCTCCGCCGACGGCTCCAGCATCGTGTGGAACATGCAGACCCACGGCGTGTACTTCTCCAAGGACAAGGGCGCCACCTGGACCAAGTCCACCACCGCCGCCTCGCTTTTGGCCAACTCCTTCGTGGGCTTTCGCGTGGTCGCCGACCGTGTCACGGCAGGGACCTTCTACATCTACAACGCAGCCACCGGAATCCTGTACCGCTCCGTCGACGACGGCGCCAATTGGACAGTGATGAACTCCACCCTCCAGAAGGTGGACGACTGGGCCTACAACTACATGCGCGTGTACGCCTCCCCCAAGGCCGCAGGCGTTCTGTGGATCACGCAGGGCCAGCAGGACCCGCCCGCCATGTGGCTGGGCGAGAACATCGTGTACCGCTCCATCGACGGCGGCGCGACCCTGGAGGAAATGAGCACCTTGAAATCGGCAACCGCCATCGGATTCGGCAAAGGCCTCACCTCCGACATCCCCGCCATCTACGCCTACGGCCTCAAGGGCAGCAGCAAGGGGCTGTTCCGCTCCACCGACGACGGCGCAACCTGGACGCGCATCGACGCGGCCGGCCACCAGTACGGTGGATTCGGGATGATCACGGGCGACCCCTGCATCTTCTCGCGCATCTACGTGTCGGGAGGTGCCGCCCGCGGCATCCTCTACGCGGAAGACGGAGTGAATGCCAATTCCTGTCCCGACCGCATCGACAACAAGGGTGGATCCTCCGTGTCGGGTCGCGCCACGAACCTCGACGGAATCCGTCGCCAGGGTGGAAGACTCGTATCCTCCTGGGCCTTCGTGCTGACCACCCTGGACGGCCGCGAGGTGCGCCACTCGACTCCCTCCGCCCAGGGAGCTTCCCTTTCGCTGGAAGGCCTGCACAAGGGGCTCTACGTGGCGCAAGGCGCAGGATCGAGCACGAAGATCTCGGTGTTCTGAGCGGATCTGGGTGGCCTCCTTGCGAAACGGCCTGGAAAAACCAAGTTTCTATTTCTGTCACGGTCGGAGACCGTTTTCGACCTACCGCGGAGTGTGTACGATGAAATGGATCCATACCGTTTTCCTCGCCTTGTCCATGAGCGCGGTTTCCAGTTGGGCCGGCGCATTGGATTGCTCCGGC
Source organism: Fibrobacterota bacterium (assembly GCA_016715065.1). Taxonomy (GTDB): domain Bacteria; phylum Fibrobacterota; class Fibrobacteria; order UBA5070; family UBA5070; genus UBA5070. The sequence goes on from JADKBN010000031.1 coordinate 369,757, forward strand.
GCCGAGCTCTATTCCCTGGACACGGTCAAATACGGACGCTGGGAAATCCGCATGCGCGCAGGCGCCAAGTCCGGGACCGTCTCTTCCTTCTTCCTCTACTACAACCGATCGCACGAGGGACGCGGCGAACCCTGGCGGGAGCTGGACATCGAGGTCCTGGGCAAGAACGCCAAGGGATTCCAGTCCAACCCCATCACCGGAACGGCGGAAAAGCGCGCCCCCGCCGAAAAGTTCCACGAAACCGAAGACGACCTCGCCAAGACCTTCCACACCTACGTGCTGGAATGGACGCCCGACTCCATCGTGTGGGAACTGGACGGCAAACGCATCCGGAAAATCGCTGCAGACACCCAAGTGGTGGGTCTGCGGTCCAAGTCCATGAGCTACCGCATGAACCTATGGGCTTCCGCTTGGCCCGACTGGAGCGGACCATTCGATCTCAAGGACCTGCCCACCTGCCAGTTCATCAACTGGATCCGCTACCACAAATACACCCCCGGCAAGGGTCAGGGCGGCTCCAACTGGACCGAAGCGTGGGTGGACGACTTCGACACCCTCAACACCACCCGATGGGGCGAAGGTTCGTGGGGCTTCGAGGGCAACTTCGCCACCTTCACCCCCGCCAACCTGGAGACCCAAAACGGCCTGGCGGTCCTGGCCCTCACCCGACGCGGCCAGGAAGGCACCACCTGCGGATTCGCCCGCGGCCTGTACCCGGAAGACCCCCTGGGCAAGTCCTTCCCCGGAGCGGGCAAGGGCTTCACCCTGCGCTGAGGTCGCTCCCGGTACCGATCGCCGAGGGCACCCCACCTTTCCCGCTCAGAACAGCGGGATGGTGGGGGACAATTTCTGCACATGGACGTTCCCCGCTTCGTCGCGGACACGCAGGATCCTCGGACCCCAGGATCGCGGCAAGTCGATGCTGCTCGAAGAGCCGAGATACATGAACTTGGAGCTCTCCATGCGTCCCTCCAGATTGGAGATCGTCGCCTGGATGTTTCCCGAAACCCACTGCGGCACCTCCAGACGCGAACCGATCTGTTTCCAAGCCGAGATGGGGCGGGAAGCGATCCGGGTATCGGACTGGTTTCCGCGCTTGTCGAAAGCCAACGTGTCCAGCCACACCTTGCCCGTATCGCCCATCATGACGATTTCCTCGAAGGAATCCCACAACTGGACGGCGTAGAGCTCGCCTCCGAAGGGCTCGTAGATCTTTTCCCACGAACTCCCGTCCTGCGACCACAAGACGAGGCTTCTCCAGCCCTCGCGTCCCACGGCGACAAATCCCGTTTTTTCCCCGAAGGTCACATCCCGCAGAACCGTGCTCGCCAACGAAGGGCCGACATCGGTCCATTTCTGCCCCTGGTTGGTCGATCGCAGGATGCAGGTGCGACTCTGGTCGCCCGTATATCTTCCTACGGCGATCCAAGTGCCTTGGTTCTCGGTCAGGGAATTGATTTCCACTCCAGGGACGGTGGCGACCTGGGTCCACATCTTTCCGAGAGCGGATACATGGAACCTCGTGCCCGTTCCGGGCACCAGGGTGGCCGCCATCCAATCCGCTCCTCCACGATGCACGGCGCGAGTCTCCCCGCCGGTTTGATCGTTCGAGACCGTCCAGGTCTTCGCCCCGTCTTCCGAAAACAAAATCTGCTGGCTTCCCACGGCCACCCAACGATCCCCGCCGTCCGTCGCCACGCCCCACAGCACGCCCTTCGCGGGCCCAAGCGACGCCTGCCAAGCAACACCATCGTCGGATACCGAGATCACCGGGTACTCGCGGCTGGGGTCCTTGGATCGATAATTGTGTCCGCCCACCGCCACGAAACGCGAATTGGAGCGGGCGACTCCGTACAAATGCGGATCCATCGCGTCTCCGCAATCGGCAACGGTGGAATCTGCCATCCATTCCCCTTTGACATCCATGTAGAGACCGCGTACGCGCACGGTTTTTGGGGTTTCACCCACCATCACGAACTTGCGACGGCCATCCACCGCAAGGTCGAAGAAGTAGTGGTACTTCTGCGATTTGAGGGCGAGGCTGGGAGGCGGCAGTGGATCGATGGCCAATGCGTTGGCGGCGAGGATGGCCGTCACCAGGAGGAGGGAAGAGGTTTTCATGGAAGGGTCCTTTCGATCAGGAGGGCATTGTGTGGATTCGACTTTCCATAAGTACCGCCCAAGCGTTCCCTGCAACGACTTCGCCCTTGGGAAAGGCAAACCTTCGTGGCCCAGAGGTGCACATCGCCCCGAGCGCAGCCTCCACCCTCGGAGCCGGCGCTCGTTTGGGACGTGGCCAAAAAAGGGTTATCCTGTGGAGGCCGGAGGTCGCGAGACTCCAACCCATGGAAAGGTCCACCCATGAACTTTGCTTCCCTCTCCCGTCTGTTGGTTCTCCTGACAATTCCTGCCTGCGCCACCACCTACCACGTGGGCCCAGGCCAGCCGTTAACGAACATTGCCGACGCGCCACTGTCTTCTCTGAAGCCCGGCGACAGCGTGCTGATCCACGCCCGACCGGAACCGTATCTGGAGAAATTCGTGCTTTCCGTGGAGGGCACCGCCAACCAACCCGTGGTGGTGCGCGGCATCCCCGACCCTGCCGACGGCTCACTCCCTCGCATCCAAGGCGCCGGGGCGAAAAACGCCAAGGGCCAGAATTTTTGGTCGGAAGGTCGGGGGCTGATCAAGATCGGCGGGGCCAACACGCCCTCCACGCCCGCCGCGCATCTGCGCGTGGAAAATCTGGACCTTTCCGGCGCCAAGCAGGGCGGGTCTTTCACGGACCGAAACGGGAGCCAAACCACGTGGCCCGACAATGCCGCGGGAATCTTCGTGGAATCCGGCACCGACATCCAGATCCGGGGCTGCCGCATCCATGGAAACGGCAACGGCCTGTTCACCGCTTCCGCCTCCAGCAACGTGGTGGTGGAAGCCAACACGATCTGGGACAACGGCAACGCGGGGAGCATATACGAGCACAACTCCTACACGGAGTCCGACGGCATCGTGTTCCAATTCAACGACTACGGCGCGCTATGCGCGGGCTGCCCGGGCAACAACCTCAAGGACCGCTCCGCCGGCACCGTGATCCGCTACAACCGCATCGATGGCGGAAATCGTCAACTGGATCTGGTGGAGTCCGACCACGACGAGATCCTCGCGCGCCCCACCTACCGCCGCACCTACGTGCAAGGCAATCTCCTGATCGAACGCGAAGGCTCCGGCAACCGCCAGATGATCCACTACGGCGGCGACAACGGCGACACGGCCACCTACCGCCACGGAATCCTGCGCTTTTCCCACAACACGCTCTGGTCGGATCGCACAGACCGCAACACCTGGGTGCGCCTCTCCAGCGCGCGCGACACCTTCGACGCACGCAACAACGTGTTCCACACCAAGGCTCCGGGATCGTCGCTGGAAATCCTCGCGGGCGAAGGCGTGGCGATGCTTTCCGGCAATTGGCTTCCTACCGGCTGGAAGACCTCCTTCGAGCCCTTGGGCAAAGTGGTGGACGCCAACACCAACCGCACCGGCACCGATCCGCTCTGGCGAGACCTCGCCAACGAGGACTTCCGCCCCGCGGCGAACTCCCCTCTGCTGACCGGGTCGGTGGCCATCCCCCTGGAAGACGGCGCGCCCTCGATCGATTTCTGTCTGGACAAATCCCGTCCACTCTCCTGGGGACCGCGCACGGTGCGCGAGGTCGTCGGTGCTTTCGGAACCAGCTCGGTGGCCTTGGCTCCGCGGCGAGCCTCGCCTGCCTTTTTCTCCGCACCCCGGATCGATCTCGGACGGGGGCGGGTGGTGCTGCCGGTGGCGAACGGGGAAGTGGATGCGGTGGGACGGAAGGATCGGCGATTTTGATAAAGCGCGGTCAAATGCTTCATCCTGCGCTGAGGCGCAACCCACAGGAAATCGTTTTCCGCCAGAGCCCCACACTATCCCGCTCAGAAGAGAGGAATGGTGGGAGCCAATTTCTGTACATGAATGCCTCCTGCCTCGTCGCGGATCCGTAGGATCTTCTGTCCCCAGGATCGCGGCAATTCGATGGTCCGCGAAGTGCCGAGGTAGACGTTGCTGGAACTCTCCACACGACCGTCCAAGCTCAAGACGTTGACCAGGATGTTTCCCGAAACCCACTGCGGCACCTCCAGCCGCGACCCGATCTGTTTCCAAGTCGCGATGGGGCGGGAAACGATCCGGGTATCGGCCGTGGATCGGCGAGTAGAAAATTCCAGAGTGTCCAGCCACACCGCGCCCGTATCCCCCACCATGACGATTTCCGTCATTCCATGTTCGCTTTCCCTGGGTGGCTCCCACAGCTGAACTGCGTTGATATTGCCGTTGAAAGGCTCGTGAATTTTCTGCCAAGACGACCCATCGCGCGACCACAAGGCAAGCCCCTGGTAGCCGACGCCACCCACAGCCACGAATCCCGTTTTGTCTCCCCAGGTCACATCGTGCAAGCGCGCGCCCACCACGGAGGGCGCCACCTCGGTCCAGGTCTTCCCTTGGTCGGTCGAGCGCAGGATGCAGGCAGGGTGTCCCGGCATGAAGCTTTCTCCTACCGCAACCCAGGCTCCGTCGCCTTCGGCCAAGGAAGCGATTCTGGATCCCTGAATCTGGGCAACCTGGCTCCAAATCCGTCCGTCAACGGAAAAGTGGAAGCGGGTGGTGGTTTTATCATCGGTCCATCCAGGGTTTGGTTCCCGGGAAAGCTCGGTCGCGGCCATCCATCCCGTTTTGCCGTACCCCACCGTCCGGGTATCCCCGCCGGTTTGGTCCAAGGCAATGATCCAACTATCGGCACCGTCTTCTGAAAACAGAATTTGATTTGTCCCCGCTGCCACCCAGAGATTTTCGCTGTCGGTCGCAATACCAGACAAGCCTCCCTCAATAGGTCCCTGGGAACCTTTCCAATGAAAGCCATCGTCGGAAACGGAAATCGCGGGGTACACGCGTGAAGGGTCCTTGTACCTCATGTCGTGCCGACCCACAGCCACAAAGCGTGTCTTGGAGTGAGCGATCCCGTAGAAGTTAGGCCCCATCGCCTCACCACAATCGGGATGAGCTGAATCAACCGTCCAGTCGCCTTTGTAGTCCATGGTGAATCGATCCAATCGCAAGTGCTGCGTGGATCCTCCGACCGCCATGACCTTGCGGAAACCCTCGATTGCCACATCGTACAAGAAATCCCTCCGCGAGGTGGGGACGCTGCTGGGAGGGGGTTGTGGATCAAACGCCAATGCATTGGCAGCGAGGATGGCAAGCACCAGGAGGGGAGTGGTTTTCATGGAAGGGTCCTTTCGATCAGGCGGGCATTGTGTGGATTCGACTTTCCATAAGTACCGCCTAAGCCATCGTCGCTACAGCGCGACCATTTGGAAACGCAATCCTCTGTAGCCCAGGGGTGCACAGAGGTGGCCGCAAGCCCCAACGTTCTCCGCTTGCGCGTGTTGGCCGTGGCCGAAAATGGCGATCCTTGGGGTTCAGGGACTGGCGCTGGCAAGAGTCCACACCGATCGGGGAGAGACCACGGAGCGTCTGGTGGCGCCTTGATGGCACAGAAGACGGATTCCGTCAACGAAAGTCCGAACGGGACATTACCTCTGCGGGCGGTCCTGGCGGTAGATCCATCCCATGGTCCACGACACTCCCAGGCACAGCACCAGCGTGATGATGGCCAGCGGAAGGTCATCGCTGTTCAGGGAGTTGTCCCGCGCGGCGCTCTGCAACCAGCGCGCGGCGCCCTGCTGCACCAGAGCCACCAGGGCGAGCCAGGCCAGGGTCCATCGGGGAGCGCGGAACTCGAACGCTTCCAGGAGGCGATACGAGGTCAGAAGCGTACCCACCACGGACACGATCAGAAACAGCACACCCGACCCTCGACCACCCAACGGCAACCCCAACAGAACCGCCTGGATCAGGGCGCGCACGATGCTACCCAACATCCATCGCCCCTTGGCGGCCTGGGGAGCCCTCCCTTCCGGTCGCGCCGATGGGACAATTCCCGGCAATGGCGGAAACCTGGCATGGCCGATTCCAACAGCGCGCACCAACTGGTCCGCCTCTTGTGGCGTCAGGCGACCCAGATCGATGTCCAGGGACGGGTAGGATGTGGCCAGCCACCAGATTCCCGTCGCTTGGATCTGGGTTCCGTTCGAGCGAGACCTCAAGGACAGCATCCAGGATTTGTACGTGGTCAATCTCTGCCACCTGGATCGACCCATGGAGCTGGGTCGTTCGCGATGCGAACGGGTCTGGAACTCCTCCACCTGGAAACCAGTCAGGTCCTTCCAAGACATCAATCGGTTCCCGAACAACCCGATCTCCAAAACTCCTTCCTCGCTCACGCGGACCCGCTCTTGGCGAAACAGTCCCGCATAGAGCCCTGCATACGCCGCGAACAACCCGAACGGGATGGCCACGACACGAAGCACCACCAAACTCCAGACATTTTCTGGCGCCATCTCGATGGGCATCACCCCGATGCCGAGCAGAAAAACCGCCAACACCAAGGCGGTCACGGTCAGGAGGGGATGAAGCCTGTAGCGCACTTCGAAGGAAAGGCTTGGAGGTGAGCCGTTATCCTCGATCTCTGGCTGTGAAGGCACGGGTGCATCGCTCATGGGAGGTCTCCGAGGGAGGGGGATCGGCGGAAAGGTAGATGGGGGTGGGATACCGAATCCGACCCCGACAATCGCTCGTTCGTTTGTAAAGCGATCCTCCTCTGTTAAACAATTCTTTAACACGCCTTCCTGTTGAACAAAACGGCACGGAACCCCAATTTCCCCCTGATTTCCACCCCACCGGCTCCCATCCCCTTCTCGTACACGCCCCCCCTGCGGCGAATCCGCGCCTTATTCGCCGCACATTCTGCGGCGAATAGTGGTTAGATTCACCGCATGTACATCCACGAACAGCCCGAATGGCCGAGCTTTGCGCGCCAGGACGATCGGCTGATCGTGCCGCTGGCCAGAGTGCGCCAATTGCATGGGCGGTTGCTGGGGAAACTGGATGCTCTGGGTTTCGCGCCGTTGGAAGAAACCTCGTTGGAGAACCTGACGCAGGACGTGATCCGATCGACAGAGATCGAAGGGGAGCGATTGGATGCCCTCCAGGTTCGCTCTTCGGTGGCGCGGCGTTTGGGAGTGGCGATCCCGGAATCGGTCGCGGCCAGCCGCGAAGTCGAGGGAATGGTCGATCTGACCATGGACGCCATCCTCCATTGCCACAAGCCTCTGACACGCAAGCGCTTGATGGACTGGCAGGTCGCGCTGTTTCCCGAAGGACGCAGTGGGCTGTACCGGATCCGCACCGGCAAATGGCGCGACGACTCGAAGGGGCCCATGCAGGTGGTCAGCGGCGGATGGGGTCGGGAGCGGGTCCATTTCCAGGCGCCCGAAGCCGACCGGATCGCCGGCGAGATGCGACGTTTTCTGTCGTGGCTGGAAGCCGAAAGCGACGACGACCCGATCCTCAAGGCGGCCATCGCGCACTTGTGGTTTTTGACCATCCACCCGTTCGACGACGGAAACGGCCGTCTGGCCCGTGCGCTCACGGATTTGCTGTTGGCACGGATGGACGGCAAGGGAGTGCGGTTCTACAGCCTTTCGGCGGCGATCATGGCCGAACGCAACGAATACTACAAGGTCCTGGAGTTCACCCAGGCCGGATCCCTGGACATCACCGATTGGCTGCTGTGGTTCCTGGGCTGCCTGGAGCACGCGATGGAGCGCTCGACACGCGTGATCGACAAGGTTCTCCACAAGCATCTGTTTTGGCAGCGCCATGCCAACGTGTCTTTCAACGACCGGCATCGGAAGGTTCTGGGACTTCTTCTGGAAGGCTTCGAAGGGAACCTGACCTCCGGGAAATGGGCCAAGATCGCTCGCTGCTCCACCGACACCGCCTTGCGGGATATCCAATTTCTGACTGAGCAGGGAATCCTGGTACGCGGTGATGCGGGTGGACGCAGCACGGGGTACCGTTTGGCCTGAGCCGATTCCGGGAGCACACCCGGGAAGAAGCCTCAACTCAACCGCGAAAGCCCGACCCTTCCCTCCATCTTGAATGACCTCGCCGTGACGGTCCACCGCCTCGCACACCTGTAGCTTGAACTTTCCACCGATCCACGGAGTGACCCATGTTCCAAGCGCTCTTCCCTTCCCTGACCGCCGTTCTGGCCGCCTCCACCGTTTCGGGGACAGAAATCGTCCCGCCCCGAGACGCGTTGGATTTCAAGATGAAGGGCATCGACGGCGAACTGGTGGATCTGGGCCAGTGGCGCGGCAAGGTGGTCTTGATGGTCAACACCGCCAGCAAGTGCGGGCACACCCCGCAGTATGCGGGCCTGCAAAAGCTATGGGCCGACGATTCCGCCAATGGGCTTGTGGTGCTGGGCTTTCCCTCCAACGACTTTCTGTGGCAGGAGCCCGGAACCAACGGGGAGATCAGGCAATTCTGCTCGCTCAAATACCGCGTGACCTTTCCCATGTTCGAGAAGATCGAGGTCAAGGGCAAAGGCCAGGCACCCCTCTACGCCTACCTCACCGCCCAAGACGTCAAGCCTGAAGGCAAAGGGAAAATCTCCTGGAACTTCGAGAAGTTCCTGATTGGCCGCGACGGCAAGGTGGCGGCCCGCTTCGCCCCCGGCACCAAGCCGGAGGATCCGGCACTGGTGGACGCGGTGAAGAAGGAGCTCGCCAAAAGCGTCCCCTGAGATCCTATCCTGCCCCGTTCAGGGAGCCTGGTCGACGGCCATCGCCAGTACCACCAACCGATCGATCGCCGCGCTCATCCGCTCCTCGTCGATGACCACTTCCCCTGTCCGGGGATCGACACAATCGTAGAAGGACGTCTCCTGCTGGACCCGGCGATACACCTCCTGTAAAAGCGGAGTCATGGTCCCACCGGCCAGATAGGTTTCATGGTCGATCTTCAGTTGGTTCACTGCTTCCTTATTCAAAATGGAGGTCAGACGTGATCCCGTGACAGCAGTGCCACCCACAAGAACGCCCACCAGGATGGTCACCGTGGAACCGGCACCGCTGAGGATGATGGTCGAACCGGTCCCTATGAGTCCCCCGGTCGTACCCATTCCCATCAGAATTCCCATAAGGAGGGCACCTTCCCCTTTCCCCGAGGTATCGGCCATCGCATCGGACACTCCCAGGACAAGGACCAGGGAAAGCACCCTGATACTCCTGTCCAGTCCTGTTCGCAGCGCTCTCCATCGTATAGCGTTCGTGTTCATGGTGGATCACCTCCTTTTACCGGTTTGGATCGCTGCAAGTCGAAGGCACTTTGCAGGTTCCGATTCGTTTCTTCGATCTCCCGGATCCGCCCGAGGAGACTTCCCTTGACCGCATCGAACAGGCCGTGCAAAGCGTCCTGATACCTCTTCACCGCCTGGTCATCCTCCGCTTCGGTGGAGATCTCCCCTTCCAGCGGGATGCCATAGGAGCCCGGCCCTTGTCGATCGGGTCGGACCCGACAAGCGTTCTCCAACTCCGCCATCTGCACCGGCGCATCCTTCCGACCCAGGGAGAACACGCGATCCTTGACCAGCTCCTCCTGGAATCTCAGGACCTGCGCCTCCATCACGATGAAATCGCGGATGGCGGCGGAAGTGTCGACGGAATTTGGCATCCTTTCGCGGAACATTCTCCAACGATCCGTAGCCTTGGAGTTCTTCATGTAGGATACGATGGCCTTCCGCGCCTTGGCATCGGAGGCGGCAACGTTTCCGGCCAGGATCGTCTTCTGGTTCCAGATCCTCTCGAGCACCCTGAGCAGGGAGGCGTAGGTCCGCGCACTGTCGGCATCCAACCATCGGTGCGAGGACATTTGGTCCTTGACGCCCATCGGAGACCAGGCGGATGGGGCGTCTCCCACACCTCCGCGATGCTTCACGGAAGCGATCAGATCACGCGTTTCGGTGGCGCAGTTTCCGGTCAGAAAACGATAGTCGCCTTCGTATCCCCAGTGGCTTTCCAGGATGCGGTCCACCAGGTCCCTTTTCTCCTCAAAGCTCAGGGATAGGGGGTAGGCCACCAGGTCCCGGAGATCCCCGTACAGGTATTCGCGGAACACGTCGTCGAAGGGAAGCAGGAACATCCTCGACGGGAGTCTTTCCGTCGCCAGGTTCCACAGCCCCGGATCGAAGCCGCGCAGGTCGGCGCGGAAGCTCGCCACCACGTGGTCCAGGGTGTTTTCCAGGCACTTGGGGCCTATCGGGGTGGCCGGCAGGATCCGTCCGGTGATGGAATCGTATCGCTCCGGCGCGCAGACGACCAGACGGAGCATGGAATGACCCCACTTGCTGACAAATCCCGTCCCAGGACTCGCCACCAGGTAGTCGATCCGGTAGATCCGGTCGGGATCGAGGTCGCGTGGGCGATCTCCCGCCGAGGAGAAAACGAACACCTTGGTGTTGGTGCGACAGGTGCGGTACGGGAACGGGTCGTGCCTGAAGGACTGGTCGAAGTACCTAAACAGCGATGGACGGCGGCAGGCGTAGGTGCTGTCCAGCAAGAAGTATTCGAAATTGACCGCGAAAGCCTCCCGTGAGGACCGCACCTCGTAGAGGTCGGGTGATCTCTGGGGGTTGGTGTTCTTGTTGCTGGACCAGAATCGTCCCGGGGCGAAGTCCGATTTGCGCTGGAATTGTGGATCGGCGGACGGCACGGGAAGGGGATCCGATTCTTTTCCGTGCGCTTGGTTCGTTGCCCGGTCCTCGTAGGCGTGGGCCAGCTCGTGCAGAACCGCCGCGACCGCCTCCGCATGGAGACTGCCATGGCGGCAGGGCAATGGTGTCGCCTGGGGTGTGGCAGGGGTGTAGTGGCTCGCCAGGTGGGCGTTCAGCACGATCTCGCCTATCCTTTCCCACGGGCGCCATTGATACCGGGCCAGCTCCAGCGAAGCCCCCTCTTCACCTTCTCCACAGATCCTGGATGGTGTTGGGAGCGGATCCGAGTGCTCGTCCACTCTCCAGCTCACGGCGGGACGCCCGGAGCTCGCATCGGTCAAGGTCCCTCTGACCAGAGGGGGCAGCCGATTCCAGGCGTCGTTGAACAAAGAATCCATGCGCGTTTGAAGGTTGGAAACGCCCGAAGAGGTCTCTTCGCGTGCCCAACCAAACACCCCGGCGCTTCCCACCACCAGCAACGCGATTTGGACTTGACCCATCCAACCCCGCGCACGGCGACTCCGTCCTGCGGGTCTGACGTTGGCATCCCGCCAACCGGGCAGGCGAGGAAAGGGGAAGGGCATCGTCCTGAATTTAGGAATCCACTCCCATTCCGGAGACCCGGAAAGCGAGGATTCGACCTCGACTGCTTCTGAGAGTTCCCTTTTCGCGCTTCGTCAGAATATGTCTACATCTTTCCCCCGCCGTCGACACAACCGCAAAACAGTCCCTTTCTGACTCCCCTGAAACCCAAACTCCAGAGCCCGCCCTCCACCTTCGTAAACCAGCACTCTCGCCTCGGTTTCCACATCTAAACACATCTCAGTCTCATTCTCTATTTTGACTCCTTCACCGTTCCTGGAGGAGCTCATGGTTCGTTCGCATCTATTGATTGTCCTGGGTCTTGCCTTGCCTGCCACCACCTTCGCGCTGTCGCTGGGCGGCGGCGTGGGTGCCTTCGGGGGCGAAGTCTCCGAAGCCAAAACGGAGGCCAAGCCCTATTCGTTTTCCGGCACCGCCTTCGGGGTCAAGGTGGTGGATCCTTCCGGGTCGCTTCTGTCCTTGATGTCCAACGCCACCGGCAACTACGGGCGTATGCTGGGCGCCCAACAGCGAGCCAAGGAAAGCGCCGAAAAAGGCGGCGACGGCAAGGCCACCTACGAAGCGCGCACCTCGGTCAATTCCACCGGCAGCACCCAAACCCTGGAAGTGCTGTGGGTGGGAAGCGGCGAGTTCACCAACCAGGACCTGAAAGGCAAGGAAGTGACAGATTCCGACGCCGACATCCTGGCCATCCAGGGATCGCTCCTGGGCCAGATGACCTCGTGGAACGGACTGGGGGGACTTCCGCTTTCCGTGGTGGCGCAGTTTCGCATGGTGATGGGCTACTACGACCTCATCGGCAAGGACCCTTCCGGCTACCAAACCGAACAGAACAAGATGTGGATCACCATCCCCTTCGGTGCCGCACTGGTGTACGACGCCCCCGCAGGGGTTTCGGTGTGGGGTTCGGCCGGCTACGACCCCATCACGGGCGTGATCTCGATCTTCAGCACCAACGTCCACCAGGCCTGGGAACTGGGTGCCGGAGCCACTTGGCAGCCGTTGGGATGGCTTGCCGTCGATGCCACCTGGGAACACCGGATTTCCAACGTGGACAACAACGATGTGTGGAAGTTCACCACCGACGGCATCCAAGCGCAAGCCCGCATCGACTTCGACGGCTTCTGAGCAAAGACCTCCCTCCACTTTCTTGTCGACCCTTCCAGAAGCCAAGCGATCCGGGCCAACGTTCCTGGATTGACCCGCTGGGCACGGCGGGTCCATGAATTAGATTCATCTCCAGCCAGAGTTTCCCTTTCCCCGCTTCTGGAGTCCTCGATGTCACGTCGTCATGCTGTGCTGTGTATCGGTAGATGATCCGGCGGATGACGAGGGTACAATGACGCATGATCGCAAGCCAAATCGCATGCCCCACCATGACTACTCCACTCCGGGGGCATATTTTGTCACCATCTGCACGCTAGGGATGCTGGAACATCTAGGTGACATTCGCGATGGCCGGATGCAACTGAACGATTTCGGTCGAATCGTGGAAACCCAATGGCACTGGGCGTTGGATCATTTTGATGGCATCGAAACCGATGCATTTGTGGTCATGCCCAACCATGTGCACGGCATCGTGTTCGTGACCGACCCAACGATTGCGCCGCCCGACGCAACCGTGCCCGTGCCCGTGCCCGCACCACCAACGGTACCCTACGTTCCGCCAACGTCCGCACCAACGCCAACGCCCGTAGGGACAATCCTAGGATTGTCCCTACGCATTGGCGAACGCATTGGTGAACGGACGGGTGAACGGTTGGTCCAACCGGCGGCGCAACCGTTGTACGTACCGGTGACGTCCCGGCGGCACAACACGTTGTCCAAAACCATCAACGCGTTCAAAACAACGTCGTCGAAACACATCCACATCGCAGGAAACACGGATTTCCGGTGGCAGCGATCGTTCCATGATCACATCATCCACAACACCGAAGAATTGTCCCGGATCCGACAGTACATCGTCGACAACCCCAGGAAATGGGCAATGCAGCGCAGGTTCGATATCGACGGCCTCTGATCCATCGCGTCGTGCGCTTTGCCAGATTATGTCTGGCACCCCATAGGCACCCCCGCAACAAAAAAGCCCTCCCGCCGCATCGCGACGAGAGGGCTTTCGGATCCGACGCCCGCTCCTAAAGGGGCTGTTAGAATAGAAGGAGCGTCGGATTCTCCAGCAGGTTCTTGGCGGCTTGCAGGTAGCGCGCGCCGTCGGAGCCGTCCACCACGCGGTGGTCTCCGGAAAGCGTGAGGGTCATCACCTGGCCTGCCACGATTTGTCCATCGGGCGAAACCACGGGCTTTTTGAGGATCGCGCCCACGGCCATGATCACGGCCTGCGGGGGATTCACGATCGCCTGGAAGTGGCTCACGCCGAACATTCCCAAGTTGGACACGGTGAGCGTGCCTCCCGTGAATTCCTCCGGTTTGAGTCCCTTGTCCTTGGCACGCTTACCCAGTTCCTTGGCTTCCATGGCCATCTGCTTGAGCGGCTTGAGGTCCGCGTCGCGGATGGTGGGGGTGATGAGCCCCGATGGCAGGCTCACCGCAAACGACAGATGCACCGCGGCATGACGAATGATGGCATCGCCGTCCCACGAGGCATTCACCTCCGGCACTTCCTTGGCGGCCAACGCCGCGGCCTTGAGCACCAGGTCGTTGACCGTGATCTTAAGCGAAGAGCCCTGCGCGGCCAACCCCACGTTCAGCTTCTCCCGGAACTCCATCATCGGAGATGCGTCGATCTCGATGGTGCTGTAGAAGTGGGGGATGGTGCTCTTGCTCTCGGCCAAGCGACGCGCGATGGTCTTGCGCATGTTGGACAGCGGCAGTCGTTCGGAGGCGGCGCGAGGTGCGGCGATGGCCACTTGCGAAAGTCCGCCTTCCACCGGCGCGAGCTTGGCACGGCCGTTCTTGCCTTCCAGAGCCGCTTGGACGTCTTCAGCCGTGATGCGTCCGCCTGGGCCCGTGCCCTTGACGTCGTACAGCGAGATTCCTTTTTGGGCCGCGATCTTGCGGGCCAAGGGCGAGGCGCGCAAGCGGCCTTCCAGTTCGCCCTTTTCAGCAGCCTCGTCCATGGCCTGGGTCTCGATCACCGCGCCACGGGCGGCGTTCTTGAATTCGGCCGCCACCACGGGCTGGACAGGAGTTGTCGGAGCGGAAGGCTCGGACGGAGGCGCCACCGGAGCGCGTTTTTCATCGGCCGCCTTGGTGGCCGATTCCGCCTTGACCTTGGACGACTGCAAGGACGTGTCCGTCGCCGCCTGGGCAAGCAGACTGGAGATGTCTTCGCCGGCCTTGCCCACGATGCAGATGGGTCCGCCCACCGGCACCACGCCACCCGCCGCGACGGTCTGCTTCAGGAGCACGCCGTCTTCGAAACATTCCACGTCCTGCGTGGCCTTGTCGGTCTCGATCTCGGCGAGGAGATCGCCGTTCTTCACGACGTCGCCTTCATTTTTGAGCCACTTGGTGAGCGTCCCCTCCACCATGGAGTCGGACATCCGGGGCATAAGGATCGCGTGTGCCATTATGCTACCACCTGCTTGACGGCCTCGATGATCCGGGCCACGTTGGGGATGCACTCGTCTTCCAAAGCCGACGAGAAAGGCATGGGCGCTTCCACCGAAGTCACGCGCAGAATCGGCGCATCGAGGTGGTCAAAGCAGGCTCGCTGGACTTCCGCCGCCACCTGGGCGCTTACGCCGCAGAAGGGCTTGGTCTCGTCCACGCACACCAGGTTGTGGGTCTTGCGCACGGAGGCGAACACCGTGGGCCAGTCCAGCGGTTTGATGGAGCGCAGGTCGATGATCTCGGCGCGAATGCCCATCTTGTGCAGTTCCTGGGCCGCCTCCAGCACCGTCCAGCAGCTGCGTCCGTGGGTCACGATGGTGACATCGGTCCCTTCCTGCAGAATGTTGGCCTTGCCGATCGGCGTGAGGTAGTCGCCGTCCGGCACCTCCGACTCGCGTCCGTACAGAGCTTCGTTCTCGATGACAAGAATTGGATTGTCGTCGCGGATGGCGCTCTTGAGAAGCCCCTTCACGTCGGCGGCGAACGCCGGCACCACGACCTTCAAGCCGGGGAACGTCGCGTAGATGTTCTCCGGAGCGTGGCTGTGGGTGGCTCCGATCTGATGACCGCCGCCGGAGTTGCCGCGGAAGACCATCGGGATCTTGATCTGGCCGCCGCTCATGTAGCGGATCTGGGCGGCGTTGTTCACGATCTGGTCGAAGGCCACGAACGAGAACGAGAAGGTCATGAACTCCACGATGGGTCGCAGACCGTACATCGCCGCGCCGATCGCGAGCCCGGCGAACCCGGCCTCCGAAATGGGCGAATCGATCACGCGGTCCGGACCGAATTTGTCCAACAAACCCTTGGAGCACTTGTAGGCCCCGTTGTACTGCGCGACTTCCTCTCCGATCAGAAACACGCGGCTGTCGCGCGTCATCTCTTCGGACATGGCATCGCGTACGGCATCCCTATAGGCGATCTTGGCCATCTTGAATCTCCTTACGCGTAGATATCGGTGTAGATCTCGGACTGGGCGGGGTACGGCGAAGCCAGGGCCCATTCGTGGGACTCCTGCACCTCTTTTCGCACCTCGTCCTCCAGCTTGTCCAGATCCTTTTCGGAAACGGTCCCTTCCGACAGAATCCGTCCACGCAGGATCTCCACCGGATCGTGCTTGCGGTATTCCTCCACCTCGTCCTTGGAGCGGTAGTACTGCGGATCGCTCATGGAGTGTCCGCGGTAGCGGTAGGTCATCAGCTCCAGGATGGCCGGCATGTTCTCCTTGCGGGCCCGCTCGGCCAGCGTCCAGGAAACCTGGCGCACCAGATCGAAATCCTGCGCCTCGGCGCGAACGCCCATCATGTCGTAGCCCAACGCGCGCTTGTAGAGTTCCACCGGCGCCGAGTGGCGTTCCACCGCCGTTCCCATGGAGTACATGTTGTTTTCGATCACGTAGATCACCGGGATCTTCATGAGCTGGGCCAAGTTCAGCGACTCGTGGAAAGCGCCCTGGTTCACGGCGCCGTCGCCCATGTAGCAGAAGCAGACCTTCTTCTCACCGAGGTACTTGGTGGCGAACGCCAGTCCCAGTCCCAGCGCGGTTTGGCCGCCCACAATACCGTGGCCGCCGTACATCTGCTTGTCCACATTGAAGTAATGCATGGAGCCGCCCTTGCCCTTGACCACGCCGGTGGCGCGTCCGTAGAGCTCGGCGAAGGCAGGCCCTGGCCGGATCCCGCGCATCAGGCCGTGCGCGTGGTCGCGGTAGGCGGTGATCACCGGGTCGGCATCGGTGATGGCGGCAAAGGTGCCCGCCGCCACGGCTTCCTGGCCGTTGTACAGGTGGCAGAAGCCCCCGATCAGGCCGGTTTGGTAGCTCTGGTAGGAGCGTTCCTCGAATTTTCTGGTGAGGAACATGAGCCGGTACCAGCGCAGGCGTTCCTCCCGCGAAAGTTCCGGTGCCTTGCCGTAATCGGGCAGGGGCTGGGTGGTCGCCAGGACTCCAGCTCCGGTTGGAAGAGGTTTTTGAGTCATCGCGTCAGCTCTCCAAGATTGAGACTTAAAGTCAATATACCAACGTATCCGAGGCTCGGCCACTTTCCATGGCAATTTCCTAGGAAAGCGGGTTTTGCCTCCCCGGAAGGAGGCCGCGCGAGGTCTCGCCGAGCTGGGCGGGAGGACTACAAGGGTAGTTCCGTTTGGCCAGTCAGGAACTCGGCGGCGGGAATCGCTTGGATCTTGGGGCTGACCGAGTAGGTCGTCAAGCCACCATGCAACACCACGCCGCAAGAGCAGCCCAAATCTTCGATGCACTGGGCCAGGCCGCGCAAGTCCGACGCGACAGGCGAGGTGTGCAACTTCACTTCGATGGGAAGGATCTTTCCGGACTGCTCGGCGATCAGATCCACCTCCGCCCCTGCCAAGGTCCGCCAAAAGCCAAACTTGCAGCCAGGCTTCTCCCGCGACAGGCGCGTGATCGCCCCTTCCACCACGAAGTTTTCCCAGGAATGTCCGCGCATCGGGTGGACTTCCAGGGTCTTGCGGTCGCGGATTCCCAGGAAGTAGTGCATCAGCCCGCAATCCCGAAACAGGAGCTTGGGGCTTTTGGTGAGGCGCTTGCCGATGTTGGCATGCCATGGCGCCAAGCGCCGGACAAGAAACGACCCCTCGAGGAGTTCCGCGTAGCGATTGACTGTTTGGTAGCTCACTCCCAACGATGCCCCGAAACTGGAGGCGTTCCAGATCCCGCCCGCACCGTGCGCCATCATGGCCCAAAGCCGGCCCACGGTGGAGGTTTGGACCCCCATGCCCAATTCCAGAACATCCTTTTGCACGAAGGTTCTCTCGTAGGCCTCGAACCAATCGAATCGGGCCAAGTCGTCGGATTGCAGCAAGGCTTCCGGATACCCACCGCGGAACCATCGATCCTGCACCACTTGCGACAATTCCTGGCTGGATGAGGAAGAATCGAAGATTTCCTGCAATTGGAGTCCGGGGAGCTCGATGAAGGCGATGCGTCCTGCCAGACTTTCCGAAATCCCCCGCACCAGATCGAAAGAGGCCGAACCGAGCAATACCCACCTGCCCTTGACCGCCCGATTTTCATCCGCCAGCACCCGCAGCACGGGAAACAGCTCGGGAAGCCTCTGCGCTTCGTCGAGGATCACATGATCCCCCAACGTACGCAGCCTCGCCTCGATGTCCGCCTCCAAAGGTCTGCGGTCGGAGGGGCGCTCCAGATCGAGGTAGGTCCAGCCGCTCAGATGCTGCTTGGCGAAGGTGGTTTTCCCGCACTGGCGAGGACCCTGAATCGCCACAATTGGAAACTGGGCAAGCTTCCGTTGGAGCTCGGCGTTCCAAACTCGGGAGTACATACCTTGTAAATTAGAAGTGTGACGGATAATCTACAAGGCATGTTGATCAGAGCCCGAAGAATGCGCAAGCCCTAGTCGGAGGCGAATCGATCCATCACCGTGAAGAGGGGATCTCCTGTCGAGCGGGAAATTCCCAGAGGTCGGTCCGGCGGCCTTGGACGTCGTAGCGGGAGGAAAGGAACCGATCATGGTCCTGGTAGTCCAGCGAATATCCGTTTTCGGTCCGGTTCACACTTGCATGGGCATTGGGGGCCACGCTCGAGGCGGCCGTCACGTGGCGGCCAGTGCCTTTGTAATGGATCTTGCGGCCCGCACCATCCACGGAGGCGAGGGGAAGACCATCGGCTCCGATGGTCCACTCGCGACCACCGGCCTTGCGCGAACGGACGTTCTTGAGCCAATCGTCCTTGAGGGGGCGCAGGGTGTTTTTCCCGTTGGAAAGCGAGGCTTGCAGCTGGGCGGTTTTTCCCTTGGAAGGGGCGGGATCGCTCACTCGATTCTCCACCAGCACCGCGCCCACCTCCACCCCTCCGGCCAATTGCACCACGAGGATGTCCTTCCCGTTGGGTCGCTCTCTGGTGAGGGTATCGCGGCGAACCATGGCCGGTCCCGATATCACGGCGCTGTCCACCGTGGGCAGCAGAAGTTGCGCCCAGGACGCGTCCGGTTGGGCCTTGTGCGAAACCATCCATCTCGCGATGGCCAGCGCCTTGGCGTTTTGCACCACGGCTTCCAGTTCCGGATGTTTTTGGGCCAACTGGAAGTAGTTGGCCTGGAACCAGTGGGTGAAGAGCGCCGTCACGGTGTCGGCGTCGGCGATGTCCGCGAGCTCGTTCCCGTTGGTCACTCCCATTTGCCGGGCGTGGATCCTGACTTGCACCGAATCGATGCGCATCGATTTGTCGGAGGTGGTCGCGAAGACGGAATCGCAAACGATCCACAACCGCGCCATCACCTTGCTCTGGCGTTCGATGCCTTTGGCGAAGAGATCGGCGGTGATCTGCAGGCGGCTTCGGTACCCGGGCGGCGGCGAGGTGATCGCTCGCACCTTGTTGGCGCCGTCGCGCTCGTAGCCCAGCGCGTAGTACTTGAGATCCATGTCCGCTTCGTAGAGGTCGCGTCCGATGGAAAATGGCTTTAGCGCCTCGGCAGGGGAGTACCGGGCGTCGTTGCCTTGGGCGAAATCGTTGGCGCTCTTGGGATCCAGGCTGAACTGGATCTTGGACTCGCCGTAGGTCTCCACATACCACAGGGCCCAGGCGATGGTCCCGGTCAGATCGCGGTCGGCCGCGGAGGTGGACACGGACAGGGATACCTTGCCATCGGGACCCACCACCGCTCCTTCCAGGCTCTTTCCACGCACCATCGCCTGCGGAAGCTGCGGGGCCATTCGGGTGGTGTCGGCTTGGGCGATGGCGCCATACAGGTTCGCGAAGACGCTGTCGGAAATCCGCGAGACCACAACGGCCTTGGATTTGGGGAGATCGGCCAGGGGCGTCATGGATCGGACGGTGGATTGGCCCGTGACAGGATTTGTGACGCGCATCTGGGGAGCATTCTCCGCATGGGAGGGTAGTGCACCCATCGCGACGCAAAGGAGAACCAATAGGCTTTGTTTCATCGCATGTTCTCCAAAGCTCATGTTTGCTCCCGTGCTTGCATCGGCAAGGAGACGAATGTGGCGTGGAAGATCACCCCTCCTCACCCCACCAACGGCCCCAGCCACTCCTCCAGATTGCGGTACAGCGCGGCCAGGTCGCCGGAATTGTCCAGCACCAATTGGGACGGCGCCAGGAGCTGGTCCTGGCTTTGCAACTCCACCCGCTTGCGGGCGTCCGCCTCTTCCAGATTGTTGCGCTGCATCAACCGCTGGATGCGCGCTTCATCCGGCACGAACACCCCGACCACCAGATCCAGAGCCCCCAGCATCTCGCTCCAGCGGTGCAGAAGGGCCATCTCCAACACGGCCTTGCCTCCCGCCTTGCGCAGATGCTCCATGCGATGCTGGATGGCAGCACGCGCCGCCGGATGCGTGATCGCTTCCAGGTCCTTGAGCTTTTGCGGATCGCCGAAGACTTCGCGCCCCAACGCCACCCGGTCGATGGCTCCGTCGGCGCGCAAGATGCCGGCCCCGAACCGAGCCACGATGGGCTCTACCAGAATTTGTCCAGATCCGTAGAGGCGATGGACTTCCTGGTCGGCGTCCACCACCACCCAGCCTCGCATCGCCAACCATTTGGATACGGTGCTCTTGCCGGAGGCGATGGCGCCGATGATCCCGATGCTGCGGATGTCCTTGGCTTGCACTTGCGGATCCATCACGAATTCCTCCGGAACACCAGATGGATGCGTTCGCAGCGGGTGGTGGCAGGGAGAAGCAGGTCGTCCCAGGCGCCTTCGCGCACCATGCCCGATCGCTTGGCGGCTCGGTCAAAATCTTTCAAGGCCCAGATCCTCTGCACATGTTCTTCGCGGCGCAACTCGTAGGTGCCGCCCGGCACGGGTTCGAAGAAATGAAAATCGTTGTGCTGGAAACGCGCCTCGGGATCGTACCAGGAACGGCGCACCACGTGGGTCCCGGACAGATGTTCGTGGCTGGTGCTTTCCAGGAAGTGCCGACGCGAGTTGGTGGAGGTCGTGATGTCGGCCACCAGGAGACCTTTTGGCCTCAGGACCCGGGAGGCTTCCGCAAAGAACTTGTCCAGATCCGTGGGAAACAGGCAATAGTTGATCGCGTCGTACAGGCAAAGCAAGGTGTCGAAGGACGCATCCCGGAAGGGAAGCACCCGGAAATCGCAGGCAATGCGCCGCGAGACCCGCATGGCGCCTTGTTCCAGCATGGGGACGGAAAGGTCGGAAGCCACCAGCCAGCGGCCTTCGCGATCCAGGTGCGGGGCCATGCGACAGGTGCCGGCGCCCGTTTCCAGGATCTTCGCGGGGCGATGGCGATGGCGCTTCCACACGCGTTCCACATACCGCGCCCACGCGGCGTGGTCCACATGCTCCATAACCTCGTCGTACCGGGCGGAAAGCGCCTGGTACGGGCGTTCCATCAGAGTCCGATCCGCTTGGCGAGATCAGCAGGCTTCATGCGCCGATCGACCGGCACCATGGTCTTCCAGCGCTCCACCCACACCATCAGGCGGCGGTTTGACAGATTCTGCGAGGCCAGTTGCGAAAGTCGGGTCCAGTCTTCTTCCGGCGAAAGCTTGCGCGACTGCAGACGCTCGTCCACGCGCACCAGCAGCAACCCTTCCGGCGTGGGGACCGCATCGCCCACCTTGCCGGTGGCGATGCCCGCGATCAGATCGCGGAACTGGCCCTGGAGCTCGCCTTCCGGGTACCAGCCCAGCACGCCGCCAAACGATGCGGAAGCCTTTTCTGCGCTCCAGGTGCGCGCCATGGCGGCGAAATCGCCACCGGCGTTGGCCATGCGGCGAAGGGAATCGGCGACATTTTTTGCCCGGGCGGAATCCTTCGAATCCGGCAGCAACGCGAACAGGATGTGTCTGGTGCGGAACTCCTGGTCGCGACGGGAAACAAGCTCGATCACGTGCCATCCGAAGCGGGATTTCACGGGGCCCTGGGTGTAGCGGCCGGATTCCAGCGCCAACGCGGCCTTTTCATAGGCCGGGTCCAGCTCGCCGCGCTTCATGAAGCCGATGTCGCCGCCGGCATCCTTGGATCCGGGATCCTGGCTCAGCTCCTTGGCCAATACAGCGAAGTCCGCGCCCTTGCGAAGGCGTTCGATGGTTTCGATCGCCTTGCGGAAAGCGGCGTTGTCGCGGGCGGAGTCGGCCGAAACCTTCAAGGTGATCTGCGAGAGCTTCACCTGGTCGGGAAGCATCGGCATGGAATCCTTGTATTCGCGGAAAAAGGCCAGCACTTCTTCGCGCGCCGGTTCGCTCTTGGCGACGTACTTGTCGCGAAGCTTTTCCTTCATGCGCTCTTCGCGCACCTGCTTGGCCAGACGAAACCGATACTGGCCCAAGCTCAGTCCCGCTTTGTCCTTCAGGACCTTGGAGAAAGACTCCATCCCACCGGCGCGTTCGATCATTTCGCCGATCTTCTGCTCCACCCGCTGGGAGGCTTCCACCTCCGCCACTTCCAGCGATTCCGCTTTGGCGCGCACAAACAGGATCTTGTCTTCGATCAATTGCTCCAACACCCGCTCGCAACGCGCGGCGGGAGCGACCTTGGCCAAGGCGGGATTCACTCCCACCTGGTAGCGCACGGCCTCGGAAAGATCGGAGACCAAGATCGGCTGGTCGGCGACCAGGGCCGCGATTCCGTCCGCGGGAGGGAGACCCGCCGAGACGAGAGCGGAAACGATGAGGGCGTGAAGAATCATGGCATGGTTTCTTTGGCTGGAGGTGCGGCGGAATCGGATCCCGGCAACGCCTCGGTGATGATCTCCGTTCCCGAGAGTCGGGAAAGCTGCTTGAGCGCTTCGTCCAGACGACGCTTGCGCTCCTGTTCGGAAAGCTTGAGCCGGATCAGGTCGGACACGTCCTGGAAAGGCCGGACAGAACCTGCCTGGACCTTGGCGGAAAGCAGGAACAATCCCGTTCCACCTCCGGGCAGATCGATGGGCTCGCTGATCTCGCCTTCCTGCAGCGCGAACAAACCTTCCGCCATGGGCCCGGGCAATCCCGACCTCCGCCAGAAACGCTGGGCTTCCAGGGCCTCCACGGGATCGGGGTTCAGCCGTTGGGCTTCGGCCACGAACGTGGCGGGAGTGAGCTTGTTCAAGAGCGCCTGGGCGGAGGCTTGGTCGGCCAGCCGGATGCGCCGGAAGGAAATTTCCGGCTCCTCGCGCTGGAACTCCACCTGGTGGGCGTCGTAATAGTTGCGAAGCGTAGCCTCGGCGATTTCCGGCAAGGTATCCAGGAGGCGATCGGTCACCACCTGGGCCAACACTTCCTCGGTGCGCTCGCGGATCAATCGCCGCACTTCAGGATCCTCCTGCAATTCCAGACGGCGCGCCTCGCGCGCCAGCAAGCGGGTGCGCATCCAGCGACGCGCCAGATCCAGATACACCTCGCGGTTGGCCTTGGACGCGACGTCCACCGGCACCATCGCGGCGAGCTGATCGCGCGTGAGGACTTCCTTCCCCACACGGGCGACCACCACGCCTTCTTCACGCGCGCAGGAAGCGAGCACGACCAAGGCCATGGCCGAAACGAAACGTCCAGGAATCCTCATAGTGGCGGGTAAGATAGGAAAGCGGCCATCTCCGACACTTCCTGCACCCATCGCTCGGAGGAGTTCGGGCAAGGCGCCAGGGAAAATTTCTCCCCACCGGCCGCCAAAAACGTGCTCTTCAGGCCCATTGCGATCTCTTCCAAGGTCTCCAGGCAGTCGGCCACGAACGATGGCGTGGCCACCACCAGGTGTTTCACCCCCTCGCAAGCCAGGCGCTTGGCCGATTCTTCCGTGGAAGGCCCGATCCACGGGATGCGTCCCAATCGCGACTGGAACGATTCCGTCCATTGGTTGCCCGAAAGCCCCAGATTTTGCGCCAGCGCCCTCGAGGTGGCGCGGCATTGGGCCTTGTAGCAGCCCCGCTCGGCGCCGGAGGGATCTTCGCAACAGCCATTGCTCAAGCACCGGCCGGATGAATCCGCCTTTTGGATCTGTCGCTCTGGCAGGCCGTGGTAGGAGAGCAGCACGTGCGCTTGGGGCGTGATCAGGGGTCGAATTCCCTGGGCCACCGACTCGATGAATCCGGCGGATCGGAAAAAAGGCGGCACCAGTTCCACGCGCGCGCTGGCAGGCCGCTTCGCCAGGACTCGCCTCAACTCCGCGACAGTCGACCCCGTGGTGGCCTCGGCGAATTGAGGATAAACCGGCAACACCACGATCCGTTCGCAACCGGCCGCCAACAGCTCCTCCAACCCCAACGCCAACGAGGGCTCGCCGTATCTCATCCCCAGGGCCACTTTCCAATCCGCTCCCAGCGTGGCTTGCACGCTGTTGGCCAAGGCGCGCGAATGGACCACCAGCGGCGATCCCTGCGGCGTCCAGACCTTGGCGTAGGCGTGGGCGCTGCGCGGGGCGCGAAAGGGCGCGATCACGCCGCGGACCAGGATCTGCCGCCAAAGCCACGGGATGTCGATCACGCGAGCATCGGTCAAAAATTGACACAAATACGCCCGCACGGCCGAAACGGTGGGTTCCCGGGGCGACCCAAGATTGGAAAGGAGCAAGCCGGAAGGAGGCATGTTGGTCCGGGCAACATATATTCCCCGGTTACCATGCGTCGTTGGGGACTGGCATTTGCGATCACAGGGTTCGTGGTGGCCGTACTCATGGTCATCACCGTCCTTGTGCTCTGGAACGTCTACATCATCGGGGATTTCCAGACCATCCGCCAGCTGACGGGGTCGTTGGAAGTCGTGCGACCCGTTCCCGCAGCCAACCACGACCCCACCGGCCGCTGGGTGATCGTGGTCATGGGATCGGTGTTCATGGCCACCGTGCTGGTCGCGTTGTCGCTTTTTTTCACCTCGTACCTGGTGGACAGGCGTTACCGGTCGCTGCAAACCGATTGGCTGAACATGACCACCCACGAGCTGAAGCTGCCCACCGCCAACATCCATCTGTTCGCCCAGACCTTGCAGCGCAAGGGGCTGGAGGAGTACGACCGCAACCGGTTCATCGATCTGATCCTCCAGGAGACGCGCCGGCTCGACCAACTGGTTTCGCGCATCCTGCAGGCTCGGCGGATCGAAGGTCGCATGCAGGAATTGCGCATGGACCGGGTGGACTTGCGCGAATGGATCCTGGAATACGCCCGCCGAGGGGTGTCTCCTCGGTTTTTGCTGGAACCCGGCCCCTCGGGCCTGGTTCGGCTGGATCGGCTCATGATGGAGTCCGTGCTGGACAACCTCCTGGAAAACGCCCTGAAGTACGGCGATGGTTCGTCTCCGATCGTGAGGCTGGGGCACATCCAGTCCGAAGCGATGGAGATCGAGGTGATCGATCGGGGCCTGGGAGTGCCGCAGAAGTACCGCAAGAAGATCTTCCAACGATTCTTCCGGATTCCCGGCAAGGAGCACAGACGCCGCACCGGCACCGGGCTCGGCCTGTTCATCGCCCAGTCCGCAGTGTCGCTGATGGGCGGCACCATGGGTGTGCGCGACAACCCTACAGGGAAAGGAAGCGTCTTTTGGTTCCGATTGCCGATCCTCAAATGAACGCTCCCAAGCGGATCCTGATCGTCGAAGACGATCTCCCGATGGCCATGGGGCTGGAATTCAACCTGCGCGCCGAAGGCTTTTCGGTGGAACACCGCCCCGATGGCGAAACCGGCTTGGAACGGGCCATCGAGGGGCGATTGGACCTCGTCGTGCTGGACATGCTCCTGCCCGGGATCTCCGGCCTTGATGTTCTGGACGGAATCCGTCAATCCGATCTGCGCACGCCCATCCTGATCCTTTCGGCCACCGCGAGCTCCGATTCCGTGGTGCTGGGCTTGCAGAAGGGGGCGGACGACTATTTGACCAAACCCTTCGAGCTGGAAGTCCTGCTGGCCAGGATCAAAAGCCTGATGCGCACCCGCGATTGGTTGACCGCCCCATTTCGGGAGCAGCATTCGGAGCAGGTGCGGCTGGGGGGGCGGGTGGTGGACTTCCGGTCCAGCCAGGTATCCGGACCGCGTGGCGTGGTGGACCTTTCCTTCAAGGAGGCCCAGCTTCTGCGCCACCTCATGGAAGCGGGCGGCCGCACGGTGACCCGCGAGGAGCTGTTGCGCGAGGTTTGGGGCTACAGCGAATCCATCCAGACCCGCACCATCGACAACTTCGTGGTGGCGCTGCGCAAGAAGATCGAAGACGATCCCAAACATCCTCTCCACATCCAAACGGTTCCTGGCGAAGGCTACCGGTTCCAGGACTGAGGCCGAAAATGACCAAATTCCGATGGGGCATCCTGGGGGCCGGCCACATCGCCGGCAAGTGGGCGCAAGATCTGGCCCATGTCCCGGGAGCCCACCTCCAGGCGGTCTGGGCCCGCGATCCCGCCAAGGCAGCGGCCTTCCAGCACGAGCACGGGGCACAGCGGGTCGCCTCCGACCTCGCCGAGCTTTTGGAACGCGGGGATCTCGATGCCGTCTACGTCGCCAGCCCGCATGGATTGCATTTCCAGCACGTGTCGGCGTGTCTGGCAGCCAAAATTCCGGTGTTGTGCGAAAAAGCCTTCGCCCTCGATGCGGACCAGGCCAGGGCAATGATCCATCAGGCCAGAGCAGACGGCGTCTTTTTGATGGAAGCGCTCTGGACCCGGTTCCTGCCGGGATTCCAGGCCGCGCTGGACCTGGCGCAGTCCGGAGAGATGGGTACCATCCTCTCGGTGGAAGCTGACTTCGGATTCTCCGCACCCTACTCGCCGACTCGCCGCTTGTGGGACCCGGCCATGGGAGGGGGATCGCTGTTGGACATCGGGCTGTATCCGTTGGTGTTCGCCCTGGCCTTCCTGGGGAAGATCGAATCCTTCGAGGCCCGCATGGAGCTCGCGCCCAACGGAGTCGATCGATCCTTCCAAGGCTCGTTCCGGCATGCTGCCGGCGGAACTTCCACCTGCCAGGCAACCTTGCAAATCCAGACTCCTTGCCAAGCCCGCATCCGCACCCAAGCAGGGGAGATTTTTTTCCCGACGATGTTCCATACCCCCGTGGACGTCCAAGTCCAGCGCGGAGGAAAACTCGATATCCTTCCGGGAACCGCTACCGGAAATGGCTACGAGTTCGAAACCCTGCACTTCCAGGAATGCGTTCGCGCCGGGAAGCGCGAAAGCCCGCTGCGGCCATTGTCCGAAACGCTCGAGCTCATGGAGCTTTTGGATTCCATTCGTCGCGCTGCCGTCAAAGTCTAGGTCCGCTCGACGGAAATCCCATCCAACAACAGCGAGACCACATCGCGGTAGGCCTTTTCCGGCGTGGTGTTCAGCCGATCCAGGGTCGCTGGATTGAGGGTCGCTTGCACGATGGCCAGGTAGACTTCGGACAAGAAGGCGGGATCGATTTCCTTGCGGAACACCCCGGAGGCGATTCCCTCCTCCGCCAACACCCGGAAACACTTGTGGACCAATCCGGTCCGAAAACGGTCCAGAACCTGGTAGGTCTCCGGATCCGTCTTGTGGAGGTCTTCCACGAAACCCGCTCCGAACCTCCCGTACTGGCTGGCGGTGAATTCCACCACAGAAACCCACTTGGCTCGAAATGGCCCCTTGTTTCGGAACACGGCATCTTCGATGCCGGCTTCCACCTCTTTTTGCCAGGTGGCCAATATGGATTTCAGTAAATCCCTTTTGCTGGGAAACACCTGGTAGAGGGTTTTTTTGCTCATCCCCAACGCGGAGGCGATCGCGTCCATCGTGGTCTTGGAATACCCATCCCGCAGAATGATTTCCGTCGATTTGGTGACGATTTTCTCACGAATGCGCACGCGATCCAAGGCGGGCTCCTTCCTCTGACGTGAGATCAGCGTACGATCCCAACGCCGCCGATTTCAAGCCCGATGTTTCACGATGACTTCTATGCGATCGGAAAGCTTTCCAATTCGCGCAGGATTCCGTTGACCACCTTGTTGTGATCGTCGTGGGAGTTGTCGATGGTGATTTGCGCCCACCGCTTGTACAGCGGCTCGCGCTCTGCCAGGAGATCCCGGACACTTTGACCCGCGCGTCGCACCACCCCGCGCGAATCCAGGTTGCGCAATCGCCTTTCCAGGGATTCGAGCTGACACTGGAGATAGACCACCACGGCGTTTTGGCTCAGATGGTCCATGGCAGCCTCCGAGTAGACCACCGACCCCCCCGTGGCGACGATCCTGCCTTGGGGCGCAAATCCCAGGATGGAGTCTTCCTCGACCGCTAAAAAGCCTGGAATGCCTTCGGTATCCAGGATCTCCTGGAGCCCCCGGCCGGTCGCCACCTGAATGACCAGGTCGGTATCCACAAAATCCCTGCGGAGCTGTTTGGCCAACAGGACGCCAACGGTGCTTTTCCCGGATCCGGGCATGCCGATCAGAACAATGGACTTCATCATATGGTTGAGGAAAACGATAGAACCACTTCGACGTATCTTGGGCCCATGCGTCATTCCGTGACTTTCTTGTTGGCCCTCCAATCCCTCGTCTCGGCCAATCTGGGCGATTGGAAAATCTGGACTAGCACCAACTCCGCCCGCAACGCCGTCGTGCGTGGGCAGACCGTTCTGGTGGCCACCGGCGGCGGAGTGGTGGAGTGGTCGGCCTCGCGCGCAAAGCAGAAGCTGTACACCACCTTGGACGGCTTGCCTGAGATCAACACCATTTCCGTGTTGGCGGATGAATCCGGCGCTGTCTGGGCGGTGGGCGCTTCGGGACGGCTCGCAAAATTGGCTCCAGGTTCATCCACCTGGGAATCCACCGGATCCTACGCGGCTTCCGCTTGGACCTTCAACACAGCGGCCACAACCTACTGGAAGGGATTCCTGATCCTGGGGGGTAGCAAAGGATTGTCGTTGTTTTCCACCACCGCCAAGGTGGCCATGGACAACATCTCCAGCATCCAAGGAAAGACCGTCCAGTTCGCTTCCGCCCTGGTGGTCAACGACACCTTGTGGGTGGGCACAGACAAGGGAACGGCCTATTGCGCTCCCGATCAGGCGGGGTGGGAAAAAGCCGGCACACCCGGTCATTACCTGACCGACCCGGCTCGTTGGCACTGGGTCAACGACGTTCCTGGACAGATCATCCTTCGAACCGCCGATGCTGCGGTCATTGTCAACCCTGGACTATGGGCGGACGGTGTGCGCAACTTCGCGACGGATGGACAACGATTTGTATGGAAGGGCGGGCAAGCCTTGATTCCTGGAGCGATCCACGCGGTCGAAGCTCCTGGCGCAGGTTTTGTCATTTCGTCTTACTTGGTTGGTCCTGCTTTCGTGAACCCTGACGGTTCCTGGAAACCGATGGAGGTAGAAGGCGCGTTTCCTTTCCATCCGCTGCCGATTTCCGTCTCGATCGACGCCAAGGGGAACCTCTTCGCTCTTGCGCAGAATTCCTCCAGAGCGGCGATCGCATCGCGGCCCGTGGGAAGCTACGCCTGGACCCTCGACACCATCCAATTCAAGGCACCCGATTCGACGGGAGCGCAGGTTACCGTCTTTCCGTGGTGGGACATCGGCGAAACGCGGGGGCGTATCCGGATCGGCATGGACATCGACGTATCCGGTCGCATCGCGGCCGCTACTTGGGCAGCCTTTCCAACCACGACTGGAATCTTTCTCTCCAGCCAACCGAACAAATGGTCTCGGATCCACCACGGAGCCGACACCTGCCTTCACGAACTGACTCCTGATGGGAAATCCATCGGTACGGCCCTCCAGGCGGTTCGCTCGCGCGAGGACGGACTATGGTTTTCCGAACTGATTCCTTCGGAAACGAAAGGCAATTTCCCACTGCGGATCCACCACCTCCCGACAGGCTCGAACGGACCGCTGACCTGCCTCGACCTTCCGTTGTTGACCTCCGAATACAAGACTTTCGATCTTCTTCCCCTCGGACAGGACCTGTGGCTGGGCACGAGCGAAGGAATCAAACGCTTCGCGAATTTCCGGCGATCCTTCACCGGCCCGGCCCTTACCCCCCCCACCACTCCGGTCGGCGCGGGTGCAACGGATTTCTTCCGCATGGAGCGATTCACCTTGGCTGGCAAGGAATGGATCCTCGCCGCAGGAACCACGACACTCGGGTTGATCGACCCCGTGACCGACACCTTCCACGCGGCGACCTCCGGTGCCGACCAGACCTACCGCGCGCTGGCCGTGGACTCCAAAAACCAGATCTGGGGCGCTGGGAACGCAGGGATCGACATTTTCCGCGTTTCCCTCGAACAAGACACGGCTGGAGCGGTTGCGCCACTGTTCGAGAAGATTCGCCGTATCAGCCGGGTGGACGGACTACCTGAAAACGAAATTTTGGATTTGCGGCTGGATTCCGCTTCCGGTCGAGCCTTGATCACCACAGAAAGTGCCGTTGTCCTTTGGGCTTCACCCTATCGTCCCGTCACGAAAAAGCTCGACCCAGCCAAAGTCAAGGTCTGGCCCAATCCCGTTCGTCTTTCTCAAAACCGTGTCTTATTCGTCGATGGCGTGACCGAACAGGCGGAGTTCCATCTGTTGGCCCAGGACGGGACCCTGGTCTATCACCTGCCCTCCGGACGGCAGACTACGGGAATGTTCCAACTGGAACTACCTCCGACCAAGAATCTCCGGCCCGGTCTGTATTTCTGGGCTGTAAAAGACGGGAATACCGTCGCTCGCGGCCCCTTGATCATCGGGTATTGAACCCCTTCAGATCCTTCCGGTACCTATGTTGGCCAAGCAACGATCGTTTATCTGCCAACACGCTCCGCGGAGGATCCCATGAACCATGTCCAAACCATCCACGCTTTGATGGAAGCGGTGGTCAGCCTTGTTCCCAAGTTCTTGGAAGATCCTGAAGATTTCAAGATCGCCGATGGAAACATGGCGTTGTACATCCTGGACGATTCCGGCAACATGTATGGACGAATGTTTGGCTCCGATCGGGCCAAACAGCGAATTTCCGGCAAAGTCGCCTGGCACAAGGTCACGCAGGTGTGGCTGACACGCAAATCCACCGGAACCTACGAGCGGCTCGTTTACAACAACGAGGTCCCATGGTGGGAATACGGCGTTCCCAAAAACGAATTCATCGGCTGGGAGGGAGGCGTTCCCGTCCAGATGGCCGATGGATCGTTCTTGGCCGTGGCTCTGTCCGGATTGCGCGGCGACAAGGACGTAGAGCTCCTTCATGAGGCCGTCGCTGGCGTAGGCGGAGGTCTCCAGGTGCTCGACTGAGTATCTTGGTGCTCCCATGACCGACTGTCTGCCGACGACCGGGCGCAAGCCCACCTGGATCCGCTCGAAGCTTCCCGGAGGTCCGGTCTATGCGGAAGTCCGCGGGATCGTCGACCACCACAAGCTCCACACCGTCTGCCAGTCGGCGGAATGCCCCAACATGGGTGAATGTTGGGCCCGGGGCACCGCCACCTTCATGATCCTTGGCAACGTTTGCACGCGCGCTTGCGGATTTTGCGCGGTGGCGACCGGACTGCCCACAGAACTCGATCTCGACGAACCTCGGCGCGTGGCCGAGGCCGTTTCCCTGATGAAATTGCGCCACTGCGTGATCACTTCGGTCAATCGAGACGAACTGAAAGACGGGGGAGCGGCCGTCTGGGCGGACACGATCCGCCGCGTCAAAGCAGTGGCTCCCGAACTGACCTTGGAGACCTTGACCGGCGATTTCAAAGGCAATCGCGATCTGCTCTTGCAGGTTCTGGAGGCGAAGCCGGATATCTACAACCACAACCTGGAAACCGTCGAGCGGATGAGTCGTGCGGTCCGTCCCCAAGCTTCGTACGAGAGATCGCTTCGCGTTCTGTCCTGGGCCAGGGATGCCGGCTCGGTGACCAAATCCGGATTGATGCTGGGAATCGGTGAGCGTAAACCAGAAATTGCCGAAAGCCTAAGCAAGCTGCGGGACGCCGGCGTGCGGATCCTGACCTTGGGGCAATATCTCCAGCCCGGCAAGCAATACCTTCCGGTGGATCGCTGGGTCACCCCGGACGAGTTCGCAGAGTGGAAGCGTATCGCCCATGAACTGGGCTTCGAATCGGTGGCCTCGGGCCCCATGGTGCGCAGTTCCTATCACGCCGACGAGTCTGCCAAAATCATTCCCGGCTTGGAATCGACCACTCTGAAGCGTTGAGCCGACCGGTCGTTTCCCGCGGGTTTTTCCGTTGGCCGGAAAAGTGATACCATCAGCTCCTATGTCGCCATCGATCGATTCGTGCCTTGGTGTTCTCTGGAGCGGTGGCAATTGGCTCGTGGACCTTCGAGGCGGAGACGATTTCCGCCATGGCTTTCCAGGCAGGGGTGCTATCTTAAAATCGTACCTCGGCGGCCAAGGATTCCAGCCATCGTGAAACTTCAATTCATTCGCGCCGGTCACCTGCAAAGCCAGGGAGAATCAATGGACTCACGACCGATCCTGCTGGTCGAGGACAATCCTGACGATGTCCTTCTGACTCGACGGGCTTTTCGAAAAATGGGGATCCCCAACGAAATCGTTGCGGTCTCCGATGGCGTGGCGGCCATCGAGGCATTGACGGCCACTCCCTTCGACAAATCGCTTCCTGCTCTCGTCCTTCTGGATCTGAAACTTCCCAAGGTCGATGGCATCGAAGTCCTCCGCAGGATCCGCGAGCAGGGCAGAACGCGCGTCATCCGGGTGGTGGTCCTGACCTCGTCGCGTGAGGACAAAGACATCCTCCGTTGCGCGGAGCTGGGCGCCAATTCCTACATCCGCAAGCCCATCGATTTCGACGAATTTCTGCGCGCCGTCCAGAAAATTTCCGACTATTGGCTGGGCCTGGACGAATCCATCCAGGAAATCGCCCAATGAGCACCGTGCGGATCCTGATGGTCGAGGACAACGAGGACGACGCGTTTCTTGTCCAGCGCCACCTCAAGCACGAAGGCTTGCAGTTCCAGGTGGTTCGGGTGGATTCCGCCGACGCGTTTCGCAAGCAGCTCGACGAAGGACAATGGGATATCATCCTATCAGACTATTCGTTGCCTGGGTTTTCAGGAATCCGGGCCTTGGAGATTCTGCATTCCATCCACACCGACATCCCCTTCATTCTCGTTTCCGGAGCCGTGGGCGAACAGATGGCCGTGGAGGCCATGCGAGCGGGTGCACAGGACTACATCCTCAAAGACAATTTGGCGCGCTTGGTTCCGGTCATTGAACGTGAACTTCTGGAATCTCGTGACAGAAGATCCTTCCGGGCAGCTGAGCAGCGAAAGCGCACCTTGGAGCATGCCTTCCAGCAGGTTCTCTGGGGAACAGTAGCCGCCGTAGGAGAAGACTTTTTCCATTCGCTGGTGCAGTCCCTTGCCCGCTCGCTGGGATTTCGGGCCGCTTTGGTCGCCGAATATTCTCCGGACGGGAAATCGGTACACCTTTTGGCGATCCACGGATTGGAACTTTCCTCGCGCGACTATCCCATCGAAGGCACGCTTGCCAAACTTCTGCGCGACGACGGAAAAGTCTCCATTTCTCGGACCGAATTCGAACCCTTCCTGGACGCCAAACCCCTGATGGAATCCGGAGTGGAGTCCATCATGGGAGTCAGGCTTGATTCCCGAACGGGCGATCCTCAAGGATTGCTGCTGGTGATGGATGACAAACCGCTTTCCGATCCGGGACTCGCCGACGATCTGCTCAACATCTTCGCCGCGCGCGCTGGTTCCGAACTGGACCGGCTCGATGCGGAAAAAAATCGTCGCAACATGGAGTTGCAACTCAACCAGAGTCAGAAACTGGAGGCGGTCGGTACGCTGGCGGGTGGAATTGCCCACGACATCAACAACATCCTCACCTCCATCTGGGGCCATGCCCAGCTCTTGGAATTGACCATTGCGGAAGGCACCTCCCGGGAATCCGTCGACGGAATTCTCAAGGGCTGTCGACGTGCCCGGGATCTGGCGCGTCGCATCCTGCTGTTTGGACGCAAGCAGGACGTCAATCTCCTACCCTTGCAGCTCATCGACATCGTCCAGGAGGTGAACGGACTTCTAAAGGCGACCATTCCTCCCGCCATCCACATAGAAACCATCGTCGACCCGGCAATGTCCTCCATTCTGGGAGATGCCGGTCAGCTCCACCAGGTTGTGCTGAATCTCTGCACCAACGCCATCCATTCCATGTCCCAGCGAGGCGGAACCCTGAAAATCGTGCTGCAAGACGACAGGAACGGTAGTGAACCGGTCGTACGTCTTGTGGTTTCCGACACCGGAGAGGGAATCCCTCCTCAAAATCTCTCGCGGATCTTCGAGCCTTTTTTCACCACCAAGCCTACCGGACAGGGTACCGGTCTGGGCCTTTCCGTCGTCCATGGGATCGTGGTCAACCACCAGGGATCCATCCAAGTTCGGAGCATTCTCGGTGAAGGAACTTCCTTCGAACTTCGTTTCCCCGCGATCCAAACGGGTTTTGTCTTGAACGACTCCTCTTCCATCGAACCCCTTTCTCCTTTGGAAGGGAAGAAGATCATGATCGTGGACGACGAAGAAACAGTTTCGGAAGTCGTTCGTCAATTTTTGACAATCATTGGATTCGAATCCGAAATTTTCGCCAATCCAAAACAGGCCTTGGAAGTTTTCCGCCAGAATCCGACCTCTTGGGACGCCATCATTTCCGATCTCACCATGCCGGATATGACCGGTATGGAACTGGCTTGCGAAATCCACCGGATCGATCCTCGCGTCCCTTTTTTACTGACCAGCGGATTCGAGTCCGAAGACGCCAACAGCGAAGCGATGTCCCGGGAAATTTCCGCATTTCTTCCCAAACCTTTCCAGCTGGACGAGCTCGAGCATTCCTTGCTGAAGGCGATCCTGAAGCGATGAGGTTTTCGCGTCGTTCGGATAATCCCGCGCAAACGGGATCCGATTTCGCCTTGGCCATGGATAACGCCAAACTCCGTGGACAGGTCCTGAATGATCTGACCTTGACCGATCCGACCGGCTGGGTGGAACGCGCGCCGGCGGAGCGAAAGGCTCTGGGTCTGCTCGGTCGCGAGGAGGCCCGATTCTATCGACCGGATTCCCAAGGACTCCTTTGCGCCCGTCAGTCCCTGGCCGGTCGCCATGGTGGTTTGCCAGAGGATTGGTTCCTGTGCGCCTCCACGAGCGAGGCTTTCAGCATCCTTTTCCAGCTGCTTTTGGACCCTGGCGACATGTTGGCCGTCTGTCGGCCAAGTTATCCGCTGTTGGACGACCTCGCCCGTCATCAGGGCTTGCGTCTGGTGGACATCCCGCTGCGCTGGCATGCCAACCGTTGGGCCTTGGACATCGGCGTGCTGGAATCCAGATTACGCCAAGGTGTCCGTTGTTTGGCACTTATTCAGCCTGGAAATCCCACTGGCTGGTGGCTTTCCAGCGAGGAACGGGAGAAGCTCGTGACCTTGTGCCTTCGCCACGATTGCGTGGTGATCTGTGATGAAGTGTTCGCCAACGATCTCCATGCTCCCGGATTCCAATCCTTGCACGACGAGAACCGGATCTCGTTGTTCGTGCTGGGTGGATTGTCAAAATCATTGGG
Source organism: Fibrobacterota bacterium (assembly GCA_016715065.1). GTDB lineage: Bacteria > Fibrobacterota > Fibrobacteria > UBA5070 > UBA5070 > UBA5070. Next base: position 405,123 of record JADKBN010000031.1, read on the forward strand.
ATTGCCGCAACTCAAGCTCGGCTGGATCCGTTCGATCTCCCCGGACACCCATTGGTTGGCTCAAACCAGCGAACGGCTTTCGCGCATCAACGACAGCCTGCTCTCCGCTTCGACTCCGGTCCAGTTGGCCCTTGAAGATCTATTGGGTTTGCAGGAGGCTCTCAGGGAGCCCCTGGAGAGGCGCTGCAAAGAAAACCTAACCTACCTGCTCACCAGAAGTCAAACCGGCTGGGAAAGCATTTCAGGAGGCGGTGGCTGGTGTCGGATACTTCGGTTGGATGGTTTTTCCGAAGAAGAAGTTTGCACAAGACTTTTGCAGTGTGGTACGCTGGTTCAGCCGGGGTATTTCTTTGACCTTCCCTGGGAAGCGATCGTCGTTTCCTTGCTTAGTGATCCCGCTCAGTTCCGCGATGGGTTGGACGTACTAATGCATGTTCTAGAAGTCTTAAGAGACTTGAATTTGAACTAGGCTGGTGGACTGACAGGGAAAACCCGTTTTGGGACCAGATTCCGCTATCCACAGGAAAAGGATAAGCACGGAAAACTGAAGTTATCCTTGGGGGCCTTTTCCAAGGAGTTTTCCGTGAAGGTGTGAACGTCTTTATTGTGGATAACTTCGTGGGTTTGAGTAGGTTATCCACGAGAAGTCGGGGTTTTGCGTGGAGATATCCACATTCAGAGAGAGTTACACCCAATGAAAAACCCTCCTGAGCGAGGAGGGTTTCAAAGGGAAAACTTTCTGGGTGCGGAAAAAAGTCTACTCTCCGCCGATCTGGAGGCGGTACATGGCTTTCATCAAGGCCAGGCGGGCACGATCGTAATCCACGGTATGCGTGGATTGTTGCAACCTCACCTTGGCACGTTCGCGTGCTTTTTCCGCGCGGATCCGATCAATGGACTCGGGAGTTTCGGCGGAATCCGCAACGATGGTCAGCGCTCCCTTCACCACCCGCGCGATGCCTCCGGAAAGGAAGAATTGGCGTTTGGTGAGATCGGCCAAGGTGATCTGGACGATGCAAGGCTGCACGGCGAAAACGGCATCGGCATGACCTGGGAGGATTCCAACCAAGCCATCGGGAATTCCCAGGACGACCTGTTCGGCTTCTCCTTGCCAAGCGACCTTTTCGGGGTCGACGATGGTGGTTGGGAGCCTCACTTGGACTTCAGCTCCTTGTCCTTCTCCACAGCTTCTTCGATGGTCCCGACATAAAGGAACGCGCCTTCCGACAGATCGTCGTGTTTGCCTTCCAGGATTTCCTTGAAGGAACGGACCGTGTCGGTGACTTTCACGTACTTGCCGTGCATGCCCGTGAACTGTTCGGCGACATGGAAAGGTTGGGAGAGGAAGCGTTGGACCTTGCGGGCGCGGTTGACCGTGAGACGATCCTCTTCGGAGAGTTCGTCCATGCCCAGGATCGCGATGATGTCCTGCAATTCCTTGTAACGCTGGAGAAGTCTCTGCACACCGCGTGCCACGGCATAGTGTTCTTCGCCCACCACATCGGGGGAGAGCAGACGGGAGCGGGAATCCAGGGGATCCACGGCCGGGTAGATCCCCAGTTCCGAAATCTGTCGGGAAAGGTTGGTGGTGGCGTCGAGGTGGGTGAAGGCGGTGGCCGGAGCCGGATCGGTGTAGTCGTCGGCGGGAACGTAGATGGCCTGGATCGAGGTGACCGAACCGTCCTTGGTGGAAGTGATCCGTTCCTGGAGTTCGCCCATTTCCGTGCCCAGGGTGGGCTGGTATCCGACCGCGGACGGAATACGTCCCAAGAGCGCGGACACTTCAGATCCCGCCTGGGTGAAGCGGAAGATGTTGTCGATGAACAGCAGGACGTCCTGGTGCTGCACGTCTCGGAAATACTCGGCGATGGTCAAGGCCGTGAGGGCCACGCGGGCGCGCGCTCCCGGCGGTTCGTTCATCTGGCCGTACACGAGCGCGGTCTTGCCCAGCACACCGGCTTCTTCCATTTCACCATAAAGGGCGGTGCCTTCGCGAGTGCGTTCGCCCACGCCCGCGAAGACCGAGTAGCCACCGTGGTACTTGGCGATGTTGTTGATCAGTTCCTGGATGAGCACGGTCTTGCCCACGCCGGCGCCGCCGAACAGTCCGATCTTTCCACCCTTCGCGTAGGGAGCGAGGAGATCCACCACCTTGATGCCGGTCTCGAGGATCTCGGCATGCGTGGACTGGCGATCGAAGGTGGGTGGCTTGCGGTGGATGGGTAGCGACAAGGTGGACGCGATGGGACCTTTGCCGTCGATGGGCTGGCCCACCACGTTGATCACGCGGCCCAAAGTGCTGTCGCCCACGGGTGCCTGGATGAACTTGCCGGTGTCGCGGACTTCCACGCCGCGCGAGAGACCGTCGGAGGAATCCATGGCGATGGTGCGCACCACGTTGTCGCCCAGGTGCGAGGCCACTTCCAGCACCAGGTTGTCGGGATCGGCGGATATGCTGGGATTGGTGCAGACCAAGGCCTGCAGGATGGGAGGAAGGCTTCCATCCTCGAAGGCCACGTCGACGACGGGTCCCAGAACCTGGATGATCTTGCCCTTGAGAATGTTGGTGCTCATGTTGGCTGGGTTCCCTTTAGCGGATGGATTCGGCGCCGGCGATGATTTCGACAAGTTCTGTCGTAATCTGCGCCTGGCGAGCCCGGTTCTTCAGGAGTGTGTTTTTGTCGATCATTTCCTGGCCGTTGCGCGTGGCGTTGTCCATGGCGGTCATTCGCGCGCCCTGTTCGCCGGCGGCGTTTTCCAAAAGCGCGTTGAGGATCAGGAAGCGGATCGATTGCGGAATCAACTTGGCCAGCACGATCGCAGGAGGCGGATTGAACAGGATCGGCTGGTTGGAGGTCTTCGACGCCTTCGGGGTCGTCGGGAAGATCTTGTTGGCCTGCGGGATCTGGGTGAGTGCCGACTGGAAGCGGTTGTTCACCACCCAGATTTCGTCGGTGCGCCCTTCCAGGTAATCCCGGATCAGCTGGTCGGCGATGGGCCGGGCATTTGCAAGTGATGGCCGGGCGACGGCCTCCTGGTACCACTCTCCCACGTTTTCCTTGGCTGGGAGCTTGGTGCGAAAGGCGTCCCAACCGCGACGTCCGGCGAAGTGCACCGTGAAGGCGGTGGCGCCGATGCGCGCGCGGAGTTCCGAAAAACCTGGTCTTGCTTCTGTTCCCGCGTCCATGGGACGGATTCCGACAACACGCTCGAAGACCCGGATGAGTCCGTTGTTGAACGCGCCGCAGAGTCCCTTGTCGGAAGTGAACAGGACGACCGACACGTGCTTGACCGGACGAGGAGAAAGCCAGACGGCGGCTTCCTCGGGAAGGTCCTGGCCGGCGATCGCCGACTGGAGGTCGGAAAGCAGGGTGGTCAGTTCGTGTCGATAGGGCCGCGTGCGCTCGATCGCCTCCTGCGCGCGACGAAGCTTGGACGCGGCGACCATTTTCATGGCCGCCGTGATCTTCTTCGTGTTCTGGAGGTTCTTGAGCTTGTTCGTCAGCTCCTTGATCGTGGGCAAAGGATGTTCTCCTTAGGCCTGGAACGCGGAGTTGAAGGCTGCCACCACATTCTCGATGCGCTTTTTCAGCTCGTCGTCGAGGGCCTTCTTGGACTCGATGTCGGACACCAAAGTCGGATGCTTGGCGTTGAGGAAATCGATGAATTCCTTCTCCCAGCGAACCACGCTCTTGACGTCCACCTTGTCCAGATATCCGTTGGTTCCCGCATAGATCACCACGATCTGGGCGCCCACCGACAGCGGCGCGAACTGGGGCTGCTTCAACAGTTCTGTCAATCTTTGTCCACGGGCCAGCTGCTTTTGCGTGGCGGCGTCCAGGTCCGAGGCGAACTGCGAGAAGGCGGCGAGCTCGCGGTACTGGGCCAAGGTCAGACGCAACGTTCCCGCGACCTGCTTCATGGCCTTGATCTGGGCGTCTCCACCCACGCGCGACACCGAGATGCCCGCGTTCATGGCAGGGCGCAGACCCGCGTTGAACATGCCCGACTCCAGGAAGATCTGGCCATCGGTGATGGAGATCACGTTGGTCGGGATGTAGGCGGAAACGTCGCCGGCCTGGGTCTCGATGATGGGAAGCGCCGTGAGCGAACCAGCACCGTTCTTGTCCGACAGTTTGCAAGCGCGTTCCAGCAGACGGGAGTGCACGTAGAACACGTCGCCGGGAAACGCCTCGCGACCCGGAGGACGACGCAAAAGCAGGGACATCTGTCGGTAGGCCTGGGCCTGCTTGGTCAGATCGTCGAAAATGATCAGGGCGTGGCCGCCGTTGTCGCGGAAGAATTCGGCCATGGCGCAACCCACGTAGGGAGCCAGATACTGCAAGGGAGCTGGTGCCGCGGCGCCAGCCACGATCACGGTCGTGTATTCCATGGCGCCGTGTTCACGGAGTTTTTCCACCACCTGGGCGACGGTCGATTGCTTCTGGCCGATGGCCACGTAGAAGCACTTGACGTCCTTGCCCTTCTGGTTGATGATCGTGTCCAGCGCGATCGCCGTCTTGCCCGTGCCACGGTCGCCGATGATCAGCTCGCGTTGGCCGCGACCGATCGGGGTCATGGCGTCGATCACCTTGATGCCGGTCTGGAGCGGTTCGTGCACGTTCTTGCGCGCCATGATGCCGGGCGCCTTGACTTCGATGCGCTGGTGGGATTCCGCGACGATGGCCGGACCGCCATCGATGGGATTGCCCAACGCGTCCACGACGCGACCCAGAAGCGATCTGCCTGCCGGAACCGAAGCCTGGACCTTGGTGCGTCGCGCGACATCGCCTTCGCGGATGGACTGGATGTCGCCCAGAAGCACGACACCGACGTTGTCTTCCTCCAGGTTCAGCACGAGGCCGTACACGTTCTCCTTGCCTTCGAACTGCACGAGTTCGCCGGCTTCGACCGTGGGGAGCCCTTGCAGGCGCGCGATGCCGTCGCCCACCTTCAGGACAATTCCCGTCTCGTGGCTTTCGATAGAAGGATTGAATCCTTCCAGCTGCTTTCGCAGGAGCGATGCGATTTCGTCGGGTCGGACTGTGTCGATCATGGTTTCCTTGTTGCTCCCTATGCCGAAAGAAGGGCCCGGCGGGCCTGGTTCAACTGGTTTGCGACGGAAGCGTCCAGGACTTGGGAGCCCAATCGGACACGGAATCCGCCGAGGAGGGAAAGGTCGGTTTCCTGAACGAGTTCCACACGGGACCCGACGGAGGAAAGCGACTTCTCTAGGGACTGGATCTGTAGCGGCGCCAACGGCCTCGGTGCCAGCACGGTACCTCGCACGATGCCCGCGCGCGCTTCCATCATGGAAAGGAGTTCGCGCGAAATTTCGGCGATCTCCCCGAGCCGGCGTCGCGACGCAAGCAGGGAGACGAGCCTTCCCAGGAGAGAATCCTTGGAAGGAGACCCGATGGAGACCAACAGCGCCTTGGATCTCGCCTCGACAGGAATTGTCGCATCTGCGAGTCGGGCGGTCAGCGATTCGGGCAGCTCGGCTAGCGACCTGAAGACGGACATGTTCGCGGAAGCGTCGCGCTCGGCGGCGAGAATCTCCAGCAGCGCCTTGGCGTATCGGGTGGATGCCTTGGACATCAGCCCTTCGACGCCTCCGACACCATCTGCTGGGCGAACGCCTGGTCGGGCGTGTCCAGTTTCTGGCGCAAGATCTTTTCGGCGACTCCCACGGAAAGTTCCGCGGCGTAACGGCTCAACTCGGTCCGTGCCTGCTGCTGGGCGGCATGGATTTCCGACTTGGCCTCGTCCACGATCTTCTCGGCGGCGACTTTGGCGTCCGCTTCGGAGTTGGCCTTGAACTTCGCGGCGTAGTCGCGTTGCTCGGAAATGATGCGGGTGGCCTCGCTGCGAGCCTGCTCTAGGATTTTCCTCTGCTCTGCCTCGATAGTCGCGGCATTGGCCACGGCTTCGTCGGCTTTGGAGAGGGATTCCTTGAGTTTGCGCTCGCGATCGGACACCGCGGCAAGGATCGGTTTCCAAGCGAACTTGTGGAGAAGCACCAAAAGAGCGATGAAGACGACCCAGACCCAGATCATGATTCCCGGATTTGGCGTCATGAGCTTGGTGGCGTAGTTGCCTCCCGATGGCGCGACCGTGTGTGCCTGGACGTCCTGCTCCATGGTTTACTTCAGGACGACAAGGAGGCAGATGACCGCGCTGAGCAGTGCGACGCCTTCGATCAGCGCCGCGCCGAGGATCAGGTTGGCGCGAAGGTCGTCTTTGACCTCGGGCTGGCGGGCGATGGATTCGACCGTGGCTGCGGCAGCCTTGCCGATTCCCAATCCGGCGCCGATGGCGGCGAGACCTGCTCCGATTGCAGCCAATCCGTATCCGATGTCCATTTGAATCTCCTGTTTGTTGGGAAGGTTGAAGGAAAGATCAGTGTTCTTGATGCAGCGCGCTGCCGATGTACAGCGAACTCAGGAAGGTGAAGACGAACGCTTGCAAAAAGCAGACGGCAACCTTGATGACCAGAATGAAAAGCAAAAACGCCAAGGGTAGAGGAGCCATCAATGCAATGGCGACTCCGTCGGCGGCGGAGCCCAAGGAGCTCTGCAAGGAATGAGAAACCATGGGGGACAAGATCGTGATCAGTCCGGTGATCACCAGGATCATGATGTGTCCGGCCGCCATGTTCGCGAACAGACGGATGGTCAAGGAGAAGGCCCGAATGAACAGCGAAATGATTTCGATGGGCGCCAGGATGGGAAGAACCCAAACGGGCACCCCGCCGGGGATCAGATTCTTGATGTAATGGAACGGACCGTTTCGCACCATGCCCGCAACGTTGAATACCACGAATACCAGCAACGCCATGGCCAAGGTCACGGAAATGTTCGCGGTCGCTCCAGCGAACACCGGCACCAAACCCATCAGGTTCAGCACGAGGATGAAGAAAAAGCAGGAGGCCAAAAACGGCACCCACTTGTCGCCGTCCTTTTTGCCGATGTTGGGTCGGGCTACTTCGTCGCGGATGTAGACCAACAGGATTTCCACGATCTGTCCAATGGAGGAGACCGGAAGATATCCAGAACGGCGAACCGCGCTGAGCGCGAGAATGAGTGTGAAGACGGCACCGATCAGCAGCATGAGAACATGCAGCGTCAACGGATAGGGCAAATGGATCCCGCCAAGAATGGGGAGAGGGTGCCACTCGTTGCCATCGAGGATGTGAGGAAGGATGAAATCCGCTAGGTTGCCAGAACTACCGCTCAAAGTTCTTTGACTCCCTTGAAGAAGAAAATCGTCTCAGAGACGAAAAGAATAAGAAAGATTCCTGACCACAAAGTGGCGAAAACTTCCTTGGCCTGGGGGTTCATGACAAGCCCTGTCACGAACAGTCCAACGCCGGTGAAAAAACGTACAGCGAGAACCTTCACTCCGCTTGCAATTCCGGAGTGATCGACCTGCAAATGTTGTTTCCAAAGTCGAACCCCGAGAACCGCATGCAGTCCTGCGGTGGAGGTGGCCCAAGCGAGTGCTTGGAATTCCAGTGTGCCATCTCGTTTCATCAAATGCAAGAGCAGCCACCCAACGGTGCCGAGTGCCGGAATGACCAGCAAAAGGAACAGGAGATGGAGCCGACGAATGTTCATCGTGTCAAACTCCGAACCATTCTGTACAGGGCAAGGATCACGCCCCCCAAGCTGCAAACGACCAACATCCATTGGGATTGGAATTGTTCCGAGAGCCAGTAGCCAGCCAGGGCCGAGCCAAGGACCAATGCGGTGATTTCTCCACCAAGGGAAAACCACCGCGCAGGGTCAGTGTTTGCCACCTGCGATTTGGCTAGGTTGCATGTCGCACTTGCCTTGGAAGATGGCGCCTTCTTGGATCACCAGTTCGCGAGTGCGGATGTCTCCCACCAGCACGGCCTTGGATTCCATGATGACGCGATCGCTGACCGTCACGTTCCCCGTGACCTTTCCGCCGATTTTCACAGCGGTGGCCTGGATCTCGCCTTCCACCACGCCTTGAAGGTGAACGGAGACAACACCGGTTGCGCGGATGGTTCCTTTCACCGTTCCTTCGATGAGGAGATCGTTTTCCACGAGGAGTTCGCCGGACACGACGGTACCGGTGTTGATGAACGTAAACGGCTTGCCGTTGGACGATTTATCGGACATGGTCTAACGCATCATAGCAAACCACGGATCCATGGCAAGCTCGTGGATGGAAAGTGTCATGCGAAATCTCGAAGAACTCTCACCACCTTGAAGTCGGGATTTACCGAGGATCTCTCCTCGCCTCACAAGATCTCCCGGTTCGACATCCAATTCGCCGAGGTCGGAAAATGTCACTTCCATTCCCTCGGGCAGAGCGAGACGAATTCTCAACCCTTTGTTGGGAGTCCAGCCGGCCTCGAGAATCAGGCCGTCCGCGGGGCTGCGAATGGCGCTTCCGGCAATGCAAAATACGGTTCGCTCCTTGTCCGGGCCTGGAGTATCCAACAGGAAAGACAAAGCATCCTCACCCCGAATGGGGGACGATAAATAGGGAAGCTGGCTGACTTCTTTTGTTGACTGGCGATGCGCTAGCTGGGTCCTTCGAATCGCAACGTACTCGTGGAGAAATTTTGTTCGGGCCTTTTCATCGAAAATTCCGGAATGGGTTTCTTCGGCTTGGACGGTTTGAGTGGAATCCGCATCATCCAGGAAAGCTTGTGTCAGAGCGGTGAGCGCTTTTTCCCGTTCTTGGATTTTCCGAAGTTCCCCCTGCAGGTTTCCGACTTCCTTCAACTGTTGTCTTAACAGGGTGTTTTCTTGCGCCATCATTTCCGCAGCTTGAAGTCGAATGGCGATGGTGCCTAGCCAGGTGATTGTCACACCCGCCAAGATCACCAGAATCACCAGGGCAATGGTCATGAACTTGAACAAGGAGAGCGGAATCCCGACCGTCCATGATTCTCCGGTGACACCTCGGAGAATGAGGACACGGATTTTTTCCCGCCTTGTTTCCATCGCTTAGATCCGGTCGAGCCCAAGGAGAACATCGGCCAATCGGTTTAGATCCTCTTTGGAAAGGAAATCCATGCGCAAGTAGCCTTTGCCCGTTTCTTGGATCTCCATGTGCACCCGTGTGCCCAAACGCTTTTCCAGGTCCCGGACAAAAGCGATTTGGTTGGGATCTTCCGCAGACGGCTTTTTCTCGACCTTTGGCTTTTCCGACTTGGGCTTGGAGGGCTTGGAAAGCCCAGCTTCCAATTCCAGAGTGCGAACACTCCACCCTTCCTCGATTGCTTTTTTCGCCAGGGGATCTTGTTGCGCTTGTGGAAGGGATGCCAGGACGCGGGCATGGCCTGCCGAAAGCGTGCTGTCCGAAATCATGGCTTGAACGGATTCTGTCAATTTTAGAAGTCGGAGGCTGTTGGTGATCGCCGGTCGGCTTTTCCCCAATCGGTCCGAAAGTTGTTCGTGCGTATAGCCACACGAATTGATCAATTCCTGATAGGCGAGTGCTTCTTCGATCGCATTGAGTTGCACTCGCTGGATGTTCTCCAGCAGTGCGACTTCCCGCATGTCGCGATCCGAAACTTGGTCTCGGATCAAGGCGGGAATGGAATCTTTGCCCGCCAGCTGACTTGCCCGGAATCGTCGTTCGCCTGCGATGATCTGGTAGCTGTTGTTTTGTCGCCGCACCAGGATCGGTTGGAAAACGCCTTTCTCTCGGATCGACTGGGCAAGATCCTCGAGCTCTTCTTGATTGAATTCTTTGCGAGGCTGGAATGGGTTTGGTTGGATTTGGGAAATGTGAAGCACTTCCACCCTGGATCCATCGGGGGGAGGAGCTCCAGGCATGTCGTCCTTGTGGGCGAGATTCTTCTCCTGGAAAATGGCCCCTAAACCTTTGCCCAAACCGCGGGGTCGATTCATTGCTTGATCCCCATGATTTCCTGCGCGAGCTTCATGTACGCGACTGCGCCAGGTGTCGCGATGTCGTAAAGAAGTATGGGTTTTCCATAGGAAGGTGCTTCAGCCAGTTTGATGGTACGAGGGATCACCGAGTGGAAGACTTTTTCCTGGAAAGAGTTGCGGACTTCTTCCACCACTTGCTTAGAAAGAACTGTCGAGCTCTGATGCATGGTCAACAACGCTCCCTCGATTTGCAATTCCGCATTGAACGACTGTTGCGTTAGGCGAATCGTGTTGAGAAGTTCCGCCAAGCCTTGGAGTGCGTAGTATTCGCATTGGATGGGGATCAGCACCGATTTGGCTCCGACCAGCACATTCAACGTCAGCAATCCCAACGAAGGCGGGGCATCGATGAGGATGTAATCGTATCGCTGGGCGATCATTTTCAGGAATTCACGAAGGCGTGTTTCACGTGAAACACAGTTCACGAGTTCAATCTCTGCGCCAGCCAGGTGGTGCGTGGCAGGCACGATGTCTAGAAACGGAAGCTGGGTTTTCATGATGTACCCTGATGCCGCTTCAGGCGTCCAGGGTGTTTCTTCCAATAACGCTTCGTACAACGTAGGCTCATCACCGACGGTGACACCTACACCTTGGGTCGCATTTCCTTGAGGATCTGCATCGATCAAAAGGGTGCGGCGTTCCGCCATGGAAAGGGCGGCGGAGAGATTGACGGCGGTCGTCGTCTTTCCCACGCCGCCCTTCTGATTGCAGATCGCGATGATTCGGGTCATGACTTTGCCTAGATGGAAGAGATTGGAGCCAGCACCAAAGTTCTGGGTTCATCTCCCTGGGGGAGACGGTATCGAACATAGGACAGGGGGTGGTAGCCGTCAATTCCCTGGACCTGTTCGTTGTGTTTGAACGTCACAAACCATCCTCGTCTGTTCAAGAACGGGAGGGCTCGTTGTGCATCTTCGGGAATTTTTCCAACTGCCCGTGATGAAACAATGTCGGCGACTTCTGAAAAGGCGGGGAGCTTGGCGGATGATTCTGCCTTCGCTCCAACAACCTTCATGTTCCCCAGTCCGAGAGTTTCAGCGGCGAGTTCCAAGTGCAGTACTCGGAGTCTTCTTGGTTCGATGGCATAGAACGTCCAATGTGGTAAGCAAATGGCCAAAGGAAGGACAGGAAATCCTGCTCCTGCCCCCATATCGACCCAAGTTCCCGCCTGATTCAATCCAAGTTCCTCGCTCCAAAGCAGGGGGGCAAGGCTGTCCAGGATGTGCCTTTCCCACAAATGCTCCAGGTCCCCTGGGCTCACTAGGTTTTGAGATTTAGCGGCTGTTCGGATGAACTCCACCAATTCCCGTAGGCGAGGTTCGAACTCCGTCGGAGCTGTGCAGAACGGTTCGGGTTGTTTCACGTGAAACCAATCAGAGAGGAGTGCATCGGTATGGTACGCCTAGGCTTGAAGATCAAACCAATAAAATCATCACGAAGCGACGGAACCCAAGAGGGAAGTTCTGGAGATGAGGTAAGACTAAGGACAACGTGCATAGACCTCTCGAACGCATCCTTAGGGAAGAAACGCATGGGATCCAATGTTCTTGTGTCTGAGCGGGTGTGGTGTTCCGACTTTCCACCTCTAGTGTTCCGCCACTTTTCTCTGCTTCAGGACTTAGGAAGATCGGCCGTAGAGATCCGTGTTTACGCCTAACGTTGTCCTGGATACTCGCTACTAGGTTTTCGCTGCCTAACCTACCAGACGACTTAATGCCAAATTCCTGCCGAGGTTCTTCGTAGGGATGAGCACTTGGGGAACTGGCCAAACCCCTATGGATCACTTTCCTGGATGGAGAAAAAGAGGACAGAGGATATTGTCCTGAGACGCATCCAGACGCAACATTCTCCCGGACTTTTAGGTTCGGGAGAGGTGAGCGATGCGGGTGGATGTTTCACGTGAAACAAGGCGTCGATGGAAGAAGCCGAAGTGAGAAGTAGGATCCCTGCGGATCCAAGGAAGGAAATCGGAATCCAAACATTGGCTCCACGAATCCAGTGCGGAGGGGTCGTAGGCGAGCAAGTCGAGGTGGTACAGCTGGCGATCGCTCCAGGAAAGCTGACCAGTCCACAGTGCAGGAGAGGAGGAGCGGGACCAAAGGGAAGGCAGCGGCGTCACTTGGGTTGGTTGGTTCAGCCACTGACCCGGGATGCCTCCAGTGGGTGGGCGTTGGTCGGCGAGAAACGCGACAAGCCCCCCGTGGCGCAATTGGCGAGACGCGCGAAGAATGGCATCTCGATCGTAATAGACCGGAGTCCTGTGAAAGGTCCGGACCCATCGAAGAATGCTCTGGCCCAATGGATGATGCGCAGACCGAGCGACGCCAATGGTGTCGGAACGGAAGTGATAGAGAAGGCCGGCCAGCCACTCCCAGTTCCCGTGATGCATCGAAAGAAAAAGGGTAGGGGAACCCTCCGTGGTCCAGATGGGGTCCAAGGTGGTTCGGTCAGGAACTTCCAGGTAGTTCCATCCACCTTGCCAGAGCCAACAAGCTTCGGAAAGGGCATTCAGAAACAAGGCCCTGCAGAAGTGCGGAGGAACCTCGCCAAGGGCCGTGGTGGCAAGGGACAAGATGTCCGCTTGTCTGGGGATGGGTAAAAAGCGGCCAAGCGAGAGGACCGCCCGATGCTGAAGACGCATCTTCCAGGTAGGTCGAAAGGCGAGGTCGAGCGAGAGCTGATGTGTTGGTTTTGTGCCTACGGCAGTCATAACCAGGGGACAGGTGCGTACCCACCACGAGTCCGTTGCAAGTAGGCTACCCAATCTCCTTCTTCCAAAACGGGGGCCTGACTCGAGTGCGGCCACAGGTACGTAAGAGCCAACTCCGATTCCGAGTGGCCATCAAGTTGAACCGGTCGCTCCACTCGTAAAAACAGGGAGCCTTCAGGATCGGCTGGATCGAATCCTTCCAGCTCATCGATGCGGGTCAGTGCCGCAAGCGGAAGTTCATAGAGCTCTCCGATTACGGTTCCATCGCCGGGAACCAATGCAGGATAGTCGCCAAGATGGATCAGCTTGCCGGAGGTGGTGCCCATTCCCAGAAAGGTGGCACCACCGAGCCTTGGCGCATTTGGTTGTCCACTGCGGAGAGTTCCGTAGACAAAGAGACGGCATACGGCAGTGCCAGGAGGAAGCGCGTGGTCATGACTCATATTCCTAGAAGATGGATCCAGGTGAGAGATCGACAAAGGTCAGAAACGAAAAAGCCTCGAAATCTTGAACTGGATTCGCGAGGCTTTTTGCTTGAAGTGCTTGGTGAGAATTTTAAACGACTTGGATTTGACGAGGTCCGTGCTCTGGACGGAGGTACAGACGGATGTCGAGAACGCCGTTTTCAAATTTGGCTTCCAGGCGATCGCGGTCGATGCTTTCCGCAAGATGGAACCGGCGCTGGAATTTGCCGTAGCTGATTTCGGAATACCTGTACGCCTGAGCGGCGGCCATGGGCGAGGACTTTTCGCCAGCGATGGAAAGGGTCTGGTTCTTCAACTCGACTTGAAGCGATTCCTTAGTGACACCTGGGAGTTCCGCACGAAGCCGAAAGCCGTCTTCCACTTGAATCACATCGACGGAGGGACTGAAGGTCGATGGGGTGGGAGCCGACGGTTCGAATTCACGAAAGAGTTCGTCGAGAAGATTACGAGAGGAGGCAAGAGCGAACATGGGATATCTCCGAAACGAGGGTGTGTGATGAAGTCCCCAGAGCGTTATCGCACTGGGGGTTGTTCCCGCATCTGGAACGGGAATGCCCTCCTAAGTACCAATCATCGTGCCAATCAATGAAAACCGGAGCGAAGGCGGTGACGGGAAGTGCCAAGGCCAGAATGTGTTTCAGTCTTGAGCAAGGGATTGTTCCAGCTGCCCCAATATGAATCATTAGTTGTGGATCTGATTGTGCTTATTTGCGAGGCAATGAAAATCCCCTGCGTGAGGTGATAGATTTTCATCACACTAACCGTCTTGAGGCCATCAGACGAGGATGGTATCAACGCGGGTGCGTGAAAATCCCTTCCTACCTCCATCGAGGTCAAATGCCCAAACCTATCCGCTCGCTGGTGATTTTCTTGCTGGTCCTGATGGTGGTAGGAGGAATCCTGCTCCTGCTTTCCTGGTTTGTCCCGGAATTGAAAAGCATGGCAGACGAGATTTCATCGGCGGGCGATCTTCCCTATTGGATCGCGGGCTTGGCTGCGCCCTTGGTTTATCTCTATCGCAGGATCATCGAGGGGATCGGAAAACTGTTCAATTCGGGAACGAACCAAAAGGTCGAGGACATTTCGCATTCTCGTGAGGATTTGCGGAAAGAAGTCGACGAGCTCCTCCAATGGCGGCGCGACACGTTGCGCCAGGAAATTCAATCCATGCAGGCGACTCGCGCCGAAATGGATTCCTTGCGAGCGAAATTGAGCCAAGTCCAGACACAAATGGAAGCGGTGAAATCTTTGAGCCTGGATCAGAAAGCCAGCACAGTCACGGATCGACAACTGAACGACCCGGCTTTGGGCGGAGGAACTTTCGGATGAAGATGTTGTTGTTGGTTCTTGCTTTGGCTGCACTTTCGCACGCAGGAAAGCTCGTGAAGTTCCCTTCAGCGATGGGTGTCACGGCAGACTCGGGAGTGGAGTTTCAAATCCACGCCAAGGATCGAATCGTGTTGGGGGAATCGCGACCAGGTTCCTTGAAGCTGATGGCTGGTGATACGGTCCAGGTGGACACGACCTCGTATTTGTTTTCGCGAGGCCAGAAGCGCCGCGTCCTCGGCCAAATGAAGAACGATTCCGTTTTGCTGGCGCTTTCCGATAGGCAGAATTCCTATCAGACCCAATTGCTGGTGCTGAGCGATTCGCTTGACAAAAAATGGCAACGAATCCATCGCACGGACAGCATGGCGTTCTTCCAGCTCCACAGGTACTACACCAAGTCGGATTCCCTTTTGGGTGAATCGCTGGAACTCAATCGCCATCTGATCCGACAAAGTTATCTGGCCACCGGGATGATCGGCGCGGTGGGTGGAGGATTGGTGGGGGCGAGTTTCGAGGGCTCCCAGCCGACCAGCACGGTCCTGTATTCGATCGGCGGCGCCGCATTGGGGGTGGCGATCAATCGGTTTCTTCTGAAAGGCTCCCCATGAACATCCTAGCAGAGGCACTGTGTCTCCTGGCTGGTCAAGCCGTCGATTCCGCAGCCCAGACGACCCAGCATTGCGGGGGGGCCAGTGGAATGGTTCCCTCCTACGCCCTCGCTTCGGGCATTGTCTTTTGGCTGTTCATCGCCTGGATGTTGGGGGTGATCGCCTACTACTGGTGGGCAATCCGCCATTACAACCTCAACTGGGGACTGAGTCCGCAGGAATGGAAAATCCTCCAGCCGGAGACCTACGGCAAAAACCAGAATGAAATCAACGATTTCCTGCAACGACGTGCCGCCTTGCTGAAAAGAACCGGCGGAGTTCTGGCCGAACCCCGGGGAAACCCCTACGAAAAGGATTCCTTCGGCCTTCCTCCTGGAACCGTCCGTGGGACGCTGGCCCTGACAGCGTTGGTCGGCTTCGTTCTGGTCCAATCGCTTTCGATGGTTTCACCCAGTTCCATGGATTCCCACTTCGAGCAACTCAACACCATCTTCAAAATGGTGATGGCGTTCTACTTCGGTTCACGCGCGTTGGAAATGTTGGAGAAAGGCCGCAGGGGGGAATGCCCCCCGATCGTGGGAAACACCGATCCAGCTGTCGATGCCGCAGGGGTTGCCAAAGCTCCTTCAACCGCGGGGGCCCCGAAACCAGAGCCTGATTCGGCGGAGGATCCGAAAGCTCCGCTTCCCGAGGAGGTCGTGGAAGATGTTTCCAAGATGCCACCGCCGCCGCAGAAGGATCCGGCCAAACCGGCTTGAACCGGTGGCGGGGATCGATCGGAGTGGAGTGACTCTTAGCGGATCGTGATCTTGGAAAGGTCGAACTTGGAGGCGGGAGGACGGGGGTCCAGACCTTCGAGGATCTCCACCATGTCCTGCATGAGGGCGAGATTGCGCGCCCACTTTCGATCGGCCGGCACGATTCTCCAAGGTGCCCAACTCGTGGAGCATTTTTCAAACACGTCTTCGTAGGCGTGTTGGTACTCGGTCCATAGCTCGCGATCTTCCAAATCGGACGGATCGAATTTCCAATGTTTGGAAGGATCGGCCAATCGCTCTTCCAAGCGACGCTTCTGGGTATCGTGGCTGATGTGCAGGAAGTACTTCACCACCACGAAGCCTTCGTCGGTGAGCATCCGTTCAAAGTCGTTCACATGTCCGAATCGTCGTTTCCAGACTTCTTCGGGAACCAACCGACGAACGCGAACCGCCAAGATGTCTTCATAGTGGCTTCGGTTCCATACGCCGATCTTTCCACGTGATGGGACCTTCTGGTGCAACCGCCACAAGTAGTCATGGGCAAGCTCAGCCCCCGTGGGACTTTTGAATCCGGTAACATCCACCCCAGCCGGATCCACGCCGGTGAACAGATTGCGAACCGCCCCATCCTTCCCACCAGTATCCATCGCCTGGAACACGACCACCAACCCGCGTCGCCCTTCCGCATAGAACCGTTCTTGCAGATCGCGTAGCCGCGGCCGAATCATCTCCGTCAGCGCCGTCCCCTCTTCCTTCGAAGTGGAGCTCCCCTCCGCATCTGTCGGGATCCGATCCAACCGAACCTTCTTCCCCGGCTCGCACACAATCACCTTGGTCTTCATTCCCTGCAAACTAGTCTCAAAGACCCCACAAAACGACCGCCCAAACCACCACGCAACAATGACTGACAAATTCCGTCATAAACGTGCCTTCCACATCTTCGCCACCAGCCCACAACTCCGTGCATCGGCGTTGGCCTGCCTAGCCATTCCACGACGGCCCAGTTCTGCCAGCCCAGCCAGTTCCCCAGTTCTTCGCAGCGAGCCGAAGGCAAGCGCAGCGAAGCAAATCCGCCTAACCACAACGCCGCATCAGAGGTAGCGCAAGCCGATCGCACCACCCCGCCCGCCCCATCTGCGGCGGCCCAATTCTACTCAGCCTGATTCGCGCCTGCCTACCAGCCCAATCCGCGACGGCCTGATTCTGCCACTGCGCCCACCCAATGCGCACCACCCCAATTCTTCGCAGCGAGCCAAAGGCGAGCGCAGCGAAGGGAATCAGCTCAAACAGGGAGGAAGAGATTCGAGCGAGCGGGATGCAGACGAAGCGACACGACCCCGACGGCGTACGTGCTGGGTACGCCAACGGGGGAGGGGAGCGAGTATGCGCCCGCGCAGCCGAATCTCACATGTGGACGGCTTTTCCGATGGCGACTGCTGTGGCGTCCGCGATCACTTCGCTCAACGTGGGATGCGCGTGCATCGTTCCCAGCACATCCTCCAGCGTCGCTTCCAAGTTCATCGCCAGGTTCAGTTCCGCGATGAGCTCGGTGGCTTCCGACCCGATGATGTGCGCGCCCAGCAATTCGTGGTTTTTGGCGCCATAGAGCAGCTTCACGAATCCGTCGGTGTCGCCGGTTCCCACGGCCTTGCCGTTGGCGATGAACGGGAACTTGCCCACCTTGTATTCGATGTTCTGTTCCTTGAGCTTCTTCTCCGTGGCCCCGATCGAGGCGACCTGCGGCTGGCAGTAGGTGCAACCCGGAACCAGGTGGCTCTTGCGCGGCTCGATGTTTCCGTAGAGGCCATCGATGCACTGTCCCGCTTCCCAGCTGGCTTCGTGGGCCAGCCAAGGCGGGCCGATCACGTCGCCGATGCCGTAGATGCCGGGCAGCGAGCTTTCGTAGCGGTCGTTGGTGCGGATGTAGCCGCGGTTGAGATCCAACTTGAGGTCGGGTCCCAGCAGGCCATCCATGCGCGCTTCCACTCCCACCGCCACCAGCACCTTGTCGAAGGTGTTGCCGGCTTTTGGGGATTTCCCTTCGAAGCTCGCCACGGCGCCAGATTCTGTCACCTGGATGGAGTTGACCTTGGTGCCGGTGAGCACCTCGATGCCGTAGCCCTGGTATTTGCGTTCCAGCAGCTTGGAGGCTTCCTCGTCTTCCAGAGGCAGGATGTTGGGGAGGAATTCCACCAAGGTGACCTTGGCTCCAAAGGCGTTGTAGAAATAGGCGAACTCCACGCCGATCGCGCCCGCACCGATCACCAAAATCGACTTGGGGCACTCTGAAAGTTCCAAGGCTTCACGGCTGGTGATCACGGTCTTGCGGTCGAGCTCGATGCCGGGCAGGGAGCGGGGGCGCGCGCCGGTGGCGATCACGATGTTCTCGCACTCCAATTGGTCGGCGGGCTTGCCGTCCTTGTAGTTGACTTCCACCAGTCCGGGACGGGTGATGGTCCCCAAGCCTTTGAAGGCTTGGATCTTGTTTTTCTTGAACAGGTGGTCGATCCCCATGGCCATTTTGTCGGCGGCCTTGCGGGACTTGGCGACCACCTTGGCGAAGTCGAAGCTCACGCCTTCGATCTTGAAGCCGAAGTCTTCCGGATGCTTGAGATGGTTGGCGAATTCGGCTTGCTTGAGCAGGGCCTTGGTGGGGATGCAACCCCAGTTCAGGCAGGTGCCTCCCGCGCGTTCCACTTCCACCATCGCCACGGTCTTGCCGTATTGGGCGGCCTTGATCGCTGCCACGTAGCCGGCGGGTCCACCACCGATCACCACCAGATCGAACTTCTGCGACATGAGAATCCTTCCTTGTCCGACGGACCTTCCCGCGGTGGCCAGACACTTCCGGCCTCGAGAAGGGTTTCGAATCCACTAATCTACAACAAATCGAGATCGAGATCATTTCGCAACCTTGTTTTTGCTGGTTGAGTGAAGGGGCGATCCCTAAAAGGGGGTGCCGTATCTTTGGGCGCGAAGAAGGGTGGAGGCGATGGAGTGGATCGTTCTGCTGGTGGCTGGTTTGGTCAGTGCTCAAGACAACATCGCGGTGAGGGTGGATACGCTGCCGCATTGGGAGCGTGAAGATCCCTGGTTGGACATCGAGGATTCCAAAGTGGATTCCGAAGTGGTCCTCTATCGTGTGGGCGATTACCTGATAGAGGGAACCAAAGGCCTTTGGGTGGAGTGGATCCCACGGAGGGATTCCGCCAAACGGCCTGCAAAAGGAGAATTGGTGCTTGAGGACTCCGCAGGTTGGTTGCGGGGGACGCGCCATGCCGTCAATGGTGTTTACCGACCCTTCCGGATGCGGTCGCAGTTCGCGGAGTTTCCCGCCAACCGGATGAAATCCGGAAAATTGGCCGCACCGGATTTCCGTACCGATCCAGCTGCGAAGGAATATCGTTCGAGGATCCGTGAAGGATGCGAGCGAAACGGCGTGAACTTCGCCGGCCATTTCACGGTGGTGGAATGGGGTTGTGGGGCGGGTTGCCAGATGATGGCCCTGGTGGATCGCATCGATGGACGGATTTTGTACAGAAAGATCCCCTTCGACACCATGGACGGACACTGCGGAACCCTGTACAAGGCCGACAGTCGGTTGATGGTCGTCAACACCGAAGCGTTGCAGGATCACAAAGGATGGCAGATGATCTACTGGCGAAAACCCGCCGCGTATGTTCTGGACAAAGTTCGCTTTCGACAGGTGGACTGACCGGATCTCCACGATCCAGTCAGTTTCCGTCAAACAAGCTCTAGTCGTCCCTTCGCGAGTCCTCGTCCGATGCGGAATCGTATTCGTGGTGGTCCTCGAACGGTTCCTCGGTTTCCGCGGCTTGGGGCCAGACACCGTCTTGCGTGAAGACCGACCATCCCCTACGCACCCAGGGAAGGGAGAATCTCACCAGCCAGACCAGCCACATTCCCATCGCGATTTTCCACGACCAGATGGGGAGCGAGACCACCCAGGCGGAGGGAAGGCTTCCTGAAGAGCGGTCGAGGACCCATTTCCAAGGAAGCGAGGATGCCGTGGCCATGAAATCGGGTGAGCCGACCAACGGGGAGAGGATCAACCAGATGACGGAAACTGCTGCGATCAGAGTGGTCACAACAATCAAGGCTTGGATGTTGCGACGTCGCGCCGTGGTCCAATTGGAGCTGTCGATGCGATGGCGCCATACGAGAAGGCCGGCGAGGAGGGGTACCCCCAGAAGCCAAGTGCTTGTGCCAAGCCCATGAATGGTGGAGATCGGGATGATGATCATCCCTGCCTGGAAAAACGAGACCTGTTTTCCTGACCACTTTCGGATCATCCAGGCGAAACCGACGAACAAGGGAAGAAAATGCCACCATAGGCAGCGGACCCCGTCTCCTTGACCTCCGGAAAGGAGGACGAAATATTGAGGCGCGATCTGCAGGGTGGTCGAAAAATTGGCACCTCCGCCGGAAAGCACCACGCGTTGAATCCGTCGGAGAAGTCCAGCTTCGCCGGTGGCGCGCCATGCGATGGAAACAAGGCGAGAATCAGCGTTCACGGGGATGTTCCAGCGGCCATCGGGAAGCTGGTTGGCGATCTGTTCGGTTCCGTCCCGAAAGATGGCTTCCAGTTGGACGTTGTCGGGGAGGCGTACTTGGACGTCGGTTCCCTGGCTGGCCATCAGTTGGAACACAAGCTTCGCCGAGGGATCGCGCGGATCCGCGTTCTGGGTAAGGTCTGCGCTGAGAATCGTGACCAATGGCCCTTTGGCCGCAGGCCAGGCTTTCGGGAACAGTTTCAAGGTGTCGCCGGGAAACGGAGTCCAGACCATCTCGCCGCGCTGTGTGGTCGGCATGCCGCGCTGCAGAATCTGCAAGCGTGGATGCGATTGCGCCTTCCAGGTTTCCGACCACGGCCCGGTGCTGGCCACCAGCACCAACGAATCGTCGTGTCTGAGGCGCGTGTGGAATTCCACGGAAGATTCCCCGGAGGGAAGCACCCACCGTGCCTTGCCGGAATCGATCGTCTGGCCATCCAAAGTGGCCTCGCCGGAAAGCAATGGGTAGTCGATTGCGATGGCTCCATCGAATTGGGTGGCACGGACCAGTCGGGTGGTCACCTTCCACTCGCGCGAAAATTGGAACGCGCGCTCGATCCGCACGAACGGGACCGTGCCGATGTTGGAGTGGATCTGGTTCTGCTCTTCCGAGGAAATCTCCGGCTCCGATCCTTTGCCGCGTGCGAGATGCATCGACGCACGGCCTTCATCAATCCGGCTCCACCCGGTTGCTGTCACATCCAGCACCCTTGGACGAACAGGAAAGGAGAATACGGCTTCCTTTCCGGAAGGCGTTCCGGTCATGGTCAATGTGTGTGTTCCTTTGGAAACAACGGCGAACGGTTCTTTGCCGTAGCTGCCGACAACGCAGGTTGGACAGGATATGTCCGTTATGGTCCATTCGCCTTGGGGGAGCTGGACGGTGGATGAGGCCAACGCCTGCAGCGTGCATTCCAACCGGAGATCCTTCCCTTGGCTTTTCACCGAAATCCGTGAAATATCCACGCAGGCCGAACCGCAATCCGGGGCTTGCGTCAGGGTTGTCTGGAGGTCGTCCAGCATGTCCTTCGAGGGCATGGTTTGTGCGGAAGCCGGCGAAGCGGCGAGAAGCAGCAGCAGGGCAAGGGCTCCCGAACTTGACGAGGTCAAGCCTGGCGAGCAGCACTCGCCTCGGATGCGGCTTCGATACACATGGAGCAACAAAAGCCATCCCATGAGAATTCCAAGGAACCTGACGGCACGAACTCCGTTGATTCCCAAAGTCCAGATCCGCACGGACGCATCGGAAGCCATGGGGTAGCTGCTTTCCAAGCGAGCCGATGTCCCGAATGTTTGGGGGATGCCAGGACCTGTCTGTATGGCGCCCTCCAGGAAAGGATCTCGCTCGCGCTTGGATGCGGTGTCGGGAACGGATTTTCGCTTCTCGTTTCTTTCCAGGTTGCCGATGCCTCGCCCGTGAGCGCCGATTACACCGATGCCGCGTCGACCTTGTTGCCCGCTTCTCGAGGGTCCACCGCCTCCAGCCAAGATCACATCGATCATGTTCCGCTCGATCGGTTCGAGGTCTTCGCCCATCAGTCCATCGGATTGGGAGTTGATCTGGCTCAGCACCGAACTGCTCATGGTTGCAGATGGCGATGTGGGGCTGGAACTTTCTGGCCAGTTGGGAGAGGCAGCCACAACAGTTGAATCCACCTTGACCAAATCATCTTCATTGTGACTCGGTGTTCCGAACAATCGTGGCAACGAACTGTGGTCCCCGCCTTGCTCCACGATGGCAGTAGGATGGACGATGCGGGCCCATTGCAAGCGGGAATCCGAAAAGAGACTCCAGCCGCACCAACCCAGACAAGCCACCAGAAGCGGTGTCAGAATTCGCTGGAATGATCGTTGGTTTCCTTCAGCGAGGCGTTCGCCGATCGATCGGATGAAAAGGAATGCCGCCAGGAAGGTCCATGAGGTGGTGCTGATCAAATCGAACCTGCCCGACACCAGGAATCCAAGCGCCAACAACGCAGCCAGGCGCCCGACCGAAAGATACAGAAGCCCGACGAGAATGGCCGCGAAAACCACCTCGCCTTGTGTCCACAGAGATCGCCAGGTGTGATACTCCTCCGCACCGTCGATTCCTGTCAAGGATACGATCCACCATCCCGCCGGAGCCTTCACTTCCAGGTTCAATTTCTGCAGGCGGGAATCGACTGCCGAAGCTGGGGCGTGTTGCCAAACACCGTCCTGCATGCGTCCTTGGACATCCACCGACCGAGCATATCGAAACAGATTGATCCCGGCTTCAGTGGGCCCGTTTGTTGTGATCAACTCCGGTGCGCCCGGATCCGGTTGGATCATGGAAACTTCCAACGGCGATCGCAGCGAGAAACGCAAAGGTCGCCAGTCTTGCAGGCCGTAGCGGTCCTGGATCGTGGCACCATCTCCGTGTGCATCGATGTACATCGTGCGAGAAAGGGAGATCTTCATGGAATCCGGATGGATGGCGCCTTCGCGCACCACCTTCACGCGTAGGGGATGACTGGAATCCAGACTCCAGGCGGGAAGGTTTTTCAGACTTGCATCCAGACCTGCCTGGACGGGGTTTACTGGCGAGGCACCCTCGAACGCCAGACCACGAAGGTTTGCGTTTTCCTGAAAGCTCCACACTTCCTGCTCCGGCCAGGGCTCCGGCGCCTTGTTGACCTCCAATTGCTTGGGTGTTTCCGCGAGGACGGATCTGACCACGACGCTCCAGGATCCGGGACGCAAGGTCAGTTCCAATCCGCCTTTGCCATCGAGCCTTCCCGCCAAGGAAGAGCTCATCTCCACCGCCCGTGCATTGACAGGAATTGCCCCAGGAAGTTGGATCCGCCGCTCCTTCCCGCCAACGGTCAGTTCGAGAGTGGTGGTCAGCTCCATGGGAGATCCATCTCGCAGAAGCCGCTGAACGCGGATTTCCAGACTGGAGACGGTGTCCGGTGCTTCGCCATCGTCTTCGTCCGACTCGCCCCGGTCCTCCGAGAGCCGGGATTCCAACCACATCCGGGATTCATCCGGGTCGAAGGCGGCTGTCTTGCCATCCACCTGCAGGTGGCGCACGGCGATGTCGGTGGGCAGCGAAATGGAAGCGGGGCGCTTTTTCCAAGCCAATCGTCCTGTGATGGCAAACGCCCCTGCGGGTCGTTCCACGAAAGGTTGGTCCTCCTCATCACCCACCAGCGCGATGGAAAGCCCGCGGTCTCTAACCTCCGTGGGCCATGCGGCACTGTCACCGGGCAGGTAGACGCGCCCGGGAATGAAGCGGGTGCCGGATAGAGTGAAGGTCGCACCTTGTTTGTCGGCTTGGACGGACAGTTTTGTGGTGGCGATGCAGATCCGCGAACTTTCGTCCTGCCCGGGGCAGGCGGATTCGCCCAGATCGCGCAGAACCCACGGAACCCAAGGTCGCAGCGGATCCGGCACCGAGGAAAGATCGAGGTTCGCGGGAAGGGCGGCGATGCTCGCCACCCCGGAAAATGCCAGCGACAAGGCCAGCCACAGAGCGCGGGTCGACAAAGGGAACATGGGACATGGCTCCTGATCGGAAATAGGGAACCCTCAGAAGTTACCACTCGGTCAGAATTTGCGCACGTGATCTCCGGGCAAGGTTTCTTTTGGCATCATAGACCTCCAAAACAAAAACAGACACCCCGACGGGTGTCTGTTTGAAAGTCTGATTCGCGCGAGGTGGGATGAGTCGAAGTGAAACGGCCCCCTTTGTCGACCAAGACGTACGCGTAGGTACGTCGCGGGAGGCAAGGGTGTCCTTGAACAGCCATCGCCCGCCGCCAACACGCAACCTGATTCGCGCGAGGTGGGATGAGTCGAAGCGAAACGGCCCCCCTTGTCGACCAAGACGTACGCGTAGGTACGTCGCGGGAGGCAAGGGGGGCCGTTGAGCGAGAATCGCCCGCCGCAGCCGAATCAGCTCAGGGCGGCGATATACGCTTCGTACTTCTCGCGCAACACCTCGCGATTGCGGGCCTTCTTGATGCGGCGCAAGGCCTGGTCGCGCAACTGGCGCACGCGCTCGTGGCTGATCTGGAGGCTTTCGCCCACTTCGCGCAACGTTTGCGGCGTTTCGTGGTCGATGCCGAACAGTCCCTTGAGCACATCCTTCTCGCGCTTGGGCAGCTCGTTGAGCAGCTCGTGCGCCATCAGTTCCACCGAATTGATTTCGGCGTCGTGTTCCGGATTGGCGGCTCTGGGATCGGCCAAGACTTCCTGGTAGGTGGTCTTGGTATCAGCCTTGAGCGGTGCATCGAACGAAATTCCCGCTTCACCCAATTGGATGAGCTCGCGGATTTCATCCGTCAGCTCCTCGCCCTTGCTCTTGTTCTTCAGCGCCTTGCGAACGCGCAAGTGCTGGTTGGCCGGCAAGCGGATCAGGCTACCCTGCTCGTTGATGGCGCGGGTGATGTAGGCTTTGATCCACCACACCGCATACGAGATGAACTTGAGTCCACGGCTGTGATCGAAGCTCTCGATCGCGCGGATCAGGCCCATGGCGCCTTCCGACACAAGGTCGGGAAGTGGAATGGGGCAACCGCGGTATTGCAGAGCCACTTTCAACACAAAGCGCATGTTCGCGCGAATCAACATCTCCCGAGCCCGTCGTGCATCCCGGTCGCTGTAATTGGGATCCTTCGGGTCCAGCTTCTTGAAGAGGAGTTGCTCAGCTTTCCTGTCGATGGGCTGAGTCTTGCGAATATCGTCGAGGTACCGTCGTAGGGTATCGTCCGAACTATCCACGCTGCGTATCTCCGTTCGCAAATGTTATGCCAACTCATTGATTCGGAAGGATTTAGAATCATCCCGAACTGGTCCGCCAGCGAATTTCGCTTCTAGCCCTTGGAAAGTCAATAGGGGTGTGGATATTTTTTCCACCCCCCCGGAAAAAAGGTCTCCGGGATGGTATCGCATTTGCGATCCCATCCGGCCACACCCGCGAGAAACAAAGTTCGGCACTTGGATTGCTCAGTTCAAGTGGACGTCCCTTTGTGCCGATGAGATGATTGGCAGGGTCGACGGGGGAGTTCAACATCATGAGTACATCAGGCATCAGCGTCGGTGGATTGGTTTCGGGGATCGATACCAACAACATGGTGGACCAGTTGGTAGCCCTGGAACAGCAGAAAGTCGCGGCTGTCCAGAAAAAACAAAGCCAAGCGAGCCTGAAGTTGACCACGCTGGGCACCGTGCAAAGCATGCTGTCGTCGCTCTCCACCAAAGCCAGTGCGCTGTACAAGCAGTCTTCGTTTTCCTTGTACAAAGCCAGCACCACGGACGATAAGATCGCCACGATCACCGGCACGGGGAGCGGGATCCAAGGAAACATCGGCGTGAATGTGCAGCAGCTGGCAACCACTTGGAAGGTCGCCAGCTCCAGCCAGAGCTCCCAGGTGTCCGCGCTCGGCACGGCGGGAACTCTCCATCTGTCCAAGAACGCGGCGGCCTTGAAGGCAGATGGCACGACCAGCACGGTGGATGTCACCATCCTCGCCGGCGACACGCTCAAGGACATCGCCGCGAAGATCAACGCCGCGACCGGCGCGGGAGTGACGGCGACGGTGGCAAATTTTGGCGGTACGGACAATCGGTTGATGCTCAACGGCATGGACCAGGGGTCGGACTCCTTCTCCATCACGGAGGACGTGGGCGGAAACGTCTTGTCGGGACTAGGTCTGACCTCCACGACCTCCACTCGCGTGTCCAGCTTCCAGTTGCGCGCCCAGACAGGCGGTCCGGCCAAGGACGCCACCACGTTGGGGGAGCTGTATACCGGGTTGGGCCTGAACAACCTCGAGAACTCCACGGATAAATTGTCCTTCTCCTGGTCGCGCGGTGCGGCAAACGGCTCCGAGCCGACCTTGGATGCATCGACCATTTCGAATGGAAGGACCACGCTGCTCTCCGAGGTCACCGTGCAGGAGTTGCGCTCCCACATGGCCACGGAAATGGGCGCGACCGTTTCCCTCAACGCCTCGGGCGAGCTGGTGGCCAAGGATGCGACGGGGGCCGCGTTGGATTTCACCTTGGGCATGGCGACGGGAAGCGCGGGCACCATACCGCTTGGCGGTTCGGAAAATCGCACCAGTTGGAAGACTGTCCTGCAAGAAGGACGCGGCGCGTTCTACACCATGAACGGCCTGGCCATCGCATCGGCGACCAACGAGGATTCCACCACGTTGACGGGTGCGACCATCGGGTTGCACAACGTGTCGGAAACCACGACCGAAGAAACCACCCTTTCGTTGACTCGCGATATGGCCGGGATCGAGGCGAAGGTGACGGAATTCCTCGATTCCTTCAACTCCCTGTCGAAATTCATCCGGGAAAAATCCGAAAGCAAGGTGCAAACGAAGGCCGATTCGAAGGGCATGTCGATGAACCAGGTCACTGCCGGAGAGCTGACCTTCGATTCCACCGTCCGGTCCGTACTCAACCAGTTGCGCGATTCCCTGACCAATCCGGTGCCAGGGCTTTCAGGCAAGACCAACTACGATTCGCTTGCCTCGGTGGGGATCGTGACCAGCAAGGACACGGGGTATTTGGAAGTGGATTCCAAGAAATTCCAGGCGGCTCTGAGCGCCGATTTCGATGGGGTGACCCGCTTGTTCGCCAACAGCGGATGGACGGACAATCCCAACGCGGAGGTCGGTGGCTGGACCAACGACACCAAGCCAGGAACCTACTCGCTCAGTCCCTCGACGGACGTGGTGGACGGTGCGGCGGGGAATCGAAGCGGAGATATCCTGTTCTCGCGCTCGGGCAATTCAAAGGGGTTGGGTGTCACGGTGGCCTCCAGTGTCGCCGGTACGCTCAACGCGACCTTCACCCGCGGTGTGGCAGGAAGTGTCGCCCAGTACATCGCGCAGGTGAATTCGATGATCGACGGCAGCATGAAGGCCGACACCGACTCCGTCAAACGGCAGATCGAGAATTACACCAAACAGGCCACCACCGTCCAGGAACGAGTGGACAGGTATCGCACCAACCTGGTCTCGCAATTCACCGGAATGGAAAAGGCCATGCTCAACCTGAAGAATCAAAGCAGCGCATTCCTGGCGCAAATCGGCTAATCGTTCAAGAAAAGACGGAACATGCAACCGAACGTCCACGACACCTACCGCTCCACCGCCATCCAGACCGCCGATCGAGGCAAGCTCGTGGTGATGGTGTACGACTACTGCATCCAATGGTGCGAAAAGGCATTGGAAGCCAATGGCAAGATCGAAAGCCGGGCACACGCGATCGGCAAGGCCCAGGCGGGCATCACCGAGCTGACGTGCGCCTTGGATTTCGATGCGGGCGGGGAAATCGCCAAGAACCTCTGGCGGCTGTACGATTTCATGGGGTGGGCTTTGACAGAAAGCGTCATGAATCGATCCGACAAGGGGATCCGGGATGTCCTGCGCATGCTGACCGACCTGCGTTCCGCGTGGCACATCGCGGCGGAAGAAGTGCGCAAGACCCAGCCGGAGCT
Source organism: Fibrobacterota bacterium (assembly GCA_016715065.1). Classification (GTDB taxonomy): domain Bacteria; phylum Fibrobacterota; class Fibrobacteria; order UBA5070; family UBA5070; genus UBA5070. The sequence continues at coordinate 432,999 of JADKBN010000031.1, forward strand.
GGTGGCTGGGCAGAAGAAATCCTTCGCGTTGGTGGGGTGAACAGGCGTATGGGAAAAGCCGAACAATTGGAACAGGCGTTGATCGAATTGGAAGCCACCTACGTGCCGTTTCGCGATGCGGGATTCGGTTGGCGCGGGGATCTGGAAGGTTTGGAAGACGTCGTGAGGCGACGGCAGGAAGTCCTGGATACCGCACAGCCGTTGGTGGATCGGATGAAAGAAATCTGGAAGGAATGGGAGGACGGGAACCCTGGTCCGGACGAGCGTTCGCGCATTTTCACCGCGCGCAACCGGATCGTGGAAATGGGCATGCAGGTCTCCAAGATGGATGTCGCCTTGCAGGAAAAAGCCCGCCGCAAGACAGAAGAGATCAAACGCGAAGCGGCCGACAGCGGGCGCAAGCACAAGGCGAGCAAGGCCTACATGGGCGGTCGCGTCGGTTTGTGAGGCTTCTTGGGAGATGCCTCCTTCGCTCTCAGCCTCAATTTGTATTGGACCGTGGCGTTGCCTCTTTCGATCACATCGAATTTCATGCGGCGCGCTTTTTCCTTGATGTCGTCGTCGAGGGAGGGGCTTTTCGTTGTGGACCTGACAACGTGGAGGGCCACGATGTCGCCGGAAGGCGCGATGGTGAATTCGAGCAGAATGTCGCCGTGAACTCTCGGATGTTCGCGAAGTGCCTTTTCGTGGGAATAGCGGAATCCTCCGATGTGTTGTCGGATGATGCGAAGGATGGATTCCGTTGAGCGAAAACCGGAGTCATTGATGAGCATGATGTCGCGAGGTTCAGGGGGGGGGATGAGGACTGGCCTGATCGGTGCCGGCTTGATCGGTCCGAGGCCCAAACCCGGGATTGAGGGCCAACGGTAATCATCTTGCGTCTCCGTGGGGATCGTCCTGGTGGTCGCGGGCGGTCGTTTTGATTGGGTGTCCGCGGCATGGGTCAGCGAGTTCATGGCCGTGTCTGATCCAACCTCGGATGGAGTGCCGTTGATGGTCGAGGAAGCCGCATTCCCTGCGAGCGGATGCAACAGAACGGAGAAGAAAAGGGTGATGATCGAAAATGGTTTCCGAAATGGCATTGTGCACCTGTTTGACAGAAAATGAAACGAAGACATGAAGGTAGATCCGGAGAAAACGAAAAGTGGCGGACCGAGGAAATCCGCCACTTCTGTTTTCGGGGATTCGCTAAGGATGCCGACCTCTAGATGAGATCGGCATCGGTCTTACTGCTTGTCCAGCGTGAAGGTGTAGGTCACCGTCACGTTGCCTTTCTCGATCTGGTCGAACTTCATCCGCATCGCCTTGTTCTTGATGTCATCATCCAGGGCCCCATCGCCCGTGTTGGAGCTGACGATCTGGATCGCGATGATGTCGCCGGACGGTGCGATGGTGAACTTGAGGGTGATCTTCCCGCCAAGGTCGGGATTGTCACGGAGAAATTTCGCGTAGGAGTACCGGAACCCTCCGATGTACTGGCGGATCACCCGCAGGATCGATTCCGGTGAACGGATCCCAGCATCGCCTCCCAGCTCTACATCGGAAGGCTTGGGTGGTGCGATGTTGCCACGCATGAGAGGCTTTCCAACAGGAGCCATCACCCCTTTCTTTGGGCTGGTACCCGTTCCGGAGCGCCCGCCGTTGCCCAGTCCAATGCCGCCGATGCCTCGCAATTGGTCGCCGTCGACATCTGCGCCGCGCCCACCGCGATCGCCTTTGCTGATGTTTCCTCCGCCACCAGCCAAGATCACATCGATCATGTTCCCTTCTCTTGGATCCACGACATCTTCGCCCATCATGCCATCCACGCCGGGGTTGATCTTGTCCAGCACCGAATTGCTCATGACCATCGATGGCGACGAGGGAGGCCAAGCAACAGTCCGAGCTTCCGTGGAGCCGCCCTCCGACGGAGAGGTGGTGATCAGATGGTCTGCTCCGCCCCCCAGCGCGGACTCCTCCACTCCGTCAGGAAGTGGCAGGGGTACCTCAACGGTCTCCTGCTTTCCGCCCTTGTTGACCACCTGCTCGTCCACCGCGACGAACGAGGTGTAGCGCGACATCAGCCGGTAGCGCAAGGCCACTTGCGTGAGTGCCTCGACCGAGTCGGACGGGATGTATTCGTCTTCCACGCTTTGGAGTTGGGCGATCCGGGCGCGGGCCCAGAGCGACCCGATTTCCGGTTTGGATTCCGCCTTCCGGAAATCCACGGGAACATCCATGGACACTTTCCGTCCCGCGACTTTCCCCTTGATGGTCAAGGTTCCGGAAGCTGCCTTGGCGTACTTGCCGGTGATCACCAGACCGTCGCCGTCGAACAGATCCGGCACGGGGTTGGGAAGAACGGACGAAGCTTCCACGCCACTCCAGGAAAACGTGATCCCGGTGAGGATGGGGCGGCGGATCTTCTTGTGGAAGCGTTCCACCGCGGAATCGGGTTGCTCATCCAGCGTGACAAATTCCGTGTGGCCTTTGCCCGCCTTGGCGAAATCTGTGAGGAAGCTGCGGTTGACGGAGCTTCCCACGCCGAACCCGAAGGCGCGGGTGTTCTCGTCCATTTCCTTGGCGATGTAGGCGTTGATCTCCTGCTCGTTTCCGATGTATCCGTCGGTCATCATGGCGATGATCCTGAGAGATTTTTTGTCGACCGGCACAGCGAAGGCCGCCTGGAGTCCTTCCAGCATCATGGTGCCGCCATTGGCGTCCAATGCTTCCACCCATGCGATCCCGCTTTTGATGTTCGACTTTGTGGCCGGTACGGGAGCCCGTGCGAAAAACTGCGCGGTGCTGGAAAATCCGATGATCTGGAACCGGTCGCGGGGCTCCATGTTTTCCAGTGCTGTCCGCATCGCCTGCTTCACCAGGTTCAGGGGAGTGCCGCCCATGGATCCGGATTGGTCCACCAAAAACACGAGCTCCTTGGCGGTGGAGTTGTCGTCTCCGGGAATGGCGGGGGGTTGCAGTTCAACCAAAAAGTGTCCATCCGTTTCTTCGCCGTCGGCGAGCACCGTGGCGGAGCTTTGTTCCTGCCGGGTCTTCCAGCGCAGCACGAAATCCCGGTTGGGGATCACGCCGTCGGGCTTGAGGCTCACGGAAACAGGTCCGTGCCAGATCGATTCCGCGTCTTTCTTGCCCTCGGTGCGCAAGCAGTGGGTAGGGCTTTCCAACGCCTGGACGGGGAAGCCCGCGTCCAGCTTCACGTTCATGGTGAGCTTCTGGGGAGGCGCCATGCCGGTGGGAAGTCGCGGGGCGCCGATCTTGCCCATGTCCGGAACCTTTCCGGGGGGACAGAAGCGCGGCCCAACCACCGTGGGGAAGGCAAATTCCGTCCAGCCGTCGGCATGCACCAGCGGGACCACCAGCTCGATGTCCACCCCGATGGTGTCGCCGGGCATGATGTTGGCCACCGATTGGGTGAAGACATCGTCGCGTTGCTGCTCCAGTAGCGAGGCCTGCTTGCCGTGACGCGAGGCGTCTTCGTAGGTGCGACGGGCGTCGTCGCGGCGCTGGATCACGGCGCGGATCACCCGTCCATGCGTGCGGATGGCCATGTCGCGCACGGCGGCCTTGTGCGGAAGCGGGAACAGGTAGATCGCTTCCACCGGCACCTTGTTGCCGTTGCCGAACACCTGGTGGACCTTCACGTAGGCGACGGGCCCCGACACGCGGGTGGTCACGTCGATGGAGCGAAGAGGAAACAGGTCCTGGACGCTGTCGGTGGTGGAGATGACAGGTTCCGTCTTCCAGGCCAAGATGCCTTCAGGCGGACATTGGTTGAGGTCGGCGGGGCTTGCGCTGGCGGCCGAGCCGATCGAGACGGGATGTTTGCAGGAGGTCGGCGCGAACATGCTGAAAGCCAGCAGGGCCGCCGCTCCTAGGAAGCGTCGCTTGGACATGGGTGGACTCCGGATGGAAAGGTTTTGAAAATGTCTTGGATGGAATGCGTAGGAGAAGAAGGGAATTGGAGGGCATGGGCGGACCGAGGATCTCCGCCGATGCCCTTCTTGCGCGAAGGTCAGGTCAGGGCACGTAGACACCTTTGAGAGCCACGCTCGGGAAGAGGTCGGTGCCGTTTGTCCCGGGGATGGCGTCACCGGTCATTTGGGTGCGGGTCTGGTCCATCAGCTGCGCGATCCGCTCCATCGGGACCGAAGGGGCCGCGTCCAAGGCCAACCGGGATTCGCCAGGATGGTCCTTCTTGATGGCCACGAGCTTGGTGTGGAAGGCCTGCAATTGCTCGTCGCTGTAACCTTCCGCGCCTGGGGTCGCCAGGGTGAACTCAGGGGCTTCACCGGGAGTGCGGCTGTTGAGGTAGAGCTTGATGGTGTCTGGAGTCACCTGGGCCACCAGATCGAAGGGCGGCGGGAGGATGGCCTGTTCCACGGACTTGACAGGAACCGGCAGAGATGCCTTGACGGCCACGACGGCGGTGAAGCTCACGGAAAGCATCAGGAAGGGGATGAGGACGATCATGACATCCAGGAACGGGGTGAGGTTGAGCTCCTGCAATTCCTCTTGGGTGACGGGCTTGCGAAACATGGCAGACTCCTGGGTTCGATGTGGTCGGTTTGTTTGGAGTGGAGGAGAAAAGCCCGCGGCGGGATCGGGATGGTGTTCCCGCCGCGGGCAAGGCGAGGGTCAGGGTGTCACTGGCGATCCAGCACGAAGGCGTATGTGACGGTGACGTTGCCCTTCTCGATCTGGTCGAACTTCATGCGGCGGGCCTTTTCCTTGATGTCGGCATCGAGGGCGGCTTCGCCGGTGTTGGAGTTCACGATGCTGATGGAGACGATGTCGCCGGAGGGAGCGATGGTGAACGAGAGCGAGATCTTGCCGCCCAGATTGGGGTTGTCGCGAAGGAACTTCTCGTAGGTGTACCGGAAGCCACCGATGTGCTGACGGATCACGCGCAGAATGGATTCTGCCGAGCGGGTTCCCGCTTCGCCGCCGATTTCGACGTCGGTGGGTCTGGGAGGAGGAATGGTGCCGCGCAGGGCGACTCCATTGCCTTTTTGACCCGCCCCAGCCACCATTTTCCCGAGCCGATTGCCATCTCCCGTTCCGCGACCGTTCCGACCCCCGTTGCCCAGACCGCTGCCACCAATTCCAGCCAATCGGTCGCCGTCGCCACTGGCTCCATGCCCGCCGCGATCACCCTTCTGGAGGCTTCCGCCACCGCCGGCGATGATCACATCGATCAGGTTCTCCGCATTGGGGTCGGTGACGTCTTCCCCGAAAAGCCCGTCGGATGCGGAATTGAGCTTGTCCATGACAGAATTCTCCATCACTTTCGAGGGAGAGTTGGGAGGCCACGGCTGGGTGCGGGCCTCGGTAGCTCCCCCCTCAGGAGCGGCCTTGGCGATATCCGCACCGCGATCCTGCTGGTCGACTTCGGGTTTCGGCTCCGGGATCTTTTCTTCCTCCTTTTGGGGTTTGTCCGGAACCAGATCGAAGATCATGGCGATTTCTGGTTCGGCGGAGGGCTTCGGTGCGCTCATCCCGATCCAAGCCAGACCGGTCATGCCCAGCACGGCGAAGATCCCGAAGCCAGCCATGATGCCGGCGCGCAGGGATCCGCGGCCTTGGCCGGGTTCCCGCCAGCCCAGCATCCGGGAGCGGGAAATGCGAGCGGTGGCGCGGGCCCAAAGGTCCAGACGCTGCGGGGTGTCTTCCACCACCGTGAGATGCCCGAAGGGCGTGTCCAGGGTGGAGCTTTCGTGTAGCACCGCGGCCAGGGCTGGTGCGGGGGCGGGGAGGACCAGATCGCAACGAGGATCCGATCCGATGGTGAGGCTGTCCGACCAGACTCCCCATTGGCGGGTCTGGGCTCTGTTGTCGTTGAGGCGGATGGTGAAGTGTTTCATGGCACGACTCCTACATGGCCATCTCCGGCGCTGTGGCCGGATAGGCAAGAATTGGGCGGTCTTCCGAAAGGCGCTCTTGCGGAAGTACGCGAAACGTTCCCCTGATGCGTTGGTGCGATCAGGCGTGGCAGACCGCCCCTTCTGCCCTGAGGGCAGGAAGGTCCGGTCTGGGTTCACACGGAAGACGGATCCAGGCGAAGGCCTGGTGGGATCCATGATCGACGATCTCCGTCAGAACCTGCGCAGAGCACGCTGGCCAACCGATCAGAGATCGGAAACGACCCAAGCGTTCAAGGTTGCAGAAGCTGACAGATTGTGGTCACGGATCGCGTGGATCGATCACCAAACACCTTTAAAGTGAATCGGTGCGACCTATCGATTCCGCGAGAGCGCTCAGTGTGGGGGAACGGGAGCGTCGGGCCAAGGCGCCTGGTAGCGCTCCGGAGGCTGGCTGGTCCAGCGCTCGTCCGGTGCGGCAGCCAGTACGGATTCCAAGCTGGGCACTGCGAAACCATCGGAGGATGGATTCTGGTGCATGCTATGGAAGGTTCCAGTGGGAACCAAGGCGATCATGAGTGGCGATTCGTCGGGCGAATGGACCACAGAAAGAATTTCCGAAACCGGCGCTTGCGCCGACTTGGACAAAGAAGAGTAGCTGGGCTCCGACGTGGCTGCCGAGAGGTGCGAAACCCGCTGGATCGCATGCCGGGTGGCGCGAGGCTCTTCCGACGAGGATTGGCTGCCCAGGAAGGTGGCGGTCAAATGGGTGAGTCCAGCCAAGGTGAAAGCCGTGATCAGGATCCGCGCGGGGCTGTGGGCTTCGCGGGGAAGCTCCGCGGCAACGAGCAGATCCGCTTGGTCGAACCGCTGCTGGGCCCGATTCACCAGGGCTTTGCGAAGGCGGGTTTCGTCTTCGATCTTGAGGAGGAAGTCGCCGATTTGGACCGTGGGAGTTTCCGGGAGATCCTCAAAGCGCAGCGCGAAGGCTTCCACGGGAGGAGGAAGGCGCACGGTGTTGGAACCATGCGAGCCTACCGTGAGGACTTCCGCCCTCACATGCCACTCTCGGGCGGTGCGCCCTTGGTGGAGTAGACTGACCTTCCAGTATCTCATGGCTTAACGATACGGCGGGTGTTGCCAAAAACGCAAGTGGATGCTGTCAGGATCTTGTCAGGGCCGGAAAATATTTCCGAATTTCGGGAGTATTCCATGTTGGAGGGGTCCATCTACCTTTAGGGCTTATGTATCTGAAAATCAAGGGTCCGCAGCGGGTGGAAGGCGAAGTCGTGATCTCGGGGGCGAAAAACGCCGCCTCCAAAATGATGGTGGCTTCCCTTTTAACGGACGAGCCAGTGATTCTGCACAATTTCCCGAAAATCGACGAGATCGAAATTGTCCGGGAATTGGTGGAGAAGGTAGGGGCGAACGTGGAGGTGCGAGACCACACCCTGGTTCTTTCGACCCCCACGATCCTCACGGAAGAAGTTGTGGGGCTTTCGCGCGCCAATCGGATCTCCGTTTTGGCGCTCCCTGCGCTGCTGCATCGCAAAGGGCGCGCAGTGCTGCCGGTATTGGGGGGGGACAAGATCGGCCCTCGGCCGGTGAACTACCACCTGGATGCCTTGCGGGCCATGGGTGTTCGGATTCAAGAAGAGGGGTCGGCTTTTGTGGCGGAAGCCCCCTTCGGGCTTTGCGGGACGCATGTGAATCTTCCCTATCCTTCGGTGGGCGCCACCGAAAACATTCTTTTGGCTGGCGTGCTGGCCAAGGGCCGGACTGTGATCGAAAACGCGGCTCTGGAACCGGAAATCCTGGATCTGATCATGATGCTCCAAAACATGGGAGCCATCATCGAGCTGGGAACGGGCAGGACGATTTCCATCGATGGCGTGGAACGCTTGCACGGTGGATCTCATGAGATTCTGCCCGATCGCATGGAAGCGGCCAGCTACGCCTGTATGGCGCTTGCCACCGGAGGACGCATCTTCTGTCGTCACGCTCGCCAAGCCGACATGCTCACCTTTTTGAATGCCGTGCGCAGAATCGGTGCCGATTACGAAGTGATGGGCGATGGGATCGTATTCTTTCGGAAAGGGCCCATGCGCGGCATCGATCTGGAAACCGATACCCACCCCGGCTTCATGACCGACTGGCAACAGCCGTTCACGCTGGTGCTCACCCAATGCGAAGGAACCTCGGTAGTCCACGAAACGGTGTACGAAGACCGGTTCGGATACACCAAGGCATTGAACCAATTGGGCGCGCGCATCACGGTGTTCGACAAGTGTTTGGGCGAATTGCCGTGCCGGTTTCGCAGTCGACGACACCCTCATTCGGCCATCATTCAAGGGGCCACTCCCCTGAAGGCGGTCGGCAAGCCCCTGGAAATCTTCGATATCCGCGCCGGGATCACCCTGGTGATCGCCGCGCTGTGCGCCGAGGGGTCCTCCCAGCTCAACGGATTGGAGCACCTCGATCGAGGTTATGAAAACCTGCTTGGAAAATTGAAGGGTCTGGGAATCGAGGTGGAGCGATCTTGAGCTGCGCCTCAGGTACTGCGAGGTGCGAGGAAGTTTTGACATGTCATCACAGAGCCGACTAATTTGCCGAGTCTCTTCGTCTACCAGGAGCCATGCATGAGCCCGAACAAAGTCGCTTTGATCACTGGAGTCACCGGACAGGACGGCTCGTATTTGGCAGAATTTCTCCTGGAGAAGGGCTACGAGGTCCACGGGCTCAAACGGCGATCCAGCAGTTTCAATACCGGGCGCATCGACGGGATCTACGGGAACCCCAAGTTCAAGGCGCACTTTGGAGATCTTTCCGATAGCACCAACTTGGTTCGCCTGGTCCAGGAGATCCAGCCCGACGAGATCTACAACCTGGGCGCCATGAGCCACGTCGCGGTTTCTTTCGAAGAGCCCGAATACTGCGCGGACGTGGATGGCATCGGGACTCTCCGCTTGCTGGAAGCGATCCGCATCTGCGGGCTGGAGAAAAAGACCCGGTTCTACCAGGCCTCCACTTCAGAATTGTTCGGCTTGGTGCAGGAAGTGCCCCAGCGGGAAACCACTCCCTTCTATCCCCGCAGCCCGTATGCGGTTGCCAAGCTGTATGCCTACTGGATCACGGTCAACTACCGTGAAGCCTACGGGATCTACGCCTGCAACGGGATTTTGTTCAATCACGAGAGCCCGCGTCGCGGGGAGACCTTCGTGACCCGCAAGATCACCCGCGGCATCGCCCGGATCAAGGAAGGGCTCGATACCGTCCTGAAGCTGGGCAATATGGACAGCTTGCGAGACTGGGGTCACGCCAAGGATTACGTGGAGATGCAGTGGATGATGCTGCAGCAACAGGTCGCGGACGATTTCGTGATCGCCACCGGCAAGCAGATCTCGGTGCGCGAGTTCGTGAAGCTCACCTGCAAGCATGCGGGAATCGACATCCGGTTCGAAGGGGAAGGCCTGGACGAGAAGGGCATCGACTCGGCAACAGGCAAGGTGATCGTGTCCGTGGATCCGCGCTACTTCCGTCCCACCGAAGTGGAAACCCTGCTGGGCAGCCCCGAAAAGGCAAAGACCAAGCTTGGCTGGGTCCCCAAGATCACCGTGGAGGAAATGGCCAAGGAAATGGTCGAATCCGACCTCGCCGAGGCCCGCCGGGACAAGAGGGGATGAGATAGGCTCCCCCGCAGGAAGCTGCGGGGGGAGTGGTCGGAGGAGGTTCACCCCTTCACGCAGAGCACCTGCCGCAGGGTGTGCACGATCTCCACCAGATCCTTCTGAGCCTCCATGACCGCGTCGATGTCCTTGTAGGCGCCGGGGGTCTCGTCGATCACATCCAGATCCTTCCGGCATTCGATGCCTTCGGTGCTCCTTTGGTGATCTGCCAAGGTAAAGCGGCGCTTGGCCTCGGTGCGGCTCATGGCGCGTCCAGCCCCGTGCGAGCTGGAGCAGAAACTGTCTGCGTTGCCCTTGCCGCGCACGATGTACGAGCGTGCTCCCATGGATCCGGGGATGATGCCCATCTCGCCTTCGCGGGCGCGCACCGCCCCCTTGCGGGTGACCCAGACGTCCTTCCCGAAATGGTGTTCGCGATCCACGTAGTTGTGGTGGCAGTTGACCGCGTCGAGATTCGTCTGGAAGGCAGGCAATCCCGGAAGCGATCGAAGAGCACCCAATACGGATTGCATCATCAGTTCGCGGTTGGTCATGGCGTAGGATTGCGCCCACTTCAGGGCCTTCACGTAGCTTCCGAAATGCTCGGAGCCTTCGGGCAGGTAGGCCAATTCGGAATCGGGAAGATGGATGTGCCACCGTTCCATTTCGCGCTTGGCCTTCTGGATGAAGTAGGTGCCGACCTTGTTGCCGACGCCGCGCGAACCCGAGTGCAGCATGATCCACACGGCGTCTTCCTTGTCCAGGCAGACCTCGATGAAGTGGTTGCCCGTTCCAAGAGTTCCCAAGTGGTTGGCCGCGTTCGACTCTCCCAGTTTGGGGTGCTTTTCACGCAGTTGGTCGAAGGCGGGCTTCAATGCCGCCCAGGCGTTCTCGACAGATTTCGGTAGATCATGCCAGGCGCCGCGATCGTTGCGTCCGCCGTTGTCGGTGCGTCCGTGGGGCACGGCCTTTTCGATCGCGGCGCGCACGAAACCGAGGGAATCGGGAAGATCGCTCGCATTGAGCGTGGTGCGCACGGCCATCATGCCGCAGCCGATATCCACACCCACCGCGGCGGGAATGATCACGTCGGCGGTGGGGATCACGGAGCCCACCGTGGCTCCCTTGCCGGCGTGGACATCGGGCATGATGGCCACCCACTTGTGGATGAAAGGAAGGCCGGCGACATTCTGCACTTGGCGACGCGCCTCGTCTTCGAAGGCGACGCCTTGGGTCCAGGCCTTGACGAGCCCGCCTTGGGCTCCGGGGAAAATTTCGGGATTGGTGTTCGGTGTTCATGGGTTCTGGGTGCGATGGATGATGGAGCGGAAGGGGGCGGACCGCACGTCGGAGCGAGGCCGGGAGCGCTCGCCCACCCCATTCGCGGAAGCCATGGCCCTTCAGGCCGCGATGATTCATTGCCCCTGCCCGGCCGGGGCCATGGGTCACCGCACGCGGCCGGGCGTTTCCGGCTCCGCAGTGCCGTCAGGTGCGGACGCCAATCGTTTTCCGGTGCTCTTCCTTTTAGCTGCTCCAGACTAAATGAAGGACATCAATTGCGAGGGCGTGCCAATCCGCCCAGACGCAACGCATTCCGCGAATCCTGGTGGCCAACTTGGCGAGTTTGGAAGAAATACAGATAGAACCTATCCTATAGGATATATGAAGGCGAAATCTTCCAAAGGAGTCGTGGGCATCGGGATCCTGGGCAATGTCCTGGACCAGGGATTTGCGAGTCGGCGCTGGGATCGGTGGCGGCCCACGGTGGACCTGGCCCGCCAGGAATCGCTGGGGCTGACCCGGTACCATCTGCTGGCGCAGAATCGGTTCGCCAACCTCGCGGGATTGGTCGCTTCCGACATGCGAAAGCTGAATCCGGAACTGGAAGTGGTGCTGGAAACGCTGCCGGATCATGACGCCTGGGATTTCGAAGCGGTCTACTCGGTGCTTTTTGACATCTCCCGGAAACTGCCGTTGGATGCCACCAGGGACGAAATCCTGGTGCATATCACCACGGGAAGCCACGTCCACCAGATCTGTCTGTTTTTGCTTACGGAGGCCCGGTTCTTTCCGGGGCGCCTCCTGCAGTCCAGTCCACCGGAAGGCGAAGACCGGTCCCTGCCGGGTCGGGTTTCCGTGATCGATCTGGATCTGTCCCGCTACGACCGCATCGCCAAGCGATTCCGCGAGGACATGCGCGATCGCCGCGATTTTCTGAAAGATGGAATCACCACACGCGATCCGGTCTTCAACCAGCTCATCGAGCGCATCGAGGTGGTGGCCTTGCGTTCGCGGGATCCCATTCTCCTCGGTGGCCTGACAGGATCTGGCAAATCCAAGCTGGCTCGCCGCATCCACGAGCTGCGCCGCATGCGCGGGGTGGTGCAGGGAGAGTTCGTGGCGGTCAACTGCGCGACGCTGGCCGGCGAGGGAGCGATGTCGGCGCTGTTCGGGCATGTGAAGGGAGCTTTCACGGGAGCCGCTGCCGATCGCGCGGGGTATTTGCGCGCCGCGCACGGAGGCACGCTCTTTCTGGATGAGATCGGGGAGCTTGGCCTGGAAGAGCAGGCCATGTTGCTTTTGGCGCTGGAAGAAAAACGATTCCGGCCGGTGGGGGCCGATCGCGAGGTGGAGAGCGATTTTCTGCTGATCGCGGGATCGCACAAGGATCTTTCGCTCGAAGTTTCCCAAGGGAACTTCCGCGAAGATCTGTTGAGTCGCATCCAGCTATGGACCTTCGCGTTGCCGGGGTTGGCGGACCGCCCCAAGGACCTGGAACCCAATCTGGACTTCGAGCTCGAGCGGCTGCGCGAGCGCGAAGGCAAGCAGGTGTCCATCACCCGCGAGGCCCGGACGCGCTTTTTGGAATGGGGGACATCTTCGCAAGCCCTGTGGCGAGGAAATTTTCGGGATTTGTCGTCGGCCGTGACGCGCATGGCCATTCTGGGCGACGGACGGATCGGAAGCCAACAGGTGACGGAAGAGATCGAACGTTTGGTGCGTTCGTGGGAACGTGGAGGAGTGTCCTCAGCGGGAATCGATCTGCCCCCGGCATTGGGGCCCCTGGATGATTTCGATCGAGTGCAACTGGCCCATGTCCTGGCTGTTTGCCGGCAAAGCGCCAGTCTGGCGCAAGCAGGACGGAAATTGTTCGCCGTCAGCCGCGAGCGGAAAGAATCTGGAAACGACTCGGATCGGTTGCGCAAGTACCTCGGGCGTTTCGGTTTGGATTGGGCTTCCTCAAAGGCCTGATCGGGTCGTTTGAGGTATCTTGCCTCGATGAGCGATCAGGACAATTCTTCGGAGCCGGTGAAAGCGGTTGTCTTCGACTTCGATGGTACGCTCGCAGACACCTTGCCGCGTACGCTGCGCTTGTTTCCCGTCTTGGCTCGCGAATTCAAGTTTCGGTCTGCCTCGCCGGAAGAGCTGGAATCCCTGCGATCCCTTGGTGCTAGGGAAATCCTTGCACGACTGGGAATTTCCTGGTGGAAAGCGCCCTTGGTGCTGTGGCGTGCTCGGAATTTGTTGGCCCGTGATCAAGAACCCATCGAGCCATTTCCTGGCGTGGTGGACTTGTTGCGGGAGTTGGATGCCCGTGGGGTGGAATGGGGGATTTTGACCACCAATGGTTGGGATTTGGTGCGGTCCACGCTTCGTGCGTGGGGGGCACCCGAGCCGGGGTGGTTGGAGGCCGGAGTGAGTTTGGCTGGCAAGGCGCGCAGGCTGCGGAGATTGGCCAGCCGGTTCGAGGTCGCACCTGAACAACTTTTGCTGGTGGGAGACGAAGTGCGCGATGTGGAAGCCGCCCGCCGATCAGGTGCGGGAATGGCCGCCGTCACCTGGGGGTACAACACCCGTGAAGCGCTGGAGGGTGCCAACGCTGCCTGCCTTTGCGATACGATCGAACAATTGCGCGCGACGATGATCCGAACGGAACCAACGCTCTGAACCTACCTTGGCGGCGTATGGACCAAGCATCGCTTCTGGAAATTTGTGGCGCCGAGTTTTCCGAGACCGTTCGACGTTTGTCGGATCTGGTGGCCATTCCTTCGTGTTCGTTTTCCGGCTACGATCCGATGGAACTGGAAAAATCAGCCGAAGCCGTGCGCCAGTGGCTTTCGGACATCGGCATGCCGCAGGTGGAAATCCTGCGCAAGCCAGGTGTGGCGCCGTACGTGGTGGCGCGCGATCATCGGGCCGGACCGGACAAACCGACACTGCTCCTGTACGCCCATCATGATGTCCAACCGCCAATGCGGGAATCGGTGTGGGTTTCTCCGGCGTTCACTCCGACGCAACGCGATGGCCGATTGTATGGACGGGGCTCCGCCGACGACAAGGCGGGAATCGCTCTGCATGCGGCATCGATCGCCGCGTGGTATCGGTTCCAGGGAGGCCTGCCTGTGAACGTGACCGTTCTGATCGAAGGCGAGGAGGAGATCGGCTCCGACCATTTGGAAGAGTTCCTGTCCGAGCACGGAAAGCTCTTGGCGGCCGATGCCGTGGTGATCGCCGATCTGGCCAACTACGACACAGGGATCCCTTCGCTGACGGTGTCGCTGCGCGGATTGGTCGCGGTGGAACTCGAGCTTCGCGCCTTGGAACGACCGTTGCACTCCGGAGTGTGGGGCGGGGTGGTCCCCGATGTGCTCCAAGCCTTCTGTCGGATTTTGTCGTCACTTTCCAAGGAAGACGGCGGCATCGCCATCGAAGGGATCGAAGAAGGGATCGAGCCCGCCAACGAACGCGAACTTCGGGACTGGGCGAGCCTGCCGTACGATCGCACTCGCTTCGCCGAGCAGGCGGGAATGCCTGTGGAACTCGCGCCTCGGGATGTGGTGGAGCTGGGGCGCAGGCTTTGGCGCAAGCCCGCGCTTTCCATCAACGGTCTCCAGGCTGGCACGGAAGGGAAGACAGGAAATGTCCTGATGGATCGTGCCTGGGCCAGGGTGGGAATCCGGATCGTGCCGGGGATGGATCCGCAGCGCACGATGGATCTTCTGAAGCGACACCTGATGGAGCGAGTGCCGGCGGGGATGAAGTTGGAAATTCACGAGGAAAGTCTGGCCCCATCGTGGGGGACTTCCACCGACCATCCGCTGTTCGCCATCGCACGCGAAAGTCTGGAAGCCGGGTACGGCTGCCCGGCGGTGGAAGTCGGGTGCGGTGCGAGCATTCCTTTCGTGGAGTCGGTGACCGCGGCCTTGGGCGGTGTGCCCGCGTTGCTGGTGGGCGTGGAAGACCCCTGGTGCAATGCGCATTCGGAAAACGAATCCGTCCATCTGGGGGATCTGCTGAAGGCGATCGGGAGCCAAGCGATCTTGTTCGGAAGGCTGGGCGAGGCGGGGTTGGCGCGATGATCGGAGCGACACTTCCACTCCTTGCGCTGGCTGCCTCCAGCCAGGTTTCTTATCCAGACAAATTGGATCTGCCAGACCAACCACAGGTTCGTGCCACGCTCGGTCGGATCTCCACGCGATCGGGATTGCCGCTTCCGCGCCAGGGTTGGCCTCTTTCTTGCATGGAGGTTCGACAATTTCTGAACCGAGCGATTGCGAAGGATTCGGCCGTCCTGACTAAGGCGGATTCCGCCGAACTCGCGGATCTGATCCAGGGGCCGTTGGAATTGGAGCGCTGGACCGGATCCGGGCCTTCCCTGCTGGCGGTCAATTTGAAAGCCTCGGGCGAGTGGACTGCGATGGATTCGGGCCGCGGGGGAAATGAGCGGAAAGGAAGCATCGGAGGCCGTTTCTACGGAATGGTCGGCGGAGAGCTCTTCTATCAATCCGATGCCTCGATCTTCACGCGCTGGTCCGACGAATTCCGTTACTGGGATCGCTACGCGGTGGCTGATGGCGAGCCTTCCGGAGTGCCCTTCGACGATCCGAGCGAAGACGGCAAATACAAGAGCAACACCGGCGCAAGGTATACGGCTTGGGCGCAGTGGTCCAGGGATTGGATCTCCCTGAAGTACGGACGGGATCGCGTGCAACACGGGCCAGGAGAATGGACGGGTCTTACCACTCGGCTTGCCACGCCACCTTACCAGATGCTCGATGCGAGGTTGTTCCCATTCCCGTGGCTGTCCGTCCAGGCGAGTGTTCTGGAAGCCAGGCCGGGCGAGGTCGCCGGGGGAATTTCCTTTTCGGGGGACCAACGCAAGTGGGCCCATGTCCACCGTTTTGAATTCCAGCCAGGATGGGCCTTGGCACTGGGGTTCCAGAATCAGGTCTTGTACAAGGATTCGGGAGGCGTGAACCCAGCCTACCTGCTGCCTTTGGTGCCGATCTTCTTCTCACAGGATCTCACGGGAAATCGCGACAATTCGGCGATGCAGTTTGATGCATCCTGGGCAAGTCCTTGGAGGTTTCGTCTTTGGGGTGGACTCCTGGTGGATGACCTCAACAGTATGACGGATATCACCGGCGACAATTGGCTGAATCGGTGGGGGGGGCTGCTCGGTGGGCAGTGGATCGTTCCTTCGAAATCGATCGATGCCGATCTTGCCATCGAGTATTCGACGGTCAGACCTTGGACCTACACAGGTGGCCGGGAAGAGGCCTTCACCTTCGCTCATTACGGTCTGCCGATGGGTTCCGAGCTGGGGCCGGACTCTCGAACTCTCCACGTGCGAGGAACTTGGCGTCCAAAGCCTCGCCTGGAAATCGGACTCGGGGGAGCATTTCGGTGGAAAGGTCTGGAGGACTGGGCGGAATTGGGCAGAGGGTATTTCAACCAGGGGATGCGTCCGAGTCGACGACGCAGGGTGGAAACGTCAGAACTGAACGCGAGACCAAGCTGGACGTGCGCTGGCAGGTCCAGCGATGTTTTGAGTTGAGTGTACTAGCCAATTGGAACACCACCAATAATCTTTCAGCCCAGAATCATCGAGGATGGCGATTGGGGACTCTCGGAAAATTTGATTGGTAGATCCCTGTTCTGTGCTCGTTGGATGGAAGCGTGGAGGTCGCGGTGAATGGCTCCGATTCCCATCTGTTGTTGACACTCAGGACTTGCGGATCCAGCTTTGAGGGGTTATGAAGGCAGTCATCCTTGCCGGAGGGATGGGAACTCGGATTTCCGAGGAGACCTCCGCGCGTCCGAAACCCATGATCGAGGTCGGTGGAAAGCCAATCCTTTGGCATATCCTCAAGATCTATTCCGCCCACGGAATCAATGATTTCGTGATCTGTCTTGGGTACAAAAGCTATGTGATCAAGGAGTATTTCGCCAACTACTTCCTCCACATGTCCGATGTGACGTTTGATATGTCGGAAAACCGGATGGAAGTGCACCAGAAGCACGCCGAACCTTGGAAGATCACGCTGGTGGACACCGGCGAAAAGACCATGACCGGCGGGCGCATCAAGCGAATCCGCGAGTATGTGCAGGATGACGACGCATTCTGTCTGACGTATGGCGACGGGGTGGCCAACGTCGACATCAAGAAGCTCGTGGAATTCCATCGCGCCCATGGCTCGCTTGCGACGTTGACCGGAGTCCAACCGCCAGGCCGCTTCGGTGCCCTAGGCTTGCGAGGCAGTTCCATTTCGGCGTTCCAGGAAAAGCCCACGGGTGATGGCGCCTGGATCAATGGCGGTTTTTTCGTGTGTTCCCCCAAGGTGATCGATCGGATTTCCGACGACACCACGGTGTGGGAGCGCGAGCCCATGGAAAGTCTTGCCAAGGACGGGCAGATTCACGCCTACCTCCATGAAGGATTCTGGCAACCCATGGATACCTTGCGAGACAAGGTCCTGCTGGAAGAACTTTGGCAGTCCGGAGAAGCTCCCTGGAAGATCTGGTGATGTACCGGAACGCTTACCACGGGCGCAAGGTTCTGGTGACAGGGCATACGGGATTCAAGGGATCCTGGATGTCCGAATGGTTGCTGGACTTGGGTGCCGAAGTTGCGGGTTATTCACTTGCGCCCAACACCACCCCCAACCATTTCGATCTGTTGGGTTTGTCCTCACGAATGAAGCACATCGAAGGCGATGTGCGTGACGGTGCCGCCCTGGCGCGAGCCGTTGCCGGTTTCCAGCCGGAAATCGTTTTCCACCTCGCAGCTCAGCCCCTGGTTCGGCTTTCGTATGCCGAACCTGCCATGACCTGGGAAACCAACGTGATGGGCACGGTGAATCTGCTCGAGGCGGTTCGCAGGACCGCATCGGTGAAAGCCTGCGTCGTGGTCACCAGCGACAAGTGCTACGAAAACCGCGAGTGGCCTTGGGGATATCGCGAAACGGAAGCGATGGGTGGCCACGACCCGTACAGCGCATCCAAAGGCGCAACGGAACTTGTGGTGGCCAGCTACCGCAGGAGTTTCTTCAAGGATCCCTCCGGATGCCGTCTGGCTTCCGGACGTGCGGGAAATGTCATCGGTGGCGGCGATTGGTCTGCCGATCGCATTGTGACGGATTTTGTGAAATCGATCCTTTCCGACAAGCCGTTGGCTTTGCGCAACCCCAAGGCGACGCGTCCCTGGCAACACGTACTGGAGCCCTTGTCCGGGTATCTGGACCTGGGCAGTCAGCTGCTGGAGCCACAGGGATCGCATTTGGCCGACGGTTGGAATTTCGGTCCCTCGGAAGATTCCGTGGTGCTGGTCCAGGAGCTCGCTCGCATGCTGGTGGGTGCCTGGAAGCGCGGACAGGTGGTGGTGGACACCTCCGGGAACCATCCCCACGAGGCGGGGCTGCTCAAACTCGATTGCAGCAAGGCACGGCAAGAACTGGGTTGGCATGGCGTATGGGACGTGGAGGAAACCGTCCGACGCGTGGTGGCTTGGTACAAGGAACACTCCGAGGGCGGCGACATGACGGCCCGCACTCGCGAACAGATCAAATCGTACAGCGAGGATGCCCGGCGACAAAATTTGCCATGGGCGACGGAGGAAAAGGCGTGACCAACCGCATCGATCAATTGCGACAAGAAATCCTGGAAAAGACCCGTGAACTGGTCAGGCTGCGCGAAGGGAAAAAGGAATTCCAGGCCGGATCGAGCGTGGTGCCCTACGCGGGCCGCGTCTACGACGAGGAGGAAGTCGCCGCTGGCGTGTCCAGCATGCTGGATTTCTGGCTGACGTTGGGGCCCGAAGGTGCGGCCATGGAAAAGGAGCTCTCCGAGTTCCTGGGTGTGCGCAATTGCCTTCTGGTCAACTCGGGGTCGTCTGCCAATCTGGTCGCCTTCAGTGCGCTGACCTCCTACAAGCTCAAGGAACGCCGCATCCTGCCGGGAGACGAAGTGATCACTGCGGCGGCGGGTTTCCCCACCACCGTGGCGCCGATCGTGCAAAACGGTGCGGTACCGGTGTTCGTGGACGTGGATCCCTTGACCACCAATGGGCGCGCCGACCAGCTCGAGGCCGCGTACGTGGAAGGCAAGACGAAAGCTGTCTTTTTCGCGCACACGCTGGGAAACCCCTTCGATCTAGCGGAAGTCAAGCGTTTCTGCGATGAAAAGGGCATCTGGCTGATCGAAGACAACTGCGATGCGCTGGGTTCCAAGTACGACGGAAAATGGACGGGAACTTTTGGAGACCTGTCCACGCAGAGCTTCTATCCGCCGCACCATCTGACCATGGGCGAAGGTGGCTCGGTCAACATCGTGTCCAAGGCCATCCTCAAGACCTGCGCGGAGTCCTTCCGCGACTGGGGTCGGGATTGCTGGTGCCCCTCGGGCAAGGACGACACCTGCTGCAAGCGGTTTGACTGGCAGATGGGCGATCTTCCCAAGGGATACGACCACAAGTACATCTACAGCCACCTTGGCTACAACGTGAAGCCTCTGGATCCCCAGGCCGCCATCGGCCGGGTGCAGCTCAAGAAGCTTCCCGCCTTCATCGCCGCGCGCATCCGCAATTGGGAATTCCTGCGGCGCCAGTTGGTGGGCCTGGAAGATGTCATCGACTTCATGTTGCCCACGCACGCCACCGCATGGTCTCCCTCCGGGTTCTCCTGGGTGGCGGGCAAGCCAGTGGTCGAGCCTTCGTGGTTCGGGTTCATGATGCTCGTGAAGCCCAACGCCAGATTCAGTCGCACCGACCTGGCTCGTGCTCTCGACCAGGCGAAGGTGGGCAACCGCATGCTTTTCGGCGGCAACCTGGTTCGCCAGCCCGCGTTCGTGCAGCTGCGCCAGGACAGCCAAGGCAAGGCGTTCCGCGTGATCGGCGACTTGTCCGGCTCCGACCGCATCATGAACGAAGCGGTCTTCGTGGGCACCTACCCTGGATTGGACGAGGAGAAGCTTTCCTACATCGCCTCGATCATCCGTTCCGTCGCCAAGGCTTGAGCCTGCCCGATGGCCCTCCTCCAGGAGCATTCCTATCCCGTCCCGGTCGATGATCTCGATCGCGCCGTGGACCTTGTCGGATCCCGCTGGGCCCGACTCGATGGGATGCGCCTGCTGTTCACCGGCGGGACAGGATTTGTCGGAACGTGGATGGTCGCCGTCCTTCTGAGGGCGGTGGATCGCGGAATCCTTCGCGCGCAGGCGAGCCTGTTGACCCGCGATCCCGAGGCGTTCGCCAAGCGCGCAGGGGGCATCGTTTCGCATGGATCGATCCGATTGCTCCAAGGCGACGTGCTCCGATCCGGCTGGAATGCCGACGGTTGCTCGCACCTGGTGGCCGGGGCGACCGAGGCGAGCGCCGCGCTGCTGAAGGAGCGGCCCAGGTTGATGTTGGAAACGATCCTGGACGGGACTCGCCGCACCTTGGACGTGGCCGCTCAGACGGGGATTTCACGCGCATTGTTCCTCAGTTCCGGCGCGGCGAACGGTCCCCAGTCCCCCGAAATCTCCCTCGTGCAGGAGAACGAATTTTTCGGGCCGGATCCGTTGCTGCGCAAATCGGCATACGGCGAAGGAAAGCGCGCCGCTGAGATGCTGTTCGCGCTCGCGGGAAGCGAGAGTTTTTCGTTTTCCGTGTCCCGCATGTGGGCCTTTGTCGGGCCGTTGCTTCTGCTGAATACCCATTTCGCGATCGGAAATTTCATCGGGGACGCCCTGGCCGGACGCACGATCCGAATCCTGGGAGACGGCACCACGGTTCGCTCCTACCAATACGCCGCGGACATGGCGGCGTGGAATTGGATCCTGCTGGCCTCCGGTCGCGACGCCACCGCCTACAACGTGGGATCCGATCGGGCCGTCAGCACCAGGGAACTTGCGGAAATTGTCAGCAAGATCGGTGCGGGCGCAGGCTTCGAAGTCCTGGGCAAACCGGATCCCGCGCGTCGCGTGGATGTCTACGTGCCCTCCGTCGATCGCTTCGTGGAGGAATTCACGATGGCCCCCCAGACGGATCTGGAAACGGCCATCTCCAGGACCATCGCCTGGAACCGCGCCGGTGGTGGCGCATGATCCGCCATGTGGTGTTCGATCTCGACGGCACGCTGGTCCACTCGGCTCCGGATGTGCTCGCATCGCTGTCCGCGGCGTTGACGCATGCGGGCGTGGCGTATTCCGTGCCCATTCCGGAATCCGTCATCGGTCCTCCTGTCAAGGGAATGATCGAACGCATGGGTGTCCGGATCGACCCTGGCCAGATGGACGTCGCGGTCGCCGCCTTCAGAGCCTCCTACGACCCGAGCCCGATGCTTCTCACTTTCCCCTATCCCGGCGCCGACGAGCTGTTGGCGAGGTTGAAGCAGCGGAACCTCCGTGTCTACTTGGCCACCAACAAGCCAACCGAGCCCACCAAGCGGCTGGTCGAGCGCTTTTTCAAAGGGATGGTGGACGACATCTGTTGCGTGGATGGCATCCCGGGCCGGCGCCTGTCCAAGCGGGAAATGCTGGAAGAATTGGCGGCCAGGCATGCGATCGCACCCGACGAGGCCGTCATGGTCGGGGACGGTGCCGTGGACATCGGCGGTGGTCGCCAGGTGGGTTGGACCACCATCGCCGTGCGATGGGGTTACGGAACCATCGAAGAATTGGAAAACGAATCGCCATCGATCTGGGCCGGAACGCTTGGAGAGATCGCCCGCCTTTTGGAGGACAGATGATCAAGGTCAGCGACTACATCGCACGCAGGTTGTCCGAACTCGGCGCGAGCCATGTCTTTATGGTGACCGGCGGCGGAGCCATGCATCTGAACGATTCCTTCGCCCGGGTGGTTCCCTACCAGGTGGTCTACAACCACCACGAGCAGGCGTGCGCGATCGCGGCCGAAGGACTCTACCGCGCCAGCGGCAAGATCGGGGTGGTCAACATCACCACCGGGCCCGGAGGATTGAACACCATCACCGGATTGATGGGCCAGTGGACAGATTCCGTCCCGGCGATCTACGTGTCGGGGCAGGTCAAGCACACCACCACCCTCGATTGCTGCCGTGAACTGCCGTTGCGGCAACTCGGCGACCAGGAAGTGGACATCATTCCGGTGGTTCGCCCCCTGGTGAAGTACGCGGTGAGCATCAAGGATCCCAAGTACGCGAGGCTGGAAGTGGAAAAGGCATTCCAGGCGGCCACGACTGGACGCATGGGTCCCGTGTGGATCGATGTTCCCATGGACGTCCAGGGTGCGATGGTCGACGAAGCGACCCTGGTCGCCTTCCAAGTTCCTTCCTCGCCCGCCCGACCCGGCGATACCCGCAAGATCATCGAATTGTTGGCGGCCAGCAAGCGGCCCGTTCTGGTGCCCGGCCATGGCGTGCGTCTTTCCGGCACCATCGCCTCGATGGAGCGAATCCTGGAAAAGTTGGGGATTCCCGCCGTCGCCACGTTCAACGGCTTCGACCTTCTCCCGTCCGATCATCCCAGCTTCTGCGGAAGGATCGGGACCATCGGGACCCGTGGCGGCAACTTCACCTTGCAGAACGCCGATCTGGTGATTCTGCTGGGGACCCGCAACAACATCCG
Organism: Fibrobacterota bacterium; assembly: GCA_016715065.1. Classification (GTDB taxonomy): domain Bacteria; phylum Fibrobacterota; class Fibrobacteria; order UBA5070; family UBA5070; genus UBA5070. The sequence continues at coordinate 455,386 of JADKBN010000031.1, forward strand.
CCAGGTCAGCTACAACTGGGAGAACTTCGCCCACCGAGCGGTGACGGTTTCTGTCGACATCGACGAAGCCGAGCTTGCCAAGCCGACCTTCCGACCCAAGCACGCGATCCATGCCGATCTGCGCGACTTCCTGCCAAGCCTGGAAGCCGAGCTGGCAGGATTCCAGCGGCCCGGCGTCTGGGACGAGTGGACCACATGGGCGAAGGAACGAAACCGAGCCTATCCTGCGGCGCTTCCCGCGTACGATCTGGAAACGGAGCGGATCCATCCCTATTCCTTTTTCCGCGACTTCACCCGCGGGCTTCCTGAAGGAGCCACCGTGGTGGCGGGAAACGGATCGGCGTGCGTGGTCTTGTTCCAGGCGGGGGAGGTCAAGCGCGGCCAGAGGATCTTCTGGAACAGCGGTTGTGCTTCCATGGGATTCGATCTTCCTGCGGCGATCGGCGCCAGCGCGGGTCGCGAAGGCGACATCTGGTGCCTGGCTGGCGACGGCAGCTTGCAGATGAACCTGCAGGAATTGGCCACGGTCGGATTCCGTCGCATGCCGGTGAAGCTCGTGGTGCTGGAAAACGGGGGCTACGCCTCCATCCGCCAGACCCAGGCGAACTTCTTCAAATCGCAGTACGGATGCGGAACGAATTCCGGTCTTGGTTTTCCGGACATGGAAATCCTGGCCAAGGCCTATGGAATCCCGTATGTGCGGTCCGCCAGCCTGAAAGATGTCGCGGAACACCAGAAACTGGTGGCCGCCACGTCCGGTCCGGTGATCTGGGAAGTGAAGCTCAAGCTGGATTATTCGTTCGAGCCGAAGCTTTCCTCCGAGAAGCTTCCCGATGGCCGCATGGTTTCCAAGCCGTTGGAAGACATGTTCCCGTTTTTGCCGCGCGAGGAATTCGCGCGCAACATGCTTTCCTGACCCATTTTTAACCGATACCCACCACAGGAGAACCCCCAATGAATCTGCTTGAAAAGCGCATGGTCGATCAGCTCAAGGATTTGCGTGAGAACCACCATGTGGTGGGCGTGAAGGCCGAGTTCGAAGCCGAAGGAACGCGCCTGGAAGAGGCGCTTCGTCTGAAGGAAGTGATCACCAAGGCCGGCCTCGATCTGACCATCAAGATCGGTGGATGCGAAGCCCTGAAGGACTTCTACGACTCCCGCGCCATCGGCGTGACCCACATTGTGGCCCCGATGATCGAATCGGCCTATGCCCTCAAGAAGTATTTGGCCTCCGCCAAGATCGCCTACCCCAAGGAAGAGCTCGCCGAGCTCAAGCTCTTGATCAACGTCGAGACCATCACCGCTTGCGACAACATCGAAGACATCCTGTCGCGCTATCCCATCGATGGCTTGGGTGGCATCGTGTTCGGACGCGTGGATCTGACGGGCTCGTTGGGCCTCACCCGGGAAAACGTCAACGACGACCGCATCTTCGACATTGCCTCCAAGGTCTTCGCCTTGGCCCGCTCCAAGAACTTGGAAGTCGTGGTGGGTGGAGGTGTTTCGAAGGAAACGATCCCCTTCCTGCGCCGCTTCCCTCAGGGAACGATCGTGCGCTACGAGACCCGCAAAGTGATCTTCGGATGCCCGGGCGCATTGGAAGACGGCTACGACAACGGCATCCTCAAGGCGGTCGGCTTCGAGCTCATGTGGCTGAAGAACAAGCGCGACTTCTACGGTCTGATCTACAAGGAAGACGAAGTCCGCATCGAGATGCTGGAAAAGCGCTACCGCAAGTTGATCGAAGAAGCGGGCGGCAAGGTCGAGTGAGGCTACTTGGGGGATGATATTTTTTCCAACAATCAGCTCTTGATTGAGAGTTGGTTGCATCCACACGGGTTACAATGACCGGAAAAACCCAAGAAAATTGAACTGAGCGGTGAATCAGCCAAGACCGCACTTGTGGGAGATGAAGGCAATTGGAAATCCAAAGACCGACTATATTCCAATTCTTGGCCATGGTCTGCCACTATCCCAGGCGGGGTGAGTCACCGCCGTGATCTGCAGGAGTTGTACGGAGATGAAAAAGGATAGCCGAATTTTTGTTGCCGGCCACCGAGGCCTGGTGGGCGGAGCCATCGTTCGCAAGCTACGAGCGGAGGGGTTCACGAAGATCATCGTCAGGACCAGGGCAGAGTGTGATTTGGAGAACCAAGGAGCAGTGTTCAAGCTGTTTCTTGAGGAGAAGCCGGAATTCGTCTTCATGGCGGCTGCGAAGGTGGGCGGGATCTTGGCGAACAAGACCTACCCGGTCGACTTCATCCGATCGAATCTGATGGTGCAAAACAACATCATCGATGCGTCCTTCTACTCAGGGGTCTCGAAGCTGCTGTTCTTGGGCAGTTCGTGCATTTATCCGAAGCTATGCCCGCAACCCATCAAGGAGGAGTACCTCTTGACGGGCGCGCTGGAGCCAACCAACGAGTGGTACGCCATCGCCAAGATCGCTGGGATCAAGACCTGTCAGGCATACCAGGCACAGTACGGCTTCAATGCGATTTCCTTGATGCCGACGAATCTCTACGGGCCAGGTGACAATTTTGACCTGAATTCTTCCCATGTTCTACCCGCACTCATTCGCAAATTCCATGAAGCGAAAGTCTCAGGTGTGAACGAGGTGGTGATGTGGGGCACGGGCACGCCTCGCCGGGAGTTCCTCCATGTCGACGACTTGGCGAGTGCCTGCATCCATCTGATGGAGACGTACAACAAGTCGGAGATCGTGAACGTTGGGACAGGAAGCGACATCACCATCCGTGAGCTAGCCGAGCTGATCAAACAAACCGTGGGGTTCCAGGGCGAGATCGTCCAGGATCTCACTAAGCCGGACGGTACGATGCAGAAATTGCTCGATGTGCAAAAATTGCATGGATTGGGCTGGAAGCATCGGGTCGCTCTGGAAGAAGGTATTCAAACCACTTACGATTGGTTCCTCGACAATCAGTCTGCTTTCCGTCGATAGTCATCACCCACCAGCCAAACCCGCAGAGGAATACATGGATTTAGGGATTATTGGTGCCGGTGTTTCCGGTTTGTCCGTTGCGAAGATGCTTGCCGGAAGGTTTGACCTGGAAATACTCGAGAAAGCCCCCCAAATTGGAGGTATCGCTCGAGTCAAAATGGTTAACGGAGTGCCATATCACCTCGTCGGAGGGCACTGCTTCAACTCCAAGAACAGCAGGGTTGTGGAATTTGTTGACCAAATTCTACCCAAGAGTGAAATGCATTGCATCAAGCGAAATGCTCGGATCGCCTTCAAAGGTCACAAGGTGGGGTATCCTCTCGAGTTCTCGATTCGGGAGATCGCATCCTTTGATGCGGAGCTGGCCCAAAGAATTACCGAAGATTTCTTCCGCGCCTCGCCAACCGAAACCAGCAATCTCGCAGATTGGTTCCGTTGCCGATTCGGGAATGCACTCGCGGAGGAATATCTCATTCCCTACAATCGCAAGATATGGGGCATGGAGCCTTCTGAAATGGATCCGTCATGGGTCGAAGGCAAATTGCCAATCCCCAACAAGCGGCAATTCTTCCAGGCTTTATTCAAATCCGGCGACGATGCCATGGTGCACTCCACGTTCTATTATCCCAATTCGAACACCCAAAACCGATTGTTGGAAGCGCTAGCAGATGGAACCTCTATCCACACTGCAGAAGGAGTGGAGCGGCTGGAGCGGATTGGGGGCGAGTGGGTAGTCAATGGGCAAAGGCGATACCAGCGGATCATCAGTACAATGCCGCTCGACCTCCTGCCTAAGGTGGTCGCTGGCGTGCCTCAGGAAATCTTGGATCTGGCCGGATTGCTTCGATGGAACCGCATTTCGAATGCTCTTTGGGAGACCGAAGAGACGGACGAGACGTGGACGTATCATCCTGATCCGGGGACAATCTTTCATCGCCATATCCACATCGGTCGATTCATGGCTCCAGAGCGAAATTACTCCATTACGGAGTCCTTGGGTGCTCGAACTGCCGAACTGATGGAGTCGGAGGGTAAAAAATTCCCTCTGCTCAAGACTATGATCGATCATAACGTTTCCGAACGAGCCTACGTGGTTTACGATCAAAATTACAAGAAAGCCGTTTCTGGGATTAAAGCTTGGATGCAGAGTGTGGACCTGATTCCCCTCGGTCGGTTTGGTGAGTGGGAATACTACAACATGGATGCCTGCATGGAGAGTGCTTTCCGGGTGGCTGATGGGTTGAACGCTCATTGAAATCGCGACTCCTTAGAAATTAAGCCTACTCTGGAGGGGACGTGAGTCAAGAGCGCACGAGGCGATTTTTGCTGAACGTTGTCGGGTCGTATGCTGTCAAAATTGGCAGTGTATCGATTTCCGTTATCACAGTCCCGGTGATGCTTGGATATCTATCGCCAGCGGAGTATGGCGTTTGGTTGACATTGAGTACAACGGTGCTATGGCTCGCTGCATTCGATATTGGCCTGAGTAATGGGCTCAAGAATAGATTGACAGAGAGCTTTGCGGCGAATGATCGCTTGGCTGCAAAGAAATACATTTCATCTGCGTATTTACTGGTTGTGGGTGTTTCAGGGGCTCTCGTTGCTCTTGTTTTAGTGCTGGTTGCGATTTTGGACTGGGCAAAAATATTGAATGTGAATTTGGGGGAAATTCGCAATTTCTACCCGGCAGTAATCGCCGCGGTTTTGCTTTTTGGTGTTCTGTTTGTTCTGAAATTGCTCTCTACAGTCTTGCTGTCTGATCAAAAAGCGGCGCTCCAAAGCTTTGTTGAATTGATTGGCAATGCGATGACAACCTTGTCCGTGTACTTGTTGTCGTTTCACAAAATGGAACAGCGTTTCTTTCTGGTGACACTTTTGACCTTTGCGATTCCCTGTGTAGTGTACTCGTCGTTTACAATCGGATTATTCCGAGGTTGGTACAAGGATCTGGCGCCAGCGCTTGCGTCTGTTTCAAAGAGTATTTGTACGGATTTGCTTAAGTTGGGGAGCAAGTTTTTTCTCATCCAGATTTCAAGTTTGGTCATGTTCGGAAGTACAAATGTCGTTGTGTCGAACATATTCGGGCCAGACCAGGTGGCGGTCTACGGAGTGGCCTCGAAATACATGACGCTTCCAATCATGGCATTCTCAATGCTCACCTTGCCGCTTTGGACTGCAATCACAGAGGCGTTGACTCGTGGAGACCATGATTGGATTCAGCGGATCATCCGGAGGATGGCGGTGCTTTGGGGGGCATCATTGATTGGTATTTCATTGATGGTGATACTATCACCTTGGGTTTTCCATCACTGGATTGGGGATAAAATCAATATTCCATTTTCTCTGATCGCCTGGATTGGGGTGTATGTTGCAATTTTCAATGGGGCATCGATTCTTCAGCAGTTTGTCTATGGTACTGGAGATGTGAAAAAACTTTTGTGGACCTCTCTCAGCGCCGGAGTCGCGTTCTTGCCGCTGACATATGGAAGTTGTCACCTGTTCGGGATAAATGGAATTGCGATCAGTCTTTCACTCGTGACCCTTCCTCTCTTTTGTGTTTCTGGGTTCCAGTACTGGCAGGCTATGAAAAAAATGTCGAATGCACAGTCAAATTACTGAAGGCGGGATTAAGAAATGCAATCCTTGAAATTGAATTTAAGTTCCTACGGCGACCCGTTTGACAAACGAACTTGGTCTGGGACGTCACTGAATATTGTCAACGAGCTTAAAACCCGGGATGCTCTCGGTTGTGCATTTGACTTCAAAGCACGCACGGCTTCAAGGGTCGTGGCAAAAGTATTGATGACCCTTACTCAGCGCTTTTATGGAAAGACGGAGGTAGAGAGAGCTCCATTGATGCGGAAGTTGGCAGGAATGCGCGCGGCATATCTGAGCTCAAGATCGCCGTTTCCCCAGCATACCATGCACATGGGTACCCTTTGCCTTCCGCTTCCATCCATTTTAAAGCGCAATCGCCATTATGTTTATGTGGATAGCACATGGGATATTTTTCGGCGATTTGCGACGAACATTTCGGATTATTCTTTGCAGCAAATCGGATTATTTGAGCGATTAGATGCGGAGGCTTTTAAGTCAGTTGATCATATTTTCACAACAGGTGAACATGTTCGTGAAAATCTGATTGGACACTATGGTGTTAATTCTAATAAAGTCACCGTGGTTGGGACGGGTTTGGGCACGATAGCGCCCTACTTTGGGAAGAAGGATTACGCAAATAAAAAGATTCTGTTTACGGCAAAAGGTCGCTTTAAAGACAAAGGAGGGGAGTTGGTCATCTCTGCTTTTCGAAAAGCAGCAGAAATTGATCCCGATTTGAAGCTGACCATTGTTGGAAGCGAAGATGGTCTAAAAATTGACGGGCATGATCGAATCACGACTCTTGGATTTGTAAGCATGGAAGTTTTGCAAGAGCTTTTCGAGACGCATTCACTATTCGTGATGCCAGCTTTTTATGAGCCATGGGGGCTGGTCTATCTTGAAGCGCTTGCCTGTAAGATGCCGATCGCAGGCTTGAATCGCAACAGCATCCCAGAGTTTGTTGGTCAAGGTAAGCATGGTTTTGTGTTTGAAAACGAAACGGTTGATGCCGTTGCTCAGGCTCTCGTTGATGCATTCAAAGATCAAGATAGATTGCGCATGATGGGGGATGCGGGTCAAGAGTACTGCTTAAACCGCTACGGATGGGACAAAGTTCTTGATAGGATTTTGGAAACCATCCGACTCAAAGGTTAGTTTAGTCGATATGATGTTGATCTGGAAGATAAAGCGAATTCTAAGGGCTTTGACGTTTTATGTCAATTCACTGTGTGTGAGTCGTATTCCGATTTATTCCATTCGCCACATTTATCTGCGGAAAATTCTTGGCGTGCAATTAGGAAAGGGTGTGTCTGTTCTGATGGGGGTCAGGATTGTTGGTTCGAACATCGAAATTGGAGATCGGACGGTTATCAACAGCAACGTCTCATTGGACGGGCGATACTCGATCCGCATCGGATCGGATTGTAGTATCTCCAATGAAGTTTGCATTCTTTCCCTCTCCCATGGAACAGATGATCCGGATTTTACGGCTGTGGGAAAAGGTGTTGTACTGGGCAGCAGGGTTTGGGTTGGAACTCGAGCGATGATTCTTCCAGGTGTGGAACTAGGCGATGGGTGCGTGGTCGGTGCTGGTTCGGTGGTGACCCGAAGCTTCCCGGCCTACAGTGTGGTCGCGGGAGTGCCTGCGAAACTGATCAAGCAAAGAAACCCGCAATTGCGCTATCAATTGCGCTATTTCCCCTTATTCGACACGGACATCACCTTGGATCAACCGAATTGAGGATTTTGCACTACACTCTTGGCTTTCCACCTTTCCGTTCCGGTGGTCTCGTCCGGTATGTGGCCGATCTTGCATGCCAGCAAAGGCGTGATGGTCACGAGGTATTCGCACTTTACCCCGGAGGCTATCGGCTCTTTGGTGCGTCCAAGCTCGTGCCTGCCCAGGCCCGGGATGGGATGGAGATGATGGAAATTGATAATCCGTCTCCCGTGGCGTTGCTCCAGGGAATACGCGATCCGGAGCGCATTTTGGCTCAGAGTGGCCCGGATCCTCGTCAATTTGAAGCATGGATTGCGAAGGTGCGGCCTGACATTTTGCACGTCCACACTTGGATGGGGATGCCACCGAGGCTTCCATCGCTCGTCCATCGGATGGGGGGGAAGGTAGTCTTCACCGCCCACGATTATTACGGCTTGTGTTTGCGCACGGTCTTGGTCGATGCGGGAGGTGTGACTTGCCAGGGCCCGGAAGCAGCTCGCTGTGCGGCTTGCAATGCGCATGCTCAGGGGCGATTCGCTCGATTCCTACATGGGCAACCCTGGTTGCATACCTACAAGGCGGAACTTCGAAAGTTGGTTTCAAGCCGTCCGCGCACCATCAGCATCGCCCGTGGAAACATTCATATTCCGTCGTCGGTTTCCAAGCGGGTCCCAGCCTTCGCCTCCTTGATCGAGTACAATCTCGCGCTTTTTCAGCAGGTGGATCGTTTCCATTTCGCGAGCTCGGTGAGTGAGGGAGTGTATCGTGATCTACTTGCCTGGCCACTGGAAGGTGAGCGTATTTCCATTTCGCATCTAGGAATTGTTGATCTCCGTGCCCAGCGCGTTCCTCGATCGGGGCCTCTTCGGATGGGATTCATCGGAGATTCAACCCCGTACAAGGGGCTGCCTTGGTTGCTTGACGAACTGAAAAAATTGCGTGAAGGAGGAGTGACAGACTGGATTTTGGATGTTCACGGTCCGGGGCATGAAAAAGCAAGCGCTGCTCCTGGAGTTGAGTACAAGGGCGTGTTTTCCCCGGGGGACCTTGCTGGTGTGTATGCAAGCATGGATCTATTGATCGTACCAAGCCGATGGAAAGAGACATTCAGTCTCGTCGCGTTGGAGGCGTTGTCGCACGGAGTTCCCGTGCTCTGTTCACCGACGGTGGGAGCCGGCGATCTGGTGAAACGATTTGCTCCAAGTCTTGCTCCAACCAGCCAGGATGCATTTTTGCGGACCCTGACAGACTTGTTACATAGCCCAGAACGAGTCCAAAAGGTGGCTTCAGATCTTGCCCTCGCCCAGCTGCCATTCGATGCCCGACACCACGCGCTCGAGCTGGAGTCGTTTTATGCTCGTGCTTGAATCGTTCTACGGAAATGCGGTCCACGGATAGTTTCACTCGCTTAGATACTTCGGAGTTTCTACCTTTTCTTGGCTCCTTTTCCAAGAACGAAATGAACCACCAGCCGCCATTGCCGATTCGCCCGGTCCTGCGTATTCTCGGAACTCGTGGAGTACCGGCACGCCATGGGGGATTTGAGACCTTCGCCGAGCAACTTTCGCTTCACGCCGTTGCCGCGGGATGGGATGTTCATGTCTATTGCCAGGAGGATGGCAAGGGAAAGCTCCGTGAAGAAACGTGGAAAGGAATCACACGCGTCGTGATCCCTGAGCTTGGGGACAGCGCCGCTGGAACGATTCGCTTCGACTGCCGAGCTGCTTGGCATGCGGCCAAGAGGGGTGGTGTTTGTCTGACCTTGGGCTACAATACGGCCATCTTCACCCTCCTTTTGCGATTGTTCGGGCGACGAACGGTCATGAACATGGATGGGATCGAGTGGTCCCGTGCCAAATGGTCGACTGCGGCTCGCGCCTGGTTGTATGTCAACGAATGGCTGGGTGCTCGCCTCAACCATGTCGTGGTCGCCGATCATCCTGCGATCGGAAAGCACCTGGAGCGCCACACTCGCCGGTCTAAAATCCGTGTCATTCCTTACGGCGCCGAGATTCCGGGTGAAACGGATCCGGCGGCCTTGGATGTACTTGGCCTTCGGGATCAGCGCTTTGCGGTGGTCATTGCCCGCCCGGAGCCAGAAAACTCCATCTTGGAAATTGTACAAGCATGGTCTCGCAAGCCCCGCGGTGCAAAACTGGTCGTGCTCGGGAATTTCCGGGCACATGTGGCTTATCACCAGCAGGTGCGTACGGTGGCTTCTGATGAGGTGATTTTTCCCGGAGCCATCTACGAAAGGGATGTCGTTGGAGCTCTGCGGCGTAATGCTTGGATGTATCTGCATGGGCACCAGGTTGGAGGGACCAATCCTTCGTTGGTCGAGGCATTGTCCTACGGGAATCCGGTGATCGCTCATGAGAATCGATTCAATCGCTGGGTTGCTGGTGCAAAAAGCAGGTTCTTCGCAAGTACGGACGAGTGCGAATCCTGCATCGAGGCTGTGCTGTCCGATTCCGTCCTGCGTGATTCCTTGTCCCGTTTCTCGAAAAAGCGTCACGCCGAATTGTTCTCCCTCCACACTGTCCTTGACGCCTACCTTGCTGAGCTGTCCCGATGCGGCTACGAAGCGAAGCTTGGAATGCCTGCTGACGTCGTCGATCCAGAAAGGTGGAGCAGCGCCCTATGAATGAGCCAAACCTCTCCGATTCGCTCGATTTCGATCTGCGTGCCTGCGTTCTACACATTTGGTCAGCTCGGAATTGGCTTGTTCTCGGGGCGCTGGTGGGAGGCGCAATCGCTGCGGGTTATGCTTACGGCATCGCCAAGCCAGTCTACGAGTCCTCTGCCTTGCTTCTTCCTACCGAGGCGCCAAAGGACGATCAACTTGGTGCCGCAGCGGCGCTGCTTGGAAAGAAAAGCAATTCGCTGGGGGACGTCGCTCTCTACAAGAGCCTACTTTCTTCACGGAGGGTGGTAAATAAGCTGCTTTTCGCATCGATTCACAATGAGCATGACTCTGCTCGAGGCAAGGTGGAGCCCTTGTTTCGCACGCTTCGGGTCGATACCGCCAATCCAAAGCAGATGGAATCGGTCATCAAGTCGTTGTCAGGGAGTATCGTAGTGGAATCCAAGAATTCAACTGCTGGAATTGGGGGTGGGATCATCGAGGTCACGACCTCGGCCTCGTCGCCCTGGCTGGCCCAGCAGATTGGAAACACCGTACTCACCATCGGCCAGGAAGAATTGAGAACGATTCGGATTGAACGAGCGGATGCCATTGGGGTCTATCTCTCGAGAGCTACCGAAGCAGCGCGAAAGGAATGGGACTCGGCAGCGATCCAGCTCACCTACTTCCGAGATCGCAACCGCTCCTTGTTACTTCCAAACCAAATACTTGCGCTTTCCCGACTGGAAATCGAAAAGCAGGCCAAAGAGCAGAAATACCTGATGGCTCGCAAAGAGCTCGAATTTCTCGAGTTGGAGCGCGCGAAGGCGGCTCCTCCCATGATGATCCTCGATCAAGCCAATCTGCCAGCCACCAAGGTGCGCCCCAAAAGGATGATGATCATGGCTTTGGGGTTGATGGCAGGATTCTTTTTGGGGGTCTTTGGAGTTCTCGGGCGCTTGACCCTTCTCCCGTTATTCGGGTCCGGCCTTGATCCTCGGCCTGCCCAGGACTGAGTGTGTCTTCGCGACCGTTGCAGATTCTTTGGGCTTCACCGTATGTACCCTACGAAGCGGTTGGGCACGCGGGCGGCAAGTCTCACAACTACTTCGTGAAGAGCATCGCCTCTGATCCTCGCTTTCATGTGACCTTGATCTCGTTTGGTCAGGCGAACGAGCAGTCGAAGCACGATCTAGCAGGAACTTCCATCGACCACCGATTGGGATTCCTGCCGCCTGGTCGGCTTGCCAAGGCTTGGCGTGGACTCACTTTGTTCCTTCCCTTCAGCCGATTCGGACAGTTTTTCCGCTACCCGCAGTTTCGTCCTCATCTCCGGATGAGGCTAAAGGAGCTGCGTGCGGAAGGATACCGGCCTGATGTTATGCTTCTGGAATGGACCCAGCTCGCGTTTTTCCAGGATTGGTTCCGTCGAGCGTTTCCGAATGTGCCGGTCGTGGTATACGAACACGACATCGCGTTTCAGTCCGCACGCCGACATCTGACAGGGCTTTCCGCACCGCGCCGATTGCTTGCGCGATTGCAGCTGTCTTGCTTGGAGCGAGCTGAGCTCAAGACATTGCACCAAGCCGACGCCGTGGTTGTCCACAACGTCAAGGATCGTGGCTTGCTGATTCGTGAGGCCGGGGTTTCCGATGCCCTCGTGCGAACCATCCCTCTGTACTACGAGGACTATTCCCGCGTGGTTCCCGATCCTGGGCAGCCGCATCTTGTTTTCTGGGGTGCGATGTCTCGGCCGGAAAACCATCTCAGCATTCTTGCATTTCTGCGGGGGCCTTGGAAACTCATCAGGAATAGACATCCCGAGCTCAAGATCTACGTCGTGGGTGGCGGGCCTCCGGAGGCGCTCCGTGCGATGGCCTGCGACAAGGTGATTGTGACGGATTATGTCAATGATCCGGCGGAGTATTTTCTCAAGACTTCGATCATGGTTGCTCCCCTCCTGGTCGGCGGGGGACTCAAGGTGAAGGTGCTGGAGTCCATGTCGGCCGGTCTGGCCGTTGTTGGCAACGAGATCGCGATGGAGGGCATCGGAGCCGAAGATGGCGTGCACTACTTGCATGCGGAATCGGACGATGAATTCGTCGAGTCGGTCTCCAGGCTTGTCTCCGATTTCGAGTTGCGGCGGCAACTTGGCGCGGCCGGTCGGGAATTCGTTCTCAGGACATTCGACTTCCGCGAAGGTTTGTCGCGATTGGGGGATCTGCTCGTCGAGCTCGCCGGAGCGCGGTCCGGGACGTTGTGAACACGGGTACAGGAACAGTCGCAGGCCTTCCTGGCGCGAGAGTGGATCTCCGTGAAGATCGGTGGGCGCGGCTTCGCTGGGAACAACTCAACGATCTCCTTCTCGGGGGAGCCTTGGTGTGGGTGTTCAGTGCGGGGTTTTTCGAGTCCTTCGTGTTGGTTCAATTCAAGTCGATGGGCCTGTCCGTACCCTATCTCGCTTTCCAGGCGCTGAAGTTCGGAGCTCTCGGAATTCTTCTGTTCCTCTTCCTGTTTCCGTTCCGCTGGAAGGTCGGGGTCCACCCTGTCGTCTTCCTGCTGGCCGGCACGGTCGCCATCTACAGCATTATCGGTCTGCGCAACCCGGAAGTGATTCCTTCGAACGTGGTTCTAAACATCAAGAACAACTACCTGTGGTTGGTCCTCATGCTGATCATAGGCTATTCCGGGCGTCCTGTGAAAAAGAAGGTGTTGCTGACCCTCCTGATCGCCTCGCTCCTGCTCGGATTGTTGAACGTGGGATATTCCCTTCTCGTCAACTTGTCCTACGATGGTTCTCCCCGCGATTTCTATTTCTTTGACCTGTACAACAGCATGGGAATGTACGGGGAGGCCAATTTCTTTCGCAACGGCAGCATCCGCTCGTTCGGACTTGTCGGAAGTTGTCTCACGCTGAGCCAGATTCTCCTGATCCCCTTGTCGTTCTCCTTGTCCCTGTTGATCCATCACCGTGGACGTTTCGTGGCATTGCTTGCGGTGCTCCTGCTTGCATGCGGAGAGTGGCTCACCAGGACCCGCAATCCGAGCATCGCCATCTTGATCGCTTTTTGCGCCTACGCTCTGCTGCGGTCCACGCGGCGTCTCTTGCCGGTGATCGTGTTCGTGGTGGGTTATTTGCTCGTATCCTTCTACTACCTGGTTCAGGCTTCCTTCGCTGATGTCTCCAGCCTCGACCTCTCGGCTCTCAACCGAGGCAAACAGCTTCTGCAGATTTCGGAGGCCATCCTGGAAAGACCTTTCGGGTATGGTATTGGGTATGTAGGGGTGGCCAACGGCGCGTACAAGGTCTGGACCGATTTGAGTTTCGGCACAGTCCTTCTCGAGCTTGGCGTGGTCCCCATCATCATGCTGATTGGTGGTGCGTTTGGGCTCCTGCGGTTTGCCAAACTTCCAAGCGAGCGACTCGACGAGGAGTCTCGAATCCTTACCACTACGTTCTTTCTGATCTGCGTCTCGATGGTGGTTCTTTCGGAGTATTCGAACATCTTCGACACGTCGTTGTTTTCCTTTTCGATCATGATGGGCGCCATTCTCAACCGCATTCGCCATTCTGGAGTCATGAATGCCACGGTTCTGTGATTCCTTCCCCGCCACGATCCTCGTCGTGCTGTACAAGCAGGAGCCACTTGCTACCTCGACGGTCCGGGGGATTTTGGCTGCGCGAAGCGCCCTCGCGCATGGGACAAAACTCGTCTTGTGGGACAACGGACCCGTCGCGGCCCGCGAGTTGCCCGAAAGTTCCGATACTCTGCGGATCGAATACGTGCACACTCCCGAGAACCTATCGCTTTCGAAGGTGTACAACCGGGTTGCGGAAGGGCTTCCCTCCGAAGGAGTCCTGTTGGTGCTCGATCAGGACACCGGGGTGGTTCGGGATTTCTTCGAAGCCATGGCCCAGGCCCTGCAGGAGCGCCCCGAAATCGATCTGTTCCTCCCTCTGGTTCGTTCGGCGAGCAGCGGGATCCTTGTCAGCCCCGGATCCCAGCGTTGGATCAAAGGCAAGTACTGGAAGACAGAAAGTGTCGGAATCATGCCCTCGAAAGGCGTTTTGGCCGTAGCCAGCGGGATCGTTGCTAGGTCGCGGTTGTTCGGTCCAGGAGGAGTTCGGTTTGACGAGCGTCTGAGCCTGTACATGATCGACACCAAGTTCATGATGGACCATGCGAGCATACGTCCATCGTTGTTCGTGGTATCCCACGTTCTGCGCCATGGCGATTCCGCCGAGGAGGTGGAGCCCGTGGCCACTAAGCTGTTCCGATTCCAAAACCGCATGCGTGCTGGCGCGATCCTTTTTTCCACTCCCTGGACGAAATGTGTCGCTTATAGGTTGTACTGGGTCTGGTGTGCTCTCCGACAGGCGCTTTTGCACCGCGAACCGAAATTTCTTCGTCCGTGAGACTCGGGACCGCCATTGGGACGGCGGCGCTTTCGATGGTCCCTCGCATCGATGCGACCCCTCTGGTGCTCAAAACATTCGAGTCCGGCTCGGCTTTCCCGGTGGCTTCTCCACCATGGGAGCGGGTGACTGAGAAGGGTCGAGGGGGTGTGCTTTGCGCACGGGCAAAACGAGATGATGGCTGGATCACTACGCGATTGGAGCTCGATCCTTCGATGCTGCGCGGTCAGCATATCCAGTTTTCGGCTTGGACTCGTGCCGATTCCTTGAGCGCTCGCCGCGAGCTGTGGAACGGAGTCAAGGTGGTTCTCGATCTCGAAGACTCCGCTGGCAACAGGTACCAACCCCAGCTCGATTGGCCTCTCGCCGTGGCGCAATGGGATTGGACCTACGTCTTGAAGAGGTATCGGATCCCCGCGAACCTGTCCAAGGCTTCCATTGGACTCGGACTCGAAAAGGTCTCCGGCACCGTGTCATTCGATTCGATTCGAATCGATCGCATCGCCCCAGCTTTCGCGCCTGCCCGTGAAAAACCGCGTTCTGTCGCATTCAGGTTCGGGCTGCGCGGGGCCATGGTCGAGTCCAGAGTCCTGGATTCGATAGGGTTGCCGGTGCTGCTGAAGAAATGGGGTGCCAACGTGCTGCGCTGGCAGTTCAATCCGTCATGGCCTCGTGACAGCGGATTGCTGGACTCCCGGTTCTTCGAAGATCTCGATGCGAACATGAATCGCCTCGATTCCGTGGTGCGCATCGTGCGACCGACAGGTGCGCGAATCCTTCTCGATTTCCACGGGATGGGTCGCCAAGCCTTCCACGATTCACGCGCCCAAGAACGCATTGTTGAGGCTTGGGAGCGCATCGCACGTCGATATCGCGATGTTCCCGAGGTGTGGGGGTACGATCTGCTCAACGAGCCAGATGAGAGATCGTGGAAGCCTGGACTTTTGCTGTGGGATGAACTTGCCGATTCCATCGGTCTGGCCATTCGCCGTGTCGATCGACGAAAAATTCTAGTCGTTCAGCCTGCGGACTTCGGGGAAGCGAAGGCGTTTGTTTGGCAAAAGCCCCTAGGCTGGAAACGCGGCTATGACCTTGACCCGGTGGTATACAGCTTCCACTTCTATGCGCCTGGCGAACTGACTCATCAGGGAGTTTTCGACCAGTTTCCGATGGGTCCACGCTATCCCGGATTGATCGCAGGAGAAATTTGGAACAAGGAACGATTGCGCATTGCGATGCGTCCGGCGTTGGAGTTCCAACGACGGTACCATGTCGGGATCTTCGTCGGGGAGTTCGCTTGTGTACGCTGGGCACCGGACGGCAGCACCCAGCGTTGGATGCGCGACGCGATCGAACTGTTTGAAGAGGCTGGTTGGGATTGGACCTATCACGCCTTCCGAGAATGGCAGGGCTGGGATCTCGAACGGGGACAATCTCGAGGTGATACTTCCAAGGTGGATCATCCAGCAGGTGGTGTGGTGCGTGAATATTTCAGGAGGAACCATCCATGAGAGTTCAGCTGGCCATTGCTATGGTGGGCACGATCTTCCTCTTGATCGTTCCAAACGCCTCGGCGGCATCGCCTCGATTGTCTGATCCCCGGACCTTGCGATTGGAGGGATTGGATCCTGTGCTTCTGCACGACCATCAACGAACCTCTGGAGAAAAGGATCCGCTCGCCTCCGAGGCGGCGACTCCGCTGCTCGGTGAACAGGCCCACGCTCGAGTGAGCGGAGACTCGATGATTCGTTGGGAAGGTGTGACTGGAGCGGAGTGGCGCAGCTACCAGGGCTTGGGACGTCCGGCCGGAGATTTTGGAGGGCTCGTCGAGGGAAAGACGGAACACCTTTGGTTTTGGCTGGATGCCCGAATTTCGGTGGCGAGCCTCGACAGCGACAGGGTTTCCTGGGATGGCCAATTTCAGGAGTATCAGCAGGAAGGACCCGATGCCAGAGCCGATTACACCTCGTTCAGTCGTTACGAAGGCATGACATGGGTGCGAACCCCCATAGGAGAGTTGGGTGGAGGAAGATCCAGTGAGCACTGGGGGCCTTCTTGGGCATATCCGCTTGTTCTTGGACGAGAGGCTGCACCGGCATCCAGAATTGGTTTGGATCTCACTTGGGGGTCGCTCAGGGTGCGCTCGACTTGGGCTTCCTTGGCCATCGATGGCGGGGGTGCCTTTCGGCTGGAAAAGCAGACCAGATCGCTGTACGCCCATCGATTCGATTGGGTGCCGGTTTCCTGGCTCACCCTCGGACTAACCGAGGCCATGATTCTTTATGACAGACAGGAGCCGATCGCGTTTCTGCCGATGGTTCCACTGTTCATGGAAAAAGGACAGGGGGTGGAAGGCGACAACAACGGCGAACTTGCTGCCGATCTGGAGGTTCGCCCGTTGCGTGGATGGAGACTTTATGGCGAATTCCTGGTCGACGACTTCTCCGAACCTACCAGGCTGTTCAACGACCTTTGGAAAAATCGCTGGGCAGTCACGGCTGGAACCCAGTGGGCATTCCAGTCCAAGGAACTTGGCTGGGGAATGATCGGTGAAATCTCGCGGGTGGAGCCATGGGTCTATGCCCACTATGTTGCCAATACCGCGCAAGCTGCCCATCAAGGGACCTTATTGGGGAGCCCAGCGGGTCCCAATTCCCTGGGACTTTTGGGGCTCGGGTACCTGACGTGGAGGGGACTCGATGCGACGGTTTCATCCCGAGCAATTTGGAAGGGTACCGACCTGGGGTCACGTTGGACGGATACTCTCCACGACAACGATATGACTCGAAAGGAATGGCTTGCGGGGGGCGGAAGTCTCGACCACGTCTCTAGTCTGGCCTTGGGTGCCCACTGGAAACGTTGGCAAGCTTGGCTCGATCTTGCCGTTCGTACACATGAGGCGGATCTTCAGCGCACTCGGCCTTTTGCGCCACTTTCCCTGAGAATCGAGCGCAGGCTATAAGATGAAGCAGAAGGAATCCCATCCCGCTCGTCCTTCCAGGGACAACCACTTCCAGTTCCTCCGCTTTGTCGCGGCGGTGATGATCATCGTCAGCCACGGGCACTGCATCGTGCTGGGCGGTCAGGCCAAAGAGCCTCTCTTTGGCCTTTTCGGACGATCTATAGGAATGATGGCGCTCGACGCATTTTTTGTCATCAGTGGATTCGTGGTGGCCGGCAGCCTGGTTTCGCGTCCTCGATCGATCGAGTTTCTCGTCAGCATGTGGCTGCGTCTGTGGCCAGGACTGGCTGCCATGCTGGTGATATCGGTGATCTTCTGCGCGCTTCTGTTTTCGCCTTCGCCAGAACGATTTCTGTCTAGCTCAGAGGTTACATCGTATATCCTGGGGAATCTCTTCCCGTGGAGGGGTATGCAGTACAGCCTGCCTGGCTTGTTTCCGGACAATCCAATCCCTGGCGTGTTGAATGCATCTCTCTGGACGCTACCCAAGCAGGTCAAGTTCTATCTGCTGGCGATCCTCGTCTTCGGCATCCTCGCGCCGCTTTTCGCACGATGGAAGGTGGGATCCTGGAAGTCATGGCTGGGTGGGGCTTTGTGGGTAGCCAGTATGGCGATGGCCTTTCTGACGAGCTTCTTGTTCATGGGGTTCTCTCGATCCGCCATGCCATGGCTGTTTTTTTCCGGGGGGATCCTGCTGTTGCGGCGTAAAGGCTTGATGCCCACGAGGCTCGTCGTGGTCGGCACCTTCGCTGGGATCAGCATCGGAATGGCCCTGGGTTCATGGGGAGAGGCCCTGTACTACGGCCTGATTCCTCACGTCGTGGTGGCCCTTGGCCATGTTCGACTGCCGTGGCTGCTGGCTTGGAACCGAAATGGAGACTATTCCTATGGCCTGTACCTGTACGGGTTTCCCGTGCAACAGAGCGTGCTTGCCCTGTGGCCGGGGTTGAGTATTTGGAGCAGCATCGCCACCACATTGGCGATCGTCGGATTGGCTGCGTTCGCTTCCTGGCATCTCGTGGAAAGCCCTGCGCTAAGATGCAAAGGATGGATCCAAACCCAAATAGCTTCCTCAATGCGTCTTGGTGCGCCTAAGTGTACCCAGCTGCGCGAATCATCCTGAAGATCTCGCT
This sequence comes from Fibrobacterota bacterium, assembly GCA_016715065.1. Classification (GTDB taxonomy): domain Bacteria; phylum Fibrobacterota; class Fibrobacteria; order UBA5070; family UBA5070; genus UBA5070. The sequence goes on from JADKBN010000031.1 coordinate 473,801, forward strand.
CAGGAGGACTCCAGCGCGCTCGAAGCGCGCTGGAATGTCGTGCGATGGAATCACTCCACACACCTCACCCCAACCGTCCATCGCTCGTCCACTGGCGGCAGGCAGGTGGAGTCGGACGGGATCTCGCAGGGCTTACCCCCTTGGCACCAGGCTGCACCGTTGCCCACGAGATCGAACAGGCCATGGTTCCATGGCTTCAGCTGACCCGGAATCTGCGGCGAGGTCCGGCACCAATGCTCCAGGGCCTTGAGCCCGGACAGATCGCGCAACGAATCGAAGTCGGACAAGGCTCTGCGAAGGACCTTACGCCATTCGATCTGGGTGGGTAGCCTTCCCCCTCGGAAGGAGCAAAAGGCTTCGGCTTGAGAACCGGTGAGTCCGTTTTGTGCGGACTCCGGCCATCTGCCGCGCGTTTTCCACATCCGGCCCATGCCCGTGTCGCTCAAGGAGTCCCAAAGAACAGGCGTGCATTTTCCGGCAGCCACGCAGGAGTCGTACATGGCCACGCTTGCCATGAGTCGGTCGATGGGAAGGTTCACAAGGCTGTCCAGCTTTAGGGCAGCTCGACCGCTTCGCACGGGAGGTGCGGGAAGCGACTTGTAGGGGAGGTTGGGTTCCGACCAGGCTGGCAGCGGTGGGGTGAGGGGGCGGGGCAGTCCTTTGGCAACGGGATTTGGGTTGCCGTCTTCCGGCAAGGACATGCGGGAGAAATGTGTGGGATCTTGGAAAATTTCGGTGGATTCCTCTTCCAGAAATTTGGCGGGAGCGGGTCGATCAAACTGGTAGATCCAGCCCCACGGATGCTCGATGCGATCGAAGGTGGCGAAGGTGCTCCAATGCAAGGTGAGGCCGGAGGTTTTGGCGTCGGAGCCTAGATAAAACTGTGCCGAAGCGAGCCCGACGCGTTGGCCTTTCCATGTCGCTGGGGAGGGTTTTGCCAAACGCTTCCAGACCGGGGGGCCGTGAGGGGGCGATTGGTAGGTCAAGCGCATGAGGGAATAGGCCAAATCCCCAGACAGGGTCGAGCGTCCGGAAAGGTCATCGAGGCCAGCGACCGGCAACCATGTCACGGGAACTGTCCAGTGGACCGTGGCCGACCAGGCGGCGTCCGGTTGTTCGTAGGCCAGATTTTCGGAAGGAGCCTTTGTCGTGACCTCGGCGCGGAGGGAGTCGGACTTGAAGCGGGTCCGGATGGGCTTTGCGGGAATCCAGGAACCGCTCAGCTCATAGCCGTTTCCGAACGGGCGCATGGTCCAGATTTTGTCGGGTCGGAGCGAACCCCACTCGCCGGCATTGGAGAAGGTCATGCTTGCGGGTGGATTCTCCAGTTCCAGGCAGGCTCCGGCGCGATGGAGAAGGATGGGAATCGGAAGTTTCGGGAAAGTGTCTGTTGGCGAGCAAGCCAACGCCGCCTTGCCGGAAAGGACGCGCGCACGGCTTCCGTTGGAAAAGACGATGTGAAGCGAGGTGGTGTCGCCGGCTTGGAAGCGGACCACGGGAAAGTTCCGGTCGCGGATCTGGAACGCAAGCCCGGTGGGCAAGGCCCGCAGGAGCGCTTCGATCCCCCCGGCTTGGAAGGAGTCGCGCACGGTGGAATCGAAGACCCGAAACGGTTTTCCGTATTCGTCGACAAGTCCCGCGATCCCGATGCCCGTTGGCTGGAAGGACCATGCCCACAGCGGACCGTCTCCCAACTGGCCGTTCCAGCGAAGTTGGAGCCGTCCCTTCCACAACAGACCTTGGTCGTCGCAGCGGAACACTTCTCGAGAGGAGGAAAATTCGCGCTCGGAAGCTGCCACCATTGTGACAGAATCTGACGCCACACCTGATCCGGCGACATCGCACCATCCGGAGGTGAGGCCGGCGGGACGTGCGAGGTTCACCAGGAGTCCGGTAGCTGAAAACCGCGGGGTACCATCCAACACGGCGGCGGCGCCCTTCCAGGAAAAGCCGAGTTCTGGGGAAAGCGGCCAGTGTCCGTCCGGTTCGAACGACGTTTTCAGCAATTGTCGACCCAATGAAAGCTGTGCATCGGCATAGTTGCGGCAGGTGTCCTGGGCCGGGCAATGGCGAACGCCTTTGGCCTCCAGACCGGTGCCGGAGAGCCAGAGCGAATCGATCTTCAACGCCGATGTGGTGTTGGATGCAGGCAATGGTTGTCGTGGGAAGGCCCCGGACCAACTCAATGGGCCGTGGAGCAGAGTGCGCGAAGCTTGGAACGAGAACTCGGTGCGCAGTCGCAGCCAGAGGGAATCTTCCGGGAGAGTCACGGAACCGTCTTTGCCCAGCACCAGCCGCCGGGTCTCCAGCCAGCCCAGCGACGTTTCCAGCGAAGCGGCGGAATCGAGCTGGACTCGAAGCGGTGTCTTCGTGGTGGCGGAAAGCTCGACGGTTTTGGTGAGCTGCCCGTCTCGCCATGAAAAAGGTCCGTAGGCGGTGTCCACGATGGTCTTGCCCTCGCCGGGGAGAGGCTCCAGCCATTGGATCTCCACATCCTTGCCGCTGCGCTTGAAGCGCACGTAGAATTCCCGCGCCGTCCAGCGCGTTCCCCGAAACGAAACGGATTGGACCGGGGCAAGCGATACGAAGGAATCGCGCCGAACCTCGAATCCTGGCTGGAACAGAAGCTCGCCGACTCTTGTCAGCAGGGAAGGAGTCGATGCACCGGTGGCAGGCGCGCCGAGAAGGCAGGGGAGAACCGAGGCGAGGAGGATCATGTCCAAAAAGTTAATCCGAGCGAGGGCCCTTGGCGGGGGTGGACGCTACAAGGCACTTTGTCGGCCATGGCTTCCAGTTTCTTCGCTCTGTTCGATGACATCGCCACTCTGCTCGACGACGTGGCGGTGCTTTCCAAGGTGGCCGCGCGCCAAACCACGGGGGTGATCGGCGACGATCTCGCCCTGAACGCCAAACAGGTGGCGGGGGTGCGTGCCGAACGGGAATTGCCGGTGGTCTGGGCCGTGGCCAAGGGCTCGCTGTTGAACAAAGCGATCCTGGTGCCGGTGGCCTTGCTGTTGAGCGTATTCCTGCCTTGGCTCGTTCATCCGCTTTTGATGATCGGCGGGGCGTACCTGTGCTTTGAAGGCGTGGAAAAGCTCCTGCACGCCAAGGCCGCCCGGCAGGGCGCCCAGGAGATCCTCGCCGACGCCAAAGCGATGGAATCGGTGGACCTGGTGGCGCTGGAGAAGGACAAGATCAAGGGTGCCGTCAAGACGGATTTTGTTTTGTCTGCCGAGATCCTCGTGATCGCGCTGGGGACGGTGGCGGCGGTGGACCTGCTGACCCGGATCCTCGTGATGGCGGTGATCGCCCTGGCAATGACCGGCGGGGTCTACGGCGTGGTCGCCCTTATCGTCAAGCTCGACGACATGGGCTTGTATCTGGCCGAACAGACAAAAAGTGCTGCGCTGCGGGCGCTGGGCAGAGGCGTGGTCGCCGTGGCTCCGTGGCTCATGAAACTCTTGTCCGTGGTGGGCACGATCGCCATGTTCCTGGTCGGAGGCGGAATCCTGGTCCACAACATCGGATTCCTCCACCATCTATCGGAGGTGGTATCAGCGAAGGCCGGAGGATTCGCAACTGTGCTCGCCGGCGCGCTGGATGGGTTGGCCGGGGTGCTTTGCGGTGCGCTGGTGGTGGGGCTGCTTGCGCTCGTCACCAAGATCAGAGGAAAGCCAACAGCGCATTGAGAGGTGGGAAAGAACCATCAGCGGTAAATAGCTTCCGCTCGTCCTGAGGAGCGTAGCGCCCTTCCTCAGGACGAGCAGCTTTCCATCGTGACGTTTCTCTCACGCTCTGTACCGGGTGTTTCAGCGCTTCTTACGGTGGCCGGCGCGCTTTTTCTTCTTCCAGGGCCGGTGCCAGGGGCGATCGGCCAAAGCATCCTGGTCAGCTTCCGTGAAGGCGGCACCCTCGGTGTCGGAAATGGACGTGGCGGGAACCGGCGAGCGTCCGAATTCGTCTGCATGTCGAGACCAATAATGCAGCAGTGTGGCGGCGGTCCACGAGGCGTTCAGGACATGTTTGCCTGCGTTGACGGTCATCACCGCCACCGCGATGCCGGAATCCGGCTCGCCCTCCATGCGCGCATATCCGGCGAACCACTCGTAATGGCCTTCCGGGTCGGTTCCGTCGAGCGATCCGGTCTTTCCCCCGATTTCGTAGCCTTCGCGCGATTCGAGGGGCCAGGCTTTGGAAAATCCCCCTCTGGCCGTGCCGGAATCCACCGTGAGCAAAAACAACGAGGTCAGGCCGGTGTACAGCGGCGAATCGGGGCAAACGCTGGCTTGGCAGGTGGAATCGATGCCGGGAGCTTCCCAGGCCGGTGGTCGCAACACGCCGTCGTGCCCGAATTTGCGCACGATCATCGCCGCGTGGATGGGTGAAATGAAAGTGGTCCGGATGAACCCGCTGGAAAGTTCAGCCAGATTGAAGGTGTCGGCAGGTTTGGCCATCAGGCCAGCCGGCACACCATTGCCCAGGCCCTTGGGTCGATTGAATCCCAGCGAATCCGCCCAACGTAGGATGTTCTGCTCCCCAAGCCTGCTCGCGCCCAGCTGTCCGAAGATGGGATTGATGGAAAACGCGAAGGCCTTGGCCAGGGTCACTTCCGTACCCGACAGCGGCGGATAGACCTGATTTTTGAACAGCGTGTGCGGCCGTCCGCGAAACACCACGACTTCTTCCGGGGGGATGCCGGATTCCAGCGCGGCGGCGGAGGTGAGGATCTTCGCCAAGGAGGCCATGGGGTACTTGGGGGTGGTGGCCAGCATCAGGTTGGATCCCACCGGATCTTCCGAGCTGCGCGTCACGACAAACAACGGGCGCGCGGTGCGCAGGTCCAATCCCACCGCGATGGTCAGCACCGTGGGGTGGCGACGCAACAGGTCGCGTGCGAAGGCCTGGAACCGCGGGTCCACCTTCGCGACGAAAGGGAGTTTTCCGGGGGTGTCAATTTTTGGCGTGCAGTCGCGAAGTTGCACGGGTTCTGGCGCGGCCACTGCCGAGATGTCGCACCGGGCGAGGCTCGCGATACCCGCCACCACCAACGCCACCGTGAAAGCGGAGGCGGAAAGCAATGCGGTCCGGCCATGTCTTGGGGGAGAGGGGACCGGAGGTCGCTCCCAAGGCAGGTACTTGGAAGGAGCGCTCAATCCCCCGCTCCCGCGGCCAGACGCGCGAGCTCCTGGAAATAGGTGGGGAAGGTTTTGGCCGTGCAGTCGGGGTCCAGGATGGTGACCGGCACCCCGTGTGCGGCCAGGGAAAAGGCCATGGCCATGCGGTGGTCGTCGTAGGTCTCGATCTCGACATTTTCAGTGAGCTGGACCGGTGGCGTGATGCGGATCCAGTCGGGCCCCTCCTCCACAGCGGCACCCAGCTTGCGCAGCTGGTCGCGCACGGCCACCACCCGTTCGGTTTCCTTCACACGCCAGGACCCGATCCCCCGGATGGCGGTGGGCCCGTCGGCGAACAGGGCCAAGGTAGCCAGCGTCATGGCCGCATCGGGCATGTCGATCATGTCGATGTCGATCCCACCAAGACGGCCTTGCGAAGGGGCGGAGCATTCGATCCAGTCGGGGCCTTTGGTGATCTGCGCACCCATTTTGGCGAGCACGTCTGCGAAGGCGGCGTCACCCTGCACCGAATGCTCGCCACAGCCCAGCACGCGCACCTTGCCGCCCAACGCGCCCCAGCCCAGGAAGTAACTGGCCGAACTCGCGTCGCCTTCGACCTGGACAGTTCCTGGAGCGATGTAGCTTGCGGGTTTCACGGAAAAGAGCCGGTATCCGTCGCGCTCCACCCGCACACCGAACAACTCCATCAGGCGCAAGGTGATTTCGATGTACGGCTTGGAGATCAGGTCGCCTTCCACCTCGATCTCCAGGGGCTCTGGAGACAGAGGTGCGGCCATCAGCAGGCCTGTCAGAAATTGACTTGACGTGGAGCCCTTGATGCGGGTCCGGCCGCCGCGAAACCCGCGCGCAACCAGGCGAAGCGGAGGGAAGCCTTGGGTTTGCAGGTAGGAAATGGAAGCTCCGTCGGCCAAAATGGGCCGCAGCCCGTCCACCAAATCGCCAATGGGCCGCTCGCGCATGCGTGACACGCCGTCCAGAACGAATTCTCCTTGCGCGGCGCACAGGGCGGCGGCCAGCGGGCGCATGGCGGTGCCGGCGTTTCCAAGGTTGAGTGGTTGTGTGGGGGACTGGAAGCCCGCCCCGCCGATTCCGGTCACCAAAAGCCGATTTTCCTGCTCCTGGAGAGTCACGCCGATTTGGGTCAGGGCACCCTTCATGGCACGGATATCATCGGAATCCAGAAGATCCACCAGGGTGGTGGCACCACGGGAGAGGGCCGCCAGCAGCAAATAGCGGTTGGAAAGGCTCTTGGAGCCCGGCAACCGGACCTGTCCGGTCAAGGCGGGCATCCGTTCCAAGGTCAGGCGTTTCATGAGGCTTGGAAGTTTACACACCGGAGGGAAGGTTTCCGGAAGGGAAGGAATCTTTCCCAACTTGACCCCGTCGGAGCGAGGGTTGGGAGGGGCACTTGGCGAGAAGCGGAGCTCGAGGTCTTCTGTCGTGGCGAATCGATGCTAGATTTTCGCCACCATGAGCACAGAAACCGCCTCTTCCGCATCGACTGGCAACCACACGGAGTGGATGGCCAAGAAAATCCATTCCTTCGTGGGCGTGGTGCCGCTGGGTGTCTACGTCACCCTGCACCTTTCCCGCAACGTCGCGACCTTGCTGGGCGCCGACGAATTCGACAAGGCGGTGGCCAACACCTGGTCGCATCCGATCAACTACGTGTGGGTGGTCCTGCTGGTCTACTTGCCGTTGGTGTTCCACTCGCTTTACGGCATCATGCTGATGGCCAAGAGCGAGAAGACCAACGTCTTCAAGCACTTCAACCTGGAAAACGTTCGGTACTTCTTCCAGCGCTTGTCTGGACTGGGCGTGCTTGGGTTCTTGGCCGCCCACATCTTCCTGACCCGCGTGCACGTATCGATGGGCTGGCTCAAGGGCGCCGCTCCGGCCGCCAGCGAATCCGGCCAGGTCACCTATGGTTACTTCGCCACCCACATGACCGACTTCTCCAAGCCCACCTTGATCGTGTATGCCTTGGGCGTGCTCGGCACCGTGTACCACTTGGCCAACGGCCTTTCCACCTTCTGCATCAGCTGGGGCATCACCACCGGCAAGAACGCCATCCGCCGCGCCGAAATCGCCGCCTTGGTGTTCGGCATCCTGCTTCTGGCTCTGGGCTACGCGACCATCGCCGGATTTTTCATGCACGACTTCACCGAGTTCGTGACCCCCTCCGGACCCATGGCTCCGGACGGTTTCCTCGGCAAGTTGATGCACTGATCCGCTTTTCTGGATCAATCCTTCGAAAGCCCGGCTGTGCCGGGCTTTTTTGTTTCCTGGAAATCGACCTGGGCTACCGGTTCGCTTCGGTGGGCGGGTTGTGCTAATTTGAACCGACTATGGCCAAAGACTGTTCCTTCGATGTCGTTTCCAAGATCGATCCCCAGGAAGTGCGCAACGCCGTGGACCAAGCCCGCCGCGAAGTCGCCACGCGCTTTGATTTCAAGGGCTCCAAGTGCGAGATCGATTTCGATGCCGAAAAGCTCAAGCTGGTCGCCGACGACGAGCCCAAGCTGGAGCAGCTGAAAGACGTTCTGGACAGCAAACTGATCAAGCGTGGAGTGAGCACGAAGGGACTGGAATGGGGCAAACTCCAGGCCGCCGGTCACATGACCGTGCGCCAGGAAGCCACCCTCAAAGCCGGAATCCCCCAGGTGGATGGCAAAAAAATGGCGGCGGCCATCAAAGAGTCGAAGGTCAAGGTCCAGGCATCCATTTTGGGCGATCACCTGCGGGTGACGGGCAAATCCAAGGACGATTTGCAGGAGGCCATGGCCCTGTTGCGCAAAGGGGACTGGTCGGTCGACCTGCAATTCACGAACTTCCAAGGATGAACACTCCGGTCCTGGTGCTTGTTTGCGTGGCGAACCTGTTGGCCTCCCCCTTGGATCTCCCGTTGGGCGGATCGGATTTCAAGCTGCTGAAAACCCCTGCGGGACCCGTGTCCCAGTCGCTGTCGCAGGGCGGCGCGGCGCGCAGCGACCTGGGGACAAATCCTGCGGTGGACTCCGTACCATCCACCCAAATCGCGATTGGTTGGATGGAATCCTACTCGAAGTTCGAAGGGTCCGGACAAGAAGCGCTCTGGCAGACTCCGATGGGCCGATGGTCTTTTTTGGGGCACGCGCGCTACGAAGGGTTCGATGGACTGGAAGGCCGTTCGGAGCTGGATCGGCCTACTGGCGAGTATTCCGCCTACACATGGGCCTTGGAGGCGGGATCCTCGATTCGGCTGCCCTGGAAGGGCTGGCAGGTCGGGTTCATGCTGGGCGGTGGGATGGAAGCGATCTCCAACACCAGCGCCTTTGCGGGATGGGGATCCACGGGAGTTCGGTTTTCGCCTTCCACCCAGCCTTGGGCCGTGGGCCTGACCGCCTCCAATCTCGGAGTGGCAGGGTCGGACCGCACCTGGGTGGACCTGCCTGCCGTGGTACAGGGGGGTGGGAGTTGGGTTTTCAAGGTGGATCGATGGTCTTTGATCCCGATGGCCGATTTCCGAATGGTCGCGGATGAGGACCTGGTGTTCCCTGTGGGCTTCGAGGCCCGTTGGGAAGGGGCCAGAATCCGCACGGGTTTCCCTATAGGGAGGCCGGAAGCGGCGCCCTCCTTCGGGGCGGGTTGGTGGTCGGATACCTGGGGCATCGATCTGGGCCTGGGCTGGCACACAGCGCTGGGATTGGCGCCTTCGGGGCGGTTATCTCTCCATCTCTGAACGGCGCTACAGAATGATCAGAATTAAATTGGAGCAACTATGAAAATCCTTGTGACCGGCGGCGCCGGATTCATCGGCTGCAATTTCGTCAAGCTCGTTCTGGCCGAGAAGCCCGACTGGAGCGTCATCAATCTGGACCTGCTGACCTATGCCGGCAATCGCGAAAGCTTGCGCGCGGAAGAGTCCACTTCGCGCTACCGGTTCGTGCACGGCAATATCTGCGATGCGGCCTTGGTAGATAGCCTTGTGGCCGAGGTGGATGCCGTGATCCACTTCGCGGCGGAAAGCCACAACGACAATTCCCTACATGACCCTTCGCCCTTTTTGCAGACCAACTTGATCGGCACCTACACGTTGCTGGAAGCGGTCCGCAAGCACAACAAGCGCTACCACCACATCTCCACGGACGAGGTGTACGGCGATCTGGAACTGGACGATCCGGACCGGTTCCACGAGACCACGCCCTACAACCCCTCCAGCCCGTACTCCAGCACCAAGGCCGGCTCCGACATGCTGGTACGTGCGTGGGTCCGCTCGTTCAAGGTGCAGGCCACCATCTCCAACTGCTCGAACAACTACGGTTCCTACCAGCACGTGGAGAAGTTCATTCCCCGCCAGATCACCAATCTGATCGACGGCATCAAGCCCAAGCTCTACGGCAAGGGCGAGAACGTGCGCGACTGGATCCATGTGGAAGACCACAACCGCGCCGTGTTGGAGATCCTGGCCAAGGGACGCATCGGCGAGACCTACCTGATCGGCGCCGACGGGGAGAAAAACAACAAGGAAGTGATCGAGCTCATCCTGGAACTGATGGGCCACGACCCCAAGGACTACGAGCATGTGTCGGACCGCCCCGGCCACGACATGCGCTACGCCATCGATGCGTCCAAGTTGCGCACCGAGTTGGGCTGGAAGCCGCGCTACACGGCCTTCCGCGACGGTCTCAAGGCCACCGTGGAATGGTACCAGGCCAACCAAGCCTGGTGGCGCGCCGCCAAGGAAGCCACCGAAAAGAAGTACGCCAAGCTGGGCCGCTGAGGTCTGTGGAAATTCGGCGGACGGGTTTGGCGCCCGTTCGCCGTTTTTCTTTCTTGGTGCAACGGAATTTGTCTGCTATTTCCCGATGGCGGTTCTCGCCGAATCTTCCCGCCACAGACGCAAACTGTCGCGCTTGTGGCGGATGCGCGTGATGGTGGTTTCAGGGTGGAAAAACACGCTCGTGTCTCCGTGGATTTCTTCGAGCCACCCCCCCTTTCCTCCCGAGGTCGCCCCCTGGAGGAGGACTCGTCTGGAATCCAGATAGGCGAAGGAGTAGTTCTCAAGGAGGCTCAATTCCATCACCATTCCCGCGCAGAGCACCTGTCCCACTTCCTTCTCGGATCCGAAATCGATTCTCGGCAGCCGAGAGCCGAACCGGATCGCCTCTTCCACATTCATTGCGCAGTTGATCCCCCAGTTTCGGGACAGGTTTCGTTTGGCTTCCCGAAATGTCAGGATCTGAGCTTTGGGAGGTTCCGAAGGACTTGGGAGTCGTACCATGTCCAGCACCGAGGTGTCCGTGGGAATGTACGACGTGAAGTATGCCGGGAGCGTTCCGTCGGCATTGAGGTCCACATATTGGAGTCGCCATTTCATTCGACTGGAATAGAATTCCCAGCCCCAGTACGCATGGCCGAGGCGGATCCAGAGATAGGAGCCAGCCGCCGTCGAGGCCAAGATCGTGAGAAACGCCCAGCTGAGGAGCGTGAAGCGACGGAAAAACAAGGAGGCCAGCACGAGCGACAGGACCGGAGAAACAATGACGAGGATCAGAAAAATCTCCAGAACCTGGATCTGGAAGAACAACGCGGCGCGGATGAGGGCGAAGAAGCCCAATTGCAGGAGGCTCGCGGCGGCCAGGTAGCGCACGAAGCCGTGTAGGAATCGAGTGCCTCGGCTCGGGGGGAGCGAAGGGGATGTGTCGGGAAAGGATGGGGCCGAGTACGGGTCGCTCATCACCTGAAAAGACTAGTTCGCCGTCGATCGGAAGGGCCTGCGATGGGTCAGCGTTTCTGGGAGACCGTTTTGGCCGAGTCCTTCCGCCACAGACGCAAACTGTCGCGCTTGTGGCGGATGCGCGTGATGGTGGTGTCCGGTAGGTATCCCGTACAGGTGTCGCCATGGTATTCATCGAAGGATTCACGGCCATTCGTCGGATTGACGCCATGGATGAGGACTCGGTTTGAATCCAGGAAAACGGTGGTGTTGCGAGGGATTGTCAGCGTCGCCACCGTTCCGGCGCAAATCAGCAGTTCGGCCTCGGATTTGGAACCGAGATCCATATTGTTGAATCGAGCGCTTGCCCGGATGGCTTCTTCCATGTTCACGGTACAATTGATTCTTAATTGTTGGGAAAGATTTTGCATCAGGTCCTGAAGCGACGTCGAATGGCCATCAGGCGCACCTGAAACACCTTTCGTTTGCAACGAGTCACCGACCAAGGTGTCCAATGGTTGGAACGAAAGGAAGGATGCCGGGAGCTTTCCACCTGAAGTCAGGTCCACATAGCGCTGTTGACGCAGAACCGGCTCGATGAGCGTGGAGTAATATTGCCAAGCTAGGTAGGCGTAGGCAAAGCGCACCAGGAGAAAGGCGCAGGCCGAGAGCGCCAGAAGGATGGAAGCAATCGCCCACCGTGTGCTGGTGAAGTGGCGGAAGAACACGGAGGCCAGCACTAGAGCAAGCACGGGCGAGGCCAGGACGAACAGGACGAGAAGCCAAAATTCGCGCAATTGGAAGAACAAGGCAGCACGCACGAGGGCGAAAAAGCCCAATTGCAATAGGCTGGCGGCAGCCAGGTACCGAAGCAGACCGGGCAGAAAGCCGAGCCGAGATCGAGCAGGAGCGGAAGATCCAACGGCGGATGCGGGAGGTAGGGAGTAGGGGTCGCTCATTTATCCAAACAGTAATTCGTGGCAGTCCGAGCAGAGCTCAATCCGGATCTCGTCGTCTTCTATCTTTCGAGGCTGTCCATTCATTCCAAAGAGCTGTAGGCGAAGAGGGGGGTATTCGATGTCGATCCATCCATTCATGGGACATGTGCCGGTGTTGGGCAAGGGCGCCTGGATCGCTCCCGGTGCGCATGTGGCGGGGCGGGTCACCTTGGGCGAGGATGTTTCCATCTGGTACAACGCCGTGCTGCGCGCCGACATCAACACCATCGTGATCGGTGCTCGCTCCAACATCCAGGACAACGCCGTGATCCACCTGGCCGACAACTACGGTGTGGAGCTGGGCGAAGACGTGGTGGTGGGGCACTCGGCCATCCTGCACGCCTGCAAGATCGGCAACAACGTGCTGGTGGGCATGGGATCCATCGTGATGGACGGAGTGGAAATCGGCGACGACTGCGTGATCGCGGCGGGAGCCCTGGTTTCTCCCGGCAAGCGGATTCCAGCCGGTTCCATGGTGATGGGAACTCCCGGCAAGGTGGTTCGCGAAACCACCCAGGCCGAACGCGACTCCAACCGCGCCATGGCCCGCAAGTACATGCAGATCAAAGACACCTTCCGCGGAGTCGCCGAGTACACGCTGTGACCGTTCAGGATCTATAGATTGGATCCATGAAGCTCCGGATTCCATGGCGCCACAGAAGGACGGCAGCGGCGACGCTGGCAGCCTTTTTTTGCGCCGTGTTCCTGGTTCCCGACCTGTGGGTGCTTTACCGGGGGAGCAAATGGGTGGTCCCCTTCGATTCGGTGGAGACCCCCCAGGTGGTGGTGGTGCCGGGGGCGTCGGTTCTGCGCAACGGCAAGCCCAGTCCCGTGTTGCGCCAACGCGTGCAGGAAGCGCTTTGGGTTGCTCGCCGTTGGCCCTCCACCAAGATTGTCCTATCCGGAACCGCCGATGGCGGGTACGACGAGCCCCTGGCCATGAGCAAATACCTGAAGGAACACGGGATCGACACCGCGCGCATGGTGTTCGACCGGGAAGGCTGGAGCACTCGGGAGACCTTGATGAATTTGGGCACTCCTGGCGGAAGGATCGTGGTGGTCAGCCAGAAATGGCACCTGAACCGGGCGCTTTGGCTGGCCCGCGAGCTGGATTGGGAAGCCTGGGGAGTGGTGGCGGGCCGCGACGCACCCATCGGCTGGGAGAACCTTTTACGGGAGCATGCGGGGAGGGCTGCAAACTTCTGGCAAATGGCTTGGCGCAAGGCGAGCTTGAAGGTTGTATCGTTAGCTCCAACCAGCCCATGAACACCAGCCTTCCAGGAACTCGGGCCAAGACTCGATACGCGTTTCTCGTCAATCCCGTTTCCGGGAGTGGTCGGGGCCGTGACGTGCACGAGCAGTTGCCCGCCCGATTGGTTTCCCTTGGGATTCCGTTGGAAGACGTGGTCATCGAAAAGACCACCCCAGGCCAGGTGCCCGAGCAAGCCAAACGTCTTTTGGCGAGCTGTTCGCGGTTGGTGGTAGCCGGTGGTGACGGCACCATCGGGCAGGCATTGGAGGGGTTGCGCCACAGCGGTCGGATGGATGCCGCGTTGGGCGTGGTGCCATTGGGGACCGGAAACGATCTTGCCCGCGAGCTGAACCTTCTTTCGGTGTTCCAGCGCGAAGGTTTGTCGGGGCTCTTGCCGCAACTTCTGGAAGACCGGATCCGTCCTCTGGATCTGTGGGACGTGGACGGCCGCGCCGTGATGGTCAACTACCTGTCCTTTGGAGTGGATGGCTGGATCACCGAGGTGTTCGGAAGATCCCGGGACTTGTCGGAACGAACGCATAGCACCACCGGAAACAAGCTTCGCTACGTGCGGGCGGGATTCGGCAGCCTCACCAGGCATCTTCCCAAGGAATTTTCCATCCGCGCCACCTTGGCCGACGGAACCGTCATGGACAAACCGCTCGGGGGAAGACGCGCGTTTTTGGCGCTCAACATCGCCTCGTACGCTTCCGGTTTGCTGCACCCCATGGACACCCGCTGCGACGACGGCCTGCTCACGCTGTTCTCGTTCCCGCGCCTGTGGTCGTATCCGGCACTGCTCTCCACGGCGATGGTCCCGGCCGCGCAGCGATGGCTCCTGCGCCATCTGCCCCATTGGCATGCATCCCGGCTGGAGGTTTCCTGGAACGGGCGCAATGCGCTGCAGGTGGACGGCGAAGGACGGCGCGACCTCATGGACAAAAATCGTCTGGAGGTGGCCCACTGGGGGCGCGTGCAGGTGCTCGCCGGAGCTCCTCGCAAATGAGCCTCGCCGACGCCGGCATGCGGGCGATGGAGGTTCGTGATCTGGTGGCGGTCTGCGCCTTGGACGCGCTTTGCCAGGGCAGCCCCTGGACCAAGGGCCAGTTTCGCGACGAGCTGGATCGCGGCGAGGACGGATTCTGTTGCGTGGTGGATGCGGAACCTGGCGCCTTGGCGGCTTATCTGTGCGCATGGATCGCGGCCGACGAGCTCACGATCGGGACCATCGGGGTGGACCCCGCCCGGCGCCGCTGCGGATTGGCGCGAAGCCTTGTCTGGTGCGCGCACGATTGGGCGATCTCGCGCGGAGGGGCCATCGCCCATCTGGAGGTCCGTGCCGGCAACGCCGCCGCCATCGCGCTCTACGAAGCATTGGGCTACAGAAGGGTCGGTGTCCGGCGCGGCTACTACTCCGACAACGGCGAGGACGCCTACCTGCTTTTGGCAGATCTTCCCGGCGTGGAGGTGAAATGAACCTCGCTCCGCTGGAAACGGCATCGCTGCTTTGGGGCATGGTGGGAATGGCCACCGCCTTGCTGGTCTACCGGGTGGGTCGGCGCATTCGGAGGTCCAAAAAACACCTCGAGTGGGTGTTCGACCACGTCGATCCGATGGTGGTGGTCGACGCCAACCTGCGGATTTTGCGAGCGAACGTTCCCTTCACGGAAATTTCCGGGAAAGCCTTCGCCAGCCTTTTAGGCAAGCCGTTGTCGGAATCCGTTCCCGCTCTGGAGCCTTTGTCGGATGCCTTGCGGGCCGGGATCCTGGAAGGCAAGGAAGTACCCGCCACCGAACTGGAGTGGAACGGAAAGGTGTTCGAGGCGCATGTGTTCGGCCTGGAACGCCTGCGAGGCTCGCCAGCGGAAGGGATCCTGAGGCTGCGCGACACCACGGCCCTCGCCCAAGCGCGCAAGCTCCTGGTGGATCGCAATGCCGCCTTGGCCGATCTCACCGACGCGTTGCAATCCGAGCTGGAAATGGCCCGCGAGATCCAGCAGGCGCTCCTTCCCAACGACCTTCCGCGGGTGCAGGGCGTGGAGTTCCATGTTCGGTACCTGCCTTCCCGGCCTGTCGGCGGCGATCTCTACGATGTGTGCCTTTTGGACGATTCCCATCTGGCCATCTTCATGGCCGATGTCGCAGGGCATGGGCTTCCCGCGGCGTTCGAGGCCGCCTTGGTGCGCATGAGTTTTTTGAACCACGCCCAAGCGGGAGTGGACACCGCCACCATCTTCTCCCGAATGAACCGGGATCTGCGTCGCAGCCTGATCCTGGGGCACTATGTGACCGCTTTTGTCGGAGTGTTGGACCTCGAGACACTGAAACTTCGCTTCTGCCGGGCGAGCCATCCACGACCCGTGCTGTTGCGGGAAGGCGAGACCAGACGCACATTGAGTGGCAAAGGACTGTTCCTGGGGATCGTCGACGACGGCGGGTACCTGGAAGAGGAAGTCCAGCTGGCACCGGGAGACCGGCTGTGCATGTTCACCGACGGCTACTACGAAACCGCCAATCGCGCCGGTCAGCGGTTGGGTTACGAAGCGTTCGTGGAGCGGCTTCCCGCATCGCTGGACAGCACCCCGTTGGATGTCCTCACACGGGTGGAGTTGGATTACCCCGGGCAGGCTGAAGGCGACCGGGAAGACGACAGGACGTTCCTGGCCCTGGACATTCGCGGTGTGCGAGATCGCGTGCACCCCGTGCTGCGCCGCCTGCCCAGGCAGTCACCTCCGGAGATCAACTGGTTTTCCAGCGCCCAGGAAGGATGGGAGCTGGTGGAACGGCTGAGACGGAATTTGACGGAGGTGGGGTGGCCTTCCCGCGACATCCGCCGGGTCCAGCTGGTGGCCTCGGAGCTTTGCGTCAATGCGGTGCTTCATGGACTGAAGGGAAGGCCCCAAGCCAAGGCTTGTTGCACCTGGGTCGCGACCACCAAGGAATGTTGTTTTTGTGTGCACGACGGCGGACCCGGGTTCGATCCTGCCACCCTTCCGGATCCGCGCGACCCCGAGCGTCTGGGATTGGACCACGGCAGAGGGGTCTTCCTGGTCCAGCGCATCGCCCAAGAGATCCAATTTGACGATGGCGGTTGCACCATCACCGTGAAGGTGGAGCCCCAACTCCAGGCGGACACGTGAGGCGATCTGCCCGTGGTGTCGTTGCGATGGCGGGAACCGTTCTTGGAATTTGGGCGCTGGCTAGCCTATGGCATGCAGGCTTGCGTTCGGCACCGAAACCATCGAAGGCTCGATACGCTTTTGTCATGGACGGACAAGGTCCCAGCGGTGTCCGCGTGCCCCACGCCCTGGCGATGATGCGCGAGGGATTGGTGGACACGGTGGTGGTTTCCGGTTCGCAGGTGGGTAGCGATGCGCATTACTCCACCGTCTGGGTGCGGGAACTCGATTTGACCGAGGCAGAACGCGGACGGATCCTGGAATTGCGCTCGAAGTCGAGATCCACCCAGGATGAAGCGCGACTGGCGGATTCCGTGTTTGCCGCCCTAGGAGCCGATTCCGTGATCGTGGTGACTTCCGACTTCCACGCATGGCGCACCGCATCGACGTATCGAACCGTCACGCGTGGTAGGACGGTCTTCAGCTTCGAGGCGGCAGCGGATCCCTTTTGGGCGATGGGTTGGTTGGATCGAGGTGGCGCGAAGATGCGAGCGGAGGAATGGGCCAAGCGGATCACCTGGACGTTGGTGGAGTGCTGGCTCGCGGGAGCGCAACCTCTGCCAGTCAATCGCCTGGTCCGCGGCGAAGAGGTCGGGACCTTTCCGCCGCCGAAATGGAAATAGACAGGGCCTGGTGGGGCGGCGCCGGGGGGGTGGTTTCCCGGGGGGGGGGGGGCCGGGGGGGGGGGGGGGGGCCCCGGGGGCGGGGGGGGGGGGGGGGGGGGGGGGGGGGGGGGGCGGGGGGGGGGGGGGGGAGGTGGGGCGACCCCCAGACGACGGGATTCCGGCGGGCTGAGGGCGTTATGTCTCGGGCAATGGGGAAAAAAGAGCAATGGAACTGGATTGCGCGGGCTATTGAGCGCGTTGACATTTGTGGCGATGCGAGCTGGTTCGGACCAGGCCGGAGCCTTGCAGGACGCCATCGCGAGCCTCCTGGAGCTGGGCCGGATCCGCATCGGCTCGCGTGACCGCATCCAAGCGGTCAAGGAGCGCCCCACGCGCGAACAGCGCAACGCTGATCGCAACCGCGACCGAGACATGGGTCGCGAACCGCGCCGCAACCCCAAGAACGGTCGCATCACCAACCAGGCGGGAGTCGATGCGCCCATCCGCACCTCCGAATGGACGGGCCCTTCTTGGAAGCAAGTGCAGAAATTGTTCGCCGACGCCCACGAGCTGCCCGGCCCCTTCACCGCCTTGGTCAGGGAACACGCCGCCAAGTTCGGCGAACCCACCGAAGACGATTTCGTGGGGCGCGAGGATTGCCGCCAAGACGAAGTTTGCACGATCGACCCGTGGAACGCCCACGACCACGACGACGCCGTGGCGGTGGAAAACCTCCCTCAAGGCGGTTGGCGGTTGGATGTGCACATCGCCGACGTCTCCCATTACGTGACGGAAGCCAGCGCCATCGACAAGCAGGCGATCAAGCGCGCCTTCACCACTTACCTGCCCTGGACGGCTGTGACCATGCTCCCGCAGGGCCTGGCCGCGGACCTCTGCTCGCTCTTGGACGGCAAGGATCGCCTGGCGTTGTCGTGTCGCATGGAGATCGCGCCCGACGGCGAAATCTTGAACTTCAAGTTCTTCGAGGCGGTCGTGCGGGTGAGACGGTTTTTGTCCTACGAACAGGCCCAGGACCTGGCGAACAAGGGCGACGCCGCGTTGCTCCGGCTCAAGGCTTGTTCCGAGGTGATGCTCCAGCGCCGAAAGAAGGAAAACCTCCTGGAGTTCGATCTTCCAGAACCGAAGATGGTCTTCGACGACAAGGGCGAACCCGTGGACGCGCGCGTGGAAGACCGCCTGCCGTCGCACCGTTGGATCGAAGAAGCCATGCTGGCGGCCAACCGCTGCTGCGCGCGGCTTCTGGACGACAAATCCCTACCAGGCCTCTACCGCGTGCACGAGCCACCCGAACAGGAATCGCTCTTCCAGATCTCCAATTGGGCCACCACGTTGGATCTGCCCAAGTGGATGCCCTCGCGTCGTGTCGAGGCGGAAGAAAACAATCTCCGTCCCCGCGTGCAGGAATGGCTCGGCGCCATCCTGGCCAGCGGGGCCATTCCAACCGGCCTTCAAGGCAAGATCATCCGCTCCATGAAAAAGGCGCGCTACAGTCCGGATTGCCGTGGCCACTTCGCCTTGGGCTGGCTGCACTACGCCCATTACACCAGTCCCATCCGACGCTATCCGGATTTGTGGACGCACCGCGTGATCAAAGAACACCTCAAGTCCACCGAGGTTCCTTCGCGCTGGATTCCCTCCGTGCGCAAACTCGCAAGCCACGTGAGTGGACGCGAGGACTCCGTGGTGAAGGCGGAGCGTTCCGGAAACAAGTGCTGCGCCGCGTGGATCCTGCGGGAGCGGTTGGGCGAGGAATTCACCGCCACCATCACCGGGGTGGAAGCGGTGGGCATGTTCGTGCAGATCAAATCGCCGTGGGCCGAAGGCATGGTGCACGTGCGGCGCATGACCGACGACTTCTACGAATACAACGAAGAGCGCATGGAACTGTGCGGCCGTCGCGGCGGCAAGGTCTTCCGCCTTGGAGACGTGATCCAAGTGCGCTTGGCGCAGGCGGATCCGGTCCAAGGATGGGTGGACTTCGAGCCGATCTTCCTCACGGAAGAAGGCTTGCCGATCCCGTTCCGCCCAGGGTCGGGGCGTCGCATGGATCCACCGAAGGCTCGCGCGGAACACGTCCGCGCCAACAAGAGCCCCAACGGGAAGGGCAAGAACAAGGGCGGCAAAGGCAAGCCCAAGGCTCGCCGCTAACTCCATCGCCTACGGAACGGTCGCGATCGTTCTGTAGGCGTGGGCGGCGTACGGGAGGGGCTCAGTTGTCCCATTCGTGGAAGATGTACCAGCCGTCCCAGAGACTTTTGTAGCCGAACCCGGAGTTGATTCCTGGCGGACGTTCGTCCAGACCGGGCAGAAGCGGAGTGGGATCCTTCGGAAGGAAAACGAGGCTCTTCGAGGAGCCGCCCGTGGTCAGCCCTTGGGTGCTGATCATCAATTCCACCTCGCCCGTCGGGTATTGACGAATTCCGGATTCCACCTCCAGCCGATCCAACAATCCCCGGTAGAGGTCCCAACGTTCCTTGGATAGGACAGAATCCGGCCGGATCCGGTCGTCTGCCACCACCGTCAACTTGTCTTGCTGGATCATGCGCACCAGGGAGTCGATCTGCGGACGCTGGGTCCGCAACAGCGTTTCCAACTGGGCGTCGGAGGGATGGTCCTTCCCGACCAGCAGGATGCGCAGCACGATCCAGATCGCCAGCAGCACAACGACCAACAGCGCCAGAATACCGCCCCCGACGATCACGAAGGCCTTGAGGAGCTTGTTGATCCGTTCGTGGTCCATGGAAGGAAAATAGTGTCTGGTGCCTAGCTTCCCTTCCAGCGATGGTCAGTCGATCTCCACCGACGACCGTGAGGCGAGATTTCCTTCCTCGATGCCAGTTTCGAATCCGTCGATGCTTCGCACGTTCTTTTTTGCCCAATACTCGCGCAGGCCCGCTTCGCCCTTATTCGCGGCCCATTGGTCCAACAGGATGCGGTCGCCCTGGTAGGCGAACAGAGGGACGGACATTCCGCACGAGGTCTGCACCTGTTCCACGAGCATCTCGAACACCTGGCGTGCGCCGGGATTGGGAGGAAAATGTCCGACGAATTGCGGCCACTCGGAGTCGTTGCGATGGATCGCTCGCGCGATGCCGTACAATCGCAGGATGAGCGGCGAGCCTTCGAAAGCGCAGAACATCAAGGTCATGCGGGGATGGATGCGCACATGGGCCGCCGACTCGTTGCCGCTGCCCGTGAGGTTCTGCCACGCCACCCGGTTCGGGTCCAGCACCCGGAATCCATCGCCTCCCTTCGGCGACAGGTTCACACGACCGCTTTCGGTGGCGGTGGCCACGAAGAACATCTTCTGTGAGGCGATGAACTCGATGTGCGCCTCGGTCAGAGACGGAAATTGCTGGCCCACGACAAACCCTCCGCTTCGAAGTTCGATTTCAATCCCAAGCTAACCCGTCGCGGCCATCGCCGGAGAGACGACTCAACGCATCGAAACCGTCAAGAAACCACAGGCACGCGAACCCGACGGCGTCGCCCGTGTGCGGGGATTCTGGTTGTATGGTGGATGGAGTCGACGGACCGTGAAACGAGTATAAAATGATATGGTTTGCCAGGAATTGCCCTTGCGGTGGATGTCCACGCCGCGACACGGACCCGACCGCGTCCGCATCGGGACGCCGAGGGTCCGGGGAGCAAGTGGGCGCCGCCGCAGGGGCAATTCCTCAGAACTTGCGGCGCATTCGGGCGGGCAGAATCCCCATCAAGTCCCGGTACTTCGCCACCGTCCGCCGCGCCACATGAAGGCTGGTTTCTTCCAGCACGTCCACGATCTTCTGGTCGGACAAGGGGTCGGAGGGATCTTCGGCTTCGATGAGCTTGCGGATGGCCTCGCGAGCCTCCACGGAGCTGATCTCGGTGCCGTCTTCCTGCGTGACGGAAGCGGAA
Source organism: Fibrobacterota bacterium (assembly GCA_016715065.1). Taxonomy (GTDB): domain Bacteria; phylum Fibrobacterota; class Fibrobacteria; order UBA5070; family UBA5070; genus UBA5070. Next base: position 494,589 of record JADKBN010000031.1, read on the forward strand.
AAGAACGACTTCAACTCGAACACGCCATGCGGAGTCTGGACGTACTTCTCGTTGGTCACGCGGCTGACGGTGGAGATGTGCATCTTCACCTTGTCGGCGATGTCCTGGAGCACCAGCGGCTTGAGGTGCCCCGGTCCTTCCTCGAAGAATTCGATCTGCGAATCCAGGATGGCGTGCATCACCTTGAGCATGGTGGACTTGCGCTGCTCGATGGAGCGCAAAAGCCAGGTGGCGGAATTGAGCTTGTCGCGGACGTATTTCTTTTCGTCGGTGGAGGCCCGCGATCCGCGCCGCACCAGGTCCTGGTAGGAGCGACTGACGCGAAGGGATGGCACGGTCTTGTCGTTGAAGGAGATTTGCCAGATTCCGTCAAGGCCCATCTCCACGACCATGTCGGGGATCACGGGCGGCGACTGCGGACTGGACAATTGCCGTCCGGGACGGGGTTCGAGCTGTCCGATCTCCTTGATGGCCGCCTGGATCTCTTCCGGCGTGCTGTCCAGGCGCCGGGCGATGGTGGGGACCTTGAGCTTCTGCAACAGCCCGAAGCAATCGTGGATGATCTTCCACGCGATGGTGTCGCGCAACCCGACGCGCGAAAGCTGCACCAGCAGGCATTCGCGCAGATCGCGCGACCCGATTCCCGGCGGATCCAGCCGTTGCAGCACGGACAGAGCCTCTTCCCAGGTGGACTCGTCGATGCCGAGCTTGGCCTGGGCTTCTTCCTGTGAAACCTCCAGGAAGCCGTTCTCGTTGAGGTTGCCGATCAGCCATTCGATCACGGGACGCAGGACGGGATCGAACTTCTTTTCGTCCAGCTGGGCCAGGAGGGTTTCCTCCATGGTGGCCTGGTGGACGGGCACGCGTTCCAGCCGTTCGTCCGGACTGGAGCGTTCTTCGGTCATGCGGCCGCCGGGATCGAACCCGTCGTCGAAGTAGGCTTCCCAGTCGATTTCGGACGTGTTCTCCTGGGAGCTTGCCGAAATCTGTTCTTCGCGCGATTCCGGTTCCTCGCCGGCGGCCTCTTCGGATTCCTGGCGGTCTTCGCGCTCTTCGGCGGTCTCGACCTGGTCGGCGCGATCGCCTTCCACCAGTTCCGGCTCGGGGCCGTCGTCCAGCTCCAAGACAGGATTTGTCTCCATCTCCTGCTTGACCAGCATCTCCAGCTCCAGGGCGGAGACCTGCAGGAGTTTCAGGGATTGGATCATCTGCGGGGAGAGCTTTTGCTCCATCCGCATGTCCATCGAAAGGCCGAAACCAAGATTCATCAGACGTTGTCTCGAAGGAGCCGAAGCGCGAGTTCGGGATGGAAGCGGAAGACATCGGCGGGTTGGTCGCAAGACCACTTGAGCAGAAACGACCCGGTGGAAACTTCCACCGTCCGGTTCCAGACTCCGCCACGGAAAAAGGGAAGCGGGTCCACGAAGCCTTCGGAATCGGCTTCGATTTCAAACCGTGAGCCACCGGCGCGGACTTCGTGAAGAAGCCCTGCAGGACACTGCCACAGGTCGCGGGCGGACTCGCCCTCGCGAAACAGGATGCGCGATTGCAACACCATTTCGCGAAGCACGGGAGGGTCCATCTGGCGTACCAGCTCCTTCAGCCGTGCGTTGGTGTCGCGTAGGCGCTCCACCAGTTTCAGATTGAGAGTGCGGGCGAGCTCCGGGAAATCGTGGAAAACCGAATCGAAGGCTTGGCTTTCCATGCGAATCACCACGGATCCACCTGCCGAGCGGATGGTGGCGGAACGTCGGCCGTCCAGTTGATGGCTCATCTCGCCGAACGGCACCATCTGATCGGCTTCCGGCGAGTTGGTCAACACCTTCAGGACGTGCTTGGCCCCTCCGGAGACTTCCTGCTCCACCACCAACGAGCCCTCCTCCAGAAAGAAGACGGAATCGTCCGGGTCGCCCTCGTGGAGCACCAGTTCGCCGTCCCGGCAACGAAGTCGACGGATCCATTCCGGATAGGCCTCGGCGAGCTTGGCCAAGGCATGGTGTCGTGGGATAGGATCCTCGTGGAGCTCTGGCATCGAGCACAAGGATAGCACTGGCCCATACCAAAAAACCGCATCGAAATCGTTCCGGCCCGACTTTTGTAGACCTCAAATCCGTAGCTTATATTGAACCGCTTCAGATTTTTTGGCGACTCTTTGCCTAAGCGAGCGCATTCGGTCTGCCAAAATCGGTGCGAAGTGGGATGATCTCGGTGGTGGGAGGGGTGCGATGAACAAATGGTTGGGTACGATGGCGGCTCTGGTGCTTTCTTCAGGCGTTGGCGCGCAGGCGCTGACCCCGGTGGAAGAGCACGGTGCCCTCAAGGTGACGGGCTCGAAAATCCTTAACGAAAAAGGCCAGCCGGCGCAGTTGGTCGGGATGAGCCTGTTCTGGTCGGCCTGGTCGGCCCAGTTCTACAACCGCCGCACCGTGCACTGGCTTGCCTACGACTGGAAGCTCTCCGTGATCCGCATCGCCATGGGGGTGGAAGGCGGTGGGATGTACCTGGATCCCAACAACGGTGCGGAAAAAAACATGCGGATGGTGGACTCCGTGATCCAAGCCTCGGTGGATCTGGGGATCTATGTGGTGGTCGACTGGCATGATCACAACGCGCCCAACCATCAGACGCAAGCCATCGATTTTTTCCAGAAGGTCGCGCGCAAGTGGGGACATACACCCAATGTGATCTACGAGATCTTCAACGAACCGCACGGGCCTCAGACCGATGCTGAGGGGAATTCAGAGGATGCTTGGAGCTGGTCCGACGCCATCAAGCCATACTCACAAGCGGTTGTGGATTCCATCCGGGTGATCGATCCGGATAACTTGATTCTGATCGGGAACGAAAACTGGGACCAGAGCCCTGCCGCTGCCGCGGCAGACCCGGTCATTGGAAAGAACCTCGCCTACACTTTGCATTTCTATTCTGGATCGCATGTGGTCAGCGCCTCCAGTGCGGTTCCCAAGGCAACGACAGCCACCTACACCAGCGGCAAGGCGACACTGGCAAAGGGTGCGGCGCTGTTCATCTCAGAATGGGGCACATCAGACGCCTTAGGGGGCGGTGGCGCGGACAAGAACATCTACTTGCCTCAAGCCAAGGCATGGCTCGATTGGGCCCAGACAAACTCCATCAGTTGGTGCAACTGGTCGGTGGTCAACAAATCGGAGTCCTCAGCGGCACTCAAGCCCACCGCCAATCCACTGGGCGCCTGGAACGACACCGATCTCTCGGCATCGGGCACGTGGGTCCGCCAGCAGATTCTCACCCTCAATGCCAAGTACAGCTTTCCGGAGCCACCGCCAGTGCCGGTGCGCAAGCCCGACACCACCTTGCTGCCGGGTCGAATCCAGGCGGAAGGTTACACGGCTACCAAAGGGGTCCAGTTCGAGTCCACCACGGATGAAGACGCCACGGAAAACATGGGCTGGATCGAAACGGGAGATGGAGCGGATTACGTGGTCAAGGTCCCGGAAGACGGTCGATACAACCTCCACGTTCGCGCTGCCAGCAACACCCTGGGCGGAGATTTTGTGCTGAAAAACGAGGCTGGAGTGGAGCTCAAACGCGTCGCCATCGCGGGTACGGGAGGCTGGCAGAAGTGGTCCACCACCTCCGACACAACGGGCGTCGAACTTAAGGCGGGTCTCCAAACGTTGAAGGTGGGATTCGAAGGCGCTGCCACCGGAAGTCTGTTCAACTTCAACTGGTTTGAGCTCAACCACGAGATCGTCCCATTGCGGTCCCGAGCCACATGGACCAAGTCTGCGTCGGTTTCTTTGCGCGAGGGCCGTCTCCTGGTACAGGACGCCCTTGGGCTTGACCAAGTGAATCTGCGCGACCCGGCGGGAAAAGTGATCGCCCGTGCCAAAATCGCCAATGGGTTCGCGGAGCTTTGGACCGGAACGACCAGAGGCATCTTGATCGCGGAGTTGACCGGTCCCCAGCGACGGGAACTGCACAGCGTGGTTCGCGCGCGCTGACAGCGGCACCCTTCCCACCTAACGTGGTGGGAAGGATCCACCTTCATGCCCGTACACGAAAGCAGATAGCACCTGCTACACCTTTGCTAAAATTCGAGGCATGCACCCCGCCATAGTCCTGTGCGCCTTCCTGGCCGCTGCCAATTCCGCCCCATCCCAAACCACCATCTTGTCGTGGAATCCGCCCTCGGATTCGGCCCGATCGGTTTCCGAAGTGGATTGGAAGGCCATCGAAGAATTCGATGTCGCCTTCCAAAAGGCGCGGCCTCAAGGGAACAATCCGCAGGAGGTGATCGCGCAGCTGGAACACTGGCTGCCTAAGGTTCCGAACCACCACACGCTCACTCGCCTGTTGGGGCATTTCGATTGCACCTCGAAGGGAGGGGTGTGTCTGAAGGATCCGAGCCAGCAAGAGATTCTCCACTGGTTGATCCGCTACTTTCGAAAAGAGACCCGACAGAGTCTGAGAGATGCGTTTGCCGTGTCGGAAATTATTAACGACAGATTCAATCCATCCGGAGTCGGTGACAAATATCTTCATCGCGTTCGTCCTGGTGGGAAAATCGGGTTTCGAGGCCGCAACAGGACATTGGAGTCCATGCCCGTGCCTGCATCCGTGCTCTTCGAGATCGGCCGCATCCATGTCGGGGAGTCCGATACGGCGCAAGTTGTGGTGTTGGACACGCTCCGGGCCTTCCCGGAAGACGACCTGGCGGATTCCTGGAAACTGGAAGACACTCTCCCCGGACCTGGCTTGTACCGGTTGACCCTGATCGGGGACGGGCTCTTCCAGGATGTGTTCGTGAACCAGACCTGGATCGACGGCACGGTATTGCGAAGCGGCAAAACACTGCTGGTCTACGGAGCGAGCTTTCTCCCTTCCCAAGGTGGCCCATTTCGCGTCACTGTCCTCTTTCCGGACGGCACCAGACAGAAACTGCATACGGACTCTTCCGGAGTGGCCATGCTGGAACTGGAACACGACTACGCAGGAGCCGAACTGGAGATCCTGCTGGAGGCCCACGGCAGCCTTGAGTTCGTCGCGGATCCCTACCGCCGCAAGGACGAGGTCGAGTGGAAACCGTTTGTCTGGACGGATCGACCTGTCTACCGGGCGGGCGAACTGGTGCACTTGCGAGGCACGATCCTGGGCGGGGACAATGGCGGAAAGCTCCATCGATCCTCCCTGGATTCGGTCGCGATCGACGTGGAGGAATTCAAGCGGACACGGGTGGTGGCCATGGATCGATCTGGACAATTTTCGGACACGATTCGGATTCCCCGCGACCAAAAGTCGGGGGTCGTGGCGGCGTGCGCTTCGCCAGCCGATATCCGGGAATCCTTCGATCGGGAACGTTGCGCCGAGTGGCTGGTCGAGGAATATCGAAAGCCTTCCTTCGAAGTGATCGTCAATCCGCGCAGGGAGGCCACGGTCCAAGGCGATTCGGCCGTCGTGGAGATCCAGGCTCGGACGTTCCATGGATCTCCCGTGGTGGGAGGGATGGCCAAACTGACCTGGCAATCGAATCCACGGCAGCGAACCTACTCGATGTTCGGGGATCCTTCCTCCGAGTCGCTCGAGGAGCGGAGCGTGCTTCTGGATTCCCGCGGGAAGGCCAAAGCCAAGATCCCCACGCTCGAGCGAAATGAAGAGTGGGACCTGCCGGTGGCCATTGCGGTCACGGATCCATCGCATCGAGTGGAGGAAGCGACCGTCACGTTGCCCATTTGGACCAGTCGTCTCCGATCGGAGGTGGAGTTCGTGCCGGCAAGACCTGGAGCGGGGGATTCCACCAAGGCGGTGGTTCGCTTGAAAGACAAGACCTTCCAGCCTGTTGCGGGATGGATCGGCATTCGCCATCTGGTCGGTGGGAATGTGGTTTTGGACACCCTGTTGCGCGTGGGACAAAACGGGATCTGCACCCTGGGGATCCTGCCGCGGGAAGCGCAACAACAGAATTTGGAGATGGCCACGTCGACGACAAATTCCGCACCGTGGTCTTTGCAATCGGTGGAGGTTCCGTATCCCTACGGGGGTGGCTATGTGCAGATGGACCTGGACCTCGGGTTGATCCATTCCCGGGTCCATCCCGGGGATTCGATCCGGATGGTGGTGAGGGGCCTGAGGGCGGGACAATCCGCTCTGGCCACAGTGGAGCGAGGGGAGATTCTCCGTTACAAGGCCTTGCGGGCGGATCGATCCGGAATCGCGCGTTGGACGATTCCTGTCGACACCGGCTGCAAACCGAGGTTCCTGGTCAATGTGCGCTACGCGAATCCCGATCGGATGTCCCAGACGGGAGAATTCGTTTATGTGGAGGATTCGGCTCCCAACAGCGGATTGACGATGGAGCTTCCCGGACATGGCGCACCGGGTGCGATGGTTTCCGTGCGGGTTCGCTTGCGGGATGGACAAGGGCTTCCCCTCGGCGGGCGGTTTTCTCTCGCGGTCACCGACGACGCGATTTGGAACATCGCATCGAACGTCTGGTTGGATCGTGTGGTTCGGGATGCCGGGTTTGTCGAATCCATCCGGAAGCTGGGGAATCTGGGGGTGGAACAAAACCAGATCTGGACGTACCGCAACCAAAGGCTTCTGGAAGTCCTGCGCAATCGCCTCCGGAGTCCGCACGAAATCGAATCGCGATCCAAGGAGCCGTCGTCGGGATTGGCGTTCGTCGAGGCGCCGATGCGATCGATCGATTACGATGACCTTCTGGAGTTGGCACCGCCGCAGACGGACGAGGGAAACGGCTTCGACGCGCTCATGGGGGGGAGCATCGGTGGATCGATCCTCGAAGTCCGGAGCGTGCTCAGGGATCTCGCGTATTGGTCGGATTCCGTCATCGTTGGGAAAGACGGATCCGCGGTGGTCAGGTTCAAGCTCCCGGACGATGCGACGCGGTGGCGATTCGTGCTGCGTGGATTGGATGATTCGGTGAATTTCCACGAGCGGACCTCCTTCGTGGAATCCCGCAAACCCATCCTGGTGGACATCCATGCGCCGCGATTCCTGATCGAGACGGACTCCGCTAACATCGGCGCGACGATCCGCAATTCGGGAGGCGCCGCCGCGGACGCGGTGGTTTCGTTCGAGGCGCAGTCGAACGAGGGGCGGAAATTGCTGGGAGCCGAAACATCGGTGGTGGTGGCGAAGGAATCCGCGATCACGACGGATTGGTCCATTTCCGTTCCCGCCACGGACACGGTGTTCGCGAAGGTGCGCGCGGCGACGATGGATCTGGCCGACGGACTCAGGGTCGCGATCCCCGTGCGCAGGCACGCTGTTGCAAGGTCCTCGCTGCGGCAGGGAAGATTCGATTCCACGCAAGGATCGGCGACGGTCCGACTCGACTTGCCCCGAGGTGCGGTGAGCGCGGGCGGACGCTGGCGCGTCTGGGCATCCGGAGGGACGCTTCCGAACCTGATGGAGCCGCTGAAGTACTTGGCGGAATTCCCCCATGGGTGCGTGGAGCAGACCCTCTCCCGGATCCTTCCGCGCTTGCAGTACGCCTCGGTGGCGAAAAGGGCGGGCATGCCCAACGATTCCATCGAGCGGAGTCTGGATGCGTGGGATTCCGCCAGCCTCGAGAGGTTGGAGCGCATGAAGGGTTCGCAGAAGGGCTGGGGTTGGTGGGAGGGCGCTCCGCCGGACGCGAAGTTGACCGTGCTGGTGCTGGAAGGGCTCCAGAAACTAAGACAGGAAATGGCAAGTCGGTCGACCGGCGCGTCCAAGCGGCAACGGGAATCCATCGAAGGGATGCTGGAGGCGGGTCGCGGTCCATTGGAGGAAATCGCCATCGATCCGATCAACCATCCCGCATTGCGCTTGCAGGCGCTGAAGGTTCTGGCGGGAACCGGGTTGGAAGTCAAAACAAACGAAATGCGCAAGACGCTCGCTGGAATCTGGAAGGGCAGCGACACTCTGGGCGTGGTGTCCTTGGCCTTCGCTCTGGAAGCGAGCCATCGGATCGGGTGGGCCGAACTCGAAAAGGAGGCGCACGGGCTTCTCAAGGGCCGGACCAGGATGGAAAAGTCGCTGGACGGCTCCGGCACGTTGCCTCATTGGCCGATGGATTCCAGTTGGGGATGGGCAGGCGACTCGGTGGAGTCCTCGGCCTTGGTTCTGGGCGCCCTGGCAAGGACGGGCCATGGTTCCTCCTTGGCCAAACCGGGATCGACATGGCTGATGGAGCGAATGGGAAATGGTCATTGGGGATCCACTCGCGCCACGGCCAGAGTCCTGGACGCGATCCTCGCCACATTGGAAACCACCCGTGAAACCCCTTCGCGGGGGACGTTGAAGATCTTCACGGGGAATCAATTTCTGTCCAGTCTTGAGATCGACGCGACCCGGAAGGAAATCGCCGAGGCGACGCGCGAGTTTCCCGATGCGCAGGCGAAGGAAGGCTTGCGGTTGGAGTTCCAGGGCAGGGGAGGGGTCCAATGGTCCGTATCGAGATCGTGGATGGATACGTCGAGAAGTTTGACGAAACAATCGGGAGCGCTGGCTGTGAGGCGCATCTACAGGAAAATCCAACGGATCGCGGATCGCAAGGGCAAGGTACAGGAGACAATGCTGCCGTTCGAGGGAGCGCTGCAGGTGGGTGAAGAGATTGAGGTGACGATCGAATTGAACAGCACCATTCGGGAAGAGCACCTGATGGTGGAGGATCGTTTCCCTGCCGGAATGGTGGTGGCGCATTCCGGATTCGACCGATTGCATCCATGGAGTTCCTTGCTGACGTACGGAGAAACGGGATTGGATCGCATGTCCTGGTTCCAGTCGGTCGTTCGTCCCGAGCTCGTCCGGTTCACCTACCGTCTGCGGGCGGAGAGACCGGGCACCTACCACGCGTTGCCTGCGCGTGCCGAACTCATGTACCGTCCACAGTTCCAGGCCAACTCCGACGAATCCATCGTGCGCATCGAAGGGAAATGACATGATCTCCGCAATGTTCCTGTGCGCCAGCCTGGTTGGAGCAAATTCTGTCAAGATGGTTGCGACTGTCCTTGCCTGGGATCCGCCACCGGATTCGGCGATCGAAACGGAAGATCGAGACCGGGTGGCCGCGAGGATGTTCGATAGTCTGGCCTTGCTGGATTTGCCCAAGCAGCCCACGGTTGCCAAGGCCCAGGCCTTCCTGGAAAAATGGCTGCCAAGGGCACGCAATGGAGAAGAGATCGGGTTCCTGGTAGGACGGTTCCACTGCACCTACAGTGGCGATCTGTGCTTGGATTATCCGTCACGCCAACAAATTCTCGGTTGGCTAGTCCGCTATTTCAGGAAGGAATCGCGGCAGAGCTTTCGCGATGCGTTCAGCGATTCGAAATTCCTGTCCGGCGGGATCGTCTTCAAGCAAGAGGACCGGAGCATGGTGAAGGTTCGCCCCGGCGACACGGTCCGGTTTTCTGCACAAACCGCCTCCCAAGTCCAGATTCCGGTTCCGGCATCGGTTTCCTTCGAAGTCGGGAGGATCGGTTTCCACGGATTCGATACCGTGGAGGTCGAAGTGCTGGATACCATCCGTGCCTTCCCGATGGATGATGGCGGGAGCAAATGGCAATTGGAAGACACCCTTCCCGGCCCCGGGCTGTTTCGAATGACCAGGTTGGGGAAGGAAGAGTTCCAGGATGTCTTCGTGAATTCGACCTGGCTCGAAGCAACCGTTTTGCGAAGCGCCAGGAGTCTTGTCGTGTTCGCGACGAGCTTCGATCCCTCGCTGAAACCCCCGTTCCATCTGGTCGTCAGATTTCCAGACAGAAAATGGCAAGAGATTTGGACGGATTCGACGGGGACCGCGCGGCTGGAATTGCGGAAGGATTACGAAGGTCATGAACTCACCATGGTCCTGGAGGGCGGAGGCAATGTCGCGTTCGCGGAAGATCCCAGCCAAAACGGATCCTCGGTCGATTGGGGAAGCTTCCTTTGGTCGGATCGGCCGGTGTACCGCCCCGGCGAACTCGTGCATCTGGGAGGGACGGTCCTGGGAGTCGACAAGCACGGGAGAAATCGCAGAACCATCGTCGACTCGGTGCAACTGGAGGTCAAAGCTCTGAACCTGAGCCGTGACGTGGCCTTGAACACCTCTGGACAATTTACGGACACCATCCGCATTCCGGAAGGCCAGGCGCCAAGCAAGATGGAGGCCTGCACGAAGGTCGCCTACAGGTACGATGAAATGGGTCGGTATTCCGTACGGGATTGGTGCATGGAATGGCTGGTCGAAGGTGTCCGGAAAACCTCCTTCGAGGTGGTCGCCATTCCCCGCATGGAAGCCACCGTGCAGGGAGATTCGGCGGTCGTGGACATTCGGACCAGGAATTTCGATGGATCGCCGGTGGCGGGGGGGATCGCCAAGGTTTCCTGGCAGTTGTCTCCGGATGCGAAGATGGCTTCGTATGGAAGGAGAGCTTCCGAAGTGTTGGAGCAGCGAACGGTCGCACTGGACGCCCTCGGAGCGGCGAGAGTCAGGATCCCCACCTCGCACTCGGGAGAAATCTGGGATATGCCGGTCACCATCGCGGTGACGGATCCTGCGCAAAGGGTGGAGCAAGTCTCCGTGAAGGTGCCCATCTGGACGAGTCGTCTCAGGGCGGAGGTGGTGTTTTCGCCCGATCCACACGAACACGGCGATTCGATCCAGGCGTTGGTTGTTTTGAGAGACCAATCCTTCCAGCCTGTGGCTGGATGGATCCGGGTTCGTCATCAGGCCGCGGGCGACGTGGTGTTGGATACCCTGGTCCATGTCGGAGAATCGGGCGCTTGTACCTTGCGAATCCTGCCTCGCGGGGCCGAACTGGAAAAGTTGGAGCTGGCTTCGTCCATGCAGGCTTCCGCGCCCTGGGTGTTGCAGTCTTGGGAAGTTCCTTATCCCTCCGATCCAGACTGGCAACGTGTGGGACTCGGCAAGGTATCCGGTCGGATCCGTCCAGGAGATACGGTTCGTATGGTGGTGCGGAACTTGAAACCAGGTCAATCGGCGTTGGCCACGGTGGAAAAGGGCGAGCTTCTCCAGGACCACTTCGTGCAAGCGGATGGATCCGGACAGGCAAGGCTGTCAATCCCTGTCGACTCGGGAATGGTCCCGAAATTCCTGGTCAGGGTATGGCATGCGGACCGCGAAAAAATCGACAGCGACCAGGAAATCGTGTTCGTCGAGGATTCCGCCAAGGACAAGGGGCTTGCCTTGGATGTGCCGTCCGCGAAGGCGCCAGGGGCCCAAGTGGTGGTGCGCTTGCGATTGCGTGACGGACACGGGCGTCCCATCGGCGGGCGCTTCTCGCTTTCCGTCGCGGACGATGCCATCTGGCAGATTCCTTCCGGGTGGGACCGGGAGAGCGTTTTGCCGGATCGGGACGTGGGGGACCACATTGGGAGTCTGGGAAGCCTTTCCGTCTCGGATGGCCGATGGCTTTCCAATCGCGAACTTTGGTTCCTCGAAGTGCTGAACCGTCGCATCCCAGCGCCCTCCGGCGGGAGCGTTCGACCCGGCATCCCTCCCTCCGGTAAATCCTTGAAGCCCATCCATCCAGGGCAAGAATCGCGGGCGGTGCGGAGCTTTGCCTCACGCCGGGATGGGAGAGGGTTCATTTCGGATCGGATGAAGGAACCTGCCCCAGGATCGAAACCCATGTTTCGCGGCATGGCTCGCGAGTTCTCCTACTGGTCGGATTCTGTCGTAGTTGGATCCGACGGAACGGGCGAAGCGACGTTTGTGCTCCCGAAGGAGGCGGCAACCTGGAGAATCGTGGTTCGTGGAATGGACGACTCGGCCATTTACCACGAGAAAACGACGATGCTCGATTCTCGCCAGCAGGTCTGGGCCGAAATCGATGCGCCGATGTTGCTGGTGGAAACGGACACCGCATGGATCGGAGGAATCCTTCGAAACCCGGATGCCGCGCCTAGGAAAACCACGATTTCGTTCGAGGCTGGATTCGCGAGCGGTCAGAAATCGGATGCCATCGAGAAAGAGGTGGAAGTCGGTCCCGGATCCACCGTGCAGGTCGGGTGGCCGGTGATCGCCACCGGGAGCGATTCGTTGCTCGCGGTCCTTCGCACTTCGACCAACGGGATTTCCGAAACATCCCGAGTCGCGATTCCGGTGGCTCGTCGTTGTGTGGAACATGTCGCCGCCGGCCACGGCCGCCTCGATTCCGTCCAGCCGAATCTGGCGGTCGATCTCGGCCTGCCTCCCAGCTCCCGAGCCGTTGGCGGCACTTGGCAGGTGAAGGCGGCGGGTGGAATCCTTCCGAGCCTGGAGGAACCGCTGAAATATCTGAGGGAATTCCCGCACGCAGGCCCGGAGCAGACGATGTCGCGCTTGGTGCCTCGCCTGCAATATGCCAGTGGAATCCAAAAGGCCGGGATCCCGGAGGATTCCCTGGAACGAGATCTGGAGCCATCGGACTCCGCAACCATAGAGAAGATCAGAATGATGAAAGGCTCGCAGCGGGATTGGGGCTGGTGGGAAGGTGCGAATCCCCAGCCCGACATGACGCTCCTGGTTCTGGATGGCCTGCAGAAGGCGCGGGCGGAAATTGCCTTGCAGTCGACAACAGAATCCAAGAGCCTGGTGGGAACACTGGATCGAATGCTGAAGGAGGAGCGCTATCCTTTGATGAACATTCTCCGGGAAAAGAAGAATCCTTACGCGTTGCGTCTGCAGGCCCTGAAGGTGGTTGCGGATTCCGGCATGGGAGAGGATCCCGACCTCTTGCGCAAGGAATTGGCGGAAATCTGGGAAAGGCGTGATTCGCTGGGGGTGGTCGCCTTGGCCTTCGCCCTGGAAGCAAGCCATCGGATCGGATTCGCCGACCTGGAAAAGGACGCGCTGGACCGCATCCGCAAGAAGACAAGAAATGGCATATCCAGGTACGGATTGGGAACGCAGCGCTTCTGGCCGATGGATTCCGGATGGAGTTGGGCCGGGGATTCGGTGGAGTCTTCGGCGTTGGTGCTCGGCGCGCTGGCGCGGACCGGAAACGACTCATCCCTTTCCAAACCGGTCATCGCCTGGCTCCAGGAACAGAAACAAAACGGACATTGGGGATCCACCCGGGCCACGGCAAGGGTGCTGGATGCCATATTCGCGAGCTTGGCCTCCCACCCGGAGGCGCCGTCGCGCGGCACTCTGAAAGTCCATGCGGGCAAACGCCTCGTGGCCAGCTTGGTGATCGACGGGGCCAGGCCGGACCTTGCGATGGCGACGTGCCACTTGACGGATGCGCAAGCGAAGAGTGGTCTGCGGTTGGAATTCCAGGGAGTGGGCGCCATCCAATGGACCCTCGCCAAGTCCTGGCAGGACGCGTCGCAGGTGCGGCGGGCTCAAGCTGGTGAACTTTCGGTCCGCCGCTTGTACAGGAAGGTGGGTCTGGAGTCGGACGCTTCGGGACGAGTTCAGGAAAGCCTGATCGCCTTCGATGGAGGGCTGCGACTGGGGGAGGAGCTCGAGGTGACGATCGAATTGGAGAGTCGGTCCGCCGGGGAGTATTTGATGTTGGAAGATCACGTCCCCGCCGGCATGGCGATTTCCAGTTCTGGATTCGAGCGTTTGTTGGGACGGGGATCGTGGCTGACCTACGGGAAAAGCGCCGCCGACAAGATGACTTGGTTCCTATCGGAGGTTCGACCTGGCCTCACTCGTTTCAGCTACCGTCTGCGTGCCAAGCATCCTGGTGTCTACCATGCCCTTCCGGCGCGTGCGGAACTCATGTATCGTCCCGCGGTGAGGGCCAATTCCGAAGAGACATTGGTTCGAATCCGCGACCGATGAACGTTTGAAAGGCGGGATGCTCCGATGGTTTCAGGGAATGGGCAGAGCCTGCTCGAGTGAAAATGACAGGGGTGGTCGGCGGCGGACCGCACAGAATGCAAATTGAACGCATGTCCGCCTACGACCAACTGATCGCCTATCTGAAGGAACTCGACCACCTCGGCGCCGCCGCCCGGCTCCTGCAGTGGGACCAGGAAACGGGCATGCCCCCCAAGGGCGAGGCGACGCGCGCCGACATCCAGTCCACGTTCGCACGTGTCCTTCACGAGAAGGCGGTCTCCACGCAATTGGCGGATCTGGTCGCCGCCGCCCAGGAGGAAGCGACGGATTCTGACCGTGCGCGACAATTGGAATTGGTCCGGCGCGGCGTGGAGCGGGCCAAGAAGGTACCGGCCGCCTTGGTGGAGGAACTTGCCTCGGCCACCAGCCTGGGGCAACAGGTGTGGGCCCGATCCAAGAAGGCTTCCGATTTCGCGACCTTCCTGCCTCACCTGGAGAAGATCGTGGAGCTGCGCCGCCAGGAAGGCGCCTGCATCGCGCCACAAGGCGGCACTCCCTACGACGGGTTGCTTTCCGATTACGAACGGGGATTGCGCACGGCCGATTGGACGCGGCTGTTCGACGAACTGGAAAAGGAGCTGCCCGCTTTGGCCGGAGAGGCCATCGAGCGCAATACGGCACGACAAGCGGAGCTCGGCAAGCTGGACGCGCTGCGCGGTCCGTTCCCCGCCGTCCAGCAGATGGACCTTTGCCGGAAATTGGCATCCTCCATCGGCTACGACTTCGAGGGAGGTCGGTTGGATCTCTCCGCCCACCCCTTTTCCGAAACGGTGCATCTGGGCGACAGCCGCATCACCACGCGCGTCACGCCGGACGATCTCGGGGGATCCGTTTTTTCAACGCTCCACGAAACCGGCCATGCGCTTTATGAACAGGGCCTGCCCCAGGCGTTGGCGGGAACCCCGCTGGGCGGATTCGCGTCCATGGCCGTCCACGAAAGCCAATCGCGACTGTGGGAAAACCTGATCGGGAGATCGGACAGTTTCTGGCGGGATCAATGGAGCGTGGTGTCGGACATCTTCCCGGACCTGGGGAAGATCGGTCCCGAGCGCTGGGCGGAGCGTTCCCGCTGGGTGCGCCGCACCCTGGTGCGCACCGAATCCGACGAGGTCACCTACAACCTGCACGTGCTGGTGCGCTTTCGGCTGGAAAAGGCCATGATCGCCGGCGACCTGGCCGCGCGCGACCTGCCAGGCGAATGGAACAAGGCCTACCGCGCGATGTTGGGGGTGGAGCCGGCCAATCATGCGGAAGGCTGCATGCAGGACGTGCATTGGAGCGCGGGCATGTTCGGGTACTTCCCCACCTACACGCTGGGGAACCTGCTTTCTGCCCAATTGCACACGGCCGCCGCCGCGCAGGGACGGACCTCCACACGGGAGGATCTGCTGGCGTGGCTTCGCGAGAACATCCATGCGCACGGATCGCGCTGGGAAACGCCGGAGTTGATCAAAAAGGCCACGGGCAAGGAACCATCCGCCTCGGAATTTTTGGCCCATTTGCGCAGGCGGTATCTGGCGGGCTGATTTGGCCATCGCCTCAGGAGCGATGGCTTGTCCGTTTTCTGGCTTACACTCCCCTCTATCAGAAAGGCCACCCCATGGCCCTTGACCTCGCCAAGCGAAACGAAAAACTGACGCTGTCGTTGACCAAGCAGCGGATCAGTTCCATCAAGGCCCAGGTGGGTTGCGTGCTGGACCGCAGTGGCTCCATGAACCACCTCTACAGCAACGGCACGATGCAGGAATACACCAACCGCATGGTGCCTCTGGGGTTGCGATTTGATGACAACGGGCAGATCGACAGCTGGGCCTTCACCACGTCCGCGTTCCCTACGCCAACCATCACAGCGGCCAACGTGGAGACCTTTGTACGGGACAACATCCAGAAGATCTCGGCGGGCGGCACCTCCTTCTTCCCGGTGTTGAGTGCAATCATCTCTCACTACTTCGGTGCGGCCGCACTGGGATCACCCGAAGTCAAGCCGGGATTGTTCGGCGGACTGTTCGGTGCCAAGGCGACGCCTGCGGTTGCTCCCGTCTTCAGGCCTGTATCGGACCCTGTCTACCTGATCTTCCAAACCGATGGGGAGAACGACGATCCGTCAAAAACCGACAGCCTTTTGGCCAGTCTGGAACGCCAGGGGATCTACATCCAGTTCGTGGGAGTCGGGATCGCGGGGTTTTCCTTCTTGCGCAAGATGGCCGACAAATACTCCAACGTGGGCTTCTTCAAGGTGGAAAACCTCGCCGCGACTTCCGAAGAGACCCTCTACGACCTTCTGATCAACGCCGAGTTCAAGACCTTCCTCAAGACCCGCTTTCCGGGAAGCATAAGGGAGATGTAGCGCATCTAATCTTTTCAGAATGTCCCAGCTCCGATTTCCCAAAGCTGTTTTCCATTCTTGAGGATCCCGATGAACGAACCCAGCCCTGGATGCGTCCCAAGCAATGGAGCCAAGGATTTCGGGATCGGTGTTCCAGCAGTGATTGCCTGATGGTCGTGTCCGATCCCTTGCAGGAACCTCGACAGCGAACGCTCGGATCTGGGCAAGCTGTGAGCCGCGCACGTTCCTTCATCCCAAGGTGCCCTCAGTTCCCCCGGAAATTCCTTCCCCTGCTATTTCTTCTCGCTTTGATGGGTGTCGGCCTTGGAGGTTGCATGAGCGAACTCAGATATTCCGAAATTCGAAGAACCCTCGCGCGTCCCCTCGATTTCCAGGAACGATATGGCAACGTCCCGCAGAGCTTCCATGGCTTCTCGATCGAGCGGGACCAATGGCGTGGAATTTCCTTGAAAGGGTGGACCTTCAAGGGTGTGAAATTCGAGTCGACGATGTGGAAGAACGACACTTTCGAGAACGTCTCGTTCGAGGATTGCACCTTCCATCGTGCCACCCTGCAACAGTGTGTGTTCCGCAATTGCACCTTCCGCAATGTCGGCATCCTCTCTGGCGACTGGGAGGATACCCGATTCGAAAAGGGTTCATGGGAGAACATCGCCCTCATGGCGTCCCCCATTTCGAACATGGGCGCTACCCTCAAGGGGCTGGCATTCTCGGACGTCGAATTTTCCGGTTTGACTCCTCTCGAACGGTCGGGAGACTGGAAGGAGTGCAGCTTCGACCGCTGTTCGATCGCCAAGAGCGACCTGTCGAAGGTCGACTTCCAGAAACCGAGATTCTCGGATGTCAGGTTCGAAGATGTGGTCTGGGAAGGCTTCGACGGAAGGGTGTACGAAGGCTTGTGCGAGCGCTGCACCTTCGTGAATGTGCTCCAGAAGAACGGTGATTTTGACGGCGATGCAGTGGATATCAAGGTGGAAGGCGGAAACGGTATCTCCGTGGGAGGGAAGGTTACCCGTGGGAGGTTCCATTCCTCCGAGGGGGCGTTCCTGATGGGACCAGCGCAGGATGTCGAGATCCTGGGAGGGAAGACCAGTCTGGCGATGGGTCTTGCCATCAACGCGAAGGTACGGGAAATCAACAAGGGATCGGCCAGCTTCGAAGGGGGAGGTACGGGAATCGAGGCCGTGGGAATCCGGGTGGGATTGTTGGAAATCATGAAAGGAACGTTCGAAAACTGTCTTTTCAAGGACGTGGTCGCCAAGCACTTGGATCTGTCGGGGGCGGTTTTCAAGAATTGCAGATTCGAGAATTTCCATGTCCGGGAGCGGTTGTACATCAATCCGCCACCGGTGTTCGAAAGCTGCGAATTCGTGAACTTCCACCGGGATTCCGTTGGTGTCGGATACCGATTCTCCGATGATCCTCCCGAATCCTACTGGCTTCCATTCGAACGGAGATAGCCCGCATCCGGCCGACACCGGCTACCTCTGCGCCGTCCACGGCAGCGGCGAGGGGGTATGTCCGTCCGGGTCCAGATCGCTGGTTTCCTCGATGGACGCGGAGAAAATTTCCCGATCCGCTTTCCGTTGCGTTGCTTAAATTCCTGGCATGCACCCCGCCCTTGCCCTTTGCGCCTTCCTGGCCGCTACGAACTTTGTCCCATCCCAAGCCACCAGGCTGACGTGGACTCCGCCCCCGAATTCGGACGGAGGTTCATCGAGTGTGGATCGGCAGCTCGTCAATACATTCGATAGCGCATTCAAAAGCGGCCTCCCCCAAGAGCGGACAGCCCAAGCGACCACAGCTTACCTCGAGCAGTGGCTGCCGAAGGTGCAGGATGAGGATGCGCTCACGCGGATCTTGAGGCATTTCGATTGCAAGATGGGGGGGATCGCCTGCCTGGATGCAGCCAGCCAGCGGGAGCTTCGTGCTTGGCTGGTCCGCACCTTTCGAACGGAATCCCGCCAGAGTCTGCGGGATGCGTTCGCTTCGTCGGAGATCATGTCGGACGAATTCAGGCTTTTTGGGGATGGGGACAAAAGCTTCTCGAGAGTTCGTCCTGGTGACAAAATCGGGTTCAGGAGAACCAGTTGGAGCAGGGAGTCCGCCTCGGTTCCCGCATCGGTTTCCTTCGAGATCGGCCGTATCGAATTCCACGACTCGGAAACGACCCAAATCGTGGTGCTGGATACGCTCAAAGCCTTTCCGGACGACGCCCAGGCAGGCTCGTGGAGCCTGGAAGACACCCTTCCCGGGCCAGGCCTGTACCGGTTGACTCTGCTCGGCGATAGGGCGTTCCAGGATGCATTCGTGAACCAGAGCTGGATCGATGGTTCCGTGCTGCGAAGCGGTAGGAAACTGCTGGTTTATGGCGCGAGTTTCCTTCCTTCGCAAACGGGGCCTTTCGGCGTCACGGTTCATTTCCCGGATGGAACGAGACAAAAATTGCAAACAGATTCATCCGGAGTGGCGGTTCTGGAATTGGCACGCGACTACAGGGGATCCGACTTGGCGATCGTGCTGGAGTCCCAGGGAAGTCTGGGATTTGTCCATGATCCGTACCTGGAGAAGAATGCGTTCGATGGGCAGCCGTTTGTGTGGACGGACCGGCCCGTGTACCGGGCTGGCGACCTGGTGCATTTGCGTGGAACGATCCTGGATCGCGACAACCACGGGAAACTTCGTCGGTCGACGCTGGATTCCGTGGCGGTCAAGGTGGAGGATTTCCAGCGGACACGGGTGGTGGCCATGGATCGATCCAGACAATTTTCAGACACGATCCGAATTCCCCGCAGCCAGAAGGCTGGCATTGTGAAGGCCTGCGCTTCTTCTCGCGAGAACCGGAAGTATTTCGATCAGGAGCAATGCGTGAAGTGGTTGGTCGAGGAGTATCGCAAGCCCTTTTTCGAAGTGTTGGTCAATCCACGCAGGGAGGCCACGGTCCAGGGAGATTCGGCCGTCGTGGAAATCCAGGCGCGGACTTTCCATGGATCCCCGGTGGTGGGAGGGATTGCCAAGCTGGCCTGGCCATCAGAGTCGCGACGACATTATCCGATGTTCGACGACCAGTCCCCCGAGCCCATGGAGGAGCGAACGGTTTCGTTGGATGCGCGCGGAAAGGCACAAGTCAAGATCCCCACCATCGAGAAGGATGAAGAGTGGGATCTGCCGGTCCGGATCGCGGTCACGGACCCATCGAACCGGGTTGAGGAAACCACCGCATCGCTGCCCATCTGGACGAGTCGACTCCGGGCGGAGGTGGAGTTCGTGCCCAGACGGCCTGGCATAGGGGATTCCACCAAGGCGGTGGTCCTCTTGCGAGACAAATCCTTCCAGCCGGTGGGGGGATGGATCCAATTCCGGCAGGTGGTCAGCCAGAATGTGGTTTTGGATACCTTGATCCGCGTGGCCCCGACCGGCATCTGCACATTGGGAATCCTGCCGCGGGAAGCGCGACACCAGCGACTGGAACTGGCCTCATCCACAAGCTCCATGGCCCCGTGGTCGGTGCAGTCGGTGGATGTGCCGTATCCCCACGACCGTGGCGAAGTGCAGATCGACCTTGGGATGGGGGAGGCGGTCGTGCATCCCGGTGATTCGATCCGCATGGTGGTGAGAAACCTGAGGCCGGGGCAATCGGCCTTGGCGACGGTGGAACGAGGAGAGATCCTCCAGTACAAGGGATTGCGGGCGGATCGATCGGGAGTCGCGCGTTGGACAATCCCTGTCAACGAAGATTGCCTGCCGAAAATCCTGGTCAACGTGCAGTACGCCGATCGCAACCAGATGTCCCAGAGGAGCAAAACCGTTTTCGTGGTGGATTCTGCGGCCAACAGCGGCTTGTCCATGGAGCTTCCAGCCCATGGCGCGCCGGGCGCGATGCTTTCCGTGCGGGTTCGCTTGCGCGATGGCAAAGGTCGTCCGATCGGCGGAAGATTCTCGCTGGCCGTCACCGACGACGCGATTTGGAATGTCGCCTCGGACGCCGCATTGGGACGGGTGATTCCGGACGTCGGTCTTGTGGAATCCATTCGTCGGTTGGGGAAGTTGGGCGTGCCCCAAAATTCGCCCATGTTCAGCGTCAACCAGCCCTTCCTGGAAATCCTGCGGCGTCGCCTCCGGAGTCGAAGCGAGTTGGAGCTCCGATCCGCGAACGGGTTCTCGGGGCAGATGGTCGTCGGGGTGCCGGTTCAAGGGCTCGAATTCGATGAATTGTTGGAGCTTGCTCCCCGCCAGGCCGATGATCGGGACGGCTACGCCGCGATGATGATGGGGAGTGGCGGCGGATCCGCCTTCGAGATTCGAAGGGTCTTGAAGGATCTGGCCTTTTGGTCGGATTCTGTCGTGGTCGGGAAGGATGGCTCCGCGGTGGTGAAGTTCAAACTCCCGGACGACGCCACCCGATGGCGGTTCGTGCTGCGGGGATTGGATGATTCGACGAATTTCCACGAACGGACATCCTTCGTGGAATCCCGAAAGCCCCTGTTGGTGGAGATCCATTCCCCGCGATTTTTGACCGAGACGGACTCCGCGAGCATCGGTGCGACCATTCGCAACGCGGGATCCGCCGCGCAGGATGCCGTGGTTTCCTTCGAGGCGCTCACCCGTGAAGGTCGGAAATTGACTTCCTCCGAAAAGGTCGTGGTGGTGGGGGGCGAATCGGCGCTCACCCTGGATTGGCCGATCTCCGTTCCAGCGACGGACTCGGTGGTCGCGGTGGTTCGCGCGACAACGAATGGTCTGGCCGATGGGCTCGCGATCGCGATCCCTGTGCGCAGGCACTCGGTTCCACAATCCTCAAGTCGGCAGGGAAGATTCGATTCCACGCAAGGGCGTAGTGCGGTATCCATCGAATTGCCTCCATCTGCGGCAAAGGGGAGTGGACGATGGCGTGTTTGGGCCTCGGGCGGGTCGCTTCCGAACCTCATGGAGCCACTGAAGTACCTGGCGGAATTTCCGTATGATTGCGTGGAGCAGACGCTCTCCCGGTTTCTGCCGCGCCTGCAGTACGCTTCGGTGGCGAGAAAGGCGGGAATTCCCAACGATTCCATCGAAAGGATCCTGGATGCCGCCGACTTGGCCGGTATCGAGAGGCTGGAGCGTATGAGGGGATCGCAAAGCGGATGGGGTTGGTGGGCCGGTGCGACACCGGACCCGAAGCTGACCGTGCTGGTCCTGGAAGGACTCCAGAAGATGCGACAAGAATTGGCATCAAGATCGACGGGGGCGTCCAAGCGCCAATTGGATGCCGTCGAGCGGATGCTGAGGTCCGGGCGCGAGCCTCTTTGGGAAGCCGCGAGGAAACCGGAAAACCATCCCGCCTTGCGCTTGCAGGCGCTGAAGGTCCTGGCTGGCGAAGGGATGGGCGTAGAGGTGGACGACTTGCGAAAGGATTTGGCGGAAATCTGGAAAGGGCGTGATTCCTTGGGGACGGTGTCCCTGGCGTTCGCCTTGGAATCCGGCCACCGGATCGGGTGGGCTGAACTGGAGAGCGAGGTGGTCCATCGAATCGAAAAGCGGTCGATCCAGGACAAGCCGGTGGATGGAGCCGCAGCGATGTGCCATTGGTCCAAGGATTCCAGCTGGGGATGGGCCGGCGATTCGGTGGAATCGTCCGCCTTGGTTCTCGCGGCGTTGGTGCGAACAGGCAATGGAGCCGCGTTGGCCAAGCCGGGATCGGCGTGGCTGCTGAGTCGTGTCCAGAGTGGGCGTTGGGGATCCACTCGCGCCACGGCCAGGGCGTTGGATGCGATCCTCGCCACGTTGGAGTCCACCCGTGAAACCCCTTCGCGAGGAACTCTGAAGGTTCTTTCAGGAAAGCAGATTCTGTCCAACCTGGTGATCGATGGATCCAAGCGGGACCTCGCGCAGGCGACACGCGAGTTCCCCGATGCCCTGGTGAAGGATGGCTTGCGCATGGAGTTCCAAGGCAAGGGAGGAGTCCAGTGGGCTGTTTCAAGGTCTTGGACAGACACATCGCGTTGGCTCAAGGAGCGATCGGGAGCCCTCTCGGTGAAGCGATTGTACAAGAAGATCCAGCGGACGGCCGACCGCAAGGGTGTGGTGAAGGAAACGATGCTGCCGTTCGGTGGAACGCTGCAGGTCGGCGAAGAGCTCGAGGTGACACTCGAGTTGGCCAGCAAGGTGCAAGAGGAACACCTGATGCTGGAGGATCGCTTTCCCGCCGGCATGGTGGTTTCGCGTTCCGGAATCGATCCATTGCATCCATGGAACACCTGGATGACCTACGGTGAAAGCGGACTGGACCGCATGACCTGGTTCCAATCGCAGGTTCGTCCCGAGGTCGTCCAATTCACGTATCGCCTCCGTGCGGAGCGGCCGGGCACATACCACGCCTTGCCCGCGCGTGCCGAACTGATGTACCGCCCCGAAATCCAAGCCAATTCCGACGAATCCATCGTGCGGATCGAAGGACGATGACATGATCACCGCGATGTTCCTGTGTGCCCTCCTGACTGGTGCAAATTCTGTCCAATCGCCGCCGACCCTTCTCGCGTGGGATCCTCCACCGGATTCGCTGATGCGAACCGGTCACCCGGACCGGGTCTCCACAAAAAGATTCGACAGCCTTGCCTTGCTGGATCTGCCCAAGCAGCCGACAGCGGCCAATGCGCAAGCCTTCCTGGCAAAATGGCTGCCAAAGGCGAGCAATCAAGACGAAGTCGGGTTCCTGCTCGGGCGTTTCCATTGTCAATACAAGAGCGATCTATGCTTGGATTATCCTTCGCGCCAAAAGATTCTCGCATGGCTTGATCGCTACTTTCGAACGGAATCGAGGCAGAGTTTTCGCGACGCGTTGGCCGAGTCGAACTTCCTCTCCAGCGCGATCCGCTTTCGGGGATGGGGTCGGAGCGTCCTCGGCGTTCGTCCGGGAGATACGGTCCGTCTTCCGGTGACCACCTTTTCAGAGTCACGGATTCCGATCCCCGCATCGGTTACTTTCGAGGTCGGCCGGGTCGGGTTTCACGGATTGGATACCGTTGAGGTTGTTGTGTGCGATACCCTGCGGGCGTTTCCGACCGATGTGCGCGGGATCCTATGGCAGTTGGAAGACACGCTCCCCGGACCTGGGTTGTTCCGGCTGACACAGTTGGAAAACGATGGATTCCAGGATGTCTTCGTGAACTCGTCCTGGCTCGAGGCATCCGTGTTGCGTAGCGGAAAGAGTCTTTTGGTTTTCACAACGAGCTTCGATCCTGCGCTGAAAGGGCCGTTCCACCTGGTTGCCCGGTTTCCAGACAAAACCTGGCAAGAGATGTGGACGGATTCGAACGGATTGGCTCGCCTGGAACTGTCCAAGGAATACGACGGAAGCGAGATCCGGCTTGTCCTGGAGGGCGGAGGAAATGTCGCCTTCGCGGCGGATCCGTACCGGAATCGGGCCTTTGTCGATTGGGGATGCTTTCTTTGGTCGGATCGGCCGGTGTATCGCCCCGGCGATCTCGTGCACCTGGGCGGTACCGTCCTGGGAGTGGACGAGCGGGGAAACATCCGAAGATCCATCGCCGATTCGGTGGAGATCGAGGTGAAGTCTCTCCGGATGAGCCGTGATGTGGCCATGAACACCTCTGGACAATTTTCGGACACGATCCGCATTCCCGAGAACCAGTCTTCGGGCAAGATGGAGGCTTGCATGAAGGCCACCTACCGGGACGATGATCGGAGTCCGTCTTCCGTGAGGGAGGGCTGCATGGCATGGCTGGTGGAAACGATTCGCAAGCCTGCTTTCGAGGTGGTCGCCATTCCCCGCATGGAGGCCACCGTGCAAGGGGATTCGGCGGTCCTGGGAATCCAGTCGCGCAATTTGGATGGGTCGCCCGTGGTGGGCGGAATCGCCAGGATTTCCTGGCGTTCGGATCCGGAGGATAGGACAAACTCGTATGGAAGGAGAGCTTCCGAAGGATTGGAGGAAAGAACCGTCGCATTGGACGTTCTTGGAAAGGCGAACGTCAAGATCCCTACCCTCGAAATGGGCGAAGTGTGGGAAATGCCGGTCACCATCACGGTGACGGATCCTGCGCATCGGGTGGAGAAGACTGCCATCTCCCTTCCCATCTGGACGAATCGCCTCAAAGCGGACGTGGAGTTTTCGCCCAAACGGTTCGGCATCGGTGACTCGATCCACGCGGAGGTCGTATTGAGAAGCAATACCTTCCAGCCCGAGGCGGGATGGATCCGGTTTCGCCAACTGGCCGCAGGCGACGTGGTGTTGGATACTCTCGTGCGTGTCGAGGAGACCGGCGTGTGCAGATTGGCAATCCTCCCGCGTGCGACCGAGCAGGAGCGATTGGAGCTTGCCTCGTCCACGAACCTTTCCGCGCCTTGGGCATTGCAATCCGTGGAAGTCCCCTTTCCTTCCGATCGAGTTCAGGTACGTGTCGATCTCAGCTCGGTATCCGGAGGAGTCCATCCAGGAGATACGGCTCGGATGGTGGCGCGAAATCTCAAGCCGGGACAATCGGTGTTGGCTACCGTGGAAAAAGGGGAGTTGCTCCGTTACGAGGTCCTGCGGGCGAATGAATCCGGCATCGCCAATGTGTCCATCCCCGTGGATCCTGCCATGTTTCCGAGATTCCTTGTCAGGGTGTGGCATGCGAACCGTGAAAAGATGGACAGCGACCAGGAGGATGTCTCGGTGGAGGATTCGTCCCCTGATCGAGGACTTTCCCTGGAGGTGCCATCGGAAAGTGCTCCCGGGGCCATGGTGGTTGCAAGAATTCGCCTGCGTGACAGACTCGGACATCCCACGGGCGGACGTTTTTCTCTTTCCGTGGCGGATGACGCGATCTGGCAGCTCGCTTCCGAGGGGGATCGGGAGCAGGAATTGCCCAAAGCTGGCGTTGGAGAACGCATGCGGATGCTGGGAAATCTTTCCGTCTCGGAAAACAATTGGCAGCCTGGCCGCGAGCTGTGGTACCTGGAAGTCCTGAATCGACGCATCCAAACGATTCGCGAAAGGGGGGCTACTTCCGCCGTCAAGCCGTCCAAGCGTCCTGTGGAAGGGATGCATCGGGAACACGAAGTGGAGGCGGTGACGGAGTCGTCCTCGCGCAGGGAGAGAAGCCGCCATGCTTCCGTGTGGAGAACGCCTCCATCGCCGGGAAGGAAACCTCGTGTCCGGTTTCCGATCCGTGACTTCAGCTATTGGTCGGATTCTGTCGTCATCGGAGCGGACGGGGTCGGGGAGGTGTCGGTGCGGTTGCCCGGTGAGACGGCTACCTGGCGGTTCGTGGTCCGGGGAATGGACGACTCAGGGAACTACCACGAGCGTGTCGCACGGGTCGATTCTCGCGACGATCTTCAGGTCGACCTCCATCCGCAGAGGTTCCTGGTGGAGACGGACACCGCATGGATCGGAGGACACCTTCGCAATCCTGGATCCGTGCAGCAGGAGACCAAGATCGCTTTCGAGGCGAAGTCGCCGGATGGACACAAAATGACCGCTTCCGGAAAAACCTTGGAAGTGCCGCCCGGATCCAGTGTGGACGTGGGGTGGCCTGTGATCGTCGCGGGCGGAGACTCCTTGGTCGCCAAGGTCCACGCTTCCGCAAACGGACGTTCCGAAGATCTTCGCGTTGCGATCCCTGTCCACGATCATGGTGAGGAGCACGTCTCCAGTCGTCATGGGCGTCTCGACTCCACCCGGCCCAAGATCGGGGTGGATCTTGCATTGCCTCCAAACGCCGAGTCTGCTTGCAGTTGGCGTTTGAGGGCGTCGGCAGGGGTTCTTCCAAGCTTGCGGGAACCTATGAAGTATCTCGAGGAAACCACCCATGCAGGATTGGAACAGACCGTTTCGCGATTTCTGTCTCGCCTGCAAGGTGCCGGTGCGGCGAGAAGGGCTGGGATCCCGGAGGATTCCCTGGAGAATAGCCTGGCTCCATCGGATTCTTCCATCATCGAACGCATCTGGCGGATGAAAGGTTCCCAGCAGGGTTGGGGTTGGTGGGAAGGTGCGGATCCGGACCCCAACATGACGGTCCTGGCGTTGGACGGTCTGCGGAAAGCGCGGACGGAAATTGCCAAGCAGCCGTCTGACGCGTCGAAACGACTGGTGGAATCGCTGGATCGGGTGCTGAAGGAAGAAAGTTACCTGCTGATGCGCCTTGTCCAGGAGAAGAAGAGCCCGCCTGCGCTGCGTCTACAAGCTCTGATGGTGATGGCCAATTCGGGCATGGAGGAAGATCGGGACCTGTTGCGCAAGGAATTGGCCGAGATCTGGGAAGGGCGTGATTCCCTGGGTGCGGTGTCCGATGCATTCGCTCTGGAAGCCGGTCATGGGATCGGGTTCGACGACCTCGAGAAGGATGCGATGGATCGCATCCGCAGGCGGACAATCACGGGCAAATCCTTGTACGGCTCCTACGAATTGCGTCACTGGCCGATGGATTCCAGTTGGGGGTGGGCGGGGGATTCGGTGGAAGCGACGGCCTTGGTGCTCGGCGCGCTGGCGCGGACCGGCAACGACTCGTCCTTCGCGAAGCCGACGATTGCGTGGCTTCAGGAGCAAAGGAAAAACGGGCATTGGGGATCCACTCGCGCCACGGCAAGGGCGCTGGATGCCATCCTCGTCGCCTCGGGATCAAGCTCCGAGGTTCCGTCACGGGGTGTGCTGAAGATCTTCGCGGGAAAACGTCTGATGGCCAGCGCGCAGATCGATGGGTCGAAGCCAAGCCTGGCGCAGCTGGTGCATCCGTTCAGCCAGGTGCAAGCGAAGGACGGATTGCGGTTGGAATTCCAAGGTGTGGGAGAGGTGCATTGGTCGGTCTCCAGATTTTGGAAGGACCCATCGCCATTGGCGCTTGCTCGATCGGGGGACCTTGTGGTTGGCCGCCAGTACAGGAAGGTCAGCCTGGTTCAGGACTCTTCGGGACAGGTTCGCGAAATCCTGGTGCCGTTCGACGGGACATTGCGATTGGGCGAAGAGCTCGAGGTGACGATCGAATTGAACAGTCGGTTCGGAGGGAACTACCTGATGGTGGAAGATCGCTTTCCCGCCGGCATGGCGATTTCCAGGTCTGGATTCGATCGCTTCCAAAAATGGGGGTCCTGGCTGGCTTTCGGGGAAAGCAAAACGGACAGGATGAGTTGGTTTGTGTCGGAAGTGCGACCCGGCATCGTGCGTTTCGGCTACCGGCTCCGGGCCAAACATCCTGGCGTATACCACGCGCTCCCAGCCCGCGCGGAGCTCATGTATCGGCCCACGGCGAAAGCGAATTCCGACGAAAGCGTCGTGTGGATCGAAGGGAAGTGATGGAAGTTTGCGACTTAGGGAAACCCGGGTGGCCTCTCACAACAAGCATTCCAGCAGCAAGCAGGGCTCCACTTCTGATTTGTGATCCACCGTCGCCGACAATAAAGGCTGCTCCGGCAACGCCATCGATGCTAACGTTTTGGACGGAGTTGGAAACTTGCAAAAACCGTTCCACGTTTTCGATTTTTGTGTTGGCTGTCTTTCCTAGCTCGACTCCACCTTTTGATTGACTGATCGTCCCATTCTCGAAAGATCCGCTTGGTTACCGGGGGATCGACCAAGGCAGCGGCGTGGGGGCGTGTCCGTCCGGGTCGTCGAGCTTGGCGGCCGGCGAGAGGCGGACGTTGGCGAAGCTGCATTGCTGGAACCGGGGCGATGCGAAGAAAGACAATTTCTGACTGACCAGGATGTTCTCGAATCGGCAGCGCTCGAACTCGGCATCCCAGAAACTCAAGGCGACTGTTTCCAGGTTCTGGAACACGCAATCCTGGAAATGGCCGGAATAGAAGGTGAGGTCTTCCACCTTGGCCTTCTTCAGGTGCACCCGATCGGAGTTCCCCTGGAGGCTGATCCCGTAGCCCTGGACATCGTCCAGTTCCAAGTCGCTCGTCTCCTCCAGCGAGGCGGAAGAGGCTGTCCCCGTGATCTTCACCTGGCGGGCGCCATGGAGGTGCACCGGACCGTGGCTCCCCTCGATTTCCAGGTTTTCCGCCGAGGTGGCCCGGGGTGTTCCTTGGGGTTCGGCGAAACGGGAATCGGCGATGTGGGCGTCCCACGAGGCGTGCAGAAGCCGGTTGGAGCGAAACGAGCAGTGCAGGAATTGTCCATCCTCGATTTCTCCGCCCGAGGGTTCGTTCCAGGTGTTCTCCGAGAATTGGCAGTCCTCGAAGCGGGGCGAGACCATCTGGAACGCGGAAAGATCGCTCTGGTGAAGGGTGGATTTCAGGAACACCGGCCGGGTCCAGGTGACGGGGTGCTCGTCGCCCGACCACCCCGCGATCTCCACCGATTGGAAGGTGTCGTCGACCCACTCCAGGGGGGAGTTGTCGCGGGGATTGGGACCCTGCGACAGGTCCACGATCCTGCCGCCCTCGAACCGATTCCCTTTCCAGGATCCCCCGTGGATTGCGATCCGCTCGATCAGGCAGTCCTTGAACTGGCAGTTCTTGAATTCCGCGCGGTCCATCACCACTTCGGAGAGGGTGCACTTCTCGAAGAGCACGTGGTCGAAGCGCGTCCGCTCCATCGACACATCCCGGAAGGTCCATCCCACCAGGCGCAGTCCCCTCCAGGAGTCGGCGGGCAGGGTCTCGCCGTCCAGCCTCTGCGGGGTGTTCCCGTAGAGCTCCTGGAAGTCGGCGGGCTGGTTCAGCTTCTGGCGGATCATGTTGACGGAATTTGACACGCTGCAGTCTCCGAGGAGGCAGAGGAGGGAAAGGCCAAGTGCCAGGCGGATCCTAGTACTTGGAGAAATCCGGACGTTCATTGGCCCAAACGTTGCGGTGGAAGAACACGCGGATCTGGTTGTCCGCAAGGACCTCCACGCCGAAGCGGCACTGGAAGCTCCAGGGGGTGGCGAGGTCGTAGGCCTTGCTCAGCTTGCTGGACTGCGACAGGAACCGGACCACCACCCAGGAATCGGCGAAGTAGGGCGCGCCTCCCTGCACGATGCGCTTGCAGAAGGCGCTCCAGCGTTGGAGTTCGGATTTGTTCACCTGCACGTGCCACAGGCGGTCGTCCTGGTTCCCGATGGATTGCAAAGCGGGCTTTGGGGTGAGGAGCAGGTTGAACCACTCGCGCGCGGACACCTTGAGGATCAGGTGGCATCCGGACATGGAAAGCCCCGGGGGGAAAAGTCCGTGGGGAACCACCTGGTGGAACAGAAGTTCCGAGAATCCCCGTCCGTTGGCCACGAAGCCCTCTCCCACCCATGCTCCGAAGATCTCGGTGGCGAAGGCGGTCCTTCCCGGCGCGCATTCCGAGCCGGCGTGGATCAGGTAGGCCCCTGATCGGCTGTCGTCGTATGTCTGGGAGGGATCGTGCTTCCACAGCGGATCGCTTTCGGAATCCTTCAGGACCTCGACCACCACGGGCTTGGGTTTTGGCTTGACAAATTTCGGTAATTTGGAGACCACGCCGTCGACGTAGCCGCCCAACACCTTCTTGAAGGTGGTCCGCGCCTCCATCCTCTTCATGGCCCCCACGGTGCTTTCCAGGTAGTCCAGGGAGACTCCGATGCGGGGGCGGGCCTTGGCGGACTTGGAGAGCATGCTATCCAGCGAGACCACCACGCATTCCTTGTCGAATCGGATGCGGGTCCAGGAAGGAGCTTGGCTTCCCCATCCCTTCAGGACGCCACCCTCGTTGCGCCGTGGAATGGGCCCTGCGGAATCGGACACGATCATCAGGCATTCGTCGCGAAGGGCGGTGGTGTATTTGCGGAAATCCTCCAGGTGCCAACCCGTGACCTCGATCTGCTGGGGGACCACGCCGCCCTGGAGATTGGCGGGGGTGTAGAAGGCGGCCCGGTGGGCGTGTCCCGAGATGGTCGCGGCGATTCCCAGCTTGGCTCCCATACCGATCCAGTGGAACACCTCCTTGCGGTTGAGGTGGAAGGTGCCGTAGTTGGCTTCGTTGGGACGGTCGGAACTGAGAGCGTTCCGCAAACCGGTCAGGATCTGACCGGTTTGCCCCAGCACCCCCTTGACGTCGGCCGAGGGGAATTTCTGGCGGTTCTTGCCCTGCTCGTCCTCGTGGATGGCGATGTGCGGATCGTAGCAGGCGAAGGTGAAGTGCGACCCCACCACGAGGCGTCGCGGCCCCTTGGTGAGGATGGCCGATTGCAGGAGGGCCAAGTCCTTGTCGCCGATCATCTGCGGGGCGTGGGGAAGATGCCCGATCTGCAGGCTGGACTTGGCGTCCTGGGCGTTGAGGAACATCGCCTCGTCGTCGGCCCACTGGAACAGCACCAGGCGCTGGCGGGTCCCGGTATCCAAGGACCACGTGCGGAAAGGGTTGAACAAAAGGTTGAACAGCTGGATCACCAAGTCGCTGAAATCGGTGGCCTTGACGAAATTCGGATACGAATCCCCAAAGGCGAGCGTCGCCTCGCGGATGGTGAGATTGGAATCGCACGGGATGCCTTCGTTGAGCTTCTTCACCTCGGCCGAGGCCGGATCGCCGTCGAAGGACGCGCGCGGGGAAATCCCGAAAGGCTCGCGGTATCCGTCGTGGTTGCCGTTGGCCAGGAAGATGGGTTTGTTCCCCCGGGTCACGAAATTGCTGACCATGTGGAACAGTCCCAGATAGGAAGTCCCGTACTGGTAGTTGGGTTCCAGGGACTTGGCCACGTTGCGGAATTGCGAGAAGTGGGGGATGGCCATGGTCTTCCAGATCGCCTTGGCCTTGTCCGGGTCGGGAAGGTCCTTCTGGGATCTCAGGTAGCTGCGGTCGGTGGGATAATTGTCGCGGTGGAAGTCGATGAGGTCTCCCAGAAGAAGGACCCCGTCGGTCTCGGCATCGGTCCGCATGGTGTCGAAGTGCCCGGAAAGGACCTTCACCGTCTCGGAGATCATGGAGCCCACCTTGGGGAAAAGGCTGTCCAGGGATTTCCAAAGGGCGACGTCGGTGGTCTTGGGCATGGGCATGTTGCGGATGGGCGAATGCTTGAGCACCTGGAACTTGGTGACCAGGTGCAGGTCGGAGATCACCCCGAGATTCAACGCTTCCGGGGCGCCGTCCTTGGGGCGCTTGCGGTAGACCGGATGATAGTCGGTGACCAAGGTGTTGTGGTCCACCGATAGGCCCTGTGGGTTCAGGCAGGCCAGGGAAAGGGACGAGGGATCCCCGGAACGCAGATCCTCCACCAAGCGCTTCCCCAGGAAGATGGGATCGTCCCCGTCGACGGTTTCCGTCAAGCATTTCAGGAGGACCTGCTCTTGGGATTCCTGGCGCACGCCTCCTTCGATCCCGGATTTTTCCAGATACTGCCGACTGACGTCGCCGAAATCCGCCCAGTGGAGGAAAAACCGGGTGGACTGGACCACCCCAACGAGCGACTCGTCCAACTTCCCGAGTTCGATGCTGGCCAGGAAGAGTTTCTGGAAGGGCTTGCGTCCTTCCACCTCCGCCTCTTGGATCCGCTTGAGGGATTTTTCCTGCAGGTAGGCGCGAAAGCCCAGGTCGGGGATTTCGATGAGGCCGCTGGGGTCCTCGATGGTGCGAAGGGTGATGCCGGTGTCGTCGGGGCAGAGTTTCTGGGGGAGGGGGATTCCCAGGCACCCCTTGCGCTTGAGGCTCACCAGCTGTGCGAAGTCACCGAACACCTTCAGGCGCCGGTTGAGTTCCTTGGGGCGAAGGTCCGGCGTCGACAGAACCAAGAGGTGGAGCGTCTCGGTCGGAGAAACGAACCCAGGCGCTCCCAGGGCGGGGTAGAGCACAAAGCCGGGGATGCCGATCCCGAATTGTTCGGTGGCGTTGCTCGCCACATGACGAGTGGCTTTGGATGGCGGTTTGCTGGCGCTCATCTAAGAAATGCTCCGGGATAGGAAACAAAAGGCACGTGACTTGGTCGCACCTGTGGGTGAGACTGAGTCTATGTGTGATCGGAACTCAAGAGATACAAAAGCCGCAACACGTTACGACAACACGATCAATGGAAAATCAACTCCGTCAAAAGGAGAGGGGCTCGTGGCTGGAATCGAATGGAGAAAGGGTGGTTAGATCTATCGATTGCTAACCTTTCGGGCATGTGGTCGCCCCGACTTTCTCCAGGTTTCGCGCCGGATGGCACTCCCATTTTGTCGGTTCTGGCCAAACGCACGTATTTGTTCGGGCCTGGAGGCATTGCCAAGCCGGATGACGCCAACGCGATCCCGTTTTTCGAGGCGGATCAGTTCCACGGCAAAGGCAATCCGGAAGCGGATGCCCCCAAGCAGGAAATGGAGCTTGTCGACTGGAAACCCTTGGTGGACGTGGTGTTGCATGGCTTGGCCCATGCGCCCACCGGGAAACTCGGGCAGCACTTCGATGTGGTGGTGGAGGTGGCCGGGGTGCGCGGCGCCGTGAGGGTGTTTGGAAACCGCAAAGTGGACTTCTCGCGAGGCTCGGTTCGATTCACGGATCCGGAGCCTTTCCCTTCCATGCCCATCCACTGGGGCTTGGCCTATGGTGGGGTGGACCGCTGGACGCATCCGGAAGTGCCCATGGCCTTTCCGCCCAATCCCATCGGCAAAGGCTTCGCGGTGGATCCGCCGCCCCATGTGCTCCACGGCATGGAACTTCCCAATCTGGAGAACACCCAGAAATTCCTGACGCCCGAGACATTTCTTGTCAAGAAGTTCGATCGCTGGAACGGTTGCCCGCAACCCGCCGCCCTGGGCTGGACGCCTCGTCGGGGCTATCCCCGCATCGCCATGGCCACGAGTCCGCCGTTGCACAGCCCCGAGGCGGATAAATTCCGTGCGCGCATTTCCCAGAACATGCCGTTGGCCTTGTTGGATGTTCCCGCGCCCCTTCCCACCCATGCCCGCAACCACCTGCAGAACAACGGCGCGCCGTCGTTTCTGCGGCTGCGCAGTTTGCAGGGGAACGAGCCCGTCGCGATGGGCTACATGGATCCCCAACATCCGCGCTTCGAGTTCACCCTGCCGGACGACCCTCCTCGAGGCTTCTTGGACCTGGGCGAGGGCATGGTGGAGCTCCCCATGAGTCTGGCCACCGTGGAGATCTACAAACCCACCAACCAGGTGACCTTGGTATGGCGAGGGAGCTCGCGCTATCCGGGGGCACAGTGGCTCGCCGAGAACCCCCACCTGCAATTCACCGTAGAATCCGCCTGAGAGAG
Organism: Fibrobacterota bacterium; assembly: GCA_016715065.1. Taxonomy (GTDB): domain Bacteria; phylum Fibrobacterota; class Fibrobacteria; order UBA5070; family UBA5070; genus UBA5070. The sequence goes on from JADKBN010000031.1 coordinate 527,878, forward strand.
GAGACCTCCCCATGCCCGGCAAACCCGCCGCACGACTGACCGACCCCACCGCCCACGGTGGTTTGATTTCCGGTCCCGGAGTCCCCACGGTGTTGATCGGCAAGATGCCAGCCGCCACCATGGGCGACATGCACGTGTGCCCCATGATGACCCCGGGAACCCCACCCATCCCGCATGTGGGCGGACCCATCACCCTGGGAAGTACCGGGGTGTTGATCGGCAAAAAACCCGCGGCGCGCATGGGCGACATGGCGGTTTGCGTGGGGCCTCCCTCCAGCGTGATCATGGGGTGCCCCACGGTCTTGATCGGCGAAGTGGGAAGCGGATCGCAAGCGGGCAGCGCGGGTTCGGCGGCGGCGGCGGCGTCAGCTTCTGTCAAAGGGCCAAAAGAGGTGAATACGGTGCCTCCGCCCAAGCATGAAGCGAAGACGTCGGAAAGCCACGAGGTGAAAGTGGCCTTCCAGGACGCGTCGGGGCGACCGTTGGCGGGGGTGTGGTTCGCGCTCAAGGATCCGGACGGACAGAAATCGACGTGCTGTTCGTCCATGGAGGGAACCTTCCAGAAAGGAGGGTTTTCCAAGAAGGGATCCTTCGAGGTGGAGATCTGCGCGCTGAAGGAACCCAAGTTCGCGAAGTCCTCCATCAAGCCCGGCGAAAAGGTGAAGATGCAGGTGAAGGCGGAAGGCCTGGAAGACGGGGTGCGCGTGGACTTCCGGGTGGAAGCGGTGGGATTGGACGAGAAGGAATACACCCACGGAGTGTATGTCGCCAACCTCAAGGGGGGAGCGGCCGAGGTGGAATGGAGCTACCGCGACGCGGAGCTGACCACCTACGGAGAGGAAGGCGCCGCGGGCATCGCGGGGTTCCGGTTCGTGGTGGCGGCAGGATTTGTCGTGGCGGTTTCGCCGGTGGCCAAGCGGGAGCCGGTGGAGGACAAGCCGATCGTCACCCGCGCTCCGTTGGTATCGATGTGAAGGTGGGATTGTTCCGGATGCGAAGGCGCTGGTCGCTGGTCCTTGGATTGGTCGCATGCGCGTGGTCGGCAGGCGCGGATCCGGAGCTTTTGACCCCACTGGCCCCGCGAGTGGATCTGGGGACCGATCTGGGGCAACGCACCCTGTTGGTGTGCGCGGAGGGTGGACAAAAATCGGAGCTGGCGGAAAAGCCGCTGGCGTATGCGTACGACAACCCCTCGGAGCCCAACGAGCAGTACATCAATCCGTCGGGGATCACCAACGAACTTAAGTATCGCCAACCGGGGTTCGGGGTGGATGGGCTGAAGAGCGATCGCTGGTACGGGATCTCCGCTCTGTACAACCATCCGTCCAACCAGGATCCGGACAACCGCAAGCGACTGAAGCGCGCGGCGAAAACCTTGGGCTGCGTCTTGAAGACCACGGGCGCCAAGGTGGCCAGCGGCGACCTGGTACGTTACCGACGTCTGATCGATTCGGCCAGCCGGATTGGGTTGTACAACTTGCTGGATGGCCCGGACCGCTATTGGCCTGGACTGTACGCCGAATCCACCGACGAAGGGTACTACCGGGCGCGCCTGCGGGTGTTCGACACCCTGGAGAAGCGCTGGGGCGCCCCGGAAACACTGGGCACGGAGTTGGAGCCCTTGGACGACTACGCCTTCTACCCGATTGGTCGTGGCCTGCAGCTGCTCTACATGATCCGGATCGAAATTGTCCGCAAGCCCGGCTACAAAACGGTGCGCCGCCACATCTCGCACGTGCGCACCTTCCGTCCCGCCACGGGGGAGTTCCGCACGGCTTTGAGCACGCAGTGGACCCTAGGGATGCACCTGTTCGATCTGGACGGGGATGGGTTCTACGACTACGGGGCGGTATCAAGTAGAGATCGCATCCGAAAAGGATTCCAGCCGGACTATTTCGGTTTGGTTTGGCGTGATTCCTTGCAAGGTTATTTCGACATCGAACCGCCATCCCGCTCGGAGGACGAATGAAAATGTTCGGAGCGAGCCATCCAAACGCACCTTTGATTGTTCTGGAAACGGAGTGAATCATGGCTGACAACTTGATCCCTGGGCCCGGAATCCGGCGCTATGGCTCGGCCAAGGAGGTCGAAGCCGTTTACAAAAAGACCTACTTCCGCCAGCTGAAGGTGCCGGAAAAGACCGCGACCTTCACGGATCCCTCCCTGAAGAATTTCGAGGCCGAATACATCCGCAAGGCATACCTGGTGGGGTGTGGTGAAAAACGCGACAGCACCTTCGAACTGGAGCTCCACCGGGGGGTCGTGCCCATCATGGAGCAGATCTTCCGGGAAATCCTGGCGGCGGGATTGGACTACCGCATCACCGCTCTGCATGGATATTCGTTCCGGTATGTGAAGGATTCTGTCACCGGTGCTTGGCTGAATCATCCGGACTACGCGGGGCTTTCCCCGACCAAAGATCCCCACCTCTCCTATGCCCGGCGCGATCGGGAGTTGGGTCGCCTGCATGTGAAGATCGACGGAACGGAAAAAGAACGATTCGATCGGCTCTCCAACCACGCCTACGGATCTGCGATCGACATCAACGGTCGCAACAACGAATACGACAACGGTGGCAAGTGCGACATCCATCCCGAGATCGTGAAGATCTTCCAGAACCACAAGTTCTTCTGGGGTGGTTTCTACAACTCGCGCCGGGATTACATGCACTTCGAGTACTCCGATACCGCGCTGGATTCCCCCGACGAGATCCGCAAGACCTTCTTCTTCCCGATCCAATTGGGAGACGGCAAGAATCCGGCTCTCTACTACGACAACAACGAATCCACCACGCATCTGGAAATCCACACTGAAGAGGATGGCGCCGCCACCAAGCCGGACTCCGAAAAGGAAGCAGGCGCCCACAAGCAGGATCAGGGTAACGCGCAGAAAACCAAGGTTTCCCGCGAGGTGCGAACCACGGAATCGCAGAGCACCGAAGGGGGGTTCTTCCCGTTGGCGCTACCGTCCGGGGGGATGTCCTCCCTGCATGGAGGGATCCACTTGGCGTCCCAACGCCACGGCGACCCCGTGGTGGCCATGGCTCCGGGATACATCGTGGCCGCGCGCATGTCCGTGCTGGGGAACAAATCCACCAACGAAACGGTGGAGCAGCAACTGCGCAACTGGAACAACTTCGTGTTGGTGCGCCACGACGTGTCGCCAACGGGAAAAGACAAGTACTACCCCCTCTATTCCCTGTATATGCACCTGGCCGCCTTCCAACCCCCAGCCTTGGGGAACGCCCCCATTCCCCAGAAGATCCAAGGCGACCTGGCCGAAATTCCCTGGCTTCGCTCCCTGTTTTTGGGACGCTTTGGCGTGCTGATCCGGGTTTCGGATGTGGGAGCTCCACCAGAGGACTCCTTTCCGTTGGGCACCTGCCTGTGGCCGGCCGAACCCCTGAGCGACGCGGCGGGAAAGGACAAGTTGCAGGTCAAGGCATTGACCTTGGATGGCTCCCAATTGGTGACGGTTTCCGTCAAATCGGAAACGGATGCCGAGGGAAAGGCCATGCGCTGGTGGGAATGGAAGGCCCCGGAACGCAACTTGGCCGATCTTTGGTCACGATTGCGGGAAGGGAACATGGTCAGTTTCGATCGGCCGTTCATCACCGTTCAGGCGGGAGACGTACTCGGACGAACGGACAATTTTCCCACAAAGCCCTTTCCTCCCCTCAAAGGAAAAGATGGGACCGCGTACAAGATCATCAACCGCCTGATCCACTGGGAGGTGTTCTCAACAAAGGAGAATAACACTCTTTCACTTCTTGTATCTCGTATGAAGGATGCCTCGAATGAGGCGGTCACCAAGGAGTTTTTTCCATCACTCAAATTCACCGACCCCGCCATTCTCTTCGATGGCGATCAGATCCGCAAGGAGTTCCGGGATGCGGATGTTCCGAATCTGAAGACTTCCGCACCCCAGGGGTTGGACAAGGTTCCGAAGGACTTCGATCCCGGCGATCTCCTGGTCCTGTTCAACGAGGGCACCAAGCAGGGGGCGGCCATCCAGGTGCGCTTCGAGCTTCGCCATCTGGTCGAGCCGTCCAAATGCGATCCGAAGCTGAACGAGCATGTGTTGCGCCTGAAGTGGACAAAAAAGGTCAACAACACGTCCCAGGTTGTGGGGCCCATCTACCTGCTGCACATCACGGATACCAAGGCTTCGGTCACCCACGAAGGTGGTACTCCGGTAAACAAACTGCCGCCGGATGTGGTCCTCACGAGCGAGCACTGGGACCGCAATTTCCCGACGGCCGCGCACATCCCCAAGACGGTGGAATTTTTCCTGGAGGGCCCGCTCAACGCCGAGCAGTTGCAGATCGAACGGGTATCGGCTGGGGTGCAGATCGGGTCCCGCGAAAGTCCCGCTCTGACGGCGGATTTTGCCCGCTTCAAGGAGCTCACCTCCAAGCAATGGCGGAATCTGATCCTGAACAAGGCGAGCGACTGGGTTCCCGCCGCCAACAAGGAATCCCTTGGAGATGGCGTGAAGGAAGCCGTTCCGGGTGGTTCCCTGGCCTGGTGGACCTACGATGCGGAATATCCCGTCATGGGGTCGACCAAGCATCTGATCGAAGGAGATCTTCCGGCGGATGGCATGGTCCAGAACATGCACCCGGTCACTCTGAAGTGGATCCTGGAGTTGTTGCACATCGACCGACTCCAGCGGATCTCCGACCAAATCGCCGACAAGCTTGAGAAGGAGGCGGAAGCAAAGAAAGCAGCGGAGGCAGCCAAAAAACTGACCGGAAAGGGAAAGGCCGAGCCGGAGGTTATGGAAGCTCCGAAGATCGACCCCTCCGAAAAGATCTGGCCCCTATTCCGGGATCCACTCGAACGCAAGGCCCAGAAGGGAAACTCTCCCAGTTCCGTTCTCAATCCTGTCGGTGTGGGTTTCTTGGTGCGGGATTCCAAGGTGACGCTCGGGGAATCCTTCCTGGTGGTGTTGTCCGACGATCTGTACCGGATCATGGAGCCCGGCCAAGCCGCTCCCGTGGGAAGTGTTCGGCTGGAAAAGCAAGCCGACAATCCCGTGTACGGGCCGGTTGGACAGACCCCGGTGCCGGCGCCTTCGATGGCGGCGAGCGCCCAGAGCCGAGTTTCGCCCGATCTTTCGTTCGATGCCCTGATGGCGAAAGCCGCGGACGATTCGAAGTCCTTCGGCATGTCCACCGCGAGGGATGTCCTGGGTGCCGTGAAAAGCAGCGTGACCGACGCGTTGACCTCCGATGGCCTGGCTGACGACCCCGAGATCCGCACCGTTTTCATCCCCAAGGTGCTGCGATTCGTGGTGGAGATCGGCGGAACGGGGATCGGTGCGACAGAAATTGGCGCCGATTTCTGGGGCGTCTGGAAGGTGATCCCCGACCACGACGACGACGTGGGCGACACAAAGATTTGGGGCAAGGAAACCATCCAGATTCCCACGCCATCCTTCGGCGAAATCAAGTCGGGAATCGATGTGATCGAGCAGGTTCGCGAAACGCTCGGACTGTTCTCCTGGGCGATCCCTTGGGGGTTGCCGCCCTTGCGCAGTGGATTTCGCACCCTGGTGGAGCTGGTGCGTGTGAAAGATGGCGTGCGAACCCCTTCGGGTTTGTGCGTGCCGGGGTATTCCCTGCCGGGACTGAACCCGGTATCGCCCATTCTGGAAGAGACTCTGCTGGACATGGATGCCGTCTACATCAAGGGCTTGTCGAAGGCTGGCAAGGACAAGCTTGCCTCCATGAAGCCGCCGGCTTCGAGGGACCCGAAGAAAAAGCAGAAGGCTCCTCCGCCTTTGATGATCACCAGCGAATACAGCTGGAACGACCTGTCCAAATGGTTGCCCAAAGGTCGGCGCATCCACGAGCGGTTGCTGCGCGCCCTGAACGATCTGGCCCTGCTCGCCAAGGCCCAGTTCAAGGTGGAGTCCATCGATGCGGATGGCAACGGATGCGTGATCTCCACCTCTTCCGATCTCGCAGGTTCCGTCTACAAGGTCAATGCGTTCCGCAAGTTCGTTCCGGTCAAGGGGACAGAAACTGCCAAGACGAAAAAATTCCACCTGACCATCCCGCCGTTCGCGGGATCCAAGATCGAGTTCACCTTCTCTCCCAAGCCACTCTTGAAGAAAGTCTTCGAGGAGGTCCATCCGGATTGGGTAGGGAGCGACTACAGCTTCGACATGCATTTCGTGCGCGGGTTCGGTCGCAACTTCGGGCACATCCGGGAAGAATTGATGCGGCTGCCCAAGGAAATCCCGGAAGGCTCGGTGGTCAGCCACTCCTTCCCCGATGCGCTGGGAAGCTTCAGCCGGGCGTTCGGAAAGGCAACAGCCACGCCGAACTGGGTGAAGGTGTCCACCAAGAAGAATGCCCCGCAGGAATTGACATGGGAAGTGGACGTGGAACTGCTGGGAGATTTGTCGCTGTGGCAGGCGGGCCAAGTCCAGATGCGCTTGTGCCAAAAGGCGGATCTCCGTGCTGGCCTTGCCGCGGAAGACACCCCTTGGCAGACGGCCAATCAATCGGGAGGACTGGCCCGATCGATCTTTTCCAAGGGCAAAGCCAAGAACCCGAAATTCTTGGAGACGGGAAAATTCGACGTGGAGCTCAAATACATCCCCAAGCCCACCAAGGCTTCGAAGGGCTCCGTGCCCAAATCCACTTCGGGATTGCTCGATGGACTCAAGTCATCCGCATCCAGCATGCTGGCGGAATCCGAGGCGGAAGCCAAGCGGGACCTGGACTTGACTCCGGGTCTGGGGCAGGTTTCCGTGAAATACAATGGCGGCTTGGCCTGCATCTCCATTCCAACCCAGGGTCTTTTTACCGCCGGTTCTGGGTTCGATCCCAACTCCCCGCCGACCGAAGAGGTCGCCGGGGTATGTCGCTTGGAAATCAGGAGCGCGAGCGGAGCCTTGATCCAGGAGCCCGGTGCACCGGAGGGAAATCGGACACTTTCCGATCCCGACCATGTTTTGCGATGGAATCTGAGACTGGCGCCGGGAACGTATGAGTGCAAAATCTGTCCGCCGCAGAACGTGCGCGGAATCTCCTTGGAGCCGGTATCCGTCACCGTGACCATCCCTGCGGAGGAGAAGTAATGAACAAAAAGCCATCGCCGGTCGCGCCCGCCTCGCCCGAACCGGTTGTCGATCCTCTGGTCTGCCGGGAATTTCCGTTGGGATCCGACGAGATCGTGACGTTGTCCTTGTGGTCGGAAGCGGGGCTTTCCCGCTGGCCTGGACAGGACAAACAAACCCTGGTCCAGAAGGACTACGCCACGGCGACGAAAATCACCGTGCAGTTGTTCGCCAAGAATCTAGCTGGCCCCATGGCGGCCACATTCTCCATCAACTTCCAGGGGATCAGCAAATCCTGGGAGGGCTTTCTGGAGAAAACCAACATGAAGAGCCTGGGCGGGTTCGGCGATGTGGCGAATTTCGTGATCGACAGCGGAAAAACGAGCCCTTCGATCAACCTGTGCCAGGAAAGGTTCTTTGGAAAAGGGGTGGTGGAGACAAGTCTCACCACGATCCACGGTGTTCCCACCCAGTTGGATCTGGGAACGGATTGGCTTTGCATCGACAACCCTTTGGATTTTGAAGTCGAGTACGGCGGACGCAAGCTTGAAGTATCCGGGGCGAAGGCGCTCAGCCAGGGGGGGCTGGTGGCCGAGCCGGTGCTGGTGGGGACTCCGCTGCAGGTCACCGTCGTGAAGATGCCGGAATTCCTGAAGACAACGAAGATCCAATGGTCATTGGCCTCCGAGAAGGCGGAAGGCCAGAAACTTCTTAATTGGAAGGATCTTGTGGAAGGGGATTCCCTCTGCTACGAGGGCTACAAGTTGGGCTTGACCTTGATGGGTGACCTGAACACCGCGATGTCGACCAAGTTCAACAGCTTCGATGTCCGTGTGGCCTTCCATGTTCCCGATCCCAAGAATGCGGCGAAGTTCGTTACGCTTGCCGACATCCCCGTCGCTACCTCCATCCCCAAACCGTTGGTGAAGGAGTTTTCCTGGCAGGACGCCGAAGCCGAAGCGCATCGCGTCCAGATGTTCCATTACCGATACCCCAAGGAATTTTGGGGAAAATTGGAGAATTCCTCCTGGGTATCGCCTTCGGTCTGGACCATGACTTCGGGGCAAAACGAGAGCTTCCTGAAAGGCAAATCGATCACCGCCAACGGGGTGAGGAATGCGAACGTGGTGTTCCATCTGGAGAGGGTCTTTCCGGGGGCGAAAATCGGATTCACCGCCTACGTGGGCTACACACAAGTTCCGGCGGAAGGCGACAAGGACACGCATTGGTTGGGAGTCCTGAAGGGTGGGACCGTCGTTCCCTCCAGGGCCGATCCGAAGGCGATCCGCATCGTCGGATCGGAGGAGCTGACTCGCTTCCCTGTCGATCTGGCGGGTTTGGCACCCATTGGTCCCGATGGATCGGTGTACCTCGGGCCGATCAAGAACATCTTCATGGTTCTCGCCTTTCCGCAGCTGGACGGAAAAGGAGCCCTCCGGGAAATCCCCTTCCGCCATCTGCTGGATCTTCTTCCTTCGGCGCAACAAGGGGTGGTGAAGATCTCCGACGACCGCGCCAGGGTGGAAGACAGCGAGATCCCCCTGGCCCTGGGATCCGCGGCCCTGACGGGGGATGGCAGCTTGGATCAGGTCTTCAAGGCGGACAAGGTGAAATGGGATGACGTTTTCCGTCCAAAGCCGCTTGTGATCATCAAATCGGGAGACATCGAACTGGTGAAGATGGAATGCACCCTGGAGACATACGCGGGATGGATGCTGCCATCCTCGCAGACCGAAGCGGATGTGAAGAAAGGAGAAATACCGACGGATGGCGCCTGGAGAAAGTCCACCTTGCCGGAGGTGATCAAGGCATTGGATCCCTACGAAGGAGGGGATCCGAAGGGCGAGATCCCCCACAAGCTGCAATTCGCGAAACTGAAGGTGAAGTATCGGATCGATGTCAAGGCGCTGGAAGCCTTCTATCGCGAGCACGGCATGAACATGGCTCGCAGCCCGGAGGAGAAAATTAAGAAGCGTGGGGAATCCTTCCTGAAGATCATGCCCGATCTGGCGGGCTTGATCGTCGATGCTGCCTATGAAAACGCGGTCTGTCCGCTGTATTGCGCAAGCCATGCCTGCACGGAATTTTCCGCGCCTTCCATGGGAATGGAGGAAGAAGGCAAGACCTACTACAACTTCTTCGGCATCAACGTGACCTCGGCCGGGCAGAAGGGAGTCGACTTGGGAAGGAAGTGGGCAAAGGAACATGGGTGGGATTCCGAGGTAAAGGGGATGCGAGGCGGGATCGAATACGTGAGTGGGTGGCTCTACGACACCACCACGGGCAGGGAAAACCTCTACGACATGCGCTGGGACCTCAAGGCGCACTCAAAGGTTTATGGGACCGGGGTGGAATGGGCGATTGTCGCCTCCAAATTCATGAGGAACATCTGTGGCCGACTTCCAGAGCAGCCGAAATTCGAACTGCTCGTCCCGGAGTTCAAGAAGAAATGACCCCCCACCTCATTCCAGGCCACGTGGCCGACGGCACGCCCATCCTTTCCGTGCTCGGCAAGGAGACCTTCGACCTCGTTCCCGGCGAGGAGCTGACCTACGCCGACGAGGAAATCCCCTTCCGGGAATCCGACGACGACCTGGAAAGCGACCTCGTCGCCTTCAAACCGATGACCGACATCCTGTTGACAGGATCCGTCTTCTCGCCGCGCGGCAAGCAGGCCCTTCACATGAACGTGGGCATCACGGTCAACGGGGTGATCTACGGCGTGCGCGTGTTCGGAAACCGCAAGGCCGTGGTGAGCGGGAACTCGGTGCGCTTTTCCGAGCCGGAGCCCTTCGAGTCCATCCCCATCGAGCTTTCGCGCTGCTACGGAGGCATCGATTCCACCACCCGTCCCCAGGAGCCGTTGTCTTTCCAACCCAATCCCCAGGGAACGGGGTTCCTCGTGAGTGGGACGGATTCCGTCATGGAGCTGCGCCTTCCCAATTTCGAGAACCCCAACAAGGTCCTGACGCCGGACACCTTCCTGGTGAAGTCCTTCGAGAAATGGCGCGAGGCCCCCATGCCCGCGTCGCTGGGCCCCATGCCGCGCGATTCGTGGCCGCGCTGCTCACTGGCTGGCATGTCGCCGGACCAGGCCGCCGACCAGGAAGTGGAACGCCGCAAGCGCATCCAGGCCATGCCGGAAATCGGCGCGGGCCGGGGCACCTATCCACCGGCGCCACCACCGATCCTCAATCCGGAATACCACCAGTGCGCGCCGCGCGGCCTGCAGTTTCCCGTCCTTTCCGGAAGTGAAACCATCACCCTCCACTACTTCCACCCGGACCACCCCAGCTGGCAGTTCCAGTTGCCGGGCGGACCGCCCACGGCGTGGCTGGACACGGGCCGCGGCGCCGACTCCATGCCCATGAGCCTGCAGACGGTGGAAATCCGCCCGGACCTGGGCAAGATCGCGCTGACCTGGCGGGGGAGCGTCTACTACGGCGGACTGGATGCGATGCGGAACTTCACGCGACTCGACTACGGCATCGACGAGTGAGGCGGGATCCACTCCATCTCCGATGGGGTGGATCCCGCCTCACTTGGCCTCGTCCATCTTCGGGTGCTCGATCTCGTAGTGCCCGGGTTTGGTCTCGCCCACCTTGACCACGCCGTCGGCGGGAATGGTGTGTTCGCTCTTTTTCCCGTCCGGTGCGATCACGGTCACTTTCTTTCCCTCGAACGGGCCCGCGATGCCTTCGCCGGACTGGTACTTGAGCACCATTTCCTGGGTCACGGGGATCTTGGGACCCAACGCGACCACGCCGTCGCAGATCGCCTTCAGGTGGATGGTCGGTTCCTGGTAGGTTTCCGCATGCCGGTCGCGTTCCGGTCGCAACGGCACCTGCTTGGATTTGTCGCCATAGGCCCATTTGAGTTTCAGGGTTACGGACTTGTCCTTGATCTTGACTCGCGCCTTCTGGATCATCGCCTCGGATCCGTCAGTTTCTGTCAACATCGCGGAAAGGTCCACTTCCGCATCGTCCGGTCGACCTTGGATCTTGGCGGTTGCCTTGGCGGGTTTGCCGTCTTGCAGGGCTTTCAATTCCTTGCCGTCGGGGTCCAGCCATTTGGTGTCGGTGATGGCCAAACCGGGGATCACAACCAGCCGATTGGAGACCTTTTCCAATTTGTGTTCGCTGAGCTTCGCCTGGTACACCAGGTCCTCTTCCGTGTCCTTGGGCACGAGGAACTTGCGGCGATGGAGGTCGGCGTAGACCTTCCCGTCGAAGGTGCCGATGGTTTTTCCGCCGACGGTCTTGATTTCCAGCTTCACGGGGGAACCGTCCGCAACCAAGTGGGTGCAAACTTCCAAGGTCACTTCTCCGCCGGCCGCGATGCGCGGTTCGGTCCAAGCGGCGGCAAGGATCATGGAGGGGACCTTGATCTGGAGCAGCTCGCCGGTCTTGCCTGTGGATTTCATGGAAATGGCTCCGTTGGGGGGGGGCGTCTCCTTGGGAAAGTTAGCTCCGGCGCAGGGGTTCCTACATTTTCAACAGGATCTTCCCTCAAGCGGTTCACCATCGCCCCTCTTGCGGCGATTGTGCGCCCCCTCGCCTCCTCTTACGGAGCCCTCATGCCTCGATTCTCGGCCCTACAGTTTCCCTGCACCCTCCCAGGAATCCATTCATGAAGTGGCTCACCCGCATGATTCCCGGCCATATGCCCGACGGCTCGCCCGTGGTTTCCGTTTTGGCCAAAGCCAGCTGGTCCCTGCTTCCGGACGACCTCCCGCTGCAGGACGATCCGGTGGACTGGGTGGAGGCGGATGTCCATTGGGACACCAACAACCCCGCCACGGAGGCCACGCAGTTCGAAAACGAACTGGTGCCCTGGAAGCCGTGCACGGATGTGATCGTGATCGGCAATGCCTGGGCGCCCCGGGGCAAGCAGGGCAAGTACTTCGATGCCGGTATCCAGATCGGCGCCTTCCGCAAGGTGGTGCGGGTGTTCGGCAACCGCAAGATCGTTCCCAAGACCTTCGGGTTCGAGTTCTCCGAGCCAGAGCTCTTCGAGACCATGCCGATGCATTTCGGCAAGGCCTATGGCGGACGATTTTTGTCGTCAAAGACGCAGGCGGAGATGGTCTACCCCAGAAACCCGGTGGGGACGGGCTTTTTGGTGGATCCTACGCTGGAGGAAATCTTCAAAGTCAGGTTGCCCAACCTGGAAAATCCAGCCCAAGTGCTCACACCGGAAAATCTTGTCTTGAAATCCCTGGACCAGTGGACGAACATGCCCATGCCATGGGCGTTGGGTTATACCAACCGCAACTTCCATCCGCGGGTCACCTACGCGGGCCTGCCGCCGGACCTCGCGCCGGGCGCGGAAATTTCGAGACTGCAAACACGGGCGGAATCGGAGGGGATGTCGGGAAATTCTCCCACCCCGGTGATGAACGCCGAATTCCATTGCGGAGCGCCGGATGGACTGAAACTCCCGTACCTCAAGGGCGACGAAGACGTCGCATTGGGATACATGGACCCCGACCACCCCATCTTCAAGTTCCCGCTTCCAGGCAAGCGACCCGCGGTCTGGATGGACGTCGGCATGGGACGCGAATGGATGGACACGGTGCTCCAGAGCGTGATCATCACCAAGGGGAACAATCAGCTGAGCATGGTCTGGCGCGGATCGTGCCGCTACGACGGGCCGGAATCGATGGCCGAGTGGACCAAGTTCGCCATCGGGGCGGAGGACTGACATGCCCAAGCTCAATGGCCAATTGGGAACGCCCCTGGATGCCACCATGGCGTCCATCCTGCTGTCGTGCAGATGGAGCCTGTCGGAGGCCATGGCGGGTGGCGAGGCGGTGATGACCGTCTTGACAGGATATGTCGGCGAGGGATGCCCGTTCACCTTCAAGATCCACGCCGAAGACGGCTCCGTGGTGACCACCATCCAAGGGAAATCGGCCGCGAACTGTTGTTCGGCGCGCTGGAAGATCCCCGCCAAGACCAAGGGCAAGCATTTCTTCCTGGCCGAGGCCGCTTCGGTGAGCTTGGCAGGTCGCTCGGATACGCTCCTGGTGCGCGACCAGGTGGCGTTGGGCCCGGTGGAAATCGTCGACTCCAAAGGTGCGGCGATGCAAAAGGTGCCACTTGGCCAGGCCACGCACTGGAAAGCCAAGATGCCGGGCATTCCCGAAGGCACGCCGTTTTCGTGGTCCATCACTTGCCACCAGGACGCGGCGCACCGTACCGTGGTCGCCAGTGGAAAAGGGGAAGTCCAGCAAGGTGCAGGTGAAGTGGTCTGGGAAAGCCACTATCCCTTCAGGCAGCATTTCAAGAAGTCGAGCGAGGAACTGAAGGTGACCTCCGAGACCTTCAAGGACGCCCATTTCCAGGCGGTGTTCAGTTGCTTGGGTGCCAGCTCCAAGAGCCCGGAGCTTTTGGCGAAGACCTCGATGGGGTTGACGTTCCTCAAGGCCAAAGGAAAACGCAATATCGTCCTTCCCGATGGCGTCAAGAAGGAGCTTTCCCTTGACGAGACCGGGAAAGCCCAGGTCCCCGAAGAACTTCCTGTGGGACGGTCCGTCGTGGAAGACCCGATCGATCCGGTAGGAGCCTGACATGCCTCCCTTCTATGCAGTGCATGGCGAAAACCACGATATCCTCGAATTCATCGTGGTCTTCAACCACAAGATCGGCGATGTGAAGGCCTTCGGGGAGGATTTGGTCGTACGCGGTCATTTCACGGACTACCAGGCGGTGGCCACCATGGGGTGGGGAACCGTGGTGACCTATCCCAATACAGACGATGTGGTGGTGGTCGGTCTGGACAAGGTCAAGGACTCGGGAGGTGTGCCGTACCTCTTGTGCAAGGGCACCTGGAAATCGAAATACACCGCCTTGGAGATCGGATATCGACCAAAGGGCAAAGCCGAGGGATTCGTCACGATCACGGGACGGATCACCTCCGAGTTCGAGAAGGTGTTCGCTTCGACCGTTCAGGAGGCGGCCAAGCCGCCCAAGGGGCAAGTGATCTTTCCGCACTTCCATTCCGGGCCAGGAAAATGGGCGGTCTCCCACAATTTCCTCTCCAAATCGAATCTGCCGGCAGTGTGTCTTTGGCGAAAGGAGATTCCCGCCCATTTCGAGATGCACAGCCACGTGATGAGCAACCACTGCGCTCCCGTGGTCGGGATCTGGGAAAAGAGCGGAGCCACCCTGTTCCTGGAGCCCAGCTACGGGACCCAGGACTACATGGCCGATTTCTGGTTTGTGATGGGGGAGGCGGGCGACATCGGTAAGCGTTCCACCACGGCCATCGCGGCGGAATTCGCCAAGCAGATGGGCGCGGCCAATTTCCAGAAGGTGTTTCCCTATCTGAAGGAGGCGCACACCGCCTCCGGCACGCTCATGCCCATGGACATGGAGTACATGCACTTCCTGGGCTACTTCGGGATCCCGATCACACGTTGGGCGTACGGCAAGAAGTGGTACTGCTGGAACAAGAAGTGGGAGAAGCACACCAACAACACCCCCACCGTCATCGCAAGTCCCTCGATGTACGGTTATGTCCCTCCCACCATCATCCCTCCCGAAACCGAAACCCCCGCCTCCACCCACGGAGAGACCTGGAGTTTCCTTTCCAAGGACGACGCGAAGGCGTATGTACCCTGGGCAGCGCAACTGGCCGACCACGAACGCGTCACGAAATCCAGCCTATCGGTGCCACGGGTCTCGAGCCTGCCGTTCTACCACTTCGAACCGCGCCGTCACGCCAACCTCGCGCAGTATCCGGCCGAAAAGACCCTGCTGGCTCTTTCCATGACCAAGGCGGTCCAGTCGTCCCTCTGGACCCGCACCTCCCTGTTGTTCGGGTACAAGCTCTACACCGCCATGGGATGGGCGCCCATGGATCCCTACCTCAAGGACGTCCTCCAGCCGTTCTACAAGCAGTGCGAAGCGGACCAGATCCCCATCCTGAACCACTGCACGCCGGTGGGCTTCTATTCGCACGACCGCAGGTTCTACTTCGATCTGCTCAAGGAACAGGGGCTGGTTTCGGCGACGCCAGCCCGCCATGGGGACGGCTGGCCGAAACAATTTCCGTCCACCGTGCCAGGGCCGGATGGAAAGATCCTCGCTCCTTCCACGAAGGAAGACAAGATCTGGTGGTACACGCAGAACTACGTCTCGCCGGACGCCTGGAAGGCCGTCGCGAAGGCTTATCCCAAGCTGAAGTTCTGCCTGGCCCATTTCGGGGACTCGGCGCATCTGGACGAGGACGGATGGGGGGAGCGGAAGGTCCGCGAGCCGAAAGGCACTCGCAAGAAGCTGACGATCGCCTTTTCCGGAGCCCAGATCGACCGAGCGAACAGCCACTGGTTCCTGGCCGACCTGATCGACCTGGTCCAGCCAACCAACCGGGCCTTCATCGACCTGAGCTACGTCATGCTCAACAAGCGGAACTCCGTGAAGTTCCAGGAATTGTTCGATTGGGCGCGGATCCACAAACCAATTCTCCTGGAGCGCGTGCTCTGGGGAACGGACTGGCCTCTCTTGGGCAACGAATCGATGGTCAAGGACTACAAGTGGACCAAGGAGAACATTCTCCACCGCTACGCGCGCGCCTTCCGCGACCAGATTTCGTCGATGCCCGGCGACTTCTTCCTGAGGGTATGCTTCTTGAATCCCATCCAGTACCTGGGTCTGCATTCGCTGCCTGCCAAGGTGGGGCAGGCGGGTGTGGCCAATCCCTGGCCATGGCTTTCGGAGCTGCCCGAAGCGATCTTCACCGATTTCACCGCCGACAAGTTGCGGCTCCTTTACAAGCACGAGAAGTCCCTGGCCCATGCCCTTCCGTAGGGCGGTCGCGCTGGCGGCGACATTCGCCGCTCTCACGCTTCAAACCGGATGCATGCGAGACATCAACATGACAGACCCAGTGTTCCATTCCGCTTCGCTGGCCGAGTTCCAACCGGAGCTGCAATCCATCCGACCCGGGCTCGCCCCGGACGATTTCCACGCGGTTCCCTCCGCGAGGGAATCGTTCCAGCGGCTGCGCCTGGGGGAATCGGGTCCGGTGGAGGATTTCGTGCCCCTGGAAGGGTGGCGACTTGATTCCGACTACGATCTGGTGGTGGCCCCGGGAGCGGCATATCTCTTCGAACTGATGGGGATGGCCCGCATCGATCCCTCCGGCCCCAAGGTCGCCAAGGACCTCTTGCTCGGGGAAGAGGTGGTCACCTTGCGTACGCCGGGGCTTTTGTGGATCGATCCCGCCGATGGATCGCTGTTGGCCTCGATGGCGCGAACGCCTTCGGTCGACCAGGCCCAGAATGCCCTGGAAATCCGGCGCTACTCGCCCGACCTGCAGACGAAGGTGGTTTCCAGTTTCCCCATTCACAAGGAACTGCTGCCGTTGGGAGATGGCTATGCCGTGGTGCCCGATGGCTCTTACCAAGCGGACCTTCCGGGGTACCAGGTCTTCCGAGCCGATGGCTCGGTGGTGGCCGGGGTCCTTCCGCGGTTGCTGGATTCAGTCTGGCAGCGTGGTGCCAAGCTGGAGGGGCCTCGAGGCGGTGACTGGCGTCCGGATGGGCTGTGGGTTCGGAGCTTGAATGCGCGTTGGGGAATCTTCTCCCATCCCGACTACCCCAACGGTCCACCGACGAAAACTTCCATCCTGACCCTCTCCGACCCACCCCAGGCGGTGGGGATTCTTTTCCAATCCAAGACGCCCCTTCCCGAACGCATCGAGGATCTCGTGGTGTCGCCCACCCACGATCTGTTCTTCGCCACCGTCAGGGAGGGAGAGGATTCCCTGCTTCTGTGGATGGGGGTGGTCCGAAAGGAAAAGGACCGTTTCGTTTCCGTAACCTACAGGGTTCGTTCCTTCGCCAAGGTCCGCGATCTGGTGATTTCGCGCGATGGATCGATCTTGGCGTTGGCCTCGCAATCCGAGGCGGGATGGAGCCTGGAAATGGCTCGCCTGGAAGACATCCTCACCGACATCAACCGCCGTTACCCCGAAGCCAAGCTCAGCTTGGCCGCGCTCGAATCCGAGGTGAAGTGATGGGAAAACCCGCCGCAAGACTCACGGATCTTCTTGGGATACCCATTGGGATCGCGATGAGTATTGTGTCGTTTGGATGTGCGGGGAAAAGAAGTGGCAATTCGCCATTTGTCGTCCAAAAGTTTTCGCACTTCAATGCGGAAGGTCAAACCTTTCAGCAAGGGCATGAGGCGGAGGATTTCCAAATTTCCGTTCCAAAAAGTGGCAAGCTGGAGCAGCTGTTTTTGAAGAATGGAAAAGTCATCTTTGAAAAAGGTGGATTAAAAGGTCGAAGAATCGAGACGAGTTACATTGTTCAGTCGACGCCTAATTTCAAATACTTGTTTTATGGAACTGGCGTCTTTTTGCTGAAAAAAGACGGCGAAGAAGTGTTTGAGTATGAGTGGAGCCTAGACCGTAATTTTATTATGCCTATTCATCAAGAAGGTGACACAACAACCTTTTTGATGAAAAGAATAACCGACTTCATGATGTCAAACCTTGAGCTGACGGCGTTTTCTCCGGATTCTCGAGCTTCAAAAACGAAATTATCGTTGCCCAGAAATGATGCGAATGGCCACTTGGTCATTACGCCAATTGCAGCAGGAATGATTGCGACGCGCTGGAGGCGTTCCGAGAGCGTTCCTGCAAAGTTCTATGATTTTGAGGGCAAGGAAGCCTTTCACCCTATTGCCGCGGCGATGAATGCAATGCAAACGCAAGGCATCTTCCTATCAGCAGGCGACCCCACGTTTCCGGAATATGGGGGGATGTTTCCCAGCAAGACCAAAGACCATTGGGCTGTTTTCAGCTGGCAAGGACTCCCCGGCCATGAAGATGCTCGCCTGTTCGTGCTGAGTGCCATCGATTCGGCTCAATCCATTCCTGTGAAATGCGAAGGGCATAGCCTGAGGCCGGTAGAATCCCTCCGTGCTGTGATTGTGCATCCACGTCTCAACTTGTTTCTGGTTGGGGCCAAGTTGGAAGGTGACGTCACGATATACCTGGGCCATGTCCGCAAGGAGGGTTCGCTCTTTGAGGCCGACATGTATCGACTTCAGTCCTTTGAGCAGGTTTCGAGCCCAACCTTCTCCCGCAATGGGCAAGTGTTGTTGTTCGCGACCTCTGAACAGGGTGTGGAAAAGGTGGCCATGGCTCGCCTGGAAGACATCCTCTCCGACATCAACCGCCGTTACCCCGAAGCCAAGCTCAGCTTGGCCGCGCTCGAATCCGAGGTGAAGTGATGGGAAAACCCGCCGCAAGACTCACTGACATGACCGCCCACGGGGGCACTGTGATGGGCCCTGGCGTGCCCACGGTCCTGATCGGCAAGTTGCCAGCCGCCACCATGGGTGATCAGCACGTCTGCCCCATGGTGACCCCGGGTGTGCCGCCCATCCCCCACGTGGGAGGGCCCATCATCCTGGGAAGCATGGGCGTGATGATCGGGAAAAAGCCTGCCGCCCGCTTGGGCGACATGGCCATCTGCGTGGGGCCGCCTTCGCAGATCGTGCTCGGATGCTTCACGGTGATGATCGGCGAAACCAGCAGCGGATCGCAGGCCGGCAGCGCAGGAGCGGCCGCCGCAGCCGCGACCAACGCCCCCAAGGGCCCCAAGGCGATCGAGCCCATCAAGCTCACCAAGGAATCCAAGTCGCCCACCGAGGCCTACCAGATCAACGCCACGGTCAAGGACAAGGGTGGCCGTCCTATCCTGGGCGTGCCGTACAAGATCGAGGATCCGGATGGCAAAATCATCCGCGGCAGCACTCCCATGGATGGCAAGATCACCCACAGCGGGTATTCCAAGAAGGGCTCGTTCAAGCTCACGCTGTTGGCCACTGGCGAGGTGAAAAGTTCCGCCAAGCCCATCGAGATCGGCACCGAAACCACCTTCAGCTGCAAGACCGACGCCGAGGACGGGGCGGAAGGTGAGCTGTACGTGAGTCTGGTCGCCGAGGACCACACACGCTTCTTCATGGCGACAATTCCCGTCAAGGTGTCCGGGGGCAAGGTGGAAGGCAAGTGGACCCTCGAGGAGGAGCGTTGGAAAGCCCTTTTCGAGGAACAGACGCAGTCGTTCCATTCGGTGGAGGTGGTCGCCCAAGTGGATGGCGCCTTGGGAATTTCCCCGCAGATCCCGCTGGACACCGCCTTCAAGATCGAGATGACCGACCACGAGGGCAAAGCGATGCCCAACCACACGATCGAGGTCAAGCAGCCCAATGGTCAGGTCCACAAGGTGAAGACCGACTCCTCCGGCAAGATCAAGCTCAAGGCGGGCGCGGGCGGGGCGGCCAAGTTCGGAAGCCACCCTCCCGAGGAGGATGAGGCATGAGCGGGGACGCGAAGAAGGGCGGCGAGGCCAAAGGGAAAAAAGCTCCCACCAAGTTCGAGAAGATGCAAGCCGAACTGGAAGGCTATTTCGCATCGTGGGTGGAGATTGTCCAACCGCTCAATCCTTTCCGGATCACGCCGGCGGTGGCCAAACCCGTGGAGCCGGAACCGGGGCTGTTCTCCGGCTTCAAGAAGATCACCAAGGGAAATTCCGGCTTGGCGGTGGAGGAACTTCGCATCCGGCTGGCCGGGTTCGGGGGAATCCTGCCTGGGACAGAATTTGACGACGCGCTGCTGGGTGCGGTCAAGCGGTTCGAGAAGGACGTGATGGGCCGTGGAGCGACAGGCCAGGTCGACATGGACTTCGCCAAGGCGCTGGATGCCTTCGCTGCCGCTCACCCGCTTTCGTTCACCAAGAAGCTCAAGTGCCCATGCGGAACCTGCGGCGGTTTTGGAAAAGGCCGCCACAAGGACGAATACACCTCCAAGTACGCCGCTTCCAAGAACGAAGCCGGGCACAAGTACGAATACCCCGGGATCCACCGGTCCTTGCTGTGGGCCTGCCGCAGCCTGATCCACTACGGGTCGGTGATCCACAAGGACAAAATCCGGTTCATGGCGTTTTCCAGCGGCTACCGCTGCCACGACGACAACAAATTGCATGTCGATCCGAAGACCAAGAAGGCGAGATCGTCCACCAACCACATGGGCAAGGCCGTGGACCTCAATTTCGAGAGCAAGGTCGGCGACAAATGGGTGCGCGACCCATCCAAGGCCCAGACCTCCACCGACGCCGATGCCATGCGCCAGATCGCCCAGGACAAGCTGGGTGCACAGGTGAGCTGGAATTCCACCGACAAGTTCGCGCTGGAGCCCGGCGGCAAGGGTGCGGGGCACGCGCCTACGTGGGTGCACATGGACGTGCGCACCTGGAACCGCGACGCGTTGGACGATCACTACTTCGTGCAGAATTTGATCGATCTGGACGGCACACCGATGGCCACGCTCCTGGTGCGGCCGGGGAGTTTCGAATGAGCAAGAAGTCCACCACCCAGAAAAAGCCCAAGGTGATTTCCGGGGTTCCGGAGAAGGTGACGCACGTCCCTCCTCTGACCATCAAGAAGCTTGCCGACAAGCTCGTGGAGATCGAGAAGAAGGAAGGCTACCAGATGGCCTTGGTGGCCGTGGAATGCCTGAACTACCAGGAGGTCTGCAAACTCGCCTGCGACAAGGGCAAGGACAACGACCCCCACTTGATGCCCAGCCGCTTCATGATCCTGTATGGCGCCACGGACGAAGGCCTGAAGAAGAAAAAGAACCTCGACAAATTCCCGCACGAACTCCACGACGACATCGACGAGGAAATGTCCGTGGAGCGCCTGCGCTACTACCTGGGCCTGATGGGCTACTACCAGGGCCCCTGGCGCCACCTGGAAGAAGACCAGGACGAAGACGACGATTCCGACGCCGAGGAACACGACATCTCCGCGACCCTGCAGGGGGATTTGTTCGGGGCGCTGTGCAATTACATAAAGGAGGCGCAGGAGCCGTTTTTGAAGGAAGTCGCGGGCGGGACGTATAAGGCAGGGGCGGATGAATCCTTCTCCGAACTGGCTGGACGTTACGGAATTCGGAATTGGCGGATCCTTTGGGAAATGAACAAGGGAGCAACGGGAGTCACGTGCGATGTGATCAAGGAAGGTGCGGAGCTCAAACTTCCGGATTCCACCAAGATTTCTATCCGCGAATGGATGCTCAAAAACAAATGGGATGATCAATATTTGGCGGACAAGGGTTACCAGTATCCGGCCAAGGTATTGAGCTATACCTTGATGGACATCGAAGGAGAGGTGCTTAAATTCGAAAAAGCCAGGGCGTTCCAGATCTATCTCAAGCACCCTCGGATTGAATTGCTGGTTGAAGCTGAATTAAAGGCTGGTGATGAAGTTGATTTCTTGATTCCAGATTCTCCCGATCTTGCCGTATGGCTGGAAGGGGAAAACCTCATGTTTTCAGATGCGGTAGATTGTCGCTTTGAAGACTATGTTGCACAATTCGATCTCCAACTCGAAAAACAACAATCTATGCAGCCCAAAGACAAGGATGTTGTGGCGGATGATCTTTATGGTCCTCCCAGTGAGGAAGATGACGATTGGTTCCATCTTCCGGATTTCAAACTCCCAAGCTTTGATTTGCCAAAGCTTCCATCGTTTGATCTGCCCAATTTCCAGCGTCCGGACATCCCCAAAGTGCCGGATGTGCCTTCCATTCCCAGTGCACCAAGCGCGCCCAAAATCCCTGAGGGACTCAAAGCCCCCAAAAAAATGTTTTAAGAGGATCAGGAGTCAAAATGGCATCGCCAGGCCGTGGAAAAAATGTTGAAGGTCAATCAAAAGGTCTCAAGCCAATAGCAAATAGCTGGAAGTCGATGTTTATTGGTTGGGGCTTGGAAGGCACTGATAAGGACATTGAGGGAGGACCGATAGTGCTCCCTCTGCCATTTGTAAAATTCAATACGGACAAAAAATTCAGGGCCAGTCATGCCATGACTGATTATAATGCGGAATTCAAGGAAAATAAACATGAACAGCAATTCGAATTCGAGCGAAAAGAATCGAAATTTCTTAGGGTGTTGAAAGAGCGGAATTTCGGGGCTTTCGAAAAAAAGGATCTTGTAGATCTCGCAGAAATGTATGACGAGTACAATGAGGAGGTTAGTGATTCGCACAAAGATCCCGTAGGGATTGTTGTTGCTGAAATAAGCCAATGGGTCTGCATTAAAATTGAGAAAATGACCCCGTCTGATCCACCTGCTCAAATCCACTTGTGGGGATTTTTGCAGCCGAGGGGGTTTAATGGCGAGGAGGTGATGAGTCTTCAGGATTACAATCCTTTTAGCGGATCTGCAACACAAAAGGATGAAGCAGACCATCTTGGGACTTCTGTTTCTGATGACCGACGATCTGGTTGGTGCGAGTACTTTATTCATTGTGGAACCAAGACTGTGCATCGTATTATACACAAACCAGATGGGAGCCGAGACAAGGAGGTTGTTCCTGACACGGATTTTAAATTTTACACCCAATGGCTGGAGAGTACAGTCAACGAAAAGGGGAAAACCCGACTGGTTTCGACAAAATTCATAGGCCACATTGTAAAGTTAAAAATCAAAATCACGAATGAATTGACAAAAGGGGATATAAATGCAAATAAAGAAATGCAAGATCTCCGAAAAAAGCAATTTGAGAAACTAGGCACGGGTCAGCCGATTAGAGATGAAGATATCCCGAAAAATCCGGAGCAAATGGTGGAAATTGGCTGCTGGCTAAAAGTGTGGGTTCGAAATGCTTTGTGTGCATGGGAAGTCTTTCCAGCAGATGATCGCTCGAATAAGGTTGTGCATTCAATGGATAATACGGATATAGGAGCAAGTATTTATGGAAATACAAGCAAAAAGATACGTGTTGATACGCCATTTCCATGGCGCAATCACGGTTTTCTTCGGGGTAGAATCGTTAGTGGAGAATCTATATCGGCAACAGAAATACCAAAGCCGTCGGATTTGGTCCCACTGTATGTTGCTTTGGTGACGGAAGAGGGCAAAAAGCATATTGATGATCTGATCACCTATTTGGAAGCTCCGCACGAAAATGACAAATCTGCATTTAAGCAAATTGCCTCAGGTGCGGTAGGGTTTTTAGGTAATTCCTTTGTTTCGTTGATCTTGTATTATGGGATGAAGGAATATCTCAATAGGGAGGGAATTGCCGTTCCGGATAGCACCACAACGACGAGGATTTTTGAGGAAGAGAGAAAGGAAAGAATCCAGGGAAGGATCAAATTCATCCAATCCTTGCTTCGATTCTTTGATGTGCCGAACAAGTTTGCTTCCTTTGGGGTTTCAGGGTTTCGGGCGACCTCACTGGAAGCGCTACGCAACGAGGCCAAGAACCGTCCAGGATTATTCAAGCTGTATTCCACAGTATTCAGTACACAACTGGACATGGCCCTCTGTTTGCATCCTTCCTTGATGAATGACTTGGTGGCGGATAGCCTCCAAGCAAGAAGCGAAGCTTTGCGAGGTTATTTAGGGCAATCTCCTTCCCAGGGGAACGCGGCAAATCAAAATGGTCCAATAGAAAACCTCAAAGAAAAATTGAAGGCATTTCCTAATCCAGAACTTCAGACGCTCAGTATCGATTTGTCGTTTCCTCTGGCGTCCTATTCAAAAACGGAGTATTTTCCCAAGCCGTTTGGGATGCTGCTGACTATCCCTTTCGTTCCGCCGATCCCAGTTGGATTTGGGTCAATCAAATTTTCTCAGCAAGCTTCCTTGGATTTGAATTTACAGATCTATTGGAATCCGAATGCTTTTGGCCTGGGGTTTGGATTCAGCATTGGGGAAAATTCCGGGTTGCGAATTGGGGTAGAGGTTTGTGCGCTTTGGGCGGTCTTGGCCCGGCCAGACTACATTCCCGCAGGGAGCCAATCCCATTCCACGCACAACAATCCTGGGTCCGGGCATTCTCCCCAAGCAGCCGCCGCACAAGAGATTTCCAGAATCGACAATCGGGCACAAAGCGGGCAGGCGGCGACGAGTGCGGAAATCCAAGAAAGTGTCCTCTTGAGATTGGTACAGAATCTGCAAGGGGCGATGAATGCGAGTGTAACCATCGATCTTGGCTTGACGGCTGGAGGACATATTGGCTGGAGATTTAATTACGATCGCAAAAAGAAAGAAATAGACTTTCAATTTAAGGCATTGGAAGGCAAAGATCTGAAATTTGAGCTGAAAGGCGACCTGACATTTGAAATCAAGTTAGGATTCTTGACATGGGCGTTCAAAATCGCGGAAATCAATCTTGCACGGCTTACGCCAGAGCAATTCCAGGTTCCTTTGACCGGGGCATTGGCTGGAACAAGAGTCGATTTCGGCCCGGCATTTACCTATAAAATGATCGATGAAGTTGGCGATAACCTGTATTTGTTTGTCGGAACAGAGGATGACGATCATTATGGAGTAGCAGGTGGGTACCCACGAGTGGCCTCTTCCGCTTTGAGATTAAATAATGACCGCGAATTCATCCATTTTGGGGAAACCCGGATGCTCTATTTGACATTTGCTAGTAAAGAATCGACCTTGCCCAAGATAGATTTCAACGTGTACCGTTCGGAAGGAGTGAACAAAATTCCGAAGAAAGAGCCTGGATTCGTGGGGTGGCCTTTCCTTAGCGCCTCAAAAGCGCCTTTTGCGGTGGGCAAGGATGTCAACGGGAAACCTGTTCGGCGGTTGGAATATAACATGTCGATATCGTTAAAAACTCTTGGAGATGAGTATCTGGGTGCCAGCCTAGAATTGAAAAAAAATCAGGAGCAGACTTGTTACCAATCTGTTAGATTGGCGCGTTCCTTGATTCATAACGAGTATGTTCCAGTTCAGCCAGAGGCGGTTCTTTTCTCCAAAGGGCGCAAATTGGCAAGAGATATTTTGTTGCTACGATCCCCTAAACTTGTTCTGGCTGAAGGTGGGTTTGGCCAAAATGAACGCCTCGGACTTTGCTTGACGATTCGGGTAAAAATCCAGAATTTTGATGATGTGGGCCTTTGGGTTAGACTCAGACTTCGCCCGAATGGAACAAAGGGGGAGGCAATTGATTTTAACAAACAAGAATGGAACTTTATTTCGTTCGAAAAGCGTACGGTGAATTCGCACGTGGTTGAAGGGACGATAAAAATTGAAATGTCAAAATGCAGCTTGACTTCTGGGAAGCAATTCTCTTTCGATTTAGCGCTTTTCCCGGATAATGAGTGCGTTATGTCAGGCGGGGATAGTTCTGTCGCTATATTTACTTCATGAATTCGAGATCGGACAGTAAAACAGGCTTCGGGATGATGTAAGTGTATGCGGAAAATGACCGAGAAATGTTGGCTATTCTGCTAGAAGCAAGCATAAGAAACGGGGTGAATGAGGTGCGCTTTTTGGGTGATCCATTGAATGGAACAGACTTCTAGGGCCTTTCATTCTTTTGGTGGCCAATAGCGCAGGGTTTGGATTTCGGATAGTCCGTAGCTTTGGTTATGTTATCGTTTCGGGTTGCAAAATCATTGAGTAGTACAAATTCGATGCCCGGAATCTGCTGATTTTTATAGGCCACCTTTATCCGGTGGCACTATGATCTGAGGGGACTCCCTAGTTTGAAAATCCCGATGGAATAATCTGTATTCTCCAGGACGTACCAGTTTCCTGTGTCACCTTGCGAATCCCCGCGATTCTTCCTGTGAGATAAACATTCTCTGGGCTGATGTTGCAGATTTGTTTGGATTCGGGCGCATCCTTATCCAATCCTAACAATTTCATGGATTGATCAAAACAGGCTGAACTTTGGGCGTCTGAACAGAGGTCGACATCGACTTCAAATACTTTGGCGTAATCCGCCTCTGAGCTGGGGAGAATACGAGTGGTCGAATTGGATTTAAAGCGATTATAGAGTGGCGTATTGATCCATGCCGTCAGAAGAACTTTCTGGCCATGAGAATGGAATACAAAACCACATTTGTTTCGGGAGCTGTAATCAACGTTCACTGGATCTGTCCCGGAAGGCCAGAGGTCCTTGAACGTGAACTCCTTCCCAAGGTATTTCTTTTCTGCGCTGTCAATGTTGGTCTCGCTCGCAATGACACCTAACGAAATCGCCAACTTCTTGTTTACGTGCCCAAACGTCTTACCTTTCGCTTTTGGTCCATCTCCGCACGAGAAGAGTGGAGCAGATAGCGTGAACGCTGCGAGAAATAACATTAGCGTGTGGAGGTATTTCCTGTGAAGCGGGAGTCGAGCTGCAGGATTGAGCACTTGGGCCTCCTAGTTGTTTGGGTTGTGATGGAAAATTAGATAATCAGGTTCTGCATGGATCTTTGATGCGTGGGGTGATATTGATGGATGGTCCAATGCTTCAGATTTCACAGATCGAAGGTTGTAAGATCAGGTCGGGTGTTCAGTCAGAGAGCCCTGTCGGGACAAGATGCACTTCGAAAATCTTGGTTCCAGGATAAATGCCTGCGACCAATCCCGAAATGGACAGCTTTTTGAAGTCAAATGGGCATTTGTACACTTCGTACCTGGGGTCGTTTGGGTACCCACATACGTAGACCACCTGCGGAGTGCAGACATCAAATGGGAGGGTAAGAATTCCAGCAGCTGCAATGGAATCGGAAGGCGCAAAGAATGTGTCGTCCTGCGGCAGAATGGTATTCTTTGGCTCCGTATTAAACCAAACGGTCAGTCCGAAGTAGTCGGTATCGTTAGGTTTATAAAAGTTTCCACAAATTCCGGTTTGTGAGCCCTCTTCTAGGATCTCTCCGGTTCCAGTCGGTTTCAGTTGCGTGAGGGTTATCCGCTTGCCAAGGTATTTTTCCACAAAGTTTGGCTTCTTGGATTCTTCGGCCAGTTGGGCGAGGGTCATGGAAGAGTCAGGGCGGAAAATTCCTTGCTTGAAGCCTAATGCTCCTGTCGCATTGGATGACTTTTGATCGGCGGAGGGTTTGCATCCAACCGAGCTAAAAATAGCGAGAGCCAAAATGATTCTGATCAACCTGCTCATTGATTCCTCCAGGAGCGGTAAAATTAGCATCAGAATGACAGAAAAGCGAGCCAAGACGATTCGCGATATTATTATTGGAGTAATGACGAACGTGAAAATCTGGGTGTTGAGCGCGTGTTTGGTTTCGTCCCAGGTGGCTGGGTACGAAATGGATGATGACAATGATGGCGTTCCCAATACAGAGGACCTCTGCCAAAGGTCGGAGAAAGACGCGAAGGTAGGTGCGGATGGTTGCCTTGTGGTGCCAGCGAATGTCAAGGCGCCACTTCCTAGCGGAATGGCAAAAATAGCAAAGGGCTGCTTCTACATGGGGTCAAACGATGGCGAGCTGAATGAACGGCAGACATTCTTGATTTGCGTTAAAGCGTTCCAATTGGATCGAACGGAAGTGACACGTGCTGCCTTCAAGAAAGTCATGGGAGTGATCCCAAGTGAAGAGAAAGCTTGTGGCGACGATTGCCCAGTGGATCAGGTCGATTGGAGCGAAGCAAACAAATATTGTGCGAAGATCGGAAAGCGATTGCCTTCCGAGGCAGAATGGGAGTATGCCGCCCGGGCTGGTTGGACCTCAAAGTGGTCCTGGGGCAATGAAAAATTGGATGCCCTTCGGCATGCATGGTTTGTCGGTAGTTCTGGAGGTCAATTGCAGCCCGTGGGCAAAAAGCGTCCCAATGCTTGGGGATTGTTCGACATGTTCGGAAATGCCTCAGAATGGACTGCCGATTGGTTTGGGGATTACTTGCCTCCCACACCAGTGGGAATACCGATCACTCCGAAAACGGGCGAAGTCTGCGTGGTCCGAGGGGGACATTTTAACAGCAGTGTTCGGGAATTACGTTCGGCATTACGGAGCTGGGCTCCACCTGATCTTCGAGACGTGGGTTTGGGGTTTCGGTGTGCGACTTCAAAGTAGCCTCTCGGGTACTGAAATCAGGGCGCGGTGCTGGTGAACGAGGTTGGTAACTGCTGAATATTGCTCGAGAGACTCTAGATCAGTGGGTTACAACTTGTCCGCGGTCAATAGGATCGTCTTGAATGTCCTGGGGGCAGTGCTCGAAATCGAATAGCTAGTAGATAGTGGCTCTGGGTATTTCAAATAAAGTTACCAAGAAATGGCCAGGCTATCATGAATTTAGTTTGCAATCCCCGTCGCTATAAAGTGCCAAGAGAGGATCCTGTCTGCGGAGTCTCCGCCAGAAAACAACACTTTTCCCGAAACAAACAAATCTACGGGATCAAACGGACAGTCAACGCCGGTAGAATCAAGCTTTGATTTGCACCAAAAAACCCCTTCGCTTTTCAGGAAACAGGGAGAAAGATTATTGGAGTAAAAATTCTTTGGGGTCACTAGATTCAAATCAACATGCTCCTCTGCTGATATCATATCTTGGACATCCTCAGGCTTGGATATAAAAGCAAAAGAAACTTCTCTTGACCTTACGAGAGCGGAATCAGAAAATCTGGAAAAGGAGAATTCGCATGTTGTGTGGCCTGTAGTCGTATCCTTCATCCATATTTTCGATGGCCGCAATCCAGTAATTGTGAGGTCTTTGCCGATGTATTTTTTGGCGGTTTGGTAGTCCATTCCAAATAGCTCGTCCGCGCTGATTGCATTCGATTTGTCGATGGCGCCAATGGTTTTCCCCTTGAAGGGATAGGAGCTCTTGAAAAGCTCGCACCCCGAAACAATCAGGGTAGCGGTGAGGCCGCAAAGGATCCATTTCCAGTGGGAAGGCTGCATCTCAGTGTCTCCGGTTGTTGTTGGTTTCATGCTGTGGGCGTGAGGAAATTAACAACGGCTGGACAGTTCCGGTTCTCTTTTTGTTCGCCAATTGGCGCATTTCCTGAATAGCATCACTGAGGTGAATGATTCTTTTGAACTCGATCTGGATGATGCTTGTGAGAAATGGAATTTTCATTCTTGCTTCTGGCTTCTGTAGTATTTAGTTCGCTATCCCTTCTGCCACCAGATACACATAGTAATCACCATAAAAATCCAATACCTTGCTGACTCGGCCGGTGATCGCCAGTTTCCGGATGTCCAGCGGGCAGGCGCCTGGGCCGTCCCAGGGATTGAAAGGTGCGTAGCATCCTTTGATTTCGGGCACGTCGCACACGAACAGGGGGAGCTTGAACCTGTTCAAGGTATCCTGGGTCCAATGCGGCAAGGAGCTCATGGAGCTGTCCCACAGGCCGGTCATCCGGTCGCTGTAAAACCATGACGTCACCTTGATCCTGCGCGTGGCCTTGAACTGCAGTTGCCCCAAGCCTGTGATGAATTCGCAGTCGTTTCGGCCATCCCGGACCGGTGCATACAGGCCCTTGACGGTTACCCGCTTTCCAACGAGCTCCTTCAACGCGGGAAGGGGGGCTTCTTGGGTTTCGCAGAGGTCCAGATCAATGACCGAGTTGGGGTCCACCTCGCCAATTTCGCCGAACATCTTCCAGCGAATCTCCGCACGCTTCTGGTCGGAGCAGCTGCTCAAGAATAGCCCCAGAAAGCAGGCCAGCGATTGCGCAAGCACGGGAGAGAGAAGCGAAGGGCAGTGGATTCGGCGGGATGAGCATACTGGAAAGTTAGCTTCGAAGAAGGCTGAAAAGATCAGATGTGGGGTATTCTTGTGGAGGCCCTGTCGTGCGATTGTTAGAAGATTTCCATTATCAGGTGGCGCTATGATCTGAGGGGACTCCCTAGTTTGAAAATCCCGATGGAATAATCTGTATTCTCCAGGACGTTCCAGATTCCTGTGTCAGCTTACGAATTCCAGCGATTCTTCCTGCGAGATAAACATTCTCTGGACTGATGTTGCAGATTTGTTTGGACTCTGGTACATCTTCTCGGAAACCTGCTAATTTCATGGATTGATCAAAACAGGCTGAACTTTGGGCGTCTGAACAGAGGTCGACATCGACTTCAAAAACTTTGGCGTAATCCGCCTCTGAGCTGGGGAGTCTACGGTCCGTCACATCGGAATGAAAGCGATTGTAGAGTGGCGTATTGATCCATGCTGTCAAATAAACTTTCTGGACAGGAGATTTGAAAACAAAACCGCATTTGTTTCGGGAGCTATAATCATCGTTGATTTAGACGGGCGCGCAAGGCCAGAGGTCCTTGAACGTGAACTCCTTCCCAAGGTATTTCTTTTCTGCGCTGTCAATGTTGGTCTCACTCGCAATGACACCTAACGAAATCGCCTCCTTCTTGTTTACGTTTCCAAACGTCTTGCCTTTCGCTTTTGGTCTATCTCCGCACGAGACAAGTGGAGTGGATAGCGTGAACGCTGCGAGAAATAACAAAAGCGCGTGGAGGGATTTCCTGTAAAGCGGGAATCGAACTGCAGGATTGAGCACTTGGGCCTCCTAGTTGTTTGGGTTGTGATGGAAAATTAGATAATCAGGTTCTGCATGGATCTTTGATGCGTGGAGCGAGCTTTCCTTTGAGGTCTGGACGATCATCAGAGAACGCTAGTTTGGAATGTGCTCTCCTTGCGGATGAAGTTTTGATAAGGGTTAGGTTATTGATGCCAGTAGGTGCTTCCAGGTGGCTTTCGCATCTCAACTAGTTGGCGATTCCGGTGGTAATGAGGATCACTTTCCATTCGCGGTTTTCGCCGTCCCATCTTGGTTGGGTATTGAGCTTGAACAGTCCGGCCGAGTGCGAATTCCTTGTAAAGGCGTAGGATTGGCCGACACTGATTCTTCAAGTGATTTGGTCGTATTCTTCTCGCTTACCGATGATGATCTTGGTGTGATAAATCGGGAAGACAATCCACTAGGAGGTCCGTTGGAGCCTCTGGAAAAAGAAGGAGTACTGGGGAAGATCTTCCAGACAATCTAGGCCAGTCTCTGGTGGCTGATCGGGAGCGGGGGTCGGCCCTAAGTAGCCCTATCTGGAGAGACAACGGAAGGAATTACGGGAATAACCGGGCAGCGGTTCAGGAGCCCTCGCGGTGATTTTGTAGCTCGAGGGCTCCTGTTCCATCCGACAACCTCTCAATGTGCCGGAGTCCCCATAGGAGGGGCGGCGAGGCTTGTCCAGGGAAGGGGGATTCCTGTAGTCCAACTGCCAAGTGTCGTTTACCATTTCGCAGTCATCGGAAAGTGCATGGGCGAATCCCCATGGGTTCTTGTCGTGGATTGCCTTCGAGCCGTCTGGGCAGGATTTGCTTGAAATGAATCTGCAGACTTGACTGCTGTCCGTTCCCCAGAAATACGGAGACTTTGTGCCGGCCCTCATGGCGTACTCCCATTCCGCTTCGGTGGGAAGGCGTCCCCCGATCCAACGGCAAAAGGTGCTGGCATCCGGAAAGGTGGAAAAGTTCGCGAAGGCCTCAAAGCTGGTTTCGTCCTTGAAGAGCTTGTAGACACCCTTCCTGCAGACGCCAGCCATCGCGCACAGGCGGAACTCGCCCCGCGAAACGCGATGCTCCTGGAGTTTGAAGGCCGGAAGACAAACCTTGTGCGCAGGCCGTTCTGAGGACGGGCCCTTGTCGTCGCCCATGATGAAGCAGCCAGCTGGAACTGAAACCCAAGGATTGTGGGATTGGGCGGCCAGGGAAAGCGAATCTTGGGTGGACGCACTGGCAAGGAACAGAAAAACCATCGAAGAGATGAACATGGGCGATTTCTCCTTGACCTGGGCCTTCGGGGTTTAAAGGTAACGCTGCCGCACACAGTTTTTGTCGGAGCAGCCACTCAGGGTCGCTCCCGCGAAGCTAATGGAATTGGTGATTTTCCTACCCCTCGCACATAAAGCAAGTTTCCATCGTGGATAGCACTCAACTCTACCAGCGGATTCAAAGGCCGGATTTTATTACCCCCACCCCACCACACCCCCAACCAAAACTCCAGGACGGGCGGTACGGCCACGCCCCCCCCCAACCACCACGGGCTTCTCTACACAACGAAAGGTATATCTCCCAAACTGGGGTAGAGAATTTGGCTTCCGCGCAGTTACTGTTGCTCCAGCAAAGCCGCCAACTGTGTTGCATCCTTTCAAAGTCGTGCTATCCCCCTGGAGCGGGCCTTCAGGATTCAAAGCGGATTGCTTATGCTTGAAATTTTCCTGCCAGAAATCTTGCACGAGTTCGCAACTACCCGGCATGAAATCGGAGAAGCCCCACGGGTTTTTTTTGTAGACCGGATCCGCCACATCTTTGCATTTTCTATTGGATGCATATTCGCAGGTCTTTAGGCTATCTGTTCCCCAAAAATATGGAGTTGTCGTGCCTGCTCTCATGGCATATTCCCACTCAGCCTCAGTGGGTGTACGGCCACCAATCCATTTGCAATACGATCGGGAATCAGGATAGGTAGAAAATAGCGCAAGAAATTCGAAGCGAGTATCTTGCTTTCGAGTTTTATAAAGGTCTTTCCTGCAAACGCCTGCTTTCGCACAAAGCTCAAACTCACCTTGAGTCACCCTGTGTTCCTGCATCCTGAAAGCAGATAGACAAACCTTGTGTGCCGGGCGCTCGGAGGGAGGGCCATTGTTGGAGCCCATGATGAAGCAACCAGCTGGAACCGAAATCCAGGGATTGTGGGACCGAGCTTCCGATCTCAATGAATCAGAAAGCATTGCGTTCGCTCCCAGGAGAACAAAAAGTGCCGAGGTCATCATTTTGAATTCTCCTTGAAGAACGGTTCCCTGCCACCGGTGGGGGCAGGGAACAATTTAGGGTCTCCCGCGAAGTTCGTGGAATTGACGGTTTTCTGACCCCTCGCACATAAAGCAAGTTTCCATCGTGGACAGCTCTCAACTCTACCAGCGGATTCTTGTCTCCCTCCCCTTGGAAGGTTTCCTCTGTCGAGGAGCGCTTTGGTAGGTCCATGTTCGGACAGGCTGGTAGGCTGATGTCCTGTTTGTGGGGGGAACCTGGACATGTTGGTTGGGGGCCCTGCTGTCGAGTTGACGATCTTGAGTGCTGGTTGCGAGTCAAAGGCAGTGGATCCAGGCAAGGTGCTTGGCGTCCGCACTCCGTTTACAGTGTTTGAATGCGTGTGTGTGGTGGTGAAGGAGAGGGAGTGAGGCAGGGGGGCAGGTTGGCAGCAACGGGCCCCGGGTTAGAGGGGAAGAGGGGGGAGGGTCCCAGGACCAGAAAGACCGAAAAAGTGTTAGTTCCCGAGCGGAGTGTGTGTGTGGATTTTGCCCATTGTAGTGCTGTGGAGCGGTTCCAGAAGTGTGGAAAGTTTTTGAGGTAGATGCGAGGAGGAACTGGGAGTGGGACAGAAGGACAAAGAGTTTGCCAGTAGTTTTGGGGAGGAGGGTCAGCAGATTGGGTGGTTGAACTGGGAGTTGGAGAGGATAGTGGTGGGAGGAAGTGAGTTCTTTTGAAGATGGACGACTGGGTGCAGGAAAGGTTGAGGGCAGGTGTGGTGTCGGGGATGATTTGGGCTAAGTAAGTGAAATTGAGGTCCAGGGGAACCAGAGGTCATCGGTCGTATGAATCCTTCAAACGAGATGTCTTTTTTCATCTAGGCGGCTTGGATCTCTACCCGGCAGTTTCCGGGTGATCCACGAACTTCGCGGGAGACCCACAATTTACCAAGATCTGGAATCATCAACGGATGACTTGCACGCCTAGATTTCATCCCATGAAGAAGTCTGTTCGCCCAATTCTCCAGCCTCTTGTTGTCTGTCGCATGATGCTGGCACTTTCCTTCGCAGCATTCGGAGCCAACGCCACCTCCACCCTTGCGCGATCCGCCCGTTACGATTCCTTGTCCGGGCGCGTCTACGAAGTCGGCTCCGAAAAAGCGGAATTTTCGAAGAAGGGGAGATGGTCCGCCCGGAAGATCGAGTCCACTCTGATGCGCTTGTCCAAGCGAAGGCCTCTGGAAGTGGTGCCCACGGGCGAGAATCCGTGCACGGGAGATTCGTGGGATATCCGCCACTATCCGGGAGGTCTGTGGAGCGAAGGAGGAGGGCATCGCCTCTATGGTCGTTCCTGGACCTTCGAAGGTGGCTTTGAGACAGTTTTTGGCATTCGGGAGGGGATGGACACCTCGGCGTTGCTCAAGTCCTTTGGAAGGCCCCACGCGAAAGGGGAAGGACTGTTTCTGTATCTGACCGAACCGTTGAAGGAGGGGGAAGAGCACGGAGCGGAAAGCCGGTGGAGGATCGGGATCTTCCATGACCAAGGCAAGGTGAAGACCCTTATGTTGGTTGCGGAATTCGACGACTGCTGAACAGAAGTTTAAGGTGCTTTGGGAATTCTAAATCAATCTGCAATTGAGCACTTGATATTGAGATGTGAAGTCAGGTTCAGATGTGTATTTCGAGCTATCATTGATGCCTGATGAAGCAGGCATCATTTCCTGTGAAGTGGGAGTCGTGCTGCAGGGTTGAGCATTTGTTGATGCGTGGAGCGAGCTTCCCTCCGAGGCCTGGACGATCAACAGAGAACGCTACTTTGGAATGTGCTCTTCTGGCGGATGAAGTTTTGATAATGGCTTGGCTGATGACGCCACTAGGTGCCTCCAATTGGGCTTCGCATCTCAACTAGTTGGCGATTCCGGTGGTAATGAGGATCACTTTCCATTCGGATCCACTTTTGGACTCATATTTCCGGATTTCTGCTATTATGCCGGAAGCGTAAAGGTTTTCCGGGGCAAAATTGCATTTGTTCTTTGTAGGAAAATAAACCTTCCATCCGCGGAGAGAGTCGGCTTGATTTGTGCAGGCTGCGTCCTGTTGAGAGGAACAAACATCTATATCCATTTTGAGCACTTCTGAATAAGCCACCTTATCATGAGGGAGGTATCGTTTCCATTCGCGGTTTCCGCCGTCCCATCTTGGTGGGGTATTGAGCCAAGTGGTTAAAGTGACTTTCATGTCCCGACTATAGAATTCGAAACCACATTTGTTTTTGGAGCTATAATCATCATTAATGGGATCGGGCGAGCCGGGGACCAGGTCCTTGAAAGTGAACTCTTTCCCAAGGTATTTTTTCTCGGCGCTGTCAATGTTGGTCTCGTCCGCGATGACTCCCAACGAAATCGCCTCTTTCTTGTTTACGTGCCCAAACGTCTTGCCTTTGGCTTTAGGGCCATCCCCGCACGAGACAAGTGGAGTAGACAGCGTGAAGGCTGCGAGAAATAACATTAGCGTGTGGAGTGTTTTCCTGTGAAGCGGGAGTCGAGCTGCAAGATTGAGCACTTGGGCCTCCTGGTTGTTTGGGCTTTGGTGGAAAGGCTTTGAACCCACCCGGCGAAAGAAATGATGTTCCGCTTCAAGGTTTGATATCTGAGATCCTTGAACCACTATTGGTGGGCTTGATTTGATCCTCAATTCTTCACCCCTTCCGCCACCAGATACACGTAGTAGTCGTCCATGAATTCCTTGACATGGGTGACCCTGCCCGTGATCTGGAGATCATTGATATCCAGGGGGCAGCCTCCGACTTCCTCCGAAGGCAGGTGTGGGGCGTAGCAATCCTTGATGGCAGGCACGTCGCACACGAATAGGGGGAGCTTGAACTTGTTCAAGGTATCCTGGGTCCAATGGGGCAGGGAGCTCAAGGAGTCGCCCCACAGACCGAACATCCGGTTGCTGTAGAACCAGGTGGACACCTTGATCTTGCGCGTGGCCACAAACGACAGTTGGCCCAAGCCGTCCAGGAATTCGCAGTCCAAGGGGCCACGTTGGATGGGAGAGTACAGGTCCTTTACAGTTACTCGTTTTCCCACCAGCTTCTGCAGCTCGGGAAGTGGGTTCTCCAGCGAATCATAGTGGCTCAAGTCCAGCACGGAGTTTTGGTCCACCTCGCCGATTTCGCCAAACACCTTCCAGCGCAGCTCCAAACGCTTTTGGTCGGAGCAGCCACTCAGGGTTACCCCAGAAGGCAGGCGGTGATCGCGCAAGCGCGGAGAGCGACACGAAAGGCAGCGGTTTTTGCGGGTGGAGCATGTCGTGAATCTAGCTCCGAGGAAGGATTGGCGGGTGGTTGCGGAAAAGGGATGGTGCTGTCAGAAAGCGACGCCCGGGTCACCTAGATTGCAGAGATGGCCCATCGAAGCTCGCGACTGTCTTTCCCCATCATTGCCTTGCTGCTGCTTGCCGCAGCCACGACTTATGCCGATTCCACCTCCACCCTTGCGCGATCCGCCCGTCGCGATTCTTTGTCTGAGCGAGTCCACGAAGTCGGCTCCGACCAGGCGGAATTTTCAATGGAGGGAGGTGGTCCTCGCGGAAGGTCGAGTCCACTCTGACGCGCTTGTCCAAGCGAAAGCCTCTGGAAGTTGTTCCCAACGGGGAAAATCCCTGCACAGGAGATTCCTGGGAGATCCGACATTTTCCGGGAGGACTTTGGAGCCAAGGAGGGGGACATCGCCTTTATGGGCGCACCTGGATCTTCGAAAACGGCTTTGGGACAGTTTTTGGCATTCGGGAGGGGATGGACACCTCCGCGTTGCTCAAGTCCTTCGGAAAGCCCCACGCGAAAGGGGATGGACTGTTTCTGTATCTGACCGAACCGTTGAAGGAGGGGGAAGAGCACGGAGCGGAAAGCCGTTGGAGGATCAGGATCTTCCATGACCAAGGCAAGGTGAAGACCCTAATGTTGGTTGCGGAATTCGACGACTGCTGAAAAGTCCGCCCAAGAGAACAAAAAGGCGATCCGAAGACCGCCTTACCGTTACATAGATCTCCCGTGCTGGTTTTGCCAGGACGGGAGAAGTGCGATCTTAGTAGCCGCCGCCGGAGCGTCCGCCACCGAAGCCGCCGCCGCCGCCGGAACGTCCACCGCCGCCGCCGCCGAAGCCGCCGCCGCCACGTCCGCCGCCGAATCCACCGCCGCCGCCGCCGAAGCCGCCGCCGCCGCCGCGACCGCCGCCGAAGCCGCCGCCGCCGCCGCCGGAACGACCGCCGCCGAAGCCGCCGCCGCCGCCGCCGAAGCCGCCTTCGCGACGAGGAGGACGATCACCCTGCTCGCGCTGGGTGGCCTCGCTCACGCGGATGTTGCGTCCGTCCAAGACGGCGCCTTCCATCGACTCGAGGGCCTTGCGGCCTTCGGCGTCGTTCTCGAACGCGACGAAGCCGAAGCCCCGGCTACGTCCGGTGTCGCGGTCGGAGACCACGGTTGCTTCGGTCACTGTTCCGAAAGCTTCGAAAGCTTCCTTCAGGGTCTCAGCGGTTGTAGCCCAAGCCAGGCCACCTACAAACAACTTCATACTTTCCTTTCACGAGACCCTTCTCAACTGACTTGCTTCGAATGATCTCAAACACACCGCTATTGGTGCACTCTCACACGCAAACATAGATGCATCCGTGCTCTGTCAACCCGAAATGATTCAAGTCGGCAAAAAATGATGCGGTTTGCAAAATTTCATCAGGCCGCGCCCCGGATCTCGGAGGGGGTGTTTTCGTAGAAGATGTAGGCCTGTTCGAGGTCGAATGGATCATGCCGCACAGCTGCTCGATCTCGGCCAGGCGCATGCGCAAGGTCTCGTCCATCATGTCTTCCACCTGCAGGAAGTCCAGGAGGCTTTCCAGACGCCGTGCGGCTTTCAGGGCCTTGGCACCCCGCTTTGTGCCATGTTCGAACTCGATGGCTTCCAGGGAGCGGCGCACGGAGCTGATACAAAACCGCACCGAACGGGGGAAGATGGGTGACAAAAGCAGGAACTCCAGCACCCGGGCTGGCCGGACCTCGGCGGTGTAGGTCTTGGTGTAGGCTTCGAAAGCCGTGCAGGAGCGCAACACGCCCACCCAGTGCAGGAAGCCTTCGGAGCCTTCGCCGATCTGGTGGGTCAGGAAGTCCTGGACATGCTCGGACAACAGCGCCGTGGTGGCCGCCGCGCGCTCCACGTTCTTTCCCGCCTGCAGGAACATCCAGCCTTCGCCGTGCACCACGGTGGAATCGGCGATGCCGTGCAGCACGTGGATCTCGTGCTTGATGTGGCGAAGGAATTCATGCGGATCGCGCTTGGCCGCGGCGTCGGTCAGACAGGATTTGACATACAGGTGCAGGCGGTTGAGGGTTTCCCAGAGGTCGGCGGAAATCATTTCGCGCACCTGGCGGGCGTTTTCGCGAGCCCCGGCCACGCAGGAGGCCACGGAATCGGGGTTGGTCTTGTCGAACATCATCCAGGTGGCCACCGTCCAGGCCTCGCGGTCCTTCTTGGAAGGGGGATCGGTGCGCAGGCAGTTGACCACGCGCTCCCAGCGTCTTCCGCTGACTTCCGGGCTTTCGTCCAGCATCTGCTTGAGGTTCACCTCGATGAGGCGGCAGGTGTGCTCGGAGCGTTCGATGTAGCGGCTCATCCAGTAGAGGCTGTCGGCGACTCGGGATAGCATGGTTTTCTCCTCGGGAGATTCCCTTTGGCGATTCGTTCGGTTGCTCGCCAATGGTGGAAGGGTGGAAGGTCTGAGTCGGATTCCCGCGGTCCGTTCGTCCGGGGGCCCGGAGGGAGCTGAGTGTGGGGTTGTTCCGAGGGCCGGATCCGCCGATCTCCCTTCGAGACGGGGCGGAGCCCCTCCTCAGGACGAACGGTGCGCTAGTACAGGACCCAGGTGTCCTTGGAGCCGCCGCCCTGCGAGCTGTTGACCACCAGGCTCCCTTTGCGCAGGGCCACCCGCGTCAGGCCGCCCGGAATGATCCGGACCTTGTCGCCGTAGAGGATGTAGGGGCGAAGATCCACATGGCGTCCGTCCACCGTGCCGTCCAGGATGCACGGCGCCCGCGAGAGCATGATGGTCGGCTGGGCGATGTAGTTGCGCGGGTTTTCGCGGATCTTCAAGGCGAATTCGTCGCGCTGGGCCTGGGTGGCGTGCGGCCCGATCAGCATGCCGTAGCCGCCGGACTCCCCCACGGCCTTCACCACCATCTTGTCGAGGTTCTGCAACACCATTTCGCGGGGCTTTTGCTCGGCCAGGATGTGCGTCTCGATGTTTTGCAAAATGGGATCTTCACCGAGGTAGTACTTGATGATGCGCGGCACGTAGGCGTAGATGCCCTTGTCGTCGGCCACTCCCGTACCGGGCGCGTTGGCCAAGGCCACGTTCCCCGCCGCGAAGGCTTCGAAGATCCCCGGCACCCAAGACAGAATCCGGTCGGAAGGCCTTGGGGTCCAGGAAGTCGTCGTCGATGCGGCGATAGATCACGTCCACCCTCTGCAGGCCGTTGGTGGTGCGGCGGAACACGCGCTTGTTGTAGACCACCAGGTCGCGCCCCTCCAGAGGGAACACCCATCTGGCGTGCCAGGAAGGTGTGCTCGAAGTACGCGGAGTTGAACACGCCCGGAGTCAGGAGCGCCACCGAAGGGTCCTCCGACCCCTGGGGCTTCAGGCTCTTGAGGGCGGCCAGCAATTCCTGTCCGTAGTGGTCGATGGGGCGCACGTCGTAGGACCCGAACAAAAGCGGGAACACGTGCTTCATCACCTGGCGGTTGGTCAGCATGTAGCTCACGCCGGAGGGGACGCGGAGGTTGTCTTCCAGCACCGCGAAGGCGCCGTCGGGCAGTCGGATCAGATCGGTGCCCGTCACGCTCACGTACACGCCGTTGGGCACGTCGATGCCCACCATCTCCGGCCGGTAGTGCGGGCAGGTCTCCACCATTTCGCGCGGCACGATCTTGTCCTTGAGGATCTTGCCCTCGTGGTAGATGTCGTGCAAAAACAGGTTCAGGGCGGTGATGCGCTGTTCCAGCCCCTTTTCCAGCACGCTCCACTCCTTGGCGGTGATGATCCGCGGGAGGAGATCGTAGGGAAAGATCTTCTCGGTGCCCTCGTTGGACGAATACACCGTGAAGGTGATCCCCTGGTTCAGGAACATCAGGTCGGCCTGTTCCTG
Organism: Fibrobacterota bacterium; assembly: GCA_016715065.1. Lineage (GTDB taxonomy): Bacteria > Fibrobacterota > Fibrobacteria > UBA5070 > UBA5070 > UBA5070. The sequence goes on from JADKBN010000031.1 coordinate 567,677, forward strand.
GCGGGTCTGCCAGATCTCCGGCGGCATGCCCAGCAAGCGCTCGTAGAGAGGGCGGTAGTGGGCCCGGGGTTTGGCGTTGGGTTCCAAACATCTCGTCGTAGGCCGAATCGAGATCGTAGCGGCTGAAGGTATCTGGTGCCGGTGTCATTTGCGCCTCCGATCGTCAACAGCATTGCAAAGGCGCTGCCAATCCGATTCGCAAAGGGATCGGAGGCGATACTTTGATGACAATTCAAATTGTCATGCCGATTGTAAGTCATTCGGTGACAATCCGACGAATCTTGTCGAATGGAAGGGACAAAACGAATTGGCGAGCGTTTCGCATAGGGATTGTCACCATGTCCATCCAGGTCCAGTTGAACCACGTCACTCCTACCGCTACGACCGTCCGTTTCCCTCGGACCCCAAGTGGTCCGGTTGCGACCGGCGGCGCATTGTCGCTCACCCATCCTCGGCTACTCCTGAAGGTGGACCCCCACCGACCACTTCAGAACTGGCAACAAGACCCGTTCGGGAACTTCCTCGCCCGGCTGGTGTTTCCGGAAAAGGTGAAGGAATTCCGGGTGGCGGTGAGCCTCACGGTGGATCTGGTCGTGGTCAATCCTTTTGATTTTTTCCTGGAAGAGGGATTTCGCAACTTCCCCTTCCGCTACGGAAAGATTTGTTGCAGGAGCTTTCGCCGTGTTTGGAATCGACTTCACCAGCCCGTTGGTGGAAGCGCCTATGGCCAAGATCGATCTGACCAGCCGTGCCACGGTGGATTTCCTGGTGGGAACTGAACCAATTGATCAACCAGCGGGTCGGGTATCTGATCCGCATGGAGCCTGGCGTGCAGACGCCGGAAGAAACCCTGGCCAAGGGCTCGGGGTCGTGCCGCGATTCGGCTGGCTGTTGGTCCATGTACTGCGCAGATTGGGATTGGCGGCGCGGTTTGTTTCGGGATGCCTGATCCAGCTTGCACGGACGGGAAAAGCCTGGATGGCCCCTCCGGCCGGAAGTGGATTTCACCGACCTCCACGCCTGGTGCGAGGTCTATCTGCCGGGAGCGGGTTGGGTGGGACTGGACTTACGTCCGGCGATGGCCGGCGAGGGACATATCCCGTTGGCGCCCTCGCCACCGCCATCGGCGGCGGCGGCGATCTCCGGCGGAGTGGAAAGTGCGAGACGGAATTCGACGTCAAGATGGAGGTGGTGCGTCCCCGAGGCGCTCGTTCCGCACGCCCCTACGACGAAGCACACCTGGCTGGAGATCGACCGGCTGGGCAAGGCGGTGGACCGAGCTAAGATGGCGACGTGCGCCTGACCGTGGGGGCGAGCCCACCTGCGTTTCCGTCGACGACTTCGACGGACGAATGGAACACCGAGGCGCTGGGGAGAACAAATCGAAAGCTCGCCCATGAACTCTGGTGGTTGCGCGGGAAGTATTCCAAGGATGGGGTCCTGCACCACGGCCAAGGAAGCTCTATCCCGGCGAAAGCCTGCCGCGCTGGGCCTACCGCTGCGTGTGGCGGAAGACGGCGAACCCCTCTGGGAAGATGCCGACCTCATCGCGGACGAACGCGACCCCAAAGACTGGACGGATTCCGACATCCAGGATTCCTGGCGACCCTCTCCGCCAGCTGGAGTGGATTCCTCCCATGCCCTGGCTGGCTACGAGGATGCCTTCTACTGGCTGGAAGGAACGGCGCCCGCCGGTGAACGTGATCCCCACGAATCGAACCTGTCCGATCCGGAGGAGCGCGAACGGATCGCCCGGGTGTTCGACCAGGGGTTGGACAAGGTGGTGGGGGAGGCGCTGCCATTACGCATCCGTGACGGAATCTGGCAATCGGGCCCCTGGACCCTGCGCCGCGAGCTTCTGTACCTGCTGCCTGGCGATTCACCCATGGGATACCGTCCTTGCCGGATGAGTTTGCCCTGGGCGGACCCGAACACGATCCGATGGATCCGCCCGTGGATCCCACTGTGGCCAGGGGAGCCTTGCCTCCGCGGCGCCAGTCGCGCACTGGCCTTTGCCACCTCGAAAGGACCAACGGAAGCGAAGACCCGCGGAAATGGTCCGCACCGCGTTGTGCCTGGAAGCCCGCAACGGCATGCTCCACGTGTTCCCGCCGCCGGTGAGCCGTGGCGAAGATTGGGTGGAATTGGCCGCCATCGAAACCACCGCCGCCGCCACGGGCATGCCGGTGCGGTTGGAAGGATATCCGCCCCCGTGGGATCCGCGCCTGACCAGCTTCGCGATCACTCCGGACCCCGGCGTGATCAGAGGTGAACGCACCCCTTCCGCCAGTTGGGATGAGCTGCGACCGCACCACCACCTTGTACGAAAAGCCCGCTCGACGCGCCTTTGCACGGAAAGTTCCTGGTCGACGGCCGCCTCGCCGGCACCGGCGGTGGAAACCATCACCCTGGGCGGCCGCACGCTTCATCGACAGCCCGTTCTTGCGCCGGCCGGACGTGCTGGCGAGCCTGTAAGGCTACTGGATGGCCCATCCATCGCTTATCGTATGTCTTCTCCGGGATGTTCGTGGGTCCCACCAGCCAGGCGCCACGCGTGGACGAGGCCTGTTCGGACGCCACCCACGAGCTGGATCTGGCGTTGCGACGAGATTCCGTCCATCGCAGGCATGCCGCCCTGGATGGTCGACCGCGTCCT